>CANLSF010000020.1 GCA_947493695.1 uncultured Kiloniellaceae bacterium | reverse complement strand
TCGAGCGACATCGGCAACAACTGCGCGATCGGCAATGCCTATCCGAGCTTCGATGAAGGCCGGAAGTATCTGGCGCCGGGTCTGTTCGGACCTTGCGGCTATGGCTTCCCTGCGATCATCGGTGCGAAGATCGGCTGCCGGGACACGCCGGTGGTTGGTTTTGCCGGTGACGGTGCGTTCGGTATCTCCATGAACGAGATGACCTCGGTCGGCCGTGACGA
>CANLSF010000019.1 GCA_947493695.1 uncultured Kiloniellaceae bacterium | reverse complement strand
GGTCCCAACAACATCACGACAACCTGGGAATACGACGCTTTCGGCCGCAAGACCAAGGAGCTGCGCGCCGACGGCACGGAAAGCCAGATCACCTATGCTCTTTGCGATGCCGCTTGCCAGCCTGGGTCGGTCTATAAGATCACAACCCAGGACTTCGCGACCGGCGGTGCCGCCATCAACACGCCCTCGGTGCAGTACTACGACAAGATGAACCGTGTGTTCCGCACGGA
>CANLSF010000018.1 GCA_947493695.1 uncultured Kiloniellaceae bacterium | reverse complement strand
ATCGAGCCGGACATTCCGGCCCTCAAAGTCACCACCTCTTATACTTACGACAGCTTCGGCAACGAAACCGGCGCCACAGTTGACGGGGCAGGGATCACCGCCCGCGGCTCCACCACCAGCTATGATGCCATCGGCCAGTTCCCCATCTCCAGCGCCAACGCCCTGGGCCACAGCGAGAGCATGGTCACCGACGCCAGGTTTGGGGTGGTCACCAGCCTGACCGGTCCCAACAACATCACGACAACCTGGGAATACGACGCTTTCGGCCGCAAGACCAAGGAGCTGCGCGCCGACGGCAC
>CANLSF010000017.1 GCA_947493695.1 uncultured Kiloniellaceae bacterium | reverse complement strand
TGACCTTCACTGAGAACCAGTTCGCCGATGGCATTCTGGGTCTTGCTTTCGGTCTGGAAGAGCGCGTTGGTGGTCTGGGTGGTGAGCCCACCGTAGTCGAACTCCTGAATGCCGCCGTCGGGAGCGATGACGCTCATGCGCCGGCCCAGCTGATCGTAGTGGGTCGTCGCCCACTTGATGTCTGCGGGCAGCGTCCCCTCGAAATAGGGCCGCGAGACCATGTGGGATTCGCCGCGCGGGTTATAGCTGGTGTTAACGTAGATCTTGGTCGTGCCGTCAAAGGCGATGGATTCCGTGCGGAACACACGGTTCATCTTGTCGTAGTACTGCAC
>CANLSF010000016.1 GCA_947493695.1 uncultured Kiloniellaceae bacterium | reverse complement strand
TCGAGCGACATCGGCAACAACTGCGCGATCGGCAATGCCTATCCGAGCTTCGATGAAGGCCGGAAGTATCTGGCGCCAGGTCTGTTCGGACCTTGCGGCTATGGTTTCCCTGCGATCATCGGTGCGAAGATCGGCTGCCGGGATACGCCGGTGGTTGGTTTTGCCGGTGACGGTGCGTTCGGTATCTCCATGAACGAGATGACCTCGGTCGGCCGTGACGAATGGCCTGCGATCACCATGGTGATTTTCCGGAACTACCAGTGGGGTGCGGAGAAGCGCAACACGACGCTGTGGTACAGCAACAACTTCGTGGGTACGGAGCTCGATCTGAACCTGAGCTATGCGAAGGTTGCTGAGGGCTGTGGCCTGAAGGGTGTGACGGTCAACACGCAGGAGGAACTGACCACTGCACTGAAGACCGCCTGCGACGCGCAGAAGGACGGTGTCACGACCTTCATCGAGGTGATCCTGAACCAGGA
>CANLSF010000015.1 GCA_947493695.1 uncultured Kiloniellaceae bacterium | reverse complement strand
ATTGCCCGAGCCGTTGATGTTCCCGCCGCCGGTCAGAACCAGGTTCTCGAAGTTGGCCCGCAGTCCATAGCTGAAATAGCTCTCGACCGTATCAACACCCTGTCCGACGCCCTCACCGATTATGTCCTTAGTGTCGATCACATAGGTATCGTCGCCGTCGCCGCCAAGCAACGTGTCCTTGCCGCTGCCGCCACTCAGCCGGTCGTTGCCGTCCATACCGTAGAGCTTGTCATCGTGCTTGCCGCCTTCGATGGTATCATCCCCATCCATGCCGTAGAGCTTGTCCCGACCGGCGCCACCGTTGATCGTGTCGTCCCCGTCCTGACCGTAGATCTTGTCAACGTGCTTGCCACCGAACATCGTATCGTTGCCGGCACCGCCAAAAAGCTTGTTGTTGTTATTGCCTCCGTACATGAAATCGTCACCTTCCATGCCGAAAAGCTGGTCATTCCCGCTCCCGCCTAAAAGCGTGTCGTTACCCAGACCACCGAAGAGCTTGTCGTTCCCACTGCCAGAAACCAGCGTGTCGTCATCCTCCATCCCGAAGAGCTGATCCCGTCCTCCCTTGCTGACAATCACATCGTTACCCGCGTAACCAAAGACTTTATTATTGCCACTGCCGGCAACCACAATGTCGTC
>CANLSF010000014.1 GCA_947493695.1 uncultured Kiloniellaceae bacterium | reverse complement strand
ATGCAGGTGGTCTCTTCGGTCACCCAGGATGACGGCAAGACCGAGACCCCGGGTAACCTGGAAGGTCAGGCGGTCATTAATTACACCTATGCCGGGGCCAAGGTACATGCCCAGGGCCGGGGCTTCCTGGGTTTCCGCACTGTTACGGCGCGGGATGAGCAGACCGAGATCCTGACCACCACCACCTATAACCAGACCTATCCCTTCACCGGACAGGTGGACAGCAGCGTCACGCGCCTGGACAGCGGCGCGGTGGTGGATCTGGTCAAGCAGGTGGATTCCACCTACGCCAGCCTGACCATCTTCGATGGCACAGCGACCAACCAGCCCTCGGTGCTCTTCCCCTATGCGGACAGTTCGACCTCCAAGGCCTACGAGATCACCGACAGCAACAACGCGGGCTTCCTGGTCTCCAGCACCACCACGACTTCGACCTACGACAGCTACGGCAACGCCACCGATATCACCCAGACGGTGACCGACGAGACGACAGGGGCGACGGCGGGGCAGGTCTTCAGTACCCAGACCGCCAGTATCTACACCAACGACGAGGTCAACTGGATCCTGGGCCGTGTCACCAGCACCACGGTGACCAAGTCCCGACCCGGGGCTCCTAACGAGTCCCGCAAATCGGCCTGGGAGTACAACGCGGCCAACGGCCTGCTGACCAAGGAAATCATCGAGCCGGACATTCCGGCCCTCAAAGTCACCACCTCTTATACTTA
>CANLSF010000013.1 GCA_947493695.1 uncultured Kiloniellaceae bacterium | reverse complement strand
CTGTTCCGCGACATGGTCTGCTATCAGGAAGAAGTCCGCGATGCCTCGCGGATCCCCGAGGTGCTGAACCGGGTGATCGAGAAAGCCATCCGTGGCTCGGCGCCGGCACAGATGAACGTGCCGCGTGACTTCTGGACCCAGGTCATCGACGTGGAGCTGCCGCAGATCGTCCGCCTTGAGCGTCCCGCCGGTGGTGAAGCCGCCATCACAGAGGCCGCCCGCCTGCTCTCCGAAGCCAAGTTCCCGGTGATCCTCTCGGGCGCAGGTGTAGTGATCGGCAACGCGATCCCCGACTGTGTGGCTCTGGCCGAGCGTCTCGATGCACCTGTGTGCAGTGGTTACCAGCACAACGACAGCTTCCCGGGCAGCCATCCGCTGGCCGCTGGCCCTCTGGGCTACAACGGCTCGAAAGCCGGTATGGAGCTGATCGCGCAGGCTGACGTGGTCCTGGCTTTGGGCACGCGCCTCAATCCCTTCTCCACCCTGCCGGGCTACGGCATCGATTACTGGCCGAAAGACGCCAAGATCATCCAGGTGGACATCAACTCCGATCGTATCGGCCTGACCAAGAAGGTTTCCGTAGGCATCTGCGGCGACGCCAAGAAGGTCGCTCAGCAGATCCTGGAGCAGCTCGCACCGACCGCTGGTGACACGGACCGCGACGCCCGTAAGGCGACGATCCATCAGACCAAGTCGGCCTGGCTGCAGGCGCTGAGCTCGATGGACCACGAGGACGACGATCCGGGCACGAGCTGGAACGAAGACGCCCGTGCACGGGACGCAGAGCGTCTTTCACCGCGTCAGGCCTGGCGTGCGATCCAGGCGGGTCTGCCGAAGGAAGCGATTATCTCGAGCGACATCGGCAACAACTGCGCGATCGGCAATGCCTATCCGAGCTTCGATGAAGGCCGGAAGTATCTGGCGCC
>CANLSF010000012.1 GCA_947493695.1 uncultured Kiloniellaceae bacterium | reverse complement strand
ATTTCAGCTATGGACTGCGGGCCAACTTCGAGAACCTGGTTCTGACCGGCGGCGGGAACATCAACGGCTCGGGCAATGGCGATAACAACGTCATTACCGGTAACGAAGGGAACAACCGTCTCTCTGGCGGTGCAGGCAGTGACACCCTGATCGGTGGTCTGGGCGACGATGTGCTGAACGGTGGCAGCGAAGCGGATATCTTCTTCTTTAGCCTCTTGAGCAGCGCTGGGTCCGATCGGATCAGCGACTTTGACCGTTCTGAAGATATTTTGCAGCTCTCGGATGTCCTGGACGGTGCCGGAAATGACATATCGGACATAGACGCGCAAATCGTTTCAATCATCAATGAAGGGGCTGGCGGCAACGTACAGGTGAATTTCTCCAATGGTGCGGACGTTGTCTTCGATGCTCTCGGGAGTGGTGCAGCAGGCACCTTCGAGTCAATCGCGGATCTGGTGGACGACCCAACAAACCAGATCTTAATGTTATAGGCGGTTAGAGAGCATCGTTCGCTGCAGGGTGGTGAAAAAGCGTTAACCCTAAATGATAAAATAAGAATAATTCTAGTTTTCTACTTTTAGTAAAGCCCTATTGTTAAAATGATAACTCCGGCGCGTAAATCTATCTTTGCGGGTATTTTTGTTCAAAGGCTGTTGTGTATGCATAATTGTGTCACAGAGCAGATATTTTCGTTTTAATAGTTGCATACACACTAAAGTCCGATTAATTTTCTTAACAGAGTGTTAATCGGCGTTATCAATTAGATAAGTGTACGTGCAAGTAGTACGAATTTTTACAGGGCTTGGGGGGCCTGTGTTTTCGCGCGTGACTTTCATTCCTTGAGATGTCGTTCGTTTGGTCGGATGGATTTTCGCCGTTCGCTTCCAAACAGGGTTTGCACTCTTCGAGGGTGGCCAGCGTAGGCCGCTTGTAATGTGATCGAAGGGAATATCTCAGTGGCGAAA
The DNA here is from genome assembly GCA_947493695.1 of uncultured Kiloniellaceae bacterium. GTDB lineage: Bacteria > Pseudomonadota > Alphaproteobacteria > Kiloniellales > Kiloniellaceae > Denitrobaculum. The sequence continues at coordinate 2,969 of CANLSF010000012.1, read as the reverse complement.
CCGACTTGGACGCTGGACCAAATCGTCGACAATCTCAACCGGAACGGCGAGTTCTGGAATGGCAGCACGATCAGCTTCAGTTTTGCGCAGACTCAACCTGTTGAATATATTGGCACAGGCGTTGACTTCGGCCGTTTTAGCGCTGCGCAGATGACAGCGGCCAGGGAGGCGATGGCACTCTGGGATGATGTGATCGCAGTTTCTTTGACCGAAACAAGCGGCCCCAACGGAGACATTCAGCTTTTTAATTCGACCCTTGCCGAGGTTGCCGGCGCTTTTTTGCCTGGGACGGTGGTTGAGGGCCGTGATGTCAGTGGCGATATCCTGATCAACCCGAACTATTACTACAATGGTCAGCTTAAGCTCGATGATTATGGTTTCATGACCATGATTCATGAGATCGGTCACGCCTTGGGCCTTGAGCACCCCGGCGAGTACAATGCCGGATCAGGTGGGACAATCACCTACAACAATTCCGCCGAGTACGCCCAGGACACCCTCAAGTACACGGTGATGTCTTATTTCGCGGCCAGCAACTCAGGTGCAGATCACGTTAATGGCGCCGAGAGGTTTCCGGCTGCGCCTTTGCTGCATGACATTGCGGCGATCCAAGAAGCTTACGGCGCTGATACGACGACTCGGACCGGCGATACAGTATACGGATTTAACTCGACTGCCGGGCGGGCTTCCTTCGATTTCACTGTAAATACAAATCCGATCGTCGCCATTTGGGACGCAGGTGGTATCGATACGCTCGACTTCTCTGGCTTTAACTCGTCGACGACGATGGATTTGCGGGAAGGTGGTTTCAGCAGCACCGGCGCTCTAAACCAAAATGTGGCGATTGCCTATGGCGCCGAGATTGAGAATGCCGTCGGGGGGTCGGGGAACGATAGGATCTATGGGAACGATCTCGACAATTTCTTGCAAGGCGGAAGTGGTAGAGACCTCCTCGTAGGTGGTGAAGGACGCGACACGCTGTTCGGCGGTGCCCACAACGACTCTTTGTCAGGTGGAAACTCAAACGACCTGCTTTCCGGTGATTCTGGGGATGACTCACTAAATGGTGGGTTCGGCGACGATAGTCTTTCCGGGGGCGATGGTCTCGATCGTTTGGTCGGAGGAAACGGCAACGACATTCTGTCGGGCGGACGCGGCAACGACAGTCTAACTGGTGACAGTGGTAACGATACTATTGATGGGGGATTTGGCGATGACCGCCTGAATGGCGGTGACGGTAGTGATGTGCTCCAAGGGTGGTTTGGCAATGATTACTTGAATGGAGGCTTCGGCTCGGGCACCGACACTCTGGACGGTGGAAATGGTGATGATCACCTTGTCGTAAACGGCGGTGGCGGCCATTCGCTATATGGTGGAAATGACAATGACACCTTGGAAGGTAGCCACGGTAACGACTTCCTCGACGGTGGACATGACGACGATAGCCTGTTTGGAGGCAACGGCGACGATACGTTGATTGCTAGCACGGGCAGTGATTGGCTTGATGGTCAGGGCGGTTCGAACGACGTAGTCGTGTTCAACGGATCACAAAGCAGCTTCACGATAGAACGTGATTACCGAGGTGATTTCACTTTCGTCGATTTGTTTACCTTTGAAGGTGATGAAGGAACTGATTTTGTCACCAACGTAGAGTGGTTTCAGTTCACCAACGAGCTTGTGTCTGCGGACAGCTTTGAAATCCCAGAAGTGCCCGATCTTACTCTCTATGGCACAGAAGGTGCAGATAGCCTCGATGGCTATACTGCTGCCGATACGCTGTATGGATATGGTGGTGACGACACACTCAGAGGCGATGAGGGTAACGACAGTCTGTTTGGTGGTGTTGGAAACGATCGGCTTTTTGGTGACGAAGGAGATGACCGACTTGATGGCGGACAAGGCGACGACCTTATGTATGGCGGAGACGGCAATAATCACCTGAATGGGGGGGATGGGAACGATTCTGGGATCGGTGGCATTAATGTCGACATAATGCATGGTGGAGATGGAAACGATACTTTAAGTGGACACTGGGGTCAGGATACTCTCTATGGCGAGTCTGGCGATGATAGCTTAAGCGGTGGTTCTGGGCATGACACTCTGTATGGAGGTGAGGGTACAGATTCACTGCTTGGAGGGACACATGACGATTTATTGTATGGCGGTGCCGGTGACGATACGCTTCATGGTGAACATGGACTAGATACCTTCCACGGCGGTGCCGGTGACGACTGGATCGATGGCGAGGCGCATGGCACCAATGATGTCGTCCTCTATGACGGAAATTTCGCTGACTACGAGATAGCTCGTGACCACCTTGGTGGGACAACGGTGATCGACCTGAATGCCGCGAACGGCAATGAAGGTACCGATTACATCAACGGTGTCGCGCGCCTAAGATTCCTTGACCGGGAGATCTTTACGGGTGACCTCACAATCCCACCAATTCCAGGCTTGGTTCTCGATGGTGGAGCGAGTTCGGAAACGCTGACCGGCGATGCTGGTGCCGATACGATCAACGGCAAAGCAGGCCATGATCGTCTCTATGGCCGTGAAGGCAATGATACTCTGATTGGCGAAGCCGGGAACGATTTGCTGTTCGGCGAAGACGGCAACGACACACTGATTGGTGGTCGGGGCAACGATACCTACAGCGGGGGAGCCGGCAGCGATACAGTGGTTTTCGGCGGCAAACGAGCGGACTATTGGATCACCCCTGAGACCGGCGGTGCCTTGAAGATAACCTACCAGGGCCGCGACGGTGCGACTCATAGCGGTGTAGACCGTGTAAATGCGGATGTCGAGAACATCACCTTCGCGGACGGCGCCTGGGCGGTGTCGAACCTGCCGGAGAACATCACACCACCACTCTATATCAAGGCTAAGGCACGTGGCGGAAATATGTTTGGGGGTGCCGGTGACGACACGCTGATCGGTCGCGGCGGGAATGACAAGATCTTTGCTCTGGA
>CANLSF010000011.1:2500-5900 GCA_947493695.1 uncultured Kiloniellaceae bacterium | reverse complement strand
GCCGGTTCTTTGACATAGTGAATATGAATTTGGAAGGGATGCGCGGTCGGCGGTCTGTGTGGGATAGTATTGTTTCACATGTAGGGCCTATGTTTTGCGCATCTAACGTTACATACTATGCGTAAAGTGTAGGAGCCTTTTTATACGTATCTTTGGGTCTTTGGTTTGGTTTGGATTTCGGTTCTGGCCTTATCTGAGGATTTGGAGATTACAGGTCAACTTGAGAGTTTGATCCTGGCTCAGAACGAACGCTGGCGGCAGGCCTAACACATGCAAGTCGAACGGATCCTTCGGGATTAGTGGCGCACGGGTGAGTAACGCGTGGATATCTACCTCGGGATGGGGAATAACCATTGGAAACGATGGCTAATACCGCATACGCCGGAAACGGGAAAGCTTTATGCGTCCTGAGATGAGTCCGCGTTAGATTAGATAGTTGGTGGGGTAATGGCCTACCAAGTCTACGATCTATAGCTGGTCTGAGAGGATGATCAGCCACACTGGGACTGAGACACGGCCCAGACTCCTACGGGAGGCAGCAGTGGGGAATATTGGACAATGGGCGCAAGCCTGATCCAGCCATGCCGCGTGAGTGAAGAAGGCCTTAGGGTTGTAAAGCTCTTTCGACGGGGAAGATGATGACGGTACCCGTAGAAGAAGCCCCGGCTAACTCCGTGCCAGCAGCCGCGGTAATACGGAGGGGGCAAGCGTTGTTCGGAATTACTGGGCGTAAAGGGCGCGTAGGCGGAATATCAAGTTAGGGGTGAAAGGCCTGGGCTCAACCTGGGAACTGCCTCTAAAACTGGTAATCTAGAGATCGGGAGAGGATAGCGGAATTCCTAGTGTAGAGGTGAAATTCGTAGATATTAGGAAGAACACCAGTGGCGAAGGCGGCTATCTGGCCCGATACTGACGCTGAGGCGCGAAAGCGTGGGGAGCAAACAGGATTAGATACCCTGGTAGTCCACGCTGTAAACGATGTGTGCTAGCCGTTGGGGCACGTGGTGTCTCGGTGGCGCAGCTAACGCTTTAAGCACACCGCCTGGGGAGTACGGTCGCAAGATTAAAACTCAAAGGAATTGACGGGGGCCCGCACAAGCGGTGGAGCATGTGGTTTAATTCGAAGCAACGCGCAGAACCTTACCAGCTCTTGACATTTCGATCGCGGTTACCGGAGACGGTTTCCTTCAGTTCGGCTGGATCGAGGACAGGTGCTGCATGGCTGTCGTCAGCTCGTGTCGTGAGATGTTGGGTTAAGTCCCGCAACGAGCGCAACCCTCGCCCTTAGTTGCCAGCAGGTTAAGCTGGGCACTCTAGGGGAACTGCCGGTGACAAGCCGGAGGAAGGCGAGGATGACGTCAAGTCCTCATGGCCCTTACGGGCTGGGCTACACACGTGCTACAATGGCGGTGACAGTGGGCAGCGACCCCGCGAGGGTGAGCTAATCCCCAAAAACCGTCTCAGTTCGGATTGTTCTCTGCAACTCGAGAGCATGAAGGTGGAATCGCTAGTAATCGTGGATCAGCATGCCACGGTGAATACGTTCCCGGGCCTTGTACACACCGCCCGTCACACCATGGGAGTTGGTTTTACCCGAAGCCGGTGCGCTAACCTTTTAGGAGGCAGCCGACCACGGTAAGGTCAGCGACTGGGGTGAAGTCGTAACAAGGTAGCCGTAGGGGAACCTGCGGCTGGATCACCTCCTTTCTAAGGATGTCCGTACGAGAGTAAGCATCTCATGTGTTTACTTTCCGGGACGTCACTTATCAGAAGCTAACGCTTTCTCATGTAACCGCCGACCACGTATCCCTTCCTTAACGAAAGACGCCTGATTTCCCGGGCCTGTGTTTACAGGTCAGGTCCAGTCCGTTCTTGATTGCCTTTGGGTTTTTGCCCTTTGGTGGTTTTGCGCGTCTGGGCATGGGGGCTGGTAGCTCAGCTGGTTAGAGCGCGCGCTTGATAAGCGTGAGGTCGGAGGTTCAAGTCCTCCTCGGCCCACCATTCTTTCTGGTCGTTCTATCAGGATAAGAATCTTTGAGGGGGCGTAGCTCAGTTGGGAGAGCGGTAGCTTTGCAAGCTTCAGGTCGTCGGTTCGATCCCGTCCGCCTCCACCAAAGATTTTTGGCGTAGAGGCTCTGTTTGGAATGGAATTATAGGCCGTTAGGTCTTTCGTTGAGGATATCGTCGCGCATCGGGCGCGATGGACAAATTCTCTCTGGTGGTTTTCCATCGGGGTTTATGAAGCGCGGTTGATTGCTTAGGTGATCAGCTGTGGTTCGGCTGTTTGACATTGTAAATCTGTTTGTTGATGAGAGCTTTTGGCTCTGGCGGCAAAGCTGTGTTTTCCGAGAGGGGGACGGGGTTTTGAAGTGCTGGAGCGATAAGGTTCTTATCTGGTCTTGATAATCGATCTGAACCGTTGAATGCGTAGGGCTTGTCCCTGCGCGTGACGGGATTTTGTTGGATCAAGCGCTTTAAGAGCATTTGGTGGATGCCTTGGCACCAAGAGGCGATGAAGGACGTGGCACACTGCGAAAAGTCATGGGGAGCTGTGAGCAAGCTTTGATCCGTGAATGTCCGAATGGGGAAACCCGGCCCTTTAGGGTCATCCCTAACTGAATACATAGGTTAGGGAAGCAAACCCGGCGAACTGAAACATCTCATTAGCCGGAGGAAAGGAAATCAACCGATACTCCGTTAGTAGTGGCGAGCGAACGCGGACCAGGCCAGTGGCCTTTATGTTAGAACCTGAACCATCTGGAAAGTTGGACCATAGTGGGTGATAGTCCCGTAGGGGTAGAAGACATAGAGGTCCTTGAGTAGGGCGGGACACGTGAAATCCTGTCTGAACGTGGGGGGACCACCCTCCAAGCCTAAGTACTCCTTGGTGACCGATAGTGAACAAGTACCGTGAGGGAAAGGTGAAAAGTACCCCGATGAGGGGAGTGAAATAGCGCCTGAAACCGAATGCTTACAATCTGTGGGAGCTCCCTTGAGGAGTGACCGCGTACCTTTTGTATAATGGGTCAGCGAGTTAATTTTACGAGCAAGCTTAAGCCGTTAGGTGTAGGCGCAGCGAAAGCGAGTCTGAATAGGGCGCCATAGTTCGTAGGATTAGACCCGAAACCGAGTGATCTAGCCATGGGCAGGCTGAAGGTGCGGTAACACGCACTGGAGGGCCGAACCAGATAACGTTGAAAAGTTACTGGATGACCTGTGGTTAGGGGTGAAAGGCCAATCAAACTCGGAGATAGCTGGTTCTCCGCGAAATCTATTTAGGTAGAGCGTCATGTATTACCTACGGGGGTAGAGCACTGGATGGGCTAGGGGGCCGCGAGGCTTACCAAACCTAACCAAACTCCGAATACCGTAGAGTAGAGCATGGCAGACAGACATCGGG
>CANLSF010000010.1 GCA_947493695.1 uncultured Kiloniellaceae bacterium | reverse complement strand
ACGCGCTCTTCCAGACCGAAAGCAAGACCCAGAATGCCATCGGCGAACTGGTTCTCAGTGAAGGTCACAGCGATGTGTCGACCGCGGCGACTTCGGCCACCTACAGCTACGACGCCTACGGCAATCTATTGCAGACCAATGCCAATGGCGTGCTCACGACGATGTCCTACGACCAGCGCGGCCGTAAGACCGGCATGGTCGATCCCGACATGGGGACCTGGTCCTACAGCTATAACGTCCTGGGTGAGCTGGTCTCTCAGACCGACGCCAAGCTGCAGACGGTCACCATGACCTACGACCTGCTGGGTCGCATGGCGACCCGGATCGAGGCCGAGGGCACCACCACCTGGACTTACGACACGGCCACCAAGGGGATCGGCAAGATCCATCAGGTCTCCGGCCCCAATGGTTATCTGGAGGTCGCCAACTACGACAGTCTGGGCCGTCCGGATACCACCACCACCACCATCTCCGCGACGGTCTATACGACCTCGCTGACCTACGACGCGTTGGGGCGTCCCAGCACCATCACCTATCCTTCGGGCTTTGCGGTCCAGAACAACTACACCGCCAACGGCTTCCTGGGCTCGGTCTCCGAGATCCTGGGCGGCACGGTCTACTGGCAGGCCAATACGGTCGATGCGGAAGGCATGGTGACCCAGGAGACCCTGGGCAACGGCGTGGTCACCGACCGGGCCTACGATCCGGCCACGGCCCTGCTGGATTCCATCCAGACCAACCACAGCGGCACCTCCATCCAGAACCTAAGCTTCAACTTCGATACTCTGGGCAATCTCCAGGAACGCAATGACCTGGCGCGGGATCGGAAAGAGGCCTTTACCTACGACGGCCTGAACCGGCTTCTTTCCAGCACGCTGACCGATACGGCCAGTGCGACCACGCTCAACACCACGACCTATGCCTACGATGCGCTGGGCAACATCACCAACAAGTCGGATGTGGGGGCTTATCTCTACGGTCAGAACGGAGCAGGGCCGCACGCGGTCACCACGGCGGGGGCCAACACCTACAGCTACGACGCCAACGGCAGCATGATCTCCGGGGCCGGACGGACCACCTCCTGGACCTCCTTCAACAAACCCCAGAGCATCAGCGACAGCCTGACCGGCAACCAGACGTCATTCGTCTATGGCCCCAGCCGCGCCCGCATTCAGCAGAACAGCCTGACCAACGGCCTGACCACGACGACGACCTATATCGGCAGCAGTTACGAACGGCGCAGCCGTCTGAACCAGCCGGACGAGCTGGTGCATTACATCCGCTCCGGTGGCGGCACGCTGGCGATCTACACCCAGATCGATGACGGCCAGGCGCTCACCGACAAGACCCGTTACCTGCACAAGGATCATCTGGGCTCGGTGGAATCCATCACCGACGAGCAAGGCGTGGTCACCGAGCATCTCTCTTACGATGCCCACGGCAAACGCCGCCTGACCGACTGGAACGCCGGGGTGCCAGCGGCACCCAGCGAAACGCCCAGAGGATTCACTGGCCACGAGCATCTGGACGGTGTCGGGCTGATCCACATGAACGGCCGGGTCTACGATCCGACCCTGGGACGCTTCCTCTCCGCCGATCCCAACGTGCAGGCGCCGAGCGATACGCAATCCTTTAACCGCTACTCTTACGTCAAGAACAACCCGCTGAGCTATACGGACCCATCCGGGTTCTTCTTTAAGAAGATCTTTAAGAAGATCGGGAAGTTCTTCAAAAAAGCCTTCAAGGCGGTCGGGAATCTGATCAAGAAGGCTCTGCAGAATCAGTACGTCACCGCGGCCATTCAGATTGGGATCAACTTCATTCCCGGCTTGCAGGGGTGGGCCACTGCGCTCATATCTGCAGCATTTTCGGGGCTTGTCACCCTTGCTAACGGTGGGGACTTAGGGCAGGCCCTCATATCCGCGGGCGTAACGTTCGCTACTGCAGCTGCGTTCCATGGGATTGGCGAGGCATTCAAGAATGTTGATACTGGTTTTCTCAGGCCAGGGCACATTGCCAAAACGCTTGCGCACGGTGCTGTTGGTGGTGCTTCAAGCCGTTTAAGGGGCGGAGACTTCAAGAATGGGTTTATAGCTGGAGCGGCTGCGCAGTTAGCTGCGCCAGGAATTGATCTAATCGCAGAAGGTGATGTCAGTCCAGGTGCTGTCGCAGCGCGCACGGCTGTCGCAGCAGTGGTGGGCGGGGCTACCGCAGAACTAGGAGGCGGTAAATTCGCCAATGGTGCTGTCACCGGTGCCATGAGCCGATTCTTTAATGATGAGCGACACATTTTGGAGAAGGTTTTTGACGGAATTGTATCAGGCGCCCAAACTGCAGTGAACACCACAGCAGAATTTATTGAAGAGAACGGCGCTTTAATTGAACAAGGCTTGACAGTGGCAGGTGGCGCAAGCCAGATCGCTGCAGGTGCTTCGTTGTGTGCAACAGCTGCGGGATGCGTTGGCGGAGCTCCACTAATCGTACTGGGTGGTAGTAACGTGTATGAAGGTTTTTCGGGCGAAAGCGGACCTGTTAGGCAACTTGCTATAGACGCATTAGGGCAAGAAACAGGAAATCTCGTTTACGCCGGGGCAAATTTGGTTGGGTCAGCAGGAGCTTTGGTTCGGCCTATTCCTAGGTTGAATAGTTTTGGTAAACCCAGAGGCAATAACCTTTCGGGGAAGTGGGGCTTTGAACCTGCATATCGTCAGTTGACGCGCGGCGGTTTACTATTAGAAGGCGGAACCTCTGGAGCTACTCTGTACGATGGCTATAAACGCCTTAATCGCTGAGCATGTTCTTTGGACGGGCAGTAAATGAAGATTGTATTTTCACATATTACGCGTCATTTTTTCATGGAAATTTATGAATGTTAGAGGGGCTTATTTATGAGTATTTTTTATGGTTTTTGATTCTGTTTTCCGTAATAATTAGAGTTGTGTTGGCTATTTTTCAAAAAGCCTTTGTTTTTAGTTGTAGTATAAGCAGTAGATACTTGGAAATTATTTTTATGTTATCTTATTTTCTTGTGTGTATTGGCGCTGTTGGATTGTTTTATGGGTTGTTTATGCACAAATTGTACGATGATATAGATAACTATTCCTATTTATATTCTGTTGCTGCGACTATTTATTTTGTAGTCGTAGGATCGAGATTTTCCGGTTGCAAAAAGAAATAACTCAAAGTACTTGAGTGTGCATTTAACCGGGGTGATGTGTGTACGTATATGGACACCCGCTCAGTTGCAACTGTAAGTAACCGGGGTCAGGTCTTGTTTTGTGCGCTCGATCCAGTTTGAATATCTATCAAAATTTAAAAGCGTTTGTAGCAACGCTCCTCTGCGCCTGTTCCAGTCTTTCATTGCCACCAGCGCTACCAGCCACTCAAGGTTCGAGAGCGCGGGGTTTAGATCAGAGAGAGCTGCCGGAGTCTTCGAGTTAGCGCGCCTTCACCCGCCGGGGTAAAACGCCTTACTCCATCATCATGATCAGGTCTCGCTTTGTCCACATTGCAAACTTGTGGTGCGATGAGGCAAAGAGAATCTGGTCATCGAAGGGGATGGAGCAATGCAGCCATTGAGGAACCGCCCGCCGCAGAATACCGATGCCTGCATATATCAGGCTGTTCAAATCTGTTCCCCACTATCTCCTTAGTTTGACCGAATTTGGGGCTTATGTCTGCTCGATCCGGACTTAGGTAACGACGAATGGGTTGGATGGGATGTTTTCAAGGACTTGGCGGTTTTGTGTTTTCGCTGCTGCGCTCATAGCAATTGCGGCTTGCAAGAGTGTTGTTGAACGACCCTTGATCGGGTCGGCTCATTCGGAAGGCGCTCCCAGTGTTGCCGGGAAATGGATCGCAGCCGATATGAACGAGGCGATTGCGTTAGAACTAAAAGCGCAGGAAGAGAACGACGGCTGGTTCGATTTTATATTTGTGGAAAACGATAACGTCTTGGAGGGCGAGCTACGGGTCGGGTACTTCGGTGAGCGCTTGATCTTCAACGTGAATGTGGCTTCTCTCGTTTCGGAAGGCACGAAGATGTTCGATACAGCGGAGCCACGATACCTGTTGTTCGGTGCAGATTTCCTCACCGGTCGTCTTGTGATCGTTTCCGCCAGGATGGATGTGTTTGAAGCGAGGTTCGCCGAGTACATTGATGAAGAGCCTGGATTGTTCACCGACCGTTGCGTCAGTTCAGAGGAAGAGGATGCCTCTGAAGGTGCTCCCTGCAGCATTCTGCTATCGTCGAGCAGAGTACTCGCTGTGACCGAAACTCCGGCTTTTCAACGTGCTCTTCTCAGTCACTATGATGATGTTTTTCCTATGGAAGATGTCCTTGTCTTAAAACCGAATAACTAGAGTGCTTTCGCGTTTGCCAGGGCCGTCCTGGGAAGGACGCGAAATAGCTGGTGTTGTGCTTTTGCGCCCCGCGTCGATAAACTCCGTCGTTTCAAGCAATGCAGAGTTAAGCGCACCGGCATGACAGAAACACCAAACCTCTTCCGTCCGACCCAGGGCTTTATGGGCGTTCCGAACAGCCTCGACCTGACCGGCGCAAAAGCCGCCATCCTCGGGTTGCCGTTTGATTGCGGGACCAATCAGGTGCGCATTGGTGCGCGTCATGGACCGAGCGCAATTCGGCAGCAGTCTCTGGCGCTGGATCGGCGGCTGTTCGGCTTTTCCGAACGCGATGCGATTGCGGACCTCGGGCTGGTGGACTGCGGGGATGCGGTGGTGACTTCGGGGTGGGTGGACGCGTCTTTCGAGGCTATGGAGCAGGCGACTGCGCATATTCTCAAGGCAGGGGCGGTGCCGGTGACCTTCGGCGGGGACGGAGCGGTGACCCTGCCGCAGCTTCGGGCCATGAAGGCGCGCTACACCGATCTGGCGGTGCTGCACTTTGATGCCCATACAGATGCCTTTCCCATCGGTGAGGAACGGCATAACACAGCGACGACCTTTACCTGCGCGGCGGAGGAGGGGCTGATCGATACCCGGTCCTCCTTCCATATCGGCTGCCGCGGGCCGGTTTCGCAGAGCGGGTTGGCGGAGTTCTCCGATGGGCTCGGATACCGGATTATCGACATGGATGCCCTGGCCGGTGACGGCCTGGTGCAAATGGCTGCGATCAGGGAAGAGCTAAAGGACAGGCCAGTCTACATATGCTGGGATATGGATTTCTTCGATGCTTCCTGCGCGCCGGGGGTCTGCGAGCCGACCTGGGGCGGGCCTACAGCCTATGAGGGCCTGGCGCTACTGCGCAGTCTGACCGGGCTGAAAATCGTCGGGGTCGACATCAACACGGTCTGCCCGCCGCTCGATCCCGCCGACATGACCGCGCATCTCGCGGCGACGGTCGCACTCAATGCGCTGCATATGATTTCGATGGTCCAGGAAGACTGAGGTCAATCGGCGGAAGACGCGGCTTTCTTGGCGTCGTAGCGCAGGCCGACCACCACGCGCGGTTCGGTGATATCGCGCAGAAAGTGGAAGGGTTGGCGGGTCTGGCCGCCGAAGTCGGGGGCCTGCATCAGCAGGGCATCGCCGGGTTTGACCGGCACCTCGGTCGGGTTCAGGCCTTCGCGGTTGTCGCAGACGAAAAAGCGGCCCTGACCGGCCAGGATAATCAGGACCACGACCTGACGGAACTGCAGAAAATCACGGTGAGGACTGATGCCGGCGCTGCCCGGTGTATAGCGCTGGACGGCGATGTCGTTGAAGCGTAGCTCGTCGCTCAGGGGCGGATCAGGCATTTCGCGCGCAGCGGCACGCAGCTGCGCGCCCAGGCTCTTCGCGAGGGCCGTGAATGGACTGTTTGCGTCGAAAGTCATGCAGATCTCGAAGTCCTGCTGAACTTCCCGGCCCGGCGCGCCCATGTAGGGTTTGGCCCGGCGATAGGTCAGGGCCTCCGCAGCCGCCAGCAAGGAGAGGCGCGCGGGCTCCGTCAGCAGCGGCATGCCGAGCGCATCGCTGCCGCGCAGTCGCTCGAGATAGGGGGCGATGGCCGCCGGCGCCGGGGCGAAGAGGGAGGAAGAGACATTCATTGCAGGCGTTCGGTTTCTCGTTTGGGTCCTGGAGATAGAGTGTTTACGTTCGCCGCTCTTTTCAATAGTGATTACAACAGCCTGCTGAAACTGCGGGATGTCAAAAATCGACACTTGCGGGTCGCACATCGGCAACTCATTTTAAGCATGGCGTAAAGTGTGATGCTTTTGAGGATGATATGACCCGTTTCTGGATCTTTGCCGCTGCCATGAACGCTTTTCTGGCGGTCGGGATGGGCGCTTTTGCCGCACACGGGCTTGAGGGGCGGGTCGTCCCGGGCGCGCTGGACTGGATCCAGACAGGCGCGCGTTACGGTCTGGCGCATGCCATCGCCTTGCTGGCGGTCAGCCTCTATGCGATCTCGCGTCAGGACGGGGCAAGACCCGGCCTCAACTATGTGCCGTTGATCCAGGCCAGCCTTCTCTTCGGATGCATTTTCTTCTCGGGAACTCTCTACATCATGGCCTTGACAGGCCTGCGGTTTCTCGGTGCTGTAGTGCCGCTGGGTGGGACGGCGTTCCTGCTGGCGTGGCTCGCGTTGATGGTCGCGGGTTTGCGCTGGGGGCGTTAGGTGCGTTTTGACAGCACCGGCCCGCTCCCCCTCCCGGTCACCCACAGGATACTGGCATTGGGTGGCCGGGAGGGGGAGCGGGCTGGAACCGATCACAATCAATGACCACAAAGGGAGTAAGCCGAGAGATGAGCGCTATTCAGCTCGATACCAAGGGCCTGAAGTGTCCACTGCCGGTGTTACGTGCCCGCAAGGCGATGAAACCCATGGCAGGCGGTGAGGTGCTGGAGGTCGAGTCGACCGACCCGAGCTCGGTGCAGGATTTCAAGGCCTTTTGCGAGACCACCGGTGATGAACTGCTGGAGAGCAGCGAGGCGGATGGTGTCTACAGCTTTCGCATTCGCAAAGCCGGTTAAACCGCCTTCAGCGCGTAGAAGCTGTATCCGAAATAGGCTGAGTACTTGCGAAAGAGTTCTATTTCCTGCCGCGTCTCCAAGATTGCTTCCTGCAGTGTCCTGGAGGGTGATGCCCCGAAAGCGTCAAGTCGGTTGCCAAGCGGGTCGTAGTAATTCTTCCACCATGCATCTGACGGCAGCCTCTCCGTGAAGAGCAGCTCGAAGCCCTGACGCTCAGCACTTTCGATGTTGGACTGTTCGTCCGCCATTTCAGGATAGGCGGCGTTCCAGTAGTCCTCGACTTCCCGCGGGCGGTCCGAGCCGAACCAGCTTAATTCCGAGACAACGGCAATGCCTTTCTCCGCCATGAGCGGCCGCCACTTTCGCGTCGCACCCTCGAATGTCAGATTGTAGGCTGCGCCTTCTGACCAGGGCAGATCAATCCGGTGCTCTTCCGGATCGAGAGAACCCATATCAGCGCAAAGCGTTGTAATGAGATGTTCAAGTCCCGCGCTTTCGGCCTTCCGGGTCAGAGCCCGCAGAAAGGCTTCAGATGTATCGACGCAGAGGATTTCTTGCTGGAACTCTCGCGCAAGCAAGAGGCTCGCTGCGCCTGTTCCACACCCCAAGTCCGCAATCGTGCAGGCCGACGGTAATTCGGGGAGCCTTCTTAAAATTTCCAGAGAAAAGGAATCGTCGCCTGGGCCCTGCCGGTCGGTCGCCTCGTGGAGCGTCGTCAGCGCTTCGATCATGGTCATGTCATCAGTGTTCATCTGGCGTCTCTTTGCAGCGACACGGAAGGGCGCTTTTATAGATCTCCAGTTCTATCACACTAGACCGGACGGAATCCGGACGTCTCGAACAGGCGGTCACGGCAAGCTTCAAGTTCCGCCTGCGCCCGATCAATTTCAAGTCCGCAGAGGACGCCCGCCCGCTTTCTGACCGCGCCGGCCAACAGAACCGTATCGACGCAGCTTGTTGATGCCCCCAGCGCTGCGAAGCCTGCAGGGTCGTTCAGGGCTGTGAGGGCAGGGGGGCGCAGCAGAAGAATGTCCGCCTGCTTCCCGACCGAGAGACTGCCGGTCTTTCGTTCCTGCCCTACCGAGGCTGCGCCGTCGAGCGTGGCGAAGCGCAGCAGGTCGCGGGTGTCGATGCTGGGGGTGCCCCGTTCCAGCGCCTGGAGCCTCGCAGCCTGGAAAGCAGCGGCCATCTGCGGAAAGAGGCTGGGCTCCGTCGAGGTGACCACATCGACGCCCAGGCCGGGTCGAACTCCGGCGGCGAGCGCCCGCGTGGTGGCCGGATAGCCGAACTGCATCTGCAGCTCGATCGTTGGCGTCGAGACGATGCGTCCGCCGCTGTCCGCGATGCGCCGGATACTCTCGTCGGTCAGGGAATTGCAGTGTACATACTGCAGGTCTGGGCCCATGAGGCCTGCCTCATGCATCCGCTCGATGGAACGGTAGGGCAGGCCGAACGCGCCGTTGCCCGCATGCATGCTGATCAGAAGATCCAGATCCCGTGCGACCGCGATGTCGGTTTTGGTGACTTCGAGGGTGGATTGCTCCGGGCCACGCGCGGCCATCGCCATGGTGACCAGGCCGTCATCGGACGACAGGAGATCGCGCCGGACCCGCCGGATGTCTTCGGGCACCGGTCGTTCGCTGTCCATGGACCAGGCGGGTTCCGTATTGGGAAAGCCGTAGCCGAATACCGCGCGGATACCGCTTTTGCGCAGACCCTCAATCGCGGCGTCGGCGTGTTCAGGTGTGTGCAACACATGGCACCAGTCGAAGATCGTCGTGATACCCGCATTCAGCGCCTGCAGGGCGCCGATGTGGTTTGCAACTCTCAGGTCCTCAGCGCTGTAGACCGGGGCGAGTTTACCCGGGACCTCGGCGAAGTAGCTGTTCAGGTCCGCATCGGCGGCGACCATGGTGAGCGGGCTTTGCCAGATATGACGGTGGGCATCGACAAAACCGGGTAGGGCGATCATGCCGTCTGCGTCGATAATCTCGGCATTCGCGTGATCGATTTCCCGGTCAAAACCGGAACCGACGGCTGCGATCGTTTCGCCTTCGATCAGGATTGACGCCTGCTCAAGGATGCCGATCTCGTCATCCATGGAGATGGCTGTTGCGTTCCGAATCAGAAGCCGCGCGGGATTGGAAGCCTTCACTGAAACCGGTTCTATTCGCCGGGCGCCAGGGCCGTCTTGGGCAGACGGTTACTGCGGGCGCGCTCGATGGGACCGACCAGGATCGCAAGCATCGGCGGGATCAGCAGAAGCGTCAGAACCGCCGAGAGGGACAAGCCGCCGACCACCACGGAACCGAGGCCCCGGTAGAGCTCAGACCCCGCGCCGGGGAAGACCACCAACGGCAGCATGCCGACGACACTGGTCAGGGTCGACATGAAGATCGGGCGTATCCGATTGCGGGTCGCCTCGATGATGGCATCGTGGGGCAGGTAGTTTTCCTCGCGGATATGGTAGAGGGTCTGGTGCACCAGAAGAATGGCGTTGTTGACCACGATCCCGATCAGAATAACGAAACCGAGCAGCGTAAGCATATCCAGGGACTGATTGGCGCCGTAGAGATTCAGGATGGCCAGGCCGCCGACACCGCCCGCCGCCGCCACCGGCACGGACAGCAGAATAACCAGAGGATAGATGAAACTCTCGAACAGGATTGCCATCACCAGATAGACAATCGCCAGAGCCAGGGCGAGGTCGAGAACCATCGCTTGCCAGGTTTGCGACAGCTTGTCCGCGGTACCCGACATACCCATGCGGATTCCCGCCGGAACCCCTTCGGCCATGACGGCATCGATGACATCCTTCTGGATCATCTCCAACGCCGTTTCGAGCGGGACGTCGGGCGAGGGGCGGAGTTCAAGAGTCACCGTCCGGAAGTTTTCCCGGTGGCGGATTTCCGTCGGGCCGCTGGTCAGAATCACATCGGCCAGGGACGTGACGGGAATGATCTGACCGTCGGACGTCACCACAGGCAGGTTGCCGATGCCCTGTGTTTCCGTGACGTTTTCCTCGGGGCCCTGCAGCATCATATCGATGCGCTTGTTACCCACCGTAATTTCGGCGACGCGTAGTCCGTCGTTGAAGGTATCGACGGCGTCACCAAGTTCCCGCGCCGTGACACCGTTATCCGCCAGCCGAACGCGGTCGGGTATGACCCGAACCTCCGGCGCGCCTAGTTCCAGGCCCGGGTTCGGCCTGAACTGATTGCCTTCTTCGCGGGGCAGAATTGCAGTCATCTTGCCTGCCGCGCGCAGGGCGACTCCCAGAATGGATTCCAGTTCGGGACCGCTGATATCGAGTTCGATTTTGCGGCCGCCGCCGATGCCGCGTCCGAAGATCGAGGGCTGGTTGATAAATCCGAAGGTGCCCGGCTCCCTGAATACAGGGCCTTCCAGAACCGGGATCAGGTCCCGCGCACGAGACGGATCGACGGCGACCGCCCCCAGAAACGTGCTGGCGCTGCGCGCGACGAAGAAGAAACGCTCCATCTTCGGAGGATCATCCGGGCCCGAGTCTTCACCGGATTCAGTCACCCAGTGCGGTTTGGTCGCTTCCTCGATGTTTTTGGCGATGCCTGTCGTCGTGTCCAGGTTATAGCCGGGTGGTGGAATGATGATTCCGAACACCAGGTTCCGATTACCTTCCGGCAGGTATTCAAGCTTGGGCAGGAACTTCCAGGCACCGAAGGAGGCGCTGGCTGTGACCGCGACCACGACCAGAAAGGCTATAAAGGGATTGCGGACGACGCCACGGGTAAAACCCAGGACAGCGGCGACAAAACCGGAGGCAAACTGGTCGATGCCGGGCAGCGGCAGCCGCTTGATACCTGGCTCCTGCTGATGTTTCGGTCCGCCCAGCAGCCGGTTCGCGAGGGCCGGCAGTACCGTGATCGATACAATGAGCGAGAGCATGACGGAGACCGAGATAGCGACCGCGATATCCCGGAATAGCTGACCGACTTCCAGCTGCATCACCAGGATCGGAATAAAGACCATGACCGTGGTCAGGGCCGAGACCAGGATCGCGCCCCAAACCTGCTGCGCGCCTTCGTAGGCGGCAACCGCGGTGGGTTTGCCCGATTCCCGAAGGCGATAGATATTTTCCAGCACCACGATGGCGGCGTCGACGACCATACCCACAGCAAATGCCAGACCCGCCAGCGAGATGACGTTGATCGAACGTCCCAGCGCGGCCATGGCAACGAAGGAGCCGATCACCGAAACCGGGATGGCAACAGAGATCACCAGCGTGGCGCGGGGGGAGCGCAGGAATAGAAGGAGAATCAGTGCCGCCAGCGCACCGCCGACCCAGATGTTCTGCTGCACCAGTTCGATGGAGGAATCGATGTAAACCGTCTCGTCGTAGACCTGTTTCAGCTTAAGGCCCGATTCCGGAATCACCGTGCGTTGGAGTTCGTCGACCGCTTCGCGCACGCCGCGCATGGTTTCGATCACGTTGGCGCCGGTTTCCCGCACGGCGTTCAGGGCGACGGCCTGCTGCCCCAGCATCCGGATGGACGCGGCGGGTTCGGTATGACCGAAGCGCACATCGGCGATGTCGCCTATTGTGACCCGGGCGAGGCGACCGCTGTCCTGAGACGTGTCCGAACGGACCACCACATCGTTGATCTTGGCGACGGTGTCGAGTTCGCCCTCGGTCCTGACCACGTAGCGCCGCTTGCCCTCATCCACATCACCGGCGCTGACCGAGGCATTGGCGCGCCGCAGGGCGGTAACCACCTCGCTGACGGTCATGCCGTAGCGGGCGAGGAGCTCGGGTTCGACGATGATGTCGATTTCCTGGGTGGCTTCGCCAAAGATGTTGACCTGGCTGATGCCGGTCACACGTTCGATGCGCTCCTTGACCACATCGTCGAGGAAATCGCCGTACTCGTGGATCGGACGATCGTTACCGTCCTCGCGCGTGATGATGAACCAGGCAATGGGGGTGTCTTCACTGCCCGCCGTATCCAGGCTCGGCTCGTCGGCCTCGTCCGGGTAGCCGGTGACCTGATCCAGGCGGTTGGAGACCAGCAGCAGGGCCCGGTCCATATTGGTGCCGACCTTGAATTCGAGGGTAATGGAGCCGCTGCTTTGCCGGGACCGACTCGATATAGTCTCCAGGCCTTCCAGGCCCTTCAGTACGTCTTCCTGCCGGTTGACAATATTCCGCTCGATTTCGGCAGGGGCTGCCCCCGGCCAGAAGGTCCGGACCGTGATCACCGGACGGTTGACGTCAGGCGCCAGCTGGATCGGGATTGACTGAAGGGCGACCAGACCGAACATCACCACCATCAGCACGGCAGAAATCACTGCAATCGGCCGTTCGATGGAGAGTTTGATCAGGTTCATCAGCTGGCCCCGTCGACGATGATCGATTGGCCGGGACGCAAACGCTCATTCCCCCGGACCACGACTTTCTGACCTTCCTGCAACCCGCTTTCGACAATCAGCCTGTTCCCGACGGCGATGCCCAGAGCCACAGGCTGCAGCTTGGCGGTGTCGCCTTCGGCAACGTACACAATCGCGCCATTGGGACGCTTGATAATTGCGTCCTTGTGGACGGTCAGAACATCCCTCTGTGCACCGACCGGAACGTAGACGGTGACGCTCTGTTCGTTGGCCAGCGGGCTCTCGGCGTAGTCGAAGCTGGCCTCAAAGCGCACCGCTCGGGTCCGGGTGAGAGGGTTTTCGTTCGGCACGACCGCACGGACCTTGGCCTCGTGGGTGGTCGAATCATCAAGTGCGACGCGGACTTTGGTGCCGATCTGTAAGCCACCGATAAAGCGGAAAGGGACGTCCGCCTCAATTTCCAACGAGCGGTCGGCAACCATCTGAACAACCGCCTGACCTGTCTGAACGTAGGCCCCGGCTTCGGTCATGCGGCGGGTGACGACACCGTTATAGGGGGCGGTGATGGTTGCATAGCTTAAGTTGATGTCGGCGGAGCGCATCTCCGCGATCCTGCTCAGGATCGTTGCTTCCGCCTGGGTCACTTCAGCCTGCGCAATGATGACTTCCTGTTTGGCGTCCTCATAGCGTGACTGATTGAAGGCTGCCGACTTCTTGAGCCTTTCCAGGCGGGCCAGAGACTGTTTCGTCAGTGTGACCCTGGCTTTACGGGTTTTCAGATTGGCCTGTGCGACCGCCAATTCGCCGGACGCCAGGTCCAACTGAGCCAGAAGGTAGTTGTTGGTGAGGGTGGCGAGCACCTGTCCGACTTCAACCCGATCGCCGACCTCCACATTGAAGCGTTCGATCGGTCCGTTGATCCGCGCGGAGACGTCACCGGCCTGACGTGCAACCAGACGGCCGAGAACGGCGGCGGTCTGGGATAAGGGTTCGACCCGTACGAGATCGACCCTTACCAGCGGGGCATTCTGGGCCATTGCCGGCGTAAAGATGGTGAGAACCGTGCAGATCGTCAAAAGCAGACCGGTTAAAAGCCTGGTCCTGCTGCGTAAACCGATTCCATATGCGCGACGACTAAACAGGATATCCTCCACCCCGGACCGCGCGATCCTTCCACCAAGGCGCGCGCGATGTTTTTCAACCGGTTAAACTATATAGTGTACCCAGGACATTTGGCCATTTGTTGCTGGCTGTCAATGTCGCGACTGGCACAAAGAGCTTACTCAAAGGGTTTATTCTTGGTTGATTGTGGTTTCCGTGAGCGGAGGGGCGCGCGTCGCCTGCCTTTGAACCTGCGGCTTTTCCGCCCAGCGGAATGGGTTCGCCTTGTGAAGTGGGTCACTGGATTGTTATGACCTAGTGTGGCGGAACTGCAATTCCTCCACACCAGAGATCAATTGTCTGCCGTCGGAAACGGCTGCATTCTAGATGAGAAGAAATCGAGCTCTTCCGGGCCGGAACATCGGATTGTCATGGTTTTGGAAGATACTCGGACGGTTTTTTTCGGGAGGACCTGTGATGACGACGCTACTTTACAGCCACGAAGCCTGCACCCGGCACGATCCGGGCGAAATACATCCGGAGTGCCCGGCGCGTATCGAAGCTGTTCTTGAGGCCTTGTCCGCTCCCGAATTCGATGCTCTTGAGCGCCGTGAGGCCCCCCGGGCAGAGGTCGATCAGATTGCACGTGTGCATCCGCAACCCTATGTCGATCAGCTGCTGGCCGCCGTGCCGGAGAGCGGTCGGCGCGGCCTTGATGGCGACACCATTCTTTCGCCAGGTTCCGGAGAGGCCGCATTGCGGGCCGCCGGTGCTCTCTGCGCCGCAGTGGACGCAGTGATGGCGGGCGAGGCGGACAATGCCTTTTGTGCGATACGACCGCCGGGACACCATGCAGAGCCGGATCAGGCCATGGGTTTCTGCCTCTTCAACTCTGTGGCGGTCGGCGCATTGCATGCCCGCGAGGTCCACCGCTGTCACCGGATCGCGGTGATTGATTTCGATGTCCATCACGGGAACGGCACGCAGGCGAGCTTCTGGGGCGACCCGGACCTTTTCTACGCTTCGACCCACCAGTCGCCGCTCTATCCGGGGACCGGCGCGCCGCAGGAACGTGGTGTCGCGACCAATATCTGCAATGCGGTTTTACCGCCGAACGCAGGTTCGGAAGAGTTCCGCAATGCGCTGCGCGCCAGTGTTTTTCCGGCCCTGACACGCTTTGACCCAGATTTCATCCTGATTTCCGCCGGATTTGACGCCCACAAGGACGACCCATTGGCGAACCTGCAGCTGGTTGAGGATGATTATGTCTGGGCGACGGACGAACTGATCGCGATTGCCCGCCATGCCTGTGCGGGGCGGATCGTCTCGACGCTGGAGGGGGGCTACAACCTCTCTGCGCTTGCCAGTTCGAGCGCAGCGCATGTGCGCAGCCTGATGGCGGCTTGAAGAAAGACTTTGCCGGAGCCGCAAACGGTTGGATTTGCGTCTCGGCATTGCGCCCTGCAGCGACAGGGATTAGGACTAGCGCGCGACCTTTGTTGACGGCCCCCGTCTGAAAGAGTCGCGCTTATGAGAAAGTGGACGAAGGACAAGATTATGGCGGAAAGCGCGACCCCGACCATCCCTGCAGATGTAAAGAAGATGTCCTTTGAGGAGGCGCTTGAAGAACTGCGTCAGATCGTCGGCGCCCTGGAACGCGGTGACGGCAAGCTGGATGATGCGATCTCGTCCTATCAGCGGGGCGCGGAACTCAAGGCCTACTGCGAGAGCAAACTGCGCGATGCCCAGGAAAAGGTTGAGAAAATCAGCCTTGGTCCCGACGGCAACGCCAAGACAGAAGCCTTTGATGTCGGCTGATGCGCCGATGATTTTCATGGGAAGCCCGATCCTATGACACCTCTTGATGCAAGGTTGGCGGCACGCGCCGAATCGGTGACGCGGCGCCTCGACGCGCTGCTGCCCGAGGCCGCGGGACCGCGCGGGCGCGTGATCGAGGCCATGCGCTATTCCGCGTTGAGCGGGGGCAAGCGCCTGCGGCCCTTCCTGGTCATCGAATCGGCACAGCTTTTTGGCCTTTCCGAGGAGGCGGCTCTGGATACGGCGGCAGCCCTGGAGATGATCCACTGCTATAGCCTGATCCACGACGACCTTCCGGCCATGGACGACAGCGACCTGAGGCGTGGTCACCCGACCGTTCATGTGAAGTTCGATGACGCGACGGCGATCCTTGCCGGTGACGGTCTGCTGACGGAAGCCTTCACAGTGCTGTCCGGGGCGCGGGCTCATGCCGATGCCGCTGTGCGCTGTGAACTGATTGCCGGTCTCGCCCGGGCCGCCGGTGCGACTGGTATGGTCGGTGGACAGATGATCGACCTCTCTCCGGCACGGGATCAACTGGACCTGACAGGGATCACCAATCTGCAGGAGCTTAAAACCGGCGCTTTGATCGTGTTTTCCTGCGAGGCGGGGGCGATCCTGGCACAGGCGGGAGCTGAGCAGCGGCAGGCGCTGCGCGATTACGCTGGAAAGCTCGGCCTTGCCTTCCAGATCGTCGATGATCTGCTGGACAGCGAGTCGACGCCTGAAGCACTGGGCAAGCCGACCGGGCAGGATGAGGCGGCGGGCAAGGCGACCTTCGTTGGACAGCTTGGCGTTGCAGGTGCACGGGATATGGCATCCGGTCTGGTTGAGCAGGCTTGCCGCTGCCTCGATATTTTCGGCGAACGGGCTAGTATTCTAAGCCAAACCGCCACATTCGTGCTGGAACGGACCAGGTAATCCTGCGAAGTTACAGCTTATAAGGCAAAGTTATTGCAGGCGCAGAACATAGGCGCTTAACCACCTGGATAATAAAGAAATCCAGGTAAAGAGGTGAAGAGAGTGAGCCAGATCGGTCACAACAGACAGACTCCGTTGCTCGATACGGTTTCGAGCCCAGAGGACCTGCGTCAGCTCGATGAAGACCAGTTGCGGCAGCTGGCCGACGAACTGCGGATCGAGATGATCAATGCGGTTTCGGTTACCGGCGGTCATCTGGGAGCGGGCCTGGGCGTGGTCGAATTGACCGTGGCTGTGCATCACGTCTTCAATACACCCGACGACAAACTGATCTGGGATGTCGGGCATCAGTGTTATCCCCACAAAATTCTGACCGAACGGCGCGACCGTATCCGCAGCCTGCGGCAGCCCGGTGGGCTTTCCGGTTTCACCAGCCGTAAGGAGAGCGAATACGATCCCTTCGGCGCGGCGCACAGCTCAACCTCGATTTCCGCAGGCCTTGGCTTTGCCGTGGCGCGTGATCTGGCCGGACGCTCGAACGATGTGATCGCGGTGATTGGCGACGGCTCCATGTCGGCGGGTATGGCTTACGAGGCCATGAATAATGCCGGGGCCATGAACAGCCGCCTGATTGTGATCCTGAACGACAACGATATGTCGATTGCGCCGCCGGTCGGCGCCATGAGCGCCTATCTTTCGAAACTGATCTCCTCGGGTTCCTTCCATTCGGTTCGCAGTCTGGCCAAGGAAGTCGCCAAGAAGTTTCCCAAGCCCTTGGAGGAGGCGGCCCGCCGCGCGGAAGAGTATGCCCGGGGCATGCTGACCGGCGGAACGCTGTTCGAAGAGTTGGGGTTCTTCTATATCGGTCCGATCGACGGTCATAATCTGGATCATCTGCTGCCGGTTCTGAAGAACGTGCGCGACAGCGATCATGATGGTCCGGTGCTGATCCATGCTGTGACCCAGAAGGGCAAGGGTTATGAGCCCGCCGAAAAGTCGGCGGACAAATACCATGGCGTGGCGACATTCGATGTGGTGACCGGCAAACAGGCCAAGCCCACACCGAAGGCTCCTGCGTACCAGAACGTCTTCGCCAAGGCGCTGATCGCGGAAGCAAAAGAAGACGAGAAGATCGTTGCAGTCACGGCCGCCATGCCGTCGGGCACAGGCCTCAATCTCTTTGGCGATGCCTTTCCCGACCGGACTTTCGATGTCGGCATTGCCGAGCAGCACGCGGTCACTTTCTGCGCGGGCATGGCCTGCGAAGGCTTCAAGCCTTTTGCCGCGATCTACTCGACCTTCCTGCAGCGCGCCTATGACCAGGTCGTGCACGATGTCGCCATCCAGAAGCTGCCGGTGCGCTTTGCAATCGACCGGGCGGGCATGGTGGGCGCAGACGGGGTAACCCATCAGGGCAGCTACGACATTTCCTATCTGGGCTGTATCCCGGGTATCGTGCTGATGGCAGCGGCTGATGAAGTCGAACTGATGGATATGGTGGCGACGGCGGTGCAGATCGACGATGCGCCCTCGGCCTTTCGTTTCCCGCGCGGCGAGGCGACCGGTCTTGAAATGCCCGAACGCGGAACGCCCCTGGAAATCGGTAAGGGCCGTGTGCTGAGGGAAGGCACCAAGGTTGCTGTGCTGTCGTACGGAACACGTTTGCAGGATGCCATGAAGGCTGCCGACGATCTGGCGGCCAGAGGTTTCTCGACGACCGTCGCGGATGCCCGCTTCGCCAAACCGCTGGACCAGGATCTGGTTCTGCGGCTGGCGCGTGAGCACGAGGTTCTGATCACGGTTGAGGAGGGCGCAATCGGTGGTTTCGCCACACAAGTGGTGCACTGCATGATTTCAGCCGGTCTCTTCGATCAGGGTCTGAAGTTCCGCCCGCTCTATCTGCCGGATGCTTTTATCGACCATGACAAACCTGCCGTTCAGCAGCGGGTCGGTGGCATCGACTCCACTGCGATAGTTGCAACCGCTCTCGAAGCTCTGGGATTGGAAGAAGAAGCGCAGTCGGTCAAACTTCAGACCCATCGCTGAACGATCGGCGCCGCGCTGTCACCTTTTGCTGGCGCCAGTATGTAACCCATCTAAATGCATAGCGGCTTTGCGTTAAGAGCTCTTCCGCCGTTTCAATGAATCCGGCATAGTGCGGCGCATGGTTGTAAATTCGGACAGATTCGGCCGCACCAATCCGGGTGCAGGGGCCAAAAGCAGCTACGCCGCCTGGTGGGACGAGGTGCGTGCGACCTTTGTGCTGGCCGTTCCGTTGGTGCTGACGCAGCTGGCCGTGATTGCGATTCATACGACCGACGTCCTGATGATGGGATGGCTCGGATCGCAGGAGCTGGCGGCGGGAACGCTGGCCGGAGCCTTCTACACGCTGTTTTTCTTTTTTGGGCTCGGTCTTCTGACTGCGGTTGCGCCGATCTGTGCCCAGGCGCTGGGCGCGCGGCAGTACCGGATTGTGCGCCGGACTGTCCGGCAGGGCTTTTGGGTGGCGATCATGGTCGCCGTGCCTTTCAGTATTGCGATCTATCATGTCCGTCCGTTTTTTCTGTTCTTCGGCCAGACCGAGATCAACAGCGAACTGGCGGAAGTCTATTTGCAGGCTGCCGTCTGGGGATTGTTACCGGCCCTCTGGGTGATCGTCCTGCGCTGTTTCGTCTCGGCTTTGTCGCGTCCACGCTCGATCCTGGTTGTGACACTGCTTGGCGTCGTCGCGAACGCACTTGGCAACTACGCCCTGATGTTCGGGAACTTCGGGTTTCCGGCGTTGGGACTTCTGGGGGCGGGCATCACGACCTCAATCGTTAACTTTGCGATGTTCGCCGTCATGCTGGCGTTTGTCTCGATGGACCGGCGCATCAGGCGCTTTGCCATTATCGTCCGCTTCTGGCGGCCTGACTGGAGCATCTTTGGCTCGATCCTGAAGGTCGGGTTACCGATTGGCGTTTCCGTCGTCTCCGAGACCGGGATGTTTGGCGTCGCCGCCTTTATGATGGGCCTGATAAGTACAGCGGCAACGGCTGGGCATGCGGTCGCGCTGCAGTGTGCTGCGGTTGCTTTTATGGTGCCGCTGGGTCTGTCCCATGCGACGACGATCCGGGTTGGCGTTGGTGCGGGGCGTCGGGATGCCGCCGCGGTATGGCGCGCCGGTTGGGCGTCTTACGGCCTGTCGGCAGTCTTTTGTGTGGCGTCGGCACTCCTCTTCTGGTTCTTCCCGCTGACCCTGGTCAGCCTTTATCTGGATCCGGCGCTTGCAGAAAATGCCGAGTCGATTGAGCTCGCGGTCTCGTTCCTCGCAATTGCCGCCTTGTTTCAGATCGTCGATGGCCTTCAGATCGTCGGTGCGGGTGCATTGCGTGGTCTCAAGGATACCGCGAAACCCATGATTATTTCCGCAATCGGCTATTGGGTCATCGGGTTCGGCACCGGCTATTACCTTGGTTTCGTGCAGGGACTTGGTGGTCTGGGAATCTGGATCGGGCTGGCAACCGGCTTGACTGCCGTTGCCGTCGCGCTGCTATGGCGTTTCGCCATCCTGGGGAGCGGGCTGAGCTACGGCGAAAAGACGGTGTTGGCACCGGCGTAACGATTGCCGGGCTCTAGAGCTTCCTGAGCCAGGGCATGGTCACACCATCTGGGAACCCGTTATGGGCTCCTTCTGACGACTGCCGCCAACTGGTGACTTTATCCTGCCAGTCAGTGAGCCGGAAGTAGCTCCTGCCAGATATTGCCTGTGCGATGGCCTGATCAATGGGCCAAAAGCGTAAGGCTTCCGGCACCATGAAAATCAACAAAGCTATGCAATGATTTTCGTGGTGCCCAATGTAGGAGTCTTGAGTCACAGCGCTGAGAGCACTGACCACTCTATGGAAACTCCACATGCCCCGATACACATTGCCCGCGTTCCAAGCGTCAAGGCGCTTGTAACTCAAGCTGTAGCGTAGAGTGCGGGTGAACACGACATCATCAAGTAATGGGCAGCCATCGGCGAATTTGAACCCTCCGTGCCTGTTTCTCAGTCCGTTCAGCCAGAGATCATGTCGGCCGATATAGATCTCCATCCAGTCTTCGCGCGGAGTATCGGGGCCAGCACATTCCAGGCGCACGCAAATGTCATTTCCCGCCCTGCTAAGCGCGAAGCTTTTACGTATTGCTGCAAGATCAGTGCGATAGGTGTCGCCGCTTAATCTGAGCACATGTTTCATTAATGCCGGTCCCGCTGCTGTCGAAAGGGGCCATATTTGCATGAGTGGATTTGGGCTGAAACTGGAGAAGCTTCTGCCGGCTGTGTCTTTTCCGTTGCCTGACCCTCGGAAAATAACTTAAAGCCTCGGGGTATGAAGAAAGTTCGCAAGCAACGGGTCGATCAGCTGCTGGTCGAGCGCGGATTGGTGGAAAGCCGCAGCCGCGCCCAGTCGATGATTATGGCGGGATTGGTCTACAGCGACACCCGGCGCATCGACAAGCCCGGACAGACACTGCCCGAGGATGCGGCGCTGGAGCTCAAGGGGCAGGATCATCCCTGGGTCAGCCGTGGCGGCTTGAAGCTGGTCAAGGGCCTGGAGGCTTTCGATATCGATCCGGAGGGCCTGACCGCGCTGGATGTCGGCGCCTCGACCGGCGGGTTCACCGATGTTTTGCTGACCAAGGGAGCCGAAAAGGTTTTTGCAGTCGATGTCGGGCACGGTCAGCTTGCCTGGAAACTGCGCCAGGACCCACGGGTGGTCGTGCTTGAACGCTGCAACGCCCGTCACCTGACCTCTGAGCAGATCAGTGAGCCGGTGGATATGGTGGTCTGTGACGCCAGCTTTATCGGCTTACGGACAGTCCTGCCTGCCGCGCTGTCTTTGACCAATCCGGGTGCCTGTTTACTAGCCCTCATCAAACCGCAGTTCGAAGTGGGCAAGGCGCTGGTCGGCAAGGGCGGGGTGGTGCGTGACCCCGAACTCCACCGGAAGGTTTGCGACGAAATCCGCGAATGGGTCGAAACCCTGGCGGACTGGTCAGTGATCGGGCTGACGGAGAGCCCGATCAAGGGACCTGAAGGCAATGTCGAATTTCTGATCGCCGCGCGCCGGGCTTGAAAAACGAGACCTGGTTGTTTTCCTGATGCTGCTCTACCGGGCGGTATTGAGTTGAGGTGCCTCGAGAGTCCGGCTGCGCGGATCTGCGTTGACCCGTTCCATTGCCTCTACGAAGGGGGCTGCGACCTCCACTAAACGCGCGAGATCCCGGATCATACCGCTGATCCCTGGGCCGCTGAATTCACCTGATAGGAGTTTGCCGATAATTTCCTCGAAGGAGGGGGCTTCGGGCAGCACGCGGAGCTGGTGGGATTGCCCTTCGGTCAAACCGGCCGCGCTGCGGGCGAGCTTCAGAGCGGTCGCAAAACCACCGAGCTCATCGACCAGACCCAGCGCTTTCGCGTCGCGTCCGGTCCAGACCTGTCCCTTTGCCGAGGTCAGAACGTCAGGCAGGGCCAGACCGCGGCCTTCCGCGACCTTTTGGGTGAAGTCGCTGTAAACCCGGTCCAGAGATGTTTGCAGCATCTGCCATTGCCGAGGGGTGAAGTCTCGGTTGGCGCTCCAGATGCCAGCGTTCCGGCCAGCCTGGACACCATCCCATCCGATATCAAAATCGCGCCAGAGATCGTCCAGCACAACCTTGCCCGATACAACACCGATAGAGCCGGTAATGGTTGCGGGATTGGCGACGATCCGTTCAGCCGCGGCGGAGACAAAATAACCGCCGGAAGCCGCCAGTCCACCCATGCTGACGATCACGGGTTTGCCGGCTTCACGCGCGCGCACCACCTCGCGCCAGATTGTATCCGAGGCAACGTAGGAGCCGCCCGGGCTGTCCACCCGAAAAACGATGGCCGCGACATCAGGATCGTCAATGGCGCGCCGCAGGGCGGCTGAGATGGTATCGGACCCCATGACAGAGGAGCCACCGAAAGAGTCGTCGTTTTCCGCCAGTGCGATTGCCCCGAAACCCTGAACAAGCGCGATCACCGGACCATCGGAGATTTCTTCTTCAAGTCCGGCATAATAGTCCCGGATGTCCAGGGGCGCAGCCTCTTCACCGGGGAACGCGAACTCGAGGACGCCATCCCAATAGCCGAGTTGACTGACCAGCCCGGCGTCCTTTGCTTCTGTGGCCGAGAGGGGGGCACGATCAATTAAGGCGCGCGTTTCTTGGGTGTCCAGACCACGGCTCTCCGACACACCTTCGACGATCTGCTCAAGCCAGGAATCGACCAGCTGCTGCAGATTTTCCTTAACCGGTTCGGACATTGTCTCCTCGGTCAGGAAGCCGACCGCGCCCTTGTATTCTTCGCGCTGTCCGAAACGTGGTTTTACCCCGTATCTGTCGAGCAGGCCGCGAACGAATGGGCTTTCCAGCTGGATACCGGTAATATCCATATCACCGGAGGGTTGAAGCCAGAGTTCTTCAAACGCGGAAGCCAGATAGTAATGCAGCGTGCCGTCGCCGCCTTCACCAAAGGACTCGGCAAAGGCCAGCGAGAACTTGCCGGTCGCCCGGAAACCGGCGATGGCTTCGCGGAGTTCCTGAACCTGTGAGATGCCGAGGGGACCGCGTCCAACCCGTGCGACAACGCCGACCACACGTGGGTCGCTGCTGGCGCGGGCGAGGGCATCGACCGCGTCGCGTAGAACCAACCCACCGCCTTGAGATGCGCGACTGAAGGGTGACTGCGGGCTCATCTCGCTGACACCTGCGGCCAGATCCAATTGCAGCACGATGCGCTCGGGCAAGGGTGCAGCCTCGTAGTCAAAGCGTCCGATGTTGTCCTTCAGGGCCGAGAGCGAAATGCCCAGCACGAGAACCATCACGAAGCCCAGGGTCGCGAATAGACCGACGATACACTTCAAGACAAAGAGGATTACTTTCATGGTTTCAGATCTGTTCCTGTTGGCAGGGCGCATGACGGCCGGGAGGCACGATATCTTTGCCTGGATATATTGGGTTGAGAGGGGGTCTGCGGCAACGTAATTTTTTGCCAAAGTCAAAGGCTTAAGAGGATTGCTTGCACATTTGCCTGCTTGCCCGGCAGGGGCTCTTCACTCATCCTTGCAAACCGGATGAGATGAGAGGAATAGACGCTAGTGACAGCAGTAGGATGACGGCGGCAGGATCAGGAACATGACGGCGTCTCTCTGGGCGATGTTTGTCAGCGCCTTTACCTCTGCGACATTGCTTCCCGGCAGTTCGGAGATCCTGATGACCGGTCTGCTCTCGGCGGATGGCGGGGCCCTGGCCCGCGAAACCGCTGTGCCGCTTGTTGCGGTCGCGACCCTGGGCAACGCGCTGGGTTCCGCGGTGAACTGGGTGCTCGGGCGCTTCTTTTCCCATTACCGGGACCGGAAATGGTTCCCGGTCAACGAAGATGAGTTCGCCAAGGCCGAAGCCTGGTATGGCCGATGGGGCGTCTGGTCGCTGACCCTGTCCTGGATGCCCATCATCGGCGATCCGATTACTTTGATTGCAGGGGTGATGCGGACGCGGTTTCTGCCTTTTATTCTGATTGTCGTCGCGGCAAAGGCGGCCCGCTATGCCTTTATCGCCTGGGGTGTCGTTACGGTATTGGCCTAGGACGTGGACTCATAAACGCCCAACCATAAGCGAATCGCTGCGAGCTTGATGAAGGCGAGGAAGTTCGCTGCCAGCTTGTCGTATCTGGTAGCAATCCGTCTGCAATGTTTGATCCGATTGAAGATCCGTTCCACATGATTGCGGTCACGGTAAAGACCGGGGCTGAAGCAGATCGGGTTCTTACGATTCCGTTTCGGCGGGATGTTTGCCCATGCTCCACGCTCTCGCACGAGTTCTCTAATTGCATCGGAGTCGTACGCCTTGTCGGCCAGCAGCATTCCGTTGTAACGAAGTTCTGTCAACAGATCGCTGGCAAGTAGACTGTCATGTTCTTGACCGGCGCTAAGCGCCAATCGGATGGGCACCCCCTTGGCATCAACCACCGCGTGGATCTTCGTTGTCAGTCCGCCGCGTGAGCGGCCTGTGCAATTGCTCTCGCATTTCGCGATGCAGCTTGCGTGTTGATGCACCCGGACTATGGACGTGTCGAGCATCTGGACATCGGCGTCACGTCTATTCATCAAGACCGCGAGGGTGTTGTCCCAGATGCCCGCTTTGCGCCAGCGATTAAAGCGGTTGTAGCAGGTTGTATACGGTCCATAGCAATCGGGCAGATCGCGCCATGGTGCTCCAGACCGCAACACCCAGAAGATGCCGTTCAACACACTCCGGTCGTCAACACGGGGAATGCCGCGAGACTTGGTTGGCAGAACAGGCTGGATAATTGACCACTCAAGATCGGTGAGTTCATAGCGCATGATTCGAAGCTCCTGTGAACTTGAATCACAATCCGGCAATGTGCTCGTCAGAATGTCCGATTTCGAGTCCCTTTGACTATTAGATCTGTATCATGGCTCATACTACAGATATCGGGAGCGAGAATTTATGTCGAAGGTCACGTGTGCAGAACACGGGGAACAAGAGGAAACCTTTGTTTGCCAGCACATAGTTGAAGGCTTGAGAGAGAACATAGCTTATGGGTTCTGGTGGGCGCAGGGCTCTGATCAACTCCGCCCTGACGCATGGTGCACTACGTGCGATGAACTCGTAGCGAAAGCCGGTGGTGAATGGAGCGATGAGGCGTTGGCGGTAGCTCAAGTCAAGCTTCTTTGCGCCCTATGCTATGACCGAGCGAAGGCAATGAACTTGCAGGGCGAGGCTTCATGATGGTGTCAATATCGCTTTGGTGAATGACCGGAAATGGTACTTAATCCCCGTGCCACTGCCAGCATGAAGACATCTTGAGTTGGGTTCTTCCCGGACACCCTTCCGAGTGGCGTCATCAGTGCGCGTTAATGAGTACGCGACCTAGAGCAGATCAGGTTTAGATGGAATCGCCGAAGGCGATCTGTCGTCCCTGTGAATCTGCTCTAACTATTTGATATAGAACGGATTCACATGTTTCGGCGAAACCACATAGTGGTTCCGACCAGGTTGAGAATTCATACTCATCAACTCTCAACCGAAACATGATCCGGTCTAGCGTGAGCCCAGGGTCTACGTTCAGAGGCGCAGGGAGATTTCGTTCTCGGTACCCTCGGCGCAGGTCCTGCCGGTCTCCCGAAAACCGTATTTCAGATAAAACTCCCGGGGACAGCCCGGACCGGGAACATAGCTTGCCAGCAGATCGGTCATACCGGGGCGGCTTCTTGCGTGTTCGACGATCTGATCCAGGGTCCTACGTCCCAGTCCGAGGCGTTGAAAGGGTTCGGCAATCATATAGCGCCAAAGCCAGATGTCGCTGGACTTTCCGTCGTCTATTGGCTGTGCACCCGGCAGACTGGGGTCGTGCAGCATGACGAATCCTACCGGAGTATCGCCGGCATAGATGGCCCGAAACCAGGCGCCTTTCTCGAAATAGGCTTCAGCGATTGATGTCGCATTGTTCGACACGAAAGAGGTCTGCGCAGGCGCGACCTTGAGGGCGGTGATCGTCCGGACCGTTTTGCCGGTGATCTCAACGAGGGTGACCGGCGTGGCTTTGCTGATTGTCCGCTGATCCTGTGATGTCATTTCCCGCTCTTTCGCGATATCCTTAATGTTGAAATCACAGATAGCCATTCGCTGTTGTTATTTACAATATGGAAGTGTTTTGGCGCTCCTGAAAAGTCTACCTGGAATTAAGAAGAGCGGAATTGAGCAGCATGACGAAAAAGCGCGGACACTGTCTTTGCGGCAAGGTGACCTTCGAGTATGAGGGGCCTGAAAACTGGCGCGCGCATTGCCATTGCGAGAGTTGCCGACGAAATACTTCTTCTGCTTTTACGACCTTCATGGGGGTCCCGAACACAGCCTACAGATTTACCGGTGCGGAACCCGCCGTTTATGTATCCTCGCCTGGCGTCCGCCGTTTCTTCTGCGCAAACTGTGGGACGCCGATGGCCTATGAGACGGACAAATACCCAAAGGAAATTCATTTCTACGCCGCCAGTCTGGAAAAGCCGGAAGACTTTAAGCCAGCCTTCCACGCGTACTATGCCGAACGTCTGAGCTGGGCGGATATCAATGATCGTCTTCCGCGCTTCGACCATGGTGGGGATGCTTAGCCATGGCCGATGGGGAGGAAATACAGCAGGATCATCCTGGTGTCCGGGTGCCGCCACCGGTGATCTTTCTGCTGCCGCTTCTGGCCGGTCTTGCGTATGATTCCGCCTGGGCTTCGGGAGGACTGGCAGGCATGACCTGGATGGTCGCCGGCGGCGTGTTGATCCTTGCCGGCCTTGCCGCCCTCATTGCCAGTGCGCTGCGCTTCAAGCGGGTGGGCACTAATATCGAACCCTGGAAACCCACCACAGCGATCATCGACGACGGAATTTACGCTTACAGCCGTAATCCGATCTATCTGGGCATGACGCTTGGATGTGCCGGCCTTGCTGTCGCAGGCGGGAGCCTTGCAGCGCTGGTCCTGTTGATCCCCTGCCTCGTGATTATCCGCTTTTATGTCATCGGTCGTGAGGAAGCCTATCTCGAGGCAAAGTTCGGTGATGAATACAGAGACTATAAGATGCGCGTCAGGCGTTGGATTTAAGTCCTTAAACGCAGGCGATTGCAGTCATGCCGTCACGTGGTAGATTAATAGGATGGCATCTTTTCTTTCACGTCTCTTTGGCGGCCTGACCGGCAAAGTACCAGAAGACACTGCGACCCCGCGGCGCGGCGAAGCGGTGGACTACGAGGGTTTCAAGATCTGCGCGGCGCCGGACAAGGCGGATAATCAATGGCGCTTGGCCGGGATTATCATAAAGCCGGGCGAGGGTGAGGACGGGGATCTGGAACGCACCTTCATTCGTGCCGACCTTTTCTCGTCGCGCGAGGAGGCGGAGACCTACGCTGTGCGCAAAGGTCAGCAGATCATTGATGAGCAGGGCGAGCGGCTTTTTGCCGATGGCGCGCCGACAGGTCACGCATAAAAGGCTGTGCTACGTGAAGCCCCTCCATCGGTGAAAGAAGTCTGTCCAAAGGCCTTGCTGGCATTTCAGGGGAAGTAAGGCGCTATGGCGGCCAACGCGCAGAACGATAATCCGCGGGATACGCGAAAACGCGATAAGCGCCGCCGGATCTTTCAGAGCCTCTGGGCCCAGATCGCCGTTGTCGCACCCGCCTTGATCCTGGTGATTGCCGGTTTCGTGGTGGCCTACCAGTTTGTAGGGCCACCGCCACCCGACAGAATTGTCATGGCGACCGGCTCTGAAGCCGGTGCCTACCACGCCTATGGCAAACTCTATGCCGAGCGCTTCCGGGAAGAAGGTATCGAACTGGTTTTGCGTTCGACTGCAGGTTCCAGCGAGAACCTGACGCTCTTGTCGGACCCTGAGGCCGAGGTGCCGGTTGCCTTCATGCAGAGCGGGATCGGCGAACCGGCGGATCATACGGATTTAAAATCCCTTGGCAGCCTCTACTACGAACCGCTTTGGGTCTTCGTGCGCACAGAGGAACAGCCCCGGCGCCTGACAGAACTGGCCGGTCTGCGCATTGCCGTGGGCGCGGAGGGCAGCGGCACACGCGCGGTGGCGCTGGCACTGCTGGCGGACAATGGGATCACGGGCAAAAACGCGGAACTAGTGCCTTTCAATGGTGTTGCTGCTGAGGCGGCGCTCCTGGCGGGCGACATCGATGCGGCGATCTTTGTGACCTCTGCAACTGCGCCCAGGATCCGTGCACTGCTTTCTGCACCCGGCATTGCGCTCATGAGCTTCGAGCGCGCCGATGCCTATGTCCGGCGGAACGATTATCTCTCGAAAGTCCTGCTGCCTGAGGGCACGGTCGATCTTGCGGTCAACCTGCCCTCGAGAGACACGGTCTTGCTGGCCCCGACCGCGACGATAGTTGTTTCGCCCGAGCTTCATCCTGCGCTGGCCGATCTGCTGCTTCTGACCATGCGGGACGCCCACCGCAGCGGCGGTTTGCTGGAGAAACCCGGTTCCTTTCCGAGCGGTAGTTTTGTGACCTATCCCCTCGCATCCGTCGCCCAGCGCTTTTACGACGAGGGACCGCCGTTCCTGCAGCGCTATCTCTCGTTCTGGGCGGCGAACCTGATCGATCGCCTGAAGATCCTGCTGCTCCCGCTGCTGACGCTGCTCTATCCGCTCTTCAAGATCCTGCCGCCGACCTACAGCTGGCGCATGCGCTCCAAGGTGAACCGCTGGTACAAGGAGCTCCAGGCCCTGGACGACGAACTGCGCGCAAACTCGATTACCCGTTCGGACGCTACCGCACGTCTCGATGAAATCGAAGCCTCGGTTGAAAAGGTTTCGGTACCGGCAAGCTTCGCCTCAAGCGCCTACACCCTGCGCCTGCACATCGACTTCCTGCGCCGTAAGGTCGAGGAAGTCGCGAGCGACAAGGACGACGCGGCGATGGTGGGTTAGGGGCTCTGGTTTGCCAATAGCTCTGTGAGAATGTGGTTAAATGCGATTGGGCGGTACGTCGGGTCTTTGATGCTCACCGCCGTCGCAACTGCGTGTCCAAAACGTTTCTGGTTGCTGAGGTGCAGAACGACAATCGAAGCCAGGTGAGGGTACATTCCGCGAATTTCGCTCTTTCGGATGTAGGCGAGAGTTTTCGCCATCACACGCTCGGCTTCCTCATAGTCGCCGTGATTGTGCAAGACTGAGCCAATATTGCTCCACTTTATCACGACAGCTGTTGGAAACTGGAGCGAGTCATCCTCGGACATCATCTGCTGAAAGTACGGGCGGGCTTTTTCTCTGTTTCCTGAGTTCAAGTAGGCGAGGGCCAGCGGCCTGGAAGCGGCGGTTTCAACAGGTTCGCTACTCTTACGCTTTCGCAGGATTGACAGAACCGTATCGATTCCCTGTGCAGCGGAAGCCTCGGCGATATCCATGATGGCGCTATCGTAGATATCGTCCTGTTTTATTCGACCCGCTGTTTCGAGGGCTTTTTTCAAATCATCCTGCTCTGCGAGGATTACTGCGACACGCATAAAAGCTACATCTCTTAATTCGTGCCTTATACGCTTATCAAGTTGGCGCCCCTTCTTGGCTCGCGTCATGCCGTTGATCGTGCGGCGTGCGGCTTGAAATTTGCCCATTTCTGCCTGCGCTGCGGCTATCGCAACCTTCGCATACAGAAAAGACTCATCGCGTTCTATTTGGGACAGTGTTTTTGTCGCGTCTTTCTTGAGGCCCGCGTTAATTTGAGCGACCGCAATGTCTCTCAAAACCGAGTCGGAATTGGGAGCACGGTCTGGAAAGCCGGTTGCGTAGTAACGCTGTTCGACGACATGGGAGGCGGCCTTCGTGAAGACTGTGAAAGAGCGAATGGCGCCGTCAACATCTCCGGCTCGTGCCTGTGCGCTCGCAAGATGCGCATAGCCTTGTGCAAGCTGGAGGAAGCCTATTTGCCGCGCGAGTACGAGAAAGGCGTGATCGAATTTTCCAGCATCTGCCATGGACTTTGAAAAACTCAGCAGTGCCTTACTTTTGATTTCATCGTCGCCGATTTCTTCCGCCGCTTTGATCACTTCGTGCGGGTTTGCGCGATGGCCTGACCAGGTCACATAGTCGGAGAAGGCTTTGTCCCTGTCTTCGCCCTTTTCCAACGATAGCGCGGCATCGTATGTCAGTTGCCAATTTGCCACGGCATCCTTCGGTCGATCATTGTGTTGATATGCGCTGGCAATTGCCGCATAAGCCAATACCTGATGCTTCCCTGAATCACCGGTTTCGGCTCGATCTTTCATTAAGTTCACGACGCAAGCTTCGTTCGGATTCTCAATGCAGGCTTTGATCTTTGCGGGTAGTTCCTCTGCATTGGCAAGGCTCGTGCACGAAAGAGCCGTCATAAACGTGGCGACTAGTGTCTGCTTCATGGAAGTAAACCTGGTACCTGGTTTTCAAATTGAGTCACTACGTCCTAATCGCCCGCTCTTTTATGTTGCAGCGAAAGCCCCTTTGCGGTGCCATCCTGGAAACCTTTCCAGGCACTATGCTCCGCTTTCGGTGTGCCGTCGGCGTTCCGCGCCTCCACACCCTCCTCGGCATCCTCGACCAGATCCAGATAAGCCTCCATCGACGCATCGCCCTTCAGGTGCTTGCCCAAAAACGCGGTGGCGAAGTGCTGGGCGATGTTGTTCATGCGCAGGCTGTCCCAGACCGGGTCGGCGTAGTGTTCGAAGGGCACGAAGTCCAGGTGCGGGCTGGGTTGCCAGGCCTCCACTGGGGCGGGGATCGGGGCAGCGGCGTTGTGGCCGGCGTGGTCGAAGGTCAGAAGATAGCGATCGGCATTGACGCTCTGCTCGAAGATGGCTTGGACCCCCTCCTCGTAGCCGGAGACGCCGTCCTGGCTGCCCGCCATAAAGAATGCGGGGATTCGCACAGCGGCGAGACCCTCGGCGTCCCAGAAATCACGGGTCATGCCCCAAGGGGCAATGGGGATCACCGCCTTGATGCGCGGGTCTATCTGGGCTTCGTGGCGCTCACTGCCTGCCTGATGCATGGCGAGCGTGCGGGCCGGCGCGCCCCAGTCGTAGCCGACCGAGGTTTCGGTAACCCCGCCGCCGGCAGTGATCACCGCGCCGTAACCGCCCATGGAATAGCCGATCAGCCCGGTGTTGTTGCTATCGACAATGCCTGCCAAGAAATGACCTTCTTCGACGGCGAGGCGGCTGATCTCGCTCAGCGCAAAAGCCACATCGAGACGGCGATTGACCAGCGTGCTGCCAAAAGCCGCCTTGTCGTTGTAGGTACTGTCCGTGTGGTCGATCGAGACCGTGACATAGCCCTTGGTGGCCAGGTTCTCACCGAGATGGCTCATCAGGAAACGGTTGCCCGGGTAGCCGTGCGAGATCAGGACCAGTGGAAAGGAGCCCGCCGTGGTCAGGGGGGCGGCATCGCGGACCGCTTTGCCGTGAAGCTCGACCTGGGTTTTGCCGTCCCGCAGGAAGACATCATAACTGCCGCCTTGCGCTTCGCCCTCCGCGAGGGCTGCCGGATACCATACCTCCAGGGTCAGAGGCCGGTCGTAACGGGGCAGGGGCTGCCCTTCGTTGACGGCAAGAATGTTGATCTGGTTCGGATTGCTGACTTCAAGCGTGCGCACGCCGATGGCATGAGGACCGTGGGCCGCGAGCGCTGGCGCATCGGGGCGCAGTTGGTCGATCCGGTTAACGACTGTCATCTCTGAATTTGCCATCGCAGGGGTAATCGCGCCGATAAGTGAGCCCACTATGCCCATGAGAAGAGTGCAAAGAAACCGTGTCACGCTTTGTTGCGTCCTTTTTCCGAGAGTTGTGTCTGCGGGAAACCTATCCGCCGGATCTGATCCTTTTGCGATGGAATCGAGACAAGTCTGTAACAGTCTTGCCGCCTTGCAGGGAGTGCGATTCCCTCCGAGGTTACGCTACCACAGGTGTTTGTCTGCCGGGCACGAATTAAGTTGTGTCTTCGCTTCGCTTGCGTCCCCGGCGGGAATGGCTAATCTGCGCCAACTTCGCCGGTGTGCCCGGACATACGGTCAAACTCGAGCCTGAAACGTATGAGGGCGACTTGCCTTTGCTTCGGGGTTCAGTTGATTGATCCGTTTACGCGCTGTCATGCGTTGGCTTCTCATCGAGGCTATCTACACACCAACCGCAACTGCCTGGAAGCCAGAAGGTACATTCAGTGCTATTTGGGGCCACGCCGCGGTAACCGCCTTCGCCTTCCAGAGCAACCTCGAGTCTTTGATTGGAGGGGCGGCCAATATTTAGCAGCAGCTCAGCCAACCGAAGGCTGCCACGAATTGAACCGAACCCGCGCAGCAGGTCGCGCGCTTTCCAGTGTTCTTCAGTAACAACGAAGTCATCCCGGTTGGTCAGGCAAAACCAGGGTAGATCATAGGGAGAGCCTGATTCAATATCGGGCCACCAAGGGTGTTTCGTAATTGTGCCTGGCCAGTATTCAAAGCTTTCCAGCTTGAATCTGCTATCCATGAAACCGGACAAGCGGCAGATATCCGTGCCGTCGATGATAATCGTCAACACCTCGGTTTCTTCATGTGTGAGGCTGATTTCAAGTGCTTTTTGTTCAAAAGCACAGGCAAAGATGGCCAAGCCGACGCAGCTAAAAAGCTCTCTGCGTGCGTACCACTCCAGCATATCGACCCGATAAGATGGCGCATAGGTATGCTCGCTGCGCTTTATCACAAGACCGGCGGAGGAAAGGAGGGGCGGCAGTGCCGGGAGGGTAGCCGCATTGAAGGTATAGCCGCTGTCGTCGTGAGTGTCGGGTATGGTAGTGAGAAAGGGGGCTGCCCAAGTTTCTAGTTTGGTTTCATTCATTTAGGAGCTGCCGGACTGATAGAAAAACGCCATGATTCAATATACCAGTTGTCCGGCGTTTCAAACCAGCAAGCTTATCTGCTTAGCGGTATCGATCAGACCAAATTTCTGGGCTTTCGTCGGAGCTTGCGTCCTCGGCGGGAATGGCTACTCTGCGCCAACTTTGCCGGTGTAGTCGCATATACGGCCACACCCGAGATACATGAAAGTGATAGAGATGCGGCGGAAAACGCGGCGAGGCGGTGGACGGCAGCTGGAATTGACCGTCGAGTCATTGGGCGCACGTGGCGACGGCGTGACCCAACTCGATGGCAAACCGGTGTTTCTACCCATGACCCTGCCCGGCGATCGTGTTATCGCGCGGATCCAGGGCGAGCGGGGCGGGGGCCTGAAAGCCGAAGTCGTCGAGCTGCTGGAGACGGGCCGGAACCGCGTTGACGCAGTTTGCCCGCACTTCGGACCCTGCGGCGGCTGTACGGTGCAGCATCTCGATCCGGCGCCTTACGGCGACTGGAAGCGCGATCTGGTGGTGCAGACCATGGAGCGCCGAGGCTTTGCGGCTGATGTGGTGCAGCCACTCAGGCGGATTGAACCCGGCACGCGCCGACGCATGTCCCTGCGTGCGGTCAAGCAGGGTAAGAAAGTGCGCCTTGGTTTCAACGGCCGTGAGAGCCATCTGATTGTCGATCTGGAAACCTGCATGCTGGTCACACCGGGGTTGCGGGCGCTGATCGCACCTTTAAGAGCCGCTTTGGCGGCTATTCTTGCAAACCGTGATCAGGCCGACGTTGTCGCCACCGAGACGCAAAACGGCCTCGATGTTCTGATCATTTCAGCAGCAAAGCTCGATCTTCAGGCCCGCGAAAGCTGGGCGGCCTTTGCTGAAGCCGAAGATCTGGCGCGGCTGTCGTGGCAGCATCCGGATGAGGAAACCGAGCCCTTGTCCGTGCGCCGCAGCCCGACGGTCGCGTTCGGCGGGATTGCCGTTGAACCGGTGCCGGGTGGTTTCCTGCAGCCGAGTGTTGCGGGTGAGGAAATCCTGACAGAGCTGGTCATGAGCCTGGTGCCCGATACTGCGGAGACCATTGCCGATCTTTATTCAGGGGCAGGAACCTTCACCTTCCCCCTTGCAAAAAAAGCGCGGGTTCATGCGGTCGAGGGCGATGAGCGTTCTATCGAAGCGCTATGGTCCGCGGCGCGCCGGGCCGATTTGGCCAACCGGATCACTGTCGAACAGCGTGACCTGATGCGTCAGCCGGTCAGTGCCGATGAGCTCGAGGGTGGTGACTGTGTCGTCTTCGATCCGCCGCGGGCAGGGGCCAAGGATCAGGCCTTTGAACTTTCCGAATCGAGCATTGCAACGGTCGTAGCCGTTTCCTGTAATCCCAATACCTTTGCGCGCGATGCTCGCACGCTGGTTGAGGGTGGTTATGAACTGACGGAAGTCACACCGGTCGATCAGTTTCCCTGGTCCGGTCACGTCGAATTGGTGGCTGGTTTCAAACGAAACTAAGTTTTACCGGGGATATCTGGATCTGCTTCAACCACACTGTGCGCGATTGCGCAGCAAGTGATCGGCCAGCACGACGGCCATCATGGCTTCGCCGACCGGGACCGCGCGGATGCCGACGCAGGGGTCATGACGGCCCTTGGTAAAGATCTCCGTATCCTTCCCGAAGACATCGACGGTCTTGCGCGGGCTGAGGATCGAGCTGGTCGGCTTGACGGCAAAGCGCACGACCACATCCTGACCGCTGCTGATGCCGCCCAACACGCCACCGGCCTGATTGGAAGAGAAGGCAATCCTGTTGCCGTCCATGCGCATTTCATCGGCATTTTCCTCGCCCGAGAAAGCCGCACTGGCGAAGCCCGCGCCGATCTCGACGCCCTTGACCGCGTTGATGCTCATCATGGCCTTGGCCAGATCAGCATCCAGCTTGTCGTAAACCGGTTCGCCAAGCCCGGCGGGAACGCCGCTGGCAACCACCTCGACCACGGCGCCGAGAGAGGAACCGCTTTTGCGGGAAGCGTCCAGGATGTCGGCCCATTCGGCGGCGGCGGCGGCATCAGGGCACCAGAAGGGGTTGCTGCCGGTTTCGGCCCAGTCCCACTTTTCCCGATCGATGTGGTGCGGTCCCATCTGGACCAGCGCGCCGCGAATGCTCACGCCTTCCTGCAGGATGTGATCCAGAACCTTGCGGGCAACACCGCCTGCGGCAACGCGCATGGCGGTCTCGCGCGCTGAAGAGCGCCCGCCGCCACGGTAATCGCGGATGCCGTACTTGCTCCAGTAGGTGTAATCGGCATGCCCTGGCCGGAACTTGTCCTTGATGTCGCTGTAGTCTTTCGAGCGCTGATCGGTGTTTTCGATTATCAGGGAAACCGGGGTTCCCGTGGTCACGCCTTCAAAGACACCCGAGAGGATTTTGACCTCGTCGGCTTCCTGACGCTGGGTGGTGAAACGCGACTGTCCGGGCTTGCGGGCGTTCAGCCAACCCTGAAGATCTGATTCCTGCAGCGGCACACGCGGCGGCACGCCGTCGATCACGCAGCCGATGGCAGGGCCGTGGCTTTCACCCCAGGTGGTGAAGCGGAAACTTTCGCCGAAAGCGTTACCGGGCATGGGAGTGGATCAGGATTGCGGGTTGAAGTTGGACAGCAGTTCAGCGAGCTGCGGCGCAGCGTCCACAGCCATCATGCCGACGACATGGTAGCCCGAATCCACATGATGGATTTCGCCCGTAACACCGCTGGAGAGATCCGAGAGCAAATAGAGCCCGGCGCCGCCGACCTGTTCAATCGAAACGTTCTGGCGGAGCGGCGAGTTGTACTCGTTCCACTTCAGAATATGGCGGAAATCGCCGATGCCTGAAGCCGCCAGGGTCTTAATCGGTCCGGCAGAGATCGCATTGACCCGGATGCCCTGAGCTCCCAGATCCGCAGCGAGATAGCGCACGCTCGATTCGAGAGCCGCCTTGGCAACACCCATGACGTTGTAGTGCGGCATGACCTGTTCGGCACCGTAGTAGGTCAGGGTCAGCAGGCTGCCGCCTTCGTTCATCAGAGGCAGGGCACGCTGGGCGATGGCCGTGAAGGAGAAGCAGGAGATATCCAGACTGCGCAGGAAACCCTCGCGGCTGGTATCGACATAGCGGCCCTTGAGCTCTTCCTTGTCCGCGTAGGC
This sequence comes from uncultured Kiloniellaceae bacterium, assembly GCA_947493695.1. GTDB lineage: Bacteria > Pseudomonadota > Alphaproteobacteria > Kiloniellales > Kiloniellaceae > Denitrobaculum. The sequence goes on along the minus strand of CANLSF010000010.1, from coordinate 121,688 downwards.
GATTGCATGAATTACGAAGTCAATTTTGCCCCATTTCTCTTCCAGGGCGGTGAAGACGGCATCAACGCTGGCGTCGTCGGTGACGTCGCATTGCAGGACGATATCGGATCCGACCGATTCAGCGAGTGGCTTGACCCGTTTGGCCAGGGCATCGCCCTGATAGGTAAAGGCCAACTCCGCACCATGCGCATGTGCCTGCGCCGCGATACCCCAGGCGATCGATCGATCGTTTGCCACGCCCATGACGAGTCCGCGCTTGCCGGCCATGATCGGTTGCGAATCAGACATTCATTTCCTCGCTGTAACACTACCCTTAAGAGAAGCCGCATCCTACACCAATGCCCCGACGGGTCAAAGGTGCGGCACAGCCGTTTTTTCGCGGCCTTTGTAGGCTTTGCAGGGGTGTAAGGTCAATTGATTGCAGGGATTTCCGCTTTTATCGTGTTATCGTGAAACAGTCATACACAAATTGTGAATTGGATAAGCCATGTCGGCCCGATTCGATCCGACCCGTTCAATGAATGCCGTCACGAGACTGCGGCCGCTGAAAACCGTGCGTGAATTGCCACGGGTACTGCTTTACGCAGGCAAGCGCTTTACCAAGGACAGCTGCGCGCGCTCGGCGGCGGCCTTGAGCTACTCGTCCTTGCTGGCCCTGGTGCCGCTTTTAACGATTGCGCTGACCGTCCTGTCGGCTTTCCCGGCTTTCTCGGATGCCCGCATCGAACTGCAGTCCCTTGTTTTCCAGAATTTTCTGCCCGATGCGGGTGTTGAAATCAGCGACCAGCTGACGTCCTTTATCGACAACGCCACTCAGACCACAGGGATCGGCGTGATCGCGCTGGCCGTCACGGCGCTTTTGTTGCTGTCGACTATCAACAGCGCGTTCAATGCGATCTGGCGCGTTGCCGATCAGAGATCCCTGTTCCTGAAGCTTTTGGTCTACTGGGCACTTCTGACCCTCGGCCCTCTGTTGATCGGCGCGTCACTGACGCTGTCGAGCTATGGTTTCGCAATGGTGGAGTGGTCGGGAATCGATGGTTATACCCGCACATTCTTCGACGCTACGCGGTTCCTGCCGGCGATTTTGTCGACCGGTGCTTTCACTCTGCTCTACATCGTCGTTCCCAACAGGCCGGTACGTTTTCCACATGCGCTGAGCGGGGCAGTGGTCGCGGCCTTCCTCTTTGAAGTGCTCAAGAAGGGATTCGCGCTCTATCTCACCCACTTTCCTTCCTATCAGGCACTTTACGGGGCGCTGGCGGCCGTTCCGATCTTTCTGCTGTGGATGTACCTTTCCTGGGCGGTGATCCTCTTCGGTGCTGAGATTGCTGCGTCCTTGCCGGAGTGGCGTGCGAGCCTGCGGCGCGGTGAGGGCTCCGGAGCGCTGGGGTCGCGTCTGGCGCTGGCCCTGTCAATTCTGGCGCGCCTTCACAAGGCGGCGCAGGACGGACGCAAGGTACGCGAAGTCAGCCTGATGTCCGGCCTGCCCGCCGGATTCGATGAATTGGGCGACGTTCTGCACGGTTTACGCCGGGATGGCTTTGTCTCGCGTACCTCGGGCGCGAACTGGGTCCTTTCGCGCGATCTGACCTGCGCCAACCTGCGGGACCTGATGGTTTCCATCGATCTGACCCTGGAACCGGGTGAAGGCTGGCCGGCGAATGTCAGTGAGGTCATTGCCGCACTTGGCAGCAGTGGCGACAAAATCCTGGATAAGCCGCTCGCGGAGCTTCTCTCCGTCGAACCCATGGCTGAAGTCGAAGCTCTAACCTTCGGACGACCCGCGTAGGTTTTCCTCAAGCATTTCGCGGGCGTCTTCCGGAAGCTCCTGAATGGCGCCGTTGAGCTGCTCCAGAGCGCGGCGCAGTCCGTAGACCTGATCGAGCAGGCGCAGAACCACCGGCATGGCTTCTTCGTTAACTCCAATATCTCGGCGCAATTCGGCAATCAGTTTCACACGCGCAAAATCGTCTTCGTCGAAGTGATATTCACCATCCTGCTCGCTCGGCAGGACCCAGTTCTGTTCGATCCAGATGGTGATTTCCGACGCGGTGACATCGAACTCTGTAACCAGATCGTCTACGGTTTTGAGCATCTTTGGCCCCGTACTTTCATTTTGCCCGCTGTGATTTTTCCGAAAGATACCGTCTGAAATCAGCTCAGATCGGTCTTGGAACGCGGATTGTATTTGTTGTTTTCCGACCAGGACTTAACGAAGCTTTGCAGCTCCTCATTGGGTGTCTCAGGAAGGACAATTCTTAACTTAACCAGTTGATCGCCGGCGGCTTTATCGCCGCGACCCGGGATGCCTTTACCCTTCAGGCGCAGGGTCGTGCCTGAATTGGATCCGGCGGGTATCTTCATGGATACCTTGCCGGCCATGGTCGGCACGGTGATGGCGGCGCCCAGCAGAGCCTCCTGAAGGGAAACCGGCAGATCCAGGCTGATGTTCATGCCGTCGCGGGAAAAGTGCGGATGGCTGCGGACCGTGACTTCGATCAGGGCGTCGCCGCTTGGTGCGCCGCCGACACCGGTCATGCCCTGGCCTTTCAGGCGGAGAGTCTGGCCGTTTTCGGTGCCTGGGGGAATGCGGATGTCCAGGGTTTTGCCTTCGCCCAGGCGAATGCGCTTGGTGGCGCCAGCCGCTGCTTCCAGGAAGTCGACGTCGACGGCATAGGAGACATCGGCGCCCTTCCGCCGGACTGAGTGTGTCTGGCGCTGGGATCTGCCGCCGCCGAAGAGATCGGAAAAAATGTCACCAACCCCGACGTCCTCGCCGAAGTCATAGCGGCTGTACTTCTGGCTGTCGTTCGCACGCTGGCGATAAAACCCGCCCTGCCAGGGCGTTTCCTGACCGGAGCTGTCGATCTGGCCGGCGTCGAATTTCTTACGTTTTTCAGCATCGCCGAGAATTCCGTAGGCCTGTGAGACCTCCTTGAACTGCTGCTCGATGGCATCGTTGCCCGGGTTAAGGTCGGGATGCAGTTTTTTGGCGAGCTTTCGATAAGCGGACTTAATTTCTTCGGCGCTTGCCGTCTTGGAAACCTTCAGCGTTTTGTATGGATCGTTCATTCCGTATTCTATCGCCGTTATAGAGTGTTGTATCGCTTTGTCGCCGTGCAGGCGTCGCTCGGGACTCTGCATCTGAAGTCACCGAGCGCCGGCATGCCGCCACGCGAATCTATGGCGTAAGGCTTAAGACTGGATTTGCCAAGACCCATCTGGTTGTCTGCAGGCAACGCCATACGCAGATTCGCTCTCACCGCCGATGGTCACGTCCTGCTGGAACTCACGGCAATAGTTTCCATTCTCTGCAGTTCCCTCGCGCGTCGGTGTGACCTTGCCCGAGTTCCCGCTGTCAGGGTTATCCCAAGTAATCTGCTGCCCGATTGGCGCTGTTGTCGCCTGGGTATACGCCCGCTCGGCCTTTTCCTTGTCCGCGTCGTCCAATGAGCGTCCAAGTTCGCTGCCCACCAGCGCACCCAGTAACGCGCCTGCTGCGGTCGCAACCAGCTGTCCGGAGCCTTTGCCGACCTGAGCGCCCAAAACAGCACCGCCCACGCCGCCAATTACGCCGCCGATCGTCTGCTTCGTTCCTGGACCATCGCCGTCTTTAGAGCAAGCTGCGGTCATCAGTGCGAGAACGACAACGGCGGCTACGGATTTGATCTTCATACTATTCATCTTTCGATCTGCGCCATCAGGCGTCTTGGTACCTAAATCCGGTGCGTAAAGCGAGTTTATCGCCTGTTCGCCGGAAAATCACCCCTTCGCAGGGAAGGGCCGCGGATGGGAGCTCCCGATCGCGTGCAGGTGTCTTCAGAGTAGTTGGTTTTGAAACTTATAAGCTCCTGGCATGAGCAAGAGGCTGTATTCCAATCATCTGACGCTTTAAGCTTTGACGCGGATATGGCAATGCAAGGCCATTACGTCAATTCAAGAATGACCTGAACGCCCCGGCGGCTGATGACGTCAAGATCCGCGCCCTGTAAGGTAAAGGCACGGAAAACCGTCAACTCCGCGAGCTGCAGCGAGCAGAAAAGAAAGTGCGATATGATCCGAGATACAACGCCTGGCGATCCCTTTGAGCTCTTCGAGAGTTGGCTTGCCGAGGCCAGCGAGAGCGAGCCGAACGATCCGACGGCCATGAGTCTGGCGACCGTGGGTGCGGATGGTATGCCCAGTTCCCGTATGGTGTTGCTGAAGGGGATGGATACGCGCGGTTTTGTCTTCTACACCAACTTCGAAAGCCGCAAGGGTGAGCAGCTTCAGGCAAACATGAAGGCCGCTTTACTGTTTCACTGGAAATCATTACGGCGTTGTGTTCGCATAGAAGGTGAAGTAGAGACCGTTACGGATGAAGAAGCGGATGCCTACTATGCCAGCCGGCCACGTCAAAGTCAGATTGGGGCCTGGGCCAGCCAGCAATCCCGCCCTCTGGAAGGGCGTTTCGAGTTGGAGAAAAGGGTTGCGATCTATGCCGCAAAACATGCGGTTGGCGCAGTTCCGCGGCCTGCCTATTGGTCGGGGTTCCGGGTGCTGCCACGGCGGCTCGAGTTCTGGCAGGACGGCGCGTTTCGTCTGCATGACCGGCTGGTGTACAACAGAAGCGGCGAGGGCTGGTCGACCGAGCGCCTCTATCCGTGACGAATGGAAGATTTGCGTGATCGCCCGATAAGTTTGAAGTGGGTTCAGAGGTGATGGCAGAGCGCCAGGTCAAAGGGCCGATGGGGGAGAACGCGAGGTCCAATCCGACTGATGAGCGTACGGCCCGGCTATTGCGTTTGGCGACCTACGCCTCGGTTGCGACAGCCGGGAGCCTGGTTGCCGTAAAGCTGGGCGCCTGGTGGCTGACGCACTCTGTTAGCCTCTTATCCACCCTCGTCGATTCGCTACTCGACGTTGCGGCATCGATGATCAATCTGTTCGCGATCAGAACCGCGCTCATACCAGCGGACTACGATCATCGATTCGGACACGGAAAGGCCGAGCCCCTTGCTGCGTTGGGCCAGTCCGCTTTCATCGGCGGTTCTGCGGTCTTCCTGTTGCTTGAGGTCAGTCAACGCTTCCTGGAACCGCGGGAAATCGAGGCGACAAATGTCGGTATCATCGTGATGTTTGTCTCCATCATTGCAACGCTCGCCTTGTTGAAGTTTCAAAAATACGTCGTCCGTGAAACCGGGTCTCTCGTTATCGAGGCCAACGCCCTGAATTTCACCGTCGATGTATTGGTAAATGCCAGCGTTATTGTCGCCCTGATTCTGGTTTCACAGTTTGGCTGGTTGCTGGCGGACCCGATTTTCGGTCTTGCTATTGGGGCTTATATTTTATGGAGCGCCTGGACGCTCATGCGTTCGTCGTTGGATATGTTGATGGACCGAGAGCTGGCTGACGATGAGCGTGCAAAAATCAGCCGGATCATTCTGGATAACAAAGAGGTCCGCGGCATTCACGATTTGCGCACAAGATCCTCCGGTCGGCAGATTTTTATTCAATGTCACGTCGAACTGGATGGGGAGATGTCGTTGGCGGCCGCACATATAGTGACCGACAGGATTGAAACCCTGGTTTCGGAGAGCTTCCCGAACGCGGAAATCCTGTTTCACCAGGACCCGCATGGGCTCGAAGAACCGCACGGCGCGCTGGAGACCCCGCAATGAGGCCTCGTAAATCAGCTTGATTTAGGTCATATTGGTTGTGGTGGCGTCACCATAAAATGCCTTCATGAAAACCTCAGGGATGAATTGGAGCGCGTAATGGGCCTGTCTAAACTGCTTGCTATTGTTGATGGAACACCCGCATCCGAGCGGGCGCTTTCCGCTGCGTTGAGCTTGGGGCAGTCTTTCTCCTGCCGCGTTGATGTTCTCCATGTCGAATTGGATGCGGAAGCCTCCATCCCGATCCTGGGCGACGGTATGTCCGGCGCCGTGGTCTCGCAGATGATCGATAGTCTGCGCGAGACGGCCAAGACCCGGCGCGAGCAGGCCTCACGTCTGTTCGATGAGCTTTGCGTCCGCACGGGGCTCGCGGTTGTGGAGCCGAATAAAGCGCTTACGGATGGCGAATTCGGCGTCAGTTATACCCATGTTGTGGGAATCGAGGCGGATGAGATCTCCAGACGGGGTGTTCTTGCCGATCTCACCGTTCTGGCCCGGCCTGAGGTCGATAGCGATCTCGATCTCTCGCAAAGTCTGGATGCGGCGCTTTTCGATACGGGGCGTCCGGTGCTGCTTGTTCCCAACACGCCAACGGAGGCATTTCTCAAGACCGTCGCGATCGCCTGGAACGGCTCTCGTGAAGCCGCGCGGGCTGTGGTGATTGCGCTGCCGTTCCTACGGCAAGCGGAGAATGTGGTGCTGATTACAGCGCGCGAATCTGCGGTCAAGGCCGAGCCCAGCGAACTCATGAACTATCTGGCGGGTCATGGTATCAACGCGAAGACCTGGGCTTTCACGCCTGGCGAAGACTCCATCGGCGACTCCATCCTGATCGAAGCCAGCAAAGCGGATGCAAGCATGCTGGTTATGGGGGCCTACGGGCATAGCCGTTTCAGGGAGATGATACTGGGCGGCGCGACCCGCAGCGTCGTGAGCGACGCTCAGCTACCGGTGTTTCTGGCACACTGACAGCAATCCGGCCCCTGTTCCTCTTTCACGGGGCAGGCGGGCAGATTTGTTTGATTTTGACCTCCAAGACTTGCGCTGCGCGGATCAGCGGCGCGATACGCAAAATTCGACGGCGATAATTGAGGATGACGGTATGACACTGACGAAAGTACGCATGGAACTGGCGCGCGATCATGATTTCCCGCAGGGCAGTACGTCGCACGGCTACGAGTTTACCGCGCCTCTGACCGATGAGGGGCTCATTGATGCCGAGGGATGGCGCAAAGATCGTAAACGCTGCATCGTCCGCCGTTTCTGGGCGGGGGAAGACGATCAGTCCGGGCATCTCATCCACACGAAGGGCAGGTCCTGGGTCTTTCACTACGACATCTCGACCGGCGATGCCAATAACAGCGCGAACTTTAACGGGGTCGGTGTGAATGAGCCCGGCGATGATGAAGCGGGTTTCAAGTTCGATCATCACGTTTTTAAAGAGGGCGAGTACGTATCCGTCCATGAGCAAGATGGGTCTATGCGGACTTTTCGGGTGGCTAGAGCAACTCCTTTGGTGACCTGATGTGGAGGAACTGTGATCAACGCGAGCTCAATGGGCACAACTGCAAGGGAAGCGAATAGTCTTCGCTGTGACCGGGGCCCCGACGCAAAAAATGTTGCGTCGCACGCGCGGGGCTGGTGGTTGCCCGCGGATTGAGTATTATTCGCAGATGACAACAAACCCAGATCGCAAAACGATGATCCTAACCGGCGCCAGCCGGGGGATCGGCCATTCCACCGTGCAGCGTTTCAGCAATGAAGGCTGGCAGGTCATCACCTGCTCGCGCGACGTCATCCCCATGGAGTGTCAGCGGGATCCGAACTGGACGCACCACATCACTGCCGATCTGGCGGAAACCGGCAGCACGGAAGCTTTTGTCGAGGAGGCGGTCGGCTTGCTTGGTGATGGTCCGCTGCATGCCCTGGTGAACAACGCCGCAGTATCTCCCAAGACTCCTTTCAAAGAACGTCTGGGCTGCCTGAACGGCGATGTCGCGACCTGGCGAGAGGTTTTCGAGCTTAATTTCTTCGTGCCGCTGATGCTGGCGCGTGGCTTTGCGGCTCACCTGGGGCGTGGCACGGGCAGCGTGGTGAACATCACTTCGATCGCCGGGCACGGCGTGCATCCCTTTGCAGGTTCCGCCTACTCGACATCAAAGGCTGCGCTCTCGGCACTGACCCGCGAACTTGCGGTCGAACTCGCGGGCCTGGGGGTTCGCGTTAACGCGGTTGCCCCCGGCGAGATCGAGACGGCAATGGTGGGCGAGGAATACGAAGCGCTGATTCCGCGGATCCCGATGCAGCGCATGGGAGAGCCTTCGGAAGTCGCGTCAGCGGTCTACCAGCTCTGCACCGCGGATTTCGGATATGTCACGGGAACCGAGATCTTCGTAACCGGCGGCCAGCACCTGTACTGATCAAGACAACCTGCCGCTAGCCCGAGCGGGCTGCAGGGAGAGAGTGAATGAGGGGCGGAAGGGCGGTGTCAGGCGATGCTTGCGCGAAGCTCCGAAAGCCAGTTCAGGCGGCCACGTGCTTGCTCGATGTCATGGTCGAGCCAAGCGGTCAGGTGCCCACGGTCTTTATCGTGCTCGGCACGCAGTTCCGTGAAATGTTCCATCTGACGCTGGGCGAGCTCCTGCAGGATATCGATCTGAATCAGTTGATCTTCCTTGGCGAGAAGATGCAGGAACCGCATCTTCAATGCGATGATAAGCTTGCTGACATCGTTGATGGGTGCACGTGAATTAGATTTGAGCAGACGCTGAATCTCGGTAATGCCCGTCTCAGTGACGGTCAGCAGAGCGGTTTCCTCGGAGGCGCCGGCCTCAACAGGGGCGATCAACTGTTCGACCTTGAGCACTTCCAGCGGCGTGCCGACAAGATCCAGTGACGGGCCGATAATATGCCCTGTGAACTGCTTCACCTCCTGCGCCAGCTGGGCGTAGGTGAGCTGTGATTCCGTGAGGCAACCCAGTGCGAGGAGCCGCACGGCTTCGGTTGGAACCAGAGTGTTGTCACGATACATCGGCAAAAACCCCTTTTGTCACCTTAAACGTAGTTCAACCGGAGTGCATTGTCCAGTAAATGTTATTGCGACGCATTCTTAATTGAAGTTTCTGGTGAAGGGGAGAGTTTATGAGATCGAAGGCATCTGCTCCTGATCCCTCCGATATCCATTCTGTGAGGCATCGGAGGGACGGTGGGATCTGTTGTCAGGAATCCTGAACGCCGCGCAGGCGGTCGTTTCGGCGTCGCAGGAGCTCGAGGACCGTCATCAGCATTACCGAGAAGATAATCAGCATGGTGGCGACCGCCAGGATCGTCGGACTGATCTGCTCGCGGATACCGGCCCACATCTGACGGGGAACCGTGCGCTGCTCGAAGCCGGAGATGAAAAGAACGACGACAACTTCGTCGAAAGACGTGATGAAAGCGAAGAGAGCGCCGGAGATCACACCGGGCAGGATCAGAGGCACGATGATCTTGAAGAAGGTGGTGGTCGGGCTTGCGCCCAGGCTTGCCGAGGCCTTGGTCAGACTGTGATCGAAGCCGACCAGGGTTGCGGTCACGGTAATCACCACAAAGGGCGTACCGAGTGCCGCATGGGCGAGAATGATACCCGGGAAGCTCTGGGTCAGGCAGGCACGTTCTTCGAGCATACCGAAGGACCATTCCGGCGGAATGCAGACGCCGGAGTAAAAGAAGTACATGCCCGCGGCGGAGATGATCAGCGGAACGATCATTGGTGAGATCAAGATGCCCATGATGGCGCCGCGGCCGGGCAGGTTGGAACGGCTTAAGCCCAGGGCCGCCAGAGTTCCCAGTCCCGTCGCCAGGAAGGTCGCGAAGAAGGCGATAATGAAGCTGTTCTTGATGGAAAACAGCCATTGTTCGTTGTTGATGATGTCGTGATACCAGCGCGTCGAATAGGCTTCCGGCTCGAACGCGAGCATGCCAGGACTGAAGGTGAAATAGGGTTCCGCGTTGAACGACAGGGGAATGATCACCAGGATCGGCAGGATCAGAAACAGGAAGATCAGGCCGCAGACGAAGCGGAAGCTGTAGTGCCAGAGCTTGCCCATTGGACCGACATAGGGAGGGAGTGCGCTTGCCATCTTTCGTTATCCCAGCTTCATGTTGTCGATGCCAACGAGGCGGTTGTAGATCCAGTAAAGTGCCAGAACGCCGGCCAGCAGGATACCGCCCAACGCAGCGGCGAGACCCCAGTTCAGGGACTGCTGCATGTGGTAGGCGATGAAATTACTGATCAACTGGCCGGTCCGGCCGCCGACCAGGGCGGGCGTGATGTAATAGCCGATCGCGAGAATGAACACGAGAATTGAACCGGCGCCGATACCGGGAACTGTTTGCGGGAAGTAGACAGTCCAGAAGGCCCGTGCGGGGGTTGCGCCGAGTGATTTGGCGGCCCGCATATAGGTAGGTGAAATCGTCTTCATGACCGAGAAGAGCGGCAGCACCATGAAAGGCAGCAGGATATGCACCATGGCGACCACCGTGCCGGTCATGTTGTAGATCATCTGTATCCGGCCGTCGTCGCCGATAATTCCGGTCCAAACCAGGATATCGTTAAGAACGCCCTCGGTTTGCAGCAGCACGATCCAGGAGGAGGTGCGCACCAGAAGTGATGTCCAGAAGGGCAGGAGCACCAGAATCATCAGCAGGTTACTGGTCTTGGTCGGCAGGATCGCCATCAGGTAGGCGATGGGATAGGCGAGCAGGACGCAAAGCGCCGTGATGAGGAGGCTGACCCAAAGAGTACGCAAGAAGAGCGCCACGTAGATCTGTCGGGACTCCGGCTGATCGACGATCGCCCCATCGACGTTGTATGTTTTGTCGATAGCGGCGAGGTAATAGGAAAGCGTGTAGGGCTCGGCGAGGCGCTTCAGCACCGACCAGGTTTCGGGTTGGTTCCAGCGCTTGTCGAGCGCGACCAGATCGGCCTTGGTGGGTTCGGTCTTCAAGCGTCTCAGGTTGCGGCCCGATTTCGTGACCAGACTGCGCGAGCCCGAGAGTTCGTAGTTCAGGCGGGTCGCGACCTTACCAAGGGTGCGCTCCTTGCTCGCCTTAGCGAACTCACGCGCCATGGAAGCAAAGACTGCGTCTTCGGGGAGGCCTTCTCCATCCCAAGCTCGCAGCATCTCCGCAGTTTCGGGAAGAAATTCACTTACGGTTGGATTGTCTACGCCGCGAAACACCATCAGCGCAATCGGATACACGAAGGTGATAAGAATGAAGGCGAGCAGGGGAAGGACAAGACCGAGCGCGCGCATCCGGTTGCGGCGTTCCGCACGGGCCAAACTGACCTTCAGCGGAACCCCGGCTGCGTCCAGCATTGGGCCGCCTGCTTCAACCTGTGCCATTTAACTTCCCCAGAACCAATCGCTTCGTGAGATAAAAACGAACAAACGAATAAATTAGAAATTCGAAATGAAACTTCTGCCGGCCGTCGGGAATGGCGGGAACCACTGAGGGTTCCCGCCGATCCGAAACGGCAAATGCCGGCAGATTACTTCGCCAGCCAAGCTGCGAAGCGCTCGTTCAGCTCGTCTGCGTTGTCAGCCCAGAACTCAAAGTCGTTCTGAAGGGCTGCTTTGAAGTTCTCCGGTGCCGTCGGCATGTGAGGCTTCACGTCGTCCGCGACCAGCGGGAAGGAAGACTGACGTACCGGACCGTAGGAGATCCACTTGGACTGATCGGCCAAACGCTGGGTGTCCGTGGAAAACTTCACGAAGTCCAGAGTGGCTTCCATGTTCTTGGCGCCCTTCGGGATCACCCAGAGATCCAGATCCCAGACCTGACCGTCCCAGATGATTTCGAACGGCTTCTTCTCGGTGAAGATCGCGTTGAAGAGGCGACCATTGTAAGCCGAAGCGATGGAAACTTCGCCATCAGCCAGCATCTGTGGCGGCTGTGCGCCAGCTTCCCACCAGATCACGTCGTCTTTGATGGTATCCAGCTTCGCAAAGGCGCGGTCGACACCCTCGGGCGTACCGAGAACTTCATAGACCTGCTCAAGAGGAACACCGTCAGCCATCAGGGCCCATTCCAGGTTCACTTTCGGGTTCTTACGAAGGCCACGCTTGCCCGGGAACTTCTCGGTGTCGAAGAGATCGGCAATCTCGGTTGGCTTGGCATCAGGATACTTGGAGGCATCGAATGCGAAGACCGTCGACCAGACAATTGTTCCGACAGAACATTCGGTCAGAGTGTTCGGCAGGAAGTCGTCGGCAGCAGCCGTACCATCCGGCGCGGCAGGCAGGATGGAATGATCGATGGGCTCGAGAATACCCTCGTCGCAACCGCGAACGGCGTCAGAGAGCTCAACATCGACCAGATTCCAGGTTACGTTGCCGGCTTCGACCTGTGCACGTACCTGCGCCAGACCGCCGTTGTAATCTTCGGAATTGATCTTGGTGCCGGTCTTTGCAGTGTAAGGCTTGTGGTAGGCCTCAACCTGACTCTTGGTGTAAGCACCGCCCCAGGACACAACTGTCAGGGCATCGGCTGCAGCTGCAGGGCCAGCCGCATAAGCCGCAGCCGAGAGGGCCACGACCGCTGCTCCGGTGTATTTCATCATTCTGTTCATCGCTCTTACTTCTCCCAGTTATTAAGCGTCTGTTTCACTCTAACTCATTCAGGTATCGGAAGTTGCGGGACATCTTCGACGGTCACCGCGGGACTTTTATTATTGTTTAAGCACTCACAATGGCGTTGGAGCCTTTCTGTGCGAACGGGCGCAGACGCGTGTGGCCGGTTCGATGGCCTTAAGCGTCCAGCGCCCTGCAATCTTCTGCCTGCCAACCGACTTTCACTGTCTCACCGGGGCGCAGATGCACATGGCCAGCGGAGTTCGGGACCTTGACGATGAAATCATCATGGCCACAAACCGAAACGCGGGTGCGCATATGGTCGCCGAGGTAAATCAGTTCTTCCACCTGTGCGTCGAAAACATTCGGGCAGGTGCCGTCGGAGGGGTTCACCATGACCCGTTCCGGGCGCAGTGAAAGAGATGAACGACTGCCGATTCCGTCGATGTTGACGGGGACGGCCTTGACCTCGCCGCTGCCGTCAACTTCGACGGTACAGGTGCTGCCGTTTACAGCCGTGACTTTGCCCGACAGCTTATTGTTTTCGCCGATGAACTGGGCCACGAAGGAGTTCTCGGGCAGTTCGTAAAGCTGATCAGGCGGCGCCAGTTGCTGGATGACGCCGTCGTTAAAGACCGCAACCCGGTCTGACATTGTCAGGGCTTCCGACTGGTCGTGAGTCACGTAGACGACCGTCACGCCGAGGTTGTCATGAATGTGTTTAATCTCGTACTGCATCTGCTCGCGCAGTTGCTTGTCGAGCGCGCCCAGCGGCTCGTCCATCAGCACCAGCTTAGGCTCAAAGACCAGCGCTCTGGCGACGGCGACACGCTGAGCCTGCCCGCCCGAGAGCTGTGCGGGGCGGCGACCTGCGAATCCACCGAGCTGAACCATGTCCAGTGCCCGCTGCACACGCGCCTCAATGTCGCTTTTGCTCATTTTGCGCACGACGAGGGGATAGGCCAGATTCTCCGCAACCGTCATGTGCGGAAAAAGCGCGTAATTCTGAAACACCATACCGATATCGCGCTTGTGCGGCGGTACGTTGTTGATTGACTCACCATCCAGAATGATTTTGCCGTGTGTCGCGGTTTCGAAACCCGCCAGCATCATCAAACAGGTTGTCTTGCCGGAACCGGACGGTCCCAGCATGGTCAGAAATTCGCCTTTGGCTATATCGAGATTGAGATTTTTGACGACAAGCACTTCGCCGTCATAGCTTTTTTGGACCTCCTCGAAGCGTACGAGGATTTCTGCGTTCTCAGCCACCATTCAGCCCTGTCCTGCTGATATTTGGCGGGTCTTCCAGGTCTTGTGCCGTCGTGTACCCGCTCTGTTACGGTAACGCTACGCTAAATAGTCGCCGATTGTCACGCCTTATGCTCAGGTTTTTTCCTGTCGCGAATTCTTGTTTGAAAACAAACACATATCGGGAGGATCAGCCACAGTCTTCCGTTTCGAGTCGGAATACTCCGAAACGGAAAAAGGTAAAAACGGGACAGAAGAGACTTTATTAATAGGTGTATTAATAACAGCAATGCTGTCTTCTGAATCGGTACCTGCGGCCTTTTGATTTCTTGGGCAAATACTTTGCCGGGCGCAGGCTGGTGATCAGAAGACCGATTTCAGGCTGCACGATCGAGCTTGAGATCCTGCCAGATGTCGAGCAGAGCCGAGACAAGATGATCGATGTCCGCGTCACTGTGCAGGGGAGACGGCGTCAAACGCAGGCGTTCGGTTCCGCGCGGCACCGTGGGATAGTTGATCGGCTGCACATAGATACCGTAGCTGTCCAGGAGTGTGTCCGTGACCTGACGGCACAAGACCGGATCTCCGACAGCAACCGGCACGATATGGCTCACTGATGGCATCACGGGCAGGCCGGCGGCGAGCAGTCGAGCCTTCACGGTCGCAGCACGTTCCTGATGGCGCTCACGTTCGATGTTGCTCGCCTTCAGGTGCTTGATGCTCGCACAGGCGCCTGCTGCGACTGCGGGTGGCAGGGAGGTTGTGAAGATGAAGCCTGAAGCAAAGCTGCGAACAAAATCCACCAGAGCGTCAGTGGCGGCGATGTAGCCACCAAAGACGCCGAAGGCTTTGCCTAGGGTGCCCTCAATGACCGTCAGGCGATCCATGAGACCTTCACGCTCTGCGACGCCACCACCGCGGGGTCCGTAGAGACCAACCGCATGAACTTCGTCCAGATAGGTCATGGCACCGTGTTTGTCGGCCACGTCGCAAATCTCGGCAATCGGGGCAATGTCCCCGTCCATTGAATAAACCGATTCGAAGGCGACGAGTTTAGGGCGCGCCGGGTCGATTTCGCTCAGCAGGCGATCGAGGTCCTCGGGGTCGCTGTGTTTGAAGATCTTGCGTTCGGCCCGGCTGTGGCGGATTCCCTCGATCATCGAAGCATGGTTGAGGGAATCGGACAGCACGACGCAATCCGGCAGGCGGCTCGCTAATGTGCCCAGGGCCGCCCAGTTGGACACATAACCTGATGTGAAAAGAAGAGCACCTTCCTTGCCATGCAGATCCGCGAGCTCGCGCTCAAGCAGGACATGATAGTGATTGGTACCGGAAATGTTCCGTGTGCCGCCAGCGCCCGCGCCGCAACGGTCGACGGCCTCGTGAATGGCGGCAATAACGTCTGGGTGCTGGCCCATGCCCAGGTAATCGTTTGAGCACCAGACGGTAACGCTGCTCTGTTCGTCGCCCCGATGATGGGTCGCGGTTGGAAACTCTCCTGCACGGCGCTCCAGATCGGCAAATATCCGATAGCGGCCTTCAGTTTTCAGGCCTGAAACTGCATCTGAGAAGAAGCCTTCATAGTCCATCTTCATGTTCCCAACTTGTCGAACGAATACCGAAATCAGTGCGGCCTCTACACAGTTACTTCAGGCCAAAAGCGCACAAAAAGAAGCATCAGGCCACTCAATGGTTAAAAAAGCGGGCCTGAAGACACAGAATCTATATCTAATGTAGCACTACACCGCATTTCTTTAAGTGTCTCCGTGCCCGATGGTCGCAGGCTTCACGAAGACGTTACAGAATTCTAGATCTGCCTCTGTTCTTCATGGGTTTCCACCAGCAGGGTTACGTCTTTCCGTCTTTAAGTGGCGCGTCAGTCAAACACTATATAGCCGAATTTCCTTGCTGGCCATTTGACCAAAGTCATGTTGAGGCGAATAGAGCCTTCAATGTGCTGGTGCGTCTGCGTCCTGCGCCAGCCAGTCCTGCGTGTCGTTAAATGCCTTTTCGAAGCGTTCAAGCATGTCGTCAACCTGGGCTTCCGTGATGATGAGGGGCGGGGAGAAAGCAATGCTGTCGCCCAGGTTGCGTAAAATGAGGCCGTGCTCCTGCGCCCGGCTGACCAGATAGCCACCAACCTTGCCGATGGGATCGAAGGGCGCCTTGGTGGCTTTGTCCGCAACCAGCTCAATCGCGCCGATCAGGCCGATACCACGCACCTCCCCGACAAAGGGGCGATCGGCGAATTTTCTGAGGCCGGATTGCAGGTGCTGTCCGACCGCACGGGCGTGATCAAACAGCTTCCGCTCTTCATAGATTTTCAGAGTTTCGAGTGCCACCGCAGCACTTACAGGGTGTCCGGCGTAGGTGTAGCCGTGACCGAAGACTCCGATCTTTGCGCTGTTGTCCGCCAGGACCTGATAGACCTTGTCGGCAATCATGACGGCGGAGATAGGCAGGTACGAGGAACTCAGGGCCTTCGCCATGACCATGATGTCGGGTTTGATGCCGAAAGTGACCGAGCCAAAGGATTCGCCGGTGCGCCCGAATCCGCAGATCACTTCGTCTGCAACCAGTAGGATGTCGTATTTTGCCAGGACGGTCTGGATTTTTTCCCAGTAGGTGGCGGGAGGTACAATCACGCCGCCGGCCCCCATCACGGGCTCGGCGATGAAGGCGGCTACTGTGTCGGGGCCTTCCTCCTGAATCATCTGTTCCAGGTCCGCGGCCATACGCGTGGCGAACTCCTCCTCGCTCTCTCCTTCAAGGCCGAAGCGATAGTAGTGCGGGCAGGAGGTGTGGAGGATGTTGGTGATCGGCAGATCGAAATCCGCATGATTTGCGGGCAGGCCGGTCATGCTGCCCGAGGCCACGGTGACCCCGTGGTAGCCTTTGATTCGGCTGATAATCTTTTTCTTCTCAGGACGTCCAAGGGCGTTGTTGTAGTACCAGACGAACTTGACCACCGTATCGTTGGCTTCGGAGCCGGAGTTGGCGAAAGCAACCTTTGACATCTTGACCGGCGCCAGCTCGATGAGCTTCTCGGCCAGATCCACACTGGGGGTCGAGACCTTGTGATTGAAGGCATGGTAATAGGGCAGTTCGCGCATCTGTTTTGTCGCTGCATCGATCAGGCGTTCTTCGCCGAATCCCAGGGATGTGCTCCAGAGACCGGCCATGCCCTCGATGTACTCTTTGCCTTGTTCATCAAAGACATGAATGCCCTTGCCCTTTGCAATCACAAGGGGGCCTTCCGCCTCATGTTTGCGGGCATTTGTGTAGGGATGGAAATGATAGGCGATGTCCCGGCTGGCGGTCGAATTGGGCAAAGAAGTCATCACACTCTCCTGAAGCTCTGCGCCTGTCTCGGGGCGCCTATCTTTTTGTGTCTGTCGGCTGAGGCGATCCGGCAGCCTATGTTTCTGCCGGATGACCGCACAGTGATCTCAATCTCGTTTTTTCTTGTGATTTATGATGGTTTTACACTGAAAATCTGACCTTTATTAATAAAATCAGCGCGATGAGTAAAATGCTCTCTTTATCATATGCTTAGGGCGCAATTTAGAATTTTGACTGCGTCAATCAATCCACAGCGCACTCTAGAAGCTTGTTTCCTTGTGCAACACCGTACTAGGCTGACGGCTAACAGAAGTTGGCCCGGGTCGGCAAGAGGCTTATGGTTTCTGACCGGGCAAAGACTTCGGATATAAACGACGATTTAAGCACAACCAACAGGGGGTTAAAGATGGGCTTACGACATAGCCTGATTGCCGTCGCCAGTGTGGCGGCACTCTGCGTAGCGACCGGCGCGCAGGCAAAGACGTTCAAGTGGGCATTCCAGGGCGATGCCCAGTCGCTTGATCCGCATACGCTGAACGAGACCTTCACGCTTGGTTTTCTGAGCAACGTTTATGAAGGCCTGGTCCGGCGCGGTCCCGATCTTCAGATTCTTCCAAGTCTTGCCGAAAGCTGGGAACTTCTTGATCCCAACCATTGGCGTTTTACGTTGCGCAAAGGCGTGAAATTCCACAACGGCAATGACTTCAATGCTGACGACGTGATCTTCACCTTTGACCGCGTTCGTATGGACGGGTCTGATATCAAGACCAAAGTCGCGGCAGACACAAAGGTCGTTAAGGTCGACGACTACACGGTCGACATCATCACCTCGAAGCCGAATCCCATCGTCTATTACGAGTGGGACAACGTGCTGATCATGGACAAAGAATGGTCGGAGGAGAACAACGCCACCGCACCGACCGACGTCACGAAGGACGCCAACAACTACGCCGCCTTCAACGCGAACGGCACCGGTCCTTTCAAGATCGTCGAGCGCGAAACTGATGTCCGGACCGTGTTCAAGCCGAATGCCGACTGGTGGGACGAAGCGAAACACAACGTCACCGAAGGCATTTTCACACCGATTTCCTCCGATGCGACCCGCGTTGCGGCTTTGCTGTCCGGCGAAATCGATATGATGTATCCGGTGCCCGTTCAGGACATTAAGCGTATCGAGTCCAACGGCGGTACCGCGACCATGACCGGTCCCGAGTTGCGTACGATTTTCCTGGGCATGGACCAGTCTCGTGATGAGCTGCTCTATTCCAACATCAAGGGTAAGAACCCCTTCAAGGACAAGCGCGTCCGCGAGGCTTTCTACAAGGCTATCGACGTCGATACGATCCGTAAGAAGATCATGCGTAATCTCTCTACGCCGTCAGCCATCATGGTTTCGCCGTTCCTCTTCTCCAAATCCGCGAAGTACGAGCGGATCGGATATGATCCCGAGTCTGCGAAGGCCCTTTTGGCCGATGCGGGTTATCCCGATGGCTTCGAGCTCAGCATGGACTGCCCGAACAACCGCTACGTCAATGACGAAGCGATCTGTCAGGCCGTCGTCGCAATGCTTGCCAAGGTCGGTGTGAAAGTTGATCTGCTTGCGCAGCCGAAGGCTCTGTACTTCAAGAAGGTCCTGGATTTCGACACCAGCTTCTACATGCTGGGCTGGACACCAGGCAGCTTCGACAGCTGGAATGTCATGTACAACCTGCTTGCCTGCCGTGACGAGAAGGCAACCCGCGCCAAGTTCAACCTTGGTGGCTACTGCAATCCCGGTGTCGACAAGCTGACCGATGAAGTGCTTGTCGAAACTGATCCGGCAACCCGGGACAGCAAGATCGAAGCAGCCTATGACATGGTGGCCGAAGATGTCGGCTATATCCCGCTGCATCAACAGGGACTGGCATGGGCCAAGAAAGACTCTGTAGATCTCGTACAGCGGGCTGACAATCAGTTCATGCTGCACTTCGTAAACGTGAAGTGATGACTTCAGGTCTACTCTAAAAAATCCCGGCCTTTCGGGCTTGGCTTCGCAATTTGCCAATGGCGGATTGCGGCAGGCTCCGAAAGGCCGGATTCTTATCTCCTGTGACTGATCCGCGTTCGGCGCGGCAATGGATTTAGATCCAGGTTCAAATGATCGGCTTCATATTCAAACGATTCTTCCAATCGTTTATCGTAATGTTCTTGGTCGCGTTGCTGGCCTTTACGATGTTCAATTTCCTTGGCGATCCCGTCAATCAGATGGTTGGGATCGACACCACCGCGGCGGACCGGGAAGCTTTACGGGAACGCTTGGGTCTCAACGACCCGCTGATGGTTCAATTCGGGCGCTTTGTCAGTAACGCCTTTCAGTTCGAATTCGGCCAATCCTATCAGCATAAGCGTGCGGTCTCGGGTCTCATCCTCGATCGCTTGCCTGCCACACTGGAACTCAGCTTTATCGCGGCCATCTTCACGCTGGTTGTCGGCGTGCCTATGGGGGTCTACACCGGACTGCATCGCGATTCGCTGCTCTCGAAAATCTTCATGACGATTTCGTTGGTCGGGGTCTCCCTGCCGACGTTTCTGATCGGCATTCTTCTGATTTTCGTATTTTCAGTGCAATTGCAGTGGTTGCCGTCCTTCGGTCGGGGCGAGGTGGTTGACTTCGGCTTCTGGTCGACCGGGCTTTTAACAGCGTCCGGCTGGAAAGCCGTTATCATGCCTGCAGTCACATTGGGGCTGTTTCAGATGACTTTGATTATGCGCCTGGTGCGCTCCGAGATGCTCGAGGTATTGCGCAGCGACTACATCAAGTTCGCCCGGGCGCGTGGTCTCGCCAATCGTTCGATCAACTTCGGGCATGCGCTCAAGAACACGCTTGTTCCAGTGATCACGATTGCCGGCCTGCAGCTCGGTTCTCTGATCGCCTTCGCAATTATCACCGAGACGGTCTTTCAGTGGCCGGGTATGGGATTGATGTTCCTGCAGGCCATCCAGGTCGTGGATATACCGATTATGGCGGCTTACCTGATGCTGATCGCGTTCTTTTTCGTCATGATCAACATGATCGTTGACCTGCTCTATTACGTTGTCGATCCTCGCTTGCGCGTCGACAGCTCAAACTGAAGGGCGCCCAGGCATGTCTATTTCAACTACGGCTCGGGCCCTCGATCTTCTGCAGCGGGCGGCCAACAGCGACCTCTATCACTCCTTCCGCAGTTCCAAAATGGTGATGGTCGCTGCGTTCGTCAGCTTCATTATGATTGTCGGAGCGGCATTTTCGCCGATTCTGGCACCGCACAATACCCTTGATCTGGCGAGTATCAGTCTGATCGATTCCCTCGCGCCGCCGGTCTGGATGGAAGATGGCGATAGCCGTTTTCTTCTGGGAACCGATGACCAGGGACGCGATATGCTGTCTGCCATCATGCATGGGGCGCGCGTTTCGCTGTTCGTGGGTTTCGCCAGTGTGATCTTCGCCATGGTGCTCGGTGTCTCGCTCGGGCTGATCAGCGGTTATGCCGGCGGATTTCTGGATGCTTTCATCATGCGGGCCGCCGAGATTCAACTGAGCTTCCCGGCGATTTTGATCGCGCTTCTGATTGACGGGATCTTCCGCGGCGCACTTGACCCGAAGACTCACGATGAGCTGGCCGTCTATGTCATGATTTTGGCCATCGGGCTGTCGTTCTGGGTGCAGTACGCGCGTACGGTGCGCAGCTCGACACTGGTGGAGAAGAGCAAGGAATACGTCGAAGCGGCGCGGGTGACCGGCTTGCCGCCTTTCCTGATCGTGTTCCGGCATATACTGCCAAACGTCACGGGCCCCTTGCTGGTGATCGCAACCATCAATCTGGCGCTGGCCATCATCACCGAGGCGACCTTGAGCTTTCTTGGTGTCGGCGTGCCGCCGACCGAGCCGTCGCTTGGGACGCTGATCCGCGTCGGTAACGATTTCCTCTTTTCAGGGGAATGGTGGATCACGATCTTCCCGGGTATCGCTCTGGCGGTGCTGGTTCTTGCAGTCAATCTTCTGGGCGATTGGTTGCGCGACGCCCTTAATCCAAAATTGCGGTGACGTCATGACGCTCCTGAAGATCGACGATCTGAAAGTCGAATTCCCCGGCCGTCACGAGACCTTCGTCGCGGTGGAAAACATCCAGCTGGAGCTGGAGCCTGGAGAAATCTACGGCCTCGTCGGTGAATCCGGCGCAGGGAAGTCGACCATCGGCAATGCGGTGATCGACCTGCTAGAACCGCCGGGACGCGTTGCCGAAGGGCACATCGCTCTGGATGGTACGGCCATCGAAAACCTGCCCTACGAAAAGATGCGCAGCATTCGCGGTCGGCGCATCGGCATGATCTTTCAGGATCCTTTGACCAGCCTGAATCCGCTTTATACGGTGGAGTATCAGCTGGTCGAGACGATCCAGACGCATCTTGGCCTGAGTGAGGTTGAGGCCACGGCCCGCGCCATCGAGCTGTTGGATCAGGTCGGCATTCCCGAACCTGAAGTCCGGGTCAAACACTATCCGCATCAGTTCTCCGGCGGAATGCGTCAGCGGGTTGTTATCGCCTTGGCACTCTGCGGCGAACCTGAACTGATCATCGCGGATGAACCGACCACGGCCCTGGACGTTTCGATCCAGGCTCAAATTCTGGACCTGATTCGAAGCCTCTGTAAGCAGCGTCAGGTGGGGATGGTCATCATCACCCACGATATGGGCGTGATCGCCGATATCACCGACAATGTGGCTGTGATGTATCATGGCAAGATCGTGGAAAAGGGCCCGACGGCCAAGATCCTCTCGACGCCTGAACATCCCTACACAAAAAGCCTGATTTCTGCGGTGCCACGAGCTGACCTGCGCCTGAACCGCTTCCCAATGGTCAACTACATCGAGGGACCGGAGCCCACGCGCAGCAACTTCGATGTATCGACCCATTGGCTGGGACAGGCGCGGAACTACAGTGATTCACAGGATGAGTCATTGGTGAAGGTTGACTCCCTGACGATTAAATTCGTGACCGAAAGATCGATCCTGCCCAGCCGAAACAAGCTCTTTACCGCGGTCGACAGTGTCTCTTTCGATATCCGCGAGGGTGAGACCTTTGGTCTGGTCGGTGAGAGCGGCAGTGGCAAGTCGACGATTGCCCGCAGCATCGCCGGGCTCTATCGGCCCTTTTCCGGCAACATTCATTTTGCCGGTGGCAATCTGACGGAAATCAAAGATGAAAAGCAGTTGCGGCCTTACCGCCAGCAGATGCAGATGATCTTTCAGGATCCCTTCTCCTCGCTCAACTCGCGCATGCGGGTCCTCGACATCGTGGCGGAGCCGATCCGCTTTCATAAGCTTGCGTCGTCGCGGGCCGAAGTTGTCGAGATTGTCGAAGATCTTCTGGAGCATGTCGGTCTGGGCCGGGCGGCGGCGAACCGCTTCCCTCATGAATTTTCAGGCGGTCAGCGCCAGCGCATCTCAATTGCCCGCGCACTGGCGACACGGCCGCGCTTTCTGATTTGCGATGAGCCGACCTCGGCATTGGATGTCTCGATCCAGGCGCAAATCCTGAACCTTCTCAAGGACTTGCAGGACGAACTCGGCCTTACCATGTTGTTTATCAGTCACGACTTGCCGGTTATCCGGCAGATGTGCGACCGGGTTGCGGTAATGCGAAACGGCAAGATCTGCGAGATCGCTGAGACAGAACAACTTTTCGAAGCGCCAGGTCATGAATACACACGGCATCTGCTTGATCTGATGCCTAAGCTTGAGAACCTTTCCCGTGAAGGCCTTGATGTCGCGGACGATGAAGCCGCACCGCCTTCGCACTAGTCTTCCACCACAGGATTGGAGAGTCGACGTATGGCTGTCATTAACCGCATCGCAGAATTCCACGACGACATCAAAGGCTGGCGCCGTGATTTGCACGCTCATCCGGAAACAGCGTTCGAGGAAGTCCGCACGTCGGATTTTGTTGCCGAAAAACTCAACGAGTGGGGCATTGAAGTGCACCGCGGTCTGGCAACCACCGGGGTCGTTGGTGTGCTGCACGGCAACAAGAAGAACGGCCGGGCCATTGGCCTGCGCGCGGATATGGATGCGCTGCACCTGACAGAGTTGAACGAGTTCGACCATCGCTCCAAGAACGAAGGCAAGATGCATGGCTGCGGTCACGACGGCCATACGGCAATGCTGCTGGGGGCTGCCCGTTATCTGGCCGAAACCAAGAACTTCGACGGGACCGTCAACTTCATCTTCCAGCCTGCCGAGGAGAACGAAGGCGGTGGCCGCGTGATGGTTGAGGAGGGGCTGTTCGACAAGTTTCCAGTCGAATCCGTCTATGGCTTGCACAATATGCCGGGGATTCCGACCGGACAGGTCGGAATGCGCGTAGGGCCAGCGATGGCCGCGTTTGATATCTTCGAAGTCACCGTTCAGGGTGTGGGCGCTCATGCCGCGATGCCGCATTTGGGGGTCGATGCGATTCTCGTTACTTCGCAGATCGTAACCGCACTGCAGAGCATCGCCTCACGCCGGGTCGATCCATTGGAATCCGTGGTGGTGAGTGTGACCCAGATTCACGCAGGCGATACCTGGAACGTGATCCCGCAGGAGGCCGTGATCCGCGGCACCGTGCGCAGCTTTGACGCCGATATCCAGGCGCAGACTGAGGCCGATATCGAACGAATAGCAAAAGGCATCTGCGACTCACAGGGTGCCAGTATGAAGATGCGGTACGAACGTCGTTATCCGGCAGTGGTCAACACTGCGGTCGAGACCGATATCGCGGCCGAGGTTGCCGCCCAGGTGGTGGGCGAACCCAATGTCGAGGTCGGCATGCAGCCATTGATGGGCTCCGAGGATTTCGCCTACATGCTGCAGAAGAAGCCGGGGTGCTACATCTGGCTCGGCAACGGTGCGGACGGCCAGCCCGGCGGCTGTTCGGTTCATAATCCGCTCTACGATTTCAATGACGATATTTCGGTGATCGGGGCGAGCTACTGGGCGAAACTGGTCGAGACCACGATGCCGCGCGCTGGATGACGGCACGGCAAGCGTCGTCGGGGCAAGAGCCGCCCGAGCTTATCATCTTCGATTGTGATGGTGTCCTCGTTGACAGCGAGACCATTGCCAATGCGGTGATGGCTGACGAAATCACCGCGCTGGGATGGGCGGTGACCACTGACTATTGCTTGGAGCATTTCAAAGGCTCGCATCTCGATACGGTCATGGCGACGATTGAGAGCAAGATCGGACGATCTTTGCCGGAAAACTGGTTGCCGGACCTGCGCGCGCGGACGGATGTCGCCTTCCGCAAAGATCTGCAGCCGGTGCCGGGCATATACGAACTGCTGAATCTTCTGGCCGAACGTGGCATTCCCTTTTGCGTGGCGTCCCAGGGACCTCATGAGAAGATGGCGGTGACCCTTGATGTCACGGGGCTGAAGCCACGCTTCGAAGGCCGTATCTTTTCGGCCTATGAAGTCGAGCGAGGGAAACCGCACCCGGATCTTTTTTTACATGCGGCCCGCAGTATGGGGCAGGAAGCGATCCGCTGTATCGTTGTTGAGGACAGTCCGCTTGGAGTGCAGGGGGCAGTGGCGGCAGGCATGCGCGTGTTCGGTTACGATCCTGCAGGATTGGATCCACGTCTGGCGCAGCAGGGAGCAGAAGTCTTCACCGATATGAATGCCCTGCCGAACCTGCTCCGCCTTTGAGGAGCGCGGATTTTAGTTCTTCTCGACAGCACGTGGATCCAGGGCGTCCTGGAGGCCGTCGCCCAGGAAATTGAACGCAATCACCGTCACGAAGATCATGAGACCCGGCCACATGGCGAGCATTGGCGCGTCCCAGATCAGTTCCTGGGCATTGGTCAGCATGTTCCCCCAGCTTGGAATCGGCGGCTGAATTCCAAGCCCCAGAAAGCTTAGAACCGATTCGAGCAGAATGATGTTCCCGATGGAGAGCGTGGTGGCGACAATCACCGGCGAAATCACGTTCGGCAGGATATGAACCATCATGATCCTGATCGAGCCGGCACCCAGACCGCGCGCGGCCCTTACAAACTCTCGCGTCTTCATGCTCAAGGTTGCGCCGCGCACCAGACGCGCGACCGTTGTCCAGCCGACGAGGGAAATCAGAATGACGATGCGATAGAGACTGACATTGTCCGAGGCGACCAAACTCTCCGGCAGGCCGGTCTTGGAGAGGTCCACTGCCGCAAGCACGATCAGCAAGGGCAGGAGAGGGAGGGCGATGACGCCGTCGGTGAGCCGCATCAGGAGCGAATCCAACGGGCCGCCATAATAGCCTGCAATCACGCCAATGATTGTGCCAATGACGGCGGAAATAAGGGCCGTGACGACGGCGACCATCAGGGAAATCTGCCCGCCGTAAAGCAGCCGTACCAACAAATCCCGCCCGAGTTCGTCGGTTCCAAGCGGATGGGCGAGCGTCGGGAGTTGCTTCAGAGCCAGCAGATTGACCTGGTTGGCGTCGACGCCCAACAGGCTCTCCACCAGCGGTGCCGCCGCCGCCAGCGCGCCAAGCGCCACCAGGACGGCCAGGCTGATAAGGGCGAGATGGTGCTGCAGAAACCTGCGTACGAGAAGGGCGCGCACAGAGCGGGCGGGGCCGCTTGCGAGGGCCGCCTCTGCAGCTAGAAAACCGGGAGAAGAGTTGGCGGCAGGCTCCGACATAGGTTCCGTGTTCCGGGCGTTAGGCGAGTCTTAAGCGGCCATACTAAACCAAGCAGAGACGCTTCGATAGGATATCGCTGTCGTTTGGTTGAAAGTAAGCGTGGCTGATCCAGGTTTTTCACTCAAAGAGTAAAAAACGATCAGACTCTCGCGGCAAACTGCTGCATCATATGCGTCTGACAAGCGTTTCCCATCTGGGTTACGATTCACCCAACTCCGGCATTCCTCTTTACGTTAAGCGAGACACTGCGATGAAACTCTTTCATGCACCGCAATCCCCCTTCGCGCGCAAGGTTCATATTGCTGCACTGGAACTTGGACTGGCTGACGAGATTGAGCTGGTTCTGACGCCCGTTGCCCCGGGAATGGCCAATGAAGACTACGCAAAGAACGGCAATCCTTTGCGCAAGATTCCGGCGCTGGCCCGCAATGACGGTTCCGTGCTTTACGATTCCGGCGTGATCTGTGAGTACCTGGACGCGCGCGCTGGCGGCGGACGCATCCTGCCCGGCGGTGGTGAGGCACGCTGGACGATCCTTAGAGATCATGCCCTGGCCAATGGTCTCTGTGATGCAGCGGTATTGATCCGTTATGAAACCTGGCTGCGGCCCGAAGAGTTCCGCTGGGATACCTGGACCCAGGATCAGTGGAGCAAGATCGAGAACGGGCTGGCCGCCTTTGAGGCGGATCCTGAGGCCTGCGGAGATCCGAATGCCGAGATGCTGAACCTTGCCCAGATTACGCTTGGCTGTGCGCTGGGGTATCTGGATTTTCGCTATGACGAGCGGAATTGGCGGGGGAGTTATCCAAAACTGAAGGCATGGTTCGAGGATCTGTCAAAGCGCTCGTCTTTTTCCAAGACGGTGCCGGTCAACCCGCCGCAGTAACTCTATTCAAGGAAAATGACGGACGCGCTAGGGGCTAGTGCTTAGAAGAAAGCCTTAGGCGGCTTGCTTTTCGGCGATCATCTGGCGCAGAGCGCGGTACGCGGGCTTTGAAAGATCCTTGAAACGGAATGCGCTGCGGCCGCCGTAGCTTCGGATGCATTCGGCGTTGGCCCAGGCCTTACCGTTCTCGACGTCATGGACTTCAAGCTGAATCCGGTGACGCGTACCCTTGTGGCGGTGCGTGCCGGTTTTGATCAGAAACCCGCCCAAACTCCAGTTTACAGTCGACACAACTTCGTTGCCGAAGCGGATTTCAAGCGGGAAATCACTTCTGGGGTGCCGTCTGCGCTGCACTGTCGGTTTGGGTTTCCAAAACATAAGCCGGGGCTTTGCTCCGTCATTGAGTTGTCTACGAATAAACAAGAGTGTGCCCCCGAACTGGTTAACAATTGGTGCTCAAATTTGGTAAAACTAAGCACTTAAGCAAATGAAACGCGGGGATCGAGCCATGCGTAGGCCAAATCCGCGATCAGGTTCGCCAGAAGTGTAGTTAACGTAGCGAACAAGAGTCCGACGAGGGCTAAATTATAGTCATTGCCTAAAATGGCATCGTAGATGGCTTTTCCCATTCCGAGGTAACCGAACATCGTTTCGGTAATCAGTGCGCCGGAGAAGAGACTGCCGAAATTCAGGGCCAGAATTGTCGTTACGGGGATCATGGCATTGCGCAGCGCGTGACCGACCACGACCTGGGCCGGATGCAGCCCCTTGGCGTGCGCGGTGCGCACATAATCTTGACGCAGGGCCTCAATCATTGCCGCGCGCATGAAACGGATCAGTCCCCCGAGCGTTGCCAGCGTGAGCGTCAGGACGGGCAGGACCAAATGGGAGAGTCTGGTGCCAAAGTCCGCGTCGGCCGCACCCATGCCACCGGCGGGCAACCAGCCCAGCGTTACCGAAAAGAGAATGATCAGCAGAATGGCCAGCCAGAAGGGCGGCACCGAGATCCCGGCGAAAGCCGTGAGGTTGATGGCATGATCGAAAAAGGAGCGGGGGACGAGTGCTGCAAGAATGCCGGCGGGCAACGCGAGCAACAGGGCAAGCAGGAAACTGCAGCCCATCAGGATCACTGTATTGCCCAACCGGGGAATAAGGACATCCAGAACCGGCTGGTTGGTGAGCCGGGAATAGCCGAAATCTCCCTGCGCGGCAGCCGTCAGCCAGGTCAGGTAGCGTTCGTGTATCGGGCGATCAAGGCCGTGCAAAGCGCGCAAGCGGGCGGCATCAGCCGCCGTCAGGTTCGGGTCCGAGCTGACCATGATGTCGATGGGATCGCCCGGCATCAATCCGATCAGGGCATAGATCACAAAGGACATCACCAGTAGAACCACTGCTGACTCACCCAGCCTGCTGAGGACGACTTTGATCATGCCTTACCTCTGTGACAGCTTGACCGCATTCCGGATTTCAATTCCGGCCTTCGACACGCCAGTCCTCGACCCAGAGCGTCGTGGTGAGTTGATGCCCGGTTGGGCGGACGCCTTTCAGCCATTTGGGAAGCGGAAAGGCATTCGCGCGCCAATAAAGGGGCAGCACCGGCAGTTCTTCGGTGTATAGCACCTGCAATCGTGCCCAGAGTTCCTTTCGTTTCTCGAAGTCCAGTTCGCGTTCAATTCCGTCGATCAGCGCATCCATCTCCGGATTGTTAAATCCGGTGTAGTTCTGACCGGACCAGCCATTGGCCTCGGTCGGAATCTGGGTGGAAGAGAGGGTCGTCAGGGGAACGCTTTCGGGGGAGGAGATCCAGGCGAACATAGCCATGGCGGAAAATTTGCGGCGGCTCACGGTTTCACCGAAAAACACGCGCGCGGGCTGGTTGCGGATTGTGATGTCGATTCCAATCTGCCGCCATTGACTCTGCAGGACCTGTTGGACCAGTTCACGGGACCGGTTCCCGGCGGTGGTCATGATCTCAAGTGTCAGTCGTTCGCCGTCTGCGTTATGGCGCAAGCCTCGTTTCATCACCGACCAGCCGGCATCATCAAGCAGTGCCTTTGCCTTGGCGGGATCGTATGCGTAGGTTGGTGTTGCAGGGTTGTTAACGGAATCCAGCGGACTGACCGACGCATGTGCGACCGGCTGGCGGCCCTGAAAAAGCTGGGCACTGATAGTTTCACGATCCAGTGCGTGGAGCAGCGCTTTGCGCACGCGCTTATCGGCCAAAATCGGATTGTCCAGGTTCAGGTCTATGTGTTCGTAGATCAGGCCCGACTTATAGACCATGTCAAACTTGTCGCTGTTGCGTTTCTCAAAAGCCAGGGCCTGATCCAGTGTCAATCCCAGTTCGCCGGCAATGGTGTCCACTGCACCTGACAGCAAATTGGCCTCCAGGGCGGCGGTATTCTCAATTGCCCGCACGATAATTTTGTCAAACGCCGGTTTGGGACCCCACCAGTTTGGATTGGGGAGGAACTCCATGGTCGCGCCCTGTTCTGTGGCGGCCAAACGGTAGGGGCCGAAGCTCAGTCCCGGATTAAAAGGATCACGATCGAAAGCGGTGCGGTTGCGATACTCCGAAGGATTGGCCTCGTAGATCGGACGTTCGATATGGGCGGGAAGCAACGCGAGTGAGAAGGCATTATAGCTGTAGGTCACCCGGTCGAGATGCAGCGTAAAAGTCTTCTCGTCGATGACGTCGATCGAGAGAATACGCTGGAAAGCCTCAAGCGAAACGGCGCCCGAGCGCTCGTCTCGCCCCATTTCCCAGGTAAAGAGCATATCGTCACTGGTGACCGGCGTACCGTCGCCCCAGGTTGCATCGGGGTGCAGGCTGTAGGTGACAGCCATGCCTTCCTTGGTCTCACCATCTTTTTCGTAGGTCTCGCGCTTCGCGCCGCCGTTTTCGATTGTAGGCAGCTCGGTGCAGAGCATGCAGACCAGCTTCCAATCATGGTCGTAAACGGTGATTGGCCGCAGGGTCAGGCCCTCGACATAGCGTTGGGCCAGCATGGAGACCAGCGTGGGATGAAAAGAGGAAGGATATTGCGTGATGCCGATGGTCAGGGTTTCGGCGCTTAAGGCGGATGGGGTGGCGATCCCAAGAAAAACTGCGCCGATGGCTGAGAGAAGTCGCCGCATAGAGTCTGCCGTCCATTACGATTCTGTGTAATGGATAGTGTAGACACAAATCCGCTGCCGGGGCAGAGACTTTTCAATCTTGTGATCCTGGTTCGGAAAGAGCAGCCGGAGAATATCAGTCGGCTTTGCCGCCACGCTCAGCAGACCAGCCGTTGGGGTCGTTCAGGAACGCACGAACCTGCTCCAGGCCTTCTTCGTTCAGATAGCCCTGTTGTTCGGCGACGGCGAGGGCATCCCACCAGGTGGCAAGGCCGTGAAGGCGAACGCCTTTGTCCGCGAGGTCCTGAATGCCTTTGGGGAAAATGCCGTAGTGGAAAACCACGAAGGTATCGCTGACTTTTGCACCTGCGGTTCGCAATGCCTCCACGAAGTTGAGCTTGGAGCCGCCATCGGTGGCTAGATCCTCGACCAGGAGAATCCGGTCGCCTTCCTTCATGGCGCCCTCGATCTGTGCATCGCGTCCGAAGCCTTTTGGCTTTTTGCGCACGTAGAGCATCGGCAGGTTAAGGCGTTCGGCAATCCATGCGGCAAAGGGAATGCCGGCCGTCTCGCCGCCGGCGATGGCGTCCAGGGATTCGTAACCGATTTCCCGCGTGATCATCTCGACGGCTGCGTCCATCAGCTTCGCGCGGGCGCGGGGGAAGGAAATGATCTTGCGGCAGTCGACGTAGACAGGACTTACGCGGCCTGAAGTGAAGGTAAAGGGATCGTCGGGCCGGAAGAGGACCGCTTCAATTTCCATCAGGATCCGCGCCGTCGTAAGGGCGGTTTCACTCGTCAAAGCGCTCTTGCCTGTCATTTCCGTTGTCATTTCCAGCCTTTCCCTCATTCAGACCCGGCGCTCATGCCGCCGCGATTTCTGAGGTCTCTGTTTATCCATTCGGCTCCTTGCGGGCAACGCTATTTAGGCTAAGGCTGAGTCCAGAAGTGATTGCAGGCCTAAAGATCCACGGCCTTATCGACAGCCGGCACTTTTCAGAATGATTTGCGGCCCGGCCTGCACAGATACCCAGGTCGAGGCATCCTCATCATCAGGAGGAATGTTCCAGGCCACCAGAAATGTAACCTGGCAATTTTCTCCGGAATTGAGCTTGGGGAGCGTTACCTGGAGGCCCTCTGGGAGGTGACGCACAGCATCGGCGCTCAGGGTGGATGCCCATCGGGCGGGTAGGTTTCCTGCTATTGCCTGTTCTCTCAGACAATCGACGTCATCGGTTCCCAGCGAAACTCGACCTGGCTTGATGTCCCAAGTTAGAGCCGTGAGATTCTGTCCGCCGTCCGGTCCTCCGTCGGCGTTGCCGGGAAGCGCCGTCCAGGCGCATTCCGTCGTGAGCGAAATGCCGTCCCGCAGAGCCTGGTAGCGCCAAATAGCGGCTTCGCAGCCATCGACGTAGGCTCCTTCGTACAATTGCCCCGTAACGCTGGAACGAAAGAGCTCGAGGCGCCCGTGCGAATTTTGCCAGACCGTCACACGCGCACCGGATTGCAGGCGATAACTCCTTGGCGGCGTTGTGCCGGTGATTTCCTCTTCGCTGGTTGTGGCCTTGAGCATAAATGAGCCGTAAGGCACATCGATGCTGTAGTGTACTTCGTCGATTAGGGCCGTGGCGTTGAATCTGAATAAAAATGGTTCGACCGACGTCACAAATACATCTCTTCGATGTCCATGGTCGAACGGACACCGAGCGCACTGCGGTTTTCCTTCAGCCAGATCTCGGTTCTGTCATAGCCGATTTTGTGCAGGTACTGCAGGAACTCCCAGTCCGCGTTGAGTTTGCTGGAGACTCCCAGGTCGTCCATGACGTCCTCGGCATCGATCACATGCATCAGCATGCGTTTCAGCCGCCCGTCGTCGTCGTAGCCGCTGTCGATGATGTCCGTCACGAATTTGATCGCGCGCATCTCTCGCATCAGACTGGAGTTGAATGTCAGGGTATTCAGGCGGTCGAGGATCTCCTGCGCGGATTTTGGGGTTTCCTGGATATTGATCGGGTTCAGCTGGATCAGGAGAACGTCGCTGCTGTCTGTATGATAGATCAGCGGAAAGATTGCGGGGTTGCCCATGTAACCACCGTCCCAATAGGGCTCGCCGTCGATTTCCACAGCCGGCTGCAGGAACGGCAAGCAGGCGGACGCCATGACGGCGTCCAATGACATTTCCTCCAGCCCGAAGATCTTGACCCGGCCACGCTTTACACTGGTCGCGCTGACGAAAAGCTTGACTTCTTTACAATGCCGGACGACCTCGAAGTCGACGAACTCGGCCATGGTATCGCGCAGGGGATTGAGCGCCAGTGCATTAAACTGGTAGGGCGACAGCACACGCGACATCATGTCGAGCGCCATGAAAGCCGGGGAGTAATCCATGCGGCCCAGGCCCAGCATCCGGTCGAAAGGAGTCGGCTGTAGCGGTGAAGTGGCGGCGATCTCGGAAATGCGTTTCCAGAAGCGTGTCAAAAGATCGCGTGTGAATTCCCGCCCGCCCGCGGTGATGCCGTAAGCCAGTAGGGCACCGTTGACCGCGCCTGCGCTGGTTCCGGAGATTCCCTCGATGGAGATACCGTCGTCTTCCAGTAAACGATCCAGGACGCCCCAGGTCAGGGCGCCGTGTGCGCCGCCACCTTGCAATGCAACATTGATGCGTTTGACATCTTTGCCTTGTGGCCAGGGTGAACAGGGGTTCGAGGTCTTGGGTGTAGCGGTTTTTCTGCCTGCAGATGCGGGCTTTTTGGCAGCCGCGACTTTGTTTTCGCTCGCAGTCTTGTTCGTTTTTGTTTTTCTTGTGCCTGTTGACCTGGGTTTCGAAACCATTTCCGCTGCCTTCCGAGTGGGGTGATCGATGGCGGGATGCGCAATCAGCTTCGTCGCTTCTTGCTCTTGTGCAGTGCAAAATCGTACTCTGTCTGAGGAAGTGGAACAACCTCCGAACGTTTCATCGAACGCTCCAATTGTATGGGGGCGTTGGTGCGTTCAGAACTGCAGATTTTGGGAAAGCACCGATGTCCAAGACCGTTCAAATGCAGCGCGATGGCGCGATTGCCACGATTACGCTGAACCGGCCGCAGCGCCGCAACGCCTTTAACCTGGAAATGTGGGCCGCGCTCGGTGACGTCATGACGGAGCTCAACGACGATGAGAGCTTACGTTGCGTCATTCTGCGTGGCGCGGGGGACAAGGCCTTTGCCGCCGGTGCGGATATTGCCGAGTTTTCAAAGGTGCGCGCGAACGGCAAGCAGGCTGAAGCCTATGCCAAGATCATGGACCGGGCGACCGACGCGGTGCGGGATTGCCCCCATCCTACAGTGGCGGCGATCCGCGGTGCCTGTGTCGGTGGCGGACTGGAGCTCGCCATTCACTGCGATTTACGCATTTCAGGGCGGTCCGGACGTATCGGTATTCCCATCAACCGGATTGGCAATGCCTTGCCTTATGCGGCCATGATCGCATTGGTCGAGGCGGTCGGGCGGCCGACGGTTCTGGAACTGCTACTTGAGGGCCGGATCTACACCGCCGATGAGGCCTGTGCGAAAGGCCTCGTGACGCGCGTAGTGGAGGACAAAGAACTGGACGGAGAAGTCAAGGCGACGGCAGGGCGGATCGCAGCGGGCGCGCCGTTGGTCGCACGCGCCCACAAAAGCTTTTCCCGAAAGGCAGGGGCGCCGCTGGATCTGAAGGGAACGGATTGGATCGCGCCGTTTAAAATCTGTAACAGTGACGATTACGGTGAAGGCATTCGGGCGTTTCTGGCCAAGGAAACACCTAACTTTACCGGCAGCTGACGCGCAAGCTGTTACGGACGGTGTAGGGGCTTTGGCTCTTCCGCGGGGACGCCCTCAGGATCTTCGCTGCCCCGGCGGTATTTGAAAGTGCCCGCGCCCTGGGCGAGAAGCTTGCCGTTTTGGTCATGGACCTCGGCGCGGCTGTAAAAGATGGTGCGACCGCCACCGGTCTTGCGGGCCGTTACCGTCACACGCTTGCCTTCTGTAACAGCACCGATGAACTGTGTTTCCAGCGAGAGCGTGAGGGCCCGCCGGAAGTTGCCTTCCACCGTACAAAAACACCCCGCATAGCCGCAGGCAGTATCAATCAGAGTGGAGACTGCACCACCGTGCAGAACCCCGCTGCGATTCAGGTGCTGTGGTCGGATATCCAGGACAACCTCGGCATAGTCCTCGCGCCATGCACTGAGCTGGTAGTCGACCAGATCCGCGAAGCCGCCGTGAATGCGCCCTGTGTCGGGAATCGTGCTTTGCTCTTCTTCTGTCATAGGCAGTGAGACTGCCTTTCGGTCCATCACTTGTCCAGAGTGTCAATCGGCGAGAACGAGTTGGCAAAACCGCGTCACTGCTGCCTTTATCTCGGCTTCGTCAAGGCTGAAGGCGGCCCCCCGCACTGTGACTTCGAAACGAACGAGCGATTGATCGATGGCGTCCTCGGGCTCATCAAAGAGCCAGATGCCGTTCTCACTGGCGATCCGGTCGCGGGCGCTGCGTGCGCGTTCGCGTAAGCCGGGCAGGCTGACCAGAAAGGCGTTGGCATGGGGCGGGTCGGGGGAAACGCTGATCGAGGGAATCTCGCTCAACACCGCCGCGAGTGACTTGGCCTTCAGGTGGAATTCAGTCATGCGTGGCAGGCGTTCGTCCAGGGCCTTTAAGGCGGACAGAAGATTCGGAAAGCTGCGAAGGGCCCTGGCACCGGCACGGCGCTGCCAGATCTTTGCTTCGTCGATGACCCATTGAGGGCCGGCCAAGGCGGCGCCGGTCAAACCACCTAGACCCTTGTCGAATGCCACATAGACGGTGTCGAAGAGTGCGGCAATCTCCGCCAAAGGCCGGTCGTAGTATGGCTGGCTTTCCCATAGCCGTGCGCCATCCAAATGAAGATAAGTCCCACGTGCGCGGGCATGTTCACTGAGTGCGGTCAGTTCCTCCCACTTCGGGAGAAGACAGCCAAGACGCCGTTGCGGCATCTCCAGGACAAGCGCGCCGACGGGCTCGCGAATGGCGTCCAGGTCGTCACTTGTCGACAGTCGGTCATATCCGCCGAGCTGCGCCGCCGTCAGGCCCCAGAGCTCCTGATAAGCGCGCGCTTCATATTCCTCCAGATGCGAACGCGGGTGCAAGGCGATACGCGAGCAGCCTGCGCGTCCCGTTAGGGCTTTAAGAGCCGACATCTGTGCAATTTTGCCACTGGGTAGGTAGAGCGCCGCTTCCTTGCCCAGCAGTTCCGCGACTTGTCCTTGAAGGCGATCAAAGAGCACGCCCTCCATATATTTGTCGGACTCCACGTCACCGGCATAGTCGGCCAACGCGCGGAGCGTTTCAGCAGGGTCTGGCGGTTCGTCCAGTGACAGTCGTCGAATTTCTGAGCGCGGCGTCGGTGCCATAAACTGTGACCGGATTTTGGTTGAAGATGATTGTCATCATGCCTTCTTCCGATAAGTGCATAAAGCTTCCAAAAAAAAATTGTCACAGCTTGCGCTGCGGTTCCGTCTAACTCTATAGAACTGAAACGGAAGTGATTGATGGAAACCTCTTTAAACGAAGATGTCGTGGCCGCACAACAGGGCGACCGCAAGGCCCTGGAAGCAATTGTGCGCGAAGTCCAGGGGCGTGTTCATCACCTGGCAATGCGCATGCTGGTGAACCCGGAGGATGCGTCGGAAGCAACGCAGGAGATCCTGATCCTGGTGGTGACCAAACTTTCGACTTACCGTGGCGAGAGCGCTTTTTCGACTTGGGTGTATCGCGTGGCGGTCAACTATCTTTTGAGTGCGAAAAAGATCCGTGACCGGGATCCCGGCCTGCGTTTCGAAATGTTCCGGGCAGATCTTGAGACGGGTCTTTCAACTACGGCAGTTGCCTCTCCCGAAGACAAGGTCATGCTCAACGAGCTAAGAATTTCCTGCACCATGGCGATGCTGCTCTGCCTGGATTTGAAGCATCGTGTTGCCTACGTGCTCGGCGATATCCTTGAGCTGGATCATGTTGAGGCTGCAGAGGTACTGGAAATTTCCAAAGAGAATTTCCGCAAGCGTCTGTCGCGGGCCCGTGGCGAGGTGGTTGCCTTCACGTCAAAGAGCTGTGGGTTGGCCAACAGCAAGGCCAACTGCAGCTGTCCACGCAGGCTTCCTGCGGCAGTGGCTATGGGGCGCGTCCGCTCTGACCGGATTGCCTACGCCCTGAAAGACGCTCCGACTTACGACGAGGCTGTTGAGGCGGCGCGACAGATGGAAGGCGCCCTGACCGTCCTGAAGCTTCAGACTGCGACACCCGCGTTTCCTGGGTCGCAAGATCTGGCTGCGCGGATCGTGCAGATCGTCTCGCCCGCTTCCTGATCTACCCACGTTCCGGTTTTTCTGCATCTCCGCTCAATGTGTGGAGATACCCGGTCTTTGCCCAAATTCTCTATCAAACAAGGAACCCTCATATGCCGGTAAGCCTCATGAACCTTGTCTTTATTCTCGCAATCTCAGCCGTTTCGGCGATTGCATTTTCCCAGCCAGGAGTTGCTATGTCTCAAGAAGAAAAAAGGGTCCTTTCCACGGTGGAGCGGATGACCGCTGCGTTTCACAAAGGTGATATCGCTGGGGTGATGGCGAGCTATGAACCCGATGCCACCGTTGTCTTTGAGCCTGGTGCTCCTGTTACGGATCCAGCAGTTCTTCGACAGATGTTCCAGGGCGCATTCACCCTCAAACCACATTTCGAATATGCAGGACATGAGGTCTACGTTCAGGGCGATATCGCCGTCCACTTCGCGCCCTGGCGTATGACCGGCAAATCACCCGACGGGATGGATGTTGAGAATAGCGGACTCTCGGTCGCGATCCTGCGGAAACAGCCCGATGGCCGCTGGCTGATGATCTTTGACAATCCCCATGGCCAGCGCCTTATGCCGAACTAGAAAGTAAGTAACTCCGGCCCGCCGCCTCCCCGGTGGGTCGGATACCAAGCTCTTTCTCCCGACCGCATCAGCTTGACAGCGGGCGATCCGGCAAGAGAAAAACCTCGCGGGCGAGGGGCGATTGCAGGCGTTCCGACGAGTACCAGGCCTTTAGAACGTCTTTCGACAGCAGATCGGAGTTCTGGGTGATAAAACTGCTGTAATCCGTGTAATCGGATTGTCTCATGCGTTCTGCGATCAGGCTCATGAAGGCGACCGTGATGGTCGTGTTGAACTTATCCGCCGCGTCGGCTTTGGTCGCTATTGCGTTCAGGCTTTCCCCATACCTGGTCGTGGCATCCATGAAATTGTATCGACGCAACATCTCGTAAGCGACAGCGACATGATCCCCGTGCCGGAAGTTGACCGGATCCAGATCCCTTGCCTCGAATGAGCGCGTAAGGTCCGCAGTGTGCGCCACCATCACTTCTCTCCAGTGTCTTGCAGCTTGTGGCTATCCGACACCTCAAGGTCGAGATCATAGACCGCTTTCAACTGCCGGATTTTCTTAAGTGTCGTTTTTGAGAAGGGCGGCTTGTTCTCGAAGCAATGCAACGCCATTCCCTCAAGCAGATCTCCAACGGTGATGTCGAGATGCTCCGAGAGACCTTTCAGGACCTTGAGCAAACGTTTCTCGATACGTACGCCGGTCTGCACGCGTTCGATTGATTTTTTCATGATGTTATGTTGGTACCAATATAACATTGAGTCAATTGTAATTCTGAGTCCTCCGGTGCCAATAGAGAACGGGCTGGCGTAAGCCGTGAACTCTCGGCGGGGGCTTGAGTCGCGATAGCATCGCGCCAGGGTTCGGAAAACTTTCGTATATTTTCGATGACGTCGATTGTTATCCATTCGATGCCAATTCAATCACAGAATCCAAGTTGGTCATCGCCCGTCGCCGGGAATGCGAGGCGCTGAGCCGAACAGGCATCGGAACAGACCTGGGAGAGGAAATAGAATGTCGATCGGATCTCTTTTATCGATGAACCCAACCTGGTTGCTTGGGGGTCATTGGTCACTTGGCGACAGTGGTAAGTTCCGGCCTAAGCTGACTCCTGCGGGTCTGCCCAATACCGAGGTAATCACCTGGGCAAACGCACAGTGCAAGGCGGATAAGGGCGGGGGGATGGTCAAGGTCGCGCCGGATAGCAACAAAGCTTACGGCTTTCTGCCCTGGCAACCCAGCGGCGTTACCTACATTGAGATCGATCCGAACGCGCAACTCGTTCTGACAGGCCCCTTGTCGGCTTGCACGGTCTGGGCCTTCGAGTCAGCGGGAACGACTGTTTTGGTGCATGCCAACGCCAATTCAGGCACCGACTGGACAGCGATGTCGCAGTTGCAGAAAGACAACAATATGACAACCAAGCTCAACTACGTGAACGCAATCAAAGCAAACTATACAGCGCCTACCGATGTCGCGCGCCTTGTGTATGCGGACACTCCGGGTGTTACCGGAGCTCAGACCTATGAAGGTTACATGGGCTTTGTGCTTGGAACAAAGGCGCGGCTCGGTTTTTCGATGAACAAAGTGAAATGGGCCGCGTCACCGAAGAAAGCCGATGACTGGACTTTCTATTTCTATGGCTATGATGGCACTTCGGCGTCGGATCGTGTGCTTTGGACGTTGTCCTAGGTTAGATCCCAGATTCTGTACTTATTCCGGTACCCGGAGGTTACGATCGTTTTTGACCTCCTCCATGACCACATAACTGTGGGTATTGAGGACGGATTTCAGGGCGGCCAGCTTGTCGCCGAGCATCTGGCGGTAGGCATTCATATCGCTGGTGCGGATCTTGATCAGATAGTCAAAGCCTCCGGCGACCATATGGCATTCCGCAATCTCTGGAATTTCCGCCACGGCTTCGCGGAAGCGGTCGAAGACATCCGGTTTGGTGCGGTCAAGGGTCAGTTGGACAAAGACCGTCAGGCCGACCCCCAGCTTTTCCGCTGAAAGCCGTGCGCTATATCCTTCGATGTAGCCTGCGCTTTCCAGGCGCCGGACTCGCTCCAGACAGGGGGTGGGACTGAGGTTAACCGCGCGCGCCAGTTCGACATTCGAAATTCTGCCGTTATCCTGCAGAGTGCTAAGGATTCTGCGGTCAATCCTGTCCAAAGACCTCTGTGAAGTTTGATTCATAGTGATTTCTGCTGAAATTGTGCAAGTTTACAGATCATTATTTCGGTAATTACATAAAAACAGAAGCACATTCTTCTGGGAAAAGGCTAATAGACATAGAGATTATAGCGCGCTGCGCGGCAGCTTGAAGGAACCTGAAGATGATTATCGATCCGGCATTGGCACAAACCTCCGATCTTCGGACGGCAATTCACGAAGCTTATCGCGCCGACGAAGCCCAGGCGGTGCGTCGTCTTTTGGGGGAAGTCGAGTTACCACACGACGCTTTGGACCGGATCGCGGCGCGCGCCCGGGCCCTGGTCGGCGAAGTTCGGCGTTCGCGGATCGGCCAGGGAGGCATCGACGCCTTCATGTATGAATTCGAGCTTTCGAGCAAAGAAGGGGTCGTCCTGATGTGCCTCGCAGAGGCGCTTTTGCGGGTTCCCGATGCACACACGCTGGATAAGCTGATCAAGGACAAGATCGCGACAGCCGACTGGCAGGCTCACCTGGGACATAGCGATTCGATTTTTGTCAATGCCTCAACCTGGGCTCTGATGCTGACCGGGCGCGTGGTCAAGCTCGAGGATGACGAAACCAAAGACTTCGGTGGCGTCCTGCGTCGTCTTGTGCATCGCAGTGGCGAGCCGGTGATCCGGACCGCTATCTCGCGCGCGATGCGGATTCTGGGGCAGCAGTTTGTCATGGGGCGCGATATCAAAGAGGCCGTCAAGCGCGCCAAGCCGGACGAGGCGCAAGGCTACCGATACTCTTATGACATGCTGGGCGAGGGAGCCCGGACCATGGCTGACGCGGATCGGTATTTTGAGTCCTACAAGAACGCGATCGCAGCAATCGGTGTGGCGGCAGCGGGCAGGGAGGTAAACGACGCACCTGGTATATCAGTGAAGCTCTCTGCGCTGCATCCGCGCTATGAGTTCGCGCAGCGCGACCGGGTCATGACCGAGGTCGTGCCGCGCCTGAAAACCCTGGCAGTGGATGCTGCACGCCTCAACATAGGACTGACCGTTGATGCAGAGGAGGCTGATCGGCTGGACTTGTCGCTCGATGTGATCGAAGCTCTTGCAGGCGATCCGGAGCTGGCCGGGTGGAACGGTTTCGGTCTGGCGGTTCAGGCTTATCAGAAACGCGCGCCCTTTGTCTTGGATTGGCTTGCGAGCGTGGCGGCGCGTCATAATCGGCGTTTTATGGTGCGGTTGGTGAAAGGTGCCTATTGGGACACCGAGGTCAAGCTTGCGCAGACCGAGGGGTTAAGCGGTTATCCCGTCTACACGCGTAAAGTCTCGACCGATGTCTCCTATCTGGCCTGCGTCAAGAAACTCTTCGCGAGCCCGACGGCTTTCTATCCGCAATTCGCGACCCATAATGCTCATACAGTTGCGGCTATTCTCGAGCTCGCCGGTAGATCGGAGGACTATGAGTTCCAACGTCTGCATGGGATGGGCGAAGCGCTCTACGCGCAGATCGTCGGTCCGGCCAAAATGGACCGTCCGGTCAGAATTTATGCACCGGTCGGCAGTCATGAGGATCTGCTGGCTTATCTTGTGCGTCGTCTTCTGGAAAACGGGGCCAACTCCTCGTTCGTAAACCGCATTCAAGACGAAAAACTGCCTATCGACGAGATTATTGCGGACCCGCTGATTGCAGCCCAGCGCCTGGATATCGTCGCGCATCCGAAGATCCCTCTGCCTGCGGGACTTTTCGGCAATGAGCGGGCCAACTCAGCCGGGCTCGATTTGAGTGCGCCTCAGGAACTTGCTCCGCTCGGTCAGGAGATGGAGCGCATGGGCAAGCCGGGTTGGATCGGAGGTCCCTTGGTGGCCGGCCAGGAAGTGGGCGGGGAGGCACGTGCGGTCCAGAACCCGGCGGACCTGAGAGATAAGGTTGGCGAATTGCGCTGGTCCAGGCCGGAAGATATTGAGATGGCGGTGTCGCGCGCCCATCGCTCGGCACCCGGTTGGGATGCGACCCGGGCTTCGGAGCGTGCAGCCTGCCTGCGCCGACTCGCGGATCTGATGGAAAGCAACCGCGCCAATCTGATGTCGCTTTGTGTCCGAGAGGCCGGAAAGACGATAGGAGATGCGATCGCCGAGGTGCGTGAAGCGGTCGATTTTTGCCGCTATTATGCTGCACGGGCCAGCGAGGAGTTTGGCGCGCCCAGGCCTTTGCCCGGTCCGACCGGCGAGACCAATGAGATCTCTCTGCATGGGCGCGGTGTTTTTCTCTGCATCTCGCCATGGAACTTTCCCCTGGCGATCTTTACCGGGCAAATCGCAGCGGCATTGGCGGCTGGAAACGCGGTGATCGCCAAACCTGCGGAACAGACCGGTCTCATTGCGACTGAAACGGTCAAACTGATGCACCGTGCCGGGATTCCTGGCGATGTGCTGCACCTGCTGCCAGGCGACGGTGCGACGGTCGGTGCACAACTGGTGAAGGATCAGCGGGTTTCCGGCGTTGCCTTCACGGGCTCGACGGAAACCGCACGGCTGATCAATCAGGCATTGGCCGCGCGTGAAGGCGCAATCGTACCGCTAATTGCCGAGACCGGTGGGCAGAACGGCATGATCGTCGATTCCACGGCCTTGCCGGAGCAGGTGGTAAACGATGTGATCGCCTCCTCATTCCAGAGTGCGGGGCAACGTTGTTCGGCATTGAGGGTGCTTTTCCTGCAGCAGGATATCGCGGATCGTGTGATCAAAATGCTGGCCGGTGCGATGGATGAGTTGCGCGTTGGGAATCCCGCGCTGCTGTCGACGGACGTGGGGCCTGTCATCGACAGCGAGGCAAAAGCGACGCTGGAAGCGCACATCGCACGTATGCAAAGGGATGGGCGCCTTTTAAATCGCACAAGTCTTAACAGCGAAACCTCGCACGGCACTTTTGTTGCTCCGGCGGCTTTCGAAATTGAGTCCATAGGGCAACTGGAGCGCGAAGTGTTCGGACCGGTGCTCCATGTCGTCCGTTTCCAGGCCGACCGCCTGGATGGAGTGGTCGACAATATCAATGCTGCGGGTTACGGGCTGACTTTCGGGATCCACAGCCGGATAGATTCTACCATTGCCCATGTCCTGAAACGCTTGCGCGTCGGCAATGCCTACGTCAATCGAAACACGATCGGTGCGGTCGTCGGCGTGCAGCCTTTCGGTGGAGAAGGCTTGTCCGGAACGGGGCCAAAAGCTGGCGGACCCCACTACCTGCATCGCTATGCCACGGAACGCACTGTGACGACGGATACCACGGCGGCAGGCGGTAATGCCTCGCTGATGTCGATCTAGGTTATGACATGACTGCCTTGGATGCGTTGTGAAAAAGCTTCGAAGGCAAAGTGTTTTCTCCCATGTGGCGACGAAGTCTGTCACCTTTGTCGCGGCCTGTACGGGGCGCCCGCGATAGATGAATGAGTCGCCTGAACTCGAGATTTTTTGACGCGTCATCTGTGCTTCGGATGAGGGGGCCGAGCGGCCGGCCGCTACACTGCAGAAGTTAAAATTTCATTAGCGATAGGCGATATGTTGTTGCAATTTTGGGTTGCGAGTGTAAGCTGACTTCCCTAGTTGGTGCGGATGAATGGATCTGATGGATATCACGGCTTTGCAAGAGTTTGCTGTACGGAAGTGGTAGAAGTCTTTGCGATGTAGGCTTTGATTCAGCTTGCACTTTTGTGTGAAACGAGCGAAAAAAAAATTGGTTACACAATTCTCCTGGCGTGTCCTCCTCGACGCCTTTGCGCGCAGCCGCGTTACTCCTCGAGAAATCGTGATGCCTAAACCCACAGTGCGGCACGATGCCGGCGGTGGGATCGTTATTGGTTGAAAGGACAGAATATGACGACAGGAACGGTTAAGTGGTTCAACCCCACGAAGGGATTTGGGTTCATCGAGCCTGATGACGGTTCCAAGGACGCATTCGTGCACATCTCCGCTGTGGAGCGTGCTGGAATGTCGGGTCTTCGCGAAGGCCAGAAAGTCGAGTACGAGCTAGTTCCAGGACAGAACGGTAAGGCTTCCGCTGAGAATCTTGTAGCGGTCGATTAACCTTGGTGATGGTTGCGGTTTCGGCCTGAAACCTCGTTGATTTGGCATCTTAGGTTGCTGGGTTTATCGAGTCAGGTATGAGATCCGACTTATTGAGATAGAGCACGATTGTTCCTGGTCGAAAAGATCAAGGACATCGTGCTCTAACTTTTTGGGCGCTGTGACATCCAAATTCTCTGTTGTCAGTCGCTTGAGATAGATAGAGCTTGTTTGTGGCTCCAGACCCGGGAGTCGGGTTGCGCTCAGCCTGCTGTATCGGGCTCTTGAAGCCAATCCCCGCGAAGTCGGCGAGCACTCTTATTTCTTTGCAGGTTGGCTTTTTCACTGACCTATCTGCTCTCGCTCCCCCTGAAACCTTGAACCCGGGTCAACTGCCCGGAGGCCCATCCCCGTGTTGTTACCTGATGACTCAAGCTTGTGAGCTTTCCACCAGATTGCGGGAGTCGCAATCGTTGTGCTTCATGAGCTTCTTCGCGCAAAACGAAAGCGCGTGTTTCGGGTTAATCCGCAGTCGACGGGCATTAACGCGACAGTTGGCGGATTGAAGTGGAATTTTGGATGTTTCGCCTGGGTTGTGGCTGCGTAAATCGATTCAACTTTGTTTACTAAAATTCAATGCAAACGATGGTATGCAGATAAATCCTCATGGGGTGTGCGCGCTTTTTCGCAGATCCCTCTTCGTTCCCTAACGGCAGGTTAACTCGTGGCGAGCTCCGTGATCAAAGTGATGAGCAGAAAAGAGGACAGGAATCTGCTCCTGGTGCTCGTGCTGATTGCTGTCGCGGCGCTATCAGCAATTTGGCTCCTGACCCAGGAAGTTCGCGTCCACTTGCTCAAGGAGCAGGCAGTCGGATCGGCAACGAAATGGGCGCTCTTCCTTGCAACGCGCATTGAGGGGCTTGAAGAGCTCCTGGAGACCGGTGAGCTTACGGATGAAAACGCTCAGGCTCTGGAGTTTGCGGCACGTAGCGGCGACGTCTTCCGCTTCAAGATGTTTGATCCTGCAGGCGTCATCACTGTTGCGTCACGTTCGTCCGATCTGGGCACGCGGAATGAAAAGCCTTACTTCGCGTCGGTGGTTCAGAAGGGTGAGACCTTCGTCAAGATCGCCGAAAACGATGAGTTTGACGAAGACCAGCGCGTCGTGAGCGAGGCGTACGTTCCCATCATGACAGACGGTGTGTTCCGGGGCGCGGTCGAAGTCTACGTGGATATGACACCGAAAGACTCTGAATATCGGACGATTGGCAGTTACTTCTTTTGGGGTATGACCGGACTTCTGCTCATTGTGGGATTGGGGTGGGCCAGCGTTGTTCAGCGCAATTT
Organism: uncultured Kiloniellaceae bacterium; assembly: GCA_947493695.1. Lineage (GTDB taxonomy): Bacteria > Pseudomonadota > Alphaproteobacteria > Kiloniellales > Kiloniellaceae > Denitrobaculum. Next base: position 77,662 of record CANLSF010000010.1, on the reverse strand, counting down.
TCGAGAGAGAGACGCGCGCGAGAAGGCATTGATGGATACGCAGACCGAGCTTGGCACGCGACTGTCTGAATTGCAGGATGCGCGCGAACGGGTAGAGGCTGAGGCCGTAACCCAGGTCGCGCTCGCCGAAGAGCTTTCTATGGCGAGGGATGAGGCCGACGCTGCCAACAAGGCAAAATCCCAATTCCTGGCGACCATGAGCCACGAGATTCGCACGCCGATGAACGGTGTTCTTGGAATGCTGGGTATTCTTTCTGACACCGAGCTGACCGACCAGCAGCTTAAATACACGAAGCTCGCCCAGGATTCCGCCGAGAGCCTGTTGTCGATCATCGATGACATTCTCGATTATTCGAAACTTGAAGAAGGCCGTATCGACCTCGAGCAGGTTGATTACAATCCAGAACAGGTAATTGACGGCGTCGTCTCACTCCTGTCATCGAAAGCAACCGATGTTGGATTGACCCTGGAAACCGTGGGGACCGATGCGCTTCCGAGCTGTCTGCGGGGCGACCCAACCCGGGTCAGACAGATTCTTTTCAATTTGATCGGCAATGCCGTCAAGTTTACCGAGCAGGGCGGTGTCCGTGTGATCGCGACCCATAAAGAGCTGCCTGATGGTGAGATCGAGGTCAGAGTCGACGTCAAGGACACGGGCGTGGGCATCTCTCGCGAGGCGCAAGGCAAACTCTTTACGCGCTTCTCGCAAGCCGACAGTTCGACGACGCGCCGTTTTGGCGGCAGCGGACTTGGCCTGGTCATCTGTCGCCAGTTGGCCCAGCTCATGGGCGGTGGTGTTGGGTTGCACAGTGAAGTCGGAAAGGGCAGCACCTTCTGGTTCACCATACGCTGTTCAATGGGTGAGGCACCTGCTGAGCAGCTGCGGAAGGTTTCCGGAACGGGGCAGGGTGAAAACCTTCCCAAGCTCAGTATCCTAGTGGCCGAAGACAATGCGGTGAACCAGCTTGTCGCCAAGACGATCCTGACCAAAGCCGGGCACGATGTGGACGTGGTCGAAAACGGACTGAAAGCTGTCGAGGCGGTGAGTGAGCGAGCTTTTGATGTTGTCCTGATGGATATTCAGATGCCCGAGATGGATGGCCCGACGGCTACGCGGGAAATACGTAAGCTTCCCGGTCCCGTGTCCGACATTCAGATCATTGCCCTGACTGCCAACGCGATGGCCGGGCATCGCGAAGAGTACCTGGCGGCCGGGATGAATGATTACGTTGCGAAGCCGGTCGATCCGAAACAGCTCTTCGCGGCACTCACAAGAGTGACCAAAAGTCGACCAGTGAGTAAGGTTGTCCAGGCAAGCCAGACCGAAGTTGAGGGCGGAGAGACATCCGAGCCTGTGAAGGAAGCGACTGCTGAGCCTGTTGACGATGCTCAGGTATCTGCGAAGCCTGCCAATCTGGAGCAGGGTACAACTGAATTACCAACTGCCGTGCAGGAGACCGACTCCCATGCCATGCCGGCAGAGAAACCTTCTGACGATACGGAAATTGATGAAAGCGAGTGTAACGTGACCAGCGCACTGCCTCTTTTTGATCGTGAAAAATTTGATGAACTGCGTGAAGCGCTCGGCGATGACGGGTTACAGGAGGCACTCGGTTTTGTGCCTGCCGAAGCCTCAAAATCGCTGGCCGAAATCAAGAGTTCTATTGCCTCTGGTGATCTGGAAACCGCGCAACGCGCGGCGCACAGCATAAAGGGGATGGCGAGTAACTTCGGTGCTGTACGCCTGCAGGATATTGCGCGGGAAATCGAGAACGAGACGCCCGACATCGCAAGCGTAACGGAAAAGCTTGCCGATCTGGAGGACGTCCTGGCGCAGACGCAGTCCGAGATTGAACTCTTAAAATCGGCGTGAACGGAAACCGGATTATTCTCTGACGTTTTTACAAAGTAGAAACAGCATGAAAAAAATTGCCATTGTCGACGATGTATTGCCGAACGCGCTCTTACTGAAGGGCTATGCCAAGCGGTTGGAGGATGTGGAGGCGGTGACCTTCACGGACCCTGTAAAGGCCTTGGACTGGTGCGCGGAGAACATTCCGGATCTGGTAATGCTGGATTACCTGATGCCTGAAATGGATGGTACGGAATTCCTCAAGCGTTTTCGGGAGATCGAAGGCTTGCGCGACATTCCGGTGGTTGTGATTACTGCCGCAGAGCAAAAAGAAGCCCTTTATTCCGCGTTGCAGGCGGGGGCCAACGACTTTCTGCGCAAACCGGTCGATGATCTGGAACTGATTGCACGCGCAAACAACATGCTCCAACTTCGCGAACGTCAACTTGAGCTGGCTGAGGCCAACGAACGCCTGCTTATTCTGGCGACGACGGATTCACTCACCGGCCTCTCGAATCGCCGGCACTTTCTCGAAAAGCTGAGCGAAGAGATTTCCCGTACCCAGAGGTATGGCCGCCCCTGTGCGGTCGCCATGGTTGATGCCGACCATTTCAAATCGGTCAATGACACCTACGGTCACGAGGTTGGCGACCGCGTTCTGAAGCAGCTCTCTAACCTGATGTCAGGTGAAATCAGAGACGTCGATTGCGTTGGGCGTCTGGGGGGTGAAGAGTTCGCGATTCTCCTGCCCGAAACAAATGTCGAGGGAGGGAAGATCTTCTGCGAGCGTTTGTTGAAGTGCATTCGTGAAGCGGAAATCGACCTCGGCGAGACTATTCTCCGCTACACCGTGAGCATTGGCCTGACCGAGGTCTGCAAAGGCGAAGTTAAAACCGACGTTATTCTCAACCGCGCCGATGAAGCGCTCTACGTGGCGAAAGAAAGCGGGCGAGACCGCGTCGCCATTCATGAAATGCGCTGCGCCGAGCTTGATGCCCTGGCGCAGAATGTCATGACCTGACTTCGATCCCATCCGATATGACCCAAAACGGGTACACGTGTTTCGGCGAACTCGCAAAGTGCTTTCGACCAGGTTGAGAATTCTCACATAACGGTTCTTATCCGAAGCATGCCTCAGCCTAGGCTGCAGAGGAGGTCAGGGTTTCTCTCCGGAAGCGCTCCTCGGCAAGGTGGTCGGCGGCCTGGAACGTTGGTGTGCCCGAGGCTTCGGAGCGCTTGAAGATCTCGCCCAAGGTGTCGTGAATTTTCGCGACATGGGCGAAGGCTTTCTCCATATCGTATTCTGGACCTTCGTGACTGATGTTGATCACACCACCCGCGTTGATCACATAGTCGGGCGCGTAGAGTATGCCGCGCTTGTGAAGTTCAATGCCGTGCCGCGGTTCTGCGAGCTGGTTGTTTGAGGATCCGGCAACGACAGGGACACGCAGAAGCTTCAAGGTCTCGTCGTTGATAATGGCGCCGAGAGCGCAAGGCGCGAAAACGTCCGCTTCAACACCGTAGATCGCGTCTGTGGTGACGGCAGTTGCGCCAAAACTCTCGACAGCGTGCGCTATCACGGTCTGGTCGATGTCGGTGACGATCAGTTTCGCGCCATCGTCAGACAAATACTTGCAGAGATTCCACCCTACACTTCCAAGGCCCTGGACAGCGATGGTCAGGCCAGAAACGGATGACCGATTTAATCGGTGCGCGACGGCGGCGCGAATACCCATATAAACGCCGTAAGCCGTGGAAGGCGAGGGATCGCCAGCGCCGCGTTCCGGCGTGCCCGCGACGAATTCGGTTTCCTGCGCCATCATCTCTACATCCGCGACGGATATGCCGACGTCCTCGGCAATCGAATAGCGACCGCCAAGGCTGTCAACGAAGCGGCCCATCGCGCGAAACAGGGTTTCCGACTTCATGCTCTTGGCGTTGCCGATGATGACCGATTTGCCGCCACCCATGTTCAGGCCCGCTAGCGCCGACTTGTAGGTCATTCCGCGCGAGAGGCGCAAAGCGTCCGTCAGGGCATCGTCGTCGCTTGCGTAAGGCCACATCCTGCAGCCGCCGAGGGCTGGTCCGCGGTTCGTGTTGTGGATCGCGATGATGGCTTTGAGCCCGCTCTCTGCGTCATTGCAGAAGGCGACTTCTTCGTGTCCGTCAAACTCGGGGTGAGAAAAGGGAGTCATGGTGTTCCTGTCCAGCTGTTGTCTGTCCAAGTGCGGGTTCATTTCTATGACCCGCTTGAAATTTTCTGTCGGCTTATGGAGCCGAAGCAGCATTTCAAACATCCCTGTTCTATTGCCACTATAATAAGTGTTATGTGTTAAAATTAGGTATTCAACGAAAAAATATCGATTACAAACAGATAGTTATTATGTTTGTTCTGTTCGTGATTCCGGTTTTCGAAAATGATTTTGAAATGTAAGGGGCTGAAAGATTGTTACTTTAGATTCAGGTGGGAATTTTTATTTCGCAGTGCGGTAATTTAATTTTACCCAAGAAAGTAAAGGCTGGCACTAAGGTTCAAATTTCGATGTTGTTATTTATGAAAAAGAAAGGCGCTGGAGACGTCCTCACGCCTTCCACCGCCAGTCTTCTCTTGAAACATTCTTGCGCGACTCTGTCGTGTCCGCGCCGGCTAACCTGAGCTCTCGGGCCTAGGTTAAAGATCGCCCGCAATGGCTGCCTCGAGCATGCTCTTCAAGGCGGGGACTTCCAACGGAATCGGGTTCCCGGGAGCAGTTGGGTCGACAGCCGCCATTTCTGCAATTTCGTCCATCCGGTCCGTGCCGACGCCGATTTCGCCAAGGGAGTGTGGGATCTTCAAGTCGCTGCGCATCTTCAGGACCCAGGCCATGAAAGAATCGAACGAAGGATCCGGCAGTTCCAGCCAGGCCGCCAAACGCGCGATTTTAATTTCAATTGCGGGGCGATTATACTTCAGCACGTAGGGCATAACGACCGCGTTGGTCAGGCCATGGTGGGTATCGTAGAGCGCCCCGATTGGATGACTCAGAGAGTGAATTGCTCCCAGGCCTTTTTGAAAGGCCGTTGCCCCCATGCTGGCGACGGAGAGCATGTGCGCTCGTGCTTCGATGTTGGTGCCGTCCGACACAGCGGTCGGCAACCAGTCTTTGACCAGACGCATGCCTTCTACGGCAATGCCTTCCGCCATGGGGTGATATCCCGGCGCACAGTAGGCTTCGAGACAATGCGCAAGGGCGTCCATACCCGTCGCCGCGGTAATGTGAGGTGGCAGGCCGACGGTGAGTTCCGGGTCCGAGATCACCACGCCGGGCAGAAACTGTGGGTGAAAGATAACTTTTTTGGTGTGGGTTGCTTCATCCAGAATGACTGAAGCGCGACCAACTTCCGAGCCTGTACCGGCTGTGGTCGGCACGGCAACAATGGGCGCGATCTTGTCGCTGTCCGCACGTTTCCAATTGTCACCGACGTCTTCAAAGTCCCAGAGCGGGCGGGATTGACCGGCCATGAAGGCGATGGCTTTGGCGGCGTCCAGACCGCTTCCGCCACCCCAGGCGATGATGCCGTCATGGTTTCCTGCGTTGAAGGCTGCGACGCCGTCCTCGACATTTTTGCCAATCGGGTTGGGCTTTACGTCGCTGAACAATCCCGTGGGCAGGCCCTCTGCAGCATTGGCTGCAATGGCATCCGTCACCATCGGCAAGGCCGCCAGCCCCGGGTCCGTGACCAGCAGAGGATTGCTCATACCAAGGCTCTGGCAAGCCGCGGCGAGATTTTTGATCCTGCCGGGGCCAAAGAGAATCTGGGTTGGATAACTCCAGTTGCCTTTAAAGCTTGTGATTTTGTCGGTCATGAATTCGTCGCTCTTAAAATATGGTCGCGGTCCGGTTTGCCTGGGACCCGACACTCGGTTGATTTATGTTACGCCGCAAGGTCAGACGGCCGTGCGCAGATGAAAGGACTTTGGTCGGGTCAGCTGTTCAAATCCGACTTGCGACAGGCTGCAGCCACGTCCGGAATCTTTCACGCCGGTCCAGGCCAGCGCAGGGTCCAGGTAGTCGCAACGGTTCATGAACCAGGTGCCGGTCTCGATACGATCGCCGATAGTGAGCGCTGCGTCCTCGTCCGTGGTCCAAATCGATGCCGTCAGGCCAAAGTCGCTGTCGTTCATCAGGGCGATGGCCTCTTCATCGGACGAGACTTTCATCAATCCAACGATGGGGCCGAAACTCTCTTCAGTCATCACCCGCATGGAATGGTCGACATCGCTAAGGACCTGCGGGGCTAAATAGGGCGTGCCTTCCCGGTCCATTGCAAAAACCGAAGTGTCAATGAGGGCGCGCGCGCCCTGAGCTACGGCTTCTGTGCTTTGGCCTCGCACGAAATCGGCGGCAGACGTTTTGACCATCGGCCCGAGATTGGTCTCTGACTCGAGCGGATTGCCCAGGCGGTATCCGCGCACCAGTTCGGCGTAGCCTTCGACGAAGTTGTCGTAGACATCGGCATGGACGTAGATGCGTTCAATACCGCAACAGGACTGGCCGCTGTTGAAAAAGGCGCCGTCGACCAGTGTTTCTATCGCATGCTCCAGCTTGACGTCCGGCCGGACATACGCGGGGTCTTTGCCGCCGAGTTCCAGGCCCATCCCGATGAAGCGTTGTGCACCGGCTTCCTGTACCGCCCGGCCTGCATTTACAGAGCCGGTGAAGGAGACGAAGTCGATACCCGGGCTGCCGATAAGCTTCAGCGCATCGCTGTGACCCAGATGCAGAAACTGAAAGACGCCGTCGGGCAGACCGGCAGCCGCGAAGGCCTCGGCGAAGCGTTCGGCGCAGAGCGGCGTCTGGGCCGAGTGTTTGAGAATAACCGCGTTGCCCGCCAGCAGTGCTGGAACGACTGAATTGACCGCTGTCAGATAGGGAAAATTCCACGGCGCAACCACGAAGACCACACCGAGTGGATCCCTGCGAATGAAACGGGTGAAGCCCTCCTTGGGCTCAACTGCGAGGTCGGCGAGGGCGGTGGGCGCAATTTCGATCATATGGCGCGCGCGCTCTTCAAAACCCGCAACCTCACCTGGGCCCTGAGAGAGGGGGCGCCCCATTTGCCAGGTTATTTCCTCGGCAATTTCATCCCGCTTCGCGACGAAGGCGTCTACAGCCTTGGTCAGCAGGGCCTGACGTTCACGAAGTGGCGTCAGTTTCCAGGCTGCCTGGGCTGCTTTTGCCTTTTCCAGTGTGGCTGCTATTTCGCTGGCTTTGGCCAGCGGGCGCTCCACGTAGATGCTGCCGTCGACCGGCGAGACACACTTGAGGTTCTCGACCATAATTCCCCTAACTCCCAAAAATTTGGAGTGACTTTATAGGGGCAAATCAAGGTGCTGCAAGGGGAGTCGTGCGCGGCAGGAACTTGTGTCTGAGAGCTATTACTCTAGAGTGCTGGAATTCAGCCTTTTGGCTGGAAATTGGACCGGAGAATCGAAGTGTTGAATGGTGCCACAGATCAGGTCGTTCTGTTCGATCTGGATGGAACCCTGACCGATCCTTTTGAGGGAATTACCCGCTCTATCCAATATGCGCTCGAAACGCTGGGCCGGCCCGTACCGGACACCGCCGAACTCTCATGGTGTATCGGCCCGCCGCTGTTGGAGTCCTTTCAAGAGTTGCTGCGCGAACCGGACGAAGTGATCGGTGATAATCCAGCGCGGGAAGAAGAGGCCCGGGAGGCCCTGCGGCTTTACCGAGAACGCTTTGCTGAAGTGGGAATGTTGGAAAATAAGGTCTATGAAGGTATTCCGGAGCTACTGGAGCAGCTCTCACGCGACAGTCGCCGCCTGTTCCTGGCAACCTCGAAGCCAAGGGTTTTCGCTCAATCGATCCTCGAACACTTCGGTCTGGCAGGTTGGTTCCAACGCGTCTACGGCGCCGAGCTGGATGGCGTGCGAGGCGAGAAGGCGGATTTGTTGGCGTACATTCTGGAGCAGGAGTCCCTGTCGCCCGGTCAGGCCGTTATGGTCGGTGACCGCAGGCACGATATTGAAGGTGCGCGCCGCGTCGGGTTAAGGGTGCTGGCTGTTAGCTACGGTTATGCGCCGCCTGGCGAACTCGTCGAAGCCAAACCCGACGCGATTGTGACTGCCCCTCAGGAAATCGCTGCCGGTTTAGAGGCGCTTTTCAGTCGTTCTTTGGCGTGATCCCCAGTTCCGCCAGGAGTTCCGCTTCGGTAACCCGTGGACAGTCGTCTTTGAAGTCGTAGCGTTCCGGTTTTGCGTCGATGTAGATATGGCGGGATAGCTTTAAGTCTTCAGCAGAATCGAAACTCTCAACCGAAACAATGGTCATAGCGGACGGCGTTTCTGCCAATCGCCAGAACAAACTGCTGCCGCAACGGGCGCAAAACCCGCGCTGTGCCCAATCGGTGCCCTGATACCAGGCCAATCCTTCCTGATATGTAAAGGTCGGTTCGCCGGGGCAGTGCACGGCCATCAGAGGCCCCGCGCTCCATCTACGGCACATGCTACAGTGACAGATGTTGAAAACGGCCTCGGGAACGGAAATTTCAAACCTCACCGCATTGCAGAGGCAGCCACCGCTTCTCAGTTGATCCGTCGTCATGCCGGTCCTCCCTGTCACGCAGCTGAAACTCAGGCAGGAATTATGCCCGAGCCAGCGACGGAAGCAAGAATGGCGACTTTATTTTGTGCTGGAAGCGCCGGCTTTTGCGGTTTCCTGGTGCTCGTTAAGCAGGACCGTACGTGCGACACGGAAACCGATGTCGTTTCTGCGGATATCTTGTTCCGCCCGGCCACGATTGGCAGCACGGGTCTGTCCATAGAAACTCTTCCAGGATCCGCCGCGAATGCTGCGGGCTTCGCAGTTTGACTTGTTACGCGCCACGCCATCCGCTGGTGCGCCGCGATAGGTAGGGACATAACAGTCGGCGACCCATTCCCAGACGTTGCCCAGCATATCATGAAGCCGGTACGAATTCGGGGGATACTGACCCACGGGCACGGTCATATCGGCGCTGCGGGTGCTCTCGCTATAGCAATAGCGGCAGTTGCCGATCCCCTGTCCCGAGATATCGATTGCGTTGGACTCTGCGCGGGCCGCGTATTCCCATTCGGCTTCACTCAGCAGGCGATAATCCATGCCGGTCGTGTTGTTCAGCCAGGCAATGTAGTCCTGGGCATCGTTCCAGGAGACATTGATCAGTGGGCGCTGCGCGCGGCCCCAGTCCTCGTCCCCAGGCATATGCCGGCAGCCGCCAGCTTCCACACAGGTCGTCCATTCCTGAAAGGTTATCTCGTAGATTCCGACGGCGAAGCCATGACGGAGTGTGACCTGACGCCTGGGTTTCTCGTCGTTTTCGCCGCGACGTGAACCCATGTCGAAGCTCCCGGGTTCGATTACAACCATCTTCGGGCAGTCGACGCAGTCCTGGATCAGTGCCCCGGACTTGTAGATCTTCGGGTCGGCGGAAATCGGTTTCTCAGGCGTTGTCGTGCAGGACGCAGTCAGGAAGATGCTGAATGTGAGGGCCGCGAACCGCAGAGCAGATCGCCCAAGGCCGGTTACCTCGGGAGAAATTGACGTCACGGAACTTCCGGATCTCTCTGGTTGGGTAGAGGAACGCCTGGGCATAGCACGGGATCTCACTCAAAAAGCCTTCACGATGGGCTATTTAAGCGGGTGGGTTGTTAATTTGCGATTAATCTCTAAAAGTTTAACTATCTGAAATTATGACGTTTTTATGTGAAATTGCGGTGTGTTTCAAAGGAAACTCGGGAACGTCTTCAACCTCAGGGGCGGGCGGTCAGTCCGCCATCGACGATGAGCTCCGTACCGGTGATGTAACTTGCCCGATCCGACAGCAGGAACAATACGGCGTTGGCAATATCCTGTGGATCGCCAACGCGTCCTAATGGAATGACCTCGGCGGTCGCCTGCTTAATTTGCGGATTTTCGCCCCAGCGCGCCTGCATCGGGGACTGGCAAGGGCCCGGAACCACTGAGTTCGAGCGGATGTTGTCCGCCGCAAATTGGATCGCGAGCGACTTGGAAAGTGAAATGATAGCGGCCTTGGAGGCCTGGTAGGCATCCTGCGGTTTGTCATCGCCGCGCAGCGCCTGAGTGCTCGCAATATGGACCATTGCGCCGCCCTGTGAGCGCTTCATCAAGGGGACGGCGTGGCGCGTCGTGTGAACCATCGTCTTCAGGTCGATCTCCAGGACCTTGTCCCAAACGTCGAGATCGATCTCGACCATCGAAACATCACGGTCGAACCATAAAACCGCGGCGGCATTGACCAGGTAATCCAGGCTGCCGTTTAACTCGAACGCCGCCTGCATAGCACCGGCAACAAAGGCATCATCGGTCAGATCGCCTTCCAGGTATTTCAAGGCCGCACCGGCATCATTAAGAGCGGCCGGTCGCGGCTTGACGTCAAGGGCAGCGACGGAAGCACCCGCAGCGAGTAATTCCTGGGTAATGACAAGACCCATACCGCCTGCCGCGCCCGTCACAACAGCTGTTTTCCCAGTGAATTGCATTGCCGCCTCCGCCGTTATTGGCAATCAGATGATTTCGAAGTAACGCTGCATCTCCCAATCGGTGATGGCCTTGCGGAATTCGCGTTCTTCCCATTCGCGCGTCGCGGCGTAATGTTCCACGAATGTGTCGCCAAAGAGTTCCCGTGCGGGCTTCGATTTACGCAAGCGGCCGGCTGCTTCCATCAATGTGGCGGGCAGTTTGCGCTTGGCCGGGAACTTGTGTTCGTACGCATTTCCTTCAATCGGATCGTCCGGCTCGATTTTGTTTTCGATACCCCAAAGGCCGGAGGCGATGGCGCCCGCGACCGCGATATAGGGATTGATATCAGCGGCGGCAAGTCGGTACTCAACCCGTTGCGCCAGGGGTTTACCTGGGATCGCCCGAAGAGCGCAGGTGCGGTTTTCGATTCCCCAGCCGGCATCAGTCGGGGCCCAGAAGCCCGGGATCAGCCGGGTGAAGCTGTTGACCGTCGGCGCGATCATCGAGAGGAGTTCGGGCATCAGGGCCTGCTGCCCGCCGATGAAATGGCGCATGGTGTCGCTGATGTTGTGCGGTTTCTTTGGGTCGTGGAAGACCGCCTTTCCCTTTTTACCCTGCAGGGAAATATGAATATGGCCGGACTGCCCGGGCCAGTCGGGTGACCATTTCGCCATGAAGGTCGCCATCCAGTCGCGGCGCTGGGCGAGGATTTTGGTGTAGGTTTTGAAGAGGGCGGCTTTGTCGGCGGCTTCCAGAGCGCTGTCGTATCCGATGGCGGCTTCCAGAACACCGGGGCCGGTCTCGGTGTGCAGGCCTTCGATCGGCATGTCCATTTCCTGGCACATGGAGAGAAGGTCTTCGTAGAATTCGGCCTGGACTGAATTGCGCAGCATGGAGTAGCCGAAGAAACCCGGGGTGATGTTCGTCATGTTGCGGTAATTCTTTTCGCGCACAGACTCCGGCGTCTCGTCGAACAGAAAGAACTCGAACTCGCAGGCGGCGGTCGCAGAGAAGCCCATGGCTTCAGCTCGCTCCAGCACGCGGCGCAGTGTGCCCCGAGGGCAGACGGCTTCAGCGCGGCCGGTGAACTCCGCCAGGAACAACAGCGCGCCATCCTCCATCGGGAGTTCGCGGCAGCTTTCAGGGATGACCCGCACCGTGGCATCGGGGTAGGCGGTGTCCCACCCGGTGATGGACACATTATCGTACAGCTGATCATTGGAATCCCAGCCAATGATCACATCGCAGAAGCCGAAGCCACTTTCCAGTGCCGAGAAAAACTTCTCTTTTGACATGTACTTGCCGCGCAAAACGCCATCGACATCGAAAATGCCGACCTTTACGTGCTCCAGCCCGCGTTCTTCAACGATGCTACGGGCGTCCGCAGCGGTTTTTACATTACGTGGATTCATTTTCAGTTCCCCTGGTACATCTATTGGCACGGCATCTTCGCGACGCCTTATTTTTGGAATATTGAAAGAACTATCATGGCGCGGCGGGTTTCTGCGAGTCGAAGCGCGCAAGGGCTGCGGTCAGATGTTCGATCAGGTGTTGAGCCCAAAGCGCCTGACCGGCCTCATCTTCGATCAGATCGTGGCGCACTTCGATCAGAAGGTATGGCAGGTCGCGCCCTTCGGCGTGAACGGGAATGCTGTAGTCGGTCTCGTTACTAACCGAATAAGGCTTGTTGTTGCCGATACAAAGACTTTCGTCTCGGGCGAGTTCAACAAGCATGCAGTGGCTGAGTGCCGGATCACGATTGTATTGAATCCCGATATGCCATGGGCGGGTTTCACCATGATAGACCGGCGTGAAACTGTGAATTGCGACCAGAACGCTGCGCTGTCGGCGGGTTTCCCTGTCATCCAGCAGCGCTGAAATCGTTGAATGGTAGGGCGTGAATATCTTTTCCACCCGTTGCGTTGCGGCCTCCGCGCTGATCCCGGCGTTGCCCGGTACGGCGGTTGCTTCGCTGACGGCAGGGATGGCGGATTCGACGTGCGGATGCCGGTTGCAGTCAACGACGAGACGCGAGTAATTCTGTAAAACCAGCGTCGCGTCGAGGGAGTGCGAAAGACGCCGCGCGACCGCTGCGGCACCGATATCCCATCCGATATGCCGCTCGATTTCTTGGTCCGGTAAGCCAAGGCGACCAAGTGCATCCGGGATACGTTTGCTGGCATGGTCACAGATCAGGAAAAACGGCGAGCTTCCCTGAGCGCGGACGACTTCGACCGCGTCGGGTTCATGTGGAGCGAGTTCAACCATTAAGGGGCATAGACGGGAAAAATTGGCGATTCGTTGCGGAAGCTGGCCTCGAAAGGCGCGTTGGGGAGAGTCTGAGGGTTGGGATTTAGACTGAAAAACGCAGCGCTGTCAGTAACAATAACGCGCTCAGACTCTTCCCTGCTCGGCACGTCGATTCTGTTGCTGACGCCTAACCTCATCAGAAATGGATTTTTGCGCAGTTGTTAAGAGTAGAATAATAATAAATATCAAAATGTTAGTGTGCTTGGTACCGCAACGTGGTGTCGGCACGGCGCTTCAGGGCGAACAGCCGTATTCATGGCTGTTAGTTGGCAACGTATCGTTGAATGTGGAATCGCGTGCGCGACGTCTGCTTTTTTCCGGTTTTACGAAAAAATGAAGTTAATTTTGTTTTTCTAACTCTGGAGGTTTCGTAGTGCTACCGGAGGACGTGAAAATGAATCCGGTTTCACCTGCTAAACGGAAATCGATCATCTTCTCGATTACTTTCGATCTTTTTGCGCGGGCGGAGTGCCAACGTCGTCGTGTGGCGTGACAGCCTTTGGGTTGTAGAAATCTACGTTAAGTAGTTGTTCGCAGTTATCCTTTTTTTTCCTCAAAAGCCCTTGTTCAAGCCCCTGTAGCCTATGCTGCCATGAGACAAAGAGCAGTAAGTTGAAGTGAGGAGAGAGGAAGAAATTTACACTAAATGGTGAATATTGCGAACCGGCAGCACGTTTGCGAACGAGGCCGGTTTGACCTTCGCTTCGACTCATGCTTGCCTGTCATGACTGGCCTTGGTTGCAAGCTGAATACCGAGAGGCTGGGAGAGTTCTGAGCGAACGGCAAACAGAGTTAATTTTCAATTTTAGCAAGAAAATTCAATTTTCTAGGTTGTGGAAATTAATCTATTTCCTTGTCGGATGTGTCAAAATCGGATTGAAAGGGATTTATTCAGGATATGCGACTAGTCTGATGCTCGTCGTTGCGTCGGCATAAATTCAAGTAACAAGAAAAGCTTAGGGAAGCGGGATGAAGCGGATTTTGCGGGAGCGACAACGATGGTAGCGGAAGTTCGCTACGTTATCTTTTCAACCCAGGAGCTCTCCCGGGCGCTGATAACAGCGCACCAAGGTAAAGGCGGTGCCTTGCCTTCCGGCACCGTTCACAGCATCACGCAAGACAGCCGGCCCGGTGTCAAAGTCAGTATCACGATTGCGCCTGATCGCTCATCTGAGCCGATCATGTTGGACTGGACCGAGGATGAAGTATTATCGGCCCTGGTTGGTTTTTGCCGTTCGACGAATATCCCCCTGCCGGCTTCCTCATCAAAACAGCTCGGCAGAATTCGAAACAGCTTGTGTCTGATCATCACGATCAATGTGACGGATGACAAATATAGAGATTTCGAAAAGGCGATCGCCGACAACACAAAGTAGTCGGCCACCTCGAGGAGCACGGGCTTTCCGTCAAACCCTAACTCCGATATAAGCCTTCTCCATGACTTGGATTACCACCGTTTCTTATCGCGAAGCCGCCGGCAGGCTGCGAACGCTCTACGACCGGGTCAAGGGCCCGGATGATAACGTCGACAACATCATGATGGCCCATAGCCTGCGGCCGCATTCGATGGAGGGTCATATGGCCCTCTACAAAAACGTGCTCCATCATTCTGCAAACAAGCTGCCGAAGTCCCTGCTGGAGATTATAGGCGTTTATGTCAGCCTGCTGAACGGCTGCGCCTATTGTGTCGAACATCATTTCCAGGGCCTGCAGCGGCTGCTGGGGGATGAAACGCGAGGCGATACCATTCGCAGTGCGTTGGAGCAGGGGCGTCCGGAAGATGCGCTTGCCGGCCGCGAATTGGCCGCCGCAGAATATGCGAAAGCGCTTACGCTCGACCCGCGCGGTATCGACGAGGGGGCAGTTCGAGATTTGCGAACGGCCGGCCTGGATGACGGTGAAATCCTCGAGATCAATCAGGTGGTCAGCTATTTCGCCTATGCGAATCGGACTGTTCTGGGGCTTGGGATCAATACGGAAGGTGACGAGATTGGGCTGTCGCCGAACGATTCGGATGATCCGGATAACTGGTCTCACCGCTGATTCCTTCCCGCAGTTACCTCGTCGCGCCATCACGCTGTTACATATTAATCCAACCAATATCTCTTTTTGTATGCTCAGGTAATTCACGCACGTGAGCCAGAGAGAGCTTGCCGAGCTTTCTTTTGCGAGAACGGGCGCGTTTTAATGCAATCTTTCGTATGATTTTCCCCCAGATAGACTTGGGTAGTGAGGGGGCTCGTGCTGTCGCCATCGGATATTCCTTTTACTGTCCGGCAAGACAGAGATGGCGTATCGACAGATTGTTCTCCAATTGAATGTGACGTATAAGGCATAAGGAGAATTTATGTATTATGCGCTCACCACTTCCCCCACTGGCTGCGACAAGAGCCTTTGAAGCCGCTGCACGGCATGGCAGTTTCACCAAGGCTGCCGAAGAACTTGGGATGACTCAGGCCGCTGTGAGCTACCAGATCAAAGTCCTGGAGGATCGGGTGGGGGCGCCGCTCTTCCTGCGACAGGCGCGGGGCGTAGAACTTACCCACGCCGGGGGACGCTTTGCGCGACGGGCGAGCGAAAGCCTTGATCTCTTGCGCGATGCTTATGCCGAAGCCAGAGGCCGGGGCGATGAAACGCTTGTGATCAGTGCAATCCCGACCTTCGCCACCAACTTCCTCGCACAGCGGCTTGGGTGTTTCCAGATTGACCATCCATCGCTGGCGGTGCGTGTCGAGGTCACTCAGGCACTGTCTGACTTCTCGACCGAAGATGTCGACGTTGCGATTCGCTCGGGACTGGAGGTCGCACAACCCGGTTTAAAATGCGATATGCTTATGCCCGCGGTCTTCACGCCTATGCTGAGCCCGAAGCTGGCGGAAAGCATCGGCGGCGTTCATACACCTGAAGACCTTCTCAAGCTGCCGATCATAGAACCCTCGGATCCCTGGTGGCCGGTTTGGTTTGCGGCTGCCGGAATACCCGATGCCCAGCTTACAGAGCGTCCAAGCCTGCAATTCGGCTCACAGATCCTGGAGGCCAACGCGGCGATTGCCGGTCATGGCGTGGGAATTCTGACCCGCAGCTTTTATCTCGACGCGATCAGTCAGGGTCAGCTCTTTCAGCCTTTCGATCTCACTTGCGATGATGGACAACGCTATTGGTTGGTGTACCCGGAAAACCGGCGCAGCACGCAAAAAATACGTTCATTTCGGGACTGGATTCTGGGTGAAGTCGCGGACTTAGACTGCCTAAACGATCAGGCCGTATCCGATCGCCCAGGTCAGTAGCGTAAACGCTAGGCTGACCGCGATCACAGCCAGACCCGAGCGGTAGGCGGTTGTCAACTCGTAGCCGTGGCCTGCGTCCCAGAAGAGATGACGAATGCCGTTGCAGAGATGATAGAAGAGCGCAAAGCTCCAACCGAAGAGAAGAAGCCGTCCTATGACAGACCCAACAATCGTCTGTGCCGTTGCAAAGGCCTCAGGGCCGCTAGCTGCCGCAGCCAGCCAATAGATCAGGAGCAGGCTCCCGAAGGCGAGCGCAAGGCCGGTAATGCGATGTGTGATCGAGAGCAGCATCGTCCACTGGAGGCGGTAGATCTGCACGTGGGGCGAGAGCGGCCTGGTTTTCTTCGACATAGACTGATCTTTTCAAAAGTGTGTTCAGGAGAAATCGGCGAGATAACCGACATACGCTAGATAACCACCGACAGCCAGGAAGCCCGCGGCAGAAAATCTGAGGCCGGCCCCGGATGACTGTGGCGATTTAAGAGCTAACTGTGGAATCGCGATGAGTGTTGTGCCTTTTGCAGTGGCGCCGACACCGACCATTGAGACGACAATTTCCGGTGCCGTCGACCATTGAAAATGTTGAGCCAGAATGACGAGGCCGACCACAAAATGCACAGCCCCCGAGAGATTGATGAGCATGCGGTCGGCGTTGACACTGTCTATTATCATCCGCTGGTAAAAATCGGACGAAAACAAGAATCCGAGACCTGTCACGAGCAGATAGGGACCTGCAATCATTGCGATGGTCTGGGTCATATTCCTTGGCCTACCTAAGGTTTCGGGCGAAGTTCAATTGCAGACAACACGACTGCCTAAGTTCGCCTTAGCTGTCCACGTAAACCTCTCCGTCGAGATCATCGAGCTTGACCTGCAGGTGCGCACGGACGTCCTGTACCGCCTGATTGTAGACGTCAGGGCAGAGCGTTTTGATTGCGAGCTCAAGAATTTCGTTTGCACGAAACTCCGATAGCTCTTCGTCGAACTCGTCGCGGAACAATGACTGAAGTTGGCCTTGGAACAAGGCCTTTCGGTCGTCGGTCAGATCGATCTGCATGCCAAATCTCCGCAAGGTCGCCAAGGATGGAGCTCATCCCGTTATACGGGAGTTGGCGTCCAAGAAAAAACATCGGCGAGATTCTGTAGGCAGATCTAGCATGTTGAAATTATTAGTCAAAAAAAATCGAAACTAGCAGTCACTCGACCTTGGTTGGATCAGTGGTAATTTTAAACTCACAGCTGTTTCAAAACAAAATACGCGTAATGATCTTCTTGATATGACCCGCTACTTCTGTTTTTAGACGGGCATTCCGGTTCGCGGATCTACCATTACCGGATGGCCTGCGTGACCTCATCGATACTCTCACGCAGAATGCTGCCGATCCGGGTGATTTCTTCTTCCGTCAGGATCAGAGTCGGTGAGAGGATGGCGATGTTGCCAAGCGGGCGGGCAATGAGGCCACGCTTTTGGGCCGCCTGGGCGATGCGCAATCCGACCTGATGCTCGTCGGCAAAGACCTCCTTGGTTTCTTTGTCTTTTACGAATTCGATTCCTATCATGAAGTGGCTGCCGCGGACCTCTCCGACGATCTCCATGTCTTCCAGCCCACGTAGAGTGTTCTCAAAAAATTTGCCGGTGGTCTGAACCTGCTGGGGGAGGCCTTCGCTTTCCATGATGCCGATGTTGGCGAGGCCCGCTGCTGCGGCCGCCGGATGTCCGGAGTAGGTCATGCCATGGAGGAACATGGCGCCGGGGGCAGAGATAACATCGTAGATCTCGTCGGAAACGATGGTTGCCGCCAGAGGCTGATACCCGGAGGTCAGGCCTTTTGCCGTGTTGATGATATCAGGTTGCGTAGCATAGACGTCTTCTGAGGCGAACATGTGCCCGAGACGCCCGAAGGCGGTCACGACTTCGTCGGCGATAAACTTGATCTCGTGTTCAGCACAGATATCGGCCATGCGCTTGTGATATCCGACAGGCGGGACGATGACGCCACCTGCACCCATGACCGGTTCGGCAACGAAGCAGGCAATGTTTTCCGCACCCAGCTGTTCGATGGTTGTACGGAGGTCGTCGAGCAGAGAGTCGAGAAACTCCGTTTCAGTCATGTCACCGGCTTCGCGATAGGCGTTCGGGCACTTGAGGTGGTGCACCAGCCCTTCGGCGGCAGTGTCCCAGCCTTCGCTGTAAAGTGGGGTGGTCATGGCCATCGCCAGATGGGTCGAGCCGTGATAGGCACCGATGCGCGACAGGACCTTTTTCTTGTTCGGGCGACCCAGGCGATTGTTGTAGTGGTGCAGCATCCTTATGGCGGTGTCGTTGGCAACCGAGCCGGAGTTACTGAAGTAGACGTTGTTCAGATTGCCGGGGGCCAGGGAGGCGATCTTCGCCGCGAGCTGCGCCGCAGCGGGATGTGTGAAGTTGTAGAAGGTCGAATAGTAGTCGAGCTGTTGAAGCTGCGCGGTGACCGCGTCGATGATCTCCTGCCGGCCGTGTCCCACGTTCACGCACCAAAGGCCGCCGATACCATCGATCAGCTCGTTGCCCTCGCTGTCGTATACATAGGCGCCTTTGCCGCGGACGATGGCGGTGCGCGCACTGTCCTGTTTCAGGGCATCGAGATTGGCGAAGGACTGAATCAGATGCGCATCCTTGGTCAGAATCTCGTCGGTCGTGAGGGTCGGATTAAAGTTGGTCATGGGTCCCTGTTGCCTCCCTGAAGTCTTTTAATTGCGCACTGATGCGCGTGGGATCGATGTTGGTGCCGCCATTCAGATCCGTGATGAGGAGTGTTTCGCCGTGACCTGCCCTGGCCAGATCTACACCGTCCGGGCCGATCAGAAGAGAACGTCCGCCGAAGCTCAATCCGTTGTCCTGGCCGCAGTAGTTGGCGTAGGCGATGGTCATGTTGGTTTCGATGGCGCGTGCGGGCAGCAGCACATCGGGAACGTGCTCAAAGCCCGCAGGGTTGGCCGTGGGAACCAGCAGAAGCTCCGCGCCGCGTTCTCTCATGGCCCGGCAGTGCGCCGCGAATTCTATGTCGTAACAGATCAATAAGCCGGTTTGGACTCCACCAAGCTCGAAGAGCACGTAGTCACTTCCCGGCGTAAAAACAGATCGCTCCATCTCGCCGTAAAGCTGCAGTTTTCGATAGTGCGCAAGCCGCCTTCCTTCAGCATCGAAGGCGCTGGCGCTGTTGTAGAGATGATCGCCATCCCGCTCGACCCAGCCTACGGTTAGGCCGCAGTTGGCAGATTTCGCGAGTGACGCAAGCCGCCCCTCCCATGGCCCGCCTTGCGATTGAGCCAGGGAGGGATGCAGCTTAGGCTGATTGTAGCCAGGCAGAAAGAGCTCCGGGAAGACCATCATGTCTGCCCCGGCGGCCGCCGCCGCCAGAAGCTTGCCCTCGATGGTGGCGAAGGCGGC
Source organism: uncultured Kiloniellaceae bacterium (assembly GCA_947493695.1). Lineage (GTDB taxonomy): Bacteria > Pseudomonadota > Alphaproteobacteria > Kiloniellales > Kiloniellaceae > Denitrobaculum. Next base: position 58,258 of record CANLSF010000010.1, on the reverse strand, counting down.
TTCCGGATTTCCGGCGGGCGAGGGGCCCTGATAGAGCGCAAGTTTCACGTGAGCTTTCCGCCTGATCTAACGGGTTATTTCTTCAGGTTCGTCCAGATCGCGTCATAGAGCACCTGGACTTCCTGCGGGCAGGCCTGCACGAAATGCCCGACAGGTCCTGAAGGCGGATTGGACTCCGGCGAAGTTTTCAGTTCTTCGGTCAGGAATGATTCGGTGCCGGCAACACCCGCTGTGTATTGGGCGAAATTGGTGACTGCCGCCGCATTCTCGGGCTCAAGCAGGAAGTTCATGAACTTCAGTGCGTTTTCACGGTTTGGCGCGTCCTTCAACAGGACCACATTGTCCATCCAGACGATGTAGCCCTCTTTCGGGTAAGCGTATTCGATGTTGGCACCTTCGTTACGCGCTTTCGCTGAAAAGCCGCTCCAGATCATACCGGCATGGGCGTCGCCGCTGACCAGAACGTCTTTGGCCGTATCAGACCCGAAGGAAGCCCAGTGCACCTTGGCATCCTGCACCAGCTTGTTCAGGGCTTTGAGTTGCTCCCGGTCGGAAGAACACTGAGGAATGCCCAGGTGAATGGAGGCCAGGGTCAGCAACTCGCCCTGTGTGTCCAACACGTTGATCTTGCCGCGCAGTTCCGCGGGCGGATCGAACAGGATATTGGTGGTATTGATGTCGCCCTTGAACTTGTCGCGGTTAACCGAGAAGCTGGTTGAACCCCACTGATAGGGAATCGAACTCTTGCGACCTGGATCGAAGCTAACATCGAGCCATTGTGGCTGAATGTTGGAATAGTTGCTCAGCTCACTGGGTTCAAAAGTATCGAGCAGACCTTCACCGGCCATGATCTCGACCATGTAGTCACCTGGCACTGTGACGTCGTAGCTTCCCATCTTGCCGGCTTTAAGAGCGGCCAACATGGCCTCGTTCGAGTCGAAGGTGTCCATGGTCACCTCGACGTCGTATTCCTTGGCGAATTTGTCCAGCAGCTCTTGCGGGATGTATTCGAACCAGTGATAGATCGAGAGCTTTCCTTCGGCTTGAGCCATGCTCGAGAAACCGGTCAGCGCAATCGCCGCGACGGTACATTTAAGAAAGGTGTTCATGATGTGCTCCACTGTTGTTCTGGTTTCTTATTCTAGGTTTTCTGTTCTTTGTTTTGCCCCATCCGGCTGGCCAGATAGGAGAGGGTGACAAATCCCACGGAGACCAAAAGCAGCAGTGTGGAAATTGCCATGATGTTGGGCTTGATGCCCGTTTTGACCGATCCGAAGATAGCGGTCGGAAGCGTTTCGATCCCGGCACCCTTGACGAAATTCGTGATCAGGAAATCGTCAAGCGAAATGATGAAGGCCAGTAGGAACCCCGAGAAAACACCTGGCATCATCAGTGGCAGGAGAACCAGCCGGAAAGCCTGTGCCGGGGTGGCGTAAAGATCCATCGCCGCCTGTTCGTATGTGTCCTCGATGCTTTGCATACGTGCCGCGATCGGCAGGTAGGCGAAGGGAATACAAAAGACGATGTGGGCGACGAGGATAGTCGCGTAGCCGGTAGTGAAACCGATGGCAGAGAAGAAGATCAGGCTGGCGACAGCGGTCACGATCTCCGGCACCATCAGCGGCAGATTGATCAAAGCGAAACTGGCGGTCCGGCCTCGAAGCTGCCGGGCGCGCATCATCGCAACCGCCGAGGAAATGGCGATAATCGTTGCGCAGGTGGCCGCCATGGTGGCGATGCTGAGGGAGTTCAGAGCGGCCTGTTTGAACTTGGGGGCCTCGACGCCGAAGAAGACATCTTCGTACCAGCGCAAGGAAAAACCGCCCCAGATGGTGATCGAAGTGTTGTCATTGAAGGAATAGACCATCACCACCATCAGAGGGGCATAGAGCAGCAGAAGACAAAGAAGGGTCAGCTGCAGGAAGCCGGGGAAGCGGCGCAGGTCGTGTCGTTGCGACATCAGCGCGCCTCCCGCCGGGTTTGGCTGCGGGCGTAGAAAATCAGCACTGTCATGACAATGCTCAGCAGGATCATGGAGGTGGCGGCGCCGAAGGGCCAGTTGCCCGCGTTGCCCTTGAACTGTTCCTCGATCAGGGAACCGATCATGAAGGTTTTCGCGCCACCCAGAAGATCCGGCGCCAGGAAGGCTCCGAGGCTCGGGACGAAGACCAGGATCGAGCCGGCAATGATTCCCGGTTTGACCGCAGGCAGGATCACCACGCGCAGAATGGTCCAGCGCCCCGCATATAGGTCTGCCGCGGCCTCGGAGAGCGAGAAGTTATAGCGCTCCGCGCTCGCGTAGATCGGTAGGACCATGAAGGGCAGATAGGAATAAAACAGGCCTAACTGAACGGCGATGTTGGTGTTGATCAGGTGGAGCGGTTCACCGATTGCGCCCAGCCAGATCAGGAATTCATTGAGAGGGCCGGTGTCGCGGATCAGGAACTTCATCGAGACCGTGCGGATCAGCAGGTTCACCCAGTAGGGAATCGTGATCAGCAGCAGCCAGATCGTTCGATGCCTGGGAACGCGTGTTGCGATGAACCAGGCGGTGGGAAAACCGATGACGAGACAGAAGATCGTGGCCAGCCCTGCTTGCCAGAGCGAACGCCAGAAGATGTTGATGTAGGTCCATTCGATCTGCGGAGGCTCATCGCCGAAAAGGCCCCGGTTGAAGAAGAACTGATCATAGGCGGCGAGGGAAAATTCCCAGATAACGCCGCCACGGAACTCCTTGGTCAGGAAGGAATAGATCAGCATCATGCAGACCGGCAGCAGCAGGAAGAACCCTATTATCAGCCAACTGGGCAGGATCAGCAGACCCGCGCGTCCTTTGTAGATGCCTGCGCTTTCTGAAGCGCTTGCTATGCCGCCGGCCATCAGTCGGCCAGCAAGCGTGCGGCGCCTGCCTCCAGAGCGATCCCAACTTCTGCGCCGATAGTGGGGACAACGACGGCCTCAGAGTTCTGCACCCGCAGAGTGAGGATTTCGTCGTCCTCCAGGCGCACCATGACCTGCATATCCGTGCCCAGGTAGACATGATTTTCGACCCTGCCGGTCAGCAGGGCGTCTGTTGGCACTGTCAGGGTCATCCGTTCGGGCCGGACCGAGAGATGTCCGGGGCCTGGATCGACCACTGCGGCGGCAGGGCAGGTGATTTCGCGTCCGCCGGGCAGCACGCAGAGGGCCTGATCGCCGGTGACCGACGTGACCGATACGTCCAGCAGATTGGTCTCGCCGATGAAGTCGGCGACAAAGCGGTTCCGGGGCGCCTCGTAAACCTCGCGAGGTGTGCCGACCTGCTGAACCTCGCCCGCTGACATGACGGCGATCCGATCCGACATGGTTAGGGCTTCTTCCTGGTCATGGGTGACGAAGATGAAGGTGATGCCGGTTTCCTGCTGGATCTGCTTCAGTTCGACCCGCACCGCCTGACGAAGTTTCAGATCGAGCGCGGAGAGCGGCTCATCCAGCAATAGGAGTTTGGGTTTTGGCGCCAGAGCCCGCGCCAGAGCGACCCGCTGCTGCTGACCTCCGGATAGCTGATTGGGATAGCGTCCTGCGAAGGCGGAAAGCTGCACCAGTTCCAGCACCTCTGCGCAGCGTGCTTCTGCTTCGACCTTGGGTTTGCGCAGACGCTGAAGGCCGAACAGCACGTTCTGCATCACCGTCATATGGGGAAAGAGGGCGTATTGCTGAAAGACCGTATTTACAGGGCGCTGATGTGGCGGAAGGCCCGCGATGTCCTCGCCGTAGAGGCGGATCGCGCCGTCTGAGATTTCCTCGAAGCCAGCGATGCTGCGCAGCAACGTCGTCTTGCCGCAGCCCGAAGGCCCCAGCAGCGTGAAGAACTCGTTGTCGCGGATATCGAGGGACACGCGCGAGAGCGCGGTGAAGGTCCCGTAGTTTTTTGTGACGTTCTCAATGTCGACCGCCACGGTCGCGTCTTGCGTTTTTTGCAGCAATGCCCCGTGTTACCTCTTGCGAGATACCCCCTGAATTTATAGATCAGTCTATCTGTTCTTGTTTGGAGGGGTATATACCCCCAAAGTGGTATGGTGATGGAAAAGCTTCCCAATGCCGCAGAAACCAGTCTCGGAGCCGCGATTTCGGCCCTGAACGGCGATCATTTTGAATCGAAACTGCACAGTTGGCTCAACCGCTGCCTTGAGATGGATAACATCACGATCCTGGTCTACTACCAGAACCGGGCGCCCTCAGCGCTCTATCTTCAGGCCAAGGACCCAAGTGTTCATTCAGAAATGGAGACCGTCTATATCGGCGGTGCCTATCTGTTGGACCCCTTTCACGAGCTGCATGTGAAAAGGGCTCCAAAGGGACTTTACCGGCTCAGGGACATTGCACCCGACCAGTTTCACCGCAATCCCTACTACAGCAGTTACTACAGCTGTACGACCTTGATCGATGAACTGGCCTTTGTGTCCTATCCCGGAAAGGGGGTTTCGCTGCACGTCTGTCTGGGGCGCGATGCCAGCTCAAACCGAAAGTTCTCAACCCGTGAGATTGAAGTCGCCCAACGGATTGCTCCCATCGCCATCGGCCTCGCGGAGGTTCATTGGACGGGTCTGAGTTCGACCGGCGATTTCCAGGAATCCGACGTCTCTCAGCGTCTGATCGACGCCGCGAAAGCGGAACACGGTGTGTCTTTGAGCGGTCGTCAGGCGGCGGTTGCGCTTCTGATCCTGCGCGGCCATTCCTCAACCTCCATCGGCCTGCGTTTGGGCATCAGTCCCCAGACCGTGAAGGTCTTCCGAAAGCAGCTGTACCGTAAGTGTGAAATTTCATCCCAGGCCGAGCTGTTCTCGCTGATGATGCCGTTATTGCGAGGTTAGTGGGCGGAAACCTGCCAGACTTCCCACCTCGACAATGCTTCAGCAATCGCCTGATAGCCCGCGGCGTCGCTGTGTAGACCGTCGTTCGCCTTCAGGCCAGTTATGTAATCAGCGCTCTCAGACAAGTGTTTAAAAAGGTTGAGATAAGGTACTCGCCGCTCTGCGCAGATCTCTGCATAGTGCGCCGCCGCCGCCTCGATGTCCTGGTTTTTGAAATCGAAGTTCATCCCGCTGACGACAGAATGGAACGGCATCTTTGCCTCAAAGACCGGGAAGGGCCCAACAACGAGCAGAGGTGCAAGGTCCGCGAGCTCTTCCACGAGCTTAGTGAAGTCCTCCAGGGTCCGTCGCTGCGGCGTGCGGAAGGCGCCGGTGCCGATGCGGGCAAGGTCATTCATGCCGGTGCCCAGGACGATCAGGTCGGTTTCGCGGTCCTGGATGCGGGCGGTGCACTCTGCCGCCGCGCGGGCGCTGATTTCCCGCAGGGTCTGACCGCGGATACCCAGATTGTAGGGCACGAACGTGCGACCGGCGTCCCGTTCCAGCGCCGCGAGCCGACCGGGCCAGCCGAGGCCGCTTTCATCGCCCAAGCCTTCCACCGTCGAGGCGCCGATGAAACACACACGCTTCATAATGGATCCTTAGGTTTCGAGTGCGCGCAGGGCCTTGCGGATGATCTTGCCTGTTGTGGTCATGGGCAGATCATCGACAAAGGCGACATCGCGCGGGTATTCGTGGGCGGCGAGGCGGGTCTTGACGAAGGCCTGAATCTCCTTGGCGAGATCCTCACTGCCCTGGACATCCGGTTTGAGCACCACGAAAGCTTTTACCCGTTCCGTCCTCAGAGGGTCGGGCACACCGATGACGGCGGCCATGGAGATGGCCGGATGCTTGATCAGGCAGTCCTCGATCTCGCCCGGTCCGATGCGGTAACCGCCGCTGGTGATCACGTCGTCGTCCCGGCCGACAAAGTGGAAATATCGATCATCGTCCAGTCGGCCCCGATCGCCGGTCAGTAGCCAGTCGCCGGCAAACTTGGCCTCGGTGGCTGTTGGATTGTTCCAATAGCGCAGGAACATGACCGGGTCCGGCTGGCGGATACCGATGTTACCTTCTTCACCGGAAGGGAGTGGATTGCCGTCGTCGTCGACGATGGCGACGTCGTGGCCCGGCACGGCGCGGCCCATAGCGCCGGGCTTGACCGGCATCAGGCTCGCGCAATTGCCGACCACGAGATTGCACTCGGTCTGGCCGTAGAATTCATTGATGGTGACACCAAAGGCTTCCTGGCCCCAGTCCAGCAGCTCTTCGCCAAGGGATTCGCCGCCGCTGCCGATGGAACGCAGGTTCAGGTCCCAGCGTTCCTGCGGTTTCTCCACCCGCCGCATCATCTTAAGGGCAGTGGGGGGCATGAAGGCGTTGCGGACCTTGAAATCCGCCATCAGCGCGAAAGCAGCCTCCGGCTCGAACTTGGCGAAGCGATGGGCCAGAACCGGCACGCCGTGATGCCAGGCTGGCAAAAGCACGTCGAGCAGACCGCCGATCCAGGCCCAGTCGGCGGGTGTCCAAAAAAGATCATCGGGCTGTGGAAAGAACTCGTGGGGAAACTCAACGCCCGGCAGATGCCCCAGCAGCACGCGGTGGGCATGAAGCGCACCTTTGGGCGGGCCGGTAGTCCCCGAAGTATAGATGATGAGGGCAGGATCTTCGGCCAGGGTCTCGACCGGGGTGAAGTCCGCAGAGGCGGTTTCAAGCAAGCGGTGAAAGTTCAGGAGGTCGGGGAGCGCAGATAAGTCCGGCAAATCTTCGATGCAAAGGATGTGGCGCAGTTCCGGCAACCGGTCACGGATTATGGCAAGCTTGGCGGCACCGGCTGCGTCCGTGACCACCACTCTGGCGCCTGAATCCGACAGCCGGTACTCCAGCGCTTCCTCGCCGAAGAGGCTGAAGAGGGGAATGGAAATTGCGCCCATCTTGTAGGCCGCGATGTGGGTTATTGCGGTTTCGGGAGCTTGTGGCAGTAGGATGCCGACACGCTCTTCACGCGCCAAACCCAGTGTTTTCAGGGCATTGGCCAGTTTATTTGAGAGCTGTTTCAGGTCGGCGAAGCTGTAGTGTGCGACGTTTCCGTCACTGGCTTTATAGATGAGCGCAAGACGTTCCGAATCGGCCCACTTGTCACAGACATCCACGCCGATATTGAAGTGCTCGGGAATCGACCAATTCAGGTTTTCGCGAACTTCATCATAGGATTCTCCCGGCACTAGCATCGTTTTTTTACTCTCGTTTGTGTACGTTTCACCCTCCAGCAGTTTCCCGCCACTTGAATAGCTTACGGGGCTTAGCTGATGTTTCTCTGGAAATATCTGATAACTCTTTGTTTCCTGTAACCGAACCCCGATTGAAGACCGCGCGGCCTGAGGTTAAAGTAAGCGCCGATTCAACTAGAGTCTGATCGTTTTTTTCTAAATTGGCGAAAAACATGGATCAGTCTCTAAGACATAGTGGTAGAGAGCGGTTCATGTCCCTGATTGTTCTAATCAGGGAAAATCGCACTCTAGGGAGCAACCATTAGGTTATGCCGCTAGACAGTGCTGTGAAACCATCATTCGTGCAGTCGACCTGCCCGCATGATTGCCCGAGTACCTGTGCTCTCGAGGTCGAGCGGGTCTCAGAGACTCGCATCGGTAAGGTGCGTGGTGCGCGGGACAACAGCTATACCGCCGGTGTGATCTGCGCAAAGGTTGCGCGCTACGCCGAACGGGTTCATCACCCCGACAGGCTGAGCAAGCCCTTGCGCCGGGTAGGCGCAAAGGGGGAGGGGCGAGCGGCCTTCCAGGAAATTTCGTGGGATCAGGCGCTGGATGAAGTTGCCGAGGGCCTGCTTCAGGCCGAACAAAAGCTCGGCGCGGAGACAGTCTGGCCCTACTTCTATGCCGGAACCATGGGCCTGGTACAACGTGACGGCATTGAGCGTCTGCGCCATACCAAGGGCTATTCACGGCAATACTCGACGATCTGTCATACGCTTGCGGACGCGGGCTGGTTGGCCGGTTTTGGGGTGAAACGCGGTCTCGACCCCAGGGAGATGGCACAGTCGGATCTGATCGTGATCTGGGGCGGCAATCCGGTTTCTACCCAGGTCAATGTGATGACCCATGTGGCCAAAGCGCGGAAGAAGCGCGGCGCGAAACTGGTGGTGATCGATCCATACAGGACCGGCACAGCGGAACAGGCGGATCTGCATCTTGCGGTCAAACCCGGCACCGACGGCGCGCTGGCGGCTGCGGCCATCAACGTCATGCTGGCCGAGGGACTTGCCGACCGGGACTATCTGGAACGCCAGTCTGACTGGGATCTCGAGCTGGAAGAGCATTTCGCGCAGCGTACGCCGGAATGGGCCGCCGAAATCACCGGCCTATCGGTCGAGGAGATCGTAGGTTTTGCCCGGCTGTTCGGCGCACACAAAAAGTCATTCATCCGGATTGGCTACGGGTTTTCGCGCTCCCGAAATGGGGCGGCGAACCTGCATGCGGCGACCTGCCTGTCCATCGTAACAGGGGCCTGGCAGCATGAAGGCGGCGGCGCGCTCTATTCCAACGGCGCGATCTTCCCGATCGACGCCACGCTGATCGAAGGGCTCGATGTTCTGGACCCGGACGTGCGGATTTTCGATCAGTCGCGCCTGGGGCCTGTGCTTTGCGGCGATCCGCGTGATTTGGGTGGCGGTCCCCCGGTTACCGCGCTCTTCATTCAGAACACCAATCCCATGGTGGTCTGTCCGGAAAGCCTGAAGGTCCGGCAGGGCTTTGAGCGCGACGACCTCTTTACCTGCGTGCACGAGCAGTTCATGACCGATACGGCGGCGATGGCGGACATTGTCCTGCCGGCCACGACCTTTCTGGAGCATGACGACATCTACCGGGGCGGAGGGCACACACATCTGCAGATCGCGCGGCCAGTGATCGAAGCCTTCGCCGAGTGCCGCAGCAATCATCAGGTGATTTCCGCGCTGGCGGAACGCCTCGGGGCTGAGCATCCCGGTTTTGCGATGTCCGAATGGGAACTGATCGATGCGACCCTCAAGGCTTCCGGTCTGCCGGATGCCCAGAGCGTTTATGAAGGTCGCTGGCTCGATTGTGCGCTGGATTTTGAGACGGCGCATTTCGAAGATGGCTTCGGAAACGACGACGGAAGGTTCCATTTCAAGCCGGATTGGGCTTCGATCGGTGTCGACCACAGCGAAATGCCCCGCATGCCGGGCTTTATGGATGCGATCGATGCTGCGAAGGAAGACCGGCCTTACCGGCTTGTTGCCGCGCCGGCGCGGACTTTCCTCAATACGTCGTTCACGGAAACACCGGGCTCGTTGAAGCGCGAGCAACGGCCGACCGTTCTGATTCACCCAGAGACCTGCAAGCGTCTTGGGATCGAGGACGGCGATAAAGTCCGGCTGGGCAATCAGCTGGCAAGTATATCGCTGCATGCCGAAGCCTTCGACGGGCTCCAGCGTGATGTGGTGGTGGTGGAGAGCATCTGGCCCAACTCGGCATTCGAGGACGGCATTGGTATTAACGCATTGGTGTCCGCTGACCCAGGTCCCCCGCGGGGAGGGGCTGTGTTCCATGACACCGCTGTATGGATAGAGGTCGTATGAAATATCGGCACGGCGGCCGACGGCCACATGTGGTTGTTGTAGGCAATGAAAAGGGTGGATCCGGCAAATCCACCACGGCCATGCATCTCACAGTGTCGCTGCTCAAGCGGGGATTCCGGGTCGGGACCATCGATCTGGATGCCCGTCAGGGCAGCTTTTCACGCTATATCGAAAACCGGCTCTCCTACATCGAGGCAACTGGTAGAGAGCTGGCTTGTCCGGAGCATCGTCGAATCTACAGCTCCACCCGTGACATTCAGGAAGTGGCAGAGCAGGAAGAGAAACAGAGTCTGCAGACCGCTTGGGCCGCTCTGGACAATAACGATTTCATCGTGATCGACACACCGGGCAGTGATAGCAGCCTCTCACGCCTGGGGCATATCATGGCGGATACGCTGGTAACGCCGCTGAATGACAGCTTCCTCGATATGGATATGCTGGGGCGGGTCGAGCTCGATGGCGAGGATTATTATCTCTCGCCCAGCGTCTATAGTCAGATGGTCTGGGAACAGCGCCAGAAGCGCGCCATGGATCGGCTTCCGCCGATGGATTGGATCGTCATGCGCAACCGTTTGTCTCATATCAACGCACGGAACAAGAAAGATATCGGCCAGTTGTTGGAGCAGCTTTCAAAGCGCTTGCGGTTCCGGACTGCGCCGGGCTTCGGTGAACGGGTGGTTTTTCGCGAGCTTTTTCCGAAAGGTCTGACGTTGCTGGATCTGGGGGATTCGAAAGGCGATGCAACCATGAGCATGAGCCTGAGTCATGTTGCCGCACGTCAGGAACTTCGTCAGCTCCTGGAAGTTTTGAACCTACCCGGCCACGTGGACGAAAAAAATGGCGAGTCCGGCGAAGCGGCAGCATCGGACGCCGGTGTCACGCAGATTGCACAGGTCGCTGCCACAGCCGGGGAGAGTATGAGAGCCGCCAGTGGCGCAGCAGTGATGGAAGAGGCTGAAGCTGCAAGCGAAGCTTAGGTTGAGGGCTTATCGTCTGGAAACCGCTGTTCAATGGCCGAGAGGAATTATTACCTCTGGATTCTCAAAGGGGTGAACCTACCTAATGAGTGTTAGGATCGCCTGAATATGACCGCTGACAGAAAGACTCCGAGCCGTTCCGGCGACGCCCGATCTCCGGACAGAAGAAAAGGCTCATCGGATGTGGCTCAGCCGCAGGCGACGCGCTCGTCCGGGTCAGACGTCGATGCGTTTCTGAAAAAGGTTGCGCAGACCGCGGCGCCCACCTCCGGAGAGGGCCGCGGTAGACTGATGTTTGCCATGGATGCGACGGCGAGCCGCCAGCCGAGTTGGGATCAGGCCTGCCATATTCAGGGTGAAATGTTCCGGGAAACCAGTGCTCTCGGCGGTCTGGAAATCCAGCTTGTGTTTTATCGTGGCTTTGGTGAGTGCAAGGCGTCGAGCTGGATCGCGAATTCAGAAGAGTTGTTGCGCCGAATGACATCGGTGTCCTGTTTCGCCGGTCACACACAGATCGGCAAGGTTCTGAAGCGTGCCGTTGACGAAACCCGGAAGAAGAAGGTGGGCGCGTTGGTCTTTGTCGGCGACGCGGTCGAAGAGGATATCGACCACCTGGGGCATCTTGCCGGTGAGCTGGGTGTTCTGGGCGTGCCCTGCTTCATGTTCCACGAAGGGTTTGATCCGATTGCGGCCAACGCTTTTCAACAGATTGCCCGGCTTTCCGGTGGTGCCTATTGTTCTTTCGACGCTTCCAGTGCCCGTCAGTTGAAGGAGCTGCTGGCCGCAGTCGCTGTTTACGCCGCGGGCGGCCGTCGCGCTCTGGTGGATTACAGTCGGAAAGCGGGTGGGCCCGTTCTGCAATTGACGCATCAAGTAAAGTGATCCGGACGTGATCGGTTATTTTGTTCTCGGTTTATGTACGCTGGCGGGTCTGCTGCTTCTGATTAAGTGGTACAGTACCGCCGACCCGAAGACCCTGGTGAAGGTTCTGCCTGTCATAGCCATTGGCGGTGTTGCGGCAATTGCACTCCTGGCTTTTTTGATCGGTCGTCCGGGGCTGTTACTTGCCGTGGCATTTTTACTTTGGACTGTTTACTCCCGCATTCGGGCGGCTAAAAACCGCTTTAAAGCTGCGGTGGGGCCGCAACCTGGGCAGACTTCGGAGGTCGTCACCCGCTATTTCAGGATGACCCTGGACCATGATAGTGGCGGTCTGAGTGGCGATGTCCTTGAGGGAAGTTTTGCTGGACGTGTCCTGGATGACCTGTCTCCTGAGGAGCTTCTGCAACTTTGGCAGGAGACTGTCATCGATGCTGAGTCGGCCTCGGTCCTCGAGAGCTATCTCAATCGCCGCCTCGGGCCTGACTGGCAGGACGACCTTGGGGATGAAAGCGGCGCTTCAGAGGACAGAAGCGGTTGGGGGCGGAGCAGTAGTGGAGGCGACAAGGCCGAAGCGCCACCAGGCGGCAGCATGAGCCCTCAGCAGGCGTACGAGATCCTCGGACTGGAGCCGGGGGCAACAAATCAGGAAATTCGCGAGGCTCATCGCCGTTTGCTGCAGAAAATTCATCCCGATCATGGGGGCTCCAATTTTCTGGCTGCACAGATCAATCGGGCCAAGGATGTCCTCATTAAAAATTAACAATTTCAGTCTTGTTGGAGCAGTTTGACGGGCAATAGTCTGTCTACGGCTGTTGTCACGTTATTAACGCTATGGCATTACAACGTTTCACAGTACAGCTACGGCTAATTTTGAGCCCCATCATTCAATAATCCAAAGGTCTGCAATCCGATGAACGCTAGGGTGCGTAAGGCTATTTTTCCTGTTGGTGGCCTTGGGACGCGGTTTTTGCCTGCGACCAAAGCCATGCCGAAAGAAATGCTGCCGGTGGTCGATAAGCCATTGATTCAGTATGCGGTCGAAGAAGCGCGCGAGGCCGGGATCGAAGAATTTATCTTCGTCACCGGGCGCGGCAAGGCCTCGATAGAGGATCACTTTGATCGCAGTCAGGAACTTGAAGATACGCTTTCGGGTCGCGGGAAGACCGCGGAGCTGGAGTTGATCGCCGATCTGCTCGCAGCCCCCGGAAAGGTTTGCTACACGCGCCAGCAAGAGCCTTTGGGCCTGGGGCACGCAGTATGGTGCGCGCGCAATCTGGTGGGTAACGAGCCCTTTGCGGTCCTGCTGGCTGACGATCTGGTACAGGCGAACACACCCTGCTTGAAGCAGATGGTTGAGGCGCATGAGCCGATCGGCGGCAATCTGGTCGCGGTCATGGATGTTCCCAAGGAACATACCAAGCGCTACGGTATCCTGGACGTGGTCGAGGACAACGGTTCTCTGGCGAAGGCAAAAGGCCTGGTCGAAAAACCCGATCCCGAGGTTGCGCCTTCAACCCTCTCCATCATTGGACGTTATATTCTTCAGCCTGAAGTGTTCGATGAGCTTGAGCGACAGGAGCGTGGTGCCGGAAACGAGATCCAGCTCACCGATGCCATGGCCCGAACAATCGACCGGATTCCATTCCATGGCCTACGTTTCAGCGGCACGCGCTTTGACTGCGGCAGCAAGGCAGGCTTTCTGGAAGCCAACATCGCTTTTGCGCTGGCCCGAGAGGATCTGGGCAGCGATATGGCAGATATCCTTCAGCGATATGCGCCCGGCGCTGCCGGCGCGCGCTAGGTAATTTAATTCAACTAACCGTTTTTAGCGGAGATAATCCTGTATGCGTATTGCAATGATCGGCACCGGCTATGTTGGCCTGGTTTCCGGAGCCTGTTTTTCTGAATTCGGCACCGATGTCGTGTGCGTCGACAAGGACTCGAGTAAAATTGAACGGCTGCTGGCCGGCGAGATTCCGATCTTCGAGCCCGGCCTGGATAAACTGGTTGCGAACAATGTGGCGGCAGGACGCCTGTCCTTCACGACTGACCTCGCAGCCGCGGTCCAGGGCGCCGATGCTGTCTTCATCGCTGTTGGCACTCCCTCGCGCGCCGGTGACGGCCAGGCCGATCTGAGCTTCGTGCGTCAGGCCGCCAAGGAAGTGGCTGAGGTTATGGACGGCTACACGGTCGTTGTGACCAAATCCACCGTACCGGTCGGCACGGGGCGGGAAGTCGCGCAGATTATCCGCGAAACACGCCCGGACGCCGATTTTGATGTAGCCTCAAATCCCGAGTTTCTGCGGGAAGGCGCGGCGATTAACGACTTCATGCGGCCTGACCGCGTGGTCATTGGGACCCTGGAGGAAAGGGCTCAGGAAGTCCTGCGTGAGCTCTACCGCCCGCTTTACCTGATTGAGACGCCGATTATCTTTACCGAGCTCGAAACCTCCGAGCTGATCAAGTACTCTGCCAATGCCTTCCTGGCCGTCAAAATCACCTTCATCAACGAGATCGCAGATCTCTGCGAGAAAGTTGGTGCCGACGTGCATGACGTTGCCAAGGGCATCGGCCTGGATGGCCGGATCGGACGCAAATTCCTGCATCCGGGGCCAGGTTACGGCGGATCTTGTTTCCCCAAAGATACGACGGCGCTCGCGCACACTGCGCGTGAAAAAGGCTCTCCCGTCCGGATCGTGGAAACGGTTGTCGATATTAACGACAAGCGTAAAAAGGGTATGGCCGACAAGGTGATCGCGCATTGTGGCGGGTCGCTTGACGGCAAAAAGGTTGCCGTGTTGGGGCTGACCTTCAAGCCCAACACCGATGATATGCGCGATGCGCCCAGTATCGATATCGTGCCGGCCTTGCGCGCTGCAGGCGCCACGGTCAGTGTCTATGACCCGGAAGGTATCGAGGAAGCTAAAAAAGTCATCTCGGACGTGACATGGTGCGAGAACGCCTATGACACCATGCCGGATGCCGATGTTCTGGTCATCATCACTGAATGGAACGAATTCCGCGGGCTCGACCTCGGGCGGGTTAAGTCGCTGATGAAGTCGCCTTCAATGGTCGATCTGCGCAACATCTACAATCCAAGCGAAATGGCGAACGCCGGCTTCGATTACGAGTCCGTTGGCCGTCCGGGTGGTCTTTCGGCAGCCGGAGAGTAAGCCATGACCAGCTATAACTTCGACCGGACGATCCTGCGGGAGTACGACATCCGAGGTATCGTGGGTGAGACGCTTTCCACCGATGATGCGCGCGCCATTGGGAGGGCTTTTGGAACCATCGTGGCGCGTAAGGGCGGCAGCCGGGTTTGCGTTGGCTACGATGGTCGTCTGTCGTCACCTGATCTGGAAGCCGCTCTTGTTGAAGGTCTCTGTGCCAGTGGTATGACGGCTATCCGTGTCGGCCGCGGGCCTACACCGATGCTGTATTTTGCCACTTACGAGCTGGATGCGGACGGTGGCATCATGATCACCGGCTCGCACAATCCGTCGAATTACAACGGCTTCAAGATCATGCTTGGTAAGAAGTCGTTCTTCGGCGAAGAAATCCAGGCGATGAGCCGTCTTGCCGCAGCCGGTGATTTTGAGAGCGGCAGTGGACAGACCGAAGAGCATCCTATTTTTGATGCCTACATTCAGCGCCTGCTGCAGGACCTGGACATGGGCGATAAAGCGCTGTCGATCGCATGGGATGCCGGTAACGGCGCCGCAGGCGATGCCATGGTCGCGCTGTGCAAAAAGATCCCGGGTCAGCATAAGCTGCTGAACGAGGTCATCGACGGCACGTTTCCTGCACACCACCCGGACCCGACCGTACCGGAAAATCTGGTGCAGCTTCAGGCGGCGGTTGCCGAAGGGAACTGCGATCTGGGAATCGCGTTTGATGGCGACGGCGATCGTATCGGCCTGATTGATGGGCTGGGCAGGATACTCTGGGGCGATCAGATTATGCTTCTGTTGGCGCGTGATGTTCTGAAGGAACGCCCCGGCAGCACGATTATCGCTGACGTCAAAGCCAGCCAGGTGCTGTTCGACGAAATCGCTCGTGCGGGTGGCAAACCGGTGATGTGGAAGACCGGACACTCGCTGATCAAGACCAAGATGATCGAGACCAATGCTCCCTTTGCCGGTGAGATGTCCGCGCATCTGTTCTTTGCCGACCGCTTCTATGGCTTTGACGATGCGCTCTATGCCGCAGTTCGCCTGCTCAACATTGTGAGCCGTTCGCCGGAAACTCTCGCGGAATACCGGGATTCACTGCCGCAGGTGGTCAACACGCCGGAAATTCGCTTCCCCTGTTCCGAAGACCGGAAGCTGCCGGTGATCACAGATGTAAAGAGTCGCCTGGCCGCCAACGGTGCCGACGTGAACGATATCGACGGTGTGCGCGTCCGTACAGAAGACGGATGGTGGCTGCTGCGGGCGTCCAATACGCAAGATGTACTGGTTGCGCGTTGCGAGGCTGCGGATGAAGCTGGCTTGTCCCGTCTTAAGGCGGCGCTTGCGGAGCAAATATCTGCAAGCGGTTTGGAAATTCCCGACTTTTAAGCCGGACGAGCGCCGGTCGCCAGCGAAGCCAAAGTCTGAAACAGAAGAAGCCCCCTGACCATCGTAAGACTGGTCAGGGGGCTTCTTCGTTCAAATGTCTTTTGTTGCAGAGTGTTAGCTTGCTCCGGGCGGAACTACCACGCAGTTGAACGACATATGGGTCAGTTGACGGCAGGCTTCGCGCGCGCCGGCTTCGTTCAATTCGCCAACCCGTGCCCGGAAGAGGGTGCCTTGCAGGCCATCCACTGACAGGACGGAAATCGGCTTTGCGCTCAGAATTTGAGGCACACTGTGTGCGGCAAGCGCGGCAGCCTGCTTGGCCGGTGCGGGCTTGCTGAACGCCCCAACCTGAACGCCCCAGTTTCCAGGATTAAATGCTGTCGCGGAACCTGGCGCCTTGGCGGCATTGCTTGCGGTCAGGGCAAGAGGTGCAGCTGCTGTGACGATAGGCAGACCGCTGTTCGGGTCTGCTGCACCGGCCCGTGGAGTACCGGAAGCGGCGAGTGCCAGCTGGGTTGCGGTGGGCTTGCGGCGCGGTACAGGAGGCGTGCTCGCGATGCGCAGATCGGCCAGCTTTGTGAAGCCGCGATCGAGGAGCTTCCGCATGTGTTTGTCGCGAGAGCGAGACGTGCGTCCACCAAAAACCACGGCGATCAGCCTGCGGTTATTGCGTTTGACCGAAGCGACCAGATTGAAACCGGAGGCACGGATGTACCCGGTCTTGATGCCGTCGGTGCCTTCGTAGTTCTTGAGCAACTTGTTGTGGTTCCGATAGGTCCGACCGGCATAGGTAAAGGACTTGGTCGAAAAATACTTGTAGTAGGACGGAAAGTCGTTGAGCAACGCCTGCGCCAGCTTGGACATATCCCGCGCCGTGCTGAGCTGTCCGCGGTTGGGCAGGCCGGATGCATTGCGGAACTGGGTCCGTTTCATCCCCAGGGCATGTGCCTTCTTGGTCATCATACGGGCAAAGGTGGTCTCCTTACCGCCGAGTGCTTCTGCCATAACCACGGCGGCATCATTGGCGGATTTGGTGACCAGCGCGAGGATTACGTCTTTGGCCTTGATTGTGCGCCCGGCCTTCAGCCCCAGCTTCGATGGCGGCATGCCCGCGGCACGTCTGGAAACCTTGAGTTTCTGATCAAGCTTAAGGCTGCCGTTCTCCAGCGCCTCAAATGCCATGTAGAGGGTCATCATCTTGGTCAGAGACGCGGGATAGTTGCGCGTATCCTGATTTGCACCGTGGAGAACCTGCCCCGTTTCGGCATCAATCACGATCGAGGCATAGCGTGCCTCAGCGATAACTGGCGCTGCAATCAATGTTGCCGCGATAACCATAAGACCGAAAAGTCGCCGCACGTCCATCCCCAAGAGTCTGAAATTACTGGCTGTTCTGCGTAAACGCAAAGGTGAGCCTCTAAGATTGTAGCGTACACCCATGATTCTAATTGAACTTTAGGGAATCGATGAGTCTCTGTCTACAAGGATAATGCTGCCCTCCTTGAAATGTGGTTAAAATTAACCTCATATTTTCATTGATCAAACTTTGAAAAGGCACGAGTCATGAGATGCAAGAATATGCTGCCACGCGGGGTTGTTTCCAGCTCTCTTGGCGTTGCCGCCGTGGTTCTTCTGGGCGCTTTGTCGGCTTGCACCTACAGCGGGCAGATTGACCAACCCTTTACTCAGAAAGTGACTTGGTTCAGTTATCTGAATGGCGACGATATCCGCGAACGCTGCCAGCCGGGCAGCGGATTTGAGTATCGGCTGGTCTACAACGGCCGTTACGACGAACAGATCCGAAGCTACGAGCTTGTTGATGATCGGGCAGGCGGTGCGCGTCTGACTTCACGTGTTCAGGAAGGCATCGGCATCGACGTAACAAAAATCTCCGTGACCAATCCTCTCAAGAAAAACGCCTGGACCAAATCGCAGAGCACTCTGACGCCTGATGAGCGTATTCAGTTCGAGAACGCGCTGGAAGCTAGCGGGGCAGGCAGGGCGAGTTCTGAAGGATTGCGCCTCTTTTCCGGGGAGTTCTATTGGGTGGCAAACATCTGTCATGACGGTGTGTTCGTCTTCAATGCCTGGCGTTACCCGTCGGACCGCTTCGAGGATCTGGCCTTTCCGAAGCTGCTGTTGGCGATGGACAAGACCGGTGTTAAATTTAATCCGCCGCGGTACATCCCCGCAGCGGACCGGATCCAGGCGAACGACTCACACCCTGATCGCCGGGACTACAACACGACCTTCAACATTGAAGTCGGGGACAACGGCATAAAGGGCGCTGCGGGTAAGATTTGAGGGCGAGGCGCGTGCCCGGCGACGGTGGCAATCAGTCGTCCGAAACGAGCTTCAGGCGCAAAGGGTCGCTTTCCGGGACCAGCCGGTCAGCCCAGGGTCCGTCGGGCATTTCCTTGGCCAGCTGTGTCAGGTGTTCGTTCCACCAGACACGCTGGTCGCGCAGGTCGTCATAATCATAGTGGGCCTGACGCCACTGAGGTTCATCGCCAGCAAGGGTCAGAACATCGATGGGGAAACCGACGTCTGCTGCTGAAAGACGGGTTGAATCAAACGACAGATACGCAAGCTTGAGCGCGGTCATCATTGATGTCTCAAAGCTCAAGGCCCGGTCGAGAATGGGTTTGCCGTAGGCTGTAGAGCCGATCGAAATGTAGGGTGTACGCTTTCCGATCTCGATCCAGTTCCCCTCGGGATACACCAGATAAGCCGTCGGCTCTTTGTCGTCACCTAGCTGGCCTGCGACAATGGCGTGCAGGTTGAAGCTCAGTTCCGATTCCGAAATTGCGATGCGGTCTTCGTCCGCGACCTGACGCAGGCACTTGGAATAGACGGCAACGGCATCGAGCATACTGCGAAGTTTCGGGGCGTCAGGGGACTTGAGGTCGCGATCGAGATAGGACAGCGTTTTATCCCGCAGAGATCTGAGGCCGGATGTCATCACGCTGAAGACCTGATCGCGCGGGAGTGTAGTGCCGGAATCACCGAGGGCGGTGTCTTGCGCCGGTCCGTGCAGCGACACTTTGCGGGCGTTCGTTACCTGATTGCCGCTGGTGATTCGATTGTCCGCAAGTAGCAGCAGGCCTTCTTGCACTTTGATGGCCAGGCAGTAGGTCATATCTGTTCCGCAAAATTCCGAGGTTTCCACCGCGCTCCATGCGAATCCTCTCAAAGACGAGGGGCCGCACAGGCGTAAGGTTTGGACTGATCCGAGGCATCAGTCGAGTCCAAAAAAAGAATTACGTATCTTTTATGTGCAGTATATTGCTGCACATGCGAAATCTTTCACATTTATGGTTAAAAAACTGTAACCAAACACAACGTATTATCGCTTTGGTTCCATCGCGAAATGAGTGTGTTTCACCCAAATGGTGCACTGCAAAATAAATCTTGACACCAGAAGCGCATTAACTATCTTACACCTGTGTTGCACTGCAACATATCGAATTTTAGGGAATTCAGACCGGGCGTGTCATTCGCGCGGTTGAAGTTAGGTACACGGCGGATAGTGCCGTGCTTTTTTCATCGAGATCTTAGGAGTTTTAGAAATGGCTGTTAAGAAGACGACCGCTTCGACCACTGCAAGTGAAGCGATCAAGCCGGTAGAAGCTGCGGTTTCCGCGAGCAAAGAAGTTGTTGAATCTGTTGTTAAGGCTGGTTCCGAAGCCGCTGCAAAAGGCTACGAGCAGGCTGTTGCCATGACCAAGGAACAGGTCGAGCGCACTTCCAGCGCCGTGTTCCAGGGCTATGACGAAATTGCCTCCCTGGGCAAAGACAACATCGACGCCTATGTCGAAAGCGGCAATATCGTCGCCAAGGGTTTTGAAGACCTCAGCAAAGCCTGGATGAGCTTCGCACAGTCTTCCATGGACGCGCAGGTCGCCATCTCCAAGCAGCTGCTTGGTGTAAAGACCTTCCGCGAAGCTGTCGACATGCAGACTTCTTTCACGAAGAGCAGCTTTGACACGGCAGTGGCCGAGAGCGCCAAATTGACTGAACTTTCGGTCAAGGTCGCCAACGAAGCCATGACCCCGATCCAGGATCGCGTCAATGTCATGACCGACAAGCTGATGAAGCCTGTCGCTGCCTAAGCTTCTGGTTATCGCGTTTTCGAAAAGCCCGGCGGTTTGACTGCCGGGCTTTTTTTGTGCTGTGACGTCAGTTTACAAATTCTTCCCGGCGATAACCCTGGAAGTAGAGCAGGGCGGTCAGATCGCCATGATCGATCTGAAAGGCCGACGCCTCTCTGACCACCGCTTTGCCATGATATGCGGTGCCGAGGCCGGCAACGCCCAGCATCGCAAGGTCGTTTGCGCCGTCACCGACTGCGCAGGCAGCTTCAGTGTCGAGGCCACGCTGCCCGGCCAGGTCCTCGAGCGCTTCCTGTTTCGCTTCGCGCCCCAGGATTGGTTCGTTCACGCGACCGGTCAGCCGTCCGTTCTCAATGATTAAAGAGTTGGCGCGATCTTCGTGAAAGCCGCAGACCTCACGGATCTGGGCCGTGAAGAAGGTGAAGCCACCCGATACCAGCGCAGTGTAAGCACCATGCGCGCGCATGGTTTGTACCAGTGTTCGCGCACCCGGGTTCAGGGTCATCAGCTTGCTGAGGTCGTCCAGGTGTGTCGCGGGAAGGTCCTTTAAGAGCGCCACTCTGCTGCGCAGGGAGTCCTCGAATGCCAGCTCTCCCGCCATCGCACGTTTTGTGATTTCTGCGATTTGCGGGCCGATGCCGAGTATCACCGCAAGTTCATCGATCATTTCCTGTGCGATGATGGTGGATTCCATATCCGCAATGAGGAGCGCTTTCTGACGCCCTTCGCGCTTCTGTAAGGCGTGATCAACGGAGAGTTCCGTGATGAGCGTGCGCAAGACTTGCCGGGCTGTCGGCATCTCGAGGCCATCGAAGCTGAGATCGCAGGCATGAGCGGGCGCAAGCCAGTCAGGTTCTGCGACCGACGCCCCGGCGGCGCTCAGGGCCTGCCTGATGGGTTCGATGTCTGATGTGCGAAGAGGGGGCGCATTGGTGCCCGCGACCAGGGTAAGTATGTAAGACATGGGGCCGGTATAGCGTCCGCTTCCCGAAGAGTTCAAGCGCGAAGCGCGTAAATCGGTGATGCGGCGCGATTGCGTTGTCGCAGGAGACTTGATACCTCAATGCAGTCCGAGAAAAGAAAGCCTGCAGGTTGATGACCAACGTCCCTGACCAAAGTGACTATTTCGAATGTGTTCGTGCTGCCCTGGCGAAGCGGCCCGTCATTATGGTCGGCGGACCTACGGCAAGCGGCAAGTCGGGGCTGGCGGCTGATGTGGCGGCGGAATTCAACGGTGTCGTTATCAATGCGGACTCGATGCAGATTTACCGCGAGCTTGATATCATCACCGCACGGCCCAGTGTCGCCGAGCTGGAAAGGGCGCCGCACCGGCTTTACGGCGTGCTTCCGGGCGCGGAGCCTTGCTCGGCGGCGCGCTGGCGGGAACTGGCTCTGGCAGAAATCGAGGCGGCCTTTGCGGCGGGTAAACTGCCTATTGTTGTTGGTGGAACCGGTCTGTACCTGAGAACCCTTGAAGAGGGGTTGGCGCCTGTACCTGAAATCCCGGACGTTGTGCGCCAGGACACCCGCGCACACTTTGATAACATCGGTGCAGAAGCATTCCATCGTGAACTGGGCCTAAGTGATCCCGAGATGGCTGCAAGGCTGAATGTAGGTGACACGCAGAGACTGCTGAGGGCCTGGGAAGTTTTGGCAGCGACCGGCACGTCACTCGCCGTCTGGCAGGCACGGCAGTCGGAAAGCGCCGAAGATCTGGACCCCGACCTATCGTTGCTCAAGCTTGCCGTCATTCCACCCCGCGAAGACGTTTATGCCCGCTGTGACGTGCGCTTCGAGACTATGGTCGCCGGGGGTGCGATTGAGGAGGTAAAGTCCTTGCTGAAACTCAGGCTCGATCCTGCTCTGCCGGTGATGAAAGCCATCGGTGTTCGGGAGTTCAGTGCATATCTTGCCGGAGAAATGAGCCTGGAAGCCGCAGTTTCCAAGGCGCAGCAGGAGACGCGGCGCTACGCAAAGCGACAGATGACCTGGTTGAGGAATCAGTATGCTTCGAAAAACGTCACCGAAACGCAATATTCGGAAAGTTTAAGGTCGAAAATATTTAATATTATTCGTCAGTATCTGTTGACCCTGCCCTGACGACCCGCTAGGGTGCGCGCCTCTTCGCCAAAAGCTTGGCGTTGATGGGCTTTGCTTTGCCAAACGCCCGGATTTGCAGCTTAATTCTGCAAATGACCGGCCTCGGCAAGTGAGTTTGGCAAAGCAAAATATAAACATGCCGATTTAGAGGATTTTGGAAATGGCATCGGAGCAGATGAACGGCGCGGAAATGGTGATCAAATCTCTGGTGGATCAGGGAGTCGAGGTCATTTTCGGATATCCGGGCGGCGCTGTCCTACCGATCTATGATGCGCTTTTCCAGCAGAATAATATCGAGCATATCCTTGTCCGTCAGGAAGGCGGCGCCGTGCATGCGGCTGAAGGTTATGCGCGTTCGACCGGCAAGATCGGCGTGGTTCTGGTGACTTCAGGGCCGGGTGCGACCAACGCTGTGACCGGACTGACTGATGCCTTGATGGATTCTATTCCGATCGTCTGCCTGACGGGCCAGGTGCCGACCCATCTGATCGGCAATGATGCTTTCCAGGAAGCCGACACCACGGGCATTACGCGGCCCTGCACCAAGCACAATTATCTGGTGAAGGATATTGGTGATCTGCCGCGTATCATGCACGAGGCATTTTATGTTGCTCAGACGGGCCGTCCGGGACCGGTCGTAATCGATTTGCCGAAGGACATCCTGCAGGGCAAGAGTGACTGCTACATCCCGCCTGAAGAGGTGAAACATCGCAGCTACCGGCCTCAGGTCGATGCAGAACCCAGTAAAATCGAGCAGGCCGTCAAGCTGATCGCTGCGGCTAAACGACCGATCTTCTATGCCGGCGGTGGTGTGATCAATGCAGGTGACCGTGGTTCTGAGTTGCTGACCCGCTTTGTTCGTAAGCTGGGCGCGCCCTGCACAAATACGCTGATGGGGCTCGGCAGCTATCCTGCCAGCGATCCGCAATTTGTCGGCATGCTCGGTATGCATGGAACTTACGAGGCCAATCTGGCCATGTACAACTGCGATCTGATGATCAACATCGGTGCGCGTTTCGACGATCGGGTAACCGGGCGCCTCGACGAATTCTCTCCGAACTCGACTAAGATCCACGTGGATATCGATCCCAGCTCGATCAACAAGAACGTCATGGTCGACCTGCCGATCATCGGCGATGCGGCCCGGGTGCTTGAAGCAATGATGACGGCCTGGGACGAGGGGGGCTATCAGCTCGACCAAAAAGCGCTTAAGGCCTGGTGGAGCCAGATCGAAGAATGGCGCGCGAAGGATTGCCTCGCTTACACCCAGAAGGGCAAGCTGATCAAACCGCAGTACGCAATCCAGCGGCTGTATGAGCTGACCAAGGACCGTGATACCTACATCACCACCGAGGTTGGCCAGCATCAGATGTGGGCAGCGCAGTACTTCAAGTTTGAAGAGCCGAAGCGTTGGATGACATCCGGAGGCTTGGGCACCATGGGATATGGCCTGCCTGCCGCGATGGGCGTGCAGCGGGCACATCGCGATTCTCTGGTCATCGATGTCGCCGGCGAGGCCTCGATCCTGATGAACATTCAGGAGCTCTCCTGCATCGCGCAGTATAATTTGCCGGTGAAGGTCTTCATCGTGAACAATCAGTGGATGGGCATGGTCCGCCAGTGGCAGGAGTTGCTGCATGGCGCGCGCTATTCGGAGAGCTATTCGTCTTCGCTGCCTGACTTCGTCAAACTGGCTGAGTCCTTCGGCATGGTCGGCATGCGCTGCGAGGATGCGGCCGATCTGGACGGGATGATCCAGGAAATGATCGATACGCCGCGACCGGTGGTCTTCGACTGCGCCGTTACCCAGGACGAGAATGTCTTTCCGATGATTCCGTCAGGCGCGGCTCACTACGAGATGCTGCTCGGGCCGGAAGACAAGGCGCAGAAGCCGATTTCCGAGGAGGGCATGGTCCTGGTCTGATCGCACAGCCACTCCCGGCTGCGTCGCTTCCATAGTCTCTCAGGCTCATAGCGTGGTTGAGGAACTGGACGAAGCGGGGCAGGGAGGCGGCAGACCGACCCTATCGAACTCGGATGCCCTCGGCGTCTCAAAACTCACAAGCTTCTCTAAATCAGCTTTTTTGCAATGAACGGAATGCGGCCAATGTCGCCGAAAGAAACCAATATTGAAAAACGCACCATTGCGGTGCTCGTGGACAACGAACCGGGCGTTCTCGCCCGTGTCATCGGTCTTTTCTCCGGCCGGGGCTACAATATCGAAAGCCTGACGGTCAGCGAAGTCGACCAGTTGAAGAACTTTTCACGCATCACCGTTGTTACATCAGGCACGCCGCAGATCCTTGAGCAGATCAAGGCGCAGCTTGAGCGCCTGGTGCCGGTGCACCGGATCAGCGATCTGACCAACGAAGGCCCGGCAGTTGACCGAGAGCTTGCTCTGGTCAAGGTGGCGGGGGCCGGCGAAAAGCGGGTTGAGTCTCTGCGGATCGCGGATATCTTCCGGGCACGGGTTGTTGATTCCAGTCACGATCATTTCGTGTTCGAGATGACCGGCAAGAGCGATAAGCTCGATGTCTTTATCGATTTGATGCAGCCGCTTGGGCTGGTCGATGTCAGCCGGACCGGTGTCGTCGCGATCTCGCGCGGTCCGAAAGGTCTTTGACATAGCCACCGCAACGCGATAGGCCACCGCCGGCTGTCGTGCACATAAGAATTTACCGAGTTTCCGTCGCGGATCGTCCGGGGGTGTTCCGAACACGCGAGGGGTTAATCCAAGTTGACAGAGAGACAGTAAGAAACGGAAGGAAAACGCCATGCGTGTCTATTATGACCGTGATGCCGATGTAAATTTGATCAAGGGTAAGAAGGTTGTCATCGTTGGCTACGGCAGCCAGGGCCATGCCCACGCGAACAATCTGAAAGACAGTGGCGTTGGCGAAGTCCGCGTCGCACTGCGAGCCGGTTCGGCGACAGCCAAGAAAGCTGAAGCAGCCGGTCTGCAGGTTATGACGCCTGCGGACGCTGCCGCCTGGGCCGATGTTGTCATGATGCTGACCCCGGACGAGCTGCAGGCCGCGATCTATCAGAACGATCTCGCGCCGAATATGCGTGAGGGCACTGCGCTGGCTTTCGCTCACGGCTTGAATGTTCACTTCAACCTGATTGAAGCACGGTCCGACATCGACGTCTTCATGATCGCGCCGAAGGGCCCGGGCCACACCGTGCGCTCCGAGTACCTGCGTGGCGGTGGCGTTCCTTGCCTTATCGCTGTCGATCAGAATGCATCCGGCAACGCCCAGGAAATCGCACTTTCTTACGCTTCCGCTATCGGTGGCGGCCGGGCCGGTGTGATCGAAACCACTTTCCAGGAAGAGTGCGAAACCGATCTCTTCGGTGAACAGGTTGTGCTTTGCGGTGGTCTGACCGAGTTGATCAAGGCCGGTTTCGAGACCCTGACTGAAGCAGGTTACGCGCCTGAAATGGCTTACTTCGAGTGTCTCCACGAAGTGAAGCTGATTGTGGATCTGATGTACGAAGGCGGCATGGCCAACATGCGTTACTCGATCTCCAACACGGCTGAGTACGGCGACTATGTCACCGGCCCGCGGATCATTACCGACGAAACCAAGGCGGAAATGAAGCGCGTTCTGGAAGACATTCGCTCCGGCCGCTTCACCCGCAACTGGGTGCAGGAGTGCCAGGCCGGTCAGCCGAGCTTCAAGGCAACCCGTCGTCGCAACGCTGAACACTCGATCGAAGAGGTTGGTTCGCGTCTGCGGGCGATGATGCCTTGGATCGCCGAGAACAAGCTCGTTGATAAAGAAAAGAACTAAGACCGGGCCGCTCTCAAAGAAGAGGGAGCGATTCGCGGCTTGCAACAAGAAGGCCGGCTTTCAAAAAGCCGGCCTTTTTTGCCGCCTGATGCAAGATGATAAAAGCTTCGCAGGAAGCACTTGTTTTTGCTCGTGCATGCTGAAGCTTGCTTCCCGTGACAGCGACTGCGTTCCGAGTTTGGACAAAGTGTGTTTTTCTGATTGTCTAGTTAGATCTTGTTAACCATTTTCTGTAAGGTTAATAGAGTAGGTAATACACTGGTTTTCCCGGATTCCCGGGAAGAGTTTCTCTTTATGTCGGACACATTCGAAAGAATGCAACGTGGTGGCAAGATTGTGGTGAAGACAATTAATTCCAATTCAGCCACGCCACGTATTCATATGCGCCGTTGCTCTGCTATAAGGCGTGTAACGGCCCCGGCTTGTTATGCAACTTTCTCATTTGTGAAAGGTTGAAGCTTTCATGTTTTCCCGTTTGCTCGGCATGTTCTCGGCCGACATGGCAATCGATCTCGGAACTGCCAACACCCTCGTGTATGTCAAGGGACGTGGTATCGTTCTGAACGAACCTTCGGTGGTCGCTACGACCGAATACAAAGGCAAGAAGCAGGTTCTGGCCGTTGGTGACGAAGCGAAGATGATGCTGGGCCGCACACCTGGTAATATCGAAGCCATTCGTCCGCTGCGTGACGGTGTCATTGCCGACTTCGATGTCGCCGAAGAAATGATCAAGCACTTTATCCGCAAGGTTCACAACCGGGGCAGCTTCGCCAGTCCCGAGGTGATCATTTGTGTGCCGTCCGGATCGACCGCGGTTGAACGCCGCGCGATTCAGGAATCGGCTGAGAGCGCCGGCGCGCGCCGGGTCTTCCTGATTGAAGAGCCCATGGCTGCTGCGATTGGTGCCGGGCTTCCGGTGACTGAGCCAACCGGCTCGATGGTGGTCGATATCGGTGGTGGAACCACTGAGGTTGCCGTGCTGTCTCTTGGCGGCATCGTGTATTCCCGCTCGGTTCGTGTCGGCGGCGACAAAATGGACGAGGCGATTATTGCCTACATCCGACGCAATCATAACCTTCTTGTCGGTGAAGCTTCGGCCGAACGGATCAAGAAAGACATCGGCTCCGCCTGTCCGCCGGAAGACGGTGAGGGCAGGACCATGGAGATCAAAGGCCGCGATTTGATGAATGGCGTGCCGAAGGAGCTTGTCATTTCCGAGCGCCAGATCGCCGAGTCCCTCGCCGAGCCTGTTGGCGCCATTGTCGAGGCCGTAAAGGTCGCACTCGAGCATACCAAACCTGAGCTTGCGGCCGATATAGTCGACAAGGGAATTGTATTGACGGGCGGCGGTGGTCTGCTGACCAATCTGGATTATGTCCTGCGCGCTTCGACCGGCTTGCCGGTTTCGATCGCGGATGATCCGCTCAGTTGCGTCGCACTCGGAACCGGTCGATGCCTCGAAGAGATGAAAGTCCTACGAAACGTCCTGATCGCGAACGATTAAACGTCAATAGTTTCTTTATTAATTAGGTATAATATTTTAACCTTGTTATAAAGAATCAAGTGCTTAACGGCGATTCGCAAGGGAATCGTCCGGCGATCAGGAGACGTTGTGAGCAAACGTTCGGGTAATGCGCTCGGCTTGGCTACGCCCATCAGGGCTTGGGCACAGCGCTCCGCTTTTGTTTTCTTTTTTGCCCTGGCGATTGTCCTTCTTGTTCTCGGGAGGGCGAGTACGCCGGCAGTCGAGCGGGTCAGAACCGCTGTAAACGACGCAATCGCTCCGGTCCTTGAATTGGCCACCAGCCCTGTCGCTACAGTCTCAGATGCTATCGTCAGCGGTCGCGAACTGATGGAGGTTCGCGCCACCAACGAGGCATTGCGGCAGGAGAACGAGCGTCTTCTGCAATGGCGCGCCGCCGCGCAACGGCTCGAAGACGAGAACCGTATGCTGCGCGAACTCAACGAACTGACCATCGAACCTCGGACACGCTACATCACTGCCCGCGTAATCGGCGATCAGGGTGGTGCTTTTGTGCGTTCT
Organism: uncultured Kiloniellaceae bacterium; assembly: GCA_947493695.1. Classification (GTDB taxonomy): domain Bacteria; phylum Pseudomonadota; class Alphaproteobacteria; order Kiloniellales; family Kiloniellaceae; genus Denitrobaculum. The sequence goes on along the minus strand of CANLSF010000010.1, from coordinate 30,280 downwards.
GTACTGGTTAGTGCCGGGGCGCGCGATGGCGTTGCAAAAGGGCAGGCTGCTCTGACCGGAAGAGGTCTCGCCGGACGTGTTGCCGAAACCGGCCGCCGGGCTGCCCGTATCCTTCTTGTTACGGATATGAACAGCCGGGTTCCGGTGCTGGTTGGGAACGCGCGGGATCGCGCCGTGCTTGCCGGCGATAATTCTCCAAATCCTGAGCTGCTGTATTTCAGTCCGGGCGTACAGATAAGAGTTGGGGATCGCGTGGTAACCTCCGGTCATGGTGGCGCTTTCCCAAGTGGGCTGCCAATCGGTGTGGTGACCGATGTGCGCGAGAACGACGTGCGGGTTGAGCCCTACGTGGATTGGTCTCACCTGGAGTTCCTGCGTCTCGTAGATTACGAACTGCCTCGCATTCTTTCGTCGCCTGAAGACGGCCTCGTGAAAGGTGGTGGTTTGCCTCGCCAGGTAACTCCGTCAGCGGCAATATCTGGTGACGCTGCTGCCTCAGCGACCGGCGAATCTTCCGGTGCCGTGATTCAGGCGGATGGTGCGGTGTCGGAGCAAGCCCAGTGAAGTTCAGTCTGTGGCAGCGGTTGGATGCGATCGCCCGCAGTATGTTCCCAGTGACCGCGACGCTGCTTCTGATCATGGCATCGATGGTGCCGCTACGCATACCGGAACTCGCGCCGATCATTCCTTCGCTATCATTGATCGCGGTCTACTACTGGACCATTCACCGGCCTGACCTTATGCCGATCTGGGCGGTCTTCGTGATTGGAGTTGCGCAGGATCTGTTGAGTGGATCGATGCTGGGGGTTGCAAGTATTGCGTTGCTGGTGGTCCGTCATCTGGTGATATCACAAGCACGTTTCTTTACCAGTGCCTCCTTTGTCGTTATCTGGAGTATCTTCGCACTGGTGGCGTTCCTGGCGTTCTTTGTGATGTGGATCCTGACCAGTTTGCTGACGGCGACATTGGTGGAACATAGTTCGGCGACCTTCCAGTATTTGATGACACTGGCGGTCTATCCGGGCTTTACATGGCTTTTCGTTCATGGGCAGCGACTGTTTTTACGTTGAGTGTCTCCATGTCGGGGGATCGGTTGTAGGCGTTTGGCGCTGCACCGCGGAGATAGAGTTAAACCAGTTCAGTTTTATAGAGGCTTTCTCGTCAAGTATCCTCGTATCGAGGTAAAGCGGATCAAGCGGTAATGGCACAGAATCACGACGATAGCAGCAAGTCGAAGACCTTTTCGCGCCGGGCATTGTTCCTGGCCGGCGGACAGGCGCTGCTCTTCTCTACGCTCGCCGGGCGGATGTACTATCTGCAGATTATCAAATCCGATACCTACAAGACTCTTGCGGAAGACAACCGGATCAACCTTCGGGTTCTGCCCCCGCCGCGCGGACGGATACTCGATCGTTTCGGGGTGGAGCTGGCCGTTAACGAGCAGAACTACCGTCTGGTTCTGGTTCGCGAACAAACGCTGGATGTTGAGGCAACGCTTGATTCGCTAAGCAACGTGATCTCTCTGTCTGAACATGATTTCAAGCGGGTCCTGCGTGAAGTGAAACGCAAGCGCGCGTTCGTCCCGGTCACGGTCCGTGATAACCTGAGTTGGGAAGAGGTCAGCAAGATCTCGGTCAATGCGGCCGACCTGCCCGGCGCCAGCATCGAAGTCGGCCAGACCAGATCTTATCCTTACGGCCCGGCAATGGCACACACGCTGGGTTATGTTGCTGCCGTTTCGGAGCGTGACCTTACGGGCGAACCTTTGCTCGAACTTCCAGGCTTCAGGATCGGCAAGAACGGCCTCGAAAAGCAGCACGACCTCGTTCTGCGCGGCAAGCAGGGTAATAGTCATCTTGAAGTGAATGCCTACGGTCGTGTGATCCGTGAGCTCTCCCGCGACGAGGGCGAGCCCGGTCGCGATGCGGTGCTTACGATCGATGCCGGGCTTCAGACCTATGTTCAGCAGCGCCTGATGAGCGAGCAATCGGCGGCGGCAGTGGTGATGGATATCAAGAACGGCGACGTGCTGTCGTTGGGCTCGGTGCCAAGTTACGATCCGTCAGCCTTCAACCGCGGTCTCTCGACGCGCGAGTGGAACAGTCTGATCAAGGATCATCTGTCACCCCTGACGAATAAAGCCATCGCCGGTACCTTTGCGCCGGGGTCGACCTTTAAAATGATCGTTGCGCTGGCAGCGATGAAGGAGGGGATCGGTCCTCAGCATTCGGTCTTCTGTCCGGGCTCGATGCGCCTCGGCAATGCGAAGTTTCACTGCTGGAAGCGTGGCGGCCACGGTTGGGTCGATCTCAACGGATCGATACAGCATTCCTGCGATGTTTACTTCTATGACGTTGCCCGCCGCATCGGCGTCGATAAAATAGCAGCCATGGCGAACCGTTTCGGTTTGGGACAACCTGTCGGGGTCGATCTACCGGGTGAGCGCTCCGGCGTCATTCCAACCAAGGCCTGGAAGCTCGCCAATGTCGGTGAGCCCTGGCAGGGCGGTGAAACCCTCATTGCGGCCATCGGACAGGGCTTCGTCCTATCTACGCCATTGCAACTGGCCACGATGACGGCACGAATTGCCTCGGGTGGGTTGAAGGTGACGCCGCGCCTGACCCGCGGGTTCAATGATGAAGCTGGCGGGATCGCAGAGCCTGATCCGCAGTTTGAGTCCATCGGGGTTCCTGCGGAGCATATGCGCGTAATTCAGAACGCCATGGACGCCGTAACCAATAATCGCCGCGGAACTGCCTATAAGGCCCGGATCAAGGAAGAAGGCTGGGAGATGGCGGGCAAGACCGGAACTTCCCAGGTGCGGCGGATTACCCTTGCGGAGCGGGCCGCCGGTGTCTTCAAGAACGAAGACCTGCCCTGGCGCCGGCGGGACCATGCGCTTTTTGTTGGATATGCACCGGTTCACAATCCGCGCTATGCCTGTGCGGTGATTGTGGAACACGGGGGTGGCGGCTCAAGTACCGCTGCGCCAATCGTGCGGGATATTCTGACGGAAACCCAACGCCGTGATCCCTCGGGCGCGCCGGCGTTTCAGCTTCTGGCACCGACACCCGGTCAGGAGACCTGACTATGGCCGGTCGCTTCAGCAGCATGTCGCAGAGCACGGGTCTGACGTTCGGTCAGAAGATCTGGTCGATCAATTGGGGCATGGTGCTGCTGGTTGTTCTGATCTTCTCGGTCGGCTTTGCCATGTTGTTCTCAGCAGGCAACGGCAATATCAATCCCTGGGCCTCGCGTCAGGCAATCCGCTTTGGTGGCGGCCTGTTACTTATGCTGACTGTGGCCTTGATCGATATCAGGATCTGGTTCCGTTACGCTTACGCGCTTTACTTCATCGCTCTGTTTTTGCTGGTCGCTGTTGAGGTTATGGGCACTGTAGGTATGGGCGCACAACGCTGGATCGACTTGAAGGTCATCCAGCTGCAGCCATCCGAGGTGATGAAAGTCTGCCTGATTCTCGCTCTGGCCCGCTATTTCAATGGCGTGTCGGTGGAAGATATCGGTCGACCTACCTATCTGCTGATTCCGCTCGCCCTGATCGCAGCTCCGGCGACATTGGTTTTGAAACAGCCTGACCTGGGAACCACCGTGATGTTGGCCATGGCGGCAGGAGCTGTTTTCTTCTGTGCCGGGGTGCGGCTTTGGAAGTTCGCGATTGTCGGGGCTGCCGGGCTCGCGGCAATCCCTATCGGCTGGCAATTGCTCCACGAATACCAGAAGGCCCGGGTCATGACCTTCATGAATCCGGAGACCGATCCCCTGGGTACGGGTTACCACATCATGCAGGCCATGATCGCCCTGGGCTCCGGCGGCATGTTCGGCAAGGGTTTTTTGCTTGGTTCACAGAGTCATCTGAATTTCCTGCCGGAAAAGCAGACCGACTTCATCTTTACCATGCTGGCCGAGGAATTCGGCATGGTCGGCGGTCTGGGCCTGATTGGGCTCTATATTCTGCTGATCATCTATGGGATCGCGATTTCCCTGCGCACGCGCAATCAGTTCGGCCGTCTGCTGGCCATCGGCCTGACCACAAACCTGTTCCTCTATGTCTTTATCAATATCGCCATGGTGATGGGCCTGATCCCGGTCGTGGGTGTGCCTCTGCCGTTGATCTCCTACGGTGGCACCGCGATGCTGACGGTCATGGTCGGACTGGGATTGGTGATATCTGTCTATGTGCACCGGGATACCTTCATATCCCGCCGCGGAGTGACCGAAGAGTTGTAGGGCAGAGCAAGCCTTGTGCACGCGGGCGTCTGGCTCACTTACGCTATGAGCCGTTTCTGGCCAGCGTATTCCTTCAGAAAATTGCCCGACGACGCATTTTCCAGTCTGAAGTTCTCGACAAAGCCCTGAGGACTTGCTATTACCGCGCCTCTTGGGGGCTGTTAGCTCAGTTGGTAGAGCAGCTGACTCTTAATCAGCGGGTCATAGGTTCGAATCCTATACAGCCCACCATTCTTTCCCTCGCGCTAAATGCTGACCTTCAACCACTCGCTTAATGAGCTAATCCAGCTTGTTTCCGTGGTTGCGGATTTCTGTGCGCTATCGGTGAGGGGCATCCCAGATTCTCTCAATTCCACTGTTTCGACCGTCATTGATCGGGATCAAAGCCGATAAGTGCATATGGCGTTAGAAAGAAGGTGGCTTCAAGCTTGAGACAAAGTCTAAACGACTGGCGTTTAAGCGTTTTGAAGTCGGAGCCCGCCAACTTTGCGATTTGGTTGGCAGGGCGAATGACAGTGATAAGTGAGAGGAGCCGGAATTGCGAAATTCACGTAAGATCAGACACCGCTTACTAAAAAACCTGAACCCGACGCGCTGGTTGTTGATTGCCGCGGGTGTTGCCCTTGGTTTCAGCCTTGTTCTGACCCAGGCTCAGGCGATGGATGCCAGGGATGAGGGCTATGCACTGGCCCAAAGATGGTGTCAGTCCTGTCATGTGGTCGAGGCCGGAAAGAATGCCTCAAGCCGCGCGCCTGCTTTTACGGAAATTGCGTCAAAGCAGGCTGTGACAGATGACTATTTACGGACCTGGCTCAGTATACCGCACACGCAGATGCCGGATTTCAATCTTTCACGAAACGAAATCTCGGCGCTGATCGACTATTTCAACAGCTTGCGGCCTGAGTGATCTGGCCTGTCCCTGCTTATTGTGATAGTGCCGAAGGTGAGTATTTATCGCCTCTCAATCAGGGCACCGCAGAACGAGCAAGGTCGGCATGTCACAGAAGCGTCCGCAGGGATACATTTCGCCTTTGCCTGTTCGAGCACGGATCTCCCGTGCTCAACCCAGGGGGCTCCCGCTTATCAACATGAGCTTCAACGAAGTGCCCTTCGGGCCGTCGCCGGAGGTTGCTGCGGCAATTGATGACGCGACCCGAAAGGCGAATTTCTATGGCAACCCTACATGCCAGGCACTGCGGGAAGAGATTGGCGCGCGAAATGGTTTGAATCCGGAGACGATTGTTTGCGGCAACGGTTCCGAGGAACTGCTGGACGTCATCGCCCGTAACTTCGTCCGTGCGGGTGATGAAATCGTCATCTCAGAATTTGGCTACATCCAGTTCGCGATTATCGCTAACCGCCTTGATGCGGAGCTGACGAAGGTTCCCGAGAAGGACTACACAACGGATGTTGACGGGCTTCTCGCGGCAATAGGACCCAAAACCCGACTCGTTTTCCTGGCAAACCCCAACAACCCGACGGCGACCATGTTGCCGGAGCGTGAACTCGTGAGGCTGGCCGACCAAATGCCCAGCGACGTGGTTCTGGTTATTGATCTCGCCTACGGTGAGTTTACCGGATTTGACTACTGTGCGCAGATACATGGGCTGGCCAATCGCTTTGAAAACGTCATCGTGACACGTACCTTCTCCAAGGCATACGGATTGGCGGGACTGAGAGTCGGCTGGTGTCATGCGCCGGAATGGATGATTCCTGCGCTCTATGCCGCACGCGGTATGGGAAGCGTCAACGCGGTGGCTCAGGCGGCTGCTCTTGCTTCGCTCTGTGAGCCCGAGCTGGTGCAAGCACGCATTGACCAGATTCTTTCTGAACGGGGACGGGTTGCTGCCGAGCTTACGGCTCTTGGCGTCAGCTGCCTGCCAAGTCAAACGAACTTCATGCTGATCACACTTGGTGACAATGATCCGGATCGGGCCGAGGCGCTGGTGATGCATCTCTTCGATGATGCCGGGATCATCGTCAATCGCACGCGGGAAAAGGGGTTGGAGCGCTATGTCCGCTTTTCGCTTTCGCTGCCGGAGCACAATTCTCTGCTGGTTCAGTCGGTTGAGCGTTTTCTGAACCAGTAGGACACGCAGCAGCCCCTACTTACCCGGTACCGGCATCTTATCCAGATGGCGCAACATGGCGACGAAGGCGGCAAGCCGTTCTTGCTGATAGGCGGGAACGTCCATTCCAGTATAGTCCATAAAGCCTTGCTGCGTTCTAAGCCCGATGCGGCCTTCCTCCATGTTGCGTTCGATGATCGGTGGCGATGAAAAGCGGTCTTCGCCTGTGGCACCGCGCATGTAGCGGCTGGCATAATAGAGAATGTCGCCGCCACCCCAGTCGATAAACTCAAGCAGACCCAGAACGGCGAAGCGGAACCCAAAGCCGTATTTCGTCGCCTTGTCGATGTCCTCGGCAGAGGCGACGCCTTCCTCGACCATCCTTGCGGCTTCGTTCATGGCCAGCGCCTGGATGCGGGGCACGATGTAGCCGGGGCTAGCGCTGCAGACTACAGGCACCTTGCCGATGGCTTCCAGGAGCGCTTTGAGCTGTTCAGTTACGGCTGGATCCGTATCGGCGCCTGGAGAGAGCTCCACCAGGGGCACCAGAAATGCCGGGTTGAGCCAGTGCGCATTCAGGAAACGGCCAGGAGACGAGACAAATGCCTGCAGGTCATTGGAGAGGATCGTCGAAGTTGTCGAGGCGACAATGGCATCGCTACCCGCATGCTTTGAGATTAGCGCGAAGGCCTCGCGTTTCGCATCGAGTGTCTCCGGCACGCCCTCGAAAATGACCTCGACGTCTGACAGGGCGGCTGCGCAAGCTGATACCGGATGATAGCTCACTCTTTGCGCAATACTCTGGATGTCCGATGGCTGCAGCATGCCGAAACCCGCCATCATCGTAAGCGTTGCGGCGATCTCCGAAGTCGCGGCTTCCTGTAACGCCGCAAACCCTCCTTCGTCGCGTGGCTTCACATCGATGAGCCTTACCGAATGCCCGGCATAAGCAAAGGCAATGGCAATGCCCCGGCCCATGCGTCCTGCGCCGACGGCGGCAATGACCGGTTTCTCGTTCATATCAGACACCTTCTTCCAGAAGACGCGTCATTGCAGTCCGGTCGAGAGCCGCCAGGTCGAGCGATTCCAAAGTCCGGCCTGTTACCCTGAAATCATCATCACAGACGGCTGATCCAATCGCGAGTAATCCCGTTGCCGTCGGTGCGGAAACACCAGCCCAATCAGCGACGGAGACCAGGAATGCCAGGCCCGTCGCCACGTCTTCACGCATGTAACGGTGTTCGGTCAGCACCAGGTCTTCCCGCCAATCCTCGGAGTCCACCAGTTTGTCGTGGGCTGCGTTGCCATACATCCATTCTTCACGGGCATCGTCGTAGTGATCGGCCAGCGGAAAATGCGGCGCGCCGTAACCGAGCGCTTCGCGCACCGCCATGCGTTCGCCGTCCAGACGTGTTGTCACACGCCGGATCGCGGGCTGGGTGCCTTCGTTGTGAATGTCCCAATGCTCAAAATGTTCAATGGGGCCGGCATTCATCAGGATGAGCGGTGGATGGATGATCGGGCCCGCATTCATCAGGGCACCGGACAACCCGTCACCGGCATCTTCGACGGCGGGAAAGGCCTCGCGGATCACCTTCAGCGCATGCGCGCGCAGGCTGAGTGGAAAGACGCCCGTCGGCAGGCGGGAGGCGCGGGTCGTAATCGCAATTTTTAATTCACCGTGTTTGCGGGTGAGGTAGGGCAAAGTCCCGGCTTCGGCAAAGGCCACGCGTGCCTGGTTACCTGACGCCCGAAGCTCCTTGGCCATCAGGTAGCTGCCGAAACTGCCGGGTGGCAGAAAGACAACCTGATCATCGCGCAGGTGAGGGGCCAAGGCCGCAGCAATGTCATGTTGGGCTGTCGCCGGTGCCGGGCAGACAATCAGAGCGGCACCCTCGACGGCTTCGCCGATATCGGCGGTAACGACTCCGATCTCGATGTTCCGTTCGCCGCGACTGTCCTTGAGCTTAAGTCTATTGCCGGCTTCGTTTAAGTCCTTGACCGCGCGGGCATTACGTCGCCAGAAGCGGACCCGGTGTCCTTGCTCGGTTAAATCCAGGGCCGCGGCATGTGAGCCGTTGCCGCCGCCGAGAACCGCAATTTCCATATCGAACCCCTCACTTTCCAGTCCCGTAAAGATCAGCAGAGAGGGGAACCTGGATGCAAGAAGTCATTTCTACGATAGACTGTTTATTCCGCATGGTGGTGGCGCGGCACGATGAAATCCACCGCCTCGCATGCATTGCGAAATGATGGTGTGATCTTGAGCTATAGTTTGTTTGTTTTCTGCGAAGGGAGTTGCGCGCAGTCGCAGCTACTGGAAGAACATTTTCGGGAAGTTTTCGCTCGTGACCCGGGGCTTGGAAAATCATGCATTACTCTTGATCTCTTTCTTCCCGAACCTGAGGACATTCATCTCTTCGACGATGGTCCGGCGCCTGCAGCCGTCCTGGAGTTTTCGAGCACGGAGGTCGCGTCGCTTAAGGCTTTGGTCCAAGATGACGTGTTTCAGCAGCTTTGCGTTCAGGCACCAAGAAGTTTGCTTTCCGGTAATTCGGTGACGCTTGGCCTGTTCCGATCCTTGCCCTTCCCAATCTCCGGAAGTGATTCGGTCGCACCAAGGCGGGCTGGTCTGTCGTTTCTTGTCCGCTATTACGGTCCAATGCCGGATGAGGGCGCATTTCAGGACTTTTACACTGCGAATCACCCGCCGATCCTGGGGCGCCTTCCAGCGGTCCGGAATGTTTTTTGTTATCTGCCGCAAGAATTCCAAGCCGATGGGCTTCCGCTATCGGAGATTACGCTGATAAATGAGGTCGTGTTTGATGATGTTGAGCATTTGAACGCTGCATTGCAATCCGACGTTGTCGCTGCGCTCAAGGCGGATTCTGCGCAGTTTCCCCCCTTCGGACACTCGACCCATCACGCCATGCGCAGGGATAGGCTGTTGGGTAAAGCTGGAGATTAACTCCGGGACAGCTAATACAACGATAGGGGGGTGAAGGTGATCCATCCTGAATGTGTTTCCGGTTTTCAAAGCCTTGCGTCCAGGTATTCAGCCATGCATCATCTCGCGGCTGATCGACGCTTTAGACCTGGAACACAACGGGCAACGCGACCAGCGGGAAAAGAGCAACACACAGGGTAGGTGAGATATGAGAGATTTACGTAGGGTAGCAAAGAAAGCCTTGGGACTTGCCACTGCGGCGGGTCTGGCTTCGGTTTTGGCGTCCGGCTCAGCCCTCGCGGTCGATAAGGTCAGTGCCGTTCACGCTTTTCCGGGATTCCTGGTCTACACCAAGACATTCCTGGCGATGGTTGACGATATCAACGCGCGTGGCGAAGGCATCGTCGAAATTCAGGTCCGGGGCGGCCCCGAAGCCATCGGTATGTTCCAGCAACCGCAAGCAGTGCGCGACGGCGTCGTCGATATGGTCCATACACCGGGTAGTTTCTACGGTGCATCGGTGCCGGAGATCGATGCGATGGTCGCTGCGCGGGTCACGCCGATGGAGGCGCGTGCCAATGGTGGCGCCGCTTTGATGGATCAGGCGCATCAGCAGCGTTTTAACGTCAAACACCTTGGGTGGATCGACGGCGGCGTGCGGTTCCACATTTACAGCACCAAAGAGTTCAAGTTCGGCGAGGATGGCGTCATCGACCTGACCGGCGTCAAGCTGCGCGACAATCCGATTTATCATGCGTTTTTCGAGGCTTTGAATGCGACAACGGCTTCCATGAAGGCGACCGAAGTCTACGCGGCGCTTGAAAAGGGCGTTGTCGACGCGGCCGCCTGGACTTCGATCGGTATTCTGGATCTGAAGTGGGACAAGTTCCTCAAGTATCGGATCGACCCGAAGTTCTACAACACGGATATCGGTGTGATCTTCAACAAGGATTCCTGGGAGAGCCTTTCACCCGAATCACAGAAGCTGATTCAGGAGGTTGTGGCTGAATGGGAACAGAAGTCGTATGACGCACGTCAGATTGATATCGCGAAGGATGCCGAAGAGCTGCAGAAGCGCGGTATGAAATTCGTTTCCATGAGCCCTGAAGCCGGTGAGAAGTACGCCACAATGGCCAACGATGCAGCCTGGGGCCGTATGAAGGAACGCATGGAGAAAATGGGCGGCATGGAGAATTACGACAAGCTGCGTAAGCTCTATTACAAGGAATAGGCGCTCGCGGGTAGCGTGACGTTAGTGTGTTGTCCCGGAGGAAGGCGGTGCGTTCCGGCACCGCCTTTCCGGGTTGGGGAATTTAATGCGGCTGGTTGATCGGATTTGCGACGCTTTGGCTGTTTTTGCCGGCGTCGGCCTGGTTTTAGTGATGTTTGCGATTGTCTTGCAAGCAACCCTGCGCACGCTCGGATTTTCCGGCTCGTCTCACATCTTCACCTTCTCCGAATACGGTCTTCTTTACATCGCGATGGCGGCATCGCCTTGGCTGGTGCGATTGAGAGGACACGTTTTTATTGAGTTGTTTACGGCTTTTCTGCCAAGCAGTGTCACCCCGGTCTTTTCCCGGATTGTATCGGGCCTTTGTATAGTGATTTGTGTTTTTCTGGTGTGGTACACCGCAGAGGCGACCTTGAAGGCGTATCGTTTTGGCGATACCGACATGCGTTCGCTTGATATGCCGAAATGGCTTCTGCTCGGCGCCATGCCGATATGCTTCAGCCTGATGGCCGTACAATTTTCCAGGTTCGTCTTCGGTCCCACGACACTGCATTCGGGCGAGGCGGGCGTGCATGAATAAGTCTGCCGGCCGCAGTCTGCGCGGGGAGGGCGGCTGATGGAGTGGTACTACGCACTGCTCTTTCTTTTGTCGTTGATCCTGGGCTTCATGTTTTTGGGCGTTCCTGTCGCCCTGGCGTTCCTGGCCGCGAACATGATCGGTGCGACCTATTTCATGGGGGGCAACGGCAGCATCTTCGTGCAGATGTCACGGGGCATCGGGCAGTTGGCGAACAATGCCATCCCGACCGTTTCAACCTTCAATCTCATGCCTGTGCCGATGTTCCTGTTGATGGGCGAGATTTTCTTTCACACCGGTCTGGCCAACAAGATGTTTGGCGCGATCGATCGCTTGATGGGCCGCCTTCCGGGACGCCTATCATTTGTGACCGTTGCTGGCGGCACGGCCTTCGCAACTCTGTCCGGCTCGTCCATGGGATCGACCGCTTTGCTGGGATCTCTGATGGTTCCGGAAATGCAGAAGCGCGGTTACAAGAAACATATGGCGATCGGGCCGATCCTTGGAACCGGCGGCCTCGCCATGCTGATACCGCCCTCTGCGCTGGCGGTACTTCTGGCGACGCTTTCCAATCTCGATGTCGGTAAGTTGCTGATCGCCGGTGTGGTTCCGGGACTACTACTGGCTTGTTTCTATGCGATCCTGATCCTGGTCATGTGTCTGATTGATCCCGATGCAGCGCCTTCCTATGAAGTCGAGGCCGCAAATTGGGGGCAGCGCGCGCGCCTTCTTGTTGTCGATGTTCTGCCGATGATTTCCATCGTGGTGGGTGTGATTCTTCTCATCCTGAATGGCTGGGCGACGCCCTCAGAGTCCGCGGCCTTTGGCTGCGTAGGTGTTTTACTCCTTGCGGTCCTGTATGGGCGATTGACCTGGGATAATTTTGTAAAGTCGGTCACCGGGGCGTTGCGCGTCACCACGATGGCTCTGCTGATCATCTTTGGGTCGGCGACCTTTTCGGCGTTGCTTGCATTCTCGGGCGCCAGCTCCGGGTTGATCCGCTTTGCGACCGGTTTCGATCTGGATCCGATCGTCATGCTCCTGGTGATGTTCGGTATTCTATTGATCCTGGGCATGTTCATGGACCAGCTCTCCATGATGCTGCTAACGGTGCCGATCTTCTTTCCACTGGCCGAAACGCTGGGCTTTGATCTGATCTGGTTCGGCGTTATCACGCTGCTCGCGCTGGAAATCAGCTTCACCACACCGCCTTTCGGCCTGTTGCTCTTTGTGATGAAGGGGGTCTCGGCACCTGGCACCACCATGCGCGATATTTATGTGGCGGCCTTACCCTTCATGGCCTGTTCCATGCTATTGGTCGGGCTTCTGATCTTCTGGCCGGAAATTGCGCTCTGGTTGCCAAGTCTCGGCGACTAAAGCCATCTTCATCGCTTGCTGAGTGCCCGTTACAGACCTTTTGGGTGGGTCAGGAACTCTTCGATAACTTCAGGCGGCGCCTTGGCGTAATCCGATACGCGACTGACGCTCTGGCCTGTCAGGCGCTTCAGGCTGACCGCCATCTCAGCCATTTTGACCGCGATGGGGATGCCGTTGATGACTGGCGCTTCGTCGACAAGGTGATTGTGGAACTTCGAGAAGAGCAGCATGGGAATGCCGCCACCTGGGATCAATACATCCGTGCCCTGGGCGACCAAGGGTTTCGCCTGTTCTTCGAACAGCGCCTTGACCTCATCCGCACGCTCGGCGGAGGCATAGGCCTCAAGAATTTGTCCCGGTTCAAAGGTCATGGCGTGAACGCCTGAGATCCGTTCTTTCAGGCCATACTTGCCGATCTGATGATGAAACCAGGGAATAAAGCGGGGATTGATCGTGACGATGCCGATGCGCTGACCAAGTTGACAGCAATAGAGCATCGTGGCTTCGCCGAGGGCTATGACCGGTATGTCGACGGCTGCGCGCACTTCATAGAGACCGGCGTCCTGAAAGTGTCCGACGACAAACGCATCATAGCCCTCGCGTTCCGCCTGGATGGCGTTACAGATCATTTCACGGGCGCAGCGAAACTCGACTAGGGGATGCGCATAGGAATCGAATGGCGTAATACCTCTGATGTCCACTGTGGTATCGGGGGCGACAATCTCCTTCAGATGTCGATCCAGCACATCCCAGTAGGATTTTCCGTTCTCGTAGTCGACGTAGCTTTGATACCAGATCTTCATTGAGGCCGTCCTGTCGGCAATCATTCTTTGTGAGTGGCGCATAGCACTTGGTTCGGTGAAGTGCGCGCTCGGCTTTGCGAGAAGCCACTTGCGTGATGACGCAGGAGTTTAACTGGAATCGAAGCGCATGACACTCCAGAGGCTCAACTGAATTTCACTAGAATCCAAGGCGCATAACAACCTCTGCAGCCTGTCCGGATGTGTAAACTTTAAACGCGTAAAATCTGTAGGGGAGGTGGAGAACGGGAATAGCACCCGTCCAGTTTCTGCTTTTGTATTAAATACCAATATAAAAATTAATCTTATCAGATGATTACAGAAAAATAGGTGCGTCTGATGGTAGCGTTTGAGAAGGCGAGTTTCGTGAAATTTAATCTGATCTTTAGAATGTTTCACTAAGAATGATACTTCCGTTACGTGCATTTTCTACCGACCTGCAAGAACTCTGAAAATGTGCGCGGTGCGTCAAAAAAACCGGAAGTGCGACATGCGAACCTCTTGCACAGCCGCCTTAGAAAGCTCCGAGTGCGCTCAGCGCGATACCCAGTTGCCTGGGGTCCGGAGTTCACCACCTCTGAAGGAATGCGTGACGATGGTCAGGCTATTTGCATTTTGTATCTGCAGCGTCCTTGGTGGGAGCCTCGCCGTGCTCGCCGCGGAACATCACACGGTTTCGCAAAAAGGCAAAGCCTTTGACCGGGATGAAATTGTTGTGGCGGTTGGCGATTCGATTGAGTTCATGAACGATGATCGGGTGAAGCACAATATCCAGATTAGAGACCTGGGCTACAACGGTGGTATCCAACAGCCTGGAAGTGGATCGGTTCTGACGTTCGACGAACATGGCCGCTTCAAAGTGCGCTGCGGAATTCACGCAAAAATGAAAATGACTGTTGTTGTAGAGTAGGTCGTTTCGTCGAATGAGATCATGCCTTGGGGAAGCATCTCATTCCTCCTGCAACACCGACTCAAGCGATATTTCTCTAACGATCGGCTAACTGTGCTTGTGACGCGCGCGCGATCTGCCAAATGAACGTCGGCGCCGGGGCCGTCTCACCTTTGAACGACTTTCCTGTTCAACGTCGCGGGGCTGAGCTGGATCCTGTCGCCTGAGTTTCGCAAAAATCGCATCGAGCAAAGTGTACAGGACCAGTAAGCCCAATCCCCAGAAGAACAGGGTTTTGAGCTTGAAGGGCCGATCTTCCGACGACCCGAGAACGTCGGAGCCAGCTATCTCCTCTCCCGTATCGAGGTTACCGTTGCTGGCCATTGCGATGTTGTGTTCGGGCTGGGCGAGGTCGCTGGTGTAGATAGCAATCTCGGTGGAAAGTGTGGCCGATTGGGTTTTCAGAAAGTCCAGAATTGGGATGTCTTGAGGCCCCTGCAAATTGACAACCTCCAAGCCAAAATCAGGCAGCGCATTGGTGATGAGTTGCTGATAATCACCGCCGACAACAACCCTGGGCTCGCGCATTGCTGAAGAGGGCAGGTTTTGTCGTTTGAGCGCGTGCTCTATCGTTTCCCATGGAATCTCGGGAATTTCTTGGGAGTTTGATCTTAGATTACTGGAGTTTTCCGGGGTCGGCTTCGGGCTCGTTTTATGAGCTTTCGCTGATTTCACAGGCGCAGAAGTGATCAGATCGGCAGGTTTGATCCGAACCACTGGATTTCTCGTTTTACCCCTTTGCACAGCCGTGGGCGCTAAGCTCGTTGCTGCAGCAGTCGTTCCCTGCGTCTGTGTATTCTGGGTAATGGGGCTGGCCTGAGCAAGCGAATACGCAAAGAGAATAACCGCAAAGCCGCTGAGCGTGGCGCTGTAGTTTCCCTTTAACGCTGTCCGCATAACTGTCTCCATAAGCGATTCATCATAACGCTGCGATTCGCCGCATGGCTGTAAGGAATCTATGGTTTCGCCACCATACCCATCGTGGGATTTATTTCTCTAATAGCAATTTATAGGCCAAACTTGTAATTCTTATAAATTTCAAAGACTTATGCTTTGTAATTAATTTTTATTTGTATGCATTGTATAAAATTCCGACAGTTAAGTGTCGACGTTACTGTGTTTGATCGACGCAAAAGTGAGTTATGTCATATACTTGAAAAGAATATTATTTGTATACGATTAGTGTAAAAAATATCGACACAATTCGGGTAACTTGAAGATTTCATCGCCTTACAAAGAGGTGAGATATTGCAACCGTGAGGCGTCAGGAAAACGCCATTTGATAAAATATTTTATCGACGTTCGTGCCATCTGACGCGAGCGGAACCCCCAATGCGGAGTAGTTTTTATAGTCCATTGACGTCCAGGTCAGTGGTTGGTTTTCCACGTAGATCGGTTGCCGGTTCACGACTATCCATTCCGCACGCTCAATGATCCGGGACATACTCGGTAACTCGTCGAGGAACGTGCCTGTTGTGTCTCGGCCGATCTCTTCAACAATACCGGTACCAACCAGGCGGATATAGAACCGGAGTCTTTCATCGCTTCGAACAACATCGAATAGCGTGATGTAAGGCAGGAAATCTGCCAGTATTTCAGTCGGATCGAAGTCTGAGCGCGCCGGCAGGCTGCCGTCATCTGCCAGCTTGCTACGCCACAATCCGTAAAGGTGTCTCAAGGGCGGGTAGAGATTGTCCGGCGATGTGACTTCGCCAAGTGTAAGGCTCATGACATCAACTCCATGTCAGTCGAAATTTGGAGGAGTGTCGTTTCATAAAATCAATTCATTTGTTAAGCGCAGGAAATCGCCAGGTGCAACAGGCCTTCGTTCTGGACCAACGTAGGACGGCCAACCCGGCCAGCATAGCGAGGGCCATCCGCATATCAACTCGGGATTGCGGATTTTTCTTCCTCGAAGATCATGTAAAGATCGTAGAATGAGCCAGTTACGTTACTTGCGCTCCTGGGGTGACGGGCTTCAATTCTAGTCTCGAAGTCTGAATGAAGTAAGAAGCTGTCGATTTAATAGTCCGATTAGGATTTGGGTCCGCAGAACATGCGGTAAAGCACCGAAATCAACTCACGAGCATGGTCACTGGAGAGCGAATAGTAGATGGTTTTGCCATCTCTCCTGGTCGCAACCAGATCCTCGGCTCTCAGTCGGGCAAGCTGTTGGGAAACGCTGGGTTGACGCATGTTCAGCTTGAGCTCGAGCTCACGGACCGATTTCTCTCCTTCGGCCAATATGCAAAGGATCAGCAAGCGGTGTTCATGGGCAATCGCCTTCAGAAAGTCACTCGCCGCCCGTGCGTTCGAGATCATCTCGTCCATGCTCTGAAGGTCGCCGTCCAGCAGAGCTAAGTCGCTGCTTGAGTCAGAATGTGGGTTCTCTTTCACCATTTTATCCGAAGCCGTCTTATCGAGGATGCTCAGTCTGATTTGGGTGCCAGTTGATATCGTTTGAAGCCCCAAGGGTCTTTTAGATTGTCTAATTCCAATAAAAGGCGCCGATTTTCAACAGTATTAAGTGGCTCATTCATATATGGGCACACATATATGTCAATGCGGTCATTGCGCGCATTTTCCATTCGCCAATCATGTAGCGGCAATGGAGTTTCGAGCGCCGGGAAGGAAAGCCGTCCAACGGAGGTTCAAGGTGTTGCGCAGTTGAGCATAGGCCCGAGTTGCGTGATCCGCCGATTGATAATTTTCGTCCGGCGGCGCACATAGTTTCCAGGCTTTCCGGCAGACCATTTTCTCGGGTTCGGCAGAACGGCGGCAAGGCGGGCTGCTTCGGTCCGGCTCAACGATTTCGCCGCTTTACCAAAGTGAAAGTTTGAAGCGGCCTCTGCGCCATAGATACCGGGGCCCCATTCGGCGATGTTGAGATACACCTCCAGGATTCTGCTTTTCGGCCAGCTGGCCTCGATCATCAAGGTTACCGGCGCTTCCAGCAATTTGCGGAAAACGCTGCGTTCCGGCCAGAGGAAGAGGTTCTTGGCGGTCTGCATTGAGATCGTCGAGCCGCCGCCTGCGCGTTCGCCGCTCGCAAAGGCCAGGACTGCAGATTGAAGAGACTTGAGATCGAACCCCCAGTGCGAACAGAAGAGATTGTCTTCGGCGGCAATAACAGCCTGGGGCAGGGCGGGGGCTATCTCTTCCAGGGAGACCCACTGCTTCTCAATCGGAGCGTCGCGCAATAACATTAGTGGAGTGAAAGGCGGAGGCACAAACCGAAACAGCAGAACCAAGCCAACAACGAGCAGCAGTGCCAGTGTCATCAACTTGGCGGCCTTTTTTAGGAGTCGTTTCAAAAACTTCATTGAGCCGCTTTTGTCCCGTCGAACCAGGGAAGCAGATAAACCTTCCGGTTGCTTCAGGCAAGGGAAGCCGTGGAGCAGGTGTGTGTGTTCTTATTCGGACCTGTGGCTTGGACACAAACGCATTCTCGCAAATAGATCGTTAGCGATCTTATCTATTTGATTCTCCAGTTGGATCGGATAAACCATTCTTGTGCCTATGGGTTTTTTTCGCGTATAGGATTGCGCATCGACTGTGCTGGAGGAGAACAGAGTTATGGCTTCCGATGGTGGTGACCGCTACGCGCTCGGTCGCTTGGTCCTGGACTATCTGCGAACCTTCATGTGGCCGGTGATCGCGCTCGTGATTGTTGTTCTGTTTCAGGATGATGTCAGACAAATCCTCGAGAGCCGAGAGGTCGAGCTGGCGGGTGTTGTCCGGATTGGCCCACAGATTGAACAGCTTGAGGAACAGGCGAAGGAGGAGATTGCCGATATCCGTGCGCTGCTGCAGGCGCAGCAGACCAGCGATGGTGGGACGGCGTCCGAAGCTTCGGAACAGGTGTCTGCCGATATCGAGAGCAAACTTACGAAGCTTTCCAGTCGGCTGACACGGGGTGTTGAGCAGATTCAGCAGACCGCACCCACTGCGATACCTACCCAACCCGCCGCACCTTCTGGTTCCGTTGAGACGCGCGTGCAAAAAGTGTCCGCGATGGAACGCCGAGGGTTTTCTGCCTTGCTGGAGAGGGACGTGGAGGTCGCGCTTGAAGCTTTTGGGGATGCCGTTGAAGCCTGGCCTGATTACCACAACGTTTCCGAAATCCAGAAGCTCCTGACCAAATGGAAAGACGAGCTTTCCGATGCAGAGTCTCCTCAATGGAAGGAAGTCTACCGGATTGTGCTGGCCGATTTGTCCTGGGGAATGCCCAGTGACCTTCGTCCAGAGTTTCGAAGCCTGGCCGCCAAATCCTACCTGCGCTGAGGTTGGGCTGAACTTGTCCCGGCTCAAGGCAACTCAATCCTGGCAGCCTCAGGGAAGTACTTCGACAACGATATTGGTCAGTTCGGTTCGCCTCATCCCAACGCTCTGAATCCTCAGAAGTGCGCCGGAGTTCTAAAGGTCATTGAAGCGGTATTGACCGACAGGGCATCTTAGGGAGAGGCATTCGTCGTGCCGGATTTCGGCTGATGTCTTCGTCCGGATTTGAGCGCGCCTCTACTACGTAAAGTCCATTTTCCGGAAGTGCCGTTCGATCGCATTGACGAAAAGATGCGCGGAGGTCTCGATGTTTTTGTGTGCCGAGACGATGGCGCCGATCTTGTATTCGCTGAGAATCCGTTCGGCCAAGGGGACGAAGCGGAGTTCTCCCGACTTGATGTCCGATAAAAAACCGACCTTGGTGTAAATGCCGATTCCGCGCCCGGCTCTGATTGCGTGTTTGGCCATGATGTGGGCGTTGGTATAGAAAATCGTGGAAAGCGGCAGGACGGCGGTATCGATCTCCTGATCGATGATGGAGGTCTTGCCGCGGGCATCCATGGTGCGCACCAGCGGGAAGCCGACACAATCTTCCACAGTGACATAGTGTCTATCGGCCAATGGGTGATCCGGGCGCATGATAACGCCGAAAGGAGAGGGTTTTTCAGCAACAACCCGTACATCCGGATG
This sequence comes from uncultured Kiloniellaceae bacterium, assembly GCA_947493695.1. GTDB lineage: Bacteria > Pseudomonadota > Alphaproteobacteria > Kiloniellales > Kiloniellaceae > Denitrobaculum. The sequence goes on along the minus strand of CANLSF010000010.1, from coordinate 11,111 downwards.
TAGGTCCCGTGTGAAGCTTAGCCCAACGTGGACGAGCCCCTTGGCCACGGCCTCTATGGTTTGGTCAGGACCGGCGGTTGCCACGGTAAAAGAGACCCCCGGGTATTCGTTGCTGAAGTCGTCCATGACCTGGGGTAGGAATCCAAAGGTCGCGGAGTCGAGCGTCGAGATATGGATGTGACCGGTCCGAAGATCACGGATATCGTCGATGGCGGCGCGCAGATTGCGATAGTCGTAGAGGGTGCGGCGGCAATGTTCGACAACAACACGTCCGGCAGCGGTGAGCTCCACACCCTCGGGCAATCGGTCAAAAAGACGCGTGTCGAATTCGGCTTCGGCCTTGAGGATTTGCCGGTTTACAGCGGAAGAGGCGACGTTCATGACCTTCGCCGCCTTTCGGATCGATCCCTGGCGCGCGACCTCATCGATGTAACGAAGCAGAGGATGGTGCATGAAGTGAGAGTCCTTATTTATCAAGGGCGATGCCGAAACGGCATCACTATAGACGAAAAAAACTTCATCATGCATCACACTGCTTAACGATATAGTCATTTTTCCACGTTCAGGGGGGACGTGAACTTTAACGAAAGCAGCGGAACGGTCGACCCACAGCAAACAAAATAAGAATCCCGGTCGGCGAAGCAGGAGGACAGGATGGCTAAGTTTTTCAATAACAGTGTTCACCGTCGTCAATTCATTCAAGGTATGGGGCTCGCAACCGGCGCGGCGCTGACCGGCAGCATGATCGGCGTATCCCGCTCGGCACGTGCCGAGGAATTCGAGATTTCCATGCAGCTCGGTTGGCTGATCTCCAATGGTCAGCTCGGCGAAGTCGCCGCCGATAAACTGGGTTATTACAAAGACGCGGGGCTCTCGCTGAACATCGTTGCGGGCGGTCCCAACGTTGATGGTGTTGCGTCCGTTGCGTCGGGACGCTCCAACATTGGACAGCTCTCGTCCAGTCCGTCGCTTATGCTGGCGCGCTCGGCCGGAATTCCGATCAAGTGCATTGCCGCCGGATACCAGCAGCACCCCTTCACTTATTTCTCGCTCAAGAAAGATCCGATCAACGAGCCTAAGGACATGATCGGTAAAACCATTGCGACACAGGGCACGGCAAGGATTCTTTTGCGGGCTTTGCTGGCCAAGCATGGAATTTCAGAAGACGATGTGAAGGTCGTTGTGATGGGCGGTGACATGGGGCCCCTAATGACAGGACAGGTCCAAGCGGTTACCGGCTGGCAGTCCAACATCAATGCCCTGAAGATTATGGGTGACCAGCGGGTCGATATGCGGCTTTGGGATGCCGGCATTCAGCTTTACGCCAATCCCTACTACGTCACCGATGAAACCCTGGATCAGCACTCGGATAAGCTGGCGGCATTCATCAGTGCAACGGCGCGAGGCTGGGACTGGGTACGTCAGAACCCCGATGCAGCCGTCGATGCGCTGGTCGAACGCTATCCCAATCTGGATGCTGCGTCGGAACGCGAGGCCGTCGGACTCATTCTGAACTATGTCTTCAACGCCGAAACCAAAGCCGGTGGCTGGGGCACCATGAAGCGTGAGAACTGGGAAACGCAGATCAAGACCTATGCGGATCTCGGCCAGTTCAAGAATGACGTTCCAACTGTGGACGATGTCATGACGACGTCCATTCTAGAGGCTACGGCGGCTGATCGTCCGAAAGCCGGTTGAGGCCAGCACTCATGCCCAAGCCCGCGTTACTTAACCCCCTGGAGATCGAACCGCTTAAGGATGCCGTGTGCAGGCCTAAGGCTGTCGCGGCAGACCTCGAGAGGGTTTCGGTTTCCTTCGGCTCGCTTCAGGCGCTCAAGGATATATCCTTGAGCGTCGCCGAAGGTGAGTTTCTCACCATTCTCGGTCCCTCGGGCTGTGGTAAATCGACATTGCTGAGGGTCGTGTCTGATCTTGTCCCGGCGTCCGCTGGCAAGGTTGTCATCTTCGGCAAGCAGACTGAGCAGGCCCGTCTTGCACGCGAATTTTCCTTCGTATTCCAGGATGCCACGCTCTTGCCCTGGCGGACGGCGTTAGAAAATGTGCGCCTGCCGTTGGAAATGGGTCGGAAGCAGGGTGCGGAGTTGCCCAAGAGTGATCTGACACCGGAGGAGTTGCTCGATCTGGTCGGGCTGAAGGGGCGTGAAAACGCTCTGCCTCATGAGCTCTCGGGTGGCATGCGCCAGCGGGTGGCCATTGCCCGGGCACTCGTCTGCAAGCCGCGTTTGCTGCTGATGGACGAGCCCTTCGGGGCACTGGATGAAATCACCCGTGACCATCTTAATGAACAGATTCTGCAGATCTGGCAGGAGACCAAAACCACGATTCTCTTTGTCACTCACTCGATTCCTGAGGCGGCCTTCCTGGGGCAGCGCGTTCTGATGCTGGCAGCGCATCCCGGTCGGATTCATGAAATCGTCGACGTGGACTTGCCTTATCCACGTCGTCTGAAAATGCGTGAAACGCCGGAGTTCATGGCCATTGCGTCACGGCTTCGCAGTTCACTGGAGGCTTGCTGATGTCAGTGGCAAGCAACCTTGATCGCGCGACATCAGCGGAGACCGAGCGGTCTTTTGTGAAGCAGATCTTCGCCGGACGCTACTTGCCGCCTCTGCTCGCGGTGGCGGGCATTCTACTGGCCTGGGAAGGGGGCGTTCGTATCTTCGATGTGCCGGCTTACATTGCGCCGGCGCCGAGTGATGTCGGCGCAACCTTGTCGGAAGAATCGGCATTGCTGTTCCGGAATTTCCTGCCGACCCTGATCGAGAGTGTACTGGGCTTTCTGATCGGCAACCTGATCGCCATCACGGCGGCAGTGACCTTTGTGCATCATAAGTCGGTGGAGAAGGCTTTCTATCCGCTGGCTGTCTTCATCAACACCATTCCGATCCTGGCGATTGCGCCGATCCTGGTACTGCTGTTCGGGAATGGATTGCTTGCCAAGGTGGTGATCGCCGCCCTGATTTGTTTCTTTCCGACGCTGGTGAATATGGTGCGGGGCCTGCAGTCGGCCAGCCCGCAGACTCTGGAACTGGCGCGGATACTCTCGGCTTCGAAATGGGAGATCTTCTGGAAAATCCGGTTACCTGCGTCGCTGCCCTATCTCTTCTCGGCGCTCAAGATAGCATCCACGACCTGCGTCATCGGGGCCATCGTCGGGGAATGGGTGGGGGCGGATGTCGGACTTGGGGCCTTGATCATTGACGCCACCTTCAATTTCCGTTCGGCGCTGCTCTACGCCACTGTCTTCGTCTCTTCCGGTCTCGCGGTCCTGCTGTTCACGGCGGTGACCCTTACCGAGCGGTTGGTGATCCGCTGGAAACCGGAGCAGACAGGATAGCGCCGGGTGACAACAACAACTTCGTAAAATCTACTGCCGCGTCACGGCGGTAAGGAGGAAAGCTATGTCTCAAGTTCAGAATAAATCGGTGCGCGAAGCGGCGCGGGATGTGCCGGTAGTTGCGCAATCCGATGTCATCGTGGTCGGCGGCGGTGCTGCAGGTCTCACGGCGGCGGTTTCGGCGGCGCGGAACGGTTGCTCGGTGACGTTGCTCGAGCGTTATCACCATCTTGGCGGCATGGCGTCTGGCGGTATGGTGCTGGTCCTGGACGATATGGTCAACGGCAACGAGATCACCGTAACCGGCATTGTTTCAGAGTTCGTCGAGCGCATGGCGAAGCAGAACGGTGCCGTCTTTCCGCCGCCGGAGGATTGTCGTCAGGATTGGGAAATGTGGCGCAAGTGGTCGCGCTGGGGCGTGCACAACTTTCATGTGCAGGAACATCCGCAGCCGATCATTCATGCCGTTGCCTTCGACCCCGACGCCTGGAAACGGGTCTCGCTGGATCTTGCCCGTGAGGCCGAGATCAATCTGCGTCTGCACAGCTGGTTCTCCGACACCCTTGTGGAAGACGGCAAGGTAAAGGGCGTGATCTGCCAGACCAAAACGGGTCGACAGGCAATCCTGGGCGATATCGTGATCGATGCGACCGGTGATCTGGATGTGACGGCCTCTGCTGGCGCAGAATTTACCCAAGGCCAGTATATCGTTACCACTGTATTCCGTCTGTCGAATGTCGACACGGATGAAGCCGAGCGCTTTCAGTATGAAGAACCGGAAGCTTTCAAAAAGCTCGATCGACAGGCCCGGCGTCTGATCGGCGGTGCCTGGGAAATGTGGTGGCTCAAGACGCCTATTCCCGGTGTGGTCTGGTGCAACTGCCCGCATATGCCCGGCTACGACGGTATGTCCGTCGAAGACCTGACCAATGCGGAGTACGAGGGGCGCGACCGCATTATGCGGCTCTACGAATACGCCCGAGAGAACCTGCCAGGCTTCCAGAACTCGAATTTACTGGGCACGGCAGAGCAGATCGGGGTTCGGCAGACCCGCCAACTGCGCGGTGAATATGTCGTCACCAAGGACGATATTGTCACCCGACGCCACTTTGCCGATACGGTCTGTCGCGGTCGGGATTACTACACGCCTTATCGTGCGCTGCTGCCGCGGGGTCTGGACAACCTCATCGTCGCCGGACGGCACTATTCTGCGGAACCGGATGCCCAGCGCATGTCGCGTGAAATCCCACCCTGCATGGTGCAGGGCGAGGCTGCCGGAGTTGCTTCTGCATTGGCGTTGAATGCGAACTCTGCGCTGCGGGATGTGGATGCCAAGGCGATCCAGAAACAGATGCGTGCCCAGGGCGCCGATCCCGGAGACGTGCCTTCTGACAACGCGTTGGTTCTGGAGCCAGCGGAGTAATCTGCCAACTGCAGCTCGTATTTTTACTCAGTTCGAAAAAAGAGGATCCTATGTCCAGTAACAGCAATCTGCCCCTCGACGGAGTTCGGATTGTCGACTTTACCCAGGTCATGCTGGGGCCCTGCGCCACCCAGATGCTGGCCGACTTCGGCGCCGATGTGATCAAGATCGAACGGCCCGGATCCGGTGAGCTTTCGCGCAATTTCTTCGGGGGCACCAGCGAGGCGGACCGAAACAATCCTGTGTTCTGCAGCCTGAACCGCAACAAGCGTTCGATTACGCTCGATACACGCGAGGCTTCAGCAAAGGAAGCGGTGTATGAACTGGTGCGTCGGTCGGATGTGGTTGTAAACAACTTCCGGCCCGGAGTTATGGACCGCATGGGCTTCGGCTATGACAAATTGCGCGAGATTAATCCAGGCATCATCTTCGCTTCCGGTACCGGCTTTGGCCCGACGGGGCCCTACGCTCACAAGGGCGGGCAGGACGTTCTTTCGCAAGCCCTGACCGGAGTGATGGAACGGCGCGCCGATGATCACACGCCACGTACGATTTACGCCACGGCTCTTTGCGATTACACCGCCGGTATGCATCTGGTGCAGGGCGTCCTGGCGGCGTTGCTGGCGCGGGCGAAGACCGGTCGCGGACAGGAGGTTTCGGTCTCGCTCTACGATTCCATGCTGGCTATGCAGATGCAGGAAGCATCGCATCTCATGACCACGGATCAGGAGTTGAACTGGGCTGCCATGCCCCTCAGCGGCGTCTTCGAGACAACCGACGGAGCGCTGGTTCTGGTCGGTGCCTTCAAAGCCAACCCATTGCAGGATATTTGCCGGGCACTTGGTATCGAGGATCTCTCTGAAACCTATCCGGACCTCCCGGCGCAGCGTGCGGGTAAGGCCGAACTTCAGCGGCGCTTTCGGGAGGGCTTTGGATCGAACACCACGGAACACTGGATTGCGAAGCTCGAAGAACAGGATCTGCTCTGCGCCGAGGTTCGGCCTCTGGGCAAGGCGCTTACCGATCCTCAGACGGCTGAGAACGGTATGTTGGAAAGCTACGACCACCCGCTTCACGGGGAGACGTCTGTCATCGCCTCGCCAGTGCATCTTTCCGAAGCGCCCTTCGCGGTCCGGCGTCCGCCACCACGAATTGGCGAGCACACTGCTGAGGTTCTGGCTGAGCTCGGTCTGGGCGAAGACCGCGACGAGGCTTCGGTGAACGATGGAATGGCCGCAAAGCCGCAGGCCGTGGGGGCTGCGTAATGCCGGTTGATTTCGACATCCGGGATCAGGTCGCCTGGGTCACGATAAACCGACCTGACCGCATGAATGCCGTCGATGCCGAGACGGAAGACCGCCTCGAGGAGATCTGGCTTGAGATCGAGGCAAATTCCGATCTGCGCTGTGTAGTTCTGACGGGGGCGGGCGACCGCGCCTTCAGCGCCGGCGCGGACATGAAGTCTGCAGACGGCGCAAGCGGTCTTGAGTATTGGGGGCATGCACGGCCTCATGGTTTCGGTGGTCTCTCACTGCGCGACAGCCTGAACATTCCAGTCATTGCCCGCGTGAACGGCTTCGCCATGGGCGGTGGCTTCGAGATGGTTCTCGGCAGCGATATCGTGGTTGCCGTTGAGACCGCAAAGTTTGCGCTGCCGGAGGCGCGGGTCGGTCGCCTGCCACTGGATGGCGGTATGATCCTCTTGCCCCGGCTGATCCCGCAGAAGCTTGCGATGGGCTATCTCATGACCGGCCGCAGAATGTCCGCGGACGAGGCGGCGGAACTGGGCCTTGTAAACGAAGTCGTAAAGCTGGAAGACCTCGATGATGCCGTTGCGCGCTACGTGGCCGACATTAAGGCCTGTGCACCGCTCTCGATAAAGGCGATCAAGCACACGGTGAAAAAGACCGCGCAACTTCATCCCCGTGATGCTCAGGCCCTACGCACGCCACCCCTTGTTGCGGCCCTGCAATCAAAAGACAGCGACGAGGGGGTTCAGGCCTTTCTGGAAAAACGGGATCCGGTTTGGACAGGCACGTGACGGGCCGCGGTTCGTATCCGGGGAAGTGCCGCGAGCCGAGGAGCGATTGAGTCATGACCTTCATCATCTCCCAGGCTTGCGTGGACATCAAAGACGGCGCCTGCACGGAGGTCTGTCCTGTCGAATGCATCTACGAGGGCGGACGGATGTTCTACATCCACCCGGATGAGTGCGTGAACTGCGGTCTTTGTGAATCGATCTGTCCGGTTGACGCCATCCGGGATGAATTCGATGCCGAACCCGCCGAGGCTGCCTACATCGTGGTCAACAAAGAGTTCTTTGAAGACAAGGTAACGGGATGGGGGTCGCCGCAGGGCTGGAACCAGAATTTCATTACCGACAAGGATCATCCCGACGTTGCGGCCCTTCCGCCGCAGGAAGCCAGCAGCGAACCTCTCAAGATCGTCAAACTGGCCGATCTGGTGAAATGAGGTTCACTGCCGTCGCTCTTATTCTTCCCGAAACGCCCGACTGAGCTGATCCTCGAAGGGTTTCACCAGATAGCTGAGAGCGCTGCGTGCGCCGGTTTGAACGAAGACCTCCGCCGGCATGCCTGGACTTAGTTTCAGCGCTCCTAAACGCGCCAGCTCTGCTTCACTCAGGCGTAACCGGGCCAGGAAGTACTGGTCTCCGCTCCGTTCGTCCTCCGTGAGATCCGCTGCGACCGAATAGAGCGTTGCGTCGAGCTGTGGTGTCGTGCGCTGATTAAAGGCGGTGAAGTGAATGACCGCGGCCTGGCCGATTTGAATCTGATCGATATCGGCTGGTGCCACCCGCGCCTCGACAATAAGATCGTCGCCCTGGGGGACGATCTGCATCAGCGCCTCACCCGGAGTGATCACGCCGCCGCGGGTATGGATAGCGAGTTGATGAATCATGCCGGACTGGGGTGCCTGGATCTCGAGGCGACGCAGTTGATCCAGTGCGGCGACACGGCGTTCGGCAAGTTCTGCCAGTTCCGCTTCGACGCTGCGGAGTTCTCCCAGAACTGCTTCGCGGAATTCCTTGTCGAGTTGCAGGACCTGCAGTTGCGTTTCACTGATCCGGCCTTCCGTCCGTGCGATCTCGGCGGTGAGTTGCCCGTGCTCGCCCTGGATCTTCACCGCTTCGCGTTCAAGCGCCATGTATTGGGTAACGGGAATGAGCTTTTTGTCTTTCAGGCCCTGCATCATTTTCAGTTCTTTTTCCGTCAGCTCGATTTCCCGCGTCTTGGCATCGCGTTGAGAGGTGAGGCCGGAGATTTCGTCGTGTGTCTGCGTAATCCGCTCCTGCAACTGCTCACGCTGGCCTGAGAGGGTGATGAGGCGCGCCTGAAAAAGCTTTCGCTCACCCTCAAGGAGGTCGAACTCGCCGCTTGCATTTGCTTGCTCGCGCAGGTGTTGAGAGAAGACCAGTTCTGTACTGGAGTCACGTTCGGCGATCAGCCGGGTGCGGCGGGTTTCCAGCTCGTTCATCTGTTTGGTGACAATGGCCAGGTTGGCTTTGGTTGCGGTGCCATCGAGACGTACCAGCAGATCGCCTGCCTCAACCCTGTCGCCGTCGCGCACGGCGATTTCGCCAACGATGCCGCCTTCAGCATGCTGGACCAGTTTGATATTGGACTCGACTACAACCTTGCCCGATGCAATGACGGCGCTGGATATGGACGCGAACGCCGACCAGCCGCCGACACCGCCGATCAGGACCGCTGTGATTGTAAGGCCGACCAGCAGGTGGCGGCGCAGTGAAGATCTGGTTAGGTCTCCAATGGGCGGCGCTTCGAAGCCACCCGCGCGAATACCAGTGGGATCGAAGGTTCTGTATCCTTCAAGCAGGCTCTGCGGCAATGTTCAAAGCTCCCTTTTTGGCGGACATCTTCGCCTTTGGTTTGTTGACATTTAGTGGGCTGGGGATCGCGGCGGTCTGGCTCAGGATTTCGTCTTTGCGGCCAAAGGCCTGCTGGCGCCCATCCTTCAGCACCAGGAGGTGGTCCACGGCGGCTATGGCGCTGGGTCGATGGGCGATGACGATGACGATCGATCCTTGTTTGCGCAGGGCGCTGATTGCCTCTGTCAGCGCCAGCTCGCCCTCGGCGTCGAGGTTGGCATTGGGTTCATCCAGGACAATCAGGAACGGAAGGTCGTAGACGGCGCGGGCCAGGCCGACGCGCTGACGTTGCCCGGCAGAGAGGATTGAACCGGCATCGCCGATACTCGTGTCGTAACCGTCTGGCAGCTTCAGGATCAAATCGTGGATGCCCGCCAGCCGGGCGGCCTGGATGACCTGTTCCGCACTTCGGGCCGGGTCGAAGCGCGCAATGTTTTCAGCAATCGTACCGTCGAAAAGATCGACCGCTTGCGGCAAATAACCGATGTAACGGCCAAGCTTGATTGGGTCCCACTGATCGAGCGCCGCGCCATCCAGGCAGATCTTGCCCATGATGCTCGGCCAGACCCCAACGATGCTGCGCGCAAGCGTCGACTTGCCGCTGGCGCTGGGGCCGATGATGCCGAGACCTTCACCGGCTTGCAGAGAAAAGCCAATTCGTTCAATGGCTGTTTTGGAGCTGCCGGGTGGGACAACGGTGACGCTGTTGAGATCGAGGCTTCTCTTGGGGCGGGGCAGGTCGGTTCGCACGACCGGGGGCGGACCGCTGAGCGTCGTCTTGAGCCGGTTGGCGCTCTGTCTGGCCGCAATGAAGCCGCGCCAATGCGCCACAGCCAGTTCAATCGGTGCCAGAGCCCGCGACATGATGATGGATCCCGCGATGATGGTGCCGGGGGAAACCTCCTGCTTGACCGCAAGCCAGGCTCCCGCAGCCAGAATGACGGACTGCATCAGCAGGCGGATTGCGCGGGTGGCTGCGGAAAGCATGCCGGCCCGGTCGCTGGCTTTGCCCTGGAGGCGCAGGTAGCGGTCATTGATGCCACCCCAGATGTTGCCTAATTGAGCGCTCATCCCCATGGCATGAATTGCTTCACTGTTGCGGCGGCAACTGGCGGCGACGGCATTGCGCCGATTCACCAGACCGGCCGCCTCACGCAAAGGTTTTCGGTTCACGACCTCGCTCATGACTGCGAGCAGGAGCAGCAATCCCGCACCGGCGCTGGCGATAAGGCCGAGGAAGGGATGGAATAGAAAAATAACCCCCAGGTAGAGCGGGATCCACGGCATGTCGAAGATGGCCAGCGGGCCCTGGCTGGAGAGAAATTGACGCAGGCTATCCAGGTCGCGAATAGGGGCCGTGGACTCGCCTTTCTGATTTTGCCGCAAGGGCAGGGCGAGAACCGCTCTGAAAGCGCTGGGCGAGAGTTCTTCATCCAGACGGCGGCCAACCCGAATGAGTACGCGCGAGCGCAGAAGTTCAAAAAGACTGAAAAAGAAATACAGCAGAGTCACCAGAACCAGGAGAGCCGCGAGTGTCGGGAGGCTGCCGCTGGTCAGTACCCGGTCATAGACCTGCATCATGAAGAGCGGACCGGTCAGCATCAGAATGTTGATGATGCAACTGAACAGGCCGATGCCGATAAATGCACCGCGGCAGGTGCGCAGCGCGGCGCGGATCAGATTACGTTCACCTATGCCGCCTTGCTGCTGCGGGCTTGCGTCGGACGCAGTGGGCTTATGAGAAGACATTTGGGATTAAATCTCCGAACCGGTGGCGGTTGCAGTGGCCGGGTTTCCCCGGCCACCACGTCCCATCGCCGAAAAGTCGATGGGGATGACGAAGCTGTTGGTCGGCCAGTCGCTCAGGCCACCATCAGATCGTCATTGAAGCAATTACCGCCGACGCCCGGCGATTCCTCAGCGCCATCATCTTCGGCAACAGGTGTTTCCTCTCCCGGCATTTCAGCGGTGGGATCGGATTCACCATCGTCGCCGTCCGGCTCGTCGGTGCTGTCTTCCGGCTTGAATTCAATCGAGAGGTCCGCGAACTCGATCGTTTCAACATCGAACAACACCTTGGTCGAATCAGCGCCGAGCAACAGCACGCCGTTGTTCGGCAGCAGCACGAAGTTAAAGTCATCGAAGCTGCTTTCGGTTTCGAAGCGGTCGTCACCCTCCGCACCCAGGATGATCTGATCCTTCTCCATGTCCATGAAGACGTCGTCGCCTTCCGTGCCCATGGATACGCCCGGTCCTGCGGCCAGGTCCGGTTCTTCGGCGTCGGGATCTTCCGCAGTTGGCTCTTCAGCATCCGGGTCTTCAGCGGTTGGCTCCTCGGCGTTTGGATCTTCCGCAGTCGGCTCTTCAGCATCCGGGTCTTCAGCGGTTGGCTCCTCTGCGTCGGGATCTTCCGCAGTCGGCTC
>CANLSF010000009.1 GCA_947493695.1 uncultured Kiloniellaceae bacterium | reverse complement strand
GCTCGTAAGACTGCAGCCAAGAAGACTGTAGCCAAGAAGACTGCGGCTAAGAAGCCCGTCGCTCGTAAGACTGCAGCTAAGAAGACTGTAGCCAAGAAGACTGCAGCTAAGAAGCCGGTTGCTCGCAAGACTGCAGCTAAGAAGCCAGCTGCTAAGAAGACCGCAGCCAAGAAGCCGGTTGCTCGCAAGACTGCAGCTAAGAAGCCAGCTGCTAAGAAGACTGCAGCCAAGAAGCCGGTTGCTCGCAAGACTGCAGCTAAGAAGCCAGCTGCTAAGAAGACCGCAGCCAAGAAGCCGGTTGCTCGCAAGACTGCAGCTAAGAAGCCAGCTGCTAAGAAGACTGCAGCCAAGAAGCCGGTTGCTCGCAAGACTGCAGCTAAGAAGCCAGCTGCTAAGAAGACCGCGGCCAAGAAGCCCGTCGCTCGCAAGACTGCAGCTAAGAAGCCAGTTGCTAAGAAGACTGCGGCCAAGAAGCCGGTTGCTCGCAAGACTGCAGCTAAGAAGCCAGCTGCTAAGAAGACTGCAGCCAAGAAACCAGTCGCTCGCAAGACTGCTGCTAAAAAGCCAGTCGCTAAGGCTGTCGCCAAGAAGCCAGCTGTCCGTAAGGCCGTTACCAAGCGTCCTGTGACGTCGAAGGTTATGGCTAAGCGTCCGGTTTCCGTGAAGCCATTCCGTTATGTTTGGTCGAACGGTGCTGTCAGCAGCCGGTAATCTGGCGGTTACATAGCACACGCTATCAAAAAAGCGGGACCTTCCGGGTCCCGCTTTTTCTTTGTGTGATAGGGCTAGTCCCTCATGTGAACGCAAGCCTGCTCGGATGGCATGGATAAAATGTGCAAGCCTATCAGAGAGGTGGGCGGGAACTGCGATGGATTGGATGCGGTCTTAGGAGAGCTCTCGACCCAGCGCCGATGGCGCCATCAATTGCGACGGCCGTGACGGAGAGCCGAGGTTCGCCGGCAAATCGCATCCCCACGACGTTCTCTTCAGATCCCGCCGAGGATGTTCCCGCTTACCAGGTCAGTTGCGAACGCCTACGACCAGGACGGTTCCGTTCACAATGTGGCTACGGAGATCGTTCAGGCCCTGCAGCAATTCATCGTAGGTTTCGCGAAGCTGTTTAAGGTCTTCGATCCGGCTGCTCGGGACACTCTTGCCCTTGGAGGATTCCAGAAGGGTTGCGAGGTATCGTCCTTTGGCGCGGGCGACCTGCTTGATCAGTGCTGCGACTTCGGAACGTTCAACCTTGATGACGTGCTGCGTGATCTCGGCCTGACTTTCGTTGCGAATCATGTCCTCGATCATGCGGTCGTATTGCCCTGCCGCCACGCTCTCGTTATTGCCGAGGGTGGGAACGGGCTTCTTCGGACGCTTGGCTTCTTTTGCGGAATGCGCAGCGGTCTCTGATGGCAGTGTTGGAAACTGTTTTGTCTCGGAGATCTTCGCCGGAAGGCTTGGCGAGGGATCTATATCCACTTTCAGCGATGGCGGAGACTCGAGGTTCGCAGGACCGGTGTCCTTCAGCCAGGAACGGGCGGAGCGCAATTGATTGCTGAGATCGCCTGGTTCGATAAGGGACATGATACTTCCTTCTGAGTCTGCTCGTTTTCTCTGAATTCATGAATCAGCTATGCAAGTCGCGGACCAGAATTCACGAAGCGGGAAAGGTGCGAAGAACTCAGCATCTCTGGGGTTTTGGGCTGATTTTCATGCCGTGATCTGCGTGAGTGACAGGAAATTTTTTCCGGGTATCACGCGAAGGCAGAGGCAGGTCTGTCCATCAGGCGCTGTCTGCGCTCTGCTTCTTGAGGTTCTCGCGGTGAAAGATATAGAGGCCGCTTGCGGCAATGATGAGCGCGCCGACAATGGTCCATAGGTCCGGCAGATCGCCGAAAACAAGAAAACCATAGAGGGTGGCCCATATCAGACTTGAATAGCTGAAGGGCGTGACAGCCGCCGCGGGGGCAGATTGGAAGGCCTTGATCAAAGTGAACTGGCTGACGCCACCCAGCAAGCCGATCAGGATCATCATCAGCCAGCCATTGGTATCAGGTGTTTGCCAGTTGAACGGAACCACAAAGCACATGACGACAGCCCCGACCAGCGCAGTATAGGCCAGAGTGGTCAGGGGCTGGTCGCTATGGCTGAGGGAGCGGGTGAAAACCTGATAAACAGCGTAGCAACAGGCGGCACCAAAGGGCAAAAGTGCCGCGAGCTGTAGGCTGTCGCCACCGGGGCGGATGACAATCAGGGCGCCGATAAACCCGATTGCGATACTTGCCCAGCGGCGGGGGCCAACTTTTTCCCCCAGCATGGGCATCGAGAGAGCCGTGACGAGTATCGGGGCGACGAACATGATCGCGCTGGCGTCTGCGAGAGGGATCAGGCTGATTCCGGTGAAGAACATGACCGTGGTCACCAGCAGCAGCAACGAGCGAAAAAGCTGCATACCCAGACGCTTTGTGCGCATCAGGCCGGGAAGTTTATGATTCAGATAAAGGGCGAGGAGGAGCGCGTGAAAGAGATAACGTGCCCACACCACCTGCAAAACCGGATAACTCTGGCTCAGATATTTTGCGGCGGTATCCATGCTGACAAACAGCAGCATGGTCAGCAGCATCCAAAGTATTCCTCTGCTCGACCCCGATAAAGAGGCCGTGCGTGCCGGTGCGTCGCTCATAGAGTGGCTTGTTCCATCGTCTGTTGTCAGCAGCAATACAGGAAAACCACCTGATAGAAAATTCTCCTCTTTGCGGGCCAGCTATGCGTGGACGCGGGTTTCAAAATTTTACGGCTCCGATGATTCCCGCTCCTTTGAGCCGCAAGAAAACGAAGTGATTTTCGATGAAGTATTCAGAGCAGGAGTCAGACTCTTTGCTTGCTTTATGGCACATGAGATCGCGTCGCCGTTTGTCTGGTTGCGCGCTGATCAAGAGTTGTAGGTCGGACTGTCTTCGCCCCGTCAATCATAGAAGTAAAGAGTTCAGCAGAACGGCGTCAAGAAGCTCGTTTATCAGATTTTGTATAGTCTTATATTGAGGTGACCTTGGGGGTTTATCTTGTTATGATGCCAGGGTGTATTTCGTTTGATTGAAATAGGTTGCAGGGTTTGACGGATCGGCCTGCCTGTTCAAACTGTGCGGTGTTTGTGCTCAAGAATACCGGCACGGTGTGTTCGAAGACGGTCTCTATTCTGCGTTCTTAGGTGGCCCAATATGTTCAGCCAGTTGTCCGACCGAAGATTGGCACTTTTTCTTGAGCATTATCTGGATGTTCGTGGTCCGCGCCTGATGCCGCGACGGAACGATATCGACGCACTGCGTCTGGGCCCGGTATTACCCTATATCTGGTTGAGCGATTACGAGGAAGCGCAGGGCACATTCCGCTACAGACTGGCGGGGGAGGAAGTCAACGCTGTGTTCGGTACCCGGATCACTGGGCTCTTATTGTCGGATATGGTTATGGGGGAGCGTTTCAGTGCGGTTAACAGCCTCTTCCTTCGGGTCCTGACCGAGCGGATGGCACTGCACGCCGAGGGGCCGGTCTATCGCTGCACCGATAAGATGACTCTGGGGGAACGGCTGGTTCTGCCGCTTTCCAGTGATGGCGTGACCGCTGACGGTCTGGTTGGGGTCACCGTGCGCGGAGAGTCGGTTGATTTGACGACTGTGACTGCGGATGCCGAGCAGCTTTACAGCTTCATGCCGGTTGAGCAGCTTTCGGAATACTCCCACGAAGTTCTCGAGCAGCACGCCACCGGCGGCTGTTGATCTCGAATCTCCAACAAAGATCCTAACATATTAGTTTCTCGTAATTTTACTTGCGGGCAATATCCGGTAATTTTCAACCAAACAGTGTGATTCTCACGAGCGATCGATCTGTTGCCCGGGAACTTTCCTCGTGAATGGCCTGGCTCCGGTCTGGTTTCACAGCAAATCGGGGGCGGTGAGACGGGTTTTGGGAGCACCTCAGCCGAGTCGCGATGTGCGGGCCGTTGTCGGATTTTTTTACGATGTGTTAATTCTGTGTTTTATATGAATTTCAACACCTTAAGCAGAGTATGCGGTTTGCGCTTTGGAAAGGGCTTTAAAAAAGTGTTGGTATTTCTTACAAAGCCCGTATATGCGAATCACTAAGAGCTTGAAAACAAATAGGTAAGGACAGTGGCACGGATGTTGCTTAATTACCGCTAAGATTTTTTTGTAGGCCAATTGCCGGAACATTTTTGTGAGGCAATTCTGTGGCTAGGTATGGGCACGGCGACGCGTTGGGCCAAATTTAAGGAGTGTGTCATTTATGGATCCGACTTTGGATGGCAAGAATAATGCCGGGTCTGAGGGCGATGCGAAGATGGACGACGCGAGAATGGCTCGACGGCGTCTGCTGAAGCTGGGCGCTGCTTCTGCACCGCTTGTCCTGACCTTTAAACCAAGTTCAGCCTGGGCGACTTCCGCTGGTTGTGTCCTGTACCAGGGCAAGATGGAGACGCCGGGCAAGATTGTGAAGGTCGACGGATATTTCCGTCCGCTCCGGAACTACAATGGTGTCCACTACTACAGGCGCAGCAACGGAAAGTGGTACTACAACCATCGCCGTCGCCGGTACCATGAGAGCGAAGGCCCGTACGCCAATCAGCGTTTCCAGCGGATCTATGTCAATAAGGGACCAGGCGACGTCGTGCGCGCCGGTAACATCAATCACAACAGACTCCGTGCGCTGGTTTACAATGACAACATGGGCTTCTCTTGCTTGAGCTCAATTTATCACTCTGCGTGATGTTTCGGTCCTGATGTGATCCTGGACATCGACGCAGCAGAGCTTTGGGGAGCGGGCGCAGGCCGTAATTCGGCCGCGCCCGTTATTTCTTGATGCTGGATGTATCGACTCTTTGGCATGTTCCCGAACCAGACAGCCTTGTCTGGCGGTCTTTCGATTCC
Source organism: uncultured Kiloniellaceae bacterium (assembly GCA_947493695.1). Taxonomy (GTDB): domain Bacteria; phylum Pseudomonadota; class Alphaproteobacteria; order Kiloniellales; family Kiloniellaceae; genus Denitrobaculum. The sequence continues at coordinate 177,110 of CANLSF010000009.1, read as the reverse complement.
TATTCACTTCTCTTTAACGAGCGATCGGGAAATACCCACGTCCTGGATCCTCTCTCTCGCGAGATCCTGGATCTGCTGCAGGAAGCGCCCCGCGACGAAACCTCACTGGTGCGCGAACTGACCAGCTTGCTGGAGGGGCAGGACCCGGAGGCATTGGCGGGTGCCGTGCATGAGGCTCTAAAGGCCTTCGATACAGCCGGATTGATTTTTCCAGCATACCATTCTTAAACCTCACGGTGTTATAAGAACGCCGTGAAAACAACGGATCGAAACATTTTGCAGGAAAATCGTGCGCAGGTGACGCGCGATTTGAACCGCGGCAAGCTCAAGTTCAAGGTCGGCCCCTTCGTGGCGCGGATTGGCACGAGTTACCCCCTGTTGCAACGTGACTTCCTGGACATTTACGGCGGCTACCCCCTGGCGGGGCCCGACGAATTCGCGCATTTCAATCTGAAAGTCGATCCGGTATCGCTGCTGAGGCGCTGGTTCAAGCCCAAGGTGATAGCTGATGGCGGCTTTATTGCCTCGCCATTCGTTCCGCTGCCTGGCGATCTTTCGATCCTGGCACTGGAAATGGGCCTGAACTGGCAGGTTGGCACCAAGTCGGATCAGTATTTGATCTATCACTCGGGCGTCGTCGCGCGGGATACAGGTCCGGATGAAGGGCAGCCGAGCAGGGCCGTGCTCATGGCCGGTGAGTCGGGCGCGGGTAAGAGCACGCTGACTGCCGGACTGGCCTACAGTGGCTGGCGTTTGTTTTCCGACGAGTTTGCGCTGATGGATACGGACGATCTGTTGCTCTATCCCTATCCGAGGCCCATCTCGCTGAAGAACCAGTCGATCAATGTCATGGTCGAGCGCCTGGGCGAAGAAGTTTTCAGCAGGCCTTTTCTCAATACGATCAAAGGCACGATCCGCTACCTCAAGGTACCGGCTGAGAGTCTGCGGCAGGGGCACCGACCTGCGCAGCTCGATCTGGTCGTCTTTCCGAACTATGTTGAAGGCTCGCCCGGGCATATCGAGGAATTCGTGGGCGCCGAGGCTTTTGCCATGCTGAGGGGCGCCAGCGTCAACAGTGACCGTCTCGGGCGGCCGGCCTTCGATGCGATCTCCGAACTGGTCGGGCGCTGCAGGTTTTACGGCCTGCAGTACGGATCCTTGGACATGGCCATTAAGATGGTCGAGGACCTGATGGAGGAGACCCGGTGAAAGGTCTCCCCGCAGATCTGAAAACCCTGATTGTTTCGCCGCAATCGGCTAAGGGTTGGTCCGCCGAGCGCTGGTCGCGGGCGGTTTACCTTGCGCAGTCGGGAGGTGTCCTGAGCCGCGTCGCCATTGATCTGGCAGCGGCAGGTGGACGTGCAGAGCTAATACCGGGCCTTGAGGGCAGCCTGCTGTCGGCGGAGCGTAACGGCGCGCAGAGCCAGGTCCGGCTGTCGTGGGAAATGGATCGTATCAAGCGCGTGTTCTGGGATCGTGACCTCAAGATTGTGTTGCTGAAAGGAGCTGCCTATCTGGCGGCTGGAATTCCCTGCACCCGTGGCCGCTTGAGTTCCGACATCGACATCCTGGTGGCAAAGGACGAGCTCGCCAATGTGGAGCAGGCGCTTCTGGACGCGGGCTGGATGTCGGCCAAGGAAAAACAGGGTGAGGAAAGTGGCGGTTACGACGACGAGTATTACCGCAGATGGATGCACGAAATCCCGCCTCTGGTGAACAACGAGCGCAATACGGTAATCGACGTGCATCACACAATCCTGCCACCCACCGGCCGAGTCACCGCGGATGCGGTCGAACTGCTCGGACAGGCAGTGCCTGTTGAGTCCGAGCTTCGAGAACGGCAGGGCTATTACGTCCTCTGTGACGCCGACATGTTTTTGCATTCGGTCGTTCATCTGTTCCAGGACGGCGAAATCCGAGGTGGACTGCGTGATCTTGTCGATCAGACCGAGATGATTGGGCATTTCGGCGAGCGTGCGGATTTCTGGGATCGATTGATTGCACGGGCCGAAGTCATGGGCCTGGGGCGTCCGTTGTTTTACAGTCTGCGCTACGCTTCGGCTTTACTGGATGCGCCGGTTCCCGACTCTGCGCTTAAGGCTTCGCAGCGCTTCGGGCCACCGCTGCCGGTCCGGTTGCTGATGGATATGCTGGTTCCGCGTGCGCTGGCACCGGTTTACCTTTTCGAGTCAAATCATGGGGCAGATATCGCGGGCGAGCTGCTGTACATACGGTCTCATTGGCTGCGTATGCCACCGCTGATGCTGGCCCGTCACCTTGCGATCAAGGCCTGGCGCCGGATCGGTGGGGAAAAGACGGCCTGAGCAACCGCACCTGTATCCGCTGGAAAGCCCACCTGCTGCGCATCAATCTGATATAGTCCGGTCTGTTTTACTGTTTGAGTAAACAGGAGACGGCGATGGCATTGGACATACTTCCTTCGCTCTCAACGGCGGTTTTGCTTGCGAATATGCCCTTGGCCGGGGAGGCCTGGCCGCCCTATGTAACCGGGGCCGAACTGGCCGCGGCCTGTGTAAGTGAAGTTCCGATGGATCAGGGAATTTGCGTCGGCTATATCCGTGCCGTGGCGGATGTGCTGGGCGGTCCCGGCGCGAAGGTGGATGGCATCATGGCTTGTTTGCCTGTTGGTGAGACCAACGATGAGCTGCCTGATCTGGTGAAGGATTATCTGGTCGCCAATCCCCAGTTGGGCAACCTCAAAGCCGATGGTCTGGTTGCCTATGTGCTGTCTCTCTCGTTTCCCTGTGAGTGAGGTCCGGGTTCGCTTATCTAATTCCGGCGCCCACCCGCAAGCGTGATAACGCCGACGATGATCACACCGGTCAGCAGCAGGCGGATCCCGGCGCTCAGTCCGAAGGTGTTCAGCATGGTGACCAGCAGGAACATGAAGAGCGCTGCGCCCCAGAGGCCGGGCAGATTGGCGAAACCGCCTGCGACCGAGGTGCCGCCTATCACGACGACAGCGATTGACGCCAGCAGGTATTCCGCCCCCATGTTCAGAGAGGCGCCGCCGGAGAAACCCGCGAGCAGGTAGCCGCAGAGCGCAGCCAGCACGCCCGACTGCGCGTAGGTAGCGAGACGGATGAAGTTGACTTTTACCCCGGCCAGTTCAGCCGCACGTGAATTCTGACCAATGGCGAGCACGGAGCGCCCGAAGACGGTGCGATGCAGGACCACACTCATAACCGCAGCCAGTGCTATGACGCAGATGGCGAGCAGGGGAACACCCGCGATCTTGGCGGTGGTGAATTCGGCCAGAAGCTCCGGCGGTTTGATCTTGAGACCGCGTCCGTAGGCGATGGCGCAGGACTGTACCAGGAAGCTGGAGGAGAGCGTAGCAATGATCGGCGGGATTCTGAGTGTGCGGATCAGGCCGTAGTTGAAGACGCCGACCGTCAGCCCGCACAGCAGCGCGATGACGAGCCCCGGCAGGATCATGATATCCTGAGTCTCCATGATCTTCATGGAGACGGCCCCCGCAAAGGTCATGGTGGCCGGGATCGAAAGGTCCACGTTGCCGGGCCCGAGTGTGATGACATACATCTGCCCCATACCGACAATGACCGAGAAGGTCGCGAAGGAGAGCGCGGCCGAGAGAATCTGGCCGGCCCCGGTCCCGCCGGTATAGAGGACAGTGGCCGCCCAGACAGCGAAGGCGCCCGCGAAAGCCCAGATCCAGGGTTTGCCGACGACCGTCTTAAAATGCTTGCTCAGTGCCGCGGTCATTTCTTTCCCGTCCTGTTGATCAGAACCCGCAAGGCCAGAACGATGATCAGGATCGCGCCCTGTGCCCCAATCTGCCAGTCCGGCGAAATCCGCAGGAAAGACAGGAAAGATGCGGCGAGCGTCAGGGTCATGGCGCCCAGAACCGCGCCGACCGGCGAAATGCGCCCACCGACGAATTCGCCGCCGCCCAGTATGACTCCCGCTATCGACAGCAAGGTGTAGCGCAATGCGATATTGGCGTCGGCGGAGGTTGTCAGGCCGATCAGAGAGATCCCGCTGAGGACACCGAAGAAACCGGCCAGGGCATACATGGACATCTTGGCCTTGAGGATCGACCAGCCCGCGCGTTCGACGGACCGGGGATTGCCGCCGACACCGCGTACGACCGCGCCGTATGACGAGCGCATCAGCGCGAAATGCACGACGAGCGCCACCAGCGCCGATGCGTAGATGGTGGTTGGCAGGCCGGGCGCCTTGAAGGTCATGGCCTCGCGGACCCATTCCGGTGCTTTCCCGCCCGGTGTCGGCAGAACCAACAGAGCCAGCCCGAGCCAGAAAAAAGACATGCCGAGGGTGACGACAATTGAGGGCAGATTGCGCAGATGTATCAATGCGCCCATCGCCGCGTAGGCGAGGATACAGAGCAGCAGGACCGCCACGCCCAAAAGCGGAGATTCGTTGAGCCAGGTTGCGCCGACACAGGCGACAAAGCCCACGAAGGCGCCGATCCCGAGATCGAGATCGTTGACGGTGATCACGCACATCTGTGCCAGCGTCGCGAAGGCGATGGGCAGCGCCAGGTTCAAAAGCAGATTCAGGCCGAAGTAACTCATGGCCCTGGGCTGCAGATAGAAGATGGCGATCAGAATGACCGTCAGAGAAAACGCTGGCAGCAGGCTGCGCAAAAGACGGGAGGAGGGAACAAAGCTCTTCACGCGCTGCGCTCCTGGGCGTCCGTGCTCTCTTCGAAAGAGGCTTGCAGCACCCGCTGTTCGGTCACTTCATCGCCTGACAGGTCGGCCACAATTGCGCCGTTGCGGAACACATAGACATGATCACAGTGTTCGAGCTCGTCCATCTCGGTGGTGTACCAGAGGAAGGTCCGTCCCAACCCTGCCTCCTCGCGAATCATCTCATAGACTTCCTGTTTGGTGCCGATGTCCACCCCGCGCATGGGGTCGTCCATCAGAATGATCTCAGCGTCCGATGCCAGAGCCCGCGCGAAGAGCGCCTTTTGCTGGTTGCCGCCGGAGAGCGAGAGGATGTTGTTGTTCATATCGGGGGTGCGGATCGCGATCTTTTCGCGCCAGTCTTTACAGAGACGCGCTTCCGCTTCGGGATCGATCAGGCCGCTGCGCGTGAGCTGGCGCATGGAACCAATCACGATGTTCATGCCGATTGACCAGAGTGGAAAGACGCCGTCGACCTGTCTGTCGCCGGCCACCAGGGCCATGGGCACAGCCTTTTGCGGGCTCTGTCCGTCCCGCCGTTTCTCCAGGTAAATATCGACCAGTGCGTCGGTCTGTCCATGCCCGCTCAGACCCGCAAGGCCAACGATCTCGCCGCTGTAGGCCTGTAGACGCCGCGTGTCGCCTTGCTGTGCCGGGCGGATCGAAACCAGGGGCTGGCTGTCCGTAGATCGCTGTTTTGCGGTCTTGCCGGAGTTGCCATGTTCCTTGGCAACGCTGCCCATGGCTTCGACCAGTTTCGCCCGGTCGAAATCCCGGGCGGCGCGGTCGTCGACGATGCCACCGTCGCGCATGACCACGACCCGGTCGCTGCTTTGCAGGATCTCCTCCAGAAGATGCGATATCAGGATGCAGGCACCGCCCTGGTCTACAAAACCGCGCAGATGTTTCAGGAGTTGCTGCGCGATGATGGCGTCCAGCGAGGAGGTCGGTTCATCCAGGATGATCAGGTGGATCGGGCTCTCGACCCGGGTAAAGGCACGGGCGATCTCGACCATCTGGCGTTTGGCGATCGAGAGGTCGCCCACTTCATCGTCGGGATTGATCCCGTGCCCGGGAAATACCTCGTCGAGTTTTTCGGAAATCAGGGTTCGGGCCCTGGCCTTCCAGCCAATCCCCTTTATGGCGGGATGCAGAATGCGGGCGTTTTCGGCGACCGTCAGATTGGGGCAGAGCGAGAGCTCCTGAAAGACGCAGCGAATGCCGTGGGCCTGAGCCTGATCGACTTTGTAGCCGGGGAGGGATGTCCCGCTTTCCTGGAACGTAAGTTTGCCGTCTGAAGGTGACTGTGCCCCGGCCAGGATCGAGATCAGTGTCGATTTGCCCGCGCCGTTATGACCGACGATCCCCAGGGCCTGGCCCGCGAGGATCTGAAGATCCACATGCTGTAATGCCTGGACGGCGCCGTAATTCTTGCCGACGCCGTCCAGAGTGACAAAAGGTTCCAACCTAAGCTCCTTGCTTCCTTCTTTGTCGGAACCGCTTTCGGTTACTTACCCGCGATGACTTTCTTGGCGTCATCCAGGGAGTACTCGACGTTGGCGACACTGCCTTCTTCGGTGCCGGCCAGTTTTTCTTCCAGGTCGTCCTGGTCAACCCGCAGGAAGGGAACCGTCAGCTCTTTCGGCACATCGGCGCCATCGAGAATCTGCTGAGCAACCCAGAAGGCGAGGGTAGAGACACCCGGCGCAATGGAGACGGACATGGTCTTGTAGCCGTTCGCGTCCTTCTGTTCTTTCCACCACTTCAGCTCGTCCTGGCGGTTGCCCATGATGATCAGGGGCATCGGACGGCCAGCGGCCTTGAAGGCCTGTGCCGCGCCGTAGCCGTCTCCACCCTGGGTCACGACGCCCGTGATCTCAGGCAGCGAAGGCAGAATGCCGGCCACGGCCTTTTGCGAGACATCCTGGGCCCAGTCGCCGTGCACGGAACCGACGATCTTGAACTGGGAATTCTCCGCCACGCCTTCGTGAATGCCGGCGCTGATTTCGTCGTCCACGAAGACCCCGGCGAGGCCGCGGATTTCGAGCAGGTTGCCACCGTCCGGCATGTGCTTGGCGAGATAGACCAGCTGTTCCTTGCCCATCTGCTTGAAGTCGATGGCGATCCGCCAGGCGCAGGGAGCGGTTACGATACCGTCAAAGGAGATGACCTTGATGCCGGCGGCGCAGGCTTCCTCGACCGCACCGTTGAGGGCATCGGGCGACGCCGCGTTGATTACGATGGCATCATAACCCTGGAGAATGAGGTTCTGAATCTGTGCGGCTTGCTCTGTGACCTGATTTTCCGCTGTGGTGAAGGCGTCGGCAGACGCGACGACACCGTCTTTTACCGCGGCTGAGGTAATCTTGTCCCAGCTGGTGAGCATGGCCTGGCGCCAGGAGTTGCCGGCGTAGTTGTTGGAGAGCGCAATGCGCTTGTCGGCGGTATCCGCAACAGCTGGGGTTTGGGTGACCGCGGCCAATGTGGCCGCAACACCGAGAGACAGGACTGTTTTCTTGAAACGAACCATAGTTTTCCTCCTTAACTCGGCGACACTCAGCCGAGGGTTTGATCGTTTATTATCGAAGCAACACACCTCACGTATCAGACGTTCGATCATCGCGTGAGAATGCCGGACCGTGTTTGTATGGCCTGCCGCAATCTCTTTAAGGGGATTTGCCATGGTCACGCAGTTCTGCGCCGGGCACATCGTGCCTTGAACGCTGCGGTGACAGATCCTCCCTGACATATTCTTTTAAATGCTCTACGGCATTTTGATTTAACCTACCGCCTGCTGCGCAATTCGTATGCGGCGCTTGCAGGAATCTTGATTCGCAAATTCACTTCTGCTGCTGCGGGTTTCCGCAGGGTGTTGTTTCAGGCTCTGCCGCGCGCACCCGGTGTTCGGACCGATCGCCAGCGATCCAGATCGTCCTGCAGGGCAGCCAGGCCATTGACGTTCAGAAGACCGCGCTCCATGGCCACGGCCACTGCCCGGGTGCGGGAATTGAAGATCGGACCGAATTCGGAATCCGCCTCACGTTCGTCGACGCCGAGTTTTTCATAGAGGTGCTTGAGACGGCTTTGGACACCGCGTGTGGACATGTTCCGCCGGGCTGCGATGGCCTTGTCCGTCATGCCAAGCGAGATATCCATCAGGACTTCAAACTCAGAATCTGTCAGGCCCTCGAGCATGTTCTCGGTTCTCTGCTGAACGCCGCGGATCTCGCGGTCGATAATGCACTGGTCTTCGCGCAAAACACCCCGCAGGGCCAGCACCAGACGGTCTTCGCTCGCCGACTTCAGCAGATATCCATAGGCCGCGGCTTGAGGGACGATGCGGGATACGCCCCGCACGTAAGCCTCGTCGGCATAGTTCGACCAGAAGAGAACGCGCATTGCGGGAAACTTGCGCCAGATCTGCTTGGCAGCCGTTACGCCATTGGTTTCGGGCATCTGCAGATCCATGATCACGCCATGAATATCGCTTCGTTCGACGATCTCAATGGCGGCTTTGCCATTCTCGGCTTCAAAGACCGCATCACATTCCGGAAGCGCGCGCATCACGGCCTCTTTCAGATAGGCCCTGTGAAAGGGGTCGTCTTCGGTTACCAGTATGTTCATTCCTGTCCCTTACTGCGCCGCTTCTTTGTTTTGAGGGATCGATGTGGCGGACGCTGAATCCTTATTACCGCTGCTTTCGGAGCGTAAGTTTTCCAGTTCGGTCTCGGCCTGCGTCAACTGCGCCAGCGGCAGGCTGATGATGACGCGGGTCAGTCCTTCGGGTGAGGAGCGCGCGAAATCGATGGATGCGGAGATCAGGCGCGCGCGCACCCGCATATTGTCGACCCCGCCGGAGGAACGGTCCCACCCGCCTGCCGGACCGATGCCATTATCTTCGATACTGACGTTCAGGTGGCTTGCTGTGGTGTCGATGGAAACACTGATCTTGCGCGCGTGCCCGTGTTTCACTGCATTATTGATGGCTTCCTGCACGATCCTGAACATGGTCTGGCGCAGTGGGTCGGGGCCGCTGTCCAGCAACGAGGCCGTATTGTCGGTTACCATCGTTCTGATAGGCGGTTGCGCGCTGGCAACGGACCTTTCCAGTTGCGCCTCCACAGCTTCACTAAAACCGAAAAGTTCCAGGATGCCGGGTTTGGTGTCCTCGATTATGCGCCGCAGCTCGGTGATGCAGGTCGAGATTTCGCCGTCCAGTTCGGCCAGATCGGACGCCCTCAGGCCCGGTTGCCGCTGCAGGTGGGAAAGCTGCCGAGACACCCGCGCCAGATCGGCCAGTGTCTGATCGTGCAGATCCATGCCGAGGCGCTTGCGTTCGTTCTCCATACCTTCGGTCAGGCGCAGCGCCCCGACCCGCAAAGCTTCCTCGCGCCCGCGTGCGGCCCCTTCCGAAAGCGCGAGCTTTTTGGCCTCTTCACTGCGGATCAGTGCATAGACGTAAGGGGCCAGAAGATCGGCGATCTCACGCGCCGTGGTGACATCGTCTTCGCTGTAACGGTCTTTTTCGTGACAGGAAATGTTCAGCGCACCATGAATTGTGCCATGAACTCTGAAGGGCACATGCAGGCGGCTGTGAAGCCGGGCTTCGTAGATCGGTGCGTCGAACGCGCCTTCGAAGTGAAAGCGATCGTCCTGCCAGGCGTCGCCGGTCAGAATGCAGTCGACGTCACCGCGCAGGAGCTGGCGGATCGGGCTTTTCTCGATCGGTTTGGGTGCGTCGGCTTCGCCCCAGCCCGTCGCGACCCCCACCTCGTAGGCGGCGCAGCAGTCGCGGGTATCCGCGAAAATGACCGAAATATCCATATGATCGTAGGGAATGAGCGCCTGAATCTCGCCGGCCACGCGCTGCAGAACCTGCTGAAAGTCCAATTGGCCTGCTACGGCGCGCGATATCGCCATATAGCGATCCAGCAGAGGATGTGTTTGTTCGGTCATATTTGCGATACTTTCCAGGGAATGAGGTTAGCATGGCGCCAGCGCACCAGCCAGATCTCTCGTTGCGGTGGGCGTGTTGTTATCCGCCCGCGTCTCTGCGGACATCCGCAGGGCGACCGGATGAAAACTGCGCCGGCAATCCGTGAAGCCGGGCAGACATCGAAGGTAAGACCGCAGTAACCTCGCCGTTTACAAACATTGGCTCGGACCAAGTGTGGTTAAACAGAAGGGCCTGACGGGGGGAATGTGATGACCGGTGAAGTCATCGTTCACGACGAAGCTTTCCGGTTTCTGGTCAATCCAGCGGCCGATCTCAAGAAACTCTGCAGCGGGATGCTGTGGGCGGAGGGACCGGTTTATTTCCCGCAAGGCGATTACCTGCTCTGGAGTGATATTCCGAACAATCGCATGCTGCAGTGGGTGGAGGGCCTGGGGATGCGGGTCTACCGGAGCGCCTCGAACAACTCCAACGGCAACACACGGGATCAGCAGGGCCGCCTGATCACCTGCGAGCATTTGAGCCGGAGCGTGACGCGAACGGAAAGTGATGGTTCGATCTCGGTATTGGCCGACAGCTATAACGGTAAGCGCTTGAATTCGCCCAATGATGTGGTGGTGAAGTCGGATGGTTCGATCTGGTTCACCGATCCGAGCTACGGAATCCTGAGTGACTACGAAGGCAGGCGGGCGAACCAGGAACAGGATGGCTGCTTCGTCTTCCGCCTGGACGTACAGAGTGGTGCCCTGACGTTGCTTGCGGAAGATTTCGTGAAGCCGAACGGTTTGGCGTTCTCGCCCGATGAATCAAAGCTTTATGTTTCGGATACAGGTCTCTCGCATCAGGTTGACGGGCCTCACCATATCCGGGTTTTCGATATCGAGGACGGTGTGAGGCTGACAAACGGCCGCGTCTTTACGGATATCGACAAGGGGGTTCCCGACGGGTTCCGCCTGGATCAGGAGGGCAACCTCTGGAGCAGCACAGGCGGAGGTGTCCAGTGCTTTTCGCCTGCCGGTCGATTGCTTGGGGAAATCCTGATTGAAGAAGCGGTCGCGAACGTGACGTTCGGCGGTCCGAAGAACAATCGTCTTTTCATCACCGCGACGACATCGCTCTATGCGATGTATCTCGCGGTCAGCGGGGCCGTTTAAACTCTATGCTACCGTAGCTTGAGCGCCGCCTGGTCGCTGGCCAGTTCTTCCGGTCGCGCGGGCCGGATTTCTTCGGCGCGTTCGGCAACTGCCGTTTCGTAGATCTGTCCGACCAGGACGACATCGATCTTCTCGCCGTCTCTTGTGAGCGGGAGATGCAGGCGCTTGGTCCAGCAATGTTCCTTACCTTCCCATTTAAAACGCCCCTGAGAGAATACCGGAACGGCTTGACCGATAACTGTGCCGTAGAGGTTGCGGGTGAAGTCCAGCGTCGCGCCGCTGGTGAGTTCTTCGAGTGTCTTTCCGGTGTAGTCCACGCCGTGAGCAGTCACGATTTCTGTACCGACAAGACGGTATCTGAGGGCCTGGACGCCATTCGTCACGTCCACGAGAATGAGATTTTTCAGGAGGTGCGGTATTTTGGTCGGGTCGAGGCCACTTCTCGGCATGGCCGGATTGTCACCGCGACTCAGCTGCCATAGGTCATAGAGTTCCAGTAATACCGGATGGATCAATGCGCGCCGGAACGAGACCGGGTTCTGTGAAATCTGATTTTGCATAACATCTTGGTCCAACTCGCGCGCCAGTTTTTCCGCCACACTGAAATACGGTGGTTTCTTCAGTGACTTCTGGGAACACTGAATGCTGGCGCTTATGTATCTGCATACTATGCGATGCAGAATACGACATTATGTGTACAAACTACGATACGCAATCTTATGAAATAAGCGCTATAAGTGTGTCAAAAGGCCGTTGCCGCCAATCAGCTTTCGATCGAAACACCGCTTGCATCGAAACGATGAAGGGCTTCGGTATTTGGCGTCAGGTAAAAGTCTTCGCCGGGCTGGCAAATGGTCTCGCCCAGTGTGCGCACAGTCAGAAGACCGATATCTTCAACTTCGATGTAAACGAAGGTGTCCGATCCCAGATGTTCGGCATGACTGACGACACCCCTCCAGGTTCCGTTGTCGCGTGACAGGGCGATATGTTCAGGGCGAATACCGATTTCCGCCGCGCCGAAGGCTGCGGCCGCTTCGCCGCTGACGAAGTTCATTTTCGGCGAGCCGATGAAGCCTGCGACGAAACGGTTGGCCGGACGCCGATAGAGTTCGAGCGGATGCCCGACCTGCTCAATGCGGCCCTCGTTGAGCACGACGATCTTGTCGGCCAGGGTCATCGCCTCGGTCTGGTCGTGGGTGACGTAGACCATGGTGGATTTCAGGGTGCGGTGGAGCTTGGCGATTTCGATCCGCGTGTTGACCCGCAGCGCGGCATCCAGGTTGGAGAGCGGTTCGTCGAAGAGAAAGAGCGTCGGTTCGCGCACGATGGCGCGGCCGATGGCGACGCGTTGCCGCTGCCCGCCGGAGAGCTCCGAGGGTTTGCGCTCAAGCAGCGTTTCCAGCGACAGCATATCTGCCGCCAGTTGAACCTGTTGCGCGATGCTGTCCTTGCCCGCGCCCGCCTGCTTCAGGCCAAGACTCATATTTCCGCGCGCGGTCAGATGGGGATAGAGCGCATAAGACTGAAAGACCATGGCGATGCCGCGCTTTGAGGGCGGCAGGTGATCGACCGCATCCTCCGCGATCAGCACCTGGCCGGCGCTCTGATCCTCCAGGCCGGCGATGATGCGTAGGAGGGTCGACTTACCGCAGCCTGAAGGACCGACGAATACGAGAAACTCGCCGGTTTCCACCTCGAGGTTTATGTCCTTCAGGACCTCCACCGGACCGAAAGATTTGCTTATGCCTTGGAGTTTCAGCGATCCCACGTGATCCGCCCTTTATCTTTCTTTATCGCATGTTGCGATTAGATGAGTTTTCTCGCCTGTCCGAGCGCGCTAGAGGTCTACCGCGCGGCCTTCGCGCACGCTTTGGTCGGCAGCCAGCACGATGCGCAACGACTGCACGGCGTCCCGCATATGACGCTCCAGATCAATGTCTTCGCGAATGGCTTTCAGTACAAAAGCCTGCTCCCGGTCGCAGAGTTCCTGATGGCCAGGCTCGTCCGCCATCGAGAGCATTTGATCTTCCTGTGCGAACGCGCCGCTGGTGTCGAGCGCGGCAGCATGCACTTTGATTTTTGCCGTCTTGGTATGCGTATCGATGTCGTCCGACTTGGCGCTTTCGTCCATGATAATCGAGACGCAGCCGCCGGGAGACATGACATCTTTCACGAAGTAGGCGGTTTCGGAAATCATCGGGCCCCAGGCCGCCTCGTACCAACCGTTGGAGCCGTCGTCGAACAGCACCTGCAGGTGGCCGTAGTTGTACATATCCGGCGCAATCTCGTCGCTCAGACGCACACCCATGGCGCGGACCTGGGTCGGGCGGGCATCGGTGATCTGACACATGACATCGACATAGTGGACGCCGCAATCGACGATCGGCGAGGTGCTCTCCATCAGGCGCTTGTGGGTGAACCAGGTGTCGCCGCTGGACTGCTGGTTCAGGTTCATGCGCATGACATAGGGCGGGCCGAGCCTGCGGGCCTGGGCGATAAACTCGACCCAGGAGGGATGATGGCGCAGGATGTAGCCAATCACCAGTTTCCGCTTCAGCCGGAGCGCGGTCTCAACCACGCGTTCGGCATCGGCGACGTTGGCCGCCAGAGGTTTCTCCACGAAGACATGCGCGCCGGCTTCCATAGCCTTGATGGCGTAGTCCACATGGCTGTCGGTGTAGGTATTGACCGATACGAGATCCGGTTTGGTTTCCGCGAGCGCTGCTTCATAGCTATCAAAGAAAGGATAGCCGCTTAAGCCGTCAGAGAGCGTAACCGGCGAGCGGTTGACCAATCCGATGATCTCAAAGCCTGCGTTGCGGTGGTAGGCGTCGGCATGGCTGAGACCCATGTTGCCCAAGCCGACGACCAGAACGCGGACTGCTTCCGAAGCACTCACTTGACGGCTCCCGAGGTGATGCCGGCAATGAGCTGCCGGGAGAAAATGACGTAGAGAATGAGCACCGGAACGATGGCCAGCGTGAGAGCGGCCAGCACCGCATTCCAGTTGGTGACGAACTGACCGATGAAGACCTGGGCGCCGAGCGTTATGGTCTTCGTCTCCTCGCCGGGCGCCAGGATCAGGGGGAACCAAAGGTCGTTCCAGATCGGGATCATGGTGAAGACCGCGACCGTGGCCAAGGCCGGGCGCACCAGCGGCAGGACGAGGCGATAGAAGATTACGTACTCGCTCAGGCCATCGATCCGCCCGGCGTTTTTAAGATCGTCCGAGATCTGCCGCATGAACTCCGACAGGATAAAGATCGCCAGCGGCAGACCCTGTGCTGTGTAGACCAGGATCAGGGACCAGAGTGTATTCACCAGCTGCAAATCGGCCATCATCTGCAGGATGGCCACCGTGCCCAGGCGGATCGGGATCATGATGCCCAGCGCCAGATAGAGACCGGTCAGTGTGTTGCCGCGGAAGCGGTATTCCGACAGGGCGAAGGCTGCCATGGCACCGAACAACAGAACGAAAAACAACGAGACCAAAGTCACGCTCAGGCTGTTCAGGAAGTAGCCGAAGAAGTCGCCTTGTTTGAGAACGGTCTCATAACCAATCAGACTGAAGCTATCGGTATCGGGAAACGAGAGTGGCGAGCGGAAGATGGCCTTGCGCGATTTGAAGGAGTTGATCGCGATCAGGATCACCGGAAAGAGCGCGATGATGGTGTAGCCACCCAAAATCAAGTGGACCAATGCGGAGCGGGTGAGGGAGCGGTTGGAAATTCTCATGATCCCCCGCCTACATCTGATAGCGCGTGATGCGCCGCTGAATGACGAAGAGGTAGAGCGCGACACCGCTCAGGATAATCAGGAACATCATGGTCGCGACCGTGGCGCCCATGTGCGGATCGCCCAGTTGCAGCTGGTGTCCGAAGAAGGTGCGATAGAGCAGGGTGCCCAGAAGGTCGGTCGAGAAATTCGGTCCGGCCAGCGCCCCTTGCATGGTGTAGATCAGATCGAACGCATTGAAGTTTCCGACGAAGGTCAGGATCGAGATAATCCCGATGGTCGGCAGGATAAGTGGTAGCTTGATCTTCCAGAACTGGGCGAAGCCGGTGACGCCGTCGCATTCGGCGGCTTCCATCAACTCTTCGGGGATGGAAAGAAGTGCCGCATAAATCAGGATCATGGGCAGCCCGATGAACTGCCAGACCGAGACCAGGGCGACAGTGGTCAGGGCATAGGCTTCCTTACCCAGCCAGGGAGCGAAGAGAAACTTCAGGCCGACGAAATCCAGCAAGGTCGGCGCGACGCCCCAGAGCGGACTCAAGATCAGCTTCCAGCCGAAGCCGACAATGACGAAGGAGAGAAGTGTCGGCAGGAAAATTGCCGTGCGGTAAAAGCTGCGGCCCCGCAGGCGTGGAATGCTGAGCAGGGCGGCCAGCGCGATCCCGATGGGGTTCTGCACCAGCATATTAACGATGAAAAAGTAGATGTTGTTCCAGAGCGCGTTCCAGAACTGATCGGACCAGCGGGAGTCGAAAAAGAGATCGGCAAAGTTCGCGAGGCCGACAAAGATCGGGCTGTTGTCGACCTCCCGAAAGAGAGACAGACGCAGGGTCTCCGCCAGAGGATAGATCATCACCAGCGTGTACACTGTCGCGGCAGGCAACAGAAACACCAGGATGTGCCAGCGAAACGGCTTGCGCAGGGCTTCTTGCTTACCCCCGGCTTCGTGCCTTTCCAAGTCGCGCCCCCTGATCGAGAAGTCGTTGCGTTAAAACGTCACCGGGCCGTGGGCAGATTGTCCACGACCCGATGAATTTGTGCTTACTGCTGTGGCTTGTACCAGCTCGCAAGACCGTCCTGCAGATCCTTGGCGGCATCTTCCGGAGAGTCACTGCCCTTGATCACGTTCGCCGAGGCAACCCAGGTGTTATTTTCCAGATTGGGTGTGCCACGCGAGAGGATCTGATAGGTCGAGCGGATGGTTGATTCGCACTTGGCGCGCCAGGTGACGAATTCCTGCGCCAGAGGGTCTTCCAGCTTCACGTCATGACTGGCGAGCGGAAAGAAACCCGGGAGCGAGTTCGCATAGATTTCTGCAAACTCGGCTGACGCCACCCAGGAGAGGAAGGTCTTGGCGGCTTCGGTGTTCTTGCCTTTGGCGTTCATGCCCAGCGCGATATCGACATGGTCGGAGATATAACAGGTGTCGCCTGCGGTTTTGACCGGCGGCAGGAAAGCGCCCAGCTCGAAATCGGCCTGAACGTTAAAGCCGCTGATTTCCCATGAACCTGCCGGATAAACTGCTGCTCGACCGAGAGTGAAGAGGTTCTGACTGTCGGGATAGGACTGTGCCTCGAAGCCGTCGCCGAGATAGTCTTTCCACTTGGCGAGCACCCGGTAGGGCTCGACCCAGGCGTCATCGGTGAGCTTCTGCTTACCGGCGATCAGGGCCAGGCGGCCTTCCTCGCCCTTCCAGTAGTTCGGGCCAATGTTCTGATAGCCCATGGTGGCGGCTTCCCACTGATCGGCCGTGCCCATGGACATGGGAATGTAGCTGCCCTCTTCCTTGATCTTGTCGAGCGCTGCGAAGAATTCGGCTTCCGTCGTCGGAGCCTCGACGCCAACTTCCTTGAAGGCGTCCTTGTTGTAGATGAAGCCATGTATGACCGAAGCCATGGGCACGCAGAAGGTTGTCGCAGCGTCGTCCGTGCTCCAGCCTGACTTGGCCACCGGGCTGAAATTTTCCATCCCTGCAACGTCGTTGACGCTCGCCAGATGGCCTTTCTCGAAAAGCTGGAGCGAGGCATCGAAGGGGCGGCAGGTGATCAGATCGCCTGCTGTCCCTGCCTGAAGTTTGGTGTTCAGGGCGGCGTTGTATTCGGCAGGCGCGGTGGGTGCGAACAGGATCTTGATGCCGGGGTTCTGAGCTTCGAAGGCGGGGATGATCTTGGAGTTCCAGATTTCCAGATCATCGTTGCGCCAGCTCTCGATCGTCAAAGTCACATCCTCGGCACTCGCCGAGACGGCGCTGAGCGCAAAGGCCGCGCCGAAGGCGGTTGCGGTGATGCCCGCGGTGAATCGCGTGCCAACTTTACAGGTCTTCTTATCCATGGCTGATTTCCTTTTTTTCCCTGAACGTTGTTTGCTTCTTATGCGGTCGAGCCCGTTTCAGCTGACTGCAGTGTCTTGGGTCTCTTTCGCGTGCGCTTCCAGTGCTGTGCGGACATTGCCCTTCACGCGTGAAAGCAGCGTATCGGCCTCCCCCGGAGATTCCACCCCTGCGCCCATCAGGATCGCCGGTTTGACCGCGCCTGCTGTCTGCTCCAGGTAGGCCCCGGCGGTTGCAGCATCGATGCCGCTGGCTCGGGCGACGATGTCGGCAGCTCGTTCCTTCAGTTTACTGTTGTCGGCCTTCAGGTTGACCATCATCCCGTCGTAGACATGACCGAGGCGGATGGAGACCAGTGTCGAGAGCAGATTGAGCGCGCACTTCTGGGCGGTGCCGGCATTCATACGTGTGGACCCGGCAACCACTTCGGGGTCACTGTCCAGCAGGATTTTGTGTTCGCAGAGCTGCAGCAGGGGCGTGTTCGCATTGCAGGCCATGCCAAGCGTGAGCGCGGAGGCGGCTCTGGCGCCCTCCATCACCGCAAGAACGTAGGGAGTCGAGCCGCTGGCGGAAATGCCGATAACAGAGTCGTTTGCCGTGAGCTGGAGCGGCTCGGTTGCCCGGCGCGCTTCTTCCCGATCATCCTCGGCACCGCTGTTCAAGCTGCGCAGCGATTCTTCGCCACCGGCAATCAGGGTGACGATCCGGTCGTTTGGAATACCGTAGGTGCCCGGTAGTTCGAGCGCATCCAGGCGTGCAATAACACCCGAACTGCCGGCCCCGGCGTAAATCAATCGCCCACCGGCTTCATAGCGCTCGACGATATCGTGTGCAGCAGTGGAGAGGGTAGGCAGGGCGCGCTGAACGGCGGCGACGGCGTTGGTCTGGCCTTGGAGCATCGCCGTCAGAATGGCGTCGTCCTGCCAGGTGTCGAGCCCGCGATAACGCTCGCTTACCTGTTCTGTCCGCCGCACCGGCATGTGCTTTCCCCCGAAAACTGTTCTTACTCGAACATGCTTAACAAAATCTTACCAGAAACAATACCAAAATAATACCATTTGTCCAGCTGCAAAAGTTGCAAGATTCGATGTCGGAATTTTGATAAATATATTTTCACGTAATATATTGTTATATAATAATAAAATTAATATTTTTAGAGAGAATTTTACGATATGATGCTGAAATATTGAAACATAGGGAATTGCAAGTGGACTGCATTTGGTATTATAAGAAATCGGAGTCAGAGTAGGACGCAGCTGATATGTATTTTTTGGGAGTGGATGGCGGCGGTACCAAGTGCCGGGCGCGCCTGGTCTCCGGGGACGGGCAGGTTCTCGGCGAAGGCCTGTCCGATACGGCGAATGTGACGGCCGGGGTTGAGAACTCCTTCAAGGCTATTATGGCATCGGCGGACGCAGCCGTACGCAGCGCGGGTCTGGACACAGGAATATACGCCGATTGCACAGCCGGTTGCGGCATTGCAGGCGCAAATATCAAAGAGCTTCGCAGCGCCCTGTCCGCCATGCCCTTTCCCTTTCGCAAGACAAGTCTGGACTCCGATGCTTATGCCGCCTGGATCGGCGCGCATTATCCGGACGATGGTGCGATTCTGATCGTTGGGACCGGTTCGGCGGGTTACGCCAAGATCGGTAAGCGGAAGATGACGCTTGGCGGTTGGGGGTTTGCACTGTCGGATAGCGGCAGCGGCGCCCTGATGGGTCGGAGTCTGATTCGGACGGCTTTGCTTTGCCACGAGATGATTCGCCCGCCCAGTCCTCTGACCGAGCGGGTTATGGCGCGCTTCGGATCTGATCCCGAGGCCTTGGTGGCCTGGTCCGAGACCGCTCTACCCAGGGATTATGCTGCCTTCGCCCCCATGGTGGTCGCAGCCGCTCAGCGGGGCGACGCCGTTGGTGAAAAGATCCTCGCAGACTCGCTCAAGGATGTTGAAGAGCTGTTGCATGCCCTCTCCGAACTCGGCGCGCAACGGATCTGTCTGCTGGGTGGATTGTCAGAGGTTTACGGGCCGCTGCTTTCCAGGCCGGTAAAAGAGCTGCTCGTCGCGGCGCGGACCGATGCCATGGGAGGCGCGATTATTATGGCGCGTCTGGCGGCAAAAGAAGCTTCGACTGCCGACGCAAGCGGGAAGTGATATGAACGCACTCAGCGAGATATTCGATCAGGGCCGTTTGAGCGGCGACGACCCGACACCGCTTTATCTCCGCCTGCAGGCCATGATCCAGGATGCCGTGACGGGCGGTGTGCTCAAGCCGCAGCAGGCTCTGCCGGCGGAGCGGGAAATTGCAACCTCACTCGGCGTCTCGCGGGTGACGGTTCGCAAGGCGATTAGCGGGCTGGTCGATGACGGAATTCTCACGCAGCGGCGCGGCTCGGGCACTTTCGTCTCAAAGCCGCCGCATCACGTTGAGCAGCGCCTGTCGCGTCTGACCTCCTTCAGCGAGGACATGGCGGCGCGGGGACTTACGCCCGGCTTTGTCTGGCTGGAACGCTCTTCAGGGCATCCATCAACCGAGGAGGCGATGGTGTTCGGCCTTTCGACCGGTGAGAAGGTCACCCGCCTGCATCGGCTGCGCCTTGCGGATGGCGTGCCCATGGCGATTGAGCTGGCGGTCGTACCGGCCCGTTATCTGCCTGACCCGGGCTCGGTCGATCAGTCTCTCTATCGGGTTCTGGACGAAGCCAGGTTACGGCCGACCCGCGCGCTGCAGCGCTTCAGCGCCGTGAATCTGGAGACACTCGATGCCGAGCGCCTGGGTGTCGAGCCGGGAACGGCGGCCCTGCGTACCGAGCGTGTTTCCTATCTGGCGGATGGGAGTGTGGTGGAATTCACCCGTTCCTTCTATCGCAGCGACGCCTATGATTTCGTTGCGGAGCTTGCGATGACGGGCGGTGGTGAAACGTGATGCTCCCTGAAACTGATATGGCGCGCGAGATTGCCCAGGCACCGGACGCGGTCGCCCGACTTCTGGACGAGGAGCGCGACCGCTTTGAAGAACTCGGCCGCCGCTTGCGGGAGCGAGACCCGGCCGTGGTTGTGACCTGTGCGCGCGGGTCGTCGGATCACGCCGCCGGTTTCTTCAAGTATGGCCTCGAGATTGCGCTGGGGATTCCGGTCGCCTCCGTGGGACCGTCGGTTGCGTCGATCTACAATGCGCCGCTGCGTCTCGAGGGGGGTGTTTTGCTCTCGATCTCTCAGTCAGGCCAGAGCCCCGATATCGTTGCACTGCAGGCGGCGGCCAAGCGAGCGGGGGCTCTGACCATTGCTGTGGTGAACCAGAGCGATTCACCGCTGGCGGATGAAGCGGACATTGTAGTGCCTATGCATGCGGGGCCGGAGAAGAGCGTTGCAGCAACCAAAAGCTTCGTCGCCTCGACGGTCGCTGTTGCGGCCATAATTGCGGCCTGGTCCGAAGATCAGGCTTTGCAAGACGCGCTTGAAGCGTTGCCCGCGCGTCTTGCGGAGGCTTGCGCGCAGGACTGGACGCAAGCGTTGGAGCCGCTGGTTGCCGCCGACTCGCTTTTTGTCCTGGGGCGGGGGCCGAGCTATCCCATCGCGCAGGAGACGGCCCTGAAGTTTAAGGAGACTATGTCGCTGCATGCCGAGGCCTTCAGCGCTGCGGAGGTCATGCATGGTCCCCTGTCGCTTGTGCGTGCGGGCTTTCGGATCTTCGCATTCAATCCGCCCGATGCGTCACAGGACGCGATGGCGTCCGTGCTTGAACGTCTGCGCAGGACGGGCGCCGAGGTTTTTGTGGCCGGGCAGAGCGAGAGCGCCGCGGAGAAAGGCCATTTACCCATGGCAACCACCGGTCATATGCTGACGGACCCGATTTCGGCCTGCCTGTCGTCCTATCGGCTGATCGAAGCGCTGGCGCGACGGCGCGGTTTCGACCCCGACAATCCTACCAACCTCAAGAAAGTAACGGAGACCCTTTAATGGCCGAGGCCGCTGTGGCGAAGACGGGGATTCTGCGGGGCGCGCGGCTTTTTGATGGTGAGCGCTTTCTTAAGGATCACGCCGTGGTGCTCGAGGGTGGACGGATTGCGTCCGTCGTTCCGGCTGAGTCTCTTGATCCCGATAGTGTCACCGAGGATCTCGGAGGTGGGGTTCTTGCGCCCGGCTTCATCGATGCGCAGGTCAACGGCGGGGGAGGGGTTCTGTTTAACGACGAGCCGGATCTTGAGGGGGCAGCGGCAATCGCGCGGACCCATCGGCGTTACGGTACCACCGGCCTGTTACCGACCCTGATCACTGACGAGCCGGATGTGACGGCACGAGCCATTGCCGCCGTGCGTGAAGCGGAGATGACGGGGGCTGCGCCCGGGGTCATCGGCCTGCACCTTGAAGGACCTTTTCTGGCCCCAAGCCGAAAGGGTGCGCATAGTGAAGGCCTGATCAGAAAGATGGCCGACGCGGATGTCGAACAGCTTCTCTCCACGGGTCTCGAAACTCTGCTGGTCACCGTCGCGCCTGATCAGGTGGAGCCGCGCCTGATCCGACGTCTTGTCGAAGGTGGCGTCACGGTCAGCCTGGGCCACTCCGACGCGGACTACGATACCGTCTGCGCAGCGGTCGATGCCGGCGCGCGCGGTGTGACGCATCTGTTCAATGCCATGAGCCCCTTGAGCCACCGGGCGCCTGGTATGGTCGGTGGCGCGCTTGATCGGGGAGAACTCTGGTGCGGGATCATCGCCGATGGGCATCACGTACATCCCGCGGTGCTGCGCGCGGCTTTGCGGGCCAAGGCGGGACCGGGTCGTCTCTATCTGGTGACCGATGCGATGCCGACAGCCGGCTGCGCGGAGGATCATTTCATCCTGAACGGACGCCGGGTTCTGCGCAAAGACGGGCAGGTGACATTGGAAGATGGGACGCTGGCCGGATCCGACCTGGATATGGCGCAAGCGGTGCGCTTCGCCATTGACGAGCTTGCGCTGCCACCCGCCGAAGCGCTCCGGATGGCATCGCTCTATCCGGCTCAGTTTCTGGGGCTGGAGGGCCGTCTCGGCGCGCTCCGGCCGGGATATCGCGCCGATCTTGTGTTGCTCGACGATGACTGGCGGGTCAAGCGCACCTGGATTGATGGTGAGAGCGCGGAGGGATAAGCTCTCAAAGAGGTTGCGAAAAGTAACCGGATTTTACGACCGCATCGGTTTCGGAATGCCCCGGTAGAACCATAGAAATTCCCTGGATGATCTGGTCTCGGAGCTTTGAAAGCTCTTTCATTTCATCGCAGTGATAGAAGTTCAAAGCCGCCTCGAAACTTTCAAGCCGGTAAATGACCATGTGAGAGTAGGTTTTGCCTTCGAGCGGCTTGACCGGGCTCGCGACAAGAATTTCAGCACCATACTTCTCTGCTATGGGCATTGAGAGCGGACCCAGCTCGTCAATTCTGGATCGATCAATAATGTTGTAGTGGAAAACCACAAATCCAGTCATAGGGTTCTTTCTCAAATGAGATAATGGCGATACTTACCCCAGACTTGCTTCAGGTGTCATGTTCAGTTTGAGTCAACCGAAACGAGTGAGTTTTCGTACATCCGCATCGCCGTATCTTGAGGGTCTT
Source organism: uncultured Kiloniellaceae bacterium (assembly GCA_947493695.1). Lineage (GTDB taxonomy): Bacteria > Pseudomonadota > Alphaproteobacteria > Kiloniellales > Kiloniellaceae > Denitrobaculum. Next base: position 154,653 of record CANLSF010000009.1, on the reverse strand, counting down.
AAGCACGCGGATGGGACTCAAGCAAAGTAATCGAAGATACCGCAGTCTTTGATGCCCCGGCGGTTCCAGGTTGCCTGTGATAGAGTTTGTATTAAATGAGATTGACTCGCATTATCATAAAAAATCATACTCCAGTGATATATTGCTCACGGCGAAGGAAACACCTCATGTTCATTGCGATGAACCGTTTTAAAGTTGCCCCAGGCCACGAAGATGCCTTTGAAGAGGTCTGGCGCAGCCGGGACAGCCGCCTTGCCGATGTACCTGGTTTTGTCGAGTTTCGTTTGCTTAAGGGTGCGGCGGAAGAAGACCATACGCTCTTTGCGTCTCACACCGTCTGGGCCACCGAGTTGGATTTTGAAAACTGGACCAAGTCCGACCACTTTCGTCAGGCGCACCGCAATGCCGGCGAGAATAAACCGCTGTATCTGGGGCATCCGCAGTTTGAAGGTTTCGCGGTCGTTCTGGGGGAGTAAGTTCCGGAACACTGCAAGACTGCGTCACCTGACGCATGATTCTGCTTGGATCCTGCCGGGACGGCAGCGCCTGTCACGTTGATCGGGTTCTCGGGCCGACCCGAAAGCGTTTTGCTCTGGAAACGCTGCCTCGGACCTGCCGTCGAACATGTAATGTCGATTGAACGCGCCCGGCGCTAGGCAGGTCCCGTTCGCTTGCTGTAGACTCGCGCCACCTGAACAAAGCGGCACCGGAGGTCGCGGCGCATTTCTATGCTTGGCAAAATATTTCGTGGTCGCTTTTGGCTGACGCTTCTTCTGCTCGTCGCTCTTGGTCTGGCCGCGACCGCCGTCCTGCGCAAGGATATTGCAGCCTGGGCTCTCTCAGCCACGTTGGAAGGACAGGGCCTCGCGGTCACTTCGCTGACGGTGACCGAACTGGGTTGGCAGCGAAGTGCAGTCAGGGACCTGGCCGCCGAGGGGCCGGGTGTATCGCTCGCACTTGAGTATCTGGGCCTCGAATACAGTCTCTTGAGCGTTTTGTCCGGCGACTTGCCTGCAGTGTTCGTCTCTGGCGCGGACCTCTTTCTCGATCTTGAGTCAGCCTGGCTGAAAAGTCGGACGGGGGATTCCGGGTCAGAGCCGGAGTCTTCAGAAGAGCCGCTGCCGGCGACCTCTCCTCCGACGTCACTGCCATCGCTTCCCGATGTTACGCTTGCTGATTCCCAGGTCCGTTTGCTGACTCCGATCGGTCCGCTTGAAGTGGCGATTGATGGGGCGCTGCGGCAGGCGTCGGATACAGCCCTGAAGGGCACGTTCAATCTTGATGCCAAAGGCGGGCAGGGCCAAAGCAAAGCCGTCGCGGCATTTACGGTCAGTCCGGATCGCAGCGTTCTTGCAGATCTGCAGGTCGCGGAGGGAAACTTCGATATCGGGGATCTGACGCTGCGGGGAATGTCGGGCCGCTTCGCCGTCGCCTTTGATGGCCGGAATACAAAACTCGAGGAATTGGATGCAGAACTGGAGCTGGCGCAGATCAGTGGCGCGCTGTCTCCCTCGGTCGCGTTGGCGCCGCTTCAGCTCTCGATTGCGGCCGGACTGGCGCAGGAGGATGTGGTTTTCGACCTACAGATTCTGTCTGAAGGTCCACTGGAGGAAGCGCTGCAGGCAGGCATCCAAGGCCGTGTTGCGCCCCGTGATGAGGCCGTTACACTCCAAGTCACCAGCAGTATCGAGAGCCCGGCCAGCCTGCCGCTGTTTTCGAAGTTTCATCTGCCCTTGCCGGACGCGGGACAGATCGCAGGGAAGGCGGAGGTCAACGCGGTTTTGCCACCGCTCGCGGACCTACGGGCGGCTGAGATCTGGACATTGCCGCCGGCGCGCTGGCTGGCGTCGGTTTCTTCCATGGAGACTGATTTCGCCCTGCAGACCGAGAGGCTTTCTCACCCGGGTTATCTTGAAGGCCTGACGGCGGATGTGGCCGCGGCTGTGAAGTTGAACGATGCGGGTCTCACTCTGAATCTGAAGAAGCCGGTCTCCGCCGAGGTGGCGGCCCTCTCGGAAGACCTGCTGGGCCAGCTCTCCTTGCCGGATGACCTGCGGAGCTGGATGAACGGGCCCGTGACGTTGAATCTGGCAGCGGTTGATGACAAGGCGCTGCTGCAGACATCCCGGGCTGACGTTCTGACCGGTCCTTATGCGCTCGCCGGGGTGCTTGCTCTCTCCGCGCCGGGTTTTTCCGTCGCGGCAACTCCGAGCGGTGAGATCACACCTGAAAAAGCGGAATGGGCGCTTGGCGGGCCGGTCAAGCTGCAGGCAAGGAAGCTGCCTCTGCGCGGTATCAGCGGCGCGACCGGGAAGTTTGATCTTGAGCTCGTTGGGGCATTCCTGTCGAACAGAGCGGGGTCAAGCGTGAATGGAGACCTCAAGGCAGCGACCGATGCTTTGGTCAAGGATGGTAACAGGGTTTCGGGCGTGGTGCTTTCCGCGCCTCTGCGCGCCGAACTGGCCGGACAACTGCTGCGGCTCGTCACCACCGGGCCTGCGGTTGCGCGCGCCAAAGGCTTCTCGATGGCGGCAGGCGTCAGCAGGACGCCTCTGAAACTCGATATCGCGGCTGCTGAGCTCTCAATCGATCTCACCACGGGAGTGCCCAGGCCGAAGGTGACCGCGCAGCTCGCGCCTGCCGGGTTTGCGTTGGGAGCTGAACAGGATGTCGTATCTCTCGAGACCGAAACCGTGGATCTGAGCGTTTCATCGCAGACGGAGGCTGTGGGCGTGCTTCTGCTCGAACTCGACACCAGCGCTGTTTCCCTGCCGGATCAGGAAGTGCAGGCGGTGGATATCGCGCTTCGGGCACAAGTCAATCCGGATAGCGGTGAAGCCAAGGGGCGTTTCACTGGTCTGCGGCTTGAGGATACGGCGGCGGCGCGGCGCTTCGAAGAGGTGTTTCTGGACGGCAGCTTTCAGCAAAATCCGGCGGGGCGTCTTGACTTCAATGTAAAAGGCCGGAGCTTCAGGGATGCAATTCACTTTGAGGCGAAGGGTAAGTCCGATCCGGAACAGGGCCTGTCGGCGGATGTAACCCTGCTGCCCCACGATTTCGGCGAGACTCCACTCAGCCTGAAGGATCTGTCTTGGATCTCCGATGCGCGCATCGAGGAGGGGACGATGTCGGGAAGCCTGCAAATAACCATGGGCCCCGATGGTCCTGTCGGCTTCGCCAGGCTCGCCAGCAATGATCTGACCGGAGAGCTGCTTGGTTTCCACTTCTCGGATCTGGCGCTTGCAATGGACCTCGATGGGCTCTGGCCGCCACAAACCGCCCGTCCGATAACACTCAGCCTTGGGCGATTTAATCCGGGCCTGCCGGTCAGCGATTTTCAGATCGAAGCCGACTTACCTTCCGAGGAAGCTTTCAGGCTGGACCTGACGTCGGCGGCGTTCAGTCTTCTCGGGGCCCGTATATCATTTGACGGCGGTCAACTGGCGCTTCTGGAGGGAACGGCGGATCTGCCGATCCGTATCACCGGTCTGGATCTCGCGGAGGTTCTGAAGGCCGCCGATCTGGCGGATATCAATGTCTCGGGGCGGCTCGCGGGTGATCTGCCCATCAGCTTCGATGATGGTGTCGTGACACTCCGGCGCAGTAAACTGGCCGCGACCGAGGCTGGTGTGTTGCAGGTTCGCTCGGACGAAGTCGCCGAACTATTGACCGGGTACGGCACTGAAGTGGACTCCATGCTGCGCGCGCTGGAGGATTTTCGCTATGACGATCTTTCTCTGACCCTGGAGAAAACAGCGGACGACGATCTCACACTGCTGTTGTCCATTTTGGGTAATAACCCCGCTGTACTGGATGGCCAGCCTTTCCGGCTCAATCTGAACCTGGAAAGCAATATCGGTCAGATTTTAAATACTTTGGGCGAGGGACTGGAAATATCCAAGGATTTGCTGTCGGGGCGCTACTCCCTGCAGTGATGATGTCGTGAGGGTGTTCAGCTTCTGTTCAGATAGTCCGGGCTATATGCGTATTCAGCTTGGAGCTTGTGCCCGCCTGCGCGTACACTCTCTTCGAAATTACAACCGGTAAAAGGTGATATCTCCTTGTCCCACGCTTTAACTTCAGCTTTCGATCCTGAAAGCGCTTCCGAGGCCGAAAAGTTCGGTAAACAGGGGCGGTTGTCTCTTGTCGCGCGCTTTGCGGTCGTTACGGCGGCCCTGGGCCTGATATCGGCCTGTCAGCCGACCGTCCGGGTCGAGGCACCGAAGGAGCCCATCACCATTAACCTGAACGTCAAACTCGACGCAGAAGTGCGGCTGAAGCTGGAAGAGCAGGCCCGCGAAGAAGTCGAAGCCAATCCGGAGATCTTCTGATGCGTGGAACAGACAGGCTCATCAGCTCCAAAAGCGGCAGGAAAGGCGACTGCGCCGATCACCAGCCGAAGAAACCCATTTCGAGAACAACTGGTCAACAGCATATGACAGATACGACTCTGATCGGCCGCCGGGCCTTCCTTTCCCTTTTGACAGCCCTCGTGTTGCTCGCAGCGGGCAGTGCAGGGCATAGCGCCTATGCCGCCTCTCTCGATGATCTGCGCAAGCAAGGCGCGGTTGGTGAGCGGTTTGACGGCCTGGCAGTCGCCCGCGACGGTAGCGCCAAGAAAGTCGTCAAGGACGTCAACGCGAAGCGCAGCAAAATCTATAAGCGGGAAGCGAAGAAGACCGGAGCGGATGTAACCGCTGTGGGCACAATTTTCGCCAAGCAGATCATGAAAAAGGCGCCCAAGGGTACCTGGTTTCTGAACGCGGATGGCGATTGGGTTAAAAAGTAGCGATGATTTTTCTCTGACCGTGATACCTGAATCCTAACGCAAAACCCTGCGTCGCCGTCCGGCTGTACGCGGGGTTTTGCGGTTTTGAGGCAGAGCCAATCTATCTGTAGGTATATGCGCGGCACTTGTAAGATGCCCGATGAAATGCCTATCTAATGATAGATCAATAGATGCAATGGTGATGATGTGAGTGACACCGTCGAAAAACTGATGGATGCTGCGGAGAGCGGTATCCGGCTGCGCGGTTATCACGCGGTCAGCTTTCGTGATCTCGCGGAAGAACTTGGCATCAAGAGCTCCAGTGTTCACTACTATTTTCGCCAAAAAGAAGACCTGGGGATTGCCCTGGTTGAACGTTATGCCGAACGGTTTTTTGCTGCGCTCGATGCTAAGGCCAGCAAAGCGAAAACACCCGAGGACCGCATTCGCGCCTTTGCGCGCACATACCGCGATGCGCTGACTGGATCTGACCGAATTTGCCTCTGCGGGATGCTGGGGGCGGAGAGCTGCGGACTGCCCTCTACACTTTCGGACGCTGCCGCCGAATTTTTGCAGGCCAACGTCGACTGGGTCGCAAAAACCCTGTCAGGCACCATGAAACCCAAGGCCCGTAAAAGACGCGCTGCCCACATCGTGGCGACCCTGCAGGGCGCGATGATCCTGGCGAGCAGCCTCAAGGATTACAGCATCTACGACAGCGCCGTGCAGGATCTTCTGGCGGCGTAAACGCGATGCGGATGCCATAGAGTATTGGATTTCCTCAGAAACTGAGGGCGGCGTTGTCCACGACCTCTTTCATTACAAAGAAAGTCCGGGTCTGACGCACACCCGGCAGTGCGATCAGCTGTTCACCGTGCAGGCGGTTAAAATCGGCCATGTCGCGCACCCGGATCTTCAGGAAGTAGTCGAAGTCGCCGGCGACCAGATGGCAGTCCAAGATGAAATTCAGATCCTTGATGGCGGCCTCGAAGGCGGCGAAGCTCTCGGGCGTGGAGCGATCCAGTACGACGCCGACCATGACCAACGCTGCCCGGTCGACTTTGTGGGGATCGACCTGCGCGCGCACTGTTTTCAGAAATCCAAGATCGAACAGACGTTGGGTTCGCCGATGGCAGGTCGCGGCGCTGGCATTGACCCGGCGGGCCAGTTCCGCATTTCCCATGCGCCCCTCCTGCTGCAGGAGGCGGAGAATCTTCATGTCCGTCCGGTCGAGATCATGTTCGATGGAAGAATCATTCATTTTTATGCCTTTATTCGATCATGATACGCATAATTTCGATGTTTACCGAAGTAATATTATAAAAGTTCGATCAATTGTGAGAGCACATTCCGCGCCGTTTTGTCTAGCCTGATTCGTGAAATCTGAACAGGGAGACGCAAAGCATGTTGCAGAAATTTGAACGCTATCCATTGACCTTTGGCCCGACACCGATCGAAAAGCTGGAACGCCTCTCCGCGCATCTGGGGGGTGGGGTCGAACTCTACGCCAAGCGGGAGGACTGTAATTCCGGGCTGGCGTTCGGCGGCAACAAACTCCGGAAGCTGGAGTACATCGTCCCCGATGCCATTGCATCAGGCGCCGACACGCTGGTGTCCATCGGCGGCGTTCAGTCGAACCACACGCGTCAGGTTGCGGCGGTCGCGGCCAAGATCGGTATGAAGTGCCGCCTGGTTCAGGAAAGCTGGGTGCCCTTTGAGGATGCCGTCTACGACCGGGTCGGCAACATCCTGATGAGCCGCGTGATGGGGGCTGAGATCGAGTTGATCGATGAAGGCTTCGACATCGGTATCCGCGAGAGCTGGGAGAATGCGCTTGAGGATGTGAAGGCGCGCGGCGGTAAGCCCTATCCCATTCCTGCCGGTGCATCGGTGCATCAGTTCGGTGGCCTCGGCTTTGTCGGTTTTGCGGAGGAAGTGCGCGAACAGGAAGCCGAGCTCGGGTTTTCCTTCGACTACATCGTGGTCTGCACTGTCACCGGCTCGACCCATGCCGGCATGGCGGTTGGCTTTGCGAAGGACGGACGCGCCGACAAAGTGATCGGAATCGATGCCTCCTGCACGCCGGAACAGACCCGGGCCCAGGTCCTGGAGATCGCCAGAAACACAGCGGAGCTTGTTGAGCTGGGGCGCGAGATCACGGCGGAGGACATCGTCCTGAAAACCGAATACGCCTATCCGGTCTACGGCGTGCCGTCCGCCGAAACCAACGAGGCCATGCGTCTTTGCGCCCGGATGGAAGGCATGATGACCGACCCGGTATATGAAGGAAAGTCCATGCAGGGCATGATCGACCTTGTGCGCAGAGGTTTCTTTCCGCCCGGGTCGAAGGTGCTATACGCGCATCTGGGTGGCGTGCCCGCGATCAACGGCTACAGCTACATCTACCGGAACGGATAAGGTTTAGTTCATGGCTTAAAGCGACAGCGTGAAGTAGGACCGCGCGACAGAGAGGCCATTGACCAGCACCTCGACGTGGTGCAGTCCGGGATAGTAGCGCCGCGTCGTAATAGGTCGGATGGCATGCTTCTTTGCGATCACCGCCTGCCCGCCGGATTCCAGCGACAGGCTCTTCCATTTAAAGACCTTGGGGCTGCGCGTGCCGTTCGCCTTCACATGATGAACCGCGTAGTCGATCATCAGGTTCTGACTGGCCGGTGCCTTCGAGTCCAGGGTCAGTTCGAACAGCAGGTTCTCGCCCAGTGTGAGCGAGGGCGTGTGGAGCGCGAGCTCCGCCGAGATCTTCTTCGGGGCGGTGTAGCCGAACACTTCGAGCGCATCCTGATGCCCCTGTTTCAGGAGCGTCCGGCAGGCGTGGCGGATGAGGCGCTTGCGGCTGTCGGAGGCACCTTTCATCCAGTCACGGGCGATGCGCGCCACCAGATCGGGGTGATCCTTGGCGATGTCGTTGAGGTTGTTGGCAACGGAGCGGCGCACATAGTTTTCGGGGTCGTCGCGCAACCGGTTCAGGATCGGCAGGATCGGGGCCGGATCCTTCATCAGTGCCGGGAGGCGCATGGCCCAGGGCAGTCGCGGGCGGCAGCCTTCGGAAGCGAGACGGCGGACGTGATGGTTATCGCTCTCGCTCCAAAGCCGCATCTGCGCCAGCGTGCGGCCCTGGTCCGCGAGCAGGAAGTAGCGGATGCCGAACTCCGAACTGAAGAGGGACGTGATCTTTTCCAAAAGATCCATTGAAGCTTCGAAGTGATGTTGTCCCGCGCGTCCCACATAGTCGTTCAGCGGCAGGATCGCCCAGCCCGAGAGACCGGCTTTATGCCCCTCTGGGAGACTGGCGCCCAGGATGGCGGCTGCTTTGGAAAAGTCGTCCGGCAGGTGTTGCTCAAGCGCCGTCACGATCTGGTTCGAGCGCTCTTTCAGTTCCAGTTTTTCCAGCTCGTGGGCCCCATCGGCGATGAACTGCGCGCGTGCAAAGGAGGGCCAGGCTGTCGAGAGATGGCGCGCCATCTCTTCGATCAGCTCGGCATTGATAAAATTCTTGAAGGCTTCGGGCATCGCCGACCTCATCCCTTTCCGGAAGACATGTGCTCGCCGGAGGTGAAGTGCGCGTATAATTTCAGTTCTGAGATCTGCGCGAAGATGTCGGCGAAAGCCGGGTCGGACTTCACCTTTTCGCCGGCCGCTTTCGCGCTCTCAAAGTCCTCCCACTCGATCAGGTCCCCCATCAGGGTTTCCGAATCAAGGCCGTCAAGGGGACGGAAAGCCCGAAATCCCGGAAAGGATTTTGTGGCCTCCATGGCTTTGCGCCGCGCGATGATCGCGCTTTCCCGGTCGGTGACTTCATAGACGACGATCTCGTATACGTTGCTGCTCATACTCTCTTTCCTTTTTACGGCATCCCGTGTGGGATGAATGGTGCTGTTAAACCACACCCCTACTGACAACCTTATGGCCATTGAGATATGAGAGGCTGTATCCCTCCTCTGATCGCTGTGCGACGCTGGGAGCCAGCACTGGAATGAAGTCATGAGATCCGCAGAACGCCTGTTCCGAATTATCCAGATCCTGCGTGCAAGCGGGCGTGTCATGACGGCTGCTGATATTGCAGAGCGTCTGGAAGTCTCGCCCCGGACCGTCTATCGGGACCTGGGGCATTTGATGGCATCCGGTGCGCCAATCGATGGGGAGCGTGGGGTGGGGTATCTCTTGCGCGAAGCCTTCGATGCGCCGCCGCTGACCTTCACTTTCGAACAGCTGGAGGCGCTGGCATTTGGCGCGAAAGCCGTTCAGGCTCTGGCCGGCGAGGATCTGGGAATCGCGGCGCGGGAGGCCTTGGCCAAGATCGAGATGTCGATCCCGCCGGAGCATGCGCGCCGCTTGAAAAGCACCCCCCTCTTTGCCATGCGCGGCGCAAAGCAGCCCGCGCCGCCAAAACTGCTCGGCCCTTTAAGGCGTGCAATTTCGGAGCGGCGCAGACTGCAAATTCTCTACCGGAGCCTGGCCGATAAAGACAGCGAGCGGATTGTCCGCCCCCTGGGGCTGACCAACTTCGGGCCGGTCTGGCTGCTGAGCAGCTGGTGTGAGCTGCGGGAAGATTTTCGGGATTTCCGCGTCGACCGGATCGCGCGATCTGAAGTGCAACCGGGCCGTTTCAAGGTCGAGCCTGATAAGAGCTTCGAGGCTTATCTCGCGAGATTTACCGATTGCTGACGGCCAGACGGTTCGGATTAAAAGAGCCGCTGGACCAATGCCCCGAAATCGGTCTGAGCGACGACGTTGATGATGAGCTCGCTACAGCAAACGGTTAAAACAACAAGGCTGGCCATTTGCGGGAACCGCAATACGACGCTTTTGAGCAGGCGTGTGAGGGATCTGCGCGATCTTATGTGCATTGCTCCTGGTTGCAGCAGCATCAGGAGGAAGGAGCCGCCGAGTGCCATCTCGACTCCGCTTCCAATCGATTCGCCAAACCCAAACCGGGTTATCATGATGACCAGATAAGCGGCGATGACGGAGAGAACTCCCCAGTAAGCCCGGAGTCGGGGCAGTCTCAAGGCAATGGCACCAAGGGCGATGAGCAGCGGCAACACCAACAAAATCAGTTTCCACGCACTGCGGATTTCGCTCTTCAAAATTGCCTCTGTCAGGTCCGTGAAAATCATCAAAAGCAGAATGGCGCTGGAGACAAGAAGGGCTGAAAATACATAGCGAATTGGGGCAGGTGCCGGGCTCTCATCTGATTGACGCCGGTCGCGCCACGCCCAGGCGGCGAGGGTCATCCCATAAGGAAGGAAAAAAGATACCTTTGTGAGCATCAGGATCAGATAGGTGATCCCTCGGCCGGTGGCGCGTAGAGCTGCGGGTTGTTCAGGTGCCTTTGCGTTTCGATACCAGGCCCAGAACAAGAGACAGGGTACCAACCAGAGGATCAGAAGATTGAGCCGTCCTGCAAGGGTTTGGGCAATCGAGTGCGGAAGATCTTCGGAAAAGCTCAGGTTGCTTTCGTGGCTTATCAGGCGGAGTGCAGTGAAGCCTACCAAGACCCAGGTCCAGAAATGCCGAACGAAAATCTTTGGTGCCTGTCCGGCGTGCAATTTCTGGTACCAACGTCCCAAAATTACGTTGGTCTTCCCAAGCGAATCAATAAACGCCCCGAGAAGGATTGTTGGCAGGATAAAAACAACGGCGGCTTTAAGCCGAACGAAGTAACCTTCATTCATCAAGGACCACCAAGGGTCTGTTTCCTTGTGCGACCAGGCGTCAGGTAAGAGGTGACCCCAGACGAAGTAGATACTGAAAACGCCGGCGATCAACGCGAGAGGCAAACCCAGCATCCGCCACGTTGACAGCAGCAAGACCGCGATTGGCAAAAGCACCAAGTGCGATCGGATCGGGTCGTAGATAGCAGATTCCGGGACAGCCAGAACATCGTAAATCCAGGGTGCTGCGACCAGCAGAGCTAAAATCAGAGTGAGAGAATAGGATCGCCATCCTTGCCGGTCGCGCTGTCCGGGTCTCTTGGTGAAGGACCAGACAAAGAGAAGCGTTATCGCGATCGAGCCAATCCATATCGCAGACCGCGTTATCTCGTCGTAACTCTGCGTATAGATGTGAAGTGTTGGCGACGACACGCTGAGGAGCAGAAGCAGCCAGATCAACGATCCGGCCAGATAGAGTTTCGTATAAACAAACTGAGGCATCTGCCGATTAAGGACCTGTTCTTATCAAGGTGCGAGATAGAATGAGAGCGCACAAAAAGCCAAAAACAGGGCCTTTGCCGCGATGTGTAGATTGTTACTCTATCGGTTTTTTGTCCGAGGCAACCAGTTCAAAGTGAGGTTGCAAGCATCGCAGAGAGCGATCGCTTAAACGTGGTGCCCCATGACAGACTCGAACTGCCAACCCCCTGATTACAAATCAGGTGCTCTACCAGTTGAGCTAATGGGGCTCACGATATGGCAGTTCCCGGATGGGTACTGCGAGGTAGAACGGCAGGAAAATAGTGCTTTCTCTGCGTGAGAGCAACCTGTCAATTTCATTGGGATGATTTATGCTGCTTGACCGGTGAAAATGGCGGAAATCTGCGGGTAAATCCGGCTGTTTCACAAGGCCTCAAGACTGTCGTAGCGTGGTCGCGTTAACTATTGGTTGAAGATGCCACAACTTTGCGCCCATCTTGCCCCCGGTTTGACGCAACAGGTTAACGCTGCCGCGGGATAGTTTCCGGCATCAGGATCGAGTGCTGAGCAAACCCGAGAGGAAACAAGATGGGCCAGATTGACCGCGGATACGACATTTCGACTATCGCGCGTCTCATGTTGCCCAGTGAGCAGGAGCGCAGCTCCCTCAATCTGCTTGATGTGCTGGATTGCGATCCCGAGCGGATGGAGCCGATTTTCACGGTTAGGGATCCGGCAGCCCAGGCGACGATGAATCCACTGGGTTAGCGGTAGGTCGCTGAAGTCGTCCTCAGCCGCCAACGCCAGAGCTTGGCTATCGTCTTTCGCGCATATCGCCCGGCGCCGAACAAATACATAAGAAGATTTACCCGAGCCCCTGCTTAGCGAAGGGGTTGCGTTCGTATGGAGCAGGGAATCCGATTGAACGCGATCAGGGTTGTACGCGCATCATCACCGGGCGTTGGCTGTTTGCATCTTGCGCTCTATAGCCCTGCTCCCCAGGTTCATCGGGGCCTGTAAGCTTCAGCCTCAGGTTTAAAAATATTTCTATTAAAAATTGTAATTTTCGGTGCAGATTTTGGCGCTAAGGGTGGAAGAGTGTCGGATTTGCTCCAAAATCACTTCTAACAATCTGATAAATAACGAATTGTATTTTTTCATCAGGCTGTTCTGAGCCGATTGCATAATCAGAGCTGCAAAGATCTCTGCTTGTTTGTGCTATTTATATTTGTAAATAGTGTCTATCTCTGCAAGTTAAGGGTTACATTGATGTTTCCGGTGTTGTGTCGGAGGAAAAGCCATTTCTGATTCTGCGTCTTGGGATCTCGCTGATCAGATTGCCAAAGAGAATTTCTCGCAGCTGAGCAGGCTCCATATCGATCAGGGGGTACCGCCCCCAAAAGTTGTGTGGCAGCCGAGCGGCCGCGATCTCAATCAGGAACAGTTACAGTTTCTCCTGGCTTACTGGAAAAATCTGGGTGACGAAGAAGGGCGGGTCTCAGCCGATGAGATCGATCCCCTTAACATGTGGCCGGCTCTTGGCTTCGTGATCCTTGTCGATGTGGTCGACGACGGAGCGGATTTTCGTATCCGCGTGTACGGATCTGCTATAGCCCAGTCTGTGGACGTGGACGTCACCGGCAAGCTGATTTCTCAAACGCCGTGGCAGGGCGTGGTGATGGATTTTTTCTATGCGGTTTACCGGGCCGTGCTGATCCGGCCGGAGCCACTTTACACCGAGCATGAGCCGCCTGCCGAGGTCGGTGTAAAGCTGTGGCATCGTCTGATGTTGCCGCTGGTGGACGGTGAGGGAAAGGTCTGTCGTGTGCTCGTCGGCAACGTGCCCGGAGAATGGCGTAAGCCGGTCAAGGACGACGCCGGGTAGCCTGGAACTCTTCAACTGAGGGCATGTTGCGCCTGATGCAGTCCCCGGCAGACCCGAAGGTGTCATGCCTTGCATACACTGTCTCGGATCTGCCTTTGAAGGAACGGCTTTAGTCAAACACCACTCGTGTCACATTACGCCCAGGTCTTTCGCCGTCATATCCAGAGACTGGCGCGCACGCTTTACCAGTTCGTCGATTTCAGCGCGTGACATAATCAGGGGCGGGGAGACGACCAGTGTGTCACCGACCGCGCGCATGATCAGGCCGTTGCCGGTCGCATAGTCTTTGCAGAGCGCGCCGGTAGTGCCGACATGCTCGAAGCGTGCGCGGGTTGCCTTGTCCTTCACCAGTTCGATGGCGCCCAGGAAGCCGACGCCCCTGACTTCTCCGACCAGGGGATGATTGGCCAGTTCGCCCAGACGGGATTGCAGGTAAGGGCCGGTGTCGTCACGGACTTTGTCGACGATCTTCTCATCTTCCATAATCCGGATATTCTCGAGCGCGACCGCGCAGCAGACCGGATGTCCGGAATAGGTAAAGCCGTGATAAAACTCCCCGCCGTCCTCAATCAGTGTCCCTGCAACACGCTGTCCGACCATCACCGCCGATAGAGGGAGATAGCCCGAGCTGATCCCTTTTGCGAGCGGCATGATGTCGGGTTCGATGTTGAAAGTTTCGCAGCCGAACCAGTTTCCCGTACGTCCGAAACCGCAGATGACTTCGTCGGCGATCAGCAGGATGTCATGCTTGCGGCAGATCTCCTGAACCTTCGGCCAGTAGCTTTCCGGTGGAATGATGACGCCGCCGGCACCCTGGACCGGCTCGGCGATAAAGGCCGCTACGTTCTGCGCGCCCAGAATCAGTATACGGTTCTCCAGCGCCTCTGCAGCCTTGAGGCCGAGCTCGTCGGGTGTCAGGTCGCCACCCAGATCGAACCAGTAAGGCTGCATGACGTGCTCGAAGCCAGGCAGAGGCAAATCTGCCTGGCCATGCATCGCCGCCATGCCGCCCAGGCTTGCTGCTGCCATGGTGCTGCCGTGATAGGCGTTGTTACGGCTGATGAAGATCTTCTTGCTTGGCTTTCTGGCGATGTTCCAGAAATGGCGCACCATGCGCACGATAGTGTCGTTGGCGTCTGATCCTGAGGAGCCGTAGAAGACGTGGTTCAGACCGTCGGGCGTGATGCTGGCGAGCTTCTCCGAGAGTTCAATGGACGGGGGCGTCGCAGTCTTGAAGAAGGTGTTGTAATAAGGCAGTTCCAGCATCTGGTCATAGGCCGCCTGCGCAAGTTCCTTGCGCCCGTACCCCAGGTTGACGCACCAGAGTCCGGCCATGCCGTCAAGGATCCGGTTGCCTTCGGAATCGGTCAGCCAGACGCCTTCAGCCTTAGTGATGATGCGGCTGCCGCCCTCGTTTGCCAGTCCTTTTGTGTCGGTGAAAGGGTGCAGATGATGTTTGGCGTCGGCTTCGCGCCACCACGCGGTCTCGTTGCGGGAGAGTTGGGTGCTCATGATTTGATGTCCTTGGAAAGTCTGTCGCTGAACGCAGCATTCGGGTGAAGTCCTGTCGGCAGAGGCGCTGTCGCTGCGCCGAACTGCCAGGGCCGCTGGTCAGGCCTTCAAGGATTGAACCCGATACGCGCGCAGAGAATCAGAAGTTCCGCCAAGCGTGTTGGCAGTCTGGCGTGAGGAAAGCGCTGGGCGCTGGTTGCCAAGTGGGTTGCTGAAAGCATCATTACCCGGTTGTCTGCAATCTTATTTGGATCCAGCGGCGACAATAGCAAAGATAGTTGTTGCGGGCAAAAGCCTATGGGGCGTCGAAGGGTTCCGGTTTACTATGTCATTGGTAAATCTTGGCCAGGACAAAATAATAACACCCAAGGCTATCCAATAAGTTGTAGACTGTGTGCCCCGAGAACAGAATTTCGTTTCATGGCCTAGGCTCCCTGATCGAGCCGGGGGGCCTGGCTTCCTTTTGCGCATAAGGCGAAATGCTATGACGAAGAGTCTGGAGGCGTTGAAAGTTGAGTTTCAGGAAAACTTAAGCGGAGAGTATTCTGCTTTCCATCAGTCTGGACCTCATTGCTTCGCCTACGCTGTCTTATGGATCAAGTGCAGGATTATCGGGTTCGATCACGCTTTCATTCTGGAGCTTTTTAAGGAACGCGGATCTCTGATCGCGGAGCAGGCGGCTTGGGAAGAGGTCGCCGTAAAAGAAGGGAACAATGCGCGTGCCAGCTACGAGGTTAAGGACCTGAAGTCGTCCTGGGTCTTTGGTCGAGAAAGCGGGCTAACTTCGCGAAAGAAAGTTATTCG
The DNA here is from genome assembly GCA_947493695.1 of uncultured Kiloniellaceae bacterium. Lineage (GTDB taxonomy): Bacteria > Pseudomonadota > Alphaproteobacteria > Kiloniellales > Kiloniellaceae > Denitrobaculum. The sequence continues at coordinate 139,529 of CANLSF010000009.1, read as the reverse complement.
CTTTGTGATGTCTGATCCGGGCGTTTGGCTGTTCGGCGCTTGCCAAGGGGGCGGGCGTGCTGGTCACGCGGTTGCCTTCGATACGCAGCCCGGACAATTCTCTTTTTTTGACCCTAACACCGGCATTTATTCGGCACAGCTTGACTCAGCGGCGAACAGGCCGGATGCCAGGATTCAAAGTTGGTTCCATGACTACTGGAGTACCGTTCGCATCAACGACACGACTTACAAGCGACGCTATCGAGGCGGACCGCGCTACCTTGTCCGGTATCGGGCCGGCTCTGGTTTGACAAGTTACAATGGCGGAGATCTGGCGCAGGTCGATATAACAACACTGGCTTCGCAACCGGCACAGCTTAATTTTGCTTTTGCGGCCAGACTTCAGTGGGATCGGTATTTGCCGATGGAAAACATATAGTTTTTTTGTATCGCATCAGGGTTCACGTTGCGGAGATCCGCAATATCAAACATTCAATAGGAGATGCTCGCGTTCCCAGGAAGAGATGACTTTCTGGTAGGCCAGCAGCTCGGTTTCTTTCACGATGGTCACCGCATTGACGAACTTCTCGCCGAGGATCGGCTTGATTGCGCGCGTCCCGTTGAAACGTGAGAGCGCGTCGTAGAGTGTGCGCGGTAAGGTGTGGGCGAGGCGGTAAGCGCTGCCTTCGACGGGCGAGCGGGGTTTCAGCTTCTGGGTCATGCCCAGATAGCCGCAGGCCAGTGAAGCCGCGATCGCGAGATAGGGATTGGCGTCGGCGCCCGCCAAACGGTTTTCCACCCTGCGCCCGGCTGCGTCCGAATGTGGTACACGCAATCCAACCGTGCGGTTGTCATAGGCCCAGTGAGTATTGATCGGCGCATCCGATTCCGGGATCAGGCGCCGATAGCTGTTCACATTGGGCGCCAGCAGCGGCATGACCGCCGGGAGGTGTTTTTGCAGGCCGGCAATATGCTGATGAAACAGCTTGGTGTCCTTGCCATTCTTCTGGGAAAAAAGGTTCTTGCCTGTTTCGGCGCTGAGCAGGCTCTGATGGATGTGCATCGAGCTGCCCGGTTCGTCCTGCATGGGTTTCGCCATGAAGGTTGCGTAGACCTTGTGGCGTAATCCTGCCTCACGCACCGTGCGCTTGAAGAGAAAGGCCTGATCGGCGAGCGCGAGCGGTTCTCCGTGATTGAAATTCATTTCCATCTGCGCCGCACCCGACTCATGGGTCAGGGTGTCGACGTCCAGGTTCTGCGCTTCGCAGTAATCGTAGACGTCCTCGAAGAGAGGATCGAATTCGTTCACGGCATCAACGCCGAAGGCCTGGCGCGAGGTTTCACGTCGTCCGGAACGTCCGATCGGAGGCACCAGTGGATGGTCCGGGTCCGTATTGACGTCGACCAGAAAGAACTCCAGTTCCGGTGCGACGACCGGATTCCAGCCGCGCTCTTCATAGAGCGCTAAAATGCGACGCAGGAGGTGTCGTGCCGAGATGTCGACCGGTGTGCCGTCCATGAAAAAAGCGTCGCAGATCACCTGGGCCGTTGGTTCACTGTACCAGGGAACGACCCTTATGGTCGCCGGATCGGGCTGCAGATAGACGTCCTGCACCGCCGGGCTGATGACAGTTTCCTCGTTATCGGGATAGTGGCCGTTGACCGTCTGCACGAAGACCCCCTCGGGAATCCGCAGGCCGTTGTTCCGCATGCCCTGAACGAACTTGCCCGCGGGCAAGATCTTGCCGCGGGCAATCCCGGCCATATCGGGCACCAGGCATTCGACCTCGTCGATTTTGTATTCTTTCAGGAAGGCTTCGATCGATTCCATGATGGAACTCTCAGGCTGATGATGTCGTTAGTTTTATGTGCGCAATGCCGTGCGCTGGCGGGCCGGGACGAAAGTCCCTGTCTGATCATGAAACTAAGGGTCAGATTGCTTAAGTATGGATAACAAATCGCTAACACGGACATGGAGCGGCTGCAACCGTCCGGCAGATTCCCTAGCGAAGGCAAAGAAAAACGCCGGACCTGAGAGGCCCGGCGTTGCAACTGGACTGCAGACAGGCTGCGGAACCTGATGACTTAAAGGCCGAGCGCCTGCTGCGGAGCGACATAATCCATGCCGTGCGCCTCGGCGACCGCCTTGTAGGTGACCTGACCCATGGCGACGTTGAGGCCTTCCATGAGGTGCGGGTCTTCCGCGAGTGCGCGTTTGTAGCCCTTGTCGGCCAGCGCCAGGGTAAAGGGCAGGGTGGCGTTGTTCAGGGCGAAGGTGGAGGTCCGGGCGACCGCGCCGGGCATGTTGGTCACGCAGTAGTGTACCACATCTTCTTCCACGTAGGTTGGATCGTCATGAGTGGTGCCGCGCGAAGTCTCGAAGCAACCGCCCTGATCGATGGCGATGTCCACGAGGACTGAACCCGGCCGCATCTTTTTCAGCATGTCGCGCGTCACCAGCTTGGGTGCTGCGGCGCCGGGCACCAAGACCGCGCCGATCACAAGATCCGCCCCGGCGACATGGCTTTCGATGGAATCCACGGTCGAGTAGATGGTGTTCAGCGTCGGGCCAAACTGCATGTCGAGCTCATTGAGACGCTGCAGCGAACGGTCGATGACGGTGACGTGGGCTTCCATGCCCATAGCCATGCGGGCGGCATTGGTGCCGGAAACACCGCCTCCGATGATCACGACCTTGGCTGCGGCGACACCGGGCACACCGCCCAGGAGCATGCCGGAACCGCCCTGTTCTTTCTCAAGGCAATGCGCGCCAACCTGCACTGACATGCGTCCGGCGACTTCGCTCATGGGCGTCAGCAGCGGCAGGCCGCCACGGGCAGAGGTGACGGTCTCATAGGCAACCGCGATGCAGCCCGAATCCACGAGACCTTTGGTCTGTGCTTCGTCGGGCGCGAGGTGGAGGTAGGTGAACAGCAACTGGCCTTCGCGCAGCTGCGCATACTCGCCCGGCAGGGGTTCCTTGACCTTCACCACCATCTCGACCTTGTCGAAGATCTCCTTGGCGTTATTGGCGATGCTTGCGCCGACGCTTCGGTAATCGTCATCGCTGAGACCGACCCCGCTGCCTGCGGCGGTCTCCACAACAACCTGATGACCGTGATGAATAAGCTCGCGAACCGAGCTGGGAACGAGGCCGACACGATATTCGTGGTTCTTGACCTCTTTCGGCACACCAATGAGCACGGGGATTCTCCTTAGATACTCAAAATCAAAGCAAAATGGATCGCAGGTTCGTCTGTTCCGTGCGACCCACAGGAAACTCCGGATCGGGATGCGCAGGGCGGATCGATCCGGAGGTAAGGTCTATGACGGGCGGTGCCGCTGCAGATCAGTCTGTTGCTTCGAGGACGTCTCTTATCGTCTCGAAGATCTGGTCGATCTGTTCCTTGGTGACGATCAGTGGCGGTGAAATCGCCAGGGTCTCGCCTGCAATTCTGATCATCAGGCCCTTTTCGAAACAGGAACGATAAATATCGTAAGTCCGCTTGGTCGGCGCACCGGGGCGCGGTTCCAGCTCGATGGCTGCAACCAGTCCGAGGTTACGGATATCGATGACGTGCTTGGTGCCCTTCAGCGCATGGGCAGCGTTCTCAAGGTAAGGCGAGAGGTCTTTGGCGCGCTCGAACAGGTTTTCCTCCCGGTAGACCTCCAGGGTTGCCAGGGCGGCTGCGGCGGCAATCGGGTGACCGGAGTAGGTATAGCCGTGGAAGAGCTCGATGGTCGCGCCCGTCTCGTCGGCGTGGTCCATCATGGTCTCGTAGATGCCCTTGCGGCAGATCACGGCGCCCATCGGGATCGTACCGTTGGTCAGTCCCTTGGCGCAGGTGATCATGTCGGGTTCCACGCCGAAGTATTCGGTGGCAAAACTGTCGCCGAGGCGACCAAAACCGGTGATGACCTCATCGTAAATCAGCAGAATGCCGTGCTGGTCGCAGATCGCGCGCAGTTTTTCCAGATAACCCTTGGGCGGGGGAAGCACGCCGGTGGAGCCGGCCATAGGCTCAACAATCACCGCGGCAATTGTCGCCGGATCATGAAGCGCGCAAATCCGTTCAAGGTCATCGGCGACGTGGCCACCCCATTCCGGCATGCCGCGGCTGTAGGCCTGTTCGGCATGATTATAGGTGTGCGGCAGGTGATCGACGCCGTTTAGCAGCGTACCGAAGACATTCCGGTTTTTGACAATGCCGCCGACGGAAATGCCGCCAAAGCCTGAGCCGTGATAGCCGCGCTCGCGACCGATCAGCCGGGTGCGCTGTCCCTGGCCACGGGCGCGGTGGTAGGCCAAGGCCATCTTGAGGGCGGAATCGGCGGCTTCCGAACCCGAATTGCAGAAGAAGACATGATCGAAGTCGCCGCTCAGCATGTTGGTCATGCGCGAGGCAAGCTCGAAAGCGAGGGGATGTCCGAACTGGAAGGTCGGGGCAAAGTCGAGTTTGGCGACCTGTTCCTGGACCGCTTTGACAATCCTGTCACGGGAGTGACCGGCGTTCACGCACCAGAGACCGGCGGACCCGTCAAGAATCTGACGGCCGTCCAGTGAGGTGTAATGCATGTCTTTTGCGGCTGTGAGCAGAAGCGGGTTCTTTTTGAACTCCCGGTTCCAGCTGTACGGCATCCAAAAGGACTCGAGATTGTTCGGAGACGCATCGAAGCCTCCGGAGGAATTCAGCCCGTCCATCACGACACCCCTGCAGGTTTGAGTTTGCTTAGAATTGCTTGGATTTGAGATTATCAATGATTAAGAAAATAAACAACCGCCTTGTTTTTAGGCAGTATGAGCCGTATTTTGCGTCTAAGTGTTAAATATAATAAACGAGTAAACGTATGGCGGATGCTGCAGAATCGGAGAAAATCCTCAACAAAATCAACGGCGAAGGGGTGTCTGACGATGACTTTGATCTCGGTCAGAGGCTTCGGTCCCTGCGGGAACTTCATAATTTGTCCCAGCGGCAGCTGGCAAAGCGGGCCGGTGTGTCGAATGCGGTCATCTCATTGATCGAGCAGAACCGAACCAGTCCTTCCGTGGGCATGCTGAAGAAGGTGCTGGGGGGCATTCCTATGTCGATGACCGATTTCTTCGCGTTGGACGTGGCGCCACGCGAAAAGGTTTTCTTCAGGTCCGATGAGCTGACGGAAATCGCCGGCGGTAAAATCTCATTCCGGCAGGTCGGCCGTGATCTGACGGGCAAGGCCCTGCAGATCCTGCGGGAGCGCTACCAGCCCGGTGCAGACACAGGGGATACCATGCTCCGGCATGAAGGCGAGGAGTCCGGAGTTGTTATCCGGGGTCGTTTCGAGGTGACCGTCGGCGAGCAGCGCCGGGTGCTTGGTCCCGGCGACGCCTTTTACTTCGACAGCCGTATTCCCCACCGCTTCCGGAATATAGGCGAGGAAGAGGTCGAGGTGGTGACCGCCTGTACTCCGCCCAGCTTCTGAAACCTGACGGAAAGACTGCGAAAACCGCTATGCCAGCAATTCGTAGAGTGCGACAGCGGCGGCGTTGGACACATTAAGAGCCGAAATCGGCTCGCGTGTCGGCAGGTGCACCAATTCGTCGCAGGTCTCGCGGGTCAGGCGGCGTAGGCCGCTGCCCTCAGCACCGAGCACCAGGGCAACAGGACCGTCGCTCTTGGCCTCTGCGAGCGTCCGTTTGCCTTCACCGGCAAGACCTAGGGACCAGTAACCTGCCGTCTTCAGGCTCTCGAGCGCGCGTGCGAGGTTGGTGACAGCGATATAGGGAATGTGGTCAAAGGCACCTGAGGCCGTTTTCACCAGGACGCCGCTCTCCGCGGCGGCGTTTCGACCGGTCGTGACGACAGCCAGGGCGCCGAAAGCGGTGGCTGAACGCAAGATTGCCCCGACATTCTGGGGGTCGGTGACCTGATCCAGAACCAGGACGACCGGGCGGATTTTGCCGGATCGGGGAGGTTCGGCGATCAGATCTTCAATGTGAGGCTGCGACAAGGGCGCACATTGCAGCGCCAGGCCCTGATGGACCGCCGAATCGGGCAGGGCGTTAAGAAAGTCGTCCCGATTTGCCTGGTGGGCATGAGGCGCGCCGGGCAGGGCAAGCAGCTTATCAAGGGTTTCGCCATGCCGCTGGCCGGCCTCCCGGCTCACAAGAAGGCTTTCCTTGCGCCGTTTCGGATTCGCCAGGGCCGCCAGGACGGCATGAACGCCGAACAGCCAGTGGCCGCCGGAGCCTCCTTTGGCTGCGGAGGTAGATGGCGTGCTGCTGCCTCCTGATTTTGGGCGCTTCGGGCTTCCAGAGTCGCTGCGCTGGTGCGGGTGGCTGCGGTCAATCCCCTTGGCGGCGGATTTACGGCGGTTTCTGGGGTGCTTGCTTTGGGTCATTATGGCGCGTACTATGCCATCAAGAGCATTGGGTTCTGCAAGCGTTGCCTTCAGCCAGAATATTCTTTTGGCTGCGAGGGGCGCTGTCTTTAGTTTGAAGTTGACAGGCCGAATTAAATCAACATATTTCGCATCTTCGTTGCGCCGTCGAACGGGATCTCTATGGAGGGGTGCCCGAGTGGCTAAAGGGGACGGGCTGTAAACCCGTTGGCTATGCCTACGTTGGTTCGAATCCAACCCCCTCCACCAATTCGCCGGTTCGGCAGGCTTGGCGGAAGGTCAGGTAAGGTTAACGGCCTTATCGGATATCCGCTGAAGGCGGGAGCGCAGCGGACGAAATTGCGGGTGTAGCTCAATGGTAGAGCCCCAGCCTTCCAAGCTGGTTACGAGGGTTCGATTCCCTCCACCCGCTCCAGGTTTACGGAGCTTCCCGGATCACTGTGGTCCGTGGAGATTACAACATACTCTAATTTGTGCGCTGACGCGGGCACGGGAACAGAACAATGGCTAAGCAGAAGTTTGAGCGGACCAAGCCGCACTGCAACGTTGGCACGATTGGCCACGTTGATCATGGCAAGACGACTTTGACGGCAGCGATTACGAAAGTTTTGGCTGAGAGCGGTGGCGCGGAGTTTTCCGCGTACGACCAGATTGACAAGGCGCCAGAAGAGAAAGCACGTGGTATCACGATTTCGACGGCGCACGTTGAGTATGAGACGGAGAACCGTCACTACGCGCACGTCGATTGCCCGGGTCACGCCGACTACGTTAAGAACATGATCACAGGTGCTGCGCAGATGGACGGGGCTATCCTCGTTGTTTCTGCCGCTGACGGCCCCATGCCCCAGACCCGCGAGCACATCCTGCTTGCGCGTCAGGTTGGCGTTCCTGCGATTGTGATCTTCATGAACAAGGTCGACCAGGTTGACGACGAAGAGCTTCTTGAGCTTGTCGAGCTTGAGATCCGCGAGCTTCTGTCTTCCTACGACTTCCCAGGCGACGACATTCCCATCATCAAGGGTTCTGCACTTGCAGCTCTTGAAGACGGTGACGCAGCGATCGGTAAAGACGCGATCCTGGAGCTGATGGCAGCTGTCGACAGCTACATCCCGCAGCCAGAGCGTCCTGTTGACCGTCCGTTCCTGATGCCGATTGAGGACGTTTTCTCGATCTCCGGCCGTGGCACGGTTGTCACGGGTCGTGTTGAGAGCGGTATCGTGAAGGTTGGCGACGAAATCGAGATCGTTGGTCTTAAGGACACGAAGAAGACGACCTGCACAGGCGTCGAGATGTTCCGTAAGCTTCTGGACTCGGGAGAGGCCGGAGACAACATCGGTGCGCTTCTGCGTGGTGTTGGTCGTGAAGATGTTGAGCGTGGTCAGGTTCTGGCGAAGCCCGGATCGATCACTCCGCACACGAACTTCACTGCTGAGGCTTACATCCTGACGAAGGAAGAGGGCGGTCGTCATACACCGTTCTTCACGAACTACCGTCCGCAGTTTTACTTCCGTACGACTGACGTAACGGGTGTCGTGACCTTGCCTGAAGGCACGGAGATGGTTATGCCTGGCGATAACATTTCGATGACCGTCGAGTTGATCGCACCGATCGCGATGGACGAAGGTCTTCGTTTCGCTATCCGCGAAGGCGGCCGCACCGTGGGTGCTGGCGTCGTCGCCGGCATCGTTAAGTAAAACGGATCATTCGGAACCCGGTCCTTTCGGGGCGGGTTCCGGATCAGCTCCTCAGCCGCGTGCGATTTAGATCGCAGGCGGCTCTGGCGTTTGAAAGGTCCGACGCCTGAAGTGGGAACAAAATCGCTGGAAAGCCCTCGTTTATAGGGGGCAGGCGAGGCGATAGGAGAGTAGCTCAATTGGCAGAGCACCGGTCTCCAAAACCGGGGGTTGTGGGTTCGAGTCCCTCCTCTCCTGCCATTTCGGGTTCCTGCGTCGGGAACGGGGCTTTTGTCGCAGACGCTGCGACATATATATGATTTAAACGTTTCCGTTGTGTTCGGCGGAAGCAGTGTTAAAAAGGACGTAGTCGCAGAATGGCCAAGACCAGTCCGGGTCAATTCATTCGGGAAGTGCGGCAGGAAACCTCCAAGGTGACCTGGCCGACGCGCAAGGAAACAATCGTGTCCACCATTATGGTTTTCGTCATGGTGTTTCTTGCTGCGATCTTCTTCTTTTTTGTCGACCAGATCCTGTCATTCGGGGTCGGCAAGATCCTTGGTCTCGGGGGTTAAGCCATGGCAATGCGATGGTACGTTCTGCACGTTTATTCGGGCTTTGAGAAGAAAGTTGCCGAGTCTATTCAGGATCAGGCTGTCCAGAAAGGGATGGAGGATTTCTTCGAAGAGGTCCTGGTTCCCACGGAAGAAGTGGTTGAGATGCGCCGGGGCCAGAAGGTCAATTCCGAGCGCAAGTTCTTTCCGGGCTACGTTCTGATCAAGATGGACCTGACTGACGAATCCTGGCACCTGGTCAAGAATACACCGAAAGTGACCGGGTTTCTTGGCAACAAGGGGCGTCCGCTGCCGATCTCCCAGAAAGAGGCTGAGCGGATCCAGACCCAGGTTCAGGAAGGCGTTGAACGTCCGAAGCCTTCGATCACCTTCGAGATCGGAGAGACTGTGCGTGTCAGCGATGGACCGTTTAACTCCTTTAACGGTCTGGTCGAGGAAGTTGATGAGGAACGTGCCCGCCTGAAGGTGGCCGTATCCATCTTTGGCCGTTCGACACCTGTTGAGTTGGAATACTCGCAGGTCGAGAAGCAGTAGGCCGTGTAGAAGACGCCGTCCGGGTCAGCCGGGCGGTTTATAAGTGCGGGAGGTTGGCCATAACCGGACCGCGCGACCCAGGAACCGAAAGGGTTATTTGATGGCAAAGAAGATCGCAGGCTATATCAAGCTTGAGATTCCGTCAGGTCAGGCGAATCCTTCGCCGCCGGTCGGACCCGCGTTGGGACAACGTGGACTGAACATTATGGAGTTCTGCAAGGCCTTCAATGCGGCTACGCAGAATGTCGAGCAGGGCACGCCGACTCCGGTGATCATCACCGCGTATTCGGATCGTTCCTTCTCATTCGAGACCAAGACGCCTCCGGCGAGCTACTTCCTTAAAAAGGCCGCAGGCCTGAAAAAGGGTGGCAAAACGCCGAGTAAGGAAGTTGCCGGCAGTGTCACCATGGATCAGGTTCGCGAAATTGCGCAGACCAAGATGGTTGATCTGAACGCCAACGATATCGATGCCGCTGCCAAGATCATCATGGGTTCGGCGCGCTCGATGGGTCTTGAGGTGAAGGGATAAAGCCATGGCTGGAAAAAACAAAGGAAAGCGGCTGACGAAGTCCTATGAAGGCATTGATCGTAATTCGAGCTATGCACTTTCGGAAGCCGTCAACCTGATCAAGGGTGGTGCGACCACCAAGTTCGATGAGACCATCGAGATCGCAATGAACCTGGGTGTTGACCCCCGGCATGCGGATCAGAACGTACGCGGCGTTGTCTCCCTGCCACATGGTACCGGTAAAACGGTCCGTGTTGCGGTTTTCGCTAAAGATGCGAAGGCGGACGAAGCACGTGAAGCCGGTGCCGATATCGTTGGCGCTGACGATCTTGCGGCTGAGATCCAGTCCGGCAAGTTCGAGTTCGACCGTGTGATCGCAACGCCTGACATGATGGCTGTCGTTGGTCGCCTTGGTAAAATTCTTGGCCCACGCGGTCTGATGCCGAACCCGAAACTGGGTACGGTTACGCCGGACGTTGCCGGAGCCATCAAGGCCGTCAAGGGCGGTCAGGTGGAGTTCCGGGTTGAGAAAGCCGGGATCGTTCACGCCGGTGTCGGCAAGGCCAGCTTTGGCGCCGATGCCCTGGTCGAGAACGTACGGGCTTTCGTTGACGCCATTCAGAAAGCCAAGCCTACCGGGGCGAAAGGCACCTACGTCAAGCGCGTAGCTCTGTCCTCGACCATGGGGCCTGGCGTAAAGATTGAGGTTTCCAGCCTGTCGGCTTCGGCGTAAGCCGGGCCGTCGGGTTAAGAGATTCGGCCTAACTCCTCGGAGGGCGGCCGATAAACGGAGCGGTAGCAACATCTGCCGTTCCAACCTGTCCAAGACTGTAGGTGTTCTAATAGGTCTCCCAGGAAGCGGGAAACTTTAGGGGCTTAAGCCGTAAGGGCCTGCACAGACGGGAAGCGAGTTTGGAGGGTTCTTTCGGGAACCCGTTCAGGCTTGAACTTCCAGGACAGGCGAACCGGATTTCCGGGAGCTTTTCCGGGAATCCTCGTGCAAACCGGCTGATGACCGCCTCGTGTGGACATCGGCTAAAATGAGCGGAGCGATCCGTGGACCGATCACAAAAAGAAGAGTTGGTATCGGCTCTCAACAAAACGCTCGAAAGCGCGGCTCTCGTCGTGGTGACCCAACAGTCTGGGTTGACCGTATCCGAGGTGTCGGGCCTTCGTTCGCAGATGAGAGAAGCTGGTGCCAGCTACAAAGTGACTAAAAATCGGCTCACGCGTCTTGCGCTTGAGGGCACGAAGTATAAGGCGCTGGAGTCAATGTTTACGGGACCGACCGCGATTGCGTCGTCGGAAGATCCTGTGGCGGCGGCAAAGGTCTGCGTCGAGTTCGCCAAGAAGAACGAGAAGCTGACCATCGTTGGTGGTGCAATGGGTGAGACGATTCTTGATCCTGCCGGGATCAATGCGCTTGCCAAATTGCCATCGCTCGACGAACTGCGTGGAAAACTTATTGGCGTTCTGCAGGCGCCGGCAACGAAGGTTGCTGGTGTTGTACAGGCACCTGCCGGGAAACTGGCACGGGTGTTCAGCGCCTACGGCTCTCAAGGTGAGGCGGCGTAAGCCTCTCGAGGAAATAGTTCAAGCCTAGGAGATTAAAATGGCTGATTTGGACAAGTTGGTAGAAGAGCTCTCGAAGCTCACGGTTATCGAAGCAGCTGAGCTTGCTTCAAAGCTCGAAGAATCCTGGGGCGTTTCCGCCGCTGCACCGGTTGCTGTTGCTGCCGTTGCTGGTGGTGGCGAAGCCGCAGCTGCTGAAGAGCAGACGGAATTTGATGTTATTCTGGCCGCTGCCGGCGAGAAGAAGATCAACGTGATTAAGGAAGTCCGCGCTATCACCGGTCTTGGCCTGAAAGAAGCCAAGGATCTGGTTGAAGCTGCACCTAAAGCCGTTAAGGAAGGTGCCAGCAAGGACGAAGCCGCAGAGCTTAAGAAGAAGCTCGAGGATGCTGGTGCGACGGTCGAGCTCAAGTAATCAGAGCCGATCGGACGTTACGCAAGGTCCGGCCGGCGTGTGTGGTAAGCCACACACGCCGCGTCGGCCTTCTGCGTATTTTGATTTGGACCTGTTCACAGCAGGCCGGCCGGACGAAACCGAAGGCCTAAAACCGGGTTTCTAGGGCGGGACACCGATGGTCGCAGCGATCGATATGCGGCTGACGGGGCGTTTCGTAAAAACAAAAGATTCTTGGCGCAACCGCGTCAAAACCTGATGCAACGAGGACATGACTGACATGGCGAGATCGTTTACGGGCCTCAAACGTATTCGTAAGGATTTCGGGCGCATTGCTGAAGTAAGCAGCATGCCGAATTTGATCGAGGTTCAGAAAACCTCATACGATCAGTTTCTGCAGGATGGTGTGCCCCTGGCGGACCGGACACAAACCGGACTCCAGGAGGTTTTTGCATCGGTATTTCCGATCAAGGACTTTTCTGACCGCGCGGAACTGCAGTTCCTGCGCTACGAGTTGGAAGAGCCGAAGTATGACGTCGAGGAATGTCAGCAGCGCGGTATTACCTTCGCAGCGCCCTTGAAAGTCACTTTGCGGCTTGTGGTCTGGGATGTCGACGAGGACACCGGATCGCGCTCGATCCGTGATATCAAGGAGCAGGACGTCTACATGGGCGATATGCCGCTCATGACCCGTCACGGCACCTTCGTGATTAACGGCACCGAGCGTGTGATCGTCTCTCAGATGCACCGTAGCCCGGGCGTGTTCTTCGATCATGACCGCGGCAAGACCCATTCGTCGGGTAAGTACCTCTTTGCCGCACGCGTCATTCCTTACCGTGGTTCCTGGCTCGACTTCGAGTTCGACGCCAAGGATCTGGCCTACGTGCGTATCGATCGCCGCCGGAAACTGCCTGCGTCCACTCTGTTGCTGGCGCTGGATTCCGATGCGACCGAAACTCTGCGCGGCGAGCGTGCAGCGGCTGGCCTCGAGATGGACCCGCACGAGGCAACCGGCCTGAGCCCTGAAGACATTTTGAACTTCTTCTACGGTTCGATCGAATACAAGCGGGTCAAGAACGGCTGGAAAACCGCTTTCGATGCAGAGCGCCTGAAGGGCACCAAACTGACGCGCGATCTGATCGACGCCAAGACCGGCGACGTCGTTGCCGAAACGGGCACGAGAATGACCCCGCGTCTGGCCAAGAAGCTCATCGAAGGCGGTCTTGAGAACCAGCTGGTCCAGAGCGACGATCTGCTGACCAGCTATGTGGCTCAGGACTACATTAAGGAAGACACGGGCGAAGTTATCTGTGAAGCCGGTGACGAGCTGACGGAAGAGCTGATTGCGGAACTGGTCGAGGCTGACGTCAAGTCTCTCGTCGTTCTCGCGATTGACCACGTGAACGTCGGACCTTACATGCGCAACACCCTGGCGATCGACAAGAACACCTCGCGCGAAGAGGCCTTGATCGATATCTACCGTGTGATGCGTCCCGGTGAGCCACCGACACTCGAGACGGCAGAAGCCATGTTCAATGGTCTCTTCTTCGATCCCGAGCGTTACGATCTTTCGGCAGTTGGCCGTGTGAAGATGAATTCGCGCATGGGCTTCGAGACGGACGATCAGGTGCGTACGCTGCGCAAGACCGACATTCTGGCGATCCTGAAGATCCTGATGGAGCTGAAAGACGGCCGCGGGGAGATCGACGATATCGATCACCTTGGCAACCGTCGTGTCCGCTCGGTCGGCGAACTGATGGAAAACCAGTATCGTGTCGGTCTTCTGCGGATGGAGCGGGCGATCAAGGAGCGTATGAGCTCGGTCGAAATCGACTCGGTCATGCCGCATGACCTGATCAACGCCAAGCCGGCGGCTGCCGCAGTGCGTGAGTTCTTCGGTTCCTCGCAGCTGTCTCAGTTCATGGATCAGACCAACCCGCTTTCGGAAATCACCCATAAGCGCCGTCTTTCGGCGCTTGGTCCGGGTGGTCTGACGCGTGAGCGTGCAGGCTTCGAGGTTCGTGATGTGCATCCGACCCACTATGGCCGGATCTGTCCGATTGAGACTCCTGAAGGCCCGAACATCGGTCTGATCAACTCGCTGGCCACCTATGCCCGCGTGAACAAGTACGGTTTCATCGAGAGCCCATACCGGACCGTCAAGGACGGCAAGGTCACCGATGAAGTGCGTTATCTCTCCGCTATGGAAGAGGGGCGCTACACCGTTGCGCAGGCCAATGCTCAGTTGAACGAGAACAACGAGTTCGTCGACGATCTGATCTCCTGCCGGAGCAGCGGCGATTACATCATGTCCCGTGTGGAAGACATTGATCTGATCGACGTTTCGCCGAAGCAGCTGGTATCGGTCGCCGCCGCGTTGATCCCGTTCCTCGAGAACGATGACGCCAACCGCGCGCTCATGGGATCGAACATGCAGCGGCAGGCTGTGCCTTTGCTGAAGTCTGAAGCTCCGCTGGTTGGTACCGGCATGGAGTCGACGGTTGCCCGGGACTCGGGTGTGGCGATTTCCGCCCGCCGGACCGGTACGGTCGATCAGGTTGACGCTACGCGTATCGTGGTCCGGGTCAGTGAAGAGACCTCGAGTGGCGAGCAGGCTGTCGACATCTATAACCTGCTGAAGTTCCAGCGCTCGAACCAGAACACCTGCATCACGCAGCGTCCGCTGGTGAAGATGGGCGACAAGGTTTCACGCGGCGATATCATTGCCGACGGACCTTCGACCAATCTGGGTGAGCTGGCCCTGGGCCGGAACGTGCTGGTCGCGTTCATGCCCTGGAACGGCTACAACTTCGAGGATTCGATCCTGATCTCCGAGCGTATCGTGCGGGACGACGTCTTTACGTCGATCCATATCGAAGAGTTCGAGATCATGGCCCGCGACACCAAGCTGGGTCAGGAAGAAATCACCCGTGACATTCCCAACGTCGGCGAGGATGCTCTGCGCAATCTCGACGAAGCGGGCATGGTCTACATCGGGGCCGAGGTTCTGCCGGGCGATATCCTGGTTGGTAAGGTAACGCCGAAGGGCGAATCACCCATGACGCCGGAAGAAAAGCTTCTGCGGGCGATCTTCGGTGAAAAGGCCTCTGACGTTCGTGACACCTCGCTGCGGGTTCCGCCCGGTGTTGGTGGTACGGTGGTCGAGGTTCGGGTCTTCTCCCGCCGCGGCGTGGACAAGGACGAGCGTGCTCTGGCCATCGAGCGGGCGGAAATCGAGCGTCTTGCCAAGGACCGTGATGACGAAAAGATCATCCTGGAGCGCAGCTTCTACGGTCGACTGAAAGATCTGCTGCTGGGCGAGGTTGCGGTCACGGGTCCGAAGGGACTGAAGGCCGATACCAAGGTGACCGAAGCGGTCCTTTCCGACTTCACGCCGGGCCAATGGCGTCAGTTCGCTGTCGCAGGCGATGCGCGTCAGGCCGATATCGAGGCTCTGAACAAGCAGTTCGAAGGTTCAATCGAAGAGCTGACCAAGCGTTTCGACAACAAGGTCGATAAGCTTCAGCGTGGCGATGAGCTGCCTCCTGGCGTGATGAAGATGGTCAAGGTCTTCGTGGCTGTGAAGCGTAAGCTGCAGCCCGGCGATAAGATGGCCGGCCGTCACGGCAATAAGGGTGTGATTTCACGTATCATGCCGATCGAGGATATGCCGTACACCGAAGACGGAACGCCGGTTGATATCGTGCTGAACCCGCTCGGTGTGCCTAGCCGCATGAACGTAGGACAGATTCTTGAGACTCATCTTGGTTGGGCCTGTAGCGGTCTTGGTCGTCAGATCGGTGACCTCATGGCAGCCTCCAAGCGCAGCGGCGACTATGAGCCGGTTAAGGCACGATTGAAGGATGTCTACGGCGATAAGGTCTATGCCGAGGACATCGCCAATATGGACCTCGAGCCTTTGATCGAGTTGGGCCAGAACCTGACGGATGGTGTTCCGATCGCAACGCCGGTTTTCGACGGCGCGCGTGAGGACGACATCGTCAAGATGCTGACCCAGGCCGGGTTGGACACGTCAGGTCAGGTTCGCCTGGTTGACGGCCGGACCGGTGAAGTCTTCGAGCGCTCGGTGACGGTCGGCTTCATCTACATGCTGAAGCTTCATCACCTGGTCGACGACAAGATCCACGCACGTTCGATTGGCCCGTACAGTCTTGTGACCCAGCAGCCGCTGGGGGGTAAGGCGCAGTTCGGTGGACAGCGTTTCGGTGAGATGGAGGTCTGGGCTCTTGAAGCTTACGGTGCCGCCTATACTCTGCAGGAAATGCTGACGGTCAAATCGGATGACGTGTCGGGCCGGACCAAGGTCTATGAGTCGATCGTCAAGGGTGACGACAACTTCGAAGCAGGCATACCTGAGTCATTCAACGTTCTGGTCAAGGAACTTCGGTCCCTGGGTCTGAACGTCGAATTGAAGCAGAGCGAGTATTAAGACGAGCGGATGATCTTGCCGGTGCATTCGTGACGGATGCGCCGGCAGCGCTCGCTTCTAGAATAGTTTTCGTAATCGGGAGATACCGATGAATAACGAGTTGATGAACATCTTCGGCCAGCCTGCGGGTTTGCAAAGTTTCGATCAGATTCGAATCTCGATCGCCAGCCCGGAGCGGATTCGCTCTTGGTCGTTCGGCGAGATCAAAAAGCCGGAAACCATCAACTATCGTACTTTCAAGCCAGAGCGGGACGGACTGTTCTGCGCGCGCATCTTTGGTCCGATCAAGGACTACGAGTGCCTCTGCGGTAAGTACAAGCGCATGAAGTATCGCGGTATCATCTGCGAGAAGTGCGGTGTTGAAGTCACACTGTCCAAGGTGCGTCGTGAGCGCATGGGCCATATTGAGCTGGCCAGCCCGGTCGCGCACATCTGGTTCCTGAAGTCACTGCCGAGCCGTATCGGTCTTCTGGTCGACATGACGCTGAAAGACCTCGAGCGGGTTCTCTACTTTGAGAATTTCGTTGTGATCGAGCCTGGCCTGACGCCGCTGAAGGTCAATCAGCTGCTCAGCGAAGAAGAGTTCATGGATGCCCAGGAGGAGTACGGTGACGACTCCTTCACCGCGAAGATCGGTGCCGAAGCTCTGAAAGACATGCTCTCCAGCCTGGAGCTGGAAGAAGAGCGTGACTCGCTGCGGATCGATCTGCGTGAGACCAATTCCGAAGCCAAGCGTAAGAAGTACGTCAAGCGCCTGAAGCTGATCGAAGCCTTCATGGAATCGGGAGCGCGTCCCGAGTGGATGATCCTCGACGTGGTTCCGGTCATTCCGCCTGAGCTGCGCCCGCTTGTGCCGCTCGACGGTGGCCGCTTTGCGACTTCGGATCTGAACGACCTTTATCGTCGCGTCATCAACCGGAATAACCGTCTGAAGCGTCTGATCGAGCTGCGGGCTCCTGACATCATCGTACGTAACGAAAAGCGTATGCTGCAGGAATCCGTTGATGCGCTGTTCGACAACGGTCGTCGTGGCCGGGTGATCACGGGCGCCAATAAGCGTCCGCTGAAATCCATGTCCGACATGCTGAAGGGTAAGCAGGGCCGTTTCCGTCAGAACCTGCTCGGAAAGCGCGTTGACTACTCCGGTCGTTCGGTGATTGTGGTTGGACCTGAGCTCAAATTGCATCAGTGCGGTCTTCCCAAGAAGATGGCGCTCGAGCTCTTCAAGCCCTTTATCTATTCGAAGCTCGAACTCTACGGTATGGCGTCCACGATTAAGGCCGCCAAACGTATGGTCGAAAAGGAACGTCCCGAGGTCTGGGATATCCTGGAAGAGGTTATCCGCGAGCATCCTGTGATGCTGAACCGGGCACCGACGCTTCACCGTTTGGGTATCCAGGCTTTTGAGCCGGTCCTGATCGAGGGTAAGGCGATCCAGCTGCATCCGCTGGTCTGTACTGCGTTTAACGCCGACTTCGACGGTGACCAGATGGCCGTTCACGTGCCGCTGTCGCTCGAAGCTCAGCTTGAAGCCCGCGTGCTGATGATGTCGACCAACAACATCCTCTCGCCCGCGAACGGTAAGCCGATCATCGTGCCATCGCAGGATATCGTGCTCGGCATTTACTATCTCTCGACGGAAGCCGACGGCGAGCCGGGTGAGGGCATGGCCTTCACCGATATGGGCGAGCTTGAGCATGCCCTGTCGAGTGGCGCCGTTACGCTGCACGCCAAGGTCAAGGCGCGCTATCATACGGTCGATGAGAACAATCAGCCGATCACGACCATCGTTGAATCTACACCGGGCCGGATGATTCTCTCCGAGATTCTGCCGCGCAATCCGGCTGTGAGCTTCTCGATGATCAACCGTCTGCTGACCAAGAAGGAAGTGACGGATCTGATTGACGTGGTATATCGCCACTGCGGTCAGAAGGACACGGTCATCTTCTGTGACCAGATCATGAAGCTGGGCTTCAGCTATGCCTGTAAGGCCGGTATCTCCTTCGGTAAGGACGATCTGCAGATCCCTGACGCCAAGGCGCCTCTGGTTGAGGCGGCACAGGCTGAGGTTAAGGAATTCGAGCAGCAGTATCTCGATGGTCTGATCACCAGCGGTGAGAAGTACAACAAGGTGGTCGACGTCTGGTCACAGTGTACGGATCGCGTTGCTGACGAGATGATGAAAGTGATTTCCGGCTTTACCGGGCGGGACGTCAACTCGGTCTACATGATGGCGCACTCCGGTGCCCGTGGTTCGGCGGCTCAGATCAAGCAGCTGGCCGGTATGCGTGGTCTGATGGCCAAGCCTTCCGGTGAGATCATCGAAACGCCGATTATCTCGAACTTTAAAGAAGGCCTGACCGTGCTGGAGTACTTCAACTCCACCCATGGTGCCCGTAAGGGTCTGGCCGATACGGCTCTGAAAACCGCAAACTCGGGTTATCTGACCCGTCGTCTGGTTGATGTGGCGCAGGACGCCATCATCATCGAGTACGATTGCGGCACGACCAAGGGTCTGACCTGTACGGCAATCGTCGAGGGTGGTGAGGTTATCTCCCCGCTTGGCGAACGTCTGCTGGGCCGGACCATGCTGGAAGACGTGGTGAACCCGCTTACGGGCGAGGTCATTGCACCTGCCGGCATGATGGTCGATGAGAGCAAGACCGATGAAATCGAGCGGGCCGGCGTCGACAGCGTCATGATCCGTTCGACCCTTACCTGTGAGTCCAAGGGCGGTGTCTGTGCGGCCTGTTACGGTCGTGATCTGGCACGTGGTACCGAGGTCAACGTCGGTGAAGCTGTCGGCGTTATTGCCGCGCAGTCGATCGGCGAGCCTGGTACTCAGCTGACCATGCGGACCTTCCACATCGGCGGCGCGGCCCAGCGTGGAGCCGAGCAGTCGAATGTCGAGGCCACTCAGGATGCCACGGTTTCTGTGAAGAACCGCAACGTCGTTATGAACTCCGACGGCGTTCCGATTGTCATGGGCCGGAATCTAGAAATCGCGCTTCGCGATGAAACCAACCGCGAGCGGGCCCGTTTCAAGGTGCCTTATGGCGCCAAGCTGCTGGTCGACGATGGCGTATCGGTGACCAAAGGTCAGAAATTGGCCGAATGGGATCCATACACCATTCCGATCATCACGGAAAAAGAGGGTGTCGCCAGCTATGTCGACCTGGTCGAGGGGCTCTCCATGCGTGAAGTCATGGACGAAACCACCGGTATTTCGAACCGCGTTGTGGTTGACTGGAAGCAGCAGCCCCGGGGTAACGATCTGAAGCCACGTGTCACGCTGCGTGATGCGAAGGGTGAAGTCGTAACCTTGGCCAATGGCATGGAAGCCCGCTATTTCATGTCTGTGGACGCCATTCTCTCCGTTGAAAACGGTTCAGAGGTCAAAGCCGGTGACGTTCTGGCCCGTATCCCGCGGGAATCCTCGAAAACACGTGATATCACAGGTGGTCTGCCACGGGTTGCCGAGCTCTTCGAAGCCCGGAAGCCGAAGGACTACGCGATCATCAGTGAAATCGAGGGCCGGGTTGAGTTCGGTAAGGATTACAAGACCAAGCGCCGGATCGTGGTGCGGCCTGAAGGTGAAGAAGCCGGCGAGCCGCGCGAGTATCTCATTCCCAAGGGCAAGCATATCTCGGTTCAGGAAGGCGACTACGTTCATGTCGGCGATCTCCTGATGGACGGTAACCCCGTCCCCCATGATATTCTTGATGTTCTCGGGGTCGAGGCACTGGCCGAGTACCTGGCATACGAGATCCAGAGCGTTTACCGACTCCAAGGCGTGAAGATCAACGACAAGCACATCGAGGTGATCGTTCGCCAGATGCTGCAGAAGGTTGAGATTTCCGACGGCGGTGACACGACCTTCCTGGTTGGGGAGCAAGTGGATCGCGAGGAGTTTGCAGAGCTTAACGAAAAGGCCATTGCCGAGGGCGGCCGTGTGGCACAGGCCCGTCCTGTCCTGCAGGGTATCACCAAGGCAAGCCTGCAGACCCGTTCCTTTATCTCGGCGGCTTCGTTCCAGGAAACCACTCGGGTTCTTACCGAGGCGGCGACCCACGGCAAGCACGACAGCCTCATCGGTCTCAAGGAAAACGTCATCGTTGGCCGCCTGATCCCGGCGGGTACCGGTGCGGTCATGAACCGTCTGAAGCGCGTTGCTTCGGATCGGGACCAGGATCTGCTGACCGAGCAGGAAAAAGCAAAGGCGGCTATCGCATCGTCGGTCGACGTTGCGGAGTCGGATGGGTCCGGGGAAGAGACTTCGGTCGCTTAACTCCAGGCTTTGATATATCGTTGCGTTAAAACGCCGTCACCGAGTTCTTTTATTTCAAGAATCCCGGTGGCGGCGTTTACTTTTGGGCCCGCAAAAAAAGGGTTTCCAAAGGCTTGACGCGGTAGGGGCGCGTCAATAGTATGCGCCAACCTTGAGGGGGCTGGTGGTAGACCCACTGCGGTTTAGACGCAGCCTCGACGGTACACGAGATGAAAAATTTAATTGCTGTTTAGACGGCGCTAAAGGCTCCGCGTGGGTAAGGCTATTGCCCCACCGCGGTGCTTTGCTTCGAGAGCTAGGTTTAAGGAAGTAACCTGAATGCCGACGATTAACCAATTGATCCGTAAGCCGCGTAAAGCGCCTGTAACACGGAACAAAGTACCGGCGCTGGAAGCCTGCCCGCAAAAGCGGGGGGTTTGTACGCGCGTCTATACCACCACACCGAAGAAGCCTAACTCGGCGCTGCGTAAAGTTGCGCGTGTTCGTCTGACGAATGGCTTCGAAGTCACCAGCTACATCCCGGGTGAAGGTCATAACCTTCAAGAGCACTCGGTGGTGATGCTGCGCGGCGGGCGCGTCAAGGATTTGCCCGGTGTTCGCTATCACATCATTCGCGGCACGCTGGATACCCAGGGTGTCAAGGATCGCCGCCAGCGCCGTTCGAAGTACGGCGCCAAACGGCCGAAATAAGGCAGGGTATTCAAGATGTCTCGCCGTCATAGCGCAGAAAAGCGCGAAGTTCTGCCGGACCCGAAGTTCGGTGACACGATCGTCAGTAAGTTCATGAACTGCCTGATGTACGATGGAAAGAAATCGGTTGCGGAGGGTATCGTTTACGGTGCCTTCGATCGGATTTCGGAGCGCGGTAGCGCCGATCCGGTTCGGGTTTTCCATGAGGCGCTCGGCAACGTGCGCCCACATCTCGAGGTTCGTTCGCGCCGCGTTGGCGGTGCAACCTACCAGGTGCCGGTTGAGGTTCGTAACGACCGTGCGCAGGCTTTGGCCATTCGTTGGCTGATCAATGCCTCGCGTGCCCGTTCCGAATTCACCATGACCGACCGTCTGGCGAATGAACTCATGGACGCTTCCAACAATCGCGGTTCGGCGGTTAAGAAGCGTGAAGACACACACCGGATGGCAGAGGCTAATAAAGCCTTCTCCCATTACCGCTGGTAACGAAGCAAGAGAGCCCGCGTCATGTCTCGCACCACTCCGCTCGAAATGTACCGCAACATCGGCATCATGGCTCACATTGATGCCGGTAAGACGACCACAACTGAGCGCGTACTTTATTACACCGGTGTTTCCCACAAGATCGGTGAAGTTCATGATGGTAACGCCACCATGGATTGGATGGAGCAGGAGCAAGAGCGGGGTATCACCATTACCTCTGCGGCGACGACCTGCTTCTGGAACGATCACCGGATCAACATCATTGATACCCCGGGCCACGTTGACTTCACGATTGAAGTTGAGCGTTCGCTTCGGGTTCTCGATGGTGCTGTTGCGGTTTTCGACTCGGTTGCCGGTGTTGAGCCTCAGTCCGAGACGGTTTGGCGTCAGGCTGACAAGTACAACGTGCCGCGGATTTGCTTCGTAAACAAAATGGACCGTATCGGTGCTGATTTTTACCGTTGCGTGGACATGATTGTTGATCGCCTTGGCGCGACGCCGCTGGTGCTTCAGCTGCCGATTGGCTCCGAGAGCGATTTCCTGGGCGTGGTCGATCTGATCAAGATGAAGGCGATCGTCTGGAAAGACGAGACCATGGGTGCGGAATACGTCGAAGAAGACATTCCAGCCGATCTCGCCGACAAGGCCGCGGAATACCGCGAGCAGCTGCTGGATCTTGCCGTTGAGCAGGACGATGGCGCGATGGAAGCCTATCTGGAAGGCAACGAGCCGGATATCGAGACACTGAAGCGTTGTATCCGTAAGGGTGCCTGTGGTGCTGCCTTTGTCCCTGTTCTTTGCGGAACGGCCTTCAAGAACAAGGGTGTTCAGCCGCTTCTCGATGCTGTGGTTGACTTCCTTCCGTCTCCGATCGACGTGGACTCTGTGACTGGCGTTAAGCCCGACACCGAAGAAGAGCTGGTCCGTAAGACATCTGATGATGAGCCTGCTTCGGCCCTGGCGTTCAAGATCATGACCGATCCCTTTGTTGGCTCGCTGACCTTCGTGCGTGTCTACTCGGGCGTGTTTTCGACCGGTACCCAGATCCTGAATTCGGTTAAGGGAAATCGTGAGCGTGTCGGCCGGATGCTCCAGATGCATTCCAATCACCGCGAAGATATCAAGGAAGCCCGTGCAGGCGACATTGTCGCGATCGCCGGTCTGAAAAGCACCACGACGGGTGAGACTCTCTGTGATCCTGTGAAGCCGATCATTCTGGAGCGTATGGAGTTCCCGGATCCGGTTATCGAGGTTGCTGTTGAGCCTAAGACCAAGGCTGACCAGGAAAAAATGGGTGTCGCACTGGGCCGTCTGGCGCAGGAAGATCCATCTTTCCGGGTTTCGACCGACATTGAGAGCGGCCAGACCGTGATCAAGGGGATGGGCGAACTTCATCTCGACATCATTGTCGATCGTATGAAGCGTGAGTTTAAGGTTGATGCAAACGTGGGTGCGCCGCAGGTTGCTTATCGTGAGACCATCTCGCGGGCTGCCGAGGTCGATTACACCCATAAGAAACAGTCCGGTGGTTCGGGGCAGTTTGCACGTATCAAGCTGACGTTCGAGCCTGTGGAGCCGGGCGAAGGTTATTCTTTCGACAATTCGATTTCCGGTGGTGCGGTTCCGAAGGAATTCATCCCGGGTGTTGAAAAAGGTCTGATTTCCGCCCAGGCAACGGGCGTGATGGCCGGGTTCCCGGTAATCGACTTCAAGGTCACGCTGACCGATGGCGCCAGCCATGATGTCGACTCCTCGGTTCTGGCATTTGAAATTGCGGCCCGCGCCGCCTTCCGTGAGGGCGTGCAGAAGGCCGGACCTGCTCTTCTTGAGCCGGTCATGAAGGTCGAAGTCGTAACGCCTGAAGAGTACATGGGCGATATTATCGGCGATCTTAACAGCCGTCGCGGCAACGTGTCCGGAATGGACAACCGCGGCAACGCACAGGTGATCAACGCGATGGTCCCCCTTGCGAACATGTTCGGTTACGTTAATAACCTGCGCTCCATGAGCCAGGGCCGGGCACAATACACCATGCATTTTGACCACTATGAGCGGGTGCCGCAGGCAGTCGCAGATGAAGTGGTCGCCAAGATGGCCTAACCCGCGCAAGCGTGGTTTTGATCATCCTATGGACGGAGAATAGAGAAGATGGCTAAGCAGAAGTTTGAGCGGACCAAGCCGCACTGCAACGTTGGCACGATTGGCCACGTTGATCATGGCAAGACGACTTTGACGGCAGCGATTACGAAAGTTTTGGCTGAGAGCGGTGGCGCGGAGTTTTCCGCGTACGACCAGATTGACAAGGCGCCAGAAGAGAAAGCACGTGGTATCACGATTTCGACGGCGCACGTTGAGTATGAGACGGAGAACCGTCACTACGCGCACGTCGATTGCCCGGGTCACGCCGACTACGTTAAGAACATGATCACAGGTGCTGCGCAGATGGACGGGGCTATCCTCGTTGTTTCTGCCGCTGACGGCCCCATGCCCCAGACCCGCGAGCACATCCTGCTTGCGCGTCAGGTTGGCGTTCCTGCGATTGTGATCTTCATGAACAAGGTCGACCAGGTTGACGACGAAGAGCTTCTTGAGCTTGTCGAGCTTGAGATCCGCGAGCTTCTGTCTTCCTACGACTTCCCAGGCGACGACATTCCCATCATCAAGGGTTCTGCACTTGCAGCTCTTGAAGACGGTGACGCAGCGATCGGTAAAGACGCGATCCTGGAGCTGATGGCAGCTGTCGACAGCTACATCCCGCAGCCAGAGCGTCCTGTTGACCGTCCGTTCCTGATGCCGATTGAGGACGTTTTCTCGATCTCCGGCCGTGGCACGGTTGTCACGGGTCGTGTTGAGAGCGGTATCGTGAAGGTTGGCGACGAAATCGAGATCGTTGGTCTTAAGGACACGAAGAAGACGACCTGCACAGGCGTCGAGATGTTCCGTAAGCTTCTGGACTCGGGAGAGGCCGGAGACAACATCGGTGCGCTTCTGCGTGGTGTTGGTCGTGAAGATGTTGAGCGTGGTCAGGTTCTGGCGAAGCCCGGATCGATCACTCCGCACACGAACTTCACTGCTGAGGCTTACATCCTGACGAAGGAAGAGGGCGGTCGTCATACACCGTTCTTCACGAACTACCGTCCGCAGTTTTACTTCCGTACGACTGACGTAACGGGTGTCGTGACCTTGCCTGAAGGCACGGAGATGGT
The DNA here is from genome assembly GCA_947493695.1 of uncultured Kiloniellaceae bacterium. GTDB lineage: Bacteria > Pseudomonadota > Alphaproteobacteria > Kiloniellales > Kiloniellaceae > Denitrobaculum. Next base: position 114,799 of record CANLSF010000009.1, on the reverse strand, counting down.
TATGCCTGGCGATAACATTTCGATGACCGTCGAGTTGATCGCACCGATCGCGATGGACGAAGGTCTTCGTTTCGCTATCCGCGAAGGCGGCCGCACCGTGGGTGCTGGCGTCGTCGCCGGCATCGTTAAGTAATCCAGAGTTACCAAGAGTAACTCGCGGCCGGATACCGGCCGGGTTCAAACTGTTATTAGCACGCGAAAGGGGCGCCGGTATTAGGTGCGTGGCTCGATGAGCCCGAAACGATCCTGATCACCGGCAGCCAATAGGGGCTGAAAATGGACAGCCAGAATATTAGGATACGGCTTAAAGCCTTCGATCATCGGGTGCTCGACACGTCGACCGCCGAGATCGTCGGTACAGCCAAGCGGACGGGCGCACAGGTACGCGGCCCGATCCCACTGCCGACCCGCATTGAGAAGTTCACGGTTCTCCGTGGCCCTCACATCGACAAGAAGAGCCGCGAGCAGTTCGAAATCCGGACTCACAAGCGTCTTCTGGACATTGTCGACCCTACACCGCAGACCGTTGATGCTCTGATGAAGCTCGACCTGGCTGCTGGTGTAGACGTCGAGATCAAGCTGAAAGGCTAGGGGATATGCGCACGGGTATGATTGCGCAGAAGCTTGGCATGACGCGCGTGTTCACCGATGAAGGTCAACACGTTCCTGTCACCGTTCTTAAGGTTGACAAGTGTCAGGTCGTTGCAGTGCGCACGAAAGAGTCGGATGGCTATGCAGCCGTTCAGTTGGGCAACGGAAAGGCAAAGGTCAAACGCGTGACCAAGCCGATGCGGGGCCATTACGCAAAAGCCAAAGTTGAGCCAAAGCGGAAGCTGGGCGAATTCCGGGTTTCCGACGACGCGCTTCTGGAAGTTGGCCAGGAGCTATCGGTTAATCACTTTGTGGCTGGCCAGTTCGTCGACGTGACCGGAACCTCAATCGGTAAGGGTTTTGCCGGTGCCATGAAACGCCATAACTTCGGCGGCCTGCGGGCTACCCATGGTGTTTCGGTGTCGCACCGTAGTCACGGTTCAACCGGTAACAGCCAGGATCCGGGTAAAGTCTTCAAGGGTAAGAAGATGGCCGGTCACATGGGTGATGTCCGGGTGACGACGCAGAACCTCAAGATCGTTTCCACTGACGAGGATCGGGGCCTCATCCTGGTAAAGGGTGCTGTTCCGGGTGCCGAAGGCGGTTGGGTTCGGATCATCGATGCGGTAAAGCGCGCTCTTCCTAAGGATGTGCCTTTCCCCGCTGGTGTCGTTGCGGCTGCTGTTGAAGACGCACCTGCCGAGGCTCCTGAAGAAGCTCCGGCTGAAGCAGAAGCAGCACCGGTAGAGGCATCTGATGCCGCTAGCGAAAATAAGGATCAATGACCATGAAGTGTTCGGTCACGACCCTCGAAAATAAGGCCGCCGGCGAGATTGAGCTAAATGACTCGATCTTCGGACTTCCCGTCCGGGCGGACATCCTGGGCCGCATGGTCAACTGGCAGCTCGCGAAGCGGCGCGCCGGTAACCACAAGGTCAAGGGGCGTAGCGAAGTTTCCGGTTCGACCCGGAAGATCACCAAGCAAAAAGGTGGTGGCGGTGCCCGTCACGGCAGCATCCGTGCTCCCATCTTCCGTGGCGGTGGCGTTGTCCATGGTCCGGTCGTTCGGGACCACAATCTCGATCTTCCCAAGAAGGTCCGGAAGCTGGCTCTGAAGACGGCGCTGTCGTCCAAGGTTGCGGACGGCAAGTTGATCGTCCTCGAAAGTGCGGACGTCAAGGATGCGAAAACTTCGGCGCTGTCGAAGACTTTCGGATCGCTGGGATGGAGCTCGGTGCTGGTAATTGACGGCGCGGCTGTGAATGAGGGCTTTGCCCGTGCAGCCCGCAACATTCCTGGTGTCGACGTTCTGCCGCAGCAGGGTGCCAACGTTTACGACATTCTGCGGCGCGACACTCTGGTGTTGACCAAAGATGCTGTAGAAGCGCTGGAGGCGCGACTAAAATGAGTAAGGGGCGCGCACGCAACAAGCCGCCGGTGACGATTTCCAAGGAGCGGATGTACGAAGTTATTCGTCAGCCGGTCGTAACGGAAAAGTCGACATTGGGTTCAGAGCACAACCAGGTTGCCTTCAAGGTGGCCATGGATGCGACGAAGCCGGAGATCGCTCTGGCGGTCGAAGGTCTGTTCGATGTCAAGGTGAAGGCGGTTAACACCCTTCGCCAGGCCGGCAAGACAAAGCGGTTCAAGGGTCGTCCGGGCCGTCGCGTTGAAGTCAAAAAAGCATACGTCACGTTAGAAGAGGGTCACAGCATCGACGTGACCACGGGAATCTGAACCAATGGCGCTAAAAACTTACAGTCCAACGACGCCGTCACGCCGTAATCTGGTGTTGATCGATCGTTCGGGTCTTTGGAAAGGCAAGCCGGTCAAGAAGCTGACCGAAGGCCTGACCAAGACCGGTGGACGCAACAATACCGGCCGGGTTACGGCTCGCCGGCAGGGTGGCGGTCACAAACGCAATTATCGTCTCGTCGATTTCAAGCGTCGCAAGTTCGACGTCGCGGCGACGGTCCAGCGGATCGAATACGATCCGAACCGGACCGCCTTCATCGCGTTGATCGAATATGCCGATGGCGAACTCTCTTACATCCTGGCGCCGCAGCGTCTGGCCGTAGGCGACAAGGTCATCGCGGCCGAGAAAGCCGACATCAAGCCTGGCAATGCTATGCCGCTTGCGTCGATCCCGGTCGGCACGATTGTGCACAACGTCGAGATGAAGCCACACAAGGGCGGCCAGATCGCCCGTTCGGCTGGAACTTATGTTCAGATCGTGGGCCGCGATGCCGGTTACGCTCTGCTGCGTCTTGGATCGGGCGAAGTCCGCATGGTCCGGGCCGACTGCATGGCGACTATCGGTGCCGTATCGAACCCCGATGAGTCGAACCAGAAATTGGGTAAGGCCGGCCGCAAGCGCTGGATGGGCAAACGCCCATCGGTCCGTGGTGTTGCCATGAACCCGATTGACCATCCGCACGGCGGCGGCGAAGGCCGCACCTCCGGCGGTCGCCATCCGGTGACTCCTTGGGGTAAGCCGACGAAGGGCGCAAAGACGCGCCGTAACAAGAAGACGGACGGCCTCATCGTGCGCCGCCGTCACAAGAAACGCTAGGGGAAGGCCGCCATGGCTCGCTCCGTATGGAAAGGTCCGTTCGTCGATGGTTATCTGCTTAAGAAGGCAGATACAGTCAGAGGTTCCGGACGCAACGAAATCATTAAGACCTGGTCGCGCCGCTCGACGATCATGCCGCAGTTTGTCGGCTTGACCTTCGGCGTTTACAACGGCCAGAAGTTCCTGCCGGTTCTGGTGACCGAAAATATGGTCGGTCACAAGTTCGGCGAATTCTCTCCAACGCGGACCTATTACGGTCACGCCGCGGATAAGAAATCCAAGAGGGGCTAAGGACGATGAGTAAGTCGAAAACCCCGCGCGCACTGGCTGAGAACGAAGCCAAGGCCATTGCATTGAACATGCGGACCAGCTCTCAGAAGCTGAACCTGGTTGCGGCGAGCATTCGCGGCAAGACGGCTGAAAGCGCTCTGGCGGAGCTGAGCTTCTCCAAGCGGCGGATTGCCGGTGAGGTGAAAAAGGTCCTGCAGTCGGCGATTGCCAACGCGGAGAACAACCACCAGCTCGACGTCGACCGTCTTTATGTGGCGGAAGCTTCGGTTGGTAAGAGCTTCACCATGAAGCGCTTCCGGGCTCGGGCCCGTGGCCGTGTGGGGCGGATTGTAAAGCCGTGGAGCCGCCTGACAGTGGTTGTCCGTGAGCGTGAGGAGACCGCGTAATGGGTCATAAAATTAATCCAATCGGCTTTCGCGTCGGTATCAACCGGACCTGGGATTCCCGCTGGTTCGCAGACGGCAATTACTCGGACCTGCTGCTCGAAGATCTCGAGCTTCGCAAGTTCCTGCGTAAGCGTCTGCATCAGGCTGGTATCTCGCGGATCGTGATTGAGCGTCCTGCGAAGAAAGCACGCGTGACGATTTACACGGCACGTCCCGGTGTTGTGATCGGTAAGAAGGGTGCGGACATCGAGAAGCTTCGTTCCGCTCTTCAGCAGCGCACCAGCAGCGAAGTTCATCTGAACATCGTTGAGGTTCGCAAGCCCGAGATCGATGCCAAGCTGGTTGCAGAGAACATCGCCAATCAGCTGGAGCGCCGTGTGGCTTTCCGCCGGGCGATGAAGCGTTCGGTTCAGTCCGCCATGCGCCTCGGCGCCGGTGGCATCCGGATCAACTGCGCCGGCCGGCTGGGTGGAGCTGAAATTGCTCGGACCGAGTGGTACCGCGAAGGCCGTGTGCCTTTGCACACGCTCCGCGCCGATATCGATTACGGCGAAGCGACAGCACAGACGACCTACGGCGCTTGCGGCGTGAAGGTCTGGGTATTCAAGGGAGAAGTCCTGGCCCACGACCCGATGGCGCAAGACAAGCGGTCTCAGGATTTGCAGGCTGCGCGTTAAAGCAGTCAGGCTTGAGGAAATAGAGCAATGTTGCAACCAAAGCGGACAAAATTCCGCAAAGCCCATAAGGGCCGGATCCATGGTAAGGCGAAGGGGGGCACCGCCCTTAACTTCGGCGCCTATGGAATGAAGGCGATGACGCCTGGTCGTGTTTCCGCACGCCAGATCGAAGCGGCTCGTCGGACGATTACCCGTCACATGAAACGTGTCGGTAAACTTTGGATCCGCGTCTTCCCGGACGTGCCGGTTTCGAGCAAGCCTGCCGAAGTCCGTCAGGGTAAGGGTAAGGGTAATCCGGAGTGGTGGGCGGCTCGGGTGAAACCCGGTCGTATCATGTTTGAACTCGATGGCGTTCCCATGGAGCTCGCTCGTGAAGCATTCAAGCTGGCTTCGGCCAAGCTTCCTGTGCAAACCAAGTTCATCGCCCGTGTCGGCGAGGAGGGTTAAATCATGAAAGCGAGTGATCTAAGGGTTAAGACCCAGGACGAGTTGAAAGACGAGCTGATGGGACTGCACAAAGAGCAGTTTAATCTTCGGTTCCAGAAGGCCAGTGGCCAGCTCGAAAATACGACGCGCGCACGACAGGTTCGCCGTGACATCGCGCGCATTAAAACCATCCTGCATCAAATGCAGGCCGTTTCTTAGGAGAGTATCAATGCCGCGTCGTGTGTTGCAGGGTGTGGTGGTTAGTGACAAGACCGATAAGACGGTTACCGTCTTGGTCGAGCGGCGCGTCATGCACCCCATCTACAAGAAGTTTATTAAGCGTTCGAAACGGTATCACGCTCATGACGAGACCAATTCGGTCAAATCCGGTGAGACTGTTCGAATCCGTGAGTGCCGTCCGATTTCCAAGACCAAGAGCTGGGAAGTTTTCGACGAGACAGCTGCCAGCGCTGAAGGTTAGGGGCTCGCTATGATTCAAATGCAATCCCAACTCGACGTGGCCGATAATTCCGGCGCCCGTCGAGTCCAGTGCATCAAGGTGCTTGGCGGATCGAAGCGGAAAACCGCGGGTGTCGGCGATGTTATCGTGGTGTCGGTCAAGGAAGCAATTCCGCGCGGACGTGTGAAAAAGGGCGATGTGCATCGTGCTGTTATCGTGCGCACCGCAAAGGAAATCCGTCGTCCGGATGGCAGCTCCATCCGGTTCGACAACAACGCTGCAGTCTTGATCAACAAGCAGGGCGAGCCGATCGGTACCCGTATCTTCGGTCCGGTCACCCGCGAACTGCGTGCACGCCAGTACATGAAGATCATTTCTCTGGCGCCTGAGGTGCTGTGATGAGCAAGAAGTTTAAGATCAAAAAAGGCGACAAGGTGACGGTTATCACCGGTCGCGACAAAGGCAAGAAGGGCGAAGTGCTTCGTGTTGTGCGCGAGGACGACCGCGTGGTCGTTCAGGGCGTCAACATTGTGAAGCGTCATACGCGCCCAACAGCCTCCACACCGGGCGGGATCGTCGAGCAAGAGGCTCCCCTCCATATTTCGAACGTTGCCCACATCGATCCAAAGTCCGACCAGCCAACGCGCGTCGGGTTCCGGATGGAAGAGGGCGGTCGCAAGGTGCGTGTTTCCAAGCGCTCCGGCGAAGTCATAGATATCTAAGGCGAGGCAGGACCATGACGAAGCCGCGCTTCAAAGAGCACTACGAAAAGACTGTTAAAGCCGATCTGGTGAAGCAGTTTGGTTATAAAAACGAGATGTCAGCGCCTAAGCTCGAAAAGATCGTGCTGAACATCGGCGTAGCCGGTGCCGTACAGGACCAGAAGAAGGTCGCTGCCGCCGCTAACGAGATGGGCCTTATTGCCGGTCAGAAGCCGGTGATCACGAAGGCAAAGACATCGATCGCAGGTTTCAAACTGCGTGAAGGTATGCCGCTCGGCTGCAAGGTGACCTTGCGGAAGGACCGGATGTACGAGTTTCTGGATCGCCTGGTGACCGTGGCTCTGCCGCGCGTTCGCGACTTCCGCGGCGTGTCCGACAAGAGTTTCGATGGCCGAGGCAACTATGCCATGGGCTTGAAAGAACAGATCGTCTTTCCCGAGATCGACTACGACAATGTCGACGAGATCCGGGGCATGGACATCGTGATCTGCACCACAGCGAAGACGAATGAGGAAGCTAAGGCTCTCCTCGCCGGCTTTGATATGCCGTTCCAGAAATAGCGGCAGAAGGGATCGAATAGAATGGCTAAAGTTAGCGCCATCAAAAAGAACCAGAAGCGTCGGAAGGTTGTCGCCCAGCAGGCGTCAAAACGTGCGGCTCTCAAAGCTGTCGCGAACGACCGGTCTCTCTCTCCGGAGGAGCGCTTCCTGGCACATCTCAAACTGGCTGAACTGCCAAGAGATGGGTCAAAAATTCGTATTCGCAATCGTTGCGAACTGAGCGGACGTCCCCGTGGCGTCTATCGGAAATTTAAGCTGTCGCGTATTGCATTGCGTGACCTCGCATCGATCGGCCAGATCCCTGGCATGGTCAAGTCGAGCTGGTAGAGAAAGGGTCCGCGCGATGGCGATGAGCGATCCTCTTGGGGATATGCTAACCCGCATCCGGAACGGACAGCGTGTTGGTAAGTCAAAAGTAACGGCGCCGGCTTCCCGCCTGCGTTCGAACGTGCTTGATGTGTTAAAGCGCGAAGGTTTTATCCGCGACTTCCGTACTCAGGAACAGTCTGCGGGTATCAGCGAGCTTGAGATCGAGCTGAAGTACAACGAAGGCCAGCCGGTGATCAACGAGATCGCACGGGTTTCGACACCTGGTCGTCGCGTGTACTCTAAGATCAAAGAGTTACCGCGTTATTACAACGGTTTGGGGATTACCATCCTGTCGACGCCACGTGGTGTGATGTCGGATCAGGAGGCACGCGCTGCTAATGTTGGCGGCGAAGTTCTCTGCCGAGTATTTTAAGGAATTGGGTCAATGTCGCGCGTAGGCAAAAATCCTGTAGAGGTGCCCAGCGGCGTCGAGATCGCGGTCAAGGGCCGTTTGGTCTCGGCGAAAGGCAAGCTGGGTCAGCTCGAGTTCGAGGCAACCGATGACGTCGCGATTGAATTCGCGGACGGTAAAGTCACGGTCACGCCGGTAAACAAGTCCAAGCAGGCTCGCGCCATGTGGGGCACCGCGCGTTCGCGGGTCCAGAACATGGTCACGGGTGTGTCTGATGGTTTTACCCGGGAACTTGAGATCAACGGCGTCGGCTATCGTGCCGCAGTCCAGGGCAAAAGCCTGAACCTGCAGCTCGGTTACAGCCATGACATCAACTTCGCGATCCCCGAGGGGATCTCGATCACCTGCTCCAAGCCAACCGCGATTACGATCTCGGGCGCCGACAAGCAGAAGGTCGGGCAGGTTGCATCCGAAATTCGCAGCTTCCGTCCGCCAGAGCCTTACAAAGGCAAGGGCGTGAAGTACGCGGAAGAAGTGATCCTGCGCAAAGAAGGCAAGAAGAAGTAAGATTATGCTGAGCAGCAAACAACTTCGCGATCGCCGCACCAACCGCGTCCGCGCGCAAATCAAGCGCAGAAGCGGCAACCGTCCCCGTTTGTCGGTTTTCCGGTCGAGCAAACACATTTACGCCCAGGTTATCGACGATGTGCAGGGTGTAACCCTTGCAGCCGCATCGACGGTCGATAACACCCTCAAGTCAAAGCTGGCGAAGGGTGCCGACAAGGCAGCCGCTATCGAGGTGGGTAAACTTATTGCTGAGCGTGCTGTCGCCGCCGGCGTCAAGGAAGTGGTCTTCGACCGTGGTGGATACATCTACCATGGCCGCGTTAAGGCCCTTGCAGACGCTGCTCGCGAAGCCGGCCTGGCATTCTAGGAAAGCAGATCGATGGCACGAGCCCCAAGAGAATCACGATCCCAGAGAGATGACCGTCGGCCGCGCGACCGCGACGAGCCGGAGCTCATTGAGAAGCTGGTCGGTATTAACCGCGTTGCCAAGGTCGTCAAGGGTGGCCGGCGCTTCGGATTTGCCGCGCTGGTTGTTGTCGGCGACGGCCGTGGCCGCGTAGGTCATGGTCACGGTAAGGCCCGTGAAGTTCCGGAAGCAATCCGCAAGGCAACAGAGTCGGCCAAGAAGTCGATGATCCGGGTGCCCCTGCGTGAAGGCCGGACACTGCATCACGACATCAAGGGCCATTACGGCGCTGGTAGTGTCGTCCTGCGGGCGGCTCCTGCAGGTACCGGTATCATCGCTGGTGGTCCGATGCGCGCAATCTTCGAAGCCCTGGGCGTTCAGGACGTTGTTTCGAAGTCTGTCGGAACCTCGAACCCGCACAACATGATCAAAGCCACTTTTGAAGCTCTGTCACGTTGTGCAAGCCCGCGCATGGTCGCACAGCGCCGTGGCAAGAAGGTCTCCGATATTCTCGGCAACCGCACCGCCGGTGCTGCCGAGGCACGGGAGTAAATTAGATGGCCGCTAAGAAGAAGACGCTTAAGGTCGTGCAGATCGCCAGCCCAATCGGCCGGACGAAAGATCAGCGCGCCACGCTCGTCGGACTCGGTTTGAACAAGATCAACCGGAGCCGTGAGCTCGAAGATACGCCGTCAGTGCGCGGCATGATCAACAAAGTCGGTCACCTCGTACGGGTTGAAAGCGACGCTTAGGCGCCGCTTCTCCCGTGACTGAAGCAGGGTAAAGAGACATGAAGCTCAATCAGCTGTCCGATAACGCAGGCGCCCGCAAGGATGCCAAACGCGTTGGCCGTGGCATCGGCTCCGGAACCGGCAAGACGGCCGGTTCAGGTCACAAGGGCCAGAAGGCCCGCAGTGGCGTTGCCATCAAGGGTTTCGAAGGTGGGCAGATGCCTCTGCACCGTCGCCTTCCGAAGCGCGGTTTCAACAACATTTTCCGCAAGAACTTTGTTGCCGTGAACATTGGTCGCCTTCAGGCTGCCATTGACGCGGGCAAGCTCGACGCGAAAGCGGAGATCAATGCCGAGGCGCTTAAGGCCTCTGGTGTGGTCACAAATCCGCGCGATGGCATTCGTTTGCTTGCATCTGGCGAACTGAAGACCAAAGTAAACATTGCGGTTGCAGGTGCATCCAAGGCCGCAATTGCTGCAGTCGAGAAAGCCGGCGGCAGCGTTACCGTTGCTGCAGCCAAGGCTGAAGCAGCAGAAAGCTAAGATTACGCCAGCAGGTTTGCGCCTTTCCGCGAGGAGGGAAACGCAGGCCTGCCGGCCGATTTTTCAGGCCGCTTAGTCCTTTGTCCTGGTTTTATCCAGGGTAAAAGAGGCAGATAGTGGGCCTAGGCGTCGGCCATGTAACACAACTGGGATAAAGTATATGGCTTCAGCCGCCGAACAACTTGCTGCAAATATGAACTTCGGCGCGCTTGCCAAGGCGACCGAACTCAAGAAGCGCATTTGGTTCACGCTTGGTGCATTGGTGATCTACCGCCTCGGCACCTATATCCCGATTCCCGGTATCGATACCGCGATTTTTGCCAATATTTACCAGAGCCAGGCCCAGGGCGGCGTTCTGGATATCTTCAACGCCTTCTCCGGCGGTGCGCTTGAGCGCATGACGATCTTTGCACTCAACATCATGCCGTACATTTCGGCATCGATTATCATGCAGCTTCTCACGGCGGTTTCGCCGCAGATCGAGGCCATGAAGAAAGAGGGCGAAGCGGGCCGGAAGAAGATCAATCAGTACACACGCTACGGCACGGTGGTTCTGGCTGCTGTGCAAGCCTACGGTATAGCCAAGGGGCTTGAAGCGACGCAGGGGACCGGCGGATCGGCCGTGATCGATCCGGGGCTGTTTTTCCAGCTCTCGACCGTAATTACCCTGACCGGCGGCACAATCTTCCTGATGTGGCTGGGCGAACAGATCACCCAGCGTGGCGTCGGTAACGGTATTTCGCTGATCATCTTCTCCGGAATTGTGGCGAACCTGCCGATTGCGCTTGCTCAGGCCTTCTCAGTCGGTCAAACCAACGCGCTTGCGATCCTCGTGCCCTTTATGGCCGTGGGTGTGATTGCCTTTATCGTCTTTGTCGAACGCGCCCATCGCAGGATCATTGTCCAGTATCCGAAGCGCCAGGTCGGCAACAAGATGTTTGGCGGTGAAGCGTCGCATCTGCCGATGAAGCTGAACGTGGCCGGTGTTATTCCGCCGATCTTCGCCTCGTCGCTTCTGCTGATGCCTCTGACTGCGGCTGGTTTTTCGCAGGGCGCGGGTCCTGAGTGGCTGAACTGGGTTGTTGCAAACCTTGGCCGTGGTTCGCCCGGTTATCTGCTGCTCTTCACATCGCTGATCATTTTCTTCGCATTCTTCTATACCAGCATCGTCTTCAATCCTGAGGATACTGCTGATAATCTGAAGAAACATGGCGGCTTCATTCCCGGTATCCGTCCAGGAAAGAACACCGCAGCGTACCTGGAATTCGTGCTGAACCGTCTGACAGTCGTCGGCGCCTGCTATCTGGCCCTGGTCTGTCTGTTGCCTGAACTGGTGAGTTCGCAGTTTTCCGTTGTAACCTTTTATTTCGGTGGCACGTCTCTGCTGATTATTGTTTCGGTCACCATGGATACGGTAGGTCAGATTCACTCTCATCTGCTGGCGCATCAATACGAAGGACTCATTAAGAAGTCCAAGCTGAAGGGACGGCGTGGGTGAACATAATTCTTTTGGGTCCGCCGGGGGCAGGTAAGGGCACTCAAGCGAAGCGACTGCAAGATAAACACGGACTTGTGCAGCTTTCGACCGGTGAAATGCTACGGGAACTGAAGAACTCGGGCAGTGAGCTTGGAGCGCAGGCGAAGGAAATCATGGATGCCGGCAAGTTGATGCCGGACGATCTGATGATCGAGATGATTTCTCAGCGGATCGACGCGCCGGATTGTGCGACGGGTTTTATCCTTGATGGCTTTCCCCGGACAACGCCGCAGGCGGAGGGGCTGGACAAGATGCTCTCCGACAAGGGTATGAAGCTCGATTCGGTGATTGAGATGCAGGTCGACGAAGCTGCATTGATCGCCCGCGTGGTGGGGCGCTATTCCTGTGCCAAGTGCGGTGCGGGTTACCATGATGATTTTCAGAAGCCCTCGAAAGAAGGCGTCTGTGACAGCTGCGGCAGCGAAGAGTTCTCGCGCCGCGCTGATGACAACGAAGAGACGATGCGGACCCGTTTGGCGACGTATCATGAGCAGACAGCGCCGATCCTTCCCTACTATCGGGAAAAGGGCGTTTTGAAGGCGATTGACGGCATGGCCGCGATCGATGATGTGACCGGGCAGATTGAAGCAATTCTTGCTGGGGGATGACGGTTGACTTGGGGGAGCGGGTGCATATAATCCCGCATCCTTCGGCGCTGCCGCGACCGGAGAGTTTTGCCTGTCCAAACGTACCGAACTTCGGACTATGTTGGTTCGGGGCATAAATTAACAAGCTTCTCAGGGTTACGACCCGAGAATCACTGTTTTAAGGAGACCGTGGCGTGGCACGTATTGCTGGCGTCAATATCCCGACGCAAAAGCGGGTACAGATCGCTTTGACCTACATTCATGGTATTGGTCGTACCAAAGCCGTGGAAATCTGCAACACGGTGGGCATTCCTGCGGAGCGCCGGGTGAACGAACTGACCGACGACGAAGTCGTTCGGGTTCGTGAAGCCATCGACCGTGGTTATACGGTTGAAGGTGACCTTCGCCGCGAAGTGGCTATGAACATCAAACGTCTGATGGACCTGGGCTGCTATCGTGGTCTGCGGCATCGTAAAGGCCTGCCTGTTCGCGGTCAGCGGACAAGCACCAACGCACGTACCCGTAAGGGTCCGGCGAAGCCGATTGCAGGCAAGAAGAAATAACTCAGAAGATTAAGATAAGGTTTTAAAGGCCATGGCCAAACCTCAGGCACGTTTGCGTCGTCGCGAGCGGAAAAATATTTCTTCCGGCATCGCGCACGTCAGTGCGACGTTCAATAACACGGTGATCACCATCACCGACGTTCAGGGCAACACCATCTCCTGGTCGTCTGCTGGTGGACAGGGCTTCAAGGGCTCGCGTAAATCGACTCCTTATGCTGCGCAGCTTGCTGCTGAAGATGCTGGCCGCAAGGCACAGGATCACGGCATGAAGACTCTGGAAGTCAACGTGAAGGGCCCTGGTTCGGGTCGCGAATCGGCTCTACGCGCTCTGCAGGCGGTCGGCTTTACGATCACTGCGATCCGCGACGTGACCCCGATTCCGCATAACGGTTGCCGGCCGCCAAAACGGCGCCGCGTCTAAACCGTTTCACGGCACTGCAGGCGAGCGTTCGCCGGCGGTAAAAACGTGGCAAGTCGGAGGCCGGTGCAGACCGGCTTTTGGCATTCAATGACAGCGGACCGGCGCAAGGCAGTCCGCACATTATGAGGGCGCAATCGTGCTTCAGAAAAATTGGACCGAACTAATTAAGCCGAACAAGCTCGACATCCAGCCGGGCCCTGACGGAACCCGTGTTGCGAAGGTCGTTGCCGAGCCTTTGGAGCGTGGCTTTGGCCTGACGCTTGGCAATGCGCTGCGCCGGATTCTGCTTTCCTCCCTTCAGGGTGCAGCCGTGACCTCGATCCAGGTTGATGGCGTTCTGCATGAATTCTCGTCCATCCCCGGCGTCCGCGAAGACGTGACCGATGTGGTGCTCAACATCAAGTCGATCGCTCTGCGCATGGGCGGTGACGGTCCCAAGCGGATGCGTCTGCGGGCAGAGGGACCTGGTCCGGTTTCCGCCGGTCAGATCGAGACCGGTGCGGACATCGAAGTGATGAACCCGGACTTGATCCTCTGCACCCTGGATGACGGCGCGCGGATTGACATGGAACTGACGGTTGAGATCGGCAAAGGCTACGTTGCCGCCTCTCAGAACCGTCCGGAAGATGCCCCGATCGGACTGGTTCCGGTCGACTCGATCTTCTCGCCGGTGCGCAAGGTTTCTTACAAGGTCGACAATACGCGTGTTGGTCAGGTAACCGACTATGACATGCTGACCATGCAGGTTGAGACCAACGGTGCGGTGAGCCCCGAGGATGCAGTCGCTCTCGCGGCGCGAATCCTGCAGGATCAGCTGCAGCTCTTTGTGAACTTCGACGAGCCTCAGGTTCGTGAGATCGAAGATCGCCCGAGCGAGCCGCCGTTCAACAAGAACCTGCTCCGCAAGGTCGATGAACTTGAGCTTTCGGTCCGTTCCGCCAACTGCCTCAAGAACGACAACATCGTCTACATCGGCGATCTGGTTCAGAAGAGCGAAGGCGAGATGCTGCGTACACCGAACTTCGGTCGTAAGTCGCTGAATGAGATCAAGGAAGTTCTCTCGACCATGGGTCTGCATCTTGGCATGGAGATCGCTGAGTGGCCGCCAGAGAACATCGAGGAACTCGCGAAGAAGCTTGAAGAGCCTTACTAAGTCAGGCCTGAAAGCCCTTCACGAAAGATAACGGAGCCATCTGGCTCAACACGACGTACCTGACTCCGGTGGAGACATGGCGTTGTGATGCTTAATCGGTCTCGTGCGCGAGACCAAAGAGGACGGAGAGAAGACAATGCGTCACGGAATGAGCGGTCGTAAATTAAACCGCACCAGCAGCCACCGTAAGGCTATGTTCGCCAACATGGCGGTTGCCCTGCTCAAGCACGAGCAGATCAAGACCACCCTGCCGAAGGCGAAGGATCTTCGGCGGATCGTTGACAAGCTGATCACCCTCGGCAAGCGCGGCGATCTGCACGCACGCCGCCAGGCCCACTCCGTTCTGCGCGACGACAAGATCACCGCGAAACTCTTTGATGAGCTGGCGGGTCGCTATGAAAGCCGTGCAGGCGGTTACACCCGCGTGCTGAAAGCCGGTTTCCGTCACGGTGACATGGCGCCGATGGCTTTCATTGAGCTGGTTGAGCGCAACGTCGATGCTAAAGGGCAGGATTCCGGTCCGACCCAGGATGTTGAAGACGACGAAGACGAAGATTAGGATTTACGGCTTGGGCCTTTCATTAGAGGCTGAAGGCGAAGACTTTATGACGAAGGCAGTCCATCATGGGCTGCCTTTTGTCGTAGAAGAGGAAGCTTCGGCGCATGATGCTCCGAGAATCCACCTCTAAAAACTGTGATTAGAGCCCTATATTAGGGTGTGGCCGGTGGAGAACAACAAGGTGATGCGCCTTGAGGCAGAGCAAGGTTAAACTCTGATGTGCGACCGCGCTGATCGGCGAGAAATGTGGATTGAAACGTCTTGGAGCGAATACCAGGTGAAACCGCGTCGTCTTAGAAGCCCAATTTTGAGCAAGAGCCTGACACTGGCTCTTACATTGCTTGTCGGCGTTGTCTTACAGGCCGCCCCGTCTGCGGCGCAGACAGATGGGACAGTCGCCGCGACCCGTGCGCCTGCTTCGCAGGGAGAAATCAGTCTATCCTTCGCGCCGGTGGTCAAGGCGACAGCGCCAGCCGTGGTAAACGTCTTCTCCAAACGCGCCGTGAAGCAGCGTCGTCGTCCGTCGCTCTTCGACGACCCCTTCTTCAAACGTTTCTTCGGGGATCAATTCGGTGGTCAGCAAAAGCGCGAGCGAATGGAGAGCTCCTTGGGCTCGGGTGTGATTGTCTCCGAAGACGGGCTGATCGTTACAAATCATCACGTCATCAACGGTGCGACGGAGATCAAGGTTGTGCTGTCGGACAGACGCGAATTCGCTGCCGAACTTATCCTGGACGACGAACGCACCGATCTCGCAATCCTGCGGGTGGACCCGGAAGGGGCGCGCCTGCCAACCATTCCCCTGCGAGATTCTGACGATGTCGAAGTGGGAGATCTGGTGCTGGCGATCGGCAATCCCTTTGGCGTCGGGCAAACGGTGACCAGCGGTATCGTCTCGGCTCTGGCTCGCACCCAGGTCGGTATTGGTGATTTCAGTTTCTTTGTTCAGACGGATGCAGCGATCAATCCGGGCAATTCGGGTGGGGCTCTGGTTACAACGAACGGTCAGCTGCTGGGAATCAATACAGCAATCTATTCGCGAAGCGGAGGTTCGGTAGGAATCGGGTTTGCGATCCCGGCGAACATGGTGCGAACGGTCATCGAGTCCGCGAAGAACGGCGGGGCTTTGGTGCGCGCGTGGACGGGTATCACGGGGCAGACCCTGACCAGCGACCTCGCGATGGGTTTTGGCCTCGATCGGGCCGGCGGCGTTGTGGTCAGCCAACTCTATGACGGTGGACCGGCAGACCGGGCAGGCTTGAAACCTGGTGACGTGATCCTCTCCGTCGACGGGGTGGAAATCGGCGATTACGAGTCCCTTCGCTTTCGGGTGGCGACCCGTGATCTCGGAGAGGCCGTACCTCTCGAGGTCTGGCGGTCGAAAAAGAGCCTTGCGCTCAATCTTCCAATTGAGGCCGCGCCGGAACTACCGCCGCGTGAAGTGGTTCGTTTGCGCGGCAAGCACCCTTTATCAGGTGCTCAGGTTGCCAATCTCTCGCCTGCGCTGGCGGAAGAACTGGATCTGCCAGGCGCCTGGAGCGGTGTTATCATCACGAAGATTGCCCGTGGGAGCACGGCGCAGCGGATCCGGATGCGTCCCGGTGACGTTCTGCTTGGGATCAATGAACGGGCTGTCGCGGAGGTCGCGGATCTTGACGGCGCGCTTGGCACCAGCCAGACACGCTGGCGTATTAAGTTCAGCAGGGGCGGAAGAATCCGCTCGATCGATATCGGTCGTTGATATCCTGTCGCTCCCAGTCCGGTTGTTTGACGTTTTAAAAGTGAGCTTCCAGCTATGAAGTCTCGGTTATGGTAACGGGGCTCTTCGAGAGTCAGGCGCCGCGTCCCCTGGCGGATCGTTTACGGCCCAGCGTTCTGGGCGAGGTGGTCGGTCAGGACCATCTGCTGAAGGACGACGCGCCTCTGGGTCGTATGGTGACGGGCAATCGCCTGGCATCGATGGTGCTTTGGGGCCCGCCCGGCTGTGGCAAGACAACCATAGCCCGTTTGCTGGCCGATGTTTCCGATCTTGAGTTCGAACCCTTGTCTGCAGTGTTCTCGGGCGTGGCGGATCTGCGCAAGGTCTTTGAACGTGCCAAGGATCGTCGGCTGGCAGGCCGGGGAACATTGCTTTTCATTGACGAGATCCATCGCTTCAACCGCGCACAGCAGGACGGGTTTTTGCCGTACGTCGAGGACGGGACGGTGGTCCTGGTTGGTGCCACGACCGAGAACCCTTCGTTCGAGCTGAACGCAGCGCTCCTATCGCGCTGTCAGGTCTTTGTGCTCAAGCGCCTGGATGACACGGCGATGGACGAATTGATGCGTCGTGCGGAGCGGGAGAAGGGCAAGGCGCTGCCCCTGCAGGAAGATGCACGGGCCGCAGTTGCCGCTATGGCGGATGGCGACGGTCGCTATCTCTTGAATCTGGTCGAGGAGCTTTTTGCACTGCAGGTCGATGACCTGCTCGATTCGGCAGCTTTGGCCGTCATGATCCAGAAACGCGCGCCGATCTACGACAAAGCCCAGGAGGGGCACTACAATCTCATTTCAGCGTTGCATAAGTCCTTACGCGGGTCGGATTGCGATGCGGCGCTCTACTGGCTTGCGCGGATGCTTTCAGCTGGTGAGGATCCCAACTACGTGGGCCGTCGCCTGTTGCGCTTTGCGGTCGAAGATGTGGGACTGGCGGATCCGCAGGCGCTGCCGCAGACCCTAGCGGCCTGGCAGAGCTATGAGCGGCTCGGCAGCCCGGAGGGGGAACTGGCCCTGGCGCAGGCCGTGGTCTATCTCGCGACGGCGCCGAAATCCAATGCGGCTTATAAGGCCTACAAAGAGTCGGTTCGCAGTGCGAAGGAGACGGGCTCCCTTGCACCGCCCATGCACATCCTCAATGCCCCAACCTCTATGATGAAAGATCTTGGTTACGGCAAAGGCTACGCCTACGATCACGATACCGATGAGGGCTTTTCCGGGCAGAATTACTTCCCGGACGATATGCAAAGACGTGCATTTTACCGGCCGGTTGAACGTGGCTTCGAACGAGAGATCCGCAAACGGCTCGATTACTGGGCGAAACTACGGAACGCTCAGAGGGGCTAAGGCGCAGAAAGCCACGGTGACTCTCGACTTTGCCTAAAATTTAGACCTGCTCGCGCCATGAGTGCATTTCGAGCCCTGCGTTTCCTGCGCGTCTGCCATTCCACCTTTCGAATTGAATCTGTCGCGATCAGGAGTAGGTTGCGCACACTCATTTTGCGGGAAACACCCGCGGCAGATCAAAACGCCATTAAGGGATACAGGCATGCCGGATTACACGTTACCCGAAAAGCAAACCGTCGCTCTTCTGACGCTTTCCGCGCAACGTGATTTTACGCTCCCGGGTTCTCCCGTGCGGGCGGCCGGTCTCGGTCGTGCCATTCCCGCGATGAAGCGTCTGGTTGACGGTTTCCGTCAGCAGGGTGCACCAATCTATCATTCCGTCCGCCTTTACCGCCCGGACGGCACCAACGTCGACGTCTGCCGCCGCCAGGCAGTTGAGGAGGGCCTTCGCATCCTCATGCCCGGCAGCTTCGGGTCTGAGTTGATCGACGAAGTCAAACCCTCATCTGCCAGCCGGCTGGATCCCGATCTTCTTTTCGCCGGGAAGTTCCAGCCTGTGGGCGAGAAAGAATCAATCTTCTATCGGCCGCGCTGGGGTGCCTTTCATGACACCGGTCTGGAAGAAGAGCTGAAGGCCCGCGGTGTTACGACGCTGGTTATCTGCGGGTTCAGTTTCGCGACCGGAACCCGGGCTACGATTTACGAAGCCAGCGCCCGTGACTTCCGCATTGTTCTGGTGCCGGACGCCGTCTGCAATTCCACCGAAGAGGGCGTGCGTGAACTGGGCCGGATGGGGGTTTATCTATTGAATGCAGAGAACTGCCTGACCTGGCTGACCGGTGACGAACGCTCCGGCGAAGCTGCCTGATATTTAAATCAGCCAGTTAATAGACTCTGTTAACGCACTACCTTTAGTAGACAATGTAAATCCCATTCTCTGCAGCGCTTTGAAGCGTGATCGTTGCGTTTGGCTGGTCGGTTTGCTACCACACGCTGGACCGGATCATGCTTGACGTTCAGATGGTACGTGAGCGTTCTTCGAGCGGCGCGAAAGGTGGGACATGCATATCCAGATCATTCTGGCAGTGGCCTTGGGCGGCGCAATTGGTGCTGTCGGGCGTTACCTGACCGTCAGCCAGATCAGTCATTGGATGGGAGGCGGCTTTCCCTACGGGACCCTCGTGGTCAATGTGGTGGGCTCTTTCGTCATG
Organism: uncultured Kiloniellaceae bacterium; assembly: GCA_947493695.1. Taxonomy (GTDB): domain Bacteria; phylum Pseudomonadota; class Alphaproteobacteria; order Kiloniellales; family Kiloniellaceae; genus Denitrobaculum. The sequence goes on along the minus strand of CANLSF010000009.1, from coordinate 96,014 downwards.
GCGGCGCTGGTCGAGGTTTTTGCTTCGGTCTGGTCGCCGTCGCAGATGATGCGGGCCTTTTTAACGGTGGGCTGTCTCGGTGCGTTCACGACCTTTTCGACCTTTTCCATGGAGACCGTTTTGCTGGTTGAGCGTGGTGAGACCGGGCAGGCGGTGATCTATGCGCTGGCATCCGTTGTACTCTCGGTGCTTGGGTTCTTTGCGGGACTCCAGCTTTTCCGAACGATTTTAGGATAGAAGTAATCATGGCTGTCGAGATGGTGACCGTAAGCGGTGAAGAAGCGGGCGACCGGCTGGATCGCTGGTTGAAGCGCCGTTACAGCGACGTGACCCAGGGGCAGGTTGAAAAGCTGTTGCGGACCGGGCAGGTGCGGCTGGACGGCAAGCGGGCGAAATCCTCGGCGCGGGTCGAGGAGGGACAGGTGGTGCGCGTTCCCCCGATCTCTGCCGGACCAGGCAGACTGCCGGAAGCCTCGGCACGCCCTGCAAAAAAGGTGGTTGCCTCGAGCAAAGACATCAAAGCCCTGCAGGACGCGGTTATCTTCAAGGACGATTGGGTTCTGGCGATTAACAAAGCCAGCGGCCTAGCGGTACAGGGCGGGACGGGCCAAAGCCGTCACGTGGACGCCATGCTCGATGGCTTGATTTTCGACCGCAAGGACCGCCCCAAGCTTGTGCACCGGCTCGATCGGGATACCAGCGGAGTCCTGCTTCTGGCGCGCACAGGCGCGGCTGCGCGTGATCTGACGGCGGCCTTTCGAGGCAAGGATGCGCGAAAGATCTATTGGGCCCTGGTGGCGGGGAAGCCACCGAAGGCGCGCGGCGTTATCGACATGTCTCTTGGCAAGTCGACATCTGAAGGCGGTATGGAGAAGGTTGCCGCCATGGGGCCGGCGGGCAAGCGCGCGCTGACGTTATATCAGACAATTGCCACAGGCAGCGGCAAGAGTCGCGGATTGACCTGGCTTGCGCTGATGCCACTCACCGGACGGACCCATCAGCTGCGTGTCCACTGCGCTGAAATGGGGATGCCGATCCTCGGGGACGGGAAGTACGGCGGCAAGCAGGCCTTTCCTGCAAAACCCGATTTCCCGAAACGCCTGATGCTGCATGCGCAGGAGATTGCCTTGCCGCACCCGGACGATGGCACGACCCTGAGAATTGCCGCGCCGCTGCCGACGGAGATGCTGGAGGCCTGGAAGGCTTTCCGTTTTGATGTCCGGCACGGCGAGAATGTGGCCAACGATCTGGCGACCTACGCGGATGCCCTCGATCTGGAGAAGCGCAAACCGGATTCCATGGCGCGATGAGCGCCATAAACCAAATACCCCGCGATGAGCGCCGTAAACTAAACGCCCCGCGATGAACACTGAAACAGCAACAGCGCCGAATGAGCTCCGGCTTGGCGTCGCGGGCGGCTATTGTTAAGCTCACGCAGATAATTCCCTGACATTGCTGAGAAATAATAATGCCTGACGACAGAAACGCCTCGGCAATGATTCCCCGACTGATCGTCTTTGACTTCGACGGTACGCTGGTCGACAGCCAGAAGGTGATCATCGAATGCATGTCGGGCGCCTTTGACCACCATGATCTGCCGGTTCCCACGGCGAATGCCATTCGCCGGAGCGTGGGACTGGCTTTGGAGTACGCCATTGCGTCATTGCTGCCGGATCCAAAGGACATGGAGCTGGCCACGCAGGTCGCTGGAGCCTACCGCGAACGAGCCTATGCTATTCGAGAAAGCGGCAGCTATGAGGAACCTCTCTTTGAGGGTGTGCGCGAAACGATTGCGGCGCTGGATCTTCCGGAGATCTGGCTGGGAATCGCAACCGGTAAGAACCGACGGGGTCTCTTGCACAGTCTCGAGCGTCATGGCCTGCACCATCACTTCGCAACTTTGAAGACGGCGGATGATGGCCCGAGCAAGCCTCACCCCGAGATTCTGCAACAGGCGATGAACGAGACCGGAGTTGCCCCGGAACATACGGTGATGATCGGCGACACGACTTATGACATGCTGCTGGCGAAAAATGCCGGCGCACGTGGCATTGGTGTCTCCTGGGGATACCATGGCGACGCGGAGTTGCTGGCCAATGGCGCCTCGCAGGTCGTGGAAAGTTTCGGCGAACTGCTCGACTCGCTATCAGTTGGAACTTCGGCGGTGTAGTCTGTTGGACTGATCAGTTGACGGTGCCGGGATAGAATGAATACGCCTAACAGTATCAAGCGCTTTTACAAGAAAGCTGAAGTTGTTTCTTCGGAAGAAGGGGGCGGCGCAGGATTTACGGTCGCTCTCGATGGCCGTGTGCTGCGAACACCCAACAAGGCTGCCTTGCAGCTTCCGACGCAGGGCTTGGCTGCGGCGATTGCGTCTGAATGGAATGCGCAGGGCGAGACGATCGACGCCCAGACCATGCCCATGATGACGCTGGCCTGTACAGCCATCGACTGGGTTCATGTGGAACGTGCACATGCGGTGGATGCGACGGCTGCGTTCGCCGAACATGACCTGGTATGCTACTGGGCGGAGGAACCCCAGGATCTGATAGAGCGACAACAGGAGAGCTGGCAACCCTTGCTCGATTGGGTGACCTTGACTTTCGACGCACCCCTGATCGTGATTCCCGGTATCCTTGCGAAACCACAGCCAGCAGCGTCAGTGGCGGCTTTGCGGCATGCCGTGGAAAATGTTGACGACATGACTCTGACGGCCTTGCACACGGTGGTTTCCGCCGGTGGATCTCTGGTAATTGGTCTGGCTCTGCTGCGGGAGCGCCTGACAGCAGACCAGGCCTTCACCGCGGCTTTGCTGGATGAGCTCTTTCAGATCGAATTCTGGGGCGAGGACGCCGAGGCCGCGGCTCGTCACGCCGGTTTGCGCGGCGAGTTCCATGCGGCTGCGAGCTTCCTGACCCTGCTGCGAAGTTAGATGCTTCGTTAGACTACTGTGAGCTGCCAGGCACGCGAATGCGTTCGACGCCCTGGTCGGTCAGCAGAAAGATCTCGTCGTTGTCCTGGTGAGCGTTCAGGATTTCATCGTTACCCCAGTCGCAGAGGTACCCGACCAGACAGCGGTTGAGCATGCCGTGGGCGACGCTGCAGATGATCGGACCGTCGGCGCGCAGAGCATCCCGCAGAGTTTCGTCGGCAAAGCCGCTGATCCTTTGCACGACATCGGCATAGCTTTCCGCATCGGGGTAAGGGCGATTCCAGCGGTCGGCGTCCCGCCAGGCGGTTTTGCCGGGGAAGGCTTCTTCGATCTCCGGAAACGTCATGCCTTCGCAAGCTCCGAAGTTACATTCCATGAGACGCTCATCCGCGATGCGGTCCAGGCCGATTCGTTCCGAGATCACACCCGCCGTTTTCCATGCCCGCCCAAGCGGGCTGGCATAGAGCCGTTCAATTCCTACGCCGGCGAGGTAGGCGGCGGAGTTATGGGCCTGCTGTTGACCCAGCGTGCTGAGCGGTGAATCCTGCTGGCCTTGGAATCGTGTCTCGATATTCCATTCGGTCTGGCCATGACGTACGACGTAGAGCATTCGCGATTCCCGCGCTAGAGTTTGCTTTGAATGATGGTGGGAGGGCCGTAGGGGCGATTTGCGCCACAAATCTAAAGTGCGGTTATGAAGGGTGCAATATGGAACAGCTGGATTTTCCCAGCGACGAGGTCTGGTCTGAGCGACGCTTCTGGTTTGAGGCGCTGGAGTCGGTCGCAGGAGAGAGCGGCGCCCCTGCACCCAGCGAGCAGGCCTGTGCGCTGATGATAGACCTTCAGTCCAGCTTTTGCGCAGGCGCCTTCTCGGCAGTCGCGATCCTCGCCGCTGCCATTGTGGAAGCGCAGATCGGTGAGGCACCCAAGGATCCGGAACAGCGCAAGGCACGCCGCTGGCTGCAGGATCTGCGCAATAAGTTGGTTCATGAGGACCCGGAGTTCCCCGTGATCACCGTCGAGGATCACTGGCTGCGGCGCAGTGAGTGGGAGGAGGTCGCGCGCCGTGCGATCCTGCTCGCGTTTGCAGCTCTCTACCCGAACGCCGATCTCCCTTGGGAGGAAGAAGCGCAATGACCGTGGCGAAAAAGAGCGTGCGGGCGCTGATTTCCGGGCGGGTCCAGGGTGTCTGGTTCCGTGGTTGGACCGAGCGTGAGGCACAGAAATTCGGATTGAGCGGTTGGGTGCGCAATTGTCCCGACGGGACGGTCGAAGCGCTTTTTTCCGGTGAGAGTGTGAGCGTGGATGCCATGATTGATGCCTGTTGGAGCGGCCCGCCGGCCGCAAAGGTCATCTCTGTCGAGGTTTCTGTGAGCGAAGCGCCGGACGCGCCCGGGTTTACCCAGCTAAGGCGTTAGTTGAGGGCGAAAATGATGATCACCCATACCTTTGAACCTAGTTACCCGGTGAGACACGAAACACGCTAAATGCCACAGGATGTACACGGCACGGCTGTAACATTTGCCTGCTAGTATTTCGGTCTGTTTGTGAAGGGCACGTCATTTTACGTGCCCTATCGTGTTGATCGGGAAAACTATTGCTGCGTCGTTATTCAGCGAAGAGGCCCGCTGTGGTAGCCAGGCTTCTTGTGGCCACCCTGCTTTTATCCGGAAGCCTTCTTGTCACCCCGGAGAATGCCGGTGCAGGGTATATTGCCTCATACAGTCTTGCAGAAACTGGACAGGAAAGTTCCGCTGAGAGTTTCGCGTTCGTCGTATCGGGGATTACCTTGACGGACATTACCTTGCCTGATGGGGATGGCGTTGCGTTCGGCGAGGCAGGGGCAGTCGATCTGCGCAATGCGCCCCAGGTTGCCAATGAACCCGTCGTCTCTAACGAATTGGTCCTCTACGCCGAAAGCGGCGTTGGTGTTCGCTTAAGGGCCTTTGGGCCGCTCGAAAGCCTTGTGAACGGCATTACGAATGCGGCCTTTTTGAACCGGCTGGCGCTCAGCAGTGTTTACGACAGTGCTCACAGCTTTCCCAGCAATCCAGGTGACGAGATTCGCGGGCAGCGTGTTAAGATCCCTGAACCGGATAGCCTGACGCTTCTGTGCTTCGGGCTAGCCGTTCTCGCGCTGTCGAGGTTGTTCAGGCGTTCATCCGCCAGGGCCTTTGTTTATCGACCGCGGAATCGCAGGACCGGTCCGAAGCCTTCTCAATCCAGATACCTATACGCTTTGGAGGGGTAGCCCGGTAAGCCGCTTTGGAGCTCTATTTTCTTATATTTCGATATTTCTGGAAATATAGTTGACTCATCAGCCAAACCATTCTTTAATAGGCTATGGAAATTTTACAAGCAGCACGCTGTCTCGATAAACTGGGCAACCCGACCCGGCTGGAGGTCTTCCGGCTTCTGGTGAAGTCGGGGGGCGATGGGCTTGCGGTGGGCGATCTTCAGGAACACCTGGATGTCCCGGCCTCGACGCTGTCTCATCATATTTCGCACCTGGTGAATGCAGGTCTTGTGCATCAGGAACGCGAAGGGCGGGTCCTGCGCTGCCGCCCGGATTTTAGGTTGATGCAGTCGCTGATCGACTTCATGACCGAGGAATGCTGCGAAGGTGTCGGGCCTGTGCAACGGAGCAAGGATGCCGGTTGACGGCTTTTTTTGAATAAAAGATTCGATATTTCTGGAAATATAGATTGTCGCGATAAAGGAGTAACACTGTGACGGTTCTGGTCGAGCGTATGATGGGATTTGGCGGACGTGTATCGCGTTTCGACCGGGTCTGGCTGGCGTTGATCCTGTTGTTCGCGGTTCTGGCCGTTGCACTCCCCGATCAGGCTGTGGCGAGCGTTTCCTTTGTTATCGATGCTGCTCTCTGGATTGCACCCTTCCTGCTGCTGTCGGTATTGCTGGCCGCCTGGCTGAAAGCCGCGGGGGCTGACCGGTTGATCGGTGCGGTGGTTTCCCGGTCTCCCGCCATGGGCATTCTTGTTGCCGCGGCAGCCGGATCGCTTTCGCCCTTCTGCTCCTGCGGCGTGGTGCCGCTGGTTGCCGGTTTGCTGGCTGCCGGCGTGCCCCTGCCGGTGGTTGCGGCCTTCTGGCTGTCATCGCCGCTGATGGACCCCGAGCAGTTTATTCTGCTCGGCGCGACGATCTCCATGGAGTTCGCCATGGTCAAGCTGGTGACGGCCTTTGTGCTCGGTCTCCTGGCGGGCTTCGCAACCCTGACGCTTCAGCGCGCCGGGGCCTTTGCCGATCCACTGAAGGGGATCGCGACCTGCGGCGGCTGCGGGACGAAATCCCTGACCTCGACCGAGGGCGTCCGCTGGGCTTTCTGGAAAGAGAGCGAGCGCTGGTCGGCTTTTTCCGGAGAAGCCCGCGATGTCAGCCTCTTCCTGACCAAATGGCTGCTGCTGGCCTTTGCCATTGAAAGCCTGATGGTCGCCTGGATGCCGCCCAACCTGATTGCGTCCTCCCTGGGGGCAGATCAGGGCTTGCTGGCAATACCCCTGGCGGCAGCCATCGGTGTGCCCGCATATCTCAATGGCTTCGCCGCGATCCCGCTGGTGGGTGAATTGATGTCCATGGGCATGGCGCCGGGTGCGGCCATTACCTTCCTGGTGGCCGGTGGCGCGACCTCGATCCCGGCAGCCATGGCAGTCTATGCTCTGGTGCGCAAGACGGTGTTTGCCTGGTATCTGCTGCTGGCCTTCATCGGCAGTCTCATGGCCGGCTTTGGCTATCAGATCTTGCTGTCGATCTGATGACCTGAAACACGAGCGGAATGAAAAGACTCGTGCCTCGTATCGTTCTCGCGGCCTGCACCAGATATCCACAACTATCGATCTCGAATTCCGCCTACGCAGCCGCGTTACGGGCGCGCGGCTGCGATCTGCGGACGCTGGCGTGGAATGCAGCTCCGATTGAAGCCTTCTTGGACAGCGACCTAATCCTTTTGAGGCAGACCTGGGATTACCAGGAAGATCCCGGAGGCTTCGCTGCCTGGGTCGCGCGGGTTTCATACCTGAAGGGCAATGTCGAAAGTCCGGCTGAGCTTGCGATCTGGAACAACGACAAACGGTCATTGAGTGCGCTGGGGCAGTCCGGGGTTTCGGTGCCTGAGACCTGCGGGCTTGTGCCCGACAAACCCGCAGAGATGTTCTCCCGGTTGAACGCTGAGAAAATCGTTTTGAAACCGGCGTTCGGAGGCAGTGGGGTTGGTGTGCGTCTCTGTGACGAAAAAAATTTCGAAAGCCGGCTTTCTGAAGCGCAAGGCGAGGCACCGGGACGGCCGTTCCTTGCGCAGTCCTACCTGCCGGAAATTGCAGCCGGAGAGTGGAAAATGACCTGCATCGGCGGACGCGTAGCCTTTGCAGTGCATGCCGTGCCAAGTCCGGGAGAGTTCAGGATCAACAGCCGCTTTGATCCGGTCATCGAGATCGCTCCGGCTCCTACAGGCGCGGTCGTGGCTGCCGAGAAGATCCTGACCTGGCTTGGCCGCCCTTTGGTCTCTTGCCGGATTGACGGTGTCATGCGGGGGGATGACTTTATCTGCACGGAGCTGGAACTGACCGACCCCGATCTGAACCTGCATCTCTTTGACGGAGCGGCCGAGCTGCTTGCATCGGCAACCCTGGAGCATCTGGCTTCCGCCTAACCCGCGTAGAGGCTGACGAGCTCAAGCGAAAGTACCGTGAGATACCCGCCGATCGCCAGCCAGCAGGCGAGGCGGGCGATCATCGTGACGCGATCGCAGGCCGAAGCTCTCGCTCTGGCCGGCCGGGGGGTGGCCGCCAAGGATACCCGCCGCGTTCGCGATGATCGCCGTTCGTGAAAGACTTTGACGCCTTTGTTCCTATGGGACTGAGCGTCCTTTGGGCGTGCAGTCGCACGCGCAGCCTTCATTCTTGCTCGACCAACGGGCTTTACCGTTGCAAATTTCTGCACGGAAGTGATTGAAAAAACCTGCGATGACAAAGAGTTGCTCGACATCTTTCCTATCCCTCGATGAGAGCCCGGCCCGGTTTCGAGCCTATCTGAGAAAAAGATAGCATTAAAAAATTGAATAGAAATTGGCAAAAAAGGTAGAGCTGCTATACAATATTTTGCATGCTCGAATGGGATGGACTCCGGGATTTCGTGACGGTTGCCGAGGCAGGCAGCCTCTCTGCGGGTGCCAAACGCCTGAAGGTCAGCCAGCCGACCATTTCCCGGCGCATCAGCGCCCTTGAAACGCACTTGAAGACCCGGCTTTTCGACCGGGTGCCACGTGGACTGGAGCTTACTGAAGCCGGTGAGGACCTGTTGCAGCGGGTCCGGCGCATGGAATTGGAGGCGCTGGCCATCGAACGCTTTGCCCTCGGGACGGATGCGATGCCCGAGGGGGCGGTCAGGATCTCGGTGATTGAGCTCTTCGCGGAATGGCTGGCGGAGGAGTTCGTGGCCTTCTCGCGGAGTTACCCGAAAATTCGTATCGAGCTGATCGTCGACAATGCTTCGGCCAATCTGGTGCGTCGGGAGGCCGACATCGCGGTGCGGATGTTCCGGCCCGACCAACCGGATCTGGTGGCGCGGAAGGTCGGCGAGCACGGCTTGGGCTTCTTCGCTTCGCCTGACTACCTTGCAAAACACGGAACACCGAAGCGGTTCCGTGACCTGAGAGAACACGACATCGTCGGCTTCGATGAGGCCGCTATTGTGTCCAATACAGCAAAAGCGATGGAGCGCCTGGCGCCGCGTGAACGCTATGTTTTTCGATCAAACGGTCTGATGGTGCATGTCGCCGCGATGAAAGCGGGAATCGGGGTCGGTGGAACCTCGGCCTTTTTGGCGGGACGCGAAGGTGGCCTCGTCCGGGTCTTGGAGGATAAGGCCAACATCATGCAGGAAATCTGGCTGGTCACCCATGAAGATTTGCGCCGTTCCGCGCGCGTCCGGGCGACGATGGATTTTCTGGCTGCAGTCTTTGAAAGGAACCGCGCGGCGCTGGCCGGGACACCTGAAGCCTAAAGTAGGAGTCTAAAAGACCTAACAGTCGGGCCTCAAAACCGACTACACTCTTTTAAATTCGAGAAAAAATTAAAAACGAAATTTTTCGTAGAGGGAGGAAAGAATGCTGAAGTTATCGAGACTTGGCCGTATGGCCGGGATGATCCTGGGTGGTGTCGCGATGTTTGCGGCGGGCGCGGCGCAGGCCGACTGGCCTGAACGTCCGATCACCCTGATCGTGCCCTGGGGCGCCGGCGGTGGAACCGATGCAACAGGCCGCATGATCGGTAGCCTGCTTGAAAAGGAACTGGGACAACCCGTCAATGTGGTCAACCGGACCGGTGGTAGTGGCGTGGTCGGGCATTCGGCCATCGCAAATGCGAAGCCTGACGGTTACACCCTGGGCGTCATCACCGTGGAAGTCGGCATGATGCACTGGGCTGGTCTGACTGATCTCGACAGCAAGTCCTATACGCCGATCGCGCTTTATAACGCAGATCCCGCCGGTCTTCAGGTGCGTGCAGACGCGCCCTATCAATCAGCCGCCGACGTTATCGATGCAATCAAGGCCAATCCGGGGAAATTCAAGGGCTCGGGCACGGGGCAGGGCGGTATCTGGCATCTGGCACTTGCCGGGATGCTGAATGATGCAGGTATCGATCCCGCGGCAGCGCCCTGGGTGCCCTCCAAGGGTGCTGCGGCGGGCCTGCAGGAACTGGCCGCTGGTGGCGTTGAATTCGTGACCTCTTCGGTTGTCGAGGCAGCGGCATTGATCGACGCGGGCAAGGTGCGTTCCCTGGCGGTCATGGGCGATGAGCGTCTTGGTGCTTTTCCTGATGTGCCGACCCTGAAGGAGTCGACTGACCTGGACTGGAAGCTCGCTGCCTGGCGTGGCCTTGCGGGTCCAAAGGGTCTGCCGGCAGACGTAACCGGCAAGCTGGTTCCGGCTTTCGAGAAGGTCTGGAAATCCGCTGAATTCCAGAAGTTCATGGAAGGCCGCGGCTTCGGTCTGGTCTGGAAGCCGGAAGCCGAGTTCGCCACCTGGATGTCCGAGAGCGACGCTGGTCTGGGTTCGGTTATGAAGGCTGTCGGTCTGGCAAAGTAACCGGCGGCTTCGCCCGTCAGAGTTTTATGCCAATGGAACCCGGTTGCAGCTGCGGCCGGGTTCCTAGCTCTCTTCTTAATGAGTTTCCGACATGCGCCTGAACGACGCCGTTTTCGGCATCGCCCTTCTGTTCTTCGCCTTTGCCGTCATTGCCTACAGTCAGACCTTTCCGGCGACCTTTGGTCAGAATTATGGCCCGGATCTCTTTCCGGTTCTGATTGGGAGCGGTCTGGCAATCTGCGGTGCCGTTCTGACCTTTAGGGGATGGGGCGCGCGTAAAGTGGTGCCCTGGGTGGAGCTCGGCGCCTGGGCGCAGGACCGGCAGAAGCTTGTCACCTTCATGCTGATTCCAGCAGCGCTGGTCTTCTATATCCTGTTCTCGGATTTCCTCGGTTTTCTGCCGACGGCACTTCTGATTCTCTTCGTGCTGCTGCGCCGTTTTTCGGTTGCGCCAGTCAATGCACTCGGGATTGCCTGCATCACGACCCTGCTTATCCATACGGTTTTTGCGCGCTTCCTTCTGGTCCCGTTGCCCTGGGGCCTGCTGCAGCCGATTGCCTGGTAATACAAAGACCATGGACGTTCTTCTCACTGCATTCGATCTCGTTTTCACCCCTTACGTTCTGCTGGTCATGCTGGGGGCGGCGCTCTTCGGTCTTTTTGTTGGATCGATCCCCGGTCTGACCGCGACCATGGCAACCGCGCTTCTCATCCCCATCACCTTCTTCATGGATCCGGTGCCCGCCATTGCGGCGATTGTGACCACGGTGGCGATGGCGATCTTTGCAGGGGACATTCCCGGCTGTCTGCTCAGGATTCCCGGTACGCCGGCCTCTGCCGCCTATGCGGACGAGGCTCATGCCATGACAGCGAAGGGACTGGCGGAGAAAGCGCTGGGCGCCAGTCTGGTCTGCGCCGTCATAGGTGGGTTGATCGGCACCCTGGTACTGGCGACGACAGCGCCGCTGCTTGCGGAGTTCGCCATTCAGTTCAGCTCATTCGAATACTTCTGGCTGGCCTGCCTCGGGTTAAGTTGCGCGGTCATGATCTCTACCGGTTCGGTGTTGAAAGGCGTTGTCTCGCTGCTCATCGGGCTCTTCATCTCCACCATCGGGATCGATATTACCGCTGGGCATCCGCGTTTCACCTTCGGCAGCGTCGAGATGATGGGCGGAATTTCCTTTATTCCCGCGATGATCGGTATGTTCGCCGTCTCCGAAGTTCTGCGTTACGTGGCGTCGAACCGCCAGAAGCCGCAGGTCTCCCAGCAGGCGATCGGCAATGTCTTCCGGGGATTGGGGCCGGTGCTTGCACGTTACAAGATCAACCTCCTGCGTGGTGGCGTCATCGGTACGGCCATCGGGATCCTGCCGGGCGCAGGGGCGGATATCGCCGCCTGGGTTGCCTACGCCGTTTCCAAGAAGTTCAGTCGCGAGCCGGAGAAGTTCGGATCGGGTCACGTTGAGGGGCTGGTCGATAGCGGCTGCGCGAACAATGCGGGGTTGAGCGGCGCCTGGGTGCCTGCGCTGGTCTTTGGCATTCCCGGCGATTCCATCACCGCCATCGTCATCGGCGTGCTTTACATGAAAGGCATGAACCCGGGGCCGACGGTCTTTCTCAATCAGCCGGAACTGATCTATGCGGTCTTCGTGGCTTTCTTTCTGGCCAATCTGGCGCTTCTGCCCCTCGGCTTTCTGGCCATCAGACTGGCACGGCAGGTTCTGCGGATGCCGCAACGGGTATTGATGCCGATTATCCTGATGTTCTGTCTTGTCGGTGCCTTTGCCATCAACAACACGGTCTTCGGGATTTCGATTATGCTGGTTCTGGGGTTGCTGGCTTACCTGATGGAAGAAAACGGCTTTCCCATTGCGCCGACCATCCTGGGCATCGTGCTCGGCACTATGCTGGAGGACAATTTCATGTCCTCCATGATCAAGGCAGACGGCGATCTTCTGGGCTTCTTCTCCCGTCCGATCGCCCTGGTTCTGGGGATCGTGACCCTTTGCATCTGGTTTCTGCCACCGATAATCCGTGCTCTACGGTCTACAAGGGGGCGCGCGCCACAGTAGTTTTTACACCGGGCCGCGCTATTGTCCGGTGAAGCAATAATTTTCAGATTCGAAAAATCCTTCTTTTGTGTCTATCCTCTCTCTCGTCATCTTCTGAAAAAGTCACAGATAATAAATGGTCCCCATGTTGAACCTGAGTCAGCGTCAGCAGCGTATTCTGGAAGTGGTCCGCAAAGAGGGTTTCGTTGCCATCGAATCCCTGGCGCAGCTTTTTGCCGTCACAGCGCAGACGATCCGCAGCGACGTCAATCAGCTCAGTGAGATGTCGCTGCTGCGGCGCTATCATGGCGGGGTCGGCCTTTCATCCTCGGTCGAGAACGAGTCCTATGACAGCCGCCAGATCAAGAGCCTGAACGAAAAGCGTCGGATCGCGGCGACCCTGGTGAAACACATTCCAGCGCAGGCTTCTCTCTTCATCAACATCGGCACGACCACCGAAGAAATCGCCAAGGCGTTACTCAATCATCGAGATCTGCGGATCATCACCAACAACCTCAATGTTGCCCGGATTCTGGCGGCAAATCCGAGTTTCGAAGTGATTATTGCCGGTGGGGTCGTGCGCAGCCGCGACCAGGGAATTACGGGGGAAGCCACGATAGATTTCATCAATCAGTTCAAGGTCGACTTCGGGATCATTGGAATATCGGGTATCGACAACGACGGCACCATGCTGGATTTCGATTACCGTGAGGTGCGGGTCGCCAAGGCCATCATTCAGAACTCGAGGGCGGTTTTCATGGCGGCGGACACCACCAAGTTCGGCCGAAACGCCATGGTGCGCCTCGGGCATGTCTCCCAGATTGATGCCCTCTTTACCGACCGGCGTCCCGACAAGGAAATGTCCGCCATTCTGAAAGAAGCAGACGTGACCCTGCATATCGCAGAACCAATCTGATCCAGGCCGTGGCCGGCTGTGTTTGTAATTTTTGAAATCGTTTTCAATAATTTTCGTTATTTTCGTTTTCATAAATAAAATTTTCGATTGTCAAAATTTTGGCCTGCGCGTAGATTTAGGCCAAGCAAGTTTTTAACAGCCGATCTGAACGGCGCAGATACATAGCTCATGGGGAGAAACGGCCAGTGGCGCAAGACAAGCCACTCGATATCGTCGTCATCGGCGGTGGGGTGAACGGAACTGGGATCGCACGTGATGCTGCGGGCCGGGGTCTGTCGGTTTTGCTTTGTGAAAAAAACGACCTGGGCAGTGGGACCTCTTCGGCCAGTACCAAGCTGATCCACGGCGGCCTGCGCTATCTCGAACAGTACGAATTCCGGCTGGTGCGCGAATCTCTTATGGAGCGCGAAGTTCTGCTGCGCGCCGCACCGCATATCATCTGGCCGATGCGCTTCGTGCTGCCGCACAACAAATCCCTGCGTCCCGCCTGGATGATCCGGCTTGGCCTCTTTCTTTATGACCACCTTGGCGGTCGCAAGCTTCTGCCGGGATCAGAGGGCGTCAAGTTGGCCGAGCATCCTTCGGGTGGTCCGCTCAAGGATGAGATGACCAAGGGCTTCGTTTATTCCGACTGCTGGGTCCAGGATGCGCGCCTTGTCGTTCTCAACGCGATTGATGCGCGCGAGCGCGGCGCCGAAGTGCTGACCCGGACCGAATGCGTTTCGGCCCGCCGGGTGAATGAACTCTGGGAAATCGAACTACGGGATCTGCTGAGCGGTCAGCTGCGCAAGGTCAGCGCGCGGGCGTTGGTGAATGCTGCCGGTCCCTGGGTGGCCTCGGTTCTCGAACAGCGCGTGGGCTCCAACCGCGCGGCTGGTCTGCGCATGATCAAGGGCAGCCACATCGTTGTGCCGGCCATGTTCGATCACGATTACTCCTACATTTTTCAGAATCCTGACGGACGCATCGTCTTCGCCATTCCCTACGAAGGGAAGTACACCCTGGTCGGGACTACGGATGTCGAATACGAAGGCGACCCGGCGAAAGTGGCCTGTTCCGAGGACGAGATCAGCTACCTCTGCAATGCCGTCAATGAGTACTTCAAGTCGGATGTCGCGCCCAAGGATGTGGTTTGGACCTATTCCGGTGTGCGCCCGCTTTACGACGACGCCTCGCAGAACGCTTCGACCATCACGCGAGACTATGTTCTCGATCTCGATGAGCAGGCGGGCAGGGCACCCATGCTCTCGGTCTTCGGCGGCAAGATCACGACCTTCCGCAAGCTGGCCGAACATGCCATGGAAAAGCTTTGCCCGCTGATTTCCTGCGACGCGCCCGACTGGACCGCGACTGCGATGTTGCCCGGCGGTGACATTGGCGCGCAGTACGGCGATGTCGATTTCGATGCCTTTGTCGAACGCTTCATTCAGCAACATGCCTGGTTGCCACGGGATCTGGCCTGGCGCTATGCGCGCAACTACGGGGCGCGCGCTGCGATGATCCTGGGTGATGCCAAGGATTTGAGCGGCCTGGGGCGTGAACTTGGTGACGGTATCTACGAAGCGGAATTGAATTACCTCGTCGAGCAGGAATGGCTTGTCGAGGCAACCGATCTGCTCTGGCGGCGATCGAAATTGGGACTGCATGTTTCCAAGGAAACCGCATCCGAGATCGAAGCCTGGCTTGGACAGCATGGACTCGCCGGTCGCAGAGTCGGATGATCGAAGTTTGATGAACGAGCGATTGGGGGACACGGCCCGGGGCGGACGGCCTTGCGGCGGTGGAATAGCAGAGGAACGCGTGCGGTATGCTTGAGCTGATTAACGTCAGTAAACGGGTCAAGGGCCAGGATCACATCGGGGATGTGAACCTGAGCTTTGAGAAAGGCTCGCTCAACGTTTTGCTCGGGCCGACGCTGTCCGGGAAAACCTCACTGATGCGTTTGATGGCGGGGCTGGACAAACCCACCTCCGGCGACATCCGTTTCGACGGCAAAAGCGTCGTGGGCATGGCGGTGCAGAAGCGCAATGTCGCCATGGTGTATCAGCAGTTCATCAACTATCCGGCCCTGAGCGTTTACGAGAACATTGCTTCGCCCATGCGTGTCGCAAAGATCGATGCGGAAACCATCGACCGCAAAGTGCGCGAAGCGGCGGCTCTGATGAAGCTCTCCGATTTCCTGGATCGCACACCGCTCAACCTTTCCGGTGGTCAGCAGCAGCGCACGGCCCTGGCGCGTGCACTGGTCAAGGGCGCGGATCTTGTGCTGCTCGATGAGCCACTCGCCAACCTCGACTACAAGCTGCGTGAAGAGCTGCGCGTGGAGCTGCCGAAAATCTTCGCCGAAACAGGCGCGGTTTTCGTTTACGCAACGACCGAACCTCATGAGGCATTGCTGCTGGGCGGCAAGACCGTGACCCTCTCCGAAGGTCGGGTGACGCAGTTCGGACCAACGATTGACGTCTATAATCGTCCGGCGGACCTGATCACGGCACAGACCTTCTCCGATCCGCCCATGAATATCGTGCCAATGCGCAAATCCGGTGGGCAACTGACTTACGACGGATCGTCTGTTGCCGTGACGGCTCAGTTATCGGATCTGGCGGACGGCGATTACAAGATTGCCATTCGCCCTCACCACCTTCTGCTGAACGCGCCCGAGAGCAACTCGTTACAGGTGGATGCTGAAGTCCTGACGTCGGAAATCACCGGTTCGGAGAGTTTCATCCATGTCGGGAGTAACGGGGCGCGCTGGGTTGCGCTGACCCACGGTGTGCACCGGGTCGAAGTCGGCGACAGTATCCCGGTCTTCCTCGACCCGCGCAGCTTTTTCGTTTTTGACGCACAGGACAGGCTGGTGGCGGCACCGTCGCAGGAAAACCTTCCTCATGAAGACCTGGCAAGCGCCAGCGCGGGGCACGGCTAAGACATGGCTCAGATTACCCTAGATCAACTCGCTCACTCCTATTTTCCAAACCCCAGGAACGAAGCCGACTTCGCCCTGAAGGAGATCAATCACGTCTGGGACGATGGTGGTGCTTACGCTCTGCTGGGGCCGTCGGGCTGCGGCAAGACGACTCTGCTGAATATCATTTCCGGACTGCTGGTTCCCTCACGCGGCCGCATTGTTTTCGATCAGCAGGACGTCACCCATCTGGCACCCGAGCAACGCAATATCGCCCAGGTCTTCCAGTTCCCGGTGATCTACGACACCATGACTGTGGCGGAGAACCTCGCTTTCCCGCTGGTCAATCGGCGGGTTGCAAAGGACGAAGTCACCAAGCGGGTCGCGGAAATGATCGAGATGCTCGATCTGGGCGACAAAGCCAACCGCAAGGCCCAGGGCCTGACCGCCGACGAGAAGCAGAAGATCTCACTTGGGCGCGGCCTCGTGCGCTATGACGTGAATGCGATCCTCTTCGACGAGCCGCTGACCGTCATCGATCCTCACATGAAATGGCAGCTGCGCACCAAGCTCAAGGAACTGCATCGCAAGTTCGAGCATACTATGATCTACGTGACCCACGATCAGACCGAGGCACTGACCTTCGCGGACAAGGTTGTCGTGATGTACGAAGGCGAGGTTGTGCAGATCGGCACGCCGGAAGAGCTCTTCGACGAGCCCGCGCATACCTTCGTCGGTTACTTCATCGGTTCACCCGGCATGAATGTGGTGCCTTGTCAGATCGATGGCAATCGCGTGCAGTTCGGCGGACATGAGTTGCAGTTGCCCAAGGGCTATCCGGCGCTGTCCGGCAATACGGAGCTGGGCATCCGTCCGGAATTCATCAGTCTTTCGTCCGATGGCGAGGGAGTGCCGCTCTCGATCACGACGGTCGAGGACATCGGTCGCTTTAAGATCGTGCGCAGCAAACTGGAAGGCTGCAACTTCGATGCCGTGCTGCCTGAAGGGGCTGAGGTACCCGCTGATCCGCGCGCGGTGATCGATCCCAGCCGGGTCAATATCTATCAGGATTCTCATCTGGTCCGGGGAGAGGCCTAATCATGCAGAAGACAGTCAACAACAAAGCATGGTTGATGGTGCTGCCGGTTTTCGCGCTGGTTGCGATCTCGGCGATCATTCCGCTGATGACCGTCGTCAATTATTCGGTTCAGGACACCTTCGGCAATAACCAGTTCTTCTGGGCGGGCACGGAATGGTTTTCCGATATTCTTCATTCCGAGCGTTTTCATGATGCTCTGGTCCGGAACCTCTCCTTCTCCGCTGCAATCCTGGCGATTGAGATTCCGCTTGGCATCGGCATTGCGCTTTCCATGCCGCGCAAGGGGATCTGGGTGCCGGTCTGTCTGATTCTGATGGCGCTGCCGCTGCTTATTCCCTGGAACGTGGTGGGCACTATCTGGCAGGTTTTCGGCCGCGCCGATATCGGCCTGCTGGGCTACACTCTCGACGCACTGGGGATCCAGTACAATTATGCGCAGAACGCGGTCGATGCCTGGGTGACGGTGATTGTCATGGACGTGTGGCACTGGACCAGCCTTGTCGTGCTGCTGTGCTATGCCGGACTAGTGTCCATTCCCGAGGCCTATTATCAGGCGGCCCGTATCGACGGAGCGTCGCGCTGGAGCGTCTTCCGTTACATCCAGCTGCCCAAGATGCACCGGGTGCTGCTGATCGCGGTGCTGCTGCGCTTCATGGATTCCTTCATGATCTACACCGAGCCTTTTGTGGTGACCGGCGGTGGGCCCGGCAATGCGACGACCTTCCTCTCTATTGATCTGGTCAAGCTCGCGATCGGCCAGTTCGATCTGGGGCCGGCGGCGGCCATGTCGCTGATCTACTTCCTGATCATTCTGCTGATGTCCTGGGTCTTCTATACGATCATGACTAACTACGGCTCGGAGAACTCGGATGCCGGTGCGGGAGAAAAGGGATGAGCATGGACGTCACCACGGCGGCTCGCCCGCGTAAGCAACGCAGTTTCAAGTGGCTGGTGCCGACGCTCTACATCGTGTTTCTGATGCTGCCGATCTATTGGCTCGTCAATATGAGCTTCAAGACCAACCAGGAAATTCTCTCGACCTTTACGCTCTTTCCGCAGAACCCGACCCTGCAGAACTACGCGGTGATCTTCGGCGACCCTTCCTGGTACAACGGCTACATCAACTCGATCATCTATGTGGTGCTCAACACGGTGATTTCCGTCTCCGTGGCGCTCCCGGCAGCCTACGCCTTTTCGCGTTACAACTTCCTGGGCGACAAGCATCTCTTTTTCTGGCTGCTGACCAACCGCATGGCACCGCCCGCGGTTTTTGCTCTGCCGTTCTTTCAGCTCTACTCGGCCTTCGGTCTGATCGATACGCATATCGCGGTGGCGCTGGCGCACTGCCTCTTCAACGTGCCGCTGGCGGTCTGGATCCTGGAAGGCTTTATGTCCGGCGTGCCGAAGGAGATCGACGAGACGGCCTATCTGGATGGCTATTCCTTCCCGAAATTCTTCGTAAAGATCTTCGTGCCCCTGATCGCCTCGGGTATCGGCGTCGCCGCTTTCTTCTGCTTCATGTTCTCCTGGGTCGAACTGCTGATCGCCCGGACCCTGACCACGGTCGCGGCCAAGCCAATCGCGGCGACCATGACAAGGACGGTCTCGGCCTCCGGGTTGGACTGGGGTGTGCTGGCGGCGGCAGGTGTGTTGACGATTATTCCGGGCGCGCTGGTGATTTACTTCGTGCGTAACTATATCGCCAAGGGCTTTGCCCTGGGCCGGGTGTAAGGAGGGCTGGTGATGGATTTATCTTGGATGGCCTGGACCCTGCCGACAGCGATCTTCTTCGGGACGATTATCTGTCTGCTGATCGGCATGGGGATTTGGGAATATGCCCGTCCCGGCGGCGGGCCGCGGGTCGGTATCCTGCGCTTTGAGACCACCCGTGGCGACAGGTTGTTTCTGTCGCTTCTGGGCAGCGCTTTCATCAATCTGGCATGGCTCGGGCTGGTCGGCCCGAATCTCTGGTGGGCACTTGGCGTTTGCTTGCTCTATGCGCTTTTTGTGTTCAGGTTTGTATAGGTTTTTTTGGGAAAGGTGCGGTTCAGGTAGAGGCGTACCAAAGTGTTGTTGAACGATAACTAGGGAGGACCTTCAATGAAAAGGTATCTGTTAACGACGGCGGCGGCTCTTGCCATGATGGCGAGTTCCGGATCTGCCTTTGCGGACATGGCGGCCGCAGAAAAATGGCTTGAGGAATTCCAGCCTGCTGCGATCTCGAAGGACGAGCAGAAGACGGAAATGGAGTGGTTCATCAAAGCCGCTGAACCCTTCAAGGGCATGGAAATCAAGGTGGTCTCTGAAACCATCGGAACCCATGAGTATGAGTCCAAGACTCTCGCCAAGGCTTTCACCGAAATCACCGGCATCAAGATCACCCACGATCTGATCGGTGAGGGTGATGTGGTCGAGAAGCTCCAGACCCAGATGCAGTCGGGCGAGAACATCTATGACGCCTATATCAATGACTCGGATCTGATCGGCACTCACTGGCGCTACCAGCAGGCCCGCAATCTGACCGACTGGATGGCTGGCGAAGGCAAGGACGTAACCCTGCCGACCCTCGACATCGACGACTTCGTTGGCAAGGACTTCACCACCGGTCCCGACGGCAAGCTCTATCAGCTTCCTGACCAGCAGTTCGCGAACCTCTACTGGTTCCGCTATGACTGGTTCACCGACGAAAAGAACATGGCCGACTTCAAGGCCAAGTACGGCTACGACCTGGGTGTTCCGGTTAACTGGTCCGCGTATCAGGATATCGCCGAGTTCTTCACCGGCCGTGAAATCGACGGCAAAAAAGTCTATGGCCACATGGACTACGGTAAGAAAGATCCATCGCTCGGTTGGCGCTTCACCGATGCCTGGCTCTCCATGGCCGGCAACGGCGACAAAGGTTCCCCGAACGGCCTTCCGGTCGATGAGTGGGGTATTCGCGTCAATGAAAACAGCCAGCCTGTCGGTTCCTGTGTGGCCCGCGGCGGCGACACCAACGGTCCGGCTGCTGTCTACTCGATCACCAAGTACATTGACTGGCTGAAGGCTTATGCTCCGCCTGAAGCTGCCGGTATGGTCTTCGGTGAAGCCGGTCCGGTTCCTGCACAGGGCGCAATTGCTCAGCAGATCTTCTGGTACACCGCCTTTACCGCCGACATGGTCAAAGACGGCATTCCCGTCGTGAACGAAGACGGCACGCCGAAGTGGCGTATGGCGCCTTCACCGCACGGTGCTTACTGGGAAGAAGGCCAGAAGCTTGGCTATCAGGATGCCGGTTCCTGGACGCTGATGAAATCGACTCCGGTCGATCGCGCCAAGGCCGCATGGCTCTACGCGCAGTTCGTCACCTCCAAGACGGTTGATGTGAAGAAAAGCCACGTCGGTCTTACTTTCATTCGCGAAAGCACGATCCAGCACGAGAGCTTCACCGAGCGGGCCCCGAAACTGGGCGGTCTGATCGAGTTCTATCGTTCGCCGGCCCGTGTTCAGTGGTCCCCGACCGGCACCAACGTTCCGGATTACCCGAAACTGGCGCAGCTCTGGTGGCAGAACATCGGTGATGCCTCTTCGGGCGCGAAAACCCCGCAGGAAGCCATGGATGCTCTCTGTGCAGCTCAGGAAAAAGTGCTCTCACGTTTGGAGCGTGCCGGTGTCCAGGGCGACATTGGTCCGAAGCTGAACGACGAAGTCGATCCGAACGAATGGCTCTCCAAGCCCGGTGCTCCGAAGGCGAAACTCGCCAACGAAAAGCCGACGCCTGAGACCGTGAACTACGATGAGCTGGTCAAAAGCTGGACCAAGTAATCCGACGTCACCCGATCAATCCTGATCGGATTTAAAAAAGAGAGCCGGGGTGTTTATCACTCCGGCTCTTTTGCTTTTGGCGTCAGCGCAGCGGTATCTCGTTGCGGTCAGATGATTTCATCTTCGTCGAAGAGGGGATCCTCGTTGAGCTGGGTCGTGAGGCTGTCGATGGTGGCTCCGGCGTCGTCGTTGCGCTTGAGGCGCGCGATGTGGAACAGGCCATCGCCTTCATTGGCCACCGGCAGGTTGCTGCGGCCGATCAGCAGCCCGGCCTCTTCAGCCAGGATTTCCGTATCCATTTCGCCAAAGGGATCCGAGATGATGCCCAGGACATCATCCTGCTCGACTTCATCGCCGATGGTTTTGAACGCCCGCAGCAAGCCACCGGCCGGCGCGCGCTGCCAGAAGCTCGAGGAGGATTGAATCGGTGCGGCCTTGAGTTTGGTAATTCCGCGCGCAGGCACCATTTTAAGGTGATGCATGATGCGAAGGATACCGGTGACGCCCGCCCGGACCGCGAACTCGTCGAACCGCAAGCCTTCACCGGCCTCATAGAGCAGCACATCGATACCGAGGTCCTGCGCCGATTGCCGGAGGGAGCCCGGGCGCGTTTTAGATGTCAGGACCAGGGGCGCGCCAAAGGTTTCCGCCAGGGCGATAGTCTCCGGTTTCGAGGGCGAAACACGGATCTGCGGCAGGTTAGTTCTGTGGATTGCGGCTGAGTGCAGGTCGATACCCACATCCGAGCGTCCGACGATTTCCGTCATGAAAATATGAGCAAGGCGGGAGGCGAGGGAGCCTTGCGGACTTCCGGGAAATACCCGATTGAGATCGCGGCGGTCGGGCAGATAACGCGAATGGTTCATGAAGCCGTAGGCATTGACGATCGGGATGGCGAGCAGGGTGCCCTTCAGCTTGTCGAGACTGGGCGCGCGCAGGAGCCTTCGGACAATCTCGACGCCGATGATTTCGTCGCCATGCACCGCGGCACTGACGAAGAGCGTCGGACCGGGCTTTCGGCCATGGGCGACATGCACCGACATTGAGACAGGCGTATGATCCGAGAGAACGCTGACCGGCAGATCAACCGTTCTTCGGGTCCCTGCAGGGACCCGATGCTTGCCGATCTGAAACGGCGCCTGATCCGGCATCAGCCCTTGCCCTTGGTTTTGGTTTTACCGGGCTTGGCCTGCTTTTCCAGCAGTTCAATGACCTTTCCGGCGACGTTGATGCCCGTGGCTTTCTCGACACCCTCCAGGCCCGGTGAGGAATTGACCTCCATAACCACCGGACCGTGATTGGAGCGCAGCATATCGACGCCGCAGACATTCAGGCCCATGGCTTTTGCCGAGCGGATGGCGGTGGAGCGTTCTTCCGGTGAGATCTTGATCATCTGCGCGCTGCCGCCACGATGCAGGTTGGAGCGGAAATCGCCTTCAGCCCCCTTGCGCTGCATGGCGGCCACGACTTTACCGCCGACAACCAGGGCGCGGATGTCGGTGCCACCGGCTTCCTTGATGAATTCCTGCACCAGGATGTTGACCTTCGCACCCCGGAAAGCCTCGACCACTGACTTTGCCGAGCGGTCACTGTCGGCCAGAACCACACCGATACCCTGGGTGCCTTCCAGCAACTTGATCACCAGCGGCGCGCCGCCGGCAAGCTCCAGGACCTCTTCTGTCTGCTTTGGATCATGTGCGAAGGTCGTGACCGGCAGGCCGATCCCTTCACGCGAGAGCAGCTGCAGTGAGCGTAGTTTGTCCCGGGACCGTCCGATGGCTACAGATTCGTTCAGGGGATAAACACCCATCATCTCGAACTGGCGCAGGACCGCGAGGCCGTAGTAGGTGACCGACGCACCGATCCGGGGGATGACGGCATCATAGTGTTGCAGCTTCTCACCGTTGTAATAGATCGCAGGGCGGCGCGAGGCGATGTTCATGTAACAGCGCAAGGTATTGATGATATCCAACTCATGCCCCCGTTCCTCGGCGGCTTCTTTCAGGCGCTTGTGGGAATAGAGCTCCGGATTTCGTGCCATCATCGCGATTTTCATTACTTACTCCCTGTCTGGAGGTTGTTTGCGCGAGACGTCTTGCGCGGCCGCGGCTGTTCGTTTGAGGTGTCTTTTCCGGTGGTCGGCTGCTCATGGGGCGGACCCGCAAGAAAGGACCTCCCTGGATCAACCAGCAGTTTTCGCCTGCGCAGAGCGGTCCGGCCAAGGATCAGATCGAACTCCATCTTCTTCCGGTCCGCGAGCGATACTTCGATGCTCCAGTGGCGTTTCCCGAAAACCAGCGTGGTCTCGATAATGTAGCGGGTTTCCGCTACGCCGCTGGTATTCTTGATCTGTCGCTCGTCAACGAGAGGGGCGGCACAGCGCGCTGATTTTGGCTTGCCCGGCTGTGGGATCCGAAATTCGATCCAGCGGGCGCCATCTTTCTCGAACAGGACCAGGTCGACAGCATGCAAGGCCGAGGTGCGTGCGCCGGTATCGATTTTGGCGCGCAGGCTTGTGATGCCGAGTTCTGGCAGACCGACCATCTCGCGCCAGCCGATAGTCTGTCTCTCGCGGGTTTTAGCTTTCCCGGGTGAACTCTTCTTCATGACAGGACGTCTTCGTTTGCTCGGCGATAGTTCACAAAGGTATTGGCGCCCATCACGACGAAGAAGCTGTCCATATCGATCAGGACGTAACCGCGCTCGAGCATCTCACGGGTCAGGGCGCGGATATCGTCTTCGTAGAGGCGGCGCTTGCCGGCAAGCTGACGAACCAGCTTCACCGAAATACGATACCGGCCTTTCGATTTTCCACCGAAAGACTCGTTGTAGAGCGTTGCAAGCCGGTTTGCCGTGGTGGCGAGGGGCGTCTGGGGTTGTGTCATTGGCATCGGGTCTGTTTCGTCAGGCTACGGTATTTCGAGAACTCTTCGCGGCTTTGCGCAGGAAAATGGGCGCAGGTACTTTTTGGGATGTGCTGTGGGATAGGTATTCTGACGCGTTGATAAACTAATGGTTTAAATTTGCCTATAGGGAAAATTTTTTTGTCTATAGAAAATAATTTAATTCAAAGTTGTTGACTGATGTTCAAAGAAAGACAGACCTCGAGTCGACTCAGTCCGGAGGGAAGTGTTGCCGGCGAGCCACCGACTCAATGCAACATTGCTAGCCGGACAGGCTTTCCTCGTTGCATTCGCTCAATCTGACCCCGGAGGTGGCTGCTGCTGCTTCAAGAGAGGCAATGAATGCATCGATGGCATTCCAATCCGAGGCATAGACCCCCGCCACACAGCCGTCCACGCCAGGTAAAATGCAATAGGCAACGCCGAGCGGCCAGAAGGTTTCCAGCGGACCTCGCTGTAGAGTACCGATGGCTGCCAGAAGCTGCGCAGGCTCCGGATCGATGGATGCAGCCGGGGGAAACAGCAGTACCATCTGTCCGCGCTGGTCCCAGGAAAAACCCGTGGCGTCGAACAGACGCAGGACTGTTGACAGATCCCGGCTGCGAAGAAGCCAGGCATCTCGGGGCCGCCGGGTAAGATAGCGCCGGATTCTGTTGGGCCATTCAAGAAAACCAGGCGTGAGAAGATGATTCTTGGCGTCCGGATGGATGACCCCGTCGAACCAGGCAACCTCATGGTCTCTTGTCATGCTTTGGCAGAGTACGGCCCGAAGGGCTCCGGATATCGCCTCGTCGCCGTCCCCTGGAGCGACTGCCGGGCTTTCCCGCCAGGTGATAAGCAGGCGCGGGCCATCAACCGGGAGTTCCCATTGCGTCCTGGTGAAGTGTCTGCAGAGTGAAATACAGGCAAGCATTAGGATATCAGCCCGAAAGAACGAAGTTGTTGCGGATCGAAGGCGTTTTCAAGCTGCTGCGGTCGCACCTCATGACGGGAACTTTAATGGAAGTTTGGTGTGGGCGCATGGATTGCTGCTTCGAGTGCTGTAGCTGTTTTCTTAAGTCGTTCGATTTGCAGACTGGGTTCATTGGGTACAGAAATAAAAATGCGGTATCTTTCCGGAAAAGCTTTGCATCCGGTGCAAAGGTGGATTTCCTTATCCTCGAGATAGTGATCGGATTCACAGCCGGAAATCAGAACGGAAACGACAGCGATGTACCAGCTATACTACTATCCCGGAAATGCCAGCATCACGCCGCATATGCTGCTTGAGGAACTCGGCGTTCCCTACGAGCTCAAGTTCGTGGACCGGACCAAGAACGAGCACAAGACACCGGAGTATCTGGCGCTGCACCCCAGCGGCCTGATTCCTGTTTTGATCGAAGGCGATGGGCCTGACCGTTTGGTTTTGCATGAGACGGTCGCAGTCTGTCTGCATATTATGGACAGCAACCCTGATTCCGATTGGACGCCGGCCCTGGGCTCACCGGAACGCGCACAGCTTTATAAGTGGCTGTGCTATATGACCAATACGATCCAGTCGACCTATCTGACCTACTTCTACAGTCATCGCTACACCACCGATGAAGCCGGGAAAGATGCAGTGGTTGCGGCGGCCGAAATGCGTCTGAATGACAGCTTCGACATTTTGGAAGCGGCGTTGGAGGGGAAACCCTATCTGCTCGGTGAAAAGATCAGCGTTTGTGATCTCTATCTCCTGATGTTATCGCGCTGGGGCCGCGGTATGAACCGTCCACCGCGCCGCTTGCCGAATGTCGGCGGACTTCTTCAACGGGTTCTGGAGCGTCCGGCGGTCCAGCGCACGATTGAGCAGGAAGGCGTCAAGCTGCCGTTCGTGTGACCGGCTTCTTTCTGCCTGATCGAAACCTTCATCGATTATCTGGCTGAGGAAGCGCGCGATCCGCTTTGGGGAGGCTGGCGCTGGATAATACGGTGACCGGGGAAGCTCAAGGTAACCTCGGTGCCGTTCTCCGGCTCGCTTTCGATCGTCAGTTGGCCGCCGTGCAGTTCGATCAGGGAACGGGAGAGCGGAAGCCCCAGGCCGGTACCGTCGTATTTCCGGCTGAGGGAGCTCTCGACCTGTCCGAAAGGCGTGAGGGCTTTTTCGATATTGTCAGCGGTCATACCGATCCCGGTATCGGCGATGATCACTTTGTAGGCGGCATCCTCCGGCTCGCTCTTGAGCGTCACGGTGATCCGTCCACCTGCCGGCGTGAATTTCAGAGCATTCGAGAGAATGTTCAGCAGGATCTGGCGCAACATGCGTTCGTCGACCTGCAGATAGGGCAGTCCCGCCGCGCCTTGAATGTCGAAGTTGACTTCTCCGGCATTTGCGGTGGCCTTTACGATGTTGAGGCAGCTCGACAGGACATCGTGGACATCGGTGGGCGCGTCGATCAGTTCCAGGCGCCCGGCCTCAACCTTTGAGAGGTCGAGGATGTTGTTGATGATCCCCAGGAGATGAGTCGCGCTGGTACGGATATCGCGCGCGTAGTCACCGTAGCGGGAGTCGCCCATCTCTCCGAACATCTGGTTTTCCAGGATCTCGGCGAAACCGATCACGGCGTTCAGAGGTGTCCGGAGCTCATGGCTCATATTGGCTAGGAATTCGGATTTTGCCCGGTTCGACGACTCCGCCTCTTCCTTGGCCAGTTGCAGTTCTTCTTCCGCCTGCTTGCGTTCGGTGACGTCGATGCCGATCGACACGCAATAGGCGACCCTGCCGGATTCATCCCGAAGCGCGGTATTGGACCATTCGATCAGCCGTTGTCCGCCACTTCTGCAGACCCAGTAATTGAGGTGGGTGTTTGGGTAAACTCCCAGGCGCAGACTGCGCAGCATGTCCTGCAGGCCGTCGCGATCCTGTTCGGGAATGACGAAGTCGTACACCGGCCGGCCGATGACTTCCGAGAGGCTGTAACCCGAGAGTCTTTCGCAGGCTTTGTTGAAGCGAACGACCTGGCCTTCCATGTCGATCACGCAGATCAGGGCTTCGGCGGTATCCAGCATGGCGACGACGAATTCCCGCTCGCGGCGCAGAATCTCGTTTGCCCGCCGGCGCTCGGAGATATCCATGATCGTGCCCTGATATCCCAGGCTTTTGCCTTCTTCGCAGCAGATGATATGCGCGTTCTCGCTGACCCAGAGGCGTTGACCGTCACTCAGACGGTGGACTTCGGAAATGAAGTTTTCCACCCGGCCATTGCGGTTGAGCAGTCGCAGGAACTCGTTTCTGCGGTCCGGTTCGACGTACCAGGAGTTGGGCTTTGAGCTGACCGCGCTCAGAAGTTCCGATTCCTTGGTGAAACCATTCAGTTTGATCATGGCCGGATTACAGCTGACGCAGGTGCCGTCGGGCAGACTGCGGTAGATACCTTCCGTGGCATTTTCGAAGAGGCCGCTGTAACTCTCTTGAGCGGCCCAGAGCGCTTCCTGTCGCAGGGTCACCAGCCGGAGCAGATACGCCAGACCGACAGAGAGTAATAGGCCAAGCACCAGAATGATTTTGTCGGCGTTCATTGATTGAGCTGCGATCGAGCCGGGACCAGGCGTCAGGGAGAGATCCCAGGATCTGTTGAGCAGCTTTACGCGGTGCGTGGTCGTAAAGGCCTCCTCGTCATAGGCGACGCCCCGGCTGTAGACCTTCTGGCCCTCGTCGTGGATCATAATCTGATAGTCGCTGCGGGTGACCTGGGCGAGGGCGCTCTCCATCAAGGGGTCGATACGGAACACGCCGTTCAGATAGCCTTCCAGCTGGCCGTTTCTGATAAGCGGGTAGTAAGTTGCGAAGCCCTTGCCGCCTTGAAGCAGTATGATCGGCGGGGTCGCCATATCTTGATTGCTGTGGAGTGCCCGTTCTATCAACTGGCGGGAGGCTGGATGCTCGGCCAGATTAGCACCCTTTGCAGGTTCGTTACCTGCTTCAGGGGCGATCCACTGAACGATGCCCTTAGCGTCAACCCAGTTCACAGCCTGGAAGCCGGAGAATTGCTGTTGAAGGGATTCGACCGTTTCCACAAAAGCTTCAGGATTGTTGATCTGGCGCTTTATCCAGAGATTCCGGAGATGTTCAAGAATACTCAGATGATCGGTGATGTGATTTTCAAGCTGCCCGGCGGTTTGCTGCCCGATCAGATTGGCTTCGTTACGGATTGCAACCGTCTGATTGTGAGAAAGAAACCAGGAAACGCCCAGAACCGCTGAGGCCAGGCACAAAAAAATTGCCAGCGGAAGATAGCGCGACAGGGTTTTGGGGTGAGGTATCTTCATCGGTTTAAATTTTGTAGGTTTCTCTCTAATTATTTGTTTTTTATGGATATTTAAGAAGTTTTTTCTCTCACCTTCCTTTTGAGCGTTTGGGTCGGCTCAGGCTGCTACCCTAGGTTATGTCTCTTTATAAAAGACAAACTCTTTCCCGATTAATAACGCCGGTTTGATTGCTCACAGCTTTGTTTTAATTGGAAGTTGCCATGAAGCTTCTTGAAAGGCCCGTGTTGCGCGCAATGGGTCCCTTTTTGCGGTGGCGATCGAAATTCTGGTAAGCCCGCAGGCAGCTTTTCCAATTCAGGGTTTATTGACTCTTTCTCTATAGAACATGTAGAACAAAAAGAGAACATTATGAAGTGAACAGGAGTTTGGCGGCGCAATGCTTCGTTCTGAAACCCCAAAGAGAGACCCTTCTGGCGGGTCGGCGAAGAAGCTGGCGGGCTTGCGTGAGGAACTGCGGAGGATCGAGCGCAGCGGGTGGAGCGAGAGGGCTGGCAAGACCATCGCGTTAGGGCTGCCGGAGATCGATGGTCTCTTGTCCGATCAGACTTCTCCCGGTTTACGGACGGGATGCCTGCACGAATTTGCCGGGGAGGGAGCCGAAGCTTTTGCCGCGATTCTCTCGGGTCGCTTGAAGGGGCCGGTGCTCTGGTGCGCGGATGCCCTGGCGGGCAGTGAGCTTTATCCGCCCGGCCTTGCGGCTTTTGGACTGGACTACCGGCGTCTGATTGTCGTGCGTTGCCGTAAACCGCGCGAAGTGCTGGCCGCCATGGAAGATGGCTTGCGCTGCCGCGTACTGGCCGCGGTGGTCGGGGAGCTGTCCGCTGCGATGGATCTGACGGCCAGCCGCCGGCTTCAGCTTGCGGCGGAGAGCAGTGGCGTGACCGGCTTTCTCGTCCAATCGGCCTGGCGGGACCAGATCTCGAAGAGTCCGTCAGCCGGGAGGCAAAAAACAACCGGGACCGAGCGATATGGTCTTGAGATGCAGGCAAAAGCCCCCAGCGCGGCTTTTTCCCGCTGGTCGGCTGATGCCGCCAGAAATAAAGACAGTGCCGCAAGCTCCATGACCTGGCGGCTTTCATTACATCGTTGCCGGAATGGTGGCAGCGGTGCCTGGACGGTGAAGTGGGATGCAAAGGCGTATCGTTTCTCTTTGGTTGCCGAGACTGCAAACGGACAGGCTGATCCGTCGGCAAGGCAGCGCCTGGTGGGATAAGGCACTGGCGGTTACGGCGGAGACCGGTAACCGGGTCGTCATTTCCGCCGTGACGCGGGCTGCGGAGATCGCTGGGATTGCGCCGGGTATGACCCTGGCCGATGCCCGGGCCGTACTGCCGGACCTTTTCACGCTGCCCTCGGATGAGCGGGCCGATGCCGCGATGATGGAGCGGCTGGCCCGCTGGTGCGGATCTTACACACCCTGGGTTTCCCTGGAGGGGCCGGACGGCCTTTGGCTCGATGTGACCGGCTGCGCACATCTGCGCGGCGGGGAACAAGCCTTGCTGAACGAGCTTCTGGACCGGTTGAGCGGCTATGGTTTTTTCGTCCGCGGAGCACTGGCGGATACGCCCGGCGGGGCCTGGGCTTTCGCCCGCTGCGGCGAAGACCGGCGTGTGATTCCGCCCGGCGGAACCAAGGCAGCTCTGGCAGCTCTACCGGTTGCGGCTTTGCGTCTGGAGTCCGAAACCCTGTCCAAGCTGTCGCGTCTGGGGTTGCGGCGGGTCGGTGATCTCTATGCCCTGTCGCGGATCTCCCTGGCCAATCGTTTCAGGCTGGATGTCGTACGCCGTCTCGATCAGGCGCTGGGCAGCACGGCGGAACCGATCACCCCGCGTGGCCATGAGCGGCCTTACCGGGTGCGCATGGCTTTCCCCGAACCGATTGTGCAGGCCGATGATATCGCCGAAGCACTCAAGCTGCTGCTGGAACGCCTCTGTGCGCGGCTGCGTCAGGCGCAATACGGTTGCCGCCGCCTGGAGTTTCAGTGCCACCGGGTGGACGGCGATACCCAGCGCCTGGAGATCGGAACGGCCCGGCCGATGCGGGATCCGAAGCAACTGGCGCGGCTTTTTGCCGAACATCTGGGGCAGCTCGATGCGGCCTTCGGTTTCGAAACCCTGGTTCTTTCCGCCAGTGGCGTGGAACCTCTGGGAGCGCTTCAGGAGGCTATCCCCGTTGGCGCGCCATCTGAAGCAGGCATGTCCGGTGACGCCGCCAGCGAAAACGGCACGGCTTCGCTGATCGATCTGCTGGGCAATCGTCTGGGGTTCGAGCGGATCCAGAAGCTGCAGCCGGTGGCAAGTTATCTGCCTGAACGCGCCTATCGCTCGGTTTCCGCGTCTCATGTTGATCACGCGTCCGATGCTGCGCCTGAAGATGCGTCCGCTATTGCACCTGGAGGCGCGGGCGCGCCCTGGCCGGCCCGCCTGCTGCGTCCGGCTCGGCTTTTGCGCCGCCCGGAAGCGGTCGAGACCCTTTCACTCCTGCCGCCGGGCGAGCCCGGAACACCGCCCGCCGTTTTTGTATGGCGGCGGATCAGGCACAAGGTCCAGGCGGCGGAAGGGCCGGAACGCCTGTCCCCGGAGTGGTGGCGGAACGATCCTGACTGGGCGAAAGGCGTCCGGGACTACTGGCGGGTTGAGGACGAGGCCGGACGCCGCTTCTGGCTCTACCGCGAAGGCCCGCTGCGCAGCGACGTGCCGGTGACCTGGTTTCTGCACGGACTTTTTGCATGAAGGAAGACAAGATTACAGAAGCACTTCCCGGCTATGCCGAGCTGGATGTTCTCTCGAACTTCACCTTCCTGCAGGGGGCGTCTCATCCGGACGAGTTCGTGCTGCAAGCTGCCGCGCTGGGGCTGAAAGCCATTGGGATTGCCGACGTCAACAGCCTGGCCGGTGTGGTCCGGGCTCATATCGCCGCGAAGGAAGCGGGGATGCGGCTGATCGTCGGTTCCCGCCTGCGCTTTCAGGACGGAGAGGATCTGCTGGCCTTTCCCATGGACCGGTCCGCCTATGGCCGTCTCTGCCGTCTGCTGACGCTGGGCCGTCGCCGGGCGGAGAAGGGAGACTGCATACTCTACCGCGAGGACCTGAAGGACTGGCACGAGGGGATGATTTTCGTTGCGCTTCCGCCGGACGCGCTTGAGCCCGAGGCCCATGAGACCAACGAGGTTTATCCGCGCTATCATGACGAACTGAAAGCCTGGGAGGAATTATTGTCCGGGCGTCTTTATCTTGCGGCGCGTTACCGCTACCGGGGGGATGACGACCGCTGGCTGCGCCGCCTGTCGGATCTGGCGGAGACGCTCGCGGTGCCGCTGCTGGCGAGCAATGGCGTTCTGATGCACGCGCCCGCGCGCCGGGCAATGGCGGATGTCCTGAGTTGCGTGCGGGAAAAATGCACCATCGATACGGCGGGCTATAAGCTGCTCGATAATGCCGAGCGGCATTTGAAGTCGCCGGGAGAGATGGCGCGGTTGTTTCAGGGCTATCCCGAGGCTCTGAACCGCAGTCTGGAGATCGTTGCGCGTTGCGGTTTTAATCTGGATGAGCTGCGCTACGACTATCCGGATGAAACCACCCGTGAAGGCCGAAGCCCCCAGGAGGAACTGGTACATCTGACCTGGAAAGGTGCGCGCTGGCGTTATCCGGGCCGGATTCCGGAGAAGGTCAAAAAGCAGGTCGAGCATGAACTGGATCTGATCGGCCAACTTTCCTACGCGCCTTATTTTCTGACGGTCCAGGATCTGGTCCAATTCGCCAGGTCCGTGGGTATTCTTTGTCAGGGACGCGGCTCGGCCGCCAATTCGGCGGTCTGCTACTGTCTGGGTGTGACGGCGGTCGATCCGGACCGCACGGATCTGCTGTTCGAACGTTTCATCAGCAGCGAACGGAACGAGCCACCCGACATCGATGTGGATTTCGAACACGAGCGCCGTGAAGAGGTCATCCAGTACATCTATAAGAAATACGGTCGCGCCCATGCGGGCATGACGGCGACTGTAATCCACTACCGCACACGCGGCGCGGTTCGGGATGTCGGCAAGGCCATGGGGTTGAGCGCGGATAGCATCGCGGCCCTGGCGACCCAGGCTTCCGGCTGGTCCCGCGATGGCTTGAGCGACGAGCGGGTGCGCGAGATCGGCCTGAACCCCGAGGATCCCCGTCTGCGCCTGACGCTCGATCTCACCGCCGAAATCACCGGCTTTCCCCGGCACCTCTCCCAGCATGTCGGCGGCTTCGTCATGACCCGGGGGCGGCTGGATGAACTGGTACCGGTCGAGAATGCGGCCATGGAGGACCGCACGGTCATTCAGTGGGACAAGGACGATCTGGATGCTCTGGGCATTCTGAAGGTCGATGTGCTGTCGCTGGGGATGCTGACCTGTTTGCGCAAAGGCTTCGATCTGATCCGGCGGCATTACGGCGCGACCTTTGACCTCAGTTCGGTGCCGGGCCGGGACAGCGGGGTCTACGACATGCTCTGCCGGGCCGATGCCATCGGTGTATTCCAGGTCGAAAGCCGGGCGCAGATGAACTTCCTGCCGCGCATGAAGCCACGCAATTTTTATGACCTGGTGATCGAGGTTGCCATCGTCCGGCCCGGTCCGATCCAGGGGGATATGGTGCATCCTTATCTGCGCCGGCGCAATGGCGAGGAGGACGTGCATTACCCCTCCAAAGAGCTGGAGCGGGTTTTGAAAAAGACCCTCGGCGTACCGCTGTTTCAGGAGCAGGCTATGTCCATCGCCATGGTGGCGGCGGGCTTCACCGCGACCGAGGCCGACAAACTGCGTCGGGCCATGGCGACCTTTCGCAACAGCGGGACGATCCACACCTTCCGGGAAAAGATGATCAACGGCATGATCCAGCGCGGCTATGAGCAGGACTTTGCCGAACGC
This sequence comes from uncultured Kiloniellaceae bacterium, assembly GCA_947493695.1. Taxonomy (GTDB): domain Bacteria; phylum Pseudomonadota; class Alphaproteobacteria; order Kiloniellales; family Kiloniellaceae; genus Denitrobaculum. Next base: position 63,115 of record CANLSF010000009.1, on the reverse strand, counting down.
TGTTTCCGCCAGATCGAAGGTTTCGGTGAATACGGTTTTCCCGAGAGCCATGCGGCAAGCTTTGCGCTGCTCGCCTATGTCTCTGCCTGGATGAAGCACCGCTATCCGGCGGCCTTCGCCTGCGCACTGTTGAACAGTCAGCCCATGGGCTTTTATGCCCCGGCGCAGATCATCCGGGACGCCCGGGAGCATGGTGTCGAAGTGCGCCCGGCGGACGTCAATCATTCGGATTGGGATTCGAGTCTGGAGACCGGCGGCACGACCGACACTGCGGGACTGGGGATGGCGCTGCGGATTGGCCTGCGGCAGATCAAGGGACTGTCTCAGGAAGATGGTGACTGGCTGGTCGCGGCGCGGGGCAATGGCTATACCGATCCGCTGGCCATATGGCGGCGCGCCGGTTTGACACCGCGCGCTCTGGATGTTCTGGCGCGCGCCGATGCCTTTTCCTCCATGGCGCTGGACCGGCGTCAGGCGCTCTGGCAGATCAAGGGGTTGGGCGAGGCGCCGCTGCCGCTCTTTGCCGCCGCCGGAGAGGAAGACCGGGGGCCGGAACCCGGCGTTGTCCTGCCGTCGCCCTCGCTGGGGGAGGAGGTGGTTGAGGACTATGCCTCCCTGCGGCTTTCCCTCAAGGCCCACCCACTGGCTTTACTGCGCGAACAGCATCCCGAATTTCCCGGTATCACTCCTTCTGATCGGCTGATGGAGATCCCGGTGGATGCGCGCATTACGGTCTGTGGTCTGGTCCTGGTGCGGCAGCGCCCGGGCAGCGCCTCCGGCGTGATCTTTATCACGCTGGAAGACGAGACCGGGGTCTGTAACGTGGTGGTCTGGCCGAAGGCCTTCGAGCGTTTCCGGCGTGCGATCGTCACGGCACGACTGATGCGCATCACCGGACGGCTGCAGCGCGAGGGGATTGTGATCCACCTGATTGCCGACCGCATCGAAGACCTGTCATCTTTGCTGGATCAGTTGGGCGAGGGCGCAAGTTTCCAGACGGAACTTTCCCCCGCCGACGAGTTCAAAAACCCGGTGCTGCCGCGCCTGTCGGTCAGAGGCAAAGCCAAACCCGTACCCAGACCGCGCCACCCACGGGATCAAGCCAAGGTCCTGTTCCCGTCGCGGGACTTTCACTAGATCGGATCATGTTTCGGTTGAGAATCCATAAGTATGAATTCTCAACCTGGTCGGAACCACTAAGCGGTTTCGTCAAAACAGGTGAATCCGCTCTATAGCTGCGAAGCCACAGGCAATAAATGAAGGATGCCGAGCCGGCTTTGCAGATAAATATCTATGCGGTAGAATCTTATGAATGTCATGGTTCTCAGTTCTCACAGGTATTGAATCCGAAACGCCCCAATCGGTTGGCGAGTTGCTAACTGTTGAGGGGAGCAGCCTGATCTCCGCGGCAAACGTCAGGCGTTTTGAAATTGGTACTTTGACGATGCCGTCACTGTCGGAGCTACGAGGCATCGATCTGCCTTGTGAGGGACAAATTTCGGTTCAGGAGATCGTCGCCGACGTTCAGCGGCTTCACGTGTTGCCTGAGAATTCCGGAGCAACTTTCCAAGTCGCCTCTCAGTTCAATCTGCTCGAAATGGCGGCACCTTCGCTCATTCCCGAACTTGGTGTTGGTCGATACGAGCACGATCATACCCAGGGACCTGCATGCGCAATCGCATGTGGGGCCGGGACAATCTATCGTAACTATTTTGTTCCAGTTCGCGGTGGAGTCGGGCAGTCCATTGACAGGCAAATTGATTGCTTGAAAGACATCGGTAACGCCTTGAATAACCACGAAAAAATCTACTGGGAAATGACGAATGGGTATGCTTTACTCACGCCAAGAGGGCTGTCGGAATTAGCGCAGACTCTACGAGCAATGTCTCAAATCGAAAGAGACAAGCTGCGAAGTCTGCTTCGGATTGGGTTGCATGCAGACACTGAAGTTACCCTCAACAACGCCGGCCACAGGGTCACGCAAATCTATTGTAGTGCAATGCCCGTAGCATACGGAATGGGACCTGCTGCGAGTTGGCGTGAGCTTGCGACGCTTGTCTTAGAGGCTGCGTACGAAGCAACCCTGTTTGCTGCGGTCGAAAATGCGTCGAGGACGGGAAACAAGCGAGTGTTTCTGACAATGCTAGGCGGTGGGGCTTTTGGGAATCAGGACGAGTGGATTGTCGAAGCGATTTTGCGAGCAATACACCTCGTTCGCCAAAGCAATCTGGAAATATATTTGGTCAGCTATGGTGCACCAAGCGTGATCGCGAATAGCGTAGTTTCGCAATACGCTGACACAAAGATTTAGTCGATAACAGACTTGTCCAAGGTCTTCGCAGTGCGGTGGTCTGAGGACTCAAATTCGAGACGAAATAGGCCTCTGTCCCGCCGCACCGCGGAGATGGCTTCAGGCTTCTTCGTTCAAGGGGATGTCATCGCTGGTGCCGGTGGCATCACTTCCTATGCGCAGGCGATGGCCGTCCGGGTCCTCGATGTTCATTTCCCGCACACCCCAGGGAAAATTGGTCGGGGCCTGACGGATGAGGACGCCTTTTTTCCGATAGTCTTCGTAAAGAGCATCGACGTCATGAACGAAGACTGAAAGCCACATGCCCCCTGCACCCTGAGCATCCTGGCAGAGGAAGATCCTGACTTCGTCGCGATGAACACAGGCGAAGGTCGCGGGTGCGCCCCAATCCCATTCCTTCTGAAATCCCAGTTTCTCGACATAGTAGGCGATGGAGGCGGGGACGTTTTTTACGTTGAAAATCGGCACGGCGGATTCAAAACGGTTTGGACTCTGCTCGCCGGGATCGGCTCCGGCGGCAATCAGTTCCGCCGCGATTCGCTCATCCGTCTTGGAGGAAGCGCAGTTGAGCGGTGTATAGCCCCGACTGTCCTTGGTGATCGGATCAGCGCCGAGTTCCAGCAGGAGCGCAACCATCTCGGGCCGGTTCTTGGACACAGCGAAGTGCAGCGGTGTTTGGTGATGCTCGAACCGGCTCATCTGACGGGCAACAAGCTGCGGATTTTCTCTGACGAGATTCCGGACCAGATCGGCCCGGTTCAGCGCAATCGCCGCGAAAATATTTGGCTTAACGCCTTGTGCCATCAGAAACTCCGCCACCTCGTGCCGCAGGTGCTGGAAATTCGTAGCCCAGCCGATGACGCCCATTTCGTGTTCGTCGTCCTCGCCCCGGACATTGGCTCCGGCTTCAACGAGGCGCTTGACGATATCGAGGTGTCCGCCCTGGGCAGCCCAATAGAGTGCAGAGGCCCGGTCGGAGCGGTCGCGCAGATTCACATCGAAGCCGTGCTGAAGCAGAACCTCGACACAAGCGAGACGTCCGTGTTCAGCCGCCAGATGCAGCAGCGGTTTGTGCCACTGACCGCCGACAATAGCGATCTTGGCGGGGTGTTCGCTCAGCAGGCGCTGCAGGTCGCTGGCGTTGCCCTTAAGCGTAGCCGTGATGATCTGGCCGTCCAGGCTCAGGCCGTCGATATGGGTCTTAAGCGCGCGCCAGCTCGCGAAACCATAGAGTCTGGCAATATCCAGTTGCGCATGATGCAGCTTGAGCGCGCTGTCGCTTTTCTGCAGCTCATCAAGGCGTTGTTTGGCTGTCTTTTTCAGCCAGTTGATATCAGGACGGGGTGGGAGGGCTTTGGTCATGGAACACCTTCTCTCTCGGCGCCCGGCGTCCGCAGCTCACGGGCAGAAAGAAGATGTGGAACACATCATTAAGGAAGGTGGGTTCAACCCTTTACGCGGACCGTCGGCCACCTGCTCGGCCATAACGGCATAATGGATCCAGGAGAGCCGAAGTCAAGAACAACCTGGAGGTACATTCCACCTTGAGGCTTCGCGATGTGTCCTGGATCCAACAGGGGCGTTCTGGGTCGGGCAGAAGTTACCAGCGATAGATCAGACCCAGCAGACCCTGGAACTGATTGGCGCTGCCTTCATCATCCACCAGGGGACTGTCGGCGGCGTCCCCGAGCAGGCGGGCGTATTCTCCGGAGACAAGAACTGATACCTGCTCCGTGACCGCGTAACTGAAGCTTGCATTGAGTCCGACGTCCTTGATGCCGCTCTCCGCATCAAAGGGACTGTAGTTGTTTTGTGAGGAGGCGGCCTGGGCGCTGGATATACCGAAGGTGTTGTCCATGTACTCCTCGTCCGCCCAGGTCACGCTGGGACCGATGGCAAAACGCCCGCGATTCTCGAAGGCCATTGTCGAATATTCGGCGCCCAGTGTGGCCGTTGTGCCGTCGCGATCTCCGGTAAGGTCGTGGGCGAGTTCGGCTGAGAATTCGACCGGGCCCCATTCGTAGGCGACACCTCCGACGGCGACGGCCCCGACATCCAGATCGCCCAGACCTTCCAGGGCGTCGCTATCGTCCTCATCCCGGCCGCCTTCATAACGGACGCCGAGTTTTGTGGAAAAATCATCGAACCAGCTCTTCTGCAGGTAGAGGCCTGGTCCGCCACCCCTTGTGGTTGCAACGACCGTATCCTTCCAGGAGAGATGAAAATAGGGCGCCGCGAGTGGTTCGTAGCTGTCGGAGCCTTCGTATTCCGGCGTTATGCCGCCTACGGCACCAAGCTCGAAATCCCAATCGCCTTTATTTTTATTGGGGTTGTTCTCCTCTGCAAATCCGTAATTTGCAGTCACAGTCATACCGGCAGTCAACAGGAAAAAGGGCAGAATTCTGCCCCATTTTATAACTCTCATAGTTGCAAAACTCATTATTTATGACGTTGATGAGAGCAGGTTAAGCGCGTAACATGAAGTGAACCTGAAACCCGGTAAGAGCCCTGAATGCGCATTTTGATTTATGAAGACGATCCCGCCATCGGCGATGCAATTACGCGTCGTCTCCAGCTAGGGGGCTATACGGTTGACTGGGTGGAAGAGGGTGTGGCTCTGCGCTCGGCGGCTGAATACGACGACTTTACCGTGATCATTCTCGACCTCGGTCTTCCAGGCGAAGACGGCCTGACAATTCTCAAAGGTCTCCGGGCCATGGGTGCGAATACGCCTGTTCTGATCCTGACCGCACGGGATTCCGTCGAAGACCGGGTGAAGGGACTGGATGCTTCTGCGGACGACTATCTGGTAAAGCCCTTCATGATGGATGAGCTGCTGGCTCGGGTAAGGGCGCTGGCGCGCCGTAAGGCGGCGCGAGCCCAGGAAATTGTCCGCTACGGAGATCTTGAGATTGAGCCTGCCGGTTTGATCGTCAGAAAGAATGGCGAGGTCATAGAATTCACGCCCAAGCTTTTCAATCTTCTGTTGGCGCTGGTCGTCAACGCGGGCCGGGTACTGACCCGCAGCGAGCTCGATGAAAAGCTATACGGCTGGAGTGGCGAGACCGAGAGCAACACGCTGGAAGTCTATATTTCACAGCTTCGCAGAAAACTGGGAGCGGATCTGATCAAGACGGTCCGCGGCGTCGGCTACATCATTCCGAAAGGGCAGTAGATGAGCGAGGGTAACTCTCAAAAAGCGGTGTCGATCCGCGACATACTTTACCGGCGCCTGAATATCTATCTGGCCGCGGGTTGGGTGATCGCGACTCTTCTGACCGGCGCTGCCGGGACGCAGTATTTTAACGAGGGGCTGCGTGGCCGGGTGATCCACCTGGTGAATATAATTATGGCTTTCGAGACTGCCCGGAACCAGGACGAAGGTTCTGTCGGAAGAATCGATAATTTTCTCTCGGATCAAATGGACGACATCGGTGTCAACGACTACTTCATCGTCGTCATCCTTGATAACGCCGTGCGCTATTCTACCATCGACCTGCCGAGTGAACGCCTGCTCGCGCTTCCTCTGCGTGGCGAGATGGCTTACCCATCGTCTTTTCTCGGAACCGATTGGATTATCCCTTTTATCGACTGGCGGCTATACGGTGTTGAAGATCCGAGCCAGAGAGTCAGGGTCATTGTCGGTTTGTGGCAGGGGGAAGTGTTTTTTGGCATCCTGACGATCACGCTGTTTGTTTTTGCCGTCGGGTTGATTGTCGGTGCGATCAGTCTTCTGCTTGCGCGCCGCGTTGTCGCGCAGGTGGTGCAGCCTCTCGAAGAATCCGCCGCCGCGGTTCTGCAGCGCAAAGAGAACGAAATGTCACCGATCCATTTGAATGTGCAGCTGCGTGAATTGACGCAAATCGAGGACGCTCTCAACGATCTTATCGCCCGGCTTGATGCGACCGTCCGGCGGGAACGGAGTTTCATCGCGAATGCCGCCCACGAACTCCGCACGCCGCTGGCAGCGGTTCGCGCCCAGGCAGAGGCGATCGACATGCAAGGTGTTACCGTTGAGATCCGTGGCCAGATCAACGGGATGCTTGAGGCTACCGACCGTGCTTCGCGCCTGATCTCACAACTACTTCAGCTTGCACGTTCCGAAAGTGCCGTTGCATCCGATGTCGAGTCCATCGATCTCGTAGACGTTGCACGGGATCTTATTTCCCGCTTTACCCCAGAGATTCTGGAGAGCGAGGGCGATATAGAATTGGTTGCGCCGATGTCCGCCAGGTTGCTGGGAAATCGTGAGCTCATCCATACGCTGTTGCGCAATCTTCTGGAGAATGCGGTTAAGTATGCGGGGTCACCCAAGCACATCATCGTCACGATCGACGCCGCCGCCGAGGCGGGCCCGTCGATCTGCGTCGAAGACAACGGGCCGGGAATGAGCGCGTCCGACTTTCAAGCCGCCATGGCAAAGTTTGAGAGACTGGGTCGAAAGTCGGGCGATGGTGCAGGGCTCGGCCTTTCCATCGTTCAGGAGATCGTTCAACGACAGAAATTAACGCTTCTGGGGGACCGCAGCCGTGAGTTGGGCGGTCTCAAGGTGACGCTTCGGTTCAATCCGAAATCGTCAGTCTGATCTCGCCCAGATAACTTGCCCGCATCACAATGACATCACCGGGTTGGAGGTATTTTGCGTCTTCGCGCGCTTCTTGGATGAAGCGCTCGATGACATAGTCGAGCGGGTTGCCGCCGAGGAAGCCGAAGGTTAAGAGCCACCTGAGCCCGTTCCAGAAGATGAAACTGCTTGTGGGTTGACGAAAGACCACACCCTCAGGCGTTCCGGTCAGAACCACCTGTCCCGCGCGGATCCGGTTCTCTTCGATCAGCCGGATGCGCTCGCCCTTCAATGTCCAGCGCAGTTCGTCGCCCTGTTCCAGCGACCCCAGAACGATGTCGTCAAGTTTCATGATCATATCCGTCCCCTGGGCTTCCTGACGGGTTTCGCCGTTTACCGTCAAGGTCATGCGAATGTCCTCCAGGAAGGTTTTCCAGTCGTTTGGAATCACGGTGAAGGGGCCGACCGGAAAGCGGTCATCGCCGCTTTTAGCATCGGTGAAGCCACGTCCCGAAGCGACATCGTCTGTGTCTATTTCGCGCATCAACGTCGCCCGGTCCGTATAGTCGCCGCAGAGGAAGACACCCTTTACCGCCACGGCGAAATCCTGCGGTGTGGCGATATCCCGATCAAAGCGCGCGCAGAGCTCAATCTCGTAGTCCAGCAGCCCGCCCGGTGCTGCCGCTACAGAGGAGAGCGGCGGTGTGGCAGTGGAAAACTTGGGAAAGAGAAAGACTTCATCCACCCCGACCTCTTCGCCGTGCGCCGGATAGTTGGTTCCCGCCGCCACATGTGCGGTTCCGATGGCGGGAGAGATCACGAAGTCCTCGCGGTTATAGTTTTTCAGCCGGGACACATTCGCTGAAAGATCCTGGCGGATGCGCGCCTGGCCCACAGAGGCGACCACCGCAAGCGGGTCGTCCACAGTGCTGTCGTAGAGCTTGGAAAGATTCAAGCCCAGAACGCTTTCGCCAGGGGCCTGCGCGCCGGAATCTTTTAAAACCAGGATCGTATGAAGGCCTGAGGGGCTTTCGATCTGTGCCAGGGTTAAAGCCTGCTCGACCGGCGCGATGCTGTTGGCCATGGCCGGGGCATCCATCAGCCCCGAGGACAGGGCCATCACCGCGAGGCCCGGAAAGCTTGTTGTTAAGCCGTGCATAAGAGTCGCTCCTTGAAATTTGGCGAAACCTATGCGGCCAATCTGAAGCCAAGCTGAAAAGCAGGCGCATCGTGGCTTATGAGTTCAGGCTTTAGATTCTTGCGACCGTGGAAGCTCTCACGATCTGAATGAAGGACTTTACCGCCTCGGAGGATTCCGACTTGCGGCAGGCGAGCATGATGGGGGCGCGCAGCGGTGGATCACATTCGAGGGGGCGATAGACAATCCCCTCTGCGTGAGAGCTGCAGAGCGATTGAGGGACAAAACTGATCCCCAGTCCCGCCGCCACCAGATTGAGTGTTGAGCCGACACGCGGCGCTTCCTGGACAATCCGTGGGGTAAATCCCGCGCCGGCACAGGCCGTGATAATGCGGTCGTACAGCCCCGGGCCGGAGGATCTGCGGTACAGGACCAGTGGCTGATCCGACAGGTCCGTCAGGGCCATCGGTTTTGAAGGCCCGCCTGCCAGAGGATGATCGGCCGGAACCGCCAGATACATAGGTTCCTCAAGCATCTGGAGAATCTGTACGCCTTCTACATGGGATGTGCTGGTGCGCACGAAGGCGGCGTCGAGCTTGTTGTGGGCGATGCCGTCGATCAGCTTCGTCGAGCCGTCTTCCTCCAGAGCGAGAGCGACTTCGGGGAAGGCGGCACGAAAGGAGCGAATGGCATTTTTGGTGGCGGCATGGAAGATGACGGAGCTGGTGAAGCCGATGGCGATGTTACCCTGCTCTCCGCGCGCAACCTGTTTGGTTTTGACGATGGCCGCTTCCAGCCCCGCGAGCAGCTCCGAGACATCTGCGTGGAAGGCGGCGCCCGCATCGGTCAGTTCCACACCCCTGGGCCGACGATGAAACAGCTTTACCCCCAGTTCCGTCTCCAGTGCCTTGATCTGAAGGCTGAGAGGCGGTTGCTGTATTGAAAGCCGCTCGGCGGCGCGCGTGATGTGACCTTCCTCGGCGACGGCCTGGAAGTATCGGAGGTGACGTAGTTCCATGACATATGTTTTTCGTATGCAGAATGACTGCTTCATATAATAGAGGAAATGAACTGAGGGCGCTAGGCTGTGACCACTCTTGTCTGAAAAAGAAGGAGAGAGAGTGGCGGTAAATGTGGATGAACGGGTGAATGCCGCCAGGGCCGCATTGCTGGAAGCGAAGGCGGCGCTCACGCGCGAAATCAGGCGTTATCCGACACCGATTGCCGACAGCGACGGCCAGTTCAATCACCTTCTCGCCCAAAGAGTAGGGATCACAGCTGCGCTCAAGGCACTTGATTGGGAAATTTAGATGATTGCGAAGGGTGACCGCTGCGCGATCTATTCCGAGCTGGCAGCACCCCAGGTCGCCAGTTTTTCATGCAGAGTCTTCGGGTCAATCGGCTTCGCCATATAGTCGTTCATACCCGCCTCAAGACAGAGTTTCTGGTCGGCAGCCAATGCGTTTGCGGTCATGGCAATAATCGTCGTTTTCGCTTTTGCATCCGGCAGTTTTCGGATTTCCCGTGTTGCTTCCAGGCCGTCCATCTCGGGCATCTGCATGTCCATCAGGACGACATCGTAACTCTGGTTCCGGACGGCGTCGACGCCTTCGAGTCCGTTGACCGCCAGATCAACCTCATGACCGGCCTTGCGCAGCAGGGTCATAGCCAGCAGCTGATTGACCTTGTTGTCTTCAACGACAAGCAGGCGCAGGGGGCGATGCTGTTCCTGCTGTGGTGCCAGAGTCCTTTCTTCCGATCCCAAATTCCGCTCACCCTTTCCGTCGGCGACCTGCGCAAGTATGAAGTGGCGTAGTGCATCGTAGTGTAATGGTTTATATAGGGTTTCGTCGACTCTGTCTTGGGTTGAAGCCAGGACTTTTCCGAGTGAGGCCTTGGGCAGAACCAGTAGCATCTTGATGCCGCTGACGTTCGAGCAGGACTCTATTTTCTCGCTCAGTCTTTCCACGCTTTCGTCGCGCGGCAATGCGCCGATCAGTACCAGCCAGTAGCCTTCGGCCTGATCCGACGCGTTCAGGGTCGCAAGCGCGGTTTCGCTATCCTGTTTTACATCCACGGAAAAGCCAAAGGTTTCGAGCTGCTTCCGGAAACTCTCGCCGCCGAACGGGCTCTGCTCGACAACCAATACCCGCCGTCCGGCGACGCTGCTGATCTGATCCTCGTACGGATCGCGTGCTGGTTCGGCAGCCAGGATGAGGGGAAGTTTGATAGTGAAGGTGCTGCCTTCACCGACGACGCTTTCCAACTCGATATCGCCCCCCATCAACGCGGCGATCTGTTTACAAATCGCCAGCCCCAGGCCGGTGCCGCCGTAACGCCGGGTTGTCGAGGCGTCGGCCTGCGTGAAGCGGTCGAAGAGCTTGGCATGGGTTTCCGGGGGGATGCCAATGCCGGAATCCCTGACGGCGAAGACCAGACTGACCTGATCTTGCTCCTGCTTGCCATTGGGGGGCTCCGCGCAGGCGACGCCCAGGCTGATGCCGCCTTCCTCGGTAAACTTGAGGGCGTTGCTGAGAAGGTTCAGTAGCACCTGCCGTAGGCGCCCGGCATCGCCCTGCAGCTTTCTGGGAACCTCCGGCTCAATCCAGGCCGCCAGATCGATGCGCGCCGGATCGGCCCGGGCATGCATGAGGTCGACGACATTCTCGATCAGGCTGTGAAGATCGAATTCGACAGATTCGAGTTCCAGCATGCCGGCTTCGATTTTCGAGAAATCAAGGATGTCATTCACGATCTCCAGCAGCGCGTCGCCCGATTTGCGGATCGTCTCGGCATAGAGTCTCTGGTCGTTGCTCAGTGCGGTGTCCAGCATCAGGTTCGCCATGCCCAGGACACCGTTCATGGGCGTCCTGATTTCGTGGCTCATGGTCGCCAGGAAGTCCGATTTCGCGCGATTGGCCGCCTCTGCCTGATCCCGAGCTTCGACCAGTTCCTGTGCCAGGTTTGCAAGTTCAGTAGCTTGCAGTTCCAACTGTCCCTGAGTGAGTTTCTGACTTTCAATAAGTTCGAGCTGCCGATGGTCCTTTTCGCGCAGCTCCTGCTCCTGTGCGCGAAGTTTGGTAATCTCCGTGCCGATGCTGACGATACCGCCGTCGGATGTCCGGACCTCCGTAATCAGGAATGAACGGCCGTTGGTCAGATTGAGTTCCATACTGCCGTTGGCGTCCCGGTGTGCTTTTAGTCGTCGCTGAATCCAGGCCTCGCGTTCCAATCCGCCGGGATCGACGAAGTCTGCGCCGACATTCGCCCGCAGAACGCTCTCGTAGGGGACGCCGGGCCGCAAAGTCTCAGCATTGTTGGCAATGATCTCCAGGTACTTCCTGTTACAGAGCACAAGCCGATCATCCGCATCCCAAAGGACGAAGATTTCCAACATACTCTCGATGGCATCCAGTAAGCGCTGTTCGGCTCTTTTCAGTTGGGTGATATCACTTCTGATGCCGACCCTTCCACCGTCCTGGGTTGCCCGCTCGTCAATCTTGATCCAGCGTCCGTCTGAAAGCTTCTGTTCGACGCTTTTGCTGGTGGAGCGATGAAACTCCATGCGTTCGGCGATCCAGAGCTGGCAGGCAAGCTCGTCCTCGGGGTCGACCGCATACTCGCCCTGGGCGACGCCATAGCGGATGATATCGATAAAATTCTCACCGGGTTTTATGACGGCCGCAGATTTAGGATACATCTGGCGATAGGTTTCGTTGCAAAACAGCAGGCGGTCGTCCTTGTCGTACAGCACGAAGCCTTCCGTCATGGCTTCGATGGCCTGGCTCAGCTGTAATTCCGTTCGCCTTGATTCCTCGGCTTTGACTTCAGAGGCGCTGTGGTCCCAGCCAACGCCGCGAAAACCCTGAAAATCGCCATCCGGGCCGTGAAGGGCCTGGGCGGATTCACAGAGGTGTCTGCTTTGCGCTCGCGGCGCACTGTAAGTGAAGCAGGAGGTACGATAGGACTGCTTTTCGGCGAGCAGGTGGACGTGCGCCGCGAGGCTCTCGCTGATCTCGATCTCGCGGTTTTTGATCAGGTCTTCCAGCCTGTGGCCCAGACACTCCTCGGCGGGAATTGCAAAAATATCCTGCCAACCCTCCGAGACGTAGGTCAGTTTGAGGTCGGCGTCGCAGGTCCATACCCAATCGGAGATGGCGCTCGCGAAATCCAAAATCCCTGCTGCAGAGTCACCAAGCGTCACAAGTGCCCCGTCCTGTTACAATGCATCAACGGCGACATGGCGTGCCTCGTTGCAAAGGGGTTCCATCAAAAACACTTTAAGCCGAACCGCTATTCTAGCCGCAATACAAGCCCATGTTTAGTAGGATTTCTATCGCATTGCGCACAAGGTTTCGCTGACTTTTATAGTCCTATATTTGCTGCTGGATGGTAAACGACTCCTGAATAATGCCAAGTAGCAAAAATGATGCTTCAATTCGGGGGAACACAGCCGGCCGGATTGCAAAACCGGGGCCGCTCGATCATGCTGGTTTAGCGTGCGCGGTACCTGGTGAATTAAGTTAAAATGTGAATGAGTCCCGGGACCGCTGGGATGGAGGAAACAACGGCTATGGGACGGGTTGAAGGCAAGGTCGCTCTGGTCACGGGGGCCGCCTCCGGATTGGGCGCAGCCGCAGCAGCCATGCTTGCGGGTGAAGGCGCGAAAGTCGTTGCGGGCGATCTGGAACTGGAGAAAGCGCAGGCTGTACTGCAGTCCCTGGACAAGAGCGTTCGTGTGATCCGCCAGGATGTAACCTCCGAAAGGGATTGGGAAAACGCGGTTCAGGTCGCACTCGAGGAGTTCGGGCGGCTGGATATATTGGTGAACTCTGCGGGAATACTATTGTTGCAGGACATTGAAAGTACCAGCCTGAACGACTGGCAAAGGGTCCATGCGGTCAACCTCGATGGGTGTTTTCTGGGGTGCAAAGCCGCCATCGGCGCAATGAAACAGTCCGGGGGCGGCTCCATCATCAATCTCTCGTCTGTTTCGGGCCTGGTTGGCGGCCATAACCTCGCCGCCTACAACTCCAGTAAGGGCGGTGTGCGTCTTCTGACCAAGTCGATTGCATTACACTGCGCACGGCAGGGTTATGGGATCCGCTGCAATTCCATCCATCCGACTTTCATCGAAACCCCGATGCTTGATGCCTTGCTCGAGCGGGCAGAAGATCCCGACGCGGCGCGCGCTTCGCTGACCCGTCAGATCCCCCTCGGGCGTCTGGGACGCACCGAAGACGTCGGCAAGATGATCGTTTATCTTGCCTCGGAGGAATCGGCCTTTGTTACCGGAACGGAGATGGTGATCGATGGCGGCGCCACGGCCTGAATCCGGTTAGATCGTAATCAGAAGAAAAGACACTAAACGGCATGACGGCAAACGACCCAGAACTGCGCGAAACGCGGCCGGATGAACAGCTGGATCTTGCGCGGCTCGAACCCTATTTGCGTGCCGCGTTGCCACAAACCGAAGGTGAAATCTCCGTGCTGCAGTTCGGCGGCGGGCACGCGAACCTGACCTATATGATTACGATCGGCGGGCAGGAATGGGTGCTGCGCCGCCCACCGCTTGGTCCGGTTGCGCCGGGTGCGCACGATATGAAACGCGAGCACCGGGTTCTCTCCCGGCTCTATGAGGCTTTCCCGTTGGCGCCCCGGTCGTTCCTGCTGTGCGAAGATTCGGATGTGATCGGCGCCGAGTTCCAGATCATGGAGCGCCGCCGCGGCATAGCCATTCGCGCAGAGATCCCGGCGCAATACGCCGAAGTGCCGGATCTCAAACCGCGCATCGGCGATATGCTCACTGGTACGCTGGCCCAGTTCCATCAGGTCGATCCAGCAGCGGTTGGCCTCGACAGCCTTGGCAAACCGGAGGGTTTTCTTCAGCGGCAATTGGACGGCTGGTCCAAACGCTGGGAGGCCGCGAAGGACCAGGAACTTGAGAGCGTGGAGAAACTGATCAGACGCCTGCAGGCCGACCTGCCTGCAAGCCAGACGGCATCTCTCGTCCACAATGACTATAAGCTCGACAACATGCTGTTAGATCCCGCCGATCCGGCCAGGCCGACGGCGCTGCTGGACTGGGATATGTGCACACGCGGCGATCCTTTGAGCGACCTTGGACTGCTGCTGAACTACTGGGCCGAGCCCGATGACGATCCGGCCTGTCACAGCGTATCGGCCATGCCGACCTGGAGCGGTGGCTTCCCCAGCCGTGAAGATGCAGTGGAACGTTACGCCCGGCTAAGCGGTCTCGATCTCTCGAATTGGCGCTGGTACCACGCCTTCGGTATTTTCAAGATGGTCGTGGTAATCCAGCAGATCTATATCCGCTATCTGCGGGGGCAGACCGCCGACCCGCGCTTTGCCGCCTTCGGCGAAAAGGTCGCGGCCATGGCAGACCACGGGCTGGCGATTGCAGAGCGCTGAAGTCTCAATCTGCTTTTCTCAATGACCTGAATCTCCAGAGGCTATTGGACGATGGTACTAGAACCCGGGCGCTGATTGGCGTTGCGGAAGCTCTTTGAATTTGTGAGCATTTCGCGATAGCGGCGCTTTCTCCTCTCTTGAGAGGTCTCCTTCATACATGCCGTGTCTTGGGTCTCGTGCGGTAGGTTTCGGATTGGCCCACAACTTCCATAGGAAGAGGCCATGCAAGATACTGTCGTCGAGATTGATCGAAAACCTGCTGGCAAGGCAGACCCGGGTCAGGGGGCCGGTGGCGAGGTCAGTCAGCGGATTACTGCTTTATCGCGGCATTTGACTCGCGGTTTGATCGGCAGGTCGCCACTAATTGAGCGTCTTTTGATCGGTCTGCTGACCGGCGGCCATCTGCTCATCGAGGGCGCGCCCGGCCTGGCCAAAACCCGGGCCGTCAAGCTGCTCTCTGAAGGCGTAGACGCCTCTTTCGCCCGTATTCAGTGCACGCCCGATCTTATGCCTGCGGATCTGACCGGCACGCCCGTGTTCCGGCCCGACAAAGGTGAGTTCGAGTTCGTCCGGGGCCCTGTCTTTCATTCCCTGGTCCTGGTGGACGAGATCAACCGGGCGCCGCCAAAGGTGCAATCCGCGCTGCTCGAAGCCATGGCGGAACATCAGGTGACGGCGGGCGGCGCGACCTATTCCCTGCCGGATCCTTTCATGGTGGTTGCGACCCAGAACCCGATCGAGCACGAAGGCACCTTTCCCTTGCCCGAAGCCCAGCTCGACCGCTTCCTGCTGCATGTTGTGATCGACCTACCCGATGCCGAGGCAGAGCGGGAAATTCTGGATCTGGTTGAACGAGAGACCGTGTCGACGCCCGAACAGGAGGTTGAGCAGCTCAGTCTGGACGCTCTGCGTCAGGCGCGCGCCAACGCCATGGCCGTTCATCTCGCTCCCGCGCTGAAGGATTACATCGTACGTCTGGTCACCGCGACCCGGGACTTTGAGACCGCGCCGGATGTTCGGCGCGCCATCGAGCATCCGGTTTCGCCGCGTGGCACGCTGGCCCTGGCGGCGGCTGCCAAGGCGCATGCCTACCTCGCGGGCCGGGATTACGCCGTGCCGGAAGACGTGGAAGAGCTCGCGACTGACGCCCTGGCCCACCGGATGGTCCTGACCTGGCGGGCTGCCGCCGATGGCGAAACGCCGCGAAATCTGGTGCGGCAGCTGCTCGAACAGGTCCGGCCGCTTTGATATGAGCATGCCGCATGATCCGCAAAAGCCTGTGTCCCTGGGGTCCGATACCGACCCTTTGAGCGTTCCGGGCGTCACGGCGGATACGGATGCTTTGTTGAAGCTGCGGCATCTGGTCCGGCATATTCCCGAGCGCGGGTTGGCACCCACCGGGATGCCCGGCGGCTTCGTGACGCGGCGGCGCGGGCGCGGGTTGGAGACCATCGATATCCGGGTCTTTTCCTACGGCGACGACATTCGCCACGTGGATCACAACACCACCGCGCGCACCGGCGTCACGCATGTGCGGACCTTTCACGACGAGCGGGAACGCACCGCCTTGCTGATCGCCGACTTCCGCCCCTCCATGCTCTGGGGCACCCGGCGGGCTTTGCGCTCGGTCGCGGCTGCCGAAGCGCTGGCGCTGGCCGGATGGCGGGTGAACGAAGCCGGAGGGCGTGCCGGGCTCATCGCGTTCGGCACGGAGGCACCGGTCTTCGTAGCGGCAAAGGGCCGGGAGCGCGGCATGGTTTCTGTCATCGGCGGACTGGCCGCCGCCCACCGCGAAGCACTTTTGGCGGCAGTCGAACAACGCGCGCTGGAAGATCAACCCCTGGAGGTAGCCCTTGAGATGGCTGCCGGTCTTGTGCCTCCCGGCGGGTCGGTCTTTCTGGCTACAGGGCTCGATAACCCGGGTGAAGACTTTGATGCCCTCGCTACGGCGCTTAATCGCCGCGCCACCCTCACTGTGCTTTTAATCACCGACGCGTTTGAACGGCAGGCACCTGCCGGTTCCTATCCCTTCATCTCGGCGGGAGGGCGGATCCGCTGGGCCTCGATCCGGGAGAAGAAAACCGAAACGGCATTGGATCATCGGATTGCGCATTTGAACGGGCTGGGCATTGCCGCGATACCCATTGATGTAAGCGCTGGCCCGGAAGTGATGGCCGAAGACCTGGACAAACTGGACGGCAAAGTCGAGCGCGATGTCAGAACGTCAAACCGCTGAGAGCGTCGAAGTTCTCGCCCAGTTGCGGGATCTCCACCTGCCCGAACTCTCGGAGGTCAGCATCCTCGCAGACTGGGCGGCAGGTGCATCTCTCGGGCTGCTGGTATCGCTTCTGCTCTTGATCTTGCTGCGCAGGTTCGTCCGGCGTCTGCCGTCGCGGCGCGAGACTGCTTTGAAAGCCTTGGCCGCAAGTAAAGATCTGGAGCCTGCCGAACGTCTTCTCGCTCAGGCACGTATTCTGCAAACACTTGCGCAAGACTTGCAGCCCGCGTCTTCGAGCACGACACATTGGTCCAGGATCCTGGAGGGGTATCTGAAGACAGATTTCTTTACGGCGGGTCCGGGCAAGGCCCTCAGCGAAGATCTCTACCGTCCGGTTTCTCCCGCCGACCCCGACGAAATTGAACGCGAACTCCTGCCATTGCTGAAACGGGTGAGGGCGTAAGCTTCATGTTCAGTCTGGCCAGTCCTCTTGCACTCTTGCTGCTCCCGCTTCCGTTTCTGGCGGCGCGCTTTCTGACACCGAGGCCGGGCGGCAGCGGCGCCATTGTCGTGCCCTTGAGCATTGCCAGTGGACTGGGCGGTGGTGGCGCCGCGGTGGCGGTTGCCCGACGCAAGCTCATACCGGTGCTTCTCTGGGTCGCGCTGGTTTTTGCGATTGCCGGGCCGCGGCTGGTGATTCCCAGTCCGGTCCTGCCCGCGTCGGATCGCGATATCGTGTTGGCGCTGGATCTCTCGGGCAGTATGGAGCGCGAAGATTTCGAACTGGATGGCAAACCTGCCCGGCGGCTTGATTCGGTCAAACGGGTGGCGGTGGATTTCGTGCGGGGCCGGGGCGGTGACCGGGTCGGGCTGGTGATCTTCTCGGAAAAGGCCTTCTTCGCTACACCTCTGACCTATGATGTCGAGGCGGTGGCGCGCAGCATCGAGCAGGCCACTATCGGGATTTCGGGCCGCTCCACTGCGATCAGCGATGGACTCGGCCTGGCGCTCAAGCGCCTGGAGGACTCGCCGTCGAAATCACGGGTCGTGATCCTGCTGTCCGATGGCGTGAATACCTCCGGCAATGTGGAACCAAAGGATGCCGCCAAGCTGGCCAGCGAACTTGGCATCCGGGTGCACACCATCGCCATGGGGATCAAGGAAACCACGGACGAAGGCGGTAACCGCGATGCGGTCGACGCCGAGACTCTGCGTGCCGTTGCTGAATTGAGCGGCGGCACAAGTTTCCGCGTTCGCACCACCGCCGATCTTGAAGCCGTTGGCGATTCAATTGATGCGATGGAGGCGAACCGAAACCTGGCGCCCCCCGCCGAGATCTATCGGGACCTCTGGAGTTACCCTGCGGGGTTGGCTTTCCTGATGGCTCTGGCGCTGATTCTTCGGGGCCGGAGGCCGGCATGATCGAGATTTCCGATATCATGCTCTTGCGCCCGCAATGGCTGCTCGCGGTGCCGTTGGTTGCTGTGCTGGGCTATTACTTCGTACCGCGGATGACCGCACTGGCTGCCTGGGACCGCGCCATCGACCCGGCGCTCATGACGGCGCTTGAACAGCTTGGCCGGGTGGTTCCGGGATCGGGGCGTAAAAACTGGTTCCCTGCCGCGACGGCCCTGCTGATTGCAATTGCCCTGGTCGGACCGGCGAAGGAAGTACAGGAGGGCAGCAGCTTCCGCAATCTCGATGGCGTAGTTCTGGTAATGGACCTCTCCCGTTCCGTTGCCGAGGGCGGGCGCCTTGAGGAAACGCTGACGGCGGCCCGGCTGGTTGTGGAGCAAGCAGGTACACGTCCGGTAGCGCTGATCCTCTACGCCGGTGATGCCTATGTGGCGTCGGCCTTTACCAGGGATCATCGTGCCCTGGGCACCACCATTGCCGTGCTCGACGGCGAAACGGTCCCGGACAAGGGCAGCCGTCCCGCGCTGGGACTGGGGGCTGCGCTGCGTTCGCTCTCGGATGCGGATATCATTGCGGGCGATGTGGTTCTGGTGACTGACGGGGGCGGGATCGACGATAGGGCTTACCGCGAGGCCGCCGCTATTTCCGCCCGTGGCAGCCGGGTGTCCAGTCTCTTTGTCACGCCCTCTGCCGTAGGCTCCGAAACGCCGGAAGAAAACCTGAAACTGGTTGAGACGCTGGTGCGCAGCGGTGGCGGAGAGGTTGCCAGCGTTCTCGACCCTCTGGCCATTACGGCACTGATGGAAGAGACCGCGGCCACAGAGCTTGCAGCAGGCGATTTCGCAACGCTGGCCTGGCGGGACTATGGGCGCTTTCTTCTCTTGCTGGCGTTGCTTCCTGCGCTCGCGCTTTTTCGGCGGGGAGGTTGATATGCGGCGCAACCTTGCCTTCGTGATCCTGATACTTCTGACGGCTGTGGCAGCGATTGCGCTGGATGGTTTGGCACCCTTTGGGCGTCTCGCTCTTTCCTTTGGCTATCCCTCGCTCGCAGAGCCGCTTTTGAGCGATCCGCACTGGAAGGGGATCGCGCTTTACCGGCAGGGCCGCTACCAGGCAGCCGTCACTGCGCTGCGCGCGGCGGGCCCCGGCGGATACTATGAACGCGGCAACGCGCTCGCCCAGGCCGGGCGTTTCGTTGAAGCAATCGAAATCTACGATGCACATATCTTCCGTGTGCCGAACGACGATGACGCCCACTTCAACCGGACTCTGATCGTCGATCTCGTCGGCGTGGTGGGTGAGGGCAGACAGTCGGACAACGGCATGACCAAGGGGCTGGTCACGGGCGGGCAGGCTGAAGAGGCGGAAAAAGTAGATGCCATGACCGAGGCCTGGAATCGCTGGCGGGAGAGCGGGCGCAGGACTTTTTCCGATCAGGCGGTGATTGCCAGCAAGCAGTGGCTGACGACGCTGCCCGACGAGCCGGGGCTCTATCTTAAATTGCGTCTGGCCGCAGAACACAAACGGCGTTACGACGCGCGCATCGGCATGGCCCCGGCGGCTGATCCATGGTGATGCGCTTCGCCTTTATTTGCCTTTTCCTCTTTGGCTTCGACGGAAGCCTGCGTGCGCAGGAGATCACGGATCCTTTCGGTGGCTTCGCCGAAGTGCTGGTCGAACCTTTGCCCGAGGCGCCCTATGAGCAGGAGATGGTCCTGATCAAAATCCGCGGGATCTACGCCAAGAAACCCGCGCGCCACAAACTTGTGCAGCCGATCATCCTGGATGCGGGCTGGATGCAGCTGGGCAGTGACAGCTGGACGGATACCATGCACGCCGGCAAGCCGGTGAATTCCTACGAGCGGGTAATGGCGATCTTCCCACAAAAGCCAGGTAAAATAGAAATCGGCGCCTTTGAACATCGCATGACCTTTCACGACCTCGACGGCAGTTGGGTGGAGCGCGTGCTAAAGTCCGAACCTGTGGTGATCGAGGTGCAGCCGAAGCCAGCGACCAAGGGCTGGTGGCTTCCGGCGCGCGGGTTAAAGGTCACCGACAGTTGGGATCGTGAACCGGATCAGCTCGGCCAGGCGGAGCTGGCACATCGTACCGTGACCATTGAAGCACTGGGCGTGGAGCCCGGACATCTGCCGCCCGCACCGGATATGCGCTCGCCCGGTATCATGTCTTTCAGCGATCCCGAGGAACGCAGCCACGAACTGACTCCGGCGGGACCGATCTCCCGGGTCACCTGGCGCTGGACCGTTCGCACGATCACCTCGACGCCGGCGATTATCGAAGAAGTAAGCATTCCCTGGTTCGAAACCACAACACGGGAACTGCGTGAGGAAGTGCTTAAGGAACAACGTGTGGCTCTCGCCGGGTCTGAGGCCCTTGAGCGTCCACCCGAGACTCTGATCCGCAGGTCGGAAGCCCTGGCGGTGCCTATTGGTCTGATAGTTGGCGCACTTGCCGGTTTGGCTCTGCTGATCCCCGGTCTGCGCTTCAGGACGCGACGGGAACTGACGAACCTGCTGGAGCGCTTTAGGCCTGACCCGTTGTTTGCGGCCCTGCGCTCTGCCGCCCGCAAGGGAGACGCCGCCGCTGTGCGCAGCGGCGTGCAGCGCCTGCTCCGCCGGGACAGAGAGGCTGGACGGGGAAGGGTGTTGGAGCCTGCGGTGATCGAGGCTCTGACCGCACTCGATAAATCCCTCTTTGCGCAGACGCCAACGCCTCCGGACTTTGATCTGCGCGCGCTGGTCCGGGGTGTTCTGCGCGCCCGCGCAATGTAGAACCTCGAAACGCTCTCTTGCTGGCGTCTGGGGTAGGGCCTGCTATAAAGGAGGCTTGAGCTTCTTTCTTTCAGGATTTCCCACATGGCATTGAAGAGAATGGCGGTCGAGTTCGGTCTGGGCACAGACCTGCGCGGCGAGGACTACACCAAGGCGGCTGTGCGCGCCCTGCGCGATGCGCTCTGGCACAACTCCCTGAACATCGCCGACGCACTGGGTTTCCCGCGCGAGGCCATGATCGTCGAGGTCATGATCGGTGTGGCGAAACCGGACGAGGTGAACAAGGAAGAAGTCGCCGCCGTCCTGCCTTACGGCTCCGCTACGGTGAAGGTCGAAGAGGGCGGTCTCGATGTCGCCAAGCCCGACGGCTCCGGTCGTACGGTCATGGCCAATGCGGCAGCCATCGTCTACTTCGATATCGCGGAAGGAGCCTCATCATGACCATGAAGCGCTTGATCCTGGAAATGGGCACCGGCAACGACCTCTATGGCGAAGACTACACCAAGGCAGCCGTGCGCGCGGTGCAGGACGCCTTGCATCATTCGTCGCTGACGCTCTTCCGTTCCCTGAAGCTGCAGCATAATGACATGCAGGTGACCGTGAACATCGGTGTTCAGAAGCCCGAGCAGGTGGATGTCGAGCAGATCAAAAAGCAGATCCCCTTTGGGACAGTGACGGTGCTCGCGGTTAAGGGTGGCCTCAATGTGCCCGACCCCGAGAACGATATCCTGTCTGTGGTCGCTACGGCTGGTATCGAAGCAAACCTCGATATCCCCGAAGGTAAGTTCAAATTAGAGAGTGGGTCCTAGAGATATGCAGAAACGTGAACTTGGCCAGGGTGGCCCGATGGTCAGTGCGATCGGGCTGGGCTGCTGGAGCTTTGCCGGTGCTTACGGCGCGACCGATACGGTGGAATCCCATGCGACCCTGGCGAAAGCAATTGATCTGGGGATCGATTTTCTCGACACCGCGAACGTCTACGGCAACGGTATTTCGGAAAAAGCCATCGGTTCCTTCATCAAGGATCATCCGGGTCGCTTCCGGATCGCCACCAAGGGCGGTATCAAACGCGATCCTGAGACCAAGGTGCGCAGCTTCGACAATTCGCCCGAGCACCTGCGCATGATGCTGGAGCGCTCGCTGGGCTACCTCGGCGTCGATTACGTCGATCTCTACTACATCCACCGCCGGGAAGCCGAGCGTCCCATCGAGGAGGTGGTTGAAACCCTGGTGAAGTTCAAGGAAGAGGGAAAGATCGGCGGCTTCGGCTTCTCCGAAATCTCGCCTTCCTCTCTGCGGCGCGCCCACGCGGTCCATCCGGTTACGGCGGTTCAGAATGAATACTCTCTCTGGTCGCGCATGCCCGATATGGGCCTGATCCAGGCCTGTAAGGAACTGGGTGTTGCCTTCGTGCCTTTCTCGCCATTGGGGCGGGGCGTCTTTGCGCAGAAATCTCCCGATCCGAAACGCTTTTCAAAAGGCGATTTCCGGGAACATAACCCGCGCTTTCTGGAGCCGAACTACAGTTACAGCCTGAAGTACATCGAGGAATTCAAGCGCTATGCCGCCGACCGTGGCGTGACCTCCATCGCCCTCGCGCTGGCCTGGACCCTGCACCGGGGCGATCACCTGATCCCGATCCCCGGCACCCGCTCGCCGTCTCACCTAGAAGATCTGGTGTCGGCGGCTTCCATCACTTTGAGCGCTGAGGATCTTGCCGAGATTGAACGCATCCTGCCGGTCGGCTTCGCCCATGGTGATCGTTATTCAGACGCCCAGATTGTCGGGGCCGAACGTTATTGCTGAGCGAATGACGACAAAACGGACGGTCATGCTTATTGCGGCCCTGGCTTTTCTGGGGATCGCGCCGATCTTTTGGGGGTATATTTATCTTCGCAATTTTCTGGGGGGTGTCCTGTCCTATTGCCCAGTAGCCGCCGACCTGAAAGACGGTATCGTTTTTGAAGATCGCTTGCGAAACTACACGATAACTTTTTCCAATCGACAAACTGAAGGCTCGACCTATCTGCAAACCTGGAAAGCGCCAGTTTTTGAAGAAAGATGGAAAAGCGAGAGCTATATGGGCCTCCTGGATCTATCCAGTGTTTCAACAAACGGAAAAGACACCAAGACAGAGAGTTACTCCGATGAACTCGCGGACCTGTTTCCTCTGATACCTGGCAAGGAGATTAATTTCAGCGGTATTCGGCAAAGCCAAGGTGAAACCTGGACTACGGAATATCGCGTCAGGGTCGCCGCACTTGAAGTCACATCAATTGGCAACTGTTCTTACGAAGTCTATCCACTCCAATTCGATGAGCGAGTAACCTCTCCGGATGGCTCGGTAGAGCATATGGAAAAGCGCCGATACTACTCGCCAGAACTGGCGTATGTCTTGACCGAGGACTCGTTGATAGAGCGGATTTTCGAGGAGGTACGCAGGCCCGGTCTACTGGAGTCCAGTGAATGGCCTTTTACTGAAGAGGCTGTCGCGAACTGAACCTTTTGCCCGATATCAGAAGAAAGCGATCAATCTTCAATCTTGCAATTTTTGACCGTCTTCGCTCAGCCCGCTGCTCAACGGAGGCGGCATAAGTCAGGCGGTGGATTGCAAGGATTGGGTCGTGGGTCGAGCCTTGATCGAGCGACCGGTGGATATTTCGTAACAGCAGAATCGGCGGCAATAGCATTTATGACCACACTGGAAAAACGGCTGCGCAATAACTGCCCGGGCGGTGGCGGAGATAAGGATGTCTAGCTATTCGCTTCCGGTCGTTTTAGTGCGTCGCATTACCAAGATCGGCATCCTCTTGGCCTTGCTCCTGTTCGGGCTGGAGCGCTGTACGACCCTCAACATAGCGCCGCCGGCGTTTTTAAAATTGCACGCGTTGGGCGATGCACCCATTCTCAAGGACCTGGAGGGCACGGCGCGCTATGCCGTTTTCTACATCGGCGATCCTTATCAGGCCTTCATCACCTATGACCCGAAGGGCGATTTCTTTCTGACGCAAGGTCGTGAGGTCCAGAAATTCGACAATCGTGGCCGCAAGACCTTCGCCTTTCCAATGACGGGCGAGAGCGAGCTTCCCCGGGCGTCGCATTTCATCGTAACGCGCGAAGCGGTTTATGACCTGTCGCGGAGCCAGCCGCTGCCCGAACCGGTCGTGCAGGTGATCAACGGCGATGAGGACCGCAATTACGGGTTCGAATCCTGGTATAAAATCTATTTTGATGCCTATGCTAGGGCCGACCGCGTGATCCAGGCCGACTTCTTGCCTGGACTTCACAAACAGCCCAGTTTCATGCGGATCGATGGAAAGTGGGTGTTGTTCTATACCTCAACCTCAAACCCCAGCCTCGATGTGGATCATTTGCGTGGGGTCACGATCAAGGGTTTTCCGCCCAAGATGGATCGCACGATCCTGCTCAAGGATCCGGCGCGCGGGCGTTATGCGGCGGGTATCCGGGGCCCGGGAAACGATGGGAAGAGCCTGCCCGAAGCGGCCTTGAACTACAGGCCGCTCGGGCAACTCGAAAGGCTCAGGTTCGACAAGACCTATGTCTCCGAGTACTTCGCCTATACGCCTATCCCGGCGCTCTTGGCCGGACCGGCCTGGCACCGCCTTGAGATCGGCGACGAAGAAATGACATTCCGGGAAACCGGTGTCAGAGAAATATTCGGCCCGTTCGAGAGTAGACTCAGCTGGTACATTCTGCCGGAACCCTACAGCGCGAAAACAGCGGTCAGCTTTCTGGCATTCCGCCCGTCGAACAATATCGATACCGAGGGCAGCGACGGCCTCTACATCATTCGCCCGCTCGCGGGCGACCTGGACTGAAGCCTGTCGCTGTCTCCTCTTCTGGGCCTTGCGCCTATTCAGCCCGCCGTCCAAAGGACACGGCATAAGCCGGGCTGCGGATCGCCAGGATCGGATCGTCTGTTGCGCCGATGCCGCTGGGCAGGTTGTTGGGATCGTAGACGAACTCGGTACAGTCGTCCTCCGCGCCTTTCTCGATCACCCGGTCGATCACCAGCTTACCGACATTGACTTTGCGGCGGTCGTTCGGCCAGACGGCGGTCGGGTCATTGAGGGAATCGCCGACCTCTGCGACCTGAAGGAAGATGTCCCACTCGGCAGGTGTCTTGGCGAGACGCTCATGCAGCTCCTGTTCCAGGAAGCTGTCAGGGAAGCTCTCTTCCTGTTCCTTGGTCAGTCCCTGAAAGCCACCGGTTGGCTGCAGATTCCAGCGCGCGGCACGCTCTGTGACGCCGTGATCCTCGAACAGGAAGGCATGGGCTGAGAAGTAAGGCGCTGTGGCGTAGCTGGCGGGAGGCGGAGTCTGGGAGACATAGTTCAGGTGCGGCATGACATTAGGATTGGCCTCATTGAAGGCCTTGATCTTTGCCGGATCTTTCTGGCCGGTCGCCGGATCGGCGGTGCGGGCTTTCAGGAATTCGACGAACTGGGCCGGCGTGGCGGCGAAAAACACCGGCGCTGAGATCATCACCAGATCCAGCTCTTCATCGTTGGGCAGGTGAAAACGCACACCGAGACCGCGTACGGAACGCCCCTTGTCCGAGGCTTTCGGGTTGCCGCCCCCGATGGAGAAACGCGCCGTTACCGGCATGGCCGGGCCCGTAAAGAGCGGTGTCGTCGAGAAACCGCTGCCGTGGGGGGAGGGGATGAATTGTCCTGCGGCGCAGAAACCCTTTGCATGGGAGCTGCGTTCCTTCGCGTGCCGTCCGAAGACACCGTTCAGGGCGTTGATCGTATCTTCCGCGCTGGGCTGTGATTCGGCGCTGGCCTGCGGTGGCTGGGCGGTGAGGAGTGTCATGGCAAGGAGTCCTGTTGTGAGAAGGCTGATGGATCTTTGAGCGCGCAACGCTCTCGTGGCGGAGGCTGTCTGCGCCGGGCTTGGATGCAACATGTTGGCTCCCTTTCGGTTCAATCGGGTGCGAGGACGCTATCATATAAAAAGACAATAACAACAATTATTATTGTTATAATTATCAATTTTCATTGAACTTTGAATCTGAAGGCTTTAAATCTCTGGAGAATAACGGAAAAAGGGTGAAGTCATGTCCACGAAGGACGAGATCCTCTCGCTGTTAAGGCGCGAAGCCCTGACGGTCACCGAGCTTTCGGCCCGGCTGGACGTCACCCGCAATGCTGTGATCGTGCCCCTGCGTCAGCTTGAGGCCGACCAACTGATTGAGGGGGCGGAACGCCGGGACAAGCGGGTCGGCAAGCCCGCGGTGGAATACAGTGCGGTTGCCGGGCGCGAGGACGTGGCGTCACAGGCCTATCCGCCCTTCGCCGAATTGCTGCTGCAAAGTCTGCCGGAGCATCTCTCCCGCGATGAGATCAGTCATCTGATGCAGCAGGTCGGTCAGAAGATGGCGAACCATCTGGACTCCGGTGCGCAGGCGGGTTTCACAGAGCGCCTCAAGTCAGCGACCGATTTTGCGGACAGTGTCGGTGCTCGGACCGTCGTCGAATCCACGAATGGCGGCGCGGTGATCCGAAGTTTCAGCTGCCCACTCGGTCGCGCCGTGCGCCAGGAGTCCTGCGTCTGCGGCGTCATCGCGGCCTTCTTCGCTGAAGTCACGGGTGCCCAGGTCGAGGAGCAATGCGACCGAGGTGAAAAGCTCTTCTGCAAGTTTGTCGTCACCGAGTAGTACGTTGCCGCCTTTGGGCGTAATCTATGATCGCAGTCTGTTTTGCCCGATCAACACGAAGGGGTGTGCGATATGACCGAAGCGGAAAAGCTCGAATTTGAAATCATGGAGAAGACCAGGCAGCTGGCCGCTCTGCGCCGTGCGGAGCCGGACATTGAGGTCGAGGACTATCGGTTCAAAACGACGGATGGAGAGACGCGCCTTTCGGCTCTGTTCGGAGATCGTCCGCGGCTGCTCGTGATCCACAACATGGGGCAGGGCTGTCGCTACTGTACGCTTTGGGCAGATGGCATCAACGGCGTCCTGGAGCACCTTGAGGATGCCATGGCCGTCGTGCTGGTTTCCAAAGATCCGCCCGATGTCCAACGGCGTATGGCGCTCGATCGTGGCTGGGCCTTTCGCATGGCCTCTCACGGCGGCGGCAGCTACATGACCGACCACTGCGCTATGGGTGACTATGCGAACATGCCCGGCGCGAGTGTCTATGAACATCGGGAAGGCAAGATTTTCCGTCGTGGCCGCACGGCCTTCGGTCCCGGTGACCTCTATTCACCTGTCTGGCATTTTCTTGCGCTTGCGGGTTTGGAAGAAGCGGACTGGACGCCACAGTTTCAGTACTGGCGTCGGCCTGAAAACCTGGAGGACGGGGGCGAGAACGTTCGCGATTAATCCGGCGCAGACTCGACTTTCTGATTGGGAGCTTCCTGACTGCTTTACGGTATTGGTTCTTTCGCAGGAGCAGGTTTGGCGCGTTCCGCTGCAGCCTGATCCAGGATCATGATTTTCTGCCAGATCTTACGGCTGAGATTTGTGGAGAGAGTCTCCAGCTCATTGACCGTCTCGATGACCACCGGGTCTTGAATGCTCTGCGTGTAGAGCGCGGCGATCTTGCCGGAGAGAGACAGCATCTCTGAACAGTAGTCGAGATAGCGCTGAATTTCGACGCGGCCCATGGTGCGTTTCGGCGAGCTTGCCGTCGGCTCTATGGCGTCGAGCAGGATGCTCGGATCCTTGGTCAGCTGATGCATGTCGATCACGTGGATCATCGAGCGCAGGGAATGCAGGGACGTAAGCGCCTGTTTGCGTTTCCAGCGGCTTTCCAGGCTGACGATAAAGGCAATGCCCAGCGCCATCAGGATCGCGATGTTGGCGGCGGGCTCCAGAATCTGAACCAGCGTCGCGACCTCGGGCAGGGGCGAGCTGAAATGCAGCTCCTTGAACACAAAAGCAAAGAGCATCACACCCGACACCAGAATGCCGATAGTTGTCATGCGCAGCCGCCAGTTGGGCCGGGCGAGAAGCAGGGCATCGCCGCGCATCTGGCGGGTCACCTGCGAAAAGTCCTTCGCGACCTTGGTCAGGCCAGCGTCAGGAAAGCGTTCGCTGACCCGCTGCGAGAGTGTATCGACCGTCGCGATGATCTTGTCCGCGTCGAGCGTCATTTGCATCTTGGCTATCCGTAACAGGTCATCATTGCGATTCGGCTCTATTCTAATGCGAAAATCTTAACTGCCCCATGCAAAGTCTGAAGAGTTCAGTTTTCTCGAACAGTGAGTCGTACTTCCGATTAGATGAATTCATGGTCATCATGATGAAACAGGTGATAGGGCTTGCTATTCAAAATAGCGTTAAAACAATACTTTGAATCGCTATTCAGGTGTTTACCTCACGCGCTCGTGACTGAAGTTGCCTTGATCCAGACGCTGGATAGGGCATTTCTTGACCAAACAGGATTGGAAGGTGCTTTCGATGAAAAAACTTATGACAGCGACGCTTGTCTCGGTTTTCCTTGCCTCGCCGGCGGCCTTCGGCGCTGAGGAAACGGCTATTCTCGCCGGCGGATGTTTCTGGTGTATCGAAAGCGACTTCGAGAAAGTACCTGGCGTCAAAGACGTTGTCTCGGGCTACACCGGTGGCCAGTCCGCCGAACCGACCTACAAGACCCATACCTCGGGCGGGCACCGCGAAGCTGTCCGGATCACCTACGATCCCGAGGTGATCAGCTATCCCAAGATTCTGGAGATCTTCTGGCGAAGCGTTGACCCGGTCGATGGCGGCGGGCAGTTCTGTGATCGTGGCCACAGCTACAGCACGGCGGTCTATGGTTTAAGTCTGGAGCAGATGCAGCAGGCTGAAGCCTCAAAGGCTGAAATTGAAGCCTCGAAGTTCCTCCCGAAAAAGATCGTGACCCCGATCCTGCCCGCCCAGGAGTTTTTCCTCGCTGAAGACTACCATCAGGATTATCACACGAAAAATCCGGTGCGTTACCAGTTCTACCGCTACCGCTGCGGCCGCAATCAGCGTGTCGAGGAACTCTGGCGTGAACAGGCCTATCAGGGCGTGCCGAAGGCAGACTCCTGATCCGCTCGTCCCAGCTGCTAAATCTTAACGCGGAGCCGTCCGGGCACTCTGGGGATTCTCCAACTGCCGTCCAAGCCAGACGGTTCCGTTGCCTTCGGCAGGCGGCTGTGAGGCAAGTGGTTCAAAGCCACGGCTTTGCCAGAAACCATAAGCCCGTGCGTTCCGGCTGTTAGATCCCACGTGAACGGCGGTTGCTCCGTGGTTCCGCGCCACGGTGATCCAGAGCTCGAGCAGTGCCGGACCAATACCCTGACCCTGCGCCCGGGGCAGGAGGTTCATGTGAACATGAGAGGGATAGTGCGTCACCACATCCTCGGGTGTTTCCTTCGGGAAGTGGATCATGTGGCAGCGACGCTGATCGGGTGTCCATTCCGCGGCGGGGGTGTCGTTCGGCGCCGGGTAAATCGTCCGTAGCCCAGGCCACCAGACGCGTCTCAACTTTTCCTCGAACGCGCGGGTATCGACCGTACCGACGATATAGCCCGCGACGCCTTCGTTGTCGGTGGCGACAAAACAGGTTTCCGGACAGAACTTCGCATAGGGCGCAGAATAGATTTGCCCCACGATCCGCCCGTCTTCGTGCAGGGCGGAGGCATCGCCGCCGGATGCGCCCGTAGCCAATGAGATGGCATAGAGGCTGTCCAGGTCTCGTTCTTTGTAGAGTCGCAGCTTGATCATGCTGTCCGGATTCACGTGATATCGATTCAATTCAAGGTAGGGACGAGAAAAACATCCAGAGGTTAAGAATTTTACTGCATCAGGTTAAATTTTAACGTCGCCCAGGCGTCTGAGGCGGATCATATTCCGATTGAGAATCCATAGGTGAAAATATTGAAGTTGAGCATAGCGGCTTTGCCGCTTCAGCAGGATCAGCGCGTCCGCTCATTCAAGTTCCGTTAGCGTAAACTGACGACGATGCCCGCGTGTTTAAGGCAATTCCGATCAAGCCAAACCGACTCTCGTCAAGGGTTATTCCAGTGGGAATGCCGCAGTTTTCAGGGAGTTTACTCGACAGAGGTTAGTCATAACTTTCGAGTTTAGAATTCGAAGTTCGACATCCGAAATTTATATTCTGTGTTGATTCTCTACACGGAGTCTGGTGTCTGCGTCAGGCTTCAGGCGCTCCTTGGCTGCCGGAATGGAGGCGGCCTCCGGTCCGCTTCGGGTTTGGAGCCCGGCCTTTCCTCGCCGTGCGCGCTTGGTTTGACATCACAGACTTTTTTCATCGCTGTCAGCCAGAGACTGTCTTGACAGCCTCCTGTAATTGCTAATATATAGCGATATGGCTATACAATATCGCAATCCACTGGATCACACTTTTCATGCGCTGGGCGATGAAACCCGGCGCCAGATTCTCTCGATGCTGGCAACCAGCGGTCCCTGTTCGGCGACCGAGATCACTGCCCCCTTCAATGCGGCGCAACCGACCATTTCCAAGCACCTGAAGGTTCTGGAGAAAGCCGGTCTGGTGCGGCGGGAAGTGCAGGGGCGGGTCCATCACTTCCATCTGGAAATGTCACCCATGAAAGAGGCGGAGGGCTGGATCGCCCGGCACGAAGCCTTCTGGCAGGGGACGCTGCAGCGTCTGGAAGGTTATCTGGGAGATGTGGAAGATCAGTCCGACAGGCGTCCTAGAGTTTCGAGCAAAACCCCGGAGGAGAATCCGTGATGACTTCAACCCATTCCGTCACCGTGCGCCGATTGTTTCAGGCGCAGCCCGCGCGGGTCTTCGCGGCGTTCAGCTCCGCCGAGGCCCTGGGCAAGTGGTTTACACCGGATCCTGACATCTCAATCGAGATCCTGGCTTTCGATTTTGCGCCGCAGGGTGCTTTCCGCTTTTGCTTTACCATGCCCGGCGATGAACGAAAGGGCGTGGGCGGTCGTTACGAACGCATTGCCCCCAACGACGAGATTGTCTTTTCCTGGATCTGGGAAGCGCCCGATCCTCATGCGGCGATTCCCACTCAGGTCCGCATTCAGTTCTTTGCGCAGGGCGATGCGACCGAGGTCGTTCTGACCCATGCGCAGTTGCCGTCGGAAGAGGTCGGCGAGCGTCATGCCCTGGGCTGGAAGGGAATGTTCGAGCGCCTTACCGCAGGTTTTGCGGACCCTCAGTTCCTTGCGACAGCCGCGCAGAAAGACGCTGCGCATGTTTGAGGGTGCAGTCCTGCCGGTTACGTCGATCCTGACTGCGGCTCTGACGCTTCAACTGGTCATTCTCAGCCTGTTGGTGACGGCACGCCGTGCCGTCCTGGGCGGCATCCAGTTCGGCGACGCGGAGGATGTGGAGCTTCGGCACCGGATCCGCGCTCACGGCAACTTCATAGAGATTGTGCCAATCGTCATCATCGCGATTGGCGTCATGGAGGCGTCGGGCGCGCCGAGCGATACTTTATGGCTTCTGGCCGGTACGTTTTTCGTCGGGCGCGTGCTCCATGCCATCCGCATGTTCGCCCGCTCGCTCTGGCCTGGCCTGATCGCCATTGTGACCCAGCACCTCATCTGTCTTTACGCCGGGTACTGGATCTTCAGGCATTTCCTGTTCTGAGGTCGAGAGCGCAACAAATGACTGCGCTCTAAAATTCCTCGTCGGGCAGATTGATCAGGCTGCCCGGATCGCTGAGGGCGTTGCGGATGTATTCCGGGATCGGGATGGCCTTCAGACCGCCGTCCTCCTGGATCTGGGCGTGGATGCGCACCGCACGGCCTTCGGTGATCACCGCACCGTCCGACGACTGGACCGCTTTACAGTCCCAGTGCAGGGTAGAGGTGCCCATCTTCGCCAGCCGGATCATGGTGCGGACCTTGTCGCCGTAAGCCGCCGGACCCACGAAACGGAAATGCACGTCGCCCATGACAAAGGCGGTGCGGTCTTCCTTGATCAGTTTGTTGGTCGGAAAGCCCAGGGCGCGCAGCAGCTCATGTTCGGTCTCGTTGAACCAGGTGAACATCATGGGATAGTAGACCAGCCCGAAGGGATCCGATTCCCCCCAGGCCACCGTCAGCTCCCGTGAATACATAATCATACCGCGCGCTCCCCATTTTCTGTTGTGTTTGTAGGGTCGTCATTCGAACGCGTTTGTCCAGATGATTGTTGCGTGGCCAGGACCGATTGGAGCGACCGGGATGGATTGTTGCTGCATTTCGTGTTTAACGTGTAACCCCACTCAATCAGATCACTCCCAGAAGGGGCACCGCAGTGTCATTTGAAATTGGCAGCGTTATCCAGTGCAGCCGGATGGACGACCCGATCCGCGTGCTGGCCTGCGATGAGGTTGAGGTTTTGTATGATGCCTGGTGGTCACACGCAGAGGAATGGGGTTTTAAGTCACTTCAACGCAGGGCCACGTATTATCGAAAACCAACTAACATTCTGTTGGGTGATGGAGAGGTACTGCGTGTCGAACCCTTGAGCAATGAGGAGCTCGCTGTTCACTGCCCTGATCTTCCGCTCCGCCTCTTGCGCTCGACTGAGGCACGCTGGCGCAATGAGGACTATTCCGATGCGGATGCCCTCGTTGCCTCCTTGGATAAACTTCCTTCAGATCTCAATCTTGCATCTGATGACATTGTCCTGGATCTTCCGAGCGTCGCGCTCCATGCCTTCGGTCCCAAACTTGGTGCTAAGAAGACGGTCATGATTGGTGCGCGAAACGGCAAGGGTTTTACGGCACGTGAGCTCTATTGGCAGGCCAACAAACTCCAAGCACCCTTCTTCACGGACTTTGAAGAGGGCATCGGCCTCTATCGATCCGGTTTCTTTAAGAAGACACCAATGTTTTATACTTGGGGTGCCCTCGATCTGGCACGCTTCGCCGATCCTCTGCCGGGCTATCAAAGTAGCCGGACGGGAACCTTTTGGGAAAAAGCGAAGAACTGACACCTCTGATTGTGCTCATCGTGCCGAGCTGCTATCGGAACAGAGATTTCCCTGTTAGCCTCTTTTCCCTGCGCTTTTTTTAGGGAAGAGACCTATGGCGGCCTATGTCATTTTCGATGTCGATATCCATGACGCTGTGCGTTACACGGAGTTCATGACCAAGGTGAAGCCGGCATTGGCGGAAGCGGGCGCCCGCTATCTCGCGCGTGGCGGGGAACACAAAGTCTACGAAGGTGACTGGGAGCCGCGCCGGATCGTCCTGTTGGAATTCCCTTCGGTCGAAGCCTGGGAGGGTTTTTACAATGGCCCGGTCTATCAGGGACTGAAGGATATACGAGACGCTTGCAGCAGCGCGCGGCTGGTCGGTGTTGAGGGCTTGGAATAGCATCTGTAAGGGCGCATGGCTTACCCGAACGCTTGACCTGCACATAGAAAGTAGAATTTTTTGAGTTTATATGTGATCCCGAAAATTGAATTCGAGCTGTCAGATAATTCCGGGCGTGATCAGATGCAGGGTGTGTTTCTCGACGCCTGGCAGGATGAACGCGATCAGGAAATCTATTTTCATGTCGCGCTCAAACTCCGCGGGCGGTTTTTCGCAAGATCGCCGAAATCCTCGAGTCACATTGTGGATGAGTACGACTTCGCGTTGCCGCAAATGGTTTGGCAGTATCAAAGTGTTAAAGGGCTCGTATCAGATCTTGAAGCGTGGGAGGTGGAGCCCAGGGAAATTAACAGGAATTTGTCCGGAGCGAATGATCCTCTGTTCGAAATCTGGATCGGTAAATCGGATAAGTTGATCTCTTCGCTGCAGAAGCCCGCATGTGTTCTGCGCTTCAGTGGGGCTTCCGTCACAGGCTTAAACATTGGTTTTGTGACGGATCAGAGCTGTTTACGGATTTTCAGGGAAACTTTGAGCGAAGCCGTCATTGCATTTGAAGACGCTCGCGAGCCACCCGCATCTTGAGGGGCACCGAAGGTGTGATCATCTAAACAGGCGGGCTGACTACCCGCCGCCTTTGCTTTGAAGTTTTCCCGATCCCCGGATTGAAGGAGTTGGTCGGGTCCAGTTCCTCATAAAACGCCGCGAGCTCGGGCTTGGCTTCATAGAGATGGCCGACGTTGTGCTCCGCCGGGTATTCCGCGCCGCGGTCATCCAGCAGGGACAGCATCTTTTGTTTGATCAATTTCGGGTCCGCGCCCTTGCGCACCACGTAGTCCTGATGAAAGACGTGGCAGAAGAAGTGCCCGTAGTAGAGCTTGGCGAGCAGGTCCTTTTCGATCTCTTCCGGCAGCGTCTCCAGCCACTCCCTGTCGTTGCGGCGCAGGGCGATATCGAGGGCCAGAATGTCCTCGACCTCTCCGGCGTGAACCGCCTGATAGCGCACGGCGGCGCCCGCTGCGGCGAAGCGGTGCAGCATCGCCTTCTTGCCCTCCGCCGCGTCGCAGAGGAACCAGTTCTCCCGGCCCATCACCTGGTTCAGCAGGTCTTCGGTCGGGGCGGCAATGGCGGGACCGATCTTCAGGATCAGGTGATGTTCGTAACCTTCACGGCACTCTAGCATCCGCTTCGGCAGAGCTTCCGGCAGCAGACCGGCAAAAAACTGCATACTGCGGTCGACGAGGTTTTCCGGCAGGAAAGCAACTTTGTTCAGCACAGCGTCCATACGCCCCTTGAGCGTGAAGAAGAGCGGCAGGAAGCTGGTGCCCAGCCAGTGGATCATCAGCAGTGTGTCCTTGCCGTAGACCCGGGCGATGTCGAAGATCTCACGGTGCAGGTACTCGCCACTGACCGGCAGCTCTGGCAGTTCGGAGAGCATCCGGCGCCGCAGGGTCGTCAGCGCGGTCGGATCGTTGGTCCCGATGTAATAGACCTGTTCGCCTGTCGCAGCCGGGAAGCTGTCGAGGCGCACAGCGAAGACCGCGAGCTTTCCCGCGCAGCCTGAGGCTTCGCGCAGGCGGGAGGGATCGGCATTGAAGCGCGCCGGGCTGGGCACATCCACCTCCCGAACCTTTTGCGCGTAATCCTGGTCCGAGGCCTTGCCTGCGTTGTCCTCGATATCGGTCTCGTCGAAATCGCCTTGTTCCAAACGCCGCAAAATTTCCTCAGGCGTGTTGCCCAGATCAATGCCCAAATGATTGACCAGCTCCAGGCGACCGTCGGCATGCAGCTGTGCATAAAGCGCGAGTTCCGTATAGGCCGGTCCGCGCTGCACCAGGGAACCGCCGGAGTTGTTGCAGACACCGCCGATCACAGATGCGCCGATGCAGGAAGACCCGATCACCGAGTGAGGCTGCCGTCCAAAGGGCTTCAGCAGCTTTTCAAGCTTGTAGAGCGTGCCGCCGGGATGACTGATGATCTGCTGTCCGGCACGAATCACATGGATCTTATCGAGCCGCAGTGTGTTGATGACCACGACCTTGCGGTCGTAGCTGCCGTTCGGGGTCGAGCCTTCGGTCAGGCCGGTGTTGGCCGCCTGCATGATGACGATCCGGTCAGCCGCGACACAGGCTTTCAGCACCCGCCAGAGTTCAAGCAGGCTATGGGGAAAGACCACGGCTTCCGCTTCGCCACTGCCGGAGCGAAAACCCTTGCGGTAGCGCTCCGACTTCTTCGGATCGCTGGTGACGTTGCGTTTGCCGACGATGGCGGCCAGTTCGTCTAGGAACATCCCGGGCATCTTGCTGACCCTAATTGAAAGCGACGGACGGCAGCCAGGTCGCGAGTTTCGGGAAGCCGAAGACCAGGGCGAGGCCCGTCAGCTGCAGCAGGACAAAGGGAATGACGCCCTTGTAGATATCGGTCAGCTTGACCTCCGGCGGACAGACACCCTTGAGATAGAAAAGCGCGAAGCCGACCGGCGGCGTCAGGAAAGAGGTCTGAAGCGTGACGGCCACCAGGATCACGAACCAGACCAGGGCGGGCTCGTCGATCACATCGAAACCGGGAATGTCCAGGCCCAACGCGTTCACGATGGGGCGCATCAGCGGCAGGACGATCAGGGTGATCTCGATCCAGTCGAGCACGAAGCCCAGCAGGAACACGATCAGGAGGATGAAGATCACGGTGCCTTGCGGCCCCAGGCCCGTGGAGTGGATCATGCTCTCGATCAGTTCGTCGCCGCCCAGCTCACGCAGGACATAGGAGAAAACCGTGGCGCCGATGAAGATCGCGAAGATATAGGCCGTGGTGTTGAAGGTGGAGATGCAGACGGTGGCCAGCTTCTTCAGGTTCAGTTTTCGATAAGCCACTGCGAGGATGGTGGCCCCGATGGCGCCGACGCCCGAGGCCTCGGTCGGCGTTGTGATGCCAGCGAAGATCGAACCCAGAACCGCGAGGATCAGCAGAACTGGTGGCAGCACCGCGATCAGAACTTCCTTCAGTGCGTGCCAGTCAGGCGCTTTCGCGTCCTTGGGCACCGGCGCGGAGGAGGGACTGACCAGCCCGACGATAAGGATATAAAGCAGATAAAGGCCGCCGATCACCAGCCCGGGAAAGAGCGCTGCCATGAAGAGGTCGCCGACCGACAGGGCCATCTGATCCGCCATGATCACCAGCATGATCGAGGGTGGGATCAGGATACCCAGCGTGCCCGATGCGGCGATGGTCCCGGTGGCCAGTGGCTTCGAATAGCCCTGCTTGACCATGGCCGGCAGGGAAAGAACCCCCAGCAGCACCACCGACGCGCCGATGATTCCTGTTGAAGCGGCCAGGATGATTCCGATGGCGGTCACCGTGATGGCGAGACCGCCGCGCACGGTCCCGAACAAGCGCTGCATGGAGGTCATCAGGCGTTCGGCGACACCGCTCTCGTCCAGCATCAGGCCCATGAAGATAAACATGGGCAGGGCGACCAGAACCGCGTTCGACATGGTGGCGTAGACCCGGTTCACCGAGGCGCCCAGGGTAAGATAATCCAGGCCCGTCAGGGTTTCTTCCAGGCCGGTCCAGTTCATCAGGCCGTTGTCGAACAGGAAGGCGACACCGCAATAGAGCACGCCGACGCCCGCCAGCACCCAGGCGACCGGGAAACCGGTGAAGAGCAGACCGATGAAGGTCATGAACATCGCGACGACGAGTTTTTCCTCCGTCGTTTCCACCAGCATGCCCAATACGAAAGCAACGGCGGCAAAGCTCGCGATGATAAAGAAGATCCGTCCCCAGCCCGCACCGCTTTGCGGGCCGCGGGCGGTCACCAGGGCATGACCGCTGTGGATCAGGCGGGCCAGCGCCGCGAGCGCAAGCAACCCGAAACTGATTGGAATCACCGCCTTGAAAGCCCAGCGGCCGGGCAGGCCTGTCGGGCTGTCGGAGCGCTCGTTGACCCGGAAGGACTCGTAGAAATAGTCGTAGCCCTGATCGATCATCAGATAGATGAAGGGCGCGAGCAGCAGAACGATGCCCAGGACTTCGATGGTTCGCTTGACGTTATCGCGCAGGCTCATGTGCACGATGTCGACCCGCACGTGGCTGTCCTTCACCATGGCGTAACTCAGGCCGACCATGGTGCCCAGGCCGTAGAAGTGCCACTGGATCTCGTCCAGCTTGGGATAGTTTTCGTTGAAGAGGTAGCGCAGGGAGACCTGAGCGATGATCGCGAGGATCAGGGCGACATTGGCCCACATCACCACATGACCGACCGAGGTTACGAAGCGGTCCAGCATGACCGCAAACGCCTGCCGGTCCGGCTCCTCATGTTCCAGGATCTGTTCGTAGAGCTCGATCGGATCGGTCTGGTTTTGGTCGCTTCTGCTGGTCATGACAGGCGTCTCTTCCCATGAGAGGCCGATGCAGGTTTTTCACCGACGCGGTGAACAGCAGTCAGACCCTCTTTGAAATGCGATGGACGCCTTGGGGCGTCTTTTTATTCAGGAGGTCCATCGTTGTCCGATGGTTTCGGGGTCGCTGGTTCAGCGACATATCGTTGAGCGAAGCAGGCGGTCCCCAAGGATCCTCGGGCGGCCGCCTGCAGTCTTCGCCTTTTTACTTGCTGCGCGGCAGGAAGGCGTTCGTCTTCCAGAGCGCGTAGCCCTCGCGGAAGCCGTTCATGTCGTCGAGCACCTTCTTGAAGAACTTGTCGTTGCTTGCCTCTTCGGCAGCAACTTCATTCCAGGTCGTGCGATAGAGGTTCAGCATCTCGTCGGACCACTGCTTCATCTGGACGCCGTGCTTTTCGACGTTTTCGATCAGGGCAGCGTGCTGAATGGCTTCGCCTTCTGCAAAGCTGTCGGCCATGGAGGCTTTGCAGGCATTCTCCATGATGGCCTTATGCTGGTCGGACATGCCGGTCCAGACGTCCTTGTTGACCAGCACTTCGAAGACTGTCGCCTGCTGATGCCAGCCGGGGAAGTAATTATACTTTACCAGTTTATGGAAGCCGAGACGGGCGTCGATGGCAGGCATGGAGAACTCGGTGGCGTCGATGGCGCCCTTCTCCAGCGCCGGGAAGATTTCACCGCCGGGCAGCAGGGACGTAGCCACGCCGAGCTTTTGCATGACTTTGCCGCCCAGGCCGAAGAAGCGCATCTTCAGGCCGTTCAGATCTTCTGCGGAATTGATTTCCTTCGAGAACCAGCCCGAGGTTTCCGGCGCGATGATGGCGCAGGGCAGAACCTTCACGTTGTAGCCCGCCTGGTCGTACATTTCCTGATACAGCGTCAGGCCGTTGCCGTAGTACATCCAGGCCATGTATTCGCCGGCTTCCGGCCCGAAAGGAACTGCTGAAAACAGCGGCGAAGCGGGGATTTTACCGGCCCAGTAGCCCGCCGTCGCGTAACCGGAATTGATTTTACCCGAGGACACGGATTCCAGAATTTCGAAGGGCGGCACCAGTTTGTGTGGCTCGTATACCTTCATCCGCAAGGTACCGCCGGACATCAGGTTCAGCTGCTCGGCAACCCGTGGAATGGGTGAGCCCAGACCCGGCAAAGAGGTCGAGAAGGCAATCGGGGTTTTCAGCAGCAGCTTGTCTGCGGCCATGCTCTGGGTTGCGGCGGTGGTGAGTGCGGCGGCGGCCGCGAGTCCGATGAGTGCTTTTTTCAAAGTTTCCTCCACTGTGATGCGCGTTGATCAGGGAATTGCTTTGATCCCGCGCGGCAGAGCCAGCGGCCGGATCCGTCAATTTCTTTTGTTCTTAACGGTGGTCAATATTGTTTACCACTCAAAGAGTCAATGAATTTTCTGAACCACTGTGGAGATCGGGCATCCGAAACGACTCAAATATACGCTGTTCTCTCATGCGAAATCTTGCAAGAGATAGTCTAGATGTTTTTAAATATTGTTTTTTAAATCAATATCTTGTGCCGGTGACGCCAAAAACCAAATGACGCCGGGCTTTGTAAAATTTATAGTGGACAAAATAAATTACCTCTCGTGAACGACTTCGAACGTAAACACGTGAGGCAAGGGGTGAGGTTTAATGCAGGAAGCGGCGAAGTTTTTGTTCGAACCGATCGATCATGGATCGGTTGCGGATGCGGTGGTTGAGCAGATCGAGACCCTGATTGTTGCGGGGGTTCTGAAGGAGGGCAGCAGGCTTCCCTCCGAACGGGAGATGGCGGAACTTTTTGACGTGTCACGACCGAAACTGCGCGAAGCGCTCAAGCGTCTGGAGGATCAGAATTTGATTGAGGT
The DNA here is from genome assembly GCA_947493695.1 of uncultured Kiloniellaceae bacterium. Classification (GTDB taxonomy): domain Bacteria; phylum Pseudomonadota; class Alphaproteobacteria; order Kiloniellales; family Kiloniellaceae; genus Denitrobaculum. The sequence goes on along the minus strand of CANLSF010000009.1, from coordinate 23,689 downwards.
GCGCCACGGCGAAGGCTCGGTGATTGCGCCTTTGATCGGCAAGGCGCTCAGTCCGGCGCTCATCGATCTCTACGCCCGACACCCGGTCGCCTTTTTCGACTACCTGGAATACCGCCGCGAGCAGGAGAGCTTTGCTGCGCGCCTTGCCGCCGAGCGCGCAACCAAAGCCGACAGGGAGATCCTGAGCGGAATTATGGCGGACATGGTCGCGGCCCACGAAGCGGACGACAGCAAGGCCGCCCAGCGCGCCGACATCAATCTGCATTCCGCCATTGCCGATGCCAGCCACAATTCCACGCTGATCCACATGATGGCGTCAGTCTACGATCTCACCCGGCGCGGCGTTTTCTATAACCGGGACTTCCTGCGCGCGGTCGACGACACCGGCAGGATGCTGCTGGAACAGCACCTGGCCATCGGCAATGCGATTCTCGAAGGTGACCCTGAAGCCGCCGCTGCTGCGGCCCGCGCTCACCTGGATTTCGTCGAGCAGTCCTTCCGGGTTGGCCAGGAAAAAAGCAAACGTGAAGCCATCGCGAAGAAGCGGCATATTCTTTCGGGATCTGCCTGAGCCGCACTGCTGTTCGTGTGTTGGTCCATCCAGGCGCGTACCATCGCTTCGCTGGATTTTGGATAGATTACAAAAACGCTCTGCATTTGCCGTTCCTGACGAACGAGAAAAAAATGATCTGGCGCGCATGATGCGTGGTTTTGGGTTGCTCTAAACTGATATATCCTCGCCAGCTTCCGGATTAAAATGATCGCGCTCTGCACAGGACATACTTCTCAATGACCTACGATGAATTCAACGCCTTCTGCGGCGCACTGCCTGCTACGACGCATGTGGTCCAGTGGGGCGGGGCGCAGGTCTGGAAGGTCGGCGGCAAGGTCTTTGCCATTGGCGGCTGGGGGGACGATCAGCCGGGCTTTACCTTCAAGACCAGCGAGCTCTCCTATGAAATCCTGAAGGACCAGCCGGGTCTGCGCCCCGCGCCTTATCTGGCCTCGCGTGGCATGAAGTGGATCCAGGACTACGCCCAGCCGGGGCTCTCCAAGGACGATCTGAAAGACTATCTGCGCCAGTCTCATCTGATCGTTTCCCAAGGGCTTTCGAAAAAGAAACAGCGCGAGCTGGGATTGATTGAGGGGTGAGCGGGACCCCGCCAGACCGGATCGCGCAGGGTATCGGGATTATTCTTGCCTCCGTCGTGACGATGGCATTCGCGGATGCGGTCGTGAAGCTGGTCAGTGCGGACTTGACCCTATGGCAGGTCTTCGCCGCCCGGTCTCTCTTTGCCGTTCCCTGCCTGGTCGCACTTGCCTACGTGAAGAGCAGCGGCCTGCGGCTGCTCTCCGCGAAATGGGTTTTCGTCCGAAGTGCTCTTCTCGTTCTGACATGGTTGGTCTTTTACGCTTCTCTTCCCATCCTTGATCTCTCTGTCGCAGCGGTGGCCGTCTACACCAACCCGATCATCACGGCTCTCCTGTCAGCCGTGCTGCTTGGCGAGCGGGTTTCGGGGCGGCAGTGGCTCGGCGTGCTGATCGGCTTCCTCGGCGTTGCCGTCATCCTGAAACCGGGAAGCGATGCCTTTTCCTGGGTGGTTCTGCTGCCGTTACTGGGCGCGGTCTTTTATTCCCTGGCGATGATACTCACGCGCAGCAAGTGCCAGAACGAGGGTGCTGTCACACTCGCGCTGGGTCTTCACGGCGCGTTCATCGTGACCGGCCTGACTGCGACAGGCGTCCTCGCGCTGGTCGGATTGGGTGCTGAGGCAAAAGACACCTACCCCTTTTTGCTGGGCGACTGGTCCGCAATGGGGAGGCAGGAATGGGCTTTGATGGCTTTGCTCGGGGTTCTGTCCGCTGCCTTTTTTCTCGGTGTGGCCCGTGCCTACCAAATCGCGCCACCGCAGGTCATTGCAGTCTTTGATTACGGCTATCTGGTGTCCGCCGCCGTCTGGGGTTTCGTGTTCTTTTCCGAGGAGCCGGATCGGCTGACGATCCTCGGGATGATCCTGATAACGCTGGCAGGGTTTCTCGTGGCGTCCCGAACGGCAAAGCCTGCGTCCGGAAGAGGGCGCGCGAATGAGCGGGTCGATCCGTAACAAGACTTAGGTCGGGCGCAAGCGGTGGTTCGCATTCTCCTGTCCAAGGTTCTTGACGGCTTTACATTTTTATTTTACCAATTAGTAAATTAACTGAACGGTAACATAAAATGACGGCAAGCCAACTCGACGCCACACTCGCCGCACTGGCAGACCCCACGCGCCGCGCGATCCTGGCGCAGCTGGCTTCGGGCGAGTGCACTGTCACGGAGTTGGCGGAGCCTTTTGAGATGACCATGCCCGCCGTGACCAAGCATCTGAAGGTTCTGGAGAAGGCCGGTCTGATCGAGCGCGGGCGCGAGGCTCAGACACGCCCTTGCCGCTTGCGTGCTGCGCCCTTGAAGGCGGTCTCCGATTGGGTCGAGGACTACCGGCAAGACTGGGAAGAAAGCCTGGACCGCCTGGATGGGTATCTGCAGGACCTGCAGGCAGCAGAGGGAGGCGCAACCCGTGGTCGCAAAAAGCAACGCCGCAAATGAACTGCTCTTCGCCCGTATCTACGATGCACCCCGCGAACTTGTCTTTTCTGTTTGGACCGACCCGAAGCACATCGGGAACTGGTGGGGGCCGAAAGGCTTCACCACCACGACCCGCGCCATGGAGGTCAAGGTCGGTGGTGTCTGGGATTACGTCATGCACAGCCCGGACGGAACGGACTATCCAGGCCGGGGTGTCTTTACCGAAGTCGATAAACCCAACCGTCTGGCTTTCTCTCATGTTGGTGGAAAGGCGGATGATCCGCATCTGAGTTGCGAATTCCTGGTCACCTTTGAAGATCTCGACGGGAAGACGAAGCTGACCCTGCGCATGATCTTTCCATCGGTGGAAGCAGTGGAACACGCCAGAGACCTTGGGGCCGAAGAGGGCGGGCTGGAGAGCCTGGAGCGCCTGGCGCACTTCCTGCGCACAAGCAGGGTTTGAGTCGGTCGGCCTGTGACACCGACCTTTCGGGCGCACCGGAAAGTGCCATCACCACAGATACGTATTAATAGGAGAAGACCATGCCGCGTGAACTTGCGATCCTGAGCTTTCAGACTCTCGACGGCGTCATGCAGGCGCCCAAGCTCCCCGACGAAGATACTTCCGGCGGTTTCACCAAAGGCGGCTGGGCAGACCCTCATTGGGATGGCGTGATGGAACAGGTCGGCCGAGAAGCCATGGCCGAACCCTACGACCTTCTGCTCGGACGTAAGACCTATGAGCTCTTCGCGCCCAACTTCGCGCCCGCCGGCAACGACAATCCCATGAACAACGCCCGCAAATATGTCGCTACTTCCACCCTGACCCGGCTCGACTGGAACAATTCCGTGATTCTGTCCGGTGACATCGCCACCGAGGTTACCCGTCTTAAGAACCAGGACGGACCTTTGCTGCAGGTCCACGGTAGTTGGCAGCTGATCCAGACGCTTTTGGCCAAGAGTCTGATCGACGAATTCCGGATCTGGAGCTTTCCCGTCCTTGTCGGTGCGGGCAAACGCCTCTTCGGCGAGGATACTGCTCCAAGGGGGCTGAAGCTTATGAAGGCGGATACCACATCAACTGGCGTGACGATGTCTATCTATCGATAGAAGGTCAGACCTGATTGGTTCTGTTACTCCGACCGACTCTTACAGGGTGGCGGATTGCCCACTCGGCTTGAACTATTCCGGCGTGCTGCAGAGCGTAAAAAGCCAGTTTCTCAAAGAACGGATCACTGCTCTGTCCTGGTCTCCGGTGCGGCACACGAAATAGAGAGCGCGGTTCGACGCGAGTGATGTGTCATCCAGTCTTACGACCCGACCGGCGTCCAGATCGTCGCTGACCAGCAACCGCCTGACAATGGCAGCGCCTTGTCCATCAATCACTGCTGTGAGGAGCACGGCGGAGTCACGATACATCACACCCGCCGGGGCTATTCGCGACCGCTCGAGTCCGACCGCATCTGCCCACTTGTCCCAGGCCGGTTCGAACTGGTCGTGAAGCAATGGCATCCGGGCAATGGCCGGGGGCTTCATCGGCAGCTTGTCACCGGGGACGAGGGACGGGGCGGCAACGACGATCAGGTCCTCGTCGACAAGGCGCTCATGGTGCAGGTTCGTCCAATTGGGAACGCCATAACGCAGGGCGATATCCACCTCGCTGTCATCGAAGTTGATGACCTCATCGTTGGTATCGAGAAACAGTGCGACGCCGGGGTGCTGTGCCCGAAAGGAGGGTAGTCTGGGAACCAGCCACTTGGTGGCCAGCGAAGCCGCCAGTGATATCGTTATGGAGCGCCGCTCCTGCTCCCGCTTGACGCTGCCGACACCTGCCTGGAGCGCGGAAAAGCCCTGCCGGGTTGCTCTGTGCAGTTGTTCTCCTGCCTCGGTCTTCTCAACGCCGTTGGGGTGCCGGTTGAGCAGATGGACACCGAGGTAAATTTCCAGCTGCTTGATCTGTCTGCTCACCGCGCCATGCGTGACGCCGAGAGCCTCGGCAGCTCTGGTCAGGCTCGAATGTGTCGCGGCGGCGTCGAAAGCCTGCAGGGCGCGGAGATGTCGGACTTTGGTCATAGCTATGAGTTTTTCTAACAGTCTTGTTCGAAAATATCGATTTTTAAGCATGTATGTGGGGCTTATTTTCGATTCGTTGTTAATAAATATCACAGAATACCTGAAACACCGGTCCGACACCGCAATCGCAGTGCGTGGCGTTCCGGCGGAGAAAGCGAGAGCCAGAATATGTCTGAGATTAAGGTTGCAATCATGACCGGCACGGGTCAGGGCATCGGCCGGGGCTGCGCCATCGAGATGGCAAAGGCAGGCTACAAGGTCTCCCTGATGTCACCGTCCAACCGAAGCATCGAACTTGCCGGAGAACTTGGCGGGATAGGTCGCAGAGGCTCGGTTCTCGATGTCGATGACCTGCAGGCACTGGTGGAGGAAACCATGAGCCGCTACGGGCGCATCGATGCAGTTGTCAGCAATATGGGGCATGGCGGGGCCGTGCCGGAGGCCATCAAGACTGTCGGTTTCGACCCTGATTTCGACGGGCCCTTGCTCGAACTCCCGGACACGCTGTGGCATGAGAGTCTGGACATGTATGTCCTGAACGTCGTGAAACTCGCGAGAATCGTCACGCCGATTATGATCGCCCAGGGTGGCGGTGCATTCGTCAATCTATCCTCCATGAATGCGCTGGAGCCGCGCGCGCCCTATCCCATGAGTATGCTCCGGGCGGCTCTGCACTCATTCTCCAAACTCTACGGAGACCGTTACGCCAGACATAATATTCGCATGAACAATCTGCTGCCGGGTTTCTGTGAAAACGTGAACCTCTCGGACGCTGCACGTGCCTCCATTCCCGCCCAGCGGCCGGCGAGCTTTGAGGAAATCGGTCAGGCCTGTGTCTTCCTTGCTTCAGAAGGAGCCCGCTATATCAATGGTCAATCCCTCCTTGCGGACGGTGGCATGAACCGGGCCGCTCGATAGCTTCCCGGCGCTGTTCGATATTCCGGCGGGACGGAGAGATTCTTCTCTGTCGGTGACAAAATCCCAAAGCGCTGTGCGTAGATACGACGCTACTTTCACAGTGCCTTCGCGAGATCGTTCCGCAGGCTTTTTGAACCTGACTCCTCTCTTCTCCGACTGATCGACAACTGCTCCGCCGTTCGCGGCGAGTCCATTTGTTGATTCACGGAGAAGAAGCGGTGTTAAAGCAATTTATTTTTCGAACTCATTATCGCGATATTCGTTCTTCGATCCGCCCGGCCGGGCGACGCGCCCTGTGCCGCACTCTGTTGTCTGCCGGTGCAATGGCGCTGAGCGCTGCCGTTTCCGGCCAGGCCCTTGCCGATTGGGGCGTTTCATACATATCCCAGTTGGACCCGGTCGCAATCGAGGTGGCCAGCGATGGTGAGAACTACACGACTGTGTCGGCTGTATCTCCTGCCGTTAAAGGCAAGATGGAAATGCACCTGGACGCACAAACCTTCGGCCGGGTTAAATCCTGGGCCCTGTGGCCCAAGATCAAATCGCCACGCATGCCTTGGCAACAGTTTCAGGACCTTGATTATTCCAAGAGCTACCCGATCGGCGACAGACCCAAGAAGGTCTTCAGGGATCTGCCATTTTCCATCCCCTTACAGTCTTATAAAACCTACGTAAAACAAGCCTGTAATGAAATGGCGTCCGATATGCGCGTCAGCTCTGGTATGAGCGACGAAGAGATTTTCTCGGTTGATCGCGAGGCGTTTTTTGAGATCGACACCGCGATCACCTGGGAGATGTCAGGGCTTGCCACAGAGGTTGTGCCTGTGTTGCCGACAGCTCCTGTCCTGTCCAAGACGATCATCATCAAGTGCAAGAAGGCACCGCCGATCCCGGCTGTCGTTACCAGCTCCACACTCGACGTTCAGGGCTATGACCCGGTTAATGTCGGGGTCAAGTGCCAGATGAACCTCAATGGCTCGATCAGCTCCAATATCCCCAACGTCAAGGTGTCTTTCCGTTATGTCGATGGCACGGGCAAGGTGAGTGAACTCAAATCGGTCACCACAAATTCGAATAAAACCGCCAACTTCGAGCACAAATATCCGCTCAGTCCCGGCCATAAAACCGGGAAGGTCAGGATGGTGGGAGAGAATCTCAGTTTCACTTCGAATTGGAAGAACTACGATTTCGATTGCAGCGCCGAACCGGCGAACGATCTGCTGACGCTCCTGCCACCGCAGGCGACGCTGCTGGAGGTTGGCGCAATGGCTCCGGAATTCCAGCACAGAGGTCATATCTGTCCGGTAAAAGCGAAGATGATCGGCGGATACAAGGGGCGGGGATCGGTTTCCGGTAAAGCGGTTCTGGCTGCGAAGGGGCAACCCCGGGTGATGAAATCCTACAGCATCGAAGATGGTGAGACGAAGTACGTCGACGGTGAATTTGTCCTGCCCTGGCAGTCTGTTCAGGGCCCGCTTCGACAGACCATCAGTTTTGAACTGATCATCCTTAATGCGAACGGCACACAGGTGGACTACATGCAGAGGAGCGTGAACTTCACCTGCAGGAAAAACCCGGCCTTAGGCAAGTTGGACGGAGGCGGCACAACGCGTCCGTCACGTGAACCCCAACGCAAAGCGGTGGTCGCAGGGCCGGCCCCTGACTTTTCGATCCTCTCGCCGCGCAGGTTCGCCCGTAATGGTGTAATCCGCCTCGCGGGAGCCGGGCAGAACCAGGTCTTCAAGCTGACATTTCTGCGCAAGAGCAAAGCCGGGTACAAACGCTTTGACTCCTCCAGCCTGCCGAAAAAGATGACGGGCGCGAAAGCACGCTTCAATGTCAGGGCACTCGAAGCAGGCACCTGGCGGCTGAAAGTGTGTGCGACGGGTGCGAAGAAGGTCGTTGCAGGCCCAAAGACCTGCAAGCATTCGGACTTCAAACTGCAGAGAAAGAAGCTGCCGGGCACAAACGATCTCAGGAAGAGAAGCTACAGGGTCCCGCCCGGTATTGAGGGATAGTGTTCCCGGCCACTGCTGCATGAAAAAAGCACCGCGCGCAGAACCGCGTGTCCTCGCAAAGCCGAATAGGTGAAAAACCTCGTCGAAGCTTCAAGATAGCGGCTTCGCTTGAGAATCTTGCAGGAATGCCGCGCTCTCAAAATCCAATAGTCACAATTTGCATCTGTGGCTTCCGGGTAGTGTGAGCGCGGCATATCTCGTGGGATTTACCACGGCACATAGAAAATGCTTGCGCGGTTTTTTGAACCCCTGCGCCGATTTCTCCGACTGATCTACAACTGCTCCGCCTTTGGCTGAGATTCCATTTGATGATTCATGGAGAAGAGGCCGTGTTAAACCAAAATAACTTTCAAGCTTGTTATCGGGATATTCGCCCACTGGTCCGCCCACATGGGCAAAGCCCTTTTCGTCGCGTGTTGCTTTCCGCCGGTGCCGTGGCTCTGGGTATGGCCGTCTCCGGCCAAGCCTTGGCCGACGTTGGCAGCAGCTTCTTAACGCAGCTGGACCAGGCTGTTATCGAGGTTGACAGTGATGGTGAGAATTACACGGCTGTGGACAGCGCCTCTCCCGCCATTACCGGCAGGATAGGAATGTCGTTGAACGCGGAAAAGTTCGGTCGTATCAAGTCCTGGGCTTTGTGGCCGAGTATGCAGATCGAGCATTCGGAGAAAAAGCAATTCCCTGAGTACAAATACGCCAAGAGTTATCCCCTGGGCGACAGGCCCAAGAGGGTGGATCGCGATCTGCCATTTTCAATTCCCCTGCAAGCATACAAGACTTACGCAAAAGATGCTTGCAACCTAATGGCTACAAGACTGCGTAACTTTCAGGGTAAGACTAATGAGCAGATCTTCGCGACCGATCGTAGCCTTTGGGTCAAACTTGAAAGTGAAGTTACTTGGAAAATGTCGGGCATCGCCAACGAGACTCCTGGTTTAAAGGAGGTCGAAGATGGCGGTCCGCCAAATCCTCTGATTAAGTCTGTTACCGTCAAGTGCAAGAAGGCACCGCCGCCGCCAATTGTTCCACCGACCATCGCGGCGGTATTAGTTGTTCAGGGATACGACCCGGTCAACGCTGGAGCGAAGTGCCAGTTGAAGCTTGAAGGTTCACTGGTCTCCAGTAAGCCGAATGTCGATGTGACCTACCGTTATGTTGATGGCAAAGGCAAGGAGAGTGACCTGAAAACCCTGAAAATCGGGAAGAGTAAAAGCGGCAATTTCGCCCACAGCTATCCCCTTGGCCCCGGAGAGAAGACCGGCAAGATCCGTATCGTTGGTGAGAACCTTAATTTCACTTCGCCCTGGAAAAACTATAGCTTCGAATGCGGGGCCGAGCCGACCAATGACCTTCAAACGCTGCTGCCGCCGCAGGCGACACTGCTGGAGGTTGGCGCGACCGCAACGAAGGTCAAATACAAGGGTCATATCTGCCCCGTACAAGCCAAGATGATCGGCGCATTCAAGGGCCGCGGCACGTTTTCCGGTAGAGCTGTCCTGAGAGCAAACCTGCAGGCTCAGAAGATAAAACCCTTCAGCATCAAGGATGGAGACATCAAGTACGTTGATGAAGAATACGATCTTCAGTGGAAAACGGTCCAGGGGCCTCTTCTGAAGACCGTTAAATTCGAGTTGATCCTCCTCAATGCTACTGGCGGGGAAGTTGACCGTCTGACCAGGACGGAGACATTCGCTTGCGAAAAATTGAACAATGCCGACAGTTTTGCATCGGTTGATCCCAAACCAAAGACCGTGAGTTTGACGGTCGGTCCCGGAACCGGCATGGCGTTACAGAGTGGCTATAGCTGCCCGAGCAAGGTACTGCTGACCGGTAACGTGCAGAACGCTCAGCACGCGCTGTCCGGAAATGTCGCTTTCTTTGCCAACGGTAAGGAGATCAAGCAGGAAGCAATGTCGCTCGGTGGTAACTCCGGCAGCGGGTTTTCCGCTCAGCACGACCTCGACTGGACGTCCAAAGCTTCACCAGGGCAGACAGAAGCCAGCGGGAGCGGCCCCGCGATGACCAAGCAGACGATTGCCTATGCTTTCAAGGTCTTCAATTCTCAGGGTGCCGAGATCGGCAAGAAGCTCAAGACGAAGCATTTCGCCTGCGTCAAGGTGGCAAGTATTGCTGGTTCTATCACCAAGCCCCCGTCAAGCAATCGGGTCGGCCAGGTGGTGGTCGCCAAACCGGCAATCAGCATCCTCGAGCCGCGCAACCGCATCCGAAACGGCAAGATCCGCCTTTCCGGCGTCACGCCGAACCAGATGTTCAGCTTGAGCTTCCTGCGCAAGACCGCGAGCGGATACAAACTTCACAACTCTGCTCAACTTCCCAAGCAGATGACCGGTGTTGAAGGGAGTTTCAATCTGGAAGCGCTGGATGGTGGCGACTGGCGGCTGAATGTTTGCGAAACAAATGGAGACGGCCAGTTCGTTGGTCCCCAGAAGTGCAAACACTCGGACTTTTACCTGCCGAACAAAAAGAAACCTCAAGGCAAGGTCAACTCGATGACAAAGAGTAAGCGTTAGATGGCGTTGCGAGACTGCCGGTCCGGTCTCCGGCTACAGCTGGAGGCCGGACACAGCCTTGGATGTGCTGCGTGTCACGATGCCAGGTAGGCCACGACACCCAGCGTTAGCGCGAGCGTCGCGACAAATCCTTGTCTCGGCAGGCAGAGCAAGCGGACGATGCCGACATAGAACGCAACACTCAGGACGATGATGGCGAGGTAGGTTCCGGCAATCAAAAAGAACGGGACGTAAAATACAAAAAGGAGAGCGCAGAATATTCTTTGGCCGGTTCCTCCTTCACGCATAGCGTGGACAAAGCTGCCAAAACGGTAAACAAAGTGAAGCGGCAGACTGAACAGGAAAGCGATGATGAAGGCGGCAAAATACAGAATAATACCGCTGAACAAGGGAACCGCGATTGCCGTCAAAAGTGCGGTCGGCGAAGGATCTTGAAAAAAGGCTCCCAGGCATAGATCGGTCAGGAGAAGCCAAAACCACAGGGCGTAAAGGGCGGAAATTGCCTTCACGATCGTGGGGGTGTCATCGAAGGGAGTTAGGTCGGGTTCAACCCACAGCGATTTACAAATCTCTCTCAGCTCGAAAAAGAAATTCGATTGAAATTCTGACAAGTATTTATCGACCGCGCGGGCCCAGCCCATGAAGTCTGCCAACGCGAAGACAACCGCCAAAAAGCCAATTACGTACATCGAAACAAGTATTCCAGCTGCTTCATAAAATCTGGTCGGAAGGAAGACTTTAGCCTTCGGAGTTGCCAATGCTCAGTAGCGTGACTCAGCAAGCCTGCACGATAGGAGCTGAATGCACAATCCGCAGTATTTGATTGGGGCGCAGTGGATCCTGCCCGGCTAACAAACAACAGCCATCTTTGTTCTTTGCGCAGATAAAAGCCCTTTAATGCCGCCACTCAATTGAACCGCGTGCTCAGGTGTCGGGGCCGAAAATTCTCGCCGCCTGCACGCGACCTTAATCGATAGAAGCGTTTCTCCATCACGCCAGATCCAGAATAATCCGAGCCTTGAACGCGGGTATTTAGCAGCTGCGATTTAGCCATCAAGCAGTATACAACGGTGTTAGAGTCCGACGCTAACGACTCTGCGCCGTCGCTCCAGGGCACTCCGGCAACATTGGTATAAAATTATATTGACAACATATTGTCATAATGACTACTTGTTGTCGTAAGGACAGACTGACAATGACGATCCATACCGCGGCGGGAGCCGTGTTAACGGACCTGATACTGGAAACTTTCCGCCTGAACGGACGCCTGCTGGCGGCTGGTGATCACTTGACCAACGACCTCGGGCTCACGAGCGCCAGATGGCAAGTGGTTGGCGCGATTGAAGAAGTGCCTCTACCCGTCGCGCAGATAGCGCGGAATATGGGGCTTACCAGACAGGCCGTGCAACGGGTTGCCAATGTCCTGGCCGATGAGGGATTGGTCAGATTTGAAGAGAACCCGAACCACAGGCGCGCGCAGCTCGTGCGCTTGACTGCCGAGGGACGGGACGCGCTCGCAGAGGTCAGTCGGCGACAGGTCGAATGGTCGAATCGTCACGCCAAGAACCTGTCCCTCGAAGAGATTGAAGAAGCGCTACAGGTCCTACGAACTTTTCGTCAGGGGCTCGAAGCGGATGTTCCCTAGCTGAGGGAAAGACCGACGACAGGATAAGACTGATGCCAATGAAAAGTTCCGACACGCACTACGGCAGCGTTGCTGTAATAATTCATTGGCTCAGTGTTCTTTTGATCCTAATGCTGATTGCCTCGGGATTTCGTGCAGACGGGATGGAAGACGCCGCCGCGAAAGCGGCTCTTCTGCAGCTGCATGTTCCACTCGGTGTAGCCGTTTTGCTGCTGACCCTTGCGCGTGTCCTTTGGTGGTGGCTTGCGGACAGCAAGCCTGCAGCCATCCCGATGCCAAAATGGCAAGCGCGTTCCTCACGCGCAGTGCACGTCCTGTTCTATGTCGTGATTCTGGGTATGGCGGCGAGTGGCATCGGCATGATGTTGCTGTCCGGAGCGGGGCCCATCATTTTTGAGGCTTCGGCTGCAACCTTGCCAGACTTTTGGGATTACCTGCCGCGCGTTCCCCACGGGATCGGCGCCCGCGTCATGATCGCGCTGTTCGTCGTTCATGCAAGTGCTGCGCTCTATCACCAGGTTCTGAAGCGCGACGGACTCTTGCGGCGCATGTGGTTCGCTGCAGGTTAAGGCGTTTGCGAGGCCTTGGCCATTGTCTGGAAGTCACGTGAAATATCAGAAGTCGAAGATACATGCGCAAACTCATTAAAGCCCTTCATTTCCTTGGGCTCGCAATGTTCCTCGGAAGTGTCTTTGGACACATCTCGTTGGGCCTTATTCCCGGCGTCAATCAGCACCCCCAAAGCCTGCTGTTTGCGCGTCAGGCGATCACGATCGCAACGATTTATGTGACGCTTCCCGGCCTGATCCTCTTGACTGTGACGGGTGTGGCTTTGACGCTCTATGGAAGATTGGGAGTCTTTAAGGTCCGCTGGCTTACCCTCCATCAGGTCCTGGGGGTCCTGATCCTGCTCAATGCCGTTCTCATACTCTATCCCGTGGGGCGCGAACTGCTTGTCGCGGCGGATCAGCTCGTCCAGGGAGGGCTTTCCCTGGAGCAGTTTGACGCTATCGCCGCCCGCGAGCGCTTCTTCGGACCGGTCAACGTGCTTCTCGCTCTGGCAACTTTGTTTATTGCAGTGATGAAACCTGGTTTCCGATCAGGCCGGGCGAGAGCATAGGGAGGTTTTAATGGACACCTACACACTTCTTAAGTTCTGCCACATCGTCGGTTTCATTCTGCTGGGTGGAGGACTGCTGGCGGTCTTCGTTTCCGAATATCAGGCCTACCGGACCAACGACATGAAAGCCTTTGCCGAAGCAGCGCGCTACACGGCGATCTTTTACGACAGCATTGCCGTCCCCGGCGCCGTGCTCGTCGGCACATCGGGGTTTTTCCTCATTCTTGAACTAGGGCTGGGCTTCTTCGAAGAACCCTGGATCGTCGGCATGTGGGGTTTGTTTCTCTTTGAGTTTGTCGAAGGCAATACGGTGACGCGCATCCAGTTTCGCAGAACCCTGCGCCGTTCTCGCGACGCGCTTGCCCAGGGGGAGGCGCTCACCGACGACATTCGCGATGACGCCAGAAGTCTGCTCAACCAGATTGTCCACTTCCTCGATGTCCCCCTGTTCACGGTGATCGTTTACTGCGGCACCGTAAGACCCGACAGCTGGGGTCATGTTTTTACCGCCTTTGCAATCGGCGTGTCCGTCGCTGCAGTTCTGACATTCCTGGTGCCGCGTCTGGCGCGCCGAAGTGCATCGTGATCTCAATCGTCACGCCAGTTCCGCTTTCCCTCTGATCAAAGGCGCTGTTCCCGCGCCCGCGCTAGCGAGCGTCATTCGTATCAAGGCCGGGGTCTGGGGTCAGGTCTTTAATTTTGCGTCACGCTGTTACGGAGGCACGCAAAGGAAAACGACCTGGCGTGACTGATCGTCGCTCACCTTCACGCGCCACCGCATCGGATTGAAGTCACCACGATAGGGTGGGTCCCTGGCAAGCCTGCCGAGCCTTTCTTTGCCGCTTGTCGGCGTGCGGGAAATCGGATATTCACTAGAAATGTAACGTTATAACATACTTGTAATATCCGATCTTAGCTCGGCAAACACGAGAGGTTCAAGAGAATGCAGACGGCACTCACCAAGCACATCGGCGCTTTGGCTATGGGCGCGGTAATCCTGTTTGCGCTGCAGGCACAGCCGCAGAGCAGCGAAAAAGCCGACAAGGCTTCCAGCCATAGTCACTCGCATTCCCACAAGCACACATCCGACGACATCTACAAAGGCCTGTTCAAAGACAGTCAGATCGAGAATCGAACGCTGGCGGACTGGGCGGGCGACTGGCAGTCGGTCTTTCCTTATTTACAGGACGGAACGCTGGATCCGGTCATGGAACATAAGGCAGAGTCGGGTACAAAGACCGCGCAGGAGTATCATGACTATTACATGATCGGCTATCAGACCGAGGTCGACCGCATCGTGATCAAGGGCGACAGCGTCACCTTCACCGAAAAAAGCGGGAGCGTCGCAGGCACATACCTCAGCGACGGTTATGAAATATTGACCTACAAATCCGGTAATCGCGGTGTGCGCTACATCTTCAAAAAAGCGAGCGGTGACGAGGACGCGCCAGGGTTCATCCAGTTCAGCGATCATGCCATCGCACCCGTAGCCGCCGATCATTACCATCTCTACTGGGGAGATGACCGCGCCGCGCTTCTGAAAGAAGTGACCAACTGGCCCACCTACTATCCCTCCGCTTTGAGCGGTAAAGAGATTGTCAGCCAGATGACGGCGCACTGATCCGAGACTTCTTGGGTTATTGCCATTGGGGCTGATCGTGATGAGCGTTCAGCCCCATGGGCGCAGGCAACACCCGCTGACTGCGCCCACGTGAATTGTCTGGTCCGCTAGCCCGCGCCGTTGCGGAAGAAGCGACGGTCCCGCCGGGCAAAGTCGTCGCTCGCCTTCTAGGCCTGATGTTTTTCAACGAGACAGCGTTGCGGCCCGGCGTGGCTGAAGTGCGCACGACAGGCATCGACGAAATGCTGCACCAATCGGCGAGGACGAGATTTGTCATAGCCGATGGCAAGGGTCAAAGGCGGCAAGGGGTCGGAAATCGGCAATCCGACCACCTTGGCGCCGCTATAGCTTGTCGACGTCAGTGGCTGCATGTTGAGAACGGCACAGCCGTGGCCAGCACTGACCAGACTGCGAACCATCTCTGTCGAGTTTGCATAAGCGGCAATTGAGATCTCCTTACTCTGGCCATCAAAGAGGCTCTGATAATAGCTGGCTGCAACAGGACGGTTGAGGACGACCAGGGGCTCTCCGGCAATTTGCGCCATTGTTACGCTGCTTTCTTTGGCCAGCCGATGCGACTTGGGCAATAGACAGTAGGCCGGGGCCTCGACCAGAACATCAAAGTCGATGGTGGGGCGGACATCTTCACTGACGAAGAGAATCGCGTCGTAACGTCCGTTCAGTAATCCTTCCTGTGCGCCGTCGTTGTCGCACTCTTCAAGATGCAGCATGACCTGACTGTCTTCCGGTACGAAGGAAGACAGGATGGATGGCAGGAAAGCAGGGGCAATCGGTGCGTAGTATCCGATACGTAACGTACCCTTCAGCGCCGCCTTCAAGTCAGCGCCTTCGGAAAGAACCGAACGGTAATCCTCGAGCAAAGCTTCGAACTTTTGCGCCAGAAGACGTCCGCTGGCAGTGGCCTCTATGCCGCGCGAGCGCTGTCTTGTGATCAGGGTCAGATCGAACGCCGTCTCAATTTGATCAATTGCGGCGGACACGGCAGAGGCCGCAATGTTCAACTCAGTCGCGGCTTTGGCAATGTTCCCATGACGTAGAGCGGTCGTGAAATAGTCCATCGCCTTAAGAGAGATCGCCATATCTAACTCGGAAATTTCGATGTTATTGTAATAATAACACTGTTTTTCATATGAATGTCAGTCTGTCAAATTGGAGTGGATAACACCAATCGAGAAGGCCCAGCAGATGGACGACGCATCCCTTAAAGGCTGGAACCATGTTCCTGCCGTGCCGATCAAGGTCTCCCCGTTGTTCAGTTGGCCGTTGCGTCCGCTGGACGTGCTGGCCTGGGTCTGGAGTTCCTGGTTCCCGATCACCGAAAAGCTGATCATCGTCGGTATTGCGTTTCTGTCGTTTTATTGGTTCCAACCGCCTTTGGAGGAAACCAGGAGCTTCGCATTCGGCTGGATCGCCGAGATGTACATCCGCAATGTCATCCTGATGTCTGTGGTGGCGGGCGGGTTACATCTCTATTTTTACAGCTTCACCAAGCAGGGCCAGCAGCTGCGTTTCGATCAGCGTCCGCTGAAGAAAAAGGGCCGACAGTTCACCTTGGGCGGGCAAACAAGGGACAACATATTCTGGACGCTGGTCAGTGGCGTCACCGTCTGGACCGCTTATGAGGTCCTGATGTTTTGGGCTCTGGCCAACGGCTATGCACCGATGCTGACCTGGGCCGCGCATCCGGTCTGGTTCGTCGCGATGTTTCTGCTGATTCCCCTGTGGGAGAGTTTTTACTTCTACTGGATCCACCGCTTTTTGCACGTCCCCTTCCTGTACAAGCACGTGCACGCGCTGCACCACCGCAATATCAATGTCGGGCCCTGGTCCGGGATGTCGATGCACCCCTTGGAGCATCTGATTTTTCTGGGCTCTGTTTTGATCCATTGGATCGTCGCGGCACATCCCGTGCACATCCTGTATCATTTGCAGTACTACGCACTGACGGCCGCCACGACCCATACGGGGTTTGAGGGTTTGGTGATCAAGGACAAAAAGCGAGTGGCGCTGGGGACCTTTCATCACCAACTGCATCACCGCTATTTCGACTGTAATTACGGCTCGCTTGAAATCCCCTGGGACAGATTTTTCGGTTCTTTCCATGATGGAACCAACAGCGCGAGTGAGCAGATGAAGGAACGGCGCAAGCGGATGTCCGGAGGCTAGTGAGGTGGAGCTGAATATGACCGCACTCGCCGTCAAGGGCCTCCTGGACGCTGATTGACCCCGGGCCGCTGTAAGACCCCGATCTAACGGAGCGCAGGCAAGCCTACGCCCGTGCTTTCGAACCCGCCATCGGACGCGATTACCTGACCCGTCACGTAGCTGGCCTTGTCTGAGCAGAGGAAGGCGATCACCTCGGCAATTTCACGCTCGCTTCCATAGCGGTTCAATGGGATTGCATCATGGTAGGCGGCGATAATTTCAGGTGTATGGACAGCCATCGCGAGCTTTGTGCGGACCGGACCGGGACAGACGCAGTTGGCACGAATGCCGTACTCGCCCAGTTCAGCGGCCTGCTGTTTTGTCAGTTGGATCACGGCAGCCTTGGAGGTCCCGTATGCGACCCGCAGGGTCGAGGCCCGCAAACCCGAAATCGATGCAATGTTGACCAACGCGCCGCGGGTTTCACGCAATGCGGGGATTGCGGCCTGGCTCACCAGAAATACGCCGTCCAGGTTGGTCGCCATGACTCTCCGCCAGCGCGCAAAATCCGTCTCTTCGATAGGACCGAAATCGGCAACCCCGGCGTTGTTTACAACCGCGTCGATACGCCCGAGTTTATCGCCGACGGATTGGATCATTTCCGCGACCTGATCGGGAAGAGAAACGTCGTGGAGGAACGCATGTCCTTCATCCAAGTCGGTGGCAGCTTCGAACAGCGCATCGCCATCCCGATCAACCATCGCGACCTGCCAGCCTTGTTCAATGAGCAGCTTCGTGGTTTCCAATCCGATACCCCGTGCTGCGCCGGTGACCAAGGCTGTTTTTTTCATTTTGCTTTCCTCATCTTTGACGAATCGATTCGACAGCTGGGCGACGCTACCTAACCGCGGCGCGCTTGAAGGCATTGCTACAGTTCCCGCGCAGTTCCATCAAGCACCTCTCCATTAAAGGTCGCTTCTTTTGTTGGGGGATGTCGCCTTTTCAGGCTGTCAGAGTATAGCGGGCCGGCTTCAGGCCGTGACCTGGCGGTCTGGATGCCATGTAAGCATCGCGCAGAGCTGGTGATCCGTCACCGCATCCTCTGCTGTATGAATAGCATTCTGGAGCTTTACGTGCTGCTGCCCGAGCCCGCACGCAGTTATGGCTTGAAGGGGCTTTCGTTACGCCTCAAACCCCATGTCCTGCATCAGGCGTTTCCTGGTTTTCTCATTGGGCGACCCGTCCTTGTTCCAGTGCGGGCCGGGACTCAATTTCTCGATGCAGCTGCGATGGGGATGTATCGACAGGGTTCCGCCCGCCGGCATCGTGAACTCGAAATTTATGCCGTCCCGTTCGGTGACCGGCTCATTGCAAAGATAGCAATGCCCCAGAAAGTCATCCGGCACCTCGGACGGCTCTTTCTTTGCAGGCACTTCGTAGGGCGCTGAGGGAGTGAGCCTTTGCAGCAAGGCATCCAGTTCCCCTTGCCATTCGGCATCACCCTCTTCCTCCTCGGACCAGAGTTCGGCCAGCTCCGAGTTTTCGCGGACGCGCTGAACGATCGCTTTGGCGGTGCCCAGAAGCTCGTCCGAAACCTCTTGCTTCCCGAAACCCGGCGCATCGGGCAGGTCGGCAGGCGGACGACCGGTTGCCGCCGCAAGCAGGTCACAGGCCGCCAGCGCAATCGAGGCTTCGTCTGCGTCTAATTCGTCAGAATTTTTGTCAAATTTTATCAGAGTCCTGCGCAGAGCCGCGAAGTCTTTCAGGTCGTCCACGAAGTCCATGGCTGTATCGTTGCCAAAACTGCCTGAAGCCCAGGTTCCCATATCGATCTCCTGTATCTTTTGCCCGATACTGGAGGGACGGCGTTAAAGAACCGCGAAGATGAATGAGGTCAGGGCGGGGTACCTCATGTCTGATAAGGTGATCCGCTCCGACCTTTTAGCGCTCTTACCAATAGTACAAAACCAAGCCTCCTTTGAAGAGAATTTGCGCGACCTCGATTTGATTCCAGCGTAGTTTCCATCAAAGCACATGATCTCCAAGTAAAGCGAATTCCCATGGAAACACTGCTTAAGATAACCAGACATCCCTATGAAGAACCCTACCACCTGAATTTAGATTTCCAGGCGAGCAACGGCCGTCAGGCCGGTTTTCTTGAGATCTATTGCGTTGCTGACGATCTTCGGCAGGCCGCGAGGGAGCTGTCGGTGTTTCCCAGGCATAGCTCCGACGTCTTTGTATGGGAGATAGGGTCGGAGTATCCTGAGGATCGTTTCGGGTTTTACTTCCGGTTTCGAGCCTTCACACTAGATAGCCGGGGAAGCTGCGCCATTCAGTTCCGCTTCAACAACAACCAAGAACTTCGCTACCGAGAGATGTCGGAGTTTTGTATCGAAGCCGAAGCTTCCAAGATCAATTTGTTGGCGCAACTGATCCATGAGTTTGCCGGTCTTCAGCATTCGACACTATGGTGGGATACGCAGTCGGGAGGTCTTGACGATGAGCTTGCCCGCACCTGGTCTGCATCGCAACCGCCTCTGCCGTCGTAACGCGACTGCAGGGAAGTTTGCAAATCCTTAGACATCCCCTCTCCTCAACTCACCCCATCTCCAAATCCCGCCCGTCCTTCACCGAGGTCACCAGCGGATTGAACCCGATCCGGTAAGCCAGCTCTGCCGGGGACTCGATCTCCCACACACATAGATCCGCGGCCTTACCCACCTCCAGCGTCCCCCGGCTGTTCTGCAACCCGAGCGCTTTTGCCCCGTGGCGCGTCACACCTAGCAGGGCTTCTTCCGGCGTCATGCGAAAGAGGGTGCAGGCCATGTTGAGCATGAGTAAAAGCGAGGTCGCGGGGGAGGAGCCTGGGTTGCTGTCGGTGGCGATGGCGACGGGGACGCCGGCTTCGCGGAAGGCTTCAAGCGGTGGCTGTTTGGTCTCGCGCAGGAAGTAGAAAGCGCCGGGCAGCAGGACCGCAACAGTGCCTGCTGCGGCCATGGCCCGGGCACCGGAGTCAGACGTATACTCCAGATGATCCGCCGAGAGCGCACCGAAATCCGCGGCCAGCTTTGCGCCCTCCAGGTCCGAGAGCTGGTCGGCGTGCAGCTTGACCGGCAGGCCGTTGTCGCGGGCCGCCTGGAAAACGCGTTTGGTCTGCTCGTATGAGAAGCCGATGTTCTCGCAGAAGGCATCGACCACATCCGCCAGACCTGATTCTGCGACCTCGGGCATCATGGCGCAGACCGCGTCGATATAGCCGTCGCTGTCGCCCTCGAACTCCGGCGGCAGAGCGTGCGCCCCCAGGAAGGTGGTGGAGATGGTGACCGGCAGATCTGCGCCGAGGCTGCGCGCGACGCGCAGTTGTTTGAGCTCGGTCTCCAGATTCAGGCCGTAGCCGGATTTGATTTCCACCGTGGTCACGCCTTCGGCCAGTAGGCTCTTCAGGCGGGGCAGGGCGCCCGCCAGTAACTCCGCCTCACTGGCTTCGCGGGTGGCCTTGACCGTGTTGCGGATGCCGCCGCCCGCGCGCGCGATTTCCTCATAGCTCGCGCCCTCCAGACGTAGCTCGAATTCCCGCGCCCGGTTTCCGCCGTAGACCAAGTGGGTGTGGCAATCGATCAGGCCCGGCGTGACCCAGCGACCCGCAAGGTCAATGACCTCCCGCGCCAGATCGGCAGGCGCACCCGGCAGCCCGGTCTGCGGTCCCACCCACGCGAACTTGCCGTCCAGGCTGGCAATGGCCCCGTCCTCTATCGCGCCGTAGGGGCTTCCCGCCGTCATGGTGGCCAGTCGGGCATTGATCCAGAGTCGGTCCCACATGTTTCTTGTCCTTGTCGTCACAGCCGGTCTTTGCCCTCATCGGGCATAGATTTTAACAGTAAGATTGAGTTGTATATACAACTTTGCAGTCGCGGAGTCTTCTTGATTATGGCATCCTGGAAGGAGATCTTTTCTTTCCACTTGGCGCTTCCCTGAAATATGACCTCAGCACCCCTTTCAGATGCAACTTCTGTCTTTGCACCCACGGCACTCCTGCCGGATGGCTGGGCCAACCACGTCCTCTTCGATCTCTCCAGTGAGGGCGACATTGACGGCGTGCATCGCGGGGTGATGGAGGCCGCGATCCCGGAAGGTGCTCATCGTTGCAAGGGACCGGTGGTGCCGGGCATGCCGAACCTGCACAGCCATGCCTTCCAGCGCGCGATGGCGGGACTGGCCGAACGCAGCGGGCCGAGCGACGATTCCTTCTGGACCTGGCGTCAGGTGATGTACGACTTTGTCGGACGGCTGACGCCGGAACAGGCCCAGGCCATTGCCGCGCAGCTCTATGTCGAGATGCTGAAATCGGGCTATACGGCGGTGGGGGAATTCCACTACCTGCATCACGGGCCCGATGGCCAGCCCTACGCGGATCTCGCCGAGATGTCACGCCGGGTGATGGCGGCGGCGAAGCATACCGGGATCGGTATCACGCACCTGCCGGTGCTCTACGGTTACGGCGGCTTCGGCGGTCAGGCTGCGGGCGAGGGGCAGCGGCGTTTTCTCAATGACCCGGACCGTTTTCTCAAGCTGCTGGACATCCTGTTCCAGGACTCGGCGAGTGATCCACAGGCACAGATCGGCATCGCGCCCCATTCCCTGCGGGCCGTCACCCCGGAAACGCTGAAGACAACCGTTGCTGGACTGAAAAGCTTCGACAGGCACGCGCCGATCCACATTCACATTGCGGAACAGGTCAAGGAGGTCGAGGACTGTCTGGTCTGGTCGGGCCGGCGTCCGGTTGACTGGCTCTTCGACAACTTCGTGGTGGATTGCCACTGGTGCCTGATCCACGCCACCCATATGACCACTGAAGAAACCGCGCGGCTGGCGAATTCCGGTGCGGTGGCCGGGCTTTGTCCCACAACAGAGGCCAACCTGGGCGACGGCCTTTTCCCGGCGCGTGACTACTTTGCCCAGGACGGCGCCTGGGGTATCGGTTCGGACAGTCATATCTCGATCAGTCCGGTGGAAGAGCTGCGCTGGCTTGAATACGGCCAGCGCCTGATCCATCGGGGCCGTAACCTGCTGGGACCGGCGGGCGAGGGGCATTCGGTGGGGGCAGCGCTTTATTCCGACGCACTCTTCGGCGGAGCCCAGGCCATGGGCCGCAGGATAGGACACTTGGACGCCGGGTCCCGCGCCGACTTGGTCGTCCTGGATCCGGACCTGCCCTGCCTGCTCGGCAAGAGCGGCGATCTTCTTTTGGACGCGGCGGTGTTTGCCGGGAACCTCAACCCGGTCCGCGACGTCATGGTCGGGGGAAGCTGGGTGGTGCTGGAGGGGCGTCACCAGGATGAAGAAGCGATCTTGCAGGGTTTTCGCGGGGCGCTGGGGCTTTAGTCAGTGTTCTCTCCAAAGCGGCAAACCGAACCGTCGGATTAAGCAAGATGGCCCTTTGGCTTAAAGCCAAGTTCTTGAGTTAGAAAAAAGCCATCATCAGCGAAGTGCTGATCCCAGTAGGCTTGAGGATCTTTTGCATACTGCGCCAGAACGGACAAAACCTCGTCCACAGTCTTCAGTTTTGCATAGCCGTCCGAAGGACATAGAGCAATGAGGCCGTTATCCGAACGACAAATTCTGTTGAGTTCCTCGTCGATCCAATGATCTAGCGGCATTGGGTTAACCTCGCACGGCATATCCATTTTCTTGCAGGCAAGTCTCGCGATATCCTCGTGAGGCCAGAATGGTGTTACCCAACGATCGCCGATACTAAAATCGATCAAGGTTCCGTCGGGCTTGTTTACGAACCAGACTTCGCTGCGTTCAACCACTTCCTTGACGGTATAGTAAAAACGCCATTCATCGCTGCCCTTGAGAATGGACGTGGCCTCAACGGCACCAATCGAGCGGCGGTTAGCGCGCCTCTGCTCAAGGTTCGCAATTTCCTGAAACCCCAAGGTCTGGGATTTTTTTGCCATTGAGGTATTCCTTGTTACTCGACGATAATGATCTGGCCGGTCACGACCCCCTCGACGCTCTTGGCGTAGGCGCGGCCGACGCGCGCGGAGGAGACTCTTTCCTGGCCGGGAAAGAAGCTGCCGTAACGTTCTTCCGAGACCTCCAGAAGGCCCGGGCTGACCACGTTGATCCGCAGACCGCGCGGTAACTCGACGGCGGCGCCGGTGACGAAACCGCCAATCGCGCCGTTGGCCGTCGCCGCGCCGGTTCCCATCCGGATCGGGTCCCGATCCAGAACGCCGCTGGTCAGGGTAAAGGACCCGCCGTCCGTGATGTAATCCATACCCACCAGAACCAGATTGACCTGCCCCATGACCTTGTTGGTCAGGCCGAGCATGAACTGGTCATGGGTGAATTCGCTCAAGGGACCGAAATGAACCTCGCCGGTGGTCGAAATCACCGCATCGACCTTAACCACCTTGCGGTACATCGCTTCAATCGAGGCCCGGTCGGCGATATCGACCTGAAGATCACCGCTGTTGCGGCCCACCTTGATGATCTCGTGCCGGGCGGACAATTCGCCGCAGGCCGCGCGGCCGATATCGCCCTCGGCGCCAATTGCGATGATTTTCAATGTTTTATCTCCTCGTGGGGAGCCTTAGCTCCGTATGGCATCATATTGGCGGCACGCCGGTGCCAGGGTTATCATCTTGAAGTTACTGGAAAAAAGGTCACATATAAGCAGTCGGTTAGACGAAAGGCTGCCGATATGCTATAAAGGCGTAACCTTTGGTGGTTATTCTGGTTTATACAGGATGTTCTTAACAGAGCCGGAGCACGACGATGTTGATAGGACCGCAGCCCTGGGGCGTTTAGCCCAACTTCCAAAAGCACGGCGTTTAGCGCGTATCGCGTTCAGTTAAAATGCGTATTCGGAGGCAGGTCCGAGGCAGCGTTTGCGGAGCATAACGCGTTCGGATCGGTCAGAGAATTCTATTTTACGCGACATGCTTATAGCGCGTATCGCGTTCAGTTAAAATGCGTATTCGGAGGCAGGTCCGAGGCAGCGTTTGCGGAGCATAACGCGTTCG
>CANLSF010000008.1 GCA_947493695.1 uncultured Kiloniellaceae bacterium | reverse complement strand
GCTGGGCGAACCTTTCCGTCGCGACGCCATGAAGAAGCCCGTCGCCGTCGCCGGCATCGACCCCAACGACATGCGGCCCCAACCTTCTCTCTAAGGTTAACCGTAGAGACGATAAAACGAAGGCGGGGTCACTCCCGCCTTCGTGCTTTTAGAGACAATCCCTCTGAAAAGCAGAACCGTAACGGACGCGCCGACGCCGAAGATTTGCTTAGGCCACTTTTTGCTCCGACACCGGGAAGACCTTTGCACCAATGCTGCGCGCGGCATGCATGAGAGATTTGAGATCCGGCGTTTTGGAATCCAGCAGGAGCTCCGAGGTTTTTACAGGCGCCCCGCAATAGTCAAAGATGCCATGGTCGATCTGCGTCTTCATCGCGCCAAAGTATCCGTGCCGCGCATATGTGCGTTCGCTTGCGCCACCAATCGCGATCAGGTGAACCGGGAGACGGTGAAGGTTTTTCTTCAACTTGAGGCCCGGCCCTTCCTCGTAAGCCCATCCATTAGCGAAAACCCGATCGATCCAGCCCTTCAGAAGAGCTGGCATTGACCACCAGTAAACGGGATACACGAGGATAAGCGCATCAGCGCGATCTATCCTTTCCTGCTCCGCGACAACATCGTCAGGCGGTGTTGAGGTTCTCAGGTGAGCAGCGATATCCGATGACGTAAATCTTGGGTCAAAGCCTTCAGCTGCTAGGTCAGCAACTTCAAAGGAATGTCCTTGTTCCGAGGCGATGATCCCTTCCGCAACCTGCATAGCGATGCCGAGAGTCTTGGATCTGGGATCGGGATGTGCAACGACGATGAGGGCATGCATAGGAAATTCCTCTCTTACCCGTTGTTTCTCAAGCATAGTTAATATACTATTAGTAACTTACTAACAGTATATAAGATGTCAAGTGGCTCGAAAAAACTTAAGCGGAAAGCCTCCTCCAAGGCAGCGATTGGCAAGGGCGGATCGGTTTCGCCAGCTTCTTGACGTTGCCTGGGGACTCATACGCGAGGAAGGAACGGAAGCGCTTAGCCTTGGTCATTTGGCCGAGAAAGCGGGCGTAACGAAGCCAGTGGTTTACGATCATTTTGGATCGCGGTCCGGCTTGCTTGCTGAATTGTACAAGGAGTACGACGCGCGGCAGAACGCACTCATGGAAGCTGCGCTAAAAACGAGTACCCAGAGCCTGGCGGGCAGAGCCGGAGTGATTGCCTCCTCCTATGTCGAATGTGTCCTGCGTCAGGGCCGTGAGATCCCAGGTGTAGTTGCCGCGCTTGCCGGCTCTCCGGAGCTTGAAGCGATCAAACGCGAATACGAAATCGCGTTCATTGAACGCTGCAGAGCCGCGCTTCTTCCCTTCTCCCGCACGGGTTCGATATCGTCGGCCGGACTCTGGGCGATGATTGGAGCCGCCGAATCACTCTCTCATGCGGCGACCGCCGGTGAACTGACCTCGAATCAGGCACGAGACGAACTTTTCGAGATAATCTATGCCATGGTTGACAGACAGCCACGCAGTGAAGACCGCCCGTGACACGCAGGGACAACGAAACGAAGGCGGGAGAAACCCCGCCTTCGTAACTTTCAGAACATGAGTTCACTCAAAGACTCACGCTCCTACCATTGATTCTCCATCGGGAAATCCAGCACACCGTAAGGCGGCGACTTGGGTCGTTCGACGAGAACTTCCGAACCGGAGAGACTGTCGAGGAAGGCCACGAGATCATCCACCTCCGCATCACTCAGACCAAGAGGCTTAATCTTGTCGGTTTTGTTGCCGAAGGGTTCGGGCTCACCGCCTTTGTTATAAAACTCGACGACTTCGTGCAGATCGAAGAAGACACCGTTGTGCATGTAGGGCGCGGTATAGGCCAGATAGCGCAGCGGCGGCGTGCGGAACTTGCCGATGTCGGCGATGTCCTTGGTCTTGCGGTAACGACCCGGGTCACGGTCCAGATGCAGGAAGTCTTTTTCCTCGAACCCCGAAGAGCGCATACGTTCGCGGAAGGCGATCTGGCGCTGGAGGTTCTCGCTAAAGGCAGGATTGGTCGGCAGGCCGATGTTGTAGAATTCCTGATCCGTCATCAGCGGCCCTTCATGACAGGCGATGCAGCCGGCCTTGCCTTCAAACAAGCCCTTACCGCGCAGCGCAGCCTCAGACATCGCCGCCGTGTCGCCGCCCATATATAGATCGAACGGGCTGTCATCCGAAATGATCGTGCGCTCGTAGGCGGCGATTGAGGCAAGTGCCTTGTCGTAGTTCGGCGCGCCGTCCCAGACCTCCTTGAACAAGCGGACATACTCGGGGATCTGCTTCATGCGTTCCTCGGCGAGGATCTTTTTCAGGTTGCCCGCCAGCGCGCCGGAAATCGCCGAGTGCGCCTGAGCCTCCAGGGTGTCGGCGGAAGAAGTCCAGAACCAGCCCTTGGTCAGATAGGCCGAATTGACCACGGTCTGGGAATTGCGCCAATGCATGGTGCCGGGATAGCCGCGGGAAAGATCCGCGCCGTCCCCCCAACCGAGTTTCGGATCATGGCAATCGACACAGCCAATCGAACCGTCGCCCGAAAGACGCGCATCGAAGAAGAGATGTTTGCCGAGAGCGATATTCGCCTCGGTCATCGGGTTGTCTTCGGGCACGGGCATGGGTGGCAGGACGCCGAGCGGTTCATTGACTTCGCTCTGTGCTTCGGCGAAATGGGTGAAGGCGAGCGCGGCGAAGGCAGTGAAAGCAATCGCACTCAGGAGTTTGTTTCGTAATCTGGATGTCATGGTTCTGGAATTCATGCGCCTGCTCCTCACGCTTTCATATCGAGGGAAAGATCAAGGGTTTCACCTGCGGCAAGCGTGATCTCGCGGGTCACCTCGCCCAGGATCGGATGCCACATCACAAGCTCATGATCTCCCGCAGGAACATCAGTGAGATCGAAGAGGCCGTCAGCGCCTGTCGCCGCGACGTAGGGATGATCGGCTGTATAGATCCAGGCCGACATCCAGTTGTGCGCGTCGCAGTCGATCTCGACGACAAAGCCCCGACGCATCTTTAAAGGCGCGACGTCTGTTTGCCCGGCCATGGGCTGCGCAATGTTAAAGAGCGTCCGCCGTGCCCGTCCGATCTGCTCGTAGGTATGGATGTTGTGCAGCAGCGGATCGTGATTGACGATGGTGAGGTCCGCACCCTTTTGCGCGACCTGCACAAAAGGCTCGAAAAGACAGCGCTTCTGATCGACCTTCGGCTGGGTCATCGCCACCGGCCAGGGCTTGCCGGACGCAACTTTGCGCAGGGCGACCACCCCGTCTTTCAGCGCGCCGTCGGCGCCGATGGTCAGGGGGTTCGGATTGACTTCGCCCACCCCGCAGATATGTGAGTCCTTGGAGATTGACACGGCATCTTCCGCGGGCGCTTCACCGGTGAAGCGCAGAACACCTTTCAGACGTCCGCCGTTCTTTACCTCGCCTTGGGCATAGGCCTTGCCGATCTGCGTCAAACCGGCGCCACCCAGGGTAAGGGCCGCACCACCGGCCACCAGGGCTAGGCGTCTCGTGAACGACTTGATCATTGTTTTTCCTCCTGCGAAGCCCCTGCTTCGGCTCTTAAGGTCAAAAGATATTCTGTGAGGGCCCAGAGTTCGTCATGACTGGCCCGGCCCGCGTAAGAGGGCATCGGCGAGCCGTCGAGGCCGGTATAAAAGCGCGTCCAGATCTCTTCCGGTGCGTCGCCGCCCTTGTAGCTTCCGCTCACCAGACTGGCGGCGAAGATGCGCCGTCTGTCGTCGTCCTTCAGGGTCAGGGACGAGGCACCGTCGCCGTGACCCTCATCGCCATGACAAGCCGCACACTGCAGCCTCTCGTAAACCTGCCGGCCCAGTTCGAGATTGGCCGTCTCAGGCCTTCGTGGGACTTCGACCGCAGTGCCTTCCTGATCCATCCAGGCGAAGGTCCGCACGACCTCGACCAACGCCCAGCGATCCGCTTCGGAGAGCGACGCAAAGCCGGGCATCTGAGCGCCATTCGATCCGGCGAGACCGTGGGTGATGCTGTCGAAGAGGTCCTGGGCCGTCGGGAATTCCCCGGTGGGTGTGGAGCGGATCTTGAAGACGCCCAAGGTGAGATTGCGGGGACGCTGCGAAAGATATTTTGCGCCGGGCCCGTCCCCTTCCCCCTCGGCCCCGTGACAGGCGGAACATTCTCGGGCGTAAAGTTCCTGCCCGTAGGCAAAGGCTTGAGGATCGGGCGAGATGTACTGCGCTGCTGCATGTTTGGTGAGCGCGACCTGGACCAAAGCAGCGAAAATCAGAGCCAGGCCAGCGAAAAGAAGTGATGCAAGTTTCATTGCGGAGCTCCCGTCATCCGATACTGCGGGGAATGAAAGACATGGCGGAATCGACGCTCTTCAGCGGTGTTTCACCGGCCTTCTCCACCCGCCCTTTTCCGATTTTGTAGTTGTAGACAGCGGTAACAGGGTCAACGACCGCCGGCACGACGGTGTTGGAGTTCTGTCCGGGGTAGAAGGCGTAGGTGTAGGTAACGCCCTGTGCGACCTCGTCCGTGAGATACGCAACCAGCGAAAGTACGCCTTTGGTCATGCGCCCGAGCTGATCGCGGACCTGGTCGTTGGTGACATGCACCAGATCCCCGTTCTCAATGCCGCGAGCTTTGGCGTCCTCAAAGTTGATGAAGAGCCAGTTCATCGGCCAGCGCTCGCGGATATAAGGCTTCCGCAGGTCGTCGTACATGGTTTGCCAGATGTGATTGATCCGGCCATTCAGGACCCAGAGCTCATCGTCCCTGGGCTTGAACTCTTCGAAGATCGGTTCCGCCATGCGCCAGTCGCCGCGCATGAAAATTGCCTTACCCGACTTCGTCTTGTGTTTGGTGACGTTCCAGTTGTGGTTTTCCGGGTCCGTGATGGTCTTGTCGTGCAGCCGGATCGTACCGGTAAGCTTACCATCCACGACCCTAGCCGGGAGCTGGATGCCGGTTGTCGAGAGGGCGCGGAGTTGTTCATGGCCGGAGAGACCATTGGCGCGGGCAAATTCGATCACCTGGGTGTAGTCGTAATGGCCACCCTTGGAGCGAGCGGCGGCCTCTTCAAAAACGGCGTTACCGTCTTTCCAGGCAAAGCCCTCGTAACCCATCCTGGTGGCGATCTGCCCGACGATCCACCAGTCGGGCTTTGCGGAACCGGGTGCGTCATAGAACTTGGAATAGATCCGCAAACGGCGTTCACCCTGAGCCCGCGTGAGGTCGGTCTCGCCCCAGGTCGCGGCGGGCAGCACCAGATCGACGTATTCCGTCAGATCGTTCGGGTAGATCTCCTGCACCACCAGCGCCATGCCCCCGGCGTCCATGCGCGCCTTGAGCTGGGCGATGATCTCGTCGCGATCCAGGCTGTCGACCTGTTTTTCATGTCCCCGCGTGAAGCTGTGGATCTTCTCGCGCAAGGCCTGCCCGGCCGACATCGAAGTCACCCAGGTGTGTCCGATCACGTGGCAGTAGCGGAGATTGCCCTCCATGGCATGGCGGTCGAAATGAAGCGGCAGCTTGTCTCCGGTCTTCTCCCCGGTGATCGGGTGAACGAAAAGATCTTTCGACTTTTTCAGCGGATAACCCGCGCCCTTCATCATGCCGCGCTGGTGACCGCCGAGGCGTCCGAGAATCCGGCCGGGGCGGCCCGACGCACCGTTAAGCAGCGCCAGCCCGGAGAAGGAACTGGTGTTGGGAAAATTGAAGGACCAGTAGTTGCCCTTCTCCAGGAAGAAGGATGCCTTTGGCCTAAGCGTACCACGCGGTTTGGCCAGCATCTTGGCGGCAAGAATCAGCTTCTCAGCCGGCACGCCGGTAATCCCGGCGGCGTTTTCGATCCGGTAGGCATCGTCGGCGAGGATGAAGGCCTTGTAGTCTTCGAAGGGACCGCCGAAGCGTTTGCGACGCCAGGAGGTCTCCTTTGTCATGTCCTCGCCGGAAACCGTATAGTCGGCGATGAATTCGCTGTCTTCCCAGCCCTGCTCCAGAATGTAGCGGGCAATCGCGTTGTTGAGCACGCTGTCGGTGCCAGGCGTCAGTTGCAGATGCAGCCCGCCCGTGCGCTCCGCATAGGCCGCCGTCGGGCTTTTCCGGGGATTGATCTGAATGATCTTGGCCCCGCCCGGCGCCATCCATTCAGTGAAAAGAATGGTGTGATTCTCATAGGGGTCGGAGCCCGAAATCACGATGACATCGGCCTCCATGACATCAGGGTAGCCATAGGAAAATCCGTCGACGCCCGCATCGTCCACGCCGGTCGCATCATTGGCGGCGGTGTTTTTATCGTGCTCCGCGCCCGCTGGTGTCCCGACGGCACCGTAGGCCCACTTGGTCAGAGCGTAGGTGTTCTCCCAGAACTGGTAGGAGTAGTATTTGATCCCCCAGGCCTCTTCGCCCCACTTGTCAATGGCGTAGCGGCCAAGCTCCGCAGCGATGGCGGTCGCATCCTCCCAGGAGATGGCATGCAGCATGCCGCGCGAGCGGACCATGGGCGTTTGCAGGCGTTCCGCAGTCGGGCGTTTCGGATTGTAGGGCTTGAGCCCGAGGGTGCCGCCGCGGACAGAATGATTACCTTTCCGGTTCACCGCCGTCTCGCCGTCGGGAATGATGACGACGTGATGGGGCTCGCCGTTATGGCGCACCACATTGTGCATATTAGGGCTGACCCATTTGCCCGAAACCGGCCCGGTGGGAAACTGCTCGTTGAAGGCGTTGTGATCCGGCTTCGCACCGCCTTCGCTGTGGTAAGGCCAGCGGTAGACTTTGTAGCCGCAACCTACGATGCAGTACTCACAGGCGGTCGGCAGGACTTCGGCATCCGCCGGTGGGATCGGCACCTCGTCCACGGGCAAATCATAGCTGCCGGTATCGAGCGACGGTGTGCGCGCCGCAAGCAGGAATTCCCGTCTTGATTTCGTCTGAGGTGACTTAGTCAGGGGCGCGTTGTCTGTGCGGGATGTTTTAGGTTTGTCAGTCATGGCTTTCTCCCTCAACCGCGCATAAGCCGACGGCCGGACCCAATGGGTTTCTGCGCCCCCTCGGCAAAGTCCCCGCCTTCGAGATTGTTCCGTTGGCCGTAGATCAACCCGATCACACCCACTGCGACGATGTCGTCGCCGTCCAGGCGCAACACGATCTGAGGCAGGTTCTGCGTCGCCTGCGCATGTACCGGGATCCCGCCCTTGGTGAGATCGAACGTGGAAAAGTGAAAGGGACAGGGTCCCAGCGCATTCACGTCATGCCGATAGCGTCCGCGCAGGGAACCGCCCATGTGCGGGCAGAGCGTCGAATAGGCGACAATGTCCCGGTCTGGCCCGACGCCACGCCGTGCAGCTGTCCCAAGCTTGACCAGGAGATTGGGCTGTTGCTTCAGGGGATAGGCAAAAGCGAGGGGCTCACCCTCGACCAGTGCGGAAGCTTTGCCGATCCGCAGTTCCGGATAGACCTCGCGGCTGAGATCCGCTTCACCGGTGGCGGCATCGACGATATCTGACGGCACAAAACTGGTGGCGATCACTCCGACCGCGGCACCCTTCATCGCCATCCTGCGGCTTAAACAAAACTCCGGTTTCGAATCATCGGTCATGAAGCGTCCCTCGCTGCTTGGTGATGCCTCTGCGGCACTTCTTCGTGGGTCTGGTATCCTGAATTCAGAACGAGCTCTCCTCTTGCCGGAAACGGGTGTTTCAGGCTGTGACTTCAGAGGTTGGATTTCCGGCGGTGAAGGTGAGGCCTCACCTGGACCGGATTATGTGTGGGGGCTAGGTGGGCCCCATACGCGCCCCGCGAAGCGAGGCAAATCTTCGGTATCTTTCCCGGATGCTGCGCGCCGGGCGTGACGCGGCGGCGGCGTCGAAGTTCAGACCTGATACGAACCGCAGCATGTCGTTTTTCGGCTGATTGGAGACCAGGGCATAGACCAGATCACCTTCCTGCCAGATCAGGTTCCGGTAATCCTCAACCGCAAAGGTGGCGATTTCTCTGCTGGCCGCGGGCTCCCAGGTTCCCTTGGGGATATCGAGCCCCTCGCCCGTCATGACATAGAGCGAAATCCGCCCCCCGGGCCGCTCGTACATCAGGGCCGAAAGCCGCCGATTGAGGAAGTAGCAGAGGCGGCTGCCGACCAGACGGTAACCGTCGATCTCCGCGCCCTTTAACGGCAGGCGGAAATCCACCTTGCCCTTGAACCACTTTTTCAGTGCGACCGGATCGGAGCCGGCCATATCGAGGGGACGTTCACTGACCTTGAAGGTGATGAAATCATTCACCGGTTCGATGATCAGGGGATTCTTGCCGCCAATGCGGCTCCAATAGGGCGAGGAAAGACCGGCCCCAAGCGCCAGTAAAACACCCGCCGCGATTCCCATGCTCCGGCGGCGCCCGAAGCGGGAGGACTGCCACGAGGGGTCTTGCGTGACTTCGTTCTGCTCCGCGGCCTCCGGCGCAATATCCGAAACCGATGTCATCACCCGATCCCAGAGCTGGTCCGGCGCCTGTTCGTCACCGCAAGCGCGTTTGAGGCGCTGTTCCAGTCCGAGGGTCGCCGCCAGCGTCTCGCGGCAGCGCGCGCAGCCCTCAAGATGTCCTTCAATGATCCGGGCTTCCTGCGGCGACAGCTCGTCATCGGCATAAGCCGATAGAGCCTCGCTCAACTTTTCGCAGTCGGTATTCGCCATTGTCTCAGTCACTTTCTCTGGACCGCAGGTCCGTCACGCCGGTTCCGGCCCTCGCTGTTCGGTCCTTGTCTTTTTGCGGCGTCCTGCCGCCGTCGGTCCGTACGAAACGAACCAGGTCTTCCTGAAGTGCCTGGCGTCCCCGGCTGAGGCGCGAACGCACCGTACCGATCGGACAGCCAACCACATCTGCGATCTCCGCGTAGGAGAACTCCTCGAATATTGCCAGAACCACGACGATGCGCAGTTCGGGCGAGAGCTTCGAGACCGCCCGCAGCGCCGCATCCCGGAAGTTCTTCTGGTGCAGGTCGAGCTCCGGATCACTCCCCGAAAGGGCCGGAAACGGCAGCACCGTCGCCATCTGCTCAGCCCCACGGCGGCCTGCGCCCCCCTGCTGCAATCCTGCACTCAGGTCCTCGATATCCAGCACCAACGGCTCGGGTTGCGCCCGGCGCCGGTCGATGCAGGTGTTGGTCATGATCTTGAAGATCCACGCCCGGTAATTCGTACCTGCTTCATAGCGGTGAAGCGCGCGAAAGGCCTTCAGGCATGTATCCTGCACAAGATCTTCCGCGGCCTGCTTTTCCTGCGTCATGCGCAACGCGGTGCGAAAGAGACTGTCGAGCAAGGGTCGCGTTTTGGTTTCGAACGCCTCCTGCCTCGCTTGCAGCGTCATGGCCACCCCATTTGTTCCAGATCTGTAATCAGCGCCACCTCGGCTGACTCGACCCACTTACCCCCTATAACGAGGTTGCGCGAAAAGAGTTCAAAGATTTTCGCGCCCAGAGGTCGAGACATAGCGAGCATAGCGGATTCCGGGCTGGTAAAACAAAGAAAGCCCACCGAAAGAGGTGGGCTTTGGTCAACGGCAGGCAATCGGATCAGGGGACCGGAATAACCTCAGGGTAGCTCACCGCTGTCGCAAGATCCGGGCGCACCCGTTCGCTCGGAGCTTCGAGCGCGGTGCCGATGTACATCAGGCCGACGATATGCTGGTCGGCGGGAACGCCCAGCGCCTGTTTCACAGTCTCGTTGTAGGCCGGCCATTCGGTCAGCCACTGTGCCGCATAGCCCAGGGCCACTGCCGCATTGAGCAGGTTCATGCAGACGGCGCCACAGGATAGCATCTGCTCGAACTCCGGAACCGAATGTTCCCGGTTCACGTTGCTGCTGACCACAATCAGGGTCGGCGCGCGCTGCGGCCGATCCCGCTCGAACTCCACCTGCTTTTCATTGGCATCGGGAATTCGGGATTTGAACTCCGTGGCAAAAACATCGCCGAGCATGGCCTGTGCGGCCTTACCCAGAACCTGAAAGCGCCAGGGGCCTATTTTGCCGTGGTCCGGAACGCGGATGGCCGCCTCGAGAATCAGATCGAGTTCTTCACGGCCCGGGCCGGGTTCGCCCATGTTCTTCGCAACCACGGAGCGGCGCTTGCGCAGAAGCTCTACGGTGGGGTTCGCCTCTAAACTCGCTGCTGTATCCATCGTTTTGCCCGTCGTTGCGAAAATTCAAAGAGCCTAGAAACTAACACTCCGGCTTTAGTCGACGAAAGACTTCTCGACCACAAAATCACCGGGTTTCGAGTTCGCGCCCTCGATAAAGCCGGCGCCTTCAACCAGCGCACGGATGTCGCGGATCATGCCGACGGATCCGCAGATCATCACGCGGTCACGCTCTGGATCCAGAGGCTCGGTGCCCACGGTCTTGAAGAGCTGACCGTTCTCGATCAGGTGGGTGATCCGGCCCATGTTGACATAGTCTTCGCGGGTCACGCTGCCGAAGTATTCGAGCTGCGCCATGGCCTGCTCGCCGACCAGCGGGTCTTCCTTGACCTCGTCGACGAGTTTCTGACCGTAGGCCAGTTCGGCGATTTCCCGGCAGGTATGCGTGACGATCACCCGCTCGAAGTTTGCATAGGTGTCCGGATCGCGGATGATGCTGGCGAAAGGCGCGATGCCGGTCCCGGTCGAGAGCAGATAGAGGTTCTTGCCCGGCTTCAGGGCGTCCAGAACCAGCGTCCCGGTGGGTTTGCGGCCGAGCAGCAGGTTATCGTTGGCCTGAATGCTCTGCAGACGACCCGTCAGAGGGCCTTCAGGCACCTTGATGGAGAAGAAGTCGAGCGCATCGTCCCAGGCCGGGCTGGCGATGGAATAGGCCCGCAGAAGCGGCTTTTCGCCGTTCATAAGGCCCAGCATCACGAATTCACCGGAGCGGAAGCGGAAGCTCGCCGGACGGGTGATGCGGAAGGAAAAGAGGCGATCCGTCCAATGCCGCACGTCAATAACCCGTTCAGAGGTCACCGATTTTGGTAATTGCGCAGATTCTGTACCCACCGTTAACTCCAGTTTTCATCTCATCAAAACGACGTCAAGAGACCGCTCACCTTTCGCTCTCTCAGCAAAAAGCGTGAAAACAGCCCCAAAACCAAATGATCAAGCTCTCGTCAGCTCGGCGCGCATTTTTAATCGCACAGTGAACCGAGGGAAAGCTTTAAGTAAGCGTCGGACCGGAAACTGCAAGATACCGATGTTGGCAAATTTTGCAATTGATAATCATTATTAACTATAATCTTTATGATTTTCAGCGCGAACTTGTGCTCCAAAGCTTCGGAAATGAGGGTCGCTGTAGCCGATCATCCTTAACGCCGGACGCCGGAGAACCGGCTTGAGGCCAGCTTCCGGTCATCTGCGAGCAGACAGGCACGCCCGCGGGGCTTCGTCACAAAACTGTGAGCACGCGCCTTCAAGCCCACCGGCTCCTATCGCCTCCTCGCCCGGACCTTGTTCCGCCGGGATCCGCTTGCGATCTCGTCAAATCATGTCGAACGGGCCAGTATCTTATGGAGAGGGCTGTGCGGAGAGGGCCGTGTGGAGAGAGCGGGTTTACGGGCAGACCGGACAGCGTCCGGCGTTTCCATCCAAACTAGATCTGCCCGCCATGAAATCCGCGCTACCGGGCCTCGTCGAGCGCCGCCAGCTTTGCCACCTTCGGTGCGGAGCGACCGCCCTGGAAGCTGTTGCGGATGAAGATGTCCGCCAGCATCCGGGCGACGGATACGCCGGTGATCTGGGCCCCGAAGGTCACGACATGGGCATCGTTGCTGGCGATCGCCCGCTCGGCGGTATAGGGGTCGGTGACGCAGACCGCGCGCACACCGGGAACCTTGTTGGCCGCAATCGCCATGCCAGCGCCGGTGCCGCAGACCAGTATTCCGCGCTCGAACGCGCCTGCGGCCAGTTCTCTGGCGAGACCCGATCCCATATCGGGATAATCCACCGGTGTTTCGTCATGTACCCCCAGATCGACGACTTCGATGCCCTGGGCGGCCAGATGATCGCGCAGGTCGTTCTTCATGGCGAGCCCGAGGTGATCGCAGCCGATCCCCAGTTTCGTGACCTTGATGTCCTTGTCCGTCATTGCGTCGTCTCCATTGGATAAAGCGCCGTCCCCAGGCTGCCGTGGTCGAACTGGAAAAGCTTATTTTCGAGGATCGTGTCGAGCAGCGCGCAGGCGAGCGGAAAAGCACTGGGATTGAGCGTTCCCCGTTCGAAGGCGGTAAAGAGGCCGGGGGCGAGGCTGCGGCCCGTGTCGAGCCCTTCCACGGTTTCGCCCTTGAGCGGTCCCTCCATGATCTGTCTGACAGCAAGATTGGTGCCCAGGTGCTTGCCGAGCTTGCTGTTCCGGCCGCCACCGACCGTCACATGCAGATCGCCCGCCCCTGCGAGGTCGAAAGCAGTCTCGCGCCGGCCGCCGATCCAGTCCGCCAGACGTGCCATTTCCTGGACTGCCTGATTGAACACAGCGGCGGTCGGGTTCTTTGCCGGGATACGTTCGCCGTCATCCGGGTTCACGTAACGGCTGATCATCGCGCTGACCCCGATTGCGTAAAAATTCTTAAGCGCGGCACAGGCCTCGACACCGATAAGATCGTCGCTGGTATGCACCCGGTAGTGTTCTGTCTGCATGATCCGCGCGAAATCTGCCGCGACCGAGAGATCCTCCGACGCGAAAACCACGGAAGTCGGCTGGCGCAGAGCAAGTTCCCGGGCGATACAGGGCCCGCCAATGCCAATCACGGGACAGCCGCCGAGATCGTTGGCGCCCAGGGCATTGCGAACGCGGTCCGTAAAGGCGCCTGGCTTCTCAAGTCCGGTTTCAGCCAGTCCCTTGGTGACAAGAGCGATCAGCTTGGGCCGGTCGATCAACCCGACGAGTTGCTCGATCACCCAGTCGATACCCGGACTGCTGACACCGACGATAATCACATCGGCACCCGCGCCATGTTCCGGTCTGACCTCCTCGATCTGAAGCGGGATAACACTTGGCGGCAGGGGTGCGTTCAGTGTGGGATGCTTTGCGGTATCCACCTTCAGGGCATTGATGATGCCTCTGTCCAGATGGGTTCCCGCCAGAAGAACCTCATGCCCATTGTCCAGAGCCGGAACCGAGAGCGAGCTCCCCATCACACCGGCGCCAAGAATGAGAATTTTTGCCATCAGTCGATCCGCTTCTCACTGCCCTGATCGAAAAGGTGAACTTTTTCAGGATTGATCGTGAAACTAAGACGGTCGCCGGGCTTCACCCTTAAGCGGCCTTGCGCAACAGCCCGGATATCATGACCGTCAAACGCGATATGCAGGTGGGTTTCCGCGCCGGTGTTCTCGACAAACTCGACAGTGCCGGACGCATCGCCGCTGTCGCTGACTTCAATATCAAGCGGCCGCATGCCGTAGACGACGGACTGGCCGTCACGTGCCGAAGTGTTCTCCGGCAGGTGCAGCGAGCTCTCGCCGACCCGCATCATGGGTTTGCCGTCCTGACGCTCGACCACGCCTTTCAGCAGGTTGATCGAGGGCGACCCGATGAAGTCGGCAACAAAGCAGTTCGCCGGGCGGTCGTAGATTTCCTCGGGCGTGCCGATCTGCTCGATCTTGCCACCATTCATCACCACGATCTCGTCGGCCATGGTCATAGCCTCGATCTGGTCATGGGTGACGTAGATCGTCGTCGTATTCAGTCGGTCGTGAATGCGCCGGATCTCGAAGCGCATCTGGCCCCGCAGCTTCGCATCCAGATTGGACAGCGGCTCATCGAAGAGAAAGACCTTGGGATGCCGGACCAGTGCCCGGCCCATGGCAACCCGTTGCCGCTGACCGCCCGAGAGCGCTTTAGGGAAGCGCTGCAGATAGTCGGTCAGATCAAGAATCTCGGCGGCTTCCTCGACCTGTCGCTTGATCTCCGCCGGAGCAATCTTGCGCACCTGCAGGCTGAAGGCGATGTTGTCGAACACCGTCATGGTCGGATAGAGCGCATAGGTCTGAAAGACCATCGCAATATCCCGGTCGCGCGGATGGATTTCGTTCACCCGTTCACCGGCCATGCGGATTTCACCGGCGGAAATACTCTCGAGACCCGCGGTCATGCGCAGCAAGGTGGTCTTGCCGCAACCCGACGGACCGAGCAGCACTACGAACTTCTGGGTGTCGATGGTGAAGGAGATATTCTCCATCACCTTCACCGGTCCGTAGTTTTTTCCAATCCCGTCGTACTCAACGGTCGCCATACCTGAACTTCCTCGTTTCTGGCCTCGTTCGCGTCTTCACGATCAGACGCAGTTCCTAAACGCAACTCGCTGCGTAGCTGTCCAATTGCCCACTGTCGGCCGCCAGATCGAGTGCACTGAAACGCTCTCTGATAAAGCGTGCGTAATGCACCGCATCCGCATAGAACCCTGCAGGCAGCCCTAACTCCTCGCCGGTGGTCTGGCAGTTGGCTGCTTCCATCGCGGATTTGACCTGCTCGTAGGGCAGCATCACGGCGCGCAGTTGCGACGCAAAACCGTCCCAGTCGTCGGCAAAGAGCTGGTTCAAGCGGTCGGCTTCGCGTTCATCGAGTGCTTTGAGTTTTGTCTGCTCGATCATCATCTTCGCGTAGTCGGGACCGAACTTCGCATGCAGCTCCGCCTCGGGAATCACCGATGGACGCATCACCGGCGGCTGGTCCGCATTCAGGAGCGTGTTTTGCAGCTTCGATAAAGAGAGCGTGGCCACGCCAACCTGCTCGCCGTGAGACGTGCGCGGATGCGCGTCGCCGGCAAACATATCGATGTAGTGAGAGATCATATGCTCGGCCATGCTGCCGCAATGCGTCGTACCGGTGAAGGAGGTACCCAAACCCATGATGGCGGAAATCCGGGTGAGCATTGCCAGGGATTCGACGCTGCCGGAGAGCATCTTGTCCGCGTTGGCGATCATGTCGCCCTCGTCGTAATTCAGCAGTACGTAAGGCGTGTCCGAATAAGGCGTATCGAAGAGAATATGCGACATCAGCCAGTCAACCTGCGCGGTCGTCCTGCAGATGACATCGGCGAAAGCCGCCGAGATCAAACGCGGCGGGCATTTGGCGATCACACTCAGATCGTAATAGATGCCCTTAGCCCCGTGACAGGGGATCGACTTCTTGAAACCGTCGAATGAGACCGAAGCGGTCGAAGTCGAGTAGGCATTCATGGGCGAGGTCGCGAAGACCGAATAGTCACGCCCATCCAGGAAAGTTGCGTATTTGATACTGTCATTGACCGTACCCGAGCCCACCGCAATCAGAACTTCGGCCCCCCGGGTATCTTCCTGGAGTTCCTTCACACCCGCTTCCGAGCAGCTGGGCTTTTCCCAGACGTATTCGGTGACGTTACCAAGTGGTTTGAGTGCATCGAAGACTCGCCGCCCAAGGGCTTCGCGCGTGAAGCTGTCGCTGACCACCATCATCGACTTGCCACTGTGCCGGGCCGAGATCAATTCGGCTTCCGCGCCATCGAGGTCCGCCGCAATGACCATGGCCTCCGGTGGAATGCTGTGCTGCTCTCCGGTTTTCGGATTGACCCAATTGCCGACGACCAGCTCATCGAGAACCCCGCCATAGCTCTCGATCGAAGCGTTACCCGGTTTCGAAATTTCCGATTCAACGGTCACGCAGACGTTCCTTCCTCTGCAAATTGCACCATCCGCCGGTTGATGCTTGATGTGGCTTGATAAAGATCCCGATAGATTTCGAGCAGCGCGCGATATCGCTCGCCGTTAACCGCATCCGGTTCGATTGCGGTTGTGTCGCTCGACATGGCGTCCGCCGCTGCGACGATAGAGGGGTACCAGCCAGCGCCGTAGGCAGCGGTCATCCCTGCCCCCAGCGCCGAGGCTTCAACAGTGTCGCTGATCAGCACCTGCTTGCCCGAGGCATCAGCCAGCATCTGACGCCAGAGGGGACTCGCGGCCCCACCACCAATGGCGACATAGTGAGAGATGGGATGCCCCAAGGCGCGTTCCGTCTCGCCGGTCCGCATCACCTGGTCGATGGTGATGGCCTCAAGGATCGCCCGATAGATATGAGCGGCACCATGGCTTCCGCTCAGACCGAGAATGACGCCGCGCGCCTCAGTATCCCAATGCGGATCCATCACCCCCGACCAGTAGGGCTGAATCAGTAACCCGTTGGAGCCAATCGGCACCTCCAGCGCCTCCGCCTCCAAGCGGTTAAAGATCTCCGGATCGCTCCTGCCGCCCGGCATGAAACGATCGACGAACCAATCAACCAGGAAGGTCCCTGAGCGCAGGCAATTCTCGAAGATGTAGCCCTCGCCCTGCGCCGCAATCTCAGTACGCCAGGCAGGTCCGACACGATAGTCTGGCGACCAGACGCCGGATACGACCGCCGTGCCTAGGTTGATGTAAGCGCGATCCGGCTGAACGCAGTTCGTTCCCAATCCCGCGCACTGACCGTCACCGCCCGCCGCATAGATTGGCGTTCCCGCGATCAAGCCTGTTGCCGCCGCGGCCCCGGAGGAAATCCGGCCCAGTTCAGTGCCCGGCGGATGCGCTTCCGGTAACTGGGAAACATCTATCTCAAGCGCGTTCAGCAGTTCCTGCGACCAGCACTTCGACTCCATATCAAACAGGCCCATCGGGTCTGCGGAGGTCCAACCGGTTCTGTAGGCGCCACCGGCAAGACGCTGCACCAGATAACTCTGCACATCGACGAAGTGCGCGGTTCGGGCATAAATTTCGGGTTCGTTTTCCTTCATCCAGACCAGGCGATAGAGGCAGGGTGTGATGTCCACGGGCCGCCCGGTGATCAGATGAATACGTTCGGCCCCGAAGCGCTCGGAAAAGCTCGCCACCTGTGCACGGGAGCGTTCGTCCAGCCAGGTGATTGCCGGATAGACCGGCTCACGCGAGGCATCCAGAAAAGCGATGGTTTCGCGCTGGTTCGAGATGGCGATCCCGTCGATGCGCTCTGCGCCGACCTGTTTCACACAGTCGCTCAGAGCTGTGACGCAACCCTCCCACCAGTCCAGAGGGTCCTGCTCGAAACAGTCCAGACGCGGATTAAACAGGGGTATCGGCGCGCGCCCTTCGGCTACTGCTTCTCCCGCCGCATTCCAGGCGATCGCCTTGGTGCTCTGCGTGGAGCTATCGAGCCCGATAACCAACCTGTCAGAACCGCTGGACATCCGATCAGAATTCCTGACGTGTCGGCGTCACGACCATTTCCTGGATCAGGACGTTCTGCGGCATCTGGTAGGCGAAGAGAATCATGTCCGCGACGTGATCGGCGGATATTCCACCGCCGATGCGGACTTTGTTGTCCTTGTAATTCTTCAGTGTGGTTTCGTCGGTGACATGATCCAGAACTTCGGTTTCGATGATACCGGGTGAGATCACGACAACCCGCACATTGTGGGGCGCGAGATAACCGCGGATACTCTCCGAAATCGCGTGCACAAAAAACTTCGTGCCACAGTAAACCGTGTGATCCG
This sequence comes from uncultured Kiloniellaceae bacterium, assembly GCA_947493695.1. Taxonomy (GTDB): domain Bacteria; phylum Pseudomonadota; class Alphaproteobacteria; order Kiloniellales; family Kiloniellaceae; genus Denitrobaculum. The sequence goes on along the minus strand of CANLSF010000008.1, from coordinate 220,166 downwards.
GATAAACCTTGCGTCCGGCGATCGAGCTCATGTTGACGATGGTGCCGTGACCGCGTTCCTTCATGCCGTTCATCACCGCATGCAGCGCGTTCATCACACCCTTGGTATTGATATCGATAGTTTCGTCCCACTCGAGCGGGTTCTGTTCACCGATATCCGCCAGACGGGCGATCCCTGCGTTGTTGAAGAGACAATCTGCCGGTCCGTACAGAGCTTCAGCTTCCTTGACCGCTGCCGTGATGGCCTCCCGGTCGCGGACGTCGGCTTTGCGGCAGAGGCAGTTCTCCAGCCCGAGGGCTTCCATCCGTTCCAGCCGCCGGGCCAACAGCAACAGGGGATGGCCGGCTTTTGCAAAAGCCCTGGCCGTCGCTTCACCGATACCGGAGCTGGCCCCCGTAATGACAACGAGAGGCTTATCCATCCAACGATCTCCTTTGTCTCAATCTCTTTAACAGGCGCAGGCTCTAATGTGCGTAAGAGTGTCGAAAGGCGGCGCTACCTGCGCCGCCCCGACATCGCGATTGCCCTGCCTCAGCCGCGCGCGACGATGGCATCCACCTTCTCGGCAATCGAGTCCATGGCCGCCTTCGGCGAGTCATAATCGCCCGCCCAGAAGCGACCGAGTTCGACCGGGATGGTGTCATTCGACAGCTCGGCCCACTGCGGCAGATCCGGCTCGGACCCCATATGATCAGCGATGGTTTCGCGCACCGCATCCAGGTGACGGGTCGTACCGCCGATGCCTTTGATGGCGTTCGCCTTGATCAGCGGATCGTCATAGACGCTTTCACGGGTCGGGCCGGTGCCGCCGCCCAGAGTCGTGATGTAGACCTGGGTATCGAAGGACGTCGCCCACTGCGCGAAGAGCCAGGCGGCATCTTCGTTCTTGGAGTACTTGGAGACCGCCAGGGAAGATCCACCCTGATGGCCAACCCCAGGAATTTCACCAAAGCCGGTTTCAGCTGAAGTGCGCAACGGTGCTTTCGGCGCCGGTGGAACTGCGGCTTCCATCAAGCCGGAGACCTTTGAAGCTTCAGGGTTGTCCCAGAAGGGGAAGAACTCACCCCAACTCAAGGTCTGGCCCACGATGCCCTGAGCCATCGACTGGCCTTGACCATCCCAGGTCCAGGTGGTCACGCCTTCGGGCATGTTTTCTTTCAGCTTGACCCAGTACTCCATGGCGGCAAGACCGGCTTCGTCATTGCCGGTGAACTTGCCGTCCGGTCCAAAGATCGAACCGCCATGCGCCCAAAGCCATGCAGTCCAATCGCATTCCAGACTGTAGTGACCGGACTTCATCTGACCGTTGGTGCCATAGATTTCAGGCTGCTTAGCCTCCTGAATCGCAACTGCATTGGCCAGATACTCGTCCATGGTGGTCGGTACTTTCAGTCCCAACTCATCATAGATGTCCTTGCGGTACATGGTGATGAAGATCGGGATGTCATAGGGCACGCCGACCATCGTATCCTCGTACATGGAAATTCCGTCGACCAGAGCCGGCAGGAAGTCATCCATGTTGTAGTTGGGCATCGCGAGATCTTTGTTCGCCGCGTATTTTTCACGCGGATCGATGACGTCGCCCGAGAAGCTCGCCATCCAGCTTTGATCGATGTAGTAGAGATCGTAGGTGCCCAGTCCGGACGCAACGTCCAGAGTCAGTTTCTGAAGTACCTGCTCCAGCGGCAGAACTTCGATCTCGACCTTGATCCCCGTCGCTTCCTCGAAGAAGGGTTTCAGGGCCGAGTTGATGGCGTTCGACGGGGGTGTAGATTCAGTCGCAAGACGCACGGTCTGACCGGCGAAAGGCTTGGCGACTTCCTTGAGCCAGGCCATCATCTCGGCATCCGGCTCGATTTCAGCCGCAGCGGCGGGTGAAATGAAACCACCCCGGCTGCCGAACGGCATCATGGAGCTGAGGCCCAGAGCACCCGCGCCCAGACCGAGCTTGCCGGCGGCACGCAGGAAACTGCGACGATCCATTTTGCCTTTTACGTAGCGGTCGGTAATCGACGCCAGGTACAGTTTTCTATCTATCGGATTCATACTGTTTTCCTCCCATATATTGGCTTATTTGCCGGAAGTCTCAGAACCTTGACTTCTCTGCGCGGGTTGGTCGTTCCAAGGTGGTAAACGCTCCGGTCATTGTTTCAGTGATCCCAGTGTGAGACCGCGCACGAGATTCTTTTGAACCAGTAGGATGAAGACGAAGGCGGGCAGCATGGCCGCCGTGCCAAGCGCCGCCATATTCCCCCACGCCGTCCCGGTCGAGGTCACGAAGGTCGAGGAGACCACGGGCACGGTTTTCAGGGAGGTTTGAGTCAGCGTCAGGACGAAGAGAAACTCGGTCCAGCTGAAGATGAAGCAAAGCACCGCTGTTGCCGCGATCCCTCCCATCGCCATCGGCAGGACGATCTTGCGGAAGATCAGGAAACGCGATGCGCCATCGATCAGCGCGGCTTCGTCGATCTCGGTTGGAATGTCGTCGAAGAAGCTCTTCAGCAACAAGACCGCAAGCGGCATATTCATCAGCGCATGGATGATAATGATGCCGACGTGCGTATCGAGCAGCCCGAAATTCTTGTAGATAAAGAACATCGGGATTGCGACGGCCACCGGCGGCATCATGCGGGTCGAAAGGATCCAGAAAACGAAGTGATGCTGTCCCTTGATGCGCATGCGCGAGAGGGCGTAGGCCGCAAGCACCGCGATCGCGACCGCAAGGATGGTCGAGAAGAACGCCACCACAATGCTGTCGACCAATCGCGGGGTCATGTAAAAATTACCGCCGCCCGGAATCACTTCCAGGCCATTCTCAAACCCCAAGGAAACGCCAAAGACCTCCTCGAACGACTTCCAGCTGGGAGTAAACTGAAAAACTTTCGGGGGCAGGGAAAAGATCTCGCGTTCCACTTTGAAGGCGACGGTGATCCAGTAATAGATCGGGAAAACGAACAGCGCGACGACGGCCCAGGCAGCGAAGGCGCGCAACACACGTTGGGTGGGGCTCAGCAGCATTCCCTACCACCTCGTCTTTGTTAATTTGACGAAGATATTGGCGGCGATCAGGATCACAAAGAGCGCAAAAAGGCTGATGGTGGCGCCATAACCCCACTTGATGAAACTGAAGGTCTGCTGCCAGGCATAGAGGCTGAGCGTGTAGGTCGAGGTGCCCGGTCCGCCTGACGTCATCACGTAGACGTAGTCGAAGGTTCGAAAAAGATCGATGCCCCGGATCAGGACCGCGATGGCAATCACCTTGCTCATCATCGGCAGGGTCAGGCGCCGGAAGATTTGCCAGCTCGACGCCCCGTCGATCATCGCCGATTCAAAGGGATCAGGCGGCAGAGCGCGCAGTCCGGCAACGAAAATCAGCACCATAAAGGGCGTCCATTGCCAGATGTCGGCCAGCATCACGCCGATCAGGGCGCTGTTGTTGTCTCCAAGGATCGAACCGCTGGAGAGGAAGCCCAGGGATTGGAGAAAGTAGGTGATCACGCCGAACTGGGCGTCTTCCATCAGCAGAAACATCATGCCGGTGATGGCCGGCGGGATCACCAGCGTCAGGGTGAGCAGTCCGCGCAGGATCCCGAAGCCCGGATCGTCGGAATCGATCAAGAGAGCAATGATCATGCCGAGCACAAGCTGGATGGCCAGGCAGACGCCGGTATAGAGCAGGGTAATCCAGAGCGAGCCCCACATGCGGCTGTCTTCGAACAGACGGGCCCAGTTTTCGATGCCGACAAAGACAAGCTCGCGCTTGCGCGGCACGAACTCATGCATGCTCAGATAGATATTATAGAAAAAGGGATAGAGCGCGAAGACGACCAGGATAAGCGTCAGGGGAAGCAGCCATGGCAAAGGCCGGTCCGAAATGAAAACGCGCGGTGCCCGAAGGGAAAGCGACGCCATCGTTACGACCGTGGTTCAGACAAGCATGACAAACGCCGAACCCGCACGAATGAACCTCCCTGGAATCTTTTTTCTGCCTGTGTCTGCGCCTGAGCATCCGCACGCGCGGTGCCCGTTTGCAGCTTTGGCCCTTTGTTGTCAGGAAGCGTGACATAACAAATGTTCACATGCAATAACATTTGTTACACTGAAGAGAATGGAGGCCTCCAGACTGACGCTCCAAACAGCTCCGGAGCGCTGCGTCTCCCGGCTTTAGCTCTCGCGGTTGAAGTGTTATGCCTACGCGCAGTTTGGGGGTGCAGCCTTGGAGTCGACGCAGAGACGACGAGGCGCTGAAAAACATAAAGAGACAGTAATTCTGATGGTTACAGCACAGCAGCCACAGAAGAGAGTGGCGCGGCGGGGACATGGTTTCGATAAGCAACAGTGACGTGCGGGAAGGCAACGATCATCAGGATTGGCCTGAACAGCTCGCGGTTCGGATTGCCTGGTGCTATTACGTGCTGGGCATGACCCAGCAGGACATCGCCGCCCGGGTTGGCGTGAACCGCACCCGGGTCATCCGGCTTCTGGCCGAGGCGCGCCGACGCGGTGTGGTCAGTATCTCGATCAACTCCAAGCTGACCGAGAACGTGGAACTCGGTGAGGCGCTGGCGGATCACTACAAGCTCGATCTTGCCGAAGTCACCCTGGCGTACAGCAGCGACGAGGACGAACTTTCGCGTGTCGTGGGCGCGGCCGCCTGCGAGCCGGTCCTCAGGCGCCTCAAAAACGGCATGACCATCGGTCTGGGCTGGGGCGTGACGTTGAAGGAATTTGCGCACGCGGTTCCCGAAACACCAATGCGGGATGTCTCGGTCGTCGCCCTGCTGGGGTCGCTGACCCGGCGGTCCTCGATCAACGCCTTCGAGGCCACCACCGAGCTGGCGGGCAAGCTACGTGCCGAGTGCCTTTACCTGCCCGGCCCCATTGTGTGCGACACCGCGGAGAGCCGCGACATCCTCTTTCAGCAACCCCTGCTGCAGGACATCTATAAACGGGCGATGCAGTCGGAGATCGCGGTCGTCAGCGTCGGCGGCCTGAACAGCGCCACAATCCGCCGGGTGGACTTCGTGAACGAGGAAGACTTCGCCTCTGTGCGGGCCGCCGGCGCGATCGGGAATTTCCTGGGCTATTACATCGGCAAGGATGCTGAGGTGATCGAGCATCCGGTCAATCGCCGGGTGATCGGTCTCAGACCCAGGGAGTTTGCGAAGATCAAACAGCGCATCATGATCTCGGGCGGCGAAAACAAGGTCACCGCTCTGCGCGCCGTCCTGGAACAGGGCCTGCTCACCGGACTTGTCACAGATCAGAACACCGCGCGGGCGTTGTTGGAATAGTTGCTTTTTGCTTGAGCGCGGTTCCAGGCCGCGCCCCCTCACAGCCACCCGCGGCAGTATCATATGGGTGGCTGGGTGGGGGAGCGGACTAGTGCCGAGAGACGTCAGTCGATGCCTAAACAGTCCCGCCGAGGGATCCCTCAAGCTCCGCGAGCTCCTGACCACCGGCCATCAGCTCCTGCAGTTCTTCAGGCGAGATCTCGCCGCGGTTCGCGGTGCCAAGGGTCTGCCCCCGGTTGAGCACCGTGAACCTATCGCCGACCGCCATGGCATGGCGGACGTTATGGGAGATAAAGACCACGCCAATGCCCTTCTTGCGGACCTTGTCGATGGTGGCCAGCACGTTCGAGGTCTGGCGCACGCCCAGCGCCGAGGTCGGCTCGTCCAGGATAAGGACCTTGGCACCGAAGTAGACGGCCCGGGCGATGGCGACGGTCTGCCGCTCGCCGCCTGAAAGCGTGCCCACGGCCTGATCCGGTTCGCGCAGACGGATACCCATCTTCGCCATTTCATCCATGGTGACCTGATTGGCCTTATCGAAGTCGATGAACTTCAGAGGACCGACCCGTTTTGTCGGCTCCCGGCCCATCCAGAAGTTCCGCGTCACCGACATCAGCGGGATCATCGCGAGATCCTGATAGACCGTGGCGATGCCCGCCTCGATGGCGTTGCGGGTACTGGCGAAGTTGATCTCATTCCCATCCATCAGGATCTTGCCCTTGGAAGGCGAATGGACTCCGGACATGGTTTTGATGAAGGTGGATTTGCCCGCGCCATTATCTCCCAGGAGGCAATGGCATTCGCCGGGGTGGACGGAGAGAGAAACACCGGCCAGGGCGATGACAGCCCCGAAGTGCTTTTCGATATCGCGGAGTTCGATCAGGGGTGATGACATATCAGCGTTCCCCCGTGATGATTCTACGGATGTAGGTGTTCAGGATCACCGCAAGCAACAGAATACCGCCCAGGAAAACCCTGAAGAGCGAAGACTCGACGCCTGCAAAGAACAGACCCTGCTGCACAACACCGAAGATCAGCGCCCCCAGCGCCGCGCCAATCACCGAGCCATAGCCGCCGGTCAGCAGCGCGCCGCCGATGACCACGGAAATGATCGCTTCGAATTCTTTCAGCAGACCACGGTCTGCGGCAGCGGAGCCGAACTCCATGACCTGGCAGGTTGCGAACACCGTGGCGCAGAAGGCGGTGAACATGAACATCAGGATCTTCACCCGATCCACCGGCACGCCGGTATAACGCGCCGCCTGGGCATCACCGCCCGCGGCATAGATCCAGTTGCCGAACTGTGTGCGTGTCAGCAGAAGGTGGGCAAAGACAATCAGGATCAGCGCCCAGACGATCAGCATCGGCACCCCATCGACAATCGGCTGGCCCGCGCGGCTGCCCGCAACGAACTTTCCGATCAGGCCGAGATCGGCCAGCCAGACGAAGAAGCCGTTGAGGATCTTCCCGCCGAACAGAGCCGCGAGCCAATCGCCCTCGGCCTTGTCCCGGATACCGCCGATGATGGTTTTATTGGTGGTGGCGATGGCCGCGAAGATCGTCAGGCCGCGCAGAATATAAAGAAACGCCAGCGTCACGATGAAGGACGGCAGGCCGGTGCGGATCACCAAATAGCCGTTCAGCCAGCCGATGGCGATCGCGACGATAAAGGCTGTGATGATCGCGACCCACATGGGAAAGCCCCAGGTCACGGACATCAGGGCAATGACCACCCCGGAAAAGCCGATCATGGAGCCGACCGAGAGATCGAACTCGCCGGCAATCATCAGCAGGCAGGCGCCGGCGGCGATAATCGCGAACTGTGCGGAAACGACTCCCCAGTTCAGAACACCTTCGGCGGAAAACATGCCAGAATCATGGGCAACCATAAGAAAGAAAACAAACACCAGGATCGTTCCGCAGATCGAACCCAGTTCCGGACGGATCATGGCTTTTCTGAAACCAGAAATCTCCTTGACCCGTTCATCCTTTTGCGGCGCGCCCGGTTGAGATGCACCAGACGGGTCAGGTTCTGCCTTTGTCGCAGTCATATCTTCCTCCCCACCGACCAGCCGTTTTTTTCTTATGATTTGCTTGCGGCTTCCCTCTGCGAACTGACCGGATGATCAGGCAAGGGGTCGGCAGATTTTTGGCGTTGATGAAAGTACAGTTGGATAAAATTTATTTTGGGAAAACACCCCGGACAGAACCCTGCCCGGGGGATTTCACTCTAGAACGGTCCGCCTTTGTCAGCGGTGCTCGCCCGAAGCTCTAGCGGTATTCGCCGGCGAACTTCTCAACCTTGCCAAGGGCGTCCTTGGTTACGAAGCCCGGGCCTGAATTGATGTTGTTGCCCTGCAGCACGCCATAGCGATGGTAGTTGGCGAGCACGATGATAGGCATGTAGGCCTGCAGGAACGGCTGCTGGTCGATACCCCAGTTGATCGTACCGTCCTTGATACCTTTGACGATCTCGGTGCCCAGATCGAAAGTCCCGAAGTAGATGCTGCCGGCCATGCCGTTTTCCTTCAGTGCCTCGATGGTCGGGTCAGCCGAAGTCGGGCCCAGGGTCAGAACAGCCTCAGTCGTCGGATTGGCGGAAAGATAGGCCTTCACCTTGTTCTTGATTTCCGCCGGGTCCTGACCGGAATCGATCATCGACTTACCCAGATCGACGCCAAGTCCGTCGGCAAAGCCACGGCAGCGTTCGCCGACCACAGGGTTGGAGACGACGTGGTTCACGCAGAGAAACGAGCCGACGCCGTCGCGCTTGGCACGCTGCCCGGCGGCAAGGCCCGCATCGTACTCGGGCTGGCCGATGTACATCAGCGCGCCCACTTCGGCGGCCTGCTCCGGCGTACCGGAATTGATGATGATGACGGGAATGCCCTTGGCGACTGCATCCTCGATCGGTCCCTTGAGAACGTCGGGGTCAGCCAGCGTGGTGATGATACCGTCAGGATTGGATGCCGCGGCCTGCGAAATGATCCGCGCCATGTCGCCGATATCGCCGGTTGGCGGATTGCGGTACTCGACTTCGGCGCCCATCTGCTCACCGGCAAGTGTCATCGCGTTCTTGATGGTATTCCACCAGGAGTCGGAATCAGGCGCATGACTTACCAGAATGAATCTCTCGCCTTCGGCGGACGCGGTCGGCGCGATGGAAACGCTTGCGCCTACGAAGGCTGCGGCAGTGGCCACAGCACAGAGTAGCTTCTTCATTTGTTTTTTCCTCCCGTAATTCAGGGCCAACGGCAAGCGCTGACAACCCACAGTTTCCATAAACCATAGATCGATGTTTTTTGCAACCGGTTGCAAAAATTTCTGCAACAGTCCATCATTTCGTTAGCCGGACGCGCTTCACTCGGTTAAACCTGAGCAAAAGCGCGCCTCACTTAAGCGGCGTCGGTGCAGAACAGCCTATGGCCATAACACTCAAAGAAGTCGCAGAACGCGCTGGCGTTTCCCGCTCGGCGGTCTCCCGGACCTTCACCCAGGGCGCAAGCGTCTCGGCCAAAACCCGAAAGAAGGTTGAGAAGGCGGCGCGCGACCTCGGCTACTCTCCCAGTCTGATCGCGCGGAGCCTGGCCACCAACCGCACCAAGCTGATCGGGCTGATCGCCAACAACTTTCAGAACCCGGTTTTTCTCGAGGTCTTCGATCTCTATACACGCGCGCTGCAGGAACGGAATCTCCGCCCGCTGCTGGTCAATCTGACCGATCAGACGGACCCGTCGGCCTCGGTTCAACTGCTGAAGCAGTACAGCGTCGACGGCGTGATCGTTGCCTCCTCGACCTTGCCCCCCCTCTTCGCCCATGCTTTCAAGGAAGCACAGGTTCCGGTCGTGCATGCCTTCGGGCGCTTCGCCTCGACGCCTGATATCCACATCGTCGGAATCGACAACGAGCATTGCGGCGCACTGGCGGCGGAAACCCTGCAGAAACACCGGTACAAGCGTGTTGCTTTCCTCGGCGGTCCGCAAAGCGCGACCTCCGCCCAGGACCGCGCTACCGGCTTCATCCGGCGTGCAAAGGAAATCGGACTGGAGATCGTCGAGATCCTCTATGCGGATGCCTATGCCTACGACTCCGGACAGCGGGCCATGGGCAAGCTGCTGCAGGACCGCAGGTTCGAGGCGGTCTTTTGCGGCGACGATCTGATCTGCATGGGCGCAATGGACGCAGCACGCGATAGGGGACTATCGATCCCCAAGGATATCGGCTTCATCGGCTTCAACGACATGAACATGGCCGCCTGGCAGGCCTACAGCCTGACCACCATTCGCCAACCGACCAGCGAGATCATTCTGAGCTCGGTGGACCTGGTCGTCTCCATGCTCGACACACCGGGGCGCGCACCTGAAGTGCGCCTTTTCCCCTGCTCCGTCGTCGAGCGTAGCACCCTGAAGCCGATCGAGAACTGAAGTTTTACCGCTGTGAAGCGGGCCGTGCCTCGGTCCAGCGGCTGCCGTTGCCCGCGGACTCCACCGCCGCATAGACCGCCGCCATGGAGTTGAGGCCGTCGATCGCGCGTGGATAGTGGCTGGCGGCAGGATCGGGTTCCCGTCCCTCCTTACGCGCAGCAATAACCTCCGCGAGATCGGCGTAGATGTTGGCAAAAGCCAAAGGCATGCCCTCTGCATGTCCGATGGTCACACGTGACGCCCGATCCGCTTCCGGCGAAAGCCCGGGCCCGCCGCGCTCAAGTGTGCGGGTGGTTTCGTTCAAGGGTGTCCAGTAGAGCTGATTCGGCCATTCCTGCGCCCAGCGCAGACCGCCCTGTTCCCCAAAGACCTGAATATTGAGGCCATGCATCCGCCCGACCGCAACAGCGCTGGTCCAGAGCCGACCAACCGTACCGCCAGTCATGCGAAAAGAGACCATGCCATCGTCTTCGAGAGTCCGGCTCTCAAGACAGGATGCGAAGTCCGCGGAGAGGCTCTTAACCTCCTGCCCGGTCACGAAACAGGCCATATGTAGAGCATGAATCCCACAATCGGCCATCACGGCGGAAACACCGGCCTGCGCCGGGTCGTAACGCCATCGGACACGCGGGTTATCCGCATCAGCGGCATCTGCATGGAAGCCATGGGCGAATTCCGCCTTGACCAGACGCACCTGCCCAAGATCGCCCCGGGCCACCATGGCCCGCATGTGACGAACCAGGGGATAGCCGCTGTAACCATAGTTCACCGCGCAGATCCGTCCCGACTTTTCGGCCAGCGCGACGATCTCCTCGCCCTCTTCCACCGTCATGGTCATGGGCTTTTCGCACAAGACGTCGAAGCCCTTTTCCAGAAAGGCTTTGGTGATTTCAAAGTGTGTCGCATTAGGAGTAGCGATTGTGACCAGATCGATCCGGTCTTCCCGCGCAGATTCCCCGGCCAGCATCTCCCGCCAGTCGCCGTAAGCCCGATCCGCCGCGATATCCAGGCGCTGCGCATAGGCGCGGCCTTTTTCCGCATCGGCATCCAGCGCCCCTGCGGTTAGTTCGAAGAGCCCATCCAGGCCCGCACCCAAGCGGTGCGCCGGTCCGATCTGACTGCCTTCACCGCCACCGATCATGCCCCATTTAAGCTTCGTCATAAATCAACTCTCTCAGGCAAAACCAATGGATTCGAGGTACATACGGTTCGCGCGCGCGTCGGTGAGCGCGGTGTCACGAAGCTCCGGATCGCAATCCTGCTCGACCGTACACCAACCCTTAAAACCGACTTCATTCAAATACTTATGCACTGCGGGAAAGTCAGTCTCGCCTTTGCCCAGCGTGCAGAAGATCCCCTGCCCACAGGCTTTGTAGAAGTCGGTCCGCTTGGCAATGACATCGGCCTTCACCTGCGGGTCGATGTCCTTGAAGTGCATGTAGGAGATACGGTCCATGTGGCGCTCCATGAAGGCAAGCGGATCGAAGCCTGCGTAACGCGCATGGCCGGTATCCAGGCAGACCTTCAGCAGATCCTCATGAACTTCGGACAGCAGGCGCTCGACCTCGGCCTCGAAATCCATAAAGCCTGCCGCATGAGGATGAATGGCCACCGTCAGGCCGTAGTCTTCACTGCCGATCCTGGCGATCCGGCGGATACGCTCAACGTAGCCTTTCCACTCATCGGCACTCATCTGCTCGGCTTCGTCGGGTCTGCCCGCTGTCGGCGCCCGGCGCGGCGAAATCGAATCGATCAGCACCAGGTGCTCCGCGCCGTGGGCTTTCAAGGCTGCACAGGTCCGGGTCGCACCGTCCAGCACCTCGTCCCACTTTTCGGGATCGTGGAAGGGCCTGAAGACAACGCCACCGATCAGCTCGAGTTCCCGTTCCGCCAGCGCATCGCCAAGTTCCTGTGGATCCTCAGGCATAAAGCCAATCGGTCCCAGTTCGATGCCCCGATAGCCCGCCGCTTTGCATTCATCGAGAACCCGGGTCCAGCTTGGATTACGTGGATCGCCCGCGAACTCAACACCCCAGGAGCAGGGTGCATTTCCAATTCGTATCGACATCGACTTCCTGTTTTCTTTGAGTTTCTTGATTAAAAACGCCGCCGCCTAAATTGCGTTCAGCGCCACCCATCTTCGTTCGTCCTGCGAGGCCCAGGCTGCCGCAATCACCCGGTTGACTTCCATCCCGTCCCGAAAGTTCGGCCAGATGCTTTCACCGGTTTCAATCGCCCACAGGAAGTCCCGCGCCTCGATAATAATCTGATCCTGATACCCGGTTCCATGTCCCGGTCCCAGGCAAAAATGCACATAATCCGGATGCTCGGGCCCGGTCAGGATTTTGGTGTAACCCTGACGGTCTCCAGGTGCATCGCCCCTGTAGACCCAAAGGGCGTTCTGATCTTCCTGATCGAAGCGCAGCGCACCCTTTGTTCCGAAAACTTCGTAGGCATAGCCCATCTTGCGCCCGGTCGCGATCCGGCTGAAATACAGCATACCCATAGCGCCATTTTCGAAACGGCACAGGAACTGACCATGATCGTCATTGGTGACGGCCTGGGCTACGCCGTTTGAACCGGGGCGTGTCGCGTGCACGGTCTCGATATCCGCCATCAGGCTCTCGATGGGGCCGGCCAGCGCCAGGGCACCATTGATCATATGCGGTGCCAGATCCCCCATAGTGCCGTTGGCACGTCCCTGCGTGCGCCAGCTTGCGGGCGCTTCGGGGTCGGCCAGAAAATCTTCTGTGTGCTCGCCACGAAAATAGGTCACCTCGCCGATTTCGCCTGAAGCAATAATCTGCCGTGCGAGCTGGGAAGCGGGCGTACGGATATAGTTGAAGCCGGTCATGTTGGCACAGCCACTTTGCTCGGCAGCCGCCACCATCGCCCTGCTGTCTTCCAGGCTGGCTCCCAGTGGTTTCTCGCAAAAGACCGGCTTGCCAAGCTCGAAGGCTGCCAGCGCAATCTCCCGATGGAAGGCCTGCGGCGATGCGATGACAATCGCCTTCACGGCGGGATCTTCGACGAGGGTCCGCCAGTTCGCGGTCGCACGCTTAAAGCCCAGCGCCCGCGCTTTTTCCTTTGCACCCTCCTCCGTCGTCGTGCAGATCATTTCGCAGACCGGGCGCAGGGACGTATCGAAAACGGCACCAACGGCCTGCATGGCCACGGCATGCGCCTTGCCCATGTAGCCACCACCAACGATGCCGATGCCCAAATTCCGCATGAACGTTCCCGAAGAAGAGATTCTTTTTTGCAACCGGTTGCAAAAACAACTAAGCTCGTTTTAGCGTAGAGCGTCAAGCATCATTTCGACTTCGGGAGAACTCAATGTCCGGCAGCGGAAAAACCGTCCGGCTCACCATGGCCCAGGCACTGATTCGGCATCTTGCCAATCAGTTTATCATGATCGATGGCGAGAAAACCCGACTCTGTGGCGGTGGTTTTGCAATCTTCGGTCATGGCAACGTCACCTGCCTCGGGGAAGCCCTTTACAACCATCGCACGGAACTGCCGCTCTGGCGCGGACAGAACGAGCAGTCCATGGCCATGGCCGCCGTCGCCTACGCGAAGCAGAAACTCCGCCAGCGTTTCATGTTCACCACTGCCTCGGCGGGACCGGGCACGACCAACATGCTGACGGCCGCCGGAATCGCGCACACCAATCGCTTGCCGCTGCTGATGCTGGCGGGCGACGCCTTCCAGACCCGCCTGCCCGATCCGGTGCTGCAACAGGTCGAACACTTCGGCGATCCGAGTCTCTCGGTCAATGATGCCTTCAAATCCGTCTCGCGCTACTGGGACCGGATCACCCATCCGGCGCAGATCATTCAATCCCTGCCCGCGGCAATCAATACCCTTTTGGATCCCGCCGATTGCGGTCCCGCGTTTCTGGGCCTGCCGCAAGATACCCAGGGCTGGGCCTACGATTATCCACTCGCCTTCTTCGAGGAGCGGGTTCACCGCATCCGGCGTCAGACGCCGGATCAGGAAGAAGTCGCCGCAGCCGCCGCAATGCTGGCAGGCGCAGAACGCCCGCTGATCATCGCCGGGGGCGGTGTGCAATACAGCAAGGCCACGACGGAACTGACGACCTTTGCCGAGAAACACAATATCCCGGTCGTCGAGACCATCGCCGGGCGCGCCAATCTGCTGTTCGAGCATCCACTGAACTGCGGACCGGTCGGCGTGACCGGATCGAACTCCGCCAACAATCTGGCGGAAAAGGCCGACGTCATTCTGGCGGTCGGCACCAGGCTGCAGGACTTCACGACAGGTTCCTGGACCGCGTTCGATCAGGACGCCAGGATCATCGGTCTCAATGTCGGACGGCATGACGCCAGCAAGCATCTCTCTCAGCCGGTCGTTGGCGACGCGAAACTCTCGCTCGGCCTGCTGTCCAGCGCGCTGGGTGATCATGCAGCGCCCTCGACTTGGACGGACTTTGCAGCTGAAGAGCGCACGGCCTGGAATCTCTACATCGACGAAAACATTCGTCCGGGCAATCGCCCCATGTCCTACGCGCAGGTGGTCGGTGCGGTAAACGCACTCTGTGATCCGCGCGACCGTGTGGTTGCGGCGGCGGGCGGTCTGCCCGCAGAGGTCACTGCCAATTGGCGGACGAAATCTCTCGGCAGCGTTGACGTCGAATTCGGCTTCTCCTGCATGGGCTATGAGATATCCGGTGGCTGGGGCGCGCGTATCGCGCAGCAGGAAGACGAACCTGAGCGCGAGACCATCATCTTCACCGGTGACGGCTCCTACCTGATGCTCAACTCGGACATCTACTCTTCCGTACTCTCCGGCAAGAAGATGATTGTGGTCGTCTGCGATAACGGCGGCTTCGCGGTGATCAACAAACTGCAGAACAATACCGGCAACGTCTCCTTCAACAACCTGATCGCCGATTGCAATCTGGCGGTGGAACCCTTTGCGGTCGATTTCGAAGCCCACGCCAGGGCCATGGGCGCGAACGCGGAAACGGTTGAGTCCATTGCGGCCCTCAAAGAGGCCTTCGAACGGGCCAAGGCCTCCGACCGCACCTACGTGATCTCTCTAAAGGTCGATGCCTTCGAGGGCTGGACACAGGAAGGGCACACCTGGTGGGAGACCGGTATTCCGGCGGTAACCGACAGAAGCGAGATCGATGCCGCCCGCAAGGACTCCGAGGAAAGTCGGCGCAAACAGCGTCAGGGCGTCTAGGTGTCATGGATCGCGTGATCGAAAAACTGAAGCGCAAGAGCTTCATCGTGATTGGCCGGGCCGGCATGGATTTCTATGCCGAGCCACCGGGCACGGTGCTGGAAGAAGCAGACAGCTTCTCGGCCCATGTGGGCGGATCGGCGGCCAATACGGCGGTCGCGCTCGCCAAACTGGGCTGCTCGGCGGAAGTGGTTACCTGCGTGTCTGACGATGCGGTCGGGCGCTTCGCAACGGCGCGCCTCGCCAGGTTTGGGGTCGGCACAAAATACTGCCGCAGCGTGGGCGGGGAAGCCCGCAACAGTCTTGCCGTCGTCGAAACCCGCCTGGAGAACTGTCAGTCGGTGATCTACCGCAACGGCGCGGCGGACTTTGATATGGGCCTCGGCGACGTTGAACCCCTGGACTACGCCGCAGCCGGTGGCGTGATCCTCTCGGGGACCGCGCTCGCCGCAGAGCCTTCGCGGTCCGCGATTTTCCGTGCCATCGAACTTGCCCGCGCTGCCGGAACGCCTGTCATTATCGATATGGATTACCGGCCCTACTCCTGGATCTCGCAGGAAGAAGCCGCCGAAGTCTACACACGCGCCATTGAACGCTGTGATCTGGTAATCGGCAACGATGTCGAGTTCGATGTTGCCGCCGGTCCCGGAAAAGACGGCTTCGCTCATGCCAAGGCCTTACTGACAGGCTTCCCGTCGCTCGTTGTTTATAAAATGGGTGAGCGCGGTTCGGTCACCTTTATCGAGTCAGAAAACTTCGAAACCGGCATTTATCCTGTACAAGCCCTTAAGCCGACCGGTGCGGGTGACGCCTTCATGGGCGGCTTTCTGGCGGGTCTGGCGGGAGGTCTTCCAATCAAAGACGCCGTCGAACAGGGCTCCGCATCCGCAGCGATTGTCGTGACCCGGGTCTCCTGCTCGACCGCCATGCCCAACCCTAAAGAACTGGCCGACTTTAAGTCGTCCCATCGCATCCTATCCTCACAAGAAACCACTACCCCCGGAGAGCACCATGCACATTGCCCCGTTTGACAATCATAACAAGCCGATCATCGATCTCGAAGATTCGCGCGTTCCCCTCACCTACTTCAACATCGTCAAACTGAAGAAGGGTCAGGCCTTCGAGTATCAGACGCCCGGCTATGAAACCTGCGTCGTGCCTGCCACCGGAACCCTCGATATCGAGGTCGAGGGCGAATCCTATGCGGGGATCGGCCAGCGCCGCACCGATGTCTGGGACGGCGAACCCGAGGGCGTCTATGTTCCGACCGCCGCCAAGGCCTCCTTTGTCTGCGCCTCCGACGAAGCCGAAGTCTTTGTGGCCGGCGCCAAGTACGACGAGGTGCTGGAGCCATTCGCCGTCCGCGCCGCGGATATCGACAAGGTGCAATACGGCTCCGACGACACAAAGACCCATCGCAAGATCAAGCATATCTTCGGCACCAAGTACCACGACAAGGTCGGGCGTCTGCTGGTCTCAGAGCTCTACACCGTGGGTCAGGGCGGCTGGTCCGGCTTCCCTTCGCACAAGCATGATTCCGACCTGCTGCCCGAGGAATCCCGCCATGACGAGGTCTATAACTTCCGTTTCAAACCCGGACATGGTTTTGGCATGCAGCTTCTGCAGGGAGAAGAGAACAAGGTCGGTGAGGCCTTTCATATCGTCGACGGCTCGACCTTCGTCATCGACAAGGGTTACCACCCCTGTGTGGTCGCGCCGGGTTACGAGATGTACTACTTCACTATCCTGGGGGGACTCAGCCAGCGCTCCCTGAAGCAGTACTTCCACCCGACCCACGCCTATCAGGTCGAGACCATTCCCGGCATCAAGGACATGATCGCCAAATTCAAATGACGGCTGCGTCTCTCAGCAGTGTTCTCCAGGGTGCGATGTCCGGCGGCTATGCGGTCGCCGGGCTCGTCGTGCTGGGGTGGGAGGACGCCTGCGCCTATGTGGAAGCGGCGGAAGAAGCCGGGATTCCAATCATCCTGCAGGCCGGTCCCGGTTGTCGGAAGCACACGCCGGTTCCGGTTCTGGGGAAAATGCTCCGGCATCTGGCGGATGCAGCCAGCGTTCCGGTGGTCTGTCACATCGATCACGGCTATGCGCCGGAAGACTGCCTGGAGGGTATCGAGCACGGCTTCACATCGGTCATGTTCGATGGCTCGAAACTGCCGATCTCGGAAAACATCGATATCACCGCCCGGATTGTTGAAAAGGCCCACGCCGCCGGTGTCTCGGTGGAGGGCGAGGTGGGTTTCGTCGGCTACGCCGAGGGCGCCGCATCGGCAACGACCGACCCGACCGAGGCCGCGCGCTTCGAGAGGGAGAGCGGCGCAGATGCCATGGCGATCTCGGTCGGCAATGTTCATCTGCAGACAGAGAAAACCGCCGGAATCGACTTCGAGGCTCTGGCAGCTGTTGAGGCGGTGACGAGCATTCCCCTCGTCCTGCACGGCGGCAGTGGCATTCCCTTCGAGATCCGCAGGAAACTCGCGAGAGAGACGAGAGTCTCGAAGTTCAACATCGGCACCGAACTGCGCATGGCCTTCGGTCAGGCCCTGAAAGATAACCTCCGGGAACACGGCGAAATCTTCGACCGTCTTGAGATTCTCAAACCAACGATCCCCGCCGTGCGCAACACCACTATCGACGTCATCCGCAATATCGGTCCTACCAGCGCGGCTTAGATCGTCCAGCCGCCGTCGACCACGAAGAACTGGCCGGTCGCAACTTTCGATTCATCGGAGGCCAGATAAACCACGATAGGCGCGATGTCTTCCGGATGGGTCATTTCCCGGGTTGGTTGGCGGTCCAGCATCGCCTCATAGGCTTTGTCGTAGTCGCCACTTGCCGCCATGCGCGCCTTGAGCGAGGGCGTGAGAACCGTGCCCGGACAGACCGCATTACAGCGGATCCTGTCGGTCACATAATCCTTGGCAATCGACTTGGTCAGCCCCAGCACCGCGCCCTTGGTGGCGCTGTAGACGCAGCGGCTGGCAACGCCGGTCAGGCTGGAGGCTACGGTTGCCATATTGATGATTGAGCCGCCGCCCCTCTCGATCATCCCGGGCAGGAAGGCCTCGATCATGCGGGCGTGTGAGCGCACGTTGATCTGAAAAGAGCGCTCCCAGGCCGCGTCGTCGGCATCCAGCAGCGTGCCGTCGTGCACATAGCCCGCGCAATTGAAGAGCACATCCGGGCCCGGGATCTTCGCCGGTAAAGCCTTGATCGCAGAGGCATCGGTCACGTCGAGCCGCAAGCATTTCAGGTTGGTGTTGTGAGAAGCCAGACTATCGAGTGAGGGCTGATCAATGTCCGTCGCGTAGACCACAGCTCCCTCCTCCGCCATGGCAATCGCACAGGCGCGGCCAATTCCCATCCCCGCCGCCGTCATGACCACCGCCTTACCTGTCAGACGTCCCATTCAATACCTCCACCCCATGCTGCTTTCATGATAAGGCTGAAGTTTAGGGTGGGATCTCGCGAAATGCGATGGTCTTGACCACAGGACAAACTCGGGGAATGGAACGGCCCTATGCGCTGGAAGAAAACGGTAAACCTTGTCGAAGCCCATGCCGAGGGTGAGATCGGGCGGGTGGTGACGGGCGGCTTGCTGGATGTTCCCGGCGCGAGCATGCTGGAGAAGCTGCGCCATCTGAACGAAGTCGACGATTCCCTGCGCAAGTTCCTGGTTTTCGAGCCGCGCGGCACGGCGCAGATGAGCACCAACCTGCTGTTTCCACCATGCCATCCCGACGCCGACGCCGGTTTCATCTGCCTGCAGGGAGACAAGGCCCATGCCATGTCCGGCTCCAACGCGATCTGCGTGGTTACGGTCCTACTGGAGACCGGGATTCTGGAGATGCGCGAGCCCGAGACCATCGTCACCCTGGACACCGCCGCCGGACTGGTGACCGCCACAGCCAAATGCTGGGAGGGGAAATGCGAGAGCGTGTCCCTCGCCATGACGCCCTGCTTTGCCGATCAACTGGACGCGAAGGTCGAGGTGGAGGGGATCGGAGAGATCTCCGTCGATATCGCCTTCGGGGGTATCTTCTATGCGCTGGTCGATCCGGCCGCGCTTGGCACGCGGATCGGTCCGGACACAGCGCGCCATCTGGTTGATCTCGGCAGCCGGATTCACCGGGCGATCAACCGGCAGCTTGAGATCACCCACCCGGAAATTCCAGGCCTGGAAGGGATCTCCTACGTCATGTTCGTGTCCCATAACGAAGCGGGCGAACTGAAAGGTGCGACCATCATGCCACCGGGCCGGATCGACCGCTCGCCCTGCGGTACCGGCAATTCAGCCCGGCTTTCGGTCATGGCCGCCCGCGGCGAAGCGAACGTCGGCGACCGCTTTACCGCACGTTCCATTATCGACAGTCGTTTTGATGTTGAGTTTGCCGGGACGACCACTCTCGCAGGACGGCCCGCAATCCTGCCCCGCATTACGGGACGTGGCTGGATCCACGGCTTTCACCAGATCGGTCTCGATCCGAGCGATCCCTACCCTGAAGGCTACAAAGTCGCAGACTGCTGGGGCGACGCCTTCGATCTGCTGAAGTAGGTCCGGTGTGCCGCGGAATTAGTCCTGGCAGCCGGAGCAGCAGCCGCGCAACTCGACCATGGCGCTCTCGACCCTGAAGTTCTCTTCGACGGCCCGGCGCATGAGCTGATCGCTGACCACCTGATCGTTCAGCTCATTGACGTCGCCACAGGTCCCGCAGATCACAAAGACGGTTGTGCCCAGGTGATTGTGGCTATGGTTGTGCTGGCAGGCGACGAAGGCGTTCAGACTCTCCAGCCGGTGGATCAATCCGCGCTCCAGAAGCTTGTCCAGGGCCCGGTAGACCTGCAACGGCGCGCGAAATCCGTGCTCTCGCAGCTGGTCGAGGATCGTATAGGCACTTAAGGGCGCACCTGCCTGCGACAGGGTTTCAAACACGAGCGACTGGTTCTTGGTCAGATCGGGAAGAGACGCTGTCATGTGGAACTCCCGTTAGATGCAGTCAGGCGGGCTTTGAGCCTGCCGCCATATAAAAGGCTCAAGAGGAAGAAAGCCAGTGCCGCGACCACAATTGAAGGTCCTGAAGGCGTATCGAAACGCAGAGAGCCAAAGAGACCGCCCACGACAGCGGCAGCGCCCAGGACCGAGGCGGTCACGGCCATTTGCTCAGGCGTCGCGGCGAAGCGCCGCGCGGTCGCCGCCGGAATGATCAGCAACGCCGTGATCAGCAGAATACCCACGATCTTCATGGCAATGGCAATGACGCAGGCCATCAGCAGCATCAAGGCCACCCGT
Source organism: uncultured Kiloniellaceae bacterium (assembly GCA_947493695.1). GTDB lineage: Bacteria > Pseudomonadota > Alphaproteobacteria > Kiloniellales > Kiloniellaceae > Denitrobaculum. The sequence goes on along the minus strand of CANLSF010000008.1, from coordinate 199,932 downwards.
GAAACTTCGGGACGCATGCCTTCGGCCTCAGCCAGTTCCGAACTAACGGTCGCGGCCAGCAGCGGCCGCCACATCCAGATCAGCAGCCCCAGGATCAGCGCGCCACCGGCGTAGATCACCAGAATATCCGGCCGCGATACGGCCAGAATATCGCCGAAGAGGAACCCCATGAGATCAATCCGCACCCAGGTCATAAAGGCGACCATGACCAGCCCCAGAGCCAGGGTCGAGTGGGAGAGGATACCCAGAAGCGCATCGGTCGAGAGTGCCCCGCGCCGCTGCAACAGGAGCAAAGCGACGGAAACCATCGCCGCGACGAGGAAAACACCGAGGATCAGATTGATGTCGAAAAGAAACGCCAGTGCGACGCCGAGCAGCGCCGAGTGAGACATGGTGTCTCCGAAATAAGCCATGCGTCGCCAGACGATGAAACAACCGAGGGGCCCGGTGACCACCGCGAGCCCGACACCGGCAACCAATGCGCGGACGAAGAAATCATCGAGCATTGGCGGCCTCCGACTCTCGGGTCTGATCCTCTGCGACCGATTCAGGCAACGACTTCGCACCCGCCTCAGCCTCAGGAAGCGTATTAGGCTCACACAAAATCTGGTGGCTGTGATCGCAGTGGGCGTGATCCCCGTGTGCATGCCCGTCGCCCAGAATCACCCCGTCCGCGCGTTGGACCCGCCCATCCGGCAGATGGGTGTGATCGTGATGATGGCGATAGACCGCGAGGGTCTCGGCGGCCCGGCTACCGAAAAGCTGCAGATACTCGGGACTCGCCACCACGGACTCAGGTGTACCCCGGCAGCAGACATGACCGTTCAGGCAGACCACCGTGTCGGTTTCCGCCATCACGACATGAAGATCGTGGGAAATCAGCAGGATACCGCAGTTGGTGCGGTCCCGGATTTCCCGGATAAGATTATAGAGTGCGACCTCGCCCGCGAAATCGACGCTTTGCACCGGTTCGTCGAGCACCAGCAAATCGGGCTTGCCGATCATAGCCCGGGCCAGCAGCGCGCGCTGAAATTCTCCACCCGAGAGATGCTGGACCTCGGCCTGCGCCAGATGGGCGATACCGACCTCTTCGAGGGCCTGTGTCACTTCGGACGTGCTGTAGCGGCCCGTCAGCGTCATCAGGCGGGTCACGGTCAGCGGGAGAGTCCAGTCGATGGTGAGTTTCTGTGGCACATAGCCTATGCGCAGGCCCTTGGCACGCGTCACCTGGCCACTGTCAGGCTTCTGAATTCCGATTGTGATTTTCGCCGTGGTGCTCTTACCTGAACCATTGGGGCCGATCAGGGTCACGATTTCACCCGCCTTTACAGCGAGATCCACGCCGCTGACCAGCCACCGGCCCGACCGGCGCAAACCGATCCCTTTCGCTTCCACAAGCGTTTTCGATGTTGCCGCAGCTTGCGCCATTCTGTCCTTCATTCTCCTGAAACCGACCACTTTGCGCCGGTTCGGCAAAACGACCACACTCCAACGCATTCCGTCAGAAGGGGTTTCACGCAGTCTGACTTGCGCTCCTGTATCGCATAGGTTATAGCGTTGCGCAATTCACATGTAATGTCATAACATATCGGTATGATTGAACAGGCTGCGAGCAAGGATTCCCAAAATGCGAAAATGTAATTCGTTCATGCACTTATACAAAACAAGTACAAGAGCATTTGCGCCTGTTCTGGCCGCAGCCGCTGTCACCACCCTGCTTACACCCTCAACAGCGCTCGCGCTGGACGAGGGCGCGGTGGTCACCTCCATCAAGCCGGTTCATTCCCTCGTGGCCGCCGTCATGGAAGGTGTCGGCAAACCGCACCTGATCGTCGGCGGCGGAGCCTCGCCGCATACCTACAGCATGCGTCCGTCAGACGCGCGCAGCCTGCAGAACGCAAAAGCTGTCTTCTGGATCGGCCCGGAAATGGAAGCCTTTCTGGCAAAGCCCGTCGAAAGTCTCAGCCAAGATGCGAAACTGATCACCTTGAGCGAAGCCCATGATTTGACCAGGCTGAAGTTCCGCGAAGGCGGACCCTTCGAAGGGCACGATCACGACGCAGATCATGGTCATGAGGAAGCTCATGAGCACGAAGATGAGCACCACGACGAACACGCGCATGATGAACATGATCATGAAAAAGATCATGATCATGACGCCGAACATACCGATGCCGAGAAGCATGAGCATGACGGTGAACACGACCACGCGGACGAGCATGATCACGCTGAGGAACATGACCACGAAAAGGACCATGACCACGCCGATGAGCATAAGCACGCCGAGGAGCATGATCACGAGAAGGAACATGATCACGCCGAAGGACACGACCACGCGGAACACGGCGAGATCGATATGCACCTCTGGCTCGACCCGGAGAACGCCAAGGCGATGCTGCACGAGATCGAGGAAACTCTTGTCGCGCTCGATCCTGCCAATGCAGCAACCTATGAAGCCAATGCCGAAAGCTACGCCAAACGCATCGATGCGCTCACCAGCGAAGTCACAGCCGGTCTGGCACCGGTTCGTGCGAAATCCTTCATCGTCTTTCACGACGCCTATCAGTATTTCGAAAATCGCTTCGGCGTCACCGCCGCAGGCTCCATCACCGTCAGTCCTGACGTGATCCCCGGAGCGCAGCGGGTTGCGGAGATTCAGGAGCGCGTAAAGGCACTCGGCGATACTTGCGTCTTTGCGGAGCCGCAATTCGAACCCAAGCTTGTCAAGGTCGTCACGGAAGGCACCAGCGCCCGCTCCGGCGTGCTTGATCCACTGGGCACCGAATTGGAGAGCGATGGTCCGGACCTTTATCTCGACCTGATCCGCACAATGGCCTCCAGCATCCAGACCTGCCTCTCCGGCAATAGCTGACCTACGCCGGCGCTCTGCAAACACTGCCCCAGATCTGCCTCCGAATACCTGGATTCGATTGGTCGCGACCTGCGCTGAAAAACGCGTTACCGGTCAATCACGGTGGTTTTGTTGGTTTCTGCGCATGAGTTGTTGCATTTCGCTCACCTTTGTCATTCTGTAAGGACTTAATCCGGACAGCGACAAAGGCGAGCGGTTGACTGCATGACGAATCTAATCTGCCTGGGGCTGGCCGTCTGGGACCAGATTTTCACACTCGAGCAGTTGCCAAGTGGTGGCGGCAAGAACTTCGCAAATTCCTTTTTCGAGGTAGGTGGCGGCCCGGCAGCAACGGCCGCCGCCGCCGCGTCTCGTCTTGGTGCGGATACAGCTTTATGGAGCCGCATCGGCGACGACCCTGTCGGGCGGCGCATAATAGACGACCTTCATTCATACGGCGTCGAGACAAAAAACGTCCGGCAATACAGCGATAAAAACTCGGGCCTCGCCGTGGTTATGATCGATACCACGGGCGAGCGCATGATTGTGACGCCCGGCGACCCCAGGCTGGACTCTGATCCAGATTGGCTTCCCCTGGAAGACGTCACTTCGGCCTGTGTCGTCCTGGCAGATGTGCGTTGGCCGCAAGGCGCGAAGCGCCTGCTGAATGCGGCGAGGCAAACTGGAACGCCCTCCGTCCTGGATGCGGATCTAAATTCGGAGCCCGACGCCATCGCCCCATTGGTCGAGGCCGCGGGCCACGTCGTATTCTCCGCATCCGGACTAGAAGCCTTCAGCGGCCAGCAGGATACCTGGGCCGGGCTCAAACTCGTGCGTGACAAGACCAAGGGCGTCGTTGCCGTAACAACAGGGGCAGAAGGTTGTTTCTGGATCGATAGTGACGGTGGGATCGGCCATCAGCCTGCCTTTTCGGTCGATGTTGTCGATACACTGGGTGCTGGAGATGTTTTTCACGGCGCACTTGCCGTTGCCTTGGGTGAGCAACAGCCCCTGCCCCAGGCCATGCGCTTCGCCGCCGCCGCCGCCGCCCTGAAATGCACCCGACCCGGAGGACGTGCCGGAACACCTGATCGCGGAGAGCTGGAGAGATTTCTGCAAGAAAACCGCGACGCAAAGACGTGAGAGAGAAAACGCGATGAAAAGCAGCGAACGCCGCGAAGCCATTCTGGAACACGTGCGCCGGCGTGGCGTTGGAATTGTGGAAACGCTGGCCAAGGAATTCGGAGTTTCAACCCAGACGGTCCGCCGTGATGTTGCGGAGCTTTGCGACGCGGAGCTCCTGGTCCGGCACCACGGCGGTGTCGGCCTGCCCTCAAGCGTCATCAACACCGACTATGCGCTCAGGAAGATCTCGCACCTGGAGGAAAAGGAAGCCATCGGACGCGCCGTTGCAGACTATTTGCCCGACAACAGCTCCGTCTTCATGACCATCGGCACGACCATGGAGATGGTGGCCCGCAAGCTGGTTGATCGCGAAGGACTGCGGGTCATTACCAACAATCTGCATGCCGCAACGGTGCTGCATACGCGGCCCAACATCGACACCCTGCTCGCCGGTGGCAACATTCGCCACCACAACGGTGGCATCGTCGGCACGGCAGCCCTCGACTTCATCGAACAGTTCCGCGTGGATTTCGCGATTGTCAGCGTCGGGGCGATCGATGTCGACGGCACCCTGCTGGACTACGACTACAATGAAACCATGGTGGCCCAGACCATGATGCGGAATGCGCGGCACGTGATCGTAGCCGCGGACCATACAAAATTTGGGCGCACAGCTTCGGTAAAAATCGGCAACATGGCAGATGTCACCGCCGTTTTCACCGACCGTATGCCCGCGACCGCCATGCAAAAAGTCCTGGCCAGCGCCAGCGTGGAGATAATGACAACCGAGCCGACTTAAACCTGCCAAATATCGTGATAAAACTCAAAAATGTTGGAATATGAAAATTTATATGGAAATTTATGTCCATATTCGAGCATTATACTGCGAAACATCGGTAGAAATTGAAAATGAATCCTCTCCATAGGCCTAAAAAACCTTAACAGAGGCCGCCGATACCAAAGCAAAACGGCTTAAACCGTCACAACGCGCTGGGAGTCGCGACACACAGCATGGAAATTTCCGCAGGTAAGCTCTGGTCTTTGCGCCGTCTCGCCGACGCGCAAGGGCGCTTCAAAATGGTGGCCGTCGATCAACGACCGCCAATTATGAACCTGATCACCGCAGAAAAAGGCATCGACCCTGCACCGGACGCAGAGGTCTCAGCCGTGAAGGAAGCCCTGACGCGCAATCTGGCACCCCAGGCCTCGGCGATGCTGCTGGATCCCATCTGGGCTTATTCGGACGCGGTCCGGCATGTCCAGCCGGGTCAGGGCTTGATCGTTACCCTGGAAGACCATCGCTTCGAGGAGACTGGCGGCGGCCGCAAGTCCGCCAGCATCACCGACTGGAGCGTTGAAAAGATCAAACGCATGGGTGCGGATGCCGTAAAGGTCCTGGCGTGGTATCGCCCCGACGCCGATCCGGAGATCTGCGCACACCAGCAAAGATACGTAGAAGAGGTCGGGCAGGCCTGCGCCCGCCACGACATCTGTTTTCTCTTTGAAATGCTGGTCTATCCCCTGCCTGGTGAGGAGGATCAGACCACGGACTACCGCGAACATCAGTTCAAACGCCCACAGAACGTTGTGGACTCCGTGCGCACCTTTGCCGATCCGCGCTTCGGGGTCGATATCTTCAAGCTGGAGAGCCCGATCCCGGCGGATCAGGTTCCCGATCCGGAGTCCTCTGAAGCTGCGGAATGCCAGAAGTGGTTCGACGAGTTGGGCCGGGCAAGTACACGTCCCTGGGTAATGCTCAGCGCCGGGGCCAATCAAAGCTCCTTCAAGAATGTTCTGAGCTACGCTTACAAGGCCGGCGCCAGCGGTTTCCTGGCCGGACGTGCGATCTGGTGGCAGGCCATGCAACAGAACTATCCCGACATGACCGCCGTCGATCACGCACTGACGAGCGAAAGCGTGGCCTATATGGAATCGATCAATCAGCTGACCGACGCCAAGGCCACGCCCTGGCAGGCCCATCCTGCCTTTTCAGAAGGCTACCGAATCGCAGGTGCCGGTGCCGAGTTTCCACGCATGTATGGAGACGGAACCGCGGCATGATCAACGCCTTGCTTGCCAGCCGCAAACTCTCCATCGGTGTCGTCGCCATCGGCAGGCCGACCTTCGATGTGCCCTATGCCGAGTCCCTGCTATCCAAGGCGATGACGGCGCTCGAGGGTCTGGACGTTGAAATCGTCGGGTCACCGGAGCTGCAGTTTGATGCGGATAGCGTGCGCGCAAACCTGGGGACGCTGACAGAAAAACCTCTTGATCTGCTGCTGGTGCTGCAGGTGACCTTCACCGACGCCACCATGACGGTCGAACTCGCGAAGTCCGTCGACGCGCCGATCGTGCTCTGGTCCTTTCCTGAACCGCGCAGCGGAGGACGCCTGCGCCTGAACGGTTTCTGCGGTATCAATCTCGCCGCCCATGCACTGGGTAAGGCCGGTCAATCTTTCGATTACGTTCACCGCGAAGCCGATGCTCCCGAAGCCCTTGAAGACATCATAGCGCTCGCACGCGCAGGTTATGTAAAGCGCCGCCTGGCCCAGACCAGGATCGGTGTGGTCGGCGAACATCCCGCCGGTTTCGATACTTGCTCCTACGACACGGAGGAATTGAAGTCCCGCTTCGGTGTGGAAACTCAGACCCTGCCAATCAGCGACTTTATCGCTTCGGCAGCGGCGGTCGATGACGCGGATGCCGATGAGGTGCGCGCACGCGCCGCGGGCGACCTGGGGTCGCTTGACGACCTGGACCAGGTCTCCCTGCAGAAAAGTATGAAGGTTTATGTGGCGCTGCGCGGACTGGCCGATGAAGAAAACCTTCAGGCGCTCGCCGTACGCTGTTGGCCGGAGTTCTTTACCGATTTCGGCTGTGCCGCCTGCGGCCCCATGGCCTTCATGAACCAGGACGGCACGCCCTGCGGCTGCGAAGCGGATGTCTTTGGCGCCCTGAGCTCGCTGGTTCTACAGTGGACTGCGGGAGAGCCTGCGTTCAACACCGATCTCGTCGACGTCAACGTCGAAGACGATACGGCGGTCTTCTGGCACTGCGGACAGGCGCCGATCTCCATGGCCGATCCGGAAGGCCCCATCGGCCCGACCATTCACTCAAACCGCAAACTGCCCCTGCTGAATGAATTCGCCCTCAAGCCTGGAAGAGTCACCCTGGCCCGTCTGACCCAGGCAAAAAACGAAATGCGCCTTGTGCTGGGCGGTGCGGAAATCCTGCGGGCTCCGCCGAGTTTCTCGGGAACTTCCGGCGTTGCGCGTTTCGACAAACCGGCGGGCGACGTGTTGGACCGCATTATGCGGGAGGGCCTGGAACATCACACCGGACTGGTTTACGGCGAACACCGGCCCGCCTTGCGGCGCCTGGCCGCGATGCTCGACCTGCCCGTCATCGAGTTGACCTGAAGAGACGAGATGTGCCTGAGTTGACGCCTCATAGCCTGCCCCCGCTGACCGGTCTCTCCCTGATCGAGGCAGACGAGCAGGTCGCGCGCTTTAGCGTCGGTGATCAACCGCTTGAAGTGTCGATGCCGATGGAGGGTATTGCGCGCATCCGCCTGGGTGAACGCGATGGCGCCGACTATCCGATCCTGACGGATCTGGGACCGGCGCAATCTCTCAAAGTCGGAAAGATCGAAACAGGCTACTGCGTTGCGGGCGGCGATCTTGAACTGGATCTGCTGAACGAGCCCTTCTGCTTTATTCTGCGCAAAGCAGGCAAGGTCGTGTTTCACTCGACGACCGACAGCCATTTCCGCCGAACCTTCAGGCTGCCGCCGTTTGCGAAGACCGAACAGGGGCTCTTTGCAGCCTTCAATCTGGACAGCGGCGATCCGGTTTTCGGTCTGGGCGAAAAGTACGGTCCTCTGAACCGGCGCGGCCAATTGGTGGTCAGCCAGAACGAAGACGCGCTCGGAGTCAATGCCGAGATCTCCTACAAGAATACGCCATTTGCCTGGAGCCCCTCGGGATGGGGGCTTTTCGTCAACACCCCCACGACTGTGCGGCACGGTGTCGGCTTTCCGCAATGGTCGCACCGCACCTACGGCCTGGAGGTCGAGAGCAGCGAGCTCGATCTCTTCCTGATTGCCGCGGATGGTCCGGCGGAAATCCTTGAGCGCTACACGGCGCTGACAGGCCGCCCCGCTAAACCTCCGCGCTGGAGCTACGGTCTCTGGCTGAGCCGCGCCTACTACAAAACCGCTGAGGAAGCCCTCGCAACGGCGCAAACCCTGCGCGAAAAACGGATGCCCTGCGATGTCTTTACGCTCGATGGCCGGGCCTGGCTCGACACGGCGACACGCTTCGCATTTGAATGGGACGCCAGTCGCTACCCCGACCCGAAGGGCTTCACGCAGAAAATCAAGGATCTGAATCTGCGGGTTTGTGTTTGGGAATATCCGCTGGTCTCCAAAAACCACCCCCTCTTCGCCGAACTTGCGTCGCGTGGCTGGCTGCTGACCGACAAGGATGGAGAGCCGTACATTTATCATTGGGATCCCGCCCCCTTTGGTGAGGTTCTGACCGCCCTGCCGCCCAGCGGCCTTGTCGACTTTACGCACCCCGAAGCCTATGCCTGGTACGCCAAGGCCCACCAGAGACTCTTCGACAGCGGCATTGACGTGATCAAGAGTGATTTCGGCGAGCAAGTCCCCAGGGACGCCCACGCGGCGAACGGCGACGACGGACGCCGGCTGCATAACATCTATCCCCTGCTCTACAATCGCTGCGTCTACGAGGCGACTCAGGCACGCTACGGTGAGGACGCCATGGTGTGGGCGCGATCCGGCTGGAGCGGCAGCCAAAGCGCGCCGGTTCAGTGGGGCGGTGACCCTGAAGTCAGTTGGGAAGGTCTGGCGGCGAGCATCCGCGGCGGCCAGTCCTGGGGCATGAGCGGCTGCCCATACTACAGTCATGACATCGGCGGCTTTTACGGCGGCGATCCCGACCCGGAACTCTACGTCCGCTGGGTTCAGGCCGGTGTTCTCTCTTCCCACTGTCGGATGCATGGAATCGGCGACCGCGAGCCCTGGGCCTTTGGCGAAGGGATCGAGGTGATCGTCCGTGACTGGCTCGAACTGCGCTACCGCCTCATCCCTTATCTGGAGGACTGCGCGGAACAGGCGATCATGGGCTTACCTGTGATGCGCGCCATGGCCGTCGCCTGTCCCAAAGACCCGGCAGCCTGGGCTTTCGATGAACAGTACATGCTCGGTGATGACCTTTTCGTTGCGCCGGTGGTGCAGTCCGGCGGGCAGGTTCGTTTCTATCTGCCCAAGGGCACATGGTATGACTTCTGGACCGAGGAGCCTGTCTCCGGCGGGCAGGTTCTCGAGCGTAACGTGTCGCTGCGCAAAGCCGTGCTCTTCGTACGTGAGGGAACCCGCCTTCCGCTGGGGCCCGTGGTGCAGCACAGCGGCGAACTGAATGACGCAAACCGAATTGAAACCGTCAGGCTCTATGGCGCGGAGGCGGCAGACACATGAGCGCTTCCTCCAAATGGCTTGTGGTAACGGGTGCCGCCGGGGGAATTGGCCGGGCCTGTTGTCCGATATTTCTGCGTGAGGGTTACAATCTTCTGCTGCTCGACCGGCCCGGCAGCGGCGTCGCGGAGTATGCGCAAGAGCTTCAGGCGGGAACCGAGTGCCGTGTTCTTGCCGATGCCACCAACACCTCATCTCCGGCGGATTACGAGGCGGCGCTCGCTGCCATTCCGGGAGCAATTTACGGCTTCGTTCATCTGGCCGGTGTCTTCGAAGAAGACCCTGAACTCGGACAGGATCATGGGATCTGGGATCGCGCCCTGGCCAACAACCTGACCAATGGCTACGACCTTGCAACCGCAATGACAGAGCGCTTTCCCGACAAGGAAATAGGTCGGGTGGTGTTCGTTTCATCCCTTGCGTTCCGACGCGGCGCCATCGATCATGTGGCCTATACTGCGGCCAAAGGCGGCCTTGTCGGATTGACGCGCGCCCTGGCCCGGCGCTTCAAGACCAAAGCAACCGTAAATGCCGTATCGCCCGGAATCATAAAAACCTCGATGCCGGCAAAGGTCATCGAGAAACGGCGCGAGATTCTGCTGAGAGAAATTCCGCTCGGCCGCTTCGGCGAACCCGAGGAGGTCGCATCCGTCATCAAGTTTCTGCTGAGCAAGGATGCGAGTTACGTAACCGGACAAACTATCAATGTGGACGGTGGACAGGTGAACGACTGACGTCGGGCGAGCCGTAACCAAGGCACGGAAAAAAGTGCCGGACGGCGGTCCGAAGGGGAGGAAAGATGAAAAGCCTTTTGCTGCTGGCAATTAGTGGCCTCCGACGGATCAATCTTGCCGCCGAAGAGGTCCTGAAGCCCATTGCCTGGATCGGTATCGCCATCATGCTGGCGACCGTGGTGCTGTCGGTTTTTGGCCGCAAGACCGGTTTCTCCATGCCGTGGACCGAAAAAGCCTTCATTGTGATGCTGCCAATCTCTGCCTTCGTCGTTGCACCGATCGCCTATCGTCGCGCAGCCAATGTGTCCCTAGATTTCTTTCATGACATGCTGGGTGGCCGCATCGCACGTCTGCATCTGCTGATCGTTCATCTGGTTCTGATGCTGCTCTTCATGATCGGGTTGGACCTGACCCTGCGCAAGGTCGGCGTCCGTTTCCTGCCGACGGAGATCTTTCTGGACTGGCTGCTGGGGCTCGACCTGGCGTCGATCCGCCCCTTCAAAGCCCGGGTGATGATTCCGGTCCTCAATATCCCCTGGCGCAGCGTCTACCTCGCCATGCCAATCTGCATGACTTTGCTGCTGCTGGCCAATATAGAGCTAATCTTCCGCTACATCCTCGGATTGATCGATCCCACCAACGAACAGGTCAAACCTGTACGGAGCTTCGAAGAAGTCGAAGCCAACCGGGCGGAATAAGGAAAGGACCCCGACATGCCGATGGCTTTTCTCTGGACCTTCCTGCTTCTGCTGGCTGTCAGTGTACCGGTTGTCTTCGGTCTGCTGCTCGCCTCGGGCGTCACGGTCGTGAACGACTTCGGGAACGACTTTAAACCGCGCGATCTCAATTCCCTGCTGAGTCAGCTCTTTTCCGGTATGTCTTCGGTGCCCTTGATGGCGCTGCCGATGTTTATTCTCGCCGGGGAGATCATGAACACCGGCGGGATTACCGCCCGGCTGGTGCATTTTTCCCAGACCCTGATCGGCCATGTGCGCGGCGGTCTGGCGCATGTAAACATCCTCTCGTCGATCCTCTTTGCAGGTTTGTCGGGCTCTGCGGTTGCCGACACATCGGCGCTGGGGTCGATGCTGATCCCAGCCATGGAGAAAAACGGCTACAGCCGCCAGTTCGCGGCGGCAGTGACGGCGGCCTCGTCGGTGATCGGTCCGATCATCCCGCCCAGCGGCATCATGATCATCTACGCCTTCATCATGGGCGTCAGTCCGGCAGCGCTCTTCGCCGCAGGTCTCGTGCCAGGTCTGATGGTCGGCGGCGGGCTGATGGCTGTGACCTATTTCCTGGCCATCAAGCACGACTTCCCGGTCGCGAACGAACGCGCCCCTGCTCGTGAAGTTGCACGGGCCGCCGGTGCTTCCTTCTGGCCGCTGCTCACCCCGGTCATTCTGCTGGGCGGCATCCTGTCCGGCTGGTTCACACCGACCGAAGCAGCGGGCGTTGCGGCTTTCTACGCCTTCATTGTGGCCCTGGTGGTGCTGCGCACGCTGAAACTGCGCGAGGTCCCCCGTGTCTTCCTGCGCGCCGCAATTGCCTCGGGCATTATTCTTCTGCTGATCGGGGCATCGAAATCTTTTTCCTGGGTCGCAGATCAGGTCGGCGCTGCGCAGATGCTGTCGGAATTTCTTCTTTCGCTGACGGAAAACCCCCTTATGCTGCTGTTCCTCTGCAACATCATGCTCTTCATTGTCGGCATGTTCCTGGATGCCGGTCCGGCCATCCTGATTCTGGGCCCGATCCTGGGCAAGGTCTTCGTGACCGACCTGGGTCTCGACCCGGTTCACTTCGCCATCATCATGTGCGTGAACGTCACCGTCGGGCTCGCGACGCCACCGATGGGACTGGTGTTGTTCGTCGCCTCGTCGGTCGCCAAGGTGCGGGTCGAGGCCATCGTGAAATCCATGCTGCCTTTCCTGGCGGTAGAGGTGCTGGTGATCTTCCTGATCACCTATGTGGAGGACCTGACGCTTTTCGTGCCTCGGGCCCTCGGTTTAATCCAATGAGAATAATAAGGAGGCAATAGGGATGATTACCTGGAAAAAACTCGCAGCCACCACAGCCGCCTTCGGCTTTGGTGCGGCGGCATTGAGCGGGATGACAGTCACCACACCCGCCGTTGCAGCGGACACTACACTCAAGATCGCATTCCTCGGATCGCCGGACGACGAGGACTACGACGGCTCTCTGGTCCTGAAAAACTATGTGGAGAGCGCCTCAAACGGTGCGATCGAGGTCGAGATCTTCCCTTCGGGACGCTTCTGCTCCAACGCGGATGAGTGCTCCGAAGCCCTACTGGACGGTCGCCTGGAGATCTACATCACCACCAATGGCGGCCTGGCAGGCTGGTATCCGCCTGCACAGTTCCTGGACCTGCCTTATCTGCTGCCGAATGATCGTGTCGCCGAATGTGTCTTCGACGGTCCGCTGGTCAGCAAGATCCGCAATGCGGTGCTGGAAGATGTCGGCGCCGCACGCTTGATGGCGGTTTCGAACACCGGCGGCTGGCGCAACATCGCCACCACCAGCAAACAGGTAAAAACACCTGACGATGTTGATGGCCTGAAGCTGCGTACGATCGGTGCCGACATCCAGATCGAACTGGTAAAATCCCTGGGCGGCAACCCGACCCCGATCGCCTGGCCGGAAGTCTACACCTCGCTGGGCACCGGCGTTGTCGAAGGCACCAAGAACGGCATCACCGACATCGTGAACATGAAGTTCCAGGATCACCTGAAATTCATCTCGCTCGACGGCCATGCCTACATGGCGGCGCTCTGGTGGATGAACGAGGATGCCTTCAAGGATCTGAGCGCCGAGCACCAGCGCATCGTCTATGACGGCTTCCAGTTCCTGAAACAGACAGCCCGGGTGCTGCCTATGCGCAAGGGCGTCGATGCCTTCGAGACCTTCAAGGAAGCCGGAGGGACGATTTACTCGCCAACGGCCGAGGAAAAAGCCTCCTTCCAGAAGGCCGCACAGCCGGTCTGGGAATGGTACGAGAAGAACTTCGGTGACGAGTGGATCAAAGCCGCTCAGACAGCAGTGAATGACTGCGAAGCCAAACTGACGGCGGAGTTCGAAGAAGCGGCCAAATAACCTCATTACCCTGTCGATAACTTCCATGAGCTGCCGGTTTAGACCCCGGCGGCTCTTTTTTCGTCCGTCATCAGACAGCAAACACGTTGATCTCTCGAAAAATCGGCTATACTCGCAACCAGCCCAACAACGGCACGCTCACTTAAACGCACCCAAGCTCCGGGGGAGAACAGAGTTTGGGTAGGACTTTTAAAGGCTTCGGCGCTTGATTGAGAGAGGGGAGGTCAGATGACACCGAGAATCCAGGCAAACGATCTCAAGGCATTCGGGCGATCATTTCCGGCACGTGAGCTGACAACCGAACTGAACTGGCGGGACGTCGGGGCATTCCAGAAAATCAAAGCGGAACTGGCGGAACTCCGCAAGGAAGAGCGCGCGCTTCGGCAAAACGGCAAGCCCAGAAGCTATCGCGTTCTCTTTTCCGGTCCACCGGGCACGGGCAAGACGCTCGCAGGTCTCCTGATCGGTCAGAAGAGCGGACGCCGGGTCGTCTATGTCGACCTTCCGAACCTGATCTCACGCTATATCGGTGAAACGGAAAAGAACCTGTCAAAACTGCTCGACCGCGCCTCTGCCGAAAACTGGCTGCTGTTCTTCGACGAAGCCGATGCCCTCTTCGGTAAACGCAGCGAGGTCAAAGACAACCACAGCAGCTACGCAAATCAGGAGGTCGCCTATTTGCTCGAGCGCATGGAAAACTATGCGGACCTCGTCATCTTCTCAACCAACGCCAGCCCTGATCGTAACCAGGCGCTGGGACGTTACTTTCAAAAGATCATCCGCTTCACCGGCGACGACGACTAACGCATGTCGCGTTTAACTGTATTCTCTGGCTGATCCGAACGCGTTGTGCTCTGCAAACGCTGTCTCGGATCTGCCTTCGAATACATATGTTCGATTGAACTCGACACGCGCTAAGCCCCCGGTTATTGCATGCGCAGGACCGGTTCGATGCGTTCCAGCGCCCAGTCGACCTGATCCTTATCTATGATCAGGGGCGGTGCGAAGCGGATCGTATCGACATGCGTTTCCTTGCAGAGGATCCCCTTCTGCCGGAGCGCTTCGCAGTATTGACGCGCGCCGCCGGCCTCGCTGTGGAACTCCACAGCCAGCATCAGACCACGGCCACGGACCTCTTTGACCAGATTGTTCCGAAGACCTTTCAGGCCCTCCACGAAATAGCGCCCCATCTTCTCCGCGTTCTCGATCATGCCCTCTTCGATCAGGACGCGCAGCGCCGCCCGGGCCACAGCACAGGCCATGGGATTACCGCCAAAGGTCGAGCCGTGCTGGCCCGGCTTGAGCACACCGAGCACTTCGGAGTTCGAAAGCACCGCTGACACCGGATAAAAGCCCCCGGAGAGCGCCTTCCCGACCAGCGTCAAATCCGCCTCGATCTCCTCATGTTCCTCGGCCAGCAGCTTGCCGGTGCGGCCCAGGCCGGTTTGAATCTCATCCAGGATCAGGACAACGTTTTCCCGGGTACAGATTTCGCGCACCTGCTTCAGGTATCCGTCCGGTGGGATGATCACACCCGCCTCGCCCTGGATCGGTTCGACCAGGAAGCCGACCGTATTGGGTGTGATGGCAGCGTCGAGCGCCGCTGCGTCGCCGAAGGGAACCACCTTGAAACCGGGCGCGAAGGGACCGAAGTGATTGCGCGCCGCCGGGTCCGTGCTGAAGCCGACGATTGCGATGGTCCGACCATGGAAGTTGTCGGAGCAGACGATGATTTCAGCCTGATTGTCGGGAACGCCTTTGACCTCGTAGCCCCACTTGCGCACGGCTTTGATCGCACTCTCGACCGCCTCGGCGCCGCTGTTCATCGGCAGAACCTTGTGGGAATTGGTCAGCTCGCAAACCTCCTGATAGAAGAGCGCCAGCTGATCGTTGTGAAAGGCGCGCGAGGTCAGCGCGAGACGTCCGGATTGCTCAATCAGGGCTTCGCGAATTTTCGGATGACAGTGTCCCTGATTGACCGCGGAGTACGCGGACAGACAATCCATGTAGCGATTGCCGTCCGCGTCCCAGACCCAGATGCCCTCGCCCCGGGACAGCACCACATCGAGCGGCTTATAGTTATGCGCGCCAAGCTCGGCTTCGACGGCGACCAGTTCTTCAGGATTCATTTTCATTGCTTCACTCCGTAATTCTATAGCGCCAGACCTGCAATCCGCTCCTAGCGGTGCAGGGTCGCCTTGCCAAACAGACTGCCGGTCAGATCAACCAGAAGCTCGGCAGATTTATTTCTCTCATCGAGCAGAGGATTGAGTTCAACGAGATCGAGGGACCCCATGAGACCGGACTCCGCAATCATCTCCATGCAGAGATGCGCCTCGCGATAGGTCACGCCACCCGGCACGGTGGTCCCCACGCCCGGCGCAATAGAGGGGTCCAGAAAATCCACATCCAGGCTGACATGCAGATGCCCTTTGGCGGCGGCAACTTCCTCCAGAATTTCGCGCATGATTGTGAAGGTGCTGCGCTCGTCAATGGCCCGCATATCGAAGACCTTCATGCCGCTGTCGACCAGGGACGCCTTTTCAACCTGGTCGACCGACCGAATACCGAAGAGATTGATGTGACTGGGGTCAACAACAGGAGTCGGTACACCCAGATCGAACTCCGGGTCTTCGATCCGTCCGCAGAGAGCCGCAATCGGCATGCCATGTACGTTGCCCGAGGGAGAAGACAGCGGCGTATTGAAATCCGTATGAGCATCGAACCAGAGCACATACAAGGGCTTCCCTGCCGCGCTGCAGTGTTTGGCGATACCGGCGATGGAGCCCATGGCAATGCAGTGGTCCCCGCCCAACACCACAGGCGTCATTCCCTGATCCGCGACTTCCGTAATCCGGTCACGCAACAGGCGGCACCAGGTGCTGACCTCCCGCAGGTTGCGACAGCCGTTGCCGGGCTGTTCTTCCGGATTAGGGGGGCCGTCGAGATCGCCCAGATCCGCGACCTTGTGGCCAAGCTCCGACAGTGATTTCGCGAGGCCTGCAATACGGAGGGCCTCAGGCCCCAGGCAGGCACCACGGACACCGGCACCGACGTCGGTCGGAACACCAATCAACCCGACTTGATTAATCACAGCTTCTGGGGCTTTCAGCGTCTTGGTTTCAACACCCATGAAAAGGGATCCTACTGTTCAAGGTTTAACAGAGGATGCCAGACAGGCAGGTTTATGTGCTGCCGAAGATACAAAGAATGCAGGCAGGTGCTGCGGAGGAACTCTGGCAAGACAGCAGAAACTGCTGTACCTTTGAGAAAGTTAAAAAATCCCAATATTCTGCGGATTTTACACCGACTTCGAACGACACCCAGAGATAATCCGATCAGGAAAACAAAGTGACACAGCATAATGAACTGGATCGGATCGACCTCAAGATCCTTGCGATCCTGCAGGACAACGGTCGGATCACCAATCAGGCCCTCTCGGAAAAGGTCGGCTTATCCCCTAGCCCCTGCCTTCAGCGGGTGAAACGGCTCGAAACGCTCGGCGTCATCAAAGGTTATTCCTGCCATATCGATGTGGAGCGTGTCGCGCCGAGCATCACTGTCTTTGTCAGTGTAAGCCTTTCAAGCCACGAAAAGGGCGTCTTCAGCGCGTTTGAAACCGTGGTCGCGGGTATCCCCGAGCTTGTGGAATGCCATAAGGTCAGCGGTCAGTTCGACTACCTGCTGCGTTTCGTCTGCAGCGACATCGGAACCTACACCGCCATCAGCGACCACCTGCTGGCCACCGGCCCAGAGGGGCTGAACCTCAGCAGTCACGTAGTGCTGCAAACCTCCAAGGAAAGCAAGACCGTCTCGCTTGATCGGCTCCTAATGCAGTGATGCAGTAAAGCCGCTGCCAGTCGTCAGCCGCCCGCAATCGTCTTTGGCAACCACAGTACGATCTCAGGGAAAGCGATCAGCACGGCGACGGTCAGAACATCGGCCACAAAGAACGGCGACGCCCCACGGAAGACGTCCTGAACCGATATATCCGGTCTGACCCCCGCCACAACGAAGCAGTTGAGCCCGATGGGCGGCGTGATCAGGCAGAGTTCCGCCATCTTCACCACGATGATACCGAACCAGATCGGGTCATACCCCAAAGCAATAACCGCGGGATAAACCACCGGCAGGGTGAGCAGCAGCATGCCGATGGCATCCATGAACATGCCCAGAATCGCATAGGCTGCCAGGATCATGAGCAGGGTCACGATTCGGGGTTGATCCAGTCCGGCAATCCATTCGGCGAAGGTTTCCGGCAAGCCGGCATAGCCCAGAAAACGCACGTAGAGCAGAACACCCCAGATAATGGTGAAGATCATCACGGTCAGCTTGGCGCTCTCCATCAGAGCGCTCTTAAGCTCTTTCCAGCGCATGCCCTTCCAGACAGCCATGACCAGAACCACGAAGGCACCAAGCGCACCGGCTTCAGTCGGCGTACCCCACCCGAAATAGATGCAGTAGATGATAATCGCGACCACGGCGAAAATCGGCATGGCCCCAGGCAGACTCTCAAAGCGCTGGCGCCAGGTAAAGCCGCCCACAGGCGGTCCGAGGTTCTTCCGCCACTTGGCGAGACCGATCACGATTCCCGCATAGATCAGCGCGGAAACAAGGCCGGGAAGAAAACCGGCCAACAGAAGCTGTCCGACCGACTGCTCCACAATGATTGCGTAAATCACCAGAATCGCCGAAGGCGGAATGAGCGACGCCAGTGTGCCGCCTGCCGCCACCACGCCAGCCGCAAAGGCTTTGTCGTAGCCGACCTTCAGCATCTCAGGGATCGCGATCCGCGCAAAGACAGCCGAGGTCGCGACAGACGCACCGGAAACGGCGGCAAACCCGGCGGTCGCAAACACCGTGGCAACGCCCAGGCCGCCCGGCAGCCAGCCGACCCAGCGCTTGGCGGCCTCAAACAGGCTCTTCGTCAGTCCGGCGTAGTAGGCCAGGTAGCCAATCAGAATAAAGGTCGGAATTAACGAAAGTGCATAGGTCGTGGATTTCGAATGCGGCACCGTTCCCGCCAACTTCATGGCGACCAGCAGGCCCTTGTCAAAGCCCAGACGTTGGGCCTGCAACGTGATCAGACCAAACAAGCCAATCAAGGCAGCCGCAAACGCGACCCGCACACCAATCAGAACCAGAACGACCAGAAGAACCGAGAAGAGCAGGCCAATTTCAAATGGGGTCATGACCGTGTCCCCTCATCTTTATCAAGTTTTATCACTTCATCCAGGCTGAGACCCATGGCCTCTTCGGCCTCGCGCTTTGCAATAGCCGCCGCATCCTCGATCATAGGTACGGCAATGGGAACTTCGTCGTCATTCACAAAGGCCCGTACATAGCCGATGAGCTGTACCAGCAAACGTAGCCAGAGCAGTCCCAGAGCGATCGGCACCATCAGCTTCGCAGGCCAGGTGGGCAGGGCAATATCGATCGTCGAATCCCCGATATTCAGCGCCCGTTCGAAATGCAGGAACGAGCCGTATACCAGGGCTGCGACTGCAACCATCATCAGAAGCACACCCACAACCTCGGCCAGCCAGAGCGGGCGTCCGCGGATCCTGCCGATCAGAATATCCATGCGGATATGTCCGCCCAGACGCTGACAATAGGCCACGCCGAGGAACGCAAAGACGACCATGAACTGCTCGACCCAGTCGATAAAACCGGGAATCGGCAGGTTGAAGACCTTGCGCCCGATGATCTGTGCGACTGCCAACAACATGAGGGTAAAGACGACCAGTCCGGCCATCAGATTGAGCGTGGATTCGATACGGAAAATTTGCCGATCCGCTTTTGAGAGTAGCGAATCGTCCGTCCTTACGGAGGTGCTGGCCATGATGAGTCCCCGGAAAACGCAACGGCCCCCGCGTCAGCAGGGGCCGAAGAGATGTGTTCGCCTACAGCAAACTATTCGTTCAGCGTTTTAATAACCAGATCATAGAGTTCCTGACCTGGAACGCCTTTGGCTTCCATGTCCTTGATCCAGGCATCGCGTCCGGGAGCTGCCGCTGCCTTACGGAATGCATCGATCTCGGCTGCCGGGAATTCGACCTTCTGGATGCCGTTGGTCTCGAGAACGGGGCCCCACTTTTCATAGACTTCGCCGTATTTGACCAGGTAGTGGTCAAGAGCCTCGGGGATCGAGCTCATCAGGATTTCTTTATCCCCATCCGAAAGCGCCTCGAAAGAATCGATATTGGCCACGATCGGGCAGTTGACAGTGCCTGGATTCAGGTTGGTCGTCCACCACTTGGCGATATCGACGGTCCGGAAGGCCAGATGCGCGTGCGGCGCGAAAGCAACAGAGTCGACGACACCGGATTCCAGAGCGTTGTATGCCTCGGAAGACGTAACCGAGGTCGGAACCGCGCCGACCTTCTTGAAGGCCTGACCGATTCCGCCGGTTGCGCGAATGCGCATGCCGTCGAAGTCCGAAAGGCTTGTTGGTGGCGTACCCGTACCCGCAACATTGTACTGCGGCATCGGCGAAGGCATCAGGATCTTGGCGTTCCAGCGGGCCAGATCTTTCTGTGTTGCCGGATGGCTGTAAACTGCGTTGGAGAGTTTGATTTCCTGCTCCAGAGTGGTCACACCCAGGAATGGCAGCTCAAGAACGGTGATGGTCGGGTTCTTGTCGCGGTGATAACCGGCACAGAACTGGGCCATCTCAAAAGCGCCGATCGAGATACCATCAAGGTTTTCCCGGTTTTTCGACAGCGCGCCGCCGTAATGCAACTTGATCTGGAACTCACCATTGGATTTCTCAGCAACCAGTTCCGAAAGCTTTTCCATATGCTCGGTAAAGGCGCGGCGTTTGCCCCAAAGCGATGCGTTCCAAGTCGTTGCCGCCATGACTTCTGCGCCTGCAAAAGTGATGGCAAGACCCGCCAAAGCGGCAGTTTTCCATGAAAAACGGATCATAGATCTTTATCTCCCTGTGTCTGCGTCCAGCGGCATAGCCATACCGCAGATTAATTGTTGGCAATCTGCAACTGCAGATCGATGACGACTGCGTGAGGCTGTTAACCGCCCTAACTGTCGTTTGGCGGCATTTTTTCAGGAAAAACCGAAAACACAACATCTCATTGCAGATGTGCCGCTACAGAGAGGTCACAATCGCTATAAAAGCGGCGGCAATTGCGTAGGAAATCAAGCTGTAGAGCCCGTTCCATCGCCACGACAGTGTCACTCCCGGGATTCCCGTTACACGGGCAAGAACCAGAGACGTCGCACTAAAGGGTGAGCCAACCAGATTCAAACCCCATCCGATAATCAGGGCAAAGCCCAGAATGGTCGGATCCAGACCAAGCTGCGGCAAGGCCGAGAAGAGGCTTCCGAGGAAAGTGACCGCAAGCATCGCGGGAATCGCAAGGTTGGATGCCAGGGGAACAATTGCTGCGACCGCCAGATAAACGACCAGAGGCGAAATAGCGTCCAGCCCGATCAGATCCGCCAAGGCGTCCGCGTCCGTCAATCCCGCCGCCATAATACCCGAATACCCGGCAACGGAGAGGGTAAGAGCCTCCGGAGAGCTCCTGGGAATCGACTGGGTCACGATCTCCTTGCCTCGGGCCAGGGTCGCCTGCCAGCCATTGCTGAGCTCTCTGTTTTGCAACCAGATCCAGACCGCCGTGACAATGGGTGCCGTGAGCATGAGCGCCGGAACAATCGCGCTGCCGCTCCAGAGAACAATCACGGTGCTCAAAGCTGCCAGCACGGCACAGACAAATCCGAAGCGTAAAAATCCACCACGTGGAAGAGGAAGCGGATTCGCGGCGGGCAGTTGCCCCAGTTCCGAAAGGCGGGCCCGGATGCGCCGGCCTCGGATACGATCCTCCAACCAGCCTGCCAGGAAGAAAATCAACGTTATCGCCGCCCCCATCAGCGCCATGCGAAGCGGCTGAACGCCGGTCAAAACCAAAGGCACAAAGGCCTGAGAGATGGTCGTCGGGGACCAGGCAACGATCCAGGAAAAGCCCCTGCTGAGGGCCGTGATCTGACGCTGTTCCCGGATCGCCGAGACTTCAGCGTTCATGGCCTGATCCGAGCCATCACGACCTTCATCCTCGTTGCTGGAACGGACGCCGCGCTGGATCAAAGGACCGAGAAGACTGAGGCAACCGAAGTTCAGAATAACGCCCAGCAGGTGCCCGCCGGTTTGCAGTGCGATGTAGCGCCGTCCGGGAGGCTGCCGGGTGAGGTAACGGCCGACGGCAAGCACTGAAGGCGAAGTCACAGCGCCATCTCTAAGTAATGCCAGTAGGATCATAAAGGCTGCCAGAAAGGCTGCCCGGTCCAGCGCCCTCGCAACCATGGGCACAACGTCGGAGCGGGTGGCAATCGCCAGCACTGTCAGCGCGACGGCGAGCGAGAGCAGAAAGAACTCACGAAAGTGGAAGAAAGGCCGGCCCAGCACTGCAAACGCAACCAGAGCCATCGAGGCAATGGAACCTGCTACGTGAAGATCCAGGTAGAGCTTTGCAAGCACCCCGCCACAAACCGCCAGCAGGCATACAGCCACAACCTGGTTGTTTTCTGTTTGCGCGGGCGGTGTCGGAGCTCCGGTGGGTTCTGCTTGCATTATCAGCGATATAACAGCTTAACCGCTAAGGGTCAGCAATAACCGCTTCTCCGACCGAGGGGAAACTGCGATGTGCCGAAATCTCCAAGGCGGTAGGAATAAAAATTCAAGTGTAAAGGGCTTGTCTCCAGCGCTGAATTAGTTTCACATCGGATCTTGCTCAACGGGTTTCAGAGCAGGCTCATTCAGGCCGGTTCCGGCCACAGACGAGAACAAGAACGGATTCCCTTCATGACGCAGGACGCAGCCTTTGACGTCGCGATTATCGGCGGCGGTATCGCCGGTGCCGGAGTCGGCGCAATGCTGTCCGGTGGGCATCGCTGTCTGCTGCTGGAAGCGGAAGATCATCCGGGCCATCATTCGACCGGACGTTCGGCCGCGGTCTTTATCCTGAACTACGGTAACGCTCCGATCCGTGCCCTAACACGTGCGAGCGAACGTTATCTCGTATCGCCGCCTGCGGAGATTTCAGACCATACACTCCTGAGTCCGCGCGGACACCTGGCGCTTGCAGATAAAACCGGCCAGGAGCATTTTGACGCGTTGCTCAAGGAATCTCAGGACCTCGATCCGATCACTCCGGAAGATGCAATTTCCAAGGTACCGGTTCTAAAGCCCGGGGCAATCGCTGCAGCTGCCTACGAAGCCGATGCCCGGGATATCGACGTCAACAGTCTTCATCAGGGCTGGCTGCGCAAATTGAAGCGAGCAGGAGGCGAGCTTCGCACTAAAGCCCGGGTTATCGGGCTGACACGCAAAGACGGCCTTTGGGAGATCGAGACCGAAACCGGCCATTTCCAGGCCCAAACACTAGTAAACGCCGCTGGGGCCTGGGCGGATAAGGTCGCCGAGCTCGCCGGTCTTGCGCCGGTCGGGCTCACACCCATGCGTCGATCGATCGCCGTCGTTCCGGCACCTGAAGGTCACGACGTGATGGCCTGGCCGCTGGTCAGCGATGTCGAGGAACGCTGGTACATGAAACCGGACGCAGGCCACCTCTTCGTATCCCCCGCGGATGAGGATCCTGTCGAGCCTCACGATGTCTATCCGGACGACATGGTTCTGGCCGAAGGCGTGCATCGCTTTGAGACCGCCACCAACGTCGAGGTCACGCGGGTCCTGCGCAGCTGGGCAGGCCTGCGAACCTTTACCGCTGACCGCACGCCGGTGGTGGGTTACGACCCTGCGGCAGAGAACTTTTTCTGGCTCGCGGGCCAAGGCGGCTACGGCATCCAGACCTCTCCGGCCATGGCGAAAGTGGCTGCCGCCCTGATCATGAAGCAACCGACATCGGATATTGTTTCAGATGAAAC
Source organism: uncultured Kiloniellaceae bacterium (assembly GCA_947493695.1). GTDB lineage: Bacteria > Pseudomonadota > Alphaproteobacteria > Kiloniellales > Kiloniellaceae > Denitrobaculum. The sequence goes on along the minus strand of CANLSF010000008.1, from coordinate 176,714 downwards.
TATCGCGGCGCTGTCACCTGCCCGCCTCCGAAACTAACAACACAAAGACAAGCCTCAACTGAAAGGAACAGATCCATGAGCATTCGCAGACTCGAATCCGGCCCCCGCATGAGCCAGGCCGTCATCCACGGCAACACGGTCTACCTCGCCGGTCAGGTCGGCGCGCCGGGGCAGAGCGTGACCGCACAGACCACAGCAATCCTGGCAAGTATCGACCGCCTGCTGGGTGAAGCCGGTTCCGACAAATCCAAAATTCTTCAGGCCACCATCTGGCTGGAATCCATGGACGACTTTGCCGAGATGAATGCCGTCTGGGACGCCTGGGTCGACCCCGCCAACCCACCGGCCCGCGCCGCCGGCGAATCCCGCCTGGCCACCCCGGATTTCAAAGTCGAAATCATTGTGGTCGCGGCGAAAGACTGACGAGCGCGCCTTTTCGCAATTCAGAAAAGCGGCTGCTTCGGCGGCCGCTTTTTTTGCGCTCAAACCACCTTCACATAGCCGGTCAGACCGCTTTTCTGATGTTCGATCACGTGGCAGTGGAAGACCCAGTCGCCGGGGTTATCAGCGACCAGCGCGACCTCCATTGTCTCCTGCGGCAGCAACAGCGCTGTATCGCTCACCAGGGGCAGGAGCTGACGTTTGTTCGAACGCAGCAATTTGAAGCTCATGCCGTGCAGGTGGATTGGATGGCTGTTGGGGGTCTCGTTGATCAGCCGGAAGATATAGCTCTGGCCTAGCTTTAGCTCAGCGAGCGGACCACCGGGGTCGGGTACATCACCGGGCCAGGGCACGCGATTGATGGCCCAGAATGTATAGCCAAGCGTTCCGCAGATACTCTCCATGCCAGACTTCTCCGCCGACCAGGAAAAGGTGAAGGGCAACGTTGTGGCGTTGGCCAGGTCCGGTTCCATCACCGGATTGGGCGGGAGAGGTTTGAGTTCCGCGAAGGAACGCCTGAGGTCGGGCCCCTTCGTGATCAGCGTCGCGAGAACTCTTGACCCTGCGCCGCTCTGGGTTTCGACCCGCAGAACCTTGCCCTCTTCGCGCGGAAGCCGGATCGCCAGATCCATGCGCTGTCCCGCGCCTATGGGATAAACCTCCAGCTTAAAGGGCGCGGGAACGGGATTTGCGTCGAGAGCGATCACCCGGGCCTCCGTCCTGTCACCCGCATCCTCATCCACCACACTGACGCGATAGATCCGTGTCACGTCTGTTGCCGCAAGGCGCAGGCGGAGCAGACCGCCGCTGTGGACCTCGTAACGCGGCTCGACCTGCCAGTTGGTGGTCATCACCGTGCCGAGGGTACCGCCCCGGGCGGCGAGACGTGGCTTGAACTGCCGGATGAACTGACCGTCATCGCCCAGACGGAAATCCCGCAGGTTCAGCGCCAGGTCCTGATCGAAGCCGGGATCTTCAGGCTCCTCGACAATCAGCAGGCCGGTCAGACCCCGGCCCATCTGTTCCAGCGTGTTGCAGTGCGGGTGATACCAGAAGGTCCCGGCATCCGGCGGCGTAAAGGCGTAGCGGAAGCGCTCGTCCTTGTAGACATAAGGCTGGGTCAGGAAGGGCACGCCGTCGACGGCGTTGGGAATGCGCAGGCCGTGCCAGTGAATGGTGGTTGCCTCGTCCAGCCCGTTTACGAGATCGGCGGTAAATGCCTCCCCCTGCTTCATGCGGAGCACCGGCGGTGGGCCATCGACACCATACGACATCATATCCCTGGTCGTCGTGCCCGCATGTATCGCATGGTCGATCCGGTTGGGTTTGAGCACCACATCCGCCGATGCTTCATCGGGCTTTGCACCCTGCGCCGCCAGAGCTCCCGCCAACACGGCGCCGGAGGCGGCCACTCCGGCGCCCAACGCACCCGCGGCTACAAATTCTCGTCTCGTCAGCATAGGCGCACCGAGGCTTTCTTTACGAATTGCGAATGCGACCAGTTCACAATAATAAAGCCACATAGAAAAGCTCTAAAAGCTTACAGCCTGCCGATGCGACCATGTGACTTGGAAGGGGATTGTTCCTCATCCGCTCGCTGAAAGCCTAAATCAGCTCTCTCCGGCACCCTTACCGATCTGTTCCTTCACCGTCTCGGCGCTCTGGCTGAAGAGGATCTTGCGTTCTTCGTCGCTGGGCGGGGCAGAGCGGCGGAATTCCTTGCCAAGATCGACGGCGCGCTGCACCGCGGGGCGCTCCTTGATGGCCTTGCGCCAGCGGGACACGTTCGGGAAGGACGCAAGATCGCGCCCCAAGGGTTTGGCGATCAGGACCCAGGGCCAGTTGATCATGTCGGCGATAGAATAGTCTTCGCCCAGGATGAACGCCCGCCCTTCCAGTTGGCGTTCGAGCACACCCAGACAACGGTCGTACTCGTTGGCATAGCGGGTCTTGGAATAGGCCTCGTCGCCCGGGGCATAGTTCACGAAATGACTGAGCTGTCCGGCCATAGGGCCCTGGTTGCCGGTCTGCCAGAAGAGCCATTCCAGAGCCTCCTTTTTGCCCAGTGGGTCGGCGGGAATGAAGCGTCCCGTCTTTTCCGCCAGATAATAGAGGATTGCGCCTGATTCGAAGACCGAAACCGCTTCACCCTGGACATCGTGATCGAGGATCGCGGGCATGCGATTGTTCGGACTGATGGCCAGGAACTCGGGTTTGAACTGATCGCCCTTGGAAATGTTCACTGGAATAGTGGTATAGGGAATCCCCAGCTCTTCGAGCAGGATGGCGACCTTCCAGCCGTTGGGGGTCGGCCAGTAATAGAAGTCGATCATTCCGCCGCCTCTGCCGCTTGCACCGGCGCGCCGAGCACGCCCTCGTCCCGCAATGTCTCGATCTCTTTCGCATCAAGTCCAAGTTCGCCGAGCACCTCTTCATTGTGAGCCCCGAGCAAGGCGCCGCCGTGGCGCAGCTCCACCGGCGTCTCCGAGAAACGTGCCGCTGGCCGTGCCTGCCGCAGACGGCCCGCGTGCGGATGATCGCTCTCCACGACAATACCGCTGGCCTCCACCTGCGGATGGCTGATCATATCACTGCGGCTGAGGACCGGAACACAGGGCACATCCTGTTCTTCCAGACGCTTCAGCCATTCCTCGGACGAGCGCGACGTCAGGATACTCTGGGTCAGCTCCAGCCGGGCATCGATGTTGGTCTGGCGCAGCGCCGGTGACTTGAAACGCGGATCCTCCAGCCACTCCGGAGTTTCCAATGCGCGGGTCAGACCTTCCCACTGCTTGTCGGACTGCACAGCAACACTGATATAGCCGTCGCTGGTTTCATAGATCAGATCGATAAAGCTCTGCGCCGCCTGCTGCGGAAGCTCTGCGCCCACGAAGGTCTGGCTACCCATGTCGGACCCCCAGAGGAAGGCAATCACACTATCGAGCATGGAAAGGCGCACATGCTGTCCCTTGCCGTTCCGTTCCCGCGACAGCAGGGCCGCGGTGATGGCCTGGGAGGCTGTGACCCCGGTCAGCTTGTCTGGCAGGATCGTGCGCACCAGCCGGGGCCGCTCCTGATCGGTACCGGCCTGCACGGTCGTCAGACCCGACAGCGCCTGCACAAGCGGATCGTAAACCGGCTTGTGGGCGTAAGGACCCTTCTCGCCGAAGCCACTGATCGAGACATAGACGATTTCAGGTGCGATTTTCCGAACCTCGTCCTCGCCCAGCCCCATGCGTTCAATCACGCCGGGCCGGAAATTCTGGACAAAGACGTCCGCGTCCGCGATCAGCTTTTTCAGGACCTCGACCCCGCGCGGATCCTTCAGGTTCAGGGAAACCGAGCGCTTATTGCGATTGTTATTGAGGAAGGAAGCCGCCAGACCAGACCGCCGGTTGGACACCTGCCGGGTGTAATCGCCGCCCTTTGGGCTTTCGATCTTGATGACGTCCGCGCCCTGATCCGCAAGGATCATGGTCGCCAGCGGTCCGGAAATCATCGCCGTGAGGTCGACGATGCGATAACCCTGCAGTGGTCCTGCCATGGGATAAGTGCCTCCATCTGTTGCCCAGACTAAAAATAAGGCTTAAAGCGCGCAAACTTTCAAGAAGCTATTGGGGAACAGCACTCGCGACCTACGGTCACAAAAGCGTGGGACGGGTTCGGTATGGCCGACACTGCGTGCCAACTGTGTCCGCCTAGGACCTGATGGATGATCTGCCAATGACTGAGCTAGCCGGTCGCACGATCATTATCCGTATCTTTCCAGAATAAAGCTTATGGCGTATATAGTATTATCGAGATTAAACAAAATAGCAGATGTTGATATGGCACTACCATCAAAGGGACTGCGCAAAATTACCGTCGACGGCGAGACCTTCGAGTATCGAGTTTCAAAAGCAGATACGAAGTGGCGAAGGCCCGAAGCTGACGTTGTTCGGTATATGGACCACCCCGTGTATATCGATATTTACATTCAATCCGCGTCGAACCCGAAATCCATCTGCCGGCACACGCATGCCTTCGAACCTGAATACCAGGATTGGCCAAGTGTGACGCCCTCCAGCGTTGCCAATGTGATCAGGAAAGCCAAAGCCCAGGGATGGAAACCCCATGAAGCGGGCAATTTTTTTTGGGGAGGAGATCGGCTGGATCCCTCAGCCCTGTCCACCAACGGAAGGACTTTAAGTCCCGAAGAAACGGCAGATATGGTGCGCAAATACAACAGCAAGTTCGAAATCAGACACCACAAATAAACACTAGCTCAGATCACGTTTTAGATGGAATCGCGACCGGCTACACGCCGCAGCTTTTCGGATCTGATACTTGGCGCCTATCGCTTCTGCGCGGCGCTTTAACTCACTCCTCCCCAGCTTTACTGCGTTCCTTTCTAAGCGCGCGCGACGGCGGGCAGACCTCCTGAAGGAAACCGGCGAGCGTACCGGCGAGATTCTCACGCTCCATCCCGTACTTGATGAATTGACCTTTACGTTCGGTCCAGACCAGGCCGGCGGCTTTCAGGATCGCAAGATGTTTCGAAACAGCCGGTTGGGACATGTCAAAACGCTCCGCGATTTCGCCGGCTGAAAGCGGTCCTTCGGCGATGTAAGCCAGGATTCTTCGCCGGGGCGTGGAACTCAAAGCATCAAAGATGCGTTCTGCGTTTGACATATATATAGCTATATAGTTATATAGGTAAATAACAAGATAGATATAGGTTAATCAGATTATGGTCGCTCTTTCAACGTACAATATTCGCAATGAAGCAGGATCCGGCACTATGAGCCTGTTTGAACGCATAGGCCTCGACGGCCACGCGGACCCCAGGGCCGGACACGTGAGATGGAGTCCGGTGAAATCCCTTTGGTGGAGCGGCATGACTCTGGGCTGGCTCACGCTTGGAACGGTTTTCTTCTCACCGGCCGCCCTGCTCGTTTTTTTTGTCTTGTCCGGCGTGATTTTGTGCTTCGGTCATTCCCTGGGCATGCACAGGAAGCTGATCCACAGTTCATTCGATTGTCCGAAATGGCTGGAACGGCTGCTTGTCTATCTGGGAACGCTCGTCGGCCTGGGCGGCCCTTTCACGATGATGTTCACCCACGACGTTCGCGACTGGGCTCAGCGGAACCCCGAATGCCACGATTTTCTGGCTCACAGGCGCGGTATCCTGACCGATTTCTGGTGGCAATTGCATTGCAAGCTCGACCTGTCGCGAGAGCCTGAGTTCAACTATCCCGCAGGGCTCAGTGGTGATCCCTTCTATCGCGCTTTACAGGCGACTTCGATGCTCCAGCAGCTTCCTCTGGCCGTGCTGCTCTTCGCGCTGGGCGGCTGGGGCTGGGTAGCCTGGGGTATTTGCGCCCGTGTCAGTGTTTCGATCTTCGGCCACTGGATCGTCGGTTACTTCGCCCACAATGACGGCGCGCAGGATTGGCATCTTAAGGGCGCCTCAACTCAGGGCTATAACCTTGATTACCTCGGACTGGTCACCTTCGGAGAGTGCTGGCACAACAATCACCATGCCTTTCCCGGATCGGCAAAACTTGGTCTCAAGCAGGGGCAATTCGATCCTGGCTGGGTCGTCTTGCAAGCCTTAAACGGCTGCGGTCTGGCCTGGAACTTCCAGACGCCTGAAACCCTGCCGAAGCGGGAAAATCTCGTCCGGGTGAACGGCGCATGACGGGCGGACGGCTTCGAACAAGGGCGTTGGTCAAAGCAGACTGGCCGGCCCATGCGCTCGCCATGTGTTTCAGCATGACCTACGCCTGGGGTATCTCGAAAACAGCACATGTGCAAACCAGCCTCCAGTTTATCTCGCCCTTGCTGGTGATCGGGCTCGTGCACTTCCTGTGGGTGCTCGCGACGCGCGGCCGCCAGCCGGGTTATGCGCGGACCGTTATCGACCGTGCGCTGATGAGTTCCTTGTTATTGGCGCTGCTTGTACCGGCAGTCATGGCGGTGGCGCCGATGCCCAGCGCGGCGAGCTCAGCGGATGGATACCTCTATGGTTTTCTGGTCACGCTGTTTTGTCTTGTCGTCCTGGCAAACACGCTGGCCGCCGTTGCGTTCGCCTTCTATCTCGCCGCGAGACTCCTTGATTTCGTCGTGAAGGCCATTGGGAAACTGGCAAGCGATAAAAATCACCTCAAGGATTTGAGCATCCTGGCCACGGTTTTCACGCTGGTGGCGATCGCCAGCCTGGAAGGCATTTCAGGCTTATATCGCTTTGCCGGGGCGGGGCAGGCGACAGCGTCGGTCGCCATCAGCGCGCCGCCGGAGAGGGTCTGGGCAGCAATGCAAACGGCGACCACCCCCGAGTTTCCTTTGCCGGGTATTCTGCAAGCCTTCCCGCAACCCGTCGCGGTTCGGGTCGACGAAGGCACCGAACTCGGCGCAAAACGGGTTGTCGTTTTTGCAGGCAGAGAAGGTCAGGGCGAGCTTCATCTTGAAGTCGTCAAACGGGAGGGTCTGCGCAGCGTCTTCGAGACTATCTCAGACAGCACACCAATGGCGAACTGGATCGCAATCACTTCCATCACTTACGAAGTCGTGCCGCGCGACCAGGGAAGCCTTCTCAGGGTGACGCTGGACTACGAGCGTTTACTCGCGCCGTCGCTGATCTTTAAGCCGATGATGGCCCTTGCCGGCACTCTGAGCATGGGTGTGCTGGCGGAAGACACTAAAGCCAGAGCCGAATCGCAACCCTAGCGCTTTCAGCCCGTCCTCACCCCGTAAAAAATTATCGGTTCTTCCGCCAGAAGTAATCCATCGTAGCGAAAATATCCTCAGGCAAACGGAGCAGGGTGGCAGTCGAGATTGTAAGGTTGTCACGGCTCAACGACCTGCTGATTCTGGAGAAAAGAGAAAAGGGAAACCGGGGCCGGTAACAATCAGGATCTCTCAGTTGAATCTCGATGACCTTCCCGCCTCTGTATTCCTTCAGTTCGATTTCGGTGATCTCCCGCCAGGGAATCTCTTTCACGCCCCAGCGGCGCCAGGTCAATCCCTCGTCTTGAATCAGGAGCTGTGGGCTACGGTCGAAGGCTTCCCGAAGGAACGCCAAAACACCGTATCCGAAGAAAACAGCCGTCAGCCAGCCGAACCAGGGATGCGCCCAGCGCAACCTGCGTACTCCTGATTCTTCAACTTCGTCTGGCCCCAATCCGGCGAACCATATACCCCAAGCGGCGAAAGCGAGCGATCCAATGACGAAAAAAACCGCTTTAGCCGGATTGCTCGAAATCCTTAAAGGCCTCGTTTGAAACATAAATCTCGCCGAAGTGACGGTAGATCAGCATTGCCCGGGCAAGTCTTGAGAGTTGCGAGCTTGGGGTCAAGTCCGAAGAAAAACTCCGCAAGCTGAGCAATACGCGTTGGATAATATGACTTCATATTCTAGAGGATCGATGGCCTGCCGGATTTCAACACTTCAATCTATCCTGGCACCTTACAAAATCCTAAATCGCCGCTTCCTGATCACTCCTCGCCTCAATCCGCAGGAACCTGTAAGACGCGAAGGCCGCCACCGCGCAAAAGGCGATCATGCCGGTCATGGGCAAAAGGCTGCCGTCATGAACAAAACCGACCACACCGCCCAGCAAAGCCGCAAACACAAACCGCAGGGTGCCCAGCACCGCGTTGGCAGCTCCTGCTTCCTCGCCGAAAAAGGCCATGAAGCAGGCGGTGCCGTTGGTGGAGATGAAACTCAGAGTTCCGATCGCGAGCAGGAGCAGCGGGAACACCAGGATCTGGTCGCCGGAAAGCGTGGCACTGGCCAGCAGCAGCAACGTCAGGACCACGAGCAGGATCAGGCCGAAGCGCATAATGCTGTCGGGCTCGTGCCGCTTTAGAAGCATGGCATTAACGCGGTTGAAGGCCATCATCGAGAGTACATTGGCGGAAAAGAAGATCGGAAAGGAGGTGTGGGAGTAACCGTAGTACTCGATGAAAACGAAGGCTGAGTCGGTCAGATAGACGAACAGCACGCCCATAGAAAAGCCCATCGCCAGCATATAACCCAGGCCGCCGCGGTGGCTGACAATGCGTCCGTAGGTCACCAGAGCTGAGCGGATCGACTCCCCGACCGATCTTGGCTGGGTTCGCCGCACGCTGCGGGTTTCGACCAGCAACATGCCGACCCCCAGGATCGTGACCAGACCATAGAGAGCCAGGAAGATGAAAATCGCCTGCCAGTGCAGGAACTCCAGGATAACGGCGCCGATTGCGGGCGCCGTCAGGGGCGCAGCCATCATAATGAAGCCAATCAGCGTGTAGATACGCGCGGCCTCCCGCCCCTCAAAACGGTCCCGCACCATGGCCGTCACCACCACAACGGAGAAACCGCCGCCAATCGCCTGCAGAACCCGTAATCCAATCAGCCAATCCACCGACTCGACCTGCGAAATCGCCACGCTCGACGCGGTAAAGAGCAACAATCCCCAGAGCGCGATTTTCTGCCGCCCCAGATAATCCGAGAGGGGACCGCCAAGCAGCTGTCCGACGGCAAAGCCGAAGAAATAGGAGGAAATCGACCATTCCACATGATGCACTGACGATCCGAAGTAATCCGCCATCATGGGAATCGCGGGCAGATAGGTATCGATCGAAAAGGGCGCCAAGGCCGACAAGACGGCAAGAATAAAGGCGAAGAGGCGGATGTTGAGGGTCATGAACTACCGAAGAATGAAAAAAAGGGCACCGGGCGTGACCTTACCTCCCCAGTATGCAAGGTCGGACTTGTATCGATCAATTGCATGTGTTTGATAAACCATATGAAGGAATTCGATTATTTAAACGTCGACGGCCGCCTGCTTCTGATGTTCAAGACCGTCTACGACGAGCAGTCGGTGACCGCTGCCGCCGCCCGCCTCGGAGTCAACCAATCGACGGTCAGCCACGGCCTCTCGAGGCTGCGCGATCTGCTGAAGGATCCGCTTTTTATCAAATCGGGCCGGAACATCATTCCGTCTGAGCGCGCCGACCGGCTGGCCGGACGTGTGGATAGTCTGTTGGACGCTTTAAAGGACCTGGGAGAAACAGATGACTTCTCCGCCGCCGAACTGACTGACCGCTTCGTCATCTCCGCCCACGACTTTCAGCGTGAACTGCTAATGCCCAAGGTGTTTCGCAAAATCCGGGAGCAGGCCCCCAAGGCCGGACTCAAGATCATCAATACCGCCGGGCGCATTATCGAAGACTTGCGAGCGCGGCGCACCGACCTGGTGATCTCGCCGCTCTCGCTACGCGACAGCGAAGACATCATGGGCCAGATGCTCTTCACCGAAACCTTTACCTGTTTCTACGACGCCGAGATGGTGGATCCGCCTCACGATCTCGAATCCTATGTCCAGGCCCAGCATGCCCGGGTCAGCTTCACCAACGAAAACCGCAGTCTGGTCGATGACCTGCTACTCAAGACCGGTTACCAGCGTAACTTTACCCTGGAGGTTCCAGGCTTCATCGCACTCTCGACCCTGATGCGCGGCACGCCGCTGATCGCAACACTGCCGTCACGCCTCGGGCATTTCATCATGAGCGATTTCGCCAGCTTCCCCTGCCCTTTCCCAACTCCGACCCTGAATTTTCATCACTATTGGCACAAGCGAGACAACGCTTCACCAAAGCACAAATGGCTCAGGTCACTCGTGCGGGAAGCGGCGGAAAGCGCTTAGGTTTCAGAAACTCAAACGGCAGGCGGAAAGTTTCCGGTGTCGGCAGATGAATCTTTTTGTACCCGCCCGTAGACTCGATTTACTTGTCGAATTGACGCACGGCGCCACAACTGACGAGGAAATTCAACGTCCGGGTCAAAAGTACCTGGGAATCAGATCGTAGAATTATACTGTTCCGGTCGTCGCCATCAGGATCAATATCGACCCGCTCGTCGTAGTCAGGTCTTAGTATTACCGTAAGCTCTCTCCAATTCGTATCCTCGGGAAAGGAAGAGTCGCCATCTGAGTCGTAGTCAACACCTACACCCCAAAGTGCTTCAGCAACTTTGACAAACAGCGGCATTGGCCCGATCACCCGCGCTCTTTTTACAAATTCGTCTCGCTCTGTTGGCATTGCCCCTCCCTCGCTAACACTCGCAGCGGCTCATTTCCTGCCGGACTCAGGACTTGGGATGCCGGAAAACCAGATCGGTCGGGTCCTGGCGGACCGCCCCTTCATCAAGCTTGGCCCCCAGTCGTTCTGCGAGCCTCTGGGAGCGGAGGTTGCCGGGATCAATGTAGCTGACCAAAGTCTCAAGGCGACGTTCCTTGAAGCCCCAGTCCCGCAAAGCCTTCGCTGCCTCAAAGGCAAAGCCTCGTCCTTCTGCATGCTGGTAAAGCAGCCAGCCCAGTTCATGTTCCGGGAAAAGCGGTCCGTGGTTGATACCGACCTGACCGAGACATGCGCCACTGGCGCGTTCTTCCATCATCAAGGCCCCATGGCCCATCAATGGCCACTGCGCTATGTCGTGACAGAACATTCCCCAGGCATAAGAGACGGTAAACGGCCCATCCATATAGACAGCGCGCGGCGACAACATCAGATCGGCGTAGTCAGGCCAGTCCTCCATCCCGGGGGCACGAAGGATCAGGCGTTCGGTCTCAAGTCTTGGTATGTCGGTCATCTTATCCCTTACGGAAGTACTTCGCATTGTGCGGCGATAATCTCATGGAATTGTTACCAGTGTAACCGAACGTTAAATGCCAACAAGAACCCACCTCATGCCGTTCAATCCTTGCCCTTCGCCGCAGACCATGACCACTTGTCTGTCGGGTAAGATCCTAAAATCTTGCGGCACAGCGACTCCCGACAGACACCAAACAACACCTTTTCCCGAACGTCTTTTCTTTGATAGACCGACAGCCCGTGAAGGGCTACACCGTCCATCTGCCCTCGACATGCAGCCAAACCCTGGAGCCCTCCTATCGCTTTCCCCACGACGTCCGCACCGAAAAACCTGCCACGCGGCATAAGTAACCTCCGCGGCATTGCCTGCATGGCGGGCGGGCTGTTTCTCTTCTCCGCCGTGGATACCCAAGCCAAGTTTCTGACCGACAGCCTGGACCCGATCCAGATCGCCTGGTCGCGGCAGTTGGGGCTGTTTATCGGGGTACTGATCCTGTTGGCGCTGCGTGGCCGCAGCGTACTGGAGACCGCACACCCCTGGCTGCAGATCGGACGCGGCGCCCTGGCAGCGGGCTCGGCCGCCCTTTTTATCCTCGCAGTGACATATGTGCCCCTTGCCGATGCGGTGGCAGTCAGTTTTGTCGCCCCTTTTATGGTGACGGTCATGGGTGCGGTTCTTCTGAAGGAGCATGTCGGGCCGCGCCGCTGGACAGCCATCACCATTGGCTTCGTAGGCATGCTGATCGTGATCCGTCCGGGACTGGGCGTTTTCCATCCCGCAATGTTTCTGGTGCTTGTCGCCGCGAGCCTCTTTGCACTGCGCCAGATCCTGTCGCGGCGGCTCAGCGGTTCCGACCGGACAGTAACGACCGTGGCCTATACCGCGCTGAGCGCCAGCTTACTGCTGACTCTGCCCTTACCTTTTGTCTGGCAGACACCGGCCTGGGGACTGGAACTGGGACTTCTGGCCAGCATCGCGGTGATGGCGGCGGTGGCTGAAATCATGGTCATCAAGTCGCTTGAACTGGCGGAAGCCGTCGTGCTGGCGCCGGTGCACTACAGCCTGCTGATCTGGGGAACGATATACGGCTGGCTGATCTTCGGCGAACTGCCGGATGAATGGACCTGGTTCGGCGCGCTGATCATCGTTGCGACGGGCGCCTATACGCTGCACCGCGAGCGCGTCGTGAAGGCAAAGGCCAATCCGCCGAGGTAGCCGATTGCAAGCATTCGGCGCAACCGGGCAAGGCCCGGTAGCAATCCAAAAAAACTGACACCTGTCGGCGGACAGCAAAAATACATAGTGATTTTGCAGCATTGCGGGTTCATAGCGCCAGCCCGCTTGGCCTATAAAACGGCACTCCATCTCATTCTTAAGCAAACAAATTTTCTGCCGTTCCGGACGGACTCAAGAAGTTAAATCTAAGAAAGACAGAATCATGTGTTTCAAAATCCGCCGCACCAAATCCTTTCTTCACGGCGCCTTGGCGTTGTGCATTTTCAGCGCAGCAAACGCCATAACCGGCAGCGCTTCGGCTGTCGTTCTGACCTATACCAACTTCGCAGACTTTGAGGCTGCCGCCGGAGCCTTGATGGTCGAGACTTTCGAAAACGACCCCTGGGTCAACGGCAGCAACCCCAATGGCACCAACAGTCTCGGACTCGTCTGGACGGCGGAAACAGATCTTTTCATCGAAACTTCCATATCGCGCTCAGGCAACCGCTCCATTTCCGACGGTGAGCTGCCCGGCGACTTCGACGAGCAGATCAACGCCGAACTTCCGGCGGGAACCATGGCCGTCGGCGCCTTCGTCGACAGCTTTGGCGGGCCCCTCGGTGTCCGCATGACTGCCTCGAACATTGGCGATGGCCTACTCGCCGCGCTTGACGGCCCCATCACACCAGCCGGCAGCTTTTCAAGTTTTCTCGGGGTGATCAGCACCGAGGTTCCTATTGCCCGCGTCTCCTTTCTTATGGCTGGCGACGACATTCAGGGGAGCAATTTCGCGGTCGACGATGTCTACTTCGGGCAACTAACGACCTCTGTTCCGGAGCCCGCATCTCTCGCGATATTCGGAGTTGGCCTTGCAGCGCTGGGATTCACGCGGCGCAGGAAGACAGCGTAGGCCAAAATACATTGCGGATGTAAAACCGGCGGTTCAGAAGAATCGCCGATTTCATTCGGAAACAACCCCGACCACGGCCAGAACATCGCCGGGTTTAATCAGCCCGGGAAAATGCCGGCCGGCGAGCAAGCCATTGATCCTGGCTCTGTGCTCGAGAGGTGCGACGCCCGTCCGACCGATGGGATAGACTCGCGCGATGAGATCCCCTACCGATACGGGATCACCCAGATCGACGCAGAGCTCAAGCAGACCCGGGTCTTCGGCGACGACCAAACAGTCCTCGGAAGACAAGTCGAGCCTGCGGGTCGGCGAGAGTTCGATCTCGCCGGAGAGAATGCCGGCGTGACGAAGCAGATTGCGCACCCCGCGTTTCGCGATGCCGGCGGTCTCTGCGCTCGCGCTGCCGCCGCCGCCCAGTTCCGTGGTCACAAAGACCTTGCCCTGTTCTTCGGCGATCGCATCGATCATGCCGGTCGAGTCGATGGCGTCCAGCCGCACGGACCAGGGCGCGCAAAAGGCGGCCACCGCCTCGAAGCCCTTCGCCTCCAGCTCCTTGTCACGACGCGAGAGCGTGGCGGCGAAGGGCAGAAAGGTCAGTGTCTTTCCACCCGCATGGATGTCCAGCACGATATCGGAGAGGGGCAGCAGAACGCGCGTGAAGTAGTCCGCGATTTTCTCCGTCACGCTGCCATCCGGCCGTCCCGGAAACACCCTGTTCATGTTGCCTTTGTCGATGGGCGAAGTGCGGGTGCCGGCGCAGAAGGCGGGATAGTTCATGGCCGGCACGATGATCACCCGGCCCGAGACCTCTTCCGCCGTGAGCTTTTGCGCCAGATCGAAAAGCGAGATGGGACCTTCGTATTCATCGCCGTGATTGCCGCCGGTCAAGAGCGCCGTCGGCCCCTCGCCCCTTTTCACCACGGTGACCGGCATCATGATCGCGCCCCAGGCTGACTCGTCGCTGCTGTAGGGTAATCGCAGGAAGCCGTGCTGAACGCCCTCGGCTTCGAAATCGACGGTGGCCGTGATGGGCGACGGGCGCAGATCGGATTCGGTCATAGGCTCTTTCTCAGTCCTTGATGAAGAGTTTACGTGGGGTTGAACAGAAGCACTCCGCGCCCTGCTCGGTGATCAGGATCGGTTCAGTAATCTCCAGGCCGCCGTCATCCAGCCAGATCGCCGGCATAAAGTGAAAGGTCATACCCGGCTGCAACAGCGTCTTGTCCCCGGCCCGGAAAGACATGGTCCGTTCTCCCCAGTCCGGCGGATAGGAAAGGCCGATGGCATAACCGCAGCGGCCTTCCTTCTTGATGCCAAATTTGTCCAGGGTGGAGAAGAAGGCGGTCGCCAGATCCTCGCAGCTATTGCCCGGTTTGGCAGCCTCCAGACCTGCTTCAATGGCCTCCAGCACCGCCGCTTCCGCGTCCAGGAACTTCTGTGGCGGCTTGCCGAAAAAGATCGAACGAGACTGCGGACACTGATAGCGGCGGTAGCAGCCGCCGATCTCAAAGAATGTGCCTTCGCCCTGTTTAAAAGGCCGGTCGTCCCAGGTCAGATGCGGCGCCGAGGCATCGACGCCCGAGGGCAGCATAGGCACGATGGCGGAGTAGTCACCCCAGTGACCGTCCGCGCCTCGGATCCCGGTCGCATAGATCTCGGCGACCAGTTCGTTTTTCGGCAAACCCGGTTCCGCCAATTCAAGAATGCGTGCATGCATGGCCTCGACGATCCGCGCGGCGCGGCGCATGAATTCGATCTCGGCCGGGCTCTTCACGGCACGCTGCCAGTTCACCAGCGCCGTCGCGTCACTGAAGCTTGCGTGGGGGAGGTGGTGCTTTAGAGATTCGAAAGCTGCTGCCGAGAACCAGTAGTTATCCATCTCGACACCGATACGCAGGCCGTCCCAGCCTCGCGCCTTGAGCGTCTCGGAAAGATGGTCCATGGGATGGCGTTCGGTGGACTGCACGAAGTGGTCCGGATAGCCGACGATGTTGTCTTCGGTCATATAAACCGTTCGGCGCGCGCCATTGCCGTCCATGTTGCGGCCCCACCATACCGGTTCGCCCTCCTGGGCAACCACCACAGCCTGATGCACATAGAAGGACCAGCCGTCATACCCGGTCAGCCAGGCCATGTTCGAAGGATCGGAAATGACGATCAGTTCGACCTTCGCCTGTTCCATGGCGGCGCGGGTTTTGGTCAGGCGCTCGGCGTACTCGGCGCGGCTGAAATTCAGGGTAATGTCAGGCAAGGCGATACTTTCATCTATAACTCTAGACAGAATCCCTCATAGCAGTGATCGCGAAGACTGTCTTGCTCAATCGCGCCGTCGCTGCCGGCAATGTCGGTAATCCTGAAAGCTCCGAAGAGCCTGGATCTCCAAAGCGCCGCAGCTCCAAACACACCAGACAGGTGGATCGATTCTAAGCTTAGGGCGCTGTCCACGCCAATAGCAGCCCAACCGCCGCGAAGGCCTCATTGCCCACGAGATTTCCTTCGACACGCTCTTTGACCGTAAAGCCTTCCGAAAGGTATAGCTCCAGCGCCGGGTTATTGCCCTCGAGCATTTCGATTTGAATTGTCGGCGCCAACACGGCTTTCACATGGCGAACGAGCGCGCGCCCGACGCCTCTGCGGTAAAATTCGGGGTCGACATAAAGCCACGCGAGTTCTTCTTCACTGTAGGCGACAAAACCCTGAACCAGACCATTCACTTCCGCCACAAACAGCGTGTAGTCAAACAGGCCTTCATTCTCCGCTGTTTGCTCCAGGGTTAGAAATGCGCCTCGTCCAACGCTGGCATCCAGTTCGTCAAGACGCGCGGCATCATGTATTTCGCACAATCTCGACCAGTCGGAAGAGTCATAGGGACGTATCTTTATCATTGCTTACCTATCCGCCGATCCGGCCATACGGTTCCAAGTCGCGGCACTTGCCGCCACTGTCTCGCATCACAGCACGCAAATGCAGAAAACCCCACATTTTCAGAGAGTTCAACCACGGTTCGCTTAGATGGCTGCTGAGCTAACATTGAGTACCAGTCTGCATATCGAGTGACATACCCAATCGCGTGTTGGTGTCGTCACGGGCAGAGCGGAATAAAAAGACTCAAACCATAGCTCAGCGCTTTACAGAGTCACGCAGACACATCTAGAAGAGTTATCTCACGGCGCTTCAAAGCAGCCGCTCTCGCCTCAAGGTGCTCGGCATCAAGCCTTCACTTTCCACATAGAAAACAGTCCGGGAAGCAACATGAGACTTTATCTCATCCGCCATGGTGAATCCGCGAACAACGCCCTTCAAGCCCGCAACGGCGGTGACTCGACGGGCAGAGCCCCAGACCCGGAATTGACGGAGACAGGTCACCGGCAAGCGGCGTTGCTGGCGGACTATCTCGCCCATCCTCACGGCGATCCCTTGCAGCACCCACGGGTGGCGCCCGAAGCCGCGCCGCAGGGTTTTGGATTAACCCATATCTACTGCAGTTTGATGACGCGCTCCATTCTGACCGCGGAATATGTTGCAAAGGCCTGCAAACTTCCCCTCGTCGCCCATGGCGATATTTTTGAGAACCACGGTATTTTCGATCATGCCGAAGACGGAACGAAAGTCGGACTGCCCGGGCCGGACCAGGACTACTTCAAAACCAGGTTCCCGGATCTTCAATTGCCGTCAGGAATGAATCAGGCCGGTTGGTACAGTCGTCCCTTCGAGACAACCGAATTGTTTCTGCAAAGGGCAAACCAGGTCGCCGTGGAATTCGAGCGTCGCCACATCGGCAGCGATGATTCCGTCGCCATGATCATACATGGCAACCTCATCGATCAGTTGATCAACGAGTTCACAGGTCTGGGTCGGCAGGACGAAAACTACGCCAGCCACTGGGAGGCCAACTGGGCCACGCACAACACCTCGATCACCAGGATCGACTTCAAGTCAAATGCACGAGTCATTGTCTACACAAACCGGCTTGAACATCTGCCAGCAGAGCTGACGACCTGGTAGAGCCGGGTTTAGATAAAGCGCTGCAGCCTACGGGGAAATTGCCCTCACCCGGAGAGCGGTGTTGCCAATCGCTGCCCTGAGGCTTAGCGTCTTTCATCTTACGAAAAAAATTTTACCAAAGATGGAATTGACCACCCTATGACCCAGCGCAACGACCAGCTCGACCAGTGGGATCGCGCCCACTTCTTCCATCCCTCGACCCATATGGCCGGGCACGCCCGGGGCGAGACACCTAACCGGATCGTCACCGGAGGCAGCGGTGTCCACATCGTCGACCGGGATGGCAGGAAGAGCCTGGATGCCTTCGCCGGGCTCTATTGCGTCAATGTCGGCTACGGCCGGACAGAGATTGCCGAGGCCATCGCCAAGCAGGTCCATGAACTGGCCTACTACCACAGCTACGTGGGCCACGGCACGGAAACCTCGATCACCCTGGCGAAGATGATCGCCGAACGGGCGCCTGAAGGCTTGAACCGGGTCTATTTCGGCCTGTCAGGCT
This sequence comes from uncultured Kiloniellaceae bacterium, assembly GCA_947493695.1. Lineage (GTDB taxonomy): Bacteria > Pseudomonadota > Alphaproteobacteria > Kiloniellales > Kiloniellaceae > Denitrobaculum. The sequence continues at coordinate 159,026 of CANLSF010000008.1, read as the reverse complement.
CAGACGCGAACGAAACCAACATCAAGCTGGTCTGGTACTACAACAACGTTCTCGGACGGCCGGAAAAGAAGAAGATCATCTCTCGCTGGCGCGGTTATCACGGCTCCGGCGTCATGACGGGTTCACTTACCGGGTTGGATCTCTTTCACAAGGCCTTCGATCTGCCGCGCGCGCCGATCCTGCACAGTGAAGCGCCATACTTTTTCCGGCGCGAAGACCGCTCGATGGACGAAGAAGCCTTCTCGCAATCCTGTGCGGAGAAGCTGGAGGAACTGATTCTCGCTGAGGGACCAGATACAATCGCGGCTTTCATCGGCGAACCTATACTGGGCACCGGCGGTATCGTGCCTCCGCCCAGCGGATACTGGACAAAGGTCCAGCAGGTTCTGAAGAAATACGACGTACTGCTGATTGCCGACGAAGTGGTCACGGGCTTCGGGCGCTTGGGTTCCATGTTCGGCTCCGACCACTACGGTATCGAGCCGGATATCATCACCATCGCCAAGGGCCTGACGTCGGCCTATGCGCCTCTCTCGGGCAGTATCGTTGCCGACCGGGTCTGGAAGGTTCTCGAGCAGGGCTCCGACGAAATGGGCCCTATCGGACATGGCTGGACCTACTCCGCCCACCCGATCTGCGCCGCAGCAGGGGTCGCCAACCTCAAACTCCTGGATGAGCTGGATCTCGTTTCAAACGCCGGTGCAACCGGCAGTTATTTCAATAAAATACTGCGGGACGCTTTCGCGGAACATTCGAATGTCGGCGAAGTCCGCGGCGAAGGTTTGCTGGCTGCACTCGAGTTCGTCGCAGACAGGGATGATCGGGTGTTCTTCGAGCCATCGCAGAAGATCGGCCCTCAAATCGCAGCCGCTCTTGCCGAGCAGGGCGTCATTGCCCGCGCTATGCCGCAAGGCGACATTCTAGGCTTCGCACCACCGCTCTGTCTGACCCGGGATGAAGCAGACACAATCGTAACAGCGGCGAAAGCCGCCGTTGAGACAGTGCTTGGGAAGCCTTAACCCCTGTGCGGTTTCATCGATCCTGGCCAGTCTGGACTAAAACAGCGCAGAGAAGCTTCAGCCACCGAATTGGCATGGGCAGAGACTTTCGCTGTCCTTTGTTTCTGCAGACTGGTTCATAAATGCACCAGCGGAAATCATCTATGGAGTGAATTGACCTCTCAAAATTCCCTCGTCGAAGGCCCATTTATGGAACATACGGTCTAGAAATATCCATTGGACCTTACCTTCCAGCGGTTATCAATCGAGAGGGGAACGCGCATGCTTCAAGGCAGTTGTCTCTGTGGTGAGGTTAAGTTCGAAATCTCCGGCTACGTGAGCCCGGTCCAGAACTGCCACGCCGCAAGATGCCGCAAGGCCACGGGTGGTGCCTTTACGCCTGAAATGCTGGCCCATGGAACCGGTTTCCGCTGGACACAGGGTTCGGACCGGATCTGTGTTTATACCGCCCCTCTCCTCAAATCGCCGCCCGCCTATGCGCGGGCTTTCTGTAAGACCTGTGGTTCTCCACTGCCGGTCGAGCTGGAGGGGACGCCTTATATGATCCTGAACAGCGGGATCCTCGATATTGCCCCTGGCGAGCTTCCTCTCAAACATGCCACGTCCAATGCAAAAGCCTGCTGGCATGAAATCATGGATGAAATTGCCCCTTCAAAACCTCCGGTAGAGCCGGACAAAGAGCTTGTCTCCGCGAGGTGATCGCGACGAGGGTGCGCTACGGCCTGTAACCGGCGCGGCGATCGGCAAGAAAACTGTATTCGCGGCGAACCTCTGCAATACGTGCGAGGTCCACTTCGCAGGCGATGAAGGCCTCATCATGCTCTGGAAAAGCCAGTGGGGGGGCCGTTTCATCGATCCAGGGCGGGCAAAAAACCGAGTTCCCGAAATCCGCGCCCGCACGATTGAGGCTTAAAAAGAAAAGCTGGTTTTCAAGCGCCCGCGACACGACGAAATGGTGCCAGCTGTAGAAGGAGGGGTCACGCGCATAGGCGCCGCAATGCAGGATCAGGTCTGCATTATGCTCAAGCGCCAAGGATCTGGTGAGTTCTGGAAAGCGGATGTCGTAGCAGATGATCGGCGCAATCTTCACTCCACGAAACGAGAAAGAAAAAGGCGCCTCGCCCCGTTGAAAATACTCCTTCTCCATAGAGGCGCCGTACTGCGCCAGATGAAGCTTGTCGAAAGAACCGATGACCGCACCGTCCGGCCCGACTGCGACCTGGGAGATATGGTAGCCTTGGTCGCCTTTTCGGGGGATGCCGTAGACAACCGCAACATCGAAACGCTTCGCGATTTCCCGAAAGCGCTCAAATGATGGCCCTTCAAGATCTTCGGCCAGCAGGTCAAGCCGGCTGAAACTCTCCCGCGAGTATTCAATTGCCGAAAGTTCGGGCAGGACAACGAGATCAGCCGGGGTGTCCGAGAGCGCAGTCACGAGCTTCTGTGCCACGCTGTCGAGATGTGCGTCCCTGGCTGCCGGGCTGCGCGTGGAGGGAATATTGATCTGACAGGCAAGCAGGCGCATGACTTGAGCCTCAGTTACAGGAAACGGAGTCGATCGCGCCGAAAAGACGGTCTATCTGTTTCTGGCAGTCCTCTGTAAGCGCCGGCGATAGAATGGAAGCCACGTTCTCTCGCAGATGCGCCGCGTTGCCCGTTCCCGTGAGAACCACATCCGCACCGGGCTCATGCCGGCAAAAGCGATAAGCCCCCTCCACCACAGACTTTGCACCCCCGAGAGAACGCAAAAAACCGAGAGGATCGTCGCCATTGAGCACGTCAGCGTCGACAAGTTCCTGTTGGACGAGATCATCGATCATCGCTTTCAATGCCTCTGGATTGCTCAAGGCGCGGCGCACGGCAAACATCACAAGAGTTCCAACGTTCTTGGCCGTGGTTTGCGCGAAGACCCGTTGGCGGGCCGACTGATTAATCACGTTAAAGCCGGTCATTACGACGTCCCAGGTATCGTCCTGCAAGGCCCTGGTCAGCATCGCGTGCTGCGGATCGTAAATGAAGCGTTCGGTCAACCCCAGGAAGCGGATCTTGCCCTGATCGCGCAGACGATGAAGTGCAGGTACGAGCTCGTCGCAGCAATAACCATACTGAGCGGGCATAACGCCATGCAGGTGCAGGATGTCGATGTAATCGGTCCGGAGTTTTCGTAGACTCTCCTCCAGGCTCACGGTCAGGCTTTCACCCGAGACGTAAACCTCTCCCAGCGCGGATTCACCGGAGGGCACTATTGGCAACTTCGTGGAAATGACGACGCTGTCCCGTTGCCCCTCCACGGCCTCGCCGACGATTTCTTCGGTTTTATAGACCGCCGCCGTATCGATGAAATTGATGCCCAGGTCGAGCGCGGCTCTGACAATGCCCAGCGAATGGGCGCTGCTCTCACCATAGCCCTGACCGAGCCGGCTATGACCGCCGCAGCCAAGTCCTGCGGCACTGACCTGCAATCCGGTGCGCCCAAGAGGGATGTATTCCATTGCTGTCGCCTCAGCCCTCGTTCACGGTCTGGGGTTTCTTTGCGCGGTACAGCAGCAGAAGTCCCGCGCCGACCAGACAGACGGCGACCACCGGACGTATAACCCCCTCCATCATAAACAGCGGCAGGGATAATGACAGCATCAGGGCCGGTGGATAGAAACGGGTCCAGGGACGCTTGCCGCGGTCGCGCTGATAGAGCGTAAACACCATGGAGAAAACGGCGGCAATGATAAAGAACAGCGACCAGGGATGTGTGAGGAAGAGCGATACATCGGTCGAGATGGCGAGCGAGCGGGAGAGCCATTTCTCAGCAATCGGCCCCAGGACGACCCCCAGGATAACCGGCGCAAGCGGGAAGCCGAGATTGCGCAGGATGTACCCAACTATGCCGAAAATGAAGAGCGTCCAGATATCCGACACGATGTTGTGCAATGCAAAGACACCGATCCCGCAATAGGCCAGGATGACCGCCGCAAGCACATACATCCGCACCCGCGTAACCAGCACAAAGAGTTTCAACGCACCGGATTGCAGGCCCAGGACCAGGAAGTTGGCGATGAAGAACGCCAGGAAGATCGAATAGGCCAAAACCGGTGCTTCGGTGATAAAGCTGGGGCTCGGAATGACGTCGTGAATCAACAGCGCGCCCAGCATCACCGCCGTGATGATGTCGCCGGGAATCCCCAGCGCCATCATGGTGATCAGAGAGCCACCCGCCGTGGCATTGTTGGCGGACTCGGGTGCAATGATGCCGTTCGCGCACCCGGTGCCGAACTCCTCAGGTGTCTTGGAGGCTTTTTTCGCCTGATCGTAAGCCAGCACGTTGGAGATCGACGATCCGGCGGCAGGAAGAATACCGGTAAAGACGCCGATCAAGGATGAACGGATGAGATTGCCCCAGTTCTTCAGAACCGTGAGCGCCGCCCGCCGATGTTCGATCCGGATGCTGACTTCCTGCATATCGGTCAACGCCATGGTCGCGGCCTTGGGATCACGCACATCGGTCATCAGGCGACTGAAGGCGAAAAGGCCGATCAGGACGGGCAAAAACCCGAAACCTTCCTGAAGGTATTCAATGCCGAAATCGAAGCGCGCGACGCCGTTGATGTCGTCCTCGCCAAAGGTCGCGATCAGAAGTCCCAGTGCGCCCGCGATCAGTCCCTTGACCAGATTCTGGCCCGCGAGACTGGCGGTTATGGTCAAGGCAAAGAAAACCAGGGAGAAGTAATCCCAGGGCTGGAATTCCAGTCCGACACGCGCCAGTTGCGGCGCGACGGCGATCAGCAGAACCGCCGAAATAATCCCGCCGAAAAAGGAGGCCCACACCCCGAGCCCCAATGCAAAGCCGGGATCGCCGTTCCGCGCCATCGGGAAGCCATCGAAGGTGGTCGCCACCGACGAGGGTGTGCCGGGAATACCGGTCAGAATACCGGACATCAAACCACCGGAAAGCCCGCCAACGAACACGCCGATCATGGTGGCGATACCCTGCGCAGGGGGCATACCGAAGGTAAAGGGCAAGGTCAGCACGACCGCCATGGCAATGGTGAAGCCTGGAATAGCGCCGGAAATCAGACCGGCCGTCGCACCGATGATCATGAAGGCAAGAGTCTGAAGGTTGCCGATTTCGGCGATGGCACCCAGGAGGTTTTCGATCAGCATGTTTGCGCTTCCCGTCCCTAAATCCCGTCGATGAATGAGCTGCGAGGCAGGATCACACGCAGACCAAAGGTGAAGATCGACCACATGGCGCCCATGGAGATCGTCGCAATGGCGCCGTGAAGCAGCAGCTTTTTAGGTGCAAACCCTCCCAGAATCGAAAGCAAGCAGAAGACCAGTAGAATCCCACCGACCAGCGCGCCGAAAATCGGCAAGGTCGCCAGAAAGAGGAAGTAAATGAAGTAGCACCAAAGCGGATTTCGGTACTTGATAAACCAGCCAACGAGGCCGCCTCGTTCATCACTCTGTGCAGTATTCTGTTCGCTGGGCATCGCTCGCAGGGACTGAAAAAGATAGATCAGACCGAATACCAGCAGGATTGCCAGTACGCTGCGCGGCCAGGCGGAAGGTGCAAGCGTACCGTAGTCAGGGCTGCGAATATCGAAGCTCGCCCAGATCAGCACACCGGTGAAGAACAGCAGCACGATCGCGATGATCGTGTCCCGATTTGGCAATGACATAATGGTGTCAGCTTTTCGGTTATTGAAAAAAAATCGCGTGCGTCAAGTGTGACCCGTTCGTCTTCGTGAACAGGCCACACCCGATTGCAGTATGAAACTCAGGCAGTCCCAAGCCTCATGACGTTCGGCTATTTCTTGAACATGCCGATGTCGATCGCGACTTTCTCGTGGGCGTCGTAGGTATCCTTAAACCAGGCGGCATAACCTTCTGGTCCGACCCACTTCACATCCGTGCCCTTGGCTTCCATCGCAGCGATCAGTTCAGGGTCCGCAGCGGCCTTCTTGAAGATCTCTCCCCAATGGGCGATCACGTCTTTCGGTGTTCCCTTGGGTGCAACGATTCCCCGGTCCAGAGCATAGGTCATGTCGGTGCCGAGCTCCTTGAGCGTCGGGACGTCCGGCAGATGCTTGGAACGCTTATCCGCGGCAATCGCAAAGGCCTTCAGTTCGCCGGTCGCGACGTATTTGCGGGCAGTCGGAACGTTGATCGTTGCAAGTTCAATCGTGTTGGCAAGAAGCGCAGTAATCCGCTCTCTTGTGCCATCGAAAGGCACATACTTGAACTTGGTATCCGTCAGGCCTTCCAGCAGAACCCACATGAACTGACTGGTTGAGCCGAAGGTGGCGCCCAGCTTGAGGCTTTCAGGATCGGCTTTAGCGGCCGCGATCATATCCTCATAGCTGTTCCAGGGCACTCCGCCTGCAGCACCGATCAGTTCCGGCGTGCTGGTCACCTGCGCAACCATGTCGAAAGCATCCCAGGTGAAGTCCACGCGGCCATTGAGATAACCGACGATCGCGCTCTGATGGATCGCAAATAGCGTACAGCCGTCGGCTTTAGCCTTTCGGGCTTCCTTCGCACCTTTGTTACCACCCTGCCCGGGCACGGTCACAACCTGGATCTTAGGTTCAACGTCGAGTTTGTTGATGGTTTCCTCGAAGGTCGAGAAAATAATGTGTGTGCCGCCACCCGCTTTCCACGGCACGATCAGCTTGGCTGTACTGCATGGGATATCCGCTGCAAACGCGCTCGACGTTGCTGCTGCAAACGTGGCTGCAGCTACAGCAGCTCCCAAAAACGGCCTGAACTTCGTCATCAAAATCTCCCTGATATTTGTTTCGTTTTGTTTTTTGAATGCAAAGACGTGAAAACCATAGCATGGATTTTTCACGAAGAGACACCCTATTATGCGATCGCCTCACCTCCGGCACCTGGCTTAATTGAACCCATGATTGAATTGAGAAACGGCGGATCATCCTTTGACTAACAAGCAAAATCAACGCATTGCAATAGCTGGACTGGGAACGATCGGACTGGAGGTTGCACGCAGGATCGACGCCGGAGTTATCCCTGGTTTAGCCCTTACGGCGGTATCGGCGCGTGACCGGGATCGTGCTGCAAAACGGGTTGCAGGTTTTCAATCTCCGCCGAAAATACTTCCTCTCGGCGACCTCGCCGGCGAGGCCGATATCGTGGTTGAATGCGCGCCCGCCGCGGTCTTTATGGAAATCGCGGACTCGGTCGTTGCCCAGGGTCGAACCCTAGTTCCCCTCTCCGTGGGTGTGCTACTCAATCATTTGGATTTGATCGAACGTCTGGAAGAGACCGGCGCCAGGATTGTTGTGCCGACAGGTGCGCTGCTCGGGTTGGATGCGGTTAAGGCGGTCGCCGAGGGAGAGGTTGAATCCATCCGCCTAACCACGCGGAAGCCGCCTGCAGGCCTGAAAGGCGCACCGCATCTGGTTCAGAATGCAATCGACGTCGATGCGATCACAACACCGACAAAGGTCTTTTCCGGCAACGCCCGTGAAGCCGCAACAGGCTTTCCGGCAAACGTCAATGTCGGCGCGGCACTGGCCCTTGCGGGCATAGGTCCGGAGCGCACCGAGGTGGAAATCTGGGCCGATCCGACGGTGACCCGCAACACCCACACGGTCACGGTGGAATCCGACTCTTCCCGGCTCAACATGACCATCGAGAACATTCCAACCCCGGAAAATCCACCGACGGGAAAGATCACCGCGCTCAGTGTAATAGCGACCTTACGGCGGCTCACGGCGTCGATGATTGTAGGGACTTAGGCGTGTACTATCAGGTTTCTTTAGCCTCCTCGTCCGGCGCGACCATGCCTGGGATGTGGCATTCGGAAATCCGGGATGCACAGTGTTCCTCGAAAGCCTTCAGCAATCGGGACTGGCTGATCTGCGCGGCTGTCGCGACACCGATTGCCATCGGGCGATAATCGCCGGACAACGCCAACCTGACCAATTTCCGGCCGTCCATCGCCTGATCCGAGCGTGGCCGGATGTTCGCCAGACTGTAGCCGTGACCGTTAGCAACCATTGTCCGCACAACGTCCTGATGGGCCGAGCGCGCGCCAACGTTCGCCTCCAGTCCTTCGCGCATAAACATCGCGAGGAAGTAGTCGCGGCTGATGGGAAGGTCCAGGAGAATCAAAGGCTCAGCGGCAAGTTCCGTCAGAGCCACTTTTTTGCGCCCTGCCAGGGGGTGGCCTTCACCCACCAGCACATGCGGCGGCAAGCTCACCAGTGGACGAAAAGCGATATCGTTCGGTATCTGAAGATCGTAGGTGATCGCCGCATCGATATCCGCGCGCCTTAAGCGTTCCAGCAAGGCTTCCTGATGGGCTTCTTCCGGTCGCAGCTCAGCTTCTGGAAAAGCAGTGGAAAAGGAGTGTGAAAGCTCGGGGATAATCATCGGCGCAAGCGTGACCAGACAGCCAATCGAAAGACTGCCGCGAAGCTGCCCGCTCACCTCATCGGCCAGGTGGTAAAGTCCTTCGGCCTGTTCCAGTAGAGCCTTTGCTTCGCGCAACAACCGGCGACCGGCAGGCGTCAGCGAAAGCCCCTGTGCGTGACGGCGAACGAAGAGCTGTACGCCAAGCTCCTTCTCCAACTGCGAAATCGCGGTCGAAATGGACGGTGGCGAGATCGAGGTTCGTTCCGACGCACGGGCGATGCTCTCGGTCTCCCCGGCGGCCACAAAGTATTCCAGCTGACGAAGCGTAAAGCGCATGGACCAGTCTTAGTTCAAAAGATCGAACGTGAACATTGGGCAGCTAATCAATGTCGAGATGCTCCCGATGCCTGATGAATGGACTATGGGCCGGTGCCGAGGTCTTAATCCGACCATCGGGCCCCCATTCATCGAGTCGATTGAAGGGAATTTCAGATTCACTTTCGATGGCCTGCAGCCGCGCGACGTACTCCTCCTGGATCTTTTGCAGCCGCGCCTCGATCTCCTCGGAGCTCGAATACCTCAAGCCGCTTTCGACACCATAAGCAACAGAGGGCTGGAGCACACTGAAACCGACATAAGCCAGGGTGAAATTCACTGGCCACAGCATCAGATCGATATCGCCGCTCCGACCATCAAAAGCATAAGTCTCGGCGCTGGTCGCGACGGTCAGGGACAGCATCGCTTTTTTGCCCAGGAAGCGGCCTTTATCGAAGCGGTAATCGCTCTTGTAAACCTCGCCGTAAACGAAAACCCGGTCGAACCAGCCTTTCAGGATCGCGGGTGGCATATGCCACCACATGGGATACTGCAGGATCACCAGATCCGCCTGATCCAGCCGCGCGATCTCTTTCTGGACATCTGCGGGAATGCTTCCGTTTTGCGCGGCGTGGCGCTGCTCCGCCTGTGTGTCAAAACGTTCGGCGTCCTGCCGGTTTTCATAGAGATCGGCGCGCTCGCTTGGATCAAAACCCATGGCGTAAAGGTCCGTGACGGTGACCTTCCAACCTCGCGCCTGCAGGGTTCGTTGTGCGAGATCGGCCAGATGCGCGTTGAAGGATTTCGGTTCCGGGTGCGCCAGAACGATGTGTGCTTTCATAAGATGCTTCTCGAATCTTCCACTCAGGGTGTTGAGTGCTCATCATGCGGAGGATTGGAGAAGGGCGCAAACTTATGCGCATCAGATCGAATGAGTTTAGGTCCCGCTGTTGACGCGTACCTCTAAGTTTTGCGGCATTACACTAGCTATCACCTGGTACGCCGTAGCTTGGCGCTTCGCGGGGATCGAGCGCCCGCGTGACGTAGGCTTCCAACTGAGGTTTGTAGAGCTGCCACAGATCGGCGAGTGCGGTGACCGGAGCCTCGTCAAGCCAATCGACCCGCAGATCCGCCACCGGCCAAGCTACGTCCCGTACCAGATACATGCCGGCTGAATGCACCGGACCTTCCTCGCCGCCGGCTGCCAAAGCTGCCTGCATTGCGATGATCAAGCGATCCCCCAAACCGCCGTCGCTATGCTCAAAAGCGCTGACCATTGCCTGTGGCACCTCAGTATTGGCCAGAAGATTACCTGCACAGACCACATTGTGCCCTTCAGCGACGGCATGAACGCCGAGTGTGCCCTCACCCGAAAATGTCCCGGTTCGACCTTCGCTGTCGATGGCTGTAATCTGCCGATGCTGGATAAAAGGCTCGGCTTTGACGAGCTTGGCAATCGCGTCCGGCGCAGACAAACCCTTGGCCATCAGATCCAGCGTCTTGGGTCCCAGCGTGGGATCGGTGATGTTCTGACTGGCAACCGCCCCTACTCCGGCACGCGCGTAGGCACAGCGAGCCGCAACCGCGGGAGAGGAAGAGGAAACGGCAAGACCGAACATGCCCGTCTTTTCACAGCGCGCCGCGATGGAGAAGGTCATAGCTTCAACTCACACAAATCAAAAAGGCGCATTCTAGTTAGCTTCCTGTTGCAGAAAGAACGACGCGCCACGCGGATATTCCGGCGTCTCCACCTCGTAAGCCTCACAGCGGATGCGGTTGGGCTCGGTACCGCGCACAATCTCACCGTCCAACGTCGAAGGTACCGGGTTTGGAGAGCAAGCTGCGGCGTCGGCTGCGGAGTATACAGTGATTGATATGGTCCGTGGATGAGACGAGAGGTTCGGCGCGGAACCATGTGCCAGCTTGGTATGCATCAGACAGACAGAACCCGCCGGACCGAAACACTTCACCGCCCGTTTCTGAAAGCTCTCCGCAATATCCTCGGCAACGGCTCCGGTGAATTTACCACCATGCCAAAGTGAATGGATCGGCCCCGCGTGCGTTCCGGGCACCACCTCCAGAGGCCCGTTTTCCTCGGTCACCTCGTCGATCATCAACAGGGCAGTCACCAGATCCGGGTTGCTGTGCGGGGTAAAGGGGAAATCCTGGTGCCACTTCACCTCGGTCCTGGCGCCCGGCAGCTTGGAATTGATCTTCGAATGATGGTATCGCAAATCAGGTCCGATCAGATCGGCCACCATGTCGACCATGCGGCTATCGCGCGCCACCTGCCGGTAAGCCTCGGAAACATCGACCGGTGCATTCACTCGGCGCAGGGCGGGTTTCATCGCACTGTGCGAGGCTTCCAGGTCGAACCGGGGGCGGCCATCGACCGTCTTGCCGTAGCTCTCATTCTGCGTCCGGCTCTCCTCAACCCAGGCGTCGAAATCCCGGCGCAGATCCGAGAGCTGGGCGGGCGTCACCGCATTCTCAACCATCAGCACCCCGGTTTCCCGAAAAGCATCGACCTGGTCCTGGCTCAAAGCTCGAAGAGGCAAAGAAGGCATAGTCCGCTCCTATTAATGTATCAACGCCGCCACCATCACGCAGGGTCGGGAATGACGGCAATAACGTCAATCTCCACCAGCCACTCCGGGCGCGCGAGTGCGGAGACCACGAGGCCGGTGGAAACCGGAAATACGCCCTTCAGCCATTTGCCCATCGTCCGGTAGACTTGTTCCCGGTATCGGGGGTCGGTGATGTAGACCGTTACCTTGCAGATATGGCCCAATTCGGATCCTGCCTCTTCCAACAGCTTGGCGATATTCGCCATGGCCTGATCCGCCTGTGCCGCGGCGTCCCCGACGCCGACGTTCACGGAAGTGTCCAGATCCTGCCCCAACTGCCCCCGGACAAAGACCATTGTCCCCCGGGCGACAACCGTCTGGCAGAGATCGTTATCCAGCTTCTGTTCAGGGTAGGTATCCCTGGTATTGAACTTGCGAACCCTGGTGTGCGTCATCTCGGTCGTCCTCTTTACTTTCTTTATCCGCAAGCCGTCATCCGACCAGTGAAAATATCTATGCGCCTTCGGTCCCGCGCTCCAACAGACCGGGCTAGGAACTCGTCTTCAGGGACGCACGCGATCTATGATATTCCAGATAGCCGCGCTGTGTCGCAATGTGATCCGCCACATGCCTTGCATCGTGCCAGACTCCCCAGATGAAGGTGGAGCCCCGGCGCGACTGCCAAGGCAATCCCAGGAAATAAAGTCCAGGTTCGCTCGACACGCCGCGTTGGTGCTTTGGCGCGCCCTGTTCATCAAAGGCATCAAGCTTCAACCAGCTGTAGTCGGGACTGAAGCCTGTCGCCCAGATGATTGAGGTCACGCCTGCCTCGGCCAGATTCAGATCCAGAATCGGGTTGGTCATACAGGCAGGGTCAGGATCAATGATGCGGGCTTCGGGTTCCTCGGGAAGCTCAAGACCATTGCGATCGACGTAGGCGTCGGCTTTTTCCAGCATCGAGAGGTAGTAGGCATCGCCATGGGCGATATTGGCCGCGAGATCAGGGGCGAAAGACAATACGCCATCTTCGTACTTTTGCGTCAGACCAACCAGCGTCATTCCCTGAGCAGCAAGACACCTGAAATCGACCGTATGACCGCCATTCGCTCCACTCACTGCGATCGTGACATGTTCCGTGCCCGGGGCCATGGCCGCGACGTCCCATTCCCCCAAAACCCCCAGCCACCAGCAATAATCGCGACCGCGATAGGCGCGCGGCGGCCGGTCGTGCGGACCAACTGAAAGGAACACCCGCCTGCCTGAATTCATGAGCTCCTCGGCAATCTGCGTGCCGGATGAGCCTGCACCAACAACCATCACCGCCCCTTCAGGCAACTGCTCGGGATTGCGGTAATCGAAGGAATGGATCTGCTTGACCGATGCATCCTGAGGCACGACAGGTGGAACGACCGGGCGTTGAAAAGCACCGGTGGCGGAGACCACGTTGACGGCCTCGATCACGCCTTCCGAGGTTTCCACCCGGAATCCAGGACCGCCGGGGTTTCTTTCCACTGAAGTGACCTCTACACCGCAGCGGATGGGGGCCTCGATCTGCTTTGCGTATTCGACGAAGTAATCCGCAACCCCCTCCTTGGAGATAAAAGCATCGGGATCGGCACCGGAGAACTCCATGCCCGGAAAGCGGTCATGCCAGGCCGGGCCATTGGCGACCAGAGAATCCCACCGTCCCGTGCGCCAGCGTTCGGCAATCCTGTCTCGCTCAAGAACGAGGTGCGAAATACCGCACTTGCTTAGATGTTCGCTCATGGCCACACCGGCTTGTCCGGCGCCGACAACAAGCGTGTCTACTCTTTCCATCGGCGCTTTCGGGGACATATCAGGGACCTTTTCTGGCATTTCACGGTTTTGATGGAGATATGAAGGAACGACAAGCTTTGTTGAATTCGTGAATTCCAGTCTCCGGCAAAGCCTTGAATAAGGAAATTAGTTCTTTTTGTGGAGTTGCTTCGTTTTTTCCAAATCAACGTCATTGGAGCCGCATTCCGCCCGCACACGAAGCGTCACAATCCCGTTAGAATTAGGGGTTTAGTAGAGTTTCGTCTTTAAAGCCTAGGGAATGAGCGCCACGTGGGTTGGAGCCAACGCCCTATGTGATGCTTCACATCAGGACCAGACCTTAAAAACGGAGATCGGTTATGACTGCAGCACCGGTACAGGTACTACTCTACAAGTGGGCCGGCGCCTGGGGACCCTTCAAAGTCAACATTCCCTGCGGGGAGTGCGCTCTGACCACCGATGTCATTCTCGACACCTTCGAGACTGAGCTGGCCGGTATCCAAGTCGAGCTCGAAACCCGCGAATGGCTGAGCGAGTGGTGGAAGCCTCTCCCAAAGGGCGGCTGGCACGCGCCGATCGTCATGGTCGAAGGCAGGATCGTCAGCCAGGGTCATGCTCTCAACCGGGGCGTTCTGACGGAAGCCATCATCGAAGCGCACGTCAAACGCGCGCCTATCGAGGGCAACCACGTTTTTGGCAAAGAGTCCTGCCCCTACTGCGTGAAGGCCAAAGCCTATCTGGATGAGTCCGGTAAGGACTACCAGTACCACGATGTGGTCCGGAACCCGCGTGCGCTCTACGAGATGATCGGCCGGGTCAAGCCGATCATCGGTCCGAAGACACCCGTTACGGTCCCCCAGATCTGGATCGACGGCACCTATATCGGCGGCGCTGACCAGCTCAAGGAAGCCTTGCAGCGCACCGAAGTTGAGGTCAATCCGGACCGCGGTCGCTGCTCCATGTCACCGGGACGCCTACAGACAGCTTAGCGAGAGAACTCGCCGCTGCGCTTTACGGCTTTACCCGGATAAGGCACCTTCGGTGAACGGAAACCGAAGCTGCACGGGGAAGCGCAATGGCAGGCCAATACTTCATCGGTATCGACGGCGGCACGGAATCCATCCGCGCCGGGGTTTTCGACGCCACGGGCACGGCATTGGCTTTCGCAGCTACGAAGTACGACGCGCAGTTCCCCAAACCCGGTTGGGCGGAACAGAACCCGGCGGACTGGTGGGAAGCTCTGGGGAAATCTGTTCGTCAAGCCGTCGCCGAGAGCGGCATTTCCGGCAATGACATCTCGGCGATCTGCGCGGACACGACCTGTTGCTCAGTGGTTGCTCTGGATACTGAAGGCAATGCGGTTCGCCCCGCCTTGATCTGGATGGACGTACGCTCCGCTGCCGAGGCACAGCGTGTCGCAGACAGCGGCGATCCTGCGCTGCGCGTCAACGCGGCTGGTAAGGGACCGGTTTCGGCCGAATGGATGATCCCAAAAGCGCTTTGGTTGAAGGAAAACGAGCCGGAGAATTTCGAACGCGCCGCAACCATCTGCGAATACCAGGACTACATCAACTTTCACCTCACGGGCCGGCGCGTCGCCTCCATCAACAATGCGGCCGTGCGCTGGCACTACATGGCCGAAGGCTGTGGCTATCAGACAAGCCTGCTGAGAAAGCTGGACCTCGATGCCCTGATGGAAAAGTGGCCGCAGGAAGTGCTGGCGCTAGGCGACATCCTGGGCGGTTTGACTCCAAAGGCCGCTGAGCATCTCGGGCTGCCGCCGGGCATCGCCGTCGCACAGGGCGGTGCGGATGCTTTCATCGCCATGATCGGGTTGGGCGTAGTAAAACCCGGCAAGATGGCCTTCATCACCGGCTCCTCGCACCTGCATCTGGGACTGGCCGACCAGGCCTTTCACGGCGAGGGCATCTGGGGCACCTATGCCGATGCCCTGTTGCCGGGCTACCATGTGGTTGAAGGAGGCCAGACCTCGACCGGGTCGATCGTCGCCTGGTTGAAGCGCCTGCTCGATCCCGCGGTGACCTTCGACCAGCTCAATACCGAAGCTGCAGGCTTACCTCCGGGTTCCGACGGGCTGATCGTACAGGATCACTTTCAGGGTAACCGCACCCCGCACACAGACCCGCTGTCACGCGGCGCGATCAGTGGCCTCACACTCAGTCACGGCCGGGCGCACCTTTTTCGGGCCATGCTGGAAGGCATTGCCTACGGCACGGAATTGATTCTGGAGACCCAGCGCGCAGGCGGATACAGACCTGACGAACTGGTCATCGCCGGAGGGGTCACCAACTCCGACCTCTGGATGCAGATCCACGCCGATATCTCCGGCCTGCCGCTCACAGTTACGCGCGTCGCGGATGCGCCGGCCTTGGGCTCCGCCATTCTCGCGGCCGCCGCCAGCGGCGCCTATTCCAGCATCACGGAAGCCAGCGAAGCCATGGTTCATGTGGAACGTAGGATTGAACCTGATATGTCGGCCCATGCAGCTTATCGGCCTTTCTACGAGGCTTATCGCCGTGCCTACCAGGCGAACCAGACGATCCTGGGGCCTCTGAACGCTTCCTGAAGCGGGACGCGCTGATCACACCCGGCGGGCGGCGGCGGTCAAAAACCCTGCACAGATCATGAAACCGCCACCAAAGCGATTGACCAGTTTCAGAGTGCCCGGCTTGCGGAACCGCGCCCGCATCTCGCCAGCCGCCATAGCCCAGATGGCAACCGACATCGTGGCCAGGGTAAGGAAGGTTGCCCCGAGAATCACCAGTTGAGGAACAACCGCTTGTTCGGGTGAAACGAACTGCGGCAGGAACGCGATGAAGAATACGATCCCCTTGGGGTTAAGCGCCGTCACGATGTAGGCCGACCAGAACATGGATCGGGCGTCCTTGCGCGAACCTGTCTCCTGGGGCACTTCAAGCTTCGGCTCCGCGCGCCAGAGCTTAACACCGAGCCAAACCAGATAGGCCGCGCCCAGGTATTTGAGGACCGTGAAGAGAGTTGCCGACGTCGCCAGCACCGCCCCCGCCCCTGCCAATGACACGGTCAAGGCCGTCAGATCCCCCAACATCACACCCGGCACAGTCGCCCAGGCGCTCCGCTTGCCATGCCCGAGCGCGTAGCTCACCACCAGCATCACCGTCGGGCCCGGCACGACCAGCAACACAATGCTGGCCAGGGAAAAGGCGAACCAAAGTTCCAAAGACATCTCGACACCTCAAACCAACTAATATCAAAGACGACTAAAGACAGCTTTCCGCAATGCCGACAAGCCTCAATTCGCGCAGATCTCTGCACACGAAATCAGGTTCCGGACAGCCTGTGAAAAAAATCTCTCCCGCCGCATCTGATTTGTTTGATTTTCGAAACCGCTTCGCAGACACTTCGCGCAGCGATGGATAGACAAAGTGTTCGATCGGGAGATCAACCACGTGAAAGCAGCCGTTTGCAGGACGTTCGGAGCGCCGCTCGTCATAGAAGATATCGAAATTGCCGCGCCACAGGCGGGCGAAATCAAAGTCAAACTCGCCGCCTGTGCGATCTGTCACAGCGATATCTTCTTTGCCGAGGGCGCGTGGGGCGGCGAACTGCCGGCCGTCTACGGTCACGAGGCTGCCGGTGTCGTCGAAGCGGTCGGGTCCGGTGTGACCACCGTGGCGGAAGGCGATCATGTCGTGGTGACACTCATCCGCTCCTGCGGGCACTGTCACTATTGCGCTCAGGGTTCACTGGTCGCCTGCGAGACCAGCTTTCCCCTGGATGAGAAATCACCCCTGACGTCAGAAGGCGGAGAGGCTCTGGGACATGGATTGCGCACAGGGGCCTTCGCCGAGTACGTCGTGGTCGATGCATCCCAGGCAGTGACTGTCCCCAAGGACGTGCCCTTGGAATCCGCATCGCTGCTCGCCTGCGGCGTCATCACCGGCCTGGGGGCGGTGGTCAACACGGCGAAAGTCGAGCCGGGCGCGAACGTGGTGGTTATCGGCACCGGCGGTGTCGGTCTGAATGCGGTTCAAGGCGCAGCCCTCTGCGGCGCGACGGAGATCATCGCCATCGACCTGGCCGACGACAAACTGGAGGCCGCGCTGAAATTCGGTGCAACCGCAACCATCAACCCGTCAAAAGAAGACGTCGGAGAGGCTGTGCGCGCAAAGACAGCAGGCCGTGGCGCCGACTACGTCTTCGTCACAGTGGGCGCCAAAGCCGCTTTCGATCAGTCCTACAGCCTCATGGGTCCGACCGGAACAGTGGTTCTTGTGGGGATGCCGGCAACGGGGGTGATGTCGGAAATCGACCCGGGCAGCATTGCCGCCTACGGCCAGAACATCATGGGTTCGAAGATGGGATCGGCACGGATCCAGGTGGATATCCCCAACCTTGTGTCTCTCTACAAGCGGGGACGCCTGAAACTGGACGAACTGATCACGGGCCGCTACGCGCTGAACGACATCAACGAAGCCATTGATTCGGTCAAACGGGGCGAAGCCCTGCGCAACGTCATCGTCTTTTAGTCCCGACGGACCAACATCAAAAAAACACGTTATAAAAGGTGAAGCGCGCATGAAGATCACCGACGTCAAAACCTTCGTGGTGGGCAACCCGCCTCCGCACTTCGGCGGCAGATATTTTATCTTCGTAAAGCTGACGACGGACAGCGGGATCTCCGGTATCGGCGAAGTTTACGCTGCCACCTTCGGCCCGCATGTTGTCGCCAAAATGATCGAAGACGTCTGCGAACGACACATCATCGGCACCGACCCCTTCAAGATCGAGAAACTCTGGCGCAACGTCTACGGCGCAGGCTACACCCTGCGCCCGGACGTCTCGGTCATGGGTGTCCTCAGCGGTATAGAAACCGCCTGCTGGGACATCGTCGGCAAGGAATTGAACAAACCGGTTTACGAGTTACTGGGCGGACAGGTTCATGAGCGCCTGCGCTCCTACACCTATCTCTATCCCGGTGAGAATGAGACGGAAGACTTCTATCACGACGCGGACCGTTCTGCCGAACGGGCGGCGGAGTACGTCGCGCAAGGCTTTACCGCAGTCAAGTTTGATCCTGCAGGTGCCTACACTGTCTATGACGGTCATCAGCCCAGCCTGGACGACATCGCCCGCTCGGTGGAATTCGTGAAAAAGATCCGCGAGGCCGTTGGCACCAAGGCCGACCTGCTGTTCGGCACCCACGGCCAGTTCACGACCTCCGGCGCGATCAGGCTGGCACGGCAATTAGAGCCATACGATCCGCTCTGGTTCGAGGAACCGACACCACCGGAAAACCCGGCGGAGATGGCACGGGTGGCACGGCAGACCTCGATCCCCATTGCGACCGGCGAACGCTTAACGACCAAGTACGAGTTCGCCCGCGTGCTGGAGAACCAGGCGGCTTCGATCCTGCAGATGGCGCTTGGCCGGGTCGGCGGCATTCTGGAAGCCAAGAAAATCGCGGGCATGGCCGAGACCTATTATGCCCAGATCGCGCCGCATCTCTATTGCGGTCCTATCGAGGGTGCCGCCAACATTCAGATCAGCGCCTGCACTCCCAACTTCCTGATCCTGGAAAGCATCCAGACCTGGGGCGGCTTCCATACGGAGATCCTGAAAAAGCCGATCCAATGGGAAGACGGTTACGTCATCCCGCCGAGCGAACCGGGAATTGGCGTCGAACTGAATGAAGAAGTCGCCCTGGCAAATCCCTATGAAGGCACAGCCCTCCATCTCGAAATGTCGGAAACACCCGCCCAGCTATAACGAATAAACCTTTTGGCATAGCCCTTAGTGCGGTCGCAGGGAGTACTACTGAAATGAAAATCGGATTCATCGGCCTCGGCAATGTCGGAGGCAAACTTGCAGGCAGTCTTTTACGCAATGGCTTCGACCTGACTGTCCGCGATCTGGACAAAGCAGCGGCACAGCCGTTCCTGGACAAGGGTGCCCACTGGGCTGAGAGCCCGAAAGCCATGGCGGAAGTCGTCGATATGGTCATCACCTGTCTCCCGTCGCCCGCCATCTGCGCGCAGGTCATGGAGGCCGATGACGGCATCCTCGCCGGCCTGTCGGAGGGCAAGATCTGGGCAGAGATGTCGACCACGGACGAAAGCGAGGTCCGCCGCATCGCCGAACGGGTCAAGGCCAAAGGCGCAGAGCCTGTCGATTGCCCGGTATCGGGCGGGTGCCATCGGGCTGCGACCGGCAACATCGCGATCCTGGCTGGCTGTTCGCGCGAAACCTTCGACCGCGCCCTGCCGGTGCTCAAGGCCATGGGACGGCGTATCCTGCATACAGGCGATCTTGGCTCCGCCTCGGTTCTGAAGGTCGTGACCAACTACCTGGCCACAGCTAACCTGGTTACTGTTTGTGAGGCGCTCGTGACCTCTAAAGCTGCCGGCATGGATCTCAACACCGCCTACGAAGCTATCCGCATTTCTTCGGGCAACTCCTTCGTCCATGAGACCGAAAGTCAGGTGATCCTGAACGGGTCGCGCGACATCAACTTCACCATGGATCTCGTGGTCAAGGATATCTCGTTGTTCCAGGAAGTCGCGGAGCGGGCAAATGTGCCGCTGGAGGTTTCACCGCTGCTCAAAAGCATCTTTATGGACGGTGAGCAACGCTACGGCTCCCGGGAACTCTCCCCCAATATCATCCGGCGTCTTGAAGAGGCGACAGGCCTCGACATCCGCGCCGCCGGCTTCCCCCCGGAAATGACCGATGATGAACCGGAAGAGCCCGGTTATGAAGTGGAAGTGCGCGGGCGCGAGGTCGCAAGTTGAGAGATCATGTAGCCTTCGTCACAGGGAGCTGTTCCATGACGTTGCATGCATAGCCTTCGCTCACCCACACGCGCCGTCTCGGCCATGTTCTTTCTCAACGGTGCGTTTTTCGGTGGCTGGGCTTCGCGCATCCCGACGATCAAGGAGAGCTTCGAGCTTTCCCCCGACGCCTTGGGTCTGTTTCTGCTGTTGCTGGCTGCCGGGGCCATCATTTCCTTCCCTCTCGCCGGGGCCGCAACCGACCGGTTCGGTGCGGCCAGGGTGACCTGGTGGCTCGCACTTTTCTACGCGGCGGCCCTGGTGATGATTGCCTTGTCTGCGCAGCTTTGGCTCTTGGGAATGGCTCTGTTCTTCTTCGGTGTCACCCACGGCGCAATGGACGTATCGATGAATGCCTGGGGCACAGAGGTCGAGCGGCGCGCAAAACGGCCCGTGCTCTCGATGTTCCATGCGATCTTCAGCCTGGGCGCAGGCGCAGGTGCGGCGTTCGGTGTCGCGGCACTAAGGTTCGAATGGGGGATCGCCCAGCACTTCCTGATTTTTACACTTATTGCCACCTTTCCCTGCGTGTTCCTGGCAACGATCCCGTGGAGCTCGGACAGTGTTGTTAAAAAGCCCGGAGGCAGTCTTTTCAATCTGCCGAAAGGTGTACTGATCCTAGTGGGGCTCGTAGCGTTCTGTTCCGCCATGGGTGAAGGCGCGATGACAGACTGGAGCGCGGTTTTTCTGGTGGAGACCGTCTCGGCCAGCCAAAGCGAGGCCGCGTCGGGTTACGCGGTTTTCTCCATTGCAATGGTCGCGGCCCGTTTACTCGGACATAGAGTGATCCAGGCCCTGGGGGCTTACAGGACGACACAACTAAGCGGCTTGATCGCCCTGATTGGCGTTCTCACAGCTGTCTATGGGTCCAGTGTTCCGATCGTTCTTGTTGGCTACGTCTTCATGGGTCTGGGATTTGCCCTGATTATGCCGCTCGCCTTCTCGAAAGCTGCGAATGATCCCAAGCAGGCAGCCGGAACCGCGATTGCAAGCGTCGCCACGCTGGGCTACGGCGGACTGCTGCTGGGTCCACCCATCATTGGCTTTCTGGCTGAACACACTTCCTTTGAGACCAGCTTTCTCCTGCTCGCTTTATTGGCTCTGACAATTACGCTCCTGGCCAAGGCGGTTGGGAGGGGGTCTTAACCGGACTCCAAAGCCTTTAAGCTGTTCCGCGCAGGCGGCGGAGGTGCTATTGAAACCCTAGTCACCCAACCTTTTGTCTAACCGACTTCTCAGTCCTCCATTCAGGTCCCATGCCGAAAGAAGTCTCCGTCTCCCCGCGCGTTCAGGGTTTGCTGCTGATGCTCTGCGCGGCTGCGTTGATTGCGGTCACGTCGCTGATGGCCAAGGCGCTGGGCCGTGGACTGGGAGGGCCTGAACTTCATCCCGCGCAGATTTCGGCAGGCCGCTTTTGCTTTGCCTTCGCCACTCTGATTCCGGTCCTGCTCTGGGCGCGCCCGAGCTTTCGCGGCGCCCCATGGTGCGTACACGTCGGACGCTCGTTTTTTGGCTGGATCGGTGTGAGTTTCCTCTTTGCCGCAGCCGCACAGATGCCGCTAGCCGACGCCAATGCGATCAGCTTCCTCAGCCCCATCGTGGCCATGGCGCTGTCCATCCCTTTTCTGGGTGAAAAGGTCGGGCCGAAACGCTGGAGCGCGGCCGCTCTCTCACTCTTCGGCGCGCTGGTTCTAACCCGTCCGGGCACGGAAGCCTTTCAGCCCGCAGCCGTTCTTGCCCTGCTTTCGGCCTTCTTCATGGGCATCGAAGTCATCTTCATTAAAAAGCTGAGCAACGGCGAACCACCCCTGCGGATCCTCGCCATCAACAACGGAATTGGGGCGGCGATCTCAGTCAGCGTCGCGTCGTTCTTCTGGATCGCGCCGTCGCAGTCGCAATGGTTCCTGCTGATCGCACTCGGCATGACCATGGTCACCGCGCAATTCTGTTTCATTCTTTCGATGAAAAGAGCCGATGCGAGCTTTGTGATTCCAATTCTCTACGCGACACCGGTCTTTGCCGCGCTCTACGACTTTGCCGTTTTCGATCAGCCGCTGACCATTCTGAGCGTGATCGGCATCGCCATCATCGTCACCGGCGCGCTCATCCTGGTCAGACGGGAACGCGCCGCCAAACTCAGGGCCCAGGCGCAAGAAGAGTGACCAGGCGCGTGCTGCTGGACAGGAACTCTCAGGAGAGGTTTTTGGCCGCGTCGATAAAGGCCTTGGCCCGGGCGGCAATATCCTCGACCGATCGTCCGGGTTTGTAGAGTGCCGAACCGATTCCAAAGCCCAGGCATCCGGCATCGGTGTAGGCCTGAAGACTCTCCGGCTCAATCCCGCCAACCGCAAAGAGTGGCACCTCGGGCGGCAGGATCGCGCGCATCGCCTTCGCACCGGCGGTTCCAATAACCTCGCAGGGGAAGAGCTTCAGCGCCTTGGCCCCCGCATAGGCAGCGGCGAAGGCTTCGGACGGTGTCATGCAGCCGGACATGACCGCAATCCCCTTGGCCACAGCAGCTTCGATCACAGCCGGATTGCTGTTGGGGGTGACGATGTAGGTCAACCCAAGCGCGCTCAAGGCATCGAGTTCTGAGACACGCGTGACGGTGCCTGCACCGAACTTCGCCTTGCTGCCGTAGGTTTCCTGCAAAAGCTTCAGGGTGACATGCACATCAGGTGAATTCAGAGGCACCTCGATCCACGTCATACCTGCATCGATCAAGGTCTCGACAACACCCGGCGCTTCCTTCGTTGTAACGCCTCGCAGGATCGCGACCAGATAGGGAGCGCCCTCTTTGGAAAACATGCTTCGTCTCTCCTGATTAATGTTCCAGCAGTTCCGCGGCCTGTAGGAGTCCCGCAATCACTGCCGTATCGCCGTCCATGCGCTCGACCGTCACCCCTGCGTGAACCAGAGCCGCCTCGTACAAAGGCACAAGTCCGTGCGCCCCGACGATGACGATGGGTCCTGTAGCGCTAAACCTGGGCAGCGCTTCCCGAATTTCACAACCGATGAGCAGACCTGACAGATAACCCGCGCTCTCCGACTTCGTCATGAAGCCTGCAAGGACATCCGCCCGGGTCGAGAAGAGTGCCCCCGACAGGCCTTCCGTCGCCTGCGCAGTTGCCAGCCCGCGCTCAAACCCCTCCGGCAGAGTCTTTTGCTCTATCTGCGCTTCGCCCTTCTCCACCATCAGCCGCCCCAGGAGCGAATGACGGGTTAAAACACTGTAGAGCTCGCCGGTGAAATAGGTCGCGAAGCCGACACACCGGTCGGCTTCAGCCCGCGCCCACTTCGCATGTGTGCCCGGCAGGCAGAAGGTCGCACCCTCCCGCTTCAAATGCCGAAGAGCACCAAAGATCTGAGTCTCCTCACCGCGCATCACATCGGCCTGCATCAGGTCTTCACCAAGGTGCCGCTGGCTGGTCAGACCGGGCAGAATTATGGCGTCGCGTCCCTCAGCGGAGCGAACTCTGCTAGCCGCTTTCGGCAAATCTGAAAACCTCGCCGGGCAGGTTACGTACGGCACTTCGGTCCAGCCATTGATGCTTCCCACCATTCCACAGAGTACGGCAGGCTGATCGCTCAAGCGGTCGCCCCAGGGCGCGGCGAGGTCATCTAAAAGCGCCGGCATGGCATCTGGCTCAACGCTCAAAATTCCCTGATCCGAAGACTGCCGGTCGAGCACGGCACCGTCTGCGTCAACCAGAAAGGCGCGCAGGTTGGTGGTTCCCCAATCGACGAGCAATCGCGCGCCGGTCTCAGTCATCTTGTTTATCCCGAGCTAGGTTCTGCCGCTGGGTCAGTGTGATTAAACCCAGCCGCCGTCCACAATGAGGCTTTGGGCGGAGCACATGCTGCTTTCATCCGCGGCAAAGAACAGTGCGGCGTTCGCGATATCCTCGGGCTGCACCCGTCCCTTGAGGCACATCTGCTCGTCCATTTGCCGTTCGCCCGCCTCGTCAACCCAGAGGGCAAGCTGCCGCTCGGTCATGACCCAGCCGGGCACCAGCGTATTCACTCGGATGCCATGCGGCCCGAGGTCCCGCGCAAAGGAGCGGGTCATGCCCTGAACCGCTGACTTGGAGCTCGTGTAGCAGGGCATGCCGCCCTGGGCGAGCATCCAGGACACCGAGCCCAGATTGACGATCGAACCGCCGCCGGCTTCGATCATACCCGGTGCCACCGCCTGAATTGCGAAAAAGAAATGCCGCAGATTAACCGCCACGCGGTCGTCCCAGTACTCAGGTGTCACTTCACGCCAATCGTGCCGGGTGTCGTTCGCGGCATTGTTGATCAGAGCTTCGAAGGGGCCAGTCTCCTTGGACAGCGCCTCGATAGATGAGCGCAGGGCGTCGATATCCGTCAGATCACACTTCGCAAATGCAACGACCGAGCCGGTTTCCTCTCGAAGCTCGGTAGCCACCTTCTCGCCAGCGTCACCGTCCAGATCCAAAAATGCGGTTTTCGCCCCCTGACGCGCAAAGGCTTCAACCATTGCTTTTCCGATACCCGACGCACCGCCGGTGATCAATACAGGTTTATCTTTCAGGCTGTGAAATGACGCAGCTTTCGACATCTTTCGGACCCTTCCAGCCGCCAAACTGAGCGGCAGTTCGTCACAGTGCGAGACCGCAGCAGGACAGTTACAACATCAAGCAACAATGACATTCTCCGATGGAGAACTCTAGATCGGATCAGGTTCCGGTTGCGAATCCACGATCATCAATTCTCAACCTAGCCGGAACCACCTTTTAGCTTCGGCAAAACACGTGAATCCAATCTGACGCAGCGGCCTCGCTCCCACACTTTCGATACGAAGGGTCGCCGCCCTGCTGAAAGCTCAGGAGATCTTGGCAAAGAGAAGCTCTATGTTGATAATTTGTAATATGTATTACTAATGACTTCAAGATCGCTCTTGCGGAGGATCGACACTTCGTGGAACGTGAATTGCCCTCTGACCCTAAGGATAGAGCATTGCAGACACAGCGCAAACGCTTGAACCTCCGCGACACTGTTGTCGAAGCACTAGCGGTGCGGATCATCACCGGCACTTACGTGACCGGAACAGCTTTGCCGCATGAGACCAGCCTGCTCGAAGAATTCGCGGTCAGCCGGACCTGCCTGCGCGAGGCTCTCCAGCTCCTCTCCGGAAAAGGCCTGATCATTTCACGCCCACGGATCGGAACCGTGGTGCGGGACCAAATCGACTGGAATTTCCTCGACGCGGATATGCTGCGCTGGCGGCGTCAGGTAATCCCGCCGCAAACCTATCTCAATGAGCTCTTCGCGATGCGACGTCTCGTCGAACCCGAGGCTGCCGCATTGGCTGCCGAACGAGCGACATCCGCGCAGATGGTCCAGATCCGCAGTGCCTTTGAAGCTATGGGCGCGCGCAGCCATCACTATTCAGACGATGCAATCGAAGGCGACGTGACCTTCCACCGCCTGATCCTGACCGCGAGCGGAAATGCACTTTTTTCCGGCGTCGGTGCCTGTATCGAGGAAAGCCTGCGCGCCTCGATCAGGCTCACGTCGCAGCCAGCCATTGAAGCCCCTGAATCGCGCCTGCTTCACGGCGCGGTCATCGATGCCATCGAACAGCGCGACAGCGACGCGGCGAGAAGTACTTCAAACAAATTGCTGGATGTAACCTTCCAGTCCTTGCGGGACGCGGGCTATGCCCTGGAAAAACCCGATCCGGCTCACGCAGAATAGCTACAGGCTAAGCACCGGCTGGAGTTTATCCATGTGCGATCACGCCACCTGCCCTTCCGGGCGCTGCAGACGCCGATAGGTCGCGGGTGCCGTATTGAAGTGTCGTTTGAACACGCGTCCGAACGCAGCCTCCGACTGGTAACCGCTTTGTTCCGCCACCTGATAAATCGAAGCGTCGGTCTCGACAAGTGAACGGCGTGCGATCTGCATCCGCCAGGAAGTCAGATACTGGATCGGCGTCATGCCCATCAATTCGTGAAAACGGTTGGCGAAGGCGGTCCGTGACAGGCCTGCATTGCGGGCCATGGATTCCAGCGTCCAGCTCTCAGCAGGATTGCGGTGCAGCGCTGTCAAACTGCGCCCGATATGAGTATCCACGACCCCTTTGAAGACCAGTTGCCGTTGTCCGTCACTATTCAGATAAGCACGGATGGCCTGCGTAAAAATGATCTCCGTGAGCTTCAAGGCGATAAGGTCCCCGCCGAGATGCGCGCGCCCCGCTTCGGCCCCTATCAGTTTGAGTGTGGATTCAAGCCAGAGCGTCGAGGCTTCGCCGAAGTTCTTGATGTGCAGATAGGGTGGCAATTCCTCGATCAGGGGATGGGTAGCATCCCGATCAAACGCAAAATGCCCGCAGACCAGCTGCGTTTCAGAGCCGCCGCCGACTTCCCCCATGACCAATGCGCCTTCACCGGTGAAGCCGGCGTCGGAAACCACCTGATCCACCGTTTTCAGAGGCCTGTCGGGGTGATCCCGCATACTGTGCGAGGCGCCGTGGGTGATGATCGCCAGATCGCCCTGCTCAAGCAGCAAGGGCTCTTCCACGCCATCAACGCTCAGCCAGCAGCGGCCCCGATGGACAAAGTGAAAACGCGAGACATTTTCGAAGGCCGGAACCAGCACGCCCCAGGGCGGGTTGAAAGAGGTTCTGAAATAGAAGGTCCCCTTCAGCTTCAGCAACTCAAGTATATCGCTCAGTAAGTCCATATTTTCACCTCCTACCTGAAGATGCCCCCTCACCTTCTTAAAAACACTATGCAGCACGTCAGCTTGTACGATCGATCAAATCTAATGAACGAGCTGTGATTGATCATATCACCATACCGTCATTAGCTGTCGTACCTGCAGTGGAGGGCATCTGGTGAAAAGATATCACCGCACCGAATTCTACTGCACAGCGCTTTATACAAGCCCATTTCTGACAGGAGGCACCCGTGAACACGAAACTTTTCTTATCTGCGCTCGCCATTTCTACCATTGCCTGGATTTCTCCGAGCTCCGCCGCTTCACCTTCGGAACTCAACGATCTTGAGATTGCACACGTCGCCTATACCGCCGATTCCATCGATATACGCTATGCACATCTTGCACTGGCCATCTCCAAGAATCCCAGGATTCATGAGTTTGCAAGAACCATGATTCGTGATCATACCGCTGTAAACGAAGAAGCCTTGGCCCTCTTGAAAGAGCTCAATGTCGCCCCCCAGGATAACTTCCTCAGCCAAAAACTCTCCAGCGATGCCGACCAGTTGGTTGCAGAAATGAGCGGCTTGAGCGGTGACGCCTTTGACAAACGTTACGCCGAGAATGAGCTTGGTTACCATAAGGCCGTTAACGGGCTGGTCGAAACGGCCTTTATCCCGAATATCGAAACACCCCAGGTTAAAGCGCTGTTCGAGAAAGCCTTGAAAATCTTCAAAGCGCACGAGCATCACGCCGAAATGATGGTCAAATCTCTAAAGTAGAGAGCAGATTATGAACTCAAGGGAAATATCCCGCAGGGCACTCATGGCATTCGCCATGAGTGCCCTGAGCGGAATCAGATCCGCTGCCGCCGCAAAAGCTTCCGCGGCAGCAGGAAAGCACTACGTGGTGGAAATCCGAGATTTTATTTTTGACCCGGCGCAACTGGAGATCGCTTCCGGCGATCGCATTACCTGGATCAATCGAGACATTGTGCCACACACGGTCACAGCAATCGACAGAAGCTGGGACTCCGGGACGCTTGAACGGGATGAGAGCTGGGAAACATACGTTAAAGAGGGAATGCAACCAGACTACTTCTGCATTTTCCATCCGATGATGAAGGCCAGACTGAAAATAACGAGCGACGTTTCATCATAAGGTGCAGCAGGAGTGAGGTCTGAATCCAACGGGGGTCGAATCCGAAAGCCGGTTCAGGTTTGCGTATTAATGACAGTAGTTTAGTGCGCCTGCCGCCAACACGGCCCAGGGCTCGCCGCCAACATCATCGATGGTCTTGATGACCTTGCCGCGAATGACATCGATAACCGCCACCTGGTCGCTCTCGACAAGGGCGACATAGATCTTCAGGCCATCTGTCGTGGTGGCTGCAGTCTCGGGTGCAGATGGTAAATCAAAGCGACTTATGATCCGCTGCTCGAGAAGATCGATGACGGTCACAGCTTTGTCCGCACGGCTGAAGGCGAAAGCCATACTGCCGAAAAGTGCCGTATTCACCCCCGTCATGTCCCTGATACCCTCAAATCGCGCGGATTCACGGCGGGTGCGGGCAGAGATCATGGAAAGGCTGTCATCGTTTCGGTTCGGCACCAGCAGATACTGGCTGTCGACTGTTGGAAAACCGCGCCAATGCCCACCGGGCAAAGCCACTGCGTCGAGGGCGATTTGTTTCTCCAGATCGAGCACGCTCAGACCACCGCCTTCACGATGCAAGGCAAAGCCGTAGCGCCCGCCCGGTGTACGGGTGATATGAGAAATGCCACCGCTGCCAGGTGAGATTTCCTCCAGGGAAATGCTTCCCGAAACCCGACCCTGCGCAATGTCGACAACCGAAACTTCGCCGGAAGTCCTGTGTGATACGAAAAGGCGATCACCCGTAGCGCTGAAGACGGAATAACCGGGTTCGGGCAAACCATCGATCCGGTGAAGTTCGCGTAGCTCGTCGAGAGAGACTATCGAGAGAGCACCTTGATCATCGCCCACCGCCAGCAGCAGATCATCGGGCCCCTTCTCGATGAAGGTCGGCTCAAACCCCAGTTGAAGACTGAAAATCGTCTCCCGGCTATCAAAATCCACAAGCGTCAGAGATTTCCGCTCCTTGCTGGTCGCAATCAGCTGCCGGCGCTCCTTGGATGCGAGAAGGTGGAGCGGAATGCCATCCGTCGCAATCCGGGAGACGACCTCATCCTTACGCACGTCGATCACTGCAATTTCTGCGGAGGTCCGGTTCGCGACGAAAATGAAGTTATCCATCGCCTCACGCGCGAATGCGCCGTGTGGTATCGAAATCAGAAATACAAATGCAAGCAAAGCGCCCGCTGCGGCTCTGGATTTGAACTGACGCATCACAGACATCGAAATTCCCATTGGCAACCTGCCCCTCTGCAGAGGAGACTATAGCACCCGCCGGGAATTCGACAGGAAGCAATTACCCGTTAATTCCCTGAGCACTCGGGCAAGAGACAAAATAGCTTATGTACGACAGCGACTCCTTTTACAGCCTGACGGACAATGGCCAGATCGGCCTGGTCCTGCTGTCGTTGTTTTTGACCCTTGCAACGCTATTCGCGGCAGGTCATCTCTTCAGACTGGTGCCTGACAAAGGCCTGCCCACGCAGCTTGCTGCCAGAATAGGTGTCGCCATCTTTATGATGTGGGTCTTTGTCTGGCTCTCGCCACAGGTCTATTACCTTTACTATCAGGCAATCTTCGAAGGCCTCCCCTGGCAAATCGTGATCCGGAATCCGCCGGAGTTCCATGCGATCTTCGAACATGTCTCCTTCAGCGGACCGGCAACGCTTTCCGCGCATGCCAAAGGCGCCCTCGCGTGGCTCCTGATCCTTTACGCCTCGGCATGGCCGACATGGCAGCACCTGAAACAACGGCGTTAAGATTTCTCTTCTTTCGGCGCATCGTTTTCATAGGGTTCCTGCATCCGCTCGGCGGCCGCATAGATGCCAATCGTCTTTTGCAAGCGCAGTCGCTCCTCGTCTCTGCGGCGAAACTCCCTGACCGTCGCTTCGACTTCCGTCTCGCTCACACCAAGCCGCAGAAGGCCTTCCCGCCCCATAAGAACACTGGATTCAAAGGTCTCTCTCACGATCAGGCCATTGGTCCAGTCGGTCAGTTCCATAACATGCATGCGGTCATAGGCCCGGACGATCGTCTTGATTTTCGGGAAAGAGCCTTTGATCCGTTTGACCATCTCGGTGCAGGTCTCCTTGTCATCGGCGCAGACGAAAATCACTTCCGCATCGTCTGCCCCCGCCGCCCGCAGGACATCGATCCGCTGCACATCGCCGTAAAAGACCTTGGTGCCAAAGGTTCGTGCGATGTCAATTCTTTCAGGATCGGTGTCGATCATGGTTGCAATGATTCCACGCGCTGACATCAATTGGGCCACCACCTGCCCAATCCGCCCGAAACCGGCGATGATCACCCGTGCATCCTCCACTTTGCGCACAGGCGGCTTCTCGCCAACCGGTTCATAGGCTGCGGACTTTTGTGCAATACGTCCTACGATGGCGGTGGCGAGCGGCGTCAAAGCCATGGAGATCGTTACGCTGGCGGTCATAAGATTCGAGAGAAGATCGGAGAAGATCGCTCCTGCCGACGCAGCCGAAAAAAGCACGAAGGCAAATTCACCACCCTGGCAAAGCGTGGAGGAGATCGTCAGGCCTTCGATATTTCCATTCCCAAAGAGACGCGAGAGAATGTAAATCAGTGCAGCTTTTACGGCCATGACTGCCACGACTGCCAGGAGTACAAGCCCGAGGTTCTCGAACACGAGACGCCAATCGACGGACATCCCGACTGCCATAAAGAAAAGGCCAAGCAGGAGACCGCGAAAGGGTTCGATATCCGCTTCCAACTGATGGCGGAACTCGGAATCTGCGAGCATGACACCTGCCAGAAAGGCCCCGAGTGCCATAGAAAGGCCGGCGGCATCCATCATCAGCGCTGTTCCCACGACCAGCAATAAAGAGGCCGCGGCAAAAACCTCGCGAGAGTTGGCACGTGCCACCAAACGGAAGATACGATTCAGCAGGAAGCGGCTTAACAGCAGCAAACCGCCGACCACGGCAATTGCCTTGATCGCCTCCAGCCAGAAAGGATCCGCGGCTTCACCGCTGCCGGCGCTGAAAATTCCGACCAGTGCCAGAAGTGGAACGACGGCAATGTCCTGAAACAGGAGAATTGAGAAGGCGGTCCGGCCATGACGGGTATTGAGGTCGCCCCTTTCCTGCAGGATCTGCAGGGCGAAAGCGGTCGATGAGAGCGCAAGACCAAACCCGGCAATCACCGCCGCCTGCCAACCCAACCCCAGGAGATAGGCCGCGCTGGAGAGAACAAAACCCGTCGTAAAAACCTGAGCGAGCCCGAGCCCGAAGATCTCCCGCCGCATCACCCATAACCGGCTTGGCTTTAACTCCAGTCCGATGATGAACAGCAGCAACACCACGCCGAACTCGGCGAAATGCAGGATATCTTCCGCATTGCTGATGATCCCGATACCAAAAGGACCGATAACCGTACCTGCCGCCAAAAAGCCGAGAACCGAGCCGAGACCAAAGCGCTTGAACACAGGCACGGCTACAACGGCCGCCGCCATAAAAACGGCAGCTTCAGCCAGAAACCCCATGTCACCTGGAGCTTCCGTCATCGCACATTCCCGCCTAAATGGGGATGCGGGTTAGAAATCGCAGGATCTGGGGATCCAGCGCCACTGAAAAAATCAGCTTTTCGAAATCGATGCATTTGCCTGTTCTATCCCTCGCGTGTCGTCATCGCTGCAGCTCGGTGACCGCGCGGACAGCACTCCACGTCCGGACAACCCGCACACAGATATAGGGGACAAAGGCGAAGAGCCCAAATCTAATCGGGCCTAGCTACTCTTTCACTGCACCTGTCATCGAAGAAACATAGTGTTCGACGAAGAAGGAATAGATGATCGCGACGGGTACAGACCCCAGAAGCGCTCCGGCCATTAAGGAGCCCCAGTGGTAGACGTCTCCGTCCACCAGTTCGGAAAGAACCGCCACGGGCACCGTCTTGTTGGACGAGGTGCTGATGAAGGTCAGGGCGTAAATGAACTCGTTCCAGCAAAGCGTGAAAGAGAAGATGCCAGCGGAAATCAGACCGGGAACGGAAAGCGGCAGGACAATCTTGACCAGGATCTGCAGACGGGACGCCCCGTCGATCAGGGCGCATTCCTCAAGTTCAAAGGGAATCGTCTTGAAATACCCCATCAGCAGCCAGGTGCTGAAGGGAATCAGGATCGTCGGATAGGAGAGGATCAACGCCAGCGGACTGTCGAAAAGTCCGTACTCGAAGATCACCGTCGAAAGGGGAATGAAGAGAATCGACGGCGGCACCAGGTAAGCGAGGAAAATCAGACCACCAACGGTCTGAGCGCCCTTGTACTTAATACGGACGATCGCGTAGGCCGCCAGCACGCTCGCCACGACCGACAGAAAGGTCGCCACCACGGCAACCAGCATTGTGTTCCACATCCAGGAGGGGTACTCGGTCTCGAACAGCAGCTTTTCAAAGTGCTGAAAGGTTGGAGAGGAAACCCACAAGGGATTGTGGTTGCTCATATCAAGCAGTTCGCTGTTCGGTTTTACCGACGTCGTTCCCATCCAGTAGAAGGGGAACAACAACACGAACATGATCAGGATCAGCGGCAGATAGACCGTCACAAAGCGCGACTGCCGCGTGATCAGATAGTCCATGCCCTCAGAATCGTCCGAGACCGCCTCGCGGGTCTTGGCTGACTTCAAAGTGACTTCAGTCATCGCTCTCCCCCTGCTGCCACTTACGGCGTTGTAGTCCGAACCAGGAGAACATGATGGCCGAGAGCAGGAACGGGATCATCGCCGTGGAGATCGCCGCGCCCTCACCCAGGTTTCCGCCGAGAATTGCACGCTGGTAGGACAAGGTCGCCATAAGATGCGTTGCATTGACCGGCCCACCCCGGGTCATGGCATAGATCAACTGAAAATCGGTGAAGGTGAAGAGCACCGAAAAGGTCATGACGACCGCAATGATCGGCGTCAGAAGCGGATAGGTGATGTGCCGGAACATCGCCCACTTGGAAGCACCGTCTATCGTCGCCGCTTCGTAGAGCGATTGCGGCACAGTTTGCAACCCGGCCAGCAGCGTGATCGCCACAAAGGGTACGCCGCGCCAGATGTTGGCAAAAATCACCGAGGCCCTGGCATTGTTCGGCGTTCCGAGGAAATCGATATTCTGCTCAATAATGCCGAGCTCGATCAACGCCCAGGAAATGATCGAAAACTGTGAATCGAAAATCCACCAGAAAGCAATGGCCGAGAGCACTGTTGGCACGATGAAAGGCAGCAAAACGATTGCGCGGATAAAAGCCTTGAAGGCGATGTTGTTGTTGAGCAAAAGCGCCAGATAGAGACCGATGGCGAATTTGATTACGCTCGCCACAATCGTGTAGAGCAGCGTGTTGAAAACCGACAGCCAGAAGACGGCGTCACCCCAGAGCCAGGTAAAATTCTCAATGCCGATGAATTCACCGGCACGGCCAATCCTGGCATCGGTCAGGCTCAGCCATATTCCCAGGCCGAGCGGATAGGCCAGGAAGAGTAACAGAAACGCCGCGGCCGGCAGCATGAACCAAAGCCCGAGAACCGTCCGGTTCTCGTTCAGCCTCGTCCAGAAACTGACCGGCGCGACCGCATTTTCATTCGCTGCGGCGTCAATCATGTTGTCAGCTTATCCCGAAAGCGAAAAAGGATGAGAGCCGATGCCGGAACACCGGCTCCCGCGAAGTTCAGACTAAGACCTAGCTTCGATAGATCCGCTTCGCCTTACGGGTTGCCTGTTTGACGGCCTCCTCCGGCGTTGTCTGCCCGGTTGCAGCCGAGGCAAGCATGTCGACGACGATGAAATCGGCCAGCGCCGCCGCCGCCCGCTCGCCCACCGAGCCCAATCCACCAGCAGTCAACGTCCGCTTGGCACAGTCACGGAAGATCGTGCGCTTGGGATCCGACGTCCAGATCGGGTTCTCGTCGTAGGCATTCAGCGGATGCGTCAGATAAGCGGCCGCGCCCTGCAGCCAGTCATCGTACTGCGGCTTGGACATGATAAACTCGAATAGCGCTTTGCAGGCATTCGGATACTTCGTGTACTGGAACGCCATCAACGACCAGGCAACATGAAGTTCTGTCGGTTTGCCCGAAACACCTACCGGATAGAAGGCATGATCCATATCGCCGGAAATATCGGTCATATTCTCGGTCAGCGCCTTCTGATAGATCGAGATGCCATTGTTGGTGACCGAAACCTCGCCCGCCAGGAACGCCTTGTTATTCGAGCCGTCGTTCCAGGAGGCAGTGCCTGGGATCCAGGTGTCGTACAGCGCCTTGACGTATTCACAGGCCTTGACCGCTTCGGGTGAATCCAGGATCACCTTGTCGTTCTCATCGACCACATAGGCGTCGTGAGCCCAGAGCGCCCAATGCGTCCAGGCATTACCATCTCCTGAGGCATGACCCAGCGCCATACCCATCGGGGTGCCGTTTGCCTTCAGGGCTTTGGACATTTCCAGGAAGCCGTCGAGATCCTCCGGGACGCTCTTAAAACCGGCAGCTTCGATCATGGAGTTGCGGTAATTCAGATAGTTGCCGCCGAAGAAGATCGGAATGTTGATCCACTTGCCGCTATCGCCCTTGCCGTAAGTCTCCGCGGTTTCAACCCAGCCACCGTACTGGCTTCCCAGATGATCAGCCACATCGCTCAGATCGATCAGCTTGTCGGGGAATAGGTGCGCCGTAGAATAAAGGCCCCAGATGAGATCGGGACCGGAACCGACATTCGCCGCGACGGACGCCTTGGGCTGAATGTCATCCATGAACTCACTTTCAACCGTCACCTTAACACCGGTTGCCTTTGTGAAGGCATCGATCACGGCCAGAAAAGCGTCTTCTTCAGATTGAATGAATCGTTTCCAACGAAGCAGTCGAAGTTCAGCGCCCGCCTCGGGCTTGAATTTCATATCCGCGGCCCAGGCCTTGGCATAGCCGAGCAGTTCGGTTGGTGTAAGTGCAGCGCCTAACGCGAGTGCGGTACTCCCCTTAAGCAGGGAACGGCGATCAATGTTAAACATCTAATTCCTCCCATTATATGTCGGCGCTTCTCAACACCGTTTTTTACTTTATGACAATCACTCCTGCTCCCACTGCCCCGTTCAGGCAGGGGAGGTCCTCTGGTTAAAGTCGTTGCCCGCTATCACTGTCGAAGAGATGCACGAGCTCCGGGTTTGGCTGCAGATGAATCTTCTGCCCCGGCTTCAGATCATGCCGTTCCCGAAAAACGGCAACGACATGGTCGCCGCCCATATCGGCAACGACCTGAATTTCGGATCCTGTCGGCTCGACCACGACAACCGATGCCTCGGCGCCTTCGCCGGACAGGACAAAATGTTCCGGCCTTACGCCATAAACCGCTGGCCGACCATCGCTGGCATCAGGCGCCTTTGCGCCGAGCGGCAGATCGATGCCGCCTTCCGTACGCAGACTGGCGGAACCGTTCACACCGGTAATATGCCCGCTCATGAAGTTCATGGCTGGCGAGCCGATAAAACCCGCGACGAAACGGTTGGCTGGATTGTCGTAGAGCTCCAGGGGCGCGCCGATCTGCTCGACAATACCGTCGTGCATCACAACGATCTTGTCCGCCATGGTCATGGCTTCGATCTGGTCATGGGTGACATAAACGGTGGTGGTGCGCAGGCGTTGGTGCAGCTCCTTGATCTCGGTGCGCATCTGCACCCGCAGCTTCGCGTCAAGGTTCGAGAGCGGTTCATCGAACAGAAAGACCTGTGGATCGCGCACGATCGCACGCCCCATCGCCACCCGCTGGCGTTGACCGCCGGAAAGTTGACGCGGGAAGCGGTCGAGCAACGGCATCAGACCAAGAATTTCGGCTGCGATATGGACACGTTCCGTAACGATGGCATTTTCCGTGCGCCGAAGCCGCAGCGAAAACGCCATGTTCTCCGATACCGTCATGTGGGGATAGAGTGCGTAGTTCTGGAACACCATGGCGATGTCCCGCTCTTTCGGCGGCATCTGGTTTACGACACGCTCGCCAATGGAAATTTCGCCGGAGGTAATTTTTTCGAGGCCCGCAATCATGCGCAGCAGTGTCGACTTTCCGCAGCCTGACGGGCCTACGAGAATAACAAACTCGCCATCCTCAATCGAAATATCAACACCGTGTATAATCTCTACGGGACCGAAAGATTTCCGGACATCGCGGATACCAACCGAAGCCATCTTTCCACGTTCTCCCCTCGATATGAGCCGATTTAGACGACGGCCTTCTCAATCCCGCTTATGCTGCGTTTATGGATTCAGTAATGTACACATTAATGCAAAAACGTCGTGACGTCTAATTCTTCCCCAGTTTGTAAGCGTCCGAATGTTTATCCGCAGTGGCGTTCGCCCTCCAAACACCTCAGCTTAACCCATTGGGGAAACTATATTATTCAGATCCGCTCGAGATAAACCATACGACTTTCGTCGATGTATAACACCCATGTAGGGTCAGGGATTCGCCTTGCTTAGGGGTTGTTCAATCACATCAAAGGAGCGGTCTGACATTCCTTTTTGGACCTGATAAATCGACCCAAGCTGCTGCGGCTTGGGAATTGGCAATCGCACCGGAACCGATTCCAGCCGCGGTGCGATCGTCGAATCACCACAGAGAATCCGTTTGTCGTAGTCTTCCAGGCTGCCCATCTCACTGAACGAGCCCTGCAACGGCCAGGCGTCAACTGCAGTCATCTCGTAAAGCAGCAGAGCGCGGTCTCGCGAAGAGCGATTCAGATCCGAGCCATGAACCGTGCGGCCATGATGAATCGAAATCGACCCGGCAGGCGCCGTCAGCGCGACGGCATCCGCGGGATCCAAACCGGACTTTTCCAGGGACATGGCACCGCAAAAATAACCCTCTGAGTGATGATCGAAGACTTCGCCCATGTGACTGCCGGGATAAACCAGCAAGGGCCCGTTTTCCGGTCCGACATCATCCAGCATCACACCAACAGCAAGGACATCGTCATTGGTGTGTGGATAGAAGGCCCAGTCCTGATGCCACTCCACCGCCGCGCCAAAACCTGCAGATTTTAGGTTGAGTTTACTGGTGTGCAGTCGCACTGAACCACCGATCAGCGCGCGAACCGGGT
Organism: uncultured Kiloniellaceae bacterium; assembly: GCA_947493695.1. Lineage (GTDB taxonomy): Bacteria > Pseudomonadota > Alphaproteobacteria > Kiloniellales > Kiloniellaceae > Denitrobaculum. The sequence continues at coordinate 122,197 of CANLSF010000008.1, read as the reverse complement.
CGAGAATCCACCTGCTCCGCATCAATTCATCGAAAACCGGACTGACTGCGTGAGGAAGCTTGACCCTACGCACCCGCGGCTGGTCAGCACTATGGCTATCTTCCAGATCGAGAACGTCATCGCTTTCTTCCATTCCACGCGCCCGCTCGATAAAGCGGGCCAGTTCGGCGCGTGCTCCGGCGATCAAGTCTTCAGGTATCTGGCGTTCAAGAACCAGATACCCCTGATCTCGATAAAAATCGGACTGTTCGGCGGTAAGCACTAGGGTCTCCCATGGATTGGCAATTTATTTCTCACGAATGTTAACGATAACATAGATCGATTTCCTGTGAAAGACGCTAAGCTTGCCGTCAAGATACACCCCACCTCACGGCCCGCTGCCACAGAGCTTCAAAACGAAGCATTACAGGAAAAAAAATGATTGAAGATCCGCCTGTCCTGACGATCCAACGCAACATCGCGCGTGCGCCCAGCGCAGCTGTCCGGGCTTTTTCGGGCGTTGCAACCAGCAACCTGGTGGATGCCTTGGGCGGCACCGGCGCACTGCACCATTCAATCAAACCGCTGGGTGTTGCGGACGGCCTGCCCTTCAAGTTCTGCGGCACAGCCGTGACCGCTCTTTGCGGACCATCGGACAACCTTGCGCTTTTTGCGGCCCTGACCGTCGCAAGACCAGGTGACGTCATCGTCGCCGGGACGGAAGCTTTTGAAGCCGCTGCGGTCGCCGGTGATCTGGTGCTTGGCATGGCCAAGAACAAAGGAGTCGCTGCCTTCGTAACCGACGGTATGCTGCGCGATTACGATGCAATTCTGGACGTCGGCCTACCGGTTTACTGCGCCGGCCTGACACCAAACTCGCCCGCGCGTACAGGTCCCGGATCGGTCAATCTTCCTTTGTCGATCGGTGGTCTTCAGATTGAACCCGGCGACATTCTGGCAGGAGACAGAGATGGTGTGATCGTAATCCCACGTGCACGCACCGAAGAAGTCGAAGCTTCACTTCCTGCACTCCTCGCCGCTGAGCAAGCTCTTTTGTCGAAGGTCGAGTTAGGCTTGGCGGTGCCGGAGCACACAGAAGCGCTTATGGCATCAGACCGGGTGCGCTTTCTCGACTGACCCGGCTTAATCCTCGCCTTTGAGGCGATGCCCCGGGGCCGCGGTCTCTTGAGTCGCAGTCGCCATCAGGATCGCGTTGGTGCGCCGCAGAGACTCCTGATGCGTCTTCCAGGCTGCGGCAGAAAGGGCGGCATCGGGGCGGGGCGGACTGTCGAAGTGCTGGTAATCATCGCAACCGCGCGCAAGCACAGCAAAAGTACGGCCGCCAGTTTGCCGAACATGGGTGGGAATGTACCGCACGGCAAAGCCGATACGTGGATGGTCGGCCCGGTTCGGCTCCGACCCGTGGACCAGACGCACATGATGCAGGCTCATCTCACCGGGCTGGAGCTCGATGTCGTGCGCCTCATCTTCCGTAACGTCGACCGCGATCTCCTGTCCGCGGCTCAACATGTTCGTTTCCGTAAAGCTGTCGACATGCCGGATCTGCCCTTTTGTATGACTTCCCGGCACAACCCTGAGACACCCGCTTTCGCGAACGCTCGGCGTCAGTGCAATCCAGGCCGTCGTGATCTCGGGCGGCTCCAGCCCCCAGTAGGTCGAGTCCTGATGCCAGGAAACGAACTTTTCATCCCTGGAGTCCTTCAGGAAAAATCCCGAAGACCACACCAGCAGGTTCGGCCCCAGCACAGCTTCAACCGCATCCAATACCTTTTCGGAGAGCGCGAGATCGTAGAACCTCGGCAACAGCAAATGGCAGTTCGTGCCGAGGAATTGCCCGGCATCCGCCGGATGATCGCGGCGAAGCTTTGCAACCTCCTCTCTCAGAGACACGGCTTCATCAGCGCTCAATACCGGGATCGGTGCTGCGAAACCATTCGCCTGATACCCGGAAAGTTCATACGACATACTGCATTCCTTCCAAACGGCGTCTGTGTTCCCCCATCTCAGATCAACAGCACACTGCTTACCTGAAGAACATCGTCAGTTCCGGGAACAGGAAGATCAACGCGAGCACAAAGAGCTGTAGACAGATAAAGGGCAGGAAGCTGCGAAAGATGTCGACCAGCGAAATGTGGGCCGGTGCAACGGACTTCAGATAAAAAGCCGCCGGGCCGAAAGGCGGGCTCAGGAAACTGACCTGCATGTTCACGCAGAAGAGAATTCCGAACCACACGGAGAGGAATGTCGGTGCCGCAACCAGTGCGCCGGTTAACCCGATCTCTTCAATCGGCAACTTCAACACGATCGGCAGGAAGACAGGCATCACCAGAAGCACGATACCGACCCAATCCATGATGGCGCCGAGAATCAGGAAGATCACCATCATCACCAGCAGGATGCCGAAGGTCGGCAGGTCCGAGCCAACAATCAGGTTGGCGACATAGGTTGGACCACCGGCAAGAGAGTAGGCACCGGCCAGGGCCGTCGCGCCAAATGTAATCCAAAGGATCGTTCCAGTCGATTTGTAGGTGCGCATCAAGGCTTCTTTGACCAGCAACCATGACATTTCGCCCCGGAAGAGGATCAACACCAGAACCGCAACCACCCCCATACCGGCCGCTTCGGTGATTCCGGTTATGCCGCCGTAAATGGAACCAAGGACAACGAACACCACAGTCAAAGGCGCAAGAAGTCCGGGCAAAGCACGAATCTTTTCCGCCATAGTCACGCTCTCGCCACCTTCAGGTAAAGGCGCAAGCGAAGGGTTCAGTCTGGTCCGCACAATGATGTAGGCGATGTAGCAACCGCCCAGTATCAATCCGGGCACGAAGGCGCCCTTGAACAAGGCATGGATCGAAGTCTCAGTGACAAGCCCGTAGATGATCAGAACGATGGAGGGCGGGATCATGGTACCCAGACTGCCGGACGCGCAGATGGTTCCGATCGCAAGATTTTGATCGTAGCCGAGACGAAGCATATTGGGCAGCGCAATCAGGCCAAGCAGAACGACTTCACCGCCGATAATGCCGGACATGGCCGCCATGATGATGGCCATGATCGCCGTTACGACCGCAAGACCGCCGCGCGTGCGGCTGAGCCAGATGTTCAGGCTGTCGAACATGGCTTTCGCAATATTCGACCGCTCAAGCAAACAGGCCATAAATATGAAGAGGGGAACGGATATCAGCACATAGTCCGTGAGGAGCCCGTACATTCGCTGGGCCAGAATATTCAGAATGCCGGTGCCAAAGTTTTTAAGTAACAAGTCCGGACCAAACTTCATAACCAGCACGGCGACCGCCAGAAAACCCGAAGCAAATCCGAGCGGCATACCAATTGCCAACAGGACGAAAATCCCGATCAGCAAGACCAGTGAGATCGTTCCAATATCCATTTATTCTGTTTCCCCCTGCCCTGGCGTATTCGCCATCGAGCATCCTGCTGGCCAGCCTTTTACTGGGACTGCCGGCGCATTCGTTTATCGGGTGGTGCTGCTTTCAAGGCCATCGGCACCGCTACGTAAGGTCTCTTCACTCAACTCAGGCGTAAGATCCTCGACGATGTCATGCGTCTCTTTGTCTTTGTGCCAATCGGAGATCAGGTTCATGACAGCCTGCATCGCGATCAGCACGACGGTAATCAAGACCAAAGGCTTCATGGTTGCCGGTATGGGCGGATCCCAGGCCGTGCCAAAGGCTTCCCAGCGCATTAGCTTGACCCAGGCTTCATTGAATCCGCCCCACACGACGGCGGCGGCAAAAATGCAGATACACAGAGTCGAGATCACATCGAAAATACGCTGCCAGGTGCGCGACACGACGTCGTAGAGCATGAAAATGCGAATGTGGGCGCGCTGCTGCATGACATAGAGGCCTGCAAGCAGATACACCGCACCTGCGACCCAGAGCGACATCTCATTCACCCAGAGCGTCGGCTTTGCAAAGATGTAGCGCATCACAACTTCGTAAAAAATAATCGCGACGATAAACGCCACGATAAACATCGTAACGCGACTGACCGCAATCGAGATGCGGTCCATCCAGCTTGTAACTTCGTGTTCAACCATACCTTGCTCCCTTATGAGCCCTCACCAAGAGTCCGAGCTCTAACCGGCTCAGTTTGCCCCATCCTGGTTCTTCAGAAATTCGAGGGCTCCCGATCTCAACTAAAGCACTAAATCGATCTGCGCTAAAGCTCGAAACCAGAGTATGTTCAGAGCAGATCCAGTTTCGGTGCAATCGCTGAAGGCGATACGTCTCACTGGCACAACCGCTCAAACCTTACGTATTAGAATGACTTCACCCAGTTTGGTGAACCATAGAATGCTTCATGCCAAACGTGATCCTATTCAGGCGCCTTCATACTGGATCAACCCCGCAGGGGTATATCCAGTTGAGCCCCAAACAAGAGATCAGGCTTCTTCAGGAACGGCGTCGTATCCTTGCCGCTTTAAAGACTCTATGTACCGGCTTCATTACTCCCTCCCACAGGAATTTTTCTGGTTCGCCGGTGAAAGTACGGTCTTTCTCATCAACGAACTTTTATTGAGTGCTAGCATGCCAGCTAACGGCGATCAAGCCGACACAGCGGACTTGCAGCCTAAAGCGACCTACCGCAAAAATTGACTCTGGATTATTTCTTCTGCGTGGTCTGACAATCAGCCCGCTGCAAAGGTCTATGCACGAGGCTTAAGCTTCTGCGGGTCATAAAAGGGAAGCGGCACCTGGCGTGCGGCGAGACGTTTGAGCTGGCCATCGAGCTGTCCGATTTCAAAGTCGGCCTGATCTCCATTGACGTCCGCAGCCTCGACAGCGATCCGTGCCATGGCAATCGGCTGTCCCAGGTGGGGCGAGCGACAGGCACTCGTGACCACACCAACCTGGGTGCGGCCCCGAAACACGGGATCTCCGTGATTCGGACAATCCTGTCCGGTCAGAACCAACCCGACGAGTTGATTTCGCTGTGCGGAGGCGTTGCGTATCAAGGCTTCGCGCCCGACAAAATCGCGATCCTTTTTCTTCAGCGGCACAGCAAAGCCGGCCCCGGCCTCAAAAGGATCAATTGCATCATCAAATTCATGCCCGGCCACCGGCAAGGCCGCTTCAATCCGCAAAAGATCAAGCGCCTCCAGTCCCATGGGAACCAATCCCATCGGCTCACCGGCTTCCATGATCGCATCCCAGACTGCGGGGGCATCGTCAGGTCCGGTAAAGACTTCATACCCCAGCTCGCCGGTGAAGCCGCTGCGCGACACCAGGACCGCAGGTCCATTGAAATCACCGACACGACCGACCAGGAAACGGAACCACTTCAATTCCTCCAGACGCGGATGCCCGTCTGCCGTCCAGATCAGTGACGACAGGATCTCCCGTGACCTGGGGCCCTGGACGGCCAGATTGCACAGGCTGGAGGTTGCCGTGCGCACCTGGACATCGAGATCCAGCGAGGCCGCAAGCTCACGCAACCACGGTGCCGCCTGGGCATCGCCCGCCATCCAGCGGAAACTCTCCGGCGACAGGCGGAACAGTGTACCATCATCGAACATCGCGCCGGTCGAACGGCACATGGGGCTATAAAGAACCTGCCCAACCGCCGCGCGGCGGACGTCGCGGGGCAAGGCATGGTCCATCAGCGCCTCGGCCCCCGGACCGGTAACATCGACCTTTCCGAGCTGTGACATATCCTGAATCGTCGCCGCATCCCGACAGGCCCAATACTCACTCAGTACGCCAGTCGCGGTATAGCTGCCCGGAATCCAGAAGTCCTTCGCGGCACGATAATCGCGAGTCAGCGCGGAGGTTTTAGGATGAAACGGCGTTTCCTTGGTCATAACCGCATCGGAGTCTGGGGTCGCACGAAAAGCAATCGATTTTCGAAACATCTCGGTCTCATTGTATATGCGAAGCTGAACGTCCGTAGGATTCCAGCCATTGATCGGCGAAGTATCGTCCGGACAGGCGGTTGAGACACAAACCAGATCGGTCAGCGCCCTCATCAGAACGTAATCGCCGGGAAGAGACCAGCCTTCGCCGGAGAGGATGACATTGCCGGCATCGACCTGGGTGTTGAAGAAGTAATTGATGGCAGGCCAGGCGGCGCGCGGCGCCACACCCCATGGGCGCATCGCCTCGGAAATATTGGTCGAGCAATTCACATGACCGGGGAAACCCTTGTTCTCGTAAACCCGGGCGGTACAGGCCAGGCCATAGGTATCATGCCGACCACAGCTATCCTGAATAACCTGCACCAGCGGCTGGTTATCCTGATCGTAGAATTTGTCGGTCAGGCCGGGATTAGGATAGGCCCGCCCGACCATGGTGCGCGTCACCGTTGAATCGATGAAGCGTTCCCGTCCCTTATCCAGGGCACGGGCGGAGAAGGCGATAAAATCCGAGCACTGCCGCCCGGCAATATCAATTACCTGAATGTACTCTCCCGCCTTGACTTCGTAGGCGCGCCCGCTGCGGCGCGGTACCATCATATCCAGGCGCGGCTCGGCAAGCGGTGCCGGCGGCTGTCGTTCAAAATCGGTTTCCGCCGAAATAGCGCGGGTCACATAAACACGCAGGTCGCTTGCCTGCGGACCATCAATAGGAGCAGAGGATTCACCAGAGGTTTTAGATTGAGGTGGTGGCGCAACGACCAGCAGGACCATCGGGCGCAGTGCCTCACACTCCACCTGCTCCCCGGGAACACTCTCCCCCCCTAAACCTGCAAAAGCCGAGGAGACCGCCTCCAGCTCAACACCGCGCAGGCGCAGGCTTGCGAAGGCTTCCCCCCTCATTGCTCGTTGAAGCTGCGCAGCGGGCACGATCCGAACCGGGGTGGAGGATCCGAACGAAAGCGCATCGGGATCCCACCGCCCGCTGTGGGAAAAACCGGTCAGATGGAATTCCTGCCCACCTTCCTGATCAAGGATCTCCAGCTTGTCGCCCTGCTGTAACTCGAGGACTAGATGGCCTCTGGCAGGCACGAAGTAGCGCTCGCGTGCCGGAGCAGAATTATCGAACCCCGGGCGACGGACAGCGGCAGAACTGCTGTAACCTAGCGGCGCCGGAAAGAGAACTGTCATCGGACCTCGAACACTCCGTTACGATGTTTAAAACCGAACTTCGGACCTGAGAAAAATCCGCCCGAGGTGCGCCGAATACAGGATAACTCTCGGCGCAGTCGGGCGGAAGGCAGGCTCGCTCAGGGAAAATTTATCCGTTAATCCATTTCTCAACGATTTCCGGATTCTCGTCGATCCAGTCTTCGGCGACATCCTGTGGGTCGAGCTTGTCCCGTCCGACCGCGAGGATCCAGCCGTTGACCGTATCCGGGTCGAGTTGGATGTTCTTCAGAAACTTAGCGACCTTCGGCGCGCGCTCATAAAGCGACTTCGAAAAGGCCACCCAGACCTGTGCATTTTCGCTCGCACAGTTAAACTTCGAAGCTTCGAGCCAGTCTTCACGGTCCTTCGGCTGATAGACCTCCATGCAGCCCTCCGTAAACTCGGGCTCTTCAATCGGCACAATATCATACGCGGCATGCAGCCATTCCGGCGTCCAGTAGTAGAAGAGCATCGGCTCCTTCTTTTTGTACGCGCTGTTGAGCTGCGCCTTGAAGATGGCGTCGTCAATGCTCACGGCTTCCCACTTTTCATCCAGGCCATAGGAGCGGAACTTGATCATCCACATGTTGGTTGAATTCCAACCCGGCGCACCCGGCCAGTATTCGCCCTTGCCATTGCCGTCGCGGTCAAACATTTCGACGACCTCATCCTTCTGAAGGTCTTCGATTGTTCTGACGCCATATTCTTCCTGGACGTATTTGGGGATAAATATCCGCTGGGTCCCCTGATAGGGGGTCGTGTTGTGATCGACCGTGCCTTTTTCGTCGATATAGGTCGCCCACTTTTCACCCTGATTCGGCATCCAGACGTCGGTATAGACGTCGAGCCCGCCGTCTCCCTTATCCATGCCTGCGAAGATCACCGCGGCCTCGGCTTTTTTCATTTCGGCTTTGCCGCCGAGTTTAAGCTCGATCACACCTTTCATGACGTAGCCGATGGCCCGCGCGCCGTCCCAGGATAGCTCACCAATGGCAATGGTTTCATCATCAGCAGCTGCGGGACCGGCAAGGACAGCGGCCATGGCCGCGCCCGTCAGGGTCGATTTCAATAAGGATTTCATCTTTGCCTCCATGTTCTTTACTCCCAGTTTTTTGTTTCCGGACCTGGATGTCGCCAGATCCCATTGATTACGCTTGTTATGAATTGTCGGGTTTGCGAGCCCCCTGAACGATCCGGTCCATGATCATCGCGCAAAGCGCGATTGCGGCCCCGGCCAGCAGCCCCAACCCATGTTCGACATGTTGAAGGGCAAAGAGGACATCCTCACCCAAACCCTTGGCCGCAATCAGCGCGGCGACAACAACCATCGAGAGGCTCATCATGATGGTCTGGTTGATACCGGTCATGATCGAGGTCACGGCCAGCGGCAGTTCAACCTTCCACAGCAGTTGCCTTGGGGTCGCGCCGAAAGCCAGCGCCGCTTCCTTGACGCTTTCAGGCACCTGCGTGATGCCGAGCACCGTCAAACGGACCATCGGCGGCAGTGCAAAGATCACCGTGGCCAGAATGCCCGGCGGCTTACCGACCCCGAAGAATGCGATAGCCGGGATCAGATACACAAAGCTCGGCAGGGTCTGCATGATATCCAGAACCGGTCGGATAAAGGCATAGATCCGTGGCGACTTCGCACACCAGATGCCGATGGGAACGCCCAACAGCACGCAGATCAGCGTCGCTGCGCCGACCAGCGAGAGCGTAGACATGGACTTCTGCCAGAAGCCGAACATCCCGAGATAGAACAATGCCAATCCAGTGAAGATGGCAACGTTCTTACCCGCTGTCCGCCAGGCCACCAGGACCAGCATAAAGGCCATAACAGGCCAGGGCGTGCCGACAAATATCAGTTCCAGCAGGTTCAACACGCCCCGAATGCCGATGGTGATGGCATCGAAGAACGTGACAAAGGTGATGGTCATCCAGTCGATGAAATCGTTGATACCGCCCGCGACCGGCTGCTGGATGTTCTTCCCGATCGGCACCTCGCCGATCACCCAGCAATTGAAACGATCTCCAACGCTGACTTCATCGCCTTTGCCCATGGCCCGCCACATGCGCTTGCACTCACGCAGCGTCGGCGCAATCTGGGTTGCGCGGTAAACCAACATCGGGCCTAGCGCCAAAATCAAGGCAAGCCCCACCTGGATGCGCGACGCGGAAACACCGGCATTCACAGCACGGTCAATACGCCAGCTCTGGTATTGACGATAATACAGCTGGTCTGCGAAGCGCGCCGTCAACAGGCGCCCGCAGATGAATACAGCGATTCCCCAGAGAAGGTTAAACTCGCCGGACTTTTCCGGATCGGCAAAGAGCCCGCGTGCCATCAACATCAATCCTGACACATCCAGCAGAAGCGCAATCCAGAAATGGGTCCAGTTGCCGCGCCGCGCGCCCCAGAAGGGACCTGCCAGGAGCGCCGACCGGTTTACGTGGGTCGCGCTCAGACGATTCTGCTGAAGGTGAACAAAGGTGTCACCGTAATAGTCAGCCTTGTCTCCTGCGAACTCGGAAACGAGTTTACGTTCCTGAAGACTTGGCGTCGTATCGCCTGTTTCAAGGCCGAGTTCGGCATCCGCCGGTGTATCGGTCATCACGGCTCTCCCTGTATGCCGCGCAGCAACGCGGTTTTGGTCACGACACCAACCGTATTGCCGTCGTCTTTGATGAGAATTGGGTGCTCGCTGTCAACCGACAGATCGACCAGCGCATTCAGGTCGGTTTCCGGATCCGCAACCGGACAAAGCGTTTCATCCAGTCCGTTCCCGCCGTTTGCCTTATAGGCCTCGAGCGGCTGCATCACGGTATGGGCGAACACCAGTTTCAAGCGTGAAATGCCGGCCACGAAGTCAGAGACATACTCATCTGCCGGCTTGGTCACGATGTCTTCCGGTGTGCCGATCTGCACGATCACACCATCCTTCATGATCGCAATGCGGCTCCCCATCCGGATTGCCTCATCGAGATCATGCGTGATGAAGAGGGTCGTCTTGTGCATCACCCGGGAAAGTGCCAGGAACTCGTCCTGCAACTGCCGCCGGATCAGAGGGTCGAGCGCCGAGAAAGGTTCGTCCATCAGCAGAATATCAGGATCGGCAGCCAGCGCCCGCGCCAGGCCGACCCGCTGCTGCATACCCCCGGAAAGTTCTGAGGGATAGCGGTCGCCATACCCCGTAAGATCAACCTTGGCGATGGTCTCGTCCGCCGCAATGCTGCGCTGATAGCTGTCGACGCCCCGCAGTTCCAGGGCAAAGCCGACATTGTCGCGCACGGTGCGGTGCGGCAGCAGCGCCATGTTCTGAAAAACCATACCGATCGTCTCGGCACGCAACTGGCGCAGCTCTTCATCATTCAGAACATTCACATCGCGGCCGTTGAGAAAGATCTCGCCGGACGTCGGCTCGATCAGCCGGTTGATGTGTCTGACCAGGGTCGACTTTCCAGACCCCGAAAGCCCCATAATGCAAAAAATTTCACCCTGTCCGACCGCAAAAGACGCATCTGCTACACCAACCACGCAGCCGAACTGCTTTAGAACATCGGTCTTTGTCAGATTGTCTCTGCGAATAGCCTCGAGGGCTTCGTCGGCCCGGGATCCAAAGATCTTCCAGACAGAACGAACCTCAATTACCGGAGCCCCTGCATCCGTATTTCCCATTCTCTCATCCCCGCGTTATCGCTTTATGTAACCGGTTACATAAAGCATAGTCGCAAAAGTTCGCCGGGTGCAAGTCACTTTCAGACCCCGATCCGGCTTGGGTTGACGCGGCATCGGCGATAAGCTCACAAACGCAACGAAAAACAGACTTAATCAGTCGCTACGAAAGTCGGAAGAAGATCAGGTGGTGAAGCAATTTTCCGGGAGCGGACGACGCACAGGCAGTGTGGGTGTGCGAGATGTCGCCAAGGCCGCAGGTGTATCTACGGCCACGGTATCGCGAGCCCTTAACCGCTCACCCCAGGTTTCCGAGGAGCTTCGCAAGCACGTCGCATCGGTCGCAGCCGGGCTCAACTACATTCCCGACCCCGCAGCACGCGCACTCTCGTCCCAGAAGACCTTCCGGGTCGGCGCCCTCATTCCTACCATCGCGAACTCTATCTACTCGCGCTTCGTCGAGGCCCTGCAGCGGCGCCTGCGTCAATCAGGCTACAGCCTTGTACTCGCCAATTACGATTTCGATGAGAGCCTGGAGATGGAGGAGGCACAGGCGTTGGTCGAATCCGGTATCGACGCCCTTGTTCTCGCCGGCGAACAGCGTTCGACAGAGCTCTACGATCTCCTGGACCGCCGCGGAATCCCCTACCTGTTGATCTCGATTTATCTGCCCGATGGTCCTCACCGCTGCGTCGGTTACGACAATCGCGCCGGAGCGGAAGCTATGACCCGCTTTGTCCTTGAACTCGGACATCGGGAAATCGGCGTTATTGAAGGTCCCTCCGATGTGAGTGACCGCGCGCGGCTACGCACAAGCGGGGTTATGGACGCGCTCCAGGAGGCCGAGGTTGAACTTCCTGCACAACGTATCACGCGCCGTACCTTCTCCGTTCACAACGGTCGCGAGGGTCTGGCAGAGCTGCTGGACGCATCGCCGGAAATCACAGCCGTTATTTGCGGTAATGACGTCCTCGCAATCGGTGCATTGATGGAGGCACAGGCGCGTGGTTTGTCGGTCCCCGAAGACCTCTCAATCTGTGGATATGATGGCCTCGACATCGCGCAGGAAATGGTTCCCCAGATTGCCACCATGCACGTTCCAACCGCGCAGATGGGACTGAAGGCAGCCGAGTCCCTGGTCGGCGTACTGGCCGGGGAAAAAACACCGAAGAGCGTACTGATCGAAACCAGGCTTGTGCCGGGGGGGTCTACCGCTCCACCGCGGAAATCGTGAGTTCCGACAGTGGCATTCTTTGTCTAACCGGATTCCCTGCATCAAAAATCATACGGGTGTTTGCGCGCTCAGCGTCCAGCGGTCACCGGCAGGAGCGCGCCACTGACCGCACGCGCCGCCGGCGAAGCCAAAAAGGCCACGACCTCGGCCAGATCGGCCGGTGTCACCCAGCCGCCCGGATCTGCGCCTGGCATGGCTTCGCGGTTTTGCGGTGTATCAATGATGCTGGGTAAAACGGCATTTACCGTCACGCCCTTACCCGCAAGCTCCGCAGCCATAGCTTCAGTCAGGCGCATGACCATGGATTTACTGGCGGTGTAAGCGCCCATACCTGCAACGCCGCTTCGTGCGGCAGCCGCACCGACCGTCACGACGCGTCCCTCACCTCGTGAAACCATGCCCGGCACCAGGGCTTTCACCGCCGACAGCAGAGTTTGCGTATTGAGACCAAGCATCAGATCCCAGGCTTCTGAGGAGGTCTCATGAACGGCTTCGCCCATATGAAAACCGCCTGCGATCGCGCAGAGAACGTCACAAGACCGCTCGTCATTAAAAACCCGGCTCAAAGCGTCGGCAGTCGCCGCTTCATCGCGCAGATCCACGACCAGTTTCTCGCGATTGGCTGAGGCGCCGGGGAAAACTTCCTCCAGCCGCCCGGCGTCTGCGTCGACCAGCACCAGATGAGCCTGCTCGGCTGCAAAGGCACTCGCGACGGCTTGCCCCAGGTTGCCAGCCGCGCCCGTGACGACAACCGTCTTGTCTTTGAACCTCATGCGGTATCTCCCATCCCAAAGACATCGATTTCCCGGTCGAGAATCGACCGGCACTTCAGAGCTCAAAGACTACGGAAAAAACGCCGCAATGTGCGTGCTTTCTAGGGGGTTCTAGAAGCAACAACACAAGATCCCTGCACCGGCCACTAATTCGATGCAGGATTATAGCATTTGACGGAAACTAAAACCGAGTCTTCCAACGCTTCAGCAAAAGAGAATTGGTCACGACGCTGACACTGGAAAACGCCATGGCAGCACCGGCAAAGGCCGGACTTAACACGCCGGAAACTGCAAGCGGAATGCAGACAATGTTATAGACAAAGGCCCAAAATAGGTTCTGCCGGATTTTCGAAACAGTGGCCCGGGCGATCTGTAACGCAGCGGAAACCAGCCGCGGATCCGGGCGCATCAGGGTAATGGCGGCGGTCTCCATCGCAACGTCACTGCCACTGCCCATGGCGATCCCGACATCGGCTTCGGCCAGCGCGGGCGCATCGTTGACACCGTCACCGATCATCGCCACGACTTCCCCATGAGCTCTCAGACGTGCAAGTTCCGCCACTTTCCCCTCCGGGCGCAAAGCCCCCAACGCCCGCTCGAGCCCGATGCTCTGAGCAATACGCGCCACGACGGACTGGTTGTCACCGCTCAGCATAAGGGTTTGAATGCCATTACCCTGCAACTGCTTCACTGCGGCTGCGGAGAGCGTGCGCAGCGGGTCGTTCAAGGAAAAGACACCACGCAACTCGCCATCAACAGCGACAAAAACCGGCGTTTCACCCCGCGCCGCCATCTTCTCCTGCTGCGGCATCAGAGCTTCGATTTCGATACCCGCCTCCGCCATCATTTCGGGATTGCCGATAACCAGATTCTCTGTCCCGACCTGCGCCAAAATCCCACGTCCCGCGCGGCTCTCGAACTCACTAACGGGCAACAATGCGATCGCACGCTCGTCAGCCTGTCGCAAAAAGGCTTTGGCTAACGGATGCTCGCTGCCTTGCTGTGCTGAGGCGGCCAAACGCAGAATCGCGTCGTCATCATCCTTCAGGGTGACAACATCGCGGATCGCCGGCGTACCTTCCGTCAGGGTTCCGGTCTTATCGAAAGCGACCGTGGTCACGCGGTTCGCATGTTCAAGCGCCTCGACATCCTTGATCAGAATGCCCGCTTTTGCCGCAGCGCCCGTCCCCGCGACAATAGCGGTCGGGGTCGCCAGACCCAGGGCACAGGGACAGGCGATCACCAACACCGACACAGCAGCAACGAGCGCGCTCTCGAACCCGGCGCCGGCAAGCAACCATCCGGCCAGAGTCGCCACGGCGATCAAAAGGATTACCGGCACAAAGACAGCGCTGATGCGATCGACCAACTGCTGCACCGGAGCCTTGCCGCTCTGCGCGCGCTCGACCAGCCGAATGATCCGCGCCAGGGTCGAATCTTCACCCACCGCCCGCGCCTCCAGCTTCAGCAAGCCGCTGCCATTTATTGATCCTCCGATCACAGCCGCCCCCATGGCCCGAAGCACAGGCAGGCTTTCACCCGTTACCAGCGCTTCATCAACTTCGCTGGAACCTTCGATGATCTGGCCATCGACGGGGATCTTCTCACCGGGCTTTACAATGATTACGTCGCCGCTCCGGACCTCTGAGATCGAGACCGTAACTTCGGCGTCTGCGCGCAAAACCCGGGCAGTTTCGGGCCGCAGAGCCATCAATTCCCGGATAGCGGACGCAGTGCTGCGTTTCGCCCTGGCCTCCAGAAGCTTGCCGGCCAGAATCAGCGTGATCACGATCACCGCTGCTTCGAAGTACAGATGCCCATCTGCCAACGCCAGACCTAAGAACCCTTCAGCTGAGAGCAGGACAGCGAGGCTGTAAAAGAACGCCGCCGAGGTGCCCAAAGCGACCAGCACATCCATATTGGCCGCTCCAGCGCGCAAGGCCTTCCAGGCACCAATGTAGAACCGGCCGCCGATCCAGAACTGCACCGGCGCGGCCAGAGCAAATTGCAGCCAGCCGGACAATCCCCAATTAAGACCAAGCGTCATCAGGACCATATGCGCCAGAAAGGGCAGGCTGATAAAAACCGCGATCACGAGTTGCCACAGCTCATCCGACAATCCGAAGACGAAGCTCCTGTCATGTGGGCCGTCCCGCGCGGGTAAATCGGGTTCAGTGGCCGCGTAGCCCGCAACCCGCACGCTCTCGATGAGCGTCGCGCGGTCCACAGCGCCCGTGACATTTGCCTTCTCTAGGGCGAAATTTACGTCCGCCTTCAGAACACCAGGCACTTTGCGCAAGGCTTTTTCCAACCGCTGGGCGCAGTTGCTGCAGGTCATGCCTTCAATCGCAAAAACGTAGGAACTCACGCAGTTATCCAGTTTTGATTTGTGGATTCACGTGAAAGATAAGAGTTCCAGTCACTGGAAGGTCAAGCGGTAGAATCGCTGATGGAGAATCGACGTTGCTCGGGTTCAACGCAGCTTGACGATCGGCCCGTTCTCGGCTCCGATGGCGGTATGATGATTGTCGCACAGATTACCGATACCCACATCAAACCACGCGGGAAGTTGGCCTACGGCCGGGTTGATACCGCAGCCTTTCTGACCGCAGCCGTCGCCCATATCAACAGCCTCGACCCGATGCCGGATCTGGTGATTTTGACAGGCGACGTTACTGATGGAGGGGTCGCCGAGGAATACGATCACGCGCGCGAACTCCTGGCTCCGCTCCAACCGCCCCTGATCGCCCTGCCCGGCAATCACGATCGGCGAGAAACTTTCCGCGACGCCTTTTCTACAGACATGGACCTGCCGCAGAGCGGGCATCTGAGCTATTCCGAAGACCGCTTTCCCCTGAGGCTGGTGATGCTCGACGACACTGTCCCCGGTGAACGCCATGGGGAAGTATCAGCCGAGCTCTCGGCCTGGTTAGAGCAAACGCTTGCGGCTCAACCGGGTAAACCAACTTTGCTCGCGATGCATCATCCGCCCTTCACAACCGGCATCACGCATATGGATGTACAGAACTGCCGGGGCGCCGAAGGCTTATCCGCCGTTTTGACCCAGCACCCGCAGGTGCTGGGTCTCGCCTGCGGCCATGTTCACCGCAATATTCTAACGGCTTTCGCCGGCAAACCTGCCAGTATCTGCCCCAGCCAGGCCCACGCCGTCAGCCTCGCGCTGGCACCAGACGCCCCCTCCAGCTACCACATGGACCCGCCGTCATTGCATCTGCACATCTGGCGAGACGACGCTGCGCCCTTCGGTAGCCTGCTCACACATCAGAGCTTCATCGGCGCCATCGATGGACCGCACTCCTTTGCGGTAAAAGCCTAAGCCAAACCGGCTTTCCCAAGGCTAGAACGCCTTCGGGTCCAGGTGCGCGGCCCAACGCTCAAGCAATTTGCGGAGTACTGCCGCATCCTTTGTGCCAAGGACTTCGTCGGTCTCGCGATCCAGCTCCTCGAAGACAGACACGGTGTCTTCGACCAGAGCGTAGCCTTTTGACGTATAGCAAACCCGCATCGCCCTGCCGTCTGTTTCATCCGGTCGACGGGTGACATAGCCTTGTGCCTCAAGTTCCTGCACCAGTTTGCTGATCGCCTGTTTGGAAATTCCCAATCGCTCCGCCAGCGTGGTCACCCGGCTTCCGTCGGCTTCGATATGCACCAATACCGACTTCTGCGCCGGAGGCAGGTCATGACTTACCCCGCCATCTGCTGCCAATCGGCGCTGATATGCCATTGAGAGGCGCGTGACCAGTCGGCCAATCAGCCGGGTGCGACGCTCATCCAGAGTGGGGACGGCGCTGGGCTTCCGGGTCTCTCCGCTTGTCTTCTGCATGGCTTCAATATGATCATTGGTTAGATTTTTGTCAATTTAGTTGACTAACTCAATATCGCTTTCTATTTTAGTCAACTAAATTGACTTTTATAAATCTGTGAAGCCATCACAGGGCTCACGCGCTGAAAGAGAGTTTTTGAATGAACCCCGCTGCCTTACCTGCCAGGCGATACAGGCTGCTACCGGGATCGAGGAATGCTGCGACACGCCCCTCCTCCGCAGGTTCAGCGGATCACGCCACGAGCCTGTCAGGCCGACGGGTTGTGATTACCGGCGGCACCGACGGTATTGGCTTGCATCTGGCCCGGATAATGACGTGCCAGGGCGCCGACCTCTTGATCGTCGGACGGCAGAGGGAAGATGCGGTCCGGGCAAACTTGATGCACCGCCAACACTACGTTCGCGCCGATCTTTCCCGACCGGATAGTCCGGCGCTGGTCTCCCAGGCAATCGACGCGTTGGGTTGGCAGAAAATAGATATCCTAATTCACAACGCCGCAGCGGGATGGGTGGGGCCTGTCGAAGAGCAATCCGCCGCCTCAGTAGATGAACTGATTTCGACTAATTTGCTATCACCTATAATCCTGAGCCAACTTCTAACACCTCAACTTCGCATGGCGGGTGGCAAGATCCTGTTCATCGGGTCTGTCTCGGCAGATCAGCCTTGTCCGTCGTTCGCGGTCTACTCTGCCACCAAAGCAGCGCTCTCAGGTTTTGCGCGCAGCCTGAGGTCAGAACTAAAGGGTGAGATCGACGTCCAGGTCATCCACCCCGGACCGACCCGCACCGCGTTTCACACCAAATCGGGCTTCAGATCGCCTCGGCTCGCCCGGTTCTTCATGCCGCCCGATGTGGTCGCCAATGCCATTTTCCGTCGAATAGAGCGAAAGCACGCAACCTCGACCGTCAGTCACGGGGCCTGGCTCACGGAGCTTTTTCGCAGGGTTAGAGTACGAATATGAGGGTTGTCATAACCGGCGCAGCAAGAGGATTGGGTGCGGCATTAACGTCGCGATTTCTCAGCGCTCGCCACTCCGTCATTGCTGTAGATTGCGACTGGCAAAACTGCAAACCGGGCGCTCAACACGAGGCCCACATACGCCTGCAGGCTGACCTAAGTGATCCTTCGGAAATTGCCGGTCTCGTGAGCAGTGTTCGAGAGACGGGCAGCGTAGATGTCGTCATTCACAACGCCGGTATCAATGCCACGGGACCCTTTGATCAGATTGCCGTAAGTGCGATGTGCCGCGTCATTGAAGTGAACCTACGCGCGCCGATTCTGATGACGTCTGCACTCCTGAAACAGCAACTGATCGCAGAAAACGGAACCCTCGTCTTCATCGGTTCCCTCAGTTCACATCTTTCCTATCCGGGAGCCGCAGCTTACGCCGCCAGTAAAGACGGACTGCTTTCCTTCGCGCGTAGCCTGACGCCAAGCCTGGCAAAACGTAACATCGCATGTCTTAGCGTTCTTCCCGGACCACTCGATACGCAACACGCCCGCCGCCACGCACCACAGAGCGCAGATGGAACGGGTCGTCTGGATCCAGCCATTGCAGCCGACAAGATCTATGCGGCGTTGCAAAGACAGCGCAAAACACTTGTGCCGGGCTGGAGAGCCAGAATCTACAGCAGGATCGGCACAACGGCGCCCTGGCTTGCCGAGCGGATAATGCGCAAAGCAGTTTTCCTGCCTCTATGCGAAACACACGCAGAGACCGTCAGGGAAATGCCAAAATGAGTCTGAACCTTAACCCTATGATCACCCCTCCTGAGCGTCGCTATCGCGCTGGATCGCTGCGGGCACCGGAACTGTGTTGCCTGTGGTCAGCAAGAACAAAACGACCAGAATGACCGGCACCATGATCAGCGCCGGGATAATGATCGCGGGATAGCCGTATGTGATCGCGGCGACCAGCCAGGCGATCATGAGATTTACAACGAAAGCGGTTTTCTCACCGTCACCGCCGCGTACTGCACTTCGCAAGAGAAGGCCAACGGCCGGAATGGCGAGCACGAAAGACAAAAGCAGCATCACGGATTCTTCCTTTTCGAAAAGCCGGTAAACCTGGACAGCAGGCGACCAGAGGTTCCTTTCAATCACGAACCAGAGCTTTTCTGGGATATTGCGTGCGCAATCAAGCCAGGCAAGAGCGACCAACTGTCTCACCCTTGGACGCATCGTGATTAGATAGGACCGCCAGAAGGGATGGCAGGTTTAAGCTTTTTGGGACCCGTCGCGCCCGTAAGCACTCAGGAAAAGCCTGACGGCAGAGCTCACGGCCCGTTCGATATCCGCATCATTCGGCTTGGGTCCGACCCCGAGCACGAGCCGGACAAAGAAATCGCTTTTGACCAGCGCCAGAAATTGCGATGCCGCCAACTCAGGTTCCGGCACGACCAATTCGCCTGCGGCCTCACGTGCCCGGAAATAGCTGGCCAGATTTTGTATCGAACGCTGTGGACCGGCCCGATAGAAGGTTTCCCCCAGCTCCGGAAAGCGGACGGATTCTGCCGCTGCAATCCGAAAAGTCGTCAGGACAATGTCGGACGAGACCGTTTTCAGGAAGCCGCGCCCCACACAGCTCAGCACCTCTTCCGCCGGTCTGTTAGGCAGTTCGCTGTTCGCCATGTCGGACCTGCTTTCGCAGACGTCAGTCATGACAGCCTCAAACAACACGTCCTTACCGGAAAAATAGCTGTAAACAGTGCGTTTAGAGACCTCAGCAGCGGCGGCAATCGCGTCCATACTGGTTTCACCATAGCCGGATTCCAGGAAAAGCTTCGCTGCCGCGCGGACGATCGCGTCGCGTTTGGGTGTCGATTCAACACCGAAGTACGCGAGCGTATGACCGGCTGCTGCCTCCATCGCCCGCATCTTTCCACCTTTTAAGACCATTGCTTCTCAAGTTCGAGCGTTTTTCTTTTCAAACAAAGACCCACGCGAACCAGCCTCTTCATCCAATTACCGAAATACGCTCCCAACGCTTCGGCATCACCCGCTGAACGACCACTGCAGGGCTACCCCGCAGTGAACCTCCTACGCCTATTATGCAGATTTCTGCGGAAAGATCATGATGACATAAATCAAGTCTGTGCGAATACAAGGAATTTACGCTTGATTCGCGCGGAAATGAACAGAATTCCCCCAGAAACACTGTGGATTTTGGACAGTAAAGATTTTTTCTGATGACGCTTGACGAAATTAATTTCATATGTCAGAAATTTCTTACATATGAAATTAATGACGGATCAGTTCGCGATGGATGGAGACAAAATGCTGCTGGTGCTCGCCGCCCTCGCCAATCCGCACCGCCTGCGCATTCTTGCCGCGCTGCGCACCCAAGGCCGGAACTACGTCAGCCGACTGGCCCGCGAAGTCGGCATCAGCCGACCTCTTCTGCACCTTCACCTGCAGAAACTTGAAGAAGCCGGACTGGTCGCCAGCGAATACGAAGTTTCTCTGGAGGGTAAGGCTCTCAAGTTCTTTGTGGTGACGGATTTCAGCCTGACAGTCTCCCCAACGAGCATTGCGGATGCCGTCGCGTCATTGACACCCAAGAAAACACTCTCTCAATCCACTGTTTCTAAATAGCGAAGGAACGCAACATGACCCAAAGCGCTGATACTTTCCTGCTCCTCACGATCCTTACACTGGTCACCATCCTTCTGGTGTTCGGCATGAAGTATTTTTCCGCCGCACGACAGGCTCAACAACGTCTTGCGCACGAAGGCGCCTATCAGGAACTGGCGGATAAGGCAGCTGTCGCACAGACGGCAGGCGCTGCAGCACTTGCGAAACTCGAAAGCGACATCGCAGAGATGAAGACCAAAGTCGCGGGCATTGAGAAGGTTCTGCGCGAAGTCGAGTGATGTGTCAGGAAATTACACGCGCGCGGCACGCAGAAATCAGGCAGTTGAGATGGATGCGCTGCACTTCCCTGCTGGAGGGCCTGACACTCGTCTTGCTGGTCTTCGTTGCAGTACCGCTCAAACATCTGGCCGGTTACAACCTAGCAACCGCGACGATGGGCCCCATACATGGCATGGCGTTTCTGCTGTACATCTGGATGCTGATGCAGACGGTTGCATTATTCGGTTGGCGGCGAAGCGAGACCCTTCGGCTCGTTCTCTGCGCCTTCATCCCCTTCGGGGCCTTTGCAAATGAACGCTGGTTAAAACGAAAAGAAGCCGAACTGGCTTCAGCAAACTGAACGGACAGCAGTAATGGAGTACCTCTGGCTCAAGGCCTTTCATGTCGCCGCGGTGGCAACCTGGATCGGTGGCATGCTCATGCTGTCCCTGGCCGTTGCGGCCCTGCCCGCATCGGCGTCCGGAAACGCCCCGTTCATAGACGCGGTCGCGCGCTGGAACCGATACATCACTTCGCCCGCAATGCTGCTGGCCTGGGGTTTCGGTATTGCATTGGCCATTCAGGGAGGCTGGTTCACGGAAACCTGGCTGCTGATCAAGCTGCCGATCATCTTCGCCCTCTCCGGCGTGCATGGCGCACTTTCAGGGCGCTTGCGAAAACGCGAGGGAAACACTGCGCAGACCTTGCCCGCACCTCTGAAATACGCAGGAGAAATGACGGTCGCGACAATCATCGTCGTCGCAATTCTGGCCGTGGCCAAGCCCTTCTGACTTAGCTTTTTGTGCCACGCCTGCCTGCAACACACTCGGCAAGCAGGCAGATTATTTCAAACATGATGGTCACGCCGACCAGTGCCGTGTTGCCGCTGGGATCGAAAGGTGGCGAAACCTCAACCACATCACCGCCAACCAGATCCAATCCCCGCAGGCCCCGGATCATCTGCTGGGCTTCTCGGGTGCTGAACCCGCCGATTTCCGGTGTTCCGGTTCCCGGCGCATAGACCGGGTCGAGACCGTCGACGTCAAAACTGACATAGGTTTTACCATCGCCGACCACACGCCGGGCTTCCGCGATCACAGCTTCGACACCAAGATCGAAATACTCTTCGATGGTGATCACCCGGATGCCCTGCTCCAGGCCCCAGTCATTATCGAAATCGCCGTAGAGACCACCACGAATACCGATCTGGACCGTGCGTTTCGGGTCCAGCAGGCCTTCTTCTATCGCGCGGCGGAAAGGTGTGCCATGGGTGTATTTAGAGCCGCCGAAGTACCGATCCCAGGTATCGGTGTGGGCGTCGAAATGCACCATGCCGACCGGCCCCTGATCGCAGATCGCCCGCATCACCGGCAAAGTAATCAGGTGATCACCGCCCGCCGTCAGCGGAATCACACCGGCTTCATGGAGGGTTTTGTAATAGGCCTCGACGCGACTGAGAGTATCTTCAATGTCGATCGGGTTGACCGGCGAATCGCCAAGATCGGCGCAATTTGCCAGCTCGAAGGGCTTCAGCTTTGAGACATGATGGACGGAGCGCACCATGGTCGAAAGGTCACGCATCTGTCGCGGACCATGCCGCGCGCCCGGGCGATTGGTGGTGCCGCCGTCCCAGGGTACGCCGCAAACTCCGATTTCTACGTCGTCCAGATCGTCCAGCGCGATGTTCGGTAGGCGCATGAAGGTTGGAATGCCTGCATAACGCGGCAGGACCGCGCCCGACACAGGCTTAAAGGATCGGGTTCTGGTTTCTTCCGTAGACACTGGCGGCTCCCTGAAAATCGCCGCTCTTGGGATCTTAGTGTTTTGTGACCCGGTGAGCGACGTAGAATTCTTATCTTCAGGACAGACTAATCAGAACCGCGACGGCTGCAAGCAGGATCACGCCGACCACCCAGACCATCGGACTGAGGCCACCGCTCTTTTCGGGTGCTTCAGCAGCGGGCGCAGGTGCTGCTTCCGGTGCTGCAGTCGCCGCAGGTGCTTCCGCAGGAGCAGAAGAAGCTTCAGGAGCGGGCGCGGCTGCTTCAGGAGCAGCTTCGGCTTCAGCGGCTTCTGCCTGGGCACCATCGACCAGTCCGGCAAAGGTCTCGAAGAAGTCCTTGGCCATCTTTTTCGCCGTGCCGTCGATCAGACGGCTGCCGAGCTGGGCCAGTTTTCCGCCGATATCCGCATGAACTTCGTAGTGCATCAGCGTGCCGTCACCGTCTTCTTCAAGACGAACCTTGGCCCCACCCTTGGCAAAACCGGCTGCGCCCCCTTTGCCTTCACCGCTGATGGTGTAGCTTTCCGGACGGTTGAGATCGGAGAGCGTGACCGCTCCGCTGAATTTCGCTTTGACCGGACCGACCTTAGCCACCACCCTGGCGGTCATTTCTGTATCGGAGGTCTTATCGATCTCCTCACAACCGGGAATACACTGCTTGAGTATCTCCGGATCGTTCAAGGCATCGTAGACCGCTTCGCGCGAAGCATTGAGCCGATATTCACCCGTCATATCCACCGGTAGATTCTCCTTACATCACAAAATTTCGTGTCTGGCAGACTCCCGATAGAAGGGGATCTGTCAAGTCGTCAAAAGTTCAATCCCGCTTGCCGGGACGTTTGTTTCCCTGGCCTTCAGGCTCACAGGCCTGAGTAACAGGCCTTTCCTCTTCGTCAGCGACGCTCACACCGCGGCGGCGCAGTTCAGTGATTTCAGCCAGGATCGACAGGGCGATCTCCTCATGACCGATCGCCCCAATATCCAGGCCGGCGGGCGCTTTCAAGCGTTCGGTCAATGATTTCTCCAGACCCTGATCGATCAGTTGTGTCGTCAGGACTTCCGCTTTCTTTCGGCTACCGATAAAGGCCACGTAGGTAACGGA
This sequence comes from uncultured Kiloniellaceae bacterium, assembly GCA_947493695.1. Classification (GTDB taxonomy): domain Bacteria; phylum Pseudomonadota; class Alphaproteobacteria; order Kiloniellales; family Kiloniellaceae; genus Denitrobaculum. The sequence continues at coordinate 98,842 of CANLSF010000008.1, read as the reverse complement.
TGAACGCAACGCAACCGCCAGAGCCTCCCGGTCCCGTCGACCCTGGGTCGCAACCACGATGAACGAGTGCTCGGGGCGCGGGAGTTCTTCCAGCGCATATTCGGTCAGACGAACATCCGCATTGGCAAAACGCGCCTGCATATCTTCAGGTGCGACAACAACCAGACTATAACCCAGCCGACGTCCCATCTCCGCGACCGCAACGCCCACCGGCGATGCGCCGAACACGACAAGCTGTGGGCGCGGCAGCATCGCCTCGATAAAGATCTCAACCGTTCCGCCGCTTGGGCAAGCGCTCTTGTAAAGTTCGACACCATCGACATCGACCGGCGCCACCACCTGTTCCCTGGGACGCACCCGAATGAGATGCGCATCGGCCCCCGCCAGAACCTCCCCGGCAGCCTTGCGCACTGCTCCCTGTACACAACCGGACCCGATCCAACCGACGATTTCACCATCCTGACGCACAATCGCCTTGGCGCCCGCTTTGGCTGAAGTCGCGTCCTGAGTCCTGACCACCGTTGCCAAGGCAAAGGCATCGCCCGTGCCACGCAGGCGGGCCATCTCATCCATGATTTCGTCGCCGTAAGGGTTCGTCATCAGAGCTTCGCCAGATAGGGTTCGAGTGCCGCCAGACTCTCCAGATTGTGAGCCGGTGCGAAGAGGTCGATATGCGGCAAGGCTGCCGCCATGCCTCCAGCCACAGGTTCGTATCCCGACCAGCCGATCATGGGATTGAGCCAGACGATGCGTTTACAACGCCTACGAAGCTTGGCCAGGGACTCACCCAATTTTTGCGGATCGCCGGTGTCATAACCATCGCTAACCACCATCACCACGCTGCGGGAGTTCAGAACCCGGGCAGCGTGCTGACGGTTGAACGCTTCCAGACTCTCGCCAATTTTAGTCCCGCCGCTCCAGCCCTGCGAAATCAGCGTCATGCGTTCCAGCGCCTTCTCGGCATTGCGTTCCTTCAGCGTCTCGGAGATGTGCACCAGGCGGGTGTGAAAGACGAAGGCCTCCGCCTGCCGGAAATTGTCCAGCACACCCAGGATAAAGCGCAGGAAGAAAAGGCTGTAGTGGTTCATGGAACCGGACACATCCAGAAGAACCACAAGGCGGAGCGGCTTGTCCCGGCGCTGACGCCGGAAGAGCTCAATCGGTGTGCCGCCGTGCGCAATATTGCGATGGATGGTCTTGCGCAAGTCGATCCGCCGTCCCTTGCGCCGCTCACGCTCCCGTCGCGACAGGCGGCTGCGCATGCGCTCAGCGAGGCGCGCCGTAAGCGCATGAACCCGCGCCAACTCCTGTGGGTCGTTGATCTGCCGCAGATCTGCTTTCTCGAGCGACTCCGCCTGACTCGCGCCGCGCTGACGGCTGCCGGGCTGTCCGGAGGTATTTTCGCTTTTGCCTGCAGTCCGTTCGACAGCCGCCGCCAGCACACTGGGTTTTGTTGTAGGCCCGCTCCCGGGTAAGCGACGCAAGCCTTGCTGGCCCGTACCGCTGACAGCAACGACCCGCTTCAAACCAAACCGAAACCAATAGGCGTCAAAGATTTCATCAAACCGCTTCCAGTCTTCCGGCGTCGTGCACGCCAGCGACCGCACGCCCTGACGCAGCTCATCAACCGCACGCATCTCACCTTCATCGAGGAACCTGGCCGCATCCCGCATTTCAGCAGCGCCGATGACAAAGCCATTTTCCCGCAGTGTGCGCAGAAACCCCACCATCCGGGTCAATGTCCCAGGCGGAACGGGCATCGCGCTGCTGATGTGCGGTGTCGCCATAGCTCAGGCTACTTTCCCGACGATGCGTTCGGCAACTTCCCGGGAGATCGCCCGCCGGTCATGGTCCGTCTTCAAGAGACAGAGCAGACTGTCGTGTATCACCTCCGGGTCGACGCTCAAATCCGCGACTTCCAGCCCCACCAGTGCAGCAGCCCAATCGAGGGTCTCGGCGACCCCAGGTTTCTTGTCGATCTCCTCCTTACGGATCGCCTGAACGAAGCGCACTACCTGTCCCGCCAGGCGCAGATCGATATCCGGCATCCGCGCCTGCAGAATACGGACTTCCTTCCCCTCGTCGGGGTACTCAACATAGTGGTAGAGGCAGCGCCGCCGCAGGGCATCGGAAAGTTCCCGCGTCCCGTTAGAGGTCAGAACCACGTAGGGAATCGACTTCGCTTCTATGGTGCCCAGTTCGGGAATGGAGATCTGAAAGTCGGAGAGCACTTCGAGCAGGAATGCTTCGAACTCCTCATCCGCCCGGTCGATCTCATCGATCAAAAGAACCGGCGCCCTATCCTGACTGATGGCTTCCAGCAAAGGCCTCCGCAGCAGAAAATCCTTTTGAAAGATATGCTCTTCCTTTTCCGAAGCGCTGATCTCTTCCTGCTCCCAGATCTTGATGGCCAGCAACTGACGCTGATAGTTCCACTCGTAGATCGCCGCGTTGGCATCGAGACCTTCATAGCACTGCAGTCGGATCAGCCGAGTATCCAGAATACGTGCCAGGCCTTTGCCGACCTCTGTCTTCCCAACACCGGCATCGCCTTCCAGCAGCAGCGGACGCTGCAGGCGCTGCATCATCAGCACCGCCATGGCGAGTTGAGGATCGGCGACATAGCCTGTCTCGGCGAACTGCCGCAGGATTTCTTCGCGCTCCTTCTTCATCGGCTCCTCCCTCTGCCTTGCTGCCGCCCGACGGCCCCACATTATTTGGTGAGCCCGGACTCCTTGCACTGCTGCCACACGCGCCAGGCCGTATGCGGCATCGGCATGTGCTTCACACCCAGATGCGAGAAGGCATCGATTACAGCATTGGAAAATGCGGGCACACCGCCGACATTCGGGCTTTCGCCGACACCCTTGGCACCGATCGGATGGTGCGGGCTTGGTGTCACGGTGAAGTCGGTTTCCCAGACCGGAGTTTCGACCGCCGTGGGCAGGAAGTAATCCATCAGGCTGGCGCCTTGCACGTTACCGAGTTCGTCGTAGGCAATCTCCTGTCCCATCGCGATGCCGAAAGCTTCAGTCAGACCGCCATGCACCTGACCTTCAATCACCATGGGATTGATCCGGGTGCCGCAATCATCCAGGGCATAGAAGCGACGGATGGAGGTTTCGCCTGTATCCACGTCGATATCCGCAACACAGAGATAGGCACCGAATGGATAAGTCATGTTGGGCGGATCGTAGTAGTCGACCGCCTCCAGACCCGGTTCCATACCCTCGGGCAGATTGTTGTAGGCCGCCCAGGCGATCTCCTTCATGGTCGCTTCCTTCTCTGGCAGGCCTTTGACCTTGAAGCGATCAATCTCCCACTCCAGGTCGCCCTCCGCGACTTCGAGCAGGTGTGCGGCGATCTTCTGCGCCTTCGCCCGAATTTTCCGACCGACCCTTGCCGCAGCGGCCCCGGCCACCGGCGTGGAGCGCGAGCCGTAAGTACCCAGGCCATAAGGCGCGGTGTCCGTATCACCTTCTTCGATCCCGATGTCTTCGGACGGAATACCAATCTCGGTTGCCAGGATCTGGGCATAGGTGGTTTCGTGGGCCTGACCTTGTGACTTGGTGCCCAGGCGGGCAATCGCACTGCCTGTCGGATGCACCCTGATCTCGCAAGAATCAAACATGGCCACGCCCAGGATATCGCAGTTACGGCTCGGTCCCGCGCCGACGATCTCGGTGAAGAAGGACACACCGATCCCCATCAGGGACCGGCTTTCGCCGCGCGCGACCTTGTCACGTTGTTCCGCTTGCTCACGGCGCAGGCCCGCATAGTCGACCGCCTGCATCATCTGGTTCATGGCCGTCGGATAGTCGCCACTGTCGTATTCCCAGCCCAGCGCAGAGTTGTAGGGGAACTGCGCAGGCTGCACGAAGTTTTTCAGGCGCAGTTCCGCCGGGTCCATCTCCAGTTTCTGAGCCAACACGTCCATCATGCGCTCGATCATGTAGGCCGCTTCGGTCACCCGGAAAGAACAGCGATAGGCAACACCTCCCGGGGCCTTGTTGGTATAGACGCCATCGACCGAAACATGCGCAACGGGGATATCGTATGACCCGGTGCAGATGTTGAAAAAGCCGGCCGGCCACTTGGTTGGATCGGCGCAGGCATCGAAGGCTCCGTGATCAGCCAGCACATGGCACTTCAGACCGGTGATCTTGCCATCCTTGGTGGCCGCCAGTTCACCGGTCATATGGTAATCACGGGCAAAGGCCGTCGCCGACAGATTCTCGATCCGGTCCTCGACCCACTTTACCGGAACTCCCAGCACGATAGAGGCAACGATGGAACAAACGTAACCGGGATAGACCCCGACCTTGTTCCCGAAGCCACCGCCGATATCCGGCGCAATCACACGTATTTTGTGCTCGGGAATTGCGGAGAGGAGAGACGCGACCGTGCGCACCACGTGGGGCGCCTGGAAAGTGCCGTAGAGTGTAAGCTCGCCTTTGATCTTATCCATGGAGGCAATCGACGCGCAGGTCTCCAGGGGCGAAGGATGAACCCGCTGATAGGTCACCAGTTCCTTGACGGTCACTTCCCCCGTCTCGAGGGCTTTATCCGCCCCCTCTTTATCGCCAATTTCCCAGGTAAAGATGTGATTGTCGTGCTTGCGTGCGCCATGGGCGCCTTCAGTCTTACCCTGAATATCCTCGCGCAGGCAGATCGCGCCTTCGTCCATGGCCTTAAAGGCATCGACGATGGGCGGCAGTTCCTCGTAATCGACCTCAACCAATTCCGCGGCATCAGACGCGATGTAACGATCCTCGGCGATCACGAAGGCGACTTCCTGGTTCTGGAACAGCACCTTCTCTTCCGCCAGCACAGCCTGCACATCACCCGCGAGGGTCGGCATATAGTGCAGGTTCAAAGGCTTGAGATCCGCTGCGGTCAGAACCGCTTTGACGCCCGGCACTGCCAGAGCGACCTCTGCATTGATGGACTTGATGCGCGCATGGGCGTAGGGACTGCGCACGAAATCACCGAACACCATGCCCGGCAGCTTCACATCATCGACGTAGTTACCCGCGCCCTGGATGAAGCGCACATCTTCCTTACGCTTGCGCGCCGTGCCGACACCGCCGAGAGTGGCCTCACGCTCTTCCAGCGTCATTGTTGCTGCATCACTCATTATTCAGCCGCCTCCCGCGTGGTCTCATTCAACTTCTTGGCCGCATAGCGCACGGCCTTGACGATGTTCTGGTAGCCGGTGCAACGGCAGAGGTTGCCGGAAATGCCCCAACGGATTTCCTCATCGGTCGGGTCGGGATTTTCCTTTAGCAGCCGATGGGTGCGCATAATCATGCCCGGTGTGCAAAAGCCGCACTGCAGACCGTGCTCCTGCATGAAGCCTTCCTGAATCGCATGAAGAGTGCCGTCTGGCGACGCCATACCTTCGACCGTCGTGATATCCGACTCCTGTGCCTGAACCGCGAAGAGCGTGCAGGATTTCACCGAGCGACCGTCGATATCCACCGTGCAGGCACCGCAGTGGCTGGTTTCGCAGCCGATATGCGGGCCGGTCAGCCCGATGTTTTCGCGCAGAAAATGGATCAGAAGCGTCCGGGCCTCGATATCGCCTTCGACCTCGGTGCCGTTGACGGTCATTTTGACGTGCTGCTTACTCATGCTCCGAATCTCCCCTTCACGATGCCGCGCCCACTTTTCAACGAGCCTCTGGTCAACGACTTCTGTCTCATTGTGCCCGCTCCTTGGCTTCCAGAATGGCGCGGCGTGCCATCACGCCCGCCATCTTGGTTCGGTACTCCGCTGGCCCGCGTCCATCCGACGCCGGTTCGGTAATGCCTTCTGCCAGGGCCACTGCCTCATCGATGGCTGCGGCATCGATTGTCGTGCCCACGAGTGCATCGGATGCCGCCTGAGCGTAAAGCGGTGTGTCAGCAACATTGGTCAGAGCAATAGACGCCGAGACACAGTTTCCGTCCTTCATGGACAGCAGAACAGCAGCGGCGGCCGTTGCGTAGTCGCCGACTTTTCGCTTCAGTTTTTTATAGGCGTAGCCGTGTCCGGCTGCGGGTGTCGGGAAGCGGACAGCGGTCAGGATCTCGCCGTCATTCATTTCGGTGAAATACGCAGCTTCATAAAAACCGCGGGCCTCAACCTCACGCATCCCATCAGGTCCCTGGAGAATATAAGTTGCCCCAAGACACTGCATCAGAGCGGGCATATCGTTGCCGGGATCACCGTTGGCCACGTTGCCACCCAGCGTCCCGCAATAGCGCACCTGCGGATCGGCGATCAGAAGCGCTGTCTCGCGAATAATCGGACAATGCTCGCTCAGAACAGTCGAGGTGATCAGCTCTGTCTGCGTCGTCATCGCGCCGATGGTGATATCGCCGCCACTCTCGGAAACGCCGGAGAGGCTCGCAATGTTCCGCAGGTCGACCAGGTGTTCCGGTGCTGCGAGCCGCAGCTTCATCATGGGTATTAAGCTATGCCCACCCGCGAGGACACGGGCATCATCCCCGTGCGTCGCGAGTAGCTGAACGGCTTCATCCAGCGAGTTGGGACGGTAGTATTCGAAATCGCCCGGTATCATGCCAGTCTCCTCATGAACTGCGGCTCCCTAAAATGCGTGGGCACGCCGATCATCGAGGGTCGGTTTGAGAAACCTGCCGGAAGCGACACCGGATAAGATCCGGATGGATTGTCATGCAAACTTTACTGAACGCAGGAACAATCTTTTTTGTTGCGTGTGGACCCGAAAGTTCCGCACGTGCACTCACGTTGCGAAGCCATTCGGACCATACGTTTCCTCCCGGCACATCAAGGATTCTCTATCGACCCTCTTCGCGTGCTCGTTAGAGGAGATTCACCCACAGCTGACTGTCGGTCGCTAGTGCAAGGGCACCAATCAAGGGAAATTTTTAATGAAAGGCGGTTCATGCGCACCAATGACGGGCGTCTTGTCTCAGATCCAGACGTACAACTCTCAGGGCCGAAAAGCGCAGATCGAACGTACGCACTCCCGTGTACACTGTCCGCAGTCTCTTTTTAGATCGGTGTTTCACCGCGAAACCTATAAAGATAAGTAGCTTATCCGATTTAGGCGTACGTACAGAAGTCCACGCTCAGTTAGTCAGGACCGCTTGCAGGAGCGGAACGTTCCCGCGGCTGACGGGAACGACGCGATGGGCCATGCTCCGCAGCATAACGGCACCCTTTTCATTTTGCCGCTCGAAGGATTCAATCGCCTCGAGTTTGACGATGTGACTCCTGTGCACCCGCAAAAACTTTTCAGAATCCAAAAGCGATTCCAGTTCGGAAATCGAAAAGGCGCAGAAGAAACTCTGCTCCGTCGTAAAGATCTGCGTGTAGCGGCCATCAGCCTGGACCGCAACCACCACGTCAGCCTCCAGGAACACAGTCTTATTGTTGCTATCGACCGGGATCTTCACACCGGCGCTCATCGAATGCCCGAACTCCTGACCGGAGAGCGCCGGCATCTCGGCCCCGTCTTCCAGGCTCTGCGTATTTGTTGCGTGCTGCCCGGCAGCTTTCAGATTCTCGCCATCCGGTAACACTGACAGGATCGCAAAGCCCAGAATAAAGAAGGTGGTCAGCGCAACGATGATCGCAAGCGTAGAGGGGTCGAGGATCGGCTCAGCAACCGACAGCAAAAATCCGACAGGCACAAAGGTCGCGGCCCCCATGGCGACATAATGCATACCCGCCATGGCAAGCCCCATGACAACGGCCGCGCAGACAACCTGCCAGCGTTTCTTGTCCCGGGATGCCAGATAAAGCGCAAGAGTGGAGGCTCCAACGCCGATCACGACAGACGCGATGACGAGCCAGGGTGTATAGGCGATAGTGCAGTTAGCCCGAACCGCCGACATGCCGACATAATGCATAGTCGAGATACCGCCACCCATGGCGATACCTGCGGCAGCAAGCTTGAGCGGAGTAACCCGGCCATAGCTGATCAGGGCCAGGCCGACCCCGGTCATCAAGATAGAGACCAGAGCCGATATCAGTGTGGTCAGGATGTCATAGTTTATCGACACGGGCAGTTGCAGCGCCAGCATACCGATGAAATGCATCGACCAGATGCTGACCCCGATCGCAATCGCGGATGCTGCCAGGATCGACTTGCGGACCGCCCCGGACAGCAGCACCATGCGTTCGACCATGTGAAGCCCGGCGTAGGACCCTATAATGGCCACGGCAAGGGAAAGCGCGATCAGAGCCGGGTCGTACTGCACCAGCATCAAAAATCACCAATGACTTTGAATCGCGAAGGGCAAACCGCTGACGCCGCCATTTCACCTCCCTGCACCACCTCGCAACCTACCTGAATCTCCCCCCTTCGAGAGTCCAAGGGCCGCTTTTTCTCTAGATTACCACTCTTGGGCGGATTCCTGAAATAAATCCCGATTGACGGCAAAGTGATCCGACCAGCATAAGAGAGCCTCCTGAGCGTTGGACCCATTCAATCCCTCGCTCAAGCTTCAACCCGGGAAGCGGGAGCTTCAAAATATGCCTGCTCCGAGAGCCTGGCAGCGTATGCTGAGCGGCCGACGTCTGAACCTTCTCGATCCGTCTCCCCTGGATGTCGAGATCGACGATATTGCACAGGGCCTGTCCCGCGTTGCGCGTTGGAATGGACAGACCTCGGGGGACTGGGCCTTCTCAGTCGCCCAGCATTCACTTTTGGTTGAAGATCTGGTTCGCCGCCTGAAGCCTGAGGCGTCTTCGCAATGGCTCCTCGCAGCGCTCCTGCATGATGCTCCGGAATACGTCGTCGGCGACATGATCACGCCGTTCAAGTCTGCAATCGGACCCGACTACAAGGCACTCGAGAATCGTCTGCTTGCTGCGATTCATCTACGCTTTGGCCTGCCTGCTGTCTCGCCCCGCGAGCTGACGCGCGACATCAAGCAGGCGGATCGGGCCGCCGCCTATCTGGAAGCCACCCAACTTGCCGGTTTTTCTCCGAGCGAAGCCAAGCGACTCTTTGGCGATGAAGTGCAGGGCGAAGAAATCATACTCACGCCGACAGAGCCTGATGAGGCGAAGAACAGCTTCCTCGCCCGCTTCGCCGAACTTTGCCCATAGCAACCCAAAACCCCCGGGAAATACTGGGTTTGCGTCGTGACGTGCCGCCCGGTTACACTGCCGCTGCCCGTTCAGGCAGCAATCCGGCGCAACCGAGAAAAACGAAGATGCATCGTGACGTATAGTCCCATGCCACAGCCGATCGAAAAACCGCCGGTTGAACGCCCGCCCGGCAAAACGGCGCGCGACGAAAATTTTCCCGTCGGTTCCTGGCTGATCGAAGCGCGGCTGAGACCTCACGTCATGACATATTACCGCTTTGCGCGCGCCGCCGACGATATTGCCGACAGTCCTGACCTGGCACCCGCAGACAAGCTGGTGCAGCTCTCATCCTTTGAAGAAGAACTGATCGGCGACGTTGTTCAAGACGAGAGCGTCATTGCCGCTATGCGCGCAAGCCTGGCGGCAACCGCCATTGCACCCGAGCGTTGTCTCGACCTCTTATATGCCTTTATGCAGGACGCGCGAAAATCGCGCCGCGAGTCCTGGGATGAGTTGATGGATTACTGCCGCCTGTCAGCTAATCCTGTCGGACGCTATCTGCTGGATCTTCACCAGGAGTCACCCAAGGCCTACCCAGCTTCAGACGCCCTCTGCAGCGCCCTGCAAATCCTCAATCATCTGCAGGATTCTGCGGAAGACTTCGAGCAGCTTAACAGAGTGTATTTGCCGATGGACTGGCTCATCGCCGAGGGTCTGACCGAGGATATTCTGAACGCAAAATCAATGCCCGTCTCGATGCGCCGCGTTGTTGACCGCTGTCTGGATGCCGTGGACCTTCTGCTTGAGGAGGCCGCCCTCTTACCGGCACAGCTTAAGAACCGGGGGCTTGCGATGGAGGCTGCGGTCATTCTGCGGCTGGCGTTGAGACTATCCGGACGCCTTCGAAATCGCGACCTCTTGGCAAGCAAGGTTGCCCTTCATAAACTCGATTTTATCGACTGCGGCTTACGTGGAGCCCTTGGTGTCTTTTTCCGCCGCCTGTTGAGCGGCCCTAAAGGCCCGCCTGTCAAAGAAGCTGGACCCTATGGCTGAAAGCCTTGAACTGCAGCAAGCCGTAACCAAAGACGAACCGGACGACTACGTGCGTCATCTGGTCGAGAAAGCAGGTTCCTCCTTTCTCTGGGGCATGCGGTTACTTCCGCCGTCACGACGGCGTGCGATGTATGGCATCTATGCTTTCTGCCGCGCGGTGGACGATATTGCGGACGGCCCGGACGAAGAACCTCAGAAACGCGCTCAGCTTGAAGCCTGGCGACGGGAGGTCGATCAACTCTTTGCCGGCACCCCGACGCACCCGATCATGCGCGCGCTCCAGCAGGCCACAGGAAGTTTCGATCTGCCGAAAGCCGAGTTCCTCGCCGTGATCGATGGCATGGAAATGGATGCCCGGGAAGCGATCTGCGCGCCTTCACGCGACGACTTCACACTCTATTGCCGTCGTGTCGCCGGTGCGGTCGGTCTGCTGTCGGTCCACGCCTTCGGCGCTCGGGGACCCGTGGCCGAAGAGCTTGCCGTTGTGCAGGGCGAAGCGCTTCAGATCACCAACATATTGCGCGACCTCAAAGAGGACGCCGCGATCGGGCGACTCTATATTCCAAAAGATCTTCTGGAGCTGCAGGGTATCCCAAGCTCGGACCCGCGCAGCGTCCTGGAACACCCGGATTTCGCGGCTGTACATACAGCGCTCGGCGCGGAAGCTCAGGTGCTTGTCGAGCGGGCCCGCTCGCTCATACAGCAGAGCGAAGGATCATCACTGCGTCCGGCGCGCCTGATGCTGGAAATATACAGTCGTTTGCTGGACCGTATTCTGGCGACCGGCTGGCCGCACAAGGAAACCAGGATTACTGTCCCGCGCGCGGAAAAGCTCTGGCTTGTTCTTCGTTATGGATTGATCTGAGTCTTGAAGCGGGTTCACATCATTGGCGCCGGTCTCTCGGGTCTTGCCTGTGCCCTTCGCCTGACCCGCGCGGGTATACCCGTCTCCCTCTACGATGCAGCCGCGCAGGCAGGCGGCCGTTGCCGTTCCTACTGGGACGCCAAACTTGAGCGGCAGATCGACAACGGCAATCATCTCGTACTTTCTGCAAACCATGCCGTGTTGGATTACCTTCGTGAAATCGGGGCACGAAACCGCTTTGTCAGTCCGGAGCGCGCCAGTTTTCCCTTTGTCGATCTGGCCAGCGGTGACCGCTGGGCTGTCTCCCCCGGTGCGAGCCTTCTCCCCTGGTGGATCTTTCAAAAACAGCACCGGGTTTCCGATACCGGCCCTCTGGACTACCTCTCGATCCTTCGCATTGCGGCAGCGCGGGGCGAGGAAACCGTCGCCGACTGCCTGCAGAAGCGTGATGTGCTCTGGCGGCGCTTCTGGCAACCCTTCTGCACCTCGGCACTAAACACAACACCCGAAGAAGCCTCCGCCCAATTACTCTGGCGCACGCTTCGGGAGACCTTCGCCAGAGGCGGCAAGGCCTGCATCCCCCTGGTGCCGAAAGTTGGCCTTAGCGACAGCTTCCTTGATCCGGCACTGGAAATCATTCGAAACAGCCCCAACCGTATCCTATTCAATCACAGGCTTCGCAGCCTGCACTTCGAGGACGACCGTGTTTCGGTCCTCGAATTCGGAAGCGGGAAAATTACCATCAACGAGGCGGACACTGTCGTGATCGCATTGCCGCCGGGAAACGCCGCGCAGGTTCTGCCAGGGCTTAAGACACCGGACGACAGCCGGCCTATCGTAAACGTTCATCTCCGCATTGCTCCGGATCCTGCGGCACCGCAGCCGCTGCCGGAGAACCTGCCCTTTCTCGGCATGGTGGGGGGAAGCTTTGACTGGGTGTTCCTCAGGGGGGACATAGCCAGTCTTACCGTCAGTGCCGCTGACCGGCTCGCCGAGCAACCGGCCGAAGAGATTGCGCGCGTAGCCTGGGCGGAGACCGCACAGGCTTTGGCCTTGAACCCGGAGAGCGAATACGAAGCGCGCGTGGTGAAGGAGCGCCGTGCCACCTTTGCCCAGACACCGGCCGCGCTGAAGTTGCGCCCCGGCGCCAGGACCAACTGGCGGAACCTTCTGCTCGCGGGAGACTGGACCGATACCGGCTATCCGGCCACGATCGAAAGCGCGATCCGCTCCGGCAATAACGCCGCTGCCCTGGCGAACGGGTTTTAGTGCGGCACGCGCGCTATCGCTCTAGCAGGATCGTAGGACCGCCGTGATAGGTCGTGCGGGCATATTCGCGGTAACCACACTTTTCAGCGACGCGCAGTGAGGCCTGATTTTCCGGATCGATCAAACAGACCGTCCGGCAATCGGCGCCGAACTGGGCCTCGACCCAGTCCAAGGCAGCATGAACAGCTTCGGTCGCGTAACCACGCCCGTGGCACCAGGTGGCAAGCACCCAACCCATCTCCGGCGTACCCTCGATGGAGGGGACGATGGCGCGCTTGAAGTCACCCAATCCGACCTGTCCGGCAAAGCGTCCCGTGTCCTTTTCCGCAAGCACCCAGTAGCCGTATCCCATGCAGGACCAATGGCCACATGTCCGCAGAAAACGGCTCCAGGACTCTTCACGGGACGACACCTTGCCGCTGATATGCCGGGTCACTTCCGGATCAGCCCAAAGCGCGGCATGATCATCGAAGTCATCAAGCTGGAATCCACGAAGCAACAAGCGTTCGGTTTCAAGCACCGGAACTTCCGGTATCATTTGAGGTTTTGGCGTCACTTTGATCTCGGCTGAGTAGGGTTAAACTGAGTCTAAAGGGCGTCGAAGCTAACCTTTCAGGCGCGCTTCCTGCCAGCGGTCGATCATCTGATAGTACCAGTACGTCAGTTGTGCGCCGATCGCGCCGGCAATCGGTCCGCCCGTCCACTGCAGACCGTAACGTGAAAAGAGGCGATAACGATCGTCATTTTCGGCAATGGCCGACGCAATCAATTCGCCTCCCATTGTGGTTGCCGACATACCGTGCCCGCCATAGCCCATGCAGTGCCAGACGCCGGGCATATGCTGGCCGAGCTGAGGCATTTTGTGGATGGGATATCCCATCAGGCCCATCCAGGCATCTTCGGCACGAACGCCTTCCAATTGCGGGAAAACCGAAACCAGATCCTCGATCATCTTCTTTGCAAGGTGCCGGGGCTCGCGCTTACGTGCCGTAATATCGCCGCCCCAGAGGATCCTGCCGTCATTGAGCGCCCGGAAGTAGTTTCCGGCTAGCCGGGTATCGGAGATGGCGTAGGGCACGCGAATTGCGTCTTTCAGGCGCTCGCCCAGCGGTTCCGTGGTCACCACGTAGGTTGCGACCGGAAGAGTCGCTCCAGACAGGGCCGGCACCAGTCCTGCGATGTAGCCACCGCAGGCAATCACAACATCCCTGGCCCGGATCTTTGCACCGGGTGTCTCAATCAGTTTCCGGTCGCGATCAAGATCAAGCCAGACAGCCGGTGTGTCCTCGTAGATTTCCGCGCCCCTGGCCTGCGCCGCCTGCGCAACGCCCAGGGCGTAGTTCAGCGGATGAAAATGGAAGCCGGAGTCATTATAGAGCGCCGCATGATAGCGGTCGGTGCACAAAGCCTCACGCAGGCGCTCCCGATGCCAGAGCTCCGAATCGATGCCGAAGACCTCCGACATGAAGTCACGGTCCCGGGCCAACTGATCCGGATCATGATAGCGCAACACCTTCATACGGCCATCGACCACCGGCACGCCGGGCAAATCGAAAACCTCAATGCGCCGGCGGATCAAAGCCACGGCGTTGCGGCTGAGGTCATAGATCTCCCGCGCCTGCGCCTGCCCGAGATCCTTCACGATCTGTCGTGGCGAGAGCGAAAAGCCCGCTGAGACGAATCCGCCGTTGCGACCCGACGCGCCCCACGCAATCCGCCTCGCCTCGATCAGGACAACCTTAACGCCCCGTTCCGCCAATCCAAGCGCCGTGGACAAGCCGGCAAGGCCGCCGCCGACAACACAGACATCGGTCTCCACATCCTGCTGAAGTCGCGGGTGCGAAGCATTCGGCGCAATGGTCCGCGCATAATAACTATCGATATAGGATGACGGAGACTCGGATTTTGAAGGCACTCAACTGGTTCTGCTGCATATATGGTTTCAACGCCATCGTAATTTACGAAGCCTCAGCCGGGCAAACTATTCCGCCTTGCTCACGATAAAGGCGCATTCTTCCGGGTTCACAGCGTAGCGGCGATAGGCCTCCAGAGCGTCGAGCTCCATTACTTCGACCTCGAAACCGGCCTTTTTAAGCCGACTGACGTAATCCTGCTTTTCATAAAGCCGCACATGATCGGACTGGCCATAACGGGCAATACGCTCTGCATTGGTAATAACCGAGAAATCCTCCTCGGTTGCGTCAATGACCTCCGAATAAGGAACCTGAAGCAGGGCTTTCCCGCCTGGCTTCAAAACCCGTTTGATCTCAGACATCGCCACATCGTCGGTCGGGATATGCTCAAGCACATGATTGCAGACAACAAAGTCAAAGCTCCCGTCATCAAAATCGAGGTTGGTCAGATCCTGTTGGACGATGTCGGGCACGCCGGGACGGTCTTCGGGAATAAGGTCGCATGCGACGAGCCGTCCGGTGACCGTCTTGGCAAAGTATTCGTACAGCTTGGGTTCAGGTGCCACATGCAGAATGTTGTGATGGGGCAGAAAGCCCATCTTTTCCGTCAGCATCAAACGTGCAAGGCGTTCCCGGTCCATGCACCCGCAGGCCGGACAAACCACGTTGTCACGCAGACCACCAGCGACAATTTTTTTCTCTTTAATGACCGAATAATCCAGCCCGGCCGTCATAAAGCGCGCGTGGGACTGATCACAGAAGATGCAGCTGAAGGTATCGCCCTGGTTTTGCGATGAAAACCGACGCGCCTTCAATTGACGGCGGCGTTCGTCAATGGCTTCCTGAGTTTTGAGCGGCAGCTCCGCAGCCAAAAACGCCTTTATCCCCTGCACCAATATCATCCACGGCCCCCTGGCAACGCTCACTATTAAAATGGTTTCTGGTGAGCATAATATCCTATTTCACCGTCACCAACTAACAGCAAAAAAGGGGCTTTGATGACATTTTAAAGTACGTTATCCGGATGCACGCTCAAGGCAACGGGAAAGACTCCAACCACCCGCGGTAACCGCCAGAACCCGGCGTTGTCAGGATTTGAGCGTCCGGGCGATGTCCTCTTTCAGGTCTTCGACATCTTCCAGACCAACGGACAGACGGATCAGGCCTTCGGTGATCCCGAGAGCCGCTCGCTCCTCCTCGGAAAAGCGCTGGTGGGTGGTCGTCGCCGGATGAGTTGCCAGGCTCTTGGCATCGCCCAGATTATTTGAAATATCGACATTTGTGAGCGCATCCAGAAGCGCGAATGCGCGTTCCCGTCCGCCTTCGACTTCGAAGGCTATCAAGGTGCCACCTTTTGCCATCTGACGCATGGCCAGTTCATGCTGCGGATGGCTTTTCAGGCCTGGATAAATCACTTTGCGCAAACCCGGCAGTCCCTCCATGAAGCCCGCAAGCTCCAGTGCGTTGGAACAGTGCCGCTCGACCCGTAGGTCCAGAGTCTCAAGCCCCTTGAGCATGACCCAGGAATTAAAAGGACTGGCGGCTGGTCCGGTGTGACGCAGGTTGTTTGTCAGGTGGTCGTCGGCGAACTGCTGGCTGCAGAGGATGGCACCTCCAAGACATCGCCCTTGCCCGTCGACATGCTTGGTCGTCGAATAGACGACGACGTCTGCTCCAAGTTCCAACGGACGCTGTAACACCGGTGTTGCAAAGACATTGTCGACCACCACAAGCGCCCCGGCGGCATGGGCCATTTCGGATATCGCGCGCAGATCGACAACTTCGAGGGTTGGGTTGGAAGGCGTCTCCAGGAACACGACATTCGCACCGCGCGAGAGGGCCTTTTCCCAGGCATCCAGGTCCGTTCCGTCGACAAACTCGCTTTCCACGCCGAACCGCGGAAGGATTTCACCGATAATGTACTGGCAGGAACTGAAGAGGGCGCGGGAAGACACCACGCGATCCCCTGCTTTCAACTGACACATCAACGCAGAATTGACGGCAGACATACCGCTGGCCGTCGCCCGGCAGACTTCGGCCCCTTCCAACAGACGCAGGCGTTCCTCGAACATACTGACTGTCGGGTTTGCGTAACGCGAATAGACGAAACGTTCGATATCGCCGCTGAATGCCGCCGCCGCTTCTGCCGCCGTGCCGTAAACATAACCTGAGGTCAGGTAAATCGCTTCGCTGGTCTCATCGAAGGGGCTGCGGGCCAACCCGCCACGAACGAGCTCGGTTTGCGGTCGTCTCGCGTGCTTTTTCTCAGTCATCGTCCTGCCGTGTCCTAACACATCCCCTGACCGGAATGGACCGCTCGCCGCCAGCTCTCAAAGCTTTGCGGCCGATCTCATTCGACAGGGGCCAAATAAAAAAAACCGGCTGCAAAGTCGCAACCGGTCTCAATCCAGACACGGCCCTTTTAGCGACTTTTTTAACGTGGCTGCAAGCCGGCCGGCCCAAATCACCACGAAGTGTTAGGTAGCATGGAAGGATTCTGCGAGCAATCGAAAAACGCCCTTCCCGCTCACCATAACGCCGTCAGGGTTGCTCCCACGGCAAGCCGGCGGCTTTCCAGCCGTCCACCTGTCCTCGATGCCGCTGATCATCATGAGGGCCTTCGAAACCACCCAGGATGTTGTAGCAGTTCTCATACCCGGCGGCGGTCATAGCGGCGGCGGAGGACATGGAGCGCACTCCGGAGCGGCACAGCATCAGGATTGTATCCTCCGGCTGAACGCCTTGTTGTACGACCTCTTCAACAAAGGACTCGTTCACCTGCATCGATGGGAAAACCTGCCAGCACGAGCGAACCACGTTTTTACCGATCCCGGACAAAGACGGCACGCCGACGAACATCCACTCAGGTTGCGTCCGCACATCCACCAGCACCGTCCTGGCATCGCTTTGCAGCAGATCCCAGGCCTGCTGAACCGTCATATCACCCTTGTATTGGCCGCTCATGGCATTCCCTTCTGTGTTTCCATCGCCCCATCCCTTCACCGGTAAAATTCGGGCGCAGGTTGATAGCGAAAATAACCGCAGGTAATCATGCAGATGTACCCACCGCGCGCAAGGATGAAGCTAAAGCAAAATACCGGCTGCCAAACATCAAAAACCAGGCCGTTACTTAGCAGCTTTTAATAGAATGTAAATTAATGAAGCCCAATCATACTGCGCTTTTGAGCCTCACCAGAGGCTTCGGTACTAACAGATCCGGGTGATTCTTCCTATGAGCGATATTAATGAACTCCGTCTTCGCGTCGAAGCTGCTGAAGAACAGTTTGGCCTGGTCGACGATCGCCAGCGCAAATACGGAGAACGCCTTCTCAATCTGATTGATACGGTCGAGGGTGGCTTCACCAGCAAGCAGACCGAACTGGAACAATCCCGATCCGAGCTCGAACGCCTCACCGCTGATCTTGAGCGTGCGAACGCAGAAAACGAGCAGCTGCGCGGCATGCTGCACTCCCTGCTGCTTGCAATCGAGTCGAACAGCGAGGACCGCCTCGACCAGACCATGCACAACCTCGACAATGTCGTCACCGCCCTCACCGCAGGCAGCTCTGCTGCCGACGCTGAAACATCCGGCGACGAGGCACCGCAAACCGATGACGCCCCTGCCGCAGAGGAAGAGGCTTCCGCGGAAGACGATGTGACAGCAGAAGCCTCTATCGAGCCCGAAGCCATCGAGGAAGAGGCATCTACCGATGATGTTGTGCCGGATGAGCTCGCCGCAGAAACTGAAGAAGTAAGCGGAACAGAAGACGTTTCCGAGCCAGACGCAATCGACGAGACAGCCGAGGCCGATGAGGTCATTGAGCTGGCAGATGACAGTGCCGACGCAACAGCTGAAGCGGAAGACATCACGGAAGCGGAAGCATCTGAGGGCGTTGTTGCAGAGGAAGCTGCACCTGAAGAAGTCCTGAATGACGAGGCGGTGGCTGAGGATATGCCGCTTGAAGAAGCAGGCGAAGCCACATCCGAGCCTGTCGCGGAAAACCCTGAAGTCGACGTTGCAGCAGAAACGGCGGAAGAAGAAGCACCGGTGATGGAAGAGGCCGCTGAGCCGGAAACTCCGGAAGCGGATGCGCCCGAAGCCGAAGCCGTTGCCGAAGACGAGGCTGAAGTTGAGCCTGAAGCAAAAGTTGAAGCTGAAGCCGAGCCGGAAATCGAGGCCGTCGCTGAAGCCGAAGCGGAAGCAGCAGAGCCCGAAGCCGACGCGCCTGAGGATGAAGCAGTTGCTGAAGAGGCTATCGCCGAAGAAGCCGAAGTTGTTGCGGAGGAAGTTTCCGAAGATGCAGGCGAAGACGCTGCTGCGGAAGCGCCTCCGGAGCCGGCCAAATCCAGCTCACCGGTTGGCGACATCATCGAGCGTATCAGTCAAAAGACCAAAGACTTCCCGAGCGAAGAGGTTGTCATGGCCGATCTCGAGGAAATCGAGGCCGGTGTCGAGGCCGCACAGGAAGAGATGGACGCAGCCGAGGGCGATGAAGGCGAAGAAAAGACCGCTGCAGCCTCCTAGCCGCGCCGGGGCTTCACGCCCTCACATACAATGCTTATTTTTAAAAGCCATCGGACTTGGGAAAGGTCCGATGGCTTTTTCGTTGGGTCTGCGCGCGCCTGCAGATCCAACAGGCCTCGTGCCATGCGTGTGACTGTGCGCTGAAAACCACCATATCTGGAAAATACAGCCACCCGACACACAAGACTTGACAGGAATCTCAAGAAGTGGCGCAGTGTTTTCATTGGTGCAACAGAGAAAGGAGGTGATCAGATGTCTAACCTTATGGTGAGGCCTAGTGCCGCGGAGACTTCGATCACGTCCCTTGGGGACAAGACCTGAAGTCACTGGTACCGGGTTAGCCGAATGGCAGATTGAGGGCCAGAGATACGACCCCAATCTCACCTAACGGTACAGGATCGACCGTCGAGCCCGCCCGGGTTCGGCGGTCTTTCTGTTTCAGTACAGCCATTCCCGCACCCTTCATCCTGATACCCAACAGCCCTTAGTGTGATGGAACTGGCGTGAGACCTACCACAGGTGGTTCCTCAATCAGGTATTGCCCAAGATGTCCTGCGGCGCTTTGTCCTTGGTTCCTGTGGTTTGAAAGGGATAGACTGCGCCGTCTTTCATTCAGGTGCCTTATGCTTCGTCAACGCATTGCTGCATTGATCACGTTGTGCTGCTTCGCAGCCGCAATGATGCTGCCCGGCTTTGCAGCGGCTATGCCTAAAGAAGACGGCACGATTTCGATCGTTATTTGCTCCGCAGGCGGCCTCAAAACCATCGAGGTTCCCCAGGAAAGCGACGAGCCCGATGTTGAGACGCATCTGCGCTGCGACGTCTGCCAGTTCCATTGCGGCCTGGGAGCGGCAACTCAACTCTCTGGCTGGACAATCCCGCGAAGCGGGATTGTAATACGAACACTCCGCCCCTCGGATCTCAAGATGACGAGGCTGGTCGCTGCAGACCAACGTTTGCCGCGCGGCCCGCCCGCTTCAGTCCGCCCGCGTTCGCCGCGCGCGTAACTGCACCGGCCTACTCCGGTCGATTTCCCGAAAAACCGCGTAAGTCGCATCTTCAAGCCAGACGTTCACGGTTAGCCCAGAGAGTCTCTCTCACAAAGAAATGGCTCCAGTCACGGCAATCCAAGCCTGGAGTCTGATAAACCACCCCAATCGGCCAGTGTTTCGGACGATTCGGGCCCCCGATAGACATGAATCAGGCCAGCCCGATGCGGGCCGAGCCGACAAGGAGATTAAAATGCTGAAATTCCGGACAGTTTCCATCGCCCTCATGACCGGCGCCCTCGCGCTCGGAGGCCTCGCACTGAGCAGCAATCTACCGTCTTCCGAGCTGCAGGCCCATGAATTCAAGAAGGGCTCGCTGATGATCGATCATCCCTTTGCCCGCGCGAGTATCCCGCAACGCCCAGGGGCTGCTTACGCCAAGATCATGAACACGGGAAGCGAAGACGATCGTCTGATCGCCGCGAGTTCTCCTGTCGCGGGACGGGTGGAACTGCACACCCACCTGATGGAAAACGGTATTGCCAAAATGCGTAAGGTCGAGGGCATCGACGTGCCCGCAGGCGGCGCAGCCGAACTCAAGCCGGGTGGGGACCACATCATGCTCTTCAAACTCGACAATGCGCTGAGTGAAGGCGACAAGTTCCCTCTGATCCTGACCTTTGAAAAGGCCGGTGATGTCGAGGTCGAGGTTAATGTTGAAGCCATGAGTTCAGGCGGCATGAAACATGGCGAGCACATGAAACATGGCGAAGACATGAAGCACGGCGAGGATATGAAGAAAACCAAGTAAGGTCGAACTTCAGAGCAAACGGCAAAAAGGGCGGTTTAATTGAACCGCCCTTCTTATTGCAGCTTGCCGGCTTGGCTCAGTCCAGCTCGTAAACCCTGAGCAAAAATCCGTAAACCAGTGCAACTTCCTTCAAACGGTCGAACCGCCCGGATGCGCCGGCATGTCCCGCATCCATGTTGGTCCTCAAGAGCAGCAGATTCTTATCGGTCTTGAGTTCACGCAGGCGCGCCACCCACTTCGCCGGCTCCCAATAGGTCACGCGAGGGTCGGTCAGGCCCGCCGTGGCAAGGATGTGCGGATAGTCCTGCGCCGATACATTGTCGTAGGGTGAGTAAGACGCGATATAGTCATAGGCGGTGGCTTCGGCGAGTGGATTACCCCACTCAGGCCACTCCGGGGGCGTCAGCGGCAGGCTGTCGTCGCACATGGTGTTGAGAACGTCGACAAAGGGAACCTCGCCCACCACGGCCTTGAGCAGATCGGGGCGCATGTTGGCCACGGCCCCAACCAGCATCCCACCGGCGCTGCCGCCATGGATCGCAATTTGACCTTTGCGGGTGTACCCCGCCTCGATCAGCCCCTCAGCCGCGGCGACAAAATCCAGGAAGGTATTCTTCTTCGCGAGCAGCTTGCCATCGCTGTACCAGTGATAGCCCTTGTCCATACCGCCCCGGATGTGCGCAATGGCGTAGACAAAGCCGCGATCGACGAGGCTTAGCCGATTGGTCGAGAAACTCGCCGGCATGGAATGCCCGTACGAGCCGTACCCGTACAGCAACAGTGGGGCCGCAGCGTCGCGTTTCAGGCCTTTACGATACAACAGCGAGACAGGTACAGCCGCACCGTCATAACTGGGTACGGTGATCCGTGCGGTGACATAGTCATCCGGATTATGGCCACTCGGGATCTCCTGCTCTTTACGCAGAACCCGCTCACGCGTCGCCATATCGTAATCATAGACCCGCGGCGGCGTCGTCATAGAGCTGTAGCTGAAGCGCAGTGATGTTGTGTCGAAGAGGTATCCCGACTGCATTCCCAGATCGTAGGCTTGCTCGTCAAAGGCAATTGCATGCTCTTCGGAGCGGGTCAGATCGGTGATCACGATCCGCGGCAGGCCTTGCACAGTCTCCAGACGGACCATGTAGTCTGCAAACAACCGGATGTGCTTGATGAGGCGTCCAGGCTCATGGGCAACCAGATCCTGCCAGGAAGCAGGCGCCGTATCCTCCAGAGGACAGGTGACGATCTTGAAGTCTTCAGCCCCCTCAATGTTAGTCAGGATGTACAAGCGCTCGCCATGATCCGCGACGTCGTATTCCACGTCAGTCTGACGCGCCGCGATCAACCGGGCCTCTTCATCGGGCGCATCGGCAGGAACGAGCCGAATCTCCGAAGTCGTGTGATCGTGGCTGGAGATCGCAACGAAGCGTCCGCTCTCGGTTTTGCCGACACCAACGAAAAAGCCCGGATCTTCCTCGTTGTAAACCAGTGCATCCTTCGTTGTGTCTTCTCCCAGGCGATGACGCCGAACCTCGCAGGGGCGATGGTTGTCATCCAGGATCGTATAGAAAATCGTTGAACTGTCCGCCGACCAGGCCAGATCGCCTTGGGCGCTGCCGATTTCGTCAGCCAGCAGTTCTCCGCTCTCCAGGTCTTTGATTCGGATTGTGGTATATTCCGATCCGCTTGTATCCACCGCGTAGGCGAGCAGACGGTGATCGGGGCTCTGCCGACAGGCGGCAATCCGGAAGAAGCTGGTTCCCTCAGCGAGGACATTCCCGTTCAGGACAATCTCTTCCTCGGCAGTCTCTCCGTCTACATAGGTCCGGCGGCAAAAAACCGGATGCTGTCCGCCCTGCTCATAGCGGTGATAATAATCGAAGGGACCATCCGGTGAGGGCACAGAGGAATCGTCCTCCTTGATCCGGCCCTTCATCTCATCGAACAGGCCGTCGATCATCGCCTTCTGAGGCGCGAGAACCGATTCCGTATAGGCGTTGTTCGCCTCAAGGTATTTGCGGATCTCCGGGTCCAGCACCTCTGGAGTCCGCATCACCTTCTGCCAGTCCGGATCCTTCATCCAGCCGTAGTCATCGTTGCGCTGACGGTCGTGCAGGCGATGCGTTTCAGGGCGTTTCGGAGCTTCAGGGGGTGTCAGCATGACCGCGTTTCCTTGGACTAACATAAATTTGACGCTCGCCGGGCTTCGAGGCGAAACAAGCAGATGTCCCCGATCCTCCCTGAGGTCAACCGCAAATCCGTCTGACCGCCTTCCCGGCATTCTCTCCGGTCACTTGACAATTCCAGGATTTTCCTTTTATTTAACAATATCGTTAATTAAAAAAAACAAGAATCACAGCCCACATAGCCGTGGGATATGCGGACTTTTTCTCATTTAACCATTTCGTTAATAACAAACAATATCAAGGCTTCCCGGCTTTTCTAACTCGATCATTTGCCCGAATGAAGGAAAGCCCTGACCACGAAGCCGATTGAACCGAACGCCTCGCATGCCCCACCTCACTTTCGACAGGGCGGTGGCTAAGCTTCCCTTACAGAAGGATTACTCCAATGGGTGCGCACCACGACAAACGATTTCCAGGCGAAAGCGATGATTATCGGACAGCTCGCGATAAGCTGCTCTCCGCAGAGCGGTCTTTACGATCCAACATCGGAGAAATCGCCAGACTGCGCCAGGCTCTGCCACCGGGCGGTCCCCTGAAGGAAGACTACCTTTTCACCGATGCCTCAGGTACCGAAGCCGCAGCGCCGATCAGGTTGAGCGAGCTCTTCGAAGAGGGAAAAGACAGCCTCTTCCTCTACAGCTTCATGTTCGCAGAGAGTCCTTGCCCCTCCTGCACCGCACTGTTGGATAGCCTGAACGGAGCGGCACCACATATTCACGACAGGCTCAATTTTGCCGTTGTCGCCAAAGCGCCAGCGGCAAAACTCTCAGACTGGGCAGCAAGCCGGAACTGGAGCAACCTTCGCCTGCTGTCAGCCAATGGCAACAGCTACAACGCCGACTATTTTGGTGAAACGGCGGATGGCGGGCAGATTCCCGCGATCAACATCTTCCACAAAACCGAATCCGGCATTCATCACAGCTACAACAGTGAACTGCTCTACAGCGCTTCCGAAGCTGGTCAGGATCCGCGTCATGCCGACATGATCTGGCCACTCTGGAATGTTTTTGACCTAACGCCGGAAGGACGCGGTCAGGACTGGTATCCCGGTTTCACCTACGAATAAGACTAGAAAGCGCCCTTTTCAACGGCACTCATGAGTCTGCACAGACTGGATTCGCTTTGGAATCCACCGGTGATCCGGCCGTCTTCTGCCCATGAAGCCTGAAACATCCGGGCTGGAAAAAACGACTATGACAACATAGCTTTATATGAGCGATACAGGACTCGGGAGAGCCAAGTGGGCGATGTGATCAATCTGCGCCAGGAGCGCAAACGCCGCAAACGCAGCGACAAGGAAGCGCAAGCGAGTGAAAACCGTACCAGGTTCGGCCTGACAAAGTCGGAAAAAGCCGAGAACAAGCAGGCCCGCGACCGGGAAGCCCAGCACCTGGACAATCACCACAAGGACGATCCGAACGCGTAGCGTTTACCTGCTCGCGATCCCATTCGGTAAAAATCCTCCCAAACGCAGTTCGGCCCGCGACAAGCGCGGGCCGATTCACGTCGGGTCCTAGAGTATAAAAGATCCTGGAGGGAAATCCCGTTTACTCTTGGTCGGCAGCGCGGCTGGCGAGCTGCGTTCCCTTAACTTTCTTGGTCGGCTTCTTGTAGCTATAGAAGATGTGCCGGCCAATTGTCGGACCCTTGTTGAAGGCAGTACGCCACCGCGGTGCTACGTAGTCAGCATGATAGAAGAGTGCACCACCGGTCATGTCGATCGACAGACCCCAGTAAACGAAGCTCGCAAGACGTTCTGCATCCTGCCAGGATTTTGCATTCGTAATATCGTCGCTCTGACCATCGCACCACCACGAGAACTGGCAACGATGTAGCCGGTCCTCGCCCCCTTGGCGCACGACCTCACAGACCGTCGATGGAAAGCGGGAACTGGCCACACGATTCATCACCACATGCGCTACCGCACGACGACCAGCGGTAGGTTCGCTCCGCGCCTCAAAATAGATGTTCTGTGCCAGACAGAAGAGTTCGTCCTCGGCCTTGGCCAGTGTCGGAGCCCGTGAGGCCTTAACACTTGCCAGGTTCACGCCCCGTCCAACAGCCGTCACCTTCGGCAAGACCGAGTCGCTTGCGCCAGGCTTCTTGAAGCCCTCAAGCGTCTTGGAGACATCTGCGGTCCCGGCAAAGGCGCCCGAAGCCGCATTGCCGCTGGTCAGATGCAGAAGGTTAGCAGAGTCGACAGGCTGGGATACACCGGTCACCGCAGTTGCGCTTACGGCTGTCTTAGAAGCCTCAAAGGCCATGACGGCCGGCGCACGGTCAGAAGCCGCCGCGCCCATGAATACAGCCCCCGCCAGAAAGCTGGCAGAGATCGCGACCCATGGGGTCCGCTGGATCCGGCCCAGCAATTCTGTTTTCTTCGCAAGAACGTTAATCATCGGTCTTCACCACAGTGTTATTTCCGTGACAAGGCCACCGCTAGGACCTCTGCACCGTTACCAATTTCGTTAAGAAACTGACCCCGACCCGATGCGTGAGCAAACCTTTACAAGAGATTAACACTCCATGTCAAAAAGAATTATCACTAACTTATATTAAATGCCGGACAAATTTTTGATAGTTTTTCAAATATAATTACTTATTTACTTTTGATATTTATCGATCTTTATTGAAAAAAATAAGTTATTTCCGGTTAACGTATTTACCTGCCATAAAATTGCCTTAATTAAGACAGCGATAAATAGTGATTATACTACTTGGGGACAGAGTGTCGGATTTTTATACATGTGATGGCACAATGCGTCTGACAGGGCCACAAATCTCAATGAATCGATATCCTTACACCCTAGTTCCTGAGGTGATCTGAGAAGCCTTCGGGAACATGGTTTCAGCGACGAGTCATTCTATTCAATTTGCCGACGGCAAGCATTCGCCTGTCATGCAGAAAACGCAATCCTGCCAGTCATCAGCAGATAAAGTTTTCGTGCTTTGGCAATTAAGGATTTTTGTTAACCATACCGCGCAATTCTTAACCTTAACGACAACCCGCTTCAGACCCGTCGCGCGATCACTTTTGTTAACCAAGACTCCCCGATTTTCGCGCTTTTACACCGAATTCGCCATTGCAGTCATACTGCGCGAATCGGCAGCCCCGGCGACGGCTGTCCGGGCTTAACAGGCCACACGGCCACAAAGCCAACCTACAGGGCGGTCAAGCGGGCAGACCTGCCATCGCGAGCCTGTGCAGGCAAAAAAAACGAGGGGCATAAAGCCCCTCGTCATCTCGGCCTCGCCGCGGAACGGCAAGCGGCAGGTTTCAATTTTTACTAGAAAAATGCCTGAATTCCAGTCTGTGCCCGGCCAAGGATCAAAGCGTGGACATCATGGGTGCCCTCGTAGGTGTTCACCGCCTCCAGGTTCATTACATGGCGGATCACGTGATACTCATCGGACACCCCGTTGCCACCGTGCATGTCCCGCGCGACCCGGGCGATATCAAGGGCCTTGCCGCAGGAATTGCGCTTGGCCAGGGAAATCGCCTCAGGCGCCGCCCTGCCTTCGTCAAACAACCGGCCAATGCGCAGGCAGGTCTGGAGGCCAAGGGTGATTTCGGTCTGCATATCGGCCAACTTCTTTTGAATCAGCTGATTCGCCGCCAGGGGGCGACCGAACTGAGTGCGCTCCATGGTATAGCTGCGCGCTGCCTGCCAACAGAACTCCGCAGCGCCCAGCGCGCCCCAGGAAATGCCATAGCGGGCACGGTTCAGGCAACCGAAGGGTCCTTTAAGGCCCTGCACATTCGGCAACAGGTTCTCTTCCGGAACAAAGACATCGTCCATGACGATCTCGCCGGTGATTGAAGCACGCAGGGAGAATTTACCCTCGATCTTGGGCGCGGACAGGCCTTCCATGCCTTTTTCCAGCACAAATCCCCGGATCGCGTTATCGGGATCGGACTTGGCCCAGACCACAAAAACATCGGCGATCGGCGAGTTGGTGATCCACATCTTCGCGCCCTTGAGGATGTAGCCGCCGTCAACCTTGCGCGCCATGGTCTTCATGCCGCCTGGATCGGAGCCATGATCCGGCTCTGTAAGGCCGAAGCAGCCAACCATCTCACCACTCGCGAGCTTCGGCAGGTACTTCATGCGCTGCTCTTCGTTGCCATAGGCGTAGATCGGATGCATCACCAGCGAAGACTGCACAGACATGGCTGAGCGATAGCCGCTGTCGACCCGCTCAACCTCACGCGCAACCAGGCCGTAACTGACGTAGTTGGCGCCCGCACAGCCATACTTCTCGGGGATTGTCGAGCCAAGCAGGCCCAGTTCCCCAAGTTCGTTCATGATTTCGCGGTGAAAGAGCTCATGCCGGTTCGCTTCCAGCACCCGCGGCATCAGCTTGTCCTGGCAATAGGAATGGGCAGCATCGCGGATCATCCGCTCCTCATCGCTGAGCTGGTCGTCCAGCAGCAAAGGATCGTCCCACTTGAAGTCCGGCTTCGATGACATGGCAATCTCCATTAATTCCGCTATGCGAAATATTTTTCCGCAAATCTTGACGATATGTTTAAAGCGTGAGACCGTTGGGTTCAATGTTTTTGTGAGATTCGCTGGCAAACCGGGCGACAGGTAAGGTCGGTGCGCCCCTCCAGTAAGGGAGTGATCGAGCTTTATGCGGTCATGCGCACCTTGCGCGATACAGTCAGGTTGAAAGGAGAAACGGCAGCGTGCGGAAGAGACGCGACGGAAATCCAAAAATCGACGGCCCGCTGAAAGACCAGCTTCAAGCGGATGGCGTCATCCAAGGCGTCGCCGGTGACCGTCAGTTCGTAACGGCACTGGCCAGGGGTCTTGAGATCCTGCGCGCATTCGAGCCCGGCGACGGTCCGCTCGGCAACCAGGAACTTGCAGAACGGACCGGCCTGCCCAAGGCGACCATCTCCCGCCTCACCTACACCCTGAGCGCACTCGGCTACATTTCCTATCTGGAGCGGCTTGGCAAATATCAGCTGGGCACACCTGTTCTCGCGCTGGGCTATGCCAGTCTGGCGGGCATGGAAATCCGTCAGACCGCCCGCGCCGCGATGCAGGAACTAGCAGATAAGGAAAGCGTATCGGTCGCCCTGGGCGGCCGCGATCGCATGAGCATGCGCTATCTGCAAACCTGCCACCCGGAGAGTCTGGCGACCCTGCGCCTGGAGATCGGCGCGCGGGTGCCGCTCGAAAGCACCTCAATCGGGCTCGCGTTTCTCTGCGCCCTGCCGAAAGGCGAGCGCGGCTACCTGCTGGATCGGATCGAAGAGCGCAGCGGCAAAGACTGGCCCGAGATAAAAGAGGGGATCGCCCAGGCTGAAGAGGATATTGCCAGGAAAGGCTTCTGTACTTCCTTCGGGCAATGGCGTTCCGATGTCCATGCCGTTGGCGTCCCGCTGGTGCCACGGGACGGCTCACCCGTGATGGCCTTCAATTGCGGCGGGCCGGCCTTTATGCTCGATAAAGATCGCATGGAGCAGGAAATCGGCCCCAGGCTGGTCGATCTGGTCCGAAGACTCCCTTCAAGCCGCGGAGACAACAGCCTCCAGGCCTAAAGGAATGCCTCCAACCGGCTCCATCTTAAAAGCGCTTGCGCCGCCGTCCATAAGCCAAAGCCGCCAGCCCCGTCAGGAACAGGAACGCTGTACCCGGTTCAGGCACCGGCACCGTCGTGGGCGTTGTGCTTCGGATCAGGAAACTGCCGACATTCGGGGCACCTTCGTCGAACGCGAAGCCGTTATCGTCGACAATCGCGCGGGAGGCCGCGGCATCGCCAAAGGGAAGTATCGGCTCCAAACTGCCGAGCCCTGCTGTTGGGGATGAAAGGTCCGGCAGGTAATGGCCGAAGGAAACGAAGAAGAACGCCTCGGTGATCCCCAGCAGATTCGCCAGATCCCACACGGCGGGTTCACCGGGGCCCTGCAGGCCCGGCGTAATGCCTGCCGATGTAAAGAAGAGTGTCTCCACATCACTGCCGCGTGCATAGGTGAAGCCTTCGTAGATGCCACCAGCGCCGAACTCGTCTGCGACTTCATTGACTGACAACCCGAGGCTTTGGGTAAGGTCCAGCCACTCCAGCCCGGTGTCCGTATCCCGGGTAATCGTATCAGCACCAAAACTGGAATCTACGGAAATGAAAGCGGCCTGCGCGCTTGAGAAATTGAGACTTAAAACCAACGCTGCTGCAGTTGCGGATAAACCCGCCAAAACTTTATTTGAATCAAACATGGATATTGCCTTCGTTGAAATGAAACCGCGTTAATTTTTTCCCGTGCGCAAATTCTGGAACCATACTCTTCTTGAGGTCCTCCGCGTCATAGCAAACCCGGCCAGGCCCAGCCCGAACAGCGCCAGACTAGCCGGCTCGGGCACAGGCGTGGCGCTGGATTGACCGAAAGCGATGTTGTCGATGACTTCCGCACCCGAGTCGGCATTGTTGGCGGTCAGGGTGATACGGCCAATCTGGCTTGCGTCATCTATGACGCCGAAAAAAACACCGAAGATATCGGCGGGCACCTCGGTTGCTCCGATCAGCAAATCGTTTAAGTCAAAGAGGCTGACGACAATGCCTTCCGCAGCGCCGAAGATTTGAAACACATCGAACCCGACCGCGTTGACCGTGGGCAGAAAAGAGATATTCAGATCGGACGAGAAGCTGTTGGGCCCAATCGTGTTGTCAGTCGCGTTGGGTAAAAAATCCCCTTCAACCACCGCCAGGTTTCCCAGACTGCTGGCGAAGGAAACGCCATCGGCGATATCGCCTGGATCGAAGACGGAATCGTCACTGTTACTGTTCCAGGGACCTGGTTCACTCATGGAACCGGGCCCCGTAAAGGCGCTCTCGAAATCCTCGAACCCCGATAAAGATCCGGCCGCGTTTTCAAAGAGCTCACGGTCTTCGAAAAAGATTGGGGCTGCGGCGCTTTCGAGACTCATCAGACTCAGGCAGGACGCGAGCGCAACGCCTGCAAAATTGAATTTGGTTTTGACTCTCGATAGCATTCGGATATTCCCTCAAAAAAAATGACAAACAGAAAAATCTATCAGCTCAAAAATTTCCATACGCCTTTAGGTACTTTCCGAAGTGTCCGCGATGAACCCGCACCACCGCACAAGCGGAATGTTTTCATGCAGGACGCGGCTCCAGGCTCGGCTTCACTGACGCAACCGTCGCCGTGCCAGACCAAAGCCCGCGAGGCCAAGCCCGAACAGCGCCAGGCTGCCGGGTTCAGGGACCGCGGTATACGTAGCGACGATGTCGAAATCCTGGAAATACGTGAGTTCGTTGGGAGCAAAGATGGTTCCTCCGGAGGAGAATAGGCCCCACTCAAAGGTAATGGAGTCCGCCGTGAAACCGATCACTTCAAAGTAACTGGTCGTGCCACCGGCATCGAGCACGTCCACGATCTCGCCAAGCCCGCCAAGCCATGCGATATCGCTCAGTGTCACCGTTACAGTGGGGTAGACATGAGTATCTGAGTCATTCAGGTTGATCGATTGCGCCGTGAGCCGCAGGCTGTCGTTGTCCAATGCCTCCACTGACATGTTGAAGGCATCCTGATCGATGGTACCGCCAACGTTGTTGAATTCCGTCTCCAGAAAACCACTGAAAAAGGATGCCGACCCGCAAGCTTCGAAGCTTGAAGCTTCGAATGTCGGCGTAACCGTCTGATTTTCACGCGGGAACTCAGTCCAATCGGTCGATATGGATACACCGCAAAGACCGGCTTCTGCTGTACCGGCTGACGCCAGCACAAGCGTGCCCGCTGCGAGTGCTAGCGATTTAAAGCGTTCAAACATCGCGCTGCTCCTTGCCCGAATCTCCCGGGCGTTTACGGCGTGTCGCGGCCAAGCCGAGCAGTCCTGCACAAAGGATAGCCAGCGTGCCCGGCTCCGACACAACGGTCGGACTGGCAACGCCGAAAACCACGTTGTCGATCACATCATTAGCCAGATTTTGATTGATGCTGAACTCGCTGAAGAGAACGCTATCGTCGATCACACCGAAGAAGCTGCCCAGAGGACCGGCACTGACAAAAGCTTCCGCAACGAATTCATCAAGAGTGTCACGCATCGAGATCCTGAAGATCTCTTCACCCTCGCCGAGATTGAAGAGATCAAACCCGAAGGCGTTGACGTCGGTTTGAAAACTGACCAGCAGGTTGTTCTCCAAAGTCGCAGGTCCGATAGCTGCCCCGGTCGAGGTCGGAGAAAAACCTCCGGCAACCGCGATCAGATCTCCGGCACCACCTGAAAACCGGATCCCCTCCGCAATATCACCTGGACTAAATACGGAATCGTCGCTGTCGCTATCCCAACTTGACTCGGGCATGCTGGTCGCGGGGTTGGTGTTGGCGGCCTCGAAGTCCTCGAAACCCGCCAGTGCGCCGGCCGCCTCTAAGAAGGCTTGGCGGTCATCGAAAAAAATCGGTGCCGCCGAAACATCCAAAGTAACGAAAAGCGGCACAACCGAAAAAAGGACCGCTCCAATTGCGGACTTGGTTGTGGCATGCATTTATCGAGTCCTTCCAAATCGTAAAAAAAAATCTTTGTACCGAAAATCAAACCGCATCGATCTCGTCGCTATGCGAGACCTCGTCGATAAAAAAGTTTTCCAGCGCTGTTCCCTGAAAACAGGAGCCCTCGTCTTCGCAAGGAAGAGCAATAAATGAAGCCGCGCCGAGCTGTTAGAAAGCAGATTCCCGCACTGCGAGACGCTTCCCTGACGGCTTCATTCGCTCACCAATGAGATTTTGTAGCGCCGAAAATCCCCGCCGAGAACCCCCATCACCGCAATATGAAAATGTAGTTTTGCAAGCTGCCGCAGGGACGAGTGCCAGGCTGGATGTTTCACCGAAAAACATCTGCGCCATAGGCATTGAGAAATCAGGCGGCGAGCTGCCGCCTGATGATCCCGCGTGACAAACCGCGAGGGGTCTGCGGGAAAAGGGTAGTGTAATCGTGGGATTCACCCTGGGTTTTGCACCTTGATCGGCAAAAACGGCAGGCAATCAGAATTTCTGGTCACGGTCAGGCAATCCAGGCCTGGAGTCTGGTTCCTGGCACAATCCAAGGCCAGCGGAATTTGACAAAGATAATCCCAGGCACGCAGACCGACTCAGCTTGAGCCGCGAAGCCCAAGGCGATCAGCCAAATTGCCGAACCCGCTCGACGTGTATGATTTAGTGCAGAGCCTGCTGCGGATCAGGCTTCCATCTCGAGTTCGCTGTCCAGCTCGTTTTGAAGACGCGAAACATCGGACGAGACCTCTTCCAGCAAAGAGGAAAGCTGAACCTGCATGGCAATCGCCCGCTCCAGCTTCTGCGATATGCCCATTGTCTCCTGAAAATCGAAACCGCGCTTCATTTCATTCGGCGCATCGCCGGTCAGCAGCCAGGTCGAAGGGATGTTCAGAACACCGGCCATCATGACGAGTTTATTCGCCCGCGGCTCACTGCGGTCTTCCTCCCAGTTTTCGAGGGTCTTATTGGTGACGGCCAAACGCGTCGCGAGTTGACGTTGGCTGAGTCCGGCTTCTGTGCGGGCCTGACGAATACGACCGCCGATGGTATCTGAAATCATGATCTGGAACATTCCTACTTACATGGTCTTACAGGTTTTCTCGTCGACTCTGATTGCTCACTTCTCAGCATTCCAGAAGCAAAGCGGCAGTTTTAGCGCGTTTGCGGCCGAATTCTGTGGAGCTTGCGACAGCTTGGTCTTTTCTGCGACGTTTAGGCGGAGAAGTTGGAAATCGCGCTGGTATCGGTCGCAGTTTCCTAGTTCTCAACCTGGAATGACAAACTCAGGGCCGTTAGTTGACGCCATAGGGGCTCAAAGAAGCGCAGAGACCGGCGAATTCATCGTCACCAGGCAACGAAGAGAAGCACCATCATAAGGTTTTTCGCAGTTGCAGCAACCGGGCGATGGTAAAGTGATTATGAAGAAAACAGATGAAGGCAAGATTAAGCTATGACCGGAAACACCCGTGGATTTGAACTGGCCAATCTGGGGAGTGACTTCTACCAGTCTCCCTACAGCGCCTACCGCGAGGTTCGGGACAGCGCGCCGCTTTGCCTGCAACCCGATGGCAGCTACTTCATCAGCCGCTATGAAGATGCCGCTTTGATTCTGAAAGATCACAAGAGCTACAGCTCAGACAAGAAGATCGATTTCAAACCTAAATTCGACGACGGTCCGCTCTACGAGCATCATACAACTTCTCTGGTGTTCAACGACCCGCCCTACCACACACGAGTCCGACGTTTGCTGGCGCCCTTCTTTACGCCGCGTACCCTGAAAGCGCTTGAGGCAAACGTTGCGTCCATGATCGACGACCTGCTGGACCAGGCCGAAGCCGCCGGTACGATCGATCTGGTCAACGACTTCGCTAACGCCATACCACTTAATCTGATCGGCGACATGCTCGGCATCCCCAAAGATGAACGGGAGCCGCTGCGCAATTGGGCTCACATTATTCTGGGTGGCCTGGAACCGAGCCTGACACCGGAACAGCTTGCCACCGGCAACGCCTCGGTCGAGGCTTTCAAAGACTACCTGCGCGACCTGATCGCCTGGAAACGAACCCGATTAAACGAGCGCGCGGAAACCGACATTCTCTCGGCCTTACTGGCGGACCACGACAGCCCTGAGGGCCTTACCGAACTGGAGTTGATGCACAACTGCATCTTTTTGCTCAACGCAGGCCACGACACCACGACGACCCTGATTTCAAACGGTATGGACCTTTTACTGCGCTTTCCGGATCAAATGACCCTGCTGCGGAAAGATCCGGCACTGATGAAGGGCGCGGTCGAGGAAATGCTGCGTTACGAGAGTCCCCTCCAGATTGGCAACCGGCGCGCCACCGTCGATATAACCCTGCATGGCCAGGAGCTTCCCGCAGGCACCTTTTTGCACATCGGCATCGCCGCCGCCAACCACGACGAACGGCAATTCCCCGAACCTGAAGCCTTCGACATCACCCGCTCGCCCAACCGCCACCTCGCTTTTGGCAACGGCATTCACATATGCGCAGGCAACTCCCTGGCCCGCATGGAAGCCAGTCTCGCGTTCTCCAAGCTGCTCTCGCGCTTCGCCAGGATCGAACAGGCGGGGCCGACCCTGCGGCCCGAACGGGCCCGCTTCCGGGTCATCTCGGAACTCCCGCTCAGCGTCGCTGCCTGACGGCGTAGCACTCACCCACCGGTCATGATACAAAGCCCCGAAGGGTTGAACATGAGCCAACTCTGCGGAGAAGGCTGGCATAGGGCCGAAAATGGTTAAATCAGGACGCACAGCAGGACAGGCGGCCAAGCACTCCGAACAAGTTTCCGGAGGGCCAAGCCTCATTGCGGATATCGGCGGCACCAATGCGCGTTTCGCCATAACGACCGCAGACGGCAAAATCAGTAAGGCCAGGACGCTTACCTGCGCGGATTATCGCGACCCGGCCCACGCCGCACAGTCTTATCTCGACGCTCAGGGGCTTGTCCGACCGGACCAGGCCTGCTTTGCCTTTGCTTGCCCGACTCACGACGACCGGATTCGCATGACCAACAACGGCTGGGACTTTTCCCGGGCTCGGACCAAAGAACAGCTTGGTTTGCAGCGCCTCGAAATCATTAATGATTTCATGGCTCTCGCGCTTTCACTGCCGCACCTGACGGCAAGCAGCCTGCAGCAAATCGGCGGTATGCAGCAGGTCGGGAAGTTACCGATAGGCGTGGTCGGTCCCGGGACCGGCCTTGGCGTCTCTGGCCTGATTCCGCACAAGGGTGATTGGATTCCCCTGGATTCCGAGGGCGGCCATGCCTCGCTGGCCATTTCCGGTGACCGAGAGGCCAGCCTCCTTTTAACACTTGAAGGGCTCTATGGCCGGGTATCGGCAGAACGTGTTCTTTCCGGTCCTGGTCTGAAAGCTCTCTATCAGGCAGTTTGCCTCCTCGACGGCGTCGACTATGAAGACCTGGCCCCCTCGGAGATCGTGATGCATGCAACGGAGGGAGAAAATGAGTCCTGTCGGGAAGCCTTGAATACCTTCTGTGCATTGCTCGGCGGCTTCGCGGGCGATTTCGCGCTCACCCTGGGGGCGCGTGGCGGTATATACATCGGCGGCGGGATCGTGCCAAAGCTTGGCGATTTCTTTGCCCGCAGCACCTTTCGCAGACGCTTTGAAGACAAAGGCCGCCTCTCTGGCTACGTCGCCGCAATTCCCTGCTACGTAATCACAGCCGATTACCCTGCCCTTACCGGTGCGGCGGCATATCTGAAACGCGGTTAGCGCTTGCCCCTTACTCGGCGTCCGGCTGTAACGAAGGCACCGTCGCGGCGATTGCCTCATGCGCGAGACAGGCCGCATTGACCGCCCGAATTTTCGGAAATTCCGATAGATCCACGTCGAAGCGCTCAGCGTTGAAGACCTGTGGCACCAGGCAGGCATCCGCGAGGGTAGGTTCGGCACCAAAACAGTAAGGTCCGTCACCGGATCCCAACAATTGCTCGATCGGGCGAAAACCCTCCTGAATCCAGTGCGCATACCAGGCCAGCTTGGCATCCTCATCCTGTCCAAGTTCGCGCACCAGATACTTCAATATCCGCAGATTGTTAAGTGGATGAATCTCGCAGGCGATCGCCTGACAAAAGGCTCGGATTTCAGCACGTCGCTTCGCATCCCCCGGCAGGAGGCACGGCTCCGGGTGGGTCTCCTCAAGATACTCCATGATCGCCATTGACTGCGCGAAGACAGCACCATCCTCTTCCAGTACCGGCACCAGTTTCTGCGGATTGGTCTGGGCGTATTCGGCGGTCAGATGCTCGCCGCCCTCACGCATCAGATGAACCGGTACCAGATCATAATCGAGTCCCTTGAGCGCAAGCACGATACGCACCCGCCAGCCTGCTGAGCTGCGAAAATAACTGTAGAGCTTCATGTGCGTCGGACCTCCAAGACCAGTTGTCGGCATCAGCACGCATGATAGTTTCGTTTGAAACTAAGTAAACAGTCTTGGAATGCAGCCCATCGAATCACTGACCACAAGAAGCGTCCGGTTCGGCCATGAAATCAGAGATCACTCAGCATCTCACGAAGTGGCCCCAGAGCCTCAAAAATCCCAACGCAGAATGTGACGACAGCTTTCCCCCCAAGGGCATCATGATCGTCAAAATCCTTCCAGAGAGTGAGATTTTTACGCCGAAGTAGCGCCTCGCGCGGATGGGTTTTGTCAAAGCCTGCGGGCACTCTTTTCAGTTCCGGCGCATCCAGCCGAAATCCATCACGGTCCAGCACACTGAGCAGAAGACCGAGCGCAGGTCCTTGCCGTTCATCCACCACCAGCTGCCTGAAATTTTCCAGGCACGGCGGTGTAAAACTCATCACGCCACCGCCTAAAGTAAAGCCCTGGGGTTCCAGCGAGACGTAAAACCCTCGGCCCGCCTGCGTATCCCCCGCCGCAAAAAAAGCCATACGCACGTGAGTGTTATAGGGAGTCTTGTCTTTCGAGAAGCGAAGATCCCGGTGCATCCGGAAGATCTTTCCCGTGAAAGCCTCGCCAAAGCGCCGAGACAAAGTTTGTTCCATTTCGCGCAGGAACAGCTTTGCCGGGGCCTCGAGCGCACTTTTGTACCTGGCACGATTCGCTTCGAACCAGGGCCGATTGTTGTTTGCCGTCAGGTCCTGCAAAAACAGGAGTCCATCAGCGGGGAATCCCTCGAAATTCTTTTCTGCCATTGAGTCTGCACCCCTTCACTTCGGAGGAAGTGATCCGGCGAACTGCGACGCCAGATCAATCCACTCATCCAGTCCAGCTTCAAGACAGGCGTCAGCCTCGACCCAGACGATACCGCCCATGCGCCGCCCGCTGAACACCACCTGTTCAGCGCCTGGGCGCTCTTTGGCTTCGGCCTCCCGCTCTTTTCCGACCCGAAACATGAAGCGACCGACCTCCACGCCGCAGAGCATGTTGCCGTTCAAAAACCAGCAGAAGCCACCAAACATCGCTTTTTCGCTGATACCCCTGCGTGGTTCCAATGCCGCGCGCATGAGATCAGCAAGATGAGGGTCATACGCCATCAGTCTCTCCTTATCGCACCAGCGCTGAAGATGTCAGGATGGACCACACCAGAAAACCCCCGAACACCGTCATGGGCAGGACCGTCAGAAACATTCCAACCGCCCGCCCGGGCGAAGTGCCATGTTTCACAATCGAATAGGCATGCAT
This sequence comes from uncultured Kiloniellaceae bacterium, assembly GCA_947493695.1. Taxonomy (GTDB): domain Bacteria; phylum Pseudomonadota; class Alphaproteobacteria; order Kiloniellales; family Kiloniellaceae; genus Denitrobaculum. The sequence goes on along the minus strand of CANLSF010000008.1, from coordinate 61,950 downwards.
CAAACGTCCGGCCAGCAATGCAAAGCCACCGGACCAGAGCAGTAATGCCGGCGCAGCACTCAGCTCAGCCAGCACCATGACCAGCAATGCAATCGGCACCGTCTCGGTGAAGTTGCCATGGGCGCGCATACGCCGCGTCATGGTGACGTTCCCACCGTCCAGGAACTCAATGCCGGACTTAACCCGGAAGAGCCCGACAAAGGCGGTCATGACGACCTGAAGCACGATCAACAGCCCCGCAAAGAGGGGCGCGATAGAGAGTGTCATTACGATTATTTCCTCTGTTCCAATAGATTCACCGGGCGCATCAGTGGTGATGGACCTTCGGTTCCCGGCTTGCTTACTTCATAGACGCAGCAGACTTCCGGAATCCGACAGGCCGCAGAATTTTATTTACCGACACAGATGACGTAACCTGATTTCAATCCTGCTTCAGATGGATCTTACCGGCATGACAGAAAGACCAATTCCCGCGGCGCTCGCCGTTATGGTGCGCGACTCTCAGCTCCTGCTGGTGCGCAGGAACAACAGGCCGAATGCGGGCCTCTGGGGCTTTCCCGGCGGCAAGATCGAACTGGGCGAAACGGTCATGGAAGCCGCGGTCCGCGAACTGCAGGAAGAAACCGGCATCGAAGCGGAAGCGCGCGATATCCTCACATCTGTCGATGTCATTCTGCACGACAAGAATGGCGTGCTGGAGCATCACTATGTTCTGGTCGCCGTCCTGTGCGACTACATCAGCGGCACCCCTGTTGCCGCCGATGACGTCTCGGAGGCAGAGTGGTTTGAATACGAAGCCATTATCTCAGATCCGAGCGGCAAAAGCCCGGCGGTGGGTCGTGTAGCGGAGCAAGCAATGGCTAGGACAAAGCGCGAGTAGCCGAGCAAATAACCTTCCAAACCACGAACTTGCATAAAGTCGAAACAAGCCCTATTGTTAAATAATTATTTGTAAGCATATAAATTTATTTTTACCCTCACCGCCACTTTCCGGCGGCGCTGTCCACCGCATCGGCGTGCGTGACCAGATTCTTTAAAGGAGATTTCCATGCAGGCCGTTGGTCCCACCATGATGACCCCCGCGAACTTCAGCCGCTTCCCCTGGATGGAGCATGCGCTCGGGGAATACGGTGTCAAGGAACTGCCCGGCAACGCCCACAACCCTCGGATCGTCGAGTATTTCTCGACCATGAAACACAAGTGGCAATTCCAAAATGATGAGTCCGAATGGTGCTCGGCCTTTGTCAACTGGGTGATGGAAAAGACCTCGATCCCCGGCACCGATAAGCCGACCGCACGCTCGTGGAAAAAATGGGGCAATCCCCTGCCGGACGACGCGCCGATGTATGGTGCGGTCACGGTCCTATGGCGCGGCTCGCGCCAGGGCTGGCAAGGGCACGTGGCTTTTTGTGTCGGTGTGGACGGAAACGACGTGATCCTGCTGGGCGGTAATCAGCGCGGCGATACGGGACGGGGCAGCAACCAGGTCTCGATCCGCCCCTACCCCAAACGCCGGCTGCTTGGCTTCCGCTGGCCGACCGCCTATGCCCGTGAGATTGTCTGCCGCTGAGGAGGGAGATCGTGCCATGAAGAGTTTCACTGTTTCACTATCGGCGCTGCTGATTGGCTTCAGTCTGGTTGCTTGTGCCAGCCCCGAAGACACCTCACCCACGCAAGAAACTGAAGCTGAGCCGAGCCCCTCGGCGTTGACAGAGAGCGAACAGACATCGCTGCAATACGCCATGAACCGTTTCGTCGCAGCACTGAAAGCCTCGGATACAGAAGCCTTTACCACACTCTTTCCCCAACGCGGCGTCTGGACTTTCGAGAGCACTATCGGTGACGCCGACAGCCGCAGCGTCCATAGTACATCTGACCTGCGCCGGGATTTGAACAACCGTAGCGGCCTCTACGAAAGCTTCTTTGATGGCGATGGCGACAGCGTCAGGGATTACGTCGAAAGCACGCACGCCCGTCCCTGGCAACGCGCCGAGGACGCCCGCTTTTCACCTCCGGACCGGCCTGATATGCGTGAGCTGATGTACATCCGCTGGCGGCTCGAAGACGGAGTCTGGGTCGTCGACGCGGTGGCTGCCCCCTTCGCGTAAAGAAGGGCGCAGAAACAGAATTGCGCCCGGTGTTGCTAGTCTTTCTTTCCGAAAATTACGTTCTTCAGGAAAGCAAGCGGAATCAAAATCAAAAACCAGGCTTTCTTCGCGAAGGCGAGTAATATTGCGAAGAACCCGGAACTGACGGCCTTTCCATACTTGACGCCTACGAGTGACGCCAGAACCCCCATCGCCCCAACAGCGGCAATTTTGTCTCCATCCCTAAAGTCAACATAAGCCTGATTGCGCTCAGACCTGTACGACTTGATCGTCGCCTCGACCATGCGCGTGAGCTGGGCTTCGGTCAAATCGCTTTTGACCGGCACGATACTGATTGGAACATGACCTTGCCGGTCAAATACAGTGGCCTTGGCATTGATTGTGGGCTCGCCATCCCAATCCATCAGATAGGCATAGTACATGTAGGATTTCTTTTTGTTCAAAGTCGGGTAGACGATCCACTTGACCGGCCGGATTCTCTGCCCCAAGGCTTTACTCTGCTGACGCAGGCCCAGGACGAGGTCACTCCATATCACATCGATCTCCGCCGATGCATCCTCCTGATTCCAATCGTCAAAGTTTACATAGCCTTCCCGGTCCGGCGTTTCCAAAATCAAAGTATCAATACCTGAGCGATAGTCGAAAACGATGTGTTCGATCGTGTCGCAGCCCGTGGGCTCCCAACCCCATTCGGCCTGCACCAGCGTGCAAGAGTCCTTGTGGCTCAAATAAACGCTATTTTGTGAGCCAGGCGAAAGATTTCCGCGAGACAAGCTCAGAGGTTTGGTAAAATTTATGGGGCTATAGGGATTATTCTGCGCTTCAACAATCGCAGGTTCAGTGGCGAAGGCCAGAATCGCAATGGCTACAAAGGCAATATTGTCACGAAAATTATTGTTTTTGAATAGAATTTTCACTGCCTTCTCCCAAAGACTCCACAATCTTCTGGGGAGTAAATGAACTGAGAGAAGTTAAATTTCGGATAACTCGAAAACTATTTTAAGGAGAATTTATAAAAAAATATAGTTACTTAAAATTGTATATTTTTTGTACCGCAGTTTTTGGTACCGAGCCTTAACCTTCCGGCTCGCCCCCTATGGACGCCGCATCCATCCGGCGTTTATAAGCAGTGAGGATGTGATCAGGCAGCACCAGAACACTTTTGCCCCCATGATCAACTGCTCGACAACTGCAGTCCAGCTCGCCTTGTTCTCGAGCGGCGTTACACTGCTGCATCGTATATTTTTGCGATCTCCACCATCCCCGGCGCACATGGGCGCTCCAACTCAGATACCCGATGGCTTTACTTTCCTTATCCCACGTCAGGCAAGCCACTAGGGTCTTGTAGTTTATCCTTCCCTGCTTGAAGTCTTTGTAGGACGCAATCGGCGCGCTCCCGCCGCCATCCTGGTGGTCGTCCCAGGTGCCGTCTTCGGATAAAATCTCAGAAACAAGGTCGTTGTAGACTTGCTGCTCAATCACATCGCGCTCCCCGGCATTCAGCGTGACATGGGCTTTGGGGTGTCCTTTCGGAAACTCAATTGAGCGGGCATCGGCCTCTTTAAAATACGTCGTCAGCCTTTCTTCGAGCTCTTCACAATCAACATCCCAAATATAGGATTCGGGTAATAGGTTCTGATCCAGGCCCTGTTTGAAGTCCCGGTAGCCGCCAAAATTCTCGCGCGCTTTCAAGGCTAAATCCGCATGTCCGCAATAGCGTGCAAAGGCAGCAGCCTTTCCGAGATTGTATAGGGTGCTCTGTTCTTCCGCGCTTGACGCCGACGCACCGAGAACCAGGCAAAGGACGGCCCCCGGAAGCGACCTCCGCGCCGGCATCCACCGCAGAATCCCGCAAACCAAGGCATTGATTTTAAAAATCAATTCTTTCCCCTGTGATTATCATGAGCACAAAAAAACCTCTTGCCCTCTGCGGTTACTTCGCGCCTTCTGCCCGCACTTTTTCGAGGAAGTCCTCGAGGACATCTTCCAGTTTGCCGCAAGCGAGGCGGACGGAATCATACATTTGCAGGTCGTTCCGGCGCTGGCCGGTCTTGAAATCTTCCAAATCGCCATAGCGCGATTGAAGTTCCTTGGCCAGGCTGTGATGGCCGCAATGGCGTGCGTAGGCCGTGTACTTCCCAAGCGTGTAGAGACCGGAGTCCTCCGCCTGAGTCTGGCTTGGACTTAGCCCAACCGCCACTACACATAAAAAGAGCGCCAGAGACATCTGACGCGACATCGCAAATACCATCGGCCTACCTCGCCTTAATCAATCTAAAATCGAATTTCTACACGAACAATATCGCCATAATGCAGAAAAACAAGTCGTTATGACATAGAAATGCCACAGCTTTCGCTATTCCCGGATGCGTTTGTCGAGTTTTCCGAGGATTTTATCGAAGGCCGCGATTTCCCGCTCGCTGAGGACGGAGAGAAACTCCTGTTCCCAGGCCAGGGCCATGGGCGCGATCTTGTCGTAGATCTTCTTGCCCTTGGCGGAAAGTCTCAGACTGCTGACCCGATGATCGCGCGGATCGGTCTCGCGCTTCAGCAGACCCGCGGTCTGCATGCGGGAGATGGCGCGGCTGACCTTGACCTTGTCCATGGAGGTACGCTCGGCGACCTCGTTGGCGGACATGGGCGCCGCGCGGCCCAGATTGGCCATCACCCGCCATTCCGGGATCGAGAGGCCAAAACGCGCCTGATACTGCTCGGCCAGTGCCCGGCTGACCATATTGTTCAGGACCGAGAGCCGGTAAGGCAGGAAATTGTCCAGCTCCAAGGCCGAACCCGGACCTGGTTCGCCGGATTGGCCGGACGCTCTGGCTTTGGATGGCGCAGCCGTTTCGCGACCGGCCCTCTGGCGCGCGCCGCGGCCCCGCTCGCTCCGGGCGCGTTTCTCGCCACTGCGGCCTCTCGTTTCGCCTGACTCTGCTTTGCCGGTCATGAAATCTCCGAATCCCGATACCATTGTCGGCGCAAAGATACGCGTGAATCCTGCTCCTTCTCAACAGGATAGAGCGCCTGTGGCCCGATTGGCCGCTCGATCCCCCATCTGCGCCGCCCTGGAAACGAGTCTGTGGACACCCGAATTTCAGGCCAAACCCGCCCATCAGGACAACGCATAACTTGACAATAGTTTCATTTGAAACCATTTTGACAGGAACAAACAATGAGCGGAAATCAGCTCAGACGCAGGCCCCTGAACGAGGCCGTGAAGGGAGAGGCCCCGCATGGGGATAATCGGGCGCAGTCATTTGCGACCTTCTTCCCGAAAACCTCCGACGGGCGGGACACTATCAAGGCAGAAGTCGCGCCTGGGTCCAACCGATAGGAGCCTGCCGGATTTCCGTTCACGCAAGAGGACCGGCATGCGCCGCGAAGCGACCACCCGTGATTTCCCCGGGCTCGGCCTGAAAGGCTCGGCCTGAGAGGCTCGGCGAGAAAGGCTCGGTGGGATGGGTGTGACGGACTGAAAGAAACGAGCGGAGCGAGAAATTGCCGCTCGAAAGACTGAAGGAACACGAGAGCATGAAACGCCATATTTCCTTTCCCCGGGTCGAAGGACTTTCGTCCCGCCAGGCCCACACCAATCTGCCCGAAGGCACCTATGAGCGGGAGATGGGCAAGGAGGGCTTCTTCGGCCCGGCGGCGCACATCTATCACAAGAATCCGCCGACCGGCTGGATCGACTGGGAAGGTCCGCTGCGCCCGCGCGCGTTCGACCTGACCCTGATCAACCAGATCGAGGCCTCGCCCTGGGACGCAAAGACCGTCCTTCACAACGCCTCGGTCCAGGTGCGCTTCTGGCGGGTGCCGGAGACCATGGAGAAACTCGCGCGCAACGGCGACGGCGACGAACTGATTTTCCTGCACCAGGGCAAGGGCGACCTCTTCTGCGACTTCGGTCATCTGGCGGTGGAAGCCGGCGACTACATCATGATCCCGCGCGGCACCATGTGGCGGCTGGAATCATCAGAGCCCATGACCGCCCTGCTGATCGAAGCCACGAACGGCAGTTACATGCTGCCCGACAAGGGCATGCTCGGCCCGCACGCGATCTTCGATCCGGCCATGCTGGATATCCCAAGTCTCAACGAGGCCTTCAAGGACCAGCAGGCCGATGCCAACGGTTCGGGAAAGACCTGGCAGGTCGCCATCAAGCGCCGCAACGCGGTCAGCACCGTGACCTTCCCCTTCAATCCGCTGGATGCGGTGGGCTGGAAAGGCGATCTGGCGCCGGTGCGTATCAATGTGCGCGACATCCGCCCGCTGCTGAGCGACCGTTACCATCTGCCGCCCTCGGCCCACACCACCTTCGTCGGGAATCGCTTCGTGGTCTGCACCTTTGCGCCGCGCCCCTTCGAGAGCGATCCGGATGCGCTGAAGGTGCCCTTCTATCACAACAACGACGACTACGATGAGGTGCTGTTCTATCACGCCGGGGATTTCTTCAGCCGGGACAATATCCATCCGGGCATGATGACCTTCCACCCCTGCGGCTTCACCCACGGCCCGCACCCCAAAGCCCTGGCCGGGGCCTTCACACCCAAGAAGGCCGCGACCGACGAATACGCCGTGATGATCGACACCCGCGACGCCCTGGAGGTCGGTGACCTGCCCAGCGGCATCGAACAGCCGGACTATGTGAAGAGTTGGCGCGTCACTTAGCGTGCGTCACTTAAAAAGAAACAGACTAAAACAAACTACAAACGCAGAGAGATCCCCATGAAACTCGCCAGCATCAAATCCGCCAGCCGCGACGGCACCCTGATTGTCGTCAGCCGCGATCTGACCAGCGCCGTGGAAGTCCCCGGCATCGCCACCAGCCTGCAGGCCGCCCTGGAAGACTGGGAGACCAAAGCCCCGGAACTGGAAGCGGTCTACGCCAAGCTGAACGCCGGTGACCTGTCCGCCGCTTTCGAGCTGGACCCGGTGACCCTGGAATCCCCCCTGCCCCGCGCCTATCAGTGGGCCGACGGCTCGGCCTACGTGAACCACGTGGAACTGGTGCGCAAGGCACGCGGCGCGGAACTGCCCGAGAGCTTCTGGACCGACCCCCTGATGTATCAGGGCGGGTCGGACAACTTCATCGGCCCGCGCGACGACGTGGTGGCGGGCAGCGAGGACTGGGGCATCGACTTCGAGAGCGAGATCGCCGTAATCCTGGACGACACGCCCATGGCCGTCAGTGCGGAGGACGCCGGGTCGCACATCAAGCTGCTGATGCTGGTCAACGATGTGTCCCTGCGCAACCTGATCCCCGCCGAGCTGGCCAAGGGCTTCGGCTTCTTCCATGCCAAACCCTCCAGCGCCTTTTCGCCCGTGGCGGTCACCCCCGACGAACTGGGCGATGCCTGGGACGGCGGCAAGGTCAACCTGCCCCTGGTCACGCACCTGAACGGAGATTTGTTCGGCAAGCCCGACGCGGGCACGGACATGACCTTCACCTTCCCGCAGCTGATCGCCCATGCCGCCAAGTCGCGCAAGCTGATGGCCGGCTGCATCGTGGGTTCGGGCACGGTGTCGAACCTGGACCGTTCCTCCGGCTCTTCCTGCCTCGCGGAAAAGCGTATGCTGGAGATCATCGATGAGGGCGCGGCCAAGACCCCCTTCATGCAGTTCGGCGACCGGGTCCGCATCGAGATGCTGGCCGAGGACGGCCATTCGATTTTCGGCGCCATCGACCAGAAGGTCGTGAAGCACGAAGGCTGACAGTTACAAGAGGCTAACAGACATAGGGGCGAAAGCCTCCCGCAGGAGAGAAAAACATGACGGCTAAATTTGCTTCGCAGGGCGACCTGCAGGAAAAGAAAATCACCTTCACCGAACTGGCCGAGGGCGTCTACGCCTACACCGCCGAGGGCGACCCCAACTCGGGTGTGGTCATCGGCGACGACAGCGTGATGGTGATGGATGCCCAGGCCACCCCGGTCCAGGCGCAGTCCCTGATCAACTGCATCCGCGGCGTCACCGACAAGCCGATCAAGCATGTGGTGCTCAGCCACTACCACGCGGTCCGCGTCATGGGCGCCTCGGCCTACGGCGCACAGGAAATCATTTCCAGCCAGGGCACCTATGATCTGATCGTCGAACGCGGCGCGCAGGATTTCAAATCGGAAGTCCAGCGCTTCCCGCGCCTCTTTGACTCAGTCGAATCCGTGCCCGGCCTGACCTGGCCGACCATGACCTTCGAAAGCGAGATGACCCTGCGTCTGGGTAAACGCGAAGTGCAGCTGAAACACATCGGGCGCGGCCATACCAAGGGCGACATCATCGCCTGGCTGCCCGACGACAAGATCTGCTTTGCCGGCGATCTGGTCGAGTTCGGCGCGACGCCCTACACCGGCGACGCCTACCTGACCGACTGGCCGACCACCCTCGCCAACCTGCGCAAGTTCGACGCCCAGAAGCTGATCCCCGGTCGGGGCGACGCGCTGGAAAACCCCGAGGACGTGGCCAAAGCCATCGACGGCACCCAGGCCTTCGTGAGCGAGATGTTCGAAGCCGTCAAAAAAGGCGTGGCCGACAAGAAAGCACTCAACGCCGTCTACGCCGAGACCTTCGCCAAGCTGTCGGAAAAATACGGCGAGTGGGTGATCTTCGAGCACTGCATGCCCTTCGACGTGACCCGCGCCTTCGACGAAGCCCAGGGCATCACCGACCCGCGCATCTGGACCGCAGAACGGGATATCGAAATGTGGGCGGCCCTGGAGCGGGATAAGGATGTGAAATTTGCTGAAGCTTGATTGATCTAAATCGGCTGACGCCGATGCGGTTCCGGCCCACTCCCCCTCCCGACCACCCACATGATAATTCCAATGGGTGGTCGGGAGGGGGAGTGGGCTGGCGCCGGTTTCGCCACCAGGCGAAACTTAATCAAACAACACGCGGGCTGGCACCGAAGCTAGAGCGAACAAAAACTCGGCGGCTAGATCGAGCAAGTAACAGAAAAAGACGAGACTCCAGACTGGGGAGACTTCAGGTATGTCCGAAGACACAGCGCCAACCGACTTCACCTATCAGCCCTCGCCGGATCAGTCCGCCGCGACGCCGGTGCGGCACCCGGTCGTCATCATCGGCGCGGGGCCGGTGGGTCTCGCCGCCGCGCTCGACCTAGCAAAACGGGGCCGTAAGGTCGTGGTGCTCGACGATGACAACACGGTCAGCACCGGCTCGCGCGCGATCTGCTGGTCGAAGCGGGCGCTGGAGATCATGGACCGGCTGGGTGTCGGCGACGCCCTGGTGGAAAAGGGCGTGACCTGGAAAAAGGGCAAGGTCTTCTTCGGCGAGGAACAGCTCTATGCCTTCGACCTGCTGCCCGAAGAAGGCCACCGCATGCCCGCCTTCATCAATCTGCAGCAGTACCACTTCGAAGCCTTCACCGTCCGCGAAGTCCTGAAGCACCCGGAGATCGACCTGCGCTGGAACAACCGACTCGTCGGTGTCGACAACAAAAAAGAGGGCGTCACACTCACCCTGGAGACCCCGGACGGCGAATACCGTCTGGCCGCCGACTACATGCTGGCCGCCGACGGCGCGCGCAGCACCACCCGCCGCCTGCTGGGCCTGGACTTCAAGGGCCAGATCTTCAAGGACCGCTTCCTGATCGCCGACGTGATCATGAAGGCCGACTTCCCGACCGAGCGCTGGTTCTGGTTCGACCCGCCCTTCAACAAGGGCCAGTCCGCCCTGCTGCACAAACAGCCCGACGACGTCTGGCGCATCGACCTGCAGCTCGGCTGGGACGCCGACCCGGAGGAAGAACGCAAACCCGAAAAGGTCATCCCGCGCCTGAAGGCAATGCTGGGCGAGGACGTAGAGTTCGAGCTGGAGTGGGTCAGCGTCTACACCTTCCAATGCCGCCGCCTGGAAAAATTCCGCCACGGCCGCATCTTCTTCATCGGCGATTCCGCCCACCAGGTCTCCCCCTTCGGCGCCCGCGGCGCCAACAGCGGCCTGCAGGACATCGATAATCTGATCTGGAAACTGGACCTGGTCCTGTCGGGCAAAGCCCCCGAAAGCCTGCTCAAAAGCTACCACGAAGAACGCGCCTTCGCCGCCGACGAAAACATCCTGAACTCCACCCGCAGTACTGATTTCATCACCCCAAAAAGCGACGCCAGCCGCGCGTTTCGGGATGCCGTGCTGGATCTGGCAAGGGAGCATGACTTCGCCCGCAAGCTGGTGAACAGCGGACGCCTGTCTCTGCCCTCGACCTATAGTGAGTCGGGTTTGAATTCGCCCGACAGCAAAGGCTTCATCGGCCAGATGCTGCCGGGCGCGCCTTGCGCAGATGCCCCGGTCACGTTCGACGGCAAGAAAAGCTGGCTGCTGCACCACCTGGGCGGCGATTTCTGCGGCCTCTACTTCGCCCGCAGCGACGAGACCGCAGAAAGCCTCGCCCAGCTGCGCGGGAGCCTTGCGGCGCTGGAGGTGCCGGTGCGGTTGGTGCCGATCTTCCCACCCGGCAGCGATGTCCCGGCAGGTGCGCTGATCGACAGCGCACAACTGATGGCCGAAGCCCGCTACGACGCCCGCCCCGGCAGTTTTTATATGATCCGCCCCGACCAGCACGTCACCGCCCGCTGGCGCGAAGCCGACCCGCAGGCGATCCGGGGGGCGTTAAATCGGGCGCTGGGGAAGGGTTTGGTGGCTGCTGAAGCAGAAGCCGAGCAGGAAGGAACCGCCGCATGAGCAATTCTCTCAAAAGCGAAGCCCGCCTCGCCCGTCCGGACGATATCTATCAGGTCCTGATCGACGCGCATCGTGATTTAACGGCTGACCAGAGCCAGGCCTTCAACAGCCGGCTGGTGCTGCTGCTGGCGAATCATGTTGGGGATGAAGGTGTGATTGCGGAAGCCGTTGAGGCGGCGGGGAAGGGTTTGTAGGGAATAGGGGAAACTGATTCGGGGGAACGCGTTCCCCCGCGCCCCCAATACAATCTTTCACCGCTGCTTCGGGGCGGATAACGGCAAACCTGCTAGTATTGTTTGAAATTTAAATTTGGACGCCTGACTTTATGCTCAACCGGTCTTCAATAAAGTGACTTAAACCAGCAATCAGGCAGGTCAACTCCGAGGGATAATACGCGAAATCAGCGTCTTCTATTTTACCACCATTAGCGATCCATCGCTCACCTCGTTCTTTAATCTCATCGTTAGTCAGGTCTTTGTATTTTTCATAACTATAACGAGCCCGCATAAAAATGTTTGTGTAGGCCTCAAACAGCGCATTCAAGTCACTAAGATTCGCATGACCTGGCATTCTTTCCTGGGCAGTTTTCAAGATTGATTCTCTTTCTGAATCAGGAATCTGATTCCAAAGATCACAATAATTGTGGCCTTTCTGAAGCCTCTTATTACAGATCACCAGAACGCATTTCAGCAAAACTTCGAACGCGAGTATCCTAATGATCGGCGCTGAATCGGAACGTTTTCGTAACGCTGAGCTAAGAATGTTCGCGTCGTGAATCCGGCTCATGGCTTCCAAGTACATACGAATTGGGAGATCTGGATCAAGCATCTCTAACCAACATTGGTACTTATAAGGAATCAGTTTCAATTTGATAGGGGTAGCTCAACCTGACCCCATCTACAACTAGGTCACGCTCAAATTGAGACCTGATCACGGTTACAGTGTTTCATCAGAATGTCATTCTGGAATTCGAATATAGTTCGATCCTGACAGGGGAATTAACTTTAGGCCCTCCTTACATTTAATACGCGCGCCTTCGCTGTAACGATGTGATCGTATCCTGCCGGTAGCGCCGGACTCTGAATTCACGACATCGACTCCCGCGCGAGTAATCTTCTTTAAACGTGAGGTTACTTTTTTTGCCGTTCCGATTTCTTCATGATCTTCAGACACAAACGATAAGCATGATTCGTGAAGTGCAAATTCTGTCATTTTTCCTACTTCGACAATCACACATCCAGGATTCAGTTCCAAAGTCATATTTTTCGAATTTGCCTCGAGATTCAGAGGCTGCTGACTCAATAAATAGGACACACCTAGATCCGCAGAACTCAAATCGTTTAGACGTTGTATCTCCCTGCTCTCCAGCTCTTTCAAAAAAAAAGGCTTAAAGCGCACAAGTGTCAATGTCAGTCGGAGGTCAAGAGTTACCGATTTGATAAACTCCAGGATTTCTTCTGGTGTTGCATGAAACTGAACCACCATCGACGTCATTTTGAATCCTCAGTCTTAAGGAACGAAGCCAGCGAAGGAAGTGAGGTCTCAGTTGTCGCATCCTCCCTGGACCTGATGCAGGAAGCAAGATCTGCCTCAGTGTATAATCGTGATCAGGTTGCGCTACCTCAGGCGCTTGATAGTGTCCTAATCTAATTCATCCAGTTTCAATTCGGGATGTAATTTATAAATAGGGGCCAGAATATCTTGATATAGTATACCCATGACATCACCCATGGTTTTTCTGTACTCCTGAAACTCTTCTTTATCGCAATACTCCATCACTAAAGACACCGATTGATCAAGGTCGGAGCAGCAATGTAGAAGCAATCTGCTCACTTGTTTTGCGGTTTTTTTATCTGTGATCATACTTCATCATCCATCTCCCTCAGCACATCGCTTGAGGCAGTTAAAGAATCTTTGTGACCGGGCTCACGTACCGCAAACATAACAACGCGTAAATTCTATTGATCTACCGTGCACGAACATGCGTAAAATATGGTCAAACAGACGTACGACGCAAAACCGAAGGCGCTTCCGTAAAACATAAAATTCGCTCGTGAAATTCGCCGCACGAAATCCGCCGAAAACCCACTCGCCTTCAACTTCTTTGCAGAGCCAAACCCCGATCCGGTGAAAATGATCATTGGCAGAAACATTAAAAGCAGTTTCCAAAGAGGATCATCCACCCAGACGCCCGTCAAAAACACCGCAAAGAGCGCAACGGCGAACCAACGAGCTCCAGCGCCCTGTGTAAAAATCGTACGCTGATCGGCACTCAACGTCCTAACGCTAAAATACCCGTAAACAAGTGCGGATTGATACAGGATAAGAGCCACCAAAAGAGTCATGAAGTGCAGAGTCGGCATCAAATTTCCCACATACCATGAGTTGTGACACCTCACTTATCTTCAGTGGCAATAAGAATTGATTAACTGTTCATTTTTACGGGAATTTGTATCAAGTGCCCGACTATGGCTTTGTGGCCAAGGACGCACAAAACAAGCCTGAACCTGCCCACACCAAATGAGCTATAGCTAATGCTCGTATTTCGAAAATTATCTGGGAACTGCGATGTCTGATACTACTGACTTTGACCAACTTGATTATTGGGGTTCACTATCAGACAACGATCTTCGGCAGCAGTTTGCTGAAACTTCAAGAAATGCGTTGATGCGAATGTTGCAGGAGTTGGCGAGCGAAGAAAGCAGAGGCGTTGAGGTGCGTCCAGACAACTTCGTCGAATTGGTAAAACAGGTTCGAGACTTGAAACGAAGTGGGGCAAGATCGCTCGGCGATGCCATTATCAAAGCCGGTAAATTGATTGACGAAGGCTTGGTTGAGGAAGCTCGCATTGTCTATCAAGAATCTTTGGGGGCATGTGACTCCAGGTTTTACAGACAAATTGCACTCGATCAGCTGAAATCATTGGCGAATAGATAGCGCGCTTCGACTTTGTCGCAAAGTAATGTAACCAGGCGCAAGTTGAGCCCCCACTCTTTCAAATCAGAGACGCTCCGGCAGCAGAGCGGGAGGGGGGTGCAGAAGCAGCATGGCTATCGGGCCCCTTAGTCGGTTAATCTCCCCCGCCTATGCAGAACCTTTCCGACAATGTCCGCGGCGCCCTCTTCATGTCCATTTCCATGGCGGGCTTTGCGCTGAACGACGCGACCATCAAGCTGATCTCGGGGGAGCTCGGGTTCTATCAGATCATCTTCCTGCGCGGCATCTTCGCGACACTGCTGGTCGGCCTGCTCGTGCGGCAGCGCGGCGCGCTCTTCTATCTGCCGTCCCGCCGCGACGCCGGGATCATGGCGGTGCGGGCGGCGGCGGAGGTCGGGGGCACGCTGTGTTTCCTGACCGCGCTCTTCAACATGCCGATCGCCAATGCGACGGCCATCCTGCAGGCCCTGCCCCTGGCGGTCACCCTGGCCGCCGCACTTTTCATGGGCGAAAAGGTCGGCTGGCGGCGCTACACGGCGATCGCGGTGGGTTTTTCCGGCGTCCTGATCATCGTGCGCCCGGGCGGTGAGGGCTTTAACGCCTATGCGCTCTGGGCGGTCGCGGCGGTCGGTTTCATCGTGCTGCGGGACCTCACGACCCGGCGCCTTTCGGCGGGCATACCCTCGGCCTATGTCGCGCTCAGTTCCTCCTTCGTCCTCACCGCGGTCGGCGGCCTGATGTCCCTGACCGTGCCCTGGCAGCCGGTCAGCGGCAGCGCCCTGGCATTCCTGGCAGGTGCGGCGGGCTTCCTCTTCTTCGGCTACCTCTTCGCCGTGATGACCATGCGGGTGGGCGAGGTCAGCTTCGTTTCGCCCTTCCGCTACTCGGTGCTGATCTGGGCGATCCTGCTGGGCCTGCTGCTGTTCGGCGAGGTGCCCGACGGCTGGACACTCTTCGGCAGCCTCGTCGTCGTCGGCATGGGGATCTACACTTTCTACCGCGAGCGGCGGGTGAAGGAGGAGAGTCTGTAACCTCGCAAAGTCGTCAGGGGCAGGTCCCGGTTTGGCGCGCGAACCTTGGGCAGAAAGCCTGGAAATTGTGGTCTGAGGTCTATCTGACACATAAAGACCGACGACGGTCGGCCTTACAACTGAGAGTTCGCGTTGAGCGATCCAGTGACCTTGTTACCAGTCCCGAGATTGATCAGCCCCTTGCCTTGGTTTCTTTCAATATCAAGTCCGTAAAACACCCAGGCATCCGCTTTGTTGCGGTACCCGAACACGGTTCCCATGCCACCATCGTAGTAACTGGTGCTAGACCTGCTCAGCTTGTAAGCCGCACCGGAAGCGCTATTCTTGCCTGGGCCAAAGCCAATCGAGAATCGGCGCTTCAGTGTGGGTTTCGAGCCATTGGGGAGGTTCTGTGTCTCCAGCACATCCCTTTTTTCGGATCCCAGCTTACCCGGTCCACCATGATCCCCTGCCAGATGGAGGACGGTGGCCGTCTTCCGGTCGGTATCGTGGTATTGTATCGTAAATCGACATCCATCCAACTGTGACGTCACAAAATAGCGTGGCCCCTTGCCATCAAGAGTGGCCTTTGCGACGGCACCAAAGGCGTCATTCTTCCAGGGCAGATACCAGATTTTCCTGCCATCGCCGTTGGATGCGGCGCGCATGCTGATAATGTGCTTTCCAGTTTCCAATTTGTACTCGAAAACAACCTTCACCTGTTTGAACTCGTCAAACGCTACGTTCTCGGTACCGACGCCGGTGTAATCTAAACTTGGAGCGTCGATGAGGATGCTGTACTGGGTCATCGCAGCATCGGTGTCGTCCTTAAGTTTCTCGCGGAAGTCAGCTAAGCTAGGCACATCAACCTCCTGTTGCGGAAATTCCGATTATATTCGCATTGCATGTGTTGGCGCAACATAGCTTCGATCTAATCTGCGATTAGAATCAGGCCTTAAATTCAGCGTCGTTCACATTCAAAATAAAAGCAGGGAACAGCTATCCGCCTCGATACGCAGTGACATCAATGTCTCCCCGCTCTCAAGCCTCCTCATCGGCCTCGGGCCGCGCCACCCGTGCTTCCTCGAGCAACCAGTTGCGAAAGGCGGTGACCTTGGGCTGCTCGGCGTTGTCTTTGGCGCTCAGCAGATAGTAAGCGAAGCTGAGCGGCGTGCTGAGATGCGGAGCGAAGGGGCGGGCGAGGCGACCGGCGGCGAGGTGGTCGGCGGCCAGGATATCGCCGACCAAAGCCACGCCCTGGCCATCGAGCGCGGCCTGCACCGCCATGTTCTCCTGGGTGAAATGCGGACCGCGGGTCGGGTCGATCTCGGGCAGGCCGGCGGCCAGCAGCCACATGCGCCAGCTCGCCTCGGCGTCTTTCCAGACAATGTGCAGCAGGGTGTGGTGGCGCAGGTCTTCCGGTCTGTGCAGGGGCCGCGCGCCCTTTAAGAGCGCCGGGCTGCAAACCGGTGTGTTGACCTGGCCGAACAGGCGGTCGACCCGCACGCCCTCATAACCGCCGGGGCCATAGCGCAGCGCCACGTCGGCATCGCCGCGCGTCAGATCGACCCGGCGGTCGGTACCGTCGATCCGGGTTTCGATCTCCGGATGCCGGGCGCGAAAGCGTTCCAACCGGGGCACCAGCCACATGGCGCCGAAGGCGGGACTGACACTGATGGTCAGCAATCCGCTCTCGCTGTGGGCGCGGATCTGCTCGACCCCCTGGGACATCATTTCGAAAGCCTGACTGAGGGTCGGCAGGGCCGCCTGACCGGCGTCCGTCAGGCGCAGCGCACGTGGCAGGCGGTGAAACAGGGACACGCCCAGCAACGCCTCAAGCGCCTTGATCTGATGACTGATCGCAGCCGGCGTGACGCTCAACTCCGCCGCCGCCTTGGTGAAGCTGAGGTGCCGGGCGGCTGCTTCGAAGGCGCGGAGTGCGTTCAGGGGCGGGAGGGGCCGGGCCATTCTCTACATCTCTGCCTGGGTCTGCGATGACATCTATAGCTTAGATTTTCTAACAGATTAGCACAGATCTTCTCGTTTGTTCGAGATTATGAATATTCCTATCTTTTAAGCTATTCAAAGCTGATGAGCACCCGATTTGCGTCAACAAAAGCGATTCACTCTATTGAATATTTCTAAATCCAAGATCTCAACAAAAGAGCGATGCGGCATCCGAGGGAGAACGCCATGAACGCGACTTGCCAGCCACCCAGCCCGGAGAGCTGCTTCCCGGAGCACCCCGAACTGCGTGCGAACCTGGTGGAGACGGAAACGGCATTCCCGGGTGACGCGCTTCGCCGGGTGATCGGCGGTCTGATCCGCTGGTGGAGGTGGCGCACAGAGATCCGCGAGCTGCGGGCTTTGAATGACCACGCTCTGGCAGACATAGGACTGCAGCGCGTTCGGGTCGTCCCGAGTATGGTGGAGATGATCCGCGAGACACCTGACACGATCGCCCGCAGAAGGTTCGATAACGGCGACCGGCGGGCATGAAGCAAGCCGCGCGCTCAGACTATACCACCGGCGTCCTTCTGCTCGTGGTTTCGGCGATCACCTTCAGCACGGCGGGCCTTTTCACAAAGGGCGTCGACGCCGGGTCGTGGGAGGTGATCTTTTGGCGTGGCCTCTTTGCCGCTGCCTTCACGACCTTCTGGACAGCAAGGCGCGGTAGCCTGCGGCAGAATTTCCTGGGCATGGGTTACAGCGGATTGGCTATCGGCGTGGTTGGCGCGCTGGGCACGGCCGCCTTTATCCCCTCCTTCAAGCTCACCTCCATCGCCAATGTTTCGCTGATCTATGCCGCCGCCCCGCTGATCGCGGCGCTGCTGGCCTGGTTTGCCATTGGCGAGAGGGTTTCAGCACGAACGATGGCGGGATCTGCCGGCGCGCTAGCAGGTGTGTCGATCATCGTGTCGGGTTCTCTGGGAGAGATCAGCCTGACCGGAGATTTTCTGGCCCTCTGGATGACCATCGCCATGGCGACGATCATGGTGATCTACCGAAAATACCCCTCAACGCCCGGCGCAGGCCCTCAGGTGCTGCAGTCACTGTTCCTGCTGCCCCTTGCCGCGATGTTTGGAAGCCCGCTCGCTGTCGAACCGGCGGAAGTCTTTATCCTCGCCGCGTTCGGACTGCTGTTCGCCATTGCATCGGTCACCCTGGCGGAAGGCGCCAAACGGGTACCCTCCGGACAGACCGCTCTTTTAAGTGCGCTGGAAACCCCGCTCGCGCCGCTTTTCGCATTTCTGCTCTTTACGGAGATCCCAAGCACCGCGACCTTGCTCGGCGGATCGCTCGTCTTTATCGCGGTGCTTTTCTCGATCAGAACCAGGGCTTCGTGATCTGCAGTCTTAATATGGGGTCAGGTCTAAAATTTTGCATCCTATCGGCAACACTGCAGCTCTTTTTTTTCGCAGCATTCAAGGAAACCTGCCATTCCTCACCCGGAAGCACCATGTGTA
Organism: uncultured Kiloniellaceae bacterium; assembly: GCA_947493695.1. Classification (GTDB taxonomy): domain Bacteria; phylum Pseudomonadota; class Alphaproteobacteria; order Kiloniellales; family Kiloniellaceae; genus Denitrobaculum. The sequence goes on along the minus strand of CANLSF010000008.1, from coordinate 43,731 downwards.
GTCAGGGAGACCCTCATCGTCGATCGCGTTCTCGAAATACAAACAGTCGAACCCGGAAAAGTCCGCCGCAGGGCTTACATCGAAATCCGGCTTCTTCGCCAAGGCGCGCGGTTGCTTCATGGACCGGAACTCCCCCGCAGACTTCGCCAGATGCACGACAACGGAGGGCGGGGCCGCGTTCTTCACACCGGCCAGCCAGTTGCCATCTATCGAGAGATAGGGTTTTGAGATGAAGAGCCAACGGATCTCCTCCGCCGCGTGGGTCCAGTCCCTGAGGAGGTCGAGGCCGAGCAGGATGCCCAGATCCCGGACCGCTATGTCCAGGCCTTTGATCCTCTCCCGTTCGCTGTGCAACACGTGACGGTCGGCAAGATAGGTCGGCTCTTCAGAGGTTTGAAGATACTGTGCAATCTCCAAAAGCCTGCTCTCTCATAACAGCTTTTCTTTGATCTGATCGTATTTCACCGGCGGTCCAACCTCTCCTCTTCACGGGTCCTTCTTCCCGATGCCCCTCGGCCATATGCTGTGACGCAATTGCCGGGCCATACCTGTTTGGTACGTCGCGCGATCACTCGCATTTTCATTCTTTGCCAGGTGTTTCCTCAGGATAGCCTGTTCCGGTCATTCCGTGCTGAAACACACCCAGTGCGGGTTCTGTTACGCCCGCAGGCTTGGGGAAAGGAAGACCACGATCAAGGAGCAGATTACCGATCAGAAAAGCCAAAAGCGCGACGCCATATTCCAGCTCGGACTCTTCGCGAAATTCCGCCGCGTAGTGAGCGGAAAGAACCTCTCCACCCCCATCTTCTTCTTGCTTTAAGATCACCCTATAGACCCCGCTTCCGGTCCAGCTTCGATGCAGGAAAAGCTGATCCCCCTCAAAGTAGATGAACCATTTGTCTTCCATTGCCGCCGGGATCAGTCCCTTTTTGAGCTTCTCGAATTCTTCCGGCGAGAAACGGTCCTCGTAGCGAATCTCAACAGTCTCCTCGAAGGGCTTCCTTTGCCAACTGCTGCATGTCGCATGGGTTTCGATCACCCGTGGCGTTTTGGGTCTGAGCTCTTCACTTGCCTCCAGGAAGGCCGTAATCTCTTTCTCCCATGCTTCATCTGTCTGGCCGGGCTGCCACTCTATTCCGCGCGGTAAATCCTTCCTGTCTTCGCTCACGCCGTCGTTCCTTCCTTTCATTCCTACCCACCGCCATCGGGCGCATGTCCGGGCGGGAAAGTCAAAGGCCTGTGACAGCGCGCACTGACGGCATTGATCAAATCAAAGGCTTCGGCCGATGTGGTCAAAGGCGAAATAGACGGCGAAGCAATAGGTCTGAACCGCTTCTAGAGAAGATTCATAAGCACGACAGGCCATCTGTGGGGATCTATTTTGCGCCTGAACCAAGACCGCTGCTGGAACTTTCGGCGAAACAGGCTTCCCCTTTTCCTCTTGCACGAAATACCGTGAGTTGAAAATTATTCACGCCTACCTATGTACAAATGCCACATGGAACGCAGTCATGAGTGATCAGGAACGTAAAGAGAATCCGGTGACGTACTACACCGGCATGGGTCTGGCCGTAGGAATGGCCATCGGCCTTGCGCTCGGGGCCGCCATTGGCGATAGCGGCATGGGTCTGGCGCTGGGCCTGACATTCGGCCTGATTATTGGGGCGGGCATCGGGAATTCCAAAAAGAAGCAACAAGAGGCCGACGGCCAGAGAAACGGGCCTCGGGACTGACCGCAGCAAGCGGATCGTGGGATCTCGCGAGTTTGGCAGAGCACTCGGCGCTGAGCCCTGAAACCCGGCATTTCCAGGGCTTTTCCGCCCTTGGTGAACGCGAAACTTGCCTGCACCCCCAGAGTCAAAAATAAAAAAACGCAATTCCCGCGAACTTTTTTCCCTGCGCCTCGTTATAGCAAGTGGGGTGATGTGGATCTGTCTCAGACCGGATCGGCAATGCCCGGACCGCGAAGACGGGAATCTTCAACAAGAGAAGCTGCGAAAAGCGATGAAACGAAAGAAAATCAAGAATAAACCAGCCGGGAGCCAGAAACCCTCGTCCACCAACGGCGGTGGGAATGCACCAAAGAAAAGCAATCGGCGCGAGGCCATGCGGCGATTTGGGGAATGGGGCATATTAGGAGCCGTTGTGCTGGCCGGCGGTGTCTACGCGATCAGCCATGTCAGTGCGACGATCGCGGAACTGGACCTCACGAAACTTGGCAACGGCATGCCGACCATCGTTCAGATCCATGACCCCAATTGCCCCCGCTGTGTGGAACTACAGGGCGAAGCCCGCGATGCCCTGGCGGAGTTTGACGACGGGGAGCTTCAGTATCTGGTCGCAAACATCCGCAGCGACGACGGCCGCGACTTCGCCAATGAACATGGCGTGGGTCATGTCACGCTGATCCTCTTCGATGGCGAGGGACGCAGGCGTAACGTGCTGGTCGGCAACAACTCGAGCGCAACCCTGATCCGGGAATTCGGTCGCCTTCTGCGGAGCAGCAAGGCCAGCGAGGCTTCAGGGTAAAGGCCTTCGGCCCGAGACCTCCGGCCTGAAACCTTTGCGCCGGAAACAATCTGAGTTAACACCCCCGGCGTGGCGGCTCCGGGGTCGCGGCCTCGGGATGACGCCTTCAAAAGGGTATCTGTCCCGAGGCCGCTAATCTTCAGATTGAGATCTGCGCCATCCGTGCAAACCCTGTCGCGACGTCCGGGGCAATCCGGCCCTACACCGCCGCCTCTCCCTCATTGGCTGCGACCGGGGCCAGACGCGGCCCGTGAGGGATACGTTCCTCTGCCCCGTGAACAAGAGTATAGGCGTAGTCGACACCCATGCCGTAAGCGCCCGAATGCTCGCGCACGATATCCATCACTGCATCATAGTGCTCGCGCCGGGCCCAGTCCCGCTGCCATTCCAACAGAACCTGCTGCCAGGTCATCGGAACGACGCCGGCCTGGATCATGCGCTGCATGGCATGATCGTGGGCCTCCTGCGTGGTCCCGCCCGAGGCGTCGGCCACCATGTAGATCTCGTAATCGCCGCCCGCCATAGCGGAGAAGGCGAACATGTTGTTGCAGACCTCGGTCCAGAGGCCGGAGACGACAAGCTTCTTGCGCCCGTTTTTGGCCAGGGCATCGCGAACCTTCTGATCGTCCCAGGAATTCATCGAGGTACGTTCCAGTAAAGGCGCTTCGGGAAAGACCGCGAGAAGTTCGGGAAAGGTATGTCCGGAGAAGCTGTCGGTTTCGACCGTGGTGATCGTGGTGGGCACCTCAAAAAGCCGGGCGGATCTGGCGAGTGCGACCACGTTGTTCTTCAAGACCTGACGGTCGATTGACTGTACGCCGAAAGCCATCTGCGGCTGTTGGTCGATGAAAATAACCTGGCAATTCTCGGGCGTTAGGAGTTCTGGTTTGGTCAGCACAGCTGTGTCCTCTGTTTGGATTATAGAGCCCCGCGTTGCCGGAAGAGGTCCGGTGATATCCGATCCACTCCGAAAGCAGTCTTGTTACAAAGGATTGTTGTTTCAGTGGTTACCACTGTAAAGTAGGCACGTTTTGGTAACCAGGGAACCAAAGGTGCCTAAAGTGGGAAACTCTGACAAAAAACCGCGCAAGGACGAGGGCAAAAAAGCGAGCAAAGCGGCAAACGCAACAGCGGGCAAACGCAAAGCCGCGAATTCCGGCACAACCCAGCGCAAGTCAGCGGATAAAACCAGCGGCTCAGCCGCGGGTGAAGCCTCCGGCTCAGCCATCTCGAAAGGCTGTCAGCTCGATATCGTCTTCCGCCTGATGTCGGGCGAATGGACGCCGCACATCCTCTGGGTGCTCAGCAACAACGGTCCCACCCGGCACGGAGAACTGCGGCGGCGGGTCGAGGGTATCTCCTCAAAGGTTATGACCGACCGTCTGCGCATGCTGGAAGCCGAGGGCATCGTCTTTCGCCATTACGAACCGACGATCCCACCGGAAGTGACTTATGGCCTGACCGAACTGGGAGCCGAACTGGATCAGGCCCTGCGCTCCATGGAAAACATCGCTGAGCATTGGCAACCATCACCTTAAGAAATGTTTCAGGTATGTCTTAGTCGCCGGGCGGAGACTGGGGGTATCGAAAGTCGCGGGCGGATAGGCTTGAGCGGTCGATTGCAGAGGCCGTCCCCGAATCCGGCGACTGTGTTCATCTCTGTGGGCAAGCCAGCGGGAGAGAGATAGGGTTTTGTGGTCTCAGTGCGGGTCGTCCTGCGCCCTTTGTAGAAGCGCCAGAACGGCGGCCACGACCAGACAGCTGACCGACAGGGCAAAGCCGGAGGTGAAGGAATTCGACTGGTCGGCCAAGACGCCCGCAACCATCGGGCCGATCGTCTGCCCGATTGAAAACAGCAGCGTGAACAACGCGATTCCGCTGGCCCAGGCATGCGCCGGAAGGGCGCAGCGGGCAATGTTAGTGACTGCAGTTACCACGGTCAGGAACGCGCCGCCGAACAGTATGCCCGAAACCAATACGACAGGAAGCGAGGTGGAGAGCAAAGGCAGCGCCGTTCCCAACGCGACCACCGCCAGGACGCTGGCCAGGGCGTAACCCGCGGCGCGGGCCTTATCGAGCAAACCCTGCCACACGAATGCCGATGCAAAAACACTGATCCCAAGCAGCAGCCAGAAAAGGCTTATGACCCAGGTCGAGACAGCTCCGGAGCGCAGATAGGCGACAATGAAGGTCATGTAGCTGATGTAACCCAGACCGAAAAGGAAGTAGGCAAGCAGCGACGGCCAGAGCTGGATGGGGAAACGCCAGGGCGCCGCGCCGCTGGTCTGGACGCCGGCGGTGGGCACCTTGAGCGCAACGGGTCGCGCCAGGAAAACCGCGATAAAAGTGAGCACCCCCATCGCCAGCCAGGGATAGGGCCAGAGCCCGGCGTCATACGCCATAGCCTGCGGCAATCCGAGACCCGAGAGAAAGATGCCGGTGCCCACACCCCCGAAATAGAGCCCGAGCACCAGACCGCCATGGCCGTCCTTGGCCAGATGCGACGCCAGGGTCGCGCCCGATATGAAGGTGAAGGCGCAGGTTATGCCGTTCAGCAGGCGAAAGAACAGCAGAGCAGTATAGTTTTCGGTCAAGCCCGTGGTGAATAAAGCCGCTCCGGTCAGCAGCAGGGAAACCCAGAAACACCGCCCGATCCCCATGCGTTTCACCAAGCGCGCGGTCGTCAAGGTACCAATCAGGTAACCCAGAGCATTGGCGGTATTGAGGCTTCCCGCTTCCGCGTAGCTCCAATCCAGTGTCGTGCGCATGGCGGGCAGCAGCAGGGCGTAGCTGAAACGCGAAAAGCCAAGCGCAACAGCAGCACCGACCGAAAGAATCAGCGCCTGGAGGATCAGCTCACGTGAGGGGGATGCAGAAAGGGGTGTGTTCATCGACCACAGTCTATTGATCAGAGTAAGCTTATGTCACGCTGATCCTCGTCGGGCTCCTGGAAGCACTCTGCGCTACCAACAACGGACCGCGGGACCGCCGCAAGGACGGTCCCCGTTTGATCCGACTACACCAGACGGCGACGCCGGCTGGTAAGCCCCAGACCAACTAAGCCCAGCCCGAAAAGGAGGAGCGTAGAAGGTTCCGGAATCGAGGTACTGGTGCGTGAGAAAAACGCATATGCGGCAAATGGCGCTTCACTGGTATCGTTCCGTTTAGGAATCGTGCCGTCGAAGAGATTATCCAGAGACTCATCCGGTCCGTTGACCGACAAAATCCAGCTTACCAGATTACGGTCGACCGAGAAGGGAATGATCAACTGGCAGCCATCAGGCAAATTGCAGACGCCTGTGAGTGATGGATCTGAATCGAACTCGCCAAAGACACTATCGATAAAAACCTGATCCAGCAGGGCCTGCCCTGCCGCGCGGGCCGTCGCTTCATCGTTGATCGGAAAATCCGAGGCCTCGTCACATTCGTCAAAGAGCGTAAAACAGGAGCCTTCGACAAAGGTCACATCGTAGAGTGCGCCATCCACATCGAGATTACGCGCCCCCAAGAGCTGACCGTCAACGACGTCCAGGATCGCGGTTGCGCGGGCCTCGGAGGGCACGAGACCGAAAGCTAAAGTTCCGGCAAGCGCCAACCTCATAAGAGCAGAGGTGCAGATCTTAAAAACCATTTTCGTCTCCTATAAACAAAGATTACCGATGGTTGCTATGATCTCAGTTCCAAAATTCCCGCTCAAATAGTTTGTGTAAAAGTTATTCCCTTACTGATTGCTAATTTTATTGGAGCGTGAGGCTCTTTATCCTGGGGATTTATTTCGCTGTCGGAGCGGCTGGGTTGTTCTTTCGTCGCTTGGCCGATTCTTTTTTCGCTCACGTCGTCCTATCTGCTTCGCGCAATCAAGCGTCACTCTGTCTCGCCCCTTACGCAATATTTCACACGCATCACGCGCGCAGGCTTTTCCAATCAGTCTTTTTGCAGGCCGCACCCAATTCACGGTTGATTTTCGAACCGCTTCCGGATTATACCCTGCCTCCCGGTCGCAATAACGCGGTCGGTCACAGCGTTTTGCTAAAGGCAATTCGCTTCAACGCGCAAGAGAAAGCCCGCTGATGATACGGGAATTCAGTTTATGCCCAGCGAACTGGGCCACAACAACCGGGGTCTAGACCCGCGTTCTGCGCGTGTCCCGCCCCGGCTTAAACAAAGCAACGGAGGCAGGACGATGATGAAACATTTACAGACATAAACGACCACGAGAAGTATCCCTCGCGAGAGGATCAGGAGCCTTCATTCGTTTGGTATTTTTTACCGGCAAACGCCGGTAACAAACCGCTCTATGGTTCGGGTTCAAAAGCCCGGCCGGCGCGCTCGGTATTGGTAATATGCTGTGCGTGTATCGAGCATTAAGTACTTGGTTGGCCAGACTAGCTCAATTGGTAGAGCGCCGGACATTAATCCGGAGGTCGCGGGTTCGATCCCCGTGTCTGGCACCACGATGTAGCTCATTGGTAGAGCACTAGACTTATAATCTAGCGGTAGAGGGTTCGAGTCCCTCCATCTCACTCAGCCTTCCAAGCTGATCAGAAACGAAGGATACCGGAAGAGCGCCAGGCGCTGTTCGGACGCGCGTGCCACTGACTTCGGTCAGAGCGCGCGCCAGGAACAACGCCAGGTGACGGGTTGCTTCGTGCGGCCTCTCCACGTGCTCCAACGTTGCCTGAAAAGGGCCCCGGCACGCCGTGCCGCCGCTGCAGCTTTGTCCCTCGGGAGGAAGCTCGGCGGCGACCGGCACCCCGGGGGTCTGCTCAGGTGACGGAGGGAGAACGTCGGGGCCGTCCAGAGCCCAAAGCCGGGGCTCTTCCGGTATTCCTTTTCGAGGACCTGTATAGAACCAGGCTATTGCCGCGACGGGTCGCTTAGCCCCAGCGGGGGCGTCGCAGACGTCTTGTGTGGGACCTGCCACATCGCGCCGTCTGCTCCTGCCCGCTGGAACTATGTGTTCCCGCCACGACAACAACCTGGCTCTAAACAGGCCCTTATATTTTATAGGAACTTTCTTCGGTTCCGGTCCCTCGCGAGGGGAAAAAACAAGAAGAAAAGAAAGAAGAGAAAGGACAAGTTCGATGGTTTACAAGACCGAGAAAATTGCGGACTACGAGCTCGGTCTCCTGTATCGGAACCGGGCGTTTGAGCGGGTGCTGGAACCCGGCGTGCACCGCTTCCTACGGGGACGGGGCAAGATCGAGGTGATCAAGCTGGACCTGCGGGCCATGCCCGTGAAGGAACCCGCGCTGGCAGCGTTGTACCTGACCCACCGCACGGTGGTTGAGGACCGCTTCCTCGTCGCCGACATGGGCGATGACGAGATGGGCCTGGTCGCCGCCGACGGCAAGCTGGCGGGGCTGGTTGCGCCGCGCAGTGTAGCCTTCTACGCCAAGGCGCTGCGGAACATGGCCATCGACGTCCTGGACGCGGCAAACGACATCGAGCTGCCCGAGCGGCTGGTTGCACCCCTGGTGCGGCTGGGAGCGCGGGAGTTGGTGGCCGTTGCCGAGGTGGTCTCCGATCACGTCGGATTGCTCTACGTCGATGGCGTGCTGCAAAAGCAGCTCACGCCGGGCCGCTATGCCTTCGTGAAGGCGCTGCGGCGCATCGATGTCGTGACCTTTGACCTGCGGCTGCAGAGCCTGGAGGTCACCGGTCAGGAGGTGCTGACCAAAGACCGGATCGGCCTGCGGGCCAACGTGACGGCTGTCTACCGGGTCGCTGACCCGCTTAAGGCTGTTGCGCTGACCGCGGACCTGAAGGACTTCCTGTACAAGGAGCTCCAGTTTGCTCTGCGGCAGGTGATCGGCACCCGGACGCTCGAAGAGGTGCTTGGCGACAAGCTGGGCATCAACGCGGCGGTGGCGGATTTGCTGCTGCCCAAGCTCGGCGACGCGGGCCTCGAGGTCCCCTCCGTCGGTGTGAAGGATATCATCCTGCCCGGAGACGTGCGGGAGCTGATGAACCGGGTCATCGAGGCGGAGAAGACCGCACAGGCCAACGTCATCAAGCGGCGCGAGGAGACTGCGGCAACGCGGTCGCTTCTGAACACCGCAAAGCTGATGGAGGACAACCCCATCCTGCTGCGGCTGAAGGAGCTCGAGGCGCTTGAGAAGGTGTCCGAGAAGGTCGGTAACGTCATCGTCGGTAACGGCATGGATGGCGTGCTGGACGATCTGGTGCGGATCCGGCCGCGTTAGAGTCTGATCGCTTTTCACGGTTTCCGTGAAAGGCGTGAATCAGCCTCTAGGGCAAGGTGTAATCATCTTGCGTGTGCCGGTGAAGACCGGGCCAGGCAGGCCTGGATCAGGAAGTCCGGATGACCGGAGGGGCCGGGAGTGTAAAAGCTCCCGGTCTCACTCCGACAGAAGAATTCGATTGTGTCGTTCCAAGGCCTCACTTGAAGTCATGAGGTCACGAAATTCAGCAAAGAAAGCACGTCATGAGTCTTCGTTCTGAGATCGAGAAAATTTTTGATGGCAAGGCGTTCGAGCGCCCCCTCTTTTATACTTACAAATGCGGCTTACGGATGGAGCTATCCGAAGGAGGCTACTATCTCGACCAGTTCCTGACCGCGCATCGAAAGGCTCTGGAAGTCTGCAGTCACATTTTTAGACAAGATGAAGATATGACTGTTTGCTTCAAGTTTTATGGAAGACCGGCTCTGATATCGTTCTTGGCTAAGTTTAGACAGCTACGCGATCTTGATCTTTTTCCATTTACTGAAAAGGAGCACTGGGTCGAACCTGACGAACGAGAATACGAGTGGGAAGTCGAAGAGAACAGCCAAGAATGGGTTTGGCACTACTTAGCATTCAATGCCTCACCTGAACTTCTGACGAACGCATTGTGGTTGGCCTTTACATCTGACTTTGGGCCTATCAGACCGCGCGCGGATGCGATGGTGTACCTGTTCAATCTGAACAAAGAGATTCTGGTTTTCCCATATGACGATCGCGGAATGGATATCGTCGGGCCGAATAGGCCACTTCTCGGAGAGCTGTACAATCGGTTCAACCACTACCTCCTGGATTTTGACAGAAAAGAAATGGATGCGTCGTTTTCGCAAAGCTGAACCATACGAGTTACGAAGGATCAGCAATGAACAGGCCCTGCAAGCGGTCGGTGCCGATCGCGCCGAGATGCGGCGGGTTTACAAAAAGTGGGCGGCGGGCCACGGCCGCAGCTCGACGGGAGTCTGTTGATGAAGAACATAGAGGAACTCATGACCTACCTGAGCACGGGGAACCGTGTGAAGTACGTCTATTTCTGGGGCCACAGAAAGACGGAAGGCCAGGTTACCAAGGCCTGTTTCAGTCAATGGTACGACGCGCCCTTCACACAGAACGGCGAGCTGTACCTGACGGTCGAGCATTTCATGATGGCCGAGAAAGCAAGGCTGTTCGGCGACCAAGGCAAGCGGGAAGAGATTCTGGCTGCCGGCAATCCGGGCAAAGCCAAGGCGCTGGGCCGCGAGGTGCGTTCCTTCGATCAATCCCTCTGGGATGAACGGAAGTTCGACATCGTCGTGCGCGGCAACGTCGAGAAATTCCAGCAGAATCCCGAATTGGAGCAATTCCTGCTGAATACAGGCGCGCGCGTCCTGGTCGAGGCCAGCCCGCTGGATCAGGTCTGGGGCGTGGGTCTGGCGGCGGATGATCCGAGGATCGAAGACCCGGGGCAATGGAACGGCGAGAACCTGCTGGGCTTCGCCCTGATGGAAACGCGCCGGCGGTTAAAAAATGCGGTGTGACGCCGGAGAAAAACTCATTTCCGGAACCGGAATTCAGCCCCCGAAAGAGACACGCGTGGGCGCTGTCATAGCAGGAGCCGGAGGCATCTGGTAAATTTGCCACCAGCCCGGTCTCACTGCGATGTAGACTTGCTCCAACTCAAACTGCCGTCCTGACGATAGAAGGCCTCCGTCAAGGAGCCGCCGATCCCGAGCGTCAAGGTCGCAAACCCGTTGGCAACAAAGTAGTTGACGCCGGGTCCCTCGACCTTCTTTTCATACCACTCGACGTTTGGTGCGTTCAGGTCAGTGGCAACGCCCCAGGGAATGCAGCTGTGTCCACAGCATCGGCCATGGAGAAAAACAGGCGTTTCGTCTTTATAGGTCTTGTAAACGGCACCGATATGCACGTGGCCCCAATACCAGGTCACGCGCCCGTTGTATGGAGCGATTTGTTGCATGACCTGGGTCCCGAAGACCGATCTCTCCGACCCATCGAACGTCAATCCCGTGTGGTGAGAGAGGATAATCAACTCCGCCCCCGCGTGCTGCGCCAAGCTTGCTTGGTCGCTCAAAAACTGCGCCTGTGTTCCCGGCCCGATCGGTCCGATGTCCCCGATCATGAAACCGTCAGGCCACCCGCTCTGGTCCTTGTCATAGTAGGCGGAGTCCAGTCCCACGATGCGGTAGGAATCGTTATAGAGCGCGAAGTAGCTGCAACCGGCCTGAGCTTGAAACAAAGATGACTTTAAAGTGGTGTTGAAGTACCCGGTTGCATGAGCGTACATGTCATGGTTTGAGTTCAACGCAAAGGATCTTCCAGCCGGGCCGGGCCATGGCTTTAAGAAATGTTCCTTTTGGTAATCCTTCTCAATCCTGCCGTTTTGGTTGGTTCCCGCATAGTAGACATCCCCCAGATGGATGACCAAATCCTCACTCCCCGGCGTGACCTGCCGTGCGCAGTCACGTGCCGCCGCGTTGTTTCCACCCCAATCTCCCAGCAGGTAGATCTTCAGATCGTTGGGAATTTCAATCGTCTGGGGATGGTTGTTGAAGCCGGGCGTCGGACCGGTCTCGTCCCAGGCGAAGGGACAATAGATCCATCTGGGGTCCGTCTCATCATAAGTCGCCCCGCCAAAATACACCAAACCATGACCATCGACATAAGTTTCGGTCGCCTCGAGGTCTCTCAACAGACCATCTGGGTCGTCATGAAGAATACTGTAAGCAAGCAAAAATTCTCGTTCCGGCTTCGGGCCGACTGCTGGTTCGTTACCGGCACGAATGCTGAGTAAATAGGCGTGACCTTCGCTGATGAGAGGCTCGAGCCTGTTCCTCTCGGACGCTGGCAATTTGCTCCATTGATCTTTGAAATGCGCGCTCAGCCTCTGCAGATCAGACATGGTCTTTTCCTTCTTCAGACAATCGCTATACATGAGCGTTTTTTAATAAATTAATACACGCTCAGGTGGTTTTTTACAAGATTCATTATATGGCGACACCTGACCCTCAGCGCGTTTACCGGCGAACGCCTCTACCACTGAACTCACAAGCCGCTCGCGACGCCCAATCAGTCATTGAGATTTGTGCCCTGGCTTCAGGGCAAGCGGTCAGACTCTTCAAACTGCCGGGCCAGAAAACTATCATCCAATTCATACGCCGCCTGACAACCTGCCCGCAGGAAATCGAAAGATGCGCGGTCTCCATTCCAACCGGCAAGATGCATCGACCCTCCGGCGCTCCACTGGACATTCCAATGATCGTCGACTACCCCATTGACACCCGGGACCCCGATGCCCTCGCGGATACGGTCGCGGCATGGAGAGCCGAGATCGCCGGGCCTCCGGTGAACTGAGAGCGCTGCCCGCGCGCGCCTTCGAACTGCGCCGGTACAAAGATTCCTATGCATGCACTATGCAAATTCTATGGATCAAACTCTGCTGCGTTTTCGCCATATCCAATGAGGTAAGCAGGGGTTCGGATCACATCGAGATTTGACGAACATTCAGTCGAGCCCCTCCATTTCACTCATGGCGAGGGGACGAGACATGACGATCCAGAATTCCGGCTACGTTAAAATCTCAACACTGGATACCGCGACGAACGCGAAAGGCAATACACCGCACCAGGCAGCGCTGGAAACGATCTATGAAATCACGCAACGCAACATAAAGCTTAATGGCGGAAAAGCCGCCGCAATCAACACGAACATGGCGAAAAGCAAATACGTCGGTTGGGCGGCGACTCAAGGCATGGGGGTCCGCTCGTGCCATGGCGACGCCAACCTCTCCTTTACAATCAATGGCACGACTTATAATTCCGTTGAGCCCATCACCAACGCTCAGTTTCAAGCTGGCAATGTCGAAAAAATCTGGTGGGATTATGCCCGCAACGCTGTGACGCACCACGTTCCGAACCCGGCGGCTAATATGGCGGCCTTCGTTGAATTCAATTGCGCGACCTTTACCCATCAAACGCTTCTGACCAACCTGCAGAACCAGACGAAGTTCCATATCGGTCCCGCCAACGCCAATCCCAGGATTCCGATTAATGCCGGCGGCACGGGCGTCTTGCCGGAGTCCGACGGTCCACGTGTGCTGTGGCACATCATCGGTGATTTTTTCGTCTACTCACCGGATCATTACGCGTCGGGTTATATCGTGATGGACGACAACAACGACCTCTTTCAAACCAAAAATTTCTTTTGAGTTTTTTGACACTGGAACGTCGGTTGCGCTCAAGGCTGCCGCGTTCTCAGAAGCCAGGAGTGTCCGCCGCCAAAGCCGTCGATCTGTCTGGCTTCCATATCCGAGAGGTCGATTTCATAGTCGAATTCAAGCTTTTTCGGGGTCGCAATATCGAAAGAGCCCGACTGCAGGAGCTCCGGTGTTTTCGCCAGGCAGATATTGACGGAAGGCGGCGGAGCCTGATCCTGAAGTTGCAGCCAATTGCCGTCAATCCGAAGGAAAGGTTCCGAGGTCAGGACCGATGTGACTTCGGTCGAAGATCGCGACCAGTCACGCAGAAGATCGAGCCCCAGGCGGATCGCAGTTTCACACAACCTGCCGTCGATCTCATCCGATAAGATCTTGTCCGCTTCCAACACCGGACAGTCGCAGTACCAAACCCTGTCCTCACTCGCCTCAAAACTCTTTATCGTCTCGATGAGGCAGTTGTCATGCAACAACTGCTCCCAGATTTCTTCGTAATTCGCCGACATCCCGCCCCCAGGGTTTGCCATCCTCCCTCCTTTATTAGCGGCGCAAAGAGTGAGGAATGGAGTCATCATCTTTTCCAAAACAGAAGTCTATCCGCTTCGATTGACGAGATGATCGCAGGTTGTGTCGGCGGCTCAAGTTAGGGATTGCCCCTATAGACCGACAAAAGACCGTGGAACCTGGCTGTTGATATGCAACTTTCAGGATTAATGCCCCACTTCGCCTGTCGCAGCGGAGGTCACGTGAGGTGGCTTAAGCCTTAACTAACATAAGGAGTTATATATACTGCTGGGACAACTTTGATGAGAGACCCTCACAGGCAAGAGTCCCATGAATCGCGGCAACGCCCCCTACCAGACAGAAACCGAGTGAACCCGTCGTTTATGCCTCATTCCCAGCCATCACCTGCCGCACTGGAAATCGTCGAATGGCTCGGCAGTGTCGGACCGCGTTGGGGATTTCCCCGGGATGCCTGCCGGGTCCATGGCGTGCTTTACTTACTGGCCCGGCCGGTCACCGCGGAGACCCTGCGCGAAGTGCTGATACTCGAACAGGATTCACTCGACGCCGCCCTGAGTTGGCTCTCGGAGGAAAAACTGGTGGTCGGAACTGATGGGGGTTGGGCAACGCAGAGCGATCCCTGGGACCTCATGACACAGGCCCTCGATTCAAGACGATCGCGCGAACTGCCGCTTGCGCTGGACGCTTTGCGAGATTGGCATCACGAGCGGAAAAACGAAGACCCTACAGTGGCCAGCCAGGCAACCCGCCTCAAAGAGCTGGTTGAAGATATCGCCGCGATTGATGCCGGCGCACAGCGTCTGGCGCCCGGCACACTGCGACGGATAGTCGGTGTCGGCGGCAGAGCGGCGCGCCTGTTAAACCGCACCTTGGGCACTGGAGGTAAGAAACGATGAGTGAGGCAGGCGGTGCAGGCAAAGGCGCGTTCAAGGTCAATTCCCTCTCCGGCCTGGACAAAGCCAGTGCAGTGGAAGGAACGCTGGAATGGGATGCGCCCCGCTCTGTTTGGAACGGTACCATGCTCTGCGCGGCGCTTGTCCTGGGCCCGTTGACCTTCACCTGGAGCGCCTTTGCCGTCTTTCTGGCGACCGCCGCCATCACCCTCTGCGCCGGACATTCGGTGGGTTTTCATCGCCGGCTGATTCATCGCAGTTTTGACTGTGCGAAGTGGCTGGAGCGCACGCTGGTATGGTTCGGTACCGCCGTCGGTATGGGCGGCCCGATCTGGACAATCCGATTGCATGACAGCCGCGACTGGGCACAACGCCAGGCAGATTGTCACTGGTTCCTGCGTCACGCAAAACCGCTCCTACTCGATGGTTTCTATTACCTGAATTTTCGCCTCAAGCTCACGCGACCACCTGGTTTCGATCCGGGCCCGGGGATTGGCGACGACGGCTTCTATCGCTTTCTGGATCGCACCTGGATGCTGCAGCAAATCCCGATTGCGCTGCTGCTCTACTGGCTCGGGGACTGGTCCTGGGTGGTCTGGGGCGTGCCGGTGCGGGTCGCGGCCTGTACGACGATGCACTGGTTCATTTCCTATTTTGCCCACACCCGCGGACCGCAGGACTGGACGGTCGATGGCGCAGTTATTCAGGCTTACAACGTGCCGTTGCTGGCCATTCCCACAATGGGCGAAAGCTGGCACAGCAATCATCACGCCTTTCCCAGTTCGGCGCGGCACGGCCTCTACCCGGGCCAGATCGATCTGGGTTATCGCTTTATTCAACTGCTCGAATGGCTTGGGCTTGCGTCGAACGTGAAGCTGCCCGCCATGCTGCCGGCGCGGCCTGGAATCACACCTGTAACCACCCGCGCCCTCAGTGTCGCCGCTCCGGAACAGGCGGAGATGTCAGGTCATGTCGACGCCAGTGGGAAGGCCGCCGGATGAAGCGGAATGAGCACGATCTGCCTCTGGCTCTGCTAAGGCGACGGCACACGCTTGAAGCGCCTGATTCCTCCCATTGGACCTGCAAGCTGGGCCCGGTCACGCTGCGCCTACCCAACTTCGTCTGGCGGCAGAAGGCAATCGACGCGCACGATCTGCATCACGTTATCACCGGCTATCCCCTGACCTTGCGCGGGGAGATCCAGCTAGCAGCCTGGGAATGGGGGGCGGGCCGTTATCCGGACTGGCGGGCAACGCTCTTCTGTTCGCCGCTCATTCTTTTGGGCGCAATGACGATGCCGCGGCGGACCTACCGCGCCTATCGGCGCGGAACCCGCATGCAGAGTCTTTATCCGAAAGACTGAAGAGAAGCTACCCGCAGAACACCCGCATGATCGTGCCGCGCGTATCCGTTTCGATATTCAGGCGTTCTTCAACATAGTCCTGCGTGACCAGATCATCGGGCTGAATGATGCGGCTCTTCAATGAAGCAGGCAGGCTCACCGCGGCCAAGGGCTGTCCGACCAGGCTCTGATAGCCTTCGGCGCCGCAAGCGTCGCTTGCCACGTTCGCAGTGTTAACCTCCTCAGTCGCACAACCCGCAAGCAGAAACAGTCCTGATAGAGCCGCGGCGGCAATTAGAGCTCGGTTTCGCAGAAGACTCATGTCGGGCCCCTTTCCTCTTTTGACCCAGGCAGGGCTGCGTGACCGCCTGATGACATTGAGAGCTAAGTCTATGAGATAGAACAGCCTCCCTTCAACCGAAAGGACGCCCAGGTGCGATTGGAATTACTGTGTACGGCAGCGCTCAGGGGTCAACCGCCTACTGCAAAGAGATGCTTCGCATTTCCAATATACATCAACTATATAATAAACATATAAATACAAAACAATCTCGAGTTGCCAGTAGAATTCCATATAAACACAAATTGTTTATTTATTAATACGGCGTAAAAAATTATTACAACACCTTTTATCAGACAGTATTTTAACTATATTATTTTTTAAGAATATTTCGCTACTTTTCAGGACGTTTCTGCAACACCCGGCGCGCGTTTCGCATGACGAAAGTGATAAGCTGCATTGTTAATGAGCACGACCTCTGGCTGATTGTCATGTCGATCTTCATTTGCCTGCTCGCCAGCCAAACCGCCTTCAGCCTGCTATATCGGGGCATGGAACAGAGCCGGCCACGCAGCAGCGCCTGGCTTCTCGCAGCAGCCGTGGCGATGGGCAGTGGCGTCTGGGCCACGCACTTCGTTGCCATGCTGGCCTACAGCACGCCCTGGACGATAAGATACGACGCCTCGATCACGATCCTGTCTGCCTTCATACCCATCGTGGTCTCGGCCGTCGGTCTCTGGATAGCCAAACGAGGTTTCTGGGTGCTCGGAGGCGCGGTTGTCGGCGCATCGATCGGGGCCATGCACTTTACCGGCATGCGCGCCCTCAAAGGCCCCTTCCACCTGGAATGGGACCCGAACTACGTTGCTGCGTCCATACTGGTGGGCGTCCTCTTTTCACTGCTCGCCTTTTACCTGGTTCCGCGCCACTCCGGACGCTTTGGAAAGTCAATGGTTGTGGCCGCCTTTTCTCTGGCGACCTGCGGCCTGCACTTCACGGCCATGGCCGCCGTCACGATGCCATACGATCCTCTGAACGCCTTCACGGGCACCCCCCTGCTCGGGCGGCAGTCTCTGGCCATCATCGTCGCGGCAGCCAGCATCATTCTCCTCGCCACCGGTATGCTCTGTGCGTATCTCGACGGCTACCTCGCAGACCGGAGCGCGCGGGAAGCCGGACGCCTGCGCAGCTACGTCAAGGAACTGGAGAGAACCAAGCGTGAGCTTCAGGAGACGACGAAGGAACTTAGCCAGGCGCTAAAGGTCGCGTCTGCATCAAGCCAAGCCAAATCCCAATTCCTGGCGACCATGAGCCACGAGCTCCGAACGCCGCTCAACGCCATCATAGGTTTTTCGGAACTCCTGAAGGCGCAAACTCTGGGCCCGGTCGGCAATCCCCGTTACCTGGAATATGCCGCCGACATCAATCAGAGCGGCAACCACCTTCTGAGCCTGATCAACGACGTGCTCGACTTTTCAAAGGTCGAAGCCGGACGCCTCGTCCTTCACGAAGAACCGGTAGACGTCGGCGACCTTCTGCGTGGCTGTGTGCGACTGATGTCGCAAAGAGCCATTGAAGCCGAGGTTGAGATTTCGACCAGACTTCCTTCGGAGGCGATCCTCGCGACGCTCGATCACCGAAGGATAAAACAGATTGCGCTTAATCTGCTTTCCAACGCCCTTAAGTTCACCCTGAGCGGCGGGACACTCGAAATCACACTGACACGGCGCGAAGACGGGATCGACATTATCTTCAGCGATAGCGGTGTGGGGATGAGCCCCGAGCAGATCCCCATGGCCCTGGAAACCTTTGGTCAGGTCGATAGCGGCCTCAACCGGAAACAGGAGGGCACGGGCCTCGGCCTCCCCCTCTGCAGGCTCCTGACCGAAGCCCACGGCGGGAGGCTCGAGATCGCGAGCGTGCCGGATCAGGGCACGTCGGTGACCGTCCATATACCGGCCAGCCGGGTGCGCCCGCCGGAGAACGCTTTTTCGGAATTTCAACTCCGGGCCTGAGCCTGATCAGACTCAGGCACTTTCAAAGACCTTGCAGATTTACGCTGTACCAGTCTTTCTTCGTGAAAAGATGCAATGACGCCCCCCTGCCAACGGCCCGACCACTCTTCACGACGTTTCCGTTCGACAACACCAGTTGGCATTTCACCAAACTTGATGCATTGCTTGGCTCAAAACTCATCAAATAAGCGGTCCCCAAGGAGCGCCCCGCGCCACGGATAAAGAAAGCACGCTCGGGAGAAATCGCGAAGCAACTGCTGTTCGTCAAATTGATCCTGCGGTAATCGCTCTCAAAACCACTAGAAACTCCACCCAGATAGAGATCGGGTGAGAAAACAAAATGAGCCGCTTCCCTGGAGACGTTCAGCGCGGTGCAATCACCGACATACATCTCCTTCTGATCGTGCTGCCAGATCAGCTCGCCGCTGTGATCGAAGCAATTGAGCCCCTCGCGGCCAATCAGATGCGGTCCCTCTTGGATCTTAAAATCTGCGCCCGCACCGCGAAAACCAAAGACGCCATCGACCCCCCATTCGAAATAGGAAACCCAGATCCGGTCATGCCCATCGACACCGATATCCTGGATACCATCACCTGCAAAGAATCTCTTCTTCTCACCCGTCGCACGATCATAAATCAAACCGTTCAGATCATATTCGCCGCTCGACTTCCACTGCGCATGAGCGTTCACCAAGACAAAAGATCCATCGCTGAGCAGATCGATCCTGGGAAAGCCAAAGTCGATGCGCGGGAGATCCATCTCCCTGGATGCCTCTCCATCCATCACACGCAGTTTGTAAATCAACTCGACGCGACCTTCGGCATTGAACGAGGGCATCGGCCCAGGACTTTCACCCCGCTGACCGATGTATGCCTTCGAACTCTTCTCGATGTAGAGAAACAGCGCCTCACCCTTGAGCGAAATGCCAACGGAAACAAATTCGAACCCCTTCGGCGCAGGCGGAATCCTGGCGATGTGTTGCAGTGCGATTTGCTTCATATAAGGCTGCCACCCTCCCCACCCGCACTCTCTACGATCCAGTCGGCGTATGCGGGCGTGGTGTGCGTAACATCGATCTGCAGAATGGGCGGCAGTGCATAGGGATGAATTTCATCGACCAGCCCTGCAATCTCCTCAAAACGAGCCGCCAGGGTCTTCGCAGTCAGAACCACCTCCGGCGCCCGCTCGACCGCACCTTGCCAGCGATAGACGGAGGTGATAGTTGCAATATGCACCGCGGCCGCGAGGCGCTGCTCGACCAGCGCATTCGCAATCCTGTGCGCCACAGCCTGATCAGGGGCAGTGATCTGAACCAGAGCCAAGCTTTGGTCCGCGGTTGTTTTCTTCGGCATCTCGTTGGAGTCCCGGTGCAATCTTGTGGAATGAACCGGGAGAGAATACAGCCTCAGATCAGGGGCTCACCAGAGATAATCGCTTTCAACGCGTCAGGGTTTCCGGCCAATCGCCTGAACCAGCGGCAGTCCGGAACAGCCGAGAGGATCGTCGGCGAGCCTGCGCCAGGCCGCGACGATTTCGTCGCGTTCTTGCGGCGTGCACCAGCCGTTTTCCAAAGCGCGTATGCCCAGCCCGCCTTTATCGAGCGTGTCGGCGAGATTGCAGAGATATTCTCTGCGGTGCGCGTCCTGAGGCGCCTGCTCCCAATCCAGAGACACGGTGATATCGTCAAAGCCGTTTGCCTGCAGCAGCGGACCGAGAACACGCCCGACATCCGGATCACCACCGGTCGAGAGAATGCCCTGGCGGATCATCCTGTTGAGTTTGTGCAGCCGGGACTCGTCCGGAAAAATCACGACCTGGCTGTTGATGATATCGCGCAGGCCGACATGACCACCCGGTCGCAACACACGGCGGATCTCCTGCAGGGCCTTGTCCCGGTCGGGAATATGGCAAAAGACGGTCTGGGCAAAAACAAAATCGAAGCTGTTGTCTTCGAACGGCAGATTGAAAATGTCCGCCTCTCTGAAAGAGACATTTTCGAGCCCGAGAGACTGCGCCGAAGCCTGCGCGCCCGCGAGCTGCGCGCCATTCACGTCGATCCCGATGGTCTCGCCCTGCGGCGCCCAGGCGGCCAGCCCGACGGTCACCGACCCGGGTCCGCAGCCACAGTCGAGAATTCGGCTATCCTGCCGGATCCGATCACGGGCAAAACGGACAGAGGTCTCGGCATTCCTGAAACGCAGGTAGCCCAGAAAAGCTTCCTCGTGGCCTAAGCTGTAATCGAACTGGAGCGCTTCGGACATATGTATTCCTTTTTCTATAAGCGTGACGG
This sequence comes from uncultured Kiloniellaceae bacterium, assembly GCA_947493695.1. Lineage (GTDB taxonomy): Bacteria > Pseudomonadota > Alphaproteobacteria > Kiloniellales > Kiloniellaceae > Denitrobaculum. Next base: position 23,404 of record CANLSF010000008.1, on the reverse strand, counting down.
TTTGTCTGATCGGCAAGATGAGTTTGCAGCGGGTCGGGCCTCTCGCGGCTTGCCAGCGACGGCCCGCGGATAAGGACCTACGAATTCCGCGCCACCCCCGGCCGGGCTGTCTCCGGCTGGCGTTCTTCCGGCTTCGATGATCGGGTATAGCTCCAGAAGTCAGAAAGCGTTTCTTCCATACCTTCGGGATTAAAGTAGTCAGGGGCGAGTTCCCTGGACTCCCGCAGCGAGGCCTCGGCCTTTTCCAGAAAACTCACAAGCTCGGGGTCATTGGGCGGCACCGCGTGTTCGATCCGTAACTGCGCCTGATCCAGATAATAGCGAGCGTGACGTTGCTGCTTGGCGCCGGGTTGAATTTCAAGCAATTCCTGTTTCGCCAGCACGTAGCTTTTGGCGTGCGGCGCGAAGCGTTCCATCACTTCATGCAGGGGATAAGCCGGGTCCTGCCTCCGAATGCGAGACATAGTTTCAGCAGTGCCGAGTATGGTCAGAAGGCGGTGCCCCTGCCTGCCCTGGACCGCCTCTCCATCGCCTGCCGTCGCCTCAAGCTGCTCGAGATCCTCATAGAGCAGACGAACACATTGTTGCGCCGGACTGGTGCTTTCCCGTGCCTTGGCCTCAAAGAATCCAGCCGCCGACCAGTAGCGCCGTTTCAGCGCCTCCAGCTCTTCCCACTCCTGCTCGGTTAAGGTCGCCCGCTCGATGATATGGAACTGGACAGACAAGAACTTGAGCTGCTGCGGAACACTGATCCGGGCGAGATCCGTGAGCTGAACATGCGGCACAGCCTCCTTGCGCCAAAGCTCCAACGCATGCAGAGCGTTCTCCACGGAGGTCAGAGCGCGTTCGATCTTCTGCGCCTGCTGGAATTCACTCTTCCATTGATCCTGTGGATCCTCGGCCAGCAGAGGTTGAGGCGCCCTCAGGAGAATGACGGCAGCCAGGATAAAAACGGAAAAGCGAGCTGAGATTGCCATAGGTCGATTACCTCGAATTATAAACAAGGGCTCGTGAAGCCATCCTTACGTTCGGTGAAGTCAAAAAGCACAGACAAACCTTGCCCTTGCGCGAGGGTCAGCGCCGGCATCCGGCCGGGCCTCACGTCTGTCAGGAATAAATTTAACCCAAAAATACAAAGCATTAATTTCATCGAATACAGTATAGTTATATAATTTGTACGAATATGTAATTTTTTTCACATTATATCAATATCTTGTATCACTTACATGTTTCTCTTTCAGCTTCGATTCCAAGCAAATTCGATTGGACTCAAACTTCAAAACGACCGTTGGGTTGGACGAAAACACCTTCATGAAAACCCTCGCCCGCGACTGAGGCATATTAATCGACCGATTCTCTTTACGATCGGTAAAGTTTCGCATGCGTTTTCAATAGGGTCTATTTTTTTTGTTATATAAATCAGATATATAAATTATTCTTACAAAATCAGCCGAAGATGTGAACGCGAGGAAATGAGCCGCTAATCATTGAATCTCATCCCGTAGAGCAGGGCCGAAACAGTCAGAATACCCTGCAAGGACATTCGAAAAAGCAGCCAATTTATGTTGAATCGGCCTTCACGTTATGAAGGTGCTATTCACGTGTTCCGTTGAATAAAAATTTGCTATTTTTTGCAAAAAATAAAATAATTATATGTAAATAGAAAATTTTTTACTTAGCATTACAACATCGAAACATGGCGAGAGGAGCGGGACTGCCGCCCTTGCAGTTCGGCAATTGATTACCGCCCAGAAACTGAGCAACGAATGCGGCACGCCTGTACGAAGAGAAATCAGGACGCAGAGAAATGAAGTTCTGAGACTTTTCCAGCAAGCATAAGAGACGGATCTATGTGCCCGGCCAGCGGACTTAAAAAATAGATTGAACGCAAAAGGAGCTATAGAGAAATCGACGCAAAGCAAAAACGCAAAATCATTTGAGACCTGTAGTAAAACACCCCACCGGCAGAGTGCCGCCATTGGGGATTCAGGCAGCAATTGCTGAAGCGTTCATGCCTTTATGCAATTGCTGCCCGATCAGAGACTTCAGATCACAACCTGTGCACCGATGATCAGAATGGCGGCCCAGGACACCAGATACGTCGGCGTGCGCAGGTAGGGGACACCCAGGGTGTAGACCACTGCATGTGCAAGGCGCGCGAGGAAGAAGATCTGCGCCCAGAGTCCGACTGTAGGACCGGCTGTCTCGCCACCGAAGAACGCCACTCCCAAAACAACGGCGATGAACGCCGGCATGGTCTCGACCAGATTGAGATGGGCGCGTTTCGCCCGTTCCGCCCAAAGCGGCGGCGCCGGCTGCTCGACCGGGAAGCCCGCAGGGTAGTTGTTCAGAAAGGTCGGCAGGCCCCAGACAAAAACCCGGGCTAAGATGTAGGGCGTCCAGAGAAGAACCGTGAGCATCCCGCTCAGGGCGAGATAGAAATAGGCCGTTTCCATGAGTCATATCCTTATCAAGAGAAGCGCGCAGCGGCGGCTTCAAATCAGTTGATCTAATCAGCTCTGGAGACGAGAGGGTTAATCACAGATGCTCTCTTTCGACGACATCCAAAGCTGTCTCTCGCTCCGGCTGATTGAGTAGTTGTTGAAGCCCGGACGCTAAATCAAGTTTCGCCGGGCGTTCTGAACTTTCAGCACAGTCTTGCGGACGATCTGCATAGAATCGGGGGATTAACTTGACTTCGTGGCGCGGATTTCAGGAAACGACTGCACGGACAGGCTCTGTCGGGATCCGTCTTTACGATAAACACTCGGCGGTCGGGATCCGCAGGCACCTGAACCATCAGAAACGAAAAATCCCGGCGCCCGCTCCACATAGGAAGCAAGCGCCGGGATCATTTTAGCAAGCGAAATTAGTGCGCTTTTTCAATCTTGCTGAAGTCGACCTCGCGGCCTTCCGGTGAGGTCCGGATCGCCATGACATCACCGCGTTTGGCATAAATGATGTAGCCGAGGCAGGCGAAGTAGAGCCCGATGACGATCGCGCCGATCCACTGGATCTGCAGGAAGTCGAGCTTGAACAGCAGGGTCAGTCCGAAGAGCAGCGCCACGTGGAGGCCGATGTACTTCAAACGTCCCAAACGGGCCACTGTCAACGTCATGTTGTCCGAGTAGAGCCGGGTCAGGGAATCCAGTGAGTTGATCACGAAGGTGACCCCGACGATGATCATCGCAATGCTGAAGAAACCGGCAATCTCAAGGGCGTTGAGGTGATAGTAGTAGAGCACCGAGAACCAGATCGCGAGCGGGATCGAGGGGAAGACCACAAGAGCAATCAGTACCTGCCAGGTCTTCAGGCCACCGACAAAGCGCGAGGTGAACTGACCGATCATGATGCTCCAGGCGAACCACCAGAAAAGATAGAATTCGTGGTAGTCATTGATAGGCAGAACGAACTCATGAATGTTCGTGAAGTAACCGCCGATCAGCCCGGCGCTCTCGACAAGAGCCGTGCCGCCCATGCCCGCTGAAATCGCCATCAGCGCAATCAGGCCCAGGAACAGCCAGGTCGACGCCAGACTGAGGATCTTCACGTACTTGATGTCGGTGCTGGAATAGACCGACGCCAGGATCACCACAAAGACGATCAGATAGAAGGTCGCGGTAATAGACTCGCCATCGCCAATCTGCGGCGCATACCACGGCAGGTTGGTCAGGAAGAGATACGCCGTGAAGGCACAGGTGCCGATGATGACGATGTTGTTCAACAGCTTCACCCAGGGGATCTCGAAAAAGCCGACCCGCGGCTCGATCACACAGAAGTAGAAACTGGTCAGGAAGTAGAAACCCCAGATCATGAAGCCCCAGAACCCGAACTCGATCGCGAGCGGGTTGGTAAAGGCATACTCGGGATTTGCCGCAAGGTCAGCGTAGACTGGAAATTCAGTCAGCGGAAACATGATCAGGCCGACATCCAGACCCGAGGTGAAGAGAATGGCAATAAAGGTGAAAAGCGGCACCGGTGTCACACCGATGCACTCAAGATTCCCCCATTTGACGAGGCTGAACACCACCATCGCCAGAGCGAGCAGCACGCCCGCTGATAAAACTAAAGTCACGGCTTCCTCCCACATGCGGGGCACGACCGCTTTTCCTGCAGCGATCCAGAGCGAGAACCGCTCTCCCCCGAGTTATTAAGGCACTGATTCCCGCCGCGCTTTGAGTGAAACGAAACGATCAGGCTCTTGTTATTTACGAGACCGATTCACGTGCAATTCATCGGAACAGCACGATCAGGCTCCTGTTATTTACGAGACTGATTCACGCCCCATTCTGAGGAATGGCACGATCAGGCTCCTGTTGATTGGGAGACTGATTCACGCTCCATTCTCAACCGAATGGAACGATCAGGCTCCTGTTCACCCCAAGTTTCAGAGGATCATAGCCTCTTCTGAATACCCCGGTGTGTAAATTTTATATCTAAGTATGCAGAATTTTGCACGATCGTGCAATTTAAATATCGCTTGTACAACTTGAAGCCCTATATAGAGCCGTGTAAGCTGTTGCTGCCCGACCAATTTACTGAATGAAATGAGTGAGTCCGGCGCAGCTGCGATGCGTTCGAGAGGCGTCACGAGGGAGACTATGGGCCGACAGCGCATAAAAGATGTCCGCCGCGAGGAACTGATCGACGCCGCTATCTCCGCGGTCGCAGAGCATGGCTTTGCGGCGGTCACGGTCAATCAGATCGCCGCGCGGGCCGGAGCTTCGGCTGGCAGCATTCACTATTACTTCGGCGGCAAGGAAGAACTGCTGGAGGCCACCATGCGCCGCTTTCTGGCTGCGCTAAAACGCGAGACCCTCGACCGTCTGTCGCGCGCGGAGGGGCATCGTGCGCGCCTGAGCGCCCTGATCCTGGCGAACTTTAGCGATACGCTCTTCACGGGCGAAACCTGTAATGTCTGGATGCAGTTCTGGGCCTACGCCCCCTACAGCAAACCGCTCGCACGTCTGCAGCGGATCAATCGCAGCCGTGTACGCACCAACCTGAATGCGGAGCTCGGCCAGCTTCTGCCGCCAAACCATATGGAGACGGCCCGGCGCGCCCTGCAGGCCTACATGGACGGCGCCTGGCTGCGCAAAGCCCATAGCGCCGACGACTCCAGCGGCGAAACCGCCCGCCAGGAAGCCGAGCAAGTCATAAAAATGCTGATCGGCTAGCTTCAAAAGCGCGCAACGCGACCCAAGTATCAGTAAATCACCAGAGACATCAGGAAGCCCAATATGACCGACCGGCGCGTTACCTTCGACTTCGAGGTCGATTTCTCTAATGGCGGTGGGATTCAGGGGCAGGATTTCCGCCTCGATATTGAAGGCGAGGACATCAGCGATGACCTGCTCGCGGAACACATCATCAGGGATATGAACCTGCTGATGGTAGGCGAAGTCCGCATTCTCAACAAAGAGATCATCGAGGAGCGGCATAAACGCGCAAAGCATGCGACGGACAGGGGAGTTACAGTTGAGGACGCGACCTTAATCGATCTCAGCCATACCATCGTCGAAGGCATGATCACTTACAAGGGCCTGCCCGCGCCGCTGATCTGCGACCACATTTCCTTTCTCGACTCACATGACCACTATGACGAGGGAACAGAGTTTCAGATCGGAAAGATCGAGATGGTGGCAAACACCGGCACCTATATCGACACGCCCGCCCACCGCTATCGGGACGGACACGACCTGGAGGGCCTGAAGCTGGAGCGGATCTCAAATCTGCCGGGCCTGGTGGTTCGGGCATCGGGCACCGAAGGCCGCGCTATCGACTGGCAGACCTTCGCCGCCTGCGATCTTGCCGGGCGGGCCGTGCTGGTGGAAACCGGATGGGACAAACACTGGGGCACAGACCAGTACTTCGAGGGCCATCCCTTCCTGACCGAGGCGGCGGCGAACTATCTGCGTGACCAGGGGGTTCATCTTGTGGGCATCGACTCCCTGAACATCGACGACATCAGCGGCGGCACGCGCCCGGTGCATTCAGTGCTTCTGGGCGCGGAAATACCCATCGTGGAACACATGACCAACCTTTCCGCCCTGCCCGTCGAAGGTTTCCGCTTTTTTGCCGCACCACCGAAAGTCCGCGGCATGGGCACCTTTCCCGTGCGAGCCCATGCACGGCTGTAAAGCACGGCTGGAGAGCCGTTAGGCAGAGCTTCCAGGTTATAGGCGGACTGCTGAGACCGCACCTCGAATGTCTTGAAATCCGGGGCCGCGCAGAGCCTCCACGACCGCGATATCATCTGGGCCCGGGATCGGCACAGAACTCTACGGTTTTTGCGGCAGCGAGGACCCGATCGTCCTGTCCGAAAGCGGTCGAGATCAGCGCGCCGATCGGAAGCCCGTCTTCATCGGCACCTATCGGCAGCGTCACCCCCGGCGTTCCCAGATAATTCCCAAGCATGGTGTTTCTGAGAACCTTGAGATTGACTTCGGCGAAATGCTCATCGTCCGCTTCAAGGTCGCATATTTTAGGGGCTGTCACGGCAACGGTGGGAAACAACAGGAACTTCCCGCCAAGCTGTACGCCGGTTTCCTGCTGAAGGCGTGCGCGCTCCCATTGCAGCTTGATGTAGTCTTGGGCGGAAAAGCCGGACGCCGTAAGAATACGGGTCCGCACCCGCTGGTCCATCAAGGCCGCCTGATCGCTCATCAAGAGCGCGCTGTGAAGTGTCGCTGCCTCAGCGACTGTCAGTGTGCCGTGCCTGCGGAACAACAGCGTAACTTCGCCGAAAATCGGAAAAGACACCCTGCTCACCTTGAAGCCCGCGTTTGAAAGCCGTTCAGTGAAGGCTTCGAATTGCTTCAGGATTGCCGGCGCGACATCGTCGAAGACCAGGGTCTGCGGCACAATGAACTCCGGTTCATCCGAGTTCGCCTGTGCTGAAGGCATAACAGGCTTAACCCGCATGATGGCATCAAGTGCAATGAGCTCATCAACCGTCTGCGCAAATGACCCGACGGAGTCGAGGCTGCTCGATAAGGGGAAAATGCCGTCATTTGCATATCTGTTCTGACTGGACTTAAAACCGGGAATACCGCAAAAACTGGCCGGGACACGGACGGACCCGGCGGTGTCCGTGCCGACCGCGATCGGGGCAAGCCCGGCTGCCACGGCAACGGCGGAACCCGAGGAGGATCCGCCCGGAGCGCGCGGCGTAGCGTCTGAACGCGGATTGACCGGCGTTCCGAAATGGGGATTGAGGCCGAGGCCGGAATAGGCGAATTCGGACAAGTTGCTTTTGCCCAGACATACCATACCGGCATCGCGGCACGCAGCGACAACGCTGGCATCCTGATGTGCCGGTGGAGCGTTCTGGTAAACCCTGGCGCCCGCTGTGGTTGGGTCCCCCTGGGTATCGAAGAGATCCTTCCAAACGACGGGGATGCCATCCCAGGGGCCCTTTGTTTTTCCCATCTGTCGCCGCTGATCGCTGGCTTCGGCTTCCCGGAACGCACGCTCTTGCGTCAGAGTGATGAATATGGAGGGATCAGCGTGTTTACGAATCCGGTCCAGATGTTGCCCCGCGATCTCGACGGCGGTGGTCTCACCATCTTGAAGCCTGCGAGCCAGTTCTGTGGCGGATTGCGCCTCTGGGATCTTCGAAACCATTTAAGAGCCTTGCTGGGTAAAGGACTGTCGGTGGGAGCCGTTGATGGACGCTTGCCGCTGTCGCTTCACACAAGAATCATGACGGCGGCAGGAAAGAGAATGACGAGCACAAGGATTGCTATGTAGGCGCCGATGTAAGGCAAAGCACTCTTTGAAATGGCCTCGATGCTCGAACCGGACAGTCCCGCCGCGATGAAAAGATTCAATCCGACAGGCGGTGTAAAATTCCCCACGGCCAAGGTGATGACCGTGAAAACGCCAAAGTAGACCGGATCTATTCCAACCGAAGCGATCAATGCGCCCAGTGTCGGAACAAGCAGGACAAGTGCGGCCACATTATCCAGAAACGTACCGGCAACGAGAAGCAGGATCATCACCAGAAACATGATCAGGGTCGGCTCGTTGCTGACATCCAGAATCATAGCTGCGACCGTCTGGGGCACTTGTTCCGCCGTGATGATGAAGGAAAAAGCGTTAGCGGTTCCCATCAGGTACATAACGATGGCCGAGGCAATCGCAGTATCCATAAAGATGGGCCCCAGAGCCTTGAGGGAGATCGAGCGATAAATGAAAACGCCGACGACTAGGCCATAAAGGCACGCCACGGCAGCGGACTCCGTGGGGGTAAAGACGCCGCCATATATGCCACCCAAGATGATGACCGGCATGACAAGGGCGAGACCGCTCTCGCTGATAATCTTGAAGACTTCGCTACGATCCGGCGCGCGCTCTCTTTCAAGCTTGTTTTTCCGCGCCATTGCGTAGTTCACGAGCCCGATCGCGCAGGCAATCGTCAGACCCGGAATGATCCCTGCAATAAAGAGGCTGCCGATCGAAACATCCGCAATGGTGCCGTAGACCACCATGGTCAGACTGGGCGGAATGATCAGGCCCAGGGCGCCCGATGAAGCAATGACGGCGCCGGCGTAAGGCGCAGGATATCCGCGTTTGACCATGGCGGGGATCAGAATGGATCCGATGGCGGAGGAGGTCGCAGGTGCGGAACCGGAGATAGCGCCGAAAAACGCCGATGCCCCGGTGGACATCTGCGCAAGGCCGCCGGGATACCGACCGAGCATCAGACCGGCAAGCTTGACCAAACGTTCGGAGATTTGGGCGGCAGCCATGATATTGCCCGCCAGCAAGAAGAGTGGAATGGCCAGAAAGGGAAAGCTGTTCAGACCATTGAAGAGTTTCTGCGGCATGATGATCAGCGGAATCGAGCTTCCAAAGTACAGGGCAGAGACCGAAGCCAATCCCAGAGCGAACGCCACGGGTGTCCCGATGAGGAGCAATCCGAAAAGTGTCAGAAACAAAATCTCAGTCATTTTCGGGTGCTTTTTTAAGTTGGGTGACAAAGTTTTCGATCAGGAAAACCAATGCCAGCACAGAACAGACGGGCATAGCCATGGAAACGTATCCGACCTGCAATCCAGCCGCCGGCGAGACCTGCCGCATGGCCCGAAGCGAGAGGTCATAGCCCTTGAGCGTGATGATCGCCAAGAACAATGCCAAGCACAGGAAAATGAACAGATTCAGGAATTTTTGCAGGCGTTTCGGCAGGGCGTTTTTCACGAAATCCATTGCGATATGCCGGTTGCCGCGAAAAGCGACGGCAGCCCCCAAAAACACCGACCAAATTGCCGCGTAAATTGATATTTCGCTGGCTGCCGCGAAGGAAAAATTGAAAATGAAACGGCTGGCCACCTGGGCAGTCACAAGGACGAAGACAGTACAGAGAAAGATACCTGCGAGGCTCTTAATCGCAATCTCTAACAGATCCAGAATTTTCATGGCCCGCCGTCTTCCTGAAAGGCGGCCGCATCCTCAATAATGCGGCCGCTCAGCAATGTCTGTCATTTCGCCAGGATGGCTTGGATTTCCTCAATGATACCCGCGTCCAGTTTATTCTTGAACTTTTCGATAACCGGCGCCGTTGCTGCTTTGAACGGTCCCGTCTCAACTTCACTGATCTGATTGCCCAGCTTAGCCAATTCCGCCCATTGCCCGTCCTCAAGATCATTGACCATTTTGAGATGGACAGCAGCCATTTCCGTGGCGGTATCAAGCAAAATCTTGCGATATTCCTCCGGGATGGCATTCAGTTTGGCTTCGTTCATGATCAGGGGGGAACCAAGATAGATATGGGCTGTTTTGGACGTGTAGGCCTGCACCTCGTAGAATTTCTTCGTGAGGATGTGTGCGGGTGGATTCTCCTGCGCATCTGCTGTACCGAGCTGAAGCGCGGAATAGAGTTCGCCGAAAGAAATGACCACCGGATTGGCGCCCATCGCCTTAAAGGTTTCGACAAAAACTTCACCTTCAGGGACGCGGATTTTCACGCCCTCAAGGTCTTCGGGTTTGAGTATCGGCTTTGAGTTGTTGGTGACGTTGCGTAAACCGCCCATCCACCAGCCGATCACGACGGCGCCGGTCCCCTCCATTTTGGCTTCCAGTTTATCGCCGACCGGCCCCTCCAGCACTTTATGCACGTCGTCCAATGACGAGAAGAGGAAGGGCAGGTTTAAAATCCCCATATCGGGAACCCAGTTGGACAGCACCGTGTCGGACACAAGAAAGATGTCCTGGGTGCCGATCATAGTGCCTTCAACGGCTTCCAGCTGTTTACCGAGCTGGTCCGCGGGGAACACCTGAATTTCGACCTGGCCGTTGGTGCGCTCTTTCACCTTGTCGGCAAACTGCTGCGAAATCATCTGATAGTGATGCGTTGGTGCGCCTGTGTGACCCAGTTTCAGTTTTACGGTGTCGGCAAAGGCGCTTCCCGTCATCGCGCTGACGAGAGCTATTGCGGCGAACGTTGTCTTGATTCTCATAATCGTAAAATCTCCCTGCCGGATTTAATACGGTTCATTCAATAGTGAATTTCGGAGCGCGTTCGCGACAGACGACGCGACGCTCTTCGCTTCAACCTCCTGGGGCTGGAAAAGCAATTCTGAGTGCGTTTTCAGACGAAGTTTACCTTCGTTACCCTCGTTGTTGCTTGAACTATCGCATCCCTAAGAAGAGCCTTGGAAGTATCGACTTGAGATGGTCGCGTTGCCATTTCGGCAACAACGCAGTAATTAGTTTTAGAGTTCCATATCAAAGAGACTGGCTGAAATCTTATGAATTTGAATTCCCTGCGCTACTTTTTAGAGGTCGCCAAATGCCAGTCTATTCGCAGGGCATCCGAGCGCCTGCACGTGGCGGCCTCGGCTATCAGCCGGCAGATTTCAGCTCTTGAGCACGAGCTCGGCTGCACTTTACTGGAGCGCAGATCCGACGGTGTCAGCCTGACCGAAGCCGGGGAACGACTGAAGAAGCACGGCATGAAAATTGATGCGCAGGTGCAGCTTGTTCGCTCGGACATCGATCAATTGCGGTCTCTGCACAGGGGCACAATCAAAATCGGGTCGGTTGAGGGTGTCACGGAAAATTTCCTGCCGACAGTTCTCACGGAGTTTTCTCAGACCTATCCGGACGTGAAATTCGAAGTGGCCGTTCTCAGCCGTGACGAAGTGATCGGCTCACTGGACAGATATGAATGCGATGTGGGATTCGTCTATGACTATGCCCACCATCACGCAATTGAAATTCTGTCCAATTACAGGCAGCCGCTATACGCATTCGTACCGCCGGAGCACTGTCTTGCGACGGGTAAACAAATCTCTCTCGCTGAGCTTCTCAAGTTCGATCATCTGCTGCCCGATTCCAGTTTCGGGATCAATCAGCTAGTGGCTCGTGCGGCCAGGAAGGCCAAAGCGAAGGTATCACCCAAGCTGATCGGCAACCAACTTCATTTCCTGCGCAATTACGCGCGCATGAACAGCGCTGTTATTTTTATGCCTGTCCAGGCGGTTTACAGCGAGGTGCTGGATCGCACACTGATCCCGGTGAATCTGGATTGCCCTGCGTTTGAAAACCGCAATCTATCCCTTGCGGCACGGAAGCAAAGGACGCTTTCTCCCGCCACCACGGCCTTTGCGGAGTTTGCGCAGAAACAATTCGGAACCTGGCAAGCCTATGATCAGACCGCGCTGGAAAATGCACGCTCCGCCTGGTCGAACCTGGCACCAAGCTGAATGACGGGTCAGTCCTTTAGCAGCACATTGAGTTCTGCTTCTACAGGTGCATCCAATCCCAGTTCATTCTGGAAGAGTGCGGCCCGGGCGTGGCGTCCCCGCTCTTCGCCGAAGAGATCCACATAAAGATCAGAGGCACCGTTCAGGACCAAATGGGCCTCGGTGAAACCCGGCGCAGAATTGACATAACCCACCATTTTGATGATCCGCTCGATCCGGTCGAGATTTCCGATTACTTTTTTCATCAATGCCAGGTGGTTGAGCGCCATGTATCTGGCGGACTGGTAGCCCTGCTCAATGGTCAGGTCACCACCCAACTTGCCTTTAATCGGCATGATGTCGTTGTCATTTTCGTCCCGGACCGTGCCTAACGTTCCGGATACGAAGAGGATGTTGCCCACCTGAACGCCCGGCAGGTAATTGCCGATGGGTTTTGGCGGTGGCGGCAATTTCAAGCCCATTTCCATTAAGCGCTGCTCAATCTCTCCAACGGGCTCTGACATTTTTTGTTCCTCAAATGACTCTACATGCCCAAAAAATAGACAAAGCCGTTCAAGTTAGGAATTGCCCATGCAGCAGGGATGCGTTGCCAGATCGGCAACAATCCTCAAACCGCAGTTTAGAGATCGATTCTGTCGGGAGCCGGGGCGCAGGCCAATAGACCGGAGCTCCCAGCTCTGCCCTTTGCAGACCTCCGCTTTTGAGTCCGTCTCTGTCTTACTCTGCGCCTGATCCTGCGCCCGACTCTGAGGTGGACTCTGCGCAGGGGACTACCCCGACGCCTTTTCCCGCATGGCCAGGAAGCGTTGATCGCCAACCACGCTCCATTTGCGGGCGCCTTCCAGATATTCGCTGTAAGAGGTATGGATCTTTTTCGTTGTGGCGTCGGTCGCCGCCAGTTCCGCAACCACTTCTTTCGTGGCTTCGCCAAGCGCGACGACAACATCTTCCGGCCACTCGCGCAGGATCACGCCATGGTCTCTCACCAGGGGTTCGAGGGACACGATATTGTGGCGGGTGAAGTCGGCGAGAGTCTCGTTGGCCGTTGCGGAGCAGGCAGCCGCAACGATCGCCTGCAGATCGCCGGGCAGAGCCTCATAGAGTTCCTTATTGACGATGGCCTCCAAGGCCGGGCCACCCTCGTGGAACGCAGGCAGATAATAGTTCTTGGCAATCTTGTGCAAACCGAAAGCCAGGTCGTTCCAGGGACCGACCCACTCGGCGGCATCGACCACACCACTCTGCATGGCGGGAAAGATCTCGCCCGGCGGCGTGAGAACGACAGTCACACCGAGACGGCGCAGCGCCTCGCCGCCGATGCCCGCGATCCGCATCTTCAAACCCTGCAGATCCGCGAGGCCGGTGACTTCCTTGCGGAACCATCCGCCGGCCTGAACGCCACTGCTGCCCGCGTAGAATCCTTTCAGGCCAAAGTCCGCATAGACCTCGTCCCAGAGCTCCTGCCCGCCGCCATAATAAAGCCAGCCGGTCATTTCCCAGGCGGTCAGACCGAACGGTAATCCAGTAAAGTAATGCAGCGCCTTGCTTTTACCCTGCCAGTAGTAGGGCGTGGCATGCGCCATCTCGGCAGCCCCGTTGCGCACCGCGTCGAAAACCTCAAAAGGCGGGACCAGCTCGCCACCGGCGAAGAGCTTCACGGTCAGGCGCCCGCCGCTCATGGCGGTGATGCGGTCGGCAAGCCGCTGGGCATTAACACCCACGCCCGGCGCATTCTTCGGCCAGGGCATCGCCATGCGCCATTCAGTGCGCTCCTGTGCGATGGCGGGCGCCCCGAGGATCGCCGTTGAAGCTGCGGCGGCTGTGGTTGCGGCTGCTCCCCGTGCGGCCGTTTTCAGAAAGCGGCGTCGTTTCATATGACTTCCCCTATTGGCTTGATCGTTCGAGTTGTACCTCTGCGATGGTGTCTCAAAACCCGATCGCTTTCCAGCGGAGACTGCTGAACCTTGCATGGATTGAACCGGCGCATAGCGACATAGAATTCGAAGGCGACTGAAGATCTAATTTACGTTAGACTGCGAACGAATCTGAATCTGAAATTCTTTCCGTTTCGAAAAAATATTTTTGCCGGTCATTTGGGAGACAAAAATGCTATTCATCACAAATCGATTTCCCCAGCAGAGTATCCGGTCAAGCGAGAATCGAAAATTCGACTTCGACCTCAAGAACAATGCCGCCAGCAATTCGGTGTTTTTCTGCGAGCGCTTAAAAAAGAACGACTGCAAGGAACTTGGCAGCATTCCTTTTCTGAAGCGCCTGAAAGACGCAAAATACCGGCAGATCCTGATCTATATCCATGGGTTCTCCAATCTGCCCGACGCGGTTTTTGACGGTGCGATGGAGTTTCAGAAACTCTGCGATCAAAAGAAGAAAGGCGAGGTTCTGGTGATCCCTCTGATCTGGCCCTGCGATGACGACATGGGCATCGTTCAGGACTACTGGGATGACCAGAAGGCTGCCGATCAAAGCGCCTTCGCCTTTGCCCGGGTCCTGGAAAAATTCATGAGCTGGCGCAGTGACGAAGAGCATAACCCGCAGTCCGATCCCTGCCTGAAGCGGATCAACGTTCTGGCCCACTCCATGGGCAATCGGGTTCTGCGTCAGACCTTGAGCGCCTGGAACAAATACGACCTGCCGAAGGGTGTTCCGCTGCTGATGCGCAACACCTTCCTGGTCGCCGCCGACATCGTGAACGAGTCCGTGCATGTGGGTGAGCCCGGCGAGCTGATCTCGCACGCCTCGCGGAACGTGGTGGTCTACTACGCCTCGGACGATCTGGCTTTGCGTGCCAGCAAGGCCTCGAACCTGAAGAACAAGGTCGCATCCCGGCGCCTGGGCCACAGCGGCCCTGAAGACATGGCACTCACGCCGCGCAACGTCTATGCGGTGGAATGCGACGACGTGAACAACGCCTACGACAACCCCAAAGGCCATTCCTATTTCAGGTCCGGCCGGAAGAAGGGTAAACCGGGCATCGTCTTCGATCACATCTTCGCGACGCTGCTCTCGGGCCGGGTCTTTCCGGAAGATGAATTCCGGCGCACTACGATTCTTCAGGAGTAGGTCCACGTTGCGGGAGGCCCGGGTGCTCTCCCGCGTCTCCCGCTTTTAGTTGATCGGAAGCGAGGCGAGGGTCTCGACGAAGGTCTCTCGCCGGGTCCGCCGGTAGAAGACCAACTCGGCGACCTCCGGCGTGAAAGCTCCGAAGTTTCGGTCGCGGTTTTGATCGATGAAATCTGCGAAACCTGCCGGATCCGCAAGCGGCGCGTTGAGCAGCAACAAAGAGGCATGCGCGGTGTTCCGCACGCGCTCGGCGGAGATCTCGCCGCCCGGCACTGAAATCTCGATCCCTTCCAGCGCCCGGAACAACGCCACACGAAAGGCCTGCAGGCCGATACTCGGCCAGCCCTGCACCAGGACCGACGAGTTCCCGCAGGTCAGTCCCTTCAGATCGATGGAAAGCCCGCGCAATTCCGGCAGCACCCCGGCGACCCGTTCCGCATAAAGCAGTGCGCGCTGATCTCCGCCGGGGATATCTCCCCGGTAACCCTCGATCGACCGCAGGGTCATATGAAAGTTGCTGCTGTCATAGCAGAAATGGCCTGTTCCGGCGCGCTCGATCAAGCTGGGACAGATCTCCGCAATGCCCGGCAGGAAGGGCACCCGCAGAATCAGACTCAGCCCCCAGCGCGTCTCGCCGATATCGGGCGGCAGGTCGCAGGCCATATTGTTGGCAAGCGCCTTGTCGCGCGCGCCCGACCATATGCGATCGTAGATTGTTTTGAGATCCGCTTTTGGGGTCATGTCACTATCGAATCATCACAATGGAGCACAAATCCGTCCTTAAACTCGCGGGTTTCCATCCCATTTGATAACTGCGGAGAATGGCTGTTTAACGGCAAGACCGTGGCCGCAGGGATCCTTAACCTCTACCACCTAAAATGAGAAAAGCAACAGAGGAACGCTTGAATGCTTACGAACCTAGACCACCTGCCCGGCTGGCGCATTACAGAACACAAAGGCCTGGTGCAAGGCAGCACGGTGCAGTCCAAGCATATTGGACGGGACATCTTTGCGAGCCTCAAAAACATCGTTGGCGGTGAGCTGAAAGGCTATACGGAGCTGCTGGAGGAAGCGCGCAACGAAGCCCTGCGACGCATGATGCAGCAGGCGAAGGACGCGGGCGCGAATGCTGTCCTGAACATCCGCTTCGGCACCTCGACCATTACGCCGGGCGCAGCCGAAATCCTGGCATACGGTACCGCAGTTGTCGTCGAACAAGAGGGAAGCTGAGGTGGGGGGGATAGAAGCCGCGCTCTATTTCGGTGTTCCGATCATTCTCATCGTGATCGGTCTGATCGCGGGAACCTATAACGAACGCAGGCATTACCGCTCGATCAGGCGTCGGGAAGAGGACTTCCGGTCGCTTCTGATCCATTCAGGCGAAACTTTGCCGGAGGGCTATGAGACCGCGGAAGTGAAGCTGGTCAGCGGTGCGACGGTCATTGCCGAGGACCGCTTCAAGGCTTTGCTTGCCACCCTTCGGAACATCTTCGGCGGACGCATGAGAAGCTATGAAAGCCTGCTGGACAGAGGACGGCGCGAGGCCATATTGCGCATGAAGGAAAGCGCCAGCAGCGCAGGCTTTTCAGTGATCGTCAACACCCGCTTTGAGACCGCCCGGATTGCGCAGGGCATTGAGATCCTTGCCTACGGCACCGCCGCGCGAAAGCGTTAGTGTGCAGGAACTGTAGGCGTATTCGTTCTCGCGGCGGCAGCCAATGAACCACCGCCGCGAGCATGAAAGCCGGCTCTAGCGTTTAGCGATACGCCGCCGTGCAGCGGCCAGTCCGAAAAGACCAAGACCCAGAAGTGCCAGAGAACCAGGCTCAGAGACCTGAACAGGATCAACGGGATTTCCGCCGCCAGGCGTTCCACCGCCCGGGTTAACCGAACCAAAACCTGAGATGTAGACCGTCGAGTCGAGATCTGCGTCGCCGGAGTCCGCCAGGATAAAGGTCAGGGTGTTGCCGGTCGAACCGGCGGCAACCGCGCCCTCGAATAGCATGATCGGATCTCCCGCACCGTCGGTCGGATCCAGAATGCCATCCAGCTCGGTTCCGACAAGATCCATAACATCAGGATGATTGACGTTGATCGGAAGATCGTCGAACAGCGCAATGTTGACGCCGTTCAGATAGATGCCGAAGGCGTCAATGAATTGGGTGCCGAGGAACTCGGGGAATTCCTCCGATCCGAAGATCACGTTGAAGAAAATGCTGCTGACCGACTGGTCGACATCGAAGGTGATATCGAGCTGCGTGACGTCCTGATGATCGAAACTTCCACCTGAGATGGGATCCAGCAGGGCTTCCTGCGCCTGCGTTGCCACCGTCCCGTAGAGCGTGGCTGTGCTTTCGCTTACATTTGGGCCGGAACCATAGCCGGACACATCGCCCGTCGAGAGCACAACGCCTGATGCGATTCCATAGGTTCCCGCATCGTTCGTAAAGGTCCCGCTCGAAGCCGCACTACCGGACTGCTGACCGGACAGCGACGAGCCGGTCACGGTGACGCCGCTACCGAGCAGTGCCGAAGTCAGGGAGTTCACCGAACTATCGGGTGTGACGACAATCGCCTGCGCAACAGTGGATACCGAAGTCAGAGCAAGAGCGGCAACACCGCTCTGAAGCAAAAAATACCGTAACTTTGAAAGCGTCATGACGCGTTCAATCTCCTTCACATATTCTCATTTTTTGAGTGCACAACAGAAACGACCTACCGGGAGAAAACCCGATGGATCGGAAGCGCGATTCAAAGCAATTCGTATGCCAACAATAAGAATTCTGTGAATACAGGTAGTTACAAATTTTCCCCGGAAATCAAATATTACTTATGTAAAAATAATCGACGTATTAGTAGATAATCGGAAAAACTCGTAAAATAATCCGACAATCACAAAAATTTGAATAAATATGAGGGAACTAAAATCATGACACTATTTTGACACTCATTTTTAATTATTCAAAGTCAAAAAATGGCAGTGATCGTTTTCGCTTTACTGAAAATCAGGAGTAAAACTGGAAACACGCTGACGACGAAGCCAGACGCAAATCCACAGCTTCACCAATTCGGCGGCGCGCCGCTATCTGTTGTTTTCTTATAGCTCCAACGACCTGCCTGGCCTGCGTCACGCCGCCCTTATACTTGCCAGGAATTCCTCGACCGCGCGGCGCAGGCTTTCCGATTCCCGGTCGAGCCCCTTTGAAGCTTCCAGCATCTGTTCCGAAGCATCTCCGGACTGCTGAGCGGCCTTGGTAACACCGCCAATGTTGCCTGAAACACTTCGGGTTCCGACGGCTGCTTCCTGAATGTTACGCGAAATTTCGCCGGTGGCGGCACTTTGCTGTTCGACAGCCGACGAGATCCCGGTGGAAATCTCGCTGACCGATTCGATCGTGCTGACGATCTGCCTGATCGCCCCGGCGGAGGCATCCGTCGCCGCCTGGATCTCGGCAACCTGGGTTGCGATCTGGTCCGTCGCCTGGGCCGTCTGATTGGCCAGCAACTTTACCTCGCTCGCCACGACCGCAAAGCCCTTGCCCATCTCACCGGCGCGGGCGGCTTCGATGGTCGCGTTCAACGCCAGCAGATTGGTCTGTTCGGCGATCTCCTGAATCAGGCCAACCACCTCGTCGATTTTCCGGGCAGCACCGGTCAGACCTTCGACCTGCGCACTGGTGTGCCGGGCCTTTTCCATGGCCTCTCCGGAAATTTTATTGGAATCGACGACCTGACGACCAATTTCCTCGATCGAAGTTGTCAACTCCTCCGACGCCGCCGCCACGGTCTCCACATTCTCCATCGCCTGTCTGGAGGTTTCCTCGACTGAGAGCGCCTGCTCGCTGGTTTGTCCGGCGAGAGTCGACATATTCCGGGCCGTTGAAAGCACCTCCGCCGAAGCGCCGGCAACGCCGTCAACCACACTCTTGATGCTGCCCTCGAACTGCTGAGCCAGAGTCTCCAGGGCCTTTTCCCGGTCCTTCTTGCCCTCGTCCAGATAGATCGAGATCGCCAGATTCATATCGAGCAGGGCGGCCTGATTAATCGCCGCGAGCGCATCGGCACGCTTGGCCTTGATCGCAGCGTTGGACCATCGGCTGTCGAAGTGATTGCTGATGCAACGCTGCAACTCGGTGGTGATATAGGCGTAACCGCCAATGTACCACTCCGGCTCCAGCCCGATCCTGTTATGAACCTGGCCGACCACACGTACGGACTCGATGTAATCCTGATCGAAGTTTCCCGATGCGATCAGCAGCCAATGCTTCAACTGCTGCGCCTCGGCATGTTTCTTGGAAGCTTCACCACCGAAAAGTTTGTCAGGAACGGAATAGCCTGAAATATGCCGATAAAAACGCGCCAGAATCGGCGGGAGTGCCTGCTCCAACATCGGCCTCAGTTGCCTGAGCGTCGTTTTCATCTTTTCGTCGATGCGGTTAAACTGAAGCAGTTCCTGATGATTACCTGAAGTGGTCACGCCTAAATTCCGTTTCCTGATAAACGCAATGAGATCAAGTGATTAGTTAATATCCAAAAATTCCTAAGCATTTGTGAAAATTACAACTTTTTGTTTGTATCTTCACATACGACACGACAACCGCCCTGCGTGAAAGACTCGTATCAAGCCAAGGGTTACGCTCAGGAAATTTCCTTCAACCACAACTTCGCCGCCAAAGGCTTTCGCCGCCGCCGGGCCACCGCTATCCTCTCGCCATGAACATCAGTGTCAGTCATATCTTTCTGAGCGAGAACGCTGCCATCAGCCTGCAGATGCGTCTGCGCGAAACCATCTCCGGGGCGATCTGGTCAGGGCGTTTCGCACCGGGGGACAAGCTGCCCTCGACCCGGGCGCTGGCGCAGCACCTCAAGATCGCGCGGATCACAGTGTCGGCTGCCTATCAGGAGCTGGTGGCGGACGGCTATCTGGTGTCCGCGCCGCGCAGCGGGTATCTGATTTCCGAGACCTCCCCCAGCCTGCGGCTGGCTGCTGGTGAGAGCGACCGGGCGGAGAGCGACAAGCTTGACTGGAGCCAGCATCTGCCGGGTGACTATGCGGCGGTTGCCGAGAAGGTCAAACCGGCGAACTGGCGCGCCTACCGCTATGCCTTCGTCTACGGACAGGCGGATCAGAGCCTCTTTCCCCACGATGCCTGGCGGGACTGCGCGCGCCGTGCACTGGGCAAGCGGGATTTCGATGCGGCGGCGGGCGACTTTCGGGACGCCGACGATCCCATGCTGGTCAAACAGATCGTCATGCGCAGCCTGCCGGGCCGCGGAGTTGCGGCCCGCCCGGAAGAAGTTCTGGTTACGCTGGGCGCACAAAACGCGCTCTGGATCGTCGCTCACCTTTTGATGTCTCACCGCGAGCAGGCCTTCGCGGCCATTGAGGAGCCGGGCTATCCGGAGCTGCGCGAGATGCTGCGTCTCTCCGGGGTCAAGGTTGCGCCAATCCCTGTAGACCGGGAAGGCATGTGTGTGGAGGAAATCCCCGTAGGCGTGCAGGTGGTTTTTATCACCCCCAGTCACCACGCGCCGACCGGCGTCAATATGTCGAGGGCACGGCGCCGCAGACTGCTGGAGCTTGCGGAGGAGCGCGACTTCCTCGTGGTCGAGGATGACTACGACTATGAAATGAACTACCTGAAACCGCCCCTGCCCGCCCTGAAATCCATCGACAACCAGGACCGGGTGATCTACCTGGGCAGCTTTTCCAAAACCCTTTTCCCCGGTCTGCGCCTGGGCTATATCGCCGCCGCCGAACCCCTGATCACAGAAGCACGCGGCCTGCGCACACTGGTCACCCGGCACCCGCCCGGCATCACCCAGCGGGCCACCGCCTACTTCCTGGCGCTCGGTCACTACAATGCCCACGCCGCCCGGCAACGCAGCGAATTCAAGGCCCGCTGGCTGATCCTGGAAAAGGCACTGGAGGGCGCGGGCCTCACGGTCGCGAATAAAGACAGTATCGGCGGCGCCAGCGTCTGGCTGGAACTGCCCGAAGGGATCGACAGCGCCCTGCTGGCTGAGGAACTGAAGAATGACAGTGTTCTAATCGAGCCGGGCGCGCGTTTCTTCGCCTCGAAATCCCCGCCACGGAACTTTGTCCGCATTGCCTATTCAGTCATTCCAAAAGACAAGATCGAACAGGGCGTCCAGCTAATCGCGGATGCCATCGGGCGGCAGAATTACTGACGCCCGGGTGCGTAGGGCCTCTCTCGTCTGCGACCCCTCGGGTTCCCGATCGCTCTTCAGAGCCATAAGCGACGGCTGACTATTTGAGCTTTGCCCCCCGCACCCGAAGGAAGAGATAAGTCCGTTGCAGCGCACTTTTATCCTTAATCGAAACGGCCACCTCGGCTTGATTCAAGCGATAGAGCTGGAGATCGTAGAAATCGGGATGGTTGACTCTCTGATCGCTGCTCACGGACGCGGCATCGCCGAAACATTCCTTCAAGAGCTTCTTGACCGCGTCGAAGCGGAGATATGCGTCCTTGGCCCTGTAGGAAAACTCCCATGTGCAGTGGTAGGTCTTCAAGCCCGACAGTGATTGCGTGACGGCGCAGTCCTCGGCGCCAGAGAGTTTCGGCCGAGCCCCGACGCCGGTTGCACCTGTCGTCCAGTCCGAGAAGTTCGAACCCGCCTCGCCTGCGAGACTTTCCACGTTCGCGCAAAAAGTAGCCGAGAAGCCCTCTTCTACGGGCGCGAGGATCAATCCAAGCGCCGTAAACAAAAAGCTTCTCGACCTCAAACGGCGAAGGGTGATTGCGGCGACGGACATTTTGAAGCCTATCTTGCAGCAGCACGGTAGGATCAGGCTTGCAAAGTCTGGCACAGCCCAGAGCCGTGTTGAACTCACTCTTAGGTGAGGCGCCCTTTGTTCATCGATGCGATTACAGTCCGGGAACCGGTTGCGATCCCCGGTCGTGAAGAGTGGTCCATCGGCACTGAAGTGTTACCCGATTTGGCTCATTTCGTTGAGTGTGAACTCGGCGACAGCACCGTCGGTCGCCTTCATGTAAGCGGCAAGATGCGGCGCATTCATATGGGTCTGCCAGAGTGGGCGGGTTTCCCAGTTCTCATAAAACAGGAAGTGTGCAGGATCTTCGTTATCCTGATGCAGGTCGTACTGGAGGCAGCCTTCTTCCGCGCGGGTAACGGGAACGAGCTTTTCGAGCTCCGCCTTCACCAGATTGATCTTATCTGGATTGGCACGGATGTGGGCGACGATGGTGAGTTTACTCATGATGATCTCTCCTTGTGTATCTGATGGAAGAGATATCGTCATTCGGATCAGGCAGTAAATTCGGCAGTTCTTGTATTGATAATTCAGAAATTCCGTATAATAGGGTCACAATCTGACAAGCGCTTCTTCCCGGTCGCAAGCAAGACTAGTTGGATCGCTTTCGAACACTTTAGCTCCTCACAGTGTCTGACCATTGCGCTTGCTAATCATCTTGCGGGACTCATGGCGGCCCCGAAACCGGCTGCTCTCTCCCGGTAAATCCGCAAGGTTTCCGTGACTTTAAACGTTGGGACCGGCGGAGCTCGCGTAAGTAGGGTTTATGAGGCGTTAACCCAATATCTTAGATTAGTCCTAAGTGTTTCCCATTACGATTGTCTTCGAGCTCCGACAGTTTTCTCTTTGAGAGGCGCAGGTTATGGCCGTAAACGACCAGGACATCCCGATTTTGCAAAGGCTCCAAAATGAGGAAAGACGCGCCTTTGAGCGCGCTTGCGTCCTCATTCCGGCGCAAATGTCGGTTCCGGCAGACTCAGGCCTGATCACGAACTGCGTCGTGTTCGACTTATCCGCAAACGGCGCAAAGATTCGGATCAACAGGTTCTTTGCGGATGCCCCCATCAAACAGCTCTCGCTCTTTGGCTTTGCCAACTATGACGTCGAGCTTGCATGGAATCATGGTGATTTTGCAGGTCTGCAGTTCAGCGCGAGCCCCGAATACGTTGCAGAAACACTGGCCGGATTCCTGCCAATCAGATGCCTGGAGCTCTAGCGATCACAGTACCGCTCTAGATCAGGTGAGCCCCCAAGAGCACTGACGACGGCGTATCACGCTTCGTGCGCGCGAATCACGAAGTGCTTGGTGGTGGTCTCGATCACGTCCCAGAAACCACGAAAACCATTCGGAATCAGGAACGCGTCGCCTGTCTTGAATTCGCGGGCAAAGCCTTGATCGTCAATCAGGCGGCAGTGGCCCGAGACGATATAGCAGAATTCGTCGCGGTCGGTGAAGGCGTGCCACTTGCCGGGCGTACTGGTCCAGGTGCCGGAAACCAGGGACCCATCTTCGCTCTCAAAGAAAAAGCGGGTGTGATGCTGGGGGTCGCCGGAAACAACGCGCTCGGCATCGAGGCTGCGGTGGACTTCACGTTTGGGCTCGTCGGTGAAAACGGCGACGGCGAAAGGATTGTCGGTCATGGCTTTGAATTCCGGCAAGATAGGTGCTGAAGTGACGAAGGCGGGAGTGATCCCGCCTTCGTTTTATCGTCTCTGCGGTGCGCCTTAGAGAGAAGGTTGGGGCCGCATGTCGTTGGGATCGATGCCGGCGACGGCGACGGGCTTCTTCATGGCGTCGCGGCGGAAAGGCTCGCCCAGT
>CANLSF010000007.1 GCA_947493695.1 uncultured Kiloniellaceae bacterium | reverse complement strand
GCGTATCGCGTTCAGTTAAAATGCGTATTCGGAGGCAGGTCCGAGGCAGCGTTTGCGGAGCATAACGCGTTCGGATCAGCCGTAGAATTCTATTTTACGCGACATGCCTCTAGCGCGAGCTAACCAAAGCTTTGCGTCTGCCTCTCTATTTCAGTCTCAATCCCTCAAGTGTGTGAAGTGTGCCTCGAACTGGCCCCTTGCCATACCTGCCAGCGCTGTCGCTTCCAGCATCTTATCGATTAGATTCTCCATCGTTGCCCGCTTACCCGCCGGGGTCATGGTTTTGAAGCTTTCGCGCTCGAAGCCATCCATCTGAGCATAAACCGATTCCAGACAGTTGTAGAACTTCACCGTGTGACCGAGCAGTGCGGCCGGCAGGACATGCAGCTCGCTCTTCAGGTCCTCGAAAAAGCGCATGTTCTTGGCATAAACCATGTGGACCGTACGCCGGTCGTCCTCCATAAGGGCGCGCATCAGCGCCGCGGTCGAGGGGGAGGTTTGAACGGCTTTGATCAATTCCTCCTTATTGTGACCGATCTCGGTATAGAGCGCGTTGATCAGGCGCCGCTTGTTGTCGCGTTTCACCTTTGCGGTGACCCAGACGTCGTAGATCTTACTGGAGGCGAAAACGGCCAGCGTTGCCGCGCCCGCAACCACAGCGCCCAGAACACGCGGATCTGCCGTTAAAAGAGAAAGGTCGCCAGTCGGATCTGCCATGACGGTTCGCAATAAGAGTTGGAGTCGGATAGGTTCAATAAGCAGCCGAGTGTAACGGTCTTTTTTAGATCGAACGACAGTTAATCACCGCTCATGAAGGGCATTCCTATCGCGCCACCAGGTTTTCACGGTCAGTCACTGAAACGAGTCTAGAGTTCGGCATAACTCCGTACGGCGCGTAGTTGGCTGAACAAAGCCGCGCCCAGCGAGCACCCGAACGCCAGCGCCACGAAGGTGATGCCGGCACGCGGCGACATCGCACCAACGATACCTCCACCAAGCAATGCACCGAGGGGCCGCACACCATAAATTGCTGTCTGGATCACCGCATTGACCCGGCCGAGCATCTGAGGTGGTGTGACCAGTTGACGAATTGAGTTTTGTGCGATCAACCACATCGCTGGCCCGAAACCGAGTAGAAAGAAACAGGCGTAAATTGCCTCGACCGGACCCTTTGCCGGTATAGCCAGAAGCGCGAGAATGGCCAGGCAGGAACTGCCCGGACCAAACAGCAGGATGATGTTAGGCGAAACCCGGTGGGAGAAGCGGCTCGATAGCCAGGACCCGGCAATGGCCGCGCCGCCAAAGGCAGAAAGCGCAATTCCGAACACGCCCGGATCCGCCCGGTAATAGTCCAGGATCAGGGGCACCATGGTCACCAGAAGGGCCGCGAAGGCCAGGTTCCAGAAAATCGCGCAGGCGGCAATCGGGCGTAACAGATGGTGCCGCGCAACAAGCGCGCCGCCCTCCAGGATCATCTTGAAGAGGTTTTCCCTGTTCCGGGGCGGCGCGGGTAAGTGAGGCAGTTTCAGGGTAACGCAGAGTGCGCCGAGCGCGCAGAGGCTTGCGATCCAGAAAACGATCCGGGCGGTTTCGCCGCTGACGAAAATCCCCACAGCCAAAGGCACCGCGAAGGAGGCGACGGCGCGCGGGATCTCAATCCGCGCATTGGCTGGGGCCAGGCCTTCCACCTTCACCATCGTTGGGATAATCGACAGGGCGACCAGCACGAAGAGGACGATACCGCAACCGGACAAGAGGACCGTGATGGCGAAGAGGGGGAGCTTCGCGAGCGTGACGCTGAGCGCGACCCCCGAAAAACCGATCAGCGAGATGGCCGTAGCCGCGATTGCGACCGATCGGGGCTGCAGCCGATCTACGATGACACCGGCAGGGATTGACCCCAGAAGATGGGCCATGGCCTGACAGGCGACCAGTGTGCCGATGGTTTCAGGCGATGCCTGAAATACCAGGGCGGCCACCAGCGGCACTGCGACAAGCGCGACCTGATCGGCGATATGCATGCCGTAAGCAGCCAGAGTTAAGCGGTCGATGACGTTCATGAGCCGGTCCCTTGAGAAACGGCCCGGAGGTTACCCGGCGGCTCAGTCGGTCCGCTATCCGATTGTTGCGATTAAATTCAGAGAAGGGGAAAAAGCGGCGCGAATGCGGACGCCTTACTGCGCGGCAGTCCGGCCGCTCTGATCGGTCAGATTGGCGAATAGTTTCAAATGAAACCGCCTGTAGCCCCGCTCCGTCACCTTCAGGTGCGGTGCCGTCAGAGCGTGAAACGCAGCCAATTTGTGAAAAGGAACTGCCGGAAAGGCATGATGCTCGGCGTGATAGGGCATGTTCCAGGCCAGGAACCGGACGAAACCCGAGGTGAAGGTGGTCCGGCTGTTGGCCAGCATATCGGCGATCTGCGGACAGCCCGTATGCTCGGCCAGCAGATAGGCGCGCAGGAAAGGCTGTCCGACCAGCGCGGGCAGCAACCAGACCCAGATGAGGATCCCGGACTGCAAGGCGAGGGAAACGGCGGCAAGCAGCCCATAGAGCAGAAGAAAAAGGCGGGCTTCCCGGCGGACCTTAAGCGCGCCCTTGGGCGGCACGAAGCTGTCGCTGTTCCGGCCCATGGCATTGGCCAGTAGAGTGCGCAGATGAGAAGTCCAGACCGGCAGGCCCGTGAGATACCAGAGATAGGACCCGAGGCTGTCCGGCCTGGGCGACGCCAGCTCCGGATCGCGCGCCGGGTCGTTGGTGTGGCGGTGGTGGGCGAAATGGAAATAGCGGAACCAGTCCGGCGGCAGGATAAGCAGGAACCCGCTCACCGTCGCCACCAGTTTGTTCAGGGCGAGGGTCTTGAACGCGGTCTTATGGATCGTCTCGTGCAGTGCTGTGAAGAGAAAGACGATCAGAATGCCCTGAAGCAGGATCAGCAGCGGCCAGAAAGGCACTCCCAGCAGGATCAGGCTGCCCGTGAGCAGGATTGCCCCCCAATGCAATATCAGCTGACTCAGGCCAGGCGCATCCGAACGGGCGAGCAGCTCTTCCCGCTGTGCCTCGCTCAAACCGGCAATCAGGGCCTTGTGATCGCTTTGATCCATCGTGGATTTCATTTGCTGTGGCATTTGTCTGTCATAACGACAGGGATTTTAGCACAGCGCAGCCGTCGTGGCAGGCGATCTTATCCGTTCTTCAGTGGAGAAAAACTCCACTCAACCGAGGGGAATTTGCGGGGAATAACTTGAGGGAAATGACGTGCTCGTGGCTTCGGGGGGAGGCTTAGAGCGCCGGCTCCGGCGTTGCCTCCTCCGCGGCCACCAGCGCGCCTTCCAGAAATCCGCCTTGATGAGACGCGGCTTCGGTTGCGCAGAAGACCAGCTGCCCGTCCCAGACATTCTGCGCCGCACGGGGCAGACCGTAATGGGGATGGCTGTAGAGTGGGGCGAGGTCGTCCGTCGTCGCGGTCAGAGGGTCGTTGATCCAGTCCTTCAGAAAGACCGCTGAGGGCTGCGCCGCGTCCGGTCCGAAAAGCCGCACAAACTGGGCGATTGCGGCGGAACGCAGGGTCTCTGCCTCGATACTCCGGCGCTGTTCTGCCGGGATACCCAGAAAGCCGAAGAGCGCGCCGGGGCCATCGGGCTGCGACGCGTCGTGGATCTCCATGGCAGGTCCGATGTGACTGAAGCCATGACCCGACAAGCCCTGCGCGCGCCAGAACGGGCGATCATAGACGGCGACCACCTTGGCATGTCCCGCCATCCAGGTCGGAATTGCGATCAGGGCATCCCGCAGATCTGTTGGCAGTGCGGGCGTGAAGTCGATGGACCGCAGCGCCAGACGCGGCGGCAGTGCGAGCAGGACACGTTCGGCCTCGATGACGTGGAGTTCATCGCCATTCTGGATGGAAACCGTGAGATTTGCGCCACTTTTCGCGATCTTTGTGACCTTGCTGGAAAGCCGCAGGCGGTCCGAAGGCAGGCGGTCGGCGAGGGCGTCGATCACCCGGGCCATGCCACCTGAAACCCTGAGGCTGACTGGACTCATGCCGGGGTTTTTGAAGGTCTCTGCGCCGCGCTGTGGATCCTCGTAGCGGGAAGCACCGGCGCTATATTGCTCGAAGCTCTCGAGACCCAGTTCTGTGAGTAACCTGGCCATACGCGGCTGATCCGGCCAGAACCAGGTTGGGCCGAGATCGTATCCCTTGGGCTGACTGGGGGCATCCGGCTGTCGCGGGCTTTCGCTCAGAATGCGGCCACCCAGCCGGTCACGGCCCTCGAAAAGCAGAAAATCCCGGCTTTGCTGAAACAGCCGGGTGGCGGCGTAGAGGCCGCTCAAACCGCCGCCGACAATCAGGGTTTCCGTCTTCATTCGCTCTCACCACTCATCCTGCATCGGCGGCATTTCAGGATGAGCAATGACCGCCGGACCCATGCCGTCGTATCCCTGCGTCCTGGCTTCAGACAGCCTTTTTTGAAGGTGTCGAAGGTTATCTATCTACCAATTGATAGATTAAGTGGTAATCTGTGCAACCGAGGTGTAGCTGTCAAGCGATATTGCTTCCCCAGCAGTGATTGCTCGGCGTTTGTCGAGGTGCGAGAGTTCAGTAATATGCTGATTTATAAAGTAGAAAATAAGTTTGGGAAGAGGTGCTTCGCGCCCTATTCAGGGTGCGAAAAGTCCTCGAAGACCTTTCGATGAAGAGCCTCGAGCTCGGGAGCTACTTGCCGATTGCGGCTAGGCAATCGAGAGTGTGGCTGACTTCGGCTTCCGTGTTGTAGTGGGCGATACCGATGCGCACGATGCCCTCATCCTCGGGGATGCCGAGCTGCCGCACGACTTCCAGAGCATAGTTATGGCCGTCCCAGATAAAGATGTTTTTGTCGCTGAGCGCCCTAGAGACGATGGAAGGTTTATGGCCGTTATAACTGAAGGAAACGGTCGGTACGCGGTGGTCAATACGGTTCAGATTGGTAATGCCGTGGATCGTGACGTCAGGGATTGCCTGCAGTCCCTCGATGAGCTGAATGGCCAATGGCCTTTCGTAGTCATTTGCAGCCGTGAAGGCTGACAGGATGTTTTCCCGGCGGGTCCCGTCCGATCCGGTCTGGGTTCCCAGCCAGGCGAAATAATCCACGCTTGCCGTGATCCCGGCCAGCAGCTCGATCTGCGGTGTGCCGGTCTCGAATTTACCCATCAGTTCATCGCCGACGCAGCGGCACTTATAGGCATGGAGTCCCCTCAAGACCTCGGGACGGCCCCAGACGATGCCCATGTGCGGCCCGAAAAACTTGTAGGCGGAGCAGGCGAGGAAATCGCACCCGATGTCCTGAACATCGATTGCCCGGTGGGGTGCAAACTGCACGGCATCGATAAACACCAGTGCGCCGGCGGCTTTCGCCATGGCCGTCAAAGCCTTCACATCGTTGATGGACCCGGTCAGATTACTGGCATAGTTCAAGGCAACGAGACGGGTTCTGTCGGTGAGATTGGCGGCGAGGGTCTCTGGTTCGACCTGCCAGGTTTCTGTGTCGAAAGGCAGCCACTTCACCACCAGTCCCAGATCTTCGGCGATGGTCAGCCAGGGTGCGACATTGCCTTCGTGGTCCATGCGGGTCAGCAGGATTTCGTCACCGGCTTTAAAGTCACGGCAGATGCTGCGCGCAAGATGAAAGGTGATGCTAGTCATGTTAGCGCCGATGGTGATTTCGTCCGCCGAGGCCGCGCCCAGGAAATCGGCCATGGCCTGATGTGCCTCTTCCACCACCTCTGCTGCGGCTTGGCTGGTCGGGAAATAGCCGCCGAGATTGGCGTTACTGTTGATCAGGCAATGCGCGACGGCGTCTGCCACAGACTTGGGAACCTGTGTTCCCGCGGGATTGTCCAGGTAGATTCTGGCGCTTCCATTGTCTGTAATTGATAACGCCGGAAAAGCTTCGCGCACGCGCTTGATTGGAAAAGACATAAACTATTGATCCTTATCGAATCCCATTATATGGGATCGCCTCTAAAGGTAGTGTGACACATGTTGACGACAACCGTCATCGGGGAACATCATCCTAAAGGATGACCCCGTGAGAAGAGGGTGTTGGAACGCTGCGTAACTCTGCTGGAATATCGCGGGGGAAGTTGCGCGTTCTGCAGCTACAACTTCGCGCTTCGTCTCTTGCACCTCAAGATAGGAAGTCTACGTAGCTTTTCTAGAGTGCTTCGCGCAATTCCCGGACCGAGGTCATGAAGAGTGCGAAAAGCTCCGCCTGTGAAGAGACCTCAAGCTTGGCATAAGCGTTACGCCGGTGGGATTTCACGGTTGGCAGGGCAACACCCAGATTGAGCGCAACCGACGTCGAAGAGTGGCCCAGGAGCACCAGCCGGATCACCTGACGTTCCCGCTCGCTCAGAACGCCCTGACCGAATGACATAAAGAGACGTTCGAGAAGGGGCGCCTCCAGTTCCGGTGCAAGTTCGTGCGATGCGAATTCCCAATGCTTGCACAAGAGCGCATGGAGGAAGGGAAAAACGCTCCTCAGTTCCGCGACGTTTTCAGCCGAAAACCCACCAGTCGCTTCTTTCTTTGAGAGGGAAACTTCGATGAGGGTTGAGGCATCTATCGGCATGACGAGCAGAAGTTCCTGCATTCCCGAAGGCCAGTCATTGGTCAGAAAGCCGATTTCTTCAAAACTGTCGACGCGCAGCCTGAAATCCTGATGTCGGGTTTCCAGGCTGTGTTCGTCAGGCATAAAGTTCTTCATGAAGTAAACGCCGGGTTCCACGCCCTTGCGGACGGCCTGATAAAAAGGGTTCAGGACGTAGGTGTTTTGCAGGTAGTTATTCAGTCCCTTGCGATGGCGCGCGGCGGTGATGCTGTCGTGTAACCGGGCCGGGGCTGCATCTCTGCGATAGAGAAAAACCACCAGGAATTCGAACCGAAGCAATTCGCTGACGGTCGCGGAGAAAAGCGCGAAGAAGTCTTCGCGACCGATTGCCGAAACAAGCCCATCGGCTCTGTCACGGATCACTGCGAGGCTGGCTGCTGCCTCGGTTTTGGTTTGCTTTTCCTGTGGCATGTAAAAATTTTTAGCGCCCCTGAAGGCGAAATTCCAGAGTTTGATTTAAAGAGTAACTTCGCTGTGTTTTGGCGCGCAGCGGAGAGAAAAATACATTACGGTCAAATAGATAGAATGTCTTCGGCGATCAGATTAAATCCTGCGCCAAACCTTCGCTCTCGTATTCTACACGAATTCGCCCTGGACTTAAGCCTTGTCCCGGAAGTCAGACAAAGCCAGACCAAGGGCCTCCAGCGCCGCGTCGAGACCCTCAAGCGGCAGATGCCCGAAGCCGATACGGATCACACGCTGATCTTCGCCGAACCAACGCCCGTCGGAGATCTGCAGGTCGTATTTTTCCTGACTTTGATAGAAACCTTCTACAGCAGCATCGGAGTAGGCGCTTTCCGGCAGACGCAGGCAGCAAAGCGCGCCCCCGTCCGGCTTCACCCAATTGATCAGATGCTGGTGCGCTTCTACCCAGTCCGACATCCTCGCAAAGGCCTTCGCAAGAGTTTCGTTCCGCTGTTCCATGATCCGATCGAGCTTTTTGAAAAGCAGGACGGCGAGGGCTTCATCCACAACCGATGCCGAAATGACGGTATTGGTCTTTGCGATCCGCAACCGCTCGTACAGCGCGTCGTCGCCACAGGTCAGCCAACCGATCCGAAGCCCTGGCGCTCCGTAGGCCTTGGAGATAGAGGACAGAGTGACAATGCGTTCGGAGAGGCTGGCGACGCTTGCCTGCGGAGCGCTGCCGTAGGTGGCTTCGCGAAAGGTCTCATCGACCAGAACATAGGCGTCAGGGGCCTGTTTTGCTGCGATTTCGACGACTGTTTCAATCGTCTCGCGCGGCAGGGATACCCCGCCGGGATTTTGTGGCGAGGCCAGACTGATCAGCTTGGTTTTTGCCGTTAGAGCCCCTGAGAGTGCCTGCGTATCCAGTCGGAAGCCGCTCTCGAAGGTCAGGGGGAGAGGCTGAATCCGGGCCCCGGTTGCGCGTAGAGCATCGAACGCGGGTGGATAACAAGGGGTGGCCAGCAGGATCTCGTCGCCCGGATCGCAGAGCTCGAAGTTGGTGAGAAACAGAGCCAGCGCGGCACCTTGCGTGACCAACACTTTTTCCGGGTTGATGCCGCACCGCGCCCCGATCAATGCCCTGAGCTCCGGATCGCCGCGTGAAGTCCCGTAGTCGAGCGGCATGGCGAGGAAGGCTTCCAGCTCTACTGCGCCGATCAAGTCGCTGAGCTTGAGATCCCGGCCGGTGCTGCCCGCCAGATTATGCCGGCGGTGAATCTCCAGCAGAGACATGATGCCGTTTTCTGGGAAGCGGCTTTTGGAGGTGGCGCCGTCTGGCATGGAGTGTCTGCCTTTCGAGAGAGTGGGGCGGGAAGGGTAGTCGGCGGCGTGCGATCTGTCATCGGCGAATCTGCCGCTTAACCGATGTGTGAAACCAAAAAGCCGAAAAGCCAGCCCGCGAGAATGGCGCTGAGAACGGCCATGATCAGATAAAAGGCGAAAACAGGCAGGCGGACCAATGCGAAGACCGGGATCGCGGCCCAGGCGCTGGTGATCCCGCCGGCGATCAGGAACGCCATGGCGGGGCCTTGTCCCATGCCACTGTCCATCAGGGCGCGGATCAAAGGCAGGGCGGCGTAGCCGTCCAGATAAATCGGCGCGCCCACAACTGCCGCGGCCGGGACCGACCACCAGTCATCGCCACTGGCGAAGCGGCCGACAAAATCGGGCGGCAGGAAAAGCTGCAGGGCGTATTCCGCAAGAAAAGCGGCGAAGAGCCATGTGAACATCATGCGGCCATTGGACAGGCAGGATGTCAGAAAAACCCTGCGACGTTCCTCCGCACGCCAGAATTGCCAGCAGAGTTCGGAACTCACCGCCGTGTTACATCCGCCCGCTGTGCCGCAGGATTGTCCGACCGTCTGGCTCAGAGAAGCCTTTGCAGGGTTTCTGAACAGACCTGTGCCGATGAGCAAAGCGGTAACACCGCCGCCGAACAGGCCAATTACGAAGGCCGAAAGTGTTTTACCGATAGCGAATGAACTGCCGAGGGTTCCGGCGGTAATGGCCAGCATCCCGGGATCGGTGATTGGCGATGACAGCCAGAAGGCCATGATCGGGGCCAGTGGGACACCTCCTGCCAGCAGTCCCGCGACCAAAGGCAGAACCGAAACACCGCAGACCGGTGTCAGGGCGCCGATCAAGGCGGCGATGCAGATCATCCGCACCGAACGGCCTCGAAAAGCAGATGCTATGAGCGCCATGCTGCCACTCGCGTGGACGCCTGCTGTCAGAAAGAGGCCAATCGCAATCATGGGCAGAATAAGAACCAGGTTCTCCAATGCGAAGACCATCGAGGCCCAAGCATGTCCGGGCCAGAGAAAGGTCAGCGTCACAGCGGCAAGCAAAAACCCCATTTTTGCCAGTGTTTTATAGGATAGCGTTGCGGGTTTTTCAGGGCGTTTCGATAGATCCAGGCTCATGCTCTCCGGTCTCCAGCTTGCAGGTGGTTTTCTTGCTCTCACAGGGTGAGGATCGGAGATGACTAGAAATCGCACAAACGAATAGTTACTATACTAGGTATGAATAAAAACGATCAGTCTTTTGCCAGGCTCGATAGTGAGCTTCTGCGTAGCTTCGTCGTCGTGGCGCGGCACGGTAACGTGACCCATGCGGCGCGGGCGCTGAATAAGACCCAGTCGGCGGTCAGTGTTCAGATCAGGCAGCTGGAGGAGCGATTGAAGGTCGCACTCTTTGTGCGTGAAGCCCGGGGCGTGACCCTGACGGAAGCCGGCGAGACCCTGCTGCAGTCCAGCGAACCGATCCTGCGCCAGCTGGATCATGTGGCAGCGACCTTCGCGCAGGCACCAGTGACTGGGATGGTTCGCGTGGGTATCCCTGACGAGTACGGCACCAGCATTCTGCCCGATGTTCTGGCGGTCTTCGCGGCCCAGCATCCGCAGGTTCAGGTCTCGGTGCGTTGCGGCTTCAGCGTTGATTTCCCGGATATGGTCGAGAGGGGCCAGCTCGACCTTGCGGTAACCACCAGTGATCATGCGCCGGGAAGTGGTGATGCCGGGGTTCTGCTGGAGGAAGAGACCCTCTGGGTTTGCCGCAAGGGTTTCCAGCCACCATCCGGGCAGCCGGTGCCTCTTGCGCTCTTCGAGCGAAGCTGCTGGTGGCGGGATGTCGCCGTCGCGCAGATGCAGTCCGCCGGACAGCTCTACCGGGTTGCCTATTCCAGTGACAGTGTCGCGGGGGTGAAGGCGGCGATTTCATCGGGTCTGGCAGTCGGCATGATTGCGCGCAGCACCCTGGAGACCGGGATGCAGATCCTGAAACCGGCAGACGGATTTCCCGAGCTTCCGGTATCGCATCTCTTGCTATTGAGTGGGACCACTGCCGATGACCCGGCAGTCGAGGCCATGTCAGACGCCATTGTCTCAGCCTTTGAGGCTCTGGCGTGAGATTTGGGGCGCAGGAGAGTCTGACCTAGGGCTATTTCAGATGTCATGTCGTTCGAACGATCTGATCTTGGAAGAGGACCCGGCAGCTATCCTGTAGACACTTCAGACCGACTGAAACCCTACCAGAGAGTCTTTTGCGCCCGGGCGTCCCAGGCCTGGTCGTATTCCGGACCACCCACGCGGTTATCACTCATGGAGGCCAGAATCTGGCCCGGTGTTGGCAAGGAGCTTTTTTCGACGTGTCGCTCAGGATTCCAGAGTTCTGAGCGCACGATGGCCCGGGCGCACTGAAAATAGAGCTCGTCGATGGTGATCACGACTACGGAGCGCGGCGCTTTATCCTTCACTGCG
This sequence comes from uncultured Kiloniellaceae bacterium, assembly GCA_947493695.1. Classification (GTDB taxonomy): domain Bacteria; phylum Pseudomonadota; class Alphaproteobacteria; order Kiloniellales; family Kiloniellaceae; genus Denitrobaculum. The sequence continues at coordinate 494,257 of CANLSF010000007.1, read as the reverse complement.
AAGGAGGCCAGAAGCTCAGGATCGGTGTCGAGATGGGCGCGGCCGTTGATGCGGATGGTGTTGCCGTGACCGGGGATGAGGAACAGGAGCGCCACACGTGGATCCCGCACGATGTTGCGCAGGGAATCAACCCGGTTGTTGCCGCGCCGATCCGGCATCATCACTGTTTTGGAATTCTGCACCCGGACAAATCCGGCCATATCGCCGCGGGGCGAGCAGTCCAGTCCTTCAGGCCCGCTTGTGGCCAGTGCGGCGAAGGGTGAAGCCTCGATAAAGCGCTGGTACTCCGGTGTGATTTCATAAGCGACTTTGGCTGTGGAAGCCTCGCCAGGCTCTCCGTAAAGGGCTTCGAGTTCTTCTAGTGAAGAGATGATCGACACGAATAAGGCTCCGGAATTATGTGAAGTCGGGCGGTCCGGAGTTTTGCACATCTGTGGTCAGCTGGCCAAGGTTGTAGAGTCGAGCGCGCGCCGAGTCGTTTGCAAATCCAGAGACTCTGAGACCATCCCTCAAAACCAATCATAAAAACTCATTTTGAACCGAATGGATCGCCAAGCCGACCAAACTGAATTGAGGAAAAAAATATCTAAATTCACATTCCAGAGGCATTGAAAATGAAGCGTATTGTTTGTTCGGTTCTGTTGGCGGCGCTGACGTTCGCCGGTCTGTCCTCCGTAAATCAGGCGAGCGCGGATGACAGGCTGGAGATTCCCTCCCGATATCTGCACCTGATTTCCGACACTCCGTCCAAGCGTCTGGTCAAGCCATCACCGCCCGGTCGCCCGGGGAAGTTTAAGACGCCGGGTCAATCTGGCGTGGTCGGTCGCCTTGTCGAAAACTGTACTTCGGTCAATGTCGGTTGCGGTCCCGTTAATTGCAAAATCAACAACAATGGGACCATCTGCGAAGGGAAGGTCGTTCCAATCGTCGAAGGCGCACCTGTTGGTTCCGCCTGCAGTGCCACCTGCTGAAAATCCAGGGTTCCCGGTGTACCAGCTGTTGGATCTGGGACGCGAGCAGGGTTTAAGTCACTCGCTGCTCCTATCCCGTTCGCGCTTCGCAATGTCCTTCTGCCGGTCGAATTCCGCACGCAGTTCTTTGATTTTCTGATCGGACAGACGCTCGACATTGTAGAAGTCCAGCTTCCAATCGGGATCATCGCTCCAGCGCAGGGGCGACTGAATTGTGGTGCGTGGTCCTGGCGCTGCCGCAAGGCTTTGCAAGGCCAGCCTGAGCGTGAAAGCCTGTGAGGCTTCGTCATGGGGCTTTCCCGCTGCGTTGCCCAGTGGAAAGTCGCTGAACAGCAGGCGCGGCACGCCGACATATTCCACGATATCCTTAGCGCAGGCCATGACCACGGTCGGAATGCCATTGGCTTCGAGGTGCCGCGCGGTGAGTGACACGGTCTGATGACAGACCGGGCAGTTCGGGACCAGAACGACCGCATCGGCATCCTCCTGCCTGACCCGCTGCAAAATTGCCGGCGCATCCTGTGTGAGCGTCGTCTTTTGGCTGCGGTTGGTTGGCACACCGTGCAGGCTTTTGGTGAGACCGCCGATTTCTCCGCGCGCCGCGAACTGTTGCATCTGTACCAGGGGGCACCAGCTCCGCATGTCCTCTGCCGTCGTATGCTGCCGGTCATAGCTGATGTGTGAAATTCGCAAGTCCGGTGAGCTGTTGCTTGGCAGGGAATAGACTTTGTGAAACTTGGCGGCTCCGTTGTAAGGGGCGCCGGGCCCTTGATCACCCTTGTCGGACTGGTAGGGCGCGGCGGTCGTTACCAGCGTCAAGCGGCATTCAGACAGCGATTTTGCCAGCGGGGTAAAGGGAACGTCGTTGTAGTGCGCCCAGACGTAAGGCTTTGCGTATCCCAACGTCTGATAGTAGCTGCGGATGCGCGCGAGGTAGGGGATGGGCACATCCTGCGGCGCGGCAAACGCCAGTTCCTCCTCGTTGATCTTTTCAGGGTTATCTGGCATTTCACGATCGATTTCGATGGTAGACGCTTATGGATGAGATCTCCGTCCCGATCCTCCTTCCTCAGGAACTTCAGGACAACAAAAATCCTGACGACACTCCAATATCGTCATCTTGGAATTTTCGCTGTAGGGCTATCTGCCGTTGTCGATTTTTCAACGATTTTGGACCAGACTCCAGCTAGCCAGTCGTATTTAACGCGTTTGAATGTTCGTCCGGGAAGGGGCCTAAACAACGTGAGAAGCTTCAAACTCCTGTTATTCGTCACCGCCGTCACCGTGTCGCCAGCGGGCGCGCAGACGGACGCAGCGCACTCAGACGGGGCCTCCACGCATCAGACGGTGGTAACCAGGGCATTCAATAACTTCGAGGCGATCATGTTTGCGCCTTTGAAGGTTGATCAGCGAACGCCAGTTGCGGGCGTAAAGGCGGTTTGTCAGTCTGTGCAGGAGAGCCTTGCGCAACTGGTCAGTAGCGCTGAAAAACGAGAAGCGCTCCCGCTGCCGGATACACTGGAGGAAGCGCAGCAGCTCAACACCTACCTCGCAGGCCGCTTCCGGACACTGCAAACGCAGATGGCGCAACAGGGTAACCAGATTCAGGCCTCCGGCAAAATTATCGAGACCCACTGTCCCGAGTTAAGCGTGCAGCAAAATCTGGCCCAGACCGCGATGCAAATCGCCCTCGCGCAATATACCCCGGAGGGCTGGTGCAGTGCAGTGGTGCAGAAGCCCGAAAGTGATTGGAGTGCTCAGGATCGGGAGTACTTCGGTAGGCTCTGCAAGCCCCGTAGCTGACATCCAGGGTGGAAATATGAACCCGAAACTGACTGTTTTAGCTGCCTTGTTTTCACTCTTACCTCTATCGGCAATGGCTTGCAGGTCGTTTCCTCCTGGCCTGGGGGTTAGTCATGATGAACTCGTGCAGCGCACTGGGACGATTGTTTGGGCGCGTGCCCTCGGTGGGTCAGGCGAGATTGCAGCGCATTGGAGCAAACCGTACGAATTGATGCTCTTTGAACCGATCGAGGTTTTGAAGGGGCAGGCGTCTTCACGCTTTACGCTGCCTAATGGTTTTGTCGCGCCTGATCAGCAAGATGGCGGTAATGCCCTGCGCGTGAGCGAGGAATCAGATTTTGATAGTCACCATGCACCTGCGTTCTGGAATGGATCTCACTTTTCACGACAGGGCCACGCCCCAGATTGTAAGGTGTATCCGACGTTTTCAGTTGGAGGCCGTTATTTGCTCTTTCTCGGAGAACAGCATTTGCAGGGTTATGAGAAAGTGGAAACTGAGGAAGATCTTTGGCTCACGACAGTCCGTGGTCTTCTTGAGTAGAGGCCGACTATCTGTCGTCACCGAAAGTTGACCACACTTCGGCACGTGCGCCCCATATTTATAGATGACGTTCATTTGTACATCTTGAGGGCAATATGTTTCGGAAAACCACTCTAACACTCGCTCTGGCAGGTTTTGCCGCTTTGTTTGCCGCACCCGCGCAAGCCAACGAATCACACGCCCATATCGGTCATGTCATGACGATGTGGGGCGATACGCCGGATCAGCAGGGTTTTTTGCCGGTCGCCCTGCAGGAAGCCAAGGTCGCTGAAACCCATGCCGGGCTGGCGGCTTCCGACCCGTCGGATTTGGCGAGCATGCAGCTGCACAGCCGTCATGTTCTGCATGCGCTCGATCCCTCGGTTGAGACCAGTGGTCCCGGTGCCGGTTACGGCGTGCTGAAAGCGACCGAAGGCGCACACAGTCATATCGGTTTTGCCGCGGGATCGACCGGCGCCTCCGATGCGGTGAAACTTCATGCGACCCATGTGTCCGCCTCTGCGGAAGCGGTGGTTGCGCGCACCCAAGCTGTGAAAGCTCTCATCACTGAGATCCTCGCGGCCCCGGACGCGGCGACGGCGGCGCCCTTGGTGGCGAAGATGACGGAGAGCGTTGCGGCGATCACGACAGGCGTTGATCTGAACGGCGACGGCAACATCGGTTGGGCTGACGGCGAAGGCGGCCTGACGGTCGCGGAAACCCACATGGGTTTCATGATGGAAGCCGAAGGCCTGAAATAGAAGCGCGCTTCAGGTTTTATAAGGTCAGGTGAAGCTCCGGCCGATAATCTCCGCACCTTGTTGAGTGCCCTGTTCTGCGCGCAATAGCTCGCCGATTTCCTGAGCGCGAGAGATGATGGCTGGTCTGTGGGCGTCTTCCAGAGCCCGCGCCAGCTTCTCCGAGCTCAGGCGTTTTTGCGGCAGTGGCGCAGGGCCGACCCCCAGATGCTTGACCCGTCTGCCCCAGAAGGGCTGATCCATGCCTCGCGGGCAGAGAATGCTCGGCCGACCCCAGCGCAGGCCTTCGTGTGTCGTGCCTGCACCGCCGTGATGCACCACTGCCGAACAGCGTGGGAAGAGCCAGCTGTGGGGCGCGCTGTCGAGCCTGTAAATGCTGTCACTCCCGGTGCCTGCCTTCAGTCCGCCCCATCCGCTGGCCAGAATTCCACGATGCCCGGACTGACGCAGGGCTTCCGTGACAATCGCGGTCTGCTTTTCAGCATCTGCGGCGGGCATGCTGCCAAAGCCGACATAGACGGGCGCCGGACCAGCGGCGAGAAACTGCGCAAGCGCTTCGGGCGGGTTCCAGTCATTGGCGGGTGGCGTGAACCAGTAGCCGGTGACCTGCTCGCGCGCCGGCCAGTCATCCGGTTTTGCGACGACTTGCGGACTGTAACCGTGCAGGCGGGGCAGGAGGGTGCCGTTTGGGCTGTAGCCGGCGAAAAAGTCTCGTGGACCGGGCGTCGTCAGCCCTAAAGCCTCCAAGCGCCACTTCCCGATGGCGTTGGATTGTGCCCAGGCCGTAAGTCGGTCGATCACCTGATGACTCAGTCGATTGCTGAAGCCCCCCAGATCCTCGAAGGGCAGGAAGATCTGCGGAAAGGCTGCGGTCGGCACAAAGGCGGGTTGCAGCGTTGTTGCGATTGCACTAATCCCCAAAACCTCGGCGATATGCTGCGCTGCAAAGCCCTTTGGATGGTAGACCAGGAGATCCGGTTCGGCCTCCTGCGCGATCTGCCACATGTCGTCGTGTTGCTGCCGTATCAGAGGTTTAAAGGCCCGCCAGGCCTTGATCTTGCCGTTAAAGCTGTTGAGGGCTTCCTGTGCCTCAGGCGTCTCTATCATTTCCCGAAAGTTGATCGAAATCGGGGCGGAGATGAGCCCGCGTGCTTCGATCATGGAATCGAAACCCGCCCCGGTGCAGAGGGTGACCTTGTGTCCGGTTTCCTGCAGGGCCGCGCCAAGTTCGACATAGGGCTGAACGTCGCCGCGTGAGCCCATGGTAAAAATCAGTATCTTCATCCGGCCAGTCTAGATGCGCCTGTACGACGGACCAAAGTTAAGTTTCTGTCATGTGTTCTAGAGACTTTGCGGAAACACGCGGGGCGACAGGGCGGACTGGAACCAGAGGATGTAGCTGTAGATGCTGTAGACCGGCAGGCCTGTTGCGGCGCGTACGTCGGCGGCAAAGGGCACCATGTTGGTGCATTCCAAAACGATGGCGCCGACATCCGGATTTGCGTCCGCGAGACTGCGGGCGGCATCGATCAGATCCAGGCGGCTGGCCTCAATGTCCAGTTCCTCTTCGTCGTCCAGGATGACACGGGTGAACTCGCGCATGCCGTCCGTTCCGACGACCGGTGTGTCCAACGGAACACGGGCCGCCTGCAGGTGCTGCTCAGTGAGACTGTCGCGCGAGATGGTCAGAATTCCGCAGTGCTTACCCGGTGGCAACAGCCGGTTGACCGCTTCGACCTGCATCAGTGATGAGGTCGCGACCGGTACGCCGCAGGCCTCGGCCAACTGATCCTGAAAGAGAGAGAGGAAGCCGCAGTTGGTGGTGATACCGTCGGCGCCCTGCGCCACCAACCCTTTGGCATCGGCCAGAAAGGTATCGAGCAGACCTTCCGCCTTGTTCCGCACCACCCGGTCGGGCGAGGCGCCGCTGACCACTTTGTAGTGGACCGGGAAGGGCCAGGTCAGGGCGTTGCACATGTCGCCCTGGATACGGGGGAACCGGGTTTCCAGCATCAGGATTCCGACGCTGGCGCCGTATAGACTTTTTCCGCCTTTGACTTTCATATCTGCCTTACGCTTCTCTCATCTTTGGGCCAACGCCCTGTTCTGAATTATCCTTGCGATCCCGCGGCGAGCGGGCTGCCCGCGAGTGGTCCCTGCGCGTCGGGCAAATAGAGAGCCGAATAGCCCGCGCGCGCATAGGTAATGATCTGATCCAGGCGCTTTTCGATGTGCCCGCGCAGTATGCCGCGGCAGGCCTCGGCATCGCGTGCAGCCAGCCGGCTCATCAGCTCGCGATGCTCACCCCGTGTGATCGAGATTCGCTGCTCCATGTCGAACCAGCGGACGAAGCGAATCCGGGCGTTGATGTTGTGTAAGCGTTTGACCAGTTCGCCATTTCCCGAAAGGCCGACCAGGGTCTCGTGAAATTGCTCGTCGTAAGCCACCAGCTCCTTGACGCTTTTGCCCTCGTAATTCTGACCGTTGGTCATGAGGTCCTGTCGCAGCGCCTCGATATCTTCGTCACTGGCGCGTTCGCAGGCCAGGGTGATTGCGGCTTCTTCCAGAATCACGCGAAGCTCATAAAGATCGAAGATCTGCTGCGGGTCCAGGGCCCGGCAGAAGAATCCCTTGCCCGGTTGAAAGACCAGCAGGTCCTCGGCGACCAGACGGTTCAGCGCTTCGCGAACGGGGGTGCGGCTGGCGCCAAGCGACTTGGCAAGGGTGCCCTCATTAATTCGTTCGTCCGGTTTGATGGCGTAGCTTGCAGCCAGTTCCCGGACTGCGTCATAAATACGATCGACACTTGCTGGGTTCACGGTTTCACCGGGCATTGATGCTCCTCCCGTCAGCTTTTTCAGCGCGGGCTTCGGGCTGTAGGTCGGCTGGTTCCACGCTTAATGAAGTGCATTTTCCAGCGGTTATTGGAAAGTTATGGCATCCGCTTGACTCTCGCGCAATGCAAATCATACAGTCCTGTATACAGATAAATATGCAGAAATGAGCGCAGGCAAATTCTCTGCTTTCCGGGGGCTTCAAGCTGCCTCCAGCTTACAAAGGTGAATGGAATGACCGCAGGTGGAAATGAGCTGACCGGCGCCGAAGCGATGGTGCGGATGCTGCAGGCTCATGACGTGAAACATATTTTCGGACTCTGCGGCGATACAACGCTGCCGCTTTACGATGCGCTCTATCGACTCGACCACGATATCGAGCACATTCTGACGCGCGACGAGCGACATGCGGCTTATATGGCCGACGCTTACGCCCGGGTTTCGGGCAAGGTCGGTGTTTGCGAGGGACCGAGCGGCGGTGGAGCAACCTACATTCTGCCCGGCCTGGTGGAAGCCAACGAATCCTCTGTGCCGATATTGGGGATTACCACCGACGTATCTGTCTCGGCGCGGGGGCGGTATCCTCTGACCGAGCTGGACCAGAACAGCCTCTTTCGTCCTTTGACCAAATGGAACACGGTCATCGATCAGGCCGAGCGCCTGCCTGCCATGGTGCGTTCCGCCTTTCGCGCCATGACGACGGGACGACCGGGGTCGGCGCATATCGGCTTGCCCTTCGACGTACAGAAGGCCGCGGTGTCCGAGAGCGAGATCTGGGCGCAATCGGAGCTGGGTCGCTATCCGGCGTGGCGCTCGGGCCCAGCGACACAGGCCGTAGAGCGGATGGTCGAGGCGCTTTTGTCGGCAAAGAACCCGATGGTGATCTGCGGCGGTGGCATTGTGATTTCCGGGGCGGAAAGCGAGCTGCAGTCTTTTGCTGAAGCGCTGAACATGATCGTGGCGACCACCATCAGCGGGCAGGGCAGTCTCGCCGACAGCCATCCGCTTTGCCTGGGTGTTGTGGGCAGTAATGGTGGCGTGGCTGAAACCCGTGAGGTCATTGAGGAGGCCGATCTGATCCTCTTCATCGGTTGTCGCGCGGGTTCGGTGACAACGGAACGCTGGCGCTGCCCGAAGCCAGGCCAGCGGATTCTGCACATCGATGTCGATCCAATGGTCATTTCGGCCAACTACGAAACCGAAGTCGCGTTGAATGGCGACGCGCAGCTAGCCCTTCGCATGGCCAATCAGGTGCTGGCGCAGTCAGGTGAGAAACGCGATTTCGATGGTGCGGCACGGATCGCCAAAGCCAAGAAAATCAAGTTCGCTGATTTTGAGGAACGGGCCGCGAGCAACGATTCGCCGATCCGGCCGGAGCGGGTGGTGTCAACACTCGGCAATTTGCTGGATGACGATGCGGTTGTCGTAGCCGATCCGGGGACACCTTGTCCGTTTTTCTCGGCTTTTTATCAGAATGGTAAAGCCGGACGGCAGTTCATCACCAACCGTGCTCACGGTGCGCTCGGCTACTCTGCAGCTGCGGTGCTCGGGGCTTACTACGGGCGGCCCGGGGCAAAGTGCGTGTCGATTATGGGAGACGGCAGTTTTGGATTCACAGTCGGTGAGTACGAAACCGCAATGCGCAAAAAGCTGCCGATCACCTATGTGGTGTTCTCGAACTCGGTCTTTGGCTGGATCAAAGCGGGACAGAAGAGCGGGTTCGGTGAACGCTATTACTCCGTCGATTTTTCACGCAGCGATCATGCGGGGATTGCGGCGGCTTATGGTCTGAAAACCTGGCGGGTTGAAGATCCGGCGGATCTGCAGGGGGCAATGCAGGCCGCATTGGAAGCCGACGGACCAACTCTTGTGGATGTGATCTCCCAACCGCTACAAGATGCGAATGCACCTGTCAGTGAGTGGGTGGCGTAAACACGAATGGGGGATTCGATTTTGGCGCATCAGAAAGACACCATCGAACGCATGACGATCTGGCACGCGGCGTTGCCGGTTCGTTCGCCGCGCGACCATGGCAGCGGTCTGGTGGCCGATAAGGTCGATGTCGTGATCGTGCGTTTGGATACGGCCAGCGGGTGCAGTGGGTTTGGAGAAGCTTCGCCCTGGGCGGTCTTTACCGGTACAGCGGAGGCCACTGCCGCTGCACTGGATCGCTATATCAGGCCGGTAGTGCTGGGCGCCGACCCGGCCGATGTTCCGTTGATTATGGCAGATGCGAACCGGGCGATCGCTGGGCATACGGAAGCAAAGGCGGCACTGGAAACCGCCTTGCTTGATTGTCGCGGACGGACGATGGGATTGCCTGTCTGGGCGCTTCTGGGGGGGCGTTATCGGAAAGAGATTCCGCTCTCCATATCGCTGGCCAATCCGGACTTTGATGCGGATATGGATCTGTTGAGCGAGGCCTGGGAATCCGGTTTGCGCATCATAAAACTCAAAACTGGCGTGCAAGGCCATGCATTTGATATTGAGCGGCTGGAACGTCTGCGCTCGACCTTTCCGGAACTGAACATCCGGGTCGATTACAATCAGGGTCTGCCGCCCTTCGGCGCATTGCGTAAACTCAGGGATATTGAGCCCTTCAAGGTAACCTTTATTGAGCAACCGGTGCCGGGTTGGAATCATGAGGCTATGGCCAAGTTCACCGCCGAGCTCGAGACTCCGATTCTGGCCGATGAAACTGTCTTCTCGCCGGGAGATGCGCACAAGGCCGTTAAGGGCCGACTTTGCGACGCCATATCGGTGAAAATCATGAAAACAGGCGGACTCCGGAGAGGTATGGAGGTGGCTGCCATCGCCGAATCTGCCGGAATGCCCGCTTACGGTGGCGATATGTTCGAAAGCGGACTCGCGCATCTCGCGGGGGCGCACATGATTGCGGCGACACCAAACATTTCGCTTGGTTGCGAGTTTTATCAGGCTCGTTGGTACCTGAAGGAAGATCTTCTGCGCGAGCCCTTCCCGAGTGATAACGGTAGGGTTGCAGTGCCCGATGGGCCGGGCCTCGGAATTGATGTGGATCTCGAAAAACTTGCTCACTATGCCGTGGATACAAGACAGTAGGGCTTGCGCTGGCCGGGTGCCGCGTTCAAGCTCGGTGGTTGGTGCGAGGCCATATTGCCTATGGCGAAGAAGTATAAGGATGTAACGCAGGATGAATAAGGCTCCGACACATAATGGCGCCGCCACCAGGAAGGTGGCCGTTATCGGGGCTGGAATTGTCGGCGTTTCAACAGCAGTCTGGCTGCAGCGCAGTGGCTGCGATGTAACCCTGATCGACCGGCTTGGTCCGGGTGAGGGAACCTCCTACGGCAATGGTGGAATCCTGGCGTCCTGTTCGGTTGTGCCGGTCACGGTTCCCGGCCTGCTGCGCAAGGTGCCGTCCATGTTGCTGGATAGGAACTCGCCGCTGTTCTTGCGTTGGTCTTATCTGCCGAAACTGCTGCCTTTTCTGCGACCCTATCTCTCGCACTGCTCGGTGTCGGAGACGACGCGGATCGCGTCTGCACTGACAGAAATTATCGGCGACAGTCTCGAGCAGCATCAGGCGCTGGCAAAGGGGACGGCTGCTGAAAAATGGCTGGTTCCCTCGGACTATCTCTTTCTTTACGGCGATCGCAGCAACTACGAAGCAGACAGCTTCGGGTGGGGCTTGCGGAAGGCCAACGGCTTCTCCTGGCAGGAACTGGAGGGTGACGCCCTCAAGGCGTACGACCCGGTTTTCTCGGAGGACCTGAAGTTTGCAGCCTGTTTGCCCGGGCATGGCCGCATCGCCGACCCAGGCCGATATGTTAAGGACCTTGCGGATTGCGTAACAGATAATGGCGGGCGCTGCATAAAGGCAGATGTTTCCGACTTCCGGCAGGAGAACGGCGCTGTGACCGGCATCGTCACGGACCAAGGGGTGATTGATTGCGATTCAGCTGTGGTCACCGCCGGTGTCTGGTCAGGACCTTTGGCGAAGAAGCTCGGTATGAGCGTTCCGCTGGAAAGCGAGCGGGGCTATCACGTCGAACTAATTGAGCCGAGCGTTATGCCGCGTTCGCCGGTGATGATCGCATCGGGAAAGTATGTGGTCACGCCGATGGACGGCCGCCTGCGGGTCGCGGGTCTGGTGGAATTCGGCGGCCTGGATGCGCCGGCCAGCACTCGACCTATTGAACTGTTGTTTGAGAACATTTCCAAGGCGATACCAAACTTGACCTGGAAGGACACCCGGGAGTGGATGGGGCATCGACCCGCAGTCTCGGACTCCATTCCGGTCATAGGCGAGGCTCCGGGTCTCAAGTCGGTCTTTATGGGATTCGGTCATCACCATATCGGCCTGACCGGGGGACCGAAAACCGGGCGAATTCTAGCCGGATTGATTTCCGGCGATCGCCCGAACAGTGATCTGTCGGCCTACGCGCCGGCCAGATTTGCGTGACCGCGGCTTTTATGAAAGCCGCCAATAACAGGGAGAAAAAGTAAATGAGACTTATGAAATCACTTATGGCGTCGGTTGCGGGGATCGGCCTGGCCGCTTCCGTTACGGCCAACGCCGTCGCGGAAACCTGGGACATGCCGATGGCTTACTCGGCGACCAACTTCCATTCGGTCACCGGTGCTGAGTTCGGCAAATGCGTGACCACCGGAACGGGCGGTGCGCTGGAGATCGTGACACACCCGTCGGGTTCGCTGTTTAAGGGCAACGACATCAAGCGTGCCGTTCAGACCGGACAGGCGCCAATCGGCGAACGTATTCTGTCGGCCCACCAGAACGAAAACCCAGTGTTCGGTGTCGATTCGATTCCTTTCCTGGCGACTTCCTTCGAAGCTTCCGAAAAGCTCTGGGAAGCCGCGCGGCCTGAGCTCGAGAAAATCCTCGACGAACAGAATCTGAAACTGCTCTACGCTGTTCCCTGGCCGCCACAGGGTCTCTACTTCAAAAAGGAAGTAAACGCTGTTGCAGACATGAAGGGCGTGAAATTCCGGTCCTACAACACTGCTACCGCACGCCTTGCTGAACTGGCCGGGATGCTGCCGGTACAGGTCGAAGCCGCTGAAATTTCGCAAGCCTTTGCGACTGGTGTTGCTGAATCGATGATCTCTTCCGGCGCGACCGGTTATGACCGGAAAGTCTGGGAGCATCTGACGCATTTCTACGAGGTTGATGCCTGGCTGCCGCGGAACCACGTCTTTGTGAACAAGGATTCCTGGGCCGGTTTGGACGATGCGACCAAAAACGTCGTTACGGCGTGTGCCGACATTGCAGCTTATGCCGGACTCTGGCGTTCGATCCAGTACACGGACTTCACTTTGAAAGGCCTGCGGGACGGCGGCATGTCTGTCGCTCCAGCCGGTGACGCGTTGAAGGGCGAACTGCAGGGCTTCGGTGAGACCATGACCAATGAGTGGCTCGAGAAAGCCGGCGCGCAAGGCAAGTCGATTGTCGACGCCTTTAAGGCTAAATAGATAACCTGAATTGGAGAGGCTTCGCGGCCTCTCCAATTTCTTTATCTATGTCTGATTAATACCAAGGAGCGTCCCGGCATGCGGAAGACATGCAGGTGGAACGCGATACTTCTGGGAAAAAAGCAGGGGGAAGCCGATGCAGGCTACCGGATCGGTTGTCCGCCGAACGCTGGACAGGCTCTATTTCGGATCGGGGGTGGTTGCCGCCCTGTTTCTGATCGCCATTTTATCTTTGGTCGTGCTGCAAATGCTCGCGCGCTGGACGGGAAATGTTTTTCCCGGGGCCGCAGATTACGCCGGTTACTGTATGGCCGCCGCATCCTTTTTCGCATTTGCTCACGCACTGAATCGCGGTGCCCATATCCGGGTCAGTATCTTGCTTCAATTCGCGGGGCGTTTCCGGCGCTGGGTTGAGGTCTGGTGCTTTGGTATCGGAACCGCGCTTGGATGGTATCTCGCTTACTACGCCGGAAAGGGCGCGTACTGGTCCTGGAAACTGCATGATATCAGCCAGGGGCAGGATGCCACGCCGATCTGGATTCCGCAGATCGCGATGGTGGTTGGGTCCATTCTTTTCGCGATCGCGCTGACTGACCACCTCATCAATCTGATTTTGTTCGGTGACCACCGCATTGATGCGGAAGTCGTCGAAGACCACGAATAGGGGGCGGTCATGGAACAGCTCGAACTGATCGCCATTTTCCTTTTTGTCCTCTTCCTCCTGCTGGGTACGGGTGTCTGGGTTGGCCTCGCTCTTTTAGGTGTCGCCTTTTTCGGCATGGAGCTTTTCACGTCGCGTCCTGTCGGCGACGCCATGATCACCACGATCTGGTCGGCATCCTCTTCCTGGACTCTGACCGCGTTGCCCTTGTTCATCTGGATGGGCGAGATTCTCTTTCGAACGCGTTTGTCTCAGGACATGTTTAGAGGCCTGACGCCCTGGATGGCAGGATTGCCCGGCGGATTGATCCATACCAACATTGTTGGCTGTACCGTTTTTGCCGCGGTATCCGGGTCTTCGGCTGCGACCCTGACAACGGTCGGAAAGATGTCCATCCCGGAGCTGCGCAAGCGCAACTATCCGGAACATATGATCATCGGAACGCTGGCTGGTGCGGCAACGCTCGGTCTCATGATTCCGCCGTCGCTGACCCTGATCGTTTATGGCGTGACCATCAATGAATCCATCTCCAAGCTCTTCATCGCCGGTGTGCTGCCGGGACTGGTGCTGGCCGGAATGTTTATGAGTTACGTGGCGATCTATTCAAAGGTTTCCTCCAAGTACAATCCGGACCCGGAACCCAAGACAACTTTCTCTCAAAAGATCGCAAACTCGCGCTTCCTGATCCCCGTAATCTGCCTGATCGCGGTCGTGATCGGTTCTATGTATCTCGGTTTTGCCACGGCGACCGAGGCGGCGGCCTTTGGCGTTATCGGTGCGCTGGTATTGGCGGCAGGGCAGAAGTCTCTGAACTGGTCGACCTTCACCGAGAGCCTGATGGGGGCGACCCGCACCTCGGCGATGATTGCGTTGATTTTGGCCGGCGCGGCATTCCTGTCCCTGGCTATGGGCTTCACCGGCCTGCCACGAGCCCTGGCGGAGTGGATCGCCGGTATGGAGTTCAGCCGGTTCGAACTGCTGATGGCGTTGCTGCTTTTCTATATCGTCCTGGGGTGTTTCCTTGATGGGATCTCGTCGGTCGTGCTCACCATGGCGGTGGTGGAGCCAATGATCCGACAGGCCGGGATTGATGTCATCTGGTTCGGTATCTTCATCGTGGTCGTCGTGGAAATGGCGCAGATCACGCCACCGATAGGTTTCAATCTTTTCGTTTTGCAGGGCATGACCAAGCACGAGATGAACTACATCGCCAAAGCCGCGATCCCGATGTTTTTCATCATGGTGGTGATGGTCTTCGTACTGATCTTTGTTCCCGAACTGGCGACCTATCTGCCGGAGAACATGAATTCGCGACCGGGAGGCGGTTAGCGGTCCGTCCTTTGGGCGTAGTGTTCAAGACTGCGGTTTTGCCGAAACCATGCTGAGGGCTCGACAGCTTCTCGGCGTGGTTTCACGCCATTGGCGTCCCGGTGCATCCATTGTTTCACAGATAATCGAGATCAGGAGCATGTCAGGCATATTCCGGTCGTGTGCCATCGGCAGGATCAGTCTCGAGTAGCAGTCCTCCAGGCCTTCGCCGAACTCTGCGCACTCACGGATGAAGACGGGCTGGTGAAAGCGATAGGGCAACTCGTAAACACAGGACAGATAAGCCGCGTAAGCAGGCGTTTTATGCTCGTCGACCAGTTGACCTTCCAGCCGCTGGCCAGCATATGCGGGCATTTTTGTGCCGATCAGGCGATAACGGAATTGTGGCCCTGGCTCGATAATGTCGATCAGTCCGACATAGGGCAGGGCATGGGGAATTGCCAGCGGATCAAAATCGGATCTGGAGGGTAAGTGCGCATCACCGCGGATCTGATCCCAGTATTCCAGAAGATCGCGCTGAACGTCGAAGTTCAGCCGTTCCGCCAATTCGCGCAGTGAGATTTTGCTCCGCAAATCGAGATCGTCTGCTGGTTTACGCAGCATTGATGAGGTCTCGGCGAGTAACCAGTCAATGGCCATGCATTCCCCTCCGACGAGAGATACTTGAGAAAATACATCCAAAAGTCGTATTTGTAAAGCGTCTACTGTTTTTTCCTCTATTTGGCCCGGCTCCATAGGCTTAACCCAAGCCTTGATTTCGTTATGGTTTTAGACTTCGGCAAGACGAGTTGAGGCTAACTTGCTAGGGGCGTGAGCCACTTGGTATCATTTCCTTCGTTGAGTTGATCTGAGATAAAACAAGTGGATCTGCGTTAACGCAGGCACGTTGTTCGAGAGGGGGATCTGTGGAGCAAAGCGGCACCAAGAGAGATATCAGGGATGTCGGCGAATTCGATTACATCATCGTCGGCGCCGGCAGTGCCGGCTGCGTGCTGGCCAACCGTCTCTCCGCCGATCCGGAGGTTTCGGTTCTTCTGCTCGAAGCTGGCGGCAAGGATGATTATCTCTGGATTCATATCCCGGTCGGTTACCTCTATTGCATGGGCAACCCACGCACGGACTGGTGCTTTCAGACCGAGGAGGAGCCGGGTCTGAACGGTCGTTCCTTGGCGTACCCGCGTGGCAAGGTCCTGGGAGGGTGTTCCTCGATCAACGGCATGATCTACATGCGCGGTCAGGCCCGCGACTACGATCAATGGCGTCAGCTTGGAAATGTCGGCTGGAGCTGGGACGACGTTCTGCCGGTTTTTAAGCGCTCCGAAGATCAGGCGGGTGGCGCCGATGACCTGCACGGCAGCGGCGGCGAATGGCGGGTGGAGGAGCAACGCCTCTCCTGGGAGATTTTGGATGCCTTTCAGGAGGCGGCGGAACAGGCGGGGATTCCCAAGACCAAGGATTTTAACCGTGGCAACAATGAGGGCTGTGGCTACTTCCAGGTCAATCAGCGCAAAGGTGTGCGTTGGAACACGGCCAAAGCGTTCCTTCGCCCGGCGATGCAGCGGCCGAATTTAACGGTTCTGACACATGCTCAGGCGAAACGGGTGACCCTGAAAGGACGGCGCGCGACGGGTGTGGAATTCTGGCAAAAGGATGTCTTGAGTAAAGCATCAGCGCGAGGCGAGGTTATTCTGGCGACTGGCGCGGTCGGTTCACCGCAATTGTTGCAGCTTTCCGGCATCGGCCCTGCGGAGGTCCTGCAGCAGTTCGGGATTGAACCCAAGCATGAACTGGCGGGAGTCGGCGAGAACCTTCAGGATCATCTGCAGGTCCGTACGGTCTTCAAGGTCAAGAATGTGAAGACCCTGAACGAACGCGCCAACTCCATCGTTGGCAAGGTCGGCATGGGGCTAGAGTACATGTTGTTCAAGACCGGTCCTTTGACCATGGCGCCCAGTCAGTTGGGAGGCTTCGTCAAGTCCGACGACAGCCGGGAAACTCCGAACCTGGAGTACCATGTGCAGCCGCTCAGCCTTGAGAAATTCGGTGATCCGCTTCATCCCTTTCCGGCCTTTACCGCCAGTGTCTGTAATCTGCGGCCCGAAAGCCGGGGTTCCATCCATATAAAATCGCCGGATGCGCGCGTGCAACCCGCCATCCGTCCGAATTATCTCTCGGCGCCCGCGGACCGCAAAGTCGCCGCGCAGGCAATTCTTCAGACCCGGAAGATCTGTGCGCAGCCCGCGCTCGCGCCCTATGAACCGGAGGAGTTCAAGCCCGGTCCGCATATCGCCGATGAAGAGGCTCTGGCGGTTGCCGCAGGCGACATCGCGACGACGATTTTTCATCCCGTCGGGACCTGCAAGATGGGGCATGATCCCATGGCAGTTGTCGATGACCGGCTCCGCGTGCACGGGATGGAAGGATTACGGGTGGTCGATGCTTCGATCATGCCGACGATCACTAGCGGCAATACGAACTCGCCGGTTATCATGATTGCCGAAAAGGCCTCCGAGATGATTTGTGAAGACCGGCGGCTAGGGGCTGTGGCTTAAATCTCTCCCCCTCGCGATCCGATTGTTTCGCGAGGGGGGGAGATCTTTTCTTAAGCCAGCCCCTCGGCTTTCAAAGCCTCCTGGACTTTTTCACGACCAGTGACCCGCTGGAAAAAGGCACTGAGTTTCGGGTGTTCCGAAAGGTCGATCTCTTTGTGTTTTGCCCATGAGGTCACGACGAATAGATAGGCGTCGGCGACGGAAAAATTCCGACCCAGGAGATAATCCCGGCCATCGGCAAAGAGGCTTTCGAGGTAATCGAGCTTCTTGCCGACGTTGACTTTTGCCGCTGTCTGCTCGGCTTCGCTGGAAGAAGGTGAAAAGAGCGGGCCAAAAGCCTTGTGATATTCCGACGCCACATAATTCAGGTATTCCTGAAGGCGTGCGCGCTCGACCGTTCCTGCTGCAGGTGCTAGTCCGCTGTCGGATTTATGGTCGGCAATGTACTGCACGATGGCGGCACCTTCGGTCAGGACCTGGCCGTCATCCAACTGCAAAGCAGGAACGTAGCCCTTGGGATTGATCTGGCTGAAGTCGGCACCGCTCTTGGTTTTCTTGTCGGCCAGATTGACTTCTTCGATTTCGAAGTCGACGCCGGCTTCACGCAAAACAATGTGCGGGGAGAGGGAACAGGCGCCACTTGCGTAGTAGAGTTTCATAACAGAATTCTCCTGGTTGTGAGGGTTTAGGTGAGATCTTGAATCAGGGCGTCCATTAGGTCCGGGACGTTGCGGTGGCGAAGGTTCGGGGCGATCTGTCCGCTGTAGAGCGTGATGAGATCGCTGCGGTTTGCGGCCATGGCGGCGGCCTTGATTTTGGAGATGAACCAGCCCTGTACGGGGAAGGGCGGGAGCTCATCGGCCTTGGGGCGCAGTTCGTCGTAGAGCCGGTTCGGGATCACGCGCGCCAGGCGTCCGGTGAAGGACCGCGACAGGTCGGTATCCAGCAGGGCGTCGCCATGCAGTAGAGTGCGATGAGCGTCGGTTGTACCTGATTCCGCGCAAGCAAGAAAAGCCGTGCCGATCTGCGCGGCTTGAGCCCCGAGTTCCAGGGCAGCTCGCACGCCGCGGCTGTCGGCGATGCCACCCGCCGAGACGACAGGCGCCTTCACGCGTTCCTCAATGATCTGTGTAAGAGCCAGTGTGCCGAAGAGAGAGTCTTCTGCTGCGGCCAGAAAGGAGGGTCGGTGGCCCCCGGCTTCAAAGCCGGTCGCAACGATCAGATCAACGCCAGCTGCATCCAGCGCCTCTGCTTCAGCGATTGTCGTGGCGGCGCCTGCCGTGAGAATCCCGCGCCGTTTGCATTCAGCCAAGACTTTGTCAGACGGTACGCCGAAGACAAAGGAGAAGACCGGTGGCCGCGCCTCCAGCAAGGCCTCGACCTGTTCTTCAAAGCGATAATGATAAAGCTCAGGAGGTTCGGGCTTCTCCAGGCCAAGTTCATTGAAGTAAGGCTCGAAGATTGGAAAGTAGCGATCGAATTCTTCCTGGCTGAGATGCAATCCGCCCGGATCGTGATCGGAGACCCAGAGGTTCAAGGCGAAGGGCGAGGAGGTAGCCTTGCCGATCTCAGCCCTAAGTGTTCCGATATCTTCCGGCGCGACGATGTGCGCACCAAAAGATCCCAGACCGCCGCGGTTGGAAACGGCTGAAACCAGCTCGACAGTCGAGATACCGCCGCCGAACGGGCCCTGAATGATTGGGTGTTGGATGCCGAGACGCTGCACGGCTTGAGTTTGAAAGGACATCTCTAGGTTCCCTGGTTAAGCTCTGAAGCTTATTAGGGAATACGAGTATCTCTTGTAAACCTAGTAACCTTTGGTTATCTAATTATGTGGTTTCCTGATGGTAACCAGATTGAGGGGGCGTAAAACTCGATCACGGCCGGCGTGGCTTACAAGGTCTCAAGTCGTTGCGTGCCATCTGACACATGCTTTCTGTTTCAGGATAGGTGAACGCACTTAAGCGTGGCGACAACTGGAACGGCGTCAGACTCCGACGTGCACCTGGTTTACGAACTGTCTGTCGTGTGAAGGGGATTAGAATGGTTCTTAGGGTTAGAAAGAATAAGGCACCACCCGCCCCGGAGGGCTGTCCGCTGACCGAATGTATGTCGGTGCTGGGCGGTGCCTGGACGGCGAACATCATCTGGAATCTTTGCGGCGGGCCGAGGCGCTTCAGTGAGCTCAGGGTCGATATTCCTGCCGTGTCTGCGAAAGTCCTGACTGCCCGCTTGCGTGCGCTGGAGACAAGCGGTGTGATCAGCCGTGAAGTGAAACCCACTTCACCGCCTTCTGTTGAATATGCTCTTACGGAGTTGGGCGAAGAGCTGATTCCTGCCATCGATGCGATTGTCAGGGTCGGTCATAAACTCAAAACCAGAGAGGATGTGGGGCAGGCTTAATTGCTGAGGCGATAAAACCGGCGTGCGTTTTCGCCGAAGATTGCCGCGCGCTCATTGTCGTTCAATTCGCTCATGTAGCTCTGCGCCAGATCGAACCAACCCTGATAGTTCCCGGCCAGTCTAAGGACGGGCCAGTCGCTGCCCCAAACCAGCCGCTCCGGCCCGAAACACTCCAGTATATGTTCGACGAAGGGGCGAACGCTCTCTGCCGTCCAACCGTCGCCGGCTTCAGTGAGCAATCCTGAAAGCTTGCAATAGACCCGACCACTTTGAGCGATCGCCTTCATGTCCTCCGCCCAACCTTCGGTGACGCCCTTGGCGATGAAGGGTTTTGCGCCGTGGTCGATTATCACACGAAGCTCGAGATAGCGTGCCAGTAGGCTTTGCAATTGCTTGAGGTGTTGCGGCAGAACAAGAGCGTCGAAGCAGATGTCGTGTTCAATCACGGCCCTGTAAGCGGCATCCAGTTCCGGCTTCAGCATCCAGTCGGGATCGGCGATGTCCTGTATCATCGGCCTGACCGATTTCAGCCAGGGCGACTTGCAAAGCGTGGCGAGGTCGTCAGCTGCAGTGGCCGCTTCGAAGTCAAACCAGCCGACGACGCCCGCGATCTCGGGTGTGTTCTCCGCAATATCCAGCAGGAACCGAGTCTCGGCGATGGTAGGTGCCGCTTGTACGAGGACCGCCTGGTCAACCCCGGCTGCCTCCAGGCGCCGCCGCAGGTCGGCGGTTTCGAAGTCCCGGTAGATCGGCTTCAGTTCGGATGTCAGCCAGCCGTAATCGCCGCGCGCCAGTTGCCAGAGATGTACGTGTGCATCGATCATTCTTGTCTCGGGGCGAATGGTCTCACGCTGTTGGTGCATCCGGATGGAGGAGCTTCTCCGACTTGAGATCGTCCCAGAACGCGCTTGGGATTTTTGCTTCCAGCGTCGCGATATTGCGTGTCACTTCGTCTGAAGAGATCGCACCCGGAATTACCGAGACGACCGCCGGATGCGCGAGAGGAAACTGCAAGGCTGCGCTGGCCATCGAAACGCTGTGCGCATCGCAGACCCGTCCGATGGCGGCCACGCGTTCCAGGATTTCCGGCGGTGCCGGATGGTAGTTATAAATCGCGCCTTCAATGGCACCGGTCGCCAGAATGCCGCTGTTATAAGGGCCGCCCAGAATGATCCCGATGTTCTGTTCTTCGCAGATCGGCAGAAAGCTGTTCAGGGCTTCCTGCTCCAGTAACGTATAACGCCCTGCCAGAAGGAAACCATCGAAATCACCCAGTTCAGTTAGGCGCTGGCAGACTTCCCACTCGTTCACACCTGCGCCAATGGCGGTCACGTCGCCGGATGCCTTGAGGGTTTCCATGGCCTTGTAACCACCCGACATGACTTCTTCTATGCGCCGGTCTGAGGCTTCCTTGCTGCCGTGGGTCCAGATATCGACATCATGGATATAGAGGATATCGATTGTGTCTATTCCCAAACGCTTGAGGCTGTCTTCGTAAGACCGCATCACACCGTCATAGGAATAGTCGTAAACCGGTTTGAAGTGTGGCACATCAACGAAAATGCCCGCGTCTTCATCACCGGGCGCGCAGGGCTCCAGATAGCGGCCGATCTTAGTGGAGAGCTGATAGCTCTCGCGTGGCAGCGATCTCAAGGCCTCGCCGAAGCGCATCTCGCTGAGACCGTGACCGTAGAGTGGAGCGGTATCGAAGTAAGTCACACCGCTGTCGAGTGCCGCTTGCAGGGTTGCCTGGGCTTCCTCCTCGCTGAGCGCACGATGCATGTTGCCCAGAGGCGCGCCCCCGAAACCCATTTCCGAAAGCTTGAGTTTCCTGGGACCGGAGGTCTTGAGTTCGTGAAACTGCATGGGCTGGGTCTTTCCGATTAAGAGTCTAATGGCCGAAGCCGCACGCCGCTCTCGGCGTCGAAAAAGAAGACCTGCTGGTTTGTCAGGCTGATCCCGACCGCTGTGCCGATCTTCTCGTCGTAGTCTTTATCCATTTTGACGATGACGAGACTGTCACCGACCTGGCAGGTCACCAGAGTTTCGTTCCCGGTCAATTCGATGGCGTAGGTGGTGCCCTGCAGTTCGCCTGCGTTTGCCTCGACAATGCGAAGGTCTTCCGCCCGCACGCCTGCTACGACATTGGCGTGATCGCCGAAACCTGGGCAAGTCAACTCGGCGCCGTCCGCGCGAAAGGCGCCCGAGCTGATCTCTCCGTTCATGAAGTTCATCGGCGGCGAGCCGATAAAACCGGCAACGAAAAGGTTCGCCGGGTCGTTGTAGATTTCGCGGGGCGGGGCCAGTTGCTGCAGCTCACCGGCCTTCATGATCGCAACCCGGTGGGCCAGCGTCATGGCCTCGATTTGATCATGGGTGACGTAGACGGTCGTCACCCCGAGTTCATTCTGAAGGTGCTTGAGTTCCGTGCGCATATGTCCGCGCAGTTTGGCGTCCAAGTTCGACAAGGGCTCGTCCATCAGGAAGAGGCTGGGGCGCCGGATCATTGCGCGGGCGAGGGCGACACGCTGCCGCTGCCCACCTGACAGCTGCCGAGGGTAGCGATCGAGATAATCGAGCAGATCGACCTTGCCTGCGACCTCGCGGATCGCCCGGGCGCGCTCGGTCTTATCCACCTTCCGCAGATAGAGCGGGTAGCCGATATTGTCTTCGACCGTCATGTGCGGATAGAGGGCGTAGCTCTGGAACACCATGGCGATATCGCGGTACTTGGGCAGGACATCGGTGACGTCCTGTTCGCCCAGATAGATCCGGCCTGCCGAGGCTGTCTCCAATCCGGCAATCATGCGCAGCGCTGTTGTCTTACCGCATCCGGAAGGCCCCAAAAGCACCAGGAACTCGCCGTCGGCTACGTCAAGGTCGAGGCCCTTGACCACTTCGATTGCGCCGAAGGATTTACGAATATCTCGGAGGGAAACCTGCATGGAAACCTATCCCTTTACCGCACCGATGAGCAGGCCGCGGGTGATGAAACGTTGAAGGAGTCCGGTCATCGCGATGACCGGCAGAATCATGATCATGATCAGAACCGACATGTACCACCACTGCGGACCGCGCGTGGCGTTCTGCGCGGCGACCAGCAGCGGCATGGTCTGCGCGTCGGCGGTGGAGAGGAAGAGGGCGAGGAGGTATTCATTCCAGGACAGGATCAGCACCAGAAGGAAGGTTGCCGCAAGACCGGGTTTTGCCAGAGGCATGACGATGGTCAGGAAAATGCGGAATCGCGAAGCACCGTCCAGCTCCGCACTTTCCTCCAGATCGATCGGGATGGTGGCGAAGAAGTCGCGCATCAGCCAGACCACAATCGGCAGATTGACCGCCATATAGACGACGATCAAGGCGAAGTGGGTGTCGAGTAGGCCGACCTGCTGGAACATGACATAGATGGGCAGTACGGCAACGACCGGCGGCAGGATCCGCTGCGAGATAATCCAGAAGAGGATGTCGTTGTTACCCAGAGCGCGTTTGAAGTGCTTGGCCAGGTTCAGCAGGAACAGCACGAAGAGCGCGGCGCCAACCGCGAGACCGATCTGCCAGGGGATACCGGCGGCGATGGTCGCAACAACAACCGCCGCCAGGATCACAATGAAGGCTACGATCGACATGATCTTAGGACGGTAGGTGATGCGCGTCAGGGCGTAGGCCGCCATGGAGCCGAAGAGAACCGCAAGGACCGTGCTGGCAAAGGCGATGATCAGAGAGTTCATGTAAGGTCGGAAGGTGTCGTTCCCGAGATCGAAAAAGATGTAGCTCCAGGCGTGACTGGAAGGTTCGAAATCGATAAAGGGCAAATAGACCGGGCCGTCCGATACGTGGATCGGAAGCTTAAAGGAAGTCACAAGCAGCCAGTAGAGTGGGAAGAGCACGACGAAGGACCAGAAGATCAGGATCGAATAGGTCATGACCAGCCGGGCCGGGGACAAAGACTTGATGTCCTTGGGCTCGAAGATCCGCTGGAACAGTGTGCGTTGTGATTTCGCGGGCTGCGCTGGTGAAGACGTGGTGGATTTGGCGCTCATGCGTCAGCCTCCCTTGTTTTCTGAGCGACGAAATTAAAGAAGGAAACGCAGGTTACGACTGTGACGAAGAGCAGCATGTAACCGACCGCCGAGGAGCCGCCGAGGTCTTGCGTGCGCCAGGCAATAAAGGCGTGCAGGGTCATGGACTCCGTCGCAATGCCGGGACCGCCATTGGTCAGGATGTTCGGCAGATCGACGATCTTGAAGGCTTCGATCAATCGGATCAGCACGACGGTGGCGACGACCGGTGCGATAGCCGGCCAGGAGATATCGCGGAAGATCTGCCAGCCGCCGGCGCCATCCATCTTGGCGGCCTCGACCTGCTCGCCGGGCTGGTTTTCCAGGGCGGCCAGTAAGACGATGAACATGAAGGGAATCCATTGCCAGGAGTCGCCGATCAGGACCACCCAGCGGGCCGACCAGGCGTCGACCGCCCAGGCGAAATCGCCATACCCCAGCCACTGCCAGATCGGGGCGAAAGGGCCCTTGGAAACGTCGGCCAGCATCCGAAAGGCGTAAGCGATTCCGACAGGTGTTACCATCAAGGGAATGAAAAAGATCAGACGAAAAAAGTTCCGGCCCTGAATGCGCTGTGCGCAGAGGAGTGCGAGTCCCAGACCGATCACAAGTTGGATCGACACGCCGGCGAAAACATAAAACAGCGTAACCACGAGACTGCCGGGAAAGCCTTTCCCGTTGAGTACGGCGAGGCAGAGCAGGACCAGACCGGTGAGGACCGTTGCTGTAATCATGCGCCCAATCAAGCCGAAGGGCCCCGCCTTTCCGCTTCGAAGATACCGCCAGATCCAGAGGCCGAACCCGACGGCAATGAGCGCGAGGAAACACCATTCCAAAAAAGAAACCCGACCGAAGGTTCCGAGGAAGTGATATTGCTGGGATCCGAATAGCAACTTCTTGAAGTTGCTCAGGCCGACGAACTTCAGTTCATATCCGCCGCGCACCAGCTTGAAGCGCGAGAGTGCGAGGTACAGCGACAGCAGCAGAGGATAGATCGAAAGGGCCAGGATGATCAGCACCGTCGGAAGAATAAGAAGCGTCGGCGCACGCCGGTCACTCCATTCCGAAAACCTGGCCGAAAAAGAAGACATGTTTCTTACCCGCTGGGATCAAATCGTTATCTGCACGCGAAGAGATCTTCGCGGAGATACGTATTTCACGTAGCTGAAAAACTGTGACCGGTTTTGATTGCCGGAATCAGACCCTGCCCGATCAGCCTTTTCAAAAAGCTGCGATGGAAAAAAACACCGG
This sequence comes from uncultured Kiloniellaceae bacterium, assembly GCA_947493695.1. Classification (GTDB taxonomy): domain Bacteria; phylum Pseudomonadota; class Alphaproteobacteria; order Kiloniellales; family Kiloniellaceae; genus Denitrobaculum. The sequence goes on along the minus strand of CANLSF010000007.1, from coordinate 469,645 downwards.
GGAAGAGAAGTGCAACTCTTCCCCGGCAGGGAGACAGGGTCTATTGACCGAGTGTTGCCTTGTAGAGGCGAAGCTGTTCATCGACACCAAGCTCTTCGTTCAGCTCGTTCCAGCCCGTTTCGATGGCTTCCATCGTTGCGGCCTTGTCGATCTCACCGGCCAGCAGGCGGGCGATGGCTGTGTCCAGAACGACCTGCTGATAGTTCTGGTTCTTGGGGATGCGCAGATCCAGCATCATGTTGGGGCTGTCGAGGCTGGCCCCGATCGCGCCGAGATAATCCTTGGCGGCCTTCTCGCTCATGCCTGCTTTGACCCAGGTCTTCATGTCGCTGAATTGGGACAGGCGATAGGGATTGAAACCGGTTTTACCGATTGTGACATCGACGTTCGATTGTGCCGGCTGGCTCATGTAAGAGAAGAAGTCGTAGGCAGCGTCTTTGATCTTCTGATCGGCGGACGCATTGATGCCGCCAGACCAACCACCAAATGCGGCGAAGGGAGCCCGATTGACACCGTTCACAGCATGCGGGCAGCGATTGTCGTCGCAGGCGACAAGTTTTCCGGTCTCGCGGTCAAGCACCTCGCGGGAGCCGGGAAGCATGACAGCGCCGACCTTGTCGATGACCTTTGAGTTGTCCGGATCAATGGCCAGGGTGCCGATGTCGCCCCAGTCAATGGTCATGGCGCAGCGGCCCGATGTGAAGAGACCACGCGTGTCGCCGACATCAAGGTTGATCTCGTCCGGTGGGCCGTAGTTCGTGGATTCTGTGTAGACATCCAGCGCCGCGCCGAACGCGTCGTTATTGACCAGCGGGCTCATATCCTTGGCGTCGAAGAACGCACCCTGGCTTGTGCCCTGAGACTGCAGATAGCCACCCGCAATCGAAAGGATCGTCCAGTAGGCTTGGGCGTTACGCTTCTTTGAAATGCAGGAACCGTAATCGGCTTCGCCGTCGCCATTCATGTCCTTGCCATGAAGGGTCTTGGCGATGGAAAGATAGTCGCCCCAGGTCTCCGGCGGCGACAGGCCTTCGGCTTCAAGAATGTCGCTGCGGTAGTAGGCCATATGGAAGTCGCCGTCCAGCGTGAGCAGGTAGGTCTTTCCATTGTATTGCTGTGAGAATTCGCGGAAGAAGCCCGAGATGTCATCGGATTTCAGATCGGCATCGGCGGCGACTTTATCGGAGAGGTCTTCCAGGTAACCCGGCTCGACATAATCGACCATCCATTGTGGCGCCAGAACGGCGGCATCGATGGAGTTGGTGCCGGTCGCGAAGTCGGTCAGCAGCTTGGTGTAGAGGTCTGAAAAAGGCACGGTGACGACGTTGATCTCGGCGCCGGTCAGTTCTTTGAACTCAGGCGCGCGGCGCTGCAGCGGCTCTGCGATCTGGGGGCCGGTGAAGGTCATGATGTTGACCTTTACGCCGTCGTACTTTTTTGCGGCTGAAGCAGCAGACGCGGCTAGCACCACCGCGCAGAGACTGGTGGTTGTCACCGCTGCCAGGCGACCGAGCCCTGAAGTTGATTTTGATTTTGTTGATTTCATTTTCGTTCCCTCCCGTAGTTAACAGTTAAGCCTTATGGGTCTTTTTCGTTTTTTATCCCCGGATCGAGCCGCCGTATGTTCGGCGGTCTGGTCTTGTCTCCTTGGTCTATTCGAACAGTTCCGGTCGAGCCTTCATGTGTTTTTGTAGTGGCGCAATTCCTGCCGCCAGATGGCTTGTCATGGCCTTGCCTGCTGCGTCTGGTGATCCCTTACGCAGCGCCTCCAGAATTTTAACATGTTCGCGGTAGGTCTCCTCCGGCCGGTCGACGACCGTCAGCATCATCTTGCGGACCCGGTCGAGCTGCGCCCGGGAGCTGTCGATCGTCCGGCGGACTTTGGCAAAGCCAAGGAAGTCGCAGATCATCTGGTGAAATTCGATGTCGAGCCGGTGAAAGGCATCCATATCATCAGCGTCGAGATTGGCTCTCTGATAGCGAACGTTCCGGTCCAGGTCGCCGAGCATCTGGTCGCTGATGCGCAGGGCAACTTCGCGAACGGTCTCAACCTCCAGAGCACGGCGCAGGAAGGCCCCTTCGACAACATCCTCTGTTCGGATTTTCGATACGTAGGTCCCGTGCTGCGGAAAGATCTCGACCAAACCTTCTTCCGCAAGCCGGTTGATGGCTTCGCTGATGGGAGTACGAGAGATTCCGAGTTGGGCGGCAATCTCTTCCTTTTTTATCACCATATTGGGAGGGAGGGTAAGATCGATGATCGCGCTGCGGAGGATCGCATAGACCTGTGAAGACCGCGATTGCCTTGGGTCGATGACCGCATTTTCCGGAAGCGGATGTTGCATCCCAATACCCTGCATGCTAATTATGCTAACATGCTAGCTGGGGTTGAGTTTATGTCAAGTTGAAATCCGGTTTGCTCAAATCGGCCAGCATCGTTCCGGTTTTTGGGGTCTAGGAGCGTTGACGGCTTTAAAGACGCTCAGCGGAATTCAGCGGACAAGAATTCGATCAGCTTGTAGCTTGACTGTTGGTTGGTTTTCTCAGAGCCGAGAAAATGCAGGAATTGGTGTCTCACCTATCGGAGGGCTCTGCCGGCGGGATCTTATCTCGCTATTTGGTCTGGCGTCGCTCCTTCGTGGTAAGAGTGAGAATTCGGTAAGATAATCGTTTGCTGGTCGAGAGACGAGCGGGGCGTGGAAGGAACAGGGTGCTCGAAATATCTGAAACCTTGACGATACGGCTGTCTGCTGCCGATAACGTTGTGGTCGCGCGGCAGAATATCGCCGGAGCGACTTTGGTCGCCGCGGAAGGCATCACGGCGATCGACGGCGTGCCGCAGGGCCATAAGCTTGCGACCAAGGCTATCGGGCTGAACGAACCGATCCGAAAGTACAATCAGATAATAGGCTTTGCGACCCGTCCCATTGCGGCGGGTGAGCATGTGCACGAACATAACTGTGCGGTTCAGGAATTCGCGCGTGACTATGATTTCTGCACTGACCTGAAGCCCGTCCCCTTCGTTGATGAGAGCGAGCGACGGAGCTTCGCCGGGTATCGCCGCGCGAACGGCCGGGTCGGGACCCGCAATTACATCGGTGTTCTGACTTCGGTGAACTGCTCGGCGACAGTGGCACGCTTTATCGCAGACGCCTTTAACCGCAGTGGCATGCTCGACGATTACCCTAATATCGACGGCGTGGTGTCCTTCGTCCACGGCACCGGTTGCGGCATGGCCAGTTCGGGCGAAGGTTTCGATAACTTCCAGCGAACTCTGTGGGGCTATGCCTCTCACCCGAACTTTGCCGGGATTCTGATGATCGGCCTGGGTTGCGAGGTCTTTCAGATTCCGCGCTTGATGGAGACCTATGGACTGAGCGACACGGACAGCTTTCAGACCATGACCATTCAGGCCAACGGCGGGACCCGCAAGTCGATTGAGGCCGGGGTGGAACGGATCAAGGCGATGTTGCCGGCGGCGAATGCCTGCACACGCGAGGCAGTGCCCGCGAGCGAGCTTACTCTGGCCCTGCAATGCGGGGGATCGGACGGGTACTCCGGTATTACGGCAAACCCTGCGCTTGGCGCGGCAGCCGACCTGCTTGTGCGCAACGGCGGGACGGCGGTTCTTTCCGAAACGCCGGAAATTTACGGCGCGGAGCACCTGCTGACCCGGCGGGCAATTAACCAGAGCGTGGGCGAGAAGCTGATTGCGCGGATCCATTGGTGGGAAGAGTATACCCGGCGAAACGGCGGCGAAATGAACAACAACCCTTCGCCGGGCAACAAGCTTGGCGGTCTGACCACGATCCTTGAAAAATCTCTGGGCGCAGCAGCCAAGGGCGGCACCATGCCGCTCAGTGGCGTCTATCTTTATGGCGAGCCGATCGACAGCAAGGGCTTTGTCTTCATGGACAGTCCAGGCTATGACCCTTGCTCGATCACCGGGCAGGTGGCCTCTGGCGCCAATGTGGTTTGCTTTACCACCGGGCGGGGATCGGTGTTCGGTTACAAACCGGCGCCCTCAATCAAGCTGGCAACCAACTCCCTGATGTACGAGAATATGTCCGAGGATATGGACATCAATTGCGGGCCGATAGCGGAAGGCGCGGCCACTGTGGAAGAAAAGGGCGCTGAGATCTTCGAAAAGATTCTCGCTGTGGCGTCGGGAACCCAGTCCAAGAGCGAGGAGCTGGGCTTTGGCGACAACGAGTTTGTGCCCTGGCAGATCGGCGCGGTGATGTAGGCCGGTATCTGCGGAACGGATTTAAACAGGATGAACGCTGTAAGACGGCAGCCCTTTGGCGGGTTAGACCTCGCCGGAGATTTGAAGTCGTCGCATAGTGGATGAAGAAATCGGGAGGATCTGAGGTTTATGGGCGACAGGCTGCGCGGTAAAACGGCGCTAGTAACGGCGGCTGCACAGGGAATTGGCCGGGCGACCGCTGAATTGTTCGAGGCGGAAGGGGCGACCGTATGGGCGACCGACATCAATGAAGAGGCGCTGGCGGACGTGAAGGTCAGTAATCGCCGAAGGCTTGATGTGACTGACGATGCCATGGTTTCAGCGCTCGCGGCTGAAGTCGGCACGCTTGATGTACTCTTCAACTGTGCAGGCTTTGTACACGGCGGCTCAATCCTGGAGTGCTGCGAGGCCGACTGGGATATGGCCATCAACCTCAATGTCAAATCCATGTACCGGACCATTCGCGCTTTCCTGCCGAAAATGTTGGAGACCGGCAGTGGCTCAATCGTCAACATGGCTTCGGTCGCGGGCAGCGTTAAGGGCGTGCCGAACCGTTTTGCCTATGGCATGACCAAAGCGGCTGTGGTCGGCTTGACTAAATCTGTGGCTGCCGACTTCGTCCAACAGGGGATCCGTTGCAACGCCATCTGTCCCGGGACGGTTCAGTCACCGTCGCTTGAGCAGCGGCTCGCGGAACAGGGCGATTACGACGCAGCCCGCGCAGCCTTTATCGCACGGCAGCCGATCGGACGATTGGGTGCGCCAGAGGAAATTGCCGAGTTGGCGCTTTATCTTGCCAGCGACGCCGCAGGCTACACGACCGGTCAGACCCACATCATCGACGGTGGCTGGTCCAACTGATACCGCCAGACTTTTAAATCCACTTAGACTTCAAAATTCCTGTAAGAGGACATCTCCATGAAACTGCTCCGCCACGGGCCGCAAGGCGCCGAAAAGCCCGGAATGCTGGATTCCACAGGCACAATTCGTGATCTTTCTTCGGTATTAAGTGATGTGAATGGCGAGGCTTTGTCGCCGGATGCGCTTGCAAAGCTCGCTGCACTCGACCCTGCGACTTTGCCAGCTGTCGATAGCGCGACACGGCTAGGGCCTTGTGTGGCCGAGGCAGGTAAATTTGTCGCCATCGGCCTGAACTACTCTGACCATGCCGCCGAATCAGGTCTGGAAGTGCCGCCGGAGCCGGTTGTCTTCATGAAGGCAACCTCTTCGATCTGCGGCCCGAATGACAATGTCGAAATCCCCCGTGGCTCTGAAAAGACCGACTGGGAAGTGGAGCTGGGTGTGGTGATCGGCTCTAAGGCAAAATATGTCAGCGAAGCAGATGCTCTGAAGCATGTCGCCGGGTACTGTGTGATTAACGACGTTTCCGAACGCGGCTTTCAGATCGAGCGCAGCGGTCAGTGGGTGAAAGGTAAGTCCGCCGACACCTTTGGACCCCTGGGCCCATGGCTGGTCACAAAGGATGAGGTGTCCGACCCGCAGGCGCTTTCCATGTGGCTCGATGTGAATGGCGAGCGACAGCAGACCGGCAACACCAACACGATGGTTTACGGTGTTGCCTTTATCGTCTCATACCTCAGTCAGTTCATGACCCTGCATCCTGGGGACATCATTACGACGGGGACGCCTCCAGGTGTTGGTATGGGGCAGAAGCCACCGCGTTACCTGAAGCCAGGTGACGTGGTTTCGCTTGGAATTGAAGGTCTCGGTGATCAGCGTCAGGACGTCGTTGCCTCTCAGTAATACCTGACCGGATTCCTGTTTTTATGGTCTGAAGTCCAGACCACTGAAAAAACGAGTCTTCCTGCAAATTTTGAAAGAGAGCGGTCTTCGGACCGCTCTTTTTTTTATGTGCACATCAAGTCGAACATAAGGGTTCTCGCGTAAGGAGAAATACTAATACTTATTTCCCGTGAGTGTTATATTATGGTTAACAGAAATTATATTTAAATCATCTGTAAACGAATATTAAATACAATTTAAATTTGTCATAAATGCTGTATATACTTTTGCTTACTAAAGTAAAACTGGGGATTTTACGGGAGATTCGACATGGCGGCGTCCTTGTCACCACGCAAGCAGGGTTTGTACATTATTGCCGGTTTTCGCAATTCCGATGCCGGCGCGATCGTTCAGCTTTTTAAGGAAGCTTACGGCGACAATTATCTGAAATCTTCGATCTACGACCCGGAGACATTCATTGCTGGAAACAGAACCCAGCAACTGATCTCGGTCGTTGCGCGAACGGCGAGCGGCGAGGTTGTCGGGCATGTCGGCTTGTCCCGCTGTGCGCCTTCGCCGAGGGTCCTTGAAATTGGTCAGGCGGTCGTGAGTCGTGAACATCGCTCTGGCGGACTTCTTGCTTCCATGATGTCCATTGCCATCGAGCATGCGCGCGGCGGCCTTGACTGCGAGCTGCTGTTCGGCGCTGCAGTCTGCAATCATTCCTATTCACAGAAGGCCTGCCTCTCCCTGGGCCTGACCGAAATCGGCTACGAGATGGATTACCTGCCCGAGCGCATGTTTATCGCCGCGCATGGTCCGATTGGTCGCGTGGCGACTTTGAATTACGCGCGCAGCTTTGCGCCGAACAACGATATTGAAGTCTATCTGCCCCGCGCCTATGACCAGAACGTCCGAGATGTTGTTGAGCACCTCGGGGATCGCCGCCGCTATTATGAGGCGGATGAAAACGCAATTCCCGGTGGGATGAGCGAACTGACGGTCAGCGACATGGAGGACTGCGATGTCGTCGCCGTCAACCTGACGCACGCAGGTTTGGATTTCGGGGCGCGCCTGGCGCTGCTGGAAGACGAGGCGCGCGCAAACGGCCGCGCCATGATCAAGGTTGCTGTCAATCTGGGGCAGCCTGAAGTGGCCCATGTGGTGGATGCGCTTCGCTCTCAGGAGTATTTTTGCGGCTGCGTGCTGCCACGCTGGTTCGGCAGCGACTCCCTGCTGATGATCAAGACCTTTAACGCCCCTAATTTCGCCGGGCTGAAGATTGAATCCGAGCGTTCACAGACTCTGCGCGATCAGGTTGAGCGCGACTATCTCTCGGTGGTTGCGGCCGGCAAGGCGGTTGCGGCGTAGAGAACTCGAGCGGTTTTATTCCCACATGGGTTCGAGGTCATTGCGCCAGAGCCCACGCCGCTCTGCGCGGGCTTCGGTTTCCTCGTTGATGTATCTTTCGGCGCCAACGGCATTGGTCAGGGCCCAACCCTGCTTGACCAGCCAGGCATTGAGTTCCGGTCCTCCGACCCCACCGAGATAGCAAAGGCCGATGAAGGTGCCGTTACTTGTGCGTCCGCGGTCCAGACACGTGATCCAGTGATTTCCAACACGGTTCAAGGTCGCCCATCGCGCGTCGCGGCCGCAGGTCCAGGAGACTGACGCTTCGTTACAGACCTGATCGTTGCCGGGCCCTCTGAGACCTTCCAGCTGGACCAGGGTGCCGCCGACTTCAATGAGGGCCGGGCTGAAGACCTGCGATTGCTTTCCCTCTACCTTTGCGCTCGCATAGGATGGAGCGAAGGCCCCAAGCAAGCAGGCGAGGCCAATCAGAAATGCAAGATGGTGTGGGGTGATTGTCATGCTGGCAATATTGGCACGGCTTCGCGGTGAAGATACAGCCTTGGGCTTACCAATTTTGATTCAATGCCTTCGCTGTAGGGCTTGCAGTGCACCATTTTACCGCGAACGCCCGCCAACCTGCCAAAAAACACCTGTCTGGCTTTAGACTTCTTTCAGGTTGGGTTTCGCGCCTTTTGTCACATCCAGGCATTCCTCTGGAAGCAGCCCGTCGAGAACATTGGCAACATCCCTGGGGTCATCGGTAAACCTCAGCCCCCAAACGCCGTCATCCTGCCAGACGACCTCGACATCAAGGTCGGTAGCGCGGGCGAGCCGGAGTTTCACCACTTCCTTGCCTTCAGGTGTCCCGTCCAGGCAAACACGCGCACCCGAGATCGAGAGATCGATGACAGCGCAGTCAAGTGTCTCTGCTTCATTGATAAGGCAACCTGAAAGAACGACCTGGGCGCGCTTGTACTGCCTTTGGTCCGATGCCTCGTGGGATTGAACGGTGGTTTTCATGTCGCTCAAGACTTCTTCGCCGTAGAAATTGTTTGTCGTGCACAGATAGCTTATCGAAAGCTGCTGCCTCTTGGGCGTTGTGATCGCTGTTACCTGACTGCCGATTGCCAAGAGTTGCCGACGCAGGACACTTTGGCCCAGCTTGATTAAGAAAGGATCAAGGAATCAACCAAAATGATAAGTTCACTTAAAGGTGATGCTCGCTGAGATCTATGCACGCACAGGTTATTTTGGTAATTCTTTTGTTGGGTTGCAGTCGATTGCTGGTGAATCTTTTGCCGACGAAAGCGCAATCGCAGTATGACTGCGCGATACACCTTTAATTATTTTAATTTTTTCAGTAATTGTCTTTTCCAAAGCCAAGGCATTAGTTGCGCGAATTTTGAGAAGATAATCGAAATCTCCGGTCACGTGGTGACACTCTTGAACTTCGGGAAGTTGGACGATTGCTTTGAGGAACCCTGGGACCCTGGTGGGGTGGCTCAGTGTAATCTGCACGAATGCGCAGATGTCGAGGCCGAGCGCACCGGGGTCCAGGATGGCAATCTGAGCCTTGATGACACCGCGCGCCTGCAGGCGTTTCAAGCGGTCATGGACCGTTGAGGGCGAGAGACCGCACTGCTTAGCCAGATCGGCGTATGATCGGCGACAGTCAGTTTGAATCAGGTCAAGAAGCTTGCGGTCGGATTGATCTATTTCCATTTGCGCAAAATAATTAGTGATTCATCCGGAAAGATTCTGTATTTTTCGAACCTTATCCGGAAAAATGGACAAAATCAATGTTTCTGTTGTTTGCGCAAGGGCTTTTGCTGGGCTTGTCGGTTGCCGCGCCGGTTGGCCCGATTGGTGTGCTTTGCATCCGGCGCAGCTTAACTCAGGGAATGGGAGTCGGTTTCGCATCGGGTCTTGGTGCCGCGGTTGCCGATGCCTGTTATGGGGCCGTTGCCGCCTTCGGTCTTACCGCGATCTCGAGCTTTCTGATCGAGATGGAGGATGCGCTGCGTTTTGGCGGAGGACTGTTTCTTATATGGCTTGGTGTGAAGACCTTTCGCGCGCTTCCGGCGGCACTGGGATCAGAGGGTGAGAATGGCGGAGCTACGCGCGCTTTTCTGTCGTGTGTCGCGTTAACACTCGCCAACCCGGCAACGATTTTCTCGTTCATCGCGCTTTTTTCGGGACTTGGTTTTGCCGGTTCAAGCACAGTGCAAACACACGGTTATACCGGAGCCACCACGCTCGTGACGGGTGTTTTTCTTGGTTCGGCGCTCTGGTGGCTGGGGCTGAGCGGCAGCGTTGGTTTCTTTCGAAACCGGGTTACGCCTGATGTGCTCAGGCGTATCAACCAGCTGTCAGGGACGGTTCTGACTCTGTTCGGTCTTGTTGCCTTGATCGCACTTGTTTGGCCAGAGAGCTAATGCAAATTCGAGCGCATGCCTGATTAAGAGCGCACCCGCCGAACCGCGTCCAACCAGCCTTCGTAACGACTGTCGCGCTCTGCGCTCGACATGCGGGGCTCAAAGCGGCCGGTGCTTTGCCAGGTGCTCGAGATTCCCTCCAGACCCTTGAAAACGCCGCTTTTGAGGCCTGCCAGGCTGGCGGCGCCCAGGGCTGTGGTTTCGGCGACAACGGGCCGTTCGACGGCGACCCCCAGAATATCCGCCAGCATCTGCAGCATCCAGTTGTTGGCGACCATCCCGCCGTCGACCCGCAGGGTTTCCAGTCCGGTTGCGCCGTCCAGTTCCATGGCCTTAAGGAGGTCGCGTGTCTGATAACAAACTGCTTCGAGGGTCGCGCGGGCGATCTCTGCCGGTCCTGTGGCGCGCGTCAGACCGAAGACCGCGCCACGGGCATCAGCATCCCAGTAGGGTGCGCCCAGACCTGTGAAGGCAGGAACCACGTAAATCTGCTGCGATGCATCGGCGGATTTCGCCAGGCCCTCGGTCTCGGCGGCCGAGGAGATGATCTTCAGGCCGTCCCTAAGCCACTGAACAGCCGCACCCGCAACAAAAATGCTGCCTTCCAGCGCATAGTTCGTCTTGCCGTCGATGCGGTAAGCGACCGTCGTCAGCAGCCGGTTCGTTGACTTCAGCGCGGTTTCGCCGGTGTTCATAAGAGCGAAGCAACCGGTGCCGTAAGTCGACTTCATCATCCCGGCGTCGAAGCAGGCCTGCCCAACGGTCGCGGCCTGCTGATCGCCGGCGATCCCCAGGACCGGAATGGATGCACCGAACAGACCGGCGTCCGTGGTGCCGAATTCCGCATTGCTGTCGTAGACCTCAGGCAGGAGATTGGCTGGAACGCCAAAGAGCTCGAGGAGATCTTCGTCCCAGACCTGCCTATGAATGTCGAACAGCATCGTGCGCGCCGCATTGGTGGCATCGGTCGCGTGAACCTTGCCGCCGGTCAGCCGCCAGAGCAGGAAGCAATCGATGGTCCCGAAAGCGAGTTCTCCACGTTCGGCCCGGGCACGCAGACCTTCAACGTTTTCCAGCAGCCAGGCGATTTTCGTCGCTGAGAAATAGGAATCGATCAGCAGGCCGGTACGGGCCTGCACCATGGGCTCATGGCCCTCCTGCTTCAGGCGGTCACAGAGAGGCGCCGAACGCCGGTCCTGCCAGACAATCGCCTTATGAACCGCTTCGCCTGTCTTGCGGTCCCAGATAACCGTGGTCTCGCGCTGGTTGGTTATACCCAGCGCGGCAATGTCGGTGGCGGACACCCGGGCGTTTGAGAGCGCGCCTTTGACCACCCCGACTGTATCGCGCCAGATGTCTTCCACATCATGCTCAACCCATCCCGACTGCGGGAAGTGCTGAGGCAACTCCTGCTGTGCCTGACCCATAGGCCGGCCCGCGTCATCGAAAACCAATGCCCGGCTGCTGGTTGTGCCTTGGTCGATGGCAAGCAGTGATCGTGCTGAAGACATTCCGTCGCTCTCCCTGGTCTGCCGCCGCCGGGATTTATCTGCACCCGGTTGTCACGGCCTCAATCTTGAAACAGGGCCAGAATATAGAGCAGGAGGCTTCCCAACGGAAAGGGCCAAGAAAGGACAGGTGCTATTCTCCCTTTCCGGGATCTGGAAAGAGGCATGGACGAAGCGCCCCTGTGTTCTCCTCATTCCATATGGTGGAACCTCTTCTGCTTGTGAAATGCCTGCGCTTGGCAATAATTGCGCGGCGATCCTTCACGCTCCCGCCAGGACGGATGAAGGGCTTTTATCCAGTAAGGAGACAACACCGTGCCTCAGATCAATGCCGAACGCCTGCTTGCCGACTTAAGACACCTTCGATCCATCGGCGCGGTCGATAATGGTGTGGTCAGGCCCGCTTTTTCGGAAAAAGACATGGAGGCCCGCCGTTGGCTTAAGGCGGAATACGAGGCAGCCGGGCTGGAAGCTACGATTGACGGGGTCGGCAATGTCCTCGGGCGTTCGCCAAATCCGGGCAAGGCCGTCTTGATCGGGTCGCATTCGGATACTCAACCGACCGGTGGCTGGCTGGACGGGGCCATGGGTGTCGTCTACGGCCTCGAAGTCGCCCGTGCGCTGCGTGAGGATCCCGAAACACGGCATCTCGCGGTTGACGCGGTGTCCCTGCAGGACGAGGAATCACGATTTTTCGGCTGCATGGGCAGCCGCTCGCTCTGTGGTTTCTTCACTCCTGAGATGGAAGCTGACGCGCAGGACAAGGATGGTGTGAAACTGACCGATGCGCTGCGCGCCGCAGGCTTGACGGATGTGCCACGCATCAAGCTGGATCGTGAACGCTACTTGGGTTTTCTGGAAGCCCACATCGAGCAGGGACCGCATCTGGAGCAGGACGACAACAACATCGGTGTCGTCACGTCGATTGTCGGATTGGGCGGTTTGCATTTGACCTTTGAGGGTCAGCAGAATCATGCGGGGACGACCATGATGTCGATCCGCAAAGATGCCTCCGCAGCTCTCTACGCTCTTGCCAATGCGATCAACGAAGAGTTTCCGAAGGTTGCTGGCGAGCGCTCTGTCTGGACCATGGGGCGCGCCGTCATCACGCCCGGCGCGGCGTCTATTGTACCCGGCTATGCGGAGCTGGATCTTCAATACCGCGATAAATCTACCGACGTGCTGGATGCCTTTGAGGCAACGGTCGCGCGCTTGATCGAGGAGATCAATGCGCGCGGCGGCGCCAAAGTTTCAGCCGCACCCGCTCGCGTGCGTGTGTCACCCGCCCATATGGATGAAGGCTTCCGCAAGCACATCGCTGCTTCGGCTCAGAAACACGCCCCTGAGAAATGGACCGAAATGCCGAGCGGCGCATTCCACGACGCAGGCGTTATTTCGGAATTCATGCCCTGCGCCATGCTCTTTATTCCCTCAATCGGCGGCATCAGTCACGACTTCGCCGAGGACAGTCATGATGATGATATCGCTCTCGGCTGTCAGGTCCTTGCGGACGCTACTGCGTCAATCCTGTCAGAGTAGCGACTTTGCCACTAGTGCCGGTGCCGCAGTGCGCGGCCCGGTCGGGCGCCGCTGTAGGCGCCGTCGCTCCACACCTTGCGACCGTTGACGAAGACGCTGTGAATGCCCTTGGCGGGTGTGGCGGGGTGTTCGAAGCTGGCTGAGTCTTCTATTTCCTCTGCATCGAAAATCACAAGGTCGGCAAAGGCGCCGGGTCGGATGACACCGCGATCTTCCAGTTTGAATTGTTCAGCCGTCATGGCGGTCATTTTGCGCACAGCGGTTTCCAGACTGAACAGCCCTTCGTCCCTGGCGTAACGGCCTAAGACACGCGGGAAGGTGCCCCAGAGACGCGGGTGTGGATGCTCGTCGCCGGGGATGCCGTCTGATCCGATCATGGTGTGGGGATAGGCCAGAATGCGCTTTACATCCTCTTCGTCCATAGAAAAGAAGATGCCGCCGGCGGGCAGCAACGCCTCGATGGTGTCATCGACGGACAACGCCATATCCCTGGCGACATCCTCCAGATCCCAGCCCGAGTATTTCGGATGCGGAACTGACCAGGTGACGAGCACTTTGGAGGCCGTCATCAGACGTCCCGCGTCCAGCATGGTTGAGCCCGCAATGTAAGGGTAGGCGTCAAGCGCCAGTGGTTGTTGCGAACGGGCATGGTCGATGGCGGCGAGGGTCTCGCTCGAACGGCCATGGTTATTGCGGCCGACGCATTTATGATGAGAGATCAGGACCGGGATGGCCGCTTCCCGTCCAATCCTGGCTGTCTCGGCAATTGACTCCGCGATGTTATCGGCCTCGTCGCGCATATGCGTCGTGTGCAGGGCGCCGAATTCGCTGAAGCCTTCCAGGATCTCGATGACTTCTTCTGTCGTGGCTTCGCGGGCTGGTGGATAAAAGAGCCCGGTCGAGAAACCTGCTGCGCCCGCTTCCATAGAGTCGCCTAGTGTCCTGCGCATCTTGGCAATCTCATCGCGCGTAGCGGTTCGGTCCAAGCGGTCCATGGCGGCCAGCCGCAGGGTCGAATGACCGACCTGACAGACGGCATTCACCGCTGCGGGGTCTTTGTCCAGGGCATCGAGGTAACCTGAAAAGCTGGGATGAAAATCCCGCGGGTTACCTGAGAGCAGGTCGATCGGCGGGGGTGGACGCTGTTCGATTTTCAGTGGGGCGATACTGACCCCGCAATTGCCTGTCACCACAGTGGTCACACCCTGGCTGATCTTGCATTCCATAGCGGGGGTCGCCAGCAGAGCATGGTCGTCGTGGGTGTGGGAATCGATAAAGCCCGGTGCGAGGACCTTGCCTCCTGCATCGATTTCGCTTGCGCCCAGCTCCCGGGACAGATCGCCCATTGCCGTGATGCGATCGCCGTCAACCGCGAGGTCGCCAGATACCGAGGCTTCGCCACTGCCGTCAATGATCCGGGCGTTTCTGATGATAAGGTCGTGGCGTTGCGTTTGTGCAGCGTTGTCTTTTTTCGTCACCGGCCTGTCCGTTTCGATGGAAGAGTCATCCTTGATAGCAGAATATAGCAGGATAGGTTAGGGGCTCGGACGCCCTGCAGGTCAGGGCACGCGTTCACGGAGATATAAATGCTGGCGAATAAAAGTGACTTCATTGGGTTGGAAGGCGTGGCCCACTTGGCGACAGGCGGTGAGCCACCGTTGCTCAAGGTCCATCGGGATGCCTTTGAAGACTTTGCCCGCGACAAGGCGGATGGACAGAATGGTTATAGGCGTCACTGGACCGTTGTCGAGGAGGTGCGGGCGCTACTGGGCCGACTTACCGGGATGACATCGGACGACGTTGCGTTGACCGGGAGTGCTTCGGAGGGGATTTCCCGGGTTATTTCGTCGATTGAATGGAAGGCGGGTGACTCGGTGGTTACACCTGCAGTCGAGTTTGCGTCCGGGCGCTACGGCCTGGCGCGCCTCGAAAAACTCGGTGTAGAGGTCAGAATAGTGCCCTCCAGAAACGGGCTCGTTGAGATCGACGATCTGGTCGAAGCTTGCGATGGAAGTACGCGCCTGATGCTGGTCAGCCAGGTTAGCTATCTGACCGGGCAGCAGATTGATGTTGCCGGGCTTTCCGTGGCTCTGAATAGCCGTGAGACCATGCTGCTGACCGACGCCAGCCACGCACTCGGAGTGGTGCCGGTCGACGCACGTCATAGCGACTTCGTGGTCAGCTGTGGCTACAAGTGGCTGCTCTCGACCCACACCGGCATTCTGATTTGGAACCGTACGCGCCAACCTGATTTCGAGCCGATGGGGGTGGGCTGGAATTCAGCAACAGAAGGCGATTTACCAGGTGAATATCGACTTCTTGCGAGCGCCCAGCGTGCTGAAGTCGGTAACCCCAATCACCTGGATGCCTATCTGATGCAGAGATCCCTGGAGTATCTGCTTGAGATCGGCATCGATAGGATTGCCGCCAACGCCAGGGCGCTCGGCGGCGACCTGCGCAGAGAACTTGTTTCGCTGGGAACAGAAGTTCTTACACCGGAGCCGGAGGTGGAGCGGGCCGGAAATATCGCCTTCGCCCATGCCGATTGCGAGAATATTATGCAGTCATTGGCCGCGCAGAACATTCTGGTGTGGGGCGACGATGGACGGATCCGACTATCGGTTCATGCTTTCGTCGATGCGAAGGATATCACCCGGTTTCTGGAGCAGGTTCGACCTCTCCTTTAACCTGTGATCCCAAACCATCTCTGTCTTTAAAACTGTGCTTCGTCCATTTCCATAACGCTCTGCGCGCCGTCGACTGCTGCCGCGTAACCAACGGCCTGCGGCAGGATATTATCCAGATAAAAACGGGTGGTCTTGATCTTGGCATCGAAGAAGTCGGCGTTGCCTTCACCACCGGCGAGTTTTCCGCTGGCGGTCAGCGCTGACTTGCAAAGGAGCCAACCGCCCGCGACGGTGCCGAAGAGGTTGAGGTAAGGCGTAGCGGCTGCGGCGGCGGTCACCATATCCTCGGCACCCGTCTGCAGAAGTGTTTCGGTGGTCCTTGCCAGAAGCCGGGTCTGTTCGATCGCTGGCGCCGCGAGGGTCGAAACGCGTGCGTCGTCGGATTCGCCAACCCGGGCGAAGGTCTCCAGCATCTCCTCAATCAGGCCACGGGCCGTCTCGCCGCCGTCGCGCAGTAGCTTGCGTGTCAGCAGGTCGAGCGCCTGAATGCCTGTGGTACCTTCGTAGATCGGCAGGATACGTGCGTCCCGATAATGCTGTGCCGCCCCGGTTTCTTCGATAAATCCCATCCCGCCGTGGATTTGGACTCCAAGCGAAGTGAGGCTGCAGCCCAGTTCTGTCGACCAGCCTTTGGTGATCGGCGTCAGCAGCCCGGCACGGGCATTGCTCTTCGCGCGAACCGATGCGTCCGGATGATGATGCGAACGATCGATTTCCGCGGCATTGAGGTAGGCGATGCAGCGCATGGCCTCGGTTCCGGCACGCATGGTCATTAACATGCGGCGGACATCCGGATGCTGGATGATTGCAGAGGCTTTGGGGTCGGTGCTGCCTATAGCACGGCTTTGGACGCGGTCGCGTGCGAAACTGGTGGCCTGCTGATAGGCCCTGTCAGCAATGGCGACACCCTGCATGCCTACGGATAGACGTGCGTTGTTCATCATCGTGAACATGCAGGCCATGCCCTTGTTTTCTTCTCCGACGAGATACCCGACAGCACCACCGTTGTCGCCATATGCCATGACGCAGGTCGGTGATGCGTGGATGCCGAGTTTGTGCTCAAGCGATACACAGCGAAGATCATTGCGTTGTCCGAGCGTTCCATCCGCATTGACCAGAAATTTAGGCACGATGAAAAGACTGATGCCCTTGGTTCCGGCGGGCGCATCAGGCAACCGTGCCAGTACCAGATGGACGATGTTGTCCGTGCAGTCGTGCTCGCCCCAGGTAATGTAAATCTTCTGACCGGTAATGAGATAATGATCGCCGTTTGGAACTGCCCTGCTCTTCAGGGCGCCAACGTCCGACCCGGCCTGCGGTTCGGTCAGATTCATGGTTCCCGTCCACTCACCGGAGATCAATTTGGTCAGATAGGTTTGCTTCTGTTCTTCGGTCGCGTGGGTCTCGAGCAGATCGACCGCGCCCTGATTGAGCAACGGGCAGAGCGCAAAGCTCATATTGGCCGCGTTCCACATCTCCGTGACAGCGGTAGAGAGCGCCCAGGGTAGGCCCTGGCCGCCATATTCGGAATCGAAGGGGAGGGAATTCCAGCCGCTTTCCACATATTGCTGATAGGCCTCGCGAAATCCCTTTGGCGTGCGCACCACCCCATTGTCAAAGTTCAAGCCCTCCCGGTCACCGCTGTGGTTTAAGGGCGCAAGCACTTCGCTGGCCAGACGTCCGGCTTCACCCAGCACGGCATCAACGAGATCCGGGGTCGCATCTTCATATCCAGGCATCTCGGCGATACCAGGCAGGCCGGCGATTTCGTCAAGCACGAACCGCATGTCTTCGAGGGGGGCGGTGTAGGTCATGTTTCTTTCCCTGAACAGCTTCTTTCCGACGGCCGGCCACAACCAGAATGAGGAGGCAAGCGTTGGTATCCGGATGATTTACCCCCAAGACAGACCGCCTTGTGACACCAGACTACACTGATTTAGCAACTCTCGGCCTTCAGTTCCACTCTCTGTGGGGAATAAAACAGCCGGGCGCATATCTCATGCATATCATGATTATTTTTGACTGAAGCCCCGGACGCTTTCAAGCACAGGTGTATGCGGGGTTTGACTCTTATGACGCGATTGCGTTTGTCTAACGTTGTTAGAGATTTTTATTATTTTTATCAATTATAAGTACTTAAATTTAGGGCGCCGTTAACTCTTTTTTTACAAATTGTTAATAGACTTGTTTGCGTAAAAACGTATTGCCGCTGTTTTTTGTAAGATGCCCGGAATGCCTAATCAAATAGTGCAATTGCAAGGTGTAGTCTGGTTGGCTTGTGATGATCGTGACCAAGAGCATGAGGCGCCCAATAACAGTCCAGGGTAGGCGTTGAGTTCGATTCGAATGTCGGAGCCGAGGAAAAATGGCGGATGCCCTAAACCCAACGCGGGCTGAAGGACGAGGGGGTGAGCTGGTGTCCAGCGACGAAACTGCGTCGCGCCAGGACTGGAACACCGTGCTCGAACTTCTGGCCACAGGTGCCCCGCTTCAGCTTTCACTGGAGGCGATCATCGGCAAGGTCGAGGGGCTCCATGCCGGCATGCGCTGCGCGATCATGGCGCTCGATGCCGATCACCTGACTTTGTGTCATCTCGCCGCTCCAAGTGTCGCTGACTGGTACATCGAAGCGATCAACGGGTTGAACGTGGGACCAAGCGGACACTGCTGCGCTGTGTCCGCCTTCAAGAGACGCCGTGTCGTGGTTGAGGACGTCGAAGCCGATACGGCGTGGATGGCTGTCGATGCGCAGGTCATCAAGGCAGGTCTTCTTGCCTGCTGGTGCCAGCCGGTTTTTGCCATGACCGGCGATCTGCTGGGAACCTTCGCTGTCTATAACGAGGAAAGGCATGTGCCTGCGACTGCCGAGCTGGAAGAGGTCATGACCGCGGCCCGTCTGACCGGTATTGCGATGGAACGCACACGCAACGAATTCGAGCTGCGTCTCGCGAAAGAATCCGCAGAGCGAGCGAGCCGGTCGAAGTCCGAGTTCCTGGCCAGCGTAAGTCATGAGTTGCGTACCCCTCTGAACGCGATCCTGGGCTTCTCTGAGATCATGAAAGACGGGTTGCTGGGGCCAAAGGGTGTGGAAAAATTCCCCTCCTATGCCAGTGACATTCATAGCTCCGCGCGTCATCTGCTGGACTTAATTAATGACGTTCTTGATCTCTCCCGTTTTGAGTCAGGGCATGGAGAGCTGCACCCAGAGGCAGTTGAGGTCAACACACTTGTTGAGGCTTCCATCAGTCTGGTGAGGGAACAGGCCACCCGTGCCAACGTTCACTTGAGAATGTCGATCGACGAGGATTTGCCCATCCTCTACGCCGATCCTCTGAAGATGAAGCAGGTGATTGTCAATCTGATGACCAACGCGATCAAGTTCTCGCCCAGTGGGGCTGTCGTCATGATTCGCGCACGGCTTCTTGAGGATGATGACCTAGAGATCTCTGTTTCGGACTCTGGTGTCGGGATGAGTCGTTCCGATATCAAGGTTGCTCTTGAGCCGTTCCGTCAGGTTGAGAGTGTCGCGACGCGAAGCCGCCAAGGTGTCGGATTGGGCTTGCCGCTGAGCAAAACTCTGGTCGAGCTGCACAAGGGAACCTTGGACATAGAAAGTCAGTCGGGGCAGGGGACGACAATCCGAGTGCGTCTCCCTGCCGACCGAACGACCCTTATTTAAAACCGGTCGCTGGTTACCGCGATTAGAGCGCTGGCAGTGCCGGCAGCTTCTGTCCAAGCCACTTCTCGGAAAACCCATTGAGTTCGCCACCGAGTTTTTTATGCAGGATGAAGACGTTTACCCACTGCAACAGGTCGAAATTGCCCTTTTTAACGCCGATGAACGCGGGTGACTCCTTGATAATGAGTTTGGTTTCAATGTCCAGGTCAGGGTTGTCGGCGGAGAGTTTCGCGGCGACGGTGTTCCCTGTAACCAGGACCTCCACCTGACTGGACAGAAAGGCTGCCAGATTCGCGGCATTGTCGCCGAAGCGGATAATTTCGATACCTTCGGGGCCATTTTCGGTTAGCTCCAGATCTTCGAGGGTTCCGCCGGTAACACCTACCTTTTTGCCGACAAGATCATCTGGTGAGGCGATTTTAACATCGCTTGCTGCGAACGCGCCGGAAAAGAATGGAGCGTAGGCGCTGGAAAACCAAATTGACTTTGCGCGCTCAGGATTTGCTCCCATGGAGGAGATGACCAGATCCACACGATCTGTCTCTAAAAAGGGAATGCGCTGTTTGGAAGTCACCGGCACCAGCTCGACCTCTACGCCCAGGTTTTCGCCGACGAGTTTGGCAACATCGACGTCGTAACCGGCATATTCGCCCTCTTCATTCAAGGAGCCGAAAGGCGGGAAGTTTTCCGGTATGGCAATCTTGATCTTGCCTGAAGCAAGAACATCGGAGAGTTCGGCCTGAGCGATTCCTGCTGGGGTCAGACCCGTAAGCAACAGAGCCAGGACCACTGCTTTCAATTTTGAAATCATATTTTCTTCCTTTCGTTTTTTCGATGGTGTTTCTGCGGGGGAGGCGTGGCTCATCCCGCTTCCGCCGGTTTGCGGCTAGACGGTTTTCCAAGCCTGCGTTCCAGACGCCTGGACCAGAGCGACAATGGGAAGCAGAGACAGAAATAGATGAGCGCCATGATTGGAAAAATGACGAATGGCTCGGTTCCTGTGACCGGTGCATTAGCCCATCGTTTTCCGACGCTCATCAGGTCGTGAAAGCCGATGATGTATGCAAGTGAACTGCCTTTTATGATCTGAACCATAAAACCCACCGTTGGCGCGAGAGAGAGCCGTACGGCTTGGGGAACGACAATCAGGATGACAGTTTTCAAAAAACTCAAACCGAGCGCGCTACCACCTTCCCATTGACCAACCGGAACGGCTTCGACCGCGCCGCGCCAAACATCTGAAAGGTAGGCGCTGGCGTAGAGAGTGAGGGCAATACCCGCGGCAACCCAGGGATTGATGTCCAGGTTCAAAAGGCGTGGAACGCCAAGGCCGAGGAGGAACAGAAGCATGAGGAGGGGGATCGACTGGAAGGTCCAGATGTAACTGCTGGCGACGACCTTGTTCTGTTTGGATGGCGTGATTCTGATGAAGGTCACGATGAGCGCAATCAGGCCGCCACCAACAAAGGCGATCAGCGACAGATAGAGCGTAAACTGGGTTGCTTCCAGCAATTGAAACAGGACGATGCCAAAGGGCTTCCCGAGGATAGCAACGAAGAATTCTTTCATTGCGTTCTCAACCAGCCGAACAACTGGCGGTGCAAAAGATTCAGCAACGACTTAAAGCTGAGCGCCATCATCAGGTATATGCCGGTCAGTGTGATGAAGACTTCAAAGGATCGAAAAGTTCTGCTGTCTATGAAGAGCCCGGCAGACGTCAGGTCGGTGACGCCGATTTCCGCAACTACACCGGTCGTGAGAAAGAGAAAAATGAATTGACTGTTGAGAGACGGGTACATCGTCGCAACCGCCTGCGGAAAAATGATTTTTCGGAAAATGAGTACAGGACGCAGACCGAGAGCCGTCGCAGCTTCGACCTGTCCACTGGATACGTTTGCGAAGCCTGCCCTCAGAATTTCGGCAAAGTAAGCCGAAAAATTCAAGGTAAGTGCCAGGAGCGCGTGGGCCCAGAAGGGCCAGCTGTACCCCAAAAGAAGGGGAAGCCCGAAAGCCACGAAGAAGAGCTGGACGATGAGCGGGGTGTTACGAATGAACTCAACATAGCCCGTCGCCACGTGCCGTAAACCGCGAACTTCGCCAAAACGGCAAGCTGCCAGCAGTGTCGCCAGCAATAAGCCGATCAGTCCGCCTCCTACAGCCAGCGCAGCGCTAAAGCCTGCGCCTTCGACCAGTCGCCATAGATATTCGCTGTTGCGATAGATTTCGAAGAACCTGAGTTCCACATTGCTTCCCCCCCAACTCAATTCATTGAATACGCAAGAAGAATGCCAAAGGTTTTCGGGCAGGTTTTCGGCCCGCCAGACAAGCGGGCCTGCCTAGACTGCGCGCAATTTGGGAGCGCACTGCCTGTTCGCTAGGCAGTGGACAGGGAGGATCTCTTGATGTCGATCAGACCGGCTCTGGACAGGAAGCCACAGCGTGTTCTCGTCCAGAGGCCTGCGCTTAACTGCTTAGATCAGAATTTGATCACCTGACGCACGGTTTTACCTGCTGCAAGCCGGTCAAAACCGCTGTTGATATCTTCAAGCGCAATGACATCGCTCATCAGCTTGTCGACGGGCAGCTGGCCTTGCCGGTACAGCTCGATATAGCGGGGAATGTCACGCATCGGCACGCAGGAACCTATGTAGCTGCCTTTGATCGTGCGTTCTTCCGCGACCATGTTGACCTGTTGTAACTCCCAGCGGTGATCGGGGTGGGGCAGGCCGGCACTGACCGTCGTGCCACCGCGCTTGGTCACCCGGTAAGCCTGTTCCATGGCCTTTACCGAACCCGCCAGTTCGAAGGCGAAGTCGACACCACCACCGGTCATATCCTTGACGGCCTCAACGGCGTTCGGGTCCGCGGCATTGACTGTGCCGGTCGCGCCCAGTTCGCTGGCCAGGGCGAGCTTGCTGTCCTGCAGGTCCATGGCAATGATATGCCGGGCGCCGGAGAGCTTAGCGCCTAAAAGCGCGTTCAGGCCAACGCCGCCAAGACCGAGCACCGCGACGCTGCTACCCGGTGGAACCTGAGCCGTATTGACGACCGCGCCCACACCTGTGAGCACCGCGCAGCCAAAAAGTGCCGCCTCCTCGTGACTGAGCTCTTCGTCATCCACCTTGATCAGCGAACGGCGCGAGACCACCGCGTACTCTGCAAAGGCGGAAACGCCCATGTGATGGTGCAGGATTGTGTCGTCGGGGGCCACGGGGCGCTGGAGGCGGCGCTCGCCGGAGAGCAGCGTCCCAGCCGTATTTGTGTCCGCGCCGGGCTCGCAAAGAGCGGGTCGTCCTTCGGCGCAGGGCAGGCAGCTGCCGCAGCTCGGGACAAAGACCATCACCACCTTGTCGCCTGCTTTCAGGTCATCGACACCCGGTCCGCACTCGGCGACCACGCCTGCGGCCTCATGGCCGATAACCATCGGGGTCGGTCTCGGGCGGCTGCCGTTGATCACCGAAAGGTCGGAATGGCAGAGTCCAGCCGCCTTGACCTGAACCAGAACTTCGCCCGGACCTGGCGGTGCCAGTTCGACCTCTTCAACGATCAAGGGTTTGGTTTCGGCATAAGGCTGGGCCGTGCCCAAGGCGTGCAGAACGGCAGCTTTGATTTTCATTGTATCTCCCTCGCGGGTGGCACGCTTGGACGTGCGTCCGCTTGTCTTGTTTTTTTTGGTCCTCGTTTCGAGATCGAACCGGAGGCGAACGCGGGCAGTCTAATCACAAGCGGGCGAGGGAGATAGCCCGTTATGATCGGAATTTTCCAGTCGTCAGGATGGGCGCAACACAATCTTGGCGGCGGCGGTTGCACCCTTGCTGAGGTCTTCGAAGGCTGCAGCGCCTTCTGAAAGTGGCCGCTCCTCAATCCAGTCGAGCCTGCCCAGCGCACCGTTTTGCATGGCCGCAACCGTCGCCCGGAAATCGACCATGCTGTAGGTGTAGCTGCCGATGAAAGCGATTTCCTGCAGGGTAATTTTGCGGATGTCGATGCCGTCTTTACTATCCTGCAAACCAATATGCACCACGGTGCCACCGGGCCGGACGGCTTTGAGTGACGCGGTTCGTGTCACGCCGCTGCCAACGGCGTCGATCACGACATCAATGGAGTTTTCATCCGGGACCGGGCCGGAAATGGGGTCGTAAATCTCACCAACCGCCTGTGCCTCCGCGGTCTTGCGGCGCAGCGGATTAGTGTCGCCAAGCTGGATCTGTTTGCAACCATGGCTGCGTAGAACCAGGGCCGCGGCGAGCCCGACCGCACCCCCGCCCAAAACCAGTGCCTTAACTTCGCAGAGTGGACGTTCGCTCGTTTTAGCGGCCAGGACCACCGCGTGCAGAGCCGTGGCAATCGGTTCGGCCAATGCTGCTTTCGCGCTGTCCATGCCGCTGGGGATGTCGATCAGGTTACGTTCCGGGATATTGATCATCTCCGCAAAAGCGCCCTGGCGCGGCTGCATCGAGATAATTTCGCGGTTTGGGCAGAGGTTGATGCGTCCCGACAGACACAGCGGACAATGGCCGCAGTTGACGAGCGGATTGATGACGACGCGCCGCCCCTTTGCACTGCCCTCA
The DNA here is from genome assembly GCA_947493695.1 of uncultured Kiloniellaceae bacterium. Classification (GTDB taxonomy): domain Bacteria; phylum Pseudomonadota; class Alphaproteobacteria; order Kiloniellales; family Kiloniellaceae; genus Denitrobaculum. The sequence goes on along the minus strand of CANLSF010000007.1, from coordinate 445,884 downwards.
ATGACAAAGCCGCTGGCCTCGTGTCCCAGGATCAAAGGGGCCGGCCTGCGTTGGTCGTGCCCTTTGAAGGCATGCATGTCCGAACCGCAGATGCCGACCGCGTCGATCTTGACCAGGCACTCACCATCACCCACCTGCGGGTCAGTTTCGTCCCGGTACACAACGGTTTCGGGACCAGTATAGACCAGTGCTTTCATCTTCTTTTCCTACTTGGCGGCAAAGCCGCCATCTATCTCTTGTTCCTATTTGGCGGTAAAGCCGCCATCTACGTTGATGATCTGACCGGTGATGTAGCGGGCGGCCTGTGAGGCCAGAAAAACCGTGATCCCGTCCAGGTCCTCAAGTTTACCATTGCGTCCGATTGCCGTCTGTCGCGCGTTGTGTGCGGCGCGTTCCGGGTCAGAAAAGACAGCCTCGGTCAACTCGGTTGGAAAGAAACCGGGCGCAATGGCGTTGGCGGTGATGCCGTCTGCGGACCAGGACTCAGCCATGGCACGCGTCAACTGCGCGATTCCGCCCTTGGAGGCACCGTAAGCGCTGCCGTTTGGAAAGGCGCGGGTCGATTGCAGCGAGGCGATATTGATGATGCTACCGTGTTTTGCCGCGCGCATGGCCGGGATGCAGGCCCGGGCCAGAAAGAAGGGCACCGTGAGATTGAGCTTTAGGGTCAGATCCCAGCTTTCCGGTGTTATGTCGTCCGGCGCTTCGCGGAAATTCACACCCGCAGCATTTACCAGCACCGTGGGCGCACCGAGTGTGCTGCCGGCTTCCGCCACCAGATCGGCGAAATCCGATAACTCGCCCAGATCTGCCGTAACGGAGACAGCGCGTCCGCGACCGGCAGTTCCGATCTCGGCCTTTGTCGTATCCAGTTGTTTCTGACGGCGCCCGACAAGGATCACATCGGCGCCGGCCTGAGAAAGCGCCCAGGCCATGCGCCGTCCGATCCCGGAGGTTGCGCCTGTGCAAAGCGCGACCTCGCCGGTCAGATCGAAGGCGGCTGGATTTGCCTCCGTCATACTTGATTCCCCGCCAAAGCCTGCACTACGCGCTCAGCTCGAAATCTTCGTCCGGGAAGTATTTGGCCAGACGGACATCGCCGCTGCGGGCGTGACCTTCCATGCCTTCCAGACGGGAGATACGTGCCGTCACCGCGGCCACGTCACGGTTGGCGTCACGGGTCGAGCGCTGATAGGTGACCGTCTTGATGAACTTGCCAACTGATAGACCGCCTGTGTAGCGGGCCGCACCCTTGGTGGGCAGGATGTGATTGGTGCCTGAGGTCTTGTCGCCGAAGGAAACCGTGGTCTCTTCGCCCAGGAAGAGCGAACCGTAGTTGCGCAGGTTTTCCAGCCACCACTGTGGGTCCTCGGTCTGGACCTGAAGGTGTTCGGCAGCATAGTCATCACTGATCTTGACGGCTTCCTCGCGGCTTGGTGTCACGATGACTTCGCCATAGTCCCGCCAGGCATCCCGGGCTGAAGTACGATTTGGTTCCGGCAGGGACTCGATGGCATCCGGCATCAGGCGCATGACCTCTTCGGCGTGCTTGCGCGAGGTGGAGATCAGCCAGGCCGGGCTGTTAGGGCCGTGTTCGGCCTGCCCGGCGAGATCAGTTGCGACGATCCAGGGATCGGCGGATTCATCGGAAATCACCAGAATTTCGGTCGGACCGGCAAACATGTCGATGCCGACACGGCCAAACAGCAGGCGCTTGGCCTCCGCCACATACTGGTTACCCGGACCGGCCAGGATATCGGCCTTATGACCGGTGAAGAGTCCGAAGGCCATGGCTGCGATACCCTGCACGCCGCCTAACGCCAGAATCTGATCCACTCCGGCGAGCTTCAGCGTGTAAAGAATTGCCGGGTGAACACCGCCGTCGCGGTTGGGGGGGGAGCAGGCGATGACATTGTCGACGCCTGCAACCTTCGCAGTTGAGACACTCATGATGGCGGAGGCGACATGCGAGTAACGCCCGCCGGGGATGTAGCAGCCCGCCGTCTGAACCGGGATCAGCTTCTGGCCCGCGAAGAGACCGGGAGAAAGCTCGGTTTCGAACTCGCTCATGCTGGCAAGCTGTGCCTGGGCAAAACCCTGGACCCGGTCATGGGCGAACTGCAGGTCGTCCTTGAGACGCTGAGGGACCTTGTCCGCGGCGGCATCGATCACATCCTGCGGAACGAGGATATCGCCTTCCCACTTATCGAACTTGCGCGTGTACTCGATGGCCTTTGCTTCCCCGCCTTCCTCGATCTCGCGCAACATGCCGGCAACCAGATCTCGGACATCGGCCTCACCGGTTGCGGAGGTCATCTCAGCCTTCTTGAGGTATTCGGCTTGCGGGTAGTTGGCCAAAGGATCTTTAGCGGACACGGTGTTGATCTCCTATTTCTTCGGTTTGTAAAAGCTCTGGAACTTCTCGTTGTTCGTTGGGCTGGACATGAATTTCCTTTAGCCCAGGGCCCAGAGTGAGAGTTCCGGTATAAACGCGAGCATCAGCACGACGCTCAGCATTGCGATAACATAGGGTCCTGCGCGTGCCGCGATACTGAGGACCGATGTGCCGGTGAGGCCCGATACCACAAAGAGATTTAATCCAAGTGGCGGCGTGATAAAGCCCACGCCCAGGGCCGTCACCATCATGATACAGAAATGAATATCGTCCATCCCGATCTCGCGCGCCAGAGGCAAAAGGATCGGTGAAAGGATGACGATGTTCGGTGTGGTCTCCATGACGCAGCCCGCGAGGATCAGAATCCCAATCATGATCAGGGTCAGCAGTACGGTGCTATCCGTCAGAGATGTCATGCCCTGGACAAATCCTTGCGGTACCTGCAGGGCCGCCAGTGTCTGCGCCAGAGGCAGAGACAGGGCGATGATCGGCAGGATCACGCCGTTAACCTTGGCGGAACTCTCGAGCATCTTGGGAAAATCGGCGAGGCTGATGGTGCCTTGAAAGAGGCCGATGATGATGGTGGTCAAAACAGCCACGGCGGCGGCTTCGGTTGGTGTGAATACACCCGAGTAGATCCCGCCCAGAATGACGATGGGAACCAGGAGGGCGAAACGCCCTTCGTAGATCGACTTCAGCCAGCGTTGCAGGGAGAAGCCCATCTCTGCATTTTCATAACCGTGGATGCGGTTCATCACGATATTGGTCAGCATGATGGAGAGCATCACCATAATGCCGGGGACTGCAGCCGCCAGAAATAGGGTCGACGCAGAAACACCCAATACCAGACCGATAACAATGTAAGCGATCGAGGGTGGGATCAGGATACCGGTACAGGCACCCGAAGCCACCAGGGCGCAGGCGTAGGGTTTGGGATAACCTTGCGCGGTCAGGCGGTCGATGGTCATGCGCCCGACGGCGGCGGCACCTGCGGCATCGGAACCGGAGATGCAGGCAAAGAAGCCGCAGCCCAATACCGTTGCCGTGCCGAAGCCGGTCTTGAATCCGCCGGCCGTCGCCTCTGCGATATCCAGGAGCTTGTTTGAGAGCCCGGTCCTGACCAGTACGTCTCCGGTCAAAATGAACAGCGGAACGGCGATCAGGGCGAAGGCGTCGATCCCATCGAAGAGCGACTCGCCAAGCAGCGAAAGCGGAAGGACGTCCGTCAGGACCAGCATTGCCACAGCGCCCAGTCCCAGTGCCACCCAAACCGGCACCGCGAGCGCGATCAGCAGGATTATACCGGCAAGGGAGACGTAGAACTCCCAACCGAGTTCCAAAGCCACCTGTTGATTTAAGAGTTGATACATAAGTGTAGACCTCAGTCGAACAGGCGGTTGCCGTCAAACACGGCACGTCCATGGCGCAAATCATTCAGATCGCGCCGGATGGATTGCAGAAGTCGGAACAGCATCAGGGAAAAGCCGAGCGGAACGGCAGCCAGAAACCAGGCCTGACTGATTCGCAGGCCATGGGTGACCGAGCCGAACTTCAGCGAGACCTGAACCGTTTCCAGCGACCAGTAAATGGCGAGCACTGCGAGGATCAGGGTCGCGAAGTCACCGAAGAGATAAATTACGGCTTTCCCCCGCGGCGGCAGATAGTGCAGCAACACATCGATACGGATATGTGCGCGTTCGCGCACCGCGGCAGAGGCCCCGATCCACGCCAGATAGATAAAGGCGTAGCGGGCGATCTCTTCCCCCCAGATGGAGGAGTAACTCAGAGTGAAGCGGCGGATGACCTCCATCGCGATCGTGACAACGATCGTCGAATAGAAGATCAGTAGCAGCCAGCGTTCGCCGTTACGATCCAGTTTTTGCAAGAAACCATTCATGGCTGTTTCTTTTCGTAAAGAAGACCGACCGATGGCTTCACCTTCCCGCAGGAGGGGAAGTCATCGGCCGGAAGTGCACAGAATGAGCTATACGTCGTGGACGTAGAGACGGCCCGGCGTGTTGGCGGCTTCCAGCAACTTGTCGAAAGTCGCCATGGAACCGGCCAGCTCCGTCTTGGTGGCATCCCAGTCGGAGAGCTGATGCCCCGCCTTGGCGACCCACTGTTCCATCTCCGCATCGTTCGGCGCGTAGAACTGCACGCCCGCTTTGGAAAGCTCAGACATGGCGTAGGCGCGGGCACTCGGAACCTTTGCAAGGTTTTGCTGTGAGGTAATGTCGCTGGCGAACTCGACCTTTTCCTGAAGGTCACCGGGCAGGGCGTTGAACCATTCCAGGTTACAGGAGTAGACCTGCGCATCGGGAACTGAGCGGTTGAAGGTCACCCAGGAAAGAACGTCCTTGAAGCCGAAGACGTGCAGTGCTTCAACCGAGGGATCCAGCGCATCTGCGACGCCCTGCTTGATCGCTGAGGGTGTTTCGCCCCAGGCCACAGGTGTCGGGTTAGCGCCGAGCAAGCGATAGAACTGCTGTAGGATCTTCGAGCCGGGGACCCGGAATTTGATACCCGTCATCTGTTCAGGTGTTTTGATCGGGCCTTCAATACCCTGGCGCAATGCGACCACGCGCGGATCGATGCAGACATACCACAGGGGTTTGAAGCCCTTGGCTTCGACCTTGGGATTGATTTCGTTGCGCCAGGTGTCGGAGGTTACCAGATTGATGAACTTCTGATTCTCGCCACACCAGTAAGGCACGTTGATCAGATCGACTGCAGGGGCGAAAGGCGCGAAGTTGGAAAGAGAGTGCTGCGCGGCCTGGATCGTGCCGGCCTGGACTTTCTGCGCCAAGGCGCCGCCTGCGCCGAGCTGTCCGCCGGGTGCGAGCTTCACATAGATCTCGCCGTTGGTGGTGTTCTGGATGTTCTCTTTGAAATCCAGCTGCATGATCGGATAGCTGCGCGAGGCCCCCAGAATGTAAGCTGTCGCGATGGTCATCGTATGCTTGGCGGCTTTTTTGCGCTCAGCTTCCTCTTTGGCCGTCTGGGCCAGGGCGTCGGATGACATCAGGGTTCCGGCCGCACCGGCCACCACTGCGGTGGTGAAACCGAATTTACCGGCAGTTTCCAGAAAGCGGCGACGCTCGACGGAGCGCGGGGTTTCTTTTGTCTGTCCGCTTTGCGGGGACTTTTCGTTCGACATGTTTTTCCTCCCAGAGAGATTATTCTTTTTGGATCCGGCGTGCCGTTCGCGGCGTGCTCGGGTTAGTTGGCTGCTTCGCGCCGCAGCGTTGCGATCACGAAACAGATGGCCGCGGCGAAAAGGGTGATGAACTCACCGACATCGCCGAGATTGAGTGGAATCGTTACGTCACTGACGGTAGAGATCTTTCCGCTCAGGACATTCGCCGCGTAGAGGCAAAAGAAGCCTGCTGAAGCAAGTAGGGCCCAACGTCCGCCTGATTGTTTAGGCCCTTCGACATCCGGTGGGGTTCTCGCAGGCCCAGCATTCCGTTCGAGCCCGGTCTCTTGCGTATTGCCTGCGGTATCTTGGGATGACATGGCGTTCCTCCGAGACTGATCCGGTTCGCGAACGAAGGCGTCAGATTCAGTATTTCAAAATGTAAGCGCTTACATTTTTTAGAACTAGAGCATTCTTGTGGTTTCCGAGTCAAGCGTCCAGAATCGGTGTAGGTCTCGTATTTTGCTTACGAACTGAAGTAAGTACCGGCAATTATGGATTTCTTTTCGTGATTCGCGTAAGCTTGAAATAAGTCATAGTCGTAAGAAAGCGCTTACTAGAGATCATGAAAAAAGCTCCGACTCTGGAAGACGTAGCCCGTGAGGCGGGTGTGTCCACAGCGAGCGTGTCGCGCTATCTCAACATGCCGGATCTGGTCCGGCCGGTCCGTAAGGAAAAGATTGAGGCCGCGATTGCCTCGCTGGGATACGTGCCCCACGGCGCGGCGCGTGCTCTCGCTTCGCAACGCACCCAAACCATCGGCGCCGTTATTCCGACCCTCGACAATGCAATTTTTGCCCGGGGGGTTCAGTCCTTTCAGCGGCGGCTGCATGCAGACAGTTTTACGCTCCTGCTCGCAAGCTTCGATTACGACCTGGAAGAGGAAGTCCGTCAGGTCGACGCGCTTCTGACGCGCGGTGTTGACGCGCTGTTGCTGGTTGGCTGCAGACATTCACCCAAACTCTATGAACGCCTCGATCAAAAAGGGCTCCCCTATGTGCACACATGGGCCTTCGACCGGAGTGGTGCAAAACCCTGCGTCGGATTTGATAATCGTCAGGCTGCGAACCGGGCGACGACTTATCTGATTGATATCGGACACAGCGCGATTGCGATGGTCGTGGGAATCACCGACGGGAACGACCGCGCCACCGAACGTGCACTTGGTGTGCGGCAGGCATTGGAGGACCGGGGGCTTGCGTTGCTGCCGGAGTATTATCTCGAAAAGCCCTATGACGTTGCTGAGGGCCGCAGCGCCATGCGTCAGCTTCTGGCTCAGGATGTTCCGCCGACCGCCGTGATCTGCGGCAACGATGTCCTGGCGATGGGCGCATTATTGGAGTGTCAGGCACGCGGCGTCTCAGTGCCTCAAGAGATGTCGATCACCGGCTTCGACGACTTGCCGCTGACCTCGCACCTTCAGCCTTCATTGACGACTCTGCATGTGCCGGCGGGCGAGATGGGTCGCAGGGCCGCTGAGTATCTCCTCGCCCGATTAGGCGACGTTCCCATGCCTGACTCAACGGAGTTGGAGGTTGGGCTGATTGTCCGCGGAACAACAGCACCGCCGGGCCTGCAAAAGTAACGGTGATTTGAGCCGTTTGATTTCAGTATCGCAACAGATCGCTTGAAAAAAGCGCTCACTCTGCGAGGCTATGGTCCTCAGGTGCAGGCGATCCAATAGCGAAGAGTGATGCTCGAAGGCAAACCGCAAATCCCCGAAGAGATGGTGGCCAAATGGCAGCGGGTGGTCGATATCCTTGCCAAGCTGCTCTCCGTGCCGGCGGGCTTGATCATGAAACGCGCGGTGCCGGAACACCTGGTATTCGTCAGCTCCGCCTCCGAGGGTAACCCCTATCGGCAGAACCAGTCTTTTCAGCTGAACACCGGACTTTACTGCGACACCGTGATGGAAGAGCGCGATCTGCTGGTGGTGCGCAACGCCCGTGAAGACCCCAAGTGGGATCACAATCCGGATCTCGAGCATAACATGCTGTTTTATCTGGGCTTACCCTTGACCTGGCCCGACGGCACGCTGTTCGGCACCATCTGCGTTCTGGACGGCAAAGACAACGACAGGGCCGTTGAATACGCCGATCTGCTGACTGAGTTCAAAGCCGTCGTCGACAGCGATCTTAAGTTTTTGGTTGAGATGGCCGAGCGCAAGCGGATGCAGGGCGAGTTGCAGCAGGTCCGCGACGAGCTGGAAACTCGGGTCGAGGCACGCACCCGGGAGCTTGAAGCGACGAATGAAGGTTTGAAAAGAGAGATCGCCAGCCGCAAACGCGCAGAGAAATCTTTGTTGAAACGCGAGGCCGAGTTGGAGGAAACCAATACGGCGTTGAAGGTTCTGCTGCAGAGGGTGGAAGACTCGCGTGGGGACTTCGAGGAGAAGATCCTCTGGAATATCGAGGAACTGGTGCTGCCTTACCTGGAGAAGCTCAAACGCGGCACGGCCAATGAGCGAAATCTCTCCTACCTCGCAATTCTGGAGAGGAACCTGAGCGGAATTACCGAGCCCTTTGCAAGCCGTCTTTCGTCAAAGTTTTCACGCCTGACGCCGACGGAAGTTGAAATCGCCAAACTGATCATGCAAGGACAGACGACCAAGGAAATTGCCGAACTTCTCAGCGTTGCGACAAGTACGGTCGATTTTCACCGAAATAACATCCGCAAGAAGGTCGGCCTCAACTCCGTGAAGGTCAATCTGCGCAGTTACCTCTCGTCTCTACACTAACTGAGAAATATGGGGATTGTCCCCATAGTCCCCCCTAGGTTTCCCCACCTGTTTTGACTGTGCGCCAGCTGTTAACCTTCATGTAAGGCACAGCGGGTCTGCGTGATCCGACTGATAAGCCAGAACAAGGAAGTTGGGGGCAAATATGCGCGACAAACTAAAATTTGGGGCCATCGGCGCCATAGTACTGACCGGGGTGTCCTTTGGCGCTTTCTCAGCGCTTGGCACGGGTCTGGATACCTGGAAGTCCGGCAAGAATCATAACCGCATTATCCAGGTGCAAAAGGATGGCGGCGTTCAGGCCGACAGCGGCAAGGTCGGGGTGGCCTTTTACAGCAACTCGGCCTTTCAGATCACCTCGCCGCGCGGGATCACCGTGATGGTCGACCCTTGGCGCAACGACCCGTCGGGGGCTTGGGGACTCTGGTATCGGATGGATTTCCCTCAGGTTGAAGTGGACATCGGGATGTCGACCCATGCGCACTTTGATCACGACGCCATCGACAAGCTGGATGCGAACATGCTGCTCGACCGCATGGCTGGCAGCTTTGAATTGGGTGATGTGAAGATCACCGGAATTGCCGACAAGCACCAATGTGTTGCTCCGGGAACCGTGGCCTGGACCGAAGCCGTCAAGCAGTTCGAGGGCCGGGAGGACATCTGTGCGCCGACCAATGCCCGCCACTTCGACAACACCATGTTCGTGATCGAGACCGGCGGCATGAAGTTCCTGATGTGGGGGGATAATCGTCCGAATCCGCCGCAGGAAGTCTGGGACCAGATCGGCCAGGTTGACGTGATCTTCGTGCCGGTGGATGGCTCGCGTCACATCTTCGATTACGAGCAGGCAGATTCCGTGGTTGCCAAGGTTGGCGCAAAGCTTGCCATTCCGCATCACTATCTGGTGCCCCAAACGACCTTCTTTACCTCGACGCTGGAGCCGGCGACCGAATGGGTGGAAAGGCACGAGAACACCCTGCTGGACAAGCCGTCGATCGAAATCGCGGCGGCAGACCTTGAAGGTAAGTCGGGCCACGTGTACTACTTCGGTTCGAACAACATGGTCAAAAACTGATCCAGGAACCGCTGTGGCTTTTGCCTTGGTCGGGTTGATGAAAAGCGGGGGATGCGCAGGTCGTGTCGCCCGCTTTGCTACGTTTCTTGCAGTTCTTGTCGGACTGGCGGGGACCGCAGCCGCCCACTTCAATCTCAACGTCAATATCCGTATCATCCACGTGGAGGAACGTGCGGAGGATCTGCGCATCCTGATCCGCTTGCCCATGGCCTATCTGCTTGCCGATAAACTGGGGCCGGAACAGGCGGATGGCTCTCGCACAGCAGCGCCTTATTCCACGAACAGCACAGAAGATGAAGTCCTGGTTCATTACCTGGACGCCGAGGCTTTGCGGCGCGACCCAGCTGGCTTGGCCAGTTTCATTGGTGAGGGACATGTCGTACGCAGCGGTGGCAGGGAACTGGTGCCGGAACTGGGTCGGTTGCGGGCGTATCCAGCGCTCAAACAGGTCCCCTTTGCCACTCTGGAAGAAGCCGACCGTGCGTTGGATGGCGAGATCTATCCGGAGGATTTCGAGGTCACCTATGTCGGCGACACCATCGTCGATGCCGAGATTATCTATCGGACTCCAGGTGGTCGTGGCGACTACACGATCGAGAGCACCCTTAATCCCGGACTTCCCGGACAGGCGGATACGGCCAACCTGATCCTGGTCCATGGCGCGGGGGAGCCCTTGGTTTTTCGGGTTCGGGGGCTCTTGGCTGATCCGATTGAAGTTTCCCGTTCCCTCGTCGATGCCGTTCTCACCTTTGTCTATGAAGGGGTGAGGCATATCCTTGAAGGGACGGACCATGTTCTCTTTGTCGTTTGTCTGGTGCTTGGTGCGCGCCTGATCAGGGACTTACTCTGGCGAATCACCGGCTTTACCTTAGGTCACAGCATAACGCTGGCGCTCGGCTTCTTCGGTTTCGTGCCACAGGCCGCCTGGTTTGTGCCCCTGGTAGAACTCGGCATTGCGTTCTCGATTGTCTACGCCGCCATCATTGCAATCGGTGACAAGCAACTAAAGAGTACAACGCTGGTTACAGCCTTGATCGGGCTGCTGCATGGTCTGGGGTTTTCTTTTGTGCTGCGCGAAATCCTGCAGCTCGACGCGCCGAATATCTGGCAAAGCCTTGTGGCCTTTAATCTGGGGGTCGAGATCGGTCAGGTTGCGATTGCGCTGGTCATCTGGCCATGTCTCTGGGCCCTGAGCAAGTATCTGCCAAACAAAGTCAGCCTTGTCCGCCTGGGCTTGGCGTTGCCGTGTATCGGCTTCGCCGCTATCTGGATCGGCGAGCGGACAATTTTGTTGCTAGGTGCGCTTTAAAGTACCTTCAGTCGACGATTTTGTGGGGGTTCATCAGGCCCTTCGGGTCCAGTGCAGCCTTGACCTTCTTCATCAGGTCAATTTCCACGTCCGATTTGTAATGTGCGTTTGAGGCGACTTTCAAGCGGCCGATGCCATGTTCGGCACTGATGGAGCCACCAAGCTCTACCACGATGTCATGGACGATCTCGTTCATCTCGTCCCAGCGTGCGAGATAGGCGGCCTTATCCGCGCCGAGCGGCTGGCTAAGATTGAAGTGGATATTGCCGTCGCCGATATGTCCGAAGGGGACAGGCCGGATGCCGGGAAGGCGTTCACTGACCGCCACCATGGCGCGCTCGAGGAATTCGGGAACGCTTGAAATCGGCACTGAAACGTCGTGCTTGATCGACCCGCCCTCGTGCTTCTGCGCCTCGACCATGGCTTCGCGGATGCGCCACAATGCGGCAGACTGGGTTTCACTGGCTGCCACGGTTGCATCGAGCACCAGCTCTTCTTCGAAGGCCTCGGAGAGGATCGTCGTCATGGTCTCTGAAAGACTGCCGTCCTCGATCCCGGCTACCAGGTCAACCAGCACGTACCAGTCGTGCGGCTGTTCGAGTGGATCTGTGATGCCGGCGATGTGTTTGACCGAGCTCTCGATACTGATCCGCGGGATCAGCTCGAAACTGCTGACCGCCTCACCGGAGAGTGTGCGGCAACGGCCCAGGAGCTCAACGGCGGCTGCAGGATTGGGGACAGCAGCAAAGGCCGTGACCTTGTCGCGCGGTTTGGCGAAGAGTTTCAGCACTGCCGCCGTAATAATCCCAAGCGTGCCTTCACCGCCGACGAAGAGGTGCTTTAGATCGTAGCCGGTGTTGTCCTTGCGCAGCGCGCGCAGCCCGTGCCAGATCTGACCATCGGGCAAGACGACTTCCAATCCCAAAACCAGATCGCGCGCGTTTCCGTAGCGCAGCACGTTGATGCCACCTGCGTTGGTGCTGAGATTACCGCCGATCTGACAGGTACCTTCCGCGCCCAGGCTGAGAGGAAAGAGACGATCCGCGTTGTCGGCCGCAGCCTGAATATTCTGAAGAATACAGCCGGCCTCGACGGTCATGGTGTAATTGGTGGCGTCGATTTCACGGATTGCATTCATCCGCGAGAGGCTCAGGACAATGGCATTGTCCGAGGTGATCGGTATTCCGCCGCCAACCAATCCTGTATTGCCGCCCTGCGGGACCACGGCCATTTCATACTTCGCGCAAAGCCGCACCACGGCCGCGACCTCTTCAGTCGAGGCGGGTTTGATCACGCAAGGCGCGTCGCCCAGATAGAGCCCGCGCATCTCCTGCAAATGCGGCGCAAGGTCTTCGGCGGCGGTCAGAATGGCTTTCGCGCCAACGACGGCTTCGATCTCGGTCAGGAATTCGGTGAGTCGGCTGTCGGATGTCTGCTTGGGGGCTTCTGTATTCATGGCTTGGAATTTAATGCCTTCAGGCGCCTGGGACCAGTCCTGATCCGCAAGAGGCCTTAGTCTCGTGGTGCTGCCGCCCGGACGAGCCGGTCATTGATGGCGATGCCCAAGCCTTTTTGCGGCACCGGCATCACGGCGATTCCCGCCAGTTTTTCCCGATCCAGGCTATGCAAGAGATTGAAAAGATTGGCAGCCGCCTCGGCGAGATCCCCGTTCGGGCTCAGATTCTCGGTGATTGCCGCCCCTTTGATGGGATCTGGTCCAAAGGCTAGCAGCGCTTCATTCGCTTCTACATCTGTCGCGCCAAGCCGGATCGGCAGGGACGGGGCGTAATGACTGGTCATCATGCCCGGCGATTTGATATCGCTGCCGGCCCCGGCTTCTTCAACACTGCCCAGGACAGACTCCAGTTGGGAGCGGGTGATGCCGCCGGGGCGCAGGATAACGGGCTGACTCCCGGAGAGATCGATCACGGTGGATTCGAGTCCAACCTCGCAGTCGCCGCCATCCAGGATCATCGGGACGCGGTCACCTAGTGAGGCTGCGACATGTGCTGCGGAGGTCGGGCTGATCTTGCCCGATGCGTTGGCGCTGGGGGCCGCCAGGGGGCGTTGCGCCGCTCGGAGCAGGCTTTGGCCGATTTCGTGCCGGGGGACTCTGACGGCGAGGGTAGGCAAGCCGGCGCTGCAGAGGAGTGAAATGCGCGAGTCATCTCGGCGCGGTAAAACCATGGTTAGCGGGCCCGGCCAGAAGGCTTTTGCCAGAGCTTCCGCCCAGGGATTTACCTCAACTTCACGAGCGGCCGCTTCAAGATGTTCGAAATGCACGATAAGCGGGTTGAAGCTTGGCCGTCCCTTGGTTTCAAAAATGCGCGCTGCGGCTCGGTCATTGGTCGCATCCGCTCCCAGGCCATAGACGGTTTCCGTTGGAAAGGCGACAACCTCACCAGCCTGCAGCAGATCTGCTGCGGCACGATAGGTCTCAGGCGTCGGCGCTAGGATCCGGCTTGCATGGGGCTTTGCTTGCTCTCGGGACATGGCGGCGCAGTCTACTGAAATGCGATCTCACGTCAAAAGATATGGGCAATGCTGTCAGGTAAATTTCCCCCAAAGGTGGAGGCCCACACAGGATTTATTCTCAAACCTTGCTTTGTCGTCTTGACGACACATTTCGCACCTGCACAATATCAGTAGTCTACAAACGGGAGACTTCAGCATGGCCGGGAAAATTTTGACTGTTGCACAGCAAAAAGGCGGTGCCGGTAAAACCACTGTCACGGCGCATCTTGCCGTCGCCTTCACGGCTGCAAAGAAGTCTGTTGCTGTCGTCGATATAGACCCGCAGCAATCCCTCGCCATGTGGTACCGTCTGCGCGAAGAGCGTCTTGGGGATGCCGGTGCGGGATTGCTTGTTTCAGCCGTCAAAGGCTGGCGATCAAGAGCAGAGATCGACAAGCTGGCCCGCGACCATGACATCGTCCTGGTCGACAGTCCGCCGCATGCAGAGACCGAAGCCAAAATCGCGGTTCGATTGGCCAATCTGGTGATTGTTCCCGTGCAGCCTTCGCCGATGGATGTCTGGGCGACCAAGCCGACCCTGGAGCTTGCACGGCAGGAGCGGGTGGCGGCACTTCTTGTGCTTAACCGCGTGCCACCGCGCGCAAACCTGACCGAAGAAATGCTGGCTGAGATCCAAGGTTACGGCGCCAAAATCGCGAAAACACGCCTGGGGAACAGAGTGGCCTTTGCCTCGGCGTTGGCAGAGGGGCGCGCGGTTGGTGAGGTGCAGCCGCGCGGGCAGGCAGCAACGGAAATCCGCGCGCTGGCCAAAGAGATCCTCCGCGCCGCGAGTTAAATTCGTAAAACCTTAAGCCCGCTTGCTGCTAGCCGCGCCCGATCAAGGGCATCTTGGTCGCCATTACTGTGATGAACTGAATGTTCACGTCCAGGGGCAGACCTGCCATGTGCACGACTGCGTCAGCCACATGTTTGACGTCCATGGTAGGCTCGACTGCCATCGTACCGTTGGCCTGTGGCACGCCGACCGCCATGGCTGTGGTCATATCCGTGGCTGCATTACCGATATCGATCTGACCGCAGGCGATATCGAAAGGCCGCCCGTCGAGGGACGTGGACTTGGTTAGACCGGTAATTGCGTGCTTGGTCGCCGTATAGGGCGCGGAGCCGGGACGCGGAGACTGGGCCGAGATCGAGCCGTTGTTGATGATCCGACCACCCATAGGATTCTGGCGTTTCATCAGCTTGAAAGCTTCACGGGTACAGTGAAAGGCCCCGGTCAGATTGACGCTGACGACCGTTGCCCACTGCTCAGGTGTGATCTCATCCAGGCTCAGGGGCGGCACATTGGTGCCTGCATTGTTGAAAAGAACGTCCAGCCGCCCGAATTTTTGCTCGATCTTGGAAAAAAGGCTGGCGACTTCGTTGGCGTTGCCGACGTCACAGGTGACTGCGAGCGCAGGTACGTCGGTGACTGCGGCTTCTTTAATGCAGTCTTCCAGGGGGCGGAGTCGTCGACCGGTCAAAACCGTTGCATAACCGGCTTTGAGCAGCGCCATGGCCGCATGTTTGCCGATTCCGCTTCCTGCACCGGTAACCAGCGCAACTTTATGATCCGACGTCATTTATCCACCCAATTTTCGAAGTGTTTTGAAACGATGAGCCCGTGCCCGATTCACTCTCCAGAGTAAGATTAGCACTTTCGCTTCTTGTGACTCCAGACTTCGGTCACGTCAATTGGGCATATAGAAGTACTTTCCGGCTCACGTGCGCCATAGCCGGGTGCCGGACCGGGACCGGGAAAAAGAAATGGCGGCAGAGTCCGCTTCAAATGCGCTTCATCTGCCGCCATTTCTCTATGGTCTCAGAAAACCCTGTTAGCTTGCTGCGCAGGGATTCTTCGCTGCACAGGGGTTGCAAGGATTGCAGGGGTTCTTTGCCGCGCAAGGATTGCACGGGTTTTTCGCTGCACAGGGATTGCATGGGTTGCAAGGGTTCTTGGCGGCGCAAGGGTTACATGGGTTGCAGGGATTGCAAGGGTTTTTGGCGGCGCAAGGGTTACATGGGTTGCAAGGATTGCAGGGGTTCTTTGCTGCGCAGGGGTTGCAAGGGTTGCAGTAGTTCTTGCTCTTGCTGGCGCAAGCGCTAAGCAGGGTTGCACTGGCCAGTGCAACGCCGCCCATGATGACGGTGCGACGGCTGGTGGATGCGAGCATTTTCGATTTCTGTGTTGCCATGGATAGAAGCTCCTGAATTTTTTTGAGGCCCGTCGGCCAACCGAAGCATCTTCTGCTTCCGCCGTTCGACTGGGCGCTCGTCACATGATCAAATGAGAACAGCTCTCTGGTGTGCGCCGCAAAGCGCGACGACGGATCCAGTGTCCTGATTAGCGGACTCGCGGGCAAATCAGGTTTCAACACAAAATCGTGACGCCGAGCCAAAATGATAGGCGCGCGAACGCAAATTTGGAACGACAGGCCTATCCGGAGAGGGGCAGGCGGTCCGCAAATCAATTAAATGAAGACTTTACGTGGTTTGATGTGCACTCAGACTTCGGAATCTTCGTCAATACTGTCGAAACCTGCATCCAGGTGAACCCCTTCGGCGATGAAGTCCGGATTTTCGAATCCAGGCTTGCCATAGTCCAGAGGCTCGTTATCCAGCGTCCAGACATCTCCTCCAGCTGCCAGGAGAACCGCGTGACCGGCCGCCGTATCCCATTCCATTGTTCGCCCGAAGCGCGGATAAACGTCCGCCTGTCCGCTGGCCACCAGGCAGAACTTGAGGGAACTGCCTGCAGTGACCCGGTCTTTAACCGAGCGGGTGGCGAGAAAACCCTCCAGCTTTTCACCGGTGCCGTGATGGCGGCTGGCCACGACGGTTGCACCTTCGTTCGGAATTTCACGAACCGAAATCGGCATCGGCGGGTTGTCGGTCTCCGAGAAGGTGGCCGTGCCTTCGCCTGCGCCGGTCCAGGTCATGGCCAGCGCAGGGGCATGCACGACACCTGCCACCGGTACGCCGTGTTCGATCAAGGCGATGTTGACGGTGAATTCGCCGTTGCGTGAGATGAATTCCTTGGTTCCGTCGAGCGGATCGACCAGCCAGAAGAAATCACCGTCGATTTCCGGGATCTCACCGGCAGAGGCGGCTTCTTCCGATACGATCGGAATATGGGGCGTCATGGTGTTGAGCGCGCCCAGGATGAAGGTTTCCGCAGCTTCGTCGGCATCGGTGACGGGAGAGGCATCGTCCTTTTCGCGAAGAACGATCTCTTCCGCATCGACATAATACTGAAGAATCACCTTGCCGGCCCGCTCTGCGATCAGGCGCAGGGCAGCCATCAGATCATCGCTCTCGCTCTCCATTTCTGCAGAGGCGTCCGGATTTTCGGTTTCAGCCGAAAATGCTTCTTCAGTTTCGTCACTCATCGCTTCAACTCTGCATCTGCAGGATTCGACCGTAATGGCACGCACCTAATTCTTGATGACCCGGTTCTAGCTGCTTCACACCTCAGCCGCTACCTGATTCCGGGTATTGGCATTCATGATACGCCAGATTTTTTCCGGGGTGGCCGGCATATCGACGTGTTTGACGTCAAAGGGCGCCAAAGCGTCGACGACCGCATTGATTACTGCCGGTGGGGCGCCGATGCATCCGGCCTCGCCGGCGCCCTTCATGCCCATATCGTTGGTCGTGCAGGGCATGTCCTCGACCATTGTCAGTTCGATCTCCGGAATGTCGTCGGCCCGTGGCATGCAATAATCCAGGTAGGAACCCGTGAGCAGCTGTCCGGTTTCCGGGTCATAGACGGTATGTTCCAGAAGCGCCTGTCCGATGCCCTGCGCGGTGCCGCCATGGACTTGGCCTGCCGCTAACAAGGGATTAATAACTGTGCCGAAATCGTCATAGATCACGTAACGCCGCACTTTAGCGACACCTGTGTCCTCGTCGATTTCGACTTCGCAGATGTGGCAGCCGTTGGGGTAGGTCTTTGCCGGTGTTTCCGTGAAGTTCGAGGTTTCGTCTATCCCGTCTTTCACTGCTTCGGCAGTTTCGGGCGGCAGTCCTGCGCCCGTCTCGGCGGCTTTGGCCACATCGGCCAGGGAAACCCGTCGGTCGGTACCCGCGATGGAGAGGGTTCCGGCATTGTACTCGATGTCATCGGTTGCGGCCTCAAGCAGATGACCAGCGATTTCACGGGCGCGCGCGACGATCTTTTCAGAGGCCCCGGTGATCGCCATACCGCCCATGAGGACTGAGCGGGAGCCGCCGGTGCCGCCACCGGAGGTCAACTCGTTGGTGTCGCCCTGGCGCATTTCGATCTGCTCTGGCTCCAGACCGAGCCTGTCACCGATAATTTGGGCGTAAGCCGTGGCATGACCCTGGCCGTTGTTTTGTGTGCCGATGAAGAGCGTGATGCCGCCATCGGACTTGACCTTGATGCGCGCTTCTTCCTGTCCGATGCCGCCACAGGCCTCAATGTAGGATGACATACCCAGACCAAGCAGCTTGCCCTGCGCCTTTGCGGCGGCACGGCGGGCTTCGAAGCCGTCCCAGTCAGCTGCCTTTTGTGCGCGCCGCATGATTTCGGCGAAGTCGCCCGAATCATAGGTGATGCCGGTGCTGGTGTTGAAGGGCATGGACTCCGGCGGAATGAAGTTCCGGCGGCGCATTTCGTCAGGGGTAACGCCGATCTCGCGTGCGGCATAGTCAATCAGGCGTTCGATGGCATAGGCGGCCTCGGGTCGCCCGGCGCCGCGGTAGGCGTCGACGGGGACGGTGTTTGTGAAAACGCACTTCACCTCGACATAGACCGTTGGGATCGTATAGACGCCACATAACAGATGCGAGCCGCAGAGTGTGGGAATGTAAGGTCCGAAATTGGAAAGATAGGCCCCCAGGTCCGCGATGGTCGAGACCTTCAGTCCGATAATCTTGCCATTCTCGTCGAGACCTGCCTCCAGGGTCGTAATGTGATCGCGGCCCTGGCTGTCGCTCATGAAGCTCTCGCTGCGGTCGCCGGTCCAGCGCACCGGTCGTTGTAGCCGCCGTGCGGCAAACATCGAGAGAACCTGTTCCGGATAAGCAAAGATCTTCATCCCAAAGCCGCCGCCGACATCCTGGGTCTGAACCCGGATCTTCTCCGGCGGCACCTGGAAGATATGCTCAGCGAGCTGGTTGCGAAGTGAAAAGACGCCCTGGCTGCCACTGACCAGGGTCATCTGATCCGTTTCGGAATCGTAGCTGGCCAGCACGCCCCTGGGTTCCATGGCGTTGACGACAATCCGGTTATTGATCAGCTCAAGCTTGACGATTTTATGCGCGGACGCCAGCGCAGCGTCGGTTACAACGGCATCGCCTTGCTCCCAATCGAGGCAGAGATTGCCCGGCGCTTCGCCCCAGATTTGCGGCGTGCCCTGCTGCATGGCTTCGCCGGAAAGGACGTTGGCCGGCAGGTCCGCGTAGTCGACAAAGATCAGCTCGGCGGCATCCCGTGCCTGATCGAGCGTCTCCGCAACTACGAAGGCGACAGGGTCGCCGATGTGCCGAACCCGGCCGCGTGCTAGGGCGGGGCGAGGCGGCATAATGGGTGTGCTGCCGTTTTTGCCCGGAATTGGGGTCAGGCAAGGAATGTTCTGCACGCCATCCGCCGTCAGATCTTCGTGGCTGTAGACGCCGAGAACGCCGGGCGCTCGCCTGGCTTCCTCGAGATCCATGGAGAGAATGTCGGCATGTGCGTAGGGGCTGCGCAGAACGAACCCGAAAACTTCGCCCTCTTCCTTGATGTCATCCGTGTATCGACCATGACCGGTTAGAAGACGAACGTCCTCGACGCGCCGCAGGCCCTGGCCAACTCCGAATTTCACCATGCTCAGATCTCTTCTTGCAGTGGAAATGCATATTTAGGGTGGATCATAGGCAAGTGATGCCTGGCGACCAACCGCAATATTGGGACGTGTTGAGGCTGGCGCGCGTGCGACACGAACCTCGGCTGTGGGCTGGGAATTCCAGCGTTCTTTGGCCTGCAGCAGGCGTGTTTGGCTGGGCATGCATTTTTTGCATATCAGGCTTGTGACGATTGCGGGGATGCGCCGAAAGATGTCACGCGAATCTAACCCACCGTTAACCTATCTACTGCATAACGCAGGACGCACACACTCCGCAGTGACAATCCGGCGGAGCTTGGAGATCGGATGAGATGGAATTGATCTACGCTGGCGTCCTTTGGGGCGCAATCGGGTTGGGACTTGCGTGTATTTTGATGTGCGCGCGTGGTGAAAAAACAGAGCCTGCGACCGAGCAGCCAGCGCCGGAGATGCCAGAGACCTAGGCTTCTGGCGTATGCGCCATTGAACCACAATTCTCAATTCTGTCAGTGTGCAGGCAGACATCCGTGTTCTGCGATGAGTCCTGCTGCCACGTGTTTGTACTGCTTGTCCTGAACTGACACAGCTTTGCCCTAAATTCGCCGCTTCCGTGCCCTGAGTTCGCCGCCATGGCCTGATTTTCTGTCATCTGTCCATTTTTATGACGAGAGGCTGGTGCGATGCGAGGACTAACCGGGGCCGCCATGGCCATGACCTGTATGATATTGACCGCGCCCCTTGTTGCGGCGGAACAATCGTCCAGCGATGCACATTTCAAGCGCGACCATCAAGGTCAGGGTGACCCGCAGCGCCAAGATGGACAACATCAGAGTAAGCCTAAGATTGACGTGGTGTTTCTGTTGGATACCACCGGGTCGATGGCCGATCTGATCCAGGGGGCCAAGGTCAAAATCTGGTCAATTGCCAAGGACATGCTGGATGCGGAAGTGGCGCCGGATCTGCGCATGGGGCTGATCGGCTACCGGGATCGGGGCGATGCCTATGTGACCCGGTCGTTTGATCTGACCGATGATATCGACCGGATTTATGGTGAATTACTGAAGTTCGAGGCCGGTGGCGGCGGGGACTGGCCGGAGTCGGTAAATCAGGCTTTGGATGATGCGGTTAACGACCTGAGTTGGGATCAGGCGCGGTCCGTTTATCGTGTTGTCTTCCTGGTAGGAGACGCACCACCGCAAATGAACTATGCGGATGATGTCAAATATCAGGTGACGGCGCGACTGGCGGCGAAGCAGGACATTATGATCAATACGGTCCTGGCGGGTAGCGCCCAGGATACAGCCCAGGTCTGGCGTGAAATTGCCCAGCTTGCACAAGGGCGTTTCGTGTCTATTCCCCAGAGTGGCAACATGCGGACAATTCAGACGCCCTTCGATCAGGACATTCAAGCGCTCAATCAACGCCTCAACCGCACGGCATTGCCGTATGGCGGACGAGCCCAACAGGACGAGGTTCGTGGCAAACTCGAGCGCTCCGCCTCGGCCCCAAGCTCCGTGATCGCCGATAAATCGGCCTATCAAAAATCGAAAGGCGCAGCAGAGGAAATTGTCACAGGCCGGGGCGAATTGATCAATGACCTGGCGGCGGGTCGGGTTACGCTCGATGACGTGGAACCGGCGGATCTGCCGAGCGATCTTCAAGGACTGAGTGTGAAGGAGCAGGAGGCTGCAGTTGCCGAGCGGATCAGATTGCGTGATGGCTTGCGGAAAGAGATCAACAATCTGGTCGCGAAACGTGACGAGTACATAAAGCAGGAGTTGGCCGAAGGCGGCGACAGTGATTCCTTCGACGGCGAGGTCGGCGCTATTATCCGCGCGCAGGGGGCAGCAAAGGGTATTCTCTACTAGGAGGATTGCTGCTTTGACCGTCTCACGCAGTCGTGGGTTTCTTGTCCGGTGCTTTGAGGAAGTCCCTCGCTGCGTGGCCTAATACGGCGAGGATTACGATGGCGCCGCCAATCAGACTGGCCCCGGGTGGCAGCTCGGCGAGGATCAGCCAAGCGAAAAGGACAGCAAAAGGCGTCTCTGCCGATCCCAGGAGGCCGGATTCGGCGGCGGGAACAATCCGCGTTCCTTCCGTTAGCAGGATCGCGGCCACTGCGAACACGATGCCGAAAAGAACCAGCAGGATGGCATCGTTCTGCGAAACCGCCAGAGGGTCGGTGAAGAACCAGCCCAGAATGAAGAGCTGAAGCGCCGAGGCGGCGGCAGCCAGCACCACGGGTGTGGCCGTGAAGACCCGGATCAGCACCATGTAGAGTGCCATGCCCAGAGTCATACCCAGGGCCAGGACATCCCCGGCCAACGCACCCGAGCCGGCGCTGGCGCCGACCATGATCGCCACGCCAAGCAGGGACGTGGTTGCGGCGACCATGGTCGACGACCGAACGCCTACGCCACGGATCATCCATTCGAGGGCCGCCGCGATGAAGGGCGCGGTGGCGTAGATGATCGCGACGTTTGCGACGTAGGTGAGTTTGAAGGAGTTGATGAAGGCAAGGGTTGAGAGGCTGCCGATACTGGCGAGCAGCCAGCCGCGCCAACCCAGCGAAAAGCTCTCCGCGAGGCTCGTGCCGCCTCTGCGCCAGACAACATACAGGGCGATAAAGACGGCACCGAACAGTCCCCGCCAGCAGGCAATGGTCCATGCATCGCTTTCGATCATCTTGGTCAGAACCCCGGCCAGACTAAAGACAACCGCGGAGGCGAGCACCAGCAGAACACCGATCAGGTGGCGTCTTGCGTGATCACTGGTGCTGGTGTCAGCGGAAATACACTCGGTCATGTGACTTGGGGAACCTTTGTCTCTCGTTATGTTCGTTGGATGTTATCGGAGTGCTCCTGACAAGGTTCTGTCAGGAGTGATTGCGGGTTTTGAAAAAGTTTTATCACCAGGGGCGCGCAGGGGTCGTTTGACTTACTTAACTTGCAGGCAAGCCCCTCGTGCACTATGCAGATTGTGTGCGCCGCTCAACGAAAAGCATCCGGTATCATTGAGGGTCTGGAGCGTTCTGATGACAGCCCTTTTAGCGACAGAGATCGATATGGCAAAGGACGCCGTCAAAGACGACAATCCGCTCAGGATCAGCGATCAGCTCTGTTTCGCGCTCTACTCCACCTCGCGGGCAATTACGAAGCAGTATGCTATTCTGCTCCGGGACCTGGGCGTGACCTATCCACAATATCTGGCGTTGCTGGCTCTGTGGGAGAAAGACGGCCTGGCGGTTCAGGAACTCGCCCGGATTTTAGAGCTGGAGGGCGCGACAACGACGCCTCTATTGCAGCGGCTTGAAAAGCTCGATCTTGTAAGCCGACAGCGCAGCAGTGAGGATGAGCGCCGCGTCAATGTCTTTCTGACGAAGAAGGGAAAAGGGCTTCGCGCGAAAGCTCTGAAGGTCCCCGAAGCGCTCGGCTGTGCGCTCGGAGTTGACGATAAGCGCGCGCACAAACTCATCGCTCAGATGAACGAACTCAAGAAGCACCTGGAGTAGCAGGTCCTTAGGCGCCGCGTTGTGGTCGCACCATTAAGCGGAAAACAGCTGGCCGTTTGCGATCAGGCGAAGGCTTCTTCCCAGCTGCCCTGCGTCGCAGCCTTGGTGTATTCAGTCGCACGGTTCTCGAAGAAATTGACGTGTTCGACCCCATTGAGCATGGCATCGAGCCAGGGCAGGGGGTTTTTCTCCGTACGATAAAGCGGCTGCAGACCGAGCTGATTCAGGCGACGGTCGGCAATGTACCGGATGTAGGCTTTGACCTCGTCGCCAGTCAAACCCTCGATGCCGTCCATTTCGAAGGCCAGATCGATGAAGGCATCCTCGTGGGTGACGATGGTTTCACAGGCCTTGTAGAGCTCACGCTCAAAATCATCCGTCCAGATTTCAGGGTTTTCACCGATGAAGGTCTTGAAGAGGCGGATGGCCGACTGGGTGTGCAGGGTCTCGTCACGGACTGACCAGGAGACGATCTGCCCCATGCCCTTCATCTTATTGAAGCGCGGAAAGTTCAACAGGATCGCAAAGCTGGCGAAGAGCTGCAGTCCTTCGGTAAAGGCACCGAACACCGCGAGGGTGATGGCAATGTCTTCTTTCGTCTCGACTCCGAATTCCTGCATGTAGTCGTACTTGTCCTTCATCTCCTTGTAGTGGAGGAAGGCTGAGTATTCGGATTCCGGCATGCCGATGGTGTCGAGCAGATGCGAGTAGGCGGCGATATGTACTGTCTCCATATTGGAGAAGGCGGACAGCATCATCTGCACTTCCGTCGGCTGGAAGACCTGACTGTAGTGCTTCATGTAGCAGTTGTTCACTTCCACATCCGACTGAGTGAAGAAGCGGAAGATCTGCGACAGGAGGTTCTTCTCGCCTTCGCTGAGCTTTTGTTGCCAGTCCTTTACGTCGTCGGCCAGAGGCACTTCCTCCGGCAGCCAATGGATGCGCTGCTGCATCAACCAGGCATCATAGGCCCAGGGGTAGCGGAAGGGCTTATAGACTGGGCTGGCATCTAACAACGACATGGTTGGTCTCTCCTATGCGGCAGCGCGAATTCTGATCCGCGGCCTCGCCGGCTAAATTCATTTCGCTTCACAGAAGCGAAGGCCTCTCACACACTACATGATCTGGTGAGAGGCGCTTAAAAAGTAAACTGCGTTCCGGTTCCTGAAACGCTAAAATTCATTTGTGTCGTTAGACGAGCGGCGATGCCGCTTTTCGCTCGATGCTCAGGTCAGACCAGGCTTACTGACAGGCCAGGCACTCTTCATAGTCTGTGCTGGCCGGAGCCGCTGCTGCTATGTCCTGACCTTTACTGTCGATCTTGCCTAAGTGCGGCACCGATGCGACAGGCTCGTTTGTATTTGCGGATTCAGCCCGTTGCATTGACTTCGAGCGGCAGTAATAGAGCGACTTCACACCCTTTTTCCAAGCCTGGAAGTGTATCTGGTGCAGGTCGCGCTTATGCACATCGGCGGGGACGAAAACATTCAGGGACTGTGCCTGACAAATGAAGGGCGTACGATCCGCGGCATGCTCGATCAACCAGCGCTGATCCAGCTCGAAAGCGGTTTTGTACACGTCCTTTTCATCATCGCTCAGGAAGTCCAGGTGCTGAACCGAGCCCTCGTTCAGTGTGATCGACGTCCAGGTGTCCTCGTCGTTATGGCCTTTTTCTTCCAGCAGCTCTTCCAGATACTTGTTCCGGACGTTGAAGGAGCCGGACAGGGTCTTATGCGTGTAGCTGTTGGCCGCAATCGGCTCGATCCCCGGCGAGGAACCGCCACAGATGATCGAGATGGAAGCGGTCGGCGCAATCGCCATCTTGTTGGAAAAGCGCTCCATGATACCGAATTCCTCGGCATCGAGACAGGGGCCGCGTTCTTCCGCCAGAAGCTTCGAGGCGGCATCAGCCTGCTCGCGGATCTGCTTGAAGATCTTCTTGTTCCAGACCTTCGCCATAACCCCTTCCATGGGAATACCATTCTTTTGCAGGAAGGAGTGGTAGCCCATCACGCCGAGGCCGACCGAACGCTCGCGCTCAGCGGAGTAGCGCGCACGCGCCATGGAATCCGGCGCTTTGGCGATGAAGTCGCTGAGCACATTGTCGAGGAAGCGCATAATGTCTTCGACAAGTCCGTCTTCGTTCTGCCATTCGGCGTACTTGTCCAGATTCAGCGAAGACAGGCAGCAGACCGCCGTGCGATCGACACCGTGATGGTCGATACCGGTCGGCAGCGTAATCTCGCTGCAGAGGTTGGACATCTTGACGTTCAGGCCGGCCAGCTTGTGATGCTCCGGGATCGCGCGGTTGATGTGATCGCCGTAGATAATGTAGGGCTCGCCGGTCTCGATCCGGGCCGTGAGGATACGGATCCAGAGCTCCCGGGCCTTGACCTTGCGAATGACTGCGTTGTCCTTCGGGCTGGTCAATGCCCATTCATCGTCGTTTTCAACGGCGCGCATGAAGGCATCCGTAAGAAGTACGCCGTGGTGCAGATTCAGCGCTTTACGGTTCGGATCCCCGCCGGTCGGGCGGCGCAGCTCAATGAATTCTTCGATTTCAGGATGGGTCACTGGCATATAGCAGGCTGCTGAACCCCGGCGCAGTGAGCCCTGGCTGATCGCCAGAGTGAGGGAGTCCATGACCCGGATGAAGGGGATCACGCCACTGGTCTTGCCGTTGTGCCCGACACGTTCGCCGATCGAGCGCAGATTGCCCCAGTAGCTGCCGATGCCGCCGCCGCGGGCCGCCAGCCAGACGTTTTCATTCCACAGATCGACAATACCGTCGAGGGAATCGCCTGCCTCGTTCAGAAAGCAGGAAATCGGCAGACCGCGCGTGGTGCCGCCGTTGGAAAGCACCGGGGTCGAGGGCATGAACCAGAGGCGCGAAATGGCATCGTAAAGCCGCTGCGCGTGGGCCGTATCGTCGGCGAAATGTGCGGAGACCCTGGCAAAGAGATCCTGAAAGCTTTCGCCGTCCATCAGATAGCGGTCGGTGAGGGTGGCTTTGCCGAATTCGGTAAGCAGCTCGTCGCGCGCGCGATCCATGATCACGCGGATGCCACGTTCATTCTGGAAGATATCGCGAATCTCGCCGTCACCCAGCAGGGCTTCATCCTGCTCGTCGAGATCGTCAGGGGCCATTTCAAGCTCTGCGAACATTTCGGCCTGCAGCGGCAGGGAATCGCCGCGCATAGCCTCGAGATTCGCATCAAGAGACAACTTATCCACAGACTCTTCTGAAATTGTCATGACACCTTCACGCAATAATACCCCCGAACCGTCCATTCTAGCACTCCCTCGTTATCCACAGCCGTGGACAGTTTAACTGTGGATCAAACACAATATGTTGCGTGACAACTTTGTGAAGATACCATAGTTGGTAGAGTTGAAAACCAGAACAAATCATGAACTTGCGACTTTATATCGTATGTGTCCGCTCCGCAACAACGGGGGGCTGAAAAACCGCGGAATCCTGTCTTTTCCTGGCTGTTTTGGCGAATTCTGACGCCTGTGAATCAGGTTGATTTCTGTTTCTACTCTTGCTGCTAAGCCGCAGAAATAATTACCAGAATATATAAAATTTGAGCCAAAAATTGCTTCGGTCTTCTTAACCGGAATGAAGGATTTTGCTGTCAGCCTTTTTCCGACGTTGCCGAGTTTCAGTTCTGCGCCGCGATCTTAGATCGAGGACAGGGGGGAGATGAGGCGAATCTCATTGTTCGGAGACTTGTTATGATGCGACGCGGGATTATCGCCATGTTTGCCCTGGCGTTTCTGGCCGGATGTGCGCAGCCAACCGTGAAGCACTTTCCGGAAGGGAAGCAGCTTTCACAGTATAAAGTGATGACTTGGCAGCATTGGGACCAGCTTGGTGATCGGGTGGTGACGGACATGATTGCTTCTTTGCAGTCTGTGCCGGAACTGGATGCCGCGAGCGGCGCGATCGAAGATGAACTCTATCAACGCAGCCTGCTTGGAGGCCGTCCTTTCTATGTTCAGGGGCTGGCGGCTGATATGCCCTTCAGCACGGCGTTCCGGGGTATTCTGCAGCAGAACCTGCTGAACAAGAACATGGCTGTTTCCTCCTCTTCGGAGCAGGCGATTGTCGTCAACTACCGGGTTCAGCCATTCTTCTACGATGACCGGAGTCACAAATTCCCGGCAACTTCCACGGCCTTGTGGTCTGTTGCCGCGGGTCTGGGACTGGCCGCTTTTGATGCGGTTCCCACCGAAGCGGCGATCGCGGGTGGCTTTGCCGCCGGTCAGGTGATCACAGCGCTGATCGATTATGGTGCTGTCACCGATGCGGAGGTCGTGGTGACCACGAGCATTTTGTATGGCGACGCGATTCTCTACCAGAACACTGAAGCCGTCTACGTCAAGCCGGAAGACCTTTCACTCTACATGACCCGGAACCCTGGTGTCTCAGCGCCGCGGCCGACCGAACCACGCATCACCGAGCGTATGCAGGTTCAGCGCGTGCCAGTGGTCAGCGATTAGTTGCGAGGAATGATGACAATGCACCGCAAAACCAAAATCTTCTCGGCCCTTTCGCTGGCGACCCTGTTGCTTTCCGGCTGTGTGCTGGACGGTAACCGGCCGGTCAAACAAACCGAGCCTGTTGACGCGCATATCGGCACGCAGACTTATTTCGCGACCGATACACTGGTCGACACCACAATCCAGCCGCTTGACCGTGGCGAGCCGGTTCTGGTCGCCAGCCTGGTCGATATCGATGATCTTCGCCGGTCTTCGACGCTTGGCCGGATGGTTGCCGAACAGGTTTCGGGACGCCTTGCACAGCTCGGTTATCACGTCACCGAGATGAAGCTTCGCGGTTCCGTTGCGATCAAGCAGCAGGCAGGTGAACTGGTTCTCTCACGTCAGCTCAAGTACCTTGGCCAGGAGCAAGAGGCTCAGGCTGTCATTGCCGGGACCTATGCTGTGGGCTCCAATCAGGTACATATCAATCTGCGCCTGTTGCGTTCGACGGATGGCCGTGTGCTCTCCGCCGTCGATTACACACTGCCGCTGGGACAGGACACCCGTGCTCTGATCCCCGCCAAGCATGAAAACGGCTGGCTCGTTCTTCCGGAAGGATAAGCCTGCAGGCTTTTGACGCCGGCTTCGGCCCGTCAGGAGTAACGATCTCTTGAGACACGCTCGCCAGACCCTTGGCGGGCGTGTCTTTTTTGAGCTACAACTTTTGCCTTCGGATTCTCTCCAAAAGGCTCATATCTATGCTCGCTGTTATCTCTCCAGCCAAAAAACTCGACTTTTCGGAGGATTGGCAGCAACCCTTCGCCAAGGCTTACAGCTCACCCGCGTTTCAGGAAGACACCGAGATCCTGATCGAGACGACCCAGGCCCTTGGCCGCAGCGATATCTCGAGGCTGATGAGCCTCAGTGAGAATCTGGCTTCATTGAATTACGAACGCTATCAGGCCTTCTCGAAGACCGGCAGCCCGGAGAACGCCAAGCCAGCTGTCCTCGCCTTCCGGGGTGACACCTACGTCGGGCTGGACGCTGACACTCTGGCTGATAAGGACGTTGCCTATGCCCAGGAACATCTTCGCATTCTCTCAGGGCTCTATGGGCTCCTGCGGCCATTGGACCTGATCCAGCCTTACCGGCTTGAAATGGGGACCCGCCTCAAGAACCCGCGTGGCACCAATCTCTATAGCTTCTGGGGCGACCGCCTGACAGAAGCGTTGAACGATGCCGGTCGGGATAGCCGTTCCGAGATCCTGGTGAACCTGGCGTCCAGCGAATACTTCAAGGCGGTTCGGCCCAAGAAGCTGGAAGGCCGTCTGATTACGCCTATCTTTAAAGAAGAGAAAGATGGCGTGGCCAAAGTGGTGGGCTTCTCGGCCAAGCGCGCGAGAGGGATGATGGCACGCTTTATCGTCAAGAACCGCCTGACCCAGGCGAAGGACCTGAAGACGTTTGACGAAGGCGGTTATCGTTATGAGGGCGATCTTTCCAGCGAAGACGCACCTGTCTTTGTCCGGCATCACTAAGTCGGAACAGATCTCAGTAATCTGGTTCCTGCGCCGTACCCGACGAAGAAAGATAAGACCGTGAAGCGTGTTGCCGTATATCTGATGATCGCCCTGGCTCTGGTGATCTACATTATGGTCGTTATTTCCATCGGCACGGCTATACTGCCGGACCATTGGGCTGCACAGCTGCTGTTTTATGGTGTGACCGGCATCGTGTGGATTTTCCCACTGATGCGGGTCATCGAATATCTCTACACACGCGGCGAATCCTAGCGTGTATCCGCAAGACCTGTGCAGATCCAGCCCGAGGCCGGATCTGCTCTAAAGGTCTGTCGGCTGTCACTTTCGACAGATACAACGTGACGCTGATTTCGCGTGGGTGCCTTTGGCGCGGAATTCACCCGCCGGCAGATTTGTACTCCGCGATCTTACCTTTTAACTCCCGGTATTCATCGCAACCGAAGAAGCAGAGATCATCCAGAATTTCGAGCTGCTTTTCGGCTTTTTCCAACTGCGATGTCTGCAGGTAAAGTTCACCCAGATATTCATTGGCACCAAGGTGATCCGGATCGAGGCTTAGAGCCTTTTGATAGTAACCCAG
Organism: uncultured Kiloniellaceae bacterium; assembly: GCA_947493695.1. GTDB lineage: Bacteria > Pseudomonadota > Alphaproteobacteria > Kiloniellales > Kiloniellaceae > Denitrobaculum. Next base: position 416,710 of record CANLSF010000007.1, on the reverse strand, counting down.
GGCTTCATCAAATTTTCCCAGCTTGCGATGGGAGTACCCCAGGTAGTTGTAGGCATCGGCATTCTTGGGCTCGTCCTTAGTCACCTTCAACAATGAGGCAATGGCTGCGGTATAGTCGCCTGCCTTGATTTTCGATTCCGCGGCGGCGAAGTCTACATTGCGGTCACTGGGGGAATCATCCCAGCTGCCGGCGGCAAAAGCGCTGCTATTGACCAGGAGCAGGGAAAAGGCAAAAGCAGATAAAAACTTGTTCATTGGTATGCGCCTCATTATGTTCGGCTTATCAACCCCTTGGGGTGGAGTCTGCATCTCTTTGGTTTTAGCGATGCCGACGAAAGCCATACTTGGTGATGATGCCACGACAACACCGCTTAGCGGTGTTTTATTCCGTCGATATAGAGATTTTTCCATTTCTCAGATTTTTTTGGTCTTTATGTGGAATAAATTCGACCCTCCAGGCGTTTTCGTTATTGAAGGACGCATGTGCTCGTGATGCGCGGTAATTTCTAATGTCGGAACGGACCGACAGCTTTGAACAGGCGCTCATCGACCTTCTGCCGCGTCTGAGACGGTTTGGCTGTAGCCTGACCGGCTCGCTGGACACGGCAGATGACCTTGTGCAGGCGTCATGTGAACGTGCGTTGACCCGAGTCCATCAGTGGATGCCGGGTACGCGTCTGGATTCGTGGATGTTTTCGATTATGCAATCGATTTGGCACAATGAGCTGAGATCCCGCAAAGTGCGGCGAGGGACCGGTTTGGCGGATACCGAGCATCTTGTTGATGTGTCGGCTGAAGGCCAGGTCGAGGCCGGACTTTTACTGGGCGATCTGGAAAAGGTCTTTGCGCGTTTTCCGGAGCAGCAGCGCACTTTGCTCATGTTGGTCAGTGTTGAAGGCTATAGTTACAAGGAAGCTGCGGAGATTTTAGAGATTCCGGTCGGAACGGTTATGAGCAGGCTCTCCCGCGCCCGCCTGACCCTCGCCGAACACATGTCGGATTTTCTGCCTGAAGCAGCCCCCGGCGAAGGACTTACTTAGGATCATGTCTGTAGAGAATATCACTCGGGACAACCTGAACGACTATCTCGTCGCTTATGTGGACGGTGAGCTTTCGGCTGCGGAGATGGGCCGGGTCGAGGTGTTGTTGGCCGATGATCCTAAAGCGCAAAAGCTGCGCGACGTCCTGCGTGGGCAGAGCGAGACTCTCAAAGGACTTCAGGGCGATATCCTCGAGCAGCCGGTTCCCGCAGGATTGATCGACGCGATCAGGGGGCAGGCCGGCGGTGGGGACAGTCTTGGTTTCAAACCGGCAAACCAGTCTTCTCCGGACGTCAGAAGCCCTGCAGCCGTTGTTTCCTCGCCTGCGCCCGGCGGCAGTCGTTCACGCTTGTGGCTGGTGGCGGCATCCGTGGCTTTCCTGGTTATGGGCTCGGCTGGCGGTTTTGTTGCCGGTGGGCGTTACGGCGTAGCTCCCGTCGCACAGAACGACTGGCTCTCGCAGGTGGCGGCCTATCACGGGATCTACGCGAAGGAAAAACGTCATCTTGTTGAAGTTTCCGCCGACGAGACACCGCACATTGAAGCCTGGCTCGGCAAGAGGCTCGGTCGGAATCTCGTGGTTCCTGATCTCTCAGCAAGCGGCGCTGAATTCAAAGGCGCGCGTCTGTTGGGCATTAACGGTAAGCCGGTAGCGCAACTTATTTATCAGATGCCCGGAGGCGAGCCTTTTGCGCTTTGCGTGATGCCGAGCGGGAAAGGCGATCTTGCGCCCGCTACGGCTCAAAGAGCTGATCTCAATATGGTCGAATGGCGCCAGGACGGATACGCCTACGTTGTCGTGGGTTGGGAAGATGAAAACGCACTGCATCGGTTTGCAGAGCCTGCGCGACAAAGCCTCGATCTTTAGATCAGCTCATGTTCCGGGTGAAGGTTCGTAATCATGAATTGTCACTCTGGGCCGGAATCGCTTCGCGCAGAGTTGCAAGTGCGGACGGCCATCGGATGCGACTTAGCCCCGGGGTTAGCTAGCTGGCGGCTGAGTGCGCTGCAGCCAGCAGTGCCGAAACCTGCTTCAGTACGTCGCGGAGTTCCGCTCCCTGAGCGATATTCTCGTTCTGAGCATCGTATATTGCAAAAGCCTGGTCGGTAACTTCAAGCACGTACTCGGCCTCGGCGTCCTGATCCTCCGCATTTTTCTGGCGATTGATATCGAACGCGAGATAAGGAGTCGCATCTCGTGGCGTGAGGAAAAAGCCATTCGAGCGACACCACTTCAACAGGGCATCCTGATCTGAAATGCGAAGTCTGGTGCGCCCCTGCCTTTGCGTCATCATGGCAAAATACTCATAGGTTGCGTTGGTTCTCGATGCTTTCGTCCCGGTTATAGCTGACGGGAAGGGAGGGTTAAAAGCAATTCCTGAACGAGAAACCGCCAGTTTTCCATTAAAACAGTGAAAACCGTAATTTACTCCCTAAATCATATGGTTAGAAGGTGCTTCACCTTGTCGCGGTTGGGTGGCCGGGGCACGCCTGTTCCAGACGACTGGCGCCACGCGATGAAACGTCGTAAAATTATACCTTGAGGTGCTGTTTACGTGGAGGCATTGGGAAGAAGCGAGTGTAACGGCGTTACTTCAGCCGATCTGGAGCTGAAAGGTAGGCGCGTCGACCAGGCGTTACGTCGATTCGCGATAACCGACAGTTTGTTAGGGTGAAGAACGCCATCCGGAGTCCGAATGACTGAGGGAGGATAAGCAAGACCCATGACGGTTAAAGCATTGCTCAAGGCCAAGGGTGGCAGTGGCGAAGTCTCGACGATCCGATCTGATATCACTATCGACGCGGCTACCCGCGTGCTGAAGGAAAAGAGGATCGGCGCGCTCGTGGTCTGTGACGACGGTCGAAGCATCGCAGGGATACTGTCCGAACGCGATGTTGTGCGTGGGCTGGCGGAACATGGTGCTGCGGTCATGCAGATGCCTGTTGCTTCCCTGATGACCAGTAACGTCAAGACAACGAATCTCAGCGCGAAGGTCGATGACGTGATGTCAGAGATGACCCAGAGCCGGATCCGTCATCTGCCAGTGGTCCACGACGGGGCGCTCAGCGGCCTGGTATCTATCGGCGACGTAGTGAAGTACCGGATGAAGGAACTGGAGTCCGAAACCAGTGTGCTGCGCGATTTTATTGTGGGGCGTTAGATTCTTGTGATGATGCCCAGCCTGCTGCCCCTCGAGCGCGCATTTCGCTGGAGGGGCATGCGCGTTGGATCGTTACTTTGCCGGCAATGAAAGACTTCTGATATCAGGGGCGTTTTCGCACCTTTCCTCTAGCGGAAACCTTGGCGCGTGTCGGTTTTATCACGGGCTTTACGCCGGGCACCCGTTTGGGCTTTCCGCTGCCGCGTTTCGTCGCTGAAGCATCATAGACCGGTTTTCGAAGCCGGTTGATACTGCCCAGCGGTTGGTGGTCGGCCAGGCAATGCCATGGGGTGAAAGCCATTTTCTCGCACCGCATCTCCCGGCGTTCATCTGCTTTCGCGTCGTTGCCACCGGGCCGTCCTTGTGGTGCAGGAATAATCAGTCTGGCAACGGATACGAACGGGGTTTTGGCTTCATCCCAAACCGCCGTGGCATCTTCGATCTGGAGATTTTTTTCGGCTTTGCCCCGCACCTGAACCCTGAAGTCAAAGCAGATGTCTTCGCGCTGCCGGGAACGCTTTCTGACAGCTTGACGCAGGTAGTTAGGACCTGCTTTAGCCGGCACTGACTGGGATGGTTCACCACCCCAGGGAACCGCGGCAAATCTCATCACCTGCTCCGCGCCGAAGAGAAAAGGCGCGGCACCGAAATAGGAAACCTCGACAGGATTCTCGACTGGTTTGGACTGGATGACCTGAATCACACCGGCAGTCTTTGCCGCGCGTTGCTTTTCCGCAGGCGATGCGCCGGAATTGGGGTCAAGTATCGGCTGCAGCACGGCACCGACAGCCGCGGTTTCATTGTCGTTGGTCTGTTCGAGCACCTTGTTCAGAACGAGATATTGGCTGGCGTCCACGAATGCAAAGGCCGGTGTGTTGATCATCAGGAAGTCCTGATTCTGCCGACCTTCATCTTTTTGAAGAACCCGTCCGGTTACATCGAGCACCTTGATCGCCATACCTCTGCTGCCGTTCTGTTGCGCTTTCGGATCCGATGTTCCCAAATCGTGGGCGACTTTTATGGCGGCGTTGGAAAAGCGGACCCAGGCGTTGTAGCGTTGGCCCGGTTTGGCAAAAAGACCGGTTTGCAGCGCGGCGGGAATATCAGGTCGAATCTCGAAGAAGGCGCGGAGGCAGCCGTGTGATTTCGGGTGAACACCTCGCAACACTTTCTTCTTTTTCTGTGTATAGCGCTTGTCGAGCAGCTGTGATGTGAGTTTTGTCAGCTCCCGGATTTCACGAGCTTCCTGACTAGGATCGGCAATTTTTTCAAAAGGATTGTTTGGTGCCTTGGCCACTGTTGCCCCCTCTACTACGATTATTGATATCTCGAAGTAACTGGATCGAACTGCATCTCATTGTTGCATGTATGCTTATGAGATGCAATTTGAGGAATTTTGGCCTATCTGAATTACGCTGCTGTTTTCCCCTGGCGCTAGAGCAGATCAGGTTTAGATAGAATCACCGAAGGCGATCTCTCGTTCCTGTGAATCTGCTCTCACTATTTGATGTAGAGCGGATTCACATGTTTCGGCGAAACCACAAAGTGGTTCCGACCAGGTTGAGAATTCATACTTATGGATTCTCAACCGAAACATGATCCGGTCTAAGTGCGTGAAGGCAAAAAAACAGGCCGCAAAAGCGGCCTGTTTTTGATGAGGATCTTTGTCGCTGTTAGGCGCGCAGAGCCGTGTTCTCCGGATCGTATGGCGACTCTTCAATCACCCGGGCCGTGAAGAGTTCGCCCAGTATATCGACCTTCAGTTCCGTTCCGGGCTCCGCCGCTTCCGGCTTCACATAGGCGAGGGCAAGGCTCTTACCCACGCTGTGGCCAAAGGCGCCGGCGGTGACGCGGCCGATCATGTCGTCACCCTTGTAAAGCGGCTCGTTGCCCAGACAGTCGGCGTCTTTGACGTCGACTTCCAGAGTGATGAAGTGCTGTGGAACACCAGCTTCCTGCTGCCGGACCAGTGCCTCGCGGCCAACAAACTCTCCCTTGTTCAGGCGCACGAAGCGATTCAGGCCAGCCTCTAGAATGGAGTACTCCGTATTCAGATCGCTGCCCCACATACGGTAGGATTTCTCGATCCGCATCGAGTCCATGGCGCGCATGCCAACCAGACCGATGCCGAACTCCTCGCCCGCCTTCATCAGGGCGTCGAAGATGTTGTTCTGGAACTCGATCGGGTGATGCAGCTCCCAGCCCAGACCACCGACGAAGTTAACGCGAAGGGCCCGCACGTCCGATGCCATGCCGACCGAAATGTTTTGCATCGACAGCCAGGGGAAGGCCGCGTTGGAAAGGTCTGTGTCCGTGACTTTGGCCAGCACGTCGCGGGCGTGGGGACCGGCCAGAACGAAGACGCCGCGGCTGGTGGTGATGTTGCGCAGGGTCACGCTGCCGTCGTCCGGCAGTTCTTTGAGCAGCAGATCGGAGTCGTAGCGTTCTGCGGCGCCCGAGGAGATCAGATAGAAGCTCTCCGGTCCCATGCGGGTGATGGTGAATTCGCTGCGCACACCGCCCGATGGGGTCAGGTTGTGGGTAAGCGCGATCCGTCCGACCTTCTTGGGCAGGGCATTTGCGACCAGACGGTCGAGATAGGCTTCCGCACCGGGACCCGAAACGTCGAACTTGGAGAAGCTGGTCAGATCGATCATGCCGACCTTTTCGCGCATCAGCTTGCACTCGTTGGCAACGTGCTCGAAGTAGTTGGTGCGGCGGAAGCTCCAGTCGTCTTTGCGTTCGACACCTTCAGGGGCGTACCAGTTCGGGCGTTCCCAGCCATAGCGCTGACCCCAGACCGCGCCGGCAGCATCCAGCCGGTCGTGACAGGGACTGGTTTTACAGGGCCGGGCGGCCGGACGCTCTTCATCCGGATAGTGAATCGTGAAGACGTTGGCGTAGGCTTCCTCGTTCTTGGCGACCGTGTAAGCCTTGTTGGCATAGGCTCCGAAACGGCGTGGATCGACATCCAGCATATCCAGGCTGGATTCACCCTGACAGATCCACTCGGCGAGATAACGGCCCGCGCCACCGGCGGCGGTGACACCGAAGCTGAAGCCCTCGGCCAGCCAGTAGTTACGCAATCCGAACGCCGGGCCGATCATGGGGTTGCCATCGGGTGTATAGGAGATCGGGCCGTTGACCACATCCTTGATGCCCACTTCGCCGAAGATCGGCACGCGGTTGATGGCGGCTTCGATGTGCGGCTCCAGACGCTCGAGGTCTCCGGGGAAAAGGTCCTGGCCGAAGGAGTCCGGCACGCCATCGACGAAGCAGGCGGGGGCGCCTTTTTCATAAGGACCGAGAATCAAACCCTGACGCTCTTCACGCATGTAGTAGGAGGAATCGGACTCACGCAGCACGGCCATTTCCGGCAGACCGGCATTCTTGCGCTCTTCCAGCAGCGGATGCGCGTCGGTGACGATGTACTGGTGCTCGACCGGAATGACGGGAATGTCCAGGCCGACCATGGCGGCGGTCTGGCGCGCGTAGTTACCGGTCGCCGTAATCACGTGTTCGCAGGTGATCTCGCCTTTGTTGGTCGTGATCTTCCACTCGCCGCTGGGCAACTGTGTGATCGCGGTGACTTCGGTCTGGCGATAGATTTCTGCGCCGCCGTTGCGGGCGCCGATGGCCAGGGCGTTGGTCAGGTCGACCGGGGCAATATGACCATCGTCCGGGTGATAAAGCGCGCCGACCAAACCTTCGGTGTTACACAGCGGCCAGAGTTCCTTCACCTGGGCCGGCGTGATCATCTCGTAGGGAACGCCGATGGTATTCGCGGTACCGCAGTAGTGCCGGTATTCGTCCATGCGCTCTTCGTTTGTTGCCAGACGCAGGTTGCCGGTGACGTGAAAGCTGACGTCCTGACCGGTTTCTTCCTGGAGGGTCTTATAGAGATCGACCGAGTACTTGTGGATCTTGCCCACGCTGTAGCTCATGTTGAACAGCGGCAGAAGACCGGCGGCATGCCAGGTGGATCCGGCTGTCAGTTCGGTCCGCTCAAGCAGAACCACGTCCGACCAGCCCTGTTTGGTCAGATGATAGAGAATGCTGGCGCCGACAACGCCACCGCCAACGACCACGGCCCGTGCATGTGTTTTCATTATTCGTCTCCCAAAACGTCGCTGAAGCCCCATAATCCAGGATTTAGCGCCCGGCCGGATCTTGCGCCCGGCTGGGCTTCTTCAGTCGCCTTTGCCCACTGCCAAATAACTGGCGGCTATTCTAATTACAGCCGCAAGATGGCCGATAGGGTTTTTATGGTCCGAACCGTTTGCGACACCGCGAAGCCAAATTCCGACATGCGCGATATGTCGCGTGGTCAGGGGCAGGTTTCAGCGATTTTTTAAACAGGGATCTCTGGCGGTTTCGGTGTTCATGTGGGCGCCGGGGCGCGTTTCCGAGGTTCGTAGTCGCGAATTCGACAGAGCCGAGGAGCCCGGCGCAGGGATAATCGGCTTCTGATTTATTGGAGGATCGAGTTATGACCGAGACGGGGGCTGGCGCTACAGGCGGGCGCCGCGGCCGTAGTGCGCGTGGCAGTGCAGGTGGTGCGGAAGCACGCCGGGCGGCGCGGCAGAGTGGCAAAGTAGAACAGCTGCGCTACATCACGCGCAAAATTCCTGTTTTCGAGACCCTGAGCACGGAAGCGCTCGAGATGATCGAGTACAACGCCGACACCATCCTGGAAGAAATCGGTATCGATTTCCGGGATGATCCGGAGGCCCTCGAGATCTGGAAAGAGGCCGGTGCGGATGTGCAGGGTGAACGGGTGCGCTGTCCCCGTGGCATGTGTCGCAAACTGGCACAAACCGCGCCTTCTGAATTCACACAGCATGCCCGCAACCGGGATCGTTCTGTGCAGATCGGTGGCAATAATACGGTCTTTGCCCCGGTCTATGGTCCGCCCTTCGTCCGTGATCTGGATGGTGGTCGCCGCTATGCGACAATCGAGGATTTCCGCAATTTCGTGAAGCTGGCCTACTCCATGCCGTCGATCCACCATTCTGGCGGCACGGTTTGTGAGCCGGTCGACGTGCCGGTCAATAAGCGCCATCTGGATATGCTCTACAGCCATATGCGGCTGTCCGACAAACCTTACATGGGTTCGGTGACGGCGCCGGAGCGGGCCGAAGACTCCATTGCCATGTCGAAGATCCTGTTTGGCGATGACTTCGTGGAGAACAACACGGTGATGATCAGTCTGATCAACGCCAACTCGCCGATGACATTCGATGACACCATGCTGGGTGCGCTGAAAGTTTATGCGCGCAGCAATCAGGCCTGTATCATCACGCCCTTTATTCTCTCCGGCGCTATGGCACCGGTCACGCCTGCGGGTGTGCTGGCGCAGACTCTCGCCGAGGCCCTGGCCGGCATCGCATTCAGCCAGTTGGTGAATCCCGGTGCACCCGTGGTCTTCGGCAGCTTCGCGAGCTCTATTTCCATGCAGTCCGGGGCACCGACCTTTGGCACACCGGAGCCGGCCCTGGTTCTCTACGGCGCAGCAGCCCTGGCCCGGCGCCTGGGTGTGCCTTTCCGTTCTGGAGGTTCTCTTTGCGGTTCCAAAACACCTGATGCCCAGGCTGCCTACGAGTCGGCTCAGACGTTGATGCCCACGGCCATGGCGGGGGTGAACTTCGTCCTGCACGGGGCAGGATGGCTCGAAGGCGGACTGATTTCCTCCTATGAAAAGTTCATCATGGATGCGGACCAGCTCGGCATGATGCAGCGCATGCTGGAGGGTTATGATCTATCGGAAAACGGTCAGGCGATGGATGCCATCCGCGAGGTCGGGCCGGGCAGTCACTTCCTGGGTTGCGCCCATACCCAGGCCAATTTTAAGACCGCGTTCTACCGTTCGAGCATCGCGGATAATAACAGCTTCGAACAGTGGGAAGCCGAGGGCGCGCTGGATGCCTGTCAGCGGGCCAATAAAATCTACAAGCAGGTGCTGGCGGACTATGTGATGCCGGAAATGGATCCGGCCATCGACGAGGCCCTGAACGCCTACATCGCGCAGAAAAAGGAATCCATGCCGGACGCCTTTACCTGACCGATCAGCCTTATTCGAGAGCGGGTTACCGCCCGACTCTCGGATCGGGATTGAAGAGGGTTAAAATGTTCGGTCCAGCGCGAAAACCTCTTGCGGATCCGTGATGCCTTTCATTTCGAAATGACCGACAAATGTCACAGCTTGCGCGATGTTTTTCGCAAAGCTGTCGGACATGAGGATCGGGTGTCCGGTGGTCTTGGTCAGGGACTCGAGCCGGGCGGTCCGGTTGACCGTCGGGCCGATCACCGTGAAGGCGAGGCGCTCGGGTGCGCCCACATTGCCGTAGATAACTTTGCCGACATCGAGACCCAGCCCGAAGCGGATTTCGGGCTGACTGTTCCGGCGCCGGGAGAAGTTCACGGTCGCCAGGCTGTCGAAGGCATCGACCGCGGAATCGATCGCGGCCTGGCAGGCCTCTTTCACGCCTGTTTCACTGCAGGGGAAGATGATCAGCATGGCGTCGCCGATGAAGCTTAAGATCTCGCCGCCGCGCGCGGTCACGGCCGAGGAAACGAACTCGAAGTAGGCGTTGAGCATATCGAACAGGCGCTCGGGCGGCAGGGCGTCGGTCAGGGCCGTGAAGTTCCGAAGATCGCTGTACCAGAGCACGGCGTCCAGGGTCTCGCCGTCTCCGCGCTTGATCCGGCCGTCCAGAACCTTTTGCCCGGTGCGGTGCCCCAGATAGGTATCCATCAGGGTCTCGGACAGGCGCCGTTTGGAGATGATCTCGAGGTTCTGCGCCAGGGCTTCGGCCAGCAGACCGAACTTGGCGATGTCGAGGTCGCTGAAGCCCTCCGCCCGGTCGGTCGCGACCGCCAGAAAATGTTCGCCGCCCTCGCTGAAGGTCATAGGCTGGATGACGTAGTCGCGTGCCCCCTGTTCCGCCAGTTCGAAGAGCACCCTGTGATCCCGCGTTTCATCGAGCTGATCGAGCCGGTAGCGGACCGTCTGCCGGGTCTCGTTGAAGGTCTGGATCGGACTGCCGAGATAAGCATCGGAGTCCAGGACACCATGGCGGACATTGGTTTCTTCCGCGCCGCCCTGACCACGCTGCCAGATCACGGCGGTTCCGAACATTTGCGGGTGGATCAGGCGCAGGCCGCTGCGCAAGCGCCAGACCGGCGCACCGGCGGTCTCCAACTGATGGGCCAGGGCGGTCATCAGCGGCGCGGGTTCGGGAATCCTGCGGCCTTCGGTCAGCAGCCAGATCAGGACCGGAGCGAGCGCCCAGCCCTCCATCCGGCCGGTGAGTGCGTTCTCGAGGCTTACGGTTGTCACGGCGTGTCGGAATCCGTTCTGGTTTGAGGAAGCGGTCCTGGTTTCAGGAGAACTTCGAGAAATCGGGCAGGCGCTTTTCCATAAAGGCCTGCATCGCTTCATGGGCTTCCGGCGATTCCAGCCGGTGGGCGAAGTGTCCCAGTTCCTTGTTGATGCGCTCGTTCACATCACCGGAGCGGTCTTTCATGAGGGCTTTGGTCAGCCGCAGGGCCTCCGGTGGTTTTGCCGCCAGCCGCCGGGCCGTCTCCAGGGCGGTGTCTTCAAGGGCATCCGCTTCGCAGACGCTACTGAGCAAACCGACTTCATGGGCCACCTCGGCGCTGAACATCTCCCCCAGCATCAGCAGCTCTGCGGCTTTCCTGTGGCCCGCCAGTTGTGGCAGCAGGAGACTGCAGCCGGCCTCGGGGACCAGTGCCAGATTCACGAAAGGCAACTGGAACCTTGCCGATGCTGCGGCATAGACGAAATCGCAGTGCAGCAGAAGCGTGGTGCCGATCCCGATGGCCAGGCCGTTGACGGCCGCAATCAGCGGTTTTTCCGTTTTTGAGATCGTATGGAGAAAATGCGCGGCGGGGCTTTCACCCGGGGTCGGCGGATGAGAGAGAAAGTCCGCAAGGTCGTTGCCGCTGGAAAAGGAGTCCCCCGTTCCTGTGATCATGATCACGCGAATCTGGGCGTCCTTGTCCGCCGCCTCGACAAGCGCCGTCATCTGCTCGTACATGGCCAGGGTCAGCGCGTTCTTCTTATCAGGCCGGTTGATCGTGATCTTGAGGACCCGGTCTTCGCTCTGGGAAAGGATCGTTTCTGTCATCGGGGGAATTTCCCTGGGTATGGGTTTGAGGGTCAAAACCGTTCAGGATTGTATCGTGCCGAGGCTTCATCAACCTTACCGGTTCTGATCGCAGGATTTACAGCCTGATGCCTGCCTCATAGTGCCGACACGACCAGGCCAGGCCAAGGAAAACCAACAGCGCGAGTCTTTGCGGCAGGAGGCCTGGTTTCTCGCCGGAAAACATCGGTTTCCGCACTGCTGAAAGCGCTGTTTCCGCTCGATTATAGTCACCTAATTGATCTTGATTAACTCAATATTTACAGCAATTTAGATAAAATTGTTGAGATTATACAAAAAGTATTGATACCTCCGGTGTCAGTACTCCCAGAGGTAGTTTTTGGGAGGGGCATGGTCCTTCCACAGCCTCGGTTCAGGAGGGTATTTTTAGATGTCCGAGAAGCAGGAAGAGTCAGGCGAGGCGAAAGTGGAAGGGGCGGAAACGCCCAGGCGTGCGGGGGCCGCTGCGGTGTTCGTGCCTGCTGCGTTGGTGTTTCTCGCGGTGCTCGCCGTCGCTGCCGTGCATTTCGGTTTGGCGCTGGCAGGTGTCGCCGCGCAGGGACCTGACTGGGCTATGGACCTGGCGCGGGCTGTTGTTGCTGCTATCGCGGTCGCCGGGGTGATGCACTTCATGGGGCGTAGAGAAGAAGTCTCTTCAAGTGAGACCGCAAGCGATGCTGCTGAGGCTGAGGCTGAGGCCGAAGGGCAGGGGGAGGACGCGCAGCCCGCTGAAGAGCCGCAAATGTTGATGCCGGTGCAAGACGAAGCCGGGCGGCAGCAGCATCTGGAACAGATCGCGGCGCGCCTGGAAAGCGATGGCCAGGCCATGGTCGAGGAGGTCATGGTCAACGCCGAGCTTCTGCATTCCTCCCTCCATCAGATGTCATCTGGTGGTGGCGGGAACGCCGGTGAAGCTCTCTCGGCGGCACAGGAAGCCTCCACCTCGGCCGACACCATAGCCGCCTCGATGGAGGAACTGACCACGGCGATCCGCGAGATTTCCAGCCAGGTGGCGACCTCCGCCGGTGTCGCGGTCGAGGCCGTGACCCACTCCGAGGCGGCGGGCGAACTGGTCCAGACCCTGGACAGCGGCGCCCAGGCCATCGGCGAGATCGTCTCCCTGATCAAGGGCATTGCCGAACAGACCAACCTGCTGGCGCTCAACGCCACCATCGAGGCCGCCCGCGCCGGTGACGCCGGCAAGGGCTTTGCCGTGGTCGCCAACGAGGTCAAGAGCCTGGCGACCCAGACCGCCAAGGCGACCGAAGACATTTCCAACCAGGTCGGCGAGATTCAGTCCGTCACCTCCCAGACCGTCGAGAGCATCGGCACGATCCGCTCGGTGATCGACCGCATGAACGAATCCAGCTCCGCCATCTCCGCCGCCATCGAGGAACAGAACGCCACCACGGAACAGGTCGCCGGCACCGTCGGCCTGGTCGCCCAGGGCACCCGGCGCGTCACGGCGAGCCTGGAATCCGGCGCTCCGGCCAGCGGCGGCGGTTCGGGAGAAGAGAGCATGGCCCAGATTGCGGAAGTGGCGCGGGTGATGGATCAGCTCGCAGCGACGCTGAGGGAGTCTGTTTCGGAGATTCGGGCGGCGTAAAACGGCAGCCACTCAGGTTAGATCATGTTCCGGCCTGAAGTCAGGCGTCAGCCGCCGAGCTTAAGTCGATAAAAGAAATCATCGTGCGACCGGCTGTCAAAGCGGACTGCGTCTGGAAGGGTGGCCAGGCGTTCGAAGCCTTCTCTCTCGTAAAATGCGATAGCGCGGCCATTCCGCGAGTCGACATAGAGTTCCAGTTGCGCGACGCGATCCTTCCGGGCTTCGTCGATGACCCCTTGCATCAGGCACTTGGCCGCACCTGAACCCTGGAAGCCGCGGGAAACGAAGAACGGGCCGGTCTCGGCTCTATGGCGGGTCCGCTCGAGGCGTTGCCTGCGGTATCCACAGAAACCGACGAGCTTCTCCGCCTGCAGAACCCCACGCGTATTTCCAAATCCTAGAATCTCGCGACAGCGTTCGGGGCTGACGGAAAGTGTTTCCTCAAGCGTGATCAGGAAACCCATCGGAAAGTCCCGCACAGCTTCCAGACGCAACGCCTGCCAGGCCTCCGCATCGTCGGGGCACAGGGTTCGATACTGAAACGGCAGTTGCCTCATCACGATCTCCGCTCTCTTGAGATATCTTAGCGAAAGAACATTCCATCTCCCGGAGAGGGCTGTCTGCGTTGCCGTCATGGACAGCGGGCACCCTGAAGATCTTGGCTGAGGTGCTGTTTACGCGAGGCCGCATGACCTCAACCGGCAGGTCTTTTGCCCTAAGCATACACTGGCCGTAAAACCTCAGCCCCTTCAAGCGCGGCAGTGCATGATAGCTTTAAGAATCTTTGCTGACCCGTAACCAACCTGTGGCCATCTCAGCCGCCATCGAAGAACAGAACGCCACAACCTCGCAGGTCTCCAGCACGGTCAACATGGTGGCCGATGGCACCCGCCGGATCACGGAAAACATCTCCGAGGTCAACAGCGACGCGGAGGGGAACGAAGCCCGGCTGGGCGAGACCCTGACGCAGATCGCGGAAGTGGCGTGGGTGATGGATCAGCTCTCGGCGACCGTGCGTGAGAGTATTTCGGAGATCCGGGCGGCCTGACCTCGGTTCAGAACGCTTTTACATGGGCGGCGCTCCTGCATCGGCGAAGGTGCGGGTTATCGGCCTTTGGCTCACAGGGTGAATTTCGGCCCGTAGCCAACTCTCGTAACGAAAGTCGACGTTGCAATAGAGTTTTTCCAACTAACCATTCTAACCAGATGGGTCATACTCATCCTGCTGTTTTCTTGAAGAACTCGTCAATTACCGACGACAACGCAACCTTGAATTGCCCATCGGGGAAACTGCTGTTTGAGAGCTCGTGCAGGTATCTCCATTCGACAAATTTTGTTCTGTTTAATTCTAGAAGCGATCGCAGGTCTTTGCGAGCCGGCAAAAGTAGTGGGTTATGAGAGGTTGGCGGCTCGGGATAGGAGTTTTCAAGACGCTTCCGCGTTTGTTCAGGCAGTCCGTCAAAAAGTTTCAATAGGTCATGTGTTCTCAGTACAGCTCTGTCTTTGACTTCGTGAGTCCACCAAGCCTTAAGGGCCAGTTCCATCGCGAGAGACAAAAGTACCGGAGAGGCGATAAACTGTCCCTCAAAGAGGTGTGCGTTTGAACTGGGGTCAGCTCTATTCTCAAACGACTTTACAACTTCTTGCAAAGACCGCGCAGAGAACATCATTGAGTCCGGGTCTGATGTTTTTGGTTTACGAGGAGTCATAGTTATTGACACCGTAGGCTGATCATTTTGCTTAGACAGATATCGTACTCATAGAACAGTCAGTCATTCCAGCCAAAGTCCGGCCCGTAGCAGTCGTTCACTGACATTGTCGGCTTTTGTTAGTACGGAACACCAAGCCGAACAATCGCCGCATCCGTGGGATAGACGCATAGGCCGAGGTTAGGGTGGCGGGTAAAGTAGACATGCACTTACCCATTATCTCTCGAGCAATAATATTATCTACATCGAAAAATTTTTAGTTCGACCTAACAGTGGGTAGTGATTGGTCTGAGGGGCTAGCCGTACTTTTTGTTCACGCTTTCTATGGTGTGGACGCACAAATAAGGACCTGACCCTTGACCTCTAGTGAGCGCTAATGTCCATTTGCGAATAAATGGACATTAGCGGAGTGGTTTGTGGCGAAGCGGCGTCGGCGTCGAAACGAGGCATTGGTAAGTATTATTTTCTGTAACAAAACGTTACTGCCACATTTTTTGGGCGCGTTTCACGAGAATCTTGTCGAACGTCAGCATCAGCTGCAACAGCATTGGTACGAGCAACATTGTAGCCCTGTGGGCCTGCTTGATATCCGTGACCACCTCTTCCTCCAGGCGCGTGAGCCGAAGATTGAACCGAATCCATTGAATGACTGTGATTTTGAAATCGGTCGTCCTGAATCGAGCCTGCCTTACGGACTCCGTCTGGATCTATATTTTTGTTTTCTAGATCAATGCCACGAAGAAACCTGCCATTTGCCGCTTCAAAGTTATCCCACCCAGTAGGACAGCTATTGAGATTGAACGCCATAATTGCTCCCTTTGGAATCATGATCTCCAAAAGCGACTTTGTCTGTGCCGCAGTCTCTACCGCTTCTTGTGCGCATTCTGCAGCGGAAGTGCACTCAGCCGATACGCTTAGAGATCCGAAAGTATTGATGGAAAACAAAAAACCTGCCGCCATTAATGTTTTGACAATTTTCATTCTTATTCCTTTACCTTAACTGCAAAATTCCACGCAAATACCATTGCATTATATTTGGCATGTTTTTTTATTAGAGTTTTTTCGAACTGCTGCCCCTCATAGAAGCAAGCAGTCAATTTTGAGAGACGCGCCAAATTAGCCCACGCTGAATATATCAATATAGCATCATCGGATTCTTTAGATTCTTTCAAATTTTCCAAGTAAGCATTTTCAAATTCCTTGAATATTTCAAATGGATTTGGATTTGTTCTCAAATTTATAGAGTGCGTTTTTGGCTCAGTTCCCCAAGGAATAACTCCTAGGGCATATTTTTTTTGAACACCAAAAGGCAATCGAAATACTCGCTCATCACCAACCAACCATGAAGGTAATGTATCCCTGACAGATTGTCTGATAGCTTGATCAGAAGTTCTATTTAACGAGCATTCAGCTTTGCGGACCAGCAAAACAATATCCCTTACAATTTTGTCTTCAACAGATCTAATTTCATCCGCTAAGCTATCCACAACCTCAATTGATGCGTTCTTCATGCGATCAATTTTTCCGTCAACATCTCTCAGGTAGAATCTAATATCACTATCATTTTTTTCCTGGAGTCGCTCCATCGCAATTAACGCGTCCCGCGCTTCACGGATTGCTATAACCGCGTTATCTGACGCTTCGCCAACTTTGAGGGGATCTGTAAGAATACCCCATGCGTCAGAAAATACGTCAGCTGATGCAGGCGCAATGGACATGCAAAATATAGAAAAAAATGTGTATATTCGCATTCAATTTACCTTTGTTTAAGATTGATTATGATGGTCATCAATATTGATTAATAGAAATGGCGGAAAGGGGCAGGGCTTAATTTGTGCCTATTGACCAAACTGTCGCTGTAGATCTGCGATCTTTTCGGCATCACGCCGCAAAATTTCTTGCGCACAAGCCAAACAGTAGCGGTCCCAACTTCTACCGCTTTTCACATTCAATCGCACGTCGCCCATGTTAATTCTATGGCGCGAATTAGCTTGGCAATTGTGCGATTTTTTGGCTTGGTCCACCGTTGTCCCAGTGATGAGTGATTTGACCCTAGCCATTGAAAACTCCCTCCAATGCACTCGCTAAAATTACGGCGAAACCTTCGTTGATCTGATCCAGTTCTGCGCGGGTGAATTCATCTCGACTGCCAGTAGCGCGTCCTACTGATTGGTTCACTGCTCGGTCAATTGCTGACTTAACCACAATGAAGTTTGTACGGCCTAAACGCTGCCGATCCAGATCGTGTCCGTCATGGCTGACGCGGCGCTCAGCCAAAGCCTTGCCGACTTCAGTTTTAATTTGTGCATCAAGACTGGAGCGCATTGCCTGCCGTTGCCTAACGCGTGTAATTGGCACAGGTTCAAGGCGCTCAAACTCTTCTTGGACCTGATCCACAGTATAGCCAGCGTCCCGTAGAAACTTTAGAGCAGCCATCGCGTCCGCATTCTCGATCAGCGGAATTTCTTGAAGCTGCACATCTGTTTGCGCGTGAACACTAACACCGTCACCATCACCAAGGTTTCTCAGTTGCGGTTCGACTTCCAATTCATTTCCAATGGAGAAATCAAGTTCTTCCACCGGCAACAATTGATTGAAGAAATCGCGGTCGGCTTCACTATACTGTTGGAAATCCTCCCACCTGCTCGCAACGTTGGCTCCCGCGTGGAAAATGACTGTACCTTGGTTCAAAACATGGCAGGGCGCATTCTGCTGGATAACGCGCATGATACGACCTACAAACTGAACGAACGGGGAAAGGTTCGCAAAGATGCTGAATACAGCAGCGACCGCCAAATGAGGATGATCGAAACCCTCACCTAGTTTCCTAACCTGAACGATCACGTCAAGTTCGTGATCTTCTAGCCGTTGCATTACACGTTGGTTGGCTGCCCCGTCTTCGCGCGAATGCACATAGTCCGCACGCTGACCACGCGCCCTGTAAGCTTCGACGATCTGGTGGCAATGCTGGTAGTTAAGCGCCGACGCGATAATCTTAAGGCGGTTTTCGCTTGTTTCGACGCGTCGCCTATGAAGTTCTCGAATTGAAGCATCGACGATTGTGTTCAACGACTCTTCGGAGGTCACAATGCTTCTGCGGAAATCGGCATCTGTCTCGCCGAGCCGTCTGACTTCATCAAGATCGGCTTCGATTTCTTGTCCGTCTTCGCGCCTAACGTACCGAAGCGTTTTAGGGTTCAGAACCACGGCCTTCAATTGCTTTACGAAACCTTCCTGAATGGCTCGAAAGACAGGGAAAGAATAAAGCACACGTCCAGCCATTACTTGACCGTCCGCCCTTTGAGGTGTCGCGCTGAAATTGACGATTTTTGCCGCTGGGAATTTTTCCTTCAAAGCTGTCCAGCTTGCTGCAACGCTATGGTGGCCTTCATCGAAGACAATCAAGTCAAAGAAATCATCTGGCAGACGGCGTAGCCACCGGTTGTCGTCACCTTGTAGCTGCTGAATGTTGGTCAATACGACGTCTGCCTCTTCCAGGTCGGCTTGATTGGCGTCACGTCCACGGATTTCGACAGGCTCGGGATAGGGCTGTCCGTTCAAAACTCTACATTTTTGATAAAACATGTCAGGCCGAGCCGGATCAAAGTCAGCGGCTAGTTGGCTTGCGATATTAAGACCCGGAGCAACGACCAAAACCCTGCGAGACCGAAATGCGAATGGAGTTAGAGTAATACAGCCAGACTTGCCGCAACCAACAGGTAAGATAATTCCAACTTCTCGCTCGGCTGAAACGTTCGACTGAGCAAATTCTGATAGAGCGGCGAAGGCTTCACGCTGGGGCGCGCGCAATAGCTGGTTACCAATTATTGCTGGGTCGCGGTTTTGAAAAGGGTTGTCTGGCATAATTTAATTCGCTCCGTATATGGCTGAGCTTCAACAGGAACAAAAATAGAATGTCTGATGCTGTATAGCAACCTATACGCAAAAAATTAATTTTCATTACACGCTTGTGTGGCGCTTGCCAAAACGATCTCTCAGCAATAGAAACTAACAATCAGTCTTTCGAAGATAGAACGTCGAGAATCCATCCACCAAACTTCCTTTGTGACCGGGGGCGGACCTTACTTTGTGCGTCAATTTCCAATGGGGCCGGGGTCAGGTCATTTACCCCACTTTCCGCGCGGCTTTTCGATCCGCCTTTGTCTGACTCGCGAGCATGATGCCGCCTTTGCCCCGTGAAACCCCGGGGATCTCATTGATGACGATGTCGCTGGCTTCCGGATTGATGCCCAGCACCTCATCCAGCACCGCTGTGGTCGCAACCGCCATGCCCTCTTTCTCAACAGTGGAATTGGTGCCCTCTGTGACATCAATGCGCGTGCGGACGCCGCAGTCCTCCATCGCGACGATGCGGTTGCGGCCTGCAGCCCAGAGCTTTGGGTTTTCCATAGTGATCTGAACCGATACAGGCTCGGGCTTCTTTTTCATGACCTTGGCCATCAGAGCAATAACCTGCTCGTCACTCCAAATGTATCTCTTACAGAAGTTGACAAGATGCGGGCCCAACGCAGACGAACGATCTGAGCCCAGGCACCTCAATGTAAAGTTGACCGATGTCCTGGATGGAAGTTGGAGTGGCTCGAATGCTTCAGCGCATCTGTCTTTCTTGGTTTTTTTATTTTGTCGCGAGGTTCCACAGTCTTTCCGGTGAATTGCGCCGCGTGTCGTTGCAGAGTATTGACGATGGGAGCGAAGCGGGGCTTCATGCAATTGGAGAAAAGCGAATGACTGAAGTAAGGCTGTCTAAAGAAGATGTGAAAGAGTTTCTCTTTGGTCAGGCACTGCACGCCTTTGATCCCGAGACAAACGCGCGTGTTGCCAGAGTTCAATACCATGAAGATGGAACCTGTCATCTGGTGTTGGAAGACGGCAGTTCGGACGAGGGGGTGTATGGATTCCAGGGTGATCTTTACTGGACGAAATATAACCGCTTCCGGGACGGCGGGTTGAACCGGTTTTTCCTGCAGCGTATCGATGATCATACGGCGCAGGCCTATTTCGAGGATGGCACGCGCGCTTTTCTGCAATCACCCAAAGCAGAATTGGGCTAGGGCCTGCGTTGATTGAGTGATTTCCAAATCTGCTGCCCTATCTGTGCGGCTTCCGGTATTTACATCGCATCATCCCGGCGCGATGCTGATCACGGATCTGGACGAGCGAGCGAACCCGCCCGTCCTTAATCCGGACAATAGTCCAATCAGTTAATCGTAAAGCCCATCGCCTTGCCGATTGTTCCATTCCACGCGGCGGCGCATTCGTCACCGCAGCGCTCCTTATAGGCTGGCAAAACGGCATTGTTTGCAGCGTTGTCGCGAAGCGTTCGATCTGCATCTGTAACTGGCACCAAAGTCATGCCGGCGGCTTCGCCATATTTGCAGTCTCCACCCGTATTGCAGGCCAAGCCATCGGCAGTTTCGGTTTTAGCCAATGCAAACATCTTGTTTTCCAGCTCTGACAGACCAGTTTCGATCACGGCCTGCGCCGCCGGGTCGACGCCATTCCACCAATCCATATTGGCGATGTGCGCAATGATGCCGTGGTTGATTGGAAGCGCCGAAATATAGTTTGCCGGCTCATGCCATTTGGCCAGGTATCCGGAAAGAGCGCCGGTTATTGCACAATCAATGGTGCCATTGGCCATCGCTGTCGGGACCTCGCCGAAAGACATGCCGATGGGGGAGCCCCCCAAATACTCAATGAAGACCTGCTGCGAGGCACCTGAGGCGCGGACCTTGCGGCCCTTCAGATCGGCGATGGATGTAAAGGCATCGCGGCAATAGATGACCTGACTTTGATAGGTCCCATAGCCCAAGAGCTTGATGTTGTGGTTTTCGGCCAAGAATGCCGCATGGGTGTCGCGAAAGGCTTTGGCCGCCACATGAACCGCTTCGACATCCTCGACCACGCCAACAAGATCCGTGGCCTCGTTCATCGGGACGATACCCGAGGTATAAGCCAGAACCTGGTGGGCCATCTGCACGGTTCCTTTGGACACCAGGGAAAACAGCTCGTCACCTTTGAAGCCCAATTCATTGAAGGGTTTGAGATTCGCTTTAATCGCCCCATCGGAGCTTGCCACGATTGCCTCGTTCCAGAACGGCGACTCCATGTCTTTGTACATCGACAAGATGCCAATCGAGCCGACAACGTTCAGTTCGGTTTCCGGAATGTCCGCGGCCAAAGCCGGTACTGTGATTGCCATCGCTGCCAAGGCTGCGAGAGTTAAACTCTGTTTCATAAGTACCTTCCTGTTGGTGAGCGGGTGGTTTTTCCACCCTATTTCGGGTTGAGAATTTCAGGGAGCCAGAGCGCGAGGCTCGGGAAAAGAATGAGCAATACTACCATGATCAGCATGGTCGCCAAAAAGGGGGCGGAGCCGGTGAAAAGATCGCCGATCGAGCCGGATTTTCGAACCGCCTGCACGATGTATAGGTTCAGTCCTACAGGCGGGGTGATCAAGGCAGCCTCGATCAGGATAACAAAGACGATACCCCACCAGACCGGATCATAGCCCAAGCCGACAACCACGGGCACGACGATAGGCGTGGTTGCAATCATCATAGAGATCGTCTCCATGAAACAGCCGAGAACCAGATAGAAGGCGATAATCGCAAGCAACATCGCAAGCGGTGACCAACCCAATTCCAAAATCGAACTTGTGATGCTGTCCACAAGGCCAATCGAAACCATCACAAGGTTCAGGAAAAACGCCGACAGCACGATCAGCATGATCATACAGGTGGTACGCACGGTGCCCTCAAAGGCGCTCAGCAGTACCCGAAGGTTGAGCTGTCCGTTGACCGCAACCAGTCCCAGCGTCGCCATCAGCCCCAGCGCCGAGGCTTCGGTTGGCGTGGCGACGCCAATATAGATCGAGCCGACAACAACGCAGAACAAGCCAAGGGGCGGCAAGAGGTGAGGGAGCCCAGCAAGCCGGGCCTGCCAAAGCGATCCTTCAAACGGCTCGCCTTTCGCGAGCGAAGGCATCAGTAGAACCGCGACAAGAACAATTCCGGAGAAGAGAGTCGCTAACAGCAGGCCGGGGATGAAGCCTGCCGCATAAAGATCGACCACCGAGGTTTGAGACAAGACCGAATAAACGATCATGTTGATCGAAGGCGGAATCAGAATGCCCAATGTGCCTCCGGCTGCGATCGAGCCCAGAAAGAGCGGTCTGTTGTAACCGCCTTTATCCATGTTCGGTATCGCGACTGTTCCAATGGTCGCTGCCGTTGCCAATGACGACCCGGACGTGGCGGCAAAAACCGCACTGGAGGCGATGTTGGTATGGATCAGCTGGCCGGGCACGCGGGCGAACCAGGGCGTCAGCGCGCCAAACAGACGCTCAGATACCCCTGAGCGGTGCATGAGCTCACCCATCATGATGAACATCGGCGCTGCTATCAGGATGAAATCGGTGGAATGGCTCCAGGTGAGTGTGCCAGCCGCGCCCGTCATCGGGATGAAAGAATAGTTTTCCGACAGCAGAAAAGCACCAATTCCAAGCACGCTGGCAACCGGCAGGCTCAGGGCCAAACCCACGAGCAAAAGGAAGAGTGCAGTTTTGATCACGGAGAAGGCTCTCCCGTGATAATCCCGCTCTCTTTCATTTCACCCTCGAGATCAGGATTTGAGATCAAGGCCTCCGCCCCATCCAGGTCTCGTGCAAATATTCGGATAAGCGCGAAAACCGGAGTCAGGCAAGCGACGGTAGCGAACCAGACGAAGCCGACCCACCAGATGCTTTGTGGCAAGATCAATGGTACCCGCAGCGTTGAGACAGACCGCGCGTCAAGTTTCCAGCTCTCGATCAGTACGTCGAGTGTGTAGTATGCAAATGCAACGGCGAGAAGAGCCAAGGCCAGCGACGCCCCGAGATCAACAGCGATGCGCATGCTGCGCGGCAAGCGCGCGGTCAGTATATCAACGCGTACATTCGCCCTGCTGGTCACCGTGTATCCCATGCCCAACCCGATGCAGGCGGCCAGTGCATATCCCGAGATCTCAAAGCTCTCGACCAACGTACGCCCAATGGCTGCGCGACTGATGACGTCGATCGAAATCGGCAGAGCACAGCCAAACAGAACGACCGCCCCGGCAAGCCAGGCAAACCACCGCGATACGCGTTCCGTCAATTCATGCATTGCGCGTGTCCTCGCTCTTTTAACGGCGAAGCGCCAGAGTGCAGGCGCGGCTTTTCAGGTATTCCGCTGCTAGCGACGCTCAATCCTCGATCAAAGAGTCGGTCGGATCCAACTGCCCCGTCTGATCTGTCAAATGTCTCCACCCCGTGCCCCATGAAACTAGATAAGCCTTTGCCGTTCATGCACGCAACGTATAAAAAGGCATATACCTATACATCATTGGAATAACATTTGCGAATTCGTCAACTTGAAGCATTTCGGGCAACGGTGATCACCGGCACTATCTCTGCCGCGGCAAAATACATGCGCACGACCCAGCCAACCGTCAGTCGGATGTTAATTCAGTTAGAACAGGATCTAGGCGTCCAGCTCTTTCGCCGCGAGAAGGGGCGGGTTCACCTGACACACGAAGGTATGCAAGTCTATCAACGTGCCGACGTTGTTTTTGCGGCTTTGACCGATCTCGATGACACCGTAGACACCTTGCGAAACGATGCCTTTCGCGAAATTCGAATTTTTTCGACACCGGCGATCTCTACTACGATTGTGCCGGAGTTGATGTCTCGTCTTGTCGCCGCACATCCCCAGTTGCACGTGAAGCTGATTACTCTGGACTATTACAGCTATTTCGCGGCGCATTGCGAAACCGACCACGATATCGTCCTGGGCCACCGCATTGGGTTTGAAGCCGACATGGAACAAACAACTTTGGCCGAGATCGATTTTGTTTGTGTCCTGCCGCCCGGTCACCCGCTAGCTGCGCGGGAGACCGTGTATGTCGAGGATCTCGAAGGAGAAAAGATTATTTCGCTCCTTGATGACACACAAAGGGTCTTCTTTCGACACGAAAAGCTGTTTCAGGAGGCGGGGGTATCGGTCCAGCAGCAAATTTTCTGTCATAGTTCTGCGGCAACATATGCGATGGTACAACGCGGTCTCGGCGTGGCAATCATGGAGCCATTCAGCGCGCCGATGTTCGAACAGTTCGGGGTGGTCGTCCGTCCATTTCGTCCACGGGTGACTTATGACTTCATAGCAGGCCTGAAACATGGTGGACTTCAGTCGGTTGCGATGAGCCAAATCATTGGGTTGGCTCGGGAGATTTTAGAAAAATACTCATCTGTGAAATGACCGAGCATGATTGGGCTCAAAGGTCTGACTCTGACCGTCATAGAGCAGGTTGGCTCTCACCGCAGTTGGCTTCGCAGCTGGGGTCAGACAGCTGGGGTCAGGTCTTATTTTATGCGTATGATGCTGATGCAAAATGTGAACAGAGTCATGTCTTAGTCTATACGCGAGTTGATGCGGAAATACGCAGAAATTAGGACATGAATCCACTCAAAAAAAACTACCAACCACCACAGTCAAAGCCCGACCACCACACGATCTGCGAGCGGGCTTATGCGTCGATGAGCTCTGTGAGCGAGATCCGGAATGCTATGATTTTTTTGTGACGCGGGTTGGCGTTGTCAGCTGCGTCGGTACCAAAAAATGGCGGAAAACAGCCACAAGTTTACCACTGGCTAGAGTGGATCATAATTCTTAACTCTTGTTTACACGAAGGCCCCTGATGACCGGGGTCAACTCGCGCGGCATCTGCCAACAAAAGACAGTGCACTTTTGTTGTTCAAAAATGCATAGCGCAAGGAGGATGAAATGTCTCCTGGCGCAGAGCTTGGTTTTTGCCCGCTGAACGTTGAAATTTTGTAAGGACGACAGACTATGAAAAAAGTAATCGGAGTTGCTCTCATCTCTCTCTTCGCTTCTAGCGCGGCATATGCAGCATCCTTTGCGGAAGCCGATGCCGATGCAAGCGGATCGGTGAGCGCTGCGGAAGCCGCGGGCGCTATGCCCAGCCTGACGGAAGACGTGTTCAAGGCTGCGGATGCGGACGGTAACGGCGAGTTGAGCGAAGCTGAGTTCACGACAATCCAGCAGTAACGATCTGTCGTAAATGAAGCAAAGCTGACTGAATGGGCGAGCGTTCGAGTTCACTCTGGTTTCCCAACAGGGTGCTCGGATGCTCGTTCATCAGTCTCAATGCCGCAGGTGACTCTGATGATCCGGACTGATTGGAGTCACGTTTTGATCCGCATGTATAAAGACGTGGTGCTACGCAAAAAGTAAGACCTGACCCCAGATTTCTTTTGGCGCGGCGATGGCCGGAGCACTGAGCTGGTTGGGGGAGCCGATCTCCGGTGGCTCTGTGTCAGTATCAGGAACGCGCGTTAGGGCTTGCAAGGAACTGCCGAAGGGCAGGCCGGCGCAGGGTCAGGCCACCTGGATCCGGGCTGTGTCGCCGTAGCGTCCAGTGATGAGGGATTCGGCGTGCTTGATCAGTTTCTGACTTTCCAGGCCGCAAATGGTGAAGATGTGTTTTTCCGCGCTTTTGGCATGGGTCACAAAATTATGCAGGCCGTAGGTGATTAAGAATTTGTGCTCGTTACTCATGGAATTTCCTTGGTGTAAATCGAATTCTCCGGCCCCTGCCGCCGCATAGATCTCTGCACCGGAAGGCGTAGGCACTTCGCGGCGCGCAGTACTTGGTACCCAGTACCTGGTACCCAGTACCTGGTACCCAGCATTTGATGCCCAACACGTGATGCGCTGCACGCGACCCGCACTGCAGGAGGAGCCAGCGCAAATCTTAACCAAACAACTTTGCAGTTTGGTTAACGGACGACCCGCCTTAAAGATTTCTTGAATTTATATCCGGCACCGCATTGGGCTGAGACCAGGGGCAGGCTCGATTTTCTGTGTTTTCTGCCGAAGCAGGCGGTGCCAATTGGACATCTCTCCCTCTTAAACTACGATGCCTGACGTGGAGGCCATTTTTTCGGGAGAGGGGTTTGAGCAACTTAGCCCACGAGCTCTGGGAGGCGCGACGGCTCGGTCATACCATTGACGCCGCGAGAAGCGACCTGCCAAAGACGAAGGCTGAAGCCTTCGACCTGCAGGAAGCTGTCGTGAAACTGAGCGGCTTGTCCCGATGCGGCTACAAGGTCGGCTCGACCAGCAAGGAGGCCCAGCGGCTGCTTTCGACGGACGAGCCCGGCATAGGGGTTCTCCTGACGCCCTTCGTCCAGGAAAGCTCCGCCCGGATCAAGATCGTTCCGGAGCAGATGCCTGCGGTCGAAGGCGAGTTCGCTTTTCGCTTTGCGCGAGACCTGCCCTGGCGCGACGAGCATTACAGCCTGGATGAGATTTCGGAAGCAATCGGGTCTGTGGCCGGTGTCATAGAGGTTGTGGGCACCCGCTTCTCTGGGGGACTTCAGGGCAAGGGAAGGTTGCTGACGACAGCGGACTGCGGCGTGAACATCGCGCTTGCGACCGGGGACTGGGTGGAATTCAACAGACAGAACTTACGGGACCATGGCGTCGCGATGACGGTCAATGGCGATCTCAAGGGAAGCGGGACGGGTGGCCGGGCATTGGGAGATCCGCTCAATGTCCTGCATTGGCTCGTGAAGCATCTGTCCGATCGCCGGATAGATCTTAAAGCCGGGGAAATTGTCGCGACCGGCACATGCACCGGCCTGGATGCGGTGAAGCCCGGGGATGTTGCCGAGGCGGACTTCGGCGATTTCGGCTCGGTCGTCGTCGCGTTTGAATGAAGAAAAGCGGAAAATCAGCGACCTTCGGGCCGTCGAGTCTCGGGGAAGGACGGAGGGGATAGGTCGTCTGCGGCGCTCGCTCAGAAGGTCTCTTCAGCGCTCTGCTCCACGGCCTGATCGGGGCATTTCGTCCCCGAACTACACAGAATTCTGATGCAATCGTGATTGGCGATGCGACGGCTTCAGGGCAAATCTATCTTACCGGCGTGCGCTTTGCCTTGTCTGAGGCCCTTTCTCTCCAGGCTTTGCGCTGTGGGTCGCGCAGGCGCATTCCATGGCGGGCTGCGCGTTTCAGGATGGAAAATCGCTAGAGCAGATCCGGTTTAGATGAAATCGCCAAAGGCGACCTATCGTTCCGGTGAATCTGCTCTTACTATTTGATGTAGAGCGGATTCACATGTTTTGACGAAACCACTGAGTGGTTCCGACTAGGTTGAGAATGCATCCTTATGGATTCTCAACCGAAACATGATCCGGTCTAAGCAAGGGGCCCTCTATGGCACAGGCAGTTAACCTTCAATTCCGCGTCTTGTTACTTGCGTCGCTGGCAATGCTCTCGCTCTTCTGGGGCACTGCGTTGCGGGCTCAGGAGGCGGCGGCGCCGCTACCGGCGTACGTGATCGAGGAATTCGGCAACCCTCCCGCTGTACCGCAAGGTCCGCTTTCGCCGTGGCTTAAGTCTGCCGTGCAGGTTGCCTTTATCGACTCCATCACCCAATCGGCCTGGGGCCGGGATCAGACGATCGCGCTGAACGAAATCGCGGAGTCAAAAGATCCGCGCGTTGCCTGGATTATTGCCGACCTGATGCGCTTTATCGCCGATCGTGAACTGCACAGGGACCTCGCTGTCGCAGCTTCCCAACTGCTGGGGAAAGACTTGCAGGCGGCGGACTATTGGGGCGCGGTGACCGATCATCTTATCGCCTGGGACATTCCGGCGCCGCCTGACTACCTAGAGGCCAAGCGCGCGATCTTTACCAATGTCGTGCCCGGCTGGGATGACATCTTTGTCGAAGGCGATATCGACTGGCGGATGGTTTCCTGGGGTGGCGTCCTGATCGATGATCGCGCGTATGACACGACGGATGAAGTCTGCAACTGCATCCCCGCGGCCGACAATCCCGAGGTCAGCTCTGCAGAAGAGGCGACCTGGCTGAAAGACGAGGACGTCGTTTTCGGGATTGTGGTGAATGGCGAGGCCCGGGCTTATCCGCGGCGCATCATGGAAGTGCGCGAGATGGTGAATGATACCCTGGGCGGCCGGCATCTCGGCATACCCTACTGCACCCTCTGCGGCGCAGCGCAGGCTTACTTCACCGATCAGTTGCCCCTGGGCATCGAGCGGCCGGTCCTGCGCACCTCCGGTCTGCTCATTCGTTCCAACAAGGTGATGTACGACCTTACAAGTCTTTCCGTGTTCGACACCTTTCTGGGCAAGGCCGTGACCGGACCGCTTGCGAAGCGGAAGCTGCAGCTCAAGCAAGCCTCTGTCGTCACCACCGACTGGGGAAC
This sequence comes from uncultured Kiloniellaceae bacterium, assembly GCA_947493695.1. Lineage (GTDB taxonomy): Bacteria > Pseudomonadota > Alphaproteobacteria > Kiloniellales > Kiloniellaceae > Denitrobaculum. The sequence goes on along the minus strand of CANLSF010000007.1, from coordinate 388,734 downwards.
CTGGAAGAAGACACATCCTGAGACGACCGTGCTGCTGGAAAGATATGCGCTGGGCCGCGATCCCGATTTCCGTAACGGCCGGGATGCGGACGGACCGATCTTTCCGGTTGGCGATGTCGATCCGCGGCTGCCGGTTCATGAGGACATCATCGGCGTTCTGACTGCGTCCGGCAAAGCGGTAGCGTTTCAGCGCAGCCGGGCGATGGTGGCGCTGCAACAAGGCGATGAGATCGCTTTTGAAAACGTCCGTCTGCAGCTCGAAGCCGGTGGCATCAAAGCCGTGGATGCGGATGGCTCCGATCTGGGCAGTCATCAGGCCTTCTGGTTCGCCTGGTCGCAGTTCCATCCTCAGACCGAACTCTGGCCGGGCTGAGGTGACGTGCGAGGGCAGGCCCCACCGGACGTGACGGCTAGCGCGATGGCTTGAGATGGCGTGGGAGAGATCCGTTAAGCCTGAAGGATGGATTTGATCTTGGCGCGACGCTGGCCGGATCGCTGGGCGATTTCGTTGTCCTGGTCTTCGATGGCCGTGCGGGCCAGGTTCTGGAGGGAGTCGCCGAAGGACTGGTCGAGCAACTCGCTCGACACGCGCCGGTTTGACGTCACTGTACCGTCTTCATAGGTGACGTTGAACATTGTAAATCCGGCAAGCTTGCCTTTGGTTTTGCTACGCGCCATTGCTCTGTATCTCTTTAATTTGGGGAAGGGGCAGGCCACTTAAATGCAGTGGCGTTGCTGTGGCGTCCAAGGATGATTGACGCCGATTGGCGATCTCCGTCTGACTTTCCATACCGAAGCGGTGAAGATGCAGTTTCTTCCGTGATGTAAATACTGCATCGGATCTATTTTCGAAGGATCCCGCAAGATCGGAATATGAGTTCCTAACCTAGTGCGTCGTCACTCGGGTGTGGGCGATAATGGCGCTTGGTCGTTGTTTGGCGCGTCAGTTTCGGATTCCGCCAGTTTTTTCTCCTTGGCTTCCTTTTTTGCAGCGGCCCGCTTGGCCTTCTTTTCTGCGCTTAAACGCTCGCGTTCTTTGCGTTCGAAACTGTAGTTCGGTGCTCTAGCCATTGTCTTTTTCTTCCTTATCAGCCGCTTCTTTGGCGAGGCGGAGCGCCCGCAGTTTCGCCGTGTGTTCTGCACCCTTGCGCTGGGCTTTCTCTTTGTCATCCAGGGCCTGCCGGTCCTTCTTCTGGGTCGCGGCGAACTGCTCCTCGGCTTTCGATTTTGCAGTCTTCAACATTTCATGAGTCCTCTGCTTGGGTTCAAGGTGTCGTCGGTGGCTTGTTTCATCCCGCTGCGCGGCCGGCCACCTGTAGGCTGGCGCGCAAGACCAGTTAAGGCTGTGCATGCCGCACCGCTTTTTTGCGTGAATGACTCAGTTCAAGTTGTGAGGGGATCGTTGAGCTAATCGCTTTGCCGATCATTCAGGCCGCATTAAAGGAATGCAATACCTATTCTTCGGATATGGGGAATATCCTCGAAAATTCAATGATCTGCGGGAGTCCAGACACTACAACCCAAGCGCGCGCGGTTCGGGGAGGACCAGAATCCCGGTCTTTCCTGACACCGGCCATATCCTTCACCGGCCCTGCGGTATGCTCATTTGCGATGTCGCCGGAGGGTCAGGAGTGTCCCGGGCGTGTTCGTTTCATGCCGATTCTGCGTTAGCATATGGTCCTAAGGCTATTCCCGACCGTTCTCGACTTCCCGTTCCTGCAGAACCCGGTCGATCAGGCCCCATTCCAGTGCTTCTTCTGCCGTCATGAAGTGATCCCGGTCGAGGGTGCGCTCGACCTCCTCGAAGCTGCGTCCGCAGTGCTCGGCGTAAAGCCTGGTGACGCTGCGTTTGGATTTTTGTATCTCCTCGGCATGGATAAGGATGTCCGACACCTGTCCCTGAACGCCGCCCAGCGGTTGATGAACGTGCAGGCTGGCGTTGGGCAGGGCCGCGCGTTCGCCCGGCTCGCCCGCCATCAGCAGGAATGAACCCATGGAACGGGCGGTTCCCATGCAGAGCGTATGCACCGGCGCACGGATGTATTGCATGGTGTCGTACATCGCGAAGCCGCTGGTGATCACGCCGCCGGGCGAATTGATATAGAGTTGTATGGGTTTCTTCGGGTTCTCGGCTTCCAGAAAGAGCAACTGCGCACAGACCAGCGCGGAGACCCCGTCATTGACCTCACCATTCAGGAAGATGATCCGCTCGCGCAGGAGTCTTGAGTAGATATCGAAGGAGCGTTCACCCCGGCTTGATTGCTCGACCACCATAGGGACGAGCTGCATCGCTTCGCGCATCGGCGAACTCCTGTCTTTCGGTTGGATTATGTTGATCGGTGGGGCGTCAGGCCGCGCGCATCATGACGGGCCGGTTGCCGTTCGCAGCCTTGAGGGGGAGGCGCGTCTCCGCTTCGTCCACGAGAACATGGATCACCCGGAGACGCGTGCCGCCGTCACCATCCGGTCGAATCTGAAAGGTGACCTGGCTTTCCAGGAAGGGCGGTTCATCCTCTTTCATCCGGTAGCTGATTTCCGTGCCTGGTTCAGCGGAAACAGGCGTTTCATCCTGCAGATCCCGTCCCGGTAGCCAGGTCTCGCGAAACGCGGGAAGGCTGAGTGCGCGCCAGACTTTCTCCGGTGGCGCGTCGAGTTGGTACTCAAGCGTCAAATCCGCCGTTTCTTCGTCCGCTGTCTTGTCTTCGCGGGTCTGATCGTCAGCCTCTAGTTCGCTCATTGGTCCATGTCCTTCAGCAAAATCTTCAAAGCGCCGATCCGCTCAGGCCAGTAGGCCCGATACTTTCCTAGCCAACCGGCGATGAGCGCCAAACCTTCCGGATCCACTTCATAGTTCACGAAGCGCCCCTTACGCTCTTTCCGCAGCAATCCCGCGGTGCGCAGCACGGAAAGGTGCTGGGACATGGCCGGTTGGCTGATCTCCATGCCTTCGCGCAATGCGCTGGCATTCATACGGCCGCCCGCAAGTTTTTCGAAGATCGAGCGTCGGGTCGGATCGGCGAGGGCTTTGAATATGTCATTCTCGGTCATGATTAAATATAAGCATGCACTTATGTGAATGACAAGCCGTTTTTCTGAAGAGCGATGCCGATAAGCGCAGATGGCAGCCGGTCATGAGCTTCATGCCTTCAGAGCACCCGGGTGGATAAACAGGCTCTGGCCCTGTACCGCGTGCCTTTGGTGCCGCTCAAGCCGTGTTCCAATCCCCTAAATAGGCGGCAATAATCCTTCTGCTCCGCGCCTATAACACACCAAATAACCATCAGTTCCGGGCGTACTTATCTCTTTTCGGCTGTGATTATGGTTAATATTCAATTACTATAAGGGCTTGAGGGAAAAATCGGGGAGAGTTTGTTATGGCGCAGATAGCTGATGCAATGGGGCCGGAGGTCCGCGATAACAGTGCTTTGTCCCAATTTATACTTCCAGCCATTGTGGCCGGCACGGGCGGTATGCTGCCGACACTTTCGCGGCTGGCGGCGACCTATGTGGATAATCCCTACACGCCGGAACCGGCCTACGGAATATACCTAGGGCTCGCGATCTTCTTTGTAATCGGGGCAATCCTGGCCTTCGCCTTTGGCGAGAGGTCCCTGCGGCAGGCTCTGATCATCGGGATCAGTGCGCCGGCGCTGATCAATTCCATCGCCTCGGGTCTTAAAGACGCGGACAACGCACCCCGCCCTGTAGCGGTCTCACCGGCGGGTGAGGAACGCCTGGTTGATCCGGAGACCTTTGCGCCGCTTGAACGCAACAGCTGGAATTTCTCCTTCGGTGGCACGGCCCATGCGCAAACAACCACGGCGCCGGATGCTTCATCGGGCACCGCACCCTCGGTTGCGCCGAGCGTCAGCGTACGGGAAGTCCCGTCAAGCGTAACGCTGCGCGCGGTGCCCGTGCCGGGCCTGGAACGCGCCGCCCCGATCAACCGCGAAAGCCTATACGGCGAGCGCAGGGTTTTGCTCCGGCTGCGCCTGACGGGCATGACCAAGAAAAATGACGTCCCGATCAAGGTGAGTTTCTTCGATGAAGGCGGCTACCGGGTGGGGCAAAGCATGAGCCTGCGGCCAAGCGCGAAGCGTCTCGTGACCGCCAAGGCGCCTGTCAGCGCGCAGGGACTGTTCTTTGCATTTGGCGGCATGAAGAAATCGATCCGGCTGCCGCAGGGCGGCTTCCAGCAGGCGAGCTACGACGTGACCGGCGCGCTTGCGAAAGGTAATGATCTGACCTGGTCACTTGGCTACAGCCGGGCGCTGGTCAAGGTCAGCAAGTTTGACGTAAAGCCGGGGAAGGTCGTTCCGGTGAAGCCGATCGCCGCGCAGGTCCGCGAAAGCGGGGAGAGTCGGATCTTCGGCATCGACGCCTCGCACTTTCAGAAGTCAATCGACTGGGCCGCTCTGCATCAGGGAAACCTTCGCTTCGCGATTTTGCGTGCGACCTACGGCAAATCCCTGGATCGCATGGTTGAGACCTACTGGCAGGACTACAGCGCCTTTGAGAAGAAGGATGACGTTGCCCTCGGATTCTACCACTTCTTCCGCTTCGGACAGTCGCCTGAGGTGCAGGCGGAGAGCTTCCTGGCGGCCATCGGCGACAAAGAGACTGCGCGGGTATTTCCGCCGGCAGTCGGGCTGGCACGCAATACCTATGATACCGAGATTACCGACGAGAACGAAGCAGAGTACTTCGCCGCCGTGCGCGCCTTTGTGGGGATCATCGAGGAAAAGACCGGACGTGAGGCCATGCTCTTCATCAACCGGGAGATCATTGACGAACTGCAACTGCCGGAAGACCTTGCGGCGAAACCACTCTGGATTAAGGACTTTGATAACTCGACACCGGCCTTGCCCGAGGGCGCGCCCGGGTATCGTATATGGCTGCTGGGCACGGCGAAACTGCCAGGGGTCGAATCGGTGGTGGATCTGAATATCTACAACGGGTCGCGCGAGAGCTTCGAGACTTTTACAAAAGCGCCGCAGATGTAGGCGCGGGAAATTGGGGGCGTTCCTCGCCTGACGCCCTATCGCTCAGGTACGACATTAAAACTTCATGCTTCCGTCAAACAGGATTCATGCGGCAGGCGCATCAAGGCCGCTCGCCCGCAGAGTCATAATCCTGAGACAATCCAGGGAGCTTCCAGTCATGAAGAAATCCAAGTCCTATTCGCGCGACTTCAGCCGCCGTTCGGTACTGGTCGGTGGAACCGCCGCCGCCGGCCTTCTCGCAGCCAAGTCCTTTCCCACGCCCGCGATTGCGCAGTCCAATCGCCCGCAGTTCACACACGGTATTCAAAGCGGTGACATCTCCGCCGATGGTGGCGTGATCTGGGCCCGGACCGATAAGCCTTCACGTTTGATGGTTGAGGTTTCGACCACCGAGTCTTTCAAAAACGGTCAGTTGCTGCGGGGGCCTGCCGCGCTCGAAGATAGCGATTTCACCGCGAAGATGACCCTCAGGGATCTGCCTGCCGGGCAGGATGTCTTTTATCGGGCGCAGTGGCAGGATCTGGACAATGTCAAGAGCTCGAGCGAACCGATGACCGGCCGCCTGCGCACTTCGCCTGCCGCGAAGCGGGACATCAGCTTCGTCTGGTCCGGCGATACCGCCGGGCAGGGCTGGGGTATCAACGAAGACTGGGGCGGCATGCGTGGCTACAAGACCATGCAGGAGAACGACCCGGATTTCTTCATCCATTCCGGGGACACCATCTATGCCGACGGCCCGATCGAGGCCCAGAAAGAGCTGCCGGACGGCACCATGTGGAAGAACCTGGTGACCGAGGAAAAGTCGAAGGTCGCCGAGACCCTGGCCGAGTTCCGCGGCAACTATAAATACAATCTGCTCGACGAGAACGTTCGCAACTTCAATGCCCAGGTCCCGATGCTGGCCCAGTGGGACGACCATGAGGTGGTGAACAACTGGTTCCCTGGCGAAATGCTGATCTCCGATGATCGTTACAAGGTCAAGAGTGCATCGCTTCTGTTCGCCCGCGGTGCGCAGGCTTTCCACGAGTATATGCCACTGCGCAGCCATCCGAATGAGCCGGAGCGGATCTACCGCAAGATCAGCTATGGTCCCTCACTGGATATTTTCTTCCTGGATCTGCGCAGCTATCGCGGTCCGAACAGCGCCAACAATCAGACTGAACAATCGGCCGAAACCGCCTTCCTGGGTGCGCAGCAGCTGCGGTGGCTGAAGCGTGAAATGCTCGCCTCTAACGCGACCTGGAAAGTGGTTGCCAGCGATATGCCGCTGGGCCTGATCGTCTATGACAACTGGAAGGAAAAGAACACCTTCGAGAACGGTGCGAACGGTGACGGTCCGGTGCTCGGCCGCGAGCACGATATTGCCGAGCTGCTGCGCTTCATCAAGAACAGCAAAATCGACAATACGGTCTGGCTGACCGCCGATGTCCACTACACGGCCGCCCACTACTACAACCCGAACAAAGCCCAGTTCCAGGACTTCATGCCTTTCTGGGAGTTTGTGTCAGGTCCGATCCATGCGGGCTCCTTTGGGCCGGGCGTCATGGACAACACTTTCGGCCCGGAAGTGAAGTTCACCAAGAATCCGGGCGGCAAGGCCAACCTGCCGCCGAGCGAAAAGCTGCAGTTCTTCGGCCGGGTCGACATCGACGGTGAAAGCGAAGAGATGAAGGTCACTCTGAAAGACATTGACGACCAGGATCTCTACAGCGTGACGCTTCAACCCAAACGCTCCTGACGCACGCTGTTCCTTTTGACTGCAACGGAGGGCCCTGCGGGGTCCTCCTTCTTCCTTTGTTGGAGAGTGTCACGAGAGAGATCTGCGTGAATCGCCGGGTTATTCGGCGATGGTGAGTTCCCGGACGCGTTCGCGAGGGAAGACAATCGAAACGCGGGTGCCTTTGCCCACTTCACTGTGAATTTTCATCTTGGCCTGATGCAGGTTGGCGAGCCCATTGACGAGGGACAGCCCCAGGCCGACCCCGGAATTGTTGCTGGTCAGTGTCGAACGGACCTGGGCGAAAGGTTCCATGATGCGCTTCAGCTCCTTCTTGGGGATGCCGACGCCGTTATCGACGACCTCAAGGATCAGGTTGCCGGTCCTTTTGTCAATTTTCGCACTGCAGATGACGCGTCCCCCGGCATCAGAGAACTTAATCGCATTACCGATCAGGTTGATCAGAATCTGGTTGATGGCCCCTTCGTCCGCAACAAGTTGAGGGAGTGATCTTGGGATCCGCTTCACCAGTTTTACTTCCTGCAGTCGCGCGCCCTGCTCAAAGAGCTTGAAGACGGAGCGCTGACAGGCGACGACGTCGACAAGCTTTTCGTTTAACTCCAGCCGGCCTGACTCGATCTTCGAGAGATCGAGAATGTGGTTGATCATATGGAGCAAGTGGCTCGCTGCACCACTGATGTCACGACCGTATTCCGCATACTTCGGATGGCTGTGGAGCCCGTAGGTTTCCGAGGAGATCATCTCGGAAAATCCGATAATCGCATTCAAGGGCGTTCGCAGTTCGTGGCTCATGTTGGCGAGGAAGCTCGATTTTGCCAGGCTGGCCTCCTCCGCCAGCTTCCGGGCGGATTCCATGGAGCGCTCCAGTTGCACTTCGCCGGTGATGTTGATGTGCAGCAGCAAGGCGCCGATCCGCTCGTTTTCCGCCGGTGCCGCGCGCATCACGCATTTGAACCAGCGCTCCTCTGTCGGTGTGTGGCAGGCATATCTGACGGCGGCATACGTTGCCTCTCCGTTGAGAATTTCACGCAGTTTCGATGCGACTTCGCTGGCGTCTTTCGTCTCATCCGGATCTGCGTGTGCCGGATTTTCGCAGACCCCCAGGTAGTTCGTGCCGACGCCGTAGCTCTCGTCCTTTGCGTCGTTCAGGCGTCCGAACTCGCGCCAGGCCTGATTGACCACGATAATCTTGCCGACCTTGTCCAGAACGGCGATCTGCGCCGGCGTGCTGTCAAGAATGGCTTTGCGCAGAATCATTTCCTCGGCCAGTTCGCTGCGGTGTTGCCGCAGGGTCACGTTGGCCTTGGCAAGCCGGGTAACATCGCTGAGGGTCAGAACCGCACCGATAATCCGCTTCTGCTCATTCAGGCAGGGATGAACCTGAAGTTCGTAAAACCTGTCCTGTTGTCGGTCGCGTACGCGCTTGTTTCGCGGTCGGCCGCTCTGAATCACATCCTCTACCAAGGGCACGAGATCCGGCATGCGAAACTGCGCTTTGATGGACGCGAGAGGCTCGCCGACACCCAGCCGTTCCAGTTCGAAGACCTTCGTCGCGGCGGCATTGAAACGCTGGACCCGCAGGGTTTGATCCGCGACGATGACAGCACTGGAAATGCTTTCCAGGATTGAAGACTGAAAGGAGTTCGCTTCGTTGAGCGCATCGGATTTTACGATGATCTCTTCGTTGACTGTCGTCAGCTCCTCATTGGTGGATTGCAGCTCTTCATTCGAGGTTTCAAGTTCTTCGTTAGTGGATTGCAGCTCCTCATTCGACGACTGCAGCTCTTCGTTTAACGACTGCAGCTCCTCGTTCGAGGTTTCGAGTTCGCTGACCATCGTATGAAGATGTTCGCGCATGGCGAGGAGCTCATGCTCCAGTTCCTTGACCTGATCGAGTTTGCCGCTTTCTTCGACCTCGGCGCCTTCATTTTGCTCCAGCAGGGCGCGCACCGTCATGAAGGCGATCAGACTGAGGTCTTCCGCTGTCTCTTCGTCGCGGTAGGGGTGAATAACGATGCGGTACTGCCACTTGTCACCCTCGAAGTCCGCGGTGTGAATGCGGCTGCGCACGATGACGCCTTCGCGCCTGCTCCGCAGCAGCAGGGCCCGTAACTCTGCGCGCAGCTCGTCGTCGATCAAGCTGAAGACATCGAACTGCGAAGAGCCCGTCGGGACTTGAAGATAGGGTTTGATGGCTCCGGCAATGTGGATCGGCTTATCCGCCGGGTCGACGATGACGGTCGGAGGCCCGAAGTGCTTTGCGATCGCCTCGTTGGCTCTGATCTCGCGTGAGCGTGGTCTTTTCGTGAGGTTCGCACCTTCGCGCAGTGTCCGTTCCTTGAGCGGCGTAAACGCGCTGGGCTGGAATGGTGACGACCTGGCGCCGGCGGCACGGAAGATCTTGTGGACCCGATCCTCCAGCTCGAAGAGATCGCCCAGTTCCGAGACAGCCTCGGACTTTCCGAGAAGCAGGGTGCCTCTGTGATTGAGAGCATAGTGAAAGCGCTCAAGGATCCGGCGCTGAAGATCAGGCGTAAAGTAGATGAAGAGGTTCCGGCAACTGATCATATCCACCCGCGAGAAGGGCGGGTCCTGTGTGACGTTGTGCCGGCTGAACACAATCATCTCGCGGATGATCTGATTGATCGAAAACTCCGATGCTACCTGCGTGAAGTAACGTTGCAGAATCAATGGATCCATCTGTTCTGCGACTGCTGCGGGATAGATTCCGCGGCGTCCCAGGGCAAGCGCATCCGTGTCCAGGTCGCTGGCAAAGATCTGGACCTTCAGATGCCTGCCCAGTTTGCGCATGACCTCAGCGACAAGGATCGCAAAAGAATAGGGTTCCTCGCCCGACGAACAGCCGGGAATCCAGATTCTGATCGATTCCCTGTCACCCTTTGACTGGATAAGTTTTGTGACCGGGTCCTCCATCGCTTCCCAGACCTTCGGATCCCGGAAGAATGAGGTGACGCCGATCAGCAACTCGCGGACGACCCGGTCGATTTCACTGGAATCGCTGCTTAAAAGAGAAAGATAGGATTCCAGATCAGGCAGGTGCAGTAAGGTCATCCGGCGGGTCAAACGACGGAGGATCGTAGAGGAGCGATAGTTTGTGAAATCGATGCCCGTGTGCGTTCTGATCACCGCACAGATCTCAATGTAGGTGTCGCTGGAAGTGACACGTTCGTGCGCGCGCAAGAGGTTCTGGCGTTCACTTCGTTCCAGCAGGTGCGGAATACGGCGCGCGACCTCGGCCGGCGGTAAAATCAGATCGACACAGCCGGTCGCGATGGCTGCGTTGGGCATCCCGTTGTATTTTGCCGTCTCATCCTGGGCGAAGGTAATGCCGCCTGCTGCCTTGATCGCCTGAACGCCACGCGCGCCATCGGATCCGGTCCCTGAAAAGACGACACCGGTCGACTGTTCCTCGCACTCAAGGGCGAGGGAGGCAAAGAGTAAGTCGACGGAGGGCTGTGGGCCGGTTTTGATTTTCGGCGTTCGGACGGTCAGCCAGCCGTTTTGTAACTCGACGTGGCGGTTCGGTGGTGTGATCAGAATAACGCCGGGACGTGGACGCTGGTTACGCGAAAGCTCCTTTACTTCAAGATGCGTTTCACGCGCCAACAGTTCCATCAGCATACTGCGGTGGCTGGGTGAGAGATGCTGCGCAATCACGAAGCAGATGTTGGTTCCCTCTGAGAGCTCTCCAACGAAGTCCCGTAAGGCTTCGAGCCCGCCCGCAGATGCGCCGACACCAACGATAGAAACGCCTGTCTTGGGTTTCCGTTTTTTTGTAACTATGGCCGCCCCCAACTCGCTTAAGTTCGGTTCAACTTGAAGTATAAAAATTGATACAACTGTCGATTGATGTATCTTTACTATAACAAGAATTATCATTATTTGGAAAAAAGCAAGGAGTGGTTAGATTTTTTCTGTTTGTTTTGAAAAATGCATCGTCATATGTTTCATTTTCGTTATATTTGACGCTCATCTGCTGTCCGAAATGAAAAAATGCCTCTGACAGGGGCGACTCCGAAACACGATGACAGAGGCGACTCCATCATACGACGAGCCGACACAATAATGCCTCTGATTACGGGCATTTAGGGACTCGACTTACCCGTCAGGATCGTATAGCTTTTTTCCACGCACCAAATCGGAGCATGAAGATGAAAATGTATCGCGCAGTCTCACCGACCTGGTGATCTCGCCCTTCCGGGGGCGGATCTGCCTTCGAACCGGCCCCCGGCTTTGACCGGACCCTGACTTAGATCAGACCAAGCCGGATTTTCATCTCTCTCAACATCATCATCGACTCAAGGCATGACGACGTACTGCATTGCGCAGCTGTCGCCATCGCGATGCAGGATAAGAGATCATGTTTCGTTTTTTAGAATCCTTTATTGACCCCTTTCAGTCCAATCCCGGTGCTGGCAAGGACGCCGCAGACAACACGCCGCCGGATCGGCTCTGGCCCTTTCTGCTCGATCATCTGAAACCCTTCCGGGGGGTGCTGGCCGCCGTTTCTGTCATGAGTCTTTCGGTGGCCCTGATCGAGACCGGGCTGATCTACTACGCCGGGCGGCTGGTGGACCTGATGGCTGCCAGTGGACAGGAGAATTTCACTGCGCGGCACGGGATTGAGCTGGCGGTGGTCGTCCTCTTGATCCTGATCGCACGGCCGATTGTGATTGTCGGCAGCATCGCGCTGCTCAATCACGGCATGTCGGTCAACCTGCTGGATCAGGTGCGCTGGCGCGCGCATAAGCATCTGCTGGGGCAGTCGGTCGGTTTTTTCCAGAACGACTTCGCCGGCCGGATCGCCAACCGGGTGATGCAGACCGGGCCTGCCGTCGAAGACTCGACCTATATGTTCTTCGAAGCGATCTGGTATGCCGCCGCCTACGTACTGGGTGCGGTTCTGATCCTGGTCAACGCGGATGCGCGGCTGATTCTGCCGCTGATCATCTGGCTCGGCGCCTATCTGACGCTGCTCTACATCCTGATACCTAAGATCGGACAGGCCTCCAAGCGTATGTCTGATGCCCGTTCGCTGGTGACCGGACGGATCGTGGATTCCTACAGCAACATGCAGACGGTGAAGCTCTTCGCCCATTCGGCGCGGGAGGAAGCCTACGCCCGCACGGCCATGGCCATGCACCGGCTGCGCTTCGCGCGTATGCTACAGCGCATGACTACGATGACACTGGGATTGGCGAGCCTGAACGGCGTGCTGATCGTGACCACCGTCGGCGCGGCGGTCTGGTTCTGGCAGCAGGGCGAGACCACCCTGGGCACGGTCGCTGCTGCGGCGGCCTTGACCTTACGGCTGAACGCCATGACCGGCTGGATCATGTGGGTGACCTCACAGCTTTTCCAGAATGCCGGGATCATCAAGGAGGGCATGGAGACCATTTCCCAGCCTCATGGTGTGGTCGATGTGCCGCAGGCGCCCGCGTTGGTCTTGCGAGGTGGCGGTATCCGCTTCCGGCAGGTCGTGCATCTCTATGGCCGGGATCCGGCGCAGCAGGCTGAAGATGGTCCGGTTGCAGGCGGACTCCACGGCATCGAGCTGGACATCAGGCCCGGGGAGCGGGTCGGTCTGGTCGGTCGTTCCGGTGCGGGTAAGTCCACGCTGATCAACCTGCTGCTGCGCTTCTACGACGTGGAACGCGGCACCATCGAGATCGACGGCCAGGACATCAGCCGGGTCACGCAGGATTCCCTGCGCCACTCGATTTCGGTGGTGACCCAGGATACCGCGCTGCTGCATCGCTCCGTGCGGGACAATATCCTCTATGGCAAGCCTGATGCCAGCGAGGCTGAGATGCGTCACGCCGCGAGGCTGGTCTATGCCGACGATTTCATTGCCGGTCTCTCCGATCCCAAAGGCCGGCGGGGCTACGATGCCCATGTGGGCGAGCGGGGCGTGAAACTCTCCGGCGGTCAGCGGCAGCGGATCGCGCTGGCGCGGGCGGTCCTGAAAGACGCACCGATCCTGGTGCTGGACGAAGCCACCTCGGCTTTGGACTCGGAAGCGGAGGCCCTGATCCAGTCGGCCCTAGGCAGTCTGATGGCGGAAAAGACCGTGATCGCGATTGCCCACCGTTTGTCCACGATCCAGCGGATGGACCGGATCATCGTACTGGATGAGGGCGGAATTGCGGAGCAGGGCACCCATGCCGAACTGCTGGCATTGGGTGGCCTCTACGCGGGCTTCTGGTCACGCCAGTCGGGCGGGTTCATTGGGACGGAAGAAGATGAGGCTGAACAGGAAAAGTCAGCTTGATGCATTGTGCGTTTAGTGTGGTTCAAGAAAAACGCAATACGCTATAAACGGAAAAGGGCGAGATCTTTTGTCTCGCCCTTTTTTTCCTGTCTTACATCGACAATACAACGTCGAAGTAGAGGCGGTAGTCGAAGATGCTGTCATCCTTGTCGGTGATCGGCGTTTCAGCGCCCAGACCGAGCTGGATGTTGTCGTCGAAGCGGTAGCGGAAGCCGCCGCCGACCGTGACCGTGGTACTGCGGTCGTCGCTGCCGAAATTCAGGACGTCGACGCCATCTAGGTTTCCAAGCGCGCCGGTTAAACGCTCACCGTCGTTGATCGGTGTGAAGCCGTTCAGTTCCAGCAGCGGGAAGAAATCCGGGAAGAGTTCATAGTTTCCGTGCAGCGAATAGTGAATGATCGAGGTGTCTTCCTTTGTGTCCAATGCCATATTTGCACCGAGGCTGGCCTGGACGCCAAAGTCGCCGAAGGTGGTCGCGCCGGTCAGGAAGGGGTTGATGAAGCCATCGCCGTCACCTTGCAGCTCAATGCCGCCGGTCTCCAGATCGTTGATGGGAATTTCGTAACGCAGGCCCGCAGTTAAAAGCGTGTCGTCCTCGGGTTGGGAAATGATCGCGTACTTGAAACCCACCGTGACGTTGGCGAAACCGGATTCGTCTTCCAGAACATCGTCAAACTGGAAGTCGGCATAGCCGTCCTTGGTGGCGATGAAACCCAGGCGGTCGGTGATCGCGAGGCGCAGCTGCAAGGCGACCAGGTTGACGTCACCGCCGTTTGTGACGAATTCGTCCGGCAGCCGGTGGTAAAAGTAGAAGGCGCGTGCCTCTGTCGTGATGTAGGGGGTCTCGTTAAAGATCGGGTTGGTCAGCGGGGCTACATAGCGGCTGTGTTTGCCTTCGCCCAAAGAACCCTCGAGGTCAAACCCGAAGGGATTGAAAGTGTCGTCTGCGGCAAGGACGGCCTGTGGGGCGGCGCTCGCCGCGAGCAGGATCGATGCTGCGGCGATCCGGGGTGTTGCCCAGCCGACCGCATCGCAAAGCCTATTCGTCATGTCATCTCCGTTGTATCAGATCCCGGGCTTCGGGACCGCGCGATGGAAGTTCAGGTGCGTGCGCCAAGAACCGATCTTCATACTTCGTCCTGCACAGCCGTCAATCACCGAAGGTTGTGTGCGAGATGACAAAGCATCACGACTCTAGAAAGACCAACCTCCAGCAGATTGCCGACCCGAGGCGCTTGTAAATAAAAGAAGATTGACGGCGCTGGAACATTGATACAGGTCAAGGAACTGACGGGTTTTTTGCTCGCTTGAGTGAAAAGACCTGCGGTGGAAGGTCGCAGGTCTTTCGTCCCGATAGGATTTGGAAGGTGAGTTGGAAGTCAGCGCCTATCGAATCAAAAGGGCGGCTCATACAGAACCGCCCTTGATAGCGACTCGTCTTTAGAGTGCTGATCCTTCAGTTCGTCTCGCGACGGCGCGCCCAACCGAGACCGACAAGACCCAGGCCAAGCAGCGCCAGCGTGCCGGGTTTGGCAACCGCGATGACTGTCGGGTCGACTTCGTAGCTTGTGGCCTGGATCTGGATGCCAAGTGGGAAATCCGAGGATGCCGAACGCACTACGCTACCAATGCAGGCCACTGTGATACTTGAGAATGAGAGCCCGCCAAACAATGCCGTCAGATCGTTGGTTTCGATCTGAGAGACATGGAGGGGAGGCGACAAAGCGCCCAGACTTGCAAGCCCATGCTGCTGGGGATAAGGCGCTGTCGTGGAAACCCACGGGGCAGGCCTTGGCTAGGGTGTCAGTCGCATTGGGGCCGGCGACGGCGATGCTGTTGCGCATTCACCGGCGTCGGTGATGCCAGTGGCGTCACTCTATGGCAGCATCCGGGAGACTGCTGATGTTTCAGTAATATTGGGGGTCTGCGTAGGGTCAGATTCATGCGCGTTATTTGAATGTACGATGAAATATTTTAAATAATAAATTTGTATTTAAAAATATAAGGAGAATGAAATTTTCTACGACTTAAAATAATTATTATCGTAAATTATGATGAAATATTTACGATTGATCGCTATATTATTAGGAAGACATATAATATGTGATAACAACAAGAGGTATTTCACATGACCGATGAAAAATCTGCTTCAGAACAGCCCGCTCCGAAAAAGAGCAACGCCAAAGACAAGCCGAAGACCGCGCCGGCCGACGCCAAGGCCGCTGCGAAGGTGGTCGTCAACCCAGCTCGAGTGTCGTTCATACCGACGAAATAGTCCTTTCCGATTAAACGGGATCAACATGACGCTGAACTTTCCAAACCAGAGCCGAAGTTTCGACGAAAGAAGGCACCGTGTCTGCTTTTGGGGATATGACGGCCCGATTGAGATTTCCTTCTATGCCGGAGCGGAGGCACTGCAGAAGCTCAGCCATGATATGGGCGGAACTGAAGCCTGGTGTCTGCAGACCTTCGACGCTTCAGTCGAACAGATTCATGAAGCTGCGGACAAAGTCTATAAGCGCGGCAAAGGCGAATACGCCTATACGCTGGGAGCAGAGGATCTGTAGAGCCGATTACACTTGGATTGGCTCAAAATACGCTGTCTCTCCACCAGCATGCCGCTGATTTCGAAAACAAACTTCGAAACTTTGTGTTTCAGGAAAACCGCAAGCCACTATAGGTGATTGGCGGCTGAGGGCACGCTGACGCTTCGCGCCAAGAAGGAGTGAGCCTCAAGGTCAATTCCTTCCCAATCCTAGCCCGTCACCGCAATGCCGTACTCACCGGCGGCGTCCTCAATCCAGCGCCAGAGATATTCCGCGAAACTGCTGCGGACGTAGATCTCGAAGCTCGGCGTCTCGCCTTCCAACCGATGGAACACCACGGCGGCTTTCGCCATGTCACTCTGGGCGCAACTGCCCGGTGCAAAGACGCTGTCGTGGAAGTCCAAGGTGCAGCCCTTGGCCAGAGTGTCGATGGCCTTGGGGCCAGAGACGGCGATGCAGGTGTAGCCTTCACCGGCGTCGGTGACGGAGGTGTGCTGACCGCTCAGCGCGTCGCGCAACTTGTCGGCGAGGGGCGGGGTGTTGTCTTCGCTGATTGCCCACCATTCATCGGGACCGAGCCAGAGCAGGCTGGTGTCCTTGCCAGCGGCGGCGCTGTTGGGCGCAAGGGGCAGGTCCGCGCCAAGGGTCGACTTGGCCGCGCTCAGGAAGGCGTCCGACTTGGGATCGCCGCGCAGATTGACGATACGCCGGAAGGGGCGTTCCGACATGACGACTCCGGCATCGCCTGCCTCCGATACGGCACGGCTGGGCAGGGCGAGCTGCGAGAGTGGGCTTTGTCTGAGATAGGCCTCAACCACGGGTCCGCTCTCCTTCTTTGTCATAAAACACCACATCGGAGACGCTGCAGGTGATCACCTTGCCGTCTGCCTGAGGCGAGTAGAGTTTCTGACCCATGCGCGCGCGGCCACCCTTGATCAGGGCCATGGCGATGGAGCGTTCGCAGTTCGGGCTGTGATAGCTGGAGGTGACATGACCCAACATGGCCATGGTGGGGCCGGTCTCGATCTTCTCGACCAGTTGTGCGCCCTCGGGCAGCACGGTATCGGGCGCGTCGGTCAGCAGGCCGACCAGTTGCTTGCGGTCCGGCTTGTCCATATCCGCGCGATAGAGCGAACGGCGACCGACGAAGTCTTTGGTCTTGGAGACGATCCAGTCCATGCCCAGATCGATGGGCGTCACCGAACCGTCGGTATCCTGACCCACGATGATGAAACCCTTTTCGGCGCGCAGCACATGCATGGCTTCCGTGCCGTAAGGCGTGATGGCGTATTTCTCGCCGGTATTCATGATTGCCTGCCAGAGAGCCGCGCCGTAGCTGGCGGGCACATTGATCTCGTAGGAGAGATCACCGGTGAAGGAGATCCGGAAGACCCGCGCGGGAATGCCCGCGACCCTGCCCTGACGGAAGGTCATGAAGGGGAAGGCCTCGGCGGAGAGATCGATATCGTCAGTCAATTCCGCCAGCAGCTTGCGGGCGTTGGGGCCGGCGATGGAGACCGTGGCGAACTGCTCCGTGACGGAGGTCAGGTAGACTTCCAGCTCCGGCCATTCGGTTTGCAGGTATTCCTCCAGATGGGCCAGGACCGGTGCGGCGTTGCCCGAGGTGGTGGTCATGAGGAAATGGTTCTCGCCAAGACGGCTGGTCACGCCGTCGTCCATGACCATGCCGTTCTCGCCCAGCATCAGGCCATAGCGGCAGGAGCTGATCTTCAGCTTGAGCCAGGCATTGGTGTAGATCCGGTTGAGGAATTCCGCGGCGTCCTTGCCCTGGATGTCGATCTTGCCCAGGGTCGAGGCATCCATCACACCGACGGAATCGCGGCAGGCCCTGACCTCGCGGTTGACCGCCTGATGCATGTCCTCGCCGTCATGCGGGAAATACCAGGGGCGCTTCCATTGGCCCACGTCCTCGAAGGCCGCGCCCGCCTGCTCGTGCAGGGCATGCATCGGGGTCTTGCGGGCGGGATCCAGCAGGTCGCCGATATCGCGTCCGGCAAAGACGCCGAAGGTGACAGGGGTGTAGGGCGGGCGGAAGGTCGTTACACCCACATCCGGGATCGGGCAGCCGAAGTATTGGGAAACGATGGCAATGGCGTTGACGTTACTGGTCTTGCCCTGGTCCGTACCCATGCCGGTTGTGGTGTAGCGTTTGACGTGCTCGATGGAGCGATAGCCTTCGCGCAGGGCCAGATGCAGATCCGCTGCGGTGACATCATTTTGCACATCGACGAAATGCTTGCCGCCGTGTCCGAGAGGCTTGTCGCCGGGGACCAGCCAGAGCCAGCGGGCGGGCAGGAAATCCCGGTCTTCGGCGCTGGGAGCGCTGGCGCTGCCCTTGCCGTCGAAGCCCACAGCCTTTGCGGCGGCGAGACCGGCGTCATGACCTTCACTCAGGCATCCCCCCAATCCGAAGCTGCCGTTGCAGGCGCCTGCGACGGTCGAAGCCTGCGCGCTGTCGCCGGGAACGAAGCAGGCATGGCTGTCGTCGAAGAGGATCTTGCCCCTTGACTGGCTGTGCAGATGCACGGTTGGGTTCCAGCCGCCGGAGACCGCGACCAGATCGCAGTCGATCTTCTCGCCGCCGCCTCTGGCGCTCTCGCCGTCTGCGCTCAGGGGGGCAACCTGTACGGCCTTAACCCGCTTGTCCCCGGCGGTGGCTATGATGGCATGATCGGTCAGGATGCGTAGGCCGGCGTCGCGGGCGGCTTCGGTGAGCGGCCCCTCGCTGTTGGCGCGCAGATCGACGATCGCGGCCACGTGAATCCCGGCCTTGTGCATATCCAGGGCGGCGGCGTAAGCGCCGTCGTTGTTGGTGAAGAGGACGGCCTTGCTGCCAGGTTTGACCCCGTAACGGTTCAGGTAGGTCCGGCAGGCGCTGGCCAGCATGATGCCCGGACGGTCATTGTCGGAGAAGACCAGGGGGCGCTCAATGGAACCGGTCGCGATGACCACCTGTTTTGCCCGCAGCTTCCAAAGACGGTGGCGCGGCAGGTTAGCGGGCTTTTCTTTCAGGTGATCGGTCAGGTTCTCCATCAGACCGATGAAGTTGTGATCGAAGTAGCCGTAGGTCTGCGTGCGGGTCAGGAGGCGGACATTTTCGAGCCCTTCCAGCTCGGCGCGCGCGGCCTCGACCCATTCCAATGCGGGTTTGCCTTCGATCTCAAGGTTCGGTTCGCTCTGCAGGCTGCCGCCCAGCGTTGCCTCCTGTTCGGAGAGAATCACGCGGGCACCGCTGCGGCCTGCCGAGAGTGCTGCGGCCAGCCCGGTGGGGCCTGCGCCGACCACCAGCACATCGCAATGAGCGAAGGTTCTATCGTAGCTGTCAGGGTCCGGGCCTTCCGGGGCTTTGCCGAGACCGGCAGCGTTCCGGATTACCTTCTCGTAGGTCATCCAGAGCGAAGCCGGCCACATGAAGGTCTTGTAATAGAAACCCGACGGGATCAGGCGGGAGGCAAGGTTGTTCACGATGCTGACGTCGAACTCGACACTAGGCCAGCAGTTCTGCGAGCTCGCCGTCAGGCCGTCGACCAGCTCGATCTGGGTGGCGCGCAGGTTGGGATCAGTGCGTGCGCCTTCGCCGACCTGGATCAGCGCATTGGCTTCTTCAGCACCGGCGGACATGATGCCGCGCGGGCGGTGATACTTAAAGCTGCGTCCGACCAGATGGACACCGTTGGCCAGCAGGGCCGAGGCGAGGGTGTCACCTTCGAAGCCCTGATAGACCTTGCCGTTGAAGGTGAAGGAGATCGGATTGGATCGGTCGATCCGTCCCCCTTCGGTCAGGCGAAAACGTGCAGGCATGTCTTCTACTCTCAACTATACATCTTTGCGCAGGTCGAGTTCGGGCGGCTCTGTGCCCGTCTCGTAGACCGCGAGAATCTTGTAGGAAACCGTGTCGCGCGCGACGTTGAACCAGCGCCGGCAGCCGCTGGTGTGAACCCAGCGCTCCAGGAACACGCCCTTGGTATTGCTGTTCATGAAGACGTACTCGCCCCACTCCTCGTCGCTGAGGTTTTCCGAGTCTTTCGGACGCTCGATGTGCGCTTCACCGCCGTAGGAGAACTCGGTTTCAAAGCGTGGGCCGCAATAGGGGCAGTTAATTTCCAACATAATCTTTGTTCCCTAGTGAGCCACGGCGGCAGCGCCGTGCTCGTCGACCAGATAGCCACTGTTGAAACGCTCCAGCGAGAAGGCTTCGTTGAGCGGGTGCGGGCGGTCGTTGGCGATGGTGTCGGCGAAGACCCAGCCGGATCCCGGCGTGGCCTTGAAGCCGCCGGTGCCCCAGCCGCAGTTGATGAAGAAGCCGTCGACCGGGGTTTTCGAGATGATCGGGCTGGCGTCCGGGCAGGTGTCGACGATTCCGCCCCACTGGCGCATCATGCGCATGCGCTTCAGGCTCGGGAAAAGCTCGCAGACCGCGGCCAGGGTTTCTTCGGTGACCGGCAGACTGCCGCGCTGGCCGTAGCCGACGTATTTATCGACCCCGGCGCCGATCACCAGCTCGCCCTTGTCCGACTGACTGATGTAGGCGTGGATCGCGTTGGACATGACCACCGTGTCGATGACCGGTTTGACCGGCTCGGAAACCAGGGCCTGGAGAGGGTGAGAGACCAGGGGCAGGCGGATGCCCGCCATTTCGGCAGTCACAGAGGAGTGGCCAGCGACCACGACGCCGACCTTCTTGGCCTTGATCAGACCCTTGGCGGTCTGGACGCCGGTCACCTTGCCGTTTTCGATCTCGAAGCCGTTGACCGGGCATTCCTGGATAATGTCGACGCCATGTTCGTCGGCGCGCCGGGCGTAGCCCCAGGCCACGGCGTCATGGCGGGCAGTGCCGCCGCGGCGCTGATTGGAGGCGCCCAGGACCGGATAGCGGCCATTGCCGCGTAGGTCGATGATCGGAACCAGATCCTTGATCTGATGCGGAGTGAGGAACTCCGAATCGATGCCGTTCAGCCGGTTGGCGTTGACCCGGCGGGCGATGTCGCGCAGATCCTGCTGATTGTGGGCCAGGTTCATCACGCCGCGCTGGCTGAACATCACATTGTAGTTCAGTTCCTGGCTCAGGCCTTCCCAGAGCTTCATGGCGTGTTCGTAGAGGCCCGCGCTCTCGTCCCAGAGGTAGTTGGAGCGCACGATTGTGGTGTTTCGCCCGGTGTTGCCACCGCCCAGCCAGCCACGCTCGATCACCGCCACATTGCGAATGCCATGGACCTTGGCGAGATAGTAGGCCGTTGCCAGGCCGTGGCCGCCGCCGCCGACGATGACCACATCGTAGGAGGATTTCGGCTCCGGACTTCTCCAGGCTTCCGGCCATTTCTCGTGATAGCTCAAGGCGTTGCGCATCAAGCTGAAGATCGAGTAGCGCGACTTCATGGCTGCTTTTATCCCCTGTGCACGGGCGAATCTTGCCCGGCTTTATCTTACGCACGACAGCCGCCTGCAAAGCTGCAGACGGTCTCGTATTCTGGTTTTTCGGCCTTGCCAAAGAGACTTTTCAGTCTCCTGCACAGACCACTCGAAGCGGGCAAATTACTCTTTGTGGTTCCCGCCAGATAGTTTTCTGTTCGCGACACCAATTTTAGTTTCACCACACTAGACGATTTATGCCAGAGTTGCCCCGCGTCTGGACGCCGCAATCCGATTAATTGACATTGGGCTTCCAAAAGACGCCAACTATAAGAATTCGGTGTGAATTAGCGCTCGAGGTTTATTGTAGGCATGCGATGAATTTTGAAGCTTTTTCATTGGGAGATGTCAAGGCCAATTACCTGGCTGATGACTGATTTTGGTTTATTTTTGAGTACCTTATGCTCGGAAACGCTCCTCGCGAACTTCCTTTGGCGTCGGCCATCGTCCTGATTCCCAACTTCTCGATGATTGCTTTGACCTCTGCCGTCGAGCCCATGCGGATGGCCAACCGCGTGAGCGGGCGGCTGCTGTACGACTGGCGGTTGATCACCGTGGACGGCGAGCCGGTCACGGCCTCCTGCGGGATCGAGTTCCGGCCTACGGCAACACTGGAGGAGGCCAATGGCTTCTCCACCGTGATGGTTTGCTCCGGGATCGACGTTTATAATTACAGCAACAAGACGCTTGATTCCTGGTTGCGGCGAATGGACCGCCGGGGGGCCGATATAGGTGCTCTTTGCACCGGAACGCATTTTCTGGCGCGGGCCGGTTTGCTGAACGACTACCGCTGCACGATCCACTGGGAGAACCTGGCCGGGTTCCTGGAAGCCTTTCCCGAGATCGAGGTCAGCACGGAACTCTTCGAGATCGACCGCAACCGCTTTACCTGCTCCGGAGGCACGGCGGCGCTGGATATGATGTTGAATGTGATCACTCGTCAGCATGGCTACGAACTGGCGGTTCAGGTCGCGGACATCTTCACCCATGAGCGAATCCGTGATCATCATGATCACCAGCGCATGTCTTTGCCGGCCCGCCTGGGTGTGCGGCATCCCAAATTGCTGGCCGTTATCGCGTTGATGGAAGAGAATCTGGAGGAGCCGCTGAGCCGGACCGGGTTGGCGCGGGAGGCGGGCCTTTCGACCCGGCAGCTTGAGCGCCTGTTCAGAAAGTATCTGAACCGCTCGCCGGCCCGGCATTATCTGGAACTGCGTCTGAACAAGTCCCGTCTCTTGCTGCTCCAGACCAACATGTCGGTGATTGACGTGGCGCTGGCCTGTGGATTCGTTTCGGCCTCGCACTTCTCCAAGTGCTATCGCGACTTCTTTGGCCGTACGCCGCGCAAGGAGAGGGGCCTGCCGCCGCTCGCGGAAACCGAAGAGCACAACAAGCAATGACCCTAAGGGATGCGGACCCCGGTGTGTCTGACGGCACATCGGTGCGAAGTCTCAACATTGGTTTGGAAGCCGGATGGTATGCAGTCGGCTTGCTGGCGGTGCTCGCTCTTGCGCTCATAAATCTCTATTTCCCCTTCGGGTCCGATCAGGCGGTGTTCTTTTACGGCGCCATGGAGATGGATCAGGGAGCAACGCTCTACGTCGATTACTGGGACAATAAGCAACCCGGTCTCTACGTTTTTTATCTCCTTGCCGGACGTTTGTTCGGCTTCAGCGAGTACGGAATTCACCTGCTCGAGCTGCTCTGGATGATGCTGTTCTCTCTCATTCTCATGGTGACCTTGCGGCCTTACTTTCAGGCGCCCTGGCTGTCGGCGCTGGCGCCGCTCGCGACCGTGGGTCTCTACTATGCCGGCGCCGGAGAGTATGAGCTCACCCAGCTTGAGATGATGGTGGCCCTTCCGCTTTATCTCACGGCGTGGTGCAGTCTGCGCGCAATAAAGCAGGCTGAAGCGCAGTCAGCGCCGGGTGTGATCGTATTCTTGTTTTTCCTTAGCGGCCTTTTTGCAGCGCTGGCGGTGCTCTTCAAATTGCTGCTTGCTGTGATCCCGGTCGCGTTTTGGCTTTTGGCGTCATTCCTTTTGTTCCGCACGCGCGGGATCACTTTGCTCGGGCTGGTAACCAAATTCTGGATACCTGCGGCGGTCGGTGTCGTGTTACCGCTTGCCGCGACGCTCTTCTGGTTCTGGCAGGCAGGTGCGGTCCAGGAGATGCTCTGGACCTGGTTCTTATATCCCCCCGAAGCTCTGGGGACCTCGCCGGCAGCGCCGCGGTCGCGTCTGATCAGTGCCGGTGCTTTTCTGGTCACCAGCACCGCGCCCTGGCTGCTTTTTACCGCGATTGCTGCATTTGCCTGCTGGCGGAGCAGGGCGGGTTATCTTGTTGCCATGATGCTCGCCTGGCTTCTTGTTGGGACTCTTCTGTTTTTGATCCAGCGGTTTTCCTGGTGGGAATATCACATGCTGCTGTTGTTCGCGCCGCTGGGAATCCTTGCACTTTGTGGAATTGACGCCGTTGCTGCGCGGGTCAGCCCTTTGATCGATTTCACCCTGCCGGGGCGCCTCAGCGTTTTGAAGCGGACAAACCTTCCCAGGATGGCCTGTACGCTCCTTTTTGCGGTCCCTGCTGCGGCTTCCATAACCGGGCCCTTTCTTGCCAAGACCCAGAGCCTTTTCGTCGGGACCGAGATCCTGCGCGAAGGTGAGCGCTCCTATCAATGGATGGTCAGCGAGAACTACAAACGCCTCTGGGAGGGCAGCCAGTTCCTGAAGGAGCCCGAAGCCCGGCCCGGACCGGTCTATTCCTTCGGCAGTGCGCTGGTCTATCCCTTCACCGGCCGGGAGTCCTCGCATGTCACAGCCGGATCTGCCTGGGAGTTTTATGTGCCGGCGCAGACGCGGGAGATCATGGCCGGGTTTGACACTCAGCAGGTGCCCTACATTTTCGTCGACCGGAACGATGAGAAGCTGTTCCAGTTGAGGCCGGGCATCGCCAGGTACATTCTTGCAAACTATAAACGCCTCAAGAAGGACGAAAGCGGCACCTGGTACGAGCGGAAGTAATTGGACGTTTGGTGATGACCGTTTACCCCGGGAAATCCGGTTGCGTCTCGGGTGCCGCGCGAACGAAGGCATCGAGTTTGCTGCACTGAGCGTCGACCGCTAGCAGCAAGGGGTAATTGGAGAGGTCGCAATTGAATCGACGCGCATTGCCTATCTGCGGCACAAGGCAGGCATCAGCTAGTGTCGGTTCATCGCTAAAGCAAAAAACTGACTGTCGAGAACGCTTTGCTAGTTGGGTTTCGAGACTCGTAAATGTTTTTGCGATCCAGTGGGCGTACCAACCTGCCGCCTTATCATCGTCGGCACCGACGATATCTCTGAGATAACGCCGAACCCGGTTGTTATTGATGGGGTGCAGATCCGATGTAATGAGGTGTGAGAATGCCCGAACATCTGCCCTCAAAAAGGCATCCACTGGAAACACACTGGGATTAGGGTAACGTTCTTCCAGAAACTCTACGATCGCCATCGATTGCGCGATGAATCTTCCGTCGGCTTCCAGTGTTGGCATCAACTCTTGTGGATTGATTGTTGAGTAGGAAGATGATGAAGGTGCAGTAACGGCGACGTATTCGTAGTCCAGTCCTTTCAGGTTCAACACGATTCGTACGCGCTGTCCCGCGGAGTTCTGGTATCGACTGTGCAGCCTGAGTTTCATGCGACAGTCATAACAGTTCAGACTCCTGCAATGAATTCCATAATTGGCAGGTTCGTAATACGGGCTGAAGCTGTGCGTAGGTCCGATCCACTGCCGGAACCACAGAACGCTATTTATCAGCACTTGCCTTTTTTTATGTCTTTTGCACGGCTTCCATCCGCCGCGCGTTGATCAGAAACAGCAGTTCCGCGGCTGCCTCGGCGTCGCAGAGCGCGCGGTGGTGGGAAGTCAGATCTATGCCGAAGGCTTCGCAGAGGTTACCCAGGCTGTAGGATTTATGGCCTTTATAGAGTGCACGCATGCTGGCGACGGTGCAGAGCTGCGGGTGGCGGAAGCGGCGGTCCAGGCGCCGGAACTCCTCGGTTATGAAGCCGTAGTCGAAGCGGACGTTGTGGGCGACGAAAATCGCCTCGCCCATGAAGCTCTGAAAGTCATCGGCGATCTCGGCGAAAACAGGCGCACCGGCGACCATGGCGTTGGAGATCCCGGTCAGACGGGTGATGTTGGCCGGGATCGCCTGCTGCGGGTTGATCAGGCTCTGCCACTTCCCGATGATCTTTCCGTTCCGCACTTTCACCGCGCCGATTTCCGTCACCCGGTTGCGGGCTGCGCGCCCGCCGGTGGTCTCCACATCGACGACTACGTAGATCTGCTCCGGGTCGATAATCCATTCAACCCGGTTGACCTCAACCGCGAAACCCGCGCGGCCAAGCAGATCGAGCTGGAGGAGCTGGTTCCGGCGGATCTGATCGCCGGCGGATTTGATTTCGACGAACCGAAGGCCTTCGTCGTTCCAGAGCATGAGGTCGGGAAAGCCGTCCTTGCGTCCCATGTAGTCCCGGCACATTTCGCGCAGAACGGTGGCCAGAGCCTCCGGTGGAGCCTTCTGCAGGAAGGGGCCCAGCCAGTCGGCGATACCGGGCCGCCAGCGGAAGATGCCGTTGGGCGTGCCGTAATGCGCGGTGAGGCTGCTCAGCAGAGTCTGGAAGGCGGCTGCCGGGTCCTTGAGAAGCGCGAGCTTACCTTCGATCCGGTCGCGGAAGGCTTCATAGAAACCACCCGACTTGAAGGATTGAGGCAGGCGTTCGAAGGCGTTGTGGATTGCGGCTGCTTCTTCGCAGTAGATCTCCTCCCAGAACAGCATGCCGAAGAGCGCGCGCCAGACCGCGTTTTCGCTGTAAAAGACCTCGTAACCCTGGCGTCGGAAAACCTCTGCCGCGCCCCGCTCAGGCGCGTTGCGAAAGGATTCATCGACGCCAATCACGGCCCCTGCGCGCAAGCGGTCAGTGAGGGCGCTGGTGCGTTTGCCTTTGAATTTGCGCAGGTAAAAGTCCTGGGCGAAATGTGCTTCAAGGTCGCTGGCGGGCTGGGCCATCATGGCTTCAAGTTTGGCGCGCGCCACGTCCTTTTCGCCTCGCGTATAGCGCAATCTGACCAGTCGTTCGTTGCAGAGGGCGGAGCCGCCGAGTGCATAGACCGCAAGGGCAGGCTCGGTTTCGCCGGCTTTCTCCAGACGGCTGCCGAGGGCGAAGAGCAGGCGGTCCCGCAGGTCCTCGGCTGTATCGCCCATCGCTTCCGGCCAAGTCGGCGCAGCACAGGCCCACTCCAGGCATTCGGCGTCGTCGCTGGATTTAAGCTCTTCCAGGTGGCGGGCATAGAAATAGCAGGCCGAAGCTTCCTCGCGGGTTTCGAAGCGGGCTTCGTAATCGGCTTTGAAGTGGTGGGTGCGCACGACACCCAGATCGCGCAGAGCAAAGCGCGTCACGCCCTGTTCAATGCGCCCGAAATAGAGATAGAGCAGAAATCCCAACGCGTCGCGCCGTCCCTGAACGACAAACAACTTTGCGGCCTCAGAGCTGCTGAAGTTCTCGAAACTGAGAGTCTTACGCGCATGCGCAATCACCGCCGCCTTGGACCAGCTTCGTTTCACACCCGCCGTTTCCAGATGCGGCGCCATCAGATCGATCGTGGCATCCTTCGAGATTGAATTCAGAAGCTCTACGAAATGCCCCTGGTCCACAGGTTCCGCAAAACCCGCACTTTGCAGAGCATCCAGCGTGCCCGGTAGATCGGATATTTCTTCATAACGGAGTTTGGCGGTCTCAAATACCAGGCCCTTCCGGTTGACCAGCCGCACGTAGAGGCATTGAGTGTCAAGGCTGAGCGCATCGAAGTCGGCCAGGAACTCCCGGTGCGT
Source organism: uncultured Kiloniellaceae bacterium (assembly GCA_947493695.1). Taxonomy (GTDB): domain Bacteria; phylum Pseudomonadota; class Alphaproteobacteria; order Kiloniellales; family Kiloniellaceae; genus Denitrobaculum. Next base: position 361,847 of record CANLSF010000007.1, on the reverse strand, counting down.
CTCTTCGAGCACGTGGGCATACTTTTCCCGCACGAACGCCAGCATCTCACGAAAGTGGGTGAGGTAGTATAGCTGCGGCAGCTCGCGTTGAGGCCTTCCGCTACGGGTGCGCTCCACGGGTGTCTGATCGAACTCAAAATCGGACTGCGCAACCTTGCCTGAGCGCCGGTCAGGGGTTGCACGACCACTCCGTAAAGACTCCGCTTGCCGCCTCAAGGGCATCGCCATCGCTGTTCCCGGCTCTTAGAAGAATTGAGAACAAACTATGAACTTTTGAGGCGAAGGTGGCAAGCTGGAGTTAAGTGCTAAGCGATCTTTTCACATCGCGCATTGGCACAAAGTGGGTAGTTGTCGAGAAAAGGCCGTATCTGATTGAGCATTGTCTCGTAGGATGGCCCGTAGAGATAGAGCGCGGTTTCGGTTGGACCTTCCCAATGGCCTTGAATTTCTCCCTGCGGTCCAATGAGCTTTTCGAATTCGTCCCAGACCAGATTGATATCGCACTCCTGATATACGTTGTCCGGCAGATCCGTACCGTTATGGTAGACCGCTAAGCCCTCATTCAGTCCGAAGGGAATTTTTCTGTCATCTCCAACTGTGAGCAAAGAACCCTTGGGAGCACCAAGCGACTCAAGTTTTTCCTGCAGGAGAGCGAGCGCTTCATCATCTGTTCTGCTCAAGCTCACCTCGATGTCGCAATACTGAACTTCGCCAGACTCATCCAATTGTGTGCCGCCTCCGCAGACTGCTCCGAGTGCTTGTTCTTTGAGAAACGCGTCCAGTTTTTCTTCGTAAACGTCGAACCGATCACGTGGTTGAACACGAGCATTAAGTTTAGCAACAATTAGTGATTCAGTCTCAGATGTCATTGTTTCTTTACCATTGTCGATCATTGGAGATTCTCGTTTTTCCCTGTCCCTACGGAACTCGCTGTTCCAACCTGATCACGGGGCTCACTGTTAGGGTTCCTTAGCTACAAAAGTTACCCCGTACCGGACTATCTAAAATGCGCGTAATATTCGCTCCGACCTTCGAAGCCGACTTTGCTCTTGTTAGTTTTAAGAATGACTTAAAACAGGGTGCGACCAAGACGTGCCGGTTCGGATATGAGAGTCTGGCTGGCGACACTGCCGTATGTTCGCCCGAGTGATGGATTTGTCCGTCGTGTCGCAAAGTGTCATCAGCTTTTGCGGCGCGCCAAGAGTGTTTGATCGAAGTCAAAATTGTTCTGCTCAGTCTTAACGGAGCCGCAGTCAGGGGCTGACTGATCACTTCGTAAAGACTCCGCTTGCGGCCTCAAGGGCATCGCCATTGCTGTTCCCGACTTTTCAAAACACCTGAAAGTGTAGATGGTCGTCGTGCCGCGCTGCGTTCCAACCTGCAAAACCGATCTTTGAGCTTTTGAATCCGAGATGATGTTTGAGGTTCGGTTCCAGGAACAGCCTTTGCACCGGCTTTGACGCTGGTCCCTGAGTGAGGAACCGGACAAGATCGGCTGTCCGTGTCTCGTCCAGTTCCTGATCGGTAAAGGCCCATTGCAGCCAGCCCAGTCGCCAGCGCAACGCGCCTTCCCTTGGTGAGGCCGGGTCGGTGCTCAGAAGTGCCCAGGCCGGGGCGAATGCCCAGTAGCCTATGAACCAGGCGCCGCCTTTGCGAGCTGGTTCACCGGTATTTTTGTCCTTGTAGAAGAAGGCGAGATCCAGCTTACGGCCGTCATTGTGACTGAGGTGTGGGAGCAAGGGGATGCCGATACCCAAAGGAAAGCCGCCGTCGAGGTAGCTGACGACGCTGCCGGGATGCTTACGTTCCATCCGGTCCGAGACACCTTCGAGAACACGCTTCACCTTGGGTGTCACGTAGTGCCGATTCAGGGCGCAGTAGAAGGGGGAGTTGGCGGCGTAGGCATGTTTCCCATCCTCGAAACAGTTCAGCGCCACCCGGCCCAAAAGGGGTGCTGCAGCGGGAAGGACGGCAAGCGTCGTGATGCTGTAGAGTGCGACAAAGACCGCAGGCGTTATGATTTTACGTCGCCTTTGATGCAACAGTTCCCCGATGCCGTAGGCGAGCCAGAGCAGCAGTCCACCGACTTCGGTCAGAAGGGTCAGGACTACGATAAGGCCAAGCGCGGTAAAGATTCCGAGGACAGAGCGATGTCTGTTTAAGGGGCCGAGAACGAGCCGAAGCATTCCAGGCTCCTTGACTGGGGATACCGTTGTAATCATTGGCATTCACCGGATGAAGCAACCGGTAGATCTCAAGTTGTTTGAACTTTAGTCTCGAATTTTGACGAGAAAATGTCAGCAGCTTGTGCGGCGTGGCGCATGGCAGCCATGCCCATGCGACCATTGCCGCGGCGCATTGGCTCGGTTAGTCAGGAAGTCTTCGTATTTCTGCACCTGGACTCGCCGTGCCGATATGACCTCCGCTTCCGCCACCGATCACGCAAAGATTCTCGACAGCAGTTATTCCTGGAAACGGCTGGTCGTTGCGGTCCTGCTGAGTACCATCGGCGGCGTCGGGCTCTGGTCCAGTGTGGTGATCCTGCCAGCGATCCAGGCTGAGTTCGGGGTTGATCGGGGCGACGCTTCCCTGCCTTACACGGCGACCCTGATCGGCTTTGCTATTGGCGGCATCATGATGGGACGTCTGGTGGACCGCTTCGGAATTGTCCGGCCCATCATCGTCGGCGCCGTCATGCTGGCGCTGGGGTACATCGCGACAGCCGCGGCCAGTGAATACTGGCAGTTCATCCTGGCCCAGGCTCTGCTGATCGGGATGCTGGGCAGTTCAACGACCTTTGCGCCGCTGGTGGCCGACATCTCGCACTGGTTTCTCAAACGGCGGGGGATCGCCGTCGCAATCGTGGCCAGCGGGAACTATCTGTCGGGCGCACTCTGGCCGCCGGTGCTGCAGGAGGCCATCGAGATTGTGGGCTGGAGACAGGCGCATATCGGTGTCGGCCTCTTCTGTCTGGTGACAATGGTTCCTCTCGCGTTCTTGCTGCGCAGAAAGCCCGATCTCGACGCAATGGACTCTGCCACCAAGGGCTCGGTTTCCGAGGTTCCCATGCCACTGTCGCCGGGTAAGATGCAGGCCATTCTGGTGCTGGCCGGGGTTGCCTGCTGCGTCGCCATGTCCATGCCGCAGGTGCACATGGTGGCCTACTGCGCGGACCTGGGATACGGCCCGGCGCGTGGCGCTGAGATGCTCTCGATCATGCTGGGGCTCGGGGTTGTCAGCCGGCTGATCTCCGGCTTCATCGCCGATAAGATCGGGGGGATCGGGACGCTGATTCTCGGTTCGACCCTGCAGTGCATCGCGCTGTTGTTTTATCTGCCCTTCGACGGCCTGGTTTCACTCTATGTCATCGCCGCGCTCTTTGGCTTGTCCCAGGGCGGAATCGTTCCGAGCTACGCCCTGATTGTGCGCGAGTACTTCCCGGCGCGCGAAGCGGGTTCACGTATAAGTCTGGTGTTGATGGCGACGGTGGCAGGTATGGCTTTGGGCGGCTGGATGTCGGGAGAGATTTATGATCTGACCGGCTCCTATCAGGCGGCGTTCCTCAACGGCATCGGCTGGAACCTCCTGAATATGCTCATTGCCTTCTGGCTGCTGGCGAGCCGCTTCAAACCGCGCCCTCAGTTCGCGTGAAGGCGGTTGCGGGGGTCACTTGAGCAGGGTACTGCAGATCGTGCCGCGGATGGTCTTTTCCGCTGTTACCGCGCTCCAACCCCGATCCCCGACCAGAAGATCCCAGGCCTGCACCGATGAGCTCGCCCAGAGAAAGTCCGTGGCGCGCGGGACGCTCCAGCCAGGGGCGAGCGCGCCTTCTTTCTTCAGATCGTTGATCAGTCCCCGATAGAATTTCAAGAGTTCCGCCATGCGGTCTTCCCAGGCACGCGCAGCGTCTTCATCCGTGGCGCGCATCCGGATCAGGTCTGTGGCGACCGGGTGGATCTTGGGCACGAACTCCAGCCAGACCGCCAGAACGGCGTCCAGGCGCTTGGCGGGATCTTTCTCCGTCATCGCCGAGGTAAAGCCTTCCCAGATGAAAAAGCGATCGTCCGCGCGACGCACAAGCGCCATGAGCAACCCGCCGCGTGAGCTGAAATGAACGTAGACCGATTGGCGGGTCATACCGACTGCTGCTGCGATTTCCGCCATGGAGACGGCCGCGCCGCGTTCGGCAATCAGATCCCAGGCGGCATCTAGGATTTCGAGGCGGGTTCGCTCCGAGCGTTTTAAATTTGACACCTGTCAAAAATCCGATTTAATTTTACACATGTCAAATTTAACGGAGTTCGTCGTGAACGCAAACAGGAATATCGAAGATCGTCTGGCACAGCTTGTCGGCTGGTACGGTGACGGCGCTGACGGCGCCAGTCCGACAGCGGCGCAGTGGCGAAAAATGCTCAGCAGGCCGACGGACAGTCCGGTCACACTGATCAATTTTTTTAAGCTGCGCGATCAGGCGCATTACGAAAATGAAGCTTTGGCGCCTGCTGTGCCGGACAGCGGGAAGGCGGCTTTTGACCGTTACGCCGCGGTCAGCATGCCGACCATGAAAAAGATCGGCGGCAGATTTTTGCTGGTGGCACCTTTCGAATCCGGTTTTATCGGTGCGGATGAAGACTGGGACATCGTTGCCATCGGAACCTTCGCCAATACAGACACCCTGCTCTCGCTCTGGGAGGATGCCGGGTATCACGCAGCCTACCCCCACCGCACCGCTGCTTGCGGCCGTCAAAAGGTCGTTGTCTGCGCGGGATAAAATGACGACGGGGCACTGCCATCTACAGGCCGTGCCCCGTTTTGAGTCTGAGAGAGCCTTCTCAGGTACGGGTGATGGAAACGCCGCCGTCGGCCAGGATCGCCTGTCCCGTTACAAAGCTTGAGGCATCGGACGCCAGGAAGAGCGCCGCCTGTGCGATCTCCTCGGGTTGGGCAATGCGCTTCAGGGCATGCATACCGCGCACAAAGGCCTGTGCTTCGGGTGTGCTGGAGTGGGCGCGCGCCATCTCCGTATCGGTCCCGCCCGGCAGCAGAGCATTGGCCCGGATGCCCTGTGGCCCATTCTCCGCCGCCAGAACCTGGGTCAGGCCGACCAGGCCTGCCTTACTTGCGGCATAGGCCGCCATTCCGGGCATGCCGACCGTGTGACCAACGAAAGAGGAAGTGAAGATCAGCGAGCCCGCGCCCCGGGCCAGCATGGCGGGCAACTGGTATTTGGCACTCAGGAAGGCACTGGTGAGGTTGGTTTCGATGGTCTCGCGCCAACTCTCAAGTGAGACAGCGGAAGTTTCGCCCATGTCGCCGAGTTGCCCCGCATTATTAAAGCCGACGTCCAGGCCGCCGAACTCATTTTGTGCCAGCTCCACCAGGGCTTTGGCGGTGGCTTCTTCCCGGACATCGCCAGCCAGGGCGACAGCCTTTCCGCCTTTTGTTCTGATCTCACTCACAAGCGTGTCCAACTCCACCTGCCGCCGCGAAGAGACAACCAGCTTCGCGCCTTCCCGGGCAAAAAGTTTTGCGGTGGTGTGCCCTATGCCGCTGCTCGCACCAGTGATAATGACGACCTTGTCTTCGAGCTGCATCCTGTTTTCCCTCATCAATTTGTTTGCGTGAGAGAGGGAAATGCACCGGTTGGGTTTTGGTTGCCATCCGGTTCTTGCGTTCGAATTTCAAAGAGGGTTCCGGACCTCAAAGTGTTAATGCAAGGGTTGTGCGAAAGCCTTGCGGTACCCGTATCGATCTACAATGGGTTGTCGAAACAAAAGTTCAAAATATTCACTGAGTAGAAGTCAAAAGCGAATTTGCCAAAAAAATGTGCAAATGGAGAAAATACTCTTGCAATACAACAAAATGCGTCGCGTTTAACTATTTTACGGAGAAAGTCTTTTACAGTTTGAGCGCATAACGTTTCTTCCGGGGCCTTCTCATGAAAATTGCGCGTCTTTTCACCATTCGTAACAGTCTCTTTGTTATTTGCTCAGCGCTGATTGCGACTGTTGCATACTTCGTCATCTCTTCGATGCTTTCTGCGTTGGAGGATCGAAAGATCGCGGAACGCAATACCTTTAACAATACGCTGACCGATCTTCTGGTCGTGAGCGCCGGGAACTGGGCGGTGGAGCGTGGCGTTACGAATGCAGCGCTTCATGCTTCCGAGCCGGTTGCGCCGGCGCTCGAGGAAAAGATACTGGCGCGGCGGAAGGCGGCGGATGCTGCATATCGCGAAGTCCTCGATCAGATTGAGACACACTTCAGCTTAGATGGTCTTGAGTCCGCGCTTAAGCGCACGGAAGAAGCTTACGCGCACATTCTTTCTGCGCGGCAGCAGGTTGATACAGCCCTCTCTCAAGAACGTGATGCTCGGGATCCGACCCTCGTGGAGGATTGGCTGCCTGACATGACCCGTCTGGTTCTTGAAAGTCAGGCTTTGCGGATTGCCGTCACCAATACACAAACCTCGAGCGACTCCGTGAGCCAACTTGCGGCCCTGAAGCATTTCTCCTGGGTGATGTCGGAGTACGGCGGGCGGGAGCGCGCCATTATCGGCGGGCTGATTTCCGGCGGAAAGCGGATGTCTGCTGAGCAACTCCGCACCCTGAGCGGTTATCGGGGCCGGGTTGAGACTGCCTGGGACACCGTCCGTGATATTGCAAGGGTTCCCTCGCTGCAGTCTTCGCTCGCTTCGGCAATAGAAGAGGCGGAGAAGGGGTACTTCGGCACGTTTGAATCGGTTCGTGAATCGGTCTATCACGCCGGAAGCAACAGCGCTGCATATGAACTTTCAACGATTGAGTGGATAGAAACGGCGACGGCCGCAATCGATTCGCTGTTGGCACTGGACGCGTCGATTTCGCAGTCCTGGCTGGACTACGGCGTAGCGCTTGAGGGCCGTCGGCTCTCGGACAACCTGACGACGGCGGCGGGCAACTGGGCTGTCGAACGCGGTGTAACCAACAGCGGTTTGCACTCCGCGACACCGGCCGGCGATGCCCTGCTGAAGAAAATCAGCGTTCGGCGGGCGCGGGCGGACGCAGCCTTTGAGGCCGCGATGGCGCAGCTTGCTGTTGCTGAGGATTTCAAAGGCAAGGATGCGTTCCTGGCGGATCTGGCAGCGGACTTTGCTGCCCTCAAGACTATGCGCGCGGAAGCCGACATTGCCCTTAGTCAGGAAAAGGCAGCGCGTTCGCCTGAGCTTCTGTCGAACTGGCTCCCGACGGCGTCGCGTTTGATCATCAGAAGCCAGAAGGCGATGGTAGCGGCGACCTCGGCGCTCGGTGAACAGGATCCCAAGCTCGCTCTCCTGCTTTTAATGCGGCACAACACCTGGGTGATGTCGGAATTTGCCGGTCGCGAGCGCGCTATCATGGGAGGCATTGTCGGTTCTCGTCTGCCGATGACCGCCGCGCAGATTCAAACGCTGGCTCGATATCGGGGCCGGGTCGATTACGCCTGGGACGAAGTCCAATTGAGCGCAGAGCAGGCTTTTGTGCCTTCGCTGGTTAAAGACGCGGTTGCCCAGGCACGGGCGCACTACTTCGGGTCCTTTGAAGAGATCCGCTTGCGCCTCTATGCGGAGGCCACCCAGACCGCCGACTATCCGATATCCAGCGCGGAGTGGATTGACACCGCGACCCAGGCGATTGACGGTCTTCTGAATATCCAGAACGCCATCAGCGCCACCAGCGAGTCGGCTACGAGCCTCTCTGAGAACAACGCAACCCGGACGGTGCTCCTCGCTTCCATGATCCTTGCAATCATGATCGCTATTGGCGGCGTCTCCGCCTGGGTGGTGATCTTCCGGATAACCCGTCCGATCAACGGCATGACCTTTGCGATGATGCAGCTTGCCAAGGGGAACGCGGATACGGACATCCCCTCGGTTGGCCGTACCGATGAGATCGGCGATATGGCTGGGGCTGTTCTGATCTTCAAGGAAAACGTCAAAAAGGCGGAACTCCTGAATGTGCGGGAACAGGAGGCGGAAGCCAAGAAAGCCGAAGACGATAAGTTGAAGTCGGAGCTCCTGGCGCTTTCCGACCGCCTGGATGAGGAAATCAAATCCGTGATGGTCGAAACCTCGTCGCAGGCAGACGGTATGAAAAAATCCTCGACCGAAATGGGCGAGATCATTGCTCGTCTGACAGAACGTTCGTCGAGCGTTTCTGACGGGGCCGCTCAGGCCAACGAGTCCATACAGACCGTTGCGTCCGCCGCTGAAGAGCTCAGTGCGTCGATCAGCGAAATCACCCGGCAGGTCGGTCAGTCTTCGTCGATTGTCCAAAAGGCCGCAGTCGAGGCAGACCGCACGGATGTGATCGTTGGCGGTCTCGCGGAGTCCGCACAGAAGATCGGTGACGTGATTAACCTGATCCAGGATATCGCCGAACAGACCAATCTTCTGGCACTGAACGCGACGATCGAGGCTGCACGGGCAGGAGACGCCGGTAAAGGTTTTGCGGTGGTCGCGAACGAAGTGAAAAACCTGGCGACGCAAACCGCCAAGGCCACAGACGAAATCGGCAGTCAGATCGGTTCTATCCGGACCGAAACCGAGGGTGCGGTTGACGCGATCCGCGTGATTACCGAGACCATCAAGGAGGTCAATACAATCTCCGAGACGATCTCAAGCGCAGTCGAGCAGCAGAGCGACGCGACCCGGGAAATCAGTGAATCGGTTCAGTCTACAGTCCGCCATATGGGGAACGTCTCCGGGCAGATGACCGATGTCGCCAGCGAGGCCGCCCAGGTCAACGACCGTTCCGACAGCGTTCTCAATTCCGCCGAAGCGACGCTGAACAACATGGATGTTCTGGACAAACGTATGGGGGCCGTCCTGACCGATCTGCGCGAATCCGCGGTCGGCAACCGTCGCCAGGATCCTCGCTATGCCGGTAACTGGCCGGTGGTGGTCGATTGCGACGGTGGGACAATGCCGGCCCAAGCGTATGACCTTTCGCTCGGTGGTGCTCTGGTGATGAGCGAGGGAGATCTTCCGTCTTGCGATTGCCTATCGCTCAGGATCGGCGATATGACGGATATGATATCCGCCAGTGTCGTGAACCGTTCGGACCGAGGCGTTCACATCAAGTTCGACAAGAGCGAACGGACGCAGGCGCTGATCGGCGGTTTGCTGGATAGATCCGTCTTGAACAAAGAGCCCAGGTTGGTCGCCTAACCGATAGGCGTCAGCTCTTATTCCAGACATCGCGCAGAAAGACCGGCAGGTCGGTTGCCGGTGGTGGCAGGGGAACCTGATTCAGCATGTCTCCGACGAAGCCGCGGTGGTAGGTCGCGTGATTGACGATGTGATGGAGGATGTCCAATCGGCTCATCGCTCCTTTGCCACCGCCGACGAACTCGAATTCAATGACTTCCGAGAATTCCGCGTGGGAGAGCCTGTCGGAAAGATCAATGTACCATTGATCCATGACCTCGGCGGCCTGCCATAATGTTGCCAGGGGAGGCGAAGTTTCCGTGTTGCGCGCACGATAGTCATGGCTTCGGCCTTCCAGGTGCGCGCGGAAGATATCCTCGACCACGTAGATATGGTTTAGCGTGTGGAGGATGTTTTTGAAGGTGGTCGGGCGCTCTTGCGTCAATTCCTCATAAGAGAGTTCGGCGACGTGTTCGTGGATGATCCCGTTTGCCCAGGCTTTATAGCGGGTCAGCATCTGCACGGGATTCGAGATTGCGGTTGGCTTTAAGAGCGCTGGGTTCATGATTTAAACTTCTCATTTGTTAGTATAGCCAATCAGAATGTGACTCCTGACTGATCGTCATGACAAATGAGAATTCTTGATCCGAAGAGAAGAAATCAAGAAGTTTTTCTCTTTTAGGATTGTACTGAGACAATATTTTAGAGACAGCGCTTCAGCGAAAAAACTGAGGCGGTGTTACTACAGTCGCGTCGTGAACTTGGTGAAGGAATGAGATCCGGACTCACCAGCCAATGACGTCGGGAAGCCAGAGAGCCAACCCAGGATAAGAGAAGAGAACGACCAGCATCACGATCTGGATCAGGATGAAGGGGATAACACCTTTGTAAATGTCGAGGGTCGTGATTTCCGGTGGCGCGACACCTTTCAAAAAGAACAGCGCCCAGCCAAAGGGCGGGGTAAGGAACGAAGTCTGCAGGTTGATGGCAACGAGAATTGCCAGCCAGACCGGATTGACGTCTGCGGTTACGAAGTACGGAAAAAAGAGCGGCAGCGCGATGTAGGAGATTTCGATCCATTCGAGAAAGAACCCCAAGAGGAACAGCAGCAGCATCATGAAGATGAGGCCTGCGTTGAGGTCGCCGGGCAAGGCGTCAAACATAGCATGGACGAGGTTCTCGCCCTGCAGGCCGCGAAACGCGAGCGCAAAGATCTGTGCCGCAATGAGAATGAAAAAGATCATCGCGGTGATCCGTGTTGTCCCGCGCAAAACCGCCAAGAGCAGTGGCCAGGTCAAGCGGCGGTTCAGCAGAGCGACCAGCAAGCTGCCGAAGGCACCCATCGATGCAGCCTCTGTCGGTGCGGCGACCCCTCCGATGATGGTCCCCAGAACGGTGGCGACAAGCGCCAGCGGTGGGCCGATGACCAAGACGGCTTTCTTGGCCAGAGCAGCGCCCGTAACACTCGCGCGCTCCTCTAAGGGAATGGGTGGTGCCGCCGCCGGTTTGGCGTAGGCAAATCCCAGGATGTAAAGGCAGTAAAGCGCTGCCAGCGCCAATCCCGGCATCATGGCTGCAGCGAAGAGTGTGCCGACCGACTGGCCGGTGATATCCGCGAGCAGAATCAGCACCAGGCTCGGCGGGATGATTTGGCCAAGCGTGCCCGAAGCGCAGATGCAGCCTGCGGCCAACCGCCTGTCGTATCCGCGGCGCACCAGCACCGGCAATGTCAGTAGTCCAAGCGTCGCGACCGTCGCGCCAACGATACCCGTCGAAGCGCCAAGAACCACGCCGACTATGACGATGGCCAGCGCCATACCGCCCTTCAAACCGCCCGCAAGATAACCGACAACGTCGATCAGCTCTTCCGCTATCTTCGACTTCTCAAGCATGACCCCCATAAAGACGAAAAGTGGGATGGCCATGAGGGTGTAGTTGGAGACGACGCCGTAAATGCGGTGCGGCAAGAGGTTGAAGAGAGATTCACCGAAGCCCAGAAAACCGAAGATGAAGCCGGAAAGGGCTATCCCGATGGCCACCGGAACGCCAATCGTCGTAAGCACAAAGAAGGAGACGATCATGCCGATCGCGAGCCATTCATTTTCAGCCATATTCAGGAAACAATCTCAATGAGGTATAGGGCGCGCTCAAGGCCTTGGCTTTGTAGCGTCCGGAGGAAGATCGGGGTTTGCCAGGCGGGCGTAGTTCCTGATGACCTGGGCCAGTTGCTGACAAAACAGTGCCGCGAAACCGATCGGTAAAATCGCCTTGAGCAGATATCTGGCTGGAAGGCCGCCCGGGTCGGGCGAGCCTTCCCCGTTCAACCAGGATTTCTCCACGTAAGGAAACGAGTACTTCACCAGGAGCAAGGCCACCGTAATGCCAACGATCCCCGCAAAGATATCAAGTACAAGGCGCGTCCGGAGCGAGAAACGCTCATAGAGAACATCGACCCTTACGGCGTCACCCTGCATCAGCGTGTAGGGGATCGCGAAGAGCGCGATGGGCGCCATGAGATGCCATTCCATCTCCTGGCTCCACACCGATCCCGTTCGAAAGAAATAGCGCAGGAGAACGTTCGTCGTCACCAACAGCACGAGCGCGAGAATTGCGAAAGCGGCCACCTGTCCAAGTAACTCGGTGACCGCTTCCAGCCGAGTGGCTAGTTTTGTCAACAGCGGTTGATTCCCTTAAGCAGGGTTGCGCAGTTTTTCGTGCCAGACGCCTTCACTCATGCGAGCCCATTTGTCATGAGTCTTTTTGAAGGAGAAGTAGGACTCCATGACTTTCTTGAAGGTTGGGTCGTTGCTCGCGAGTTCCTCGTAAACACCATCCATCGCCGTCTTCAGGCCGCCGACGACATCGTCGGGCAGGACGCGCGCCTCGGTGCCTTTGGCGATGAACTCCTCGAAGGCCTGGGCGTTGTTTGCTTCGGACCAGGTGTGGGCGACCATGTTTGCGGCCGCGCAGGAAGTCACCACCGTCTGTTTCAGATCTGCCGGCAGGGCCTGCCATGCCTGTTTGTTGATCGCAAACTCGGTCACCGTGGTCGGTTCATGCCAACCTGTGGTGTAGTAGTACTTGGCGGCTTTATTGAGGCCCAGGCGCTTATCCTGCGCCGGTCCGACCCATTCGGCAGCGTCGATCACACCACGCTCCAGCGCCGGAAAGATCTCTCCACCCGGCAGGAGCTTCACGTCGACGCCGAGTTTCGCGTAGGCTTTCCCTGCCAGACCGGGGATCCGTAGCCGGAGTCCCTTGAGGTCTTCGAGCGAGTTGATTTCCTTCTTGAACCAGCCGGTCATCTGGACGCCTGTGTTGCCACAGGGAAAGGCGACCAGATCGTATGGCTCGTAAACCTCGTGCCACAGCTCAATGCCACCACCGTGATAGAACCAGGCGTTCTGGCCTTGAAAGCTCATACCGAAGGGCACAGCACCGAAGAACTGGGCCGCCGGAATTTTACCTGCGCCGAAGTAGGAAACCCAGGCGTTGACCTCGAGAGTGCCGCTTGACGCCGCGTCGAAGCCTTCGAAAGCCGGTACGAGTTCACCTGCGTGAAAATGCTGAATATCCAGCCGACCGCCCGAGATCGTTTTGATCCATTGCGTTAGATCCGCAAGGGACCCGGGGCCGGTTGAATAAAATGGCACGCCCGGCGGGAAAGCGGTTGTTAATTTCCACTTGAAACTATCGTCCGACCGCACGACTGCCGGTGCCGCGATGCTTGCCGCACCAGCGGCCGCCGCGCCAACGACGCCGCGTTTCAGAAATGACCTGCGTTGCATGAAGTGTCCCCTTGCGCCCTGTAAAGAAATTTATGGGTTATCGCTGTCTATGCGATTGCTTGGGGATAGTTCTGCAATATGCATGCCATGGTATGCTTGCGGTAACTATCTGAATTTTCGAGAAAATTAGCCAGATAGGTTAGTTCGGGCTCTGTTTAACTTTTGTGCAGATTGAATTTCGCGCCCAATCTTTGGTCAAAATTTTGAATCCTGCGGCGCACTGCCGGGAACAATCCCTGCGGGTAGTTTTTCGATGTGTCCGGCAATCGCGCCTGCGGTCGTGAACCAGACATCGTCACCGAGATGTGCGGCAATATGTTCGAGTGCCCGGCGCAGATGGCGCAGGCGGAAGGGCTGTCCGACGATATAGGGGTGCAGCGCAATTCCCATCACCAGAGGCTGTGCTTTTGCCTGCTCTCTCATCTCATCGAAGTTATCGATGATCATGTCGGTAAACTCGTGCATCCCGGCCCGCCTCACGGCAATTGCGGGAATATCGTTGATCTCCTGCGGGTAGGGCATTGCGAGAATGGGTTTGTTGCGCGTGCGCATCCAGATCGGCTGATCGTCGGAACACCAATCGAGAAGATAGCTGTATCCGGCTTCGCTCAAGAGATCCGGCGTCACGTTGCTTTCGGAGATCCAGGGGCCGAGCCAGCCGCGGGGAGGCGTGCCTTCATGGGCTGCGATGCTCGCCGTCGTTTCCGCGATAAGGTCGCGCTCTTGGGCCTCCGGCAGGTCCCCCTGCCGCTCCGCATTGCTTCGGCCGTGACCGAGAACCTCGTCGCCCCGATCGCGATAGGCGGCGATCAGCTCAGGGCAGTGTTCATAGAGGCTGGAGTTCACCAGCAGCGACACGGGCATGGATAAAGTCTCGAAGAGCTCCAACATGCGCCAGGCCCCGACCCGGTTGCCGTAGTCGCGCCAGGCATAGTTCAGAACGTCCGGCTGCCCGCTCGGCGCCAAAACCGCGCCGAGCCCTTCACCAAAGGAGAAGTGTTCCAGGTTCAGGCCGATGTAGACGGCGAGACGGCGGCCCCCCGGCCAGTCATAAAGCGGGCGATGGGGGAGTGCGGAATAGCCGAAGCGTCCGTGGTTCGTGAGTTTCAACGGAGTCCCTTTTTTGGGGGGTGGGCCAGCAACGCAACCTATTCATTTGTTGCTGATGGCCGGGATGTCAGAGCCGCATTCTAGGAAGTAAAACGAAATTCTGTCAAAAGGCTTGGCTACTACATTCTTCATGACAGGGCACTTGTGGCACGCGAAAGTCGCTCTCCGCACACTTTAAAAAAAAGAAGAAAGCGAAACCGCTTTTTTCAAGTGTCTCCCCAGTATCGGAGACCTGTCGGTGGGAAATTTTCTGAACGAGCTTTGGCTCAAATATCCAATGAAGCCGCGCTATTTCATGCGCACTCTTGCAAGCGGGCACGCAAGATTCCCGGCGTCTCGTCCTTACCCACTCTGTCAAGAAGGACCGCACTTTAGCGTGGCTGCTGAAAAGAGCACACTGAACTGTATGCGCCAGACTGCACCCGGCTGCTATTGAGAGAACCCGATGCCGCCAGGAACACTGTGGTTTTGATTGCCGATGTTACCCCGATGCGGTTTGATTGGCAGTTTCTTCTCGCGCTGCGTCAGGTTTCATGTCCGGATAGATGTCACTGATCGGCAACGACCGGCCGTTGGGGCCGACCATCCGCGCATGGAAACGCCGCAGCCGACGCGGCTCCGGCACACCGCAAGAATGGGCGAGGACATCGACCTCATGCACCATGTTTTCTATGTAGTGTTGTACGCGAACTGCCTTGTCGGTGGGGTCGAGGCCTTTTTGAAGTCGGGGGTCGTGGGTCGTGATCCCGGTCGGGCAGGTGTTCTTGTTGCATTGCAGAGCCTGAATACAGCCTAAGGCGAACATGAAGCCGCGGGCAGAGGTGCAGAAGTCGGCACCGACGCAGAGGGCCCAGGCGACGTCGGCAGGCGTGACCAGTTTACCGGAAACCACGACTTTAACCCGATCGCGCAGGCCATGCGCCACCAGCCGGTCGATCACCATGGGAAGGCTTTCCGAGACCGGCAGGCCGACGTAGTCCATCAGACTGGAGGGTGCTGCGCCCGTGCCGCCGTCCGCACTGTCGATGGTGATGAAATCGGGTGCGGATTCGATCCCGCGCCGATGGATTTCGTCACAGAATGAGTCCAGCCAACCGTAGGCACCAATCACAGCTTTGAAGCCCACAGGCTTTCCGGTCACGCCGCGCACGCGAGCAATGAGATCGAGTAACTGGCCCGGACTGTCGACTTCCGGATGGCGGTTCGGGCTGATGGAATCCTGTCCGACAGGAATGCCCCGGATTTTGGCGATTTCCGGAGTGACCTTGCCACCGGGCAGGATGCCGCCCTTACCGGGTTTTGCGCCCTGGCTCATCTTGATCTCGAACATCCTGACCTGCCTGTGCGCAGCCACGTCCCGTAGCTTTTCGTCGCTTAAGTTTCCCTGGTCGTCCCGCACGCCGTACTTTGCTGTGCCGATCTGGAATACAATGTCGCATCCGCCCTCAAGGTGGTAGGGCGAGAGGCCGCCTTCACCGGTGTTCATCCAGGCGCCGGCTTTGGCCGCGCCTTGCGACAGGGCCTTCACAGCGACCCGGGAAATAGCGCCGAAACTCATGCCCGAGATGTTGAAGAGGCTACCGGTGGTATAGGGGTGCTCGCAATAGGGTCCGATGGTTACCTCCGAAGTTTCGCCGGCATCGCGCTCCAGGGTGGGGAAGGGGCAATTGACGAACATAATTGTCCCGGTTGGCTTAAGGTCGCGGGTAGACCCGAAAGCAATCGTGGTGTCGACGTTCTTGGCTGCGCGGTAGACGTAGCTGCGCTGCTCGCGGTTGAAGGGCATTTCCTCCCGGTCCATGGCAAAAAAGTACTGCCGGAAGAAAGTTCCTACATGTTCGAAGAAATAACGAAAGCGGCCGATGATCGGATAGTTCCGCCGGATCGCCTGCTTGGTCTGGGTGACATCCAGTACATAGAGGACGATCAGCGCCAGCACGCCGGCACCTACCGCAAAAATAAAGATCGCAGCAAGCGCAGTCAGCGCCTGAATCACGAATTCAGGTATCATCCCGGACATTTAGCGCTCCTCATGAGTCTGATCGTTTCTCACTGATCCAGAGAAAACCATGTATCAGTCTTACTCTCATTTTGTTATCGGGCGATTCGTGCTCTTGATCTGTTCCGTCAAGAGCGACCGCACTCCAGAATCTCATAGTATTGCTTTGACTCATGAAGATGCGATCAGGTTACAGTTTCATTTTGAGAAGGGGATGAATTTCCTCAACCTCATCGCGAAAGGCCGCTCCCAAATTCCCCCGACTCAGACCGTAAGGAGCAGATCAAATAGCTCCGCCTTATCGGTCGCTTTCAACATGGCGATAGGGGGCGGATATGAAAATCGCTAATTTCGATTGATTTCTAATCCGTGGCCTGTCGTGGGCTGGGAATGGCGCTGTGCCTTAGTTTCGCGCAAGACCCTTGACGCTGACTTCGCGAAGAATTGATGAGGACACTGTCGTCCCTGCGTGCTCCGGGCGCTCCATAGACCCCATTGGGTCACGGACTTACCACCCTCTGCTGCCAGGCTGCTGGAGCGGGTCGTCGGGGTTGTTAGAACGTATCGTCACCGATGGCATAAAGATCATCTGACACAAAGAAAACCGGAAGGGAAAGGGTCCCTTCCGGTCTGCCCACGTGACGCAGGACACAGGCGCGACTGCTATGACGCCATTGCTTACTGCGGCCGCATTATTGCAATCGCGTATAAAATTTGGTGAAGACCATGTCCTTCGTTGCGTTGGCGATATGGCAGGCGGCACAGGCTTCAGCAGGCAGTGCCTGTGCAGTCTTGGCAAGCGGTGGCGCGTGATGTCCGAAGTTGAAGTAGCCCCAGCCGTTGGTGTCGGCGAAACGGGTGCTGTCCTTGACCGCGACGTCGGCACCGTTGAATGCGCCGGGAAAGTATCCGCGTCCGGAAGCTTCGTTCGCGGAGCCGTCTTCAAAATCGGAGCGCAACACAAGCTGGAGCTCCTTGTAAAGGATCGTGCCTTCCGGAAAGATGCCGGTCTTCTTGTAGATCCTGTAGGCGCTGGGCTGGATGTAGACGTTGTGGAATTCCGGGAATCCGGCCTCGCCGCCGTTCAGGCCATTCGGGGTCAGTGGGCTGCCCACGAAGATCCATTCGTAATAGTTTTCGGGCCGGACCAGTTCGCCAGCCGCATTGAACTCCGGTTTTTCGGTCACTGTATCGCCAGATTCTGCGCCGGCTGTGTTCACTACTTCGCAGGCCGCCAGTGCGAACGCGGCCGTAAGTGCCATGCCGATCAACAGGGCGTTGCTTCTTAATTTTAACACCTTCATCTCCTCCAGCGGAATCGTTTTCGATTGAATAAACGGGTGCTTCAAAGATACGAACTGACGCGTTTATCCATAGATCCGGCCGTACAGGATTCTTGATCAGGCGTTCAGAAGTGGCATCGGGGTCGGCAGGCCAGCTTTATGCTGCAGGTGGCGCCGCGATCTTCAGGAGGGTCTTGAGGGCCCGGTCGGCGCGGCGTTTGATGTCGGCAGGCTCCGGTTCCGGAAGAGCGCCGATGACCCGCCGGATCTGCAGATCGCCGATCAGCAGGTTGAGATAGAGCTCAACCGCGTCTTTGGCGGACAGGCCTTGTATGACGCCGACCTTACGGGCCTGCTGAAACACCTCTGCGATCAGCGGGGCGACGGCATCGCGCCCACCCTCGGCGAGGGCAGCTCCGAGTTCACCTGTCGGGTCCGCAGCGGCTGCCCGGTTCAAGGCAATGGCGCGCGGTCCCAGGACGAGGTTCAGGAGCAGGGGCCCAAGCTTGCGAAGAGTTTTGAGGGGAGGGTGCTCCGCCTGCAATTCATCTTCCAGCAGGCCTTTGACCTCTTGCGCATTGCGCACGACCATGGCCTTGAAAAGCCCTTGTTTATCGCCGTACCAGCGATAGAGGGTCTCGTTCGAGGCCTTCGCTTGCATTGCGATACTCAGCATTGAGGTGCCTGCATAACCTTTTGCTTCCAGCAGCTCGTAAGCGGCCTTTTCGATCTTTTCCTGACGGTCGGCCCGTGCAGAGCGACGCATTCTCTTCTCCGGATTCTGCTTGACTCTAACCGTACAGGTAATTACGGATTTGTCTAGGCGTACAGTTGATTACGGTTTCTGTTTCCAGATGGAAATGACATCCAAGTCGCGCCGACCAGTTTCGAAATAGCACAAACTTGGAGTTGGACATGCTCACCGCTCTTCGCCTTTCGGCCTTCGCGGGTCTGATTTTAAGCGGCGCGATCTTCGGGTTCTTTTACGCCTGGGTCTGTTCCACCATGTGGGGATTGGATGCCGCTGATCCCAAGATCGCCATTGCCGCCATGCAAGCCATGAACGCCTCGGTCCGGAATGCCGTCTTTGCGCCTGCTTTCTTCGGCACGCCCGTCGTTTTGATTTTGACGGCTGTCCTGGCTTTTTACGCCAAACGCCGGGATGTCTGCTGGCCCTTTGCGGCGGCGGGGGTGATCTACTTCCTTGGCGGCATGCTTTTGACCATGCTGGTCAACGTCCCCATGAACGAAGCGCTGGACCTGCTGGAGATCCCGGCAGACCCGGGCGCGGCGGCCCGGATCTGGGAAGACTATTCGCCAAGGTGGCAGGTCTGGAATCAGACCCGCACCCTGGTCTCCGGCATCACGCTTTGCCTTGCCGGCTATGGCCTGATGCGGTTGGGGAGAGTGTAAGCTGCCACACGGGTCGACGAGCTCAATCGAATGACGCATGCCTGAGCCCTTTGCAGCTTGATTGCGTTCACTCTTTCCACGGTAAGATATATTTCTCCTGACCGACCTCTATTTCTCCTATGTGTTTGAGGATATCTTTGTAGTCAGGATCGCCAGGTTTGTATTCGAAGTAAGCTTGGCCTACCGACACCAGTTCTCCATCCTCACCGCGCTCTTCGGCTCTTAAATGCAGAGCAAGTGTGCCATCCGGCGATAGCGTCGCTGTCCCGATGGCGCTTGCATCGCTCTCTAGATCCTTAGCGTTTACCTTACCTGTGAGGCTCACCAGAGCGATAACCAGCATCAGTGAAGGTCCTCGAAGCATGTTGCCGGGCCAATAGCGTGGGTTGATTCTACGCGGTTCCGACACCGTCATTTCTCCGGCTCCTTCGGCGCGTCAGACGCTGGAGTTTCGGTTTCCGACCAAGTGTTGCCCCAAACACCCGCATCTTCCGTGGGCTTGCCCGGGCCAGCCATTGCGGGAGCCGGGCTCTGGGGCACCAGGCGTTCGCCAAGCGCGTACCAGTCGAAATTCCGGGTGGCATACATGGCCGCGGCCAGCAGAACCAGAAGCAGAAGGCTGCCCATCAGCATGGCCTGATCCTCTGCCTGCAGAGTGAAGAAGAGGTATCCGTAGACGCCTGAGAGCAGACCGCCCAGCATCAGTCCGCGCATAAAGCTGGCGGTGATCTTGGCGGCATAGAGCGTGACCAGAGCAACGCAGGCCAGGGCCGCCAGACCGAAGGCGCTGGCAAAACCGATCACTTCCGCCAGGGAGACCTGCAGCAGGAAGAAGAGAGTGATCGCTGCGCCGACCATCAGATATTGCACCACGTGCAGACGGCGTTTGCCCATGGCTTCGAAGACGAAGAGCGTGCCGAAGGTGACGATGATGAAGAGCAGGCCGTATTTCGCCGAACGCTCACTCATCCGGTAGAAATCGACCGGGTTCAGCAGTTTGGTTGTGACCGCGTTTAGGCGCAGCTGTTGGACCAGGATCTTGGCACCGTCGTTATCGTCGCGCAGGACTTGAGGCAGGCCGCGGGCCAGATGCGAGATCTGCCATTGCGCCGAGAAGCCGTCAGTGCGGACCTCATTGGAGACCGGCAGCTGCGCGCCGGTAAAGCTCGGGTGCGGCCAGTCTCCGCTCAACGCGAAATCGCTTTCTCGTCCGAGAGGAACGAAGCGCAGCGCGCTGCTGCCCTTCAGCTTTACGTCGAAGGCGAAGTCGACCGGCGTGGAGGTCGGCGCCAACTTGGGCAGGGGAGCCTGAATCCAGTTCATATTGCCGGGCACGCTGTGGTGTAGTTTGTCGCTGCGCACATCGAACTGCAGCTCTTCCTTATCCCAGAGAAGCTTCGGCGCGTTGGCGCTGCCGCGCAGGTCAGAAATGTGAACCAGCAGTTTGGCTTGCCCCCAGTGTACGCGGGCTTCCTGGTCGATGGGCAGAGTTTCGAACGCCGGGATCCGGAAGCTGCCCCGGGCTTTGGCATCGGCGGTGTAGAGCAGTGCCTCGTAAATCCCACGCTTGCGGGTCTGACTGGTGAGGTCCGCCGTGATCTTCTGAGCATCCGGCAGGATGTAAAGATTGTGCCGGTTCCACCTGGTTTCGTCGAGGTAGAGCGGTTTTTCCTCGGTGTAATCCGGGCTCTTCACCTTGATCACATAGGGTTCTTCGATGGGCAGCAAGAGGACCGGTCCGGCGATGGTCTGCGCGCGCCCCCAGCTCTCGCCGAGTTCACGTGTGACGGACTTGCTGAGATGGGCCCGCTCCGTAATGACGGAATAGACGTATTCGAGCGGGATCAGCATCAGCAGGACCAGAAAGCCGAGCAGCAGAACCTTAAAAAGCGCTGCGTGTCGATTGAGAAGAGGTGTTGTATTTTGTCCGCTGTCCATATCGGAAGCCCCCATAAAACCTGCGGCGTGGCAGTCTGGCGTTGTCGCCCGTGAATGCCCGGCCAAATTCAATGGGGCTGTTCTTGCGCCGCTTTGTGGCACGGATGGGGCAGGGACGTGTCTGTTATGGGGTGCTTCTGTGGTGGTTGTGGCAGCGCCGATTGAACGGCAGGACGCAGAATGCCGGAGCAATGGACTTCCGCGTGCCCTCGCTCAGGCAAAACAGCGGAAGTCCATGAGGGGCGTCACCGCCCGCTGAGAAGCTGTCAGTTCTGGTAGTCTTCGCAGCTGTAGCCCAGACAGGCCAGGCCTTCGGAGAGGTAATCGGCCAGCATGGGGGTGCCCAGGAGGTATTCCGCGCTGTGCTCGTTATGGGCCTCTGCGGCATCCGCCCGGATCTGGGACCAATCCTCGCTGCCGCCGGCATCGCGGCCGAGCCACATCAGCGCGACAAGGTCGACCTGCGCATCGTCGTTCATATCGTCGATGAAGCTTTTCATCTCCTCGTAGACAGGATCTTCGGCGACCGGATCGTCTTCGTGTTCCTCCAGTGCGTCGAGCGCGTCCTCGTCCATCGAGGGCGGATTGCTGTCGGAGTCGGAAACCTCAGGCGCCAGCTTTACATCGTACTGATGGGCCTTAAGAATCAAAAAACAGACGGTCTCCGGGTTAACTTCCAGCATCGACTTTGCCTCCCTTCGCTGGCGTTGATATTGCCAGAGTTTGATTTTGCTCTGGGCTGGATATGATTTTGGAGGCGCGTCCGGGGCCGGACCATGATTTGGGTCAAGTGGCGGAGGTTCTGTGGCATTTACCCGGAAAAAGGCCTTTCGTACAGCGTGCAGCAGATTCACACTAAGCTGCGCTATCTTGCCGAGGCTGCGCGGGCATAGACGTGCTGAAAGATTCGAAGTCGAGACGGTTACATCTGGAGATATGTGAGTTTGGACGAGGATGAAGAAGAGAGTGCCGTGTATGTGCCGACGTTTAAGAGGGGCGCGCGATGGGTCGCAAAGGGCGTCACGCTCGCGCGTTTCGGGATTATCGCAGTCCTCTCGAGTTTCCTGATCTATGGGATTGCCACCGATGGTCTGCCCGAGCTGATGCTCGATACTGAGTTCCTCCCCGACCATCCGGATTGCCTAGCCCCTGAGCGCTTCGCAATTTCTGTGCACAACGGGTCCTGGAAAACGACTGAGCGTGTCGAGGTCTTGATTGAAGCGCGCCGCAAAGTTCCGAGCAGCCGCAACTCACCCCACCTCTGGGGCTTTGTGATCAACGAGACTTTGGCGCCGGGAGAGAGTTGGGCGGGCTGTCTCCGGCCAGGCATAAGCACGAAGAGCAACAGCGCGATCACCAAGCGCCGCGACGACTTCGATTGGGCTGTCGATAAGGTCTATGCCGATTTTGCCGAATGAGAAAATTAGGGGTGCGAATTTCTGCTCCTTTATGAGACTTGAGGTTTTCCAACGGACAGGCTGTCCATGGGCATTTCGTCGCATCTTGGCTCAGAAAAATGCCAAATTGCGGCGTAAACCCTGTTCGCGCTGGTTGTAGTGTGAATTTTATGTCTCGAGTCAATTTAATGTGATTTATGAATAGTTTGATATAGAGCTTCGCTGCCTATATGAGCGGGGTATGAGTGTCGTGATGAAGAATTTACAACCGCTTTTTGCTGTCCTGGTCATCGTCCTGACGGCTTTGACTTTCATTGCTCATTCCCCGGCCGATGCGGCGGCTCCGAGTGTCGTCCTGGATATGCCGATTTCGGGTTCTTTTGAGCTCGCTGTCGATCATGTGGAAGCGACGCTCACCGAGGTTCGGAACTGCCCTTGTCCCTCTGAAAAAAAGGAGGTGGGCTGTAGTTTGGATCTCTGCAGTTCAGGGATCGTCCAGTCCTCTGTTCCCGAGAGCCGCCAGCTTGCAGCGATCCCTAATTTGATCCTGCGCGATGACCTCTCAGGTATCGCCGATGAGCCTGATCGTATTCCTCCAAGACCGCTTGTCTGACTTCCAGCGACCGCCTTCCCGCGTGTGATGTTTCCGATCTCTGCCGCATTCCCTGCGGTTAACTGCGGAGACTGCCTCACAGAAAATTCGGGACAGGTGCAAACGATTTGCCCTCGGGCAAAACAACAGACAAAAAATCAAATCTTGGAGTTACCCCATGACTTTCAACTTCTGGGGCGAAGTCCCCACGGACGTCAAATCTGCGTCCGCGAACAAAATCGCCCTTCTCCTGCGGCTCGGCCTCGGCTCGGTTTTCCTGGTCGGCGGTTGGTGGAAGCTGTCGCGCGCCATCGACGGGGCGCAGTCCGAAGCCCTGGTCACCAAATACATGGCGGACAACGGCTACATCAATTCCTTCTTCGACCAGTACCTCTTCTCCGGGCCGGACCCTCTACTCACGCCGCTGGTGTTCCTGACATTGCTCTCCGGCTTCGAACTGCTCTCGGGCATCGCGTTGCTGGCGGGTGTCTTCGTGCGGGCCTTGAGCTTTATCTACGCTTTCCTGCTCTGGAGCTTCGTGATCGCGCTTCCGGTGGTCACGGTGTCCGGACTGGAGACGGAAGTCAGCTCCCACTTCTCACCGGCGCTGCTGGTACAGATCCGCGACATCGGTCTGTCGGGGATGTGCTTTATCCTCTTCGCCCTGGGCTCGGGCTCCTATTCGGTCGATCAGCGTTTCCTGAACCGGGGTATGGCACCGGAACAAGCCAACTGGAACAGCTACGGCCTGCTGCTGCGCCTGTCGGTGGCGGCGGTCTTCATTGTTGGCGGCTTCTTCGCGGGCTACGGCCACATCAAGAGCTTCGTCGACATCCCGATCCTTCTGGTGCTGATCGGCTTCCTCCTCGCCAGCGGCCACGCCACCCGCCTCGCTGCCATCGCCGCCTTCGCGGTCATCGCCTGGTACAGCGTGGGTAAGCTCAGCTTCGACGCCACCCTCTGGAACAACCTGAACGCCATCAAACGCGAGTTCGCCTTCCTGGCGGCCTGTTGGGTTCTCTATGCCTATCAGGGCGGCAGGGCGTTCCGGCTGGATGGGCTGTTCAAGTCGCCGATGAGCGCGATCTTAGGGAAGTCGCAGCGGGCGTAACGGCAAGAGAGATGCGGGCGGGCTTCGATGTGGGGGGGCGGGGCCCGCTCGTGCTTTCGGGAGTCCAATCCGATTCCGCTTGTCTGTGTTTTATCTGATTTACGAACAGGCGCTTGTTTCCGCAGAGGGGTTTCCATGTCTTATGAGTCCTCAACCCAGAGGGCAACGTGAAAAAGCGTCTAGCAAAACGCTGGAGAGAGATCTTGCGAGATGTGCAATGAATAGGCGAATTAAAATACAAAAAATCGCCAGAAAATTGTTTTTTTTTGTAATATTTTTATGTTAGTATACGATCAATATGAGCGTTGCGATTTCGTCGGAGGTATAGAAATGACACAGAAATTTATCTTTGCGATTGTGATCGTGGTCGTTTTTTCAGCCGGTTTGCTCGTTTCCAAAGACTATGGCGGTTCCGGTTACGCCATTGCGCAGGCGGCGCCATGTAATCCCAACATCCAGCGCTGTTGAGCGGGTGGATGCGTAGATGCCTTTTGAAGGAGTATATTTATATGCCTTCCTGACGGGGTTGTTTTTCATTTTGTTGTTTGCGTGGGATCGCCTCAATCAACGACTTGAAAATGATCACGCGAAGTCAAGGCAGACCCGCTTTGTCGAGATGTTGTCGCCCTCGAAACTTTTGCGCAGCGCGATGTATCTGCGTGGCTGGGCGGTTTATTCGGCGTTGCTCTCGATCTTCTTTTTTCTGATCTGTTCGGTCGGTGAACCGGTGTTTACGGTGCTTCTCCAGCCGTACGTTCAGGGGATCGGATTTGACGACCTCGATCCCGCCAGCCCCATCGTTCCGCTGGTTGTCAGCCTGATCATTACCGGTGTGTTACCGCAGTTTCCTCTGCTCAACCGGCTGGAAGAGCTCGCCCGGCGTCTGACACATCGTCTGGTCGGCATTCCAGACAGTTTCAACGATCTGACCGATGCTCTGTTCGAGGCGCCTTTAGATGACTCGCCAATGGGCAGCGACTCGCTGGCCCGCAACGATAATACCTTGCGTGTGGCGTCCGAGGTGCTCGGTGACAGAGTGGACGAGGAGAGGGTCGAAGCCGCGATGATCAAGATCGAGGCGCTTGAGTGGATCGGAGAAGGCCAGTCCTGGCCGGGCAGAAAGATCACTGTTCAGTTCAAGTCGATCTCCGATGAAATCCGCGACCGGGTGAATGCGGTCACCGAGGATATCGACGACCTCATCGCGCGTGCCGCGCGGCAGCAGGATCGCGGACAGGTTGGCGCGCAGGATAACGGGGCCCTGGCCAAAAGATGGGAAGCCGTACTGACCCGCCTGCAGAGCGCTGCCGACGACGTATGTGCGATGATGGCCATCTATGCTGAGAACGCGCGTAAACTGCCTCGCCAGTCACCGGCGGATTCTAGAAGAGTCGCGGGTCTGGCCAATCAGCACAATGCGTTGCGCCAGTGGATTCTAAATGCCCGCCGAGGGCGCGACATCTCTCAGAGTCAGTTCGCAATTCTGGTGCAGAATCTTGTCATCGTTGCGGTAACGCTGTTCCTGGTCGGATTTTGCGGCAGTGTCCTGGGCTATCTGAACTATCCGGGGGTTGAGGGCGGTTGGCTGCAGCGTGCGCCCGAAACGGCCTTTCGCTGGCTTATGGGCACGATCTTTCTTTACGGTCCCGCCGCGATGGTGGGCTGGGCCATGAGGTTACGGCGCGTGGATGATGGAGACTGGCGGTATCTTTCTGATACACAAGCCGTCTTTCCCTGGCCACAGTATCTCCTGTACTTCGCAATCTGCTATGCGACGGCCATTGCCAGCTTGGGGTTCTATTTCTTCGCCGACGCTTACTTCCGCGCGACCGATGAAACCATCATGATGCAGCGCTTCCTGCAGGGAGAGCAGTGGCAGCCCGCGATTGCCTACGCATTTATGGGTGCGGCCTATGCGACCGCTATGGCGTTTTTCTTCGATCTGCGGGATAAGCACCACAACTCCTTGCGCAATATGCTGCGAGTCAGTGCGGGCCTGATTGTTGTGTTGGCCCTGACTTGTTGGTTCAGCTCACTCTACCACTTTTCCGAGTCCCTTGCGAACCCTGACACTGCGGACGCTACCTGGCTAATCATCTGGTTCCAGACCTTTGCGGCGATTGTATTCGGGCTGGTTGTCAGTCTTTCCACGAAGATGACGCTGCGTCGGCTCGACCGGGCGGAAAAATGGCGCGAAGCCGTAAGGGCAAAGCGCCTTGCCAGTCCGGTTCAACCGGAGGTCCACGCATGAAATCTATTGCTGGTATCTTGTCCCTGGCGGTGTTTCTGATGCTCCCAGATCCTTCCCGGGCCGCCGAACCGATCGTCGCCGGATACCGCGAAGATGCTCGGCCCTTTGTGCATTTAAGCGACCCTGATGGGCTGGTCTTCAGTGGCTTCATCGCCGAGTTCTGCAACAAGGCGCTGGAATTGGCAGACTACGAGGTGACACGCGTCCCCGTCGATGCGGTTTCGCGTTGGCAGAAGCTCGATGATCTAAAGGTGGACATGCTGTGCGACACTACCTCGGTCACCAAAGACCGGGCGGGTAAGCGTCTCTTTTTGCCTATTATTTTTCTGAGCGGCGTTTCCTACGCTTACTCCGCGAAAGCGGAGCAAGTTTTTATCGACCAGTATCCGCCTTCGGCGACGTCAAAAGTCGCAGCGGAGTCTTTGCCTGACACGGCGAAACTCGGGCGCGCGCCCTATTGCGCCGGGCAACCCGACAGCCTCCAACCTTCACTGCCTGCCGACCGCACGCCGCTGCTACGCGTTGGCGTCCTTAATGAAACGACCGGCGAGGATGCAGTCCGGAGTTCCGAGGCGTTAGAGCTCTTTCGCTTGCGGCGCGAGGAGGTCATCTGCATCGAGTCGCTAGTCGGAAACTACGCTGAAGGGGTGGAGCAGCTCTGCCGCGGCGACATTGCGTTTTTCTTCGGCGACCGCGACATGCTGCAAACTTATCTCGATGAACACCTGCAGAAAGATGAGGATTGCGACGCAATTCTGTCGGGAAAATTTTATTCCTATGAACCTTATGCCCTGATCGTCCGCCCGGACCGTGTTGATTTGGCGTTGGCTTTGCAGTCCGCGATCTTCACGATGTTCGCCAACGGCGACAGCGATCGTCTGTTCGACAAGCACTTCCCAAACCGGTCCAAATCAGATCTGCTGAAAGCCCTATTCCGTATCAACAGTATCGGCCGGGTCGATTAAGTTGAGACGCTGAACACTATAGGCATTGCCTAACCCCTCCGCCGTCTCCGCCGTCTCCCGCCATCATCATCCCCTTCCGGTGCAGCCTTTACACTCGGTGCGGGCAACTCCACCGCCGCCGCCAGATGCGGGAACACTGCCGTTGTATGCGGGATGCCCATGGCCTGGACAAAGTGGTCCTGGAACTTCGCTTCCACCGCGGTTTCGATTTTCTCGACCTTTTTCACCACCGCTTCGATGTCGTCGCGGGTTTTCTGGTTCAGCAGGGCGATGCGGGCGCCGGTGCCTGCGGCGTTGCCGGCTGAGTGCACCCTGTCCAGGGGGCAGTCGGGGATCATGCCCAGGATCATGGCGTATTTCACGTCGATGTGGCTGCCGAAGGCGCCCGCGAGCATGATGCGCTCGACGCTGTCGATCTTCAGGTGGTCCATCAGCAGGCGGATACCGGCGTAGAGGGCGGCCTTGCCGAGTTGGATGGCGCGCACGTCGTTCTGGGTGATGCGGAGTTCCGGCTCCCCGTCGCCTTTGCCGTCGCCTTCGTGCAGCAGGTAGGAGAAGGTGCGGCCATCGGGCTGGATGCGTGGGGTCTTGGCGGCCATTTCGCCGTTGATGGTGCCGTCGGTCAGCAGCAAACCGGCCAGGAACATCTCGGCCAGCACCTCGATGATGCCGGAGCCGCAGACGCCGGTGACGCCGGTCTTTTTGGTCTCGGCGGCGAAGCCGGGCTCGTCGGACCAGAGGTCGCTGCCGATCACCTTGAAGCGGGGTTCGAAGGTGGCTGGGTCGATGCGCACGCGCTCGATGGCGCCGGGGGCGGCGCGCTGGCCACAGGAGATCTGCGCGCCCTCAAAGGCCGGGCCGGTGGGGGAGGAGCAGGCGAGCAGGCGGTCCTTGCTGCCCAGCACGATCTCGGCGTTGGTGCCGACATCCACGACCAGGGTGATTTCCTCGGCCAGATGCGGGGCTTCGGAGAGGATCACGCCCGCCGTGTCGGCGCCCACATGCCCGGCAATGCAAGGGAGCACGTAGACCCGGGCGTCCTGGTTGATGTTCAGTTCCAGTTCGGTGGCCCACAAAGTCATGCCGGAGTTGGCCGCCAGCGCAAAGGGCGCTCCGCCCAGCTCGGTCGGGTCTATGCCCAGCAGCAGATGGTGCATGATGGGATTGCCGACGAAGGTGGCATTCAGAATGTGGGTGCGGTCGATCTGGGCTTCTTCCGCCACGGCTTCGGTCAGGCTGTTGAGCGCGTCGCGCACCGCCGCCGTCATGGCCTTGTCGCCGCCCGGGTTCATCATGACGTAGGAAACCCGGCTCATCAGGTCCTCGCCGAAGCGGATCTGCGGGTTCATAACGCCGGAGGAGGCCAGAACCTCGCCGGTCTGCAAATCACAGAGATGCGCGGCGATTGTGGTCGAGCCCACGTCGACGGCCATGCCGTAGGCGTTGCCCTGGAAGCCCGGCCAGATGGCGGTGATGACCTGCCCGCGATGGACGGCGACCGTCACCTTCCACTCGCCCTTGCGCAGGGCTTGCTGAAGGGCCTGAAGGGTGCGCAGATCGCATTCCAGGTCGGTCAGGCTCCACTGGGTCTTGAGGGCTGCGATCAGCCGCTCCAGATCGCCGGTGGGATTGTGCATGTCGGGCTCTTCGACCTCGACATAATGCAGGCGCATAGCCGGGTCGAGCTTGATGTCGCGGACCTCGGCACGCTTGCGCACCACCTGCTTGTGGACCTGGCTGTCGGCGGGGACGTCCACCACCAGATCGCCCTGAACCAAGCTCTGACAGGAGAGACGGCGGTCGGCTTTCATGCCGCGCTTTTTGGCGTAGCGCGCCTCAACCTCGTTGCTTGGGGAGACGTTCTCGGCCCGGCTGGAAATGCCGTGCTTGGCGAAGTCGCCGATCTCCGGCTGGATCTGACAGCGGCCGCAGATGCCGCGCCCGCCGCAGACGGAATCAATATCAACGCCCAGGCTGCGCGCGGCCTTTAAGACCGGCGTGCCGACGGGAAAGCGTCCGCGGCGCCCGGAGGGTGTAAATACGACCAGCGCCTCTTTTGCCACCTTTTCAGCCGCCCCGTTTGCCTCAAGTGTCTCGGCAGATTCCGGTGCTTCAAGCAGCGTTCCGCCGTTGTCTTTCAGTGTCTCAGACATGCCTGTCCCGAATCAAAAGCTATTTGCCGACTCTAAATCGGATCACGTTTTGACGGAGCCACTTTATGGTTTCGGCAAAACGTGTGAATCCGCTCTAAATCTTACAGTTAGATCGGATTCACAAGTACGATAGATCGCCCGTGGCGATTCCATCTAAACTTGATCTAATCTAGAGTCTAATCGCGGAGCCGGTAATCAGACTTGTCTCCTGACGGCATGAACTGCGTTTTTAGAACAATTAAAGAGCGTTCTTTGCCTTAACCTCTGCTGCAACAGCGTTTCCGGCGTAAACCCTCTGACAAGGCCGTTCCCGGCGTTACCCCCTACGACGACGCCGTTCCCGGCGTCCGGCGCCTTCGCCCTCGGCCCCTTCGGGTGCGGGCTCGCGATACTTCTTGATCCAGGCGCGGCAATCCTTGTCGTGGCCCAGCAGAACGTCCGAGGCCTTGATGCCGGTCAGCTCTTCTTCGTGCAGCGGGTTCATGATCGCGGAGGTCATACCGGCCCCTGCGGCCATAGCCAGGAAGAAGGCGTTCATGGCGTGGCGGTTCGGCAGGCCGAAGGAAACGTTCGACGCGCCGCAGGTGGTATTGACGCCCAGCTCCTCACGGAGTTTGCGGACGATGGCGAAGGCCTGCTGACCTGCCGTGCCCAGGGCGCCGATCGGCATGACCAGAGGATCGACCACGATGTCTTCCTTGGGAATGCCATAGTCGGCGGCGCGCTCGACGATCTTCTTGGCGACGGCGAAGCGCACGTCCGGATCCATGGAGATGCCGGTTTCGTCGTTGGAGATGGCGACGACCGCGGCGCCGTATTTCTTGACCAGAGGCAGGACCCGTTCCATCTGCTCGTCTTCACCGGTCACCGAGTTCACCAGAGCCTTGCCCTGATAGACGCTCAGGCCGCTTTCCAGGGCCTCGACGATGGAGGAATCGATGGAGAGGGGCAGGTCGGTCAGGGACTGTACCAGCTTGACGGTCTCGGCCAGGATCGCGGGCTCATCCGCCAGGGGGATACCGGCGTTGACGTCCAGCATATGCGCACCGGCGGCGACCTGGGCCAGACAGTCGGATTCGACCCGGCTGAAATCACCGGCTGCCATTTCCGCGGCCAGCGCCTTGCGGCCCGTTGGATTGATGCGCTCGCCGATGATGCAGAAAGGCTGATCGAAGCCGATCACCAGTTCCTTCGAGTGCGAGCTGACAACGGTGCGTGACATGGTCTTGATACTCCTGGCAAAGGGCGGCGGTGTCCGTTGTTGTCCGCGCGCCGGCTTTCTAATTCCCTGCTATCCGGGTGCAGGGAGATTAGCCGCAATCACACTTCTTGCGGCTGTCACACTGGCGACACCCGATATCTTAAAAACGCACTGACACGAGAATCAGTCAAATGCGATCAAAAAAAGCCTGCTTCGGCACCTGCCTCAGCCGACGTCCCGCGTTACTTTGAAACCCTTGCCCTTGGGATCCATATCGAAATCGCCGTCGACCACCGCGTAGCTCCAGGCCGCCGAGCGCCGCAGACCGCCGAGCGGGTACATGTGAACCTTGTCGATGCCGCAATTGGGATCTTCCGCCCGGTATTGGGCCAGATCCATGATCAGCTTGTCCGGCGCGTTGACGGTCATCAGCTTGGCGATGTTCATCGCCTGCCGGGTCAGGACCCGCATGGAGGGGCCGACACCACAGGCTTTGGCGTGGTTCAGGAGCGTCTTGATAGTGGCCAGACCGGGTACGCCGATATGGATCGGCAGCTTGTTGCCCTCGGCCTGGATCAGGCGGTCCCAGGCGATGATCGGGGCTGCTTCGAAACAGAACTGGGTTGCGATGTAGAGCTTCGCGCCAGTGCGTTCGGCGAAGGCGTTCTTCCAGGTGATGGCGTCCTTCAAACCCTGGGCAGAGATATCCGGGCTGCCTTCGGGATGCCCTGCGACACCGATTTCACGAATGCCGTACTTGTCGAAAAGGCCGGTTTCCAGAAGGTCCATGGAAGACTCGAAATCACCGAGCGGCTTATCCACAGCGCCGCCAAGAGCGACGACTTCCTCAACACCGACTTCGTCCTGAAGCCGTTTCAGGTTCTCTTCCATGACCGATGCGCTGACGATCGAGCGCGCCGCGAAATGGGGCAGGGGCTGGAAACCCTCTTCCTTCAGGCGCTTCGCCGTTGCGATGGTATCGGCAAAGTCGGATCCCGGCAGGAAAGTAACCGCAACCTTGCAGTCCGGACGCAGGTGTTCGCGATAGTCGGGAATTTTGAGCGCGGAGCCTGGTGTGGTCTCGATGGTGAAACCGCTCATGAAATCGATGATCTGTTGCTTCATGGGATCGGTCTCGTTCAGGCTGGTGACGTTGGCGGCGGGTGCGGCGCTGAAAACGTTCATATCGCTGTCCTTAACTCGGGCGTCGCGCCGTTCAGGCGTCTGCTGCGGTGGATTCGAGGGTGTTGTCGGATTCCAGGCCACCGTTGGCGACCAGTTCTTTCAGCCGTTCATCGTCGTAAGCGGTTTCCAGGGCTTCAGCGGCATTTGCCGCTTCGGCTTCAAGATCCTCACTGACCTCGCTCGGCTCCGCCCGGCGCCAGTGCTCCAGATAGGAGTCGCTGTCGCGCAACTTGGCGCGCATAGCCGCCCGGTCGATGGCTTTTTCGAAGCGCTCATCAAGCTGCCGCTTGGCGTTCTTCCGGCCTGCCTTCACGATGACCTGCGCGGGAATGTCGCGCCAATAAACCACTGTCAACTTTGCCATGCTCTGTTCTTTCGTCCCGTGACCGCTTCAGGCGGTCCCCTATTGTCAGTGTTTAGTGCGCCTGCCGGATAAAGCCGTCCAATTCGCCGTAGCCGGTAAAGCGGTATTCGTAATCCAGTTCGATTTTTCGCGCCGCGGCTTCCGCTTCCGCCTGCAGCTCGCTGTCCTCGGTCTGCGCCAGGTAAACCAGCTTGGTATAGTTGCCGAAATACATCGGCAGGAGTTCCGGATGCCGGTCGATCCCCATGCCCTGGATGATCAGACGGTCAAAATGCCGGACCAGGTAGTCGGTCAGATAAAAGCAGGTCGGGTCCGCATCGGCCTGCGCGTTAAAGCCTTCAACACCGCTGTAAAAGGCGTAGCAATGCGGACCATCGATCCGCTCCGCGCCTTCTTCTTCCAGTACCCGGTCCAGATCCCCACCGGTGCCGCAATCGCCGTAAAGCACCAGGATCTTTTCATAGCGGTCCCGGTTGTCGCGGATTTTCCGGCGCACGCCTTCAGGAATTTTCTGCGGCGTGTTGTGCCAGATCGCCGGTAAACAGGTCACGCCCAGGTGGGTCCAGTGGTTCAGACGGATCATGTCAACGACTTCGCGGGCCAGAGCGCCACAGGCGATCAGCAGCGTGCGTTGCATCGCATCCTCTCTCGTTCCGTCGTGCACTGAATCCATCCGAGTTATCCATTCGGGATTGCAGTTCGCGCCAAACCGGGAGCTGACGCTCCCGGTCAGAGCTGGTTGTGTTTCCGCGCCATGAATTCCTTGGCGGTTTCGACAGCAACGGCCGCATCGCGGCAGTAGGCATCCGCGCCGATGGCTTCACCAAAGGCTTCGTTCAGCGGCGCGCCACCGACCAGGACCACGTAGTCATCGCGCATACCCTTTTCCTTCAGAGTATCGATGACGACCTTCATGTAAGGCATGGTGGTGGTCAGCAGAGCAGACATCCCGAGAATGTCGGGCTCGTGCTCCTCGATGGCAGCAAGGTAGTTCTCGACCGGATTGTTGATCCCGATGTCGATCACATCGAAGCCAGCACCTTCCATCATCATGGAGACCAGGTTCTTGCCGATGTCGTGAAT
The DNA here is from genome assembly GCA_947493695.1 of uncultured Kiloniellaceae bacterium. Classification (GTDB taxonomy): domain Bacteria; phylum Pseudomonadota; class Alphaproteobacteria; order Kiloniellales; family Kiloniellaceae; genus Denitrobaculum. Next base: position 328,848 of record CANLSF010000007.1, on the reverse strand, counting down.
GTCGCCTTTGACGGTGCCGATGACCATCTTGCCCAGCTTGGGCGCACCGGTTTCGGCCAGCAGGGGGCGCAGAATGAACATGCCGCCCTTCATGGCGTTGGCCGCCAGCAGGACCTCGGGCACGAAAAGGATACCGTCGCGGAAGTCGATGCCGACTATCCGCATGCCTTCCACCAGAGCCTGGGTCAGGACGTCGTAAGGCGTCCAGCCGCGCTCAAGCAGGATGTTCACACCTTCTTCGATCTCTTCCTTCAAGCCATCGTAGAGATCGTCATGCATCTGTTTGACGAGTTCGTCATCGTCAAGGGTGCTGAGGTCGAGATCGTCTTCATCCGACATGTCTTTAATCCTTAATCGCGCCTGCTATTCCGCTTCTTATTAACCTTGGCGATTCGCCTGGCGTCATTGGAAACCACCGGGCGCACGACAAGGGCCGTCTAGAAGCTTGCCTCTTTACGTATTTCGTTTGAAGGGAGGGGGGCGGGCTTCATCGCTCGCGACAACTGCTGTCTGAATTGCGACAAAGCATCAAACAATGTTCCCTTCGCACGTCATCAGCAGTGTTTTTCGGCGGGTCTTCGTCACCTGTGCAACGCAGGGGCTTGCAGTTGTCGAAGACTTGAATCGCATTGAGCTCTCTTCGCTCAACACGCGTGTTCAGAAAGGCGTTAGTTCGCATCGGTTGTGGGTTAAGTCCTAGTAAATATTAACACTTTTTTCATTCCTCTGTGGTCTTTTGTTAACCATAACAAATTTCTAATGCTCGGTAATTGGTACTTGAGGAAGTGATGCCGAAGGTTAGGAGCGATTGATTGGTCACAAGACCTTGGATGATGAAGACAATGTTTGGGCGACTACTTATCGGGCTTAGCCGGCTCTGGGCTTTACCACGGAAAATACGGCTGCGCCGGCTCTCTGTGCTGAGACCCAAGTGGGCGTCGATCAACGACGGCAAAAACAGCGACCGGGACCTGCGCCGCAACTTCAACGTCTTTTCGCTGATTCTCTTTCTTCTCTCCTGCAGTTTGCTCGGTGGTTGGGCCTTTACGACCTACCATGAAGTGCGTCGCGAAGTCCGGCATCAGCTAAAGTCGGCCCTTGACGACGCCGCCGTTCCCGTCGGTCTTTTCTTTGCGGATCATGAAGCGGTTCTGCGGGAGATCGAGTGGGGTAGCCTGGTCAATGAGCAGTCATCCGAACCCCTGGCGAGCGAGTCCCTGACCCAAATCCTCGGTCATTGGCGGCAGGCGGCAATGCTGGAGTCGGACGGTCAGGTCAGCGAGCAGTGGGCGGCGATCCCGCTGCCCGGAGACAATGAATTGCAGTCTCTCTTTGCGGAGGCCGTTGAGGAGCGCCGGACGGTTCTGAGTTCGCCCTTCAACATCGACGGAACCTGGTTTGCCACTCTCGTCCGTCAGGCCCGCTACGGCGATTCCTCGAAATTCGTTGCTGCAAGCTTTCCAATCCGTTCGCTGCTTGAGTGGTGGTCCGGGCTGGTGCTTCCTGCAGGCACAAAACTGACCCTTATGACCGAGACCGGCAGGCTCTGGGTGCAACGGGCACAACCTGGGCTGACGGACGAACATACGCTGGACGTCGAAATGCTGTACGATCTTGTCGGCGATGCCGAGCGGACCTCGGGCAGCAAGGTTTTCGCGAACGACGACGGTGGTACCAAGCCGGAAGTACTGGCGTGGCGGGCGCTGGACCATTTCGGCCAGATCCTGCTGGCGACATTGTCCTCGGGCGATATTTCGGCGATCTGGCGTCAGCGCTTTCTGACCACCTGGATTTTCGCGGCGGCTGCCTGTCTTGCTCTGCAGTTGGCCACATTTCTTATTGGCCGTTCGGTGGTGCGTGAGGCGCGTCATCGTGAGGCCATGCTTCAGGCCGTGAGTGACAGCGAAGAGCGCCTGCGCGACATTGCCAACGCGGCCTCGGACTGGTTCTGGGAGATGGGGGCAGGCCTCAGCTTTACCTATGTTTCCGACCGGGTTCGCGAAGCCACAGGCATGGACCCTTCGAGTTTCATCGGGCACCGCATATTCGAGGTGCTCGACCCCCGGGTCGATCCGGCGGCTGCCCAGACGCATCAGGATGACCTGGCCCGTTACGCGAGCTTTCGGGATTTCACCTATCGTATCGATCTAACGGATGGCCATGTGCGCTGGATCAAGCTCAGCGGCAAGCCCCGATTCGATGGCAATGGTGTCTTCCTGGGCTACCGGGGTACCGGCACGGATATCACGGTGGAGCGTATGGTTGCCGAACGGGCTGCCGCCGCTCAGGCGCGTCTGACCCGTGCGATCGAAAGCAGCTCGGACGGCGTCACACTCTTCGATTCCAACGAGCGGCTTATTCTCTGTAACAGACGCTTTCGCGAACTCTTTTTCCCCGGGATGGAAAAACTCGTCCAGCCGGGCGCCAGCTTTACCGACATTGCGATGCTTCACGCCAAAGCCGGACGGAATCTGGAGGCCGCGAAGCATCCGAGGTCCTGGGTCGGCAAGCAGGTACGGCTGCGGGCCAAAAACGAAGCGCATGAGATCCGTCTCGATGGAGACCGCTGGATCCGCGCCGAGCATTTCCGCACGCCCGAAGGCGATACCATCAGTCTTTACAGTGATATCACGCCCTTCAAACGCCGTGAAAAAGAACTTATGCTGCTGGCGGCCGAAAATACCAGGCTGGCTGCGGCAGTGAACGGAACCGAAGCCGGTGTGATTATCTCTGACCCACGGCAGCCTGGCGATCCCACCATTTTCGTAAACCCGGCCTTCACACGACTGACCGGGTATGAGCCCGGCGATGTTCTTGGCAAGAACTGCTGGTTCCTGCAGGGACCGGAGACGGATCCGAAAACGCTGGAGACCCTGGAGAACGGTCTGAAAAGTCACAATCCGGTCCGGGTCGATATCATGAATTACCGCAAGGACGCCTCGGTGTTCTGGAGCCGTCTCGTGGTCAATCCGGTTTTCGATGACGAGGGTGAAGTGCTTTATCATGTCGGTGTTCACACCGACATATCGGAACAGAAGCGGGTCGAGAGCGAACTGGTGGAGACCAAGGAGTGTGCTGAGGTTGCCAACCGGGCGAAATCCGATTTCCTGGCGGTGATGAGCCACGAACTCCGGACGCCACTGAATGCCGTGATCGGCTTCTCCGAATTCCTTACCATGGAGATGCTGGGGCCGCTGGGCAACCCGCGCTACAAGAGCTACGCGGACGACATCAAGTCCTCGGGCCTTCACCTGCTCGATCTGATCAACGACATTCTGGACCTCTCGAAGGCTGAAGCAGACAAGATCGAACTGCACGAGGAGCCGCTGGATCTGGCCGCCACCGCTGAACATTGTATGGCGATGGTGCGCAGCCGTGCCGAGCACGCGAAGGTTTCGCTGATCAACGAGCTGCCCACGCGTTTGCCGTCTCTATTGGCCGATGAGCGCCGGGTGAAACAAATTCTGCTTAATCTGCTCAGCAACGCAGTCAAGTTTACCGAGGCGGACGGCTCAATTCGGGTCTTTGCGGAAGTCACCCGTGGCAAGATCCGGCTTGTGGTTGAAGACACCGGCATCGGCATTGCGGCGGCAGATATTCCGAGGATTCTGGAGCCTTTCGGTCAGGTCGACAGCACGATCAGCCGAGAGCACGAGGGAACCGGTCTGGGGCTCCCGCTCTCGAAGCGTCTTGCAGAGCTCCACGGTGCTGACTTCGAGATCAAGAGTGAGCAGGGTAAGGGGACCTCGGTCTCGGTGGTCTTTCCGTCACAGCGGATCCTTCGCAAGAAGAAGGCCGCCTGAGGGCTGTCGCAATGCGGCCGGTCGCCTTGGTTGAGAGCCGCGCATTCCCAACCGAGGCCGCTGGCATTTGGAGGCGGGCACAGAGCTCTTCATAAGGCTCAGTTTTATATAACAAGATGAGAGCCGCGACGGGTTTCGGCACGCTTGAAGTAATTTAAATTCCATATTTGGAATTCGAAATACAAAATTCTAAAATGGAATTACGAGCTCAATCTATATGGTGTCAGCGCGCGAACTTCGTTGAAAGAATGATTGATGATGTCGTTTTTCGGATGCCGGGCAGGGCGCCAATCTCGTCAAGCAGCTCGTCGATCCGTTCCGTAGTCTGACAGGAGAGCACCGCAATCAGATCGTATGGGCCGCTCACGGCGTAGAGGGATGACACCTCGGTGAAGGCGCGCAGGCTGTGCGCGACCCGGCTGGAGAGTTTGGGGGCGACTGAGATCATCACGTGGGCTTTGATCCGGCTGCGCTCGTATTCGTCGGTCATACGCAGCGTATAGCCCTCGATGACGCCACTGCGTTCAAGCTTCTCGATCCTGCTTTGAATCGTCGAACGCGAAACACCTAAGGTTCTTGCGATACCTGAAGTGGGCGCCCGGGCATTGTTCTTGAGCAGTTCCAGGAGCTTAAGGTCTTTTTCGTCTATTGGCATATTTATGGTTACCGTCGTTAAATTGCCTGAATTATATCGTTATTTCGACAGATTGGTCACTTCATTTCGACAGAGTTGTGCGGTTTTATAAGGTGAGAATTCCGCTTAAACTTCCTGAGGTGCCCAGATGTCCGCTTCGTTTACGTCCACTTCTTCTTCAGCGCCGGTCGGTTCTTTGGCCTCTGGTGACGAGACAACCCGTTCACTCATTGTTGGGGGCGGCAAGATTGGCGAAGCGATTACGGCTTTGCTCTGTGGGACCAATGACTATGCGGTCACCATCGCAGACCGCGATGGTCAGGCTCTGAACCGCCTCAAGGGCACCTGGAACGGCAAGATTTCGACCCGCTGTCTGGATGTCAGTGACGGCCGTGCCATGCGTGAGGCGATTGCCGGGCACGATGTTGTGCTCAACGCCGGACCATTCAGCCTGACGCCGGTGGTTGCGGAAGCCGCCAAGGACTGTGGGGCCGGGTACTTTGATCTGACCGAGGACGTTGCCAGCACACGCTGCGTGAAGGATCTGTCCGAGGGCTCCGGTTCGGTCTTTGTGCCGCAGTGCGGCCTCGCACCAGGCTACATTTCGATTGTCGCCAACGATCTCGCCAAACGCTTCGATGAAATCCACGAGATCCGGATGCGCGTGGGTGCACTGCCGCAATATCCTTCGAATGCCTTAAAATACAATATGACCTGGAGCACCGAGGGTCTGATCAATGAATACTGCAATCCCTGCGAAGCCATCCATGAAGGCGAGATGCGCGAGGTGCTTCCACTCGAGGGTCTAGAGGAATTTGCGCTGGACGGGGTGGCCTATGAAGCCTTCAACACGTCCGGTGGACTGGGCACGCTCTGCGAAAGCTACGCCGGTAAGGTCCGTGACCTGAACTACAAGACCATCCGCTATCCGGGGCACAACGCGATCGTCAAACTGCTGTTGAATGACCTGGGGCTTTCGTCGCACCGGGACCTTCTGAAGAACGTTCTGGAGGCATCGGTTCCGGCCACGCCTCAGGATGTAATTGTCATCTTCGTGACCGTCAGCGGCATGCAGAATGGGCGCCTGACGCAGGAATCCTATGCGAAGAATGTTTACGGCAAGGAGATTGCCGGACGGCGCTGGAGCGCCATCCAACTGACCACCGCGGCCGGGATCTGCGCGATGGTCGATCTGGTGCGCAGCGGCAACCTGCCGGGCAAAGGTCTTGTTAAGCAGGAGCAGGCGGATCTGGATCTCTTCCTCGCCAACCGCTTTGGGCAGTACTACCGGTAACCGGCTCTAACTGGGGAGCGAAGCTGGCTCTTCGGCGCGCAGAAATGCCTTGGAGAGCACGACAGCAATCATAATCGTGCCGAGGGCCTGGATAAGGTAGCCAATGATCAGGACCGCAAGGAGCGGTACATTGGGGATGTAGTTCGCCGTGAGAAGGTCGATGTGCGGGTCCATATAGATATTGCCGGAAAGAATGACGGCCTGGGCCAGCGCGAAAGCGACGATTGGACCCGCAACCAGTCGGCTCGCGGTCCAGAAGAACTGCTTACGCCCGCGTGTCAGTGCCGGGCCGATGCCGCGCGATTGGTTGGCGACGAAGGCCGGTAGCAGGCTTCCAAGCAACGAGAAGACAATTACGAAGAAGAACGCCAGCACCAGACCTATGACGCCCCAGGAGGTCAGCACTTCATTCCAGATCGTGGAATTGAGCGACTGCTCAATGTACGGGAAGATAAGTATAATAGCCGGCAAAGCGAACAGGACCCCGAGCCCAAAGGAGCGCACGGCAAATCCCAGAACGCGCCTGTTGTCCGCATTCTTGTCACGGCTCTTTGGCAACAGCATTTCCGCATGCGCATTAAAGGCGAGGTAAGACCAAATGAGAGCGGATGCGACCATACTTCCGCTGCCGATCGGGAATTTTTCTTCAGCGGCGACCAGAAGGATCTCGCCAATCACCGCCAGCGCGACGTATGGCAGTAAGCGCTTAAAAAGCTGAATGGATGTAGGGTACATTGGTATTTTCGCTAATTTTTTTCAGGGCCATGCCTTAAAATAACATGCTCATATCTTTCTTTAGCAGAGGTGGGCCAGGCTTTCCATCAAGCTTGAGACCCTGCAGGTTTCAAGCGTTTGCTTTTAGGCTTATCCAACGACAGCCTCTGGGCAGTCGATTGTCCATCCTCTAAGGACAGTGTGACGGGACTCACTGCTTGAAACAGCACAATCCCGGGTGATCTTGCTCATCCCGGTGTGAAAGCTGTTTAAGAAAGCCTCTTGCCTCACTATAAGCACTTGCATACCCGCTAACCGGCATCAGATGTTGGCGTGGCCGGGCAAACAACTGAATACGAGTGCTATGCAGAGTCTCTCCCATCTGGACCGTCTTGAAGCTGAATCGATCCATATAATCCGTGAGGTTGCCGCCGAGTTCCGAAACCCGGTGATGCTCTATTCCATCGGGAAGGATTCAGCGGTGATGCTGCATCTGGCGATGAAGGCCTTTGCGCCCGGGATACCGCCCTTTCCACTGCTTCATGTGGATACGACCTGGAAGTTTCGCGAGATGATCCTTTTCCGCGATCAGCTGGCCGCCCGGCTGGGGCTGGAACTGATTGTGCACATCAATCAGGAAGGCGTCGCGCGCGGGGTCGGGCCCATTTCCCATGGCTCCAAGCTGCACACAGATATCATGAAGACCGAGAGCCTGAAGCAGGCCCTCAGCAAACACGGTTTTGACGCGGCCTTTGGCGGCGCGCGCCGGGATGAGGAAAAATCGCGCGCCAAGGAGCGGGTGTTTTCCTTCCGTTCGAAATCACACCGCTGGGATCCCAAGACGCAGCGACCGGAACTCTGGAATCTCTACAACACGCAGATTTCAGGCGGGGAGAGCGTGCGGGCGTTTCCGCTCTCCAACTGGACGGAGCTTGATGTCTGGCAATATATCCACCGCGAAAACATTCCCCTTGTGCCGTTGTATTTTGCGGCGCCACGTCCGGTTGTTGAACGCAATGGCATGCTGGTGATGCTTGACGATGAGCGCCTGCCGCTTGAGCCCGGCGAAGTCCCGCAGGAAAAGATGGTGCGCTTTCGGACTCTTGGCTGCTACCCGCTGACCGGGGCCATGGAATCAAACGCCAAATCCGTTCCGGACATTATTCTGGAGCTTCTGCAAAGCCGCGGATCGGAGCGGCAGGGCCGCGCGATCGATCAGGACCAGATCGGTTCCATGGAAAAGAAAAAACAGGAGGGCTATTTCTGATGGCAAGCTCTCACACTGCCAAGATCGATATCGAAGCCTTTCTTGCGGCGCAGGATGCCAAAGACCAGTTGCGCTTCATCACTTGCGGGTCGGTTGACGACGGCAAATCGACCCTTCTCGGGCGCCTTCTGTATGATTCAAAGACCGTATTCGAGGATCAGCTCTCTGCGACGGAAAGCGAGAGCAAGAAGTACGGGACACAAGGCGAGCAGGTCGATCTCGCGCTCCTGGTCGATGGACTGCAGGCCGAGCGAGAACAGGGCATTACCATCGATGTGGCCTATCGCTATTTCGAGACCGACAAGCGCAAGTTCATCGCCGCCGACACACCGGGACATGAGCAGTACACCCGCAATATGGCAACCGGCGCCTCTACAGCAGATCTGGCGGTTATTCTGATCGATGCCCGCAGGGGGATCCTGACCCAGACCCGGCGCCATTCCTACATTGTTTCGTTGCTCGGAATCCGGCAGGTGGTTCTTGCCGTCAACAAGATGGATCTTGTGGACTATGACCAATCCACCTTCGATGCCATCTTTGATGAATATGTGACCTTCGCGAAGCAATTGAACCTGGAAGAGGTTCATGCAATTCCGCTTTCCGCATTGACCGGCGAGAACGTCTTTGGGCCCGCGGAAACCATGGCGTGGTATGACGGCCCCACGCTGATGACGCTGCTGGAAGAGATTGAAATTCGTGGTGATCGCGCGGGACACGAACGCGAGAAAGCTTTCCGGTTTCCCGTGCAATGGGTCAATCGCCCCAATCACGACTTTCGGGGGTTCAGCGGAACGATCGCTTCGGGGAAGGTGGCGCTGGGCGAATCCATCCTCGCAAGCCTCTCAGGTAAGACATCCAAGGTGAAGCGGATTGTCGGCCCCGGCGGCGATCTTGAGGAGGCGATTGCCGGTCAGGCGGTGACGCTGGCCCTGGAAGATGAAATCGATATCAGCCGCGGCGATCTTCTGACCCATCCCAGGTCGGCGCCCGAGGTGGTCGATCAGTTTGCCGCCCATGTCATCTGGATGGACAGTGAAGCGATGCTGCCCGAACGGACCTATGTTGTGCGTTTCGCCACTGATCAGGCAATCGCACGTGTGACCGATCTGACGCATCTGATAGATGTGAACACTTTGGATCGCCATGCGGCGAAAACGCTTGGACTGAATGAAGTCGGCTACTGCAAGATCGCGATAGACCGATCCGTTGCCTTCGACGCCTACAAAGACAATCGCCAGACTGGCGCGTTCATCCTTGTCGACAAGTTCACCAATGCCACCGTTGCGGCAGGCATGATCGATTTCGGCCTCCGACGTGCAAGCAATATCGAGTGGCACGATATGAAGGTCGATAAGGCCACGCGTGCCCAGATCAACGGGCAGAAGCCTCGGGTGCTGTGGTTCACCGGGCTGTCCGGGTCGGGTAAGTCGACGGTCGCCGATCGTTTGGAGCAAAAGCTTCACGCCATAGGCAAGCGCACCTATCTGCTGGATGGAGACAATGTCCGGCACGGCCTGAACAAGGATCTCGGTTTTACCGATCAGGACCGTGTCGAGAACGTCCGCCGGGTCGCGGAGGTTGCCAGGCTGATGGTGGATGCCGGATTGATCGTGCTGGCCTCGTTCATTTCGCCCTTCCGGTCCGAGCGGCAGATGGCGCGGGCTTTGATGGAGGAGGGGGAATTCGTCGAGGTCTTCGTCGATACACCGATTGAGATCTGTGAAGAGCGGGACCCAAAAGGCCTTTACAAGAAAGCCAGGGCAGGGGAGCTTAAAAACTTCACGGGCATTGATTCCGACTATGAGATTCCCGAGAACGCCGAGATCACATTGAAGAGCGGCGAAGCGGATCCCGATACGCTCGCCGATCAGATCATTTCATATCTTGAGGCACACCCTTAAGCAGGTCCGCAGTCATGGTTCTGTAGGGCGCGAAGGCATGCGCCGCACCCGCCGATCGTGACGCGTCGTTCTAAGCGTGCTGTGCTTCCAGACTCTGCCCGTCTTCGGCCCGGAGAAAAGCCGTCGAGAGCGTCCAGGCCAGCGTGATCGTGGCGAGTGCGTTGATTGAAAGTGCGATGAGCACGATCAGAAGCATCGGTATGTTCGGCATGTAGTTCGCGGAGAGATAATTGGCCTCGCCGCCGAAGATAGCCCCGCCAGCAGCAATGGTCATGAAGGATGCGACACTCAACAGGATCGGGCCGGCTAGCAGGCGGCCGCAGAGCCAACCGAGTTGTGAATCACTGCGAGAGAGAGCAGCACTGACACCGCGGCCCCGGTCGGCGACGCAGGCTGGTAAAAGTGTGCCGAGCAATGAAAAAACCACAACGAAGACGGCCCCAACGAAAAGAGCCATCCCAACGATTATTGCCAGACCTGAGGGAGAGATAAGTGCTGTTTGGCTGCCTTTAATGACGATGGCAATCATGACCGCGGCAACAAGTGTTGGTAAGGCAACCAACAATGCCAGGCCAAAGGATCGGATTAGAAAGCCGAAGAATTGCGCAGAGTCTTTGCTCTTATCGCGGTCGTCCGGCAGGAGGATTGTGACATGGGCCTGATACGCGAGCACGCCCCACAAGAGTGCGCTCATAAGGTAAGTGCTGCCACCATTCAGCAGCGTTTCGCTGACGATGCCGATGGCAATCTCCCCGACAACAGCAAGGGCGACATAGGGCAGAAGGCGCGTGAAGAGCTGCAGAGAGGTGGCGTACATCAAAGATCAATTCCAGAAATTCTATTCGGGCTCACAATCTTTGAGAGAAAATGTTAATTATTGGTAAGTTAAGGCTATGACTTCCCTCTGTGAGGGGGTAAAGCCCTTGCGGCAGTTGAAAAAATAAAAATATGATGTATTTTAAATAGTTACGGATCAAAGTGATTCTTTGTGTCTCCCGTCATATTTGAATCTATATGATGGGTGGGCATTTAAGTTAACACCTGAAATTGCAACTTCTTCTGGTCGGGGGCCACTGCCTGTATGAAGAGTGACCTGGCGGTTTTACGATACCCCAAGCTTCTTTTGCAGGCTTGAGCTTGAAGTCGTGTACTGAAAGCGCAGCTTTTGATCCGGATGGACGATCCGGAAGGCCTGTTGGGCCATCAAGGCGGCTTCGTGGAAGCCGGAGAGGATCAGCTTCAGTTTTCCCGGATAGTGATTGATGTCGCCAATGGCGAAGATGCCCGGCTGGTTGGTCTCGAATTTTTCCGTATCGACCGGGATCAGGTTCTCGTGCAGGTTCAGTCCGAACTCGGCGACTGGACCCAGTTTCATAGTCAGGCCGTAGAACGCGAGCAGTGTATCGCACTCGACCTGAAATTCGCCCTGTTCCTTGTTTTTCAAGGTAACGCCTTCAAGCTGACCGTTTTCGCCGTGCAGGGCCGCGACCTGGGCAATGTGCAGCTTCATCCCGTCCTGCGCGACCAGTTCTCTCATCTTGTTGACAGAGTCCGGCGCGGCGCGGAACTCGTCACGGCGATGAACCAGGGCCATCTGCTTTGCCAAAGGCTGCAGGTTAACTGTCCAGTCCAGCGCGGAGTCACCACCGCCCGCGATCAGGATGTTCTTGCCGCGGAACTGCTCCATCTTGCGGACAGCGTAGTGAACCGATGTGCCTTCAAAGTCTTCAATGCCTTTGATCGGGGGCTTTTTCGGCACGAAGCTGCCGCCGCCTGCTGCAATGGCCACGACGGGAGCCTGCAGCACCGTGCCTGCGTCTGTGGTGAGGCGCCAGCGGCCGTCATCGGTTTTCTCCAGTTTTTCCGCCATCTGAGAGAAGTGGAACTCGGGCGAGAAGGGCTTGGCCTGCTCTAATAAGCGATCAGTCAATTCCTGGCCGGTGCAGATCGGCAGGGCGGGGATGTCATAGATCGGCTTTTCCGGATAGAGCTCGGCACACTGGCCGCCCGCGCGGTCCAGGATGTCGACCAGATGACACTTTAGGTCGAGCAGGCCGAGTTCAAAGACGGCAAAGAGGCCGACCGGTCCTGCGCCGATAATAATCACGTCGGTGTCGATGGCGGAGTCTGTCATGTGCGTATCTACCCTGGAATGCGATCAGTTGGCCGAAGCCGTTACAAAACTGAATGGACACTTAATACACGAGGGTGAGAGAGATCCAGAGTTTTCAGTTAGGGTCAGGACTCATTGTTTGATCCAGAAGTTGACTGTTGCGGCGATGCAGATCACGCTGAAGAAACTGTAGGCACAGCTGTTGTTCGGTTCACTCTGTGCTTGATTTCTTCTGGTTTTGAAATAATTATACGGTGTATAATTATGGAGATGTGAAAGCAATGACAAGCGGTCATGTGTTCATGGCGATGAGTCTGGATGGATTTGTAGCGCGAGACGATTTTGGCCTTGATTGGTTGATGAAACAAAAGACCGATGGCGAGAACCACGGTCATGAGGCTTTCATGGAGTCTGTTGATGGGCTTGTGATGGGGAGCGGTTCATTTCGGACAGCATTGACTTTTGGTGCTTGGCCTTATGAGAAGCCCGTCGTCGTGCTGAGTAAAACTTTGAAACCCAAAGACATCCCCGACAAGCTGCGCGATAGGGTACGCATCAGCGAGCAGACGCCTCGGCAAGCCATGGCGTCACTGTCGGAACAAGGCTGGCAGCGAGTGTATATCGATGGGGGAAAAATCATCCAAAGCTTTATGCGAGAGGGTCTGATTGACGATATGACCGTGACGATTGTTCCGATCCTTATCGGAGCGGGCAAACGGATGTTCGGGGCTTTGGATGCGGATATCGACCTGCATCTGTTGGGTGCAAAATCATTTCCGTCTGGTTTGGTCACATCAAGATATCGGGTCCTTTAAAGGTGTCTCGGCCAACGGCATTGGGGCGCCCAAAAAAATCCGCAAAAGCTGTCACCAAAGAACAAATCTATCAGGCGGCATTTCATTTGATTGAAAACGGTGGTTTGGACGCGCTCACATTCCGCGCATTGGCCGAGCGGCTTTGCGTCACGCCAATGGCCATCACCCATCATGCCGGAACACGAAAACAGTTGCTCTCTGCGTTGATCGCTATGGCGTTTTCCGAAATTTGCGCACCCGCTGTAGGGGAGAGCCCGCGGGCAAGATTGCAATTTCGGCTGAATCGCTATTGTGAATGCGCTGTCACCAACGCGGACCTCATCCAAGCAATGCTGGCCGATAGCTCGCTTATTGGCGACGAACTCTCCAGATTTACGGTTCAGATACAACAAGAATTGGAAGCGTTTGTTGACGCGGAAACAGTCTTACCGGTTCTCAATCTGATCGTTGATTACACGCACGGTTTTGTCCGTTCCGCCGCTGCTGCCCCAGATGGGCGTGGCCCTAGCCGAGAAGAATACATCGCAAGTCTAGACTGGGTTTTGGAGCGCTTATGACCTGGACCACTAGTTGGTTGGCCGAGTAACTGACCCCGGATCGCCTGGGGCCATTCCGGTCATCCTGGGCCCCGAAACTCAAAGGGTCCTGACCCTAGCTCATTGAAAACCGGCCTGCTTGTGGACCCGCCAGACACCCTGTCAAAGTTTCTGTCCCAGGGGGCGAACAGGTCTTTAAGTATTTCGGTAGAGGCAACGGACCGGCCGGACACTCCAGAACGCCAAGGAGAGACAAGATCACGCCGTACCGACGGACTGGTTTTGTCCCGACCGCTCGTGGCAAGCGAATCCATGCTGAGGAGGCGTCTGATGGACGAAGCGCAAAAAAGGCGGGAGCTCCCCTTCAACCGGACCTACCGGTTGAAGGGGAGCTCCCGCCCGTATTTCGATTAAAGCCGTCGAACGCCTGTGGTTCAGACGACTTTCTTTACGAGGTTCAAGAACTGGGCGCGTTCTTCCTCAGAAAGTGGGCCCAAAATCTCGCTATCGACCCGCTTGGCGCCTGCCAGAAGTTCCTCAACGGTTTTATGACCGAGCGGAGAAAGGCTGAGAACCATGCGGCGGCGATCTGTTGAGTCCGGAATACGCTCAATCATACCGCGTTCGTGCAGCCGCCGGATGACACCCTGGATCGTTGCGGGATCCATTGCAGCATAGCGACCGAGCTTGTTCTGCGACAGCTGGCCCTTTTCATGGAGTCTGGCCATTGCGAAGAACTGAGTTGGGGTGATCTGGTGTTCGCCCAGAACCGATAAGAAGATCGCAGAGGCACGCTGATGAGCGCGACGGAGCAAGTGGCTGATCTGTTGGTCAAGCACAAACTGCTCCTGCGTATCTTCAGGTTTATCTTCAATTGACGCCGGCAATATACTCAATTTTCTTACCTTTAGTATTCAATTTCCATCTCTCATAGAAAGGCATTTAATCCACTTTTGGTATTTAAATTGGACCAAATGCGTTTCCAATTAGTAGAAATATAGCCTCAACTATGGCGAGCGTCTACGAGTAAGAACGGTGGCATCGTTTTGCTGACATTTAAGTTTCATTAACAGCAATAATATCACAATTTTTAGCTACAGGCAAAACTCCCCGGAAAGTATAAGCATTTGAATTAGAACGATATCTTTTCCCATCTGTCTATCGTTGTCCAGAAAGGGTACGGATTTTCGTATGAGTTGCAGATGTTTTACCAATTCAGGCGCGCTTACCAGAGGTTGGCGTAGATCGAGTCCCTGGGCGGCTGCCAAGAGCTCGATTGCGACGATATGCGCTGAGTTGTGTGCCATGTCTTCAAGCCGTCTCGCACCATGAGTCGCCATGCTGACATGGTCTTCCTGATTGGCTGAAGTGGGCAGGCTGTCCACGCTCGCTGGATGGGCTAATCCCTTGTTTTCACTGGCAAGGGCGGCTGCCGTCACATGGGCGATCATAAAGCCCGAGTTCAACCCAGGTTCCGCCACGAGGAAGGCGGGCAGGCTGCTCATGGCCGCATCGGTCAGCAGGGCAACCCTGCGCTCCGACAAGGCGCCGATCTCTGCAATCGCTAAGGCCAGTGTATCGGCGGCGAAGGCCACGGGCTCCGCATGGAAATTCCCGCCTGAGAGGACTTCTCCACTCTCCGAGAAGACCAGCGGGTTGTCTGAGACTGCGTTGGATTCACGCTCCAGAGTCTTTGCAGACTGTTGAATGATCTCGAGGGCAGCGCCCATGACCTGCGGCTGGCAGCGCAGCGAGTAGGGATCCTGAACGCGATCGCATTCCAGATGGGAACCCCGGATCTCGCTCCCGGCCAGGAGTTTGCGAAGCTGCCTTGCAACCTCGATCTGACCGGGCTGGCCGCGGAGCTCATGGATGCGCGGGTCAAAAGGCGTGTCGCTGCCCAGGGCTGCATCGACCGACATGGCGCCGGCGACGAGCGCAGAGTCAAAGACCATCTCGGTCAGAAACAGGCCCTCCAGCGCCAAGGAAGTGGAGACCTGTGTGCCATTGAGAAGGGCCAGGCCCTCTTTGGCGGCCAGATTTACCGGGGGTATGCCAAGCTCCTTCAGGGCTTCACCTGCTTCCAGAACCCGTCCCTTCAGGCTGATTTCACCGACACCGAGGAGTGCGCCCGAGAGGTGAGCCAGAGGCGCAAGGTCTCCTGATGCCCCGACTGAGCCTTTTGCCGGGATCACCGGATAGGCTTTGGCGTTGAAGAGAGCGATCAAGCGATCAATCACCTCGCGGCGGATTCCGGAGAAGCCCCGGGCCAGGGCGTTGATCTTGAGCAGAAGGATCAGGCGGACCACGCGATCGGAGAGAGGGGCACCGACACCGGCGCTATGGGACAGCACCAGGCGGCGCTGCAGCTCACTGACCTGATCGTTCGGGATCGAGGTCCTGGCCAGGACGCCAAAGCCTGTGTTCACCCCATAAACGGTGCGGCCTTCGCGCAACACGGTGGCAACGGTCTCGGCCGAGCTGTCAATTGCCTCGGCACAGGCCGGGTCGAGTTCTATGACCTGATCGCCCAACCAGAATGCCCGCAGATCGTCGAGCGTCAGTTGACCGGGTGAAAGCGTGAAGGAACCGTTCTCAGTCATGGCGTGGCCTTTGAAGTTGTATATACAACTCTTATTCCGGATTTGATATCAGGTCAATCGTCCGTGAAGTCAGGCCTTGCAATTGCGTCCGAGCGCCGGATGCCTTGTGCAATCACCTGCGCGGGTGTATCAGCCATGAATGACTTCTGATGACCCTTTTTGGCAACGCAAGCCCCTGGACAAGCTGTCCCGGGAGGAGTGGGAATCCCTGTGTGACGGCTGTGGAAAGTGCTGCCTGATCAAGCTCGAAGACGAGGACAGCGGCCAAATCATTGCGACCGACGTGACCTGCAAACTTCTTGATCTGGGCACCTGCCAGTGCAGTCAGTATCCCCAGCGGTCAAAATATGTGCCTGATTGTGTGACTCTGACGCCGGAAAACATCGGTGACCTGAATTTCATGCCGGCGACCTGTGCTTACCGTCTCCTGGCCGAAGGCAAGCCGCTCGAGGACTGGCACCCCTTGGTGAGCGGAGATCCCAATTCCGTTCATACATCGGGAAACTCAGTGTTGAACCGGGCGGTGCCGGAGACGGAGGTCGAGGACGCGGAGCTTGAAGATCATGTGATCGACTGGTTCGATGGCGATGCCGTAAAGTGGGAACTGATCGAAATAGACCCTGATGACGAGGATTGGGACGACGAAGAGGAGCAGGACACCGCGGGCAATGGAACTTGAGGCTGTCCGTCAGGCCGCCAAGGCCTCGGGGCTTTCGCTGCGTGGCGGTTTCCACCCGGACGCAGAAGACGCGGTTCCCGCGCTGAAGAACGGCAAACCCGCGCGGACATTGCTGCTGCTGGGGAGTACTGATGGCGCCATGTGGCGCGCGTTCAAGACATCTCCGGAAGGCCGGGGTGTCGAGGCGGCCTCAGGAACCTCAGTACCAGGCGAGGCGTTGGGGCCCATGGACCGCTGGAGCCTCAGAGTGATCAGCGCCTTGGCAGAAGAGCTGGGGGCTTTGCCGGTTTTCCCGTTCGGCGGACCGCCCTATCACCCCTTTCAGAGCTGGGCGCAGAAAGCGGAGCCGGTCTGGCCGTCGCCGCTCGGGGTGCTTATTCATCACGACTATGGCCTGTGGCATGCCTACCGTGGCGTGCTCTGCTTCGACAGCAGGATTGAGCTGCCGTTCCGGGCAACGGACGCGTCTCCCTGCGGCTCCTGCGTGGACCAGCCCTGTCTCTCCGCCTGTCCGGTATCGGCTTTTTCCAGCCAGAGCTATGACGTGCCGGTCTGTGCGGCTCATATTGCGCAGCCCGAGGGCGAGGATTGTATTGCGCTCGGTTGCCGGGCGCGACGGGCCTGTCCTGTGGGCACGGACTTTCGCTATCAGCCGGAGCAGGCCGCCTTTCATATGCGCGCTTTTCTGGCGGCCCGACCGAAAACCTGATCCGACGATGAAATCCCTCTGGCATTGGCCTTTTGCCAGTGACACCCTAAATCTTTGGGTCTGTGCGCAGAGTTCTGGGGAGAAGTGAGTGCCGCGAAAAGTAATTCTGATCGATCATCCCGTCGGTAAGCGTGACGATCGGGCGTCGCGTATGATTTCGGAGCGTGGCTTTGAGATTCAGTGGATTTCTCCCGGTCGTGGCGATGCGTTGCCTGACCCTTCAAAACTGTCGGATGTTGCCGCGGCGGTCGTTTATGGCGGTCCGGAAAGTGCGAACGATGGAGATTCTGCGCCCTATATAGCCGAGGAGATCGACTGGGTCGGGCGCTGGGTTGCGGCTGAAAAGCCCTATCTTGGGATATGTCTCGGTGCACAATTGCTGGCCAAAAGCCTGGGGGCAAAGGTGTCCATGCATCCGGAAAGGACGCATGAAATCGGCTATGTCGAGATTAAGCCGACCGCGGCCGCGAACGGCTTTCTCAACGCCCCGATGCACGTTTATCAATGGCACAAGGAAGGTTTCGAGTTGCCCGGCGGTGCCGAACTGCTGGCCACTGGATCGGTCTTTCCCAATCAGGCTTATCGTCTGAGCGAGAAGATTTACGGAATACAGTTCCACCCTGAGGTGACGACAGAGATCTCTCAGCGCTGGATTACCGATGCCGCACATATGCTGGCCGAACCCGGCGCCCATTCAGCCGAGCGGCAGAACGCTGACAGTCGGCAGCATGACGCGCCACTGGAAGACTGGCTCGGCGGCTTTCTGGATAACTGGCTGGGGGAAAGGAAGTAAGTAAGGCCAGCATTTTGAGCGCCCCCTGTAATTAGCAAGGGTGTCTGAAGCGTGGTCACCTGAGAGAAGACTCTCCGACGATGCGGCGTAGGTTTTACTGCAATGGGTAAAGCACAACGTAGCTATAGTTCTCGCCAACGCCGTGCGTAAAATCCTTAACGTCATAGTAGATGATGCCGTCGCCATGATCCGTCCGTTTGCCAATGGCGAGCTTCACGGCAACCAACTTGTCATTTACTCTTTCAGATTTCTTCCATTGTGCCCCGGACCAGCGGCCGATTGCTCCGTCGGGATTACTACTACTGACTTCCGAAAACTCGTTGAGATTACCATAACTGGTTTCCACAAAGCCTTTGCCTGGGAATATGCGTATTTCATTTAAAGGGCTGGTGTCCCCCTCTGAGAGTAACTGAATGCCACCGTTCTTGAGATGCTTGATCGTTAAGGTGATTGCGCCAATTTTTTGCCATTTTAGGTCCGCGACGAGTTCCAGATAGCGCCGAAATTCTACTTCCGTAAGGCCAATCCTCGGGTGATACGGAATGGGATGTACCTTACCGTTTTCAGCAAAAAAGGCTTGGAACCATTCAAGGTCGTTTTGCATCGCGGCCTGAAACTTCTGCGTCAGAGAATCGACTTCCTGCGGAACTGCAGTTGCCATGACGCGCCCATGAATCACACTGTTGTTGGGTAAATAGTCTGCGATGTCTGCGGCATCTGCTGCAACGCCGGTGAGGGAAAATGAAAAGAGAGCGAAAAAACCTACTAAAAGTCGTCTGAGGTTACACGCCGAATGCACTACCTGTTCCTCCAAAGCAATTTAGCCAGTCATTGAATTGGATCGGTAATAGCACGACCAGGAATTGTTAAAAAGGCGGTTCGGGAACCGGATGTTCGCTCCGTCAATGTGATGCCAACGCTTCCGAGGCGCGGATCAGGCGGTGACCGAGAAAACCGAGACTCTTGCTGATGAAGGGCTGAAGAAGCTTCCGCGATTTTGCTCCCATGCGTGTGACACCCCCGTCAAATCGAGTTGATTTCCGCTCAATCTTCTCCCACGGCAGGTGTTTTCCCGACGGTATTTCGACCCCGGCGGCGTGCGAGACACCGCGAAAAATTAGATCCACGATATAATAATCCTTATTCATGGGGGATCGTAAAAAATCCCGTTTCAATTCCTTTGAGTGTTATTATTTGTGTGCTGTGGCAGTTTTCGACAAACGATCTTTCTTCATATATAGATTAGAAAAACTATTTTATGAATCGAAAGTGATATGCGCCGACTTCCTCCGTTAAACGCCTTGCGTTCCTTTGAAGCGGGCGCCCGCAGTCTTAGTTTCACCGAGGCGGCCAGGGAATTGAATGTGACCCAGGCCGCGGTCAGCCATCAGGTGAAATCCCTGGAGGAGCAGCTTGGCTTCAAGCTCTTTCACAGGCTGACCAGAAAGCTGCTCTTGACCGAAGAGGGACAAAAGCTCCTGCCGGTGCTGAGCGAGTCCTTTGACCGGATCGCGGCGACGATCCGCGACTTGCAGCGCGGCGCCGACGATATGAACCTGTCGGTTTCGCTCACGCCTGCGTTTTCGTCCAAATGGCTGGTGAAGCGCCTGGAACGCTTCTGGAAGCTGCATCCGGAGATCGATTTGCGGCTTCACCACTCCTTGCAGCTGGTCGATTTCATTGTTGACGAAATCGATGTTGCGGTCCGGGCGGGTGGGGGCTCCTGGCCCGGCGTTACGTCGGAGTTTCTGGTCGACATCGATATGGCGCCAGTGTGCAGTCCCGCCCTGTTGAAGGGTCCGAACCCGCTGCGCACACCTGCAGATCTGAAACATCATAATCTGCTGCACGAGGAAAACTATGAAGCCTGGGTGTCCTGGCTGACGCTCGCGGGTGTTGAGGATGTCGATCCACACCGGGGAACGACGATCGATGATGCTTCCGTGATGATCGAGGCGGTCGCAGGTGGTCGCGGTGTCGCGTTGGGGCGCATCGCCCTGATTGGTGACGATCTGGCCTCTGGCAGGTTGGTGCGTCCCTTCGAACTCTCTCTAGAGTCTAATATCGGCTACTATCTTGTGATGCCGCCGGACGCGATCAGGAAGCCCAAGGTTCAGGCCTTCAGGGCGTTTCTGCTCGCCGAAGCGGCTGCCGAAAATCTGAAACGTAAGGAAACCAGGAACTAGTGTTCCACCACACTAATTCCTGCACCAGCCCTGCGATTCTCCCCCGTCATGAGGGCGGGCGAAGTTGGATTCGATCAGCATCTGCGCCAGATCCATCCCTTCCTGCGTTGTGATGTTCGCACGGACCGAACCCGCATCATCTCCTTCGCGTACGCCGTTCAACGAGATCAGGCTGCCGATCTGCCGTTCCGTGAAGCGCCGTGCTGCCGCCGCCCGCTTGGATTCCGACTGACACTGACCGGGCGTGCGGGGCACATCAATGCTCGCCAGGCGCACCACGACCCGCAGGGTCATGCCGGGCCAGGGATAGGCGTCGACCAGAACCGTGTTGCTCTGGTAGATCGCGATGACATCTGCAGGGACGGAAAGACCACTCGACCAGGCATGAGTGGCAGGCAGAAAGAGCAACAGCACGGCGATAGAAAAGCTTTTTTGAAGAGGCCTGAATTTCATCTGCTTGCTCCCCCGAAAAGGTGAGTGAGTTATTGCTCCACTGATGGCGCCTCATCACGTGATGGGGCCTGGGCTCTGTCATGCAGTCCATACTGCCGTTCGACCTGGGCGACCGTCAGCCGGTAGTCGGCGAAGAGTTCGCCGCGACCCCTGGCTTGTGCCTTGCGATGATGCTGTTCCTGCCGCCACGCCGCCACTGCGTCGGCATCCCGCCAAAAGGACACGGAAAGGAGTTTCCCCTCGGTCGTCAGGCTGGAAAAACGCTCGACAGAGAGAAAGCCATCAACCTTTTCGAGCTCGTCGCGCAGGCTGGCGGCAATGCCCAGATAATCTTCGCGGGATCCCGCTTTCGGCTCGAGTTCAAAAATAACGACGTGCATGGGGTTTGCTTTCCTTCAGCTCTGATGTTTCCGTAACAGGCGGGTGGCTGGCCAGCGCGTGCTCTCTCTGATCGCCGACAAATTCAATGCCGTCCAGATTTCGTGAGATCAGCGGTCCATCGATTTCCGTGATTAATTTGATCCTGATAGCGCGGGCAAAGTCCTCAAAATCGCTTGCCGTAACCAGAAAGGCGTTGGGGCCGCCGACCACGCCCGCCTTGTAGTATGCGCCGAGCCTTGGCTCCTCGTTCAGGATCGCCAGACCGTTTACTGTAATGTTATCGGCGTTCAGCAGGGCTCGCGCCACGGCGGGTTGTTTGCCCTGGTTGGCGACGCCGTCGCCGGAGACATCGACGGTTCTCTTGGTGCCGGTAAAGCCATTGAGTTCTATGAGAGCTCTGGCAAACAGCATGGCGTCGCCAATGGCGGTGGCACCTCCCTCAATCAATCTGGGTGCGTTCTGGACCTGATCCGCAAAGGCTTCTGATGACGCGCGATCTTTGATTCGCGTCCAGTCGATGGCCTGTACATAGGTTTCCGCGCCTGACCACTGTACCAGGGTCACCACCATGCCCTTACTGCCGAGGCTCTCGATCACCGTGACGACGGCTGGGTGCCGAAAGGCTTCGGCGAACCCGGACATCTGCAGGTCATATTCGCTTTCATTCACGCTGGAGGAGACATCGATCGCGAGGACCAATTCCAACGCAACGTTCTCCGCGATTGCTTTTGATGAAAGAGACGGCCCGAAAAAAAGCCAAGCGAGAGCAGTGAAGGGAAGGAGGCTGCGCAGAAATACTGTCCGCATATAGTGACCTTCGGGACATTGGATCGGGTTACCCAAAGGATAGAGGATTTTGCCGCGATAAGGGCTGTTTTCCTTTAGCTGCGCGGCAGGGACGGGAGGCAATGGCTGTGTTTTCGATGATCAGGATCCTGTTACATCCTGATTTGCCTCACATTTTAATGTCTCTCACAAGCGCGTGTGCCGGTCTGGGGATGCGCTCTCTTTAGAGCAGAGTCGTCTGATCCAGGGTTGCGATCAGAAGAATCGCGCCGGTCGCAATGACCAGAAGCGAACCCGCAACCGACATGCCGATTTGAACCCGGCGCTGCCAGGGGGAGTCCTTATGGGCCATGCGCAGGGCGACCTTACGGGATGTCACGCTGAGAATGGCGAGCGTGGCGACCGTGATTGCGGTGCCCAAGGCCATCGCAAAGGTTGCCGCGACACCGGCCAGCAACAATCCCTGTGCCAGGGTGAAGAGCAAGACAATCACCGCGCCGCTGCAGGGACGAATACCGACCGCGAGAATTATGCCCAGGTACTGGCGCAGGCCGGTTCCCGTAACCTGCTTCGCTGCATCCGGGGAAGGTTCGTGAGTGGCGTGCGCATGCTCTGCGTGGTGGTGGCCCCCGCAACTGTGACCGGCGTGACCGTGATCCGCGTGATCATGGTGACTATGGTCCGCGTGCGTGTGTCCGCCGTGCCCATGGTCGTGGCCGCAGCCCTTGCCGCGGACGGCGCCGTTGAGCATCCAGAGGCCAATCCCGACCACCAGAATGTAGCTGGCGATCTCCAGCGTTCTGGTTTGGCTGGTGACTTCGAGGCGCGAGAGATCAAGCGCGATGGCAAGGACGCCGACCAGTAGAATTGCTGAAACCGCCTGGGCGGCTGATGACAGGAAGGTCAGCTTGATGCCGCGCCGCAGCTGATCTTCGCTGGCCAGCAGGTAGGAGGAGATCACCATCTTGCCATGCCCGGGACCGGCCGCGTGAAAAATTCCGTAGATAAAGGAGGCGAAGAGCAGAAGGTAGAGCGACCTGTTGGTCTCGTCGCTCTTCATCTCCCGGATCACCTTGACCAGATCGCGCTGCAGCTCCTGTTGCTTCTGCCGCACCTGCAGGATAAAGCGCTCAAGGGCGTTGGGGGCCGCTTGCTGATCTGCGCTTTGCGAGAGGCCGGGCAGACCTGTGGGCGCTGCGCTTTCGCTGTCGTTGCCCTGAAGAATTTGCGCGGAGGCTGGATTAATCTGCGCCGAAGTGGCGACGGCAAACGCGAAAAGGCAGATCAGGGCGGTGATCAGGTGGCGCAGTGAGACGGGCATGAAACCTAACTATCGCGAATTTCTGTTGGAGCGGGCTGGGTAAACCACCTCTCGGCAGTCCAGCAAACTAAGAGGTGAGGCAGGGGAACCTGACGACTGTCGGGGCAACCAGATCAAAATAGATTCTATTCACTTCGTCCCGTCCGATCTCAAAGCGGCAGGCCTTCGGCCAGTTGCCCTCAAAGCGCACCGGATCGTCTTCGTTGAGCAGGATTTCGATGTAGTAGTTTTCGTCGTAGGTGGCGAAGGTGACGTCGCGTGTGCGAATATCGACCGGCTCTTCAAGCTTCGCTGTGAAATGGTAACTGATACGTTCCAGATACGTGGTGGCGGTCAGATTTTCGAACTCGATGTTCCTGAGTGGTTCGTTATCCAAGGTTACCCGCGTGAAGAAATTGGATGAGCCCAGAGTGCTCACGCTGGCCTTGGCAAGAGCTTCCAGTTCATCTCCATCGAGTATGCCGTTCTTATCCCCGTCGAAATCGTCGATGACCAGGAAAGAGTACAGCTCGTCAAAGGTCCAGTCGATTTCAAAGGCGGCCAGTTTACCTTCGATGAACTGGGGCTTGACGACCGTGTCGATCCAGACGTGAGGATGCGGGTCCGCCTGGCGGGGCAGAAGCGTCAGCAGGCCAACCGCGGCGGTCGCTAGCAGCAGGCGATTGGGTAAAAAGCGTGGCGAGAACGTCATGGGGCGTTTGCCTAGCATAAAAATCGATCGGAGCCTGGAGTAATTTTAAGGCGATACGGCATCGACTCCAGCACTTATTCTCTCGCCCCGGTCGTTTCAAGTTCGTTAAAGCGGATGTGAGGACGGAAAAAAGGGCGGTTGGTATGTGCCAACCGCCCTTTTTGTACATCAATTTCAGCTTAGAGCCCTTTGCGGCGAACTTGATTTAAAATCCGTTGGCCCCGAGCTGCATGCCGCTGATCTCGAACGAAGATTTGAAACCCTGTGGTTCGAGAAAACAGCAACACGCGATGGTTATATCCCGATAACGCCGCCGTCCTTTTTGGTGACCACGACCAGGGAAGGCCGTGGCGGAACACCGTCCTTGAAGTCAGGCCAGCGGGTCGCGGGCTCCTCAAAGGTCGAGTTCTTTTCGAAACCCGGATAGTTTTTAGTGCCGTCTGTTGCCGGATGCTGGACTGCAAGGAACAGCGACTTATCGTCCGGCGCAAAGCGTGGGCCACACATCTCCGCACCAATTGGAACCCGGAAGAACATCTTGCCGGTGCCGCGCAACTCGCCGTCGGTCTCCATCGCCCAGATACCGTCGGCGGTGCCGGACTTCGACCAGTTGCTGCCCTGATCCGTTGAGATCCAGAGGCGGCCAGCGTGATCGACGGCGCAGTTGTCCGGCGAACCGAACCAGCCGTTTTCGCTGGTGGCAGGGTTCCACTGGGCGCCCACTTCAGCCACATTCGGATCACCGCATTTTACCAGGATGTCCCAGGCAAACTTCTCTGCACTGTGATCGCCGTCCGGCGGGCTCAGCTCAATGATATGACCGAAGGTGTTGGAGGGACGCGGATTGGCGATGTTGACCTGATCTTCCTTGCGCTTCGAGTTGTTTGTGCACATGACGTAGACCTTGTTGGTCTTATGATTTGGTTCAACATCTTCCGGCCGATCCATCGGGGTTGCGCCCATCAGGTCGGCGGCGCGCCGTGCTTCAATGACCACGTCTCCCTGATCGTTAAACCCGTTGTCGGCGGTCAGCGGGCCGTTGCCATGCACAAGCGGCAGCCAAGTCATGCCGCCTTCTTCGAACATCGCGACGTAGAGCGTGCCTTCATCAAGTAAGCCAATGTTGGCCTTACGGTCGTCTGCGTTGTAGGTGCCCGCGCTGACGAACTTGTAGAGATAGTCGAAGCGTTGGTCGTCGCCGGAGTAGACCACGACCTTGCCGTCTTTGTTGATAATCGGCTCTGCACCTTCATGCTTTGCGCGCCCCAGGGCGGTCCGTTTGACCGGGATGGAGTCAGGCTCGAAGGGATCGACTTCAACGACCCAACCGAAGCGGTTCGGCTCGTTCGGTTCCATGCTCACGTTGAAACGCTCGTCATAGTCACCCCAGGCGTACCAGCCGCCAGGCACGCCATAACGCTTGTGATTTGCGGCTTCCTTGTGGTCTTCCGGCAATTCGCCGTTGAAGTAGCCATGGAAGTTTTCTTCGGCCATCAGATAGGTGCCCCAGGGGGTCATGCCGCCAGCGCAGTTGTTGTATGTGCCGAAGATTTTCATCCCGGCCGGATCTGCTGAGGTCTTCAGGCGCTCGTGTCCGGCTGCGGGCCCACCGACCGTCATCTCGGTCGTGCTGGCGGTGATGCGCCGGTTATACTTGCTGTCCTTGACCAGACTCCATTTGCGATCGGTGCCCTTTCTAATCTCGATCACCGAGCCGCCGTGCGCGGCCATTTCGATGTCAATCAGTTCCTGGGTCATGCCGGCGAACTTGGCGTCGCGGTCCTGACGGCCCAATCCTGGGAACATGACTTCTTCACTGGTGTATTCATGATTGACGCAAAGCAGGCCATGGTCAGGGTTGTCGGAGCCGAAAGGCAGGCCGACATAACCGACGAAGTCGTTATTGTAGCCGAACTGCTTCAACTGCGCGGCAACGGTCTGCTTCATCGGATCGAATTCAGGCGCATCGGGGAAAATCGGATCGCCCCAGCGGATCAGGATATCCGCGTCGTAGCCTTCGGCCACGTGATGGGTCTCGTCGACGCCGTGGTTGATCTCCGAAAAGCTGAAGCTTGCCTTGGCGGCCAGTGCGTCTTTGCTGGTCCCGGCCATCAAAGAGGAAACGGCGGAAATCGCGGTGACGGCCAACGCCCCCTTCAAGACGTCGCGGCGTCCGAAACGCGATGCGATAACGTCGCCGATTGTGGGCGCTGTCGAGGGGTTGCTGGGGATGTCGTCTGACTGCTCAAACGCTTCTGCGCGCGTCAAACCCTGTGTGTCATTCGTCTTCATGCTGCACCTCCACTGCATGTCCGGCTGTCACGAGAGTCCACAGTTCCACAATAACGGCCGGAGGTTCTAACAATCCCGAATTCGGGTATCTCTTGGGCTTCTTGTAGGATTGGTATGTTACAGAGAAATGACAGTAATGTGAGGGAATAAAGCACGTCTGGATTCGACGTTAAGGTACTCTCAGACACGTGAGATTTACTTTTAATTCGATGCGGAACCGAAGGATTAAACTCTGGGGTGCGGCAATCAGTGACCAATTCAATTATTCAAGTGAGTGATCTGGTAGGATCCAAAGCGTCATCAGGTACGTAGACTCTCTTGAATCCGATTGGGCTTGTGCAACTGCGCGTTAGGCGCACTGTATTTCGATATTGGAAGTGCCGCCGACGGGCGGATCAGTAGGGTGCTTCGAGCGAGGGAATTTCAGTTTTGGCGAAAAAGCTTGTCGAGAACGGGAGTTGCATCTGGATTACAGGGGCAAGCTCGGGCCTTGGGCGCGCCGTCGCGTCTTTGCTCGTGTCGCAAGGATATAGTGTTGTGGTGTCCGCCCGCCGGGGCGAGGCCCTTGCAGATTTGGCCCGGGAGCTCGCAGGAGAGTCGGGAACGCTTGCAGTCTATCCGCTC
Source organism: uncultured Kiloniellaceae bacterium (assembly GCA_947493695.1). Lineage (GTDB taxonomy): Bacteria > Pseudomonadota > Alphaproteobacteria > Kiloniellales > Kiloniellaceae > Denitrobaculum. Next base: position 302,253 of record CANLSF010000007.1, on the reverse strand, counting down.
GACGTGACGGACAGGGAGGCGGTTGCAAGCGCGGTCAAAGCGATCGAGGCCGAGGCCGGTCCAATCGGTCTGGCTCTGCTGAATGCAGGAACTCATCGTGAGGTGATGGCGAAGGGCTTCTCCGCAGATGATGTCCGCGCCCTGATCGAACTTAATTTGATGGGCTGCGTCTATTGCCTGGAAACGGTCTTGCCTGGGATGATTTCGCGCGGATGCGGGCATGTTGCCCTGGTTTCGTCAGTCGCCGGATACCTCGGACTGCCGACCTCGGCAGGCTACGGCGCCACCAAGGCAGGACTGATCAACATGGCGGAGGCTCTGAAACCGGAGTGTGACGAACTCGGGATCAAGCTGCAGATTGTAAATCCGGGCTTCGTCAAAACACCCCTGACGGACAAGAATCCCTTTCCCATGCCGTTTCTTATGGCGGTTGACGACGCGGCGAAGGCGATGGTGGCGGGGCTTGAGTCGCGACGCTTCGAGGTGATCTTTCCACGTCGTCTCGCATATATACTCAAAACCCTGAAGCTCCTGCCGTATCCGCTGTTTTTCGCGCTGATGCGCAAGGTTCTGCCGCGCGAGTGAGCCACAGCAAAAGTTGGAACGGCCTTCCTGATCGATGGGCATCTTCTGGTCAAAACACGTCTGAAGGGGAGTTCAGGCGTTGTAGGCTAAAGTAATCGCGCGTCAGATAAGCTCCCTGTTTGACTGCCGGTTGGTTTGCGCGGTTTCAGCATTGGTCTCGTGTCACAGTTGTCTCGAAAACTTGGATTCGGAGACTTCTTGCTCTGAGTTCGCAGGTGCGATGGTGGCGGGGCAATGTTGCCCGGGTATCGATTTCTTTTGTGGTAAATATATAATTATCAGTGGTTTAAATGGATTTTTCGTTTCGTTTTACGACAAGTTTTGTCTCTGATCGACCTTGCCTTCCGTATGTGAAAAGAAAATCGTATCTTCGCGGGCACTTAACAATTAATGTAAATAAATAAGCCAAAGGGATCCAAATAATTGGTTTAATAAATATGTGCAGGAGGTGCGGACTCGCCCTGGGGAAATGGTCGGGAGACAGCTTGGCTATTCTGTTTCCAGGGGGAACACTAGATTTCGGCTTGATAACTTAAGATCTTCTCAACTCAGGAGCCTGTTCCTTTTCACTGGAACCCTTGAAACGGCTCGACCTTAAAAACATACGCGCGAAACGCAGGCGCTGTCCGAATTCAGGTTGCTGTTTGCTCAATGCGCGCAGTGCTGCTGGCTCCTTCGGTGTCGGGTCTTAATTCAATCAAGCAGAGAATATAAGTTCTACTCGCAATGGACGTATGAAGCATTGACAAAACACTTCGTCCGCTTGCATACAGTGGTATGGTGTGCGCCAGCAAAGGCGGAGGAAACAGGTGGGGACAGGCAAAAAATAATATGGGTAATGGTGATGATGTTTTGCCGCGCTTGCAAAGCCCTTTGCATCAGGAGGCATACAGATACTGGCGTTCAAAAAAATCCGGTGATCTTCTCCCCGGGCGAGATGCGATAGATCCTCTGGAGTTACCTTCGGTGCTCCCGTGGTTGAATCTGGTCGATGTTGTAAGAGATGGAAAAAATTACCGTTTTCGGCACCGCCTGGTCGGAACAGGTATCGTCGAGCGCTTTGGACGAGATTCGACCGGGGCCTGGTTTGACGAGATTTATGACGCGGAATTCTTTGGCGAGCATCTTAAAAGCTATGCCGATCTGGTGGACAAGGGACGCGTGGATCTCGCGCGAACCCCCATGCCGATTCCCGAAAAGAACTTCATCATCTACCAGCGTTTGGCGTTACCCTTGGCTACGGATGGCGTGACCGTCGATATGATCATGATCGTTATCGATTTTGATGAACCAAGGGGTGCTTAAATTCTCTTTCAGGTGGTTTTGACTTAATCCGAAACGGCTACAGAGGTCGTTGAAGCGCGAACTGTTTGACGTCAATGCGGCCGACGTTAAACCCCGCCTCGCAATAGGCGAGGTAGTAGGTCCAGAGGCGCCGGAAGTGCTCGTCGAATCCAAGCGAGGCGATGCTGGGCCAGGCGTCATCGAAACTGCTGCGCCAGCGCCGAAGAGTCTCGCCGTAGTGCCAACCGAAGTCGTTGTCGGTTTTATAGTTCAGACCCGCGCGGGCGGATTGCTGGGCGATGATTTCCGGTGATGGCAGCATGCCGCCGGGAAAAATGTGACGCTGAATGAACTCGGTGTTCCTGCTGTAGCCCTCCCAGGCATGATCCGCGATGGTGATGGCCTGTAACGCTGCTATTCCGCCGGGCTTCAGGCTGTTACGCAGCTTATCGAAGAAGACCGGCCAATAGCGCACACCCACGGCTTCCAGCATCTCGATGGAGACTATCCGGTCGAAGCTGCCATCGATGTCCCGGTAGTCGCGGCGCTGGATCTCGACCCGCTCGTTCAGACCGTCTGCCTGAATGCGCTGGCAGGCGAAGTCGTACTGTTCGTTCGAAATCGTGACCGCGGTGACCTTGCAGTCATGCTCTCGGGCTAGGTAGCTCGCGAAACCGCCCCAACCGCATCCAATCTCCAGGACATGTTGTCCGGGTGCGACATGCGCTATTTCCGACAGTCGCCGGTATTTGTTCGACTGCGCAGTTTCAAGCGGTTCGTCAGGCCGCGCGAAGATCGCCGAGGAGTAGGTCAGGCTTTCGTCGAGCCAGCGCCGGTAGAAGTTGTTCCCCAGGTCATAGTGCTGCGAGATGTTGCGGCGTGAACCGGTTTTGGAATTAAAGTTCAAGAGATGATGCAGTCGGCTGATGAGCCTGGGCAGGGGCCGCCCCGCCAGAACATCGTCCCAGGCGTCCTGATTGGCTTCGCCGAATTCCAGCAATGCGACGAGATCAGGTGTCTGGAAGTACTCCGCGACGTAGGCGTCCGCAAAGCCGAGGTGACCTCCGGTAACCAAACAGGAGAAGAATTTGGGTGTCGTGATATGGATTTCCGCTTCCGGGCCTTTCACGTCTGCCTCGAAGCGACGGGTACTGCCGTCGGGCAGCGTGATGTCGATCGCACCCTTGGTCAGGGTTGAGCCCAGCAGGTTGAGCAGTTTGTGGATCTGCCGGTAAGTTATGGTCTTGTACAGCCCCAATGTATTCTTCCTCGTCGTTCAGTCTGCGCCTGCGGCGCGATTGTTTTTGATCCATATGGCCAGGCGCATCCGCTGCCCTCCGGTTTTCTTATCAAGTATAGGGTTCAGACATTTGCTGCATCTTTCGCCGTTGCGTTCGGGCGTTTTTGAAAGCGTGCGCCCTTGAACCAGAGCCGCAGAGCTTCCCAGTGGATTGCGCCGGTTACCTTGAAGGTCATCAGGGGATAGCGCAGCAATGTCGAGAGGAGGGCGAGGGACGAGAGCTCGGCCCGTTTGCCCTTCTGGGTCGCAACCAGCATCTCTCCTTCGGGAACCTGCTGCCGGATAACGACGGAAAGAACCTGAGCGGGAATCTTGAGGCGAAAATTGTATCGCGCTTTCATACCGATGAAGGGAGAGACGTAGAAAGCCTTGTCGCAGCTCTGGATCAACGCGTCGCCTTCGTTCCAGTTCTTCTCGACGGGTTCAACATAGCAATGCTGTTCGCCGAATGTGTTTCTGACTTCATAAACAATAGCCTTCAGGCGGCCGGACCGGTCCCGGCAGAACCAGATCGAAAGCGGATTGAAGACATAGCCCAGGATTCGCGGCATGCAGAGGACCTGGACCTGCCCGCCGTCCAACGCGATGTCACGCTCTGCAAGTCTTTCGTCCAGCCATGCGCGCGGCGGTGTTCCGTCACGCGCACCATGGTCGCTATCGTGAAAGGAAAAGATGTTTGGCCGGTTGTGAGAGAAGAACCGCAATTTCCGATCGAGGCCGGCGAGTTCATCGAGATCAATCAGCATGGAGAAGGAGCGATAGCTGAAACGATGCGAAAAAGGCCGCAGGCGCTTGTGCATGACGCGACCATAGTAGAGGCAGGAAGCGCTCTCGGGCTGGCGTGCCGTTCCGCCTTCGGGGTCATTCTGGCGTTGCATATCCGAACCCTTACTCGGCAGCCATCACTGTTCCAAGATCAGCGGGTTGCGCCGGGACTGCGTGCCGGGCCGCTGTGCTGCGGGGGGTAATCTCCTCAAACCACTCAGGAGGAGAGCCCAATGCCGCGGCCACGGTCAAGCCGGATTGTAAGCCATCTTCATGAAATCCATGCCCAAAGTAACTGCCGCAAAACCAAACACCGGACTGTCCCTGGATTCGGTTCAACCTGCGCTGTGCCTCCAGTGCACCGCGGTCGAAGAGCGGGTGCTTGAAGATGACATCCTTGTGGATCGGGCCGCTTATCTGCCGCTCTCCGGGATTCAGGGTTACGAACAGAGGTATCGAGGGATCAATGTTTTGCAAGCGGTTCATCCAGTAGGTCAGGCTCAGGTCGTCAAGGGCCCCCAAAGGCTGATCCGAGAGGTAGTTCCAGCTCGCCCATGCGCGTTTGCGCCGTGGCATCAGGTTCCTGTCGCTGTGGAGCACCACTCTGTTGTCGCTGTAGTGAAAGGCGGAGAGGATGTTGCGCTCCTCGGCGGCGGCGTCCTGTCCCAGGATCGCGAGGGCCTGGTCGGCGTGGCATGCGAGTACTACCTGGTCGAAGTTTTCATTATGCCCGTTGACGTCGCGAAGGCTTACGCCGTTACCGTGCCGTTGCAGGCTAATCACGGCCGCGTTTAATCTGATCTCGCTCTCGCGCTTGCCACTGGAGAGGGCGTCGCCGACGCGTGAGACATAACTCCGGCTGCCGCCCTTGACGGTTCGCCACTGCGGGCGGTTGCTGTAGGATAAGAGACGGTGGTTTTCGCAGAAGGCCACGAAGCTCTTGACCGGATAATCGAGCATTTGCTCCGGAGGCGTCGACCATATGGCGGCCCCCATGGGCAGCAGATGCCCTCTGATGAACTCCATGCCGTAGTTGTTGTCGTTAAGGTACTTGCCGAGCGAAGGGCCGATATCGTCGTTGCCATCCAGCAGGGCAGGCGCGTCGCGGTAAAAGCGGCGCAAATCATTCAGCATCCGCCAGTAAGATGGTTTCAGCAGATTCTGAGGCTGCGCAAGCAGGCCGCTCAGGCTGCCTTCATACTCGAAGGAACCCTTGTCGAGCGAAACCGAGAACGACATGTCGCTCGCTTCCGTCGGTACGCTCAGGCGGTTGAACAGGCGCACCAGGTTCGGGTAGTTGAGTTCATTGTAAACGATGAACCCAATGTCTACGTCGACCTTTTCCTCTCGGCCGGGTATGGCAACAGACACTGTGTTTGCATGTCCACCGAGCCGATCGCTCTGTTCGTAAACCACGACCTGGTGCTCTTTCGCGAGCGCCCACGCTGCGCCCAAGCCCGATACGCCGGTTCCAACAACAGCAATTTTCATAGCGCACCCTGGGTCACGTAATGTCCTTGGTTTGGTTTAACGTTGGCAGCCGACGCCTTGCCTGCCTTGACGATAGGCGGTTTTGCCGAATGAAGCTTCAAGAGCATGTTTAGGCCTGACGGGATTGTGCGCTGCATAAAACGTTACCAAAGCAATTTTCCTGCTAGCTATACGCAGCAGGATCGCAATTCGATCACCTTCCAGAACGGCTAATCGATAAATTTTCTTTGCCTCAGGGAAAAACCCCTCGTTCAGCGATGTTACACGCACTGTCTTTACGGCACTCGTCTTTGAACCCGTTCATTAACTGTGGCTTACGGTCAAAAATTAACCTTTTCTGTAAACAAACGACGATCAGTGGTGCTTGCCGCAGCCTCTTCCGTACCGAATGCAACCCCGGCTTCGTGCCGTTTTACGCCTCGAGGGAAAATGAGTTCGCTCACAATCCGGTGAGACAGTCGAATTTGCCGGGTCAGCCAGTTGTATCACGCGCAGATACAACCACTTAAGTTTCAATACTGGCGAGATGCCATTGATTCGGCCCGCCCGTGAAACCGGCTTCAGGTTACACCGGCGAGGTCCCCTTATTGGGAGATATAGATATGCGAGTGAAAACGCGATTCGTCGCGCTTCCGATGCTCGCCCTGACGTTGGCTTTTACGGCTGGCGCCGCGCGAGCAGAAACCCTGATGGAGACCGTCGAGGCTTCGGATAAATTTGCCATTTGGGCCTCGGCGATTGAAGCCGCGGGCCTCAGCGAACAGTTGGACAAGGATGGTCCCTACACAGTCTTTGCGCCGACAGATGAGGCCTTCGAACGCCTACCCGAAGGCTCCGTACAGGCTCTGCTAGAACCCGAGAACCGCGACCAGTTGGTGCGCCTCGTTGCCTATCATCTTGCGAAGGGGCGTTATGAATCCGGTCGTTTTGAAGGCCGCGTGACACGCATTGAATCCCTTCAAGGCGACGTCATCGAGGTCGAAGGGCGTTACGACGAGATCCTGGTTGACGCCGCCGAGGCGGTAGAAACCGATATTCCAAGCTCCAATGGCGTGATCCACGCAATTGATAACGTCATTCTGCCGGTATGGTGAGCGGTTAAACCCGGTCTCTGGGCCGGGTTTCGCAATGAGAGCAGATTCACAGCAACGACAGATTGCCCATGGCATTCTGTGCGAGTTTGATCTGCTCTAATCGGAGAGGCGGAGTGTTGGTGCCGCCCTATAGGTTTGCAAAGGCGACCGCAAGCTGCCCACCAAGCCGTGCGTTGTTCTCGACCAGCGCAATGTTGGCCTGAAGGGTTCGGCCACTGCTCAGTTCGCCCAGGCGCCGAAGCAGGAATGGAGTTACATCTTTACCCGTGATTCTCTCGGCGTCAGCTTCAGCTAACGCCTGGCCGATATAGGCTTCCACCTGATCCTGCTCCAGTGCGTCGGTTTCCGGCAAAGGGTTGGCCAGCACGAGCCCGCTGGTAAGCCCGAGATCCCAATGCGATTTCATGGCGCGCGCCGCTTCCTGAGCCGTCTCGACCCGGGCGGAGAGGGGAATGCCGGATGTCCGGGTGTAAAAGGCCGGGAAGTCGGGGGTGCCGTATCCGATGACAGGGACACCGCCGGTTTCCAGCACTTCCAGCGTTTTCGGCAGATCCAGGATCGCCTTCGCGCCCGCACAGACCACGGCGACCTGCTGACGGCCAAGTTCGGTCAGATCGGCAGAGACGTCGTAGCTCTGCTCTGCACCGCGATGGACACCACCCAGTCCGCCGGTCACGAAAACTCGAATATCTGCCAGCGCCGCCGCGATCATAGTTGCTGCCACGGTGGTCGCGCCTTTGCTGCCGTTGGCAATAACCAGCCCCAGGTCCCGGGTGCTGACCTTGGCCACGTCATCGGCCTGTGCGAACACCAACAGTTCTTCCGCAGTCAGACCTATCTTAATCCGACCGTTCAAAAGGCCGATAGTCGCCGGAATTGCGCCTGCCTCCCGGATGATGTTTTCAACCCTTTGCGCGACCTCCAGATTGGTGGGGTAGGGCATGCCGTGGGAAATGATGGTTGATTCCAGGGCAACCACAGCTTTGCCGTTATTAAGCGCGTCGGCGACATCCGGGTGCAGATCAATCAAGTCGGTCATTTGAGTTTTTCCATGGCGTTTTTACCGTCGCTCGGAAGGCGAGCGGCTGTTAAGAAATTTCCTGTGCGTTAAGTCTCAGCATCGGCGAGTGACTTCAAGTCATTTTAACCAAAGAAAGGCTGTATTTCCCGTGAGGCCCTTATGGTTAAGATGCCGAGAGAAGGAGGATCCGGTTCCGAGTAACCTTAAAATCGAAGATATCGTCTTGTTGTTTATGGTTTTTAAATCGAATCCGGGTAGTTAATAGAGACCAGCAGTTAACCTTGGATTCTTAGGTATGACCGTACTCGAGCTTACGCCGCAGCGTCCCGCCTTGTCGTGGAAGGCTATTATCCCAATTGCCGTCCTCCTGGCATTGACCTGCATTGGCGTATTTGCCTTGACGCTTATCCCGCAAAGCGACCGGGGCCAGTTTGCTGTGGTTTTCCGTCCTGACATGACCCAGGAACAGATTGCGACCTCGGTTGAGCGGGCCAAAGGCAAGATTGTCCGCGACGGTGGCTTCGAAACGGTTGTGATTGCCCATTTCGCTGATCCGGGTTTCGAAACGCGGCTGAAGAAAAACGGGGCACTCTTCATCCTGAATCCCTCGCTCGTTGACGGACGGTCGCGTTAACCGAAATCGACAACCAGCTGCGCATGCGGCGTTTAATAGCATTCTCTGCCAATCCGAACGCGCTGCGCTGCGCAAACGCCGCCTCGGACCTGTCATCAAGTAGATGTATCTGATCGAACGTGAAACGCGCTAAACCCCGATTTTTCCGAGCAGCGCTTCCTTAATGGCTACCACTCTCTCGTCGTCCTGGTCACTGTAGGCCTTTGCGGGTGCAACACCCCATATGGGATTTGGCCAGGCGGCATCGCTGTGAAAACGCGCGATCACATGGATGTGCAGTTGAGGCACCTGATTGCCGAGGGCTGCGACGTTCAGCTTGTCGGGTTGATATAGTTGTCTCAATGCCTTTGAAGCCGCCCGGATTTCCTCGCCCGCCAGCGCCATGTCCGCCGGAGAAAGGTCGTCGAAATCTTTAAGGCCCGGCTTCTGCGGAATAAGGACTAGCCAGGGGTAGTTGGCATCGTTGATCAGACGAACCTCGCAGAGCGGCCATTTGGCGATAGCGAAGGAATCCGCCGCCAGTTGCGAATGGAGTTCGAAGGCGTCACTCATATTCTTCTCCCGTAAAAAGTCGCTTGCCGCTGAATCATCTCAAGCCGATGTGGTCAGCGCTGCGCCGTTTCATAGTTCGCCGCCTGATAGACGGGTGCGTTGGAGGGTTGGAGCGGCTGGTTGCCCAGGATAATGTCCGCCGCCTTCTCGCCGATCATGATGGTGGGGGCGTTCAGATTGCCGCTGACGATACTCGGCATAATCGAGGCGTCGACAACGCGGAGATTCTCGACACCGTGCACCCGGGTGGAATGGTCCACCACAGCCATCTCGTCCTTACCCATTTTACAGGTGCAGGAGGGATGGTAGGCGCTATCCGATTTCTCGCGCACGAAGGCGTCAATCTCGGCGTCCGTCTTGATTGCAGGTCCAGGCTTCAATTCAGCGCCGCGATATGGGTCGAAAGCCTTCTGCGCGAAGATCTCCCGGGTCAATTTCACACAGTCACGCATCTCGCGGCGATCCTGTTCCGTCTCCAGGCAATTTGGCTGAATGATCGGATGCTGTCGCGGATCGCTGGAGGCCAGCTTGAGGTAACCGCGACTGGTGGGCCGCATGGGACCGACGTGGGCCTGGAATGCGTGACGGTCCCCCTGATCCCGACCGTGATCGTTCACCAGGGCGGGCAGGAAATGATACTGAATGTCCGGATGCTTCACCCCGGCCTGACTGCGGATGAAGGCACCGGCCTCCAGATGTGCTGAGGCGCAGAGACCGGTTTTGAACAGGAACCACTGGATACCGATTTTGACCATGTTGTGCGGTTTCATCGCATCGAAGAGTGAAACCGGCTGGGTGCATTCCTGTTGAACGTAAAGCTCCAGATGATCCTGAAGATTTTGGCCGACACCCGGAAGATCAGCGACAACGGGAATGTCGAGGGTCTTGAGGTCGTCCGCCTTGCCGATCCCCGAGAGCATGAGGAGCTGCGGCGAGTTGATCGCACCGCCGCAAAGCAGCACCTCCCGGTCCGCATGGGCCTGCTTAACCTGTCCGTTCTGAAGGTATTCGATCCCGACCGCACGCGTGCCTTCGAAAAGGATGCGTGTCGTCAGGGCGCCGGTCTCGACCTGCAGATTGCTGCGGTTCAGGGCCGGGCGCAGGTAGGCGGAGGCAGTGCTCCAGCGCTTGCCGTTATGGATGGTCATATCCATCCGCCCGAAGCCTTCCTGCTGATAGCCGTTCATATCGTCGGTCGCGGGATAGCCCGCATCGACACCTGCCTGAATGAAGGCGTCAAAGAGTTCGTTCGGATTGCTGCCCGTGGAGACATGCAGGGGGCCATCGTCGCCGCGATAGGCGTCGCCACCCTTTTGCCGGGTCTCGGCTTTGCGGAAGTAGGGCAGGCAGTCCGCGTAGGACCAGCCGGCTGCGCCTTCCTCGACCCAACGATCGTAATCCAGGGCGTGGCCGCGCACGTAAACCATGGCGTTCAGTGACGAGGATCCGCCGAGAACCCGGCCGCGCGGCCAGTAGAGCTGCCGGTCATTCATGTGGGCCTGGGGCTCGGTCTTGTAGTACCAGTTGTACTTGTCGTTATCGAGGTTGTAGGTCAGCGCCGCGGGCATCTGGATCTTCCAGGAGTTATCCTTTGGTCCAGCCTCAAGCAGCAGAACGGAAGTATCCGGATCGGCGGAAAGGCGGTTGGCCAGAATGCAGCCGGCAGATCCAGCTCCTACAATGATGTAATCAGTTTTTTTCATAATTTGCATCAACTCGATTTCGGATCGGAACCATCTGACGGCTCGATCAGTTCCAAAGGGATCAGTAGGGGGCGTCGACGTCGCCCAGTTCCACATAAACGCTTTTGATCTGAGTGTAGTGCTCGACGGCGGCAGAGCCGTTTTCACGGCCTACGCCCGATTGCTTGTAACCACCGAATGGCATCTCAATCGGCGTGATATTGTAGTTGTTGATCCAGCAGGTGCCAGCCTCAAGTTTCGCGATCACGCGATGGGCGCGGGTAAGATCCCGGGTAAAGACACCGGCGGCCAGACCGAACTCGGTATCATTGGCGCGGGCGATAACTTCGGTTTCGTCCTCGAAACTCAGCAGCGCCATAACAGGACCAAAAATTTCCTCGCGCACGATGCGCATGTCGTCCCGGCAGGCGGCGAAGACGGTCGGTTCCACGAAGTTACCGTCAGCGAGTTTGGGATCGCTCGGGCGGCCGCCACCAACAATCACCTCGGCACCTTCCTTGCGGCCAATCTCAATGTAGGACAGTACCTTTTCCGTATGTTCGCGGGAAATCAGCGCACCCACGTGGGTATCCGGATCCATGGGGTCGCCGATCGTCATGCGTGACACCCGCGCGATCAGCTTTTCCTTGAAGGCTTCCATGATCTTCGCGTGGACGAAAACGCGCGTCCCGTTGGAGCAGATCTCGCCCTGGGTATAGAAGTTCGCCATCAGGGCAGCGGAGACCGCATTGTCCAGATCCGCATCCTCAAAGATGATGAGAGGCGATTTTCCGCCAAGTTCCAGGGTGACTTTTTTCAGGCTTGCCGCCGCGTCCGCCATGACGCGCTTGCCGGTTCCGACTTCGCCGGTCAGGGAGACCTTCGCGATGCCCGGGTGGCGGGTCAGCATCTGGCCGGTCGTACCGAAGCCCTGCACGACGTTAAATACACCATCGGGCAATCCGACTTCGCTGTAGATCTCGGCCAGCTTGAGGGCGGAGAGTGGCGTCAGCTCTGCCGGTTTGAAGATCATGGAGTTGCCGCAGGCCAGGGCAGGGGCGGATTTCCAGCAGGCGATCTGGATCGGATAGTTCCAGGCACCGATGCCGGCGCAGACGCCCAGCGGTTCGCGGCGGGTGTAGGCAAAGGCGGAGCCCAGATCGATGTGCTCACCTTTGATGGTGGCGGCCAGTCCGGCGTAATACTCGATGCAATCCGCGCCGGAGATCACGTCGACGGCCTCGGCTTCCTGGATCGGTTTTCCGCTGTCCAGGACCTCCAGTTCGGCCAGTTCGCGATTGCGTTCCTTCAGCAGGCGCGCAGCATCGTTCAGAATACGCCCGCGTTCCGTGCCGGTCATGGCGGACCAGACTTCGAAACCCTTCTGCGCAGCGGCGACGGCCACATCGACATCTTCCTGCCCGGCGACATGAATCTTGCAGATCGTCTCGCCGTTGGCCGGATTGATCGTCTCAAAGCTCTCGCCGGAGAGTGCGTCGCGATAGCGGCCGTCAATGTAGAGCGGTTGTTCAGGCAAAAGGCTCATGGTCTGGGTTCCGGTGTGTGCGGTGAAGTCTTAAAAGACCTTAGGTTACGGATTGAATGCTGCGGATACTCCCAGGGGAAGACTCCGCCGCGTGTTTCTTGAATTGGTCGTTCGCGTAGTCTCTGGCAATCGCCGCTGCGTCTTCGGGCGTCACGCCGCCAGAGGAGAGCGCGCAGCGGAGCCAGAGGCCTTCGATCAGCGCTGCGAGTCCTGTTGCGACTGCCTTGACCCGGTCCTCCGGCAGATGCGGTTTCAGCGCGTGCTGGAAGTTGCTGATCATGCGGCGCTCGTTTATCGCGTGGACGCGTTTGAGCGTCGGCGTTTGCGGCACCAACGCCCAGTAGGTCAGCCAGACCGATACGACTTCCGGCACGAACTGCGCCGGGGCAAAATTCGCATCGATGACGGCGCGGATCCGCTCTTCCGGTGTATGCGCATCTTTGAGCCTGCGTACGGTTTCGATGCGCAGGTCCTCTGCAATCGAGCGCCAGGTGGCTTCAAGCAGACCGGCCTTGTCGTTGAAGTAGTGGGCGACAATTCCCGAAGAGAGGCCGGCGCGTTTGCTGATTCTGGCGATGGTGGTGGCTCCGAAGCCATCTTCATGGATCGAGGCGATCGTGGCATCGATCAGCTGCCGCCGCCTGATATCCTCCATTCCAACCTTTGGCATCGCACCTTCTCCATGGCGGGCTGTCACGCGCGCGACCTGACGGCTAACCGCGATCGGCTATCCCGCAAAGACGTCGTCGCGGCTCTGCGCCTGCGACTGGTTCTTTAGCGCCGCAAACTGGGTCTATTTTATTTTTATTGAACGTTCAATTAAAATACGCAAGAGTCCCCGGAATGAAGACGGCTTAGCCGCTCGCGAGGGGAGTTTAAGGGGAAATTTTGGCTTTAACCGGCGTTCTTACGCGCAGGCAGTCAACCAGGGGTGTCCTATCCTGGGTCCAAAACTTCCCACTTTTGCGTGCAATTTGCCCCGGTCCTGCAGATTAGACCTCTGCAACAGGGGACAGGCGGCAGATGGCGAAGTACACTGGCGCGGAATGGCCTGATGCTGACATCCGAGTTATCTTGGCAGCGGTGCAGACACCGCAGACATCGCTATGATTTAGAAAACGAAAAATTGGGAGACTGGGAATGAATTTGTGGAAACATATGCTGGCCGTCAGTGCGGTTTCGGTTCTGGCACTGAGCAGCGGAATGAGCTCCAATCCAGCTGTCGCCGCCGATCCGGAAAGCTGCAATGCGGTTAATTTTTCCGATGTGGGCTGGACCGATATCACGGCGACCACGGCGGCGACCTCGGTCGTGCTCGAGGGCCTGGGCTATGCACCCAAAGCCAATTTGCTCTCCGTGCCGGTCACTTACGCAAGCCTGAAGAATGGCGATATCGATGTCTTCCTCGGCAACTGGATGCCGACCATGGAAGGTGATATTGCCAAGTATCGCGACGAAGGCTCGGTCGAGACAATTGGCGCGAACCTGGAAGGGGCCAAGTACACGCTGGCTGTTCCGAGCTATCTGGCTGAAAAAGGCCTGAAGAGCTTTGCCGACATCGCCAAGTTCGAGGACGAGCTGGATGGTAAGATTTACGGCATCGAGCCCGGCAATGACGGCAACCGTCTGATCCAGCAGATGATCGACGACAATGCCTTTGGTCTGAAGGGCTTCAAGGTCGTTGAATCTTCGGAGCAGGGCATGCTGTCCCAGGTGAAGCGCAGCCAGCGCAAGGAAGACGCTATTGTGTTCCTGGGCTGGGAGCCGCATCCCATGAACGCGGACTTCAAACTGACCTACCTGACCGGTGGTGACGATTTCTTCGGTCCGAACCTGGGCGGCGCAACGGTCTTCACCAACGTTCGTAAGGGTTACACTGCAGAGTGCCAGAATGTCGGCAAACTGCTGGGCAATCTGAAATTCTCCCTGGCCATGGAGAACGAAATCATGGGCGCGATCCTGAATGATGGCCAGGAGCCGAACGATGCAGCGACAGCCTGGCTGAAAGCCAATGGCGATGTGCTCGACGGCTGGCTGGCCGGGGTCACGACGGCTGATGGCGGCGACGGCCTTGCGGCTGTTAAAGGACACCTGGGCCTCTAAGTCCGGGTTTTTGACAAGCGGCGGAGTCCCTGCGGGCTCTGCCGCTTTTATTGTTTAGCGATATGAAAATCGAATAGTTACGCGGGGGAGGCGGCGCCATGGATTGGCTGACCGAGAATAAACTTCCGCTCGGCAAATCAGTCGAGTGGTTCGTAGACGAGCTGAATGCGCGCTTCGCCTGGCTGTTCGATCTTATTGCAGATGTTCTCAGTTTTCTGATCGAAGGGCTGACCGACATCCTGCAATGGTGCCATCCTCTGGTGCTGGTTGCGTTGATTGCGGGACTGGCCTTTTGGCTGCATCGCTCCGTCGCTCTGGTGATCGGCGTCGTGCTGTCTTTGCTGCTGATCATCAACCTGGGATATTGGGAAGAGACGCTGGCAACCCTTTCGCTGGTGATTTACGCCACTGTGGTTTGCATGGCGATTGGCGTGCCGGTCGGTATTGCCGCCGCGCACCGACCCAGGCTTTATGTCTTTCTGAGACCTGTACTGGATCTCATGCAGACCATCCCAACCTTCGTCTACCTGATCCCCACTCTGATTCTTTTCGGACTTGGCGTCGTGCCCGGCCTGATCTCGACCGTGGTCTTTGTCATCCCCGCACCGATCCGTTTGACCTACCTGGGGATTTCTTCCGTGCCCAAGGCGCTGGTCGAGGCCGGTGAATCCTTTGGCGCGACCAAACAACAACTGCTTTGGAAAGTCGAATTGCCCCACGCCATGCCGACGATTATGGCCGGGCTGACCCAATGCATTATGCTGTCCCTTTCGATGGTCGTGATTGCTGCGCTGGTGGCAGCTGACGGTCTCGGTGTTCCGGTGGTCCGGGCCCTCAACCAGGGCAATGTGGCGAACGGCTTTGAGGCGGGGCTTGCTATCGTGATCGTCGCGATCCTGCTGGATCGTTTCTGCAAGCAGCGCGACGTTGCCAAGGGCGGAGACAAGACATGACGGGGAATACTTCCAAAAGCGCCGTTGAGTTCAAGAACGTCGATATCATCTTCGGGAAAAAACCGGAGGTGGCATTGCCGTTGCTGGATGCCGGTGAAAGCCGCGATTCGATCCAGGAGAAGACGGGTAACATTCTCGGTGTCGCGAACGCTTCGATCGCCATTGAAGAGGGCGAGGTCTGCGTTCTGATGGGGCTGTCCGGCTCCGGCAAGTCGACCCTTCTGCGGGCCGTCAATGGCCTGAACAAGGTTACGCGCGGTGAGGTGCTGGTACATGACGGCGAGCGCCGGGTTGATGTGACTTCCTGCGATGCCACAACCCTGCGCGATCTGCGCATGCACAAAGTGGCCATGGTGTTTCAGCAGTTTGCGCTGCTCCCCTGGCGTACGGTGCAGGAGAATGTCGCCTTCGGGCTGGAATTACAGGGCATGCCAAAGGCCGAGCGCGATGCCATCGTTGCGGAAAAGCTCGAGATGGTCGGCCTGGATCGCTGGAAGGACAAGTACGGTCAAGAGCTCTCCGGCGGCATGCAGCAGCGTGTCGGTCTGGCGCGCGCCTTTGCCACCGACGCTGATATTCTTCTGATGGACGAGCCTTTCTCCGCGCTGGATCCGCTGATCCGCGATCACCTGCAGGACGAACTGCTGGAGCTGCAACGCAAGCTCAAGAAGACGATCATCTTCGTCAGTCACGATCTGGACGAAGCCCTGAAGATCGGAACCCACATCGCGATCATGGAAGGCGGCCGCATCGTGCAATACGGCGAGCCCGAGGAGATCGTGCTGAAACCCGCCAACGCATACGTGGCCGAGTTCGTTGCGCATATGAACCCGATCAACGTTCTGCGTGGCGAGTCGCTGATGACACCGCTCGAGCGGCTGCGCCGGGAAGGCGATGACATTATCCTTGATCCGCAGAATTACTTCCGCGCCCGCCTGGATGATCAGGGCGGATTGAGTGAAGTATCCTGTGGTGGCGAGCGGGCCGTGCTTCAGGACTTCGACGAGGACATGCCGCAGGAGGCCTATCATGATGGTATGCTCATCACCGCGCCGCCGTCGCTCTCCATGCGCAAAGCCATCGAAATCCGCAAGGCGACCGGCTGTCCGGTTGTGCTGAGCGATGCCGGAAGGGTCGTTGGCGTGGTCGGAGACGAAGAGATCTATCACGGTATTCTGCGTCAAGCCTCACTGGCCGATCATGAGGCCGAGGCGCCAGAGGCATAGTCTCTTACGCGCAAACACACGCGAAGCAGATTGCGCTTCACAACCTCCGTTTGATCGGGGCATAAGTGGCCGACCTTAAAAACAAATCCAAAGGGACCGGCTATCAATGCGCATTCTGATCTGCGGTGGCGGGATATCGGGACTTTCGACCGCCCTCGCTTTGAAGGGGGACGGGCACGAAATCGACCTGGTCGAAAAAGCGCCGGCCTGGCGCGCGGAAGGGGCGGGATTGCACCTGCCCGGTAACGCCGTGCGCCCGATGGAGCAGCTTGGGATTTACGCACAGGTTGCGGCCGCGTCTTTCGCCCTTCCACGCATTCGCTATCTGGATAATCGGGCCGGACGCCTTTTCGATCTGGAGCTTCAGGATGGCTCCTGGCCGGTCTTTCAAGCGATCTCGCGTGCAGCCTTTCATCAAATTCTGCGACGGGAGCTGCCGGATCTTTCGGTAAAATTCGGTTGTGAGGTCACGGGAGTTGACGGTGAAACCGAGGGTGCGAGTGAACCTTCGCAGGTAACTTTCAGCGATGGGGCGCAATCAAGCTATGATCTGATCGTTGCTGCCGACGGAATCAATTCTGCCACGCGTGCAATGCTCTGGGGGGCAGACCTGGCGCCGGTGTCAGCAGGGATTTCCTGTTGGCGCTGGATGACCGAATTGCCGCCAGGACAGGCGGAGCCGCATTTTATGTTGGGGCAGGGCACGGTGTTACTTGTGATGCCGGTCAGTTCGAGACGCGCTTACGTCTTTGCGTCCATTGTCGATCCCGATGGCACGCTTGCGAAGCAGGGCAACGCGTTCTTGAGATCTGCCTTTGCGGATTTCGGTGGATCGGTTCCCGCCTTGCTTGCGCGCCTGGAAGAGGATGAGCCTATCCTTGCGGGTGGTCTGGCCCAGATGATCGTGCCGCAGTGGGTTCGGGGCGCATGCGCACTGGTTGGTGATGCGGCTCACGGCACGCTTCCCACCATGGCCCAGGGTGCGACCATGGCGATGGAAGATGCTCTGGTGCTCGCTGAGTCGTTACGCGAAAATTCAGACCTTACCACCGCGTTGAGCCGATACGAGAAACGCCGTATTCCCAGAGCGCATTGGGTGCAGCAGCAGTCGCTGAAGAGGATGGGTCTTGCCCGTTTGAAGGCGTCACCACTGGTATTTCTGCGGAATAGCCTGATGAAGCGACTGGGGCCTAAAGTCCTGGCATCCGGTTGGCGACCACTTATCGATCAGGCTTTTTGAGGCGTGGTTATGTGTTTGCGAACGGCAATTGCGCTAGTATACGGCGATCACATTAGAAATTGGAGTCGCCATGGCGATTAAAGGAATCCTGTTCGATAAGGACGGAACGCTACTAGATTATTATGCCACCTGGATGCCGGCGAACCGGGAAGCTGCGCTAGCCATAGCCGATGGCGACGAGGTTGTCGGACAGCGTCTGTTGCTGGCGGGAGGATATGATCCGCACGAAGACCGGATACGGACTGGTTCTGCGCTCGCGGCGGGGAGCAATTGGGAAATTGCGCAGTGCTGGTCGCTTGCTCTGAACGGTCACCGTTCTCACAAACCGGTCGAAGCGATCTTGCGGGTGATCGATGAGGTGTTCGAGCGAAACGGACGGGACGCGGCGTCTCCCGTCACCGACCTTGTTCCCTTCCTCGCAAATTTAAGGCGGCGGGAGCTGACCCTTGGCGTTGCGACCAATGACAGCAAGAAAGGGGCGCAGCGCAGCCTTGGCCGTTTCGGTGTGATCGGAATGTTCGATTTCCTGGCGGGATACGATTCAGGTTACGGCGCGAAACCGGGACCCGGTTTGGTCCAGGGCTTTTGCAGCTCGACTGGCCTGGATGCATCCGACGTTATGGTCGTTGGCGACAATCTCCACGACATAGAGATGGGGCGCTCGGCGAATGTCGGGATGGTCGTAGGGGTTTTGACAGGCACTTCCCTGCGCGAAGAACTGGAAGGCCACGCCGACCATGTGCTGGAGAGTATTGTCGAGCTCGAGAGCCTGCTCACCGGCGTTCCGAGTTAATCAGGAACGCTTCCGTTTCCGGGTGAGCAGGTTTCTTCTCTCCAGTGACTTTGCGTAGAGAGCCAGATTTTAAGCTGCGGAGGCTTTTTCAGGCTCAGCTGCGGGCGGGGAACGACCTTAAAGGCGCTGTGATTGATTTTCTTCAGGACGTAGACTTTTTCGCCCTGCTTGTTCAGCCGGGTCATCTCGGCGAAGGCCTCGGCATAGTTCAGAGTTTCGGGTTTTGAGTCTTCGGAATTCTTGCGCGCTGGCGTGGACTTCATTTTTGCTTTGATTCCTCATGTGTCACGTTCACGGGGCGAGATCGGCGCCGACAGATTTGCCAGCGGATCGCATTATTCCGGGGCGCCGGGAATAGCTTCGCAAGGCGCACGGAAATCATTTCTCGGATTTAGGCGTGAAAATAGCTCGGCGACGCTGCGGCACAACCCGGGACAGGACATGCCAGCTATGCCGCAGGCGAATGCCATCGCCGGTCTTAAGGGCCTGTCGGGCCCCCGACCGTCACATACTTGTGACAGAGGCGTGAACGGGGCGGGTGCTAGGCTCCTGGTTGCGGGATCGCGAATTGCTGGTTCGCCCGGGGGATAACACGAAGCGTGAGGTTGGCTTCCTGACGGTAAAACTCCGACTGAGTTGATGAGGCGCCTTGTGACTTATCTTCGAGGAGTCTGTTCCAATGTTAAAGTATCTCTGCCGAAACCCAGGCGTTGCCGCGGCGCTCTCCTCATTGTTCGTAGTGATTTCGGTGCCCCTTACGGCTGGTGAGGGCGCTCGCCCCGGTTGGTCCCCAGGCCAGATTGCGCAGATTAGCGGCGATCCAGAGAAACCCCGTCGTCATTTCAGGGTCAAAAACACTCTTCGTCTTTCGGCGGATGAAGCAGGCCGGATTTATGGCGAGGTGCGGGACGATATTTACCGGTCCTACGGCGGTGGTGTGCGTGAAACAACGCCACCTTATCGGGACTGGGGGCTCTACAATACCGCGCCTTATCGCTCGGCGACCCACGGCGCGCGCTATGTTAACAACTATGCGAATGACGTCGCTAAGGATTATGGACGTTATGAGGCGGCAGGTATTCTGCCGGTCGGATCTGTACTTGCGAAGGACAGTTTTTCTGTCGCAAAGGACGGTACGGTCGATATCGGACCGCTGTTCATCATGGAGAAAATGCCCGCAGGCTTTAATCGGGTCAGCGGCGATTGGCGCTACATGATGATAATGCCGAACGGTAAGCTCTTTGGAGAGACCAAGGGGCGCGGGGCACAGAAGGTTGAATACTGCATCGGCTGTCACCTGGCCAAGGAAGAGCAGGACCACCTCTTCTTTGTGCCCGAGTCCGTGCGTCTTCCCTGATGTTCAGATTCTGTTATTCGCCGCCCGGGAAAGAACCGTCATCTGCGGCTTTGCGCTTGGGGTCGCGGCCACGGCGTCTACGGCCTTTGTCGGCATTCTGACCGGCGGGGTTCTCGCCGAGAGGTCCGCTGCGATGCTGTTCCTCGGCACCTGTCGAAATCTGACCCAGTCGCGCGATGATGTTATCCAGGCTTGGTTTCTCGCCTTTCACATAGCCATCCATCGCACTGCGCATGGCGCGCAGGTGGTCAGGTGACGTGCCGCAGCAGCCGCCAATGATCCTCGCACCCGCGTCGGCAACGATCTGAACATACTCGGCCATGAGTTCAGGCGTACCGTTGTAGCGGATAGCGCCGTCAACATATTCGGGAATGCCGCAGTTGCTCTTGGCAACCAGAACGTCGCCGGGCTGCGCGGCCTCGGACATGTTGGAAATAGCAGCTACCAGTTCTGCCGCGCCGACACCGCAGTTTCCGCCGTACGCGACGGGTAAGGACTCCAGGGTCTGCATCAGGGAGGCCACCTGGCCGGGCGTGACACCCATCATGGTACGCCCATTGGTGTCGAAGCTGAATGTACAGACAACGGGCAGGCCGGTTGTCGCGGCGGCTGTCACAGCCGCCTGAACTTCCTCGACGGCTGATATCGTCTCAATCCAGAGGACATCCACGCCGCCTTCTGCCAGGGCTTCCGCCTGCTCCGTAAAGGCAGCGATGCCTTGTTCCATGGTGAGTTCGCCCAGGGGAACAAAAAGATCTCCCGTCGGGCCCATGGAGCCGGCAACCACAACTTCCCGTCCCGCGTTACGCGCAACAGAACAGCTGATTTCGGCCGCGGCGATATTGATTTCGCGAACCCGGTCCTGGCCCTGATGGAGCTTCAAGCGGTTGCGGGTGCCGCCAAAGGTGTTGGTCAGGATGATATCCGATCCCGCGTCGACAAAGGCCTGCTGAAGGTCGCGGACCTTCTCCGGCTGCTCGACATTCCACATTTCCGGTGCATCGCCCGTCTGAAGGCCTGCGGCGAAGAAGTTGGTGCCCGTGGCGCCGTCTGCGAGGAGCAGTGGGCGCTGGCTGAGGAGCTCGGTGAGACGGTTTGACATAGGCCTGGGTTAAAATCCTTGAGGATACGGCTTATACGGCGCCGATGCTGAAGAGAGCGGCGCGCAAATTAAGCCGACATTGAAGCAGTGGCAAGCGTCATGGGAGCAGGCAGGAGATTTCTTGTATTTCCCGTAGGCGACCGGACAAAAGACGGCGTCAAAAACCCACGACAGCCTGCCCTGGCGGGCACCCCATAAGACAACCGGTAATAGATGCATTTAACTATATTATAACACCGTTTTGGTACCACGCTTGGAGCCAAGGTGTTCATGTTTACGCATGCATTTGATTCTATTGAGAACTTGGCTTTGCTTTTCTCGACGTCGGGGTAACGAGACTATGTTTAAGATTAAAAAGCCAAATGCCGGTCAATTATCGACCGTTAAAAACGAAACGAAGCTGGCGGCAAAGAAACCGATGCTCAATCTGGGCGTCCGCGAGCGGCTGTTTATGGCGTTTGGCTTTGTTGCTGCCTTGACGGTTCTTGCCAGTGGCATTGCCTGGAAGGGCATGGATGAGGTTTCCAAAGCCATCACGACAATTACCGCTGAGGCCATTCCCGAGATTACGGACTCCCTGACGCTCGCGCAGGAAACCACGCTGATTACGGCTACGGCACCGGCCCTGTCCAATGTGACGAGTGATGCGGAGCGCGAGCAGCTTATCTCAGACCTGCGCAAGCAGATTGAAACGCTTACGATCCGAATCAACGGCCTCAAGGGTGGGCATGTCGACAAGGAGGCCTTGACGACTATCCTCAACAACTTGACGGCGCAAATCGATGTTATGGATAAGGCGGTTGCGGCAAAGCTCGCGGCCCGCAGTGCCGCCAGCCAGTCGGTCCTGGATGTAGAACAGGTGCATGAGGAGGTCTTGCGCAATATCAAGCCGGCACTCATTGGCTCGAACGCGGTTCTCTCAACTGAAGCACAGTTCATTCCGCAAATGACGGAACGCGCCGAGATTCAAGCCGGTTTAAAGCGTTTGCTCGACGGTGGGTTACGGGATCTTCGGATTTATCTGGAGATGGAAGCGCAGGTAAACCTGGTCGCCGGGAAGCTGGCGCAAGCCGCCAACCTGCCGAGTCTCGATAGCGTCTGGGGTGCGAGGTCTGAATTTGAAGCTGCTGTTGCCCGATTCCTGCGTGCCGGTATGGCCTCTGACTCGCCTGTGCGTGCCAAGGTCGTCGAGTCACTGGCCAAACTGCAGGCCTTGGGTGAGGGCGATAAAACGGTCTTTGATCATCGAATGAATGAACTCGAGGCGCGGCAGAAAATCTTTGAAGCGCTTGAAGTAAGTCGCAGTCTCTCGAGTGAACTGAGCGCAAGTGTCCAGGCTCTCGCCGATTCAGCCCAGCAGAGCAGCGAGAGCGCTGCAGATAATTCCCATGGCGTTGTACAGGGCGGCAAGCTTCAGCTTGGAATCGTCGCTGTCGTGAGCTTTCTCGCGGCCGTGCTCATCGCCTGGCTTTATGTCGGCCGCAATCTCGTTCGCCGTCTGCTGAATGTCAGCAGCAGCATGGAGAAGCTTGCCGGCGGCGATCTGACCACGGACGTGCCGCGCGATGGCAGCGATGAAATCGCGCGCATGGGCGATACCGTCCAGGTCTTTAAGGACAATGCCCTGGAAGCGAAGCGGATGCAGGGCGAGCAGGAAAGGCTGAAAGAAGAAGCTGAAGGGCAGAAACGCGACTTGATGCTCAAGATGGCAGGCGATTTCGAGGAGGTGATCGGAAATGCGCTTAATACAGTCTCCAGCTCTTCCGAACAGATGCATGCCTCGGCCCAGGCAATGTCGGAGACGGCTACCGATGCCAGTTCAATGTCGAACGTTGTCGCCAGAGGGGCGGAGCAGGCGATGGCCAGCGTCAATACCGTTGCTTCTGCTACCGAAGAGCTCTCCTCTTCAATCAATGAAATCAGCGCTCAGGTGAACAAGTCTTCTGAGGTCGCCAACGATGCCGTCGGCAAAGCTAAGGCCACAAATGAAGTTGTGAAGGGACTTGCCGAGGCAGCTGAGCGGATTGGTGCGGTGGTCGAACTGATTACGGCGATTGCCGAACAGACCAACCTCCTTGCGCTCAACGCCACCATCGAGGCGGCCCGCGCGGGTGATGCGGGCAAGGGCTTTGCAGTGGTGGCCAGTGAAGTGAAGAATCTCGCAGGTCAGACCGGCAAGGCCACGCAGGAAATTTCTGAGCAGATCAATGGTATTCAGAACGCGACCGAGGATGCCGTGAAGGCGATTGCAGAGATTACCGAGGTCGTGGCCGAAGTGGATGAGATTGCCACATCCATTGCTTCCGCTATCGAAGAGCAAGGAACGGCAACCCAGGAGATTGCCAGAAATGCCGAGCAGGCGGCCTCCGGGACCCAGGAGGTGACGTCGAATATCCAGGGTATCACCGATGCCGTGACCCGGACCGGCAGTTCGTCTTCCGAGATCAGCACGGCGTCCGGCGATCTATCCCAGCAGGCAAATCTGCTGAAGCAGGAAGCGGATAAATTCGTGCAGCTGATCCGCGCCGGCTAAGTGGCGAGCTGAGCGCCCGGAAGGCTTGATTTCGGTTATGCCTTCAGGCGCGCGAGCCAACGATTGAGAGCATCGTAACCCATCACACCTCTCTCAAACCTGACGTTGGAAGCCCTGGGGCAGATTGCGCTTCATCGACACCAGTTTCTGGTTTCGTCAAAACACCTGGATCTGCATGCCGGGTGAGCTGACCCTGTTGACGGGCTGCCTTGAAGCCTCGTTGTGGTCGGGGAGCGCGGGGTTGATGCGTCCGAAACGCATCTCACTTTCACCCAGCTTTACACACAGGTACGGCCCTTGCGTGCGTAAGTCCTCAATTGAGATTCCGTCACCTTCGTTAAGGTTTAATCTACTGACTACAATCACAAAAGGATTTATGCGCCGCCAAAAATCTTTTTGAGATTGTGCGTCTCGTCAGGACTACAAGGGTTGAATATTCGCTCAAGTAAATTCGCGATATCGAATAAATTCAATTATTTTAAATGCATAACAAAGGTGCGAGCCGAACAGTTGGCGAATTCTACCTTTGCTGTATTTGTCGTTGTTTGCCGGTTCATTCGAAAGCGAATTTCCACCTCTGGAAACAAGAGAGTGTTTGTCTATAGGTGAGTGGATAAACCAAGAAGTAGTATTGATTAAATTTTACTCACTTTTAATTTTTATAAAAAATACTAGTAAAAACAAAGACAGATATCTCTTTGCGTGAGTTAAAAAAATAAAACAGGTGAGAAACTCCCAGTTTTCTTTAGTTGGTTTGAAAGAAAAAGACGTGAGGTTTCCTGTGTTTTTCGATTAAGCGCAGGGTTTGTCTGTTTTCGGTGACGAATTTCGAATTTAGATATCGATTACTGGGTTTTGCACGAAGTGGTGCAAGGCACCGTCAATACAACAGAGGATAACGTACCATGTCTGAGGATGGTGTAATGAACCGCTCGGAAGTCTCCGAAGAAAATGCTCAGCCTTCAATGGCTCAGGAAGACAAAGCTGCAAAGTCAGCCAAGTCCCGTGGCAATCTTTTTACCAACCTGACGGTTGGCAAGAAAATCGGCCTAGGATCCGGCGCTGTGCTGGCCTTTCTTGTAATCGTGAGTGGCCTTGGCTTCTTCGGCCTTTCGCATGCAAACAGCCAGTTCAAGGAGTATAGGACTTTAGCGCGCCAGACCAACCAGATGGGGCGGATTCAGGCGAACCTGCTCTCGGCGCGCCTGGGTGTGAAGAATTACATTCTTCACAATTCGGAGGAAGCCGCCGACGTGGTCAGGAAACGCGCCTCTACCACCGAAGACATTATCCATGGTGCAGAAGAACTCTTCCAGGGTAGTGAGCATCTGGCTGGAATTGTTGCCGCAGCGGATGAAATCGGAACCTATCGCTCTACCTTCGAGGAGGTTACCGGGTTCGTGAAGCAGCGCAATGAGCTCGTTGATCAGCTCAACGCGATTGGCCCGGAATCGGAACGCACGCTGACCAAGATCATGAAAAGCGCTTTCGATGACGGCGATGCAACGGCCGCCTACCGCGCTGGCATTTCGCTACGCCATCTGTTGCTGGCCCGGCTCTATTCGAACCGCTTCCTGGTCGATAACAAGCAGGCAAGCGCCGACCGTTCCAATCAGGAACTCAATGACTTCGAGCGGACCGCTTCGGAAATGCTGAGCGAGCTTCAGAACCCGGTACGTCGTGAACTCGCAACCAAGGTGGTTGAACTGGCGGGGAGATACAAGTCTACCTTTAGTGGCGTCGTTGAGACTATCTTTAGCCGGAATAATCTCATCGAAGGAACACTCGATGTGATCGGTCCCAAACTTGCCAATGAAGTGGAGCAGATCAAACTTTCGAACAAGGCGGCTCAGGATGCATTGGGGCCACAAGCAACAGAAACGATGCAGCTTGAGGTGATCGCGGTCGAGGTGGTTGCTATTGCTGCAATCATTATCGGCATCTTGCTCGCATTCTTGACCGGCCGCGCGATTTCTCGCCCAATCATCGAGATGACGACTGCCATGCGCCGCCTCGCTGATGGCGATACTTCTGCGGAGGTGCCCGCACAGAACCGCGGTGATGAAATCGGCGTGATGGCGCAGGCCGTGCAGGTATTCAAAGAGAATGCCATCGAGACCAACCGTCTGCGTGAAGAACGGCTTCGCAGGGAAGAGAGCGCTGAGCAGGAAAAACGCCAGGCAACCTTGCAGATGGCGGACGACCTCGAATCCAGTGTGAAGAATGTGGTTGACGGCGTTGGTAGTGCCGCGGACGAGATGAAGGTCACGGCGCAATCGCTTTCGGCAGCCTCCGAACAGACCACAAGCCGGGCAAGCACGGTTGCCGCAGCTTCGGAAGAAGCAACGGTGACCGCCCAAACAGTGGCTTCCGCGGCTGAGGAGCTCTCCAACTCGATCCAGGAGATCGCCCGTCAGGTTGCGGATGCCGCCAATGTTGCCTCAACCGGCAAGGGTCAGGCGGAGTCCACCAACACCACGGTGAAAGGCCTGGCTGAGGGTGCACAGAAGATCGGTGACGTCGTGAACCTGATTAACGACATTGCTGAGCAGACCAACCTGCTGGCGTTGAATGCCACGATTGAGGCGGCCCGCGCTGGCGAAGCCGGGAAGGGCTTCGCGGTGGTAGCTTCAGAGGTCAAGTCTCTGGCCAATCAAACGGCCAAGGCAACTGAAGAAATCAGTCAGCAGATCGGCACCATGCAGGATTCGACGCAGCGGACCGTGAGCGAGATTGAAGGGGTGGTCGAGGCGATGTCCAAGATCAACACCATGACCACTGAGGTTGCTGCAGCGGTTGAAGAGCAGAATGCCGCGACACAGGATATCGCTCAAAATATCCAGCAGACCGCATCGGGCACTCAGGATGTTTCTTCGAACATTATTGAGGTGAATACCGCGGCCCAGCAGTCCGGCGACGCTGCTTCAAAAGTTGTCAATGTCGTTGGGGATTTGACGTCACAGTCGGATACGTTGCGTGAGGAGCTCGAGAGGTTCCTGGCCAGACTGCGGGCGGCATAGTCTCGGCGCTCACCCTTATGAGCGAGTGCAAAAGAAAAGGGCCCGTGTCCTGAAAGACGCGGGCCCTTGCTTTTGAGCGATATCGTTCTGGCTTATCAGCCCGCTTTGTTCATCCTGTTATCGATGAGGTCGTCGACGACGCCGGGGTCTGCGAGGGTTGAGGTGTCGCCGAGGTTGGAGAAGTCGTCTTCGGCGATCTTGCGCAGGATGCGGCGCATGATCTTGCCCGAACGGGTCTTGGGCAGGCCCGGGGCCCACTGGATCAGATCCGGTGAGGCGATCGGGCCGATCTCCTTGCGCACCCAGCCGACCAGCTCCTTGCGCAGCTCTTCCGTGGGCTCTTCGCCCGCGATCAGCGTGACATAGGCGTAGATGCCCTGGCCTTTGATGTCGTGGGGATAGCCGACCACAGCGGATTCCGCGACCTTGGGATGGGCGACCAGGGCGGATTCCACCTCCGCCGTGCCCATGCGGTGGCCCGAGACGTTGATCACGTCATCCACCCGCCCGGTGATCCAGTAGTAGCCGTCGCCGTCTCTGCGGCAACCGTCCCCGGTGAAGTACTTGCCCGGATAGCTCGAGAAGTAGGTCTGGATGAAACGCTCATGATCGCCGTAGACCGTGCGCATCTGTCCGGGCCAGCTGTCCGCGATGCAGAGGTTGCCCTCGGTCGCACCTTCCAGAACCGCGCCCTCCGCATCTACGAGTACCGGCTTGATGCCAAAGAAGGGCCGGGTGGCGGAGCCGGGCTTGAGCGGTGTCGCGCCGGGCAGGGGGGTGATCAGGATGCCGCCGGTCTCGGTCTGCCACCAGGTGTCCACGATCGGACAGCGTTCGTCGCCCACCACCTTGTGGTACCACTCCCAGGCCTCCGGATTGATCGGCTCACCCACCGAACCCAGTAGGCGCAGAGAAGATCGGCTGGTGGACTTCACCGGACCCTCGCCCTCGCGCATCAGTGCGCGGATTGCAGTGGGCGCGGTGTAGAAGATATCCACCTTGTGCTTGTCGCAGACCTGCCAGAAGCGCGAGGCATCCGGATAGTTCGGCACACCCTCGAACATCAGGGTGGTCGCGCCGTTGGCCAGAGGTCCATAGACGATGTAGCTGTGTCCCGTGACCCAACCCACATCGGCGGTGCACCAGTAGACCTCGCCGGGGTGATAGTCGAAGACATAGTGATGGGTCATGGCCGCATAGACCAGATAGCCGCCGGTGGTGTGCAGCACACCCTTGGGCTGACCGGTGGAGCCCGAGGTATAGAGAATGAAAAGCGGATCCTCCGCATTCATCTCCTCAGCAGGACAATCGGCGGAGACTTCCGCACAGGCCTCGTGGTACCAGACATCCCGGCCGTCCTTCCAGCCGATGTCGCCGCCGGTACGCTTGACCACCACGACCGTATCCACATCCGGGCAGCTTTCGAGCGCCTTGTCGGTGTTGGCCTTGAGGGGCACTTTGCGGCCGCCGCGCAGACCCTCGTCGGCGGTGATCACGCATTTGCTGTCACAGCCCAGGATGCGTCCGGACAGAGCGTCGGGGGAGAAGCCGCCGAAGACCACGGAATGAATGGCGCCGATGCGCGCGCAGGCCAGCATGGCATAGGCTGCCTCGGGGATCATCGGCATGTAGATGGTCACCCGGTCGCCCTTCTTGACCCCGCGGGCCTTGAGCGCGTTCCCCAGGCGGCTGACCTGCTCGTGCAGCTCGCCGTAGGTGATGTGTTTGCTGTCCGCCGGGTCGTCGCCTTCCCAGATGATCGCGGTGGTGTCGCGCTTATCGGCCAGATGCCGGTCGATGCAGTTGTGCGCCACATTCGTGGTGCCGTCGCCGTACCAGCGGATGTGAACATCCCCCGGACCGTAGGACACATCCTTCACTTCGCTGTAGGGCTTGAACCACTCAATCCGCTTGCCCTGTTCGCCCCAGAAAGCCTCCGGGTTCGAAACAGACTGCTCATACAGCGAAAAGTAACCCGCCTCGTCAATCCACGCTCCGGACGATGTGTTCTCCGATACCTCGTAGACCTGCTCTTCGCTCATGATGTTTCCTCCCGATGGCCGATTGGTCTTTTTATTGGGTTTCGGCGGTCTGTTTTTTTATGCGCTGTTCAACCTGTCGCGACGCCAACCGCGACAAGAACGGCGAGCGCGGCAAGCAGCCAGAGCCAGGAGAGGCCGTTTCCGGATTTCACTTTCCGATCGTCGGACATCAAGTGCCTCTCCCTTGTCGCGCCGCAGGTTGTTTTAGCCCGGAGTTTAATGCTCGGGTCTTTCGCACGCAGGGGTAAAAATATTTACAGAATCGAGAGTAAGTCAATAACATTATGTTTTATAAGGAAAAATTGGAAAATTATTTACTCTCAGACAGACCGTTGTTTGTAAAAATTGTAAAAATTCTACCGCTAGGGCGTCGGTGAGCCAAGCTGGCGTCTTGTGCTGGAAAGCTGGAGACGATCATGTGGACACGGTCTCGCCCAGGATCGCAGGAAAGGCCCGCTGGCGGCAGTTTTGCCGTTCGCAGAGGCGGCAGCTGACGCCGACCGGCACGACGATGCTGCTGTTGCCGAGATTGATATCGTCCGCGTACACGATGTCGGTGGCGTATTTAATGTCGCACCCGATCCCGATCGCATAGTGGCTTTTCGGGCTGTGATGACCGCCTTCCGTTTTCACGATGCTGCGGGCGAGGCAGAGATAGGTGCTCCCGTCGGGCATTTGCGAGACCTGAACATTGGTCTGACCGGGGGTTAAAAATGCGGAGTGGAGATTGAGGCGGGGGCAGGCGCCGCCATAGCGGGCGATGCGCAGGCCGGACGCGGAAAAGCGCTTGGAGATGTTGCCCGCGATATCAACCCGGACAAAATGAAGGGGCAGTCCCTTGTTATCCGGTTTCTGCAGACTCGAAAGCCGTTGGCAGGCCTGCTCGAAACTTACCCCGAACCGCCAGGTCAACTGTTCCAGATCGTAGCGCAGGTCCCGTGCGACGGCGAGGTAGTGTCGGTAAGGCATCATGACGGCCGCCGCGACGTAGTTTGCCGTGACCTCACGTGCCAAGTCGCGCGCTGCGCCTGACGTGAGGTGAGAGGCGGCGATCAGCTGCTCCAGTCTGGAACTGTAATGGCGCGCCGCGATCTTCTGCGCCAGGCGGAAGCAGCGCCCGCTCAGGGTCCGGCACCGGCCAGGTGCGGCATCCATATCGGGTAGGGCCGAGGTCTCAAGCCGACGCCAGAGAGCGGCAAGCGTACTGAAGCGCCGCTCAGGGTCGGTCTCCTCAGGACCCAGTCCGGCATCGCGTCGCAATTCTTCGGCGATTTCCTCGAGGTCCGGATAGTGGTTGTTGTGTTGATGGATAAAGTCGTCCAGGTCCTCTGCGGGCGGTGTGTCCTGATCGTTGCGTGGCAAACTGTCGAGCGAGGTCTGTTCAATCATCCGCGTCATAAGAGACGAGAGCTTCCGGCTCTCGCCCGCCACCACATCGATGAAGCGCTGGCGTTGTTCGGGATCCAGATTCTCATGATCCTGAAGTATCTCGGAGAAGGAGAGGATCGAAGTCAGAAGCGTGCGGAGTTCGTGAGTCGAACTGGCGAAGAAGGAGTCACCGGACAGACGCTCGCCCAGGGCCTGGATTTCGCTGCGGGAATTGCGGTAGGCGTGATAGAGCATCAGGATTGCCTGGCAAATCGCCGGCGCTGTCCGGACCGCTTCGTTCAGCTCGTCGCGTTTGATCGAGGTGTCGCGAAAGAAGGCGTCGCCGAAGAGTTCACTCAAGTCGGCGAGCAGGCGACTTTCGTCGTCTTGCGAAAAGGACTGAAGATCGACTCCATAGGTCTCTGAAAGCTTGAACAGCAAAGGAAGCGTCAATGGACGCTGATTGTGTTCAATCAGATTGAGATAGCTCGCAGAAATTCCCACGCCCTTGGCCATCTCAAGCTGGGTCAGGTTCCGCTCCCGGCGTAACCGGCGTACCTTACTGCCTAATAACGCTTTTTTGGCCATCGAACATTCCTCGACCGCCGCGCGAGTTTACAAACGTTACAAATTGTAAAATAGCTAGGTACTGTTTTTACAGTTAATTTCTTGCAAAATCAAGGTGTTATAGTAAATTTTTCCGGTCTGTGGATTCTTTACAAGAGCAATTCCATTTGACCGTCTCATTGGATGCGCTTCTCTCCACGGTGGTGTCGGGGTCATTGGGCGAGGTTCGATCCCGTCTTAAAGACTGATAAGAGAGCGACCCTTCGCATCAACGCGAAGATCGAAATCAAGCTCTCTTACTCGATCAGAAAAGAGGGAGGAGCCTGACATGGCACCAAAAGTAATCTGGCTCTTCGTCTTCGTGGGACTCTATTGGGCCTATTGCGTTTTCTGGGGCATCAAAGGGGCTATGACGGCGAAGACCGCGAGTGATTATTTCATCGCGGGACGCAGACTTTCGATTTGGGTCTTCATTCTTGCAGCGACGGCCACATCCTTCTCGGGCTGGACCTTCATGGGGCATCCGGGACTGGTTTATCGTGACGGTTTCCAATACGCCTACGCGTCGTTTTACGCGGTGACCATTCCCTTTACCGGCGTCATGTTTCTTAAGCGCCAGTGGATGCTGGGCAAACGCTTCGGCTATGTGACACCGGGTGAAATGCTCTCGGATTACTTCCGGGGCGATGCAATCCGGATTCTGGTCGTTCTAGTGGCTCTGCTTTTCTCCATTCCCTATCTGGGAGTTCAGCTCGGCGCGTCCGGTTTTCTCTTCAACGTTCTGACCGACGATCTGATTTCCAAGACCGCGGGCACCTGGCTGCTTTCGGCAGTGGTGCTCATTTATGTCGCCTCCGGCGGTCTGCGGGCGGTGGCTTATGTGGATACCGTTCAGTGCATTCTTCTGGCTGTCGGGATCATGATCACGGGCCTGATCGCGCTGGACCTGGCAGGCGGCTGGGCCGCGTTGAACCAGGGCTTTGCCAATCTGGCGGCGTCCGATGTCGGCAAGTGGGGCACCACACCCGGCGACGCATACAATGCTTACTTCGCCATTCCGGGCGTGATTCAGTTTACCGCAGGCCTTGGAAAGGAGGCACCGGTGGGCGGTCTCTGGACCGGCGTCATGGTGCTGACCTACATGTTTGCCCTGATGGGAATTCAGTCAGCACCGGCCTTTACCATGTGGGCCTTTGGCAATGCCAGTCCGAAACCCTTTGCGCCTCAACAGGTTTGGGCATCTTCCTTCTGCATCGGTGGCATTCTCTTCTTCTTCACCGCCTTCCAGGGTATGGGCGCGCATCTGCTGGGCGCCAACCCGGCGGTGACGGAGGCTGGTCTCGCGCTTTCCAATGTTCTGGACGGGGAGTCGATTTCAGCGAACCCGGATTCCCTTGTGCCTTACTACTTCAATCAGATCGCGGACGCCGCTCCCTGGCTGGTCGGCCTGCTGGCGGTCTGCGCGCTTGCAGCGATGCAGTCGACCGGCGCTGCCTACATGTCGACCGCGGGCGGCATGCTCACCCGGGATCTCTACAAGCGTTACCTCAACCCGACGGCTGATCACGCCACGCAAAAGCTGTTTGGTCGCATCGGCGTTGCCTTCATCGTCATCTCGGCCCTACTGGTCGCGACCTTCTCGAGCGATGCGCTGGTTTTGCTTGGCGGTCTGGCGGTGGCGTTCGGGTTCCAGATGTGGCCTGCGCTTGCCGCCGTCACCTGGTTCCCCTGGATCACCCGTCAAGGGGCGACCTGGGGCCTTGCGGCGGGCTTGATCGGCGTGATCTTTACCGAGACCATCGGTCAGCAGATTACTGGCGGTGCGCTGCCCTGGGGGCGCTGGCCACTCACGATCCACTCCGCAGGTTGGGGGATTATCTGCAATCTCGCAGTCTTAATTCCGGTCTGCATGATGACCCAGAATGCGGACGATACCCAGCATCGCATGGTCTATCACAACTTCCTGCGTGAGCACGCCAGCCTGTCCGTTGAGAAGAAGAAGCTGGTGCCGATCGCCTGGGCAGTGACCCTGGCCTGGATGTTCTTTGGCATCGGTCCGGGTGCAGTCATAGGCAACGATATCTTCGGGGCGCCAAACGATGCCGCGAACTGGACCTTCGGTATTCCTTCGATCTGGGCCTGGCAGATCATCTTCTGGCTGCTTGGTTGCGCCATGATGTGGTTCCTGGCCTACAAGATGGAAATGTCCACGGTTCCCGAGAAGGAGATCGAGGTTCTTGCGGAGGACATCGGCGACCTTGCACCGGAACAGTCCCGGGGATAGCGCTCGGGTCTCATGAGTGGACGGCAGATCAACTCGGGAGGTTTATACCTCCCGAGTTTTTTCGATCGTTGCACTGACAACAAGGTGTTGTTTCGAGGTTGCCGATCAATCCAGCATCGGCAGGTTCAGACCGTGCTCGCGGGCGCAGTCGATGGCGATGTCGTAACCGGCGTCCGCGTGGCGCATGACGCCGGTCGCGGGATCATTGGTCAGGACCCGTTCCAGGCGGCGCGCAGCGTCATCGGTGCCGTCGGCAACGATGACCATGCCGGAGTGCTGGGAAAAGCCCATGCCGACTCCGCCACCGTGATGCAGCGAAACCCAGGTCGCGCCGCTCGCGCAATTGAGCAGAGCGTTGAGCAGGGGCCAGTCGGAGACCGCATCGGAGCCGTCTTTCATGCCCTCGGTCTCGCGGTTGGGGCTGGCAACGGAACCGGAATCCAGATGATCGCGGCCAATCACGACAGGTGCTGAGAGCTCACCCTTGGCCACCATCTCGTTGAAGGCCAGACCCAGCCGCGCCCGTTCGCCAAGGCCGACCCAGCAGATGCGTGAGGGCAGGCCCTGGAACTGGATGCGCTCGCGGGCCATATCGAGCCAGTTGTGTAGATGCGGATTGTCGGGGATCAGTTCCTTGACCTTCGCGTCGGTCTTGTAGATGTCCTCCGGATCACCGGAGAGCGCTGCCCAGCGGAAGGGGCCGATGCCGCGGCAGAAAAGCGGACGGATGTAGGCGGGTACGAAACCAGGAAAATCGAAGGCGTGCTCGCTGCCCATCTCAAGCGCCATCTGACGGATATTGTTGCCGTAGTCGAGGGTCGGGACGCCCTGCTTGTGGAATTCAAGCATGGCCTCGACTTGAACCTTCATGGATTCCTTGGCGGCCCTTGTGACCTCGGCGGGATCGCTTTCCCGGGTCCGCTCCCAGCGGTCGAGGCTCCAGCCAATCGGCAGGTAACCGTTCAGGGGGTCATGGGCGCTGGTCTGGTCGGTGACGACATCCGGGCGCACACCGCGTTTGACCAGTTCCGGGAACACCTCACCCGCGTTGCCGAGCAGTCCAACTGAAATGGCGCGGCCTTCGGCGCAGGCGGTGGAGATCATCTCGAGTGCGTCGTCGAGATTGTCGGCTTTATGATCCAGGTAGCCGGTTTCCAGGCGCATCTCGATCCGGCTGGGCTGGCATTCGACCGCCAGCATACAGGCGCCGGCCATCGTGGCTGCGAGCGGTTGCGCGCCACCCATGCCGCCCAGACCACCGGTGAGGATCCATTTCCCGGTCAGATTGCCGTCATAGTGCTGACGTCCGACCTCGACGAAGGTTTCGTACGTGCCCTGCACGATGCCCTGGCTGCCGATATAGATCCAGGAGCCTGCCGTCATCTGGCCGTACATCATCAGGCCGGCCTTATCGAGCTTATGGAAGTGATCCCAGTTCGCCCAGTGTGGCACCAGATTGGAGTTGGCGATCAGAACACGTGGGGCATCGGCGTGGGTTTTGAAAACGCCGACCGGTTTGCCGGACTGGACCAGCAGGGTCTCGTCCTCGTTCAGTTCTCTCAGACTGCGTGTGATAACGTCGAAGCTGTTCCAGTCGCGCGCCGCTCGGCCGATGCCGCCGTAAACCACCAGTTCACTTGGACGTTCGGCAACCTCGGCATCCAGATTGTTCATCAGCATGCGCAATGGGGCTTCCGTCAGCCAGCTCTTCGCGGTCAGTTCGCTGCCGTGCGGGGCGCGGATCTGGCGCTGATTGTCCTGGCGGTTGTGGGGGCCGGATGTGGTGGTCATGAGGTCTCTCCAGAATATCGGAACTCAAGTTGTATATACAACTTGAGTCGCGCTGTCGAGACGGAGTCTTACCCTGCCTCTGTTTGCCGGAATTTAACTTGCGAGGCCCAGATAGGCTTCGATCAGTGCCGGGTCGTCGCGGGCTTCGGTGGCCGAGCCCATCCAGACGCTGCGCCCGGATTCCAGCACGCAGACCTGGTCGGCAACGGCCAGGGCCCGTTGGGTGTTCTGTTCGACCAGCAGGATGGTGATGCCCCGTGCCTTGAGCTTTTCGATGGCGTCGTAACAGACATCGACGATCTTGGGCATCAGGCCGAGAGAAACCTCGTCGATCATCAGGAACTTCGGACCGGCCATGAGCGCCCGCCCGATGGCCAGCATCTGCTGCTCACCGCCGGAGAGCGAGCCGGAGCGTTGCTGCAGGCGTTCTTTCAGGCGCGGAAAGGTCTCCAGGACCATCTCGCGGGTTTTCGCCTCCGCAGTCCGTGGGCGGCTGTAACCCCCCATGGTCAGGTTTTCCTCGACCGACATGTCCGCAAAGAGACGGCGGCCTTCGGGTGCCAGCGCGATCCCCGCAGTCACTCTCTCGCGGGCAGGCATTTGGGAGATATCGCGGCCGTCGAAGGAAATGCTGCCGCCTTGCAGTTCGACCTGACCGGCAATGGTCATGATGGTCGAAGTTTTGCCTGCCCCGTTGGCGCCGACCAGTGCAAAGATCTCGCCTTGTGGAATTTCGAGGCTGAGGCCGTGTACGGCGGTAAAGGCGCCGTAGCCACACTTCAGGTTTTCCAGTTTAAGCATCGGCGGTCTCCTCCACCTTGCCGGCGGTCCCCAGATAGGCGGCCTGCACTGCCGGGTCATCCATAACGGCGCGGGGTTCGCCTGAGGCAAGATTGCGGCCGTTGTCGAGAACCACCAGCCGCTGGCAAATGCGCATTACCTCGCTCAGATTATGTTCGATCAGAATGATGGAAAGCCCACTTTGGTTCAGAGCGACGATGGTGTCGGCCAGGCGTCCCGCTTCCAGATGGTTCAGTCCGGCGAGCGGTTCGTCGAGCAACAGCAGTTTTGGATCCAGAGCAAGAGCCCGGGCGACCTCCAGGCGTTTCAACATGCCCAGCGGCAGCGATGAAGGCTCGGACTCCGCCACTTCGGCGATCCCGACCCTCTGCAATAGCTCGTACGCACGTTCCCGTTCGGCATCGCGTTGACGGTGACCGAGGGCGGCCAGGGGGGAGAGGGTTTTTGCATGCCCGGCCGCGAGGGTCACGTTATCGATCACGTTCATGCTGCGGAAGGGACGCACGATCTGTTGCGAAAGACCGAGACCCAGGCGCACACGCTGATGGATCGGCAGTTTCGTGATCACGCGATCTTCCAAAGTGACCTCACCGGCCTGCGGTGTGACGACCCCGGTGATGCTGCGCATCATGGTGGTCTTACCTGCACCGTTGGGACCCAGCAGGCCCAGCAACTCACCGGACTGCAGATCGAATCCGGCGTTTTCCAACGCGGTGACGCCGCCGAACTGTACGGTGATGTCCTTGACCGAGAGCAGCACACTCATGCCTTGCCTCCCGTTCCTGTCGTTTTGCTTCGTCGCAAAATCGCCGTGACCATTCCCGCCATGCCGTTGGGGCTAAAGCGCATCACGGCAAAGAGGAGCGCACCGTAAAGCAGCAGCTTGTAGTCCGAGATAAACTGCAGCCAGAGCGGCATGACAGAAAGCACCGCCGCAGCCAGGATCACGCCCCAGACGGAGCCGATGCCGCCGACCACCACCATGGCGAGGACCGTGATGGATTCCACAAAGCCGAAACTCTCCGGGTCGATAAAGCGGATGTTATGGGCATAGAGTCCGCCGGCCAGCCCGGCCAGCGCCGTGCCCATGGCAAAGGCCACGAGTTTGTAACGCGATACGTCGATCCCCATCATCCGTGCGGTGTCTTCGTCGTCTGCGACCGAATCAAAGACGTAGCCCATCCAGGAGCGTTTGAGGTAGATGCTGAAAGTGGCGACCGCCGCGGCGATCACCAAAACTAATGTCATGAAGGCCGGCTTGGAGAGACCGCTGCTGGGAATGCCCGAGAGGCCCATCTCGCCGCCCAGAAAGTCCTGTTGCCGGACGATACCGAGAAAGAGAAAACCGACCCCCATGGTCGTGATCGCCAGGAAGTCGTGGCGGACCCGCAGGGAGGCGATTCCGACCACCGTTCCGATCGCGCCTGCCAGAAGGAACCCGGCGGCCAGCGCAAGGGGGAAGGGAAGGCCGCTCTTGGTGATCATGGCCGCGCAGTAGGCGCCAATACCATAGAAGGCCGCGTGCCCCAGGCTGATCTGCCCGCAGAAGCCAGTGATGAGATTGAGGCTGAGGGCGAAGATGACCGCAATGCCCATGGCTGTCAGAAGGGTGATTTCATA
This sequence comes from uncultured Kiloniellaceae bacterium, assembly GCA_947493695.1. Classification (GTDB taxonomy): domain Bacteria; phylum Pseudomonadota; class Alphaproteobacteria; order Kiloniellales; family Kiloniellaceae; genus Denitrobaculum. Next base: position 265,499 of record CANLSF010000007.1, on the reverse strand, counting down.
AGCCATGGATCATCCCTTCCCGAAGAGGCCTTGAGGCCGCAGCATCAGAACGGCGATCAGAAACGCGAAGGCGATAGCGTCCCGATCGAGCAGGTTACCCAGATAAATGGTGCCGAAGGCCTCGATGACGCCCAGCGCCAGTGCGGCAATCAGGGTGCCGCGCAGATCGCCGAGCCCGCCCAGGACGATAATCGCCAGGGCTTTGTAGCTGGGGACGCTGCCCATAGTGGGTTCCACCAGATTGTTCAGCAGGGCAACCATGACGCCTGCGGAGGCGGCGAGGGCGGAGCCGACGAAAAAGTTGATGTCGCGGATGCGCGCGATGTTAACACCGAAGGCCTCCGCCATTTTGGGGTCGGTGACCGTTGCGCGGGATGCTGTGCCGATACGTGTGCGCAAGGTGAGCAGGGCCAGACCGCCGATCAGTACGATCCCGCCGATCATGGTCGCCAGCTCGGCTTCCTTCAGGTTGACGCCAAGGACTGCAACCGTGTTCTGCAGGGGTGGGGCGGTAAAGGAAATGCCGTAAGGCCCGAAGATCAGACGAAAGAGTTCCTCCATCATGATGAACAACCCGATCGAGGCAATCAGGGCGACGTAGGGCGGACGCCCGAGCAAGGGCTCATAACAGGTCCGGTAGATCGCGACCCCAAGCAGACCCATGGCCGGCATGGCAACCAGCAGGGCGAGTGCCAGACTCCCGGTGGCGTTGGTGATTAATACGCCGATGTAGCCGCCCAATGTGAAGAGCCCGGCATGGGCCACATGCAGGATGCGCAGCAGGCCGTAGACCAGGGTCAGGCCGACCGCAATCAGGGCGTAGATGCTGCCCTGCACCAGACCTTGCAGCAGGAGTTCGAAAGCGAGCATGAAGGAAACCTTGAGAGAGGGTGCGGCAAAAAAATGAGGCCGCTCTGTTCCCCGCCAGCGTGTTATGACAGGAAAAAAGAGCGGCCTTTCGGGCTCAGCTTACTTTTCTGGCGGGGCCAGGAGATCCGGATCGCTAATGATCGAGTGGCGGTGCCAGTTGCCGTCTTTCACCACCTGGACCTGCACATCCTTGCGCACTTCTCCCAGGCCGTTGAAGGAAATGGTGCCGGTGGAGGCTTCCAGCGTCAGGCCGGCAATCGCGTCGCGGATCGCCTTGGGATCGTCACTGCCTGCTTTGCGCAGACCGGCAATCGCGACCTTCATGGCGGTGTGCCCCGAAGCTGCCACCATGTCGGCTTTGTAACCGGCTTTTTCCTCGAAGGCAGCTATGAAGGATTTTGCTTCAGGCGAGTCTGAATCCCGATCCAGAGAAGTGGTGATGATCACGCCTTCCGAGGCACCGCCCGCGATTTCGATGAACTTCTGGGAGTCGTAGCCTTCCTGCCCGATGACGGGAACATCGATACCGCCGGAGCGCAGCTGCGAAACCAGGGGACCGGCGGTGAAGAAATAGCCCGAGGCATAGATTGCATCAGGCGCATCGGATTTCACTTTGGCCACGATGGGGCCGAACTGGCGGTCCTTGATGGAGTACTCGTACTCGCTGACGATTTCGATGCCGAACTTCTCCGCGGCTTCCTTGAAGCCGTTGGCCAGCGACTTGCCGAAGTCATTCTTCAGGGTGATCAGCGTGACTTTCTTCTTGCCGAGGCTTTCACCGATCAGTTTCGCACCTGCGCGACCCTGGACCTCGCCGACGAAGCTGGTTCGGAAGACATAGTCTCCTGAACGGGTAATCTCGGGATGCACGGCAAAGGCCGAGATGTAGGGAACGCCTGCTTCCTGAAAGACACCGGCTGCGGCCCGGGTCGCGCCCGAATAACTGCCGGAGATCGCAATCTTGACCTCGTCCTGCTCGACCAGCTTGGTTGCGATCGGTACGGCGGATTTGGGCGATGCCTGATCGTCGTAGACAACCAGTTCAACGTCCTTGCCGTTCACGCCACCGTTTGCATTGGCCTGCTCGGCGGCCAGTTGTGCGCCAATCAGCGCCGACTTTCCGTCCGCAGCTGCGAAGCCGGTCTGCGGCACATTGATTCCGATTTTGACGCTGTCCGCGAGCACTGTGCCGGACAATCCTATAGCTGCCGATGCGCCCAGAAGGGCTGCAAAGGCTGTTGTTCTGATGAGTTTTTCCTGCATGTCTAATCCTGTTTCCCTGATGGATCGATACAGCGTTGATTCGCTGCCTCGTATCATTCCGTCTGGCTTCCTGCGCAGTGATTTTTGTTCACTTGTATATACAAGTATAGGCAAGGGAATTTTCGGGAGTCAAATCTCAGGCGGATTTCTTCACCTGATCGGCGTTGTTCGAACTGTGACGCGACGAATGTCGTTTTTTTAAGTTGAGGTGTTAGAAAGTGGGGGCGATGCCAGGTTTCTACGTAAAGCTGCAATCACGATGTTATGGCTTCGGTTTTCGCTATGTCAGCTTATTTATAGTGCATGTTATCTCGATATAAATTCATGTGCTGATTGCTGGTTTTCAAGTTTAAATCCTCAACATTAAAACTCTTTGGCAACTAAAGGCGGTTTGAATGAGCGGTATAATACAAATAAGAAGGGTAATTATGAAATCTAGAGGATAAATTTAGCGAAATTTTAATCTGAATTCGGCTCTATTTATTGCGTGGCGCAGAGACATCACAGGCATTGTCGCGCTAAAGCGACAGTGTCTTTAGCGCAATTGCAAAGGTTTTGAGAAAAAAGGCCGGGCGAACCCCCTGTATTCGCCATACGCAGTGGCTCTGATTGCCTTCCCTGGTGTAGCAACTTTCGTCCGAATTTTTCTTCGGAGTTAGTTGGCTGCGTCCAACAAGGAGACGGAAAGAGAGACCGATGCTGAAGCGTATTAAGAGTTTTAGTGTTAGCGGCAAGATTTTTGGAATCGTCGGTTTATGCCTTCTGGCGCTTAGCGCAGTCGCAGGCGTGGCGATTACCCAGATGGCGCGGATTGGAGTTGAAATCGAGACCGTCGCTGAGCAGGACATTCCTCTGACGGAAATCATCAGCCAGATCACCATCCATCAGCTCGAACAGTCGATTAACTACGAACGGGCGATCCGTTACGGCGAAGCCATGGCGCACGATACGCATGCCGCTGAAAAGTTTGAACACTCCGTCTCGGTGTTTGAGACCTTGGCCGCGAAAGTCGACAAGGAGATCAAGAAGGGTGAAGTCCTTGCCGAGCAGGCTTTGCATCACGCGCATACGCCTGAAGAAACGAAGGAGTTCCAGCATATCCTCGACGTACTGACGAAGATCGAGGCCGATCACGCGTTGTTTGACGAACATGCGCTTGAGATTTTTGCGCTTCTATCGGCTGGGGATATCGAGCAGGCCATTTTGAAAGAGGGGCCAATCGAAGAGGCCGAGGAGAAGCTCAATCACACACTGGAGGATCTCCAGGCCGAGATCGTCGCCTTTACGGGCGGGGCGATGCTCACGATCGAGCGTCACGAGAAAGAGACGCTAAATCTTCTTATTATTCTCTCTTTGGCGGCGTTAGGGATCAGCCTCGCACTGGCCGTGATTCTCGTCAGGACGGCGATCACCAAGCCGCTTCGTGAGCTGGTAGTTGCGCTTGACGGCCTCGTTTCCGGACAGACAGATAATTCAGTGACCGTGCATTCAGAGGATGAAATCGGCAAAGTCGCCAAATCTCTAGAAATTTTCCGGTTGAAGCTGGTCGAAAACCAGGATCTCGCCGCGGAAGCTGCCCGTGAGAAAGAACGTGGGGAGCATGCTCGCAAAGAGGCCCTGCTGACCATGGCGAAAGATCTTGAAAGTTCCGTCGGCGGAATTGTCCAGGTCGTATCATCGGCTTCAACCGAGTTGCAATCCTCCGCTCAGGCTATGACATCGACAGCTCAAGAGACTGCGACACAGGCGACGGCGGTCGCTTCGGCGTCTCAACAAGCAGCCGGAAACGTCAATGCCGTGGCGAGCGCGACAGAAGAACTCTCCAACTCGATCAGCGAAATCACCCGTCAGGTAAATCAATCCTCTTCGATCACCGGACAGGCGGTGGATGAGGCAGGCAAGACCACGGAAACCGTGCAGGACATGGCGCAGATGGCGGAGAAAGTCGGCGAGGTCATCAGCCTGATCAACGATATTGCCGAGCAAACCAACCTGCTGGCGCTGAACGCGACGATTGAGGCGGCACGGGCCGGAGAAGCCGGCAAGGGCTTTGCCGTGGTTGCCTCGGAGGTCAAGAATCTGGCGACGCAGACGGCCAAGGCGACCGAGGAGATCTCCAGCCATATTGCGGGTATGCAGGAGGTGACCAGCAACACCACGAAGGCGATTGAAAACATTAGCACGACCATCAATCAGGTGAATGATATCTCAACCAGCATTGCCGCCGCGGTTGAGGAGCAAGGGGCCGCGACAAATGAAATTGCCCGGAATGTTCAGGAGGCGGCGCAGGGCACGCAAGACGTGAACTCGAACATCTCGAGTGTGACCGATGCCGCCGGCGAATCAGGTCAAGCCGCCAATCAGGTTCTCCAGGCTGCAGGTGAGTTATCAACCCAGTCAGAGATTCTGGCCCAGGAGATCGACCGCTTCCTTGCCCAGATCAGAGCCGCCTGATGCTCTGCCAGGGGTAATGTCGCCGCCACGATGTATGCGTCACAGCTATTTAAGCCTCGCCGGACTACCGGCGGGGCTTTTCTTTTTTTTTTGGAGCATTAGGGGGTGTCTGTAGGCAGTGTTGCGCCTGCCCCGTGAGGCCAAGGCGGGGAAATTTTCAATTGGAAAATTACCTCCTTCGCTGGTTTTTTTTCCATTGAGGCAAATCGTCTGGCGATATCGGTTCGACCGGGCGATCACACGCCTATGTAACCTCCGGGTGTTTCCGCTGTGCTGTGGGTTTTACCTGACTGTGTTTCACGTCGGCTGGGGCAGAGTGAAAACCTTGGGTTTTCAATGGCATTTGTTCCAGGGGTACGTGAACAGTGAGAACGTTAGTTGTAGTGCGTTCTTTTGGAATTATTTTTTCGCGATATCTATCAGTGATTGTTCATATCCCGGTATGTGTATTTTAAATACAACCAATAGAAGTTCGTAAATTTAAAGCAAATGAGCAAAAGTAGATTCTCGTTAGATTATTTCTATTTAAAACATACTTAAATTTTAGGAAAATTTTAATCGAGTACATGCTTCTCTACAGAAAATACGTGAGACTGATATCTGTAGTGGGAGCAAAGTGGCTATGTTTTCGGCAATGAAGAAGCGGTCCGGTGCGAGTGAGCTGTTCGGTCAGATGCTCGATCTGATGCCCGTGAGTGTGATGACCTGCGATCTCGACGACTTCACCATCACTTATGCAAACAAGTCCTCGATGACGGCGCTGAAAAGCATTGAGGATGTGCTTCCGATAAAGGCAGATGAAATCGTCGGACAGTCGGTGGACATCTTTCACAAGAACCCTTCACACCAACGTGCACTCTTGGCGGATCCTTCCAACTTGCCGCATCAAACCCGGATCACCATTGGTGGCGAGTGGCTGGATCTCTATGTGACGGCACTCTATGACGCCAAGGGCACCTATGTCGGCCCGATGCTGACCTGGAGCATCATCACCAAGCAGGTCGAGAAGGAAGAGCAGACAGCGCGCTTGTTGGGGATGCTCGATGAGATGCCTATCAATGTGATGATGGCGGATCCGAAGACTTTCGAAATCACTTACATCAACAAGACCAGCATCGAGACGTTGACGCCTTTGAACCATCTGCTTCCTGCACCGGCTGCCGAGCTCAAAGGCAAGTGTATCGACATCTTCCATAAGAACCCGTCGCATCAGCGCAATCTGCTGGCAGATCCAGCGAACCTGCCGCACCGCACCGTCATCAAGCTGGGCGATGAGCGTCTGGATCTGCAGGTTTCCGCCCTGCGCAGTGAATCCGGTGAATATGTTGGCCCCATGCTGTCGTGGTCCGTCGTGACCAGCAACGTCAATATGGCGCAGAACGTACAGAACATTGTTGCCGGTGTCTCCGCGGCCGCAACGGAAATGCAATCCAGCGCCGGTTCGATGCAGGGCAATGCGGAGCAGGCGGATAAGGGCACGGGGGCCGTTGCCTCGGCTGCCGAGCAGTTGAACGCTGCGATCAATGAAATCGCCGGGCAGACCGCCCAGGCGACGCAGATGGCGCAGACCGCGACAACGGCAGCCACAGAGTCCAGCGACCGCATCAGGGAACTGGTCGAGGCTTCGCAGAAGATCGGCGAAGTCGTAAATATGATTCAGGATATCGCAGAGCAGACCAACCTGCTGGCGCTCAACGCCACGATTGAGGCGGCGCGCGCCGGCGAGGCCGGAAAGGGCTTCGCGGTGGTTGCCTCCGAAGTCAAGGCGCTGGCCAACCAGACGGCGAAGGCGACGGAGGAGATTTCCCAGCAGATTTCCGAGATCCAGACTGCCACCGGCGTTGCGGTCTCTGCAAATGAGTCCATCTCTCAGAAGATCCTGGAAATCAACGAGGTGACCACGGGGATTTCTTCTGCGATCGAGGAGCAGGGCGCGGCCACCCGTGAGGTTTCCAGCAACATTGCTGAAGTTGCCCAGATCTCATCCGAGACCGGTCGCATCGCCAGCGACGTGCTGTCCGCTGCGAGTGAACTCTCCAGACAGGCAGAGTCGCTGCAGGGCGAGACCGAAGCCTTTCTGAAGAACACTGGGGCGGGCTGATAAAACTCCTGCCGCTGAGAGCTTGTCAAAGGCGCCGTTTCTCCTTTAGCAGGAGGGCGGCGCTTTTTTTGTTTCCATCTGCCAAACGACGACCAATTGGCCGTTCTCGCGTCCCCAGTCTATGCGCCTCCTATGCGCTTTTTGCCAGGAATTGAAGTGGTGCTTATCTGCGTAGAGTATCGCGGTCCGCGCCACCTTGCGCGGTGATGCTGTAACCGGAAAAGCAGTACCCTGGCGGAACCGAAGGCCCTCCAGACTCAATCAATGGAACAAACCGCCAAATGGAGCGCTCTGCGTCGATCATTCACGACGTGGAACGGCCATGCGATCGCTCAGCCTGCAAACCAGGCCTGTATCCCCCCGAGCGCGTGCAGGAGACTCTTGGCGAAAGCAAGGTCTGCTCAGTTTCCGGGATTCACAAGAGATGACTCATCGGCGAAAACCTCGTGGCTTTGGACTCGTAAAAATCCTGCAAGACATCGTCCCGAAGCGGGGACGACATTGTCCAGCCAAAATATGGATCCTGTAAAAGCAGCATAAAAAAAATAAGGCGGCTTTGACAAAAGAACTACACGTAATGCGGAAATAAAATTAATTTTTGTTCTCCAAAAAAATGCAAAAATGATCGTTTAAGTTCTTTTTAAACGCGTTTAAACAATCTTTAGACATGTAGTGTAATTATCTGAACCACGCAAAACTGCTTCGACGAGCATCGGTATGCTCTGTTGACAGTCTGGTGGCAGGTAAAAGAATTACGTGATCTAAGAGGTGATGCGATGGGTTTGTACGGCGAAGCGCAGCTTACGGGGAAGGAAACAACCTTTTCATGTGATGACATGATTGTCTCGAAAACCGACCTGACCGGGAAGCTGGTCTACGGCAATCGGCTGTTCTTCAAGATGGCCGAAATGAGCGAGAAGCAATGCATCGGACAGCAGCACAACATCGTGCGTCACCCGGAGATGCCACGCAGTGTCTTCGAACTGCTGTGGAGCACGATCAGGGACGGCAGGGAAATTTTCGCGTACGTCAACAACAGGGCGGCAAGTGGGAACAACTACTGGGTCTACGCTCATGTGACGCCCAGTTTTGGCACGAATGGCGAGATCACCGGATATCACTCGAACCGGCGATTTCCCAATCGGAAAATTCTCGAGGGCCACATCATTCCCTTGTATCGGGAATTGCTCGAGATCGAGCGGGCTGCAGCCAGCCCCAAGCAGGGGCTTCAGGATGGCTGCAAGAGAATTCAGCAGCTCATCGATGACGCCAAAATGAACTTCAACCAATTTATGTTTTCGCTGGGAGCTTGATAATGTTTGCAAGGAGAGATGCTCAGGAAATCAAACGCTCGCGCGAGTTACTGCGACGTGTCGTCGCCGGCGACTTTGAAGTGCGGCTCACCAACATCAATGCGAATGGAGAGCTGGGAGAGTTGCTTCACACCGTTAATGACGTGATTGATCGCTGTGATGCCTATCTACGCGAATCTGCGACCTGTATGGACCATGTCAGCAACAACATGTATTTCCGTAAGATCGAGGTTACGGGGATGCAGGGGGCCTTCCGTCACTCGGCAGAAACGGTCAACAGAGCGTTGAAATCCATAGAACAGAAAGTACAGGAATTCGCCGGGATCTCGAACCAGTTCGAAAGCTCTATTGCAGGCATTGTCGAAACTGTATCCAGCGCGGCTACAGAATTGAGCTCGTCTTCGCAGTCCCTGCTCGGTGCGGCTGAGAATACCAGTGAACGCTCGACCAGTGTTGCGGCTGCTGCCGAGGAAGCAGCGACAAATGTGCAGACTGTCGCCGCGGCTTCGGGACAGCTTTCCTCATCCATTCAGGAGATCAGCCGGCAGGTATCCGTCGCATCCGAGATCACCAATACAGCAACTGATATCTCGACCAATGCGGGCACGCAGGTGACCGAGCTGCAGGAGGCTGCAGAGCAGATCAAGGCAGCTGTTAATCTGATCAACGACATTGCTGAGCAAACCAATCTGCTTGCCCTTAACGCGACTATTGAAGCGGCTCGGGCTGGTGAGGCAGGCAAGGGCTTTGCGGTTGTTGCCGGTGAGGTCAAGAATTTGGCACAACAGACATCGAGCGCGACGGAGGAAATTGGGCGTTTCGTTCAAAGCATCCAGGAGGCGACGAACTCGACGGTTGCGGCGATTTCGGGGGTCGCGTCCAAGGTTTCAGAAATCAATGAATCCAATTGCAGGGTTTCGACGGCAGTGAACGAGCAAACCGCTGCGACCTCGGAAATCGCGCGCAATATTGAACAGGCGTCGATAGGCACGACTGATATTACAAAGAACATCGCGATCGTGACCACCTCGGCGGAGGAAACGAGCCGCTCGTCGGGCGACGTTAACGCGGCGGCGGCGGAACTCTCGCAACAGGCTGAAATGCTTCGCGGCGAGGTCGACAGGTTTCTCGTTTCAGCGCGAGAGGTTGTGTAGAGCGGCAAAGTTGAAGCGCATGCCAATTATGATGTCTTTGTCCGTTGCATGGTCGGCACAGGCGCTGCGGTAATGTTGAGCATCACAAAGCTTTCGCAACGATATCCGAGGGACACACAAGGGCGTCGTACAGGCCGCTCAAATTGGAAAGGATGATTTGCGCTGGGGATTCAGTTGCAGCACATCGAGGGTTTCGAATATCGCCTGAAAGCGTGTCAGCGCGGTATGGAGGCGGCGAGGGTCGTTTGCCGGCCAGTCGGGGTCGGTGATGTCGAAGGCGTTTGCTTTTAAATCGACAGACATGATCATGGTCGTGCCGGTAAAGGCCAACTGAATATCGAAGCCCAGCATCTGCTGTAACGCCAGCAGCTGTCCACGCAGGACCGGTGTGATAATGGCGCGGGCTTCTTCGGGATCGGTGGCGTAGATTTCAAAACTCTGCTCGAAGGTCCAGTCACCCAGCTCCACTCTTTCCGGCGGGGCCTGAAAAGCCTCTGCGACTTTTTGAAGGTGCTCGTCGTTTTTCAGAACCAGCGTTTGTCCCTGGAACCGCCGCGGCAACTCAAACACCGAGAGCAGGCCGTTGAACACGATGGACGCATGTTCCGCGCCATTCTGCGTGAGCATGGCGTCGGTCTGCAAAAAGACGATACCTTTGTAGGATCCAGCCAGTTGGTTCTCAAAGCGAGAGTTGTCAAAGCTGCCGACCAACCCGAAACTGGCAAAGCTCTCCGCATTTGATTGCATGGGTGCAAGCGCGTAGGAAATGCCTGCTGCGTCACAGAGCGGCTTGTAGATCTCCTGCCGCATGGCCAGCCTGATGTCCGGCCTGGGACGCTTGCTCAGGGCCCACTGTGCGCCACCACCTGCCAACACACCCAGCAAAAGTCCGTTGATTGCGCCGGTTGCCAGATACGCGAGACTGCCCACCACCAGCGCGATCCCGATCGACGCAATCCAGGTCAATTCATCGCTGCGCTTACGGGCCCGGCTTTTCTTGACCAGCTCGATCAGTCGCGGCGCGATACCTTCGTTGTAGATGTTCACGGCGGTCTCAGTGTCCAGGCGGACTCCGGAGTGTGCCGGGAGAGTTTGGTCGGATTCAGCGGCCTTATCGTTCAAAGCTTTATCTCTGCGTTCAGGCGAAGCGTTTCAACCACATCAAAGATCATGGTCAGGTCCGTTACAATTCCCTGCAAACGCCTTTTGTCTGCCAGGGGTGCGTCCAGTTTGCCGATGCTGAAGGCGTCACGGTTCAGTTCGATGGACATAAGCAACGAGTTGCGGTCAAAGGCAAGGCGAACCTTTGAGCCGAGTTGTTCTTCCAGCGCAAGGAGGCGATCCATGAAGGCCGGTGTCAGTAGATAGCGGGCCTCGACCTGGTCGCTCGAATAGACTTCGTATGCGCGCTCAAATCTTGGATCCTCCAGAGCAACGCGTTCCAGTTCGTTCCCAATGCCACCCAGAAAATTACCAACCATGCCACCGTCGCGGCGTACGATAGTGCGCCCGTGGAAGTTCTTACTCATCTCGAAGGCGGCCAGCAGGCCGTGGAAAACCGTGCGGGTATTTTCGTCGTCCTTGTCCTTTAAGTGCGCGTCGACCAGCGAAAAACGGAGCCCTTCATAGTGACCGGATACCTCGTCCTCGAAATGACTTTGATTGAAGGTGCCTACGAGGTCGAGTTCACAGAAATAACCCGCGTTCGAACCATCGGGCCGGAGATGGTAGGTAAAATTAAGCGCGTCACAGAGCGGAATAAAAATGGCGTGTTTAACGCTATCGGTCAGCCGTTTGGTGGGCCTCGCGATGAGAAGCCAGTAGGCGGCAGCACCGGTAGGGAGCGCAAAGAAAAGGGAATCGGTGTCGCGTGTGAGAAAAAAGACCAGGACCGCCGAGATACCGGCAACGGCGATAACCAGGAACCAGTTCCGGCCGTTCTGTTTTTTCAGTGTGAGACGTTCGTGATCACGCGCCTGCAGGCGCGGCGCGATTTCTCCGTCGAAGACATCCTCGAACCTGTCCAGAAGGGCACGTGCTTGGGGTGTCGATGGCAACTGCATTTTCTCCCCCGATCACTTCAGATGGTCGTCAACATTTATTGCCGCGCGATGGTCGGTATTTTCCATCTCCCAAAAGGGCATGGCCTTCACATTTGCCCAGCCTGCAATCATGCTGCCGGGAAAAATCTCGACGGCATTGTTCAGATCGGAGACCGCAGCATTGTAAAAACGCCGCGCGGCTGAGATGTGGGCTTCCGCCTCGGTAAAGGTGTCCTGGGCTTTTGAGATGGTCTCGGCGGAGCGGAGATCAGGATAGTCCTCGGCGACTGCGAAGAAGCGGGCCATGCCGCTTTGTAGCTCCTGACCTGCGCTGAGGTGGGCCTGCACAGCTGCGGGGTCGGCCCGATCATAATCTGCGTCGACACGGACCCGAAGAGCTGTCAGTCCTTCGAGTAACTCTTTCTCATGCGTCATGAAACGCCCGGCGAGCTTCAAGATGTTGGGGAGCAGGTCGTGCCGCTTTTTAAGTTGAACATCGACGGAAGACAGCGCTTCACGCGCCGTATTTCGACGACTGATCAACTTGGCGTACCAGATATAGAGAACGACGCCAGGTACGACGACAATCAGTAAAAGCGTTCCTAATTCCATCCTGTCACTCCCCCCGAAGGTTTAGGATTCAGCGAAGCCCGAAATACGCTCACTATTCTTAGTCGAGGCGCTATCGCTTTTCGAGATTTATTTGCCGATCTACAAATACATACTGATTGGTAAACAAAGCTTAACAAAAGCAAGTTTACAGAAAGGATGAAATTTTCCGGCTAAAAGCTGCACTCGAACCGCCGACTAAGTTGCACCATCGCCTCCAAGGCTGTTCAAAAGGCGTTGCCGCCGAAAACTCCAGCCGCGCCAGTCCTCGGTGGTCTTGTGCAATCTGCGTTCTAAGGTGCCTGCGAGATGGCGTGCCCTGCGCCATTTAACGTGCTTCAGGGAGGCCTCGCGGAGATAGAGATTCAAAGCGGGCAGTGCGTCTGGTCCGATCTCCTCGAGATAGTTGAAGTCAACAAGCTGGCCGGATCCACCGAGTTCCGCGCTGTTTCTGACATTGTAGTCAGCGACGAGGCCGCCGAAATTCATAAAGCTGCACACGAAAAGAACGGCGAGCAGGCTTATGGCATTCACGGATGTGAGCCATCGCAATGACTTGCCAAATGCAATTTTGCAGATAATGAAGCCGAGCCCGCAAGCGACCAGACCCATCCATAGGAGAGCTGCGATCCGCAGGTAGGTCAAACCGTAAACCTCGACGTAGCTCACCGTGCGCCAGATTGCATTGACCGTCAGGAATATGTTTTGCCCGATCCAGAGAAAGACCAGGTGCCGGACGAAGTTCGTGTTTTGCAAGGAAGTGCCATTCCGGAATGCAATTAGAGTAAAGAGGCCGGCAAGCAGAGCCGTCGCGATCAGTGGATAGGCACCTCGATGAGCATATCCCGCATAGGTTAAACCCTCCGGCAGGCTCTCCCCGGACCAGAGATAGGTCAGGTCGGTTCCTGTCTGGGCAAGAAAGATCAGATTAAAGAGGATAAGGGCCCGTACTACGGCGCCAGGTGAAAAAAACTTGTCGACCCCCGTACGAAGCGCAGGAACTATGAAGCGGCTACCCGGTGGCTGAGGCGATTGATAGCGCCTCAGGAATGCCCAGATCACAACGAAACTCGTCAACCAGAACAGCAATCGCTGAGGATGGAAGAAGGAAAGCAGCTTTTCCCAGTCGAGCTCGGGACGCCAGGAATCAATCACCGGGTTGGCCTGGATCAGCAGCACTGAGAAGATGATCCCGACACCAAGCGGCAGAGCCCAGTTGCGTAGGATGCTGTTGAAGACTCGGGCCCTTGGGCGCTTTCGTCTGACTTCACGCACACGCCGCAGGTCAATGAAAAGCCGGGCCGGGAGCTGCAGGGCGAAGTTCAGGATGTGCCAGAGCCACAGGCCCGCGGTGCCTGGCCAGGCCGTGGTTCGCGGCAGCGAGAGTGCAATCGCGCTCAAGAGGATGAGTAAGCAGGGGATAACGCTTGGGGCTTCGACCAGTGCGAGGGTCAGTGGCAGCGTGGCTGCGCCAATCACCCGGCTTTGTCTGAAGCTCAAATCTGGAGGGTTGAACGCCACTAACACGGCCAGGAACAACCATGCCAGGACAGCAAGACTCCATCCGGTCTCATGTTCGTAGAGCAGAATATCGCTGCTGGCGGCGAGCGCGACAGCCATCCCGATTTTCATTTTAAATGAATGCTTCTCCGTCACTGCCGGAATTATGCGTTTGCTCAGCATATTGGTTTGTCCTTGTCTCGCGCGTGTGCTGGGTGCCCGGGACGCAAAAAGCATCTTCGGGGCGTCGGCAGAACGAATAGGACGTGGTTTCGCGGCAATTCCGGGGTCGGATTGCGTTGTTATTTCGAGGGATTGAGGCGGAGATGCGATTGAGCAGAGCAGGGCGTCATAATGATTGACGCGCCGAAACGGTCATCAACTGCTGAAACGCCCCCAGAGCTGAAAACGGTCCCCCGGGTGCACCAGGCGGGCGTAGGTGACGGACTTTCCGCCCGACCAGGTCCGACGTTTGAGCAGCAGGCAGGGCGCCTGCGGATTGATAGAAAGCAGGCGGGCGGTTTCCGGTTCCGGTTGGATGGCCTGGATGACATGTTCCGCCTCGCTCAAGGGCGCGGCTTTCATAAGGTATTCGTAGGGCGTGATGCTTCGGAAATTCTGACTCAGATAGTCCGGCGCCGCCGCAGGATTGACGAAACGGTCTTCAAGCTGGACCGGCTGACCGTTCTCGTAATGGACGATCAGGGAATGAAAAATCTCTGTGCCTTCTTCCAGTCCCAGCAAGCCGGCTTCGACGCTGCCGGCAGTCTCGGCGCGCAATTGATAGATTTCGGATGAATACTCGTGCCCGCGTTCGCGAATCTCGTCCGCGATGTTGCGAATGTCCAGCACCGCCGATTGAGGGCGGCTTTCGGCGACGAAGGTTCCGGCGCCCTGGGTGCGGGTCAACCAGCCTTCGGCGGTGAGTTCCCGCAGGGCCCGATTGACGGTCATGCGCGAAAAACCGAGGGTACGGGTGAGCTCGTTTTCAGAGGGCACGCGGGCGCCCTCCGGCCAATCGCCCTTCAGAACGCGGTCCAGAATGTGGTCTTTGACCTGCTGATAGGCAGGGGGGCTGCTGTCACTCTGAGAGGCTGTCATAGCGCCACTTCCATTCTCCGGGAGACGGGCACACCGGTTGCAGGGCCGGAGAGTTTCATCTTAACGTTATCCCGAATTCCAAGTTCACCGCACTCGCTTGTATAGACAAGCTCACCGCATCTGACCAGCATGGCTTGCCAGACGGGCGAGGAAGAGGCATTGAAGAGGGATGCTGATCGTATTTTCATCTCTTCAGCGATAAACGATCAGACTCTGGAAGAAAACGAGAGATCAATGGAGCCCTTCGTCTTTAAGCCCGGGACCGTACCGGTCCTCTTGTCGATGCCCCACAGTGGCGTTTTCATACCGCCAAAACTGCAGACGCGGATGACGCCGGCTGCGCTTGAAGTTCCGGACACCGACTGGCATCTGCCCCAGCTCTACGACTTCCTTGAAGATCTTGGTATCGGGGCGATTCGGGCGACCCATTCCCGCTACGTGATCGATTTAAACCGCGACCCGACCGGCCAGCCTCTCTATCCCGGCGCCAATAATACGGAGCTTTGTCCGACCAGTAGTTTTTCGGAAGCGCCTCTCTACCGGCAGGGCGAGCTGCCTGATGAAGTGGAAATCGAAGAGCGCAGGGTCGGCGTCTGGCAACCCTACCACGATAAGATCGCCAGTGAACTGGCTGCGATCAGAGAAAAACACGGCGTTGCCGTCCTCTGGGATGCCCATTCGATCCGCAGCGAAGTACCCCGGTTTTTCGAAGGACGTCTGACCGATCTCAATCTTGGCAGCGGCGGCGGCGTGACTGCGGCGCCCGAGTTGCTGAACCGGCTTGGCGACATTGCCAAGGTCACGGCGGACTACAGCTTTATGATCGACGGGCGTTTTAAGGGCGGTTACATCACGCGCCACTACGGTGATCCCGCGAACAACGTCCATGCCATCCAGCTCGAACAGTCCTGGGCAACTTACATGAACGAAGATCCGCCCTTCGGCTTCCGGGAAGACCTGGCAACCGGTGTGCGGCCGGTGCTAAGGCGCTTTCTGGAATCGGTTGCCGCCTGGGCCCGGGACGCGTAACGCGCGCTTCTGACGCGGTTTCACTATTGCCGGATAAAGTGAAGACGGCGAAAGCTGCTTCTGAACGCGGTGACGTCGGTCGCAACCCGCGCAGGATCTTCCGCCAAGAGGCCCCGTGCTATCAGCCCGGCCAATTCCGGCATGTCGCGCGCAGTCATCCCCCAGCGGACAATCTCCGGCGTGCCGATGCGCAGTCCGTTCATATCGCCGTCTACCACTTCTATCGGCAGGCCGATTCCACAAGTCAGGATGTTGGCTTTACGCAGACGCTTTGCGGCTGCCTGACCACCGCCGAAGTCCGCGGCCCTGATTGCGAACTGATGAGAATTGGTGATGCCGTGTTCTGTCGTGAAGAGCGGTAAATCTTCCTGCAGGAGCGCCTGGGCCAGGGCGCTGGCGGTTTCTGTCATCGCTTCTGCATAGGCTGTGCCATGTTCGCGCCAATCGAGCAGGCTGATCGCGAGCGCGGCAGATTTGGCGGCGTCAAAGTTTGCGGTCAAACCGGGGAAGGCGATCGAATCCAGACGTTCGGCGAGACCTGCATCATTGGTGACGATCAAACCGCCCGCCGGTCCCCCGAGTGATTTATAGGTGCTCATGGTCATCAGGTGCGCGCCTTCGTGCAGCGGATTCTTCCAGCTACCACCGGCGATCATGCCGCAGAGATGGGCGGCGTCGAACAACAGATAGGCCCCGACCTCATCGGCGATCGCGCGAACCTCGGCAACCGGGTGGGGCAGGAGGTTGAGGCTTCCACCCAGGGTGATCAGTTTGGGTTTGATCCGCTGTGCCAGTGCGCGCAGGCCATCGATATCCACGCTGTAGCCGGACGCGTCGACCGGTGCGCTGTGGATCTCGACGCCGTAAAGGCCAGCCGCGCCTGCAGTGTGATGTGTGACGTGGCCGCCGATTTCTCCCGGCGGTACGATAATCGCATCGCCCGGTCGGGCGGTTGCCATGAAGGCATAAAGATTGGAGAGCGCTCCGGACGCCACCCGGATCTCGGCATAGCGGGCTTCAAATATTTCAGCGGCCAGCTCCGCGGCGATAACCTCGATTTTCTCTATAGCTTCCAGGCCCATTTCATATTTGTCGCCGGGATAGCCAAGCGAGGGCCGCGAACCCAGACCCTGCGCCAGAACGGCCTCGGCCTTGGGATTCATAATATTGGTTGCCGGGTTGAGGTTGATGCAGTCGCGCTCATGGATCGCGCGGTTTTCCTCTATCAGTGCATCGATCCGGCGTGAGACAGCCTCCGCTTCCGCGTGCGCGGTCTCTGTGGCAATGGATTGGACATAGCTTTCTACGGCTGCGGGAACCCAGTTTCGCTGCGTTAGCTTCGGCATGCTTTCTTTCCGCTCTGCAATTGAGGCCGAGGGTTCGGACCTCATTTATGGAGGGTAGAATCCATCTATGGCGGTGAGATCGCAAACCAGTTATCGTCGAATCTAGGCATAGAAAAAATGAGTCTGATTTTTGGTGTTGTATGGCCGTTGACCCTCCCAGACCCAAGGCGATGCCGCTCAAGGCGCTGCGCGCCTTCGAGGCGGCAGCCCGGCACGAGAGTTTTGTTCTGGCCGGTGAAGAACTGCTGGTCACGCCCGGCGCCATTGCGCAGCAGATTAAGCTGTTGGAGGAATGGGCCGGCTGCCGGCTGTTCGAACGCAAGGCCCAGGGGGTCCGTTTGAGCGATGTTGGACGCGCCGCCCTGCCGTCCCTGACGGCGGCCTTCGACGCCTTGGGGGTATCGGCGCAGGAGTTGCGCCGCGCCGGTATGCCGGGCTCGATCCGCATTGCCGCATTACCCTCTGTGGCGCAGCTTTGGCTGTCGCCCCGCTTGCCGGCGTTGCGGGCGCATTTCCCCGAGCTTCTGATTTCAGTGACCGCGCTGGAGCGCCCGCCGAACCTGCAGCGCGAATCTTTCGACCTGGCCTTGTTTTTTCTCAATGAGGTGCCGGAAGGAGCGGAGTGCAGCGTGCTTGCCGAAGACCGTCTGTTTCCCGTTTGCACGCCGGAGCTCGCGCAGAAGCTGAAGCAAAGGGCCGAGCCATCACATGACGTCCTGCTGCATGACGAAACCTGGCGCGAGGACTGGCCTGAGTGGCTGCGTGCGGCCAGAGCGCACAGTGGCAGGCATCGTCATACCAGTGACGGCCACGCTGGGCCGCTCTTTTCCCTCTACAGCCTGGCTGTCCAGGCCGCGATCGATGGTGCCGGTCTGTTGATCGGTCATCAGCCCTTGGTCGAAAGCGCCCTGGCGCGGGGGCGTCTGGTTCAGGCTTTCAGGTTTTCCCTCCCCAGCGACAAACCGCTTTGCGCGCTGGTGTCGAAGCAAAGCCGGGAAGACGAGATCAGCCGACAGGTTGTTCAGTGGCTGAAGCAGGACGCAGCGGCTTGATGTGATCTGGAAACGCAGGTGAAACGCGGGCTGTTACTTCAAGACGTTTTGACCGTCAGGGCCCTGTCAGGGCCGCCGGATTTCCATAGCGGTCTTGCTGTCCGCGCGAAAGCCGAGTGATTCATAGAATGCGATGGTGCCGTCGCGTTTCATGCCGGTCATCAGCATCACCTTGTAACAACCTGCCTCCCAGGCTGTATCAATCGCATGGGACATTAAGATCTTTCCGACACCGCGTCTGCGGCTGTCCTTGTGGGTTACGACGTTCTCAATCACCGCATAGGGGGCGAGGTTGCGGGTAAGATTGGGGACGATAATCAAGGTGCAGCTGCCAAGTATTTTCTTGCTATCGGTGGCAAGAAGAACCTGGCTCATCGGATTGCGGTTCAGGCTTTCCAGCGTCGAGGCCGCAGCTCCCCGTTCTGGCACCGGGTCTGCCGGATTGAGCTGCTGATAAAGTTCCAAAAGCGTTTCGAGATCTGGCTGCTCTGCCGCCCGGACAACAATCGTCATGACCCGTTCCTCTGAAGTATGGACCAAGCCTGTCGCATCATAGCTCGCATGCAAAGCGACAATCGCAGACCTTAACGACTTTATCTCAGGTCTATGCGCCCCATATCTTCGAAGTGGGCCGTCGCTTATTCAGGAGAACGATGGGGCGGCGGAGATTTCGTTGTGAGTGCTGGTTTGAAGTTGGATTGAACTTAAGAGATGGAGATGAAATGCGGTCTTTCCTGATCATCACCTGCCTGGCGCTGCCGCTTGCGGCCTGCGAAACCACGTCGGAGCGGGTCTGCCGCGACGAACGCGGCCTGACGCCCGGGAGCCAGACTTTCAAGGATTGTGAGGCGGCGGAGTACAACAAGATTTCGCAGCGTGTCCGGCGTCATCAGAACATCGGTAACAAGTAGACCTGAGCCCTAGCGCGGAGTTCATGGGGTTTCGTTCAGGCGACCTTACCCGATGCGTCGGCGCTTGGTTGTTTCTTGCTGGCCGCCATGATGTGCTGAACGGCTTCGGCCCGCGCGAACTCGGGCAGATCGGCGCGTTTGCAAACCTGTTCGACAGCCTCAACCGCACCTTGTTTGAGAACCAGCTCGATGTTTTTTGCGGGAATGCCGGTCAGGAGTGAGATCGCTGTCGCGAACGCCGAAATGTTGCCCCTGCGAATGATCAGGAGGCAAAGGGTCTTGGTCAGAAGGCCTTTGGCATGGATGACCTTGAGCAGATCTGCGGCCTCGGTGTTTTTGTGCATTTCCACGAGACGCAACAATACAGCCGATTCAGTTTGTTCCGTGACGCGGTCGGCAATGTTATCTGGAACTTCGTAGGTTTCTTCCAGATAAAGGCGCGTCGCGTCTGAAACGTAACCGACCAGTTCAGCAACCAGGCTCGGAGGCAGAATCGAGCGGGTCGCCATTTTCTCAAGCAGGTTCGGTTCGTTGCTGAAACGCTCGATAATCGCCCGGTATCCTGAGATCCCGATTTGAGCTCCTTCGTTCGAGATTAGGATCGTCGCAACACCGCTGTCGCCCAGTTCAGCGAGAAGATCTGCGAGCTCACTCTCCAGGTGTGGACGTCCCGCAATGGCTTTACGCACTTTGTTCGAGACCACCTTAACAATCTCGCAAAGCTCAGAGTCGCTGAAAAGCGGGGTCCTGGCCAAAAAGGGGGCTGCCACACTGTCGTTGTCGCGCGCCAGTTTTTGACCGAGTTCCTTTGGCAGATCGGGCCTGTTGCAAAGACTGATTGCAAGCTCTTCGCGAACGGATTGCGAGGTGTCTTCGACGAGTTGGCGCGCAATCCCCCAGGCGACATCACGCTCGGTGTCATTGAGTTCGCCTTCAAGCCGTTCCCCCAGCTTGACGGCCACCTCTCTGCGCACAGAGGGTGGCTTGTCCTTCAGCGCTTGCCTGGGAGAAGAGGTATTGTCTTGGGTCGCCATAGGGGAGCGAGCTCCATTTTCCACGTCAAAATAGTCGTGGGATCAGAATCTACCCCAGTGGTTATGCAAAGATTAAGATCGTCTGTATTAATGCAATTTTTCAACTTTTGATGCTTTTACGCCGGATTGTATTCATTCCCAGGGTAGAGCAATGTAGCGTTGTGGCAGACCGACCTGCCGATGCGCCCTCTGACACACCTCTGAGCCGGAGGACAGGTTGTTCCGACTTTGTATCGGATGATCAGGACAGGTAACCCTGGAGGGATCTTGAAGCGCGGGCAGGTAAAGCACTAATTTTACGCAGTTTTCTCTATCGACTCCTCCACACTCTCAAGGGCCTTGTCTTTGAGCTCCTGCTTGAACTCGGTCATCAGGTCCGTGCGCTCTTCCGGCGGCAGCTTCTCAAACTCCTCTTCCGTCAGACCCTTGCCTTTCAGGAAGGCTGCGAAAAACCTCTCTTCGGGTGTTTTGCTCATGAAATCCAGGAACTCGGCGGCTGCACCGGTACCTGATGACGTTGCCGAGGAATCATCCTGACCGATCTGCTGAGCGAGAAATGCCGTGCGGGCCTGTTTCGATTTCTGCAATTGCTCGTACATGGGGTCGGCCTGCATGGCAGTCACGTCCAGCGAGGATTGCGGTTGGGGAAGCCTGTCGAACTGAGGTTGGGTGAGGGCGGTGGAAGATCTTTCCACCTTGCCGCCCAAAAGCTCGGCAATTTTTTCCGCGCGTGCCTGGGCGAGCATAGGGCCTGATTTTCCGTTCACGGCACCCGGCAACTCGCTAAGCAGTTTTGACCCCACGCCGTTGGAAGTTTCGACGAAGCCGTGATTGTCTATTTTTGCAACGACTTTTCCATCGACGCGTACTGTTGCGTAGTCCTGATAGGCCGGATGGTTTGAGGTGTCGCCCAGATTGCTATAGCGGGTTTCCAGGAATTTTTGCTGTTGATCGTAGTAATTCTGGAAGATCTCATTCGAGGCTTCGGTGAGATTGATTCTATCCGATGCTTTGGGCGTGATCTCCTTCACGCCTGGCGCGTTGATGGAAAAACCTGGCTGAATCGGCATCATGTCGGCGTCCTTCGGCTCATTCTACTTTCGCTTTCAGGTAGCAAAAGCCGTGCCACTGAAAGGGTCTGCTTTACCTTTTACAAAGATGCCTGTGGCTATGTTTGTGAACCCACTAACCGCGAAGCATATGGCTATGTCCCATAAGATGACCGCTTTTGTGTTGAGCCTCTTCCTATCTCTGCAGGTTGCGAACTCAGACGTGGCCGCGGCAGATGAGTTCATCTCCTGCCTGGAGGACGTGGCCAAAGCCGACCTCGCTGCAAAAACCGCCTATCAACAGGGCCTGCGGGATCTGATTGTCGAACGGCGTCCGGACTTTAGCGAGTTGGCGGATATCAACCGGGATATTCAGGTTCTCTTTGCGGAGATGCGATTTGCGCGGCTGGATTATCTGCTCGCTAACGCTCCGGAGCGGCTGGAGCGTGCGCAGGGACTCTCGCAGTTCAGGAACTTCGATTGGACCGAGGAAGATGTTGGTAAACTGACTGCCTCCACACCTGCTTACCAAACCCAAATCGCTCGGCTTGAGGCTTTGAAAGTCCAGAATCAGGATCACCCCGACTGGCCCGATATGCGTGCGTTCGTAAAGGGCGAGATGTCCGAAGACGGAGCGTTAGTGCAACTGACGGCGACGTTTGTTGAGCACAATGCGGCGATGGACGCGCAACTGACGGACTGTAAGGAGAGATAACCGGTTGCTTACTGTTGCGGGTACGACTTTTGAGGTCAGGTGCGCGCCAACTTATCGAGTTTCTTGGAAACCTCTGCACGGGCTTTCTTGGATAGAAAGTGGCTGGGGATGTGAAAGAGAAACCATCCCCAATATGTGCCAAAGCGTCTTCTGTC
Organism: uncultured Kiloniellaceae bacterium; assembly: GCA_947493695.1. GTDB lineage: Bacteria > Pseudomonadota > Alphaproteobacteria > Kiloniellales > Kiloniellaceae > Denitrobaculum. Next base: position 243,801 of record CANLSF010000007.1, on the reverse strand, counting down.
GTTTGAAGCGATAAAGCTGCGCAGCGCATTCAAGCTGTCGCGGTCGAAAGCCCAAAGCGGCTTACCCCGATAATCGATTTGAAAGAACGCTTCTTGGGGCCATTTAAGGCGGTGCTTGCGGCGCGTACTGCAACGGGAACAGTGCAGCGTGCCAAAGTCAGGATCGTGAGAACGGTATCGCTTGCCGTCGGCCCAGTCTTTCGGCAAGTAGCCTTGTGGAAGGCTGCCTGCGGCTTCATTGCGCGTCATCCCGCGGAGACCGTGATAATAGACAGCACCGTGCCATCGGCTGCCTCGATAGTCATGAAAACGCCAGTATTCAAAGGCACGACTCTTCTTGAAAGCCGCTACTTTTTTACGTCTATCGATACATCGAATTTCGGCAAATTCATATGTGGCCATAGAGCGGCAGCTTGGGCATCGGACAGAGACCACGTCCGGCATACGATACCACCTGTCAAATGGTTTCGTTTTTTGCGACATACCTCAGCCCGTCTTAATCCCGCAGCCTTTCAGAACCACTCGGGTAATGGTCTCGACGGCGGTTTCGAAGTCGTCTTCGGTCAGGTCGCGGTGGTGCAGGACAGCCTTGGCCTGAGCCTGAAAGTCCGCGTAATGCTGGGTCGAGGCCCAGATCAGAAAGAGCAGATGGGCGGGCTCGACCGGATCCATCAGGCCTTTGTCAGCCCATTTGCGCAGCACCTCGGATTTCTCCGCGACCCACTCGCGCAGATCCTTGCCCAGATAGTCTGCGAGGATCGGCGCGCCGCGAATGATCTCGTTCGCATAGATGCGCGAGGCGAGGGGACGGTCGCGAGACAGCATGACTTTCGTTCGAATGTACATGGACAGGGCTTCGGCTGGGTCGTCGTCTTCGGTGATGCGTTGGAAGGGCTCCAGCCAAAGATCCAGAATGTTGTCGATGACCGCGCGGTAGATCGCTTCCTTAGTGCTGAAGTAGTAGTGCACATTGGCCTTGGGCAGTCCGGCCTTAAGCGCGATCTCCGCCGTGGTTGCACCATCGTAGCCCTTCCCGGCGAAGACTTCCTCGGCGGCAGACATGATTCTGGCCTTGTTGCGGGCGCGGATCTGGCCGGTCTTGCTGGAGCCCTTGGCATTTGCGCTGCCGCTGTCTCCGTTTTGTAATTCCCCCGGCGCTTCCTCGCGCCTTACGTCTTCGGTCATGAGCTTCCGACTTTTCCTCTCTGTGCAATGAAAGGCAACCTGGTACGACGTTGCTCCGCGTATTCACCCTCTCAATGCCGGACAAGCATAGCGGCATCGCGTGCCTAAGCAAAATTTCTTCTCTCTGACTGAGAGATTGGATGCGGCATCATTTCGCGTGAAAGGGATGATTTCAAGTAATAATGCGACGCGTTCGCAATAATTAGAGTGTTGATATCAAACATAAAATATCGCGTGATTAAAAAAGTTGACCAAATGGTCAGAATTTGACTAACCTTTTCATCAATAACAGGGCCGGGCAAAAGACTCGGCCACAAGAACACGTTTGAACAGAGACATACTGGGACCGAATGATGACGGCTTCTGCTGATATCCAGGCAGGACGGCTGCGTCCTGACGACTACATCGAAAACTTCAACGATGTACATCCTCCGCTTGACCGCAAGCGTGCGGTGATCGAGGCGTCGCGCTGCTATTACTGCTACGATGCGCCCTGTGTCGAGGCTTGCCCGACCGGCATCGACATTCCAAGTTTCATCCGCAAGATCGCGACCGACAACGTCAAGGGCTCGGCGGTCGATATCCTGAGCGAGAACATCATGGGCGGCGCCTGTGCGCGGGTCTGCCCAACTGAAATTCTCTGCGAGGGGGATTGCGTCCGAAATACGCAGGAAGAAAAGCCGGTCAAGATCGGTGAGCTGCAGCGCTACGCCACGGACCGGCTTTTTGAAAGCGATGCGCAGGTCTTCGAGCGAGCCGCATCGAGCGGCAAAACGGTCGCGGTTGTCGGCGGCGGTCCCGCAGGTCTCTCCGCCGCCCATCGACTCTCGATGCTGGGTCATGATGTCGTTGTGTTCGAGGCGCGCGACAAGGTCGGCGGTCTGAATGAATACGGCATTGCCGCCTACAAGGTGCCGCACGATTTCGCGCAGCGGGAAGTGGAATTCATCCTCTCGCTCGGAGGTATCGAACTGCGCTGCGGGCAGGCGATCGGCACGGATTTCTCGCTCAGCGATCTGCGCCGAGATTACGATGCGGTCTTCCTCTCCATGGGGATGTCGGGCGTCAATGCGCTGGGTCTTGAGAACGAAGACCTTGCAGGCGTTGTCGATGCGGTGGACTACATTGCCGAACTGCGCCAGAGCGGCGACTTTTCGAAACTCCCCGTGGGCCGAAAGGTCGTGGTGATCGGCGGCGGCAATACAGCTATCGACATCGCAGTCCAGACAAAGCGTCTCGGTGCGGAAGATGTCACGCTGGTCTACCGGCGCGGCAAGGACAACATGAACGCCACCTGGCACGAGCAGGACTTCGCGCAGCTTAACGGCGTGAAGATCAAGCACTGGGCCCAGCCGACCAGACTGATCGGCAAGGACGGCCAGGTGAAGGAGATCGAGTTCGAGTATACGCAGCTTGACGACAACGGTCGTCTGATGGGTACAGGCGATCACTTCACCCTGCTGGTGGATCAGGTCTTCAAGGCAATCGGACAGACCTTCGTGCCGACACCGCTGGTGAATGGTTCTGCTGACGTGCTGGAGCTTGCCGGGGGCCGGATCGCGGTCAACGAAGATCGTCAGACTTCGCTGCCGGATGTCTGGGCCGGTGGCGACTGTGTTGTCGGAGACGATCTGACGGTCGCAGCGGTTCAGGACGGCAAGCTTGCCGCTGTGGCCATCGACCGGCGTCTGCGTGCTTGAGAATTCGATGCTGCCATCAAGAGCAGTGCGTTAAGAAAATTTATTAACAGGCGGCCTTAAGAGGCTGAAAATAATAGGAGAGGTCGAGGTGGCTGATCTTCGTTGCAACATTGCCGGTGTGCAATCTCCCAATCCCTTCTGGCTGGCGTCCGCGCCACCGACCGACAAGGAATACAACGTCGTGCGCGCCTTCAAGGCGGGCTGGGGCGGCGTGGTCTGGAAAACCCTCGGTGAGGACCCGGCTGTGGTCAATGTCTCGTCACGTTACGGGGCGATCAACTACAACGGCACTCGCATGGCCGGCTTCAATAACATTGAGCTGATCACCGACCGACCGCTGGAAGTGAACCTGCGCGAGATCAAACAGGTCAAGCGCGACTGGCCGGACCGGGCCATGGTCGTCTCCCTGATGGTGCCCTGCGAAGAAGAGAGCTGGAAACGCATCCTGCCGCTGGTGGAAGACACAGGCGCCGATGCGGTCGAGCTCAACTTCGGGTGTCCGCACGGAATGTCGGAGCGCGGTATGGGCTCCGCCGTCGGGCAGGTTCCAGAGTACATCGAGATGGTCACGCGCTGGTGCAAGAAGTACACGCGCATGCCGGTCTTCGTGAAGCTGACGCCCAACATCACCAACATCCTGCATCCCGCACGCGCGGCGACAGCGGGCGGAGCCGACGCGGTCTCCCTGATCAACACCATCAACTCCATCGTCACTGTCGATCTTGACGCCATGGCGCCGACCCCCATCGTTGGTGGCAAGGGCGCGCACGGTGGTTATTGCGGACCGGCGGTCAAACCCATTGCTCTGAACATGGTGGCGGAGATTGCCCGCGATCCGGACTGTCAGAACATTCCGATCTCCGGCATCGGCGGTGTAAGTAACTGGCGCGATGCCGCTGAGTTCATTTCGCTTGGTTCGGGATCCGTGCAGGTCTGTACGGCGGCTATGCACTACGGTTTCAAGATCGTCGAAGACATGGCGGACGGGCTGTCGAACTGGATGGATTCCAAGGGTTACAAAACCCTGGACGACTTCCGCGGTGCGGCGGTTCCGAACGTGGTCAACTGGAACCAGCTCGACATGAACTATGAGTGCGTGGCCGAGATCAACCAGGACCTCTGCATCAAATGCGGTCTCTGTCATGTGGCCTGCGAAGACACTTCGCATCAGGCGATCTTCGCAAACCGTGTCGAGGGCAAGCGGCACTATGAGGTCAACGTGCCGGAATGTGTCGGCTGTAATCTCTGCATGCTGGCCTGTCCCGTCGACGACTGTATCACCATGGTCGAGGTCGACAACGGCAAGCCCTACATGAACTGGTTGCAGGATCCGCGTAATCCGGCGAACATCAAGGCGGCGGAATAACCGCCAGTTGGTACGAGACGCAGAAAAAAGCCGGAAACCGGCTGAAACTCAGGGATGCGACTATCTTCTCCACGAAGATCGGTCGCGGCAGATTCGGGGACGATAGATGCAGAATATGCGGGTTAACGGCGATCGCCTTTGGGACAGCCTTATGGAGATGGCCAAGATCGGCGCCACGGAAAAGGGCGGGAACTGCCGCCTGGCTTTGACCGATCTGGACAAGGAAGGGCGGGATCTTTTCGTAAGCTGGTGCAAGGAGGCCGGTTGCACGATCAAGGTCGATCAGATGGGCAACATCTTCGCACGCCGTCCGGGCAAGGACGACAGCCTCGCGCCTGTCATGACCGGCAGTCACCTGGATACTCAGCCGACCGGTGGCAAGTTCGACGGAGTTTACGGCGTGCTCGCCGGTCTCGAAGTCATTCGTACCCTCAACGATTTTAACATCGAGACAGATGCACCCATCGAGGCCTCGGTCTGGACCAACGAGGAAGGCTCGCGCTTTGCCCCGGCTATGGTGGCCTCCGGCGTCTTCGCCGGCGTGTTCGATCTGGAATACGGTCACAGCCGGGCCGACCTGGACGGCAAGACCATGGGGGAGGAACTGGAGCGCATCGGCTACAAGGGCAGCGAGCCTGTGGGCGGTCGTGAGATCCGCGCCTTCTTTGAGGCTCATATCGAGCAGGGCCCGATCCTGGAAGCCGAGGAAAAGACCATCGGTGTGGTCACCGGCGCGCAGGGCCAGCGCTGGTTCGAAGTCACCATGACCGGTGCCGAATCCCATGCCGGGACGACTCCGATGAACCGTCGCAAGGATGCGCTGCTCGGAGCGTCGAAAGTGGTCACCGCGATCAACGACATTGCCATGAAGCACGCGCCGAATGCGGTCACAACGGTCGGTCTGATGCAGGTCAGTCCGAACTCGCGCAACACCATTCCCGGTGAGGTCTTCTTTGCGGTCGATCTGCGCAATCCCGAGGACGAAGCGCTGTCGGCCATGGCGGCTGAACTGACTGAAATCTGCGAGAAGGTTTGTGCTGAAGACGGCCTGGAGCTGGATCTCAAGGAGATCTGGTATTCGCCGCCGATCGCCTTTGACGCCGATTGCGTAAGCGCCGTGCGCGGCGGGGCCGAGAGTGAGAACTTTGCGCACCGGGATATCATCTCCGGGGCCGGACATGATGCCTGCTATATCAGCCGTGTAGCACCGACCGGCATGATCTTCGTGCCTTGCGAAGACGGCATCAGCCACAACGAGGTCGAGAACGCGACGCCGGAAGATCTGGCGGCCGGCTGTAATGTGCTGCTGCAGGCAATGGTCGCACGCGCCACTCTTTGACGAGCGGATGCCATAAAGATAAAAGCCGCATGAATGCGGCTGCGATGCGGGCGAAGGTTGATCTGGGGGACAGAGTCCGGCTGCAGGGCCGGGCTGGAAATTTGAGGTTGGAATGCAGAATGTGGCCGTGAAAGCCGAACCCGCTGCGGCGGTGGATCGGAGCGCGGGAAACTCCGTGGTTAAAACCGATCAGCTGTCGTTGACTTTTCAGACAGCTGACGGACCTGTTTACGCCCTGTCGAACGTCAACCTGACGATCGAACAGGGCGAATTTGTATCTTTCATCGGCCCCTCGGGCTGCGGCAAGACCACCCTGATGCGGGTGATCGCGGATCTGGAACAGCCGACCGAGGGCGATATCACCGTCAATAAGGTTTCGCCGCGCGAGGCACGTTTGAACCGCGCTTACGGCTACGTCTTTCAGGCACCGGCGCTTTATCCCTGGCGTCAGGTTGACCGCAACGTGACCCTGCCGCTGGAAATCATGGGCTTGTCTCAAACGGAGCAGCAAGAACGTGCGGCTCGCTACATCGAAATGGTCAATCTGAAGGGCTTCGAAAAGAAATTTCCCTGGCAGCTCTCCGGCGGTATGCAGCAAAGGGTCTCCATCGCCCGTGCGCTCAGCTTCGAACCGGACCTGCTGTTGATGGACGAGCCCTTCGGAGCGCTGGACGAGATCACCCGTGATCATCTGAATGAGCAGCTGCTGCGGCTTTGGGAAAAGACCCAAAAGACCGTTGTCTTCGTCACGCACTCCATTCCCGAAGCGGTTTTTCTTTCTTCGAAGATCGTCGTGATGTCGCCGCGTCCCGGACGAATCATCGATGTGATCGATTGCAACCTGCCACCCGACCGGACCTTGGACGCGCGTGAGACACCCGAGTTTCTGGAGATCGCGCACCGGGTGCGTGAGGGCTTGCGGGCAGGGCACAGCTATGACGACTGAGGTTGCCGACCCAGTCACCTCGGCGCCTGCGGTTCGGCAGCCGGGCTTGCTGTCGCGCGCAATGAGCGGAAAGGTCGGTCCGGTTGGCCTGATGCTACTGTTGATCGTCGTGATCTGGTACGCCGGTGCGGTTTATCTCAACGCGCCGCGTCTGATCGACGGCTACGAGCGCAACGACACCGAATGGAATTTCTCCAAGCTCACGGATGATGCCTGGGCGATGGAGCGGCCGATCCTGCCGGCGCCTCATCAGGTCTTGATCGAGATGAACAACACCATTTTCGGTAAGAAGATTACTTCCAAGCGCAGTCTGGTATATCACTCCTGGGTGACGATTTCCTCGACCCTGCTGGGTTTTGCCATGGGCACGACGCTGGGCATGTTGCTCGCGGTTGGTATCGTTCACGTAAAGGCTCTGGATAAAAGCCTGATGCCCTGGGTAATCGCCTCCCAGACCATTCCGATCCTGGCCATCGCGCCGATGATTATTGTTGTGCTGGGGGCCATCGGTTTGACCGGACTGGTGCCAAAATCGATCATCTCCATGTATCTCTGCTTCTTCCCGGTGACCATCGGCATGGTCAAGGGCTTGCGTTCGCCGGACCCGCTGCAGCTTGATCTGATGCGGACCTATAGCTCTTCGACTTCACAGGTCTTCTGGAAACTGCGCTGGCCTTCATCGGTGCCTTTCCTCTTCGCCAGCCTGAAGGTTGCGATTGCGATCAGCCTTGTCGGCGCCATTGTCGGTGAACTGCCGACCGGTGCGCAGGCGGGCATCGGCGCGCGTCTGCTGGTCGGTTCTTACTACGGGCAGACCATCCAGATCTGGTCGGCGCTGGTCACAGCCTCGATCCTGGCCGGTTTGCTGGTCGCGCTCGTCGGATTGGCAGAGAAATTTGTGTTGCGCAGAATGGGTGTGGTCCAAGCGGGAGGTGCGGGATGACCCTGCGCATCAATTCCCTTGTGGTTTTCATCCTGATTGCCGCGCTGGGCATCCTTGTTGATATCGGCGGTGGGCACAACTGGTTCAGCGATGTATCTGCGACCTTGGCTCTGAGCATTACCTTTCTTTCGGCGATCTGGTGTCTCTGGAATCAGCGAGGCGGCGATCTGGCGGCGGGTGTCGCGGTCGCGGGATTACTCGCCGGTGCCTATGTGCCACTGGCTGCCGTTGATGGCGCTGGAGAGGGAGTATCCGGCCTGGGGCTGGGTATCGGTCTTTGGATTTATCTTTTTGCGCTCGCGTTCTTCGCCTGGCGGGCCATGGCGCTGATGTCGGAGCTGCGCAGCGCGTCGTCGAAAACCAATACACTCTATGCCTTGCTGGTCCCCGCCGTCTTCGGGTTCTGGCTCCTGTACCTCTGGCAGGTTCTGGTTGAGGGGTTTGGGGTGCCGCGCGTGCTGCTGCCTTCACCGAGTGCAATCGGGGAAGTGATGGGCGGCAGCACCGGTACCATGTGGGCTGATTTCTATCAGACCTTTATCAAGTCGGTCATTCCCGGTTACCTGATGGGTTGCGGGGCCGGTTTGCTGGTTGCGGTTCTTGTTGACCGCGTGCCGTTTCTGCAACGCGGTTTGCTGCCGCTGGGGAATTTCGTCAGCGCCATTCCTATCGTCGGCATCGCGCCGGTGATGGTCATGTGGTTTGGTTTCGACTGGCAATCCAAGGCGGCGGTGGTGGTCATCATGACCTTCTTCCCCATGCTGGTGAACACAATCGCAGGCCTGGCGGCGTCCGGACGGATGGAGCGGGATCTGATGCGATCCTACGCGGCGAGTTACTTTGAGACGCTTTTGCTGCTGCGCCTGCCATCGGCCTTGCCGTTTATCTTTAATGCCCTGAAGATCAACTCGACGCTGGCATTGATTGGCGCCATCGTGGCGGAGTTCTTTGGGACTCCGATTGTCGGCATGGGCTTTCGGATCTCGACTGAGGTCGGGCGGATGAACGTAGATCTGGTTTGGGCGACGATTGCGATTGCCGCGCTCTCTGGGTCACTCTTTTATGGAGGACTGGCGATGCTGGAACGCAGCCTGACCTTCTGGCATCCTTCTTATCGGCGCAGGGGAGGGTAAGACAAACCGGTCGGCGCCAAAAAAAGACAACGAAGCAATTAAGAAGCGACTGGACAAAAGGGTGGGTCCCGCAAAACGCCGGATCGACCTGCAGGGATAATAACAGGAGAGGTTTAATGAAAAAAATTACATTGCTCGCCGCCGCTGCCGCGGTCGGTTTGTCGGCCTTTGCAGCGCAGGCCGCAGAGGAAGTGACACTGCAGCTCAAGTGGGTCACCCAGGGACAGTTTGCGGGCTACTATGTGGCCAAGGACAAGGGCTTCTATGAAGAGGCCGGTCTCGACGTCACGATCAAGCCGGGTGGGCCTGATGTTGCACCGCCTCAAGTGATTGCAGGTGGCGGCGCCGATGTGGTCGTCGACTGGATGCCGTCGGCGCTGGCATCACGGGAAAAGGGTGTGCCGCTTGTCAACATCGCGCAGATCTTCAAGACCTCGGGCATGATGCTGACCTGTCGCAAGGACTCCGGCATCAAATCACCCGCCGACTTCAAAGGCCGCACGCTGGGCGTCTGGTTCTTCGGCAACGAGTATCCTTTCCTGAGCTGGATGAGCAAACTCGGTCTGCCGACTGAAGGTGGCGCAGACGGTGTGACGGTCCTGAAACAGGGCTTCAACGTCGACCCGATCCTGCAGAAGCAGGCCGACTGCGTTTCCACCATGACCTACAACGAGTATTGGCAGATTATCGACGCGGGCCTGACCCCGGACGATCTTCTGGTGTTCAAGTATGAAGACCAGGGCGTCGCCACACTGGAAGACGGCCTCTATGTCATGGAAGAGAACCTCAAGGACGAGGCTTTCGTCTCGAAGATGGCCAAGTTCGTTGCAGCATCGGTAAAAGGCTGGGAATATGCTGCTGCAAATCCTGAAGAAGCCGCTGATATCGTGCTCGAAAACGATGCGACCGGTGCACAGACCGAAAAGCACCAGAAGCGTATGGTTGGCGAGATCAACAAGCTGGTTGCCGGCTCCGAAAAGGGCATCGGCTTCCTCGACCCCGCCGATTATCAGCGCACGGTCGACGTGTTGCTGGGCAATGCTTCTACGCCGGTGATCACCAAGGCGCCTGAAGGTGCCTGGACCCATGCCGTCTGGAACATGTCCAAAGGCAAGTAAGTCAGATCCGTAAGGATCTGAACGGCGAGGGGGAAGTCTCCGGGCTTCCCCTTCTTCTGTTTTTGCATCACGTAATTTTTAGTGGCTTTAGCGGGAAAATTGCTTTCTCGTTGCACTCTTTGGTCGAGGCTTCCATAGTGTTTCTTCCTGCGTGTCTCGAAGCAAATCGGCGAACCCGCTCATAAAAGTTGGCGATGTGGATAGACTTAGGCGGTCTTGACGCGAAGCCTTGCACGTTTCTTGATCCCTCGTGAGACGCGCTTAAGAAGTCTGCGAGACCCCAAGGAGAGTGATCGGTCGCGACAGGTTTTGTTGCGAATGTGAAACCCTCTCTCATTGAACCCTGTAGAGTCTGCCAACGTGCCATCGGATAACATCAAGACGACTTCCCCATCCGAACAAACCGCTACTCCCGTTCTGCCCCGGAACAATGTTCTGCAGGGTGTCGGCTGGATGTTGTTGACCGGTTTTCTCTTTGTCGCCGTGACGGGTATCGTGCGCCATCTCGGATCCGATATGCCGGCGATTGAGGCGGCCTTTATCCGCTATTGCTTCGGCCTGCTGCTGATTCTTCCGGTCCTGGCAAAGCTGGTGCGTCAAAGAATGGAGCCGGGCCTGCTGAAACTCTTCGGGATCCGGGGTTTGTTCCACGGTATCGCCGTGATGCTCTGGTTCTATGCCATGGCCCGGATCCCGATTGCCGAAGTTACCGCGATTGGATACACCGCGCCGATCTACATCACCATTGCAGCCGCTTTCTTTCTGGGCGAACGCTTACAGCTTCGCCGGACATTGGCCATCCTTGTGGGCCTCGCAGGATCGCTGGTGATCCTGCGTCCGGGCTTTCAGGAGATCAATTCCGGCCAGCTGGCACAGGTGGTTGCGGCGCCCTTGTTCGCCGCCTCCTTTATCCTTGCCAAGAAGTTGACCGACCGGGCGGATCCCTCGGTTATCGTTGGTATGCTCTCCGTCGTATGCGTGATCGTATTGCTGCCGGGTGCAATTCTGCAGTGGCGTGATCCCACGATGGAAGAGCTGATGTGGCTGGCTCTGACGGCGGTGTTCGCGACCACGGGGCACTACACCCAAACCCGTGCCTTCCGCGCCGCCCCCATAACCGTGACCCAGCCTATTATGTTTCTGCAACTGGTCTGGGCCGCCCTGTTGGGTATGGCGCTTTTCGACGAAAACCTCGATCCCTTTGTTTTCGTTGGGGGTGCTATTGTGATTGGCGCTGCGACCTACATCTCGCACCGCGAAGCGCTCGCCGCACGACGTCAGAAGGCCATAGACGCCGCTAAATAGTATTTTTGCCTGGGAAGGTTTTAATCCAGGGCTTCGACGATGTTCTGGAGTTCGCCGCTCAAGGAGGTGGCCGGAACGTCCTGACCGGCCCGCCGATACCAGTAGGCAGCGTTGGATGCATCACCTTCAACCCGATGCAGGTGCGCGTGCACCCAGGCGCCAGCCTTGGTGTCATCGGCTTGTGCGGACTGGTGAGCCTTGTCCCAGTCGCCTTTGGCCTGGTGCCAGAGCGCCTGGAGCGGAAGGCTGTAACTTTCCGGTGGCGCGGACATTTCAAGCGACGAATTGAACGTCTTCAGGTCCACTGTTGTCTCCCCAGTTTTTGAACGCTTGCTGCGTTCTGCTTTTATATAGTGTCGTGAGGTCGCGTTTCACGGGTTCTCAAAAAACTATAATTGAGACGTAGACATATAGTATCTATGCCGTGGGCCGGGTCGCAAGTCTTTGATTGCAATGGAAGAGAACGTCAGACTAGGTTCTGCGATGCTTCTGCGCTTTATTCGAAGTCGGCGACTCAAGGATTCGGAATGACAAATGCGGCGATCATCTTCGACTGTGACGGAGTCCTTGTGGACTCGGAACGGATTGCGATTGCGGTTGAGCGCGAACATCTGGCACGCACGGGCCTGGTCTATGACACCACGGACTATCTCAGCCGTTTCGTCGGCCTGACCAACCAGGATTTTCATCTCGCCACGCAAGCGGATCATCAAGCCCTGAATGGTCGTCCTTTGCCCGACGGATTTTTTGAGGAAATGAAGGCGGAATGCGTGGCGCGTTACGATGCTGAACTCACGTCTTTCGACGGCTTGGAGGCATTTCTGGATGGGTATGATGGTGCCGTCGCCGTCGCTTCATCGAGCTCCGGACCCATGCTGCGCAGGAAGCTGGAGCTAACCGCGCTGCACACCCGTTTCGACCCCTATATCTATTCCGGGGATGACGTCGCCCAGGGTAAGCCGGCACCGGATCTCTTTTTGCTCTCCGCCTCCAGGTTGGGGCAGGACCCGAGCCGCTGTCTTGTGATTGAGGACAGCGTCAACGGTGTACTGGCCGCCGTAGCGGCAGGCATGAAAGTTTGGGGGTTCACCGGCGGCGGGCATGCGGATGCAGGTCTGCAGGGCCGGTTGGTGGGAGCCGGGGCTCAGATGGTTTTCTCCAGCTATGCCGGTATTTCGGAGCACTTCCGGTCCCTGTGAGGCCGTCGAACGGTCAGAGGCTAAGCAGGAACCAGATGGGGCGCGATCGTCTCAGCGACGCCTGTCATGAGTCGTTCGCCGTATTGTGCGAGCGCATCGGGTCTGGCGTAGAGGAACCAGGGTTGCCAGATCTCCTTGGGGGCCAGTGAGCGGGCACGGACGCTGCCGTCGCGTAGGGCAGCGGCGACGGCAGAGCGGGGTTGAATACTGACCCCTTGACCCGCGGCTACCAGCGCAATGATTGCCGGGACCGACTGCACCTGAGCAACATGGGTGGGGCGGTCATCTGCGGGCTGAAAAAAAGCGTCCAGCTCGAAGCCTGTCTGGGGCACCAGTGAGTGTGCGAAGTAGGTTTCGCTGGCGATCTCTTGAACGGTGACGGACTCGTCTGATTTCGGTTTCCGCGAGATCGTGTCCGCCGGAAAAATGCACACCAGTTCGTCATCGCCTAAGTGACATCTTCGGAGACCGGCGCATGCAGAGTTGCCGACTTCCAGCGCCAGGTCGGCGTTGCCGAGACGAAGTTGCTTTGTTGCCTGGCCCTGTTCGATGGCAATCAGATCAAGTTGAAGCGAATCGCTCGCGCTCCGCAGATGACTGGCAACATCCGGCACCCAACTCAATCCATCCTGCGGCCCGAACGCGACGCGCAGGCGCTGCCAACCGATGCGGCTTATCTCCCGTGCCTTGGTCTCCGCCTCCAGCAGAAGCGGCGCACAGGTCGCCGCGGCACTTGCCAGCGCCTGTCCTGCTTCGGTCAGCCGCAAGGAGCGCCCACGGCGCAGCACAAGCTCTGCGCCGAGCCTTCGTTCTGCTTCCTTGACCTGATGACTGGCCGCTGACTGGGTCAGCCCGACCGCCTTACCAGCGGCTGTCAGGGAGCCACTCTCCTGGATGGCCAGTAGGATTCTGTAATGGCGCCACTCGATTTTTCTCATATGAAATAATTTAATGAAAAAGAGAAAAACAATCAATTTGTCGATGGTTTGCGCTGAACCTAGAGTTCCGTCGACAGGATAGAGGAGGTTTCCTATGCCGCAGGCCACACAGCTCGCATTTCCGACCGAGATCCCTGAAGGATTCCCCGGCTTGATAAGTGAGCCGGAGTTCAATCCGTCTGTCCATCTGGCGCTCGAGAAACCTGAAACTCTCGTGACCCTGGAGCAGCTTGGCTACAGCCCCGAAGAGATTGAGGAGTGTCCGTCGGGCCTCGGCATCACCTCCTGTTTTCGGGTTTTGAGCGAAGAGGGCGTTGCTTGTCTGCAGGAAGTTGCGCGCAGTCTTTCCCCTTATGCCCTCAGCAATGATCGTATTCCACGTCTGGTGCGTGGGGGCGTTTATCAGTCTCGTTTTCTCCGCGATTTTTGCTTGTCGCCAGATGTGGCTGAAGCCGTTTCAGAGATCTGTGAAACCGGGGTTTTGCCGCACAGTATTCCGCACCAGCTGGGACATCTGAACTACAACCCTGAAACGGTCGGTGAGAATGTCGACAAGTGGCACACGGACACCCTTCGGATCGACTATGTGCTCTTTGTGACCGACCCAAACGAAATCGAGGGTGGCGAGTTCGAGTACTTTCGCGGGACCAAACATGAGATGCAGGAGCTGACCTGCCGGGGTGCGAGCTTACCAGCCGAGAAGATTGTCGCGCCGGTCTTGCCGGGGGCGGGTTATGCCGTGCTGCAACAGGGCAACATGGTCGGCCACAGAGCCAAGGCTTTGCGCCAGAGCGGCGAACGGATCACTCTTGTGAACGGCTACGTCCCGCGCGAGATCGGCTTTCCGGACTTCACTCGGTTCGATCAGCTATACCTTGTCGATCCGAAGCATGTCGCCGCAAGCGAATACGCCCGTCATATTGCCTGGATGGGCCAGGAGATGCTGCGCGCCCAGATCGATCGCCCTGGCTATACGGCGGACAGAGAGCAGCTCGCCAGGCAACTGGATTCTGTCACCGAACTTCTCTCCAAAGCGGCCCGTGAAATTCGTGAGGCGGAAAAGGCCAGTATGGAGCATTTCGGCGACGGCTGAGGCGACGCCTGCAGAGACTGGCGAAGTGCACAGGATTCCGTTGACCTCCATAGAACGATGGCGTCTGATTGTGTTTCGCTGGTTCAGAGATATCTGCGAACCAGCCCCTAAAGCACTTGATCGCGCAATCGCACTTGGGTCCTTAGAGAGATCTCCGGACTTCCCACGGGGCCATCATGACCGAAACCGCCTTCGTTGCTCTGACCACCTTCTTCGCCACGGTTGGGCCCGCCGACGTTGCTGCACTTTTTGCCGCGCTCACACATGACAATACAGCCGCCGAGCGGCGCGCGATGGCGCTGAAGGGCTCGCTGATCGGCGGTGCAATTCTTCTGTTCTTTGCGCTTTTCGGCGAACTGGTGCTGGCCAACTTCGGGATTTCGCTGCCCGCTTTGCGTACGGCTGGTGGTATTTTGCTGCTCCTGATCGCGATCGACATGGTCTTCGCGCGTTCGTCCGGCGGTACGACGACGACCAGCGAGGAAAACAAGGAGGCAGCGGCTAAGAAGGATCTCTCGGTTTTCCCTCTCGCGACACCGCTTATTGCCGGTCCTGGGGCCATCGGGGCCGCGGTGCTGCTGGTTGCGGATGCCGATGGTGATCCTGTGCAGGTCTCTATCGTGATCGGGGCCATGCTTGCGATCGTGCTCTTGACCTTCGTGTTGATGCTCGCTGCCACACAAGTACAGCGCTTGCTTGGCGTCACCGGCCTGCATGTCCTCTCGCGTGTGATCGGTGTATTGCTCGCCGCACTGGCGGTTCAGTTCATCTTCGACGGCGTGGCCAACAGTGGTCTGCTCTCTTAGCTGGGAGTCGGCGGACGAATAGGAACTCCTATAAAAAAAGTGCCCGCCAGTGAGGCGGGCACAAGGAAAATGGGGTTAACTTCAAAAAACTATAGGCTGTCGATCTCATTGCGACGCGACCGTAGTGTCGCTCCGCGCGCATTGAGTAGACGCCTACGATAGTGCCTAAAACGGGGGGTTGGGTAAATTAGGGATTCCCCTTATCTCCACCTCAGGCCTGACGCATCCGGATTTGAAGGACGCGCAGACGGCATCAGGTGTCGTTGCACAAATCACTTCGGTCTTACCGCATCTGCTGTGCCCTGGATGAAGGCGATCACCTTCTTCAGATCGTCTTCGCTCAGCTTGTCTTGAAAGCTGGGCATGCCGTTGCCGACCAGAGATCCAGCCAGCACGATGTCTTTTGCGTCGAACAGCGTGTCGGCATCGCTGTATCCCAGGTTGGGCACGTTGCCGCCGTTGTTCACGCCGGGCACGCCGTGACAGAAGAGGCAGTTCGCGACGTAGAGGGCTGCGCCCGGGCCGACGTCATCGGGGCTGTAGGGCAGACCGGCCACGAGTGTAGCGGCATCGTGCTCGACATAGGCCGGCGGTTCCGCCGTACCGCCGACCTTGAAGGTATAGACCCGTCCCGGTCCGGTTCTGTCAGACGCGCGTTGCAGCATCCCGTAGACACCGCCCCAGCCGACCGCGATGGTGACATACTGCTCGCCATCGTGCTCCCAGGTTGCCGGTGCGGCTACCACGCCGGAGCCCACCGGGGTTTGCCATAGCACCTCGCCGCTGGTGGCGTTATAGGCGATAAAACGACCATCGGCGGTACCCTGGAAAACTAGGTTCCCGGCCGTGGTCAGAGTACCGCCGTTCCAGGGTGAAACATACTCCGCGCGCCAGGCTTCTTTCTGCTTTACCGGGTCCCAGGCGAGCAGGTGACCGAAGGGGGTGGCTTCCGGCGCCACGGTGTTGAAGAGATAGCCGAGGTTCCAGCCAAGGCCCGACATGACCGAACCGGGTTTATGTTTGTTCAGTTCCCAGGCGGGATCCTGCGTCTGGACCAGCGGCACACCCTGTGCCGGGATGTAAACCAGGCCGGTATCGGGGTTGAAGCTCATGGGGTGCCAGTTGTGCGCGCCGTAGGCCGAGGGAACCGTCTCCCAGGGCTCGGTGATTGAGCGCGCGCCCTCTGCTTCGATGGGACGACCGTCCTCGTCGTAACCGGTTGCCCAGGTGACCTTCACGAAGGGTTCGGCCGAGATGAAGCTGCCGTCGGTGCGGTCGATGACGTAGAAGAACCCGTTCTTGGGCGCCTGCATCAATACCTTGCGCGGCGCGCCGTCGATCTCCAGGTCGGCCAGAATGATGTGCTGGGTTGAGGTGTAATCCCAAGAGTCGCCCGGCGTATTTTGATAGTGCCACTTGTACTCGCCGGTCGCCGGATCCAACGCAACGATACTGGCGAGATAAAGGTTGTCACCACCGGCGGGGCTGCGCAGATTGCGGTTCCAGGGACTGCCGTTGCCGGTGCCGACATAGAGCAGATCGAGCTCCGGGTCATAGGCCATGGCGTCCCAGATCGTGCCGCCGCCACCGGCTTTCCACCACTCGACCGAAGGGTCCCAGGTCTTTGCTGCCGCCTCCATGGAGGGGTCTTCGAAGGGCTTGGAAGGATCGCCGGGCACCACGTACCAGCGCCAGGACTGCGCGCCTGTTTCGGCATCGTAGGCGCTGACATAGCCCCGCACACCGAACTCAGCACCGCCGTTGCCGATGATCACCTTGCCGTTGATGACACGCGGCGCACCGGTGATGGTGTAGGACATCTCGCGGTTTTCGATCGTGTCTGTTTTCCAGAGCCGCTTGCCGGTCGCTGCGTCGATGGCATGGAGGAACCCGTCGTAGGCGCCGACGAAGACCTTGCCTTCGTAGAGAGCGACGCCGCGGTTTACCACGTCGCAACAGCCCTTGTAACCATAGTCCCTTGGCACTTCCGGATCGTAGACCCAGAGCTCGTCACCGCTCACCGCGTCCAGGGCATGGACCACCGACCAGGAGGCCGTGACATACATTACGCCGTCCACGACGATCGGCGTCGCCTCAACTCCGCGCCGCGACTTCAGTCCGTGTGACCAGGCCAGACCCAGCTCGCCGACGTTCTCCGTGGTGATGCTGCTCAGTTTGCTGTGGCGCGTCTCGGCGTAATCGAGACCGTAGTTCAGCCAGTTTTTGGTCTCGGCAGCGTTGTCGATGATGGCTTGGCTGTTGATGCCGCCGGTGGCTTTGCGGATGGCGTCTTCAGCGATGTCTTGCGCAACGCCGGCACTGGCGATCAGGCTGGCGGTCAGCACAAAAGCGATGGCGAGCAGCTTCTTCATTGGATCCTCCCACGGAAGTCATTTGCGAACGTCTTGAGACGCTTTCATTGAGGTCAGGGTAGGGCGGGAGCGATTTTTGCGCAACTCTGAGGCGTGACGCCAAAGAGATTTCACTGTGATGGCGTGGGCGTTCGGTTTGACACTCCGACGTTTTTCCAATGGGAATTCTATCCGGGCGCGCATAGCATGAGTCCGGGAACAACGAATTCCAGAACGGCTTGCCGGAAAACCAGGGGAGAGTGCGATGAGAGTTCTGAAACTTTTGATCGGCTTCGTGTGCGTGATGAGCCTGGGGAGCGGTAGGTTGGCTGCCCATCCGCTCGATGGTTTTTCCGCTGAAGAGATTGCGAAAGTCAGCGAGATTTTGCAAGTAAAGGAACTGGCAGACGCGCAGACGCTCTATCCTTTGATTGAACTGATCGAACCCTCCAAAGCGGCGGTGCTGGCCTGGTCGGACGGTGACATTATCGACCGCAAGGCGCGGGTGCATTTCAGCGGCGCGGCCGGCTTCCAGAGCGCGGTGGTCAACATCACGCAGGAATCTGTTGAGGCGCAGGGACCTGCGGCTGGCCAGCCCATGATCCTCTTCGCGGAGTTCATCAGTGCGATGGAAGCCGCGCTGGGGCATCCGGACATGGTGGCCGGACTCGAAAAACGCGGCCTCACGCCGGACGATGTGTTCTGCCTGCCGCTGACGGCGGGTAATTTCTTCACGCCCGAGTATGAAGGCACCCGTTTGATGAAGGTGCCATGCTACCTCAGTCCCACCGGTTCGAACTTCTATGCCAAACCGATCGAAGGCCTTTTCGCCGTGGTGGATCTCAATACCAGAAAGACCCTGAGGGTGGTCGACGAGGGCGCCATTCCCCTGCCGCAGGATTCTTGGGGCTATACGGAAGATGAGGTGGCGGCGCGGACGGCTTTGCGTTCCGAGAGCAATCCCGCGCGCCTCTCGCAGCCGGGCGGTCCCAATTACAAGATCGAGGGCAGCTTAATCGAATGGGACATCTGGCGCTTCCGCTATCGCATCGACAAACGCCCTGGGGTGGTGCTCTCCAATATCGATGTCAACGATGGCAGCGACTGGCGTTCCGTGCTCTATCAGGCGCATCTCTCCGAGTTCTTCGTGCCTTACATGGATCCAGGCGAGGGCTGGTACTGGCGGACTTACATGGACAGCGGCGAATATGGTTTCGGTCTGTTTTTGACACCCTTGACTCCTGGAGTCGATTGTCCCAGTTACGCGACCTTCTTGCCCGCCGTGATCAACGATGATGCCGGACAGCCGCTGGAAATCCCGGATGCGATCTGCGTCTTTGAGCGCAACATCGGCGATCCGGCCTGGCGCCATTTCGAGATCTTCGCGCAGAGCGAAGAGACCTTCGTGCCGGCGGAAGGGCGTCCGGAGACGGAACTGGTCGTCCGTTCGGCGTCAGAGGTCGGGAATTACGACTACCTCATCGACTACCGCTTCAAGCAAAACGGTGAGATTTACATCAAGATCGGGGCCACAGGGCTGGATGCGGTTAAGGGCGTGGCGTCAACCTCGATGGATGATGAGACGGCTGCCGAGGACACCCGCTTCGGCACGTTGATCGCACCGCATCTGGTGGCGCCATACCACGACCACTACTTCAACTTCCGCCTCGACTTCGATGTGGATCAGCCCAAGAACAACTTTGGTGTCATGGAGATCGTGCCGGCCAAGTTAGACGCCGATAGTCCGCGCCGTTCCATGTGGACGGTCGAGCATAAAATGCCCAAGAGCGAACTTGAAGCCCGCTATCAGGTCAGCGCGAAATCGCCACGGTACTATCACCTCATGAACCCCGACCGGAAGGGACCGCTCGGTCACACGCCCGGCTACATGATCCACCACGGCAGCATTGCCTATGGACCTTTTGACTTCGCACATGACCCGCCGATGAAGCGCAACGCCTATATCGAGTACAGCGTCTGGAATACGGTTCACGACCCGACGCAGCGTTACGCGGGTGGCGCCCTTCCCATGCAGGGCGACGGCTCGGACACGCTTGCGGAATGGGTGAAAGCGGATCGGAATCTGATGGGGCGGGACATCGTTACCTGGTTCTCCGCCGGCTTCCACCACATCCCGCGTATGGAGGATTGGCCGGTGATGTCGACGGAGTGGAAGACCGTCCATATCATGCCGCACAACTTCTTCGCCCATAACCCGGCGCTGACGATCAGGAAGGAAGAGTAGGTTGAGTCCTTTGGAACCGTTGCGACGTTCCCATACCTCGAGGCGATTTCAGGACTTCGGCGCAAGAGGCCGGCGAGGAGTCAAAGAAGGCGTCGCTACCGGATTTTAATTTCTGATCCTGTGGCTCACGCTCCCGCAACGACGTCATTGTAAATCCGGTGTGTTGCTGTTGTGATGGAGGCACACTCGATCACAACGGCGGCAATTTTTGGGAGAGCGCAAATCGTGACTGACATAACCAGATTACCGGGTCAGGCCCAGGGGCGCTGCCGAGCAGTTGCCCGTGGCGATTTTGTCTGGACCGTTGGAACCGGGGCAGGCGCCTCTGTCGCCGAGCAAACCCGCAATACCCTCGCGGCGATCGAGACGAATCTGAAGGATGCCGGAACCGACAAGCATCACATTCTGGAAGCGACGATTTATCTGACGGATATGGCGACCAAGGCGGAGATGGATGAAGTCTGGTGCGCGTGGATTCCCGATGATGGCTGGCCTTGCCGTGCCTGTGTTGGAACAAATCTTGCGCCGGGCGATCTGGTTGAGATCAAGTTGCTTGCGGCGAAGTAGACCGGCATGCCGCCAGTCTTGAGTGAGCCCCACCTTGCTGTTCCACGTGACACCCCTGACAAGGAGATATGCTGTTAGATGCCTTCTGATGTAGAACGTTCTTCTCCGAGTGATTATGCGTTTGGGCCCTGCGCAATTTGCGGTGGGGATACTGAAGGTTCCACTTATTGGTCGGGCATCGGTCCGATGCCAACGCTCTTTACATCCGGCGCGAACAGGCCCTTTTGCAGCGCCGCCTGTTCTGCAAAGTTCGCTGAAGACATCGCGCGACAAGACGTGCAGGAATGATCACGGAGTCATTTGTGGGCGGATGCCCTTGTCCTGAAGTTCGCGAGATAGAGGGCGCATGACACCAGCAAAACGGCAGCCCACACCGATGCGGAATGCCGCTCTCCAAGCAGAAGCATGCCCCAGAAGATTCCGGCAAAGAGTGAGATGAAGCTGCCAATTGAGACGAAGACCGCGCCGGCATTTTTAAGCAGATAGAAGTAAAGATAGACTTCGAGAAAACTTACCGGAACAAACGCCAGAACAGACCACTGACCCGATCCCCAGCCCTCGTTGAACCAGGGCGCGACCAGCGCTGCCGCGGCCTCCTGTGATGCGAGGAAGGGCCAGAGGAAAAAAGGCAGCAGCATCGCCGTCGCAGCCACCGCTTCCCCGGCAACGACCTGGAACGCGCTGAGATCCGATGGCCAGCGCGCGGCGACATAGACTCCGTCGATTGCATAGGCCAGCGGGATGATCAGGGCCAGCAGCAGGCTCTCTGTCCTGGTCGAGCCGGGGGTTGTCAGATCGGGCCAAAGCACTAACAGGACTCCGGCCATGCCGAGCGCCACCGCCCATAGCCGTGGCGCATTCAGGCGTTCCGTGCCCACGACAAGGATAATTGCGACGGTAAGAACCGGCGTAAGAGATTCGAAGAAAACAATGAGTCCCGCCGAGAGCTGCTCCGCGACCAGTATGACGCCTCCCAGTGGCACCACGAAACCGAAGAAGGAGCTGATCAGAAAGAACCAGAGATGCCTGCGCGTCGGACGGAACCATATGCCCCGGGTGGCCACGACAGCCAGGTAGGCCAGTGCCAGAAGAAACATCGCAATTGTGAGGATCGAAATTTCATCCAGATCCGAATCGGCTGCAATTTTCAGGAGCGTGAACTGCAGCCCCCAGGCCGCACCCAACACAAACAGCGGGAGGCTGTATCGCCATTGCTGGCGACTTTGCCGCGTCGGAGCCCCGGTTCTTCGGGTTGCAGTATTTGGCGTGCCAGCTGACACAATCTCACTATTCCCGGCGTCGCTTGTGGCGTCACCAGGATTGTTCGGCGCCGTCATCCCTCGACGAGCTCCTCTTTTTTCAGCACTTGAAGAGGCAGGATATCATAATTGTATGTATACGTGTTAAATTTATTCGACCTTCAAATCCACCTCCGATACGGCTTTGTGAATGAACTCGATAGTGCGCGTTCTTGACGCTGGGCTGTTCCGGCTGCGACGCTGTGCATCATTCGGAAACCCGCGAAAAAATACGAAGGGCTACTCTCTTGATACGCACCCGACTGACGGAGAAATTCGATATCGAACATCCGATCCTACTGGCGCCGATGGATAAGGTCTCCGACGGCGCTCTGGCGGCGGCTGTGACCGCCGCGGGAGGGCTCGGTTTGATCGGCGGCGGCTATGGGGATGGCAGTTGGATGCTTGAGCAGTTCATTGCTGCGAAAAACCAGCGGGTGGGCGCCGGCTTTATCACCTGGGCGCTGGCCGAGAAACCACACCTGTTGGACCTCTGTCTGGAACGTAAACCGGCAGCCATGATCTTCGCGTTCGGGGACGCCACGGAATTCGTCGCCAAGTGCCGGGATGCGGATGTGCCGTCGATCTGGCAGGTCCATCGGGTCGAGCAGGCCCGACAGGCCCTGGCGGCGGGTGTTGATGTCATTGTGGTGCAAGGGCAGGAGGCCGGTGGTCACGGGATGGACCGTGGCCTGACTGCATTGCTCCCCGCGGTCCGTGATGCTGTCGGACCTGAGCAGATCATCGTGGCGGCGGGGGGCATCGGCGATGGCCGTGGCCTTGCGGGAGCGCTCATGTTGGGCGCGGATGGTGTCATGATGGGCACCCGCTTTTGGGCCTCAGAAGAAGCCAACGGTCTTGAAAGCGCAAAGACGCATCTCGTGGAAACCCAGGGTGACGATACCGTGCGCACTAAGGTTTTTGATGTCGCACGCGGCCTGGACTGGCCCTGGCATTTTTCCGGCCGGGTCCTGCACAACGACTACTCGCGCCGCTGGCATGGGGACGAAGGGGCGCTTCAGGCGAACGATGCGGAACGGGCACGCTACAATTCCGCGGAAGCCGAAGACTACACGACCCGTGTTGTTATCGGGGGCGAGGTTGTCGATCTGATCGATGCTATCAAACCCGCCGGTGAAATTGTCACGCAGACCGTTGCGCAGGCGCAAGACCTCCTGGCGGGGGCGCCGCGGTATCTTGTCTGATCGTCGCGAGAGGTGAAGGTTTGAAAATCTGTCACTGTATTTTCGAGCTTTAAAAACTCAACTATATAGAAAAAAATCATCATATGTGTTTTAATGATCTTGGTGCGTCTAAGTATAGTTAACAAATTAGTATAAAGACGGCAGATTAGAAGCTTCGACGCGCGATACAGAGTGTATACATTTTCGGCGGAGATTGTTTTATGGCGCGTTTCATTTCTGGGGTCGGATTTCTGACGTTCCTGTTACTTGCGGTAATGCTACAGCCGGCGCAAGCGGGTGTGGTTGGCAAGGCGCTCGGCGAGCTGGGAATGGACGAGCAGACCCAGAGTCTGGGTGATGCCCTGCAGGGCGAGCTTTCCGCTTTGGCGACGAAAGGCAATGCGGTTCGCGGTGCGAGCGGCGCACTCACGGAGCTGACTGTCAATTCCGGTGAGTTAATCTGCAATGCCTGGCTGATCAATTTCCGGGTCGATATCCGTAACATGATTATCGAGAACTCGGTTCTGTCCGGTGACGAACAGATTCGTCATACGCAGGTCATTCAAAAGATGCAGGCCTTCGTCGACAAACTGGCTTTGGAGTGCACACGGGTTGGCTTGATCGGCGAGGGTGGGCCGGTCGCTGGCGAGAGCGACGAAGACGCGGAAGAGGAGACGGAACAGGAAGAGGCCGAGGAGGATTGGAGGATTACGCCGCGTTCCGGCGAAACCGTCGGAGACGCAATCTGCCGTCACCGCTGTCAGGCGGCGTTCGACACTATGCGCAAATGGGAAAAGTCCCAGAAGAGCGCCGAAGAGTCTCTTAAGAAGGCCAGCGACGAGGTTGCGCGGCTGCAAAAGAAGCTTGCCAAGCTGGAAGCAGATCTGGCCGAAAGCAAAGCGAAGGTCGCAAAGGCCAAAAAGAACGTGGGGAAAACGCTTAATCCAGATAGTAGCTTCGCCGAGCGACAGGCGGTCATAAACGCCGGCAAGGATCTGTCGGTTTACGAACTCGCCGTCAAACGCTTAACCGGTGAGGTTGCGTCGGCCAAAGCGGCACTCAAAAAAGCACAGGCCCAGGTCAAGAGCTGGCAGGATCATGTGAACTGGGTCAAGCGCTATGCCGACGAAGCGCGGAATGCTTACTACGACTGCATTCGAAACTGCGTCAAGGAGGCCACGGCCGCCGGTGAGAAAATGACGCTTACCTGTCCGGACGATTATCCCTGTCTGACGAAAGGCAGCGAGGCCGTTCCGGGCAAAGGCGAGACAACGTCGAAGAGCAAGGAAACGGCGTACGTTTGTCCCATGCCTCCGGCGCATCTGGCAGTCGTGGTTGGCGCCAACGACAAGATTGGCAGCGGTGCGCGCCTGAAAAACAAGGTCAAGGAAGCCTTTGGCGGCGGCTTTGGTGTGGGCGGCAGCGGCGGTAGTTCGATCGGTGGCGGCTTCGGGCAGGGGCGCAGCACCTTCGGCGGTGGTGGCGGACGTCCGGAAATCGGTCCCAAGCCCGATCTCGACGATGATCCCATCGATGATGACGACAAGGTCACCCAGGAGGTTCAGGATGTCGAACTGGCTACCGGCGCGATGTGGACGGACGAGGGCCTGCTGGTCAGCGTTTCCATCGAAGACGCGCCGGGCGATGGCACCTTCCAGTCGATCTTTCTGGAAGACTCCGAAGGCCGGCGTCGGGCACCTGATGAAATTCGTCTCTACGGCATGTGGCACGAGTGGCATCTGAGCGTGACCTGGACCTACCGCGAATGGGTCGACAATGAACTGGTCAAGGAAGAAAGCGGCGGCTGGAGCGAAGACGGGCGCAATGTCTACGTTGCATCGTCTTTGACCGAAGGGGCGGCGCAGGACGCCGGTCTCTGGAAGATGATGGGCTTCAAGACCGCGAACAAAGGCATGCGCTCCGTCGGCGCAGTCTTCAAGATCCGGAAAGAAGACCTGGCCAAACCGATGGATGTCGTCGTGCACACGACCTTGCCGGAAGAGAGTCCCGTTACCACTGTGCCGATTGTCGGTCGCCTGTTCCGTCAGGGTGAGACGGAGGACCGGAACTTCGATGTCCTGATCCAACCGACCCTGGCGACGATCGCACAGGAAAACAATTGCTACTGAGCCATTGTTTTAAAGGTTCGCCGACTCGCGTTTGAGGATGTCCTGGAATGCCTGTCGGGCTGTTGACGCATTGCTGCCTCGCTTGATCACGATTTCGATCCTGGTCTTGAGCCGGTGGCGGCGGGGCAGTAGGGAGCGCATATGGCCCTCCTTCACCCAACGCGCCGCGTAGTGGACCGGCAGGTAGCCGATGAACTTCCCCGAAAGGATCATGAAGGCGACGCCTTCCACCTGATGGGCAAAGGCTCCGGAGGCTAGATGCGCGGTCTTGGGGGCGACCTGCTCTTCCGAGAGATAAGCCCGTCGGACCAGTTCTGCTGAGTTTAGGTCCCGCGCCGTCAGGCCGTTGGCGACCCGATCAAAAAGTGGATGGTTTTTCCCGCAGTAGAGCTCAACCGGATCCTCGCCGATTGCCTCGTAGATCAGGCCCGGGCGTTGTTGGTGAAACACCCCCATGCCGAGGTCCGCACGTCCGTCGATCACCGCCAGCTCGATCTCGTCAGGTGCCAGCGAATGGATATCGATCTGGACGTCTGGCGCCAGTGATCTGAAGTTGGCCAGCGCCGACGCGACAGGCGCACGCTCATCAGCGACCCAGTTCTCGATAACGGCGAGTGATAGTTGCCCGGTCAGAAGGCCGCGGCTGGCATCGACCGTGCCGCGGAAGTTTTCCAGCGCTGCGAAGAGCTGCTTCGCGGCGCTGTACACCGTTGTCCCCTGATCGGTCAGGCGGAAACCGCTGCGGCCACGCTGGCAGAGCCGCAGCCCGAGCCGCGTTTCCAGCTCCGATATCTGACGGCTGATGGTTGAAGTCGCTACATTCAAAGTCACCTGAGCGGCAGAAAAGCCCTTGGCCTCCGCGACGGTCACAAAGACGGAGAGGTGGTGCAGGTCGGTTTTCGAAAGCCTGCCAAAAGGCGAAACATGATGTGAATTCATAGTTATCATTTTATGCAAGTAAGAGTAAGTACTTTAGCATTTTTTATAACTTAAACCAATCCTAGCCTCTTGCCCTGGAATGGGACGGGAGAGTGACAGATGTCAGGAACGAAAACAGGGACAGCAAAAGGAAGATCCTGGGGGATCAACAATGACTATGCGCCCTTGCGTGATGTTTTGCTGGGCAAGCCGGAACACTACCGCTGGGTTGAGGCCGGGCCTCTGATCGGCAGGACCCTGGCCAATGCGCACAAGACCGGGGCGAAGTTCGACCTTCAGACTGCGATGGCGCAGCATGCTGAGATGGTCTCGATCTACGAAGACAACGGCGTGGCCTGCCACTATCTGGAGGCCGACCCGGTTTTGCATCGGAACTTCTTTGCCCGTGACAGTTCAGCTATGACGCCATGGGGCGCATTGATCTGTCATATGCAGCTTAAGGTGCGGCGCGCGGACTACGTGACGGCGATCCAGTTCTACCAGGAGAACGATGTTCCGATCTGGAACTTCGCGACCGCCGGTCACTTCGAGGGTGGAGACTTTGTTATTCTGGAGCCGGGCAGGGCCCTGATCGGTTACTGCGGCGAGCGCTCGGAAAAGGAAGGTTCGGAGCAGGTTGCGGGCTTCCTGTACAAGGAAGGCTGGGAGGCGGTCACCGCGCCGATCAGCCGGGAGTTCGTCCACATGGATGGACTGGTGGTGCCTTTGGCGGAAAAGCTGCTGGTTGCCTGTGTCGATGCCCTGGAACCCTGGGTGGTCATGCAGCTGAAAGACTGGGGGTTCGATTTCGTCGACGTGCCCTATCGGGAAGCCAAAAATCTGGGCGTTAATCTGGTGGCGCTGGGCAACGACAAAGTGCTCTCCATGAGAGGCACTGGCGAGTTGAACGACAAGATGCGTGCGTTGGGCTTCACCGTGTATGACCCGGATATGTCGATGTTCACCCTGGGGGGCGGGGGCGTACACTGCCTCTGCCAGGCACTCTGCCGGGATGAAGTTTAGAAGGGAGCTTCATTGCGTGGCTGGCTTATGACCAGCTAAGCTCTTCGCGTCCATGCGGAGGAGGAGAGCAGCAGAATGGCCAGTCGAGCCTCGAAGATCGCCGACCCAGCAGTGCGGGCGGTTTTCGATGCCTATCCACCGGAGGTCCGGGGAAACCTGCTGAACTTGCGCTCCCTGATCCTGGAGACGGCTGAAGCGACTGAGGCGGTCGGTTCACTCCAGGAGACTCTGAAGTGGGGTCAGCCGAGTTATCTCACGTTCAAGCCAAAAAGCGGCAGCACCATTCGCATCGATCAGGTCAGGGATGAGCCCGGTCGTTACGCGCTCTACTGTCACTGCCAGACCACGCTGATTGAAGACTTCCGCGAACTCTATGCCGACGCGTTCCGCTTCGAAGGTAATCGGGCGATGATCTTCGATGCGGCCGACGCAGTGGATGACGAAGCCCTCAGGCACTGCATCGGACTGGCGTTGACCTACCACGCCAGAAAGAAAGCCGGCACCTCCCTCAAGTAACGGGACTTGCCAGTTATGGGGTTTTGAGACGTTCCTCGCTAGGTATCCCGTTTCGACTTGTCTTTCCAAAACATGGCATCGGAAAAATCTTTGACCGGCCATGTTACGAGAAGGCTCAAGTCGCGGTATTCAAGACTTCTCCCTGCACCAGCGATGAAAAAGAGCAGGAGACCGAGGCGGAGCATCCGTGTTGATATCGCATGTGATCTTGGCGCTCCATAAAGATTCCGCGTCAGTGACATACGAGCGAGATGCGCCAAGGGAGCTGCGATGAAGATTAGCCAGAGGGCACTCATATAGTCCCACGTCGTCGTGCTTTGTTTGCCAAGGTTGGAAAGATCTTCTCCGAGACCGGATAGGCCGTAAAAGCTAATATAAATCACCAGGGCGAAACCAACGCAGTGACCCTGCAATTCACGTTTCGAACGCGGGTCCCAAAACTGCTGCCCGGTCAGGCTGCGTTGGGTGAAGTGAACCAAAGCCCCAATCAAAAATCCGGCCACGAGGGGGCTGACGACCAGGGCAATCCCCTGCATGGGAGGGGTTGTGACAGAGGGTGTCGGCGTCAGGATTGACGAGACGAGGGCCGAAACCTCGAGGCCGATCATGATTGTCCAGCCAAATAGAGGGCCAGCGACAATCACCCAACCGGCCAGCAACCCGACAATGACCTGAAACAAGCGATGTCCTGGATGAAACTGTGTCGATAAGGCCGCATCGGTGATTACGTAGCAGGCAATGTAGAGACCGATAACTGTGACTGAGAACCAATTATAGACCTGCGATGTCGGTCCGACTCCCAGGTCGTAATCGGTAAAAAGACCGGCTGTCAAATAGAGCGCCGTTGCCATTATCGTGATGCATATTGCGGTCACGAAGATTGATCTCGTTGTTACCGTCATAAAGCTCTGGTGGAAAACCTGGAGTACAACTCAGGCGATAATCATGAGGCAGGAATTCAAACAAAGTCTTAATGCTTTGAAACACTGTCTCGTGAGAGATCTGCAATGCTGGAAACTAAGCCGATGGGATCGAAACTCTGCAAAACTTGCCAGTCGTTCCAATCTCTGGTCTCTTTTCCGCCGAATTCAATTCCAACTCTGGAGCGGACTGAATGACGCTGGAATATCTGCTGACCTCGATTGTCGTGGTGCTTTTGCCGGGCACTGGTGTTCTCTACACTCTGGCATTCGGACTCAGTAAAGGCTGGCGGGCGAGTGTTCTGGCGGCGCTTGGCTGTACGCTGGGGATTATCCCGGCCATTGTCGCGTCCGTCGCCGGACTGGCGGCTTTGCTCCATACCAGCGCGTTGGCGTTCCAGGTGATCAAGTATCTCGGTGTTGCCTACCTCTTTTACATGGCGTGGAGCATTCTGCGCGATGGTGGCGCCATGGAAGTTTCGGAAAAGATCGCCCCTATGTCGGCGCGCAAGATCGTCTTCAACGGCTTCTTCCTGAACATTCTGAATCCGAAGCTCTCGCTTTTCTTCCTGGCGTTTCTGCCTCAGTTCGTGCCGGTGAACACAGCTAACCCGACGTCCTACATGCTGGGGCTGGCGGCTATTTTTATGCTGCTGACCTTTGTGATTTTTGCCGGTTACGGCGCATTCGCTGCGGCCACAAGGCAGTACGTGATTTCGAAACCGCGCGTGTTGCTCTGGATGAAGCGCGGTTTTGCTGGTGCATTTGGCGTCCTTGGGCTGCGGCTCGCGATGTCGGATCGCTGAGCGGGAGGGAGCCTTTCTGCCTTGGACAGTGAATGTACAGTGCTGAAGAGATAGATCGTCGCGCGCCCGTATGGCACGCACTCTCGGAGCTTTTCCTGGATACCGAGTTGGACCAATCCGATCTGGGGGTGATCGCGGAGAAAATACGCGCTGCTGGATTTTCCGCAGATCAGGCCGAGGAAGTTCTATGTCGTGAAGTCGCCCCGGTCTTTTGGACGAACCTTCTTCAGGTTGCGGGGGAGTGGGAGCCCTGGAGCGAACAGCAGGTGCGCGAATTGGTGTGCAATCGTCTCCAGCCGCGGTCTTGGGTTACTGGCTGGTTCCACGACTTGAAATCGCGCAGGCAGATGGCGGTTGTCAGGTCCGAGTGGCTCGGCGTCCGGGAATGCCTGGAGCGCAACCCGGTTTGACCTGGCGGTCTGACCTCCTTTTCGTTTCGTCAGACGCCAAAAAATTCGTCGACCAGTTTTGTCAGCTTTACCGGCAGGTCTTTCGCGCGCAGCACCGCGCCGTGGCAGGGAACGACGATCTTCGGCTTGTCTTCCCGGATCTGCGCCTGAACCCAGGCCGCATAGGCGGTCTTGTCGCCTGTTCCATAGGTCGGAAAAGGCTTGAGAATTTCGGGCGTATCCGACTCTGTTTGTCCGGCCCGGATCTGGGGACCGCAAAAGGCGTCGACAACCAGCCAGCTCGTCTGTTTTTTCGCGCTTATCCGCAACCAGACCTCACCCGTCTTCAATCCCTCGGGCTCGACAAAATTGACCCCGGCCGGAAGCAGGGCAGTAAGCTTTTCCAGATTTTCGAGGGTCAGGCCCGTGACTTCCGCCAAGCGAGGTGCGGCCTTATCGGATGCGCAGAGTTCCGACGTCGCGAAGACATCGCAATACGCCCCAAGGGCCTTGTTGTGATAGTGATTGGGCGCCAACAGAAACGCGACCTCTCCGATTTCAGACAGGCTTTCGAGGGCTTTATTTCCCAAACCGGCAACCGGACTGAAGAGGCAGAGGCGTCCGTCCCTCAGGACGAGCGCCGAGCAGCGCAGGTTGTTCCGCTCCGCGATGTAGACGCCATCAACCCCGTCCAACTGAACGAAACCCGAGAGCTGACCGGCCATGACAAATCCTATTCTTGAATGAACACTCAAAAAAAGATATCATAAGTTTTGCTGGATGCAAGAGAGGTTTCATGGGACGTCATCAGGAGTTCGATGCGCAGGAGGTTCTGGAGGGCGCAATGTGGGTTTTTTGGGAAAAAGGCTACCGCGCGACCTCGATGGTGGATCTGGAACAGGCAACAGGGCTTCAGCCGGGCAGCATCTACAACGCCTTCGGCAGTAAGAAGGGTTTGTTCCTCGCGGTTCTGGACCATTACCGGGAGCAGGTGGTTGGAGAGCGGGTGAACGTTCTTTTGCACGGCGGGGAACCACTGGCAGCGATCGAGGCTTTCTTTCGGACGGCCTATGAGGATCTGGAGCCGGAAGAATTGGCGGGCTGCCTGCTGACCAATTCGGCCATAGAAGTCGCGTCGGGAGATGCTGAAATCCAGGCCTGTGTCTCCGAGGCTATCACTTCTATCGAGACGGCGTTCAAAACGCGACTGGAGGAGGCGCAGGCCTTAGGGGCCTTGAGTGCCGACAAGGATCCGGCATTGCTCGCAGCGCATCTGAGCGCCTGTTTTCAGGGCTTCGGTGTGATTGGCCGATTGACGCGCGATAAAGCCCGGCTCGATGCTGTGTCCAAGGCTGCAATGATGAGTCTGCGATGATCCGGCGTATTCAAGCGCAAGAAACGGATGGCGCGTGCGTGTGAATGGGAGTAGTTCCGGGGGCAGACTTTGCATTTAAGGGGCGGGCGGGAAATCATGACCAAGGGACCGGCGATTAATCACTCCATGGGCGCACTGGAGTGGGGGATGGTGATTTTGCTCGCTCTGGTCTGGGGCGGGTCGTTCTTTTTCAATGAGGTCGCCGTCCGTGAATTACCGACACTGACGGTCGTGGTCGGCCGTGTGGTGTTGGCGGCCGTTATCCTGCACATTCTGCTCCGCTCGTTCGGACAGCGGATGCCGACGTCTTTCGCCATCTGGCGCGCCTTCTTCTGTATGGGCCTCATTAACAATGTCATTCCCTTTACCCTTATCGTCTGGGGGCAGATTCATATCGCTTCGGGGGTCGCCTCGATCCTGAATGCGACCACACCGCTCTTTACCGTTCTGGTCGCGCACTGGATGACGGCAGACGAGAAAATCACGGGGGGCAGAGTGGTGGGTGTGCTCGTCGGGCTGGTCGGGGTCGTGATCATGATCGGCGGCGATGTTCTCAGTGGACTCGGTACGAATGTATTTGCGCAGATCGCCGTTTTGGCGGCGGCATTGTCCTATGCCTTCGCCGGTGTCTACGGTCGCCGTTTCCGCGCGCTGGAGGTCTCGCCCATGGCGACGGCGACAGGTCAGGTGACTGCCTCCAGTGTGCTAATGGTGCCGGCAATGCTGATTATCGATCAGCCCTGGTTGCTGCCGCTGCCCAGTGCGGCTGCCATCTGGTCCCTGATCGGAGTTGCAGCGCTTTCGACCGCCTTTGCCTATATCCTTTACTTCCGGATTCTCGCAACCGCGGGTGCCACCAACCTGCTGCTGGTCACGTTCCTTGTTCCTGTCAGTGCGATCCTGCTGGGCGTGCTGATCCTGGGTGAAGTGCTGTTGCCCAAGCATCTCATGGGCATGGCATTGATCGGCCTGGGGCTTGCGGCCATCGACGGACGACCCTGGCGCAGTTTTCGCGGACTCTTCGGCGTGAAAGCCTGACCCGTCAGAAATCCTTTCGATACATGACAAATCCAGGCGCTTCGGCGACCTTGTCGTAGAGCTTCATGGCGGTTTCGTTGGTTTCGTGCGTGTGCCAGTAGACCCGTGTTGCCCCTGCCGATTTTGCCCTGTCGTAGACTGCGTTGATTAAGGCCCGCCCGACGCCCTGGCCCCGCGTCGTCTCGTCGGTGAAGAGGTCCTGTAGATAACAGGTTGGCCCCAGCATCGTTGTGTTGCGGTGAAAGATGTAATGAACCAGACCGACCAGAGCACCATCGCGCTCGGCGACCAGCGCATGGACCGGTTCGTAAGCATCGAAGAAACGCTTCCAGGTCATTCCGGTGACTTCCGCCGGTATGGCTGTGGGGCCGGTCCTTTTGTAAAAATTGTTATAGCCTTCCCAGAGGCGCTCCCAGGATTCGAAGTCTGATGGCAGGGGTGGTCGCAGAACGAGCTTGGCAGACATAGGGTTTTCCATTGTCGAATGAAATTCGCCATTACGATCTCTGAGTTCCGATGCGCGCGAAAGGTCCGGTTTGAATAACCCGCCAGGGCCAAAGTGCGAATGGCAGACACTCATGGCTTGTATTGGGATTGAGCTGTGATAACGTCCCGTGATGACAACAGCTTACGCCATACCGGTTGAATTTTTGACTGAACGACTGCGGTTGAGGAAACCCTCAACCCAGGATGCTGCGGGTCTGTTCGAGGCCTACACGCAGGATGAGGAAGTCGTGCGCTTTCTAACCTGGAAGCCTCACAGCTCTATCGCCGATACCCGAAAGTTTCTCGAATGGTGCGATGCGCAGTGGTTGGAGGGCGAAGTCTTTCCTTACGTGATCGAACTGCGTGATGACCCAACGGGGCCGATTGGTATGATAGACCTGCGTCGGGCTCAGCACAGCGTTGATTTCGGCTATGTCCTGGCGCGTGCCTTCTGGCGGCAGGGGATTGTCGCCGAGGCGCTCAAAGCTCTGGTCGACTGGTCTCTGGCGCAGCCGGATATCTGGCGGGCGACGGCTTTCTGCGATGCTGAGAACCCGGCTTCCGCAAGGGTCATGGAAAAGGCCGGCATGCGTTTCGAAGGTTTGCTTCGGCGTTATTTCGTCCACCCCAATGTTGCAGCCACACCGCGCGACTGCACTCTCTATGCAAAGGTGAAGGAAGTAACCTGATTCGAAATTCTGTCTAACTGGCCCTGAGCGGTGTGATGTTCGGACGTCCGCGCGCGCCATAGGTGATGGCCGCTTCGACGCCGTAAACCCGTTGTAGGCGGTCGGCGGTCAAGACGCTTTCGGGCAGGCCCTTCGCCTCAATCCGGCCTTGCGAGAGACAGATCATCTGGTCGGCGAATTGTGCGGCCAAAGTCAGGTCGTGCATGGCGGCAATTGCGATGGTGCCATGGGTTTCACAATGCTGTCTGACCGCTTCAAGAACCACCAGCTGATGCCGCAGGTCGAGTGCTGCGGTCGGCTCGTCCAGCAAGAGCACGTCCGGCTGGCGGAAGAGAGCTTGTGCCAGATAAACCAGTTGTCGTTGGCCGCCGCTGACGGCATCCAGCGTGCGCCCCTGAAGGGCGCCGATGCCGAATTGCGCCAGTGCCGCCTGGGCGGCGTCGGCCATGGCCCCCGGGACCGATAGGCCGAGTGAGCGCAAGCGGCCTAGCAGAACTACTTCCAGGACTGTCAGCGATGAGGTCGGCCCGATATCCTGCGGCATGTATGCGATAAGCTGTTGCCGCTGCGTCTTTTCGAGCGTTGCGTCTTTCAGGATCACCTGGCCGCTCGATGGTAGAAGGCCGGAAAGCGCCTTGAGCAGGGTCGACTTTCCCGCCCCATTGGGCCCGATCAACATGGCGAACTGTCCCGCCGCGCAGGAGAGGCTGGCATGCTTTACGATGGAAGTGTCGCCCAGCGAAACTTCAAGGTCTTTGACATGCAGGGTCACCAGAATCTCCGTCGTCCGCGAATGATCAAAAGAAACAGGAAGGGCACGCCGATGACGGCTGTCACGATCCCGATCGGCACAATTGCCCCTGGAGAAATCAACTTCGACATGACCGAGGCACCTGCCATCACAAAGGCCCCGGTGACCGCCGACATGGGGAGCAGGACCCGCTGATCTTCCCCCACCAGCATTCGGGCAATATGGGGGGCCACAAGGCCGATGAAGCCGATGGTGCCAACGAAAGCAACCGCACCGGCGGTCAGCAGAACGATCAGGGCGAAGATCTTGAGGCGCAGCCGTTCGACCGGTACGCCCAGGCTTTGCGCGCGCTCATCGCCCAGTCGCAGGGCAGTCAGTTTCCAGACGTCCGGAAGAATCAGAGCCGCGGTGAAGAGAAGTATCCCGCCGGTAATTGAAACCGAGAGGTAGGTGGCCTTGACCAGACTGCCGAAAAGCCAGAAGACGATTTCCTGCAGTACTTCCGGTGCGGACATGTATTGCACCAGGGACTGCAGCGACTGGAACATGAAGAGGGTCGCGATACCGGCCAGGATCATGACCTCGGAGGTCATGCCGCGCAGTCGCGCCATCCCATAAACAATGCAGGCGGCCATGCAGCCGCCCAGCGCGGCTGCGACGGGGACCGAGAAGCTCGGAATCAGGGGCAGTTCGAAGCCGGTGAGAATGGCTAGGGCCGCACCGAAACCGGCGGCCGCGGAGAAGCCCAGTGTGTAGGGGCTGGCCAGCGGATTGCCCAGAATGGTCTGCATCAACGCTCCGGCGGTCCCAAGCGATGCACCGACCAATAAGGCCATCAGGGTCATGGGCAGGCGGATCTCGTGAACGATGACGTGGACCGTTGCGTCAACTTGGCTTTCCGGCAGCACCAGCGCAGAGAGGACATCGAGAAAGCCGAGGAAGGCGGGGCCGACGAGGATGTCGATGATGACGACCGTTGCCAGAACCGCCGCGGCGGTCAGAAGGATCACGCTGCGGCGCCGGACCAATGCGCCGTAGCTGAGGCTTTCCGAAGCGATGAGTGACATGGCGAAACGCCTCTTCGTCTGCAATCAGACTCTTGTGAAATTCAGCAGATCCCGGTGCGCATGATCTGCTCAGGCCACCGCACACCGGGATTGTCGCAATCCTGTTTAGTTAAGCTTCACCATGAAGCTTCCCTCGGCTTCGATGGGCAGGTAGGTCTCGTAGAAACGCGCCTGGTTCGCGACCGGGTCCACGTCTGCGAAGGCCTCGGGATGCAGAACCTTGGCGATGTACTGCAGGAAGCTGTAGTCATAGAGCGTCCGGGCACCGCCATGATAGACCGCGTGCACCTCTCCATTCTGTACGGCGGGCAGGCTGCCCCAGCCTGGACGTTTTGCATACGGCGTCATGCGCTCGCGTGTCGTGTCCGCGTCGACGCCGAAGCCCATCAGGACAACCTGAGCGCGACCGGCCCAGTCCGACCCGGCGAGTAACACTGCCTGCGGCCTGCGGGCCAAAACGTACTCAGGGTTCAGCGGGCCCCAGTTTGCAATCTTGTCCTCGGCAATGTTGTCGCCGCCGGCCATCTTGATCACGCCACCCCACATGGTATTGCCATAGGAGTTGCCGTAAGTCTCCGGGCCTTTGTTCCCGAGCTCGACATATACCGGTACCCGCGCGCCGCCGGCGGTTTTGACCCGCTGGATAACGTCCAGCACTGCTGCTTCATATTCGCCGGCCAGCTTTTCCGCGCGCTCTTCGCTCGCCATCACCTGACCGATGATGCGCGTGCTCGCCAGGTGCTTTTCGAGCGTCTGTGCGTTGTAGTCTGTGACCACAACGGGAATACCCGCGGCTTCCAGCTTGGCGACACCTTCTTCACCCAGACCGCTGTACTGCCAGGAGGCTATGATCGCAACATCCGGCTTTGCGGCAACGGCCTTCTCGACGGAGAAACCGCCCGCTTCTTCGTAACCGACGTCGATCAGTTCTGTGATGCGTGGCGTAACCGCGGCATAAGCCTGAAACTGGCTGTTGCGCCAGCCTTCCCAGGGCTCGCGGGAGATGGCAACCACGCGGTCGAAGGCCTTCTCACCGACGATGGCGTAGAAGTCCTCGAAGTAAAATCCCAGCAGGACCCGCTGGGCGCCGTGAGGTACTTCAACACTGCGGCCTTCGGTGTCGGTAACAGTGATGGTGTCAGCCGACGCGTTTTGCGACAGCGAAAATGTGAGGGCGAACGCGGCAAGACCGCCGGCGAGTCCCTTCAGAATTTTAAACATTGATGGGCTTTCTTTTGAGAGTGCAGAAACCATCCGCGCGATCAGACTTATGTTGGCGCGGACTTAGAGATCTATGCAGGGCTCAAAGAGGCGGGGCGCGGCTCCGAAAGGCATCAGCATCACCGCTCTGCGCAACAATCTGCGAGGAAGGGTTTTTGACCCGATACAGCCGCGTATTCGGTAGTTTCAATCCCGGCTGTTCGGGACCGGCAATCGCGGCGGGGCCTCCAAAAGGCTGACACCATTCACAGCCTGGAAAGAAACTCGAGTCCTGAGGGATCTCCCCGCCATCGGCATCGAGGTTGATAACGACAAGACCGCGCGGGGTGCAGATGACCAGCATATCACTGGCAAGAATCCCAGAGGCAGAGAGGGACTCCGCTGAAAAAGCCGCATCTGCGCGCTGCACGACGACAGACGCCGAGACGGCCTGCATCAGCAGCCACGCCATCAGGGGTAATAGCGCCAGTCGCCGGAATTTGCGGAGTTCAGCCAATGGAAATGCCAGCCACAGAAATTCGATGGCGGGACGTTATAGTATTACCCAATGTGGTCAATTGCTTTTTCATGCAAAGGAAAACGGCGATCCCCCGGGGGAACCGCCGTCAACTCACAGCTTCAGCCGCTTGGCTGTGATCAGCCAGCCATTCGACGACGAGCGAAACCAATGCCGACAAGCCCAAGTCCAAGCAGAGCTATGGTGCCGGGCTCAGGTACTTGAGCTACGACTGCACCCGGATCAACAAAAGTTCGAAAACCTTGATCGATCAGCGGGATAGCGCCAAACCCCGTTTCTGGTGGAAGACGAATGAGCGAGTTTCCGCCAGCGTAATCGCCTCCAAAAACCTCAAACCAACCGTAGCCGCCGGGATTGGGATTGCGTAACAGGATCGCTAGGGATTCACCAGCGGTGACCATAATGTTAAACGACGTCAAGTCGACCGAAACGAATGGGTCATCAACAGGCAAGGACGTAGGGATACTCTCTCTTGATATTGACCCGCTGGCGATTGCAGGCCCCGTCGGAAACGTGCCATCCGAGGGCAGGATGTCAAACAGCAGGTCGGACGTAGGCGCATCGAAGCTAATGCTCTGAATCTGCAGATCGATACGTGTCAGTTGCCCACTGATGCCTGACGTAAAGGTCTGGCCTAACTCCTGATCCGACGCGATTCCACCTGAAGTCGTTGATCCTGCTGCGACCGCGTCGAAGGACTGATCCAAAACTGGTGCAGCCGAACTTGGTAGCGCGTAAGCAAGCGTCATCGCTGCGCCAACAGCAATAACGAGTTTTTTGAACATCATGATTTTTGATTACCTTTTCCCCGGATGGAGTACGTGCCGCTTCCTGCGGTGCGTTTGCTCTCGATTCTGTTAACGAAAGCAAGGGTTGTGCCAATTTGTTAACCATAGTGAAACCAGAGGTTTATCCATCCAGATAAAGAATCAATTTTCGCGCATGTAATCTATGCCGACACTTTTGGGCGATATGGCGCAAATCTTGTAAAATTCTTCGACAATGTTTCGGAACAGTGATTTCGATTGCTAGAGCTCCAGTAAATAACTGTTTTTAGTTGATAAAAAATAGGACCTTTCTTATTATTCTTATGTTTGTATGGGTGCATATGTTTTTGAAAAATTACTTCTAACCAAAGAAAACGATTGCCTGATCCGCACTCTGTTGAGCGTCTGGGGTAGCCGAGTGCAGACCTTCGACTTTCCAATCGGTATGACGCGATTTTCTTGGCTACGCTTAAGTGGAATTCAATTTATAGTGGCAGAAAGTTGCCAGTAGAGGATCACTGCCGCCGCGGCCTCCTTCAGGGTGTCTCGGACCGGAGCATTCCATTTTCTTGGCAGGGCAGAGCAAGTTGACGATGATGCGTGGCATAGGACCGAACTAAGTCGAGTGAAGCTGACATTCCATGCATATGCGGTTACCTGAGCTCGAAACTGAACGCCTGGCTCTCCGTCGACCACGCCTTACCGATGTCCCGGCCTTGTTCCGGTTTCTGGGCGATCCGGTGGCCATGCGCCACACTCATCTCGACCGTTCATTGCGCCAGTGCCGCCAACGGATTGCCGTGCATGAACGCTACCGTCGCCGTGACGGCTGCGCGCCCTGGACGGTGATCGAGAAAGCCTCGGGCGAGATTATCGGTTGGGGCGGGTTGTATCACGATCCCTTCGACCGGGACTGGGGTGTCGAGGTCGGCTATTCCTTTCATCCGAATGCCTGGGGCAGGGGCTACGCGACCGAGCTTGTGCTTGCGAGTCTCCAGCAGGCGGATCAGGTTCTGGCGCTCCCGGAGGTTTGGGCTTTCGCGCAGCCGGACAACGTGGGTTCGCGCAGGGTGTTGGAAAAGACGGGCTTCGAAGAAGTGCGCTTCGTGCCTGAAATGGCGCGCTTTCTTTATCGGCGCGGGCGGGTGTCCTGACCTTCGGGTGTTATCGATGGGGTTGGTCGCTCGCCTCTTGTGCGAGATGAAGCCCTCGAGAAGCTTCTCATCACGTGTGTGAGATGGCATCATGCCGACAGCTCGTTCAGAGCTGGTTCACCTTCGTCTCAAAATCAAAAATCAATCGATTGATAGGGAGGAACACTGTGATCACTTGTCTTCGAATTTATGTCAGCCTGGGCGCACTCGCCCTGACCGGTGCACTGACTGCCGGTCTTGCGGGACAGACGCTGGCGGCAAACGATAAGCCGCTCACCGAAAACTGGGCGCCGAGCGAATGGGGCGCCGACGACATGGCGGGGTCGGTCAACCGCACCACGCCGGAGATGGTCCTGAAGGCCGCCAAGCTGGTTAAGCAGGGCAAAGTCGCGACTCTGGGTAAGATTTATCAGCAGGACGCGCCTGCTTTCGGTTCACGCGGTTGGCGCATGACCATTCCCGGCATGCCCACCGGCGGGCCCTTTGGCGAACAGCAGATGGTCTACAACGACGAATACGTCTCCGCCGAGATCGGCCAGATCGGTACCCAGTTCGACGGGCCCGGCCACATCGGCATTATCACTTCGAAAGGACACTTCTTTTACAACGGCCGCTTTATCGAGGATGAAGATGTAACACCCTATGGGCTCGGGCCCCTGGGCGTGGAGCATGTTGCCGAGAAGGGCTTCGTCTGCCGTGGTGTGCTGCTCGACGGAGTCGCCTACAACGCTGGACCCATGCCGATCCCGACCAGCCGTGAAAAGACCGATCCCGGTATCGTGTCCGCGGCTGACATTGAGGCCATGGTCGAACGCCAGGGGATCGATCCCGTTCAAGAGGGCGACTGCGTTTTTCTCCACACCGGTCACGGAAATTTCTGGCACCCGAAGGACTGGGACAGCTACAGCGCCGAGGAGAAGAAGACCCGCATTGCGAAGTTCAACAGCGGTGAACCGGGCTTCGGACTGTCAGCCTGCAAATACTTGGCGGAACGTAAGATCATCCTCTGGGGTGCGGACACCTGGGGCTCGGAAGCGGTCGGCCCCGGCTTCGGCGGCGAGAACGATCAGCCCTTCGAATGCCACGTAGAAATGCTGACCAAGCGTGGCATCTGGAACCTGGAAAACATGGACCTCTCCAAACTGGCCGAAGACAAAGCTTACGAGTTCCTCTTCGTCTGGTCGCCGCTGAAGATCAAGGGCGGCACCGGCTCGCCGGGGAATCCGGTTGCGCTTTATTGAGCATGAGCGACAAAAGACGGAAAGCGGCGGCTCCTATCTCGGGCCGCCGTTTCTTGTTTGCGCGGACCCGGCCACGCCTAAACAGGTGCCGCGTCCTCGGTGTATTGCGCCAGAAACTCCGGGCTGGGCGGGATCGGTTTGATGACATCGATCAATACACCGCTGGGGTCACGGGTGATGAAGTGGCGTTGACCGAAAGGCTCGTCTCGCAGCGGCAGCAGGATCGGCAGGTTTGCCGTCTGGGCCCGTTCATATTCCCTGTCTACATCTTCAACTTCGAAATTGATGATCAGGCCAGAGACCTGGCCGCGTCCAGCCTCTGGAACAGTCTCGTGATCGCCCTGCAGGATCGCAATGTTGACGCTTTTGTCTTCGGTGGATTGCAGATGCATATACCAGTCGCTCTCAAAACTCGGTTGGAAGCGGAAATGGTCCTGATAGAAGCGGGCGGTGCCGCTAACGTCATTGGTCATGATCACGGGATAAAACTGGATGCATTTCATGGCTTTCAATTCCCCTGTAATAAACATACAATATGTATGTAAATGATAAAAACATACAAGGTGTATGTATGCAAGAGCAATCAGATAAGCGCTCGGACGCTCAGGTTGCGAAACGTTCCTCGGGGCGCCGGTCCAACGAACAGCGAAGCGAAAGCATGCGCAAAGCGCTGATCGCAGCGGCCCGGCGGCTGTTTGTCGCGAAGGGCTATGCCGAGACCGGAACCCCTGAGATCGTTGCGGCGGCGGAGGTGACGCGTGGCGCGCTCTATCATCATTTTGCGGACAAGGCGGATCTCTTCCGCGCCACGCTTCATGAGGAGGCGAAGGCGGTCGCGCAAAGGATCGAACGCGAGACTGCAGGAGAGTTCTCTGCGCTGGAGGCCATGACGCAGGGCGCCGAATCCTACTTTGCGGCAATGGCGGTTCCGGGTCGGGCGCGTCTGCTTTTGCTCGATGGGCCGGCCGTGCTGGGCCATGCGGAGATGGCTGAGATCGACCGGGAAACCGGTGGCGAAGAGCTGCGCCAGGGTTTGGCCTTCGCGGTGGAGCAGGGGGCGCTCGCACCCGTGCCGCTCGATGCTATGGCGGCTATTCTCTCCGCTGCCTTTGACCGTGCCGCGCTGGCCATTGCGGAGGGAGGCGTGGCGGAAGACTACAAGACAGCCATCCGCACGCTGTTGGCGGCTCTTCTGGTTAAAGCCTGAAACCGGCGCCCCTGACGTTATGCATACTGCGCCAGCCCGAGACCGAGGGACCAGTTTTCCTTGGGAACCTCTGTTAGGCCAATGAGAACATCTTCCGGTCGCAGGCCGGGCGCTTCGCCCAGGCGAGATACGATTGCGGCGTAGAGCGCTTTCTTCTGTTCAAGGCTCCGGGTGTTATTGACCGTGAGCTGGATGATGACCAGGTCCTCCGAACGTTCTATGTCGAGATAGCTTCTCCCGAAGGCGAAACCAGCGTCGTCGTGTTCCGTGATCGTCATGAAGCGGTCGTCTTCGGGAACGTTGAAGGTCTCGCGCATGGCTTTGTAGACCTGTTCCATAAGCTTACGGCGATATTCAGGGTTTTTACCCCGTTTCAGTGAAATCCGTGTCAGCGGCATTGCGGGTCTCCGTCACTCTGTTTGAAGTCTCAACTGCGTGTGACTGGAAATCTAGGGAGAGATCTTTCATAATCAAAACGAATAGATAATATTTTAATGATGCAAAAAAGTAATTATGCTTAAGCCCGCACTTGAGATCGATCTCTTACGCAGTTTCATCGCCGTTGCCGAAGG
Organism: uncultured Kiloniellaceae bacterium; assembly: GCA_947493695.1. Lineage (GTDB taxonomy): Bacteria > Pseudomonadota > Alphaproteobacteria > Kiloniellales > Kiloniellaceae > Denitrobaculum. The sequence continues at coordinate 202,299 of CANLSF010000007.1, read as the reverse complement.
CGACAGCTTCACGTCCGCCGGTGCCGCCCTTGGCGCGAGTCAGTCGGCGATGTCCGTGCGGATCCGCAAGCTTGAAGAACGGCTGGGGCGTCGGCTTCTGGACCGCACGCCGCGCTCGATCGTTCTGACCGCTTTTGGCGAGAGCTTTCTCATGGACGCCCGCCGTGTGCTGGACGCCCATGATGATGCGGTTCTGCGCGCGCAATCTCATGTTGAGCGCCCCAGTATCTCGCTCGCGTTGAGCGACCACGCTTCAGGTGCCTGCCTGCCGGAGGTTCTCGCTGTGCTCTACGCTCGCCATCCGGAGGTCCAGTTTTCTGCGACCGTCGGCGCGTCTGCGGAGATCTATGAGGCTTTTACCTCAGGGCATTACGACGCGGTCGTTGTCCGGGAAGACTCCGGTGACGGAAAGGGGCGGCGCGTCTTTCATGACAAGTTAATCTGGGCCGCCGCCAAGAACTTCGAATGGGACCGGCGCACACCTCTGCCGCTGGTTTCCCTTGCGGCGCCCTGCGGAGTGCGGGCGACGGCCTTCGCGGCCCTTGAGGCCCGGGATATTCCCTGGCGCGAGGTTTTTGTCGGGACAGGCGTTGCGGCGGTTCAGGCAGCGGTTTTGGCGGGATTGGGGATTGCTGCGTTGGATAGCCGTAACCTGCCTGATGATTGTCGCCGGGTGAAAGCCGGCATGGCTTTGCCACCGCTCCCCGCAACGCAGATGCTTCTGTATCACCGAATGTCCGGGCGCAGCGGGAACGAGATTGCCTCCGCGATTGCCTCCGCCTTTCGCGAGAGCGGAGCCTGAGGGTAAGGGGTGTCGCGTTAACTTCCTTGATAGACGGGCGTGCGGCGTTCGACCCAGGCATCCAGGCCTTCGCGGCAATCCTGCGTCACAGCCATACGCGCGAACTGCTCGCGTTCAATCTGCAGGCCTTCGGTGATACTGGCGTTGAGGCCACGGGTGACGGCCGTGATGATGCGGGCGGCGGCCAGTGGCGAGTGACGCAGGATGCGTTCCGCCAGTTCGAATGCCGCGGGCATCAGGGCATCGTGCGGGACAACCTGATTCACCAGACCCAATTCAAAGGCTCTTTGCGGCGAGAAGCTGTCTCCCGTCAGCAGCAGTTCCAGAGCACGTTTCCGTCCGGCCAGGCGGGGCAGACGCTGTGTGCCGCCAAAGGTCGGTGGGATGCCGATGTTGATCTCCGGCTTGGCGAAGAGAGCCTGCTCACTGGCGACGGCCAGGTGAACCGCCTCGGTGATTTCGCAGCCGCCCCCGAACGCCAATCCGTTGACCGCCGCAATAATCGGCTTGGGGAAGGCCTCCAATCGGGCGGTCATGGTCTGACCCCGGCGCACAAAGTCCCGGACCGCGACGTCGGGCCCTTCTTTTATGCTCTGCGAAAACTCGTGAATATCGCCACCGGCGGAAAAAGCGCGTTCGCCGGCACCGGTGAGGACTACGGCCCCAATCTCCCGGTTCTGCTCAATATCGTCCAGAAGAGTCAGCAGCAGATCGTTGGTTTGGTAGTTCAGGGCGTTGAGCTTTTGCGGGCGGTTCAGCGTGAGAACCGCAAGCTTCTTTTCGACATGCATCAGAACCGGATCGGACATATTCAATACCTCAAAGCGCATTTGGAAATCTTCGAAGCAGACTAGGGCCAAGTTGATATTGAGTATACTCACTAGGCAGTATACCTTCTGAGGCATGCCTAAGGACGCCAAGACCACCAAAGACCGGATTCTGGATGCCGCAAACCGCCTCTTTTATGCGGAGGGCATTCGTGCCGTCAGTGTGGACGCGATCGCGGAAAAGGCCGGCCTGACCAAACGAACGCTCTATTATCACTTCAAGAGCAAAGACGAGCTCGTCACCGCCTATCTTGAATCGAGAGACCAGCCCAACCTCAAACTCTTTTCGAAGTGGTTCGAGGATGCTGACGGTGGATTATCGGAAAAGATCGAAGCTCTGTTTCGGAATCTGGCCAAATCCGCCCGGCATCCCAAGTGGAAGGGGTGCGGCTTCCTGCGGACCGCGGCCGAACTGGCCAATATGCCCGGTCATCCGGCCGTTCAGGTTGGCGCCGCGCACAAGCATAAGTTCGAAGTCTGGCTGGCGGAGGTCATCGCGGCGGGTGGCGGCAGCAATGCGCCGCAGCTCGCGCGTCAGATCGTTCTGCTCATGGATGGCGCTTTCTCCACCATGCTGGTTCATCGTGACCCAGCCTATGTGGAAGCGGCGGGTGAAGCGGCTGCGGCGCTGGTGCAGGTTCAGCTTTCCGCAAAAGGAACGTAGCGCTCTGACAGGACGAGCTGTTCTCGGTCTTGTCCGCTGCCTGTCAGGTGGCCTTTTGCATCAGTCGTGACAGGTGTGACCCGCGCGCCTCCAGAAATTTCAACAGGCGCTGCTCGTAACCCGGCGTGACGGCTGTTTGTACAGAAGGACGTGCGGCGAGGTTGCTGCGCAGGGATGCGGTTTTAGGTTTGCCTTCCAGGATTCGGAAGTCGCCGATCTGATCGAAAACATTGAAGTACCGAAAAACCGGTCCGAAAGCCGCGTCGACCAGGCAGAAATTCCGTCCGGCGAAATAAGGACCCGTGTCAAGGCGTTGCTCGAGCCGCGCGAACTTCCTGGATAAAGCCGAGACCTTTGCGTCGAAGGCTATGCTGTCCGCAGCCCCATAAAACCCCGCGATGTCGTTCAGAACGGCGGAGCTGAATTCGATCCAGGAGCGCTGGTCCGCGCGCTCCAGTGGTTCCTTTGCATGCAAGGGGTTGGGCTGGGTTTCTTCCAGATATTCCAGAATGACGGCGGATTCGAAGACTGCATTCCCGCCGATTTTGAGCAGCGGTGTTTTACCCAGAGGGGAGAGTTCGAGAAACCAGTCGGGCTTATTTGACAGATCGACGTCGACCCGCTTGAAAGCGACGCCCTTTTCCATCAGCGCGATGGCTGCACGTTGCACATAGGGGCAGAGGTGATGGCTGATCAGAGTAGGTTGTTCGGGACTGTACATTTCTGTGCGCTCCATATTCATGCGATTGCATGAATATCTATGCACTTGCATTAAAGAGTCAAGCTTGATGCATTTGCATGAATATGCCAAAGTTCCTGCTATGAAGAATATCCCCGGTGAAACCGCAATCCGCACCTGGACGCGCCTCTTGCGTGCGCAGCACGCCGCTCAGTCTTACGTGGAAAAGGTCTTGAAGGACGCTGGGCTTCCGCCTCTATCCTGGTACGACGTTCTGCTGGAACTGGAGCGCGGCGACAGAGCGGGCCTGCGTCCCTTCGAACTTGAGCGTCAGTTACTTCTGCCGCAATACGGTCTGTCCCGGTTGCTCGACCGGATTGAGGCGGCTGGCTACCTGGAGCGTCGTCCTTGCGAAGAGGACGCGCGCGGGCAGGTGGTGGTGATCACGAAGGCGGGGCAGCAACTGCGCCGTAAAGTCTGGCCGACCTATGCTGCGGCCCTCAAAACCGCCATTGCCGATCGCTTAAATTTAAAAGAGCAGGCAATCCTGGGGGAACTGCTCGGGAAACTGATCGATGAGAGACAAGCCTTGAGCCGATGACGGCCCCCATTTGCCGAGGCTCGATCGAGAAGCCACGACACGCAGGAGGCCGTGTCGATCCGGCACCCGACGAACTCTCCCGCTCGTCAGCGCTTTAAAACCAGCTTTGTGTCCTGGTCGCGGAGCAGGAACAGGACGAGACAGGCCGCCAGAACCGGAACCGAAGCGAAGAAGAGCTGATTGCTCGAGCCGCCGTAAGGATCGAGGATCTGCGGCAGGGACACGATCACGGTCACGGCGTTCATCAGAAGCATCAGGCCGTAGGTCGCTGTGCGGTACAAACCGAGGGCGAAGGCCAGGATCAGGGCCGTCTGTACGGCGCCGATGGCCAAGATCGTCGTAACGCCGAGTGATGCGCCGTAAAAATGCTGGAAGAGGCCGATGAAGTCCTCGGGCATGATGAGCTTGTCGACTGACCAGACCAGCATGAAGATCGCAATACTCCATCTGAGAATGGGCAGGGTGGCGGCGAGACTTGCCGTAGGCGTCAGCAGCTTGAGCATCCTTAAAGGACCTCCAATTTCTACAGTATTTCATTGTGTTAGCGAGCATTCTCGTCGGCTCTAACGACGTGAATATGGTTCGGGATCCCACAAGAAAAAGGGACCCCTCGCAGGAATGTGATCCGGGGAGGCAGAATGCCCGGCCTTAAGGCGCCAGTGGTTCTCATGGGCCCGTCACCCGGGTAAGCATCAGGCCACCAGCCTTGCGTCGCGTGGCCTTCATCTATCAGCCATTTCGAGACCTTGGCCAAGTGAGCCATCGCCATACACGAACTTTCGGCATATTCCAGCACGCTCACGTGTTTGCCACTGTGCATCACAAGTTCAATCAGGGCCCTGAGACCGTCGTCGACATGGTGTATATTGGCTTGTTTCGGACGCCATAATCCGGCGCGATCTGGCGCTTTGGCATCCGGGCTGTTAATTCTGAGCTATCAACTCATTCACCGCGTGCAGGCAGAGGGTAGGATCCCTGGAAGTAGAAAGAATCTTGCCCTGTCCGGCCTCCCGAGGTGTTGCACCACTCTGACGATCCAGTCGAAGGAAAATTCCATGACGCAAGCCCGCAAAGCTCTTGATTTTACTCAGTTGCACGTTCCGGGAACACCCCTGGTGCTCTACAACATATGGGATGCCGGTGGGGCCCAGGCCGTTGCCAAGGCGGGGGCAAGGTCCCTTGCAACAGGAAGCTGGTCGGTTGCTGCTGCGCAGGGGTTTGGAGATGGCCAGAAAATTCCAATGGACCTTCTTCTCCAGGTCGTCGCACGTATTACCGCAACAGTGGACCTGCCGGTCTCTGTTGACTTCGAAGGCTGCTATGCCGAGGCACCGGATGCGGTCGGTGCGAACGTCGCGCGGGTTATCGAAGCAGGGGCGATCGGCATCAACTTCGAGGATCAGATTGTTGGTGGCGCAGGGCTCCATTCCCTAGAGACACAGTCGGCACGGATTGCGGCAGCACGGCTGGCCGCTCAGGCGGCGGATGTCGCTCTTTACATCAATGCGCGGACCGACCTTTTCCTGAAGGAGAAGGATCGTAGCAAACACGCTGGCCTTGTTGCCGAGGCCAAGGAACGGGCGGCGGCGTATGCCGCAGCGGGCGCGAGTGGCTTCTTCGTCCCTGGTCTTGTAGATCCCGCGTTGATCAAGGACATATGCGAAGCGGTGAGCCTGCCGGTCAACTGCATGATGCTGGACGGCGCTCCTTCGATTGAGGAATTGAGTGGGCTCGGCGTCGCGCGCATCAGCTACGGTCCGGGGCCTTACTTCACGGCTATGGCGGATCTTGGGAAGCGCGCACAGGAGGTCTATGGTGAGGCGTGAGGTTTTAGCTACCGGCCTGTTGATTTTTGCTACAGCCACTGAAGACTAAATGCAAAACGCGCGTCGACGGTTTAATGTCGGCGCGCGTTTTCTTTTTAGGCGTGGCGATTTAGCGCCCTGACATCAGGAGAAGAGCATGCCGCCGTTGATGTCGACACAGGAGCCGGTCATGAAGGCCGACTGATCCGAGGCCAGGAAGACGGCCAGATTGGCGGTTTCTTCCGAGGTGCCTTCGCGCTTCACCGGGCTGACGTTCGCCACATGGGCGCGGACTTCAGGCTTGGTGAAGGTGTTGTGGAAGTCGGTGTCGATCATGCCGGGGCAGAGGGCGTTGACGCGGATGCGCGGGCCGAATTCCTTGGCCAAACCACGGGTCATAGTCATGATTGCGCCCTTGGACGTCGCGTAAGCCACGGCACCCGGGCCGCCGCCGTCGCGTCCGGCCTGAGAGGCGAGAGGCACGATTGCGCTGCCTGTCGGCATGTAGGGTTCAACCGCCTTCACCATCAGGAAGAGGGACGTGGTGTTCAGGTCCATGACCTTATTGTAGTGCTCCAGGTCCATCTCTTCGATGCGCTTACGGGCCACCAGTCCACCTGTTACGTGAATGAGCACGTTGATCTCGTCGCCGAACTTCGCGCGGGTTTCGCTGACCAGTGCTTCGACATCGGCAGGTTTGGTCATGTCACCCTGCAGGGCGAAGGCGTCACCACCGGCAGCTTTGATTTCATTGACCGCGGATTCAGCGCCTTCGCTGCTGGAATGATAATTGATGGCAACCTTGGCGCCTTCTTGCGCCAGGCGCATCACGCAGGCGCGGCCAATATCGCGGCCGCCGCCGGTTACAATCGCTACTTTTCCATTCAGGTTCATCAAGAATTCCTCGCGCTGTCGTCCAAATCAGATTGGCCGGTGTTTGTATTTATCGTGGTTTGAATATCACGCTCAACTGGTATGGTAGTGGCCCAATGCTGTCAAGAGATTCAAATCTCCAGTCCCGTGGCCAAGGTCGCTGCAAAGGCTGATCCAGCAAAGAATTGGATCGCCAAGACGGGCGGTGACATTTGTCTCTCATCCACCAGTTGCCGCACCTTTTCCGGTGTGATCAACGCTGCCGGGCAGAGTTCCGGAGCAGGTCAGCGACCTGTAACCAAGAAGCCTCAATCGTCAAAAAAGTCTGGGTGGTTCCTGCGGGCGTCCTGAAGGGTTTTGTCGAGACGGCTCAAATGTAGGCGCGTTGCAGCGACCACAGCGTCTCCGTCACGTTGTTTCAGCGCCTCGAATATTCTGGAATGATCCTCATAGAGCTCCAGCATTCCGTCTTTATCCGCAAGGCTCAGCATGCAGAGCCGGTCTACCTGGGATTTATTGTCTTCGATGGCTTCGAAGGCGAACTCGACTTTTGCCGCAGCGCACATCAGGTGGTGGAAGTCGTAGTCCAACTGGTGGAAGTGGTCTGTCTTGTGGCTGTTGGCGGCTCGTTTCTGCTGTTTCAGGTTGTTCTCGATCTTTTTGAGATCTTCTTGCTCCGCGCGTTCGCAAGCTTTGCGCACGACCTCGACTTCGATCGCGGTGCGGATGAAGCGGGTGTTCAGAATACCCTGCACCGATATTTTACGTACCAGGGTCGCTTTCTGAGGGCGGACCTGGAGCAGGTTCATATTATTGAGGCGGATGAAGGCTTCACGCACCGGCTGGCGCGATACGTCGCTCTGCTTTGCAACCTCCACTTCCGAGAGTTTGGTGCCCGGCACCAGGCGAAGCGAGACGATATCCGCGCGCAAGCGTTCAAAAACATCGTCGGCGGAGGTTCGTCTGCCCGCGCTGCGGATCGTATTTAAAACGTTCATTCAGTCCCTCGGATCGCCCATTTGGTCCTAGAACCCACAAGCATCAGATAACGGATTTTGAATTTATCACAACTCTTCCGGACAGAAAATGCCTCCGCCTTTAAGCAAAGCCTACAGCGAATTTCTGTCTATTATCTCAAGCTCATCAAGAAGCGGGACTATAGATAGCCCGAGTTGTCATAAATTACCATACTAGTCTGCATATTTGTTGACGAACGCCGAATGACGTGTTTGTCTCGAAGTTCAAAATTCAGGAAATGGACCGCGTCACGTGAATGTAGGCGCGGCCAAAACAAGTATCGGGAGGACGAACATGACTCTTTTCAATAAAGGCAAAAGACTGATCCAGGGAGCTGCCCTCGTTGGAGCCTTCGCGGTTTCCGCAACAGCTGCACAGTCCGCCGACATGACGTTTCGGGGCGCAAGCCTGTTCGATAACGAGCACGCCTACAGCAAAACGCTGATCCGCTTCGGCGAGCTGGTAAACAAGTATTCCGGCAAGGACATCGACTTCGATCTGCGCGGCAACAGCGAGCTGGGCATCGAGCCGGATTACATCAACTTTCTGAATCAGGGCGTTGCCATCGACTATGCGATTGCGGCTCCGTCCAACCTTGCACGCTTCGCGCCTTCGGTTCCGCTCATGGATATGCCGTTTGTCTTCCGGGATCTCGACCACTGGAACGCGGTTCTTTCCAGCGACGTGCTGAAGCCACTGGAAGACGCCATTCTCGAACGCGCCGACATCAAGGTTATCGGCTATGCCGGCGGTGGAACCCGCAACCTGATTTCGAACAAGAAAATCTCGAACCTGGATGAGCTTGGCGGCCACAAGATGCGCGTCATGGGTGCGCCGATTCAGGCCCGTGTCTTCGAAGCGCTGACAGCGGCTCCTTCGGCGATTGCCTACTCCGAGGTCTATAACGCTATTCAGACCGGCGTGGTTGATGGACTGGAAAACGAGTCTGCGAGTCTTCTGCAGTACAAGTTCTTTGAAGTCGCCCCGCACATTACGCTGACCCAGCACTCCATTACCGTCCGTCCGATTCTCTTCAGCGGGAAATCCTTTGCCAAGCTCTCCCCGGAGATGCAGGAAGTCATTCTGCGTGCGGGTAAGGAAGCCGGTGAGTACGGTCGTGAGCTGGAATCCCGTCAGGATGGCGAAAAGCTGACCCAGATGGAAACTGCCAAGCAGATTCAGGTTCATCCTTTCGCTGACCGCGCGAAGCTGCTTGATCTGGTCCTTCCGGTTCAGGACTCTTATGCCGAGGAACTGGGCGCCAGTGCCCTGCTCAAGGCGATCCGCGAGAAGTAAGACATCGCTGTACTGCTCCCCGCGGTTGATAGCCGCGGGGATTTTTTTTGGCTACGCATTTATTGGCAGGGGCGCATGAGCGTGCTTCACTCTGTTGAAGATGTGACCTGTTGCAACAGGCTCGGCCTCTATAATTTCACCCGTTGGATATCGCCATGATTAAGCAGGCTCTTGAGGCCTATTGTCAGGTGCTGCGAGTTTTCGTCGGCGTTTTGATCGCGGTTCTGATTGTCCCTGTATCGATGCAGGTGATCGCGCGCTACACCGGTTTGATTCCGGTCTATCTCTGGACCGAAGAACTCGCAAAGTTCATTTTTATCTGGACCGTCATGGTTGGCTCCATGATCGCGGTGTGGGAGGGCACGCACTTCGATGTGCATGTCGTGCCTGACGCGAAGTCTCCGCTGGGCAAGCTTCTGCAAAGGGGTTTTGTGCTGGCGATGGTGGCTATCTTTGCCGTTCTCTTTGCGTACTACGGCATCGGCTATGCCAAGTTCGGCTCGATCCAGCAGTCAGTGATGATGCAGGTGAACCTTCTGGTCATTTACATCACCGTGCCTTTTGCCGGAATCAGCTGGTCGCTGTTTGCGCTCTATCGTTTGTGGGAAGCGGTTCAGGACTACCGTCACCGGGATGAGGTGGCGGCATGATTATTCCAACGGGTATAGCCTGCCTCATTCTGGTCGGCGGGTTCGTACTTCTCGTCGCCGCGCGTGTCCCCGTTGCCTTTGCACTGGGCATCGCGACCATCCCGGTCGTGGCGTTTGATCTGCGTCTGACGCCATTCTTGATCATGGATCGGATGTTCCAGTCCTATAATTCCTTCATCCTGCTGGCGGTTCCGTTTTTCCTTCTGGCCGCCAACCTGATGAATTCGGGCAAGATTACTGATCGCCTGATCGAATTGGCACGAGTGCTGACCGGCTGGCTACCGGGTGGATTAGGGCAGGTAAACGTTGCCGTCTCCATGCTTTTCGCCGGGATCTCCGGTTCCTCCACCGCCGACGCCGCGGGCTGCGGCAAGATCCTGATACCCGCCATGACCAAGCAGGGCTATGACCCCCGCTTTGCCGTTGCGATCACTGCCTGTTCCTCGGTGATGGGGGTCATTATCCCGCCGAGCATCCTGATGGTGGTCTGGGGCGGGGTGATGTCCATCTCGGTCGGCGCGCTGTTTCTCGCCGGCGCGATTCCCGGATTGATGATCGCCGCCGCCTTGATGGCGACCGTCTATTGCTATGCCAAGGTCTATGGCTATCCCACCGCCGGGCGTCCTACCTTTGGCGCATTCTGGCTGGCTTTCAAGGGGGCGGGCCTCGCTCTGCTGACGCCGGTCTTCGTGATCGGCGGGATCGTCGGCGGGATCGTCACCCCGACGGAAAGCGCCATTGTCGCGGCTTTCTATTCCTTCATTCTGGGGTTCTTTGTCTACCGGACCATCAGCCCGCGAGAACTGGTCGGCGTTCTTTATGACACGGGCCGTTTCGCCTCAATCTCGCTCTTTGCCATCGGGACGGCCTCGGCGTTCGGCTGGATGCTGTCGTTCTATAATGTGCCGCGCCTGATCGTCGGCCTGATGACCAGCCTGGAGTTCGGTCAGTTCGGTACGGCGCTGGTAATTGCGGCGCTCTTCCTGCTTTTCGGTCTCTTCATCGACGCCATCCCGACCATCATCATCCTGGGCACGGTTCTCTTTCCTGTGGCGACGGCGGCAGACATCCACCCGGTCGCCTTTGCGATTATCGGGATCGTCTCGCTGGCTTTCGGATTGGTGACGCCACCTTACGGTCTCTGCCTTTTGATTTCCGCCTCAATCGCGAATCTCAATGTCGTGCAGGTATTGCGGGATGTGGTGATCATTCTCTTGCCGATGCTGGCGATCCTGCTCACCATAATTCTGTTGCCCGAACTCGTGCTTTGGCTGCCCAAGTTGCTGCTGCCCAGTTCGATTAAGTAAGGCGTCAGCCTTTCAATCGGTGCAGCCGGTACAGCTTCAAAAAAACAAACCCCGCCGTTGCTGGCGGGGTTTGTCGGTTTTGCTCTCAGAGCAAGCCGTTGAGACGACTTACTCGGCAGCTTGAGGCCGCTCAACCGGAACCGGTTGTTCACGCTCGTGTTTGATCTTGAGCGCGTCATAGTAGGAGGCGAAAGCCGGACGGTCGATGTAACGCCCGGCGCCGCGTTCCGTGCGGACCTCGCCATTCTGATAGACGATCTTGCCCTGACTGAGGGTGGTGGTGTTGGCACCGGTGATCGTCATGCCTTCGAAGATATTAAAGTCAATATTCTGGTGATGCGTCTTGGCTGAGATTGTGCGGCTCGCCTTTGGATCCCAGACGATCATATCCGCATCGGCGCCGACGGAGATCGAGCCTTTGCGGGGATAGATGTTGAAGATCTTCGCGGCATTGGCCGAGGTCGCGGCTACGAACTCGTTCATGGTCAGCTTGCCGCTGTTCACACCATGATGCCAGAGCACGCCCATGCGGTCTTCGATTCCGGCAGTGCCGTTCGGGATGATCGTAAAGTCGTCCCGGCCCGCGGCCTTTTGCGGCGCGCAGAAGCAGCAATGATCGGTGGCGGTGGTCTGCAGGTTACCTGACTGCAGGCCTCGCCAGAGAGCGTCCTGATGCTTCTTGGCCCGGAATGGCGGGCTCATGACGTGAGCCGCGGCGAAATCCCAATCGGGGTGGCGGTAGACGCTGTCGTCGACCAGCAGGTGACCGGCCAGGACCTCTCCGAAGACGCGCTGGCCTTCCTGCCGTGCGCGGGTGATGGCTTCCAGGGATTCGATACAGGAGTTATGCACCACATAGAGCGGCACATCGAGCACCTGAGCGACCCGGATCGCGCGGTTTGCCGCTTCACCCTCAACTTCCGGCGGTCGGGAGAGGGGATGGCCTTCGGGCCCGGTGATGCCCTTTTTCAGCAGTTCCTGCTGCAGATGAAACACCAGTTCGCCGTTTTCAGCGTGAACCGTGCAGATCGCGCCCAGTTCGCGGGCCCGGGTGAAGGAATTCACCAGCACCTCGTCCTCGGCCATGATGGCGCCCTTGTAGGCCATGAAGTGCTTGAAGGAATTGACCCCATGCTCGGTGACCAGCGTGCCCATATCCTTGCGGACGCTCTCGTCCCACCAGGTAATGGCGACATGGAAGGAGTAATCCGTTGCAGCCTTTTCCGCCCAGCCACGCCAGGTGTTGTAGGCCTCCATGATATTCTGCTGGGGCGAGGGGATCACGAAATCGATGATCATGGTGGTGCCGCCCGCGGCGCCGGCCGTGGTGCCCGAGAAGAAGTCCTCCGACGCGACTGTGCCCATAAAGGGCAGCTCCATATGGGTATGCGGGTCGATACCACCGGGCATGACGTAGCAACCGCCGGCATCCACCACTTCGGCGCCTGCCGGTACATCGAGGTTCTCACCGATGGCCTTGATGGTGCCGTCTTCGCTGTAGACATCGCCGCGATAGGTGCGATCGGCGGTGACGATGGTACCGCCACGGATCAGAACAGACATTTGTGCTCTCCTCTTGTTCAACCTGGTTCCGCGTTAGATCCATTCTCCGTCAGAATCACTGCGCTTTCCCCTACACTCACCCCAGCGTCTCACTATGGTGTGCGTACGCAGCGCCATTCATTTGATCGTTGAATGACCTTTTTCGACACGAAGCCGGATGCTGTTGTTTCAAGGTGCTGAGAACAGGATGAATTGGCTATCCGACCGCCGACTGATCCTGGCGTTGGCCACCTTGGTTTCCGGTTTTTTTTAATCATCCCGGAAACCTGTCCATTTGGTCAAATTATTTCTGAGAGAGTCGCCGCGCGGAGACGAACAAGCTGAGCCGTTTCACCCTCCCAAGGGCTTGTTATCCCGCAGAGATGTATCCACCGCCCGGGCCTTTGGGGCATTTTTGCATCTGTTTTTTGTCTGATTGGTTGTGTGCTAACTCTGCCGGGGCGTGCCAGAGCTCAGCCGCTTTGGTTGATCTGCCTGCCTCGAAAATGATGCGTATACAGACCTCGCGTCGCCTGGAGATCTCGCGTTTTTAGATAGTTACACTCTGAAAATGCTGTTGGTGGGAGTGAATGACGACATTGTCTTCGATTATTTGTTAATAAAATTCCAACAACTGCAAGTAAATGTTGGTGATTGCTGCTTTGTGGGTCGCGTGTGTTTTGCTATCATTGAGCTATTATTGTTTTTCGGCGAGAGGATTACCTCATCACCGGCCAAAACGACCATAAATTTGCTGACAACATACTTCGACAGAGCGAAGAGGTGTTGAAGCTGGTTATTGACAATGTGCCTGCGATGATTGCCTACGTCGATACCGATCTCCGTTATCGCTTCGTCAATCGCTATTACTCTAATTTGATTGGGATTGACCCGGAAGACATCATCGGAAAAACACCGGAAGAATTCCTCGATCCCGAAATCTTTGCTTTTGCTAAGCCGATGATGGAGCAAGTGCTGACCGGGACTCCCGTGCAGTTCGAAAACAAGATCCTTTTGAAGGACGGTGGACGGCGTTGGGTCGCGGTGAATTATGCACCGGATTTTGATCCCTCTGCTTCGCCGAAGAGTACCGGTCCCTCGAACATCAGGGGTTTTTACGCCTTGATGGTTGACATTGATGAGCGCAAACGCGCCGAGGGAGCGCAGAAGAAGAGCGAGCAGCGGTTTCGCGATATTGTATCGGCGTCATCCGATTGGTTCTGGGAGCTGGATACGGAGCTCAAGATGTCCTATCTCTCCGAGCGCGCCGCAGATATCGGCGGTATTGAGATCGAGCAGATGATCGGTCGGACGCCGTGGAGCGAAAGTGATCCCGATGAGCAGTATCAGTTGTGGCGCGAATGCCGGTCTTTGATCGAGGCCCAGGCCGCATTCCGAGACCTGCGTTGTCACTACAAAGGCTCTGCGGACGGCAAAGTGCATCATGTCGCGATTAGTGGCATTCCTCTGTTCGACGCTTCAGGGTGTTTTACGGGTTATCGCGGCAGTGCCAACGATATCACGACCGAAGTGGATGCGATCAAGGAGCGGGAGCGCGCGCAGGATTTTTTCGTGAAAGCGCTCGAAATGCTGAACGTGAATTTCGCGCTCTACGACCCAGACGATGTGATGATCTATCAGAACAACGCTTTCAAGAGGTTTGCCTCCAACGCCGGCTGGAACGTTGGTTTGGGTACAGGTTACCAGGAGCTTCTCAAGGAGATCATGCGGTCCGGTTCGGTTGAAGATGTGGCAGGCCGCGAGCAGGAATGGATTGACGAGCGTTTGCAGAGTTATCGGAATCTCGGCACTGGAGAGCACGGCGCGCATTTCCGTGTCAGATACCGCTGGCTCGACGGCAGTATACACTGGACGGACAGTATCCGGATCCGCACGGCCGAGGGATACACACTCGCGGGCAATATAGAGGTGACAGATCAGGTCTTGCGCGATGAGCAGTTGCGTCAGGCGCAGAAGATGGAGGCTGTCGGTCAACTGACCGGGGGTATCGCCCACGACTTCAACAACATTCTCGCTGTCGTGCTGGGTAACCTGGATTTGATGACCGAGCATGTCCGAGATCACCCGGAGTGCAATCAACTGGCGTTCAAGGCTATCCGCGCTGCGGAGCGCGGGGCGCTCCTGACTCAACGTCTTCTGGCGTTCTCCCGCAAACAGCCTCTCATTCCAACGCCAACCAACATCAACGCGTTGGTAAGTGGCATCGAGGAGTTGTTGCACGGCGCGCTCGGCGAACAGAACCAACTCGAGTTTGTGCGCGCCGCGGGTTTATGGCGCTGCGAAGTCGATCCCTCCCAGGTCGAGAATGCCGTATTGAATCTTGCGATCAATGCACGAGATTCCATGCGTCAAGGCGGCAAGCTGACGATCGAAACGGCCAACGCCCACCTGGACGATGAATATGTCGCTGCGCAAGTCGACGTTAAGCCGGGTCAATACGTCATGCTCGCTGTCACAGATACCGGCTGCGGCATGCCGTCCGATGTAAGATCGCGGATCTTCGAGCCCTTCTTCACGACCAAAGAAGTCGGTCAGGGCAGCGGGCTCGGTCTCAGCATGGTGTACGGTTTCGTCAAACAGTCTGGCGGCCATGTCTCGGTTTATAGCGAAGAGGGGGAAGGGACCACTATCAAGATCTACCTTCCGCGCGCCACTGTTCAGGATGAACAGGATGCGATCAAGCCTATCCAGGTCGGTGACCTTTCGGGGCAGGGGCAGCGAGTCCTTGTCGTAGAGGATGAACAGCTTGTGCGTGATCTTACGCGCGACCTCCTGCTGGACCTTGGATACGAGGTTGCGACAGCCGAAGCCGGGCCGGCGGCACTCAAGATTATCGAACAGAGCGAGGCCTTTGACATGCTGCTGACCGATGCCGTTTTGCCAGGCGGGATGAACGGGCGCGAGCTAGCCGACGCAGTGAAGAAACGCTGGCCGGGAATGCGCGTACTCTACATGTCCGGCTACACCGAGAACGCCATTATTCATCACGGTCGTTTGGATCGGGACGCGGTGCTGTTGCAAAAGCCTTTCCGCAAAAAAGATCTCGCGCTGAAGATGCGGGAGGCTCTGATGCAGGAGATACCTGGTGATTGGGGAGAAAGATGATGCAGCAGAGATTGCTCGTTCTCGACGACGAACCGGAGTTCTGCGAATACGTGCGCAAGGTTGCGGAACAGGAAAACTATATTGTCAAAACGCTCCAGGACTCCCGGGAATTCGAGGCGTTGTATGAATCGTTCAACCCGACTTTGATTGTCCTTGATCTGGTGATGCCGAACATTGACGGGATCGAAATTATTCAATGGCTGTCCTCCAAAGAACGCCCTGTACACGTTGTGCTCGCCACCGGGTACAATCCTCGTTACGCAATGATGGCGGACAAACTCGCCATGGGCCGTTCGAAGCACCTGAAGATCAGTCCGATAGCAAAGCCGGTCCGAGTCAACACCCTGCGTCAGATCCTGCAAAAGACCCAGCGCGCCAACGATGAAGCCCGTTCAACGGTGGTCGAGACCTGAAGTCGTCGGACTTCGGTTTAAGCGGCGCCATTGCCAACAGCCACCGGTAAACACTATACCGTGATATGCCGGATTTAGAACTCAGCGACGGTATCGACTTAGAGCAGGATCTCGACGATACCTATATACGCAAGCTGGCGGCGCGCGGTCAGAAGCGTGCTTTCAAGCGCAACGAACATCTCTATTTCCAGGGTGACGCCGCAGGACAGGTCTACGTTCTCAACAGCGGCACGGTGAAGGCGACTTGCACC
The DNA here is from genome assembly GCA_947493695.1 of uncultured Kiloniellaceae bacterium. Taxonomy (GTDB): domain Bacteria; phylum Pseudomonadota; class Alphaproteobacteria; order Kiloniellales; family Kiloniellaceae; genus Denitrobaculum. The sequence goes on along the minus strand of CANLSF010000007.1, from coordinate 186,446 downwards.
GACGAGAATGGTCATGAAACCCTGCTGAAGATACATGGCCCGGGCAGCCTGCTGGGGCTTTCCGCGCTCCGGCCGCATGCGCTGCGTGATGCCAATGGCATCGCTCTCGAGGCAGTCGAGACGACCTGTTTCAGCCGAGACGAGTTCTTCAACTACATGCGTGCCGATGGCGAGCTTGGAGTCCTGCTGGTCCGGGTTCTGTTGAAGCGGCAGCAGCATTTGCACGCCCGGGTCAGCGATGTCACCGGTCATAGTGTGGAGCAGCGTCTGGCGCGGGTGCTTCTACAGCTCAATGCCGAGGTTGCCACCCGCACGCCACCGGGCGTGGATCCGGTCCTGCCGATCACCCACGAGGAACTGGCGACGCTCGTCCTTTCCAGGCGACAGTATGTTACCGCGATTTTACGCGGTTTTGTGTCCGACGGTATGATCGAAAACAAACGTCGCCGGATCCGTGTGTTGCGGCCCGAGCGGTTGAACCGGATTCTGGCCGGTTGATCCCTGAGCGCGCCGTGTCGGCAACGTGGATAGCGTGAATGTCAAAAATCTGACATTCACGCTATCCGAACCGCTGTAGTCTTCTTTTCAATACCTGCGAACGACAGAACTTGACTGGTCTATACGGCAGTCGACGGCATGTTACGAAACCCAAAACGGAACGGCCTGCCGTCCAGTCGACCTGGCGGAGGAACCGAGGAGGTCTGCTCAATCATGAGGCTGGAAAACAAAGTCGCGATCGTCACCGGTGGGGGTAATGGCATCGGTGCCGCAATCTGCTCCGCTTACGCCAAGGAGGGTGCGCGGATTGTGGTTGCCGATATCGATCAGGTCGCCGCAGACCAGGTTGCCCAATCCATACAAGAGGCCGGTGGGACCGCCACTCCCGTCAAGCTCGACGTTACCAGCCAGGGCAGCGCCGAGCAGATGGCGGCCATGGTGCTCGAGCAATATGGTCAGATCGATGTGCTGGTAAACAACGCCGGCGCGCGCATTATCAAGGGCCTGATGCAGCACAGTCTGGAAGATTGGGACAAGATGCTGCGGGTTAATCTGACCGGCCCCTTTATCTGTGCGCAGGCTGTTTTACCCGGGATGATCAGACGAGGTGGCGGCAATATCATCAACCTTGCATCCATCGCCAGTTTCATGGGGCGTCCAAATCGCTGCGCCTACGTCGCCGCAAAATCAGGCGTGCTGGGCCTGACGCGTGCGATGGCAATGGACCTCTCTGGCAAAAATATCCGCGTTAACTCGATCGCCCCCGGCATGATCGCTTCGCCGTTCAATCAATCCTTTGCCGAGGCTTCGGATACGGGGCCGGCCTGGGCCGAGGAAAATCTGATGGGACGTTGGGGGCAGCCCGACGACATTACCGGTGCGGCAGTATTTTTGGCCAGTGAGGAATCGGGCTTCGTCAATGGCTCGGAGATCAAGATCGAGGGCGGCTGGCTCGGTGCCAGGTCGCGGTCGGGAGAGATACCTCTATGGGACTAGGCAAACCGATTTTCCCAGCCTGAGGCCGGGAAGGAAAGGCTGACGTGGTGCGCCATGAACGGCCTGAACGCAATGCGCAAAAAGCGCGAAAATATTGGGAGGAAGGCTATGTTGAACAAATTGGTGAGTGAAGGCATTTCGCGACGCGACCTCATGCGGGTCGCAGGCCGCTATGGTTTGACCTCGACGCTGCTGGGCGGCGCGACCCTGACCGGAGCGATCACCCTGCCGCGTCTGGCCGAGGCGGCGAACTCGACTTATGAAAAACGCTTCAAGACACCGGCCAAGCACACTTTGAAGTTTGGCGCATCCGGCTTCAACGAACGAAATCTCCTGATTGAACGCGCGGGTTGTCTTGAGTTTGTCCGGGATCTGGAAGAACGCAGCAACGGCGCTATCCGGGTCGAGTTCATCGGCGACAATGCGATCTGCGGTCAGCTCAACTGTGTAAAGAAAACCCAGCAGGGCATCGTCGATATCTTTGCTGCCTCGACCCAGAATTCAGCGGGTGGAGCGCCTTATTACAACGTGCTCGACTACGCCTATATGTTCCCGAACCGGGCTTCGCAGTACCATTTCCTCTACCACCCGGAGAGCGAGCGGATATTCCGCGAACCCCTGCGCAAACAGCACAAGCTGCATTTCCTCTTCTCGGTCTGCCAGCTGCGTGGTCTGCAGATGGGCCTGAAATGGAAAGACCGGCCGGACGTTTCCAAGATCGAAGAGCTCTATGGGACCAAGAATCGCGTGACCGGTACGCAGCTCGGCCGGATCGCCATGACTCTTCTTAAGCTCAACCCGACGCCGATTGCCTGGGAAGAAACGCTCGACGGTTTGAAGACGGGCCTGATCGATGGCGCGGAGACCTGGTCCTCGGCGGTGGCCTACGCCAACATGTCGCCGGTGGTTAGTCAGGTGATCGACCTGCGCTTCTTCTCCGGCTTCGAGCACACAGCGATGAGCACCTCGGTCTTCGACTCGCTCGGCAGCGACCTACAGGATGACGTCATGGAATCGGCTTACTTCACCCAGGCTCTGATCCAGGGTGCGCATGAAGCCGCGCTGGTCAACACGGTCGGCCATTCGGTGCCGCAGCTGCCGAATACCATCTTCGCGAAGTACGGCACGCGCTTTATTCCGCTGTCTGACGGTGAGCGCCAAAAGGCGGCCGAACTCTGTGCCCCTGAATATGTGCCGCAGCCTTGGGAAGAGTGGCGGGAGCGCATCAACGGCTGGGCCGGCGGAATCGACACCTACACGGAGATCCACCGGATCGCGCGTGAACTGCCCGCCGATACGCTGGTCGAAAACGTCGAGCCGCGCCGCTGGTGGAAGTCGTAACCGGCGACCGGGTCTCAGCGATCCTCCCTGGAGGCGAGTGAGAGGTTGCGCTTTCCTCTTGCTCAAAGGGGTACGTGGGGTTGCCGCCCCACGTACCCTCTTTAGGTCAGGCGCCCGGCGCGATGATCGGCGTCGCAATGCCATAGTAGCTTTGAGAAACCAGATGATGAGTGAAACTGTGATGACGGACTCCCCTTCCGAAGCAATCAAAAATACCACTCTGGCGCTTGTCGAAACCCGGCGGCTGTCCGGCAGCGTGCTCGTGGATGGAGACCTGCGCCCGGCAGTGACGCAGGAGCAGTTCGAGGTCATTCATCCGGGCGATCTTTCCGTCATCGGGCAGGCACCCAAGTGTGCCCAGGCGGACGTCAATGCGGCGGTCGAGGCCGCTCAGCGTGCCTTCGTAAAATGGAAAAAGGTTGCTGCGCGTGACCGTGGACGGATGCTGCAAAAGGCGGCGGACGCCATTGAGGCTAATGCGGCAATGGTGGAGCGGGTTTTGGCGCTGGATACCGGTAACGCGCTGCGCACCCAGGCCCGGCCCGAAACCGCATCCAGCATCGATCTCACCCGCATGTTTGGCGGGCTCGCCGGCGAATTGAAGGGGGACACCATTCCCTCCGCCAATCCTGAAGTGCTGCAGTACAGCACGCGCGATCCGATCGGTGTGGTCGCAGGCATCATCCCTTGGAACGCGCCGCTGTTTCTGTTCGTCGCCAAAGTTGCCCCGGCTATCGCGGCCGGCAATACGGTCGTCATCAAGACGGCGGAACAGGCGCCGTTCTGCGTGCTGTTCCTGGCCGAGATCATGAATCGGGAGTTGCCGCCCGGCGTGCTCAACGTGATCTCCGGTTACGGCGAGGACTGCGGCAAGCCGCTGGTCGAGCACCCTGCCGTCCGCAAGGTGACCTTTACAGGATCGCTCGCAGTAGGGCAGGCGATTGCCGGTTACGCCGCGCCGAAGCTTTGCCCGGTGACCCTGGAGTTGGGCGGCAAAAACCCAAGTATCCTGCTCCAGGACGCGGACCTGGATCTTGCGATTCCCGGCATCATCGACGGCATGCGCTATACCCGCCAGGGACAGGCTTGCACTGCAGGCACGCGCGTTTTCGTGCAGGAAAGCATCTACGATCAGGTTGTCGAGGGCGTGGCGGCAAAGCTGGCTGATATCAAACTCGGCGATCCGATGGATGAGGCCACCGATATGGGCGCGATTATCTCGGCTGGACAGTTTCAGCGGACGCTGCACTACATGGACATTGCTCATAACACACCCGGCGCGCGTGTTCTCTTCGGCGGCCAGCGTCCGTCCGATCCAGAACTCAGCAAGGGCTATTACTATCCGCCGACGCTGCTCGATGGACTGCCGCTGACATCCGAGCTTTGCCAGGACGAAATCTTCGGACCGGTTGCCACAGCGCTACCCTTCACCAGCTTCGATGAGATGATCGAAAAAGCCAACGACACGCCCTACGGCCTTGCGGCGAACCTCTGGACCCGCGATCTCTCCCGCGCCATGGAATACATCGAGCGCATCGAGGCGGGCTTTGTGCAGGTCAACCAGTGCGTCGCGCCGCGCTCGAATGTCTCCTACGGCGGGCTGAAAATGAGCGGTTTGGGCAAAGAGTATGCCCTCGACAGCATGCTGAATCACTTCACCTGCTCGAAGACGGTTCTGATCAACCGCGGCACCCCGAATCCCGGCCTGTGAATCAAGGCTGAAAGTGAACACTGTTGCGCCGCATGGTGCGCACCATCCATGGAGATATGACGATGGCGGAAACGATCGGTTTTATCGGTCTCGGCAACATGGGCCTGCCCATGGTCGAACAGCTTTTAAAGGCAGGATATGCCGTCCGGGCTTTCGATCTGTCAGAACCTGCACTGAAGCAAGCGAGCGAGGCAGGGGCTACCATCGCGAAGTCCATCTCCGATGCGGCGCAAAGCGCAACGACGGTCATCACTATGCTGCCAGCCGGTCAGCATGTGCGTGCGGTCTATCTCGGTGACGACGGTCTGATCGCCTCGGCCGCAGCTGGTACCTTGTTGATCGATTCTTCGACCATCGACGTCGAGACTTCGCGTGAAGTGGGAACCGCAGCGGCAGGCTCCAGGCTGGAAATGATCGATGCGCCAGTCACCGGTGGTGTCATGGCGGCGCGCGTTGGAAAACTCAACTTCATGGTCGGTGGGACGGAACAGGCCTTCGAACGGGCCCGGCCGGTCCTGGATGTCATGGGGCAGAAACTCTTCTACGCCGGCCCGCAGGGCAGCGGCATTGGCGTCAAGATCTGTAACAACATGTCGCTTGGGATCTCCATGATCGCCGCCGCCGAGACCTTGATGATGGCAAAGCGCCTGGGTCTCGACCTGGAACGCACCTATGAGATCGTCACCAATGCCTCGGGACAGAACTGGGCGCTTAGCAACTACTGTCCGCTTCCGGGTTTTGTCGAGGGTGTGCCGTCCGGCAACGGTTACAAACCTGGCTTCACTGCCGAGATGATGCGCAAGGATCTGCGCCTGTCCCAGGACGCAGCCCGTTCGGTCGACGCCTGCACGCCGCTCGCCGCCCATGCGCTCTCGATCTTCTCGCACTTCTGCGATTCCGGCGATAGTCAGACCGACTACTCCGGCATCTCCAAGCTCATTGGCGGCGACGCATGGGACTATCCCTTCGATCCGGGTCAGGAATAGGAGAAACCGGGTGCCGGAAGACGGCACCCGGGTGGTCTAGACCCTAGAACCCCTCCACCACGATCTTTCCCTTCGCCGTTCCGGCCTCGATCATGGCGTGCGCCTTGCGCAGGTTTCCTGCATTGATCGGAGTGAGAACCTCGGCGAGCGTCGTGCGAATGCGTCCGGCGTCGATTTCCGCAGCGACATGATTGAGCAGATTGTGCTGCTCGATCATGTCGGGAGTTTGATGCATCGCGCGGGCGAACATGAACTCCCAGTGCAGGCTGGCCGCTTTCATTTTCATACCGGCCATGGGCATGGGCAGGTTCGTGTCGTCGATGGATACGATACCGCCCTGAGGCCGGATCAGTTCAACGCATTCCTCCCAATGCCGCATGTCGTTGAAAATCGCAATATGATCGACATGCTGAAAGCCGAGATCGCGGACCTGTTCGACCATCGGCTCGCGGTGATTGATTACATGATCGGCACCAAGCTCTTTGACCCAGGCGATGGTCTCGGGGCGTGAGGCTGTGGCGATGACGACAAGTCCGGCCCGCTTGGCCAACTGGATGCCGATCGAGCCCACACCACCGGCGCCGCCGATCAGGAGAATGCTCTGGCCTTTGTCCGCGCCATCACGATCAATTCCCAGACGGTCGAAAAACGCCTCGTAGGCAGTGATCGCAGTCAGGGGCAGGGCGGCGGCTTCCGCATGGCTTAGGGATTGTGGCTTTTTACCGACGATGCGCTCGTCGACCAGTTGGAATTCGGCGTTGGTGCCGGAACGGGTGATATCTCCGGCGTAGAAGACTTCGTCTCCGGCCTTGAAGAGCGTAACGTCCGGACCGACTTCTTCGACCACACCACTGGCGTCCCAGCCAAGGACGCGTGGTCCGTCCGGTGCCTGATCCTTCGGGGCCCGAACCTTGGTGTCGACCGGGTTCACTGCGATCGCCTTGACGGCAACCAGGATATCTCGGCCTTCGGCGGTTGGTTTCGGCAGCTCTGCATCGATAAAGGACTCAGGGTCGTCAATCGGCAGGTAACGGGTCAGGGCAACGGCTTTCATTGAGGCCTCCATCATTGGCGGGTGCGGTATCGACAGTCGGTTCTTACAGCCGGGATCCTGTCTGATTGCCAATCTAGTCCTTGTGGAAAGCTGTCGTAATTGCGAGAAAACAGGAATGATAATTCGGAAAACCTGAATAATGGATCGTCTCGGTAATTTGGCGCTGTTCCTGCGCATTCTCGAAAAGGGCGGTCTTGCCGCCGCGGGCCGCGATTTCGGTCTTTCGCCTGCTGCCGTGACCGAACGGCTGGCTGCGCTGGAGGCCCACTATGGAGCCCGGCTGCTCAATCGCACCACGAGGGCGATCAGCCTGACCGATGAAGGGCGTGTGCTGGCCGAAGGGGCCAGGGATCTGGTCAGTGAGGCCAACGACCTGGAGGCGCGTGTTCGACTCGGTGTGGAGCAGCTCTCGGGTCCGATCCGGATCAGTGCGCCCTTTGATCTAGGCCGCCACAGGGTCGTTCGTGCGCTCGATGTCTTTATGTCGGTGCACCCGGAGGTCAGCGTTGATCTCTCTTTGACGGATGGTTACGTCGATCTGGTGACGCAGGGCCTGGACCTGGGCATACGCTTTGGCAATCTGAAGGACAGCTCGCTGCATGCCCGAAAGCTTGGGAACAATCGGCGCCTGGTCTGCGCCTCACCCGCATATCTGGAACGTTACGGTGTTCCCCGGCACCCGGACGACCTCGCAGATCACAACTGCCTGCTCATGCGCTTCGGCGAGAATATCGATCAGGAGTGGCCGTTTATTGTGGAGGGAAAGCGCAAGATTTTCATTGTCCGCGGCAATCGCATGGCCAATGACGGCGAGCTGGTGCGTCACTGGTGTTGCAGCGGGCATGGCGTCGCGTTGAAGTCTTTCTGGGACATCGGGGATGATCTTGCGGCGGGCAGGGTGGTTGAACTGCTCTCGGCGTTCGAGCCACCACCTTCGTCATTGCAGATCATCTATCCCGGCGGACGTAAGCTACCGAAACGGGTGCGCGCACTGATCGACTTTCTCAGTCAGGAATTTGCCGATGAAGATCGGTAACGAGGCGCCTGAGCTTCGTCAGAGTCTCGACCTAGCCCGCGAGATCCAGCTTCTCAATCTGGCCCCTGGTTTCGGAAATCAGATTACCGATCTCCGTCGCCGACCCGGACGAGCGGCCGGCCAGCTCCCGGACTTCTTCCGCGACCACCGCGAAGCCACGGCCATGCTCACCCGCTCGCGCAGCCTCAATGGTGGCGTTCAGCGACAGCAGGTTGGTCTGTGAAGAAAGCTGATTGATCTGCGACGCCACGCCATCGATACGATCCAGAACGCCGGACATCAGCTCGGTGGACTGGGCGATCGCAACGCGCCGCGCCGTTGCGTCCGAAGCATTCATCACAATCCGGTCCAGTGCGCCGGACACATCCATGATTGGTTGGAAGGTGGCCGAGAGCCAGACAGTCTCCTGGGCGCTGTTCTCCAGCGAGAACTCCTTGGCCACCGGTGCGCCGTTTTTCAGGTTTTGATGTTCGTCATTCGTGACGTATTTCGATAGGCTCAGCAGTGATGACTCGCTGCCTTCGGCCTTCAGGAGTCGTTGCGCAACGTCGTTGACATCCGCGACCTGGCCGTTGCCGTTCCATTCGATCACCGCATTGGACCGCCGTATCGCATCGATCCGGGCGTTGGAGGCCAGCGCCTCGAGCTTTGTTGCGGTGATGTTGGCCTGGACCGAAATGAACTTGGTCAACTGTCCGTTTTCGCCGAAGACAGGGTTGATCGAGAGGGAAATCCAATAAGGCTCGTCGCTCTCCGAGTAGTTCAGGATTTCTTCGTAGAAGGGTTCGCGCGCATTCAGTTTCTCGCGGATCCTGGCGACCGTTTCCTGTGAAGTATGCTTACCTTGAAGAATGCTCCCCGGCTTCTTGCCCATCACCTGTTCCAGGCTGTATCCGGTCAATCTGGAGAAGCCCGGATTGACGTACTCGATCAAACCTTCAGGGCCGGTGATAACCACTGAGTTGTCGGTTTCGTTGGCGACCAGCGAGAGCAACTTGAACTGATCCCGGCGCCGGACTTCCTCGTCCACGTCCTTCACGAACGCGGTATAAACGATCTCGTTGTCCAGTTTTACCTTTGACAGAGAGAGCGCGCCCCAGACCCGGGTTCCGTCCTTCCGCTGGACTTCGACCTCGCGGCTGGTGCCGACAATCTTGTCTTGACCGGTGGTGCGATTGGCATTGACCTTATCGTCGTGGCTGGCCTGGATTTCATCCGGCACCAGCATCTTGACGTTTTGTCCGACGACTTCGACACGCTGATAACCCCAGAGGCTCTCCGCGGCGGCGTTGAAGAAGGTCACGATGTTGTTTTCATCGATGGTGACCACGGCATCCAGCGCTTGCTCCAGCGTCTGGTTGATCATCTCGCGGCCTCTGCGCTCCTCGGTGATATCCTTCACGAAGGCGGTGTAGCTGATCTTTCCGCCCACATCGACCTTTGAAAGGGAGAGGTTGGCCCAGATCCGGTCGCCTTCTTTGCGCTGGATTTCAACATCGCGCGACGTGCCGACAATCTTGTCCTGCCCGGTGGTGCGGTTGGCATTGACGAGATCATCGTGTCCGGCGCGAATTTCGTCCGGAACCAGCATCTTGACGTTCTGACCCACGACTTCTGCGCGCGTGTAGCCCCAAAGCGTCTCGGCAGCGCCGTTAAAGAAGGTCACGATGTTGTCGTGATCGATCGAGACCACGGCATCGAGCGCCTGCTCCAGGGTTTGCGTAATCCGCTCGCGGGACTCGCGTTCTTTCGTGATGTCTTTCACGAAGGCGGTGTAGGTGATGCCGTTGCCGCTTTTCACTTTGGACAGCGAGAGGTTTGCCCAGATCCGGCTATTGTCCTTGCGCTGGATCTCCACGTCCCGCGAAGTGCCGACGATCTTGTCCTGCCCGGTCGTACGGTTCGCGTCTACAAGCTCGTCATGCCCGGCGCGGATTTCTTCCGGCACCAGCATCTTGACGTTCTGGCCAATCACCTCGGCGCGCTCATATCCCCAGAGCTTTTCGGCAGCGCCGTTAAAGAAGGTGACGCGGTTTTTCGCATCGATCGAGACAACAGCGTCGAGCGCCTGCTCCAGAGTCTGGTCTACAGCGCTTTTTCGCAATGAGAAGAGTCGGCCAAGCATGTTCCGTCAATCCCTGGTGGAGTACAATGGTATGTTGATATTTTCAAGTAATTACACGGATTTTCATAAATAAAATATTAATTGTCAGATGCTTCAGCCTAGGGTTTTGTCGTGTGTTGTGTTGATTATCGTATTTGTTGTGTGGCCTGTATACTTTGTTTGATTTGTAGAATTGACTTGTAGTAGTTCTAATTTTTGGTGTGTTGGTCAAAATCGAAGCGGGGACATCGTCTAAGGAGCTAAGCTCTCTTTTCTGCGACGGCCCGAGGCTTTCCGTCGCGGCATGGTATTGCTGCAGTCCCGGAGGATCCGCGCTGGCGTCATGCAATCAGAGGTCAGCTTGAGGGCTTATCAGTGAACCTGTCTTGGACTGGTTGTTTCCTTAGCCTGCGAGCCGCCCGCTGCCATCAGGGAGCTAAGCCCCTTAATCCCAGATTCTGATGCGTTGTTCCTGATCATTCCAGAGAATCAATGCCAGGCGACCGATCAGATTTTCCGCAGGGATGGGACCGATGGCCCGGCTGTCCAGGCTGTTGTCCCGATTGTCGCCTATCGCGAAGTAATGGCCGCCGGGTACTTCGAAGAGTCTTGTGTTGTCAAAGCGCAAACTGTCGCCAACCTCGTAGATGTCGTGCTCGACCCCGTTGGGGAGACGTTCGCGGTAGCGCTTCAGATCTGGATCCGGGGTTAGGCTTCCGCTCTCACCAGGCGTGAGTTCCAGCGACGTGCGCACAACGGCCTCGCCGTTGATATGCAGAATGCCGCCAATGACCTGAATGCTGTCGCCCGGCAGACCGACAATGCGCTTAAGGTAATCAGTACCGGTGCCGCGCGGATCCTTGAAGACGGCAATGTCGCCGTATTCCGGAGCTGTGAAGAATATTCTTCCAGAAAAGACGTCAAGGCTGAAGGGCAATGCGTGGGTTGAATAACCATAGGCGTGCTTCGAGACGAAAACCAAATCGCCGACTCGCAAACTCGGCTTGTTTGAGCCGGAGGGGATGGTGAAGGGTTCCCAAAGGAAGACGCGCACCACCAACAAAAACAGCAGCGGGGCCAGCCCTCCCACTCCGATGACCGCATACCATCGGGAAAACCATGCAGACGGTTTTGAACCGGCCATGCGGCGCGCCAGCACAACGCCATGAAGAATTGCAATTACCCGCTGAAATCCGTCGATGAAGTATCCGCCTGTTTCCGTGTCGAGGTCGATGATTCCGTTGTGGAGGCTGATGACGAGCGAAAGGTGAAGAAGGATGTTTAGAAGGAAATAGCCCGCAGCGGCCCATCCTCTTCCCAGATACATCATGATCATGAACGGCCCGAAAAGCAGGGCGAGCAGGGCCGTCGCCCAGGGCTTTCGATTGATAAATGCCGACATGATGGGAATAACTCCGCCGCTGGGTCTTCAGTAATTGTGCAGTGCCGCGTAGCTTCGCGCTGCGCTCGTTATAGTGGCTGCGGTGGAAACCATCTAGTTGCAATTCGGACTGACGGAGTATCGCCCTGTCGCTTTGGATGGAGGCGTGCGATACAATCGGTAATTGGGGAGCGGGGCTGGGCATAGCTTGATTTGTCCGGAGCAAGTCCATCATTAGGGGGAGAAACAGGAAAATGCTTTTCGCGGGTATTAACTACATCGCCGTTGTCGTGGCAGGTGTCGCGTCCTTTGCCTTTGGTGCGGTGTATTATATGACGCTGGCCAAGCCCTGGATGGCGGCCATCGGTAAGACTGAAGAGCAGGTCAAGAGCGAGTCTTCGCCGCTGATCTACATCGTCGTCATTATCGCGCAGCTGGTTATGGCTTTCATGATGGCCGGGGTACTGGGGCATTTGATTCCTTTGGGAGGCGGGGACGGCGCTGTGCCGTCCGTAACCCTGACCAACGGTCTGATCACCGGCTTTTGCATCTGGTTCGGTTTTGTCCTGACCACCATGCTGATCAATCATGGTTTTCAAGGCCAGAAACGATCCCTGAGTGTGATCGACGGCGGTCACTGGCTCGGCGTGCTGTTGCTTCAAGGCGCGGTGATCGGGCTCTTCGGAATCTGATTTCCCGGCCTGCCAGGCGCGCTTGTATTCTTGACCATCTGGTCAATTTTCGTCCAAGATTACCCTGTGATCTTTTACGCCTCGTGCTGATCCCACCCGGACAAGGCGAAGCCGAGGACTAGCGCCATTGAGGCGTGCAGCCCAAGCGGCGCTTGAACGCAAACAAGGAGTTCAACAAGGAACTCCAACAAAAACATACAGGAGTTTCACAATGGCGACGGTAAAGGCAGGTTTGATCCAGGTCGGATTAAAGGGCGACACTTCGGGTACGCCCGAGAGCATCCGCGAGAAGATGCTTGAGGCGCACATCCCATTTATCGATCAGGCTGGGGCGGCGGGCGTCAATGTGCTCTGCTTCCAGGAGGTATTTACCCAGCCGTATTTCTGTCCCAGTCAGGATGCCAAGTGGTATGCCGCCGCGGAGAAGATTCCCGACGGTCCGACGGTCCGGCTGATGCAGGAGTACGCCAAGAAGCACTCCATGGTGATCGTGGTGCCGATCTATGAGGAAGAGATTACCGGGATCTACTACAACACCGCTGCCGTCATCGACGCCGACGGCAAGTATCTGGGCAAGTACCGCAAGACGCATATTCCCCAGGTCGCGGGTTTCTACGAAAAGTTCTTCTTCAAGCCCGGCAGCTCCAACTGGCCGGTCTTCGAGACTGCCTTCTGCAAGCTCGGTGTCTACATCTGCTATGACCGGCATTTTCCCGAGGGGTGGCGTGCCCTGGCGCTGAACGGGGCGGAGTACATCGTCAACCCTTCGGCCACGGTCGCAGGGCTCAGCCAGTACCTCTGGAAGCTGGAGCAACCGGCCTCGGCAGTGGCGAACGGTGTCTACATCGGCGCGATCAACCGCCCGGGCACCGAAGACCCCTGGAACATCGGACGCTTTTACGGCAGCTCTTACGTGGTCAATCCGCGCGGCGAGTTCCTGGTGGAAGCCAGCGAAGACAAGGACGAACTGGTCACCGCCGATATGGATATGGAGCTGGTGCGTGAGGTGCGTAACACCTGGCAGTTCTTCCGCGACCGCCGTCCGGAAACCTATGGACGTCTTACCGACCTCTAAAGTCGACCGGGTTCCGAATGAACTCATCCGGCGGCTGACCTTCCGCCAATTTTATCTGCGGGAGAAATCCGATGTGGCCGACGCGACGCCTTTGTGACCTGCTCGAGATCGAGCATCCCATCATTCAGGCCCCCATGGCCGGTTCCGCGACCCCGGAACTGGCCTCCGCGGTGAGTAACGCCGGCGGCCTGGGATCGCTCGGTTGCGGCGAGATGACGGGGGTGGAGCTGCAGGCGGTTGCCGATCAAATGCGGGCCTCCACCAACCGGCCCTTCAATCTGAACTTCTTCGCCTACGATACACCCAGAGCGGAACCTGAGGTCCTGGCGCGCACGCGCGAACGTCTGCAGTCCTATTACGCAGCGCAGGGTTTGGGGACTCCGCCAGAGACTCTGCCGGAACTCGGGCCGGGCTTCGATGATGAAAAGCTTGCCCGGCTGCTCGAGATCCGCCCAAGGGTCGTGAGCTTCCACTTTGGCCTGCCCGAAGCCTATGCGACTGCGGCACTTAAGGACGCAGGCATTCTGCTGCTCTGTTCGGCAACCAGGGCCGATGAAGCCCGAGCGATCGAAGCTGCAGGCTTCGATGCGGTGGTCGCGCAGGGCTGGGAGGCCGGCGGACACCGTGGTTCACATCAAGCGACCGAGCCTGGCGATGGTGTGGGCAGCCTTGCCCTGATCCCGCAGGTTTGCGATGCGGTTGATCTGCCGGTGATTGCTGCGGGCGGTATCGGTGATGCGCGCGGCATAGCCGCGGCCTTTGCTCTGGGCGCAAGTGGCGTTCAGATGGGCACGGCCTTTCTTTCCTGTCCCGAAGCGGGCACGGACGAGGTGCGCCGTACGGCGATCCGGGATGCGGGCGATTTCGATACGATGGTCACTGACGCCTATTCAGGCCGGTCCGCCCGGGCCAAGCGGTCACGCTACGCAGATGAAATGGCTGCGGAACGAAGCCCGGTGCCTGATTTCCCGAGTATGTATTCTTTGTCGTCACCCCTGCGCGCGGCATCGACTGAGACAGGCAGCGAGGATTTCTCCTTCCATCTCTACGGGCAGGCTGCGGCACTGAATCGTCTCCTGCCTGCAGCCGAGCTGGTGCAACAGCTTGCCGGCGAAACAGCAGAGGTTTTCGCAGGATTATCGGTGCGAGGTTAGCCGGAGAGTTAAGGTTGTCGGGTGGCTGCAAGACCGGATTCATTTTGACATCGGCTGCAGAGGCTTTACTAACCAACTGGTGTGTAGGCTTACCCCGGAGTTCCTGCGGCGGCACGCTGGACTCTAACATTTTGAAGATTGATAAAGTGACGTTGGTGTGAAAGCGGTAACCGGTTCACAGGGCCTCTGCGGGTCGCTTTTTTTGCTGCTCTCGATCGTCAGTTTGGCTTTGGGCGCAATGTCGGCTGTCATGCCGTTGTCTGCGGAGGAGCAGACGGCTCTTCAGGGTGCCGCCTGTGAAGGCGGGGCCGCGGCGTCCTCGCACGTCAATACCCTCGCTGTCGTCCCGCAAGGTCAGGCGAGTCCCCTGTCGACGGCCTATTTCTCAGATGCTCAGGGCACCGTCGATGCCGTTGCTGTCCTGACGGAAAGCTTCCACGCCGGGGGATGTAAGTCCAGTTACCCGGTTCCGCCGCCGGGCGGGGCTCTCTGGTTCCGCTTCGATGTCGCCAATCCTCACGCGACCTCCATGCGCTGGTTCATTACGACCATGGAAATTGTCGTCGACGAAATTCTTTTGTATGAGCGAACGCAGGATGGCCTCGTGTTCGTCGCGCGAAACGGCCGTACCACCGCGTATCTGGACCGGCCCGCGAAGGCCGGAAAGCTCGCCGTTCCCCTGACCGTAAGCGCAGGTGGCAGTACGACGTATTATCTTCGGATTTCGGGTATGTTTGCGCCGAAGGTAACGCCGCTGATCATTTCGCCCGATCTCCTGGCGGATCTATCCAAGGTCGCCAACAACATCTCGCTGTCCGTGATTGCCTTTCTTGCCATGATGGCGACGGTCAGCCTGATTGTTTATCGCCATATCGCGCCGGGGTTTTCCCGGCTCTACGCCGGATACATGGCCAGCCAGTTCGCTTTGGCGTTGATCTATCACGATTGGTTGGCGCAGGTTCCTTTTATGAATCTGCCGGTGTCCTTTGTTGCGCGCTGGACAATGCTCTGCGGTGGTGTCGGCACCCTTGTCCTGGTGCTTTTTTGCCGGGCTTTGCTGGAAACCGACAAGCCTTCAGTGCGGCGTGAATGGCTTTACCGCGTGCTGCTTGTAATCGGAAGCATCCTGGTCACGTTGGTGGTTATGGATCCCTGGAGGTTCTCCGCGCCATTTTTTCTTCTGAAAACACTGGTGCCGCTGACACTCTTGCTGTTGTCATTTCGGGCTCACCGTGCCGGTCTCGTGCACGCCAGATGGGTTGCCGCCGGATTGGCCGCTTTGGTCTTCGGTCTGGGTGTTGGAACCTACGGCTTCTTATCACCTGCCGAGATCGGAGCAACCTCGTCGGTTTTCGATTTGATTTTCATGCGCCCGTTGAACATGACCTATTTTATTGCAGTCTTCAGCGAGCCTATTTTCATGATGATGGCCATATCGGTGCTGGTGCGCACACTGCAGGCGCAGCGCCAGTCGGCTGTTGTAGAGGTCGAGTCCCTGCAACAGCATCTGAAATCCGTCGAAAGCGAATACCAGGAAGTACAACGAACCACCATTGCGCGGGTTAGGGCTCTTGAGACTGCCCTGGCGGACGACCCGGACAGGAAGCAGCATCTTTCCGCTGAGCAACAGTTCCTCGAACGCGCCACGGAACTTGTTCTCGACCATGTCGGCGAGGCAGGTTTCGATGTGAGCGAACTGGCTTCCGGGCTCGGCATCAGTCAGAAGACCCTGGGGCGCCGTTTGAAGGATCTTCATGGTCTGACGTCGGCGGCCTTTATCCGCTCGGTCCGTTTGAGCTTCGCACGGGACCTGATCCTGCTGCGACGCTACAAGTCGGTTGGCGAAGTTGCCCGCGCCGCCGGATTTGCGAGCGTCGGTCACTTTTCAAAGCTCTATCGGGCGCAGTTTGACGAAACGCCGAGCGAGTCGCTCAAGAACTTTGAGGTCGGGTGATGTGCGGACAGACTGGGCGGGGAATCGGGAAGGCTTCAACCCGCCGCGGGAATTGATTTTACAGCATTTCTGCCAACATTATGGCTGAGTGAATTTGGCATTTGAGGCCCCGTCGCGATGACCGTCAACTCCATCGGTATGAATCTCTTTGCGCTCTTCTGTTACACGGCGGCGTTTGGGTATCTCTTCAAGCTCTATGCCTTCCGGAGCATTCGCATCGCCCTGGAAGCGTCAGGGCGTCATTTCAGGTTTGAAGAGCTCTATGCCTCAGGCAATCGCAGTAATCTTTTGATCGCGGTGATCAGCTTCCTGGCCTTTTGGCTGCCTCTCGTGCTTCTGATTGCCGAGCCGGACTATCTGCGGCTCTTTGTCGGACGATGAGGTGGTACGCCGAAGCGCGCGGGCGGGAACTTTTAGAAGGAGCCACCGCTCACACGCGGGTTTTCCTTGTTATCCTGCTTCTCCCTTTTCTGCTGAGCGCCTGTGTTTCGCCACAGAGCTGGGAGGCTGTAGGGGTGCTGAAGGATATCGATGCGGGCGAGGCGCCGTCTGCGTTGAAGGAAAACACGCCGACACCGAGCCGGCGAGAGATCACCTATCGGGTCACGCAGCCTGAGAGCGGTCAGCCCGGCTCGCTTCAGACCGCCGATCTCTACCATCCCAATCGGCCTGATCCGGACGACCTGGAGGGTGCATTGGTGCTGGTGCCCGGCTTCACCCCCAGCGGCAAGAATGACCGGCGGCTGGTCGCCCTGGCGAAGTCCTTCGCACGCAGCGGCTTTCTGGTGTTGGTGCCGGACCTGCGTGGCTCCCGCGAGACCCGGGTGCGGCTGGAAGATGCAAGGCGGATCGCCGATGCTGTTGTCCAGCTTTCGGCGCGGCCAGAACTCAAAGCCCTGACCGGCGAGGAGGCGACACCTGAAGTCGGCATCGTCGCCATATCCTATGCAGTCGGGCTGGCGGTCCTGGCCACGATTGAGCCGGATGCGAAGGACCACGCGGGATTTCTGGTCGGTCTGGGCGGATACTACGACACGACTGAGGTCGTGCGCTTCACCACCACTGGCGCCTACCGCCTGCCGGGCGAGAGGCGCTGGCGCAATGCCGAACCTTTGCGAGCCGCCAAGTGGTATTTTCTTTCCGGCAACATCGAGGCTCTGAAAGATGCGAAGGACCGGGCAACCCTGACCGCTATCGCCGACATCCGTCAGCGCAGTGGCCGCGCAGCTCTCGCCGACGCCCAGGGCAGGGATCTGGTGGCGCAACTCGGACCGGAGGGCCGGGCGCTTTACACTCTCATGACAAACGAAGATCCTGCGCAGGTCGAACCTCTGTTAGCGGCGCTACCCGGGGCTTTGCGCGTGCAACTCGATGCCCTGAGTCTACGGAAACGCGACCTTACGCATCTCGCCGGCCGCCTGATTCTGATCCATGGCCGTGAAGATCCGCTGGTGCCTTTCAGCGAGAGCCTCGCCCTCAGCCGCGCAGTGCATGACACGGAGCTATTCCTGATCGACGGCTTTTCTCACATCAACCCACGCTCGGTCGGTGTGATCGGGCAGCTTCAACTCGCTGACGCCATCCAGGCGATTCTCGCGCGGCGTCGACCCCGATAGCGCGAGGGCTTTCGCAAACACTGATCCAAAATGGACAAAATCACGCGCATATTGGACAAAATGCCCTGAGGGGCTTTCACTGTCTCGCCCGAGCTGCCTTATTTACCAATAGAATTTGTCGAGAGGGCTCGACTTGTTTGCCCGCTCGAAGTTATTGCCCGGAGCATCATTGCTTCGGAGCCCCCGACACCCGCCCTTCAGGGCAATGCCTTTGCCATGCTCGGCATCGTCCCAACCGAAGGCTGTGGTCACGAGTGACATGAGGAGGTTGCTCCTTATACCTCGCGGCGGTTCCTGGTGCAGGAACCGCCTTTTTTTCTGTGTCGGCAGAGCACGCCTCTTTATTCCGAAACTTCGATCCGATAGGCGTCGTGGCAGGCCCGACAGGCAGAGGTGACTTCCTGCAGGCCCTCGAGAACGGAACGGTAGTCCTCACGCCCTGCGGGGTTTGCCAGGCTGCGCGCGGTGGCGGCAAAGGACTCCGCCGCTTCGTGGAAAGAGTCTCCCATGGCCCGGAAGCCCTCAGGCATGTAGCGTCCAAAGCCGGGGCCCATGCCCATACCGCCGCTACCGCCGCCCATGCCTTTGCCCTGGCCGCTTCCCGCGCCCATCTGCCCGTTTCGAGCCGCGCGCTTTGCTTTGAAGCGCGCCTTCGCCGCAGCGATCTCTTCGTCGCTCGCGCCATTTTCAGCCATCGTCGCCCAGCGGTGATGGCCCTGGGTCATTTGGAGTTCTGCAATGCTTGCCGCCGTCTTAAAGTCTTCTTCCGCGAGAGCCGCGACCACATCGTCCAGGTTCGCCATGTGGGTGCGCATCTCTGCGAGGAAGGCTGTTGCCACATCGGCGGGCAGGGACACTGCCGCGCGAGGGTCTTCTTCTGCCGAGATTGCTGCGGCGGGGAGGGCCAGACAGGCCGTGAGGATGGCAATGCCAAGTCCTGTGACCAGACTTTGGAGGCTTCCCGGACCTGGGTGGTATCGTGTGTGTCGGGCAGGGGCCGTTGTGCCGCGTGCCAGAGGGAGCATCTTCAGGTCCTTCCTGTTATTGGAGGTTAATTCGGCCTCGAAGGAGTCTATCGCGGATCCGCCTGAGCGCCTTGACTTTGGTCACTTCGCATTCGTCGGAAAGCAATGATTTTGCCCGACGCATCCCCTCGTCAGATCCCACTGATAGGTCTGTTCACAGACTTGTTGGCCTAAGCGGATGAAGTCTCTGCTGATTTCTCTGTCTAAAGAGGTGAACGTTGAACGCTCAGAGCTGAACGCCAAGGTTCTGTTTTCGGGGGGGGGCTGTTCCAAAACGGACAAACTTGCGCGCATATTGGACAAAATGGCTGGTAACCCTTGTTCTTGTGCATACAAACGGGTTTCTTGGCGGCAGAGATTTTTGGGGAGCGTAGAACATGATGAAATCATTCCAGGGACTGGCCTTTGCCGTGGCCGTAGCCCTTTTCACAACACTTCCAGGGACCGCAAAAGCAACGCTGATTGGCGATGAGGTAAATCTGGAAATTTTCGCAAATGGTCAAAGCGCTTCCGGTCTCTTGACAGAGACTGTGGGGGATGGCGTTGAGTTCAACCCGCAGAATAGACTCACTTTCGATGTTGGTGCCTCCAGTATTGAGATCACGAGCTTAATCGGCCCCGTTCGGTTTTCAGCCAATGTTGATTTTGTCTTTACCGACCTGGACTGGGTCGGTGAGGCGGGTTTGATCGTGGACGTCTTATTGGACTCGGTTCAGGGTATTGGCAGTGTGAGTTTTACCGAGAACAGCGTGACCTTCTCCGTGCGTCGGCTCGATACTGCTCGTCTTGGGGTGCTGGCTTCGATCGAACTCGTCACACAGCACGCCAGCGTCGCCGTCCCCGAGCCCGCCACGCTGGCGCTGTTCGGCTTTGGTCTCGCAGGCCTCGGCCTTGCTCGGCGTAGGCGGATGTGGGGCAGGGGGTAAGTTCGGCCAACCAGGTAAATGAAGCCGGTGGTTTTCCGGTCCAGTAATGTGAATCCGATCTACACTGTTCCAAAACGGACAAACTTGCGCGCGTATTGGACAAAATGGCTGCAAGCCCTTGTTCTTATGCATGCAAATGGGTTTCTTCCCCGCATAAAGTTTGGGGAGCGCAGAACATGATGAAATCATTCCAGGGACTGGCCTTTGCCTTTGCCGTGGCCGTAGCCCTTTTTGCAACACATTCCGGCACTGCCAGCGCCGTGCCCTTGCTGATTGTCGAGAATGATCAATTGCTCGGCGCAGACAATGTCGATGTCAACGGAACGCTCTTCGACGTCAGGTTCCGGGACGGCACCTGCAGCGCTATTTTCAACGGCTGCGATAACGCATCGGACGACTTCGCTTTCACGGACGCGAATTCCGCCGAAGCGGCAGTTCAAGCCCTGTTGGATCAGGTGTTCCTTGACGGCCCGGTGGGCCTGTTCGACTCGAACCCTGAATTGACCTTCGGATGTTCATCTTCCAGTCTCTGCGTCACTTTCCTCCCGTTTGGTCTGGGATCGCTCCTGGAGATCGGTTTTGTGATCAACGGAAGCAGCGTTTCGGGTGCGGGTGATCTCTCGGGTATCGACGTTTTGAACCTACGCCAGGACACTGCGGATGATCCGGCCCAGGTTTGGGCGGTTTTCTCCCCTGCCGGCGCGTCGGTGGCTGTCCCGGAACCTGGCACGCTTGCGCTCCTGGGGCTGGCCGGGCTCGGCTTTGCCCGGCGGAGACATAAGCAAGCGGCCTGAACAGAATTTTCGGCTGACTTTGGCGGCGGCATCTAACCTAAGGTGATTTGCGGTTTTCTTGAATCACAGGTCCACGAAACTTGCGTTTTTGAGATCAGCAATTTGCTGATCGAAAGGCAGAGATTTTTGAGTCTGTTGCAACGCAAACTGCTCTAAGAGGCAGCGAGTGTTGTGTGTGCTTAAACGCAGATCGCTTACAGGATCGCCGTTTTTCCTTGGCGGTAGTCCTGCCGCGTCTCGACCTTCCGGCTGTCTTCCGATTGGCGACCAAGCCACCCCGGCGCGATGTTAGTGTCCGGATCTTGGCCATGCTGTTAGGGTCGTTCAGAGTGTGATGCTGCACTCTTCACCTAAACCGATACTATGGAGCTAGCAGGTGCACAAAGTCGTACCAATTCTGTGCGCCAGCCTGGGCGACGATTATATCGTTCGCAGATATCCGCATGCCAACAGAACGACTCTATTGAAGAGCCTGAGCGTTGACCTGCAGATTGGTATCCAAGTCAACTCGTGGTCAAAGCGGCGAGAGTACACTGAGAGCGCAAGCGTGGGCTTTATGATCCCGTCTGTTGAAGCACTGATCGACCGCTACGAGGTGTCGTTCATGTTAGAAAAAGGCTTTAAGAAACCTCGACCGTCGGGTTGGCTGACCTTTGCTAAAGCTGTCCATGATTCGAAGGAAGAAATAGAGACTATTCGGTTAGCGGATATGGTTCGTACGGCGCTTCTCGATTTGCTTGATGAGGTTTCGGATAACGCTGCGACCTACGGCGAAAAGCTCAAGAAACACCTACGTGAGGCCAATCCACTCGAAGAGTTCTATCTCCCTGCCTCAACATTCTTAATCAATAGAACATTGGCGTTGAGGTATCTGGAAGGCAGTTATTCCTCGGATGGTGTCGAGCCATTGATCAAGAAAGTCCATGCCGGGCGTTCTTACGGCGAATCTGAGTTTTGGTTCTCTACTTGGATAGAAAAACAGTAAAAGGCATGTGTTCTTTTGGGAAGTCAGGTCGAAGCGGTGACTAACTGTTAATCTTACCGCCTCTCAATCTTCCGGCAGTCCGCTGTGCGGTCCTGCCAGCCGTGGCGCACCAGCTCCGGGTCTTCGTGCTCTTCTTCGGGCCAGCCGATGCAGAGGTAGGCGACCAGAGACCAGCCTCCCGGCACCGCCAGGTCCTTCACCGCCTGCTCTGCATCCAGGATCGAGACCCAGCCGACCCCGACGCCGCGCGTGCGCGCCGTCAGCCAGAGGGTGTGGACGGCGAGGATGGCGGAGTAACGCAGGGTCTCGGGCATGGTCCGGCGACCCAAACCGTGGCCCTGCAGGGTTTGCTCATCGCAGAAGACCGCGAGCTGAACCGGCGCCATATCCAGGCCGGAGAGCTTGAGCCCGGCGTAGCGTTCCGCCTGTTCCCCCTGATAGCCCTCCAGAGCTTCGGCGTTGGCGGCTTCGAAATTTTTTCTGATCGCCGCGCGGGCCTCGGCGCTCTCCACCGCCACAAAGCGCCAGGGCTGGCTGTTGCCGACCGAGGGGGCGAGGCAGGCAAGATCCAGGAGCTCGTCGATCAGCTTGGCCGGCACCGGATCGCTTTTGAAGCGTCGCACGTCCCGCCGCCAGCGCAACAGCTGAGTGAGTTCGTCGTTGAAAAGCTCGCTGAAGAGCGGCGGGGTGTCCTTGGTGTCTGGAGCGGGCGTCACGGCAGTTCAATGCTTCCGGAGAATTACGACATCCCCTCCGGCTTAAGCCGATGAGGGGAGGCCGTCAATCATGAAGATACTGCCGCTGGAATAGGGAAGGTGGGATGGAAGTGAGATCAGCCCTCTGCTTCCTGATGGGCCTGCATCATCCGTCGGGTGACGCCTCTTTTCCCGGCCAGCGCCTGAAGCACGCGCGCTTCCCCTTCTGCCTGAACAGCCAGGAAGTCGAGATACACGGTTTTACCGTCCTTGGTGTCGAAGCTGGAGCAAATGACGAAGTGCTCGCCGAGTTTCAACACGACCGCCGAGACTTCGACGGGCTCGTAGGTCACGAAGGTGCCGTTTACGGGGTTCAGGTAATGGAACTTGCCGTCAATCGAGTTGGCGTCGATGTAGTCCACCATCGCAGCCCGCAGTTCGGATCTCAGGTTTCCCGAGACCGTCTCGGCATTTGCCGGTGCATGGCTGAAGCCCACTGCGACGCAGGCGGTCAAAGCAATCTTGGATAAAAATTTGTTAAACATGGCTGCCCTCCGTTTCAATCTGCTCAGATCATGTCGGAGACGCCGCGGAAGTTGCACCCCCATTTGAGGGGGCTTTTAGATAAAAGTCGCCGAAGTGGATTAAATTGTTGAAAACAAATATTTATTTTTAAGTCTGAAGAGCATCATTGACCTCATCACCCGATGGAGGTGAGAATTGTCAGCACACATGCGGTTGGGGCAATTCAGAAGAGCCGTGTAAAACGGCTTTCGGGGGAAAGGCATGGCAATGTTCGCGGCGGCTTGTTCGTTGGGTCTTCTGACGGGCCTGCTCATAGGCCTTTCGACGTCCGGGCTCACCGGCTCTGTCGTCTCCGCGGTTCTGGCCATGGCGGCTGGGGTCGTGGCTCTGACCGGTGTGAAGAATCCTTTTCTGCCGAAAGGCGAGAGCGCGGCGGAGCGCAGTCCCGGTCATAACTGGGCGGTTTCGGCTTTCGCCCTCCTGACCATCATCGGACTGGGCAGCGGCCTCTGGGCGCGGACCCATGATCTGCTATCGCCGACCCCTGGGGAAATCGCCGCGCGCTGGACCGGGATAGGCGTCGAACCGGAGGTCGCGCAGCGCATCGCGGTGCTGCAACTCAGCGGCCTGAGTCTCAGTGCAAAAGGGGAGGTGAAAGCCGAATCCCCCGAGGCGCTCAAGAAGACCGCGAGCATTCTTTTCTCAGGCGTTTCAGAGGCGGATTGCCAACGCACCGATCCGTCGCGTGCACCCGATGCCAAGGAGGCGCGGAACAACTGGTCGCTCGCGCCAGCGCCCTGGCCTGATCTGGCTGCCGGATTGGCGGAAGTTTCCAAAGATAACCTGCAGACCGTGTGGGCCAGCCACTGCGAAGGAGCGTCATGATGAGAGCGACTCACTCTTTAGTCCTGACCTGCGCTCTCATAGCCGGAACGTCGTTCCTCGAGACCGGAGCCACCTGGGCCAAACCCTCCGCCGACATTGTCAGGGCCGCGGCAAACTCGGTGGTGAGGGTGATGGCTGAGGGTTGCCCCGGTGCGAAGGGGTCACGCGCCGGCTCGGGCTTTGTCTGGCCGGAGCCCGGCAAGATCGTCACCGCTCTGCATCTGGTGGCTGACTGTCAGACCCTGACCGTCGAATATGTCGAGGCTGGCGTTCAACGCCGTGCGCAGGCGACTAAATCCCTGCGTCGTGCCGATCTGGCGTTGCTCACGGTCGAAAACCCACCTTCCGTTCAGCCGCTTTCGAAAACCGCGACCGCGCAAACCCAGGAGGTGCTGGCGGCTATCGGCCTGCCCCTGAATGTCCGGAATTGGCAGGAGACCTATGGCTCCCGGGGCCTCAACGTGAATCGCCTGAGCGATATCCTGAATGACTCCGCCCGGCGCGAAATCGAGAACCTCGGTGCCCCGGCTATCGACCTGGACGTCTTTCGGCTGACCGCGGTGGTGAAGCCGGGTTCCTCCGGCGGTCCGATCATCAATGCTCAGGGTGCTGTGGTCGGTATTGTCGACGGCGGATTGGACGGTGGCGCATCCTCTCTCAATTGGGCCGTGCCCGCACATCTGCTTCAGGAGCTGGCAGAACGCGGCCAGAGTGGCGCGAACGTCGGGCTGGGTGCTGCCGCAGAGTCGGTGTTTGCATTTTCGATACCGGAAACGGGCGAAAACGCTGCCTCCGTAAACCAAGATCTCGTCTGTGGTGGGCGCAGCTACTTTCACCTCGCGACGCGGAGTCTGAACGAGATCGTGGATTCCATGGAGACGCCGGGAACATTGGATGACCCCCAGGGCTTCGCCTATGTCGTTACGACCCTCGCAGAAAATGTGCCGGAAAACGATCTGGCCGCCCTGAGCTTCAATCTCTTTGTAGATTCGGAAACCGGGGCGACTGTCGCGGTTCCGGAAAATATGACGCTCGCTGAGGAGAGTGGTTTCTGCGTCGCAAGTTCGAACCAGGGCGACATCGCGCTGATTTTCCAGGGCCAGGTCTTTGATCCGAATTACACGAATGTTGAATTCGTCTCCAACCAGTTCGTGAATACGCTCAGTCAGGGTCTCGGCTTTATCAACTGTCAGGCTGATCTCGCTTTTTCGCAGGCCGTGCCGCACTCTCGGGTCGACGGGCTGCTTGCGCGGCGCTTCGCCGCCCTTTGCTACCATGCCCAAAGTGGCGAGCAGGCCTATAATTTCGTCGCCCATCTAGGGCGTATGAACTCTTATCTCGGTATTGTCGCGGTCAATGGCGAATTCTACGATACGGGCGCCTATGCGAACCCGGCCAAAACCCGCGATTGGGCGGCGGCGGCCCTGGCTGTGATCATTTCCACTTATCAGATCTGATATCTCACGCCGCTTTGGTATCGATGTCGCCGCCCGGGTCACCCGGCAGTTCGATGATGAAGGTTGTGCCTGTACCGGCCTCGGTTTCGAAGTAGATCTTGCCCTTGTGCTTGTTGAAGATGATGTCGTGGCAGATGGCAAGGCCCTGGCCGCTGCCCTTGCCGACGTCCTTTGTCGTAAAGAAAGGATCGAAGATCCGTGCCTGCACGTCTTCCGGGATGCCGTTGCCGTTGTCGCGCACTTCCAGCCGGACACCGGTCTCCGTGCTGCGGCTGGTGACCTTGATCTTGCCGTCGCTGCGTTCCGTGTCGGCGATTGCATGGGACGCATTTACGACAAGATTGAGGATGACCTGATTGAGCTCGCCTTCGAGGCCCGGCACCATGGGCAGCGCCTCCTCCAGTTCCAGATCCAGCGTCGCCGCCTGTCGCCATTCGCCGCGGCAGATGGCCGTTGCGCGCTCGACGATGTCGTTGAGCGCAACCGGTCCTGTCTCCTTCGCGCGGGGGTGCGAGAATTCTTTCATCGCTGTGACGATCTGCGACACCTGCCCGACACCATCGAGCGATTGCTGCGCCGCCACGGTGGCCTCTTCAAAGAGATACTCTGCGTCCGAGACCTCTTTTTGCTTTTCCAGTTCAGCCAGGACCGCGGCCATGCTCTCGGTTTGATCGACTTTACCGATAACGCTCTCGTAGCTGGCGACCAGATCGCGGAGGTCACCAAAACCGTCAGAGAGAAAACGCAGGTTGTCGCCGATATACTGGATCGGTGTGTTGATCTCGTGGGCAATGCCGCCGGCCAGCGTACCCAGCGCTTCCATCTTCGAGGCCTGGATAAGCTGTGCCTGGGTTTCCTTCAGCGATTTCTCCGCCTGAAGACGTTCGGCGACCTCGACTTTCAGTTCCTCGTTCGCGGTGCGCAACTGAGCCTTGCGCTTTGCCTCGGTTTCGCTCATCCGGTTATAGGCATTGATGACGATGCCCAGCTGATCACGGCTGCGCCAGATGACGGATGCGCGCTCACCGGCCTGGGCGGTCTTGTTCAGGGCGCTCAGCAGGCGGCCCAGTGGGCGGCCGATCGTGAGCCAGTGGACGATAGAGGTGAAGAGAACCGCGATCAGGCCTGAGAAGCCGAGGGCGGCCACGATGTAAAGAACGTCCGCGAAGAGTTTTTCCTCAAGCAGGCTGTCGCGGTATTCGATGGTCAGTGTGCCGATGGATTTCCTGCGGTCCTTGATCGCCCGCTCGAAGGCGATGCCGCGTTCCTGGATCTGGCTGCAGCCGAGGCCGGGCCAGGCGAAGAGGCGCGCGCCGCCTGCGTCGAAAACTTCACCGCAAATGACATCTGGATGTCCGGCCAGGCCGTCCAGAAGGGTGCGGCCCAGTTCGATGTCTCCGCTGCGCACCGGGACTTTCAGCGACTGTGATGTGCGGACAGCCAGGGCGGCCATTTCGACGGCCAGTTCGTCCTGCATCGCCTCGCGCCGGAAGTCGGCGTAGAGATATAAAAAGAAAGCGTTGCAGATCAGGATTACCGGCGCCGAGAAGAGAATAAACTTGGCGATCAATGAGCGGCGGACATCCAGTTTCCGGAACCAGCCGGTCTGTTCCTGGATTTCGATCCCCGAGTCCGCCGCATCATTGAACAGTGCCATCTTACGTCTCCTGTTGTGCGCCAAATCCCTCTGCGTTCACGCTGAAAGCTGTGGTTTAAATCCGGTTCAGCCGGCTGATGCCATGTGGGCTTTCATCATTCTGCGGATGACATCCCGCTGTCCGACGAGGGCCTGAATCACACGGATTTCGTTGTCGACAGAGACGGCCAGGAAGTCGACGTCAACGTTCGCGCCGTCGAGTGTTTTGAAATCGGAACAGAGCACAAAGTAGTCACCGATCTGCAGAATGCGCGGATGCAGATTGGCCGGGAAGTAGTTGACCACCTTGTCTTGCGTCGCGTTCAGATACAGGAACTTGCCGTCGACCGTGTTGTAGTCGATGTAATCGATCATGGCCCCCTGAAGCTCGGACTTCAGGCCTGGGGTGATCTTTTCGGCCTGGGCCGGGGAAAAGGCGAAAACGGCTGCAACGCTGGCTGCCAATGCGAGTTTTGAAAAAGTTTTGTAAAGCATGTCTGTCCTCCAATTGAGTGTTGCAAGACAGTGATGCCGATCTTGTCTGAACGGCATCCCCATTTGAGGGGCATTTGAAATATAGTTCTCTAAAAATAATTTTTTGTTATTTTCCAATAGTTTATAGACTTTATCTTTTCATGCGCCCGCTTTTTCTCCGCAGTTCCTGGAACTTTGCGGCCCAGGCTGAGCGTCACCCGTGACCGGCATCCGAATTTTACAAGCCCGGAATAATCACCGAGACTGCCCAGGCGATACGACGCTTGCCGCATCCACCCGGGGGACATGCTTTGCGCAGCATTACAGAAGACGAAATCAGGACCTTTCAAGAGGACGGCATCGTCTGCCTTCGTGGCCTATTTACGCCTGATTGGGTGGCGCGGATGCGCGACGCGGCGGAAGACTCTCTTGAGAAACCAGGCGAACTCCATGCCGAGCTCGCCAGCCTGCGCGCTGAGAAGGGCCGGTTTTTTCACGACACCTTTATCTGGACACGTAACGATGCCTGCAAGCAGTTCGTATTCGAGTCACCGGCTGCGCGCCTTGCCGCTCAGGTCATGCGCTCAAAGAAGATAAACATCTTTTTCGATCAGTGGCTGATCAAGGAGCCGGAGACCGAGACGAGAACGCCGTGGCATCATGACATGACCTATTGGCCCATCGGTGGCGCGCAGATCTGTACACTCTGGCTGGCGCTGGATCCGGTGACTGCCGAGAGCGGCGCTGTAGAATACGTGAAAGGCTCGCACAGATGGGGTCAGAAGTTTAAGCCGGCGAGCTTCAGCGGCAGCAATCAGTACAAGGAGGCGCTGCCGGAGGTCCCCGACATTGACGCTATGCGCGATGAGCTCTCCCTTGTCCAATATGAGTTGGAGCCAGGAGACTGCACGATCCATCATGCACTCACCGTCCATGGGTCGCCCGGGAACAAATCGCTGCAGACCCGGCGGCGCGCCCATGTATCGCGCTGGGCGGGAGACGACGCGACCTTCCGGCCACGCGAGGGGTTGCAGGAAATGCCGCCTCTGCCCGAACTCGCACCCGGTGCACCACTTGATTCTGAACTCTGGCCGCGGGTGATCGGTTAAAGCCTGTTCCTGTCTCTGGTTGGCGTCGTCCTCACCAGCTTTTGGCGAAGGCCTCCAGAGATCCGGCGAAGACGTTGTAATCGACCGGCCCCTCGATGCCCGCGATCCGGCCCCGGTTGTGATACTGCCAGAACGTCCAGGGCTGCCGGTTGTAGCTCGGCTCGAAGAGGATGGAGCGGAACCAGAGAGGGTTGTCGATTTTCCGGTTCGCCAGATATGCCATGTAAAATTCCGGCGTCGCATAGAGCAGCGCCTTCATCCCGTAGTGTGCTTCGACGATATCCAGAAAGGCCGCGAGCTCTTTCATCACATCCAGGCGTTTGCTGCCTGTGCCGCAGTTACCGCCGAACTCCAGATCGACCGCAGGCGGCAGCCTCTCCGGTTCGGCGGGGACTGTGGCGATGAAGTGAGCCGCCTGTTCTCTGCCAGGGCGGCAGAAGGTAAAGAAGTGATAGGCTCCGATGCGCAGCCCTGCCGTGCTGGCCTCGCGCCAGTTCTGTTGAAACCGCCGGTCGCTGAAGTCTCCGCCTTCCGTGGCCTTGATGTAGGCAAAGGCAATGCCGCTGCCGGCAACCGCCGGCCAGTCGATGGCTCCCTGATGATGCGAAACGTCGATGCCCCGTACCGGATATCGCTCTTCGTCGGGATGGAAAGTGAGGAAGTAGAGGTACGCGCAGGCGGCCAATCCGGTTAAAGCGCTGATGGCCACTCCAAGCTTCAACAAGAATCGCGCCAAAGGGTTCCGATCGCCGCGGCGGGGCGGCGCCGGTTTCTGTGCGTCAATGGGTGAGGATTCCGGTTCTGACATCGCTTCTTTCGGGACTTGCCGTGACAGCGGCATTGTGCGCTGCCTGGCTGTTAACCTGTTGCGCCAGCAGCAGGCCCGAGAGTTGCGGCAAAGCGATGGTTCCACCGTGGCGGAATTTGACTCATTTCGTGGCAAGAGTTTGGGGCGTGTTACCCAAGTGCGGCCGCAGGTTTCCATTCAAATCAAAGAACGCCAGCTAAAGCCGCGTGAACTCGGTTATTTTTGGATGCGAGCAACCAGGTAAGGCGATGAAGTTGCGGCCATCTAAAGTGGTGTGAATTGTTATTATTAATCAACTAAAAAGAAATATAAGGAGTTGTCGGAGAATTCAATCTAAGTGGTATCGCAGTAAAAGAGTTTATTAATTTTCTATAACATGGCGTTGATTGAAATAAATATTTCAGATTCTCTATTTTTATTTTATACTAGAGTTTAGATGGGGATGAAAAATCGGGTGCACTAAATTAATTACATTATTTTTATGTTGTAAGTGCAGCCTCACGTAAGGTTTTAGGCGATGACCTACTCCAAAGCCCGGTTGACGTCAGATCGAAGCTCGTCAAGTGCCTGCAGTCCTTGTTCCTGCGCGCCGAAAGCAAAACACCGTCGCCAAGAAGCCTTGCAGACTGCACGCTGTCGAATTCTCTATGTGGATGACGATTCAGTCGATCATCTTTTGATCAATAAGCTTCTGTCGAAAATTGAGACCCCGAGGTTCAGTGTTGTCACCGTTGCGAGTTTCGAAGACGCGCTCGGACTTTTAAAGAATGAAGATTTCCACGTTGGCCTCATCGACTATCACCTCGGCGAGCACTGCGGGCTCGAACTTGTGGAAGAGCTGGGTGGGCGCTTGGGTGGCACCCCGATGATTATCCTGACCGGACGCGGTGATTACGCAGTCGATATGGAAGCGACCGCGGCGGGAGCCTACGACTACCTCGATAAGGATGGTCTCACCGGGGTTCTGCTCGAACGGACGATCCGCCATGTCCGGGTTCAGTTCGAAACGGAGCAGCAGTTACGCCGCAGCGAGTCCCTCTTGCGGCAGGCTAAGCATGAGGCAGAGACGGCGAACCTGGCGAAATCCGATTTTCTGGCTCGGATGAGCCATGACCTCAGGACGCCATTGAACGCGATTATCGGATTCTCCGAAGCCATCCAACAGCAGATCGCCGGGCCGATCGGGGCCCAGAGATATCTGGGGTATGCCAGCGACATCAATCAAAGCGGGCAAATCCTCCTGTCAATGATCAGTGATATACTCGATCTGTCGAAAATCGAGTCCGGAAACGTCGAACTGAACGAGACCGATATCGAAATTGAGGACATGATATCGATGGTGCTTAAGCTGATTACGCCGAGCGCGACGGCAGCAAAGCTGTCGATTGAAACCATCCTTCCGGAGGGATTGCCATTGCTCTATGCTGATCGTCAGCTTGCGGAACGCATGCTGATCAATTCTCTCACCAATTCGATAAAATTCACGCCTGAAAATGGCCGTATCATGCTTTGCGTTGAGGTTACAGGTGATGGTCTGGATCTGATTGTCGAAGACACGGGTATCGGGATCCCGCCGGCGCAGATCGAACGGGTCAAGGAGCCCTTCACGCAGATCCGAAAGTCTCAGAGCCCTGCCGCCGGCGCTGGTCTCGGGCTCTCCATTATCAGTTCTTTTATCGCACTGCATAACGGGGTTCTCGACATAAAAAGTGACTTGGGATCCGGCACGCGGGTCATTCTGACCTTTCCGCCAGACAGGCTTAAGAAGCGGCCTTTTATCTCGTAACACCCTCGGGGGTTTTCCATGCAAGCAATCTACGAATATCTGTTCGGTGCCGCTTCTTTCGTCCCCCATGGTTACTGTCTCGCATGGCGGCCCGATCTGATTGCGATACACGCGCTCTCGGACGGCGTCATTGCTGTGTCGTACTTTTCGATCCCGATTGCTCTGATCCTGCTGCTGAACAAACGCGAAGATCTTGCGTTTAAGAGGACCTTCGGCCTCTTCGCGCTTTTCATTTTCGCCTGCGGGGTCACCCATCTGACCGGGATGATCATGCTGTGGGAGCCCTACTACGGGGCTCAGGGGATGATAAAACTGATGACGGCATTGATTTCGGTGATTACGGCGATCTCGCTCTGGCCGATGCTGCCAAAAGTACTTGCCTTGCCAGGCCCCAGCCAGCTCCGCGCGATGAACGAACGGCTCGCGGATGAAATCTCGGATAAAAACGAGGCGCAGATTCAGCTCCACAATGCCTATAGTCAGATGGAGGCGCAGGTCGTCGCGCGAACCCGTGAACTTCAGGAAGTGAACCAGCGGCTTAAAGAGGATGTGCAGCGTCGTACCCTGCTGGAAGAAGAGTTACGCGAAAAAGCCGAGTTGCTTACCGCGACGAATGCCGAGCTGGAGCGCTTTGCCTATGTCGCGTCTCATGATCTGCAGGAACCCCTTCGGAAAATTCAGGCCTTCAGCGACCTCCTGAAACGCGAGTATGAAAACGATCTGCCGGAAGAGGCTCTGCAGTACGTTCTGATCATGCAGAACGCTGCGCACAGAATGAACAAACAGACGAAGGATATTTTGACGCTTTCGCGCCTCTCCTGGGATTCAATCAAGTTTGCGAGCGTCGATCTCGCCGAAGTGGTGGAGGAAGTAGAATTCGATTTGGCGGAACGCATCGAAGAGTCGGGCGGGAAGCTTGAAATCGGTGATTTGCCTCTCGTGCCCGGTGATCGGACACAGATCCGACTGCTGATGCAAAATCTGCTGGTCAACGCATTTAAATACCGCGCCGCTGATTCCACTCCAGAAGTAAAAGTAAACGCAACACTGCATGAAAGGGGCGCACCAGGGACCGGCGGCGCCTATGTTGAGCTTACGATACAGGACAATGGGATCGGCTTTAATCAGGAGGATGCAGAACGAATTTTCTCGATCTTCCAGCGGTTGCACGGACGCAGTGAATTTGATGGAACAGGAATAGGTCTGGCTATCTGCAAGAAAATCGTGGAAAATCATAACGGTGCGATTGAAGCCGTTTCCTCACGTGGCGAGGGTGCGATCTTTAAGATCCAATTGCCCACCTCGCAACCAACGCGGCGGAATAATGATGCAGGGCGTAACGAAGCGATTTAAGGTTCTGATGGTGGATGATGACCCGGAAGACGGCGTCCTCGTTCAAAAGGCGATTGCGTCTGCGGGTCATAAAGTTGATTTTCAAGTCGTCACAAATGGCGCTGAAGTCCTCGATTACCTCTTCACCGAAGGTCGCTTCACCGATCAGTCCCGCGCCCCGCGTCCTAATCTTATCCTGCTCGACTTGAATATGCCCGGCGTGGATGGTTTCACTGTGCTGAAACAGATCAAGAGCAATATGGATTTGCGCAGGATTCCGGTCGTTGTTCTGACCACATCCGAGGCGGAAACCGACATCGTCAAGAGTTACGATATCGGCGCAAACACCTTCATCACAAAGCCTACAAGCTTCGCGGACATGATCGAGGTCATGAAGTCCCTGAAGAAGTATTGGTTCGATTCCGCTCAGCTTCCTGTGGCCTGACCTGGGCCCGGCACCGAAGAACAGGCTGTTCTGGCCGACCCTGGGCAGCGTTTGAAAAGCTCAGCGGGTCTGGTTTAACCAGGAATGCAGTTAGACATAACCTGCATGGCGTGCGAAAAGCCGCGCGCTCTCCAAACCTGACGGATTCTCCTCTCTCCATCAATTCCCATTGACACCGGCACAGTTCACACGTCTTGATTGTATCGTACTAATTCTCAAAGAAGATTCGCCTCGATGCATCGCCTGATCGCCATTCTGATGAGCCTTCTTTGGCTTCTCAACGCAGTTTCTGCGTCGGCATTCATGTCGGCTGTCGAAAAGGATGATGGTGGTTTCCTGGTCCCGATCTGCAGCGGCGGTCAGATCATATTTCTCGATTTAAGTGATGCGGGGCTAGCGAAGGATGGAGACCCGGGCGAAGGTGCCCCGGACGCTGCACACACAATCGACTGCCCGCTTCTGACGGCGACGACAATCCTGCCAGAACTTTTCGCTCAGTCGCACAGCGTTGAGCACAGGGCGATCGAAGATACTTTGAGGCTTCGGACGCGGAAAGTACCCGCCGGTCAGGCGGCTGATCGTCCCGGCGCGCGAGGTCCGCCAACTTTGTTCTGAACCGCAGTGTTTTAGAATAAAGGACGATAATTTACATGACGAAGTACCTTCATGCGATGGCGCACAGCGCTGTCGCAAGCGCTGCTTTTGCGGCCTTTACGGCCGTGCCCGCAGCTTCTCAAGACAGCAGCGAAATCCTGGAACTGGATGCGGTTGTGATTGAGGAAGAGGGCCCCGCCGAAACGCCTGCCGGTCCTGTCGAGGGCTGGCGCGCGCCAACGGCGGACGGCCCGACCCGCACCCGCACACCGGTCTGGCAAATTCCCCAATCGCTGCAGGTTCTTCCTCAGCAGATCATTGAAGAGCAGGACGCCCAAAGCGTGGCAGACGTTCTGCGCAATGTGCCCGGCGTTGTTGTCAGCAGGGATGACGAGCTTTTTCTGACCGCGCCGATCATTCGCGGCTTTGAGGCGCGTAATTTTTATGATGGCCAACCGGCGTTCGGTTTCACGAACAGTGCCGATCCCCTGAGCACCATTCAGGTCGAGCGGGTTGAGGTTATCAAGGGACCATCGGGCGCGCTGTTCGGCGGCGGCGTTGGATCTCCCCTGGGCGGGATCATCAACATCGTGCGCAAACGACCTGACCCGAAGGAATTCTTCGGCTCTGTTGAAGTCGACGGCGGCAGTTTCGGAAATCGGGGGATCGGCGCTGACGTCAATGCTCCGCTCGTCGAGGACGGGCAGCTTCGTTTCAGAATGCAGGCGGAGATGCGGACCGAAGACGGCTTTATCGACGATCTTCAGTCGCAGCAGACCAATCTTTTCCCGGCAGTCGAAGTCGATGTCGGCGAGGATACGACGCTCAGCGTGCTGGGCTTCTACGGCGAACGCGATTTCGTCGAGTATCCGGGATTGCCCGCCGCGGCGGTGACCTTCAGCGGTTTTGACGAAACGCAGTTTCCGGGCGCGCTCAATCCGCCGGAAAGTCATGCAGAGACCTACAGCATCCAGACATTCATCGATCATGCAATCAGTGACAGCTGGAACCTGCATGGTTCGTTTCAGTATATCTCGGATGAATTCGAGGAAAACGACAGCTTCCTCTTCGGATCGAGTTTAGGGGGACTGAGCTTTCCGGTTTTCACAGGTCAGTTGACCAACGACGTGGAGCAGTTCACCGGGAACCTCTGGACGACCAAGGATTTTACGACCGGATCGGCAAGTCACCGGTTGCTGTTTGGGGTGGAGGTGGACCGAACCGAGTACGCGGGCACCACAACCTTTTTGCCGACTGGGGGGGTGCTGGACCTCCTGAACCCTGTCAGGCCGGATTTCACGTCCCTCCCAAGTCCCGTAAATCCGGGTACCAGCGCCGACATTCACAGCACCTCTTACAGCATCTACGTCCAGGACCAGGTCACGCTGTGGGAGGATCTGCATCTCACCGGCTCACTGCGTTACACACGGCTGAAGCTTGACGACCGTGGCGACGCGCTGACCGAGGGGACAGAGTCCCGACAGAACGAACTGACGCCGCGTGTCGGTGTGGCCTATGACATTACCAACCAGGTCACGCTTTTCGCCGGTTATGGAGAGGGCTTTGAACAACCGCTCTTTTTTACACCGGCGGTCGCGGGTGAAACACCTGAGCCCGAGACCTCGAAACAGATCGAAGCGGGGGTCAAATTTGATCTGGACGTCGGCCTCTCCGGATCCCTGGCCGTGTTTCAGGTGGAGCGGCAGAACGTCACTGTGTCGAACCCCGAGATTCCGCTCACCCAGATCCAGTCAGGCGAGCAACGCACCCGCGGGGTCGAGGCGGAATTTCTGTGGCAACCCATGCCGGAGCTCTCGCTGCTGGCCAACGTCACCTACCAGCAGGCCGAGGTCACCAAGGATACCACGCTTCCGGTCGGGGACAGGCTCGTGCGCGTGCCGCAAAGCTTCGGGCGGATTGCCGGGCAATATCGGTTCCTGAAGGGCGATGCGAAAGGCCTTTCGCTGGGCGCGGGCCTGACGGCGTCGTCCGGTGCCGAGATAACCCTGCCCAACAGCTTCGAAACTGACGGTTACGCCGTGGCCGATGCCCGGATCGGTTATGAAATCGGTCCGGCGAAGGTCTCAGTCTCGGTCGAGAACCTCTTCGATGAAGAATACTTTCTGCCCTATGGCTTTTTAGGCAACAGCGTCGCGCCAGGGCAGCCCCGAAGCTTTCTCGCCACACTGCGCGTGAAGTTTTGAAAGCGCGCGGGGAGGGGCAGACCTCCCCCTGCTCGTTGCAAGAGATATCCCTCGTTTGATTAAGGAACCACCACGATGATCAACAGACGCTATTTCAGCCTCGCGGCCCTCACCAGCCTGCTTGCGGCGCCCCATGTCCGCGCCTCGGAGAGCAAAACAGGCGACAGCCACAGCGGGCATGCGGATCCCAACGCGGCCGCCCACACGATGACCGAGTTCCCCGCCGAATGGCAGGGCTCGGAGGAGATCGTCTTCCTCGGGTATCCCGGCATGACCGCGCTGGACCTCGTCGGGCCTCAGTACATGCTGGCGAGCCTTTGGGGCGCAAAGGTCAAGATCGCGGCAAAGACCCTTGACCCGCTCCCCACCGATACCGGTCTCACGATCCTTCCGGACGTCACCTTCGATCAGGCCGCCACTGCGCCGGATGTGATCTGCGCGCCGGGCGCGGTGAGAGGCGCGCTCGATGCCATGCAGGATTCCGAGACCATCGACTTCCTCGCCGACAGAGGTTCCAAGGCGCGTTACGTCACCTCGGTCTGCACCGGCACGCTTCTGCTCGGCAAGGCAGGTTTGATCGATGGTTACCGTGTCACGTCCCACTGGTTTACCCGGCCCCTGATGACCGAATTCGGGGCGATCCCGGTTGATGCGCGCGTGGTGCGCGACCGCAACCGGATTACCGGGGCAGGGGTCACGGCGGGCATCGACTTCGGCCTCTCGCTGGTCGGTGAAATGCGGGACGAAACCTATGCGCAATCGGTCCAGCTCCTAGCCGAATATGCACCGGAACCTCCCTTCAACGCAGGCACGCCGGATGTCGCGCCTCCCATGGTCACCAAGATGATGCGTGACATGTTTGTCGGTCTCCCCGACCGTATCAGAGCCCTGGCGAAACAATGAGGGGAGCGCGGCGAGAGGGCAGGGTGCGATTCCGATAGTGACCTGTAAAACCCGAGCGTTAAAATAGAGCCCCGACGTATTGGTTGCGTTGGGGCTCGCTCAGTATCCTCTCTTGAATTCACATCGATCAGCAGGAGCGCCCTATGTCTGAAGCAGACTTTCCAACCATGGACGCCATGTTCGGCGGCCCGGCAAGCGGTGGCCTCTTCGACATCCCAACCGCGCCAATGGGCGAGGTCGGTGATGCGGATATTGTGGTGATGGGCGCTCCCTGCGCGACACCCTATGAGTCGGTCGGCCCCTATTGCGCCGATGCTCCGGACGCCATTCGATCCGCCGACGGCTGGGCCGGTGTTTTGAAACACCATGATTTTGACCTGGGTGGAACCATACTGGCCGAAGGCACCAAGGCCGTGGATTGGGGAAACCTCGATTACAGTGACAACGACTTTACCGCGAACCGAGATGGCATCTCCCGGGCCGTGAAGACCGTGCTCGATCAAGGCGCCGTGCCTCTTGTGATCGGCGGCGACGACTCTGTGCCCATCCCGGTCTTCCAGGCTTATGAATCCCACGGACCGATTTCCATCGTCCAGCTCGATGCTCATATCGACTGGCGGGATGAGGTGGCGGGGGAGCGCATGGGCCTGTCGAGCAACATGCGCCGGGCTTCGGAAATGCCCTGGGTCGAAACCATGCATCAACTTGGTGCAAGAGGCCTGGGCAGCGCGCGTCCGCAGGACTTTCGCGATGCAACGGACTGGGGAGTGAAGTTCTTCCCCATGCAGGACATCGTGAACCGGGATTTCGGCGAGGTGACCAACGCTATGCCCAGCGACCGCAAGGTGTTTGTGAACCTCGATATCGACGCCATGGACCCGGCCATCGTGCCCTCGGTGATCGGACCGGCACCGGGAGGCTTTCATTACTGGCAGGTGGTCAATCTGCTAAAAGCCATAGCCGAGCGCTCACAGATCGTCGGCCTCAATCTGGTCGAACTCATGCCCGCCAACGACATCGGTGGCCGCGGCGCACTGGTCGCCGCCCGCCTTCTCGGGGTGACCATGGGACTGATCAGCCGACAGCGAGGCTGAGTAGAGGGACCCAGCCGTGTAAAATGCTGGGCGTTCGCGCTGCAATCAACTATGAGAGCAGAACTGCTTTGTAATTAGGGTTTTCCGTAATGGCGTGGCGTTTTCCCCTTCTTCTCCTGCTTGCGGTTCTGCTGTTTCCGTCCAGCAGTTGGGCAGCGTGCACTTTTCCTGACGGCAGCGCCGCGCCGGAACCTGGATTGCTCGGCGACATGCCGGACCTTAGGGAATGGAATGTAGAGTTCGTGGAGCTTTATAACAATCTCAGCAAGGGAGACAGGTCCACATTGGTCGCTGTCTTGCGGCAAGACGCGACGGTCCTCATGACCTCACGCTGTTCGCCCAACGATCTTTTATGGACACACCTCTCGCTGGTCGGAATGAGTGAGGTCGATGACGGAGTGGTGGCGGAACAACTGGCGGAGCGCGTCCGTGGCTACAGACTGACGCGCTTCGGTCGGGATTTCCTTTCGCAGGCGCTGCGGCCGACCGCAACGCAATAGGTCAGCAGGAAAGGGGGGAGGAGCCTTTACCGTAGCCTGCGCAGCGATTTTCTGTAAGTTTCAAAGTCGTTGCTATAGCGAACACGAGGCGAGCGATGAGTCTGATCACACTTCTTGACGGCGGGCTCAGCCGGGAACTGGAAAACTGCGGTGCGGAGCTGCGGCAGCCCGAGTGGTCGGCTCTGGCGCTGATGGAAAAACCGGAAGCCGTACTAGAGGCCCATCGGAACTTTGTCCGGGCCGGAGCCGAGATCGTGACGAGCAACAGCTACGCGCTGGTGCCTTTCCACATCGGGGAGGAGCGTTTTGAACGCGACGCCCAGCGCCTGGCCGCACTTTCCGGCACGCTGGCCCGGGAGGCCGCCGATGCGAATAGCGGCGGGAAGGTTCGGGTTGCGGGCTCGATCCCGCCCTTGTTCGGCTCCTACCGTCCGGACCTGTTTGAGGCAGGCCAGGCGCTCAGCCTGCTCGCGCCCCTGGTCGAGGGCCTTTCGCCCCATGTCGATTTCTGGCTCGTAGAAACCATCAGTTCATTGATCGAAGCCAGGACGATCCACGCAGCGCTTTTACCGACCGATATGCCGGTTTGGCTCGCCTTCACCCTCGAAGACAAGATCCATGACATGGTGCGCCTGCGCTCGGGTGAAAGCGTGGCGGAGGCCGCGCAACTGGCCGCTGATTGCGGTGCGGATGCACTTCTCTTCAATTGCTCGGCGCCCGAGGTTATGGAAGAGGCGCTTCGGGTGGCTTCGAAAATCCTGACGGATCATAAGACTGAGATCCCACTGGGCGCCTACGCCAACGCCTTTGTGGAGGCGAAAGATGACGCTCCACTGGTGGCGAACGAGACCATCACACCGGTTCGCAAAGAGCTCACGCCCGAGCTCTATCGGGACTTTGCACGCGCCTGGGTCGCTGCAGGCGCGACGCTTGTCGGCGGTTGCTGTGGGATCGGTCCCGCGCACATTGCGGCGCTGAAGGATCTCTGAACGTCCGTTCCGTTATCCTGCAGGGCTTTGCGGTATGAGCGGGTCTGAAAGAAGGTCGGTAGCCTATCCGTGACGGTAAGGAGGTAAGGATGCCGCCTACCTATAATTGTTTTCTCTTCAGGGTATAATTGTTACTTGATTGAAGGGCGGTTTTTTTTCTGCGCGCGGAGTAAAAAAATCAGTTCGATTAGAGCTTTAAGCTGGTTCCAAGTAACTGCGCGTTAACGCGCGACCCCTAATTTGCCAGTGGGTCAATTACGTCCCAAAGAACGCGAAACTGTCGAGTACCCCGAACCGTTTCGTCTGCTCTCTCGTCCAGCGCATAGGGGTGGGGTTACATCCATGAAAGCCAGAACCAAGATTATCCTGAGCGTTTTTACGTTCTTTTTTGCCGTCATCGTGGTTATGACTGGGCTCTCCTACAAGAACTTCAGTTCTTCGTCGGAGACCACGAAGCATCATGAGCTGGACGTTATGGCACGGGCTGTGGCCCAGGCTGTTTCGGTGAAAATGGCGGGGTACTTCGGATCATTGGAGCTGGCCTCAAAGCAATTCAACAACGCGGAGACTCTGGAGGGCGATGCCCTCTTCAACTTCCGGCAAAATCTCGTCAAGGACCTCCTGGCCAACACCGATACCCTGGAGAGCTACTATGGCTTCAAGGATGGTTCGACCTATACGACCAAGGGGCTGATCCCGAACTTCAAGGAAAAAGCCCTGCAGCGCGAGTGGTACAAACGTATTCACGGCGGCGAAAAGCGGATCGTGACGACGCCCTACGTTTCCTCTGCGGGTTTCCTGGTTATGGCGGTCGGCGTGCCGCTGCTCGATGGCCAGACGGTGACCGGCACCCTCTGCATAAACCTGAAGCTCACAGAAATTACGGATTTCACGAAGGGTCTGCTCGATTTTGAGAACATCATTCTGACCCGCGCCGATGGCTTTATCATGGCGCATCAGAATGAAGAATTCATCGGCAAGAAGCTGTGGGATGTCATTCCCGGCCTCGAGCAGCACAGCGCAGAGACCGAAAGCGCGCGCCTGGAGTTTCAGATTGACGATGAAGCCTACGATGGATCCCTGAACGTTATTCAGGATCTGGGCTGGAAAGTGTGGGTCTTTGAGAAAAAAAGCACTATCCAGGCTGATTCAACGGCGAATCTCTATGCTTCCAGCCTGCAGGCGCTGGTTGCCTTGATCCTGTCCGCGGTCATGATCGGGGTGCTCGCGACGTATCTCGTCTTCAAGCCGATGGCGGGAATGACCGGCGCCATGCAACGCCTTGCAGACGGTGACCTGGAGACCGAAGTGCCGGCCCAGGGGCGCAGCGACGAGCTCGGCGAGATGGCGACGGCCGTACAGGTCTTCAAAGACAACGCCATCAAGATCAAACGCCTTGATGCGGAGCAGGCGCAGGCCGAAGTCCGCGCCAAGGAACAGAAGCTAAAGGAGATGAACGCCCTGGCCGACAGCTTCGAGCGCAGCGTCGGCGTTGTCGCAGAGACGGTGTCGTCCTCCTCGAAGTCGATGCAGTCTTCGGCGCAGACTATGTCCTCCACGGCGGATCAGGCCCTGACCCAGTCCCAATCCGTCGCGACCACTTCCGAGCAGGCCTCGGCCAATGTGCAGACGGTCGCGGCAGCGACCGAGGAACTGACCGCCTCCATCAACGAGATCGGCCGCCAGGTGACGGATGCCGCCAACACGGCAAACCGGGCGGTTGAGAATGCCGGAACGACCAGCCAGACCATTCAGGGACTGGTTGATTCGGCGCAGAAGATCGGCGATGTGGTCAATCTGATCACCGACATTGCGGAGCAAACCAATCTGCTCGCGTTGAATGCCACGATTGAAGCGGCCCGTGCAGGTGACGCGGGTAAAGGCTTTGCTGTGGTTGCCTCGGAGGTGAAAAATCTGGCGACCCAAACGGCCAAGGCAACGGAAGAGATCAGCCAGCAGATTTCCGGCATTCAGGATTCGACCAAGGACGCCGCGACCTCCGTGGAGGGGATCGGCAAGATCATCAGCAACATCAACGAAGTGACCACCAACATCGCTGCGGCTGTGGAGGAGCAGTCGGCGGCCACCGAGGAAATCGCCCGCAACGTCCAGGAGGCCGCCTCGCGCACGCAGCAGGTCAGCACAAACATCGCCAGCGTGAGTCAGGCCGCCTCCGATACCGGCACCGCCGCATCCGAGATCCTGAGTGATGCGGAAGAGATGTCCCAACAGTCCGTCGGTCTGAAACAGGAAGTCGACACCTTCCTCAGGCAGGTTCGCTCGGCTTAAATTTGCTTAGCTGCTTACGGGGCGCTTGTCTGGACTCCCGTAAGCAGCAAGCTTTCTCCACCTGCGCCGCCCGAGATGGGGGAAGCGATTTGGATAGCGGAAAACCTCTGACGCTTGCCATCTATCCCTCTCAATTTGGTCATGCTACTTTTTGGTGTTCCACAATTGGGAGACTGAAACGATGGCGCGTCTTTTAACGCTTACGACCCTGGCATCTGCTTTGACAATGACCGCGAGCCTTGCGCTGGCGGAGGATCCTGTAAGCTTCAAGAACTCCGGCAGTGTTCTGCCCACGAACCTGCCTTTCTCTGAGCTGGTCGAGGTGGGGAACACGCTCTATCTCTCAGGTCAGATCGGCAACAAGCCCGGCACGCTGGAACTGGCGGACGGCGGCATTGCGGGCGAAACCAAGCAGGTGATGGAAAACATCAGGACCTCCCTGGAAGCTCATGGGTACGGCCTGGAGAACCTGGTGAAGTGCACGGTCATGCTCGCGGACATCGGCGAGTGGGGGGCCTTCAACAAAGTCTACAAAGACTATTTCGAAAAGGGACGTTTCCCCGCCCGCGCTGCCTTCGGCGCGAATGGCCTGGCGATTGGAGCGGCGGTTGAGGTCGACTGTATCGGGGCGAAGTAGGCTCTGGATGTGGCGAGGGGCGGGGGCAGAGCCTTACAATGAATCTGCATCTGAACGCAGATTGAGCGCCTCCAGGTTTTGTTTAACTGGGAACGCCCAAATCTCTGTCGTCGTCTTCGAGATCTGGGGCAGCTTTACTCTTGCGCCTCATCTTCTTCCACATCCTGGCCGCACAGGCGCTCAGTACAACAAGGGCGATGAAGGGGGCGATGAAGTCACCAGTGCTGACGGCAAGCTGTAAGAACGGATCTGCCGTGTGTGTCAGTGTTACGTCGTACATCGGATTTCCCGAAAGCACCGTCACTTTGTTTAACTCTCCTACATCTTGCCGCTTCAAGCGCGGTCCGAACGCTCTCAGGAATTCACCGCTTAGGACTCTATCTTGTGAAGCGCGGCAGCTTTTCAACACTTTATGACCGAAGCGGTGGGCTATTGTCCCTTGAGCATTCGTAGTGGCAATCGTTTCGCACCGACTGCCCCAAGATCGACCGAACGTCCGCGCCTCCCGCAAGAATGCGCGCTAAACCCCGTTCCGCTCTCACGTCAGGCAGCGCTGCGCACCGGCGGTTTCGGCAGGGCCTGCACGAGATCTGCAATCACATCGTCCACACCTTCCAGGCCGATCGAGAGGCGCACCAGACCTTCACTGATCCCGTGGGCCATCCGTTCTTCGGGGCTGTAGGTCGAGTGGGTCATGCTTGCGGGGTGCTGGATCAGGGTTTCGGCATCCCCGAGCGAAACCGCGCGGGTGATCAAGCTCAGCTTGTTCATCATCTCACGGCCGGCGTCGATCCCGCCCTTCAGTTCGAAGGCGATCATGCCGCCGAACTGCGACATCTGGCGCTGGGCCAGTGCATGCTGCTCGAAGCTTTCCAGGCCGGGGTACCAGACTTTCTGAACCGCCGATGACTGCTGCAGCAACTCGGCCACGGTCATCGCGCTGGCGCAGTGCCGGTCCATGCGGACCTCGAGTGTTTTCAGTCCGCGCAGGATCATCATGGCGTTAAAGGGGGCCATGACCGCGCCGGTCATATCCTTCATGCCGAAGAGCCGGATCCGGGAGACCAGCTCTGCGGACCCGGCCAGCAGGCCCGCGACCACATCGCCGTGTCCGCCCAGATACTTGGTGGCGGAGTGCAGGACAATGTCGGCGCCCAGCTTGACCGGTTGCGTCAGGTAGGGGGTCGCGTAGGTGTTGTCGACGACGACACATACGTCATGGGCGTGGGCAATGTCGGAGACGGCGCGAATGTCGACCAGCCGCATGTTGGGATTGGCCGGTGTCTCAAAGTAGACAATCTTTGTTTTATCGCTGATCGCGGCCCTCAGATTTTCCGGTTCGGTCAGATCCACATGGGTCACCTCTATGCCGAACTTCTTCAGGCCGTGCTGCATGAAGGCGAAGGTGCAGCCGTAGAGTGTCTTGTCCAGGATGACTTCGTCGCCGGGGGCGAGCAGGCTCCACATGGTTGCCGTGATCGCGCCCATGCCCGATGCCAGCGCCAGACCGGCCTCCGCTCCCTCAAGCACCGCAATGCGTCGTTCCAACAGATCGCAGGTCGGGTTCGAGATCCGCGAATAGATGTGCCCCTCGCGTTCGCCGCTGAACATCTCGCCGCCGGCCTCCGCCGTCTCGAAGGCAAAGGTCGAGGTCAGGTGCAGCGGCGGGGTCAGGGCGCCCTCGTTCTCCATGGGGTCGTAGCCGTGGTGGATCGCGAGGGTCGAAAAGCTGTCGGGGCGATTGCGCATGATGGTCTCCTGAAGGAAGTCACGCCCAGATTAGATTGCTTTTGACTCCTGAAAATTGCTAATTATGCTAAAAAAGTTACTAATATTGGCATTGTCTGCTACGATAGTAATCGATGGATCAAAAAGATCGCCAGATCATGCGCGCCCTGCAGCGCAACGGCCGCATGACCAATCAGGACCTTGCCGCGGAGGTCAATCTCTCTCCCTCGCCCTGTCTCCGGCGCGTGAAGCTCCTGGAGAAAAGCGGCGCGATCAAGGGCTACAGCGCGGATGTGGATGCGGCGATCTACGGTCTGCCGGTGACCGTCTTCGTCCGGGTCAGCCTGGACAGCCACACCGAAGCCACGGTCAAACAGTTCGAGGAGGACATCCGCCGGGTCGATCAGGTGTTGGAGTGCTTCGTCATGACCGGCACCTCGGACTACCTGCTGCGGGTGGTCGTCGCCGATCTGCCTGACTACGAGCGCTTCGTGCGCAAAAGCCTTCACCCCATCGGCGGCATCGCCTCAATCGACAGCAGCTTCGTTTATGGTGTGGTCAAGAAGACGGGGGTGTTTCCATTGGTGACGTGATTTCGGGGGGCGAATGATTGGAGGCAAGTTCCAATGCCTGTAGGGAGCACAAATGTATCGCGTGAAAACGCGAACTTCACGCCAGTTAGGCGCATATCCGTCAGCGCCTGATGTCTGCTGAGAATCGAGCCACGTCGCCGCGCCAGTATTGACATCCGAAACTGATCG
Source organism: uncultured Kiloniellaceae bacterium (assembly GCA_947493695.1). GTDB lineage: Bacteria > Pseudomonadota > Alphaproteobacteria > Kiloniellales > Kiloniellaceae > Denitrobaculum. Next base: position 142,267 of record CANLSF010000007.1, on the reverse strand, counting down.
GCTGGTCATCTTCGTCAAATACACTTTGTTCCAACAGAATCCCGATGGCCGGCTCGGCAAGGGCAAGGGTTTCCGATATCTCAGTCGTAAAATGACTTTGTTTGAGGACGATCTGATCGCGAACGGACCGGATGCCATAGACCTGCTCGAATAAAAGAGAGACCGGTTGGGCTATATCGTGATTCCACAGATCGGGGAAGCGGTCCGCAGACACATATTCCTCCTCCACAAAAGCCGGGCGGGTTCCCAGTCTGCACAAACGCGAATAGAAATGGATCTTGCTGCCGCTGGGCAGGTTCAGCTGTTCGCACTGAAGGTGACTTGCTTCAAGCGTTTCGCGTCTCAGTACCGAGATATGAAGTTCACTCATCCGGTCGGCGCTGCTGGCAAAAAAACTGATGGTTTTCGAGAGGTCGTAATTTACCTTCGGTTCGGCCACAAATCGGCTGCGCCGGCCGTTGGTGTAGGCCAACCCTTCCTTTTCTAGCTGAATTAACGCTTGGCGCGCTGTCATGCGGCTCACGTTAAAACGCTCACTCAACGCCCGTTCTGACGGCAGGCTGTCGTTGGGTCGGAGCACACCCTTTTGAATATCTTCTGCGAGTTGATCACGGACCCAAAGGTAAAGAGAGGGTTCACTATTCGACATAACGTCAATTTTCCTTTGGTATATACCAACTGAATGTGTATTGTGATGTTGGTATATACCAAACTCACAAAGACTGAGTAACCCAAACTAAAAAAACATGTCTGGGAAACCAACAGGCGTCCTGCTAGCAGCGAACAGACTGGCAAGCAGAAACCTTGATTGTCACTATCTTTTATGGGGATGCAACAATGACAGGAATACCGAAAACCTTAGTTGAGCACACGAGTACCGGACCGCGAAGGTTCCTGATCGCTGGCTGGGTAGGGCTCGTTCTTGCGGCGGCTGTACCGATGTTTGCGACCGCAGCGACGCTTGATGAAATCAAAGCGCGTGGCACTCTGAAGGTCGTGACGGAAGACGCATTTCCGCCGTACGAGTTTATCACCAACGGTAAACCGGACGGGTTCCACAAGGATGTAATTGACGAGCTGCGGAACTATGCACCCTTTGCCATTGATCAGGAACAGCTGCCTTGGACCGGGCTGTTGGCCGCCGTGACCGCCGGGAAGTACGATGCGGCAATTACAGGCGCCGGCGTAACCGAGGAACGTCTTGCCAAGTTCAATTATGCACCGCCGATCAGCGTCAATGTCACCTACTACATTACGCGTAAAGGTGACGATCGTATCGGAGGTCTCAAGGATCTTTCCGGTTTGAAAGTCGGCGTCCAGGCCGGCAGCGCCGTCCTCGCCAGTCTCGCTCAGCTGGAGGTTAAACTAAAGGCTATGGGCGGAAGTTTGGGTGAAGTTGTCGAGTACCAATCCTATCCGGAAGTCTACGCCGATCTCGCCAATGGCAGGCTGGATTATGCCGTAAACTCGGTGATCAACGCCGCGACGATGGTTGCCAAGCGATCCGACACCTTTGCTCTGGGTGAGGCGACGTCCGGACTTGGCTTCATCGCCTGGCCGGTAAAAAAGGGCAACGAAGAACTGCTCGAATACCTCGCGGGCTTCGTCAGGCATCTGCATACTACGGGCAAGCTTGCAGAATTGCAGACGAAGTGGTTTGGCAAGAGCTTCCCTGATTTGCCCCAGGAGAGCATCAAGAGCGTCGAACAGTTCCGCAGCCTCACCGGCGGTTAATACAAAAAGAGTTCTCCCTGGTCTTGAGGTGTCGTGCCCTTCGGTTGAGTTCCGGGCGCGGCGCCTCAAAGGCTGCGGCTTCTATGCCGCTTGGCTTTGAATGCGAAGGATACTGGCTCTGTGGATTGGAATGCGTGGATAACCCTTTTTGAAGGCGCATGGGTGACCTTGTGGATATCTGGTATCTCGATCGCTTTAGGCATCGTTGCCGGCTTCGGCGTTGCCGTGTTGCGAAACGCCCGCATTCCGGTGATCAGCAAATTTCTGTACTATTACATCAGCATCATCCGTGCGACCCCGATGGTCACTCTGGTGCTCTTTCTCTTCGTCACAGCGCCGTATTTACCCATCGATATCGATCGCTGGATCATCGCGGTCGCGGCCTTGACCATCAATACGACGGCGTTCAATGCTGAGATCTGGCGTTCCGCGCTTGCCACTTTTTCGCGTGAACAAGTCGAAGCCGCCAAGGCGGCAGGCATGACCCGCAGGGTGATGCTGAGGCGCATCATGCTGCCGCAGATGATGATTACGAGCCTCCCTGGACTCGTCAACGAAATGACGCTCCTCATCAAAAGCAGCCCCGCGATTGCCATGGTTGGCCTCGCGGATTTGACACGCATTACAAATCGCATCACCGCGGTCACTTACGAACCTCTGCCGCCAATCCTGGCTGCCGCCGCCCTATACATCCTCATGATCGGTGCCTTGGTTCGGCTGCAGCGTGTCGCCGACAAGTACGCACGCCGTTTGGCGATGTAGGAGGGCAGGGCGATGAATTTGCAGGATTGGTTGACGGTCTGGATCAATATAGACCGTGTCGCGCTGGGGTTCGGGGTTACGGTTCTATTCTTCGCCTTTGCAACGGTGACCGCCTTCATAGGTGGTTGCATTCTTGTTTATCTGATGGAGGGGCGGCCGAGTTTTTTAAAAACGAGCTTGCGCAGCGGGCTCGATGTGCTGCGTACGCTGCCTTTTCTGATTGTCCTGTACTTGTTGTACTACGGACTTCCCCAGGTTGGGATTCGTCTGAACGCGTGGACGGCGGGCATGATCGCGCTCAGTCTCTATCATGCATCCTATTACGCCGAGATCCTTCGCGGGGCTCGTGTTGCGCTCCCCCAGGGACAGATTGAGTCTGCCAAAGCCCACGGCTTTACGTCATTTCGGATGTATTACCGGATACTGCTGCCGCAGATGGTGCTTCGGTCAGGCCCCCTGTTCGGCAATCAGTTGGTCGGGTGTCTCAAGGACACCGCGTTCCTTTCAATCATAACGATTTTTGAACTGACGGCAGCGGCCAACGACCTGCAGGCGGTGTACTTCATCCCGATGCCGGCGTTCATCGTGGTCATCGCCCTGTACTGGTGCATCAGTCTGGTTGTCGAACAAGCGCTCAGGTCAATGGGTCGTTACGCAAAACACAGAGGCTTAAGCTATGAATGAAGTCTTGCCGGTTATCGAGGTTCGTGACCTGCACAAGAGCTTTGACGGTGTGGAGGTGCTCAAGGGTATCGACTTCGACGTCAACCGCGGTCAGATCATCAGCATCATTGGTTCGTCCGGTTCGGGAAAATCTACCCTGTTACGCTGTATCAACTGGCTTGAAGAGCCGGACAGCGGTTCGATCCGGATCGTCGGCGATCGTGTCGGGATCCGGGCGGACGGCAAGACACCCATGTCCGAAAAAGAACTGGCGAGCGTGCGTGCGCGCGCGGCTATGGTGTTTCAAAGCTTTAACCTTTGGCCCCACCTCAGCGTCCTACACAATGTGACGGAGGCGCCGGTTCACGTGCAGGGGGTCAACAAGGATGAGGCCATTGCGCAGGCTGAAGTCTGGCTGGAACGTGTCGGCATGCTGGTGAAGAAGGATGCCTACCCCTGGACCTTGTCAGGCGGGCAAAAGCAAAGGGTTGCCATCGCCCGGGCATTGGCCATGAACCCGGAAGTCATCCTATTCGACGAACCAACCTCCGCGCTCGATCCGGAGCTGGTGGGAGAGGTTCAGGGGGTCATCGGTGAACTGGCCGCGGACAATTTCACCATGGTTATCGTTACCCACGAGATGGATTTTGCCAGGACCATATCGAATGAGGTGGTGTTCATTGACAAGGGTGTGGTCGTCGAACAGGCAGCGCCCGAAAAATTCTTCGGCGATCCCGACACGGAACGTCTGAGGCAGTTTGTCAGCAGGTACAGATAGTGGTCGGGCCCAGTGCTTGACCTGATACGGAGTTCAATCGCACGCGGTTGTTTGCAGTCGGTGCTGCGTTAAATTTGGGAATGTCGGGATGAAATGGTCGCGCGTCGTTACGACAGTGGATGCACATATTGGCTGTGAAGTCAGCCGGGTCATTACCGGTGGTGTGATCGATATACCCGGCAAAACGATGAGCGAGAAGCTCACTTTTCTGAATGAGGAAGACGACAGCTTGCGGCGGTTCGTCATTCATGAGCCACGAGGCGGCGTGGACAAGACAACAAACCTTCTCGTTCCCCCAACCTGCGAAGAAGCGGACGTCGGCTTTATCCCTATGGAAGCCAACGGCTGTTATCCGATGTCGGGCGCGAACGCGATCTGTGTTGTCACCGTTTTGCTGGAAACCGGCATGTTGCCTATGAAAGAGCCTGAAACAACCGTAGTGCTCGATACTGCGGCGGGCCTGGTGCCGGTCCGGGCATTCTGTGACAACGGTCGGTGCGTGGCTTGCACCGTCAGCACGCCGCCGGCAATGCCGGTAAAACTGCAGCAGCCGCTGGATGTGAAAGGTTACGGAACGCTCTACGCCGATATCGGCTGGGGTGGATGGTTCTACGGCTTTGTCGATGCCAGGGCGCTCGGTTTCGCACTTCTTCCGGATGAGGCCGCCGATATCGCGGAGTTCCAGAAAAATCTGGGAACGGCGTTACGGGAGCAGGTCGAAATAAAACATCCCTATGATGCCTCCATAAATAAGATCAAGCTTGGCGCATTTCCTTTTCTGACCTTGGAATCAGAAGAGGATGCTAGAAGCTATCGCTACGCGAACATGATGCCCGGTGGACGGGTTGACCGCTCCCCTTGCGGAACGGGCGCAGCCGCGCATGCCGCCATTCTCTATGCCCGCGGGAAAATTGGCCTTGGAGAGACCTATACGGCTCGCTCCATTACCGACGGCGAATTCAGCATAAAACTCCTCGATGAGAAACTCATCGACGGCGTGAATACCGTATTGCCGGAGATCTCTGGCCGGGCGTTTATTTATGGCACCAGCCAGTTGGCTGTCGATCCGGAAGACCCTTATCCGATGGGTGTCTGCTTACCCGATATGTGGGGACCGGATGTGCCGAACGCTCATACGCCCGGCAAGGCCACCGGCGTAACCACCACATAGTGCGCTGCGCATGAGACCAGACCGGGTCATGTTTCGGTTGAAATCCATAAATATGAATGCTCAACCGAAACATGTAAATCCGATCTATATCATATAGATAGAGCAGATTCACAAGCTCGGCAGATCGCCTTCGGCGATTCTATCTAAACTTGACTTGCTCTAGTGATCGGGGTCGCTCAACCTGACTCTGTTTTCTCTCCGGCTTGGTCGGCCATGCCCGACCCAATACAGTCTGAAGGCCGATAGTGCTTTTGGCGGAAGGTGTGAAAAACATCTCTTCCGACCGGGAAAAGTTATTTCCTGGAGATCGCCTTCACCTACAAATTACAGCCTTCATCGTTCCAGTCGACATCCATCGCGGCAGGCGGCGGTATGCGGCCCAGAAAATTTGCGCGGATTTTCGGGGGCCAGTTATGGTTCTCGGTGACGCCGGTTTTCGAGCGCGCATGCAGTACGGCAAAGTCGAGAAGCTGCTCTGCGACTTCCTCTTCGGCCGACAGGCGCCCCAGCAGATACTGCATCTTTCCCTCGGCCGCGACCGTGACCACACAGCCTTCGGTGCAGGCCATCAGGCACCGCAGAGCCACCAGCTCGACGGCATCCCTGTCAGGATGATCGCGATGCTTCGCCTCGATCATCGCAAACATCTTCCCACCGCCGCCAATGCCGGCTTCGCCGCCGCAGCTGGTATCCAAACAGGTTGAGCAGATTGTGAGTTTTGTGGGTACAGGACCTGACATGTCGGTGGCATTGATAGCAAAGCCCTGACAGGAAGGGCATGAAATTTTTTGCGACTTATGAATGCGTTAGAGGTTTTGACTATGGCTGGTCGTGGATGTGGAGGCGCTGTCGTGCCCTGCTATCTGCGCCCAGACTATAATCGTCTGGCTAGACTCATGTCCTGTTCCCCGGCTCTTCTGCTCGGGAGATGCGAAGTGTTTTTGAGAGGAGCGATAGCGGGCAGCTTGGCGCGACAGGCCATGCGCCCATCGCGCCTCAAAACCTGCGCGCCGTGATCGCACTACTGCGCGGCCTGCAGTTCCTTGCCCGGCACCTGGTTTTCGGCAGATGTGTCTGCGTGTACGTTCGGCTGCGCCAAGTCCTCTTTTTTAATGCCGCTGCCGGAAAGCAGCAGCTTGCGCAGAGACTCGAGAAATTCGACGCCGTGATCTTCGGCTGCGCGCCTGCGGGCCATTTCAATCGCCGTCTTGGTTGCGTGGGTCTTCTCGGCGAGTTCCTGCGCTGTGGCATCATCGAGCATCTTGAGTTCGGCAATGGTGCGCACGCCGTGGTCGCGCAATTCATCGACCGAACTCCCAAAGAACACGATGAGCCGCGCCTGCAGTTGCCAGTCGACCAGCTCCAGCGGCCGGAAAGGGGTGGTGAAGAGCAGCTGAACGAAGTCCGCATTGGCCAGGTCGTAGCTGGATTCCACGCCCTCTTCCTTCAGGCGCAGCTTGTCGTTGACCGAGATACCCTGGATCAGTTCCAGGGGAAGTTCGCGGCTCTTTATGTTTGTCGGGCTCGAGAGGATGTTGACCTTCTCGGTCATGTATTGCAACGCCCGCTGCGGGAACATGCCGATCAGGAAGGCGAGCGCGGGCAGCGTACCGGTGCCGATGTTATCTTCGCTGCCCGCTTCGGGCAGGAGATGGAAGATGATCAGCGCGATGACCGCCGAAAAGATCATGCGCGTCCCCAGCCCGTAGTATACGCCTGGCACCAGGTCATTGGTGAAGTAGCGATGCAGGATGTTTTGCAGTCCCCAGAGATAGGCCCCGAGGAAGGCCGTCCCGAAAAACAGCAGCGGCCCGGTCTGCAAGGCGCCGACATCTTTTGGATCGGCGCCGGTGAAGACGCCCATAAGCAGCAGGTTCGCGCCTTCGTCCAGCTTGAGCTCCTTGCCCAGCAGGATGGCCGTCAGCCCCAGTATGGTGATCACCGAAGTGAAACAGACCGCGTAGAGAAAGTGCGCCGAGCGCGTCTCGCGTTTGTAGATGTGGTAGTAGTGTTCGTAGTTCAGTTCCAGGGTCCGGCAGTGTTCGCGCAGCTCGCGCCGCCGGACATCGCGCCGGACGAAATAAAAGCTCATGGCGGTGAAGGGGATGAAGAGCATCAGAATGACGACCAGGATCAGCCGATAGAGGATGGCCGGGCTACTGTATTCCGGTGCCGTGGGTTGGAGCACCCCGTCCCAGTAGAAATACCCGGCGATAACCAGCGCAAAAGCGCCGAAGGTCATGGCCGCAAGCGCGGCATTGGCCGAGAATCCCAGGACTGTGGGCGCGTGACTCTCGCGCCTCTCGCGGGTTCTGCGTTCCGGCGCTGCGTTGCCGGTTGTGCTGATCTCGTTCCCCATAATTCCGCATCCCCGTTTCTTATTGCTTAGACTGCTTTTGGGGCTACCTGCTGAAATCGGTCCGGCGCACCAGAAAAGCCTGCCGAACTTTCCTGCTTTGCTGAACTACCTGTCGTTCCGGATGAGTAACGTAAACTAAGCGGCCTTCGCATGCTCAGTTGCTTGGCGGCCTAATTTTATGCCGTTACTGCACCTCGCCGATCTTTATTTTGAACAACCTACCGACTCTATGTCGAGGCTAGAGCTGTGTACAAACGAAAAATGCATTTCGCAAAGGGCGTTACTAAAGGGAATCATGCGCGATATTGGGCGCAGGCCTGACCAAAAGCGCCGCTATCCTGTCAAACAACTCTATGGTTGATAGGGGAGGTCGGATTCGAACCGACGACCTGCCGCTTATCGGGCGCTACACGGGATATAAATCCGCTGCTCTACCGCTGAGCTACTCCCCCCTCGAAATGCCAATCGGGCGGCTTCCGGGACCGGAAGCCTGAGGCATATTCGAAAGGGTGTGTGGGCAAGTCGTTGCATGGCTTGGATATACGAAATTCCCCGCCTGATTACAATACAGGGTATCGGGTCTGTGAGCGCCGGTCTGATCGCTAAAGCGTTTTGCGTGTAAGCTCATTCAAAATTCACTACCTCTTACCTGGAACGCAAATTTTGAAATTCTGTCGTTATAAAAAACGCAACTTGCTCTGCTCCCGGTTCTCCTGCCCCGGGGATGCGACGTGGTTTTGGGTGTGCCTTGAGGATAAGAGGCTTAACTTGATAGCACGCACAATTTAAGACCTGACCCAAGTCACACTGACAACTGAAGAATGAGCGATACAGAGTTTGGGCAATGCTGCAACCTTTTTGGGATAGGGAACCGCATAGTTATCACCCTATCAAAGAACTGATCTAAAAATTGTATCAAATGATACAAAACAAGTATTGGACGAATATCATGTAAAGGTGCAGAACTGTTGGTAACCGGTCAGGGTTGCTGACAATTTGCTTAAGGGAGAGTGTGTGGAAATAGGGCACTCCAGGCGTTCCAACCGGTTGTTAGCAGCTGGCGAGTTTCACACACTGAGGTACTATGATGACTTTCAAAATGTTGGCGGCGTCGGCTGCCGTAATTTTTTTTACCGCGTTCTCGGCGCCGTCGGTAAAGGCCGTGCCAATCACGTTGGGAGATGATCAATACCTGATCTCGACTGTCGAAGGCACTTACAATGATTTGCTACCCGAGCTGTCCGACACACCCTGGTTTTCTTCGGTCGGTCTTGCACAAAGCGCCGTTAGCCAGGCAACCCTCGCAAACGTATTTTTTGCGTTTAGCGTGGGTGGAGCGGAAGGGATCGGCTTCGCCCGTCTAAGTGGAGGCAGCGGGGTCTTAACTGCGTTTAACCGTCAGATCTTTGACCCTTCGTATTTTACGACACAAAATACCTTTGCTGTTGCGTCACTGGTGTCTCCATCAATCGTGGTGCCTGCACCCAATACCCTTATACTAATACTGAGTGGTATGGGCATGATGCTTTTTGCCGGTCGTCGATTACGGCGCGCTTGATTGATCCTTCCAGCCTTGGCTTTTTCCATCCGCGTGAACCAGCCGTCCCAGCTCGATTTAACGCCATCGAGACCCTGGATGAGCGGAGAGGCAGGGACGAGATAGAAAGCGTCCGTCGCATAAATCTCGGAGAAGGATTTCGTGTCCAGGGATGTGTATAGTCGGCAGATAGTCGGGGTCAGATTCCCTTTTGTGCATCGTATCTAGAACCAGGGTGACGCACGCAGCAGTCATTGTAAAAATCAGAATCCGCGTAAGTGTAAATCGGGGGACTTACACAAGTGCGAACTGGGATCTATGTCTAGGGACTGGACAATCAAAAGTTTGGTAGGGGAGGTCGGATTCGAACCGACGACCTGCCGCTTATCGGGCGCTACGGAGTATAAACCCGCTGCTCTACCGCTGAGCTACTCCCCCTCGAATTGCCAATCGGGCGGCTTCCGGGACTGGAAGCCTGAGGCATATTCGAAAGGGTGTGTGGGCAAGTCGTTGCATGTCTTGGATATACGGAATTCCCCGCCCGATTGCAAGAGCAGGGCGGTGGAACAAGACAGGCCCGGCGGTGAGGGGTGGCACCGCCGGGCCTGTGAGCGCCGGTCTGATTGCTAAAGCATTTTGCGTTTATGCTGATTCAAAATTCACTGCCTCTCAATCAGCACGTTGCTGATCTCGAACGCAAATTTTTGAAGTTCTTTGGTTCGAGAGAAACGTAAAACGCTATACGGGGCGCTTTGAACTCAGGTTCAAACGCATGTCGCGTTTGCTTGCATTCTCTGGCAGCTCCGAACGCGTTGTGCTCCGCAAACGCTGCCTCGGATCTGTCTTCGAATAATCCTATTAAATTGAACGCGACACGCCCTAGTTCCGGAAATCGTGCCCGTGGTTTTTCGGCGCGCTGGGTTTGAACTTGCTGTTGCCGTAGTCAAACTTGGCCGGGCTCGGCTTTCTGCGCGGGACGACCTTGGTGACGAACTTCTTGTGTCCGCTTTTGTTGCGGAAGTTATGGGCATGGTTCTTGGGCGTGACGTGCTTATAGCTGCTTGAGCCGTAGTCGAACTTGCCTGAACTCAGTTTTCGGTAGCCGTGGCCTTTGCGGAGGAATTTTTTGTGGCCGTGGCTCGAATGTCCGTAGCTCTTGAACTTGAAGCCGCCGTGGCTCTTGAACTTGAAACTTCCGTGCCCGTGGTGGCTGCGATGTCCGAATTTCCGATGCCCGAAACTCCGGTGCCCATAGCGCTTGTGCCCGAATTTGCGGTGGCCGAACTTTCTATGTCCGAATTTCCGATGACCGAATTTCCGCTTATGGCCGAACTTGCCGTGGCCGAATTTCTTGTGCCCATAGCTGCGTTTCTTGAAACCGCGGTGGCCATGGCGCTTCTTGAAGTATCCGGCCTTCACAACCCCCGCCTCCTGGGCGGTGGCGCGATCCGACAGCTTCAGGGCGCCAAGGCCCGGCTGCGGAACAGCGGCCCGCGCTGCGGAGGTCAGCATCAGGGTGATCACAGCGAGGATCGTGACAATCTGCAGTCCAGTCAGTGCGGTTCGTTTCAACATGCGTAACTCTCCCTTCTTTCCGATTGCCCGTTTCCAGGCGGTCGGAGTTGCAGCCTCGTGGTTAAAAATTTGGGTTCGGGTATCTCGAAGTGCCAGACACGGGGCGATCACGTTTTAGCGTGTGTCGCGTCAAATCGAATAAATGTGGTCGAAGGTCGAGCCGAGGCAGCGTTTGCAGAGCATAACGCGTTCGGACCGGCGGGAGATCGCAGGTAATCGCGACATGCGCTCGCGGGGGAGGTGAGAGCTGCCGTATGAAACCGCTGATTTGGTGTCGTTTTTACTCTTGTGACGATTGTTCTTGCGTGAAGTGGGCGGGCTAAGGAAACTCGCCGCAAATTCGGATTTGAACAGGCTGCTTTGATCGTGTCTTCCGCCCCCCAAACCCCGCTTCCCGCGATCTCCCTGGTATTGGGCGGTGCCCGCTCGGGCAAGAGCCGCCATGCGGAGCAACTGGTGGAATCGGCGGGCGGCGACTGCCTCTATATCGCGACGGCGGTGGGGCAGGCGGAGCGCGATGATGAGATGGCCACGCGCATCGCAGAACACAAAGCCCGCCGGGGCACTGCCTGGCACACAATAGAGGAACCGCTGGATCTCGCCGCTGTGCTGCAGCGCGAGGCGCGCGCGGACCGGCCGATCCTGGTGGATTGCCTGACCCTCTGGCTTTCGAACCTTATGGCCGAGGAGCGGGACATAGAGGCGGAGATCGCGGGACTGATCGGAGCTCTCTCTGGTAAAGGCGGGGCGGGACTCGCGGGTCCGGTCGTCTTTGTTTCAAATGAAGTCGGTCATGGGATTGTGCCCATGCACCAATTGGCGCGAGACTTTCGGGACCACGCCGGGCGCCTGCATCAGGCCGTCGCAGCGGTCGCGGATTCGGTGGTTTTCATGGTTGCGGGCTTGCCCATGATAGTGAAGTCATCGCACTGAGAAATCGAAATTAGATAATAACAACAATTTACTGGTGAGCAGAGTTCATGTCGCAAGGTAACAAAATTCCCGCTACCGTCATCACCGGTTTCCTCGGGGCCGGCAAGACCAGCACGATCCGGCATCTTCTGGAAACCAGTCAGGGCAAGCGGCTGGCACTGGTCATCAACGAGTTCGGCGATCTGGGCGTGGACGGCGAGATCGTCAAGGGCTGCGGCATCGAGAACTGCGAGGAAGACGCGGTTCTGGAACTGCCCAACGGTTGTATCTGCTGCACCGTGGCCGACGACTTTATCCCGACCATCGAGACCCTGCTGAACCGGGCCGAGCCGCCGGATCACATCATCATCGAGACCTCCGGCCTCGCGCTGCCGAAACCGCTGGTCAAGGCCTTCAACTGGCCGGAGATCCGCACCAAGGTCACGGTCGATGGCGTGATCACGGTGATTGATGGCCCTGCGGTGGCCGAAGGTTTGTTCGCCAGCAACCCGGCGGCGGTCGAGGCTCAGCGTCAGGCCGACGAATCCCTGGATCACGAAAGCCCGCTGGAGGAGCTCTTCGAGGAGCAGATCAACTGCGCCGACATGGTGGTGATCAACAAGACCGACCTGCTGTCCGACGCCGATCTGGCGCGGGTGCTGCGCGACGTGAAGGCCGAGCTGCGCCCTCAGGTCAAGGTGGTCCGCAGTTCCTACGGCAAGGTCGACGCCAAGATCCTGCTGGGTCTGGAGGCCGCCGCTGAATCCGATCTGGAGGCACGTCCCAGCCACCACGATGACGGTCACGAGCACGATCACGACGACTTCATGTCCTTCGCCGTGGATCTGGGCGAGGTCGAGACCCCGCAGGGGCTGGTCGAGCGCCTGCAGCCGGTGATCGCACAACACGGCATCCTGCGCATCAAGGGCTTCGCCAAGGTCGCGGGTAAGGACATGCGTCTGGTCCTGCAAGGGGTCGGCGGCCGTCTGCAGCACTACTACGACCGCGACTGGCACCCGGACGAAACCCAGTCCACCCGGCTGGTGGTCATAGGCGAGGCGGGTATGGACAGCGACGCGATTACGACGGCGCTGGAGTCCGGTCGTGCAGCCTCCCAGGGAGCTCCGGCTCAAGCCGTCGCAGCGCCAGCGAGCTGAAGCGGCGATCAGGTTTTTTTAAGCTCCGGGTTATCAGCCGGGGATAAGGGCGAGAGCTGACATGCATCTTTTGCAAGCGCAGGCGGGTGGCATCTCCGACGGTTCGGAAGCTGTCGAGCTCGGTCAGACCCCCGGCGACATCATCGTGCTCTCGGCGGCGGACACCGAGCTGGCCAGCCTCTCGCTGGCCTACGGGCATATCCGGGAAGGGGCGAGCGGCGAGGTTCCGAGCCTGCGTCTCGCCAACCTCATGCAGCTCGGCCACAACCTCTCGGTCGATCTCTATGCCGAGGAGATGATTGCCAATGCGAAGCTGGTGATCGTGCGCCTGCTCGGCGGGGTCGGATACTGGCCCTACGGTGTCGAGCAACTGCGTGCCACCTGTGCCGAACGCGGCATTCCTCTGGCGCTGCTGCCCGGCGACGATCAACCGGATGCGGAGCTGGCGGATCACTCCACCCTGGGCGCAGAAGCCTGTCACCGGCTCTGGCAGTACTGCATTCATGGCGGGCCGGAGAACGCGCGCAACTTCCTGCTCTATGCCGGAACCCTTCTGGACATGGGCGGGAAGGCCGAAGGCTTACCCGATTGGGGCGAACCGCGCCCGCTGCTGCGTGCCGGGATCTATTGGCCGGGGCTCGATCAGCCGGGTCTGCAAGACCTGAAGTCCCACTGGACCGAGGGTGCGCCGGTCGCCGCCATCGTCTTTTACCGGGCTCTGGTCCAGGCAGCCAATCTCGCGCCGGTCGACGCGCTGATCGAGAGCCTCAAACAACAGGGTGTGAATCCTCTGCCGGTCTATTGCGCCAGCCTCAAGGAAGCGCTCTCCGCAGAGACCCTGCGCCAGCTCCTCGAAGACGCGGGCAGCGAGATCGTGCTCAACGCCACCGGCTTTGCCATTTCCAGCCCCGGTGCCGCGCGGAAGGAGACACCTTTCGACGGCCTGGACTGTCCAATCCTGCAGGTGGTTTTCTCCGGCGGCAACGAAGCCGCTTGGCGCGAGTCCGCCAATGGCCTTTCCGCCCGCGACATCGCCATGAACGTTGCCTTGCCCGAGGTGGACGGTCGCATCCTGTCGCGCGCCGTCTCTTTCAAATCCGAGGCCCGTTTCGATCCGGCGACCCAATCCTCGATCGTCACCTACGCACCGGTCGCCGACCGCATCGATTTCGTAGCGGCACTTACGGCGAAGTGGCTGACGCTGAAACGCGCGGCGGTCTGCGAACGGAAGGTCGCGCTGATCCTGGCCAACTATCCGAACCGGGACGGACGCATGGGCAACGGTGTCGGCCTCGACACCCCTGCCGGCTCTGTCGTGCTTCTCCGGGCACTGGCGGCGGCGGGTTATGACGTCGAAGATATCCCCGAAGACGGCAATGCCCTGGTCGAACGTCTGGCCGAAGGACCGACCAACGCCGCCGTTGACGGGCGCGTTATTCGTGTGCGTTTGACCTGTGACATTTACAAGGCTTTTTACAAAGATCTGCCCGCTGAAGTGCAGACCGCCGTCACCGCGCGTTGGGGGGCGCCGGAAGACGATCCCTTCTTTGTTTCAGATGAAACCAGTTCGGGGAGCTTCGCGCTTTCCTTCTTCCGCTGCGGCAAGATCACCGTCGGCCTGCAGCCCGCCCGTGGCTATAACATCGACCCCACCGCGACCTACCACGACCCGGATCTCGTACCGCCTCACGGCTATCTGGCCTTCTATGCCTGGTTGCGAAAAGTCGAGCAGGTTCATGCGGTTATCCACATGGGTAAACACGGAAACTTAGAATGGCTGCCCGGCAAGTCCCTGGCGCTTTCGGAAAACTGTTTCCCCGAGGCGGTCCTGGGACCCATGCCGCATCTCTATCCCTTTATCGTCAACGACCCGGGCGAAGGCACCCAGGCCAAGCGCCGCGCACAGGCGGTGATCATCGATCATCTGACCCCGCCGCTGACCCGCGCGGAATCCTATGGGCCGCTGGCCGACCTGGAACTACTGGTCGACGAGTACTATGAAGCCGCCGGTGTCGACCCGCGCCGCCTCAAGGTCCTGCGCGAACAGATCCTGGAGCTCAGCGCTTCCATCGGTCTGGATAAGGATTGCGGGATCGTTGCGGCGGACGATGCGGACGCCGCCTTAAGCAAGCTGGATAACTACCTCTGCGAATTGAAGGAACTGCAGATCCGCGACGGCCTGCACATCTTCGGTGAAGCGCCTGCAGGCCCGCAACTCACCGACCTGCTGGTGGCCCTGACCCGCCTGCCACGCGGCGAAGGCAAGGAGGGCGATGCCTCACTGATCCGAGCACTGGCAACCGATCTGGGCTTTGAAGGCTTCGACCCTTTGGACTGCGAAATGGGTGCGGACTGGACCGGCCCGCGACCGGAGGTGCTGGCGGTTGAAGGCTCCTGGCGCAGTCAGGGCGATACGGTCGAGCGCTTGGAGCTTCTGGCTCAGCGCTTGGTATCGGGTGCACAGTCGGCGGCATCCGAATGGGGACAGACTCTTCAAGTGCTTGAGAAGATCCAGAGCAGCGTCCGACCTTCAGTTGCCGAATCAGGGGGCGCCGAAATTACCGGCGTTCTCAAAGGCTTGGACGGCGCTTTTGTGCCGCCGGGTCCGTCCGGTGCGCCGACCCGTGGCCGCCTGGACGTCCTGCCGACCGGTCGCAACTTCTACTCCCTCGACAGCCGCACGGTCCCGACCCCCGCCGCCTGGCATCTGGGCTGGAAATCCGCCTGCCTGCTGATCGAGCGTCACCGGCAGGAGCAGGGCGCCTGGCCACGCCGCATCGCCCTGTCGGCCTGGGGCACGGCCAACATGCGCACCGGCGGCGACGACATCGCGCAGGGCCTGGCATTGCTGGGTGTGCGCCCGACGTGGGAAGTGACCTCGCGCCGGGTGACTGGATTTGAGATATTGCCTCTGACTGTGCTGGACCGTCCGCGCGTGGATGTGACGCTGCGCGTCTCCGGGTTTTTCCGTGATGCCTTCCCGGCGCAGATCGATTTGTTCGATTCTGCCGTGCGCGCGGTTGCGGCTTTGGATGAACCGGCAGAGAAGAACCCTTTGGCTGCTTCTTTCCGGCAGGAACGCGATGAACTGATGTCCAAAGGCATGGCTGCGGAAGATGCGGAGAAGCGCGCGGGCTACCGGGTTTTCGGTTCCAAACCAGGCGCTTACGGCGCGGGCTTGCAGGCTTTGATTGACGAGCGCGGCTGGGAAGACGAGGGCGATCTGGCGCGGGCCTATCTGGCCTGGGGCGGCTATGCCTACGGCGCGGGTAGTGGCGGGACCGCGGCACACGGTCTCTTCGAAACCCGTTTGCGCGCGGTCGATACGGTCGTTCATAACCAGGACAACCGCGAGCACGACCTGCTGGATTCCGATGACTATTACCAGTTCGAGGGTGGCTTGACCGCCGCCGTGCGGCATCTTTCCGGGCAGCAGCCGCAGGTCTATCACAACGACCACTCCCGACCAGAGAGCCCGAAGATCCGCACCCTGGAGGAGGAGGTCGCCCGTGTTGTGCGCGCCCGCGTGGTCAATCCCAAGTGGATTGCCGGGGTGATGCGTCACGGCTACAAGGGCGCCTTCGAGATGGCGGCGACCGTGGACTATCTCTTCGCCTTCGCCGCGACCGCACGGGTGGTGGCCGACCACCACTTCGATGCGGTATACGATGCCTATCTGGGCGACGCCGAGGTGCTGGAATTTTTGGAGCAGAACAACCCGGCGGCGGCGCGCGAGATGGCTGATCGTATGATTGAGGCGCAGGAGCGGGGGCTCTGGCGGGCAAAATCGAATTCCGCGCAGGCCAGGTTGCGAGAACTGGCTGGACACGAAAAAGAACACGAGGTGGTAAGATGACAAGCGATAAGCCGAAGGGCGAAATGACCGAGGCGGAACTGAACGAACGCGCCAACGAAAAGGCCCGCAAGCGCAAAGCCGCCCGTGACCGCATGCTCTCCACCAAGACTGAGGAAAAGGGTCTGCTGATCGTTCACACCGGCAAGGGTAAGGGCAAGTCCACGGCGGCCTTCGGCCTGATCGCCCGGGCCATCGGCAACGGTATGCGCACCGGCGTAGTTCAATACGTAAAGGGCAAGTGGGAAACCGGCGAGCGCGTCGTACTGGAACGCTTCCCCGAACTGACCGAGATCCGCACCATGGGCGAGGGATTCACCTGGGACACCCAGGACCGCGCCCGCGACATCGCCGCTGCCCAGCGCGCCTGGGAGGTCTCAAAGGAAATGATCGAAGCCTGCCGGGTCGATAAATCCAAAGGCGAAAAACCCAAGTATGACATGGTCTTGCTGGACGAACTTAACATCGTTCTGCGCTACGATTACCTGCCGCTTGAGGAAGTGGTCGAGTTCCTCGACAACCGGCCTGATGACCTGCACGTCATCGTCACCGGCCGCAACGCCAAGCCGGAACTGATCGAGGTTGCTGACCTGGTCACCGAGATGACCCAGATCAAGCATCCCTTCCGCGAGCAGGGCGTCAAGGCGCAGAAGGGCGTGGAGTTTTAGGGGCGGCGCTCATGCAACGCGCAAAGGAGCAGTGACAGCTTTGCGCACAAAACTGTCGTTTGCTTGCTGGTCGATAATGTCCGGATTACGTTGTTCCCATGAACAAGCGGGATAGCGACCCTGTCACTTACAGGCTGCATCAGATCATAGCTTCCAGGCTTAGCGCGTTAGGTGAATCTTCGCCTTACACAGCGGATGCGAACGAGCCCGACCCACGGTATCTCGGGTATGGCGTCAGAGCACCGGAAATGAAGCGCGTGATCGCTGACCTCAAGGCTGACTTTGGCCTATTGGACGTAGAGCAGAAGATTGAGTTGGCCAAGCGTCTTATCTGCTCCGGATACGGTGAACAAAAGACTGTCGCCCTGGCGTTGCTTGAACGAATGCCGGACTATTTTTCGCCAGCGCGATTTGATCTTTTGGAACAATTGATCAGAGGTCTTCACGGGTGGAGTAAGATCGACGCGTATACTGGGTCTCTTCTGCGGCTGGTTCTACAGACCCATGATACCGAGCTGGTTGACCTATTAAAATCTTGGAATGCTGATCGCGATCCCTGGCTCCGCAGGGCAAGTGTAGTCATTTTCACTCGTAAGGTTGCCAAGTCAGGATTGTACAAGGATGTGGCGCTGGCGAACTGCAGCTCTCTGATCAATGACCCGGAACATCTGGTACAGACCGGAGTAGGTTGGTGCCTGCGAGACCTTATGCGGTGGCATAAAGAAGAGGTGTTAAACTATGTTGTCGACCTGAGGAACAAAGGCGTAAGCAGTAGAATTACCCTTTATGCATTGCGGGATATCAAAGGTGAGGAACGCCGAGCCATCATCAATCAACTCATTTAACAAACGCGTTTGACGATTTGCAGCACTGAAGTGCGAACATTCAAGCCGTCTGTAGCATTCGACAATGTGTGCGCGTTCCTGCCATGGGGGACTTTGCCATCGCTCAATTAGGTGACGGGTATGGTTGCTTTCCCATCAATCTGCCTTCCAGCATTCTTTTGCGACCGCAGCATCCAATTCCACCACTGGATCGTTAAAGGTCCAACGTGGAACTCTGCGCATCCGGTCGAGGTTGCTGAAGGTGCCATCAAGGTTGGCACTATCCGGTGATTCTTCTCGATGTGCCGCTTCGAACTCACGGCCAAACCCACTAAAGTCGTTGGGGTTCAGTTCGCAGAGGTGAAGCTGGTTCCACTCGGTATTCAGTTCCGGGGCACGGTAGAGCACCGCGGCCGTCTCCATTGCCCTGAAAGTTCCGAACCTCCCCGCGCTGACGATTTTTGTGGCGGCAGGACCGCAATATTCGCGCATGACCTCTCGGTACCCATGGAGATGCGCTGGATGTACTTGAATATACTCCAGCGACGCCTGCCATTCAGGGCGATCGATCGAGCCCTGCCAATTACGCGGTAGTACAAAAGACGAAGGAGTCGTGAGTAGAATCTCGGCGCGCAGCAGGTTCGTTTCTGCCGCTTGAGGGTTTTCCACGAGTTCTCGGATCGCATTGGCAGGAATCGTGTTGCGAAAATAGGTTAGCTCAAGGTGGCTCCATACTGGCGCTTCAGCATCGTTTTGAAACACAGAGCGGTGTCGATAGAGCGCAGCGCCGCAGCATGTTTCGCCGAAACGCGTCCAATCGATACTGCTGTCTTTTAGGACGGTTTCCGCTTCTGCATCCTGCGCTTGAATCGCCCGGGCGAGAACCACGAGGCGGTCGTCAGGCTCAATTTGGGTCAGATGCGATTTGTGAACGGGATCATTAGTCTCCGCCATATGCGGCTTCCTTGATGTTTGGTCTTAAGATTTTCACACACCACTGCCAAAGACAAAGATCAACGTCAGATGTTAACTGCGCTGTGACCAACGAGAAATACGGGCTCCAAGCGTGCAGTCGCTGCGCAGTGCACCGAAGACCGCAATGCGAACAAAGTTGTCATTTGGCGGTTTTCTCGAATGGCTGCTCTATCTAGCAAACTCGGTCGTCAGTGCTTGCGCCCTGCCTCAGGTTGCGTGTGCAAGTTTCGCTGCTGCGCGCAAACTACTCGCGAACATAGCGAGTATGATTGCGGCGACATGTGCGATGTGTGGTGCTTCTTCATTTGAGCGGTGCATGGAGATTGCGACATCGGATAAAGCTGGTAACCCAACCCTTCCGTCGACTATTCGCAGAATGTCGGGTATGCAGGATGCTTCCATGACCCCCAACATGCGGCCGCTGAGCAGCGCATTTTCAATCAAAGCGACACTCCGGGTTGAATAGGCCACACGCCATTCTCTGTCTATCTGCTTCAAGGCGTCCAGTGCGATTTCCCGGCTGACACAGTTCGAGGGCCACAAAGCCAGTGACAGAGACGCATCGGGGTCGTTGATGTAACCTGGTGAAGCAACCCAGTGCAGCGGTTCATAACACATGACCTGCCCTGACACCGCGTTGGGTGTGTGAACGGCAATGGCGATGTCTAAATCTCCACCATCAAGCATCCGCAGCAGATCAGGCGTATTTTCGCAAACGACCTGGATGTGAAGTTGTGGGTGGTCCGCCTCGATTCTGGATAATATTCTTGGTAATACCAGGGTCGCGTAGTCATCCGGAGCCCCAATGCGAACCCGGCCTTTGGCTTCAGGGCGTCGTATTTGAGAGAGCGCGGCGTCGTTCGCCAGAAGAATACGGTTGGCATAAACCTGCAAGGCCTCGCCTGTCGGCGTGATCGAAACGGACTGCCGGGTTCTGTCAAACAGCGGCCTGCCGACAATTTCTTCCAGGCGTTTGATCTGTAAGCTGACCGCAGATTGCGTCCGCGAAACCGACTGGGCCGCTTTCGTAAAGTTCAAGTGGGTTGCGACAGCCACAAACGACCTCAGTAAATCAATCTCCAGATCACGCTTCATCATTCATTATGTGTATTGTTAATTAAGGTTATAATTTTAATTCGTTTTGAAAATAAATAAAAGAGCGATAGTGCTTTTCTGCAGGTGAGCGTGAGTGATCGAACACCCTGCTCAGAGTGACCGACTCTGCACACTCAGGACCGGGGAGAACGAAATGAATGAGACGGCATTGAGAGAGGATCTTGCGGCGACCCATCGAATTTTCGCGATAGAGGGTCTTAGCGAGGGAACCTGGACACATTTCAGTTGCAGGCTTGAGGCAGCTGATCGTTATCTGGTCACGCCCGGCAACACACATTTTTCAATGGTGAGTGCCAGCTCTCTGCTTTTATACAGCAAAGAGGGCCAGCTGCTTTCTGGAAGCGGTGAGGCAAATCATGACGCGGTGCCAATCCACCTTCCGATCTACGAAAGGCGCCCGGACATTGGTTGTATTCTTCACTTTCATTCTCCCTATGCGACGGCTCTGACGGTTCTTAAAGCAACCTGTTTCGACACCCGGCTAAGTCAAACGGCAGCCTACTTTCATGGGAAAGTCGCCTATCTCGACCGCTACGCGGTCCCAAGAAACAACTCTGATGAAGGGGTCGAGATGGCGGAAGCCCTGGGGCCACATAAGGTACTCTTCATGAAGAACCACGGGGTGCTGATCGCTGCGTCTTCTTTGGCTGACGCTTCAGTCTCGGCTTATCAACTGGAAAGAGCCTGTCAGCTTCAGCTTTTGTCTCTGGCAAGCGGTGTTGAAACCGAACCCATGGATACGGTGTATGCGGAGCTTCTTGCAGGAGAGGCGTGCAATGGAGAGCCGGGTTACCTGGCCGGCATGAAACGACTTTTGGACGCAACGCAACCGGACTACAGGGAGTAGGGATACAGAAATGAAGGACTTCGAAAAGATTCGGAAAGATACTCCGGCTTGCGCCGATGTTTTGTTCTTATGCTCAGCCGGATCAAGCCTCGTGCCCATACCGGTATTGCAGGCGCAAACCGACTTTCTGGAGTTGGAAGCCAAAGTCGGCGGGTACCGCGCTGCAGCCATGGAAGCGGAACGGATCGAACATTGCTATGACGCCCTTGCGCAATTGTTGAACTGTGATCGTGACGAGATTGCCCTCACTGAGAACGCAACTGTTTCGTGGAATATGGTTTTCCACGGGCTAGGACTGAAGCCCGGCGATCGAATTCTGACGGCACAGTCAGAGTATGCCAGTAACTACATATCGTTCCTTCAGCTCCGGCAGCGGCTAGGAATCGAGATCGTGCCCGTACCAAGCATCGAGACAGGTGAGCTCTGCGTTGAATCGCTTAGAGGGTTGATTGACGAGAGGGTCAAGCTGATAGCTGTCACCCATGTCCCTTCAAATGGCGGCCTGGTCAATCCGGCAAAGGAAATTGGTGTGGTCGCGCGCGCCGCCGGGATCCCTTTTTTGCTCGATGCCTGCCAGTCCGTCGGTCAGCTGAAAATCGACGTTGAAGATATCGGTTGTGACTTTCTGTCCGCCTCTGGTCGCAAATTCCTGCGCGGCCCGCGCGGAACCGGGTTCCTCTATGTCCGCGGCTCTATGCTCGACAGGGTCGACCCGCCATTCCTGGATATGCGTGGCGCAGAATGGGTGGAGCCTGAACGTTTTCAGATGGTGAGCAATGCCCGACGCTTTGAAAACTGGGAGTTCAATTACGCAGCGGTGATTGGATTGGGCGTGGCAACCGATTATGCGCTGTCTGTGGGATTGGAGAAAATTGAACCCAGAACGCGCCAGTTGGCAGCCGAGTTGCGGCAACAGCTTTCGTCTCTTGTCGGTATTTCCGTTCATGATATGGGCGCGAAACCTTGCGGCATCGTGACGTTCAGCCACGCGTCGATGGGCACAAACGAGATTGCCGCTCAGTTGACCACGCGAAACATCATGATCTCGATCTCACCAAATAAAAGCACGGGGCTGGATAAAGTGCGGCGGCGCATGCCTGCCATGATCAGAGCTTCCCCTCATTACTTTAACACTGATGCCGAATTAACCCGGTTTAGCCAGGAGGTTGGCGCCATTGTGGGTAATAGAAAAAACTAAACTCACCTTAAGGAGCCACGCCCTAAAAATGAACGACTTGGAAAAACTACTCCACGACGCCAAACCAACGACCCTGACCTTTGATTGTTACGGGACACTTGTGGACTGGGAAGGTGGGGCAGCAAGGGCGCTGCGTGATATTTACGGTTATCCGACCGAGCTCGTTTCAGACGATGCGCTGATTGACATGTTTCTGGCTTTGGATGCTGTCGAAATCCGTAAGAACATATTTCCCTACAGCGAAGTTTTGAAGAATGTGGCGGATCAAATCGCCGTGCGGTTATTGGGGCATGCGGACCCCGAGCTCAGCGATGCGTTTCCTAAGTCGCTGCCCATCTGGCCAGTCTTTGCCGAGACAAACGAAGCGCTCAAGCAGTTGGCGAAACATTTTCGATTGGCAATCATCTCCAATGTTGATGATGATCTTTTATCTGAGACACTTCAGAACTTTGACGTTGGGTTTGATGAGGTGGTCACGTCTCAACAGGTCCAGTGCTACAAGCCAGATGCCCCGATATTTGAGCAAGCGATTTGCCGGTTGGACGAAACACCGGCCAGAATCATCCACGTAGCTGAAGGTCTCTGTGAAGCGCGCCCCGCGAGAAAACTGGGGATGCACAGTATCTGGGTTAAGCGATCAGCTCGATCCGACGATGGAAGTGGCGCAACGCCTGACGTAATCTCACATAACCTTGTTGAATTGGTGGAGGCTGCGCAGCGAGCATTGGCCACTTAGCAGAAAACCTGTTGTGTGGACGTGCTGTGGGCACCGCCGGCATCGGGGCAGGAAGGTCACACCCGGCATCATATCCCGGTCTTTCCTTCAGGTGGCTTGCGATAGAATTCAATATGGAATGTAACTGCACCCTCGGGCTTCACATGATGCGGCACCTCGGGTTCAATGACGCCCGGAACGCCGGGTTCCAGGACATGGTCTTCGCCTTCTGAGGGAATGCTGTAGTGCAGTGTGCCCGCTGTTACCTGAATGAGCCCCCACACGCCTGCTTTGGTTTTGTGATCCTGTAAGAGGCCCTGGGGAACCGTTGTTTGAGTGAACTCCGCCGTGCGTTTGGTAGGGACCAGTCCCTCGGGAACAGTCTTCATGGATCAACCTCCTATTTTACCGCCTCAATTCTATCGTCGACCACCTTACCGACCGGTTGTTGCCGGCGCTTCAGGTCGTCCGCGAAGCTGTGATTGCGGTCTCGATGCCCGGCTTCGTCTTCACGAACAACCAGGACTACGTCGCGCAGAGTGGCATTGGCAGGCAGCTTCCAATAGTCGATCGCGATGGGCGGGGCAGGGACGTTGTCCTGAATGCCGCTGTCGATCTGTTCGAGGAAGTGTGTGTAGCTCGCGACCGCCTCCTCTTCGAAATAGCCCACCACGCGATGGGCCGTTTTGGGCGCAAAGAGATAGAGCCAGAAGTAGACGTTATAGAACACGGCCTGGGTCAGCAGGATCACCCAGCGTTCAACCAGGGTCGGCTTGGCGATCTGGACGAAGGTCATGAGATGCATGCGCTCGTTATCGGCCTCTTCCAGCAGTTCCCGGATCCAGCCCTGATCGTCGCGGATGTGCCGCAGTGCCTTGAGATGCTGTAGCAGCCCGCCCACCATGCCTGGAACCGCTGCAACTGTCTCCAGCACCACCGCACGATGACCGTAGCGCTGCGCAAAGAAGCGATCCGCCACGAAGCGCAAGGCCTTGACGAAACCGTAGGCGACCCGGTCGCTGAGGTCTTGCGGCGGCCGGTGCAGGACAACGGCGTCCTTGTTGGTTTCCACGGTCATATTCTCTCTCCTGACCTAAAGAATTATGTTCCATGCATCTTATATGGGGGTGATTTTCTAAAAGCAATATTTAAAATATATCTTATAAATGTCAAAACGCAAATTGCCACTCGAGGCCTTAAGGCACCTCTAGAAATGTTTCGTTAAAATATTGATATGTATGTATTTTAAGAGAAGAGTCTTGCCAGATCATGTGCCGCGGGTGGAGGCGACCTACCCGGTGTTGCGCACGCAACATCCGCGTCGTCCGGCGCGTCTGGTGGATTCCGTAGGATATGACGTAAGTTTTCCGGGGTACTACTCCAAAAACCGATGATCTGCAGTTTATGTCACTGATCGTATTGCCATGTCTGAACTGGTTCTTACCATCGCTCCATCCTTCGAGAAGATCCTGGTCACGCATCTGCACTGGAAGCAGGGCGTTACGTTTTGGAAGCAGGGTGCGTTTATCTTGTATCGGCGCGGTGCAAACAGTGTCCCGGCGCTGAAATGGCGTCGTTTTCGCGCCTTCCAAACGCCGTTGGCGCAGCCGTCATATGGCGCTTCCGTTGGAGCGTCACACAGAGCGCCAATGACCATCGGGCACGAAGGAATTGCGTTTCGTTTCCTGTAACGCAGCATTTAGCTCAGCGGCGTTCAGACTTACACAATAAACCGGCCGGTAACGCTCAAAGCGCCAACCGTCCGAGAGCTTGCCAGCATCAACGCAGTCGTATCCGATATCGCTCAGAAAACGCTTGGTCTCCTTCTTGGAAAGATCGCAATCCCCTGCAATTGGCAGCGCGCGTCTATCTGGAGACCCCTGTGGGCGTGCATCCGGTATCAGGTCCTCCACCAGAATCGAGTTTACCGCCTTGACCACATTGGATTGCGATAAGTGATTGGCAAGAATCTCCGCTGTTGTCCATGCCCCGCTATCCAGCTCGCTCATCGCGCCGAACTGCGGAAAATAGTTCTGCGGATTCAGAACCACTTTTCCCTTTGTCTGCTCGGGCGGGATAGCCCGAAACTGCTGAAGATGTAGGGCTGCGACAACCAGGTCTCCAAAATCTGCCGCAGTTTCCACGGTACCTTTCTCGCACCCCACCGCCTCCGCAATGGCTTTGAGGGTTTGTGGCCCTCTGGAGTTACTGATCATGCACTCGTGTCCCGCTCGAAGGCTTAGCTGTGCGATGGCCTGGGCCATTCGACCCGCGCCGATTATACCGATCTTCATTTTGCATCCGATTTTGCTGAAATTTGGAGAGAAGCAGCGAGGCTTCAGGACTCTGGTTCAGGACTCTGGTTCAGGGCTGTGCGAAAGCGGAGGCTTTTTTCCCGAACACGACCCGACTCATCAGAGCAAACGCGCAGGCACAGAGCGCGCCGTAGAGGGTAACCGCACCAATGCCGTGCTTAAGCGCTTCGTGGGTGATCGCAACAGTCTGCTCACTGGTTCCGGCAGCCTCTGTGTTTCCCGCGGATATTGCGGCCGCAAGGTCATCAAGCGAGAGAGCTGAGGAGAACTCGGGCAGCGCGTGAGCGAGATAGCCTGAAACGGCCGTCAGAAGAATAAAGCCCATGAGGGCAATATTCACCGAGAGAGAAATCATCCTGGCGCTCATGTCCATGCCGGACGCCATGCCCGCCCGGGCAGGAGGCAGAGCCGCAGTGGCAGTGTTCGTCACCGGCGTATTGGTCAACCCGAGCCCGATTCCAGCGAGAACGCATCCTGGTAGCAAAGTCATCCAGTTCGCGCTTTCCGAGGTTACCACGAGATGCAGGCTGAAGAATCCGAGACCGATGGTGAAAAGGCCCAGGGGGATAACAAAATCCGGGCCCGTTCGAAGCAGGAGCTTCTCAGCCTGAGGTGGAACAATGAAGGTTGGAAGCGTGTAGGCCAACACCATTAACCCGGCGTTCACGGCGTCGTAGCCCAGGACGGCATGCAAATAGATCGGCAGATAAATTATGAAAGGCCAGTAGCTGAAGTTCATGCCGCTTGATCCTAGCAACGCGCCTGAAAAAGGGCGGACGAGAAATGCCCCAAAGTCGAACATCGGTCGCGAAACAGTGTGTTCGACGATCGTGAAAACCGCGAAGCAAAAGGCGCTGAATGCGAGGACACTCAACCCCGTTGCGCTCGTCCATCCCAGCTCCTGCCCCTGCGTGATCAGATACACCAGACTAAACACAGCAAGAGTCAGTGTGACCATGCCGGCGATATCCATTCGGGTCGCGTCTGGATCAGACGATTCTTCGACCCCGGCGGAAAGGAAAGTCATTGTGATGAGTGCAACCCCGACATGGAACAGGAAAACCCATTCCCAGCTTGCAAAAGTTACAATTGCGCCGCCGATGATTGGCCCGAGTCCAAGGCCCAATCCAAAAACAATCCCCCAAACCCCGAAGGCTCTTCCCCTATCTGCGCTATCGCGGAACTGATGCGACAGAACCGCAACCTGACTGGCGAGCATCGCAGCCGCAGAAATCCCCTGAATGATGCGCCCGCCAATGAGCAACGACGCGTTATCCGCGAGACCGCACACCAGAGATGAAAGTCCGAAAAACACGATCCCGAGACCAAATACGCGTTTACGGCCGCATCGGTCGCCCAGCGCCCCCATAGCCATCAAGGTAGCGCACATGGCGATTGTATAGGCATTCATGATCCATTGAAGTTCTTGAAAGCTTGCAGGCAGCAGTCTTTCCAGCGTCGGTAAAATAGACGGAACGCTGGTGATCTCTAGGCCAAGCATCATCGCTGAGAGGCATATAGCGGTGAGAGCAAGTGCGTTTTTTCTGCTCGATCGCAAAGGGGAGAGAGGCTTCATTGTTGTGCTGATCCATGAAGGCGAAGGTTCAACGCAAAGGGCAGTCTTTCGCTGCCCCTGCAGAGCTCCCTCGCGGGTTTTGCCGAGTGATTACGCAAAGGCTTGTGACATCGAAACGAACACTGCACAATGTTGTGAATGAGTATTTCAGAGACAACAAAATTGGATAGTTACCTTGATTTCATTGGATGTTGATGCCGTTCGCGCGTTTGTCATGATTGCGGATCTCCAGAGTTTTACGCGCGCGGCTGAGGCGCTGGGGACAACCCAGGGAGCCATCAGCGTTAAGCTGAAGCGGCTTGAAGAGCGACTACAGCAGCGATTGATCGAGCGTACACCGCGGCTCGTTCGTCTCTCCTCGCAGGGACAGCTGCTGATCGAACCGGCTCGCCAGTTTCTCGGCGCGCATGACCGGGCGGTTTCGGCGCTGCAATCACAGCCGCGCCGCTTTAAGCTTGGGATTGCAGGTCATGTCATGGGGCCGGAAGTACCCACGCTTTTGGCGAAGTTGAAGTTACTTCATCCCGAACTTGCCATTGAGGTTCTGATCGACAATTCGCAAACGCTCTTGGAGGAGCACGAAAGCGGCAATCTCGATGCCGTCATTGTGCGCAGCGATGACGACAAACGTGGCGGTGAGGTGCTTGGCCCGGAGCCATTTGGCTGGTTCACCGCATCCGGGTTTGAGCACCGTCAGGGCGACCCGTTGCCACTTGCCAGTCACCCCGACTGCTGTTCAGTGCGCGAAGTCGCGAAGCGGCTGCTGGACGACGCAGCGATTCCATGGAATGAAGTTTTCGTTGGAGATACCGCTGCAGTGTCTGCAGCGCTTTCCGCGGGGTTTGCCGTCGCGGCCTTTCCTTGCCGCCTGACAACAACCGGTATGATCGAAATCAGCGAGGTTCTTGGCCTGCCCGCTATTCCATCGCTGTCCCTTGTCCTGCATTCATCGCTGTCCGATCAGAGGACCAAAGCTATCCTTCGAACAATAACGGCGGCGTTTCGGCAACATCGCCGGGCCAGCCAGTCCCAAATCTGCTGAGTCATCGTTTGAGTTCCGACTTTTGGACTTCGGGTGCTTTGATGAACACTCCCGCGCAGGGCTCTGCAAAGGGACGTCGCCAATGCCCGCGAAATCTGCCTAGGTCCTAACCCCCCGCTAACGCCTCCGCCAGCGACGTCTCAGTTCTTACTCGTGTCTTCAAATTTAATCCGGAATGCAGGTCGATCAGGTGGCTGCGCATAAGGGCATGCGCAGCGTCGCCATCCTTTTGTTCAAAGGCGTCCAACAGGGCGTGGTGGGCGTGGCTTTCGCAGGCGGTGTCGGGGCGGACCCAGTAGAGGGCGATGATCAGGGAGGACTTGGTGATCAGGGACTGGATCATAGCGGCGTAGACGCTGTGCTCGGCGATCCCGGCTATGTCGATGTGGAAGAGGCCCGAGAGGGCGAGGGCCTTGCCCATGTCGTTGTCGGCCAGGGCCTGGTGCTCGGCTTCGATGTGCGCTTTCAGGCGGGTCAGGTCTGCATCGGTGATCCTGGCTGCTGCGCGCCGGGCGACCTCCGGTTCGATCAGGGCGCGGGCCTCGAAGACCTCATGGGCATCGCCGACGGTCGGTTTGGCAACTGAGGCGCCGCGGTTGCGTTTGATCTCGAGCAAGCCACTGTGGGCCAGAGCCTGCAGGGCGGAACGGACCACCGTACGACCGGCGCCGTAGATCTCGCCAACCTCGTCTTCCGATAGCCGGGTGCCGGGCTGCAGGCGGTGCTCAATGATTGCGTTCTGCAGGCGCAGACAGATCTCCAGCGCCGGGCCCGGCGGCAGGGAAAAGGCACCGTTGAAACCCTCGGCGATGGAAGACCCAGCGGTTTGGCCGCCAGTTTGACCTGAGGCCTTGGCAGTTGATCTTACGGCTGACTTGGCAGCGGATGATGACATTTCAAATCTTCTCGGAACGGGCGCGCTCATAGTCTTGAGAGCTTGATGGCCTGCCGCCAAGACAGGCGCAACCGAAAACCTTCATCGCACTTTAGTTCATTGCGCGATCAGTACTATTGGACATAGCCCTGGTGGGTTGCGGCGACAAGCAAAAACCGTATACAATTTTTGCTTCAATCGTGTGCAACGTGATGATTTTTTAGTCAGTACAGTCGTTTCTGCTCGGTAATTTAATCCTGGGATCTGAAAAATATATCAATAATAACAACGGATAAGGGGCGTTTCGGCTTCTGGCATAACCGTTGCAATCAAGTGAGCAGAAGGAATTCTTGCAGGGGGATTTGCAGTGTCCGCGCTCGAACTTGTGTCCGTTACGAAGGCCTACGGCGAGACCGTTGCGGTCGATGCCATCACGCATAAATTCGCCTCGGGCAGCTATTCCTGCCTCCTGGGACCATCGGGCTGCGGCAAATCCTCGACCCTGCGCATGATCGCAGGGCATGAGATTGTTACGGCTGGTGACATCCTGCTCGGCGCGGCCAATATCACCGATCTGCCGCCGGCCAAACGGGGCACCGCGATGATGTTTCAGAACTACGCGCTCTTCCCGCATCTCAGCGTCGTCGACAATGTGGCATTCAGTCAGAAAATGCAGGGTGTCGAAAAGAAGACACGCCGGGCACGGGCGATGGAGCTGCTGGAACTGGTTCATATGGACGGTTACAGCGAGCGCGTGCCCGATCAGCTTTCCGGCGGTCAGCAGCAGCGCGTGGCGCTGGCCCGAGCGCTGGTGACCGAACCGCAGATCCTGCTGCTGGACGAACCGCTTTCGGCGCTTGACCCCTTCCTGCGGACCCGGATGCGCGCGGAGCTGAAGAAGCTGCAGCGCGAGCTCGGCATCTCCTTCATCCATGTCACCCACAGTCAGGACGAAGCGCTGGCGCTGGCCGACGACATCATTGTCATGAATAACGCGGTGATCGAGCAGTCAGGTGCGCCGCAGCAGGTCTTCAACGCGCCAACTTCCGAATTCGTGGCCCGCTTCATTGGTGGTCACAACGTCATGAAAACCGATAGCGGTCTGGTGGCCGTGCGGACTGACCGGGTCGAGATGGCGCGCGCAGCGGAAGGGGCAGGCGAGGCCCTTTCCGCGACTGTAAGAGACGTCGAGTTTCTGGGGAGTGTCGTCAATATTTCGCTCGATGGCGGTGCGACCGGCGATCTGATCGCCACCCTGCCGGACAGCCGTTTTTTCGACCGGCCCGTAGAAATTGGGGAAAGCGTTTTCCTGAGCTGGGACGCCGAAGACGCTCATCCCCTCGCGGCCTGACACCAGGGCGCGTGAAGAGATAAACCGGCGCAGACCGGCGTAACCGTAAAGACACGCATAAAACAGCCATCACAAGGAGATATGGCGATGACAACAGGGACAGACAAAACCAAGATCAGCCGCCGTTCGGTGCTAAAGGGCGCGGCAGCAACCGCCGGGCTCGCCGTTGGTGCGGGTGCCGTCACCGGCTTTCCGACCGTCTGGGCACAAAACATCAAGAACGTGACCTTGCGTCAGTTCGGCACCGGTGTGTCGAACCTGAACGAGGTGGCGGCAAAGGTGAAGGAAGACCTCGGCTTCACGCTGGAGATGACGGCGCTGGATTCCGACAGTGTGACCCAGCGCGCGGCGACCCAGCCCAAGGGCTTCGATATTGCCGACATCGAATACTGGATCTGCAAGAAGGTCTGGGGCGCCGGCAATCTGCAGGCCATGGATACCAGCAAGATCAAGAACTACGACAAGATCGTCGGCACCTTCCGCTCCGGCAAGCTGACGCCGGAATCGACCATCGCCCAAGGCACGGCGCCCCATACCGTTGGTTTCGTCGAAGGACCCGGCGGCAAGAAATTTGTCGACAACGAGTCCGGCTGGATGACGTTGATTCCGACGATCTACAACGCCGACACCCTGGGCATTCGTCCCGACCTGATCGGTCGTCCGATCGAAAGCTGGACCGAACTTCTGAACCCGGAATTCAAGGGCAAGGCCTCAATCCTCGACATCTCCTCCATCGGCATCATGGACGCCGCCATGGTTTGCGAAGCCATGGGCGAGGTGCAGTACGGCGACAAGGGCAACATGACCAAGGAGGAGATCGACAAGACCATGGCGATCTTTACCGAAGCCAAAAAGAACGGTCAGTTCCGGGCCTTCTGGAAGTCCTTCGATGAAAGCGTGAATCTGATGGCGTCCGGCGAAGTGGTGATCCAGTCCATGTGGTCCCCGGCGATTACCGCCGTGCGCTCCAAGGGCATCCCCTGCGTCTATCAGCCTCTGAAAGAGGGCTATCGTTCCTGGGGCGGCGGTCTGGGACTCTCGGCAAACCTCTCGGGCATCGAGCTCGACGCGGCCTACGAGTACATTAACTGGTACCTCTCGGGCTGGGTCGGTGGCTTCCTGATGCGTCAGGGTTACTATTCTGCCGTGCCTGAAACCTCGAAGAACTTCATGACCGAAGACGAGTGGGGCTACTGGTTCGAAGGCAAGGCGGCCAAAAAGGATGTCGTGAACCCGCAGGGTCAGGTGATGGAGAAAGCCGGTGCCGTGCGTGACGGCGGCGCCTTCTACGATCGCATGGGTGCGGTGGCTTGCTGGAACTCCGTCATGGACGAAAACAAGCACATGGTCCGCAAGTGGAATGAGTTCATCGCGGCCTAAATCACGGAAACCCATGAGCTCATCTTCAACTCAGACACCCGGTGCCGTCGTGGCACCGGGTGCAGCTTCAACCGAGTCCACTAGGACTAAGACGGCATCACCGGAAAAAGCGAGCTGGTTTCTGGTCAGCCCGCTCGTCCTCGTGCTGGGTGTTTTTCTGGTGTTGCCGATCCTGACCATCGTGACGGTCAGTTTCTGGGATTATAACGAATACAACTTCTTCCCGGCTTTCATCCTCGAGAACTACAGCTACCTTCTAACGTCACAGGTCACGCTCGCCACCTATCTCAAGACTTTCAAGTTCATGGCACTGACCTGGATTTTCTGTACGGTGATCGGCTTTACGGTGGCCTACTTTCTGGCCTTTCACGTGCGTTCGCTGCCCATGCAGATCGTCCTGTTTCTGATCTGCACCGTGCCCTTCTGGACCTCCAACATCATCCGCATGATTTCCTGGATTCCCTTCCTCGGGCGCAACGGGCTTGCCAACTCCGCGCTGATCAGCACCGGGGTCATCGACGAACCGCTGGAGTGGCTGCTGTTTTCGGATTTTGCCGTGGTGCTGGCCTTCGTGCACCTCTACTGCCTCTTCATGGTGGTTCCGATCTTCAACACCATGATGCGGATCGACCGCTCACTGATTGAGGCGGCTCGCGATGCCGGAGCGAACGGATTTCAGATTCTGACCAACGTGATCATACCGCTGACCAAGCCGGGTATCATGATCGGATCGATCTTCGTCGTGACCCTGGTGATGGGGGATTTCATCACCGTGCGTTTCATGTCCGGCGGGCAGAGCGCTTCGGTCGGCCGGGTCATCTCAAACGAAATTGCCTTGCTGCAGTACCCGGCAGCGGCGGCCAGCGCGGTCGTTCTGCTGATCACGGTGCTGATCATGATCGGTATCATGATGCGCTTCGTCGATATCAGGAAGGAACTTTAGTGCCCTCTCTCAGGACCAGCCGCATCATGAGATCACCTTCGAGGGCCACGGCCAGAGCGCGGAGCCACATGCCGTGCGACCGGGGGCGCACGGCGGATGTCATCGTGCCGCCTCGCCGATGCTCCGCATCGCCCGCACCGTCACTCCCAACCGCAGCACACTCCCAGCCGTCTCATGATGTTGCTGGCCCCGACAGAGGATACTGAGATGGAACCGCGCTCACGCTCCTTCTATGCGCTCGCCGCCGTTTTCGGGCTCTTCGTGCTGTTTCTCTATGGCCCGATCCTCACCATCGGTGTTCTCTCCTTTCAAGGGCCGGGCGGCGGTCTGACCTTTCCCATGAATGGGGTTTCCCTGCACTGGTTCTTCGACCTCTTCGAGCAACAGGCGGTCGGCGACATCTGGGGCTCGTTCCGGCGTTCATTCGCCCTCGGCCTGATGGTGATGGTGGTGACGGTGGTTTTTTCGGTCATGGGTGGTCTGGCATTCCGGCGCAGGTTCAGAGGCTCGACGGCGCTCTTTTACCTGATCATCGCGAGTCTGATCATTCCCTCCATTCTGGTTTCACTGGGGGTCGGTCTGATCTTCAATATTCTGGATTTTGATGTGCATTGGTCGACCTCCGGTTTCGGGGCGCAACTGACCTGGACGCTCCCCTTCGGTCTTCTGATCATGTTCGCGGTCTTCAATCGCTTCGACAAATCCTACGAAGAAGCGGCGCGGGACCTGGGGGCGACATCCTGGCAGACCATCCGTCACGTGGTGTTGCCGATCATCGCGCCCAGCCTGATAGGTGTTGCGCTCTTCGGCTTCACACTCTCCTACGACGAATTTGCGCGCACCCTGCTGACGGCGGGGTCGCATAACACGTTGCCGCTGGAGATCGTCGGCATGACCACCAACGTGACCTCGCCGGTGCTCTATGCCCTCGGGACGCTGACCACGGTCTTTTCGTTTCTGATGATCGGCAGCTTTCTGCTGCTGGTGATTGTCCTGCGGCGCAGGCGGGCGGGGGCGGGCAGCGATGCCGGTAAGGGAATGCTGTGATGCATATCCTTATTATCAATCCCAACAGCACTGCCTCCATGACCCGTTCCATTGCCGAGGCGGCTCGGGCGGTTGCCTCCAGTGACACGAACGTCACGGCAGTTAATCCGGAGCAGGGACCTGCCTCGATCCAGGGGCCGGAGGACGGTGCGGCCGCACTGCCGGGTCTGTTCGAGATCTTTGATCGGGAAACACGCGAAGGCAGATATGATGCGATCATTATTGCCTGCTTTGATGACACCGGTTTACTGGAGCTCAAAAACCGCAGTTCCGTGCCGGTCCTGGGCATCGGTGAAGCGGCTTTTCACGCCGCAATGCTGCTGAGCGGAAAATTTTCCGTGGTCACAACTCTGGCGGTGTCGGTTCCGGTGATCGAAGAGAACATCGCTGCCTATGGCTTTTCACGGCGCTGCGCCAAGGTGCGGGCGTCGGGGGTACCGGTGCTGCATCTGGATGGACCGGAGGGGCAGGCGGAGGGGACGATCCGCGCCGAGGCCAAGCGCGCACTCGCGCAGGATGGGTGCGACGTTATTGTTCTGGGCTGTGCCGGAATGGCCGACCTCGCGGCCAGCATGTCCCGGGATCTTAAGCTTCCCGTCGTGGACGGTGTGGCGGCCGCCGTCGGCTTTAGCGAAAACCTTGTCCGCATGCGGCGGGTCAAGGCGATCGCCTGAAAAGGACTAGCCGGGAAAAAGAGCCAACTGATCACCGGACCTGCCAGGTCGGAAGACTTCCTGGTCGCGGATGATTGGGCCGCGGCGGTGGGCTGGAACCCGAGGGGTTTGATGATCTCGAAACATTCCATGGGACTGATCCTACAGGCTTCCTGTTGGGATGGCCCGGCGACCGACCGCTGTCCTCTATTTCAGCAGTAGGTTTTGGTTCGAGTTTTGGCTTTTCGGAATTCTGCAGTGTTCATCCCGACCATCTTGGAACGGGCGCCGGGCTTGGCGCTTTTGAGCTCGGTTGAAAGCCTGGGTGAATTCGGCAACACGCGCTGTGTTACTGGCTCGCCTTTTTGTCGAGTTGCAGCCAGTCTTTTGCGGGCAGCCCGTAAGCCATATCCATGACCTCCAACTGGATCGCGGTCGGGCGGCGTGAGTTGGAGTTCCAGAGCACGACGACACCGGTGTCCAGTTCCGGATCGAAGAGGATCAGCGAGCGATATCCGTCGACAGCACCGCGATGGCCGACCACGCGGACTCCATCGCTGCTGTATTTGTAGACCCGCCAGGCCAGGGCGTAGCGCGCATCGCGGATGTGTCCGCCGTATCTGCCGCTGAGCCGGGACTGTTCGCGCCGCGTATAGACGCGCGGTGTATGAAGATTATCCAGGAGGTTCTGGGGAAGAACCTCTGGCACGAGACCCATCTGTGCGCGGGCGAAGAGTGCAAGATCGCGGATCGAGCCGTTGACGCCGCCGGCGGCCGGGACGCGGTAGTAAGCCTCTTTCACCTTCCGGCGTTTTGCGGATTTCGCGCCACGGGCATAGCGATGAGGTTCGGCCCAGGAGGCTGCGTTTTGAAGGCCGTCGCGTCCGATGCTGGCGTTGGTCATACCCAGCGGTTCGAACAGCAGCGCGTCAAGCGCTTCACCGTAAGTGGAGTGTGCGACGCTCTCGACTACCTCCGACACGGCGTCAAAAGCAACGTTCTGATAGGAATGACAGTCGCCAACCGGGCAGACCGCCTTGAGCTTGCCGAGGCTGCGTCGGATCTCGGCGGGATCGCGTCCGTCTTCCAGAGTGGTGTCATAGGCGTTGGGAACGATGCCGATCATGTGAGACAGCAGGTTTTCCAGCGTCACATCGCGCTCCGTACCACCCGGCAGGCGAAGCGATGTTTCGAAGCTTCCCACGGTGTCGGAGAGCGATAATGCGCCCTGGGAAGCGAGTCTTGCGGTCAGGCTCGAGGCGACTCCCTTGGAGAGCGATGCCCAGCGGAAAACCGTGTCCGCAGTGACCGGGTCACCATCAATGCGTGTTTCGCCGTAGCCCCGGGCAAAGGCGATCTCCCCCTTTTCGATCACCCCGACGGCGAGACCGACGATGCCTGGATCCTGCGCGAGAGCATTCAATCTACGGTCCAGCCGGTCGTAGTCGATCGGGGCGGCTGCGACCGGTGTTGCAATGAGGGTCAGCAGAAGGAGGCTTGCTGCAGAACGCAGGGCGAAAGGATTAGAGAAACGCTTTGGCGGCATGATTTTCCTTGAAGAATCGAGGTCGACGCCGATCGACACCGGAAGGTGAGAAGTCTATGAACACATCAATACATGCAATCCTGGGGCGCTTGCTATGACAATAATTACCAGACTTTAGGAGAGGTTCGATGCTTGTTCTCCGCGGGGCAGGGTCTGCTTGGGGTTTCTGTGAAACTTAAAAGACGGCTCTGCTTACTGGTTGACAGCCTGCGTCGTCGTTGTTACCCAATATCAATGGGGTTTGCGATCACCCCGTGAGGCGTCAGCCCAAGAGTCGCGTCCTTAACCTTATTTTGAAAGGGAGGGCGTGTTATGACGTCTCCAACAGAAATCACCGTAAATCAACTGTCCCGCCTGACCGGTCTGCCTTCGGCACCGGCGATTGTCGATATCCGTATCGACGAAGATTACGCGCTCGATCCAAGATTGATTCCAGGCTCCCGGCGCCGAAACTTTGAGGATACCGCTCAGTGGATGGGTGGATTTATCGGGCAGAAAGTCGTTGTGGTTTGCCATCGGGGCAAGAAGCTCAGCCAGGGCGTTGTCGCCTTGCTGCGCAACGAAGGGATCGAAGCTGAAAGCCTTGTGAGCGGCTTCGAAGGTTGGGCGGAGGCAGGATTGCCGGTCTTCGCGCCGGAGAAACTCCCGAAACCTGATGGCAAAGGCCGAACCCTCTGGGTGACGCGGGCCCGACCGAAGATCGACCGAATTGCCTGTCCCTGGTTGATCCGGCGTTTTATCGATCCCGATGCAACCTTCCTTTTTGTTGCCCCGGCTGAAGTGGAGCAGGTTGGTGAAAAGTTCGGCGCCGCCCCCTTTGACATCGACGGGGCGTTCTGGAGCCATCGGGGCGAAGACTGTTCCTTTGACACCATGCTGGCCGAGTTCGGCCTTCAATCGGATGCCCTGTCACATCTGGCAAGAATCGTACGGGGCGCGGACACGGCACGGCTTGAACTTGCGCCTGAAGCGGCGGGCTTGCTGGCAGCGTCTCTCGGCTTGTCGCGGATGTACCGGGACGATCTGGAGCAGCTTTCCGCCTCCATGGGGCTTTACGATGCACTCTATCGCTGGTGTCGCGATGCCACAGAGGAAACCCATGACTGGCCCGCTCACAAATCTGTATCGAGTGTTCAATGAAGGATCAATCTCAGCCTGAAGTTGGCGCAACGACTTCCGAGCAGCTCGAGGCGCCAGAGCTTCCCAGTCTTTTGGAGGCAACCAAAGTCTGGCTTCGAATCGGCTGCCTTTCCTTCGGCGGTCCGGCGGGACAGATCGCCCTGATGCACCGCGAGGTGGTCGACGATCGCAACTGGATCAGCGACCGGCGCTTCCTGCACGCTTTGAACTTCTGCTCATTGCTTCCGGGACCTGAAGCTCAGCAATTGGCGACCTATTTGGGGTGGCTGTTACACGGTGCAAAGGGCGGACTGATCGCCGGCCTTCTCTTTATCCTGCCTGGTGCGGTGGTAATGTTCGTTCTCTCCACGATCTTCGTGATCGCGGGGGATGTTCCGGTGGTGGCTGCGCTCTTCTTCGGTCTCAAGTGCGCCGTTCTGATGATTGTGTTCGAAGCCTTGCTGAAGGTGGCCGGGCGCGCGCTGAAAGGCGCGTTGCCCTGGCTGCTCGCGGCTGTCGCTTTTGCCGCCCTGTTTCTCTTCTCAGTGCCATTCCCCGCGGTGGTGCTGGCTGCGGCACTGATCGGTGCGCTTGCACCGAGCGTTTTTTCGGTCGGCGCACATGGAGAGGCCAGGTCGGGACCTCCCGCATTGCTGGATGCGGTGATGGCGGCCGATCCGGGATATGCCAAGGGATTGGCCAAGAGCGCACGGCGCGCCGGCATTCTGTCGCTTATTGCCTGGGCGATACCGGTCGTTGCGTTACTGCCTCTGAGCGGTCTTTACGCGGAGGTTGCCTGGTTCTTTTCAAAGATGGCGGTGGTGACTTTCGGCGGAGCCTACGCGGTTCTCACTTACGTCGCACAGGAAGCCGTGGAGGGCTACGCCTGGCTCTCGGCGGCCGAGATGCTGACTGGTCTGGGTTTGGCCGAAACCACGCCCGGACCACTTATCCTGGTGTTGCAATTCGTCGGGTTCCTGGCGGGGTACGGTCCGGAGTCCAGCCTTGCGGGCGGCGTGGCTGCTGCCTTGGTCACACTCTGGGTGACCTTCGCCCCTTGTTTCGCGTTTGTGTTTCTGGGCGCCCCGGCCATCGAGCGATTGCAGGAAAAACGCGCGCTGGCGGGTGCACTCGCTGCAATTACAGCGGCGGTGGTCGGTGTGATCGCAAACCTGGCGCTCTGGTTTGGCCTGCGCGTGGTTTTCCAGGAGGTGCAGCCGGTCAACTGGGCGGGGCTTTCACTCGACCTGCCAGTCCTCCAGAGCCTGGATCCGGCGGCCTTGCTGGTTGTGTCCCTGGCCGCGCTCACACTCTTCCGGCTTAAGCTCGGGGTGATCAAGACCCTCTCACTCTGTTCGCTCGCAGGCCTGGGACTCAAGGTCGCGTTGGGGTTGTAGAAACCTGGGGACAGTCTATGCCCTAACGGCGACCGAACTGAGGTCTAGGTAGCGCATGCGCTTTGCTTCGCGGCGACCCTGGGCAACTGAGTCGAGCACCATGCCGCACCCAATACTGAGAAAACCGAGCTGCATTGTGCAGGCGGCGAGAATGGCCGTGGGAAATCTCGGAACCAACCCAGTTTCGAGGTATGTTGCGATAAGCGGTAGTCCGAGCCCAAAGGAAACAAGCATCATGAAGAGTCCGCAGACTCCGAAAAACCGCAAGGGCTTGAGTTCCTTATAAAGCATGCCGATGGTCCAGAGAATACGTGCGCCGTCGCGATAGGTGCGCAGCTTGCTCTCAGACCCTTCTGGTCGCGCTTTGTAAGGAAGTTGGATCTCTTCAGTTGCGATCTTTAAATCGAGTGCGTGAACACATAGTTCCGTCTCAATCTCGAACCCGGAAGACGTGACCGGGAAAGACTTCGCAAAGCGCCGGGACAATACACGATAACCTGAAAGAATATCGCTGAACTTGTTGCCGAATAAATGGCTGACAACACGATTAAAGAAAAGATTACCCCATTGATGGCCGCGTCTGTATGCCGTGTCGCCACCGCCTGAACGCGTGCCGACCACCATATCCAGATTACCCGTCACGAGTGCGTCAATCAGGCGGCCAGCGGCTGAAGTGTCATACGTGGCGTCGCCGTCAGCCATCACATAGATATCCGCATCAATGTCGGCCAGCATGCGGCGCAGCACGTTTCCCTTGCCCTGATAGGGTTCCGTACGCACAACCGCGCCGGCTCTTAGAGCGACTGATGCTGTTCGGTCGGTTGAATTGTTGTCGTAAACATAAATCGTGGCCGAGGGCAGGGCTCTGCGGAAATCTCCTATAACGTCTGCAATCGCGGCTTCCTCATTGTAGCAGGGAAGCAGGACCGCGATTGAGCGGTTCTTCACCCAAGATGCTTGAGGCAGAAGTTCCTTAAGCTCGTCTCTTGCGCGATCAAGCTCCGGCATGACGATACTCTCCCGGGCTGGAGGTCGAGGCATCGCTTACGGCGCGTTGCAGGATGAGACCGTAGACCGCAACCAGGACCAGAAGCCCTAGCGGTAGATGAATTGCCCCTGCCACGGTGCGGGCGAAAAGCGGCATGACCCAGGCTGCGAAGAGAATGGAGATTTCATAGTTCCGAAATCCCTTTTCCAAACCATGCGCAGTCAGGAAGGCTATTGCGATAGCGAGAACCACGAGATCGTAATCGAGCACGTAGGGGGTTGCCAGGAGTGAGCCGATTGCAAGCGCGGCGGCTTTCAGAGGGAAGGCTGCCAAGCTGCGCCATAACCAGATCAGACTGACGGCGATCGATGAACCCAAAATGATTTGCGCGGCATAGGCAACTTGAATGTTCGCGCCCCACATTCGTGTAGCGGCAAAGATACTCTGGATTTTCTGCCATCCGGTGCCACCGGACTCCAGCACAACGTTTCGTGTGAACTTCGTGCTTTCAAAAAAGGCGTGCCAGACTTCAATGCCGAATACGGCGTAGCTGGCGGCGGAGGCCGTGATGACGGTGACGGCAGCGGCGCCAAATACCTGCCAGCGCCCGGTCACTGCGAGAACCAGAGGAATAAGTACGCCAAACTGCGGTTTGTAGGCCAAAAGCCCGATAAGGATGCCGGCGATTAGCGGGCGGCGATCCAGCAAGACGAGGCTGCCGCCCAAAAGTGCTGCGGTAAGAAAACCGTTCTGACCATGACCGAGATTAATAAACACTGCAGGGAACGCGAGTGCCACCACCAGCGTTCCAGGTTGCGGAATAATGGCGCGGATCGCGGCCAGGTACGCTGGGATCGTTATCGCCATCCAGGCCAAGAGCGCCCAACCGTAGCTCAAAAAGGAGAGCGCAGCAGCGACAAACAGGAACAGAGGAGGGTAATGCCACCCATAAAAGGGAACGTCCTGCCCGTCAAATACCGCTCTTTCCGCAGCGTGTTGAAGCGCGGGATCATAAGCGGCTTCAGGTTGTCCCTTGAGCGTCAGTACACCTGCGGCGTAAACGTTCGAGAAATCGGTGCCGATAGGCTTACCGTTCAGATCAATTAAGCCGTCCGATAAAGCAATCCAGGCGAGCATAGCACTCGCAATAATGGCCAACATGATTCGCGGGTAAACACTGATCCGCTCTATGCTCAGCCAGTCTCCAGATCGTGCGGACGCGAGCATGACGACGTACCCTAGCCAGAAATTTGAAGCAAATTCCCGGCAGGATAGAAATCTCGCCTTAAAACTTCATTAAGTTTCACCGCCTTATGGCGAAGTCATGAGCTCCTCTGGGCGCATGGCAAGAGGAGTTCGTTTGTTTGTCTCGGCCCTTCGTTTGAGAACAGATGAGGTAAGTTCATAGTGATTCATGTAAGCCGATACCTGAAACCGGATTATGTTTATTTGTCTTGGATTTAAATCGCTTTGCTGCAGGCCTTACGCAAGAACAGAAGCGGCGATGCCATCGAGCTGAAGCGGGCGCAGCTTGCTGGCACCATGTCCGATCATGATCCGCCCCACGTAACCCCAATAGAGAAAGGCTGCACGGGCGGTCACCTGTTGGGAGGAAAGGCCGTCCGAGCTCAGAACCTCTTCAAGGTATTTCAAGCGGATTTTGTCGACTGTGGCCACTGTTGCTGCCGCGTGCTGATTTTGCGTTGCCCAGGCCCTGACAGCCCGTTCAAGGGCGTTGTCGCCGACCATTGCCTTGCGCATCCAATGCTTAAGGCGCTCTCCGTCTTCACCCTTTTGATCGATTTCTGCGATAATGCCGTTCGTCCTGACAGTCTGCCATCGACCCAGTAACGCGAGGTGGAACTCGTCAATGTCTCGAAAATGCCAGTAGAAACTTCCGCGCGAGACATTGAGCGCTCTGGCGAGCGGTTCCGCTTTGATCGCCTTGATTCCCGATTGAGCTAAAACCGTCAGGCCGTGGTCGAGCCAGTCTTCTTTCGAACGCCGTGTCTTCATATCAAAACCATACAGTTGTGTACTGATTTGTTATAATGCGGTACGTAGTTTGAATTCCAGAACTTTTAAAGGCGTTCGATTGAAAAATTGTTCGAGAGCAACCTTGCTATCTCTATGAAACCAATAAGACTTCGTTGGAAAAGCTGGATTTGTAGTCAGGGAGTTTTTTTAAGGTGAGACAAAACCGCGCAGCGACGGTTCGTTTGTGATCTTTGGCGTGTCATAACTACGTATAGAGCAACAACGCGACCAAACTCTTGTCGTCCTGCCTGCGCCGCTGCATGGTGCAAAGTGGTTAACTGGAGAGTGAGATAGAGGGCGACGCGTACGCCCGTATGGAGGTTGACCTGATGGTCTCGGAAACGACCGTTGCCGGCTACATTGCTTTCTTTGAAAACCTCACGCCCAGCGACCTGGGTCGCTTTGAAGAGATTTTTGCGCCCGATGCAGTGTTTCGCGACCCTTTCAACGAAGCACAGGGTATCGACGCCGTCCGGCGAGTCTTCGAAAAGATGTTCGAAGACGTCGATGGTCACAGCTTCAAGGTCTCCGATCATGCCGTCGCCGGGGATCGTGCCTATTTGAATTGGGAGTTTACTCTGACGCCGAAAGGCAAGACCGAGGTCTGGCCGATCAAGGGCATGAGCAGGATCCAGTTTCGCGCCGACGGCAAGGCAACAGCCCATATCGATTTCTACGACGCCGCTGGACAGATTTACGAAAAGATCCCAGTGATCGGAGCGGTTCTGCGCGCCATGCGCCGTCGGATTGCAGCGTAGATTCTGATCGCGCTTAGGTTCGTGTTGCGAGCAGCTTCAGGCCTGCCAATGCGAAGAAGGTTCCCAGAATGCCCTGGATCCAGCGTCTCGCCTTGCTGTAAATCCGCACCATCGGTCGGGTCGAAAAGGCAAGGGCATAAACGCAGTGGATGGCTACGGAAAAAATGCTTGTCCCGATGACGATAGCGGCGGCAACCCAAAATGGCGCGTCCGCCTGCAGGCCGAGTGAGATGATAGCGATCCAGGCCAGTGCTGCTTTGGGATTGGTCATCTGGATCGTGAGGCCGCGGAGAAAATATCCTCTTGGGCTGAGAACCTTACCCTCCAGGTTCCTGGCTTCGATATCGTGACGGGATGCTGCCGCCCGAAATGATTTATAGGCCAACCACAGCAGATAAAACCCGCCTGCAATCTTTATGACCGTTAGAGCAATCGCGTAGGACGCCAGTACCGCGGAGAGGCCGGTGGCGGTCAGGACGGCCCAGCAGAAAGACCCGCCGGCGACACCCAGTGCGAGGGCAATTCCGGAGGCACGGCCCTGGCTCATGGAGGTTCCCATCACGGCAAGGACATTCGGTCCCGGACTCATGATCGAAAGCAGGAATGCGGTGTAGGCCAGAACTATACCTGGCAGATAGAGCGAGACAGGGTCCATTGACGTGATCTCCGAAAGTCTAATCATTGACGAGGCTGCCGAACCCTAACACAGTGATGTCAGGAAACACTTAGGTGATGACCAAACTATGAAAGAAGGCCCGGATATCGCTCAGGTCGCGGCCTGCCTCGGCGAACCTGCGCGTGCCAACATGCTGTTGGCCCTGATGTCGGGTATGGCTCTGACGGCAGGCGAACTCTCGCGTGAGGCTGCGGTGACGCCCGCGACGGCAAGCGGACACCTGGCGAAGCTGGAGGCTTGCGGTCTTGTAACGGGCGAAAAGCAGGGACGGCATCGCTTCTATCGGCTTGCCGATCCGGACGTCGCGCACGCAATTGAAGCGCTCGTGAGTGTCTCTGCCCGGCTTGGCCACATGCGCACGCGCCCGGGGCCGAAGGATGAGGCGATGCGGCGTGCGCGGTCCTGTTATGACCACCTGGCTGGAAACCTGGCTGTTGATCTCTTTGCCAGCTGGAGTGCGAGCGGCATTTTGAAGTCTGCCGAGAATGCAGTCGAACTGACCGAAGAAGGCCGGAGGTTTCTTGAAACGCGCGGCATCGA
Source organism: uncultured Kiloniellaceae bacterium (assembly GCA_947493695.1). Taxonomy (GTDB): domain Bacteria; phylum Pseudomonadota; class Alphaproteobacteria; order Kiloniellales; family Kiloniellaceae; genus Denitrobaculum. The sequence continues at coordinate 99,181 of CANLSF010000007.1, read as the reverse complement.
AATCGCGCCGCTTTCCAAATCGAAACGTCCCCTCTGCCGCAGATGCATCGACTGGAGCGAGCGTCGCCACCATCTGGGTGGAAGCGTGGGTGCGGCCGTTCTGAACCTAGCCCTGAACAAGGGCTGGGCCGAACGCAAAGACAGCTCCCGAGTTGTCACCTTCGCGCCGGGCGGCGAGAAGAAATTTGTTGCCTGGTATTCGCACTGACTTTTTTAAGGCCGGAAGCCTGCGCACATCTTTAACTGCAGCCGAAGAATGAAGCTATCCGATAAACGCCTGTGTCTTCATAAAATTTCAACAATAGATAGTGTTTTGTGGCCTTGAATGATCTGCAACTTACACTCGCTTGCGGACAAATGGTGCGAAATTCGGACAGTGATGCGTTGGCGGCAATTACCAATCTGATCGAGCATGATCGATTGGAAGAGGCTGTATCCATGATCGATGAGATCAACGCATCTGCTGAGCCTGATCTCTATTTTGCGGGCCAGTTGTCGGGACTTCGTTGGTATTGCGCCTACAGCCTTGACGATGACATTGAGGCCGAGAGTATTTCTGAGGATCTTGCTGACGAAATACGCGAAGACTTTCTCGCAGGTTTCGCTTGGGAGCTTCTGCGTATTGATGTTCTTTATCTGGCAGAACCTGTCTTTGAACGTCTGACTTTGATCGCCCCATGCAAGGCGCGGTCCTGGCACGGCTACGGAGCGGTCCTGTTAGAAGGTGAAAAATGGGAGCATGCAATTGAAGCATTGCTCCGCGCAACTCAACTTGAACCCGACTTTCCCTCTAGTCACTACTTACTTGGTGAAGGTTATGGCGGGGCGGATTTGCCGGGCAAAGCCGCTGACGCTTTTGAGGCCTATTTAGCGCTTAAGCCAAATGATAGCGATGCATTGATACGTTGCGGGATTGCGCATAGCGATGCAGGAGAGTTTGAGCGATCAATTGCAAAGTTCGAGCAAGCGATCACCATCGACTCAGGATCTGTCTCAGCTTACTACAACCTAGCGATTGTGGGTCTTCGATTGAATGACATCGAACGTCTTCATGATGTCCAGGCACTCTTAGAACGTGAAGCCCCGGACGATTGGCGTTTTCCGATGGTTACATTGTCCCTGCAGGAATTGAGCGGCCACCGTGAGGAAGCCTGGGCAAACTTCGAGAGCGCCTTCGCGTTTGCTGTTGAGGCTGACGACGAGGAGGGCCTGGATCACATTGTCGAAAGCGCCCTTAAATTTGCTTTCAATAATGGTTTCGAAAATCGAGCAGACAACTGGATTGAGCGCGTTTTTCAATACCACTGTGTCTCCAGTGGCGTTTTGTTCCATCTTCGGAAGCTAACAGAACCTGAACTAAGTAACGCATCTTGTTTCTCCATTATGATTGAGGGCGAACTCTCCGCTGAGGCGCGGGATGTTGGTGCAAACCTGGAAGAAACCGATGAGGTCGTCGGCTATGTCTCGACAGTTCGTGTTTCTGCGAAAACGGAAAAGGAAGCTCGTCAAATTGCCATGGGCTTTGATCGACGGTTCGGTCGGCGTCCGGCTTCGACCGAATTGCTTGAGTTTGAAGGACCGGTCGAGGACGTCTACCGCGGCGTCTATTGGTGCGCGAGAGAGATTCACACATATCCGTTAGACGATGAATGATTTTTGTCAGCGCGTTAGAGGGTTTGCTTCGCTTACAAGACCGGTTCGGGATACTGTGACCAATTACGCTGGTTGCTTTGGAGACCCCCACCGATGTTTAGTCACTTCACCCTTGGCTCCAATGACCTCGAGCGGTCGCAAGATTTCTATGCCCCGGTGATGGCAGCGTTGGGGCAGCCGCTTGTCGAGGCCTCGATGGAGCACGGCTATCTGATGTTCGCGCCCGTGGATCAGCGCCATCCGCATCTATTCGTTTGCCGGCCGTTTGATGGCTTACCTGCGACCTGGAGCAATGGTTTTCACATTGCCTATACAGCGCCTGATAAAAGCGCGGTCGACAGTTTTCACGCCACGGCGCTTGCGCATGGCGGCTTTGACGATGGAGTGCCGGGGCTGCGGCCTCAGTATGCGGAAGACTATTACGCCGCCTATGTGCGTGACCCGGACGGCAACAAGTTACAGGCTGTTTGTTATCTGAAGGGACGTTCTGCCGATTCCGGGGGAGATGTGATCTCTCATGTGACCATCGGTCAGACGGACCTGGATCGCGAACGGAAGTTCTATAATGCGGTGCTTGGGACACTTGGAATGGCGGAGCTGCCGGAAGAGAATGACGAGACCACAGTGTGCTTCGGGTTGGATCATGCGCAGTTGCCGCTCCTCTATGTTGGCGCTGCGTTCAATGGCCTGCCGGCAACCTGGGGAAACGGAACTCATGTGGCTTTTACGGCGGCAAGCCGCGATGCGGTGCGAGCGTTCCATGCAACCGCCCTTGCACAAGGCGGTAGCTGTGAAGGAGCACCCGGTCTTCGCCCGCAGTATTCGGAAAATTACTACGCAGCTTATGTCCGGGACGCGGTCGGAAACAAATTGCAGGCCGTGTGCAGAAACCCGTCTTAAGGAAGAATTCGCAGGTTTGACGGCGCGCACGTAAATAGTTTTGTTCCTTACAAGTAATTGAAGTTTAGAGAAAAAATCATCTTTCGGCAAAGTCGGTTACGTATCGCGTGCTCCGGCGGATGCAAATGTGATGTAAATTTTTGGTGATCCAAGCTCGAGACCCGGTCGTAAACGGTGACATCAACAACAGATCACCGGGGAGTGCTGATCATGCGTATTTCAAATTTCTTCAAAGCTTTCGTTTTAATTGTCCCATTTGCTCTTGGTGCTTGTGCAAGCAGTAGTGATACGGCGCCGAAAAAAGATATCGTCGACACCGCCGTTGGTGCCGGACAGTTCAACACACTGGTGGCCGCTGTTACCGAAGCTGACCTGGTGGACACGCTGAAGAGCAAGGGGCCTTTCACCGTCTTCGCCCCCAACGATGCAGCCTTCGCGAAACTGCCCGCCGGGACGGTTGAGAACCTGCTGAAGCCTGAAAACAAAGATCAGCTGGTCGCTATCCTGACCTATCACGTCGTACCAGGTAAGATCATGTCATCCGACATCGCCGGCAAAAAAGCCGATGTCGCGACGGTGCAGGGCGGTAAGCTCGCCGTCGACGCGATGAGCGGTGTGATGGTAAACGACGCGACCGTCATTGCAGCGGACGTCGGTGCTTCCAATGGCGTGATCCACGTGATCGACACAGTGCTGCTGCCGAAGTAACGCGCAGTAAATTCACGTTACAGAAGGCCTCGCCCTGGCGGCGGGGCTTTCTCGCGTATTTCGAGTCCTGAGCCGCGTTAAAAAGTCAGACGCATGGTAATGCTGGTAGGACGATCATAGCCTTCATGGGAAGACTCCCCGGTCTTCCGAAACCTCATGGCGGCAAAAGCTTTATGGTTCTCGACCAGCTCGATACGTGTTTGTAGTTCAAGTCCTTTTCGGCCTTCCTGCCGAGCGAGCCCGATCGCATGGGTGATGAGCTTGCGCCCGATGCCCTGGCCTTGATGCGTGGGGCTCACAGCCACCTTGCCGACGTAAAACAGATCGCAGGCAGGCTTTAAAAAGCAGCAGCCAATCAGGATATCGCCATCTTTTGCCAGGACGAGACGCGCATCCTCCGATTTTTCTTCCAACCCGCGTGCATTGAGGTGTCGCAGCGAAGATGGTGGGTCGATCCTTCCATCCATGAATGCATAGGATGAGCGCAAAAGCGCGAGCAAGCCGGGCCAGTCGTAAAAATCGGACGTTTCGGCGGATATTGAGACCATCTCTGAACTTCCCACAAATTTGCGATACCGAGCTCAAACCGTCCTGCCGACGAGATGAGAGACTCTGCCCAGGGTCGGGTAGTGCGTCAATCAGCGCGTAACGCCTGAGGATATCGGGTTCACTCTCTGTTGCAGGCAGTGTATTGATGGGGCATGGAAATTCGAAGCAATACACCGGAATACCTGACCACTCGCGAAGTGGCCGAACTGCTGCGCGTCAAGGAACGCAAGGTTTATGAAATGGCGGCAGCGGAGGAAATTCCCTGCCGACGAGTTACCGGAAAACTCCTGTTTCCACGCGCTGAGTTAGAAGCCTGGCTGATCGGCGACCAGCAATCATCGGGAAGTGCGACGCCGCAGGCCATGCAGCGCACACCGGCTAATGTCGTCGCCGGCAGTCATGACCCCTTACTCGACTGGGCCATCCGGGAATCAGGCTCCAGCCTGGCAACCTTTTTCGATGGCAGTCTGGATGGGCTGACGCGGGTTGAGGCCGGCGATGCCATGGCGGCGGGTCTTCATGTTTTTGAGCCGGATAGAGACGATTGGAACATTCGTCATGTCACGGATGCTCTGGGCGCGGCGCCGATTGTTCTGGTTGAGTGGGCGATCCGGAGCCAGGGCTTGCTGCTGTCCAGTGAGCTGGCGGGATCGATCAAATCTATCGCCGATCTGCGCGGTAAACGCCTGGTCCGTCGCCAGCCGGCGGCAGGGGCCGGAATCCTTTTAAACTATCTGCTCGAGGAAGCCGGTATCGGCCCTGATCAGGTTAGTTTTACCAAGGATGTCGCGCGCACGGAAACCGATGCCGCCGTTGCGGTGGCCTCCGGGCGCGCCGACGCTGCGCCGGGTCTTGAAGCGATGGCACAACAATTCGGACTTACGTTTCTGCTGACGCAAAAGGAGCGTTTTGATCTGATTGTTGATCGGCGCGCCTGGTTCGAACCGCCGTTTCAGGCGCTCCTGGAATTCTGCCGTACGCCAAGCTTCATGGAAAAGGCCGAGGAGCTCGGTGGCTATAACCTGAGCGGCCATGGTCGTGTGCACTGGAACGGGGCCTGATGTCACGTTATCCCCTTCAGGCGACATGACTGAGCCCACCCGCAGCGCCCGGGACTGGGATGCCCGCTATAAAGCAGTCGATGAAGGTTTGTTCGGCGAATCTCCGAACGAGTATCTTCGCAGATTCTGTGAACGCTCTGACTTTGTGGAGTTCATCAGCCGGCATGCAGAAGCTTGCCGCGTTTTGTGTCTGGCCGATGGTGATGGACGAAACGGAACCTGGCTGGCGCAATGCGGGTATGAAGTCACCGCGGTCGATCACTCGACGGAGGCCACGCGGCGCGCGTTGGCGCGGGATAAGGCCGCAGGCGTAACCGTTGAGCGCATCACTGCGGATCTCACCGACTGGATGCCCGAAGCCGGTAGAACCTGGGACCTCTCCTGCATTCTCTACCTGCATGGCACGAGTGTGCTGCGAGAGCGGGCGGTCCGTCTGGCGTACGAAGCGCTTGAGCACGACGGTTGGTTTTTGCTTGAGAGCTTCTCCAAGGCGCAGGCAGATCCGGACGCGATGGGACCTGATGACTCCGACAAACTCTACGATCGTGCCGAGCTTCAGACCTGGTTGTCCGATGCGCTGATTATCGAAGCAACCAGCGAGAGGATCCTCCTGGAAGAAGGACGGCGGCACGCGGGGGAAGCAGAGGTGGAGAGGCTTGTCGCGCGCCGCCGCTTTAGCGCCGGGTCAGGTGTGAACCCGGCGAACCAGTGGCTATAGAGGTCTGTTAGCTGCTGGGCTGCTTATCTGCGTTGGGGAAGAAGAGCTGCTGCCCATCGCGCTTATAGTCGGCGATCGCGGCTTGTCCTTCTTTGGAAAGCACCCAGTCAATGAATGTCTGGCCCATATCCGCCTTTACCTTCGGACAGGCTTTCGGGCTGACCTGGATAATGCCGTACTGATTGAACATGGCATCGTCACCCTCTACGACGATGCCGTAGTCACCTTTGTTTCCAAATGCGATCCAGGTCGCCCGGTCGGTCATGACGTAAGCGCCCATCCCGACGGCGACGTTCAGCGTTGCGCCCATGCCCGAACCGGTCTCGCGGTACCAGCCGCCGCTGTCGCCTGATGGGTCGATGCCGGCGGCGTTCCAGAGCGCGAGTTCCTTCTTGTGGGTGCCGCTGTCGTCGCCGCGTGAAGCAAAGGCAGCGCCTGCTTTCTCTATGGCTGCCAGAGCGGTCGCCACGTTATTCGAACCTGAGATCCCGGCAGGGTCCGACGCCGGTCCGACAATGACGAAATCGTTGTACATGACGTCGGCGCGGGAAACGCCGTGGCCTGCCGCGACGAACTTTTCTTCCGAGGCTTTGGCATGAACAAGCAATACGTCGCCGTCGCAGTTCTGTGCATTCTTGATCGCCTGGCCCGTGCCGACAGCAACAACACGGACTTCAATCCCGCTCTTGGCCGTAAACTCCGGTAGCAGGGCGTCGTAGAGGCCTGAATTCTGTGTCGAGGTGGTGGACTGCACAATTATGAACCTGTCTTCGGCCTTGACTGTGCCAATTGACAGACCGCCGGCAAGAGCAGTGGCGAGAAGGAGCGAGAGACTGCGGTTTTTCATTCTTGGACCCATGAGAATACGGCTGAGCTAGAAAAGGAGATGCCCGCTGAGATAAGTTCGGGCTTCCCGCGAGCGGGGGGCGTCGAAAAACTGGGATGCGCCGGTGACTTCAGTGACCCGGCCATGATTGAGGAACACGATCTCGTCCGCGAGACGTTGTCCCTGACCCGGATCATGGGTGACCAGCAAGACCTTTGCGCCGCCTGCGGCAGCGGTACGGATGAGGGATTCAATTGCGGCTGTTGCCTGCGGATCCAGGCTCGCCGTTGGCTCATCGAGCAGCAGAAGCTTGGGGCGCGCTGCCAACGCCCGCACCATCGCGACCCGCTGTTGCTCGCCACCGGAAAGTACCCGCGCCGGCCGATCGGCCAGCTCGGTCAGATTTCCCATTTTGAGGAGTTCTTCCAGACGTTGCGGCTGCGCGGACCGGGGGACGCCGTAGGTTTTGAGCGCATGCGTGAGATTGGCGCGTACCGAGCGGCGCAGCAACACTGGTTTCTGGAATACCAGGGCGACACGCTGCGAAGGCACGGTCTCGACCCCGTTCCAGCGGATTTTACCCTGCCCGGGCGCGATCAGCCCGGCCATGAGCCGCAGCGTGAGGCTCTTGCCTGCGCCGTTCGGGCCCATCAGAACAGTGGTTCCGTTGGCGGTAAGCGTCAGATTCAAGCCATCGACCAGCGCCTTCCCCTGGCGCTCGAACACGACGTCCTGCAGCGTTATGGCGGGCGGCGCGATCCCGGATTCAATGACCGACAAATGGCTGTTGCGAGTGATTGTCTCAGGCATAGGCCAGCCGCTCCGCAGATTTGCGAAGGCCCATCAGGCCTGCATTTACCAGGATTGAGAGACCGACCAGAATGATGCCGAGCCCCAGTGCCAGGGCCAACGCGCCCTTTGAAGTCTCCAGCGCGATGGCCGTCGTCATGACCCGCGTGACGTGATTGATGTTGCCGCCGACAATCATGACCGCGCCGACTTCCGCCAGAGCCCGACCGAGTCCGGCCAACGCCGCCGTAAGCAGAGAATAACGAGCATCCCACAGTAGCGTTGCGACAGTGGACACACGGCTTGTTCCCATGGAGCGCAGAAGCTCGTCGTACTCGCCGTGCATGTCCTCAACCACTTGACGGGTGAGGGAGGCAATGATCGGAGTGACCAGAATCGCTTGCGCAATGATCATGGCCGTTGGGGTGTAAAGCAGTTGCAGCACACCCAGCGGACCGGCGGCGGACAGCATCAGATAGACCGCTAGACCAACCACGACAGGGGGTAGACCCATCAGCGCACTGACCAACACCACAAGTGCGCCGCGGCCTGGAAAGCGGCCAACAGCCAGGACGGCACCCAGGGGCAGACCGATCAGGCAGGCGATCAGAACAGCGCTGAAGGTCACGCGCATGGAAAGGCTGATGATCTCCATCAGCGCCGGGTCGAAACCCGCAATCAGCGCGAAGGCTTGCCCAAAGGCGGCCCCAAAATCCTGCATTTCTGCATCCTAAAATCGAAATATCGTGTTTGCAGAAACGTCTCTACAACCACTGATTTTCCCATTTTTCGGAAAAAACAGAAAAAAACAACAAAAAACGACAAATAACGTGATTTGAAAAACTGATTACGAGCAATGACACGCAGGGTGGTTCTGCCCGCTATCGTTCGATTGCCCAGCAAAAGCCAATGTCTGCTTGGACGCTCAAGACGGCCCTCTGTCGATAGTGGGAGCAGTTTCGGATCTTCCATGATCGTCTATTACTTGAGGGATGCCCCGCAGTCGGAGCAGAACTTATGACGGAAGATAAGATTGTAATTGACCAACGTCTTTCCGCAGAAGCCGCAGAACCGAATCATTCGTAGGTTCATCAGAGCGATAATTACAACACCGGGTATAAATCCCAGAATGATAGGTAAGGGCGCATTTGCCGCCCAGAAAAACCCGAGGACAAGCGGCATCATTAAAACCAACGACCATCGGAATATTTTTCGTTTTAAGGCTGCGTTTCTGCTGATCTGCAAAAAGAGCATTACGGATACACCAAACAGGAAAAACACACTCCCGATTAAGTCTGGCAGTATGGTGAGAAATTGGTTCTGTTCTTCCATTAGCTTTCTTTGCTTGAGTCTCTATTTAAGTGCCCTGCAAGCTCGCCCGGGTTGACCTAGGGAGCTGCCGTGTTTTGTCCGGTCTTACTGCCGGGGCGTATTGAAGAGCGCCGGGATCACTCTTGTCTCAGTGGTGCACCGCAATCGGGGCAGGATTTAGGTCGCCTGACGGGATTGAAATTTGCCAACGCTTTTTCACAAGAACCACAAAACCTCACGCTCCAGAGTGTCAGAAACACACAAAAGCCAACGATAGGGGTAAAGACATAAAAGACAGGCAAAGGCGCATTCTCGAGCCAAAAAAAGCCTAAGGCCAGACCGCCAAGAAGGATGACGAAAAATCTAAACAGAGTCGGTTTCATCGTCGTGTTTTTGCTCTTTTGTCGAAAGACCGATTTTGAAAGGCTGATTGCCGGCAATAGGTTTCAAACGACCTGTAGGATCAAGGACGAGTGTCTTTATCGCCCTCTTTCGTGGGCTTGCTTTTTGACGGAAGCATGCAGGTTAAATCCAGAAGGCCCACCATTTTTCCCGGGTCAGATAGAGCGCAGTTGCCAGAATGCCCAGCAGCACCGGAATATGTATGACGAACTCACCGTTAAGGAAAACCGCGGCGAGCCCAAGCCCGAACCCGGTTGCGAAGGCTATAAGCGTCTTAAAAAATTTAATTGCCACAGAACTCCAGATGCGATGCTTTCAAATTCAAAAGAAACAGGGTCTTGAAGAAAAAGTCCAGGGTAACAGTGCTTTTTTCGTGGCCAACATCAGTAGAACAACGTCACGAGGGCCTTAACGAGAAAAGACAGTGAGAGCTGTCGTCTGTCGCCGGCATCACTCTTGCTCCATACTGATGATCAACAGATCTGAACCACACGATGGAAGCTTGTTCGGAGAAAAACAGCGGAACGCGAAAAGCTGTCACATACTGTGCCTAAGTTGCCGGATTGTTTTACGCAGGATTCGCGTTCGAGGGAGATCAGCGATTATGAAGAAACTCTTTTCCGCCGTGACGGCAGTGACCTTTGCCGCCACTGCCTTTGTTGGTTCCGCTCTTGCAGAGGAGATTGCCGGTAAGCTGGTGCTCTACACCTCGCAGCCCAACAAGGATGCTCAGCAAACAGTTGACGCCTTTAAGGTGAAACATCCCGGTGTCGAGGTCGAATGGGTGCGTGACGGCACGACCAAGGTCATGGCGAAACTGCGGGCCGAGTTTGCTGCCGGGGCGCCAAAACCGGATCTGCTGCTGATCGCCGACATCGTGACCATGGAGGGCCTGAAGCAGGAAGGCCGCCTGATGGCCCATCCCGATGCCGATGTTTCCGCCTACGACGCGGGCATCATGGATAAGGACAAGACCTACTTCTCCACCAAGCTGATCACCACCGGTATTGTCTACAACACGGCGGCACCCTTTAAGCCGACCTCCTACAAGGATCTTCTGAAGCCGGAAGCCCAGGGCAAGATCGCCATGCCGTCGCCGCTAACCTCAGGTGCGGCCACGATCCACATGGCGACCCTGACGTCAAACCCGCAGCTGAAATGGGATTTTTACGAGGGCTTGGCGTCGCAGGGGACGAATCCCAAGGGCGGCAACGGAGGGACCTATAAAGCGGTCGCAGGTGGTGAGAAACTCTACGGTTTCGTCGTCGACTTCCTGCCGATCCGCAATAAGCTGAAGGGCGCGCCGGTCGAATTTGTCTTCCCGAGCGAGGGCGTTTCCGCGGTGACCGAGCCCGTCGCGATCCTGAAAACCGCGCAAAACCCTGCTGCGGCAAAGGCTTTCGTCGACTTCCTGCTGTCCACTGAAGGCCAGCAGCTTGCCGCGGATCAAGGTTATCTCGCGGCTCATCCGGCCATCACGCCGCCTGAGGGGTTTCCTTCGCGTGACCAGATCAAGCTGATGGATTTCGATGCCGCGAAAGCGCTGAGGGAAGACAAAGGCAACAAGATGAAGTTCACCGATATCTTTGGTGGCTGAACAGCGTGACATTGCGTTCGGCCAAACAGTTTTTCAGCGGCGAGGGTGTGCCCCTCGCCGCAATTCTTTTGATCGTATTTTTCTTCTGCGGCTTTCCGCTGCTGCTGCTCTTCAAAATTGGTCTCGGCGGCGAGGAGGGACTCTCGCTCACGCTCTTCTGGGAGGCGCTTGCCAATCGGTCTGTGCTGCGCGCACTCTGGCATAGTTTCGAGAGCAGTTTTCTGGCGGCTGGCTTCGCAACCCTGATTGGCCTGGGGTTGGCGCTCACCATCGGTTTGACCGATGTGCGGGCCAAAGGGCCGCTGGTTTTTCTGATTCTTCTGCCCATGATGATTCCGCCCCACGTGACAGCGATCTCCTGGATCCAGGCGTTGGGGCCCGCAAGCCCGGTTCTGCAGTGGCTGGCGCTTGCCCCCGAACCTGGCTCGACCCATCCGATCTATTCCCGGGAAGGCATCGTTGCTTTGTTGACGATCCAGCACAGTCCCTTGGTTTTTCTGATCCTGCGCGCGGCTCTGCGATCATTCCCCCGGGAACTGAGTGATGCGGCGCGAGTCTCAGGGGCAGGCGGGGGGCGGATGCTGATGCGGATTGTCGTGCCTCTGCTCGCGCCGAGTCTGCTGTCCGGTTTCGCGCTGGCCTTCGTGGCGGCGCTGGGCAACTTCGGGATCAATGCACTGCTGGGCATCCCCGCGCGCTATACCACGCTGCCGGTCCTGATGTGGCGTCGGCTTGCCAGCTTCGGGCCTGACGTTCTGCCCAACGTTGCAGTGATTGCAATTATCCTGGCGCTGGTGACCTTGGCGGCGTTGGCGGTGCAGTTTCATTTTCAGCGGCGTATGCGTCTGGCATTGGTCGGCTTACCCCAGGCGGCTCTGGCGATCCGTCTTGGACGTTGGCGGGGAGCAAGCGAGACTGGGCTCTGGGTCTTTGTTGCAGCCACGCTGTTGCTGCCTCTGGTTTCGCTGCTGGCCACGGCGCTGGTGCCGACCTACGGGCTCCCCTTGAGCTGGGCCAGCGTGACGCTGGATAACTTTTCGGAAGTCATCCTGAATCAGTCTGTTACGGCGCGCGCGTTCCTCAATTCGACCCTGACAGCGGGCACCGCGGCGCTGGCGATTGCCGTTCTTTCTATCGGTCTCGGTTATTATCTGATCACCGGACGTGGTCTGGTCCGCAAGGCGGCATCGGTCACGGCCACCCAGGCGGAGATCACCTTTGCCATACCGGGTCTGGTGATCTCGATTGCCTTCATCCTGGCCTTTATCCGTCCGTTACCGCTGCTCGATTTCAGTCTCTACGGCACGATCTGGATCATCCTGATCGCCTATGTCTCGGCCTTCTTCGCGGTAGGGCTGAAGCCGGTTGCGGCGGCTTATACCCAGCTCGATGTCAGCCTCGACGATGCCGCCCGGGTGTCGGGTGCTGGATTGATGCGCCGCATGCGCAGGATCTTCGCGCCGCTGGTTGCGCCGGCGGCGGCGTCGGGGGCAATTCTGGTTTTTCTCACGGCTTACAACGAGGTAACCGTCTCGGCGCTGCTCTGGTCGACGGGCAGCGAGACCATCGGCACGGTGATTTTCAATTACGAGGACGGCGGCTACACCACGCTGGCGGCGGCCATGGCGGCGATCACGGTGGCGGCGACGGTGGTGCTGATGTTCGGGCTGAACCTGCTGGCGCCGAAACTGCAGCCGGGCGTCATTCCCTGGCGGGATTAAGAAATCTTAACAAGCTACTGATTAAGCGGCAGGAAGCAGCCATGCGTTGCGCAAAGAGACCGGCAGCTTGTCCCCTGGCGTCACCCGTTCCGGCAGGTTGAGGGCGAGGGGCGTGTCGAGGCCATCCAGCCGTGCGGCGACCTCCCAGAAACCGCCGCGGTAGGCGACACGCTCCGCAGTGGCGGTCACGGCGGCCTTGTCACTGTCCAAAACGACATCTTCCGGACGGACCACAATACGGGCCCTTTTCTTTTCGTTATGACTTACTTTTGTCACAGCCGATGACATCGCGGCAACCTCCAGCCCGCCGATCCGGACCAGGGCCTGATCGTCGTGCGCGAAATTCAAAATCTCGCCGTCGAGGATCGCGCTGCGGCCGATGAAACGCGCCACCCGTTCGCTGACCGGCCGGTGGTAAATCTCGCTGGGCGCGCCGACCTGCAGAACATGTCCCTGCCACATGACGGCGAGGCGGTCGGCGAGGGCCATGGCTTCACGCTGGTCATGAGTGATGTAGAGCACGGTGGTGTTCGAGGCGCGGTGGAAGCGGGCGAGCTCTTCCTCCATGGTGGCGCGCAGGTGCGGGTCCAGATTGGCGAGCGGTTCGTCCATCAGAATGGTTTCCGCGCCCTGGGCGAGACAGCGGGCAAGAGCCACGCGCTGACGCTGACCGCCCGAGAGCTCGGCGGGCTTGCGCTTGGAGAAGGCCTCCAGCTCGACCGTGCCCAGATGCTCCTGTGCCTGATCCAGCGCGGCACGCCTGCTGGCCCCGGCGGCCTCGAGCGGAAAGCCGACGTTGGCCTCGACGGACATGTGCGGCCAGAGGGCATAGGACTGAAACACGACCCCCACATTGCGGTCTTCCGGCGCGAGGTGGAGTCCGTCACCGGCGACCGGGTGCCCCCCGATGGAGATTGCACCGCTGTCCAGTTCCTCCAGGCCCGCCGCGAGGCGCAGCAAAGTGGTTTTGCCGCAGCCAGAGGGGCCCAGCACGGCGAAAAACTCGCCTGATGCAATCTCCAGGGAAACCTTGTCCAGAACCTTTTCGGCGCCGAAGGATTTGGTGACCTGCGATAGGGTAATGGACATGGTATGCCTGGGTTGGAAATGCCGCTGCCGGAAAGACGATCCCGTGTGGGTTTTGCAGCATATTGCGGAAGGCATAGCAAGCGCGATCAAGCGAAGGAGAGTGGACGCCTTTATTTTCCTCGAGAGACCGATCGTTAAGGAGCGAATCAAGTCCTTGATTGCTCGGATCAAAAAGGATCGTGCTCTAAGCTTTATAGGAATCGCGGTATGAGTATTTTGGAAAAGGTGGTCTGGTACGTCGAATGGCGGCGGCGCGAAACGTTCGATCTTGAAGACGTCGCGCAGGCTTGCGGCGTCTCGCGCTTTCATCTTTCCCGTGTCTTTCAGTCGGTCGCAGGACGGCCGGTGATGGCCTACGTCCGAGCCCGGCGGCTCAGTGAAGCCGCGCGTGTTTTGGCAGAAGGGGCTGAAGATATCCTGAATGTCGCGCTGGATGCCGGTTACGGTTCTCATGAAGCCTTCACCCGCGCGTTCCGCGAACTCTTCGGCATTACACCCGAAGCGCTTCGTGCAGCCCGCAGTCTTGAAAATATTCAACTTGTGGAGCCAATTGACATGGATGCCTCGCTTCTGACCGAACTCAAACCGCCTCGCATTGTCGAGCGACAGGCCTTTGAAGTTGCCGGACTTTCGGAACGCTACAGCTTCGAGACCAACCACGCGATTCCGGATCTTTGGCGGCGGTTTGTGCCCCACATCGGGAATATTGCCGGTCAGATCGGCGCGGCCACCTATGGGGTCTGTAGCAATGGCGACGCAGAGGGAAATTTCGATTACATGGCGGGCGTTGAAGTGAGTGGTGCGGTGGAGGCCGGGGATGATCTCACGCGCATGACGATACCGGCACAGCGCTATGCTGTTTTTACACATGACGGTCATATCTCTGACATCCGCAAAACTGTCTACACGATCTGGAACAAGTGGCTGCCTGAATCCGAGGTGAGCCACGTCAAAGGACCGGATTTTGAGTTCTATGACGCCAACTTCAACGGAGAAACCGGCTCAGGCGAGGTTGAGATCTGGATTCCGGTGCGTTGAGCAGGCGATCCGGTCTGAGGTTGGGTCTCTATTCGCTGCCACACGGGTCAGATTTTCTCGTAAGGCCGCGATCTGATCCTACAGCTTGATCAGCGCCTTTTTGCTGAAACTTGAAGCGACCTGGATACAGCCGGGAACCTTTCTTACTGGGGTTTTCAATCGGCGGCCTGCGGGCGTCAGGGAAATCCGGATCTCGCGATCATCGTTCGTGCCGCGACAACGCGAGGCGTTTGATCCCGGAGACGTGGCGTAACGGAGCGTCACCTTAACTAATCAGGCTGTGTAAGCGAACGCGGGTCGGAAAGGTATCGTTTGAAGCTGGAAGGTTCCCTGTTCCAGACGAGACTCTCTGGCGCACGACGCCAGTTGACCTTCCACTCACTGGAAGCTTTACGCTCGTCCCCAGTAGCGTCGAGTTACGGAAAATAGTTCCTGAACCAAGGACTGGTTATGCGTCGTGCCCTCATTGTATCCGCTGGCGTGCTTGTGCTTCTGGCATCGGGCGCTGTCGTGTGGAACCTGACAGGTGATCGCGAGCCCCCTTCGCTGCTGCGTCCTGACGATGCGGTTCTCGTTGCAGAGGGTGTAAGGGTTTACGCAGCAAATTGCGCCGCTTGTCACGGCAGCGATCTCAGTGGAGAGCCGGGTTGGCCGGACTGGCGACAGCGCAAACCCGACGGGCGGCTCGCCGCGCCGCCGCATGATGAAAGCGGACATACCTGGCATCATCCGGACGAGATGCTGTTTCAGATCACCAAGCTGGGCACGGCGGGTTACATCGGAGACCCTGAACATCCCAGCGACATGCCCGCCTTTGGTGAGGTCCTTTCCGATCACGAAATCGCAGCTGTGCTCTCTTTTATCAAGAGCAGCTGGACGGGGGCGGCGAGAGAAGCGAACGCGAGGATGAACGCGCAGGAGCGATAGGTGGGGCCCTGACGCACCGCTTGAGTTCCGGGCCGAAGGTAGGACAGAGGAAAGGGCTTTACTTGAAACAACGTGAAAAGAAGCATCTCCCGGGCGCACTACTTGCGACCCTGTTGGGAGCCGTCGTAGCCGCGAGCGCCCTGAATGCTTATGCCCACGGTGGTGCCTCGGGCATCGTTAAGGAGCGCATGGATGCCATGGAGCTCATGGGAAAAGCCATGAAGACCGTCGGCGAAATGTTTAAAGGCCAGCGGGCGTATGATGCTGATGCGATAAAGGCGGCGGCAGAGTTGATTTCCCGCCATGCCCAGGATATCCCCGGTTTGTTTCCGGATAGTCACGCAAGCCGGCACGGGAAAGTCACTGAGGCGCTGCCTGCGATCTGGGAGCAAAAAGACAGGTTTGACGCCTTGTCTGAAGATATGTTGAGAGAGTCCCTGCTCTTGGCGGCTGTTGCGCAGGATGAAGAAAAGCGTGAAGTGCGTCGGCAGTTCGCCAAGACGGCCAAGATCTGTTCGTCTTGTCACACAGCATTCCGCAAGCCCAAAGACTGATCCGGGTCTTGAGACGCCTTCTCCGGAAACCCGCTGTCTGGGCCGTATTTCCGGTCCTGCTTAGTCTGGCCTATTTTTTCGGTCTGCCGCATCTCGGGACCGGCGGTGAAGCGCGGGACCTTTCCGGCATCACCGGCGATGCCCAGCGCGGCGCATATGTGGTGCGCGCTGCAGGCTGTGTCGGCTGCCATACGGATTCCGCCACAGGCGGCGAAATCTTCGCCGGAGGCCCGGCTTTGAAAACTGATTTCGGCATCTTCTACGGGCCGAACATCACGCCGGATAAGACACATGGTATCGGCGGCTGGAATCTGGAAGACTTCTCCCGTGCGCTCGCGGAGGGACTTGCGCCAGACGGAGAACACTATTTCCCGGCGTTTCCCTATAGCTCCTACACCAGGATGACGGCGCAGGATGTTGCGGATCTGAAGGTATATCTCGACAGCATTCCCCCGGTCGCCAGGTCAAACCGCCCCCATGAGGTTTCCTGGCCCTTCTCCGATCGGGCACACCTGGGACTTTGGAAGTTGCTGCATTTCGATTCAGGTGGCTTCGAGGCGGACCCGATTCAGGATGCTGTCTGGAACCGGGGCGCCTACCTGGTTCAGGGGCCGGGGCATTGCGCCGAGTGTCACAGTCAACGCAATCTGCTCGGCGGTTTCACCGGTGTGCCGCTGGCCGGAAACCCTCAGGGACCCGATGGAACAGCCGTGCCGGCTATCCATGCTCTTTATGATCACCCGCAACAGCCCTGGATCAAAGAAGACCTGATGCTTGCCCTGCAGACCGGTCTCTTGCCGGACGGGGATACCTTCGATGGGTCCATGGGTGAATATGTCGATCAAGGCACAAGTTATCTGAACGACGAAGATATTGCCGCAATTGCGGTCTATCTTTTTTCTTCAAAGAAATCCGATGAATGAGGTGGCGGTATGAGACGCAGAGAGAATCCTATGGGAAGCACGATGAGCCGCCGGACTTTTCTCTCTGCTTCGGCTGCGGGCGTCGGGCTGGCCGCCGCTTCGCCATTGCAATTGGCCGCGCAGGAAGACAAAGCGTTTTTTGATCTTGTTGCGGGTCCGGCCACAGCCCCTTTGCTGGGAAACGAAGGCCCGGCCAGCGCGATTTGGGCTTACGGCGGGACATCTCCCGGTCCGGTAATCCGGGTCCGGCAAGGGGAGCAGGCCAGGATCCGGCTGCACAACAACCTGCCGCAGCCCACCAGCACGCATTGGCATGGGATCCGCATCGACAACGCCATGGACGGGGTCCCGGGCCTGACTCAGGAGATCGTGCCGCCGGGCGGGGTTTTCGACTATTCGTTTCTTGCGCCTGACGCCGGAACCTACTGGTATCACACTCACAACAAGAGCTGGGAACAGTTGGCGCGCGGCCTTTACGGTCCCCTGATCGTCGAGGAGAGGACGCCCCTGCCGGTCGACCGGGAGATGGTCCTGGTGATGGATGACTGGCGTCTGGGCGAGGACGGTCAGATTCACACAGAGTCTTTTGGCAGCATGCGGGACTGGAGCCATGGCGGGCGGCTCGGCAACTGGCTGACCATCAATGGCGTCTCAAGCCCGGATCTCATGGTCAAAAACGGCGAGCGCCTGCGCCTGCGGCTGATCAACTGCGCCAATGCCCGGATCATCAATCTGAGGTTCGGTGATCTTGCCCCCTGGTTGATTGCGCTGGATGGCCAGCCGTTAGCACAGGCGCAGCAGATCGAACCTTCCGGTGTTCTCACGCTGGCGCCTGCTCAGCGCGCCGATCTTTTGCTGGACGTAAAACTGGAGGCTGGCGAAAGCGCGCCGATCTTAGAGGCCTCTCGGCTGGAGGGCATAGCTATCGGGAAGCTGCTGAGCGATGGCGCGGTCGGAGCGGGTCTGGCGGGAACAGACCTGCCGACCCTGCCGCCCAACAATCTGCCAGCACCTGATCTTTCCGATCCGTTGAAACTGAAGCTGGTGATGGAGGGGGGTGCCATGGGGGCGATGCGCTCTGCAGTCCTGGACGGAGAAGAGCTTTCCATTCGAGAGCTCGTTGCAAGGGGACAGGTCTGGGCGTTCAACGGTGTTGCCGGTATGACCGACCAACCCTTGGCGGAGATACAACGCGGCCGCAGCGTCATGCTGAGCTTTGAGAACCAGACCGGCTGGCCACATGCCATGCACATGCATGGCCACCACTTTCGAATCATTGCTCGCAATGGCCAGCAGTTCGAAGACGGCGCCTGGCGGGATACGGAACTGGTCGCCGCGAACGAGAAGGTTACGGTGGCCTTCGTCGCGGACAATCCGGGTAAATGGCTGATCCATTGCCATATGCTGGAGCACCAGGCGGCAGGGATGAAGACATGGTTCGAGGTGGTAGGCTAGGCGCGGGGGGGCCTACGCCAGGCGACCGCGCGAGAGTGCAATGAATCGGAGAGACCACCGAAACCAGGTTGTGAAAAGCCGGGATTTAAGTGCTGAAACATCTGATGTTGTAGCAGATGGCTGTTGTCTAGCCGGTTGCTCCGGCTGGCCTTGACAGGCCGTTTTGAAGATTTTTTATTTAAATAGTGCACGATATTAACGTTCACTATTGACTTGAGCGCAGCGTGTTCATATTTAAATCGTGTCCTAATTAATTGTGGGCTAAATAATTAATGATTTTTAGAAACCTGACTCCCGCAGATTCCTGCCCGTACCCAAACAAAGGAGAAAACCATGTCCGTAGAGGTTCTTTACACCACCGCAGCCCGCGCCACCGGAGGCCGAGACGGTCATTCGGCGACGCTTGACGGCAACTTCGCGGTCAAGCTTGCCACCCCCAAGGAGCTCGGCGGGGCCGGGGGCGAGGGTAACAATCCGGAGCAGCTCTTCGCCGCCGGTTATGCCGCCTGTTTCCTCGGTGCGATGAAGTTCGTGGCCTCTCAGGAAGAGGGCGTGACAGTCCCGGAGGATACCAGCGTCACCTCGAAAGTCGGAATCGGTCCCCGGGCCGCAGGTGGCTTCGGGCTCGAGGTCGCGCTATCGGTCGTCCTGCCGGGTGTGGAACGCGCCGACGCGGAAGCACTGGTCGCCAAGGCGCACCAGGTCTGCCCCTACTCGAACGCCACACGCAACAACATCGATGTGCAGTTAAGCGTTCTGTAAGGGCGATTTGAACGAGCATCGGCCCGGCACGCGCGCAGGTGTGCCGGGCCGATGCTTTCCATCTTCCGGCCCCGCTCTCGGCTATAAAAGGGATGCAGGTTTGCGCAAAGCCTTGCGGACATGAGATCCAGATGCTTGTTTCCATGAATTCAAGCTGGTGTGGTGGAATCGGGTTGAAGACTCAACAACACGCCCGGGCGCGCAGAATGAAACACGAGATTGATTTTGTCAGGCTGCCGGAGGTTTCACCCTCTGACATACTGGCCCATATGTCCGATCCGCGCGTTGCGGAACACATGCCGCTTCTGACATTCGAATGGGATGCTGAAGCCGTTGCGAAATTCGTGAGAGCCAAGGAGGAATGCTGGCGCCGCGATGGGCTCGGGCACTGGGCCATCCTCTGTGATGGCGCATATGTTGGGTGGGGCGGCTTTCAGAAAGAAGGCGACGAATGGGACTATGGTCTGGTGCTGAAGCCGCAGGCCTTCGGGCTTGGCGCGAGAATCTCAAGAAAGGCCGTCACTTTTGCGAAAGCGGACCCGCGCATTCCCTTTGTGACTTTCCTCCTGCCGCCATCCCGCAAAAACCTGGGGGCACTCGCCAGAATGGGCGCGGCGTTTATCGGTGAAGTCGATTACGACGGGACCAGGTTCCTCAAATACAAGCTGGACACGGCCTGAGTTTTCGGGGCGCTGGAGGGTGCCCAAAGAAATCTGAGCCTGCCTTGGAGTGTGGCTAAAGGCATTGCCGGTAACTCCGATGCACCCTCTATGCGAGGGGGCGGAAGCGACCCAAAGCAATCACACCACCGAGAGGCAGGCACACTTCGCCAGATGATTGACCTTCTGGGTCGTGCTGCCCAGAACCAGGGAGCCAATGCCGCCGAGGCCACGGCGACCGGTCACGATCAGATCGGCACCGCATGCGTCCGCGCAGGCAACGATTTCTTCTGCCGGGTCGCCGCGCTTCATGTGCGCGTGCGTGATCTCCTGACCACAGGCCTTGGCAACGACTTTGCCTTCGTTCAGAAGTTTTTCCGCGGCGGCCTTCACCTCTTCGGTGGATGGCATGGTGGTCGCGGCGTGGTAGCCCGTGGTTGCCCCCAGTGCGAAGGCAACCGTGTGAGGCTGCGGCGTATGGACGAGATGGATTTCGGATTCGTATTTCTGCGCAAGATCACAGGCCAGACGCAGGGCAACTTCAGATGTCTCCGAACCATCGAACCCGACAACGATATTCTTAAACATATCAGCTCCCTCGTTTTGTGATGATAGGGAAATGATAGTCGCATTTCCGGGCGCTGCCTTTGACCTGCATCAAGGGAGATATTGCTTCCGGTTTTCTTCCATTGGCTAGGCAATGGGAAGAGCGAAAGCGATTTGCATGACCCGACAATTCGTGCAGACTGAATTGAAATTCAACGCAGAGAATTGGACCTGAGTCACCCCACACATTGATCTCTGGGACTTTGCCAGGATCGATTGTCAGCCGACCTCACTCTGCAAACTACTCGACCCAACAAGTTCCGCGGGACGCCGCGTTTAGAAGCATGAGCAGGTGGTGTTTCCGCAAGTCATTTTCAAACGGAGGGCAACTATGAGAAGCGTCTTGGTCACCCTGGCATTGATCTCTGCCAGCATCCCGGCGTGGGCGCAACAAAGTGACGGGGCATGCACGGCCCTGCGCGACAGCGTCTTTCCCGGCGGGCATGTTACCTCGGCGCGTGTTGTAGCGGCTTCAGATGCGACTCCGTCCTACTGTGAAGTCCGTGCCACCGCGTTGCCTGCCATATCGATTGAAGCGCGGCTGCCGATGCAGGGTTGGAACGGCAAGTTTTACCAGGCGGGCTGTGGCGGCTTTTGCGGCATTCTCGGGCGCGCCGACGCGGGCGCCAGCTGGATCAACGCGATGCGCCCCGGTCTGGAACGCGGCTATGCCACTGCGACATCGGACAGCGGGCACCACGCGCTGTCGGTTGTCGATGCCGGATGGGCTTACAACAATCCGCACGCTGAGCGGGACTGGGGGTGGCGGTCGGTCGGCGAAACAAATCGTATCGCTAATCTGATGATCGAAGCCTTCTATGGCAGCGCTTCAAAGCTGGCCATCTTTCAAGGCTGCTCCACCGGCGGCCGCATGGCGCAGGTTGCGGCGCTGCGCTATCCCGAGATGTTCGACGGCATCATCTCCGGTGCGCCCGCCATGGACTATACGGGCCTGGTTGCGACCAAGATGTCGTGGCTCGTGCAGGCGAACACCGCAGCCGATGGCAGTCAGATTCTGGGGCCCGACGAAGCCGCTGTGATCGGTGATGCTGTGCTTGCTCAGTGTGACGGGGCGGACGGCGCGCAAGACGGTGTGATCGCCGATCCTCGCCAATGCGAAGTGGATTACGGCGATCTCGGTCTCTCCAATCAACAGCTCGATACGCTGGCAAAATGGCGGCAAGGTCCGCGAAATGCAGCCGGCGAACAGCTTTATCCCGGCGGCATTCCCGAGGGGTCGGAGCCCTTCTGGTGGCTATGGCTGACGGGCAATGCCAAGGGCGGCGGCAAACTGGTGCCCGCCTTCGCAAAGGGATTCGGCCGCTACATGGCCTTCGACGAAGATCCCGGTGCCAACTGGACGCCGATGGACTTCGATTTCGAGAGCGACCCGGCCCGCATGAGTGTTTCTGCAGCCGCCTATAACGGAGACAACCCGGACATCTCGGCCTTTCGCGAAGCCGGCGGCAAGATGATCGTCTTCCACGGCTGGGCCGACGCGATCGTGACACCTTATAAGACCGTCGACTGGCACCAAAAGGCCGCCGAACTGGCAGGGGGAGAAGAGGCGCTGAAGGAAAACGTCGCCCTCTTCATGGTGCCCGGACTGGATCACTGCGGCATCCTGCCCGGCCCCGGCGGCATAAATGCCGCCGCGCTCGATCCCATGACGCCTCTGGAGGCGTGGCTGAACGAAGGTGTGGTTCCGACGTCGATTGCAGCCGAATAAGCGCAGGACGAATTCTCTTCTGTCAGGGTTCAGGTGTTCGGCAGGGCAAGTGGTCAATACGAGATACGGCGAATGTCGTCAGCTCGAATGACCGCAGTGGAGGTTTTTCTGTGACTCTGGGAATTGCCCGAGAGCCCGTAGCTGTTCGGGGTTAGGTTTGAATCTATCTGCCATGTGTCCGAGAACAACAGATTAGCTCAACCCGCCCTCGGAAAGCGGCATTCTCAGTGAGTTCACACAGACATAACCCCTTAGTTTTGAGGGATTTACAGAAACCCGACCGCTCCTTCATTGTTTCCAGGTTTGTACAATTATGCAAATTCAAGGAAACCAGATGACTTCTTTTTATAGATTCCGCAAAGCGGTCCAATACCAGAACCAACTGCACTTACCTGTTGCCGTCCCACTGTAACTGCCTCCGTGATGATTAGCCTGGTTTGCCGGCCCTAACGGAGCTCTTCTCCTGCACGGGCCTACGCGGGGCGAGAGTTTCGGCAGAGCTTGCGCTCTCGATAACCTTTACCGCAGTTGCAGCGGTGAACCCGCCCATCGTCGCTGGCAATGCGGCGACTGACCGTTTTGCGATGATTCAGACCTTTGCGGAGCAGACTCACCTCACTTTTTTTACGATGCCTTATTAATCAAAAACCGTTTTTTTAAGGAGCTTTATTATGATGCAGCACCTCTGCAGGGCTGTTGCCATTTCCGCCATCGCCAGCATCGCCACAGCGACCTATGCTGATACGGTAGAGCTTGAAGCCGTATTAAACACATCTGCGCAATCCATTCAGACCAGCGCACTCATGTCGCTCGACCAATTTCTAGACACCGGCGAGAGACTTTCAGAGCGTGGTATGCGTATTTTTGACATGGAAACCGTAATGATTGACGGCGACCGTCGCTACATCGGCCTGTGGCGCCCTGGTGGCGGCTTCAGCCGTTTTGTGGGCCCCATTGGCGCAAGTGACTTCGGCCAACTGGTGCGTGAGATGCGCAGTGAAGACCGGCGGCTTGAGGATTTTGAGATTTTCAGGACGGCCAGCGGTGGTCGTCGTTATCTGGGGCTATGGCGCAACGGTGCCGGTGAGGAGGTTCTGACCGGCCCGATGCCACTCGAGGCGTTCGATGCGCGGGGTAAGAACCTTGCCGAGGACGGAGTCAGTCTAGTCGATCTCGAGGTCGAAACCTTCAACGGAAACACGCTTTATCACGGGCTCTTTCGCACGGAGGTGGGGGCTGCGACCAATCAATTCACTCCGGCAATGACGCGCCGTGCGTTCGTTGCTGAACGCGACACCCGCGTAGCGGACGGGTGGCACCTTGTGGACATGGAAACCATCGAGCCGGATGGTGAGGCGCTTTATGCAGGTGTATGGCGGAAAGGCGGCACTGGTCCCAGCAGGATTTCTGCCTTACGGACTCTGGAGGAATTCCGTGATTTCAGTGTCGATCAACTGGCGAAGGGTCGTGAACCGATTGATCTGGAACTGCGTCGCATTGTGCCAAAAGGCGACCCGCCGCCCCCCACAGGCAACGGTCCGACTACTGACGATCTGCCGGACCTGCCGGACTGGCTGGTTTTGAAGGAGGGGTCCGGCGAGGTTATCGTGACATTCGACCCGAACACCTTCCTCACCGACGATGGGCTTTTGATCGAGATGGACAGATCCCTTCTGCCCATGTTGCCCACCAAGCCCAACGGGGAGGTGGTTTTCCCGGACAACATTTGCGGTTTCCGTATTTTTCAACCCAGTTCGGTTAAGTGGACCAACATCGATGGTGATGATATCGAAGATGGGCAGCACCTTAGCCATTCGAGCTTTCCTGCCGGAACGCCGGAAGCGACGGCAGCGATGTCAGGACTTGACTTCACCGGACCGTTCGGCGCCTGTGCAGGCAGTACAGAGAACTGGCGCTTTATGCATCCCCTGCACGTTAACAGCGAAGGTGGTCCGCCCTTCCGGCGCATCATTTTCGATCTGCCCGAGGGAATGGCCTTTCTTAATCACACGATCTCGCTGGAAAATCCCTTCGATGGCGCGGGCCTGAAGCCCGAGGAGTATTTCAAGCCCGAGATCATGGAGCTGCTCAAAGAAATTACGCAGGGGTTCTTGGAAGAGGATGAAGAAAACGGCTATTGCAAGGGTGTGTTGCATTACATGCAAGAGATCTGTGGTGCCGATGCGCAAAACTGCCCATTCAAGAATCTTGAGGATATCGATTTGATCGGCGCGTGCTGAATTCGGAGTTACATTTTTTTCATATGTAGCTCCGGTCAGTTAAATCGCCCTGGTTAAATTCAATAGTGGGTGGGGCGCAGCAGTCCGGGAACCGAGCGACGAAACTCGTGCTTGCGGGGTTGGGTCCGAATTTGATTGCTTGTGGATATGAATCCAGAACGCACAAATCCGGACCTGACCCCGTTGACGTTTTTATTTTTGTTTCATATTGCCTAAATCCACCATCTTCGAGAGTGACTGGATGTATACCTCAGCAGCATGGAAAACATCACGGTCGTCTCCTTCTAAAGATGAAAACTGTGCTAAGCGATTAGCATGCTCAGATAGTTGATCTTTACTTATCTCGCTCGGGCGACTTGATCCCATATTTGACGTAGCAAGACCCACATAATAGCCATCTAGCTCAGCCAGTTCCCCCATCCAGTCGGCAAAATCATCATCTTCGGGAAAGTCTGGAAAACCTAGCTTCATATGAGCCTCAATTGCGTCGTCAAAAAGGCTTTTCAAACTTCGATTCCAGGACATAAAAATTCTTCCATCTTTTTTCCAATATCTAACAAACTTTTACAGTTTTCGGCTTGGAATTTTTGACCTTTGTCTTAAGTCAATTGGGGGCAGGTCCAGATTATTGCATTGAACGCAATGTCTGAGTGACCAACCCGGGTATGACAACGAAGAGCTGCCAAAGATGAGGTGTCACACCCCGCAGCTACAGTCTTGAGGGCAAGGGGTCAGCGTGGCTGTTTCGCGCCTTTTCGGATGCGGAAGGCGATGCGCAGAAGTTTTTGGAAGCGCGGGCAGGCGAGATGGCTTTCGGCGCGGCATCTGGCGACGTGGCGCAGAATTTTGCTGAGGGCGGTGAGTTCCTCGATCCTTTGATCCAGGGCGTCGGCTTTCTCCATGATCTTCTTTCGGTCGAGCGTGCCGCTCGCCGGGTCGGGCAGTATTCCGGAGAGTTCATCCAGCTTGAACTGCGCCAGACGCCCCAGGGTGATGAGAGCGAGCTGATCGACCACTTCGGGGTCA
This sequence comes from uncultured Kiloniellaceae bacterium, assembly GCA_947493695.1. Taxonomy (GTDB): domain Bacteria; phylum Pseudomonadota; class Alphaproteobacteria; order Kiloniellales; family Kiloniellaceae; genus Denitrobaculum. The sequence goes on along the minus strand of CANLSF010000007.1, from coordinate 73,938 downwards.
AAGGCGCGGCGCAGACCATTGCGGCCGCTCGAACGGATGAGGCCTCTTTCCTCGTAGTATCGCAGCGTCGACACGGGGAGCCCGGAGCGTTTCGCGACCTCGCCGATATCCAGTTCGAATTCCATCATGTTAGACCTTGACCTCAAGTGCGCTTAAGGTTGTAGGCTGTCTCAAGACGTCTGTTAAAACAAGAGTCGTGAGGAAAGAATGGATCCGGATTTCTGGCACCAACGATGGCGAGAAAACAAAATCGCATTTCATGAGAGCGAGGGAAACGCTTTGCTCTCAAGGTACTTCGATCGTCTCGAGCTGCAGAAGGGGAGCCGCGTTCTTGTGCCTCTCTGCGGCAAAAGCAACGACCTCAGCTGGCTTGCGGCGCAGGGCTGCCGTGTTGTGGGTATCGAACTCAGTCAAGCGGCTGTCGAGGCCTTCTTTGCCGAAAGCGGGCTTGATGCCGAAGTCTCCGCCGCAGAGGACCTTAGCTGCTATAAATCGGGCCCGATTGAACTTTACGTCGGTGACTTTTTCAAACTGACCACCGAAATCCTGGGGCCCGTCGATGCGATTTACGACCGGGCGGCGCTGGTCGCGATGCCGGAGACAATGCGAACATCCTATGCGCATCACCTGGCAAAGGTGACCGGCAACGCGCCGCAGCTGCTCATCACCTACGATTACGATCAGAGCCAAATGGACGGACCGCCCTTCTCGGTCTCCGCCGACACAATCGATCAGCTCTACAAAGGCATCTACAAGCGCGAGGGTCTGGCGAGCGAAGAGATCGCAGGCCCCCTGGCCGAGAGGTGCAGCGGCACAGAAAATGCCTGGTTGCTGAGATAACAGAACGGCGGCGGAGTGGTTCCGGGTTGCGCAAATGGTGGCCGCGCCGACCGAGCGCACTTGTGATGTACGTCTTACAATGTCAGCTTAGGCTAAAGGAGGATTCCGAAGAGGTATTATGCTGACTGCAATCCACCACGTGCAATTGGCAATGCCGGAAGGATGCGAAAACGCGGCGCGAAGTTTCTACGCCGGTGTTCTCGGGCTTGCAGAGGTTCCGAAACCCGAAAATCTGGAGAAGCGCGGCGGATGTTGGTTCGAGCTTGGAGATGTAAAAGTACACCTTGGAGTGATGCCAGACTTCCGTTCCGCATCGAAGGCGCACCCGGCGTTTTTGGTCAAGGACTTGACCGAGATGCGGGCGCGTTGCGACGCGGCCAGCGTTGCCTGCATAGACGATGAACCGCTAGAGGGTTTCGCGAGATTCTTTGTGTTCGACCCCTTCGGCAACCGGATCGAGTTGATGGAACGCCTGCGATGATCCCACGTCACATCGCGAAACGCGGCTTTCCATTCAAAGGTATGTCGCATCAAAACTGACATTGCTGTGCTACACAGCATCCGTTGGTAGGGGCGCACATCGGAGGTTCGTTGCACTTTGCGTAAATGGCGACTGTGCCGACGGAGCCGGCCTTCGCTGTACTCTCTCCAGCGACGGGTCCCGTGCATAATGTGAACGGCTTCCGGGGCAGGATCCAGAGTCGCAACGGGCGCCCGGCGCACTTTATGCACTCTTTCTGGCATACGAGACCGCCAGGGCGGACTCCTTGGATGACGCCCGCGAGTCTTCCAGTCGTGGGATTGACATTTGCATAACGCATCGTTAAATAGCTATCTATGGATTCGTTGAATTTACCGGATATGCGCGAAGAGCAGGCCAAGGCCCTGGCGAGCGCGGTGCGTATGCAGATTCTTCACTGGCTCAAAACGCCCGGGTCGAACTTTGCCGAACAAACCTCAGGCGACCCGGTCGAGATCGGCGTCTGCGTGACCCTGATCACGGCCAGACTGGGGATGAGCCAGCCAACGGTCAGCCGCCATCTGGAGCTGCTCAAGCGCGCGGGTTTTCTGCGCGTGCAGCGCATCGGCAAGTGGTCCTACTACCAGCGGGACGAAAAGGCGCTGAAGGAATATTGGAGATGGCAGAGTGACACTCTTTGAAGAGCTGGATGCGCGTTTGCTTCCCGGTTTCCGCCGGCAATCAGTGCAGGGACCTGATGGCGAAATCCTGGCTCTCGTCGGCGGGGAAGGGCCGCCCTTGTTGATGCTGCATGGCGATCCGCAGACCCACCTTTGCTGGCATCAGATCGCCCCGAGCCTTGCGGAGAATTATACGGTTGTCCTGACCGACCTGCGCGGGCGCGGAGAGAGTCACAAGCCGGGCGAGACACCCGAACATCTGGCCTATGCCAAGCGAACCCATGCCAGGGAGCAGGTGGAGGTCATGGCGGCCCTGGGCTTCGAACGCTTCCGTCTGGTCGGGCATGATCGGGGCGCGCGGGTTGCCCGGCGCATGGCCCTGGATCATCCCGGCCGGATCGAACGCCTTGGCATCATGGACATCGTGCCGGCGCTGGATTTCTACGAAGCGACGACGGCGCAGATCGCGCAGGACTATTACTATTTCTTCTTTCTGACCCAGCCGCGCCCGATCCCTGAAACTCTCGTCCGGGGCAATCCGGAGATGTTCATGGGACAAATCCTGACGGGCCTGCCCGGTCAGACGGCAGTTTATCATCCCGAAGCCTACAAGGCCTACATCGCGGCCAGCAGCAGCGACGAAGCCGTTCTGGCCATGTGCGAGTGCTTTCGGGCGGGCCTTTCGCAGGACATCGAACATGATCGCGAAGACAGGGCGGCGGGGCGAACCATCGCCTGCCCAACCCTGGTGATGTGGGGCGATCAGGGTGTCGTGGGCAAGAACTTCGACCTTCAGAGCATTTGGCGTGCATGGGCGCCGGATATCCGGTTCGCGCCGATGCCCTGCGGACACTTTATCCCGGAGGAACAGCCGGAGCAGGCATTGCGTGCCTTGAGAGAGTTTCTGGCCTAGCGGCGGCTCTTGTCTCGCTGGTGACGGACGCTGCGCCTCCACGAGGAGCAACGGGTGAGGTAGCGCTCGATCCAGAGGTTTTGTTGACACAATATTATAAAGTACGTACTTTTATGGAATGTTACGTATTGCGATTGATATTGGCGGAACCTTCACGGATGTGGTTGCCGAGACCCCGAAGGGGCTGACTTCGGTCAAGGTGCTGACCTCGGCCCAGGCGCCGGAAGTGGCCGCGCTCGGCGGTGTCGATCGTCTTTTGCAGAGCCTCTCGAAATCCCCGGCGGAGATCACCGCCGTTGTGCATGGCACGACGCTGGCCACCAATGCTCTGATCGAACGGCGGGGCGCCAAGACCGCTTTCGTGACCACCGCGGGTTTCCGGGACGTGCTCGAGATGCGGTATGAAAAGCGCTTCGAACAGTATGCCCTCGACATTGAAATGCCCGAACCCCTGGTGCCGCGCCCGCTACGGCTTGGGCTTGCCGAGCGGATTCTGGCGGATGGTTCGGTTTCTATAGCGCCGCTGGAGGGGGACATCGATGCCCTGGCGGAGAAGTTGCGGTCCAAAGAGGTCGAAGCCGTCGCGATCGGGTTTCTGCATTCCTACAAAAACCCGGCCCATGAGCTGGCCGTCGCCGAGCGTCTCAGAACTCAGTTGGGCAACGATGTGACCCTCTGTCTGAGTTCTGAGGTCGCGGGGGAAATCCGCGAGTACGAGCGCTTTTCGACCGTCTGCGCCAATGCCTATGTCCGGCCTTTGATGTCGCGCTACCTCGCACGCCTGCTCTCGCAGCTCCGGGATAAGGGTTTTGACGGCTCCTTCCTGATGATGCTGTCCGACGGGGCTTTGACCACATTGGATCAGGCAACGCGCTTTCCGATCCGGCTGGTCGAGGGCGGGCCCGCAGGAGGCGTTGCACTGGCGGCCCATGTGGCACGGGAAGTCGGCTCCGACAGGACACTGTCGCTGGATATTGGCGGCACCACTGCGAAGATCTGTTTTATCGAGGATGGGCAGCCCCAGACCAATCGCCGCTTTGAAGTCGCCCGGGCCTGGCGCGATGTCAAAGGCAGTGGTTTGCCGGTCAAGGTGCCCACGGTCGAGCTGGTGGAAATCGGCGCCGGTGGTGGGTCGATTGCGAACATTGATGCGCTGGGAAGATTAAAGGTCGGGCCAAAAAGCGCGAGCTCCGAACCCGGGCCTGCCGCCTACAATCGCGGCGGTGAGGATGCGACGATTACCGACGCGCATCTCACCCTTGGCAACATCTCCTCCGAGGGTTTTGCGGGGGGGATTATCGAACTGGCACCTGAACGGGCTCCTGAAGCCATCGCGCGGCAGATTCAAGACCCGCTCGGTATGGAGGCCGTCGAGCCTGCGGCAGCGGGCATCATCGAACTCGCGGACGAGACGATGGCCAATGCGGCCCGTGTGCATGGGATCGAACTAGGGCTCGACATTTCGAGCTTCGATCTTCTGGTCTCGGGCGGTGGCGGTGGCCTGCATGGTGCCCGGATCGCAGATAAACTGGGGATCCGTCGGATCATTGTGCCGCAGAATGCGGGCGTTGGCTCCGCTGTCGGTTTCCTGCGCTCGCCCGTTGCCTTCGAGAGTGCGATCTCCGTTGTGGAGCCATTGGACGCCATCGACGTGGTGCACTTGCGGTCTCGGGTTGAGGACACGCTTGCTCATGTGCGCGGTATCGTGGCGGAGGCAGTGCCAATGGAGCGGATCGTGTGTTCGGTGAAGGTGGAACTGCGCTACAGCGGGCAGGGCCTTGAGGTCCCCTTGAGTCTGCCGGACCCCGATGGGTTTGAAAAAGGTTTCAAAGATCTCACACCTCGATTTGAAGAGCGCTATCGGGCGCTGGTCGGGTTTACGCTCGAGAATATCCCGATTGAACTGGTCTCTGTCAGCGTTGGCGCACGCGAGCGACGGGCACCTGCAGAGGATCATGTGCTGGTCCCGGTGGGCGAAGGCGCTCCATCCGGCAGGCGCGATATCTATGATCTCAACGCGCAGGCATTGCTGTCTTATGAAGAGATCGCACGGGAGTCCTTGAATGGCGGCGCTGTTCAAGGTCCGGCTGTCGTGCCGGAAGCACAGACGACCACGCTCGTGCGGCCTGGATGGTTGCTGCGCCGGTCTTCCCAGGGACACCTGATCATGGAGCGGGCAGGGGCATGACGAACGCGCGCGACATCGTGGCCCGGAACGTTCTCTGGAACCGCTTGATCTCGGTTTGTGAGGAACAGGCCAACGCGCTGATGCGCGCGGCCTTCGGGGCGATTGTGCGCGAGGCCGGCGATCTTTCGGCAGGCGTCTTCAATGCCGAGGGCGATATGCTGGCTCAGGCCGTCACGGGGACGCCGGGCCATGTGAACACCATGGCCGCCTCGGTGCGCGCGATGCTGGAATTCGTGCCGGCCGATACGCTGGTCCCCGGCGATGCGCTGGTGACGAACGATCCCTGGCTGGGCGCAGGACATGTTTTCGATTTTGTGGTCGTGACGCCCGCCTTTGTGAAGGGGCGGATTATCGGTTATCTGGCCTCCACAAGTCACATCGTGGATGTGGGCGGACGCGGTTGGTCGGCTGAGGGCCGTTCGGTCTTTGAGGAAGGGGTGACCATTCCCGTCATGCGTCTGCGCAAGGCCGGGAGTCTCAACGAGGACCTGCTCAGCATTGTGACCACGAATTCCCGCGTTCCCCATGAGGCGCGCGGAGATATCCTGTCCCTCCTGACCTCCAATGATACAGGCGTGTCCCGGCTGATCGATCTGATGGAGGAATACGAGCTCACTGACCTTGCGGAAGTGACCGCGTTCATTTTCGAGAGCTCCGCGCAGGGTACCCGGGCCGCCCTGTCGCGCGCGCCACAGGGTGTTTATGAAAGTCGTCTGACGCTCGATGGTTACGATGCGCCGATTGAACTGCGCGCAAAGATGACCATCGGCGACGGGCGCATCGATGTCGATCTTGCGGGATCCTCCCCGGTGGTGGATCGCGGGATAAATTGCCCGCTGAACTACTCTGCCGCCTACGCCAGTTTCGGCATCAAGGCACTTTTGGCGCCGGAGATCCCCAATAATCAGGCCTCGCTGAACGCCATTTCGGTTTCCGCGCCGCCTGGACTGATCGTCAGCGCCGAGCGCCCGAGCCCGGTCACTGCCCGGCATGTCATCGGACAGGCGTTGCCGGATCTGATGCTTGGTTGTCTCGAACAGGCGCTGCCCGGGGAAGTGCTGGCGGAAAGCTCGGGGGCGCTCTGGACTATTGCGCTTTCGGGAGCCGGAAAGACGGACTTTACCTCGTTGAATGTCGCCCTTGGCGGGATGGGGGCGCGTCCAGATGCAGACGGTCTCTCAACGACGGCTTTTCCCTCAGGTGTGGGGGCCGTGCCCGTCGAATCCGCCGAAGTGGCCGCGCCGCTGATCTACCATTCGAAAGAATTCGCCTGTGACACCGGAGGTGCTGGCCAATACCGGGGCGGGCTTGCGCAACGGATCGAGATCGGATCGCGTCTGGACGAGGATCTCTCGCTCTCTGCCGCGGCCTTCGAACGTTTGACCAACGGCCCGGCGGGGCGTCAGGGCGGTCTGGACGGCGCGGCGGGAGAGGTGACGATCACCGATGGCACAGCAGTCTCCGACAAGGGCATCTACCTTATTCCGGCAGGCGAACGCCTGATCCTTCAAACGCCGGGGGGCGGCGGGTTCGGTGAGCCCGAAGACCGTGATCCGGGTGCGGTCGTGCGCGATCTGTCCGAAGGGCTGATCTCTCGCGAGGCGGCGACAAAAATTTATCAAAAGTAGATATAGAAAAGGGAGAGCAAAAAATGAAAATCATGAATTCAATCCTGGCCGCCAGTGCGGTACTGGCGATCGGTACCGGTGGTGCCGCGGCCGAGACGAAGTGGGATCTCAGCACGGCCTGGGGCGCGAACAATTTCCACGCTCAGAGCGCAATTGCCTTTGCGGATGCCGTGCGTGAAGGGACCAAGGGTTCCGTGGACATTACGGTGCATCTCTCAGGCGAAATCGGCGTGAAGATCACTGAAAAACTCTCGTCGGTAGAGAACGGCATTATTCAGATGGCGGATATGCTGCTGTTCCTGCAGGCAGGCGAGGCACCCTTTCTGGGGATCGATACGCTGCCCTATCTGATTCAAGGCCAGGACGAGATGAAAACCTGGCTGGAGGTTGCCGGGCCGACCTACGACAAGATTTTCGCATCTCACAATCAGAAGGTTCTCTATTACGTGCCCTGGCCTTCTCCGGGCGTCTACACGAAGGAGCCGGTCGTGAGCGCGGAGGATATGAGCGGTCAGCGCATCCGGGCCTTCAACGCCACTTCGTTCGAGTTCCTGAATCGCCTGGGGGCTGCGCCGGTCGAACTGCCCTTCGGTGAACTGGCGGCCGCCGTTGCCGCCGGAACCGTCGACGGTGCGGCAACCTCCACCTCGACAGGCGCAAATTCCAAGCTCTATCAGTTCACGAGTCACTTCAATCCCCTGAACTGGTCCATGTCACCCGACGCGGTGACGGTCAATCTGGATGCCTGGAACGCCCTGAGCGATGAAGAACGGGCGACCATTGAAGGTCTTGCCGACAAGATGGAAGCGGACTTCTGGACCGCATCCGCTGCGGAAGACGAGTCCAAGACGGCGGTTCTGGTTGAAAACGGCATGACCGTCTCGGCGGCGGATGATAGTTTGAAAGCCAAGATGGCCGACGCAGGAAAGGCCATGTGGGCCGATTTCTTTGCAAAGGTACCGGAAGCGGAATCCGTTGTTGAAGCCTATGCCGCCAAGGTTGGTAAGTGAGCCTATGCCGCCGGGGTAACGCCCGGCGGCACGACAACATCCGGCGGCGACACAAGAGCATGTTCCGATCATCCGGGGTCAATTTGATGACCACAGAAGTCTCATTCGGCAAGGCGCGTTGCGCAGCGCGATACGGCATATCGGGCAAGCAGCGCAACGTTGCCGATGAGCCTTCTGTGGCCACGGAAGGCCGGGATCTTATCCGCCCTGACAGCGTTGTGCCCCTTAACCGATGCGCTGCATCGCTTTGCGGACCACGCCTTGGCAGGACTGAAAAACTCTCCGGTCAAATGACACCGGATGATCGGAATATGCTCTAGGTATGGACAGCATTCTCAAGATCAATGACCGCCTGTCGCGCTTTGCCGAGACGATTGCGGTGCTTTTGATCTTTGGTTACTGCGCCCTGATGCTGACGGAGGTCGTCGCGCGGGCGCAGGCGCAGAGTTTCTCCTTTACCTGGGAATTCAGCCAGTATGCGATGGCGTCGATTTTTGCGCTTGCCGCCGGTCCTGCAATCCGCACCGGAGTCCATGTCCGGATCTCGCTGCTTCCCGAAGCCCTGCCGCTCGTGGCGCGCAAGTGGCTCGATGTTGCCGCGAATCTTGCTGCCCTGATCATCGTGGCGTTGATTGTTTCCGCCCTCTGGACCAAGACATCCACATCCTTTGAACGCAATATCCTGGCCACCAGCGTCACCAAAAGCCCGCTTTGGATTCCGCAGGCCGTCGTTCTCTGGGGCATGGGGCAGCTCTGGCTCGATCTGGCCGCGCGTTTGGTTAGACGTGCGACGGATCGAACGCATGAATGGCGCGACGCCGATGCGGAGCCCGCTGACGATACGCCGGGCGATGCAAGGATGCGTGATGTTTGAAATCGCCGTCGTCACGATCCTGCTTTTTGTCGCGCTGCTGGCGGGATCGGTCTGGATCGGGCTGTCGCTTTTCGCGACCGGTTACATCCTGTTGTCGGTTTTCAAACCCAACATCCCCATGGATATCTTCTCCAGCGGGGTGATCTGGGGGTCCATGATCCCGACACCCTTGCTGTCGCTGCCTCTGTTCATCCTGATGAGCGAGGTTCTGGTGGCGGCAGGTCTGGGGCGTTCACTCTTTTCCGGCTTGTCACCCTGGCTCGGGCGCCTGCCGGGCGGGCTGCTGCATGTCAATGTGGTGGGTTCGACACTCTTTGCGGCGGTATCGGGATCTTCGGCGGCGACCACGGCGATTGTCGGCAAGGTCAGCCTGCCGGAGCTTCAGGCGCGGGGCTACGACCGGCAACTGGCCATGGGCTCACTGGCGGGGGCAGGGACCCTGGGGTTTCTGATCCCGCCTTCGATCATCATGATCATTTACGGCGTTGTGGCGGAGCAGTCGATCCTGGAGCTCTTCATCGCCGGTGTCATTCCCGGCCTCGCCCTGGCGCTGCTTTACATGGCGTACATCGCCGGGCATCAGATGGTAAGTGGCTCGCAACCCAGACCGGAGCCGACGAACTGGTCCGAGCGCCTGGGCGCGCTGCGCGATATCGGACCCGTCGCTGCGCTGATTGCCGCGATTATGGGATCGCTTTACCTGGGGCTGGCGAGCGTCAGCGAACTGGCCGCAATCGGGGTCCTGGGCGCTGTCGTCATCTCAATCGCGATGGGCCGCTTTTCGATGCCCGCTATGATCCGTGCGGGCCGCCGGGCAGTGCGCACCTCCGCCATGATCGGGTTGATCATCATCGGGGCGGCTCTGCTGAATTCCGCCTTCGGTTTTCTGGGTATTCCCAAAGCTGTTGCGGGCGAGATCGCCGCCATTGGCCTCTCGCCCTTTGCATTGATTGCCGTGTTGCTGGCTTTCTACGCCCTGTTGGGGATGTTCCTGGATGGAACCTCGATCATTGTCATGACGCTGCCGATCACGTTGCCGCTGGTCACGGCTGCCGGGTATGATCCCGTGTGGTTCGGTATCTTCGTCGTTGTTGCCGTGGAGATAAGCCAGATCACCCCACCGATCGGATTCAATCTTTTTGTCATTCAATCTCAAACCGGCGAGAGTATCGGCAGGATCGCGCAAGCCGCGCTGCCTTTCTTTATGATCCTGCTCGCCTTTGCCCTGATTCTTGCTATCTTCCCCGAACTTGCCTTGTGGTTGCCGGGAACGTTGCAATGAGCAGTCTTTACAGTCAGGTCTGTGACCGGATTCTCGACCTGATTCAATCGGGTGCCTTGAAGGTCGGCGACCGGCTGCCCCCTGAAGCTGAATATGCGGCTGAGCTTGGCGTGAGTCGTTCGACTTTGCGTCTGGCCTTTTCTGAACTTGAAGCCTCCGGTGTTTTGCAGAGGCGCAAACGTGCCGGTACGGAAATCATCTCCGATCAGCCGAAGCAGCGTTTCAGCATGGCGACCACCGGGATCAACGAACTTCTCAGCCTGGGCCGCGATACCAAACTGACGATTGACAGCACGCGCACGGTGAAGACCGAAGACGTGCCGCAGTTGGAGGGGCACAGTAGTGAAACCGGCCACTGGCTTGAGGTGCACGGCGTGCGGAGTCTCTCCGGCGCGGCAAAGCCCTTCAGCGTGAACCTTGTCTACGTGCCCGCACGCTATGCCGGGATCGAGCCTTTGTTGAAAGACACCGATACCTCCGTGTTCCGCGCGATTGAAGAGAGCTTTGGAATCTCGGTCGGCAGAGTCAGTCAGGCCACACGCGCGATCGCCTGTCCAGCCGATGAGGCTCGGATTATGGGCTTGCCCAAGGGCGCGCCTGTCCTGCGGATCGAAGCAGAGCTTTATCAGCGCGATGGGACGCTGATGGAGATCTCTGTCGCGACCTTTGACCCGGAGCGTTTTCAGGTTCGTACCGACGTCGAGATCGAGTGAGCCTCTCAAGAGACTCGTGCCAAAATTAGAACAAGCGATCGTGCGTCGTCTTGCTGCTATGGGTTTCTGTCCTGCTTGTATGCTAAGTTGTAGACTTGTACGTACAGGAATAAACTTTTTGAGTTGAGATTCTCGTCGTTTACGAGGTCTCAATCCAGAGATTTCAAAGGCCTCTTTGTTTATGCATTTTGAGGTGCTGCAGGATTTTTTTCAGACACACTGGGGCTGGGCTGCCGGGCTCGCCGCTTCCATCACGGGAAGCATGGTTCTTGTCCTCAATTTACTGAACCCGAAGCGTAAGGAAGACATCGCCATATGGCTGCTGGGGGCGCCTTCGGATAAGGACTGGTCCGACCGCTTTTGTGCGCTCTTTGATATCGTCTTCGGGGACCGGCATTTTTCACTGCGGTGTTTCACACGCTCTGCGGTGGCTTCGCTTCTTTCCGTCGTTGTTATCTGGGTGCTGATGGGTAGTGCGCAGACGCTTGATATGCGGGCGAAAGAGACGCTGACCCTCGAAAACACTCTGCTCTTTGGGCTCGTTGTAAATGTGCTGGTCGATTACCTGTCAATCCTCCAGACGCGCTTCCTCCTGGGGCACCTGCATCGGCTGCAAAGTGCCGTGCTGCAATTCCTCGTCCTGCTTATTGACCTTATCCTGTCCGGCGCTCTCATCTGGGCGGCGCTCTGGCTGCTGATGCGCAGCCCGCTTTATGAAGGCGGGCCCGCGAGTTTCGGCGAAACCCTGGGGATGTTCTCTGTCTTCTCGGTGTTTTTCTTCTCGACCTTCTTCACCAGTTTCTGGAGCTGGATTTTTGTACTCTCCACATGGATCCTCCGTCTTGCTCGAGCCTCAAACCTGGGACACTGGCTGGACGTGGAGCAGAAGCCGATTGCCATACTCGCTGCCATCACGGGAGGAGTCGTTTTTGTGGGCGCCCTGAGCGCCGCCGTTCCACTGCGCAAAGGGACTGACGGCTTGAGCCCCGTCGATCACGCCTTGTGCCTGGCGTTCGAGGGTCGGGTCTGCACGCGTGTCGCTGCCCTGACGACCGATGAGCAATTACAGATGAACCTGATGTTTCGGGCCTGTACGACAGGTGCTGCGGGAGACTGTGCGCTGGAGGCGCTCAGGCCCTGGCTCGACCTGGAGGAAGCGCGGGAGGATCTGGATCTGGGGTTATCCGATCGTCAACTGAAACTGATCGAATTTGCCTGCGAGGGCGGGGAAGCCTGGGCCTGTCAATTGGTCGTCTGGCTGAACCCGGACCTGCTTGAGCGTCTTGATAAAAATCCGCAGGAAGAGGGCCCGGAACTGGCCCGCAGGATGGCGCGGCTGATGCAGGGCGCCTGTGACGGCGGCGATCTCGTGGGTTGTTCGGAGGTGGCTCTTCACTATCTGCCGCTGGCGCCGGCCGAAGCTGCCTGTGAAGGGGGCAACAGCGCGGAATGCGTGGTGGTGTTCCAGCGCGAGCTGCTTGGCGATGCGGCACCGCCCGAGAACCTGGAAACGGCACTCGATCTGCTGGGCAGAAGCTGTGACGGCGGTGTCGCGACGGCATGCAGGTCGCTGGGCCGCCTGTTCTTTACAGGTGTCTATCTCCCGGTCGACCTCGAGGTTGTCATGGCACGCTACAATGCCGCCTGCAAACTGGGAGATGCAGCGGGCTGTGGAACGCTTGCGCGCGTTTTGATGGAATTGGGGCCTCATGCCCGGATCACGGGCCCGGGCGCATCTGATGATGTCTTGCAGCATCTGGCGTTGCAGTTTTCCTATCTCGGGTGCTTCGGCAATGACCCCGGTGCCTGTCGCGAGGTCGCAGATCACTACGTCGAGGCGACGATCGTGCCGCAGGATCTTAAGTTCGCAAGCACCCTTTACGTCTTTGCCTGTCGCGAGGGCGAGGCAAAGGCCTGCATGGGGCAGGCAAAGCTCGAGCTCGAGCATATCCAGAACGAGATCAGTGCCGGCGATTCCCGCGCCGACAACGCCGTCTTTGCCTGCGCGCTGAAGACCTGGGCCGGTTGCGGGAAACTTGCCTGGCTGAACGAGGACTGGCGGCGATTGCGTGCTCCTCTGGTAAAGGCGACAGCGCTGGCGCAGCAGGGCTGTCGCCTGGGGTCACAGGAGAGTTGCGAAATGGCCCAAACGCTCGCGCCTGCGCACCCGCCTTACCGGTTAGAGGGTACGGTAAGTTTCGATCTTCCCCTGACACAGCAAGGCATTCCCTAGGCCGAGCCAGTCCCACAAAAGACCGCTCAACCCGCGGCCTCAGCGGGTCATCAGCAGCCGAAGCCCAAGCAGCCCGAGAACGCCCGCCGCGCAGCGGTCGATGTAAAGCTTTGCGCGCATGTAGCCTGTGCTGACGGCAGGGCGGCTCATGGCAAAGGCCAGTGCAGTGTAAAAGAGTGCTTCGATCAAAAGGTGGTTGGCGACGATCAGGAGGTTCTCCGTCAAGGTCATGCCTGCCGGGAAGATGACCACCAGCACCGCCGCGGCGAAGAGGACGGATTTCGGGTTCAGGATGTTGATCAGCAGACCCTGGCGGAAAGCGTGGGCAGCCGGTTTGACCTCGGTCCTGATCGGGTCGCGGGCACCGGTCCACATCCCGTAGGCCACATAGATCAGGTAACCTGCGCCGAGGAACTTGACCAATGTGTAGGCCCAGGGAAAGAGAATAAAGACAGTCTCCAGTCCCAGCAGGGCGGCCAGGGTCCAAAGCGACGCGACGACACCGAGCCCCAGACCGACCGCAATGCCCGATTGCCGCCCGGTGCTGAGTGTCGTCCTGATCGCCACCAGCAGAGCCGGGCCGGGACTGGCGATCGCCGCGAAGAGCGCGATATTGAATGCGATGAGGTGTGTGAGTTCCATAGCAGTAAGGTCTATTTTCCGTGGAAGGGCGGGACAAGAACGAAGTTGCCGAAGTGCGTTTTTTCCATGAATTCCCGCTGGGCCGCCGCGATTTCTGCAAGCGGGAAAACCTTTGAAAGCAGGGGCCGGATCTCGCCGCGTTCGATGTAGGAAATCAGATTTGGGAAGACCGGTTCGTCCCAGGCGGTGCTGCCGATCAGAGTGATGTCTTTCAAGTACATATCGCGCATGTCGAGGCTCACAAGCGGCCCGGCGATGGCGCCGGAAGAGACATAGCGGCCACCGGGTTTCAGCAGCTTGAGCATCTTCGGGAAGCCCGGCCCGGCGACGTTATCGACAATCACATCAAGCGCGTTTTCACCAAGCGCGCCTATCAGGTCGCTGTTCCGGTCAAGAACCGCATCAGCCCCGAGCTCATGCAGCTGATCCATCTTGGCTTTGCTCGTCAATGCTGTGACGTGAGCGCCCCGGCGTTTTGCAAGTTGGAGCGTTGCCGAGCCCACGCCGCCCGATGCGCCGGTCACCAGAACCTGATCGTCGGGGCCAACATGCGCGCGCTGCAGCATGTTTTCCGCTGTCCCGTAGGCACAGGGGATCGTGGCCAGTTCCTCGTTCGACCAGTCGCAATCGACGGCAAAGACCTCGCCGGCAGGCACCTTCACGTATTCCGCAAAGGCGCCGTTGAAGTCGGAGGCCATCCAGACATTCTCGAAGCTCTCGTAGCCAGCGGGGCGCATGCAGGCCCGAACGAGAACCCGCTTGCCGATCAGGTCGCCCGCAGTATCCGGTCCGACCGAGACCACACGGCCGCAGCAGTCCGTGCCTTGAATAATCGGGAAGGGCGTCGCTCCGTTCCAGCCGCCATCGCTTTTCTGCTCCACCGCGCCGGACTGAGACCCGGCAGTCGAATCCGTACTTTCGGTCACGCTCGAGGAGTACCAGCCGAGCCGGGTGTTTATCTCCGTGTTGTTGACGCCTGCCGCGAGCACCCTCAACAGCACCTCATGAGGCCCCGGCACGGGGATCGGGACCGCACGGTATTCAAGCTTGTCATAGCCGCCGTTTCCGGTGGTCACGACCGCCATCATGGTTGCGTCGGGGCGCTCGTGATTTGCCGTGGTCATGGGCAGTTGCTTTCCATCCGGTTTGGGGCGGGGCGTTCGCCATCAACGCGCCCGGCCCGATATAGGAAAGCCTATTGTCTCGCACCGAGCCTTGGCAACAGGGGATCTGGAAATCAGGCAGGATGTTCCGAGAGAGTCTGTTGGGCTCAAGCCAGTTTCAGTTTCTCGATACTTCGGGTCAGGTTGGTCCTCGCCTGTTGATCGAGACGGTCATGAAAGTAATCGGTGAAGTAGAGCCTCTCACGCGCATGAAAATCCCGCAGGAGTGCGCCACGGCCTTTGCGGTAATCTTCGGCAGGAACGAACGCGTATTCGTTTCTGATCGCTTCTTCGTAGGCGTCGAAGAGAGTTGGAGCCGTGCCAAGGATTGAGAGATCCATGTCGAGAAAGAAGGCGCAATCGGCCTTCAGCATGTGATCTGCCGTGTTGGGCAACTGGTGCCCGGCGGTCGCCAGAATAAGTGTGTTCGCTCTGTCGAGAGTCGTTCGGGGAACAAAGCTTTCGAGTGTCGACATCATGAGTGCGGCGCTTCGGGCTTCGTTGTCTGTTGCACGGGGATCGTAGATCGCATCGTGGAAGAGAACAGCGAGCTCGACCGAGGTGGGATCATTGAGTTGCCCGGCGAGCTTTTCCTGCCAACTCATGAGCGCCTCTATGTGGGCCCAGGTGTGATAATGCCGATGAACTTCGGCATGCCGGTGTTTGAGGTCGTCGATGATTTCGACCGGAACCAGGCCATCGCTCATAAAGGTTTTCGACCCGGTTTCAGAAGATGATGGCGCATTTCAAGGAGATGCCTCATGTCCGGGAAACAGTATGACCGGACATGAGGGAGACTAACTGTTGCATTCAATTGTTTACGCGGTCGCGCTGTAGGCTACTGAAACCAGCTCTCGACGGTTTCCTTATTCTCTTCAACCCACTTGGCTGCGAATTCGGCCGGTTTCTGCTTTTCGACAGCCAGCGCGTAGGTCATTGCCGTCAGTGTATCGGTGTCGAGCGATACCTTGGACAACATCGCCGCTGCCTTGGGTTGATCCGCCTCCAAGGATGCGGCGTAGCTGACATTCAGGATTGCGGTATCCCAAGCGACGCCGGCACTCGATTTCTCCAGCCAGCCCGGCGTGGGAGAGGGTTGAACGATCACCCACTTTGTTGCGTCGTAGGCGGGTTCCTTCAGAACCACCAGTTCATGAGCGGCAAACATGTGGTGAGGGGTGTAGCAGAAAAAGACGATGTTTTTGTCTTCCTTGACGGCCTTGTCGACTTCGCTCAGAGCCGCGGTCTCGTCCATAACTTTAAGGGTCATGCTGGCATCATAGCCGTAAGACCGGGCGCGAATTCTCTCAATCGGTGTCGAGCCCCATCCTTCCGCGCCGATCCAGACCTCGCCTTTACCGTCACCGTCGCTATCGAAATTCTTAGCCATATCAGAATTTTTCAGCTCTTTGAGCTCTGAGATCCCGGTTCTTTCCGCGGTCGCTTTTGTGACGCACATCGCCTGCGTGCCGACCGCACCGCTCGGATGCATTTTTATCGATTTCTTGCCATCGACGAATTGACGCTTGAGATGATTCAGGTTGGGCAGCCAGGCCTCCGGATGCACATGGATCGAACCGGCGTCCATTCCCTTGAAAACTGCCGTGTTGGAGCCGTCCCGCAGCTCGACCTCCAGACCGAGTTTGTCCTCCATGGCGACTTTCAAAACGTGAGCGGTCGCCTGAACCGACGGCCAGTTGGGAACGCCAATGACAACATCTGCGGCCAGCGCAGCGGAACTGTAGGCCGACGTTGCAGCAACGCAGCAGAGCGCTAGTAGTTTTTTTGAATGCATGTTGAACACCTCCGTGAAAGGGGAGATCGATCAACGAAGTGACCCGGGTCTGAGCCCGCAACGTCAATCGTCTAAATCACCATACAACATCAAAGGCTGAATTTCCAACGTAGGCGGAAACCTCTGGTGTTACGGGGAACGATCCGGCCTTCAGCCAAGGAAGGTCGGATTGAAAATTACTTCGGTGCAAAAGCGGCCAATGTGACGACCGCCAGCATAGAGAGGGCCATGGCCAGGTTGATCGCAAACTGAGTGCGGGCCGGAAGGTCGAGGCGGTGCAGCCAGACGCCGGCGCCGAGCCAGAGAAAGTGGATCGGGATCCAGATTGCGTTGATCACCAGAAGTTTGATCAGGGTTTCGCTCGCCAGACTTTCCGGCCAAAAGGCGAACCCGGTAAAGAGGGCGGTGTTGACCGCGTAGGCCTTCGGGTTGATGGCCTGCAGGGTGATCCCACCCCAGATGCCGGGTGGTTTCGTCGCCTCGATGAAGGCTATTTTCGTGCCAGAGAGCGCAATGCGTGCGGCCAGAAAAACCAGGTAGCAACCCGAGGCGATCAGCAGGATCAGCCGCACTTCGGGCGTCGCCAGCAGGATCGCCGCCAAGCCGGAAATCACCGCCAGGGCAACGAGATTGGTGCCGATGAAGAGTCCGAAAATGTAACGCGCGCCCGGCTGCGAACCAAAGGCCGCGCCAACTCCCGCTGTGGAGAGAACACCCGGACCCGGCGTGATGAGGAGGAAGAAGACGGCAGCGGCAAATGTGAGCATGGCACGCTGGTAACGGAAATTCTGCAGACTGTCGAGGGGAAGGGCGCATGTGAGAGGGATAAATGAAATGTTGCGTGACTCGGGCCATTGGTGAGGGAACACTCGGACACCTGCCAACGGGAGAAAGCGGGTCGGCGGGGTGACGGAATAGCAGTGTGAGGATTGCGAAGTGCAGATCATGTGTTTGAACGGCTGGGGCGGAAAGCTGTACGAAGAGCTCCTGCCATATCTTGGCGAATCGGCACCTGATGTTCTCTGCCTTCAGGAAGTGGTCCACAGCCCGGAGACTGACAGGGACTGGCTGACCTACCGCGATGGCGACCATGTGTTGCCGCAAAGAGCCAACTTCTTCCGTAATGTCTGTGATGTACTGCCGGATCACGCTGCAGTCTTTTGTCCCGCGGCGCAGGGTGTGCTGTGGGATGATGATGCGCAGATCCCCTCACAATGGGGGCTCGCGACTTTCGTTCACAAATCTTATCCGGTTATCGGCCAGGCGCAGGGCTTCGTGCATAAAGGTTATTCGCCTGTCGGCTACGGCGAGCATCCTCGTTCGCGCAGTGCCCACGGAATTCGTCTGTACGACTACGCGCAAAAAAGACCTGTCAGCATCACCCATATGCATGGGCTGCGTGACCTCAATGGGAAGATGGACACCCGGGAGCGTGCCGCGCAGGCGCAGCGGCTTCTCGATCTGTCGAAACAGGTCTCCGAGCCGGATGACCTAGCGGTGATCTGCGGTGATTTCAATGTTGAACCGGGCAGTGAGACGCTTGGCATTCTTGAGGCTGCCGGAATGGTCGAACTGGTAACGGGCCGGGGTTTCACCGGCACGCGGTCTTCCCACTATGCGAAGCCGGGAAAATTCGCGGATTACATGCTCATCAACCGTGAAGATGAGGTGCGCGCGTTTGATGTGGTTAGAGATCCGGAGGTTTCCGATCATTGCCCGCTCGTACTTGAATTATAGGAAAAGGCGAAACCAAAACCGTGAGTGACATGCTTTCGACAGACCGCACGGATCGACCTCAGACCAAGCCGCTCTACAGCTGTTGGTGTAAGGGAACGGACAAGGAAGCGGCGGAGCCGAAAGCCTCGATGAACTGGGCTTTCTCGCGCCGGGCCAGATTTCGGGTCTTTGAGGACCATGTGCAGTGTGGTGATTGGGTTATTGCCTTTCCAGATGTCGAAAAGGCCACCCTCTATCGCACGAAATCCTGGCTGCTCAGGTACCAGATTCTCCAGCTCGACACGAAGGACCGCAGCTTTCAGTTCGGGTTTAACCCCTGGGCCGATCCGGCGAAACACCTGAACCTGGATATGACGGAGGAATCGGTACGGCTGAAGCAAAGCCAGATCGGACTGATTGTTCGCTTTGCGCTACTGGGCCTGTTGGCTTACGAGGTTTGGAACCGTTATCTGGCGAATTGACGGAAAGTGGGGGCCGCCATACGCCGTCCCGTCAGTGCTTGGATATTGACTGTCGCGTTCTGCGTCCCTACCTAGACGTCATCAGAATTTACTAAGCCCAGAACGAAGAGTGCTCCGATCGTGATCAAATAAGACCTGCGTATTCATACAGCCGCCTGGCTAACCCAGATCTTATTTCTCATGGAGCATCCTATGCATCCGATCATCTACGACGTCGCCATGTCGCTCGACGGCTTTATTGCAGGCCCCGACGGTGATGTATCCGGCTTCGCGCACAGCGGCCCTGTTGTGGAAGACTATCAAGGCCGCATGGCCGGCTACAGTGTCGCGATTATGGGGCGTGCCACTTACGAGTTCGGTTATCGCTTTGGGTCAGAGCCCGGACAGAATCCCTATCCTTCGATGCGCTCACTGGTCTTTTCGCGGACTCTGCTATGCCCTGAAAACAGTGATGTTGAGGTCATCCGCGATACAGACCACGAGATGCTTGAGAGCCTTAAAGCAACAGCAGAGGGCGAGATCTACCTCTGTGGCGGCGGCGCATTTGCCGGTGCGCTGCTGGACATGGGAGTGATCGACGTCCTGCGGCTCAAACGCGCGCCCATTCTACTGGGAAGCGGGGTCAGGCTCTTTGGTGAGCGGTCCACCGGCGCAGAAATTGAATGCACCGAGACCAAAAATTATCCCAGTGGCTATGTCTTTCAGGCGTTTCGTATTAAGTCCTGAGAGCAATTTGCGCTGGTGAGCCGTCGGATGGGCTTGTAGTCTTTTCTCATGCGTACTTTCTCGCGAAACATGCCCGCTGCCCCTGTCGGTCAACCCCTGGGGCCATTGGCGTGGACGGTCATTGCTACGATCATACTGGGACTGCTTTCGTTGGTAGTCCAGTTGGTGGTCCATGTGTGGTGGCCGTTGCTATTCATATTGGCTGCAGCTGTTGGTGTGCCGATGCTGATTGACTCGCGCCGTACCAAGCGCGAAGCGGAAAGCAGGAGCGGGGAGAGTATCTGCGGATTTGCCCGCTCATTTGACCGCCGTGCGATTGACCCCTGGATCATTCGGGCGGTTTATGAAGAGTTTTCCTATCTCTATCCAGTCCGTGCGAGCGATCGCTTTTGGGACGATCTTGGAGTTGATGAAGAGGATCTGGACGACAGCCTTCTGGACATCGCCGAACGCATCGGGCGCAGTCTCGACGATGTGGAGGCAAACCCCATGTGGACCAAGGTGGTGACGGTCGGAGACCTGGTTCTTTTCCTTCAGGGGCAGCCGAAGCTCGATGCGCGCTAAAGCAGGGGCGCGATGACAGGACGCAAGATTGCGTTCAGCGCCTCAGGTCGTTCGAGCGGAACGTAGTGACCGCAGGAAGGAATAATGTGAAGGATGCCGTTTGGGGCGGATGCGGCAAGCTCAGCGCTCGCTTTTGGACCGGGGGCTATATCGTCTTCTCCCGAAATCACGATGACAGGACTTCGAAACTCGGAAAGGCACCCGTCGCGACTCTTGCGTCTGTGGAATGCTGTCACACCAAGGGCGATGTCGTGAGGTGGCTGAGACAGAGCAATGCTCTTTGCAGCTTCCTGAACTTCCAGATCGACTGTCTTCGAGAACAGGGGGGCCCAATACCTGGACCAGGCGCTATCAATTCCCCGATTTTTGATGACATCCAGAGCTGTGGCGTGGAAGGCCGGGTCAGTGTTTTGTCCTGCCTTTGTGCCGATAAGCACGAGCGCTGCGATCCGTTCCGGTGCTGCGACCGCCAGGTCCAGTGCACAGGACCCGCCAACAGAGCAACCAACAACGATCAGTTTTTCATGGTCAACCTGGCTGAGGACTTCCTTTGCCCAGGCTTCGACGCTGTCGCCAAAACTGTAGAGAGTCGGCGCATAGCTGGAGCCTGGAAGCAAATCCATCTGCCCTGACCACATTGTTCCGTCGAGCGGGAGAGCGTGCAGGAAAACCAGGCCCAACTTTGGATTAGTGCGCATTCATAATCTGTCCAACAGGTCTTAACTATCCCCATCCAGTGCGCCCGGTCCCGGGGTCGCGCCCGGAGGGCATTTGCCCAGGATGATCATGCCGAGCACCTCGTCCTTGGTGACGTCTTCCGTGCGGGCCGAGCCCACAAGCTGGCCGTTTTTCATCACGCTGACCCGGTCGGCCAGATCGAAGACGTCGTGGATGTCGTGGGAGATCAGGAAGATGCCGATGCCGTCGGACTTCAGCTGTTTGATCAGCTCGGCGACCTGCGCGGTTTCCTGGGGACCCAGTGCGGCGGTCGGTTCATCCATGATCAGCACGCGGGCGTCGAAGTAGATCGCGCGGGCGATGGCGACGGATTGGCGCTGACCGCCGGAGAGGGCTTTGACCGGCGCAGAGAACTTCTCGAAATTCGGGTTCAGGCGGTTCATGATCTTGCGGGTTTCGGCTTCCATCCGGTCGTCGTCGAGGAAGCCGCCGGTCGAGACCAGCTCCCGGCCCAGAAAGATGTTCGAGGCCGCGTCGAGGTTATCCGCTAGCGCGAGCGTCTGATAGATGGTTTCGATGTTGTGCCGCCGGGCGTCGCGCGGGTTTTCGATCGCGACCTCCTGGCCGTTGATCCGGATCGAACCGCTGTCGCGCCGGTATGCACCGGAGAGGGTCTTGATCAGGGTCGACTTGCCCGCACCGTTATGGCCGAGCAGTCCGACGACCTCGCCGGGGTAAAGATCGACGTCGACGCCGTCGACTGCCTTCACGCCACCGAAGGCGATGTGAATATCCTCCATCTCGACGAGAGGTGTCTGACCGCTGTGAGAAGCTTGCGTCGTCATGGCTCAATCTCCCGTTCTGCGGCGGTAGATGATATCGGCAAGGACCGCGAGGACCAGCACCACGCCGACCACAATGGACTGCAGCGGGGCGTCGACCCCGACCATGGCCATGCCGGACTGAAGCGACTGCATGACAACAGCCCCCAGGATGGCGCCGTAGATCGTGCCGATGCCGCCGGAGAGGGCTGTGCCGCCTA
This sequence comes from uncultured Kiloniellaceae bacterium, assembly GCA_947493695.1. Lineage (GTDB taxonomy): Bacteria > Pseudomonadota > Alphaproteobacteria > Kiloniellales > Kiloniellaceae > Denitrobaculum. Next base: position 52,309 of record CANLSF010000007.1, on the reverse strand, counting down.
TTACCGCGGCGGCAATCACCCGCAACTCGTCCAGAGTGCCCAGATCGTTTGCCGCCGAGCGCAGGCGCGCCGAGGCGATGACGGCGGCAATGGCGGTCAGGAAGCCCATCAGGGCGAAGACCTTGACGGTCAGCAATTTGGTATTGACCCCGGCCAACTCCGCCGCGTCGGGATTGCCGCCGGTGGCGAAGACATAACGCCCGAAGCGGGTGCGTTTGGCGATGACGGTCATGACCGTTGCGACCACCAGCACGATGATCACCGGAATGGCGATGCCGTGGGCGAGGACCAGCCCCTCGGGCATGGTTTCGCCGCGGGCCTCGAACATCCGCGCGGCGGCGCGTGCAGGAATGGCGTAGGCGTTCATTACCGCGGTGAAGCCGAAGATCACGGCGACGAAGAGTCCCGCCAGTACGATGTCGGCGATGAAGGGTTTCACCGTAAAGCCGTGATCGCTTTTGCGTTTGCGTGAGAGGAACAGCAGGACGACCGCCGCGAGGGAGCAGACCGCCGCCAGCAGCCAGCTCCAGGTCGCGCCTAGTGTGCCTTCGGCACCGCCGCCCAGAAGAGTAAAGGTGGAATCAAGCGGGGCAACGGTCTGCCCGCTGGTCACCCACCAGGCTGCGCCGCGCCAGACCAATAAACCGCCCAAGGTTACGATGAAGGCCGGAACCGCGAGGTAGCCGATGACATAGCCCTGGACCGCGCCGACTGCCGCACCAATCAGCGCGCCGACGAAAACCGTGATGATCCAGATGGCGGGATGGCCGATGCCAAGCAGATCCGGCAGGACCTGGACCTGCAGCCAGCCAATGGTCATGCCGATGAACCCCAGCAGCGCACCCACCGAGAGATCGATGTGCCGGGTGACGATGATGAACACCATGCCCGTTGCCATCACCGCGACCGATGCGGTCTGAACCGAGAGATTAAAAAGGTTCCGTGGCGTCAGGAAGCGCCCATCGGTCAAGAGATCGAACACGACCCAGACGATCAGCAATGCTGCAATCATGCCCAGGAGGCGCGTATCGATCTGAAGTGTGCGAAAGGAGCGGGACAGAGTTTCGCGCATGCTAGGGCCTGTTGAGAATTGAGACGTGGTCGCGGCGGTTCCGGCCCCGGTTTGCAAGGGGATCGGAACCGCCTGTCACATGGCTTGCCGGGTGGGTGTTAGCCGCAGATGTCGACCGCGCCTTTAGGTACACCGGCGCAGAGAGCATCCTGCTTGATCCAGCCGGCATCGACGACGGCATTCAGGTTGGCCCGGGTCACAGGAACCGGTGCCAGGAACCTGGAAGTCAGCTCCGTACCGCCGGGGCTGGTCCACTTCTGAGCGCCTTCGACGTCACCCATTTTTGAACCCTTGGCCATGGCGACCGCGATTTCACCGGCAACCCGGCCCAGATCACGGGCGTCTTTCCAGACCGAAACCGTCTGGGTGCCGAGTGCGACCCGGTTGAGGGCCGCGTGGTCGCCGTCCTGTCCGGAGACTGGAATGCCTTCCATGCCCTGCGCGGTCAGCGCGGCGACAACGCCACCGGCAGTGCCGTCATTGGAGGCGACAACGGCATCGACCTTGTTGTCGTTCGCGGTCAGCAGCTGTTCCATGTTGCGCTGGGCGTTGGCGGGAAGCCAGCCATCGGTGTAGGCCTCGCCGACGATTTTGATGTCGCCGGAATCCACGGCGGCCTGAATGATTTCCTGCTGTCCGCCGCGCAGGAAGTCTGCGTTGGGATCGGTCGGCGAACCCTTGATCATGATGTAGTTGCCCTTGGGCTGGGCCGCGAAAACGGCGCGGGCCTGCATGCGTCCGACCTCGACGTTGTCGAAGGTCAGATAGAAGGCGCGGGCGTCGTCGATCAGGCGGTCATAGCCGACCACGGGAATGCCTTCATTATCGGCGGCATCAATGGCCGGGCCGATGGCGCTGGAGTCCTGCGCCAGAATGATCAGTGCGGTGGCACCGCGGGCGATCAGGCTTTCCACATCGGAGAGCTGCTTGGAGGACGAGGACTGCGCGTCCGCTGAGATGTATTTTGCACCCGCCGCATCGAGGGCGGCTTTGATGGCGGCCTCATCGGTCTTCCAGCGTTCTTCCTGGAAGTTGGACCAGGACACACCGACCGTGATGTCTTGAGCCATCGCCGTGCCGGAGATGCCTGCTGCCATGGCCACGGCGGCCAGGCCGAGCGTAAGTTTCTTCATCGATTTCCTCCCGTTTTAGTGCTTCGATCAACGCGCCGCGCTTCTTCGAGCGGGCGCTGTTATCTATTTATTTCACGCCTTGAAAAAAAAGTGACACGGGATGCGCGCTGTGTCAACGTATTGCTGAAGTGCTGGTACCTAAGCCTGATCCTTTAGCCATCTTTCTGTGCCGGAGGGTCAGGTTCCAGGTCAAAGAAAGCACGCTGCGCATGTTGCGTTCGATGACATTCTCTGGCCCGGCCATTGAATGTTCTTGTTCGATTGAACGCGGTACGCGCCGAAAAACGGGAGCGAAACGATCCGCAAGGCAACGATCGATCTTGTCCGTGAGAATAATAGAGCTTTGATCCTGCGCGCATTGCGCCGGGGCGGGGCGCAGTCGCGCACGGCGCTCGGGCAGGTGACCGGCCTCAGCCCGGCGGCGGTCTCGGGCATCACCTCCGCCATGCTGGAGGAGGGACTTTTGGTCCAGGCCGATTCAGAGGCCGACCCGGCGAAGGGGCGGGGGCGGCCACAGGTCAAGCTGGCCCTCAATCCACTGCACGGCTGCGTGGTTGCGGTCATGATTGCGGTCAACCGTATTCGCCTGAAGCTGATTGACTACGCGGGAGAAGAACGCGCGGAAAACCACGTCGACGTTGCGGCGCTGGAACTGCAGCGCGGCGATTTCATCCGCACCATTGGCGATGCGGTCTTTACCCTGCTCGATGAAACTCCGCAGCCGGCGGGTCCGTTGTCGCGGATCGAAATTTCCGTCCAGGGCATCACCGACGGCGCGGGCGCAAAGATCCTCTGGTCACCGGTGCTGCGCGCACGGGAAATAGATCTTGGACGGCGATTTTCCCGGCGCTTCGGTGTGCCGGTTTCGGTGATGAACGACTGTGCCGCCATGACCGAGGCCCTGCAGTGGATCGATCCGCCACGTTACCGGGAACGCTTTGCGGCGGTGCTGATTGGCTATGGGGTCGGTATGGGGCTCTTCATCGATGGTGCGCCCTTTGTGGGCCTGCGGGATTCCGCCGTTGAGTTCGGCCATATGAACCATGTACCCGAAGGTGCGCTCTGCCGCTGCGGCAGGCGCGGCTGCGTCGAGGCCTATGCCGCAGATTATGCGATCTGGCGTCGGGCGAAAGGCCTCGATGCGACCAGACTGGTCGCGCCGCCGCCGGCAGAGGAAATGGCGCGGATCGAAGAGCTGGCCCGTGATGGCGATGAACGGGCGCGTGCGGCTTACCGGGAGGCGGGCTGCGCCATCGGTTTCGGCCTCGGGCGGCTTTTTGCGTTGATCGGCCCGGTACCGGTTGCTTTCACCGGCAGTGGCACCCGAGCCATCGACCTGCTGGAGGAAGGCCTGCGCGACGGCTTCGAACAGAGCCTGGTGGAAGACCTGCGGGGCGAGCTGATTTTCGAGACCCTGGGAGATGAGGCAACTCTGGTTTTCAAGGGCCTCGCCATGGCCGCGCTCAATCGTCTGGACACCGAGGATGTCGCGGCGCTGCAGGCCGGGGCGGAGGGCTAGGCCGATGTTGGACTGGAAGCCTTGATTGAGGAGGCAGTTTGACCCAGTCGCATCCCGCGTGACTGGGTTGGGTTCATCCTTTTGCGCGGTATTTCTCGGGCATCATGAAGACTTCGTCGGCCCGGCCGTATCCGCCATCTTTGACTTCTTCGACCAGGACCATGGTGGTCGGGCGTACGACTTCGCCAAAGAAGCTGACCATTAGTTCCGTTGTTTGATGGATCAGATCTTCTTTCTGTTCTCTATTGAGCGAGGCTTCGGGCAGTTTGTAATTTGCGAAGGGCATGTCTTTCTCCTTTTTTTATCCTGGCGTTTTAAATCACGCCGCCATTGGCGCGGATAATCTGTCCGTTGATCCAGCCGCCATCTGCGCCCGCCAGGAAGGATACGACGGCGGCGATGTCTTCGGGTTTGCCGAGGCGTCCCAGGGGGATCGTCCGGGTGATGTTCCGGATCAGCTCTTTCGATTTTCCCTGCATGAAAAAGTCGGTCCCGATCGGTCCTGGCGACACGGCGTTCACGGTGATGCCGCGGGGGCCGAGTTCCTTGGCCAGAACATGGGTCATCGCCTCGACTGCGGCCTTGCTGGCGGCATAAAGTCCGTAGGAAGGCTGATAGAGACCGACGACGCTGGAGGAAATACTGATAATCCGGCCGGCGTCTTGCAGTCGGTTCGCCGCTTCACGCATCCCGCGAAATGTGCCGCCGAGGTTGATCGCACATTGCTGGTCGAAATCCTCGTCGGTGGCGGTAGCGACCATCGCGTTGCGCATCGTTCCGGCGTTGTTGATTAGAATATCGACTGGCCCGAAACGCCCTTCGGCAGCATCGAACAGGTTGGTCATTGTCAGCGGGGCAGACACATCACCCCGTACCGCTATGGCTTTACCGCCGCGCGCCACCACCTCGTCAACGACCTCCTGGGCAGCAACGCTGTCGTTGGCGTAATTGACCAGGACAGCGTGTCCGTCGGCGGCGAGACGCCGGGCGATGGCCGCGCCAATGCCTTTGCCTGCACCGGTTACGATAGCGGTCTTGTGGTCTTGTTTCATCTCAATCTCCTTTTGCTGGTAGGAAGATAGGGAGAGAAATGAACCGGATAATCACCTTGTATTCGGAAATAAAATCCGATAATCACGAATAATGATGGATCGCCTCGATGCAATGCGCTTGCTTGTGCGCGTGATTGAGCGCGGCAGCTTTACGGCGGCCGCGCGCGACCTCAAGATCCCGCGCTCGACCGCGACGGATGTCATTCGGCGGCTTGAGAAAGATCTCGCAACGCGCCTTTTGGAGCGCACCACGCGTCATGTCGCCCCGACACACGATGGCGAGGCTTATTACAAACGTTGCATCGCCATACTTGCTGATGTCGAAGATGCCGAGGGCGCGCTGCGCGGTCATGAGCCGGCAGGTTTGTTGCGGGTCGACGCTCACGGCACGCTGACACGAAGATTCCTGTTGCCGCATTTACCGGAATTCCTGGCGCGATACCCGCAGATTTCATTGCAACTCGGTCAGGGAGACCGGCTGGTGGATCTGGTGCGCGAAGGTGTGGACTGCGTGATCCGCGCCGGAGAGCCGGATGAAAGCGGCATGATCATGCGAAAGCTGCCGCCGATCCCGGAAATGACCTGCGCGAGCGCTGACTATCTGGAAAAGTACGGAACGCCCAATTCACTCGAAGACTTGGGTGGCCATCAGATGATCGGTTTTGTGTCCTCCAGAACCGGCACGGCAATGCCGCTGGAGTTTCAGACCTCTGAGGGGATAAGGGAATTCACCCTGCCGGGGAAGATTATGGCCAATGACGCCGAAACCCTGCACCACCTCGCGCGCATGGGATACGGACTCGTGCAGGCACCGCGCTACAGGTTTCGCGAAGACCTCGAGGCAGGCCGTCTCCAAGAAGTGCTGCCGGACTTCCCGCCGCCGCCGCTCCCGCTGGCTGCGTTCTATCCGCAAAACCGCCAGCTCTCGCCACGCGTTCGGGTGTTTGTTGATTGGGCTGCTGAAGTCTTCCGGACAGCGGATCTATGATCAGTTTTTAAATAAGCCAGGGTATTTAGAGGTTAGCCATGAAGTCGCATTCAATTCGTCAATTGGCAGTCGATGACGTGAAGCTGTTTCGCGAGCTGCTGGGGGTCTTCGGCGACGCCTTTGAAGACACGAACACCTATTGCGCTGCGCAGCCGGGCGCGAAGTACCTGGAGGACCTTCTTGGCGACCCGGGTTTTATCGCACTGGCGGCTTTTCAGGACGCGCAGGTGATTGCTGGTCTGGCGGCTTATGTCCTGAAGAAGTTCGAGCAGGCGCGTAAGGAGATTTACATCTATGACATTGCGGTCACTGAGAGCTGTCGGCGAAAGGGTGTTGCCACGGCATTGATCGCGGAGCTGAAACGCGTTGCGGCGGAATGCGGAGCCTACGTCATCTACGTCCAGGCCGACGTCACGGACCCACCGGCCATCGCGCTCTACACGAAGCTAGGCACGCGTGAAGAGGTTCTGCATTTCGATATCGAGGTGAAGTAAACCCCTTTGCGACAACATGGGTGGTTTCGATACACCCACCCGATTGATCGCAACCCGCACGAGTATCATTATTTTTGTATAGGGCTATACGCATTTGATGAATTGTGCGCGTGGCCGCAATCCCGACATCTATTAGAGAAGAGCTCGGCAGACTTCCTTTGTATTAGCCGGGCCGAGTTAAAATTTTTGAGCTGGCTGCCGGAACATCGGTGGCATGCCGGATTATATTTACAGGGATTGTCACCATGAAACGCCTGCTTCCGCTCGGCATCGCTCTCGCGGGTTTCCTCGTGGCGCCACTTTCAGCCAACGCCACCCTTATCTCGCAAACCCGGAATTTCGCCGAGTCTTCTGTCATCAACACGACGGGGACCCCAGCGTCGGCGATTCTGCGAGCGGACCTGAATTTTAATCCTTTCGACCAGAGTCTGGGCACTCTGAATGCGGTGACGATCAATGTCACAGGCATCGCGACTGCTACTTTTTCACTCCGTTGTGCCGGACCGTTGCCGCGAAACTTTCCCGGCTGTCTCGATGTCGGCGCGAGTTCCACTGTCAGTTTTATCGAACAGACTCGACGTTCCCCACTGAATTTTATTGGTGTGGTCCGCTCAAGTTTTACGCCTCTCCTCCCGCTGGGTGAGGGTGGAAACGGGCGCATTGCCGGCGACTATCAGCGCGAGCTGGATTTGCTGGAACTTGTGCCGTTGGAGGACTTTCTCTCCGAACCTGTGCGCTTCCCACTTTTTGCCTTCGCCCGTGTGACCGGTGTCGGGGACTTGGATAGAACCGTGGAAAGCACCGTGTTGCGAAACAGCTTTTCAGGAAGCGCGATACTGACCTACGACTTCACTGCGGCGCCTGCTGTGGTCGCCGTACCAGCGCCTGCCACTCTGGCGATTTTTGCCGCAGGGCTTGCAATGTTCGGCTTCGCGGCGCGGCGCAGGGGACGTCTATCCACATTTTGATATCAGCCAAATTCTGATTCCAATTTGAGCAGAAGAAACCGATGCTATTGCAGGCCGCGTTTAACTGTATTCTCTGGCTCTGCCTCCGAATACATCTGCTCAATTCAACGCAACCCGCACGAGTATCATCATTTTTGTATAGGGCTATACGCATTTGATGAATTGTGCGCGTGGCCGCAATCCCGACATCTATTAGAGAAGAGCGCGGCAGACTTCCTTTGTATTAGCCGGGCCGAGTTAAAATTTTTGAGCTGGCTGCCGGAACATCGGTGGCATGCCGGATTATATTTACAGGGATTATCGTCATGAAACGTCTGCTTCCTCTGACTATCGCTCTTGCGGGCTTCCTCGCGGCACCGCTTTCAGCCAACGCCACCCTTATCTCGCAAACCCGGAATTTCGCCGAGTCTTCTGTCATCAACACGACGGGGACCCCGGCGTCGGCGATTCTGCGGGCGGATCTGAATTTTAATTCCTTCGACCAGAGTCTGGGCACCCTGAATGCGGTGACGATCAATGTCGGAGGCATTGCGATTGCCGATTTTTCGCTCCGTTGTGCCGGTCCGCTGCCGTTGAACCTTCCCGGCTGTATCGAGGTCGGCGCAATTTCCTCCATCAATCTTATCGACGCGTTTCCACGTTCCACGATAAATTCTATCGGTGCGGTCGGCTCGAGATTTACGCCGTTACTTGCACTGGGGGCAGGCGGAAACGGACGTATTGCCGGCGACTATCAGCGCGAGCTGGATTTGCTCGACCTTTTGCGGCTTGAGGATTTTCTTTCGGGACCTGTGAGCCTGCCGCTTTTTGCCTTCGCCCGCGTAACCGGGACCGGGGGCGTGGAGGGCATTGCGTTGCAGAATAGCTTTTCGGGAAGTGCGACGCTGACCTACGATTTCACCGAGGCTCCCGCAGTGGTCGCAGTACCTGCGCCAGCCGGCTTGCCGCTCTTTGCCGTCGGGCTCGCTGTCTTCGGCTTCGCGGCGCGACGCAGAGGACGTGATACCAGATCCTGATTCCAGACTGAACAGAAGAGACCGGCGCGCTCCTGTTATCCAGGAACACGCCGGTCCTACGTGTTCTCTGCGGCCTTACTTGATGCTGCGCTTGGTCAGGAAGGCGCGGATTTTTTCGGCGATCAGCGCACCGTCTTCCTCCAGGGCGAAGTGGCCGGTGTCGAGGATGTTGTAATCGACGTCCTTGAGGTCACGCTTGTAGCCTTCGGCGCCCGGGACCGGGAAGAAGGCGTCGTTTTTGGCCCAGACGATCAGGGCAGGGGGCTGATGGGTCTTCAGGTAGGCCTGCCATTCCGGATAGAGCTTCACATTATTCCGGTAGTCGTAGAAGAGGCCCAACTGCATCTCATGCTGACCGGAGCGTGAGAAGTTGGCGTAGTCGAGCAGCCAGTTGTCCGGCAGGATGGCGTCCGGATTGCGGGTGCCGTGGGTGTACTGCCACTTCAGGCCCTCAAGGCTGAAAACGTTGGCCGCGATGGTCTTGCCCTGTTCCGGAGTTCGAGCCGCCCAATAGGAAATAATCGGCGCCCAGGTCTCTTCGTTGATGCCTTCCTGATAGGCGTTGCCGTTCTGGACGATCAGAGCCTGGACCCGTTCGGGATGCTCGACCGCGATGCGCAGGCCGACCGGCGCGCCGTAGTCCTGGATCATCAGCGCGTAGGCAGAGATCCCGCGCTGCTCCAGGAAAGTGTCGATGGTGTCGGCGATGTTGTCGAAGCTGTAGTCATATTCGTTGGCGGGCGGAAAATCGCTGGACCCGAAACCCGGATAGTCCGGTGCGATCAGATGATAGCTGTCGCCCAGGTCGCGAATCAGATTGCGATATTGATGTGAGGAGCTGGGGAAGCCGTGCAGAAGAACGATGCTCGGTTTCGCCGGATCGCCGGCTTCGCGATAGAAAATCTTGTGGCCGCCGACCTTCTCGTAACCATAGCGCACGCTGGCGTCATCGGCGTTTGCCGTGATGGCGGACGTAACCAGGGCCGTGGCCGCCAGCATCGTGCCGATCAGGCCGTTGCGGAGTGATATCCTCATGTTTCGATCTCCCAATAAAGGTTGCAGGTGATTGCCGACGGTGGGCGAGAGTTTGAATATAACCGTCTTAAATCAATTTGATCGGTTAGATATGGGAGTCTTGTCTAACCAGTCAAGTTAAATTATATAGGTTAGTATGATGATGCAGAAAATTCCCTTCCAATTCGTTGGCAACGATCTCTCGATTGATTTCGTCAACACCCGTGTCGTTGTGCGCGACGAGACGCAGGATCTCATTGAGACGCCGGAAATGCTGGCGGCTTGGTGCGCGGCGGCGGAACTCAAGGTAACGGGGGTGTGGAACAAGCAGGCGCTGGCGGCGGTCCGCGAGCTGAGGCAGGCAATCCGTGCTGCTTTGGTCAGTAAGGCGGCGGGCGAGCCTGCGCCTGCTCAGGCGGTCACGACCATCAACCGCCATCTGGCCCAGTCCGCCCGGCAGATGCGCCTTAGTGTGGCCGGTGATGGCTATGCGCTGGCCCCGGCGCAGGAGAGCCTGGCGCCAGAGGCTGTGCTGGGCCTGCTGGCGCAACGGGCAGCAGAGCTGATGGTGGCTGCTGACCCCAAGTCCCTGAAGAACTGCGCCAACGAAAGCTGCGTGCTGATCTTTAAAGATGTATCGCGCGGCAGCAAGCGGCGTTGGTGCAGCATGGAGACCTGCGGCAACCGTTCAAAAGCCGCGGCGCATTATCGCAGCTCAAAGGCTTGAAGGTCTTGCGGTCCTTCGGCGCCGCGCAATGCCCCGACGTGCCAGTCCAAATCCGGCCAGTCCCAACCCGAAGAGCGCCAGCGTGGCGGGCTCGGGCACGGATATGCTCGCTCTATCTTCGGTGATGAGAGTGATGGTGGCGGAAGAGCCTGCGACCCAACTTGTGGATTCCGGGCCGCCCCCGAGATCAAATCCGATGGCATTATCAAAAAGAGTTATGTCTGTCTCGTCAAAGCCCGTCACGCCGCTCACCGAGAGAAGGAAGCCGGTGATCACAGCGTCCGGATTTCCGAGCCAGAAGAAGTCGGATAGGAGGACATCGAGCTGAGGCTCGTTGATTGATGTGACGCCCTGGAAGCTGTAGCTGATCTGAATCGAGGACTCCTCGATGTCGATGTCCCAGGTCAGGTCAACAGGAAAGCCCTCGCTTGCCTGGCTCAAGACGAATTCAGGGCCTGTGGTTTGAACCTCTGCGTTCTCCGAGGAGCAGGTCAAGGGGCCAAGATCACTTGAGGCGGAGCAGCCGACCGTCTGCCCGATCAGGGTTGCCTGTGCGCTCGAGGCAAAAGCCGCGAACAGCCCGCCCAGCAGGAGCGTTGCGAGTAAAATCCTGGAGAATAGGTTCCCGCTTGATGCCGATTCGATAAGGGTCACTATACATACCTTGCAGTTTGGCCGATGCGGTTAGGCCGTGCATCGGCTTTGGTTCGAGTTCGGTGCCGGTCAATCGGACTTTCGGCGCCGCACGAAGCCAAGACCGGCCAGCCCCAGACCGAAGAGCGCCAGTGTTGCGGGCTCGGGCACGGCCAGAGTTGGGCTGCTGTCTTCCGTAAGGAGTGTGATGGTGGCAGACGAGCCTGGGGCCCATCGGGTCCCGCCCCCGAGAGCAACGTCAATGGCATTGTCAGTAAAGGATATGTTCGTCTCGTCAAAGCCCGTTACGCCGTTCACCGAGAGAAGGATACCGGTGATGATGGCGTCCGGATTTCCGAGCCAGAACAAATCGGACAAAAACACGTCGAGCGCAATGTTGAGGGTCTGCGAGCCAGGTAAAAGCGACTCGATGAGAATAGAGTTCTCGTCGATGTCGAACGTAAAAACCGGAGTCTCATCCCTAATCTCTGGAATGGGTTGAAAGACCCGAATAATGTCGAATTCCGCTCCGGGGCTTTGAACCACGGCAGATTCGGCAGAGCAAAAGTGACTGATAGAGCCACTGCCGCCTGACGCGGAGCAGCCGACCGTCTGCCCGATCAGTGTCGCCTGCGCGCTTGGCGCATAGACTGTGAGCAGCCCGCCGAACAGCAATGCTCCGAGAGAAGCCTGCAGGGTCATGCCCCCACGTTCCGCCGCCGATTTAAAAATCTTCATGTTCTGTCTCCCGCCGTGCCGCCGACGCATCGATGTCGTGCGTCGGTGGCGAATGGATTAGTTTATTAAAGCCGCCTCCCATAACGCTGCTATGCCGCGCCGAAACAGCGCCGGGGCATTTCCACGACCAAGACCGGGCTTCCTCATTTCAGCGGTGATCTATGGCCGCCTGCGAATGAAAAGGGAAGGACCGGACGGCAGTTTGTCCAATCTGCGGGCAATTTTGTCCAATTTGGAACAACGCTTGTCTGAAAACGCATTGCCGTTCAGGTGAATCGCCGAGCTTGCATCGCGGAGACCTTCGTCCGATATTTGCCTCTCCCCGCTCTTCAATCCACTCTTCAACTGGATGGTCTCGCATGTCCCTGATTATTCTCGCCCAGATCACCGCCGCGCCCGGCAAGGAAGAGTTTCTTCACAAGGAACTGGAAAAGCTGGTGGCGCCGACCCGTGCCGAGGAAGGCTGCGTGCAGTACGATCTGCACCGGGACAACGGGAACCCGGGTTTCTTCGTTTTCTATGAAATCTGGGAGAACCGGGATCTCTGGCAGGTCCATATGAACCAGCCCCATCTGGAGGTCTTCCGCGCCGCGACCGAAGGTGCGGTCGCCGAGTTCCAGCTCAACGAAATGAGCAAGACCGCGTGAAACCCGGCAGAGCTCTCGAAATCGGCTCTCATGTCTGAGGGCGGCGGGGCGGCGGCACCTGCGGTTCATCCTGTCTCCAGTCCTGTCAAACCGCTCTATGGCTGGCTGGCTGCCTTCACCGTCGTCCTGATCTGGTCCGGCTGGGTGGTGGTGTCGCGCTTCGGGGTGGTCCAGACCCTGACTATCTACGACATGATGGCTCTGCGCTTTGTCGTCGCCGCCATCGCCGTCTCGCCTTTTGTCTGGCGCTACTGGCCGCGCCGGTTGCGCTGGTGGCAGATTGCGCTGGTCGCCTGCGGTCAGGGGACGCCATATCTCCTGCTTGCTTTCGGTGGATTTCAGTATGCCCCGGCCTCGCACGCCGGGATCATGATGAACGGTACGCTGCCGATCTTCGCCGCGATCCTGGGATGGATCTGGCTGAAGGACCGGCCTGACAGCTGGCGCATCGTCGGGATGATGGTGATCCTGGGCGGCTGCGCGATGATCGGATGGGACCGGGGCACCGGCGGCGTTGAGTCGGATGTCTGGATCGGACATCTGATGTTCCTGGCGGCAACACTTTTTGTGGCTTTTTTCCTGATCGCCACCAAGGCCTGGCATCTCACGCCGGTACAAACCATGGTTTGCATTCCCATACTCAACCTGCTGTGGTTTGCGCCCTTTTATCTGACGGTTCTGCCCAGGGCCGTCGTCACGGCACCCTGGTCGGAAATTCTGCTGCAGGGGCTATTCCAGGGACTGGGCCCCAGCGTGATCGCGATCCTGTGCTTTACCACGGCGGTGCGTTCCATCGGAACCTCGTCCACTGCCGCCATGATGGCCATGGTGCCGGGCATGGCGGCTTTGCTGGCGATCCCGCTGCTGGGCGAATGGCCGAGCGCGTTCGCCTGGGCGGGTCTGGTCCTCGCGACGGGCGGTATTCTACTGGCCGCAGGCTGGAGACCCGGCGGAAGGCGCTGAATTTGTTCGAGAGGATGGAGGTGTTATGCCCGCTGAGAAGAATTTAACCCGCGAGCTGGCGTTGGTACCGGAAGACTCTGCGTTGCTGATCGTCGATGTCCAAAACCTCTGCGCCCGGCGCGATGGCGGGGAATTCAAAGAGCGCCCCGATGCGGAGATCGCGCGTGATTATGCGGAGTACTTTGGGCAGCTGGCAGAGGTCGCCGTCCCCAACATGCAGCGGTTGGTGACGGCCTGTCGAACTGCGTCCGTCGAAGTGCTCTATACCACCATCGAAAGCCTGACCCGGGACGGGCGGGATCGCAGTCTGGACTACAAGATCTCAGGCTTTAACGTGCCGAAAGGATCCTGGGACGCGAAGGTCATCGATGAACTTGCGCCCGAAGAAGACGAGATGGTCTTTCCGAAATCCTCGTCCTCGGTCTTCATCTCAACCAACATTGATTATGTCATGCGCAATCTCGGGGTAAAGCAGTTGGTGATCTGCGGACTGAGGACGGATCACTGCGTGGAAAGCGCCATCCGCGACGCCTGCGATCTGGGTTATCTGGTGACCCAGGTCACCGACGCCTGCGCCTCGATCACCCGGGCGCGCCATGAGAACTCACTGCAGACCATCAAGGGCTACTGCCGTCAGGTGACGACCGACGATTTGTTGGCGGAACTGGGGGCCTGATAAGGCTTACGGGGCGTCATAGCGGCCGATTTAGCCCGCTGACTCTGCCGCAATCGGCGCTCGATTTTAACCATGTAATGCTGCGTTTTGGACAAAATTGCCCGCGTTTCGGACAAAGTGCATCGGTCCTCTTCAACTCAGGTGGCAAAGCTGCCTTTATTGCTGGCGGCGTTCTCAGGCCCAGTGGAGCAGCAATGCGCAGGCGTCCGGCTTCCTATGGGCTTTGAGGCAGATTAACCATAGCCACTGTTCGGCGGCCATCGCGTGATCAAGGATCAGGCGGGCTGCGGCAGTGGCGGCGAGGAGCGACAAATGAAAGACACCAAATCATTTACGGCGGGTCTGCTGCTGGTTCTTGGTCTGACTGCAGGTGCTGCGCAAGCGGCGCCCATAGCGGTGACCGACCTGGACGCGTTTAACAGCGCAGCCGGTGGAGCGGCTGTGACCCTCGATACTTTCGATACGACGAATTTTGGCGAGACTTCAATCACTTTCGAGAGCGGTGTGGTTTCAAGGCGTGTCGGTGTAAACTCCGGATTTACCCCGGTGATTGACAACGGGATCAGTGCCTCACGCTATCGAGGCACCGTGCATGGCGGCCGTTTTGACCTGGCCGATCTGGTCTGGACCTTCCCGGTGCCGGTGGTCGGGTTCATCGCCGATTTTAGGAATATTTTGTTCCCGATAGAGGTGACCATTTCGGGCTCTGGTGAGGTCTTCGGCATTGCAGACGTGATGGGAGGCCGAAATGGCCTCTTCGGGCTGTTCGACGATATGGCGCCCTTTACCGAGATTCGCTTCTCTATGCTTGACGGGCTTCCAGCCAGCGGTTCTTTGTTTATCGACAATCTGCGGTTCGCGGCGGCCCCCGGCGCTGTGGCCGTTTCGGAACCGGGCACGCTGGCGATCCTCGCAGTGGGCTTGGCCGGGTTCGCTCTGGTAGGACGGCGTCGGAGGAAGACCAACTGACGACCCTGAATTTGACGCCCGGGAATTTGAAACGGGATCAGGCCATCAGGTCGTCAGGGTGTTGCCAACCTTCCTGGCTGCTCAGCTTGGTGAGCCAGGCTTCCACCGCGGGCCAGTTCGCGATCTCCAGGCCTGCGTCTCCCAGCCAGTAGAGGTATCCGGCAAGGGAACAGTCGGCGATGGAGAGTTTGTCGCCGACGATGAAGCCGTCGCCCTGCTCAAGATGGGTATTCAGAACATCCAGGTCTTCGCGCAGGCGCGCTCCCAGCCAGGCGAGAACCGCCGGGTCGCAGTCGGATTTAAACTTCCGCTCGAACCGTAGGTTGGGCAGCGAAAAGCCGAGGCGGCTTTGCTCCCACATCAGCCACTCATTAACCTGGGTGCGAGCCGGATCGGCGTTGTCTGAGCCTCCTTGCAGGGCCTCAAGCTTATCCGAGAGATGCTGCAGAATTGCGTTGGACTGCACGAGGGGTTGTCCCCGGTAGATTAACAGCGGAACCTCGTCATAACGGGCATTCTCACGAAAAAAAGCCGGTCGCTCAGCACGAAGTTGCATCAGATCGATGGTCTTGTAGCAGTGCGGCGTCTCTGTGAACTGCAGAAACAGCCTGACCTTGTAGGAATGCCCGCTGTGTCGGTTTCCGTAGAGTGTGATGTAGGGCATAGCTGTCCTTGCGGTCTGCCGGCTTTGGCGAGTTAATCGATCAGGGCACGTTCAATGGCGGCATTTTGCGCGTGCATCAGAAAGGCCTTCGCATCATAGGCCCGGCACTTGCCATGCTCCATCGCGTCGATGGAAACTTCCTGGCCGCGGGTGACGGGCGGGCAGGGGATGAAGAGGCAATCCTCTTTCAGACTGTCCAGAACGCGTGCAGTGATTTGCAGTGTTTCGAGCGCAAGACCCGAAGCATCATCCGGCCAGCAGTCGGTGATCAGGATATCCGCATCCTGGGCCATCGAGAGATCCGTCGTGGTTTCGATCCCGGGTGCGGCATAAGCCGCGCGGTCGATCCAGCGAGACTGCGGATAGATCTGGATCAGCTTCAGCGGCAGGACTTCGGCAGCTTCGGCCCAGGAATGCAGAATGTTCCCCGCCGGGGCCACGGCGGCCACGGTGAGGTTTTCCAGGCTGCCACGCATTTGCCTGACGTAGCAGAGATCGCCAAGGGTTTCGCAGGGGTGGTTCTGCCGCGTACGCAGATTGAGGATGGGCAGGCGCGTGGCCGCCGCGAGCTCGCTCATTTTTTCCAGGCTGGGACAGCGAATGGCGATCAGATCGAACCAGTTCTCAAAGTAACGCGCCAGATCCACGATGGCCTCCGCGCCGCTAAGTGAGGCGGTGATATGTGTGCAATGCGCTCCCAAGACTTGCATACCCAGATCCAGGGCAGTGGTATTGCGCCAGCCGCGTTCTTCGACGATAAGGCCGATGCGTTTACCCTGAAGGCTTGGCGCTAGTTGTCTCGCCTCGAAATCACGAGCCATTTCGATAGCGCGCTCCGCGATGGCGTTGATTTCGGTGGCGGACAGTGACTGCAGCGTCAGAAGACTGCGATCGTTCATGAAGGGCTCTCAACGAAGGTGACGGGAGAGAGTCTTAACTTAAGGGCCAGCAGCTGGCAAAAGCCTTCGTTCGTCGAATACAGCCGACAGAAAGGGCCGCGCCCGATGAGGCGCGGCCCTTATCTCAAGAAACGACCGGGGCTATACAGCGCGGGTGATTCCACCATCAACCCGGATGTTCTGGCCGGTGATGTAGCCACCGCCTTCAGAGGCCAGGAAGGAGATGGTGGCGGCGATCTCTTCGGTCTTGCCATAGCGCTCCATGGGAACGCGGGAGCGGAACTCGTCTTTCTCGGGCAGACTGTCAATGAAGCCGGGTAAGACATTGTTCATGCGGATGTTCTCAGCGGCATATTTGTCGGAGAAGAGCTTGGTGAAGGCGGCGAGACCGGCGCGGAAAACGCCCGAAGTCGGGAAGACCGGATCGGGTTCGAAGGCCGCGAAGGTCGAGATGTTGATGATCACACCCGACTTTTGTTTTTGCATGATCGGAGTCACCAACCGGGTCGGGCGCACAGCGTTCAGGAAGTAAACATCCATGCCGGTGTGCCAGTCATCGTCGGTCAATTCGAGAACCGGCGCGCGCGGACCGTGACCGGCGCTGTTCACCAGAACGTCTACGCGACCCCATTTCTCCATGGTCAGATCCACCAGGCGCTGCAGGTCTTCTGCCGACTGATTGGATCCGGTGACGCCGATGCCGCCCAGTTCCTTTGCCAGCGCTTCGCCCTTGCCTGAGGAGGATAGGATGGCGACCTTGAAGCCGTCCTGTGCCAGTCGGCGCGCTGCGCCTGCGCCCATGCCGCTGCCGCCGGCGGTGATGATGGCTACTTTTTCGCTGCTCATGTTTGTTTCCTTATCTGGGCCGCTTGTTGATGCGAAGACGGGACTGTGTCGTTGTTTAGAAGTGACCTGGAGCGGGATCATTGACTAGTCAGAAATCGAGGCCTATGACTGTAGAAAATCTACTGTCTTCAGTTTGCACCTGCTTTGAGGAACCGATTTGCCATCTCGTTTGCCACCGCTGAATGGGCTCAAGGCTTTTGAAGCTGCCGGGCGCCATCTCAACTTCCGGCTGGCTGCCGAGGAGATCGGCGTGACCCAGGGCGCCGTGGCGCAGCAGGTGCGGGGTCTGGAGGAAACGCTGGGCGCGAAGCTCTTCGAACGTTTGCCGCGCGGTCTGGCGCTGACCGAAGAAGGCCGGAAGTACCTCGCGCCGGTGCAACGGGCCTTCCGCCTGATCGAAGGTGCAACGCAGGAGATCCGCCCCCAGCAGGCGGTGCTGACCCTCAGTGTCACGCCCTCATTTGCCAGTAAGTGGCTGGTGCCGCGTCTGGGGGAATTCATGGAAGGTCATCCCGATCTCGATGTTCGCGTGGTGGCGGGGCAGGGGCTTGCCAATTTTCAAAGCGATGGCGTTGATGTCGCCGTGCGCCAGGGGCGTCCTCCATTCGGTCCGGGCCTGAGCGCGGAACTCCTGTTTCCCTTTGACGTCTACCCGGTTTGCAGTCCCACACTGCAGGCGGGTAAACATCCGATCGAGAAACCGGAGGACCTGGCGCAGCATGTCTTGCTGCACGACGCACACGGTCTCTGGCCATTGTTCCTGGAACAGGTGTCGCAGGGGCAGGTGGCGGGCGGCAAGCCCATGGCGATCTCCCGGGCCCTGAAGTTCAGCCAGACCTCGCTGGCGCTCGACGCGGCGCTGGCCGGGCAGGGTGTCGCCCTGGCAAGCGACCCCATGGTCGAGGACGATCTGGCGGCAGGGCGGCTTTGCCGTCCTCTGAAGATGACCATGAAAAGCGAGGTGGGTTTTTACATCGTCGCTCCCCGGAGCCCGCGCAACGCCGAACACGTCAATCGCATGCGCGAATGGCTGATCGCCCAAAGCCGGGCCGATGGGTTAGGTCACTGAACCTTTTGCGCGAGAAGCTGTCTTAGACAGGTAATGAAGGCGCCAACGCGTTTTGGTGGAAAGCTGTCGAAGGCATGGGCAGCGTAGATCGCGACTGGTGCGATCTCGTCTTTCGGGAAGAGGGACAGGATCTCGCCGCTGCGCAGGTCCTCGCGGATCGCGATATCGGGCAGCAAGGCGACGCCAAGTCCATCCCTGACAAAGCCGAGCACGTCGTGGAAGGCGTTGCAGCGCAGGTGAGGTCTAAGCCGAACAGCTGTTTCACCTTGACGTTGGTAGGCGATCTGTTGTCCCTGCCATTGATTGGCGATGTGAGGCCAATCCTTCAGAGCGGCAAGGTCGTTGGGCAGGCCGCCATGTTCCGTAACCAGATCTTTGTGCGCGCAGAGCAGGTCGCGAAATTCACCCAGTTTCGAAACCTTCAGGGACTGGTCCTGCGGCATGTCTACACGGACGGCGAGGTCGATGGCGTGGTCGACCAGATTGAGTTGACCATCGTCGCTGTGAAAGACGATCTCCACTGCGGGATGCTCTCTCAGAAACGCTGTGACCGCCGGGCGGACGAAAGCCTCAGCCAACGCGTGGGGCGCGGTGAGGCAGAGCCGCCCGGAAAGCGCTGTGGCCTCCGTATGCGCATCCTCAAGGGCCAGCGCATGAATCTCCCGGATGTTTTCGCAGTGGCGATAAAACCTCTGGCCGGCCTCGGTGAGGGAGAGGCGGCGCGTCGTGCGCTGGATCAGCCGTACACCCAGGTCGCCTTCCAGCCGGGTGATGGACTGACTGAGAGAAGACTTGCCGCGGCCGAGCCGCTCCGCCGCCGCCGTGAAGGAGCCGGTCTCCACCACCTCGGCGAAGGACATCATGTCATTGAAGTTTGGTTTCATAGTTTAATTTTATTAAACAGTATAGTCAAAACACAAGTCATTATCGCTGAGTGACCGATCCTCTATATCTCTGGGCAAGCCTTCCTCGCAGGGAGGTCGCCATAATGAGAGGAACTCAAAATGTCTAATCAGAACAGTGCCGTGATCGCAGCTGCTAAAGCGGCCAGTGAAAAATGGAAAGCGGCGTTTAATGCCGGTGATGCCGCTGGTTGTGCGGCATGCTACGAAGAGGCTGCCGTTGTCGTTGCGAAGCCCTTCGGAACCTTCACGGGCCGTTCAGAGATTGAAGCTTTGTGGGCCAAGGTGATCGGTGACGGCTTTTCCGATGTCGAATACCTGGAGCCTGAACTGACGGCAGAAAGCGAAACCACGGCTCTCCTGACGTCACGCTGGCGGATGAACAAAGCGCACGGCGTGATTACGCGGGAACTCTGGGCAATTCAGCCGGATGGTTCCGCCCTGCTTCGCGAGGATCATTTCGAGGCGCTGGGGTGAGGCCTGGGTTCGTGGGGCGGACCTAATCAGTGCCAAGACCCCGCATGACTTCCAGCAGCTCATCTGCGTTCATAGAGAGCTGCAGCGGGGAGGATTTCTGTTCCGGTCTCCAGCCAAGCTTAAGTGCGTCTTTGATCGTTTGAGCGACAGTAGATGGGGTTATCGCGCTTAGAGATGATCCTTCTGGTAATGGAATGATCGTCTCCAACCGCTGCCCGTTAGCCTCGGCATGCTGCACAATCACAACGTTGTAGCCGCTGTCACCGGAAACGCTCCATCGATATTTTTGCCCCTCCACGTCAATAAGCCTAGAGTTCTTTTTAGACAGCATTCTGTTCCCCACTGTTGACGCGAGGCGTCTCTACGCGTCGTCCCGTCACGTCTAATCCCCGACCTCTGCCATCTGAATGCCTTTTCGGATGACAAGGCGCTGAATTCTTGCCTCCTGCAGGCCGCGTACTGAGTTGCCGAAGAGAACGCGGTCGGCGGTTTCCAGATCATGGAGCGTCAACACGGCTTCGGTGATCTCCACGGCGGGATCGTCGAGCAGGGATTGCCGGAGGGTTCCGGCGAGGACGCCGCAGGAGAGGGGCGGTGTAATCAGGCGGCCCGCCCGCTCGATGAAGACATTGGTCCGGCTGCACTCGGCGACTTCGTTGCGTTCGTTCAGGAACAGGACTTCATCGCAGCCGGTGGCTGCACTCAAACGGGCATGTTCGCCGTCATAAAGTTGACGCCGCGTGGTTTTGTGGCGGAAGAAGGGGTCGCGGCTGTCCACGCGATGCTCCGAGATAACGTAGTTCAGCGTTTGCGTGGAACCGGGCGCAGCGATTGCGGTGCTTGTTACCGTCAGCTTGCCTCGAGAGTCGAGCAGAAGCCGAACACGGTGACTTTGACGGGGGAGACCCGCGGCTGCGGTTTCCAGAGCGGTTTGGACGCTGGCCCGGTCGTGGGGAAAACCGAAGTAGAGCGCTGACTTCTCCAATCGCTCCAGATGCTCGTTCAGTAACTGATAGCCGGGACCGGGTTGCCACAACAGGGTTTCGATCAGCTCGAAATCTTCCATGCTGTCGGTTAGAAAACGACCCTTGAGCAGGCACTCGTCGTACTCGTCGGCAGGATTGGAGTCATAGACGATCCCGCTGCCGATGCCCATTTCCCCTTGCCGCTCAGAATCTTGCGCGCCGTCCTTGGCAGCTTCAATCATCAGCGTGCGGATCGCCACGTTAAAGCGGCAGTCGCCGTTCGGCGCGATCATGCCGATGGCACCGGTGTAGACGCCGCGTGCTTCCGACTCCAGCTCATGGATGATCTCCATGGCCCGGACTTTCGGCGCGCCGGTGATGGAGCCGCAGGGGAAGATCTTGCGGACGATATCCTGAAAGCCCGTGCCCTCTTGCAGCCGTGCGGTGATGCCGGAGGTCATCTGCAGGACCGTGCGATAGGTCTCGACGGTGAAGAGGTCCGTGACCTCGACACTGCCGACCTGCGAGACACGGCCGATGTCATTGCGCAGCAGATCGACGATCATCAGATTTTCGGCGCGGGATTTCTCGTCGTCGCGCAGCCAGCTGGCCTGGGCGGCATCGCCCGCGCTGTCGAGCCCCCGGGCGGCGGTGCCTTTCATCGGGCGGGTCCAGATGCTGTCGTCTTCACGTTGGAAAAAGAGCTCGGGCGAAAGTGACAGAAGGTCGAAGCCCAGATTTTGCGATGTGTCGCACTCTACGGTCGGGACATGAAGGATCGCGCCGTAGGAAACGGATTGTTTGGCGCGAAGTTTTTCATAAAAAGCAATGGGGTTTCCAGATAAACTAAAGTTATACTTGAATGTAAAGTTAATCTGGTAGACGTCGCCCGCTGCTATGTAGTCGCGCACCTGTCCAATCTTGGCGATGTAGTCTTCGCGCGATAGGGAGAGTTCTGGCGTCGAGGTTTTGAAGCTTCCTGCAGACGCGAAAAGCTTCTCGAGCTCAGGCACATCAAGGCTGCGCGGTGCATTGAAAGCCGCCATCCAGATCAGGGGCGCGGAAGGTCCGGCTTTTTGCAGGCGCTCCTGGAGCAGAGCCGCCAGACGGGGTTCGAAGAGATACCCGAGTTCGTAGGAGAGTGAACCGGCCAGATAATAGCCTTCGGCGTTGAGCGCCTCGATCCGCGCGAGCGTCGCAGGCACTTCTTCAGGTCTGTCGCACCGAAGGATCTCAACCGGCTCTTGAAACAGAAGCGCCTGACCCTGCGGCGCAAGGTTGTCATCGAGAAGCACGAAGGCTTCGGAACTATCGAGACCGTCCAGTGTCATGGCTTTGGTTTTTTTATGCTGTTGCGGGTGTTGCCGCGTTGCTGTTGAGATCGCCGGAATCCTGTTGGGCGATCTCGCGACCAAAGACCTCTTCGAAGGCCACTCGCAGGGCGACGTCGAGATCGGCCATGGTCACGGGCAGGCCGAGATCGGCCATCGAGGTCACGCCGTGCTCGGCGATGCCGCAGGGCACGATCCCCTCGAAGTGGGAGAGGTCGGGATCCAGGTTGATGGCGATACCGTGGAAAGCCACCCACTGTCGGACCCTTACGCCGATGGCGGCGATTTTGTCCTCGCGGCCATGCCCGCGGTCGACCCAGATCCCAACCCGGCCTTCGCGGCGCTCGCCCTTCACGTTGAAGCTGGCGAGGGTGCGGATGATCCACTCTTCCAGATCGTGCACGTAGCACCTGAGATCATTTTTGCGGTTTCTGAGGTCGAGCATGACGTATCCGACCCGCTGGCCCGGACCGTGATAGGTGTACTGCCCGCCCCGTCCACTCTTGTAGACCGGGAAGCGGTCAGGCTGGATCAGGTCGCTTTCCTGGGCGGAGGTGCCGGCCGTGTAAAGGGCGGGATGCTCAAGCAGCCAAACGCTGTCCGGGGCCGTGCCTGCGCGGATCTGCGCCACCCGCTGTTCCATGAAGGCCACGGCGTCGGGGTAGGCGACCGGCGCGTCATCGATGCGCCAATCGACCGGCAGAAGCTTCTTTTCGGACTGAGGAGCACCCGATGCCGCCATCACAGTCATTCCATTGTCTGACCGGCGGGCGCGCGTCTGCAACCCTGCCGCTGAATTTCCACTCGCCACCGAAGCCGGCTACTTTGCCTGCTAAAGGACTGCTGAACCTGACACTTAATCTCAGTTTATCCCCGAACAATGCTTCTAAAACGACATAATTCGACGGCGAGTTGCTTGTAAGGGGCTTTTTAGTCTAGTCCATCGCCCGGGTCACGGGGCATTATCCGCTTGGTGGAAGTTGATTTCGAAATTG
Source organism: uncultured Kiloniellaceae bacterium (assembly GCA_947493695.1). GTDB lineage: Bacteria > Pseudomonadota > Alphaproteobacteria > Kiloniellales > Kiloniellaceae > Denitrobaculum. Next base: position 29,552 of record CANLSF010000007.1, on the reverse strand, counting down.
TCGCCCGAGTCACCGGCGATGGTTTTGAGGCCAGTTCTGTTCGAGAGCATTTGGGGCTTGCCGCCGGTGCGCGACAAAAAAAGTGAGAGAGGAATAACCTTGGCCGAGAACCTACGCGACGCAGCCCTGTTTTATCACCGCTATCCGCGACCGGGCAAACTGGAGGTCACCGCAACCAAACCCCTGGGTAATCAGCGGGATCTGGCGCTGGCCTATTCACCCGGTGTGGCGGCGGCTTGCGACGCCATTGTCGAGAACCCAGCGGTGGCCGCCGAGGTCACCGCGCGCGCCAATCTGGTCGGCGTTGTGACCAACGGTACCGCGGTGCTGGGGCTGGGTGCGATCGGTCCTTTGGCCTCGAAGCCGGTGATGGAGGGTAAGGCGGTTCTCTTCAAGAAGTTCGCCGGGATCGATGTCTTCGATATCGAAGTGGATGAGCTGGACGTCGACAAATTCGTCGACATCGTCGCGGCCCTGGAACCGACTTTCGGCGGCATCAACCTGGAAGACATCAAAGCGCCGGAGTGCTTTGAAATTGAACGGCGTTTGCGTGAACGTATGAACATTCCGGTCTTCCATGACGACCAGCACGGTACGGCGATCATCGTGGCGGCGGCGGTCTATAACGGCCTGCGACTGGTCAAGAAGGATCTCGATAAGGTCAAGCTGGTGACCTCGGGAGCCGGCGCTGCGGCGCTGGCCTGTCTTAATCAGCTGGTCTCCCTGGGGATCAAGCGTGAGAACATCTGGGTGACGGATATCGCCGGCGTGGTTTACCAGGGCCGGACCGAGCAGATGGACCCGCTTAAGGAAACCTATGCCCAGGCGACCGATGCGCGGACACTGGCCGAGGTCATCGAGGGCGCCGACGTCTTTATGGGGCTTTCGGCCCCGGGCGTGCTCAAGCCCGATATGGTCAAGTCCATGGCTGAAAATCCTCTGATTCTGGCGCTGGCGAACCCGGTGCCCGAGATTATGCCGGAAGAAGCCAAGGCGGCGCGACCGGATGCGATCATCGCAACGGGGCGTTCGGACTATCCGAACCAGGTCAACAATGTTCTTTGTTTTCCCTTCATCTTCCGGGGCGCTCTGGATGTCGGCGCGACCACCATCAACGAGGAAATGAAACTGGCTTCGGTCAAGGCGATCGCGGATCTGGCCATGGCCGAGCAGTCCGAGGTGGTCGCCAATGCTTACGGCGACGGTGATCGCAGCTTTGGACCGGAGTATCTGATCCCGCGGCCTTTTGATCCGCGCCTGATGCTGGAGATTTCACCGGCAGTTGCCAAGGCGGCTATGGACAGCGGTGTTGCCACCCGTCCGATTAAGGATTTCGACGTCTACTGTCAGAATCTCGCGGAATTCGTTTTCCGTTCGGGGCTGGTCATGAAGCCTGTGTTCGAGCGGGCGAAGCAGAAACCGAAACGACTGATTTACGCGGAAGGCGAGGACGAACGGGTGTTGCGCGCGGCGCAGGTCGTGGTCGATGATCAGGTCGCAAAACCTATCCTGGTTGGCCGTCCGGACGTGATCTCGACCCGGATTAAACGCCTGGGACTGCGGATTACCGCCGGCGAGGATTTCGAGATCGTCAATCCGGAACAGGATTCGCGCTATAACCTTTACTGGAAGACCTATCACGAGATCATGCAGCGCAAGGGAATCTCCCCGGACGTTGCCAAAACGGTCATCCGCACGAACAACACGGCGATTGCGTCGATTGCCGTTCGCCTGGGCGATGCCGACGCCATGATCTGCGGTGCAAACGGGCGCTATTACAAACACCTGGATCAGATTTCCAACGTTCTGGGCAAGGGGCCGGAGGTCCATGACTTCTCGGCGCTCAGTCTGTTGATTGTGCCAAACGGCACTTTCTTCATCGCCGACACCTATGTCAGCGAAAATCCCGATGTGACCGAGATCGTTGAGATGACCGTGCATGCGGCCTCTCATGTCCGGCGCTTCGGAATGGAGCCGAAGGTTGCGTTGCTGTCGCATTCGAACTTCGGTGCACAGGATTCCGCCAGTGCGCGCAAAATGCGAGAGGCCGCGGCGATCCTGCATGAAGAATATCCCGACCTTGAGGTCGAGGGTGAGATGCATGCGGATTCCGCACTGAAGCCGGAGCTGCGGGACCGGGTCTTCCCGAATTCGCGGCTTGAGGGCCGCGCCAATCTGATGATCATGCCGACGCTGGATGCGGCCAACATCGCATTCAACATGGTCAAGTCCATGGGCGAGGGTCTGTCGGTCGGACCGATCCTGATCGGCTGTGCGGCGCCTGCACATATCCTGACGCCTTCGGTGACCGCGCGGGGCGTGGTCAATATGTCGGCGGTGGCCGTCGTCGATGCCCAGGATCATGAATTGGGGCACGTGCTGTAACAAAGTAACGCAGGAACAGGCATCCGACACAGTTTTGTAGGCTTTCCGCTTTAAGGTGACCGCATGAGCGATCCGCAACCTGCCCGCAGCGCTGAAGACGCGCCATCGAGCGATACCGAGGAAACTCCCGGTCTCTCGATGGAGCTCGTCTTCGCGGTGCAGGATGCGCTGGCGGAGGAGCGGGTCATCGAGATTGAGGATCTGGTTCCCGGTCTGCATGAAGCGGATGCCGCCGACCTGCTGGAAAGCCTGAACCGGGAGGAGCGAAAGCTCCTGGTCGAGATCCTGGGGTCGACCTTCGATCCGGAGATCCTGCCGAACCTGGACGTCGCTGTCCGTGAAGAGGTGATCGAGTGGCTGGGCCCGACAGGGTTGGCCCGCGCGGTTACCGAGCTCGACAGTGATGATGCGGTCGAGGTTTTCGAGGATCTGGACGAGGAGTTCCAGCACCGCATCCTGAGCCAGCTGCCGCAGGCGCACCGGATGATCCTGGAGGAGGGGCTGTCCTACCCCGAAGACTCTGCCGGTCGCTTGATGCAGCGAGAGTTCGTGGTAATCCCCTCGGCCTGGACCGTGGGCGAGACCATCGATTACATGCGCGCCGCCAAGGATCTGCCGGACGATTTCTACGACATTTACATCGTCAATCCGAAACACCATCCGATCGGTTTCCTGCCGCTCAGCCGCGTCATGCGGACCAAGCGCCATGTGCGCCTGACTGAATTCATGGAAACCGACCTCAAGACCATTCCCTTGACTATGGACCAGGAAGACGTTGCCTATCTCTTCCGGCAATACGGTCTGGTTTCGGCGCCGGTGGTGGATGACCCCGGCCGGCTGCTCGGTGTGATCACGGTCGATGACGTGGTGCATATCATCGACGAGGAAGCCGGCGACGACATCATGAAACTCGGCGGCGTGAGCGAGCCCGATCTCTACAGCGCCGTGCTGGACACCACGAAGGCCCGCTTCAGCTGGCTGGTGGTCAATCTGCTGACCGCGATCCTGGCGTCACTCGTGATCAGTCTCTTCGACGCGACCATCGAGCAGATCGTGGCCCTGGCGGTCCTGATGCCGATTGTTGCCTCTATGGGGGGCAACGCGGGGACCCAGACCCTGACGGTTGCCGTGCGATCTCTGGCGATGAAAGACCTGACCGAAGCCAATGCGAGGCGTTTCATCGGCAAGGAGCTGCTGATCGGGACCATCAACGGTGTGCTCTTCGCGGTGCTGGCCGGAGGTGTCACCTGGCTCTGGTTTGAATCCCTGTCGCTGGGCATCGTGATCGCCGCCGCCATGGTGATCAACATGGTGGTCGCCGGGCTATCGGGGACTCTGATACCTCTCGGTCTGGAAAAGGTCGGCGTCGACCCGGCGATTGCCTCCAGCGTCTTCCTGACCACGGTCACCGATGTGATCGGCTTCTTCGCCTTCCTGGGATTGGCGGCGGCGTTTTTGCTCTAGATCGAATTAGGGTTCACTGCTGTTCGGGCAGTTGCCCGGAACGCTGGCGTTTTCCCCATCGCTTTCACAACCACCTGCCTTGATATTCTCGACGCAGGGACCGCTGTAGGAGGTCTGGGTCACGCTGTCGTGGCATCCCCCGGCAGCATCGGCCTGGTTGTGGTTGTTGGGTTGGGTGCGGACGACATTGGGCGCCTTCCCCGGGCCGCTTCTGGTTTCGGTCTTAAGCTGGCCATTCGCCACAGCCGGACTTACCAAGGCCGGTGCGGTCAGGAGTGCGGCTGCAAAAACGAGGGTGAGCGTGCGTGCGAACATCATGGCAAGATCCTTTGGGTGGCGCGTGAATCGGCTTCATCCACCATCTGTCGGTCTCGCGATCCAAAAGGTTCAATTTTATCAATTCGCGTCAGCTCTATTGCGCGTTGGGTGCGCAAAGGCCCGCGTTCCCACCAGAGCACATGCTTCTATTCATCGTCCATGTATTCCCACTTCTCGGCGCCGTCGAAGGGGCGGATGCGCAGCGCGGCGATATCTTTGGGGTCGGCCATGCGGCAGTTGACCGCCATGTGTTGGTGACGGGGTGTTTCGAGGTTTTCCCAGTGGGTCGTGCAGCCGCAGGTCTTGCAGGTTTTGATGACGAGGGTTTTATCGCCGCAGAGGTAGTCGAGGGTGGCATCTTCGCTATAGGTCACCTTGAATTTCCCGACATCGCCGTGCGCCCAGATCGCACCGATCCGGCGGCAGATCGAGCAGTTGCACTCGGTAAGCCATTTTGGCGATTCGGCAAGTTCAAAGGTAACGGCGCCGCAATGGCAGGAACCACGGATCATCGTTCAGGTCCTATTATGCAATCCTGGGTTAGGTCGTCACTCTAACCGGCATCCGGCCTCGTCGCAGCTTGTTTCTTCTTTTACCACAGGGCTTTCCGAGTTTTTTTCAATCCTGGACTCTGAGAGCAGAAGGCCGATGTCGTAGCCCAGGCGCAGGTCCGGGGCCTGCCCGAAGTACTGGGCGCGGCGGCGGCCTTGCCGGTCGATCAGGATGAGTGTCGGGGTGCCCTGCATTTCATATGCGGCCATGGTTTTCGGCAGGGCATCGGGGCCCGCCATGTCAACGCCGACAGGGAAGGTGATGCGGTACTCATGAAGAAAGGCTTCGAGCGAGACCGGCGTCATGGCGGCGTGATGTTCGAAGACTGTGTGCAGGCCGATGACAGTGACCTCGTCACCGCTGAAGGCCTGTTGGATGGACTTAGCCTGCGGTAGCCCGTGGCTCACGCAACCAGGGCAGAGCATCTGAAAGGCTTCGATCACGACAATCCTGCCGCGCAGGTCGTCGAGATTGAGATCCTGAGGGGCGTTGAACCACTGTGAAACCTCGAGCTCGGGGGCGGGTAAAGCGTTCATTGAAAATCTCCGGCTGTGGGTACCGGCGCAGCCACTTCAGGAGACTGCGCCGGTTCCGATTACTTGATTTTGCCAGGCAGGCTGAGATCGCCCGAGGCCACATCGAAGACATCGGTGACGCAAAGCAGGGGCGCATGAACGTTGGCATTGACCCGCAGCGCCGAGGTCACGCCGTCATAGGATACGCCCGCCAGTGCAGCGGCGTTGGAGAAAGGCACGTTCACCTTGATCTCCGGACCATCAAAGAGTGGCGCGTAGCCGGGGCTGTCGATGAAGATCGGCAGGCCGGGCCAAGTCAGGGGCATCGCGGGCGTTTCGCCCTCGGGAATATCGCGCACACCCAGCGCGCCGGGGCCGCAGGCTTCCGTGGGGGTCAGAACCACCCAGTGGCTGTGCCAGGGCGCGCCGTCGTTGGCCGGGTCGCCGTCGCCGTTTTCGTCATAGAGGGGCGTGTCGTCGAAGTCCGGGTGGCTGGTGGCCGCCAGGGCAAGGATCCCTGTCCCGCCCTCGAAACCCACGCTCGAAGGATCGAGCGATGTCGGCCAGACATAGGCGTGGACAGGGGCCCCGGCGAGAGCGCCGACGGGTGTTGGCCTGTCCGTACCTGCCGTCCCGTTGGTGGTCATGTGGAAGGTCACCGTGCGGCCATTGCGATGGACATGGGCGGCAAGAATATCGAACGAAGCCATCTTTGCAGCGTCTGCAGGCGAACGGACCGCGTCTGCCTGATGTGTCGCGTGGTCGGCGTGGTCGCCTGCGGCATTGGCGCCGGAAACGGCCAGCAAACTCAGGCTTGCGGTCAGAAGAGGGGCTAAAATCCGGGTTTTCACAGAACTTCTCCAATCAGTCGGTTTGTGGTGATTAAAAAGTAGTAGCGAGTCGAAACTATTGCAAGAGAGATTTCGAGTCGCTACTATATGGTCATGGAAAACGAAGAACGTTCTGAGCTCCGCGCCCTGATCGACCGGATTTCGCGCCTGAATGCTGCTGAGGACTGGGGTGGAGGCCTGAACCCGACCCAGCGTGCGGCGATTGCCTACCTTTCGCGGGCCAACCGCTATTCGCGGATGCCCTCTCAGGTCGCGGATTATCTGAGTGCGACGCGGGGAACCGTTTCGCAAACCCTGAAAGCCCTGGCGCGAAAGGGCCTGGTCGAGGAACGCAAGTCACAGAGCGACCGGCGCAGTGTGTCCTATGCCGTTACGGCGCCGGGCCTGGAGGCGCTGCAAGTGAGTACGGCCATTGATGCTGCCGTGGCGGGGCTGGAGGAGAAGGCGGCTGCCGGTCTGGCGGCGGCGTTAAAAGATTTGCTCAAGACCGCGTTAAAAGAACGCGAAGGACGGAGTTTCGGGATCTGCAAGACCTGCCGGCACCATCGAGCCGGGGTTAAGGGTGCGTCTTGTGCATTGTTGCAGGTCGATCTGGCGCCGGAGGAGACTGAGGAGGTCTGTTATGAGCACGAGGCGGTTGCGTGAGTTGACCGACCGCGCCACTTGTACCTGGCCGGGGTTTCATAAGTAAGACACGAACCCTACATATCGAGGAGTGTTGAGGTGTGATTTGAAAGACGCATGAAATTCAAACTGACGCCACTCCGTTTGGCGGCTTTAGGAGGCGGGTTTTTGATTGTTCTGTTGGGATTTGCCGCCAACAGCATTCGGGAAGAGGCGAATATCAGCATGTATAGCGAAAGCCCTATCACTGTTGATTGTGCCTATCGAGCTATCGCGGCGATGGACGGTGTCACAAGCGCTGTTGCTCATAAATATGCGATTAAATTCGAAGGCTGGGGGTTTTCGGGACAGCTTTTCCACGGGACCGAAGGTGAGCCTTTTGTCAACTACGGCCTTGATGTGGGCAGATCGTTCCTGGTTTCGGATGACATGATGACAATCGCAGCCAAGGTGGGTGGCAGCCTTCGCGACACTTGCGGACCGTAGGGACTCAATACGTACATGTTGGCGGTTGCCAATGCTGCCACCACTGCCCGATTGCGCCACAACTAGGGGAGAAGGTTCTGCCGTCGTTGAACATCTCAATCCCGGCCCGCCAACCGACCCTGCAGCCCCTGGACAACCTCAGTAAGGTGATCGGCGACCGCGCGGACGCGGCGGGATTGGGCCAAATCGGAGTGGATCACCAGCCAGATCGCCTGATCGACACCAAGTTCGACCGGGAGGCGCTGAAGTCCGGCATCGCGGGCGAGAAAGTGCGGGAGGATCGCCAGTCCCAGTCCTGCCGATGCCGCCTGGAGCTGCGCCGAGAGCGTAGTGGTGGTCAGAGCGGGCGCGCGATTACGCAGGCTGCGGGCGATCCACTGGGCAGCGGGCAGGTGGCTCTGGGCTTCCGACCAGCCGATGAAGGCGTCATCGTCGTGGGGACCGGAATCCGGGCTGCGTTCGCGTTTCTTTAAATATTCAAGAGAGCCGTAGAGGCCAAAGCCAAGGGTGGCGAGACGACGAACCGTTACGTTGCCGCGCTTCGGTTTGACCATGCGCAGGGCGAGATCCGCGTCGCGGCGGTGCAGGTTGACCGAGGCGACATCGGTCGCGATTTCCAGCTCGAGCTGCGGATGTCGTTCCATCAGGCGCGGCAGGCTGGGGATGATGATGGGATTGGCGAGGTTCTCCGCCGTGGCAAGGCGCACGGGACCGGCGACTTCGGTTTCATGTTCGGCCTGGCTTTCGAAGGCCTGGGCCGCGTGTTCCAGAGCTTCCGCTTTGGGCAGCAGGGCATTGCCTTCGTCGGTTAAACGGTACCCGGTCTGATGGCGCACGAAGAGCGGGACGCCCAGTGCCGCCTCCAGCCGGTCGATGCGCCGGGACAATGTCGCAATACCGCCACCGGTCAGATGGGCGGCAGCGGTCAGGGTTCCCTTGCGGGCCACAGCGAGGAAAACCCGCGCATCGTCCCACAGCAGAGAGGGAACTGGCTTTGACATCTATTTTCCATTTTTGAAAATTAAACTTCCAATATTGTCACTAATATATCCTGAAATGGAAACCTATCTTCGAGAGGCATTGGCTGACTATTACGCGTTGCGATAAGGAACCCACTAAATGAAGACCAGACGTTTGACGCCCGACCTCGAAGTTTCCGCCCTTGGACTTGGCTGCATGGGTATGAGTGAGTTCTATGGCCCGCGCGATGACGAGGAGTCCATTCGGGTTCTGCACCGCGCCGCGGATCTCGGGACCAACTTTTACGACACGGCCGATATGTACGGTCAGCACCACAACGAGGAGCTGCTTGGGCGGTTCCTGAAAGAGCGCAAAAGCGATGCTGTGATTGCCACAAAATTCGGGATCGTGCGCGAGGGCAAGGCCTATGCACGCAACATCGACAACAGTCCTGAATACGCGAAGAAATCCTGTGAAGGATCTCTGCGGCGTCTCGGGGTCGAGCGGATCGATCTCTACTACGTGCATCGGGTCGAACAGGACCGGCCGATCGAAGAGGTGATGGGCGCGCTCGCGGAGCTTGTCCGCGAAGGCAAGATCGGGCACATCGGCCTTTGTGAGGTCAGTGCGGCAACGCTGCGCCGGGCGCACGCGGTGCATCCTGTGGCCGCGATCCAGACCGAATACTCCCTTTGGACCCGGGATGTCGAAGATGAGATCCTGCCGGTTTGCGGTGAACTCGGGGTCGGCTTCGTTCCTTATTCACCACTGGGCCGGGGTTTCCTGACCGGCAGTTTCGACGCGGGCACGGAGTTCCAGGCTGATGACTTCCGGGGTAAACTGCCGCGCTTTACCGGTGAGAATCTGGATGCAAACCAGGAGATCGTGGCGGTGGTGAAGGAGATGGCCGCTGAGAAGGGCTGTACAGCGGCTCAACTTGCCCTGGCCTGGCTGCTGGCGCAGGAGGAATGGATTGTCCCGATTCCCGGCACGAAACGCCTGAAGTATCTGGAGGAGAACATTGCCGCCGCTGAACTCGAATTGACCGGGGCCGAGAAGCACGCGTTGAGTGAGGCGGTTGGCAGCCGGGCGGTAGCCGGGGCACGATATACAGAAGAGGGCATGAAGGGCGTGAATGCCTAGTTAGGGCTTAGTCTGCGGTCTGCGGCGTCCAGACTGCGACGGGCTCTGCCAGGCCGCGCAGTTCATGATCACCAAGGAAGCGGGTTTCGCAAAAACCGTCCGCGTGCTCTTCGGTCTCCGCGTCCATTAGCACAGTGGTGCCGCAGGTCTTATTGAACTGTTCCAGCCGGGCCGCGCGATTGACAGTGTCTCCGTAGACAGTAAAGGCTTGCCGCTTAGTAGATCCGATGATCCCGGCGGCGATGTCGCCGGACGCGATGCCGATCCGCAGTTTCACCTGGTGCCCGCTATAGGTTTTTCGTTCTGTCAGATCGATCAGGTCCTGCGCGGCCTGCAAAGCTGCCGCTGCCGGGTTTGCGACGGCGAGTGGTGTATTGAAGGTCACCAGAAAGCCGTCGCCGAGGTAACTGACCAGGACGCCGTCGCGCTGACTGATCAGATCGGTACACTCAGCCAGGAAGGCGTTCAGGGTCTCGATGACGTCGCGGGGATCGCGGCCTTCGGCAAAGCTGGAAAAGGACTCGATATCCGCCATCAGGACTGCGCCGTGACGAACCTGCGGTTCCAGGGAGGTCGCATCTTCAACAAGACGGGCGGCGATGGTTTCGGGCACGTATTGACCGAGAGTATGCGAAACCCGCTCTCTTGCCTGACGTTCTGCTTCCCGTTCGTCCTCGGCGCGCAGTTGGGCGAAAAAGATACTCCTGGCGCGATAGACCGCCACTGAGAGTATCAGCGAGAGGATCAGGACAAATCCGGTTTCATCGACCCGGTTTCCGGTCCCGATAAAATTGATCGAGAGAAAAACGTCCTCGTAGTCCTGCGTCGTGGCCTTCTTCGGTAGATCGGCCCAACTGAGTGTGGTTTCCATTCCTGAGACGATATAGCCGAACGCGGACCACCAGCCGATGGTCGTGATCACGCCCGTCCAGGCGACCAGACCCCAGGATAGCGAAAGGCAGGCCAGCCCGATAAAGGGCAGCAGGTAATAGATACCGTAGCCCCGGAACGCGAGGATTTGAGGTACGTCGTGGCTCGGGCTGATGGGGATGAACACGAAACACGCGCAGAGCAAAAGAATATCCAGCGAGAAAAGCAGATACTTTGCCCAGGGCCGGTCCCAGCGCGATCCGATGAGGGGATAGTAGATCATGCCGATCAGAACGAAGACCGACAGTGCGATGGCGCCAGTGGAGCGCGGTAGCCTGTCCACGGACTGGTAGGAAACGAGGATGAAAATGGCGCAGGCAAGCACGGCCACGGTCCGGCAGACAATGGCAATGCGAAGACCCTGCGCCTCTGCGCTTGCCAGTCTGCTCACTCTGTCATCCATACAGCGTTACCAGTTGTGGCTATTCGTTGGCTCCAGCACCGGCGCGAGGGACGGCGTCACAGCCCTATAGATGTTGTGAGTGAAGCATGAGTCTGCAATCCGCGCAGAGAAAAGATGCGGTCGAAGACGAAAACAACAATCCGGCGGCGTTCAGGCAGCTTGGATCAGCAAGCGCTCTTTGGGCAAGCTTAACTCGACTCTCGTACCGATCCCGACATGGCTTTCGATCTTAAGATTTCCACCATGCAATGTCATGAAGCTGCGGGCGAGGTGAAGCCCCAGGCCGGTACCGTCAAACCTGCGGTTCAGTTCGCAGTCCACCTGCACGAAAGGCTCCATGATCCGCTCAAGGTCCTGCGTCGAGATCCCGATACCGCTGTCGGCTATTGCGATGGTCAAGTCGTCGGAGGGGCCGCAACAGGCCTCAATCGTAACCCGGCCGCCGGCAGGTGTGAATTTCACAGCATTGGAAACTAGGTTGAGCAGCACCTGCTGGAGTTTTGTTTCGTCCCCCAGGACAACAGGCAAGGCGTCGTCGCAGCTTGCCGAGATGTGAATCTCGAGCTTCCGGGCGCGAGGTTCTATCATGCGCAAACAACGCTCGATCAGGTTCTGCGGCGCCAGCCGGGTCTCGTTCAGTTCCGTGTGACCGGCTTCAATCTTTGCCACATCGAGCACATCGTTGATCACGCCCAGCAGATGTGACCCGCTGGCATGAATGTCCTCGGCATATTCCCGGTATTTTGAAGTGTCCTCGTGTCCCGCTGTCTGCCGGGCGATCAGTTCCGAAAAGCCGATGATCGCGTTAAGGGGCGTGCGCAACTCGTGGCTCATGGAGGCCAGAAAATTAGACTTTGCGAGGTTTGCGGTCTGTGCGCGTTGTTGCGCTGCCGCCAGATCCTCGGCCCGTTGCGTCATATGCTCGACCGTGAGGTTCAGAAGCGACAAGGCTGTGCCCACACCCAGGTAGCGATCCTGTTCGGTGATGATGAAGCCTTTCAGCAAAGCGCCGGGGCGTTCCTGAACGATAATTCTGTTCAGAGTGGAAACGCTGACCCCCACGTCGACGACCAGGGGGGCCGCGTCCATTAACTGGCATATCGCTTTGCGGCCATAGAGCGCGCGCCCGAAATTGTGCGCGAGCTGAAACATAAGCTGGTTCCGGTCGACAATGCCCACGGGAACGCCATCACGTACAACTGCCAATGTCAGGAGGTTATCATCAGCAGCAAAACGATCGTACGCGTCCGCGCAGGGACAATCCTCCGATAAGGGAGGAACCTGCAGAACAAGCCGATCCAACTGGTGCGTCATTTTCTATTTTCCTGAAGAGTCTCCACTGCCGGTCATATTGACTTACGGTTGAATTCGTCAACTGAAGGTTAAGAGGATCAAATCTTCATAAAATGGTCATCTTCATGCGTTGCGGATTTTTCGATAAAGTGCTTGACCCTCACGCAACGTGAGGCCCGATGAAGGTTCCATGAAAACCCAGATCGAAGAATATTCAGTGGGGCAACTGGCCCGGCTTTCCGGCGTGTCCGTTCGGACGCTGCATCACTATGACGAGATAGGTCTGCTGAAACCGGCCTATGTCGGCAGTAACGGTTACAGGTTCTATGGCCGGGCCGAATGGCTGCGCCTGCAGGAGGTCCTGTTCTACCGCGATGCGGGCTTACCGCTCTCCGAGGCGGCTCGACTTTTGGATGAGCCCTTGACGGCGATCGAGCGGCTCGTGCGGCATCGAAACCATCTGCAGGAGCAGAGTCGCCGGACCGCAGAGGTCATCGAAACACTGAATGCGACGATCGATCACCTTAAAGGAAAGAGGTCCATGGAGATCGAAGAGCTATACAAACCTTTTTCGGCCAGACAACAGGCGGAGTACGAAGCCTGGTTGATCGCAGAGTACGGAGCCGAGATGGCGGACGGCATCGCACTGTCCAAGACGTCAATCAAGGCGCAACCCGGCGGCATGGCAGGCGCTATGGCGCAGCTAAGAGAGATCGAAACAGATCTGGTTATCGTATACGAAGCTGGCAACACTCCGGTATCCGATCAACTTCACGACCTTCTGGAACGGCATCGGGATTGGGTTGCGAGGTCGTGGGGGCGAGCGTGCAATGCCGAGGCTTTCGATGGACTGGCGGAGATGTACAGATCGCATCCAGCCTTCGTTGCGCGCTATGAGACCCTGAGCCCGAGGTTCTCGAGTTGGTTGACCGCAGCCATGAAAGCGCATGCCGACCGGCTTCGTAACGAAACCTGATGCCAATGGGGCGCTGGATCAAAAACGCGGGAGATGTCGCGGTGCCTCTCCATGGCTGGTGCCCGTCCGAAGTAGTTCCGCGTTGGCAGTCGTGAGCTGGCTGGATTCTCAAGAGCCTGAAATCAACCAGTCCTTTGAGGCCTTCAGTACGGCCCGGTTGAGGTCGCTGATCGCGGCGGCCACCACCCGGCTCGACTGCCAGTACAGCGCTACATCGACGTGCGTATCTGGAATCAGGGGCACGAGCCTGCCTGCGGCGATGTGCTCGCCCGCAAGCGCTTCGGGGTTCATGCCCCAGCCGACACCGGCGAGTGAGGCAGCGATGAAGGCCTGAGGTGAGGGCAGGCGGTGCGACGGAAAGGGGACCCGTTTGCCAAGCACTGTCTGAACCCAGCGGGCCTGAATATCATCCTTCATATTAAAGGTCAGGGCCGGGGCTGTGGCGATGGCCTCGACTGTGACACCATTGGGGAACCAGCGTTCGACATAGGCCGGACTTGCGCTTGCGATGTAGCGCTGGGCTCCCAATGCTGTCGAGTTGCAGCCTTGAACAGGTCCGGGCTGGGCGGTGATCGCGGCCACAACCTCACCGCGGCGCAACCAGTCCGCGCTGTAGTCTTCATCGTCCAGAACCAGGTCAAACAACAGACCGTCGCAGGCCGCGATCACGTCGATAAACCAGGTTGCGAGACTGTCGGCATTGATCGCCAGGCGCAGCGTCGGCGATCTGTCCGGTGGGACGATTCCGGCGAGATCGGCTCTCAAGGTATGTTCGAGCAGTCCGACATCCTCGACGTGGCGGAAGAGCCGTGACCCGGCCGGTGTCGCGGTGCAGGGCTGTGCCCGAATGACCAGAACCGCGCCCAGGCGGTCTTCCAGCTGTTTTACCCGCTGGGAAACCGCGGAAGGTGTGACGTGCAGTTCCTGTGCTGCCTGTTCAAAGCTGCCGGTTCGGATTACAGCCGCGAGGGCTGCCAGGAGCGGGTAATCGAGCATGATTTAATTTTACTAATGTGAGTGAAGAAAACGTAATTCGCCTAAATCACAGAAAGCAGCTAGTCAAGGGGCTCTATCAGCCGAGGTTTTTTCATGACTGCTGCTTTTCCAACCGGTCTTTGGGCCGGTTTCGTTCCGGGCTTCTTTCTGGGCCTTAGCCTGATCGTCGCGATCGGGGCCCAGAACGCATTTGTTCTGCGCCAGGGGCTGCGGCAGGAACATGTCTTCTTGATCTGCCTGACCTGCGCTGCTTCGGACGCGCTTCTGATTACCGCGGGTGTGACCGGGTTTGCAGTGGTTTCGCAAATGATGCCCTGGGCAGAGCCTCTGCTGCGTTACGGCGGCGCGGCCTTCCTTCTGGTCTACGGTCTGCGGAGTTTTATGGTGGCGTTTCGCAGTGACGCGGCGCTGGCGCCGTCACAGGAGGGAGTGGGAAGCCTGAGCAAAGCCCTGCTGACCTGTCTTGCTCTAACCTGGCTGAACCCGCACGTCTATCTGGACACCATGGTTTTTCTGGGTTCGATCTCCGCGGGATACGGTGAAAACAAGGCAGCCTTCGGGATCGGCGCCGTCACGGCGTCGTTCTTTTTCTTCTTTTCCTTCGGCTACGGCGCGCGCCTGCTCCGGCCGCTTTTCGCCAAGCCGACAGCCTGGCGCATTCTGGAGGTCGGTGTGGGTATGCTTATGTGGGCGATTGCGTTGAGCCTTTTGCTGGAATGACCGTTTGTAGGACTCTTCGGTCAAGGCCGAAGCATTACGAGCTCTCGCTCTGCTACTGTATCCTCCTGTCATACAGTCATGAGCAAGAGTAGGAAGAACGCATGGTTACGGCCGGGGCACTCAACGAGGGTTTTGTCGTCGCAATTAGCATCGAGGCGAAGGAGGGCAAGGCGGATGCGCTCGCGGCCCTGCTCTCTGAACTCACCGAACCCTCGAATGCCGAGCCGGGAATGAAGGTCTTTCTTCCCTACCGTTCGCCCTCGGACCCGAAGCTCTTTTTCGTCTACGAGCTCTATCGCGATGAAGCGGCCTGGGCTGAGCATCAGGAGACAACACATTTCAAAAGGGCACTGCCCGCATTGTTGGAGTTTTCCGCCAAGCGGGAGCGCGTGCCGTTCGTTCCTTTTGTTTCGGTCTGATCTTCGCCCTGCCGAACCTCGTCATTCCTTCAGGTCTTTAACGCGCGCTTTCCTGTCGCAGATCCGGATGTAGACTTTTTCCCAGAATGTGCTGGCTTCGGGCGATAGCATGTTCGCCTGCGCCCACGATCAGTGGATCCGGCTCGCCCACGACTTCCAGGTTCTTGTTGGGATAGGGCAGGGAGGAGAGAAAGTGCATCATACAGTTGAGGCGGGCGCGCTTTTTGTCGTTTGACTTAACGATGGTCCAGGGCGCATCCGCTGTATCCGTATAGAAAAACATCGCCTCCTTGGCTTCCGTGTAATCCTGCCACTTGTCCAGGGATTGTCGGTCGATCGGTGACAGCTTCCACTGTTTGAGTGGTTCGCGTTCGCGCGATTTGAAGCGTCGGTGCTGTTCTTCCTGGGTGACCGAGAACCAGTATTTGTACATCAGGATTCCGCTGCGCACGAGCATGCGCTCAAGCTGCGGGGTTTGGCGCATGAACTCCAGATATTCGCTCGGGTTACAAAAACCCATAACCCGTTCGACGCCGGCCCGGTTGTACCAGGAACGGTCGAAGAGCACGATCTCGCCTGCGGAGGGCAGGTGCTGGATATAGCGCTGATAGTACCACTGACTGCGCTCTTTATCCGAGGGTTTGTCCAGCGCAACGACCCGCGCGCCACGGGGATTCAAATGCTCCATGAAGCGTTTGATGGTGCCGCCCTTACCGGCGGCGTCGCGGCCTTCGAACAGGAAGACGACCTTTTGACCCGTCGCCTTGATCCAGTCCTGCACCTTTAGCAGCTCGACCTGAAGTTCGGCCTTGCGCCACTCGTATTCCTTCCGCGCAATCTTGTCCTTATAGGGGTATTCACCGGTTTCAAAGAAACGCTTGGCTTCTTCGCGGCTCAGGAAGGGCTGGTTTGCCTGTTCCATCTGGTCGGGTTCAAAGAGCGGTGGGTGCGATGTGGCCTTGCCGTTGGATTTGCGCGCTTTCGCCGGTGCGGCTTTAGCCTTGCCGTTCGCTGCAGACTTCGGCGCGCGCACCGGGTTTTTCGGAGCGGGCGCAGCTTTCTTCACCTGAGGCTTCTGATCAAGTGTCGCGGTCTCGTTTGAATTGCCAGCCATATTTCAACTCTCCCCCCTGTGGTGCGTTTGATTGGGAAAAACGATTAACGCATCATAGGATTGGGAGCGTCGGTCACGGTTGACTTAGATCAATTTTGCCCTTTCTTTCACGCCATCCTGTAAATGAAATACTGATGAAAGCAGACTGCTTCCATGCTTCAGACAGAACGCAATATCCTAAGACGTTACATATCTGTGGCAGATATTTTCGGTGTGTGGATTGAGCCAGTGGGAGCCATGGATTTGGGTAAGCCCAAAGGGGCTTACTTGCTCGCCCTGAATCTGAGCTCTATTTGCGAAACACCGATAGCTCTGGGCGGAGCGCCGACACTGGAGGCTGGTTGGTATCTCTACGCGGGCAGTGCCTGGGGTGGTGGTGGAATCACAGCGAGGGTCGGGCGTCATTTTCGCAAGGACAAGAAGCGACATTGGCATATTGATCATCTGACGCATGCGGCCGCAGACATCTCCGCCTTGGCGGTGCCCGATGGCAGGGAGTGCGAATTGGTCGCCAGGCTGCTTGGTACCAGCCGCTTCGAGACTGCGATGCCTGGCTTCGGGAGCAGTGACTGCGCGCGTTGTGAGAGCCATCTTCTGCGGTTCGTCGCTGGCTGAAGGAGAGGCAGAGTGCAATTTGGATATTTACGTTTACGTAAACGTAAATTACTATCCTATCCATGAGCAGAACCTTCTCCATTACCGAGCTGGCGCAGGAATTCGGTGTTACCAACCGGACGATCCGCTTTTACGAGACCGAAGGCATGCTGACGCCCCTGCGAGAGGGGCAGCGCAGAATTTACCGGCCACGGGACCGGGTACGTCTGAAGTTGATTTTGCGCGGCAAGCGGCTGGGCCTGAGCCTGCAGGAGATCCGCGAAATTATCGATCTCTATGATGCGGACAAAGGCGAGGCGGGACAGTTGCAACTGCTGCTCGATAAGATCGAAAGCCGTCGGGACGATCTGGAGAACAAACGCCGCGATATCGATGCGACCCTGGCGGATCTGGACGATGTCGCCGCGAAGTGCCGTGAACGTTTGCGACAGCTGGATCTGGATGAGGTCTCGCAGATTGCACCGGATACCGGAAGTCAGTCTCTCAAGTCCAAGGGGGTAGCGAAATGACGGAATTTATCGCACGGGATCCTGACTTCGAAGAGAAGCTTCGGGCCAGTTTCGAGCGCCAGAAAGTCATGACACTGATCGGTGCGACGCTGGGCAAAATCGAGCCGGGCCTGGTTGAGATTGAACTTCCGTTCCGCGAAGACCTGACTCAGCAGCATGGCTTTTTCCATGCCGGTATGACCAGCACCATTGCCGATTCCGCCGGCGGCTATGCGAGCTTCAGTCTCAACCCGGATGAAACCTCGGTCCTGACTGTCGAATACAAAATGAACCTGCTTGCGCCTGCGGAAGGCGAGCGGCTGGTCGCGACCGGGCGCGTCGTCAAACCGGGGCGCACCCTGACCATCTGCGATCTTGAGGTGATGGCCTACAAGGATGGTCAGGCCAAACTGGTGGCGAAGGGTTTGCAGACCATGATGTGTCTGCGAGATCGTCCGGACCTGGGTGCCGCCGGATAACGCCCGGATATTCGATTTTCATCTATTGCCGTCTGCGTATTCAGAGGAAACTTCAAATGATACCGAACCAATATCCCAGCCTCGACTTCGACCTCGGTGAGACCGCCGAGATGATGCGCGACACGGTTATGTCCTTTGCCTCCGACAAGATCGCCCCTCTGGCAGCGGAGATTGACCGGAACGACCGTTTCCCCAGGGAACTCTGGCCGGAGATGGGTGCACTCGGGCTGCTGGGGGTGACGGTCGAAGAGGAATACGGCGGTAGCGGCATGGGTTATCTGGAACACTGCGTCGCCATGGAGGAAGTCAGCAGAGCCTCGGCCAGTGTGGGACTCAGCTATGGCGCGCATTCCAACCTCTGCGTCAACCAGCTGCGCCGCAATGGCAATGAGGAACAGAAGACCCGTTATCTGCCGAAGCTGATGACCGGTGAGCATGTTGGTGCGTTGGCCATGAGCGAGCCCGGTGCAGGGTCCGACGTGGTCGGCATGCGCACCCGGGCGGATAAAAAGGGCGACCGCTATGTTCTGAACGGCAATAAGATGTGGATCACCAACGGTCCAGATGCGGATGTTCTGGTCATCTACGCCAAGACCGATCCCGACGCGGGACCACGCGGGATTTCAGCTTTTCTGGTGGAGAAGGATTTTGCCGGTTTCTCGACAGCGCAGAAGCTCGATAAACTGGGGATGCGCGGTTCGCCGACCTGCGAACTCATCTTCGAGGATTGTGAGGTTCCGGAAGAAAACCTGCTGGGCGGCGCGGGACGTGGCGTCAATGTTCTGATGAGCGGCCTGGATTACGAACGCGCGGTTCTCGCGGCCGGATCGACCGGCATCATGCAGGCCTGTATGGATGTGGTGCTGCCGTATCTGCACGAACGCAAGCAGTTCGGTCAGGCGATCGGCGAGTTCCAGTTGATGCAGGGTAAGCTGGCGGACATGTACACCACCATGAATGCCAGCAAGGCCTATGTCTATGCGGTGGCCAAAGCCTGCGACCGCGGACAGACAACGCGTAAGGATGCCGCGGGTGCTATTCTCTACGCCGCGGAGAAGGCGACCTGGATGGCACTGGAAGCGATCCAGGCGCTGGGCGGAAACGGCTATATCAACGACAATGCAACAGGTCGTCTGCTGCGTGACGCGAAGCTCTACGAAATCGGGGCAGGCACCTCGGAAATCAGGCGCTGGTTGATCGGCCGCGAGCTTTTCAGCGAGACTGCATAATCAAACTTCAGGGAGCCGTTATTTGTCCCTTATGATGAAACCGAAGTGTGAGCGCTGCGGGAACGGTCTCGCGAATGATGGTGAGGCTTACATCTGCAGTTACGAGTGCAGTTTTTGTGCGGATTGCACGCAAGCGATGGAGAACCGCTGCCCGAATTGTGGTGGCGAGCTGCTGCGTCGCCCTCGGCGGATCGAGCCCGCTGTGGTTGCTTAGCTTGCAGGTTATTCAGGGTGTAAAAAGCAGCGGTTATGAGTTTAAAACGTTGGAATGCCTACAAATAAGCACGGAGTCGTGCGCGAGCCGATTATTTTCTTCCTTGGCTGAAACGAAGAAGAGTCAAAGCCTTAGCTTGTAGCCGGCCGGAAATTCCCATAAGGCGGATTTCCGTTTCCGGATTGGAAGAGTAGGCTGCCGCCATCGAGGCCACATTGCCCGAAGTTTTAGGAGGCCACGTGCCCACAATACTCATTACCGGCGCCAATCGCGGTATCGGTCTGGCGTTAGTGCAATCCTTCGCCAAGGATGGCTGGAAGGTCCACGCCTGTTGCCGCAACCTGGAGCGCTCGAAAAGTCTCAAGGATGTGTCGGGGGACGTCACGCGCCACAAGCTCGATGTAACCGACAAACTCAAGGTCGAGTCTCTTGCGCGGGAACTTGCGGACGAGCCGATCGATATTCTGGTGAACAACGCGGGTGTCTTCAACACGCGCGAAGGCTTTGGATCGACCGACTACGAGGCCTGGTCGGAAATGCTGGCGGTCAACACGCTTTCGCCGCTGCGCATGGTCGAGCATTTCGCCGACCTGGTGGCCAAAAGCGACCGCAAGGTGATTGCCAATCTCTCAAGCCGCCTGGGATCGATCTCGGCGGTCGAGAAGGGCGGAAGTTACCCCTATCGGACCTCCAAATGCGCCTTGAACATGGTGACAAAGCTCTTGTCCATCGATCTGGCGGATCGCGGGATTACGACCATCGCCCTCCATCCGGGCTGGGTGAAAACCGACATGGGTGGAGATGATGCCGACATCGACGTCGGCAAATCCGTAAGCGGTCTGCGCGCGGTGCTGGAACGCGCGGCGCCTGCGGAGAACGGCGGTTTTTTCAACTACGATGGTTCCGCCATTGACTGGTGAGGCGTGACGATGCCCGGCGTTTAATTCGTAAGGATTTCGCGCGCTTGTAAAAGGAAACCCGGAAGCCATGCTGCTGAATGAAGAACAGGGACTGATCCGTGATACGGCCCGGCAGTTTGCGCAGGACCGCCTTGCGCCGAATGCGGCGGCCTGGGATCGGGATGCGCGCTTTCCGAGCGAAGCGATTGAAGAGATGGCCTCACTGGGTTTCCTGGGAATGTTGGTGCCCGAAAGCTATGACGGCGCGGGTGCGGACAACCTTTCCTATGCCCTGGCGCTGATGGAAGTTGCCGAGGGCGACGGGTCCTGCTCCACGGTGATGAGCGTGCACAACTCCGTCGGTTGCATGCCGATCCTGCGTTATGGTTCTGAGGAGCAGAAAGAACGTTTTCTCAAGCCGATGGCGCGCGGCGAAAAGCTGGGCGCGTTTTGCCTGACCGAGCCACAGGCCGGTTCGGATGCTGCGGCGCTGAAGACAAAGGCGCGCAAAGACGGTAACCACTATATTCTGGATGGCGTGAAGCAGTTCATTACCTCCGGCCGCAATGCCGACATTGCGATTGTCTTTGCAGTCACCGACCCGGAGAAAGGCAAGAAGGGCATCAGTGCTTTCATCGTGCCGACCGACACGCCGGGCTACCGGGTGGCGTCGACCGAGAAGAAGCTGGGGCAGAAGGCTTCCGACACCTGTCAGATCTCACTGGAGTCCTGCCGCCTGACGCCTGATCATCTTTTGGGTGAGGAGGGCGAAGGCTATCGCATTGCTCTATCCAACCTTGAAGGCGGGCGCATCGGGATTGCGGCACAATCCGTTGGAATGGCTCGGGCTGCGTATCAGGCGGCGCTGAGCTACGCCAAGGAGCGCCAAAGTTTTGGCAAGGCGATTGTTGAGCATCAGGCGGTCTCTTTCCGCCTGGCCGACATGGCGACACAGATCCACGCCGCCGAGCTGATGGTTATGGACACTGCAAGGCTGCGGGACGCGGGCATACCCTGTTTGAAGGAAGCTGCAATGGCCAAGCTCTTCGCCTCGGAGATGGCAGAGCGGGTTTGTTCCGACGCCATCCAGATCCACGGTGGATACGGTTATCTCAATGACTTTCCGGTCGAACGGATTTACCGCGATGTCCGGGTCTGTCAGATTTACGAGGGAACCTCCGACATCCAGCGGATGCTGATCGGGCGTGAAATTGCGAAGGATTGAGTTAGAGGCACGCCGGCGACGGCAGCCTTGTTTTTAAGCGGTGGCCGCCAACAACCGCAAACGAGGATAGAGACTCAATGATGACCCAGAGTGCGACCAATCAGGCGATCGAGTTCCATTTCGACTTCGCCAGTCCCTTCGGCTACTTCGCCGCTCACCAGATCGACGACCTTGCCGCCCGACACGGACGGAGTGTCCAATGGCGTCCTTTGCTCTTGGGCGCTGTATTCAAGGAAACCGGCGCCCGGCCCCTGACCGATATTCCCATGAAGGCCGGTTACGCAAGGCACGACATTCAGCGGACAGCCCGCCGCCTGGGCGTTCCTCTGCAGATGCCAAAGCCCTTTCCCTTCGCCTCGATTGCCGCTTGCCGCGCCTTTTACTGGCTTGATGAGACCGATCCTGAGGCTGCCAAGGCTTTGGCAAAGGCATTGTATCAGGAAGCTTTCGCGAAAGGCGGGGAGATCTCCAGCCCGCAGGCCGTTGTGCAGGTCGCGGCAGGGTTGGGACATGATGCCGGGCAGGTTGAAGCCGCATTGAAAGACCCGGAGGTCAAGGAACGCCTGCGCGTTGTTGTTCAGTCGGCGATTGAGCGCGAGATCTTCGGCTCGCCCTTCTTCCTGGTCGATGGCGAGCCTTTTTGGGGCCATGACCGGATGGCGTTGCTTGAGGCCTGGCTAGAGAGCGGGGGCTGGTAGCGATTGAGTCGGCTTGGGACCGTCCGTAGCTATAAATGGCTGCAGACGGTCCCTGACATCTGGAAAGGGACGTGCGGATAAGCGTGATTGCTTTACGTTTACGTAAACGTTAAATTTGTCTCGTAAGCTTTGTCCCTGTTGGGTATACAGTTCCGGAAGGAAAAACGTTATCAGAAGCCCGACGACCACGTTTCGGCACGAAGGGAGGTAGCTGTTTTCCGGCGATGACGTGTCAGGTTTCGGACCTGGTCGCCTGAGGGCTGCGGGGTTGGTGTTTGCCCGGGCAGGTATGTATTTTTTGAACGAGTTCCGGTGCGTGGGGCGCGGGAGATCGTGTGAGGAGATCGACTGGGTATGACCGTTCTTAAAAGCTCCATCTCTACGCGTGCGCCGGAGTTTCAGGAGAACCGCGCCGCTATGCAGTCTCTGGTCGAGACGCTTCGCGGTCAGGTGGATGAAGTCCGGCAGGGCGGGGGCGAGCGGTCCCGGAAACGACATCTGGACCGGGGCAAGCTGTTGCCCAGGGAGCGGGTGCGCACACTGCTTGATCCCGGCGCACCTTTTCTGGAGCTCTCGCAGTTAGCCGCCTTCGGGATGTATAGCGGCGATATTGCCTCGGCTGGTCTGATCACCGGGATCGGACGGGTTTCCGGGCGCGAATGTATGATTGTCGCAAATGATGCGACGGTTAAGGGCGGCACCTACTATCCCATGACCGTGAAAAAGCATCTCCGAGCCCAGGAAATCGCGGAGCAGAACCATCTGCCCTGTATTTATCTGGTGGATTCAGGCGGTGCTAATCTGCCGAACCAGGACGAGGTTTTCCCGGACCGGGACCATTTCGGACGGATTTTCTATAATCAGGCCAATATGTCGGCCAAGGGCATCTCGCAGATCGCTGTGGTGATGGGCTCCTGCACCGCCGGTGGCGCCTATGTTCCTGCCATGGCGGACGAGAGCATTATCGTACGCAATCAGGGTACGATCTTTCTGGCCGGTCCGCCGCTGGTTAAAGCCGCAGTGGGCGAGATCGTAACCGCCGAAGACCTGGGCGGGGCGGATGTTCATTCCCGCACCTCGGGCGTCACCGATCACATGGCGCAGAACGACGCCCAGGCCCTGGGCATGGCGCGCCGGATCGTCAGTAATCTCAATCGGGTGAAACGGCACGATCTGGTGGTCGAAGAGTCGCGCGAACCGCTGTACGATCCCGCAGAAATTTATGGCATCGTGCCGCAGGATCTGCGCAAGCCTTACGATGTCCGCGAAGTGATTGCGCGTCTGGTCGATGCCAGTGTGTTCGATGAATTCAAGGCGCTTTATGGAACCAGCCTGATCTGCGGCTTTGCGCGCATTCATGGTTATCCGGTGGGCATTATCGCCAACAACGGCATCCTTTTTTCAGAGTCCGCGCTCAAGGGGGCGCATTTCGTGGAGCTCTGCTGTCAGCGCGGAATTCCGCTGGTCTTCCTCCAGAACATCAACGGTTTCATGGTCGGGCAGAAGTATGAGGCCGGCGGCATCGCCAAGGACGGCGCCAAGATGGTGACTGCTGTCGCCTGCGCCAAGGTCCCCAAATTCACCGCTGTCATAGGCGGCAGTTTCGGTGCCGGTAACTACGGCATGTGCGGACGGGCCTACAGTCCCCGCCTGATGTGGATGTGGCCGAACGCGCGACTGTCGGTGATGGGAGGAGAACAGGCAGCCGGCGTGCTGGCGACCGTGCGCCGGGACAATATCGAAGCGCGCGGCGAAAGCTGGAGTGCCGAGGACGAAGCCGCCTTCAAACAACCCGTCCTGGACCAGTTCGAGCTTCAGGCTCATCCCACTTATGCGAGCGCGCGTCTGTGGGATGATGGTATCATTGATCCGCTGGATACGCGTATGGCTCTGGGACTGGGGATCTCTGCCGCACTCAACGCACCGGCGGAACCGACTTCTTTTGGCGTTTTCAGGATGTAAGGGCCAGGATGTACAATCCATTTTTTGTCGAAGAAACCGGGCCCAATGGGGTCGCACGCATCACTCTGACCCGGGTCGATGTTCACAACGCCTTTAATGACGCGCTGATTTCGGAGCTGACCTCCGCCCTGCAGGGACTGGATGATGACCCGAGAGTCCGCATGGTGATCATGGCCGCCAGGGGCCGCAGCTTTTCTGCTGGCGCCGATCTCAACTGGATGAAGGAGATGGCCGGCTATAAGGAGAGTGAAAACCTCAAGGACGCCTGCGGCCTCGCGAACCTGATGCGCACGTTGAATGAGCTCAGCAAGCCGACGATGGCTTTGGTCCAGGGGGCTGCTTTTGGCGGCGGGGTCGGTCTGGTGGCCTGCTGCGATATCGCCCTGGCGTCAGAGGAAGCCAGCTTCTGTCTTTCGGAAGTGCGGCTCGGACTGATCCCTTCCGTGATTTCCCCCTATGTCATTGCAGCCATGGGACAGCGCGCAGCACGGCGCTACTTCCTGACGGCGGAGCGGTTCCCGGCAAGTGAGGCGCACCGGCTGGGGCTTGTGCATGAAGTAGTGCCTGCGGAAGATCTCGAAACCCGCGGACAGAGGTTGTCTCAGGTCATTCTGGCAGGCGGCCCTAGGGCCCAGCAGGAAACCAAGGATCTCATCTTTGCCGTAAGCAATAAGGCCATCGACGAGGCCGTGATCGAAGATACTGCAGTCCGGATCGCGCGTCTGCGCAAATCCCCCGAGGGCCGGGAAGGGGTCAATGCCTTTCTCGAGAAGCGCAAACCTGACTGGGCGCAAGACTGACCGTCATGGGAGACAGCGACCGCAAACTTCTGGGGGCAGTGCTGGCGACCGGGATCATGGTTCTGATGATCTCTTTTGCGGTCGGAGATGACGCCAGCTTTTTCCAGTTCCTGATGCTTGTGTCGATTTCCGCCAGCGTCGCCTTTTTCTTCACCGTCTTCCCGGGCAGCCGCTTTTTTGCGATTGCCCTGGCGAACTTCCTGGCGGTCTATTCCTGCATCTTTGTGGTTTTCGTCGAAGCCAACTTCACGACTGTCGAAAGATCCGTGGCGGAGGCTTCCTATATCCTGCCGATCCTCGGTTTTATGCTGGGAACCTTTCTGCGGCGGGAGGCAATTCGGGACATCGTGGTTTCGCACCGTGTGCAGGAGGGCAGCAAGTTCCGCCGCGGCCTGCCTTGGGCGCTCCCACTGCTGCTGGTTGGGATTGCGACCTTCGCGGTCCCCGGGCAAGCCCTGAGCGCTACCCATGAAAGCTACCTGCTGTTTGGCGCCATGGCGGTCATTTCGTTTGTGGTCTTTGCGGTCAGCAGCAACGTCGCTGCCTTTCTGCTCGATACCGGTCTGGTCTTCGAAGCTTTTTTCAAGCGGGTGCAGCGACTCACCATTCCGGCCTTCGCCTTCGTGACTTTCTACTCGATCAACGTCATCGTCTTCGCCTGTTTCTACAGGATTCTGGATCGCTTCTCGGAGGGTCCGAACTTCGCCATTGAGGGTGTGAGCCGGAGCATCACCTTTCAGGAAAGTCTCTACTTTTCCATCATTACGCTGAGCACGGTTGGCTACGGCGACATCGTGCCCGAAAGTGGCGCCTTGCGCGCTTTGACGGCAGTTCAGATCGTATTTGGCGTCCTTCTTCTGCTGTTCGGTTTTTCGGAGATCATGAGCTACACCAAAGAACGCGGTGCGGAGCGCCAAGACTAGTATGCAAAAGAGTGTGGACGCTTTTCGCTTAACGCGTAGAGGACGATCCGGCTCTCAGAAACAGGACCAGGCTTTTGTTTGATAAAATTCTGATTGCGAACCGGGGCGAGATCGCCTGTCGTGTTATCGAGACAGCCCGGCGCATGGGGATCGCGACGGTTGCGGTTTATTCGGATGCGGACCAGGACGCTCTGCATGTTGCTTCTGCCGATGAAGCCATCCGGATCGGCCCGGCAGCAGCGATGGAGAGCTACCTACTTGGCGAGAAGATCATTGAGGCGGCGTTGGCGACGGGCGCGCAGGCGGTTCATCCGGGCTATGGGTTCCTGTCGGAAAACGCAGGCTTTGCGGATGCCTGTGCCGATGCCGGCCTGACCTTTATCGGGCCTCCCGCCGATGCGATCCGGGCCATGGGGTCCAAGAGCGAAGCCAAGGCGCTGATGGAAAAGGCTTCGGTCCCGCTGGTGCCGGGTTACCACGGTGTGGAGCAGGACTCTACTCTGCTGGCGGCGGAAGCCGAAAAGATCGGTTATCCCGTGTTGATCAAGGCCTCAGCCGGTGGCGGCGGCAAGGGGATGCGGATCGTCAGAACAGCGGAGGAATTCTCGGCATCCTTGGATTCGGCCCGGCGGGAAGCGGCCTCATCCTTCGGTGACGAGCGGGTTCTGGTCGAGAAATACCTGACGGCTCCGCGCCATATTGAAGTTCAGGTCTTTGCGGATTCTCTTGGGAATGCGGTTTATCTCTTCGAGCGGGATTGCTCGGTTCAGCGGCGTCACCAGAAGGTGGTCGAAGAAGCGCCTGCGCCAGGCATGACCGAGGAGCGCCGGGCCGAGATGGGCGAGGCGGCAGTCGCGGCGGCTCAGGCCATCGGATACCAGGGCGCCGGCACCGTGGAGTTCATTGCCGAAGGCGACGACTTTTATTTCATGGAGATGAATACCCGTCTGCAGGTCGAACATCCGGTAACCGAGATGATCACCGGGCAGGATCTGGTTGAATGGCAGCTTCGGGTGGCATCGGGAGAAGCCTTGCCGCTCTCTCAGTCGGAACTGAGTATCTCCGGCCATGCCTTCGAGGTCCGCCTCTATGCCGAGGATCCACAGCGGGACTTTCTGCCGGCCACCGGACGCCTCCTGCACTTCGAGACACCCCCGCCGTCACGTCATCTGCGCCTGGACAGCGGTGTCCGGCAGGGCGACTCGGTCACCGTTTACTACGATCCCATGATCGCGAAGCTGATCGTGTGGGACGAGGACCGGGCATCGGCGCTGGCGCGTCTGCGCGCAGCGCTGACGGGGACGCACATCGTGGGCGTGACAACGAACACGGCCTTTCTTGCTGCGGTCGCGGGTCATCCCGCTTTTGCCGAGGGCGGTGTCGATACGGGTTTTATCGAGCGCTATGCCGCGGATCTTCTGCCGGCTCCTGCGCCGCTTGATGACCAGATACTGGCTCTGGCGGCCCTGGCCGAGATTTCCGCGGTGAAGCAGGAAGCGACCCGGGCGGCTGCGGTGTCCGGTGATGACGGCTCACCCTGGTTTCAGACCGGTGGGTGGCGTCTCAATGGGGATACGCAGCGGCGCCTGCTGTTTCAGGAAGGCGATCAGGATTTTGCCGTCGATTTACGGTACGCGGAGGGAACCCTCATCGAGGCGGCTATGCCTAGCGGCGACACCTTGACCCTGCAGGGGGACTTGCGAGAGGACGGTCACCTGCGGGCCGACCTGAATGGCCGGGTTGTGAGCGCGCGTGTCCTGCGCCACGATCAGGATTTCACGGTGTTGCATGCGGGCAAAAGTCATGTGCTGCACCTCCTTGATCCGCGCAATCCCGATCTGGCGGGCGAGGATGAGGGCGGACAACTGACCGCACCCATGTCCGGAAAGATCGTCGCAGTGCGGGTCCAGGCAGGAGAAGCCGTGGAGCAGGGACAGGTGCTGGTGGTGCTCGAGGCCATGAAGATGGAGCACAGCATCACCGCGTCTCATGATGCTGTTGTCTCCAATGTTTTCTATGCCGATGGAGATCTGGTGGAAGAAGGGGCGGAGCTTCTGAGTCTTGAGACGTCTGAAGACTGATCCTTTGCGTGAAGACTATATCTGGTCTGGAAAGAAGAGGTTCCCTTGTCCTATCCCGCAAGCGTCAAGATGGTGGAGGTCGGTCCGCGTGACGGCCTGCAGAACGAATCGGACATAGTTCCGGCGCAGATCAAGGCAGAGCTGATCGATCGGCTTGCGGATTGCGGGCTGCCGGTGGTCGAGGCCGGAGCCTTCGTCTCACCGCGCTGGGTGCCGCAGATGGCGGATTCGGCGGAGGTGCTGGCGGCGATAAAGCCCAAAACCGGTGTCAGCTATCCGGTGCTGGTTCCCAACCTTAAGGGGTTGGAGCGCGCGCTCGCCATGGAGGTCGCGGAGATTGCCGTGTTCGGCGCGGCTTCCGAGAGCTTCACGCAAAAGAACATCAACTGCTCAATTGCCGAGTCCCTGGAGCGATTCGCGCCTGTAATAGAGCAGGCGCGCGGGCAGGGCCTGCGGGTCCGGGGCTACGTGTCCTGTGTTTTGGGCTGTCCCTATGAAGGCGAGATCGCCGTTAGTGCCGTGGCAGAGGTGGCTGAGGCGCTCTACAGGGGTGGCTGCTACGAGATTTCCCTGGGCGATACCATCGGCGTCGGAACGCCGGCCAGGGCCCGGGCGATGTGCGAGGCCGTCGCGGCGCACGTTCCGGTGGCTGATCTGGCGCTTCACTTTCACGATACCTATGGTCAGGCGCTGGCCAATATCCTGAGTTGCCTGGAACTTGGGGTGACCACGGTGGATTCTTCACTTGCGGGCCTGGGCGGTTGCCCCTATGCCGATGGGGCGTCGGGCAACGTGGCGAGCGAAGATGTGCTCTATATGCTGCAGGGGCTGGGCGTGGAGACCGGGGTGGATCTGGATCATTTGATCGAGACTGCCTGGTGGATTTCGGGGCAACTGGGCCGCAGGCCCGCCTCCAAAGTCGCGCTCGCGCGCGGGACAAAAGCTGTCTAGCGCATGGCGAGGTCTTCAGGGCAGGAAACCCGCCGCTTTAAAGCGGCCGGATACGACCGGGTATGAAGCGAACGGCATGAGTAAACTGAACCTAATCAAGCTTTCCGTCGGAACGGAGCATGTGGAGGGATTGCGCGAGTGGCAGGCCTACCGCCTGCGCGAAACCGGGCAGATCTTCCATCAGACCCGCATGATGCCCCGGCGTAAGGACGAGCTGCTGAAAGGCGGTTCGATCTATTGGGTGATCAAGGGGCAGGTGCGGGCGCGGCAAAGGTTGCTGGACATCGAAACGGTCTATGATGAGGAGGGGCAGCGCTACGCCCGCCTGATCCTGGAGCAGGAACTGCACAGGACCGTCAACCAGCCGCACCGGCCTTTCCAGGGGTGGCGCTACCTGAAGCCTGCCGATACGCCTCTGGACCTTTCCGACGCCCCTGAAGGCGTTGCGGAAATGCCCGAGGAAATGAGAGCAGAGCTCAAGGAATTGGGCCTGATATAAAAAGATAATTTTTTTTCATTTTCTTGCTGGACAGCCCGGAGCAGGGGGCCTATAACCCCGCTCGTCAGCAGCGCAGACACCCCGGTGGATCACGCAGCTGGCCATCCAAAACGACAAGATTGTCCCAGGTGCACCTGGTAACAGTTGCACAAAGGGTTTCTTGTCGCTACTATCTTCGGCCTCACTTCACCGTATCATCGGTAGGTTGGGTTGTGGCTCCGGGAAGCCGGAGTTGCGCGGATCTTAGGCTCGTTCTGATGTCCGCCGGTTCTTTGACATAGTGAATATGAATTTGGAAGGGATGCGCGGTCGGCGGTCTGTGTGGGATAGTATTGTTTCA
>CANLSF010000006.1 GCA_947493695.1 uncultured Kiloniellaceae bacterium | reverse complement strand
GCCTGCGGGGTCACCAGCAGCATCGGGGTGTGGTTCCAGTAGGCGGTCTTGATCGGTGTGACAAAGCCGGTGATACCAGGACCGTTCTGGGCGATGGCCATGGCCATCTTGCCGGTCGCACGGGTGTAACCGTCACAGATCATGCCCGCGTTGGTCTCGTGCGCGCAGTCCCAGAAGCTGATACCAGCCCTGGGAAACAGATCCGAAACCGGCATCATCGCTGAACCGATAATTCCAAATGCATGCTCAATGCCGTGCATCTGCAAAACCTTCACAAAGGCTTCTTCCGTCGTCATCTTCATTTCAACGTTTCCTTCCAGTCGTCCAAATTTAATTGTTTCTCTGCGTGCAGCTGTCTCGATCAACCCGGGTTTTTACCGGGTCCGGGTGTTTCGATAAACTTTGATGCTTTAATGAACAGCGGCGCGCGCGTCTTCCAGGATCATGTTCGAGGCCTTTTCCCCGATCATGATGGCGGGTGCATTGGTGTTGCCCGAGACGATTTCCGGCATGATCGAACAGTCGGCAATCCGCAGGCCTGCGATACCGTGGACCCGCAGGCGCGCATCGACTACGGCCTGAGTGTCCTGTCCCATTTTGCAGGTGCCCGTCGGGTGATAGATCGTGGTGGCGTTGTTCCTCGCCCATTCGAGCAGCTGTTCATCGCTGGTCTCTTCCGGGCCGGGCCGGAACTGCTCGGCGATCTTGCCGGCAAGCGGCTGTTGCTTGGAGATGTCGAGCGCGATCTTGATGCCATCGACAATCGTCTTACGGTCCGTTTCGGTCGCAAGGTAATTGGGGTGGATGGTCGGATAGGTTTTGGCGTCCGGTCCCTTCAGCCTGATCTCACCCCGGCTTTCGGGGCGCAGCTGGCACACTGACGCAGTGAAGGCCGAGAAGGGATGAACCCCTTCGCCCGGACTGTCCGCCGACCAGGGTTGAATGTGGAACTGAATGTCCGGGGTCGCCACTTCATCGCGGGTCTTCAAAAAGCCGGTTGCGAGGCTGGCGGCCATGGTCATCGGTCCCGCCCGGAAGAGGACGTACTTCAAGCCGATCCGCATTTGATTGAGGTAGCTGCGGACTTCGTCGTTCAGGGTCGGTTCGTTGCACTTGTAAACCAGCCGCGCCTGCAGATGGTCCTGCAGGTTCTTACCGACGCCGGGCAGGTCCTTTATGACTTCGATGCCGTTGGCCTTCAGCTGCTCCGCTTCACCCAGTCCTGAAAGCATCATGATCTGCGGCGAGCCGATTGCGCCGGAGGAGAGAACCACCTCGCGCTTGGCCCGGACGATCTTTTCCTGGCCGTCGGAACCCAGATAGGCGACGCCGACGGCGCGCTTGTTCTCGATCACGACGCGCGTGGTCATGGCCTTGGTGACGATCTGAAGGTTGGGGCGCTTCTTGACCGGATTGAGGTAGCCCACAGCCGTGCTGCAGCGGCGGCCCTTGCGCGCGGTCAGCTGAAAGTAGCCGACCCCTTCCTGCGTCGCGCCGTTGTAGTCGCTGTTATAGGGATGGCCGGCGTTCTGCGCGGCGGCGACCCAGGAGTCGACGATCGGACGGCTCAGACGCATGTTGGAGACCGAGAGAGGACCGCCCACGCCGTGAAATTCGTCTTCGCCGCGCTCCTGATCTTCGGCTTTCTTAAAGAGCGGCAGGATCTCGTCCCAGCCCCAGCCTTCATTGCCCATCTGGCGCCAGCGGTCGTAGTCTTCCGGCTGGCCGCGCACGTAGAGCAATCCGTTCAGCGAGCTGGACCCGCCCAGAACCTTGCCGCGCGGCCAGTCGAGCTGGCGTCCGTTCAGGCCCGGATCCGGTTCGGTTCGATAGCACCAGTCGACGCTGGGATTATGCATCGTCTTGAAGTAGCCGACCGGAACATGAATCCAGGGATTCCAGTCCTTTCCACCGGCTTCAAGCAGAATGACAGTGTGATTTGGATCGGCGCTCAGTCGGTTTGCCAGGACGCAACCCGCGGATCCAGCACCAACGACTACAAAGTCAGCTTCCATTTCTTGCATTGCCGCTGTCCTCCCGATGATAACGCCATAATGATTGGCTTGCGTTTTTTTGTAATACGTGTAATTTTTGAGACCATAAGTCTCATAAAGCGCAGATAAATGCAAGGGAGGATAAAGTGACTGTTTCGGATAAGATCAACGGAATCTCAAGACGCGACCTATTCCGGGTCGCGGGTCAATACGGTATGTCATCGACTCTGATGGCTGCCGGTGCCTTCGGTGGCACCATGTCGTTGTCGGCTCTCGCCAAGGCAGCGGAATCAACTTATGAAAAGCGTTTTGCGAAGCCTGCAAAGCACACCCTCAAGTTCGGCGCATCCGGTTTCAACGCGCGGAACCTGCTGATCGAACGTGCGGGTGCATTGGAATTCGCCCGTGATCTGGAATCCCGCACCGACGGCGAAATCCGCATCGAATTCATCGGTGACAACCAGATCTGTGGTCAGCTTTCCTGCGTCAAGAAAACCCAGCAGGGCATCGTCGACATCTATGCAGCCTCCACGCAGAACTCTGCCGGCGGCGCGCCATACCTCAACGTTCTCGATTACGCCTTCATGTTCCCGGGTCGTGCGTCGCAGTACCACTTCCTCTACAGCCCTGAGAGCCAGCGGATCCTTCGTGACCCGCTCGAGAAACGCCACGGTCTGAAATTCCTCTTCAGCCATTGCGAATTGCGTGGCATCCAGCTGGGTCTGAAGTGGGAAGACAAGCCCACCGTCGACAAGCTGGAAACCCTCTTCGGCACCAAGAACCGCGTGACGGGCACGCAGCTTGGCCGGATTGCCATGCAGCTTCTGAACCTGAACCCGGTTCCGGTTGCATGGGAAGAAACCCTCGACGGTCTGAAGCAGGGTTTGATCGATGGTGCTGAAACCTGGGCATCGGCAGTGGCATACGCCAACATGTCGCCAGTGGTTTCCCAGTGTGTCGATCTGAAGTTCTTCTGCGGTACCGAGCACACCTCCATGGCTTCGAAGGTCTTCGACGGCCTGGAAGGTCATCTGCAGGACGCGGTTCTGGAGTCGTCCTATCTGGCTCAGGTCCATGTTCAGGCTGCCAACGAAGCGGCGCTGGTCAAGACCGTCGGCTTCTCCGACCCGCAGCTTCCCAACACCCTGTTCGCCAAGAACAACGTGCGTAACGCATTCCTGCCTGCCGATCAGATCAAGATGGCCGAAGAAATGTGTTCGCCAGAGTTCCAGCCTGCGGCCTGGGAGCAGTGGCGCGAGCGGCTCAACGGCTGGGCCGGTGGCATTGACACCTACACGGAAATTCACAAGATCGCGCGTGAAGTTCCTGCAGACATGCTGCCCGAGAACGTCGAGCCACGGCGTTGGTGGAAAGCCTGATCTAAAAATAACACCGCGCTCCGGATGTATTTTCCGGAGCGCGGTGACGCTTTAGGTTCTATAAGAAGAGCAGACAAAAAAATAAGTCTGACGGTGGGAGGAATCGAGCATGTCATCATTTTCCGAGGGAATCGGAGCGATATTCGACGCGATCCTTGCGGGCGACTCGTGGATGTTCGCAGAATCGCTAAATCATTCTGCAGCTTATATTGTGGGTATTTTCGTCGTCCTGGTCGGCGGATTTATCGTTTTGAAGATTCTTCAGGCGGTTCCAATTCTGGATAACCACCTCGAGCGAACTATTCTGATCACCAGCTACCTGGTTATTGCTGCGGTGATCTTTGTCGAGGTAATCAGGCGCTTTGTCTTTCAGTCACAGGTGCCCTGGTCGACGACACTTCCTCCTTATTTATTCCTGATCATGACCTGGGTCGGCTGCGCCTATAACACGCGCCTTCGCTCCCACCTTTCCTTCTCCGAGTTCAGGGCCGGCATGCCGCCTGCCGGGCAGTTGTTTTGTGTCTGCCTGGATGCGGTCTTGTGGCTGACCTTTGCTCTGATCGTTATCGTCACCACGACGAAGCAGACCGCCAACTCGGCAGCGAACTTTCAGATCCTGCTGGGCACGGACAATATTCTGCAGTGGTGGTTCTACGCCTGCGTTCCCGCCAGCTGGCTGATTCTCAGCGCACGCGTCATCGAAAACCTGATCGAAGATATCTCGCGGTTCCGTGCCGGTGAGCCGGTGGTTCAACAAACTTCAATGATCAGCGATTAGGGGGGACGGTAATGACTGACGGTAATTGGATACTTGTTATCTCGATCGGCGTGACGGTGTTTTTCATGCTGGGTGTGCCGATCTTCCTCGTGATCGGCTTCTGGGTCGTGGGGGCGAGCTTCGTGCTCGGGCTGACCCTCGACAACATCGGTGTCGCGCTTTCGGATGTTTTCACGGATGGTTTCGCCTTGTTGGCGATGCCGCTTTTCATCCTGACCGGTGACTTGATCAATAAATCGGGTATCGCCCGAAGACTCTCGGATTTTGCCTATGCCTGCCTGGGCTGGCTGCGTGGCGGTCTTGCCATGGCGAGCCTTGGCGCTTGCGGTCTCTTCGCCGCAATTTCCGGTTCGAACTCAGCTACCACGGCGACCATCGGCGCCATGATGCATCCCGAGATGGTCAAGGGCGGATACGACGAGCGTTTCGCCGCGGCAACTGCTGCTGCCGGCGGTACGGTCGGTATCATCATCCCGCCTTCGATCATCTTTATCGTGTACGGGTTCCTCATGAACCTGCCGATTTCCGATCTCTTCGTCGGCGGTATTATCCCCGGCCTGATGATGGTGATCGGCATGCAGGTCGCTTGCTGGATCGTCTGTAAGATGAACGGCTGGGGGCACCTCATTCAGCTGAAGCTGAATCGCGTGCTCAAGACGGCCTTCGGTGCCTGGCTCGGTTTCTTTGCGATCGGACTGGTGCTCTGGGGCATCTACACCGGTAAATTCTCGCCGACCGAAGCTGCGGGTGTCACCGTCGGCTTTTGTATCATTGTCGGCCTGATTTCGCTGCCGCTTTACCGCTTGATGGGGTCTCTCGATCCTGACCGCTCGCCGGACGAAAAAAGCTACAGTGAAATGGCGCTGGTCGAGGGCTTCAAGTTCACCGAGATTCCGGGCATCGTCATTCGCTCCGCCCAGATCACTGGCATTCTGGCGCCCTTGATTGCCGTTTCGGTGGTGATGCAGCAGATCCTGTCGCTGCTCGGCGCCCGGGAAACCATTCAGGAGTTTGTGACCGGGATGGGCGGCTACTACGCGGTTCTCTTCACCGCGATGATTATCGTATTCATCGCCGGTATGGTGCTGGAAAGCCTGCCCAACACCATCATCCTCGCACCGATCCTGGCGCCGATTGCGCACTCGATCGGGGTGGATCCGATCCACTTCGCGGTGCTCTTCCTGGTTGGTGGTTCCATCGGCTTCATCACGCCGCCTTACGGCTTGAACCTCTATGTGGCCAGCGGGGTGACCGGTGTCCCTTACTTCAAGCTCTTACGCTATACGGTCCCTTACCTGATAGCTTTGATCGGCGTGTGGCTGGTCGTGGCGCTCGTGCCCGATCTCTCCACAATTCTGCTGCCGAATAGATAGAGGAGGCTTACCGTCATTGCTGTGACAACGGCCGAACAGACAGAGAAGCCCGACAGCATTCCCACAGTCTTGCGCCTCCTCCTCGTTGTGGAGGAGGTGGCAAGGCAGGGTGTTCCGGTAACGCCATCCGAAATAAATCAGCACCTGGGTCTACCCAAACCAACCATACACCGTCTCTTCGCCACGCTTGAGGCGGAAGGCTTTTTGCAAAGAAATCTTGATGGCAAGAGTTATGCCCCGGGGCCGCGGCTGCGCTCCCTGGCGGTGGATGTTCTCTCGTCCCGCAGGTTCCGCACGGCTCGCTTAGCCGTGATGAACGCACTTGCCGAGGATATCGGCGAGACTTGCAATCTGGCGATTCCCGATCGCGATGAAATGCTTTATCTGGAGCGCGTGGAGACCAAGTGGCCCCTGCGTATTCGCCTGCCGGTCAGCAGCAGGGTCCCGCTCTATTGCACGGCCAGCGGCAAGCTTTATCTGAGCAGTCTGAGCTGTACGCAGCTTGAGGGCTATCTGCATCATGCCAAGCTTGAGCGCCACACCGCCCGCACCATCACGGACCACGATCTGCTGCGCAAAGAGATCAAACGCGTGCGCCGCAATCGCTTTGCTCAGGACAACGAAGAGTTCATGGAGGGGATGGTCGCGCTCGCGGTTCCGATCAACGACCAGCGCGGTCGGCTTCTCTCTACAATTGCTTTTCACGCTCCGATCCAGCGGATGACGATGGAGATGGCCAGCACCCATGTCGAGCGCCTGCGTCAGGCCGCCGATGAACTCGCCCGCTTGGTTGTGGAGGGCGCTTAGGCTGATGCCTCGGCGCTTACGTCAAGGATTTCGCCAGTTCCACTAGAAGCTTCTCCCGCGCTTTGTCGTCCGGGGCGGCCTCCAGTTGACGCCGCAGATCCAATGAGAAGGCTGCCAACCGATTGTGCCAATCCGGATTTCCTACCGCTTCTGGGGCGATGCGGCGCGGTGTCTTGGTCTTAATGGGCTTCAGATCACCGGCCGTGAGA
Organism: uncultured Kiloniellaceae bacterium; assembly: GCA_947493695.1. Lineage (GTDB taxonomy): Bacteria > Pseudomonadota > Alphaproteobacteria > Kiloniellales > Kiloniellaceae > Denitrobaculum. Next base: position 533,065 of record CANLSF010000006.1, on the reverse strand, counting down.
TCGTAGCTGTCATCCAGCGCCGGGATCACCACCCGGTTTGCCGTGAGACCGCTGTCGATGACAGCGTCTTTCAAGGCCGCCAGTCCGGCTTGCTCGCCATGAACCAGGAAAAGCCCGCGCTTGATCGGAAAGCGGGTTTTGATCCACGCCAGCAGGCTGTCGCCGTCGGCGTGGCCTGAATAGAAATCAACTGAACGGATCCGCGCTTTTACCTGAATGTCGCTGCCCTGGATGCGCACCGCCGCTGCGCCTTCGAGCAATAGGCGGCCCAGAGTCCCCGGGGCCTGGTAACCGACAATCAGGACCGTGGTCTTCTTGTTGCTGAGGAAGTGCTTGAGGTGATGGCGGATACGGCCTGCGTCGCACATGCCGCTGGCGGCGATAACGATAATACCGCCGCTGTAACGGCTGATGGCTTTGCTCTGATCGACGCTCTCCGTGAAGTGAAACGCAGGATGACTGAAGATCGCTCCGTGATCTCCGATGTCCTCCAGGTTCTCCGCATGGGCCGCAAAAACCTTGGTTGCGCGGATCGCCAGCGGTGAGTCGAGAAAGACCGGAACCTGAGGCAGTGCACCCTGATTGATCAGGATGGCCAGATCGGCGAGCAGTTCCTGTGTCCGTTCGACGGCGAAGGAGGGAATCAGAAGCACGCCTTCCTGCTCAAGGGCTTCCTTGACCTCCTTGAATAGCCGGTCGCGGCGTTCTTCCGCGGAAATGTCGGTCCGGTTGCGTCCGCCGTAGGTGGACTCGCAAATGACGTAGTCGAGCCCCTCCGGTCCGTCCGGATCAGGATGGAAGAGTTTATGATCGGGTCCGATGTCGCCCGAAAACAGCAGGCGTTGCTTTTCCGTGTTGACGCCGTCGCTGTTCAGTTCCAGCTCGATCGAAGCCGCGCCCAGAATGTGACCTGCGTTCCAGAAGCGCACTCGGGCGTTCGGGGCAACCTGATACCATTGCTCGTAAGGGACGGCACGGAAGCTGTCGAGCGCCTTTTCACCGTCCCGGTGCGTATAGATCGGCGTGAGCGGCCCGTGGGCGCGCTGACTCCTGCGGCGATTGAGATACCTGACCTCCATCTCCTGAATATGACCGCTGTCAGGCAGCATATAGGTCAGAAGGTCTCTCGTACCTTTGGTCGCATAGACCGGGCCGGTGAAACCCTGACGGATCAGGCGCGGAATCAGGCCGCTGTGATCGATATGCGCATGGGTCAGAAGAACGTAATCGATCTCACTCGGTTTAAAGGGAAAATCTTCGTAGTTGAGCGACTTCAGGGTTTTGGAACCCTGGAACATGCCGCAATCGACCAGGAATTGGCTTTTGCCATGGCGAAGCCAGAAACAGGAGCCGGTGACTGTGCCGGCGGCGCCGCAGAACTGGATTTCTAAGGTCATGGCGCTTCTCGATCCATGTTAAAGTGATCAGTGTTTAAGGGGTTTGACGCTGATGAAAGGCGGATCGCACTTCTTCAAGCATCTGCTTCTCCCGGCCGTCGTAGCGCTCCGAGAAATGAAAAGCTTCCACCCGGTCAACTCTGGCGCGCGCGGCCAATCCGCCCGCCTGGGATGTGGTCAGGTGATAGCGGGATCGCGCGAGTTCGCTGTCCGCATCGGCAAACTTGGCTTCGATGAAGAGGATATCGGCGCCTTCGACCAGCTTAATAATCCTTTCCGCATTTCGGGCATTGAACTGGCAGTCAGTGACATAGCAGATCTTTCGCTGCGGTGAGTCCTCGGTGAGCGCATGCTTGAGATCGCCGAGCCGGCGCGTGCCGTGGGTTTCGTCGATGGCGATCATGGTTTCGGCGGGCAAGTTCCGGCGAAGAGCCTGTTTGAAAGCGTATAGCCAGGGCCCGATAGGGAGCTGTGTCGCGGCCAGCTTTTCTTCCACGATATGAGATGTCGCTTGTTCTCGAACAGCAAACGCCAGACAAGGGAGCCTATGGTCGAGCAGGGTACAGTTGACCACGACGTCGCTGTCGTCGAGGACACGGCCGTTCGTCAGTGCGAGGCTGTTGGTCCTGCCGCGCCGGAACTTATTGCGCAGCGAGAAACTTGCGCTTCTCGCATTTTCCAGAGACTCAATTTCAATGACTGAGATCTGCAGGGCGGCGAATTTCGGAGCTTCGAGATTCCAACTGTAGGCTGAGAGTTTGTGCTCGACCTTGTCGATGATTCCCATGGGGCCATATATGTGAAGATGATGCCCTTGCTCCAATTGATGACGCAAAAGCTGGTCAAAGCCGGCGAAGTGATCCAGATGAGCGTGAGAGATAAAAAGGTCGCTAACCTGTCGAAGTTTCGCCGGGCTGAGCGAGTTGATATCGCCAACATCCAGCAACAGCCCGCGCTTCTCGAACTGGAATCCAATGTAGAGCGCCGGATCGCCGAAACGGCCGTTGACCAGGTGAGGTTCAAGACGATAGGTCATTTCTCAGCGCGTCCAATCACGCCGATAGATCACCCAATAGACCAGGGCGACCAAAAGCGACCCACCGATGATGTTTCCAAGGGTTACGATGCTCAGGTTGATCAGCAGGCCTGAGATATCACTCTCGAGCAGGCCGGAGAACATTGTAACGGGAATGACGTACATGTTGGCGACCGAGTGTTCGAAGCCAAGGCCCACGAAGGCGGAAATCGGAAAGAGGATCGCGAGGATCTTGCCACTCACACTGTGAGCGGCGAAGCAGAGCCAGACTGCAAGGCAGACAAGAGCATTGCAGAGAATGCCACGGATGAGAGCTTCTAAAGGCGCGAGCTGTAACTTGCTCTCTGCGATTGCTGCGGCAGTTGCGCCGACGGCGCCGCCGTTCAATTCAAGCACGCCGGAGAAGGCAACGCCTCCTGCGGTTGCCAGGGCACCCGCGAAGTTACCCAGATAAACCAGACCCCAGTTCCGCAGCAGTTGAACGCCGGTGATGCGTTTGTCGGCCCAGGCCATAACGATCAGGTTGTTACCGGTAAAAAGCTCGGCCCCGGCTACGACCACCAGAATAAGACCCAGAGAGAAGGCAGCTCCGCCGAGAAGCCGCGTCGGACCGAACCCGAGCGTACTGTCGGTCACCACCAGAGTGTAGAACATCGCGCCAAAAGCAATGAAAGCACCGGCCAAAACCGCGAGGGTGATTGTCGGAACTGTTCCCAGCTTTGCTTTGGTAACACCTGCATTCTCAACGCGCAGGGCTATCTGGGCAGGTGTGTAGGCGTCGATATCCAGGTTTGAGGCTGTGTGTTCGGATTTCAAAAGGCAACACTCCCTTTTCGCTCTGTCGTGATTGAGCAGGAAATCCGGACTTCAGGCATTGATGCGCATCAATTGTGCCGCCGGCGGAGAACCCACCAGGGCTGGGCGCAGGCCCTGTGGGTCCTCAACCGGAGGTTTTTGATTCAGGTCATGGTCGCGCTTGAGCCCGGCAACATAAACTTGGATGGACTGAAGCTTACCTGACAGGGCGGTTGTGTCTGAGGAAGACCCGCGCCTCGCAGCGGATCAACCCGAGTAGAGGTGACGCCGGTATGGATAAGAAGCACAAATTTAACTTCGTTTACGCTTTACTTGCCGTCTGGGCCATTCTGCTGTTCCAGAGTTGGTGGGTGAATTCCCGCGAGATCCAGCAGATCCCCTACAGCGCGTTTGAGCAGCTCCTGGAAGAAGGTAAGGTTGCTGAGGTCGCGATCTCTCAGAATACGATTCAGGGCACTCTGCAGGGCTCCACGCCCGATAATACGACACGCTTTCGAACAACGCGCGTTGAGCCGGAACTGACCGAGCAGCTGCGTAAATATGGCGTGACCTACAGCGGGGTGATCGAGAGTACGTTTCTGCGCGATCTGCTGTCCTGGGTGGTTCCTGTTGTCTTCTTCGTGGCGATCTGGATGTTCGTAATCCGCCGCTTCGCCGAAAAACAGGGGTTCGGCGGCATGATGTCTGTCGGCAAGAGCAAGGCAAAAGTCTATGTCGAGACCGATATCGATGTGACCTTCAGCGATGTCGCGGGTGTCGATGAAGCTTTGGGCGAGCTCAAGGAGATTGTCGATTTCCTGAAACATCCCGATCAGTACGGTCGCCTTGGGGCCAGAATTCCCAAGGGCATTCTGCTGGTGGGACCACCGGGCACAGGTAAGACCCTGCTTGCGCGCGCGGTGGCGGGCGAGGCGGGCGTGCCCTTCTTCTCGATCAGCGGGTCCGAGTTTGTCGAGATGTTTGTCGGCGTCGGTGCCGCTCGTGTCCGCGACCTCTTCGAGCAGGCGCAAAAGGCCGCGCCCTGTATCATCTTTATCGATGAACTCGACGCCCTCGGGCGGGCAAGAGGTGTCGGCGGGTTCGGCGGCGGACATGACGAGAAGGAACAGACGCTCAACCAGTTGCTGTCCGAACTCGACGGTTTCGATACACGGCAGGGTATTGTCCTGCTGGCGGCGACCAACCGGCCCGAGATTCTGGATCCGGCATTGATGCGCGCGGGACGTTTCGATCGCCAGGTTCTGGTGGACAGGCCCGACAAACCCGGGCGTGTGGCCATTCTGGACGTGCATGTGAAGCGGGTTGAACTTGCCGACGACGTTGACCAGGAAAAGATCGCCGGCTTAACGCCGGGCTTCTCTGGTGCGGATCTCGCCAATCTGGTGAACGAGTCCGCGATCATGGCGACCCGGCGCGGCGCGCATGCCGTGGCCATGGAAGATTTCACCGCCGCCATTGAACGGATTGTCGGTGGCCTTGAGAAGAAGAGCCGTCTCCTCAACCCCCATGAACGCAGAGTGGTCGCCTTTCATGAAATGGGCCATGCGCTTGTGGCGACCGTCTTGCCGGGCATGGACCCGGTTCACAAGATTTCCATCATTCCCCGTGGCGTCGGCGCTCTCGGCTATACCATGCAGCGTCCGACTGAGGATCGTTTCCTGGTCACGCAGCGCGAGCTGGAAAACAAGATGGCGGTCTTGCTGGGTGGGCGTGCCGCCGAGGAAATTGTCTTCAAGGAAGTCTCAACCGGTGCCGCCGACGATCTGGAGAAGGCGACCGAGATCGCCCGCCACATGGTGACCCGTTTCGGGATGTCCGAAAAACTGGGTCAGGTAACCTATGAATCCCGGCAACAGGCCTTTCTGGGCGAGGGAGGGGTCGGGGCTGTCAGCCCGAGGGAATACAGCGAGGAAACGGCTGCCGAGATAGATCGCTGCATCCGGGACCTGACCGATCATGCCCTTCAGCGGGCGCAAGAAGTTCTCAATAGCTACCGGCGGCAACTTGATGAGGGCGCGGAACGGTTATTGGAAAAGGAGACTCTTTCCAGCCAGGACTTGCCAAAGCTCCCAGCGCCTATAGATCAGACAGGTGATACTGAAGGACGGAGCGACGATGTTTCAGCGGCCTAACCTGGCGATACCCGACGGCGTAAACCGGACAGATGACTTTATGTCGTCAGGCGGGCATCAGATTGCGGACCAGTCCGAAGTCGAGGACTTTCTGTCTTCACCGGCGGCTTACGGACTTTCTGAAGGCAATGTCGAGCGGATCGATACACATGCCGCCATCGTCTTTCTGGCGGGTGATTATGCCTACAAGATCAAGCGCGCCGTTAGATATCCCTACCTGGATTTTTCCACCCTGGAGAAACGGCGCGAAGCCTGCCTGCACGAAGTTGAGCTCAATCGACGGACCGCGCCCGGGCTCTATCTCGGTGTTATCGGAATTCGGCGTGATACCTCAGGGAAGCTCTATCTGGGTGCTGCGGACTTGAGCGGCGCGACGGGGTTGCCTGTTGAATATGCGGTGATGATGAAGCGTTTCGACCGCGAAGCTGAATTGGACCGAATGGCGTCACGCAGTGGCTTGAGCGACGATCTTGTCAATGATCTTGCCTGTGTGATCGCGGCCTTTCACAAGGCCGCTGCACCGCATCTGAGGGGCTTTGATCATGCCACCGGCTTCGCGCAGATTTTGCGTGATAACGATCTGGCTTTCGATGAGTATCAGGCCTATTTCCCACGCGCGGACTCCCAGGCTCTTACGCGTAAGTCGCTGGCGATGATCGAGGCGAATGCCGAGCTTTTCGCCGCCCGTCAGGAATTTGGCAGGGTTCGCCATTGCCACGGTGATCTTCACCTCGCCAACATCGTTATGATCGATGCCAAACCGGTTCTTTTCGACGCCATTGAATTTGACGACCGGATCGCAATCGTCGACGTTCTTTATGATCTTGCGTTTCTTCTCATGGATCTCTGGCAAGACGGTCGCAAGCGCGAGGCTAACATCCTGTTCAACCGCTACCTCGCTGAGACCAGGGACTTTACCGGGCTCCCGCTGCTGCCCCTGTTCCTCTCGGCCCGGGCCTCAATCCGGGCCAAGGTCTCTGCGGCACAAGGCAGGATCGACGAGGCCCAAACATACTTTCGATGGGCCGTCAGGTTTCTGGAGCCGGCAGACCCCGCTTGCGTGGCGGTCGGTGGGTTATCAGGCAGTGGAAAGACGTCGCTCGCCCGTGAACTGGCGCCATTTATCGGTGCAGCGCCCGGGGCGGTGCATCTGCGCAGCGATGCCATCCGCAAAGAGGTTTCCGGGGTCGACGAGACCGAACGGCTCCCGCAGTCGGCCTATAGCGGTCAGGTGACTGAGTGGGTCTATTCCCTGATGCTCGGACGCACCTGCGAGGTTCTGGGCAGGGGGCACAGCGTTATTGTCGACGCAGTCTTCTCAAAGCCGGCCGAGCGTGAAGCCCTTGAAGCAACGGCCAGGGAACTCTCGGTTGCGCCTCAGGGCTTTTGGCTGACTGCGCCCACAGACCTGCTCAAGGACCGCGTGGCAGCGCGTCGCCATGATGCATCTGATGCAACGCCGGCCATTGTCGAGCAGCAAATGTCATATGACCTTGGTGATATCTCCTGGCGGCATGTCGGCAGCAGCATCGCACTGGAGGATCTGACTGCACAGGTGCTTCGTTTAATCGACGGGAACGACGAACTGGAATGATCCGAAACACCCAGGGCGGCAGGGGGTGCCGGTGGTGGCAAGCATTGCTGCCACTGGGTTTCTGCGTGCTGTTGCTGATCGCTCTTCCGCCGCAGGTCATGGCAGGGTCCGGGATGATCGGCGAAGAGGACAGTTACAGCGTCCGCGAGGGCGATACCCTGCTGGACATCGCGGTTTCCCAGAAACTCGGTTTCGCTGCTCTGCTCCTGGCCAATCCCGGCGTCGATCCCTGGATACCGCAGCCGGGGACCGAACTGCACCTCCCCGGGCGTCACCTTCTTCCGGCTGCCGAGGGCGTCGGTATCGTAATCAATCTGCCCGAACTGCGGCTCTATTACTTGCCTCCGGAGGGTAGCGGCGTCCTCAGCTTTCCGATCGGTGTCGGGCGTCTGGAGCACGAGACGCCGACCGGTCAGACCAGGATCGTGAAAAAAAGGGCGGACCCCAGCTGGATCCCGACCGCTTCAGCCCGGCGGGATGACCCCGGCCTTCCGGAGATCGTGCCACCAGGACCGCAAAATCCCCTGGGCGCCTATGCCTTGAACCTCGAATGGCCGGGCTACGTCATTCACGGGACCAACCGTCCTTACGGCATCGGGCGCCGGGTGAGCCGCGGCTGCATCCGTCTCTATCCCTCCGATATCGCGAGGCTCTTCGCGGCGGTCGAACCTGGTACGCCGGTAACGATCCTTGATCAGCCGGTTAAAACCGCCTGGGTAGAGGGAGAACTCTATCTGGAGGTCCATCCGACAACGCTTCAGCTCGATGCGCTTTTAGCGACCGGGCGGCTGACGCTCTATGACCCGCCTGAAACGGCGCAGATCGTTCTTGAGGCTGCGAAGGGGCAGGCGGCGCGCCTGAATTGGTCCGTGATCCGGCAGGTGTCCCAGGACCGCCGCGGCATCCCGGTCCGGATCACGATGCCCGCACTGAACTGATCCGGTCTGCCGGATAGATTTCTCTTCTCCTTCAGACCGGATCTCTTGCACCGAAGGTTCTGTGGCGTGCTACTTGGTCAGCGATTGCTGAAAGGTTCGCTCGGCTTTTGCGTTTGCGGCACGGGCCTGTTCTTCGGCGATTGCCGCCCGCTGTTCCGCCGCCGCTGCGCGTTGCTCGGCTTCCGCGGCAGACTTCTCGGCCGCCATTGCACGTTCTTCCGCCATGCGGGCGGTTTCGGTTGCCGCGCTGACTTCGCCGCGCAGGGTCGTGATTTCCGATTCACTGGCGCAAGCGCCAAGCATCAGCAGTGAAACAGCCATGATCGCGAGGACTGACGAACGGCCTGTTCTGGTCATCTGACTCTCCTTTGATCCTGAACATCCAAAGTGGAGGATCCACTGCGCTCATTCAGAACCGCTTGGCGCAACACCGCGTTGATTAAGATCAAAACCGGGGGATAAAACCGGGGATCATTCCTGTGACATTTGTATGGCTTTTCGTTGTGTTTTCAGGGGGTAACTCTCGCGGTTTTTTGCTAGGCTCGATGAAGAAACAAGAATCAAAAAAGCAGGGAGACGTCTATGCGCGCGGCAATGTTTCGCGAATTCATGGGGCCGATTGAAGTCGAGAATGCACCGGACCCAACGCCCCCGGATGACGGCGTCGTTCTGCGCGTCATGGCCAACGGGGTTTGCCGCAGCGACTGGCATGCCTGGATGGGCCACGACCCTGACATCAAGTCCCTGCCTCACGTTCCAGGCCACGAGTGCTCCGGCATCATCGAGGCCGTGGGCCCTGACGTGCGTAACTGGCGCCCAGGCATGCGCGCGATCGTGCCGGTCGTTTCCGGCTGCGGCAAGTGCGGTTATTGCCACAACGGCCAGCATCAGGTCTGTCCCGAGCAGTATCAGCCCGGCTTTACCGGCTGGGGCGCTTTCGCAGAATACGTCGCCGTTCCCTATGCGGACGCCAACCTGGTCGAGCTGCCCGAAAGCCTGTCTTTCGCGGTCGGCGGCAGTATCGGATGCCGCTTCACGACGTCGTTCCGCGTTGTGGTTCAGCAGGGAAAGGTCGAGCCCGGTCAATGGGTTGCCGTTCATGGCTGTGGCGGGGTCGGTCTGTCTGCGGTCATGATCGCCGCAGCCATGGGTGCGAATGTGGTGGCGGTCGATATCGACGAGGACCAGCTCGCGCTTGCCCGCAGCGCCGGGGCCCTGCACGTCATCAACGGACGCAAGACCAATGAAGTCGCCGAGGCGGTCCGGGATCTGACTGCGGGCGGCGCGCATGTTTCAATTGATGCGCTCGGCAATCCGGAAACCTGCAGGAACTCGATCCTCTCCCTGCGACGCCAGGGACGGCATATTCAGGTCGGACTTCTGCTGGGAGGCGAGAACAACCCTCCGATCCCCATGGACCGCGTCATCGCGCATGAGCTGGAAATCGTTGGCAGTCACGCCATGGCCGGCCACACCTTTGATAATATGATGGCGATGGTGACTTCCGGGCGGGTCGATCCCTCCAGGCTCATCACACGCAGCGTTGATCTCGCTGAAGGCGCGAAGATCCTGGAACAGATGGGAAATTTCACCGAAACAGGAGTGACCATGATCACGAATTTTTCGTGATCCACTGAAGTCGCTTTAGATCTGTTCCGGCGGGGCGACCGAGGATTTCAGAAAGTCCTCAATTTCCTCTGAGCTTACTTCCGTCGGAAAATGGGCCTGGGAGTTGATGGCCCGCACCAACTGCGTCTGATATTCGTCGCGGGGAATTTCCTGCACACCGAAGCGGCTGAGATGAGGTGTGTTGAACTGGGTATCGAGCAGTTTGTAACCGCCCTTGCGTAAGCGCAGAGCCAGATGCATCAGGGCCACTTTACTGGCGTCGGACACGCGGCTGAACATGGATTCGCCAAAGAAGACCGCGCCCAGAGACACGCCGTAGAGGCCGCCGACCAGATTGCCGTCCTGCCAGCACTCTACGGAATGGGCGAAGCCGCGCGCAAAAACCTGATTGTAGAGCGTCTCGATGGTTGGATTGATCCAGGTGTCCGGGCGGCCCTCGGTCGGGGCCGCGCAAAGCCGGATCACCTCGCCGAAAGCCGTATCGCAGCGAACTTCGAAGTCGCCCTGTCGGATTCTGCGACGCAGTTTGCGGGGAATGTGAACAGCATCAAGGGGCAACACGCCGCGTAAATCCGGGTCGATCCAGTGCAGAACCGGATCGTCTCGGCTTTCCGCCATGGGGAAAACCCCGACGGTGTAGGCTTTAAGCAAAAGGTCCGGCGTGAGCTCCATATCCGTCCGCAGTTGTCTTAAAGGACCCGGACCTCGGCTGAGCGATGTCCGGGTGGCTTGACGCTCGATCTACTCTAGAGATTGTGCGATAGAACGCTGAGCGCAAGAGGCTCCTTCAACTTATGACCTAGGCCTGCGCTGCGACAAACTTCTCCAGCCAGTGGATATCGTAATCCCCATTGATGAACTCGCTGTCGACGATCAATTTCTGATGCAGCGGCACTGTTGTATCGATGCCGTCGATCACAAACTCCTCGAGTGCGCGGCGCAATCGCATCAGGCATTCATTGCGGGTCTGGCCGTGAACCACCAGTTTGGCAATCAGGCTGTCATAGTGCGGTGGCACGCGGTATCCGGCGTAGATACCTGAATCCACCCGCACGCCCAGCCCGCCGGGGGCATGGTAATCGGTCAAGGTCCCCGGTGACGGCATGAAGGTCTGCGGATTTTCGGCGTTGATCCGGCATTCGATAGCGTGACCGAAGAAGGTGACGTCCTCTTGGGCGATGCTCATCGGAAGGCCGGCGGCAATCCGGATCTGCTCACGAACAATGTCGACCCCGGTAATAGCCTCCGAAATCGGATGCTCGACCTGAAGACGCGTGTTCATCTCGATGAAGTAGAACTCGCCGTTTTCATAGAGGAACTCGATGGTGCCTGCCGACTTATAGCCCAGTTTCTTCATGGCGTCGGTGGAGCGTTTTCCGATCCAGGCGCGGGCCTCCTCATTCAAGGCCGGGGAAGGCGCTTCTTCCAGCAGCTTCTGGTGCCGACGCTGGAGAGAACAGTCGCGCTCGCCTAGATGAATGACGTTGCCGTGACCGTCGGCCATGAGCTGGATTTCGATGTGGCGCGGCCGTCCCAGGTATTTTTCCATATAGACCGCTTCGTTGCCGAAAGCGGCCTTGGCTTCGGTTCTGGCCAACTGGACGGCCTGACGGAGCTCGTCGTCGTTGTTGGCGACCTTCATACCCCGGCCACCACCGCCGGCTGCGGCCTTGATCAGTACCGGATAGCCGATCTTGTTGGCGACGGGCAGCGCCTCTTCCGCGGTCATGATTTCGCCGTCGGATCCCGGGACAACCGGAATGCCAAGACTATCTGCGGCCTGTTTGGCCGCGACCTTGTCGCCCATCAGGTTGATGTGCTCGGGCGTAGGACCGATGAAGACGAAGCCGTGCTCTTCGACCATTGCGGCGAAGTCGGCGTTCTCGGAAAGGAAGCCCACGCCGGGATGGATCGCATCCGCGCCCGTGATGGTCGCCGCGGAGAGAATGGCCGCTATATTGAGGTAGCTGTCTTTACTGGCCGGTGGGCCGATACAGACGCTTTCGTCAGCCAGACGCACATGCATGGCGTCGGAATCCGCCGTCGAATGGACAGCGACAGTCTTGATACCCATCTCACGGCAGGCGCGGTGGATGCGAAGAGCAATTTCGCCACGGTTGGCGATCAGAACTTTCTCAAACATGGGGCTTTAGCCCGTCTCTATTCAATGGCCAGCAGGGGCTCGCCGAATTCTACCGGCTGCCCGTCGCTGACGAGGATTTGTGTAATCTTGCCCGAACGAGGCGACTTTAACTCGTTCATCACCTTCATTGCCTCGATGATCAAGAGCGTTTGACCCTCGGTCACCATGTCACCCACTTTGACGAAGGCCGGTGCAGACGGCTCTGCAGCGAGATACGTCGTTCCGACCATTGGTGAGTTTACCGCGCCCGCCAGGGGCTGGTCAGCGGCGACTGCTGCCGCGGGGGCAGGAGTGGCTGCCACAGCTGCTGGCGCAGGCGCTGCCACAACGGACTGAGCGACCGCGCCCTTGCTGACGCGGAGGCGGTGACCCTGCGACTCGTACTCGATTTCGCTGAGGCCGGTTTCATTGAGCAAACCCGCGAGAGAGCGGATTATTTCTTCGTTGATTTCGAATTTCGACATTATGCTTCTTGCTGGTTGATAAGTTGCTTAGCCATTGCGTCAAGTGCCATCAGGTAGCCTTGTCCGCCGAAGCCGCAGATGACACCCAGAGCGACTTTCGAGACGTAGGAAAGGTTCCTGAACGCTTCGCGCTGATGAATGTTTGAAAGATGAACCTCGATGGTCGGTAAAGCGACGGCCTTGAGGGCATCCATGATCGCAATCGAAGTGTGTGTGTAAGCTGCAGGATTGATGATCAGGCCATTCTGATCGTTGCGGGCTTCCTGAATCCAATCGATCAGGGTGCTCTCGCTGTTCGATTGCCGGAAATCCACAACAAGCCCCAAAGCCGACGCCTGTGCCCGGCAGCTATCCTCGATATCGCTCAAGGTCGTGTGCCCGTATATTTGCGGCTCGCGAAGGCCTAACATATTCAGGTTAGGGCCATTGAGAATCAGGACTTTCGGCGCGCTGGCCACATATCGCTCCTGCATGACTTGGATTTTCAAGCGTTAGCACACGGCGCCGTGAGCGCGCAATGCGGGGTTCACCTTAATATACGCTTTTAGAGCAGATTTTAGGGCTCAATCGTAGGTATTGGTTCAGATCAAGCGCGGAAAGGGCTCGAGAATAGAGACTTGAGAAGCAAAATAACGTTTTTCACTGACTTAGGGAAAAACGATCAAACTATCCCCCGGTCTCCTGAAACAGATAGCGCTCAGAAGACCGGGGCATGTCCACTTTTCAATTGATTTTGATCAGCTGGCCTTTGCTCTGGCTTCCGCGATCAGCCGTTCCATTTCCTGCAGGTTGACCGCACCGGGTACCAGAGTTCCGCCGATCACGAAGGCAGGTGTGCCCCGGATAGAAAGTTCTTCGGCCAAAGCATAGTTACGGCGCAGGGTCGAAGTGATTTCTTCCGACTTCATGTCGTGTTCCATCTGGTCCGCATCCATTCCGACCTTTTCTGCCGTCGCACGCAGGTGCGCAGCGCTCATATCGCCGGGTTCACGCATCAGTGCGAAATGGAATGCTTCGTACTTGCCCTGCTTGGCAGCGGCGAGGGCTGCCTTGGCGCCTTCCACCGATTCCGGTCCCAGGATCGGGAATTCCTTGAACACCACACGGACATTCCCGTCTGCTTTCATCGCTGTCTCCAGTGTGTCGGCGGAACGGCGACAGTAAGGGCAGCGATAATCGAAGAACTCGACCACGACAACGTCTCCGTCCGGATTGCCGGCAACAGGAGAAGCGGGGTCGTTCTCCAGTTCTTCTTTGCGGTCTGAAACGGCAGTCAGGCGGCGTTGCTCTTCTGCCTGTGTCTGGCGTTGTTCATAGAGTGTCAGGGCCTCGACCAGAACTTCAGGATGGCGCAGGAGATAGTCACGAACAATCTCTTCAATGTTCTCGACGTCGGCGGAGGCGCCTGCTGCGGTCGACTGGTCCTGTGCCTTCACGGGGAAGGCCAGGAGCATCATACCGAGCATGAGTAACGACAGATGCACGGCGATATTGGACGTTCGGCGTACCGCCCGTGTGGATTGGTGAAACACGTCAGGATATCTCCCGGTTTTTGTCAAAGTCGCACTCTTGATTACGGATGCTAAGGTTGCTGCGGTCCCTCACCGCAACAGTCCTCAACGTTTTTGTTTCTCGACCAGCCTCTCGGCCAGGCCTTCAATGTCCTGGGCTCGCAGCGAGCTGGGGGTATCTTTCGGCAGAATCTTCACGGCACGGCGGGCATGTTGCAAGGACTCGCGGGCCTGTCCACGTGCCAAGGCCGCCTCTGAGAGGGCAAGGGCCGTCATGCCGGTGTCGCCACTGCGGCCATAGGCGATGGCCGAGAGGCGCCAGGCGGAAGAATTGTTCGGTTCGTGCTGCAGTGTGAACTTGAGGTTGTCGAGCGCCTTCTGGTCCAACGCCGCTGTATTGGCTTCGATCTGCGCCTGGGCGAGCGCGAAATGCAGCTGCGGCGAATCCGGCCGTAGTTCGGTTGCCTTTTGAAAGGCTGGCAGCGCTTCCACTCCACGTGCATTTTCGTAGAGCATCTGCCCCTTAAGCTCATAAAAGTAGGGATCGTCAGGATGCTCTGCGATCAGGTCGTCGATTAATGGCAGCGCAATATCAAGCTCGGCTTCGCGGTAGTGCGCGATGGCCCGCGCGTAGCGGCTTTCCAGGGAGTCGTCATCCTCGGGATACGACTGAAAGACCCGTGAAATAGGCCACAGGAAGCCGATCAGCTTTGCCTTTACCCTTGCGTGCAGCCTTTCAAGTTCTTTGGGGGCAGGTGCATCTTTATAGGGCGACTGGCTGACGGCGTTTTCGAGGAAACTGATCCGTTCCTGCGTCAAAGGATGGGTGCGCAGGTAGGGGTCCTGGCTCGTTGCCAGCAAAACTTCCTGACCGCGCAGCACGCCCATGAAATCGAGCAGGCCTTGGGGCGAGAGCTTTGTGGCCTCAAGCAGGCGGATGCCGGCCTGATCCGCAGCTGACTCCTGGCTGCGGCTGTATCCCAAAAAGCCTTTGAGCGCGATATCCTGGCCGCCACTAATGATGGCCGATGCCGCCTCGCCACGGCCCGTGGCCAGCGCTGCGCCAATGCCCAACAGATAACTTGCAATGATGGTGGATTGAGCGTTTTCGATGCTTTTGCCGCGGATGGCCACATGCCCGCCCGCCATATGACCGGTTTCATGCGCGATCACACCGATAACTGCCAAAGGACTCTCTGCCTTGATGAGAAGGCCGGTGTTGATAAACATCCGGTTGCCCGTGGTTACAAAGGCGTTGAGAGAGTCATCATTGACCAGAAAGATGCGCACGGATTGTGGACTGATGCCTGCTGCTTGGAATAGTGGCGTAGAGTAGATTCGAATGGTAGTTTCGATTTCCGCGTCGCGAACCAGTCTCAAACCCTGGGCGTACAGCGGTGCCGGCGCCAAAAGGGCGAGGATAACCGCGACAGCCGCGAAGTTGGAGAAGCTACGTTTGATCACAAATCAGGTCTCGACATCAAAAGGTAAACCTAGGGTCGGTGTTCGAGCGATTCAACGAGGCGCTCCACAAGATCCCAACTTAGATCCACAGATTTATCAGGTCATCGTGAATATAGTTTCAGCAAACGCCTGCATCGGCAAGGCGCAAGGAATCCTTTCAGGCGCACTTACCACCCTGAAATCGTTCAAATCGCTGTGTTTCGGCGTCAGAAAACGGCATTTTCTTGCCGGCAGCGCGTTGCTGTTGCTGTCCGCGTGCGAAAGTACGCCTGAACCCGGGGGCGTGTTCGCGCCTGTCGATGGCTTTGCAGGCCTGATCGCAGGCGATGAACCCCGGGCGGTGATTGTCGGGCGTGATGTGCTCGGAAATGGCGGCACAGTAGCTGATGCCGCCGTCGCAATGTATTTCACCATGGCTGTGACCATGCCATCGCGCGCCGGGATCGGCGGTGGCGGTGTATGCGTCTACTTCGACGCGCCCAACATGTCCGGCGAGGTCTTCGAGTTCCTGCCCCGTCAGAGCGCCTCCGGCGGCATGGTGCCCGGGAATGTACGCGGCCTCGCGGCCCTGCACGCCCGTTACGGAACCCTGCGCTGGGCTCAGATGATTTCGCCTGCCGAGGGTTATGCCCGCTTCGGGCACGCTGTCAGCCGCGCATTCGCCCGGGATCTCGCGGTTGCCGGCCAGGCACTGCAGCGCGTCCCTGACCTCAGACGCCGGTTCGAGGTATCGGACGGCAATCTGGCGCGCGAGGGGAACACTCTTGCCCAAACCGAGCTTTCGGCGGTCCTTGCCGGCGTCCGCCAGCGTGGCGCGGCGTACTTTTATGGCGGTGACTTTGCAAGCCGACTTGCCGAAGCCTCGACGAGCGCAGGCCTTCCGCTAACCGTCGAGGATATCAGAAACAGCCTTCCCAGCATCCGTCCTGCTGCCACATTCCCGGTAAACTCGGACGTTGCCTACTTCTCAACACCGCCCGCGGCCGGTGGCATAGTGACCGCTCAGATGTGGCAGATGCTGACTGCTGCGGAAGACTACGGCGATGCCGGTGTGGACCAGCAAGCGCATCTTTTTGCCGAAGCCTCGATGCGCGCCTTCTCCCAACGAACAGCCTGGATCGAGCCCGATGGGGGTTCTTCCGAGGACCTGGAAGTGCTGCTGAGTGAGGCAAGGGCGGAAGCGGTGATGGCAAACTTCGATTCTGCGCGTCATACGCCCGCAAGCCAGCTTTCCCCGGAGCCCGGGACTGCCCCCGGTGACCCCGGAGCTGCAGGGTTTGTGATCGGCGATAAGTACGGGAACGGGGTTTCCTGCAGTTTCACCATGAATGGTCTCTTCGGGTCCGGACGGGTGGCACCTGGGACCGGTGTGCTGCTTCCTGCGCCTCGCCGTGCCCTTTTTGATGGCGGTGACACTCTGAGCACCGTGATCGTCGCCAACACAAACACCGGTGTTCTAAGGTTTCTGGGATCTTCGAGCGGCGGTGCAGCAGCTTCGACGTCGCTGGTGCGTCTCATGCTCGACAGTCTGACCACAGATAAAGGCCTGACGACTTCTATGTCCGAGCCCCGCATTCACCATGGCGGAGCGCCCGATGTAACCTTCCACGAGGAAGGCAGTGCCGCGGTGGCTGATTTGCAAGCCAAAGGCCATAGCATGCAGTCTGTTCCGCAGATTGGGCAGGCAAACGCGATCTATTGCCCAAAGGGTATTGTGGAATCGCCCGGCGCTTGCGAAGTCCAGGCTGATCCGCGCGGGCACGGACTGTCCAGCCTTGTTCAGTAACCCGGCTCCGTTCAGATTGAAGCTCTCGTCGTAAACCTGCGTCAGACTGAAATTTGCGAGGAAAAGATGGTGTTGAAGGTGGCTTCCCGCGGGCGAGCGGTTTCGCCCTTCATCGTGATGGACGTCATGCGAGCGGCAGCCCGCCGTGAGGCTGAAGGCGCTCACGTCCTGCACCTGGAGGTCGGGCAACCGGGAACACCGGCGCCGCAAAAAGTCATCGATGCGGCCAAGACCGCACTGGATCAGGATCTGATCGGCTACACAGACGCCCGCGGCACCGCGAGCCTGAGGGCGCGCATCGCGCGCCACTATCAGGAGCAGTACGATCTTTCAGTCGATCCCGAAAGAGTCATGGTTACGACGGGATCGTCCGGCGGGTTCCTGCTGAGTTTTCTGGCAGCCTTTGATCCGGGAGACCGGGTTGCTCTGGCAGCGCCGGCCTATCCGGCTTATCGGAACATTCTGGAGGCTCTTGGTGTTGAGGCGGTTCTCTTACCCAGTGAACTGGAGCATCGCTTTCAGCCGACAGTCGGGCTTCTGGAGCGGGCAGGCAAGCTTGATGGCCTGATTGTGGCCAGTCCGTCAAATCCGGCCGGCACCATGCTCGACGATGCGGAGCTCGCAACCCTCGTAGACTACTGCACCGCGAACGACATCCGCCTGATCTCCGATGAGATCTATCACGGTATCAGCTATGGTCGCCGGGCCGTAACCGCCCTCGCGCACAGCCCCGATGCTATTATTATCAATAGCTTTTCCAAGTATTTTTCGATGACCGGATGGCGTCTTGGCTGGATGCTGCTGCCGGAGGACCTGCTGCGTCCCGCCGAGTGTCTGGCACAGAATCTCTTTATCTCTGCGCCTGCATTATCTCAAACAGCAGGCGAGGCCGCGTTCGACTGTGGCGATGTCCTGGATGGGTATGTTGCGACCTATGCCCGGAACCGGGAGCTGTTGCTGGCGGAGCTGCCCAGGGCCGGGTTTTCGACGATGGCGCCTGCCGATGGTGCGTTTTACATTTATGCCGATGTGTCGGATTTGACGGACGACAGCGAAGCCTACTGCCGTCGGATGCTGGCCGAGACCGGGATTGCGGCGACTCCTGGCGTCGATTTTGATCCGGCGCGCGGGCATCATTTCCTGCGGTTTTCCTTTGCCGGGCCGGAAGCCGACATTGCCGAGGCCGCCAAGCGTCTGCAGGCCTGGGTCTAAAACCGAGGCTGTGTTCCGGCTGCTGTCTGGAGACATCACTCAATAAAAAAGCTCCGCTTCAGGATTCCATACCCGGAGCGGAGCTTTTTTTGAGGTTCAACCAGTGATCAGTGGTTGAAGGATACTGGTCTCTTCAGGCCTTAGCGAAAGGCCCGGGTTCTACACCCAGCGTGACCACCAGCCACGTCGTTTCTCGCCATTCTCGCCATCAGGAGCGTTCTCACCGCCTTGCTCGGCTGAGGAGGGTTGCTCCGGCTCGGAGATGGCAGCTGGTGCCGTCTGAGCAGACGCCGGCTCATGCGTCGAACTCTCCTGAGCGACCAATTCGGCAGGCTCAGTAACGCGGGTATCGGCGACAACGCTGTCTTCACTTACCGCATCCGCTTTTGCTTTTGCAGCGGCGGGCTTGCGGGTTCGTGTACGTGGAGTCTTGGTTGTCGTTGCACGGCTTCGGCTGGCTCGTTTCTTCGGAGCTGGTTCAGCCTTGGGTTCTTCTTCAGGCGTGGTTTCTGAAGCCGGAGCCTCTTCCGCGCTTACCTTTTCAGCCGACTTCTCTTTCGCTGCCTTATCGTCGTCGGTGCTTTTCTTTGCACGGCTGCGACGGCGTTTCGGCTTCGGTGCCTCTTCAGCGGGCTCAGCAGGTGCGTCGTCTGCGTTTTCAGCTGATGCCTCACCGGCCTCGCTTGCGGGGCTTTCCGTTTCGCTGACCGGGGTTACGGCCTCAGGAGCAGCAGTTTCCGATGTCTCGGTTTCTCCTGAAGAAACCGCCTCTGCAGAGGCAACCTCTAGAGGAACTGCCGCAGTATCGCCGCCGGAGTCTCCAGCGGCAGCAATAGCATCCTCCTGATCAGCGGATTCTTCCGTGGTGTTCTCATTCTCGAGTGTCTCGCCATCCTCGTTCTCCTTACGACGTGAACGCCTGCGTCCACCGCGTTTCCCGCGGCGACGGCGCTTGCGGGCCTTGGCTTCCTCGTCATCGCTTTCGCCGCTTTCCCCATTTACGGTGTCTTCGGCGGCGTCCGCGTTATCTTCACTATCCTCGACAACGGCATTCTCCTCCGCTGGCGAGGCCGACGTCTCATCGTCGCGTTTGCGGCGGCGACGGCGGCGGGAACGTTTCCGCTCGCCACCGGACTCGTCCGAGCTATCGGATGTCTCGGTTTGCAGGTCCTCTTCTTCTTCACGCTGCTTCGAAGACTGGCGATCCCGTCCACGGTCCCGTGAGCGCTCGGGCGCGCGTTCAGAGGAACGTTCCGACCGGTTGTCATTGCTGCGCTCGCCCTGTTCGCCAACACGCTCAAGCGTGTAGTCAGGGGCTGTCAGAGTATTGTCTGCCGAAATCTCGATTTCGAAGCCATAGCGCTCTTCAATGTCGATCAGCAGCGCGCGCTTCTGATTCAGCATATAGAGCGCAACCGCTGTCGGAACCTTGATCAACAGGCTGCCGCCCGCCCGTCGGATGCCTTCCTCTTCGACAGCTCTCAGAACATGCAAAGCGGTCGATTCGGTGGTCCGGACAGTGCCGACGCCCTGACAGGTCGGGCAAATCAGTGTTGAATTCTCGACAAGACTTGGCCGCAGACGCTGACGGGACATCTCCAGAAGACCAAAGGGGCTGATCCGGCCGAGCTGAATTCGCGCCCGGTCGTTCTTCATGGCCTCTTTCAGTCTGCGCTCGACTTCGCGGTTGTGACGCGATTCTTCCATATCAATGAAGTCGATGACAACCAAACCGGCAAGATCCCGCAGCCGAACCTGGCGCGCGACTTCATCCGCAGCCTCGACATTGGTCTTGAGCGCGGTTTCCTCGATATGCCGCTCGCGCGTCGCCTTGCCCGAGTTCACATCGACCGCGACCAGAGCTTCCGTCGGGTTGATGACGATGTAACCGCCGGATTTCAACTGAACCGTAGGATTGTGGATGGCATCCAGCTGACTCTCCACCTTGTAGCGGTGAAACAGTGGGATCGCCGGATCTTTGTAAAGCTGAACCTTCTTGGCGTGGCTGGGCATCAGGGTCCGCATGAAACTCTTGGCGGCCTTGTAGCTGTTCTCGCCTTCGACCAGAACGTCTTCCATGTCACGGGAGTAGAGATCGCGGATGGCCCGCTTGATCAGGTTGGCTTCCTCGTGAATCAGGGCAGGCGCACTGGATCGCAAGGTAAGCTCGCGGATCTCGTTCCACAGACGCATCAGATATTCGTAATCGCGGCGGATTTCGGTCTTGTTGCGCTGACTGCCGGCCGTACGGACGATGACGGCAATGCCCTCGGGAATCTTGAGTTCGCCCAGGATCTCCTTCAAGCGCCGGCGGTCGCCAGCATTGCTGATCTTCCGGCTGATGCCGCCACCTTTGTTGGTGTTGGGCATCAGGACACAATAGCGTCCGGCCAGGGAAAGATAGGTCGTCAGGGCCGCGCCCTTGTTCCCGCGTTCTTCCTTGGACACCTGCACCAGAATGACCTGACGGCGTTTGATGACTTCCTGGATCTTGTACTTGCGGAGCAGCTTGGCGCGGCTGCGCTGTACAACTTCGTCGTCGTCATCTTCGCTCAGTGTATCGACGCTGGTTTCACCCTCGATCTCCTCGACGGTGTCATCCTGCTCGATGGCCGGATCTTCGTCAGAAGCGGCCGTCTCGCCGTTTTCGGCATCGGACGCCTCTGCCTCAGCAGCCTCTGCAGCAATTGCCTCAGATTCGGGTGCTTCTCCGGCCTCCGCGGTCTGAGCTTCAGTTTCGGCGTTTTCCGATTCACCTTCAGCGGCTTGATCTTCGGTGGCCGAGCTATCTGCAGGATTTTCGTCTGCGTCGTCGTCCGATCGGACCGATGACTTGAGAGCTTTTTCCTCAGCCAGCAGAGCTTCGCGGTCGGCGATGGGGATCCGATAATAGTCGGGGTGAATTTCACTGAACGGAAGGAAACCGTGGCGGTTTCCGCCGTATTCTACGAAAGCGGCCTGAAGCGAAGGTTCTACCCGCGTGATCTTTGCGAGGTAGATATTTCCTTTGAGCTGCTTTTTAGAGACTGTTTCGTAATCGAACTCTTCGAGACGAGAACCATTGTGAACCACCACCCGCGTCTCTTCCGGGTGGGTGGCATCGATTAACATACGCTTTGCCATTAATTGGAAACTCCAACGCGCGTCCTACGCCGACCGCAGCTATGGCGGGGCGGGGCGCGTAAATCTGTACTGGTTGGTTGCAAACCATCCGAGCGGTCTCACGATAATGCGTTCCAACGCGGCCGTCGGCGGCGGAGGACGCTTGCCTTAGTCTGCGCGCACGGCGCGCAGACGATGAATTTTGTGCGAAGCGGGCCGATTGGGCTTAAGCTTCGCTGTTTGGTGTCTCTGTTCTTGACTCCCGGCGCTTCCGCTTTCGGTGATGACGGCCATTCCTTCCCGTTGTAGGGACCCATCTTGGGTGTAAGGTGCCGTGCCGTCAGTCCGTCGGAGGATAACCGTTCCGACGCCGATCCCAGAGGAGCGAAGCGTCATTGTGGTTAAGAACGTTCCGGGTGCAGAGTAACAGTACTGCCCTATATGTGTCACACCCTAATTTTTCGTTATTTTTTCGGCGGATACCGGCGATAGCTTGACCGGTGTCATCGCTGCGCCCGAGGCCCGGATCCTCACCGTATCCGGTGTGCCAGAGCTTTGTTGCAGCACCCGGGGCGCATGGAACTAGCAAGGACACCGATGCAATCCATGACATTTTTACTGGTTGCAATCCTGTGAATCGGCTACATCTCGGAAGAATGCTGCCGCGTGAAACAATCTTTGCTGCCCGATTCGCCCCATGAAACGTTTAGTCCTGATTTTGGCGGTAATGTTGCTTTGGGGCCACGAGGCCGCCGCAAACCCCAGTGTTTCGGATATTCGCATTGGCGAGCACCCGGACAAGACCCGTCTTGTTCTGGAGTTGTCGGAAGCCCCGAACTACAGGGTTTTCCTGCTGCCGAACCCCTATCGTGTCGTAATAGATCTGCCGGAACTCGACTGGTCGGTGCCTGAAAACAGGATTCCCGATGGTGCCGGAGCAATCCAGGCCCTGCGCTTCGGGCTTTTCGCGCCCGGGACGAGCCGCGTGGTTCTGGACCTCAAGCAGCCGGTCCTGGTCAAGAGTGCATTTGTTTTACCACCCAAGGATGGCCGTCCATACAGGATGGTGGTTGATGTCGAGCCGGTCTCGGTTGCGGCCTTCAATGCGGCTCCCTTAGGCCGTCTGGGCGCGTCTTCCGATACCCCCCTGCGCAGGACGCAGTCGGCGTCGGCAACCAAGGTCCAACCCAAGGCTGCCGGCGACAGGCGGCCGACAGTTGTCATCGACCCGGGTCACGGGGGCGTTGATCCCGGTTCCACGGGTGTCAGCGGGCTGGAGGAAAAGGCTCTTGCCCTTGATTATGCGCGGGAGCTGAAACGCCAGCTTGAGGCGTCAGGGCGTTTCCGTGTGGTCCTGACCAGGGACAGCGATATTTTCCTGGCGCTCAGGGACCGCATCAAGGTGGCGCATCAGGCAAAAGGCGATCTCTTTGTTTCGCTGCATGCAAACAACCACAAATCCAGAAAAATCAAAGGTTTCTCTGTCTACACCCTGTCGGAGAAGTCGTCTGATGCCGAGGCCAGAAGCCTTGCCGCCAAAGAGAACAAGGCCGACATTATCGCAGGCTTCGACCTGTCAGAACAAACCGAGGTGGTGCGCGACATTCTGATTGATCTGGCGCAGCGGGAGTCGAAGAATCAGGGAAATCAGTTTGCGGCAGACGTGGTTGATGAGGTCGGGCAGGTCGCGAACCTTCTTGGAAATCCGCACAGATATGCCGGATTCGCCGTTTTGAAGTCCCCCACGATTCCTTCGGTTCTGATTGAAATCGGCTATCTATCCAACCGGGCGGAAGAGAAGCGGCTGCGGGATAAAGGCTACCGTAAGAAACTGATGGCGGCACTTGCGCGGTCAATCGGCAATTATTTTCAGGAAAATCAGACTTTTAATCGCTACTGAGCGACCTAATATCTATAGAATGCGGGAACGGAACGTTGTTTCGAGTGTTTCCTGAGGGAAAGAGCCGGTTTCCGGGCTGTGGCAATGATCATTTGTTAGGTATTTTTGCGTATACTTTAAAGTGATGCGTAAGCGTATGATGTGGACAGAGTGCGGCCAGGTGTTCTGGCATGTGTTTTGATCAGACAGGTAACGCTTAACGGCCGGTAACGGCTCATTCCACGGAACCCGCCAGCAGAGCGAACGGAGAGTATGCTTAGGTTTTTTGTCTTTACGCTGGGTTTTCTGGTCTTTGTCGGGCTTGCAGCTGTGGTTGGCGGCTTTTATGCGCTGCATCACTTCGGGCGCGGGCTGCCAGACTACAAGCAACTGGCCGACTATGAGCCACCCATGGTGACCCGCATCCACGCCGGTGACGGGCGCCTGATGACCGAGTACGCCACGGAAAGACGGATTTACGTTCCGATTCAGGCGATTCCCAAGCGGGTCGTGAACAGTTTTCTCTCGGCTGAGGACAAGAATTTCTACGAGCACCCCGGAGTCGACTTCGTGTCGCTGATCCGTGCGGTTGTAACCAACCTGGGGAACATAGGTCAGGGGCGACGCCTGGTTGGCGCCTCGACCATCACCCAGCAGGTCGCCAAGAACTTCCTTCTGACCAATGAAGTCTCGTACGAACGTAAGATCAAAGAGGCCCTGCTGGCTTTCCGGATCGAGCGCACCTTTTCGAAGGAGCGCATTCTGGATCTTTACCTCAATGAAATTTACCTGGGCAGCGGCTCCTACGGTGTTGCCGCGGCGGCCCTGAACTATTTCAACAAGCCCCTAGATCAGTTGACGATTGCCGAGGCCGCTTATCTGGCGGCTTTGCCCAAGGCACCGAACAATTATCACCCGGTGCGCAAGCATGCCGCCGCTGTGTCCCGGCGGAACTGGGTTGTCCGGCGCTTGCTTGAAGATGGCAAAATCACTGCTGAAGAGGCCGAGACGGCCAGAAACGCACCGCTTGAAGTTAAGCGACGTGGCGTGACCGAGGTTGTCGATGCGGATTTCTTCAGTGAGGAAGTCCGCCGGGAACTGGTTGAGCTTTATGGCAGCGATCAGCTTTATCAGGGTGGTTTGTCGGTTCGAACCACCCTTGACCCGCGCCTTCAGCGGATTGCCGATGCTGTCCTGCGGGACGGACTGCTGACTTATGACCGGCGTCATGGCTGGCGCGGGCCGGTCACGCAGATCGATGTGGAAAGCGCCGACTGGCAGGAAAAACTGGCTGAGATTAAGCTACCTGCAGGATCGAAACCCTGGCGTCTTGCTGCGGTGCTTGAAGTTGGCGCGAAAGCAGTAAACATCGAACTTGCGGATGGTACGCAGGGTACTGTTCCGATGAGTGAGCTGGTCTGGGCCCGCAAGTGGCTCAAGAACCAGCGTTACGGCCAGAAACCCAAAAAGCCCTCTGAAGTTCTTGCTGTGGGTGATGTGGTTCTGGTCGAGCCGGTCGAGGCCAATGAAAAAGGCGAGACTTACGAAGCCGGGACCTTCGGATTGCGCCAGTTGCCGCAAATCGACGGTGCGTTGGTCGCGCTTGATCCCCACACGGGCCGCGTGTTGGCTATGTCGGGCGGGTTCTCCTTCGAACAAAGTCAGTTCAACCGGGCCACGCAGGCCAGTCGGCAGCCGGGATCTTCCTTTAAGCCCTTCATTTACCTCGCTGGTCTTGACAGTGGCTATACGCCCGCGACGCTGATTCTGGACGCGCCCTTTGTGATTGATCAGGGACCGGGGTTGGGTAAGTGGAAGCCAGGCAACTATTCAAACAAGTTCTACGGACCGACCCGTATGCGGGTTGGGATCGAGAAGTCGCGGAACCTTATGACCGTCCGGCTCGCACAGACCATCGGCATGGAGAAGGTTGCTGACTATACAAAACGTTTCGGGATCGATGATAACCTGCAGCAGGTTCTATCAATGTCCCTGGGTGCCGGTGAAACCACATTGATGAAGATGACCACGGCTTACGCGATGCTGGTGAATGGTGGGAAGCGGATAACACCCAGCCTGATCGACCGAATTCAGGATCGCAACGGCGCAACGATCTATCGCCATGATCTGCGGCTTTGTGATGCTTGCATGGCGGATTTCCAGCCTGAGGGACAGGCTCCTGAACTGGAAGACGAGCGCGAGCAGATTGCTGATCCACGCAGTGCTTATCAGATCGTTTCCATGCTTGAAGGTGTTGTCGAGCGCGGAACCGGTGTGCGGATTAAAGCCGTGGGCAAGCCGCTCGCAGGTAAAACCGGCACGACCAATGATTATGTGGACGCCTGGTTCGTCGGCTTCTCGCCGGATCTGGCGGTCGGTATTTTCACCGGCTTCGACAATCCCAGGACTCTGGGCAGGAGAGAAGCAGGATCAGCGGTCGCTGGACCGATTTTCCGAGATTTCATGGCGGGTGCCTTGAAAGATCAGCCCGCTATACCCTTCCGCATTCCGCCGGGCATCCGGATTGTTCGCTTGAACGCCGAGACGGGCCAGCTTGCGCGTCCCGGCGATCAAAAAGTGATGCTCGAAGCCTTTAAGCCCGAAAACGTGCCCACCGGTCAGCAGGTGCTGATTGACGGAAATTCTCCGGCAGCTGGGCAGGCGGGTAATGTGCCGGTTCGGCGCTCGAGTGATGGCCTTTCGGGCGGACTGTACTGAGGATTTCACTGATGCAGGGGGTAAATCCCTGTTGAGTTCGGAAGGTCAGTCTGTACAGAAGCCGTTGAATTCCGTAAAAGACCCCGGAGAAAATTTTCCCGCAGAGGAGGCCGCATGCGCGCCGAAATCCAGGCGGTGGTTGACGACATTACGCAGTCGTTGACCCTGCTGAGGAGGCATCTTTGACTTGGATGCCGCAACAAGACGATTAGATGAACTGAATTCCCTGGCTGAGGACCCCTCGCTCTGGGAAGACCCTGAAGCTGCGCAAAAAATCATGCGCGAGCGGACGCACCTCGAACAGTCGATCGCCAACTACAAAGAGTTCGAGCAGGGCGTCGAAGACGGCGTCATGCTGATCGAAATGGGCGAAGCCGAAGAGGACCCTGATACGGTCGCGGAGGCGGAAGCCGCCCTGATGACCTTGCGGGACAAGGCCGCCAAGGAACAGCTTGCATCGCTGCTCTCGGGTGAGGCCGATGCCAATGACTGTTACCTTCAGGTCAATGCCGGAGCCGGCGGTACGGAAGCTCAGGACTGGGCGGAAATGCTTTTGCGCATGTACGTCCGCTGGGCGGAGGCCCATGGCTGCAAGGTCGAGTGGCTGGACGAGAGCGCGGGTGAAGAAGCCGGTATCAAGTCCGCGACGCTGCAGATCAAGGGTCATAACGCCTATGGCTGGCTGAAGACGGAATCAGGTGTGCATCGTCTCGTGCGGATCTCGCCCTATGATTCGCAGGCCCGGCGGCATACCTCTTTCTCCAGCGTTTGGGTTTATCCGGTGGTCGACGATACCATCGAGGTTGAGGTTCTGGATAAGGACCTGCGGATCGATACCTTCCGGGCGTCGGGCGCGGGCGGGCAGCACGTCAATAAAACCGATAGTGCTATCCGGATCGTGCATGAGCCGACCGGGATCGTGGTGCAGTGTCAGAACGACCGCTCGCAGCATAAGAACCGGGCTCAGGCTATGTCGATGCTGAAGGCACGCCTCTATGAGCACGAGCTGCAAAAGCGCGAAGAGGCGGCTCAGGCAGAAGCGGACAGCAAGACCGATATCGGCTGGGGACATCAGATCCGTTCCTATGTTCTGCAGCCCTACCAAATGGTCAAGGATCTGCGGACCGGGCACGAAACGACCAATTCCGGCGCGGTTCTGGATGGCGATATCGACGGGTTCCTGGAGGCATCACTTGCCAGCAGGATCGTCGGCAGCTCCGACGTTGAAGCGTCTTAAGCGATATCGCGAGTCTTCGAGATCTTTTGGCGTTCGCTTCCGGGACCTGGGTGATCTAGGCTGAATGGTGACGGCAGGTTCCTGAGAGCGAGTGAGGGTCCGGGGCCAGTGAAAAGGTAGGAATGCAGATGCGCGAAGTGCTCGAGGGAATCCATAGCTGGTCGCGGTTGTCAGAGCCTCATGGTTATGACTTCAACGGTTATTTCGTGACCCTCCCGTCAGGTAATCTGGTGATTGATCCGGTCGAGCCCGATGACGCAGACCTAAAGCAGATGGTTGCCCAAGGGGTCGCGAAGATTCTATTGACCAACCGCAATCACAGCCGCGCCGCCAATCGAATACGAGAGGCGACCAAGGCGCAAACCCTGATCCATCCCGATGATGCCAGACATGCAAAGAGCCAGGGCTGTGAGATCGATGGCGATCTGATGCCGGGGAGCCAGGTCGGAGCGCTTCATGTGCTGCCTGCGCCGGGGAAGTCCCCGGGCGAAGTTGTGCTCTATTGGCGCGAGCGACGCTTGGCTTTCATCGGCGATCTGGTGATCGGTAACCCGCCGGGACGCTGTTCTCTGCTGCCCGATGAAAAGATGGACGATCCGGCTCGTTTGCGTGCCAGCGTAAAGACTTTGTTGGATCTGGAACTCGATTGTCTGATCATGGGCGATGGCGTGTCGATCATGGAGAATGCCAAAACGGTTCTGCAGGACCTCGTGGCGGGATTCTCAGACTAACCTGTGGTCAAGATTTGGCGACAGTTGGCATTCGATGGCCAGCGACCAACCCACCGGCTGGTGGAAATACTTCTGATTTGGCGTCGAAGGATATATCACCTTCTGTGTTCTGGACTTGGAATTCGAAATTTCATTTATATGACGCGCATGTCCCTGCAGCTTGCGTAACATCTCCGCGGGATAGCAATGTCGGCGCAGAGTTAAGCTGTCCGGCATCAGATTAAGGCAGATCGAAATGGCGCAGAAGCTTTCCGAGAGTGCTATGAACGACGGCAATTCCGAGTCTGAGACGCGCGTCGTCTCCTTCACACAGATGAAAGATGGGACCAGGGAAGATTATCTTTATCTGCGCGATCTGGAGGAAGCGCATAATCGGGGGACGGCGGAGCGTTTGCTGCGCTCGTTACACCAGCAGGCGGATGAAACCATCCCGGGTTATCGCGTCAGCCGTCTGGAGCACAGTCTCCAGTCGGCAACGCGGGCGTATCGTGATGGCGCCGGTCTTGACTGGGTCGTGGCGGCTTTGCTGCACGATATCGGCGACGGCCTTGCGCCGCAGAACCATGATCGCTTTGCCGCCGAGATTCTACGCCCCTTTGTAAGGGAAGAGATCACTTGGACGGTTGAGCATCATGGTGCTTTTCAGATGGTCTACTATGCGCATCACTACGGTTGGGATCGATACGAGCGTGAGAAATTCAATGCCCATCCCTACTACCAGACCTGCGTGGATTTTTGCGAGCGCTGGGACCAGGCGTCGTTCGATCCGGGCTATCGGAGTGAGCCGCTGGAATTCTTCGAACCCATGTTGCGGGAGGTTTTCCAGCGGAAGGCCTATGATGATGCCGTGCTGCAGATCGGTGTGGTGAAGGGCTTGGCGTCCTGAATATTGTCCAGTCGGAAACTGCGGGCTTCAGGTAGCCTCTCGCAATGCGCCTTCGTGCTTCAGCAGCCATTCTTTGCGTTCCAACCCACCGGCGTAACCCGTGAGCTTGCCTGTACTGCCGATCAGGCGATGACAGGGAACTACGATTGATAAGGGATTGCGGCCGTTGGCGGCACCGACGGCGCGGGGA
Source organism: uncultured Kiloniellaceae bacterium (assembly GCA_947493695.1). Lineage (GTDB taxonomy): Bacteria > Pseudomonadota > Alphaproteobacteria > Kiloniellales > Kiloniellaceae > Denitrobaculum. Next base: position 504,200 of record CANLSF010000006.1, on the reverse strand, counting down.
GCGTCGGGACGCCCGAGCTTTTTGGCCATCTCGCCATACTGCCAGGTCTCGCCGGCAGGGATCCGCCGCAACGCTTTCCAGACCTGTTGCTGAAAACCTGTGCCTCCGCTGTCGACCGGAAGCGCGTCAATTGCGCTCACGTCACCTTCGAGATAGGCCATCATCCCTTCAGAATGACCGCCAGGGTTTTTGACACCCTGGAGTTCGTAGCGCCCGAAACGTGCCTTTAGGTTCCTCTCCAGGCGGTCCAGGCAATCATCGAACTCGACCGCACAGAGCGGGCAGGCTGCATCGGTCTCGTCGCTTCGGGTAATCAGGATGATACCGCCAATAGGTGAGGGTATTTTATCGCTAAGAAGGGTGATCACGGCGACTCCGGGTTCCTGCGTCCAATGCTGTTCTCAGGATCGCCGAGAACCGCCAGTTCCGCAAATGTCGCGTAGCCTATCGCGATGACCATTCCGTCCGCTGGCCGGAAGCGGCGGTGATATTCGAGAGCGGCTCGCAGTCAATTACTGCCACCGGACAACTTGAACCTGTTTTGCTTTGCAGACGCGACTTCAGATGAGCTCTTGAATGGATCAGGTCGACAGAACGTCCAAGGAAATAGTTGACAATGTTAATTACTTTTCTAAAACTCTGAGGCATGAAATCAAAAAAGGCGTCGTATCAGCTTCGCGATGGTTTGGGGTATCGGGTGTCCCGCCTGGCCCGGGTGATGGAGCGGGATTTTGAGCACCGGCTCTCGGGCCTCGGGATTACGCGCTTGATGTGGTGTGTTCTGCCCACTGTCGGAATGGAAGGGATTGTCCGGCCATCCGAGATCGCCGGCCATATCGGGGTCAACCGCACCGCGTTGTCGCGCGTGCTTCGTGAGCTTGAGGCCAAGGGATTGGTTCGACGCGATAGGGACGGCAGCGATGGACGTTCAACCTGTGTTGCGCTGACGGATAAAGGCCAGAGCTGCTTGCAGGCTGCGCTGCCTCAGTCCATGGGAACGACCAAGCATTTCAGCAGCAAGTTGAGCAAAGAAGAAGCCGAAGTCTTTCGGCGCTTGGTCGATAAACTGCTTGCCGGGGAAGAGGGTGCTTTGCCTGGAATATAAGGCGCTATGCCATGCTTGGTCGCGAAATTCTCCGGGCAGATAATCTACAGGGATGAGAAACATGCGGTTGTTTTCCTATAAGAACCGACCGGTCCATCTGGGCCCCTATCCGCTCGAGCGACTGAAACGGCAAGAGAACCTGCCCGATCTTACCGATGTGCCGCCCATGCAGTCCCTGGCGTTTCTTGACGATGCAAATCCAGAGAGCCTCGCCAACCCCATGGCGCTCTTCATCGGCATGCTGGATGCGATCAGAGACGGCTTGATTGCGGAGAAATGCTCTGAGATTCCATCGGATCTGCTGGATCGCAGCAACCATCTAAAGGCCGCGGGATACTATTTCGACGCCACGCAGGCTGGAGTCTGTGTTCTGCCGAAATCGGCTCACCTTGATCGGTCCTTTCGGAATCCGGTCCTGGATCAACTGATCGAACAGTTGGAAGGCAGTCAGCCCAAGACCCTGGCATCGGGCATTGACGTGGTAATGGCGGACGTCAAGGAGTCCGCGAAAGCTGAACCTGCGCCGATGGATCACCATAGCTATGCCGTGGTCTATCTGGTGGAGCATCCCCGCGACCCCGACCCGAAGGAGCCTGGATCGGACTGGATCACAGGGACACTGGCGCAGCGCTCGGCGGTGCGGGCGGCGGAAACCGCGGTTGTGCTGGCGAACTATCTGCGCATTCTCGGATTTGAAGCGCGCGCCCATACTGCGAGTTCGTCGGATGTAGATCTGGGAAAGCTGGCGCTAACAGCCGGGCTTGTCGAGAAGCTAAAACGCGATGATGGAAGCATTGCGTTGGTGAACCCCTATGTCGGGGAGCGCTATAGTCTGGCGGCGATCACCACGACTCTCGAGCTCAAACCTGATTTGCCGCTGGCACCACGTGGACCTGCTGATCTTTGGCGCTCACATGGGCCGGATTGGTGGCTGGGTAAAGGCACATTCAAGAGCCTGTCCAATCGGACGCCCTATCGCAAACGGGCATTTGCCAGAGGCGCCTTGCCCTTCGAGAAGATCAAGCAGCAGGAGGAGCCCACAACCTTCATCGACGCGGCCCGTGTCCCCCGTGTTCCCAAACGCACGGATATGTTCGCACGGGCCCTTTTCGGCGATATGGGCAAGGTGGTGCAGGAGGGCTCGAAGAACGGCTACTACGTTCTGAAAAATCCAATGGGCTATTGTTCCCGGCGAGCCCTGGGTGCGCTGATCCTGCTGCAGGACGGCGAACCCGCAGCGGAGATTGCAGAGTCTGCCATAGATCCACAGCGGAACGCCGATAACGTCAAGGCATCGCTCTATTTCCTCGGGGCGGATGCGGTGGGACTCTCGCCCGCGCCTGACTGGAGTTATTACTCGCACGACGCCGCCGGGAACGAGATTGAGCCTTATCACAAGAATGCGATTTCGATCCTGATCGACCAGGGTCACGAGACCATGGATGCGACCAGCGGTGACGATTGGATTTCCGCCGCCCAGTCCATGCGTGCCTATCTGCGCTCCTCTCTGATCGGTGGGATCGTCGCGGAACAAATCCGTCGTCTGGGCTATGGCGCGCGGGTGCATTCAGTGCTCGACGGCGAAGTCCTGCAACCGCCCTTGCTGCTGTTGTCGGGCCTGGGTGAGGTCAGTCGGATCGGTGAGGTGATCCTCAATCCCTACCTGGGGCCAAGGTTGAAGTCAGGCGTTGTCACCACAGACATGCCCTTTACCTACGATAAGCCGATCAATTTTGGCATGCAGACTTTCTGCGAAAACTGCAACAAATGTGCACGCGAGTGTCCGGCTGGTGCGATCACCGCGGGGCCCAAGGTTATGTTCAACGGCTACGAAACCTGGAAATCGGATTCAGAGCGCTGCGCCCGCTATCGCATCACCAATCTGCTGGGCAGCATGTGTGGGCGTTGCATGAAGACCTGTCCCTGGAACCTGGAAGGGTTGTTCAAGGAGGCTCCCTTCCGCTGGTTGGCGATGCACTATCCCAAGGCGGCCAAATGGCTGGCCAGGCTCGACGACAAGGTGGGGAACGGTCAGATCAACACGGTGAAAAAGTGGTGGTGGGATCTGGAACTGCAGCCGGACGGCCGTTACATCTTCGCCAAGGAAACCAATGCCCGGGCCTTAAGCCTCGAGCTGGACCTCAAGCCGGAGGACCAGACGCTTGCGGTCTATCCCGCGCACCTTGCGCCGCCGCCCTATCCCGTGCCCTTCCCCATGGACCGGGAGGCAGGGCTGGAGGCTTTCCAGGCGCTCCTCAGCCCGAAGGAGCATAAGGCCCGGCTGGCACAAGGAAAGACGGACGGACTGGTGCCTCAATTCCGGATGCCGGAAGGGCCACCGCCCGTGATGCCGGTTAAGCTCTCGAAAAAGCGTACAATGGCGAAGGACATCGCACGTTATGAATTCGTTGCGCCGGATGGCACCGATCTGCCGTCGTTCGAGGCCGGGGCGCACATCGATGTTGTGGTGGCACCTGAGTACTTTCGGCAATACAGCCTGGCTGGTGATCCCGCAGACCGCTCCAAATACGTGATCGGTGTTCTGGAGGAAAAAGAAGGCAAAGGTGGTTCAAAATTGATGCACCGGATCTTCGAGGAGGGCCGGAAGGTTTTCATTTCTCCGCCACGCAATCATTTCCCTCTCTCTGACGCCGCAGGTAGAACGTTATTGATCGGCGGGGGGATCGGCGTGACGCCCCTGATTGCCATGGCGCATCAGCTTCATGCCCAAGGTGCTGATTTTGAGTTGTATTATTGCGCACGCCAACGCGAGACAGCGGGTTTTGTGGAGGATCTGGAACAGGCTCCATGGAAGGATCGGGTCCAGTTTTGTTTTTCCGCCGAAGGCAGGCGTGCAGACCTTGGAGTGGTGCTCTCCCGATATCAGGCGGGTGATCAGCTCTATACCTGTGGGCCGGCGAACTTCATGGACGCGGTTTTTGCAGCAGCAGAGAAGAACGCCTGGCCTGAAGAAACGCTGCACCGCGAGTATTTTTCGGTACCCGATGATGCGGAGTACGAAAATCACGACTTCATTGTACGCCTGGCGAAGGATGGACGAAGCTTCGAGATTCCGTCTGAGCAATCCATTGTCGATGTTTTGGGCTCGGCAGGTATTCACATCGATGTGAAGTGCTCTGAGGGTATCTGCGGTGTCTGTGCCGCCCGCTATATTGCCGGTGATGTCGAGCATCGGGACTTCGTGATGGGCAAAAAAGAGCGTGCCGAAAAGATGATGACCTGTTGTTCCCGCGCCCGTGAAGCCGGTGGTGAAGTCGTCCTCGAACTTTAGTCTTCCAACTTTCCTGTGTTCCGTCACGGGCTTCCGATAAGGTCGAACAGCGGGTCAAGGCTGTTTGACTTGCGTCAACCTATGGATAAAGAGCTTTCAGTGTGAAGAAAGTCTACATCCTACCGACCATCGGTTCCCTAGCGGGGCACGCGCGCAAACAGGTCTGAAGTTTAAAGGCCAGTGTTATGAGACCAAGATAATCGATGGCGCAGATCCAGAGTGCGTCTGTCTGCGGACTCTGCTCAGGATACACTTCATTTGCGAAACAGATAACCTCAGGCCTTGCGGGTGGCCAGATAGATACCAGGTAACACCAGCGCGCCGCCGATCAGATGATAGATCTCCAGCGTCTCGCCAAGCAGAAAAAAAGCCAGCACTCCATTGTAGAGAGGGACGAGATACATCAGCAGCGAGGTTGGGCCAGCACCAAGCGTTCGTTGAATCCTGGCGTAGGAGAGATAGGCGCCGCAGGAGGACACCACTGCCAAGAACAGGATCGTGGCAACGCTTGTCACATCCCAGGTGACAAAATCACCTGCGGCCATCTCGCCTAGGTAAAAGGGCAGCAGGATAATCAGGCCTCCCGCAGTGATCGCGGCGAAGCGGGCAATCATCGGCAACCTGCTCTCTCGATGCCGCAGCAGCAGAGAGTAGATAGCCCAGGCAATTGCCGCCGCGGTGATCCATATGTCTCCCACGGCAAACCGGAGCTCGAGCAGGATACGTGGATCGCCCTTGCAGATGATCGCGAGCACACCTAACAGGCAGATCACAACGCCTACGCCTTGCAGCGCGGACAGGGCCTCGCCATAGAAGCACCTAGCGAAGACGACGATCAGGATCGGTGATGCTGCGTAGATCAGACCGATGTTCGTGGCCGTTGTGCTGTCCGCACCGATGTAGACGAAAGCCCCGCAGACCCCCATGCCCAGCGCGCCAAGGACAAGGATATCCAGCCAGTCGCGGCGCAGAGCGGCGCGGTGACGCCACAGAACGGCAAGGGTGATCGGTGATAAAAGTAGGAAAGTGACTGCCCAGCGCCAGAACGCCAGGGCGACCGGCGGGATCAGGTCGTGCGTGGCACGCGCGACAAGCATGTTGCTGCAGAAAAATGCCGGCGCCAGGGCCAGCAGAATGAATGCGAGCTGCCGCTCGGTTATACCAAAGCTCCGTTTTTCCGGGTCACTCGGAACTTTGGGCGGTTTAAGGGACAGGCTGTCTGACATGATTTGGATATATCGGAAGCGCCAGCGGGCGGCAAATCCTACCCCCGATGCCGAAATCGCATAGCTGGCGACTTACGCCTGCTCCGGGCCTTGCTCCAGCCCACTATAGAAGTCTGCGGGAATGCCGGCAGCGCTACGGGCGGGTTCGTTGAATGGCGGCTTCAATGCGCCATGAAAGTGGCGTTTGACCAGTTTTTGCCAGGTTTCCTGCGGTGAACGCCCCTGTTGCTCGCACAGGAAATTGAACCAGTGCTTGCCGCAGGCCACGTGGCCGATTTCCTCATCGAAGATGACTTGCAGGATCGCTGCGCTCTCCCGGTCTCCGACGGCGTCCAGCTTTGCGATCATGGCCGGGGTTACATCCAGGCCGCGGGCCTCGAGGACCATTGGCACGATGGCAAGGCGGGCGAGGAGATCGTGGGCCGTTTCCTCGGCGGCGCGCCAAAGCCCGTCATGAGCGGGCAGATCGCCATACCCGGCGTCGAGCTCCGAAAGACGCTTCGCCAGCATGTCGAAGTGTTTGGCCTCTTCATCCCCGACCTGAACCCAGCCGTCATAAAAGGCGTTCGGCAGGGCTTCGCCGGTAAAGCGTGCGATGATGTCCCAGGCCAGATCGATCGCATTGAGCTCGATGTGCGCCAAAGCATGCAGCAGGGCAATCCGCCCTTTACTGCCCTGGTTTATTTTCCGCTTCGGCACTTCACGAGGGGCCATCAGGACCGGATGTGGCGGCCGTTGGGGGCGGGCAGGTGGTGCCACGCCGCCAATTTTCCGCAGTTCGCCGGATCGCCAGCGTGCGGCTGCGTCACGGGACAGCCTGACTTTCTCCGCTGGATCGGCAGTGGTCAGTATCACAACCGCCGCCGCACTCAGGCTGTCCTGTTCCATTATGTTTGCCAGTTGGGTCAGAGAGCCTGGGCTGCAGCAAGAACTGCGTCTACGTGACCTTTGACCTTCACCTTACGCCAGACATTCTGGACGACGCCTTTTTCATCGATCAGGAAGGTCGCGCGCTCAATGCCCATGTACTTTTTGCCGTACATGGATTTTTCCACCCAGGTGCCATAGGCGTCGCAGACGCTGCCGTCTTCGTCGGAACCCAGAATAAAATTGAGTTCGTGCTTGGCCTTGAACTTGTCGTGCTTGGCAACTGTATCCTTGGACACACCGACAATTTCGGCATCGACTTTGGAAAAGTCCGGCAGGGAATCACGAAAACCGCAGGCTTCTGTGGTACAACCCGGAGTGTCGTCCTTCGGATAGAAGTAGAGAACAACCTTCTTGCCCTTCAGGGCTTTCAGACTGACCTCTCCGCCGCCATCCGTGTGCATCTTGAATTCCGGTGCTTTTTTCCCGACGTCGACCATTCTTTTTCGCTCCTTGCCGCTCTATGCGCTCTGTGAAGTTACAAAACTTGATTGCAGAGTCGTCTGGGTCAATAGCCTCTGAAAGATAAATTGACCAGATGAAAGAGACGGATTGCTTCGATCGGCTTGTCAGGCTCGCTCTCTCAGTGCTAACTCGGGAGAACGATACGGCAATATTCAACTTTTCTATTCTGTCTGAATTAGGTTTTGACGCATGTTTGAAGAAGCGATTGCACAGCCGATCTTTCCAACTCACCTTTGGATACACAAACTCAAAGGAGAGCACGCGGTGGAGATCAACACTGCGGCGCTTCAAAACCTGAGCCAGTTACTGCCTGCGCCCAAAACCGGTGCCCCTGCAGGCACGCGGCAGTCATCTCAGGATTTGCATCTGGTTCCGGAATTCGCCGAGCTTGTCGCCGTTTTTCAACGCGCAACCCGCGGAGTCCTCGATGCTATGCAGGCTGATTACGAGGACTTCGAAATTACCGGCTGCTGGGCGAATATTGGCGCTCCCGGTAGTCAGCACTCGATGCACAGTCATGCCAACAATTTTCTGAGCGGTGTCTACTATGTGAAAACCCCGCCAGGCGCGGACAGCATTTCATTCAGAGATCCGCGCGAGCAGCGATCGATTTTGCAACCGCAATACCGGGAAACCAATCAATTCAACGTTGCTGTTCAGAATATCGCCGCCGAGGCAGGGAGTTTGATCATTTTTCCCTCATGGCTGCGCCATTCCGTACCGCCAAACCGGAGCGCCGAAGAGCGGGTCAGCATCAGCTTCAATGCGATGTTTTCGAATTTCTCCGGAACGATCAGCCGACCCCGCTGGAGCGGAATTCCGCTGAAGAAAGACTAGCTTGAGTCCTCAGGCTCACTCTAGCTTCCTTTCTCTGCGGGCAGCGCCGCATAAGGACGTTTGATCATTGTCTGATAAATCTCGTAGCAGGCCTCCGTTTGTTCGATCACGGCTGCTTTCAGGTCTGCGAAACTTTCAAAGGCTGTTGCCCGGCACAATGCGATCTTGAGATCGTCAGGGGCTGTCTCTTCATCGAAGGCTTCTCCCGTCGTGAGACGCAACAGGCTTTGAACCTCCCGCAGCAGGTTGTGGGTCGCGATCAAGCAGGCCGCCGCCTGCTCCTCCAGAATCGCGGCGTCACGACAGGCCGCAAAGCTTTTTTGGCTGGACGGCGAGAGAATATCCGGTGCATCGGCGGCATGCCTGAGCTGCAGGTATTGCGCCAGAAATTCGATATCGACAAGACCGCCCCGGCGGTGTTTGCAATCCCAAAGAGACTTGGCCGGACGCTCGCGTTCAATGCGTTCGCGCATTTCGGCAACATCGCGCAGCAAGCTCTCCGGGTCGCGCCGTTGGCAGAGGATCTGGCGCACGGCTGTCTCGAAGCGGGCTGCAAGTCCTGGGTCACCGGCAACGACTCTGGCCCGGGTGAGGGCCATTTGCTCCCAGGTCCAGGCGCCGCTTTCCTGATACTTTACAAAGCCAGCCAGGGTCGTGGCCACCGGACCGGCATTGCCGGAGGGCCGAAGGCGCATATCGACCTCATAAAGGCGGCCTTCACCTGTTGGAGCGGTCAGGGCGTTTATCAGGCGTTGGGTGAAACGCACATAATAGACTGCTGGGTCCAGGGGACGTTCGCCGTCGGATGCAGCACCGTCCGTGGGCGGGTCATAAAGGCAGAGCAGATCCAGGTCCGAGGAAACCGTCATCTCCTGCGCTCCGAGGCGCCCCATGGCGATGACCACCATATCTGGCCCGTTCAGACGGCCGTGCCGCTGGGCGAGCTCATCGAGCACGGGGCGGTAGAGGCCACGAAGGACCGCGTCGGCAATGTTGCTGAGAGACTGGCCGGTTTCCTGGGTATCACCGGTGTGGCGAAGGATATGGACGCCGATCTGAAAACGATGATCGTTTGCCCAACGGCGGGAGAGATCGAGGACGTCCTGAAAGTCCCGGGCCTGAGCTAAGACGCCTGTCAGGTCGTCTTTAAGCTCCTGACTGCCGGGGGCGGGCTCGAAGAACCCGGGAGACAGGACGGCGTCGAGAAGTCCGCTGTTGCGGCTCAACTGATCGGCCAGCACCGGGGCTCCGCCCATAATCTCGGCGATCAGGTCGAGGAGACTCGGGTTTGCGTTCAGCATGGAAAAAAGCTGAACGCCGGCGGGTAGTCCGGCAAGGAAACTGTCGAACTTGGTCAGGGCGAAGTCCGGCTGGGCGGTTTCGCCAAGTGCTTTTAACAGTGAGGGTAAGATTTCACCGAGGATTCGCTGCGCCCGCGTCGATCGCGTGGCCCGGTAGCGTCCACTTTGCCAGGCGTGGATGAGGTGAACCACCTTTGCGCCGTCACCGAATCCGAAGCCTTCCAGAATTTCAATAACCTGATCGCTGGGATCGCCGTCGGTCGCTATGAAACTGACATCGGATTTGGGTGTGCTGTCATCTTCAAAGAGTTCCGCATAGTGGCCTTCGACGCAACGGAAGTGCTCGATGAGCTGATCGCGGAAAAGCTGAGGCTCGTCAAATCCCATAAACGCGCCGATTTCGGCCAGGCCTTCTTCGTTATCCGGCAAGCTGTGGGTCTGTTGATCTTCGACCATCTGCAGCCGGTGCTCGACCCGGCGCAAAAACCAATAAGCGCTGGTCAGTTGATCGGCGGCGAGCTGCCCAAGATGCCCGGTATCAACGAGATCCTGCAGAGTCTCTATGGTTTTGTCGCTCCGCAGGCGGGTCTCCCGTCCACCCCAGATCATCTGCTGGGTCTGGGCGAAGAATTCGATTTCCCGGATGCCACCGCGGCCAAGCTTAACATTGTGACCGAGCACAGCGATGGCTTCGCTGCCTTTATGGGCGTTGATCTGCCGTTTGATGGAATGAATTTCCTGGATTGCCGCGAAATCCAGATGCTTGCGCCAGATAAAGGGATGTAGCTCGCGCAGGAAGGCTTCTCCCAATGCGAGGTCACCGGCACAGGGGCGTGCCTTGATCATGGCGGCGCGTTCCCAGTTTTTTCCAAGGCTCTCGTAGTAAACCATCGCGGCCTGGAACGAGATGGCGAGTGGCGTCGCGCTGGGATCCGGCCGCAGCCGCAAATCGGTGCGGAAGACGTAACCGTCTTTGGTACGGTCCTGGAGCAGCCGGACAAGTTCCTGAGTAATGCGGACATAGCCTTCCTGCGCACCCCGATGATGGCGATAATCCACCTTTTCGCGGTCAAAAAGGACTACAATGTCGATATCCGAGGAGTAATTCAGTTCACCCGCGCCCAGCTTTCCCATTGCGAGAATGACGTAGCCGCAGTCTTTCTCCGGTGTATCCGGGTGCGGAAGTTCGAGCTCGCCGCGAAGATGGGCGGCGCGCAGCAGGTAACTGATAGCGGCGGAAAGTGCGGCATCGGCAAAGGCCGAGAGAGCTTCGACGACCTCACGGTCGCTCCAGAACTGCGCAAGGTCGGCAATGGCCGTGAGGATTGCAATGCGCCGTTTGGCGACTCGCAGCGCCGTTGAGAGCTCCGCATTCGACGCCGACTTGGGAAGATCCTGCTTGAGACCTTCCAAGAGCTCGCCTAGAACCTTTGTGGGGCCATGGTTTAAAACGGAAGAAACGCTTCCAATATCTGATGTCAGGGCATGTGTCAGGAAGGGGCTGTTGGAAAACACCGCGTCCATGAGGGCTTTCCCGGACTCCAGTGACGGTAGCAATTCTGCAAAGCTCTTGAGTTCAGGGTCCTCCAGCCGTTCCGTCTGTTCGGCCCAGAGTTTTTGACCCAACGCCACCCGCTCGGCGTTATGCGCTTTAGGCAGTTTGTTTCTTGAAATTTGATCTAAGTACCGCATCGTCCCTCATTTCCGGCTTTCCGAAACACTGCGAGACCTGGTGCCCCGGGTCAAGCATGCGTCAGGGGCCTAAAGGGAAGTTGCCATAGAAATGCGCAGATTTGGAATCCTTGCCCTTGAATGCTGTATCGGTCTGATCGCCGGAATCGCGCTGTTGGCGGGTATTGTTTTCTGGCGTCTGACGGATGGCCCCGTTGCCATTAACTTTCTTGTGCCCTACGCCGAAGAAGCCCTTAGCGAGGTGGTCAAAGATACCAGCGTCGAGGTTGCTGAGACTTATGTGGCCTGGAACGCCGATCAACGTGCCGTTGAGGTCCGGGTTCTGAATGCCGTGGCGCGGGGCGCCGATGGCGAGGTGATTGCGAGTTTTCCAAGTGTAGGTGTTGAGCTCAGTCTGCGGGCCCTGGTTCAGGGAACCTTCGCGCCAACGGTGATTGAAATCACCGGCGCGGCCATAAATCTGGTGCGTGATGCTGAAGGTGGTTTTTTCCTGGGAAGTGAAGCGATTGCGCAGCAGTCAGACGGCGCTGTGTCCGTCGGCCCGCCAAAGGGGCGGGATGAGGTGACTGGAAGCTCCGCGGCGCTTCAGAGTGTACTTGACGAACTTATGTCGCAGCCCGATCCCAGTCTCCCACTGGCATTCCTCCGTGAAGTGCGGATCGTCGGCGGGACGATACTTCTCGATGACCGGCGGGCGGATGTGCTCTGGTATGCCCCGGATGCCAGTGTTTCGCTGCGGCGTGATGCCGCCGGTCTGGCGGGAGAGGTCGATTTGGCTCTTCAAGCCGATTCGGAGCTTGCGACCCTGGATGGCGCATTTCTGTTCGATCAATCCACCGGCATTCTGGATCTTGCGGCGACACTTAACAATCTGCCACCAAGCTCCCTGGTGCCTGCGGCGTCCGAACTTCGGCCTTTAAGCGGTTTTTCCGCGTCGCTGGGTGGCAATGTTTCAGCCTCCATGAGTCTTGGTGGGCGGGTCGATTTTCTGCGCTTTACACTCACCCTTGGACAGGGCGATCTCGCGGTGGCCGGTGTGCTTCCGGACGCGTTGCCGGTTCGGGGGATGGAAGTTAAAGGCCGCTTTGACGGGCCTACTCAGGAGCTCTTTGTCGACAGTGGCAGTCTGCGTCTGGGCACCGAGGAAGAGGCGGGTCCGGAAATCAATTTTGAGGGAAAATTGCAGGTCCGTGATCGTATTTTCCACGCCACTGGAAGCGTTGAGACCGCAGATGTGAAAGTGGACGATCTTGGTCTCTATTGGCCGCCTATCGCGAGTCCCAACGGACGAGAATGGGTTCTGGAGAATGTGCGCCGCGGCATCGCAGAGTCCGCCAGAGTCGAGGTGTCGGCGTCGGTGCCGGAAGACGACCTGGAGGCTGTTGAAGTCCACAGCGTGAAGGGAACTCTAAAATACAGCGGCCTGGACGTTCATTTCCTGCGGCCCATGCCACCGATCACTAATGTGCGCGGGAAGGCGTCGTTCGATGCGTCAGGGATGCACTTCCAACCCGATGAAGGGCGGCTCGGTGATCTGCTCGTTGAATCGGCGGATATCAAGATTGGAGGGTTCGATCGCGACGGTCCTGAATCCATGGAAATCCGCAGCGTCGTGGCGGGGCCGGTTCGCGATGCCCTTCTTCTGCTGAATCACGATCGTCTGAAGCTCATCGATAATCTGGGTATCAAGCCCGAGGCCACCGGCGGTTCCGCCAGAACCGAACTGAGTTTCGATTTTCCGCTTATTTCGGCTCTCAGTTTCGACGATATCGTGCTTTCGGCGGATTCCACGGTACAGGATGCTTCGGTGAAGCAGGTGCTGTTCGGGCAGGACGCGACCAATGGTCAGTTGACTCTGGCCTTGACCAACACGCAGATGCAACTGACAGGACCAGTCGAGCTGGGCGGTGTCGCTGGAACGCTTGATTGGTTTGAGCCGTTTGATTCGAGTTTACCCACGGGCAGCGTCATCAAGGCCCTGGTTCCCTCGGTGGACAACGCCGGACGCGAGCGTCTGGGCTTTGATTTCCTGCCTTACCTGGATGGGCCGGTCTCGGCCTCGATTGTTTACACAGCACGCCGGAATCTTCCCGACGAAGTCCAGCTGATTGCGAATCTTGCAACGTCACGTTTGGCGGTCGAGCCTTTGCTGTGGGCAAAAGATCCGGGCGTTGCAGGTGAGATTCGGGCTGTTGTTGAACTTGTCGACGACCGGGCGACGCGAATCAAAGATATCGAGCTGAACGCCGGTGATCTGACCGCGACCGGCAACATACTGATGGATCAAGCCGGTCGCGATATCTCGGAGATTTTTGCGGATAGTCTCAGCTTCGGAAGGACAGCCGTAACGGGCGTGCATCTTCGGCGCCTGCCGGAAGAGGTCGCGGTTTCAATCGGCGGCGGAACGGTCGATGCTCAGCCATACCTCGACCGGGATCCTACACCTCCCCAGAAGGAAGGTGAGGCTGCCGCGCCGACCGCCGAGGCACCGCGTGATGCCTTCTCGATTACGACGGCAAGAACGCTCGATGCGTTGCTGTTTGGTGAAGAACAGTACTTGGAGGCGGTTTCTTTTTCCCTGCGGCAGTTGACCACCGGCTGGGACCGGATCGCGCTGGATGGTGAGATTCCGGAGCAGTTCTGGACGCCCCCGGTCGTGGGGAAGGCCGAAGAAGAACCCGCGGAACCTGCTGCTGCGACAGTGCCTGAGAAAAAGCTGGTGAGTGTCGATTTTCGACCTTTGATCGGGACAAAGCACAGTTTGCGCGCAAGGACGAACGATCTTGGAGCTGCGCTGCGGGTCCTGAATGCTCTGGATACCGTAGAAGGCGGGGTTTTGGAGGTTCGCGGTGAGAGTGATGGGCCTTCTCCCGCTTTTCCGATCAGAGCAAGCCTGCAGGCCCGCGATTACCGTCTGGTCAACGCGACAATTCTGACCCGGGTATTGACCTTCGGCTCTCTGACCGGCGCACTGGATACGCTTTCCGGTGAAGGAATTGAATTCGAGCGCCTGATTGGAGATTTCGTCCTGGAAGATGGCGTTGCCCGCTCCGAAATGATGCGGACACATGGTCCTGCGCTCGGGCTGACTGCTAAGGGAGAGTTCGACTTCAATACCCAGGAAATGGACATAGAAGGGACCGTGATCCCTGCCTATACCATCAATCGTATGCTGGGCAAGATTCCGGTGCTGGGGACCATCCTGACCGGTGGTGAGGGAGGCGGTGTCTTGGGCGTGACCTACGGAATTGACGGCAGCTTCGAAGAGCCTGACATTTCGGTTAATGCCCTGTCTGCGTTGGCTCCGGGCTTCCTGCGAGGTCTCTTCAGCGGCGAAGGAGAGCCCGTGGACCTGCCGGACGAGCGGGAGCAGCCCTAGGTTGGTTTTAGGTGACGACCGGGACCGATGGTTTCATTGCAGGCGATCCATCAACCCCGGCCGGTTTTCTCTAAACGGCTTTCACCAGAACGTGGCGTTTTTTCCCGGCGGAGAGCTTCACGACCCCGTCGCCATTGAGATCGCCCAGGCCGACCGAATGCTGATCGTTCGGAATGGCGACGTCATTAATTCTGCCACCACCGCCTTTGATGAGCCGGCGTGCCTCACCGTTGCTGCCTGCCAGTCCGGCTTGACGTAAGAGTTCATAGGCGAGAATACCCGCTTCGAGAAGGCTGCGTTCGACTTCGATGCTCGGCAAATCCTTCGCGAGAGCGCCTTCTTCGAAGGTTTTTCGTGCGGTTTCCATCGCTTTCTCAGCCTGGTCGCGTCCACGGCAGAGAGCGGTAGCCTCCGCCGCCAGCACCTTCTTGGCTTCGTTGATCTCCGAACCGTCCAGTTTCTCGAGCCGTGCAACCTCGTCTTCGGGCAACTCAGTGAAGAGCCTCAGAAAACGGCCGACATCGGCGTCTTCCGTGTTGCGCCAGAACTGCCAGTAATCGTAGGCCGAGAGGCGGTCTTCATTGAGCCAGACGGCACCATCAGCCGTTTTACCCATCTTGGCGCCGGAAGAGGTGGTCAGCAGAGGCGTTGTCAGTCCAAAAACCGTCTTCTGATTGACCCGGCGCGTGAGGTCGACGCCATTGACAATGTTGCCCCATTGATCGGAGCCGCCCATCTGCAGCACGCAGTTATAGCGCTGATTCAGTTCCTGAAAGTCGTAGGCCTGCAGGACCATGTAGTTGAATTCCAGGAAGGATAGAGGCTGCTCGCGATCCAACCGCAGCTTCACGGAATCGAAACCCAGCATGCGGTTGACCGAGAAGTGCCGACCGAAATCGCGCAGGAAATCTATGTAGTTCAGTGTTTCGAGCCAGTCGGCGTTGTTGACCATGACTGCGTCGCTGGGGCCGTCGCCGAAGGTCAGGAATTGTGCGAAGATCTTCTGAATCCCTGCGACGTTCTTTGCGATATCCTCGCTGGTCAGCAAACGCCGTGCATCGTCCTTTCCGGAGGGATCGCCCACCTTGGAGGTTCCGCCGCCCATCAGGACGATCGGCTTGTGCCCGGCTTTTTGAAGCGCGCGCAGCATCATGATCTGGACCAGACTCCCGACGTGCAGAGAGTCTGCCGTCAGGTCGAACCCGATATAGGCGGCGATCGGTCCTTTTGCACTGAGAGCATCTAGCTCTGTCATATCCGTGCATTGATGAATAAAGCCTCGGCGGCTCATTTCACTTAAAAAGTCCGATTTCAGGTTCGCATTCAAGGAGGTCATAGTCCGGTACAATGTGTTCTTGGTTGGCGGGCGACGGCGTAAAGGCTTCTGAAACCTGACTGGGTCATAAGTGACTGCTTCACATCTGAAGCCATGCCTTGCCCTAGGCGGGCCGATTTAACACAATCGCGGCAAGACCTCAATCAGACCTGTTACGCACGGGGATTTATGCAAGACTTTGGCACGTTCTGGACCATCGGATTAATGAGTGGCACCTCGCTCGACGGCATCGATGCTGCGTTGCTTAAGAGCGATGGAGAAAAGGTTCTCGCGTTCGGCCCCCGGCTCACTCTGGACTACGACGACGATTTTCGCGAAGCCTTACGGGCGACACTCGGCGGCAAGGAACCGGTGCAAGCCGTCGAACGGGCGCTGACCCTGCGACACGCCGAAGCGGTGGCGCAGTTGATCGCCAAGGCCGGTATCGAGCGTAGTGAAGTTGCGCTCTTGGGCTTCCATGGTCATACGATCTTCCATGCACCGGACCAGGGGCGAACCTGGCAGATCGGCGATGCTGCCTTACTGGCACAGGAAACCGGAATCGATGTCGTGGCCGACTTCCGCAGTCGGGACGTCTCGCTTGGGGGGCAGGGAGCGCCCTTTGCACCTCTGTTTCATGCGGCACTCTCGCGCGATCTGGAAAAACCGCTGGCCGTTCTCAACATCGGTGGTGTCGCAAACGTTACCTGGATTGCAAAATCGGACGCCGACGATGTGGAGAGCAACCTGCTCGCCTGCGATACCGGCCCTGGAAACGCGTTGATCAACGACTGGGTCGAACGGCACACCGGGCAAGCAATGGATGAGGGAGGCATGCTGGCAAAGGTAGGAAAGGTGAATAAGGCAGCTTTGGACGCGATGCTCGACCACGACTATTTCGCACTGGCGCTGCCGAAATCCCTGGATCGGGACGATTTCGATCCCTCGCCGGTGGAGGGTTTGTCGCTGGAAGACGGAGCCGCAACTCTCACCGCCTTTACATCGTCAGCCGTCGCCCGGGTTGTTCCTCAGCTACCTCAGGCCCCTGGACGCTGGCTGGTTACCGGCGGGGGGCGGCATAATCCTACACTGATGGATATGCTTTCCGATGAACTCGGCGTACCCGTCGAGCCGGTCGAGGCAGTTGCCTGGGACGGCGACGCACTCGAAGCTCAGGCTTTTGCGTATCTGGCGGTGCGCTCGCGTCTTGGATTACCGCTGTCGCTTCCTGGCACGACCGGCGTCAAGCAAGCCACGACCGGGGGCGTCTTTACCGCAGTGTAAAAACGCCCGGAGCCTCAGGAATCAAATTGGGTTAGCCCCACCTTTTCTTCGACGCAAAAGCAACTCAAGATTAGGGGGCGATTGCCGCCTGATCGTCGCTCTTGAGGGCTTTGTTCAGATAGTCGTCGAGATGGCCATTTAGCTCATCCATCTGCTCGCCGAAGAAATGCCCTGCGCCCGCGAGGATTCGATAGTCGATCTCAATACCGCGCTGGCTTGAAAGCTTGTCGACCAGCTTTGCGACCGAAGGTTCAGGCACGATCTCGTCCTGATCGCCCTGGAGAATCAGGCCCGACGAGGGGCAGGGGGCCAAAAACGTAAAGTCATGCATGTTCGCTGGGGGTGCGACGGAGATAAAGCCGTTGATTTCAGGCCGGCGCATCAGAAGCTGCATACCAATCCACGCGCCGAAGGAAAAACCGGCAATCCAGCAGGCCGAGGCGTTTTCATTGATTGTTTGCAGCCAGTCAAGCGATGACGCTGCATCCGAGAGCTCCCCTTCGCCCCGGTCAAAAACGCCCTGAGACCGCCCGACGCCGCGAAAATTGAACCGCAGGACCGAAAATCCCTGCCGCACAAACGCATGATACAGGGTGTAGACCACCTTATTGTTCATGGTTCCGCCGTGCTGCGGGTGCGGTTGCAGCATGAGTGCAATCGGTGCATTCGGGGTCTTGTTGTGGTGGTAGCGTCCCTCTAGTCGGCCTTCTGGGCCGTTTATGATTACGTCTGGCATCTAGCCAATCTTCCTCATCAAAATCTCTTCTACGCCTAGGCAGCGCGGGTATAACCCAGCGGTGAGCTGGGTCAAGTTTTCATCTGTCCAGGGCGCTGAATGCGATATACTTGACCTCTGTAGTCAGGTTTACTATATCGCCAGAATAAGTCCTCAGGCTGTCCGCTGGCAGACAAACGGCTGGTTCACGCCAATTGCCTGGAAACAAGCGTGTATCATAGCACGAGGGATAGAGCCATGTTCAAGAGTGTAAGGCGCGAGATCGAGTCCGCAATGGCGCGCGATCCGGCTGCACGCTCCAGGCTGGAAGTGGTGTTATGTTACCCCGGCTTTCAGGCAGTCTTGGTGTACCGGCTATCTAATGCCTTGTGGCGGAACAGATTTTTCCTCCTTGGGCGGTTTGTTTCTCACGTTGGCCGTTTTCTGACAGGGATCGAAATCCATCCCGGTGCCAGGATTGGTCATCGCTTGTTCATCGATCACGGCATGGGGGTCGTGATAGGCGAGACCAGCGAGATCGGCGACGATGTCACCTTGTATCACGGTGTGACCCTGGGCGGCGTCGCGCCAAGTGTCGAGAGTGACAGCCAGCGTGGTGCCAAGCGTCATCCGACCCTTGAATCCCAGGTGATCGTTGGATCGGGAGCACAGATTCTGGGCCCTGTCACGATTGCGAGAGCAGCAAAGGTTGGGGCTAATGCAGTGGTGACACGCAACGTCACCGCTGGGACAACGGTCGTCGGTATCCCGGCGCGCTCCGTACCAGCGACGCCAGTTTCAAAGGTCAAAAACAAGGAGGCGCCGTTTACAGCGTACGGAATGCCTCCCGGCGAGATTGGCGATCCGGTTGCAAAAAAGCTTGAGAGTCTTACGAACGAGGTGGAAATGCTGCGCGCCAAGGTTAAGGCACTTGAAGACGGGCGGGACCTAGAAACGCCAGAGGACGATCACCAGAAGAGAGGCGTGCTGTGAAGCTGAATACCAAAGGGCGTTACGCTGTGATGGCGATGGTCGATCTCGCGGCGAACAGCGACGAGGTTGCCGGGAGCACTGACGGTGCGCCGGATGGCAGGAGACGTGCTGTACCTCTCGCTGAGATCGCTGAACGCCAGGAGATATCTCTGTCTTACCTCGAACAGCTGTTTGCCAAACTCCGGCGCGGTGCACTCGTGCAATCCGTGCGCGGTCCGGGTGGCGGCTATCTGCTGGCCCGCAAGGCTTCCGAGACCCGCATTTCGGATATTATTCTTGCCGTTGACGAGCCTATCCGCGCGACCCGCTGCATGCCGGGCCAGCCGGTCGGTTGCCGGGGCAACAGCAGCCGGTGCCTGACCCATGACCTCTGGGAAGAGCTGGGCAATCAGATTTACCTTTATCTCAACTCAGTCAGTCTCGCGGACGTCGTGGATCGCCACGTGTTGGGTACAAGTGGTCTTTTCGCAGCCGCATGCTTTGATAAGCCGGCTGTTGGTGAGGGGGACAGTGAGGCTTGCCAAGTCTCTGAATTCGATGAAAATGATCCAGCCCGCGCGGCAGAGTAGATGGCGCCCGCACCTGCTACCGATCTGACTTGATGTGCGAACGATGAGCAAGATGCAGCAGCACTATATGGATTTCAATGCGACGGCCCCTATCCGCCCGGAAGTGGTGGAGGCTTTCCTGCGTGCATCGCAAAACGTCGGGAATCCCTCCTCCGTACATGGATTTGGGCGCAGCGCGCGGCGGCTCGTCGAAGATGCGCGCCGGTCGGTAGCTGCGCTGGTTGGCAGTCGGAGTCAGGATGTGGTTTTCACGTCGGGCGGCACCGAAGCCAACAATCTGGCGCTGAAAGGCAGCGGAAAGCGGCTGATTGTCGTGAGCGCGGGTGAGCACGATTCCATTTTGCAGGCTATGCCGGACGCCGAATCTGTGTCGTTGAATCCTGACGGCACACTGGATCTGGCGAAGTTGGAACAGGTTCTTGCCGAGGCTGAGAAACGGGCGGGCGCAGGTGGTCTTCTCCTATCGGTCATGCTGGCCAACAACGAAACCGGCGTACTTCAGGCGATTCCTGAAATTTCCCAGATCGCCAAGGGTTTTGATGCCTTGGTGCATTGTGATGCCGTGCAGGCCGCGGGAAAGGTGGCTCTGGATATTGTCGCTCTTGGTGTCGATATGCTCAGCCTCTCGGCTCACAAGATCGGTGGTCCTCAGGGGATTGGTGCCCTTGTGCTGACCCCTGGGCTGGACCTGCAACCCTTGCTGCTGGGCGGCGGGCAGGAGCGGCGCCGAAGGGCAGGAACTGAGAACGTTGCCGGCTGTGCAGGCTTCGGCGTGGCGGCAGAGTTGGCTGTCACCCATTTAGGCGATGCGCATTCACTTGCTGTCTGGCGCGATGAGATCGAGGAACGTTTAACGGCACTCTCGCCGGAGAGTAGAGTCTTCGGTCGTGAAGCACAGCGCCTGCCGAATACCTCCTGCATCTCCATGCCGGGCGTTCCTGCGGAAACACAGCTCATGGCGTTCGATCTTGCGGGAGTCGCGGTCAGTTCAGGGTCGGCCTGCTCGTCCGGTAAAGTACAACCTTCTCACGTGCTCCGTGCCATGGGCGCGAGTGATGCCGAGGCGGCAAGCGCACTGCGGATCAGTCTTGGCTGGTCGAGCAAAGCAGAGGATGTGGAGGCTTTGGTTGAAGCCTGGACGACTTTGTTTCTTCGTCACGCGGGGCGAGAAACATCATTGGATGCTGCCGCGAGTTCGGTCGCATAGGAATTGGTTATGTCTGAAGATGTCGATATGGAAATCCGGGAACGCGAAGAGCCTATGAGGGAAGGATCGTTGGATTTGTCCGCACAGAACCGGGTCCCCGCGTCGATTTATCTCGATAACCAGGCCACCACACCGACGGATCCCCGTGTGACAGAGGCCATGTTGCCGTACTTTACCGAAAAGTTCGGCAACCCTCATTCCGCGGATCATGCCTACGGCTGGGATGCTGAAGATGCCGTGGAGCGGGCCCGAGCCCAGGTAGCCGCGCTGATCGGCGCTGAGCCGCGTGAGATCGTCTTCACCTCGGGCGCGACGGAGTCCAATAACCTCGCGATCAAGGGCGCCGCAAGATTCCATAAGGACCGCAAACCCCACGTCGTGACCTGTACGACCGAGCATAAGTGCGTTCTGGAAAGCGTGCGCCGGCTGGAGCGGGAGGGACACCGGGTGACCTTTGTCCCGGTTCTGGCGGACGGTTTGATCGACCTCGACGCGCTGAGGGAAGCGGTCGACGAAGAGACTTCCGTCGTGTCGGTCATGGCTGCCAATAATGAAATCGGTGTCCTGCAGCCGATCGACGAGATCGCCGCGATCTGCCGCGAAAAAGGCGCATACTTTCACTGCGATGCCGCCCAGGCAGTCGGTAAAATTCCCTTGAATGTACGTGAAACGGCGATCGACCTGTTATCGATCTCCGGTCACAAGATTTATGGCCCAATGGGTATAGGCGCACTCTTTGTGCGTCGGCGGCCAAGGGTGCGTCTGATTGCGGAAATTGACGGCGGCGGTCAGGAACGCGGATTGCGGTCGGGTACACTCCCGACGCCGCTCTGTGTAGGGCTCGGCGAAGCCGCGCGGATTGCGCAGGCGGAGATGGAGGACGAACAAAGACGCGTCGAAATCCTGACCGAGCGTCTGCACAGCAGTCTGCTCGCGGTGGTACCCGGCGTCCATCTGAACGGGCACCCGGCGCAACGACTGTCCGGCAACCTCAATCTCTCTTTCGAAGCGGTAGATGCGGCCAGTCTGCTCAAAGCGGTTCCGCAGCTCTGCCTCTCGACCGGATCGGCCTGTACCTCGGCGTCGGTTGAGACTTCCTATGTGCTCCAGGCGCTTGGATTGGATGCTGATCTGGCCCAGGGCAGCTTGAGGTTCGGGGTGGGGCGCTTCAACACTGAGGCCGAGATCGATGAAGCAGTGGTCATGCTGGCAAAGGCGGTTTCAAAGATCAGAGACGATAAACAAGGTTAATTTCTTCGTTTTTTGTTGTGGAGATGAGAGCGCGCTCGTATTTCCTGCAAGAACGCTCTAACAAGCATCCGGTTTTTTAAATCGGACGAGACGAAATAGGAGTTTGGCTGCATGCCGAAGATGGTGTTCATCGAGAGAGACGGAAACCACAAGGAGGTCGACGCGCCTCTTGGGCTCTCGGTGTTGGAAATCGCACAGCGCAATAACGTTGATATCGAGGGTGCGTGCGAAGGTTCATTGGCTTGCGCGACCTGCCATGTGGTGATTGATCCCAGTTGGTACGACAAGCTCAACGAGGCGAGTGAAGATGAAGAGGACATGCTGGATCTGGCATTCGGTCTGACCCGAACTTCCCGCCTGGGCTGCCAGCTCATCATCACCGAGGCGCTGGATGGTCTCACGGTGACGCTGCCAGGTGCTTCACCCAGCATGCTGCTGGACTGAGCCTCAACATGTCAGATTTTACGCCACCCTGGGAGCAGGGCGTTTTCGCGGCTTTAAAGGGGGAAAACCACGCCGACTGGAACGCCTATGTCGATCATGCCTTTGTGCGCGGCTTGGGCGACGGCAGCCTGCCGGAAGCCTGTTTCCGGCATTACCTCATCCAGGATTATCTCTTTCTGATTCACTTCAGCCGGGCCTATGCCCTTGCGGTTTACAAGAGTGATACTCTGGAGGATATGCGTCAGGCAGCCGTGACCATGGACGCGTTGCTGAACGAAGAGATGCAGCTTCATCTGCGGTATTGTGCGCAATGGGGCCTGAGTGAAGCCGAGATGCTGCGGGCCGAAGAAGCCCCGGGAAACCTGGCCTACACGCGCTTTGTTCTCGATGCGGGGCTGTCTGGTGATCTGCTCGATCTGCTGACGGCGCTCGCACCTTGCGTCGCGGGATATGGAGAAATCGGCCTCCGGTTGACAGCGCTGAGTGGTGAAAATATCGCAGATAATCCCTATCGGGATTGGATTGAGACCTATGCCGGCGCGGACTATCAGTCGGTCGTGGTGGCGGCGCTCGCGCAGCTCGATAGAGTTTCAGCCGCAAGAATCGGCGAAGATGCCGGCGCTTCCGGGCGCTGGAAATCCCTCAGCAAGACCTTTGGGGCCGCCACGCGTCTAGAAGTCGGCTTCTGGGATATGGGCATGGCACCAAACCATTCTTCTTGAGAGCAACTCCGCGGCCTTTCCTTGAGACAGATCAATGCGGTGTGCGGCTTCTTGCGCCAGTCTCTCGGTTCAGACCGGGAAGGACGCATGCCATGGGATGGTTCACCAAATTGACGGAGCGCGTCGATCTGATGGGCGAAATGTTCGCTCAGACCGATGCTCTGCGGAACTATGATAACTACGGCCCGTCGATGGAGGGGCAGCTTAGAAACGCGATGTACGCTTGTGCTGGATGTCGGGATACGGACAGGTGCAAAGAATGGCTTGCGGAAGGACGCCGCCATGCGCACCCGCCCGGGTTCTGCCCGAACGCCGCGCGTATTCGCGACTTTCGTAATAAATCCTGAAGCCGATCTGGCGCTGCCGTCTTAGGTGATATTCTCAGGCTCGATCGAACGCGATATGCGTCAGTGAATTGAGTGCTGCGGCTCGTCGTGACCCTGCGGCAGTGCTTTTGCAGACTGGACGCGATGTTGGGGGAAGATCAGCTCGACGCAGGTGCCTTCGCCCGGGGTGCTGTGCAAGCGAAGCTCTCCGCCGTGACGCTCAATCAAAGATCTTGTCAGGGGCAGCCCCAGGCCCGTGCCGGGCGGGACATGCTCAAGCCCGTTTCTTATCTGCCCGAATGGCTCCATCACCGTTTTGACGTCGTTTGGCGCGATGCCGACGCCGGTGTCGGTGACGCCCAGCCGTAAGCTGCCGTCGCTTTCCAGTCTGGCGTTGATCTCGATGTTTCCCTGTGCGGGTGTAAATTTAATGGCGTTGGACACAAGGTTTAAAAGCATCTGTTTGAGTGCTCGGCGATCCGCATCAAGATGCGGGAAATCGGCGGGGACAGCGTTGACCAGTTGAAGGCGGCCTGTGGTCAGCTTGGGCTCCATTAGTTTATGAACACCTTCCACGAAGTCGCAGAGATCGATCTCCTCGATATCCAATTCAAACTTACCGGCTTCGACCTTGGAGAGATCCAAAAGGTCATTGATGAGGCTGAGCAGGTGCTCGGCACTGCTGTGAATGTTTTCCGAATATTCTTTGTAGGTCGGGGTCAGTTTTCCGAAGATCTCGAGCTGCATAGCCTCTGAGAAACCAAGAATCGCATTCATTGGTGTGCGCAATTCATGGCTCATATTGGCAAGGAATTCGCTTTTGGCGCGGTTGGCGTTTTCCGCTTCTTCTTTTGCTTCCAGCAGCGCCTGCTCAACTTTTTTAGTCTCGCTGATATCGACGATCACACCGTCCCATACGATATCGCCGTTATCCCGCCGCCGTGGAATGCCGAAAGAACGTGCCCATCTTGCCTCACCGGATCGTCCGATGATTCTGAATTCATGGGCATGAGGGTCCAGTGTACTTGCCGATTCATCGATCGCCCAAATCAGGGAGGAGAGATCCTGAGGGTGTACGACATGCGTCAGATCCTCCATGACCGGCCGGTGGCCATCGAGGGCAAGGCCGAATTCGTTGCGGGCGCCTGCGCGTAAGAAGGGATAGCTGATCTGCCCGTCTGCTGTCTTGACCCTGCGATACAGGAGACCCGGGATGTTCGCCGCGATGCTTCCCAGGCGCTCCATGCTCGCTTGTCGCGAGCGTTCCGCCAGGGCGTCGTGATCATCCTGGATCTGTTGCGCCATGGCGTTAAAGCCGCGAGAGAGTGTCTTGAATTCGATTGGGGCGAGGACAGAGAGGCCGGGAACGCGCCGATCCCGATTGCCGGCGGCAAAATCCTGCGCCGCCCTGACCACCGCGTCGACCGGGTGGGTCACGATGCCAGATAGGGTCCAGCCCAAGATCGCGGCGGCGGCGAGCCCCACAGCAACGATCGCCATTACGGCGTTCTGGATCTTGTCAGACTGCCCTGTCAGTTCACTGATCGGCTGAGGTACCATGATGCCCCATCCGACATTCTTCGCGACGGCATAGCCTGAAATCATTTCAGCATTAAGTGCAGGAGAGACGAACCGGGTGATGCCGGTCTCGCCATTCATCATGCGTTTGACAGGCTCGAGCGCGGAAAGGTCCCGCATTTCTTTTTGCCACTCCTCCTTGGGGTGGGCAATCACCCGTCCCTGGGCATCCACGATCGCGGCATGCCCCTTTTCGCCGAAGGCAATCGATTTCTGGACCTTTACGATGTAATCGGTGGAAAGTTCACCGATGGCCATCCGCTTGTTTGATAACGGCTTCACCAGATAAATGGTCGGTTCGCCGGTTTCATTCGGGAGCACACCGCTGAAGGAAAGCTTCGAACTTGTGGCCGCACCGCGCGTCTCCGCAATCCAATTCTCCAGGCTTTGCGGGACCGCGTTGCGAGGAAGGATCAGGTCGTAGGTGACTTTGCCCTCTTCTGAGGCCACATAGAAAGCCTTGAACTCCAGGCTTTTGGCAAAAGTTTCGAGTGCCGCCGAGCGCCGGGATTGATTGGCAGCTTCGACCAGATAATCGAATGCCGCCCCCACATCGAAAAGATAGTGTTCGAGGCCTGAGGTCACATTCTGTGCAAGAAGCAAATGCTTTTCAGTGGCCGACTGTATCTCGTTCGGGAGGGCGTTTTTCTCGACCCAGAAACCGAGCAGCAGAACTGGAACCGTCGCCACCAGTGTGAATGCGAAGGCCAGGAGATATCGTAGTCTAAGAGTGCCCCACATCAGATGACCAATGAAGAAAATAGCTTATGGTGGATAAAAAAACTGAGCCCAACGAAATGAACGGGCTCAGTTTTTCGTATATGACATGCGTTGGGAAGCAAAATCTGGAATTGATTCCCGGAGGTATCAGAAACCAGATGTGAAAATGGATGTGTACATCCGGGTTTTGAGTGATCTCATAGGGTTCATACCTGATCAGGTGGCGTTTTAATTATACCACAGTCGATAGATATCGAATTTTACTTCGTCGCAATATCGGTGAATTTGTTTAAGGCGCCTGAAATCTTCTCAATGACCTTTGCTTTCTCGCCCAGGTCATGCCGCGTACTTAAATATGCGGGATCGTTGTACACCAGATGGACTTTCCCATCTGCATCTTCATACGCCAAGGCTTTAAGTGGGAGATCCAGGCCCGCTGTCTGATTCGTTTGCATCAGCGGTGTTCCCAATTTTGGATTGCCGAAGATGAGCAGTTCGGTCGGGCGCAGAGGCAGATCTACCTTTGCGCCACCGGCTGCGTGGTCCACACGGGCAAAAATAGTGATGCCTTTGGACTTAAGGGTTTCTTCGAGCAGGCTGATGGTTTCGCCGACGGAACGGACGCTCTCCTTGACGACGATGCCGTTCTCGGCGTGGGCGGTAAACGAAGCGGATGCGAGAAGCCCGAGAGAAAAGGCTACCGTGAGAAAAAACCGGTGCATTGCAATCAATCCTGTAATGTAAGAGTAACAGCCGCGATCATAGCGGCAGGGATGATGATCAGTGGTGACATGTTTGTGAAGCTCATTTGAGCGCTGGAGATGTTGCTTTGATGTGTCCCAAATTCCGCTTCAGTCTAGGGTATTGTTTGTGAACGTTCCAGTTTCTCTTGCGAGTGTCGAACCGACCCGTCTTCCCCAGCCCATGGCAATCAAGGCCTTTGACGGGCTTCAAGGAAATCTGTTGCTGCGCCCCTGGTACGATTGGTGCGGCGTTCGCGCCATTGTAAACTGGTATTTTCCGCTCTCGCGCGCCTGGGCAGCCGCCCTGGAAGCGGGTGGCGATCTGGAAAGCTTCAATAGTCTGCTGGGGGGCGGGTTTCGCAGCAGTGGGCGGATAGGCTCGGCTCTGGCGCAAACCGCAGAGGCGGATCGGATATACAATGCCGCGCAACGACAATGGGAGGAGAGGTTCTTTGGCGATACGAGCGCGTTGGAGCGTGAGCTTATCGCGGTCGAGGTGCAGCGCCAATCAGCTTCGAAACAGAGAATGCTGTGTCGGAAAGCTTTTCTGCCCTGGCGCCGTAAGTTCCCGAAATTGCATTGGGCCGTGCCTCAAAATGAGAATGTGGAGCAGCACCAAGGAGAGAGACTGCTGAACCCGGCCTCGGCTTTTGAAGTGCCATCTAATCCGGCCTTTGAAAAGTCCTGTGTTCTGACGGGTGCATGGGATTCCGGCGCTGCCTACCGGCAATACTGGCTCAGATTTCCGTCATTGGCCGCAGGCGAAGAGAACGCGGTGATGGCAAACGAGGGCGAAAATGGAAAGGCTTGGGCAAAAGTATACGAACCGGAAACCG
Source organism: uncultured Kiloniellaceae bacterium (assembly GCA_947493695.1). Lineage (GTDB taxonomy): Bacteria > Pseudomonadota > Alphaproteobacteria > Kiloniellales > Kiloniellaceae > Denitrobaculum. Next base: position 477,273 of record CANLSF010000006.1, on the reverse strand, counting down.
GTGGAGAGGGGGCGCCCTGTTTGATCTTTCTTCATGGGATTGGCATGGAGACGGATTTCTGGGGTGAGATGGCCGATCCGGTCAATCAGCTCACCAAACAGGGATTCCGGGTTATCCGTCCCGAAGCGCCCTGGCACGGTCATAGAAGGCTGCGTGGCCGTTTTGGCGGAGAGCCTGCGATTGCGCAAGGCCCGCTGGGTTTCATCGAGCTGTTCCATGCCTGGGTAACTGAGGTGGCGCAACTGGTCGCCTGGGCGCGCGAAAACGGATCCCGCCAGGTTGCTGTCGGCGGCTTAAGTCTGGGTGCGTTGACAGCCCAGTTGGTGGCGACGCAGGCGCGGAACTGGGAGGCCAGCCAGCGTCCCGATCATCTGCTGCTTGTGACAACCAGTGAAGACATGCTGGACATTGCCCTGCGCGGCAGCATGGCGCGCCTTCTTGAGATGCCCAGGCATTTTGCAGCTGCAGGCTGGTCGGAGAGTGACCTGGCGCGCTGGACACCTCTGCTGGAACCTCATGGTGATCCGGTGATGGCGCCGCATCGGATTGTTACCCTGTTGGGGCTGGCGGACGATCTAACGCCTATTAAAGGTGGTGAGAGCCTGATGCGGCGTTGGAATGTCCCCGAGGACAACATCTTTAGGCGGAACCAGGGACATTTCTCGGCGTCTCTGGGGCTATATCGCGATAGTAGCGTTCTGGAACGTCTGGCAGCGGTCATGGCCGGATAAACACCGGAGTCCTGGCGCGGCATTGTTTTACAGGGCTGAGGCCTTGCTTGTTGGACACTTTCTCCTATATTCGCGCTTATGAACTCACTCGGTTTCGATAAAAAGCCCGCGGATACACGTGTGGTGGTCGCTATGTCAGGTGGCGTAGACAGCTCGGTTACAGCCGGTTTGTTGCACGCCGAAGGCTATGATGTGGTTGGCGTCACCCTGCAGCTTTACGATCATGGTGCCGCCATCGAGCGCAAGGGGGCCTGTTGCGCCGGGCAGGATATCTATGATGCCCGCCAGGTGGCCGAACGTCTTGATTTTCCTCACTATGTGCTGGATTACGAGTCGAAATTCCGCCAGAGTGTGATGGACGACTTTGCGGACAGCTACCTGCGTGGTGAAACGCCGATCCCCTGCGTGCGCTGCAATCAGACGGTCAAGTTCCGGGATTTGCTGGCCACAGCCCGTGATCTGGGGGCGGAGGCCCTTGCGACGGGGCACTACGTTCAGCGGGTCATGGGCGAACGGGGCGCGGAACTGCATAGGGCGGTGGATCCGAGCAGAGACCAGAGCTACTTCCTCTTTGCGACGACGGATGAGCAGTTGGACTTTCTGCGCTTTCCTTTGGGGGGCATGCCGAAAACCGAGACCCGCGTTTTAGCCGAAAAGATGGGGCTAGAAGTCGCAGATAAGCCCGACAGCCAGGACATTTGCTTTGTTCCGAACGGTTCCTACGCCAGTGTGGTCGAGAAATTGCGCCCGGGCGCCATCGAGGCTGGCGATATTGTGCACGTGGACGGGCGCGTTTTGGGCCGCCACGACGGCATCATCAAATATACCATAGGCCAGCGTCGTGGCATTGGTATCGGCGGAACGACAGAACCTTTATTTGTTGTGCGTTTGGAGCCCGAGAGTCACCGTGTGGTGGTCGGCCCCAGGGAAGCATTGGCCCGTGATATCGTTCGGATCGGTCAGGTGAACTGGCTGGGTGATCAGCCCCTGACGCCCGAGGGAATTGACGTTCAGGTCAAGTTACGTTCAGTCTCGGATGTGGCTGCGGCGCGGATCCGCAGCTCCGCCAAGGGCGGTGCAGAAGTAGTTCTGCTGGAGCCGCAGTTCGGAATTTCGCCAGGCCAGGCAGCCGTTTTCTATGACGGTGCGCGCGTGCTCGGTGGCGGCTGGATCGCTGAAACGGACCTCAAACTAGCCGCCGCCTGATCTCCTATAGGCCCAGCCAGTAGCGAATGCCGTAGCCGATGATGGCGAGCGTGGCCACTCCGGCGATCCACAATCCTGCAAACCATCCCAGCCTCTTGAGTGTGCTGTTTTCAGGCTCACCCGGCATCAGTGGTACCCCTCCGACGGATCGACTTTGCCTCGGAAAACCCAATAAGCATAGGCGGTGTAGGCGAGAATCAGGGGAATCAGGACTGCGGCGCCCACCAACAGGAATAGCAGACTTTCATCCGGTGCTGCCGCTTCCCGGATCGTCATGGCGGGCGGGACAATGTAGGGGAAGAAACTTATCCCCAGCCCCAGATAAGACAGGATGAAAAGGGCCTGCGCCGCGAAGAAAGGCTGGCCATCGTTCTGGTTCCTGAGACCACGGAACAGCGCGAACGCAGCGGCAGCGACAAGAATTGGAACCGGTACGACGTAGAGGATCTGCGGAAAGCCGAACCAGCGCGCCATGAAAATCGGATCCAGGAAAGGCGTCCAGAGGCTGACCAGTCCGATGAGCAGGAAGGTGCCAATGGCTGCGATCCATGCGAAGCGGTGGGACCGCTCGCGAACGGGGCCGGTGGTCTTCATGACCAGCCAGGTGGCACCCAGCAGGGCATAGCCGACCACAACGGCGACACCGGTCAGCAGCGAGAAGGGCGACAGCCAATGCCACCAGCCGCCGGCATAGGCGCGATCTGCGACGGGAATGCCCTGAATGAGCGCGCCGAGGGCGATGCCCTGACACAGGGCCGCGGTGACGGATCCGACGGTAAAGGCGAGATCCCAGAGCCCCTGCGAAGACCCGCTGCGCCAGCGGTACTCAAAGGCGACGCCCCGGAAAATCAAACCCAGAAGCATGATTGTGATCGGCGCATAGAGCGCGGGTAGCACCACTGCGTAGGCGAGCGGGAAGGTGGCGAAAAGACCACCGCCACCCAGTACCAGCCAGGTTTCATTGCCGTCCCAGACCGGCGCCACCGTATTCATGGCGTAGTCCCGTTCTTCGCCCTTTCGGAAGAAGGGGAAGAGAATCCCGACTCCCAGATCGAAACCATCCAGCAGGACGTAGGTCAGAACCGCGAAGGCAATCAGTGAAGCCCAGATGAGAGGAAGATCGAATTCCATGATTTTTCTCCTCCTATTCTGCTGGTTCGTGCTGGGGTTGCGCTGGCCCGGGGGTCAGTCCGGCTGCGCGGATTGGCTGTTCGGCAGGCGGTCCGCTTTCGCCCGGATGCGGTGGGTGGCTCATCAGCTTGAGCACATAATAGACACCGGCGCCGAAGACCGTGAAGTAGACGATGACGAAGGCCAGCAGGGAGAGCGCGACTGCCGGTGCGTCGATTGGCGAGACGGAATCGGTGGTGCGCAGCAGTCCGTATACAGTATAGGGCTGGCGGCCCACCTCGGTCGTTACCCAGCCGGCCAGCAAAGCGATGAAACCAGTTGGGGCCATCAGTATGGCGGCGCGCAGCAGCAAGTCGTTTTCAAAAAGTTTTCGGCGGTAGCGCTGGTAAAGGCTCCAGGCTCCCAGCAACATCATCAGAACCCCTAGCCCGACCATGATCCGGAAGGACCAGAAGACAATCGGCACATTCGGTCTGTCTTCGGGAGCCCATTCCTTCAAGCCCTTGATTTCACCATCCCAATCATGGGTCAGAATGAAGCTCCCGAGCTTGGGAATCTCTATCGCAAAACGCACTTCCTCAGCTTCCATATCAGGCAAGCCGAAGAGGATAAGCGGCGCGCCTTTGCGGGTCTCGAAGTGCCCCTCCATGGCGGCGACCTTGGCTGGTTGATGCTCCAGGGTGTTCAGGCCGTGCAGGTCGCCTGCGAAGATCTGGATGGGCGCAACGATCGCGGCCATCCACATCGCCATGGAGAACATAACGCGGGCTGCCTCGTTGCTGCGATCGCGCAACAAATGCCAGGCCGAAACCCCGCCGACTACGAAAGCTGTGGTGAGGTAGGCGGCCAGGACCATGTGAACCAGTCGATAGGGAAAGGACGGGTTAAAGATGGCGGCCCACCAGTCGACGGGAATAAATTGCCCAACATCGTTAATGGCGTAGCCCGCGGGTGTCTGCATCCAGGAGTTTACGGAGAGGATCCAGAAGGCGGAAAAGAAAGTGCCCAGGGCGACCATCGCCGTTGCAAAGAAATGCAGGCGCGGTCCGACCTTGTTCATGCCGAACAGCATGACCCCGAGGAAACCAGCCTCTAGGAAGAAAGCCGAGAGCACTTCATAGGCCATCAGCGGCCCTAGGATCGGCCCGGTTTTATCCGAGAAAACGCTCCAGTTGGTGCCGAACTGGTAGCTCATGACGATACCGGAGACGACGCCCATGCCGAAGACCACCGCGAAAATCTTCATCCAATAGCGAAAGGCCTGAAGATAAACGTCACGTTTAGTATAGAGCCAAAGGCCTTCAAGGACCGCCAGGTAGCTCGCCAGACCGATGGAAAAGGCCGGAAAAACAATGTGAAAAGCGATAGTGAAGGCAAATTGTATCCGCGCCAGCAGCACGGCATCATAAAGTTCGGGCATATCGAATGCATTGCCTAAGGCAATGTTCCTAAAACGTTATTCCCATGGATCTACAATTATTCTAAAAATGCCGCGGCGCAAGAGATGCTGTTGTCGCGAATTGTCGCAGGTGAATTTGAACACATAAGCCGGCGAATTCACAGGCTTGGCGCGCTGTTGTGCTTTCCGAGATCAAAATCACGCCCGAACGTTGAGCGGGTGGTTCCTGGTCCCACTCAGCTTTCATACCGCGTATTGCCGCGCCGGTTGGGATCGATGGGGAGGTCCACGAAGATGGGTTGGTGGGCGCGTTGGGAACAGGCTTTTCGGGGACACAGATGGCAATTGATGCCGATCGGGTACATGAGGTTCTGGTCGAGCAGATTGAAGGAGGAGGCGTAGCCGATTCTGTCGGCGTACTGGAATTCACAGCCCAGGGCGACCGCCAGGCGATGGTTCTGGGTTTCCCGGCTGTAGACAGGACGGTCAATAGTGCGGCTTATGGTGAAGAATTTCTCACCACCGGGGAGCTCCACGAACTGCGGCAGAACAACGCCCGGCGTGCGGAAGGCCGTGTGGATGTTCCAGACCGGGCAGGCGCCGCCGTATTCAGCGAGATTGAACGAAGTCGCGTTGAAGCGTTTCGTGACGTTGCCCGCCTTGTCGATGCGCAGGAAAAACAACGGCACACCGGCGGCGCCGGGGCGCTGCAGGGTGGTCAACCGGTGGCAGACCTGCTCAAAGGATACGCCGAAGGCTGCGGCGATCCGATCGACATCGTAGAGAGTCTTTTCCGCCTTCCGCAAAAAGGCATCGTAGGGCATCAGGTAGGCCGCCGCGAAATAGTTAGCCAGCTCAACCCGGCATCTGGCGACACCGACATCGCTGCGAATGCCGCTGCCCTCGGTCAGATCCTTCAGCAGGTCATCCATTTCGAGCAGGCATATGACGTGGATGAGCTGGAACACACGGTTCTGATGGTCGAGGGCTTCCGAGAGAATCAGCAGTGACTTTTCCTGATCGTGGATCCGCAGGGTCTGATCCAGGGCTTCAACGGACTTGGTCTGAATTGCAATGCCGTGTTTGCGTTTCAATCGGGTTTTCAGGGTCACATAGACATCGTCGGTGTCGCAGGGTTCATCCCGGCGCAGGCCCTCGGCGGCCTCTTCCAGCGTGTGGAAGTAATTGGAGTGGTTGCGAAAAAAATCATGAATGGTGGCTTCGGGGGACATGGCCATCAGATCTGACGGGTTCTGGCCCTCGCTTTGACGCATGACTTTCTCGACGGTTGCGCGATGGGTCTTGTGGAGCTGTACAAATGCGCTGACCAAACGCGGGGAGTGCTCTACCGCCGCGCGGAGTTCCTGAAGGTCGGGTGGCTCGCTGCCGAATATCGGATCCTGCATGACGTTGCGGACATCGGCGAGCAGGTTTGGAGAGTCGTCTCTGACCCACTCCTTCCAGTCCAGATGGTAGGCGTCGGAGAGGGCCATCAACATCTTCACGGAGAGGCTGCGCTGATTGTTTTCCAGCATGTTGATATAGGCCGGCGTCACCCCCAGGGTCTTGGCGACATCGGTCTGGGTTTCATTCCGGGTCTGACGCAGTTTTCTGAGCTGGCGACCGACGAAAGTCTTCTTCATTTCAGCGCCATTCCTTCAGGTTCGCTGTTGTAACATCATAAGTATAACAAAATAACAGATATCAAAAATGTTAATACATCTAGTAACATATTAACACGAATTTTCGTGACCCTAATTTCCTTTGCCGCTAGCACTGTTTCAACGACCCTTTTGGGCGGCTTTTTCGCGTAAACGACGAAGAACATATGGGGTGAAAATGACCTGCAAAATCTTGATCCTGGGTGCATCATACGGTTCGCTTCTGGGCACGAAACTCCTGATGGCCGGTCACGACGTGACCCTGGTCTGCAGATCTGCGACCGCGGAACTGATCAATGCCGAGGGTACGGAAGTCCGTCTCAAGCTGCGGGACGAGGATGCACATCGCCAGTTCTATTCCAAAGATCTGAAGGGGCAGCTTGACGCCAAGACGCCCGATGACGTCGATCCTGCCGGATACGATTTTGTCGGCCTTGCGATGCAGGAGCCCCAATACGCGGATCCGTCGCTGCGCCAGCTGCTCGATCGGGTTGCCGAGGCCCGGGTTCCTTGCATTTCGATCATGAATATGCCGCCACTGCCCTATCTAAAGCGTATCCCTGGCCTGGAATGTGACGGTCTCGCGCCGGCCTTCACCGACGCGAAAATCTGGCAGCGTTTCGATCCTTCGCTGGTCACGCTCTGTTCCCCCGATCCGCAGGCTTTCCGGCCGCCAGAAGAAAAGCCGAACGTCCTGCACGTGGGCTTGCCGACGAACTTTAAGGTCGCCCAGTTCGGTGATGAGGCGACCGACAGAAAACTGCGGGCACTGGCGCAGGACATTGCGGATGTCCGGATCGACGGCAAGGATGTGCCGGTCAAGCTGCGGGTGCATGAATCGCTCTTCGTGCCCTTCGCCAAGTGGAGCATGCTGGCGACCGGCAACTACCGCTGTGTACTGAATGAGGGCGTGCGTCCAATCCGCGAAGCTGTCCATGAGGACCTGGAACGCTCCCGCGAGATCTATCGTTTTGTCGACGCCATGGTCGTGCGCCTTGGTGCCGACCCATCCGATCTCGTGCCCTTCGAGAAGTACGCGAAGGCGGCTGAAGGTCTCGTGAAGCCGTCCTCGGCGGCGCGGGCTATCGCGGGAGGATCGGCGACCATCGAGCGCGTCGACCGGTTGGTTCAGTTGATCGGGAAATCTCTCGGTTTGAACCATCCCGAGATCGACGCAACGGTCGCCACCGTTGATGCGCGCCTGGAAGCCAATACGGAAAAGGCGGCCTGAGGCGCTACGTTCGGGAACCTAAGAGGGGACCGGCGTGTCGGGCGCCGGGACATGCGAGAGCGGATCATGTTTGTCGAGACCTGAAGGCGGGTCTTGTAATCGTGATCCGCTCTGGCATTTTGGCTGCACAGATGGGTATCGCGTTTCCTTCCAGAGCTTGGCGCGTGGGTTCGACGCTTCCTTAGCGGCGCGTGCGCCGCCTCCAGAGCTCAACTAACAAAAAGAATACAAACAACTGACAGCAGTATTTTGCGACCGTATTGTAATCTTCTTGATGGAAATGATTTCTGGAGAACTGCACAATGCACCGAAGGCGCCTGTTGAAAACAGCTGCGGCTATTCCGATGACAATGGCCCTTGGGTGCAGTCAGTCACAGGCGCAGGAAGCGGACAGGAGACAGCAGGCCACCGTGCGACGTGAGGAAGCTTTGGCAGCATTCCCCTATGAGGTTGTAAAGGTCAGTGGCGTCGATGCGCTGCGGACTTGGGAAGAGCTCTCTACTGCGCAAAGGGGAGTGCCGGTCGTGATCGGAGATGAGCGCGCATTCGATCCCATACTGGATAACTTTCATCCTGAAGCATGGCGCTTTGCCGCGGAACCAGTGCTTGCAGAGACCTTGGCAAAAGCGGACAGGCTCACGCATCCGGAAAGTTTGAATGCCTATTTGCGAGCCGAGGAAGAGCAGGTGATTGCAGACCTGCGTCAATCCGGAATCACATTCGAACCCGATTCGCAGGCATCGGCCGGCGACTGGCCGGAGACAGTGGCGCCGTCAACGGGGCCGACTGTGATACTGGATTTCGAAACGGGTAAGCCCTCGCAGACGGTTTATATCGTTATGGTCCCAACCCAGGATTGGACCACGGTCCCTGCCTACTTGCGTTGGGGAGGATGGAATGCAAATCCTCTGCCCGAGTATCATGTTGCTGCCCTGCGATCTTGGCGCGACCGCTATGGAGCTGAACTGGTGGGGCTTGGCTTCGACACGATGAACATCCGGGCGGCGCGGAGGCCGGAAACCCGCGAGGAAGCGCTGCTCCTTGCGCGCGAACAATATGCCTATTGCAGCGATCTGGTCGATCAGGGGTATGGTACGCTCTCAAGGCTTGCTGCGTCGCTTCAATCGGATCCCTGGTGGTGGTTTTGGTGGGATTAAAAAGGCAATCTTTTGGTCCGGAAGGGTCGCTCCAGGAAATTAGCAAGATCGAGGGTTGTCCACTCATTTGCTAGGTCTGTCGGGGAGGTGGTGATGCCTTGCCGGGTGCGACGTGACGTCTGCTTGACACCGCGGCTATGCGGGTAGAGGTGAGGGACCATGAAGTGTTTGAGTCGCCCCTCCGCTCAAGGTTTTTTGCAATAAGCCAAAATATTTGATCACAAGAGGGATAGGTGATGGGCTTTAGGCCTTATAAACCTTGCGCCAGCCATAATTTAACCTTTAAACCCTATTATTCTCTACAAGCCGCCTGGAAACGTTACGGCATGGCCCGACGCGGTCTTTGAGCAGGTGTCTGCTTTCATCACTTTCCGGAGAGGTTTGGCTAAGAGCAGATCAAGTTCAGATAGGATCTCCAACGGCAATCTGTCGCTCTTGGGAATCTGCTCCAGTTGTTTGAGTTAGATCCGAAGCACGAATTTCGGCGGAACCGCGAAGTGCTTTCGTTTAAATATGTTTCGGTCCAGGGGGCGCGCTGGCAGCAGTATGTTGTTTTTCAAAATTTCAGCTTTGGAAACGTTCTGTACAACAACTTCTCCAGCAGGTCAGGTATGTTCTGAGGACCGAGGCGGCCAGGTCTGATGCCCAGGATTAAGAAAGAGCCTTTCTTTCCCCCCTTCGAAGCTAAAAACCTGCTGCCCTTCCGCACCTGGATCGGCCTGGTCAATCGGGAGACGCTGCGCGGAGACGCTGCGGCGGCTTTCACCAATGCCGCCGTTGTCCTTCCTCAGGCCATTGCTTTCGCGGCTATTGCAGGGCTTCCGCCTCAATACGGTCTCTACGCGGCTATGGTGACGCCGGTCATCGCGGCGATCTTCGGCAGTTCCTGGCATCTGGTCTCCGGACCCACCACTGCTATTTCGGTGGTCATCTTCGCGACCCTCAGCAATCTCCACGAACCGGGCAGTGCCGAGTACATCCAGGCGGTCCTGACCATAACTCTGCTCGCGGGCATATTTCAGCTGCTGATGGGGTTGGTTCATCTGGGGCAACTGGTAAGTCTGGTCTCGCATTCCGTGATGGTTGGATTCACGGCAGGCGCTGCAATTCTGATCGCGCTCAGTCAGGTGTCCGGTTTCATGGGCATCAAACTGCCGCGGCCGGAGGAGATCGATGCCTTTCTGGCCGCCATCTGGCGGTCCTTGCCCGATGTCGACCCCTATGTCTTTTCCATCGCCTTCGGAACCCTGGTTGTTACCATCTTGAGCAAGAGGGTCTGGCCGCGCGTTCCGAACTACCTTGTGGGGCTGATTTTCGGGGGCCTGCTTGCCTATGCACTCGACGCCCAGTCCCATGGTGTACAGTTCGTCCAAAGCGTGCCCACGGGTGTGCCGCAGTTTGCCGCGCCCGATTTTTCGCTGGATTCCTTGCGGACACTTTCTTCCGGGGCTTTCGCGCTGGCGCTGATCGGGCTGCTGGAAGCAGTCTCAATCGCACGCGCAATCGCTCTTAAATCCAAGCAGACCCTCAACAGTAACCAGGAAATCATCGGCCAGGGACTATCGAATATCGGCGGATCCTTCTTCTCGGCCTATCTTGGCTCCGGTTCCTTCACCCGCTCGGCCCTCAATTACGAATCAGGTGCGCGAACTCCCATGGCGGCCCTGATGGCGGCGCTGTTCCTGTTCGTCATCCTGATCGCGATCTCGCCCCTGATCGAGTACATTCCCATTCCCGCCATGTCGGGCCTGATCATGCTGGTTGCCTGGAAGCTGATCGATTTCAAGGAAATCAAGCATATCCTGAAATCCAGTGTGTCAGAGACGATCATTTTTATCGCCACCTTCTTCTCCGTGGTTGCGATCAATCTCGAATTTGCCATTTATGTCGGCGTCATTCTGTCACTCTCGATCTTCCTGCGCCGTTCGATGCGGCCCGGCCTGCCGATCAATGTGCCGAATGAAAAAGTGTCCGGCCGACCCTTCATGAGTCCTATCCTCTGGAATCTGCCCGAGTGCCCGCAGGCGGTGTTCGCGCGCCTCCAGGGCTCGCTCTATTTCGGGGCCGTGGAGTTCATCGAGAAGGAATTCCGCCGGATGGAGGAAGAGCGGCCCGGGCAGAAGCACTTCGGGTTGATGCTCGACGGCGCGGTCGGTGTCGATCTGGCAGGGGCGGACCTGCTGATCCAGGAGGCAAAACGCCGTGAAGCTCGCGGCGGGCAGCTCTACATCGGCGTGCGTTACCCACCGATCCGGCGCCAGCTCGCGCGCTTCCATGTGCCCCGCGAGATCGGGCGCAAGCATATCTTCCGGCGTAAGACAGAGATGGTGCCGAAACTGGTCGCCAATCTGGACCCTAAAATTTGCGCGACCTGCACGACCCGTGTGTTCCGCGAATGCCCGCCGGTGCCTGATTTCATCGGCGAGGATCAGGCGAAAGACGAGCGTGCTCAGGAAGCGCCTGCTGCAGCTGAACCTGCACAGGATAAAGAGCTGCAGCTGGAGCCTTCGCTTCAGAGTGTTAAACCGGAGGCCGAAAAAGCTTAGATTGATACTATCCAAAAAAATCTACCCAAGATAGTATACTCGCAAAGGTGGAATTCTGCTGATGCAACATTGGGGATAGTATCGAAATGAGACTTAAGACAGTTTTTGCGGTTTTGATAATTGGGTTGAGCGTTGTGAGTTGGGGTCCAAAGGCTGAAGCGAAATTGCTGACCTATGATATGTCGTGGAGCGGAGTGCAGGGCTTCTCCATTACAGGAGTGTTCTCGTTCGACGACTCTTCTCTGGCTGCATCGCCGCTTGTCGGATTTATGGATCTCCTGTTCTTCGAAGCGACGGCGTTCAAGGCCGACGGCACGGCGCTTGACACCTACACTTTTTCACAAACCGACTACAGCATTTTTAACGGCAGATTTGCCATTAACTTCAACTTCGATTCCGATACTGGAACTCTTCTGCAGGCGGGTACTCCGGCTCCGTTTTCGCCGGAGGGGTTATTCATTGGAGAGATTGTGAGTGACAGTCTGAATCCAAACGGCTGGGCTATATATGGGGGAAGTTCATGTGGTGCTGGTGCCGGATTCATAATGATCCTTGATCAGCCTTCACTGCAGTGTATTACCTTTAAGGATTACTCCAGGGAGAATTACATTGAGGTCAGCCTAAGGGGGCAGACCCAGGCTGAGGTCCAGATCCCCGAACCCGGAACACTAGCCATATTCGGCCTTGGTCTTGCCGGGCTCGGTTTTGCAGCGCGTAGAAAACCGGCCTGACGTAAATCTGTTCGGGTACTTAGAATGAGAAACGGCGGCTAAAATAAGCCGCCGTTTTTAGTCGGATTGACACAGGTTATCTGAGGTCGCGTCTGAGATTTGGTCGCCGGTGCCGTGCCGTCAGACCGGCACGGCGCTGGCCTGAGCCTCGACCTGAGCTTCCAGGTGCGCGACCAGTTCCCCTGGCAGCGAAAGCCTGCTGGCGAGCGCCTCCAGATAGGCCTGCTCCATGGGATGATCCGGGTCGATGGCGAGGCGCGAGACGAGATAGAGCTCGGCGGCCTGTTCGGGACCCTTCGCGAGCGCCGCGATATCCTGCAGGCTCGGAGGGCTGCTGAGGGCGTCGAAGACGAAGGCCTTGTCCTCGGCCTCAAGGGGCAGTTTTCCGACCTGATCGAAGATGTGGCGCTGTTCGTCCGGGCCGATGTGGCCGTCGGCATTGGCGGCACCGATCATGGCCAGAACCATGGCCAGCTCAAAGGGGCGGCCGTCCTGCGCCGGAGCGGCAGCAGGCAGGAACTTGGAGTCCGCCGGGAGTTCCTGCGGCAGCGCGACCTGGCCCTGCGGCACAGATTGTGGAATCTGCGTGTTGGCCTGGTGACCCGCGGATTGTCCCGACTGCCAGTTCTTGTATGCATTGAAGGCAAGGGCACCCAGGGCCGCTGCGCCACCGTAAGCCGCGACGCCACCGGCCACCTTGCCGACCGACTTGCGGGCCTTTTTGTTGCCGAGCAGCAGGCCGATCAAGCCGACTGCCGCGACCCCGCCGGCGATACCGCCCATGCCGCTGTTCGCCATTTTTCCTTTCGCGGTTTCCAGAGCACCACCCACGCTTTGTCCCAAACCGGCCCCGTGACCGGTGGCGTTGTTCTGGCCGACGCCAGTGCCAAGAAACTGTTCTAGAAGGCTCTGCGGATTCATATTTTCCTCACTCGAATCAGATCTGCAGGTAGCTGCCTCGCCTCTTGCCGTGCGGCGGGCGCTCCATGCTTTTAACGTCCGGGGGTAGATGGGAACGGGGAACCCGAATCACAATCTTTTGCGGGCGCTTTCTATCAACGTGATGGGCGTTGCCTATCGTGCCGGAACAGGTATCGGGCCGGCTCTCTGCTCAATGATCAGGCACCCTCACGGGCCCGGAACCAGGTTTGCAGTCGGGGTCGAAACCTGAGAAACCCATTGTAGGCGTGCTTGAGAACCCAGGCCACTGGAGCCGTCTGCCCGATGCGGCCCAATAATCGGAAGGCCGGGAGCACGCGCCAGAGCTGAGCAAAGGCCGCGCCACCGGAAAGCAGTTTACCGTCTGGATCGAGCACGTGAAACCGCGCCAGCGCATGGTCTTTGGAGAGGCCGGGTGAGACCTCCGGCTCTTCAACCGCGCTGACGTCCAGCCAGGTCACGGCGTCCGCACCCTGCTGCGCCCGGTAAAAGCCGATTTCCCGCGCGCAGAGAGGGCAGGCGCCATCATAAAAGACCGTGAGTTCCTTTTGCTTTGCGCTCAAGATATCGACGTCCTCCGGTCAGAATGTGATCGCATCGGCAGCTTGCCGGGATCAGATGAAGTTCAGTAGATTTGTACGCGCTCGATGGGCTTCTGGATTAGTTGTGATCCAACTGCGACCTGTGGGCGTAAATAAAGTATGATCAAGATCCTTCTTCCTCTTGCGCTGGTGGTGCTGTTCATCATTCTGTCGACCCGCGGCAATGGGAAGCCCCGGTTCAGGCGGATCGCGGATGCCAGGTTAGCGGGTGACCTGCTGCCAGATTGATCGATTGAGAGTGAGCTCATGCCTGTCAGAAACCTCCTGATCGCTGCAGTCCTTTTCCTGCCGTCGCTGGCTTCCGCGGAGACCCTGCCGCCGGCCAATGCACACGGCTTTACTTTTACCTCGATCGAGGGCGAGCCCCTGCCGATGGAGCAGTTTCGCGGCAAGGCCGTGCTGCTGGTGAACACGGCATCACGCTGCGGCTTTACCCATCAGTACAGCGCGCTTCAGGCTCTTTGGTCCGATTACCGCGATCAGGGACTCGTGGTTCTGGGCGTCCCTTCGAACGACTTTGGGCAGCAGGAACGAGGCACGGAAGCCGAGATCAAACACTTCTGCGAAGTGAATTTCGATGTCGATTTTCCCATGACATCGAAAGTGAAAGTCAAAGGCGGTGACGCTCATCCCTTTTACCGCTGGGCAGCTCAGGAACTGGGCGCAAAGGCAACGCCGCGCTGGAACTTCCACAAATACCTGATCGCGCCGGACGGCCAGCTTGTGGGGTGGTTCCCGACATCCACCGCACCGAACTCAAAGCAAGTGGTGTCCAAGGTCAAGGCGCACTTGCCTGACCAGTTGGAAAGCGGAAGCTGACCGCTTCACTCCCATTCAAAGTAAAGCGGACAGACTTCCAGGCATGACGCGTCACCCCATCACGTAATGTGCGCACCCTTGGTTTCGACGAAGACCGAGTAGAGCGATTGGCTGGCAGTCATGAAGAGCTGGTTACGCTTAGTGCCACCGAAGCAGACGTTCGAGCAGATTTCCGGCAGGCGGATCTGGCCGATGCGGTCACCGTTGGAAGCAAAGATGTGCACCCCGTCGTAACCATCGCCGACCCATCCGGCGGAAGACCAGATATTGCCGTCTTCATCGCAGCGGATGCCATCGGCGAAGCCGGTTTTGCCTTCCCAGGTCATGGAGGCAAACTGCCGCGGATTTTTGAGCGTTGCGCCATCGATGTCGAAGACCCAGATCTGGCTCTCGGCATCGGGGTAGTGAGAGACGCCCGTGTCGGCAACGTACAGAAGCTTGTAGTCCTGGCTGAAGCAGAGACCGTTAGGTTTGAAGGGCGCGTCCGTCACCTTGGTCAGATTGCCGTTCTGTCCGTCGATCCGATAGACCGCTTCCTTTTGCAAGGGCTGGACCGAGCCGGTGTTCAGGCGCTCGCCCTCGTAGTTCATCAGGCCGCCGTAACCTGGATCGGTGAACCAGATGGAGCCGTCGTTCGGATGGACGACCGCGTCGTTCGGCGCGTTGAAGCCTTTACCTTCGAAGCCGTCGGCCAGAACAGTGATTGTCCCATCGTACTCGTAGCGCACGACTCGGCGATTGCCGTGCTCGCAGGAGATCTGGCGGCCACTGAAGTCAAAGGTGTTACCGTTTGAATTGCCAGAGGGCGCGCGGAAGCGGCGCGAGACATGGCTGTCTTCCTCGAGATATCGCAGCTGTTCATTGTTGGGAATATCGCTCCAGATCAGATAACGTCCGACACCGTTCCAGGCCGGGCCTTCCGCCCAAAGCGTGCCGGTGTAATGACGGCGGATCGGTGTGTTGCCCAGCTTGGCAGTGAAGCGAGGATCCAGGCCGATGATGTCCGGATCCGGATAGCGCACAGGCTCCGCCCCTTCGCCGAAGTTACGTGCAAAGGCTTCGGGTGCCATTGCGGAGATACCAGCGATGCCGGCTGCGGCGGTCAGAAACGTCCGCCGGTCAAAGGCGGTCCGTTTTGAATTCCGGTGGTTTGGCTCCGCGGTTTCCTTGAGTTCTTCCGTCGTCATTGTCTTCCTCCCGAATGTTTTGTTGTTTTAATCCTGGAACGCGAACTGACTTGGTTTTGCGAACATGCGATCGCCGCGCTGTACCATGTGACTACTGTGATGCTCTGAAGGCGAGGGCGTGCGGTATCGCGCTCTTGGTGAAGAGGAAGAGTGTAGGTCATGCGCGTGTATAAAGCGATTGGACTCTAGTGTAGCGAGGTCGCAGCTCGAGTCTCTTTTTGGCGTCTTTGTGTCTAGGCGAGAAGATGTCGGGCTCGCTTAGGTTTGGTAGAGCCGTTCACGTGACTTGAAGTGGCGTTGAGAAGGTCGCAGTTTATGAGTTCGTAATTGACGAGTTTGCACCGAGCGGATTGAGCCGCCGACGGTGATGCCGGGGCGGACAACTAAATGCAATCAGACTGATATCCGAGCAGAATTTTTGGCGTCCAGCCCCGTTGTTTCACGGTTTAAAGCGGGCCCTGGTTTTACCCTCCCCAAGACGAGGATGAACGCGAACCGCTGCGACTACCAAACCCACCGCGGGAAAGGACCGAGGTGCGGGTCTGAACCTTGGCCGGTTTTGATGTTGCCGTCATCGATTCTCGTGGAACCGAGGCGCCGCGGCTGTCGAAGTTCACCCGCGTCCCGTAGGCAGTGTAGTATCCACCCCTGCGTGGGCTGTAGTAAGGCCGGGAATGAAGTTCCGGACCGCCGGTCGCCTTGTTGACGAGCGAAGAGATCAGGTAACCCTGCAGGAATGGCGACCAGTAACTGACACCGCCGCTAGAGCGTTCGGTGCAACGACTGGTCCCGAATTCACCTTCGCAGGTTGCGCGTGTGTCATAACGCGGTCCGGAGAGTTCATCGAACGTCTTCGCCGTCTGATAACTGCCTTCGCACTGATCTTTGGTGTAGACCGCATCGGCGATACAGCTATCGACATCCCGGTAGGACTTGCTCTCGATCTGATCATCGCTGCATGCGGTGAGTGCAATCGCGCTTGTGGCCATCAGTCCCAGGGCGAGTGTTTTTGAACGCTTCATAATGTCCTCCTGAGCAATCAGTAGGTGATCGCGGCGGCGTTGATCAGGCCGACCATAATCGACGTCGCAGCCAGCTTCAGGGGAACAGCAAGTTCTCCTGCTTCGATCCGCTCGGAAACTTTTGGATAGAAGCGCCGGAAGATCATGAAGGTCAGCAGTTGAGCAAGTCCCGCGATGATGGCCCAGACTCCGAAGTCAATCAGGCTCACAGAGTTAGCGATCACCGATGCTACAGGAATCGCAAAGCCGAACATGGCGCCTACGTAGGTGATCAAAGCTGCGATATTATTAGCTTTGATCAAAGCCACTTCGTCATGTGGGGTGATTTTTGTGTATAGCCACAAAAAAATCTGAACGAAAATCAGAGCTGGAATGAAGTACAGAAGAAATGGCGCGACCCCAAGCAGGGAGTCCACGATAACTTGCGCAAATTCCATCGTTTTAGATCCTCTTTACGATGTTGAAATTTGGTTTGATGAGAGTGGCATCCCTGCCAGTATGGAAACGCAACGGTCGCCGCCGTCCGGCTCTTCCATGTTGATCAAGAGAAACTCGTCGATCTCGCCGACGTGTCGGACATACAGCATGCAGGTCTGATAGATGCGCTTCCCGCTGTCCACCATGCGATCGTCATACACAGTCTCCCAGAAAGAGACAGGATCCTCCGGACTATCCGAATTATCGAACCAGGCCCGTTCGTAGCGGGGGCCATCTTCCGGCAGTTGAAAGGACGTTTGCCTGATTTTGTCTTTCCAATCATCCCAATTGCTATCTGCCGAGGGGTAGTAGCATTCGACGACATTGAACAGGGTGATCTCCTGAACAAACGTTGTCTTGAAGCCGTCGCCGCCCAGAACCTGGATCAGAACCGAATCGTCGTTGGGGTAGAAGCGATGCAGGTGGACGCCTTCGCCCATGTCCGCCTTGCCCTGGGCCACGATGGCGTAGGTGTCGGATGGAAATTCCATGACACAGTCTTGAGGTAGGAGCTTCAGGGCCAGTTCATCGATGATGGCCGCGCGACCGATCGTCAAGCGATTCACTTCGGGTACAACAGGCCCGCTCTCCTTTGTGAGCTTATTGATGAGTTTTTTAAACATTACGGTCCTCTTGGTCGTTCGACTCAGGCTGTTGAAGCCATGGCGTGCCAGTCGATCTCGGTGTCTTTCAGGCGCTCGTTGCGAATGAAGTAAATCTGCGAACCGCTGCTAAGAACAAAATCTTCACCTGGATTGAAGGTCGGGTGGTCTTCCGTCGGTGGTTTTGCCGCTATCAAATTGGCGCGCTTTTCCGTCTGCAGATAGCGGTCGGCTTGCAGGTAACTGATTTTCAGGCCGTCCGGCAGGCGCAGGGAATATACCGTGGCGTTTTCCGTGGTCGACGACAACGCGGACATGACCAGGGAGGCTCCGGGATCCTGCATGGCGCGGACAACGAGCTCGACCGATGTCGATACTACGCACTCGGCACGTGTATGTTTTTTAAGCAGCTGGGCGGACTGTGCGTTGACGAAATAAGCGACCAGATGTGCAGCCGGGTTCAGAGCGGCCACGGCAAGCGCGGCCGCGAGTGTCTGTTCGTCGTTGTCGGCGTAGACGATCACGCGGGCAGCATTTTCAACACCGGCGCGGCGGAGATCCGATTCCGACGCGAGGGAGCTTGCCTGCACGTAGTGTACGCGATTGTCCGGGTCGATAATGTTCTGGCCTGCCATCAGCACGATTTTCTCGGATTGGTCGCTGCCTGCATGTACTTCGTCGATCATGCGTTTGGTCCGATTTGGTTCGTATCCCACAATCACTGTTGCACCAATTAACCGGGCATAGTTCCCTAGTCCGTCCATGTTCCGCCTCCAGTACGAGGAAATATTTGCAACCGATTTCGCAATCACACTGGTAAAGAGTGCGATGCCGCCGATCATGATGAAGAAGATGGTGATCCAGCGCCCGGCCTCGGTCTGCGGTGATAAATCGCCATATCCTACTGTGGTGGATGTCGTCATATAAAAATACACGAATGTCGAGAATTCGGTGAGCGTATCCTCTTTTGCCAATACCAGCATTTTCCAGCTGACCGATGCATGTATGGCCGTTGCAATTGCAAGGACATGCCATCGCATTTCTCCAACATCGACATAAAGCTTTCTGATAAAGCGCTGAAGCGCCGTCTTGTTACTACGCATCCTGTTCCCCACAAATCGAAGATACTACCTTAGCGTATAAAATTCAGCTTGTCACCGTCTCCGATGACGTTATATGTTTTATCATCGGAGACGGTTACTTGGAAGGAAGTTCCGGGTGTTATCAAGCAAGAAGGTCGGCGCCAAGGCGGCGGCAGAGCGTCAGAAGCGCTGGCTTGAAAAGCAGCAGGCGCTCGGACTGACCCGCGTCGAAGTGCGTGTGCCAAAATCCCAGGCACAGAAAATAAGAGACGTGGCGCAGGCGCTGATTGCGGGTTCGCGCATACAGATAACGCCGCCTGAACTAAATACGGAGGATAAGCGTATGGCACAAATTGAGGCTCCCTGGACGCTGGATGGTTTAAAGGCTGCCATTGAGCAGTCATCTTTGGTCGAGAGCGGTGAATTCGAACTCGAGATCATTCAAGGTGCGGATCCCGTTATGGTGGTTGGCATGAATGAGCTCGGTGGCTTGGAGTTGTTTTTGTCCATTTGTGGCGAACAGATTTTAACTTCGGTTCTGCTTTGGCCCTGCAGCAGCCAGGATGAGCCAAAAGCTTTTGAAGCAATGATGCTGCGCAACCACAAGAAATACCTTCCTCTCTCCGCTTTGGGGGTCACCTCGATCCATGGTGAGGAATGGTATGAGCTCTGGGGTTCCATGTCTTCGAGATCGGTTCTGCAGAATGTCATCATGGAGTTTCGGACCGTGGCGCAAAACGCCGTTGATCTATCGGAAGATCTCGCTCCAGCCGGCGATGCAGCCGCGTAACGACTTTTAGGAGAAACTCAGATGAGTGTTTGGAATAAACTCTGGACTGCCGTCCGCGGTGGCACCAACGAGGCCGCCGAAGCCGTTGCAGACAGTCAGGCGCTTCGCATTCTCGATCAGGAAATCCGCGATGCAGATCGTGCATTGGGCAAGGCGCTGGACGAACGCGCCAAGATCGCAGCAAAGCGGAAAATGAAAGAACAGGCGATCACGACAACCCAGGCCGATATCGAAAAGTACACCAAGGCAGCGGTCGCGGCTCTCGAGCAGAATAACGAAGATCTGGCGCGGCAGACTGCCGAGCGCATTTCGACATTGGAATCTCAGTTATCGGCGGACGAAACAGTCCTCGCCGAGTATCAGGCGACCGAGAAGAATATGGCGGCGGTCATCAAGCAGACCGAAGCGAAGGTTGAGAACCTCAAACGGGAGGTCGAATCTGTGAAAGCGACCGAAGCGCTGCAGTCGGCCCAGGCGGCCGTCGCATCCCGGCATTCCGGCGTCAACAGTTCGCTGGGTACGGCGGCAGACTCCTTGTCCCGGATCAGGGAAAAGCAGGCTGAGCGCTCCGCGCGTTTACAGGCGGCCGATGAGATCGAGGAAGCCCGCAATGGCGGCGATCTGGATGCCAAGCTGGCGGCTGCCGGCATCGGCGGCAGCGCCGGGAACAGCGCAGACGACATTCTGGCCAAGCTGAAATCCAAGCAGTAAGTGGCTACGTGTTAAGATGCAGCGTTTCCTGACAACAGAGCGCGCGAACTGGCGGGATCTGGCGGAAAAACTAGGGTTCATTTTCCATACCATGTATGGCGAACCCTATTGGGATGAAACGCACTATTACGCCTTCACGCTGGATCAGATCGAAAACGACCTGGAAGACCCGAGCGAGGCTCTGCACTTCATGTGTCTCGAAGCGGTTGACCTAGTCGTTAACGATGAAAAATGGCTGCAGAAGCTGCAGATCCCCCGGGCGTACTGGGATTGGATTGCGGCTTCCTGGAAGCGACGCGATCCATCGATCTACGGGCGTTTCGATTTGGCGTATGATGGAAGGGCACCGGCGAAACTACTGGAATACAATGCCGATACGCCAACAAGTCTGTACGAAAGCGCTTTTTTTCAGTGGCTCTGGCTGGAGGATAAAATACGCTCCGGTGAATTTCCCGCGTCGGCTGATCAGTATAACTCCATTCAGGACAAACTGATTGAGCGATTCGGCGCTTTGTTCGAAGCCGGCTGTGTCGTGCATTTCGCCAGCTGTAAGGATACCGACGAAGACCGTCAAACCGTTCGCTATATCGAAGACTGTGCGTCGCAGGCCGGATTGATACCCAGATTCGTCTATGTAGAGGACATCGGCATCGATGCCGGTGGGCGTTACGCGGATTCCAATGAAGTCCTGATCGAAAACCTGTTCAAGCTCTATCCCTGGGAAGAGATGTTTCGCGAGCGTTTCGGCAAGCAACTGGTGCAGTCGACCACGGATTTTCTCGAACCACCGTGGAAGTCCATCCTGTCCAACAAGGGACTGCTGCCCTTGCTATGGTCGCTGTTTCCTGATCATCCCAATCTTCTGCCGGCTTATTTCGAAGATGACCCGAATAAGAGCGCCATCGAAGAGGCCTATGTGCGCAAGCCGTTGTTCTCTCGAGAAGGTGCAAACATCGATGTGATTCGCGAAGGGCAGGAGACGATTTCGGTTGATGGCGCCTACGGCGAAGAAGGTTACATTCTTCAGGCCTTCACAGAGATTCCGAAGTTTGGCGAGGATTACGCCGTGATCGGGTCCTGGATGATTGGCGAAGACCCTGTAGGTATCGGTATTCGCGAGGATAGGTCCATGGTGACCAAGGACCTCTCACGGTTTGTACCCCACGTCATTGCCTGACCCGCTCACCTGAGGTCCGGTCTTGGAGCCCGAGCTGGCGTAGACTTTGCCATCGAAATGGACGGAAGCGCTTGCACGCAGATTTTAACCGCTTGCGATGCTGGTCCTGAAGGCGTCGCGGATGGCGTCGGCCATGGCAAGAACAGCTTCGCGATTTTCCTGCCGGCGCAGGTACATCACAACGTTGGAGGAATCGATGGCGCCAAAGCCTTCGGCGTCCGTGAGCTCGCGGCAGCCCTCTGGGATGTTGCTGCGTGACAAGGGAGCGATGGCCAGACCCGAGGAGACGGCAAGCTTCAGGCCACCGTTGGTGTCGCTTCGATAGGTGACGCGATAATCGTGTCCACGGCTTTCCAGCGAATGAATGCCTGCCGTTTCCAATGACCTCAGGGCGAATTCCATGCACCAGCCGGAGTTCTCGTAGAGTGCGACCGGCAGTGGGGATTGTTCGTGGACCCGGTGCTGGTCGGTCGTCGCCCAAACGGTCGGATCGACCATCAGAACCTCGCCACGGGGGGTACCCTGCCACTCGAAGACCACGGTGAGGTCGAGCTCACCCTGCTCGAGCATTTCCTTGTTCACGGAAGAG
This sequence comes from uncultured Kiloniellaceae bacterium, assembly GCA_947493695.1. Classification (GTDB taxonomy): domain Bacteria; phylum Pseudomonadota; class Alphaproteobacteria; order Kiloniellales; family Kiloniellaceae; genus Denitrobaculum. Next base: position 455,483 of record CANLSF010000006.1, on the reverse strand, counting down.
CAGCCGTAGCGCACCATGATCTCCACATTGCTGTGCAGTTTACCGAATGTGCCCAGTGCGCGCGACAGGATAGGTGCACCATATTCTTCAGGAATCCCGATCCGAACCCGCCCGTCCAGCGCAGGCGCGGAAAGGGAGGCCGCCGTCTCGTCAAGCAAATCAACGATCCGCCGCGCGTTCCCGAGCAGGTCGTTGCCCCGACGGGTGAGAGTGACGCCCCTCGGACCGCGCTCGAACAGCGGATCGCCCACCAATTCCTCCAGGCGCTTCATCTGCATGCTGACCGCAGACTGGGTCCGGCCCAGGCTGTCGGCGGCACGGGTAAAGTTCTTGGTTTCGGCAACAGCGACAAAGCTGCGCAGGAGATCGCTTTCGAGTTGAAGGCTCATGACTAAGGCATTCCCTATTCTGATGTCTGACATAATGGATATTCGTTTCACAAATGTCAAAGTCATCCCTTAATGTAAGCCTGAGAAGCCAAGAGGCTGGACTAAGACTTTCGACTAACTGGGAAAATGGAGGGTGTCATGGCGATGACCAGCGAGTGGTTCGACACTTCTGATCGGGAAGAGCCCGAAGTGGACGCGGTTAAACGCGACGCCCCTGAAGGCAAGGCCAGCAAAGCTCAGTGGGTGGCATCGCGGGATGAGGTGGCAGGCCCTGCAGCGCAAAACCCGGTGCCCACACTCCTTGCTCCGCTTGATCCAGCGTTGAAAGCCCTGTTGGAAAGAACGGATGAGCACCTGCTTGATGACGTCGGGTTGTCTCGGGAGAGTCCTTTCGCTGAAGTGGCGAAGTTCTGGGCTGAGTGGTCGCGCCGGCGCGGTCCCTGGGGTTTGTGATCGCGCGCTGCGAAAAGCACCCGACAGGAAGCCTGGGGCGGAAGAAAGCTTTGGGGACATAATGGAAAATTGACGGCGTTTCGGTGAAGGTCTAGTCTTCCGATATGGCAAGACTAGCAAGAGTAGTGGCGCCGGGATTACCGCATCTGGTAACCCAGCGTGGAAATCGTGGGCAGGACGTCTTTTTCGGCAAGCAGGACTATAAGGACTACTGCGAGCTGTTGGCGGAAGGTTGCCGGGCGGCCAAGACCAAGGTCTGGGCCTATTGCCTGCTGCCCACGCATGTTCATTTGATACTTGTGCCTTCAAATCCTGACGGTTTGCGTGCGGCACTGGGTGAGGCGCACCGCCGCTACACCTGGCACGTCAATCAGCGCGAAGGCTGGCGGGGATATCTCTGGCAGGGGCGCTTTGCGTCCTTCCCGATGGACGAAGAGCATCTCTTTGCCTGCGCGCGTTATGTTGAAACGGCGCCAGTGCGTGAGGGACTGGTGCGCCGGGCGCGTGACTGGAAGTGGTCGAGCCTGAGGGCGCATCTTGCCGGTGAGGATGATGATGTCGTGAAGGTTGACCCCTTGATTTCGCGTGTGTCCGAACCGGGTGAGAATGCCTGGAAAGACTTCATGCGCCAGGGGCTCTATGAAGATGAGCTTGAGGTGATCGAGGCTGCCGAACGTACGGGACGCCCCCTGGGTTCCGACCGCTTCACCATGCGCCTCGAAAAACGTCTGGATCGATCGCTGATGCGCCAGAAACCCGGGCCCAAACCGAAACAACGCGAAGACTGAATTTCGTTTCTGGCTCTCGCGCCCGTCGCGTTATGGGGTCAGCCTGCGGCACGCCATGATTCCAACGGCGGTGTGGCACAGGGTGAAGACTGCCCGTCTATGCGCCTGCTCTTCTGATTCTCTATCCGCGGATTCCGATGTGGTTGACTGTGCAACGTCCGGTCGCAGCGGTGCTCTGACAATCTGCGGCATTAGGGTAAAAATCCATTAAGTATATTGAAAATAAACGGATATTTAGGGTCTTGCTCTTAATCTCCATTACGCGGTTTTAAGAGATCTTGTGAAGTGAGTGTGGAGAAGGCCATGCCAGGCAATGCCTAGAAGCCGGTTCCGAAAGGCGCCTGCGCGGACATCGGGACACCTGCGGGTAGGGTAGCCTGCGTCTGATGAAGTGATAACTCGATGAGCTTTTACCGTGCATGCGTTCTCGAACGCCGTCGTCGAGCCGCTGTCGTCAATCCGGTCGCACGCGCGGGCAAGTTCACTGTCTGTGGGTTATCCGGCGCCGTTTAAGGGAGTGGATCAAGCGTGAAAAGCATGAATTTTCCAGATACGGAAGTTGGAATCAGTTTTAAATCCCAGCATTACGGCGAAATTCTGAAAAACGATCTGCCGGTCGGCTGGTTTGAACTGCATCCTGAGAACTACATGAATGCCGGTGGCGAAAATCATCAGGCGCTTTCCGAGATTGCGGAGAACTATCCACTGTCGTTTCATTCGGCCGGCCTGTCGCTGGGCCGTGCAGAGGGGCCCGACCTGGCTTATCTGGAGCGGCTCGCGCAGCTCGTAAAGCGCTACGAACCCTTCCAGGTTTCCGATCATCTGGCCTGGACCAGCAGCGGCGGAGTGTTCTTTAACGAGCTTTTACCCTTTCCCTACACCTCGGCCAGTCTCAACAGCTTTTGCAACTCCGTCGATCTGGTTCAGAACCGCCTCGGGCGGCGCATCCTGGTGGAAAACCCTTCTCAGTACGCGGCTCTGGATGAAGGCGATATGGATGAGACGGTCTTTTTGAACGAGCTGGCGCGTCGCACCGGTTGTGGACTGCTTCTCGATCTCAATAATGTTTACGTCTGTGCGCATAACCTCGGTTTTGAGCCGAAAGGCTATCTTGAGGCGATTGACCTGTCCCGGGTTGACGAGATTCATCTGGCCGGTCATGCGGAAGCCGTATGGGACGGTAGAAAGGTTTTGATCGACGACCATGGCAGCGAGGTTTGCCCCGACGTCTGGGCGTTGTTCGCCGAGCTTCTGGCTTGCAGTGGTTCGGTTCCGACGCTCATCGAGTGGGATAGCGATCTGCCTTCGCTCGAACGTTTGCTGAGTGAGGCGGCCAAGGCGCAAGCCTGTATCGATGCGGTTCATCCTAAGGTGCTGGCTCATGCAATCGCTGTTTGAATATCAGGCGCAATGGCGCGAGGCCTTGATGACGCCGGTGGAGCCCGGTGCCTCGATTGAGGCGTTACCGGAACACCCGGCGCTTGCCATTCACCGCAATAATTTCTTTGGGGCGACGCGCCGCGCGTTGGGGGAGCTTTACCGGACGGTGGAGGCGCTGGTCGGTACTGACTTTTTTGCGGTCATGGCGAGAGACTTCATCCTTGCCGATCCACCCAGCTCGCCGGTGATGATGGACTACGGCGCAGAGTTTCCCAGCTTCATCGCGCGTTATCCCGCAGTCAGGGATCTGGCATATCTACCTGATGTTGCGGCGTTCGAATGGGAAATGCATCAGGTCCGTTACGCAGCGGAGGCACAGGCGCTGGAACCTGACGACCTTGCAGCCTTATCTCCCGCCGCTCTGATCAGACTGGAGCTTTCGCTGATTCCTGCCGCGCGGGTTTTTGTTTCCGACTACGCGGTCGCACGCCTGTGGCATGCGCACTGGATTGAACCTCTGAAGCTGTCGAGCCTCGGGCCGATTGACGATCCTACCTGTGTGCTCATCGTGCGTCGCGATTTGGAGGTATCGGTGATCAACCTGACCTGGGGGCAGGCGGTTCTGCTTGAAAGCGTGCAGGGCGGCGCCGGTCTAGGTGTGGCCACCGCGATGGCGCTGGAAGAAGATGAAGCACACGATATCAGCCGCTCCAACGCGAAGCTCGCTTTGGCCCGGTGTCTCATGCCCCGTACCCGGGACTAGAGATGATCTTGCGTTACCGTTGAGATTTTCTCAGCAGGAGATGATCCAGCGATATAGCGCCTGCGCCCCGGATGACCAGATAAATCAGCAAAAAGACCCACAGGCTGCGTTGGTCCGTGATGACGGAATCTGAAAAACGGTCAAAGAGTGCTCCGATGGTTTTCTCGTCGGCACCGTGAAACAGGATATCAACAGCACTCTGCACGGCAACGAAGCCGATCATGCCGAGAGCCGCGATGCGGGTGAACAGGCCTATAGTGATCAGGATCGGCAGAATAAACTCCGAATAGGTTCCTGCTGCGACAATGATATCGTATGGAAAAAAGGGAACCTGGGACGCGTCGTAATCGTAACTCTCGACGACCGACGGGAGGATCTGAAAGTAGGCATTATCGGCTATGCTGAAGAAGCCCGTCACACCCTCGCCGACCTTAGTTTTGGCTGAATTGAGAAGATAAACAAGCAGAACTCCCGCGAAGACAAAGCGGGCGGCGAGGCCGAGAAACCAGTCTTGCAGGTATTTCTGTACCAACGCGAAGATCCGGTTATGCAATCCTGTCAGTGTGGAAATCATAACGCTTGTTCCCCGTTCCAGATTTAAAACAACTCCGTAGAGTCGGTATGGGTGAAAGCGTACTAACGATCAACAATAAAAAGAGAGTCCCGCGTCCAAACCCGCGTTTCGGGAAGAAACCATGGCCACGGGTAATCTCCTGTCGGACCGCCAGCTGCGGAGCGTTATTCGAAAAGGAGGCCCGAACCCAGCGCCTTCATGGCTGCGGCTGCGCGGGTGGTGACACCGAGCTTGCGGTAGAGGTTTTCAAGATGGGCACCGACGGTTTTTGGGGATATTTCCAGACGCCTTGCCATCTCCTTGTTTGTGAGGCCTTGCACCAACAGCGCCAGAACCTCGCGTTCGCGTTCGGTGACATCGTACCCCAGCGGTCCAGCATTACGATCAGGCACAACCTCGGCACCAAGAACGTGCAGGACCGTGTTCACGACCGAAGGGTCAAGCCGACCGGCATCTCTTTCCCGGCTCAGCAGCGCCACGAGGTCGACCTGATCTACCTCGACTTTGTTTTTGGCCCGTGTCTCGGCAACCAGGAGCGCGACCTGCACGATCCGTGCTTCCAGCGGTATACCGCTCCTTTGCAGGCCACGGTGCCATCCGCTGCCGTCGAGCCGTTCAAACGCCATGGAGGCCGTGCGGGCCAGGTCGGTCATGGCGGGTGCGCGTGACAGGATGCGCTCGGTCCAGTACGGCACCAGCCGCAGACTTTCCCTATCCTTGAAGTTGCCGCGTTTGAAGGCGGCATTGGTAACCGACACATAGCCCAAACCGCAGAGCATGGCTGACTGCTCGACCCGGGTCGCAAGTTCCGCCGAGAGACCCAGGTCCTTGGAGAGAGCAGCACCGAAGCGGCTGGCCGCGCGCGCCAGACCGGTCACCTCCGGACGCTTGAGATCGGAGAAATCGGCGAGCAGAGAAACCGCATCGGAAAGGACGAGATCATTTTGCAAGCCACTCGCCGTGCATAGCGCGAAGGCTTGCGGCAGCAGGTCCTGATCCGAGATTTCAGAGAGCCATTCGGGGGCCTGATTGGCAGCTGCAGCGGCCAGATCCGGTGCGTAGACCTGGCCACCGCGCTTCGCAGTCATGCTACTCGCCTGTACATGGTCGTATCGCCGGGTGAAGACCTCCAGATCGCTCGCCAGCCAGACGTACTGGGTGCTGGGGTCGATCTGTGCGCCAGCCAGCCCGCGTGGCCAGCCGGAGCCGTCCCAATATTCGAATAGATCGCCTATCGCCGAGATTAAGGCCTCGTCGAAGTGTGCCCGACGTGCGATGACGGCAGCGACTTCGCAGTGGGAAAACACCAACGGCACGACAAGCCCGCTGAAAGGCGCGGTTGGCGGATCTGCGGCGACGAATGGATTGCGGCCGGCGAGCATTTCGCTGCGCCCCTGAATGTCGTCTCCGAAGAGGTCAGCGAAACCCTCCGCATTCGCAGTGCAGCCCGCCCAACGGATCATGCCCAACTGTGCGGTGCGCGCGCAGATTTCCTGAGACTCTCCGGCCATTGCCGCGCGCCTTCGGAGCACCGGTTCGTCTCCGGATTCCGACAAAACTGGGTTTCAAGAACGCGAAGTTTGTCACGGCGATCAAGGTGACCAATGATTTCCCGGGCGGCTATTGGGAAGATCAGGGTTACGGCTGGTTTGCCGGACTTTGAAAACTCCATCGTGATCTTTCTTCCGGCGCCTGGACGCAAGACATCATGAAGAGTGTGCGCCAGGCGTGTTCCGAACTGAAGGTTGGCGCGGAGTCTGCGCCAACCGTGACACAGAGATCGCTGCCGTTTAATGCCAACCGACCGTCCGGGCGATGGCTGAAGCCCTGGAAACGGGCGGCGCGGAGAAAGGCTTCTTCCGCGTTGCAGGCTTTGAGCATCAGGGCACTGCCAGCTAGCGCCTTTCGGTTGACCCCCATTACCGTTACACAGGCATCGAAGGCCGGGAAATAGAGGCTGCCGTCCTTTCGCAGTGTCACCATACCGTCTGGCGCGCGTCCGGGCTTGCAGTTGTGAGAGATCAGGGGCATGTCAGGGCGAAAGCTGCCGCCTGCGCCCAAGACATCGAGGCAGTAACCGTCCTCAGGGCGATCAAGCTTTTCGGTCAATCGCATATAAGAGGGAGTGTCGTGCGCCACTGCCGGCAAGGCGGTGAAGAGCGCAGCGCAGAAGGCGATTGTTCCTGCCCGCATTCTCATGCTTCACCGGCAGCTTCAATGCGCGGCGCGAAGACTTTTTGAGGGTCGGCCACCCCACGCAATTTATGCTCTCCCATCGGCGTAAAAATTTGTTCCGGCAGCCGTTCGGCAAAGTCCGACGATACAAGGATATGGTGATCCAGGTTTCCCGCCAGGTCGGCCAGACGGCTGGCCAGATTCACACTGCCGCCGACCACGGTGTAATCCAGGCGCGCGCCTGAGCCGATGTTCCCATAGGCGACTGCGCCGAAGTGGAGTGCGATCTTGATGTCGAAACGCGCCGCCTCGTGGGCCTTTTGTCTGTCCTGCTCGACGCGTTCCAGGATCTCACGCGCTGCGGCCAGGGCCTTCGTACACGCGCTGTGACCGTCTTCTTCGGCGCGGAAGATCGCCAGCACGCCGTCGCCCATATACTTTAGAACATCGCCTTCGGTTTCTTCGATAGGCGGGACGACGCAGTCGAAATAGCGATTGAGCAGTTCGACAGTTTCTTCGCCACTCATTGAACCCGACAAGGCTGTAAAGCCCCGCATATCCGCAAAGACAATAGCGGAACGGATGTGAACCACATCGCCGCGCCGCACCTGTCCGGAGAGGATCCGAGCTTGGGGTTCTTCGCCAACATACATGCGCAGTGTTTCGTTGAGGAGTATCCAGACCCGGTTCAGGTCGAGCAGGATCGCCATGGCGTCTTCAATGGCGCGCAGGATTGCAAGATCGGAATGGGAGAAGCCACCTGGATGCCGTGTGGCGAAGGTCAGACCGCCCTCGGTGCCATCACGAAAGAAGACCGGCATGCAAATGTAGTGAGTGAAACCACTGCTGCGCAGTTCCGGAACAATGCCGAACGCGCAGTCATCGATATCGTCGAGGCGGAAGTTGACCCAGGTGCGGGATTGGTGCGCCTGATAGAAAGGACTGCTTTCATAGATATCTTCGCTGTCCCAGGGAAATTCCTGGGTCGTGACGCCTTCTTCCGGGGTCCAGTGCCGGCCCAATCCACTGCGCACCGCATAGAGTGTCGGAATGGCGCTCGCCATTCGCTCCAGGGGCAGGCCGGCGTCAAGCAGGCGTTGCACGAAACCCTCTACCACCAGATCAGGATCGTCTATGAAGCGCGCTTCGCCGATCAGCCAGTTCTTGATCGCCCCGGCGCGTGCTGAAACGTCGGAGGCGAGAGTAATTTCTGTCTCGGGTTGTGGGGGCATGGCGACTCATGAGAGTGGAAAGGAACCACTTTCGATGTGTTGCGCAAGCTGTTGGAAATCAATAGCGCTGAGCTGTCTTTTTTATCGCAACGCTCTCCACACGCAGGGGAGACGGCGGGCGCTGGTCGCGGTTGTAGCGCTACCTGCCGGGGCCTTTCTGGGCAAGATGCCTCAAGAGTCCGGGCAAGAGCATCTTAAATAGGCTAAGATAGCCAACAAGTTTTTTTAAGAGCGCAACTTTATCGTCAATTTATATTCACGTTTCGGCGGTAGACTCTCAAAGATGTACATCGAATGCTTCTCGCCTGAAGAAGAACGGCTGAACGCTGCGACCCATGGGTTTGGCGCGCTGCTCAGCGTGACCGGCATGGTGTTTCTGATGATGCAGGCCGAAAGCGTCGGGCGTGAGGGCAGTCTGCCCGTTGTCGCGGTCTACGGCTCGGCACTGATTTTCCTGTTTCTCTTCTCGACCTTGCATCATGCAGTCCTGCGCCCGGGCTTGAAGCAGTTTCTGCTCGCGCTGGATCATTGTGGAATCTATCTGCTGATTGCGGGAACCTATACACCCTTTTGCCTTTTGATGCCTGCCGGTGAGGAGTGGCGGCTTTTAGCCTTGATCTGGTCGCTGGCACTAAGCGGAATTGCTGTTCAGATAGGTGCTTTTCTGATCGGTCATAGTGCGCGTTATGAGCGGTTCGCCTATCTTTATTATCTGGCCCTGGGGTGGTTGCCGGCGTTCTACATCAGTGAGGTCGTGTTTGGGCTGTTAGCGCCCATGGGTCTGGTGCTGTTGGTAGCGGGCGGTCTGGCTTATTCATTCGGCGTGATCTTCTATCTCTGGAAATCGCTGCGCTTCGGGCATGCCGTCTGGCATCTCTTTGTGGTTGCCGGAGGTGGATTCCACTTCTTCTCGATTTACTACTACGTCGTACCGAAAGTGGTCTGACGGACCGCTTCCCGCCGGAGCAATGTTTTGAAGACTCACTGGCCGGAGTGTTTACGTTCCGCGCGTATCGAGAATTCCTCCTCCGCTTCGAGCGGACAGGGCGTGTCGCGTGATGCTTCCGTCCAATAAGCGATTTTTTCGAGCAGTTCGATCCGGTTGATCGGCTTGGTCATATAGTCGTTCATACCAACCTGCATCACCCGTTCGCGGTCACCTTTGAGGGCACGGGCTGTGACGCCGATGATCGGCAGGCATTCGGCGTTCTTGCCCAGCTTGCGGATGCGGCGGGTTGCTTCCATTCCATCCAGTTCCGGCATCTGCACGTCCATAAGGACGACGTCGAAGGGCAGGTCCCGGACCGCCTGAATGGCTTCCGCACCGTTCGCGACAACAGTGACGCTGTAACCTTCGCCGTGCAGCATCTCGCGGACCACTTTCTGATTGATGTGATTGTCTTCGGCCAGAAGGAGACGCGTTGTGCCCTTTGGTGCCTGCTGCGGGTCATCGTCAGCCTGCACTTGAGGCCTTGGGTCTGTCGGCGTGCCAGCCTGCGTCGGAGTGCTCAGTTCGAGATCAAACTGATCGTTACCGGATGTATCCGGGTCACACGCATCTGAATCGGGTGTTACGGCAAGGGGTAATGCGGTGCCCGGGAGATTGGCACCCAGGGGTTCCGGACCAAAGACATCTCGAACGCATCGCAAGAGGGCACCTGGCCTCAGGGGCTTGGGAAGTGCGGCATGAAAACCCTGCGCCCTGGCAAGGTTATTCGAATTGTACTGGCCGGAAGAAGAGGAAAAGACGAGACGAGTCTGACTGAGTGATGGATCGGCGCATATCATGTTGCAGAGATCGAGACCGTCGGTCACCGGCATAAAATGATCGATGATGGCAACATCAAAAGCTTGGCCACTGGCCGCGGCATCGCGCAGCTTGCCAAAGGCGGTCTCGGCATTGATTGCGAGCGTGACTTCGGCTCCCAGGGCGAGCAGCTGTTTTTCGAACACCGCCCGATTAACATGGTTGTCGTCGACCACCAGGAATTTCTGGCCGCGCACCATATCCTTTGCATCCTCCGCCCAGCTCAACGCGCTGCTTTGCCGTTTAATTCTGACCGTAAACCAGAAGAGGCTGCCGCCGCCTTCGCGCTGTTCGAACCCGATCTCGCCGTCGAGCAGTTCGACAAGCCGTCTGCAGATTGCCAGCCCAAGACCTGTGCCCTCGTGGGCACGCTTATCGGTACTGTCGACCTGGGAGAATTCCTCAAAAAGTCTGTCGTGCATGTCGGCGGGCACACCGATACCCGTATCGGCTACTTCGAAGCGTAGGGTAACCAGATCGTCGTGATCCTCCGGCCCGGCATCCGTGTCCTGCGCGGGGTTGGCTTCGAGACGCACTGCGGTTTCGATGGAGACGCCGCCGTCGTGGGTAAATTTGACGGCGTTACTGATAAGATTGAGCAAGACCTGACGAATGCGGCCTTCATCGCCGATGAACGCGCTTGGCACATCGGAGGCGACAAAGGTCGGGATCTCCAGGCCTTTGCTGTGTGCCTGTGGAGAGAGAAGCTCCACGGCGCTGTCGAGCATCGGCAGCAGTTCGAATTCGGAATCTTCCAGCTCCAGCTTACCGGCCTCGATCTTCGAAAAGTCCAGGATGTCGTTGAGAATGGTCAGCAGAGACTCACCGGAGTAGAGGATGGTGTTGGCCTGCTGGCGCTGATTTTCATCCAATTTGGTGTCCAGCATCAGACTGGCCATACCCAGAACGCCGTTCAGTGGGGTGCGGATTTCATGGCTCATATTCGCTACAAAAGCCGACTTGGCGCGCTCCGCGCTCAGGGCCTTGTTACGTTCCTCAGCCAGGAGATCGTTCTGATGGCGCTGTTTTTTGAGCAGAATTCCAAGGGCGATAAAGGGGAGTAAGAGGGCGGCAAGGGTTAATCCAACAAGCTGTAGACCGAGGTCCCAAAACTCGGCGGTGAGATTGGCCGCTTCAACTGTCTGGTCGACGTAGACTTCCGCGATGGCGACGATTTTCCCATCCCTAAGTATTGGAATGTAACTCTCGACGTAGACATCCGGGCGGTTGGCTTTCTCGATACCACTTTCGACCTGCGTGAAGGGGACACCGCTGGAGATGACCGAAGTGGCCTTCTTGTTATGCGTGCCTAGGTCGATGCCACTGGTCTCCAGGGAGCCTAGCTGATCCGAAATCAGGCTCAGTCGCCCTTCACTGTCGAAGAGTTTGAAGCGAAATACATCTCCGAAGCGGCTGACGCTCGAAAGGAAGCTTTTTTCACGTTCGTTGAGTTCGGCACCGGCGGCGATATCCTCGATCCGCTCAAGTTCAGAACTGATGTAAGCCCCCCAGGCTAGCGAGGTTCTCTCTGCATGTGTTGAGATAATGTGGCTGGCGGTGAGTTTGGCGGTATAGATTCCACCGGTGGCCAGCAGTAAAAGCACGGCGACAAAGAGGCCGGAAAATGCGACTTTGTTTCGATAACTCTGCTTTTCCTGCACCATAACCAACCGCCTAAAAAATTCACCAGACACTGTAAACCCCGGCAGGACTCCCGCCAGGGCCCGATCGTTTTTCATTGATGAGATGAAAAACCGGATTGCCCGATGGGAAAGGCGCACCGACGCCGCCACTCCGTTGTTAGCATGCGTTTGGTTATGAGTTAGTGGGCAGAAGATTACCTGAAGCCTAACAAGCGCTAGAATTCAGCATTTTTCGGTATTTTTCCGGAAGAAAAGTTTGCTGTGAAACCCAGAATAGAAGTGCAATGCAACTTCAAGTGAATCCCCTTAGACGGGGCGTTTCCTGAAAGCCTTTGACAAGAGCGGCCTGACGAAGGAAGACCTGTTCCCGGCTCGCTTGATCCGGACAGAAAGAATGGAGCGCTCCTGTGAAATTGTTTGTTTCGGATCTGGATTTCACCCTTTTGGGGGAAGACGGCACACTCTCGTCTCGTTCGGCGCAGCGTTTGAACGATCTGATCGTCGACGGCCTGATCTTCACGGTTGCCACGGCCAGGTCCGCACCCTCGATCCGGCATCTTCTCGACGGGGTTTCACTGGAACTGCCGGTCATTGAACTCAACGGGGCGATCCTGCGTGATTTGAAGAGCGGTCACATTCTCGAACACTACGGTCTGGGCATGGAGGCGGCACGGCGTGTCAACGAATGCTTCCTGGAACAGGGTATTGCGCCCTATGTCTCCGGTTTGATAGGTGATCAAAACCCGCTGTACGTACCGGACCGGCATAACGAGGGCATGCAGTGGTTTTTCGATGAGAAGCGCCACTACGGCGATCCTCGTTTGCAAGAGGCGCCTGAGGATCCCATTGCGACCAATCCTGACCTGGAAGATATCCTCTGCTTTGTCTACCTGGGTCCGAAGGCCGAAATCGAGCGGATCGCGGCGGCCGTCGCCGATCATGCACCTGACGTTTTGATTGTCACCTATGCCAATCACTATATCGGAGGATGGGAAATCGTTATTGCCGCGCCGAAAGCCAACAAGGGATACGCGATAGAGAGACTGGTCAGTCATCTGCGTGAGGAACGGTCGCTGCATGTGCGGGAAACCACTGCCTTCGGCGACAGCTCCAACGATCTTGAGATGCTGGACGCCGTCGACAATGCCATTGCCGTGAGCAACGCAACGGACGCGATCAAGGCGCGTGCCGGTCAGATCATCGGCCATCACGGTGAAGATGCCGTGCTTGATTATCTCGAAAAGATCCATCGCGGCTGACTGTCTGGAGCGATCCTCTGCAGGTCGGAAACGGATGCGGTTGTTTTCTGTTTCAAAAGAGACTTGCAAGCACGGTGCCGCTGACCAAATATTGCGCTGCACAATCGCACTCTCACTCGAATGATCAGAGGAATGAGCATGTTGAACGGGAAAAATGCCGTCGTCACCGGATCGACCAGCGGGATCGGACTGGGGATCGCCGAGGCCTTTGCGGCTGCCGGCGCAAACGTTATGCTCAACGGCCTGGGTGATGCGGCGGAGATTGAGAAGATCCGCGCGGGGCTGGAAGAAAAATACGCCGTCAAGGTCGCTTACTCACCTGCCAATATGCTAAAGCCCGACGAGATCGCGGCCATGGTCAAAGGCTGTGAAAGTACCTTTGGTTCAGCCGACATCCTCGTTAACAACGCCGGTATCCAGCATGTCGCACCGATCGATGAATTTCCGATCGAAAAGTGGGATGCGATCATTGCAATTAACCTGACGTCTGCATTCCATTCAATTCGGGCCGCACTGCCGGGCATGAAGGCAAAAGGCTGGGGCAGGGTCATCAACATCGCGTCCGCTCATGCGCTGGTGGCGTCGCCTTACAAATCGGCCTATGTTGCGGCGAAGCACGGCATTGCGGGTCTGACCAAGACCGTCGCTCTCGAGGTGGCCCAGCAGGGTATCACAGTCAATGCGATCGCACCGGGGTACGTGCTCACGCCGCTGGTCGAGGCCCAGATTCCCGATACTGCCAAGGCGCGCGGTATCAGCGAGGAAGAGGTGAAACGCGACGTCATGCTTGCCGGTCAGCCGACGAAAAAGTTTGTCGAGGTCGAGAACCTCGGGGCGCTCGCGGTTTTCCTTTGTCAGGATAGCGCCGCCTCAATCACTGGCGCGACCCTGCCGGTTGATGGCGGTTGGACCGCGCAGTAAGGGCGGCGATCCATGATCACTGGCAAAAAGGTCAGTGGTCTGGCGTGAATTCACTCTCGAAGAGTTCGGCCTCCATATAGCCGGTGGTGCCATTCTCAAGCACGAGGTAGTACCCGCCATCGACCGGGCTGTTGTGGGTGAACCATTGTTCCGACACATAAATCGGCAGCAACGAGGTCTCATCTGGGACAAGGCACCCGGTTGCGCTGACCACCCGTGCAATTTTCACTGCCCGCACGCTGAAAGGTCCACGGTAACTGGGATATCGTATCATCTCGGGTCCATTCCTTCTCACTGGAGCCGGAACGGATTGAGCCTCTTAAAAAGCGAAAATTGAAGGGCCGTTGGTGAATTTGTCCAGAATTCGCACAACTTTGTCCAAAATGGATCAGGTCCGGGCGGACACGCGTGTCTGCAGATAACGTCAGGTTATGCCTATGCGGTAGTATGCTTGATAATATGCAGTCTATGGATGTTTCGTTTTTTTGTAGAGATTGAAGTTAATCAATCTCTGCCGACATCGCAGTCGACCTCCGAACACTCTTGGTTCTAACGACCGGCGGCCTGGGTGGTGAGTTCACAAGTTACGATGGATTTTTGTACTAAAGCCGGCGTGTTCTCCTTAAACGCAGCCGTTGTGACTATGTGCGATACCGTGAGATAGAAGATCCGGTCACACGCAAACCGGTAGTGAGTCGAATCGATGAAGGAAAATACTATTTTGAGTATTCATTAGCCTTTTCGACTGTTCAACTGATGATTTCTATTCCTGCCTGTGAATACTCCATGAAAGCCCAGATTGTGCTGATGGGAGTTTTTTAATCAATCCAACGTATGAATAGCGGTGGTTTTCACTTAGTATCGGCAGTGTTGTGTCAAAAATAGGACATAATGCAGCCAGGCTATATTCGACCTGGTGCTAACAAATTGATTTAAAAAAGTTAATGGGCGAAAATTCTTCCTCAGTGCATGGCGGCATCATGATGATCGCCGGGACGCGACCCGAACTGATCAAGGTCGCTCCGGTTGTGCGGCAGCTTGCGCGCTACGAAGAGATTCGGGTGTCGATTGTCTCGACCGCCCAGCAGGCTGATTTGTTACCGGCTTTTCTTGACCTTCTCGACAGCGAAGTCGATTACCGCCTGAGTGTAATGTCAGCGGGACAGTCGCTGAATGCCTTACTTTCCGGAACCATCGCGGCCCTGGATCCAGTCATCGCCGAGGTCTTGCCGGACCTGATTGTGGTCCAGGGCGATACCACCACGGCGCTGGCGGGAGCATTGGCGGCCCGGATGCGCGGGATACCGCTCGCCCATATCGAGGCGGGACTCCGGACGGGCGATACGGAGAATCCTTTTCCAGAAGAAACAAATCGCAGGCTGATTTCGCATATGGCCTCGCTCCACTGTGCGCCAACCCGACGTAATCGCGCCGAACTGGTCCGTGAGGGCATTGCACCTCAGGATATCGTGGTAACCGGCAATCCAGTCGTGTCTTCTCTGCAGAACGCAATGCGGATACCCCATGTCTCTGGGAGCCTGGACGGCGTCTTTGGCCAGTTGCGAGGTTTGAAACCGATCATTCTGACTACGCACCGGCGTGAGAGCTTTGGTGTCACTCTGGATCGCAATCTGCGGACTCTGCGGGCTTTCGTCGCGAAACACCCCGATACCGCCCTCGTTGTACCGGTGCATCCTAATCCCGCAGTCAAAGAGACCGTCGAGCGGATTTTATCTGATACCGAGCGCGTGACGCTGATTGAACCCCTGGACTATGCCAGTTTCCTTCAGCTGATTCAGCAGGCCTGGCTGATCGTTTCAGACTCAGGCGGCATTCAGGAAGAAGTCGCCAGCCTTGGGAAACCCCTGCTGGTCTTGCGAAGTGTCACTGAACGCCCGGAGGCAATCGACGCTGGCGTGGCAAGGCTTGCCGGTGAGTGGCCGGGCCAGCTTGAAGCCCTTCTCGATGACTGCGAAGAACTAAACAACTGGATCGCTTCCGTGAAGCCCATACCCAATCCCTTCGGTGACGAACGCAGCGCCTCGCGGATCGCGCAGGCCTTTGCAGATTTCCTATTGGGTCAGGTAGAGTCGGGGAGGGCCGCATTGTGACTGCGGGGAACGCGCCGAGGCAAAAACACATCCTGACAGTGGTGGTCGAAGACTACTTCCAGGTCGGCGCTTTCAGCCACCTCATTCCCAATGGTTACTGGGGCCGGTTCGAAACCAATCTTCAACGCCACACAGAACGGGTTCTCGCGCTGCTGGAAGAGACGGACAGCCGCGCGACCTTTTTCTCCTGTGGCTGGGTCGCGGACAATCATCCGCAAATTCTGCGAAATATCGTTGAAGCCGGGCACGAGATTGCCTGCCAGAATTACTTCCATCATCCCATCGGCGAACTTTCCCGGGAGGACTTCGCGAAAGATGCACGGCGGTCACGGATTGCCGTCGAAGATGCCACGGGGCAGGGGGTTGAAGGTTTCCGGATCGGGCGCGGCTGGATTGGTCCGCAAGACCTTTGGGCACTCGATGCACTCGCAGAAGCGGGGTTCAAGTACGATTCGAGTTTGAACGCGCCTTTGGCTTTGCAGGGTGTGGTTCACAAACACAGGGGTCCACTGGGCAGCATCACCGAAGTACCTGCGTCCCGCCTTTCCCTCCTGGGCAAGCCCCTGTTGCTGAGCGGCGGCAACTATCTGCGCCAGTTTCCGGACTGGCTCCTCCAAAAGAGCGTCGAAGACTGGATCGAGGCCAACAGTGATCCTCTGGTTTTCTATTTCCACAGTTGGGAGCTGGAAGCGGACCAGCCGAAGATTGCGGCGGCAAGTTTTCTGCAGCGGCTCCGGCACTACCGTAATCTGGATAGCATGGCCGATAAGGTCCGTTACTACCTTGAGCGCTATGACTTTGGATCGATTGCGGAACACCTGGAACTGGAACTGCAGCCAGCACCGCCACGACCAGCCGACGACCTGCCTTCGGAAGCAGAGACCTGGGTCCCTGATATCCGGAGTGACGCGGGTAAGATTCCGCTCACGCTGGTCATCCCCTGCTACAACGAATCAGAAACTTTGCCCTATCTAGAAAAGACGCTCGCGCGCTTTGCAGAGAAGGGCGATTCGATTTTTGACCTCTATTGTATTCTGATCGACGATGGCAGCAGCGACGATACCTGGGACCTTTTGCAACATCACTTCGGCGCGCTGGATCGTTTTCAATTGCTGCGGCATGAGACCAACAAGGGGATCGCCGCCGCCCTGATCACCGGTTTCGAACAGGTTCAGACAGAGTTCACGGCGTCACTTGACGCCGACTGCACCTTTGCGCCGGATCAGATCTTCGAAATGATGTCTCTGATGGGCGATGATGTGGACGTCGTGGCAGCCTCGCCAGCTCATGCTCAGGGCGTTATGCACGCGGTTCCAGCCTGGCGGTCGTGTCTTTCGCGCGGATCGGCATTCATGTACCGCTGCGTGCTTCGACACAAGTTGACCAGCTACACCAGCTGCTTCCGGCTTTATCGCCGTCATGCTATTGAGGGTATCACTGTCTGCGACCCGGGGTTCTGCGGTGTGACTGAGATTTTAGGGCGGATGGATCTGGCGGGTCGCCGTATTGTCGAGTATCCGGCGGTTCTGGAGACACGCCTGCTTGGTCAATCGAAGATCAAGATCTTCCGGACTATTGCCGGGCATCTTCGCCTGGCCTTCCGCCTGGCGAAACAGCGCTGGCTGGGCCGGCCGCTGCCGGGGGCGAACACCTCTGAAATGCAAACCGCCATCGCCGACAGCAACGATGGACGCTAAGGCTCCAATGAACGAGGTTGGTCTGACACACACCGGGTCCCAGCACTGGGCGATTGTCGGCGGTGGGATGCTGGGCCTTACGCTGGCGCTCCGACTCAAACAAGCGGGGCAGGACGTCACAGTGATCGAGGCGGCGCCCACGCTCGGCGGCCTGGCATCGGCCTGGCAGGTCGATGATGTCGTTTGGGACCGTTACTACCATGTGATTATGCTCTCGGACGCCCGACTACGGGCGTTGCTCGAAGAGCTCGGTCTCGAAAAGGAAATCGACTGGAGTGTGACCAGGACGAATTTCTTTACCGGGACCTCCATGTATCCCCTCAACAACTCCCTCGACTATATCAGGTTGCCAGTGTTGGGATTGATCGACAAGGCGCGGCTCGGGGCGACGATCATCTTTGGTTCGCGCATTGAAAACGGCCAACATCTGGAGAGGTTGAGCGCCGAATCCTGGCTGAGACGCTGGTCGGGCCGTACGACGTACCGTAATCTCTGGCGACCCTTACTGCGCTCGAAATTGGGCAGCAACTACAGCAAAGCGTCGGCGGCATACATCTGGTCCGTGATCCGGCGTTTTTATGCCGCCCGCCGCGGTGGCCTGAAGACCGAAATGTTCGGCTATGTGCCCGGCGGATATGGCCGCATCCTCTCGACACTGGCCAGGAAGCTTGAGGACGCTGGTGTGGTGCTCGAGACCGGCAAGCCGGTTACATCCATTGCGCGGTCGGACACGGGTATCGAGGTGACCGCAGGGAACGAGACACGGCGCTTCGATCGTGTGATCAACACCTGTGCGTCCCCGATTGCAACTCGTGTCTGTGAGGATCTCAGTGACGAAGAAAAGCGGCAGCACGAGTCCATCCTTTATCAGGGAATTGTCTGCGCGTCGTTGCTGCTGGACCGGCCGTTGGGGGGGGCGTACCTGACTTACATCACCGATGAGAGCATCCCCTTTACCACCGTGATTGAGATGTCGTCCCTAATCGACAGATCTGGAATTGGCGGTCGGCACCTTGTATATCTGCCAAAGTACCTTCCGTTGGATGACGCTTTGCTAGAAGCGAGCGACGCGGACATCGAAGCCACTTTTGTACCCGCGCTGCAGCGCATGTTCCCGGATCTGACTCTTGATGAGATCAGGGCATTTAAGGTAACGCGGACCCGACATGTGCTTGCGGTCTCGACCTTGAATTATTCCGAGAAACTGCCGCCTGTTGCGACATCTGTGCCGGGCTTGTATATCGTCAATTCTGCGCAGATTGTGAACGCTTCTCTCTCAGTCGATGAAAGCGTCAATCTGGCGAATGAAGCGGTGGCTTCTCTGATGACGAGCGATCCGATTTTCGCGCAGGAGCGGAAGAAATGACTGCGGGTATGGCAAGCTCTGCCGCACAGCCTTATGCAACCTTGTCGTTGGATCTCGACAATCTCTGGTGCTACCAGCGCAGCTTCGGCGTCGAGGCCTGGCGTGACTATCCTTCATTTCTGGAGTTGGCGTTACCGCGGATCCTTGATTTCCTGGACAGCCTGGAGCTCAAGGTGACGTTTTTCGTGATCGGGCGCGATGCAACGGATCCTGCAAATCGCGCCCTGCTCTCAGAAATAGCTTTGCGCGGCCATGAAGTCGGGAACCATTCTTTCGACCACGAGCTTGAACTGCACCGCAAACCGCGCGAAGCGATCGTAGCCGAGATCCAACGCGCGGCAGAAGCCATTGAAACCGCAACGGGGCAAAGACCGCGTGGTTTCAGGGGCCCGGCTTTTGGCCTCTCGTCCGATTTGCTTGAGGCCCTTGAGTCGCTTGGGTACGACTACGACGCCTCCACCTGTCCGAACAGTCTGGGGCTGGTGGCGCGGCTCTGGCATCGTTCCAAGGCCTCGAAAATCGGGAACGATGAAAATGTCATTGCCAGTCTCTATGGCAGCCTGAAGGATGCGCGCCAATCGCTCAAACCCTATCTCTGGTCGCTGGATAACGGTGCACTCATGGAAATGCCGGTGACGACGCTTCCTCTGCTGCGTCTGCCGTTTCATGGGACATACCTGAATTATCTTGCGGACTTCTCTCCGGCCTTGGCCCGCGGTTACTTCGCGGCGGCACTTAGGGTTTGCAGACTGCGCGGGGTCGCGCCGTCATTTCTGCTGCACGCCAGCGATTTCCTTGGCGCGGATGATCCGATTCCCCTCCAATATTTACCTGGTATGAAGCGCGGCGTTGACGAGAAAAACGAGGTTATGAAGCAGCTTCTCGAATCCTACAGTGCAGCTTTTCGGGTGCGCACGATCGGCGCTTATGTTGATGAACTGAAGCACGTGCGTGCGCTGCCGAAGCTTGTACCGGCCTTCGGATCGTGAGTACGGAAGTGCCCGTGAAACCTGAGCAGAAGCCTTTCCAAAACGCCAGTTGGATGGACGCGCTTGTCCTGGGTGGCTGGCGTACAACGGGTGTTATGTTCCTGGTGCTGACAGCATTCTACCTGCTGACCGCCGCAGGTAATATCAGTGAAACCGACGACGTTTACGCCTTCGCCTATCGGGCTGAAAACTTCCCGCTGGATTATCTCTCCGACCCGCGTCTGATGCTCTATCACGTTTCGATGCGCCTGCTTTTTCTGGGGGTGGGCCTGCTGGGTTGGGATATTTCGGCTCTCACGCTGATGCGGTGTTTCTCTGCGGTTTTTGCGTCGGCGTCATTGCTGCTGCTCATGCGCATCGTGTTCCTTGATCTGAAATTATCGGCGATGACGGCGGTGCTCGCCGCCGCTGTGCTCGGTAGCAGCTATGGTTTTTGGCGTTACGCCGCGGAAGCAGAAGTTTATATTCCGGCGATATTCCTGATCCTTTTGGTCTTCCATGGCCTGTCTCGGATCTCCGCCGGGACAGGACATGCCTTCGGCGCGATCTTGATATCTGCCGGTTGGGGTATCGTCGCCGGTCTTACCGTTTTGTTCTACCAGCCGAGTGTCATTCCGCTCTTCTTTGCCTTTCCGTTTTTACTGCTCTATCGCTCACAAATCTTCCATTTGAGTGTTTACGGAGGCACCGGTGGCGCGGTCATTCTCGGGGGGTATCTGTTGGGCTTCCTGGTCTTCTGGCCAGATCCCCTCAGCCTTGAGAGTTTTGAAGCCTTTCTGTCGCAGCGCTCGACAGAGTTCATCGTTCCGACATTTTCGCTGAAAACACTGATTGTTTCCATGATCCGCTCGGCCTTTTCGCTGGGGCATGATCTGACGTCGGTCAACTGGATCTTTGCGTTCGATCCGGTGGTGGAACTTATCCAGAAGGCTTTTTCAAACAACGTGATCGATGAAGAAGTTTTCCTGGCGAAGCGCGCCGGGACCCTGGTTTATCTGCCGATCGTTACCTTGTGCGCACTCGCTGTCATGTCCCTTCGTATTCTCCTGTCGATCGGCTTGCCTTCGATTGCGTTTCTCAAGCAGCGCGGGTTCCTGGTTATTCTTATTTGGACCCTGATCAACGGCGCGATTATCGGGCGTCTTAATCCGGCAGGGCTTGAGGCCTGGATTATTGTCTTTCCCCCATTGATTATTCTCGTATCCGCTCTTGTGGTAGAACCCTGCCTTCAACGCGGATGCGGCTTCTGGGTTGTCGGCTTTGCGGTCATCCTTTTCCTCCACAATGCGGTTGGCGGTATGGCGCTGGTTCGGGATCCAGCGAATGAGTATGCCCGCGCGCTGGGTGCATGGGTTATCGCCGAGTCCAGGGCCGAGGATCTCGTGATCGTCACAGGTGATGCCAGTCTGGCTGAAAGCCTGCGCTACCTCGCCCCGGCTCAGGTTGCTGCTGTCGGTCAATTCCAGGCCCCGGTGATATCGTCGCGATTACTCGAGAGCGATTTAGACAGTCTTTTAACGCGGACCAAAGGGCGCGATTTTGAAGATGCTCTGGTGGGCCAGATGATTAAAGATACCTGGAGTTCCGGCGGGCGTCTGATTCTTCTCAATCCCTTCTTCGAAGTTCCGAAAGGCTTTAAGCTCGAGAATTGGCCGGAATTCGGACTGACGACTGCGTTGCGTGACCAGATTGATCAGGTCTACGACGCACCGGGTGTTGGGGCGACATACATCTTGTCTGAACCGCTAAAGTAACAAACAGGCGGGGCCGTAACTTGATCGCTGGCATACTTCAGAAAAAGTCCTGGCACTTACTACTTCTGGGGCTTGCGGTTGGCGGGCTTGCTGCCTGGTGGGTGTTTGGCAATACCGACCTTGGCAGCGTCCTGAGCATCCTGAGGGAGGACATCGACTATACACTTCTGGCCGCTGCTGCTTTTACCTACGGCCTGTTCTTTTTCGGGAAAGCCCTGCGCTGGCGGTATCTGCTGGGACCGGTCCTTGAAGTGTCGTCGTTGCGTCTTACGCCCTACATTCTTATCGGATATGCAGGAAATGTTCTGCTGCCTTTTCAGGCCGGTGAGGCGGGTCGCGGTTATCTACTCTCGAAACATCATGACATCGGTGCCGCCGCCGCCCTCTCCGGAATCGCACTCGAAAAGCTGTTGGATTTCTTCGCTCTACTCCTGCTGTTGATCTGGGCACTGCTGGCCATGGATGCGCCTTCGCAACTGGCCGAAGATCTTGGCTTCTCCATTGCGGCACTCCTGATCATTGCCGGGGTTTTTCTGATCGCCATTCTGGTGCGGCCGGTGGCGACGGCGAGGATCATCGACTGGGGGCTGTCCTACTTCCCGCGCGCAGTCGCGTTATGGCTATCGCCAAGGATTCGCGATGCCATTGATGGTCTGGCCGCGATGCGTCAGACAGGTTTGATTGTGAAGCTACTGATTACGAGTCTCATCACCTGGAGTCTCATGCTGATCACCCTCTGTCTGACCATCAGTGCCGCCAACATCGAGGTCTCGGTTGCAATTGCGATTCTGGTTCTGGTGCTTGCGGCTGTCGGGCTAGCGCTGCCGACAAGTCCGGGCTTCATCGGAACTCTGCAGGCGGCTTTCGTCCTGGGGATGGTTCCCTTCGGGATCTCACAGGAGGCCGCCGTTGCCGTGTCATTGCTTTACCAGTTTCTGACGACAATCCCGCCCCTGGCGGTTGGCTTCATCTGCCTGGTCGCTCTGCAGCGCCGTGCATGATTTTAACGGTAACCGAACTGCTTAGGCAGATAGAGAACGATCTCGGGGATGAAGGTTATCAGCCCAAGGGCGATCAGAAGGGCGCAGAAGAAAGGCAGAATCTCGCGGATCATGGCGCGCAGCGGGATGCCAGTTGTCGCGTTGATCACAAACAGCAAAATGCCATAGGGCGGTGTGATCAGGCCAATCATGGTGTTCACCACGACCACCACGCCAAAGTGAACCAGATCGATTCCCAATTCGCGGCAGGCGGGGATAAAAAGCGGAACGATCACCAGCAGGATTGTCGCTGCGTCCAGGATGCAGCCGAGAATCAACAGCAACAGATTGATCAGCAAGAGAAAGGCAATTGGAGAGAGGTCGATCGATTTCAGCAGCGCGGCGACCGTGGCGGGGATGTTCTCGCTGGCGACGATAAAGTTGAAGATCAGCGCGCCGCCGATCACCAGACCAACCGCCGCTGAGGATCGGGCACTGTCGGAGAGAATGCTGTAAAGCGACTTCAATGAGAGACTTCGATAAAACACGGTGGCCAGAATGAAAGCATAGGCCGCTGCGACCGCTGCCGCTTCGGTTGGCGTTGTTGCGCCGCCATAGATACCGAACAGCAGGATCACAGGCATCATTAGGGCCGGAAAGGCCTGCAGTGTCAGTCTGGGCATGGCGCGCAACGGCGTTGGGGGTTCGAGAGCGAAGTTCTTTCGCCGCGCCAGGATCGCGATGATGATCATCAGTGAGAGCGCCATTAAAAGGCCGGGCAGGATACCGCCCAGGAAGAGGTAACCGATAGAGGTATCCGAGACCAGCGCGTACATCACCATGGGAATAGAAGGCGGGATGATCGGACCGATCGTCGCCGAGGCGGCGGTGATGGCTGCTGCAAAGCCGGGGCTGTATCGGCCCTCCTTCGTCATCATCTGGATGATGATCTTGCCGATTCCGGCGGCGTCGGCGATGGCCGATCCTGACATGCCCGAGAAGATCAGGCTGGCGACGACATTGACGTAACCTAGACCGCCAC
Organism: uncultured Kiloniellaceae bacterium; assembly: GCA_947493695.1. GTDB lineage: Bacteria > Pseudomonadota > Alphaproteobacteria > Kiloniellales > Kiloniellaceae > Denitrobaculum. The sequence goes on along the minus strand of CANLSF010000006.1, from coordinate 432,160 downwards.
GAAAGCGACCGACCAGTGCTACGCAGAAGGTCAGTAGCCGATCGCTGATTGTGCCGGCATTCATGACGTTGGCCGCGACAATGAAGAGCGGCACCGCGAGCAGGATGAAGCTGTTATAGAGGCCCTGAAGAATCTGTTCCGATGCGAGGCCAAGATCCTGTCCGGCGATGGCCAGGTACACTGTCGCAGCGGCGATCATGGAAAGCGCGATGGGCGCGCCAATCGCGGAAAGACCGAAGAGCGTGGCCAGACAAACCAGGAAACCCGTGCTCATCTCCGGCTGTCCGTTTCGTCAAGCCTGCCGCCGCGCAGAACAGTGACGGCACGCAGAAGATAGCGGGCGATCACAGCGATCACGAAAATCAGATACACCGAGAAAACGTAGTCGAAACGGATACCCAGAAGGGATGTCTTTTCGATCTTCATGAAGGCAATGAAGTCCGCGGTTGCGGGCAGGGAGGTTCCGAGGGCTGAGACAATCGCAATAGCCGCAATGAGGGCGAAAACCCGCCGTGTCCCCGGACGGACAGAGGAATAGAGGATATCGAACTTTACGTGGTCTTTATCTTCAAGCAGGAAGGCTGAGCCCCAGAAGACCGTCCACAACCATGCCAGCAGGCAAGCCTCGAGTGTCCAGCCCAGCGGCTGATTGATGACGTAGCGGCTAAAAATCTGCAGGATAAAGGAAAGAAACATGGCGGTGAGAAGACCCACCGCCACGTTATCCGCCCGTGCATGGAGCCAGAGCCGAACCGCCTTCATGCCCGTATCAATCCGTTACTTAACTGCGTTGATACGCTCAAGCAGACCCTTGGGCCAGTCCTTGGAAAAGTCGGATTCAAGATACATTTTCTGTGCCCGGTTCCGAAAGGCGTCGACATCGGGCGTATAGACCTGCAGGCCCTTTTCCTTGAAGAAATCCACGAGCTGGGCTTCGTTATCCAGGATGGTCTTCGTGATTTCGGCAGAGGCCTTTTGCGCAGATGCCATGACAGTTTTCTGCTGATCGGCGGAAAGTCCGTCCCAGGTTTTCTGACTGAAGGCGAGGAAGTTCATATCCACCAGATGACCGGTCAGAACAATCTGCTTGGTCACTTCGTAGAACTTCTTATCCTTATCGGTCGGCAAGGGATTGTCTTGCCCGTCGATCGCGCCGGTCTGAAGACCGGTGTAGACTTCTGTGAAGGCCATGGGTGTTGGGCTTGCTCCCAGGGCTTTGCCGAGGAACTGCCAGGCTTCGGTCCCGGGCATGCGCAGTTTCACGCCTTCCAGATCGGCCGGCGTCATCACCTTTTTGTCGTCCCGCAGATTGAGCTGACGCGTGCCGAAGTACATGACCGAGAGCAGTTTGACGCCAAGTTTTTCCTCGACCAGCTGATACATTTCCTGGCCGATATCGCCTTCGAAGACTTTGCGTTGGTGTTCTGCATCGCGCATCAGGTAACCGGCTGTGAAGATCGACCATTCCGGAATCAACTTCGCCAGTTCCTGTGCCGAGGTGATCGACATTTCCAGATTGCCGCGGGCAATCGCCACCAGTTCCGTGCCCTGCTTGAACAGCGTGTCGTTGTAATGCGGCTCATAGGTGGCGAATTCGCTGACACCCTCTGCGAAGACCGTCGCCAGTCCCTGGGACCGGAAGTCGGTTTCCGTTGCCGGCGTGGACATGCGCAGCTGGATCTTATCGGCGGCGGCAACCGGCATTGTCGTCGAAGCGGAGATGAGGGCTGCAGCACCAAGAGCAGCCGACAGCGCCAGGGGTTTCATCAATTTCATGCTGTTCCTCCCAAATCGAATTATTTTTTAAGCCTGCTTTGATGCGGCCTGGAAATCCAACAGATCACTGGACTTTATAAAAAACTGCCACGATAGATCAGAGCTTGCAACGCAAAAATAGCAGAGTAACATGTTACTATGTTGAAAGGATGTTCTGTGAAGAATTCAAGCACGAGATTCGGATTATCCGTTGCGCTGGCAACGCCGTTCCTGCCTTCGGGTGAGGTTGCAGACACGCAGTTGCTGACGCATGCCCAGGCCTGCCTGGCGGGAGGGTGCGATAGTGTCACGCTTTTCGGCACCACCGGCGAAGGACCGTCATTGGGGTGGGAGGAACGGTTGAGGCTCCTGGCGCACTTCAAGGCGGCCGGGATTGCCGGTGACCGCCTCGTTTCCGGGATCTCGGCGACCGCAGTGCAGGATGCTGTGGCGCAGATCAAAGCTGCGCAAGCCGTTGGCTGCACGCGGATTCTTCTGCCGCCACCCTACTACTTTAAGCAGCCGAAGAATGACGGCATTGAAGCCTGGTACCGGGAGGTACTGGGGCATTTCGATGAGGGCGCCATCAAGGTTATTCTCTACAATATACCCGCACTGACTGAGGTCGCTCTCAGCGTCGACCTGATCGGGCGTTTGCGCGACACGCTGGGAGATGCCGTTGTCGGTGTGAAGGACTCCACTGGCAATTGGGATTACACCGAGGCATTGCTGAGTGCGCACAAGGACATCTCGATCCTGGTCGGAGAGGAGCGTCATCTGGCTGCCGCCGTCCGACAGGGTGGTGCAGGGGCGATCTGCGGTATGGCAAACATCGACCCTGCAGCCGTGCGCCGTATGGCTTGGGAGGGCGCAGAGGATCCCTACATCAACCAGCTTGTGGATTTGCTGGAGACCTATCCGCTGATCCCGGCAATCAAGGCGGCGATTGCATATGGGAGCGGCGATCAAACCTGGTTGAACGTCAGATCGCCGCTTATGCGCATTGGGGACGAGGACGTCTCGCGGCTGACGCAGGCGCTGGACCAACTGAAAAACATCAAGGCTGCGTGAGGCAGGAATTCGAGCTTGAAACATCAGGGTTTTTCCGGGCAAAAGAACGCATGAACAGGGATAAATCATGGCTGTAGAGAAAATGCGCGAGCAGGCCTACCAGTCCTTCACGCGGCATCTTCTGGCCAGTCATGTGCGGCCCGGTCAGTTTGTTTCGCAGCGGGAACTGGTCGAGTTGACCGGCATGAGCCTTGCCGCTATTCGCGAACTGGTGCCGCGCCTGGAGGCGGAAGGCCTGATTACGACCGTGCCGCAGCGGGGCATGCAGATCGCGGCAATCGATTTTAACCTTGTGCGCGATGCCTATCAGTTCCGGGTTATTCTCGAGAAAGAAGGGGTTGCGCACTGCACCCGCACCGCCAGTGACCTGGATCTGGAACGCCTTCGTCGAGAGCATCAGGACATTCTTGACGAAGCCTCGAGTTCAGGTGTTTCAAAAGACCTGGACGCGCGTGCGCAGATTGTTGACTGGGGGTTCCACGACTTTCTGATCGACTCGCTGAAAAACGAAATTGCCGTCAAGGCTTACCGGGTGAACTCGCTGAAAATCCGTTTGATCCGGCAAGAGCTTACCCGCATTGAGGGGCATGTGGTGCCGGTGATGAAAGAGCACCTCAATGTCGTCAAGGCGATGCAGGCGCGGGATGTGCAGAGCGCGGTGGACGCACTTGTTTTCCACATTGAGCACGCGCGACAACGCGCGATGGGTTTGTCTTAAATCCCTATAATCTCTGCTGTTTTAAGCTGTAGTTTCGTCGTGTCGGCCGTTGATCTTCTCGGCAGCCTTGACCGAGAGGTCTTCGATACGCCACACGCGCTTCTTTAATCCGGCGGCATCGTTGGATGAGAGACTGGCGCTTTCGATGGCGCGGACCAGGTCGCTGCAGCGGGTTTCGATATCTTCCAGGACATCGCCGGTATCCGACAGCATCTGGAGCAGGCGTGTGCGGGGCGGCAGGAACTCTTCCGTTTCGTCGAATTCGTCAAAGAAATTACGGCCCTCTCTTTCGCAGGGCGATGAGTCGGATGGTTCCAGATCGGTATTTGACATGATTGCTTTTCACCCAGGTGGTCGCTGTGGACCCTCGTCCTTCAAAGTGTGCAATCGCAGGGCCGCGCGATCGCGTCTCGTGAACACAGCGGTACTAGGTAAACTAAGGGGTGTGATTTTGGCGTAGCAAGCAGGTGGCATTTTTATTACTAAGTTCAATTAGTTAATGAAAATTTCCGGCGTTGAGAACAAAGGTGTGGTTGTACCGCTGCTGCCGGACTTCACGCCGGGGAAGGCAAAAAGAAAGGGCGCCCGGATAAGCCTGACGCCCTTTTCTTGTGTATGAAGCCTTGCCTTTCTTGGCTCTGATGACCCGTCTTCTGTACTTCGGATCGGCCAATGCCTTGGCTGCGGGGTTCGGCCGTTGCGGCCGCGGTCGTCGTTTCATTTGCTCTATACCTTTTGCAATTTAGAGGCGGGGATTATGCCCCGGCGGCGGGTTGTATCACATCCGGAAATAGAACGTGATTCTTTTTGAGAAAGCTTAACGCCGCCCCAAAATCGTCGCGTTATGACATATTTTTGCCACAGCTTTTCCGTCTTTCCGCCTTCAGAGCCCATCAAGGTCCGGTTTTTCAATCCTTGGGGGATAAGGCGATGACCATGAAACGATCTCTCGGCAGCGTTTTGATAGTTGGAGCACTTGCAGCCGGGCTGGCCGGCTGTGCTTCAGATCCGGAGATGTCGGCCGATAGCTCGGCGGGAAACCCGTCTCAAGCACCGGCGACCGGTATTGTCCGCTACAAGGGCACGAGCGAATATTCCTCGACCTACGGCGGCGAGCGATTTCCGAGCCTGCCCTATCAGGGTTTTCAGCAGGTCGAAGAGCAGCCGCGCTCGACCTTCAGCGTCGACGTCGACACCGCGGCCTATTCCCACGTCAGGCGTATTCTGAAAAGCCGTCAGATGCCGCCGCGTGATGCGGTGCGGATCGAGGAGATGGTGAATTACTTCGATTACGATTATCCCCAGCCGCGCAATCCCGAAGAGCCCTTCGCGATCGCGACAACGGTCATGCCCAATCCCTGGAACGCTGAAACCCAGCTTCTGCATGTCGGGCTGCAGGGCTACAGCGTGCCGCGCCGCGCGCGACCGCCGGTGAACCTTGTTTTTCTGATCGATACCTCCGGCTCGATGAAAGGCGAGGACCGCCTGGGTCTTGCCAAGCGCTCGCTGAAGGGTCTGACCAAAGGCCTGCAGGAAGATGATAAGCTTGCAATCGTGACCTTCAGCGACGGCACGCGCACGGTTCTTGATTCAACCCCGGTTCGTGACAGGCAGCGGATCGAGAGCGCCATCAACCGCCTGCGGGCGGGCGGCAGTACCGGCGGTGAGAAGGGGCTGGAGCATGCCTATTCCGTCGCCGACTATCAGTTCAGTTCCGATGCGGTCAACCGCGTGATCCTGATCAGCGACGGCGACTTTAATGTCGGTGCCAGCGATCCGGTGGCGATGCGTAAGCTGATCACGAAAAAACGTAGGAGCGGCGTATATCTGACGGTCCTTACGGTCGGCGACGGCAACGTGAACGATCATATTGCACAAGCTCTGGCGCAGGCGGGGAATGGTCAGGCGGCCTATCTGGACAGCCTGATGGAAGCCCGCAAGGTACTGGACGATGAAGTCACCGCAAACCTGATCCCGATTGCCGAGGACGTGAAGGTCCAGATCGAATTCAACCCGGACATCATCGGCAGTTATCGTCTGATCGGATATGAGACCCGCGCTTTGCGCAGTCGCGATTTCCACAATGACCGGGTCGATGCTGGCGATGTCGGCAGCGGCCACAGTGTGACCGCGCTCTATGAGATCACTCTGGTGCCTCATCTGGCCCGGGCGCGTCAGGGCTTTCGCTATCAGCTTGCCTCGGTTGACCCGGATCTGAAACGGGCGGTCGCCACGCAGGATGAATACGCCTTCGTCAAGCTGCGCTTCAAGGAGCCGGGCACGCGAACCAGCCGCGAACTGGGCCAGCCGATCTCAAGGTTTGAAGAGGTCGAGTTGCTGGAAGACGCGCCGGAAGACGTGCGTTTCGCCGTCGCTGTCGCAGCCTTCGGGCAGATCCTGCGCGGCGAGATCGACACCGGTGAATTCAATTACGATGACGTGCTCGATCTGGCGCACAGCGGCCGCAGCAGCGACCCCTATGGACGCCGCGGTGAGTTTCTGCAACTCGTGCGGCAGGCGGAAGGTCTGAGCGACGGCGCCTGGTAAATCTTTGCGTAATCTATCGCGCCGCTTTTTCGACCGATCTGCAGGTAGGCTCCCGGTCGGAGCCCGGAGGCCTCGTGCGCATCACGGGGCCTTCGGGTCTTTCGGCGGCCCTGCAGGCCAGCGTTTAAAGCCGAAGTTTGTGGGATAAGGCATTAAAATGCTATAGTATCACATATGAATAATGAGTGGTTGCCGGTCTCCTGCCGATAGGATCGACCGGCGTTGACGTGGCTGGAATGACGCAAAGCCATGCGAAATTCTGAGCCGCTGATGAGTTTGTATTTTTATATCTGTGTACTCGAACCATTGGTGGATTTTACCATGCGTCTCGCAGCACCATTCAAGCGCCGGTCTCTTGCACCCTCGATGAGCGCGCCGCTCCCGATCAGAGCTATTCCTCCCCGAACGTCCGCGCAGCGCAAAGCAGGCTGCTCTTGCGGCGGCGGTTGTCCAAGCTGTCAGGCACAGCAGATTGCCGGGCCCGACCATCCCGCTGAACGTGAAGCGGACTCGGTTGCGGCGCAGGTCATGGCCATGGCTGAACCGACAGCCGGTGCAGTGTCGTCCGCGCCGCAAGACGCAGTGATGCGCCAATCCGAAAGCGCCGACGAGATCACGGGAAGTCTGCAACGGGAAACCGAGGAGGAGGAAGAGGTTCTTCAGGCTCAGACGGAAGAGTCCGAAGAGGAGGTCGTGCAAGCGGATATGGGCGGATCTGAGGAAGAGGGTGAGGAAATACAGGCGCGCGCAGAGCCGGGCGGGGCTCGAGGGGCGCCGACCAGACCGATGGCCGGCCTTGGTGGAGGACAGGCTTTACCCGCACAACTGCGAAATTTTTTCGAACCGCGGTTCGGCCGCAGCTTTGCCGACGTTAGAATCCATCAAGGCGATGCCGCTGGCAAACGTGCGCGCGACATCAATGCACGCGCCTTTACCTACGGGCGCAACATCGTCTTCGCACCCGGTCGCTATAGCCCCGATACGGCGGCGGGGCGGCATCTGCTGGCGCATGAGCTGACACACGTGGTTCAACAGCGTCAGGATCGCGGGCGTGAGAGCATTATGCGCGTTGAGGCGGAAGACTGCGGAACCAAGGAATCGGACCTTTTGGTCAGGCATTTCACTGCGCGACGGATCCTGAAAAAAGCGATTGCCATGACAGCCGAGCGTGACCCGCGCGGCAACCGCACGCCTGCGGTGAAGGCGGCTCTGCTCAAGTGGTTCAAGATTGATATGGATGGCTCGCAACACTTCCAAAATGGCCGGCGGCTTGGTCATGTTGAGAAAGCGATGAAAACCACGTTCGACGGCTCCAATGAAGTCTCCTACGAGTGTGGAGAGCATGGACTCTTCGAAGCCTGTAAACCTGGGCGCAATGCCGTGACCGCCGGTAACATCCACATCTGTCCGGACTGGTGGAGTCAGCCAGTGGATCGCCAGGCCATCATTCTGATTCACGAGTGGGGGCACAAATATGGTGTCGGCATCAACCGCTTGCTGGAGACCTATTGTTGGGAAGACGATTGGAAAAGCCTGCCCAGCGACGAACGGATCCAGATGCCTGATGCTTACGAAGGTTTCATCTCGGAACTCGCACTTGGTGCGGGCACCTGCTGACCCAAGCCCAGATACCCTGCATAGCGGCGATTTGAGCGACAGGGCATCGCGTTTGAGGTCCTGACCTGCTGTCCCACCTTGTCGGGCGAACCCCGCCTGCCATTCACCGCTTCTTTTCGCGTCTCAACCACGCCCTGATCCCTGCAGCGTTTCACCCGTTACGCTGCCATGTGTTGTTGGGTCAATTCCGACCCGGGCCGGGCTAATGGCGAACACTTTCGCGCGGGTGAAGAAAATTTCTGCCGAAAAATCAAGACTCGCAATGCGCCGATTCCTGGCACGTCGCTTGCTATTCCCATGACAAGACCTCGTGGCGGTGAGCTTCGGGGCGTAGCCATGGAGGTCAGAGAATGCCACAGCAGCTTGCCACACCCGGCGTCTATATCGAGGAAATCCCCAGTGGGCGGAAGGTCATCCGTTCGGTCGCAACCAGCGTCGGCGCGTTCGTAGATTTTTTCCGTGAAGGGCCTATGAACACCCCGGTCCAGATTTTTGGAACGGGAGACTTTGAGAGAGTCTTCGGCGGCTATGACACTCTTTCGCCGGCAAGCTTCGCCATTCCCCAATTCTTCCTGAACGGGGGCCCGGAAGCCTGGGTTGTCCGCGTCGCGTCAGGGGCTTTTGCAGCTTCTGAAGTGACCCTGCAGGATGCAATTCCTGCGGACATGATGGATGTGGTCGCGGCCAATCCGGGTGTTTGGGGTGACAGGCTTCGGGTCGAGATCGACCATGATGTGGTCGATAATCTGGCGACAGATCTTCGTTTCAATATGCGGATTATTCGCCACGCCTCGACGAACGGAAACGCGCCGGGATTGCTGAGCGAGACTTACCTCAATCTCTCGATGGATCCCGCCAATGCGCGGTTTGTCGAGACGGTTGTGAACGACGGCTCGGTCATGGTTCAGGTGACCGCGGACCCGGCTGCGGACGGGACCATGAGGCCAGCTGCGAACGGCACCGTGGGCGGGCCACTGGCTCTCAATCAGGCGGCGCTCGACGCGCTGGGGGGCGGCCAAACGCTTGACCTTCAAGTCGGCGCCGGTCCGGCGACTGCAACGGCAACGCTCACCTGGAACCCCGGCGACGTCACGACACTCAATCAGCTTCGCGGGCGCGTCGAGGCCGCAATTCGGGCGGCAGATGTCGGAAATCCGAGTTTCGCTGCTGCCAGAGTGACGCTGGAAAACACGCGTCTTCGCCTGCTGAGCGGTCGAAGCGGCGCCGCTTACGATCCGGCCGAAACCATTACTGTTGCAAATACATCGACTGCCGCAGGACTCGATCTCTTTGGTGGCACGGAAACCGTCAGTGCACAGCAGTACGAGCTTGGAGGCGGCGCAGATGGCACGCAGCCGGGCCCGACGGAAATCATAGGCTCGAACGCTTTGGAGCCGCCCACCGGGATGTTCGCGTTCGACAATGTCGATCTGATAACCATTCTCTGCCTGCCTCGTGCGGCGGATCTGAGCGCCACGGAGATGCAGGCGGTTTATTCGAATGCGATCTCCTATTGCGAGGCGCGCCGGGCCATGGCGATTGTCGATATTCCCTCCGGCACCAATACACTCACCGATATGACCGATCTGATGGCCGATCTTGAGCAGGCCGGGCTGCGCTCGGAAAACGCGGCAATTTTCTATCCCCGTGTCCGTGTGCCTGACCCGACCGATGATTTCAGGCTTCGTGATATCGGTGCGAGTGGCACCATGGCCGGCGTGTGGGCACGGACCGATACCACCCGCGGCGTCTGGAAGGCGCCTGCCGGCATCGAGGCCAGTCTGGAGGGCGTGAGTGCGCTCGATGCGGAGGTCAATGACGGACAGAACGGGGTGCTCAATCCCCTGGCTATCAATGCGCTTCGAACCTTCCCGGTTTACGGAACGATTGCCTGGGGCACGCGCACGCTTGCCGGGGCTGACGCGTTGGCGTCGGAGTGGGCCTACATTCCGGTTCGCCGTCTTGCGCTGATGCTGGAGGAGAGCTTGTTCCGGGGCACGCAGTGGGTCGTTTTCGAGCCGAATGACGAGCCGACCTGGTCAAACATTCGCATGAATATCGGCGCCTTCATGAACGGTCTCTTCCAACAGGGGGCTTTCCAGGGGGCGACCCCAAGGGATGCCTACTACGTGAAGTGCGATAACGAGACCACCACTCAAAACGACATCGATGCCGGTGTCGTCAATATCGAGGTTGGCTTCGCACCCCTGAAACCCGCCGAATTTGTCGTAATCCGCTTCGCCCAGAAGAGGAACGACGTCGAAGTCTGAACCTGAGATAAGGAGACCGTTATGGCCAACGGATTTACCGTCAATGCCCATCGTAGTGATCCCTACAAGAACTTTCGCTTTCACGTCTATTGCGATGGGGCGCTGGTTCTTGGGGTTTCGAAAGTGGGCGCTCTGAAGCGAACAACGGAAGTTGTGACTTACCGCTCCGGCGGCGGCAACACACACGATTTCAAATCACCGGGACGCACGAAGTACGAGTCGATCACCATGGAACGTGGACTGACCCACGCGCCTGAATTCGAGGAATGGGCTTCGCGTGTGCATCCGCACGACGGCTCGTCGAATGCTTCGCTGGCGCAGTACAAGAAAGACTTTGTGCTGAACCTGCTGAACCTCCAGGGGCAGGTCGTAAAGAGCTATTTTCTGATCCAGGCCTGGGTGTCGTCCTATCAGGCGATGAGCGATCTCGACGCCGGCCAGAACGGGATTAACGTCGAGACCCTGACGTTCGAAATGGAACGTTGGGAACGAGATCTCTCCGTGACTGAACCCACGGAGGATTAGCATGGCGCTGATCGAATGGCCGCCCGGAGAGAATGGTGAAGATGCCCTGCTTGCCCGTTCCTACGGAACGAGTCTCGGTGATCTCGTGGTTGATTTCGACCGGCCGCTGGAAGTCATTACCAGTGCGCTGTTACAGGTCTGCCTCTCGCGTTCGGACGGCGCGGCCTTCGAGGGTAGTGAAGTTGCGCATTGGACAATTCTGAAGCGCCGTCAGGGACTGCTGGCTATATCGGCCGCGACCAGTGGCGCGCATCGCCAGCTGACGGCAAAGTGTAAAGCCTGCGGAGAGCAGCTTGACCTTGACGTCGATCTGAATGACTTCCGGCAGGACTGGAGAGTTGAGGACGTCGCGTTCGGCGAAGCCCGGCTTCGCTTGCCCCGGCCCGCCGACCTGGCCGGGATCGAAGAAGGGGCCGAGACAGACCTGGCACGGAGCCTTCTGCTTGGCGCGCCACCGGACCAAGGCGACTGGGAGCAACAGGCGGAAGCCGCGTTGAGTGAGGCCGATCCGCTGGCGGACCTCGAATTGCGGGCGGCCTGCCCGAACTGCAGCGAAGCGGTAATATTGCCTCTCTTCCTGGACAGGATGCTGGTCGAGGAACTTGCGCGCGAAGCGACGAAGCTCATGGACGAAATACACGTCCTGGCCTTCGCGTACCACTGGACGGAACCCGATATTCTGGCTGTTCCCGAAAGCCGTCGCCGCCATTATCTGGCGCGTATTCAGGAGGCCTGGGCGGCATGACCGGCTACTTCAAACGCATGGGACAGCTGGGACGTGCCGGAGGTGCGCGGTATGTGCGTGCGGGACCCCGTGTGCCGAAGGAGCCGAGCTTGGAGGCGATCTCCCTGGAAGTGCCTGCGGCAGGTTCCCCTCCTGTAATGGGTGCAGCCGCGGCACCGAGCTCTGCACCGGATGGGTCATTTGCGCGGAGAGAGACCGCAGGGGCGCCACCGAAACCCTCTACGCCTGTCGAACGCAGCGATCAGGCGACGCAACCGAAACCGACTGTTTCAAAACCGAGCCTGCAAGGCGATCCCGCGTCTGACGTCGTATCCGTATCGGGACCGCAGATTCAGGTTCGTCCTTCTTTTTCGAGCTCGTCTCTTCCGAACCCTGCTCCTCAGCCGGTGTCTCGCTCGTCACATGAGGCGCGTGCCGTGTCACAGCGATTGTCGGAACCGCTCCACACTCTGCCGGATCCATCTTCCGGTCCCACACTAAAAAGTACTGATCCCGCAAGACTCCCGGCCGGGCGTGATCCGGTGTTGCCGACGGCGTCCTCTTTGCCGGAGACTCTCCAGGATGTTCGTGTGACCGAAAGAACGCGGATTGCGCGGGAGATATCCTCGGCGCCGGAGCCGATCGGTAAGGCGATACCAAGGGAGATCCTGACTGCGCCGATGCGCGAGCCCGCAGGGTCGGTTGGGGAACAGGAGCTTATACTATCGCCTGAACCAAAGGGCGAACCGGAAAGGTCTGAGCGCACCCAACACTCTTTCACCGACGAGAAATCCTCCGCTCCGCTTTCGACGGCACCTCAGGCGAAGCCGGATATCGAAGTCAATATTGGCGCGATCACGCTCTCGCTCGATCCCGAACCCCATGTCCCTGTATCACCGCCTGCAGCAATGCCTGCGCCAAAACCACGCGCCGGGGGCATCTGGAGTGACGGTCGAAGCCTCTCGCGCAGCTACTTGCGGAGGGTCTGATCCATGCCGCTCGCCGAGACGCGTAATGCCATCGGGGTTCTGACCCGTCTGCTTGCCCAGCAACTGGCCGCGCGGACGGATGCGACGACGGTTGATGTAGGCCGCCCCGAGCAGTCAGCGCAATTCGGGGATGCCGGACCCAAGCTCAATATCTTCCTCTACAGCTTTCAGCACGACAGTCATCTACGCAATACGCCGCTCGACAGAGGACAGGACGCGCCGATCTGGCTCAGTCTCAAGTTCCTTCTAACGGCGATCGACGGCGAGCGGGATAGCGATTCCTCCGCGGCGCTCGATCTGTTGGGTCAGGGGATGCTGGCGCTTCGGGATATCGGAAGCCAGAGCCCCACGGAACTTGCGCTCCTCGATAATCCCGAGCAGATCAAGATCAGTTTTGACAACTCGGATGTGGAACTGCTCTCGGCGGTTATGCAGGGAACGGACGAGCGCTACCGCCTGTCGTCCGCATTCGAAGTGCGACCGATCATGTTGACCGAGGTCGCCGGAAGCGGCGGCGCACCGCTTATTCTGTCGATCGGCGAAGTGGCCAATCCGGGCATCCTGGTGCTGCCCTCTCTCGGGCCGCGTCTCGACACAGTGGAGCCCGCCGCTTTTGAGCTTGGGAATACGATCACACTCGGTGGCGGGGACCTCTCGGCCGACACGGTCGAAGTCTGTTTCGGGGATACCTGCGTTGTCGCGCCTCCCGCCGATGTTACGAACCGACAGGTCACGGTGACGGTGCCCGGCGGTCTTTCCGCCGGCAGTCATGCCATGACCGTGCGGCGAACCCTGCCGAACGGGCGACTACAGTCATCCAATGCCGCACTAGGGCGCTTGCGTCCGACCCTGCAGACCGCGACGCCCGGTCCGCTCACAGCGTCTGGTGCAAACCTCTTCGGCAGTTTGGATCTTACCGGGGAACGTCTCGGCGACGGGGAGGATAGCGTCTTCGTCGGATTTTATCGCGACGGTGCGGTGCAGCTCCTGCTGGAGGTTGCGGGAAGTGCGGCGCAGACCGGCTTGACGGTGAGTGTGGACGAGCCGGATGCCCTGCCGTCCGGCAGCTACCGGGTCCTCCTGCGGGTCAACGGGGAACAGGCGCTGAATGCGCCGCTGGTGAACTGGTCATGAATGTTTACAAAGGTGAGACCATGGGGCCGGACAGGATGATGCCCAGGCTCGGAATCACCGACCCCAGCACGCGCTGGTGGGTTGGGCAGGCGATCCTGCGCCTGCGCCGCGAGGTGGCATGGTTGCGCCACCTGGGAGGACAGGACGCCGCGCAGGTTTCGCTTGATCTGGTACGGCATGAAGCCGCGAAGACCGCATTCCTCAAGAACGATCCGGCGGCAGGATACCTTTCCGGGTTTATTGCGCTCGCGGCCTGCGCGGATGGTGCACTCGCCCGTCTGGCCTACCGATTGTCGCTGACCCAGGCGGAGTGTTTCGTCCTGGCCCTGGCCCTGGCCGCACGTCTGGACGGAACGCTGGGGCCGGTCTTTGCGGCCTGCCATCATGATACTGCGCGGCCCTGGCCGACACTCGGGCTTGCGCAAGCGCTGTGGGACGAGCCCCTCGCGGTACTTGCAGCAGGGGATGCCGGGCGGCCTTTGCGGCGCCTTGGGCTGTTGGATGTTGCGGGTCCGGGAGAAGCCCTGAATCTGTCGCCATCTCTGGCCCGTTATCTGGCCGGAGAGAAAGAGCCGGAAGCTTTCGGGCTTACGGCATTGGAGCGTCAGGGACGCGCCTCAAAAAACATGACGCAACGTTTCGGGTCCGCACCGGAGAGACTGGAAGTCATCGCGCTTGTCGGTGCCGCGCAAGCGGACGCGGCGGGCTTCGTTGCGTCGCTTGGAAAGCGCCCGGTTCTCTCTGCAGATGGCCTGGGCGACCGGCTGGTTCTTTCCTGGTTGATGGATGCTGACCTCAGCCTGTCTGGGGCCATTCGGGATCGCGAAGCAATGGCATCGCTGGTGCCGTCTCTGCTCAAGGCCCGGGAAATCGGGGTGCGGGTGTTTTTGCATGTAACGAGCCGCGATGTGATCGGCGCGTTGCCAGCCGATTCTATCGGGCCAGTGTTGCCGATCCCAAGTCCGGACAAAACCACGCGGGCGACGGCCCTGAAGGCGGTTATGCCTGGGGTGAAACCCGCTGTTGCGGCGGAGGTTGCGCGCTGTTTCCGGCTGGAGCTGCGCGAGATCGCCCGCATCGGAAGTGCGGTGGAGACACCGACGCGCGAGGCCGTGGTTGCCGCATGCCGGACGGAATGCAGTGTCGACTTTCAGGGGCTCGCCGATCCGCTGGAGCCACGCTACGGCCGTAGCGACATCGTGTTGCCGCCGGCGGTGGATCGTCAGTTCGACGAAGCGCTGGCGGCCATCAAAGGCGCGACACGGCTGCAGTACGACTGGGACGGCGGCAAGCTGGGGGATGGCGGCATTCCCTTGCTCTTCGCCGGAAGCCCCGGCACCGGCAAGACCATGGCCGCCGAAGTGATTGCCCGCGAGCTGGACCTGCCGCTCTTCCGGATCGATCTCTCGCAGGTCGTCAACAAGTACATCGGCGAGACCGAGAAGAACCTGAAGCGGGTTTTCGATGCCGCCGAGAAGATGCGCTGCATTCTCTTTTTCGATGAGGCGGATGCGTTGTTCGGCAAGCGTTCTGAGGTCAAGGACGCCAACGACCGTTTCGCGAATATCGAGACGGGCTATCTGCTGCAGCGGATGGACAGCTTCTCCGGTGTCTCGGTTCTGGCGACCAACCGGCGGAAGGACCTGGACGAGGCCTTTTCACGCAGGCTGCGCTATATCCTGGAGTTTCCGGTGCCCGGCGAGGCCGAGCGGCGGCGGATCTGGGAGCATGTCTATCCGGCGAAGATCGACAGCAGCGACCTGGATATCGCTTTCCTCGCGCGGCGCTTCCAGATTACCGGCGGCCACATCCGCTCCATCGCCATGAATGCGGCGCTGCAGGCGGCGGCGCGCGGGCGCAAGGCCGCCGTCACCATGCGCGACGTGCTGATCGCCACGCGCCGGGAGCTCGACAAGCTGAACCGGAAATCGGGTCCGGATGCCTTCGGTCACTATTACACCGAGATTGAGGAGCTTCGGGCATGAGTCTGCGCGTCAATCTTGAGCGTCTGTCGATCCGTCTGCGCGGTGTGGCGCGGCCTGTGGCGGAGTCCGCACTCGAAGGGCTCGGTCAGGAACTCGGACGGCGTCTGGCGCGTACGCCGCTGTCCACGCTGCCGACAGGTGACGTCTTCAGGATGGATTTACGTGATCTGGAGGTGAGCGACCCCAGGGACGTGACGGCGTTGCGCGAAGCCATTGCCTTGCGGCTGGTCAAGGGCCTGAGCGATCAACGTCAGCGCGTGCCGTCAGACGAGAAGGAGGAGCGGTCATGAGCCTCAGTAGGGGTGCGTTCATCCAGTACGGGGATACCTTCCTGGGTGGTTTCCCGAATCTCTTCGTCTTTCAGTACAACGTCGAGGAACTGGATCGCCAGTTCAATATCCAGCGCCGCACATCCGACAGCAACGTGCCCGCCCGTCAGCTGGAAACACACCGCGCACACTCCGCGCCCGTGGAGAGCTTCACGCTTAACATCAAGCTCGATGCGGCAGATGCCCTGAACAAGGGAGATGTTATCGCTCAGACCTTCGGTGTGGGTCCGCAGCTTGCGGCACTGGAGAAGATGGTGAATCCGGACAGCAACGGCGCGCTCCTGGGTGCGATCGTCGATGCAGTGGGCTCGCTTCTTGGGGGAGGGGATGACGCGCCCACTCGTTCGATCCCGCCAGAAACTCTGCCCAAGCTTATTTTCGTCGGCGGACTTACGCGCATTCTGCCGGTTGAGATCACCTCCTTCGGCATTAAAGAAACGCTCTTTAACTCCGGCCTCGTGGCGATCCGCGCCGAAGTTTCTCTCGGGTTGGAGGTTGTGACCTTCACACCGGATTCCGGTGACCTCATAGGGCAGGGGGCGACGGAGTACATGAAAACCCTGAAGGACGCGCAGGCCGTTATCAATCTGGGGCAGGCCATTGCCGACGCCCCCGAAATCATTTCGTTCTGAGGAGGAGAGATGTTCACCAAGGATAGCCGATATGCCGCAACCCCGAACGTGATCGTCAAGGACGGCGATCGCGAGGTTGCGGCAGTATCCCTGCGAACTCTGGAGGCGCCTTCGGGTGCACCACTGACCGTGAGCGGCGCGGATCAGCTCGATATCATTTCCGAGCGCTGTTATCGCGACGGCGCGCGCTTCTGGCACATCGCCGACGCGAATACGGAGCTGGATGCACGCGATATCCTGACGCCGGTCGGCCGCACGGTCGACGTACCGGAGAGATAACATGGCCGTCACCAACTATCGTCTCTACTTTGACAATGCCCCGGCGGACGAGGAACGTCTGGCGCTGATTGAAGAGATCCGCGTGGATCTGGCGATTGACCTGGTGGCCGAGGCGCAGATTACGGTGCCCCTGGGCCGGGACGCCGACGGGGATTGGCCCGGCGTGCTGGACGACGCGATCCAGCCGCTGACCCGGGTGCGGATCGAAGTTCAGATCGGCAAGGGCGATTTTGTGCCTTTGATCGAAGGCCGTATCGTGGCGCAGCGTTTCGAACTGGGCGGCGGGCCGAACGAAAGCCAGGCCGTGATCGTCGTGAACGACGAAAGCGCCATGATGAACCGCAGCGACAAGGCGCGCCTGTTCGAGGATCTAGCCCCTGAAGACATCGCGGCGCAGGTCTTCGACGAGTACTCCATCAGTCCAGAGACCGAAGCGAGCGGGGTCGGCGCGCCCACGCTTGAGCGGGTGGTGACCCAACGCGGTACGGATTTCGGACTGCTGCGGCGGCTCGCGCGGGAGGCCAATATGGTCGTCTATGTGGAGCCTGGCGGGAAGCCAGGGGACTCGGTTGGCCGTTTCCGCTTCCTGCCGACCGGCGAAGGCGACCTGCCTGAGCTGGTGCTGACCGGCGAGGAGCGCAACGTCAACAAGCTGACCCTCGAGCTGGATGCACTCTCGCCTGTCGCAGCACGGGGCGAAGCGATTGATCCGGCCAACCTTGCCGACCTCAGCGCGGAGTTCGATGCCAGCGACACGGCGCTGCTGGGAGAGAGCGCGACGACCGAGGGCACCGATCCGGGCACCATCTTTGTCGAAGGGACGAGCGATCAGACACTGCTCGATGCCTCGGTGCAGGCGGCTGTGGACCGCGGCGCCTGGGCTTACTCCGGTCACGGGGAGGTTTCGGCAGAGATTTATCTCGGTGTGCTGCGTCCCTATCAGGTGGTCGCGGTGGCCGGGGCCGGAACCTTGCTGAGCGGCGAATATCTGGTCAGTGAGGTCAGTCATTCGCTGCGGGACGAAGCCTACACCCAGTCCTTCACCCTGCGCCGCAACGCTTCCTCCGCTGGCGGTGGCGGCGGACTACCGGGAGGGGTCTTCTGATGCGCGGACTCTCCTTTGAACGTCTGGTTGCCGGCTTTATCGAAGACCATCAGGGCAAGATCTACGGCAAACGCCAGGGGATCGTCACGGATGTGGACGACCCGAGGAAGATGGGTCGCCTGCGTGCCCGGGTGCCCAGCGTTTTGCAGGGCGAAGAGACATCGTGGGCTCTTCCCTGCGCGCCCTTCACCGGACCGGATGCGGGGATGTTTGCCGTGCCGCAGGTCGGGGCCGCCGTATGGGTCGAGTTCGAGGCGGGCGATGTGAGCCGTCCAATCTGGTCGGGTGGCTGGTGGCCTGATGGGGACGCGCCCGAACCCGAAGAAGGCAAAACAGGCGAACAGGTCACCAAGGTGATCAAGACCGACAGCGGCCTCCATATCGCGCTGGACGACGACAACGAGACACTGGTGGTCTCCGACGGCAGAGGCTCGAACAAGGTCACGATCACCAGCCGCAACGGCAAGATCGAAGTCAAGGCGGCCACAAAGGTCGTGGTTGAGGCGCAGCAGATCGAACTGGTGGACGGCGCGCGGCATCCGCT
Source organism: uncultured Kiloniellaceae bacterium (assembly GCA_947493695.1). Classification (GTDB taxonomy): domain Bacteria; phylum Pseudomonadota; class Alphaproteobacteria; order Kiloniellales; family Kiloniellaceae; genus Denitrobaculum. The sequence continues at coordinate 413,936 of CANLSF010000006.1, read as the reverse complement.
GGTCTTCGGTGACGATCTCCTGACTTACCTCAATCAGCTCGTCACGATCTTCAATGCCCACGTTCATTCCGGCGAGACGTTCCTGGGTATTCCGATCACACCGGCACCGCCGACCTCGCCGCAGACCCCGGCGACACCGGCGCTCCTCAGTCAGAAAGTGAAGACAGGATAATGGCGAAGCTGCAAGCAGGTACGGTGAGCAATCTGAAAACCGACAGTCTGGCGGGCGCGATAGATGCCGAGTTCGTCTCCCTGTGGAACAGCTACAAAGACATCGACCTGCCGAACGACACCCAGGCGAAAGAGGACCGGCGTCTGATGTTCGTTGCGATTGCCCGGGGAGTTCTCTCCTACCTCGATGATCATCGCAGCGACATCGGAACAACCGAAGAGCAGGCAAACGGGGTCGGTTCGGAGCACGATCACGACCTGCAGTTCGAATGGGAATGAGACCATGAGCGGACGCCATCTCAAGTTTCCCTTCACCGTCGGCGAAGACAGCCGGCCCGAGACGCCTGCCGATCTGGCCGATCATGTGCGCGGTGAACTCATTCAGCTTTTGCTGACCGATCCGGGCGAACGGTTGTTCCAACCGGTTTTCGGCGGCGGGCTGAAGCGTCTTGTCTTCGAGGCCAACAACGAAGCCACGGCGGCGATGGCGCGGGCGCGGCTGACCAAGGCTTTGAACTTCTATTTGGGCACCAGGCTGGAAGTGAAGCAATTGGAGACCGAGGCGACCGAGACAACACTGGCGGTCAATCTGGCTTATCAGCTGGTCGGCTCGCCCGAGATCCGTCGACTACGCTTCGAACATGACATCGCGCAGGGCGGAGACGTGTGATGGCTGAAATCCTGAATGACGAAAGACTCCGGGATCGCGCACGAGACCTGACCGAACTGAACGGTTTCGATCTGGTGTTTGTCGACCTCGAACGTGATCCGCCCAATGCCGTGCTTACCGCCGAGTTTATCAACGATGTGGCGCTGGCGGATATTCTCAATGCTTTCACCGGTGGGACGCCCGCCAACCAGCTCTTTGCGATTGAGGGCGGGCGGCGGCGAAGCGGAGGCACCTTGCCCGGTCAGGTGCGGGTTATCGATATAGCGCCTGGCCCGGGGCCTGCGCCCGGCCTGGAGCTGACCGTCTCGCCCATTGGTGATTACTCAACATACAGCCTGGTCGCCCTCGATCCGCTGTTCGATCCTATTTTTGCCCGGATCGAGTTCAAGTTTCGCCCGGGTTGCTTCAACCTCAATTGCCATTCCGGCGGTGTTGCGAATCCCGCACCTGCGGTCAATCCGAAGATCGATTACCTCGCGCGGGACTTTCACTCCTTCAAACATCTTCTGATCGGCGCAATGATGGAGCGTGTGCCGGGGTGGCAGCCGACGTCAGAGGCTGACCTCGATCAGGTCATCATCAATCTGCTGGCCGCACGCGGGGATGAGCTTGCGGATAAACAGGACCGGGTTGCCGCGGAGGCATTCTTCCCGCGGGCCCGGAAACGTGTCTCGCTGGCGCGGCATGCCCGGCTGATGGATTACCATATTCACCAGGGCAATCAGGCGGAGACCTGGATTGCCCTGCAGGTCTCCAACGCGGTCGATCTGCCCGCTAACTTTGCCTGCTGGACCGGGCGCACGCAAATGGGTGAGGTTTTCCTCCATAAAGTGCCGGACCCGGATGCGCCTCTTCCAAATCTGCAACCTGAACTCAACGAACTGGCGCTCTATACCTGGGGCGGTGTGGTCGGCGCTCTCGAAAAAGGTTCGACGGCAGCGGATCTGACCCTGCGTGACACGGTGATGACGCTGGCACAGGCCAATGATCTGCGCGATCAGCTTCTTGCGCTCGACCGGCCCCTGCTTCTCGAGGAGGCGTTGAACCCCGAGACGGGCCGGGTCGCCGGGCGCGATACGCGTCAACGCCAACTTCTTCGTCTGACGGATGCGGAAACAGGCTTCGATCCGGCGGCCGGCGCGCGCTTCGTGCGGGTAACCTGGCGCGCCGAAGATGCGTTGAACGCGCGTTTCTGCTTTGTCACGCTCTGTCCGGGGGTCGATCTGCAAAGCGATGTAAGTCTCTTTTACGGCAATCTTGTGCCGGTCGTTCATGGCCGCCCGAACCTCACGCTTTTCACCGATCCCGACCGCCCTCTGGACACCCAGCTTGCAACCGACCTCGATATGGAGCGCACGACATTCGAGGCCGACTTCCCCTTTGGCCGCATCACGGAAGAAACCTACAGCGAAACACCTTGGGGACGCCTTTGCGCCCTGCCCGAGGGACCGCTTGCATATCGGGATACGGCACCGGGCGGGGAGGTCGCGCCGCAGAGCAGTCTCAGCCTTTCCGTTGAGGGAATTCAAAGATGGGACGAGCAGATCGACCTGGTACAGAGCCGGGAGGATGCAAATCATTTCCTGATCGAGACCGATGAGATCGGGCGAAGCTTTATCCGTTTCGGACGTGCACCCAATGGGGAAGCGCCACCGCCGGGCAGCTTCGTCGCGGCGCGCTACCAGACCGGCTTTGGACCGGAGGGAAATGTCGGTGCGGACTCTATTACCGGATTTGACGAGGCTTTGTTTGCGCAGGTCACGCGGATCTGGAATCCCTTTGATGCGACCAACGGGCGCTTGCCGGAGACGCCGGATGTCATCCGCCGCCGGGCACCGGAGGCTTACCGTACCCGGCAGCTCAGGGCGGTTACTCTGAACGACTACAAGAAACGGGCGGAAGAGTTGCCGTTCGTTCAGCGTGCTGCCGCGGCTTACGGCTGGACGGGAAGCTGGCGCACTGTGCGGATCACGCTCGACCCGATAGGCCGGGTGTCGCTGGATGCGGCGGATATGGCGGAGGCAGCAAGTTATCTCAATCAGGTGCGTCTGATCGGTGAGGATATCGAAATCCGTCCCCCCGACTTCGTACCGCTCGATATTCGTCTGCTTGTCTGCGCGGCCCCGCTCTTCTGGCCGGAAGACCTGCGTTTCGACCTGGAGGAAGCCTTCATTGACGGCTACACCACGTCCGGTGAAAAGGGTTTCTTCCATCCCGATAACTGGAGCTTTGGACAGAGCCTCTATGCCAGTCAGATCATCGAACGCGCATTGGCTGTCGAAGGTGTCGACCGGGTCATCGAGGTCGGGATGCGCCTGTGGGATCGTGCAGGAGGACCGACCACCGAAACCCTGATCCTCGACCCGGAGGATCTGCCGCCACCTGACGCCTTGCAGATCGACGTCGGTGCAAACCAGATCATCCGCGTTGATAACGATCCGAACGCCCTTGAATTCGGACGCATGGTGATCGTTGTGAAAGGAGGCCGCAGATGAGTTGTGAGCATGATTGCGACCGCCCGCAACGCTTCCCCGCCGTTATTGACAATCGGCCGGGTCTTTCCCGGTTTCAATATCGGATTGGCGACTACACGACGATGCGGGCCCACATGCTCGATCGCTTGGTCAAGGCGCCTGCGCTCTCGGGCTGGACCTATCTGGGTCAGGATGAACCGGGGATCGCGCTGCTGGAGGGCACGGCGCTGATGGGTCATATCCTCAGCTTCTATCAGGAGCTCTACGGGAATGAAACCAAGCTGCCGACGGCGAGCTGGCAGGAAAGTGTTTTTGATCTCGTACGCCTGACGGGCTACCGACCTGCGCCAGGCCTCGGTGGGTCTACGGTCTTTGCGCTCGAGGTGGATTCTGAAACGATTGTCCCCGCCGGATTTGCGTTTCAGGCGCAGTTGGAAGGGTTCGATCAGCCTTCATTGTTCGAAAGTAAGGAGGCCGTCGAGGCATTCCCCGCTCTAAGTGCATTCCATTTCTACCGCCGCCGTCTCGGGCTGCAGGCGATTAAAGGTAAGACCAGTCTCGATATAGCGCGCCTAGGCGGTTCAACTGCCCTGGCCGATCGGGAGGAGCACGGCATCGAGGCGGGTGATCGGATACTGATTCTCTCCGGACCTTTGGACCCGCACGAGATCCTTGTGGTAGCGGAGACCGAAGTCCATCTGGATCGGGTAACCCTGCACCTTGAGGGCAGCGTACGGGAAAACCACCCAGGCGAGGTGACGGCCTTCAAGATCGGTCGCAGCTTCCGGCATTTTGGCGCGGATGCGCCCAAGAGCTTTTCCACTTTTCGGGAGAGTCCGCCGAAGACCATCATCTATGAGACGGACTTTACCCGGAAGACCACAGGGACATCGAAGGGGCGCACGAACTACTCCCTTCTTGGTCGCCGACAGATGCCGCTCGACAGTGAGGTCGACGACCTTTCCACAGGTTCCCGGGTTATCTGCGTGGGACGGATTGTCGAACCCGACGCGCGGAGTTTCGTTTTCGTGCGGCGGATCGAAAAGATCATACCGAGAGACGTCCTCTGGGCAGGTGTGAGTTCTCCAGTCTCGATGCTGCAGCTCAATAAAGCACTCAGGACCGACAAGCTCGGCAGTGGACAGCTCTCGAGCCTGGGCGCGTCAGGCTTTACCAGCCAGGGTGTGATCGATGCGGAAGCCGTGGAGTTCGCCCTGGCTCAAAAGGCGACGCCGGGACTTGAAGTCGCCGCTGAATTCGGGTTCGCCAACGAGGCAGCCGCTGAACCGGAGCAACAGGACATCAGGCGCCTGCGTCTTTACGAGGTTCTCAGTGAAAAAATGACCCTGCGGGCCCCGCCGAAACAGACGGCTGGCAAGGTCAGCGATGGAAAGGTGAACTACTTCGGGACGCGTGAAGAGGCACTGGCCCTTGCCGGCCGGCGCGTCCTGCTGGCAGGCATGACGGAGGTCCCGCAGGATATTGTGGTGACTGAAGACCAACCTGAATTGGAAGCCGCCCCCAAAGGCCCGAAGGACGATTTTCGGATGTGGCCAATTCAGCTGGGACTGGTGCCGCAAGCGGGCGGTGCAGGCTTTTCGGAAAGCAATCCGCGCGTCACAGTCTATGGCAATCTTGTCGATGCGACCGAAGGCGAATCGCAGGGCGAGGTGACGCTTGGGTCCGGCGATTCTCGGCGCGTGTTCCAGACCTTCCCGATCCCGAAAGCGCCGCTGACCTATCTCTCCGATCCGGTTCGCAGTCCGCCCTATTCCGCCGAGCTCGAGATCCGGGTGGACGGACGCCTTTGGACAGCTGTGGAAACCCTCTTCGATGCAGCACCGGAGGCGGAGATCTATGTCATACGTCAGGGCGAAGACGGCAGCTATGTTCAATTCGGCGATGGGCTCAACGGCGCCAGGCTGACGTCAGGACGGAACAACGTCACGGCCAGCTATCGGACCGGGCAGGGGTCCTGGGGTGACCTGGCGGCCGATCAGGAGCCGAAAGCAAAAACCAAGCTGAAGCCCTTGACCGGCGTTGTCATGCCGGGACCTGCAGTCGGCGGGGCGCCTCCGGAAGAAATGGAGACTGCGCAGGAGGCCGCTCCCGGACGAATGCAAAGTCTCGGGCGATTGGTCGGTCTCACGGACTATGAGGCCGAGGCTCTTGCAATACCCGGTGTTCTCAAGGCACAGGCTGTTTTCGCGGCGGAAATGGAGCGCCCCAGTATCGCGCTGACCCTCTTGACGGAGGATGAGAGTCCGGAGGCGGTGACGGCAGTTGAGGCTGCGTTGCGACATGCCGACCGCTGCAGGGGACCGGCGCGCCATCCCCTGAATGTTGTCGCGGGCCGTCTAAGATACCTGCATCTTTCACTGCTGCTGGGCTATGACCCGGTGTATCGGAGTGCGGATCTCGATGCAGCGGTTCTCGCGGCTCTCGGGGCATTGCCCAAGATTGATATTGCCGCGCCGGAGAGCGGATTGTTTGCGCTCGGCCAGCGGCGTTTCGGACAGGATGTGCACATTTCCCAGGCGATTGCGGCGGCACAGGCCGTTGCCGGGGTTCTTTGGGTCAAGCCGGCGGGTTTCAAGAAACTGTCCGCAACATCCGATGATCCCGCTGCGCTCAAGGTGCCTGCGAAGCCCGGTCTCGCGACCCGAATCGGCTGTACTCCATCGGAGATTCTGGCGCTCTCGGCCCACCACGTCACCCTGACCGCGACCACGGTAATAAGCGATGAGGAGTGCCCGGCATGACTGAGCGACCCGGCCTGTTCGAACGTCTTCCCGCGATATACCGTACCCGGGATGCGGACCTCTCCCGCGAGGGGCAGTTCGAGGCCTATATCGGGTTGATGGATGAAATCCTGGAAGGGATCGACGATCACATCGACGTCTTTTACCACGACCATTTCATTGAGACCTGTGCTGATTGGATGGTCCCTTACATCGGTGATCTTCTGGGGGTCACGCATCTCAAAGGCGATCCCTGGACACTGCATGCCGATGTCGCGCGGACCGTGCCTCTGCGCCGCAGGCGAGGCACCTTGGGCGCAATGGAGGCGCTGGCCTTCAACCTCACCGGCTGGGCCGCGCATGCTGTGGAGTTGCGGGAGCGGATGGTCTGGAACCAGAACCTGAACCATCAGCGCCCCGATGCGGGCGGTGCGCCACCGCAATCCCTGCCGCGTCACCTTGCCGATCCGGTGAGCCACGGCACGGTGAACCTGCGCGACCCTGGGGTTTTGAGTTTTCTCGGTGGAGCCTTTGACGGCTTTGCCCGGACCGCGGATCTGAAACCGACCGGGGGCATCCATCCGCGACCTAATCTTCCGAACCTTGCGATCTTCCTCTGGCGGCTTCGCGATTTTCTGGTGCCGGTTGCGCGGCCCCTTCATGTGGCGACAGTGCAGCAGACACCGGATCCCGGTGAAGCGGCTTTTGCCGCGCGTTACGTGATCGATCCGTTGGGCCGCTCGCTCCAGCTTTTCAACAGTTTCCGCTATAATCCAGGCGCAGAGCCGCCGGAGTTCTCGCAACCCGACCGCACACCCGGCCCGATCCCCGCTGCGCGTTTGCGTGACGGGCCACCGACAGGCAATGCCGCCGAGTATATCGCAGTCGATATTTTCGAAAGCGGGCGTCCGGATGACCCCGGCGACGCTGCGGTTGGCCTGACGATTCATCTGCCTGCTACGGTTTTCGCCGGTACCAGCTGGACCACGCGAGGCGCTAACCTTTGCGCCTGGGAGGAGGGTCTGCGGTCGCCGCTTCTGGAGCGCGAGATCGTCGTCGATCCCAAGCACGGACGTTTGCTGCTTGGTGTGGCGGACAACGCAACCGAAGGTGCGGCGCTGAGAAGCCGTTTAAGGGTATCGCATACTTATGCCGCGCCCGGCTCGATTGGTGCGCATCCGGTGGCGCGCACATTCGCCGATACAATCTGGCCTGGATTGGCGGAGCCCGAAGTCGTTACCGCCACCGCCCATCCGGGTGGATCCGGCTTGCGCGCCGCCCTTTCGGGATTGGCGACCGCGGGGCCGCCCCGGATTATCGAAGTCACTGATTCCATGACTCACCGGCTCAATCTGGCCGATGTCGATGACATCCTGGATGAGGATGGGCCGACTCTGACGCTGGCACGGCCTTTCTGGATCCGGGCACGGACAGGGCAACGACCGGTGATCGAGTTACGCCAATCCTTGCGGATGCGTTCGAGCGATCCTGCAGACGCGGCCTTGAACCGGGCGCTCGATATTCGCATCGAGGGCGCAGTGCTCACGCTCCGCGATGCACCGGTGACTGATGCAATTGTGACGCGGGCCGCCGTAAATCGTCTGACGTTCGAGGGCGTGACACTCAACCCGGGTGGCCATGTGGTTCTTGATGGCAGTCCCAGTGGCACTCCAGCCGATCCCCAACCAGCGTTGGCGCTCGCACCCGACCTTGGCTTTGCAGACGCCGCCGCGCTGGAGGCGTTTGACGAGTTACCCGAGGTCAGTTTCAGAGGATGTATCTCCGGAAGTATTTCGATGGGGCCGCGCTATCGGTTGAATTTGACGGACAGCATCGTGGATGGCGGTGACCAGTTGGCGATTGGCTCAACGGATCCCGCCCCGGCCTATGGCCCGATTACGGAGATTGACGGCGTTACCCTGTTCGGAGCCGTGCGTGTCCGCGCCGCAAACGGTGAGGGTGGAGTCTTCAGGGACCAATTGCGAGTTCGGGATCATCAGACCGGCTGCCTTTCCTATTGCCGCTTTTCAGGTGATGGCGACCGGCTTCCTCCGCACTTTGCATGTGCCTTTGGGCCGGATGCACAGCTTGCCTTTACCTCGAGCATTTTCGGAGCGCCGGGGTACGGGCAGCTCAACCGAATCAGAACTGCGCGCGAGGTGCTGGAAGACGGCCCGAACGCCGATGAGATGGGCGCTTACGGCACTCTCATGAATACCCACAAGCAGAAGAATCTCAATATCAGACTGCGCGAATTCACGCCTGTAGGCATCCGCACAGTCCTGGCAAACGTTACGTAAGGAGGACGGCACAATGAAGGGCGATTTCTCCTGGTTTGATTACCAGCCATTCGACAACTTCACAGGCGTTCTCGAGCAAGTGGGCCGCGTGCGGCTTGACCGCGATGGACTTGCGTCTGAGGAAATTACGCGGCACCTGCGGACGCTGATGGGGCGTGATACCTTCGGTCCCGGACGGGTCGCGGTCCCGGCGGAAGCTTCGGGCAGTTTCCGCATCACCGCTGCGGCAAGCGATGGCGACAGAGTTACGGTGACCTATGATCCCGGACGGGCCTGGATCGACGGTATTCCGCTTTTGTCCAATGCCGAAATTACCACCGAAGCCAGCTATCTCCCGCCACCATTCCAGCCGGAAGTCGGCGCAGAGTCCATTGCCGAAGGCGTGCGCGATGCGGTGATAATGGAAGTTTGGGAAGATTCCATCAGCGCCTTTCTTGAACCGGACTCGCTGCTGGAGCCTGCACTCGGCGGTGTCGATACAACCGGTCGCGTGCGGGTCTGCCATCGGCTGAGACTGCGTCGGCTGCGTGAGGACGAGGATTGCGCCACGATAGGCCCGTCGTTACGGGACGATCCGGCAACAAAAGGGCGGCTGACGGTTACACCCGCACCTGCGATTGCTATTGGTGGAGACTGCCCTGTCGAAGCTGGCGGAGGATACTCGGGCGATGGCCATTGGCTCTACTGTATCGAGATTGCGCGCCCGAGGGGTAACAGGCCGCGATTCCTGTGGTCACGCCACGGCGGCGGTCTGGTCGGCAGAGGCCGCTTCGATTCCGTCGAGCAAACCATCTCCATCACTCATAACCGCCCCATGATCGATGCGGCAAATGTCAGCGGTATGACACTCCAGGCCTATGCGCCCGAGGGCGAAAGCGGCTGTTGGCAGGTGGTTTTTGAAGCCACCGTGTCCATGACCGATGACGTGCTCTCCGTCTCCGATACCTTCGGAAACTGGCCCGCCGGTCCGGGCGAGCATGCTTTCTTCCGTCTTTGGGATGGCGAAGGTGAGATTGCCGACTTTGCCGGACCGGCGGATCTTGTCGACGGAATCCGTTTGGATTTCGATGCACCGAATGGCGAGAACTACCGCGAGGGCGACCGCTGGATCTTTCAGGTGCGTGCCGCCGGCACGGATTTCGATCCCTCTAACTGGCCCAACAATGCCTTGCCGGACGCCATTCGCTATCACCGTGCGCCGCTCGGGATCCTCAACTGGAGCGGTACGCCTCCGGCGGAGCTCGGTCCCGCGGATATCGAGGACTGCCGTGACAGCTTCCCACCGCTCACCGACCCCTGCCCCTGCTGCACGATCACGGTGGGAGACGGACGTACCACCCATGGCGATGAGGATTCTATAGAGGCGGCCATCGAACGCCTGCCCGCAGCCGGCGGCAAGATATGCCTGCTCAAGGGCATTCATGAAGCCAACGCCGTCATCCGCGACCGCGCCAATATTCACATAATTGGCTGCGGGAAGGACACCCGTATTGTTCCGCGGCCCGGTCAGCGCGACATCCCGATCTTTCATGTGATCGATAGCGAGTGTATCGAAATCTACAATACGCAGATGATCTCGCTCGGCGGTGTCGCGGTTCTCGGTGAGTCGACGGATGACGATGCGCTTCGGCAGTTTCTCATTCGCGGCAATCACATCATCGCCTGTGTCCGCGCGATCCAGATCGAGGGCGGCAGCGACATCGTTATCCGCGAAAACCGGATCCGCATGTTGGACAAACGCGGGGCCGGTGTTGCGGTATACATCGCCGCGGAAGACAGCCGGATCGAGGACAATGACATTGGTGTCGTTCCTGCCGAAGCGACCCCCCGGCCACCTGATCGGCCCGATGATCCCGACAACCCGGACGATCCGAACGATCCCTGTGCGGATGAAGAGACGGTCTACCTGAACGTCGGTTTCTTTGTCAGCTTCGTCGAGTTTGTTCTCGGTTTCACCCTGACCGCCATTGTTCCGCCGCCCTATCGGGCCCTGGGTGGGATTCAGGTCGCTGCCTCGACGGAGCGGCTTGCGATCCTGGACAACCGTATTCTAGGGGGCGCGGGCAACGGAATTACGCTGGGCGGTACGCACATTCCGCCTGAGGAAGAAGAGCCGAACGGCCCGGTTACCCAGCCTCTTTCCCTGGGCCGCAGCGTTATGGCCCTGCGCGGGACAGTGGAGGACCCGGACGGCAATCCGGCGGCCGGTGTCACTTTGCAGATACGATCTCCCGCGGGTGTGGTACGCAGCTTCACCACGAGTTCAACGGGGGTGTTCGAGGTCAGAACGTCGCGCGAGCAGGGCGATCATATCCTGGAGCCGGTGACGACAGGCATCGGTATTGAAGAGGTTGAGGTCCTGCAGGTGGTGAACCTTGGCGCTGGATCAATCGTTGTGCTGCGCGTTCAACTCAATCGTCAACGGGAGACCGCCGATCCACGCCTCGGATTCCTCTACGGCATTCGCATAGAGGATAACGACATTACCGCCATGGGGCTCAACGGGATCGGTATTCCGCCCGCGCTTGACGTGCTCGAGCCGGAGGAGGATCCCGACCGACCGGACCCCATCGGACCGGGCGACTTTACAGTCAATCCGAACTTTGCCAGTGCGCGTCAGCCGCGCTTTGCCATGGCGCGGGCGAGTGCGGTGAATCCACTCCTGGCGCTTCTTGGCCATCCGGTGATCGATCTTACGATCCTGAACAACCGGATTGCCGGTAATCTCAGAACGCCCTTTACGACGGCCATGCGGGACGCGGCACGCCTGCTGGGCTTTGGCGGCATCAGTCTCGGTCTCTGCGAGACGGTGGCGATCATGGCCAACCGCATCGAAACCAATGGACGGCGTCATATCGACCCGGTCTGCGGCATCTTCATCCTCTTCGGTGAACAGGTGGAGATCACCGACAATCTGATCCGTGACAACGGACCTTTCGTGAACAGCGATGACGAGGTGGTGCAAGGCCTGCGCGGCGGCATCGCCGGGATCTTTCTCTCCATCGGTCTCGACGACTTCGGCGCGGACGACAACCGCGGCAGTCTGACCGTCAAGCCGGCGCTTCGGGTTCACGACAACGTTGTCCAGCAACCCTTGGGTCGAACCATGACGGTGCTCGCGGCGGGCCCCGTTTCCATCGTCGCCAATCATCTGACTGCCGAGCGCACCGGTCCGCAGAACCTGGACCGGATGGCGGGCGCAATCCTGCTGATGAGCCTGAGCGGTGTCGGGCGTTTGCCTTCAGGCGGTTGTCTGATCAACTCGAACCAGATCTCACTCGGTCCCGACAGCGATGCGATGATCGCATTGGCCCTGGCGGTGGCGGAGGATCTGGGTTTCGATGCGAACCAGATCGATGCTCTGCAGGGTGGACTGCGGATCGGGAACCGCACGCTGATGATGAACACTCTGCTCTTTGCCCAGACCGTTCGCGCGACGGGCAACCGCTTCCGCGAGCCTTTGCTCTCACCGGAAGTGGCATTGCAGGTTTCGCTGGCTTCCCTGAGCACGCGCATGAACATTGCCACCTCGAACGAGGGGGATCACTGCATCTACGCGTTCGACATGGGAACGCCGGCGCGTCTCGTTAACGAGCATAATCTTGTGTACGACAACACCCATTGCGCGGAGCTTGGGGCTTCCGCTGCCGGTGCGGCGCTGAACCCGACACTCGGGACGGCCACGCTCGAGAGCCTCGAATTCGTCAACGCCTTGGAATCACCGACCGGGGTCGGGCTCAGTTACGCCGCGTCGCTTGACGAGAACCTGGTGAGCCTGAACGGCTATCAGCGAAACCAGATCGAGATGGCGGCCGAATACAAATCCGCGAATGCGGCGCTGCTCGGGAACGAGGTCGCGCGTATGGAGGCCCGTTCGTCCGCCCGGTCGGATCTGCTCGAAGCCAACCGCAAGAGGCTGGGCACGATCACCCGGGATGTGGAGCGCTTCCGGGCGGCTGAGGAGATTGTTGGAACCAGGCCGGAACCGGTGCGTGAAGAGGTGGCCCTGCGGGTTCAAGGCCGGGTGACGGATGCGAGAGGCGCGGGCCTTCCGCTGGCTGAAGTGCGGCTTGGCGATGCGCGGGGCCAACTGCTCGATATCGTTCAGGCGGCGCAAACCAACGAGAAGGGCGGGTATGCCATCGAACTGACGCAGGAAGAGTTCAAGGAGCTCGGCGCCACCCTCAAGCGGGGCGCGACCGTAACAGCGAGCCTTGAAGGGCGTGATGTGAAACCGGTAAGGAGCGCGGTCTTCAAAATCGACAGTACTGCCGTGCTGGCACCTGACATCCGCTTCGTGCTCGACAGCGACGCACGAAGAGTGCAACCGACGGAGCCCCGTCCCGGCAGGACGGACCCGACAATCCGTCGCCCGGTTCTGCGGGGTGAAACGAGACTCAGATCGACCTCGGGCCGAATTGCGCCACTGCTGCGTGAAAGCAGGCGGAGTCCCAAGGGGGATGATTGATGCTTGCGACAAGCGCCAGGCGTAAGTTAACGGGACAGCTGAAGCGACCGCCGGTTTCGTCGTCGTTGCCAGGGCACGTGCAACCAATCCAGCGAAAGCCGTCCGGCTGCGCCTGCGGAGGTGGGTGCCCTGCGTGCAAGGAAAATGAGGCGGCTGAGCAGGAGGCTGACAAACTGGCCGAACAGGTTGTTTCTGGCGGTCCCGCGTCTCCGTCAGGTGAACCGCCGCCCATCCAGGCGAAGGGGGAGGGGGCACCGGTATCTGGCTCCGCTCCCGAACCGGGGCCGGGTCGCGCACTCCCACAAGGGTCGCGTGGGTTCTTCGAATCCCGGTTCGGGGCTGATTTCTCCGATGTCCATGTCCATGACGGGCCAAAGGCACAGGCCTCCGCCGAAGCTTTGCAGGCGCGCGCCTATACGTCCGGAAGTCATCTGGTCTTTGCGAAAGGAGAATTCGCGCCGGGGACTCCACGCGGTGATAAACTTATCGCCCATGAACTAACTCATGTGCTTCAGCAGCGCAGCGGTGGGCCTGCGATCCAGCGCGCGCCGGCGGATGACGAGATCGTTGGCCGACGGAGCGGACTCGTCAAGAGGGATGATCTGATCTATTTCGAACGAGGTTCCAGCGCGGTCCATTTGGACGAGAAAGCCAAGATCCCCAATATTGTGAGTCACACGAAACCCGATATTCGCGTTAAAGGGTTCCGTTCGCGGGATGAAGATGCGGCGCTTGCTCAGGCGCGCGCGGACAGCCTCGAGACGGAGATTAAGGCGCATGATAAAAAAGCCAAAACCGTCACACAATCCGAAGCTTCTTCGTTCCAGGATCAATACGACTACCGCCGCTTTCGTGTAGCGAGCGCAGATAAGGACACGGCTGCAAGTGCAGCCTCGCTCTGTCCTGCTGGCAGCCCAAAATTCGATGCGCCTTGCGCGCTTCCACCCAATGCCAAGGTCGATGTGCCTGCGGCCTTTGCATCTGCTTCAGGTGATCTCGACAGCACGCTCACCAAGCTGAAGGCCTATAAGGCGGACCCGGCGGGGAACGCCCCAACCGAGGCGAAGATCAAAAAATTCTTCAAAGCCGGATTCGACATTGATCGCCTGATCAAGGATTACGCTCGGATCAAGAGACAGCTTGACCGGGTGGCGAAGAAAGACATCGGTAAGAGTAAATGGAAGAAACCCGGATTTCGCTGTGCCACGCAGTGTAATGTCGATTGTTCCGACGCCACTGCCGTTACACGCGGTGTTGGCGGCGGGTGTCGAGTTACGCTCTGCCCGTCAACATGGGATGGGGACAAGGCCGCGGCGATTAGTACGATCATCCACGAGGTTTCGCATTGCACGCCCAGAATCGGATTGTCGAGGCAGGGCACGGATGACGTAATTTACGAGCGTGAGAAGGCGATCCCGTTTTTGACGACAGCAGAGAGTCTTCGCAGTGCTGATCTCTTTGCGCTGTTCGTGCATGAGCTGATTCACGGTGGACCAGACACCATTCTGCCGAATTTGACAGACGATGTTTCCGCACTCGCTTCAGGTGACCAAAAGATGACCGAAGAGCTTCTGGCGCGACTCGCAAAATGGCTTCAAGTCTCGGGAGATCATCTTAGGTCCCTCTATGATGAGGCGTTGCGAGCCAAAAAGGTGGGTTGGGGGGCGAGTTGGGGGCAGCGCCTCTATAAGGAAATTTACAAGGAGTTCGGCAAAGACCTTGGACTGACAAAGCCCAACCGCAGAACGAAAGAGAAAGATGTGCATGCCATCGCAGCGATCGCGGACCGTGTGACGCTACTCGATAATCTGGTCGATGATAACGAAATCACCGCGACGCCGGGTCTCGTGACGAAGTGGTCATCAAAAGGCAAGCCGCCGGGCATGCTGCCTGGGCTTGAAGTTGAGGTCGATGTCTTCTGGTATGGGATCGTTGGCAAGGAAGTGGCGATCACGATATTGCTGAATGCGCTTCTCGATGCTTCTCCGCATGTCTCTTCTGCGATGGCGCCAAAATACCTGACACTGATCAACTGGATTCGCAAAGACGAGAAGATCGGACCTTAGAAAGAACCGCCATCGGTCGTTGGTTTTACCGGTTCCAGTGTGGTCCGATCCGGTGTTTTTTCAGGAGGCGTCCGAACGCCCTTCGTTCTTTGCCTGCACAGGACGCAGCCGCAGTGACATTTCCATCGGTTTCCTGCATCAAGCCGGATAGATAGCGTTGCTCGAATGCCGATAGGGCTCGCGCCTTTGCCTGCGTATAGGTTTCTGTCCCGACAGCGCTGGTGACAGGGGATGGCGTGCCGGGTGGTGCAATGTCATCAAGGTTGATCAGGCCGCTCTCGGCATTCAGAACGGCCCGATGGATGAGGTTCTCGAGCTGACGGACATTTCCGGGAAGTTCGTTTCCGATCAGCCAGGCAAGCGCATCCTCGGAAAGATGCAGTGCCTTTTGACCATAGGTCGCGCTGAAGGTCTGGATGAAATGATGCGCCAGTTCCGCAATGTCGCCCGGACGTTCGCGCAGCGGCGGCAACGTCAGGCTCAAGGTATTCAGGCGGAAGTATAAATCCTCCCGGAATGTGCCCTTCGCCACGAGTTCCTCAAGTGGCCGGTTCGCCGCGGCAAGAACCCGGACATCGACTTGCTGCACCTTGCCGCCGCCGATGGGGCGTATTTCCCCTTGTTGCAGAAACCGCAGAAGAGCGACCTGCGCGCGCGGCGCAAGTGTGTCGACTTCATCCAGGAAAAGCGTTCCGCCATCTGCTTGCTGGGTCAGTCCTGTTCTGGCGGTTGTGGCACCGGTAAAGGCGCCTGCTTCGTGGCCAAAGAGCTCATTTTCGACCAGGTCAGGTGGAATGCAGCCGCAATTTACCGGGATGAAGGCGCGTTTACACTCACTTAGCCGATGAATGAGGCGAGCGATCAGTTCCTTGCCGGTCCCGGTCTCACCCTCGATGACGATGGGCGCCGGACTTGCGGCAATGCGTTCAGCTGTTTTAAGAACGGTGCGAAAGTTTGGGGCGCTGCCGACAATACCTGTACCCGAAATTCCCTCGGTTAAGCGAACGTCACGCTCGTTAACCCCGGCCGTGAATCGCTCGAGCCGGACAGCCAGTTCATCAGGAGACCAGGGAGCCTGAAGGAATTCAGTCGCTGCCCTCATGAGACCTTTTGCTGTCTTGCCACGCCGGTTGAGCACACACACCCAAGGCGACATACCGACACGCTGCACGATATCGGCACTGGATACCGCGCAAGGGGATCCCAGCAGGATAACCTTGGGGCTGCGTTCTTTCTGTGGGACACGTTTCAGCCAGAGCGCACCGTTTTCGACACGGTGACCGTATCCAAGAGTGTCGACGTCGCGAGTCAGGGCTACAGCGGCTTCGTAGTCAGCGAAGTTGACTATGTCGAGTACAGGGCCCTTTTGATCGAGGTTTCCCATTCATCACTCCCTAACGCAGCCGATAACGTGAGGTCCATGGGCCGATCAAGGCCTGGAATTGGAAGTATACAAACAATTTTTGATTCTATCAACGGGTGATAGACGTGACATTTTAGTGGCATTGTCTACAGCGACGGTCTTGGGGGGGTGGTTAAGAGCTGCGCGTGGCGCTGAAAATGCCCTGAGGATTTGGGTACAGAGTTTATTCTGATGAAGTACTGAAGGTATTCAGGAGAAGGTTGCGGATAAAATTCGACGACCGATTGCAATAGACTAATTCTAGCATATTTATCGCCGCTTCTCATCATAGATTCGAATTTTTTATTCTAAATTGCGTAAGACGATTGGTCTTGGCCGCTGCTGTTTGCGGTTAGATGGAGGCCTTTGCAGAAACAGGAATTCAACGGATCTAGCTCTCGTGCCGCTCCTTGGTCGCGTGGCTCAGGGGCCATCGAACAGAGAGTTCCAAGGCGCAGTTCCCGGCGGAAGCTCCGCAGTTGGATGACGCGCTTACCTTGCGCCCAGGCGCGCCACCACCTCACGAGGGATATCGAGATGCTTTATCGGGTCCTCGTGGTGTGGAAACCCGCAAAGTTCCCGTTGAATAAAATAAGCGTATACCGCATCTATGGTTGATTGAAGCACACTTGCCCGATCCTCTGGCGAACCGCCATAGCTTTTCAGTTGCTCAAGGGCTTTCTCCGCCTGTTGTTCTGCACGCCGGAGCGCGGCGGCTTTTTCAGCCAGGATCTCACCGTCGAGAATACTCGCGCCGGTCTCGGCATTGAAGCCCGATGAGAGAGATTGCGGGAGGCGGAGGGACATAGGGGCTCCTGTCGATTGCGCGAAGTGTTAAAAGATTTACCTTCTGTTTTTAAAGGATAAATTCCGTCAGATCCAGGAGGTCCGAAGGGCTGCAGAAGGAGTTTCTAGCAAAGTATATTTGAACCATGTCAGGATTGGTGGCGACGAACCTCATGAAACCCCCGCTTCGGGGATTTATGGATTTAATGAGGTTTTTTAACATGACCGCTAAACTGAAAACCGCGAGCAGCGCTGCCGCTGCCGCACTTGCTTTTTCCTTTATTCTTGCTGGTGTTGCCAGTGTGCAGGCGGGCAATACGCCCCAGGGTGTGGGCGGAGTGTCTGTGGGGAAACCCGATATTACCGCTGCCGTGGGATATCTTGATGGGAAAAAGTGGACCGATGGTGGCACCCATACCCTCAATAACCCGGGATTTGTTCAAGGTACTCAGGTCGGTCCGCAGAACAACATGTGCCGCTTCAAGCAGATGGACCTGCAGCCGAAAAATGCAGGCCAGTCGGATCATGGTGCTTTCGTCACGAAAGTCTATCGCGACAATGCGCTGGTTCACACCGAAGTCTTCGCGCCTGCCTCTGTTCCGGTTGGATACCTGACGAATTTCCGGAAATGGACGATCGATCTGAAGGAAGGCATGAACACTGTAAAGGTATTCATGGACGCCAACAAACAGGTCACTGAGATGAAGGAAAGCAACAACAACTACACAGTCAAGTTTAATGTAAAACTGGACTGTGATGGTGACGGACATGTAGGTCCAGCGCCTAAGATTAAAAACAAGGTAATCAAAAAAGGGCCAATCTTAAAAAAGCCGGCGCCTCAACGCCCCAAGCCCCGCGGTTAATCCGGTCTTCCGGAACTGCTTCCAGGTCGGATCGCAGATGGTCTCTAAGAAGGCTGTTTGCGATCCGGTTTGTTGAAGGCCCCACAGTCAGTTCCTTGTTGCAGAGGACTACTTAAAAAAAGGGACAGAATAGATAAACCCGACGATGGCCTGCCGGAGTGAGCGCGGAGATTGCGCAAGGCACTGTTCAGTCTTCCGGAGTGGTCTCAAAGTCTGCCGGCAGAGTGATCTCTATCAGCTCAAGATCGTCACTGTGGGCTAGCTCGCGATGTCGAATGCCGGGTGGTTGGTGCACACAGGAGCCGACCTCAAGGCGAACCTTTCCGACATTTTCATATTCGAATTCAACCCAGCCCCTTGTGACATAGACCATCTGGAACTCCAGGCTGTGGCTGTGCCACTGCGGCGCCGCTTTGGTGCCTGCGCGTGCCCTGATGACATGCGCACCGAAGCGACCGCCCGTCGCAGTCTTGATACCCAGATCCCGGTATTCGAAGAAGGCGCGCAGGCCGTCCGAGACGAAAGGCGTATCCTTAGCGTGGCTGACCGAAAAGCCTTCGGATTGCTGAGGTCTGTTTCCATCCATCGAGCGCGCTCCCCTGATTTTTTCTGCCGGCCTGTGATTTTCTATCCCGCCACTGAAGCGGGAATGGAGCCGGTTTCTTGCGTGATCATATCGCTCGCGTCCTTTGTTGCCCAGCCGTGTATCGGCGGCTGCACCATGCTTCGCTCAGGAAATGCACAGAGATTCCATCGGTCTTGCGGAGCAGGACCGGCAAATTAAAGGTGGAAAATAAACATGGTTAATATTATCATAAGCATACAAATAAATAGATAGATGCAGGGAGGTGTTATGGCGCGCAAAGCAAAGACAACATCGAAACGCAAAGCGGCAAGCAAAAGCCGGGCGTCCACGAAGTCGAAAAGCTACAAGACCAAAACCGCCGGCAGCCGCGTTAAGGCGCCCTCAAAAGCGGCGCCGGTTTATCGCGAGGATGTCGGGTCCTGTGCTGTCCCTGAAGCGCCATTGCGCGCCATTGACGCGAACGTTGATCCTTTCCGCCTCTCGCTAATCCGCTCGATCGAAAAGAAGTGGGTGAACGGTACGGTCCTGAACTATTTCTTTTTCAAACGACCCACCCGGTGGAAGGGCTCAAAGGCGCAGGAGGATGCCGTCCGTGCGGCCTTTGCCGAATGGAAGGGGCTTGGGATCGGCCTGGAATTCCAGGAAACCGACGACCCGCAGGAGGCTGAGATCCGCATCGGTTTTGAACGGGGGGCGGGCGCCTGGTCCTACGTTGGCCGGGATGCGATTGATCATGCCTCCGATCCGAACGAGCGCACGATGAACTTCGGTTGGGATGTGACCACGCCGTACGGCCGCGACACGGCGCTTCATGAAATCGGTCATGCCTGCGGGTATCCTCATGAGCATCAGAACCCGAACGCAGGGATTGTCTGGAACGAACAGGCGGTTATCAATTATTTCTCGGGACCGCCCAACAACTGGAGCGAAGGGCAGATCCGTCACAACATTCTGCGCAAGATCGACCCGGCCCTGGTCGAAGGCTCAAGCTGGGACAAAGACTCCATCATGCACTATCAGTTCAGTGCCGGTCTGATCACGCAGCCCGAGCAGTTCCAGACACAGAACCTGATTCCGGCACCGGGTCTGTCTAAGGTCGACATCGACCGCGTGCGTAAATTCTATCCGCCGATCAATCGGATGCCGGAGCTCAAGCCCTATCAGTCTCAACGTCTCCGGATCGGTGCGGGCGACCAGGTGAATTACGTTGTCGAACCGACGCGCAGCCGAAAATATACGATCCAGACCTTCGGCCGGATGGATACGGTGATGGTGCTGTTCGAGGAGATCAACGGTACGCCGCGTTACCTTGAGGGCGACGACGACAGTGGTTCGTCCCTCAACGCGAATGTGCGGCAGCGACTGTTCAAGGGCCGGCGCTACATCGTCCGTGTTCGCCTCTACCATGCCCAGCAACAAGGCGAAGGCGTGCTGATGATGTGGTGATGGTCGCGCAAGGATGGGATTGGTTGGCGGCTACATCACCCCAAAAGTCTCAAAGGCTTCTGCCGCGCCCATTCCGGCGCGGATCGCCTCACCGACTTTGTTCTCCGTGGCCGCCTTTTCGAGGGACAGGCGGATGACTTCGTCCTCTGCTGCCTTGGGGATCGTCAGGACACCTTCACGGTCGCCGAACAGCAACGTACCCGGCTCGATGAACACACCGCCGATCTCGACGCCGCAGCGGAAATCGACGACCTTGCCGCGCGGGCCCTGGTCCTGTGCGTATACGCCACGACAGAAGGCGGGAAAACTCAGGGCTTCGATGGCGTCGGCGTCACGCAGGTAGCCGTCCAGCAGGGCGCCATTGGCTTTCAAATGTTGCGCCCGGGTCGACATCAGCTCTCCCCAGAGTGCGTATCGTAAGGACGCACCTGTGGCGACATAGATCTCTCCGGGCTTCAGATCGTCCAGAGCCTCAAGCATCAGGCCGAAGGGTTTGCCCGCAAGTGGTCCCCGGCTTTGCCCGCTGTCTTCGAAAATATCGGCTTCCAGGACCGGCATGGCTCGTCCGGCGAGGGTCATTCCAGCCTTCAGCGGCGCGATCTCGGCCGGCAGGAACTGGTGCTGAAAACCCAGTTTGTCGAGAACATCACCGACCACGGCAGTGAAAAGATCCTTGCGCAGGAGCGCGAAGAGTTCGTCGTCGTTGCTGTAGAGGGGCATGGATTGTCTCTATTGGTTTCGGAAGTGATTTGTTTCTTTTCATCAGCAGGTTTGCGGCGCCGGGACTCGCTGTGCCTTCCAGTCGATTCCAACGATACACGCGCTCAGTCCTCCGCGGAAGTGTCTCATGGTGCTATTGCTTTACGACCAATCTCGGGTATCAGGGATTTCGGAAGTCCAGCTAAGCAAAGTGCTGAATTTGGTTCTAGAAAGGCTGTCCGATACTTCGTGTTTACACGCGAGGGGCGCGTAAAAGGCAAGGCGCTCTCTTATAGATTTGTATTCAGTCAAATTAATTGCACAAAAGACAGGCATTATCTCTAGTAAACATCCATAGGTAGAGTAATGATGCATCAAAATTATATAGCGTATCTTCATTAACTGAAATGAAATCTTATTTTTGTTTAAATTGCGCCTTCATTGGGCGCTTTGGGCGCGGGTATTTACTTGGGGTAGTGTTGTGACTGAGCTTACTAATGCGAATGGTTTAGACAAGCCTGACCAATCGATGGCGTTTTTGACAGTTTCACGGAAGTTGTTTTCCGGACTGACGTTCCTCATTGCCTTGGGATTTATCGCCGGCGGCGTTGGCCTTTATTACATCGGGTCGATTGAGGACACGCTCAACGGTATTACCGATGTTGCTGCGCCGACTGTAGAAACCTCGGACGATTTGATTGCCAACATCTGGGAATCGAACAAGATTGCCGAAGAAATCATCGCCGACGAAGAACTCGAAGACGTTGCCAGTCTGGCAAAGGAATTTGCCGAAATGGCGGTGGCTTTCAAAGTGACCTTCGAAGAGCTCAAAGAGCTTGTGACGGACGCAGCCCTTCTGGAGAGGCTGGACGAAGTTCGCAAAGAGCATGCTGAGTTCATGGAACACGGTAACGAGATGATTGAATTCCATGTTGCGGAGCTGGAAGAGGAAATCAAATCGGACGAGTTGCTCAACGCTTTTGATCTGGCCGGTACGGAGCTCGTCACCATGCTGGACGAGTTTGCGATTGAGAACGAAGAGGAAATGGCCAAGGCTGAGGACGAAGGCGATCGCCTTGAAGCGACCGGCGCAGCGTCAGCCGCAGATCTGAATGCTGTTCTTGGCAACCTCTTCGAAAACGAATACCCGGCCGTTGAAGCGGCTTTGAAGCTGCAACGTATCGTTATCGAGATGGAATCCATTGCGCGGAAGTATATGTCCGTCGAGGATCCCGAAGGCTTACCAGCTTTACTGGATGAATTTAGTGACGTTGCGGGAAAAGCGCAGCCGCATTTTGAAGTGCTCGAGAGGTTAGCCGAATCTGAAGAGGACAAAGCCGACGCAGAGGTTTTGGTGAAGGCTTTTAACCTGTGGGTTTCGACCGCTAACCAACCGGAGCAGCTTTTTGATACACAGCGGGACATGCTGGAGGCTGAGTTTAAAGCCGACGAAGCAACTGAGCTCATGGAGAGCGACGCAGATCGTGTGGCCGCTGCTCTGAATGTTGTTGCGGAAGCGGCGGATGCGATCAGTGACACAGCCGACGAAACCGCCGCGGAAGTGGTCACCACCGCCCAGACAGTTGTTATTGGTGTCCTTATTCTGCTGCTCGCGGTCTCAGTCTCTTTGATGTTCATAATCAGGAACACTGTTGTCGGACCTATCAACCGGATGACCGGAACCATGCAGCGTCTCGCCAGCGGCGATATGGATGCTGAAGTTCCTGCGCTCGATAAGCGGGATGAAATCGGTGCCATGGCGAAGGCGGTTCAGGTCTTCAAGGAGAACGGAATTGAAACCGAGCGTCTGCGTGGAGAGCGGGTCTTGGCCGATAAGAGGGCCGAGGAAGAAAAACGCCAGGCGACGTTGAAAATGGCGGACGACCTGGAATCCAGTGTGAAGAGCGTGGTGGACGGTGTGGGCGGTGCGGCCACCGAGATGAAGGTGACTGCACAGTCGCTCTCGGCGGCTTCTGAACAGACGACAAGCCGTGCCGGTACGGTGGCGACGGCGTCAGAAGAAGCGACGGCGACGGCACAGACGGTGGCCTCCGCCGCTGAAGAGCTCTCTAAGTCGATCCAGGACATCTCGCGTCAGGTTGCGGATGCCAAGAACGTGGCGTCGACCGGAAAAGGACAGGCCGAGTCGACCAACGTCACGGTCAAGGGACTGGCCGACGGCGCGCAGAAGATTGGCGACGTGGTGAGCCTGATCAACGACATTGCGGAACAGACCAATCTGCTCGCGTTGAATGCGACGATTGAAGCCGCGCGTGCCGGGGAAGCCGGAAAGGGCTTCGCGGTCGTGGCGTCCGAAGTCAAGTCCCTGGCAAACCAGACCGCCAAGGCGACCGAGGAGATCAGCCAGCAGATCGGAACCATGCAGGACTCAACCCAGAAAACCGTCTCGGAGATCGAGGCAGTGGTTGAAGCCATGGGACGCATTGACGAAATGACGACCGACGTTGCCTCGGCAGTCGATGAGCAGAACGCCGCGACCCAGGACATTGCTCAGAATATCCAGCGGACCGCAAACGGAACGCAGGATGTCTCGTCCAATATCGTCGAGGTTAACTCAGCGGCTCAGCAGTCGAGCGAGGCCGCTGGTAAAGTGGTTGATGTCGTCGGTCAACTGACCACGCAGTCCGATACGCTGCGGAGCGAGCTTGAGCAGTTTCTGGCTAAACTGCGTGCTGCCTGATCCCGCGGGGTTGGGAGCAAAAACTTAGGCAAACCTGAGCGGCACTCACAGGTCCTTCGTCGGATCCGTGGGTGCCGCTTTGTGTTTGAGGGTCGGCGGGTTCGCGTCAGTTGCCCCGGCGTTGCAGGCTGATGCGGCTATAAACGCCCTCGATGTTGAGAGGGAGCCAGGCTTCGTACTGACCCCAGTCCTTGTAGGCCTCCATCCTGATCGAAGACTTCATTTCCTCCAGCGATTTTCCCTCGCGTGCAGCGCTCAGCACGGCGTCATAGAGCTTCTGAACATAGCGCCCGTGATCGGCTGCATCCTGCTTGGTGCCGAGCGCACCGTGTCCTGGCGCCAGGATATCGAAATCAATTGTCTGAACCTTGTTGATCGCGGTGATCAAGTCGGGGATGTAGGAGTCGGACATCGTCTTGAAGGGCAGGCGCTTTGCGGAAATGAAGTCGACCGTAAAGAGGGTGCGTTCCGCGGGGAAGTTCATGACGATCAGGTTGTCGGAGTGTCCCTTGCCGAGATACAGCAGTTCCACGGTCTTGCCGCCGAGCTCCAACGTCATACGGTCCGTGAAGGTAAGGTCGGGAACCGCGGTCGGACGACCCTCGCCGATGATTGCGCGTTTGGCGTTTTCGTGCGCAATCACAATCGCTCCGTCGTCCGCGAAAACTTCGCCGCCGGCGCTGTGATCGCTATGATCGTGGCTGTAAACCAGATACTTGATCGGCTGGTTGAAGCGGGCTTTGATTTCATCCTTGAGCCAGGTTGCAGCCTCGGCATTGATTGGATCTGTCACGATCACACCTTCCGGTGTTACCAGGAAAACCGAGTAATGAAAGTTGTTCTGGAAGCGGTAAAGATCGCCCGCAATCTGGGTGATGGCGCGTTTGGTCTCGCCGCTTTGCGCCTGTGCTGCCTGATAAGGATAGACAAGCGCAAACAACAGTGTCGCAAGACACAAGTTTCGGAGAAATTGCATGATCAAACTCCCTGAAAACAGATTGGGCCAGAAGAGATTGGCCAGGTTGAGAAGATCCTGCCTTCAATGAAGCCGGAGGCATAGACGATCCTGTTCACAACTGCGTGGGAAGTTTCGTGATGGAACCGCGGGAAAAGGTGTCCGGCGCTATGAAGTAGAGGCCTCTGGCACCGTCTTGACCACGATGGGTTCCTGCAGAATCATTTTCCGGTGCGGATAGGGGATCTCAATGCCGTTTTCCTTAAAGGCGTCCCAGACATCGAGCAGGACTTCGCCTTTGATGTTCACCACACCGGCTGCCGGGTCTTTGATCCAGAAGCGGAGCACGAAATCCAGTGAGCTGTCGCCGAAACCCACGAGGTGACAAACCGGCGCGGTTTCGTCGGAAACACGCGGCGATTTTGCGGCGGCTTCACGGGCGACCCGGCGGACCTCATGGGGATCGCAGCTGTAATCCACACCGAAAGGAATCTCCAGACGGACAAGATCGTCACTGAAGGACCAGTTGACCACCCGGTGGGTGATCAGGTCTTCGTTCGGAATCAGGTATTCTTTACCATCACGTGTGACGACCGAGACATAGCGGGCACCGAGCGAAGTGATCCAGCCGAAGGTATCTTCCAGTTCGATGACGTCTCCCGGCTTGATCGACTTGTCCAGCAGCAGGATCACACCGCTGATCAGATTGGAGACAACTTTTTGCAGGCCAAAGCCGATACCTACGCCGATAGCACCGGAAAAGACGGCCAGGGCGGTCAGGTCTATGCCGACCGAGTTCAGGGCGATCACGACGGCCAGGGTCAGCAGGGTGATTTTCAGGAGCTTGCCGAGCAGGACCTGAACCGACGGCGTCAGGTCCGGCAAGCGGTTGATGCGTAATTCCAGGATCCGGGAAAGCGCCGAGGCGCCCCAGAGCAGCAGGGCCAGAGAGGCGACGCCTTTCACGACGGTGAGCAGGGAGATGCGCAGGTCGCCGACGTTAAAGGCGAGGGCGTCCGTCACCTCGATTGCGGGGCCTAGCAATCCTGTGATGTTCAAGGCCGCCAGTGTCCAGACGCCAAGAGTCAGGGTTTTGGCGACCACCGGGTTACGGATGAAGGTCGATCCAAGCCGGATCACGATCCAGGCGGTCATCAGGCTTGCAACGATCCGCAGCAGATAGCTCCGGCTTGGCCAGGTTATTTCCTGCATGATGCCGATGGCGAACCAAAGCAGAATTAAGAATATTGCCGGTGCCAGGAGCGAGGGAAGGGCGCGGAAGAGAGCGGCGAGACCGGGCCGAACCGACAAGCTGGAGATGCGTGTTTCCAGAAGCGGACTGAGGCGGCGCGCGCAGAAACGGCCGAGCGGATAAAGCATGGCAAGGAGCAGGAGCTGCAATAGATTCCACGGATCGGCAACATGCTCGAACAGCCATTGGTGTGTGGTGCTCAACCAATCCAAAAGGGGTGTGATGTCGAGTAACTCCTGCATCCTTTTTTCTTTCATTCTGTCTTGAGAAGCACGCCAGCCCCTCTCTGTCCTGCGAGCAGTATAGGCCGTTGCCACGAGCCGGACATAGAGTTCAGTTTCAGCCCGCGCATAATGCCATTTTACCCCGAGCGAAAGGATTGGTCTGCAGGTTGTCGGCAATCGAGCGAGTCTTTCGCGTTACATCTGCGTCGGGCAGCATCCGTGTTTTTTTCGGGATTGCCGGAAAAAGATCTCAAGTGTCGGAGAAGCTTGTCGTATGCTGGTATCAACCCACAACCAATAAGGGAGCGTATAAGATGCCTAAACACCGTCTGACCGCGTTTTTTCTGAGCTTCTTTGCCGCAGTTCTGCTTGTCGCCCCGGCGTATGCCGCGATGCTCAATCTCCACAACGGCGGCGACCCCGCGTCGCTGGATCCGCATAAAATATCGGGTGACTGGGAGAACAGGATTGTCGGCGATATCTTTGAAGGCCTGACGACCGAAGATGTCGGTGCCAATCCGATTGCAGGTCAGGCGGAGAGCTGGACCATCTCCGATGATGGGACAGTTTATACCTTCAAGCTGCGCGACAATGCGAACTGGTCGGACGGACAGCCGGTGACCGCCGGCGATTTTGTTTTTGCGTTCCAGCGGATCATGGACCCGGCAACGGCGGCCTCATACGCCTATCTGCAGTATCCGATTAAAAACGCCGAGGCGATTAACTCGGGCAAGATTACGGATTTCGGCGAGCTCGGCGTGAAGGCGCTGGATGATAAAACGCTCGAGATTACCCTGGAGCAGCCAACCCCATTTTTTCTGGGAGCGCTCACCCATTACACGGCCTATCCGATCCCAAAGCATGTGGTTGAAGCTAAGGGGGATGACTGGATCAAGATGGAAAACATCGTGGTCAACGGGCCTTACAAACCGGTGGAATGGATTCCGGGCGCGCATGTCACCACGGCAAAGAATGATCAGTACTACGATTTCGCCAGCCTGAAGATCGATGGCGTGAAGTTTTTCGTGCTGGAAGACCAGTCCGCCGCTCTGAAACGCTATCGCGCCGGTGAGTTTGATATCCTGACTGCCTTTCCTAAAGATCAGTATCAATGGCTGGAGGAAAATCATCCTGGTGAGGCGCGAGTGGTTCCCTTCGCCGGACTCTATTACTACGTCTTCAACCACCGCAAACCGCCGTTCGACGACGCGAGGGTGCGAAAAGCACTTTCCATGGCGATCAACCGCGAAGTGATCGGACCTCAGATTTTGGGAACTGGCGAACTTCCGGCCTACTCCTGGGTGCCGCCTGGCATGGCGAACTCCGGCGAGTCATCCGAGGTCGATTGGGCGGAGATGCCTTACCCCGAGAAAGTCGAGATGGCTAAGACGCTGATCGCAGAAGCGGGCTACGGCAAGGACAATCCGTTGAAAGTGACGCTTCGCTACAATACGAGTGATAACCACAAGCGTGTCGCGGTCGCCGTTGCCGCCATGTGGAAGGCGTTAGGGGTTGAGGCTAAGCTTTACAATTCCGAACTTAAGGTACACTACGCGGAGATCCGCAAGGGAGAGTTCGACGTCGCACGTGCCGGCTGGTTGGCCGATTATAATGATCCTGTCAATTTCCTCGATCTTCTCAAAGGCAGCACAAGCAACAATTACGGTGCTTACAGTAGCCCGGAATTCGATAAGGTGATGGACCAGGCATCGCTTGAGACAGATCTCGAGAGCCGCGCCAAGCTGTTGACTCAGGCGGAGGAGATCGCGATGGACGATAACGCCGCCGCCCCGATCTACTTCTATCTCTCCGAGAACGTTGTTTCACCCAAGATCAAAGGCTTTGAAGACAACGCGTTCGATATCCACCGTACCCGCTGGCTCACGAAAGAAGAGTAATCGTCTTTCGTGAATGGGATCTGATCCGGCGCTAATTCGGAGATAGATCCAATAAGGAAAAGCGGCTGTCTCTTGAAAGAGTTCGAGAGACAGCCCTGCCTTAAGGGGTACTTTAAACGATGCTTGGCTTTGCGCTGCGCAGGTTGCTTTCGACGATCCCGGTTCTCTGGATTGCGTTGACCCTGTGCTTTTTCATCCTGCGGCTCGCGCCGGGTGGACCTTTCGACGAGGAACGGCAGTTGCCGGAACGGATCCTCGCCAACCTGCGGGCCCACTACAATCTCGATAAACCGCTACTCGTCCAGTACTGGGATTACCTGACGGGTGTGCTGATGGGTGATCTGGGACCGTCGTACATCACAGATGACTTCACGGTCGTCGATCTGATTTCGATCGGGTTGCCCTATACCTTCATTCTGGGCGGTTGCGCTTTCGCACTGGCCATCCTGGTTGGCATCTTTGCCGGAGTGATCGGCGCGCTCAATCAGAACACATCTTCCGATTACGGGATCGCCCTTGTGGTCATGATCGGCCTGATCGTGCCGAACTTTCTCCTCGCGCCGATCCTGCAACTGGTTTTTGGCGTTTCGCTTGGTTGGCTGCCCGTCGGAGGCTGGGGAGAGGGTAAGCTTTCGCATCTCGTCCTGCCGGTAATCATCCTGGCGCTGCCGCATGTGGCACGTATATCGCGCCTGATGCGCGGTTCGATGATCGAGGTGCTGGGCGCGAACTACATTCGGACGGCACGGGCCAAGGGCATCGGTGCGCGTCTGATGATCACCCGTCATGCCATCAAGCCGGCGCTGTTGCCGGTGGTTTCTTACCTGGGACCCGCGGCTGGATACCTGCTGACCGGATCGCTGGTTGTGGAATCGATTTTTGGTCTGCCGGGCATCGGACAGTATTTTATCAATGCGGCCCTCAATCGGGATTACGGCATGGTGCTGGGAACGGTTATCTTTTACATGGTGTTGATCATCCTGCTGAACCTGGTTGTCGATCTGGTCTATGCCCTGCTCGATCCGAAAGTGAGGGCACGCTGATGCTGGGATCGGAAAAGCGCGATGCGCTTGTCGATGCGCTGGAGCCAGATCACGGTGACGGTTTCGCGCCCAAGGGACGCAGCCTGACCGAGGATGCCATGCGCCGCTTCCGGCGGAACAAGGCGGCGCTGGTTTCGGTCTATGTACTCGGGGCACTGATTCTGGTCTCGCTGATAGGCCCCTTCTTTATACCTTTTGGTTACGAAGACCCTGACTGGGCGGCCTTCCGCCTTCCGCCTGACTTTGCCAGCGGGCATTACTTCGGCACGGATCAGAATGGCCGTGACATGCTGGCGCGCACGCTCTACGGCACGCGCGTTTCGCTGATGGTGGCGCTGGTCGCCACACTGGTATCCATAGTGATCGGCGTGACCTACGGCTCGATCGCCGGTTATCTCGGCGGGCGGACAGATGCAATCATGATGCGTTTCGTCGATATCATGTATGCCCTGCCTTACATTCTGTTCGTGATCCTGTTGATGGTGATCTTCGGGCGTAACGTGATCCTGCTCTTCATCGGGATCGGTGCGGTCGAGTGGCTGACCATGGCGCGGATCGTGCGGGGGCAGACGCTGTCTCTGCGCGAGCGGGAGTTCATTGAGGCAGCACGGGCGGCAGGTCTGAAACCCTTCCAGATCATCCGGCGTCACATCGCGCCCAATCTCGTCGGGCCGGTGGTGATCTTCGCGACCCTGACCGTGCCGGAGATCATCGTGACCGAGAGTTTCCTCTCCTATCTGGGATTTGGCGTGCAGGAGCCTCTGACCTCGCTTGGCACTCTTATTGCCGAGGGAGCAGATGTCATGGAGGTGATGCCCTGGCTGCTGGGCTTCCCCGCTGGATTCCTCATCACCATGCTGCTGACCCTTGCCTTTATCGGCGATGGCCTGCGTGACGCTTTCGATCCGAAGGATGTCTGAACCATGACCGAGAACATCTTCAAGAGCGAAAACCTCACCGTGCGTTTCGACACGCCCGATGGCGAAGTACAGGCGGTTTCCGGTTTGAACCTGACCATCGCCCCGGGTGAGACCGTGGCCATTGTCGGGGAGTCCGGATCGGGGAAAAGTCAGACATTCCTCTCCGTGATGGGGTTGCTGGCCAAAAACGGCAAGGCCTCAGGGAAAGCGATTCTTGAAGGACGGGATCTGCTGACCATGCGCCCGCGCGAGCTGGACGTATACCGGGGTCGCGATATTTCCATGGTGTTCCAGGACCCCATGACCGGTTTAAATCCCTCCCTGAAGATTTCCCGCCAGTTGACCGAGACCCTGGAAGTTCATCAGGGCTGCACGCGGCAGGAAGCCGACGCGAAGGCGCTTGCGATGCTGGAGGCCGTCGGTATTCCCGATCCTAAAAGCCGTTTCCGGATGTATCCGCATGAGCTCTCCGGTGGCATGCGTCAGCGGGTTATGATTGCCATGGCATTGCTTTGCGAGCCTAAGCTTCTAATCGCCGACGAACCGACAACCGCGCTCGATGTGACGATCCAGGCGCAGATTCTGGAGCTCTTTGCTCAACTCAAAGACCGCTTTAATACTGCGCTGGTGTTGATCACACATGATCTGGGTGTTGTCGCCGGGCTCGCGGATCGGGTGTTCGTGATGTATGCCGGGCGGGTCGTCGAGGAAGCGCCGGTTGACGATCTCTTCGAAGATCCGAAGCATCCCTACACCAAGGCCCTGCTGGCTTCCACGCCCCGGATCGATACGGATCTCGAGAGTCTGGAGCCGATACCCGGTCGTCCGCCGAACCTTCAGCGCTTGCCCAAAGGCTGTGCCTTTGCGGCGCGTTGCGCCTTTGCGGAAGCGCAATGTCGGGAGATAAAGCCGGCATTAAACCCGGTCGCAGACAGGCGGACCTGCGCCTGCCTCTTGGTGCCCACCGAAGAGAGGGCGTCCGCATGAGCAAAATGCTTCTTGATGTTCAGGATATCAGGACCGAGTTCTGGGTATCCGGTAATGGGCTCTTTCAGCCCAAGCGGAAACTCTGCGCGGTCGATGACGTGAGCTTTTCGCTGCGCGAAGGCGAAACCCTGGGCGTGGTGGGGGAGTCCGGTTGCGGTAAGTCTACGCTGGGTCGAAGTCTCCTGAGACTGATTGAGCCGACCGCGGGCAAGGTCGTCTGGCAGGGCAAGGATATCGCAGGACTTTCGCCGGAAGAGATGCGCCAGAAACGTCGTGACATGCAGATGATTTTCCAGGATCCGATTGCTTCGCTGGATCCGCGTATGACCATCGGTGATATCATTGCGGAACCGCTGACGGTGTTTGAAGCCGGGCTCTCGAAGGTGGAGCGGCGTGGGCGTGTGCTTGATGTCATGGATACCGTGGGTCTGTCCGGCGACATGCTCAATCGCTATCCTCACGAGTTTTCAGGCGGACAGGCGCAGCGTATTGGCATTGCCCGGGCGATCATCACCCGCCCGAAGCTGGTGGTGTGCGACGAGCCGGTCTCTGCCCTCGATGTTTCGATCCAGGCCCAGATCATCAACCTGCTGCAGGAGCTGAAACGCAAGTTCGGTCTGACCATGATTTTCATCAGTCACGACCTTTCGATCATGCGCCTGATCTCGGACCGGATCATGGTGCTCTATCTCGGGCGCGTCGTGGAGCTGGCGGATAAGGCCGATCTCTTCGCCGATCCGAAACACCCCTACACCCGGGCGCTTTTGTCGGCCGCACCGGTTCCCGACCCCAAGACGGCACGAGCACGGCAACGCATCGTGTTGCGCGGCGATCCGCCATCGCCACTGAACCCGCCTTCGGGCTGCGCTTTCCGCACCCGTTGTCCGCTCGCCGAGGCCCGTTGCGCGACGCGGGAGCAGGAATTGACGCCAGTCTCCGAGGGGCACGAGATTGCCTGTGAGGTTGTTGCCGAGACTGGCCCCAGACTTGCTTGAGAGACTTACTGTGCGGCGGGTACCTGTTTCAACCGGCTTTCACGGGCGTCGGTCTGCTTCTGTGCTTTTGCCACGGCAGCTCTGGCAGCTTCCGTGAGCGCAAACATCTCAAGCTCTTCATCCTCGCCGTGCGCGTCCACCGGCGTCAGGGCAAGGTCCATGTAGGATTGGGTCGCCGGGTCGCGTTTGATCTTCTTGGCCAAAAGAAAAAGCCTGATGGCGTAAGCGGCAAAGGGTCCGTAGGTCGTAAGGGTCTGCCAGATCCGTTTGGGGTAAAAGATCAGCGGATGCTCAATCGGCAGACCGGAACGGCGCTGGGTCCTTAGCTTACGCCGGAAGTACCCGCCTTGCAGGGGATGTACTTTTTCGTATCGGATGCAGCCGGCGAACTGCAGGGTGTGCATCCAGATGCGTTCCGGTTTATTGCCGCTGACCACCATGCGTTTCATCATGGTTGCGACATGGTCATCGGAGTAATAGAGCTCCCATGCTTTGTTGTAGATGCCCTGCCACTCGTCCTTGGACATCATGGCATGTCCAGTGCAAACGTGCTCAAGGTCATAGATGTTCATATCAGGGTCCATCGGAATGCCCTGCTTGTAGAGGTTCTGATGATCCTCTGACCCTGGCAGCGGTGTCAGGCAGAAAAACTCCAGAATGTCGACCGGCAGTTCGCGCTTGATGATCTCGATGTCGTTGGCGATCTTTTCGGGTGTGTCCGCAGGGAAGCCAAGGATGTAACCGGCGAAGGTGATGATCTGCCGCTCGCGCCACATCTGCAGCATGGTACGGTATTCGGTAATCCGGTTCTGCCGTTTCTTGGCGTGCATCAGATTATCCGGATTGATGTTTTCCATGCCGATGAAGACGCGCGAAACACCGGCGCGCTTGGCCTTGGAAATGAAGTTCTCAATCTTGTGGCAGAGCGTATCGACCTGGATGGTGATCGAGAAGGGCAGGTCGAGTTCTTCCTTCAGGTCGCCGAGCCGGTCGAAGATGGCTTCCCAGTTTTTGTTGCGCGCAAAATTGTCATCGGTGATGAAGTAGCGATAAATCCCCTGTGCTACGTTGGCACGCACCAGCCGCTCCACATCGTCGGCTTCGCGAAAGCGGGATTTCCTGCCCTGGACATTGATGATGGTGCAGAAGCTGCACTGGAAGGGGCAGCCGCGGCCCGCATCGAAACAGGCAATGGACGCGCCGTATTTCCGGACCATTTTTTCGGGCAGGAAGGGCGTCGGTTCGTTGTCGATCCCCGGCAGGTCATTCATGTAATTGTAGATCGGTTTCATCTCGCCGTTCAGAGCGTCGAGATAAAAATCCTGCAGTCGGCCTTCTGACTCACCGGCGTAGATTGAGATCCCGAGGTCGAGGGCTTCCTGAAGATCAGGGGGCAGCTCCGGCAGCATGGAGAGGCAGCCGCTGGGATGGAAACCGCCGATCGCGACCTGCAGACCGGCAGCGCGGAACTGGCGGGCGAGATCCATGGCGCGCGGAAACTGATTGGACTGCACGCCGACCAGACAGACAACGCCTTTGGCGTCTTTTTGAGTCTGTCGTCGAATGATGTCTTTGATGGGGATAATGCTGTTGGTTTCGTCGTAACCTCTAAGGACAACGTCGATATTCTCGCCAAGGGCGCGACGTTCGATCAGATCCATTGAGATGCCGTAGATGCTCGAAAGGGTATTGGATGGGATCCAGGCCTTGAGCCACTGAATGACGTAGCCTTCGTCGTCGTAGTGGGAAGGTTTGATTAACTCAACGAAGAACTTCTGGTTTTCATTCGATGTGTTCACTGGGTAGAGCCCCCTCTTAAACCCCAATACCGCACATTCTATGGTATTTTTGCCTATAAAGATAGTTTCATAGGATTGCGTATAAACTGCTGTCGTCGGCTAGTGTTGTGTCCCGACGCAACCATCAGCCGCATTGAAGCTTGATTTTCTAAATGCGGTTTGTTAAACACCGCCTCCATCGGGCGATACCCGATGCTTTGAAAACGAGAGAGAACCGACTTGAAAATATCTTTTGATAAAGATGTCGTTCCGGATCTCGACCGGGTTTCCCGCCGACTGCGCTAGCTGCGCTCCAAGGCCGGTAACCTGAGACCGGCGATATCACAGAAAAAGTTCGATTGAACGTGAGATGCGATTCGTCCTGACTTAGCCGTCGGGAACGACCGCGATCCATGAACCGTCATGCATGCGCTCTCCTGTGCGTTGGAGTGGACGTGTTTGCGCGCCATTGCGCCCGCGTCTGATTGCATGCCTGCAAAAAACGTGAATAGAAAAATGGAAACGATAAAGTCAAAGGGCTGGATTGCCCGCTATCTTGCCGGACTGATGTCGGGGATTGAACCGAAGTCAGCGCCCGGACTTGTCTTGAGCCGCTGGGTGCGTGCCCAGTCCAATCTGGCTGGCGTGGACTTCGAGAAAGCGACTAGCGTCACAAACGCATCCGGCAAGATCCGTAAAGCCAAGGCGGCTGACAAACCTCTTTCCAGCCGCGCCTGGACGCAACTTCGTGACGCATTGGGAAACAGCGATGTCTGCGGTGCGGCCTCGACCAGGATTCCGCTGTCCAATCTGGAAACCTTTGGCGATGTCATGACTTTGCAGCCGCTTGAGAGGAAGATCTTCGCGTTCGTCTTTCACTGCAGTTGCGAGGACGCGTTTGATGCGCTGTGCGATCAACTGGTGGCGACCCGTATGATCGACTCTGTCGGGGTGATCAGCGCCGCAATTGGTGAAAGTCAAAGCGAGATCTGGCAGAGCCTGACAGCCGGTCCTTTGTGCAATCTTGGTTTGGTCACCAGTTACAATTACGGCGCAAGCCAGTTCAGCTTCAACCTTCCCTACCGCTTGCGCCGGGCGCTTTTGCCACCGAACGAAGGCATTCAGGCCATCGAAAAGGCGATGATGGGAACGCCGCTGGTAACCGATTTGGACTGGGCGGATTTCGAGCACCTGGCGCCACAGCGCGATTTCATGGCCCGGCTTTTGAGCGGTGCCGCGGCAACGAAACAGCGCGGGGTCAACATCCTGTTGTATGGTCCACCTGGCACCGGCAAGACCGAGCTTTGCAAGATGCTGACGGCAAAGGCCGAGCTGTCGCTGTTCGGGATCGGCGAGAGCGATGAAGACGGTGATGAGCCCGACCGCTACGACCGGCTTGCCGATTTGCGTATGGCGGAACGACTTGCCATGCGCCGGGGGCAGGCGGCTTTGTTGTTCGACGAGATGGAAGACATTCTTCAGAACGATGTCCGCACGAACTATCATGGCGGCCGTTTGCGTCGGGCCGGGTCCAAGGTCTTCATGAACCGTACGCTGGAAGAAAACCGCGTGCCTGTCTTCTGGACCGCGAACAGCCTGCAGGAATTCGATCCGGCATTCCTGCGCCGGATGTCGTTCATTGCGGAAATCAAGGTCCCGCCGCTGGCCACGCGCCGACTGCTTTGGCAAAAGGCGCTGGATGCCCATGGTGTTTCGCTGGGGGACTCAGAGTTGGCGTCACTTTCCCGGCGCCATCGCGTGGGACCCGGCGTCATCAACACTGCGACACGATCGGTTGCGGTGGCCAAGGGAGCTTGTGCGGACATCGACTTTGTCGTCGGCTCTATGACCAAACTGATCGATGGCGAGGAACGGCACCGGCATGATCCCGAGAAGTCGGCAGGTTTCGACGCGGGTCTGGCGAATGCGGATATTGATCTTGCGAAGCTTCAAAGGGCTTTGGCGCGGGAGGGAACACCACGTGATTTCTCTCTCTGCTGCTATGGACCGCCGGGAACGGGTAAGAGTGCTTTCGTCCGGCAACTTGCTGCGGAGATGGGCGTCGACGTTCTGGAGAAGCGCGGGTCAGACCTGCTTTCCAAGTGGGTTGGTGGGACAGAGGAACGGATTGCCGAAGCCTTCGCCGAGGCGCGGGAGGATGAACGCTTTCTGATCATTGATGAAGCGGACTCATTGTTGTGGGGCAGGGGCGGCGCGGAGCGTTCCTGGGAAGTCTCCATGGTCAATGAGCTTTTGCAGGCGATGGAAAACCACGATCAGCCTTTTGCCTGTACGACAAACCAGATGGCGCAGATCGATGCCGCTGCCCTGCGGCGTTTTACCTTCAAGGTGAAGTTCGACTTCATGTCGTCTGCACAGGTGCGAGCCGCTTTTCGCGCTTTCTTCGGTCTCGACGCGCCGGAGCTGCTGGACAGGGTCGGCATGCTGACACCCGGCGATTTTGCCGTCGTGGCGAAAAAGCTGAAATTCCTTTCTCAAGACTTGGATGACGCCGCATCGACGGCTCTTGAGATCCAGCGTCTGCTGGAGCAGGAGGTCGCGGTAAAGCCGACGACGGACCGCAGGATCGGGTTCACGGTGGCGACGTGAGCACGAACCTGTTGCGTGCAGTGCCTTGAATGCTGTTTGCCTACTGGTTTCAATTAGGGGCGTAGGAAATTATCTTTTTGTGATAAAGGGTTACCATGGATTGATTCAAGTCATGGTCAGTGGTTTGATTGCATGCATAGATAGTGAAAAATTCAAGTGTTCCCGCTCAGAAAAACTGCTGGGCGGCAATCTCATTGTGAAGCTCCAAGGAGACTCAATATGTGTGCAGCACAGACAAAAACATCCGCAACCAAATCCGAACAAACGACCTTTGTTCCCTTCAGCTCCGAAGCGATCATGGAGATGAATTCAGCGAACATACAGACCTTCAACAAGATGAGCGATGTCATGATGAAGGGCATGGCGACTCTCAATGAAGAAATGAGTCGCTTCGCGAGCATGCGCTTCGGCGAGGACATGGAAGCTCAAAAATCTTTCATGGCTTGCAAGACCCCGATTGAAGCCTTCAGTGTCTGCTCCAGTTTCATGCAATCGAGCATGCGCGAGTATTTCGAAGAGGTCAGGACCCTGACAGGAATTGCAGCGGAAATCTCGCAGCAGAGTCTGACGCCCGTCGAAGAGCAGACTGAAGAGATCTTAAAAGCAGCAAACGGCTCGGCGCAGAAAAACTGAGCCACAGATAGTTCCTAAATCGTCCAACTCCCCTCCTTGTGCGGCCATATTCTCCTGGCCGCTTTTCTTTTGAGGACCAGGTGTGTGAGATTCGGGTTCGTGCCCCATTCTTCTGGTTCCGGTGCAACCTCGGCGTGACAAGGACGGCAAGCGACTGTAGCGTTGCCGCGAACCCGGTGTTCGCGGAGCGGATTCACAATCTCGACAGATCGTCTTTGGCTTTCTGTCTGCAGTTGATCTGCGCAAGAGCACCGACCTCGCCGCTCAGGGGAAGAATACAATTATGAAGGTTTTGATCACCGGAGGCGCAGGCTTCCTCGGAAACAAGCTGGCCATTGCATTGAGCGCGAAGGGAAGCTGCGCGGATGCCAACGGACAGCAGGTGAAGATCGATGAGATTCTGCTGCTTGATCATGTCGAACCCAGGATTCTGCCCGCGGGCTGCCGCGCGGTTGTCGGGGACGTCGCCGACCGGGCTGTGATAGAGAGTGTGATTGAGGCTGACACCGCTGTGGTGTTTCATCTTGCAGCCGTTGTCAGCGGCGAAGCGGAGGAGAATTTCGATCTCGGCATGCGCGTCAACCTGGACGCGACGCAGCTTATTCTTGAGCGCTGCCGGAGTTTGGGAACCTGTCCGAAGTTGCTCTTCGCCAGTTCGGTCGCGGCCTTTGGGCCGGAAGGCGGACGTATCCTGAGCAGCACACCGAACCGGCCTCTGACATCGTACGGCACCCAGAAGGCAATCGCCGAGTTGCTGGTGAATGACTATGCGCGCAAGGGCTTCATTCAGGGCATCGCATTTCGTTTGCCGACGGTTGTGGTCAGACCCGGACGTCCCAACAAGGCGGCGTCTTCTTTTGCGAGCTCCATTTTGAGAGAACCGCTGCAGGGCCATAGGATGGTTTGCCCCGTGCGCCGCGATGTAGGTGTCTGGTTGACTTCGCCGCGCTCGATCGTCTCCACCTTTATTCACGGTGCGGACCTGGATCTGCAGAAACTGGGGAGCTGGCGCACGCTTAATCTGCCGGGCCTGACGGTCAGCCTCGAGGAGATGGTTGCGGCGCTTGTGCGCAAGGGCGGTGATGCCGATCTGATCACCTGGGAGCTGGATCCGGCTATTCAGAAGATTGTCGACAGCTGGCCGGTCTCGATCGACACGCCGGAAGCGACAGCGCTCGGGTTTGTAACCGATAACTCGATCGACGATGTGATCGATATTTTTCTGAACGAAGACATCGAACGCAATCCTGCCTGAGAAAAACCGCGATGAATTAACCGGGTTTAGAAGGCACGCGATCTGCGGGATGGCTGACGATTCACCGCGAGTTTTGGCGGTGCGTATTTTTTTATGGAGCGACGAATATCATGACGCAGGCGAAAAACCGGCAAATCCTTCTGGCTTCCCGGCCCAGCGGCGCGCCGACAGCCGAAAACTTCGACCTGGTCGAGCGCGAGGTGCCGTCTGCCGGGGCCGGCCAGATGCTGGTGAAAACCCTCTTTCTCTCGCTCGATCCCTACATGCGCGGGCGCATGAATGATGGGCCCTCCTACGCGGAGCCGGTCGCTGTCGGCGGCGTCATGACCGCGGGGACAGTCTGCGAAGTCATCGAGTCCAACCTGGACGGCTATGCTGCGGGGGATATCGTGCTCGCCGGCAGTGGCTGGCAGGACTACGCGCTTTCCGACGGCGAAGGTGTCCGCAAGCTTGATCCTTCAGCGGGACCACTCTCCTATGCGCTTGGTGTTTTGGGAATGCCGGGGTTTACGGCCTACATCGGTTTACTTCAGATCGGTCAACCCAAACCCGGTGAGACCGTGGTGGTCTCTGCGGCGTCCGGCGCCGTTGGATCGGTGGTGGGACAGATTGCCAAGCTCAAAGGCTGTCGTGTTGTTGGGGTGGCCGGATCTCCGGAGAAGTGTGCTTACGTTACGCAGGCGCTGGGCTTTGATGTCTGCGTGAACTACAAAGACGCGGATTTCGCAGAGCAGCTGGAAGCGGCCTGTCCGGACGGCATCGATATTTACTACGAAAATGTCGGCGGAAAGGTCTTTCAAGCTGTTGTGCCTCTCCTGAATACCTGGGCCCGAATTCCGGTTTGCGGCTTGATTGCGCATTACAATGCGACGGCCTTACCGGACGGGCCGGATAAGACCCCGCTTCTGATGCGCAACATCCTGACCAAGCGACTGTCGATGCGCGGTTTCATCATCTTCGATCACTACGAGGACTTCCCGGTTTTCTACAAGGAAATGTCCGGGTGGCTCAAGGACGGGTCCGTGCAGTACCGCGAGGACATGGTCGAGGGCCTCGAAAACGCTCCCGCCGCTTTCATGGGTCTGCTGGAAGGAAAGAATTTCGGCAAGTTGGTTGTGAAGGTTGCCGATCCCGCAGGCTGACTTCGCGACAGGGGGGCAGCTTCGGTCTCGTGAACGGGGTCACCCCGTCTGGCCGCGTGCTGACCTGCCCCAGATCTGGCGAATTCGGGGAAGAGCGATTGGGCGCCGAACCGGGATCTGTCGTGTCGGAACCGCGTTGCGGAGACGACGAAACAAGGTATCCCATTCTGACTCAAGCGGAGTGAGCCGATTCACAAGTGCGTCAGACCGCCTTCGGCGATTCTGCCCAAACCTGGCCTGCGCTAGGCTTCGTCAGCCAGGGTCCGGCAGAGCTGACTTACAGCGTTCTGGTGGCGTTCGTTTGTGATCCGCGTAAAGTTGCGGGCCAAATCGAGACATACACGCTGCCTGGCAGGGATCGCTGAGTCGCTCTCCTCCATGCCGTCATAAAAGTAACTGACATCCACACCTAGGACTTCAGCAATCTCATACAGGCGGCCGGCCGAAACGCGGTTCGTCCCTCGCTCATACTTATGGGCTTGCTGGTAGGTAACCCCGATAAGATTGGCAAGGTGTTGCTGAGTTAATCCCAGCATCGTACGCCGTGTCCGGATTCTTTGTCCGACATGCACTTCTATTTTTCTCGTCTGGGGGGAAAATTTGCTCACTCGAATTCACCTTTGCGGGTAGTGCGGTTGAGTGTTTCTGGTAAAATATTACTTATGATTGTGACACAATGACATTGTATGAACGCAAAAACAACAGGAATTTCCAAAAAGTCGAAGCGAACTTGCCGTGATTTTATCACCTGGTTTTGCTTGTACAAAAGTTGAATACAAAAAAATTATGATATGTATCAGTGCCTTGTGATTCTTTATCATATTGTACCGATTAGTATAAAAATAAATGCGCCCTTGGATTTGTCTATCGCATTCTACATTGTCTTCACGTCTGGATTGTCGACAGTCTGCGATTCGTATTTCTTTTTGGTTGTATCGCCGCTGTTTATGAACGCTTTCATCGCTGCTTCCTGACCTAAGAACTAAGGCGTGCTGCGGCAAAGTCGAGTGGCCAATGCGCATTTGGGTGCAATTCGAGTGAACCCAAATCAGCCTTTGCGTTCTCTATCATTATAGTATGATACCAACTTGCGACTATTAATAGAAAAATAATTAAATAAACGTCCTAAAAGGATGTTTTAGTCTCGCAGGGCGATGATTGGCGGCCGGTCCCGGTGCTCGGGAAAGATTGAGGTGCTATCGCCTGAGGCTTTGCCTGGCGCAGGTCTGGCTGGAGCAATGCCGCAGGAATCCGCCGTATGCCCTGATTGACGAGATGACGCCGTTCGGAACACCTGTTTGTTCCTGCGGGTGCGTCGTGGTTTGGAAGACCTTGCCGCTTTGAAAGCATACCGGGAGGAGGAGGCTTGGGGTCAAGGGGGCGGGGCGAAGTTTTAGTTGCCGGAATTTAAAGGCCAGCAGTCCGGTACTTCCCTGTCCAGGTCCCAGGCAAATAGCATCAGGGGCGCCGCGAATTAGGGCGCGCTGTTCCGAAAAGATTCGGAAAGCAATGAAGGTGACGCCCTATTCCCGAGCGAGGGAGGGCTGTTAAACCGCGACTCTCAAAACCTGCGAGGCCTCGCCATAATGAACCGGCTCGGCGCCTGCGCGGCGATAGGCTTCGCTGGACTGGTTGAAGCGGTCAAGACGCATCTGTTTATGCGCGGCTGCAGGAGCGTTCGCTGTCTCGCTCTCGCTTTGGCCAATCAGATGGGTAACGAAGCCGATGCTTGCTGAATCGTGAAGGGTCGGTTGACGTTGAGATCGTTGATCTCCGTAACCAGCTTTTGTGAGGCTGCCCTGATAGACACTTGAACGCAGGCGCTCGTTGTCAGGACGATCACCCTGATCCAGGTTCTGCTCATTTTGACCCGCGGCATTCTGGCGAGACCGTTCCCGCAAAAAGCCAAGAGCTGTATCGTTATCAAGAACAACGGGAGCAACAGCCTCAACCTCGCGCGTGCCACCATTCGACACCGCACGGCCTATCGGGCGTGCGACTGTCACCTTGGTGGTGCCGGGGTTGATTCTGCTTAGTTCGTTCATTCTTTCCACTGAGTTCGACGCAGTTACCGAAATTCTATTTAGCTTTATTCCCCCTATAATCTATATCTAATTTTAAATAAATTAAATAAAAAAATCGTGAGTTGGAAATTAACCATATATATTAACAGTAATAATCGACGGATTTTCGCGATTATTCGATGAATTACACGCATTTAACGCGATTAAAGTTTAACTTATGACAACCGCGGGTCAATAATTATTTACCTTTCGTTAATGGAAAGGCTGTATTTTTTCACGAATGCCGTATTGCTGCGCAGAGTAGCGGCGGATTTACGCCTTTCCATGTAGGAAAACAGGCGCTTTAAGCTAGGAGAGCATGACCGTGACACGGTCGGAATCGACAAAGCATCTTTTGGATGAAATCGGGCGTTTGCGCTCGGCTATCGATGCGTCGGGTGACGTTCTGTACGATTGGGATCTCGCAGCGGATTCGATCATATGGGCCGGCCGCTCCGTCGATATGCTTGGTGTGTCCGCCGAATCCCTGCCGGACTCTGGTGATGGCTGGAATCTCAGGCTTAGTCCTGAGGACATGCCGCAGCGGTCCCGCGCCCTGAGCGAGCATTTTGCCGGCCGTGCCGAGTACGACGTTGAGTACAGGGTACGCATGGATAGCGGCGAATTGCGCTGGGTCCACGATCGTGGGCGTGTCGAGCTCTCTGCAGCGGGAGCGCCTGAGCGGATGCGTGGCACCCTCAGATGCATCGACCGCAGGAAGCAGACCGAACAGCGTCTGGAGTATCTTGTCAATTACGACGAGTTGACCGGTCATTTCAATAAACTGAGGTTACGTGAGGCGCTCGAGCAATCGATGGCTCGCGCCGAGCGCTCGGGAAAGACCGGGGCGTTTGTAGTCATCGGTATCGATAAGCTCGGCATGATCAACACCGCGTACGGCTGTGAGTCCGGAGACGCGATCCTGGTTGATGTCGCCCGTTGTCTCGACGACTGCTTGCGCATGAGTGACACCGTGGGCCGCCTGGGAGGCGACCGCTTCGGTGTCGTGCTCGAGGGGCGCGAAGAAGGCGATGCGGATGTCGTTGCGGACCGCGTTCTAAGCGCTATCCGCAGCCTATTCGTGGATATCGACGCCGGACGTCTTCATGTGTCTGCATCTGCGGGTATCGCAAGCTATCCTTCTTCCGGTCAAAACAGTCTCGATATTATCACGCATGCGGAAAGCGCCTTGCTGGACGCGAAGGCCAAAGGGCGCGACTGCGTGCACGCCTATGAGGTCACCGAGGAGCAGCGAAGCGAGTATCGGGTATCCGTTGGTATTGGCGCTGAGGTTCGCGAGGCGATTAAGGAAGATCGTCTGACACTCGCATATCAGCCGCTGGTTGATGCAAAGACCGGTGATATCACCAGCTATGAATGCCTGCTGCGCATGTATGCGCCGGACGGCAGCCTGGTGCCTGCTGGACACTTTATCCCGGTAGTAGAGAAGCTGGGTCTGATGCGTGCCGTGGATCGGCGTGTGCTCGAACTTGTTCTCGAGGACCTCGAGCGACATCCCGATGTCGTGCTGGCATTCAATATCTCCGGCCTGACCGTGGCCGATCGCTCCTGGTTGCGCAGTCTGCAGTCCCGTCTGCGGGATAAGCGGCAGGTCGCGGAGCGGATTATCCTAGAGATTACCGAGACTGCCTCCCTCTATGACAATGAGGGTTCGGCAAGGTTCGTAGAGGCGGTGCGTGCGCTCGGTTGCCAGGTTGCGATCGACGATTTTGGCGCGGGCTATACAACTTTCCATCACCTGAAGATTCTGCCGGTGGATATCGTGAAGATCGATGGTGAGTTCGTTCGCGATATTCTGTCCTCGCCCGACAATCAGCTCTTTGTGCGAAACCTGTTGGCCCTGGCTCAGAGCCTGAACCTTAAAACGGTCGCGGAGTGTGTGGAGACTCAGGAAGATTCCGAGTTTTTGAAGTCTGAAGGCGTTGATTTGCTTCAGGGTTATTTCTTCGGCAAACCTGATGTTCAACCGGCATGGCGGAGCAATCATAAGAAGCCGGATGCTATGGGGTCGAAGGCGCCGATGACTCGGGAGAATGTTGATCCTGCGGCGGAACAGGAAGCGACGGAGGAGTATTTACCCCCGTTGCCGGCAGTCGGACAGTCCCGCTAATATTTTCGGACTT
Organism: uncultured Kiloniellaceae bacterium; assembly: GCA_947493695.1. Classification (GTDB taxonomy): domain Bacteria; phylum Pseudomonadota; class Alphaproteobacteria; order Kiloniellales; family Kiloniellaceae; genus Denitrobaculum. Next base: position 370,664 of record CANLSF010000006.1, on the reverse strand, counting down.
CGTTTCCGACCTAATTCATCTAATGTGCCGCTCTTTTCACGCCGTTTTCTTCGTCATTGGCAGATTCCGAAGTTACAGGAAAGCCTGTTCCGGGTGGTTGGCAATCGGCGCGGTTTCCAGCAGCCAGGTTCGTAAGGCCTCGAGGGCCATTTCCGGTTCATTTTGTAAGGGTTCGACGAGATATATACCTCGGCCTGTATAGTGGGGCGACGGCATAGCCAGTCTCAATTTCTTTCGGTGTATATCCTCTGCAATGAGGGAGAGGTCGCCTAAAGCGACCCCGTGTCCGGCTTCCGCTGCGCGCACCGCCATGTCGAGAGTCTCGAAGGCCGGGCCTTTCTCGCCCTGAGCCGCATCGAGGCCCACTTTTTCAAACCACCAGGGCCAGTCCCGCCGGTCTGTCGTGGTGTGCAAAAGCACGCTTCCACCAGGACCGGCGCTGGATTTGAAGTCAAAACGACTGTCAGGCCAGTCAATTGCACAGACAGGTGCCAGACATTCGCGCGAGAGGCAGGTCGTATAGGCATCGGTCCAGGCACCGTCGCCATAGAGTATCGCCGCATCGAAACTGTCGGTGTCGAGCCGGTCCGGATGAAGTGTGATGGTGACCCGGACGTCGATACCGGGATGCGTTTTCATGAACTCAGGCAGGCGCGGCATCAGCCAACGCACGGCATAGGTCGGCATAACCTGAAGCCGGAGAACGTTTTTATCACCGGACAAGGCCTGGGCTGCCTGATCAAGGCCTGTCAGCGCCGCCGTGACCGAGGGCGCGAGTTTGCGTCCGGCGTCTGTTAGGGTCAGGGAATTTGTCCCGCGAGAAAAAAGCTTCACCGCGAAGTGCTCTTCCAGATTCTTAACCTGCCTGCTGACGGCGCCCTGGGTCACGCAGAGTTCGTCGGCAGCGCGTGTGAAGCTGCCGTGGCGTGATGCGGCCTCGAAGGCGCGCAGGGCATTCAGGGGTGGCAGGTGTCGGTACATATCATTCAGTGCTATGAGTTTTATTCGGCCTAAGGCTCAGCTTAAATCGCTGGAATCCCAGTAAAGCATGAATTGTAATTCGGTCGTTAAGAATCTGACTGAATTTTTCTATGGCGGGCCTCGGAGCCTGCGCGCTTGATGGAGGGTATAGGCCGTGACCAGTGAAACACCTGACCGCGAAACTTCGCGCAACCACAAAGTCTTTATGGAAGGGCTCTATTGGTGGGGCATACCGACTCTGTTCCGTTGCCCCTATACGGAAACAGCCGACGACGTTGATATCGCGCTGGTCGGTGTTCCTCACAGCACGGGGAATGGCACAACGGAACGGGATCAACACCTGGGGCCGAGGGCGGTGCGCGATGTCTCGGCGCTTGGGCGGCGCGTACATATGAAATTCGAATTGGATCCCTGGCGAAGCTGCCGCATCAATGATCTGGGCGACGTGCCTTTGCCGGAAGGCAACAACAACGAGCGCTCGATTGAGCATATTACCGAGTTTTACCGGGCAATTGACGCCGCTGGGGCGCGTCCTGTCTCCATCGGTGGCGACCATTCGATCACCGGTGGAATTCTCCAGGCGCTGGGCGGTGCGGATTCAAAGCTCACGGGCGGCGAGAAGGTTTCGATCCTGCATTTTGATGCACATACGGATACTTTCCAGCATATGGAACACTTCCTGGGCGCTAAGAAATCTGCGGCGCACTGGGCCGCTTATCTTGTCCGGGACGGACACGTTGACGCATCGCGCAGTGTTCAGGTTGGCATCCGGGGAAATCCGCGAACGCTCAACTGGCTGAAACCGAGCGACGAGCTGGGTTATGAGGTGGTCACGATGGACCGCTATGAAGAGCTCGGATCAGACGCCTGCATTGATCTCATCCGTAAGCGCATCGGCGATCGTCCGGTCTACATCACGTTCGATCTGGATTGTCTCGATCCGAGCGTAGCGCCCGGAGTGGCGAATATTGAAGCGGGCTCTACTGGGTTTACGGTCGCACAGGCAACGCGGCTGATGCACGCAGTGCGCGGATTGAATGTTATCGGCGGAGATGTTGTCTGCCTCATGCCGACCCGCGACAACCCGAACCGGATCACCTCAATGGTCGCCAACGCCATTATGTTCGAGATGGTCTGTCTGATTGCCGACAGCAAGCGGCAGAGAGAAGCTGCGTCCGTTGAGGGAGTAACCGCATAATCCGCGAAAAAGACTGCGCAGTTTCAGGTGGCAGAACCTATCTGCGACCGGCGGGCAGGCCTCTTCTGAACGGAAAAGTGCTTAGCTTTCCTTCTTGTCGGATTTTGTAATCACCTCGAGCTGTTTTTGCAGCTCTTCAACCTTGGTTTTCAGATCGTCGAGAGATTCGGCTGAGCTGCTGTCGGCTTCCGCTTTAGCTTCAGCCGGGTCACTTTTCTTTTCGTCGCCGGCGGATGCATCAGCAACAGGGGGCGTCCAGAGCTTCATGGCATTTTCAAACATCGCCATGTTCTGTTTGCCCATCTCTTCCAGATTGCCGAAGGGGAAGATACCGCCAAAGGTTTCTTGCATGGATTGGCGCAGTTTTTCCTGGTTGGTCGCGAAGCCTTCCATCATGTGCTCGAGATAGCGCGGCACCATCCACTGCATGTTATCGCCATAAAAACCGATAAGCTGGCGTAGAAAGTTGATCGGCAGCAGATTCTGCCCTTTGGCTTCTTCCTCGACGATAATCTGGGTCAGAACGGCGCGGGTGATGTCGTCACCGCTTTTTGCATCGTAGACTACGAAATCGACGTCTTCCTGTACCATCTGACAGAGATGGTCGAGCGTGACGTAACTGCTGGTCGCCGTGTTGTACAGACGGCGATTAGCATATTTCTTGATTGTAATCGGCCCATCTTCGCCGTTCTTTTTCTTTGCCGACACTTTTTCGCCTTTCGTTTCGGCTCCTGCGGCAAATCCCGCACAAGCTCTGAAACATCTGAGTTTTCCCGACAACTATGATGGGATATTGCTGCGGCGCGATAAGGTATGTCAACGTCTAGTAAATTAACCATATCGTTCAAATCGATAGTTCCTGGTGTGCAGCGCAGTTTTTCCCTGCTTGTGCGGCCGGATCGTCAATCGGGGATCAAGGCCCCGCCAGATGTGGTATTCCCGGGAACGGCGGCTTATATTGCCGCTGGATGACAAAAGAAAACGACAACGAAGAACTGGCAAAACGCTTCCTCGACCTTTGGCAGGATCAGGCGCAGACCGTTGCTGCGGACTTGTCCGCACAGGGCGACTGGGCAAAAATTATGAAGGGCTTCGGACTTTCAGCCGGTTCTACAGACGCTGCAGGCAGCTCTGCAAAGAGTCTTGCGGCGCAATGGGCCGCTTGGCCGGCTATGATGGCCGCTGCGGCGGAGGCTGTCGCCAAAACCGCCGGGGCGACGACCGGGGAATCCACACACCGAGAGAAGGGGAGTCAGGACGATAATGACCGCCGCAGAGAAAACGCGCCGGGAAGAACATCGCCGCCTCGGACCAAGGCCGCTGCCGCTTCATCTGGCGACGGCCTACACGACCTGGACCAGCTCCTATGCCGGGTTGACGCTCTTGAAAAACGGCTGGCCGCACTCGAGTCCAAAAGACCCCAGCGCCGACAAACCAAGAAAACAAAAGACAGCTGACATCGAAGCGCTTCTGCGCGAAATCGAAGAGCGGGAATCGGGTGACTTCAGCCAGGCGCTGACGCAAGAGGTTCGCGCGCGTCTGTTCGCATTACTGGATGGTATCGAAGCCTACCGTGCGCACCCCTACCGGCGAGCGTTGGAAGATCCGCCCAGTTGCTGGCAGCAGGGCTCCGCGCGCTTGCTGGACTTCGGCACAGTAGCGGAAGAACAGAATCAGCAAGGCGGCCGCGCGGTCCCAAAAAACACCATCCTGATCGTGCCTTCCCTGATCAATCGGTCTTATGTGTTGGATCTGAGCGCTGAACGGAGCCTCTGCCGCTGGCTCGCGGATCAGGGCTTCAGGCCTTATCTGATGGATTGGGGGGCGCCGGATGAGACCGAGCAGCGCTTTTCTCTCACCGATTACGTTGCCGGTTACCTGGAGCAGGCGCTTGACCAGATTTTATCTGCAGCTGATGGCGAGCCCCCTGTACTGCTGGGGTACTGTATGGGCGGGCTGCTGACCCTGGCTTTATCGCAGCGCCGTGAAAAGGATGTTGCCGGGCTCGCGCTTCTGGCGACGCCCTGGGATTTTCATGCCGGTGCCGAGGCTTTATCCCAGGAACAGCTGGCATTGATGACAAGTACTTATCTTCCGCTGGCGGCTCAGCTTGGGTACCTCCCGGTCGACGCACTGCAGAGCCTCTTCGCGCTTCTGGAGCCGATGGCGGTGACCCGTAAGTTTGTCGGTTTCGCGCAGCTTGATCAGGAGAGCGATGAAGCGCGGAGTTTTGTGGCGGTCGAAGACTGGATCAACGACGGCGTGCCGCTGGCAGCGCCTGTTACGCGAGAGTGTCTCGAGGGTTGGTACCGGCAAAACCTGACCGTCGATGGCAATTGGGAAATCGCCGGCGAAAAAGTCGTGCCGGGCAATCTCAAGCTGCCTTGCCTGGGCATTGTGCCCGCGCAGGACCGGATCGTTCCACCTGAGTCGGCATTGGCTCTGTGCACTGCACTAAAATCGGTCGAAGTCCTGCGTCCCCGCTCTGGCCATGTGGGGATGCTTGTCGGGCAACATGCCCTTGAAGACACATGGCAGCCTCTGGTGTCGTGGCTCGACGCTTTGAGGGCCTGAGCCAGCTCCGGGAGGGTTTCTTGGGGGATTTATCGCCCCCTGACCCAAGCATTACTTGCACCTGAGGCGTGCGCGTCGTTATATCTTAACAAACGTTTTGCAGTGCAGCTAAAGTGCTCCCTAGAGCCGTTCCGGTTTAGACAGCATCTGTCGTACCGGTGAATCTCGTTTAGTGGAGCGGATGACGATAGATTGGGTGTCCGGTCGAGCAGCCCCGACGAGGGTGAAAACCGGTCCGGCGCCATAAAGGGAGGATCTCAAATATGACTGATGTGGTGATTGCGGGCGCGGCACGGACGCCTGTGGGCTCATTCAATGGCGGACTTTCAAGCGTTCCTGCATCCTATCTCGGGACGGTCGCGATCAAGGAAGCGATCAGCCGTGCTTCGATTACACCCGACGATGTTGACGAAGCAATTCTAGGACAAATTCTCTCGGGTGGTGCAGGGCAAAACCCTGCGCGGCAGGCAGCGGTCAATGCCGGTATTCCGGTCGAGAAGACGGCTTATCAGGTGAACCAGCTTTGCGGTTCGGGTTTGCGGACCGTCGCGTTGGGCTATCAGGCTATCAAGTGTGGTGACGCCGACATCGTGGTCGCCGGCGGCCAGGAAAGCATGAGCCAGGCGCCACACGTCGCGCACCTGCGCAACGGCCAGAAGATGGGCGACCTCAAGTTTGTCGACAGCATGATCCGCGATGGCCTCTGGTGTGCTTTCAACGGCTATCACATGGGCAATACCGCAGAGAACGTTGCCAAGAAATGGCAACTGACCCGTGACGAGCAGGACGCGTTCGCAGCCGCCTCCCAGCAGAAAGCCGAGGCCGCGCAGACCTCCGGCCGCTTCGCCGACGAAATTGTGCCGGTTACGATTTCCAGCCGCCGGGGTGATACCGTTGTCGACAAGGACGAATACCCGAAACATGGTACGACTGCAGAAGGTCTGGCAAAGCTGCGTCCGGCTTTCGACAAGGAAGGCACCGTCACGGCGGGCAATGCGTCGGGCATCAACGACGGTGCCGCCGCTGTGGTACTCATGTCTTCCGACGAAGCTTCGAAACGCGGCATCAAACCTCTGGCCCGGATCGTTTCCTGGGCGACCGAGGGTGTTGACCCTGCAATCATGGGAACCGGGCCTATTCCTTCCAGCCGCAAGGCGCTGGCGAAAGCCGGTTGGACGGTTGACGACCTGGACCTGGTGGAGGCCAACGAAGCCTTTGCCGCGCAGGCAATGGCTGTGAACAAAGACCTCGGATGGGATACCGACAAGGTCAATGTCAACGGCGGTGCCATTGCAATCGGCCATCCGATCGGTGCCTCCGGTGCGCGCGTTCTGGTGACTCTGCTGCACGAGATGCAGAAGCGCGATGCAAAGAAGGGCCTGGCCACTCTGTGCATCGGTGGCGGCATGGGTATTGCCATGTGCGTTGAGCGCGACTGAACCGTTTCTGCTGGAGCCCGGTCGTCGTGATCGGACTCTAGCGGGTGCAGCATGAATATCTCTGCTGTGATTTTTGAGAGCGAGCCACCAGAGTTGTGTGGCTCGCTTTTCTTTTGGCCGCTGTTCATGCTGTAGTCAGCAGAAATGCGCGTTTTTTTGTGTAATTCGAGCTTCTCCGGTTGGATGTCTCCGAAATACATGCTTTCATACAACCAACATTGAATTTCCGCTTTGCGGAATTGTGCGGTGCAGTAATTAAAGGCATTAACCAGGGAGCGAAAATATGGCGCGTGTGGCGTTGGTGACGGGCGGAACTCGTGGGATCGGGGCAGCCATTGCAATCGGACTGAAAAAGGCCGGCTATTCAGTGGCTGCGACTTATGGCGGCAACGACGAAGCGGCAGCGAAATTCAAAGAAGAGCACGGTATCCCGGTCTTTAAGTGGGATGTTTCGGACTTTGAGGCCTGCAAGGCAGGCGTTGCTTCGGTCGAAGCGGAGGTCGGACCTGTCGACGTTCTGGTCAACAACGCCGGTATCACACGCGACACAACACTGCATAAGATGACTCCTGAAAAATGGAGCGCGGTCATCAGCACGAACCTGGACTCGCTGTTCAACATGACGCGCAATGTGATCGAGGGTATGCGCGAGCGTGGCTTTGGCCGGGTGATCAGTATCTCTTCGATCAACGGCCAGAAAGGTCAGTTCGGTCAGGCAAACTACTCCGCGGCCAAGGCTGGCGTTGTCGGTTTCTCGAAAGCGGTCGCCCAGGAAAACGCAGCCAAGGGGATCACCGTCAACGTGGTGGCGCCCGGCTACATCGGAACGGAAATGGTCCGCGCGGTGCCTGAAGAGGTTCTGAACACCAAGATTATTCCGCAGATCCCGGTCGGGCGTCTGGGCGAGCCGGAAGAGATCGCCGATTGCGTCGCCTTCCTGGCCAGCGACAACTCGGGTTTCATCACCGGTGCGACACTGACGGCCAACGGTGGCCAGTACATGGCCTGATCTGAGGCCAGAGTGCTCGCGGTGGCGGGCAATTGAGATAAAGGAAGCGGCGTTGCTGAAAAGCAGCGCCGTTTTTCGTCAGGGGACTCGGTCATGCCGATCAGACCCTAGTAGAACATCGCCAGCAGGGTCGCCTGATCCGGTAGTCCCGTTTCGGTGAGACGCCCGGCCTTTTGATAGGCCCTGAGCCCATCTTCGGTTTCCTGATCAAAGCGACCGTTCGCTTCACCCCGGTAGAGGCCGCTTTCCGCCAGCTTTTCCTGCGTGCGGCGCAGCAGTTCCTGGTAGATCCGGATCCTTGTTTCGCCAGCATGCGCCTCAACAAGCGGGGATTTGGTCAAAAGCCTCTGGGCGTTCAGGGATGCGACCATGGCCGATACGGTGTTGATAAAGCGCTTCTCCGGATTTTCCCGGCAGTTGCGCAGTATAACGCCAGCCAGAAGGTCGGACGACTGCCAGGGCGCGAGATCGTAGGTCTCAGGCTTGAGCTGGTTGAGCGCGGTGAGGTAACCGTTGATCCATCCGCCGAACTGATAGAACGCGGGGGCATTGCTTTGACGGGCCTCGATGTAATCGCTGCATCTGGCCAGCCCGGCACCCTTGACTGCAAAGTTTTCCTCTTCGTCCGCCGCCTGTGCTGGGTTGGCAAAAGACAGCGCCGTAAGGGCCAACGCGAGCTTGCCGACGGTCTTGAGATTCATGGAGACGAGCATGCCGCTATTCTATCAATTCTCTTAGCCGCGACAAACCGACTATCTCAGGCTTGCTTTTGGCTTGCAGGAGCTGGGCTTCGACGACGGGTGTAGCTGAGAGCCATTAAGCCAATCAACAGTAACGCCAGACTGCCCGGTTCAGGAACAGAAGCAACAGCCCGGCCAAAGCTGAAACGCGACACGATCGGATCGTGATCACTGGGTTGGTCCGCAAACTCCGTATTGATGTGCAGAATGTCGATCTCCGGCATCGCAAGACCGAGTAGATTTTCCGAGACAAAGAAGTGGTCGAGCGCCTGTGAGTTCCCTTCGAAGATGAAGCTGTACTGATCGTCCAGATCCAGAAGCGTAAGCAGATCGGTAAGAACCTCAGACAGCAGTTCGAGTGGCAGCTCCCAAAGGAACTCGTTGAAGTCACCCAAGGCAATGAGGTTTGCGTTCGGGTCGACGTCAAAGACCTCCTGAATGAAATCGATAAGCACTGCGACCTGTTCGGTTCGGTTATCAACACGACCGTTGATTGACGGCTGGGTGGTGCCGAACAACGGAGTGCTGCCGCCCTTGGAGGAGAGGTGGTTATTGAGGATGGTGACTTCTTCACCGTTGAAAACGAATTTTGCGGCAAGTGATTTGCGTGTCGCGGCGAACGCATCGTCACCGTCAGTATCCAGAATGCGTTCGACCGATGCCTCGATCAGATCCACGCGCTCGTCGTTGTAGAGATAGCCAACCCGGATGTTGCCGCCCGGCTGTCCGCCGTCCTGTCCGTCTTCCGGTGGGATCTCGACGTAGGTATAGGTGGGGCCACCCGCAGCAGCGATGGCCTCGATCAACACCTGCGCGGTTTGGCTTGCGGAGGTTACGCCGTCATTGGTCGGTCCTGAGTTATCCTGCATCTCCTGCAGACCGATGATGTCGGGCGAGCGCAGGTTGCTGACGATCTGTCCGGCGATATCATTGAAGCGCTCGCCATCACCCGGATCGAGATTCTCGACGTTGTAGCTCGCCACGGTCAGTTGGTCTTCGCCACCGACCAGAGTGGTGACTTCCTTCGTGATGCCGCCGGAGGTCACGCTGAACTCTTCGGTGGGCAGCAATTCGTAATTGCCGAAGCCGTAGCTGATCACACCGGTGACGTCGCCCAGCTTGTCGCCCGTATTGGCACTGGGGGAGGCGCCGGGTAAGAGGCCGTCATCGATCTGCAGACGTTCGGGATTAGCGTCATTCTCATCCAGATTGATCCCGCCGCGGCTGTTCAGACCGGGGTTGCCCTGGTTGGTCGCGTTGGCACCCTGATTGGCAACTGTCGTGATCTCGCCGAACCTGTTGGTGGGAGAAACAACCTGGGCGTCCTCGATCGTGACCACCATGCCCTCAAGGCTTTCGTAAAAGTCGAGGCCATCGGTCGCCGGATCAAAAGAGGAATTGAAGTCGCCGGTCTCTATGGTCTCGTTTGGCGGGACGCGGCCGCTGGTACCGATGATGGTGGCCGCAGGCAGGCTGTTGCCGCTGCTGTTGGTGATAACCGATTCCGAAGAGGAGATCTGGGTGATAGAGGTGTTGCCCGAGGCGGTACCGCCCGGCGTGAACTCCGCCACGGACCCGGTCACCTCGACATCGTCGCCGACGGCCACGCTGGGGGAATCGTCGGTAAAGACGAAGATGCCGTCTGAGGTTGCGTCATTGCCGTCGCCGTCGGGATCCTGAACGTAAAAGCCGTTGGAAGCCAGGGCGGTGACAATGCCAGTGGTTTTAACCGCTTCGCCATTGAAAGCCGAAACATGGTTTTCGCCCTGGATCTCGTAGATCTTGCGCTCGGCGACAGGTGGTGGAAGGGCGTCAGGGAAGCTGCCTAGCTGGTCAACACTGTTCTGGGCAAAGCCGGTCCACTCGCGTGCCGGGTCGAAGGCGTTCGATGGATCGGTGTCACCAACCATCGTGTCGGCGTTGCGGCGCAACGTATTGTCACGCGTTGAGGTCAGGCCTGTCCCCCATTCGAGTCCCGGGTCGACACCAATCTGGCCGATGGAGTCGATGATGGTGCCGTTCTTGCGCAGAACAATGGCATCGTCGCCGTTGAAAAAGCTGTTGCTCGGTGTCTGATCGGCTTGCGCCAGGATCGCAGCATTGGCACCGTCGTCCGCGACGACGAAGACATCCAGGCTGGCCACATTGCCCGTCAGACCGATCGTTGAGGTCGCAGTGGAGTTGCCGTTGAAATAAAACTGTACATCATAGAGCCCGGCATCCAGATCGATGGCGCTGCCGGTTCCGTTGTAGATCTCCAGGGCCTTGTTGTTCGACGAACCTTCAATGTACTCGGAAAAGAAGAGATCCATCGGCACGGCATGAGCCGTCGATTGCGAAAGAAGAATCGCGAAAACCGAAGTTGCGGCGGTCAGGGCTTTTCGAAATTGACGCGGTTTGCAACAAATTCGTCTACAAGATACGGATGACAATAGTGGTGCTGTTGGATGGGAAGCTCTCTGCACGGTCCTTACCCCCTGACAGTTCGTGTCATGGCCGTCGTTGAAGACGGTTGGTGTTCGCCGATGTTCCCCAGATAGCGCTCGTATGCTAACGGCTCTTTGAAGCCATGGGTAGTGTGATTCTGTTTTTGGGAAACGTCGCCAATGACTGAGAAGGTACTTTGCGCCTGCCGTCTGACCGAATTGCTGTACCTTCGAAGGCTAAATCTCTTTTTCTACACGCAACTCTAAGCTTTGCTTGCAGGAGTGGACCGGGGTGGTTTAAGAGGGCTTTAGTATGTCTCAGATCGCCCCACCCAAAGGATCGAATCTTCGCGCGACAGTCATCGGCTGTGTGGCGGTGTTGCTGTGGGCGCTGCTTGCACTCTTTACCACCTGGGCCGGCAACATTCCGCCGTTTCAGCTTCTGGGAATGACCTTCAGTATCGCGTTTCTGGTGAGCTGTATTTACTGGCTCTGCCGGGGGCGCCGTGCATTGGAAAATCTGAGACAGGCGCCCAAGGTCTGGATTTTGGGGGTCGGCGGTCTTTTCGGATATCACCTTTTCTACTTCATTGCGCTGGGCAACGCGCCTGCGGTTGAAGCGAGCCTGATTGCGTATCTTTGGCCGCTTCTGATCGTGGTGTTTTCGTCGCTACTGCCAGGTGAAAAGCTGCGCTGGTTCCATCTCGCCGGCGCGCTCATGGGTCTCTGCGGTGCCGTGCTGCTCGTGACCCGTGGCGGAAGCATCTCCTTCGATGCGACCTACAGCCTTGGGTATCTGGCAGCGATTGCCTGCGCTTTGATCTGGTCCGGTTATTCCGTCACCAACCGGGTCTTCGGCGAGGTTCCCACGGACGTGGTTGGCGGCTTCTGCGGGATCGTGGCGGTCCTGGGTATTTTCTGCCATCTCGTGTTCGAACAAACCGTGGTTCCCGATCTCATACAGTTGCTGGCCTGCGTCGCGCTTGGTCTGGGGCCGGTCGGTGCGGCCTTCTTCGTATGGGATTACGGAACCAAGCACGGCAATATTCAGGTCCTGGGCGCTTTTTCCTATATGGCGCCTTTGCTTTCGACGCTGGTTCTGATCGCCTTTGGCAGGGCAGAGCCGACCTGGTTTGTCGGGATAGCCTGCCTTCTGATCGTATCCGGTGCAGTTGTTGCCTCGAGCGACATGATCAAGCGGCGCGGAAAGGTGTAAAGCTTCAGCCTGGCTGCCAATCGGGAGCCGCGAGTTCGAAGCCTTCAAACTCGAATGCAGGTGCGACCGTACAGCCGACCAGCGTCCAATCGCCTGCGGATTCAGCGCTTTGCCAGGCGTTCGCCGGTATCAGGATCTGAGGCTTCTCTCCCGCAAGCAGATTATTGCCGAGCTGTTCGACCGTGGCATTAACGCCGTCTTCTGAGATGCCGAGCTTCAGCGGCGCTCCGCCATACCAATGCCAGATCTCAACCGCATCGACCCGATGCCAGTGGGAGCGTTCACCCGCCTTAAGAAGATAGTAGATCGCCGTCTGGTCCCCGCGCACGCCCCCTTCGCCTGCGTGTCGATAGGTCTCAACGAAGTGGCCGCCCTCGGGATGGGGCAAAAGGCCGAGATGCTCGATGATCTGCTGAGCGGTGGTATCTGTACCCATGGTCTTCTACTTTCAACTTTCCGGAGGACGTGTGTCCTTCATTGAAGGGCGCGCGCTAAAGCTCTCGTACCAGCTTGTCAGTTCTGGACGACCTTCGCGCCAATTGTCGGCGTCAAATCGCAGATCCAGATAACCAAGAGCGCAGCCTACAGCAATTACTCCGAGGGTGGGTTTGCTTGAGGGCGGTGTGTCGGGCAGGGTTTTGTTTGCGACCATGGCTTCAAAATGATCGAGGGTGCGGCTGATCTTTGCGCGCATGCGCTTGTGATGACCCTCCCAGCGCAGATGTTCCGGACGCATCCGGGTTTCTACCATTCGCAACAAGGCGGCGTCCAAAAGGCCGTCGGCGAGGGCCTCCAAATTCAAATCCGCAAAGCGGGGCGTTCCAGTCTCCGGGGTGTACTTTTCACTTTCGTGCAAACTGTCCAGGTACTGGCAGATCACGGGCGAATCGCAAAGCGTCAAGCCGTCATCGGTGATCAGCACAGGAACTTTGCCCAGAGGGTTCAGGCTGCTCAGGTCCGAGCCAGGGGACAAGGGGTTGTCGTCGTTAAGCTCGATCTGGTCCGATAACCCGATTTCCTGGGCCAGGACTCTGACCTTGCGGGCATAGGGCGAGGTCGCTGAATGGTGCAGCTGCATAGCGCAGGAACTCCCGTTGTGGATTCTTCGCGGAAAGCGCGATTGTGAAGCGAAGCAAGATTAGGGCCGCCGCGCAGTTATGCAATCTAAAAGACTCTTTGCGTCGGCCATACAGGCTTGCCACTGATCGCGCCTATAGCTTATCGCGGCAACTGTGGTATCTTTTGCGCATCATGTGGACAGATGTTGTTGATTTAAGAGAGTTTTACGAGTCCAAGGTCGGTCAGACGGCCCGGCATATGGTCCGGCGGGGCATCCGTTCCATGTGGCCGGACCTGCATGGCCAGAGCCTGGTCGGACTCGGGTATTCAACGCCCTATCTGCGCGTGTTCAAAGAGGAATGCGAGCGGCTGATCGCCTTTATGCCGGCCTCTCAAGGCGTGCATCACTGGCCCCCTGAAGGCCCCAGTGTGGTGTCGCTGGTGGACGAAACCGAACTGCCACTGCCGGACTACTCAGTGGACCGGGTGTTGCTGGTTCATGGGGTCGAGAGCACAGAATACCTGCGTGACATGCTGCATGAAGTCTGGCGGGTGCTGACCGGCGAAGGGCGCCTTCTGGTGGTCGTGCCAAATCGGCGGGGAATCTGGGCTCGAAGTGACCGCACACCGCTTGGCTGGGGGCATCCCTATACGCAGGCCCAACTCTCGAAGCTGCTGCGTCAGAACCAGTTCATGCCTCTGCGAAGCGGACGGGCGCTGTACGTGCCGCCGACCCGATCCAATACCCTCTTGCGCTCGGCCCCTGCCTGGGAGCGGATGGGAGGGCGCTGGTTCCCGACTTTCTCGGGCGTGGTGATGATTGAAGCAGGCAAGCAACTCTATGCGGCCAGTCCCAGTCGCCAAAGGATCAAAGTCCGTCGGCCAAGGGTGGTTCAGATCCCGCAGGTCGCGCGACGGGATCGGACTTAACGCGAGAAGCAGGTCGGCTAAGCTTTCCGTCGGAGCAGGAAGATCGCCTGCTGGCCGACCAGATTGGCCAGCCATAGGGAGCGCGCCATAGTGACCCGGCCACTTTCATCGAGGATGAGCGACTTTTCCACTTCGATGTTCAACTCTTCACAGAGAATCAGAAAATCCCGGATCGTGCAGAGGTGGATGTTGGGTGTTTCGTACCATTGGTCCGGCAAGACCTTGGTCACCGGCATGCGTCCGCGCAGAAGCAGGCGGCGCCTGACTTTCCAGTAGCCGAAGTTCGGGAAAGATACGATCGCCCGCTGGCCGATCCGGGCAAGCTGTTGCAGCACGAGATGGGGTGCGCGCACCGCCTGCAGAGTCTGACTGAGGACGGCATAATCGAAGGCGTCGTCGGGATAGTTGACCAGATCGGTATCCGCGTCTCCCTGAATAACGGATAGTCCTCGTGCGACACAGGCGTTCACACCGGCCTGAGATAACTCAATTCCGCGGCCCGTCACCTGTTTTTCGCGACCCAGATACTCCAGCAGCGCGCCGTCCTCGCAGCCGATGTCCAGCACGCGCGAAGCCTTTTCGACCATGTCCGATATCAGCAGAAGATCCGCCCGGAGCTTCGGTTGTTCGGAAGCATCCGGCGCAGCTGATGCGTTCGCGGGGAAACCTTGATCCGGGCTCATTCTACGAAGACCCCCAGGCGTTCGGCGCAACCGTTCAGGAATCCGCGCAGGGTGTTACGGAAATCAGGTTCGTCGAGAAGGAAGGCGTCGTGTCCCGCATCGCTCTCGATTTCCACAAAGCTGACATCCGCGGCCACAGCATTAAGCGCATGAACGACATCGCGGTTCTCACTGGTTGGAAAGAGCCAGTCGCTGGTGAAGGAGATGATGCAGAAGCGGACCGGTGTGTCTTTGAAGGCATTGGCCAGGACGCCGTCGTGTTCACTGGCCAGGTCGAAGTAATCCATGGCCCGCGTGATGTAGAGATAAGAGTTGGCGTCGAAACGCTCGACGAAGGAGTAGCCCTGATGCCGCAGATAACTCTCAACCTGGAAGTCAGCATCGAATCCGTAGGTCAGCTTTTTGCGGTCCTGCAGGCGTCGTCCGAACTTGCGGTGAAGTGCAGGTTCGGAAAGATAGGTGATGTGGGCGGTCATGCGCGCGACGGAAAGTCCTGCGCGCGGAGTCTTGCCGAATTCATGGTACTTGCCGCCATGCCAGTCCGGGTCGGCCATGATGGCCTGCCGCCCGACTTCGTGGAATGCAATGTTCTGGGCCGTATGCCGGGCCGCGGTGGCGAGTGGGACGGCGGCATAGACCCGCTCGGGGTAGGACGACGCCCATTCAAGGACCTGCATACCCCCCATGGAGCCACCGATCACGCAAAAGAGCTTGTCGATCTTCAGGTGATCGATCAGCTGACGCTGCGCACGTACCATGTCGCCGATCGTGATGACCGGAAAGTCGAGACCCCAGGGCTGGCCGGTCTCGGGATTTATCGATTTTGGACCGGTTGTGCCCAGACAACCGCCGACCACATTGCTGCAGATCAGAAAAAAGCGATCCGTATCGAGGACCAGGCCCGGTCCGACAAGCTGTTGCCACCAGCCGGGCTTGCCCGTGACCGGGTGCTCGCCGGTCATGAATTGATCGCCGGTCAGCGCATGACAGACCAGAATGGCATTGCTGCGGTCGGCGTTGAGTGCGCCGTAAGTCTGATAGGCGACCGTAAAAGGGCCCAATTCAACGCCGCAATCGAGTTGCAAAGGCTCGTCATGACCCAACTCGACCCGATGGCCGGGAAGGTCATGGTTTTCGGCCTCAAGCGCCGGTGATATTTCACCCTTTGTCATACTGCCCAGTCTTGCCGCCAAGTCTTGTCTTTTCAACCCTATAGCAGGGAGTGCATAGCTATTGGCGGGACGGGCGTCCTGTCAACGCTTTCTTGTACGATGTTTTCTTTGCTTTTGTGCGGTCCTGCGACTATTTCTTTTGGCTCGCCAGTCCCTTCGCCGATAGGTCCTATGTCAGATAACGCAGATACGCTGGGCAAACTCCGTGCTCAAATCGATCAAATCGATACAGAAATCCATGATCTGCTGATCCGTCGCACAGAAATTGCGGAAGAGGTCGGTAAAGCCAAGGGGCCTGGCGCCGTGTACCTGCGCCCTGGCCGTGAAGCTCAGGTTCTGCGCCGACTCGTGGAACGCCATAAGGGCGTTTTACCCAAGGCGGCCGTTGTGCGGGTCTGGCGCGAGATTTTTTCCAGTGCGACCACCCTGCAGGGCGATCTCAGCATCGCCGTCTACGCGCCCGAGCACGATCCGGATCTTTATACCCTGGCGCGGGACCACTTTGGCGCTTTGACGCCGATTTCAAGCTATGGAACGGTTTCGGGCGTGATGCGGGCGGTGTCCGATCGCCGCGCGACGGCTGGTGTCCTGCCGGTTCCGCAGTCGGAAGACAGTGAGAACTGGTGGCGGTATCTTGCCCGTGATTTTGAAGATGCGCCGCGTGTAACGGCAAAGTTGCCTTTCACCAAGACCGATGCCTCCAGCCGGAACCGGGTTGAAGCCCTGACCATCAGTTTTGTCCCTCAGGAAGATACCGGCGACGACCGCAGTTATGTGATCGTTGAGACGACTGAGGAGATGTCGCGCAGCGGTATTCGCTCGCTTTTCGTCAATGTTGGTATGGAGACTGCCGACGTGCAGACCCCCGACCGTGAGCCGGGCTCGCCGATGCATCTTGTTGAGGTCATGGGATTTGTCGGACCGGAGGATGCCCGTCTGGTTCGTCTGAAGGAAGAGAACGAAGGCAAGATTGCCTGGGTCTGGGCAGCGGGTGGCTATGCGGTACCTATGGATTTAGGTGCTGATGGTGCTTCCGCGGCGGCGCAGACCAGCAATGATCCAAGTATGGTATTAAAGGCTCCTGCGGCCAGCAGTGACGGCGCGGACGAGCCCAGCCGATCTGAGTAACTGAAAAGCCGATGAATTCACCACTACAGCCGCGTCCCGGTATTCTGGACATTTCACCCTATGTCGGCGGCGATGCGTCCGCTGAAGGCGTTAACCGCGTTATCCGTCTGGCTTCGAACGAAAACCCTCTCGGGCCGAGCCCGAAGGCGATCGAAGCCTACACCCGGATGCAAGGCGAGCTGCACCGCTATCCGGACGGCGGATCCAACGACCTCAGAGATGCCATCGCGGCGAATGAGGGCCTGGAGCAGGACCGCATCGTTTGCGGTGCGGGGTCGGATGAACTGATTTCACTGCTGGTGCGTGCCTATGCCGGACCGGGTGATGAAGTGCTCTACAGCGAGCACGGTTTTCTGATGTATCCCATTTCGGCCAAAACCGTGGGTGCGACTCCTGTGGCATCTCCGGAACATAATCTGACGACAGATGTTGACGAACTTCTCGCGCAGGCGACGACCCGAACCAAACTGGTTTTCGTGGCCAATCCGAACAATCCCACCGGGACCTACATTTCGGCTGAGGAACTGCGCCGTTTGCGCCGCGGACTCCCTGAGTCGGTTCTGTTGGTGATTGACGCGGCCTATGCGGAATACGTAGCCGAAGACGATTACAGCGCCGGTGCTGAACTGGTGGCTGAATCCGAAAACGTCGTGATGACGCGGACCTTTTCCAAGATCCACGGTCTCGCGTCCCTGCGTCTGGGTTGGGCCTACTGCCCGCCAGCGGTTGCCGATGTTCTCAATCGGCTGCGCGGCCCCTTTAACGTCAGTCTTGCCGCGCAGGCTGCGGGCGTGGAAGCAATTAAAGATTCCGCTCACATCCAGCGTTCGGTCGAGCACAACGCCAAATGGCTGACATGGTTCAACCAGGAGGTCGCCAAGCTCGGTGTCGAACCAGGAAATTGTGTGGGTAATTTCGCCCTCGTACGTTTTCCGGACCCTGGCGAAAAATCCGCCGACGCGGCGCTCGCCTATCTGAAGACCCGCGGTATTCTGGTGCGGGCGATGGGCGGTTATGGCTTGCCGGATTGTTTAAGGGTCACAATTGGGACTGAGGATGAGACGCGGAGTGTCGTCGAGGCCTTGGGAAAATTTCTCAAGTAACACGCCCCAGATTTAAATTGATCTTCAGAGTGTGTGCCTAATCTGCTCTTGTTTGGGCTCGAATTACGGGTTCCAGGGCGATAATCGTAAGACGGGCGCACGAAAAACAGGCTTAAGAATGAGTGTTCAATCGGATAGTGAATTTCTTTTTGAGAAGGTCGCGCTTATCGGCGTTGGCCTGATCGGCTCGTCTCTGGCGAGGGCTTTCCGGAGTCGCGGGATCGTTCGGCAGATTTCGGTTTCAGCCCGTTCCCAGGCGACACTCGACCGGGTTATGGAACTTGGTCTGGCCGACACTGCCCACAGTGACCCGATCGAGGCTGTTGAAGCCGCGGATCTGGTCATCCTCTGTGCGCCGGTGGGAACCTACGAAAGCATTGCTTCAGTGATTGGTCCGCATCTGAAACCCGGAGTGGTGGTGACGGACGTTGGATCGGTGAAGCAGGCGGTCATTCGCGATGTAGATCAGTATCTGCCCGATGGCGTGCACTTTATCCCCGGGCATCCAATTGCGGGCACCGAGAAGTCCGGTCCGGATGCCGGTTTCGCTGAGCTCTTCGACGGGCGCTGGTGCATTCTGACGCCGCCGCCCGGAGCTGACCAAGGTGCGATTGACGCGGTTGCCGAGCTCTGGAAGCGCTGCGGCAGCATGGTTGAAGTCATGGAGCCGGGCCACCACGACAAAGTGCTCGCGATTACCTCTCATCTGCCTCACTTGATTGCCTACACCATTGTTGGAACCGCGACCGACCTGGAGGAGAGCGAGCGGGCAGAGGTCGTTAAATTTTCTGCCGGTGGTTTTCGGGATTTCACCCGTATCGCGGGATCGGATCCGGTCATGTGGCGCGATGTCTTTTTGAACAACCGGGAAGCGGTACTGGAGATGCTGCAGCGTTTCAGCGAGGATATCACGGTGCTGCAGCGCGCGATCCGCTGGGGCGAGGGCGATACCCTGGAAGCGCTGTTCTCCAGAACCCGCGAAATCCGTCAGGGCGTTGTCGAGGCGCAGCAGGCGGGTACCTTCGATCCGCGCGAACCAACCGCAAACGATTGAGTTCTAGTACTGTAAGGTTGGTCTAGAGTACCGGCCTCAGGGATCCGATCGGCACCGGTCCGGCGCTTAAAACACCATTTTTCATGGAAATCGGCAGGGCGATGTTGCGTGAGTCGCCGCCGCCCAGGGACAGCAACGCAAAACCCAGCAGACTGGCCTGCGCCTGCTTGATCTCTCCGCGCTCGACCAGCCTGTTCAGAACTTCGCTCAAGCCGGAAATGCGCGTACCGAACTGACCTTCAGGGCGCAGATAAGCATCAAGTTTCGCACCGCCCTTGGCATGAAGGTTGATCGGTCCCCAGGCGATATCTGCGCTGTGCACGATGGCCTCGCCCCCGGCATCGCGCCAGATGGGCAGGGCCTGCCGGACATTTTTAGCGGGCAGCGGCCCGCGCACCGTGGCTTTCAAAGACAGAGATTCGACAAAGTTCCCAAAGGGAGCATTGCTGTTTTCAGGCAAAAGGATACCGTTTGCCGAGCCATCGAAATCCAGTTCCTGAAGTTGGGTCCCCTGTGCCGGGCGCAAGGGGCCTACAACCGCGTCCAGAGACCCGATCCGCAGTAAGTGTGCATCCTGATAAAGCAACTCCACGTCTGCTACAGAAGTGACCGCGTGCTTCAGAGTGCCGTCGAAGGACAGATGCGCCTGCAGCGACGCCTGTTGCGCAAGACCGGTAAATTCACCTGCATGATCAAAACCACCGAACCGGTGCTCTCCCGAGATGTCTGCGTTGAGGGTGAAAGGATCCCAGAGAACCGCATTGCCTGTGACGGCCGGACCTTGCCAGTAACGCCCGTCGGGCGCGGAGACCTGCGGCGCGGATAGCGAAAGATCCAGTGACAAGGGATATCCGGTCAACTCCAGCTTGCCGAAGTTTACGATGAATCCACGCGCAATCTGCTGTTGCCGCCAGTTTTCCAGCCCCGTCAGAATTTGGCTCGCTGCCCAGTGCCAGTAGGCGGTTGCGAGCAGACCCACAAGAAACAGGCCGCCTACAGCGGTGATGAGGCGGCGATTGACGGTGTTCTTGGTGGCAGGTACGGAGGGGTCAGTCATATAGCTCGTCAATTCAGGAGAGGTTTTTCTAACTTCGGGGCAGTGGTCTTACTTGTCCAGCCTTTCGGCGGAGATTTTCTGCCGGTATGATACTTCGTGACGCAGGATCTTGCCGCCAGGGAAAGCGGGATCGTGGCTTCCATGGCCAACCGGCCTGCAACCTGCACGGATTTGCCGAGGATATTGACGGAATGAAAGATTGGAGCCAGACGCTCAGTCCTCCTGAAGGACAGGACTTCTGGGTGTTTGCCTATGGATCTCTGATCTGGAATCCCGGCTTTCCGCATGTGGAAGTGCGTTCGGGGCTTCTGCAGGGATATCACAGGCATTTTTGCGTCTATTCCCATCGCTACCGTGGGACACCTGACTGCCCCGGGCTGGTCCTGGGCCTTGACCAGGGCGGCAGCTGCCAGGGATTGGTCTTTCGGGTCCCGGCCGCCGAAGCCGTAGAGGTTATGGCGTATCTGGACGAGCGCGAGATGGTGACCGGTGTTTATCTTCCCGGCTGGCACAGTGTTGAGACCGAGACCGGGAACGTTTCAGCCATCACCTTCGTGGCCGATCCGGAGCATGAGCAATACAGCGGGCGACTACCGCGCGAAGAGTTGGTCCAACTGGTCGTGCAGGGGCGTGGAGAACGCGGGACCTGCCGCGATTATCTGCAGAATACGGTTCATCATCTCGAAGCGCTCGGCCTGCGTGATGAATATCTGGCGGAGCTGCTTCGTGAGACCGATGAACGGATAGAGACGAAGGCGTCCGGCTGATCCAGACGGCGTTATTCGAACAGCTTTCGAATGTCGTTGAAGTCGATCAGCAGGAAAGCGAGTACGGCCACGATCAGCGCCCCCAGCGGATAGGTGTACCAGGGATTGACCAGCGGATTCTTGGTGCCGCAGGAAGGGCAGATGTCCTGATCTATATCCAGTCCCGTACCGCAGTTTCGGCAAAGACGCTGTGTCATGTTTCCGCTCCTGCCGCTTTTTCCTCATCGCGTTCGCGCAGTTGTTTGGCGCTGAAGGGGGAATCGTGATGCACCGGAACAGGAAGTTTGGCGCAAGCGGTCTCGATCCGCTCCTCCAGAACCGGCAGGAATTTCTTGCGGGGCATTCCCGGTGGGATTGCCGGAAGGATCTCAATCGTGATTTTGCCGGGTCGTTTGGCAAAGGCCCGGCGACGCCAGAAGTAACCTGAATTCAACGCTACGGGCACCACGGGCACCTTGAGTTGGCTGTAGAGAGCCGCAACACCCGGTTGATAGGGGATTTTCTGTGTGGGCTGCACGCGGGTGCCCTCGGGAAAGATGATGATCGGCCGCTTCTCGGCGATAACTTTTTGCGAGAGCGCGACCAGGCGTTTGAGCGCGGAAGCGCCGCCTGAACGGTCGATGCCTATTGCGCCTGAGCGTGCGGTGAACCAGCCAAACAGCGGTATCCAGTTCAGCTCGCGCTTCATGATATAGCAGGGATGGTCGAGCAGCACGCTGAAGACCATGGTTTCCCAGGCCGACTGGTGCTTGGAGGCGACGATGAATGGGCCTTCGGGAAAGTTCTCCCGTCCTATGACCTCATAGTCGAGCTTGCAGATAAATCTGAGTAAGGCGTAGGTCGTGCGGGTCCAGATTTTCCCAACCCAGGAACTCGCGCGTGGCGGCAGCAGCAGGATCGGCAGGCAGATTGTCAGATAGACAGTGCTCCACCCGAAAAACAGCGCGTTGAAGACAAAGGAGCGAAGGACGACGATCATGTTCATGCTGGGATAATGTAACTTCGCAGCAGGGCTACAAGGTATTTATTGTATTCCGTGATGATCAGTCCCGCACTGCCCGGCCAGCGCCACCAATCGTGCTGTTTGAAATTTGTCGGAAATACAGGGTTCGGAATAATCTCTACCGCAGGCATAACCCGGTTGAACTCAACCAGACTGCGCGGCATATGATAGGCGGCGGTGACCAGACGGAGGGAGCTGAAGCCTTGTTGCTTCATCCATTCCTCGGTTTCCACCGCGTTACCGACCGTATCGACAGCTCGCCCGAGTGTCATGCAGCAGGTAACGCCGCTCGGGCTGCGTTGAAAAATCTTCAGCAGTTCTTCGACTTCGACGCCTTGATGCACGCCTGAAACGAAGAGTTTCTTCGCGCGTTGCTGCTCAATCAGGTCGAAGCCTTGTTCGAGGCGACCGCTCCCACCCGTCAGTACGACGATTGCATCGGTTTTGCGCAGGGGGTCGGTGATGCTCTTTGGCATCGTCGAGGCAAACCAGAGAAGCCCGCCCACCCAGATAAGCCCCGCTGAGACAGCAAGAATCAGGCAGAACGCAATCCATCGCCGGCCACGGCGATGCGTGAAACGCTTGGTTACTCCTTTCATAACCCTCTGTCCTGATGCTTCTCCATTCGCTTATATCTCGGGATTAGGCATTCTGGGAACCACGATTACGGGATACGGGAGAGGGTTCGTAAAACCGTAAGGCGTGCGGTCAGCATTGCAACCAGGGCCGAGGCGAAGGGAAGGGCCCCCAGAATGCCCCATTCGAGCGGTTGCAGCGTCAGCGCCGGCAGAAGGGCCGTATCCGCCTGACCAAGAAGCTTGCCGACGCCGAAAATCGTCACAATTGCGAGGGCGACACCGACAAGCCCGCCAAAGAACCCCAATTTGAGTGAATGGCCCTGAAACTCCCGCGCTATATAGCCGTCCTGGGCACCAATGAGGTGCAGCAGCTCTACAATCTGGTAATGCACGGCAAGGCCCATGCGGGTTACGAAGACGACCATGATCACGGCGGACAGTCCGACCAGCAGGACAACCAGAGCGGCGACGATCTCAATCGAACGGGCTAGATTGAGCAGGTTTCCAAGCCAGCGTTGGTGATCGTCGATGGTTGCGCCAGGTACGATCTCGATAAGACGTGCGGTCAGTACGGCTGTGTTCGGAGGCTCTACTTGATCGATTTCGACCGCTATCAGATCCGGCAGGGGCAATTCCGAAAAACCGGAACTTCGTCCGAGCCAGGGCTCCAATAAGGCGGCGGTTTCCACCGCGCCGATGTGGTTTGCCGAGAGGACACCGGGGCTCTGCAGCAGGAGCTTGAGAACATTTTCCCGTCTGGTGTCGATTTCAGCTTTCGAGAGATCGCTTTCACTGACCGGAAGCTGAACGGTGATTTGACCGGAGAGGCCATGATCCCAGCGCGTGACGATCTTACCCATGGCCATCGCGCTGACCAGGGCAAGCGCGGCCAGATAGACCATCACCGCGACCAGCCAAGGAAGGAAACGGCCTGTGGCGTCGCTGTTCAGGGGAACGATGGATTTCCGCAAAAGCATTTCAGCCAGCGCTTCCCGGCTCGCCGTCGACGGGCAGGCTCGTATCTCTATCGCCCGGCTCCACAGGAGGACGGGCCGGCATGTCACTGCTGCGAATCAGTGTTTCTGCATGCTCCAGGCGCACTTCGCCGCGAACCAGACGGATCACAGGGTAGTTGAATCTGGAGATCAGGGATTCATTATGGGTTGCGACCACAATGGTCGTTCCGCGTTTATTGAGCTCTTCGAAGAGATAAAGCAGGCGCTCGGCGATCCGGTTATCGACGTTGCCGGTGGGTTCGTCGGCAAGCAGCAGGCTGGGCCTGGAGACTACGGCGCGGGCGATGGCCACGCGCTGCTGCTGACCACCGGAAAGCGTTGCGGGCTTGGCGTCGAGATGATCAGCGAGGCCGACCCAGGTCAGCAGTTCAACGACATCCTTGCGAATCTCATCCGAACGTTGCCCGCTGACCTTCAGCGGGAGCGCGACGTTGTCCAGGGTACTCAAATGGTCAAGCAGTCTAAAATCCTGAAATACAACGCCAATTCGGCGACGAAGCAATGCTGCGTCGTGCCGGGAAAGGGAGGCAACATCGCGACCAAACAAGCTGATGCGTCCGCTGGTCGGGCGATTGGCGAGGTACATCATCTTCAGAAGCGATGACTTGCCCGCGCCACTCGCGCCGATGACGAAGTGGAACGAACCGGGCGCCAGATCCAATGACACGCGATCAAGGATTTCAGGGCCCGCCCCATAGCGCAGTGAAACGTCCTGAAAGCGAACCAAGGTACAGGCGATCCTATAACGAGATGCTGGAGGCCGGAGGATTTACTCTGGATGAAAGTAAAACCTTAACCAGCCCCTATTCTAATGCCGTTAAGTGCGGTTCGCATCCTCGATTGCATTCAATCTGGAGCGATAGCACTCAGATGATGAGAATGGCACAGGGGTCGCATTGAGGTAAAGCCTTGAGCGCTCCGCTTGCGTTGCCTTCAAGTGGCTCATATAAGTTTAATCGTTTTGCGCTAGACCGGTGTGCGAATTGGGCGTCGAAGGTACGGCGGCAAAGCGGCAGATAAAGGCAATATCTTGTGGCAAATCCTGAGTTTTCAGAGCGAAAAGCTGTAGGGAACAAGTCGGTTAAATGATCGTTACATGTCCCTCTTGTGAGACCAGCTTTGCTGTTGACGAGTCGCTGCTCGGTGAGCAGGGCCGAAAGGTGCGCTGCAGTGAATGCGGGCATCGCTGGCACCAGCTGCCTGAACAGCCTGAAACATCTGATGCTACCCAGACGGAAACGCCGGATGCCGAAGCTTCGGAAGAGCAGGTAACCGAGCCCGATACGCCGGAGTCCGCCGCTGCGCCGGATGCTCCCCAGGAGACTGAGGCAGAGGAGACACCGCCTTCAGAACCCGAAGAATCCCCGGAAGAAACGACACCTCCGCCAGTACGCGGACCCAAACTGTTCGAATCCGAGGACGAAGACGTTCTGGACGATGGTGATCGCCGATTCGCAGTCTTGGGGTGGAGTATCTTTTTCGTGGTTCTGGTTCTGCTTGCGAGCGGGTTTTACTTCGGGCAGGGCCATATCGTGGCCTTCGAGCCAAGGTTTCAGAAGCTATATGACCTTGTTGGCATGACCGCCCACGATGAACAGGACGAAGCCGAGGTCGTGAGCGAGGTTCCGGGTGAAGGTCTTTCAATTCCGGCGGACAAACTCCTGAAAAGCCGTAAGCGGGTCGATGGCGAACCGATGATCGTTGTCGAGGGGACAGTGGTTAATGAGACGGACCAGGATCGGCCTGTACCGACCTTGCGAGCGACGGTCTCCAACGCCGAGTCCGAGATCCTTGCGCGGTGGTATTTTGAAGCTGCCGCGGCACAGGTCTCACCCGGCAACCAGGTGACCTTTGCAACTTCGATTGCTGATAGTTGGGGACGCCAAGGTATTGGTATATCAATTATTTTCGTCTCCGAAGAGACCGCGGAGAACGAGCCGAGCATACTGCCTTCCGCGGTAAAAGAGTAGCCACCTGCCTACAAGTAGATCGCTGGAGCATTTCAGCTTTTCGTTTAGGCAGCTCGGTCAACGTTAACCTCATGTTAATCTTAATTACTGCAATATGCTTTACCTTGAGTGAGGTTCGTCTTGCCTGAAGTGATCAGGTTTGGGGATCATCCTCATATATATCGGACAAGCGCCTGATTCATTTCGGTTAAAACGATCAGGCGCTCGCAGGACACAGGCCAGCGCTTTGATCAAAAAACGCCGGCAGTGGTTGCGACGAATGTAAGGTAGAGAGATGGCTCGTATTCTAGTGGCCGAGGATGATCGCGCGGTGCAGAGTTTTGTCGCGCGGGCTCTGGCTCATAAAGGGCATAAGGTGACGACGTCCGACGATGGCGTCCAGGCACTCGAGCAGCTTAGCGTGAACAGCTTCGATCTGCTGATCACCGACATCGTGATGCCGGAGTTGGACGGTATTGCCCTGGCCCTGAAAGTGACTAAAGACTACCCGGAACTCCCGATCCTCTTGATGACGGGTTATTCCGCCGAACGGCAACGTGCCCATAATCTAGATGAGCTCATTTGCCGTGTGATCACCAAGCCCTTTACGCTGAAGCAGATTTGCGCGGTCGCTGACGAAGTGATGGTCGCAAAAAGAGTGCCCAGCCCGGAACAGAAGTCCGCGCTCACCGTATAGCTGGAAGTCTCGTATCGTCGAGAACATGTTGCCGAGCATGCGTTCAATGAAACATGCGCCGGATGTCTTCGTCGATCAGAACTGCCGTAACAGCCGGTCGATGTAATCGAGCTCACCCGCCGGACGCTGACGTTCGCCGCGGCGACGCCTCAGTTCCTGCAGTATCTCACGGGTACGGACAATATCGCCTTCGTCTGGAATTTCCACGCCGGTGCGTGAACTGTTGACGCCGCCACGACCTGTTTCCCGGCCGAAGGGGTCGGAACTCTGTCCAGGCTGTGATCCGACCGTACCGCTGCCACGCTCGGCCTGTTGCCCCATCTGTTGCATGAAGCTCTCCGCCATGGCCTGCATACCCTGCTGAAGCTGATCCAGGGATCTGGATTGCGGCGGGACGGCGTCCTGGCCTTCTTTGCCGCTGAGGGCATCGCGGGCGTCGCGCATGGACTGTTCCGCCCGGCCCAGGGAACGGGGGATCTCTCCCAGAGCCTCGCCGAGCTGGCGCATCATTTCACCCAGGTCCTTGCGAAGCTGTTCCTGCGCGCCGGCGTCATTGCCCCGCTCCTGTGCTTGCTGATCGCCTTCTTGGCTCTTTTTGCCTTCGCCCTGTTGCTGGCGTTCGAAGCTCCGGTCCAGCAATTCCTGTTGCCTGCGGACCATTTCTTCCATGTCCTGCATCATGCCGTGTGCATCCTGCATGGCTTGATTCATCTGTTCGGTGAAGTTTCCGGCACGCAGGTTCTCGAGGATTTCCTGCAGCTGCGCAAGCAGCTCCTGGGCGGCCTCGGTGGAGCCGTTGCGGGCAAGCTCCCGCGCCTTTTCGATCAGATCCCTGAGGTCACTGCTCTCCAGCATTTCTGACCCCGGCGGCATCGGCTGAGGTTCTGCGCCCTGGGAGAGCTGATCTTGCATCTGCTCGTTCATGGCCTCCATGAAGCGATCAAGCGCTTCCTGGAGTTTATCCAGGAGTTCTTCGATTTCAGCCTGATCGGCGCCGCGGGCCAGGGCCTCCTTCAGTGCTTTCTGAAGTTCGCGGATATCACGCTCGGCAATGGCCAGCTCGCCTTCTTCCAGCCGCAGGGCGGTGTCCCATAGAAGCTGTTGAACCGAGGGGATGATCTCTAGCCTGCGGTCATGGATCAAACGGCGCTCAGCGGTCACCACGGCCAGGGCGACGACGATATCGTTGTAAAAGAGATCAGGGCGTTTGTAGATGTCCCGCAGAGCCTGAACGATGGAAAAGCGTTCTTCAGGCGCCAGGGTCAGCTGTTTGCGCAGCTCTACCAGAGCCCGGGCAACCGGATGATTGAAAATGCGCTCCGGCAGGACCGTACGCAGGGCTTCGCTCTCGCCCGTCTGCCCGATGGCATCCTCGGCGATGAGCGTGATTTCGACGGCGAGGCCGGCCCAATGGTGCGGCGTCAGGTCATGGTAACTGGTTGCGTCGAGTTCGCTTGCCCCGGACTTGGGCAGTGCCAGCTCCAGAAAGAAAGGCGGTTCTTCCGGTTTATCGAGCCGCTGAACCTTCGCCTGAATTTTCTCTATGCCGTAGTCGTCATTCGCCTGGTATTGCAGCCGGAGTGCCGCGCGTTCGCTGCGGCTTGGGGCTGTCATATACACAATCCCGGGCGCTTTATCCGCGGTGACCGTCATCCGCCATTCGGCAAGTGTGCTGCCATCCTGGAGGATTGCAATCCGCTCACCACGGTCAATGCGTGTTGAAAGCTTATAGAAGTCGACTCCCGTGTTTTCGAAGTCGGTCGAGGCCTCCCCCAGCATTAACTGCGGCCTGTCGACGGGACCCTGAAGTTGCGCCAGAATCTCACTGCCTGCTGGAATGGTCAGTTCCGGGCTGTCGGCTGTCGCTGCGGTGAGAAACTGAGGCGCCTTGCGGGTGTAGGAAGGGGGATTGATCCAGACGTCGAAGGAAATACCCTGGTTGGACGCGCCTGTGGAAAACTCCGGTGTTACGGCCCGGGCAATTCGCTGGTTCCAGTTTTCCGCGCCGGAGACCACGGCGACAACCATCACCACCGCTAGACCGCAACGCAATGCAAAGGGGTCGAGATAAGCTAACCGGGCGCGCGGTGGCTGTGCCTTGAAGGCGCCGCTTTGTTTGACCAGACGTGAACGATGCAGGGCCCAGAGTGCGCGGGTGGTGCCGTCGCCCTTGGTCAGGCGGTCATCGAGTGAGGTGAGGGGGCGATGCTTCAGTCCGGAGTCCTGCTCCAGGCGACGCCGGGTTTCCTCGTCGTCCGGCAGCCGGAAAACCTTGGCGAAATGCCAGAGCCCCCAGACCATCGCCAACAACAACGCGATCAGCACAACTGCGTGCAGCCAGTTTGGCAGGCCGGGAAGAACGTCGAACAAGGCGATCGCAAGAAAAACACCTGCGATGCCGGTGACTGGCCAGATAGCAGGCCAGAAACGCTCCCAGAAAATTGCAAGTTTCGCCAGACTGAGCTGGAAGGCAAGACGTGAGGCAAGCATCATCTGATTAGTGCCTGGCCTTCGGACAAAAGGACTTTCACGACCGGCATTGTGGCCGCTGTTCGATCCTCGTCTGGGGTTTTCTCGCTCTACCACCTGCGCATCCTTGCGTCGTTAGCGTTGTCTTCTCTTCCCCTGTTTTACTTAGGCCCTGAGTTGCATTTGTCGATAAACCTGTCGCATCAGACGATGCAACCCTGCATACCAACACCGACCCAACTCAGTACATCAAATCGCCTTATCGTTTCCTTAACCGCAGAATTCTGCAGTTCTGACCAGTGGACTACGCGGCTCCGCGCGGTTCCGAACTGACCCCTTCGTCTTCCAGCCACTCAGGAAGTCTATCCTGCCCGATCAGCTCTTCATAGTCTATCCGGGGACGAATGACGGCGTAGTCATTGCCACGAACCAGGATTTCCGGCGCCGGAGGCCTGGAATTATAACTGGATGACATCACAGCGCCATAGGCACCAGTTGAACAAATCGCGAGCAGATCGTCAGGGGCGACTGTCGGCAGAGGCCTTTGCTCGGCGAAAATGTCACTGCTTTCACAGATCGGTCCGACAATATCGTAGGGTTCGCGGGGCGCATCTGCTGCGGACTGCGCGACAGGCCGGATGTCGTGCCATGCGTCGTAGAGGGTCGGGCGGATGAGATCGTTCATGGCCGCATCGACAATTGCAAAGCGCCGTGCCGTGCCGTGCTTTACATAGACGGTCCGGGTGACCAGCAGGCCGGCGTTGCCTGTCAGGAAGCGGCCGGGCTCAAAGATCAGTTTGCAGCCCACACCCTGAGTGGTTTCACGCACGATCTCGGCGTATCGCTTAATGTCAGGTGCCGCATCGTCCCGGTAGGCAATACCAAGGCCACCGCCCATATCAAGGCGCTCGAGAGGCCAGCCCGCGTCGCGCAGCTCGACAAAAAGGCCTGCCAGACGTTCGAAGGCCGTGCGGTATGGATTAACGTCGGTGACCTGAGAACCGATGTGCACCGCCAGACCTTCGATCCGGACGCCCGGGAGATCTGCGGCGGAAGCCAGAAAGCCACGGAGGCTGGGAATATCGATGCCGAACTTGTTCTCGGCCTTACCGGTGGAGATCTTCGCGTGGGTCAGCGCATCCACGTCTGGATTGATCCGCAGTGCAACAGGCGCAACCCTTCCCTTTTCCTGAGCCACACGGGATAACGCTTCCAGTTCCGGCAGGGACTCAACGTTGAACTGCAGGATTCCCGCGTCCAGTGCCGTCGCCATTTCCGAGGGCTGCTTACCGACACCTGCGAAAACAATCTTTTTGGCTGGAACACCGGCGGCTACGGCGCGCCGCAGTTCACCCTCGGAGACCACATCAGCGCCTGCGCCAAGCCGGGCGAAGGTTCGGATCACTGCCTGATTGGAATTGGCCTTCAGCGCATAACATACCGTTGCAGGCAGATCGCCCAGCGCGGCAACGAAACTGGTATAGGCCGTTTCCATGGCCGATGCGGAGTAGCAGTAGAAAGGTGTGCCGACACGGGCAGCGAGTTCGTCAAGCGAGACTCCCTCAATATGCAAACGGCCGTTCTTGTAGGGATAAAAGGTCATAGGATTTCGTTTCAGTTCGTTCTTCTGGGCACAATCCCGATCGGGAGAAGCCAATTATCAAGCATCAAAAGACAGAGCCTCTGAGCGGTGCACACCAGCCACAGACAGGACAATATGCGATTATACCGCAGTTTTAGTAGGTTTTTGTCTTGGTTCGTTCATCCGGGAAAATCGAGATGTCCTCCGAAACAGTATCCTGTTGCGGTTTTTCATCGTCCCAGCCTGGAACCTGCGAGGAGGCTTTGGGATAGACCTGCGGATGCGTGTAGAGCGCTTCCTCGCCTTCCGGAGCGCTCAGCTTGCCTTTTTTACCGCAGCCCGCGAGACCCAGGGCTGAGATCAGGCCTATGAGGGCCCAGCGCCGTGTCGGTGTTGTCGTACTCATTCCGGTCTCCCTGCGCCTCGCTTCGAAGCGCGCCATCTCAACTGCTGCCGTCTCGACACGATATTGATGAGCGAGCGCCTAGTCAAAGGCCCTCGGTGACTCTTCTGACTCTGCGTTAGAGCATGTTGCATTACATTGCCTTCGCCAGCTCACCCGAACGCGTTCTGCTTTGCAGACGCTGCCTCGGATGAGCCTTCGAGGGATTGGTTTTAATCAAACGCAAAAGGCTCTAGAGAAATCGCTTCCGGGCTTCGGCGGCGGCTTTGCGCACCTGTTCTGGGGCCGTGCCGCCATGGCTGACACGGCTGGCGACGGAGCTCTCAACCGTAAGAACCTCGAAGACCGCCTCTGTGATGCGGGGCTCAACGGCCTGCATTTCCGATAGCGGCAGGTCTCCGATGTCGCATTCAGCCGCCTCTGCGCGTTGCACGATGGAGCCGGTAATATGATGGGCATCCCGGAACGGCAGGTTCAGCACACGTACCAGCCAGTCGGCCAGATCGGTCGCGGTCAGGAACCCGGCGGCGGTGGCCGCCTTCAGCCGGTCCTCATTGGCGGTCAGGTCCCGCACCATGCCGGTTGTCGCCGCGACGCAGAGCGCCAGTGTATCGGTCGCATCGAACAGGGGTTCTTTGTCTTCCTGCATGTCCTTGCCGTAGGTCAGGGGAAGGCCCTTCATGACCATCAGCAGCGTGTTGAGGGAGCCGACGATCCGACCTGCCTTGCCGCGCACCAGTTCCGCCGCGTCGGGATTCTTTTTCTGCGGCATAATCGAGCTGCCGGTGGTGAAGGCATCGGAGAGCTCGACAAAGCGGAAGCCTTCGCTGCACCAGATCACCAGTTCCTCGGCAAAGCGCGAGAGATGGATTGCCAGGATCGAGCCGGCGGAGAGAAATTCCAGCGCGAAATCCCGGTCCGACACGGAATCGATGGAATTGGCTGTGGGGCGGTCGAAACCCAGCGCCTTCGCCGTTGCATGCCGATCGATCGGGAAGGAGGTGCCGGCCAAAGCGGCTGCGCCCAGCGGGCATTCGTTCAGACGTGTCCGGCAATCCCGCACCCGGCCACGGTCCCGCCCGAGCATCTCCACATAACTCAGCAGATGATGTCCAAAGGTGACCGGTTGCGCCGCCTGCAGGTGGGTATAGCCGGGCATAACGCTGTCGGCGTAGATTTCCGCCTTGTCGATCAGGGCTTCCTGTAACTCCGCCAGCTTGGTGTCGAGTTGGTCGAGGCTGTCACGGACCCAAAGCCGGACGTCAACGGCAACCTGGTCGTTACGCGAACGCGCCGTATGCAGGCGGCCGGCGGCATCGCCGATCAGTTCGCGCAAACGGGCCTCGATGTTCATGTGAATATCTTCAAGCGCGGCGCTGAAGGTAAAGTTGCCGGCCTCGATCTCTCGCAAAATCGTGTCTAGACCTTTTTGGATCGCATCCCCATCTTCCTGAGATACGATGCCTTGGGCGATCAGCATGTTACAGTGTGCTTTCGACCCCTGGATGTCCTGGGCGTAGAGCCGTTGATCGAAGGAAATAGACGCGTTGATCTGTTCCATCACCTCGGCCGGACCCATGGAGAAGCGTCCGCCCCACATCTTGTTCGCGCCATCATTTGCGGCGGCGGACGAGGTTGTGTCGGTGGTTTGGTTGGCTGCGGTTTGTCCTGCGGCCGGAGTATTTTCTGAGGTCATGTGACTGAGTGGACCTGATTAGTTATGCATAAAAACATCGCCATCAGCGCACGGTTTCGCAGTTTGGCTGCGGTGATATTCGGTATTGCGATGATCGCCACCGTCTACCCTGCCGCCGCGCAGAACAGCGAACCGCCCCTGGGTGGCGATCTGGGGTCGCAGTTTATCTTCTTCGAACCGCCGATACCAGCGCCGCCTACGGCTTTTACTGAGGGTGCTGAAGAAGGTGTGAGCCTGCGGGATTTCAAGGGCGAAGTGGTGTTGGTGAACTTCTGGGCAACCTGGTGCGCGCCCTGTGTGGCCGAGATGCCGGCGCTGAACCGGCTGCATGCGGATCTGGAGTCTCAGGGCTTTCGGGTCGTGGCGATTTCACAGGACCGGCGCGGCCTGGGTGTGGTGAAGCCTTTCTATGATGATCTCGATCTCGACGCCATGGGGATTTATCTGGATCCAAAGGGCGTCGCGGCCCGGGATTTCCAGGTCAACGGCCTGCCGACCACGCTGCTGGTTGACCGGCGCAATCGCATCATCGGAATTCTGAGAGGGCCCGCTGAGTGGGACTCGCCCGAATCAAAGGCTCTGATGCAGTTCTATCTTGACCAGCCGGTACCAGCCAACGCGGGCTGAGCGAACCGCTGGATACTACGCTGCCTGTAAGTCCGGAACTGCGCTAAAGATTGTTGGCCGAGCGGATAAAGCGCCATTTCCGAGGCCTTGCCTGACAGTCATTAAACCGGGGTGTTCGGAAGATCTTGCGCGCCGATCAGCTTCAGGGGCTCAGACAGAATTGGCTGTCTACCCATTGTCATTCAGTATTCTATTCGCTGATGTTCAGTTTTTCGAACGCCTCTCTCCTTGGGGGGGCGATGAATTCGTAGAGTTGGGTATAGGAGTTCGATTGCGCGCTTGATTTCGTTATTTTGGGCGAAGCGAGATTTGTCGAGTTCGTCGAAATCTTTTACACACTTCATACGAGTTGTTTTTCTAAGTATTTGAAAAACATAAATATGCACGTAATAGGATCTGTCGGTTCTTTTGACATCATATATTTGAGATTCAAGATTTGAGCACTGCGGCTGTAAAAGTGTCGGAAACACCAGCGCAGTAGTTACAATGGCACGAAAATTGCTCTTTAGCTCGTGGCTCTCAAGCAGAAGAAATCTGCGGCCTTTTGGAATCTTGGGGAAGAATACTATGCGCGTACTTTTGGTGGTTTTTTCGACGATTCTCGGTGGAATCGCGATGATGGCGACTTCGGCGAACGCGATGCCAATGGCCGCGACGCCTATGGTTGGATGCGACACCGCGACGGACCTTGCATGCCGGGTGTTCGCGGGACAAGGCCTTACGGGGGCATCCGGTCCTTTCGTGGTCCCAAACAGCGGGAACGACAAAGAAGACACGGTTGAGGCGGCGCTTTTCGATGTTTTTGGCAGTTTTATCGACATCATGGAAGTTGCCAAAAGTGATGATTCCGTATCCCGGGGCCTTACAATCACGGGCGCAGGATCCTCGGTGGGCACATGGACTTACACTGGTGCTGAAGAGCTTTATCTCCTGACGATCAAGGCATCTACTGACTTCTCGATATTCAATGTTGCTGGCTTGACAACCGGTCCCTGGACTACGGTTGGCCTGGTAAACGGTGGCGGTAATACTCCAAATATTTCTCATGTGACTGTATGGAAGCTGGTGGGCGACACCACAACTCGGATTCCGGAGCCGGGAACCTTGGCGCTCATGTTGACCGGATTGGGTGGATTGTTGCTCCTGGGACGTCGTCAGAGAGTCTATGCGCGTCAGCGGACCTGAGCCAGGTTAGCAGTCAAAACCATCCAGCCGCTTCTACGTTGGATAAAGGGAAATGCGCCGTTTCGGCGCATTTTTTTTGTGCTTACAGGTTGCTGTGGGCGGATTTGTTTGCGCTACGTGCTTTTGGTAGTTCGCCGTAGCTCTTTGCTCTTTACCCATTGCTATGATGTTAATTTCATTTGAATGCACCAATAAATAGCTCAATAACTAATGCTTATTCACTTAATTGTTTTAAATAAACAATAAATTAATACTTACGTGGGAGATAATATTAAATGTAGGGGATGGGTTTGTTAATTATTTGCTCAGGGATGGTGTGGAAATGCGGAAAGAGATGCGCGCTACGGGCGGTTTGAGAAATTTCGCCTTGATGGCTGTGATTGCTCCTTTTGTTGCTCTAGCGTTGTTTTTCTGGAACTCTGGATCTTCAGTTGCGACGTTACCCTCCTACTGGAATGTACTTTTTACTGAAGGCAAGACAGAGTGGCGCCCGGCGAACGGCGTGGCCGACTGGCAGCCGCTTTCCCGAAACGCAATGCTTCCAGCCAAGATTGAGATTCGAACCTTTGCGTCGGCGCATGCGATTGTTGTCCACGGTTTCGATAAGATCGAGCTTGGACCAGATGCGAGTGTTGATATTTCGCCCGAGACAGATGCGAATTCCACAACGCTGATCAACCAAAGCAAGGGCAAGGTTGGTTACAAGGTACAAAAACGCAAATCTGGCACCTTTTCTGTGAAGACGCCGTATCTGGTTGCTGTTGTTAAGGGCACCAGTTTCAGCGTTGATGTCGATGAGGATTCCACCGACGTTGACGTAAGCAGCGGCAATGTTTCTGTGACCGATTCTCGCGACGGCAGTACAGCCGAGGTTTCTGCAGGCATGTCGGCAAGTTCCTCAGCCAGCGAAGCGGGCGTTTCGTCCAGCTCCAGCTCTTCAAGTAGCAGCAGCGGTGTCTCAAACTCCAGTGGCAGCAACGGCGCTGCAGCCAGCGGGAACCCCAACGCCGGCGCTGGTAACAATAATGCCGGCGGTAACGGTGGTGGCAACGGTGGTGGCAACGGTGGTGGCAACGGCGGCGGCAACGGTGGTGGCAACGGCGGTGGCAACGGCGGCGGCAACGGTGGTGGCAACGGCGGCGGTAACGGCGGTGGCAACGGCGGTGGCAACGGCAACGGTAACGGTAACGGTAACGGTAACGGTAACGGTAACGGTAACGGTAACGGCAACGGCAACGGTAACGGTAACGGTAACGGTAACGGTAACGGTAACGGCAACGGCGGCGGCAATGGCGGCGGTAACGGCGGTAACGGCGGGCGGGCTTAAGAGATACTCGGAGGCTGCCCGTCATGACCTCTCGTTTGATCTGTTGCTTGATGGCATTTGCTGTAACGGCAATCGCTTTCAACGTAGATCTCTTGGAGTTCATCGAACGACCCCTGCTGGAGCAACGCTTCGAACTTAGTCAGCGCGAGACTGACGAACGACTCATCGTTATCGAGATTGACCCGAAGAGCCTAAGGGAAATCGGCACTTGGCCCTGGAAGCGATCCCTGCATGCGTTGTTGATTGACCGTCTCACCGCTGCGGAAGCCGGTACGATCGTTTTCGATGTCGACTTCAGCCTGGCGAGCAGCGAGCCAGAAGATGCCGCGTTGGAGAATGCACTCGCGCGGCGCAGCGGGAATACCATCCTTGCAGCGTTTCGTCAGTGGAGTGACGGTGAACACCGCTTCGTTGACGCGGGGCCTCTGCCACGCTTTGCTCAACACAGTCGTGTGGCTTCAGCAAATGTCTTTCCCGAGTCCGATGGTTTGGTCTGGCGCATGGCGCATGTTCTGGAATGGAATGGTGCTGTCATTCCGAGTATCCCCACAATCCTTGCTGAGCAATCCGGCATTTCAGTTGAGGCAGCTGACCGGGAACAGGAGTTCTGGATTGATTACGGCATCGCATCGGATTCTATTCAGCGCTATTCCTTTTCGGACGTTGCAGGCGGTGCTGTGGACCCGGCACTGTTGAAAGGCAAAGCCATTTTGATCGGCGCGACCGCCGTCGAGTTAGGTGACAACATTGCGGTGCCTCTCCACAAGTCCTTGCCGGGTGTATTGGTTCAGATGCTGGCAGCCCAGTCTCTTGTGAAGGAGAGAGCGTTACAACCTCTTCACAGTTCCCTGACGTTTTCTTTGCTGTTCCTTGTCACTGCAGGTATTGCCTTCGTTAGCTGGAAGCAGCGCCCAGCGCAGGCGCTGGCAACCATTTTCGCTCTCGATATCGCTTTCTTTGGAGTGGCCCTTGCCGTGCAGTCGAGGCTAGGTCTTTTGCTTCCTGTCGCACCCATTTTCGTCGGGTCGTTTCTGAGCGGTGCTTTCGCATTTATGTTCCGCTTCCGGCAACTCGGATTCAAGGTCATATCGGAACGTTTGGCGCGCGTAAGATCGCAGGCCTTGATGGCTAACGTCGCTGAAAATGCTTTTGATGCTCTGGTCACGACCAACAGGAAAGGCGAAATCACCAGTATCAATAGCGCAGCAATGCGGATCTTCCGTATCTCGCATTCAAAGGCCCTGGGTTTGAACATGTCGGCGTTTTACATTTCCTCGAAATTAACTGATTCCGCTCCATTCGAGCAGGTGTTGGTGCAGGCCCTTCTCTTGGGGCAACCGATGCGTATCCTCTGCAGGCGGACAACCCGCCGGGCCTTCCATGCGGATATGGCCGTGACCCGATTGGAGGATGAGCACGGCGGAGGACTAATCCTTCTGATGCGTGACATCGACCGACAGGTGAAAGCGGAAAGGCGCGCTGCGCGGCGAGAGCGCGAGTTGAAGGCTGCGCGGAAAAAGGCGGAGCTGGCGAACCGTGCCAAAACAGAGTTCCTTGCGAATATGAGTCACGAGCTCAAGACACCGCTGAATGCCGTGATGGGTTTTGCGGAGATCATGCAGAATGAACTCTACGGACCGCTGGGCTCGCCTAACTACGTCGAGTACAGCAAGGATATTTATGACGGTGGCGCGCGGCTTCTGGCGACTGTTACCGACGTGCTTGATTTCGCGCGGATCGAAGACGGTGATCTTGAACTTCGGGAGGAAGAAATAGATCTCGCCGATCTGATGACCCGCCTTGTCGCGTTATCGAGCGCCCGGGCTGACGCGGCGGGAATTGATCTTGAGCTGAATCTGCCGGACGAGAATATTTTCTTCACAGCGGATGAACGGCTGCTAAAACAAGCGTTGGGCGCGGTGATATCGAACGCTATCAAGTTTAACCGTGAAGGGGGGCGCGTGACGTTGTCCCTCGAATTGTCGGATAAGGGTGAGGCCCGCCTGTCCGTATCTGACAGTGGCATCGGCATTCCAACCGAACAGATCGAGACTTGCCTGAAGGCCTTTGGCCAGGCTGATAGCAGCCTGCAGCGACGGTACGAGGGTGCAGGTCTGGGTTTAACCCTCGCGAATGCCTACGTCGAAAGTCACGGCGGCGCCCTGGATATCGAATCCATTGTAGATGAAGGAACAACCGTAAGCATTCGCCTGCCTGCTGAGCGCCGATATCAGCCAAGTCTCTCCAAGGCCGGTTAACCCTCCAGTGCCCGTGAGTCTGTGAAGCAGTATATGTCACTTCCCACCAAATTTAAGATGTTATCTCGAGAATCCTGTTGGGCACCCAACTCTTGAAATGCTACTAGACTCTCCCCCCAGAGAGACCGTCCACATTTCAAAGAGTGTAGCTAAATGCAAAACATCGGTTTTGACGACATTGATCATAAACTGACCTGGACGGCCATTGCGGATGCACTGGACGCCGGTCATCGCTTTGAAAAAGCGCAGGTCGGTGATCTTCTTTTACGGGATGAGGACCGGGCGCTGCTCAATCGCGGTGCCTGGATCAAGGGGCTGGGGTTGGCGCTCAAATCCATGTCGGTTTTTCCCGAGAACAATGACCGCACGCCGCCGATGCCGTCCATTCAGGGCGCCATGCTGTTGTTCGATGGCGAGACCGGTGGGGTGAAAGCGGTTCTGGACGGGGTTCTGGTGACCAAGTGGAAGACGGCAGGTGATTCTGTTTTCGGGGCACGCCTGCTGGCTCGGCCTGATTCAAAACGCCTGCTCGTGGTCGGGGCCGGTACCGTGGCGCGGTCCTTGATTTCGGCCTACCGGGAGATCTTTCCCGGGCTCACTTCTATTGCGATCTGGAACCGAAATGCGGCCAAAGCGGAAGCTCTGGCAGATGCGCTCGCGGATGCGGGGGTGAAGATCGAAGTTGAGAGCGATTTATCCGAGGCGGCTGCACGAGCAGATATCATTTCCTGTGCGACCATGACCAAGACACCGATACTCAGAGGGGAGTGGATCAAACCCGGCACGCATGTGGATCTGATCGGCGCCTATCGGCCCGACATGCGCGAGGCGGACGACGAGCTGATGCGCAAGGCGGAAATCTTTGTCGACTCCCGTGAGACCACAATGGAAGATATCGGTGAGCTTGCTATTCCTCTGGCCTCGGGCGTGATCAACGAAGAAGACGTCCTCGGTGATTTCTACGATCTCTGCAATGGCGGCAAAGGACGTAGCAGTGCAGAGGCCGTCACGCTCTTCAAGAATGGCGGCGGCGCTCACCTTGACCTGATGACAGGATCGGTGATCTACGACAAATTCAACCAGGTCTAAGAGGCTATCGCTGTCGGGCTACGCTGCCCGACCCGCGATGCGGTATCAGCGCGTGGGAACCGGTGTATCGCCGGAGTAATCGTAGAAGCCACGACCTGCTTTCTGTCCAACCCAACCAGCCTCGACATACTTCACCAGAAGCGGGCAGGGGCGATACTTGGTGTCTGCAAGACCCTCGTAGAGCACGGACATGATTGCCAGGCAGGTGTCCAGACCGATGAAGTCCGCCAGTTCCAGGGGGCCCATCGGGTGGTTTGCACCGAGGCGCATAGCCGTATCGATCGCGTCGACGGATCCGACTCCCTCGTACAGGGTGTACACCGCTTCGTTGATCATCGGCAGTAGAACGCGGTTGACGATGAAGGCCGGAAAATCCTCAGCCGAAGCTGTGGTCTTACCCAGTGCCTGCGTCAACGTTCTGATCGTTGAGAAGGTGCTCTCCTCGGTCGCGATGCCGCGAATCAGCTCGACAAGCTGCATCACCGGCACCGGGTTCATGAAGTGCATGCCCATGAACTTTGCCGGGCGGTCGGTAACGGACGCCAGCCGCGTGATAGAGATCGACGAGGTATTGGAGCAGAGAATCGCATCGGGCTTCAGCGCCGGGCAAAGCTCCTTGAAGATCTCACGCTTGAGCTCCTCGTTCTCGGTTGCGGCTTCAATGACAACATCGCAATCCGCGAAGAGGCTGTAGTCTGTCCCGGTTTCGATCCGCGCCAGTGCTGCTTTAACATCATCAGGGTTCACGCGGCCTTTTGAGACCTGGCGCGTCATGTGATGTTCAATAGTCTTGAGAGCTTCCGCCAGCTTGTCTTCGCTGAGATCCGTCAGCTTGACGCCGTATCCCGCCAGGGAAAAGACCTGGGCAATACCTGCGCCCATCTGCCCGGCGCCGAGAACGCCGATGGACTTAATGTCCGTTATGTCTACTTCAGCCATGAGCGGGTCCGGTTTTCTGTTCCAGTGTTATTTATCGACGTGAAGACTCTGGTACGGGTGTCAGCCACAGTTCGCAAACCGGGGCTGACACCCGCAACTCTAGTCTCACGGCGTTAGCCGTCAAGGGCTGCTTCAAGTTCCGGCACAGCCTGGAAGAGGTCGGCAACCAGTCCGTAATCGGCAACCTGGAAGATCGGCGCTTCTTCGTCCTTGTTGATGGCGACGATGACCTTCGAGTCTTTCATGCCTGCCAGATGCTGGATCGCACCCGAGATACCGATGGCCAGGTAGAGATCCGGTGCAACGACTTTACCGGTCTGACCGACCTGATAATCGTTCGGCACAAAGCCGGCGTCGACTGCGGCACGCGAGGCACCGATGGCTGCGCCCAGCTTGTCGGCGACCTTTTCGAGCATGGCGAAGTTGTCGCCGCTCTGCATGCCGCGACCACCGGAGATCACGATCCCGGCTGTCGTCAGTTCCGGACGCTCGGACTTGGTCAGTTCCTGGCCCAGGAAGCGGGAGAGTCCGGTGTCACCGGCACTGTCGGTGCTCTCGACAGCGGCCGATCCGCCTTCCGCTGCTGCGGCGTCGAAGGCCGTCCCACGGATGGTGACCAGCTTGACCGAGTCCGTGGAGCGAACGGTGGCCATGGCGTTGCCCGCGTAGATTGGACGGACAAAGGTGTCTGCGGATTCCACGGCTGAGATGTCGGAGACCGGCTG
Organism: uncultured Kiloniellaceae bacterium; assembly: GCA_947493695.1. Taxonomy (GTDB): domain Bacteria; phylum Pseudomonadota; class Alphaproteobacteria; order Kiloniellales; family Kiloniellaceae; genus Denitrobaculum. Next base: position 330,585 of record CANLSF010000006.1, on the reverse strand, counting down.
AACGTCCAGCAGGGCTGCGGCGCGCGGCAGCACGTTTTTACCGAAGCTTGTCGCTGCGGCAATGACGTGGCTGTAACCGGACGCCAGTTTGACGACCAGGGGTGCGAGGTTCTCTGCGAGACCGTGACCGTATTCGGCACCGTCCGCATGAAGGACTTTGGCGACACCCGCAATCTGTGCGGCTTCGCTGGCAACCGCGCCGGCGTTTTCACCCGCGACAAGCAGATGGACGTCGCCGCCTGCATGTCCGGCAAGTTCGACAGCCGCTGTCACTGCGTTCAGGACAGCAGGCTTCAGAGCGGCGTTATCGTGCTCTGCAATAACCAGAATGCTCATCAGATTACCTTCGCTTCGTTCTTTAGTTTCTCCACCAGCTCAGCGACGCTCGCAACCTTCACACCGGCCTGGCGTGCGGGGGGCTCGCTGACTTTGACCGTCTCGACCCGTGGGGTCACGTCGACACCAAGGTCTTCCGGCGTCACGGTTTCAAGCGGCTTTTTCTTGGCCTTCATGATGTTGGGCAGCGAAGCATAGCGTGGCTCGTTCAGGCGGAGATCGACACTGACCACGGCGGGCATGTTCAGATTGACGTTCTCGAGACCGCCGTCGACCTCACGGGTGACGTTCAGCTTGTCGCCGTCCACAGCCACCTTCGAAGCGAAGGTCGCCTGGGACCAGCCCAGCAACGCCGATACCATCTGCGCCGTCTGATTGTTGTCGCCGTCGATCGCCTGCTTGCCGAGCAGAAGCAGACCAGGCTCCTCCTTGTCGACAACCGCTTTCAGCAGCTTGGCGATGGCCAGCGGCTCCAGGGCAACGTCGGTCTGGATCAGGATCGCCCGGTCGGCGCCCATCGCCAGTCCGGTCCGCAGGGTTTCCTGCGACTGGGTGATGCCGGCGGAGACGACGATCACTTCGGATGCGGTTCCGGCCTCTTTCAGGCGAACCGCTTCTTCGACCGCAATTTCGCAAAATGGATTCATCGCCATTTTGACGTTTGTCAATTCGACACCGCTCTCATCCGCTTTGACGCGGACCTTAACGTTCGCGTCGATAACGCGTTTAATCGGAACAAGAACCTTCATTGAACACTCACGGTCGTATGTTGTTGATCCAGTACCGGGGATTTCACGTTTAATAGCGTGCGATCCCAAAAGGTTGCTGAGCTTATTTTTTCAGCATCCCGGCTTATTGTGCGGCTGCACATTAAGTGTCCCCTCCATGGCTGTCAACGACCGGAAAACATCAGTTCTCACCTAGTTTTTCCGCGGGTTAACGGAGGCTCTCCGCAGTGCAAATTTTTGCTGTTTTTGCGACCCTTAGTTATCGATTCGCGCCGGGTACCCAGAGAATGTCACCCGCGCCGTCGTCATTGACGTGGCGGCAGAGCACAAACAACAGGTCCGAAAGACGGTTTATGTAGCGGATCGCCTCGGGATTGATGCTGTCATTCTCGGCCAAAGCCGTTATTTCCCGCTCGGCCCGGCGCGATACCGTGCGCGCGAGATGCAAATGCGCCGCCGCCGGGGAGCCACCTGGCAGGATAAAGGACTTTAGAGGCGCCAGATTGGCATTGATACGGTCGATTTCCTGTTCCAGGCGCTCGACCTGGGATTCGGTTATGCGCAGCGGAGGATACTCGGGATTCTCGACTTCTGGCGTTGCGAGATCGGCGCCAAGGTCAAAGAGGTCATTCTGAACCCGGGACAGCAACTGGTCGACGTCGCCGTCCGTATGCAGGCGGACCATGCCGACCGTTGCATTGGTTTCGTCGACCGTGCCGTAAGCCGCGACGCGCGGATCGTGCTTATGAACCCGGATGCCGCTGCTCAGCGAGGTTTTACCCTTGTCGCCGCCCTTGGTGTAGATGCGTGTCAGTTGAACCACCGAAAAGACTCCCGATGCGGTCTGCTTTTCAGGAATGCAGGCCGTTTTTGCTGCCAGTTAAGTTGTTAGTGCCGTGTCGCGTAGATACCAATGGCCAGAATGACTAACGCAACGCCCTGTAAAATGACCCGCCAACGCATGAATTTGTTGGCATTTTTCTTATTGTATTCTCCACCCCGTGCCATGGAGTAGAGACCGCCACCCAGGGCGCCGAGCACGGCAAGCAGCGCCAGCACCATCAAAATGTTAAAGAATGTATCCATGGGCTAGATATATCTCGCGTCTAAGCCCTCGACCAGAGGCTCGCGACAAATTTCGGTCCGGCTGCTACCTTTAACAGCTTGTCGCAGCCTAATTGCGGCCTGCCAGAAGCCCGCGGGCAACCACCTGGGCCTGGATTTCGGCGGCACCCTCGAAGATGTTGAGAATACGGGCGTCGCAGAGGACCCGGCTGATCCGGTATTCCTCGGCGTAACCGTTGCCGCCGTGAATCTGCAGGGCGTTGTCGGCGTTTGACCAGGCAACGCGGGCCCCCAGCAGCTTCGCCATTCCGGCCTCGATATCGCAGCGCCGGTCCGAGTCCTTCTCACGCGCCGAAGCATAGGTCAGCTGACGGGCAATCATGGTTTCCACGGTCATCCAGGCCAGTTTGCCGGAAACCCGAGGGAAACCGTAAATGGCTTTACCGAACTGTGCGCGCTCCTTTGCGTAGTCCATGCCGAGTTCCAGCGCACACTGTGCGACACCCACCGCGCGGGCGGCGGTCTGGATGCGGGCGGACTCAAAGGTCGCCATCAGCTGCTTGAAGCCTTCACCCTCGGCGCCGCCCAGCAGGTTCTCCGACTTGACCTCGAAATCGTCGAACCCAAGTTCGTATTCCTTCATGCCGCGATACCCCAGGACCTTGATCTCACCACCGGTCATGCCGGGCGCAGGAAAGGGGTTTGCCTCGTCGCCGCGCGGTTTCTCAGCAATGAACATGGAGAGGCCTTTGTAGCCGGCTTCCTCCGGATTGGTCCGGGCCAGTAGAGTCATGATGTCGCTGCGTGCCGCGTGGGTGATCCAGGTCTTGTTGCCTTTGATGCGGTAGACGTCGCCGTCCCGCACTGCGCGGGTGCGCAGTGACCCCAGATCCGAGCCTGTGTTGGGTTCGGTGAAGACGGCGGTCGGCAGGATCTCGCCAGAGGCGATCAGGGGCAGCCACTTGTTCTTTTGTTCTTCCGTTCCGCCGAGGCGGATCAGTTCGGCTGCGATCTCGGAGCGGGTGCCGAGCGAACCGAGGCCGATGTAACCGCGGGAGAGTTCTTCCGTCACCACGCACATGGAGAGCTTGCCGAGTCCCAGGCCACCGAATTCCTCGGGCACGGTCAGACCGAAGACGCCGAGTTCCGAGAGCTGATTGACCACGGACAAAGGGATCAATTCGTCCTTCAGGTGCCACTCGTGTGCGGCTTCCATGTGGTCGTCGGCGAACTTGTGGAACTGGTCGCGGATCATATCGAGGGTTTCGTCCCCCAGCGCCGGATTGCCGAAATCGCCACCTGTACCGCCTTCGGTCATCAGGATGGCGAGTTGCTGACGGACGGCGGCGGTGTTGCCACCTGAAATGAGAGCGCGCACACTTGCAGTCTCGAAGTCCCGTTCCGCCTGCGGCTCGAGTCCCATGTCGGCGAGGCGCAGAATCTCGACCTGACTGAGCGCGATGCCGCCACGGATCTGGCTCAGGTATTCACCAAAGGCCGATTGGAGCATCAGCCGTTCGAGGTCGCGCAGGGCGCCTTCTGCTTCCAGCCGCTGGGCCCAGCTGAGCATTTCGCGCAGGGCGGCGGTGTAGGTGCAGAGCCAGGCGAAGCCGTGAACCGCAAACTGCTCGCGCTCCAGGATTGCCGGGTCCGGTTTGCCATTGGAACCCATGACCAGCGAGGACACGCTGGCGCGCGCCTGATCCCGCAGCGTTTCTGCGGCTGTCAGGGCGCTGCCGCAGCTTGCCATAAGATCCGGAAGAAAAACGCTCTCCGTCGGGGCCAATTCCTGAGCTGCGGTCTGGTTCATGAGGGTGATCCTTATTCCCGACCCCGTGACAGCTTGAGCCTTCCGGGCGGGGATGTCGTTAAATGGCAGTGTTAAACAAGATGATCTAAAATAAGACCGGACGATTGAACGTCCAGTCCTACGCTTTTTCGTTTCAACGCAAATCGCCGAATGCAGAGGTCACGCAAGGCGTAAAGCCCTGCGCGACCCCGCATGTCTGCTTAATCTTCGACGGCGTCTTCCAGCGTCCTGGCGCCAGGACGTTTGGCCTGAACCAGAACCGCCATGTTGCCGGGTTTATGCTGGTTGTTCATCATCTTGGTGTGCGCCCGGGGGATATCCAGCCAGGAAAACACTTCCGACATGCAGGGATCAATCCGCCGTTCAATCATCAGCTTGTTCGACTGAGATGACTGTTTCAGGTTGGCAAAGTGACTGCCCTGGATCCGCTTCTGACGCATCCAGACAAAACGGGCGTCGAAAGTAATGTTGTAGCCGGTGGTACCTGCACAGAAGACAACCATGCCGCCACGCTTGACCACAAAGCAGCTGACCGGGAAGGTCTGTTCGCCGGGGTGTTCAAAGACGAAATCGACGTCATTGCCCTTGCCGGTGATCTCCCAGATCGCCTTGCCGAACTTCCGGCACTCTTTCATGTAGGCGGAGTAAGCAGCCTGATCGCCGACTTCCGGCAGGCGGCCCCAGCAATCGAAGTCCTTGCGGTTGATCACGCCCCGCGCGCCGAGCGAGAGGACAAAGTCGCGTTTGCTTTCATCCGAGATGATGCCGATAGCGTTTGCGCCCGCCGCGGCAATCAGCTGGATCGCCATGGAGCCAAGACCACCTGAAGCACCCCAGACCAGGACGTTATGTCCGGGACGCAGAATGTGCGGGCGATGGCCGAACAGCATGCGGTATGCGGTTGCGAGGGTCAGAACGTAGCAGCCACTCTCTTCCCAGGTCAGGTGCTTCGGACGGGCCATGACCTGCTGAGATTGAACCGCGCAGAACTGAGCGAAGGAGCCGTCGGGTGTTTCGTAACCCCAGATACGCTGGGAGGTCGAAAACATCGGATCGCCGCCGTTACACTCTTCGTCATCGCCGTCATCTTGGTTGCAGTGAACCACGACCTCGTCGCCGACTTTCCAGCGCGTTACCTTGGCGCCAACCGCCCAGACAATGCCCGAGGCGTCGGAGCCCGCGATATGATAGTCCTCTTTGTGCACGTCGAAGACCGAAACCGGAACGCCCAGACCGGCCCAGACGCCGTTGTAGTTCACACCGGCAGCCATCACCATGATCAGGACTTCATGGCTGTCGAGCTCAGGAACATCGACCACTTCAACCTGCATGGCCTGTTCGGGTTTACCCTGACGTTCGCGGCGGATCGCCCAGGCGTACATCTGTTTGGGGACATGGCCAAGGGGCGGAATTTCACCGACCTCATAGAGATCTTTGATCTCTTGCCCGGGCTTCAACTGCATTACTTCTGCGCTATCGGTCATGGTCTCTCTCCCAAGTGGTCCGGCGGCTTTCTGTCCATCTCCGGCGACTGAAATTTGCTTCGTATCTGATCAGAAACCTTCGACTTGAGGTCATCCTGTCAGCAGAAATTCAGCGCTGTTGTGTCTGGACCGGGCTGCTCCGGTGTCGTGTTCATCTACGTCATCTGTTCCGATCGTTAGGGGCGCCAGCCGCCTGACATCTCTTTCGTCGTTCAACCACGTTTCCCGAGCCCGGTTTCCCGTTATGCCGGCCTTGCGGTAACATGGCCTGCTGATTGCGCGGTTTCGCAGTTTATTTCGGCGGCGCGATACAAGAGCGTGGATTTTGCCACGGTTTCTCGCCAAAGGCCACCGGATACCCTTGACATTTATCGCCAGTTTCGTTCTTTTGCAATGCACAAAATATTTTATTTTTACGAATTTAGTATGATTAATGAAATTATATGTCGTTAACCATGTCAAAATAGACTGATGATGATGCGTTTGGAGTGAAGGTTATGAGTGATAAACGTCCAGGTCACACCCAGGAAGCAAGTGCAGCAAAGTCACCTGCTGCAACTCCGGACGCGCCGGTGAAGGATGCTGCCGAGCAGGCTCAGCGTGATCGCCCCTGGCTGTTCCGAACCTATGCCGGGCACTCGACGGCCGCGGCTTCGAATGCGCTCTACCGCAAGAATCTTGCGCGCGGCCAGACGGGTTTGTCCGTGGCTTTCGATCTCCCGACCCAGACCGGTTACGATTCCGATCATGAACTGGCGCGGGGCGAGGTCGGTAAGGTCGGGGTGCCGGTCTCTCATCTCGGGGACATGCAGACGCTTTTCGCAGAAATTCCCCTGGACCGCATGAATACCTCCATGACAATCAACGCCACAGCGCCCTGGCTTCTCGCGCTCTACACAGCCTGTGCGGAGACCCAGGGTGTCGCCCGTGCCGACCTCTCCGGAACGACACAGAACGATCTGATCAAGGAATACCTCTCCCGCGGAACTTATATCTTTCCGCCGAAACCTTCCATGCGTTTGATCACCGACGTGATTTCCTACACCTATCGGGAATCGCCGCGCTGGAACCCGATGAATGTTTGCTCCTACCATCTCCAGGAAGCGGGCGCGACGCCGATCCAGGAACTGGCCTTCGCACTGGCGACGGCGATTGCGGTGCTGGACGCAGTGAAGGCTTCAGGACAGGTGCCGCCGGAAGACTTCCCCAAGGTCGTGGGCCGGATCAGTTTCTTCGTGAACGCCGGGGTCCGCTTTGTCACTGAGCTTTGCAAGATGCGCGCCTTCACCCGGCTCTGGGATGATATCTGCCGGTCGCGTTACGGGGTTGAGGAAGAGAAGTACCGGCGGTTCCGTTACGGGGTTCAGGTCAATTCTCTTGGGCTGACCGAGCAGCAGCCGGAAAACAATGTCTACCGCATTTTGATCGAAATGCTGGCTGTTGTGCTGTCCAAGGACGCGCGAGCCCGGGCCGTGCAGCTTCCGGCCTGGAACGAAGCGCTCGGTTTGCCGCGCCCCTGGGATCAGCAGTGGTCGCTTCGGCTTCAGCAAATTGTGGCCTTCGAGACCGATTTGCTGGAGTACGAGGACCTCTTCAACGGATCGACGGTGGTCGAGGCCAAAGTCGCGGCGTTGATGGCGGAAGCCAAGGAGGAACTGGACAGGATCGAGGAAATGGGCGGCGCGGTCGCTGCGGTGGACAGCTCCTATATGAAGGAACGTCTGGTCGAGAGCGCAACAGCGCGCTTCAACGCCATCGAGAGCGGCGAGCAGGCCGTGATCGGCGTAAATCGCTATACCGAGTCTGAGCCGTCTCCTCTCACAGAGGGTGGCGATGGAGGCTATATGGTCAGTGACCGCGATGCCGAGGCCGGGCAGATTGCGCGGCTGAAAGAATGGCGCACGGGCCGGGATTCCGGCGCTGTGGAACAGGCGATGACAGCGCTCAAGCAGGCGGCCAGCGACGGCGGCAATATCATGGAGCCCTCAATCGCCTGCGCGCATGCCGGAGTGACGACCGGAGAGTGGTCGGCGGCTCTGCGCGAGGTCTTTGGTGAGTATCGTGCGCCCACCGGCGTCGGTCGGGCCGTTGCAGTCCAGGGCGGAGACAGTCTAGAGAGTCTGCGTGAGCGCGTGGCCGGCCTTTCGGACCGCCTTGGCCGGCGTATCAAGATGCTGGTCGGTAAGCCGGGCCTGGACGGACATTCAAACGGTGCCGAGCAGATCGCTGTGCGCGCCCGGGATGCCGGGTTCGAAGTTGTCTACGAAGGCATTCGCCTGACGCCCGCGCAGATCGTGAACGCCGCACTTGAGGAAGGCGTGCATGTGGTAGGACTGTCGATCCTATCTGGATCGCATGTTCCGCTGGTCACCGAGGTCATAAAGGGGATGACCGCGTCGGGTCTGAATGACGTGCCGGTTGTTGCTGGTGGGATTATTCCGCCGGAGGACGAGGCCACGCTGAAAGCGGCCGGCGTGGCTGCAGTCTATACGCCAAAGGATTTCGACCTGACCGCGATCCTGTCGGACATCCTGGATATCGTAGAGCGGACCACTCAGGAAGCGGCATAGCTTCGCAATACTCAGTTTGGAGTTGGAAACGGTCAGGCAAATTCGATCCCGATTGTTTCCCCCAGTGGAAAGTGTTTTTCCTTCGCATGGGTGCTGATCACGCGGTTCTAGAAGAGCATGCGTCTCAGGGTGCCGTGTTTGTCGACGAACTGATGCTTGATCGCTGCGCCCGCATGGACGGCAATGACCGCCAGCAGGCCGTAGGCGATGTAATAGTGCAGTGTGATCGCGAGGTCTCGCGTGGTCTCTGACGCAGGCAGGAGAGCTGGCACTTCGAAAAGACCGAAGAAGGTAAAGCCGCTTTCCGCCGAGGTAGAGATGACGTATCCGGTGATCGGTATAGCGAACATCGCCAGCAATAGGAGACCATGTGCGGCACGGGCTCCGAGTTTCTCCCAGGGCGTCAGTTCAGTCTGCAAGCCCGGCGAAGGTGACAGTATTTTCCAGACCACAAAGGTCGTGGCCAAGAAGAGTGCAACGATGCCTATGGCCCGATGCAGTTCCAGGCCTCGGTTGTACCAGCTGTCGTAGTAACTCAGGTCAACCATCCACCAGCCAAGACCGGTCAATCCCAGGATACAACCGGCTATGAGCCAGTGGAGCAGCTTGCTCACCAGCCCATAGCCCGTGGTCGTGTTGCGCAGCGTCAAAGCAGCGGCCTCTTATTTTTTGATCGCTTCAATCATGAGGTCGATCTCTACGTTTTCTGCGGCTGGACCAAGGTTGTAGCCCATGCCGAAGTCCTTGCGGACCAGCGTGTAGCTGCCTTCAAATCCGGCGCGGTAGCCGCCCCAGGGATCTTTGCCTTCGCCGATCTTTTTAATCTCGAAGGAGATCGGTTTGGTAACACCAAGCAGGGTCAGATCACCACTAAGCGTTCCGCCGTTTTCATCGCCTTCGAAGCCGGTGCTGGTGAAGGTCGCAGTTGGATGCTTCTCGACATCGAAGAAGTCGGCACTGCGCAGATGCTTGTCCCGCTCGGCGTGATTGGTGTCCAGGCTGGCGGTGTCGATGGTCAGCTCGATCTTCTGTCCGGCGGCGCCGGCGGCAGGATCGTAGTTCATGGTGCCGTCAATCTTGTTGAAGCGGCCCGACAACCAGCTGTAACCCAGATGGACCGTTTTGAACTCAATGAAGGAGTGAGATGGATCGATCTGATATTCGGCGGCGCTGGCCGGCAGGGCAGTGGCCACAAGAAACGCAGTGGCGAGCGAGAACCCGGTCAGGGTCTTAAGCGGCTGGAACTTCATCGTGGCTTCCTTTTGATGGTCGAAAACTAGAGATTTAAATCTGTCTTAGTGGGCGTCGCGAGCAAGTAACAGCTCTGTGAACGAACGGGCGTTAGGTGCTTTCGTTAACGTTTTAGAGTTTTGTTCTTCTCACCGCGCCTTGACCCGCTGGACTGCCTGCGGCTAAGGTTGCGCGTTATGGCAACTCAGTACCTCAAGGGTCTCGCAATTCGAATTAGCGACCCGGCGCCGATAGGGCGACCGGGACCTTTCGTTATTTGCGATTTACTCTTTGAGGATGACTGTGATGTCTGCACAGCCTGTACTTTCGACAGCTGATACTGTTTCCGGCCAGACCGTAAACACCCAACCTACCAAAACCAACGCCGTTCACTGCTTCTCCATCCATGCCGCCGCAGAGCCCGGTGTTATGCCACGCGTACTTGAGCTCTTTGCAAAGCGCAATCTGGTGCCCAGCCGCTGGCACAGCGATGTGACAGGACCCTCGAGCCGTGACCTCTCGATCGATCTTCAGGTTGTCGGCTTGGACGGAAATACCGCGGATTACGTCGCGCGCTGCTTGCGGCAGGTTTACGGTGTCGAATCCGTCCTGACCTCTCAGAAGCGGGCGTTCTAACCTGCTTCTCTTTCAATTCAGGCTTCCTTTCAATAGGTTAGGTGGTAATTGAATGACCGAGAGGATTTGGCGTGAGCTTACTTGAGCGTATCAGAACCTGCCATCGCTGGAATCCCGCGGCTTACCGGTCTTTCGTCATTGGTGGAACGTCGTACGGCTACATTCCACACGCTTTGGCAACCCGGTTGTCAGACTTCCCCGCTGTCTTCAAGGTCGATTCAGGGCAGGTTACACTTTCATCCGGATTAACTGATTTCGAAAGTCGCAGCGGTGCCGTCGCGGAAATCGTGCAACGATTGACCGACTGTGGTGATCTTCCTGCGTGGCGTGGTGAAAATTTTCCGCTGGCGCGACGCTGGGGCGATACGCCTGTGATGACAATCGACAGATGTGCCGCCGCGCCTTTCGGTATTCGCAGCTTCGGCGTCCACGTAAACGGGATCACCGAGCGAGATGGTCAGCGCCTCATGTGGATTGGCCGCCGCGCCATGAACAAACCTTCGGCGCCGGGAAAACTCGATCACATTGTGGCTGGCGGTCAGCCTCATGGCTTGTCCATCAAGGAGAACCTGATCAAGGAATGCGCGGAGGAAGCGGATATTCCGCGTTCACTTGCCGAATGCGCCAAACCAGTGAGCGCCGTCTCTTACCTTTGTGAATGGACGGACGGTCTGCGCGATGACGTGGCTTTCTGCTATGACCTGGAGCTCCCGGCTGGCTTCATTCCGCGCAACACCGATGGCGAGGTCGACGAGTTTTACCTCTGGCCGGTCGATCAGGTGTTTGAACGGGTTCGCAATACCGAAGATTTCAAGTTTAACGTCGCACTCGTCATCATCGATTTTATGGTTCGGCAAGGATATCTCGGTCCGGACGAACCGGACTACATGAGGATCGTCGAGGGATTGCGGCGGGAGCAAACCGGCTGAACTCCCGAGAAACGTGGCTGATCGCTCTAATCTCGCCAACCTGCCATGGCCCGCACATCTCGTGCGCTTTTGCCTTCGGATCGCAGTTGCCGCAGTGATAAGGCGCCATGGCGCTTGGCGAGGCGCCGGCCCTGGTCATCCTGTATCAGACTGTGGTGGTGCCACTGCGGAACCGGCAGCTCAAGAAGCGCCTGCAGAAGTCGGTGCAGGTGCGTGGCCTGAAAGAGGTCTTCTCCACGGGTGACCAGAGTGATGTCCTGAAAGGCGTCATCCAAGGTCACCGCAAGATGGTAACTGGTCCCGATATCCTTGCGCGCCAGCACAACGTCGCCGAAGATCTCCGGCGTTGCGGTCATCTTTCCCTGTTCCCGATCGAACCAGGTGAGCGGTCCGGTGACAGTTTGCGCGCGACGGACATCCAGACGCAATGCAAAGGGCAGGCCCGCTGCTTCGCGATCCTGCCGCTCCTTGGGTGTGAGGTGTCGACAGAGGCCGGGATAAAGTGGGCCATCCGGGCCGTGAGGAGCCGCGGCTGAGCCTTCGATCTCCGCTTTGATATCAGCCCTCGTGCAAAAGCAGGGATAAAGCAGCTCCATGTGGGAAAGGTGCTTGAGCGCCCGGGCGTAGGCGTCACTCCGCGAAGATTGAAGCAGGGGCGGTGCATCCCATTCAAGACCCAACCAGGTCAGGTCTTCGATCATCTCCCGGGTAAAGTGAGGGCGGCAGCGTGTGCTGTCGATATCTTCGATTCGCAGCAAAAACCGACCATTGCCTTGTCGCGCCGCCTGTTCCGAAAACAGGCCTGAGTAGGCATGTCCAAGGTGCAGGTGCCCACTGGGAGAGGGTGCGAAACGAGTGGTTTCCTTGGGCGAAGACATCGATGCTGCGCGTGACCTGGTTTTGTTCGTTTGATTCGCTCGGATGGACGTATCAGCTGCGGACTTTCCGGCAGATCTTGGATAATGTCCAGCCATGAGCAAAAACGAACTGATTACCCGAGCTCCGGGCGACGAGACTCTCCGTCCGGCAATGGAGGCTCTGGCGGAACGGGATCCCGACATTGCAATCGCCTACGAAGTTTGCGGCTTGCCGCCGATCCGCCGTCACGAACCCGGTTTTGCGGGTCTCATTCGGATCATGGCGGCGCAGCAGGTTTCCGCTCAGGCGGCCCAGGCCATTATCAGTCGCCTGGATGCGGCATTGAAGCCGGTTTCGGCGGAAGGTTTTCTGGCGCTGGATGACGAAGCGCAAAAGCAGATCGGTCTCAGCCGTCCAAAGCAACGTTACGGTCGGGCCCTTGCCGAAGACATCCTTGCAGGGCGACTTGATCTCAAGGAAATCGAGATGCTGGATGATGAGGCGGCGGCAGCGGCGCTGATGAAGGTGAAAGGAATCGGGCGCTGGACAGCCGAGGTTTATCTTCTGTTTGCGCTGCAAAGGCCCGATATCTGGCCGGCAGGCGATCTTGCCGTTCAGGTCGCGGCACAGAAGCTCAAGAAGCTGTCAGAACGGCCTGTGGGTGAAACAATGATCGCACTGGCAGAGGGCTGGCGGCCCTATCGCACCGCGGCGGCCCGGTTCCTGTGGCACATGTATCGGCACCCGGGTGTTCCCGAGGGTGGCTTCTGAGCGCGGGTGGCAATATGTTGCGACCTGAATGCTATGCGTTCTAATGATTGAATCCAATGGGTTGCAACTTTAAGGCTCGAATTCGTCATAAAAGGGCGGCACTTTCTTCTTGAAAGGTGACGGCGGGGTCCGAATCGGCTATGACGGATGCTGGATTGCCAAAGGATTCCGCCAATATGGCCGTTGCGAACAAACTTGATGGACCGCGTGCGACGCCTGCTTCAGGCGGCGCGGCCGAGTATCTGATCGTTATGCTGCACGGCCTGGGGGCCGACGGAAATGACCTCTTTGGATTGGCGCCGATGTTGACGCAGGCCTTTCCGAATGTCGCGGTCGTTGCCCCGAATGCACCGGACCCTTGTGATATGGCCCCGATGGGACACCAGTGGTTCAGCCTCAAAGACCGTGATCCTGAGAAAATACTCGCGGGTGTGCGGGGCGCTGAACCGGTATTGAACGAGTTCCTTGATGCAGAGCTGAAAAGTCACGGGCTGACAGACGATAAACTGATACTCCTGGGTTTCTCCCAGGGCACTATGATGGCCCTGCATGTCGCAACCAGACGCCCCAACAGCTGTGCCGCAGTTATCGGTTATTCCGGTGCCTTGATCGCACCGGGCTACCTGGAGGGCGAGCTCAAGAGTAAGCCACGGGTTCTGCTGGTTCACGGTGAGGATGATGACGTGGTGCCCCCGCAGGCGCTTGCTGCAGCAGAAACGGCGCTTCTGGCCCATGATTTGACTGTCTACTCTCAAATGATCCCGGGTCTTGGCCACGGTATCGATGAGAACGGCCTGCGCATGGGGATCGGTTTCCTCATGGAAACCTTTGCGCTGGCGGGTTCTGAGGGCGAGTCCTAGCCTCCGATTGCTATCTTCCCACGTCTCCCGATTTTTGACGCTGTCATCAGGCTAACTCCCTGAAGTTTATGGCAGGGAGGTCTTTGGCTCCTTCAGCCTGCGGGCAATGGGCACTGGATTATCCCGTCTGTCATGTGACATCTCGGTGAAGATCTTTACCCTTTGACCACAATATGTTGTGTATCGTCCCGAGGTCCGCTATCAAGAAGTAGAGCGTCGTCGGATTTCCGGCGAATAAACGCGAATGCACACTATGTAGTAGTACAGAAGGAGGTGCACAGCGTGGGTAGTACGGCTAATGCTTTTCCAGCATTGGTGCTCAACGCGGATTTTCGTCCGTTGAGCTATTTCCCCTTGTCTCTTTGGTCGTGGCAGGATTCGGTTAAGGCTGCATTCCTGGGGCGCGTAAACATCATCTCTGAATACGAGCACACAGTTCGCTCGCCGACTTTCGAGATGAAGTTGCCAAGCGTGATTTCCCTGAAGGAATATGTCCATCTCGACCGGAGGCCTGCCTTTACACGGTTCAACGTGTTCCTGCGTGACGGATTTCTCTGCCAATACTGTGGTGATCATCTGCCGTCCGAAGAGCTAACCTTCGATCATGTCATCCCGCGTTCGCGGGGCGGTCGTACGACCTGGGACAATGTGGTCACGGCCTGTCAGGACTGTAATCTTGCAAAAGGCAATCAGATGCTCGGCAATTGCGGTATGGCCCTGATGCGTCCGGTCGAAGCACCGACGACATACGAGTTGCAGCAGAACGGGCGTGCTTTCCCGCCCAACTATCTTCACGAGAGCTGGAACGACTTCCTGTACTGGGATTCCGAGCTGGAATCCTGACCGTCAGAGGCAGAGATCTCTCTGCCTCTCATCAATCTGAACACTTGTCGGTTTTATACTCGCTGGGACAACCAGATTGCCAGGCGGGACCCGGTCTTGACCGCAGCGCTGAGGATCTCGTAACCGGGTGCTTGCGCCGCCCCATGTTCCAGGGCGGTGTCGCGATGCTCGAGCTCCTCGGCCCGAAACTCCTCGATCGTGTCACGCAGGTCGGCTTCGTCGTCTTCCAGGCGCGCTGACTGCTCCGCGTAGTGCTCGTCTATGACCTCTTCGACGGCGACCGTGCAGGCCATGGCGGCTTTGTCGCCCATCAGGGCGGTGGCGGCGCCCAACGCGAAGCCTGCGACATGCCAAATCGGCTGCAGGGCCGTGGGCCGTATTCGCCGTTCGGTTACCAGGCGGTCGAAGGTTTCAAGATGCCTGAGCTCCTGCTCGTGCATGTGCTTGACGGTCTCGGTATTGGGGTGATTCCGACCCATTACGGCCAGCTGACCCTCATAGATTCGCCGGGCACCGTATTCACCGGCCTGATCGACCCGGATCATTCGCGCGAGTTCTTCTTCCCGAGGCAGGTCGCCCGGCAAGCGATGATGCGGCTTGTTTGCGGTGTCGTCCGCGTGATCGTCTTTCATCGTCGGCTCCTTTCCCGGGTTCAGGGTGTTGCTACGCGACGTGACGCCCAGACGCAGCCCGCCGCGAAGAGCAGCGAAGCGATGACATTGAAACCGGCAATCGAGATACCGGCAAAGGACCAGGGGATCGAATCGCAGGTGGCCGGTTGCTTCGCCAGAAGCTGTTCGCGCAGATCGCTGACCGGCGCATTGAAATCGATTGCGACCGCGTGACAGGATTCCGTCCCGCGCCACCAGTGTTGCTCTACGCCGACATGGAACATGGCGATGCCTGCGCCGGCCAGAAAGGCGAGCGCCGCGAGAAGTATCAGTACTTTAAGTGCCTTTCCCTGAGGCGCGAGGATTAAACCGGCAAGACCCAGCGTCATCGCCCCGACGTAAGCGAAGCGCTGATAAATGCAGAGCACGCAGGGGTCGAGGCCGCCCCAGTATTCGGATGCCAACGCACTGCCCAAGGCCCCGACGCAGACGGCGACGATGACGCCTGGAACCAGCCGGGGATTCTCGAAAAGTGGGTTTGCCTCAGCAATTGCAGACATTCAGGCTCTCATTCGATGCTGATGGAAATCATGCCCGAAATATAGTGTCAGGCCGCGCAATTGCCTAGTCTTCTGAAATTGCTGCTTCAAAAGGTAGCGGCTGGGCCGGAAGCTGCTGCGATGTCAGACTTGGCTTTGGTGTCTCAAAAAAGATAGCGGATCGCAATGAAACCGGCGAAAAGCATCACGAAGAAGAGTGTTGCCAGGATCGGTAGATGCCGGTCGATGAAGTTTTTGATCGGCGGGCCGAAGTACCAGAGAAGTCCGGCCAGGATGAAGAAACGCGCGCCTCGTGAGAGGGCGGACGCGAAGGTAAACACTGCCGGGTCAAGGCTGAGCGCGCCGCTGGCAATCGTAAAGACCTTGTAGGGAATGGGTGTAAAGCCCGCCGCCGCCACGATCCAGGCGCCCCATTCGTCGTAGAGTGCCTGAAAGCGGATGTAAGCGTCGGCTTTGCCATAGAAATCGAGGATGGACTGACCCACCGTATCGAAGAGAAATGCACCGATTCCATAGCCTGCCAGACCACCGAGAACCGAGGTTATGGTCGCAATCAGGGCAATCTTCCAGGCCTGGTCGCGGGCGGCCAGTACCATCGGAATGATCAGGACATCCGGGGGAATTGGAAAAAACGACGATTCAACAAAAGAAACGGCCCCAAGGGCGAACAGGGCATGGCGGTGGGCGGCCAAATCCATGGTCCAGTCATATAGACGTCGCAGCACGCTTGGAAATCCCCTCTAGATCGGATCTTATGGATAGAGCAGACTTGCCCGGATCAGGAGATTGCCCGAGGCAATACTGTCTTCTCCGGATTGGTTCCGCACTGTCGCCATTAGACCGAAAATCGCTTGTGTATCCTCTGGATCGGGTATTTCCCGCCCGGTACTTGCAGCGACCCTTTACCAGCTTGGCGAGTTGTGGGCAAGCGGGTGTGAGGCTCTAGAGTGACAGGCACGACTGTGACCGTCCATAATTTCTCCCCGGCGAGGCGGTGCATGCTGTTCTTGGGGAGGTCAGGTCGGATCGACCTTGGGTGAAACAGGATATCGACCCATTTAATGAGGATCCGATCCAGGGAGACTAGGAATGAATGCCGAAGCAGAGGTGCTGTTTTTAAACGAGAGTTTCTATCATGTGTTCCGGCAACGTGACCTTGAAATGATGGCGCGGCTCTGGGCCGAAAACCTGCCGGTGGCCTGCGCACATCCCGGTTGGCCCGCCATTTCCGGTCGTGAGGAGGTTCTGGGGTCCTGGGAGGCTATTTTGAATAATCCGGATGCGCCGGAAGTATCTTGCCATGGTGCTCAGGCCTTTGCGGCGGGCGAGGATGCGGCCTTTGTGATCTGCTATGAAAGGGTGGGGGACAGCGTTCTGGTAGCCACCAACTACTTTGCACGTGAAGCAGGCGAATGGCGTATGGTCCATCATCATGCCGGACCCTGTAATGTCTCGCCGCTGGCCCTGGACGAAGAGGCGGACGTTGCCGGTCCTTTGCAATGATCCTGACGCGCGTCAGCGAATTCAATTCGGGAGCCCCCCGCGTCCCGACGTCGGGAGCTCAACTCCTACATCTCTGTTTAAAAGAAAAAAGGCGCTCTGAGAGCGCCACAAACCACAAGACTCTTCGTCCGGACTCCAAACCTGACAGGATTCGAAAGAAGGAACCCGCAGCTGGCCATACGTGCATCAGGCATAGAAGCAACCCCTCCTACCTGGAGAGACAAGACCGTGCCACGATCTCCGTAAAGTATGATGGCTTCTAGAGCAGTTCGACGCTGGACGCCATCGGGCCTTTTTGACCCATTCTTGTCGTCATGCGAACCCGGGCTTCCGGATCCAGATTCATCACGCCTGCGCGTTCCAGAGTTCTTGCCGAAACGAAGACATCCTTGCCGCCATTGTCCGGGGCGACAAAGCCGAAGCCCTTTTCGGCATTGAAGAACTTGACCGAGCCCTCGACGACTTCGTCGCTTCCGGTGTCTTCAAAGCCGCCACCGCCGCCGCCGCCGTAGCCGCCACCGCCGCCGCCGTAACCACCGCCTCCGGCGCTGCTGCGCGGTGGAGCGTCGGGCATGGATTCGATGTGATGTATGTGCGCTACCTGCGGGCCTTTCTGGCCAGCGGAAAGATCACAAACAAGGGTCGTGCCGTCAGGAAGATCGCGATGACCGGCGCGTTCTACGGCCGAAATGTGAAGAAACGCATCCGGAGAACCATCGCTAAGCTGAACAAAGCCAAAGCCCTTTGTCGGATTAAACCACTTCACCACTGCACTGACTTCACGGTGGGTAACGTCCATCCGATCAGAATTGCGATGGGTGTTCATTCTACTACACAGCTCCCATATGGGCGCTCTATTACTGGCACCTTCAAGGGTCTCTCAAACCGCGGCCAGTCTCCGCGGATAGAGTCCTCTGAAGGTATTTGCACTTCGATAACCAAGTAACGACCGCACTGCTTCAAGTTATAGCCGCGGCATTGCCCAACTGGCATATCAGCGATTTTTGTGCTGGATCTCAAGCTGTTTCCCTGAGTTATCTCCAGCTAAGTCACTGAAATGCCGTGAACGTTGCACAACAATCCACAGCCTTTAACTAAGTTGTACCTCAACTTGTGGTGCGAGAGCTACTGAAATTCGCAGGAGCGCTTATTGCCGATTACCAATTCTTCCGGCTCTATTGCGAGTCTAAAGAAGGTTTGTTCCGCATGCGGAAGGACTTTGATCTGAATTCATTGAGCATCTATTCATGGCCTGGTTGCAGAAGCACTTGAAACTACTGGGTCTTGTGCTGCAGTGCCGGGTGATTTGATGCATCACTCCTGCTGAGGACTCTGCAATCGACCCTTCCGTAATAAAACTCCGGTCGAGTGCAATGTCCTATTGCCAAGCCTGACACCATGACTATTATCGCCGCGCACGAGTAGGATGGTTCTTGAGTGTAACAATCAAGAACGTAAATCAGCCTCAAGCCCCCGTGGCGGAATTGGTAGACGCGGCAGACTCAAAATCTGTTGTCTTCACGGACGTGCCTGTTCGAGTCAGGCCGGGGGCACCACGCCTTTTCAAGCGCTTAGCGCAATTTCCATGAAATAGAATCGATCTGACGGACTTCGTCTGTAATTTCAGACGCAGCCGACACCGGGTTTTTCCTGCCGTTTTGACACAAGTTTGCCACCGCTGCTGAAAGCCTTGGTTAATCTCCCGAACGCACACTGACGGCTCTTCAAAGGCCGCTCCCGGATCCGAGGAAGCCGGATCGACGGGGCATAAATTCGAGAGACGCAGAGCAGACAATGGCAGCAGAGATCGAGTGGGTGACCGGGGTCATCAGAGCAGGCAGAAATTTTTCCGGGCACGGAGATGAATATGATTTTTCCTGCACGATAAACCGTCGTGGAGATTGGGCCGAGTTGATCGGTGGGAATGGCCAGGTCACGCCCGAGATCTGGCGGGAAGTGAAAGCTGCACTGGTAGCACAAGGTGTAACCCACGCACATTGGGACCGGGTGAACAATGCGCCGCGTTCAATTGTGGCCAGCGACAAGGACCAGATTTCGGTTCAACCCGAGCGGCCTTGCAGCCAGGCACTCAACGCCTGATCACGCCCCCAAAAAAAGACTCTTCTCTGCTACGACAGAGTTGATCCGCCGAACAAATTTGCTATGAAAGCCGCAGCTACTTCAGTCGAGCCTTCAGAGAGCCGTTCGGAATGTCGCCTGCGGACTACCGCACACAGCATCAATCTAATGCGGCGTTATGAAGTCTGAGCTTCGATGCCGGTGGGCAAAAGCAATCCCTTGGCGTTGACTTCAGGCGGCGCGGTTCTGCTTGCGTCGTGCGGCGTCGCGGGAAGCCTGCAGCCATTCGCTCATGCGCATGAAGCGCCAAACGGACGCGGGCGGGATATTCAGGCGAGCCCGTGAAACCTTTTGGGCGCGCAGCCCCTGAGTTCCCAGACGGCGCTGGGAGACTGGGGAAACCGGACCGTAGGTGAACTGGATGAAATCGCCGTTTTTATCCAGAAGCCGAAAGCTTTCTTCCAGGAGCTGCTCCTGAAACTCCGGAGGCATCGAGAGCAGGGGCAGGCCGGAGACGATAGAGCCTACCTTGCCACCGTTTTCCTCGCGCAGAGTTGCTAACGCCTGTAGCGCATCCATGTTGAGGACGCGAATTTCAGGAAAACGCGCGGTCAGGACTCTGTATAGGCGCCGATCACGTTCGATCACCACAAGGGATTCCGGGGCAAGGCCGCTATCCAGAAGCGCCTGCGTGATATTGCCCGTGCCGCCGCCGAGCTCGACCACAAGCCGACCGGACTCATTGTCGCTGGCCTGCGCCATAGCTCGGGCCAATTCACGGCCGCTCGGCATAACGGCGCCAATCGCAAAAGGGTTGCGCAACCACTGTCGAAAAAACAGCCAGTTCGCCCTTCGACCGGTTGGTTTCATATCGCTTTGCGTCCCATTTTCGTGACGAATTCTACGACCCGCAGTGTCACGCACTGCGGTGAAAGCCTGTTGTAATTTCAATCGTTGCAAAAACAAAATCTTCGCCCAGTGTTTGTGGTCTTCCGAGCTGCGAATCGCATTATATCCAATATCTTAACTTGAATCATGCTTCGACACCAAAAGTCCAGTACTGCTTTTGTGACTCTTGGCTTCCGGACTTTCGATGTGGGGCCTGAAAGGTGCTTTACAAGAACGTACACATTCTGTGTGTGCTTTGTAAAAAGATGTGGCTGAGCGGTCCGGCGTCAGCATTTCATTGATGTTCGCGAGTGACTTGAATGTTTGGACGAGGTGCGGAATGCTGCACCGTAAAGACGAATCCGACCTTCCTGTTATTGGCTCAAAACAAGGCTTTCCAGATGATAACGATCTACGGCATCAAGAATTGCGACACCTGCCGGAATGCACTCAAAACACTCAAGACCCAGGGGCGCGAGCATCGTTTTCACGACTTGCGCGCCGATGGTTTGGGTGAGGCCGAAGTCACAAGATGGTTACAGTCTGCGGGGTCGGACAAGCTTTTGAACCGGCGTGGCACGACCTGGCGCAAGCTGCCCGAGGCGGAGCGGGAAAATCTCGACGAGGAGAAGATAAAAGGGCTGTTGCTGGAGCATCCTACATTGATCAAGCGCCCGGTATTCGAGTTAGCTGACGAGGTTGTGGTCGGGTTCGATGCCGCGGCAAAGGCGCGTCTTGACGCACTTGTCGACGGCTGACGCGGTTTTTGTCCCGTGAGACTGCTCAAAGAGAGCGACTGGCGGGTCACACCCTGGCGCTCCGGGCAGGGAGAAACGGCTGAAATTTGCGCTTTTCCGGATCATGCTGACTTCAGTTCCGGCAGGTTTGACTGGCGTCTGAGTGTCGCCACGATGGCGGAGGACGCGCATTTCTCTGCCTTCCCGGGATATGAGCGAAGCCTGACCGTCATTGAGGGCGCGGGTCTGGATCTTGATGCCGGACCGGAAGGGGCGTGCGAGAGGGTATTGCCGCTGACGCCCGTTGTCTTTCCCGGCGAACGAAACCTGCATGGCCGCCTGATCGATGGGCCCGTCAGGAATCTCAACCTGATGTGGGCTCGGGGACGCGTAGAGGGCAGGGTTCGTCTGAGGCCGTTCGACAAAGGCGCGGCAGGATTTTCCGGCGATGCGATGGGACTGGCCGTTCTGCTGGCTTCAGGCCCTGCAATTCGGGTGAGGGACCGTGTCGTCGACGAGGTCTTTGATTTGAACGCAATGGAAGTTTTGTTGCAGTGCGACGATGAGAATACAGAGTTCGATCTGGAGGTTGAATGCTCCGAACCCTGCCGGTTAATTCTCGTCGAGGTCTCGGCATTGGCCTAGAAGCAACGCTCGAGGACTGCGTGGTCTTTTGGCTTGCCTGCGGGCGGTATTGAAGGACTTCGGGTTGATTGATGCCGACGGCCGCTGCCGGTGTTAAGGGAAACCCAATCCTCATTCTCTAGACTGCGGAATAGGCCCTGCTTTCCAGGGGCGAGCGGCGGGCGTTTGTAAGGGAATTGTGCAGGTGCGAAAAGACTGTTGCAGTCTTCTTACGTTTGGTACTAGATTGACTTTCGTAAAATTACGTAACGAAAAAGATTTATATAACAATATTTCTTTTGTGAGAAGATGCGGCTGCTGCCGCCAAGGTGTGGATAAAGAAGATGCATGAGAAACACGGGTATTATCTGGAAGACCTGAGCGTTGGCATGACGGCGATTTTTGCGAAAACGGTCACCGATGCCGACATTGTTATGTTCGCAGGTATTTCCGGGGATACCAATCCGGTGCATCTGGATGCCAGCTTCGCAAACAAGACCATGTTCGGCGACCGCATTGCACACGGCATGCTTTCCGCCAGCTTTGTGTCGACGGTTTTCGGCACGAAACTGCCCGGTCCAGGTTGTATATACATGAGTCAGAACCTGCGCTTCAAAGCGGCGGTCAAAGCGGGCGACACTGTAACGGCCCGCGTCACGGTTCGTGAGATCAATCAGGAAAAACGACGGGTTTCCTTCGATACCGTCTGCCATGTCGAGGATCGGGTCGTAATAGACGGTGACGCCATGCTGATGGTGAGCCGCAGGGCCGACGTGGAAGCAGCCTAAAAAAAATACCTCGAGTTCGTCTACAGTTGAATTTTGGCTTTGGTTGGCTGTTTACGTGTCTTTTTGCCGTCTCGTTCAACTGCCTCCCGCCAGTCACTATCCCCGGCACTCGGTCCGCGCTATGGTCGTTCCGCGAGCAACTTCACACGGCAGCTGCGCATGATCAGTTCTTGTCGGGGCTAAAGCGTTTTGCGTTTGATTCGCTTCGAAATCCAGTATCTCTCGACCGGCATGCCGCTGATCTCGAAGGCATATTTTGACGCTCCTTGGTTCAGGAAAACGCAAAACGCAGTAAATCAGTGGCGGTTTTGGCGGGTTTGTGGCAATCCGGGATCATAACCGGAAGCGGGCAAGGCGAATGACGATATTTCACAGTTCCAGCAGCGTACCCAAGGAAGCCCGGGGCGCAGTGGTTGCGATCGGGAATTTTGACGGTGTACACCTGGGACATCAGGCTGTCCTGGCGCAGGCGCGAGCCATTGCCCGGCGCCTGGACGCGCCGCTGGCTGTTCTGACCTTCGAGCCGCATCCGCGTTCGGTTTTCCAACCCAAGCTGCCGCCCTTTCGCCTGACCCCGTTGCCGGCAAAGGTAGAGGCGCTCAAGTCCGTTGGGGTCGATCATGTCTTTGTTTTGGACTTCACCCCTGAATTTTCCCGGCGGAGTGCGGAAGACTTCATGACGTCAGTCCTGCAGTCGGACCTGGGGGCCCGCCACATTGTGGTCGGATGGGATTTCTGTTTCGGCCACAAACGCAGTGGCAACGCCAAGCTGCTGTCGGAGCGCGGTGCTGACCTCGGTTTCGGTGTAACGGTCACCGAGGTGGTTAAAACCGGTGATGCCGAGATCTACTCCTCGTCTCGCATTCGGGAATGTTTGCAGGCGGGTGATCTTTCCGCTGCTGCGGCTTTGCTCGGGCGGCCCTGGGAAGTCGACGGTATGGTCCTGCACGGCGATAAGCGAGGCCGTACAATCGGCTTTCCGACAGCCAATATCTCCATGGAAGCCTACATGCATCCGAGCTTGGGGGTTTACGCTGTGCGGGCAGGCATGAAGGAGGGCAGCGATGGCGTCGGCGATGTTTATCGCTGGGTCGATGGCATAGCGAACCTGGGCATGCGGCCGACGGTGGATGGGACCAGGGTTCAACTGGAAGTTCATCTCTTCGATTTTGACGAAGATCTTTATGGCCGCTTTCTCCGGGTTCAGTTGATTGAGTTCCTGCGTGGGGAAAAGAAGTTTGACGGCCTGGACAGTTTAAAGGCACAAATCACCTCCGACTGCGCGCAGGTGCGCCGCATTCTGGCTGAAACGCCAGCATAAAAGCTGGAAAAGTCCGGTTTGCCGCCTGCATGTGCAGCCAAATTTCGATGATTTAACAAGAAAGAGTCTCGCGATGAGCGTTGACTACAAATCAACTGTATTTCTGCCGAACACGGATTTTCCAATGCGTGCCGGCCTGCCGAAACGCGAACCGGAGATCCTTGCGCGCTGGGAGGAAATTGGCCTCTTTAAGAAGCTGCGCGAGACCTCAAAGGGGCGCGAACAGTTCATTCTTCATGATGGCCCGCCCTACGCCAACGGCCACCTGCACATGGGGCATGCCCTTAATAAGGTGCTGAAGGATATTATCAATCGGTCTCAGCAGATGCTGGGCAAGGACGCCCACTATGTGCCGGGCTGGGATTGCCACGGTCTGCCGATCGAATGGAAGATCGAAGAAGGTTACCGCGAGCGCGGACAGGACAAGGACGAGGTTCCGGTCCTCGAGTTCCGCCGCGAATGCCGTGAATTTGCCGAAAAATGGGTCAAGATCCAGACCGGGGAATTCAAGCGCCTGGGCGTCGAGGGTGACTGGGAACAGCCTTATACGACCATGAACTTTGCCGCCGAAGCGCAGATCGTGCGGGAAATCGGCAAATTTCTCCTCAACGGAGGTCTCTATGCCGGTGCCAAGCCGGTGCTTTGGTCCGTGGTCGAGAAGACCGCGCTGGCGGATGCCGAAGTCGAGTATCACGATCACAAGTCGCCGACCATCTGGGTTCGCTTCCCGATCGTCGAAGGCCCGGAGAATCTGAAGGGCGCGTCGGTCGTTATCTGGACCACGACTCCCTGGACCATCCCCGGCAACCGCGCGGTTGCCTGTGGCCCCGAGTTCGATTACATCGGCGTTGAAGTCAAGGCCGTCGGTGAGAAAAGCCGCGCCAAGGTCGGCGAGAAGCTGCTGCTGGCAAAAGAGCTCTACGAGGCCTTTGCCGAAAAGTGCGAAATCACCGAACACGAAGTCTTCTGGCAGGGTGTCGGCTCAGATCTTCTGGGCCTGCGCTGCGATCACCCGCTGGCATCCGCAGGCTATGACGCCGGTGCGCCGGTTCTGAACGGCGACTTTGTAACCACCGAAGCCGGTACGGGTTTTGTGCATATCGCGCCGGGACATGGTGCGGACGATTTCGAGCTGGGCAAGGTCAACAACCTTGAAATTCCCCAGACCGTTGATGCGGACGGCAGTTTCTTTGCCCATGTTCCGCTCTTTGCCGGTTCAGTTGTCTATACAAGTGAAGGCAAGGAAGGCGACGCCAACGGCAAGGTCATCGGCGCGCTGATGGAGGCCGGATCCCTGATCGCGAAGGGCAGCCTGCGCCACAGCTATCCGCACTCCTGGCGTTCGAAAGCACCACTGATTTTCCGCAATACGCCTCAGTGGTTCATCTCGATGGAGACCAACGACCTGCAGAAGAATGCGGTCAAGGCGATCGAGGACACCAATTTTGTGCCCGCGTCCGGCCGCACCCGCTTGCTGTCCATGGTCGAGAACCGCCCTGACTGGTGTGTGTCCCGTCAACGTCTCTGGGGCGTGCCGCTGCCGATCTTCGTTGAGAAGGCAAGCGGTGAGCCGCTGCGCGATGCGGCCGTCGTCGAGCGTGTGGCGAAAGCCTTTGAAGAGGAGGGCGGTGACGCCTGGTTCGCGAGCGATCCTGCGCGCTTCCTGGGTGACGATTACAATATCGAGGATTACGAACAGATCACCGACGTGGTCGAGGTCTGGTTC
Organism: uncultured Kiloniellaceae bacterium; assembly: GCA_947493695.1. Classification (GTDB taxonomy): domain Bacteria; phylum Pseudomonadota; class Alphaproteobacteria; order Kiloniellales; family Kiloniellaceae; genus Denitrobaculum. The sequence continues at coordinate 305,628 of CANLSF010000006.1, read as the reverse complement.
GATTCTGGCTGCACGCACTCCTTCGTACTTGAGGCTCGGCCTGAGCTGAAGTGGCCCGCGTCGCTCTATCTGGAAGGCTCCGATCAGCATCGTGGCTGGTTCCAGTCTTCGCTTCTCGAGTCTTCGGGCACCCGGGGGCGTGCGCCCTATGACGCGGTTCTGACCCATGGTTTCCTGATGGACGAGAAGGGCCACAAGATGTCCAAGTCCCTCGGGAACGGCGTCGACCCGCAGGATGTCATGAACGAGAGTGGGGCGGATATCATCCGTCTATGGGTGGTGGCATCCGATTACACCGCGGATCTGCGGGTGGGGCCCAAGATTCTGCGCTATCAGGTCGATGCCTATCGCCGCCTGCGCAATACCTTGCGGTTCATGCTGGGCGCGCTGGACGGCTTCTCGGAAGAAGAACGCCTGCCGGAAAACGAGATGCCGGAACTGGAACGCTGGGTGCTGCACCGTCTGAACGAGCTGGACGCTCAGGTGCGCAAGGGATGCGAAAGTTACGATTTTCACGATCTCTACAAGAGCCTGCATAACTTCTGCGCGGTCGATCTTTCGGCCTTCTACTTCGATATCCGCAAGGATGCGCTTTACTGCGACCGGACCGACTCCCTGCAGCGCCGGGCTTGTCGCACGGTCATTGATCAGGCCTTTAACTGTCTGGTGACCTGGCTGGCGCCGATCATCTGTTTCACGGCAGAAGAAGCCTGGCTGGCCCGTGGAACCGGTCCTGAAGAGAGTGTGCATCTGCGGACCTTCCCCGATGTTCCTGCCGATTGGCATGACGCGGAGCTGGCGGAAAAGTGGTCCGCCATTCGTGAAGTCCGACGTGTTGTCACCGGCGCCATCGAGGTGGAGCGTGCCGCCAAGCGCCTCGGATCCAGCCTTCAGGCCAAACCCGTTGTGACGATTGGTCGCTCTGAGCTTATGGATGTGGTCCGCAGCGTTGATATGGCAGATATCGCCATTACATCTGACCTGAGCCTGGTTGAGGGAACGCCGTCGGAAGGAGACTTCACACTGGAAGACGTGGCCGGTGTCGGCGTGCGCGTGGAGATGGCAGAGGGTGAGAAGTGCGAGCGTTGCTGGAAGATCCTTCCCGAAGTCGGAAGCTATGAGGGCGCGCCGGGAACCTGCGGTCGCTGTGCGGATGCGGTCCAGCATTTCGGTGCCGCTGCTCAATAGTGGTTGGTCGTTGTTCACTCTTTTAGGGAAAACCGTGAATCAGCCTCTACAGCACATAGTTAGAGGGCGATTCATGTCCTGGATTGTTCCAAACAAGAACGATTGCACTCTAGGAGCCAGATCCTTGGAACAACGCCCGGATAGGCCGAATGTATAAGCTGACCGCTCTTCTGGCCGTCATTGTTTGCGCGTTCGATCAGTTTACCAAGTGGCTGATCCTGGACGTCGTGATGCAGCCACCGCAGAGTTTCGAGATTACGGGTTTCTTTAACATCGTGCTCGCGTTTAACCGCGGTGTCAGCTTTGGCCTCTTCGGGAATGAGGCGGCCATCATGCCCTACATCCTGAGTGGGGTTGCTGCGGTGATCGTTGTCGCGTTGCTGGTTTGGCTGCGCGGACAGGCTCATACAGCCAATGCGGTCGCGGTCGGTCTGGTGGTCGGCGGTGCGATCGGCAACGTGATTGACCGGCTGCGGATCGGCATGGTTGTGGACTTTTTGGACTTCCATCTGGCCGGTTGGCACTGGCCGGCCTTCAACGTTGCCGACACTGCGATCTTTCTCGGTGTCGGCATACTGATGTTTGTCAGCTTGTTTGGCGGCGTCAGTGAGGGTAAAAGATAAGGATTAAAGCAGATTGCGTTTGGCTCGATCCGAAATCCGCTGCCTCAAAACCAGCACGCTGATGATTTCGAACGGGAATTTTGAGATTTCTTGATTAAATGGCAATGCCAAACGCTATAGCTGGAGGACAGGTATGTTTCTGACAAAACCATCGCTTCGCATTTTTTTCCTGGCCGGCGCCGCGCTTTCGCTGAGCGCCTGTGAAAATGTGCGTTCCGAGCTTGGATTGAACAAGCAGTCACCGGATGAGTTTCGCGTGGTTTCGCGCGCGCCTCTGAGTCTGCCGCCGGAGTTTACGCTGCGTCCTCCGGAACCCGGCGCTGTACGTCCTCAGGAAGGCTCTGCCCAGGATCAGGCCAAACGCGCGGTCTTCCGTGCGGACAATGCCGCGGGACCCACGTTGGATGAGCGCATTCCTGCCGATGGCCGTTCGCTGGGCGAACGTTCGCTTCTTATGGCTGCAGGCGCCGACAAGGCCGAGCCGGATATCCGTCAGATCGTTGACCGTGAAACGGGTCGCCTGAACGAAGAAAACGAAAGCTTCGTCAACGATCTGGTGTTCTGGAGAGATGAGCCGCCGGCAGGTGAAATAATCGATGCAGAGAGTGAATCTCAGCGCATTCGTGAAAATGCCGCGCTCGGGCGCTCGGTCACTTCAGGTGAGACCCCCACGATTGTCCGCGAAGAAAAAGCCTTCCTGGAAGGCATATTCTAGTAGCGCACTGCGGCCTGATTACTTAGATCAGAGCACGCCAGTTGTCTTGATGTTGAGGCCAGTCTGTTTATAGCGGACTGGCCTTTTCTCTACCTCGACCGTGGATTGCATCGACAAGGAATTCCGATCTGCGTCGCGCGGGTTTCAAGCACATGTGAAGCCGAAGTGTCGGCCGATGGCTTGAGGCTGACAAAGTAAACGCCATATTAACCATAATTCGTTATTCTGATTCAGGTCGTATTCGCCCTTTCATCCGCGGTTCCCGGAAAAGCCATGTCCTCTATTCTGCGCCCGACAACTTCTCGACTATTCTCCCGGCTTCCCGTTCTGGCTTTGGCACTGATTGCCTTAAGTGGAACGATCCTGACGGCGGGGCCAGCCCTCGCCCGGGTGTTCGATCCGGAGACCTTCACACTGGACAATGGGATGCAGGTGGTCGTCGTACCCAATCACCGCGCGCCGATTGTTACGCATATGGTCTGGTACAAAGTCGGCGCGGCGGATGAATCCGCTGGCGAATCCGGCAACGCCCACTTTCTTGAACACCTCATGTTCAAGGGGACCAAGACACTGGCGCCTGGAGAGTTCTCGCGGATTATCCAGTTGAATGGCGGGCGTGAGAACGCCTTTACCAGCCAGGATTACACGGCTTATTTTCAGACGATCGCGCGTGACCGGCTCGAAATCATGATGAAGCATGAGGCGGATCGGATGAGCAATCTGGTCCTGACTGACGAGGTGGTCCTGCCCGAACGCGATGTGGTGGTGGAAGAGCGCCGCAGCCGGACCGATAACAACCCGAGCGCCAAGCTTTTCGAGACCATGCAGGCCGCGCTCTATCTGAACCACCCCTACCGTCTGCCGGTCATTGGCTGGCAGCATGAGATCAATGCGCTCAACACCGAGACGGCGCTGGCCTTTTACCGCAAATGGTATGCGCCGAATAATGCGATCCTGATCGTTGCCGGTGACGTGACCGCGGCAGAGGTCAGGCCTCTTGCTGAAAAGTACTACGGAGTCATCCCTGCGAAGAGCGTGCCGGAGCGGGTGCGGATCGAAGAGCCGCCGCAGACTTCGGCGCGCCGTGTGATCCATGAAAGCCCGCGCGTGCGTCAACCTCTGCTCGCCATCAGCTATCTGGCACCCAGCTACCGGGGGGGCGCCACCGAGCATGCCTATGCACTGCAGGTACTCGATGAAGTCTTGAGCGGCGGTTCCACAAGCCGTCTCTATAAGTCCCTTGTGGTCGAGAAGAAACTGGCGGTTTCCGTTGGCAGCCGCTACAGCGCGAGTGCCCTGGATCTGAGCGATTTCAATTTCTACGCTTCACCGAAGCCCGGCGTTGAGATCGAGGCGCTGGAAGAAGCGCTCCGGGCTGAAATCGCCGTGGTTCTCGAAAATGGCATTACCGACAAGGAGTTGGCGTCCGCCAAGCGGCGTAAGCGTGCGGGTTCGGTCTATGCACGGGATGATCTGGGAACCGCACCGCGCGTGATCGGGACCTCGCTGGCGACTGGTCGAACGATCGAAGAGATCGAAAGCTGGCCGGATCTGATCGATGGCGTGACCCGTGAGCAGGTGCTGGCCGCGGCCCGCGCTGTCTTCCGGAACGAAAGCTCAGTCACCGGCCTTCTTTTACCGAAACCGACTTCGTGAAACGGGATAGATTTATGAACCTCTCAAACCTCTCGGGGTCTTCGGTGATGCCAGGAATAAAAAGAGTTTTTTCAGGCGCAGTGGCTAGCATTGCGCTTGTGTTTGTAGCGCTTGCGCCTGCATCCGCGGTGGAAATCGAACGGGTCGTGAGCCCGGGCGGGATCGAAGCCTGGCTGGTTCAGGATAATCGTAACCCCGTTATCTCCATGGAGTTTTCCTTCAAGGGCGGTGCGGCCCTGGACCCGGCTGACAAGACCGGCCTTTCCAGTATGACGGCGGCATTGATCGACGAAGGGGCGGGGGAGCTTGATTCCCAGGGTTTTCGCGGCCTGATGGACGAGAATTCCATCGGCCTGAGTTTCAGCGCGGGCCGGGACGAGTTCTCGGGATCTCTGCGCAGTCTGACGGAAACCAGGGATCTGGCCTTCAATCTGGCGCGGCTCGCTTTGACATCGCCGCGCTTTGATGAAGACGCCGTGGCGCGCATTCGCAGTCAGATCATGGTCGGTCTCGCGCGGGAAAAAGAATCTCCTGACGCAATTGCGGGCAAGACGCTTCGCACGCTCTTCTTCGGGGACCATCCTTATGGCCGGTCGGCGGACGGCACTATGGAGTCCGTCCCGAACATCAAGGTGGAGGACATGCAGGCGCTGGTCCGCGAGCGCTTCGCCCTGGACCGCTTGAAAATTGCCGTGATTGGCGATGTGACGCCGGAAGATCTGGCCATCCTGCTGGATAGAACCTTCGGCGGATTGCCTAAGACCTCAAACCTGCCGGTCATTGCCGATGTCGAGGTTGCCGGAACCGGCGATCTGGTGGTGGTCGACAAGAACCTGCCCCAGAGCATTGTCTCTTTCGGGCATCAGGGCATCAAACGCGGCCATCCGGATTACTATGCGGCTTATGTGGTGAATTACATCCTGGGCGGCGGCGGAATGTCTTCCCGGCTCTACGAAGAAATCCGGGAGAAGCGCGGCTTGGCCTATTCGGTCTACAGTTATCTGAACCCGCTTGATCATGCCGCTCTGATCGGGGGCGGTGTGGCGACCCAGAACGCCCGCGTCTCAGAGACTCTCGATATTCTGCGCGCAGAATGGAAACGCATGGCGGAAGAGGGACCGAGTGCCGAAGATCTGGCTGATGCCAAGACCTTCTTGACCGGCTCCTTTCCGCTTCGTCTCTCAGGTTCAGACCGGATCGCGGGTATGATGCTGGGCATGCAGATTCAGGGGCTCGGGATCGACTATCTCGATCAGCGCAACAGCTATATCGAGGCGATCACGCTGGAGCAGGCGCAGCGTGTCGCCGGTGAGCTTTTCAGGCCGGAGGCTTTGACGGTCGTCGTGGTTGGACGTCCGGAAAACGTCAAAGCGACGCGCGCGGCGCCGGACGGAAGTTCGTAACGCTCCAAACCCGAAGCTTTTTCTGTACGACGAGGGCCAGCGTGGAAATGCGCTGGCCCTTGTTGTTTTCCAGGAGGAAACGTCTTTTTGCGCAGGGGCTTCCCTGCTAGTTTTACGTTCACTCGATGCGGGGCGAATCCTGCACCCGCTGCAAGGTAAAGCTAAGATATGACCACAGCCGATCAGGATATCGAATTGACCGCCGAAAGGGGCGCAGGGCAGGAGGTTCCGCGCCGGGTGCTGCGGCGTCTGCCCAATACGCTGGTCAATCAGATCGCGGCGGGTGAGGTCATCGAGCGTCCTGCGGCGGCGGTCAAGGAACTGGTTGAAAATGCCATCGACGCCGGTGCGCGCCATATCGATGTGGTGATGCGCGACGGTGGCCGGGCGTTCCTATCAGTCGTGGACGATGGCTGCGGTATGACGCCGGACGAGATGATGCTTGCGGTCGAACGTCACGCAACTTCGAAGCTGCCCGCCGACGATCTGGTCGATATCAAAACGCTCGGCTTTCGTGGTGAAGCTCTGCCTTCGATCGGTGCGGTTTCGCGCATGACCCTCAGCAGCCGCCTGCCGGGCAGTGATGATGGCTGGAGTTTGAGTGTGGAAGGCGGCAGTGTTCTGCCTGCGGTTCCCGCTGCGCAAGCGCCCGGCACGCGCATTGAGGTGCGGGAACTCTTTTACGCCACCCCGGCGCGCCTGAAATTCCTGAAAACCGCACGGACCGAAATCAATCACGCGCAGGACGCGATCAACCGTCTCGCCATGGCGCATCCCGATATCGGCTTTACCCTGTCGGACGAGAACCGCCGGATTATCCGGCTCGCGCCCGCCAGTGGCGACCTCTTCGAGAGCCGCCTGAAACGTCTGTCCGCGGTCATGGGGCATGAGTTTTCGGACAACGCCCTTCCGATAGAGGCGGAGCGGGAAGGCGTGCGCCTGTCGGGCTACATTGGACTGCCGACCTTGAACCGGGGCAATGCCCAGCACCAGTATCTCTTTGTGAACGGGCGGCCTGTGCGGGACAAGCTGCTGCATGGCGCTGTCCGGGGCGCGTATCAGGATTTTCTGGCGCGGGACCGTCATCCGCTTGTCGCCTTGTTCGTCGATCTGCCGGCTGAACTGGTCGACGTCAATGTGCATCCGGCGAAGACGGAAGTGCGGTTCCGCGAGGCGGGGCTGGTCCGCGGTCTGATCGTCGGGGCCTGCAAACATGCGCTGGCGGCAGCCGGACACCGGGCCTCGACTACGGTGGCTTCGGCGGCGCTGGGCTCCTTTACGCCGGGTGCCGGTGTCAGTGCAACGCCCCGTCAATTCCAGGGGGGCTATGGCTGGCAGGGCGGCACGCGCCTTCCATCCGGAATGTCGGAAGCGGTGTCCGGATACCACGCGCCGCTGCCCGGCTTTGACGGCGTGCCGCAGGCCAATACCTCACCGCAGGCCATGCCTGATTATGAAGGGCAGGGGAGCGACCCGTCGTACGGCGGTCCCGCCAGTGGTGTGCCCGAGCAGGAAAGCCTGGAGGCCTATCCTCTTGGTGCGGCACGGGCGCAGTTGCATGGAACCTATGTCGTCGCACAGACGCGCAATGGCATTGTGATCGTCGATCAGCATGCGGCGCATGAGCGACTGGTTTACGAACGCATGAAGGAACAACTGGCCGAGAGCGGTGTTGCCCGGCAGATGCTGCTGATTCCCGAGGTCATCGAGCTCGAAGAGACGGCTGTCGAGCGCTTGACCGCGCGGGCGGAGGAACTCGCGGAGCTCGGTTTGCATCTCGAAGCCTTCGGTCCCGGTGCCGTAGTGGTGCGGGAGATTCCGGCTCTGCTGGGTGAGGTCGATGTGCAGGGGTTGTTGCGGGATCTGGCGGATGAGCTGGCGGAACTCGGCGAGGCCCTGGCTTTGCGTGAAAAGCTGGAGCATGTGTGCGGCACCATGGCCTGTCATGGCTCGGTCCGGGCCGGGCGCAAGCTTAACGGCGACGAGATGAACGCGCTGCTGCGGCAGATGGAGGCCACGCCGCATTCGGGACAGTGCAACCACGGCCGTCCGACCTACGTCGAACTGCAACTTGCCGACATCGAAAAACTCTTCGGGCGCCGTTAATCTCAGATGGGGCGTCTTTTTACCTGTATCTTTATCGACCTGCTCGGCTTTGGCCTGATTGTGCCGCTGCTGACCTTCATGGCGCTGCGCCTGGAGGCTTCACCGGTCGAAGTCACCCTGATGATCGCCAGCTATTCCCTGATGCAGCTCTTCGCTGCGCCGCTCTGGGGCCGTGCGAGTGACCGCTGGGGGCGCAAGCCCGTACTGCTGATCAGCTTTGCGGCCACGACGACCGCCTTTCTGATGTTGGCATTCGCCCAGTCTTTCTGGGTGTTGGTAGCGGCGCGCGCTCTGGCGGGGGCGCTCAGCGGGGATCTTTCGGCAGCCCCGGCCTATGTTGCGGACATCACGAGCCCGGAACGCCGCGCCAGGGGCATGGGACTGCTGGGCGCGGCCTTTGCGCTTAGCTTTATTGTCGGTGCGAGTTTTGGAGGATACCTCTCGGAGCTGAACGTCACGGCCATGCTGTTCGATGAAACCGCGACCGGCCCGGATTACTTTTTCCCGCCGCTTCTTTCGGCAGGGCTCTCCATGTCGGCCTTTTTCTTTGCGCTGTTTTTCCTGCCCGAGTCCCACAAAATCAAATCTAAGGCGGAGCGGGCCGACGCAGCGGACGCGGCGCGCGCAGCAGCCCAGGGTCGTGGGATCGGGGATCGGATTATGGCTTCGCTGAAGGCGCTCCACTACCCGAACCTCTTCCTGGTGACGGTTATTCTCTTCCTGGTCGGTTTTGTCTTCGCGCATATGGAATCGACAATGGCGCTCTGGGCGGACTTTGCCTTCGGCTGGTCGGCGCGGGAGGTTGGATACCTCTTCGCCTTTGCTGGTATCATCGCTGTGATTTTTCAGGCCGGTTTGCTCGGACCCCTGACCCGGCTGTTCGGTGAAGCGCGCCTGATCGTTCTTTCCGCCATTCTGCTGGGGAGTGGGATGGCGCTGGTTCCCGGTGCGACGGGGTTGGTTCAGATCCTTGTTGCCGTCGCCTGTCTGGCCGCAGGTTTTGGCCTGGGCAATCCCTCTATTCAGAGTCTGATCACCAAGCTCAGTCGTCCCGAGATCGCCGGTGTTGCCCTCGGGATGGGCCAGGCGGCCAGCAGCCTCGCGCGCGTGATCGGGCCGCTGTGGGCCGGGTTCCTGTTTCAGCAGATCGGCCCGGACTGGCCTTACATTGCCGGAGCCTGCTTTATGGCGCTGGTGTTCTTTCTTGCGCTGCATCTGCAACGGCGGGTCACCTGACTGTACTTTTTACGTCCTGCGCAAAAAGATCAGGCGGGCCTTGCCGTATTTTCGGTTATCCAGCTCTTCGAAACCTTCCGGTGCCTCGAAGCTTTCCTGAGCCATCAGCTCGACGATCACGATCGCATTCGGCGCTATCCAGCCCGCGGCGTTCAAGGCGAGGATTGCCGGGCGCGGCAAGTCCTGGTTATAGGGCGGATCCATCAGGACGATTGAGCAAGCCTGACGGGCGGACGGTGGACGCAGTACATCGGCCTGCAGGATTTCACTGGCCGCTTCTTCACCGAGCGATTTTACGTTTGCGCGGCAGGCGATCAGGGATGCAGAGAGGTTTTCCAGGAAGGTGACCTTCGCTGCGCCACGGGACAGGGCTTCCAGGCCCAGTGCGCCGGTGCCCGCGAAGGCATCCAGAACATGGGCGTCGATCAGCGGGTTTCCCTCCTCGGCGGCAAGCTTGCCCTGACAGAGGATGTTGAACATGGATTCCCTGGTCCGGTCTGCAGTCGGACGAACCGTCAGGCCATCCGGCGCGTCGATGGGGCGACCCCTATGACGTCCGCCGACGATTCGCATTCTTACCTCCCCGCTTTGCTGAAGCCGCAGGTGTTCGTGACGTGCCCGGAGCTGACTTGCCGGTCGTTGCGCTCGTGGGGCGCGCGTTAGGGGCGTTCTTCTTTGCCGAAGTCGGTTTGTCGCTTGGCCCGCGGCTTGTCGATCCACCTTTGCGTTTGCCGCCCTTGGTTTTCTTGCCGCTGATGTCGGTGAGATCGGTCGCGCCTTTTGACGGGCGTGAAGGAGAGCTTCCAGCAGTCTGGCGCGCGCCCGTTTTAGCGGTGCTTCTAGTGCCTGCAGGAGTCTTGGCTCTGCCGCTTTTGGCGTTGGTCGCTTTCTTTGGGGCGCCTTGAGAGGCTGCTTCGACATCAGTGTTTTTCATACCAAGCTGGTCGCGCAGAATGCGTGCCGGGATGGACTCAATCTTGCCGGGGGCAAGTTCGCCAAGGGCGAAGGGACCATACGAGACCCGGATCAGGCGGTTCACCACCAGACCCAGATGCTCGCAGATCCGTCGGATTTCCCGGTTCTTGCCTTCGCGCAAGGTCATGGCGATCCAGGCGTTGCTCGCGGCCTGATGCTCAAGGCGGGCTTGAATCGGGCCGTAGTTGACGCCTTCGACCGTGATGCCGTTTTCGAGCGCTTTGATCTGAGCGGGATCGACCTTGCCATGGACTCTCACCCGATAACGGCGGGACCAGCCCGTGGAGGGGAGTTCCAGTTTGCGCTTGAGTTCACCGTCGTTGGTAAAGAGCAAAAGGCCTTCAGAATTGTAGTCGAGACGTCCGACCGGCTCCAGACGGGGGAGATCGGCGGGCAGGCCGTCGAAGACTGTGGTACGGCCTTCCGGATCCTTGCGCGTGGTGATCACGCCCTTTGGCTTATGGAAGCGCCAGACACGGGCTTGTTCCGGTGCGGGTAGCGCTTGACCGTCGACGACAATCGACTGATCCAACGTCACAACGACCGCGGCTGTATCAAGAGTTTTTCCGTCGAGCTTCACCCGTCCTTCGGCAATCCAGCGTTCCGCATCGCGCCGCGAGCAGAGACCGGCCCGGGCGATGACTTTAGCAATGCGTTCGCCCTTTGATGCCGTGTTCTCTGCGGACTGTACGTTTTTCTTTCCAGCAGGCGAATCGCCTCGGGAGACCTGCGATTTCTTGTACGTACCTGTTCTAACCGGACGGTTGACGCGTACATTCGCCGACGTCTTTTTGTCGCTGTCAAAACGCTTCGCCGTTCCGGTCTTTGCCGGACGGGCATCGCTTTTCGCGCCTCTGGCGTTTGCGGTTTTTCTGCCGGGCGCGGGCTTTTTATTCGGCCCCGGTTTTTTACTGGGCATGGATTGCTTGTCTTTCGTCTCGCGCGCTGCTGGCGCTGATAAAGGCATTCAGGATTGCGTCATCGCCGCTGGAAATCGAAAACTCCGGATGCCATTGCACACCCAGACAGAAACGATACTCCGGCGCTTCGATGCCTTCGATAACACCATCGCTCGCGGTGGCATTGACCGTTACGCCAGGGCCGACCGACTTGACGGCCTGATGGTGTGCCGAATTCACCGACAGGGTTTTTGACTGACATATCTGGTGAAGCAGACTGCCTTGGCGCAGTGCTACATCATGTCCTGCTTCGTCTCGGGGATTGGGTTGCTCATGTGCCAGCGGCTGCGCGACTTCGTCGGGAATATGTTGGATCAGTGTGCCGCCCAGAACCACGTTTAAAAGCTGCTGACCGCCACAGATCCCCAGCACGGGAATATCGCGCGCGAGGGCGCCGCGGGTGATCGCCAGCTCAAAATCGGTGCGACGGTTCTTGGTTGTCACGCTCTCATGCCGGTCGTTGGCCCCAAAGAGGGCCGGGTCGACATCGAAAGCACCGCCGGTGACGATCAAACCGTCGAGCTCATCAAGGTAATGCTCGGCCAACTCCGGTTCGTGCGGAAGCGCGATCGGCAAGCCGCCTGCCTTTACAACGGCATCGCAGTAGTTCTGCCGCAGGGCATACCAGGGGAATTTAGACCAGCCGCCCGCGTCCTCTGAATCGAGTGTGAGGCCCACGACGGGGCGGCGTGATGATTGGTTTTGTGACATGGCGGGAATGTAGGCGCGCCTTGAGACTTGAGCAATAGATGCTTTCTGCGAAAGACCAAGGTTTTCAGCCATTTTCAGCCCTGAAGACACCCTATGGTGTTGACCCACCTTGAAAAAGCGATTAATTAGCAACAAGGTTAATTAAATCAGGTGTTAATTAATGCCCACAACGGATGCCCTCAGTCAGACTTTTGCTGCTCTGGCGGACCCTACACGGCGTGCCATTCTGGACCGTCTGGCAAAAGGAAAAGCCCCTGTAGGCGAACTCGCGGCGCCTTTCGACATCTCAGCGCCGGCCATCTCACGCCATCTCAAGGTCCTCGAAAAGGCCGGCCTGGTCAGCCGCGAAACCGATGCGCAGTGGCGCCGCTGCAGTTTGCAGCCTGAACCTTTGATGTCGGTCGACAAATGGATCGGACAGCATCGCAAATTCTGGGAGCAACAGTTGGGTCAGCTGGCAAGCTATCTTGACCGGGCGCGGCAAATTCAGATGCGTGCCGAGCAGGCGAACGCGAAGCCCAACCCGGCATCGCAGGAGGGTGGCAATGAAGGCTCTGGAGGGTGACCTCCCCAAACAGGCGGTAGCGACAAAAAGCGAAGACAGGATTCTGCGCTTATCGCAGGTCTTCGATGCGTCGCGCGAAACTCTGTTCGCAGCCTTTACCGATCCGAAAATTCTGGTGTGTTGGTGGGGACCCGAAGGTGCCACCATTCCCGAGTGCCGGGTAGACCTCCGGGTCGGCGGTAGCTGGAGAACCTGCATGCAGGGTACGTCATGTGACGACCATTGTGTTGGTGGTGTCTACAAGGAAATTCGTCGCCCTGAAAAACTTGTTCTCACCTGGGCCTGGGAGAGCGCCGACGGACCGGGTGAAGAGACGCTCATCACCCTTGAGTTCCTCGAACACGACGAGGGTTGTGAACTTCAGTTTACGCAGGAAGGCTTCACCGAACGCGGTGTCCGCGACAGCCACTCGGAGGGATGGAACAGTTCCCTTGTGTGCCTGCGCAATTTCCTGACGGGCGAAGATGCTGTCATCTAAGCAATCCGACTTGACCCCTCCGGGATGAGCCTGCAGGGTCCTTTCATGACAAAAGCGCAAGAGAGCCCCATGCGCCGTGCGCTCGCGCTGGCACGTACGGCCGCCGACGCAGGTGAAGTTCCTGTCGGTGCTGTACTTGTCGATGGTAAGAGCGGTGCAGTGCTCGCGGAAGGACACAATCTGGTCGAGACCCGCCATGATCCGACAGCTCATGCGGAGCTTCTGGTCATCCGCGCGGCGGCGGAACGATTGGGGCAGACAAGGTTGGAGCAGGCGGATCTTTATGTCACGCTGGAGCCTTGCCCGATGTGTGCCACCGCGATCTCCTTTGCGCGTCTTCGCCGGCTGTACTTCGGTGCCTACGACCCCAAGGGCGGCGGTGTCGATCATGGTCCCCGGATTTTCGAACAACCGACCTGTCATCACCGTCCTGAAGTCATCGGCGGCGTAGAAGAAACCGCCTGTGCAGAAATTCTGCGCAGCTTTTTCAAGGCGCGGCGATAGTGTTGTGAACCTGAAAGATTTGTTCCGACCGAGCTTAAAGAGAGGGATTGCTTGCGATGATCGAGAGTTTTAATCCGCCGGATGTCTGGTCGCCCTTTGGTGCTTTTTCCATGGGTGTTGTGCAGGGCGAGGGCCAGACGGTTTACCTGAAGGGGCAGGTGTCGTTGGATCCTGCAGGCCAGATCGTGGGGCAAGGCGACATGCCCGCCCAGGTCGGTCAAACCCTGAGCAACATCTCAGCGGTGCTCGCGTATGTCGGGGGTACCATGGCGGACATCGTCTCGCTGACCCAATACGTGACCGACATCGAGGCCTTCATGGCGTCGGGAGAGGTGCGGAAGAAGTATTTCTCTGAACCTTTCCCCGTGACGACAACAGTAGAAGTCTCTCGTCTTTACGATCCAAATCTTCTTGTCGAGATTACGGCAATAGCCGAGGTGCCGCGTGACCGGTTTCGCTCTCCAACCTAATTGAAAAATCAATAAGTTAATCTGAATTTCTGCTCGAAGCCTCTGCGTGCTTAGAGGTTTCGTTTTTAGCAGGTCTGGCGTGCTGCCCAGGCACTCGAATTCACGCCCGGGAAGATTCGCAGAGATGTTGAACAGGCTTGGCAAGCGGCCCCAAGGTCGGTTATGCCAGCAGCACTATCTGCGTCGATGTTCCCGGAGCCGGCCTGTGGACCCCTTTGTCATTCACGCGCTCATCATGCTCTTTGCATGGCTGATTCTGATTCCGGTCGGCATTCTTGCAGCCCGGTTTTTTAAGGTGCTCCCCGGACAGGATTGGCCCCGGAAACTGGACAGTCAGGTCTGGTGGCGACTGCATCAAATCACGCAATACAGCGCCGTGGTTTTGATGCTGATCGCGGCCTATATCGCAATTTCTGAGAGCGGCGGCCTGGAACTCTCGGTTCACGGACTTCTTGGTGGCGGTGCGGTTCTGATGGCATGCGCTCAGATCCTCAGTGGCTGGCTTCGGGGCAGCAAAGGCGGCCCCACGGATCGCAACGTGGACCCGAAGGACGCGCAGACCTGGCGCGGCGACCACTATGATATGACCGGTCGGCGTTTGCTGTTTGAGGCCTGGCACAAATGCGGTGGTTATCTTGCGGTCGCTTTTGCCTTTGCTGCAATCGCGACCGGTATGTCGCTGCTTGGCTGGGCCGAGACAGCCTTCGCTCTTGTTGTTCTTGTTGTGCTTGTGATCTGGGGTTTGTTCGTCGTTTTCGAACGGCTGGGCCTGCGCAAAGACACCTATCAGGCGATCTGGGGAAAAGATCCTGAGCATCCAGGCAATCAGGAATGACCGCTTCTTAAGCCGTCGCGCCTTCGATCAACTCGAAGCCCGCATCGGTGACCCGCGGAGGATCTTCGCCCTGTAATCTGCGCACGATGTAATCCGCGCTCAACCAGCCAACATGAAAGCGTTTCGAGCGGATTGTCGTGAGCGGAACCGGCATGGCCTGACCAACTTCCAGGCCACTAAAGCCGGCGAGTGCCAGGTCTTCGGGCGTCCGGATGCCCTCGGCCATGCAATACATCTGGGCGCCGACGGCAACCGCGTCATTGGAAAAGTAGACGGCATCGATTTTTTGTCCTGCCGGGACTTTTGCGAGAAGTTCAGGCATGGAGTTACGCCCAAGCCCGATACCGGAAGGTTCGTCGATACTCAGACTGACAGCGACCGACAGGCCGGCTTCCTGCAAGGTGTCTCGGAACCCGCTATAGCGTTTGCCCGCGGCGGCATCGGTGATTAGATCACAACCGAGGTAACCGATGTTGCGGTATCCTTTGGTCACAAGATGCCGCGCCATTTCCGCCCCGGCCTTGTGATGATCGAGGCCCACGCACATGTCGATCGGATCTTCTGTCAGGTCCATGATTTCAACGACCGGACTTTTGGTGACACGCAGGATCCTGGCGGCTTCTTCGCTGTGTTGTGTGTTGGTCACGATGATCCCCGCCGGGCGCCAGGACATCATCGTTTCAACCAGTGAGGCTTCGCGCTGCAAATCGTATTCGGAGATTCCGATCACCGCCTGATACCCGGCTTCATCCAGGCGGTCCGCGATCCCGGAGAGCACTTCCGGGAAGACGATGTTGCGCAGGGAAGGAATGATCACCGCCAACTGGTTCGAGGTGGAAGAGGCCAGGGCACCAGCAAGGCGATTTGGGACGTAACCCAGGTCCTTGATCACTTTGAGCACGTGGTCCCGGGTTTTGCTTGCGACCTTGTCTTTTCGGCGCAAAACCCGCGAAACAGTCATCTCACTGACCTGGGCTGCTTGCGCGACTTCGCTCAGAGTGCCTGCGCCCTGTGACCGGCGCGTCCGTCGTTTCACTGTCTTTTTCTCGCTCATGAAAGTCGCCGGCTGAAAATGTTAGCGTATGACATTATACGTTGATTCTCGATCTTGAATAGTGTTATCGGTAACAGAATAAAGCCGCATCCTATCAATTGGAAAGCGGCGAACTGCAGTCGTGATACCGGTTCTGGCGTTGTGTTTGGCGTCATAAAACGAACCGGACAGGCAGCAGCATGAAACGGTGGGAGGGAGACGGCGTAGATGTCTGGCGTTGTGCTGAGAGATGTCGTGAAAGCCTATGGCGACGTCGTCATAATTCCTAAACTCGACCTGGAGATCTATGAAGGTGAGTTCGTCGTAATTGTTGGCCCCTCGGGCTGCGGCAAGTCGACCACCCTGCGGATGATTGCCGGACTCGAAATGGTCACATCCGGCGAGATATCGATTGCCGGCAAGGACGTTACCTACGCCCAGCCTAAAGCCCGCGACATCGCGATGGTGTTCCAGTCCTATGCGCTTTACCCGCATATGGACGTTGCGGGCAACATGTCATTTGCGCTCCGTCTGGCGAGGGTGCCCAAGGCGGAGATCGCTGAGCGCGTTCAGCGCGCCGCAGAAATGCTGGAACTGACGCCTTACCTGGATCGCAAGCCCAAGGATCTATCTGGCGGGCAACGCCAACGTGTGGCCATGGGCCGTTCGATTGTGCGCGATGCCTATTGCTTTCTCTTCGATGAGCCACTTTCGAACCTGGATGCCAAACTGCGCGCGACCATGCGCACCGAGCTGGCCATCCTGCACAAGAAACTCGAACGGACCATGGTCTATGTGACGCACGATCAGATCGAGGCCATGACCATGGCCGACCGGATCGTGATCATGAAAGACGGGGTTATTCAGCAGATCGGCAGCCCGCGCGAGGTTTACACCGCGCCGGAAAATCTTTTCGTGGCCGGTTTTATCGGCTCGCCCTCCATGAACCTGATGGACGCGGAACTGACGCGCAACAACGGCGCGCTCTACGTGAAGGGACAGGGTTTCGAGCTTCCGGTGCCGGGTCGCCTGCAAGAGCGGGCTGATACCGCGAAAAAATCCAACATCGTTCTCGGTCTCCGGCCGGAGCACTTTTCTGCGGCGGACCGGGGCAACGGAGCTTTCGCGCCGATCGAACTCGCTGTCGATGTCGCAGAGTACATCGGCTCCAGCCAGTTCATTGCGGCCTCTGTCGGTGGGAAAAACCTCACTGCGGCGGTCGAGGTCGGTCCAGACGCCGCACCGATGGAATCCGGCACCTACTACTTCGATACGGAGAGACTTTACCTGTTTGACCGCGAGAGCGGTCAGGCACTGTAGCCGGCGGGTGCAGTCGCCCAGCCGGCATTGTTGCGTCAGTCGAATAAACAGGGTCATGGGAGGAAAAATAATGAAACAGTGGTTTGGAAAAGCGGCAGCCTTGAGTGTCGCGGCAGCCGTCGGCCTTACGGCCATGAGCGGTGCACTGCTCGCGAACCCTTATGAAAAGTACAAGGGAACGACTATTGTCGTGAGCTGGCCTGCGCTCAGTCACTTCAAGGCCGCCGAAACTCTGGTTGAGGAATTTACCGAAGAAACCGGCATCGAGGTCGAAATCGATGCCTTGCAATACCTCAAGCTGCGGGATCGGCAGATCCTCGAAATGTCCAGGGACGAAGGCGAATACGACATCGTCTCCTGGGTCGTGATGTGGAAGGGCGAGTACGTCTCAAAAGGTCTGCTGACGCCCCTGAGCCAGTTTTTCACCAACGGCGCGCTGGTCGATCCGCAGTATGACATCGACGACATTGCCGATGCCTACCTGCAGAACGGCGGCATTGTCGGTGGTACCAAGGGGTATATGCCCGGCAAATCGGGCGCGCTGTACGGGGTGCCTTTTGGCGCCGAGACCTCGATCCTCGCCTACCGCACCGATGTCTTCGAGGAACTGGGACTGGAACCGCCGAAGACCTACGACGAACTGGTCTCCGTCTCGAAGATGATCAAGGAAAAGAAGGGCATGGGCGCCCTGACGTCACGCGGGAAAACCGGTCATCAGGTGACGGCGGCCTGGTTGCTGCATCTTGCGCCACTGGGCGGAAAGATCTTTGACGACGAATGGAATCCGGTGATCAACAGCCCGGAGGCCGTGAAGGCGGCAGAGGTTCTGCGGACCGTCTCCAACACCGGCCCCACCGGTATTCCCTCTTATGGATTCTCCGAGATGTCTGCGGCTTTTCTGCAGGGCGATGCAGCGATGTATCTCGATAGCCTGAAGATTGCCGCGATGTCGCGAAATCCGAAGCTCTCGAAGGTCGATGGCAAAGTTGGCTTCGCGCTGCATCCGGTCGGGTCGCGTTGCGGGTCCGAGACGGGTGGTTTTGCCATGGGCATTCCCGCCAACTCCCTGAACAAGGAAGCAGCGTTCCTCTTCGTTCAGTACATGACCTCGAAAGCCGGTGATAAGCGCATGGTTGAGCTGGGGGGAGATCCCATCCGGCTTTCAACGCTTAACCACCCGGAGTTCGTGAAGCAGTTTCCCGAGTATCCGGTGGTCGCTGAGCAGCTGCCTTGTGCCGACCCCGACTGGCGTCCGCTGATCCCCGAGTGGAACGAGCTCAACATCGACGTGCTCGGCCAGGCGCTGACCAAGGTCATCACCACAGACGGGCCTATTCAGCCGATTATGGATGAAGCCAATGAAAAGGCGCGCGCGATCATGGCGCGTGAAGGCTACTACGCCTGGAGCGACTACAGGAAGTAAGCCGTCGGGATTTTTCCGAACCTGACCGAAAGGGTTGGCGCGACGCGCACGCACCGCGCCAACCCTGTTCAGACCTGAGACTAATGAGACTAAACAGAAGCACGCGGAGACTTCGGTGGCGGAAGAGACGCTCATAACGGCGGGAAAAGCGAAGACGGGCGGCAGAACGCTGACGCCGTATTTCTTCGTCCTGCCCGCCGGGATTGTGATGATCGCGGGGCTGCTCTATCCCGTCGCGGATGCCTTTTATCTCAGCTTCTACGACTGGAAAATCGGCACGAAATTCGCGAAGGCAGAGTTTGTCGGTTTCGACAATTACATCCGGATGTTCAGTGACCCGGATGTTCGCGAGTCGATCTGGGTGACTTTCCGCTTTGGTTTCTGGACCATCCTGATCGAGATGATCGTCGGGGTCTCGCTCGCGCTCCTGTTGGAGAAACCAATCCGGGGCGCCAGCCTTTTCCGAACCATTTTTATACTGCCATTGATGGTTTCGCCTGTCGTTGTCGGTCTGATCTGGCGCTATCTCTTCGATGCCCGGGTCGGGTGGATCAACTACTATCTTGGCTACCTCGGGATCGAACCGCAGGTCTGGTTGGGCGATGCCGAGCTGGCGTTCTTCGCCATCGTCTTCACCGACATCTGGCAGTGGACGCCCTTTATCTTCATCATCGTGATTGCGGGCCTGCAGGCTTTGCCGTCGGAGGTGCTCGAAGCCAGCCGGATCGATGGCGCCAACTGGTGGCAGCAGATCTTTCTGGTGAAGCTGCCGATGATCCGCTCGATCCTGCTGATTGCGCTTCTGATGCGCCTGATCGATGTCTTCCGGGCGCTGGAGGTTATGTACATCCTGACCGGCGGTGGGCCGGGTCGGGCGACCGAATTGCTCTCGCTGCACATCTACAACCGCGCTTTCGATGCACAGCTACTGGGTTATGCCTCGGCGATCTCGGTACTGTTGATCTCCATCGTCTTCCTCCTAAGCCTTGGAATTCTCGTCGTCGGTAATCCGATGAAGGAGAAGTCCGACATATGAAGGTCTGAGCCTATGAGGCGCATCGATAGTCCCGCCCGGGTCTGGGGGCATTACGCAAGTCTGATTATTCTTGCGATTATCTGCCTGACGCCGATCTGGGTGATGGTTTCAACCTCCTTCAAGAACGAAGTTGTGATCTTCGACGCCAAACCGGTGTGGTTCTTCTTTTTCCCCACCATGGAGAACTACGACTACATCCTGACGCGTGGAAAGTTTGATCGCTATTTCGTCAACTCGGTCATCGTCGCGACAGTCTCGACATTCCTGACGCTCTTCCTGGGCGGTCTTTGCGCCTACGCTCTGGCGCGTCTTGAATTCAAGGGGCGGCGCTTCGTCGCCAACTCGACCCTGCTGGTGCGTATGGTGCCGCCCGCCGTGCTGGCCGTGCCCGCCTTTGCGATGGTCGTCACCCTGAATCTGAACGCGGATCTGGTGGTGCTGATCTTTTTCTATACCGCGCTCAATCTGCCCTTCGCGATCTGGCTGCTGTTCGGCTTTTACAAGCAAATTCCGGTTGAACTGGAAGAGGCTGCCATCGTTGACGGCGCTTCGCCCCTGCAGGTCTTTTTCCAGGTCCTCTTCCCAATGATGAAGTCGGGCTATGCGGTCGCGGGGATCTTCACTTTCCGCATTGCCTGGAACGAGTTCATCCTGGCGCTGCTGCTGACCGGCCGGAACTCCCGCACGCTGCCGGTCGGGGCCGCCGGCTTCATCACGGATACAGGCGTGGAGTGGGGACGAATCATGGCGATGGGCACACTGATTGTGATTCCGCCGCTTCTTTTCACCTTCTTTGCAGCCCGCCAGATCATCAGTGGCCTGACCGCCGGCTCGGTTAAAGGATGAGGGAGGGCACAGATGCGCAGCAGCGATAGAATTCTCACCACACATGTCGGCTCACTGCCCAGGCCCGACCATGTCTGCGATCTGTTGCTCGCCAAGGAGCGGGGCGAAATGGCCTCGCTCGAGGATTTCGATCAGACCGTTGCAAAGGCTGTGGACGCGATCGTGACCCGGCAGATGCAGGCTGGCGTGGACATCGTCTCGGACGGTGAGTTCTCCAAAATCGGTTACGCCAATTACGTCAAGGACCGGCTTACGGGCTTCTCAGGCGACAGTGAACGCATTCCGGGCGCTGACCTTGCGGAGTTTCCCGGCTTCGCGAAGATGCTGGGTGAATGGCGGAAGAATGCGCTTCCCTTGCCCCGACCCTGTTGCACAGGTGAAATCGCCATCAAGGACCGGGCGCCGTTGCAGGCTGATCTCGCGGCTTTTTCCGCCGCAGTGAAGGCCCAACGTCCAACCGGTGCCTTTATGAACGCGGCGTCGCCAGGTGTGATTGCGGTGTTTCAGCCGGATCGCTTTTACGGCGACCACAGCCGGTATCTCGAGGCTCTGGCAACCGCGATGCGTGAGGAATATGCCGCTATTGTCGAGGCAGGCTTCATGCTGCAGATCGATTGTCCGGATTTGGCCATGGGACGCCATACGATCTTCCAGGACGAAGACGACGCAGGGTTCCTGAAACACGCCGAGGCCCAGATCGAGGCGCTGAATTATGCGCTTGATGGATTGCCGCTGGAGCGCCTGCGCATGCACCTCTGCTGGGGGAATTACGAGGGACCGCATCACAAGGACATCCCGCTTGAAAAGATCATTCATATCGTCCTGAAGGCGCGGCCTCAGACTTTGTTGTTTGAGGCCTCGAACCCTCGGCATGCTCATGAATGGACGGTGTTTCGGGATGTGAAACTGCCGGAGGACAAAATTCTCGCTCCGGGCTGTATCGATTCGACCTCCAACTTTATCGAGCATCCGGAACTGGTCGCGCAGAGGATCGAAACCTTTGCGAATATCGTAGGCCGGGAGCGGGTCATCGCCGGATCCGACTGCGGCTTCTCGACCTTTGCCGGTGACGGTCTTGTCGATGCGGATGTTGCATTTGCAAAGCTTGGTGCGCTTGCGCGCGGTGCCGAGATAGCGTCAGAGCGTCTTTGGGCTGTCCGGTGATGACGTCCCGGCATACTTTCGTCCTGGTGCACGGCGCCTGGCATGGCGGCTGGTGCTGGACCGAGGTCGCGCGCATTTTGGAGGCGGAAGGATGCAGGGTTCTCGCACCGACTTTGACTGGTATGGGGGAGCGTGCGGGCGATCTTACAAGGACAACCGGGCTCTCGGATCACATTGCCGATATTGAAAGTCTGCTGATCGGCGAGGAGCTTCGGAACGTCGTTCTGGTCCTGCACTCCTATGCCGGCATGATCGGCCGGGCAATCGAAGATCGCTGTCCAGAGCGATTGACTGCCGTTGTGTATATCGAGGCCGTTGTGCCGCAGGACGGCCAAGCGCTTCTGGAACTCATACCGCCCGCGGCGCGCGAGAGGTTTCTGGCGGCGGCAAAAGAGGGCGGTGACGGCTGGCGCATTCCGCCGCCTGATCCTGTGCAGCTCGGTATCGGGGATCCCGAAATGGCTGAAACGCTGTCCCGGCGCTTTACAGATCAGCCTTTCAAGGCTTTTACCGACGAAGTGAGGCTTTCCACGTCCAGGTTTGCCGGTCCGCGGATGTACCTCTACGCCAGTGACCGCCAGCCGCAACCCTATCAAAGCTTCATAGAGCGTTTCCGCACGGATGAAGCCTGGCGGGTCAAGGCTCTACAGGGCGGTCATGAAATGATGATCACCAATGCCGGCGGTCTGGCCGGATGTCTCCTGGAATTCACGAACGATTTGGATAATGAGGAACCTGTGATGAGACTGGAACGCGACATCGAATTTGATGATCAGGTCGGTGCCTATTTCGGCAAGACGCGGACCATGACACCTGAAGACATGCTGGGGCGGGTGTTCCGGTTCAACGAGCTTCCACATTCGGATGTCGCTTTCATTGATGCGGTCGTGCCGGGTCACAATCGCGTTCTGATGGGGGCGCTGGGGGGCGGCACGTCGGACGAGAATCTGAGTTCGCAGGTCGCGCAGGCTGAAAATTACCACATCGACTTCATTCGGGCCGCGCCCGGCAACGGCGCCGCGCTCCACTCTCACGACAGCGAGGAAACCTTCGTTTGCCTGACGGGCCGCTGGAAAGTCACCTGGGGTGACGAGGGAGAGAACAGCGTTGAGTTAGGCTATCTCGACGGCATCTGCTGTCCGTCCGGTGTTATGCGTGCCTTCGAAAACATCGCCGGAGAAGAAGCCCTGATGATGTCGATCCTGGGCGGAAAAGAGCCGGGACATGTGGTCTGGGCGAATTCCATCCGAGGCAAGTTAGCGGCAGCCAAGGCGTAAGCTTTTAAGATCCTAGACTCTTACTCAGCAGACTCTTGCTCAGCCCCGTTGAATTGCCCGCCACCCGATATCCCGACGGCAAAAGCCACCGGGCCAGTCGAGACGATCAACCGCGGCGTAGGCACGCGTCTGAGCTTCGGCGATTGCGGGGGCCTTTGCGGTGACATTGAGAACTCTGCCCCCGTTCGCCAGAACCTGATCGCCGTCACCGGCTTTTGTGCCTGCATGGAAGACGACCACGCCCTCTTCGGTTCCGGCCTCCGCTAAACCACCGATCTCGTCGCCTTTGCTATAGCTGCCCGGATAGCCCTTCGCGGCCATGACGACGGTCAGCGCAGCTTCGTCATGCCACTCCAGGTCAATCTGGTCGAGTGTTGCATCGTAGGTCGCCATCAAGGCAGGCAGGATGTCTGACTTGAGAAGCATCATCAGCACCTGGCATTCCGGATCACCGAAACGCACGTTGTATTCGATCAGCTTCGGTCCTTCTGGCGTAAGCATCAATCCGGCATAGAGAACACCGGTATAGGCTTTGCCTTCCGCGCGCATGCCGTCGATGGTCGGTTGCACGATCTCGGCCAGAACCTGTTTCTCCAACTCGGCCGTCAGGACCGGTGCCGGGGAATAGGCACCCATGCCGCCGGTGTTCAGCCCGGTATCGCCGTCACCGACCCGCTTGTGATCCTGCGCAGAGAGAAGGGAGAGGGCCGACACGCCGTCGGTAAGGACGAAGAAACTCGCCTCCTCGCCGGTCATGAATTCTTCAATCACCAGTTCCGCGCCGGCATCGCCGAAAACCGCGTCGGTCATGGCCGCATCGACCGCTCGTTCTGCATCTTCGAGCGTCTCGGCAATGATGACGCCTTTACCCGCGGCAAGCCCGTCGGTCTTGACGACAATCGGCGCGCCCTGTTGCCGGATGAAGGTCTTTGCAGCGTCTGCGTCGGTGAAACGGCCATAGGCGGCGGTCGGGACCTTGTACTTGGCGCAGATGTCTTTCATGAAGCCCTTGGAGCCTTCGAGGGCCGCGGCGGCTGCCGAAGGACCAAAGGATTTGATGCCAAGCGCCGTCAGGCGATCCACCAGTCCGAGGACGAGCGGGCCTTCGGGACCGACAACGACGAAATCGATCTTGTTTTCGCCACAATAATTGGCGATAGCCTCTATGTCTTCTGCCGCGATGGCGACGCAGGTCGCAACCGATGCAATGCCCGCATTGCCCGGTGCGCAGAAGAGTTCGCTGCATAGAGGTGACTTTGCAAGAGACCAACAAAGTGCGTGTTCACGCCCGCCCGAACCGATTACAAGAACCTTCATAGATAAACTTTCCTCTAGACCCCAGAGTCTGATCGTTCTTCACTGTACCTGTGAAAAACGTAATCCAGCCTCTAAAACACTTCGATAGAGTGCGACCTTCACCGGGCGCGGCTTTTTAGCATAGGATGCCGACGCAATGAGCGACTTTTCTACAGACGGTGGCGGGATGGTTCCAGGAGAACCGTCAGGACCGGGCAATATGCCCGAGTTTTCCGTCTCGGAAATCTCACAGGCTGTGAAGCGGACCCTGGAAACGAGCTTCGATCGGGTTCGGGTGCGCGGTGAGATTTCCGGCTTCAAACGCGCGGCCTCCGGGCATCTTTACATGGCCCTTAAAGACGACTCCGCCGTTCTGGACGGTGTTTGCTGGCGCGGTGTCGCGGGCCGCCTCGGAATGCAGCCAGAAGATGGCATGGAAGTGATCGCGACCGGCCGTCTGACGAGTTACCCCGGACGCTCGAAGTATCAGATCGTCATTGACGGTATGGAGCTCGCGGGGGCGGGAGCACTGCTGAAGCTGCTGGAAGACCGCAAGAAGAAGCTGGCTGCCGAAGGCCTGTTCGAGGCTGAACGTAAACGCAAGCTGCCATTCCTGCCCGAGGTTATCGGTGTGGTCACCTCGCCGACAGGCGCGGTCATTCGCGATATCATGCATCGCCTGTCGGACCGCTTCCCGCGCCGGGTGCTGGTATGGCCGGTTGTGGTTCAGGGTGATACGGCGGCGGGGCAGGTGGCAGCGGCGATTCGGGGCTTCAACAGTCTTTCTAAAACTGGTCCTGTGCCGCGCCCGGATGTTTTGATCGTTGCACGTGGCGGCGGCAGCCTTGAAGATCTCTGGGCCTTTAACGAAGAAGTCGTGGTCAGAGCCGCTGCGGAATCGGAAATTCCCCTGATTTCGGCGGTCGGTCATGAGACCGATACCACCCTGATCGATTTCGCCTCGGACCGACGCGCGCCAACACCCACAGCGGCGGCAGAGATCGCAGTTCCGGTACGTTCAGAACTCGCTGCCCAGACACTCGATCTTGAACGGCGTCTGCTCGGCGGAGCCGGGCGCTTTCTCACGGAACGCCGGATGGCGGTCGAAGGCCTTGGGCGAGGCCTCCCGGATCCGAGACGCCTGCTGGAAGAAAAGACCCAGCGTCTGGATGATTCAGCGGAACGGCTCGCCAATGCGATGCAGAATCTGATTGGCTATCGGCGTGGTGCACTGGTCGAATTGTCCGCGCAGTTGCCGCACCCGAAGCAGCAGATCCGCTTGTCTCACCAGCAACTCGCAGCACAAGGCGAGCGCCTGCTGTCACTGCGTCCACGCTTGGTCGAGCCTTTCCGTCAGGCTTATCAGCGTGTCGATGCGGCACGGCGACTGGGGGAAGCGGGCCGAAGCATGACCCGGGAGAGGCAACGCGCGGTGACCGAGCTGGATCGTGTCCTCGAGAGCATCTCCTACAAAAATGTTCTGCGGCGTGGCTTTGCTGTCGTGCGTGGAGAGAAGGGAAGCGTCGTACGCGCAGGCGATCTGTCCGATGGCATGAAGCTGGACATCGAGTTTCACGATGGGCAGATTTCAGCAACTGCCGGTGCGACATCAAAAGTTCGCCAATCGGACGATCCACCGCCGAGTGTCAAAAAAACGAAACCAATTAGGTCCAAAGATAGCAACCCGATCAAAGGCGACCCTCAAGGAACTCTGCTATGACGTGGCAAAGGCTGAATTTTAGCTTTCTCACTTTTTTGATTTTCATGCTGCTGCTGAAACCGGTGCAGGCGGCGGGAGATCTGATTCTTGATGGCAACCTTGTCCAGGGCGGTTTGATCATCGGGACAGTCACGCCGGGCGCTGAGGTCCAGGTCGGTGACCGGGTTCTGCGCGTGTCGCCGGAGGGGCGTTTTGTAATCGGCTTTGGGCGTGACGCGGAAGCCGAGGCTGAGTTGAACGTGACCTATCCGGACGGGTCCAAGGAGGCGCGTCTGTTGCCTGTCAAACCTCGGACCTACGACATCGAGTCGATCACCGGGGTTCCCAAGAAATATGTCTCTCCACCGGAAGAAGTGCAGGCCCGTATCGCGAAAGAGAATGCGGAGATTGCGCGCGTTCGCGCAATTGACCGGCCTGAAGTCTGGTTCGAGAATGGCTTTGTCTGGCCTGCCATTGGCCGTATCAGTGGTGTTTATGGCAGTCAGCGCATTTTTAACGGTGAGCCGAGGCGACCGCATTTCGGCGTCGATATCGCGGCCCCGGCAGGAACGCCGATATCAGCACCTGCGGATGGGGTTGTTTCTCTGGCGGAGCCGGATCTCTACTACAGCGGCGGGACCGTCATCCTGGACCACGGACACGGACTGACCTCGGCCTTCCTGCACATGAGTTCCGTTTCAGTGGAGGTCGGACAGAAGATCAAGCAGGGCGCTGAAATCGGCAAGCTGGGGAGCACAGGCCGTTCAAGCGGTCCGCATCTTGATTGGCGGATGAACTGGTTTGAGGAACGCATCGACCCTCAACTACTGGCCGGACCGATGCCCGCGACGAACTAAGCCTGTTCCGGAACGGAGAACCCCGCGTCAGGCCTTTTCTTCCAGAGCGTCGTAAGCTGCCTGCGGCCAGCGGCGATGCAGCCAGAGCCAATCCGCAGGCTTTTCGGTGATCCAGCTTTCCAGCAGGCGATTGAGCCCCTCCATCGTGTTGGAGATATCCTGCTTGCGATCGCCACTGTCGGGATGTTCGATCGGTGGAAAACAGGTCATGCGGAAGCGACCTGGACCAAGTCGTTCCGTGCGGATCGGAATGATATCGGATTTAAACCGCAATCCAAGCTGTGCGGGGGCTGCTGGTGTCATGGCCGTGTGTCCGAAGAAAGATACAGGAATGCCATCGTTCATCTTCTGATCAAAAAGGATGCCGAGGACACCCCCGCGCTTTAGCAGCTGCAGGGCCTGCCGCGCACCGTCCGTGCCCTTGGAAATGCGTTTGCCGCCTGAAGAACCGCGCAATTTATCGACTGCGGGCTGCACATAGGGATTGTTGGGTTCCCGCACGATGATGGTCAGGTCGACACCGTGTTGCGCCGCGACAAAGGCCATAACTTCCCAGTTCGCGAGGTGCCCAGCCGCCAGGATTGAGCTGCGCTCCGAATTTGCGGCGGCATGAACATGCTCAGCCCCGACAAGTTCAACACGGCCGGTCTCTTTTGCGGTGATCTGGTCAAGATGCGGATACTCAAAGAGAACGCGGCCCAGGTTATCCCATACGCCCGTTACGATACGCTCTATCTCCGTCGGACTCTTGTCAGGGAAAGCGAGCCGGAGGTTCCTGCGGGCGCGATTTGATGTGCTCAGGCGCGGGCCGACCGTGCGGCCAAGCCATCCACCGACATTTGAGGAGAAATCAATCGGGAACAACCGAAACAGACCCAGTGCAATGAAGAGGCTCGCCGCTTCCACAGGATGCTTGATCAGCTTTTGAAAAAGCTTTTTCACTTTGGAGCTAGCCACTGACGGGTGCTCCTTTCAAAAAGGCTTCAATCAGTTGGTCCAGTTCCTGCGGATTCCGCCAGGAAATTTCGATAGGCAAGGTGTCGATCCTGGCGCGGTGTTGAGATGAAAGGCGCACGGCGTCCTTTTCCGTGGTTATTACAGTCGCATTTAAGGCGTCCGCCCGTTGGAGCAGATCGTCAATCTCGCTGTCGGTATAAGGATGATGATCGGGAAAGTCCCGTGTTTCCGCAATCTCCAGCGATAAATCGCGGAGCGTTGCGTAAAATTTTTCCGGGCGCCCAATACCGGCAAAAGCGAGAACCGGCCCATCCGGGAGCTCTGCGCGGGAATTTCGGGGAGACAATTGACCTTCTATCGGGCGGCACAACAGGTCCTCAACAAGGATTTTCGTGAAGTCGGGATTCGTTTCACCAAGCAGGACAACAGCCCCGGCGCGGGCCAATCCCCTTCGGGCGGGTTCTCGCAGAGGACCCGCAGGTAGAACGTAGCCATTGCCGAAGCCAAAACCGCCATCGATGACGACGAGAGAAAGGTCCTTATGCAGCGAGGGATTCTGAAAGCCATCATCCATGACGATCACTTCAGCCCCATCTGACGCGGCGGCGCGGGCGCCAGCCGGCCGATCGCTGGAAACCCAGGTCGTCGTCTGCTTGGCCAACAGCAAGGCTTCGTCGCCAACGTCAGATGCAGAATGCCGCTCGCGCGATACTTTCGTTGGTCCTTTTTCGCGTCCACCATAACCACGGGTCAGGGCGTGAACCCGCAGTCCGGCTGTTTGCAGCTTGGCGATCACGGACAGCGCAACCGGGGTTTTTCCGGCACCGCCGACAACGAGATTGCCGATGCATATGACCGGCACGGGTGCCTTGTAGGATCTGCCCAGGCGAAAGCGCAGATTGCCGCCGAGGCTGTAGAGTGCCGCCAGGGGCGACAAGAGTGCGGGAAGCAGCCCCTTGCGGGCCCAAAAATCAGGTGCGTGCATCGGCAGGCTCGACTGCCGGCTGGCCGAAATATCGATCGGCCTCCAGCGTTATGGCGTTCAGGGAAGTTTCCAGAACTGCACGGCAACGCTCCAATTCATCCTCGTCGGCGTCCTTGGAAACGAAGATTGGGGGGGCAGCGATGATAATGCCACGCGAAAAGGGGAGCGGCAGGCAGAAATGATCCCAGGATCCGAAAATCTTACGGCGTGATGTGTTTCCGGTAATCGGCAGAATTGGTACGCCCGTCAGCTGTGCGGCTTTAATCGAGCCCGTTTTGGCCCGCATGCGAGGGCCTCTTGGGCCATCGGGTGTTATGCCGACGCTGTTGCCTTGCTCAAGCAACCGCTGCATGGAGCGCAGAGCGGACATTCCACCCCGCCGGCTCGATCCCTTCACGGTTGAGACGCCCAGCCGGGCGATCGCGCGTGAGATCAGGACGCCGTCACTATGCGCCGATATCAAGACATGTATGGGTCTTTGATCATTCCACGCCCGGCGCATATGCAACATTCGCCCATGCCAGAAACAGGCAATGAAGGCCTCGTCGCCCAGACGCAGTGCCCGCGATTCTTCCGATTCCTGCACCGTCCAACGCACGGTCCGCGTGACAAAGCCGACATAGCCGGCTGCGAGCGCGGCGATGAAACTCTGTACAGCGCTGGATTTGAAGAAACGCTTTGAGAGACGCATAAGGGGTGAAAACAATCCTGCGAGGTTTGAACGCTCTTCTTCGGATCAGGGCGAAGTGCGCGCAGCCTCTCATTCGATCTATTGAAGCGAGTTTCTGTCAGTGTGGTGGAACAGTAATTTAAACGTCAAGACCGTCATAATTTACGAAGCTTCAAGCCAGTGTAGTGACTTTTAAATCGCCAGCCTCTCCGGAGTCCTCATTCTGTTCCGCAAACTGCAGAGCATAGAGCTTGGCATAGGCGCCATCTTTGGCCAAGAGCTCTGCATGCGCACCGCTTTCGATCACACGCCCATTATCCATCACATAAATGATGTCCGCCTCTACAACAGTCGAAAGCCGGTGGGCGATAACAACCGTTGTCTTGCCTGCCATCAGTGTGCCCAGTGCGGCCTGCACCTTGCGTTCGGATTCGCTGTCCAGGGCCGAGGTCGCCTCGTCAAGCAAGAGGATCGAGGCATCGCGGACCATGGCGCGCGCGATGGCTACGCGCTGTCGCTGACCACCCGAGAGTTTACCGCCTCGTGGACCGACTTCGGTGTCGTAACCCTCGGGCAGATCAAGGATGAATTCATGTGCGCCGGCGTGTTTGGCTGCCGCTATGATCTCATCTTCGCTTGCGTCTGTCCGGCCATAGGCGATGTTGGCGCGCACCGTGTCGTCAAACAGCAGAACCTCCTGGCTGACCAGGGCAATCGAGTTGCGCAGGCTCTTCAAGGTCACGTCCCGGACATTCTGGCCGTCGATGGTGATCTCGCCGCTGGTCACGTCATAAAAGCGCGGAATGAGATTGAGCAGGGTCGATTTCCCAGCGCCGGAAGCGCCCACCAATGCGACTGTTTTGCCCGCAGGGACCGTTAAGGAGAGGTCATAGGTCGCGGGGGCATCTTTGTGATAGCTGAAGTCGACGTTCTTAAAGACGACTTCTCCAGCGGAGAGCACAAGCGCCTTGGCATCGGGCTTCTCAATGATTGTCGGTTTTTCGTCCAGAATGGCGAAGAGACGCTGTGCCGCTGCCATGCCTTCCTGCAGATTGACATGCAATCGTGCGAGCTTCTTTACCGGCTCGTATGCCAGCAGTAGTGCAAAGATGAAGGCGAAGAAGGAGCCTGGGTCGCGAACATCGTCGATTACCTGGTTCCCTCCGTAAATCAGGACCGCAACGATGGCCAGACCGGAGAGGATCTCCATAACCGGCCGTAAGGACGCACGGGTACGCGCTGCCTTCACATTCAGATGGAAGACTTCGTCGATGGTGCGGCCGGCGCGTTTCGTTTCATGGGCTTCCATGCAATAGGCTTTGACGGAACGTATACCCTGGAACGCCTCATCCAGCACGGTGGTCAGTTTGCCGACCTCAACCTGTGTGCTACCGGAGACTTTGCGCATACGTTTCCCAACACGCACGATCGGCAGGATTGCCGTGGGGAACGCTATCAAGGCAAGGGCCGAAAGCTGCCAGTCCTCGTAGAACATCACTGATACGAGGCCGATCAGGGTGAAAGTATCCTTGCCGAATGACGTCAGGGAGGTCGAAACCGCCGAGCGCAGTAAACCTGCGTCGTTGATGAAACGCGCGATCAAGGCTCCGGGCGCCGCCGTGTTAAAATACGCGAGAGGGGCGTCGATCAGGCGCTCGAAGAGTTGCGTCTGGATGTCGGCAACGATCCGATGACCGACGATGCTCATCAACACGGATTGCGCATAGTCCGCAGCGCCTTTGGCAGCGAACACCAGGAGGCAGGCAATCGCGATGGGGATCAGGGCGTCTTCGTTTTTGCTGACGAAAATCTCATTGATGATCGGCTTGATCAGTTGCGGGAACGCGGCTGTACAGCCGGCAACGATGACCATGAAGATGATGGCCATGATAATCCGCTTGAGCTGCGGCCTGACATACACACGAATCAGGCGCCCGAGCAGCTTTTTGGTGGTTGTATCCAGCGCCAGCTTCGCTTTCGCCGGCTTCTCGGATGCTACAGATGTTTCGGTCAAAGTACGCCTTTTCTAGGTAAATTTCGCGCCGAGCTTACCATGCGCCGCAAGTGCGGGACTAGAGCGATCATGTTTTGTCGAAACGGCTCAGCAGTTGCAACAAAACAAGTGATTTTGCCATAGGCCAAAGGGCCGGAACGATCCCGCTGCGCCATCTGTTTCCGGCTTGCTCATGCGTGTGTCAGGCACCAAAAGTTGATGAAGTACGTTCC
The DNA here is from genome assembly GCA_947493695.1 of uncultured Kiloniellaceae bacterium. Taxonomy (GTDB): domain Bacteria; phylum Pseudomonadota; class Alphaproteobacteria; order Kiloniellales; family Kiloniellaceae; genus Denitrobaculum. Next base: position 274,415 of record CANLSF010000006.1, on the reverse strand, counting down.
CTGATGGAAACGTAAATGCCGCTTGCAATCACGATGGAAACACCGATCCAGCTCCAGTAATCGGGAAAGTCACCAAAGATCAGGTAGCCAACCACCGTTGCCATAACGATCTCCGAGTAGCCGTAGGGGGCGAGCAGGGATGCCGGCGCCATCTGAAAGGCTTTGATGACCAGAAAGTGCCCGACTGCGGCAATCAGCCCCAGCGACGCCATCCAGCCGATTTGCTCGAGGTTCGGTGTGGTCCAGGTGAAGGGCACGATCAGGGAAAGCAGCAGGGCACCCACCAGCGCTGTGTAAAAGAGAGTGATCATGGGGGGCGCACTGCCAGCCAGGCGGCGAGTGGCGATGAGATACAGCGCATAAAGCGTTCCGGCCGCCAGCGCCAGGAGGGCACCACTGCTGAACATCTCAGGGCCTGGCCGGATAATGATGCAGGCCCCGATAAACCCGACCACGACCGCGCTCCAGCGGCGCAACCCGACCGTTTCGCCCAATAGCCATGGCGACAAGGCGGTCACCACCAATGGAGACACGAAAACGATCGCCAGGGCATCGGCCAGCGGCATCAGTGAAATGGCCCAGAAAAAGCAAACCGTGGACACGAGCAGCAGGCCGCCTCTTACCAGCTGCAGGATCGGCTGGCTCGGGATCAACTGAGCAGGCCTGTGCTTGATCAGAATGATCGGCAGCAGGATCGCGAAATGTGCAAAATATCTGGCCCAGCTCACCTGCATCACCGACATTTCGGTGCTCAGATGTTTGGCGATTCCATCCATCAAAGGCACAATGGCCATGGCCGGAATGTATAGCAGAATCCCTTTCAGAGGCGAGGATTCAACCTGACCAGCTCCGGACGCCGTAAACTCCGTACCTGTCCCGCGCTGCAATGTCATAGCCGAACGGCCCTTACCTGCCACGCGACCCGCTCACATGAGCGCGATGGCTATTCTGAAATGGTCAAGCCGGGATAAGAAAAACCTCACCGGATAGAACGAAACCCCCAATAAATCAGGCGCCTGCGATGGTCATGCCCTCGATACGCAGGGTTGGCGCGTTGGTGCCGAACCGGAATACCAGATCGTTAGCTGGCGTTACGTTCAGGAACATATCCTTCAAGTTCCCGGCAATGGTTGCCTCGGAAACCGGATGCGTAATCACGCCGTTTTTGATCCAGAACCCCGCGGCACCGCGGCTGTAGTCGCCGGTTACGCCATTGACGCCCATGCCCATCAGTTCGGTGACGTAGATGCCGTCTGCGATGTCCGCCATCAACTCTTCAGGAGTCTGCGATCCGGCCTCCATATGCAGGTTCGTGGTCGAGGGGCTCGGCGGGGTGGAAGTCCCGCGCGACGCATGGCCGGTGGTTGTCAGGCCGAGCTGCCGGGAGGAGCGCAGGTCCATGATCCAGGTTGTGAGGCGACCGTTTTCGATGATCGAACGGCGTTTGTTCGCAACTCCTTCACCATCAAAGGGTTTTGAGCTGAGGCCACGGGGACGATGCGGGTCGTCGACGATGGTGATTCCCTCGGCAAAAATCTGCTCGTTGAGCTTGTCTTTCAGGAAACTTGTGCCCCGGGCGATGCCGGCACCATTGATCGCACCGGCGAGATGCCGGAGCAGGCCGCCGGAAATCCTGGGATCGAACACAACACTTGCTTGTCCGGTCGGCGGTTTCTGGGGGTTTAGCCGCTTGATAGTGCGCTCACCGGCTCTGCGGCCAACCTCAGCCGAGTCTTCAAGGTCCGCACCGAAGACCGCGCTGGAAAAATCGTAGTCACGCTCCATGCCGCTGCCTTCGCCGCCGAGCACGGAGACACCGACGGAATGACCCGAAGAGCCGTAGGCCGCTGTAAAACCTGTGCTGGTGGCGAGGGCGACACGGGTCGAACCCCATCCGGCCTCTGCACCCTCGGAGTTCGTGATGCCGGGGACAGCGCGGGCGGCTTCCTCGCAGCGGCGTGCACGCTCGATCAGGTCATCCGGGCTTGGTTCTTCCGGGTCGAACATCTCGATATCCGGGATCTGGGTAGCGAGCAATTCCGGATCGGCGAGGCCGCAATACTCGTCTTCCGGCACCTGGCCGGCCATAGCGACAGCGCGCTCAGCAACGGCATTCAGCGTTTCCGCCGACATGTCCGTGGAAGACACCATGGCCTGCCGTTTGCCTTTGAAGACCCGTAAGCCCAAGTCCCGGCTTTCCTCCCGCTCCATCCGCTCGGTTTGACCGAGGCGTTGCGCGTGAGAAAGAGAGGCGGATTCAAAAACCAGAGCGTCCGCGGCGTCGGCGCCAAGGGCTTTGGCCTTTTTGATCAGGTCTTGGAGCAGATTGAGGGCTTCGCTGTCGGTGGTCATGAAAGAGATCCTGCGATGGAAGAACGGCGGCGTGATGATGCTGTCAGAAAGTCATATAGGTGCAAGGAGGGCCGCAACGCAATCTATTCGATCTCGGAGGGCAGGCGAAATCTGCCGTTTCGACCCGTGAGACCGATGGCGCTCAAGAGGCGCGTAGCTCCTTTTCGTAGCGGAATACGTGATTATCATCCCGTTCCGAGGTAAATCCTCTAACGAAGGCCCCCTCATGCTGAAACCCGGATTTGAGGAGAACTCTCTGAGAAGCCTGATTGTGGGGAAAGGTCTCGGCAGCCAGGCGGCTGATCCCGTGATGAAAGGCAAGGGACTCCAGGGCCAGGACCGCTTCGGTCGCATAACCGCGGGACCAGTAGGGCCGCCCCACCCAATATCCCAACTCAGGCACGATTTCATCGGTATTAAGGGCGATTGCGCCCAGAAAGTTTCGATCGCGCTTGCGAATGATGGCAAAGGCGCAGGAACCGGGCTCAGAATGCTCGTCGATCCAGGCCTGTGCAGTCATCCGCGTGCAGGGATGAGGCATTCTGGCCATCATCGAGACCGACCTGGAAACACCGCCTAAAAGCAGGGCAAAGTTTCGGGCGTTTTCCCGCCGTAGCGGGCGCAGGCACACGCGGGAGGCCGGATTGTCGAGAAACTGCTTCATAACGCGCTTTGGACTAAGAGTTCATGCCTGTGTTCAGTTTATAATATTCTGGCTCCGGAGAGCAAAATCCGGTCGTTCTTCAATGTAAACCTGAAACGACCGGAATCTGTACCCCAGACAATGCTCAGTTCGCCGTCGTGCTGACCTGATTGGCGGCACTGGTGACTGCGAGCAGGGATGCCTTAACAATGTTTGCGTGCTGCCCGACACCCCAAACCTTGCGCCCGTCGCCGGTTTTGACTTCGACATAGGCGACAGCTGTAGCGTCGGAGCTGCTGCCGGTCGAGTGTTCGTAGTAGTTCAGCACGGAAATCTCGGTACCGATCTCCTGGCTGAGGGCGGCTGTGTAGGCTGCAATCGGACCGTTTCCGTGACCTGTGATTTCGCGTTCGTCGCCCTTGATTTTCAAGGTGGCAGTGAGCACGCGCTGCTCAGACGCATGGGCATCGGGAACTGAGCGGTGATCGACGAATTCGATCGGCCCGTTGGAGGAGAGATAGGTATCCTGAAAGCTCTGCCAGATATGCTCCGGACTGATTTCCTTACCGGTGTTGTCGGCATCTTCCTGAATGCGTTGTGTGAACTCTACCTGCAATCCACGCGGCAGTTCCAGGTGGTACTCGCTCTGGAGGATATAGGCGACGCCCCCTTTTCCTGACTGGCTGTTGATCCGGACGATTGCTTCGTAATTGCGGCCTACGTCATGCGGGTCAATCGGCAGATAAGGAACTTCCCAAACGCCGCTGTTGCTCTGCTTCATCGCGGCCATCCCCTTTTTGATCGCGTCCTGATGCGATCCGGAGAAGGCGGTATAGACCAGGTCGCCGGCATAGGGGTGGCGGGGATGAACCGGCAACTGGTTGCAGTATTCAGCGGTTTCACGCAGTTCATCGATGTTGCTGATGTCCAGCTCCGGATCGACGCCCTGGGTGAACATGTTCAGCGCGATATTGACGATGTCGACGTTACCGGTGCGCTCGCCATTGCCGAACAGCGTGCCCTCGATACGGTCCGCACCGGCCACGAAGCCCAATTCGGCGGCCGCGACACCGGTGCCCCGGTCGTTATGCGGGTGCAGGCTGACAATGACACTGTCGCGGTTCTTGATATTGCGGCTGAACCATTCGATCTGATCCGCGTAGATATTGGGGGTCGACATTTCGACGGTCGCGGGAAGGTTCAGGATAACCTTCTTCTCCGGTGTTGGCTCCCACACATCCATGACGGCTTCGCAGACCTCGACCGCAAAATCCATTTCCGTCCCCGTGAAGCTCTCCGGGGAATACTGGTGGATAATTTCGGTTTCCGGCACGCTTGGGATCAGCGCCTTGACCAGTTTTGCGCCTTCGACCGCTATATCGATGATGCCTTGACGATCGAGCCCGAAGACCACCCGCCGCTGCAGGGTAGAGGTGGAGTTATAGAGATGAACGATGACCCGCTTTGCACCCTTGATGGACTCAAAGGTGCGTTCAATCAGGTGATCTCGCGCCTGCGTCAGCACCTGGATCGTCACGTCATCGGGAATCAGGTCTTCTTCAATCAGTTCCCGCACAAAGTCGAAATCAGTCTGAGACGCTGAGGGGAAGCCAACCTCGATTTCCTTGAAGCCCATGCCAACCAGCATGGTGAACATGCGGCGTTTGCGGGCGGGGTCCATTGGCTCAATCAAGGCCTGGTTGCCATCGCGCAGATCGACGCTGCACCAGATCGGCGCTTTTTCGATGACTCGGCCCGGCCATTGACGATCCGGCAAGTTTACAGGTTGAAAGGGGCGGTATTTCTCGATGGGCATGCGGTTCATGGTCTAGATCTCTCTTCGATTACCGCTGGCGCTCGCGTTTGGAGCGAGCTGCAACAGCCGGCGCTGTGGTGTATCTTTGGTCTCAGGGGTTTCACTATATTGCGGTTGGCAGCTCCAGCCACCGGGCGCCGCATCAGGCCCGGCGACCGCAAATAAGTCGTAGCTCAAGGGCCCGATCCAGGAAAGAAGCTGCAGAGATGTCCACCTGAACAGCGCCTGCGAATCGCTGGCTCAAGGACAAAGAACTGCGGAAACTGTTGGGAACTGACATAACAACCGGACCTATGGGTAACGAACGCAACCTGTTAACGACTTGGACGAAGATCGCAAATGATCTTTCCCGGACTCCTCTAGGAGGCCGGGGTAATAAGTCGTAGGATGCTGTCCAGTCCGAAGTTTGTCATGTTGCTAGCATTGCCGCGTTTTTCCGTCAGGTCAAGGCTTGTGACGCCTCAAGCGCATGTCGCGGTTAATTGCATTCTCCAACTGATCTGAACGCGCTGTACTCAGCAAATGCCGCCTCGGACCTGCCTGCGAACACATATGTCCTATTGAACGCAACACACGCTAAAGGTTTTCGACCGAACGGCTGAAAAAGTCGACGACGACAAACAGCATATTGACCGTAACCCCATCACCTGAAAGCGGCATGACGATGTCCTCGGACACCGCGAAGTCCTTGTTTCGGCCTGTATAGGGGACCTCGGTGGTCATGGGGATTTTCTCGTTCACTACCGTTTCGCAGCTCGACCAGATCTTGCTCGGCGGTTTCTGGTGCGGGATTTCCGACATCCATTTTCCGGTATGATCGTTGTTGAGCTGGGAGACGATCTTGGTGCCGATCAGGCGGTAACGAAAATCCAGGGGCTCGCTAGCAACGTCTATCAACACCACATTGGGCAGGATTCTTCTGATATCGATAGGGTCGAGATCAGCCCTGGAGGGCATGGCGCGTTCGCCCCGGATCCTGATCCAGTAATCCAAAGCCTGGCGGTTGATCTTCGAGCGCAATGCCAGGGCGGCAGCGGCGGTCGGTGTGCAGTTCTCGATCTTGGTTTCTGCGATGCCCGGTTTGGCAACCAGGAAACTCTCTGTCGCCTGTTCGCTCTTTTGGCGTTCAGGTTTGGTCTTCGCTGAGTCGCCAGGCGTTGAAATTTTGGGCATTACAATAGGTCTTAGATGTTTCGCTCGACTGCACAATCTTTTTGCATTGAACGTTAGTTGCCTAAAATACTCGCTTTTTGCTCAACTTGATGCAAACCCAATTTTATTTCCAAATCGACTTTCCTGATCCTGGAAGACCGTATTCGTCCCAGCGGTCACTTACCTTGTCGACAATTTCTTTGGACATCTCGATTTCCTGGCCCCACTCACGCTTGGTTTCGGGCGGCCACTTGCCCGTCGCGTCCAGGCCGATCTTGGAGCCCAGACCGCTCTCCGGAGAGGCGAAGTCGAGATAGTCGATCGGCGTGTTTTCGATAAGCGTGATATCCCGGGCCGGGTCCATACGTGTCGACATGGCCCAGATGACATCCTTCCAGTCCCGCGCGTTGATGTCATGGTCCACAACGATCACCCACTTGGTGTACATGAACTGGCGCAGATAGGACCAGACGCCGAGCATGATCCGCTTGGCGTGACCGGGATAGGCTTTTTTCATCGAGACAACCGCCACCCGGTAGCTGCAGCCTTCGGGCGGGAGCCAGAAGTCGACAATCTCGGGAAACTGCTGTTGAAGCAAAGGGATGAAGACCTCGTTCAGGGCTTCACCAAGGATAGAGGGTTCGTCTGGCGGGCGTCCGGTAAAGGTGCTCAGGTAAATCGGTTTGCGGCGCCGGGTAATGGCCGTCACGGTGAAGACCGGAAAGGATTCAACCGAATTGTAGTAACCGGTGTGATCGCCGTATGGCCCCTCGTCGCCGTAATCGTCCAGACTGACGTAGCCTTCGAGGATAATCTCCGCCTGGGCCGGAACCTTGAGCGGGACGGTTTTACAGTCGACCAGCTCGACTTTCTGTCCGCGCAGCAGGCCGGCGAAATGATATTCCGACAGCGTATCGGGCACAGGCGTTACGGCGGCGACGATTGTTCCGGGATCCGCGCCGATGACGACGGCAGCGGGAAGTGGCTCGGTCTTTTCGTTTTTCCAGCGCTGGTGATGCTGCGCGCCGCCCCGGTGTTTGAGCCAGCGCATCAGGGTTTTGTCCTTGCCCAGAACCTGCATCCGGTAAATGCCCAGATTGAAGTCGTCGGTCTTACCCTTGCCTGGGCCTTTGGTGACAACAAGCGGCCAGGTAATCAGGGGCGCGGGTTCGCCGGGCCAGCAGGACTGGATCGGAATCTGCGACAGATCGATGTCGTCGCCCTGAAGCACCACTTCCTGGCAGGGGGCAGAGGAGACCGTTTTGGGCTTCATGGCCATAACGGTCTTGAGAAGCGGCAGCGAGTTCCAGGCTTCCCTCAGGCTGCCCGGTGGTTCCGGCTGTCGCAGGAACGCAAGCGTTTCACCGACTTCGCGAAGCTGTTCCGGTTCGCGTTCTATCCCCCAGGCAACCCGCTCAACCGTGCCGAAGAGGTTTGCCAGTACAGGCATGTCGTAGCTGGTGCCATCGGCGCGCTGGACGTTTTCGAACAGAACCGCGGGGCCGCCCTCTGCCAGCAGCCGGGTCTGAATTTCGGTGATCTCCAGCTCTGCAGAAACAGGGGCCGTAACACGTTTCAGACGACCGGTCTGCTCGAGCCGGTCGATGAAATCGCGAAGCGAAGTATAGGGCATCAGATTTTAATTCCTGGCACGCACTGCTATTGCCCTGAAGACTGTTGCAGTGCTGATAATCCGCGATCAAGTTTGGCCAATTGATCGCAGATTATCCGGCCCAATTCAAACAAGAGCTGCTCGCCCGCTGCCGCCCCGGGGGACATGAACTCTATAGGTATGGCGCAAGCAGCATTGAGCAAGCGGGGCCAGCGTGTTTTGTAGCAGGCCGGTCTTTTGGGTTAAACGGCCTGATCGGGTTCCACGAGCAGAACTGTGCTCTCGACAGCGGTGACCTTGACTTTACTGCCGGCGGGCAGGTCCTCGCCCCTGATTTTCCAGATGACACCGTCGATCTTCATCTTCGCGTTGCCGTTCACAATGGCCTCGTCGATCGTGAAGCTGCGATCAACGTACTGGTTTCCGCGCCGGTTGAGGTTGGGATCACCAGCCGGGGCAGGATTTCGGGCGCGGTAGACGCGCCAGAGTACGACGGTGGCCACCGAGAAAACGGCAAAGATCAGAAGTTGAAACTCCCAGCCGATACCGGGAAACAGCGCAAGAAGAGCACCGACGACCGCGGCGGACGCCCCCATCCAGATGAAGGCGGCGCTCGGGGCGAAAACCTCGATTGCGGCGAAGGCGACCGCCGCAATCCACCAGTGCCAGAATTCGATTTGGTCGAACCCGATCATGCGTCGGAACCTTCGCCATCCCAGGGACCGCGTCGGCGCTCAGCTTTCTGGGCTTCGCGTTCGGCCAGGGAGTCCTTGGCAATTTCCGCAATACCACCAATGGCGCCGATCACGCCGGCTGCATCGACGGGCAGGAAGAAGGTTTTCTGATTGGGCGAGTTGGCGAACTGCCCCAGAGCATCGACGTATTTTTGTGCCACGAAGTAATTGATTGCGTTGACGTCGCCGTTGGCGATTGAAGCTGAAACCACTTCCGTTGCCTTGGCCTCGGCTTCGGCTTCGCGCTCTCTGGCTTCCGCATCCTTGAAAGCGGCTTCCCGGCGGCCTTCTGCTTCCAGAACCGCGGCCTGTTTGGCGCCTTCTGCTTTAAGGATCTGGCCTTGCCGCTCGCCTTCAGCTTCCAGGATGGTCGCGCGTTTTTCACGTTCGGCCTTCATCTGACGGGCCATGGAATCGACCAGATCCGCAGGTGGCGTGATGTCCTTGATCTCGATCCGGGTGACTTTAACACCCCAGGGTTCCGTCGCATCATCGACCACGGTCAGCAGCTCGGCGTTGATTTTGTCGCGCTTCGACAGCAGTTCATCGAGGTCCATCGAGCCCATGACGGTTCTGACATTGGTCATTGTCAAATTAAGGATAGCCCGCTCCAGATTTCGAACCTGATAGGCCGCGTTCGCGGCGTCGAGCACCTGAAAGAAGACCACACCGTCGACCTGTACTACCGCGTTGTCCTTGGTAATGACTTCCTGAGAGGGGACATCCATGACGGTTTCCATCATGTTCATTTCGGCACCAACCTTATCGATGACCGGCACGATCAGATTGAGCCCGGGAGTCAGGGTCTTGGTATAACGTCCAAACCGCTCGACGGTGTACTCCATACCCTGAGGAACAGGTTTGATCCCCATGAAGATAAGGATGATGGCGAAGACCAGAACAACGATCACGAAGATCGAGAAGGTCGAAAAATCAATCGGCATATACAGACTTTCTCATTGCAGCCCTAAAAATGGGCTTTGGAAGTTCAGGCTGTTTAACGTGTCTTAGTGTGACGTTTCTTGTCGCAATAGTATCGGTAATGCGAAGCGGGTGAAAGTATTAGGCGTCATCCCCGATAGGCTTTCGGGTTCCGGTTTCATGCGTGAACGCCCAAAATATGCCGTATTTCTGCCCTGATGCAGCCATTCGAAGGCATAAAGGTGATGGAATAGGGTTATTCCGGTCCCGTGGAGTATCCAATGTATTGGAGGGTGGAGGTGACCGTCGGACGGTCAAGGCCCTAAACGGCTCGACGGGCCGGAAAAATTCTGTTCTGGAAGTGGAAACCTACGATGAAAAGCAATAATTGAGGTATGTTTTTTTTTCAAGGCAGAAAGATTCATGAAGCGTTTATTTGTTACTATTACAAATTTATGAATTGGAATAAGATTCCATGCGGTTACGGTGAGAGACGGCGTTTCACGCTGGATAAGTCGGACCGGATCAAAATGCGAAGCAACGTCTGAGAAGAAGACATGGCGCAGTTTTACGTAGTTGGCGGAGAGTACATCGATACCCGGTTTCAGGATGCCGTGGGTGGCGATGAACAGTGGATCGGGCCGTTTGGTGATTACGAAGCGGCACGGGAAGAGTGGGCGAAACGAGCGTGGCTGACAGTCGATGACTGTGCGACACGTTTTCGGATCGAGCGCATCGACCCCGATGCTCCACCGCTCTGCACCGACTGAATAGTCGACCCTGAGTTTGCCCTGGCCGTTACCAAGCAGCCCTTCTGCACGGCTTGAACTGGCCAAGGGGTATCCTTACCAGGCGCCCGCGGCGTCCTATCGCTTTCGCCGTGGCGTTGCTGATCTGTCGTCGCCAATCGATTGGCCGCAGGAGAGTTTCCAGGACCGTACACCTGTGATTGCCCACGGTTCCAACCGTGCGCCGGAGCAGCTGGCCCGCAAGTACGGAGCTGAACCGGATCAGGGATTGAAATCGGGTTCAGCGCTTGCGCCTGGCACAGCCGATGAAATCCCTGTCACGCTTACACGGCTTCATGATTACGAAGTGGTGTATTCAGCTCATATGACCCGTTATGGAGCAGTTGCGGCAAATCTGCAGCACGCGCCGGGGGCCGAAACCGAAGTCTTTATAACCTGGTTAAACGCAACCCAGCTCCAGCGGATGCACGATACCGAGCTTGGCGGAGAGATCTATCGTTTCGGTCGTTTGAACGATGTGCAACTGGATCAGCCTGAAGGCCCCATCCCGCCGCTGAGGAGTGTTTTCGTGTATCTGAGCCGCGCCGGATGCTTGCGGGTAGAGGATCAGCCGGCTGGTATCGCTACAATTCCGGCGGCCCGGCGTCAGTTTCCGGCCCTGAACCAGCAGGAAGCCCTCGAAGAGGTTCGCCGCCGGCTCTATCCGGGTCGCGAGCTTGATGCCTTTATCCTCTCTGTCATCGAAGATCCAGATCTCCGGCGGAGCGTGATCGAAGCTCTGCGCAGCGATGCAGTCGCGCTGGAGGCACCGCATTTTGAGCTTCTGGATACGCCTTAAGCGTTAACGTCAGCCCGGGCCTGACAGGGCTGTTAACCAGAAGTAACGGCACATTCCGGACAGCGCGGTGTTTTCCAGCTCCGGGTGGCCAAAAAATCGCCTAAATATATTCGCAGAAAGTGATTGCGTTTCATCTCTGCACTCTCTATATCCGCCGCTCCTGGCATTGACCGGGTCATCTACTGGTTGGGGAGGACGGACTATGTCCAATGTACACGCCCTCTTCCAATTGGGGATGGACTTGGATGAGGGTTCAAGCACCACCCAAACGGAAGACTTAACTTTCGAGTGTCAGGCATCGCCTGAAACGCAGATGCAAACCAATGATGAAGACCGGAAGGACTTCTTCATCGAACGCGATGGCGAGCGTTTTGCGGGCACACATCTGATTATCGACCTGATGCAGGCCGAGCAGTTGGACGACCTTGCTTACGTCGAAGAGACGCTGCGCGAGTGCGTAACTGCCGCAGGCGCCACTCTGCTGCATATTCATCTGCACCATTTCACACCCAATGGCGGCGTATCCGGTGTTGCGGTCCTCGCAGAGTCGCATATCAGCATTCATACCTGGCCGGAGTGCGGTTACGCTGCACTCGACGTCTTTATGTGTGGCGATGCACGGCCGCACGAGGCAGTCGAGGTTCTCCGGAAAGCCTTCAGCCCTGAGCGGGTTAAGGTCGAGGAGCATCGACGGGGCCGGGAAGTATGAGCGACTGGTTCGAAGAGACACTGCACGATGACACCTCTATCCATTTGAAGATGGGCAAGGTGCTCTTCGACAGCCAGACCGATCATCAGCATCTGGTGATCTTCGAGCATGAGACTCTGGGACGGGTGATGACGCTGGATGGCGTTATTCAGACGACCGAGAACGACGAGTTCATCTATCACGAGATGCTGACGCATCTGCCGATCTACGCCCATGGTGCTGTTCGCAAGGTGTTGATCATCGGTGGCGGTGACGGCGGTGTGCTCGAAGAGGCCCTCAAGCATTCTTCGATCGAAAAGGTCACCATGGTCGAGATCGACCGCGGGGTTGTGGATTTGTGCACGACCTATCTGCCGTCCATCTCAAACGGTGCTTTCGACAATCCAAGGACTGAACTGGTGATCGCAGACGGGCGTGATTTCGTAGCCAACTGCGAAGAGCGTTACGATCTGGTGATCGTCGATTCCACCGATCCTATCGGACCTGGTGCAGTGCTCTTCACCGAGACCTTCTACCGCGATTGCCGGAACTGCCTGTCGGACGGTGGTATCCTGGTGACGCAAAATGGTGTGCCCTTTGTTCAGGCCGAGGAATTGACCTCATCCGTTTCCTTCTTCAGGGCCCTGTTCAAGGACGCAAGCTGCTATCTGGCGACCATTCCGACCTACATTGGCGGGCCTTTGGCCTTCGGCTGGGCGACGGACAACACCGCCTTGCGGACGACTGCCCTGTCGGATCTGAAAGCGCGGTTTGATGCCGCGCCGGTGGAGACCCGCTATTACACGCCGGAAGTCCACCAGGGCGCATTTGCTCTGCCGCCTTATGTCACGGAACTCATGAGCTGAGTTAGATAGCGTTCGAAAGAAGCAGGCCTGCAAAGAGCAGCCAGCCGACATAGCGGTTGGATTTGAACTTTGTCAGGCAATCCTGCGGATCTTCGCTGTTCAGTGTGAGAATCTGCCAGCTGAAGTGCGCGCCAACCGCCATGAGAGCGGCCCAGAAGGGCCAGGGCAGTCCCAAGCCGACCCCTGTTGCTGCGAGCAACAGGCTGGTCAGGGCGTAAAAGAACCAAAGCCAGCTTTTCGTTGCGCTGCCGAACTTCAGGGCCGTGGATTTAACGCCGATCAGTGCGTCGTCTTCCTTGTCCTGATGGGCGTATATCGTGTCGTAGCCCAGGGTCCAGGCGATACCGGCTGCGTAGAGCCCCAAAGCGGGCCAATCCAGATTGCCCTGGATCGTGGCCCAGCCCACAAGCGCCCCCCAATTGAAGGTCAACCCGAGCCAGGCCTGGGGCCAGTAGGTGATCCGCTTCATAAAGGGATAGGTGAATACCAGGAACAGAGAGGCTGCGCCCACGGCGACGGCATACCAGTTCAGTTGCAGCAGGATGGTCAGGCCGATCAGAAGCTGCAGACCCAGAAACAGGATTGCCTGTCGCGTTGTGACCTGACCACTTGGGATTGGCCGGTCTGACGTGCGGGCGACTTTGATGTCGAAGTCGCGGTCTACGATGTCGTTGAAGGTGCAGCCCGCGCCGCGCATGACCAGCGAACCAATGGCAAAGAGCACGACCAACCAGATGAAGCCGAAATCCAGCTGGTGCGCTGGCGATGCGGTGGTTGCGAGCGTAAGGCTCCACCAGCAGGGAAACAGCAGCAGCCAGGTGCCGATCGGCCGGTCGAGCCTGGCCAGTTTCATATAGGGCCAGGCACTCTTCGGCATGATGCGCATGACCCAATGGCCCTGAACGATGTCGCTTCTGAGTGTCGTGTCATTCACCGTTGCGTTTCCCCGGCCGCTCGTGGCCTATAGCAATTCGGACAGGTTTCTATCTCTACAGCCTGATATTACTCTATTACTCCCCTTGAAGGCGGACGAAAAGTCCGCAGAACATCCGGTAGGACGATGGCCGCGAAAATTGAGACCAGACTACATGTCGAGGCCCACATCGAAAAAGGCACGGCCGTTGGGCTTGATCATGCCGGAGCCCATTTTCTGCGATCCGTGCTGCGCTTGAAGCCGGGGGCGATGCTGGCGGTCTTTAACGGGCAGGATGGCGAGTGGCTGGCGCGTATCGACGGTATCGGCAAGGGCTGGTGTTCACTCGAGGTGATCGAACTGCGCCGGTTGCCCGAGCCTGAACCAGACCTCTGGCTCGTGTTTGCGCCGATCAAGCGGGCCCGCCTCGACTTTGTCGCGGAAAAAGCGGTCGAGCTTGGCTGCTCGCTGCTTCAGCCGGTTTTTACCCGCTATACCGATGTGTCCCGGGTTAACAGCGAACGGCTGGCCGCGAATGCGCGCGAGGCTGCGGAGCAATGCGAACGGATGAGCCTTCCGGTGGTTCGGGATGTGGTGGCGTTGGACGAACTGATGGCGGGTTGGCCGCTGGAACGGAGGATCCTGCTCTGCGCTGAATCCGGAGCGGCCCAGCCGATTGCAGAGGTGTTGCAGGATATCCGCGCCGGGGATGGCGACGCGGGCAGGGAGCCCTGGGCCGTGATGACCGGGCCGGAGGGTGGCTTTACTAAAGGTGAACTTGACGCCTTAACGAAACTACCCTTTGTTACGCCTGTCGGACTCGGGCCGCGTATTCTCCGTGCCGACACTGCCGCCGTTTCCGCGCTTGCCTGCTGGCAGGCCGTACTCGGTGACTGGGAAAAACGGCCAGCCGATCGAGCGGGTGCTTGATTGGCGGCTCCTGCGTAACAATGTGCTGCAAGTTCGCGGGCGTCCGCGATTTGAATGACCAGCTGGGGAAGTGAATGTCCGCCCAACCTGAATCCGTCGCCTCAGGCGCCGATAACCCTCCGATCTCCGGCAAGGATCAGCTTGTCGAGTACCTTGCGGCCGGCTGCAAGCCCCGCAGCGATTGGCGAATCGGCACCGAGCATGAGAAATTTGCGTTTCGCGTGGATGATCTCCGGCCGCTTCCCTACGAAGGCGATGTGGGAATCCGCGCGCTGCTTGAAGGATTGAGTGATCGATTCGGCTGGAAAAAGCTCTGCGAAGGCAGCAATCCGGTTGCTCTGAGCAAGGATGGCTGCAGCATTACTCTGGAGCCGGGCGGGCAATTCGAGCTGTCCGGCGCGCCGCTTGAGAACATTCACCAGACCTGCGACGAGGTGCACACCCATCTGGCGCAGGTCAAAGAGGTGGCGGAGCCACTCGGCGTGCATATGCTGGGCGTCGGATTTCAGCCCAAGTGGGGCCGGGAGGACATCAGCTGGATGCCCAAGGGCCGCTACAAGATCATGGGCGCCTATATGCCGACCAAGGGCAACCTCGGTCTCGACATGATGCTGCGCACCAGCACCGTCCAGGTGAACCTGGATTTCGAGTCGGAAGCCGACATGGTCAAGAAATTCCGGACCAGTCTGGCGCTGCAGCCCATTGCAACTGCACTCTTTGCCAACTCGCCTTTCAAAGACGGCAAGCCGAACGGCTTTCTGAGCTATCGCAGTCATATCTGGACGGATACGGACCCGGATCGCTGCGGAGTCCCGAGCTTTGTTTTTGACGAGGGCATGAGTTTCGAACGCTACGTGGACTACGTCCTCGATGTGCCGATGTATTTTATTTACCGCGATGGGACTTACGTCGACGTCAGTGGCCTGTCGTTCCGCGACTTTATGGCAGGCAAACTGCCGGGGCGTCCGGGCGAACTGCCGACCATGGGCGATTGGGCGGATCATCTCACGACCCTGTTCCCCGAAGTCCGCCTGAAGAAATTCATCGAGATGCGTGGCGCCGACGGCGGCCCCTGGCGGTCGCTCTGTGGCCTGCCTGCACTTTGGGTTGGGCTGCTGTACGATCAGGGAACGCTCGATGCCGCTTGGGACATGGTCAAGGACTGGACCATGGAAGAACATGATTACCTGCGCGCCGAGGTGCCGCGTCAGGCCCTGGCGACCCCCTTCCGGGGCGCGACGGTGCGCGAAATAGCGGGAGAGATGGTGTCGTTGGCTGAACAAGGACTGCGAAGCCGCAAGCGCATGGACAGCAGCATGCTGGACGAGACCGCCTTCCTGAAGCCGCTCAAACAGACGGTTGAGAGCGGCAAAACCCCTGCTGATGAACAGTTAGCCCTGTTTCATGGTGAGTGGGGCGGCAAGATCGACCCTCTGTTCGAAGCCTACGCCTACTGAGCTTTTGTTCGGAACGACCGGCCTCAGAAATTGAGGCAGGATCGCCTTCCGCAAAAGGAAAGAGAGCCGCAGTTGGGGGCTGCGACTCTCTTAAAAGCGAGGGTATATTAGGAGACTATGGGAACTATCTTGTGTCTCAAGATCTTAAGAAGCGGTTAAGACCAACGCCCAAAAGTAGAATAACTTTACCGACTCTAGGCTGCAGTCCCACCGACCGTGATGCCGTCGATCAGGATTGAGGGTTGTCCCACGCCGACCGGCACGCCCTGGCCCTCCTTGCCGCAGGTGCCGACACCATCGTCGAGTTCGAGATCATTGCCGATCATCGAAATCTTCTTCATCACATCAGGCCCGTTGCCGATCAGAGTTGCGCCTTTGACCGGGGCACCGAGCTTTCCGTTTTCGATCAGATAGGCTTCGGTGCAGGAGAAGACGAATTTGCCGGAGGTGATATCCACCTGACCGCCACCGAAGTTCGCGGCGTAGAGGCCGTCCTTCACCGATGCCAGGATTTCAGCAGGATCCCGCTCACCGGCAAGCATCACTGTGTTGGTCATGCGGGGCATGGGAATATGTGCATAGCTCTGGCGGCGTCCGTTTCCGGTCGGAGCCATTCCCATCAAGCGGGCGTTCTGACGGTCCTGCATGTAGCCGACCAGAATTCCGTCCTCGATCAGGGTCGTGGACTGGGTCGGAGTGCCTTCGTCGTCGATGGTCAGCGACCCGCGCCGGTCCAGCATGGTGCCGTCGTCTACGACCGTTACACCCGGTGCCGCTACCCGTTCACCGATCAGGCCGGAGAAGGCCGAAGTTTTCTTGCGGTTGAAGTCGCCTTCCAGCCCATGACCGACGGCTTCATGCAGAAGAATGCCGGGCCAGCCTGAGCCCAGGACGACCTGCATCTCGCCAGCCGGGGCATCGACCGAATCCAGATTAACAAGAGCGCGCCTCAACGCTTCGTCCACGCCGCCTTGCCAATAGGAGGGGTCGAGCAGGCTTTCATAGGCATAACGTCCGCCGCCGCCGTAACCGCCGCTTTCCATGCGGTCGCCCTCGGCGACAACAACCGAGATATTAAGGCGCACCAACGGGCGGATATCCGCCATGCGGTCACCACCTGCACGCAGGATCTGGATGGACTGCCATTCTCCCGAAAGAGACGCACTGACCTGAACGATCCGGGGATCTTTAGCACGGGCGTAGGCATCGATTTCCGCCAGCAGCTTGACCTTGGTGTCGAAAGCCACGTCGTTGAGCGGGTTCAGATCGCTGTAGAGCTTGGCGTTGGTGCCCTGGGGAGCTTCCGCCATCGTACCGCCGTGGCCGGAATTTACGGTTTTGACCGTCTCTGCGGCACGCTTGATTGCGGCTTCGGAGAGCTCGCTGGCGTGGGCATATCCGGCGGCTTCACCGGAGATTCCCCGGAGGCCAAAACCCTGGGTGGTGTCGAAACTTGCACTTTTTAGTTTGCCGTCGTCGAACGCCAGCCCTTCTGACTGACAATACTCAAGATAAAGTTCTCCATCGTCCGCGCCCTTCAAGGCGTCATCGACGATGGATTCGAGCCGGCTGCGATCCAGCCCCGCACGCGAGTAAAAGATATCGTCCGTATCGGCTACGTGGCTCATCGGGAAACTCCATTTTCGTACCTGACCGCAACAGCAACCCTATACCAAAGGCCAACATCAGAGCGCTGCAAAGAGACTATACAACTAGTTACGCTGTTTGCCGAAAGCCAGCTAAAACGGCCATAACACCCATACATTGGCCGATATGAGGATCTCACCACAATCCTCATTTGCGACATTACGTCGCATAGTGCCGAATCGTTAATGAATCGACTATATGAGGTGACAGGGAAAAAACCGGACTTTCCGGTACAATAGCCCCTTTCGAAGGCTTGTCGGAATGGACAGGCTGCGCTAGTTTGCCGCGCAACCAAGCTAGGGGGACCGGCGTGGGGACTCGGGTAATCGGAGTCCAGGTTGCCGGAACGATGATGGGTACGTTACCCGACACAAGACAGGATAGAATTACATGGCGTTTTTGAAGCGTGGAGCTCTCGTCGCCGGCGTCTTCGCCTTTTTTGCGAACATGACCGCGATTGTCTCGAGGGCAATAGCTGAAGAATCCGACGGCTTAAACGGCTTGAAAAATTGGGGCCTGGGATTTCAGAATCCGACCTCGCCGAACGCAAACGAAATTGATCTCTTTCACAATGAATTGCTGATCATCATCACGGCCATTACCGTCTTCGTTTTGTTCCTTCTGCTTTACGTCATGTTCCGCTTCTCGGAAAAACGGAATCCAACGCCATCGAAGACCACCCACAACACGCTGATCGAAGTGATCTGGACAGCGGTTCCGGTGATCATTCTGGTGGTGATCGCGATCCCGTCATTCCGTCTGCTCTACAATCAGGAAAAGATCGACGATGCCGAGATGACCATCAAGGCCATCGGCAAGCAGTGGTATTGGTCTTACGAGTATCCGGATCACGGCAACTTCACCTTTGATGCTTATATGGTCGAAGAGGAAGACCTTGAGGAAGGGCAACCTTATCTGCTGCAGACCGATAATGCGGTCGTTCTTCCTGTAGACACCAAGATCCGGGTTCTGGTGACGGCAGGCGATGTGCTCCATGCCTTCGCGATGCCGACGCAGCAGCGCAAGATCGATGCGGTCCCTGGCCGGATTAACGAGACGGCCGTCTATTTCGACCGGACCGGCACTTTCTACGGACAGTGCTCTGAAATCTGCGGTACGCGACACTCCTACATGCCGATCATGTTCACGATCGTATCCAAGGAAGAGTACGCAGCCTGGGTCGAGACAGCGAAAGAAGAGTTCGCAAAAGTCGATGGCCCGGCGCCAAGCGTGCGGATCGCGCAGACCGGATCTGAGAGCGGCGTTTCTGCTGCAACGAACCTGAACACCAATGAGCTCGGCGCCCAATAGGCCTGCCGTGCGACGAGCCCTAGGAGAGGTGAGTAACTATGGCTAACGAAACAACCGCGGCCCACGGCCACGACGATCACGATCATAAGCCAGGATTTTTTGTCCGCTGGTTCTGTTCCACGAACCACAAAGACATCGGAACGCTTTATCTGCTGTTCGCGATTATTGCAGGTCTGATCGGCGGCGCCTTCTCCGTCCTGATGCGCGCTGAGCTGCAGAATCCCGGCCTCGACTATTTCCCGGGCTTGTCAGACGATCCCGGTCAGTTCTGGAACGTCGTGATTACGGCGCACGGACTGATCATGGTGTTCTTCGTGGTCATGCCCGCCTTGATTGGCGGCTTCGGCAACTGGTTCGTACCGCTGATGATCGGTGCGCCGGATATGGCCTTCCCGCGCATGAACAACATTTCATTCTGGTTGCTGGTTCCCGCCTTTGGCCTGCTGCTTGGTTCGGCTTTCGTCGATCAGGGTGCGGGAACAGGCTGGACGGTTTATCCGCCGCTTTCCACAAAGCTTGGACACAGTGGGCCTTCGGTCGATATGGCGATTTTCGCACTGCATCTGGCCGGTGCTTCGTCAATCCTGGGTGCGGTTAACTTTATCACGACGATTTTCAACATGCGTGCGCCGGGTATGACCCTGCACAAGATGCCGCTGTTCGTCTGGTCCATGCTGATCACGGCGTTCCTGCTGCTGCTGGCAGTGCCGGTTCTTGGTGGTGCAATCACCATGCTGCTGACCGATCGTAACTTCGGAACCTCCTTCTTCGATCCTGCCGGTGGCGGCGACCCGATCCTGTTCCAGCACCTCTTCTGGTTCTTCGGGCATCCTGAAGTTTACATCATGATCCTGCCGGCCTTCGGCATCATCAGCCACATCATCTCCACCTTCAGCCGCAAGCCTGTGTTCGGCTATCTCGGTATGGCCTATGCCATGGTGTCGATTGGCTTTGTCGGCTTCGTTGTCTGGGCGCATCACATGTACACCGTGGGCATGTCCGTTGATACGCGGGCTTACTTCACGGCGGCGACGCTGGTGATTGCGGTCCCGACCGGGATCAAGATCTTCTCCTGGATTGCGACCATGTGGGGCGGCTCGCTGCGCTTCGATACGCCGATGCTCTGGGCGATTGGTTTCATCTTCCTCTTTACGGTGGGCGGTGTGACCGGTGTTGTCCTGGCAAATGCAGGTATCGATCTGGCGCTGCATGACACTTACTATGTTGTCGCGCATTTCCATTACGTGCTGAGCCTGGGTGCCGTCTTCGCGATCTTTGCCGCGATGTACTACTGGCTGGGCAAAATGTCCGGTCGTCAGTATCCGGAATGGGCAGGTAAGCTGCACTTCTGGGTGACCTTCATCGGCGTGAACCTGACCTTCTTCCCGCAGCACTTTCTGGGTCTGCAGGGCATGCCGCGTCGTTACATCGACTATCCGGAAGCCTTTGCCGGATGGAACTACGTGTCCTCAGTCGGATCCTACATCTCCTTCGGTGCGACGATCTTCTTTGTGTTCGTTCTTCTCTATACCCTGTCGGCCGGACGTAAAGCCGCGGCGAATCCTTGGGGCGAGGGAGCAACGACTCTGGAGTGGACGGTCGAGTCACCACCGCCGTTCCATACCTTCAACGAGCTTCCGCGAATCAAGTAAGTTCGTTAGCGATCTCTGCCGGCCCCTCTGGGCCGGCAGTGTTTTAGAACAGGTTAGTGAGTGCTGTGACGGATACGTCGGTGGACATCAAAATCGAGACAACGGGTGTTGCGCTTCCGGACGGTGCCCGTGTCCGCGATTACATCGCGCTGCTGAAGCCGCGTGTGATGTCTCTCGTGGTTTTCTCGGGCTTTGCCGGATTGATTGTGGCCCCGGGGTATTTGCATCCCTTGCTTGCCGCGGTCGCGGTTCTCTGCATCGCGGTCAGCGCGGGCGCGGCAGGGGCCATCAACATGTGGTACGACCGCGACATCGATGCGATTATGGAGCGGACCAAGTCCCGGCCCCTTCCCGAAGGGCGGGTCTCGGCGGAAGAAGCTTTGAGCTTCGGGGTAACCCTGACGCTCTTCTCCACGATGTTGATGGGACTGGCGGTCAACTGGACGGCTGCAATTCTGCTGATCTCGGCAAACGCCTTTTACGTCTTCATCTACACGATGTGGTTAAAGCGCAGCACACCGCATAACATCGTCATCGGTGGCGCAGCGGGCGCCTTCCCGCCCATGATCGGTTGGGCGGCGGTAACCGGATCCGTGGATCTGCAGTCGGTTGTTCTTTTCGCCATTATCTTCATGTGGACGCCGCCGCATTTCTGGGCGCTCGCGCTGTTCCGCGAAGGTGATTACGCTAAGGCCGGTGTACCGATGTTGCCGGTGGTTGCCGGTACGCAATCGACCAAGCGTCAGATGCTGCTTTATACCCTGGCACTTGTCCCGCTCACGCTCCTGCCAAGTTTTCTGGGTACGGCGGGGCCGCTCTACGGTATAGCCGCTGCCCTGTTGGGCCTGCGGTTTATCTTTCTGGCGGTGAAAGTCCTGCGCGACGACGGTGTTCGTTATGCGAAGCAGATGTTCGGTTTTTCCATCGTCTATCTCTTTGCCCTCTTTGGTCTTATGATGCTTGACCGGACGCCCGGCGTTCTTTCCCTCCTTGGGCTGACCGGGACGGCAGGATGACGATGGCGGACGAGAATAAAGAGCGTAGCGAACTGCATCGGCGTCAGCGGGTAAAAAACTGGACGCTTCTGGCTGCCCTCGTAGCCTTTATCGTTTTGGTCTACTTCGTCTCAATCGTTCGCATGGGAATGTATAATGGCGGATAACGACGGGAATGCTTCGCAAAAGAACCGCAAGAACGCGCGGGTCGGATTGACGCTGGCCGGCGTTGTGATCGGGATGATCGGGCTTTCCTTTGCAACGGTTCCGCTCTATCGCCTGTTTTGCCAGGTTACCGGATTTGGCGGCACGACTCAGGTTGCCGAAACCGTGCCGCAAGAGGTCAGCGACCGGGTGATCGCCGTACGTTTCAATGCTGACGTGAACGATAAGCTGCCCTGGCGCTTCGGGCCCTTGCAGCGCGAAGTCAAGGTCCAGGTCGGTGAAAACCGCCTCGTTTTCTATCAGGCACAGAACATCAGCGAGAGAGCGGTCACCGGTACGGCGACCTTTAATGTGACGCCGCTCAAGGCAGGTCAGTACTTCAGCAAGATCGCCTGTTTCTGTTTTACCGAGCAGAGACTGGAACCCGGTCAAGAGATTGATATGCCGGTAAGTTTCTTCGTCGATCCGGCGATCCTGGAAGATCCCGAGCTGGATGACGTGAACACCATTACCTTATCCTACACCTTTTTCCGCGATCTTGATGATATGGACGATCCGGAAGAAGAGCATAAAACGACCGAAAATCGATTGGGGAGCGGATCACAGTCCGCGACAGAGATAAACTAGTTGAGCCGAAACGAATTTGCTTAACGAACGCCTTATCCTGATACTGTATCTGGAGAACGGCGAGAGGTGCTAAGAGGAAGATCATGAGCGCAGCCCACGAACCGCAACATCCCTACCACTTGGTTGACCCAAGCCCCTGGCCGTTAATCGGTTCGCTTTCTGCCGGCGTACTGGCTGTCGGGCTGATTCTGCTGATGCATGAAATCACACCATGGGTGACCGCGATCGGTTTCGGTCTGGTGATCCTGACCATGTATGGCTGGTGGGCTCAGGTGGTGAAGGAAGCCACCTTCCAGGGACATCATACGCCGATCGTCCAGATCGGCCTGCGTTACGGGATGATCCTTTTCATCGCGTCCGAAGTGATGTTCTTTGCGGCCTTCTTCTGGGCCTTCTTCGATGCTTCGCTATTCCCGAAGGAAGCCACCGGTTTTCAGTGGCCGCCTGAAGGTGTCGTGACCTTTGAGGCTTTTGACCTTCCGTTCCTCAACACGCTGATCTTGCTGTTGTCGGGCTGCACCGTGACCTGGGCGCACCATGCGCTGCAGCAGGGTGAGCGCCGGGGACTGTTGCTCGGTCTGGGTCTGACGGTCATCCTTGGCGTGCTCTTCACAGCATTGCAGGCTTATGAGTACAGCCACGCGGCCTTCGGATTCACCGACGGCATCTATGCTTCGACCTTCTACATGGCGACCGGGTTCCATGGGTTCCATGTGATCATCGGGACAATCTTCCTGGCCGTCTGCTGGATACGTGCCGTTAAGGGACACTTCACGCCGGATCATCATTTTGGGTTCGAGGCGGCAGCCTGGTACTGGCACTTCGTCGATGTGGTTTGGCTGTTCCTCTTTGTCGCGGTCTATTGGTGGGGCGGCTGATAGCAGGCCCGTCCGTTAGATAGGGGCGTTGGATGCGCTGCGCGCCACGCCCCTGACCCTGGCGTTCTGCAGGAATTGGAGGGGTTGCCGAGAGAGTCCATGGCGGAAAACAGAGACTATGGTTCTCCTTCGCCTGTTGCCACAGGTCTCTCCTGCCGCTGTCCCAGATGCGGTAAGGGCAAGCTCTTCGACGGGTTTCTGAGTGTCGCGAAAACCTGCTCGGTTTGTGGAGTGGATCTTGAGAAGGCGGACAGTGGCGACGGCCCTGCCGTCTTTATCATTTTTATCCTGGGCGCATTGGTTGTGCCTCTGGCCTTGCTGCTTGAAGCCAGAATAGAACCTCCCATGTGGGTTCATATGGCTATCTGGCCCGCAGTTATTCTGGGCGGCTCGGTTGGTCTGCTGCGACCGCTAAAGGGCCTGATGATCGCCCTTCAGTTCAAACATAAAGCCAGTGACTCCGGCTCTGTTGAGTACGATTGAAACAGAAATGTCAGCACCTGAAACACCTCTCGGCGGCAAACGCCGTTTCAAGCCCACCTTCTGGGCCACAGTGGCCACCATCCCGGCGATGATCATCATGCTTGGGCTCGGAACCTGGCAGGTTCAGCGCCTGGAATGGAAACGAGAACAGGTCGAGCTGCGGCAGGAGCGGTCTTTGGCCCCGGCCATTGCGCTCGATTCCGTGCTGTCGGCGCCGGATAACAAAGAATTCTTCAATGTTGGTGTGACCGGTCGTTTTCATCACGACAAAGAGCTCTATCTTGCGGCTCGCTCGTTGAACGGCAATGTCGGACAGCAGGTCATCACGCCTTTCGAACTGACGGACGGCAGGGTCCTATTGATCAATCGGGGGTGGGTCCCCAGTGAGAAGCGTGACCCGGCGACCCGTAGCGAAGGGCAGATTGAGGGCGAACTCGGCATTGAGGGACTGGTTCGCTTTGGCGGTTGGAAGGGATACGACTTTATCCGTCCGGACAACGACCCGGTCAAAAACTTCTGGTTCTATGTCGATTTCGACGCCATGACCGCGGCTAGCGGCTTGGAAAATGTCATTCAGACCGCGTATCTCGACGCTGGCCCGGCAGCGAATCCCGGAGGCTTCCCAATCGGCGGTCAAACCAGGGTGAAGCTGCGCAATGATCATTTCGAGTACGCCGTAACCTGGTACGCACTGGGTCTGATCCTGGCCGTGATCTATTTCGTTTACCATTACAGGCCTGAAGAGGACTAACCGGGATTCACCCCCAGGTTCTGTCCACCCCGCCACCAGGCATGAAAAAATCGGGCCGATGTGTGCTTTTTTCCCTGCTTTAAAGGAAATCGTTCAGATTCTGGATGCTATAAACCCAACCATTAAGAGAAATCGACTACATCTGGAGCGAGAGACAGCTAATGACCGCTTACGATACCCTGCAGAACCGCTTTCGTCGTTTGCATGCGCTTAATGAGGCCGCGGGCATGCTGCACTGGGATATGTCGACAATGATGCCGTCGGGCGGTGCGCAGGCGCGCACAGAGCAATTGGCGGTTTTGAGCGTCACGAGCCACGAGCTTTTGGTCGATCCGGAGATGAAGGCGTTTTTTGAGGCGGCTGAGCAAGACAGCAGCCTGCAGCAGGATAGCTGGAAACAGGCAAACCTTCGCGAAATGCGCAGGCGATGGCGTCATGCGACAGCGCTGAACTCCCAGTTGGTCGAAGCCATGATGAAGGCTGGCAAGAACTGCGAGATGATCTGGCGTGACGCCCGGCCGAAAGGCGATTTTGCCGCTGTTTTGCCTGCGCTGAGCGAAGTGTTGAAACTTTCGCGCGAAGCGGCAGCTGCAAAAGCGGAAGTGTTCGACTGTTCTGCGTATGACGCGCTGCTGGATCAGTACGAGCCTGGTGGGTCGTCTGACAGGATCGATGACATCTTTGACGATCTCGCTGAATTTCTGCCGAATTTCCTGTCTGACGTTCTCGACTGGCAAGCTCAGAAGCCTGCCCCGACCCCGCTTGAAGGACCCTTTGCCCTGGACGCACAGGAGGCTCTGGCGCGCAAGATGATGCAGGCGGTCGGGTTCGATTTCGAACACGGGCGGCTGGATGTCAGTCTTCATCCTTTCTGTGGCGGGGTGCCGGATGATGTCCGGATCACGACGCGTTATGACAGCGACGACTTCATGAAGTCGCTCATGGGTGTCCTTCATGAGACCGGGCATGCGCTCTACGAGCGCGGTCTGCCGAAAGACTGGCGGCTGCAGCCGGTTGGCGAGGCACGGGGGATGGCCGTGCATGAGAGTCAGTCACTTCTGATCGAGATGCAGGCCTGTCGCAGCGCTGAGTTTATGACCTTTGCTGCGCCGCTCGCCCGTGAGGCTTTCGGCGGATCAGGTCCTGCCTGGTCGGAAGAAAACCTGCTGGCAATTTACAATCAGGTGAAACCGGACTTTATCCGGGTCGATGCGGACGAGGTAACTTACCCGGCTCATGTGATTCTGCGTTATCGTCTGGAGAAGGCGCTTATCGAGGATGAACTGCCGCTGGCGGACCTTCCTGAAGCCTGGAACGACGGGCTTCACGAGTTGCTTGGAATTACACCGCCTGACGATAGTTTAGGCTGCCTACAGGATATCCACTGGTTCGACGGCGCGCTGGGGTACTTCCCGACCTACACGCTCGGCGCTATGGCGGCCGCGCAGCTCTTTGCCGCCGCAAAGACAGCCGAGCCGGAAATCCCTGCGGATATAGCCAGGGGCGATTTCAGCCGCCTGATGAGCTGGCTGGGGACCAATGTACATGGCCAGGGCTCGTTGCTCAGTACAGATGCGCTGCTTGAACAGGCGACGGGAAAAGCCCTCGATGTGGAGCTCTATAAAGGCTATCTGGCAAACCGTTATCTGAATTGACGCGTAAAGCCGCGATCGGCCATGTTTCAGATTGTGAGGGGCTCCAAATCCTGCGGGTCCATGCTAATTCGGTTGATTGAAACAGATCCGGTGGATTGAGTGAATTTGGCTGGGGGTGGGTTTAATCCGGACCTGCTTCGGCGAGGCTTGCTGAGAGCCCAGGTGCTGTCTAAATTAATCCTCTATTTTTTCTAGAGCAGATCAAGTTTAGATAGAATCGCCACAGGCGGTCTGTCGAGCTTGTGAATCTGCTCTTACTATATGAGGTAGATCGGATTCACATGTTTCGGCGAAACCACGAAGTGGTTCCGACTAAACATGATCCGGTCTAGAGTATTCGCAGATGATGTACCGCTCCACTCGGGGGAACGCCCCGGTCCTGAAGTTCGATGATGTGCTGCTTGCCGGTCTGGCGCGGGATGGCGGGCTTTATCTGCCTGAAACCTGGCCGAGTTTTTCCGCCAAGGAGATACGGTCCTTCGCGGGAATGAGCTACCCGGATCTGGCTTTCCACATCGTTCGCCCCTTCGTCGGTGACTGTATCCCCGAAGAGGATCTGAAGGCGTTGATTGATGATGCCTACAGCGAGTTCGGGCATGCAGCCGTCGCACCCTTGAAGCAGCTGGAATCAGATCTCTGGGTCATGGAGCTGTTCCATGGGCCGACGCTGGCATTCAAGGACTTTGCACTTCAGCTCCTGGGCCGTTTGTTTGACTACGTCCTGACCCAGCGTGGCGAGCGCGTAACGATTGTCGGGGCGACATCGGGGGATACCGGTTCAGCCGCCATCGAGGCCTGCCGCGACCGTTCCCAGATCGATATCTTCATCCTGCACCCGCAGGGGCGGGTATCGGAAGTTCAGCGCCGCCAGATGACCACGGTTCAGGCCGCGAACGTTTACAATGTCGCGTTGGATGGCACCTTCGATGACTGTCAGGATGCGGTCAAAGCCATGTTCAATGACGGCGCGTTCCGCGACCGGGTGTCGTTGTCGGCGGTGAACTCAATCAACTGGGCGCGGATTATGGCCCAGATCGTCTATTACTTCGCGGCAGGGGTGGCGTTGGGTGCGCCGGACCGGCCCATTGGGTTTTCGGTGCCGACCGGCAACTTCGGCAATGTCTTTGCCGCCTATGCTGCCGGACGGATGGGGCTGCCGGTTTCGCAACTGATTGTGGGCTCCAACCGGAATGACATCCTGACGCGCTTCTTTGAGACCGGCACCATGGATATGCTGGCGGTGGAAGCCAGTCTTTCGCCGTCCATGGATATTCAGGTCTCCAGCAATTTTGAGCGTCTGTTGTTCGATCTTTTGGATCAGGATGGAACTGCGGTTGCCGAGACGCTCTCGAGCTTCCGGACTAGCGGGCGCTTTGAACTCGCGCCGGAACGCCTGCAGAGAGCTCAGCGCCTCTTCGATGGTTACCGCCTGGATGATGAAACGACTCTGGCCGAGATGGCCCATCTGCATCGCACGACGGGCGAAGTGATCGATCCTCATTCAGCGATCGGAATTGCGGCAGCCCGTGCCAAACGCCGGGACGATGTTCCGGTCATGGTCGCCATGGCGACTGCTCACCCGGCAAAATTTCCCGATGCCGTTGAACGCGCCTGTGGGATCAGGCCTCCGTTACCAGCGGCTTTAACCGACCTTTACGAGCGCGAGGAGCGTCTGACCACTCTGCCTAATGATCTGAACCAATTGATGTCTTTCGTCGAAAGCAACCGCTGGCCGTCCAACCAGGGGGCTGCTGTGTCTTCGGAGCGATCGGCATGAGCGTAGAGGTATCAACGCTTTCCAATGGTCTGCGCGTTGCGACCGACCGCATCGATACGGTTGAGACCGCCTCACTCGGCGCCTGGGTCGGCGTCGGGACGCGTCACGAACCGGCTGCGGTGAATGGCGTTGCGCATATGCTGGAGCACATGGCGTTCAAGGGCACCAAACGCCGTTCTGCCTACGCCATTGCCGAGGAAATAGAGGCGGTCGGCGGGCATCTGAACGCCTATACGAGCCGCGAAAACACGGCTTTCTACGCGCGCACTCTCGCCGAAGATGTGCCGCTTGCGGTCGATATCATCGGCGATATCCTGCAGTCCTCGACCTTCGATCAGGAAGAACTGCAGCGCGAACGTGCCGTGGTGCTGCAGGAGATCGGACAGGCCGCGGATACGCCCGACGACATTATTTTCGACCACTTCCAGGAAACCGCCTATCCGTCGCAGGCTTTAGGACGACCGGTTTTGGGCACCAGCGAGATCGTTGGAAGTTTTCAGCGCGACACCCTGCGCAACTATATGTCCGATCACTATGGTGCGGAAAATATGGTGGTTGCCGCTTCAGGGAAAGTGGACCACCGTCAATTCGTCGACCTGGTGGAATCGCATTTCGGTGGACTGGCTGCGGGAACTTCGCTGAAAGAGGAAAAAGCCGATTACCGGGGCGGCGAATTTCGCGAGAAGCGTGATCTCGAACAGGTTCACTTCCTCCTGGGATTCCGTTCGGTCGATTACCATGACCCGGATTATTACGCCGGATTGCTGATGTCGACCCTCTTCGGTGGCGGGATGTCTTCGCGATTGTTCCAGGAGATTCGCGAGAAGCGGGGGCTGGTTTATTCCATCTACTCCTTTGCGTCGGCCTATAGCGATGATGGCGTTTTCGGAATCTACGCGGGTACGGGCGAAGACGAGGCTGCGGAAATGGTGCCGGTGATTTGCGACGAGGTGCTCAAGCTCTGTGAGAGCGTGAGCGATCAGGAAGTCGCGCGGGCGGCCGCACAGCTTAAGGCCTCTATCCTGATGAGCCGGGAAAGCAGCGGGGCGCGTTGTGAGCAGCTCGCGCAACAGCTTCTGGTCTACGGGCGTCCCGTGGACGCGGCGGAGGTCGTTGAAAAGATATCTGCGGTTGACGGGGCGCAGGTTGTCTCTTTGGCCCGTCGGATGATTGCATCCGCGCCGACAGTGGCGACCATGGGGCCGATCGGGGCGGTGGTATCAATGGATGAAATTGTAAATCGGTTGGGGTGACGAGCGGTGCTGTTGTCGAACTTTCGTAGCCAGGATGCGAAGTCACTGCGCCTTATAAATCAACGGGTCTATCTCCGTGCCCCGCAATCGGGCGATTGGCGCGTCTGGGCCGATGTACGCGCGCAAAGCCGTGACTTTCTGACGCCCTGGGAACCGACCTGGTCGTACGATGCCCTCACGCGCGGGGCGTTCCGGCGTCGCCTGCGTCAATACGGCAGCGAGTGGAAGCAGGGAGTCGGATACAGCTTTTTCGTCTTTCGCGGCGAGGACAATGCGCTGATGGGCGGGATCACAATCTCGAACCTGCGCCGAGGCGTCGCCCAGTGTGCAAGCCTCGGTTACTGGATTGGCCGGCGTTACGCCCGGCAGGGCTTCATGAGTGAAGCATTGGTCGCTGTCCTGGACTATGGCTTTGACGACCTGGGCCTCCATCGCATCGAGGCGGCGTGCCTGCCGACTAACGAAGCCAGCCAGGGCTTACTTCAGAAGGTCGGCTTCTCTGAAGAGGGATATGCCCGGGAATACCTGCGGATCAATGCACAGTGGCAGGATCATCGCCTGTTCGCGGTTTTGCGCGATGACAAGCGTCCGCGCAGTTCTGCCGCAGAAGGTTGGAGCGGCTAGCAAGCGTTCCTGATGCAATGGCTTTTAGGCGTGACCCGCGTCGCCTGAGAGCATCGAAATGTCGATCCCGAGCTTTCCGATTGCACGCTCCCACTTGTTGTCGAGATTGGTGTCGAAAATCAACTCTTCATCGGCGGTGGCGTGCAGCCAGCCGTTCGCCTGAATCTCTCCATCAAGCTGACCCGGTCCCCAGCCTGCGTAGCCCAAGGCAAGCAAACTGCGGCGTGGGCCGTTCCCGCTCGCCATATCCTGCAGGATATCGATCGTTGCGGTCAGAGCGACCGAGCCATCCACCTGGAGGCTGGAATCCTGAATGTATTCTCCGGAGTGGAGTACGAAGCCTCTTGCCGATTCCACCGGACCGCCGAAATGGACCTTGATTTCGTCCGATGCGTTGTCGCGCGCGACGCCAAGCTGTTCCAGGAGGTCAGGGAAGGTTATCGCGCCGACAAGACGGTTAATCACCAGACCCATAGCGCCATTTTCGTTGTGCGCGCACACATATATAACGGATCGCGTAAAACGAGGGTCCATCATCTGCGGCATCGCGATGAGAAGTTGGCCCGTTAGAGAGGTATCTTCGCTGGCTTCGCTCATTGGTCCTCGAGTCTGATCGATTTTCGCTGTTTCAGAGAAAATCGTGAGTCAGCCTCTTCTTCATAATGTTGGCGTGCGATAACACTGATGCTTACACATGTATTGGTTAACGCGAACTTTACTTTCTGTGCGTCTAGAATCTCTGCCCGCGACAAGTTGACAACACGATAATGTTACGCGTGCACAAGCTCCATCCACACCTATATTATCTCACATGGTTTCAATGAGGATGTAAAGAACCTTGCCGTTAACAGGATTATACCGGCGTTTCGCCAGACTGGGCGCCGTTCTGGCCCTTGCGATTCCCTTTGCGGCTGGTCCGTCGCAGGAGGTTTCTGCGGCTGCAGGCCCCTGGGCGGAGAACGATCAGGCTGCGGTGCGGCTGATCGCGTCCGGTGCGACGACAGGCGAAAACGGCGAGGTTCAGCTTGGTCTTCACTTCAAACTGGCAAAAGGCTGGAAGATTTACTGGCGCTCGCCGGGCGATGCGGGTTTCCCACCCACGACCGATTGGTCCGCGTCGTCAAATCTGGCCGAGGCCAAACAGTCCTGGCCGGTGCCTCACCGTTTTTCACTCTTCGGGCTTGAGACTTTCGGCTACGGTGATGAGGTCGTTTTTCCGATCACCGCCAAAGCTGAACGTGTTGGTGATGGCCTGAACCTGCGCGGACAGGTCAATTATCTGGTCTGCGACGAAATCTGTATCCCGCATAATCAGGAAATTTCGCTCGATCTTTCCGCCGGGCCCGACAGCCGGGCGCCGGAAGGCTTCCTGATCGACAGTTATAACGCCTTGGTCCCCGACGATGGCACGCGCGCAGGCTGGTCTCTGATCTCGGCAGCTTTGGTCGGCGACATGGAGGCACCGTCGATCGAGGTGGTGGCGAAGTCCGGTTCACCTTTTGCAGCGCCTGACCTCCTGTTGGAAGGCCCGCCGGGCTTCACCTACGGTAAGCCCGAAGTTGAGCTGAGCGATGGTGGCAAGACAGCACTTTTGCGGGCGGCGATAGGTAAAACTTCACGGGCGAAAGGCGTAATCGAAGGCAAGCAGCTCACTCTGACCGTCACTGATGGCAATCAGGGGATGGAGCAATCCGCCATTGCGCGCTTTGACAGCATGCGCGCCGGAGGTGCCGCAGAATTTGATCTGATTGCACTGCTTCCGATTTTGGGCCTGGCGCTGCTTGGCGGTTTGATCCTGAACCTCATGCCCTGCGTATTGCCGGTCCTCTCCATCAAGCTGCTTTCCGTCGTAGAGCAGGGTGGTCGCAGCCGAGGTGATGTCAGGGCGGGTTTCCTGGCGTCGTCTGCCGGTATTATCGCCTCTTTCCTGGCGCTGGCGGCAGTGGCGGTTGCTTTGAAGTCGGGCGGGGCGGCGGTGGGCTGGGGGATTCAATTCCAGCAACCGCTGTTTTTGACGGCCATCACACTTTTGGTCGCCCTTTTTGCCTTTAATCTGATGGGCTTTTTCGAGATCGGCTTGCCGTCCGGTCTTGCCAACATTCTTGGACGTCCGACGCCGCAGAGTGCCGAGCCGCAAGGGAAGGCTCGAGAGCTTGCTGGGCACTTCGGCAGCGGTGCTTTTGCCACGCTTCTGGCGACTCCCTGTTCCGCGCCGTTTCTTGGAACCGCTGTTGGTTTCGCTTTGGCGCGGGGAGCAGGGGAAATCTTCCTGATCTTCACTGCTTTGGGAATTGGTCTGGCAGCGCCCTTCCTGCTGGTCGCGGCCTTTCCCGGGCTCGCCACCCGCATGCCGAAGCCCGGTGCCTGGATGGTGACACTGCGGCGTATCCTGGGGCTTGCCCTGGTCGCAACGGCTGTTTGGCTGCTGAGTGTCTTGGCCAGCCAGATCGGCGTGCTGGCAACCGCTGTTGCCGCGGCGTTGCTGGTTGGACTGGGTTTTGTTCTCTGGCTTGGGCGCAATCCCGCGCAGGCACGAGGGGTGCTTGCGACCGGCATTGCGTTCCTGCTCGCCTTTGGCGCTTTTGCCCTGCCGAGCAGTTTTGCCGAGGCTCCGAAGGTTCAGGTAACAGAGGACAGCTGGGCGCCGCTCGACGAACCCGCAATCGCGGCACTGGTCGAACAGGGCCATCTTGTCTTCGTAGATGTGACCGCGGACTGGTGCATCACCTGTCAGGTGAACAAGAAACTCGTGCTCGATACGGGCGAGGTTCAGGAAATTCTGGAGAGGGATTCAACAGTTGCCATGCGGGGCGACTGGACCTCGCCGGATGCATCGATCACTGCATACCTTGCGAGCTTTGGCCGCTATGGCATCCCGTTTAATGCGGTTTATGGCCCGGGTGCTCCCGAAGGCATTGCGCTTCCGGAACTCCTGACGCTCGATGTGGTACGCGATGCCGTTGCCCGGGCTTCCGGTGACGGTGCGAAGCTTGCCGCCGATGAGACAGCCAAATAGTTCCGGCAGAACATAACAGCTTCGCCTATAGGCGAATCATCAACGTCACAAAGGCTCTACCCTCTACAGCCGTTTATGTATTCAATAGCGGATACGTAAACGGCGCCCATTAAGACCCGCAGGGTCTGGCATGTTTGATGGGCAAAAAGGGGAGGAGCGTTTCATGTCAATCTCAGTAGGTTTCATCGGTATCGGTGCGATGGGGCTTCCCATGACCGCGATGCTCGCCAAAAATGGCGTGCCCGTGACTGTTTGGGACGCGAACGCGAGCCAATCCGCGCGTGCTGCGATCCTGACCGGGGTGACCGTCGCGGGTAATATCAAACAGCTTGTTGCGACCACCGATGTGATCTTCACCTGTCTCCCCAACGATCAGATTGTGGAGAGCGTCTATCTTAATGCGGGCGGCATTGTCGAGATGCTCTCGGAGGGTAAAGTCACAGTTGATTGTTCCACGGTCAGTTCGAAGGTCACTCAGTCTGTTGCTGCGGTCGCGCTGAAAAAGGGTGCGCATCACATGGACGCTTCCATGCTTGGTTCGGTTCCGCAGGCGGAAAGCGGAGAGATTGGTTTTGTGGTTGGCGGCGATGCTGCCGCGCTTGAACAAATTCAACCTCTTCTTGACCTTCTTGGCCGTTTTACCAAGCATGCGGGGCCAGCCGGTTCAGCCAATCGTATCAAGATGATCCATCAGACTCTCGTGGCCGCCAACGCAGTTGCGGTTGCAGAGGCCATGTCGCTTTGCGAGGCAAGTGATACGGACCTCGATTGTTTTTACGACGTCGTCTGCAATGGCGGTGGTTTTGCCTATTCGAGATATTTTGAGAAACGGATGCCGCGCATGCGCGAAGGCGATTTCTCGCCGCTTTTCATGCTGGACCTGATGGCCAAGGACTCGAAGCTGGCACAAGACCTGGCCAGGGATGTCGGGATGAACGCGCCGCTTCTGGACCAGGTTGTTGCACGCCTTCAAGACGGTCAGGCGAAGGGATTGGGGGCGGAGGACTTTTCTGCGGTGGCCCGTCTTTATCAAGCGGACAAGTCCGTATGACGTTGCGAGGGTTGGGCCAGGATTTGTCATCGTAGCGGTCCTTGATCTTGCCATATGGTGGAATTCTCCAAGAGCCCGCTTGGAAATACGTTGCCGCGGCTCTATCTTGACAATCAGATTCTAATCCGAGCGTGCGGGTACGATCTTAAAACTCCACGCAGATATCAGTGAAATTCCGTAGAAGGGGAGAACAACATGGCCATTCAGGTGGGCGACAGCATTCCAAGTGCGACCTTTAAAGTTAAGACGGAAAGCGGTCTCGACGACCTCTCGACCGAAGAATTGTTTGGCGGCAAGAAGGTCGTTCTCTTTGCCCTTCCGGGTGCCTACACGCCGACCTGTTCGGCGAAACATCTTCCAGGCTTTGTCAGCAGCGCGGACGCTATCAAGGCCAAGGGGGTCGACACCATTGCCTGTTTGTCCGTGAACGATGCCTTCGTCATGGGGTCCTGGGGCAAGGAGCAGGGCGCTGACGGCTCCGTTCTCATGCTTGCCGACGGTAATGCAGACTTCTCGAAAGCGATTGGCCTGGATTTCGATGCCAGTGGCTTTGGGATGGGCACGCGCTCCCAGCGCTACGCCATGATTGTCGAAGACGGCAAGGTGACGACGTTGAACGTCGAGCAGCCCGGCGCGTTCGAAGTCTCGACGGCCGAAGCTGTGATGGCCGCTCTCTAGGCCGGCGATAAAGTCAGGTTCTAGCTAGACGCGACTCAGATAAACGGCGGCTTCCAGACCGGAGCCGCCGTTTTCGTTTGAGTCGCGTGAATGCGGTTGTACCTGAATCCGGTACAAAGCGAATAAGACTCAGCGGTTTTGTTCGACACCCTGACGTGCAAGTTCGTCCGCCCGCTCGTTCTCGGCATGGCCGGCGTGGCCTTTGACCCAGTGCCACTGGACATCGTGACGTTCCAATGCCTTCTCCAGGCGCTGCCAGAGGTCCATGTTCTTCACCGGCTTTTTGTCGGCAGTCTTCCAGCCGCGTTTCTTCCAGCCGTGGATCCACTTGGTGATGCCGTCTTTGACGTAGCTGCTGTCCGTGGTCAGATCGACCTTAGAGGGCCTTGTCAGGGCTTCAAGCGCTGAAATCGCCGCCATCATCTCCATGCGGTTGTTGGTCGATTCCGGCTCTCCACCGAAGATTTCCTTCTCGGTGCCCTTGTAGCGCAGGATGGCGCCCCAGCCGCCGGGGCCGGGATTGCCGGAGCAGGCGCCGTCGGTAAAAATTTCGACTCTATCCATGGGGCAAATGTGCCTTTTTGTGTTGTCAGTGGTTCTTGGTGCTATAGATCGATGCCGTAGGCGCCGGGGCCATTAACGCGCTGATGAAACTGAAGTTTTTTCCAGTATTCGATCGGGTCTTTCGGTTTCACGAAAGCCCCTTCGGGATGGTTCAGCCAGTCGAAAAGGCGGGTGAGTAGAAACCGCATCGCGCTGCCGCGAGCCAGGATCGGCAGGGCCTTGACCTCGGCTTCCGAACAGGGTCGCAGTTCGCGATAACTCTTCAGCATCATCTGTGCTTTGGTGATGTTGAAGCTGGTATCCGGCTCAAAACACCAGGCGTTGAGGCAGATCGCCAGATCGTAGGCGAAGGCATCGTTGCAGGCGAAATAGAAATCGATGACACCCGAGAGTTCCTGTCCGAGAAAGAACACATTGTCAGTAAAGAGATCCGCGTGGATGATCCCGGATGGCAGGTTATCCGGCCAGTGTTCTTCAAGGCTCGTCAGTTCGCGCTCAAGCTCTTCTGCAAGGCCCGGCAGAACTTCGTGAGCGCGGTCTTTGCTTAGTTCGAACAATGGGCGCCAGGACGTCATCGAGAGCGTATTCGGTCGAGACATCTCGAAATTGCCGCTCGCCAGATGCATCTGGGCCAGCCCGGCCCCAAGCGCACGGCAATGAAAGGGCTGGATACGGCGTGGCGACATGCCTTCCAGGAAAGAGATAATCGCTGCGGGGCGGCCGCAAAGGCGGCGCAGG
The DNA here is from genome assembly GCA_947493695.1 of uncultured Kiloniellaceae bacterium. Classification (GTDB taxonomy): domain Bacteria; phylum Pseudomonadota; class Alphaproteobacteria; order Kiloniellales; family Kiloniellaceae; genus Denitrobaculum. The sequence goes on along the minus strand of CANLSF010000006.1, from coordinate 238,879 downwards.
CTTTCTCCGTCCTTGCCGTGAATAGGCAGCGGGCAGTCAACGCCCTGTTCGCAGAGATGCTCCATCAGACCGATGAAGTAGGGCAGGTCCTTGGGATCGACGCGCTTTTCGTAAAGCGTCAGGATATAGCTGCCGGTCGTGGTGTGAAGCAGGAAGTTGGAATTCTCAACACCCTCGGCGATCCCTTTGAGCGAGAGCATTTCGCCTATATCGTACTCGGTGAGAAAGGCTTCGAGGTGTTCGTCCGAGACTTCGGTATAAACGGCCATGAGAGTTCCAGCTTAGGCCGTTTCACTATGATCTAAGAGAGATCTGGGGACCCGGAAGATCACGTCTTCCTCAGTCACTGAAACCTCTTCGATGGTGACTTCAAAGCGTGCCTCGATGGCTTGAATAACTTCGTCCACCAGAATTTCGGGTGCGGATGCGCCCGCTGTGATGCCCAGGCGCTTGACACCTTTGAGTTGATCCCAGTTGATGTCTTCCGCACGTTGAACCAGCGCAGCCCGCTCGCAGCCGTGATTGAACGCGACTTCGACCAAGCGGCGTGAATTCGAGGAGTTCGGCGCGCCGACCACCAGCAGGGCGTCGCAGGATTTCGCTATGGCCTTGACGGCAAGTTGGCGGTTGGTGGTGGCGTAGCAAATGTCTTCTTTGCGTGGCCCTTCAATATTGACAAACCGCTCTCTGAGCGCAGCCACGATCTCCGCTGTATCGTCTACGGACAGGGTGGTTTGCGTGATGTAGGCGAGGTTCTCCGGATCGCGCACCTCGATCTTCGCCACGTCCTCCAGCTTTTCAACCAGCAGCATCGAACCCTCGGGTAGCTGTCCCATCGTGCCGATGACTTCGGGATGTCCCTCATGCCCGATCAGGATAATCTGCCGGCCCGCGCGTTCGTGGGTTTCTGCCTCACGGTGAACCTTGCTGACCAGTGGGCAGGTCGCATCAACGTAAATCATCTCCCGCCGCTGGGCCTCCGCCGGAACCTCCTTGGGGACACCGTGTGCCGAGAAAATAACCGGAACGTTCTCTGGTACCTCGTCAAGTTCTTCAACGAAAACGGCACCCTGAGACTCAAGTGTTTCAACGACATAGCGGTTATGAACGATCTCGTGACGCACATAGACCGGGGCACCGTACTTTTCGATGGCGCGTTCGACGATATCGATTGCCCGATCGACACCGGCGCAAAAACCACGGGGGTTAGCCAAAAGTATGTCGAGTTGTGCACGCTTGGTCATTTTCGATCTACACAATAGCTGATTAAGGCCGTTTTACACTGTGGTGTGCGCGCAAGCTTGGGAGCTTACTTTGAACACTGTCCACACCCTTGTACTTGTCCCAGCGGTTCCCTAAAGTCCAGCAAGTTTTGGAAGAGTCGCCCTGAAAACCGCGCAAATGCTGATAAATGTGTTTGATGGCTGGCTACTTGTGAATGACTGCCCCTATGCGACAGGCCGAGAGGAAGTTTTATGACCGATCCCGTTCCCGCCCAAAAATCGCCCTACGAAGTTACCGTTGAGGCTGGACGCACCTATTTTTGGTGTGCATGCGGGTTGAGTAAGAAACAGCCTTTCTGCGATGGTTCGCACTCAGGCACCGATATTACGCCGGTTAAATTCAAGGCCGAAAAGGCGGACAACGTCTTCTTCTGTGGCTGCAAAGCGACAGAAGGCCAGCCGCTCTGCGACGGCTCTCACAACGATCTTTGATCCACTTGGTCTGATTGACTTTATGCATTCATTAGTAGCGGCCGTACGCAGTGCGGGTTTTCTTCGACTTTCACTTTTGACGCTGGCACCGCTTTTTCTCGTGGCCTGTGCGTCACAGGATGAAGCGCCCCCCGTGTGCCCTGAGGCAATATTGATCAAGGACGCGGAGCGATTGGTCAAGTTCGAGGGCCCCGGCCGTGATTTGACCGACGTACTCTTTGAACTTGATATCAACGAAGTACGGTTGGTTTGCGAATACGATGATGATGTGATCGAGAGTGCGCTGGGGATTCGCTTTATCGCCGCGCGCGGCCCGGCAGATCGTGACCGCGCAGCGTCTTTCAGCTACTTCGTGGCAATCGGGACGCCTGAACGCGAGATCCTGGCGCGCGAAGAGTTTGATTTAACGATTCCCTTCGAAGGAAATCGCACACGAGTCGTGGCACTGGAAGAGATTTTCCCGAATATTCCTCTGCGACCCGGCCGCGACGGAGACGATTATCTGGTCTATATCGGGCTTCAGCTGACGCCGGATGAACTGCAGTACAACCGCGAGAACCGCTAACAGCGCTCTGCGACGAGCGGGGTTCTGAACTGACTGCGGGAGCGACCTTCACCAAATCGTTACACGCCAAATGCTGTCGTATACTGCTGGATTTGTGCGGAATTTATGCTTCAAGCTTCTGTCCTTGGTGGCGACCGTGCTGTCGTGTTTTTGCCCTGAGTTGACATTCCGAACAAAGCCGCTACCTTGAAGACAAGGTGATGACCGGCGTGAAGCCGGACAAGCATTGACCGTTTATCCCTAGCGGGAGAGACCGAGCCATCCGGAAGGATGGTATCGGCGCCGAAGGAGCAACCGCCCCGGAAACTCTCAGGCACAGCGGACCGCTAAGGGAAGGTAACTCTGGAAAGCAGGCTATTGCTCAGCAATGGACTGCACCGAAGGAGTAAGCTCTTCTCCGGCCATGATCCGGTTTTGGGAAGAGTGAATCTCTCAGGTTCTAAGACAGAGGGGGCCGTAGCTGCCGATTATCGGTGGGTATGGACTTACACCCCCGTGTTGAAGGACTGAGCCGTGACGGATCAAGACTCCCAAAACAAGAAAACCGCGCTTTATGCGCTGCACGTCGAGCTTGGCGGCAAGATGGTTCCCTTTGCGGGCTACATGCTGCCTGTGCAGTATGCCGATGCGGGAATCATGCTTGAACATCAACGCGCACGCGACTCGGCGGCGCTTTTCGACGTCTCCCACATGGGACAGGTGCGTATTACCGGTGCCGACCGTGTTGCTGCGCTGGAGGCCCTGGTTCCAGCCGACGTCAAAAACCTTGAGGTCGGCAAGACGCGCTACAGTTTTTTTACCAACGAGACCGGTGGAATTCTTGATGACCTGATGATCACACAGGCTGCGGATTGCCTGATCCTGGTCATCAATGCTGCCTGCAAGGACGCGGACATCGCGCACATGCGGGCCAAACTTAAGGGCGATGCCCAGCTTGAAGTCCTCGACGATCTTTCGTTGCTTGCGCTGCAAGGACCGAAATCCGCTGAGGTCCTGGCTCAGTGGGCGCCTGAGGCAACAACCATGCCCTTCATGTCGACTCGAGACTTTACGCTCGCCGGTGTGAATTGCCGGGTGAGTCGCTCGGGCTACAGTGGCGAGGATGGTTATGAGATTGCGATGAAGTCGGATCAGGCTGTCGCTTTTGCCCGCGCTTTGCTCGAACACGAGTCTGTTTCTGTGTCGGGCTTGGGTGCGCGCGATTCGCTGCGGCTTGAGGCAGGGCTCTGTCTCTACGGTCACGATATCGATACGACGACCACTCCGGTGGAAGCCGGCCTGACCTGGGCGATGCAAAAACGCAGGCGCTCGGAGGGCGGGTTCCCGGGGGCCGACATCATTCAAAAACAACTGGCCGATGGGGCGCCCCGCCGCCTTGTCGGTTTGAAACCGGAAGGGCGCGCGCCCTGCCGGGAGGGCACCGAACTGACCGATGACAGCGGCCGCGTTATCGGGAAGATCACTTCAGGCGGCTTCGGTCCGACAGCGGGCGGACCTGTGGCCATGGGTTACCTGGAGTCTGCGTTCGCATCCCCAGGAACAAGTGTTCAGGCGATGGTGCGGGGCAAACCACGGCCGTGTGAAGTTGTAAAGATGCCCTTCGTGGCGCACAGTTTCTATCGCGGATAATTTTGTAACAGGGGAATAGAACGATGAGTGACGTAAAATTCAGTGAGGATCACGAGTGGATTCGTGTCGAGGGGGATGTCGGCACGATCGGCATCACTGTATTCGCGCAGCAGCAGCTCGGCGATGTTGTCTACGTCGAAGTGCCTGAGGTCGGCACCGCTGTTGAAAAGGGCGGCGAAGTTGCCGTGGTCGAATCCGTCAAGGCTGCGAGTGAGCTCTATGCGCCGCTCGATGGCGAGGTCGTCGAGAGCAACGGCGGATTGGCGGACGATCCTGCTGCAGTCAACAACGACCCTGAAGGCGAAGGCTGGTTCTTCAAAATGAAGATCTCCGATGCCGGGCAACTCGATGAGTTGATGGACGCGGCAGCGTACAAAGCCTTCGTCGAATCGCAGTCGTAACACGCTGACAGAATTTGCGGGTCGGCAGCGGTCTCCGCGACACCGCCGATCCGATTTTGCGTCAATTGATGCCGGGACCCTGCCCGAGAGGGCAGATGGTCGCCGGTTCTTTGATCGCAGGCCATTTACGTGAAGATAGAGGAAACAGGCTCATGGCTGATGCGGTAACTTCGCTTGGTGAACTCGAGCAGCAGGATGAATTTCTGCGCAGACACATCGGACCGGACGATGCGCAGATCGCCGAGATGCTGGACTATCTGAAGATCGATTCCCTGGACAGTCTGATCAAGAAGGCTGTGCCGGAGACTATTATGAATGATGCGCCCTTAGCGCTCAGTCAGAGCCGCAGCGAGACGGCAATCCTGGCACGGATTCGCGAATTTGCGGACAAGAACAAGGTCTTCAAATCGCTGATCGGGATGGGTTACCACAACAGCCACACACCGACGGTTATTCTGCGGAACATCCTTGAGAATCCAGCCTGGTATACGGCTTACACGCCCTACCAGGCGGAAATCTCTCAGGGCAGGCTGGAAGCGATTCTCAATTTCCAAACCATGATTGCGGACCTGACCGGCATGGAACTGGCCAACTCGTCACTGCTGGACGAGGGTACGGCCGCTGCCGAGGCCATGACCCTCTGTCAGCGGGTTGGGAAGAGTAAAAGCAACCGTTTCCTCGTGGACGCCGACTGCCATCCCCAGACCATCGACGTCATCCGGACCCGCTCCAGTGCCCTCGATATCGAAGTTGTGGTTGGCGATCCGCGCGGCGCGGACCGGGACGCGGATGTCTTCGCCGTGTTGCTGCAGTATCCCGGCAGTTCCGGCGAGATTCGGGATGACCGTGATGTAATTGCCGGTTTCCAGAGTCGGGGTGCAATGGCGGCGGTGTCGGCTGACCTGCTCAGCCTGACGCTCCTGACCCCTCCGGGGGAACTTGGCGCAGACGTCGTCGTCGGCACCTCGCAGCGGTTTGGCGTGCCGCTTGGCTTCGGTGGTCCCCACGCCGGTTATATGGCGGTGCGTGACAAGCATAAGCGTTCGGTGCCCGGACGTCTTGTCGGCATGTCCGTTGATTCAAGCGGGCGTCCTGCGTTGCGTCTGGCACTCCAGACCCGTGAGCAGCATATTCGCCGCGAGAAGGCGACGAGTAACATTTGTACGGCCCAGGTGCTTCTTGCGGTGATCGCCAGCATGTACGCGGTCTATCATGGTCCGGAAGGCCTGAAGACGATTGCAAAGCGGGTTCATCGTTTGACGGCAATCCTCGTTGCGGGTCTGCGGCAGGGCGGTGTTGAAGTCGCGACGACACACTTCTTCGATACCATTACCCTGAAGGTTCCGGGACGTGCGGCGGAGATTGCCGGACAGGCCCGCCAGAACCAGATCAATCTGCGTGAAGTCGACGCCGATACGCTGGGTATCTCGTTTGATGAGACCACGTCTGCCGGAGACGTCGAGCTTCTTTGGAAGATCTTTGGCGCGGATGGTTTGAGTGTTACTGAGCTGGATGGAAAGACACCGGATGCCCTGCCTGCCGCCTTGCTGCGCAGTTCAGAGATTCTGACGCACGAAGTTTTCAACCGCTATCACGCCGAGACCGAAATGCTGCGCTATCTTCGCAAGCTTGCGGACAAGGACATCGCTTTGGATCGGGCTATGATCCCGCTTGGCTCCTGCACCATGAAGCTGAATGCCACTACGGAGATGATCCCCATTACCTGGCCGGAGTTCGGTGCGATTCATCCCTTTGTTCCCATGGATCAGGCCACCGGCTATCTCGAACTCATCAAAGAGCTCGAGGACATGCTGGCCGAGATTACCGGCTACGACGCGGTCTCTCTGCAGCCTAATGCCGGATCGCAGGGCGAGTATGCGGGTTTGCTGGCGATCAAGAAGTACCATGAAAGCCGCGGTGACGATCAGCGTGATATCTGCCTGATTCCCTCGTCCGCGCATGGAACCAACCCGGCGAGTGCCGCCATGGCCGGGATGAAGGTCGTGGTCACTAACTGCGACAGTGACGGTAACGTCGATGTCGACGACCTGCGCGCCCGGGCGGAGGAACACTCAGACCGTCTTGCCGCGTTGATGGTAACCTATCCCTCGACCCACGGTGTTTTCGAAGCCCGCATCACCGAGATCTGTCAGATCATTCACGATCATGGCGGGCAGGTTTATATGGACGGTGCCAATCTCAATGCCATGGTGGGTGTTGCGAAGCCCGGCAAGTTCGGCTCGGATGTCTCCCATCTCAATTTGCATAAAACCTTCTGCATTCCGCATGGCGGTGGCGGTCCCGGTGTTGGTCCTATCGGTGTCGGCGCACATCTGGCGCCGTTCCTGCCAAATCACTCCCTGGTGGCTGAGGCCGGGCCCGAGAGCGGCGTCGGTGCAGTCTCCGCGGCGCCCTGGGGCTCTGCCGGGATCCTGCCGATCTCCTGGGCCTATATCGCTCTGATGGGGGCGGACGGCCTGCGCAAGGCGACGGAAGCGGCCATCCTGAGCGCGAACTACATTGCCAAGCGCCTGGATCCTGCCTTCCCCGTGCTCTACGCCGGTGCGGACGGCATGGTCGCGCATGAGTGCATCATCGATCTGCGGCCTATTAAAGACCAGACCGGTGTGACCGTCGACGATGTGGCCAAGCGCCTGATCGATTACGGGTTCCATGCGCCTACCATGTCATTCCCGGTTGCGGGGACGCTAATGATCGAGCCGACGGAATCGGAATCGAAACAGGAGCTTGATCGTTTCTGCGATGCCATGCTGGCGATCCGTGCGGAAATTTCCGAGATTGAAAACGGGACGATTTCCCATGAGGCAAGTCCCCTGGCTCATGCGCCGCATACCGCTGAAGATCTGGTCTCCGCGGATTGGGACCGGTCCTACAGCCGCGAGGCCGCCGTCTATCCGGTTGAGTCGCTGCGGACCGCCAAGTACTGGCCGCCGGTCGGACGTGTCGACAATGTCTACGGCGACCGGAATCTTGCCTGCTCCTGTCCTTCGATCGAGAGTTACCGGGACGCCGCCGAATAGCAGGTATTCAGTCTTTGCTGCAGCGAGTGCAGAAAAAAGGGCCCGTCGGATGTATTCCGGCGGGCCCGATTTTTTGCAGCATGAGACCTCAATCAGGTCTTCTTGGCACCGATGCAGAAGGTCTTTGTGACAAGTTCGGCGTCATCGTCATTCAATCCGGTTGTCAGGGCACGGCGTGTCGTGAGCCCGACGCTGTAGGAACAGCTCGGCCAGCTGGAGATATCTTCATTATGCGAGCCGAATGCCGCATGAACACCCCCGGCTCCGGTATCCGTTTAACCCGGAATCTCAGCGCCATCCCAGGCGAATATCTTGCCACTGTCTTCTGCCGTCAGACCATCGATTACCTCGAGCAGATGATTGGCAGATATGGCGGGCGTGAACAGCTTTCCTTCGGGCACCCCGCGTTGAAAAGGTTCCGAGAGAGAGGTGTCCACTGTCCCCGGGTGCAGTCCGACGCACAGGGCCGTAGCATTCCGCCGGGAGAGCTCTATCGCAAAGCTTTTGAGAAACATGTTCAGAGCCGCCTTTGAAGCGCGATAACTGTACCAGCCGCCCAGGTGGTTGTCCGAGATACTGCCGACGCGCGCCGAAAGAGCGGCAAAGACAGACTTCCGGTCCTTCGCGAGCAGGGGAAGAAAGTGCTTGGCCACGAGAGCTGGACCCATGCTGTTGATCCTGAAAGCGAGCTCCATCGCGTCGGGAGTGATAGCGCCCCAGGTCTTTTCAGGCTGTACCTCATTGCTTTGATGCAGCATGCCGGTTGCGACGAACGCCAGATGCAAGGGGCCATACTCGGCAATATGATTTGCGGCGGCCTGAATGGAGTCTTCCTGAACGAGATCAAGCCTCGCCGGGATGATTTTGGGCGCAGACAGCTCCGTCGTGCCCTTGCGTGAAAACGCAAAAATCCGTTCGACGTTCGGGTGATCCTGCAATGCTGTGAGCACAGCACTGCCGATGCCGCCGGAGGCGCCGACGACCGCTACGTTCAATCCAGCCCCAAAAGACGCCAATTTAACCATGTTTCGCCCCAATACCGTGTCCGGGTGCAGCTCCGCAAATAGAAAGAGCTCCGCCACAGGATCTATGGCGGAGCTCTGCAAAGCCAAGCTTTAATCAACTCAGACCCGGCAGGGTGTCAGGCGGTCCTGCGCGCCTTGATCTTCTTGTAGGCCACGGGGATGATCGAAAGGACGGATAAACCGACCAGCGCCACGATGATTTCCGGGGTCAGGGCATTGGCAGGCGAGAAGCTGTCGCCGCGGTCGAAGACGCTGCCTAAACCTGCGCCGATGGAGGCGAAGACGAAGGAGCCCGGAATAATACCGATAAAGGTTGCCAGAGCGAAGGTCCGAAGCTTTACGCCCAGGAATGCGGGAACCAGGTTCACCACGACGAAGGGGAAGAGCGGTACCAGGCGCAGGACCAGCAGGTAGCTGAAGGCATTATCCTGGAAGCCGGCTTCCATCTTTTTCAACCAGGGGCCGGCCTTGGCTTTCAGGAAGTCACCAAGGGCCGTACGGGCGGCAAGAAAGATGCCGACGGCGCCGATGGTGGCGCCCAGCACGACCCAGGCCGTACCGAAGATGCTGCCGAAGAGGAATCCGCCGGCTATGCTCAAGACCGCCCCGCCGGGAAGTGAGAGAGCCGTTGTCAGGGCATAGGCGGCAATGAAGAGGGCCGCAGCTGCAACAACATTGCTCTGGGTGAAGTTCATCAGGACTTCGCGGTTCTCGCGCAGTGCATCGAAGCTCAGATAATCATCGACACCCAGTGCGAAGGCGCCCGCGATGGCCGCCGCAATTACGGCAATCGGTGCAAATCGCTTCGCTTTCTGTCCGAAGCCGCGGGGCGGCTGATTGACGGTGGTCGTACTCATCTTTTTCGTTCCTTACTTTTTGGAGAACCTCAGCGCCAGAGCGTTACGGCAGGTGCTGCATGAGGCCGACCACGCTCTTGGTGCGGTCAGAGAAGAGGGCAGGCGTGTAATAGGCGCCTGCGACACGTTTGGAGACTTCGCCGAGCGTCGGGTAGGGTGCGATGATCCCGGCCATGTCGGAGGCCTTCAGGCCCTTCTGGACGGCCAGGACCCAGGGCAGGATCAATTCACCGGCGTGTCGGCCGACAATGGTCGCTCCCAGGATCTTACCCTTCTTGCCGATCACGGCCTTGATGAAGCCTTCCGTTGCACGCTCGGCCCTTGCCCGGTCGTTGCCGTCGAAGCCGAAGCTGACGGCTTTGAACTCCAGGCCCTGTTCCTTGGCGGCGGCTTCGCTGAGACCGACATGCGCCAGCTCGGGATCGGTGTAGGTCACCCAGGGAACCGCTTTCACGTCGACCTTTGACGGCAGATTGAACATGGCGTTCCGGATCACGATCCCGGCGTGGTACCCGGCAACGTGGGTGAACTGATAGCTGCCTGCCACGTCGCCAATTGCGAAGACGCGCTTGTTTGAAGTCCGAAGGCGTTTGTCGACCTCGATACCGCGAGGTGAGTAATCGATATCCGCCTCTTCCAGACCCAGGTTGGCGACGTTGGCCCGGCGCCCGACAGCAAGGAGGAGGTGTGAACCGTCCACACGCTCACTCTTGCCTTCGTGACTGACCAGAACCGAGACGCCGTTACCCTCCGGGATGACGCTCTCGACCTTCGCCTGCTCGCGAATGTCGATGCCTTCTGCGATCAGACGCTGGCGGACAACCTCTACGGCCTCTGGGTCGTCATTGCCCATGATCGAGAGGCCTTCGATGACCGTGACCTTGGCGCCGAGACGTCGATGGGCCTGCGCCATTTCAATGCCGATGGGACCACCACCTACGATGATCAGGTGCGCCGGACGGTCGGTCAGGTTGAAGACGGTCTCGTTGGTCAGATAAGGCACTTGGTCGAGACCGGGGATCGGCGGCACGAAGGCCGAAGAGCCGGTCGAGACGACAAAGCGGCGGGCCTTTACGACGTAGTCTCCGGCTTCGATCTCGTTCTTGCTTATGAAGCGGCCAGCGGCCTGAATAACCTGAACGCCCAGGCTTTCGAAGCGTTCGACCGAGTCATGGGGTGCGATACCGGCAATGACGTCATGGACGTGCGCGTTGACCTTTGCGAAGTCGATCGCGGGCTCATGACCGTTGACGCCAAACTTGCCGGAGGTGCGAACCATCTCAGCGGCTTCGCCCGCAGCAATCATGGCCTTGGAGGGGACACAGCCATAGTTCAGGCAGTCGCCGCCCATTTTACCTTTTTCGATCAGGACGACTTTCGCGCCCATCTGGGCTGCGCCGGCTGCGACGCTCAATCCGCTCGACCCTGCGCCAATGATGGCGATGTCGGCTTTGATGACCTGTTTCTTGGACATTCTTGTGTCTCCTCACTCGATGCGTTTTGCGCGGTTGGTTCAGGGCGCGGGGCTCAGCCCTCGACAACCAGCTTGTAGTCAGGTGTGGGATTTAGAGGGCAGGAGAAGACGTACTCGCCGGCCTCCAGAGTGATCTCGTAGTCCTTGGTGGTGCCCTGGGTCAGGCCGCCACCCGAAACGCTCGGCAGGCTGGCCCGATTGAGCAGCCCATCGCCGCGTACCCAGAAACCCAGCGCGTAGGGGACGTTCTCGTTCTTGACCCGGAAGATGTATTTGCCGGGCTTGAGCTTCAGGACTTCGGAATTGGCGATACGTTCGGCACCGGTCTTGTCGTTAATCTCATTGCAATCGGCTTTTTTGGTGGAGGTATAGCCGTGGTCCTTGCCTTCAATCTCCACGAACTGACAGGCTGTCTGCGTCAGCTCGATGATCTGGGGCTCATCGGCGGCCTGTACGGGCGCAGCGAAAGCTGCCGCCAACATACCGGCTGCGAGAAGGGAACTTGCATAAAGGCTCTTAGACATCGTCTCAGTCTCCGTTTGCTCCGCGTCCGGCGGAGGTTGTTTTCAGGCTGTCGTTCAGTGACAGAACTGAGATGGGGCCCGGCAGGCGCGGTTTGAAATACTGTTCAGCTATATGATTGATAGCTGGCGGCTATAAAACGCCTTGAAATCGCACAAAATTTCACGATCCTGTGAGGCGCGCACCGGTTTTCGTGAGGTTTTGGCTATGGAAATGCATCAAGTCCGTTATTTCCTCGCGATTTGCGAGACACAGAACTTCACGCGTGCGGCGGAGGCCTGCCGGGTCGCGCAACCCTCTTTAACCAAGGCGATCAAGAAACTGGAGGAGGAACTGGGGGGCGAACTCTTCCGCCGGGAGCGGAATCAGACTCAACTGACCGATCTCGGGCAGTTGATGAAACCGCACCTCTCGACAATTTTTGCTGCGACCACGGCGGCCAAAGCCGATGCGGACGTTTTCAAACTGAACGAAAAGACAACGGTTAACCTCGGCGTCATGTCCACCATCGGACCGTCACAGATGATCGGCTTTATCAGTCAACTGAGATCAGAGGTGCCCTCGCTGGATCTGAATATCCGTGAGGCCTCGGGCCAGGCACTTGTTGACGCCCTGATCGAAGGGGAGATCGATATCGGGTTGATTGGTTTACCGGAGCTTCCGGAGCGTCTGCGTGCTCTGCCACTGTATTCCGAACGCTATACGATTGCGTTCGGCAAGGGGCATCGCTTCGAGCAGATGAACGCCGTTCCCTTGAAAGAACTCGATCAGGAAGACTATCTGGTCCGCGTTCATTGCGAGTTCTCCGATCACTTCGCGGCTCTGGGCGGCAAGAAGGAGCACGAGGTAAACGTGCGTTACTCGTCCGAGCGAGAGGACTGGATACAGGCGATGGTTCTGGCCAAGCTGGGCTGTAGCGTGATGCCCGAATTTTTGCCGGTCATGCCGGGCATTGCGATGCGCCCGGTCAGCGAACCCGAGGTCGCGCGTACCATTTCCCTGGTGACCGTCGCCGGCAGACGGCACTCGCCTGTACTGGATATCATGACCCGGCTGGCGCAGCGCCATGCCTGGCCGGAACGGTAGACCCCAACTGAAGCCAGCAGCACTCTATGAAAAAGGAAGAGACAGAGTTGCGCGTAATCCGGGGGCATTGTCTTCCAGGCGCAACGCGCCGCCGTGCAGTTTTGCGACAGCGGATACCAGACTGAGTCCCAGGCCGTTGCCCGGTGTGCTGCGACTGGCTTCCAGGCGGTGGAATCGTTCGAGAACCCGGTCCCGGTCACCCGCTGGAATACCCGGCCCCTGATCGGTGACGATGATTTCTGCGTGTTGTGAAATTCCCTCGTCCTGTACCTCATCTCTGAGAGTAAGCGTCACGCAGGAATCCGTTGTCGAGAACTTCAGGGCATTGTCCGTCAGGTTGGCGACCGCCTGAAACAGCAGGTTACGGTCGCCCTTCAATGAGCTGTTTGCGCCGAGTTCGAGTTTGAGCTGAATACCCTGTTCATCCGCCAGGGGTTCGTACAGTTCCCCAACATCGCGGAGCAGGGCTTTCAGGTCCACATACTCGAACTGAGCTTCAGTTGCCCCGGCTTCCGCCTGAGCGATGCTGAGCAGGGCGTTGAAGGTCTTGAGGATGTTATCGGCCTCCTCGATGGCACCGCTGATGGCATCACGGTAATCCTCGGGATCGGCCCGCCCTATCAGGGCGGATTCGAGGCCGGTTCGCAGCCTGGAAATCGGCGTGCGCAAATCATGGGCAATATTGTCGGATATCTGGCTCATTCCGGCCAGCAGGCGCTCGATCTGATCGAGCATAGCATTCAGATTGCTCGCCACCTCGTCGATTTCGTCGCCGTGTTTCCCAATCGGTATCCGACGGGTCAAGTCTCCGGCCATGATCTCCCGGCTGGTTTCGTTGATGGTGTCGATCTGGCTCAGAAGCGAGCGGCTCATCAGAATGCCGCCGATGAGTGAAACACCGATCGCAATGACAACACTCCAGATCAAGGTGCCGCGAATGGAGGCTGCGATGCGGCTGCGCTCTTCAATGTCGTGGCCGACCATCAGGTGAAAGCGCTGGCCCAGGTCGAAGATTCTGGCTCGGCCGAAATTGGTGCTGCCGCCGGAATCGTCTGGATACTCGAGACGAAAGGTAACCCAACCCTCTGTATCGGGCGCTTCATCGGGCCAGCGGGAGAGGTTCCCGGCGATGGGCTCAAAAGACTCGTCGGCCAGGATGTAGAGGCCGCGCGAGGTCCCGGCTTTCCCGGCGCGCCGTTCGATCGCCTGGACCAGACCGATAAGACCGCGTTGATTGAACTGTTCTGCCAGACCGGTGATTTCCGCATTGATCGTACTGTCGATTTGACGAGTGACGGACTCTGTGGCCGACCAGTAGATGAACCCCAGAAGACCCAGTACGGACGCGGTAAAGAGACAGAGGTAGATCACCGTAAGGCGAAAGATTCGCGAATGGAAAAGCCGACGATTATAGAAGGTGGCTGAAGAGTCGGTTCTGGGCACAGGGCTCAACCCGGCTCACGCAGGGAATAACCGGCACCACGGACCGTATGGAGGAGAGTCTGTTCAAAGTCCTTGTCGATCTTCTGCCGCAGACGGCTGATGTGAACGTCAATCACGTTGGTCTGTGGGTCGAAGTGATAGTCCCACACGTTTTCAAGCAACATGGTCCGGGTGACGACCCGCCCTGCGTTGCGCATGAGATACTCAAGCAGTCTGAACTCGCGGGGTTGCAATTCTATCGTCTGTCCGGCGCGTATCACCTGCCGTGCCAGTAAATCCATCTCCAGATCGGCAACCCGTAGGTTGGTCTCGACAACCCGGGTTGCGGGACGCCGCAACAAAGCTTCAACACGAGCCAAGAGCTCCGAAAACGCGAAGGGCTTAACAAGATAATCGTCGCCGCCGCTGCGTAATCCCTTGACCCTGTCGTTGACGCCGCCCAGAGCGCTCAAAAAGATTATGGGTGTGTCTCTATCCGCCTTGCGCAGGGTTTCAACAATCGAGAGGCCGTCCAGTTCCGGGAGCATACGATCGACAATCGCCAGATCGTAGTCTTCGCCAATGGCCTGCACCAGGCCTTCTCTGCCGTTATTTGCAACGTCAACCCGGTAACCGTTCTCGCAGAGGCCCTTCGAGACGTATGCGGCCGTATCGGTATCATCTTCGATAATCAAAATGCGCATACTTCTAAAACTCTCGCGGTCTGGTTCACGATGTCGCCGTTCCTGGCATTCAGGATTGCGCGGACGCTGGGCACTGTCGCGCTGCACTCTGTCTCTTGTGCTTCAGATTTGAGGGTTTCGTTACAGCAGTCAAGGTGCCTGAACAAAAGGGCTGCAGGGGCTTCTTTCTCCTTCCAGGATAATGAAGTGGCGGACCCGGTACGGAGGGTATGGCCGTAGCGGGCCCGCCGCCTCACCCCGGCTGGGGTGGGGTAAGGGCGAGGCCGGGATGAGGTTTATGAGAATGGAGCGAAGAGTCAGGCATGGCCCAGGCGTAAGGCGACGAAGCTCTCGCGGTCGGCGCGCTGCAGTCCCAAAGTGACGACGGTAACCTCTTCTTCCCGCAGTTTTTCGATCTCGACGGAAAGTTCTTCGACGGAGGACACAGGGTCCAACCCCACGCTGAGGATAACGTCACCGGGTCGCAGTCCTTTTTCTTCCGCTTCGCTGCCGGGCTCTATTTCAACCACCAGCGCGCCGTTGGTTGTCTCCTTAACGGAGTAGCGTTTGCGCAGGTCGGAAGTCAGATTGCTGAGGGTGATACCGGTCTCGTCGAGCTTGTGCTCCGCGCCACCAGACGGTGGCTCCTGCAAATCAGCGAGGGCTTCTTCCGATGGTGGAGCCGCGGTTGTTACCGCTAGCGTCTCGTGCTTTTTCGCACGCCACACTTCGACATTCAGAGTCTTGCCGACCGGTGTGAAGGCAACGGCGCGTGGCAAGTCGCTGACGGACCCGATTTCTATGTCGCCCCATTCCAGGATCACGTCCCCCCGCAAGAGGCCGGCGGCGGCAGCCGGACTCCCGTCCTCAACCGCGGCAACCAGCGCGCCGGTTGGCTGTTCCAAACCGAAGCCTTTTGCGATGTCGTCGGTGACGCCCTGGATTTGAACGCCAAGCCAGCTGCGATTGACCTGACCGTCATCGCGCAGGTCTTCAATCACCGAGGCTGCCAGATTCGAGGGGATCGCGAAGCCGATACCGACGTTGCCGCCATTGGGCGAGAAGATTGCGGTGTTGACGCCGATCACCTGTGATGCGGAATTGAATGCGGGTCCGCCTGAGTTCCCGGGATTGATCGGTGCATCGATCTGCAGAAAGTCGATCAGTGTGCCACCTGGAAGGTCCCTACCGCGCGCCGAGATGATGCCAGCGGTTACTGAGCCTCCAAGTCCGAAGGGATTGCCGACGGTAAGGACCCAATCGCCAACCCTTGTCTGGTCCGAGTTTCCGAACGCGACAAAGGGCAGGGGCATGTCAGTCTCGATTTTTAGCAGTGCGAGATCGGTCTTGGGGTCCTGACCGATCAGTTCTGCGTCGAAGCTCCGGCCGTCGCGTAGGGTTATTTCGATCTTTTCCGCGTTGTTCACCACGTGACTGTTGGTAACGATGTAACCTTCAGCATCCACAATGAACCCGGAACCGGCACCGGAAACCCTCTGTCGTGGGGTTGGCGGCTGGTCTGGTCGGTTACCGAATTGGCGCGGCTCCAGAAATTTCTCGAAGAAGTCGTTGAAGGGATGCCCCTCCGGCAGGGGTGAACGGAAATTATGTCCCTCGGGCCCTGAACGCTCCGGTGTGCGCTGTCCGGACTCAGGCTGCGAAGTGGTCGCGATGTTTACCACAGCCGGTGAGACATCCTCGACCAGATCAGCAAAACTATCCGGAGCCGGCCTGGCCTGAGCGAAACCTGCGGAAGCGAGCAGGATCACCGCCATGGCACCTGCAGCGGTGGTCTTCCTTCCAAACCTGGGCCGAACGGGAAAACGAGGACGACGATTGGCAAAAGTTGTAATGCTCATGGATATTCCCTCGTGCTTAAGATCTAAACTGGACCTGCGGTCCGAGGCGCCTTCATGCCTCGCGTTGTCATGTCTCAAGCAAGTGGGGAGCAGGGATTACCTTCGCCTGTCGCGGAGATTAAATTTTCGTAAGGTTTGCGGTGGATCCGGTCATGCCAAAGAAAAAGCCCTCGAGCGAAGTGCTGAGGGCTTTCTTTTCTGCGTTGTGATCCGCGCGATCAGTGGAGCTTTTCCGAGAGCTCTCCGATGGCGCGATCCATGATTGCGCCCGACTGAGCCGCATCCAGATTGGATCGCAGCAACTGCTCCGTGGCGGCGATTGCGACGTCGACCGCTCTGTCGCGGACTTCAGCCATAGCGGAAGCTTCGGCCTGCGCAATCTTCTCCATAGCCAGCTGCTCACGGCGGACCAGCGAGGCTTCGAGATCGGCTTGAGCCTGCTCCTGAAGGCGTTTCGATTCAGCCTTGGCGTGCGCGATGATCTCTTCTGCTTCGGCAAGGGCATCGCGCTGTTTGCGCTTATACTCTGCCAGAGCTTTCTGAGCTTCTTCACGCAGCGTCTGCGCGTCCTCGATGTCCTTGCGGATTTTGTTGCCGCGGGCATCCAGACTGCCCATTGCCGACTTCCAGCCCATCTTGTAGGCCAGCGCCAGGAACAGGACGAGGGCAACGGCTACCCAAAAGGTTTCGCTTCCAAACATCAGCTAGCGTCCCCCATGGCATCGTCGACGGCCTTGCGGACCGTCGCCTCGTCGAGCTTGGCACCGATCAGGCGGTCAGTCGCTGCAGCAGTCACCTCGGTGGCGACCACAGTCAGGTTCTGCAAGGCCTCATTCCGCGCGGTGGCGATACGCCCTTCAGCTTCGGAGATCTTGACGGCCAGTTCTGCGCCGAAAGCTTCTTCCCGCTTGGCGGCTTGCGCAGCCATTTCAGCAGAAGCGTCCTTCAGAGCAGCCGCCGCAGAGGAACGAGCATCGGCAATTGCCTTCTCGTATTCGGCCAGCACCTGCTCGGCTTCGCTTTTCAGCTTCTCAGCCTTGGCGAGGTCATCGTCGATCTTATCCTGCCGCTCTTCCAAAACCTCTGCGATACGTGGCAAAGCGATTTTGGACATGAGCAGGTAGAGAACGACGAACATCACAATCAGCCAGAAAATCTGGCTCGAGAATGACGACGGATCAAATTGGGGCATGGTTTAACGCGCCCTAACTACCTGGTGATGGAAAAAACGAATGCACCCGGCTTTGCAGGTGCTTGGATCGTAAGAGGTCTCCAACCGGAAACCTCTGCCGGATCCGTCCGCCTTAACCGAAGAGCACCATCAGTGCGACAAGAAGCGAGAAGAGAGCAATAGCTTCCGTCACGGCGAAGCCGATCCAGATGCTTGCGCCGATTTCGTCCTTGGCGGCTGGGTTGCGGGCGATAGCCGAAAAGTAGTTGGCCCATACGTTACCGACACCGATACCGGCACCGATCATACCAATGGTGGCCAGACCGGCACCGATTAGTCTTGCAGCTTCTACGTCCATAATTCCAGCTCCCTTAACGCTGAATGAGGTTGGATAGATTTGGTTTGAATTAACCGTTACGACTTGTGAGCTCTTTCCGCCGCGCCTAGTGCATATGAATGGCGTCGTGCAGATAGATGCAGGTGAGGATTGTGAAGATGTAGGCCTGGAGCGCAGCCACGAGGAATTCCAGCGCCGTGATGCCGACCAGAAAGGCCAGCGGCACGATACCGAAGAAACCCAGCGCGATCACAAAACCGGCGATAACCTTCAGCAGCACATGGCCAACGACCATGTTCGCGAACAACCGGACAGACAGGCTGAGCGGGCGCGAGAGATAGGATACCAGTTCGATGGGAACCAGGATAACCGCCGTCCAGAGCGGAGCGCCGTGCGGGAAGAACATGCGGCAGTAGCCGAGCCCGTGGCGCGCAAAACCGATCGCGGTCACACCGATAAAGATCACCGACGCCATCACAAAGGTGACGATGACATGACTGGTGAAAGTAAAGGAACCGGGGATCAGGCCGATCAGATTACCGAAGAGGACGAACATGAAGATAGAGAAGATGAAGGGAAAGTACTTGCGTCCTTCAGATCCGACGTTGTCACGCAGCATGTTGGCGACAATCTCGTAGCAGATCTCGGCGCAGCTCTGCCAACGGCCCGGAATAAGGGCGCGGCCGCGCATCGAAAAGACCAGGAAAGAAGTGACGGCCAACACTGTCACCAGCATCGCCGCCGATGAGTTGGTGAAAGAGATGTCGAAACCGCCGAGCATCGTCGGTTCGTCGCTGAGCGCTGTGATCTTAAACTGATCGAGTGGGCTATGCTTTTCGCCTGCCGCCACGACTCTTCCCCTCTAACCCTCTTGACCGCCGCCAGAGTCCTTGGACTGCTTGGCAAGCCGCGTTTTCCTGTCAATGTCTCGCGCAACCCGGATCAGATTCGTAAAACCCGCGCCACACCCAAGAATGAAGAAAAGGATCAACATCCAAGGTTTCGTTCCAAGCCAGTTGTCGAGAAGCAAACCAATCCCGACACCGACCACCAGGGCCGCAACCATCTCGACGGCGATTCGAAAACCAACGCCCGCATTGCTCGCTGGACTTCGACCGGGCTGGTTTATGCCACGGTCCTTGTCGCGCTGCAAACGGGCGGCTTTAAGTCGCTCATCCAGTTGCTTCAGTGACGATTGATCGTCGGGCTCTGTCATTCGCAGGCGCCTTATAATCCGCCATCTTCAGCTTGTGCTGCACCCCGAAAGGCGCGCGAAACATACGGGGTGCTCTTGGGGGCTGTCAAGGATGAATCCCAGAGGGATTAACCTGTTGAATTATAATAATATTGTTTGATTGAATCGGGATTGTCAGGCGGTCTCGCGAATGCCTTCGGCGGCTTCCAGATCTACAGAAACCAACTGGCTAATTCCACGTTCGCTCATTGTGACCCCGAACAGCCGGTCGACACGTGCCATGGTCATGCGGTGATGGGAGATGACCAGAAAACGGGTTGAAGAGTTTTGGGTAAGTTCTTCTACCAAAGAGCAAAAACGATCTACGTTGGCATCGTCGAGCGGCGCATCGACCTCGTCGAGAACACAGATCGGCGCCGGATTCGTCAGGAACACCGCAAACAGCAACGACAGAGCGGTCAGGGCCTGCTCGCCGCCGGAGAGCAGTGACATAACCTGAAGCCGCTTGCCGGGGGGGCTGGCCATAATTTCCAGACCGGCCTGAAGCGGATCATCGGCTTCCGTCAGTTTCAGGTGTGCCCGTCCACCGCCGAACAGCCGGACAAAGAGCTCCGAGAAGTGTGCGTCAACGACTTCAAAGGCCGCAAGCAGCCGCTCCCGGCCTTCCTTGTTGAGACTTGCAATACCCTGGCGCAGACGGGAAATGGCTGAAATCAGGTCATTTTTCTCGTTCTGCATGCCTGTGATCTGTTCGTCCAGCTCACTGGCTTCCGCTTCGGCACGCAGGTTCACCGGCCCGATGTTTTCACGTTCGCGGCTCAGACGTTCTAGCTTGGTCTCGATGTCGTTGCGGGCAGGCAGGTCCTGACTTGGGTCGAGTTCGGCAATCTCCAGCACACCGTCCAGCCCGCAGCCGAGGCGTTCGCGCACCCGTTCGGTGATGGTTTCCAGGCCGAGGTTCGCCTGTGAGACAGCCGATTCGGCACGGACCCGGTCTTCCCGGGCGGTTGCCAGAGCCTGCTCCGCTTCCTTCAGGGCGCGGTCGGCGTCCGCTTGACGGGTCTCACCTTTGGCCAGAGCGTCGGCGGCGACCTTACGTTTCTCTTCGGCCTGCTCGATCAGATTGATCAGGGCGTCGCGCTTGCCTTCCAGCTCGACCGGTTTGGCCGCCCAGACCTCGATTTCCTGCTGAGCGCGCTGCTGACGCTGGTCCAGATCGGCGATGTGTACGCCAGATTCTTCAGCCCGGCGAATCCAGGTTTTCTTCTCGTTCTCAATTGAAAGTCGCCGTTGGGCCCGCCCTTCGGCTTCGCGCAACAGTCGCTCAACCAGTGAATGCTGTGCCGCCAGATGGCTGCGTTTCTCGGCAAGATCGCTACGCAGCTCCGCGAGCCTCGCGCGTTCCGATTCGAGATCCGGCAATGCCGCCTGATCGCTCTGCGCCGCTTTCAGGGCCTCGGCAGCTTCCTGTAGATCCGTTTCCAGCCGTTCAGCCGATTCTTCAAGCGCGGTCAGCCGGGATGTAATCGTCGCGGATTTTTTCGCCAGATCGGCCTGCCGGGTGCGGGCAAGGTTGACACTGTTGAAGGAGGCGTTCATCGCCTTGCGGGCTTCACGCTCCTTGCTCTGGTCCTGCTCCAGCGTCGCACGGGTTTCATCGCGCTTTGCCTTGGCGGTCTCACTTGCCTGCGCCGCTGTGTCGTACTTCGACTTGAGTTCACCCAAGCGGTTGCGCTGCTCCAGGCGGACGGCTGCCGCGCTCGGCGCATCCGCCTTGACGATCAGGCCATCCCAGCGCCAGAGATCACCCTCGGCGGTGACGAGGCGTTGCCCAACCGACAGTTCCTCCTGCCGCTTCAGTCCCTCGGCAGCATCCTTTACGATGCCGATCTGGGTCAGACGGCGCGCCAGAGGCCCTGGATTTGTAACCTTCGAAAGCAAGGGGGTAATGCCTGCCGGTAGCTCCGGCCCGCCGCTGAGCGGAGGCAACGTCGCCCAGTGCACCGCGGCATCCTGGTCGGTTGATGCTGCAAGGTCGTCGCCCAAGGACGCGCCAAAGGCCTTCTCAAATCCGGTCGCGACAGAAACCTTATCGACCACCGGCACCCGGTTCTCATCGTCGTCGACCGAAAGAACAGCCGAGAGCGCGGCGATTTCGGCATCCAGCTTGGTCCGGATGTTCTCCTGGGTCTGGTAGTCCTCACGGGCCGCAGATTCGGCGGCTCTGGCGGCCGTAAGCCGTTGCTCACAGGCCTCTGCCTCTGCACGGCAGGACTTCATGTGCTCTTCGGCTTCCGCCAGGGTCGCTTCCGCAATTGCCAGTTCAGTGTCGGCTTCGCGCACGGCCTGCATGCTTTCGCGCTGCTTGGTGATGCTGTCGGCCTGTTGCTTCAGCCGTTCATGACGGCTGGTCAGATCGGCAATATTTCGCCGCAAAGCATTGGCGTTTGCCTCGTCCCCGGCAACCCGTTGGGAGAGGTCACCCAATTCCTGCTCGCTGAGCGCGACCTGTTCGCTGGCGAGCTGGCGTTGCTGCTCGGCTTCTTTGTGTGCGTCTTTTTCGCCCTCAGCCGCGGTCATGAGCTCACCGCGCTCCTGCTCCAGGCGTTCCTGGGCGGTGGCGGCGTCCCGATCCAGGGATGCAGCGCGTTCCCGGTCGGCTTTGATCTGTTCCAGGCGCTGCTCGGCATCGGCCTTGGCGCTTTTTGCCTGATTGACCTCGCGCTCGAGGTTTTCCCGGTCGACCATCAGTCTTTGCAGGGCCGCTGCTGCCTCGGCCTCAGCCTGGCGTAGCTTTGGCATGGCCGCCACAACGTCCACCTGGGCACTGGAGAGGGCCGCAGCTTTCTGGGTCGCATGTCCGACCGCGAGTTCGCAGGCCCGCAGTTTGGCCATGCTGTCCTCGACCTCCTGACGTGCCGATTTTGCGTCCAGGTGGAAGAGAATGGCCTCGTTGCGCCGGATGTGGTCGGCGATATTGCGGTAACGCGATGCCTGCCGGGCCTGTTTCTTAAGGCTTGCGAGTTGTGCCTCGAGGGTCACGATGACGTCGTCGAGACGTTCCAGGTTGGTCTCGGCTGCGCGCAAACGCAGTTCAGCCTCGTGCCGCCGGGAATGCAGTCCGGTGATGCCCGCTGCTTCTTCCAGGATAGCCCGGCGATTGGTCGGCTTTGCGTTAATGATCTCGCCGATCCGGCCTTGACTGACCAGTGCGGTCGAATGCGCGCCGCTGGAGGCGTCGGCGAAGAGGAGCTGTACGTCTCGGGCGCGAACTTCCTTGCCGTTGACCCGATAGTTGGATCCGCCGCCACGGGTGATTCGCCGGATGACTTCCAGCTCATCATTATCGTTGAACATGGCGGGTGCCTTGCGCTGGCGATTATCCAGCAGCAGGGAAACTTCAGCGACATTGCGGGCAGGGCGGGTCGAGCTGCCGGCGAAGATGACATCGTCCATCTCGCTGCCGCGCATCTTTTTGGCTGAGGTCTCGCCCATGACCCAGCGCAGGGCTTCGACAAGATTCGACTTGCCGCAGCCATTCGGGCCGACGACTCCGGTCATCCCGCGCTCGATCAGTAGATCGGTCGGATCGACAAACGATTTAAAACCGCTCAGGTGGAGCTTCTTGAATTGCACCACGCCCGGATCATTCCCCCGAACTCAGGGCGCGCGATGCGGACCGGTTTGTCCGCACGCACGTTCCTGGACCTTATAAATCAGGTCTCATCTTCCAATAGTCTGTCAAAAGCTTCAAAGCCCAAGGCGCCCGGATGCAGGCGACCGTTGATCAGGAAGCTTGGCGTTGAATTGACCTTGTAATCACTTGCGGCTTCGGTCCGGCGCTCAAGGATCTTGTCCATTTCGGCTTCGTCATTGAAGCACTTTTCGAACTGCTCCTGATTGATGCCTGCCAGCGCGGAAATCTGGGCCAGAGCTTTGGTCGGATCCGCTGCGCGGGCCCACTGCTGCATGGATTTCATCAGGATCTCGATGAAACCGAAATGCCTGTCGCCTTCAAGGCAGTTGCTGACCGCGGCTGCGCGCAGACCAAGGCCATCGAGCGGGAAGTGGCGGAAGACCAGCTTCGCCCGGCCCGTGTCGATCCACTGCTTCTTCAGCTCAGGATAGGTGTTGGCGTGAAATGAGGCGCAATGTGGGCAGGTCAGAGACGCGTACTCGACAATTGTGATCGGAGCATCCAATGAGCCGACGATGCGGTCATCATCGTACAAGGGCACTTCGTCTGCGTGCGCCGAGGGGATCCGCAGGCCGAGGGAACTTCCCACCGCGAGCGCAGACACGGCCGCCGTTGTTGTCAGTATCTTCCGTCTATTCATAACTCACCCACCATATGTTGTGTATGCTAGTGACGCCAATCCGATTCGACAAGCGTCCTCTTCAAGAGATCCCCGCCGCAGTCGAACGCCGCAATATGGCGGTATTTGGGCGTTCGCAGGACGTCTGTCCAGCAGAGATCTGCACCTGCTTATCACTTAATTGAAATCACAGCCAGACCGCTTAGCTCTTCGGCTTGCCAAAAACGGCGGCGCCCAGATCGGAGAGTGCCTTTCTCAGGTCTTCGTCCTCAACATCCGCGACTTTTGCGTCCAAAGCGGATTTATCGGCCTTCGAGAGAGGTTTTGGTGCCGTTCGCCTGCGTTGACCCGGGGCGATGACTGGTCCCTGTTGGAGTTTCAATTTTGCCACGGCCCGGTAGCCGAAGTGGGCATTTATCCGTTCAAGCAGCTGTTGTTCGAGGTAGACCAGTTCAGTTGCGAAGCCGCTTTCCACGCGCAGGGTCAGTGTTCCTTCGCGCCGTTCACTGCTGCGTTTAAAGGCGAGTTGCTTTGGAATGCAGCGGCTTGCGACCTGCTCACCGACAATGGAGCTCCAGTCACTGATCAGACTGCCTTCCGCAAGTCCGCGTTTCCCGAGGATCCTTTTGGTGATCGCCGGAAGGGCCTGGGCCAGGGCTTTTGGACCGCCGCCACGTCGTTTGGCGCGTGATACAGCCTGTTTTGCGCCTGCTTTACTGCCGTCCTTGTCTTGCTTGCCGGTCATTCTAACTATCTTCGGGTATTGGATTGCGGTGCTCTCGACGCGTTCGGGTGTTTTCTTCGGGCATGCGCTCAGTATAGTGCCCGCCAAAGCAATGACCATATGCGATAGCGATCAATCTGCGCTGACGCAAACAGGGTGGATAGGACAATCAGCCGACACGAGACCACGTTAGCGCAAAGCCTTCTGGACTGGTACGACAGACACGCCCGGGAACTGCCTTGGCGGATACCCCCGAAAGCGGCGGGCAAGAACCGGGGCAATGGTTCCAGAAAGCCAGGCTGGCTCGCCGACCCCTATAAAGTCTGGCTGAGCGAGATCATGCTTCAGCAGACCACCGTGGCAGCCGTCGCCCCCTATTTTGTGAATTTCACGGAAACCTGGCCTCGGGTGGAGGATCTGGCTGCGGCCAGCCTTGACGATGTGCTGACCGCCTGGGCCGGCCTGGGGTATTACGCGCGCGCCCGCAACCTGCATAAATGCGCCTGTTTCGTCGCCGATGAGCTCGGTGGCGTCTTTCCAGATACGGAAGAAGGACTTTTAAAGTTGCCGGGTGTGGGGCCTTACACAGCAGCAGCCATCGCGGCAATCGCCTTCGACCGGCCCGCCGCAGTCGTGGACGGAAACATCGAGCGTGTGATCTCGCGGCTCTTCGCACTCACGGAACCATTGCCGGGCGTTAAACCGGAAATAAAGCGTCACACCGCTTCGCTGACACCAAGCGTGAGACCCGGAGATTTCGCCCAGGCCATGATGGACCTCGGGGCAACGGTCTGCGTGCCCAGAACACCGAAATGCATGCTCTGTCCTTTGTCGGAGCCTTGTCTGGCCCGTGCGCAGGGCATCGCAGAGACCCTGCCGCGAAAGATGCCGAAGCCGGAGCGCCCGACGCGCCGGGCTGTGGCCTTCTGGGTTCAGCGCGCCGATGGTAACATTCTGCTGCGTCGCCGGGCGCCAAAGGGACTTCTGGGTGGAATGATGGAAGTCCCTTCCACGCCTTGGCGGGAGGAGGCCTGGAGCGAAGGCGAGACCATGAGTCATCTGCCTTATCCAACTGAGTGGCGCGAACTGCCGGGCATGGTGCGGCATACCTTTACCCACTTTCATTTTGAGATTGATGTCTGGGCGGGTCAGGTCGCGGAGGACAGCGCGGCGCTACCCGATAGCAAATGGGTGTCGGTGGACGGGCTGGCGGAGGAAGCGCTGCCCAGCGTGATGCGTAAGATCGTGAAACTCGCACTCAAACAAACAGCCGCCTGATCCAATCGGCGTACAGTCGCGCTGTCGACAAATTGACGGTACCACGGCGCACTATGGCGGATTTGTGAACCAGGGGTGAGGTGACAATCTTCACTCCTGAGCATATCTTAACCATAAGCAAGCGGAGAACGGCCCATCGCGAAACTGGCCGATCAGACCGCCCGTCTCGGATCAGAGCCTTCATGCAGTGGCTCATGACAGATCGACGGTCACACTGGCCACTCCGTATTGATCAGAATATCGCCGTTTTCGTTTGTGCCTGGAGGCTGACCACTCATCTCTTGAGCGTCTCAGGATACCTGCGTCAGTCTCTGAAATCCTTGATCAGAAGGTGCCCTGCATAGGTGGTTGTCTCAACCCAAAGGGCGGGAAACCTCTGAGGTGCAGGAGCAAAAACCATGGCTAAGACAGGTGTGTTCTCAGATCAGGCGGAGGCTGCCGAGCTTCCTTCGGTTCGCAGTATCGACGTCACGGATCTCAAGGAAGTTCTGCGCAAAGGACTGACCGATTTCAGGGAAAAACCAAGTCACATTGTCCTTCTGGTTCTTATCTATCCCATCGTCGGGCTCTTGGCGGCGCGGGCGGCAGCCGGTTACGACCTGTTGCCGCTGATCTTCCCGTTGGTCTCCGGCTTTGCCCTTATTGGGCCATTGGCGGCGATTGGATTGTACGAGTTGAGCCGCCGTAGAGAACAGGGCCTCGAGGTTTCCTGGAAAGATGTGTTCGAGATCCGACATTCACCGTCGATCGGCTCCATCGTCGCCCTCGGTGCCTTGCTGATGGTTATCTTCCTGGTCTGGCTTGTCACGGCCCTGGCGATTTACGAGTTTTCCTTCGGTGGCGAAGTTCCCACTTCAATCGGCGGGTTCGTGGCTCAGGTCTTTACCACGCCTGCCGGCTGGACACTGATTACGCTGGGATGCGGCGTCGGTTTTCTTTTCGCTGTGGCCGTTCTTGCGATCAGTGCGTTTTCGTTCCCAATGCTGCTCGATAGAGATGTCGGTGCAGGCGTGGCGATCCAGACTTCGGTCAAAGCGGTTTCCAAGAACCCGGTGACGATGGCTATTTGGGGCATGATCGTTGCCGGGGCTCTGGTCCTTGGGTCGATTCCATTTTTCGTCGGGCTTGCAGTGGTGATGCCGGTGCTTGGGCACGCGACCTGGCGTCTCTACCGAAAGGTAGTGGAGCATTAATCCGGACTTTCACTGCATGTGGCTTTTTTACCCAAGTCCGCGGCACGGATGCTGTGGAAAGCCCGTGCCGCGGGTCAGGAATTTGTGCCTGGTCTTGGAAACAGAAAAATAGGCCCGTGATTTAGATCGTCGGCGACGATGTTTGCTTCAGACTAACTGAGGACTAAGTCTGGCGAAGCCTTCCTGCCTGCGATAAGGGAAGTATGGATAGGGGGCAGAAACTTCGCTCGCGGCGTCCAGACTGGCAAGCTGCTCGGGTGTCATGGACCAACCTACCGCGCCCAGGTTCTGGCGTAACTGTTCTTCGTTGCGGGCGCCAATGATCACCGATGCAACGGTTGGCCGCTTTAGCAACCAGTTGATGGCAATTTGCGGGATTGTTCTGCCGGTCTCCTGCGCGACCGCATCGAGTGCATCTATGATCTGATAAAGCCGCTCCTCTTCGACCGGGGGAGCGAAGTCGGCGGTTTCATGCAGGCGGCTTTGTTTGGGCAGGGGCTGTCCGCGGCGCAGTTTCCCGGTAAGGCGTCCCCAGCCCAGCGGGCTCCAAACCAGCGCACCTACACCCTGATCTTTACCTAGAGGCATCAGTTCCCACTCGTAGTCACGACCGATCAGCGAATAGTAAGCCTGGTGTGCAACGTACCGCGGATAGCCTCGTTTTTCGGAGATCGCGAGTGATTTCATAAGCTGCCAGGCAGAGAAGTTGGATGCGCCGACATACCGGACCTTGCCTGCACGGACGAGATCATCCAGTGCGGAGAGAACTTCCTCGATTGGAGTGTAGCTATCGAAAGCGTGCAGCTGCAGCAAGTCGATGTAGTCGGTCCCAAGCCTGCGAAGGGAATCTTCGAGGGCCCGGATTAGACGTGATCGCGAGGACCCGGCATCATTTGGACCATCGCCCATGGGCAAGGTGGTTTTTGTGGAGATTATGGTTTGGTCACGTCGTCCCCTGATGGCTTCACCCAGAACTTCTTCCGAAGCTCCCCCGGAATAGACGTCGGCGGTGTCGAAAAGACTGACGCCTGCTTCCAGGCAGATGTCGAGCAGCCGACGCGCCTCGTTTGCATCGGTATTCCCCCAGGCGCCAAACAGTGGTCCCTTACCACCGAAAGTTCCCGTGCCAAGACTGAGCGCCGGTACTTTGAGGCCGGAGGCACCGAGGTATCTGTATTCCATGTTGGGTTTCCCTTTCTAGCGGAATGGATCAGGTCAAATTCTGCATGAGCGGCTGTTGAACAGGCCGAGCCTTATGATGGGTGCATTGCGACACCCATGGTGGGCTGCGCTGCGGCCAATGAGATGGCAGTTAGCGCTAGGCGGTGCGGAGAGGGCGAGAGGCACGATGAAGAACTTTCCAGGAATGCTTTGAGCGGAGGAGGGTTATCAACTCTGCTGCACAATCTGGTCGTTTTATCTGTGATGAGATAGACTGCGTGAAATACAATTACTTATGAGATGAATTCACAATGGGGCGACTTGAGGTCAATCGTTCCGGCGAAATGGAAGTCTTTGTCAGGGTCGTCGAAATGGGAGGTTTCTCTTCCGCGGCCCGGACATTAGGTATGACGCCCTCGGCGGTGAGCAAATTGATTGCACGTCTGGAATCACGCCTTGGCGCCCGTTTGCTCAATCGTTCGACGCGCAAGCTGCAGCTCACACCTGAGGGCTGTGCCTTTTATGAACGCAGCACACGCGTACTGGCCGATCTCAATGAGGCTGAGTTGAGCGCAGGAACCGGTGAACGGCCCGAAGGCCGGGTGCGTCTCAATACCAGTGCCGCATATGCGACGCATATCCTGACGCCTTTAGTGCCTGAGTTTATCGCCCGCTACCCGGGTGTCTCGCTCGACATTGCGCAAACCGATGTTGTGATTGATCTTCTTGAGGAACGAACGGATGTCGCGGTTCGCGCCGGGCCGCTTAAAAGTTCCCGTCTGGTTGCTCGAAAACTCGGGGCCACCCCGATGATGATTGTTGGTGCGCCGTCGTATCTGGAAAAAAATGGTTACCCAAAGCGCGTCGATGAACTTGAAAAGCATCTTCGACTGGGCTTTTGCTATGCGCGAAGTATTGAGGGCTGGCCGCTGATTCAAGGTGACAAGACGGTCAATATTCCAGCTGTCGGGAGCGTACAGGCAAACGACGGCGAAGCTCTAAGACAGCTGGCGCTCGCCGGTGTCGGCCTAGCCCGACTGGCGGTCTTCATGGTCCGTGAAGACATTCGGGAAAAACGGCTGGTACCGATACTGGAAGAATGCAATCCCGGCGACCTTGAGGAGTTCCATACGGTCTACCTCGGTCAGGGTGGCTTGCTTCCCGCACGTGTGCGTGCGCTGCTCGATTTCCTCGCGGAGAAGGGGCGTGTGGGATAAGAGTTCCCAGCCTAGGCGCGAATCTTCAGTTCATTTCCGAACGAAGTTTTTGTCGCAGAACATCAATCGGCATGAGCTTGCCTTCGACGTTGATGTTCCAGAATTGCCAGCCGTTGCAGGCGGGCGCGCCCTGAACGTGCGCACCGACCTGATGGATCGAGCCTTTGAAATCGCGTGTGATCAAGGTGCCGTCGGCGCGAACCTTTGCGTTGAAGCGTTTTCCGGGTCCGTAAAGCATCGTACCGGGTTCCAGCAGGCCGCGTTCGACCAGCCATCCGAAGGGAATGCGCGGTTGTTCCCGCTTTGACGGTGTGTCGACCAGGTTCACATCGTCGACGGGTTTGACCTTGGAAACGCGTTTGCGGGCCAGCTTCGCGTATGTTTCTTCCCGGTCAAGACCGATGAAGTGGCGGCCCAGACGGCGGGCCACTGCGCCGGTCGTACCACTGCCGAAGAAGGGGTCGAGAATGACCTCGCCTGGCTTCGTTGAGGAGAGAATGATCCTGTGAAGCAGGGCTTCCGGCTTCTGCGTGGGATGTGCTTTTTCGCCATCTTCGTCCCGCAGCCGTTCATGGCCGGTACAGATCGGGATGAGCCAGTCGCTGCGCATCTGCAGATCGTCGTTCAGCGCTTTCATGGCTTCGTAGTTGAAGGTGTAGCGCGCGTCCTTGTCCTTCACGGCCCAGATCATGGTTTCGTGGGCATTGGTGAAACGGCGGCCGCGAAAATTGGGCATCGGATTGGATTTGCGCCAGATAACGTCGTTGAGGATCCAGTAGTCCAAATCCTGAAGACTGGTGCCGACACGGAAGATGTTGTGATAGCTGCCGATCACCCAGAGCGTTCCGTTATCTTTCAGGACGCGGCGCGCGGCGCGCAGCCAGTCGCGGGTGAAACGGTCGTAGATCTTGAAGCTATCGAACTTGTCCCAGTCGTCGTCGACCGCATCGACTTTCGAATTGTCCGGACGCACGAGATCGCCCGCGAGCTGAAGGTTGTAGGGGGGATCGGCAAATATCATGTCGACCGAACCTTCCGGCAGGCCATTCATGAGCTCTACGCAATCACCGACTTTTACGACGTCCAGTTCCACCCGACCAATTCCCCGTCCGAAAAACCGCATCCTGAGTCACCAGAGACTCGGCGTCAAGAGTCTTGAGTCTCAAAGTGTTAATTACTCTGCTTCACGAATTGGTCGAAAAGAGCGTCGGTGGGCCGCTGTGATTCCCAGTCGGGCGATTCCTGCGCGATGTTCCGCAGTGCCATAGCCCTGGTTCCGCTCCCAACCATAACCGGGATGCTTTTGGGCGAGTTCAGCCATCTGGCGGTCGCGCGACACTTTCGCAACGATTGAGGCCGCGGCAATGCTCAGACTGCGGCCGTCACCCTTGATAACGGTCCGGCCCGGGCAGGAGAGATCCGGCAGTTTGTTTCCGTCAACCAGCGCGCCGTCCGGAACAAACGCGAGTTCTGCGGTGGCACGGGACATGGCGAGCAGGCTGGCTCTTAGAATATTGAGGCTGTCGATTTCTTCGACCTCGGCCTGCCCCAACGCGAGGATCACCTTGCCATCCTTTGCCAGGTCATGGAGTTGGGCGGAGATATCTTCACGCGCGGATTTCGAGAGCTTCTTGGAATCGTCCAGGCGCTTGGTCAGGCGGTCCGGCAGAGCGTCCTGGTCCAGCCAGGCAGCCGCGGCCACAACCGGTCCGGCCCAGGGACCGCGCCCGACTTCATCGACGCCGACGATCCGCGGGGCCGTGAGAAGATCGCGCAGTTCGTCAGCGAGTTCTCGCTCAAGCGAAAAATCCGGCATCCTTGCTAGCTTTCACCGAAGGGTAGAACGTCAAAGGCGATACTGATCCGTGTGCCCTCGGTGTCGAACGGCAGGGTGCGGTGATAGAAGTAGGCCGGGAACAGGACCATCAGGCCTTCTTCAGGCTGGATGTCCCGCAACTCAGGTGTCGCGCTGCAGTTCAAATTCGCCGAAGGCTGACCAAACTCGATCCAGCCGGCGTGATTGTTGCCCGAGCGCGCGACGATCTCGGGGATCTGGACGTAGTAGACACCACTCAGCCAGGCAGCAGGGTGGATGTGGGGAATCTGATGCCCCTGAGCTTCCAGCACGACAGACCAGATGTTGAGGGTCCAGCGCTTGGGTTGGCGCGCCAGGAAGGGATGGTCCGGAACCTTTGGGTGTTGCCGCATGTAGCTTTCGACAGCGGCGTTGATCGCTTTCTCAAGATCGGCAATCGGCCCTTTGGGTTCGATCAACAGCTCACCGGTGTGGCGTCCGGCCTTGGTTGCATGTCCGGGCGGGTCGCGCAAGAGGGTGGGGTGCGCCAGGATATGGCGGGAAAGGTCCTCGTTGAACGCAGCGATGCTCTGGAAGTTGTTGGGTTTCGGAATGGAGAGTGGCTGGATCAAACCTTCCAGGTCGACCAATGCACGCGCCGCGACGAGCTTCTCGGTCTCCCGCAAAGCCAGTGCACGATAGGCAAGTGCCGTGGTCAATCCGGGATGGCGCGTCAAGCAACGGTCGCAGACATCGATGGCTCCCTGAGCATCGCCGGACTGCAAAAGCGATCGCGCGAGGCTCATAGCGAGATCCGTGGCATCCGGCTGCTTTTCCAGGGCCAGTTTCAGATCCGCGACAATTTCCGTAGCGCGGCCCAGTTCTTCGAGCGCGAGGCCTTTCTTTGCGATGGCTTCATGGAAATCAGGCTTAAGCTCGAGCGCCTGATCGAAAGCGCTGATCGCCTCATCATAGCGGCCGCAGGCGGTCAGGGTCTCACCGAACGCGCATAAACAGGTTTCGGACTCCGGCGTGCGTTCCAGCGCACAGCGATGCGCTACTATCGCCTCCTCGAAGGCCCCGGTCGCGTGGAGCGCGAGCCCGAGTTTGGATTCCAGTTCCGCTGAACCGGGCTTAAGGCTCAAGGCTCTGCGATAGTGGATGACCGCGTCTTCATGTTGACCGAGCCGGCTCATGCAGCGCGCCAGACTCGAATAGGCGAGGGTGAGGTTCGGATTGATATCCGTTGCCTTGCGGAAGGCGGCAACGGCTTGTTCAATGCGTTCGGTGCCCTCCAGCGCCAGACCGAAATTGTAGTTCAGGCCCGCATGATTTGGCTGCAGCGCGATGGCGCGGCGATAGAGCGCCAGGGAATCGTTGAAGCGTCGTAGGTCCTTCAGGGCGACAGCACAGTTCGAGAGAGCTTCGATGTTGCCGGGTTCCAGCTCTATCGCGCGGCGGTAGGCTTCGACAGCGAGGTTCTGCTGCCCCAGCTGAGAGAGTGAAACGCCCAGCTGAAATTGCGCCGCCGCGTAATCGGGCCGGATGGCGATTGCCTGGCTGAAGGCCCTGGCTGCTGCGTTCTGATCGCCAGCCTCCTTGCAGCAAACGCCATGATTGTAATGCGCCTGCGCATTGTTGGGTTGGGCCTTGGCAATACGCCCCAGCAGACTGGCGGCCTGTGCGAAATCTTTCAGGCCGAACGCCGCTTCTGCGGCCAGACTGCAAATCTCCAGATGGTCCGGTGCGGATGCCAGATAGTGAATGTAACCCGCGAGAGCGACTTTCAGATTGCCGCTGCGATGCGAGGAGATGGCTGAATTGAGTTGATCTTGCCGGTTACTTGTCTCAGCCACAGGATCTTCCGTTTGCGCTTTCGTTTGGAGGGGCGGTGCAGGTGTGGAATTCTGCCTTTGCTCATTCCTTCGGGGGCCTGTCTTGGTCTTCCGTACCGCGAACCCCTCGATTGCGGTCGCGGCGAGGGGTGATGTCACCGACCCAGCGCGTGGCGCCGCTCGCGATGTTGATCATCGCATGCTCTGCCTTTCGCGTGGATTTGAAGAGCGCGAGAAGTTCTTTGCCATAGGTCAGGCGCACAGTCTCCCGTCCGGATGTAATCCCCAGCAGGGTAATGCGATGCAGGCGGCGCGCGGTTTCGAGCCAGAAGGGGCTGCCGAGCAGCGAGACAACCGTCACAGCGACAATGAGGCGATGGTCCTCGTCGGTCAAGGCGCCGGACCGCAGGCCGATGGCCGCCAGAATGAAGGAGAACTCGCCGAGTTGAGCCAGGATTGCACCTGATAAAAAAGCACGGGGCCAGTTCTCGCCCAGAAATCCGATCAGGAGGATATTGAACGCGGTCTTGAAGATCGCGACGAAGGTCACGATCAGGAGAACGGTACCGATGTTGTCGAACAGATACCTGAAGTCAATCAAGAGGCCGATTGAGAGAAAGAACACCATCAGCAGGATGCTCTGGATCGGTGCGGTGTGGCGATGCAGGGTTCTGCGGCTGGTCGAATTTCCGATGACAAGGCCTGCCAGGAACGCGCCGTAGGCCGGTGACAATCCCATCAGTCCGGAGACCGCGGCTGTGCCGAAGCAGAAGGCCAGGCTCGCCAGCGGCGTAAGGTCTGCGTCTCCGCCAATCGATTTGACGAAGGGCAGGCGCAGTCTTTGACGCCGGCTGAGGTAGACGATCAGCAACGCCAGGAAAGCGACCGACAGCACGACCTTTATGATGGCATCGATACCGATGCCGTCTTCGCCACCGAAGGAGCCGACGATCAGCATCATCGGCACGACAGCGAGGTCCTGGGCGACCAGAATGCCGATGGTAATCTGACCGACGCGCGTGCGCAGTTCGCCGATCTCCTCCAGCATTTTAACCGCGACGGCGGTGCTCGAAAGGGCGACTACAAAACCAATTACGATGCTGAGTTCGTTGGACCAGCCGAGAACGGCGCCGAGCGCGAACATGCCTCCCAGGCCAACTGTGATTTGCAGTAGCGTGGTGATCAGCGCGACCTTCCACACCTCTCGAATACCGCGGAGCGAGAGTTCCATGCCGATGGCAAAGAGCAGGGTCAGCACCCCGAGTTCGGCGAGCGTCCGGATGGCATCGCGATTTTCGACCACACCGATCACCGAGGGCCCGAGAATCGCACCGGTCAGGATGTATCCAAGCACCGCCGGCTGCCCAAGCCGTCGCATCCCGATGCCAAAGGCCAGCGCCGCGACGGCTACGATCGCAATTCCGGTGATGTCGCCGACGTGATCCTGCATGGCGCGAGTCTAAATCATGAGCTTTTTATTTGGAATCAATTTGATGGCTGAAGTGGTTCGAGGTGAAAATGCATGCGGAATTCTCTGAGGTGTGCAGCACGGCGGATCGCGCTGTGAATAGAGGGCGGCCTTGGTCGTGGAAAGAGTCAAGAATGTGAATTCTGGCTCAAATGTATGACAAAGAGCCTAATTGTTTGTCTTCGGCGCAAAAATAGACGATGAGGCTCCCGACAAAGCACTTTGGGTACTGGCGTCAGGAATCGGTAGGAATGAAATATCTCGTTGTGGTCCTTCTTTTGGCTGTTGTTGCGGCGGGTGCCACCTTCATTCGCTATGAAAGTTTCAGCCCCTGCGATTGGATTGAAACCGACATGCTCGAAGAATCCGATTTGCCTCTGATTGTCGTTCAATCCCGGATCAGCGCCTATTTCCTTCTGGATGGGATTGTCAGCCCCGACTTTGGCGAGTGCCTGCTGGGCTGGTGGGAGTTCCGCCTCGATGGCATTCCTGAAGAATAGATCCGCCTCGGGGCCCCCCATCTGACCGTCCGCTGGTTTTTCGATCCTTTCGTTCCTATATCGAAAGCTTCGACGGATCCGGTCACCCAGAGATGCGAGAGGACTTTCTCTATGCGTTTGACGTTTGCAAACAGGTGTTCCTTCAAACTGCTTTCGGCATTTGCCGTGTTCGGAGCTGTCGCTTCGGGGGCTGTGGTGCTTTCTGACCGGGCCTCAGCGGACGTCATCAAGAGCGAGCGGCACGACTTTCGGATCACCACACTGGCGCAAGACCTCGAACATCCCTGGGGTTTGGCGTTTCTGCCCAATGGCGGGATGCTGGTTACCGAGCGTCCCGGCCGGTTGCTCGTAATCAGGGAAGGGGAGGACCCCAAGCCGGTTTCCGGCATTCCCGAGGTTGTCGAAAGCGGGCAAGGCGGTTTGCTGGATGTCGCACTCCACCCTGACTTCGGAAATAACCAGCTCATCTATCTCTCCTACGCTGGCGCGGGCGAAGGTGGTGCCGGAACCGAGATCGTCCGTGGGCGTCTCGAGGGTGGTACCCTGCTAAATGTGGAGCAGATCTTTGCGGTCTCGCAAAAGTCCGGCGGTGGCCGCCACTTCGGTTCCCGCCTGCTCTTTGCTGCGGACGGAATGCTTTACATCACTTCAGGTGAACGGGGCGACCCGGACCGGGCTCAGGACCTGCAGGATCATGCCGGAAAGGTGATCCGTCTGACGGCAGATGGCGAGGTGCCGGAGGACAATCCCTTTAAGAACAATGCTTCGGCCAAGCCGGAAATCTATTCCTGGGGACATCGCAATCCGCAGGGAATGGCGTTACAGCCTGATACGAACCGGATCTGGACGGTCGAACACGGACCGCGCGGCGGCGATGAGCTCAATGTGATCGAAGCCGGCGCGAATTACGGCTGGCCGGTAATCACCTATGGCCGCAGCTATGCCGGGTTCTCGATTG
Organism: uncultured Kiloniellaceae bacterium; assembly: GCA_947493695.1. Lineage (GTDB taxonomy): Bacteria > Pseudomonadota > Alphaproteobacteria > Kiloniellales > Kiloniellaceae > Denitrobaculum. The sequence continues at coordinate 203,452 of CANLSF010000006.1, read as the reverse complement.
GCGAAGGCACTGAGAAAGCCGGGATGTTGCAGCCCGTAACCTACTGGGTGCCGTCCATATCGCCCTCGGGATTATCTTTTTACGACGGCGAGGCTTTTCCGAAGTGGAGCGGAAACCTCTTTGTCGGAGGTCTTTCGGCCCGTGCACTGATACGGATGGAGTTGGTTGGAGAACGGGTCGTGCATCAGGAGCAACTGCTGGTGGATGTCGATGAACGGATCCGCGATGTGCGTCAGGGGCCCGACGGATTGTTGTATCTCCTGATCGATGATTCCGAAGGATCGCTGATCCGCCTGGAGCCTGCGTCCTAAATCAGCATCCGCTTAACCGGCTTCGTCGCGCAGGAGGTTCGCGGCGGCCGTCCTGTGATCTGACAGGAGGTTGGGCAGGTCGAGAGAGGTGATCTTTCCCTGATCGACCAGGACGTCACCGCCAACCACTGTGTAACGGGCCCGGTGCGGTCCGCAAAACACCAGGGCGGCAAGTGGATCGCTTCCTGCGCCTGCCATTGTGGCTGTGTCGGTTGAAAAGGCTGCAAAGTCAGCGGCCATGCCCGGTGCGAGATATCCCAGATCTTTCCGGCCGAGTGCCCGCGCACCGCCCAGAGTTGCCACTTTGAGGGCTTCGCGCGCGGTCATACCCGCCGCACCTTCACGCACGCGCTGCAGCAACATGGCCTGTCGGGCTTCCCCAAGCAGATCGCCACCGTCATTGGAGGCCGAACCGTCAACGCCGAGGCCCACGGGCACACCGCTATCCAGCATCCGGCGCAGCGGCGCGATGCCGGACCCAAGACGCATGTTCGAACAGGGGCAGTGTGCGACCGCCGTGCCGGTTTTCGCGAAAAGCCGGATCTCGCTTTCGTCCAGCTGGACGCAGTGCGCGTGCCAGACATCCTCGCCAACCCAGCCCAGTTCTTCGGCATAGGCTCCGGGTCTCTGACCGAAGCTCTCTTGCGAATAGACGACATCCTGGGCGTTTTCGGCCAGATGGGTGTGTAGCCGGACGCCATAGCTGCGCGCCATTACCGCGGTTTCGCGCATCAGATCGCGGCTGACGGAGAAGGGTGAGCAGGGCGCCAGACCCACCTGGATCCGCGCGAAGTCAGCAGGATCGTGATAGGTCTCGATGAGCCTCTGGCTGTCGCGCAGAATCTCGGCTTCCTCTTCGACCAGGAAATCTGGCGGCAGGCCTCCCTTGGATTCACCGATGCTCATGCTGCCGCGTGTTGCGTGAAAGCGGATACCGGTTTCCAGCGCGGCCTCGATGCTGTCGTCCAGGCGGACACCGTTGGGAAAAAGATAGAGATGATCGCTGGTCGCGGTGCAGCCCGAGAGCAGAAGCTCGGCGATCCCTGTCTGAGTTGCGGTCTTCAACGCGCCAGGTGTTAAACGCCCCCAGAGCGGATAGAGAGTCTTCAGCCAGTCGAAGAGCAGAGCGTCCTGGGCGGCGGGAATGACGCGTGTCAGTGTCTGATAGAGGTGGTGATGGGTGTTGATGAGCCCGGGAATAACGACGTGGCCGCGCAGGTCGATCACGCGGTCTGCTGTTTCCGGAAGCTCTGCGCTGCGGCCTACTGCTTCGATAACGCCATCTCTGATGAAAAGCCCGCCGTCGCTTATTTCATCGTTTTCAGGGCCGAAGGTCGCCAGGAGAGTTGCGTTACGCGCGAGAAGAGTTGCCATGCTTTGCGGTCTTTACGGAGTTTGAGCTGAAAAGCGTTCTCAGCCCCAAACTCTCTATGAATTTCTGTTCCACCACACTAAAAAAAATCCGCCAGCGACGGCGTTCCCAACCATTCGGCGCGCATGCGTTGCAGGGTTTTGGCCTCCAAGTATTCGTCGACACGCCCCGCGACATGCGCCACCAGGTCTGCTGTGTTGTTATCCGCCGACCAGTCTTCAGTCGATTGTGCTGCATGTTTGTTCTCTGTTTTTTTGTGGCTCTGAAGCACACGCCATTTTGCACACCAGGTAATCGCGCGGAGCATCGTGATGCGTCGCAAAGGCAGCAGCCAGGGATGAAGGGCTTCAGCGAGCTCCTCTGGCACTGTCTCCAGGTATCGTTGGTAGAAGGCTGAAACCTCATCAATCGACAGGTCCGCGTATACGTCGGTGTCCCATGTCGTTGAAGAGTAAATTGTTGCATGGGCAAGGTCGGTCCCGGGCGAACCGTAGAGGGCCTTTTCAAGATCGACGATGATGGCGCGGCCCTTCTGATCGATAAGGAAGTTCCCCGGGTGAGTATCTGTCAGAACCAGGGTCAGGGGTTGTGGCCGTCCATCGCTTTTCAATGCAAAGGCACGCGCCCAGGCGAGTTCGGCGTCGAGTTCCTGCCGGGCCTCCGCGCTTAGGGCCGCATCGTCCAGGAACAGGGCCTGCTGCTCGATCTCTTTCATGGCTCCGGCGATGGGATCTCTGTGGTCTTCCAGGGGGGAACGCTGTTCAGATTCAGGGAGCGGCAGGGCATGGACCCTTGCCATACATTCTGCGAGAGCGCCCAAGTCTTTCGGCAGGGATGGCGCACGCCCATTGATTCGTTCCACCAGTAGTGCTCCCATGGGCACGCTCTCACAGGGTTCGATGACGGCCTCCAAACCGGGGGCGTGACCAGACTTGCGGACCCGACGGAAACAGGCGGCCTGATAGTTCAGATTTTCGGCGGCGGCCATCGCGAACTGGCTTTGCTTGGGCACGCGAAGCAGCAGGTCACGGCCCAGCACTTCAACATGATCATGCGCAAGGCCTTTGACCTCGAGCGGCTCGAGCTGCTCAAGGGAAGTGCCTTCGAAGCCGTCTATTTCCTGTAATTTGAGGAGGAGGGCGGGCAGATTTGCTATTACGCTCATGGCTTTCCGGATCGTTGGTCTGCTGGTAACTTGGCTTCGTTTTTGGCTCGCGCAAGCTTCCGTGAGTAGACAAGCTGTGCCCGGCAGGATAAAGCCGGAATAACCGCAATGGCTACGTGACAAAGGCAGAATGACTGCATCTCTCTCACTTGTGATCCCGACCTTCAATTCGGGCGCTGTGCTTCGGCGCAGCGTATCTGCCCTGAACACACAGGCGCAGGAGGTGCTTGTGTCTGAAATCATCGTGGTTGACGGCGGATCGGTCGATGGAACGCGTGAACTGGCGGCATCCCTCGGGGCCAGGGTTTTGCAGGCGGCGGCCAGCCGCGGCGGGCAATTGGCACTGGGAGGTGAGGAGGCCGATGGTGAATGGCTGTTGTTTCTGCATGCCGATACGATCCTCGATGAGAATTGGGGGCAGGCGGTTGCCGCCTTTGTCGAGGATCCCGCCAATCGGGAAAAAGCGGCTGTGTTTCAGTTTGCGCTGGATGACCCTGACCCCAGGGCGCGTCGGGTCGAGCGTATCACCCACTGGCGCAATCGGGTTCTTGGGCTCCCTTATGGCGATCAGGGGCTCTTGATTCGCAAGGCTTTCTATCAGCGGCTGGGTGGGTTCCGCGCGTTTCCGCTGATGGAGGATGTGGAAATCGTGCGGCGTATCGGCCGCCGCCGCATCTGCTGTCTGCCTTCGACCGCTACGACATCGGCTGTGCGCTACCGTCGGGATGGCTGGTGGTTCAGACCCTTACGCAACATTGCACTCCTGACCCTCTTCAGCCTTGGCGCGTCGCCGCGGCTGCTGACCCGGCTGTACTAAGCGAGATGGCGGGTCGCAGTCTTGGAACTGTCGTGGTCATGGGTCGCTTACCACAAGTTGGGGTCGGCAAACGGCGGCTGGCGCGCGATGTTGGCGATCTCGCGGCCTGGCGCTTTTACCGCAATAGCTTGAAGAGTCTGCTGAGGCGCCTTGGACGGGATCCCCGTTGGGAAGTCTGTTTCGCCATCACGCCCGACCGGGCCGTCTCCAGAGTCGCCGGTATTTCCGACCAGGTGACTGTTATTCCGCAAGGAGGAGGCGATCTCGGGCAACGGATGGGACGGATGCTTCGCCGCGTTCCGCACGGGCCTGTTGTCATTGTCGGATCGGATATTCCTGCGATTGAGCCGAAACACCTGGAACAGGCCTTTCGGATGCTCGGCAGAAAAAGCTGGGTGTTCGGACCGGCGGCTGACGGTGGCTATTGGCTGGTCGGCGCTGCGCGTCGGCCTTGTCTTCGCATGCCGCTGCCATTTGAGGACGTGCGCTGGTCCAGCCCGGAGACCCTCCGGGATACCCTGTCCGGACTGCGCGGTGCGGCGTTCGGTCTGTTGGAGCAACTCGACGATGTCGATTCAGGCGCTGATCTCGCCCGGTCTCAAAGGCAGTTCAGCCCGCCGCTTTAAGGTGCTCTTTCAGGCGCGGCATCAGTTCAACCAGATTGCAGGGCCGGTGCCGTGAATCGAGCTGGAATTTCAGAATATCGCTCCAGCCGTCCTTGCAGGCGCCCGGCGATCCCGGCAGCGCGAACATATAGGTCCCGTCGGCGACACCGCCGAGTGCCCGGCTTTGAATGGTGGACGTGCCGATCTTCTGATAGCTGAGCCAGCGGAACAGTTCGCCGAAGCCTTCGATCTCCTTCTCCAGGACCGCCTTCATGGCTTCCGGCGTGGTGTCGCGTCCGGTCACGCCGGTTCCACCGGTGGTGATCACCACATCGATGCCTGGATCTGCGCTATAGCCGCGCAGCTTGTCGACGATTGCGTCGTAGTCGTCGCGAATGATCTCCCGGCTGGCGACCTTGTGATTGTCAGCTTCGATCATTTCGCAAAGCGTCCGACCGGACTTATCGTCTTCAAGCGTACGGCTGTCGGAAACCGTAAGGACGGCAATGTTGACGGGAAGGAAGGGAAGTGATTCGTCGATGCGCGCCATAGCTGCTATCGGCCGGTAGAGGAGTCTCCACCGCTACTGGCCACCCTCGTGCGGTTACTGTCGAGGGATTCATACTTCGGCCAGTCGCCCGCCGCAATGGCTTCCAGTGATGGCGTGTTCTGACCCAGACGCGTTCTGTAAATCCAGAGATTGGCCAGCACCCGTTCGACAAACAGGCGTGTTTCGCGTGATGGCAGGCTTTCGATGAACAGGAGGGGGTCGTTGTCGAAATCCATTTTCCGCTGCCATTTGTTCAGGTTTCCTGGGCCTCCGTTGTAGGCCGTGGTCAGGCGAAAGAGGTCGCCCTGAACAAAATTATGCTTCAGCAGGTAGGCAATGTAGTTCTGCCCGAGCTTCATATTGAGGGTTGGCTCGTAGAGCTTGCGCGTCTTTTTGCCGCGGAAGCTTTGCTTCGAGATATAGCCTGCAGTGGCTGGCATCAATTGAAGCAGACCACGGGCGCCGTCAGGGCTCTTTGCACGCGGATTAAAAGAGGATTCCTGCCGCATCACAGCGTAGATCAGGGCGCGGTCCAGCTTGAATCCACCTTCGGGACTCCAGGGCGGAATCGGGTAAAGCGCGGCATCAATGGTGTCGTTTTCCGTACCTGTCGGCTGATGACGGGCAAGCCGCGAGCCCAGCTTGTAGGCGAGGTTCGGCAGGCCGACCAGCTCGGACAGCGTCAGAAGCGGTTCGGTCAGGTTCGGATCATTGGCTTTAACCAGCCGAAGCAATTCCTTCTGCGCGTCTTCCCAGCGGTCAACCTGTGCCAACGCAAGAGCGCGCGCGCCTTCGGGAATGGTTTCCAGCCGCGCCAACTCGGCAGTGTCAATGTCCGTTAGATGAGAAGTGAACTCCAGATCCAGGCCCAAGGCGCCCCTCGCGAGCAATCCATAGAAGGTGCGGGGATAGTGCGACGCGATATTCAGCCAGCGGCTCATCTCGGCAGGTTTGCGCAGCTTCAGGCTGACCCGGGCCGCCCAGTAGGCGCCCGAAGCCGTATTCCAGCCCGATGCACGTTCAGCGGTCGCAAGATGTTCGAAATGCTGACCGGCTTTTTCGAGATCGCCGAGACGCCAGGCTGCGAGGCCTGCGATCCAGTCTGCGATTGGAACATGCTTTCGGGAACGGGCGGCGGCAGAACTGGCCAGATTATAGGCCTTCTGATCGTTGCCGTAGTAGAACCAGGCTGCGGCGACTTTGGTGTAGCCATCGTCGATTTCCGCCTGATGGAGCAGCCGTTTCGCTTTTTTCCCGGCGAGGAGTTTTTCCGTAACGCTCAGGCGCGTGCGAAGAGCGTTTCTGCGGATCTGACGTTTTAGGCTGTTTGCGGCCCGGCGGTTGGCCTTGCTGAGATTCTTGCGGGGCAGCTTGTAGTATTTTTTCTTGGGTTTGGCCGTTGTTGCGCCCAATGTCGTGGCGCGTGGTCCTGCCTTGCGAATCTCCGGGCGGGTCGGCATCCGATAGTTCTTGGGGCGGCGCTTGAGCGCCAGCTTGTAAAGCCGGGGAGCTTGGGGGTGATCTGCGTAGGATTTCAGCCAGGCGCTCAGTTCTTTGTACTTGGAGCGATAGGCTGTGGGGTGAAGATAGCGCTGCGCCAGAACGTGACCCATGAGGCGTTGGTCGCTGAGCTGTCCGATCTTCTTGTCTGCCTTGCGCCACTTTCCGGCTTTTTGCAGGGTAAAGATATCGCGATAAAGCTGGGCGTCACGATCTGAAAGAACTTTAAGGGCGGTCTTGGCCTCTGTTGGAAGGGGCGCTTGTTTGCTGGCTGCTGCTGCGACCTGAACAGCCGTCGGCTCCGTCGCCTGAGCCTGCGCAGTCGGCGATAGTCGCGAATCCGCAGGCACCAGCAGCCCGCCCAGTATCAGCAGCGTTGCAGCCAACCGCGCACCACCGCTCGTTCCAAAGAATGAGCAGGTTGCTCCACCGGCGCGGCGAAGCGTCGAAACGCAAAGATTCACGGATAGATTCAAGAGACCCCCGAAGATACCGCTTAAGGTTAATCAATGCAGAACAAGACTGCAATAAACGGCTTAAACTATATGGCTAAAGAAGGCGTTAAGGTTACCGACGCGGTCACCGGGCCCGGTTATCGGCTCTGATCGGAAGGAACCGGGTCTTCACCTGACTCCAGGGCTTGCGCCAGGGACAGCAGATCCCGCCAGGCCAGACGCTTTTGTGCCGGCTGCCGCAAAAGATACGCCGGGTGCAGGGTTGCCAGAGCCGGGATCGGCCGCTCCAAACCCTCAGGCCGGTAATGCCCCCACTGACCCCGCAGCTTTAAGATACCTTCCCGGCGGTCGAGCAGGGTCTTCGCCGATATGCCGCCGACCAGCACGATATGGCTGGGGTTCACCAGTTCGATATGCCGTTCCAGGAAAGGCAGGCAGGACGCGATTTCACCTGGGGTTGGGGTCCGGTTGCCCGGTGGGCGCCAGAACAGCAGATTGGTGATATAGACCGAGGTTCGATCCAGTCCGATATGAGACAGCATCTGATCCAGCAACTGACCGCTGGCGCCGACGAACGGCAGACCCTGACGATCCTCCTGAGCGCCCGGCGCCTCGCCGATGAACATGATGCGGGCCTCTGGGTTACCGTCGGCAAATACCAGGTTCATGGCGGTTTTCTTGAGGGGGCACCCCTCGAACGCAGCAACGGCGGCCCGCAATTCCTCCACGCTCGTGGCTTCCCGCGCCTGTTTACGGGCGCTGACGAGGGTGTCTTCGGTCGACGAAAGGTTGCCCGCGCTGGGTTGCCAGAGGGGGGGCTGTGGAGCCTCCTGAAAGCGGCCTTGAGTTGCCGGGCTGCTCTGACCTGCGGACCCGGTGACGGTGGAACTTGGCGATGCACTGGGACCCGCAATGTTTTGAGGGGGCTGTGCCGCCGTGCGATCGGGCGCGTCGTCACCGATTGCCTCGTCGGCACCGGCATCGAGCAGCCACTGAAGTGCAGCGAGCGCCTCTGAGGTCAGGGAAGAATCTGGATCCGGAGTTCTGATCATGGCGTGAAACTAACAAAACATGGCGCGTTCCGAAACGCGGAGTCTTGGAGAATATCGAATTTCTTTGATATAGGACATCTTGTCGGCTGGGAATCGTACGACCAGCATTATGAGAATGATAAAAATACTTGTACTCCGGGGCTTCAGGTTAAAAGGTCTCGGGCGATACGCAGGCCTTGCGCCTTTGGGGACTGGTGGGCAGATCCCAAGGCGCGCAGTTGTTCTAAGTTGACGTATGCGTCAATTAAATGACGTAATATGGAAAATAAGCAATCACCATGGTGGTGGCGAGGTGGAAACCGGCAGGCTGACAGAGGCGAAGCGCCCGCAGGCCTGCGCGACGGAGGATCGGGTTAATGGAACGTGAGTTCATGGAGTATGACGTCGTTATCGTAGGCGCTGGCCCTGCCGGCCTGTCTGCGGCGATTAAACTCCGTCAGTTGTCGGCTGAATCGGGCCGGGAGATTACGGTTTGCGTGCTGGAAAAAGGCTCGGAAGTCGGCGCGCATATCCTCTCGGGCGCAGTCATGGAACCGCGTGCGATGGACGAGCTGTTTCCAAATTGGAAAGAACTTGGCGCGCCCCTGAATGTGGCCGTCACCGACGAGAAGTTCATGATCCTGAGCGAGAAGGGCAAGACCTCCGTTCCGGTCGGCCTCCTGCCGTCGCAACTTCATAACAACGGCAACTATATTGTTTCCCTTGGCAACGTCTGCCGCTGGCTCGGCGAACAGGCTGAAGCGCTTGGCGTTGAAATCTACCCAGGTTTTGCCGCTGCTGAAGTCGTCTATCACGAAGACGGTCGTGTGAAGGGCGTTGCGACCGGTGACATGGGCGTTGGGCGTGACGGCGAGCAGAAAGGCGGTTACCAGCAGGGAATGGAGCTGCATGGGAAGTATACCCTTTTCGGTGAAGGTTGCCGTGGCTCTCTGACCAAGACCCTGTTCGAGCGTTTCGACCTGCAGGCCGACTGCGATCCACAGACCTACGGGATCGGCCTGAAGGAACTCTGGCAGCTGGATCCTGAGAAACACAAGGAAGGCAGCATCGTTCATACTGCCGGCTGGCCCATGAACAACAGCACCTGGGGCGGATCCTTTATCTACCATCTGGAAGATAACCAGGCCTACGTCGGTTATGTTGTGGGTCTCGATTACGAGAACCCGCACCTTTCACCCTTTGAGGAGTTCCAGCGCTTCAAAACCCATCCGGCGATCCGAAGCATGCTCGAGGGCGGAAAACGCATTTCCTACGGTGCGCGGGCCCTGAACGAAGGTGGCCTGCAATCCCTGCCACGTCTTGTATTCCCCGGCGGCGCGCTGATCGGCTGTTCGGCAGGTTTCCTGAACGTGCCGAAGATCAAGGGCAGCCACAACGCGATGAAGAGCGGCATGCTGGCGGCTGAATCGGCCTTCGAGGCCCTGACGGCAGCAGGCGAAGAAGAGACCTCGGCTCCGGTTCTGGACAGCTATGTCACCAAGTTCGAGGGCTCCTGGGTTTACGAGGAGCTCTATAAGGCACGGAATTTCCGCCCGGCCTTCAACAAATGGGGCCTCTACGGCTCAATGATCTACGGTGGCCTGGATCTTAAGGTGCTTGGGGGCAAGGCGCCCTGGACCTTCCATTACAAGCACGCCGACCATGAATGCCTGAAGCCCGCGGCGGAAATGCCCAAGATCGAGTATCCGAAGCCGGATGGCGTTGTGTCCTTCGACCGTCTTTCCTCCGTGTTCATTTCGAACACCAACCACGAGGAAGACCAGCCGATTCACCTGACCCTCAAGGACGCCTCGGTGCCGGTCGACCATAACCTGGCCCTTTACGATGCGCCGGAGCAGCGCTTCTGCCCGGCAGGGGTCTATGAGATCGTGCGTGAGGACGACGGCTCCAATCCGCGGCTTCAGATCAACGCGCAGAACTGCGTCCATTGCAAAACCTGCGATATCAAGGATCCGACCCAGAATATTAACTGGGTCACACCGGAAGGCGGGGGCGGTCCGAACTATCCCAATATGTAGCCGCCGTTGGCTATCTGCTGCTTCTGAGGGCGTCGGTGCCAGTCACCGGCGCCCTTTGTTTTTGCGTGAAGGCTTCCGGGAATTTCTGCAGTTGGAGCACTCGCCCACATCCTGTGATCGACAGGTCGATAACACAAATTGGGACGTTAAGGATAAGATTGATGGTTAAATTAACGCCGTTTGTTAAAACAATGACCTCGCACCCTCGAAATTTTTCGTCTTCCGCCTATATTTTTCAAGGATGACATCACAATTTCGAGATTAACCGTTTTTGCCTCAATATTGTCTGACATTTTCGGTCTCTTAACCTTATTTCCAAGGAGGAGGCTGATTTTTCCAAGTCAAAAGTGGCGTTTGGTGAAAGCCCAGCCGGGGCGGGCAATTTTGTGGTTAAAGCTCTGAGTGGTGTTTTTGCTGCGGTATGGTTACCAGGAAGCCCTTGGATTCTGCGGCGTTGTGGCATGTGGCGAGTCTCGGCTACACTTCACGTTCCGTTTTTTTAGGAGAGCGATTTGACGCGATACCTATCCGAATTGCGCTCAGGAGCGTATGCAGCCGCAGGCAAGGTCGTTTGCGTTGACGCAGAAGCCGGTTCCAAAACGAAATGCAATGCGAGGTTTGCCGTGAACACAGGTGCAAAATCCAAGCGATCCGCCAAGTCTCGGATCAGCCGTATGCTGCAGGTCTCAGCCATGGGCTTTGTCGCCGCGGCCTGTACCGGCGGTGAAGCAACGCAGTCGCAAGCCGAACCTCAGGGCAATTCGGCGTCAAACCGCATTATTCTCGCCGCGAATGCCGGATCGAGCCAGGACGCGCTGACCCAGTCGCCGTTTGTTTCGCCTTACGGGGCCTATCTTGCTGGCATCGTTGCGGGTTACGAGCGCGATGTGTCCTCTGCGACGGATTTCATGCTCTATGCCTTGCGCTTCGATCCCAAGAATCCCCAGCTTTTGCGCCGGAGCTTTGCGCTCACGGCGGCGGACGGGCGCCATAAAAAGGCGACCGAGCTGGCGGAGAGTCTGGTCGAATTCGATCCAACGCACGGTATTGCCAACCTGGTGCTGGCCGTCGGTGCTGCCGAGCGGGGCGACTGGGAAGAGTCTGACCGGATCATCTCGGACCTGCCCCCGCGCGGCCTGAATACGCTGGCCGGTCCTATGCTCCAGGCCTGGACGCATGTAGCACGCGGCGACCGGGAGACCGCGCTGGAACAGCTTGGCGCGCTCAAGGATAACAAAGGTTTTAGTGTTCTTTATCGGCTTCATCTGGCGCTGATCAATGATGTCATGGGCGCTCATGAAGAGGCCGAAGCCGCCTATCTGAACATCCTCTCGACCGTGGGCGACCCGACACTGCGTCTGGTCTGGCTGGTCGGCAATTTCTACGAGCGCACGGGCAAGCCGGAGCAGGCACGGGCGCTTTATCAGGCCTTTCTTGAACGACGCCCCAACTCGACGCTGATGGAGCCGATCCTTGCGCAGCTGGATAGCGGCGAAGCGGCCAAGCCCGAGATCAAGGGTGCCAAGGATGGTATCGCTGAGGTGTTGTTTAATATTGCCGGACTCCTGTCACAGGAACGGGCGGAAGATGCAGCGCTGGTCTATGTACATCAGGCTCTCCGCCTGAAACCTGACTTTCTGGTTGCGAATGTTCTGCTGGGCGAAGTCCTGCAGTCCCAGGAGCGTGGCGACGAGGCCATCGCGGTTTACCGGGATGTTCCTCGCGATTCACCTTTCTCCTGGACCACGCGTCTGCGGATTGCGGAAGAACTGGAGCGCCTGGGCCGGGTCGACGATGCGGTCAATGAACTGGAGTCACTGGCGTCCTTCCAACCTGATCGTTTCGAGCCTCTGTTCCGTCTCGGAAACCTTCTGCGCGGCGAAGAAAATTTCGCGGAAGCCGTGAAGGCCTATGACCGTGCCGCCCTGCGCCTCGGCGATTTGAGTGCGGAGCATTGGACGCTTCTCTATTTCCGTGGGATCGCGCTGGAGCGTTCGAAGAACTGGACCCGCGCTGAAGCCGATTTCCTGAAGGCGCTTGAGCTGGAGCCGGAACAGCCCTTCGTCATGAACTACCTGGCCTATTCCTGGGTTGAGAAGAAGCAGAACCTCACAGAAGCCCGGGAGATGCTGGTGCGTGCTGTTGAACTGCGTCCGGAAGACGGTTACATCGTCGACAGTCTGGGCTGGGTTCTTTACCGCATGGGCGAGTATGAGAATGCCGTTGGGTATCTCGAGCAGGCTGTCGAACTGCGGCCGCAGGATTCTGTGATCAACGATCACCTGGGGGATGCTTACTGGCGCGTGGGCCGTCAGAAGGAAGCCAGATTCCAATGGCGCCGGGCGTTGAGCCTGAAGCCGGAGGAAGACCAGATTCCAACGCTTCAGGGCAAGGTCACCCGCGGACTGAATGCCTCCAACGACATCTAGAACTTTTGTTCGCTTGATGGGGCCATTTGCGGCGTGTGTCGCGAATGGCCGAGATGACAAGTTATGATCACCTGTCTTGCTGCGGCAAAAGTGAATCTGGACCTCAGGGTGACCGAACGTAGAGCCGACGGGTATCATGAGCTCGACAGCCTGGTCGTCTTTCCTTCGGTCGGTGATGTTCTGACCTTTGAGCCTGCGCAGGATCTGACGTTGCAGGTCGACGGCCCCAACTCCCTTTCGTTGCAGGGTGAGGCACCTGAGCAAAACCTCGTCCTGCAGGCAGCGCATCGGCTGCGCGCGCATGCCGGTGTTGACTACGGGGCGCGGATCACACTTACCAAAAATCTACCGGTTGCGGCTGGATTGGGGGGCGGTTCGGCCGACGCGGCCGCGTGTCTCTCCGGCCTGACGGCGCTCTGGAAACTCTCTATCGGTCACAAGGCGCTTATGGACATCGGGTTGGGTCTTGGCGCCGATGTCCCGGTATGTCTGGCCTCTTCGCCCTGTTACCTCACGGGCATCGGCGAAACTGTGGAGCCTATCGAAGCCTTTCCCACTCTATGGATGGTGTTGATCAATCCGGGAATTGCTCTCTCAACGCCGCAGGTTTTCGCTGCGCGCAAGGGCGGTTACTCGCCGGTGAGAGATGCTTCCAACACCTATCCAGGCGAGCGAGGCCATGATCTGAACATCTTGCTTGAGGTGCTTTCGAAGAGTTCGAATGACCTGGAAACGGCAGCGGTCAGCCTGGTCCCTCAGATCGACGAATGCTTGAGTGAATTGCGCAAGTCCGAGGGTTGTTTGCTGGCCCGCATGTCGGGCAGCGGTGCAAGTTGCTTCGGACTCTTTGCGGCACCGGAAGAAGCCGCGGAAACAGCACGCGCTATCAAGGCTGTGCAGCAAGGCTGGTGGGTTGCCGACGGGAAGGTCTCTTAGAAAACAAACCCGAGAGATTTTGAGCCTGCTACTCGTTGGACAAAAGCTCGACGACTTCGCGCAGCTCGATCAATAGTTCGGGTGATGTTTCACCGTCCACCGGCAAACCCGCAATTTCCTGATAGAGACGGATCGCAGTCACGGTCTGATTGTCGATAACGCCATCGGCGGGACCGGGATCTATCTGAAGGCGCAGAAGAAGATCTTCGATTTCCTTTAACGTCACCTCGTTCAGAACAAGGGGTAGCTCAGGCGTCGTCACACTCTCAACAGGTGTCTCGTTTGCAGGAGCCTTTGCGGTCTGAACGGGTAGGGAAGGTTCTTTTGCCGCTTCCGGTTCAGTGGGCGGCGTCTCGTTCGGTTCCGGCGCTGCGGCGGTTTCTTCAGTGGATTTCTGAGTTGGCGTTTCTGTTGCCGTGGCCGATGCATCAGGCTTGTCAGCCTCGACAGATGTGCCTTCGACTGCCGTTTCGTCGCTTGCCGTTGTGGCTGTATCTGACGTTTCCGTCGCAACGGAGTCTGTCGCGGCAGGGACCGCTGCGGGCGTATCGGTTTTCGGCTCCGGCGTTGCGGTGCTCTCGCCTTCCGGTGCGTCGCTTTCGGAGGAAGCAACCGTCGTTGCGTCGTCGCCTCTCAAGGCTTCCAAACCGCCGGTCTGTGTGAGGAAGTAGTAGCCGGCGGCGACAACAACAACCAGCAACGCAATCAATACGGCCATGCCGCCGCCATCCGATTTGCGTTTGCGAATCGGTGTTGTCGTGGTCAGGGCAGCCTTACGTTCAATCGTAGGGTCGCCACCTGACGTCATGCGCGTGCCTGGCTTTTGCTTGGAGCCGACTTTTGTCTTCTTGTCGCCGGTCGCAGCTTTCGCCTTCGCGCCGTTGCTTTTCTTGCTGTCAGATGTTTTTCGGCTCGAAGCTGCAGACCCGGCGGCTTTGTTGCTTTGAGTCTGCTCTTCGTTAGGCTTCGCAACCTCTGACGTTGTCTTCTTCTTTACGTCCTTCTTCTTCGCCGTCTCCGCAGGTTCGGACTCAGAGGTCGGCGTTCCCGTGGCTTTTGATGTTTTGCTTTTGGGTGTCGCCGCGTCGGCGGATGTGGGCTTCTCCCCGATCTTGGGCGCTGCCTTCTGGTCCTTGCGCTCGGATTCGCTGGGCGTTGTCTCAAACAGCCCTTTTTCGGCAGACTTAGCAGCTGTTTGCCGTGAGCTGGCGGACTTTGACTTTGAGGCGGCTTTTTCGTCGCTGCTGGTACGCGATTCCGTGGCAGAGGGAATATCCAGAGACGAGTTCTCGGACGCGCGCGCGGCTTCCGACGCTTTACGCCCTTCGCCAGCCTTGTCCGTCACTTCGCTTGTCGAAGTCTTGGACGTGCTCTTACCGGTCTTGGCATCGGATGCAGAGTCGGTCGCAATTGTCTTTGTTTCTTTGGCGGGCTTGTCTGATTGCTCGCTCATATCTCGCCGAATCAATGTGATATCCGTCACTAGTGAAGCATAGTCCGACGCGTCTGGGCAATGCTTGAGGCGAAATACAACCTTCCGGTATGTATTTAAAGACCGAATTGCACCTTTAGACCCTACGGGTGTCTGGACTTTATCGGTAAGAGCTTTATTTGATGGTTAAAATACGTTTTTTTTGCTGAAACGAGCGTTGCGGAAGCGGAACTTCATCGCTATTTTGTCCGCGAGTTGGCCAATGGGGCGTAGCCAAGCGGTAAGGCAGCGGTTTTTGGTATCGCCATGCGCAGGTTCGAATCCTGCCGCCCCAGCCAATTCCATCCCTCATGATATAATATTTAAACAGCCTGACGGCAGATGTCTTCCGGTGACGCTGGCCAATCAACGGATCATTTCATCTGCTGAATCCATGCCTGCATGTCTTGCGGCGCAAAAGCGGTCTTTGTTCCACCCTTGATTACAAGGGTTCGACAGGATGCGACGCGCGCTGATCATTAGATGGAAAAAAGTGCAGTCCGCGACAAAACGGGGGGTGGTGCCGCGGACTGCCAATTGATCGGGCTTTTCTGTGCGGCGGGTGCCGGAGCTACCTTAAATTCATCACTCCGGTCCGCGGCACTGAAGCGCTGGTGGACAGCGATGAAGACAGCTTATGAGGCATCTGCTTCAGTTTTCTTACAATCCTTTGATGCTTTGACGACGAATGATGTTGGGGCTGGATTCTAAGCGCCTGATGTGGCGTCAGCTATCAGCCCACATCCGCAGCAGGTTCAGGCGGCTCTTCTCTGCTGTTTTGAACTGATCGCTTTCCGGGTGATTTTCCGCAAGCCACTTTGTCACCTCTGCCAGTTCACCCAGTATCTCGCGTTTCGCCGGGTCGCGAACCATTGATTCGATCCAGGTAACGATTGCGGCTCTCCGTCCAGAGCGCACCGGATTTACGTGGTGAACGTAGTGCGTCGGATAGACCACCGCGTCACCTGCCTTCAGCTTGAATTGCTGTTCGCCGAAGACCGTCTCCATAACCAGTTCACCCCCTTTGTAGCTTTGAGGGTCGCTCAGAAAAATCGTCATTGAGAGGTCGGTGCGCATGCCGGGGTAAGGTCCCATCAGCGATGCATCGACGTGTGAGCCGTAGTGCATTCCCTTATCATAGACGCTGAAAATGGGGGGAAGGACGCGCTTGGGGATCGCGGTCACGTTGAATTCTGCGTTGGTTGTAATCTGGTTCATCACAGACTGCACCAGTGGCTTGTACGCTGCATGACTGTTGGACATCTGCGTGTTGCGTTTGATGTCCTGACCCAGGGGGCCGGCACTCATGCGCCCGTCCACGAAGGGGGCTGAGGCCATGTGCTGCAGTGTCGCCTTTACCTGTTGCTCGTCCAGAATAGCGGTGATGATGGCAACCATTCAGATCCTCTCCTCTTAAAGCGAAAAGGACGTTACATCACCGGCGGGGCATGACCCAAGGATATTGCGTGCCCGGCGGCAAAGCACACTTGAAACTTGATCCGGTCTAGCCGGACTTTACGGCCTTTTCCGCCTCGTCGGGAGAAGTGTGCGGGTCTTCCAGCGCATATCCGGTGTCTTGGGAAAGGCTGTGTCCGGGCTCTGCGTCGTTGTCGGAAGGGGGGGTGGTTTCGAGCACTGACGCGCCGGTATCCGCAGAAAGCTGATCCGTTGAACCGGTGCCATTGGTGCCATTGGCGCCATTGGCGCCGCCACACCAGTGCTCGATTTTTTCGAACAGCAGTGATTTGTCGATCGGTTTAGAGAGGTAATCGTTCATACCGGCTTGCAGGCATTTTTCGCGATCACCCTTCATGGCGTTCGCGGTCATGGCAATGATGGGTATCTCGGAGCGTGAGCCGCTGAGTTGCCGGATAGCCCGGGTCGCTTCCAGTCCATCCATTTCCGGCATCATCATGTCCATCAGAACAAGATCATAGGGCTGGTTGCGGATCGCAGTTAAAGATTCGAGCCCATTGCTGGCGCCGTCGGCCCGGTGTCCGGCTTTCTTGAGAATGGTGGTCGCGATCAGCATGTTGACCTGATTGTCCTCGACCACAAGGATCCGCAGACTTTGAGAGTCCGCCTGTTCCGGGTCTTCACTCGAAAGCGGATGGTTGTCGCTATGCTGCTCTCCGCCGAACAGCGGCGCGATACAGCCGACCATGACCCCAAAACCCAGAGGTTTCGGCATGGCTGCATCGAAGCCAAGTTCCCGGGCGCGCAGATTGCTTGTGATCTGTCCGGACGAAGACGAAAGGATCAGCTTGGTCGTGTGGTAATCAGGGAATTCGCGAATGCGTTTTGCCAACTCCACGCCGTCCATATCCGGCATCATGTGATCGATAATGACGGCATCCAAACCACCGGAACCTGCTGAAGGGTTCAAGAGTTCCAGGGCGGATTTTGCATCAGGCACAACGGCCCCCTTGATCCCGAGGGCGGCGAACTGTTTCTCAAAGACCAGGCGATTGATCTCATTGTCGTCGACCGCGAGGATGTGCAGATCGGCCAGCTGCGATGCGGTTTGCTCCCGACTGTCCTTTGGCTCGTTTATCTGCCGGTCTAGTTTGACGGTAAACCAGAACAGACTGCCGGAGCCCTGCTGACTCTCCGCGCCGATCTCACCGGACATCAATCCGACCATTTCCTTACAGATCGCGAGCCCTAATCCCGTGCCGCCAAAGCGCCGGGTCGTCGAGGTGTCGGCTTGCGTAAACTTGTCGAAGAGGTAGGGCAGGTTATCCTGTGCAATCCCGATCCCGGTGTCGCGCAGCCTGAAGCGAAGTTCGACGCTGTCCTCCGTTACTGAATCGGTCGAGACCTCCAGACTCACGCCGCCTTCATTGGTGAATTTGATCGCATTACCGGCGAGGTTGAGCAGGATCTGCCGCAGTCGTCCCGGATCCCCGATCAACGCAATGGGAACATCGGGTTCAATGTAGGAGGCGATTTCAATCCCTTTGGCGTGCGCCCGGGCCGATAGCAATTCCAGCGTGGACTCCACGGTGGTCAGAAGGTCGAAATCAATCGCCTCGAGATCAAGCTTGCCCGCCTCGATCTTGGAAACATCGAGGATATCGTTGATGATGCTGAGCAGGGCCTCGCCCGAACGATTGATGGTTTCGGCCTGCTGTCGCTGCTCATTGTCCAGTTTGCTCTCAAGCAACAGGCCGGTCATGCCCAAAACACCGTTCATCGGGGTTCTGATTTCGTGGCTCATGGTTGCGAGAAATTCAGATTTTGCGAGATTTGCGTCTTCGGCAGCAGTCTTGGCGACCGCGAGTTCCTGGCGCGTAGCGATGGCGGCTCTGGTTTTATCGCGCAGGACGGAAAGTGCTGTGACAATGGTAAAGAGTTCGTCCCGACCGGTTTGAGGAATACCTATTTCCGTTTGCTCGTTGCTGATTGCAAACAGGGACGATGAAATCTGCTTAATCTTGGTGAAAATTGAGCGATGCAGCATGTACCAGCCCAGGACCCATGCGATCAGCAAGGCGGCAATTGTCAGCTGCAGCGTGAGTGATTGGAGGGCTGAGACATTGCCGGTAAACGCGCTGATATCCCGGCCAAACTCGGCGAC
Organism: uncultured Kiloniellaceae bacterium; assembly: GCA_947493695.1. Taxonomy (GTDB): domain Bacteria; phylum Pseudomonadota; class Alphaproteobacteria; order Kiloniellales; family Kiloniellaceae; genus Denitrobaculum. The sequence goes on along the minus strand of CANLSF010000006.1, from coordinate 185,191 downwards.
CGCCCAATCATTCCCGAGGGAGTCTTCCAGGACCACAGTGACGAAGTTCGTATCGCCGCTCTCTGCAGGGACACCCGGAGAGGCCCGGTCTGCGGTCTCTTCGCTGACCAGACCTGTCGTATCCTCTCTGATCAGGGGATAACCGCGCATGTCGCGAAAGGTGAATTGTCCGTCCAGATGTTGCCCCAGACCGCTGAGAAGATATCTGGGGTCGACAACGAACTCGGCAAAGGCCCGGACTTTAAAGCCGCCAATCGGTACGATCAGGCTGTGAACCGGCTGGCCGCTGTCCGTGTTCCAGTAATAGCCTGTCGGTTTGCGCTGCTCGGCTATCGGTCGATCATGGATCAGGCTGACTGCATCCGGTCGCGAGGAAATCGTATCGTTGCTTCCTTCCAGGGATGAGCCCAGCGGTTTCAGTGCCGTCGTGTGGATGACAACATTTAGCAGACGAAGTCGTTCGAGCCGGAACATTGAAACGAAGTGTACGGCATTCGCAGTTTTGATGATTTTGTTGGTGTCATTTGCACGAATAGCCCCAGTGAGCTCAGGATCGCGCGCAAATTCACTCACAAATGGCCGGACTCGCTCCAGGTAACCCATGCGGATGCGATCGTCGATTGCCGCTCGTACAGTGTTTTCCTGTGCGTCGTTCAGCGTGCTGAGGGCAAAGTGCTGATAGGCCTTGATGAGCCATACTTCATTCGCAATAACGCCAAGCGACAGCATCAGCGCAAGGCAGAAAAGTGCCTTGCGCAGTGTCCAAAAACCGGTCTTCAGGGCCTTGCCCGAGATCGGCTCGCTGCTGTTGCGGGGCATCGCCCGACCTCCTTGGAGAGCTTTAGGTCGGGATTGTAACCATCGGTTGGTAAATAAAGATTTATTGAGCTCACAAGGCAACGAGGCCCTGCTATCAGAACATTACAGGTGGTTCCGGCTAAATAACTGAATTATTAGAAGTGTAGACGGCATTCTATTAAGGAAAGACAACTGTGCCTTTCCCGAAGCGGCCGCGGGTCCTCGACTTAAAGCTCGCCGCGAATGACATATTTCAAGAGGCGGACGACTTGCTCCGGTTGTTCTGCAACGGCCATGGCAGCACCGTCGACCTCTTTTAAGGCGTGCGTTAACGCCGGGTCGTGAAGCGTGACATAGGGAATGGACTGCGCGGCTGCGTAGCCCGCATCAAATGCGGCATTCCACTGACGATACTTGTCGCCAAAACGGATGACGGCGAGGTCGGCGCTGTCCATCAGGGTGCGTGTGCGCATGGCATTGACCTTCGCCCCCTTGTGATCGTGCCAGAAGGTGTTTTCTTCGGCGCCGAGAATTTCGGCTCCGCAATCGTCACTGCTGGCATGATCGGTTACGGGAGACACAAGGTCGACCGGCAGGCCGGCGTCTTCGACACCCTTGCTGATCTGATCCCGCCAATCGGTGTGGATTTCCCCGGAGAGGTAAACGGTCCAGATGCGTTGGTCTGCCATGTTTCGTTCCTTGCTGAGTGTCTGTCTCGATGTGTTATGCGGGAACGCCGATGACCGCAAGGGACATTCCGCATCATGGAAGCCGGGTGGGCCGGAGGGTGAGAGAATTAACCAAAGACAAGAAAAACGCCGCCTTCGATGCCTATGGCACAGAAGGCGGCGTCGACCTGGGGCAGCGGTGGGTTCAGGTCACCGCCCCAGATAACCTCGGCGTACGAGAGTTATGAGGGTCTCAAACCGAGGTTTCGATAGGTTCGGTTCATGCGGCCAGTACCTCGTCGATCACCAGACCGAGAGCTTTTGCGACACCTTCGCCATAGGCGGGGTCCGCCTTATGGCAGTTCCGAATGTGCCGGGTTTGGATCTCCAGGCTTGCACCACCGACTGAGCGGGCCGTGTTTTCGAAAAGCGTGTTTTTCTGCTCGTCGTTCATCAGATTGAACAGCGCTCTGGGTTGGGAATAGTAGTCCTCGTCTTCGCGATGATCCCAACGATCGGCATGATCATCCAGCCGAAGCGGCGGTTCGGAGAAGTCGGGTTGCTCAGACCATTCTCCTTTGCTGTTCGGCTCGTACCCGATCCGGCTGCCGGCATTGCCGTCCATCCGCATGGCGCCGTCCCTGTGGTAGGAATGGAAAGGGCAGCGCGGTGCATTGACCGGAATGTGGCCGTGGTTCACACCAAGGCGATAGCGCTGGGCATCGCCGTAGGAGAAAAGGCGACCCTGCAACATTCTGTCCGGCGAGAAACTCACACCCGGAACCACGTTTGCCGGATTGAAAGCAACCTGTTCCACATCGGCGAAGTAGTTATCGGGGTTCCGGTTGAGCTCCAGTTCGCCGACTTCGATCAGCGGATAGTCCGAATGGGACCAGACTTTGGTCAGATCGAAGGGGTTGACGTGGTAATTGTCGGCGTCGGCCTCCGGCATGATCTGAACGGCCAGCGTCCATTTCGGGAATTCGCCGTTTTCAATACTGTCAAAGAGGTCACGCTGATGGCTCTCGCGATCGTCTGCGATGATCTTGGCCGCCTCTTCATCGCTGAGGTTTTGAATGCCCTGCTGGGTCTTGAAGTGAAATTTGACCCAATAGCGCTCATTTTCCGCGTTGATGAAACTGAAGGTATGGCTGCCGAAACCGTCCATATGGCGGTAGGTCCTGGGAATGCCGCGCTCGCTCATGACAATCGTGACCTGGTGTAGCGCCTCGGGCAGAAGGGTCCAGAAGTCCCAGTTGTTGTCTGCGCTGCGCATGTTCGTGCGGGGATCACGTTTCACCGCATGGTTCAGATCGGGGAACTTGAGCGGATCGCGCAGGAAGAAGACCGGTGTATTGTTGCCGACCAGATCCCAGTTGCCTTCTTCAGTATAGAATTTGACCGAGAAGCCGCGTATGTCCCGTTCTGCATCCGCCGCACCGCGTTCTCCGGCCACGGTTGAAAAGCGCAGGAAGAGATCGGTTTTCTTTCCGATGTCCGAGAAAATCTTTGCGCGGGTGTACTTCGTGATGTCGTTGGTGACGGTAAAGGTCCCGAAAGCGCCGGAGCCCTTGGCATGCATTCTGCGCTCGGGAATCACTTCCCGATCGAAATGCGCGAGCTTCTCCAGAAACCAGACATCCTGCAGCAGAGCGGGGCCCCGGCGGCCTGCCGTCATTGTATTTTGGTTGTCGGGAACCGGGGCGCCTGCGGCTGTCGTCAGTCTCTTCTGGCTCATATAGATCTCCGTGTGTGACATGCGATTTTAAGAAACCCACTTTCGCCGCCATCTGACGGGCAATAACCGACTTGATGTATTGTATTATAATCATTCTAATTATAATCTCTAATATGATTAAATTGGAAATATGATAGGAAAAAATTATCAATGGCTTCGTTTCGCCAACTTGAGTATCTCGTTGCCGTTGCTGATAACCTGCATTTCCGCCGCGCGGCGGAAGCCTGCAACGTCTCGCAGCCGGCTTTAAGTGCCCAGATTCAACAGCTTGAAGCCGGACTTGGTGCGGAGCTGGTGGAGCGCAGCCAGCGCAGGGTCTTGTTGACGCCAATCGGGCGCGACGTTGTCGCGCGGGCGCGAGGGATTCTGGCGGATATGGACGCGCTCAGGGATTCGGTGCTTGAACAGGTGCCGCCGCTCACGGGCGCGCTCCGCCTGGGAGTGATCCCAACGATCGGGCCTTACATCCTGCCGACACTTCTGCCCCAGGTCAGATCCGAGTTCCCGAAGGTAGAACTCTATTTACGTGAAGATAAGACGGCGGATCTGGTCCGTCAGCTGCGCGCCGGCCAGATAGATCTGGCGCTTCTCGCGCTGCCCATAGCCGGTGACGACCTGCAATCCATGCCCCTGTTCGATGATCCCTTTGTGCTCGCCATGCCCGCGAACGACAGTCTGGCCAAACGTGAGAGGATCACCGAGACGGATCTCGCTGATCGGCAAGTCTTATTGCTGGACGACGGTCACTGTCTGCGTGATCAGGCGCTCCAGGTTTGCGCGGTGTCGGGGTCTTCAAAGGTTACGGATTTCAGCGCTACCAGCCTGAACACACTGGTTCAGATGGTTGCCAACGGATTGGGGCTTACCCTGATGCCCTCGCTCGCCCTTGAGGTTGAATTGCGGGCCGACAGCGGCCTGGCGTTCCGACGCTTCGAGAGCCCGCCTCCCAGTCGTCAGATCGGCCTGCTCTGGCGGCGCAGTTCCCGGCGTAAGACAGACTTTCAGGCTTTTGCAGAAATCCTCCGGCAACAATCTGCCGGGCAAATCCTCGATCAGGCTCAGTAGGCGGGCACGCCCGGGAAGCTGCATTCGTTTTTGCTATATACTTGGCGCACCTGACAGGCCCGGTTCATGTCGATGGCAAGGTGGCCGCGACAGTTCTTGAAGCTGACGGTCGCGTCGTAGCCGATGACGGTGTTGACCGATTGCCCGGGCTGACGCCGGGCGAAGACGGAAATCTTGTTTACCGACGAGTCATCGATCTTCAGTTTGGCAAGCGTCTGTTTTACGGAGGGCAGGCACTGCCCGAAGTGAGGGGCCGCTGCTGCAGGCAGGGCGGTTGCAAGCATGAGCCCGCCGGCGAGGAGGAGTGTCGAAGTCGTTCGCAGCATTTAGGGGCTCCATGGTCTTTGGTACGTCACGCGAGGCGGGTCGAGCTTCAGATTGATGTGTGTCCTCTGAAGTGAACCCGCTGGCCTAGGAAAAATCTATGTACGAATCCGGCAGATCCCCGTCACGTCTTCGTGAAATACTTGTCATGTCTCGGATTATGTCACCCAGCTTTCTTGCTGTTGTCACGTGGTCTTCATAGCCGGTGCGTATCAGGTGGCGACTATTGATTTATCGGGACAGCAGATCATGACGATTGAACCTAACTATCGTTTTCTGGCTGAAAAGCTCCGTGACTTCGCGGAACGCCTGCGCCACAGCAATGAAGACGTGTTCGACAAGAGTGACCGGCGGAACAAAAGGGTCGATGAGATCGAATGGTGTATCCAGGGTCTGGATGGCTACTGTTCTTGAGTTTTAACAGGGCCGTGACCTTCGCGGTCCTGATCCTTTTCATGGATTTACACCGACCTTGAAGGCAGACTGAGCGCAACCGACGCTGTTCAGTGCCTTTAAGGGGGAATGCGTGATCACGATAGATGCTGTGCTGGGCTTCTGGTTTGCAGAAGGCATGCCGGAGCGCTGGTTCGTAAAGGATCCGGCCTTTGACAACGAGGTGCGCCAGGCACTGGGTGCCGGATACGAAGAAGCCAGCGCGGGCCATCTGGATGACTGGATGTCCAGCGCGCGCGGGTGTCTTGCGCTTTGCATCCTGCTCGATCAGGCGCCGCGCAATCTCTTTAGAGACGATCCGCGTGCTTTTGCCAGCGACGCGCAGGCCCGCAAAGTCCTTCGTCACGCTCTTGATCAGGGTCTGCAAAGCGAGCTGTCGCAGATAGAGCGGCTGTTCCTTTATCTTCCCTTCGAGCACAGTGAAGACCTGCAGGATCAGGAGGAGTGCCTTCGGCTGACCAAGGCCCTCGACCAGGATCCGTCCTGGTATGACTACGCGGTGATGCACCGGGATATTATCGCGCGCTTTGGGCGCTTTCCCCATCGCAACGCGGTTCTTGGCCGGGAGACCACGGCGGAAGAAGCGGCTTTTTTGAACGAGCCGAATTCTTCCTTTTAAGTTTCGGTCGTGCTGGGGGCCGGACTTCCAATTTAGGGGCTGCTTCATCCGCCATTTTGATTCAAACTGATCCGACACAATACTCGCTGGAGAAAGTAATGCGTGCGCCATTTTTATCCATCCCCCTGGCCGGTGTCTGGATGCTATCGCTGGGCTTCGTCCAGCCGGTCGCTGCGAATGAGAAGGCCGAGCAGGAGTTCAGCCGCTATCAGCAGGCGATCGAGGTCACAAAGCAATGCCGAGAAATCGGTTTTTCAGATGGCGAGTACAATCGCATGGGCGAGATCATCAACCAGAAAATCGGCCACGAGGTTGGCGCAAAGCGCCTTTCACTGCTGCTTACCGCTCAAAAGGATGCCAGAAAACTCGTAGAATCAAAAGGCTGCGAGAGTTCCTCGGCGACCGATCTTTTGAAAATCTATGACGACGAGCTGAAGTAGATCCCAGACAACCCTGCTCTCACTGAAGCCGTCTAACCCTGAAAAATCAGGGGACCAGCCAGGTCGTGTCCAGTTCACCGTCCGACGACCAGTCGAAACGGGCGCGTCTATGGCCTTCGTGACACACATACAGCCATTCAAGATTGCTGAAATTGGCTGATATCACGGCAAAGTCCTGATAGCCTTTTTTCGACTCTTCTTCGGTCGGGTCGCGATCCTGAAATTCAGGTGGCAGTCCGGAGGTTGGCCATGCGCTGGGTTCTCCCGGTTGTTCCGAAGCGAGGTACTCGCGCCGGTTCTCCGGTGAAAGTTTTTCCCAGGCCGCTGCGGTCACCTCGTCATTGTGTGACACGGTCGCAGTCGCTTCTACGCGGACCTGGGTTTGTGCACCCCGATCATAAAACAGGAACGACAGTCTCGGGTCGGCCTTCAGGTCTGCAATTTTTTTGCTGCGAATATCCGTATGAAACTGCAAAGAGCGCGACTCCCGGTCGACATGCCGCAAGACGACGGTGCGCAAAGCCGCGCCACCCTCGTTTCGCATCGTGGCTGCGACGGGCGTGTGAAAGCCATGGCGTCGATCTTTGACTCCCTCTTCCAGCAGCGTCCATATCTCATCCAAAACGACGCCGAGCCTGGGCTCATCGTCGCTGCTCCAAATATCAAGTGGCAGGCTAACCATCAAAAAAATCCTCACTTACGGATGAAATCCGGAGTACGCCGGTGGTAAGCAGAAGCAATAATAGCAAAAAATATAAGACAGGTGGATTATATCGTCTGCAAATCTTGAAAGGCTGATCGGATATTTTTGTCTTCGAGTCAACCGATGCCTTCGCTACTCAGGTTTTGAGGGCGCAACAGCTTCCTGTTTTGTGAGGGCTTTTTCCAGGCGATCGATGTCTTTGATATTGACGTCGCGCTGCGGGAACGGGATCTCGATCCCGGCTTCGTTGAAGGCGCGATTGATGGCAATACGCAGATCGCTCGCAACCATCACGCGGGATTCAATCTGCGCGATGAAACCACGCGCCTCGAAGTTCAGCGAGGAGTCGGCGAAGTCCTGAAAAACGACCTGCGGTTCAGGCCAGGTCATGACTTTTTCGTGCCCTTTTAGGCAGGTCATCAGGACATCTATCACCTGGTCGACATCTGATCCGTAGGCGACGCCGATCAGGACATCGACCCGGCCGTAGCGATCTTTATGGGTCAGATTGGTGACCGCATTTGAGACAAGTTCGCTGTTCGGAATGATGATCGAAGCGCGTTGGAACGTCTCGATTTCGGTTGCCCGAACCTTGATGTTTTTTACGAAACCTTCGTTCGCACCGATGACAATCCAGTCTCCAACTTTGATTGGACGCTCGATGAGCAGGATCAGTCCGGAGACGAAGTTGTTCACAATATTTTGAAGACCGAAACCGATACCGACGGAGAGCGCACCGGCAATGATCGCGATGTTTGAGAGATCAAGGCCGAGGGTCGTGATCGCCAGAGTCGCGGCAATGGTCAGGCCGATGTAGCCGGTTCCTGCGGTAAGGGAGTTCTGGACACCGGAATCCATCCGGGTGTTCGGCAGAACCTGTTCGGAAAGCAGGCGCTGGACGAAGCGCGTGATCAGTAAGATGACCAGAAAGACGACAATCGCCACCAGAACATCGCCTGGCGAGACTGTGACGCTGCCGATCTTCACGCCCTTGAGTACGCTCAGTACGACCCGTGACACATCGCCGAAAGGAAGCCCCCAGAGCGGTGAGATCAGGACAAACCCGACAATGAGAACCACGAGGTCGAAGGCGGCGCGAATCCAGAACTTCAGGAGTTTGCGTGTACTGTGGGCCAGACCGATGCCGTTGCGAATCAGCTCTGTCCTCAGGACGGCGCCGATGATTTCCCGTCCCAATCCACGCAGCAGGAAGAGACCGCCGATGATGGCGCCGCTGATGACCAGGCTGTTGATCAGCTGCGCGCCGAGTACGAGATAGCTGAAGAGCGAACTGAGGAGCGTAACGACGGCAAGTGCTGCCGCCAGATAGCGCAGGGCCCACCAGAGATGCCAGGGTCCCTGCGGTGTGGCAGCTGCCGTTTGTGCGTTCATACCCGGCGCCGTGTTATCGGCGCGCCAGAGCGAGGCGGGGCAGAGGCAGAGAACGCCGATTGCCTCAAGAATGTTTGAGACAAAGAGGTAGAGCGAGCGCTGTTCTTCCGATGTCTGATAGGCTGCGTATTTTGCCAGGGCCGGTTGAAGTTCAAAGAAAAAGGCGCTGGAGGCAAAAATGATCGCGATAATGGGCGTAACCCGGCTGATGTAGCGGGCGTTTTTCGGTGTCAGCGGAAGGAGACGCCAATTTGGCAGGTCCGGGGCAAGAACGGCGCGGGGTAATGCACTTGCAAGCACGACAAAAATTGCCGCAATACAGAAGGTGACCGCGACCGCCTGAAACAAACCGCTTAACAGGGATTGTTCGCCAAGGGCCTGTGGCAGAAAGGCCGCGAGAACCATTGCGGGCACGACGCCGTTGGCCAGGCCTTCGCCGATGGCACCGCTCAGGCGCCGGGCATAGGACGGGTTTTGCAGAGATGAATCCCGTCCGAACCAATGGAACAGGAGGCGCCGTGCTCCCCAACCGATCGCAATGGCAATAACGAGCTGGAACGCAAGTTTGAAGAAGAGATAGCCGCTGAGCTCGTTTTCGCGCAACGACGACAGCCAGATCACCGGCGACTCCGCAATCAACCGCAGAACCAGGAGAAACTCGGGAACGGCCTTTTCAATCGTGGAAGGGGAGAGCGGAAAGGGCGAGACCGTAAGAATATCGGCGATCTGACGCGCTCTGACCACGGCGGCTGCTGTGGCCTCCACTTCATTTACGCGTGAGAGCGCCAGTTCAATTTGTTTCAGTTTTGATGTTTGAACCGAAATATCGGCCAAAATTTCATCGCGCTGGTCAGCGATCGCTGCAGGTTCAGGCGGTTCTGCTTCGCCGGGGGGCGGGCCCAGGGCATCGAGCTTGCTGCGAATAGGCTCCAGCGCCGCGCTGGCCTTGTCTCGAAGGACTTCGGCTTCACCACGCAAGATGCCCAGGTTGGTTCTGATCTGATCGATGCGTTCCTGCGAAACGTCGTCTTCTTTAATTTCTTTCTCGACCCGGTCGAGCAGGCGTCTCCAGGCGTCAGCATTCTCTTCAAAGCTGTCCTGTTGCGCTTGCGCGGGTGCGGTGAATCCCATCATTCCGGGCGAAAGCGTGAATGACGCCATACCCAGAATGAGGAGGAATGAAACTATTGTTCGCTTTGCCACCGCTACACCGTCAATTTGCACTTGCCGCAGTTTAGGGCATGAACTCATAAACTGCGATGGCCCTGATCGCTATCTAAAGTGTTTTCGGCAGGAAAGAACCCGAAAGCACTTTAGATAGCGACCTTTCAAGGTGATAAGATTTCGCTTCCTGGGAACCACGTCCTGGAACAGCTTCGTGTCGTCAGTCCAATTCTGGCAGGTGTACGATGCTAAGGCATCGCTCCGCTCCTAACTCCTTGCCAGAAAACGAACTCTTATAGTCAGGACCGTCGGAGTTTATGAGTCCATGCCCTGACGGTGCCTGTTGCCTGGAGGCCAGCAACATATCCGGTGCCATATCTTTGGCCGGAGGTTCAATGTGACTAAGCTGTCAGCCTTTCGCGTTGATGTGGCGTGTTAAAATCGATGTCCGGGCCGAGTGGTACAATGCCGGTCGGGTTCACGCTTGGATGGCTGCCGTAGTAGTGCTGCTTGATATGATGGAGGTTGACAGTCTCCGCCACACCGGGGATTTGGTAGAGTTCCCGGGTATGACCCCAGAGGTTGGGCAGATCCGCTAATCTGCTCTTGTTGCACTTGAAGTGCCCGAAATAGACCGGGTCGAAACGTACCATTGTGGTAAAGAGCCGCCAGTCGGCTTCGGTGATCCGGTCGCCGACCAGATAGCGCTGCCGCGACAGGAGATTCTCCAGCCAGGACAGAGAGTCGAACAGGGCCGTGAAGGCTTCTTCGTAGGCCGCCTGGGAGGTCGCGAAACCGCACTTGTAAACACCGTTATTGACCGTGTGGTAGACACGCTCGTTCACCGCGTCGATTTCCGCGCGAAGGGCCTCGGGATAAAGATCGAGGTCGCTGCTGCCTATGCCGCTGAAGGCGGAATTCAGCATCCGGATGATTTCCGAAGACTCGTTGCTGACGATGGTACCGGTTTTTTTATCCCAGAGAATAGGGACCGTGACTCGTCCGCTGTAGTTCTGTACCGCGCGGGTATAGACCTGATGCAGATAATCGGCATTGCCGAGATTATCTCCGGTGCAGTCCACACCCTCGCCAAACGCCCAGCCCTGTTCCCCCATGTGCCAGTGTACGACTGAGACGGAGATGGCGCTTTCGAGCCCTTTCAGCACACGAAAGATCAAGGCCCTGTGCGCCCAGGGGCAGGCGAGAGAGACATAAAGATGATAGCGGCCGGTTTCGGCTTTGAAGCCGCCTTTGCCGCTGGGACCCGCCTCACCATCCTCTGTAATCCAGTTTCGAAAGATGGATTCATTGCGCTGGAACCGCCCGCCGCTTTTCGCGGTATCGTACCATTGGTCGTGCCAGACGCCGTCTACCAGGAGGCCCATTTTTCTGTGTCCTTATGCTAAAGATTTTGTCGAGTGTTGGTTTCTGGTTGCGCGGTCCGCGATTGCTACTGAAGCGGCAGATCGGCGAGAAGGATCTCGGCATCCTCCGTCGCTTCCAGAATGAGTTGATCTTCTTGCCTGATCGTCGCGCCGCCGCGCGCTTGAAGGCTAGTTCCGTTCACAAGTAATGCGCCCGTCGCAGCGACCAGGTAACCCTGCCGGTCGCCACCGAGTTGATAGCTGAGGCTCTCGCCCTTAGAGATGGTTGCGCCCAACAGCGCGGCGTCCTGATGTATCTTAAGGGCACCTTCATGTTGACTGCGTCCGGACGCCAGGGGCACCAGGACGCCCGAGCGGTCCGCCTTGGGAAAGCGGTTCTGGTCCCATCCCGGCGTCAGGTTCTCCGCTGAAGGTCGGATCCAGATCTGAAAGAGTGTCGTGTCCTCGTCTTCACGATTGAATTCGGCGTGCATGATGCCTTTGCCGGCGGTCATGACCTGGACGTCACCTGCTTCCGTGCGGCCCTCGTTCCCGAGATGATCCTTGTGCGTGATCGCACCGGTACGGACATAGGTGATGATTTCCATGTCTCGATGGCCATGCAGATCGAAGCCTGTGCCCGCGGCGATGGTGTCGTCGTTCCAGACGATCAGAGGCCCCACACCACTCCGCGTTGGGTCATAGTAGGAACCGAAGCTGAAATGATGGCGCGCGTTGAGCCATTCATTTTTGAAGTGACCGAGACGATCGAAGGCAGCAACTTCAATCATTGTTTTCTCCTCTATGAGAGCTCCGGGAATGCGCGCCGTAAGGTTTGGGGAGTGGCGCAGTCGTCGACTCTGGTACCCCTCAATCTAATCGCGGATAGTGCGTTTCCCAAGGTGGCATTATACACTAATTTGGAATTGGTTTGTTTCTCAGAGGAAACGATATGATTGATGAGCTGGGCAGTATGGCGATCTTCGCCCGCGTGGTTGAAACCGGTGGTTTTTCAACGGCGGCCCGCGACCTCGAAGTGAGTAAGTCCCTGGTTTCCAAGGAGGTCAGCCGTCTTGAAGACCGGCTCGGGGTTCGCCTGCTAAATCGAACCACGCGCCGTCTCTCGCTTACGGAAGCCGGCGCTGCCTTTTACGAAGGCTGTCAGCGGGTTCTCAGCGAGGCGGAATCTGCGAAGGAGGCGGTCTCGCATCTGGCATCGGCACCGCGGGGTGAACTCAAGGTGAATGCCCCCATGTCTTTCGGAATTCTGCATCTTGGACCGGCTCTGCCGCAGTTTCTCGAGCGCTTCCCGGAGCTGGATGTTCAGATGCTTCTGAACGACCGGGTGGTTGATCTGATCGATGAGGGCTTTGACGTTGGTGTCCGAATTACCCGTATGCTGGACTCCAGCCTGATTGCCCGCAGGCTGGCCCCGAACCGGCTGGTCGCCTGTGCCGCGCCGTCTTATCTGGAAAAACATGGAACTCCCCACCACCCGGACGAATTGAGGCGGCATAACTGTCTCGGATACAGCTATTCAAAGACCCCTGGCGTCTGGCACTTTCGATCTGAGAGCAGCCGTCACAAGGTCGCGGTCAGTGGACGCTTTACCGCCAACAACGGCGATGTCATACAGGCAGCATTGCTTTCGGGCTGTGGGATCGCCGTTCAGCCGAGTTTTATTGCGGGCGATGATTTGCGCAGCGGACGTCTGGTCAGGCTTTTTCAGGAGTATCAGGTCGGCGAGGAATCGGTTGTTAACGCTGTCTTTCCCGCCAACCGTAATCTCTCGCCGAAAGTGCGGGTTTTCGTCGATTTTCTGGTCGAGCGCTTTGGCGACGTACCTTACTGGGATGCGGATATTTGGGACTGAAGCTGGAAAGATCGCTCCTGCCAACAGCTGCGGTGGCCGTATCGGCGGTTCTGTGGGGGCTCTGGTGGATCCCCCTGCGCTGGCTCGACGAACGCGGTCTTCATGGTGATTGGGCCAGTCTTGCGGTTTTCGGCCTGGCGTCTCTTGCACTCCTCCCATTTGTCTTGATTCGTCGCGGCAGACAGGCCGATCCGCTTTTTCATCTGCTGGCGATTGGCGTACCGCTCGGGTTGGCATTGGTGATGTGGAACCACGCAGTGATAAACGGGAACGTTATCCGGGTGGTTCTGCTGTTCTATCTTTCACCGATCTGGGCCACCTTTATGGCGCGCTTCATGCTCGCCGCGCCGATCCGGCCCACGCGGTGGCTCGCAATCCTTCTGGGGCTGGCCGGTGCGGCCGTGATCCTGGAAATCGACCTGTTGGCATCGGACACGCTGTCCGGCGGCTATTCCTCGGCGGACTTGATGGCATTGCTGTCGGGCGTCTGTTTTGCCCTGGCGGCAACCACAACCCGGATCTACAGCGGCGTGCGGGAACTGGATAAGACCTTCGTTTCGGTTCTTGCAGCCACTGTGATCGCGCTGATCTTTATCTTCATGACGAAAACGGCGCCGCCATCGCAGGATCTTCCCATCCTCGTCGGGGGCGCGCTTGCGATTGCTCTGGTTTTTCTCCTGCCCACGACCTTGCTTTTGCTCTGGGGCGCCGGATTGCTGGACCCCGGCCGGGTGGCAATTCTGCTTTTGCTGGAGGTTGTGGCTGCAGCGGTGAGTTCAGCCTTGCTCGCATCCGAGCCTCTGGGACTGCGCGAATTGCTGGGGTGCACCCTGGTTCTGGGGGCCGGATTGATGGAGTCGCTGCCCGGGCTTCGAAGGGCGAAGGCCTGAAATTCGTGCCGGAGAGCAATCCTGGGATGCGAGGAACAGTTCCATCAAAGAGCTTGGACTTTCTCAAAAGGTGTGATAATCGAGAAAAAGGTAATAGATCCGGGTTAGCTTTAAATGTCCCTCAGCGGAAAACTACGACGACGATGCCGACGCCAGTGCGCTTTGCGTACCTGGGGCCGTTTTGTCGTGATTCCGCGCTAGTTCCTGCGATTATAGCAGGAAAGCAACGAAAGACAGCGGTCCTTAGAAAGATCGACCTTCGTTGTAAAACCGCCCTTCGCGGTTCAGGGATTTAGATAAATGACCTTCGACAGCTTCGCTAACGCCTCCTCACAGACCACCTTCAAGATTTTTCCTCAGACCGCCGAGTCCGAGCCTCTGATTGACGATTTACTTGATCGGACTTTCGGTACGGAGCGTCAGGACAAAACGGTGTATCGTCTGCGTGAAGGAATTACTGCGGTCGAAAGCCTGTCCTTCGTGGCCTTGGGCGAAGAGGGGGATCTGATCGCGTCGCTGCGATTCTGGCCGGTGTCGATTGCCGGCAATGCGGCAATCCTGCTGGGGCCCCTCGCGGTTGAGCCTAGATTTCAGGGGCAGGGAATTGGCCGGGCGCTTGTCGCTGAAGGCCTCAAGGCCGCAAAGCAGCAAGGTCATGCACTTTGCCTCGTGGTCGGCGAACCCGCTTATTATGCCCCCTACGGATTTATCCCGGCCTGCCCGAACGGCCTGATCCTGCCCGGCCCGGTCGAACCGGAGCGGTTCCAGGTTCTTGAGTTGGTCGCCGGAGCCATCGAAGGCGTGCGGGGTGTTATTGAACGGGCGCCGCAAAGCCGTAAAGCCGTCCGCTCCATCGTAGCCTGATCGCCAGAAGCGTCTCGGCGCGCGGGGTATCTATCTAGTGCCCTTCGCGAAACCAGGCTGCGATCGCGCCGCCCACCAGCAGGAAGAGCAACAGAAGTGCCGGCAGTAGAGGCACCTGATTGACACCGGTCACCACGTAGCCCTGAGCGTCTTTGATCCCGATCCAGTTCTTGCCGAACTGATCCCGGCTCGGGCTGACTTTACGCAGTCCAGGCTCGCTGTTTTTCGCCAGCCGAAGGGCGGTGCCGCCGCTGTCTTTCAAAAGGGCCTGCATGGGGACAGCGCTGGAAAGGGCGTTTTCGAATTCGCGCGGGTTAAGCGGCCCGGCGGCGGTGACCGCAGAGAGCACCCCATCGCTGATCCGATACAGCCCGGCTTCTTCGGCGTCGATGGACGCGCGGGCCACGCCGTCTTCGCCGGGTTCCAGCGTCACCTTCTGCTGTTTGCCGGAGGGGAGAATGATATCAATTTCGGGGTTGTCCACGATCAGCGACCGGCGTGTGATCTGAAGGCGTCCATCAACCACGCTCGCACGCAGATCTTCTTCTTCAAGCTCGGGTTCCTTCATGAGCCAGTGTGAGATTCTGCGCAGCAGCTCCGCCTGCGGACCGCCGCCATCGAAGCCTCGGGACCACAGCCACATGTGATCGCTCATGAACTGGGCGACCCGGCCTTCGCCAACCCGGTCAAGAACCAGAAGGGGCCGGTCGTCGAGACCGCTCATAACGATTGAACCGCGCAGAGAGTCGCCGCTGATATGCCGGAACCATTGTCCCCACTCCGGTGGATCATTGGCCTTGCGTCCGCCCAGGGTCGCCGTGACCGGATGGCGTTCGCCCAGTTCTGTGACCTTGGGCCGATATGCGGCTTCGTAGATCTCGCCTGTCGGTTCGACCGGCAGGATTCGGCCCAGTGGAGTCCGATAGAGCGATAAGGGGGTCGCGAAGGTCGGTCCGACCGCTTCCAGCAAGGCGCCGCCGCGCTCTACGTAGCGCGCGATGTTATCGAGATAGATCGAGGGCAAAACGCCGCGGCGGCGATAGCGGTCGAAAATCACCAGATCGAACTCATCGAGTTTGAGTTCGAAGAGCTCGCGTGTCGGAAAGGCGATCAGCGAAAGTTCCCGGATCGGCGTCCCGTCCTGCTTTTCCGGCGGACGCAGGATCGTAAAGTGCACCAGATCCACGGAAGGGTCGGATTTCAGAATGTTCCGCCAGGCGCGCTCACCGGCATGAGGTTCACCGGATACCAGAAGAACCCGCAGCCGGTCGCGAACGCCGTCTACGGAGATGGCGGTGCGGTTATTGGCTAGCGAGAGTTCGCCCGTTAAAGGCGCCGCCTCGATTTCCAGCACACTGGGGCCGCGGCGGTCGAGTTCGAACGCGATTTCCTGCTCCACACCGACCGGAACACGCACACGCCGGGCTTCCTGTCCGTCCTGACTGATCAGCAGCTCGACGAGGCCGCCGCGTTGCTCACTGCCGATGTCCTCGACAATCAGCTTGAGGCTTTGGGGCTGTCCGACAATTCCGAAACCGGGCGCCTGGACTACAGTCAGCCTGCGGTCGAATTCCTTTTCTTCCCCGCTGAGCAAGAGATGCACCGGGGCTTCGATGCCGAGGGCGGCCAGGTTTTCCGGGACATCGTGGACCTGACCGTCGCTGATCACAATCACGCCCGAGACCTGCTGACGGGAAACGCTCGACAGCGCCTCGCCCAGCGCCGAGAAGAGCTTAGTGCCGTCCTGCTCGATCCCGATGGCGTCGGCGCCTGCACGGATCACCCGAACCTCTGTGCCTTCGAGCGTCTCAAGTTTTTCCAGCGTGTGCGCCAGGGCATCCTGGGTTTGCTGTGACCGGGGACCGAGTTCCTGGCTTTGGCTCTCGTCCACCACAACAAAGACGATGTCGTTCAGGGCGTCCCGTTGCTCCTCAATGGCGGAGGGATTGGCGAGCGCCAGTAACAGAGCGCCAAGTGCCAGGATACGCCATGTTGCGCCCCTTGCTCTTCGATAGAGAGCAAAGGTGACCAGAACGAAGGATAAGGCGCCAAGGCTTGCCAGAAGTTCCCAGGGCAACAACGGCGCCCAGTGTATCGAGACCGCATTCATTGACCGAGGCGCTCCAGGATAAAGGGAATATGGACCTGATCGGCTTTGTAGTTTCCGGTCAGGGCATACATGACCAGATTAACGCCAAAGCGGTAGGCCATTTCACGCTGGGCTTCCTTGCCGGGAACCACTGGTAAAATAGGACGCCCCAGCTCCGTCGTTGCCCAGGCTCCCGCCCAGTCGTTGCTGCCGACAATGACGCGCGCGACCCCGTCGTTGGTCTGGGTGTTACTGCTTTCGATCCAGAGGTTTCCGCCCGCGTAACGTCCGGGGAATTCCTGCATCAGGTAGAAGGATTTACGCAAAACGTGTTCCGTCGGTACGGGCTCCAGGGTCGGAATATCAATGTTGGCGGTCAGTCGCTGCAGTGCCAGATTGGTCTGGCTCTGTTGGCCCTGGATCCGGGCGGTTGCGCTGGGATCGCGCAGATCAAAGAGTATGGTGCCGCCGGTGTTCAGGTAATCATTCAGTTTACGGGTCGCCTCGGCGCTCGGCGTTCGCTGATCTGCTGTGATGGGCCAGTAAAGCAGGGGAAAGAATGCGAGTTCATCCCGTTCGATATTGACCCCCAGCGGCGCGCCGGCTTCGACGGAGGTGCGTCGCCGTAGAATGCGGGTCAGGCCCTGCAGTCCGGCTTCGCTTATGGCGTCGATCCGCTCCGTTCCGGTCATGACGAACGCCAGGCGCGTTTCCAGGGTGGCTTCCAGGGCGCGGCCTTCATCGATCAGGCTTTGTGCATGCGCGTCACCTGCGTTGAGAGCAGCGGCTGAGACGCCGAGACCAATCAGGATCGTGGCGGCGGATGGGAGCTGAGGCCTGACCAGTCCGCGCATGAAGAGCGACAGCAGAAGATCGGCGAGGGCAAGAAGCAGGGCGGCCATCAAGAGCCAGGGTTTCAGATCGATTTCCTCGCTCTTGCTGTAGGATGCCGCGCTGGCGCCGATGACCGGGCCAAGGGGCTCGAGTTCAGGAAGCTGGTCCGCCAGATTGTGCGCGACCCTTTGTTTTATGTCCTCGCCGTAGAACCCCGGTGGGTGGCTGGCGCTTACGACCAGGCCTGGCGAAGGGTTTTCTTCCGCAGGTGTTTCCGTCTGACCGGCGGCAGGCAGAGGCATGACATCCGCGCTGGGGGCGACCAGTCGTCCAAAGCCGTTCATGACCTCGAGGGGCGGCAATGGGATGCGATCCGCATTTCCGTCCGAGACGCCCTGACTCACCGCCACGACCCGTCGCAGCATCTCAACAAATAGGCCGGAGAGTGCAAGGTTGGACCAGTCCGTGTTCGCTGTCGTATGGAACAAGATCACCCAGCCTGCATCGCGCTGATCCGCCGTGATCAGGGGCGTGCCGTCGCTCAGGCGGGCCCAGGTCTTGTCTCCGAGTTCCAGGGAGGGCTCGGCCAGGACCTGACGCTCGACCTTGACGTCACCGGCGATCTCGAGGCCCGCGAATGGTGTTCCTTCAGCAAAGCTTGAGAGGGATGCGGGACTATCCCAGGTCAGTGCGCCGCCCAGAATACGGTCGCCGCCGCGCAGACGGACGGGTAAGAGCGTGTCGTCACTGTCCGCCGCCATTTTGGGTCCTGCGAAGCGCAACAAGAGCCCGCCAGTTTCGACCCACTGGCTCAAGCGCTCCTGTTCTTCCGGCGTCAGATTACCGATGTCGGGCAGGGCGAGGACCGCGAGTTCCCGCGCCAGCAGTTCATCGATGCTGCCTTGCCGCACCTCGCTGTAGGGCTCCAGCGCGCGCTCGAGATAGTAGACCTCACTCAGCAGTGGCTGAGATTGCTGGGCGCCACCGGTTGTGACCAGGCCGATCGGGCGACGCCGGGATGATTCGTCCAGTAGATAGCGCGAAGCGGCTGTGGTCTCGTTTTCAAGAGTAAGCTGCGCGACCCGATTGCGCAGTTCGGTGGGCAACTGCAGGCGAAGCTCTGCAAGCCGCGCATCGGCCTCGAACGTGACCGGCTCGCGGGCAACCACCGTGCCGTCCTCCGCAAGCGCGGAAAATACAACCGTCTCCGCAGCATTGCTGGCCGCCCGCTCGACCGTCACCACCAGTTCCAGCCCATCGTCCTCGGGCGGACGCACGATCTTTGCAAGCGCCCCGGTTTGATCGCGCAAGACCGTCAAACTCCCCACCCGGCGCAAGCTTTGTCCGAAAGCGTCGCTCTGGGCATCTGCGACACCGTCCGAGAGCCAGACGACGTGCGCGGAGGATCCCAGATCGAGATTTTGCAGTGTCTCCAGTGCGTTCATGCGATCGATCGGCCAGGGGTGCGGCTGGATACCCTGGGCAAGCTCCAGCGCTTCGCTGGCCGGCAGCGGCGCTGTGACAATTGTACGTCTTTTCGAAGAGGTTTCCGCCGTGGGCAGTAACACGACCTGGCGCTCTTCGCGCTCGGCGCGGCCGATCAGCTCGACCATGGCGTTCATCTTGCTGTCCCAGTTCTTTGCCGACGCCCAACCATTGTCGATCACCAGGACGACCGGCCCGTTTCCGGGCAGAACGGCAGTCGGATTGATCAGGGGCTGGGCCAGACCGAGGATGATCAGCAGGATGATCAGCATTCTCAAGAGGATGAGCCAGAGCGGCGTCCGGGCTGGGGTTTCCTCCGGCGGTTCCAGTCCGAGCAACAGCTGTACCGCCGGGAAACTCAGCGTTTTCGGCGAGGGCGGCGTGACCCGCAGCAAAAACCAGATGAGCGGCAGGCCGATCAAAGTCGCAAGCAGCCAGGGCTGGGTGAAAGCTAAAAGGCCGAGATCCAGCATTTCTAGCGCCCCCGGTCTTGAGTCATGGCGAGGTAAAGCGCCAGCAGAGCGGTATTGGGCGAGTGATCGCTGCGGTGCGACGAATATCCCCAGCTAAGCCGCTGCGCGATTGACTGCAGGCCTTCGCGCTGCGCCTTGAAGCGCTGCTGATAGGGTTTGCGTACGGATTCGACCCGTGACAACAGCCAGGATTGTTCGCCTTCAAGCCCTTCGAATCGGGTGCGGCCATCGTATGGCAGAAGCTCCTCAGCCGGGTCAACGACCTGAAGGAGATGACCTTTTACTCCCCTTGCCGCATAACTGCGTGCGACCTCTTCTATTTCTTCGATAGGGGACAGGAAATCGCTGATCATGACGACCTGCGCGAAGCGAGGCAGGGGCATCACCGGCGGCAGGCCCGCATTATCCTGGTCGCCGTGGTCGATGATTTTCGCCAGACGCTCAAGCGTTGTCTTGCCGTTCGAGGGTCTGATCCCCGAGCCCAGAAAGGTGACGAACTCGCCGCCGCGGATCAATAAAACGGAGAGCGCCAGCGCCAGAATGTCGGCACGCCGACGCTTTTCCGGAAGGTCCGGCGAGGAGGTCCAGGCCATGGATGGCGAGGTGTCGCGCCAGATCCATACGGACTGCGCTGCCTCCCATTCCATTTCCCGGACAAAAACGCGATCGGATTTGGCCGATTGCCGCCAGTCTATGGATTGCGGAGAATCGCCGCTCTCATAGCGACGAAATTGCCAGAAGGTTTCGCCCTGACCCACACGCCGGCGGCCATGAACACCCTGGGCCACGGTGCTTGCGACATGTTCCGCCTCGACCAGAAGCGGCGGCAGAGCAGAGGCAATCTGCTCTGCGCGTTGCTGGATCGGCAATCTCGCTTTTGGCGTTGTGGCCAGCGTGGGTCTCCTCAATCAGGCGTCAGTGCGGTGGAACTGAGTTGCTTACGCGAAACGAGCGATCAGGCGCGCAATGACATCGTCGATTGCAACGCCGTCCGCGCGGGCGGCGAAATTGAGGCTCATCCTGTGGCGCAATACCGGAGGCGCAAGTTCGACGACATCATCCATGGAGGGGGAGAGACGTCCGTCGAGCACGCAGCGTGCACGAATGGCCAGCATCAGTGCCTGACTGGCGCGCGGTCCGGGACCCCATGCGATTTGTTCGCCGAGCTCTGATATTGAAGTTGTCTCCGGGCGGCCATCGCGAACAAGTGCCAGGACAGCATCGACAATCCCGTCGGCGACAGGGACCCGCCGCACAAGCCGCTGTGCGGACAGCAACTCTTCAGCGCTCATGACAACCGAGGCTTCGACGCTGTCCGCGCCGGTTGTCGCCAACAGCATCTGTCGCTCCGCCTCGAGATCCGGGTAACCGACATCGATTTCCATAATAAAGCGATCAAGCTGCGCCTCGGGAAGCGGGTAGGTACCTTCCTGTTCAAGTGGGTTCTGCGTTGCCAGCACATGAAAGGGGCGGGGCAGGTCGTGGGGCACGCCGGCAACCGTAACCTGACGCTCCTGCATGGCCTGCAGCAGGGCAGACTGGGTACGCGGGCTGGCCCGGTTGATTTCGTCAGCCATCAGTAACTGACCGAAGACAGGCCCCGGAATGAAGCGGAAGGACCGTTTGCCGCTTTCGTTTTCCTCCAGCACCTCAGAACCGAGAATATCTGCGGGCATAAGGTCGGGTGTACACTGTACGCGCTTGTCATCGAGCCCGAAGACGGTTCCGAGTGTTTCGACCAGCCGGGTCTTGGCCAATCCCGGGACGCCGATCAAAAGGGCATGGCCGCCGGCAAGCAGGGTAATCAGTGTACGGTCGACGACATCCTGTTGCCCGAAAATCACCTGTCCAATAGACTCCCGCGCAGATTGGAGGCGGTGCCCCAGCGCGTCGATGTCTTCGGCGAGCTGTTCCGCCGTTGCGATGTCGGTAGGGACTGAAGGGTTGGCTGTCACTCTGAACGACTCCCATCTGGTGCGGCCTGGGTCTATGATACCGGACATCAGGCTCTTGAGTGCGATCGTTCTTGCCGGAAACGATCAAAAACGTGAATCGCCCTCGAAACATACTATGTAGTGTCTGATTGTATTTCACGGGTTCAATGAAACACAGTCAGACATCAGGACGGCAGGCAATGACCTCGGATACGACACGACCAACCGACGATACTCAAAAGATAGGTGTTTCTATGTCGCCTGGCCAGTCACCTGACGTGTCAAATTTACCTACAGGCACGCCAAGCCTCCCATTCTGTGGAGATTTCGATATTCGGATCGCCCGTGACGGCACCTGGTTCCATGAAGGATCGCCAATCGGCCGTAAGCCGCTGGTAAAGCTGTTTTCCTCGGTTTTGAGGCGGGAAGAGGATGGCGAGTACTGGCTGGTAACGCCGGTTGAGCGTGGCAGAGTCATCGTTGACGATGCGCCCTTTACAGCCGTTGAATTTTCCGTGTCCGGAACCGGAAAAGCGCAATCCCTGCAATTTCGCACAAATTTAGATGCCTGGGTCGCGCTGGATTCGGAACATCCGCTCCGGGTTATAATCGATGACGAAACAAATGAGCCGCGCCCTTATGTTCTGGTGCGGGATCGCCTGGAAGCGTTGATTTTACGGTCGGTTTACTATGGTTTGGCGGAACTCGCCGTTGAGGAGCCTATGGACGGGGGGAAACGCTTCGGACTTTGGAGCAACGGCAGCTTCTTTCCGCTGGATGGCGCCGCGTGAACGCGCAGAGCGGCAAGGCCGTGCTGACGGCAGCGGAAATCGCCCGCAGGTTCGAGCTGCTGGGCAATCCTGGACGACGCACCGCCCAGTCCAGGCTTCCCCAGTCCTCACCCGGTGGGGTGGAGATTCCGCCGCGTGGCGATCACGACCTCAATCCCGATATGTATGAGCCGGTCGAGAATCTGACGCAGGCGGCGGTCCTGGTGCCAATCATTGAGCGCGCTGAAGGCCTTACCGTACTCTTGACCAAAAGGACGGCGCATCTGCACGACCATGCGGGCCAGGTCTCGTTTCCAGGCGGGCGGGTCGATCCGGGCGACAATGGCCCCGAATCCACCGCACTGCGGGAAACGGAGGAAGAAATCGGTTTGGCGCGCGAGCACATCCGGCTGGTCGGGCAGCTCGACACCTATGTCACCAGAACAGGTTTTGAAATCTCCCCTCTGGTCGGCCTGATCGCACCGCCTTTTGAGCTCAAACCGGATGATTTCGAGGTGGCGGAGGTCTTTGAAGTGCCGCTTGGCTTTATTCTCGACCCCGCGAGTCAGCAACGCGAAAGCCGGATGTTCAAAGGGGCGCTGCGGCATTTCTACGTGTTTCCTTACAATGACTATTACATCTGGGGTGCGACTGCGGGCATGCTGGTAAACTTGACAGAAGTGCTGGTCACTGGTGAGTAGTCCTATCGTTGATCGGACACCGGTCCCTTTCGCTTCGATGCCTGACCGGAGGATGGATGCGTAGGGCGACGCGAGCCCCAGAACCGCATGGCACGAAATGAGCAAATTCCAATCGCCTGACCGGCTGCCCCTTCAACCCTGGATGACGTCTGCGGCGACCAGTGCGGTCCTGTTGGCTCTTCAATCTGGCGGCAGCGAAGTCCGGTTTGTCGGCGGATGCGTTCGCGACGCCGTAAAGGGGTTTCAGATCAAGGATATCGATCTGGCGACCCCCGATCGGCCGGAGGCGGTCATGTCTTTGTTGAAAGCCGCGGGCCTGAAGGCGATCCCCACCGGTATCGATCATGGAACTGTGACTGCGGTCTCGCGGGGTGAAGTTTACGAGATCACGACCCTGCGAGAGGATGTCGAGACCGACGGACGGCGCGCCAAAGTGGCCTACACCGACGACTGGGTACAGGACGCAGCGCGACGGGATCTCACAATGAATGCTCTGTCATGCAGGCCTGACGGTCTGCTGTTCGATCCTTTCGGAGGTCTTGAAGACCTCCGAAACGGCAGGGTGCGCTTCGTTGGAGATGCGCAGGCGCGGATCACTGAAGATTATCTTAGACTGCTGCGCTTCTTTCGCTTTCATGCCTATTACGGCTCGCAGGCGTTGGATCCAGAAGGGCTTGCTGCTGCCGAGTTGCTTGCGCCAAATCTGACGTCATTGTCCGGCGAGCGCGTTCGCGACGAGTTGCTGAGGCTCCTGGCGGCCAAGGCGCCACTACCTGTGCTGCTTTCAATGATTGAAACGGGCGTTATGAAGGTCCTTTTGCCTGAAGCCCGTCCCAGTCTGGCAATTCTGAAAAGCCTGATCGCAGCCGAAGTCGAGCCGGACTCGATACTTCGCCTCTCTGCCGTTCTCGAAGATGGCAACGAGCCGGCAGCGCAGGTGGCTGCGCGGTTGCGTTTCTCGCGTGCCCAGGCAGATCGCTTGACGCTGCTCTGCACCTCAGGAAAGGTGCAAACGGGCTGGTCGCCAAAAATCACCGGCGACAGGCACGCGCTTCGGCAGGCTCTCTACGATCTGGGGGTTGAAACGACGCGAGATCTGCTGCGTCTGGACTTCGCCATCGCAAACGCCCTTGAAGCGAACCGCGATACCTCGCTTCTCCATAAGGCGCTCGCCATTGCCGATGAATGGGAAGGGCCGGTCTTTCCTCTGCGTGGCCGTGACGCGCTGGATCTGGGCGCAGAAGCGGGACCTTTACTGGGGGACGCCCTCGACCGGGTTGAGGTCTGGTGGCGTGAGGCTGACTTCGTACCCAGCCGGGATGCCTGCCTCACACAGTTAAGGCTCGAGCTCGCAACGACCGAGTAGTCGGTCGTACGATGATTTTAGCCGCGAAGCATCTTTTCAGGGCCAGGCCGCTTCCGGCGGCAGGGACATCAGGATTGCCTCGACATTGCCGCCGGTTTTCAACCCGAATTGCGTGCCCCGGTCGTATACCAGATTAAATTCTGCGTAGCGGCCACGGCGAAAGAGCTGATGACGTCGCTGTTCATCTGTCCAAGGCCGTTCCATGTGGCGACTCACCAGCTTGGGATAGATGTCCAGGAAAGCCCGTCCGACATCCTTTGTGAAGGCGAAGTCGGCGTTCCAGTCGCCACTGTCCAGATAGTCGTAAAAGATTCCGCCGACCCCTCTGGCTTCATTGCGGTGGGGAATGAAAAAGTACTCGTCACACCATTCCTTGAAGCGTGGGTAATACTCTGGATCATGCTGATCGCAGGCGGCTTTCAGGCGAGCATGAAAGTCGGCGGTGTCCTGCTGGTCCGGATACATCGGGTTGAGATCGCTGCCGCCACCGAACCAGGATTTGGTGGTGACGATAAAGCGGGTGTTCATATGAATAGCAGGCACCAGCGGCGAATGCATATGTGCAACCAGAGAGATTCCGCTGGCCCAGAACTGGGGGTTTTCTTCGGCACCAGGCATCTTGGCGCGGAACTCTTTTGAGAACTCACCTTTGACCGTCGAGATATTGACGCCGACTTTTTCAAAGACACGGCCACGCATCAGGGACATTTCACCGCCGCCGAAGTCGCCGTGCTCGCCCTCTTGTTCGCGCTGCCAGGTTTTACGCTCGAACCGGCCGGGCGCTTGTTGCGCGAGCGCGCCGGCGTTCTCGCCGATCAGTGCATCTTCAAGGCCTTCGAAAGCGGCGCAGATATCGTCGCGAAGCTGCCTGAACCAGATGGGGGCAAGTTCCTGTCGCTCTTCGATTGTCGAAGTCATGATGATCCTTCTGGAAATCCGCCTGTCTGTCGCAAGGCTTCGCCGGCCACCATGGCGGCGCAGATGGCGACATTCAGGGATCTGAAACCCGGTGTCATGGGGATGAGCACCTCCGCGTCTGCCCGGTGATGCACTTCAGGTGGTACGCCCGCGCTCTCTCGTCCAACCAACAGACAATCGTCGTCTGCAAATTTGAACTCGGTGTAAGGCGTGACGGCCTTTGTGGTCAAGAGAACGATACGTTTCCGGGGCTGTTCGAGAAAGTTTTCCCATGAGGTATGCCGCGTCAAATCGACGCCATCCAGGTAGTCCATACCCGAGCGCCGAAGCCGTTTATCATTCAAAACGAAGCCACAGGGCTCAATAATATCAACCGCCAAACCCATGCAGGCCGCAAGCCTGAGCATGGTTCCGGTATTTTGCGGAATATCGGGTTGAAAGAGAGCGAGGCGCATTGTGCGAATTTCCGGTGTACAAAGCCGTCTCGGCCTTTGCCTTATGTTAGGATTTAATCTATATCCGTGACCAGCTAAGATTCGGCAGAGTCGAGGTGCGACAGGGTGTCGCAGCGTCGTCTGGGGGTCGAGGATTAGTATTAGTGGCGTTCTCGCAGGTTACATGCGAGTTACGGCGCGTGAAGCGGGCTGGATGGACAGTCCGAGGGGTGATCTTAAAGGAATATGACATGGCAGCAGACAGCGCTCATGCATCACAGAAATCGCAGGACGAAGAAACACGTCGCGACTTCCTGTACCTAGTGGCCACGGCCATGGGTGCGGTTGGCGCAGGCGCATTCGCCTGGCCGTTGGTAAACTCCATGAACCCATCAGCGGACGTTCTGGCCTTGGCTTCGACCGAGGTGGATCTCACGCCGATTGAGGTTGGCCAAAGCCTGACAGTTGTCTGGCGCGGTAAGCCGGTTTTCATTCGTCATCGTACTGAGGCGGAAATCACCGAAGCCGCAGGCGTGTCGCTTGACGAGCTTCCCGATCAGGAAGCCGACTCGGATCGCGTTGTGAAACCCGAATGGCTGATCGTCGGCGGCAACTGTACCCATCTTGGCTGTGTTCCCCTGGGGCAGAAAACCGGTGACGAGAAGGGTGAGTTCGGCGGCTGGTTCTGTCCTTGCCATGGCTCGCACTACGATACCTCCGGGCGCATCCGAAAAGGACCTGCGCCGGAGAACCTGCCTGTGCCGCCCGTCGAGTTCCTCGACGACAACACAATTAAAATTGGTTGAGGGGAGCTGAGGAAATGAGCGAGCACCTGAAAACCAATAACGCCGTCATCAAGTGGATCGACCATCGTCTGCCGGTCTTCTCCATGATGAACGAGACCATGATCGACTATCCGGCGCCGAAAAACCTGAACTACTGGTGGAACTTCGGTTCCCTGGCTGGTCTGGCTCTCGTCGTCATGATCGTGACCGGTATCGTTCTGGCGATGCAGTACACTGCCCACGTCGACTATGCCTTCAACTCGGTTGAGCGCATCATGCGTGACGTCAACGGCGGCTGGCTGGTCCGTTACATCCATATGAATATGGCTTCGTTCTTCTTTATCGCCGTATTTATCCACATGTTCCGCGGTCTTTATTACGGTTCATACAAGGCGCCGCGCGAGATCCTCTGGATGCTCGGCGTGGTTATCCTGCTTCTGATGATGGCGACTGCCTTCATGGGTTATGTGCTTCCCTGGGGACAGATGAGCTTCTGGGGCGCAACCGTTATCACCAACCTTTTCTCGGCGTTTCCGTTGATCGGCGAGAGCATTGTGACCTGGCTGTGGGGTGGTTTCTCGGTCGACAACCCGACCCTCAATCGTTTCTTTGCCCTGCACTACCTTCTTCCTTTCGTCATCGTCGGCGTGGTTGCTGTTCACCTATGGGCGTTGCATCGCTTTGGTTCGAACAACCCGCTGGGTATCGAGGCAAAGGGACCGCAGGATAAGATCCCGTTCCATCCCTACTACACGGTTAAAGATGCCTTTGGTGTTGGCGTATTTCTGCTGGCTTTCAGCGGTTTCCTGTTCTTTGCGCCAAACTTCATGGGGCATCCGGACAACTACATCCCGGCAAATCCTCTCGTGACACCGGCGCATATCGTGCCTGAATGGTACTTCCTGCCGTTCTACGCCATTCTGCGCTCGATCCCGGACAAGCTGATGGGTGTGTTGGCAATGTTCGCCTCGATCGGGATTCTCTTCATCCTGCCGTGGTTGGACCGTTCGCCGGTCCGCAGCGCGAAGTTCCGCCCTGTCTACAAGTGGTTCTTCTGGCTGTTCTTCGCGAACTGTCTGCTGCTTGGCTGGGTTGGCCAGGAAGCCGCCGAGGGTCTTCCTCTGCTCCTTGGACGCCTGGCGACGGCCTACTACTTCATCCACTTCCTGGTGATTCTACCGTTGTTGGGGGTTATGGAGCGGCCCAAGCCGCTGCCGGTCTCAATTTCGGAACCGGTCTTAAAGGGCGGCGGTGCTCTTGCCGGAGCAGCAGCAAAGCCGATGGAGAAGGCGTAATGAAAAAGTTTGTACTTACGGCCGCAGCTGCAGCGGTAACACTCAGCCTGGGCCTTGGCACCGCGCATGCCGCCGAAGCGATTAAGGCGCCAAGCAAGAGCTGGTCCTTTTCGGGCGTTTTCGGAACCTACGACCAGGCTCAGCTTCAGCGTGGTTATCAGGTCTACAAAGAGGTCTGCTCCAGCTGTCATGGCATGGATCTGATCGCGTTCCGTAATCTGGCGGACCTGGGTTACAACGAAGATGAGCTCAAGGCTCTTGCGGCGGAATATGAAGTGACCGATGGTCCGGATGACGATGGTGAGATGTTCGATCGCACCGCACGTCTGTCGGACTATTTCCCTTCGCCATTCCCCAATGCAAAAGCAGCGGCGGCGTCGAACGGCGGGGCCATACCACCGGATCTGTCACTCGTCGCCAAGGCGCGCGTGGGTGGACCGGATTATCTTTACGCTTTGCTGACCGGCTACGAGGAAGATGTCTCTGCGGACGTGCTTCAGTCAATTTACGAGACCGAGACACATAAACGCGAAGTTCAGTATGCGGCTGATCTTGAAGCCTATAGTGTCAAGAAGGCCAAGTACGACGAAGCGGTGAAGACGGACTCTTCGCTGAAAGAGCCGAAAATGCCGGAAGACCCGGGTCCCGTCGAAAGCGTAGAAGATCTGGGCCTCCCTGATACTTCGAGCTTTAACGCATATTTCCCGGGTTACGGTATCGCCATGGCAGCCCCTCTGGCCGACGAGTCGGTCGAGTATAGCGACGGAACACCGGCCACACTCTCCAACCATGCAGCGGATGTTTCCGCGTTCATGATGTGGGCGGCTGAGCCTTCTATGGATCAGCGAAAGCAGATGGGCATCAAGGTGATTCTCTTCCTGCTGGTCTTCACGGGTATCCTTTACGCTGCCAAGCGTAAGTGCTGGTCCGACGTTCATTAACGCCTGACCGCAATGACCGCATGAAAAAGGGCCGTTCCTCATGGGACGGCCCTTTTGCTATGCGCGGGTGCTTTATAATCCGACGCGATCTTATTCGATCAGTGCGATCGAGCGTCTGGATCAGACGTTGAAGCGGAAGTGAAAGATGTCACCGTCTACGACCAAGTATTCCTTGCCTTCCTGCCGCATTTTTCCTGCGTCTTTGGCGCCTTGCTCGCCTGCATTGGCGACAAAGTCGTCGTAGGCGATGGTTTCGGCCCGGATGAAGCCGCGCTCAAAGTCCGTATGGATGACCCCTGCCGCGTTCGGCGCCTTGGCGCCGCGCTGGACAGTCCAGGCGCGCGCTTCCTTGGGGCCGACGGTGAAGAACGTCAGAAGATCCAGCAAGTCATATCCAGCCCGGATAATACGGGTCAGGCCGGTTTCCGTGAGCCCTAGGGTTTCCAGAAACTCGGCTTTCTCCTCGTCGTCGGAAAGTGCTGCGACTTCGGCTTCGATGGCAGCTGAGATAATCACGCTGGCACCGCCTTCTTCTTCTGCGCGGGCAGCCACTCTGGCGGAATAATCGTTGCCAGTCGCTGCGGCCTCTTCCTCGACGTTTGCGACATAGAGCACTGGCTTGGCGGTCAGTAGCTGAAGCTGCTTGAAGACCGGTTGCAGCTCCTTTGAGACCTCGACTTTGCGGGCGGGCTGGCCGTCACGGAGGGCCTCGGCAACCGGGCCGAGGACGGCCAGACGGTCCTTGGCGTCCTTATCGCCGCCTTTAGCGCGCTTGGCGCTGCTGTCGAGTTGCTTTTCGACGCTCTCCAGATCTGCCAGCATCAGCTCCGTTTCCACGGTTTCCGCGTCGCGGACAGGATCGACCGAGCCATCGACATGCGTCACTTCACCGTCGAAGCAGCGCAGAACGTGAACGATCGCGTCTACCTCGCGGATATTGGCAAGAAACTGGTTTCCCAAGCCTTCGCCTTTCGAGGCGCCCTTAACCAGACCGGCAATGTCGACGAACTCGAGTTGCGTCGGAATGACCTTGGCTGACTTCGCGATCTTGGAGGTTTCTTCCAGCCGCGTGTCAGGGACGGCGACACGTCCGACATTCGGTTCAATGGTGCAGAAGGGATAGTTCGCCGCTTCGGCGGCGGCTGTCTCCGTCAGCGCGTTAAATAGAGTGGATTTGCCAACATTGGGCAGGCCCACGATACCGCATTTAAATCCCATGACGCTTGTTTCCGTTGGTTCGGGGGCAGGGCAACAAATTATCGATCCGCTGCAACTGACCCAAAGCCGACCTTTGCCCTAGGGCTTCGATGGCGGCTCGTTGTTTGCTTCCGGCTGGTGAGGTTGACCCCTGTTGTCGGACTTCGGGTCGACATTCGAGGCCTGGAGGGACTCGGCAGCCGGTTTTGGAGGTTTGGGTGGTTTTGGCCGCGGTGGTGTCATCACTTGCGCCACGCGGGACATGAAGCTGCCGCTTTCTCCAGCCAGTAAAAGCGAAAATTCAGCTGCGACAGCGTCGAGCAGTTTATCGCGCCAGAGCGTATCGGCCTTGCTGAAATCGCCCAGGACGTGACCGTGAACCAGATTCTTGTCGCCCGGGTGGCCAACACCCAGACGGACGCGCCAATAGTCCTGACCGATATGGGAATCGATGCTGCGCAAGCCGTTGTGACCGCCGGCACCGCCGCCCTTTTTGACCTTGATTTTGCCCGGAACCAGGTCAATTTCATCGTAAACGACAAAGACCTGTTCAGGTGTCAGCTTGTAAAAGCGGATTGCTTCACCGACCGCCCGGCCTGATTCGTTCATGAAGGTTTCAGGCTTGAGGATCAGAACCTTCTCATGTCCGATCCGTCCTTCTGAGAGCTGGCCCTGGAATTTCGAGCGCCACGGCCCAAAGGAATGGCGGCGGACTATTTCGTCCACCGCCATAAATCCGATGTTGTGCCGGTTGTTTGCATAACGCTGGCCGGGATTTCCCAGCCCCACTAACAGCAACATGGGGTCCTTCGCTCTGTTTCAGGCATCCAGGGGTAACAAAGTCACATACCCAAGGAGGCAGCCCCCAAGGGAGGCTGCCGGGAGTGTCTTACTCCTCGCTGGCGGGGGCGTCACCCGAAGCGGCTTCCGCACCTTCGCCTTCCGCTTCAGCTTCCGCGGCTTCCGCAGCTTCGGCAGCTTCAGACTTGACGGCGCTTGGCGCTGCGATGGTTGCGACGGTGAAGTCACGATCCGTAATGGTCGGCTCCACACCGTCCGGCAGGGAGATCATCGAGAAGTGAGCGGAGTCGCCCAGATCCAGTGAGCTCAGATCAAGCTCCAACTCCTGCGGGATCGCGTCAGCGCGGCAGTTCAGCTCGATCTCGTAGCGAACCACGTTCAAGACGCCGCCCTTGGTGAGACCGACACACTGGTCTTCGTTGGTGAAGTTGACCGGTACGTTCACAGTAACCGCAGTCGCTGCAGACACCCGCAGCAGGTCGATGTGGATCGCACGATCAGTCACCGGATCATACTGGACATCACGGGGCAGGGCGCGTTCTTTCTTGCCTTCGATTTCGATATCGAAAAGCGTGGCAAAGAAGCCGGCCTTGTTGAGTTCTTTGTTCAGCGCCTTGGGATCGAGGTTAATCATAACCGGATCCTTTTTCGCACCATAGATCACACCGGGAATACGTCCAGCACGACGGGCAGCACGGGCGGCCCCCTTTCCGGCCCGCTCCCTTCGTTCTGCGACGAGATTTAGTACGTCACTCATTGCATTGCTCCTTAAGCAAAATTAACGGCGGGATTATTCCCGCCGCTTGGGACCGGCGCAGCCTCCAGGGGTGCTACTGCCGGGGCCGTCCTAGATCTTTCCGGACGGCAAATCAAACAGGCTCGAAACCGAGCGTTCATCGCTGATACGCTGCATGGCATCGCCAAGCAGCGGCGCGATCGAAATCTGGCGGATGTTCTGTGCCACCCGAACGGCCTCTGTCGCCTGGATGGAGTCTGTCATGACAAGCTCCTCCAGCGGCGAGGCGGAAACTCTGGCCACTGCGCCACCTGACAGAACGCCATGGGTGACATAGGCCGAAACCGATTCTGCACCGGAATCCATCAGCGCTACGGCGGCATTACACAAGGTGCCGGCCGAATCGACGATATCGTCAACCAGGATGCAGGTGCTGTCCTTCACGTCGCCGATGATGTTCATAACTTCGGAAACGCCAGCTTTCTCGCGGCGCTTATCGACAATTGCGAGGTCGGCGTCAAGTCGCTTGGCGATGGCCCGGGCACGGACAACACCACCGACGTCGGGTGAAACAATGGTCAACTGCCGACCGTTATAGCGCTCCATGATGTCTTTGGTGAAGACCGGTGCGGCAAAGAGGTTATCGGTCGGAATGTCAAAGAAGCCCTGAATCTGGCCAGCGTGCAGGTCCATGGTAAGAACCCGGTCAGCACCGGCGGAGGTAATCAGGTTGGCAACCAGTTTGGCGGAAATCGGTGTTCTGGGCCCTGATTTCCGGTCCTGGCGGGCGTAGCCGTAGTAGGGGATCACCGCGGTCGTGCGCCGTGCGGAACCCCGTTTCAGAGCATCCAGGGCGACCAGCAGTTCCATCAGATTGTCGTTTGCGGGGTAGGACGTCGGCTGGATCACGAAAACATCCTCGCCGCGGACGTTCTCCTGGATCTCGACAAAGACCTCCATATCAGAGAAACGGCGGACACTCGCCTTGGTCAGCGGCAGATTCAAAAACGCCGAAATCGCCTCGGCCAGAGGCCGATTGCTGTTACCAGTAAGGATTTTCATTCCAATGTCCCCGGCTCAGTCGGACGATAGAGGATATCGCCGGACGTCTTGGCCTTATCTGCTTGATCCCACCCAATTTGGCTTTAGCGGGCGCCCGAAAATCAGTGGTACATTTCTGGTCAAAACGAGCTTTCCCGCGTTGACCAACCCTATTCTCGGGACCCTTCCTAGAGCCGAGCGGAACTTATCAACGTGCCCCGGCTCTGTAAACGGCCTTCGCGTCGCTAAATTGCAATATTTGTTGAATAAAAGTCTGTCTTGGTTAACGCGCTATTAGTCATTCCGCCGGTTTACCTTAATGTGCTTGGGCAAACCCCGGTTTTCCGGGACTTTGGAGCCCGCCGGCCTGATTATAATTGTGCGATCAGATCCAGGATTCCTTCCCGTGCGCCGCGGGCGATGTCGGAGGCTGTTGGCCCCCAGACCCCATCCAGGCTGCCGGTCGGGACGTAATTGCTCTGATCGATAACGCCTAGCTCTTCATCGTCTTTCAGACTGCGCAAGCGCCAGTAAATCGTAGCTTTCTGTCTACCGCCCTCATCTGGACCCAGCGTTACGTCGCACAAAAGGATCAGATCCTTTGCCGTAGCCTTGCCTGTGATGGGGAGTTTACTGCCGGTCAGTTCGGCGACAATGGCGTTGCGCAGACTGGTCGCTGCGTCTCCCGGGACATCCCCGAAGGGAGGCACATGGATCTTGGCATCCGGGAAACCGGGAATCCTGCGTGTCGGCGGGGGCCGGGTTCCAGCGAAGGCCGCGAGCTTGTCAGCGGCTCCCCCGATCGAGCGTTCGATCGCGATCTCGGGCGACCGCTGGAAGGCTTCGCTGGAGAGCTCAGTGTCCAGCGCGTGACTGCCCGCCAGTTTTCCGTCCGCGGCATAGAGATCCCAGAGCACAGAAATGGATTTCGCCTTATTTCCGGAGCTCTCCTCGGTGATATGGCTGTAGAGGTAGCGACTGCCCGCATTGGCGTGATTGGTGGAGGCGGGAATATCCCGGGCGCGCAGGGCCTTGGCCATGGCTTCCGCCCAGGCCTCGGGGTCAGGCACCAGTTCTGATTCCGGCTGCAAGACCACAATCCCGGTACCGTCCTTGAGAGTCAGCAGACTACTGTTCTGGCCTTTCTCGTGCTGAAACGGACGCGGAAGCGGGCCGCAGGCTCCGAGGCTCAGCGCCAGGACGACAATGATCAGGCGTTGCAGACTCATCATGCTGTTGGGAAGGCTCATGGGTTTCGTTGTGTGGATATCATGACTTAAGGGGCGTTACATCATGGCGCAACTTGCTACCAGCCCCAGAAGGCAAAGAATAAAAAATATCATCAGATGTGGCATTGGTTTTTATCCGCTACCGCGCATGCGTCGGTCTCTATAGCCAGGTTACGCTGAAATGAAATCCAGGGACATCCGCGACAGCGGGTCCGCTCCTTTTTCACCGATCAGACTGGTGCGGCCCAGTGTCATGGCCAGGCCCTTTTCGCTGTCAAATATGACCATGTGAACGAAAATTACCATACCCGGGCGCGTTTCCACCGGGTTGCCATGATAAAGCATGGGCCAGTCCATCCAGTTGGGCGAAAAGGTTGTTCCCAGGGAGTAACCGCAAGCGTTCATGCGATGGGCGGCGAAACCGGCCGCGTCCAGAACACGGCTGTGCGCATCAAAGGCGTCACCGATCGTCTTTCCAGGCCGCAAGTCCTCCTCGACTGCCAGCAACGCGTCCCGGGCGACATCATGCATTTCGCGTTGGCCCTCCGGTACGCTGCCGACCGGGATGGTGCGCATCATCGCGGCATGGTAATGCCGATAGGTTCCGGCCCACTCCAGGGTCAATTGGTCTTCGTCGTCGAGCACTCTGCGCCCGGTAAAGTAACGACAGCAGAGGGCGCCCGGACCTGAACCGATAATGAATTCATTGCCAGGATAGTCGCCGCCACCCTTAAAGACCGCGCCCTGCATGGCGGCCAGTATCTCCGCTTCGTCTCTGCCGGGGCCGGTCAGGGCGAGCGCCTGATCCCATGCATCATCGGCGAGTTCAGCCGCGCGTCGGACGTAGGCAATTTCGGCGGGAGATTTGACGACCCGCATTTCACTCACCAGCATGGAGGCGTCGCTGAGATGGCAGAAGCCCGTCAACGCGGCGTCCAGGCGCTTGCCGTTTCGGGCCGTAAGGCCATAAGCATCGTATTCGACGCCGAGCCGTTTGCCGCTGCAGCCCTGTTCTTCAAGCAACTTGCGCAGATCTTCAGCAGGTTCGGCGTCCGGGCCGTCGACCCAGATGCGCACGTCGTCGATCACCGAGGTATGTTGCGCCTGTCGCAGGTCGGGAGCGCGAGTCAGCAGGGTCATTTTGCCGTCGGCGCTCAGGTAAAGGCACTGGAAGAACACATAGCCGAAGGTGTCGTATCCGGTCAGGTAAAACATGCTTTCCTGACGAAACATGAGCAAGCCGTACAGACCCTGCTTCTGCATGACTTCGCAGCAGCGTGACCGGCGTTCTGCCAATTCGGCCTCGGAGAAGTGAATGTGCATGGTCTTCTTCCGTCTCAAATTCGTGGCGTTGTCGCGGTAGCGTCGAGCGCTGGGGTTGCGCAGGACGTCAGGGTGTCAGGCAGATCGCGGAAAGTCCCCGCCCGTAATCGATTTTGCCGTCACTTCCGGTTTCGTTCCTGTGGCATGCACGCCGGTAGCTGAAAAAGCGTTCCTCTTCGGCATAGGTGTCGCAGGGCAGGGCATGAACATCCCTGAGACCCAGCTGGGCTAACCTTCGGGCGACATAGCCTTTGATATCAAAAAAGAAATGTCCTTCGCGCTGGGCCGGGCAGAAGAAAGCCTCGTTCTCCTTGTCCTGATCCAGGAAGGCAGCCGGAAACTCGGGGCCGACCTCGTAGGAACGCTGGGCGATCGCAGGGCCAATGCCGACCGTGATCCGGCTGCTCTCTGCGCCGAGCGCCTGCATGGCCGCGAGCGTCGCATCCAAAACACCGGTCAGCGCGCCGCGCCAGCCGGCGTGCGCCGCGCCGATGACACCGCCTTCGGCATCGGCGAAGAGCACGGGCACACAATCTGCAGTTAGAATTCCCAGGGCCAAATGAGGCTGGTTGGTCACCATTGCATCGGCCCGCGGCGCATCTTGCGGCGTCCAGGGGCGGCTCACAGTTACGGCCTCTGCCGAATGATACTGATAGACTGTTACCAGATGCGAGGCTTGCGGACTCAAGGTGGCGAGCGCCTTCTGGCGATTTCCGGTGACCGTGTCGGCGTCATCGTCCTGGGCGCCGAAACCACAATTCAATGAGGTGTATATGCCCTGACTGCTTCCGCCGTTGCGGGTGAAGAACCCGTGCCGGATACCCGGCTGTTCGTTCATGGATCCTATCGTCAGCATGGTTCTAAAGTGGCTCCTGACCTGGCATTACAGTGTTTCCAAGCTGCGCTTTCGTGCGCGGCAGTTGGATTTCGCGCAGTCTACGATGCCTTGTCGGCTCTGTCAGCGGAAGAGATCGGAAGGCCTGCAGGCGACGACAATTCCGGATGTCCAAAAGCCAGCACATTAAAGAGTTCGCCCATTTGATCCGAGGCGGTAAGGCGCTGAACACCGGATTCGATAGCATCGCGCTGTGGGCCTGTTGCATTGGCTGACAAAGCCTCTGCGCGCTCCCTGATTCCGAGTGCATTTAAAAAAGTGGCTTGCGTCACGGGGCCCCAGGCGCGTGCCCCTGCCGCCCGCGCAGCGTCGGTGACTGCCGGGAAATCGACATGAACGGTCAGGTCTGCTTGGCCCGGAGAGACAAGTGGCTCATGACGTGTGTGTTGTCGAAGTGCCTGCAGTGACCACCCGGAGTCTGGGGTCGTACGGCCATAGTCGATGACCAGGGCGATGCCTCCATCCCGAGACAGGCGGCTTGCCAGATCGCCGGCAACCGCTTCCATCGCAGGAGATACTTCAAGGAGGGTGCCGTGCGGGGCATCGCGCAAGTTCGACGGGATCATAGCGAGTCCCTCATCCGTCACCGCGCCGTTTGTGAAGGTGAAAGCCGGGGCGTTCGGGGTTGCCAGCGGAGACAGAGTCACGAGCCGTTCGCGCCATTCGTGACCGATCTTTTCGAACTGTCGGACGGGCAGGGCATCGAAGAACTCGTTCGCGATGACGATCATTGGCGCGCGCGGCAGCGAGGAGAGATCTCCGTGCCAGGAGACATCATAACTTGAAAGTGTTTCGCGCTGCCGGGCCATCAGGCTTGGACTGGCTTCCACCAGATGAATGGCGATTGCGTCTTTGAAGGCCGGAAGAACCGTGGCTGCGCGCAGAGCGTCTGCCATAAGGGTGCCACGCCCCGGGCCCAGTTCAACCAGGTTGATGCTCGCTGGCGATCCCATGCCTTGCCAGCACTGGGCGCACCACAATCCGATCAGCTCGCCAAAGATCTGGCTGACCTCCGGCGCGGTGATGAAGTCGCCATCCGCACCGAAAGGGTCGCCGGTCATGTAATAGCCCGCGCCGGGCTCGATCAGTGCGGCGGTCATATAGTCGGCGACCGTTAGGGGGCCTTCCTCGCGGATACGCGCGGCGAGGATCCCTGGAAGCGGGTTAACCGGTTGAGCCATCACGCTGCACCGGTTGCGTTTGGCGCAGCGACCAGAGGGCCAGTCCGATTCCGAAGAGCATCATCGGCAAGGAAAGCAGCTGTCCCATGGTTGCGCCCGCAAAGAGGAAGCCCAGATGGTCGTCGGGTTCGCGGAAGAACTCGACGATAATCCGCGATAGCGCGTAGCCTGCAAGAAAGACACCGGACAGCAGACCGCCGCGTTTCAGTGCAGAAGCCTGGACCATCAGGAAAAGCACCACCAAGAGAACGAGGCCTTCCAGGCCGGCTTCATAGAGTTGGCTCGGGTGGCGGGGCAGTTGGGCCGGGTCCTGGGGGAAAACCATTCCGATCGCAGCATCGGTTGGACGTCCATACAATTCGCCATTTACGAAGTTCGCAACCCGCCCGAGCAGTAGCCCGATCGGTGCGGCACAGGCGACAATGTCGGTCAATGCAAAGAACTTAATGCCGTTTCGGCGGGTGAAGAGATACATCGCGGCGATGACGCCCAGCAGGCCGCCATGGAAGCTCATTCCGCCTTGCCAGATGATTAGGATTTCCGCCGGATTCCAAAGAAAGTACGCAGGCTTGTAGAAGAGGACATAACCCAGGCGGCCGCCAATGATCACGCCGAATGTTGCCCAGAGCAGAAAATCGTCAAAGGCGATGGCTTCAACCTGTTTCGGCGGTTTGCTCGTCAACCAGCGGCAATAGCGCCAGGCCAACAGGAGGCCGACGATATAGGCGAGGGCGTACCAGCGGATGACAAAAGGACCAATCTCAAAAGCGACCGGCCCGATGTCGGGATATGCGAGACCCAGTATCATCGGTAGGCATCCGGCGTCGCGAGGAAGTCACGGATATAGCTTTCCACGCCAGCTTCCAGCGTCGTGAAGTCCTTGGTGTAGCCGGCGGAGCGTAATCGCGTCATATCTGCCTCGGTAAAGTACTGGTATTTATCGCGAATTGCTTCAGGTGTCGGCACGTAACGGATGTTCTCAGGTTGTTCGAGGGCGGCGAAAACCGCGCGGGCAAGGTCCGCAAAGCTACGCGCTGCGCCCGTACCCAGATTGAAAAGGCCGTTGACCTCCGGATTATCCAGCAGCCACATCATCACGTCCACGCAATCGCCGACCCAAACGAAATCCCTGAGCTGACCTCCGTCGGCATAGTCGGGGTGATGCGATTGGAACAGAGTTGCGGCTTCGCCCGACTGCAATTGCCGGAAAAGGTGTGCCGCGACACTCGCCTGCCCACCTTTATGGTATTCATTGGGTCCGTAGACATTGAAGAATTTCAGGCCGGCCCACTGTGGCGGTTTGGGCGCTTCGGTGCGAAGCTGCCGGGCGACCCAGCGGTCGAAGAGGTGTTTGCTCCAGCCGTAACCATTCAAGGGTTGCAGATGCGCCAGGGCATCAATTGACGCGTCGTCCCGAAATCCCAGAGCGCCGTCCCCGTAAGTTGCAGCTGAGGAGGCGTAGATCAAAGGGATGCGTTTTGCAGCGCAGAAGTTCCAGTAGAACTTTGAAAGACGGAAGTTGTTCGCCATCAGCGCATCGCCGTCTTCCTCGGTGGTTGCCGAGATCGCACCCAGATGAATGACAGCGGTCAGAGGCTGGTCAAGCTCTTCAAGATACCGGGCGATTTCTTCCGGCGGAACCACGTCCTCCACTTCGGCTTTCGCAATATTACGCCACTTCTCGCCACGGCCCAGCCAGTCGCAGACGATAATGCGCTCGCCGCGTTCCGAGAGGCGTGCAACAACGTTGGAGCCGATGAAACCGGCGCCGCCGGTGATAAGGATCATGATGGAAGCTCTTTCTCTAACTTAACGGATCCAGATGATCCGCTGCCGTCTGCAGCCATAGTGAGATTGGAATTTCCCGGACTGCGGCCCTCCTTATATAAGGCATGAGCGGAGGAGAGAAGAGCGCTTTTTCGGGTTCCTGAAGTCCTGCGGCAAATCGCGGCATTCTGTGTGAACTATTTGAAACCACGTGATTCCTTGCGCATAGTAGGGAAGGAACACTATGGACTTAGACTCTGATCGCTTGATTGAGCGGTGGGGAAAGTCCCGATGCAAAGCCCATTTGACCCCTTTTTTATTGCTGTGAGCCCGAAGAATGCAGACTCAGAACCGCTTTTTAGATGATCTGGCCCGTGTCACCTCCGGTGCGATGGGCGTTGCCGCCGGTGTCCGGGGGGAAGTCGAGGCCCGGGTACGTGAGCAGCTCGAACGAGTACTGGCTCAGATGGATCTTGTGCCTCGCGAAGAGTTCGAAGTGGTTAAGGCCATGGCGGCTAAAGCCCGCAGCGAACAGGAAGAATTAGTAGCCCGCGTGGCACAACTGGAGGTTTTGCTTGCCGAAAAGGGCGCCAAAACCGAATCAGTGAAGGCTGAGAACGTGAGCTCTCCTAAAAGAACCCGGCAGAAAGCCAAGGCGAAGCCCGGTTCCAGCCTGAAATCCGGCGATGCGGAGAGCGGGTCTCCAGCCTCGGATGACTGAATAGTTATCCACAGAAGCATCGCAAGTAATCGTCAAATAGGTCGACTCAGCTATTGCGCCGCTGAATCGAAGATGGCACGCTACATTTGGTAGTTTGACGTCGCGTCTTAACCATATTTCGGTGACGGACAAGTGATGCGGTCTACCTAGGGACGGCAGATAGCCGCCATTTTACTAAGGGGACTGCATTGCAATGGATACGCACACAACTGTAATCGATAGTTCTCACAATCCCCTCGATATCCTCGAGGAACTGGTCATTGCAAATGACTGGAGTTTCGACCGGCACAATGACTCTGAATTGACGGTCGAAGTCGCTGGGCGCTGGTGCGACTACCACATGTATTTCGTGTGGCAGCATGAAGTCAGCGCGGTGATCTTCACCTGTCAGTTCGACCTGCGGGTGCCGGAGACAAAAAGGTTGGCCATCTACGAGTTGATCGGGGCGGTGAACGAAAAACTCTGGCTTGGCCATTTTGACCTTCTTTCCGATGATGGAACAGCAATGTTCCGCCATACCATCCCGCTTCGCGGCCTGCAGGCTGCCAGTGTCGAGCAGCTCGAAGATCTGGTCGATACCGCTGTTGTGGAGTGTGAACGTTTCTATCCGGCGATACAGATGGTTGTCTGGGGTGGTCAAACGGTCCAGAACGCCCTGGCCGCGGCCTTGATGGAAACCGTCGGCGAGGCTTAAACTGCCGCTGGCGAAACAAAGACTGGTGGAGTGCGGGTGCTTGTAGAACGCTCGTCGTCCGTCCGCCTTGTTGCTGAAAAATTTCGTTCGAAGAGCTGAAGATTATGAAAATCGATGGGTCGTTGCTGCTGATAGGATGCGGCAAGATGGGCGGTGCTCTGCTTGAGGGCTGGCTGGGGCAGGGCGTGGCGCCGGAGAGTGTGACTGTCATTGAGCCTTTTGAGTCCGGTTTTCTGGAAGGCATCCAGGCTCGGGGTGTGACGACATTAAAGGTCTTGACCGAATTGCCGGAGAATTATGATCCGGCCGTCGTCGTAATCGCGATAAAGCCGCAAATGATGGACGGAACTATCGGCGACTATAGCCGGTTTGCGAAGGCATCTACTGTATTTCTTTCTGTTGCCGCGGGTAAGACGCTGGCGTATTTCCAGGCCGCTCTGGGTGAAACGGCGCCGATCGTCCGGGCGATGCCCAACACTCCATCGGCGGTCGGGCGGGGGATGACCGTACTTTGTGCCAATCCGGCAGCATCATCGACGCAACGGGAGGTCTGCAGTTCTCTGCTTTCCGCCGTAGGCGAGACAGCCTGGGTTGACGATGAAGCGTTGCTCGATGCCGTTACCGCCTTGTCGGGCGGTGGTCCGGCCTACGTTTTTCTTCTAATCGAATGTCTTGCACAGGCGGGTATTGAGGCCGGGTTGCCTCAGGAATTGTCGGAGAGATTGGCACGCGTGACCGTCGCCGGATCAGGCGAGCTGGTTCATCAGGCCAGCGAGGCGCCAAGCCAGTTGCGTAAAAACGTAACAAGCCCGGCGGGAACGACACTGGAAGCTCTCAATGTGCTGATGGCGGAGGACGGCCTACAGCCTCTCATGACGCGGGCAATCGCTGCAGCAACGCGCCGGAGTCAGGAACTGGGCCGACAAGATCCGGCGTGACTTAAAGGCTGTCAGGGCTCGGTTTGTGTTTCCGGTGCAGTGGAAGCCGGGATTTCGAGGAGCTGTCGTCTAATGGAAACTAAGGCCAGTAGCCGTCGAGTTCAGGACGCCCTCAACGATTCTGGCATCCGGTTCGAAGTTCGTGAATTTCCCGAGAGCACCCGCACGGCCGCGGAAGCAGCAGAGGTTATCGGGTGCGAGGTCGCGCAGATTGCAAAGTCACTGATCTTCAAAGCTAAGGAGAGCGAGCGGTCGGTACTGGTCATAGCCAGCGGTGTGAACCGAGTGGACGAGAAAAAGCTGTCGCGCCTGCTGGGAGAGAAGATCACGAGAGCTGACCCGGGATTTGTGCGCGAAAAGACTGGCTTTGCGATAGGCGGTGTGCCGCCGTTGGCGCATAGTGAAGCGCCTGTGACCTTTATCGACAATGATCTTCTCAACTATGATTCCATCTGGGCCGCGGCAGGCACGCCTAACGCAGTGTTCC
The DNA here is from genome assembly GCA_947493695.1 of uncultured Kiloniellaceae bacterium. GTDB lineage: Bacteria > Pseudomonadota > Alphaproteobacteria > Kiloniellales > Kiloniellaceae > Denitrobaculum. The sequence continues at coordinate 143,801 of CANLSF010000006.1, read as the reverse complement.
CTCTTCGACCCAGCGAATTGCTCGATCTGACAGGAGGATCCCTGGCGGACATCAAAAAAGACTAAGTCGAAGGAGACTGCGGTTTTTTGCCGCGATGGCGCGAAAAATCAAGATTTTACCGCCAGAACGCTCGAAACCGCCTATGATCGAAACCAAGTTGTACTAGGAAGGATACCCGAGCGCTTTCGGGTACTGGCACCCAGCCAAACCACTTTGTGTTAAAGTAGACCCGAAATTCACCGTCTCTCGATCAGCATGCTGCTGATTTCGAACGCAAAATTTCGATGACCTGCAGTTCAAGAAACGCGCAAAACGCTATAGCGGAGGACCGGATGGTAAAGAAGGCGGACATTCCCAAACATATTGTTGATACCGCAATGGACCTGGCGCGCGAGCAGGGGTGGCGCGACCTTTCTTTAACGGATATCGCTGCGTCGGCGAAGCTGCCATTGTCTCAGGTTTACGGGGTTTACTCCTCAAAACAGGCCATTCTTGGGGGCTTTACCCGAATGATCGATGCCGAGGTCATGTCCGATGAGGACGGGGATAGCGGTGAAGAACCGGCAAAGGATCGGTTGTTTGATGTTGTTATGCGTCGCTTGGATGCTCTTGCCCCATATAAGGCTGCATTGGCTGCAATCGCGCATGACCAGGCTCGGGATCCTTTGGCGGCGGCCTGCAGCGTCAGCCGGTTGAACCGCTCTATGGCTTCAATGTTAGAGTCAGCTCAACTTTCAGCAGATGGATTGCGCGGAATGTTGCGAGTGAAAGCCCTGTCGGGTGTCTACCTCGCGACCCTTAAGGTTTGGTTCAAGGAAGATGCTGAAGATTTGCCGAAAACGATGGCAGCACTGGACCGCTATCTAACCCGCATTGATGGCTGTGCCCGGCGTTTCACGCGTTCCAGGCCTGAAGAAGCGACTGCCTGATGTGGCTTAAGCGGTTGATTTTTATTAATGGTTCCGCCGATGGTCTCCTGAAGGTCAAGCGATCATGTTGCACTGCAACAAAATCGCTTGACCTTTGAATTTTTGTGCCTATATTCGCGTCATTGAAGAAATTTGTGCAGTGCACAATTTGCAGCCGCACAATTCACTGTCTATGAAAAGGAATTGGGTCAATGGCCAAAGCAGCAACAAAGACGGGGAACCCGTTCCTCGATGGTGATTTTAGCGCGTTCATGGATGTTACGAAGTTTGCTGAGCAGTTCGAAGTGCCGGATTTCTCCAAGATGACCGAGAAGTTTGCAGTTCCCGGTGTTGACGCCACCGCAATTCTGGAAAGCCAGAAGCGCAACATGGAAGCCATCGTTCAGGCTAACCGTCTTTCTTTCGAAGGGACGCAGGCTCTGATGCACCGCCAGGGCGAAATTATTCGTCAGGCTGTTGAAGAAGCCTCCCGCGCAGTTCAGTCATTCTCTGCAGCCGGCACTCCCGACGAAGTTATGTCGAAGCAGGCAGAACTCGTGAAAGACTCTTTTGAGCGTACGCTTTCCAATGTCCGCGAACTTGCGGAGATGGGTGCGAAGTCAAACCAGGAAGCTGTTGAAGTGCTGAACAAGCGTGTGTCCGACAGCCTGGAAGAGTTGAAGTCCCAGATCAAAGCGACCGCAAAGAAGTAATTTTGCTTCCAGTCAGGTCAATTTGACGTCAGATCGAGGGTCGCTTGGTAAAGCGGCCCTTTTTCTTTGCGCCTGATCTTCGAAAAGCACCTGGCGCGACGGCAGGGGAGTTGCGGATTTTGTCTGTTCGCTAAATCTGTACCACTATTGTTTGCCTTGTCTTACGAGGCCTCACAACAGCAACTTGTCGATTCAACCGATAGGGTGTTAGCGTCCTGCCGGTGCCATCGGTGATGAGAGCAGGAGAGGCTTAAATGTCGGCAGACGAAGCAGTGCGTGAGACTGTTCCACTTGGATATGATGAATTCCTGCGCGTCGATATCCGTGTCGGCACCGTAATAAAGGCGGAAGCGTTTCCTGAAGCTCGGCAGCCCGCTTTTAAACTGGTCGTTGATTTTGGCTCTGAGATTGGTATCAGGAAGACTTCAGCGCAAATTACAGTGCATTATACTCTGGAGAGTCTTCCGGGCCGCCAGGTCGCAGCCGTGGTGAATTTTCCGCCCAAGCAGATTGGAAAATTCATGTCACAGGTCCTGGTCCTCGGGTTCCCTGACGAAAACGGCGATATCGTGCTGATCGAACCTGACCGGGCGATCCCAAATGGCGGGCGGATGGCGTAAGGCCAGCGGCTAGACACTAAGTTAAAATTCCGAGAATTCTTTTCGAAGCTGCAATGACATAAAATTGGCACTGCTGGATTCGGTCCCCACCTTGTAAGTAACAGGGATGTTACTACCTGTTGTATGTTTTCAATAAATCCAAGGCAGGTCTTTCTTCTTTTCGCCGTATTGGACCTTTCGTTCTAGAATATGAAAACACGACTATCTTTTTACATGACTATGATGAATTTGTCGGATATATTGCCGCTGAATTTTGTTGTCTTTAGAAATAATCGCATTTGATGCAATTTCTGTTTTTTGCCAACACTTTGACTTTTAGTCTGTTATTGAAATCCTTGACGTCAATACTGTATTCGGGAGATACGAATGTCTGAAGCCGCGGAAAAACCTGAACTGCTCAGATTAACTGCGCACATTGTTCAGTCCTATGTAGGTAATAATAGTGTCGGTAAAAGCGAGCTTCCTGCGCTGATCACAAGTGTATTCGATACCTTAAGCGGAACAGGTGCCGAGCCTGAGCCGGAGCGCCTTAAGCCAGCGGTTTCGATCAAGCGCTCCATTCAACCCGATTTCATTGTTTGTCTGGAAGACGGCAAGAAGTTGAAGATGCTCAAGCGTCACTTGAGCACAGCCTATGGTATGACGCCTGAAGACTACCGCGAGCGCTGGAATCTGCCGGCAGATTATCCGATGGTTGCGCCTAACTATGCGAAGCGTCGGAGCAATCTGGCAAAAGAAATTGGCCTCGGTCAAAGCAACAAGCGTACGAGAAAAGCCAAGCCGAAAACTGCCGCCAAGCGCTAATGAATTTGGGGGAATTTATGAATATGAAAAGAGTGCTGCAATAGGCGTTAGACCTATCGAGAGCTTCTTCGTATACACCCCCAGACTCTCTCTCGGATTGCGGGAAGCTTGCGGAGTTTTTTGCTCCGAAATACTCGTCGTTCTAAACAAACCCCCGAAACTGCCTAACGTGTTGCCGCCTGCCGACCCAGGGTCGATAAGCGAGCGCAGGTTGGGCTGCTTCTTTGTCTGGGCTTGCAAACCACCAATGAGGCAGCAATAAATGGAATTGACCGCAAAGAACTCTTGTTGATTTGGAGTTCACTCGAGGGGCTTTGTGGTTTTCTTCTCACGACAGGCAATCAATCGCGTCCAGGATCAGCAGTATGCTGATTGAGAGGGCATGAGTTTTGAGTCACCATGCCCGAAGATCAGCCTTAGTCTGAGTGGCGATCGGAGCTGAGAGGGCAGGATGTTTTCGTTTGTCGCCGAATTGTTTGGTAAAAGCCGCGAAGTCAGGGATCTGGACCGCTATCTCCACCAGACGGGCATCAACCCTCGTGCGGTGAATGACGCGACCAAGTTCACGATCTGCAAATGGATCCGTGAAGCGGTCGCGCAGAATGGCGGTGCCGGTCCTGAAACGATAAATCGACAGCGCGCGGATTTGCAGGCATCCGCAGCGGAACTGCTGGCCTACTGCGTTCTGGGAAGCAGTGACTTCGTCGAGATGAACTCTGCGGAGCGGGCGGCCGCTCAGGAAGCGCGCATTTTATCTGCGACCGAGGGAAGAAATGATTTCGATGCGGGCATCATCATGCTGACCTTGCACGCGAGCATTGCTGACCCTGAGATTGCCGCGCGTGTTGAAATTGAGAGCGATTAACACCACTCCTTTTGATCGCCGACGCCTGCGTCTATTTTTCGGATTGAAGCTGTTAAAGAGGCAAGCGTATCGTCACCCGCAATCCGCCACCGGGGGCAGCGTCGAGGCTCATGACGCCGCCATGACTGTGAACGACGTCGCGTGCGATTGTAAGGCCAAGCCCGACGCCCCCGGTTTCCTGATTCCGTGACTCGTCGAGCCTGAAGAAAGGCTTGAACACATCTTTCCGGCGTTCCGGTGGAATGCCTGGTCCGTCATCGTCTACGGTGATTTCAACGGCCTGATCGCGTTGCCCAGCCTGGACCGCCACGTGTTTGCCGTAACGCTGCGCATTGGCCAGCAGGTTGGTGAAGCAGCGCCTTGTGGCTTCCTGACGCAGGGGAAGGACAATGTCTTCTTCCGTATGCAGGTCAATAACGCCACCTTCCCGGCGGGTTTGTGTCACGACGTCCTGCAACAGCGTCATGATTTCGGTCGGTTGCGGTTGTTCTGTTCCTTCACCGCGCGCGAACGCGAGATAGCCCTCGACCATGCGCTCCATTTCAGTGATGTCGGATTTGAGGTCTTCTACATCGCTGGAGGGATCGAACATGGCCAATTGCAGTTTCATGCGGGTCAGCGGGGTTCTCAGATCGTGACTGACGCCGGAGAGCATGTCTGTGCGTTGCTGCACCTGTCGTTTAATTCGCGAGCGCATCTGCAAAAACGCGGTTGAGGCCTGTCTTACCTCTGCGGCGCCTTCCGGCTTGAAACCTTGAACGTCCCGCCCTTTGCCAAAGCTTTCGGCGGCCTGCGCCAATCGCTGAATAGGGGTTACCTGTTTGCGCATGAAAAAGACGGCGACGCCGAAGAGGATGATTGAGGTGCCGACCATCCACATGATGAATATATATGTCGTAGAGGAGAACAGCCGTTTTCGCGATACCAGAACACGCAATACGCCATCCGGCAGTTGCACGTCGATCTTGACCTGATCCTCAAGCGACTCTGTGTCGATGATAAAGGGATAACCGAACCTTTCTCCCAGCGCTTTATTGAGCTTGAGATTCAAGATTCCATAGCCGGGAGATTTCGCATCGCCGGGCAGGAACGTACCTTTGTCGAGTGTGACATCAAGCGCGAGAGACCGTCTGGCAAGACGAAAGACCTGAGCGCGTTGGACGTCGCTGGAGTCCCGGTTGACCAATTCAATGACGACAGCGATGTCGCCTGCGAGACCCTCGGACAAGCGTTTGGTAATCGTGTCGTAGTGACGATCATAAAAAATCCAGGTCGAGACCACCTGAAGCAACACCAGGGGAGATACGATGATCAACAACGAACGGCTAAGCAGGGTGCGCGGGATGAAGCGTTTAAGAGCTGAAGGCTTTTCGGAGCCTCTGCTCTTCGACTCCTGCAAATCGCCAGACAGATCCCGTTCGGCTATGTCTGCTTGAGAGGTCATTTTCTGTCCAATACTGCCGGCTCTGCACCACAAGCCGGGTTCAATTCTGCGGGCTCTATCTTACCACGATACGCATTGAAGGATCTCTATAACATAGAGCCGACGATTCACGTTTTCATTCACTCCGTTGCTCGCGGATACTCAACCTAGTCCGGAATGAGCACGTATCCAGTACCTCGAACGGTCTGAAGATACCTTGGATACTTCGGATCCGCTTCGATCTTTCGGCGCAGCCTCGTAACCTGAACGTCGATCGTGCGGGTATTGGCGTCCATCTGACTTTCTGATGTTAAGGCTTCCCGGCTGATTGGTACACCCGGGCTGCGCGCCAGTGCCTTTAAGAGCGACGATTCCGCCGCCGTCAATCGTATATACTCGTCGTTCTTACGGAGTTCTTCGCGAGACAAGTCGAAACTGAACCCGCCAAAGGTGATCTCGCCGGTAACCGCCGGTGCCGTGCTCTCGACACGGCGGAGAATCGCATTAATGCGCAAGACGAGCTCTCGGGGTTCAAAGGGCTTAGAGAGGTAATCATCCGCACCTGATTCGAGCCCGAAAATCCTGTCTCCGGAATCGCCCATGGCTGAGAGCAACAGGATGGGAACTTTGTTCGAACTTCTAAGCCAGGTCGTCAGTTCTAGTCCACTCTCGCCAGGCATCATGATATCCAGGACAATAATGTCGAAGGCGAAGGCCGAAAGTTTGGCGCGTGCATCGCTGGCGTCACTTGCCGTGGTCACCCGGAACTTCTGATCGCTGAGATATTTGCGCAGCAATTCCCGAAGCCGCTTATCATCGTCGACAACCAGAATATGTGCAGGCTCATCCATCACTACGGTGTTTCCAATTGAACCAGGAGTATAGTTAACTCACGTTGTTGTGCCCAGATTAAGAAGGGTGCGCGCTATCGCCGTGCGATGGCGGGCTGCAGAGCCTCTATATGATCGAAGCGTTTTCGACCGTCTTCGTCCATTAGGTTATAGAGTACAGTTCTGAAGCCTGCGACGGCATCTGCGCCGGCGATGCGATAGGCGCGGGCAATCCGTCGGCGTTGATTCTCGATCAGCTCGGATTCCAGCTTTTTGCCTTTTTCCGTCAGTTTCAGCAGGCGTTGCCTGCGGTCCTCTGTACCGGGTTTTTGTTCGATAAAATCTTCCCGAACCAACTGGCTGAGCACTCGTGAGAGACTCTGCTTGGTAATCCGCAGAATATCGAGCAATTCGCTGACCGTCATTGAGGGATGGCGGCCCACAAAGTAGATCACCCGATGGTGGGCCCTGCCAAAACCATAGTGCGACAGGATCTGGTCGGGCTCTGCCGTGAAGTCCCGATAGGAGAAGAACAGGAGTTCCATCGCCTGACGCAGTTCTTCCTCGCGAAGGAAGAGGGGGTTCGCGCCGCTTTTTACGTCAGCCATATTGACATATATAATTGCTAATGTTACACACTGGTACGATGTTTTGTTAGAAAGTAACAAAATGCTTGAATCTAACGCAAAGATCTAATGATCATAAAGTGCTTCGGCGATCCTGGGCAGACAAGAAGCTGCCTGAACCGCCTGAAACCTGAAACGAACAGGTCCATCTTTGCGCGAACAAGAACTTATTAGGGCGGAAACGTAATGTCCATGATCCCTTTCGACGCTCGAGAAGGTGTTATTTGGTTCAACGGTGAAATGGTGCCTTGGCAGGACGCCAAGCTGCACGTGCTGACGCACGGCCTGCACTATGCGAGTGCCGTGTTTGAAGGGGAGCGGTCCTATGGTGGCCACATCTTCAAGATGACTGAGCATCATGAGCGCCTGCAGGCTTCTGCCGAACTTCTGGGCTTTACTCTGCCTTATTCCGTTGCCGAGATCGATCAGGCGGCGACCGAGGTTCTCAAGGCGAATGGTATCGTCGATGGCTATGTCCGGCCGATTGCCTGGCGCGGAAGCGAGATGATGGGAGTTTCCGCGCAGAACAATCGAATCAACGTTGCCGTGGCAGCGTGGGAGTGGCCGGCTTACTTTTCACCCGAGGCCCGGTTGAAGGGGATCCGCATGACGATGGCGGACTGGCGCAGGCCGGCTCCCGATACGGCGCCCACCAGATCAAAAGCCGCAGGGCTCTACATGATCTGCACGCTTTCCAAGCATGCGGCTGAAGCCAAGGGCTTTAATGACGCCTTGATGCTGGATTACCGTGGACAGATTGCCGAAGCGACCGGCGCCAACATCTTCCTTGTTCAGGATGGCAAGCTTCATACACCGACGCCGGATTGCTTCCTGGACGGTATCACACGCCGCACGGTGATTGAGCTGGCACGCGATCGGGGTTATGAGGTTATCGAGCGCGCGATTATGCCTGAGGAACTGGCGAACACACAGGAAGTCTTCCTGACAGGCACTGCGGTCGAAGTAACACCTGTTGCGGAGATCGACGCACACAAGTTTACACCGGGGGACATCACGCGCGATCTTCTGACAGCATACGATGAACTGGTGCAGCAACCTGGCCTGGCTGCCAGCGCCGCATAGGTTCTTCTCCGATAGATCTTTCGAACACGGCGTCTTCTGGGCGCCGTGTTTTTTTGGAGGAGTTCACTCGCTGGTAGGCTGTTTTATCCAACGCGCGGCGGCGTCGCCGTCGCTGTCACGGGCATCGACCCATTGGCCGCCATCGGGCGTATCTTCCAGTTTCCAGAAGGGTGCTTTTGTCTTTAGCCAGTCGATCAGAAAGTGACAGCTTTCGAGGGCCGCTTCGCGATGCGGGCTTGCCGTCGCCACCAGCACGATCTGATCGCCGGGTTCCAGGCGCCCATACCTGTGGATAATCAGGCTTGCATTGAGCGGCCAGCGTTCCAGTGCCTCGGCCTCGATCCGGCCCAACATCTTCTCGGTCATGCCCGGATAATGTTCCAGCATCATGGCGCCGACTTTCTCACCACCAGCCATGTCTCGTACCAAGCCAACAAAACTTGCGACCCCGCCAATGCCGTGGTCGCCAGCGGACAGGGCGCGTAGCTCTTCGCCGAGATCAAAATCTTCGCGCTGAACACGTATCATGAGAGCGCCCTCCCGCGCGTGTCACGTTCCACTCTATTCTCGGGTCGAATTTGACGCGCCGGGCTCTGCAATTTCTGCTCCCGACCTATCGTGGAGTACAAGGGATCGATTCCACGCGACATTCGTTAACCGCCAGTGACAGGTGGAAACAATGCAACCTCGTCGCCTGCCGAGACCGGATCTGTCATCTCCGCATACTCTTGATTGACGGCGACGCGCAGTGCTTCGATGTCCGCAAGGGCGTCTTCAAAGCCAGGGCCACGCTGTTTGATCCAACCCAGCAGATCAGCAACTGTTTTCACCTCTTCAGGCGGCGAAACGGTCTCTTCCGAGACACCGGTTTTGGTTTTGAGCCAAGCAAAGTATAGCAGTTTCATCCGATCACCTCACTGAAAGGCAGGTAGTCTACCAGCATGCCGGGTTCGACTTGCGTCAGATCTTCCGGCAACTCGATCAATCCCTGGGATTCGACCAGTGACGACAGTATACCAGCGCCGTCTCGGGGGAACTTCTCGGCATTCCAGCTGCCATCGCCGTTCCGCTGTAGATTGACCCTGACCCACTCTCGCCGGTCTTTCTTTTTCCGATGGGCAAAATCCGCACGCACGGGAAAGCTCTGCGGCGGCATCGAGGTGCCACCCATGAGGCGCAGGAGCATAGGGCGTACAAAGACGAGATAGGTCACTACGACCGCAACGGGATTGCCTGGCAGGCCGACAAAAGGCACGCCACCTATCTGCCCGAGTGCGATCGGGCGTCCGGGTTTGATGGCAAGGCGCCAGGCATGCATCGTGCCCAGAGTTTCGACCGCATGTTTCACGTGATCTTCCTCACCGACGGAAACGCCGCCTGAGGTAATAACCAGATCATGGTCACGTCGTGCCTGGTCGAGTGCCGAGACAATATTATCCGCATTGTCACGCAGGATGCCCAGGTCAGACACCGCGCACCCGAGTGACTTCAACAGACCCATCAGGGTATAGCGGTTCGAATCGTGAATGGAGCCGGCGACGAGCCCTTCGCCGGGCTCTCGCAATTCATCGCCGGTCGAAAAGAGGGCGACGCGCAGGGGGCGCGAAACCTGTAACTCAGCGCGTCCGACAGCAGCGGCCTGACCGAGATCCTGCGCCCGCAAACGTTGGCCGTTAAACAGAACCTTGCTTCCTGCAGTGACATCTTCGCCCGCATCACGGCGATTGGCGCCGCGCTTGATGCCGGCAGGGATAAGCACGTGTCCGTCCTCAAGCGTGCAGTCTTCCTGCATCATAACCGTGTCAGGACCGTCCGGCATAACTGCACCGGTAAAGATGCGCAAAGCTTCGCCGCGTGCCGGCGCTTCGATCCGGCGCTGACCTGCCGCCTGTCTGCCCGAGACCCGTAGTCGGGTTGGACCCTCAGCATTCAGATCATCGAAATAAACCGCATATCCGTCGACGGCCGAGTTGTCGTGTGGCGGGATGTTCCCGGGGGCGACGATGTCTTCGCGCAAAATCCGGCCGAGGGCATCGGCTGTGGTAAGCGTTTCCGTTGCGGTCACGCAGTCGATTTTCTCTTGGAGTAAAGCAAGCGCTTCATCTGTCCGCATTAAGCGGCCACCATGGGCAAAGCAGTCGTCGGTTAGCTGGGCCATTGGGCCTCCATCCTCATTGCCTGCCGTTCTTCCTTAAGGCTCCAAGGGTGCATATGTGGTTCTTCAGGCATTCGCCAGGTCGCAATGCGCGATGATGAAGTCCGCGATCCCGCTGACGTCGTTAAGATCGAGTTCCGGAAGAGAGAGATTCTCAAGCGGCTGGTCACAGGCGACGGCGACAATGTGCGGGTCGTCAGGATGCAACAGGGGCTTGTTCACCGACGGCCGGTGAATTTCAAGTTTTGGATGCGCCGATTTTTTGAAGCCTTCGATCAGCAGCAGATCGACAGGCGACATCCTGCTGACCAGTTCCTCAACCTTTGGCTCCTCAGCGCCCCGCAGTTCATGCATCAGGGCCCAGCGGTTACCGGATGAAATCATCACCTCACTGGCGCCCGCCTGGCGATGTTCGTATGAATCTTTGCCGGGCTTATCCACATCGAAGTTGTGATGGGCATGTTTCAGTGTCGACACCTTCAGTCCCCGGGAAACAAGTTCGGGAATCAGCTTACAAAGCAAGGTGGTCTTGCCGCTACCGCTCCAACCTGCAAATCCGAAGACTTTCATGGCTGCACCGCTGTGCCGGTGAGGCGAGAGCAACTCTCCGGCCTCTGGACCGCTTGATCAGGAGAGTGATGGCGGATGGATCGGGTTCTTTGTGCTGAGAAGTACATACGAAGCTCGCGACGCCGGTCCCTATGCTTTGGGAGGGCTTTTCGTCATGTGTTTTAGACCGCTCGCCATATAGTCGTAGCCGGTCACAACGGTCAAGGCCCCGGCAATCCAGAGCCCCCATTCGCCCGCTTCCTGGACCGGCCAGGATGCCGGACCGGCATCCCCCACAATCAGCGTGCCGAGCGCAATCATCTGGATCACGGTTTTCCATTTCGCAAGCTTGCTGACAGGCATTGCCACCTTGATTTCCGCCAGATATTCACGCAGGCCGGATACCAGAAGCTCGCGGCACATGATGATAATGGCAGGGATGACAACCAGGTCATCGATACGACCGACCGCAGTGAGCATAATGATAACAGATGCGATCAGCAGCTTATCCGCAATCGGATCGAGAAAACGCCCCAACGACGACTCGTCGTTCATGTTGCGGGCGAGATATCCGTCGAGCCAGTCAGTGACGCATGCGAGCGTGAAAATGCCCCAGGCAAACCAACGGTTGGCCGGCGTGTCGACGTACATCAGTGCGATCATGAGCGGAATCATCACGATGCGCGACAGCGTCAGAAGATTGGGAAGCGAAGTTAACATGTGGGTGATGCAATCCTGCTCGTGCTGGGAGACCCGTCATGGGATTTCTTTGCCCCGGCTCACCGAATAAAAGCGAGGCTCTAAGCTAGACTCCAAGCGCCTTGGACTAAAGGGCAATTATCCCAGGGTGTTGAAATGATCGTATATTTTTCGTGCTACGGCTTTATTAATGCCCTCAACCCCTTCCAAATCCGAGAGTCCGGCCCGCGAAACCGCTCCGGCACTGCCAAAGTGGAGCAACAGGGCTTTTTTCCGCTTGGCGCCGATACCTGGCACGTCGTCCAGAACTGAGCGTAAACGGCTTTTACTTCGTCCTTTACGATGGGTTTCGATGGCAAAGCGGTGCGCTTCGTCGCGTAAACGCTGGATGAAGTAGAGGACCGGGTCGCGAGGGCCCAGCATGAAGGAGGGTTTATTGGGCACAAAAATGCGTTCCCGGCCGGCGTTGCGGTCCGGTCCTTTTGCGACCGCCGCGATCGCGACATCATCGATGCCGAGCTCTGCCAATACCTCTTCGCCGACGGTCAATTGGCCCTTGCCGCCATCCAGCAGGATCAGATCCGGCCACTGGCCGCTTTTGCGCTCGGGATCCTCCTTCAAGGCACGGGAAAGCCGGCGCTGCAGAACCTCACGCATCATCGCGTAGTCATCGCCGGGCGTGAAGGCTTCGGGATTCTGCTCAGTTGTCTCATTACCAGCGCTATCCTGCGTCGCTTCGGCAGCCGGCGGCGTTGGCGCGTCAGACGAATTTGCAGCGCCCCGGATTGAGAATTTTCGATAGGAGGATTTAAGAAAGCCTTCGAGACCGGCGACGATCATACCGCCATAGGCGTTGGAACCCTGGATGTGACTGTTATCGTAAACCTCGACACGCTCAGGCGTTGACTCAAGGCCCATGACTTCCGCCAGCCCTTCCAGGAGTCGGCGCTGGCTGCTGCTCTCCGCAAGGCGGCGCGCCAGAGCCTGCCGGGCGTTCTGCAATGCGTTTTCTATTATCTTGCGTTTGTCGCCGCGTTGAGGCGTCGCGATCTCCACACGATGTTCCGAGCGGAAAGACAACGCCTCGCTGAGCAGTTCCAGGTCCGTGGGGCGGTGGCTGGTCAGAATCAGTTTGGGTATAGGTTTGTTGTCGTAGAACTGAGACAGGAACGACGCCAGGACGCTATCGATCTCGAGCGCTTTGTCGTGGCTGGGGAAGTACGCGCGGTTGCCATAGTTACGGCCAGCGCGAAAGAAAAACACCTGAATACAGATCTGTCCGGCATCCGCATGGGCCGCGAAAATATCTGCGTTGTCGATGCCTGCTACATTCACATCCTGCCGCGACTGAATGTGCGCCAGGGCACGAATGCGATCTCGGTACTCGGCCGCGACCTCGAAATCCATCGCCTCCGACGCGGTCTCCATCTGCTTGACCAGATCCTGCTGTACGCGCTGCGACCGACCGGACAAAAACGCGCGCGCCTGTTCGACAAGCTCGCCGTAAGCCTCCGGCGAGATTTTGTCCACACAGGGCGCTGAACAGCGTTTGATCTGGTAGAGCAGGCAGGGACGTTTTCGATTGTTGAACACGCCGTCGCTGCAGGAGCGCAGCAGGAAGGCCTTCTCCAGTGCTGTAATCGTCGTGTTGACTGCGGTCGCGTCTGCGAAAGGCCCGAAGTAATCTCCGTCCCGGTTCTGGGCGCCACGGTGTTTGGTGATTTGCGCAGTCTTTTTGTCGGCAGTGACCAGAATGTAGGGGAAGGATTTGTCATCGCGCAGCAATACATTGTAGCGCGGCATCAGGCGTTTGATCAGGTTGCTCTCAAGAAGCAACGCCTCGACTTCGGTATGGGTTGTGACGAACTCCATACTGACTGTCTCGGAGACCATGCGTTTGAGCCGGTAAGGAAGCTTACCGACGCCGGTGTAGGAGTTGACCCGTTTTTTGAGATTCTTTGCTTTGCCGACGTAGAGCGCATCACCGTCCGTGGAGAGCATGCGGTAAACACCGGGTGCGCCGGGCAATGTCTTGACCGCGTTGGCAATCACCTGTGCACCGCGTTCGAGGCGATTTGCCGAGTCTTCTTCGGGTAGGCTGACCGACTGAGAAGCGTCTTGGTTTGAATCAGTGTCTGAGTCAGTTGCCGCCGTGTTGGCATTGCCTTGGGTGTTTAGGGCGTCGAGCGACTCCGGCCCGGCCCAGGGAGCAGATGCCTCGGACAGGCCCGGTGCGCTGGCTTCCCGGTCCAGGCTGTCCTGATTCGGCATAGCAGAACGTTTCCCGCCTTGTGACGGATCGTTGCGTCGCCGTTTTCCCGAAGATCTCACCATAATTCAGCCGTACCGTGCTCGCTGACAAACATCCGACCTAAAGCCGTCGATGGTTAGTATCGCCTTTCAGGTCTTCCCTTTAAAGGAGGTCGATTCACAAAGACCGAAGCCTGTCACCAAATTCATTAAGATGACGCGGATGTGACAACTCTGTGTAATGCATCTTTCGGATGTCTACAGATAGATATTTTTGACCTTAAATTGGCGTTAACCAACATATCCACGGAATCTGTGGATAACTCTGTGTGTATATGAAGCTTGTGAGGGGTTAGCCCTAGAGGAATCAAGCCCTTGCATACTATGCCTAAAAATTAGGCATAAAAAATTAACTCATTGAAATATATGTAAAAAAACGAAGTCAAGTGTAAAGAAACCTTAAAGATCGAAAAACTCTCATTGTCTGCTTACAGCTGAAAACTGGCCCCGAAGGGCTTGTGTAAAACTTTCGAGATCGACCCTAGAGATTATGTTTTCGCAATGGTTTATGAGGCGCTTTTGAGTCTTTACGATGACGTTAACGATTTGTGACAGGATGACGCTGTCGGACTCATCTGCCCAGTGAGATGAATCCCTTGGTCGTGTCATTTAGACTTGCGTTGTCTTTCAATCTCGATTCCGATTCCGCCGACATCCGGATAGCGGTCCAGTTTTTCGATGCGAGCGCGTGCGGAGAGGACGCGTTTATCAAAGAAACATGTTTCGAGAATCTGATCTGCAAGTGTCTCAAGCAGTCGCACATTATTCTCCAGACAGGTTTTGCGGATACGCGATACCAGATGGCCGTAGTGCACCACTTCTGAAATCTCATCTTCGTTCGGTGCCGATGGTTGGATTTCAATTTCGAAGTTAAGCCGAAGGCGCTGACTGCGGGCGCGTTCTTGATCACTTAAACCGATCGAACAGGTCAATGTCATGTCGCGGATGACGACGCGCTGTGTAGTTAGCTTTGTATCAGAAAGTGAGAAGCCTTCTGGAGTAGGCTCTGCGTGTTTGGATGCGGACATGCTTGTCTCTTCAAATGGGGGTTATGTTTTTTCGGTTCTTTAAAATTGGCGATGGACCGATGCGGATCAGTCGAGAAACTGATGATCGTGAGAGGCTTGCGCCCAGCCAAGATGTTCGCCGCCATCAAGCGCAATCATCTGACCTGTCATGGAGGCTGTGCTTAAAATGTATCTTGCTGCAGCGCAGATTTCGTCCGGCGATGTTCCGATGCCCAAAGGCATGGAGGCGCACTGCGCGGCGAACTCGTCTGCAGTTTGTCTGCTGTTGGGAAGTGCCGGACCGGGCCCGATCCCGTTCACGCGAATCCTGGGGGCCAGCTCAATGGCGAGGGACTTCGTAAGAGCCCAGAGACCGGCTTTCGAAAGTGCGTAGCTTAGGTAATGCGGGGTCGGGTTCCAGACGCGCTGATCGATCATATTGATGACCACTCCGTTCAGCGGCACGTTGTTCCCAAGACCGTCGGTTTCCGTCCTATCCCTGAGTTCCCTTGCCAGGCCCTGCGTCAGCACAAGCGGAGCACGTAGATTGGGTTCGATGTGTTGATCCCAGGTTTCCCGGGATGCCGTCTCGAGTGTGTCGTGTTCGAATGTGGAGGCGTTGTTGACCAGACAACCCAGGGGGCCGAACTCCTGGACGACGGCGGGGATGAGCGCCTGCACATCTGCTTCGACAGCCAGATCTGCCCGAAACGCCTTCGCATTACCGCCGGCCGAGGTAATTTCCGCGATCAGAGATTCGATCTCTGTGCCCGAGGTGTTGTAGTGCGCTGCAACCGTCCAGCCCTGCGCAGCGAAATCAAGGGCGAGTGCGCGGCCGATCCGCCGTGCTGCGCCGGTTATCAGTACGCTGCGTGGGTAGTACGCGCGGTGAGGATTGTGTTGCTGTGCGTTCATCGGCGCGAGCATGCAGAAGCGAGGGCGTAATGACAAGTTCCGCCGCGACCTAAACTGTAGGGTCTACGCCAAAAGCTTCGACCGGGATGCAGGCCCGTCTTCAGAACTAAGGGCGGGCCCGTCACCTTTACGAAAGGTGCAGAGGGCGACTAAGCGCCAACCGGCGGCAGAGTGAACTGGTAGGCGATGTAAGCGCCATAGAGCAACAAGAAGACGATGCCGGACGCGCGCCCGATCCGACCGCAGATCATAATGATCGGAACCACCATCAATGAAACCGCAGCCATGATCCAGGCGTCGAAATTGAGGACATTCGCATCGACCTCGAAAGGAATGACCAATGCCAGTACGCCAAGGATAAGCAGAAGGTTGAAGAGGTTCGATCCGAGGGCATTGCCCAACGCAACTTCAGTGTGGCCGCGTATCGCCGCCGTTATCGAAGTTGCGAGTTCCGGGAGCGATGTACCGAAGGCAACCAGCGTCAGGCCAATGACGGTTTCCGACACGCCGGCTGCCCGGGCGATCTGGACAGCGCCACGAACCAGGAGTTCGGAGCCAAGGACCAGGCCGACAATCCCGCCTATGACCAATGCCAGGGCAATGCCAAGAGATTTCGGCGCACTCTCAATTTCTTCTGCGACCTCGTCGTCCAGGCCTGCCAGCTCACTTCCATCGGATCCGTTGTCTCCGTTTCGTGCGCCGTCGGTACGGTAACTGTACCAGACGTAGCCGATCAGACAGGCGATCATGACCATCCCATGTGGGAATGACAGTTCGCCGTAATATGCAAAGCCGACGAAAACCAGAGTAGCAACAAGGACGGCGATACAATCCCGCAATACCAGTTGCGGCTTGGTGGCAATTGGTGAAATGACGGAGGCGACACCGAGAATGAGAAGTATATTTGCGATATTCGAGCCGACGACGTTTCCGACACCGATGTCTGTTACGTTTTCCAGACCTGCAGTGACTGTTACGACAAGCTCGGGCATTGACGTCGCGAAGGCCACGACCGTCAATCCGATCAGCATTGGCGAGAGACCGAGCCTGCTGGCGACACCAATTGCGCCGCGCAGAAGAACTTCGCCGCCGAATGCAAGAAGCAGTAGACCGGCGCCGGTCATTATGAAGGCCAATGGCGTCACAGTGGCTACACCCTTTTCTCACGCAAAGATTCAGGGCGAGCAGGCGAGTCGAACCCGGCGGTCGCGGCAGCGATAGCAAAAAACATGGCAACCAATCTATTGTGCGCGGCGACGCCCAGGCCTGTGCTCTAAGGACGTTCCTTATTGAGGTGTATATTCAGTTCGATCTTGGAATGGATAGCTAAATGCGTCTTCCCCCCGGAATTTTCAATATCTATCGGATTTCCGAGGTCTTGGTAAACCCTTCACTTTGTTTTCTGTCCGCAGGAAGCTTGGGACTGGACGTGTGCATTCATGATGTACTGGCGTTCCAAAATTAAAACAGCGCTAGTCTTCAGCCTGATTATTGGTTTTTTTCAAGTTCAAGGATGCTGAATTCATACAATACCGCAGGCCGGTAGGCGCTGGCCCGTCTTCAAAGACATGTCCCAGGTGGGCATCGCAGCGCGCGCACAGGACTTCCGTGCGTTTCATCCAGAGCTTTCGGTCGACCTTGAGCGTGATCGCATCTTCCGATACCGGTGCCCAGAACGAAGGCCATCCTGTGCCTGAATCATATTTCTCCGCTGATTTGAACAGCGGTGTATCGCAACAGATGCAGGCATAGGTGCCTGGATTCTTGTCGTCATGGTACAGGTTCTGGAAGGGGCGTTCGGTTCCTGCCTGTCGAGTCACGTGATACTGCTCAGGACTTAACTGAGCGCGCCACTCGGCATCGGTTTTGACGATTTTTTCGCTCATTCCATCTCACTCCTCCAAGGATATCCTTGCGGGATCGCAGGGTTGTACGATCCTTACTGGCTTTTGGATACCTGGTTTTCGCGGTTCCAACAGTTACCGCCACTGCAGATGTGGTTACGCTCTGCTGGATTTGCTCGATATAATCTCTGTTGCCGCGCAGCAATCATCAATTCGTGATTTCACTTATTGAATTCTCGGCCTTGCGTCTCAATTTCTCACTCTGGTGATATTAAATTATTGTTTTTGTTTGAAATAAAGCAATGACCAATTTGTTTTTACAGTGAATTTAGGTCAGGAAGACAAGTTTTTCCGGGTGTATAATTTTACATCACGTTTTCGTTATTTATTGATGCCTAAACTCTATTAACCATATGTGAATAAGGGCGGGCGGAGTTTCCGGGTTTTCAATCTCTTCGTCCGATCGAAGCGAATATCTGATTGTTTCTCCCGGGAACGATGAGGAATACAGATCGTTTCGAACGACGAGGCCGACAAGGTTGAATTGGAGGATGCCATGTTGAAGTTCGGTAGTGCGACAAAAGGCATGTTTACGCCGGGGGCTCTCGCCGCGACGCTGATTGCCGGCGCTGCCGTTGCGACACCGGTATCCGCGCAGGCCGTGTCCTGCGGCGAGCGGCAGGTCATGCTGAATACCCTGAAAGACCGATATCAGGAAAACCGGACTGCTTACGGAATCACGGCGGATGGCCGGTTGCTGGAGATCTTTTCGGGACCGTCAGGTTCCTGGACGCTACTGATGACCCAGCCGGGTGGTAAAAGCTGCCTGATGTCGAGTGGTGAGGGATGGCGTCATATCATTGAGGAGAAGCCCGCGGACCCGGTCGCCTGACATCCCGTCGGGGTCGGATGGGTTTACGACCGTTCCACCTCAGGCGTGGATAACACGCGTGCTGGGAAGGGATACGGTAACGCAACTGCCTTCACCGACCCGGCTCTGGAACGAGATGTCGCCGTCGTGCAACTGAATCAGGCTTTTTGCGATGTATAGTCCGAGGCCGGCTCCCCGTTGCAGGTTGCTATGCTCCGGCGCTGCCTGAGAGAAGGGTTTGAAAAGGTTAGGGATCACCTCTTCCGGGACACCGATCCCTGTATCTGAAATGTTCAGCACGAGTTGTTCGCTGTGCGTGTCCGTCTGAACTTCCAGTTTCACCGTTCCGCCGCCAGGCGAAAACTTCACTGCGTTGGAGATCAGATTCAGGAGCACCTGCTTCAGACGGGTGTGGTCGGCAAAGAGCAGTGTTTTACCGTCAAAACCCTGCCGGGTGATTTTGATGTTCTTGCCCTTGCAGGCAGGTTCCAGAGCAGTCGTGCACTCTTCGAAGATTTCGCTGAGGTTAACGTTCGATTCCTTCAACTCCAGACGGCCGGCTTCGATCCTCGATGCGTCCAACAGATCGGAGATGAGCGTGAAAAGGTGAGCGCCACTGGCTCCGATGTCACCGAGAATCTCGCTCTGTTTGTCATTTAAGGGGCCATAAATGTCGTTCAGAAGAAGGTCTGTGAAGCCGATAATGGCGTTCAATGGCGTTCTGAGCTCATGGCTCATGGTCGCGAGGAAATCGCTTTTGGCGTGGTTTGCTTGGATCGCCGCGAGACGGGCCGTGTCGAGTTCATGCGTTCTTTCCTGAACGCGCTTTTCCAGAGTCTGGTTGATGGTCTCCAGTTGTCGCTCGGCGCGCTTTCGGGATGAAATGTCTTCTTCCGTAATCACGATAGACCGGTCGCCGGTCATCGGGTCTTTTGCGATGCGTGCGTCAAGATGATGCCAGCGGGCCCCCTTGGAGGTGCGCACACGGAAATCGCCACTGTGCCGGTGTCCGCGGCGGCAGGATCTCATCAATGCTTCCGCGGCCTGAGGTTTCACGAAGCGCTGCTCCAGGGTTCCCGAGATCGAGGGCGTCGGGCTGTTCGACAGATTGTATGCGAAGCTCGCCGCGGGGTTCTGCGCGAGCAATTCGCCCTCCAACGAGAAGATGCTGACCATTAGGGGTGTGTAGCGCGCTGCCTCGAGAATCCGCAGAGCTTCAGGCTCGCGCCGTAAATCGAGAGGTGTGGTGGCCTCGATCAGGATCGCGGGGGAACCTTGTTCGATGGTGACCGGCTTCATGTCGAGCACTACAGTGACTGGATGACCCTTCGGATAGAGAGTCCAGGTCTCCATAACGGAGTCACCATCAAGGGTATTATCTACAATCTGGCGTAGACGAAGCCGCACAGTCTCTGAGTCGCTTGAATAGTCGCGGGCGGTCAACTCATCCAATGATGCTGCGTTCCAGAACTTCAAAGCGCTCTTGTTCGCCCACCACACGCCGTGGCGTTCGATATCGAACACCCAGATGGGGGTTCGGAGCGCATCATATCTCCTGATCGCTGTACGGTCGTTAAAGTGTGTAAGTTGTTGCACGTCCAGATTTCCGGGAGAAAAAGCACCGAGTTGCAGAGTCTATGAAATGCTTGCCTGTCTCAAAATCCGTAGATACCCGTACATCCGGGCAAAAACGAAGAGGCCTACCTTCGGTTTAATATGATAAGCGTTGCGGCATTGAAATGCCTTTGCGTATTTTTATCCGACACGACCGTGTGAAATTTGTAGGTGTACGATCTCGCGTCCGCATTAAAGTCGAATTAACGGCGGCGGGATTTTCCTTTGAATTTCTTGCGGCTTTTTGAAGATGCGTCAGCGCGGGCAATGCGGCCGGTGAAGTCCGAACCTGCAGACTTGGGCGGTCCGGACGTCAGCTCAAGCTCGCTATTTTCCAGTTGGCGGATTTCATCGCGCAGACGTGCGGCTTCTTCGAACTCGAGATCTGCTGCGGCGGCACGCATGCGCTTGTTGAGATCTTCCAGATGGGTCTTGAGGTTGTTGCCGATCAGATGCGGTGTTGCGGAATCGCCAGTATCGACCGTTACGTGATCGCTTTCGTAGACGCTCTGCAAAATATCGGTGATCTGTTTGCGGACGGATTCCGGCGTGATGCCGTTTTCCGCGTTGTAGGCCTGTTGTTTCTCGCGCCGGCGGTTGGTTTCGCCCAGGGCCGCCTTCAGGGAGTCGGTCATGACATCGGCATAGAGAATAACCTTGCCGTCGACGTTCCGTGCTGCCCGGCCGATGGTCTGGATCAGGGATGTTGTGGAACGCAGAAAACCCTCGCGATCGGCGTCCAGGATACAGACCCGGCCGCATTCGGGGATGTCGAGCCCTTCGCGCAGCAGGTTGATCCCGATCAACACATCGAATACGCCCAGCCGCAGATCACGGATAATCTCGATGCGCTCCAGAGTGTCCACATCCGAGTGGACATAGCGGACTTTGATCCCGGCCTCATACATATATTCGGTCAGGTCCTCAGCCATGCGTTTGGTCAGGGTCGTGACCAGTACCCGCAAGCCGGCGGCAACCGCTACCCGGCATTCTTCCATCAGGTCGTCGACCTGGGTTTCGGTCGGACGGATTTCGCAGATCGGGTCGATCAGTCCGGTCGGTCGAATGACCTGTTCCGCGTAGACACCGCCGGTCTGCTCAAGCTCCCATTTTCCCGGAGTGGCCGATACATACAGCGTCTGCGGCCGCATCGCATTCCATTCCTCGAACTTCAATGGTCGGTTGTCGATGCAGGAGGGCAGGCGGAAGCCATACTCCGCCAGCGTCGACTTGCGCGCAAAGTCACCCCTGTACATGCCGTGAAGCTGGCCGGTGGTTACGTGACTTTCATCGACGAAAAGCATCGCGTTTTCAGGAAGGTACTCAAAGAGAGTAGGGGGAGGCTCGCCTGGTTCACGGCCTGTCAGATAACGCGAGTAGTTTTCAATGCCGGCACAGGACCCGGTCGCCTCGATCATTTCCATGTCGAAGGTCGTTCTCTGCTCAAGCCGTTCCGCGGCGAGCAGTTGATCCGTCGCGCGGAAGTGTTCGAGCTGATTTTTAAGATCGATTTTGATCTGTTTAACTGCCTGCTGCAGTGTCGGACGGGGCGTGACATAGTGGCTGTTGGCGTAGATCTTCACCTGCTCAAGGGTGTTGGTCTTATGCCCGGTCAGGGGATCGAACTCCTGGATGTACTCGATTTCATCGCCGAAAAGGCTGATGCGCCAGGCCCGATCCTCGTAGTGCGCCGGGAAGATTTCCACCGTGTCACCGTTGACACGGAAGGTGCCGCGCCCGAATGCAACATCGTTGCGTGTGTAGTGCAACTCAACCAGGGACCCGAGCAGTTCCCGCCTGTCGATCATTTGTCCGGGCTGCAGGGCAATGATCATCTGTGCATAGGTTTCCGGCGATCCGATACCGTAAATGCAGGAAACCGAGGCGACGATAATGACATCGTCACGCTCAAAGAGCGCCCGGGTTGCAGAGTGACGCATGCGGTCGATCTGTTCGTTGACCGAACTGTCTTTTTCGATATAGGTGTCGCTGCGCGCGACATAGGCTTCCGGCTGATAGTAGTCGTAGTAGGAAACGAAGTACTCGACCGCATTGTCCGGAAAGAAGGATTTCATCTCCGAATAAAGCTGGGCGGCAAGGGTCTTGTTATGAGCGAGTACGAGCGCGGGCCGTTGCAGATTCTGTATGGTGTGCGCCATGGTGAAGGTCTTGCCTGACCCGGTGACACCCAGCAGAACCTGATCCCGTTCGCCGTTGATCAGGCCCTGGGTGATGTCCTCAATCGCGCGCGGCTGGTCCCCGGCAGGTTCGTATTCGGAATCGATCCTGAAAGGACGCGAATCAGCTTTCGAAAAGGAGTCCGGCAGGGCTTCAATCAGTGTATTGCTCATGAGCATATTTATGCCCATCTCACGCCCTTGAGGCCAGTGCAGACTGCGCGATCACAGGTAAAATTCTGTCTGGAAGAGAAGAAGCTTAGGGTGGGGGCTTACTGAGGATACCTGTGCGTGCCCGGGAGCGCCGGGCATATATGGTTTCCGGTTTGTTTCGTCATCCTAACCCCAGGATTCCGTCATACCGCGGCGCCGAGCAACAGGGCTTCGTTTTTCGGTTTCTTCGAAAACCTCAATCTCCTGGGATGGCCGGCCAAAGTGATAGCCCTGGCCGAACACAATGCCGCAATTGATCAGAAATTTGCAAGTTTCGGCGTCTTCGATCATTTCAGCGACGGTTTCGATCTCCAGATCGACGCAAAGCTCGGCAATCGCCTTGAGAATATGGGCGGAGGTTTTATCCTCAAGGCATTCCCGAACATAGCTGCCGTCGATCTTCAGGATGTCGACCTGGAACTGACGGAGATACTGCAGCGAGGCTTCGCCGACGCCAAAATCATCCAGACAGACCAGATGGCCTTCTTTTCGCAGCGCCTGGATTGCATTGTTGGCTGCCTCCGGGTTTTCCATTCGCGAGGATTCGGTAATTTCAAACAGAATGTGTTTCCGGTGTTCACCGAGCGCGACTAGATGCTCCATGAGGTTCCCAACAAAGGCACTGTCACCAATCGACTGGGCGGAGAGATTAACGGCGACTGAGCGCTGGGACGTTCTCTCACCCTGTTCGCGCAGCCAACGGATGGATTTTCGACACATCGCCATATCAAAGCCGCGAATCAGGCTAAGATCTTCCGCGGACTGAATGAATCCGGCCGGCGATCCGATTTCCCCGTCGATGCGCGCAAGAACTTCGTAGTGATGCGTATCACGCGTATCCAGTCGGACGATCGGCTGGAACACCATCCGGAAGGATTCGTCGGCAATAACCGACCGGACCTGTGTGGCTGTTTTCTGAATTCTGGTCAGGATCTGCGGCAAACCGCACTGGAGGTCGTTCAGCTTCACCCCTTCGTCGCCCCCGCGTGCAAACTGACGCACCATGTAGTCGAACGCCTGTGCCGGATTTCCGTCACCGACCCCGGCTTCTGCCAGGATGATACTGGCTTTTTCGATCTCGATGCCCAGGCCGCTTGGATCAACCGATTTTACCTTTTCGGAAATTTTGGAGCTTAGTTGCTCAATGTCCATCTCCGGCCGGTGAATCAGACCGAAACGCCCTTCGCCGAATGCCGCAGCGGAGTTCGCATCGTCGGAACTGGCGCGCAGATAGCTGTTGATGGTGTCGTGCAACTCCTCCTGCGATGCGGCATCCAGTTGGTCAAGGACCGCCGAATAATTACCGAGTTCAAGCAGGGTCAGCGTGTGGTCGCTTGCCGTCTCCAGGCTCCGGGATACGACCTTGTTGAAGCTTGAAGTGTCGTGCATCACGGCGCCGGCGGCTTCGCGGTCTTCCGCACCGGAACTGGCGCGCGGTGAGGTTGGAATTTTGCACGAAAGGAAATAGTGCTGTTCCAGATCCTCAACGAAGTAACCGGTCAACGACAGCGTGCGCGGCACGCCTTTGCCGTTGCGGCAGGTGATATTGATTGGCTCAGGGCGTGCGCCGCCGGTCATACCCGCGAGGGTCGCATTAACCAACGGCTGATCCTTCTCGGCGATGAACTCGAAAATGCTGTGGCCGCTCATTTCCTCAGCAGTTAATCCGAAAACGCTGCGACAGGCTCCGCTTGCAAACACAATCTGGTGGTCTGCAGTCAGTTCCAGCAGAAGGTCGGCACGGCAAAAAGCAAACGCTAGAAAGCGATCGCGCTCCTGGCGTAACTGTTTTACCAGCTGAGTTTGTGAAGGTCCGTTCGCCATAACTCTCAATCGAAACGAGCAGGCGCCCCTTAAGGATGAGGAATCTGCATTTAAGCCAAGAAACGAACACTCTACAAATTCTTGATTAATACGCTGTAAAAGTCCTGGCCTTTGGGTCTTCACTTCAAAATTGTACGCTCGTGGTATTAATTTCACTCAATGTCTACATGAGTTTCCGGTGGTAACCAGGCACTTTCCTGCTGTTCAAATGCAGACACGATATAGCGGAGGGGGCCGCCAGGTACGACCGAGTCGAAGGGGTAACATGTCACCAATGTCAGTGCGGCTTCCCCGTTTCCTGACGCCAGACGGGCGTATCTGGAGTCGATGATCTGTCGATCCGTGGTGGTATAGGTTCGCCAGAGCCCGTCAGGTGACTGGATACGAATTTTGGTGCCGTATTCAACTTTTTGTAGAAAAGCGAAATGCGTGTCTCGATGACCGCTGAGGATAGAGTGACCTGAGGTTCCAGGGGCAGCTGTAGCTTCCAGGTGACCAGGTCCGAATGCCAGACTTCTGCCGCTGGCGTCCGCCAGAACCATCAGATCAACCTGCAGGTCCGGGATCTGCAGGCGTGCGACCGGCCAGGTATCGGCCCAGGGCCAGGGGCGGACCTCCGTCTCACCGTTCAGGGTGTCGGCCCAGGCATCCTGGATCAGAACCTGCGCCAGTTCCGCCTTGAGATGGATGTACCCGGCTTCGCCGACCTGCCAGATCCCGAGGCCGAGCAGGGCGGCGCCCAGGAACGCTGCGCCTTTTCGGCGCAGGAAGCCTGGTTGTTTCTGTTGCTCAGGCATGAGACCCACTCCTACGGCGGCTCAGACTGATCCCTGCGAACACCAGCGCGCCCAGTAGTACCAGGACGGCACCGATCATCGCGTTCAGAGTGGCAGGGGTCGCCGTCTGCGGCAGCTGGACCGCGGTTCCTTGCGCTGAGGGCGCCATCGCGGCAATTGAGGCGGGAAGCTTGCGAACGGGCATTGCTTTTGATTTCAGCGACGCGGGGTCCCTTGACGGGGTAAGCTCAGGACCTGAGGCACCTGAAGCGCCAAATACCTTATCCCGACTCCAGCCCTCGGGCATTTCGCGCGGCACTTCGAGGCTGTGCAAAGCTTCGTCTTTGGGTCGGGCCGGTTGATCGTCGATGGCGACCAGGCTGGTATAGCTGGTGACCAATTGATGTTCGAGGGCGACTTCCAGTGCATCAATGCGCACTGCGACGGGATCCCGACCCAGGAAGAGACCGTCTGTGATCTCGCCGAACTTGGACCGGGCCCAGAGGGCGGCAATACCCTGGGCATCTTTGGGCCGATCCAGGGTCGCCCGCCGCTGCCAGGTGTCTTGCCCCTGTCGACCGCTCAGCAGCACATCGCCTGAGAGTGTGTCTGCTTCAACGCCGGTAATCCTGGAGATCACGACGACAGGATCACCCTCGTAGAGGTCTGGAATGGTAGAGGGGTAGCTCTCAATACGCTTTCCGGCTGCACCGGGCCAACCCAGGGAAATGTGGGTGAGTGCGGGCCGTTCCAGCTTACGCAGCAGTGCGGACATCTTGACTGACACTTCGTTTGGGTCGCCGATGTAGGTGAAGGTGCCGCGACCGGCCTCAGCAGCTTTGCGCATGAAATAGCTGTTGGGAGCGGCGCCGATACCGACTGTAAAGAGACGCGTCGAGCCCAGTTTCTCGGCGATCAGCCTGAAGAGCTCGGCTTCATTGCCAACCGCACCGTCCGTTAAAAAGACAACCTGTTGCAGGCGGTTTTCAGCGCGCAGCTCATGGCCGATGGCGTCAGCATCTGCGTTCATCTTTAAAGCCTCCAGAAGCGCCGGTCGCATTTCGGTGCCGCCATCGGATTCCAATGCGTTTACATACGCCTGGGCCCGCCGGAGGGAATCGGCCGTGACCGGCACAATCTTGTCGAAGAGGCTGAAGGTCTCATTGTTGAAGCGGATGACATTAAAGCGATCCATCGGCTGCAGGCGGGAAACCGCAAGGGAGAGGGCGGCGCGCGCCTGTTCGATTGAGGCACCGTGCATCGAACCTGATGTATCGATGACAAAAACGACATCTCTGGGCGGGTAGGTGGTGATGGCGGGACCCTGGTCGAGGTTCTCCAGATTCCCCGCGTCAGGCTTTTGCGATCTGGGCGTGACCATCATCATGACGTAGCTTTCGCCGTTGTAGTCCTCCACGAACATGGAAGCTTGAGGCGAGTCCGTGGACGCGAGGCGCCATTCCACAACGAAATCCTTGTTCGCCGGAACCGAGCCTTCGCGCAGGGTGATTACTTTTCTGCGGTCGTCAAGATCCTCGATATCAACTGGATGGTAGAGGCTTGCAAGACTTCCCAGCGGAGAGCCGGGGTCGAGACGCATGGTCAGAGTCACCGGATTTACTCGTTCGCCAACCGGTCCGAAGAGATCGCGATCCTCAGGCTTAAAAATAGCTGGAGTCTGGATGGCTGGCGATGCTGCGCCACTCTTGACTGTTTTTGGACCTTCCTGAGGTGTTTTTTCGAGTGGCGTGTAGCGCGGGGCCACGACCATCGGGAACCGCAGCGAAAAGATTCCGTCGCGGTAGACGGCGCTGTCCTGGTACTCGATATCGATGGTGATTTCTTCGCCGGGGCCGATATTGGCGAGCGAAGTCACGAAGACATTGGGCCTTTCGGACGACAGGAGACTGGCGCGCCGACCGGACGCGGCGGCGGCATCATAGGCTCGTTTCGCCTGCTCTTTTTCCAGGATCTTGCCGGTAATGACCCGGCCGCCCACCGTCATGATCAGTCTGTCCACGGCAGATTTCTCGGTCAGAGGAAAGACGTAGATCCCCTCCTGCCAGTTTTCTGAAGGGTTGGTGAAGCGCTGCCGCACGGCGACACGGGCGATCATGCCGGTGACGTTAATTCGGACATCGCTGTGCAGCCGGGGCGCCTCAAGTGCCGAGCCATCCGGGCCGCTTGGAAAGAACAGGCCCATTGGGGGCATGTCCGATGATTGACCGGGCGCCTGTGTCGAAGGAACCCCCGCCGCCCGCGCTGCGAAACTATTGGCCGGCAACAGCGTCAGCGTCGCGACCAGGAGGCCGATCGCCGTGATCAGCGAGAACAGGACGATGCCAATGGCTTTACCGCAACCAGCCGCGATACGCGGCGGGATAATACCAGCCGGAGCGGTCATGGCGCCGTCGGCGAAAAATGGATCGGAGGGGCGGATCGCAGGCATGGCAACTGTCCTTCACCAGGGTTCGGAAGATCTCAACTGCGCCATGACACCAGGGATCAGGGGCGATGAGCGAGCGGGAAGGCGGCGATTCCATGGTTCTTTGTGGCATCTTTGGGGCGCAGCGTTTGTCTGCTCCCGAACCACATCAAGAGTCAGATTCTGGGATTCACCTGTGCGGGCACGGTGAATTTGCCAGGTACTCCGGCTTAACTGGCAGCGTGTACATCCTGTCAGATTCCTAAATATCGCATGAAACTTCTTCTCTGCCGCCGCTTCTCGGTTGCTATGCCGGAGATGCTTTACTACGTTCGCCGGGCATTATTGTTCATGGGGGATCGCACCCTGCGAAACCCCCGTCATTTTCAGGGAGCCACAGGTCATGGCGCAGATTGCGGATCGCCTCGCAAGAATTAAACCCTCTCCCACAATTGCCGTCAGCACCAAGGCGCGCGAGTTGAAGGCAGCGGGCCGGGATGTTATCGGCCTTGGTGCCGGAGAGCCGGACTTCGATACACCGGATAACATCAAGGAAGCGGCGATTGCCGCAATCCGGGCTGGCGATACCAAATACACTGCGGTCGACGGAACCCCGGCTTTGAAAGCCGCGATCTGCGCGAAATTCAAACGCGAGAACGATCTGGAGTACACGCCGGATCAGGTGACCGTCGGTACGGGCGGCAAGCAGGTGCTTTACAATGCCCTGATGGCCACGCTGAACGCAGGTGACGAGGTGGTCATTCCAGCGCCTTTCTGGGTGTCCTATCCCGACATGGTCCTTCTGGCGGAGGGCGAGCCTGTTGCGGTGCCCTGCTCTCAGAACAACGGTTTCAAGCTGCGGCCTGAGGACCTGGAGGCGGCCATTACGCCCAAGACCAAATGGCTGATCCTGAACTCTCCTTCCAATCCCACCGGTGCCGCTTATACCCGTGCTGAGATGAAGGAACTGACCGACGTCCTGTTGCGTCATCCGCATGTCATGGTCATGACCGACGATATGTATGAGCATCTGGTCTATGACGATTTTGAGTTTGTGACACCTGCGCAGGTCGAGCCGCAAATCAAAGACCGCACACTCACGATCAACGGTGTGTCCAAGGCTTACGCCATGACGGGCTGGCGGATCGGCTATGCGGCGGGCCCGACCGCTCTGGTCAAGGCAATGTCCAAGATTCAGTCACAGAGCACGTCCAACCCTTCGTCGGTCAGTCAGGCTGCTGCGACCGAGGCCTTGAACGGTCCTCAGGACTTCATCAAGGAGCGCGGAGATGCATTCCGCGAACGTCGGGACATGGTCGTGGAACTGCTCAACCTTTGCCCCGGGCTGCATTGTCCCAAGCCGGAAGGGGCGTTTTACGTCTATCCTTCCTGCGCGGGAACAATCGGCAAGACCACACCCGACGGCAAGACGATCGTCTCTGACGGCGACTTTGTGACCTATCTGCTCGAAGCCGAGGGCGTTGCGGTCGTTCAGGGAGAAGCCTTTGGTCTCTCGCCTTATTTCCGGGTTTCCTACGCGACCTCCACTGAGGCACTGCGCGAGGCTTGCGCCCGCATCAAGAAGGCGTGCGAGGCGCTGAGCTAACAGTCCCATTGCTTTCCGGGATGTCTCATTTCCCGGTGTAAATCCAAGAAACCGCTCGCGGCCACACAGGTCCGGGCGGTTTTTTTGTCTGTCGTTGTGGCAAATCATGCCTGTGACAGATTTCTTGTTGCATGCTTCAGAGATTCTTTGGGACCATGGCCGTGCAACCTAAAAAGTCATGAGGACGTTTATCGAGCATCATTCATCATAAATCGCGCGTACCGGTCCGGTCCTGTTGCTGATTTTTGCAGCGTCGGGTGATTCGGCCTCTCTCTTGTTCATGTCTGAGGGCGATTCACGAACTTGATCCTTTCAATCAAGATCGATCGCACTCTACGGCGCCAAAGGGAGGACAAAATGACGTCTAAGTCTGCTGAGCCGGCACGTTGTGCCGTTATCGTCGGACCTTACACGAGCGGCAAGACAACGCTCATGGAAGCCCTGCTTCACGCTGCTGGAGCAATCGGACGAAAAGGTTCCATCACCGAAGGCAATACAGTTGGCGATGCTTCAACCGAAGCCCGTGAGCGGCAAATGGGGGTCGAAGCCAACTTTGCGCACTGTGAATACCTTGGCGAGCGTTGGTTTTTCATCGATTGTCCCGGTTCGATAGAGCTGGCCTACGAAAGCCACAGCGCACTTATGGCCGCAGATGTGGCGATCGTTGTCATCCCGCCCGAAGTCGAACGGGTGCTTGCGATGGCGCCGTTGTTCAAGTTCCTCGACGATTATCAAATTCCCCACCTTCTGTTCATCGGCAAGACCGACAAGGCAACCACGCGCATCCGCGACATCATGGAGGCCTTGCAGAGCATTTCCTCCCGGCCTTTGCTGCTCAGGCAGGTCCCGATCCGCGACGACGACCGGATCACCGGGTTCGTCGATCTCGTGAGCGAGCGTGCTTATCGTTATAAAGAAGGCGGTCCGTCCGATCTGATCGAAATTCCCGAAGACATCAAGTCGCGCGAAGATGAAGCCCGGCAGGAAATGCTCGAGTCCCTGGCGGACTTCGATGACAACCTGCTCGAACAGCTGCTCGAAGATCGCGTGCCGGGCTCCGACGAAGTCTATGGTCAACTCAGCAAGGACCTGGCCGAGGATCTGATTGTTCCCGTCTTCATGGGCTCGGGCGAACACGGCAACGGTGTCACACGCCTGTTCAAGGCATTGCGGCATGATGTGCCGCCGCCGGGTGTCGCCGCCAAGCGCCTCGGGATTTCCATGAATGGCGGATTGAGCGCCAGCGTCATCAAAACGCTGAATCAGCAACACACAGGAAAGCTCTCTCTCGCTCGAATCTGGAAAGGCGAGATCAGTGAGACGGGGTTGATTGGCGAGACTAAGCCCTCCGGGCTCTACCGCCTGATGGGAGGAGACAGTCAGAAAATCACGGTCGCGCGTGAAGGTGAGCTGGTGGCGCTCGGGCGGCTCCAGGATGCGCAAACCAGTGATCTACTTACTTTGGCCGGCCCAGTCCGGAATGAAGACTTCGTTTGGCCTGAAGTGCCGAGGCCGGTCTACGCGCTGGCAATTACGCCTCGAAACCGACAGGACGATGTGAAGTTGTCAGCGAGCATCGCGAGGTTGACAGAGGAAGATCCGACCCTCTCGGTACAGCACAATCATGACACTCATCAAATGCTGCTCTGGGGGCAGGGGGAAATCCACCTCAAGATCGTGATTGAGCGCTTGAAGTCCAGATACAACGTCGAGGTCGATGCCACGCCGCCACAGACCGCCTACAAGGAGACGATCAAGAGGCAGGTGATGCAGCACTCGCGTTTCAAGCGTCAAAGCGGCGGGCATGGTCAGTTCGGTGATGTGCAGATGGAAATCAAGCCGTTGCGCCGGGGAGAGGGCTTCGAGTTTGTCGACAAGGTTGTCGGCGGCTCGGTGCCCAAACAGTACATTTCGGCTGTCGAGGCTGGCGCTAAGGAGTATCTGAGCCGCGGTCCGCTTGGCTTTCCCGTTGTCGATGTGTCCGTAACCCTGCTGGACGGGCAGCATCATTCGGTCGATAGCTCCGATCAGGCTTTTAAGTCGGCCGCGCGTCTGGCGATGTCCGAAGGCTTACCTCAGTGCAGCCCGGTCCTGTTGGAGCCCATATACGAGGTGGTGATTTCCGTGCCCTCCGAATTCACGGCACGGGTACACGGTCTGGTCAGCGCACGCCGGGGGCAGATTCTGGGCTTTGAAGCCAAATCGGGGTGGCAGAGCTGGGATGAGTTCAAATGCCATATGCCGCAGGCTGAACTGCATGATCTGATCATAGAACTTCGATCTCTGACTATCGGCGTTGGCAGTTTCGAATGGCAGTTCGACCATCTTCAGGAATTGACCGGTAAGCTCGCAGAGCGCGTGATGGCGTCTCAGCAGCTGGAGCATTGACGAGACTTTAAACGAGACTCTGCAATAGGCCGAATTACCCGATTCCAGTGCGCAGGAGTCCTGTGCGCTGGAATCGTGCGTCTTTAACATATTGAATTACATGAAATATTTTGATCGATCCATATTTTTAGAATTATTCTAAAAATATCTTGCCATCCGGACTCTTCAAACCTATATTTTCTATGTAATTAGAGTCATTCTAATGTATTAAGCCAAGCAACTGATATTGTGGATAGGAGTTGGTCATGGATATCAATACGGGCATCCCGGAGGAAGAGCGGAAAAACGTAGCAGAGGGGCTGTCGCGCCTGTTGGCAGACAGCTACACGCTGTACCTCAAAACGCACAACTTCCACTGGAACGTGACCGGTCCGATGTTTCAGTCGCTCCACGCAATGTTCGAGGAGCACTACACTGAGTTGGCGACAGCGGTCGATGAGATCGCAGAACGCATCCGGGCACTTGGAGAGCCGGCACCTGGCAGTTATGCCGCTTTCGCGCGCCTGAGTTCTATCCAGGAATCGGAGGACGTTCCGCAGGCTGAGGAAATGGTGCGTCAACTGGTTGAAGCCCATGAGGCTGTTGCCAAGACGGCGCGCGGTGTCCTGCCGATTGCCGATGCTGGTAACGATGAGGTGACAATGGGCCTGCTGGCGGATCGTCTGGCTGTTCACGAAAAGACGGCCTGGATGTTACGCAGCATGATCACCTGAAGATTTGGATCAGGCACTGTGGGCCTAAGACTCGCTAAAGAAACTGATGTTATAGAGAAGGCCCGGCGGAAAACCGGGCCTTTTTCGCATGAAATGGGCTGGGCCGCGGATTAGCAGGCTTGCTTGCACGGAGGACTCCTCGCGGGTCGTTGATTTGCTTGTGAGGGGGTTTCGAACTATCTAGCTGAACATGGTAAACTCGGAGTGCGTGTAACATGCTGATCAAAATCAAAAAGGGCTGGGAGCTGCCGGAGTCGGCCGCAACGTCTGAATCCACGTTCCTGAACCGCCGGAGCCTGCTGAAAGGCATGGCCGCTGGCCCGATTTTGGCGGCAACGGCCGGCCTGGTGACTGGCTGTGACGGTGAAAGCAGCCAAACCGCGCAGGCCGCCAACAATGAGCCCGATCCATCCGCCAATCTCTATCCTGTGCAA
Organism: uncultured Kiloniellaceae bacterium; assembly: GCA_947493695.1. Lineage (GTDB taxonomy): Bacteria > Pseudomonadota > Alphaproteobacteria > Kiloniellales > Kiloniellaceae > Denitrobaculum. The sequence continues at coordinate 111,409 of CANLSF010000006.1, read as the reverse complement.
CGCAACCTGCGTTACCGACTGGATCGTGATGAGACTCCGGAAGAGCTCGCGACGACTTACAACAATTATTATGAGTTCGGTTCCTCGAAAAACATCTGGCAAAAAGCCCAGGCCCTGCCGCTTCGGCCCTGGACCGTGAAGATCAGCGGAATGGTCGAAACGCCGATGGAAATCGGCATCGATGACTTGCTGGCGAAGATGCCGCTGGAAGAGCGTGTCTATCGTCACCGCTGTGTGGAAGCCTGGTCGATGGCCGTTCCTTACAGCGGCTTTGCCTTGAAAGATCTTGTGGATATGGCGCGGCCGCTTGGGTCAGCGAAGTATCTTAAGATGGTAACCTTCAAAGACGATTCTGTGGCCAGTGGTCAAAAGGCAGGCTGGTATCCCTGGCCCTATGTCGAAGGACTGACCATCGAGGAAGCAACCAACGAGCTAGCATTTATCGCGACGGGCCTCTACGGCAAGCCCATCCCCAAGCAGAATGGAGCGCCACTGCGTCTGGCTGTGCCCTGGAAGTACGGCTTTAAGCACGTTAAGGGGCTTGTCGAATTTGAATTCACCGATAAGCGCCCGGTTTCTTTCTGGGAAGAGATCCAGGCGTCCGAATATGGCTTCTGGGCCAATGTGAACCCGGAAGTGAGCCATCCGCGCTGGAGCCAGGCAACCGAACGGGTGCTGGGTCAGGACGAGCGGGTCCCGACGCTGTTGTACAATGGGTATGGTGAGTTCGTGGCTGACCTCTATAGCAACCTCAAAGGCGAACGCCTGTTCATTTAGAATAGATCTGGTCTAAATACCGCGACCACCGTCTGCCTGGCCGGAGGGTGGTCTTCAAGCTGACGTCAAACGCTGAATATCTGGAGCTCCCGGCGAGTGTCGGCGGCATCACGGGATAGGTACGCGTGCTCATCCCCGATCGATCGATCTTGCGCCAAAAAAGCATTTGGGCAAAAAAAAATGCCGGGAACCGCAGTTCCCGGCAAGTTGAACAGGGAGGCTTCACGTCTGGGAGACGTGGGGTCCGAAGACCCTAGTTTCCGGACAGGGGGGTCCGGAAATCCGAGTCCACCAGGGGAGGTGGAAGCTCGTTGATGCTGCGACGCAACATCGATGTTTAGAACATAAGCATTCCAGACAAAGTGTCGACGTCTATTTAGGCAGTGGAGATATGCAGCTTCTGCATATCTTCTAACATATTGTTGTAACAATGTTTTTTCTTCGTATTCCCTGTGCCTGGGGGTAAAATTAATGCCTTCGGTTTCAGCGCCTCTTGAAATACTTGGGCGTCCTCAGTTCGCAGGGTATCATCGTCGTAAAGCAGATAGCTTCGACCTAAATCTCTGAAATTCAGGCAGATTTGTTGCTGATGTGGAACTTTTGTCGGTCAGGCTTTAGAGAGTGATCGTTCCAGATAGTTCGTCACATCAGGAACGCAAATTGCCCTCGAACCTGCAGATAATGCATCTCAAAGCTCCAATGAACGTCTGATCCGGTGGTTCAATCGGGTGTCAGAGGCGAACCAGGGAAACAAGGCCATGCATGGCGGAACACACTCCACGTGTTGAACCGAATTCGTTCGGACAAACAGATCCAGGGCATCCTCCTTGTTATGCTGGGGGCTTCGGCTTTATCGACACAGGATGTCGCGATAAAATGGCTGAGTAGCGATTACCCCCTCCATCAGGTCATTCTGGCGCGCGCAAGCATCGCGATGCTTCTGACCTTGGTCGTCGTGCACTTCGAGGGCGGTCTGCGGAGTCTCTGGACCAGAAACCTGGGACCGCTAATGGCGCGCGGGCTTCTGCTGATCGTCGCGAATATGAGTTATTTCCTGGCCTTGGCGACAATGCCGCTGGCTGAAGCTCTGGCGATTTTCTTCATCGGGCCTCTTTTCATTACTATTCTGTCGGTTCCGTTTTTGGGGGAAAAGGTGGGCCCGGCCCGCTGGTTCGCCGTTTTGATGGGACTGGCGGGAGTGATCGTTATGCTGCGCCCTGGAGCGGGTATTATACAGCTGGTGGCATTGCTGCCGGTCCTTGCCGCCTTTTGCTATGCCTCCATGCAGATCATTACGCGTCGGATCGGTGTGCATCATAGAGCGTCGGTTCTGGCGTTCTATATCCATTTCACCTTTGTGATCGCCAGTGCAGCCATCGGTCTGATGATCGGAGACGGTCGTTTTGCCGGTTCCGGGAACGCAAGCCTGGAATTTCTGTTCCGTGCCTGGGTTATACCGGGTCTACATGATGCTCTCTTGATGCTGGCATGCGGCACTCTGGCTGCGATTGGCGGCTATGCAATCTCGCAGGCCTATCGTCTGGCCGAGGCCACGGCGGTCGCGCCTTTCGAATACAGTGCCTTGCCCTTGGCGATCGTTTGGGGAGTGGTCATTTGGGGAGACGTGCCCGACCTGGCGTCCATGGCGGGTATTCTGCTGATCGTCGGTGGCGGTCTTTTCGTGTTTTACCGCGAGTCGATAAGAGGCCGGTCCCTCTCGAAAGGGCCGCCGGATCGTGCAATCAGGTAGGAAAAGCCGTTCTGCGGTCTCGGCTTAAAAGGTCGAATCGGCAACCTGACGCAGCAGGAAGTCGCGGAATACCGAGATTCGCTTGGATGAGCGCATCTCTTCGGCGTACACGAAGTAGGCGTCGAACTGTGGACCTTCGATCTCAGGCAGAACCTGCACCAGTTCGTTGATGCCGTGGGTCATGAAGTCAGGCAGAGCGCCCAGTCCAGCGCCTGAGCGCAGAGCACTCATGATGCCGTATACGTTGTTGACGGTCAGAGACGGGCGCCGCAACTGGCCTTGCTGGTAGCCAATCCGCAGCAGCCAGTTCACATCAGGCACCGGGGGCCGGTTTTCCTCGCCGTAGACAATGATCCGGTGGTCGTCGAGATCTTCCGGGCTCTTCGGCATGCCGTGCTTCTTGATGTATGCCACCGAGGAGTAGATGTGCATGTGTACGGTCAGCAGGTGACGCTGAACCAGATCCGGTTGCCGGGGCGGGGTCAGGCGCACCGCGACGTCGGCTTCACGCATGGAAAGGTCCAGTTCTCGGTCGGCAAGCAGCAGCTGCACCTCGATTTCGGGGTAAACTTCCATGAACTCGCGCATGCGCGGCGCCAGCCAGGTCGACCCGAAGGCAACCGTTGTGGTGATCTTGAGGGGGCCTTTGGGGCGGTCCTTACTCTCGGTCAGCTGCGCCTCGGTCATGGCGAGTTTGCCGAAAACGTCGTGAGCGGTGCGATAGAGCAGTTCGCCCTGTTCGGTCAGGATCAGGCCACGGGCGTGACGGTGGAAGAGGGCGACCTTGAGGCTGTCTTCCAGCGCTGATATCTGGCGGCTTACCGCCGATTGGCTGAGATTTAAGAGTTCGCCGGCGTGGGTGAAACTGCCGGCTTCCGCGACGGCATGAAAAATGCGCAGCTTGTCCCAATCCATGATTGAGGCGCCAAGCGCGCTTTTCCGCGTCGTTTCACCTGTCGCTGCCACAGTTATCCCCCGTTTTCTTGTCGGTATTCTCGACCGCAATATGATCGAGTCCAGACATATGGTCTTATCAGTTTATATCAAAACGAAACGTAAATCAGTCGATTGTCCAATGGGTTGAGTACCCCAGCTCCTCACTCATATCCTGAAAAGCGGTTTTGATCACGCAAATACGGGTACTGGACCTAACTTCCTGCCATTGCGACGGAACCGCCGGTATCCCGCCGGATGTCGCCTGGCAGGCCTACTCGGCGGCTTCTGATTGTCCCGCTTCGTTCTCTGCCAGAAACTTCTCGGTTTGCAGGGCCGCCATGCAGCCCAGGCCGGCAGCCGTAACAGCCTGACGATAGATCTTGTCGACGCAGTCACCTGCTGCGAACACGCCAGGTACCGAGGTTTCCGTGGAATTGGGCGCCGCGAGGATGTAGCCCTCGTCGTCCAGGTCCAAGTGGCCGGAAAAGACGCCGGTGGCGGGATCATGGCCAATAGCGACAAACACACCCTCGGTCGGGAGTTCGCTGGTTTCGTCATTGACGGTCGAGCGCAGGCGTACGGCTTCAACGCCGTCCATCGGGCCGTCGCCGCCCAGAATCTCATCGACGACCGAGTTCCATACCACATCGATCTTGGGGTGCTTGAACAGGCGTTCCTGAGCGATATGCTCGGCGCGCAGGCTGTCCCGGCGATGGACCAGCGTCACTTTGGAGCAGATTCCCGCCAGATAAAGCGATTCTTCAACTGCGCTGTTGCCACCGCCGACAACGACCACCGGCTTGTTGCGATAGAAAAAGCCGTCGCAGGTCGCACAGGCGGAGACGCCACGACCGTTGAAGTGCTGCTCACTTGGCAATCCGAGCCATCGTGCCTGGGCGCCGGTCGAGATAATGACCGCATCCGCAACATAGCTGTCGCCGCTATCGCCTTTGCAGACGAAGGGGCGGGAAGAGAAATCAACCTCGGTAATCAGGTCGGACATGATCTTCGTGCCGACATGTTCCGCCTGCTTCTGCATCTGCTCCATCAGCCAGGGGCCCTGGATCACATCGGCAAAACCGGGGTAATTCTCGACGTCGGTTGTGATGGTGAGCTGCCCACCAGGCTGCAGGCCGGCGACCAGCATAGGGCTGAGGTTTGCGCGCGCCGCATAGATGGCGGCAGTCAGCCCGGCAGCGCCGGATCCGATGATCAGAACTTTGGTTTCGTGAGTGCTCGACATGTTTTGCTTCCGCAGGCTGGCGTATGAATTCAGGGAATCCCAACCCCATTAACGGGACGGCCACACAATTTCAGGGGTGCAGCAAAGATTCCTTGGGCAAGGCTTCGCCTGAAAACATAGATATGCGAACGCCCGCCCGCAAGATCAGATCGTGCGCTTCAGGTTACCTTTGATCAGGCGACCTTTGGGGGCTCAACGAAGCGAAGGTGTCCGGATTTGATCCAGACTCGAGCGCCCTTCGGTCCAGCCTTGGCGTGAACCTTGCCGCCGATGGGCGAGCGGAGCCAGGATTGCGGGCGCAGGCTGTCGCCGCTTTCTTCAAAGCCGCCCTCCAGAACCAGGATCTCGGCGCCGTTTTCGCTCTCGACCTCGACATCCGCGCCGGCCGCCCAGTTCTCAATTCGCACGTCTTCCCGCGCGTCTTTATAAAGAGGTGTGACCGTCACACCTGCGCGGTCGGGGTCTGCAATTGCCGACATCTTGTCGAACTGAAGACGGACGTGGGTGCGATCGGAGGGCTCGAACTGCCAGAGCTTGACGAAAATCACGCATCCGGCTTCGGAGCCCGGCGTATGGCTGGATTCCGGTGGATTGCGGATGTAGGAACCTGCAGGGAAATCTCCATGTTCATCCTGGAAAACGCCGTCCAGGACAATGAATTCCTCGCCACCTGTATGAACGTGGGGCGAAAACTGACTGTTTTCGTCGTAACGGACAATGGTTGTCGCACGGGCCACTTCATCCCCGATACGATCGAGCATACGCCTGCTGATGCCTTCTATCGGTGAGCCCAGCCATTCAGTCTCGTCACCGTGAACGACAACACGTTGGGAAAAATCAGCATTCAGTTCCATGACACTTCCTCGAAGTAAGATGCCTATTGGCGGGTATAAGGGCAATTCATTCAAGAGGGATTGCACTCTATAGAAAAAACGTGACCAGCCCGTCAGTTGGTGGCTGGTTTTCTTGACGGGCTGGTTTTCTTGACGGGCTGGTTTAAGCCGGCTGGGTTTCAGTTAGCCTGCGATGCTTGGCCGTTGCGCGACCTTCTGACGCCAGGCAATCAGGTTCTGGCAGTCTGCAGGAATATCGATCTTGGCAAAGTCAGCATAGCCGAGACCGGCAAAGGCGGTAATGTCGGCCATCGAGAAGTTCTCACCAGCGATATAGGGCTGATCGGCGAGGACCTCATTGAAGTAGTGCATGCCCTTGACGGCGCGTTCGCGCTGCTTCTCGCCCCACTCCTTGTTCTGGTACTCTTCGACGTCCGGACCCAGGCCGGGCGTCGCATGATGGAAGTAGGCACCGACGGCGTCCACCAGGCCAGCCTCTGCGCGCCGCTGCATCATGTGAATGACAGCGCGCTCCTTGGCGGTTTCTCCGGAGAGCTTCGCACCCTTCCCCGTATGATCGAGGTATTCGGTGATGGCTGTGCATTCCGAGATCGTCGTACCATCTTCCAGTTCGAGAACAGGGACAGCTGCGCTGGGGTTCTTGGCCAGAAACTCGGGACTCTTATGCTCGCCGTTTGGCACGTCGATGCTCACAAATTCGACCTGATCTGCTAGGCCTTTTTCGGCCAGGGCAATTCGGACGCGGGCCGGGTTGGGGAAACCTTCAAAATCGTAAATCTTCATTCTGTTGTCCTCTCTGTTGGTGTCGGTGCGGGTCTTGGATTGCGGTGGAACGTGGATTTCGACCGGTGCGAGACTCATACGCGTCGATCATTAGTTTTATTAACTATCTATCAGTAGATAGATATCGAGAGTGTCGTTTGTCAAGGGCAGAACCGGATCGGATCTGCCGGAGCAGTAGTTGAACGGAGATTTTTTCGAGATAACTATTTGAATTTACGTTGAAAAAACGTGATCGAAAATCTGTAGAGTTAACCGATATCTTGAATCGGAATCTACACACTTCTGTTGCTCAGCGCGTTTGTTTGCCGCAACAAGAGACATCAGGTCGCAGAAACTCCCGCGCGATGAAAGCTAACACGGCGGTTCAGCTATCTACTGAAAGATAGGGGTATTGACCTCGACGGAGCGGAGGGAGAACCGTCGAAGGGTGTCAATCTCAATGCTGCAAGGTTTTACCGCCGCAGGCGTTCGCCCTTTGGGTCAAATGGTGGTTCGGCGAGTACAACGCCTTTATGGGGGCGTCCCAGAATTGCGACACTGACTTCCTGTCCGGCGCTCACGTTCTTGACGTAACCAAGTGCCAGTGACTTCTCGACCGTGTAGCCATAGGCCCCGGAGGAGACGCGGCCGACCGGCGTGCCGTCGAGCAGAAAGATAGGTTCGCCACCGGTGGCATCGGCATCTTTAGCATCAACTTCGATCAGCACCAGATGCTCGCGTGGTGCTGTATCGGCAAGCGCTGCGTAGGCAGAGCGGTTCAGAAACGCGCCCTTGTCCATTTTGATCAGGCGGTCCAGCCCAACCTCCTGTGGCCAGTACTCCGGCGAATACTCCCGACCCCAGCTGCCATAGCCCTTTTCGACCCGCAGCGACATTAATGCACGCGACCCGACCGGTCCGGCATTGAAGTCCTTGCCGGTCTCAAGCAGTGCCTGATAGAGCGCCAACTGATGTTCCGTTGCGCAGTGGAGCTCCCAACCCAGATCACCTGTAAAGGACACGCGGATGGCCACCACCTCGATACCGGCCAGCTCAATCCGTTTCGAGCGCATGAAAGGGAAAGCATGCGTCGAGAGGTCTGTGTTGGTCAATCGTTGCAGCAGGTCGCGCGATTTCGGGCCAGCGACGTTGAAACCGCACATGGCCTCGGTCATTGGGCGGAACGAGGTGCCTGCGGGCAGGGGCACGGCGTTGAAGTAGCGCTGATGATAGCGCTCCGCCATGCCTGAGCCGATGATCAGGAACTCATCTTCGCCGAGGCGCGTTACCGTGAAGTCGCCGGCGATGCCGCCGCGCTTGCCGATCAGGGGCGTCAGGCAGGAGCGTCCGACCAGCTTGGGCATCCGGTTGGCGAAGAGGGCATTCAGCCAGCCTTCTGCGCCAGGACCCTCGACGCTGTATTTCGCGAAGTTGGAGATATCGATGATGCCGGCGTTTTCACGCAGATTGCGGCATTCCGCGCCGACCGGTTCGAACCAGTTCTGACGGGTAAAGCCGGCTGTTTCTTTCGCCTGTTCGGGCGTCTCCGCATACCATAGCGGATGTTCCCAGCCGTAGTTCAGGCCGAAAATCGCGCCCAGGGATTTCTGAACTTCGTACACGGGCCGTTTACGGACCGGGCGGCCCGCTTCCCGTTCTTCGTTCGGGAAATGAATCTTGAAGCGATGGGCATACTGATCACGGACTCGCTCCTTGGTGAAGTCTTTCCCGGCCCAAAGGCCGTAGCGCGCCATGTCCCAGGCGAACATATCCAGTTTGGGCTCTCCCTCGATGATCCATTCCGCTGACAGCAGCCCCAGTCCACCTGATTGCGAAAACCCGGGGATGATGCCGTTGCAGCAGAAGTAATTGGAAAGCTCCGGCACCGGCCCGAAAAGTGCAGCGCTGTCCGGCGACCAGATCATCGGACCGTTGATCACCCGCTTGATACCCGCCCTTTCCAGAGCAGGGACACGCTCAATGGCGCGCATCATATTGTCTTCGATGCGCTCCAGGTCGTCCGGGAACAACTCATGGCCGAAGCCCTGTGGTGTGCCGTCCTCCGCCCAGAACTTCATATCCCGCTCGTATGCGCCGACGAGAAGCCCCTGCACCTCTTGCCGGAGATAGTATTCGCCATCACGGTCTGCGACCGAGGGCAGGCGCCGGTCGAGGGCTTCGAGTTCAGGGATGCTCTCGGTCACAAAATACTGGTGTTCGGTGGGAACCAGCGGCAGTTCGATGCCCGCCAGGGCGGCGACTTCACGGCCCCAGAGGCCCGCGGCATTGACCACCCAATCGGTGCGAATGTTTCCCTTGGGAGTCTCAACGACCCAGGTTCCGTCGGGCTGCTGGGTCGTTGCTGTGACAGGGGTGAAGCGATAGATCTCGGCCCCCTTGGCGCGGGCGCCCGCCGCGTAGGCCATGGTGACGCCTGAGGGATCGACATTGCCGCCGTCCGGCTCAAACATGATACAGCGGATACCGTCGTAATTCACCAGGGGATGCAGGCGCTCCGCTTCGTCACGGCTGACTTCGTGGAAGTTCATGCCGTAGTAGCGCGCTTTTGCTTCCTGTAGCCGAAGCTGGTGTTCGCGCTCTTGCGTCTGCGCCAGATACAGCGACCCCGGCTGGAAAACGCCGCAACCCTGCCCGGTTTCCTGCTCAAGTTCCTTGTAGAGCCCCATGGTATAATGCTGTAGCCGCGAGATATTCGTGCTGTCGTGCAGGCCGTGAATGTTGGCCGCCGCATGCCAGGTCGAACCTGACGTCAGCTCATCGCGCTCGAGCATGACAACATCCGTCCAGCCAAGTTTCGTCAGGTGGTAGAGGATAGAGCAACCAACGACGCCACCTCCAATGACTACGGCTTGTGTATGGCTTTTCATTTCAGATCACTATCCATTCGCTCTTCACATCGCCCGGGATGTGTGTTGGAGGTTTTGCTCCATCTGATCTCTGTCAGAGATAGCCACATGGGTGCATCTTCGTGCTGTTCCTCAGGCGACGGAAGCTTGTCGTGATGACCAATTTTGCGTTCGGTTATTCCGTTGATGCGAAAGGTATCTCGGCGAGAATCGATCAGGTTTCCAATCCTGCAAGGTGACAAAGCTTCCGCTGAACGCGCATGCGTGCAATAGTAAAAAATCTCAACTTCAGGTGAATTTGATTCACTCAAGCGAGTGCGATGGCCAGAAAGCATTACGATTTACCGCCGCTCACCACGCTGAGTGCTTTCGAAGCGGCGGCGCGTCATCTGAGTTTCAAGGATGCCGCTGCGGAGCTCAATGTGACGCCTGGAGCCGTTAGTCACCAGGTCAAAGCGCTCGAAGAAGAACTCAGCGTAGCTCTATTCATTCGGCAACACCGGGGGGTCAGTCTGACTGAGCAGGGTGCGACGCTCTTCAGTGCGTTGGAAAACAGTTTTACGCAGCTCTCGGCTACCCTGAGCCGAATCCGCGCAGTGCCGGACAGAAACTTCGTAACTGTTGCGGCAACAACGGCTGTTTCATCGCTTTGGCTCACACCCCGGTTGACTTCTTTTTGGCGTCATCATGGCGATGTTGCCGTGAACCAGCATGTGTATGACACGCCCTTAAGCCCAGGGCGGTCGGTTGATCTGATAATCCGTTACGGTGATATGGATGATGAGGAAAATGCGACCTTTCCGCTCTTCAGAGACCAGTTGGTTCCCGTATGCAGCCCGCAGTTCGCCGAGGAGCACCCGGTGCAGGATCTGAAAGCGCTGGCGCAAATGCGGCTTATCCATATGGAAGCACAGAATGATCGTTGGACGACTTGGCAGACCTGGTTCAGGGGTTTGGGGTATGACGGTGACGTCGCACAGGGTCAGCGCGTAAACAATTATTCCATCGCACTGCAGGCCGCCTGTGACGACATTGGTGTGGTTCTGGGTTGGCAAAAGCTGGTTGCGCCTTTGATCGAACGCAATGCGCTCGTGACCCTGGGGACCTACGCGCTGCCGGCACCGCATTCGTTTTACATTCTGGCAGACGCAGCGCCTGCTGTTCGCCAGGAGGTAAAGCTCTTACGTGACTGGTTGCTCGATAGCGTTTGATGTCGATAGATGAACTGAGCTCATCTTAGGTTGAGTGTTGGCGTCAGTTTTGTTTTTTTTGTATTCACCGGCCCACCAAACCATGCGTTCCGTCGAAAACGCCGCTTCGTAACACTGCAAAAGCATGCTTGCATGCGTGCGGGTGGTGCGCTTCGGACAGTTTCGACTTTCGCCCTAACGCGAGTGCTCTGGCTTGACAGAGCGCGTGTGAAATTCTCAAATGTTCGCGGGAATACCTGTGCTTTGAGGTGAGCGGCCAATCATTTTTCGTACCTCAAGCCGTTTTCTAATGACTGCTACCGGCAATTGTTCCGCTGGAAAATAGTGCCCACGATAAGTCGTCTAAAAGTAGCAAGAGTCCTGTATGTCATCGCCGTGCTAAGATGCAGGCACTCTTGCCCGACCCGAGTGAAACAAGGCCGCAACACAGCACGAAACGAGAGCGATTCAAGCGTTAAACCAGAGAACCATAATAACGAAATCAACAATGGGAGGTTTACACAATGATCGACGAGTATCTGAAGGAATCCAAAAACCGCCGCGATATTTTTAAAGCCATCGGTGCGACGGCGCTGACAGGCGCATTGATCGCTGAAGCGGGTTTCGACCCTGCGATGGCGCAAGATTTGAAGCCATCAGGTAAGCCGTTAAAAGCGGCCTTTTCAAACGCGGGACTTAAAGCCACCTGGTGTGCACAGGGAAAGCAGGCCGCGGAGGCCTGGGGCAAGCTCATGAATGTCGAAGTCACCTGGTTCGATGGTGAATTCTCTTCGACAAAGCAACGCGCTTCGATTGAGAATATGGCAACGCAGCAATGGGATTTTGTCGCGATTCAGACCTTCGGTATCGGCACCCTGGTGCAACCGGTTCAGAAGATGATTGATAACGGCATCCCTGTCATCGCAATGGACACGCTGATCGCGCCGCTGGGGACCATTCCGATCCATACCTTTATCGCACCTGATAACGAAATGATGGGTTCCGCTGTTACTTCGCAGGTGATGGCGGCCATAGAGGGGGAAGGCAATATCGTGCACACCCAGGGCTCGCTCGGTCACTCCGGGGCTCAAGGTCGCGCGAAGGGCTTTGGGGATGTGGTGGCTGACTATCCTGGCGTAAAGGTGATCAACGAGGAGCCTGCGGATTGGGATGTCACCAAGGTTGCGCGTATCTGGGACTCGATCCTGACCAAGCACGACGACATCAAAGCAGCTTTCTTCCATAACGACGATATGGCGCTCGCTGCGTCAAATGTGATGAAAGCCAAGAACCGCACCGACATCATCATCGCAGGCGTCGATGCCATGCCGCCGGCTGTAAATGCGGTACTCAACGGGCATATGCTTGCCACGGTGCGAAATCCTTCGAGCCGCATCCACGGTTGGGCGGTTGCCGCCGGTGTTGCCGCGGCGCAAGGCGGTGAAAAGGCCGGGAAAGAAGTGCCGGAGTTTATCCTTGCCGACGGGCCGGTGATCACCAGGGAAACGGCGCCCGGAAATCTGTGGCTTCAGAAGAATTTCCTGATCTGACGCGCGATTCATGAACGCGCAAGCAAAGGGCGGGGGCGGCGTTCCGCCCCTGCTCGAACTCTCGGGTGTCTCAAAATCCTTTGGCGGTGTTGCTGCGATCACTGAGGTGGACTTTGTCCTGTCCGCAGGTGAGATACATGGGCTGGTGGGCGAGAATGGCGCCGGCAAGTCCACTTCCATGAAGGTCATAGCCGGCGTCCATACTGACTACGAAGGCGAGATGCGCGTTGGGGGGAAGACGGTGCGCTTCCGCTCGGCGCGTGACGCGCTTGATGCCGGTATCGGCATGGTGCACCAGGAACTCTCGACAGTGCCGGATTTGAGCGTTGCAGAGAATGTTTTTCTCGGGAAGCAGCCTTTAACCAGACTTGGCACAATTGACTGGCGGCGCATTAACCGCGAGGCCAAGCGCCTGATTGCCAGTCTTGGTCTCGACATCGACCCGACGATGACCATGGGGGCCTTGCCGGTCGGTATTCAGCAGCTTGTCGAGCTCTCCCGTGTTCTTTTCTCCGGCGCACGCATCATCATCCTGGACGAGCCGACTTCGGCACTGTCGCCGCCGGAAGTAAAGCGGCTTTTCGATGTGCTCCGGAAAATCCGTGCCGAGGGCTGCGGCATCGTTTTCATTTCACATTTCCTGGACGACGTCCTGGAAATATCGGACAGCGTCACGGTGTTTCGCAATGGTCGTACTGTGACGTCCGAGCCGGCAGCCAATCTGAGCAAGGATGCAATGATTTCCAGCATGATCGGTCGGGGGTCGATCGGCATGCACATGGGTGAAAGCGCCGAGCTCGCAGGCGATGATTCCAGACCTGTTGTGATGGAGGCGGACGCGGTCGGCGATGGGAAGCTGCTGCGCGACGTTTCTTTGAAACTACGTGCTGGTGAGATCACCGGCGTCTACGGTTTTATGGGCTGTGGCCAGATCGAACTGGCGCGTGCGGCTTTCGGAAAAATCCCGCTGCAGGCTGGCAGAATACTGCTGGAGGGGCAGGCCTTGTCCTTCCACTCTACGGCTGATGCGAAGCGCCGCGGCATCGCTTTTGTTCCTGAAAACCGCTCGATGATGCTGTTCCGGAACGAGCCGATCTACAAGAACATCTCGATTGCAATTTTGGAGCGCATCCACCGCGTTCTGCTAAAGCCGGATGCGGAGAGAGCAATTGCGCAAACGCACATAGACGACCTTCAGATTAAAACACAGGGCACGGATATGGAGCTTGGCGCGCTCTCGGGTGGGAATCAGCAGAAGGTCGCGCTGGCCAAGTGGCTGACAGACCTGCCCAAGGTTTTGATCTTGTCGGAACCGACAAGGGGAATGGATGTCGGGGCCAAGGAAGACGTAATCCGAATTATCAAAAAGCTGCGCGATCTGGGCGTGGCCATCCTGGTTCTCTCAAGCGAGCCTGAGACAATCCTGACGCTCGCTGACCGGATTACCGTGCTGCGCAAGGGTGTCGTGGCCAGGGAATTTAACAGCGGCAGAATTTACAAGGCCGATCTGCTGTCGGCGGCATAGGGGGTTTTTAAAGGATGCAGGACGAAGAAGCGGGGAAGGCCGGAGGCCTTAAGGCGGTGCTCACCGGCCAGCTGCGGAATATTGCGCCGGTCTTCACGCTATTGGTGCTTTTGATCTTCTTTTCGGCTGCCAGCCCGTCGTTTTTAACGGCGGACAACTTCATGAATATCCTCTCACAGGTCTCCATAACGGCGATTATTGCCGTTGGTCTTACCTTCGTCATTCTGACCGCTGAAATCGACCTCTCGGTTGCCGCGATTGCCAATGCCGTGGGGATCTCTCTGGCCTATTTTACCCTGCAACCGGAGTATGTGAATATCGCCAATCTGCCGCTTCCGGGTGTGATCGCGATCGTACTGACCCTTGCGACGGCGGTCGCCTTCGGCATGGTGACGGCTTTCGGGGTGACGTATATCGGCATTCCCTCCTTCATCATGACGCTCGCTATGATGCAGATTGCCAACGGGGTTTCGGCCCTACTGGTGCGTGGACAGATTGCGTACAATTACCCGGATCTCATTACGACCCTGGGTACGGAGTCCGTATTCGGCGTCCGCTGGACGATCATCGTGGCGGTGTTGTTTCTCGCCGGGGGGCACTTCGTGCTGAAGTACACGCGCTATGGCCGCTACATCTACATGACAGGCGGAAATCGCGAGGCGGCAGAGTATTCCGGTGTAAACGTAAAGCTCATCATCGGCTCGGTCCTGGTCATAGGTGCCGTCTGTTCGGGCATCGCCGGGATGCTCGCAGTCGCCTATTTCGGCTCCGCTCAGCAGAACCAGTTCGATACCTACCTGCTTGACGCAATCGCCGCTGTTGTGGTGGGCGGAACCAGCCTCTTTGGCGGGCGCGGTGGTATCGGCAATACCATCGTCGGGTTACTGGTGCTGGGGGTGCTCAATAACGGACTCGATCACATTCAGATCGACTCTTTCCTCAAGATCCTGATACGCGGACTCATTCTGCTATCGGCACTGGTCATCAACGTCTACGCCCAGCGTTTGCGGGAGAAAAGCTGACCGCGAACCCGGTTTTCCGCCGCCGCTTGGCGCGGGACGGTTCTCAAAGGCCGCACGCATATCACGTCCTGATTCTTCCAGGTGCAGGCGCATGGCGTTCTCGGCGGCGGTGCTGTCGCGCTTTTTGATGCAATCGAGAATTCTCTGATGGGCGGCAATGGTGCTTTCCAGGGGAAGACCGCGAAGTGTCTTGCCGCGTCGGCTCATGAAGAAGGAGCGTTCGAGCGGAACAGACATGGCCTCTATCAGGGAAGTGATGACGCGATTGCCGCTGGCCAGGGCAATGGCTTCGTGAAAGCCCACGTCGCATTGATGAAACAGTCGCTCGGTCGCCAGATCGCCGTTTTCCCGCTCCAGCTTTTGTCCGGCGTCCCGCATGCCCTGCAACATATTTTCAATTCCCGCCAGAGCAGGGCGCGTAGCGCGTTTCGCGGCAAGAGAGACGGACTTGATCTCCAGAGACATCCGAACCTCAACCAGATCGAACATGCCTTTAGGGTCGTATTGAACGATCCATCCCAGGAATTCGCCGAGTGCTTTGCCCGAAGGTTCGCTGACCACAGCCCGACGTCCGCGTGAAATCTCCACCAGTCCCCGGCCCGCCAGCATCTTTATGGCTTCACGGATTGTGACCCGGCTCACGCCATAGCGCGAGGCCATCTCCGCCTCGCTCGGCAGACTGAGTCCGGGGGTCATCTCCGCGTAAATCAAATCGGTCAGTTGCGAGGCGACACTGACCACCGCGGTCTGACCTCCGGAGGATTTCTCGGCAACGGACTCAGACATAGGAATTCCTAAACTTATCATATAAGTTATGTCTGCAGTTTCACGAGGGCACGGTCAAGGACTATTGAGGAATATGAAAAAGTGCCAGCATATGCTTGAATGCATAGCTTCATGGCATCGGGTAGAGGAGTCAACAAAGCATATATCTTTACAAACGATGCAGATTGAAATAGCTGTGAATGGGCTAGATAGGCGTGCGATTCTTAAGCAATAAAAATACGCTTCTACGGGAGGAAAATATGAAATCAGTTTTTTTGAAACGGGCATTGCTCGTCGCTGCGGCCACGGCTTCGTCCTACGGCATGGCATCGACCGCGCAGTCGGCTGATCCGGTTGAGAAATGGTGCTCGGGTGTAAAAATCGCCGCCTTTCCAGGCGGACCACAGGGCGGTGTGTTCGCGAACAATGTGCTCAACGGCTTTCGTCAGGCGGAGCAGGATCTTGGTCCCGACGTGACCTACTATTTCTCCGACTGGGATCCCAACAAGATGCTGCAGCAGATCCAGCAGGCGCTTACGACCAAGCCTGATGGCATCGCGACCTATGGCTTTGCCGGCGAAGCGGCGACAGGACCATTTGTTGAGCAGGCATACGAACAGGGTACGATTTTTACAACTCTCAACACCGGACTGCCTGAAAGCCAGGCCAAGTTTGCGCCGCAGGGTTTCGGCTATGTCGGCGCGCCGAACTACAAGGCCGGTTACGCCCTGGGCGCCGAGGCCATTAAGCGAGCCGGTGTCACTAAAGGTGATACGGTTTTTGTCTGGGGCCTGAAAGGGCAGGGCGGCGATCGCGGCCAGCGGACCGTCGGTGTGCTTGATGCGGTCGAGGAAGCCGGTGCAAAGCTCCTCTATCAGGAGATTGACGCTGCCACCAACGCCAATCCAAATGCGGGCACTGCGACCTTCGTTGGTCTGATCAAGGCCAACCCTGAAACCAAGCTGGTGGTCACGGATCATGGCGGTCTGACCTCGACAGTGGGGATCTATGCGGAAGCCGCTTCCCTGAAACCCGGCGACGTCTTCTTTGCCGGTTTTGATATGTCGCCGAATTCCGCACAGGCAATTGAGCAGGGTTACCAGAATCTGGTGATCGATCAGCAGCCATACCTGCAGGGTTATCTGCCGATCCTGAACATCTGCATGTCCAAGAAGTACGGCATGTCGGGTCTGGATATCAACACGGCGGGTGCCTTTGTCGACGCGAGTAACGTGGACGCAATCGCGCCGCTTGCTGCCGTGGAAATCCGCTAAGTAACTAACCTCTGTATCGCTTCATCGCGGGAAACCTCTCAGGGTTTCCCGCCGAAGCCGAGCTTTGGGAAATTCATGACCCAGCCAGACAGCAGCGCCGGTTCTTCGCCGGTCATCGAGCTCAAGAACGTTACCAAGACCTTTGGCGAAGTCCGGTCGTTATCGGATGTCGACTTCGTCGTGCGCCCCGGCGAAATTGTTGGACTGCTTGGCGACAACGGCGCCGGGAAATCCACGCTGGTGAAAACGGTGATGGGTTTCCACCGCCCCGATCCCGGAGGTGAAATCTACTTTCATGGGGAGCGGATCCACGACTGGTCAGTGGCGCGCGCCCGGGGCCTCGGCATCGAGACCGTTTATCAGGAGAGGGCGCTTTGCGAGAAGCAGCCGATCTGGCGCAACATGTTCATGGGACGCGAACTGCGCGGCAAGTTTGGGTTGCTCGACGTCAAGCGAATGCGGTCGGAAGCCGCGCGGCTGATGAAAGAACATATGGGCTTCACGTCCTCGGCGGTACATCCCGATAATGTCGTTGCCACTATGTCAGGTGGTGAAAAACAGGGCGTTGCCATCACGCGCGCACTCTATTTTGAGGCGCAGTTGGTGATCCTCGACGAACCGACCATGGGGCTTTCGCTGATCGAGACCAAAAAGACACTGGAGTTTGTCGGCAACATCAAGAAGGCCGGTAAGTCCGCGATCTTCATCGATCACAATATCTTCCACGTCTATCCGGTCGTCGACCGCTTGTACGTATTGGATCGCGGCAAGGTAGCCGGTGTTTATTCCAAGGACGAAATCTCAATGGATGAGCTGATTGAACGGCTCTATCACGTGGCGCGCTCAGGGAAAATGGAGTAGCAGCAGAATGACGACGGAAAACGCCAACTCCAAAGCAAAGCCTACGGACAACAGCACCGCGCCGCCCTCCGCGTTTCGCCGCTACGGCAGCCAGTTCGGCATCATCGGCGTGGGCCTCGCCATGTGGCTGGCATTTGTCATTGCTGCGCCTGCGGTCTTCACCGACATCGATATCTACGTTGCTTTTGCCCAGACCACACCGCAGTTCGGTCTGATTGCACTGGCGTTGACCTTTGTCGTCATCACCGGCGAGATTGATCTGTCTTTCCCTTCCATCATGGCATTGGGAACCGCGGCCTTTGCGCTGACAACAGCCCATGGCGATCTCCCTTGGTACGTGGGGTTGACGGTGGCCTTTGCGACAGGCGGTCTCTGTGGATTGCTCAACGGCTTTCTGGTGGCCAAACTCAACATTCCGTCGCTGGTGATTACCATCGGGACTTCGTTTCTTTACCGCGGCCTTGAACTGGTCCTGATGAACGGCACAGGCGTGCCGCTGACCCGCGCGGACTATCCGATTATGCACGCGATCTTCCGCGATCCCGTCTTCGGCTTTCCGGTTCAGACCCTCTGGATGATAGCGATCGGTGTCATCATGTGGCTGCTGCTGAACCGGACCCGCTTCGGTGCGCATGTCTTTCTGGTTGGTGACAACCCAACCAGTGCCCGCCTGATGGGGATCAATACGGTCTCGGTTAAAGTCCGCGCCTTTGTTCTGGTCGGGCTGGTCGCAGTGCTGTCGGGCCTGCTGACCTCGTTCTATGGCTACTATTTCTGGCCGACAACGGGCGAAGGTTTTCTCCTGAACACCATTGCCTCGGTCTTCCTCGGCGGCACCTCGGTCTTTGGCGGCACAGGCTCGATGGTGGGGACCTTCGTCGCCTCCTACATCATCGGAGCCATCAATGCCGGTGTTGTCTCGGCGGGGATCAATGCCTTCTATACGCAGCTCTGTTTTGGACTTGTGATTGTGATCTCGGTGGTATTGCAGACCATCATCGAACGCCGCGTGAGAGGGCAATCTGTCACAGGCCGCTAAAGCAGAATTCCTCTTGATCTTGGACCTTTGAAAAGCTGATCTGTTTACCTGATGTTCTATGCAATTCTGCGGTTTGGTTCCTGTGTCTGAAGCTTTTGAACAACGCTGCGCAAAGCTGATCGCCAACCTCGGAATTGCCGGGGAAAACGATGTGCTCGCAGTTCGGCCTTTGACCGGTGGCGTGGCCTCGGACATTGCCGTCGTCTCGCTGCCGGGGCGTGAGGTTTGCGTGAAGTTCGCGCTCGCGAAGCTGAAGGTCGCGGAGGATTGGCATGCGCCGGTTCATCGCAATAAGGCCGAGTTCGCCTGGCTGACCGCTGCCGCCACTTGCGCGCCTGGGAACGTTCCGAAGCTCTTCGGCTGGTCCGCGTCGGACAATGGCTTCGCCATGGAGTATCTGACCGGCGAAACGGTTTATCTCTGGAAAGATGCGTTGCTGGCATCCGAGCCCGATCGGGGCGAGGCGGAAGCGGTCGCCGCTGTCCTGGGTGCGATCCATGCAGCGTCAACTCTATCCGGCTTTGACCGCAGTCCTTTCCAGAACCGGGATGACTTCCGTGCGCTCAGACTTGAGCCCTATCTGAGCTTTACGGCAAGTAAACATCCGGACCTGGCGCCGCGTCTGAGCGAACTTGTGACCTCGCTGTATGAGGCTGACAGGGTTCTGGTGCACGGCGATGTCAGTCCGAAGAATATCCTCTTCCGGGACGGTAAACCCATCATCCTGGATGCCGAATGCGCCACTATGGGGGATCCTTGTTTCGATCTGGCGTTTTGCCTGAACCATTTGTTCCTCAAGGCCTTGCACCTCCCGGAGTCTAAGAGAAGCCTGCTGGCCTCGGTGCTGCGGTTCTGGGGTACTTACGCGCTTTTTGTAAACTGGGAAGATGCGATGGCATTGGAGGCCCGGGTTGCTGCTTTGCTGCCCGCGTTGATGCTGGCGAGGGTCGACGGAAAGTCGCCGGTCGAATATCTATCCGAAACGGATCAGGCGCGAATTCGTGCGCTGACCGTCCCTCTCATTGCACGCCCGGTTTGCCGTTTGCTGGATTTGATCGACGTGATAGCTGAAGACTGTGAAGTACAACGATGAAGACAGGAATTAAATCGCTCCAGGCCCACCGCGTCTGGGACAGCCGGGGCAACCCGACAGTGGAGGTGACTGTTGATCTGGAAGGGGGCGCGCGAGGAAGGGCTATCGCGCCGGCGGGCGCGTCACGGGGAACGCGAGAGGCAGTGGATTTGCGTGATGGCGGATCGCGCTTGCGCGGCCTGGATGTAAAAGCTGCCATCGCCAACGTCAACGGCAGGATTGCTTCGGCGCTGGTGGGCAAAGACGCGTTGGATCAGGCAGGCGTTGACTCAACACTGATTGAGCTCGATGGAACGCCCTTGAAATCCGAGCTTGGAGGGAATGCAATGGTCGCGACCTCTCTTGCAGTATTGCATGCGGCAGCCGCCGGCATGAACCTGCCGCTGTGGAAATATGTTGCGCAGACTTATGGAGAGGAGGCGAGCATACCTCTGGCTGAGATTCAGATTTTTGGTGGCGGCGCACATGCAGGTCGGCGTGTCGACGTGCAGGACTTTATGGTCATGGTTCCCGGTGCAGAGAGCTTTGACGAAGCGCTGGAAGTTACCGCGGAGATCTACGCTGCCGCTGGGGAGATTATGGCGCGCAAGGGACGGAGCGTCGGCGTTGCGGACGAAGGCGGCTGGTGGCCGGTTTTCGATAGTAACGAGGAAGCACTTGAAACGCTTGTGACGGCCATTGAGGCGGCGGGTGAAAAGCCTGGAAACCGGGTTGTGATTTCACTCGATATTGCCGCGTCTGAGTTCGCACAGGACGGCGGCTATCGTTTGGCACTTGAGGACCGGACACTGAGTTCCGACGAGATGATCGCGATGCTGGGCAGTTGGATCAACAGCTACCCGATTGCCTCCATTGAAGATCCACTGGCCGAAGATGACCGTGAGGGCATGCGGGCCTTCACGCGGGCATACGGAGATCGTGTGCAGATCATTGGCGACGACTATCTGGTCACGAACGCCGGGTTGGTTGAGGCAGCAGCAGATGACGGTGCTTGCAATGCCGTGCTGATCAAGGTCAATCAGGCCGGTACAGTGACGGAGTCCATTGCGACACTCTCAGCGGCCCGCAAAGCAGGCTATCGCGGCGTTGTCTCAGCACGTTCAGGCGAAACCGAGGATCTGTCGATCAGCCACCTTTCGATCGGGCTGAATGCAGGTCAGCTCAAAGTCGGTTCTTTCACCCGCTCGGAACGCATGGCCAAGTGGAACGAATGTCTGCGCATTCAGGACGAGATGGGAGAGAATGCTTTTGTCGGTGGTGCGCCGCTCGCCAACACATGGTGGGGCAAAGGGCGAAACGGTGTGGCATCGTGAATTACAATTCTGTGGCGACAGGCTTGCAGATGGAAAGGATAAGTGATGAACAAGTATGATTATTCGAACAAGGTGGTCGCGGTTACCGGCGGTGCCAACGGTATCGGTGCGGCGGTGGTGGAGCGTCTTGTAACGTCAGGTGCCCGCGCGGCGGTCTGGGATATGGACATTGACGCCCCGGAAGCCAAAGTAAAAGCCCTGCCGCAGGATCAGCTGATCTATTGCGCGGTCGATGTGAGTGACTATGAGTCTGTCGCTCAGGCGGCGCGCGAAACGGAGGCACAGTTCGGCGCGATAGACGTATTGGTCAACAGTGCCGGGATCGCCGGTCCGACCCACACGCTTGCCGAATACCCCGTCGATATGTGGCGCAAGGTTCAGGCGGTGAACCTGGATGGAATCTTCCACTGCTGTAAAGCCGTGATCCCTGGCATGGTGGCGAAGGACTACGGCCGCATTGTCAATATTGCTTCGATCGCCGGTAAGGAAGGCAACCCGAATGCCTCGGCATACTCCGCGTCCAAGGCGGCGGTCATTGCCCTGACCAAGTCACTGGGGAAGGAGATGGCGGGGCACAATATCGCTGTGAACTGCGTCACACCGGCGACCGCAAAAACGCGTATCCTGGATCAGGTGACCGACGAATTTATCGATTACATGCTATCGAAGATCCCGCGCGGACGCTTCGTCACTGTTGACGAGATCGCCTCCATGATCGCCTGGATGTGTTCGGAGGAAAACTCCTTCACCACCGGTGCCGTGTTTGATCTCTCTGGTGGACGTGCGACCTACTAGAAGCCTGTCAACGATGCTCAAAAGAGCGATAAGGTGTTGAAAACCAGAGGCATAACTCTTCATAGTGAGGCATAAATTGATCTGCGGTCGTTTCTGAGCGGAGAATAGGCGTCATATTATGAAGTTTGCTGTGCTGCGCTATCTCGTTGGCGGCTTTGTTGTTGTTATCGCGGCCTTATTGATCGCGGATGGTGATATAAAAGGCGCCTTTAAGGGAGAGTTGAAGGCATCTTCTGCAGCGCTCGCCAGATTTTCGGATGCGGATTTGAGCGCTGGAGAAAAGGGCATCGTCTACTTTGCCCAGGGCGATTTTTCAGCTCTCACTTCTGATACTTTAAAGGTGTCCGCGGCCCCCTGGGTGGTTCTGACCGCATCCCTTTCCCTGTCAACGGCCAACGGTGATCTTGAGCGCGTCAATCCTGAAGCCGTACGGGACATATACAAAAGCTTTGGTTTCCATACACCTCGGAAGTTCGAGAACTGGCCGGACGCTCTGGCCAATCCCGACTTGCAATATCCTGTCGGTCAAAACGTCGGCCTGGCAAAAAGACTGCTGCCACCCACCGCCGTCACGATCGCGAACATCGGGTGTCCGGCTTGCCATAGCGGGGTGGTCTACGACGAGAGCGGGTCGCCTGATCCCGATCGCGTATGGCTGGGGGCGCCCAACACTTCGATCAACCTGGAGTCCTACAGCAATGCGATCTATGCGGCGCTGTTGACCTACAGCCGGGATGAGAAGCAGGAAATGCTCTGGGCGGCAATCGACAAGCTGTACCCTGACTTAGCGATCCGTGAGCGCTATACATTGAAGCTCATCGTACTGCCCGCAATCCGGAAGCGCATTCAGGAACTGGAAACGACGACCGGCCGATTGCTTCCTTTCAAGAGCGCACTACCCGGATTAACGAACGGTCTGGACTCACTCCGGGTAAAGCTGGGCCTGGAAGATCAGTCTACAGTTATCGAACACAGCGTTTTCAATTCGATTCCTGATCTGGGGAGTCGGGTTTTCCGGGATCGTTTCCTGAACACGGGAACTTATGTTGTTCCTGCGAGAGAGGCCCCCAACACCACAGAACCTGCCGACATCACGCAGGAGCGTCTGCAGGCGCTCGCCGGCATAGCGACCTTTGTCACGATACCTTCGATGGGCGTAACGCCCGAGGTTGCCATCAGCCATATCGGTGATATGGAAGATGTTATGCTGTGGATGAAAGACTACAGGCCTCAGTCCTATCCACGGCCATTGGACGTTTCCTTACTGGCGGATGGACAACAGGTTTATCGGGATCACTGTTCCGCCTGCCACGGATCATATGACGAGAGTCTTGAAGTGCCGGCGCTGCTGTCTTTTCCAAACACCTATGTCGATGTCGGTACGGACAGACGCCGTATTGAACTTACGGGTGCTGATATTGCGGATGCGATAAATGCGTCGATCTACAGCCCTTACATTCAAGGGCGGGCAGCAACCGAATATACGGCACCACCGCTTGCCGGGCTTTGGTCAAGCGCACCCTATCTGCATAACGGCAGCGTTCCGACTTTGCAGGCCCTGATGTATCCTGAGATGCGACCCGCAAAGTTCAGGGTCGGCGGGCATGCCCTGGATCTCGAAAAGGTCGGTATTGCCGGTGATTTCGGGTCGGACGGCGTCTGGCGTTATCCGGAGACGCATAAGCCATGGATGCCGTCAGAAGAAGTGGATACGACTGCGTTCGGCCTTGGAAATCAGGGCCATGAGAAAGAGTTTGCGCCGCTTGATGACGGACAGAAGCGTGCTCTGCTGGAGTATCTGAAGCTACTCTAGAGCTTCTCAAGAATCAGAGTTTCGAGAGGAAGGCGAGCTGGTATGGGCGCGTAACCATCCATCGGCCAACCCACTCTGAAAACGTTGATGAGTTTATGGTCCTTCGGCAGGTGAAACCGCTCCGCGCATTGGGTTGCGGAATCCGGGGCGTCGGCTAAAACCGCCATCGGCCAGGCAACAAACCCCAGACGGGTCAGTTCCAGCCATCTGCGATAGAGCTCGCGACCGGTGTCAAGCGGGGAGCGCCCCTTCGGAGATGTGAAAAAGAGGATGCCCGAAGCTGACTCGGTCTTTGCGCGCTCCGTGATCAGATGACCGGCTATGCCCAGGATATCCAGCCCTTTGAAGAAAGGATCTTTCAACGCGATACTGGCAGCCATGCCTTCAAGGTCGGAAAGCTGCATGGCGTCGAGGTTTAGGCCATCCTGTGACCAGAGGGGATGCGATTTTTTGAATCGCATATAGGAAAGGAGCTCGTCTCTGTAAGGCTTGCTCTTGAAAAACCTCAAACTCATAGCATCGTTCAGACGCGACAGAAATTTCACCTCCTCACGTGCCGTCACGATCGTAACGTTGGCATGTGTGTGTCCCCAATTGACGAGCTCAGAGATTGCATGATCCGGTGAGGATTCGAACATGCCACGCCAAGTGTAACGTTTCGGTACGTACTCTGATAATTCGTCCTGAACGCCGTCTTCTCTCGGCGCGTACGAGATTTTAGCGACTTGGGTCAATTCCTGATATTTGGAAGCGCCATTACTCTCCCAGAGATCAACGACTTCTGCTGCAATCATTCGCCGCTTCGACAGAGCGATCAAAGTGCCCTCCAAAGCCGCGCCGCAGGAAATCCCGGCATCCTGACGTGAAGGATCGCCGACCTTCAGAATCCGAGCCTCATCGATGTAAAGATGGATTTCGGAGTCTTTGAAAAGCCAGCGGGTTGGCTGGGTGTTGTGGACTGACGGCGCAGAATTGGCTTCCGACACAATGTCATTTCGTTCAGCGGCAGAGAACATCATGCTGGTGCATCCAGGAATTTTCGATAGAGGTGCAATCTGTGTGTCGGTCTGGCCAGCATCTTTTCTTTTTGCCTCAGACTTGCCTTGTTGGAGTCCCCTATCCAGGTGTTGCCGCAATGTGTGTAGCCGGCGTCGCGCATCGCGGTCATCACCCTGTTCAGCACCAGCGGGTTGACGCCCTTACCTTGAAGTTCGGGAATGACGCCGGAATAGATCAGGACGGCGCGCTTACGCTTCAACCTGTGCAGCAGGAAATGAAAAGGAAAGGCTAGCCCGAAGCGCGAACGCACTTTCCTCAGCAAGGGATTCAAGTCCGGGATGCAGATTATACAGGCTGCCGGTGCGTCCCTGTAGTGCAGAATTGCGGATATCCTTGGATCCATGATCCATTTCATGTCTTTCGACTGAAAGTGATACTCCTCTTGGCTGACCGGCAGGAACTGAGGATTCTGCGCGAAAGAAGCGTTGAGAATCTGTCGGGCGTCCTCCAGCCTTGCGTCTATTGTGCGCCGGTTGATCGGGGCAAATGAAAAGTCTGGATCCTCCAGAATGGCTTGTTGTTTCGGTCCGATTTCCGGCGGCTGATAATTCTGATCCAGGAGGGTTTCGAAGGTCGTCATCGGAAACTCAGCTTTGTATCCGGCGGCCTCCAGAAGCTTATGAATGTGGGGAGGACTGTAGATCAGGTCGGTGTAAGGGGCGTGCTCAAATCCGGATGATACGACGCCGATTTGTTGCATCGCAGTCAGGTTATAGTTGCCGACGATGGAGGAGGCGCCTTTGTTTCTGGCCCATGCTTCGGCAGCTTCTAAAAGGCAGCCCGCAGCGTCCCTATCTTCCACACAATCGAAAAAGCCAAAGTATGCCTGCGAGGTTCCAAAGGCCGCGTTGCTTTCAGCGTGGATGTGGGCTGTGATCCGTCCCAAGAGCTTTCCATCTCTGTAAGCCGTATAAAACGTGAGGTCACTCTCGCCCTTAAAGAGCGGATTCTTTACTTTCGAAAGAGCGTCCTTAAGGTCGCCTTTCATAGGCGAGACATAAAGGCTATCCGTACCATAGGCGGCGAAGGGGGCCTCAAAAAAGGCTTCGAAATTCTCTGTCCTCAGCTCAATCACGGCGTCAGCTCTCATCGATGGTTTTTGCCAGGCGCGCCAGAAGAAGCAGATCGGCCTCCTCCAGGCGGTCGCCGCTGGGACTGATGCTCTCGCAAAGCAGTATCTTCATCGGCGTTTGGCTTAGCTGGATGGCATGGGTCATCTCATTGGCAATCAAAAGCGAAAGAACCGCCTTTTCAGGTTGCTCTATGGTTTGCTGCGCATCGATACGCTCCAGGTCGGCACGCGAGAGAAGCGTTGATTGGGAGAGAAGCGCAATCGCTTCAGGCGCGACACGCCTTGTCAGTTCCTCTCCTTCGAGCAGCTTGCTGCTCTTAATCAGGCGATGATTTTTCAAGTCGGATAGAAAATCGGGTGTAGTGCTGATTCTTGCGTTCGCCAGGTATGTCGACAAAGACGGGTTCATGTACTGTCGGAGGAAGCCGCGTAAGTACCCAGCGCAGATAACGGCCAGAAAAATGACTCCCAGGACGAGGGAAAGCCCACCGAACTGGTGCGGTGTTGGGGAGATCAGGAAGTATGCGACGCTGGATGTGATGACCGTCAGGCCGATTGTGATCGTAATGTCGATGAAATAGCCGCTTAAGGAGCTGCGACTGCAGACCACACGTATTGCAGCCAGGAGCAGGCACATAGCACCCAAAGCACTGAGTGCGGGCAGGGCGCTGGTTTCCCCGAACATAAAATCGGTTGCGGCCAAAGGGATTAGAAATCCGAAGCCCAGCAAAAGACTCGCAAGGCGCGCATTCTCATTCGGCAAGAGTTCTTTTGCATCGCGAAAGATTACGAAGCAGGCCGTTATCGACAGACTGAGAATTAGCGCGGCGCCAATGAGAGAAACCCGAGCCGTGGAAAAGCCATCGGTGTTTACGAACGCTAGCACGGCGATAGTCAGGCTCGACATCGCGACAGATAGTTTTACAAACCTGGCCGCGTGACGCCGCATTAAGCTCTCTGCGGTCAGGAGAGCCAGCAGAGGAAAGCTCGCCACAACAAGGTAGGTTATGGTCTTGGTCGCCGCCCAATCGAGAACTCCATGCGCTATGCGGATGAAGAACAACGCTGCGATGGCTGCGGCGAAACGGACAACAAAGAACTCTGTGCGCAGCTTACTTTGCTGCGACAAGACGATGGCCAGTGTGGCCGCGGTGATCATCGCCACAGCATCTGAAAAAACATATGCAAGTGGATTAATCACCTGCTATCCACCCATCATTTTTTTGAGAAACTGACGGACAACAAAACCCTTTGCCAGGGCAAGAGGAGCAAAAAGGGGTTTTTCAGTGCGCGCCTTGTGGGGATTGAAAAAATATCCTCTGTCGTCTGTTTTGGATCTTTTCCCCAACATCAGCGCGATGGCTTCATAGGCCATCATGTTTCCGGTTGTCAGGACCATAGGCGCAAAGGAAAAACGGCTGCGCTTTCCTGCCGCAAAGTCGGCGGCGATATCCATCTCGACATATTTTATGCTCGAGGAATGCGTCACTACGTATTCCAGCTCTTTGACGACACATTCGGCCACCATCTCGTCCGTGATGTCCGCGACCGCATGTTTTGTGGTTGGGTAGTTTAAACGTACTTCGGGACGGGGAGCGTCCGGTCGCACGACATAGACGGAAGGCAAGCTGCTCGCGTAGGCATCTATAACAGTGGCGCCAGAGGCTTTCGCCGCCCGATACAATGCGATCGTTGCCCGGACATCGTCTGTGCCATTAATGATGACGCTGTAGTCTTTCGTGATTTCGTCAAGTTCTGAGACCCACTCTCCACCAAAGGTCTTCAGGTCGATTTCCGGGTTTATGAGCTGCGCCATTTTTACACTGGCAGCAACCTTGGGCATGCCCACAGTTTCCATGGTTGCCGAAACCTGGCGGTTAAGGTTCGAGACTTCGAATTCATCGATGTCCGCAATCGCGATATGGCCGATCCCGGCGCGCACCAACGTGGCAAAGGCGGCGCCGCCCATGCCACCGACGCCGGCAATAAACAGGCGTCCCTTCTTCAAAGTTTCCTGCTCCCGGGCGGTTACGAAGCCGATATTCCGGGTCGTGAATTCTTCATAGGAAAACGCCGTCATTTTTTCCTCGCAGGCCGCAGGTTTTTATAGGTGCGTGACGTGTCCAGCCAATGCATGGCGGGCAAAACGACGGCCTGCGCCATCATGAAGGCGAAGGACGTTGCCAGGGCTGCAATCGACCTCTTGGGAATCTTCTTGAACGCAAAGTCACGTGCGGAAGACAGGGTCAGTTGACCTATCTGCAGAAAATCGTCACCGCGCTGATAGTCGAGCTGACCTCCGCAAACGTCATTGAATTTCTGATCGCGATGTTTGGCGCAGTCATCGAACGTCTTTTTCAGATTGTCGGACCCACCGGTGTAGGCGTTTTCAATGACGAATGTGTCTTCGCTAAAGACCGCATCAGATCCAACCCCAAACACATGTGAATGCTCGCCAATGATTTGCCGGGCGAGCGCAAGGTGCTCGAAACTCTGCCGAACGTCCGGGTGTCCGGGAAAAACATCACTGAAGTTCTGACTGACCAAACCAAACACGGCCGGCACCTGTGTCACGTTCGATATCCAGATGGGCCGCAAGCCACCACGCAGGTAAAACATGAAGCAGGTCAGGCCGTACAAAACCCAGGAGAAGCCTTTGCTTCGGGCGTCCGGGTCGATCATCACGAGGCCGAGATGCAGCAACTCCACGGCCTCACCATGTAAAACCAGTGGGATCCAGCTCAGAACGTTGAAGGCAATTGGTTCTCCGGTTTTTTTCTCGTAAACCATGGTGATGACGCAGGAACGTAATCTGTCTTTGTCCCCGCCAAGGACACCGTAATCCAGGGTTCCTGCGGGCAGGTTTTTTTGCGCGACTGTTCTGAGGTCCGTTAGCAGATCGGATAGGGCGTCGGCCTGCATCCATCGCCCGGGACGCTCGATTATAACGGCCTCTGTTTCAGGTGTTGCAGAAAACCTGAGATACAGGTTTTCATTGAATATTGATTTGATCAAATTCATTCATTGCCGAACTAAAAAAGGCCTAAGGGCAGGCATAACGCGTTGACGTCATGAATAATTCTATCACCGGGAGTTTCACTCGGGAAGTTATATAGAAACTATTAACAACATCCCAATTCCGGCACTTCGATGCAAAGGCCTTTGTATATTACGGCCCATGACCAAGGGCCCGTCATTTGATAAAGGTGGCGGGCTTTTTCCCGGGATCCTGTCGGGGTGTCTGTCTGGACAGGTTATTCCCTGCCAAGGCTCTGAAACAGCAGAGCAGCCAGCTCCTGTAGTTCGAACTCTTTCCGGAGCACGGGATCAGCGGCAAGCTTGACTAAGTTCCGGGCTTCGTCCAACCGTTCCCTCTCGGACAGTGTCGTCGCGACAACAATCAGGAAGAGCCGTTCCTTTTTCGAATCCTTCAGTCTTCTTGCAAGCGCAATGGTCTCGGCTGAGCGGTAGTCCAGAGGTACGCTCTGGGCGACCCGCGCAATCCGCGTGTAATCCCATTCCGATTGTCCGGAGACAAGGGAATCAAGTCTCTCTTCCAGGCTTTCCCGCAGGATCAGGTCGTCGCCGGCGTCTGCTGCCGCGGCGCCCAGCTTGGCCAGGGTCCTGAAGCGGGCATCGGTATCCTCTTGCCAGTTATTCAGGGTTTTGACCTGATCGTATTGCCGCAGCATGAGCCGGACATTGATCAGGTGACTCAAGATCTCGTGGAAGCCTTCCTGTTCATCCATTTCAAGCGCTTGTTGTGTCGCGTCTGCCAGCCGAACGGCCTGATCCCGCCGGTTGTCAACGCGGATTGCAAGCGTTGCGGTCCACATGAGCCCGACCAGGCGGTGACGCTCGGAAGTGATTTTGTTGAAAATTTGCTCTGCGAGCTCGTATTTTCCTTGTGTGAGTGCAATCCGGCCAAGCGCTTGATGGGTAATGTTTCTTTGAAGGGGATCTTCGATCTGGCCAAGAACGGCTGCGGACTCTTCGACGAAGCCTGCACTCATCATTGACTGTGCTTGCCAGCTGATGGCCTCGTCACGCAGTTTTGAGTCTGCAATGCCGGATGTGGTGGCGATGTTCTTGTGAAACAATGCCATGGCAGCTTCCCGGCTGTCTTGCTCTGCCATAGTGGTCGCGATCTGCGAAAGGCTGATAAGGCGCTGATTAAGGTCGTCAATACCTTCGGCAACGACGATCGCTGTGCCTGTTTGCCGGGAGCCTTCCAGCATGGAGGTGAGCGTCCGGCGCAGATGGTCGGAGTTTGCGGTGCCGGCTTTCTCAATTTGCTCCAGCTCTGCGAGTGCCGTTGCAAACAGGCTCTTCGACTCCTGCGATTTTTTTAGGTTATGCCCGTAGAGTCCAAGCCGGCCATAAACCTGTAACCGAAGCGATGCATCGTCTATCGTCGCGACAGATCGCAACACTTCTGAAAAAGGCCGGGACGGCAACTGAAGGAACGCGAGCTCGCTAAGGACCTGGTTCCTGGCTGTTGCATTCCCGATCTCCTGAAGGTTCTGCCAGGCCAGTTCAAAGCGCTGTTCAGCCGCGAACTGATTGACCAGGGCCGCATGAAAACTGTCGGTCAGCGTTTGGTCATCGAATTCCCTGACAAGTTGCCACGCGGGCTCGACTTCGCCATCTGCAACGAACCTCCGCACCAAGGCGGTGAGAATAAGGCGCTTGTCCTGATGATCGGTTACGAGCGTCTCTGCTTGGCGCGCCTTTGCGTATGCCCGCGTGTTCGCGAGTAGGCTGCCGATCACGACCAGTTTTGATGCCTTTCGCGGGCTTTCATCCAAGGCGCGCGCGGCTATCAGTGCGCTGTCCAGGTGACCCTGGTTTATCAGCTTGTCCAGAAGCGCAAAATTGAGTTCCGCCTTATCCGGATCGGGGGACGCAGCGATCCGCGAGAGCAGATGATGCAACAACGGATTTGAGCAATCCGCCGGAACGGGTGTGTTAAAGCACGTCTCTGCTGGCGCTTGCGCGTGCGAAGTGCTGCTCCCGGCTCCAGCAAGAAGGCCGAGGCCAAGAAATAGAAACCCAATGCTTTTTGCCGTCATTCTG
The DNA here is from genome assembly GCA_947493695.1 of uncultured Kiloniellaceae bacterium. Lineage (GTDB taxonomy): Bacteria > Pseudomonadota > Alphaproteobacteria > Kiloniellales > Kiloniellaceae > Denitrobaculum. The sequence goes on along the minus strand of CANLSF010000006.1, from coordinate 80,773 downwards.
TCCTGTCCCCGTGGTCTGTTCTCGTGAGCCCGTTTGCTCCGCAGTGTGTTCTAAATCCGCGTTCGCTTATCATCGTCTTCGCTTAACGCCGTCGGACATGAGTCGAGGCAGGGGGCCGATGGGTTCAAAAGAAATTCTGTCTTTGCGATTGCAGGTCGCCGATTTGAATGAATTGCCGCTGAAGCCTGCGTAACCGCGGGGTGGCGACACTTTCGGTTCCTGCGCTTTGAGGAGGCGAAGAGTTGGCGGAAACCCCGCGCGGTTCAATGAGTGACGGACCATATCTTGCTCCCGCTGGCTCTTGCGCCCGCCTAAGCTGTGGGTTATGTGCAAGGTTGCGGTGGTCAGGCAGGTGTTGGCGATCCGGGGCGAACGTGACGCGCGTGAGAAGAATCTGAAGATAAAGATGGATAGATTTCAATCATATAGGCTGTCTGTCGCGCCCATGATGGATTGGACCGACCGTCACTGCCGGGTGTTTCATCGGCTCATGACCCGCGAAACTTTGCTGTACAGCGAGATGGTGCCGGCGGGCGCGATTGTTCACGGCGACCGGGAACGCTTTTTGGCCTTTGACGCCAGTGAACACCCCGTTGCGCTGCAGGTCGGTGGCTCGGACCCGGCGGATCTGGAGACCTGCGCCAGGGCAGCCCTGGACTATGGTTATGACGAGATTAACCTCAACGTCGGTTGCCCCAGCGACCGGGTGCAGCGCGGGCGGTTCGGGGCCTGCCTGATGGCGGAGCCGGATCTGGTGGCGCGCTGTGTCGAGGCCATGCGCCGGGTGCAGATTGAGGTCACGGTCAAGACCAGGATCGGGATCGACGATCAGGATTCCTATGAAGCCCTGCAGTCTTTTGTGGGAAAACTTGCCGCGGTGGGCACCACGACGGTCATTATTCATGCGCGCAAAGCCTGGTTGAGCGGCCTGAGTCCCAAGCAAAACCGCGAAATTCCGCCCCTGCGCTACGATCTTGTGTATCAGCTGAAGCAGGATTATCCACAGCTGAACATCGTCCTGAACGGTGGTGTTCCGGATCTGGACGCGGCGGCGAAACATCTGGATCTGGTGGACGGCGTCATGATCGGCCGGGCCGCCTATCACGATCCCTACATCCTGGCCGAGGCGGATCAGCGGATATTCGGTGACCCGCTACCGGTCCTGACGCGCGAAGAAGTCGTAGCCGCCTTAATGCCTTACGCGGAAAAACTGGCCTCCGAGGGCGTGGCGATCAAGCATCTGACGCGGCATATCCTGGGCCTCTTCAACGGCGAGCGGGGCGCGCGGATCTGGCGGCGCTATCTGAGCGAGAACGCCCATCTGCCGGGCGCCGGGCCGGAGGTTATCTCCGCTGCTCTCGAGCGCGTTCGTGCCGCGCAGGCAGGCCTTGCGGCAGCCTAGGGCAAAACTCAGTCATCTTGTGATCAGGCCGTCAAGAAGGAGCTGTTCCCAAGCTGCCTCTTATCCTCAAAGGGTGGACTCTCCCATGTCGTTTTGGGGGCTTTTATCCCCCATCCGGGCGACTTATCCCATCGTTATGACATACAAATGCCACAGCAGGTGATTTGCGCCGTCAGAAGCTGCCGCGGACACCATCTGGGGTCAATTCCAGGCCGGTCAGGGTGCGGTCGAGGTGCCGGGCACGCCAGGTGAGCAGCTTCTCGGCATAGCGTAATCGCGTGCTCAGATGGGCCGGATCTTCGGCGAGATTATTCAACTCGCCGGGATCGGCGGCGAGGTCGAAGAGCAGCGGCGGCAGACCCGCGAAATGAACGTACTTGAAAGCCGCGTCCCGGATCACCGAGAGGCTGCAGTCATCCAGCGCCAGACCGAAGGCTTCTTGCGCGGTGCCGGTCACGACCTCGCGGAAATCGAACTCCCAGTGAACCTCATCGCGCGCGTCCTCCGGGTCTCGTCCCTCCAGGTAAGGCTTGAGCGAACGGCCGTCCATGGCCCGGGGAGCCTTCGCGCCCAGACAGTCCAGGATGGTCGGCGTGACGTCGACCGCCTCGCTGAAGGCGGCGACCTGCTGACCTGCCACATCCGCCGCATCGGGATGGCGGATGATCAGGGGAATGTGATTGGCCTGATCGAAGTAGCCCAGCTTGCCGAAGAGATGGTGGTCGCCGGCCATCTCGCCGTGGTCGGTGGTCAGGACGATCAGGGTATTGTCGTAAAGCCCGCGGGCTTTCAGATGCGCGACGATCCGGCCGATCTGGGCATCGACCTCGGAGATCAGACCGTAATAGCTTGCGCGGATCTGGCGGCGGGCGGCCTCGTCCCAATCCCGGGCCAGACCTTCCGCCCCGTGCACGAAGCTCGACTTGCCCTGGGTCTCGAAAATGTAGGCGAGGAGGGGGTGGCTCGCGCTTTCCTCCTCCAGCGAGGGCGCCCGGACGAAGTCATCCAGGCTGGCGGGATCGTACATCCGGTTATAGGGCTCGGGCGCGATGAAGGGCGGGTGCGGGCGCAGAAAGCTGACGTGGGCGAACCAGGGGGCCGTGCCCATCTCGTCACTGTAGTCCATGAAGCGCTCGCTGAGAAACGCGGCCTCGGAGAGCTCTGCCGGATAACCCCCGGGCGCGCCGCTGGGCGGATCGGCAGGCCCCTCGCTCGGCAGGTAGATATCGAGCCCTTCTTCCGGCACGGCCACGCCCTTGCGGCGCAGCCAGCTCAGCCAGGGGGCCGAGGCTTCGTCCAGGGGCTGACGCTGAGTGAAGCCCGGCAATACGCCTTCGTAGGTCCGCAGACGCGGGTCGTTGGCATCGCAGCTGCGCGGATCGATGCTGCTGTCCGTATAGCCGAAGAGCACCGGTTCGTAGCCAAGACGTCGCGCGGCGAAGGCGATGTTGTCGTGGCGGGCGTCCAGGGGCGTGCCGTTGCGGCAGACCCGGTGGTTCATCTGATAGAGTCCGGTCAGCAGCGACGCGCGCGCGGGTGCGCAGGGCACGGCCTGACCGAAGTGCCGGCGAAACAGCAGGCCGTCGGCGGCCAAAGCGTCGATTGCGGGCGTCTGCACCAGCGGATGACCGACCGCGCCGAGGCAGTCGCCCCGCCATTGATCAGCGGTGATCAGGAGGACATTCATCGCCATCTTTTTGCAAGACTCCGTCGCCAGAAATTGAGATCAGTCGCGAGTTTGGCGGAGATTTTTCTCCTGTGCTACAGCGAATAACGCATTGCCGCTCTGCGCGTCTGACCCCGAAGGCGGTGGCCTATCCCCGATAGGAATTAAGAGTGGAAAAAACTGGAACCGGGCAAACCAGATTATATGACTTCACCTTTCATGCGGGAAAGACCTTTAGGGAATGCCCGAATGGGTCGTTTCTGCTACACTGGCCTCTACCTCTCATTGGCGGAGATCCTACATGGCGTCGGACCCTGACTTGTTGGCATGCATGAGGTCGGCCTACGCCGCCTATGACCAGGGCGATGCAGGCCCGCTGCTCGACCTCTTCGCTGAAGACGGGGTGATCCGCTTCACTGCCCCGGAGAGTTTCCTGCACTTCGCCGGGCCCAGCTCCGGCCCCGAGGGCGCGCGCGAGGCCCTGACCGCGATCTCGAAGATGTTCGCCTGGGAGAATTATCAGATTTACGAGATGCTGGTGGACGGGGAGTCGGTCTTCGCCATCACGGGCGGCATGCTGCGCCATAAGGAGACGGATCAGCGGACCGAAGTCCAGTTGGGCGACCTGATCCGCTTCAAGGAAGGACGCATTGTCGAATTCGTCGAGTTCTTCGATTCCGCCGGTCTGCGCGCCTGGATGAACCGTGACGGCACGCCCTCTTGCGCGCAACTCTGCAGCGCGGGGCAGTGCAAACCCCGCACACCACAGCAGACCTCGTCCCTCTCGAAATCGGCGCTGGTCGAACTTGAGCGCACGGCCTCCGCCGCCAACAAGGCGCTGCTGTCGCGCTGCTACGATGCCTATGCCGACAGCGACCCTCAGCCTCTGGTCAGCCTCTTCGATGACGAGGCCAGCTACAATTCCGTCGCCCGCTGCACCGAATTCAGCTTCGCCGGACCCTGCCACGGGCGCAGCGCGGTGCTGGACAACATCGCGCGCATTCACGCCGACTACGACCTGGAGAAATACGCCATCAACCACATGATCGCCCAGGACGACATGGTCGCCGTCCACGCCGACGTGGGTTTCCGTTACAAGTCCACTGGTAATCTCGTGGCGATCGACAAGGTCGATCTCTTCCGGATGCGCGACGGGAAGATTATCGAGTTCAATGAGTTCTTTGATACAGCGTCGGCGTACGACATGCGGGAGGGAGCATGAACAGAAAAGTGTTCGGCGACTGGACTATTCGATTTTCCATGGGCCGAACGGAAGAGCCGTATTGCAGTCACGCTAAATCATCAGTTCTGGGAATTTCAAATACTGTAAATGTTCACCCTTCCTGGAGAGCTAGCGCAAATCGAGGGCGGATCTTTCCAGGAGGCAAGACAGAGTGAGATAGAGTTTTCCGTAGCAGTTTTCATACTCCAGAAACGAAAAGGAGGATAAGGGGAGCATATGGCCAAGGGATCACTCGCGGAAGCGCAAACGGCGGCGGACAATCGTAGGAATAGTGCGGGCCCCTGGGGCGGAGGCGAAACGACAAACCTCGCGATTGGGTTGAAAATCGCTCATAGCGGAGGCGAGGCTGCGCGCGAAGGTCAGACGACGGTCAGTGTTGCCCTCATGACGTATCAGGGGCGGAACATTGCTTACTACGTTTCCCAGGATGGTAGCGAAGTCGGGACGCCAAACGCGTTGCAAGGTTGGGACTGGATGCCGATTCCAGGCAAGCGCAGCGCCACTGGACTGCATGCTGAGATGGCGCTGATCCGTCACCTCTTTTCCATAAATCTGCTCAGTCAGGGAAATGAGGCACAGGGAGCGCAGGCGCTGGATCTCGTTGTGATCTGCCTGAACGCCAATGTTTGCGGCGACTGTTCAGGGTGGATGAATGCGCACAGCATCGCCCATTGCCCGGCATTGGCAACGCCCAAGACCTCGGCTAACTGGGTGCATCCGCGTACTGGTGCGGCCTATCGGGGGCCGAAAAATGTCAGCTACTACACTAAGCAGGTCGGCGGTGGCATTAATTCCTTCGGCGAACTGCCGTCCGGCAGCCTCGGATCCATATCGCCGATTAAGTAGACGGGGAGGTAAAGCTGCAGGCCCAATGTGCTTCGCCGGATTTCGCGTCCGTCGCTGTTCATTCCCACGTCGACTTCCTCTGCAGATTCTCGGGACGTCTGGTAGCGTTTGATCAGATCGACCTCTTCGCGACGTGGGACGGGAAGAACATTGAGTTCAATGAGATTTTTGATACGGCAGTCGCGTATGACATGTGGGAAGAGGCTTGAAGGTTTTGTGGTTTTGAGCGTTGGAGAAGAAGTGCAAAATTTAAGACCTGACCCCTAAATCTGATCTGTGAATAAAACTGAACCCTTATTAAAATTTGGCATCAGCGAGTGAAATTTCGATCACAAAGGAGAATGAGATGACGTACGAGGTAGTTTCCCAATTGGACTTATCGGATGTTGGCCGGATCTATGCCGAGCGGCATGGCTGTTCGCCTGAGGAGGCAGGCACCGCTTTAGATGACTATCGGATGTTCCTTGACGTCGTTCGCGCCAATCCGGACTTGAAGTGTGTTCCCAACGAACGGCAGGACCGAGTGTGGCACATCTGCATGGAGGATTCTGAAAAATATGAACGCGACTGCATGCGCTTCTTTGGTCGCGCACTGAAACATGATGCGGACTATTTCGGCACGCCTGCATTTTATGCCTCCTGGCAGGCAACACGGGACGCAACGCGCCGCCAGTTCGGTTTGGACCCAGACCAGCAATGCAAGGGAGACATCAGCTCTCGTACGGTTGGTCAATCTGCCGCCAAGTGCGGTGGTATGTTGGAAGACACGGCCGCTAAGTGTGGCGGTATGCAGGAGGACATTGCCGCCAAGTGTGGTGGTATGCTGGAAGACACCGCCGCCAGGTGTGCCGGTATGCTAAGTCAGGATGTGCAAAAAACCTCGTGTGGCGGTTCGAGGGCGAGAGTGAACACGGGGGCGATTGAACTTTTGCCGGAATCCTCGGTTGGGTATGGTCGAGGCATCCGTGTCACCCGAAAAATCAAGGCGGGCGAATTGCTGGATCAGGCACCGGTCATCGAGGTGCCGCCAGGTCTTTATGATTGCATGAGGAACTTTCCGCTGGAAACAAACAGCCGCTTTATCAACATCACCTATGGTTGGCAGACGAAGGATGGACAGCCTCAAGGCGCCATTGCATTCGGCTTATGCTCCTTATGCCAGCACTCTAGATCCTCAAATGCGAAAATTGTACTGCACGTGGAGGAACGGATGGTGGAACTGTGGGCGACGAAGGATATCGAAGAGGGAGAGGAAGTCTTCATTACTTATACCAACGCCTTTTTCGAGGAAGTGAGTTAGGTCCCATTCGCTGATCGAAGTTAGGCCTATTGACCGGGAGAAGCTCTTGCTTTGTGCATCCGCAATCGATGTCAGGGTGTTATGGGCTATCCGAGCTTCCGTGATGCCTCATATGGCAACGCCCTATCCCGTTCATAGCAACTTCATGATGGTTGGGCGGGTAGGGGAGTCGTGCTCCGCCAGGCGCCCTTTCGCTGTACTGCGCGGACGGGTCAGCCCTTGAGCGACCCGTCGCCGTGGCCGGACAATCCGCCCGAGACTTCTTCGGTGGATTCAGCGGCGAGCTCTTCCGGCAGGAGCAGGTTCAGAACGATGGCAATCAGGGCCGCCGGCAGCAGGCCGGAAGTCATCAGAATGCGCAGGGTGTCCGGAAGGTACTGAACCGCCTTGGGATCAAGCTGAAGGCCCAGGCCGACAGACAGGGCGATGGCGAAGATCACCATGTTGCGGCGATTCCAGTTCACATCCGACAGCATCGAGATACCGGCCGCCACGACCATGCCGAACATGACGATCACACCGCCGCCCAAGACCTCGATCGGGATGGTACGGATGATCGCGCCGACCTTCGGGATCAGCCCGCAGACGATCAGGAAAATCGCGCCGATGGTCACGACGTGGCGGCTCATAACCTGGGTCATCGCAATCAGGCCGACATTCTGGCTGAACGAGGTGTTTGGAAAACCACCAAAGATCCCTGCGATGGCCGTGCCCAAGCCGTCAGCATAGGTCGCGCCCTGAATTTCGACATCCGTGGCTTCCCGGCCCGCGCCGCCCTTGGTGATGCCCGAGACATCGCCCACGGTCTCAACCGCGGAGACGAAAGACATCAGGCAGAAACCGATGACGGCGGCAAAGCTCAATTCAAAGCCGTATTTGAAGGGGATCGGGAAAGCGAGGCCGACGGCACGCGACCAGCTGTTTGCGATGCCGTCAATCGTGACCATTCCCACAGCCATTGCGTAAAGGTAACCAACGAGAATACCGATCACGACCGCGGACACGGAGAGCATGCCGCGCGCATAGAACTTCAGGCCAAGCGTGACGAACACGACGACGAGCGCGGCGGACCAGTTCAGCAGGCTGCCGTACTCCGGCTTGTCGATTGCCGGTACACCGCCGGCCGCGTACTGAATGCCCACCTTCACCAGCGCGAGGCCGATCATGGTGACGACAAGGCCGGTCACCAATGGCGGCAAGGCAAAGCGGATCTTGCCGATAAACATGCCAAGAAAAGCATGAAAGAGACCGCCCACCAGAACGCCACCGAACAGGGCCGGCAGGGCTTCGACGCCTTTGCCGGCAACCAGGGGGATCATAATCGGGATAAAGGCAAAACTGGTCCCCTGTACGATCGGCAGGCGCGCGCCAACCGGACCTAAACCCACTGTCTGAAACAATGTCGCGATGCCGGCAAACAGCATGGACATTTGAATCAGATAGGTCATGTCAGGGAAACCCTGTGCGCCCGCATCGGAGCCAAAACCAAATCCCGCGGCCCCGGCGATAATGATCGCGGGTGTAACGTTCGAAATAAACATCGCCAGCACGTGCTGGATGCCCAAGGGGATCGCTTTATGCAGGGCTGGCGTATAATGAGGATCCCGGAGCTGTTCCGGTGTTCCGATTGAAGTGTCAGCCAAAATGAGGTTCCTCCCGTTCACGGCTCTCATAAGCCGTTCTTGAAACGGCTCAATTCTTCTATTCGCCCGGTCACCCGGGTCGCAGTATCAGAGGCTTGCTAAAACTCGCTGCCATGATCACTGGCCGCATTCTCTTCGGCGTGCGAAGAGCTGACACTGCACAGCGGATGATATGGCAGTTGAGCCAAAAGGCCTCGCCGGGCTCTTCTCTATTGATAAACCGGAAGGCCAGGGGCCATTTTCAAAAAATATCGAAAACACTGTCGGGAATTCCGGTCATAGTCGGGTTTTGGTGCCAGAGGCGCTTGGAGCCGGGATTAGTGGGACGCTGCACGCCATCCGGCGCCCGCCGCGCGATACCTCTGCGACAAAAATGTATAGCCCTATTCAGATTCTGCGGAGTGACAGGCCGAGACAGAGCTCTTACCCTGCTTGCCTGCGCAGGGCAGAGACTCTGGTAAACTATAGGATCATTGCTGACCCAACCTGAAGTTCTACGTAACAACGCATAAGCAATAGGGGGACACGATGGCAAAAACTTCACTTCAAGATGCGCAAGACGCCGCGGATACCCGCAGAAGCAAAGCAGGCACCTGGGGTGGCGCCGCCACGACGAACCTCTCGATTGGACTGAAAATCGCCTATGCCGGCGGCGAAGCCCCGCGCGTGGGTCAGACAACCGTCAGTGTTGCCCTTGTCACCCATGAGTCCAAGAACACTGCGTGTTACGTCTCGCAGAATGGTAAGGCTATTGATATGCCCGATGCTCTACAGGGGTGGCAATGGGTACAGGTTTCAGACAAAGCCAGCGCAACAGGCCTGCATGCCGAGATGTCTTTGATCCGCTATCTCTTTTCGTTAAAGCTGCTGAAACACGGAAGCGAGGCATCGGACGCGCAGGCTCTGGATCTTGTCGTGGTCTGCCTGAACGCCAATGTTTGTGGCGACTGTTCAGGCTGGATGAACGCGCACGGCATTGCCCATTGTCCGGCCCTGTCGACCCCCAAGACCTCGCATAACTGGATTCATCCACGCACGGGCGCAGCCTACCAAGGCCCGAAAAACATCAGCTACTACGCCAAGCATGTCGGCAACGACATTAACTTCTTCGGCGGCATGTCAAGCGGCAGTCTGGGGCCGAAGCAGCCGCTTGCCTAACTTGAGACCTCACACCCAGCGTTTGTCCGGAGTCAGATCCCAATCTGTGCGATAGCCCGCAGAGTTCGCGCAAAGGGAGGCTGAGTACACTAAATTCAATACTGGAAAAAACCTTGCCCGAGATATGCCGGCTTAAGAAGTGAACCTGCCATGGGCCCTGCTCAGCAGCCATAGTCTTACCTTTTGTTCGGCAGGCGTGATAGGCTGCTGAATACGCTGGCGCGCTTATGTTTGGCGTGGATAAGGGGAGAATGGCAGGTGAAGTGGAGTTTGGATCTGGGGATCTCGGTGGTTCTGACGGTCATCGTCTGGTCGGGGTTTTATTTCACTTTTCCCAACGAACCTCTGGGGGCCGTGGAAACGGTCTTCGTTCTCGTGGTTTTTTACGCTCTGGTGAAGCTGGTCCGGCTGGCCAAAAAGCACCTGGCTTCGTCGGAAAAGGCTAATTTGGAATGATCGGCGCCAGGAGGAACACTCGTCTTTGGGGCGTTGCGGCTTTGCTGTGTCTGATGACTGCACTGCTTTGGAAGCCATCGCCGGGCGCTGCCGAACCAGCAAAAACGCTTATTGAGATCCAGCGCCCTGGGCCGGGGGAAACCCGCCGCATTGAGGTCCCGGCAAACGCGACCCTGAAGCTGCTCTTCGATGCAAACAAGGCTGAGTTGATTGTCGAGACCAAGGATCTCGTGATCTGGTTTCCGGACGATGACGCACTTATCGTTCTGCAGGACCTGCTGTTACGGAGCGATCTGTCGACGGTCGATTTTGTCATAGACGGTGAGACCCTTCACGCAGGGGACTTAGTCGACCGGCTTCTTCCGGCGGGCGCCACAGGGGGCGGCGACCCGGTCAACCAGATCGAACCGGCTGCGGGGGGTGAAACCGGCGGCGGAAATTCTCTGCCCAACCTCTCGGATCTGCGTCATACCGGACGTGACCTGCTGTTTCCGCTGGAGATCGAACGTAAGGGGCATCCTCTCTACAGCTACCTCCTCTTCGCCGGTGCCAGTCGTGATGAACGCGACGAACGCGCCCGCTTCAAAAGCGCCGTAAAGGCCTACGTGAGCCAGGTCCGGACCACCGAAGCGCTGCAAAAAAGCGGCGCGGCCCCGGCCAGCATCAACATCTTTTATGCTCCCCTGAAGGAGATCTTTGAAGACACCTCGCCGGCCAGCATGCGTCTGCATTTCGCCCAACGCAGCGCCGACGAGCAGATCGAGATCCTGACCCGGCTCTACGACCACGCGCGCGCGGAAGTTCTGATGGGCCAGCTGCGGCTGCGCGGCAACGGGCCCTTTATCGTCTCGGTCCTGCGGCCTTTGAGTGACGGCGCCGTTGATCAGGACGAAGCCTTTCTGGTGCAGGATCTTTCCAGCGTTCCGCCGAAGCTCGTCGGGCTCTGGATCGACGAGTTCAAACGTCAGGTGGTGCAGGAGGCGACCGACTCTCCTGAGCATCTGCGGCGCTTTGCCCTCACGTTACGCACCAAGATCTCGGTCCTGGCCGAAGGTTTCGCGATCACCAAGTCGGCCGTCGCTGAAATGTTCGAAGCGCCGAAAGAAGAAGACGGAGAATGACAGGCGAGGACCCGAAGGGACGGTCTTTCTCTTCCCGCAATATATGCCAGAGGTGGAACAGATGCGCGCAGGTTTTCTCATGCTTACCCGGGTGATGCTGGCCAGCCTGCTTCTTATTGCAGGTTGTTTCGAACCGGCTCAGGCCGCCACACTCTGGCAACTGCTGGAAACCGCGCAAAAGGACTGCGCGCGTGTTGGACAGGCTCTCAAGATCGCCGGGATGGAGACCACTCCAGAGGCCGGGTCTGATGAGGATTGCTCGGGCGCTGTCACGCGGCTCTATTTGAAGAGCCTCAAAGATGACGACCGGCAACAGATCCTTCAAACGGCCATCAAGGAGCAACGTGCGGTGCTTGAGGTCGCGCAGTTGATTGTCGAGGCCGGACGAGGACCCAACACCGACATTCTGGTGGTGGAAGTCGATCTGAAGCGCCTGCAGCTACAGGAGGCAGGCTACGTCACCGCCCGGCGTCACAGCAGGATTGTTTTGGAGACTGCACTGGCGGCTGATCCGGCCGAATTCACTGTCCCGGTCATCCCGGCGGCAGCCTGGCCGGAGAACAAGACTGCAGCGCATAATGCTCTGGCATCCGGCGGAAATGACTCTCAGGCCATGCAACAGCGCCTGGAGCATGCCTGGGCCGACTATGAAGGTGCAAAACGGCAAAGTGGTCTGCTGCAGCCAGTGGCGGCGCTGACCGAGGATCTCGCTAAAACGACCAAGCAATGGCTCGAGTTGGGCCAGATCACGGTCTACCAACTCTCCGAGCGCTTCAGAGATGCGACCGAGCAAAAAATCGCACTGGCCGAAGCCCGCAGCAACCTGCTCGCCGCCCGTCTCCGGGTGCTGAAAATTCTCGGGCGGACGTCAGCGATCGAATAGTCTGCCTTCAGAACGGGGTATGGGGTATTGGTTCGTTTTTCCTTATTGCGGATAAAAATTATCCATGATAATGCTGGTTTCGTTTTCAGGGTGCTGAGGATGTTTTTACGCCTGTGCCGCTGGGAACATTCTTGGATCTCTTATGGGAAAGGAGAGGGCAGATGGTGAAGGTCGCGATCGTTTATCATTCCGGATTCGGGCATACGGAGCGCCTGGCGCAGTCCGTCGCCAGGGGCGCGAGCGATGGGGGTGCGCTCTCATCGCTGCACAATACGGACGACCTGCACCAGCCGGACGCCGGGCCCTGGGAAACGCTCGCCGCCGCCGATGCCATTGTCTTCGGTTCGGCAACCTATATGGGGGCGGCCTCTGCGAGCTTTAAAGCCTTCGCCGATGCCTCTTCCAGGGTCTACAAGGAGCATGGCTGGAAGGATAAACTGGCGGCGGGCTTTACCAATTCGGGAACACCTTCCGGGGATAAGGCGGCGACCCTCAACCAGTTCATGGTCCTGGCCTGTCAGCACGGCATGAACTGGGTCTCGCCCGCCTTCAAGCCCGGCTACAGCCTGACCTCCCACGACTATGACACGGCGATCAACCGAACCGGTCATTACACGGGGGTCGGCACGCAGTCCTTTAACGATCACGATCCCACCGAATCCCCCAACAGCGCTGAGCTGGAGACAGGCCGCCTGCTGGGGGTGCGTGTGGCCGAGGCGACGCAGCGCTGGAACAGATAGAAGAGGCCGGTTTCAGGTGGAAATCCGATTTGCTTTTGCTCCTATTCTGGATAAAAAATATCTATTATAGCGGATTTCAGAGGCTTGAAGGAGATTGAGAGATGAAACTCGGCGATGGGGTGGAGCAGGCGATACACAGCGTTACGCTCATGGCGACATTGCCTGCGGAGGGATTGCTGTCCGCGGCGGCATTGGCCGAATTTCACGGGGTCTCGACAAGCTATCTCTTAAAGCACCTGCAGGCTCTTTCCGGTGCGGGCATCGTCAATGCGGTGTCAGGTCCCAGCGGTGGCTATCAGCTTGCGAAGAGCGCCGAGGAGATAAGCCTGCTGGACATCGTCCTGGCCGTAGAAGGCCCGGAACCTGCCTTCAGGTGCAAGGAGATCCGCCGGAACGGTCCCAAGCCGCTGGCAAAGCGCTATTACAAGGCGCCTTGTCAGATCAATGCCGCCATGCTGCGCGCCGAGCAGGCTTACCGCCAGGCACTGCGTGCGGTGACGGTCGCCCAGCTGATTGCCGAAGTCAAAAACGACGATGACGGATCTCTGGCGAAACGAAGCTGCGCATTCTTCGATCTGAATATGCGTCAGCTCAGCAGTAAATCATAACGCGGAAAGGACAACGCGATGAAGACACGCATCGACTATATGACGGTTTCTCCAGAGGCTTTTCAGGCGGTCTGGGCCCTGGAACAGTACGTCGCGAAGGATGCCGGACTGGAGGCCCGGTTGCTGCATCTCGTGAAAATCCGTGCTTCGCAAATCAACGGATGCGCCTTTTGTGTGGACATGCATGTCAAGGAAGCGCGCAAGGACGGAATGAGCGATCAATGGATTGCACTGATTTGCGTCTGGCGGGAGTCCCGGCTCTATGACGATCGTGAACGGGCGGTGCTCGGATGGACTGACTCTTTGACCAATATCAGCGCCACAGGCGCACCGGATGCTGATTACGAAGCGATGCGCCTGCATTTCTCGCAAGAGGAGATCACCAAGTTGACGGTTGCGGTGGGCACCATCAATCTCTGGAACCGCATGGCCGTCGGATTCCGCTCGCAGCATCCGATCGATCAGGTCACCCTCGATATGGCCGGTTCGGTTTGATGCGTCTGTCCGTTAGCAGAGTCCCTTGAGACGTTTTTTTTCACCCATCATGGATAATAAATATCCGTGATGGGTGTGGACCTGAACTCTGAATGAGAGCTCAAGGGGCAGGTTTACCTCGGTGTGTTTGTCTTTGGGTTAAGTGCACCAGGATTCACTTGAGGGTTTCGCTGATGCAAAAACTAAGACCTGACCCCAACTTCTCTAACCCTAACTTCAGCAGCCGCGGCGCAGAGGCATAGTATTTTTTGAAGTTTAATTTTGTATAAGTTCAATTCGATAGCCATCCGGGTCGGCAATATGGGCCAGTGTGTATTTCTTTCCGGTTTCGGAGGGTACGATCTGCAGCTCGCCTGCAGGGCGTAAAATCTTGACGCCCTGTTGCTGCAGGAATGATTCCAGCGCATAGACGTCATCTACCGCGAGAGAGATGTTTCCAAAGGCCGTACCCTGTTCATAGCCTTCGTTCTCCCAATTGTGAGTCAACTCCAGCACGGCATCTTTGGTCAGGTCCCCATATCCCATGAACACCGCAGTAAATTTTGCGTCTGGAAAAGTTTCACGCTTGAGTTCCGACATTCCCAACATGTCGCGATAGAACGCAATCGAGGTGTCGAGGTCGCTCACGCGGAGCATGGAGAAGAGTATTCGATTGGGCGCAATTGTACTTGAGATCGGCATGTAAATTCATCTTTCATTTCTGTTGGTGCGGCGAATGTTCGGGGTTAAATCCTTAACGGCGTCAGAAGTGATCTGCAATTTGTCTGAGATGCATAAATCGAGACCCGATCCAGGCCTTACAGTGACTCGATTTGATCTTGATTCGTGTTAGGAGGTCACAAGGACGATCTTACCTGTCCTGCCGCCGGCCTCGATCAGTCGATGCGCTTCGGCGGCCTGTTCCAAAGGCAAAGTCTGCTCAACCGTCGGCTTTAGAAGCCCGCGGTCCGCCAATGAACCGAGACGACTTAGGCGATCCGCATTTGGTGACAGGAAGACGAGATGGATCTCGGCGTTGACATCCCATCCGGCGTAAAGGCTTTGTGGCTGGGGCTGATCGACGATGCTGACGACGCGGCCGCCGCTTGCAAGTAACGTCAGGGATTCTTCGATTGCATTGCCGCCGATCAGATCGACGATCACGTCAAACCCGCCACCGTTATGCTGGTCCAGCTTCTCCCAAGAATTCGATGCCCTGTAGTCAACGGTGATATCGGCGCCAAGCTCTTTCACCAAGCCTTGGGCGTCCTTGCGACAGGTCGCAACAACATGCGCACCAGTCAGTTTGGCGATCTGAACAGCGAATAAACCAACACCGCCCGAGCCACCGAGGATGAGAACCCTATCGCCCGCTTTCAATCGTCCGCGCTCGATAAGACACACCCAAGCCGTGCTTGCGGCAATGGGCATTGAGGCTGCCTCCACGAAGGAGAGTGAGGTTGGTTTCTTGGCAATGATCTTGGCCTGCTCAGTATGGTACTCGGCGTATCCGCCTTCGTTTTCCAGCACGCGGGTGCTGTAGAAGACGTCGTCTCCGGTAGTGAAGCCTTCGACGCCGTCACCAACGGCTTCGACTGTGCCAGAGACGTCAACGCCCAGTCTGAACGGCTGAGAGACATATTCGGCGTAGTCACCGCGCCGGGTCTGAATGTCGAGCGGATTAACCGAGGCTGCTTCGACCTTGACCAGGACTTCGCCGGCGCCCGGGACGGGCTTCGGTATTTCTTTAAGTTTCAGAACCTCGGGGTTCCCGAAAGCTTCGGCCACGATGGCACGCATCAGTAATTCTCCGTTTGAAAGGCGCGGTCGAGGGTGCGGGTTACCAACATGATTTGCTGATCTCGCATGCGCGTAATCACCATGACCGCGCCTCTGTCAGGCTTGAGTAAGTTGCTTGACAGAGGTGGCCGGTTTTTCGAGTCATGTAACAAGCCGGTCAGGCGGCGACTGTCTTGTCCGCGGACCAGGCATTGGCCTGAAACACGCCATCGACGGGCGTTCCGGCAATGTGGTTCGTGTAGTTGGACAGAACCTTCAGACCCGTCCCCAGAATCACTTCCAGGATGTTTGCTTTACTGTAGCCCGCGCCCAGGAAGGTCTCCACATCAGCCGGGTCGACAAAACCGCGCTGCTCGACCACTTTGGCGGTAAAGACGCGCAAGGCTTCCAGCTTGGGATCGGCAAGCGCCGTACCGACCCGCAAAGCATCGATGACATCCGCCGGGACCTTCTGCAGTTTCGAAATGGTCGTATGCGCCGCCATGCAGTAGGTGCAGTTGTTCAAGCGGTTGTTGGTCATCAGGACAATCTGACGTTCCGTCGCCGTGAAGTCGCTTTTGTCAAAAATGCCGGAGAGCGCCGCATAAGCTTCAACGGCTGCGGGCGATTCAGCGAAGGTCGCCATCAGGTTGGGGAGGAAGCCATAGGCTTGCACCGCAGCGTCTAAGGTTTTCTTGCTGCCTTCGGGCGCCGTTTCCTGAGTGTGGATTGTAAAGTCAGTCATGATCTGGTCTTTCTTCGGGGATGGGGATTAATTGTTTGCGTGGGAGTCGTAGACTTTGCCGCTGATCTTCCACTGGCCGTCATGCTTGTAGAGGACAAAGAAGTCCGTGAAGCGGAAGCCGGCCCAGTTGATGAATTCGACCTTTGCCGCGGCCGCAGGTCCGGAGATGTCGATCCAGGCGATGTGATGCTTCACATCGGGCGAGGGGCCGATGGAACTCACACCCGCCGCAAAGGCATCCAAATCGGAATTATCGAACGCGCCGTTGATCGAGCCGACAATATGGGCGTGATCGTAGAACGCGGTCCGGGTTTGCTTTCCGTCTCCGGTTTTTGCGCTTTCGATGTAGGGCTGCAGAGCCTCAACCACCGCCTGATAGTCGCTAAAGCTGCGGGCTTCGTCAGCTGCTGTTTCTTTCGAGATTTCAGTCTTTGTCATGGTTTCGGTCTTCTCTGTTTGGGTTTGGGCGTGAGTGGGGGGTGTCGGGAACACGATCATTGCGGCGACCGCCAGTGTGGCAATCGCTGCCGCGGCGACCGTTGTGGTGACGCCCGTCGTCGGGAGAACGAGTCTCTTCATGGTTATTTCCTTGTGAACTTACCTATATATAAATAGGTATTTTAGTGAAAAATAATCAAACCTTCAGGAAGCCTTTCAAGGCGTCGTGAACAATCTTGGGATCACGACTCAAGCGCGCGAGCAGGACGGATCCTTCCAAAGTACTGAGGAACCTGAGTGCCTGAAGCTTGGCGTCTTTGTGACCTGCCTCCTTGAACTGCTGTGTAAGCCAGGCTTGGAAAGCGCTAAAATAGGCCTCCACCAGCCTGGCGACGCGTGGGCTCACAGATTGCAGCTCCGCCGCCATCATGCCGCAAAGGCAGAATTTCTCCTCTTTTACATAGCCCTGAAAATAGGTGACTACGGCTTCCAGACGTCTCCGGGGACAGCTCGTCCCTGCCTCGATCTCGCGAAAGCCCGCTGCATGGTTGATCTGGACGCGCTCGACCAACGCGGCGGCAAGATCGTCTTTGACCTTGAAGTAGTAGTGCACACTCGCGGTCTTGATGCCGATCTCCTCGCCAAGATCGATATAGCTGAAACCATTGAAGCCTCTGGTCTGAGTCAGGTGCTCCGCAAAATCCAGGATTTTCGTTCTCGTGTCAGTCATTTCGGGCTCGCTCTTACCTATATGTATGTAGATAGACAAGATTTCTGTTCCTGCAAGCTCTTTTTGCTGCAGCAACCCCCTCACTCCACTCGTGTGATGTTTCTGAAATTCGGCGCATAGTGTGCGGCGCATTTTAGAGACGGAATCACACAAGGTCCAACGCGATACCGGAGCCGAAGATCCCTCAACTTCGAACAGACGATGTTGCACTGAGAGGCCAGATAGATGCCCGCAAACTCAATTGGCTTCCAATCGTCAATTTCAGTTGCAATTTGGGAGGTTCGAAGATGCCGCTACCCGTCTATGCGTACTGTGCTACGCCATTGCCGAGTGACCAATTTTCCTTCGAGACTTCAAGAAGGCTGATAACGACATCCTCGGGCCGAACACCCGGGTCAGCCGTAAGGCGTTTTGCGATCTCCGCATAGAGAGCCTTCTTCTTTTCGGTCGTCCGACCGGCGTTCAGGGTTATTTCTATGAACACGACATCCTCGGAGCGGTCGATACCTGCATAGTCTCCGCTATTGTTGAAGTTTTCGGATTCGAGCTCCGTTATCGTTGCGAAGCGATCATTCTCGGGGATTTCGATGGTCTCTCGCATCGCAAGATAAACCTGTTCCATCAAAGCGCGCCGATACTTCGGCGACTTGCCTTTTTTGAGCGAAATGCGGGTGAACGGCATATAAAATTTCCCTCTCGTTTGCTTGCGACTTGCCAATCGGTTTTGGTCGTCGCGGTTTGGTTACGCTTTCCGATAGACCTTTATGCTCCTAGTGATAGGAAAGATCCGTCAGCTAACACAGACTATAGCTTCATCTGGCCTACAGGTGTCTCAACAGCATGACTTACATGCGTTCTGGTCGATCGTTTCACGCTGCGCCACGTCAATTCTGGCGAAGGTACGGCGGCATCAATGCGCGGGGCTGTTGCATGGCACCGGCAGGACCCAGATCACCTGGAATGGGCCGCCACCCCCGCAGAGTCGGACATGGGGATGGCGGTCATACTGCGAAACAGAGCGGTTGGCGTTTCACATCAAGCTTGCAGAGCGACCTTGATGGAGCCAGCCGAGCGGCTGCGCATCAGATCGTAGCCTTTTTGGGCGTCTGCGAGCGGGAGTGTATCGGTGAAGATCACACTGGGATCGATGCGCCCGCTTTCGACCAGCGGCAGAAGCGTCTTCATGTAGGCAGCCACATTGACAATGCCGGTATGGATGGTGAGATTCCGGAACAGCGCCTCGGAGTAGGGGGCGTCCACAGGCGCAAAAAGATGGCCAAATCCCAGCACGCTGATCGAGGCGCCAGCCTGTGCCATATCGAGGGACTGCTTGATCGAGGTCTGATTGCCGATGGTATCGATGATGGAGTTCGCCCCCCGGCCATCGGTCAGCTCTTTCACGTATTCGACCGGGTCGGTGGTCTTGCCATTGACGCTGTGTGTTGCACCGGCCTTTTGGTGACCGAAGTCCAGACGGCCGTCGTGCCGGCCCACGAAGATGATCTGAGCAGGGCCAAAAAGGCCCGCCGCCATCACCGAACACTGGCCGACAGCGCCGTCGCCGATGACGACGACCGTTTCGCCCGGACGAACGTTTGAATTCAAGGCGCCATGGAACCCGGTTGCGAAGTTGTCGGCGAGCGGGAGCGCTTTTGCATCTTCTGCGCCCGTACTGAGGCCTTCGGGTAGCGTAAAGAGCGACGAGTTCGCATAGGGGACGCGAACGAATTCGGACTGGCCGCCCTGGATGTCATTACCGCCATGTTCGACAAAGAGGGGAGAGCCGAACAAACCGCCGTGGTCGCAGGCCGACGGCAGGTCGCGTTTGCAATAGTGGCACTCGCCATCGACAAACATCGCCGAGGCGACGACACGGTCGCCCACCTTGACGTTATGCACATCCTTGCCGATCGCTTCGACAATCCCGACGAATTCATGTCCCAGACGCATGCCCTGCTGCACGCCCATCTCGGGCCCGTTCTGGGTAAAATCGAGATCCGCGCCGCAGATACCGGCCAGGGTCACGCGCACGATGGCGTCGCTGTCCAACAGCAGTTTCGGTTCCGGTAGATTGCCGACCCGCACTTCGGCGCGGTCGTGATAGTAGGTTGCCAACATGATTTAGTCTCCTTCATAGATTTGGTTGTGTCCGCTGTGCCCAGTCTGAGCAGGGCGACTGTTGTGAGTCTTCGCGTCGACTCCGTGACCGCGCCTTGCTTGGCAAATTCGGAACAATATGACCGGTCGTCTTGTGATTGGGCCAAATACTTCCACTCTGCTTTTCTCTTTCTGCGGGTTTCTGGGTTAGGGGCTTTGGAGGAACAACCGGATGGAATTGCGATAGCGCTTGAGTACAGCCGGATCTCTCTCAACCTTGGCCTTCAGCTTTGCACCCTCTAGGCCTTCGATAATGAATTCGGCAAGACTCTCGGCTCTATCGTCGCGGCGAAGCGTTCCGTCCTCTTGCCCCTCTCGAATACAGGCAGCAACTTCCGAGACCCAGACTTTGTACAGCTCGGAAAGACGAGAGCGAAATTCATCGGAACCAGCGAGTTCGCTGCTGAAATTCCCAATGAGGCAACCGTTCTTGTCGTAACCGGCAGCAGCCAGATGGCGGTCGATGCGCTCAAGTGGCGCGACCCCGTCAGTCTGGAGTTCCGTTCTCGCGCCACCTCCGGCCTTCCAGTAACTCTCCAATACTTCGAGACCAAGGGCGTCCTTGCTCTTGAAGTGGTTATAGAACGACCCCTTCGGTACGCCGGCATGATCGACGACATCCTGAACTCCAGTGGCATGAAATCCCTGTTTGTGGAAAACAGCGAGTCCAGCAGAAAGAATTTTTTCGCGGTTGTTTGGCTTTGGCATAACGCACAATATGACCAGTCGTCTTAGATTTGTCAAGAGGGCGTCATCTTCGCTCCCTGGCGCTTTCTGCTCCTGCTTCAGGCAGAGAAGTATCTCAGTCGGCCTGGAGGCTTATTTTCGTCAGGTTTTTTGCGTTGGGAGCAGCCGGGCGGCGCCTGATTGAGGCCAATGGATAGCAAATCCAAGACCCCAAATCCAAGACCCCAAATCACTGTGTCGGTGATAAAAAAAACGCCCTCCAGCGATAGAGGGCGTTTCTTCTTGAATACTGTCTTAAAGAGCTACTGAGCGGCATTCTATTCGGTTAACGTTAAAAAGTCACTTGCCGAATCACCTTTAAATTGCTTCTTGTCGACTTGAGTTTGAGGAAAACTCTCAGTTTTGTGTGGGATTGAAACTCATATCCGATATAGGAATTGAACCTAATTGAACCTGCATGTCCCGGTTACTGCACGGGCGCCAGATGCCCTGCGCCTTTTCCGCCCCATGGCCTGTCGTCGAGAATGCTGATCGTGATGTCTTCACGTTTGAGATTTGGGTAGCGCTTCAGCAACATCGGTATATCGCGTTCGGATTTATCGAGAATCTCGGGGCGGGCACCGGCGATGATGCTGATGCCAAAAACATTCTGACCCTTGCGCAGGTTCATGTGCAGGTTGCCGATGTAAATCGCCTCGCCTTTGCGAACCGTGAAAGTCACGGAGTTGCGGTCTATCGGCGATATGACACCGTTGTTTCCGTTTAGGACTTCCCAGGTTTCAAACACGTAATCTCCCGGTGCGAAAGACAGGGCAAAAAGGCTGCCGTCGGCATCCTGGAACTCTGAGTCGCTGCGCGGGCCGAGCATGAAACTGCGGCGGCGGGGTTGAATGAAACCGGCCGTACTCAGATCAAGTGTTCCCAGGCCGTCGGCTTTGGCATAACGGAAGTAGGTCGTGGTATCGAAATTGCTGTATTCCTTGCTCGAGGTGGCTGATCCGATGATCAGACCGGTCTCGGCCTCAGGCGAGAAGGTAAATTCCTGCTCGACAGACTTTGCTGCACAGCCGGACAGCAGGAGCGCTGCAATCACCAGTGCAAGAGCCGCGGGCCAGCCGGCACCGCGTTTCCGGATCGCGTTTACATCAGTTGCCATTTTTGCGGGGGGTCCTTTTGATAATACACAACAACTGATAGAGAACTTATCAACCCCGAACGCCTGGCTCCATCACTCCGTTTCGAAATCAGCCAGAAATCTTTTCACCAGGCTATTGAGCTGTCGTTGGTCACGTTCGGAAAGGCCTGAGACCAGTCTTTCCTGGGTTTCCACATGGGCCGTCACGGCGGTGTCGATGACATCGAAGCCTTTGTCGGTCAGGGAAATGAGGAAACTGCGGCGGTCTTCTTCGCTTTGTGTCCGTTCGACCAGCCCTGCCTTTTCCAGCTGATCGATCCGGTTGGTCATGGTGCCGGAGGTGACCATGGTGGAGGCGATCAGATCGGCGGGGGAGAGGGCATAGGGCGGGCCGGCGCGGCGCAGGGTCGCCAGGACGTCGAAGCTTGCGGCATTCAGGCCGTGTTCGGCCCAGGTCTCGCCCATCTCCCGCGAGAGATGAAGCATCAAGCGTTTCATGCGCCCGAGCAGCGCCATAGGCGCGACGTCCAGGTCGGGGCGTTCCTTATGCCACTGGGCGGCAATCTGATCGACATGATCCATATCGGGAGTCTCGTGGATTAATATCTTGACGTCAAGGCAAATGAAACTATCTTGATATCAAGATATATTTTGAGGAGGGCGATATGCCCCGAAGTATGGATCTGCTTCTGACGGCCCTGGCCCCCGCGATCTGGGGCAGCACCTATCTGGTAACGACGGAGTTTTTGCCCGATGGTTACCCGGTGACGCTTGCGATGCTGCGCGCGTTGCCTGCGGGTTTGTTGCTGCTGCTTCTGGTCCGGCGTCTTCCGGCGCCTGCCTGGTGGGGGAAGGTCTTCCTGCTCGGGGCGCTGAATTTTTCGATTTTCTGGGCCTTGCTGTTTGTCGCGGCCTATCGCCTGCCCGGCGGGGTGGCGGCGACTGTCGGCGCCCTTCAGCCCTTGATCGTGATCTTTCTGGCCTATGCCATTTTGCGCTCACCGATCCTGGCACTGTCGGTCCTGGCGGCGGTTGGCGGGATGGGCGGTGTGGCGCTGCTGGTTCTGGGACCTGAGGCCACTTTGGACCCTATCGGTATTGTGGCGGGGTTCGGTGGCGCGGCCTCCATGGCGGCCGGGACGGTGTTGAGCCGGAAGTGGCAACCGCCGGTCTCCCTACTGACCTTCACGGCATGGCAGCTCACGGCGGGGGGACTCCTGCTGTTGCCTTTCGCGCTTTGGATCGAGCCGCCATTGCCTACCCTGACGCCGGAGAATCTCATCGGGCTGCTTTATCTCGGGCTGATCGGCGCGGCCTTCACCTACGTCCTCTGGTTCCGGGGCATCAGCCGGATCGAACCCTCAGCTGTTTCGGCGCTGGGATTCCTGAGCCCGGTGACGGCGCTTCTACTCGGCTGGTGGGTCCTGGATCAGGAACTCAGTGCTCTGCAGATGTTTGGGTTTTTAACCGTGCTGGCGAGTGTCTGGCTCAGCCAGGTGGCGGCCCGCCGACCAAGGGTCCCTGCCTGAGCGAACAGGGCGGTTTAACACTTCACGACAGATAAGCGCCCTCACGGCGGCAAGAAACGCAGACTTAAGGAGAAAGAAAATGAAGATCATTGTATTCGGCGCCAGAGGAGACGTCGGAAGCCGTGTCGTTACCGAGGCTCTGACGCGGGGGCATAGCGTCACGGCAGTGGTTCGGAAGGAAGCGCAGATAACATCGCTTCCTGCGTTGGTGACTGTATCTGTGGTCGATGTTTCCAACGCCGTGCAGGTGGCGGAGGCGATGGCGGGGCATGATCTGGCGATCAGCGCCGTGAGGCCGCCCGACGGACAGGAGGACTTGCTGGTGGATTTGACCCGCTCGGTTCTGGACGCGGCGGCGCAGGTCTCGGTCCGGCTGTTGCTGGTGGGCGGCGCGGCCAGCCTGTTGCTGCCGGACGAGAGCGGATACACGGTTCTGACAGCGCCGGATTTCTTACCCGATGCGGTCGTTCCCATCGCCCGGGCTTGCCAGGCGCAGTATGAGCTCTGTCTGGCGGAAACCGATGCCGACTGGTCTTACCTCTGTCCGCCGGCCATGCTGACACCGGGCGCGCGGAGCGGACGTTACCGGCTTGGGTCAGATGTTCTACTCCGTGATGACGATGGAAACGCGGCGATCTCGATGGAGGATTTTGCTGTTGCACTGCTCGACGAGGCGGAGGCGCCGCGACATAAAAGAACGCGCTTTACCGTGGCCTATTGAGTGACCTGTGTCGCTGTGTTGCCGACATACTAAAAGAGCTGAATAAACATGAACGGCATGCCTGCAAAGAAGAGAAAGATCGCAAGCAACGTCACGGAGAAGAGCGGCAGTTTCTCGCGCTCACCGCCCATCAAAAAGTTGATTGCAGGTTTTGCAAATCCTGGTTGAGCATTCAGGTCTCGCCCAAAGGCAAGACTGCACATGACACCCCCATGAAGTTTCATGGCGAAGAACCAACATATGTGACCGATAATTGAAGCAAGCGCGATGAATGGTGGAGCGGGATCAATCAAGGAGTATTGAAACACCGTCATGAGAAGAATGATCCACAGGCACCAGTTCGTAGCTGTTGCGGGATTGAGCGCGATCTTGACGCTACGGCCGATCTGCATCGTCCAAAGAGTCTCCGTTGTGAGACGTAAGCGACTAACTTGGTATGCAGCCTAGAGCCTAACGTCCGCCCCTTCAACTCGCCTGGGCGGCCTTAAGTGCGGCGATCAAGGCGTCGGAAACCTTTCCGTCGACGGTCATGCCCTGGGCTTGCTGGAAGCTGCGGATGGCCTCTGTTGTTTCAGGTGCAGGTTCGCCATCGACATATCTGGGGTCGTACCCCAGGCCTTTGAGCAGACCCTGCACCAGTATGAGCGGAAATTCTTTGAGCCGACGAGATGGATCGAAAATCCCTTCGTTCGGAGAAAGCCGGTGTGCTGTCTGGAGTTCCTGACGGGCGGCGGCCGCGTCACCGAGCTGCCACAACACAAATGCGCGCGAGTGCAGGAGACCAGAGTCAGTGAAGAGTTTTTTTGCTTGGTCGCAATAGGAAAGAGCTAACTTAGCTCGGCCAAAAGTTGCAGCTTCCCAGCAGATTGAATCGATCCAATCTGACTTTGTATCACCCTGGAGCATTTCCAAGGCCCGTTGAAAGTCGTTTTCAGCATCATCTATCCGGTTCAACCAGGCGAGTGTCAACCCCCGGAAGTAAAGACCGTCCAGGTTCTGCTCATCGATTTCCAAAGCGCGATCATAGTCAGCGAGAGCCCGTTTGGAATCGCCCTTGGCCCTGTGCACGTTGCCTCTGTGCAGATAGGCTAAACCGTAGTCAGGTCTCAGTTTGAGTGCCTGGTCAAAATCCGCAATTGCTCGGTCGAGCTCATTCATTTCGGTGAAAACCAGGCCGCGATTGTAGTAAGTGTCGCTGTGATTGGGATCCTGCTTCAAAGTCGCATTATAGTCGGCAATTGCACGCTCATATTCGCCGATAATCTGATACGCGTCGCCTCTTTTTCTGAGAGTATCGGCGTCCCTTGGAGCCAGATCTAACGACTGGCCATAATCAGCGATTGCCTTGCCGTAGTTTCCGTTTTCAGCGTGACTCAGGCCGCGTTGTCTGTAGGAAAAAGCGAGGTTTTTTCCCGAGTCAATAAGGGCTGTACAGGATTCAATTCGTGTGTCGTTGCTTGGCGCTGCCTTACAGGCATGAGCGAGATCTGCGCCTGCTGCAGGTGCCGTTATGAGAAGTGGCGCAACCAGAGGTGCGAGATAAAACCAACGGGAACTGGGCATTGAGCGAACGTCCTTAATAATTCAGATTTCGGTTCATATCGGGTGAATTTGACACAGTGGTCATACGCTTTGGTTCATACATAGGGCGCGGCTCCTGTTCGATCGGGAGACAGGAACGCTCTGCAAAGGCGGTCGATGGTATGAATTGCCAGTCGTCATAGGTCACTTCACTTTGCGTCCGAGGAACTCGTCGATTCCGGAGCGGATTTTCTGATTGTATTCATCCGGACCGACAAACAACTCGCTGCGACATGCGGTCAGGAAATCGGCAAGCGCGTTTTTGTTCCAGGCAACAGAGTTCGGATATTGATCTTCATCCGTCCGATTGAGATGGGTCTGGACTTCATGGAGGAAGAGGCCGAGGAATTTTTCCGCGGGCATTCTCAGCTGAACTTCGGTTGACATGCCGTAATCGTTCCAAAGGCAAACATAGCCGCCCGCACCGCCGCACCATTGAAGGAGAGTCCAGAGAATGCCGAAGCGCACGGCCTCGATATCGCGCCAGCCATTCACCTCGCCGAAGAGGGGCGCAACATAATACTTTACGTAACCATCGTGTTCGACATAGAGCGCCCGTATGTAGCGCTCTAAAACTGCGTAGCGTGTGGGGTCCAGACGGACAAGGGCTTCCACGATGCGTGCCAGGGCCGGGTTTTCCTCGTCGAGACCGGTGAAGAGCATACTGTTGGGGATCTCATGCTTTGGGGCTTCATCCACAAAGGCGTGGATGACCGCTTCCAGTGCGGGAACCGCCTCGGGGACCTGTTCGACCAGATGGGCACAGAAGTCGTCCTCGCCCAGTCGCAGACCTGGTTTGTCGTCTTCACGGGATTGCAGGACGAAGACCGGCCGGAACCAGGCACCACAGCGGAGTTCGCCAAAGCGCGTACGAATGGCTTTGGCCAGGTATTCGAGGGCTGAGATACAGTCGTCTGGCGCAAGGCTGCGCAGCGGAACTTCGGCCTCGATCTGTTGCCGCTCGAAGGCACGTTTGCGCTCTTTCAAATCGATATCGCGCACTGGGTCGTGAGGCAGTGGTTCCGTGACCCGCGGATCCGAGGCGCCCGGCATTACTTTGAAGGCAGAGGGAAGAGAGGGAACCGGAAGGGCGTCACTTGCCGGCGCTTCATCCGCCTGGCGCACCACGAAGTCTTTTGAGATCCCGAGGAGGTTCATGGGGAAGAATTTTTGCAATCGGCTGCGCTTCGCGGTGAGTTCCCTTGGGTTCAAGTGGATATGGCTTATGGAAGCTCCGACTGCCTTCCTAAAGTCAATTCTGAGACTGCCGTCAGTCAAACAGGTAATCCGCTCGGCGCGAGGACGTTCTGAAGAGAACGGCTTGTTGCATCGTTTGTTGTTTAGGGCTGGTGGGGTGGCGGCGCGCTCGATGACAAAGCGGGGGGAAAGGGCTCCATTCATATCGATCCGGCGCAGAAAGCCAGTGGAAAAAAGCGCCCATATTGCCTGGCCGTCTGCCTCCCAGCTCATGTCCACGAGATTGTCTCTCAAAAAGTCGATTTTGGCGGAGATGGCGCGAGAGTGCATTCTCGCGGTTTCTTTATCCAATCCTTCGTATGACTGCGAGACGAAGCTTTGATCGGCTGCGAAGGTCATTGCCTCCACGTAATCGTTCCAGCATTCCCGGTTGAGGTGCCCAGAGGGATAGTTGTCAAAACCCAGATAGTTATTATGAAGGTGTAATGGCAGTCGTTCGAGCATGAAACGCTGCGGCGTGTTGGTGTCGTCCAGGTTCCAGATTTCGATTTCAAGACCATATGTAGAGGCGCTCCCCTTTACGGGTTCTGTCGAGATGCGGCCTGAGACCGTGGCAAGTTTACGACGGGTTGGATCCGGCCAAGCATTTCTCCCGTGAGAATAAGGGCAAGTAAAGTCGTCGGCTGCCTCGATGCTGGCGCTGTCGCGTGAGAAAGAGAGAATGTAGCAATTGCCATGAAAACGGGGGGATCGCGCCCCGACAATGACAGTGCCGTCGTGTCGTTCGTATGCGCTGTTCAACGCGTGCGAACTGCAGTCTTTTACGTGTGTGGCCTGTATCAAGTCTGCTGCTCTGAAGACACTCAAGCTGCTGTGTGTCTGGTTCAGGCGGTATAGCACAACGAAATGATGACCGTTGGGGCTCGCCACGACCTGAGCGTTCTCTGGAATTTCTAGCGAGCCGATGCAAATCTGCCGTTGGCTATCGTATAGCCGTAAGGATTTCTGACCAATAACCAGGAAGCGCTCATCATTGAGGACATGGGCGGCCCTGGGGTTACTATTGCGAAAGGGATCCACCATCCAGTCTTCGCGTCCATCACTGTAGACACAGCGGATGGCGCCGCTGCTCTCAGTAAAAAAATGCTCGATCTTGATCATCTTGGATTCCCGTCAGCGCTTCGGGCAAAATTAAGATGGGAATCTATAAGAAAATCCTAAAAATTCGCGACATTTTAAGCGGTTACAAGGCTTCGCGCGATGCCGTGCCGGTGAGGAGATTCCAGCGTGGTGCAGGACAATGGGGGGCAGTGTGAACTTACGCGGACGTTTGCTGTATCAGCTCTTGATATGATCCGCTTCCCGAGCGGAGTCTGGCGCTTGAAATGGTTGGATAAAAACCCGGTGTTTTGAATTCAGTGTTCAGTATCTGGAATGTGTTGTATGTACGAACTTTGCTCCGTTGGGGGTTGGTGCCGGTAAAGCGGCGTTTCCGGGAGAGGTGCTGCGCATGATTACAGTTGCGATAATGGGGGCGACCGGTGCGGTCGGGACCGAAGTTGTGCGCAACCTACTGTCGATGGATCAGGTTGGCAGGCTTGTTCTTTTGGGTCGCCGGGAAGTCACCGCCATCAGTCACCCGAAGATCGAACAGCATCTTGCCGATGTATCGGATCCGGCGACCTACGCCCGGCATCTCGCTGGCGCCCAGGTGGCAATCTGCACGCTGGGTATTGGTCAGCCCTCCAAGGTCTCAAGGGAGGATTTCCTGAGGATCGATCGCGACGCCGTACTGGCCTTCGGGCAGGCTTGCAAGGGAGCCGGTGTGCAGCACTTTCAGCTGCTCAGCGCAGTCGGTGCCAGTGCCAAGTCCGTGTCGTTCTTTCTGCGCGCCAAGGGGCAGCTCGAGGAGGGGTTGGAGGCTCTTGGTTTTGAGAGCCTCAGTCTCTTTCATCCCAGTATGATCCTGACGCCCAGCAATCGCTATGGTGTCAGCCAGGCACTCGTGTTGGCGCTCTGGCCTCTGCTCAAGCCGGTCTTTCTCGGGTCGCTGAAAAAGTACCGGGGTATCGAAGTGGAACGTCTGGGGCGGGCGATGGCGTTGAACAGCTTCAGGCGCGCGACGGGAGCCGAAGTGTTGGAGTGGCCTGAGATCATGGTGATTGATGCAGGCCAGGCCACTCCCTGTGATTGAGGCCTTTATAAAGGCGATACGGCGGCGGTGATTGCCTACTTCAGCCCGAAACAGTTTGCGTAGTAGGTCGTTGTCGCCGGCCAGTCGGAAAAGAGACCCGCGATGCCGACGTCTTTGTGCAGGACGTGCATCAGCTCGAAGACATCACCTTCGTTGTCGATCTGGTCCTTGACGGATTTGTAATACCAGCCGCCACCCTTGGTCAGAAGGCCGGAGCGTTCGGCGGTCCAGGTGATGATCTTCAGGCCGGCCTCCTTGGCGCGCTGGGCGTAGAGAGAGGGCACCATCTTGTCGCCGTCGAGTTTCACGAGCACCCACATCGGCGGGGCGATGTAATTGACCCCCTTGGCTTTCAGGTCGGCCATGCTGTGCCGCCAGGAAGATTCGTCCTCGGGGGACCAGCCGCTCTTGCTGTAGGAGTTGTCGAGGTAGACGGCCTGCTTGCCGAATTCCGGTTCCTTCTCGATCCAGTAAAGCACGTCGTCAAGATTGAAGGATTGCGCAAAGACGTCCGACGGCGGAACGCCTGCCTTTTTGTACTCGTCGATCATCTGCTGAGCATAGGCCGCCTGGGTATAGTCGCCGTCATAGGGCATGGCGACGCTGGGCGACTTCAGCTCCGGCGTGAACTTCACGCCCAGCTCCTTGAAAAGCTCGATCGATTCCGCGTGGGTCATCAGAGTGCCCTTGCCGGCATAAAGGTCGGTCCGGAACCCGGCGGTGCCGTCCATGTAGTCTTCGACGCTCGTGGCCGTCTTGTCGGCGGCGTCCATTTTGCCGGTGAGTGTTCTGAATTCCGCCAGGGTAACATCCGACGCCCGGCATTCAGCGCTTGCTTTGCCGCCGTCGCTGGCCGCTTCAAAGGGGGCGGTGCAGTTTTGCGCCAGGGGCGTGGCCAGGATGTTCGTCGTGGTGTGCAGGTCGTTTTGCGCGTGACGGCAAACCAGTTCGCGGTCTTTCGTGAAGGTCACGTCGCACTCGACGATCCCGGCGCCCATGCGGGCCGCGGCTCGATAAGACTGCTCTGTATGCTCAGGGAACTGGAGCGGCGCGCCGCGGTGGCCGATAGACCAGTCGGATTTTTCAAAAGGACCCGCGCTGCAGGATGCCAGCTTTGTCTTCAGGTCGCCGGGCGCCATCTGATCCACCAGAAAGAACGGGCGCGGGCCGATCTGTACGGAACCCGAAGCATGACCGTCCGCCTGGGCGGGGGCGGAAGACAGTGTTGTGGTTGCGGTTAATCCGGCAAGAAGAGCAAGGAAAAGGGGAGAGCGCATGAGGCCTGACTTTCTTTTATCATCGATTTGCCGATGAAGTATCATCTATCGATGACGCTATTGCGACAGTTTGTACTGATAGAGGCGGACCTTGTTTGAAAACAGGGCTTAAAGCAAATCACGGTTGCTCAATTTGAAGGTTTCGCCATGCCTACAGCCGTCCCGGAAATTTTATCGCAGGGTTGCCCGTGACCTATGCTGCGCTTCACAGAGGGAGAAACTGCCTTGCAATCTCTGGCGCAAGTTCCCGGTGACAAAGAGCGCGAAATTTTTTGGAGCAGAGATCGCGACAGGCAACGAGTACATCCTCTCGACTGCGCCAGCTATGTGCGTCAGCTTTCGAGAGTATTTTACAATCAATGAACGAAAAATTTTTAAATTAGGTAGAAAAACGTGTGTTTATTTGTTAGTATACGTGTTTACGGCGCTCTGATTTCTAACTCTGTTCATTCAAATCGCATTTTGCCGAGCACGCTCGGTGGAAGGTTGGGGACATTATGGCGAATAAGACGCTTATCCTATCTTCATTGCTGGCGGCCCTGGTTTCCAATGACGCAGGTGCGTCGGAGACTCGCGAAGGGTTGACTAACGAATTGCTGGTTCAGCGTGAAGCGCTTGCGAGCCGACTTGATGCGTTGAAGCCGAAGCTGGACACACAATCTGAGACGGTAGGTAACGACCAGATTGCGCAGTGGAATTCATGGTCTAGTTGGCAAAGTGGCTGGAACAACTACTGATGTTCGCGTCCACTGGTCGCATCAAATTGATCGTGATGCAACCGACGCCCTACTGCAATCTCGACTGCGATTACTGTTACCTTCCCGATCGCGATAACCGTCAGAGGATGCAGCGGGAAACACTTGATGCTATCGGGCAGCGAGTGCTTGCCAATCCGATCACGAGTGATCCCGTAACCATCGTGTGGCATGCGGGCGAACCCATGACGCTGCCGCCGGATTGGTACGAGGCGGCGTTTTCAAGACTTGCCGCTGCAGCTCCCGAGCGCAAGATCCAGCACTCTTTTCAAACTAATGCTGTGGGTGTCAAGGAGGCTTGGATCGATCTCTGGAAGCGTTGGGACGTGGTCATCGGGATCAGTCTGGATGGCCCCTCGGACCTGCACGACCGGCATCGAAAGACCCGCCGCGGCAGGGGCAGTTACGCCCTAACCATGCGCGGTATTGAGAAGTTACAGAATCACAAGTTCCCCTTTCACATTATCTCTGTTCTGACGGCGGATTCCCTGCGAGACCCGGATTGCATGTTCGACTTTTACCTTGCACACCGGCTGCGGAACATTTGCTTCAACGTCGAAGAGGTGGAGGGTGGAAATCAGACCTCGAGCCTGAAAGGCCCCGAATTCGAAGACGCTTACAAGCGTTTCCTGGGCCGTTTTGTCGAACGGAGCCGTGCATTGCCCGGTCCCTTTCATTGCCGGGAGATCGATGGCGTGAACCGGCTGATCGCTGCGTCAGTGGAAACACGCCGCCATAATCCACAGGTGCGCCCACTCGAAATTATCTCGATAGCTGTAGATGGCAAGATGTCGACATTCTCGCCGGAATTCCTGGGCGTGAAGGCACCGGCGTTTAACGACTTTGTTTTTGCCGATGTGCATGCCGATGGCCCTGAGGCGATGTTCTCCCATCCGGCGTTTCAGCGTCTTTACGGTGACATCGCGGCGGGTGTGGAGGCATGCCGTCAATCCTGCACATATTTTGATGTCTGCGGCGGCGGGGCTCCGTCGAATAAGTATTTTGAACTCGGTTCCTGTCGGGGAACGGAGACCTTTTATTGCCGCCTGACCCGTCAGGCAACATTGGAGGGGGTGCTTAGCGCCTACGAAAATGATGTGGAAATGGTTTAAGAAAAAGTTTCTGACTCGCCTTCGCGTCCGCGAGTGGTCTGTTGGGCCCGGCTTGCGCCGGCTGAGCTACCTTCTGGGTCTGTCCGCAGTTCTCACCTTGGTTTTTGTTGCCGCTAGCGATGATGGAACGCGCAGAAATGGCCTGGAAAAAACCTGGGGTATGGCTAAAAACGGTGTGGCGCGCGTCTCCTCTTACGCGGTGGCTTTCACCAGCGGACAGACTGTCGATGAAATCCTACCGAAAGAGGCACTACCCGGTTTTCTCTATATCGAAGCGCCGCAGCTCTACACCCGCGAGCGGCTTGTAAACGACCGCTTCCGGCAGGCCAACTGGCTAAGCGAGGAGCTAAAACGAACCAACCAATCTGCCGAGTCTCTGAACTTTTCGTCCCCCTCACGGATCGCGCTCGAGAAGAAGACAACACACCTGATAGCGCAACTGGGCGAGGGCAATCTTCGAACCAAGGAGCCAGACGAGGTAGACAGTGTTTCTTTCGACACCTTGCCGGGGCTCGATCAACTCAAGCTGCTGGAACGGCGCCTGCACTATCGCGCTGAACTTCGTAACGAACTGATGGATACGCAGCTCGATGACGGCCACGATCTCGACGGAAACACGCTGTATCGGCTTAATTTCGATGCGGTGGCCATGCCCTGGGCCGATATCCATTCGAACCCGGGGGCGGCGCTTTTCATCGTTACCGCCAGACAGCCGGCGTGGCGAACTGCCCTACGAAATCCACCGCCGGGTTCCAATGTCAAAGCCAAACCTGAAACCAAAGCCAAAGCTGAAGTCGAGTATGACTCCAATTTGAAGCAGTCTCTGGAAGACGATCTGGAGCTTCTGAATACCTGGCAGAGGGAAATGCAGGTGTTCCTAGCCCGCGTTCTGGAATACCGCACCAATACCTTTAAGACCTCGGGGGCGCTGCCAAACCCGACAGATCCAAAGGAGGATATTGCCCTCGACTGGTTCTTGCGGGTCACCCTGATCAGGAGTTTTCTGGATCTCCTGGCGCATCGGATTGAGTTGGGATGCGACCGCGACTGCAGAGAGTCAGACTCTTTTCGCAAGAAGTGGGCGAGTGAAGACGACGAGACGCTGGCATGGCGCCGCAATCGTCTTGCCGAATGGATCGGCTTTGCATATCGAAGTAAACGTGAATCGCCGGATGTGCTCGACGGCACGCTGCAAAAGCGTTTTCAGATGGCTATTGGTCAGGCCAGCAAGGTCAATGAGCTGCGATTCCGAGGTGGTAAAAGTGAGTTCGATTACCAAAGGGATTGCGCACTGGCAATGAGAACAAGGCGTATAGGAGATTCTGCGTCACCCGCTTGTCGCCCATCCCTCCCAGACCCGAGCAATCTGTTGGCGGTAGTTCGCCTGATTTCAGTGGTCAATTCGCTGGATGCGTTGATTGCAGCGGAACCCGGTTTAACGTTTCCCATCAAATTCGACCGGGATGGCAATCGCGGCGGCCCTGCGGATTTGGATAAACTCATAAATGATTTCAATAACGTGGTGCCGAACCAGAAAAAGATCGCCGCACAGGCTGAGACCTGGGGTACTCCTGAGGGACAGGCTACTCTCCGGCAGGAGTCTGAGCACATCTGCGCGGAAAAGCGGGCAAGCCTTTTCGACTATGGTAGATGCGAATTTCTGCACGCCAGTGTCGGTTCCGTGGTTGAGGAGATGGTCGCCAGTTTTATCACCGCCCGCATCAGGGGTGCATTACCTGCCTATCGGGACTCCGAACGGCCTGTTGACAGATTTCTGCAGGTCTCGCTGGCCGGTTGCGGCTTTACACGTTGCCGTTTCGAGGTCCGCAAACGCGACCGGTTTAGGAATCATGAGAATCAGGATTTTCTAAATGCGGAGAAGAGTGGGCAATTGACGGGCGCGCAAGAAAGCGGACTGTCTTGCGCGACCGACGTGTCACGCTATGTGAAAAAGTTTTCCTCACACTATCCGGGCGGGCTCGGTGAAAAATACACTGGCAGATTGGCCCAGTTTGTCAGTGAGATGAACCCGAACGTTCAGAATGAGCTCTACGCCGAGACGGTCGAACTCTACTCCGCGTGTCTGCTCAGATCCTGGCTGGACGAGCGCCGGAACGATCTCGTGGTATATGGTGTCAGCCCGCGTATTGGCGGTGTCGTGAGTCTGCACGGGGCAGAGCAGCGTTCGAATGTCGGCGCAGCGGGCGGCAGCAAATATCTGGAGGATGTTTCCGTCAGTCTGGGGAGCCAGAGCGAGTCCCGGCTTGATGAGGCTTCGGTTACGCCTTTGGTGGTCGGCTTCAGCCAGATTACAAGAAAGGGAGAGAGTTTAGCCAAGCCCCGTCATGAAACGGTGTTCGGGTGGGCGGTTCGTTCGGCCCAGTCCGCCGACGGAACCTGGAAAGCCGGTCATCACAGACTGGCAGCCGTGGTTTCGGTTCCGAGCTGGTGGAAGCGCCTGGAATTCGTCATTACTGCCTGCTGGGCGCCGCCGTCCCGTGGGCGGGGTCTTGGCCAGAAACTCCTCACTGATCCGGTAAAGATCTGCAGCGATCCTAATCCGGATGCTGGAGATCCTGAGGACGGTTCCAAGTTTCGGAGAACTTCGACGATGAAGCGGGAGTTTCGCATCCAGTTGCCGCGTAAGGCGGAAGACGTAACCTCCCGTTTCAACTTCGACTTCATCAAGACGCCCTATTTCGATGCGACCCTTCGCGACAAGTTCGCGGGCAATAATGGACCCATCAAATTGGAAGTCGGCCGAAAGGGGCGCATTGTGCTCTCCGGTGAACGGCTCTGGCGCGGAACGGTCGTGACACTCGGCGACCAGCCTGCTGAAAACATCGTCGTTTTGCCTGACATGAAGGGCGTGATCGCGGAGTTCAATTGCGTCAGCGCACCGCCGGGTGAAGACTACATCAAGCGTTACGAGGCTCGAACCGCAAACGCCAAGGATCGCCATACGTCACCACACAAAGCCGACATCACGGTTTGGACTTCGGAAGGACGGACGTCGAGCGGGGTTTTCGCTGAACTCCATCCATTCGTGCAACGTAGCCGAGGCGAAAAACCCTGTTTCGCGCAGAATTAGGGGTAGTGCGCGGCCCGATATATGTTAAGTGCAGCGCCTCGCCGAACGGCGGCATGCCCGTCTCTTCGGCACAAAAAAAGGCCGGCGGATCGTTGTTGCGACAGTCCGTCGGCCTGTTGTTTTTTTGCGCGCCTCTTTAAGCCGCGCGGATACCGCTCAGGAACTGCTCGATCTCGCTGCGCAGGGTGTCGGACTGGCTGCTGAGTTCCCGGGCGGCGGTGAGCACTTCGCCGGATGCGCTGCCGGTCTGTTCGGCGGCTTCAGCCACTTCGGTGACGGTGCTGGAGGTTTCCTGCGTGCCGCTGGCGGCGCGCTGAGCGTTGCTGGAAATCTCACCTGTCGCGGCGCTCTGCTCCTCGACCGCGGCGGCAATACCGGTGGTGATTTCGTTGATCTTTTCGATGGTGCCGCCGATGCTGGAGATCGCCTCCGCGGCGCTGTTGGTCGCTTCCTGGATCGAGCTGACCTGTGCGCCGATCTCCTCGGTGGCGCCGGCGGTCTGGGTGGCGAGATTCTTGACCTCACTGGCGACCACGGCGAAGCCTTTGCCGGCTTCGCCCGCGCGGGCTGCCTCAATCGTCGCGTTCAGGGCGAGCAGATTAGTCTGCTCCGCGATGTCCTGGATCAGGGTCACGACCTCGCTGATTTTCTTTGCCATGTCGGCGAGACCCTGCACCTTGTCGTTGGTGCCCTTGGCCTCGGAAACGGCCTCGTCGGCGATGTCCTTGGACTGAGCGACCTGTCGGCTGATCTCCTGGATCGAGCTGGCGAGTTCCTCAGATGCTGCGGCAACGGTCTGAACATTCTCCGTGGTCTGGCCCGAGGCCATGGCGGCGGCGTTTGACTGGGTCTTGGTCTGCTCCGCGACGGAAGACATGCGCTGTGCGGTATCGTCGAGGCCGCCGGCAGAGTTGGAGACCGACTGCAGGATGTCCGAAACGGTCTGGTCGAAGCTGCTGATGAGGCTTTCGATTGCCGCTGCGCGCTGCTCCTTTGCGGCGCTCTCGGTTGCGGCGGCTTCTTCGAGACGCTGCTGTTCGATGGCGTTGTCCTTAAAGATCTGTACCGCACCGGCCATCTGGCCGATCTCGTCCTTCTGACCACGGTTCGGAATCTCAACAGACGTGTCTTTGTCCGCCAGTCGGGTCATGACCGCGGTCAGACCGGTGACCGGACCCGAAATCGCGCGGGCCATGAGGAAGGCTGCGCCGAGCGACATGGCGGCGCCGATGGCCAGGACCGACAGCACGATCACCATCTGCTGGAACAGACTTGCACGGGCCTGGGCCTGCAGGTCTTCGGCGCGCGTCTGCATGGACTGCGCGGTTTCCGCCAGGAGGGTGGAGAGGTGTGTGAGTTTATCTTCTGCGTCGTTAAGCGTCATGGTGGCAAGAAAAGGATCGATGGCCATGTCGTCGAGCACGGCACCACCGACGGCGCTATATGCCGCGAGGCCTTCAGAAACACTGTCGAGTTGGGACGGCGTCGGTTCTTCTGAATTTTCACCGGCCGTTTCAGCGTTTTCAGCGCCGGCTTCTGCGGACTGGTCAGCCAGCATACCGTCGATGCCCTCGCGCATACGCAGTAGAACGGCGCGGGCCTGTGCGGTCACCTTGTCGATGTTTTCCTGGGGCACCGAATTCGTGGTCCAGAGGTTGGCCCGCAGGATCGATGCATGCGCCAGATTCAGATCTGCCTCGACCGCGTTGATCGTTGTCGCCTGGGAAATAGCTGTTGCTGCCTCGGTCTCAAGGGCGCTGCTGCGCTCGAAACTGACCAGGAAGGCGGCAGTGACCGCAAGCATCGCAAGGACGGCGATGCCCGGTGCGATCAGGGACTTGATGCGGATAGAGGCGTTATTGAGCTGAAACATGTGGTTATCTACCTGAATGACCGTGATCCCGGATCGCGTCTCTCGCTGCGTGAGATTGAGACAGATCCGGGTTCACATTCGCGTACGGGAGCAGGATCGCGCCGGAAGGAGGAAACGATCCGCTCGATGGTTTAGAGCGATTTACTGAGCGTAAGCGCCCACGCCGACAACCTTGTCGCCGACCCGTACGATGTAGCTTGTCTTCTGCTCAACGGCTTTGGTCGTCGGGTTCTGCCACTTGTAGTCAACCCAGTCTTCGCCATCGATTTTCAGGAACTCAGTCACGAAAGGCTTACCGTCGACGTCTTTCAGGGCATTGACGTTACGGCCGACCAGTGTCGCTTTGGCACCGTGCGCCATCATGGTGCCGTCGTCGCCGATCACGAAAACATAGAGATCGCGGTCGTGCCATTCGCCACCGGGAGCCATGAAGGCTGCGATCGCGGCATCCGCACCGTTCTGTTCCATGTAGGTGGCGGCTTTAACGGCCATGTTCTTAGCTTCGTCCGGGGAAGCATTGGTGTTGGCTGTAACTGTGTTGGCAAAGCCAAGAACCAGGCTCAAGAGAGCTGCAATAAACTTGATCTTCATTTTGAAAATTCCATTCAGAGTAACAAAGAGCGTGAGAGTACTCCCAGTGGTTTAGGCTCTAATTTTTAAAAGACGGTAAATTCTAGTCTTAGGAACTATTATCGGACGAGCACCTATGATGGGGTTTCAGAACAACTTATTGGATTTTTTTATAAAAAATCCTTTTGTCGTAACCAGTTAATTGTTGCTGGGAAATTATCTTTGCAACCAATAGTGTGCGAAGATTTTTTTGAACCCAGATCCCGTTTTAGTAGGCGCGTGTAGCGTGGTCTTTTGGTTTGAAAGCCGTGGGTGGGGGAGGCGTTGCTGAGACATTCCAACCGGAAGCCTCAAAACGGGATCACCTTCGGGTCGCTCAGTTTGCGGTGCCAGTTTGCAGCTTCAGCCGTATCAACCGGAAAGCCGTGCTGGCCAAAG
Organism: uncultured Kiloniellaceae bacterium; assembly: GCA_947493695.1. Lineage (GTDB taxonomy): Bacteria > Pseudomonadota > Alphaproteobacteria > Kiloniellales > Kiloniellaceae > Denitrobaculum. Next base: position 43,224 of record CANLSF010000006.1, on the reverse strand, counting down.
GTATGAGCGTCCGCCATGAATTTCAGGGCACCTTCAAAATACAACTCAGCCGCTGTCTGGATGTATTTGAGACCAAGTGCCTCGTCGCGCGTGACGCCCTGGCCCGCGAGGAGATCCAGACCACAACACCAGTTGGCATAGGCATGTCCATCGGCGGCGGCGCGCTTGCAGTAGTCCGCGGCGGGGGCAAAATTTCCCTCGCCGTGCAAGAGGAGCGACAGGCGAAACATAGCCTCTGTATGGTTTTGATCTGCAAGTTTTGTAATGTGCTCGCGGTAGCGCGCCAGTGCTTCTTCCTCGCTCAGCGAGGCGTCCTCTCCGGTGGAGATGGTTTCCAGCCAGAAGATTGCATCGGGGTTTCCTGCATTCACCAGGGGCGCTAGGAGGTCATTGATCCAGCCAAAAACTGTTTCACGGCGGTCGTCGTCGCTGATGTTCCAGCTGACGTCGATGAGTGCCCGTGCTTCGGCAAGACGATCTTCGGTTTCTTCTTCGGTCACTATGCTATCCTCTTGTCTGAAAACGCCCTATGTCGCTCAAGGCTTCCGGACCTGCTGTCGCGAGGGGGCCATTTCACGAGACGACAAGTTCTGTCCCGGCGCAACGGAGGTGTTTCAATCGTCACCCTCAAGGACTTTATCCAACATCTCTTTACGCCGTCTTGCTTTCTCGTCTTTTATTTCCGCTTGCAGACACTGACCCAGGGGGCCGATGGGTATGAGCAGAATAGTCAAAGTGGTCATGAATGGGAGAAAGGGCGAGAGGAGAAAGGGAATGCCCAGGGCATACCAAAGGAAGGCGCAGATGAGCAGGCCAGTGTTTACGACCGACCGTTCACGGTGCTTCTTTAGGATCCAGTAGGCGCTACGCTGGTAGAAGCCGACAATTGTCGTGACCAGGAAGTACATCCGTGTTTCCGCCAGCTATATCTGGTCCAGAGGGGTCTCCAGCAGTGCCATGATCCGCTCCAGGGTTTCATTCTGGTCCTCGGCGTAGCTGCGGGCGGCGCGGCCCATTTCTTCCGCCGTCTCGGGTTCCCGCAGGAGTCTTGCAATGGCGACTGCCAGCGTGCCCATACGGCCGGTGATCCGATTGAGAGCGCCGGCGGCGATCATGTCCTCGACGATCCGTACGAAATTGCCGGTGTGTGGACCGCAGATCAGCGCACAGCCGAGACGGGCGGCTTCTATTGGGTTCTGTCCACCCTTGGGCATTAAACTGCCACCGATCACGGCAACCCGGTTCAGGCGGAACCAGAGACCGAGTTCACCCAGGGAATCAGCTACGTAAACCTCAGTCTCCGCCGTCAGGGGTTTGCCTTTGCTGCGCAGGATGACGTTCATGTTGTTGGCGCGGAGTTCTTCGGCGAGGATCGGCCCCCGCTCTGGGTGGCGGGGCACGATCGTGGTCAGAAGGTTCGGTATTTTCCAGGCGATCTGCCGATGGGCCTCAATGGCCATGAGCTCTTCACCCGGGTGACTGGAATAGAGCAGCCAGCCGGGCCGGTCAGCCATCTCTGCGCGGATCTTCTCAAGCGCCTCCGGGTCGGCTTCCAGGGTCGGCGCGGCGAACTTCAGATTGCCTGGCGACGTGCAGTCCTTAAAACCCAGCGCCTGAAAGTGCTGCTGATCCTCGGGCGATTGAGCCTGGATTCCGTCAAAACTCCGCAGTAGTGCCCGAAACACCGGCCCGGAACGTTTCCAGCCCTTAAAGGATTTCGGTGACATACGACCGTTGATCAAATGCAGAGGTACCTTGCGGCGGCGCGCTTCAAGCAAAAGGTTCGGCCAGAACTCGGATTCGATCATCAATCCCAGATCCGGATGCCAGTGATCGAAGAAGCCGCGCACCGCGGTCGAAGTGTCGATTGGCGCGAACCGGTGAATGACCCCCTCGGGGAGGCGCCGGGCCATCACCTGTGCCGAGGTCACAGTGCCGGTGGTGACCAGAATCTTCAACTCGGGCCGGTTGCTTCGCAGGCGTTCGATCAGGGGCAATGCGGATACCGACTCACCGACACTTGCCCCGTGAATCCAGATAAGTTTGCCCTCGGGGCGTGGAGACTTGCCGACCCCGAAGCGTTCGTCGATGCGTTCGCTATCCTCTTTGCCGCGCGCAACGCGTTTTGCCATGTGGCGCTTGATTAGAGGAGCGCCGAGGACCCCGAAACTGCGGTAGAGTGCAAAGACCGTGGAGGCGAGAAGAGATTTGGACAGGGTTAGTCCCTCCTCTTGGCAGAGGTTGCTCTGGTGTTTGCGTCCTGCGCGAAGCTGGCGGCGAGGCCCGCTTTCAGGTCCCAGGGGGGAGTCCAGTTCAGATCGCGCTCAAGAGGTGCGAGGTCTGTTTCGAGTGAGCTGGTAAGGCGCTCGAGGGTGGCGCTGCGTCCAAAGAGTTTTGCGGTCGCGCGGAGCAGCCAGAGAGGACAGTGCCAGAGGCGGGTGGAACGTCCAAGCGCCGCGGCCAGCGTCCGGATCAGATCAGGCGTCGAGACACCGGGTCCGTCGGCGATTTCGTAGCGGGCCTGACTTCCGGCGTTTTGCTCCAGACAGCGGCGAACTGCATCGCAGAGATTGCCGACGTACAGAAAGGCGCGCCGGTTCCGCACTGAAGCCAGAGGGAGCGGTAAACCGCTCTCGATGATTTTGACCAACAGGGCGAAGTTTCCTGGAGCATCCGCACCGTAAATCAGAGGCGGGCGCAAAAGAGTGAGGTTCATCCCGCTAGCCATCGCGATCTCACGCAGAGCGTTTTCCGCCTCCAGTTTGCTGATCTGGTAGGGTGTGGCAATGGAGTCTTCCTGTGCAACCCGTGCGCCGATTGAGCTGAGAAAGACGAAGTGTTTCACGCCGGCGTCCGCTGCCTGGCGGGCGAGGTTCTGACTGCCCGCCACATTGACCGTTCGAAAGGCCTCTAGAGGGTCCTCGGCGGTTTCTTCCAGAATGTGGACGCGGGCGGCGCAATGAACCACCGCATCGACGCCGCTGAGCGCCGCGCGCCAGTCCGTCGCATTGTCCAGATCTCCGGTGATGACGGTTTCGAGCGTCGGCGCGATATGCGCAAGGGTCGGTCCTGCGCTCTCGCTGCGCAGTGCCGCACGAACGCTGAAGCCGCTTTCCGAGAGAGTGCCGCAGAGGTTTCGGCCGACAAAGCCATTGGCGCCGGTGATCAGCACATGCTTCAGGCCTATTTCACGGCGCGAATTCATGAGGTCAGAACACCCGGCGTTTCATGAGTGCGTGGCTGGCATAATGCAGCAGGCACCATGCGGCATGGGGCAATGAGAGTTTTTCTATATCCCGGTAGATCCGCCAGACCCAGTAGGCCGAGCGGCGGTGCGAGCTGGAAATCGAGCCGATCACTGAACGGTAACGGGCAAGATCCTCCTGCAGGCAGTGGGCCGCATGGCCCTGGCGCAGCAGAGATAGCCAGAGAATGTAGTCGTGGGCGCGGTAACCGGCTTCGTTGATCCTGATCGGGCCGGTTTTTTCCGTGTCGACCATAGAAGTCAGATTCGGGATTGCAGCGTTTTTGAGTGCCTGACCATAGGTCTGACTTGCTGGCGGGCAGATCAGACGGCCCAGTGTTTTGCCGTCCTCCGAAAGGCGGCGGTACTGGGTGTAGGAGATTGCACAGTCCTTGATGGCCATGAAGTTGACCTGATTTTCGAGTTTCTTCTGCAGCCAGAGATCGTCGCTGTCGAGGAAAGCAATATAGCGACCGCTCGCATGCGCCAGCGCGGCGTTTCGCGCCGCCGCCGGTCCGCTGTTGCTTTCCTGCCGTACCAGAATGATACGTGGATCTTTCGCAGCAAGTTCCGATACGATTTTGCAGGTCTCATCAGGCGAGCAGTCGTCCGCGATGATCATTTCCCAGTCGTCAAGGCTCTGCGCCTTTACGGAGGCAATGGTTTCGCCGATAAACCGGGCGGCCTTGTAAGCGGGGGTTATAACAGAAACGAGGGGCAAGGAAGAATGAACCTTACAGTGGAACCAGTCAAAAAAAGTACCTATGAATGATCGATAGCGAGGGTAATGCAGTTTGTCATTGCACTGGGATCTCTTCTCAACACCTTTAAATCAGACTCTCTATGCAACTCATCCGGCACAGTCGGCTATGCGTGCGGTTCTTCTAGCTTTCCTGCGGATTTCAAGCAAGCCTCCCGCCGTTGTGGTTCTTTCGCGGCATACGTGGCTCTGGAGACAGCTGTGATAGAGAATGCGCGATCCGCTTGCATCGTCCGGTGAGACGCGGTAACGAGCTCTTTCAGGAAAATGCGGTAAGGTCAGGCGACGTATCGATGAAATCGTCCGGTGATCGGCAGCCGATCCCTATTCTTTTCGTTCTGCCCAACTTTAAAGCCGGTGGTGCCGAGCGGGTGGTATTAACACTTTTGTCTCTGCTCGATCGCACGCGCTTCGCGCCGGAACTTGTGGTGTTCGACGGTAGGGGCGAATTCACGGACCTCGTGCCGCCGGACCTGAAGCTGCACAATCTCGGTGTAACGCGGCTTAGATCGGCGTTTTTGCCGCTGCTGCAATTGATCCGGAAACGGCGCCCGTCCTTGGTTTTTGCGTCCCATAACTACGTAAGCCTTGCGCTGCTCGCAGGCAGAGTCCTGTTGCCCGCTGGACTCAAGATAGTGGTTCGCGAGTCGACAACGCCTTCAAAGAGTCTGCCGGACGCAAAACATAGTCGATTGTTACATTGGGGGTACGCCGCCCTGATCAGGCATGCTGACAGATTAATTTGCTTGAACCGGGAGGTGCAGAACGATTTTTGCCGGCTCTACGGCGTGGAGCCGCGTCGCATGGTGCTCTTGCCGAATCCCGTGGCTGCTTCGTCCCTGCGAAAGTCTGCCGAAAAACCCTTTCGCGATCCCGGGTCAGGCCGTCGGCTGGTTGCGGCAGGCCGTCTTATCCGCGCTAAGGGCTACGACAATCTCTTGCGGGTTTTGGCGGAAACGTCCGAAGACATTTTCCTAACGATTTACGGAGATGGCCCTGAAGAACAGTCGCTGAAGGGCCTTTGCAGCAAGCTCCAGCTTGACGAGCGTGTTCGGTTTGCCGGTTTCGAAAAGCAACTGGGCCCGGCCTTCGCTGGTGCGGATGCGGTGATCATGTCTTCCCGTTGGGAAGGTTTCCCCAATGTCGTTTTAGAGGCGCTTGCCTGCGGCGCGCCGGTGATTTCAACCCGGACGGCGGGCGGCGTCGCTGACCTGACGGACGTGCTCACCGACGATGCCTTGAAGCTTACATCTTCCGAACAGGAACTGGCTCAGGCAATCGGAAAAGTTGAGCGCAGCGATCATACGGATTTGCGTCCAAGCCTTCTACCGCCTCAGTTTGAAGACAAAAACGTCGCTAGGCTCTTCGCCGACACCTTGGAGCAAGCTCTTCATTGATCCGCTGGCAAGCGGCCGGACTGCTCTAACAGCTTTTGCCATATCTTACGTCTCCGGTGGGCGACGGCGTTACTGTCGAAAGTCTCATTTATGTGACGCTGGGCAGCGGTGCGCAGAGCGGCGCTGCCGTCCCAATCCCGCAGGCAGTTTAGAACAGCGGTCGCCGCCTGAGCCCGATTACCCTGTTCGACAATGAAGCCGGTCTTGCCTTCGGATATGAGCTCCTCAATTCCTACGGTGTGGGCTACAACAGGGATACAGTCGCGCAGCATGGCTTCTTTAACTGCGTTTGGCAGACGTTCTGAAGCTGACATGCTCAATAGAACCTTTGACTTGGAACAGAGCTCAAAAACCTTGCCGTGGCTGACATGACCCAGAAAACTGATGGCATCTTTGAGACCTAGTTCTGCAGCTTGTTTCATGAGCGATTCACGTTCCGCCCCGTCACCGGCGATGGTGAGTCGGGCTGTCGGGATACTGTCTCGAACCTCCCGGAAAACCTTTAGGCTGTCAGATGTGCGTTTCGCGGGAACAAGACGCTCTACGATGAGGACATCGAGCGGTTTTCCATCTTCTGTTCCGTGTGTCTGCTCTTGGATGTCGATGCCGCGGTAGACGACATGAATTCGGTTGTCTTCAACACCGAAGCTGCGGAGCACCGGACGATTGGCTTGGACGTGTGTAAAAACAGCAGGCGCCTTTTTTGCGAGTTCGATACTCGGGCCATACCGGCTGTGCAGATCATACGCGCCCAGAGAAAGCGAGACGGTCACATCTTCAAGAAACTCGTGAACCAGTAAACCCACCAAGCTCGGGTAATGCCCCCAGAAAAGATGAACGATATCCGGTGAGGTTCGGCGGATTTTGTCAAAAAGATCAAGCGATCTGGGAATTAGAGCAAGGCCTTTCAGTATAGATCGCTTAGAGCTTTCACGCTCGACAGTGCCGGTCTCGTCAATTCCGGTTTTGGCCGACGAGGATGGCGGTGCCGAATCCTGTGTTGCAAAGACTGCCTTCAGCAGCCTGATCGTTAAGGGCGGGTTGCGCAGCCCGATCCAGCACCCCCGAAGGCTCGAGACAAGCGAGTTATGGTCGATTTCAATATCGGTCAAACCATGTTCCTGCAACATGGTGTCGCTTTCACGCCGGGCGGGCTTCAGCGTGGCCACCGAGACGCTTGCTTGCTGTCGTCGCAGAGCCCGGATCTCCACCGCGGCAAAGGTCTCGGATGGAACCGGAAACTGAACCGTGATGTAGAGCACCTTAAGGTTCACGCTGCATGCCTTGGAGATTGTGGACTCCCGGCTATTAACCGGAAAGGGGCGCGTAAGTCAAAGCATCAAGGACATAGAGAGCCTTTCGACGAACTCAGGAAATCCTAGTCAAACTTGAAAGCAGCCATGTATCGGGTTTCTCTTGCGCCGAAATGAAGCTACATGGCGCCCGGCAATGTGACGTATTTCTGACTGGAACTCACTGGAGTTCGACAACAGGTGAGCGAACCGCACTAAGAGCCGATAGAGGCTAGCAGGCGGAGATCAATCCCAACGCCCTGAGTTATTATCTCCGTTTCAGTTATGTTCCGTTACCTGGCAGCATCAACAAGAGTGTTCATAAGCTTGAGCCCGGACATTTGCTCACGTTTGAGGCTGGTCGGGAGCCATCGGCTCAGTTGCGGAGTCTTCGGTCTGTCGCGAAGGTCGGTCTGATTTATCCTTATCGGGGTGATGAACGGGACAGGATTGATGCGGTAATACCAAAGACACCGGTTCTGGGGATTTTGGATGAAAAAACAGCGGCCAGGTTCAGACCTGGCCGCTGTTATTAGCATTCTTCATGCCGCCGCGCAGAGGATCTATTCCGCGATGCGAAGGTTGGTGAGTTCGTTCCCGATCGCCACGAAGGTTGCACGCAGTTCATCATTTGATGGAGAGTTGTAGTACTTCTCCGGATCCGACGCACAATTCCTCATGAGATCTTGCGTTGCTGCATGGTTGAGCTGGAAGGTGATGGCGTAGATCACGATGCCCTCATCTTTCATGTTTTCGCATAATCGCGACATACGGTTATTGATTTCCGTGAGCGCCTGACCGGGGTTCGTGGTGCCGAGCCGGCCTTCACTTAACCTGCCGTAAGCAGAATAATCCGTATCAGGGTAAGATCCCGAGAGAGGGCTCCCCGGTAGGCCACCCGGCCAGTCATAGTAAACGTTCTGACCATCGGTCAGGATAATCGCGACCTTGTCCATCAGAGGCGCATCATAAGCCATAGGAAGGTTGTCGGGTGTGTCACCACCCCAAAGACCTTGCCAGCGGGGGGAAATCACACGCCAACCCCAGGCCAGACCAAGATTGGCATGTGTGCCGCCGCGATGCCATGGCTGCATCTCGTCTATGGCGGCTAAGACTTTAGTTTTCTCGGCCGTCAGAGATGTAATCGCTGGACCACAACCCAGGTTCGGGCCGGTGCCTTCATTCATAGCCTCGTTGGTCTCGTCGATCTCAGGCCAATCGTTATCACCGATGACATTGCCCTCAATGTCATAGTCGTTGATCGTGGTTGGCCAGAAGTGCCGGTTAAAGAGTTCCACGGAAGGTGGATCATCGGATTCGTCGAGTGGAGATGGGCGCGCTTCTACGCAACCTTTCCAGACGGTTTCCACGACTTCATCTGCTTCGATGAAGAGGTCTGCTTCAGCAATAATGAAGAACGAGGTTCTGTCGTTCCGCAGTTTTGGGTAAAAGACAACGCGGTGATACTTGTAGGGTTGTGAAACATCAACGCCATTGGTGTAGGAATAGACGTGCTGGTAATTCCTATACCTCCTACGCAGCTTCACCTTGGCCGCGTGAAGCCGCTCCCAGCTTGTTCCGTCATTGGAGCCCTGTAGTACCCAGTAGGCAGTTATTGAGCTGACGCTTTTGAAGTTCATGAAACCATAATTGTTTGGACTTGATACCCTGTAGCCGACAATTGTTCTTTCGTCGCCGTCGTCCCATTCTTTGCCCATTATCCCGAATCTGTTCTTATTCGGATTGGAGCGTTTAACGAGCACAATTGCGCTATCGGCACCGCTTTGATTCGCATTGCCGTCGAAGATGGCTGGCAGCCCTCCGCGTAGCGTTACATTTCCAAAGGGAGTACCGCCCTCAGCGACAACTTTGTTCCCTTCGATGACTTCGGTCGGTGCCAGTTCGTGAAGCCAATCGACGTGTCGATTATCAACATTAACGGTGGCGACAAAGGGCACCAGACCGACCCAGAAATTGTTGATGGTCTCCTTTTCGCCGTAAAGAATATTGACCAGATCCGTCGCGGCGGCTTTCATGGTTTGGATCTTTTGCCCACTCCGCATGGAACCAGTGTTGTCCATGATCAGTGCAAGTTCCAACCCGCGCACGGATCGTCTGACGACCGAACGGGCCGAAACTTTCATAGTATCGACATTCACAATGCGCATAAACGTAGTTGGAATTCTTGCCGTTGCCGAGATCGTCAGCTGCTCGTTCCCGTCGCCAGCTTCAATGTCGAAGTCGACAAGGACAGAATCCATATAGTCGTTCGGAAAATTCGCCTCAAAGTACTTCCGGATCTCGTCATCGCGCCAGGGTTGGTTGATTGCTTTGCCGCCTGCCAGCGCTGCGGCGTCGACGGCTTGCCCCAGGCGAGCTTTGGCGATGTAGCCGCGCCCCGCGTCAGTCGCCAAGCCGAGAAAGCCCACTACGGCAACTACCGAAAACCCAAAAAGGACCGAGACGGCCCCCTGGTTGTTTTTCCGTATCTCCGAAATCGCATTTCGGAAAACCACGGCCCCTGCAGTTACTAACTTAAGCATTCTAAGCGCCCATGAATTTTAGTGAAGGATATGCAAAATCTCAAAGATGTGTGAACAAGTGGTAAATAATAACATTTTAGTAAACATATACATTATGTGTATTTATGTAATTATGGCTTAAAAATATATAATATGTTTAAATAAAAAAAACTTATAAATATAAAATAATTTAATTATTTCTTGTATATTAAATAGTTTGAAAAATAATTTTCATTATTAAATATAATTTCTTTATTTTAATTATTTGTATTCTATATATTTTTAGATGAATGCGGAATCAATGGTGTTTTTTTGCCCGGCCTGCCGTGTCAGGTGGGGCCGCCTAAAAAAAACAGTTGAGGCTGTAGTGAGAATGTCGAGGCCGCAGGCTTGGTGGTTTTTGACAATCACCAGGCGGCGAGCTCCTCTGCCTCCGCACGTCATGTCACGAGGGTATCATGAAGGCGTTAAACATGACGCGAGATCCAGTACACCAGAGGTCTAGACCTCGATCATACATGCGACATTTGTTTGTTAGACAGCGTCTGGCAACCCCCATATAAGTGCCGTTTCAAGCTCCAGATAGGTTGGCGGGCGTCCGACAAACGCGGTCGTTCGCACAAGGATTGAAAAAGCTATGTTACGTACACTTCGGATGCAATATACGTTGCTGAGCCCTCATGAGCGAAAACGGGCCCTTCAAGTTTTTGCTCTGATGCTGACGATGGCAATGGTTGAAACATTAGGTATAGCCTCTATTTTGCCGTTTTTCACTATGCTGGCCAATCCAGAAGCGGTTCAGGAGAATGCATATTTAGCGGAAGCTTATGAAATACTTGGATTTACCGATCCTCAGACCTTCGTTCTGTTCCTGGGTACAGCAACGCTCATAATCTTCGTGACCGCCTTGGCCCTGAAAGCGGCAACAAGTTACGCAACAGTGCGCTTTACAATCATGCGTTCGCACACCATTGCCTGCCGTCTGCTGTCTGCATATTTGAGGCAGCCGTATGTATTTTTTTTGGGGCGCAACACGACAGAACTTGGGAAGTCGGTCCTGACTGAAACTGGAAAGGTGGCTAGCGGTGTAATGCTGCCGCTGCTGCGAATGCTCGCGGGTGCGATTGTCGCGACCGCAATTGTTACGCTGCTTCTTGTCGTGGAGCCCCTGCTATCGCTCATAGCTGCAGGGGTACTGGGTGGCTCGTTTACAGTTGTTTATCTTTTTACACGCCATTTTTTGCGACAGATCGGCATTGATAGGGTGGCTGCGAATCAAGAGCGTTTTGTCATTGCGAATGAAGCTCTGAGTGGGATCAAGGAGCTTCAACTTCTGGGGCACGTGGATTCCTATTTGAAGCGTTTTATCAAGCCTTCGGAGCGTTTTGCCCGGCACCAGGCCACCAGTACGCTTATCAATGAGTTGCCACAGTTCGGTATTCAAGCTGTCGCGTTCGGCGGAGGCTTGGGGGCTCTCCTTTATTTAACGGCCCAGCGCGGCGGACTGGAGGAGGCGATACCGTTAGTTTCGCTCTACGCGTTTGCAGGTTATCGCCTGCTGCCTGCTTTTCAAATTCTGTTCAGCAATTTGGCCAGAATTCGGTTTTCCCTGCCTGCGCTCGAAGCCTTGTATGAGGATTTGATGTTGCGGGAAAACCAGGTGGCTGTCAGCGGCAGGCCAGCGGATGCAATAGAGCAGCGCCTCGAAGGAGACATTCGGCTCGAAAATGTCAGCTTCAGTTATCCAAATGTTGATTATCCGGCTATTGCTGAGATTACTTTGTCGGTCCCCCGCGGTTCGAGTGCAGCTTTTGTTGGCAGCACCGGAGCCGGAAAGAGTACTGTTGTCGACGTCATCCTGGGATTGCTGCGGCCTGATGAAGGGGGGCTCTTGATAGGTGAGGAGTGTCTCGACAGCGAGAATATCAGGGGCTGGCAAAGGAACATCGGATATGTTCCGCAATCAACCTATCTGGCCGATGATACCATTGCCGCGAATATAGCTTTCGGTGTGCCTGCCAAGGAAATCGACCTTGCTGCTGTTCAGAGAGCGGCTACGGCAGCACAGATCGACGAGTTTGTGACGCAAGATCTGCCTGAGGGATATAATACGGTTGTGGGGGAACGCGGTATTCGACTCTCGGGTGGACAAAGACAACGGATTGCGATTGCCCGGGCACTGTACCACGACCCCGAAGTTGTCGTGTTTGACGAAGCAACCAGTGCGCTCGACAATATCACTGAAGCGGTGGTGATGACAGCAATTGAAGCCCTGCGCGGAAGCAAAACGGTCATCATAATCGCCCATCGCACCTCTACGGTGGAGCGCTGCGACCGCATCTTCGTCATGAAGGACGGACGGTTACGCGAAGCAGGAACTTATGAGGAGTTATTTGGCTCAAGTGTCTTGTTTAAAGACCTTGTGCAAGGAAAGCATGCATAGCGCCTGTATAATCTGGTAATGCGTGGACTTTCATGCCACGTAGTGTATGTCTGGGAAATTTGCCAGAATCGTAGGCGGTTGCCGGTGTGCGGAGAAGGTTAGCGGTTTCTGGAATCTGCAGCTTTATTGACTCGAAGTGGAAAAAAGAGCGGTCTTGAGATCAGCGATTGAGAATCTACTTCGTTCTTTAGCGATTTGATCAAGATTCTTATTGTTTTTTTGGAGCCAAGGAAGAGAGATAACACTCGCAAATTGCGAATGAATGAAGCGCCCCTCATGTTCGTAGATTTGCGGACGTTGGGCTCCGTAAATTTCCTGGAGCAGGCGTTTCAACATATCCTCAAGATTACACCTCTTCGCTAACGGGGCTTTGCCACGATTTAGTGTACACTCAAGCTGAGGACGCCCTATTCCATGGAAGGCCAGCAATACACATTGGCATGACCTATGTGAAGAAACACGCGATGCCTTGATGATACTGTTTCACGGCTGAAAACTTGAATATTCTCGGCGTGGACTATGAAATATTTTGTTCGTCCCTTAATTCTACGAGTTGCAATCAGGTGATGCAAAGAGGGCACAGGTGTTCCACTCATTCGAGGGTCAAAGGTCAAAATCATTCATCTTTGTTCTCTACGTGATTTCCATAATTATTGCCTGCATTGCAGTTCTCTCTGGTGTGTAAAATCCCTCAAATACTGAACTTCAGAAAAGTTTTGCGATAACGCTACTGCGAACGAGCGCGGAGAGAATTCAGGCGCTTTTCAATCAACTGTCTATATTGTAAAGCTGTCGTTCATCGCGGAGTAAATAGCCTACAGAATGGGACCTTATGTGAAAAAACCTAATTATTTGCCCTTTGAGCGTCTGGCCGAAAAGGTTGGATTGATCGGACTTGATATCGGCGCCCGTGGTGGGGTCAGTTCCGATCTTCAGAGCATTGGCAAATCCGTCGACTTTATTGGGTTGGAGCCAGACGCGGAAGAGTGCGAGCGCCTGAATGCACTGCCACAACCGGAGGATTGTCGGAGCGCACGATACATTCCCTGGGCAGCTGCAGAAAAAGAGTGTGTGTTCAACCTTAATCTCTATCGCCAAAGAGGTTGTTCATCAAAGTACGAGGCGGATAGTTCGTTGGGGGCACTTTTTTCGCGTGACGACTATTATATCTTGGACGATACGGTGTCTGTTAAGGCGCGACCTTTGGATGACATACTTGATGAGTATCAAGTGCAATCTCCCGCATTCTTGAAAATCGATATCCAGGGGATGGAAGTCGATGTCTTTCAAGGGGCCAAGAAAACAATTGCGGAGTCACTTGTCGGCATTCGCACCGAAGTCAGTTTCTTTCCGATATACAAGGACCAGCCACTTTTCTCCGAAGTCGATCAATTTCTGAGGCCTTACGGGTTCGTCCCAATGCGCTGGCTGGAATTTCATGAGTGGAGACGCTCAACCAAGATAAAGCACCCTGCGCTTGCCGAGGGATCAATGCCATATTCACAAGGGCAAATCATCCATGGCGATGTCCTCTATCTTTTGCATCCCGAGTGGCTTTCAGACGAAACCGAGGCTGATATTCAGCGCTTGATCCGGCTTGGCCTTGTTTCAATTTGTTACGGTCATCTTGACCATGCAAAAGTCGCATTCATGCGACCTCGTATTCGCGCATTAATTGAGGGTTACATCGGTACCGATCCAATCGAGATGCTCGCAGGTTTATCCAGCGAGATTGCGGCGACAAGTCGGCGGTCAAGGGCATTATCGTCGCTGTGCCGGAAGATAAAACAGGTTTTGGGCCAGTTTGAATGACTGGTGGTTTACCAATTCGAATATGTTTTCCGTTCGTTGGTGATACGATTGGCGGAAGCCACATTTCGACATTGGCGCTTATTGATGAGTTGGATCGGAACACCTTTGATCCGGTTCTCGTGCTTCACAAAAAAGATGTTTTCGCCGATTATCTAGATGCGCGCGGTGTGGCTTATGTGATAGCGCCGGGCGCTGAGTTGTCTGGAAAGGGCCGGACTATTGTCCGCTTGCTGGCGGCACTGCGTTGCGCTTTGATTTTTGCACCTTTTCTACGCGCGCAACAGATCGATATTGTTCATACCAATGACGCCCGTATGCATCTGTCCTGGGGTTTCGCAGCGCGATTTTCCGGTGCAAAATTCGTATGGCATCAGCGCACGCCGATGGCTCTTGGCAAGTCCGCTTATATGGCGTTACTGGCGCACGAGTTGCTTGTGGTTTCTGAATACAGCCGCGGAACTTGCCCTGGTTTAACGCAGCGGAAGGCAAGGGTGTTAGACAACCCTGTTCAAATTGACTCTCAGATCCCAGATCGAGCTCAAGCAAGAGAGAAGATCTTAAAAGACCTCTCCTTACCAGTCGACGCAAAGCTGATAGCCTTTGTTGGAAATATCCAGGGTAGGAAGCGTCCTCTTGTATTTATTGAGACCGCGGCAAAAGTAAAAGAATACTACGAAGGCGAGGTTCACTATCTTGTTTTTGGTGCTGAACGCGAGCCCCTGGCAAGCCGTGTCAGGGAACGGATCAAAAAATTGAAACTGGACAGCGTTTTCCATTTGATGGGGGGACGGTTTCCAATTGAAGCATGGCTCGCCGGTTGCGATATCTACATGACGCCTGCGGTTAATGAGGGGTTTGGGCGCGTTCCGGTCGAAGCGATGATGGTGGGAACTCCCGTGATCGCAAGTAAGATGGGTGGGCATGTCGAATTTATCGAGGATGGAAAAAACGGCCTGCTTGTTCCGCCCGATGATCCGCCGGGGTTCGCTAAAGCTGCTGTCAGGTTATTGAAGGATGAAAGCTTTGCCGAGACGATGGCCAGGACAGCAAGGCAGCCGGCGATTGAGCGCTATTCTCCGAAACGCCATGCGGAGGCTATACAGAAAACTTACTTGCGATTCTTTGATAAGCGACATGACTGTACGACCGCCAATGACATAACCTTCATTATTGCCGACATGGGCAGTGGTGGTGCACAGCGTGTTGCTGTTAATCTTGTCAAGGCTTGGGTCGACCAGGGGCAGCGCGTCCATGTTATAACCTGGAAGCCGCCGGAGAGCGATTTCTTTCAGTTTCCTGCTGAGGTTCGACGCAGCGTTCTAGGGCCGAGACCTCAGAATTCCGGCCGTGTTGCAGCTCATCTTTCCAATATAAAGGCGATGATTCGCATTCGGCGAAGTCTGCGCCAGGACAAACCCAAAGCGGTTGTGTCTTTCATTACAGTAACCAATATCTTTGTGATTCTGGCGTCACTTGGATTGAAACCGCGGCTTGTTGTTTCGGAGCGGAATGATCCGACACGTCAAAACGCCGGACCCATCTGGGCCGCTCTCAGATGGATACTTTATCGTTTCGCGGATGTTGTGACTGCGAATTCACAGCAAGCCGTGCAGGCAATGTCGTCTTATGTGCCGGCCCGGAAACTCGCCGTAGTGCATAACCCGGTCACCCTACCGGCGGAGGTTGCAGTGTCCGAGCGGTCCGAAATCTTGCTGAACATCGGACGTCTGGTGCCGCAAAAAGGTCAGGACTTAATCATCACGGCACTGTCTCTGTTAGGAGCTAAAGCTGAAAACTGGCGCATCGAGGTTTTTGGGGAGGGGCCCGAGCGACAAAATCTCATCGCACTTTCGAAACGTTTGGGTGTTGCTGAGCGCGTTTCTTTGCCCGGTACCGTGCCAGACCCAAGCCCTTACTACCGACGAGCTGGAATCTTTGTCTTAAGCTCTCTGTACGAGGGGACTCCCAACGTTCTGCTGGAGGCGATGGCGCATGGCATGGCTTGCGTTGTATCGGACTCTGTGCCAGGCGCATTGGAACACGTCGAAGACCATGTTTCTGGCCTGGTTTTCAGGTCGGGCGATGCGGAGCATTTGGCGCAATGTCTCTCCAAGCTCCTGGAGCAACCCGAGCTGCGCAGCCGCTTGGGACAAGAGGCGCGCAGGCGAATGGCAGCTTACTCTATGGAGAACATCGCTTCTGAATGGAAGCAGATACTTTCTCCTTAGTCCGATGTCTCAAGGTGAAGCCGAATACCGATTCAACATATCCTGATAATTGACAGGCTCTCTGTGGAACCTCTCACATGAACTCTTTCAGTTCAGTTTGAGTAAAGAGGAGGCCGCCGAGATAGCGTGCGCCTTTCAGGCTCATGTGACCGTCTTTATCGAGGGGAATCATGCTTTTGTCATCTGTGAAAAGAGAACACGAAGGATAATTCTCACCGCAAAAAAACTGCTGAATGTCGATGAAGACCCCCTCGTTTTCCAGGCGTTGTTTCATGTCCATATTGACTTGAACCACCGTGGCAGGTGTAACTTGCTCCGCTATCTTTTTTTCGATGCTCTGCCTGCGGCCTGGGAAGGTAATGTGTTTCCGACCCAACACAAACACCCTGTTTCCCGGCGACGAAACGCTGGCAACCGTCTCTGAAATCCGTTCGGCAGCCCATGCTTTCCAGCGAGAGATAAGCACCACAACGTCCGTTTGAGCCGAGAGTGAGACGATCTGATCCCGGTCGTAAGCGCGCTGGCATCTTCTTTCTCCTGCTAAACCGTCACGGAATTGGCTAACGTCTTTATCGCCCAAATAGGTCTGGCAAGAACTGGGAACGTAAACGGCCACGATCTCATAACCTTGGAAAGCGCTGTTTTCTGCTGCCATGTTAACGAAATCAGCGGAGTAGCTATCTCCGATGATCAGGAGCTTTTTGGTACTCTGATCATCGGAAAATGATTTCGCCAGCTTGTCGTGCCGATGCCACACCATTTCACGTATTTGGTCTCTTGGCAGAATGCCTAGTCTGCTTTCCAGGTCCTGTACCGGTCCGCCAAGCCAGAGATAAGCGCCGCTTCCGATCAGTAGCATGCCGGCAGTCGCTGAAAGAGCGAAAACGCCTTTCCGATTTACTCTCCGCGTTTTTCGAAGAGGCTTCTCCACGAATCGCCACGACAAGTAGGAGAGGGCGATGGCGAGGCACAAAATGACCGCCACATGCCAGTTTGCAAGGGTCTCGGAAATGCCTAACCGCGCAAAAACCAACAGCGGCTGGTGCCAGAGATAAAGGCTGTAACTTATTAAGCCAATGCCGACCAAAGCCCGGTTCGAGAGGATTTTGCCGAGGAGTGTTTGATTGTTTGCAAAAATGAGGATGAGGCTGGTTCCGGCCACGGGAATAAGCGCATACAAACTTGGAAAAGGCGTGCCTGAGTCAAAGACGAAGACAGCGAAGGCAATAAGCAGGATGCCAAGCATGGGCAGAACTTCATTATGACCCTTTTGATCCTGTCCAAACATGTAGAAGGCGATTAAAGCCCCAGCGAGGAGCTCCCAGGCACGTGTCGGCAGAAGATAGAAATTGCCATTTGGGGCGCTTCTCCAGCCCCATTCGGTCAAGCCAAGGCTAATGAGAATGCTGACAGAGATAGTTGCAACGATGACTTTTTTCTCGAATCGCCAAAGCACGGCCAAGAATATCGGGAATAGGATGTAGAACTGCTCTTCGATTGAGAGGCTCCATGTGTGCAACAAGGGCTTCTCTTCCGCGGAAACATCGAAATAACTGCTGTTTTTCCAAAAAAATACGTTTGATGAGAAGAAAACAACGGAAATCAGACTGCGGGAAAATTCCTCCAGTTGGTTCGGCATCATCAAGAGCCACGCGAAGGGAATACAGGCGACGCAAACTAAGAAGAGCGCGGGCAAAATTCTCCGGGCTCGTCGTTCGTAAAATTCGAGGATCGAAAAGTTGTTGGCATGTTTATGCAACAGTATTTGCGACGTGATGAGATAGCCGCTAATCACGAAAAATACATCAACGCCGACAAATCCGCCGCCAAATAGACTAATTTCTGCGTGATAAAGAACGACTGGAACTACCGCGATTGCTCTTAGGCCATCTATTTCTTTTCTGTATTCCATATACCCAGTCAGAGTTAACGTTGAGTTTTGGCTCTGCACTCAGGTTACTAACCTCTTGAGAGCGTCACTCGAGGTGTTAAGGATGGAGGAGGTTGGTGTTCCAGGGGTTGCTTAAGATTCGACTGTCAACACAAAGCTTGTGGTGTGCAATGTAAGTTGAGTGCGACGCTTTCTGCACTCAGGCGCTGTGTTACCTTCAGGGAGGTCCGGTGTTCATCCGCAAGCATATCGCATCACTATGGAACCAAGTTTGATCATGCTCTATACCACACGCGAAGGACTCGTCGTATCGTGCCTGTCTATAGCGTGGATAGTTTTCATGTACCAGTCAGAATGGAGTTTTTGAGTGTTAAGTGATGCGGAACTTGAAAAAGCTGTCAAGAATGTTGAGTACCTAGGGTATGCGGTTCTACCTAAGTTTTTCGATTTCGATAAGGTCTTAAAACCTGTCCTCGCACGAACCGAAGAGTTAAACACGAAATTAGATCCGCAGTCTCTCAAGAATCTGGCACCTAACCAACAGCTGGACAAGTATGTTTATCACCTGCATTTCAAAGATTTAACCTACCTGTCACTATTGACGGACCACGGTTTATTGAAGGTCTTGAGGCCATTCATCCAAGACCCTTACTACAGCCAGCTGCCGGCTGATGACGAAAATTTCCTGCTCGCCTATTACAACGCCAGAAGCAGTGTGGCACCGCTTGCTTTGCATATAGACAACTATGTCCCAAGCTCTGGATATCACCCTAATTCCATGCAGGTCGTGATATCGTTGAGCGGTCAAGACAGAGAAAATGGCGCGACGTTAGTTGTCCCCGGGTCTCACCGCATGCAGAGATATCCCGATCGGGAATTGGATGGCCTCGGAGAAGTTCTTTGTTGTGATCCAGGTGACGTCATAGTCTGGGACAGTCGCTTATGGCACGGCGCCTTGAAAAACCAATCATCTCGCGACCGTTGGTCGCTAGTGGCGACGTTCCGCCCCTGGTGGGCGAAGCAAAATTTTGATCCGGTTCGAGGCTTAAGCGAGGAGCTCTTCGAGCAAATGACAGATCAACAAAAAGCCCTCCTGGGGTTTCTCTCGCTTCCGCCTAAGGATGAAAGCGAGAGGATATCGCCGAAGCAGGGTTATGATCAGCTTCTCCCGACGTTGGCGCATTATAAAAACAGGTAAGCAATGAAAACGGAATATAAGAAGAAAAAGATGGAACATGGCTACGTTCAAGCCGTTCCCCGTCCCAGTCAGGCTGAGTTGGACTCATTCTATCGAGAAATATATTTCAGTGAGAATGTGACGAGCACTTATCAGGTCGAGTACACGCCAGATGAGCTGTTACAAAAGAGATTAAGGGCGGATTGCAACGTCGAGCTGATCAGCCAGCATCTTGATAAAGCCGGAAATATTTCTTTTCTCGAAATTGGTTGCGGCGAAGGTTTTCTGGTCGCGAGCAGTGTCGCGAGAGGTTGGGACACACTGGGCGTTGACTATCAACTTCAACCGGTGGAGCATTTCAACCCCGAAGTGGTGCCTCAAGTCATCGAGACCAATCCGAGTCAGTATCTAGAAGAACAAATCTCTTCAGGAGCGAAGAAGGATATCGTGGCGATTCAGAATGTGCTTGAGCACGTTCTCGACCCGGTAGATTTGCTGAAGAAGATCTCCGGTCTCTTAACCGAAAACGGTTGCTTGCTGGTACAGGTACCAAATGATTTCAGCGCTCTGCAGCTCATGGCTCGGGGGCAAGAAGTAACAAACGAAGATCATTGGTTCGTACCGCCCCAACACTTGAACTACTTCAACGACGATAACATTGGTAATTTTGTTAATTCTTGCGGTTTTGAAGTTGTCGATGCGGTAAGTGACTTCCCAATTGAAATGTATTTGTGGGGCAACGAGTCAAATTACACAAAAGACCGTGACCTGGGGAAGTTTGCGCACAGTGCACGCGTCAACCTGGATCTGTTCCTGGCCCGCAAGGGATTGGAGAAATACATCAACTTTTATCGCTCGGCTTTTCAAGTCGGTCTTGGCCGGAACATGTGTTTGATTTTGAAGGTTCGAAACTGAGAAGTAAGTCGCTGAAATTGTGGTGGAGTGGCCCTGTGGGCTGAGCTACACCGTCACTTATCAAGTTCTGGCCGCGTCAAAACGGAACTGCGCGATGTCTCTTGTCCGTCCTGGGTCAGGTATGCCGGCGCGGTGAAGGCAAAGTGTTGTGTTACAGAAAAGGCTTCTCCCGGAAGGGCCGGTCAATCTATTTAGAGCCTTAGGGTCCTCGAGTTCGTCCTCGCCAATTGCGTAATTGTGCCTGTCTCTAAAGCCTTTCCAAACAATCCGTTTCGAGTTTGCTCTGTCGAGGAAATGAAATGGGCCGTCCTGTTCGGTGACGTCCGACAAGAGAACGAAGAGCTTCACCGTGTCGGAGGTGTGATGGTCGCAGTGCCATTTCAGTGAGTAGGGCGGGTCGTTTTTTGCCACATCTTCGGGAACGTGCGTTGTTCTCCAAACCGCCGCGGAGTGTAGGCGGTAGTCAACATTGTAGTGGGACCGGAGCAATGTTGCCACTTCACCGGATAACAGCTCGTCGAGAGCTGGAATTGATGAGACAGCATCTTTCAAAACATATCTGTAGATGGCCTGATCATTTTTCGCTTCGCGCCCACCTGACGACAAGAACAGAGTATGTCCCGGATCCAGCATGATCTCGAGAAACCTTGAATGAATCTCACTTACATCGAGACGTTTTAACTCGTATGCCCCCGTAAGTGATAAGGCATCATCAACCGATAAGCCATGTCCGGCTCTGTTATTCTTGAACCCTGCGATGTTTCCGTAGAGTAGCTTGCTGAGGTAGTCATCGAGAAGACGCCTCCGATTCCAACCTTCAATGGTCGCTGATTTGATCACTCGATTTTTCTTTCTTTATCGAAAAAACGGATAAGATATTAGTCTTAGCGTTGGCGAGACGGTCTTCGACGTCTTGCCTGAAGTATACGTCACCAACCGCTGGAGAAAAGAAATCCAATAGAGTGTCAACACTGTCTATGCGGTTTTCAGAACTGGGAAGGTACCCCAGTTCTTCGACAACGGATTCATCGGTTCTTGGACTCCAGCTAACGCCCATTGCGACGATGCCGCCACTTTTTGTGATCCTGGCAATTTCGCGTGCTGCCGCTTCTCTGTCGTCGCTGTAGGCGATAACCCAGCCTGCGACTACAACATCGAAAGATGAGTCGGCGTATGGCATCGCATGCATGTCTCCAAGATCAATCAGAGGAGAGTAGGAAATCAGATCAAGTCCGCGAATGTTGTCTTTTTTAAAACCGTAGGAAATGAGATTGTAGATCTCGCCTTCTGTGCGCGGACCTATCGTAAGAACTCTCAGATTCCCCTTGTTTCGCCGGACGTATTCAAGAGATGCAATGGGACGCAGCAACAAATGTGATCTAGGTACCGATACGTCAGCCAGCCCAAACAGATTATGGTGAATAGTGTTCTTTCCAACCTGATTGGTTTCCAGATCGAAGCTGCGAACAGAACCAGTTACTTTCGCGAACCATAAATATCTCAAGCCGCAAATCACATAGCGCACGATATCTAAGGAGAAAATCTGAAATCGTAGAGGCGCTATGGATTTTTTAAATTGCCGCAATTTTTTGCCTATGGTTGAAATTTTAATGTAACTACAGAAGCAATCTTCATTCTTGGTTTAATGCCTCCAAGTTGAAGGATTGAAGTGGCATACTTACTAGGTTTTAGCCCCAGTTCCAGAGTTTTTTCGTGCAATTCAGCCCGTATGGAGGATTTTGTCGGTTGTGGCAGATTTTCCGCCGTAGGACCTCGAGAATTTCACACTCGGATGTGAGTTTAATTACGGCGGCCCGCCAAGTCTCTCTCTTGACCCAACGTTGGGAAGGGTGAGAGAGCCTTGGCAGGCCTCGCATCAAAGATTGACAAACAGTAGGTGTAAGTCGAGATATTATGAATCAAAATGGAGCTCAGGTGTTAAGGGCGTCGATCAGGGTAAAATGCCTGAGTCGCTGCGCCCCTGTTTGAAAGAAGCGATAAATGTTTAATGGTAAGACCGTTCTTGTAACTGGAGGCACCGGATCGTTTGGCTACCGCTATGCGAAAACGATACTTTCCGGTTACAAGCCCGCGCGCTTCATCATATTTTCCAGGGATGAGCTCAAGCAGTACGAAATGCAGCAGGTTTTCAAGGATCCTTGCATGCGTTTTTTTATTGGTGATGTTCGTGATGCCGAACGCCTTCGGCAAGCTATGCGCGGCGTTGATTACGTTATCCATGCGGCGGCATTGAAGCAGGTCCCGGCCGCGGAATACAATCCGATGGAGTGTATCAAGACTAATATTCATGGTGCGGAAAACGTCATCACTGCTGCGCTCGAGAACGAAGTCGATAAAGTCATTGCGCTTTCAACGGACAAGGCGGCCAACCCGGTGAATCTTTACGGCGCTACGAAACTGGCCTCCGACAAGCTATTCGTGGCTGCAAACAATCTTGCCGGTGGGCGACGAACGCGATTTGCTGTGGTGCGCTACGGTAATGTGGTTGGATCCCGAGGATCGGTAGTGCCCCTGTATCAACGTCTTTTGGAAAGCAATGCCCCTCATCTGCCTGTGACCGATGAGCGCATGACCCGTTTCTGGATCACCCTTCAGCAGGGAGTGGACTTTGTCCTTAAGAACTTCACCAGAATGCAGGGAGGCGAGATCTTCGTGCCTAAGATCCCGTCCATGAGGGTCATTGATCTGGCGAAGGCAATGGCTCCAGACTTACCGATCGAGAAGATTGGTATACGCCCCGGTGAGAAACTGCATGAGGTGATGTGTCCGAGCGACGACTCGCATCTTACACTGGAGTTCGACGATCACTACGTGATTCGTCCAACGATACGTTTCTTTAATGGAGACGTGAACTATGAAACCAATGCGATTGGTGAAACGGCTACGCCGGTGCCGCAAGGCTTTGAATATAGTTCGGGAGACAATACGGACTTTCTGAACGCTGACGATCTGAAGCAGATGAACGGGGCCTTAGGAGTATGATTCCTTACGGTCGTCAATCGATCGACGACGACGACATTGCGGCCGTCGTCGAGGTCTTGCGTGGCGACATGCTGACTGGAGGTCCTGCGGTCGTGCGTTTCGAAGCCGCACTCGCCAAAGCAGTTGAGGCGCCGCACGCGATCGCTTGTTCCAACGGAACGGCTGCGCTTCATCTGGCCGTCTTAGCGCTGGGCTTCGGTCCGGGTGATGTCATTGTTGTCCCGACCTTGACCTTCCTGGCGACAGCTAATGTCGTTCGCATGGTTGGTGCCGAGGTACTGTTTGCAGATGTTGATCCCAATTCCGGGCTGTTGACGCCACAAACCCTGCAAGACACCCTGACCGAATTTAGTGGAAAAGGCACTGTCCGAGCGGTTATTCCCGTGCATCTCAATGGTCAATCCTGTGCCATGCCGGAGATCGCCGCGATTGCTGCGGAAAACGATTTGATTGTGATCGAGGACGCCTGCCACGCCCTTGGAGGTGCTCAGGTTGACGATGGGCGGCGCGCCGCAGTTGGCGCAACGGCCTGGTCAAGCATGGCTTGTTTCTCCTTTCACCCTGTGAAAGCGATCGCTATGGGCGAAGGCGGTGCCGTGACAACACGGGATCCAGACTTGGCGCGGCGCATAATGCAGTTGCGCAACCATGGTATGACGCGGAATCCCAGTGATTTTACCCAGCAGGAACAAGCTTTTGATGAGGATGCTCAGGCCAATCCCTGGTACTACGAGATGCCAGACGTGGGCTTTAACTATCGGGCATGTGATCTGCAGTGTGCGCTTGGAGACAGTCAACTCCGCAAACTCCCGGCGTTTCTTGATCGCCGCAGAGCATTGGCGTCTCGTTACGACGAGTTGCTGACAGGGCGAAGGAATTCTCTGCGTCCTGTTCCCCGCGCCGCCTCTGAAAATGATGGCTGGCATTTGTATCCGGTACTGATCGATTTTGCCGGTTTGGGAATTTCTCGCGCCGAGGTCATGGGCCGCTTGCAGAAGGCTGGAATTGGGACGCAGGTTCATTATATTCCGGTCCATCGTCAACCCTACTACCGGGCACTCTACCCCGAGTTAAAGCTCCCAGGGGCCGATGCTTACTATGAACGCTGTTTGTCCTTACCGTTGTTTCCGTCGATGAGTGATGAGGATGTCGATAAGGTGGTCAATGCGCTTTGCGATGTCCTGGCGGCGGTAAATTGAAGCAAGTTGCGATTATCCAAGCCCGGATGACGTCCACACGCTTACCTGGAAAGGTCCTATTGGATCTCTCAGGACACAGCGTTTTGTCACATGTGCTGACCCGTTGCGCAGCGATTCCAGGTATCGACATGGTTTGCTGCGCAGTTCCAGATGGAAGTAACCACGACGCTGTTGCTGACGAAGCCCGGGCCTGTGGTGCTGAAATTGTGCGTGGCTCCGAGCTGGATGTTCTTGATCGCTATTACAAAGCGGCCGAGCAACTTGCAGCTGACGTCATCGTGCGGGTTACAAGTGACTGCCCGTTGATCGACGCTCGAGTCTGTGGCCAGGTACTGGCTGCCCTGGACGAGGGAAAAGCAGCCGACTACGCCGCGAACAATTTTAAACACAGCTTTCCTCACGGCTTGGACTGCGAAGCCTTTACCATGGAAGCTCTGGATATGGCATGGCGGAAAGCTGACGCCGATCACGAACGCGAGCACGTTACACCCTGGCTGAGGAACAATGGTTCTCTGCGGCATGCGGCTGTTGAAGAAGCAGACGCTGGCTTTGCTATGGAACGCTGGACGTTGGACTATCCCGAGGACTTGGAATTCCTTCGAGCATTATTCGAGATCATGCCTTCAGGTGCCTCAGGGTGGCGTGAGGTGGCTGCTATCGTGCAATCGAATCCGGCGATTCGCGAACTGAACGCGAATCGAGGCCAACGATAGAGAAATTGTAAGCCTGTATAATGGAACTGACATGGGTATCCCACACTAGGGGTGTTTTTTCCGGTGCGAACTATGAGAGGCTGTGCATTTTGTGAAGATATCGACCTAAACTATGAAAAAAGCCATTTTCCGTGCCGATGCTTCGTTAGAGATTGGAAGCGGTCATGTTATCCGCTGCCTGACGCTGGCTGATACGCTGGCGCGCCGGGGGTGGGAATGTGTCTTCGCCGGTGTGAGTGAGTGTCGTGACATTGTTCCAAGATTGCGGGACGGCAGCCATCATTTTGTCGAGCTCGAAGAAGAAGAACAGAAGGACCCGACAGCGATTCTGATGCTGGGGCATGCAGATCTCTTGGTAATTGATCATTACGCGCTGGATGCCGCCTATGAGACTAGTTGCCGGAAGGTGGCGTCCCATATTCTGGTGATTGATGATTTGGCTGATCGGCTGCATGATTGCGATATGCTCCTTGATCAGAATTACCGACAATCGGATCTCGGCCGTTACAGTGGTTTGGTGCCCCAAAGTTGTCTCCTGAGAATGGGGCCAAAATACGCTTTGCTGCATCCGGATTACGCAAGGATACGTGCTGAGATTCAGCCTCGGGAGAGCGTCCGTCGCCTTTTAATTTATTTTGGCGGTGCGGATCTGGCCGATATGACAGGCCGGTCTTTGAGGGCGGCACTCTCGCTCGAGCGAGTGGAATTGATGATCGACGTCGTAGTCTCATTGAGCAGCCCGAATGCAGATGAGATTCAAGAGTTGGCTGGACGACACCCTAATGTATCCTGCCACAATAGTTTGCCGAGCCTCGCACAGCTCATTGCAGCTTCTGATCTTTCGATCGGCGCCATGGGGGCAACCAGTTGGGAGCGCTTGTGCCTTGGCTTACCAACGATTGGTGTGACTATTGCTGAAAATCAGGATGATGTTGCCGCGGAACTGCGTAGCGCGGGCCTGATAAACTGGCTGGGTGAAAAGGATAACGTGAGTGAGGCTAGGATTGCCGATGCCATTGAATCGAGCATTGGCTTAGTGAAACTCCGGGATTGGTCTCAACGCTGTATGCAGATCTGCGATGGGCTTGGGACGCAGCGTGTAGCGGATGATCTGGTTGCGTTAGCTGGCAGAAGCTGATGTCTTTGGTCGGGGTTTCTCTCAACTTGAAGAACTGGTGCCGGTTACGATGTGTAAACTTATAAAATGCGAGTAGGGTTACTTGGCGATATTCACGGTAACGTGGTTGCCCTTGCTGCTGTGCTTGATGCCGCCAAACGAGAAGCTGTTGAAACGCTGTGTGTGACTGGTGATTTTGTTGGCTACTATTACGATACAAGTCAAGTCATACGGATGCTCGAGGAATGGCGTGTCTATGCCGTAAGGGGCAATCATGAGAATATTCTTTTCGATGTACTGAAAAATCCCGATTCAGCTGCGGTATGCCGCAGAAAGTATGGTTCAGGAATCGACCGTGCGATCGAAGATCTTGGGCCAGCAGAGCTCGCGTTTCTCTCGGAGTTGCCTGCTAGTCTTAAGGTCGAAATCGAAGATAAAGTCTTTCTAATTGCGCACGGAACTCCATGGGATACGGATTTCTATCTCTATCCTGATGCAGATGAAGAACTTTGGAGACGCGTCGCTTCTTATGATGCTGATTACATTGTACTGGGACATACCCACTATCAGAGTAAGCGGTCGATGCAGGGTAAGCTGATTGTTAACCCGGGCTCGGTGGGGCAGCCGCGTGATCGTAAGCCGGGCGCGGCCTGGGCTATCTTGGAGAGCGAAACCGGCGAAATCGAGTTCCGGCGTGAGACTTACGACATTGCCACAGTGACGGCGCAGGCAAAAATCTACGACCCCGATCTTTCTTATCTCTGGACTGTATTGACGCGCAGATGAAAACGATTCTTGTAACGGCCATAGCCGGCGATATCGGCCAGGGCGCAGCAACCATTATCCGAGAGACCTATCCCGAGTGGCGAATCATAGGGATCGACATGAAGGAGCGGCATGGAGGACATCTTTTTGTTGATGTTTTGCGGCAGGCGCCCGCAGCATCAGATCCTTCGTTCGGGAACTGGCTGACATCTCTAATCAAAACCGAGGCAGTTGATTTTTGCCTCCCCTTGTCTGAAGCGGAACTCGGCTACTTTCTTGAGCAGAAGATAAATTCGCTTGCTGGCGCAAACATTATTATGCCGGGTTTCAAAGCACTCGCCATTGGCGCGGATAAGCTTGAAACGGCGAGGTTCTTAAAAAGTATCGATGTTCCCGTTCCCTGGACGGTTACATCCCATGGTGATATTTCGGATACAGATCTTCCTTGTGTCTACAAGCCGCGCAGGGGGGCGGGGTCAAAGTCGATTTTTATCTGCGAACAAAAAGAAATCTGCGCTTTTTACGCCAAACATCATCCTGGAGGGGTGTTTCAGGAACTTCTGCTTCCAGCCGATCAGGAGGTAACCTGTGCGGTTTATCGGACGAAATCAGGGGAAATCGCGGTGCTACAAATGCTTCGCGAATTGATTGACGGCTCGACCGGATGGGCGAGGGTGATTGAAGAGCCGGAGATAGCAGCGCAGTGTTCTGGCCTGGCTGAAGCCTTGGACTTGAGGGGGGCGATCAACGTGCAACTTCGCATTACGAGTGAAGGGCCCCGGATTTTT
Organism: uncultured Kiloniellaceae bacterium; assembly: GCA_947493695.1. Lineage (GTDB taxonomy): Bacteria > Pseudomonadota > Alphaproteobacteria > Kiloniellales > Kiloniellaceae > Denitrobaculum. The sequence continues at coordinate 15,958 of CANLSF010000006.1, read as the reverse complement.
GAGATTAACGCACGGTTTTCGTCAACGACGCTAATGCGACATCGAATGGGCTTTTCGGATCTTATATGGGCTCTGAATGAGGAAGATGGGCAGGCGGTGACCTTGCGCGTTCCGGCCATAGGGACCATCGGTCTACGTATTCAAACTGCTGCCGTAGTCGAAGCTGCCATAGATTGAGCTCGTGTCGGGTCGGTTCTAACCAGATGCAGGTCTCCAAACCTTCATTATCGCGGTTGACAATGCCGGATATTCGGCATTCCTTGCGTCTTTAAAGTGCGCTGACTCGCTGCGCATTGGTTCGATTGTTTGTGTTGAGGAAGGGGACTGGGCGGTGACCGAGAAGCCGACATATCTTGTCGCCACCACGAAACCCTGGAATCTGCGCGCTTTCGAGCGTGTCAGGCCAACATTGCCAGAGGGACGTTGGCACTTGATTTGCGATAAGGCTGACTTGACGATTACGCTCATTGAGCAGATTCAGCCGCGCTATGTGTTTTTTCCGCACTGGTCGTGGGTGGTGCCAGACGATATCACTGAGAAGGTTGAATGCGTCTGCTTTCATGCAACGGATCTTCCCTTCGGTCGGGGGGGGAGCCCAATCCAGAACCTCATCGCTCGTGGTCATTCAGATACGATGGTTTCTGCCTTGCGCATGGTTAGAGAGTTGGACGCCGGACCAGTTTACCTAAAATGCCCTTTCTCATTGCAGGGCTCAGCCACTGAGATCTTTACGCGGATAGCCGACCTGACGATGGAAATGATCTCAAAAATTGCCGCTACGGAACCTGTGCCGCAGCCCCAATCCGGCCCGGTGGTGATCTTTCCGCGGCGGACTCCAGGTGAGAGCGAAATCCCAATGTCCACTGACGCGTACAGTCTTTATGACCATATAAGGATGTTGGATGCCGATAGTTATCCCCCGGCATTCATCGATTATGGTCCGTGGCGTCTTACCTTTGGGGCTGCGGCGTTAGATCGCGATGAGGATAGTGTCTCCGCGCAAGTTCGATTTACGCTAAGAGAGAAAATCAAGGCCAAGTCATGACCGAACAATATGTGACCATTAACGGACGCGAAATAGGGCCGGGACGGCCACCCTATATCATTGCGGAGATTTCAGGTAACCATAACGGGGACATCAATCGGGCATTCAAACTTTTGGAGGCAGCGGCAGAGGCGGGGGCAGATGCGGTTAAGCTTCAGACTTACACACCTGACACCATGACGATTGACGCCCCACAAGCGGACTTTCAAGTTAGAGGTGGCCCATGGGATGGCCATAGCCTTCATGCCTTGTATGAATGGGCGCATACACCTTGGGAGTGGCACGATGCACTCTTCTCCCGCGCCGCAGAGTTGGGAATTACAATTTTCTCAACTCCGTTTGATGAAACGGCTCTTGAGTATCTCGAGGCCCGCAACGTCCCAGCTTACAAGATAGCTTCGTTTGAGATGACTGATCTGCCTTTGGTGCGGCGCATCGCTGCAAAGGGAAAGCCACTCATAATCTCCACAGGAATGGCCTCTTTACAGGAAATAGAAGAGACACTGGCGGTCGCGCGAGATGCTGGGGCGAGTGAAATTGTAATTCTGCATTGCGTAAGCAGTTATCCGGCACCGGCCAGTCAAGCGAACTTGAGAACGATCCCAGATCTCGCGCAACGTTTCAACGTAGCAGTAGGTCTCTCTGATCACACACTTGGTATTGGCGTGGCTGTTGCGTCTGTTGCTTTAGGTGCGGTGGTGGTGGAAAAGCATGTGACTCTGCGGCGCGCTGATGGAGGTCCCGATGCTGCATTCTCACTTGAACCTGAGGAGCTTACGGCGCTTGTCGACGAGTGCAGCGATGCATACGCAGCCCTAGGTTCCGCCGACTACAATCTTCTGAGCTCGGAAAAACAGAGCCACGCTTTCCGTCGGTCGGTGTACGTAGTCGAGAACGTCGCTGCTGGAGAGGTTTTCACAAAGCAAAATATTCGTCGAATCCGCCCAGGCCTGGGCTTGCCGCCACGATGTTATGACGATGTGCTGGGCAAACGCGCCTCAAGCGATCTTTTGCGCGGAACTGCACTCTCCTGGGATATGGTCGAAGGAGGCGAGCACTGATGAGAATATTGGTAGTGGCTGCTCATCCCGATGACGAAGCGCTTGGCTGCGGTGCTACGATGGCTCGTTACGCAGCGGGAGGCACGCCGATCGAGGTTTTGTTTCTGACCGACGGTGTTGGCGCCCGTCGAGCGCAGGACGAGCAAGTGCTCGAACGTCGGACAAGATCGGAGCAGGCATGCAGTGTTCTCGGAATTCAACCGCCCAGGTTTTCAGATTTCCCTGACAACCAGATGGATAGCGTGCCGTTATTGGAGGTCGTGCAGGTCGTTGAAAAAATGATCTCTGAGTTTGCTCCTTCAGTCATCTATACGCATCATGGTGGCGATCTCAATGTCGATCACCGGGTGTGTCACCATGCGGTTCTGACGGCTTGCCGACCTCAACCAAACGCGACAGTTCGATCCATCTATGGCTTTGAAGTCCCCTCGTCGACCGAGTGGGCATCGGAGGCGCTGCCGGAGTTTCGACCTGCAAGGTTTGTTGATGTGAGCAGCTGGACGCATGCCAAAACAGCAGCATTGGCCGCCTACGGTGATGAAATAAGGGAATGGCCGCATGCCCGTTCGCTAGAAGCGGTTGATGCTCTGATGAAGTGGCGCGGCGCGAGCGTGGGATTGGAACGTGCCGAGGCGTTTTCTGTTATACGTGAGATCTTGTGATTGGTTTGTTGAGCTATAAAACCGCGGTTCCAGCCAAGATAAACGAGATGACCTGTTTTTTTATTGCATCTACACTCGTTAAACGAACATGTACTCAAAAATTCCGATGAACACTTCTTGTTTTGCGCATGGCGCACTGCGAGGTGGAGGCAGTCGTCGAAGCGACAGCAAGCTGCTTGATCGTGTTTGTTGTATTCAAGAGGTTCGTATTTTCATTGAGAGGGAAGTAGGGTTGGTACAGGGTTCAGGCGTTGCTTCTATGCAGAAATTTCTCTCTGAGGGTGTGTAAATGCATCAAAAGACGTTTAACGCACCTACAAAGACCGGAAAGAACATTCTGGCTCTTTTCGCACCAAAGTTTACGTCTTTCGGATGTCATATCGGCCGCGAGTTTGTTCAAAGCACCGGTGCAGGAAAGGTATTTGGGCTTTGTACTGGCCCCAGTTCGGTAAAACACAAGGTCGCCAACGAGTTGGGTGACCTCTGTGGCAAACTATGGCTACTGGGAGACGAGGAGGAGCGCTGGATCTCAGAGCCCGTCAGCGAATCAGACCTCGAAAAATTTGACCGAGATTACCCGCCTGGGACATTTGGTAAGACAATCACTGCCGACAGAAGGATTGGTCAGGGCTTTGTACGCGGTGGCCTGTCGCGTCCGGATCTCCTGGCAGACTCGTGCGCCCGCAATAACAATGTGGTCTCGCAGCGCTACATCGTTGGCCTCTACAAATTTCTCTCGAGTGTGTTCGAGCAGGCGCAACCTGACATCGTGTTTTGTTATGGTGTTGCAGGTGCGCCAGCTGTTGCGATGGCGGAACTTTGCAGAGCGCACAGCATAGCGTTTGCGCACTTAGTGCCAATGCGTCTTGGTAATCGCTTCATGATCGATAGTGGTGAACTGAGTTTGTTTGAGCCAGTGGCGCGCCGATTTAGACTTGCTTGTGAGGACCAGACTCAACTCCACGCTGAACGCAGTGAAGCACGTCAATACATCGCTTCTTTTCGCCAAAAGCCCGAAACGCCCGATTATCAGAAATTTTCTAATGCCCGTTTGGGAGCGCAGAGCGCATTAAGGACAACGGCGCGCACGCTCGTCTCTCTCGCGCGTCAAGTCGTTCGCCCACCTGAAGGCAACTCCGCCGATCACAAACTCCACGCTCGACGGTCTCTGTTCCAACTTGAGACTGTATGGAGAAAACGACTGTTTTCGAGAAGCCAGTTTGACTCAATAGATTCTATTCCAAAGCAGTTTGTGTATTTTCCTCTGCATGTTGACCCTGAGGCGTCAACAATGGTCAAGGCCCCATGGCACACAGACCAGATATCGATTATCGAGGCGCTCGCCAAGTCATTACCAGCTCAACTATCGCTTGTCGTAAAAGAACATCTGCCGATGTTGGGGTTGCGGCCCAAGGCGTTTTACGAACAGATCTCTCGTATGCCACGCGTATTTCTTCTCGGACCCGAACACGACGGTCTTAAACTCGTAAACAAGGCAAAGCTTACGGCGGTCATTACTGGAACCGCCGCCTGGGAAGCCATGTGCCTTGGAAAACCTGCATTGATTATCGGTACGTCGCCATTTCTGGCAATAAAGGAAGGGGTGGTACACCAACCTTCTCTCGCGCTTTTACCCGAGGCCATTGTTAGAGCATTATCGATGCCACCAATCGCTGACGAAGTGTTGGAGGCTTACATTGCTGCGCTGTTTGCGGAATCATTTGAACTCCCAACCTCTCTCTATTGGGGCAAGTCCGATGAGAGGGATGAACATTTTCGGATTGGTGTCGCCAAACGAATTGCAAGTGATCTTGCTGTGCGAATGGCAGAGGTGTCGAGAAAGGCAGAAGCCCGAGCGGGCTGAAGGACCTGATGGTGGTTCGGCCAACGGCAGTTTAAAGACTGAATTGTGCGTGCCAATCGCCCCCGCAGGAACGTTGGATAGTGCAACGAGTTGGCGATCCCAAGAAGACGTTGCATAAGCAAACAGCTTACTTGAGCGTTATCAGCTTTATAGTGTAGTGCAGTTTCCAAATTGAAAAAGAAATTTTCTTGCGCGACGCTTAGCTCGGATCTATTCGGAAGAAGAGGTTCTGCTTGCCAGTCCTTTGGCAGGCCAACTCCGATTGATTTACTCATTTCGATTAGTTGATCCATTTTGTGGCGCTGCAGGATGATTCCCGAATCTGTACTAAAATGGGTAAAACATTGTTGTTTTTCTATGAAAGCACGGATGTAAGACTGATCGCTACTGTGGTTTTGGTGAAGGTTTAAGGAATCTTTTCTGAGTGGTTGTCGGGACGAAATTTACATAATCAGATATTATGTTAAGTAATTTCCCAGAAAACTGACTTGTCGCAGCCATCTAACGGTCAGGTAGGTTCTATAAATAGGTGGTGGGCAGCCTTTGGACGCACTCTTTTCCACAAAACGCTGTGATGGTGCGGGTGTGCGTAACTCTGGTTAGAATTTCGCTGTTTTCAGCAGAGTCCGTTGTCCCGAAATTTAAGACGCCGGGTTGGACAACGAGTGTAGGAATGAAGCCATGACAACAGATCAGATCTTACTATTTGCTTTGCTGTTTGCTGTCTTCGGGCTGCTGCTCTGGGGGCGCTACCGTTACGATCTGGTTGCCTTTGGCGCGCTGGTCGTTGCAGTGGTGACGGGGACTGTGCCGACTGCGGAGGCTTTTTCCGGGTTTGGCCATCCCGCGGTGGTGATCATTGCGCTGGTGCTGATCGTCAGCCGCGGTCTAGTGCTCTCCGGGGCCATCGATCTGATCACCCGCTATCTGATCGACGGCAGCCGTAAGCTTTCCAGCCACATCGCAGTTATGAGTGGTCTGGGGGCATTCTTTTCGGCCTTTATGAACAATGTCGGCGCGCTCGCGCTGCTGATGCCTGTCGAACTGCAGGCCAGTGCAAAGGCGAAGCGTTCGCCGGCCCTGACCCTGATGCCGCTTTCCTTCGCCACGATCCTGGGCGGACTGGTGACCCTGATCGGGACGCCGCCCAACATCATTATCGCGGCCTTTCGCGAGAAATCCCTGGGCGAGAGTTACTCGATGTTCGATTTCGCGCCGGTCGGTCTGGCCTGTGCTGTCGCCGGAGTTGCCTTTGTGGCCCTGGTCGGCTGGCGTCTGATCCCGGGCGAACGCGGCAAGCATGACAGCGGGCAGGAACTGATGGACCTGCAGGGCTATATCGCCGAAGTCAAAGTTCCGGAGGAGTCACCGATTGTCGGCAAGAAGGTGGCTGAACTGGATGAAGAGGCCGCGGACTGCGATGCCCATATCGTGGGCCTGGTGCGCCGGGGCAAGCGCTTGCCGGGCACCGGGCGGCGTGAGGAGATCAATGCCGGGGACATTCTGGTGGTCGAAGCCGGTCCGGAAGCGATCGACAAGCTCGTCGGGAGCCTGAAGCTGGAATATGTCGGCAGCGAGCAGCGTGCGAAGGTGGAGGAAGGCGATCAGAAGCTGATGGAAGTCGTGGTGCCGCGCCACGCTCGCATCGACGGACGTTCAGCCCTGGACGTCAATCTGCTGTACCGTCACGGCATCACGCTTTTGGGCGTGTCGCGCAAGGGCAAGCGCTTCCGCGAACGTCTGCGCAAGCTGGTGATCTCCGCCGGCGATGTGCTCTTGCTGCTCGGTCCTGCCGAGAGACTGCCTGAGGTGGCGAGTTGGCTCGGTACACTGCCGCTGGCGGAGCGCGGGCTGGAGGTGATCCAGCGAGAGAAGGCGGCTATGGCGGCCGGGCTCTTTGCATTGGCGATCATTCTGGCCAGTACGGGCGTCGTCTATCTGCCGGTTGCGCTTGCGGCGGTGGTGATCGGCTACGTGCTGCTGAAGATCATGCCCCTGCGGCAGATCTATGATTTTGTGGAGTGGCCGGTGATTGTGCTGCTCGCCTGTCTGATCCCCATCGGCCAGGCACTCGAGACCAGCGGTGGCACCGCACTGATCGCGAATGGCATCGTCTCGATCTCGACAGGCTGGTCCCCTGCGGTGGTGCTGACCATTCTGATGATTGTGACCATGACCCTGTCGGACGTGCTGAACAATACGGCGACCACGGTGATTGCGGCGCCGATTGCCATCGATATCGCCGGACGTCTCGGCGTGAGTGCCGACCCTTTCCTGATGGCAGTGGCCGTGGCGGCCAGCTGTGCCTTCCTTACGCCAATCGGCCATAAGAACAACACGCTGGTGATGGGGCCCGGCGGCTACGCGTTCGGAGATTACTGGCGGATGGGACTGCCCCTGGAAATCCTGATCGTTGCGGTCGCCGTGCCGGTGATCCTGGTGGTCTGGCCCTTCTAAGCGGTAAAGGCACGCGGCGTCGTCAGGCCGCGTTCACCGGTTTCAGCAACTGGGCAGGCCGTGCATTTTGGGAAGACGTATCTTCAGTGAGCGCGGCGGTCTGAGGAATCGATGCTGACAGGGCTCTGCCAAAGGGGTGGCGGACGTGTTCCTTCGGCCAAAGCATATAGCGCAGCATGATCTCGCCGTAACCGCTGAAGCGATAACCGCCATTGGCGCGCAGCAGCTCGCCGCGTCGGGCTTTGAACCTTGCCGGCAGCCGGTACCAGGGCAGTCCGGGTTCGGCGTGGTGCAGGGCATGCAGATTGTTGTTCAGGAACAGGAGCGCCATGAGGCCGCGGGATTCTACAATCACGCTGCGCTGCTGGGCGTCGGGATGCGCACGATGTTCCGCAAAGGAGCGGACCAGTGAGAGCGAGATCGCCGGATAGACAAAGAAGGCAAGATAGGTGATCAGCGGAATCTCGCAGATAACGACCACCCAGGTGAGAACCAGCGCACAGGATGCGGTCTGCAGGCCCCAGGTCTTCAGGTTCCGGAAGTCGCCGTGGCAAAACGCAAGGACTTCGCCTTTGTAAAGCCGCCAGATACAAAGCGCCGGACCAAACAGCAGGCGGCCCAGGAAACTGTTGTTGATGAAGTAGAACATCCGGGCCCCGCGTCCCGCTTCGGCCCACTGGCGGGGTGTCAGGTAACAGGACTCAGGATCCTCCAGAGGGTCCGTCAGTCTGGCGTCGCAGTGATGTTTGAGGTGGGCGCTGCGATAGAGGTCGTAAGGAATCCAAAGCCAGAGACTGGGAAAGACAAAGGCTTCATTCAATCTGCGCGAAGCGGTCGGATGACCGTGCGTCACTTCATGCTGCAGCGAACCGTGCCAGGCGATCAGATAAATGCCGATGGCTGCTCCGAGCCACCAGGGCAGAGTTTCGTAGTGCCAGGTGACCAGGCCGAAACCGCCGTAAATTGCGAGGCCAAGGCCCAGAGTTGGCCATTCAATTGCCGTTTTCCGGCTGATTTTACGGGACTCCCGCGTGGATCCCGGTTTCTGGGGGGGAGTGTTTTCCGGAGTATCTGACGCGCCGATCATTTGGTTCCTTTTTCTTGTCGTTGCAGCCCATAGTCAGGCTTGGTCCCCACGCTTTATCCCTGGGCTGTACCCCTTAAGTCCGGTCCGAAACCTTCGGTTCGAAACCAAGCGTCTTCGAGGCGCGAATTTGAAGCCCGTGACTTTTGCTTGAACCTGATTTGGCTGGGTGACCGGGCGAATATCCTGTCCGGCGGACGCAGCCGCTTCCCCAAGGCAATCTTGCGTTTATGTTTTATTGTAAGAGCGAATTCGAATTGACAACAATGCGATTCAGCGCACAAAGCGTTGATTGTGGTATGCAAAAACGTCAAATGGTGATAATTGTAAACAAGTGGTGATAATTCGGAGGAACAAAGGTGGATCGCCGTGAAACCGTTGAGGTTTTCCGTGAACGGCTGACCGACGTGATTGAACGTTCGGGGCTGAGCCGCTCTGCTTTTGCCACGACGGCGGGCCTGGATCGCTCGACACTCTCGCAACTTCTGTCAGCCAATAATGACCGCCTGCCCAGGGCCGAGACCATTGCCGCGATCGCGAGCGCCCAACAGGTCAGCGTGGACTGGTTGCTGGGACTTAGTCAGATCGACCAGGAAGGCATCAACATCATGGGGCAGCCGCTGGAGATTGAATCCGGCGCAGCTTCCCCGGTCGATGAACGGCTGATCCGATGGCACGCGGAGGCGGAGGGTTATAAGGTCCGCTATGTTCCAACGACCTTGCCCGATCTTCTTAAAACCGAAGCGGTCACGCTCTACGAGTATCGCGACTATGGGCCGATCACGCCCGAACGCGGCCTCGAGCAGGCGTCTCACCGCCTCGAATACAGCCGGCGTCCGGAAACCGACCTCGAAGCCTGTTCGTCGTTTCAATCGGTGCAGGACTTCGCGCGCGGTCATGGCATCTGGGCAGAGTTGCCGGCGGAGTCCCGTCATGAACAGCTGCTTTCCATGATGTCGCTGGTCGACGAGCTTTATCCCGCCTTCCGCTGGTTCCTGTTCGATGGCTTACAGCGCTACTCGGTGCCGGTGACGCTCTTTGGGCGGCAGCGCGCTGCCGCCTATTTCGGAAACATGTATTTTGTGTTCAATTCGACCGAACACATCCGGGTGCTGAACCGGCACTTCGATGAACTGATCCGTTCTGCCGTGATTCAGCCCACGGACATTATCGGGTTTCTCGAGCGGCAGCTGGCGGATGTTAAGTAGGCTTATGTGGATCTGACAATCCAGTGTGGATGGAGATAAGCGATGCGGGAAGAAGTGGAATCGATTGAAGAGAAAGACGATGAGGCGCCGAGCGCGACGGGCGGCTGTCTCTGCGGCGCCGTGCGCTATCGCCTTTTCGGTCCTTTGCGCGATGTGGTCAATTGTCACTGTGGTCAGTGTCAGAGAACCCACGGCAACTTTGCCGCCTACACGAAGGTGAAACGATCGGCTTTTGCGTTCGATGAACGCCAGGGCCTGCGCTGGTACAATTCCTCCGACCGGGCACGCCGCGGTTTCTGCAAAACTTGCGGTGCTTCACTGTTCTGGGAACGTCTGGATGGGGACTCTCTTTCCATATCCGCCGGGAGCATCGATCCGCCCAGTGGCCTTAAGACGACAAAGGATATCTATGTGTCGGACAAGGGCGACTACACGGAACTTGCGCCGGGAACCGAGGTCACGCTGAAGGGCGGCGCGGCGCATGCGAACCAACCCGTTTCCAATGCCTTCACCTCTGCGGGGCAGGATTTTACCGGTCTGTCCGGTGATCAGTCCGGAGAGCCTGAGTGACGCAGGCCGCTGGCCTTGCCAGCCTCTTCATGTATGACATGCCCGAGTTCAGACGCGCGAATGAGTCCTGGTGGCAGGGACTGGCGCGGGCGATGCGGGCAGAGGGTATAGAGGCTGTTCCCGAGCAGCTCTGCGAAGTTGCTGACCCCTTGGCGCATTGGGCCAGGCCGAAACTTCTTTTCAGCCAGACCTGCGGTTATCCGCTCACGCATGCGCTAAAAGGGAAGGTGACTGTCATCGCAACCCCCATGTACGATTGCAATGGCTGCGCCGGTGCGAACTACACGAGCCTGGTTCTGGTGCGCGATGAAGACCCGGCGAGCGAGGTCGCCGATCTGGCGGACCGGACCGCCGTCGTGAATTCCTTCGACTCGCAATCGGGATTTTCGTCCCTGCGGTCCGTGGTTGCGCCCTTTGCGCAGGAGGGACGCTTTTTTGCGCAGGTGACCTGCAGCGGAGGTCATCTTGCCAGTATGGCGGTAGTCCAGGCCGGACAGGCGGATGTCTGTGCCATTGATGCGGTGACCTATGCGCTGGCTGAGAGATATCGGCCCTCGGCAAAAGACGGATTGCGGGTTCTGGCGCAGGGGCCAGAGGCACCGGGCTTACCTTACATTACAGCCGGCGGTGCGGCGGATGAGCAGCTGCGACGCCTGCGCACGGCGGTTCGTTCGGCGATGGAAGATCGAGACCTGGCGGCAACGCGCGAAGCCCTCTTTATTATGGGAGCGGAGCTTTTGCCGGAGGACGCTTACACGCGCATCCTGGATCTGGAGGAAGCGGCCACGCAAAAGCTTCCCGAAATGATCGTGGCTTAAAACCGAAATTCGTATCGCGCTGTTTTGCAGTCTGCCCTGGTATCAGCTCTGGCTTCGATTTTGACGCAGGAGCCATGCTAGTCCCAGAAACGCCATCAAGGTGAGAAAAAAGCTGCCGGGTTCGTCGACCTGAGCAGCTGATGCTGATGCAATGATAGCGTTCGAGAGGAAAATGTTGTCGATTCCAAAACCATTCTCTAGCGGTGCCGCGTAGGTGAGGCTTGAGATGAACTCGCCGGCATCAAGTATGAATCCGAAAAAACGGTTGGTGATGCCGGGGACGATTGTATGGTCGCCACTCGCTGTTGTGTAGTTGATCACCGTATCACGCTTGAGGCCGCGGTACGTCGCGCCGAAGCCGTAGATGGGCTGATCGAATGTGAGGGTGACGGTGGTATTGCCTGTGCCCGAAGCTTTGAGATAAAGCGCCGCGTAGGGCGTAAGGTTGGGCGTGATGAACTCTAAGAGGACGGGAGTGACCTCGATCTTGTTCAGTCCAATATGGGCAGGACCACTCGAGGAGAGGGAGAGCGGCCCAACGTCCAGTGCCGCATTCTGGAACAGCGCGTCTGCGGTGAATTCGTTGAAATCCACCCGGTGATTTATGGCCTGCCCAAGAGTGTGTGTGAAGTCAATTGAACTGGTGACGGTCACCGGACCTGCAAGTGAATGATTCGCGCCGAGCGGCAGGCTTGCGATTGCGATCACGAGAGGAAGAAGAAACCCTTTGAGCATGTATAGCTACCTTCTATGCAATCAAAGACCATGCTGAAGGACAGGCTTAATATGTTGAGCCGAGGTTAAGGGCCGGACCATGCCGATACCCGTATCTTAATGTCTCAAGCTGCAAAGAACCGCCGATCCCCGCAAGGTCACAGCAAACGTTCCTGTCGCTGTTCCCAAATAGATAAAAAGTATCGCGCTTTTTATCGATTAACGTTTGTATAGGTCCAAAGAGTTAAGAATTGGTGTTTTACCTTTTCTTAATTCCGGGGGCCGGCAACATCGATTTTGTTTTAACTCTTGTGTTCGGTGCTCGAGGAGGTTGGCGAAAAGGGGCCGACGTCCAGGGTGCCGTTTTGAAAGAATGTGTCTGTAGTGAAGCTGTTGGAGTTTTCGGTTATGTCGGCCGACCCACCGATGGCGGCCAGATAGCTCGCCTGATTGGTGAAGGTGATCGGCGCCGCGATGGTACTGCTTACCAAAGCGAGAAAGACGGTGATGAAGACGGTAAAGGAAATAAAGAGGGCCTTTAGCATGGAAGTGTACATGATCAACATCCAGGTCAATGGTTGATACAAGGGTTTCTGGCAACAGGAAGGGGTTTCCTGAAAACGGCGGTTTTCAGAATTTTTCGTTTCAGTCGTGAGGGTTAAAAGGTTCTCTCTAAAACCTCAGGGCTTGTCTGTTACTACCTGGAGCATTGCGTCGCGTGGTTAACGAACAACTAACAAGGTTGATAAATTGAGGTCGAGCCGGGCTGTTACCGCCCTGCAGTCTGGGATTGTATTGTTGTGGAAGTCTCTTTCATGACGGAGCGCAAAAAAAACGAACCGCAAACAGGCTCATAGGGCTGTCATGCAGTTCGTTTTCTTGAAGTGTTCTCGATTTCAAGCCTTCAGGAAGGCCGGTCGTCAGGTTTCGTCGCCGCGAATCTTCAGCGCCCACAACAGATTTACAATCACACCTTTAACACGAGGCAGAAGAACGAGTGTCAGAAGCAGGGTCAGAGCCGGCCAGATAGCCATGTGGACCCAAAACTCGGGTGGCGCGTTCTGTTCGAGATAGAGGATCGAGGGCACGATCATGTGCCCGACGATCAGGATCGTGAAATAGGGCGGAATATCGTCGGCCCGGATGTGCCCGAGAGCTTCGCCGCAATTTGAGCAACTGTCTGCGACTTTCACATAGCCTTTGAAGGATTTTCCGATTCCGCAGGCGGGGCAGCGGCGCAAAAGGCCGCGGAACAGGGTCCGCAGCATGGGGCGTTTAGATTCGGAAGCTGTATATGTCATTGCGCCTCTTAACTGACCTCGAGTGCGAGCGCACTCGTACTAGCAAATTGAGAGACTGATTCACGTTCTTTACTGGATCAGTTAAAGGCGTTCAGACTCTCGCGGTTACGACGTCCTGCATGATAGGGCCGTATGTAATGCCTTTGGAGAGATTTTGCATCCGATAAGATTGGCCCGCCACAAATCGGTGCCCTTCAATTTCGCACCCGTCAGCACGGCATCGCGCAGATCGGCGTCACTGAGATCTGCACCACTCAAATCTGCGCCCTGGAGATTTGCGCCCTGCAGGTTGGCCCGCACAAGGTTCGCATTCTGCAGATTTGCCTTCTCCAGATCGGCGAAAGAAAGATCGGCTTCAGCGATATCGGCGTGCGGGAGTGCGGCTTGAGGGATCTTCAGTCCGGCCAGATTCAGTCGGGTCAGGTTCGCCCTGACGCCACCGGTTTCATTCTTCAACCAGACATGATGGCCAGCCATAATATGTAGGAGTTGCCGGGCTTTAGCGGATTTCACCGAGTGAGTCTCGGTGGCTTTTCCGGCTTTGTTCTCAGCGGGCTTTTCGATGAGCAGGGTATCGTCCGGCAAACGCGTGCAGACATATTTCACTCTCAGCTGGCGCTTCGCGTCCGCTTCGTCGGCGGCGATGACCTCGCCAGTTTCGGATCCTTGCGCCTGGTCGAAGGTCAAGCGGTATACGAATGTCTTTTTTGCCATCGGGGGCCCCTCGCTCGAGATAGGTTCGTCGGTCTGTTACCGTCTGCTGCATCGTCCGCTGGACAATTCCCGCGCTGTTATGACGCAGGTCGAAACCAAGGGGGAGAACGCGGCAGATTTCGTTAACCATACTGCCGAGAGACTTAGAAACATTTAACGCGCAGCATGAAAATGCGCTGGTGATCCGCCGGACAAACCGCAGATTGAAATGTGGATAACGGGCAATAGCAAAGGCATTCTTGAGGCTTCTTGCGATAAGTATCTTGACATAATTGAACGATCGTTCCAGATAAGGGCAAGAGCAGCGACGTTTCTGATAATCTGATGAAGGTGTTCGGGAATGTGATTCGCTCTGTCATCCACAGATCCAGAGTCCGGAGGAAAATTTACATGAGCGCGATCACCCCCCTTATTCCCCGCCAGGCCGTTCCGTCGTTGGAGTTGCCAACCGTTGGAGGTGGCACCTGGTCACTTGCAGATCAGAAACCCGAACACTTCACGATTGTGGTGGTCTATCGCGGCCTGCACTGCCCGATCTGCTCGATGTATCTTGGGGACCTCAATCAGAAGCTTGAGAAGTTTGCTGAAAAGGGTGTGTCGGTTTTCGTTGCTTCGAGCGACGATGAGGCCCGCGCAAGCGAAGCAAAAGAGAAGTGGGGGTTGGATAAACTGACGCTCGGTTACGGTTTGAGTCTGGAAAAGGCACGCGAGTGGGGGCTGTATGTCTCTGCCGGAATCGGAACGACCTCGATCGGTATCGAGGAGCCTGAGTTGTTCGTCGAGCCCGGTATCTTTCTGATCCGCCCGGATGGCACGCTCTATTTCGGTAGTGTGCAAACCATGCCGTTCGCACGCCCGGCATTCGGTGATATTCTCAAGGCTCTGGATTTCGTCATCGGCAAGGGATATCCGGCCCGCGGCGAAATTGTCGACCTGCCGGCCCAGGCCGCTGAATAAACATCACCTGCGATAGCGTGATGTGCAAAAAAGAAGGGCGCTCCACTCGTGGGGCGCCCTTTGCTGTTCCGGGGTTAGCGCGAGTCCGGGCGCGGAAAAATGGCCACGTGTAACGCATGTAAAATGTTGGCGCGGAACAGGAGGCTGTTTCGGGAAAAATAAAACCCCGGCAGTGATGCCGGGGCAAGGTCACGAGCCGGACTGACAGGGTCAAAACCGGTGGCTCAAATAAGGGGGTATGCTTAAGAGTAGTTGAGGTGTCGGTTCGTTGTTTTCAAGAGGTGTTGGAAACAGACTGACAAAGCACGCCGAATCATTCGGTCAGGTTGCGTCCTCGGTCTCCCTGGTTTCTCAGGGGGGATAGAATCGGTGAAAACTGATGAGAATCTTTAGCGAGTCGTCCACGCAAAAATTCTTTTAAGGCGCGGTGCGAAATTTTTTTCGAAATTTTTTTCGATTTCGTTCCGGCTTTTTTGTCCCGAAATATTTTATCGGATTTCTTGTTCGTATGGATCGCGAATTTCCCAAGGTTGCATGTCTGCGCACAACCGAAGCCAGGGTGCTTCTTAAACCAGATTGAAGTGCTGTGTGTCTCAGGCGGCCGAAAGATCTTTGTTCTATGCTTGAGAGCACGCTCTGTATAATTCTGATTACTGCTGTATTTCGAAAACTATAATGAAAACAATATATTGAAGAGCGTTTGACCGCCGTGGTGAGCTGACTCACGCACATCGATACCAAGCATTTTCCTACGAATTCAATGATCTGGATGGACGATGTTTGGGCGTTCCAAGTACGAGATGAGAAGGGCTAAGGCGCAGTAAGCTTGAGTGCTTATAGTAATGACTGTGGACAATTCGGGAAGCTGACGGTGTTCGTGAGAAGATCCTATCAATGGCCAGTAGTCGCGATGAAATTGCGGCCATGCACCCCAGTGAAGCGAGATTCGAGGTAACAGAATATTTACCAAGTGGGTTTAAACGATACGCCACCGAGGCGTGAATCGCCGAACCTTACTTCATAATTTTGAGGATTTAGAATGGTTGCGAAAAAACGGACGGCGGCGCCTACGGCTACTGCCAAGGCCAAACCGGCAAAGAAAAAGGTTGCCGCTAAGCCGGCTGCCAAAAAGACTGCAGCAGCTAAGAAGCCAGTCGCTAAAAAGACTGTAGCTAAAAAGCCTGTAGCCAAGAAGACTGTCGCTAAGAAGGCGGTTGCCAAGAAGCCAGTCGCGAAAAAGACTGTAGCTAAGAAGGCAGTTGCCAAGAAGCCAGTTGCCAAGAAGCCAGTCGCTAAGAAGGCAGTGGCTAAGAAGGCAGTGGCTAAGAAGGCAGTGGCTAAAAAGCCGGTCGCCAAGAAGACCGCAGCTAAGAAGCCCGTCGCTCGTAAGACTGCAGCCAAGAAGACTGTAGCCAAGAAGACTGCGGCTAAGAAGCCCGTCGCTCGTAAGACTGCAGCCAAGAAGACTGTAGCCAAGAAGACTGCGGCTAAGAAGCCCGTCGC
>CANLSF010000005.1 GCA_947493695.1 uncultured Kiloniellaceae bacterium | reverse complement strand
TTAGCCCGAAGGCCCGGCACGGGCGAACAGCCCGCGCGCAGACTGCGCAATGCGCAAATCATGACCCCGAAACCAAACAAATCCAGAGCCAACCCACACACAAGCCACCCAAAGGGGTGGCTTTCTGCGTTCAAGAGCGTGTATGGCCTTGAATTGGACTCAAGGTTTTCTCCCACCAAGCTGTTCCCAGAGCCGTCTTGCCTGACCCAGAGCTCTCTTGCCTGACAGTGATGTACGCTGATCTCGTACATGAATTCCAAGGTCCTTTGCTTAACGCGTTACACTGGAGCCGGCCATTGTTTGGGGGATGACATTGACGGCGTGTTCAGGCAGAGCAACAAGCGTGTTTCTCCGGTGCCGGCGATGGGAGGGGAACGATGCACGATCCCGCGCCCAGGTCCCGCACTGCTTCCCCGGAAGATGGCAACGTCATGCACCGCCAGTCTCTCGATTGGCCCCATGAACTCTTTCTGCTCGCTGAGCGCTGCTTCTGATTGTGACGGATGAACCCACTCGGTCGCCGAGCCGCGATAGGTCGTAAGCAGTCGTGTCTCCACGCTGTCCCGATGAAACTTCCAACAAGCGTCATGGGAGATCCGCTCGAAACGAACATCGATCAGTTCAGTGCCGACGATATCGGCGTACTGCTGGACCAGTGTGTCGATGTCGTCGAGCAGAAGGTCGCGCATGGAACCGCCTGGCATGCCCGCTTCTTCCAGAAGCGGCTGCATGGCGCGATGCAGATCGGCTGGCCGGATAAGCAGTCTCAGATCGGGCAGCGCGGGCGGAGCCAGCTGCTCCAGCCAGCTTCGCAAACATAAGGGTGGGGATCGGCGCCAGATTGCAAGGGCGACATCCGGATTCTGAATCGACTTCAACCCCTCAATCGTCTTACATACATCGATACCATCAGGCATCTGCCTCGTGAATTCTTTGGCTCCGACTTCAGCTTTGGCTTCGGCGAGCAGAGAGATGGTGGATAAGGTCATTGCCGCGCAGCCCGCTCCCAGGTTGGAAATGGATCTTTCAACTTCTGCCATGCAGCCGGCTGCATGGATGTAGCGTTTTCGTCTCCGACAAGGCATTTATCTAGCTGTTGTCTGATCTTTGCCTCATCTAAGTCAGCCCCTATAAAGACGATTTCCTGACGTCGGTCGCCGTAAACGAGATCCCAGGATTCTGCGACATAATCGCGCCACTCAGGATTATCTGGCCAACGCGCCTGGGGCACACTGGCCCACCAGAAGCCCATGGCTTCATGGCGGACAAGCGCTCCAGCTTGACTCAGCTCGCCGACCCATTCCGGGCGGGTGGCGAGCCAAAAATGCCCCTTTGCACGAATGACACCCGGCCAGGATGCGTTAAGGAAGGCGTGGAATTTCTGAGGATGAAAGGGACGGCGCGCCCGGTATACAAAACTGCGGACCCCATATTCTTCCGTTTCTGGTGTGTGGTCTTCGAAGCCATAGAGTTCCTTGAACCAAAGCGGATGCTCCTGTGCTTTGTCGTGGTCAAATCGACCGGTGTTCAAGACCTTGGCGAGGGGCACACGCGACATGTTTGTTTCGACGAGATCGGCGTCAGGATTGAGTGAGCGGATGATCTTGCGCGCGGCATCGAGCTGATCCGGCGATGCAGAATCGATTTTGTTCAAGATGATGACGTCGGCAAACTCGATCTGCTCGACGAGCAGGTTGACAAGCGTGCGAGTGTCTTCATCGCCGAGTGCTTCGCCCCGGTCCTTGAGGAAATCAGTAGATGCGTAATCGCGCAGAAGGTTCACTGCATCGACGACCGTCACCATGGTGTCGAGCTGTGAAACGTCCAGGAGGCTATCGCCATCTTCCGAGCGAAAGTTGAATGTAGCCGCCACGGGCAATGGCTCCGAGATGCCGGTGGATTCGATCAGAAGATGATCGAACCGGCCGTCTTCAGCGAGGCGGCGCACTTCCTTGAGAAGATCATCGCGTAAGGTGCAGCAGATGCAGCCATTGGTCATCTCGACCAGCGTCTCTTCGGTACGGCTGAGATTGGCGCCACCGTCGCGAATGAGATCGGCATCAATGTTGACCTCGCTCATGTCGTTGACGATGACCGCAACGCGCTTGCCTTCGCGGTTGTTTAGGATGTGGTTCATCAACGTGGTCTTGCCGGCACCAAGAAAGCCGGACAGGACTGTTACGGGAAGAAGCTTAGGCTCTGTGACAGTTTCATTCATGGGCGATGGCTTTCATCTATACTATATCGGTTGCGGCAGTATTGGATCGCTCAGTGCGATCTGCCTGTGGTCGATATCTCGTCAGCAAGCTGGTTCAACACAGCTGCCACGGCGCTTGGTTCGTAGGCCTGAACGAGGCGTGGCATCAACTCCGTCATCAAGGCGGCGATAATCGAATCGCTGGGGATCCCCGCTGTATCGCAGCGCACGATCGCAGCGCGAACATGACCCTGGGCCTCAGCAAAAAGCAGTGGCAGATCGACGTCAGAAGCATCGTCGACGGGCTCAAGCAGGGTCTGTATTCTTGTGCTTTCAGGCATATGGCGGTCTCTCATAGTTGCGTTGGGTTCGGCGCGTCACCGTAGACGTCCGTTGGATCGAAGCTCCGCTCTGATTCCCTGAAAACGAGTCGTGCGGGCCCACCAGACGGGCCACGAAGCTCTACTGATCGATAAAAGCAGGAACGGTATCCAACATGGCAACTTGCGCCAGACCCACCGACCCGGACACGGAGCCAGACAGCGTCCTGATCGTCGTCAATGCGGATCTCGACAACTTCCTGAACCAGACCGCTGGTCGCTCCCTTGTGCCAAAGACACTGGCGGCTCCGGCTCCAGTAGTGTGCCTCGGCGGTCGCGATCGTTCGTGCCAGCGCTTCCCGGTTCATGTATCCGAGCATTAGAACGTCGCCGGTTTCATCGTCGGTGGTAACGCAGGGAATCAGTCCGTCGGCATCGAATTTTGGCGCTAAGGCCAGACCTTCCTCCACCTGTTCGACAGTCGTTCGGGCGGCGAAGTGGGGCGTTGCTGACGGCACAGAGTTGTCAGGATTCATCTAGCGCGCTCCTGGAACCACTGATCATCGCAAGGAATTCCCGCCGGGTATCAGGGTCGTCGCGAAAGGAACCCAACATGCGGCTGGTCACCATGCTGACTCCTGGCTTACGGATGCCGCGCGTGGTCATACACTGGTGCGCAGCTTCAATCACGACGCCGACACCACGGGGTTTTAGAACTTCGTGAATGCTGTCTGCTATTTGCGATGTCAGCGCCTCCTGGATCTGCATCCGTTTCGCGAAGACTTCGACCAGACGGGCGAGTTTGGAGATACCGACGACTCTCTTGGATGGCAGGTAACCGATATGTGCCTTACCCAGGATCGGAACCATGTGATGTTCGCAGTGTGATTCAAGGCGAATGTCGCGCAGGACGATCATCTCGTCGTAAGCGGCTGTCTCCTCGAATGTGGTGGCGAGCAACGCGACGGGGCTTTCGTGGTATCCGGCGAAGAATTCCTCATATGCACGGACGACACGCGCGGGTGTTCCCTTCAACCCCTCGCGGTCCGGGTCGTCACCTGCCCACTCGATCAAGGTGCGGACAGCCGCCTCCGCCTTCGACCGGCTTGGATGGCGAGGCGCGCTTGAGGCGCTGCTTGCTGTGTCCGCCGGCTGGCTCCCAACCACTGCTGTGTCCATGTCTAATCCTTCACTGCATTCAAGTCCGATTCTGCGGGAGCAATCGGCGCTTACGATTTTGGAGAATACGTTATAACGTAACATGCATGAGATGCAAGAAGGTAAGAAGCTCTGACGCGCGCGCCAACTCAGCGCATGCCTTGCTGCAAATCCTCCTATCGCGGTCAACGTAAGGGGGGGAAGGCGAACTTGGCTGGCAACGTCACTCTATTATGAGCACTGGGTGCATTTCACATCAGTCAGGATGCTGTGCAAAGCGCAAATCATCGCCGGACAAGCAGCCGTCAAACTTTCTTTGCTGAACAAAACTGTCTAATCGAACGAGACTGTGTTGTCCAAATACTGGCCCTGGAATCCAATTCGCGGTTAAAGCCTCGCATAAGTGCGAGACTTTTGCGCTTTCGGTGCTAAGACGTCTGAATGTGAACTCGATAGGTCTTTGCGATTGGGCTTAAATCCTGCCGACAGTACTTCTGGCTGGCTACATTTAATAGAGCACGAGCTGCAGATCGGTGCTGGTCTCGTAAACCAGCTATGAAGTATGCTTGAGTGCTTCCAAACAGGGCGAAAAGTGAATGGAACTGGGCCGCTATTTCTACATTCTTGTGCTTGCGGTTTTCGTGATAGCGGGGCGTAAGTTTCTCGATGCATGGCGCGACGAAACAACGGGCGCGCCCGTACGCCGTATCATTTTCGGCAGTCTTTGCCTGGCCTGTTTTCTCTTTGTGGCGTTTTTCGAAGTTCAGCTGTAAGGCCAGCAGCGTTTCGCCAGACCCGACCGTGATCGCTTCTCGCTCTGGCGGGCTCACCTGAGCCTTACGAGAAAGACGGTGCCCGTCTTATACCTTTTTCCCGCAGTCGCTCTGCGAACTGTCGCGCACGTCCCGTCCGCAAAGATCGCAGCGGTCTACACCGTCGATGGCGCTGAGGCCGCCACAGCTTCCGGCAATTCTGCGGCCGGACAGGATAACGCCGACCGCCATCCCGGCAACCACAAGCAACAACACAACAAAAGCAGCGCCGATAGTTTCCAAAAGCATTATCTGCAATCCTTTCCCGGCGTACCGTCTAACCGCCGAAGTCGTCGAGCATGATGTCTTCACGTTCGACACCCAGATCAAGCAGCATGTTGATCACCGAGATATTCATGATGGGGGGGCCGCAGAGGTAGTACTCACATTCCTCAGGGGCCGGGTGATTTTTCAGATAGTTTTCAAAAAGGACATTGTGGATGAAGCCGGTCTCGCCGTCCCAGTCGTCATTCGGTTGCGGGTCTGAGAGTGCGACGTGCCACTCGAAGTTCTTGTTTTCCGCCTGCAGTTTGTCGAAGTCCTCGACAAAGAACATTTCGCGTCGGCTACGTGCGCCATACCAGAACGAGATCTTCCGCTCGGAATGGATCCGCATCAACTGATCGAAGATATGAGAGCGCATCGGTGCCATTCCGGCGCCGCCACCGATAAAGACCATTTCCTTAGGCGTGTCGCGTGCGAAGAAATCACCGAAAGGACCCGAGATGGTGACTTCGTCGCCCGGTTTCAGGTTGAAGACATAGGAGGACATGAGACCTGACGGGACAGTTTTCGGATCGGCGTGAGGTGGCGGCGTGGCGATGCGCACGTTGAGCATGATGACGCCTTTTTCCTCAGGATAGTTGGCCATGGAGTAGGCGCGCACGACGTCTTCTTTGTTGTCGACCTGCAAGTCCCAAAGGTGAAACTTGTCCCAATCCTCTCGATATTCCTCTGCGACTTCGAACTCCTTGAAGTCGAGTTTGTAGGGCGGGCACTCAATCTGAATGTAACCGCCCGCGCGGAAGTCGACATTCTCACCGTCAGGAAGTTCCAGCACGAGACACTTGATAAAGGTCGCAACGTTGTCGTTGGAGCGGACGCGGCAGCGCCATTTCTTGACGCCGAAGACCTCGTCGGGAATCCGGATCTTCATCGGCTGTTTAACCGAAACCTGGCAAGACAGCCTGTCTCCCTCGCGCGCCTCGCGCTTGGTGATATGCGATAACTCCGTCGGCAGAATCGATCCGCCGCCTTCATCGATTTTGACCCGGCACTGGGCACAGGTACCGCCGCCGCCGCAGGCCGATGCCACGAAGAGTTTCTCCGCAGCCAACGCGCCCAGAAGCTTGCCGCCGGCCGGTACCTGGATTGTGCGCTCATCGTTGATCAGAATCTCGACCTCGCCACTGGCAACCAGTTTCGAGCGGGCGAAAAGGATAACACCGACCAACGCCAGGATAACGGCTGTAAAGAGGGTAACCCCGAAAATGAAGTTTTCCATAGCTGGATCCGTCAGAGCTGAACGCCGGAGAATGACATAAAGGCCAGAGACATGAGGCCTGCTGTCATGAAAGAGATGCCCAGGCCCTGCAGGCCCGGAGGTACGTCGCTGTACTTGAGTTTCTCGCGCAACCCTGCCAGCGCGACAATTGCCATCGCCCAGCCGATACCCGAGCCCACACCGTAGACTACGCTTTCGGGGAAATCATAATTCCGCTCCACCATAAAGAGAGAGCCGCCCAGGATCGCGCAGTTTACAGTAATGAGCGGGAGAAAGATGCCAAGCGCGTTGTAGAGCGCCGGGAAGAAGCGATCGAGCGTCATCTCGAGAATCTGCACCATTGCTGCGATCACGCCGATGTAGCTGATCAGTCCGACAAAACTCAGGTCGGTTCCTGTTACGCCGAGCCAGCTCAAAGCGTCCTGCCGCAGAAAATACGTCACAATCAGATTGTTGGCAGGAACCGTGATTGCCTGGACGACGACCACCGCGACGCCAAGGCCGAAAGCGGTCTCGATCTTCTTGGAAACGGCCAGGAAGGTACACATCCCGAGGAAAAACGAGAGCGCCAGATTCTCGACGAATATGACTTTGACGAAGAGGCTGAGATAAACTTCCATCACGCGTGTTCCTTGACCTGCACGTCCATGATCTGAAAAGCGATCTTTTCGCGTTGCCGTGTCTTAACGGTTCGCAGGATCCAGATGAAACAGCCGATAATGAAGAAGGCGCTCGGGGGCAGAAGCAGCAGGCCATTGGGCTCGTACCAGCCACCGTTCTTGACCAAGGGCAGGATTTCCAGCCCGAGCAGCGTGCCCGCGCCGAAGAGTTCCCGGATCACGGCGACGCTGATCAGAATTGCACTATAGCCGAGCCCGTTGCCGATCCCGTCGAGGAAGCTTGCCATCGGCGGGTTCTGCATTGCATAGGCTTCGGCACGGCCCATGACGATGCAGTTGGTGATAATCAGGCCGACGAAGACCGAGAGCGTCTTGGAAACTTCATAGGCGTAGGCCTTGAGAATCTGGTCGACGACGATCACCAGCGAGGCAATGATCACCATCTGCACGATGATGCGGATGCTCCCTGGCACCTGATGGCGGATCAGGCTGATAGAAAGGTTTGAAAAAGCCGTCACGCTGGTGAGTGCAATGCACATGATCAGAGAGACCCCAAGCGAGGAGGTCACCGCCAGCGCTGAGCAGATGCCGAGAGTTTGCAGGATGATCGGATTATTTTCGATCAGGGGGTCGGTCACCAGCTTCCGAGTTTCAGCCATTGTCCGCCAACTCCTGTTGCAGATTATTCAAAAAGAGGCCAAAGCCGTTCTCGTCAACCCAGAACCTCACGAGGTTGTTGACCCCACGGGAGGTCAGCGTCGCGCCCGCGAGGCCATCTACCTGATGAACACCTTCCGGCCCGCTTGCCGCTGTACCCTTGACCACTTCAATGCGTAGTTTTCCGTCATCGTCGGACAGAAGCTTGCCCGGCCACTGGCTCCGCCATCTCGGGTTATCGACCTCACCCCCCAGTCCGGGCGTTTCCGCATGCTCGTAGAATTGCAGTCCTATTACTTCGCGGCCATCGGGTTTGACAGCGAGATAGCCGTAAAGTGTTGACCAGAGGCCGTAGCCGTGCACCGGCAGAATGACCGTGCTGACGGCGTCTTGACTATCCTTGACCAGATAAACCGTCGCGTAGTGCGCCTTTCGGCGGATAGAAGCAATATCCTGATCGGGTGTGAGCGCAACACTCATCTCAGGGTCCCGCGCCGCGTCGCGTTGAATGTAGCTCGCGTGATCTACCGCATCGCTGAAAGAGCCTGTGCGAAGGTCGACGACGCGTGGCTCCACCTGTTTGAAGAGCTCATCGATGTCCCCGCCCGGACGCATCAAACCTGAGACCTCGAGAATATTTCGGCGCACTTCCTCGCGTTTGTTGGCTTCTTGCAGATCGCGTAAGCCAACTGCCGTTGCCGATACTACGATAGAGCAGACCAGGCAAAGCACGACCGCTACACCTATGGTTTTCCAGGGATTGTCGTTTGGTACGGCGAGGAGCCGCTGTATCCAGGATGGCTGCTCAGCCATGTCGCCTCCGCCTGCGTTGAATGTTCGCCCGCACCACTACATAGTCAATCAGCGGCGCGAAAACATTGCCGAATAGAATGGCCAGCATCATGCCTTCCGGGAATGCCGGGTTTACCACGCGGATCAAGACGCACATCACTCCGATCAGCGCACCATACCACCAGCGCCCCGCATTCGTCATGGCTGCGGAGACCGGTTCGGTAACCATGTAAACGAGGCCGAAAGCATAGCCACCGACCACAAGATGCCAATACCAGGGCATGGCAAAAGCCGGGTTGGTATCGCTGCCGATCATGTTGAACAGCGTGCTCATAGCTATTGTGCCGAGCACGCAGCCGGCGATCAGTCGGATGTTTGCAATCCGCGTGTAAACGAGGAAGATCCCGCCGATCAAACATGCGAGAGCCGAGGTCTCACCCAGCGATCCGTGCATAAAGCCGAAGAAGGCGTTCCACCAATCCAGTCCTATGCTCCCGAGCGCCGTGTGGCCTTGAGAAGCGACCACACTCAGTGAAGTTGCGCCGCTGAAGCCGTCAACCGGTACCCAGACGGCATCACCCGACATCTGCGCGGGGTAGGCGAAGTACAGAAAGGCCCGGCCTGTGAGCGCAGGATTGAGAATATTCTTGCCGGTGCCGCCAAAGATTTCCTTGCCGATCACAACGCCGAAAATGATCCCAAGGGCGACCTGCCATAGCGGCGTGGAAGCTGGGAGGATCAGAACGTAGAGCATGGAGGAGACGAAGAAGCCTTCGTTGACCTCATGGCCCCGAATCACTGCGAAGGCGACTTCGCAAAGACCGCCGGCGGCAAGTGTGACTACGTATATGGGAAAAAAGTAGAGGAAACCGTGGAAAAAGCAGGCAAAGAGATTGTCAGGTGAATAGCCGACACCAAGGACATCCAGAATCCAACCTCGCCAGCCGCCGGCTGTCTCCAGGCCCAATTGAGCGAGTGCGAGATTGGCCTGGTACCCGGTATTCCAGAGGCCCCAGAGTATGCAAGGGATCGTCGCGAGGACCACATAGGTCATCGTCCGCTTGAGGTCGAGGCTGACTCGGGCGTGAGGTGCGGCCTGAGTGACTGTTCTCGGGGAGTAGAGAAGAGTATCGACCATCTCGTAGACGGCATAATACTTCTCGTACTTTCCGCCTTTGAGAAACTGCGGCTCGATCGAATCAAGCCATTGCCGCAGACCCATAACTAACCTTCCGCTTCAATCTTCTTGAGGTTCGCGCGTAGCGCCATACCGTATTCGTATTTGCTCAGACAGACATAGGAGCAGAGCGCAAGGTCTTCCTCGTCAAGTTCGAGGCAGCCAAGCGCCTGTGCGTCTTCAGTGTCCAATATCAGCAACGCGCGAAGCAGTTGCGTCGGAAGAACGTCGAGCGGCATCACATCTTCGTAGAGCCCAACCGGGACCATAGCCCGCGGACTGCCATTCAGGCTGGTATTGAACGGAAAGCGGTTTCCGCGGCCAAAGAGGCTCGAAAAGTGGACGTTTGCGGTTGAGAATTTCCGCATACTGGGAATCAGCCAGCCGAAGAGCTCGCGCTTGCGGCCCTCTTCCATCAGTGTGATTTGCTGGTGAAAGCGGCCGAGGTAGCCGAAGGAGCCTTCTGCTGTGCGTCCTGTCAGCACGTTTCCGGCGATCACCCTCACTTCTGCGTCGATGGTTTCACCCTCGACCAGAGTGGCGGTGGAGGCACCAACGCGACTGCGGACGAGCCTGGGTCGCTTTGCCGCCGGACCGGCGATCGATATCACGCGCTCGCTTGGCAAGTGTCCTGTGCGGAACAGCGCTCCAATCGCCATGACATCCTGATAGTTGACATGCCATACGGTCTTGTTGGCATGCACCGGGTCGAGATGATGTATGTGAGTGCCCACGAGGCCTGCCGGATGCGGCCCTTCGAAGGTCGCCCACACGACGTTCTCGCCCGAAACCGGCGGAATGTCCGCACCTGCGCGGTGACATAGATAGGTTGTTCCCTCGGTGAGCTTGGCCAGCAGGCGCACGCCGTTGCAAAAATCGCCCGGCGCTTCGCGAATGATCGTTGCGGCATCCGGCGCGAGTGGGCTCGAATCCATCGCAGTGATGAAGATTGCGGCCGGAGCCGATTCGGGATCGGGAACCCAGGAGTAAGGGCGTGTGCGCAGGGCCGTCCAAAGACCGGAGGCCAAAAGATTGTCCTTAATCCGGTCCCGGTCGAGATGCGGGATATCCACGGCTTTGTATCGGGCGAAGGAGACTGGATCCTCTTCTTCGTCGATGTCGATAACGATCGACTCCAAGACGCGCCGGGGGCCACGGTTGATCGCCCGAATCCGTCCGCCTGCCGGGGATGTATAGACGACGCCTTCGAACCGTCTGTCTGCGAACAAGGTTTGGCCAAGGCGTACCGTATCGCCTTCCGCAATCATCATCTTCGGCTTGAGTTCGTGATAGTCTGTACCGATCACAGCACAGCTGGTTACTGCCGGGCCGTCTTCTATTTTTTGCTCCGGCGCGCCGCTTATCGGCAGATCGAGGCCTTTCTTGAGCCGAAAGGCAATAATTTCCGCGCCGGATTCGCCCCGACCGATCCCTTGGGGCGGTTGCTCTGTCTGTGGCTCAAGCATTTGGCCTCGTCACTCTCACTCGCTTCTCAGCCACACCAGGTGCGGCAACATTCCGTTCTTATAATACGCACAGCGAAGAGGCGCAAAGCCGTTCCGCACCCCTGCAGTCATCCGACGATGGCCTGCTTCATTTTGAGGTTCTCGTACTCAATCTCCAGCATACGATGCCGCACCGCGTCGCCGATAGAGACCAGTCCGCACAACTTGCCTGCATCGACCACGGGCAGGTGCCGGAAACGACCGTCGGTCATGCGCTTCATGACATCTTCCAGATTGTCTTTAGGTGTGCAGGTTTTGGGATCGGCCGTCATGATCTCCTGAACCTGACTCTCAAAGACTTCCAGGCCTTTTGTATCGAGGTAGCGGACAACGTCGCGCTCGGAAATGATCCCGATGGGCTTATCGCCGCCGTCTACGACTACGAGTGCGCCGACCCGCCTGCGATTCAGCTCGGCCACCACTTCTTTCACGGTCATTTGCGGCGGCACTGTGAATGTCTCACCACCCTTGTCGGCGAGAATCGCGGCAACGGTCAGGCTGGGCAGCCCGGCGCCCACGCTCGCTGCAGCGGTCTGGGAATGGGTTCTCTGGTGCTTTTCGTCTTCTGCCATCGGGCTTTTATAGGAAATTGGCGCCATTGATCTTATCCTCCTCCGGCAACTCGCGGCTGCTTGTTGGACCAGTCGTCGATCTTCCGGCTGGCCGGGACACTTACAGCTAGAATACAACCTAATGCCATGAAATGGGTAGACCCATTAAGGCTCCCACAGCAATTTTTACAAAGCCTTGCGCTCACTCGAGATGCCCGGGCGTTTGCCGACTGCCGGGCCAATTCGTGAAAAACCATCAAAAGTAAGGCTACGACAAACTAGACAAGACCGGGACGGATTGAGATAAACAACCGTGACTGATCGATTGAGGATTCGAGACGATGGCTCATAGTCTTTCCAGACGAAAATTTATCGGCCAAGCGCAAGGCGTGGTGCTTGCGACGCCGTTTCTAAGCCTCTATGGCTGCAGTGAGGCGTCTCAGGACCTGGTCACGCTGAATGGCAAGACGATGGGAACCACCTATAGCGTGAAGCTTGTGGATACCCCTCGGGATCTCGACAGCGACGCAATTGCGCAGGGCGTCGGGGAGACTTTGGAAACCGTCAATCGGCGGATGTCCACATATCGGCCCGAATCCGAGCTTTCTCGTTTCAATGCTGCCGACGCGGGCGTTTGGGTGCCGACCTCGGATGACACGCGCTCTGTCATCGACGAAGCCCTGCGGATCAGCCGAATGACTAAGGGCGCGTTCGACCCCACCGTTGGTCCGATTGTCGATCTATGGGGTTTTGGCTCAGGCGGTGATGAACCGCAGCTGCCGCCTTCGGAAGACGTTGCGGCTGTGCAGGAGATGGTTGGCTTCTCAAAGATAGAGACGCGCGCGAGCGAGTCTGCGGTCCTTAAGCAGACACCGGTGGTACATCTGGACCTGTCGGGCATTGCCAAGGGCTTTGGCGTTGACATGGTGGCGGAATATCTTGAGCGGCAAGGCGTCGAGAATTATCTCGTCGAGGTCGGTGGCGAACTGCGGAGCAGAGGTCATGGCCCGGCAGGGCAGGCCTGGCGTGTCGGAATAGAACGGCCAAGCGGGGTCCCAGGCGATCTACAGCAGGTCGTTGATCTCAAGGGCGAAGCGCTTGCGACTTCCGGCAACTATCGCATTTTCTTCGAACAGGATGGCCATCGCTATTCGCACATAATCAATCCGCAAACCGGTCGTCCGGTGAACCACGACCTTGCCTCGGCGACGGTGGTTGCGCCAACGACCATGGAAGCCGACGCACTCTCGACCTCGCTGTTGGTGCTCGGACCCGATGCGGGAATGGAACTCGCGGTCGAGCACGACATCGCGGCCTTCTTCGTTACCGGCAACGACGAGGCCTTTTCAGAGATGGCTTCGCCTGCATTCGTTCGACGCTTCGAGACGTAGACTGCGCTCCGGACTACAGCGTGGCGAGTACCGCTGCGAGTTCGATTGCTGGGTAGAAACTCTGGAGCCTTATCGAGGAAAACCGGCAGTGTTCCTAATTTGCTAAGCAGCTTACCATCGGAACAAGATCGCGGGCTGCCAATTGGTGTCCAGAGTTAGAGCAGCGTGAGCGCGCTATCGCCATTGGTCTGTCCGCAGGGAATCTGAGAACTAAGACGCCAAGAAAGCTCTCGATGAAGGGCGTGAAGTGTCCGGCATAGATAAGGTTCAGTTAGGTCAAGTACCGCTAGCTATCGTGCTGCTTAGGAGCCTGCGATATAGACTTTCTATTGTTCGTTTGTTTTGCAGAACAAGTATGCACAGTTAAAGCTGCATCTGTATCTTCGCCATCTCCTTGAGACAGAACCTATTGCTTCGACGTCGAAGGAGCCGGAAGGTCAATTTTTCAACGCCTGCTGAAATTACTCAATTTTTAGCCGACCAGCACTTCAGCGAAGTGACAGGCTGAGAAGCGCCGGTCCTCAACTTCGCGCAGTTCCGGTAAATCCTTGCGACAACGCTCTTCAGCGAAAGCACAGCGCGGAGAGAAGTGGCAGCCAGAAGGCGGTGACAGGGGCGAAGGGATTTCACCTTCAATCGGCTCGAAATGGACAAGTGCTTCATCGTCCAGCGTCAACTTGGGGACGGAGGCGAGCAGCGCCTTGGTGTAGGGGTGAGCAGGTCTGTCGAAAACCTGATCGGCCCCTCCTTCCTCAACGACGCGTCCGAGATACATCACTGCCATGCGATCGCTGACATGACGCACGACAGAAAGGTCATGGCTGATGAAAAGGCAGGTCAGGTTCAGTTCGCGGCGCAACTGTAAAAAGAGATTGAGGATCTGAGCCTGGATCGAAACGTCGAGGGAGGCGACCGGCTCATCACAGATCAGTAGATCGGGCTTCATCGCCAGGGCGCGGGCAATGGCGATGCGCTGACGCTGGCCACCGGAGAACTGATGGGGATAGCGGCCCGCGAACGATGGGTCCAGGCCGACACGGGAGAACCACTCTGCCACGTAACCTCCGGACTTCGTGCGTGAAACCAGATTATGGGCAATCGGCCCTTCGGCGACGGTCTCGCCAACCTTCATCCGTGGATCGAGCGAGGCAAAGGGGTCCTGGAAAACCGTCTGGATACGTGTGGTTGCTTTGTGGCCGTTGATAAGGACCGGCTTACCTTCCAGCGCAACCGTACCGGAACTGGGAGGCAGAATACCGGCAGCGACCCGTCCCAGTGTGGATTTACCGCAGCCGGATTCCCCAACCAGACCCAGCGTTTCACCCTTGGCCAGTTCCAGCGTCACCGCATTGACCGCCTGAAGCGAGCGGGTCTCCACCTGGGCGCCCAGCTTCGCGGCTATCCGGTCTCCCAGCGTGATCTCAGGTGCGAAAGCGCGCGAGACCTGATCTATCCGAAAGAATGCGGTCATCGTTCCGCTCCGCTCAGGCCGAGAGGGTGATGACAACGCCACATGCGCTCATTCTCCAGCGTGATCTCCGGCATCTTCTCGCAGCTCGACTCGACAAAATCGCACCGCGGCGCAAAGGGGCAGCCCGGCGGCAATGACAGGAAAGACGGTGTTGTGCCGGGTATCTGCAGCAGGTCTTCGCCCGGGCTCGCAATTGCCGGCAGGGAGGTGATCAGGCCGCGGGTGTAAGGATGCCGCGGATCGCGCAGGACTGTGGCGGTGGCACCTTCTTCCACGACCTTGCCCGCGTACATGACCAGCAAGCGCTTCGCCAGACTGGAGACCGTGGCCAGATCGTGGCTGATCCAGATCATCGCCGTACCGGTCTCAGCAGCAAGGCTGCGCATCTCATGAAGGATCTGTGCCTGGATCGAAACGTCCAGTGCCGTGGTGGGTTCGTCGGCGACGATCACCGCCGGGTCGTGCAACAAGGCGATGGCGATGGCGACCCGCTGGCGCATGCCGCCCGAGAACTCATGCGGATAGCCCTTGATCCGCGCCACAGGATCGGGAATGCCAACGCGCTGCAGCACTTCAATGCATCTTGCCTCCGCGGCCTTTGCGGTCATGCGGCTGTGCGCAGCGACAGCCATCATCATCTGCTTGCGGATGGTCAGCAGTGGGTTCAGGGTTGCGATCGGATCCTGGAAAATCATCGCAATCTCTCTGCCCCGACGGTCGCGCAGTTCGCTCTCCGGCAGGCCCACCAGCTCGGTGCCGTTCAGCCGGATGCTTCCTCCTGAGATGCGTCCCGGCTGATCGACCAGACCAAGCAAGGAAAAACCGGTCACGCTCTTACCCGAACCAGACTCACCGACCAGTCCAAGAATCTCGCCCCGATTCAAGGTAAAGCTGACGCCATCGACGGCGCGGATCACGCCTGCGCGGGTGTTGAACTCCGTGCGCAGGTCCCGCACCTCCAGCACCGCGGTCATTTGCGAAGCCTCGGATTGAACTGATCGCGTATCTGATCGCCGACCATATTGATGGCCACGATCAGAATAATCAGGGCAATGCCGGGATAAACTGAAATCCAGTAGCGGCCGCTCATCATATAGGGGAAGCCGTTGGAGATCAGCATTCCGAGGCTTGGCTCGGTGACCGGCAGACCCAGACCGAGAAAGCTTAAGGTGGCCTCCAGAGAAATAGCGTTGGCAATCTGGACTGTCGCGACCACGATCAGGGGCGGCAGGCAGTTCGGCAAGATATGGCGAAAGGCGACTTGCCTGCCCGAGAGGGGAGTGGCCAGCGCCGCCTCTATGTAGTCCTTGCGTCTTTCACCTTTGGCAGCGCCATAGGCCGTCCGGGCGAAATAGGCGTACTGCGCCGCCACAAGCGCGGTGATCAGCTGTCCTTTTCCCTGCCCCAGAAGAGCGACCAGAACCAGCGCCAGCAGGATGGCGGGGAATGAAAGCTGAAGATCGATGATCCGCATCAGGACGGTTTCAACGCGTCCGCCGACATAGGCTGCGGCAATACCCACGCTCGTGCCGAGCGCCAGGGCGACAACACCGGCCGCCAGACCGATCAGGATGGAAATGCGCAGGCCGTAAAGAATGGCCGAGAGCAGGTCGCGTCCCTGCGGGTCGGTGCCCAGAAGGTGACTGTAACCGCCGGAGCCGACAAACCCGGGAGGACGGCGGGCATCAAGCAGTGACAGGTTTTCCAGGTCGTAAGGATTTTGTGGCACGACGTATGGTGCAAAGAACGCCAGAAGGGCCAGAACAATAACGACGAAAAGCGCCAGCACCGCGAGACGGTTTTCCTGAAACTCGGACCAGAACTGGCGGAGAGGTGACTGCTGTTCGATCATTATGCGCCCCTCGCACGGATGCGCGGGTCGATCACAGCAAAGACCAGGTCCACTGTTAGATTGATCAGGACAAAGAGCAGCGCCGTCAAAATCAGATAGGCCACCATAACAGGCCGATCCAGCACGGTAATGCTGTCGATGATCAGTTTACCCACACCCGGCCAGGAGAAGATCGTTTCGGTCACGACCGCAAAGGCCAGGGTCGAGCCCAGTTCCAGGCCAAAGACCGTAATGATGGGAATCGAGATCAGTTTGAGCAGATGCTGCAGGAGGATTTGACGTTCCGGAATACCTGCGGCGCGTGCGAATTTGATCGTATCGGTGAGCATGATCTCCCTCGTTCCCGCCCGGGCAAGGCGGATCATCATCGCCAGCTTGAAAAAGGCCAAATTGAGGGCCGGCAGGAAGATGTGAGAGAGACCGTCAGGTGTCAGGAAACTCCAGTTCACACCCAGGATGCTCACAACTTCGCCCCGGCCGCCGGCGGGCAACCATCCAAGATTAACGGCAAAAATCAAAATGAGAATCAGGCCGACCCAGAAACTGGGAACTGAAAACCCGAGCACGGATATCGCCATGATGCCGCGGGCGATCCAGCTATCCGGCCGGTATCCTGCATAGACGCCGAGACCAACCCCCAGCAGCGTGGCTGTGACCACGGAAATCAGCACCAGTTCCAGTGTTGCCGGGAGGCGTCCTGCAATCAGTTCCAGCACGGGGACGTTGTAGATAAAGGAGCGCCCGAAGTCGCCCTGCAGAAGGTTGGTGACGAAGATGAAGTACTGTTCCCAGAGTGGCAGGTCGAGACCGAAGCGTTTTATGGTCGCCTCGCGAATTTCCTGCGTAGCCTCAGGGGGAATGATGATTTCGATCGGATTGCCGATGGCATAAACGCCGACGAAGACGACCGCCGACATGACCGCCATGACAACAGCCGCCTGAAGAAGGCGTTGAATCACAAAACCCAGCATTCAATCCGCTACCTACATGGAGAGAAGGAAGAGCCGGAGACGAAATCTCCGGCTCGACCGACTCAGTTCTTGGCCTTGATAAAGAATGCCAGAGTATCTTCATCGAACCGAGGTGCAAAGATCACGCTGTTGGCCTTCGCCGCCCAGACGGTTTGAAGCTGAACGACCGGAATGTAAACCCGGTCGGCCATGGTCGCGACCATCGCCTGTTCGTAGAGCTTACGGCGAGAGTCCGGATCAAGGGTCGTCGCGCCTTCCTGCATCAGGCGGTCAACCTCGTCATTTTTGTACGCGACGCGGTTGAAGGCGCCCATCTTGACCTCCGGGTCATTGGAATGCGCCAACGATCCCAGGGTGTAGGAGGCTTCACCGGTGAGTGTACCCCAGCCGTTCATGAAGACTGAATACTCCAGACGGGACTGCGCCGGGAAGTAAACGGTTTTCGAGATTGCGTTCACATTGGTTTTGATGCCGATCTGGCTGAACATCTGGCCAAGGCCCTGACAGATCGCGCCGTCGCCCGGCAGTCTGTCGGATGTGCAGTAGAGATCGAACTCGAAACCATCCGGATACCCGGCTTCGGTCAGCAGAGC
This sequence comes from uncultured Kiloniellaceae bacterium, assembly GCA_947493695.1. Taxonomy (GTDB): domain Bacteria; phylum Pseudomonadota; class Alphaproteobacteria; order Kiloniellales; family Kiloniellaceae; genus Denitrobaculum. The sequence continues at coordinate 592,524 of CANLSF010000005.1, read as the reverse complement.
GCGGGCTTGTGCGGAATCATGTTTGCGCGCCGGAATTTCTTCACTGGAGCCGAAGAAACCCGGAGGCATCATCTGATTGGCGGGCTTGCCGAGACCTTCGAGAACGATTCCCACCATGGACTCACGGTCGATAGCCAGATCGATCGCCTCACGCACCAGCGGATCACGAAGCGGATTCTTGTCCAGCTTGGAGCCATCCTTGGCGCGAACCAGCGGTGTGTCTTCCCGCTGATCGAGCTGGAGGTTCATGATGTAGACACTGTCACCGATCACCGCTTCAACGCTGGAGTCTCTTTGCAGCGCAAGATAGTCGATCGAGGAGACGTAATTGATGACATCGACCTGACCGGATTTCAGTGCCGCCAGACGCGAGCTGTCGTTCGGCATTTCCTTGCGGATTACCTTGGCCCAGGGGCCTTCACCACGCCAGTAACCGTCAAAACGCTCGAGAACGAGATCGCCCTTTGGTTCCCAACTGACCAGTTTGTAGGGACCTGTGCCGACTGCGGCAGGGCCACCGTTAAAACCTTCAGCTGCCGTTTCAGGTGTCGAGTAATCCTTGGCCGCATCTGAACTGACGACAAAGAGACGCACGAAGTCGTAGGGCAGGGTTGCCGCAGGTCCGTTGGTTTTGATGTGAAGCGTGTAGGGATCGACAATCTCGACCTCTGCAACACGGCGCACATAGATTGTCGTCGTGGTTGGCCCGCTGACAACGGGGATGCGTTCGATGGAGAACTTGACATCCTCGGCATCAAAGTCCGAGCCGTCATGGAACTTGACGCCTTCGCGGAGTTTGAACTCCCAGGTCGTTGCGTCGAGTGCCTTCCAGGATGTCGCCAGACCGGGTTCGATCTGCAGATCATCGCCCGACCAGACGAGCGTATCGTATATGTGCTTGGCCGCTTCGGCATGGCTACCCAGAGCCGAGAAATGCGGATCCAGAGATTCCGGCCCACCGCGTACGCCCATTGTCAGGGTTTGAGCCTGAAGCGGGGCAACCGAAATACCGGCTGCCATGGTTACACCCAGAGCCAGCGCCGCGGATGCAAAAAGCTGTTTTGTTTTCATGGTTCCCCCTGTTGCAGAATGTGGAAACATCATTTTTAATTCCATATGGAACTTGTAATCCTGACGATGTTCAGGAATATTCGATCTGTCAAGTTCTATATGGAACTAATGAAACTCTAAAAACGAAATCGGGCACAATGTCATTTCAGTCTGATCCCTCTTCTCCGCCACGGCCAGTAAGCGTGTCGGGCATGGACCTCATGACCGAAGCCAAGCTCTGGCGTAATCCTTGTCCCTTTTCCTTTCGGTTGAACTACCTGGCCCTTCGCTACAACAGCGCGTGCTACGACTGGGTTCAGAAAACCGAAGGCCTGAGTCGGATCGAATACATGGTCGTCTATTCACTGGCGCTCCATGAGGGCGGGCAGGCGCGCGATATCGCCCGTTCCTCCGGCTTTCCCAAAAACAGCCTGTCGCGCGCAATCGCGAAGCTCGAGGACTCCGGACTGATCACCCGGCGGCGCGGCACAGGCGATGGACGCGGCCAGGCTTTGTTTTTAAGTGATGAAGGCAAGGCGCTGTTCCGACGAACCCTGCCGGCTTTTGAGCGGCGTGAACGCGAAATGCTCACCGGTCTCAGCAGCGAGGAAGAACGCACCCTGTCCCACCTGCTTGCCAAGGTCGTGCTGAACTGCGCGCCGCTTTCAGACGAGTTCCCCAAAGATTTCAAACCCTCCGCGACGGAATAAGAAACCATGATGATTTCGGATATGAACTGGATGGATGTCGAACGTCAGGTGGCGAAGGACACGCGCTGTGTTCTGCCGATCGGTTCGGTCGAACAGCACGCGCAGCTTTCGCTCTGTGTCGATGTGCTCAATTCCGAGCGCGTGGCCTGTGAAGCTGCAGAGCCGCTGGGCGTCCCCGTTTATCCGGTTATCCCCTACGGCATGACACCTTACTTTACGGCTTATCCCGGTACGGTGACCTTGCGGATTGAGACTCTGATGGCTTTGATGCGCGACATCATCGCGTCGCTGCGCCGGACCGGTTTCAATCGGATTCTGATCGTCAACGGCCACGGCGGAAACTCCGCTGTCGGCGCGCTCGGTCAGGAACTGATGGCGGACTATGGCGATATATCGGTCCGGCTGCACAACTGGTGGAATGCACCGCGCACAGCGGCCAAAACGAAGGAGATCCACCCAATCGGTACCCACGCCAACTGGATGGAGAATTTTCCCTGGACCCGGCTTGACCATGCACCAGCGCCGGAGGGTGAAAAACCGGCACCGGATATGGCGGCGATCCGTGCCGCGACGCCACAAAAGGCGCGGGAAATTCTGGGAGATGGCAACTTCGGCGGTCCCTGGCAGGTAGACGACGAGGCGGCACTCGCGCTCTGGAAGACGGGTGTCGAAGAAACCCGCGCCGCCATTGAGGGGCCGTGGCCCGAGCTGAGGCTGGATTAGTGTCGCGCGATCCGGTCCTGATCTGGGGTGCCGGCGCCATCGGCGGTATCCTGGGAGCCTACTGGGCACGTGCCGGCATCCCGGTGTTGATGACCGATATTGATGCTGACCATGCAGCCGCCTGTTCCAATGAAGGCGTGTTGATCGAGGGACCGGTCGAGGATTTCCGCCAGGTCGTCAAAACCCTCACGCCCGATGAGGTTGAGGGACGTTATCGCTGTATCGTGCTGGCCGTTAAGGCCCAGGCGACGGAAGAGGCAATGCGCATGCTGCTGCCCCATCTGGCAGAGGACGGCTTTGTGCTCTCAGCTCAGAACGGATTGAATGAACGCCTGATCGCTGAGATGGCGGGGCGGGACCGGGTGATGGGCGCTTTCGTGAACTATGGCAGCGACTGGCAGGAGCCGGGCCGGATTCTCTTCGGTAACCGTGGCGCGGTTGTCGTCGGCGAGATCGATGGCGCCGCAAAGCCGCGTACCCGTGAGATGCATCGCCTGCTCAAGATTTTCGAACCCGATGCGGTTCTGACAGACGACATCTGGAGCTATCTATGGGGTAAGCTCGGATACGGCGCCATGCTCTTTGCCACGGCGCTGACACCCGACAGCATGTCAGCCAATTTTGCCGACCCGGTGCGGGGGCCGGTGCTGATTGCGCTCGGGCGAGAAGTTATGGCGGTCGCAATCGCCGAAGGGGTGACGCCGCGCGGCTTCAACGGCTTCGACCCGAATGCCTTCGTTCCCGGTGCATCAGATGAGGCGGCACGGCAGTCAATTGCCGCACTGGCTGACTTCACATCGAAGACTGCGAAAACCCACTCCGGTATCTGGCGGGACCTGGCTATCCGACGCCGCCGGACTGAGGTCGATCCGCAGATCGGCGTGATTGCCGAAATAGCGGCAACACACGGCATCGAGGTACCGGTTTTATCGCGTCTGGTTTCTCTTGTGCACGATATCGAAGAAGGCCACAGACCGCAGTCAGCCGAAACCTTCGCCGAACTCAACGCGGCTCTATACGATGGAGCCATTCCATGAGCGTTGCCCTCGTCTCCGGGATCTGCGGTGGCATCGGCGCGGCCATCGCCCGCCGGCTCTCAAGGGATGGTTTTCAGGTGGTGGTCACCGACCGGCCCGGCGAAGCCTTTGAACAGGCTGCTGCCGAACTCGGTTTTCCGGCTTTCGAGGCCGACCTGGGAAACAAATCCAATGTTGCCCGTCTCGTGGACGCGGTGATTACGGAACAGGGGGCACCGGAAGTTCTGATCAATGCGGCCGGGGGTGTTTGCGGGCAGACCCGCCAGCCGCTCGACGAGGTGAGCGAGGAAGACTGGCGCAGAGTCTTTGCTGCCAACATCGACAGTGCTTTCTTCCTGGCCCAAGTGCTGGTGCCGAAAATGCGCGCGTTGGGCAGCGGCAGGATCGTAACTATCAGCTCGGGAGCGGGGTTGCGCCCAAGCCTGACAGGGATTCAGGCCTACACCGCATCCAAGCACGCTTTGATCGGCCTGACGCGTCAGTTGGCGCTGGAACTAGGTCCCCAGGGCATTACCGTCAATTCCATTGCGCCTGGTTTCGTGTTGTCCAACGATGCCACACGTCGTCAGTGGGAAAGCTACGGCGAAGACGGCCAGAAAGCTCTGGTCGAGCGCATTCATCTGCGCCGCCTGGGCCAGCCGGAGGACATCGCAAATGCGGCTTCCTTTCTGGCCGGTCAAGATGCCGGATGGATCACGGGGCAGGTGCTGTGCGTCGACGGCGGGCAGTCATGATGGTCCGTTTCAGACTCATCTGCTTTCTGAACGGATTCTAAAACTACAATCCGAAATTCCATAACGAAGGAAGGTGGAAAAACGCGAAGAAATACCAGCTTCACCGACCTGCACTGCTTTAAAAGACCTCATCACCAGACCCTCAGCTTATTCTGAATGTGCTTTTCCTTTTTCAGGGCGGTTGTTCGCGTTGGATGCTTAGACTTAACTGGGAAAGCTCGATTGATGTAAAGGTTTTCAGGTGCTTATTTCTAAGGCTTCCAAAAGAGCGAACAACTCATCTGAATGCATGAGAATTTCTGAATCCTGACAAGTTGAAAGCAACGCTTGCTAGGTTAGATCCAGCAGGCGCTGCGTCAGATACAGCGGCCGCCATCTACCTCCATGCAGACACCGGTAATCATGCTGGCTTCGTCCGAACAGAGATAACAGGCGGCGTTGCCCATATCTTCCGGTGTCGAAAAGCGCCCGATCGGTATGGTGGAAAGAAATTTTGCGCGTACCTCGGGCGTGTCCTCGCCCATGAAACTCTTGAGGAGAGGGGTGTCGCCTGCAACCGGGTTAATCGCATTTACCCGAACACCCTCGGCCGCCAGTTCGATGGCCATGGCTTTGGTGGCGGTTGTCATCCAGCCTTTCGAGGCGTTGTACCAGCTCAAGCGGGGCCGCGGGCTGACTGCAGCGGTTGATGCGACATTCAGAATGGCGCCGGAATTTTGTGCCTTCATGAGAGGCACGATGTGCTTTGCGGTCAGGAACACGGACTTGGCGTTCACCGCTAGGACCAGATCGAAATCCTCTTCGGTGACCTCTTCCATGGGAGCCGGAAGATGGGTCGTGCCTGCATTGTTGACCAGGATGTCGATCCGGCCAAAGGCGTCGAGAGTGGCAGACGTCATCGCTTCCAAGTCGGCGGATTTTGTGACATTTGCGTTGCAGGAACGAACCTCTCCGCCGATTGCATCGGCCATCTTTTGCGCGGCATCGCCATTAAGGTCGGCGATCATAACGCTTGCGCCCTCGGCAAGAAACTTGCGGACGATTCCCGCACCAAAGCCGGAAGCGCCACCGGTCACGATGGCTACTTTTCCTTCTAATCGCATGTACATTCCTATCCGTGATGTGCGGCTACTGTTTTGAGTGTTGAAAAGCCATAGAGCGCTTCAAAGCCTTTTTCACGCCCGTGCCCTGAGAGACCAGCACCGCCGAAGGGAAGTTCCACTCCGCCGCCGGCACCATAATTGTTTAGGAAGACCTGTCCCGCCCGCAGCTTTTTCGCCAGTCGCATTTGCCGCGCGCCACTGTCGCTCCAAACGGAGGCGACAAGACCGAAAGGCGTACCGTTTGCAATGCGAACAGCCTCTTCCTCGTCCGAAAAGGGGATAATCACCTGGACCGGTCCGAAGATCTCCTGCTGAGCGAGCACATGATCCGGGCTTACGCCGCTGTATAGGGTCGGCCTGACGTAGGCGCCGTCGGAGGGGGCATCACTGGTAATGTCACCCTCGGCAGCGACCTCCAGCCCTTTACCCCGTTCCAGGAAACCTTCGACGATTGTTTTTTGCCGTTGGGAAATGAGGGGACCGACGTCCAGGTCGTCCATCGCCGGACCGACTTGCAGGTTTCTGTAACGCGCCGCCATCTTCGAGACGACTTCGTCATAGCGGCTGCTGTGTACGAGAATCCGGGAGGAAGCGGAACAGGTTTGCCCTGCATTCTGGATACCTGCGTTCACCAGGAAAGGGAGGGCTTTTTCGACATCGGCATCCTCGAAGACCAACTGAGGCGATTTCCCACCTAGTTCGAGGGTAACCGGTACGACGTTCTGCGCGGCTGCGGCCTGAATGAGTTTGCCAACACCGACCGATCCGGTGAAGGAAATGTGTTGCACACCAGGGTGCTGTGTGAGGGCCGCGCCCGCTTCCGCACCCAATCCCGGCACAACGTTCAACGCGCCTGCAGGGAGGCCCGCTTGCCGCGCCAGGTCGGCGAAAGCCAGGGCGGTCAAACAGGCTTCTTCGGCGGGTTTCAAAACAGCGGCGTTGCCCATCGCCAGGGCGGCGCCGACCGAGCGGCCGATGATCTGCATCGGATAGTTCCAGGGAATGATATGGCCGGTGACACCATGACGTTCGCGTAGGGTGTAAACGGTGTAACCATCCAGGTATGGGATCGTCTCGCCGTGAACTTTATCGACAGCACCGCCATAAAACTCGAGATATCGCGCAAGGGCGATGACATCGGCGCGCGCCTGGGTCAGCGGCTTGCCAACGTCCATGGCTTCCAGGCGGGCCAACGTCTCGGTGTTGTCGAGCACGAGCTGGCCAAGGCGAAAGAGGATCCGGCCGCGCTCTGGTGCCGTCATTCGGCCCCAGCTGTCCTCAAGTGCCTTGGACGCAGCCGTTACGGCGCGCTCGATATCGGCCGTGTTTCCCCGGACGATTGAACAGATTATTTTGCCGTTCGAGGGGTTTGTCAGTTCCAGGTCTTCGCCGGAGTCACTCTCGACCCATGCGCCGCCGATGAAACATCTGCGGGTATCGAACCATATGTCTTCGCTGCTCATACTCTTGCCTTGTCGCATTTTCGATTTTTTCGAAGCTTCACTCCACCTGGTGTCCTGCCTCAGTTCCAAGCCTAGTCGCGCGAGAGTATCCACTCATCCCGAGCCACTGACAGTCTGATTATCTAAACGGGGTGTCAGTTTTCTTTATGCTGCGAAAGATGCAGTTCCGCGCTGGGAAAGGCATTACCCGATAGACTTGAGGTCCTGGCAGATCAGCTCAATTAACTGCTCGGAGTAATTGTGACTTACATACCCACGTGCGGTGATGATGCCGACCGAGCGGCGTGCGCGCTTGTTGTCGATCGGCACGACTCGGAACCCATCGCAGCTGACCGAGCCAAGTGCGATCCCCGGGACAATCGCGATACCTAGTCCGGCAGACGCCAATGCAATCGCCGTGTGCGCATTTTGGACTTCATACTGGGCGTTGAGCTTTATGTCTTCAGATGAAATGATCTCGTCAATCACCGTCCGAATTGCGGTTGTTTTGTCCAGAAGAATGATCGGCGTGTCGTCGAGACCGTCCAGTGCGATGCTTTTGTCACCCCTGTCCAGGAGCGGTGGAATGCAAAAGACCAACGGGTCCTCGATCACAGCCTGAAATTCGAAGTCGGAGAGGTTGGGGAGTTCCGGCCCCACGTAGAACTCCGCCTCTTGCTCCTGCAGGAGAACCAGGGCGTCGCGCGGCGGCATTTCCTTGACGTTGACCTGACTCTTGGGAAAACGGGTCTTGAAGGTCGAAAGAATGTTCCCGAGCCGGGAAGCCGCCAGGGTCGGCGCACAGGCAATTCTGATGTGCCCCTGCCGCGCAGCCGAAATTTCAGCCAGACGTTCCAGGCCACCATGAATACTGTCCATGGCCGACTGGATCTGTGCGAACAGGATTTTGCCCTCAGGCGTCAGGACAACCCGCTGCGGTGTGCGGATGAAGAGGCTCATGCCGATCTGGGCTTCCAGATCCTTGATCTGCATGCTTATCGCCGAAGGGGAGCGCTGCCCCAGCTCTGCGGCACGCCTGAAGCTGCCATGCACAGCCGCGAGTAAAAAGGTCTGCAGCAGCTTCAGGTTTATATTGTTTACACGTGTCATTCAGACAAAAAAGCCATTCTTCCGTTGTCTGAAGCTACCACCCACGACCGGCGTCAGAAAAACGAAAACGCACAGCCGTGCCTAATTCGCGTAGGCGACCGCCGGCAGCCAGGTAATGACTTTCGGGAAGAGGAACACGATGCCAAGCCCGATCAGCTGAAGAATCACAAAGGGGATGATGCCCCGGTATACGTGCCCCAGGCTGATATCAGGCGGACAAACGCCCTTGAGATAGAAGAGCGCAAAACCCACTGGAGGCGTCAGGAATGATGTCTGAAGCGTGACCGCGACCAAAACGGCAAACCACACGACGACCGGGTCGCCGACCACGCCATAACCCTCGACAGTGATGTTCAGGGCATGGATGACGGGTAGCATCAGCGGCATGATGATGAGCGTGATCTCAATCCAGTCGAGTAGGAAGCCGAGGAGGAAAATGACGAAGAGGATGAAAGCGACGACGAAGTAGGGATTGTCGAACGACCCCAGGACGAGGTTCTCAATGATATCATCGCCGCGGTATCTTCGAAGCACATAGGCAAAGAAATTGGCCGCGATAAAGATACCGACAATGTAACCCGCCGTATTCATGGTCTGGCGTGCGGCATCTCTCAGCTTTTTAAAGCTCATTCCTGTGTTCATGAACGCCAGGACGGTTGCGCCGAGCGCGCCCAAGCCGGAAGCCTCCGTAGGTGTTGCAACCCCGAAGAAAATCGAGCCCAACACCAGAAGGATCAACAACATTGGCGGTACGACGGAAAGGAGGACCTCGATGACGATCTTGCGCGAGATAGGCACACGGTTTTCCGGCAGAGGCATGGCGTTCGGCCTGACCAGGCCGTAGAGAACGATATAGGTTATGTAGAGGCCACCGAGGATAAGGCCCGGGAAGACCGCACCCATGAAAAGATCGCCGAGCGAAATCGCCATCTGGTCAGACATAATGACCAGCATGATCGAGGGAGGGATGAGGATCCCGAGAGTGCCGGAGGCCGCGATCGTGCCAGTTGCGATCGGTTTGGCATAATTCTGCTTCATCATGGCGGGAATGCCCATCACGCCGAGCAAGACCACGGATGCGCCGATCACGCCAGTGGATGCGGCGAGAATGATACCGATCAGCATGACAGTCAGGGCGAGGCCACCACGCAATGCACCGAACAGCAGCTGCATATTCCGCATCATGCGCTGCGCAATGCCCGATTGATCGAGCATCAGACCCATGAAAATGAACATGGGGAGCGCAACAAGAACCGGATTTTTGATCACACCGCCAAAGAAGCGCCCGGCGTTTGCGCCCAGCTTTGTATAGTTTATCCCGGTTCGCTTGAAGTCGATGAATTGAGTGATCAGTTTGCGGTTTTCATCGAGTACGAATTCTCCAAGGACAACAAACACCAGGCTGACACCCACCAGGGCGTAGGCGACTGGAATGCCGTAAAACAGGAAAACGATAAAAAGGATGAACATGGAAAGAACCATCCACTGGTTCAAATCCATCAGGCCGGACATGAGCGACAAAACTTCCACGGATCAGATCTCTTTGCTGTTGGGTTTCAGACGGGACCATAAAAAGGCCACGATCAGCAAAGCGATGAGCAGCGCTAAACCTGTCCAATTAGTGTAATCGAAGATGTCTTCTCGAACGATACGCCTGGGGTTCAGATCTGGTTGAGAAAGCCTCACATACCACCAGAAACAATAGTGAGCGACGCGTTCTCCAAAGAACCAGACTGCCGGAAGCGCGCAGAGGATCAACTTGTAGAAATCGGGGTTGGAAATCCTTCTTAGGTTGCGTTGAAGCGCGGCCCAGGCTGCAATCATGGCCAGAAAAAACAGAGCGACAAGCAGTGTTTTCAAAAGATAAAGGCCGTGCAACCCGTTCGGGCTGTCCGAGCCTTCACGTGCCGAAACGGACGACGCCGCATAATGAAACATGATATCCGTCATGATCATGATGAACGGCAGCAACAGCCAACCCAGGCCGATTATGTTCGTCAGGGTCTGTTTTCTCGGGCTGAAATTATCATAGAAGATATCGACGCGAACATGACTGTCGTTTGTAATAGCGTAGGCAAAACCGGTCATTAAGGCCGCGCCGTAAAGCCACCAGTGAAGATCGTCCAGCCAGGCCTGATTGTGGCCAATACCGCGCAGAATCACCTGCGCTACGATCGCGAGAACCAATATCGGGAACAGCCAGGAAGTGCAGTGAGCGACAAAGACCACGACCCGGTCGCCCCAGAGTTGATCTTCCTTGGCCAGGTGACCAGTGCTTGACGGATCTTCAACACCCGCCGGATTCGGTTGATTTGTCATCTATTCCCCAGATGTGCCGCAACAACATCAAGCCTCTCGCAATCAGCACAGGTACAGGATTGCAGGTCAACTTTTCGGATAGCAGGATACATCAAAGAAAGCGGCCCCGAAGGGCCGCTTTTCAGTTTAAACCTGACGCGTCTATCAGTTACGCGGGCGTGGCAGGTTAATGTTATCGCCCCAGGTCTTATAGCCCTTACGGAATTCCTGCAGGTCATCCCAAACGGTCTTGAAGAAAGGGTCTTCGGCTGCGAGCTCGCTTGCAACTTCATTCCAGCTTGCTTCGAAAGCATCGAGCATTTCTGGCGACCAGCGCTTGATGATGACGCCGTGTTTTTCCTGATTCTCAACCATTGCCGGGAAGTTTGACGCTTCGCCATTTGCCAGGTTGGTGGTGATATTGGCCTGACACGCGGTCCGGATCTGGTTGTGAGATTTCTCGTCCAGCGACTCCCAGACATCTTTGTTCACGATCAGCTCGAACAAAGTCGACGGCTGATGCCAGCCCGGGAAGTAGTTGTATTTCGCGATTTTGTAGAACCCGAGACGGGCATCGACGATAGGCATCGAGAATTCGGTCGCATCGATTGCGCCACGCTCGAGAGCCGGGAAGATATCACCCGCTGCAAGCAGGGACGTCGAAACGCCGAGCTTCTCCATGACTTTCGCGCCGAGACCGAAAAAGCGCATATTCAGGCCTTTAAGGTCGTCCAGCGAATTAATCTCTTTTTTGAACCAGCCGGAGGTTTCCGGCGAGTAGATACCGCAGGGGACAACCACGACGTTGTAACCGTTGTCGTCGTACATCTGCTGCCAGAGCCTGGCACCGTCGTCATACAGGATCCAGGCGAGCATTTCACCAGGTTCCGGTCCGAAAGGAACAGCTGCAAAGAGAGAGGCGGAGTTGATTTTACCCTGCCAATAGCCCGGGGTCGTGAACGCCGAGTCAACCGAACCGTTGGACACTGCGTCCAGAGCTTCCAGCGTTGGAACCAGCTTGTTGGGATCGTAATGTTCGAACTCGACCGATTCAGATATGCCGTTGATCTTATTTACAAAGTCAACACCAGCATCGCCAAGTATAGGCAGGTTCTGTGGAAATGCAGATGTCATTTCCAGTGTTTCTTGTGCCGACGCTGTGCCAGCAAGCATCGTTGCACCAAGCAAGGTGCTAGCCAATTTTTTCAACAAAATAGTGTCCTCCCAGATTTTCCCCATTCGCGTGGTCGTTGTTTTTGTTTGCCGCGCGAAATAAAGCCTCAGTTTTCAACCGACCGGACTAACTTGCCTGCCTGTTATAGTTTCGTGACCTTGGGGCAGGGGTGAGGGAAGCTCAATTCAGTTTTCCTGATGAAGTGTTCAGGTTTTCTGTATTTGTTGGATCTAGGCGCCAGGCTGTTGCAAGGTTTTCCGGGAACTTGGCGCTTAACCTCACTGTAACTCTTGAAGAGAGTTTGTCTCCGGAACATACCGGCAAGAATGATCTTCCGCAGACCGGCCTTGTCATCTGAATGTAACCTATACGCAGTATGACGTTCAAAAGAAGCGGCTCAATTCGCCTCTTTTTGTCTATTCGGATTCGGGAAACACTAGGCGTTGTGGGCTTTGTACGGCCTAAATGTCCCAGAAACAGTGCTTTCCGATGCTCGGTTGCTGTTTGCAGCGGCCGGATGTTTTTGAGTTTACTATCGATTCTTTGGTGCGCGTCAGTTTGTTTTTCATGTTGCAGATCATCACCCGCTTGCTCATATCGGGCAACGCTCCGACAACTTTTCATCTCTCAATCGCGACACTTCGCTTGAGTCTGATAGATGAGGTTCGAGAGCTCCGGCGCAACGGCATTTGCACCCTGGGCTCAATCTTTCCTCAAATTTCTATCGGAACGTCGGGAGACGAAGAATGGTGAATATCGCGATCAACGGCATGGGCCGTATCGGCAAGCTTGTGCTGCGTGCGCTTGTGGAGGAGGGCGTACCGGGCAAGCTTGTTTTGCTAAACGATGTTGAAGGTGACCCGGAACAGCATGCTCATCTTTTTGAGTTCGATACAGTTCACGGTCGTTGGGACGCCGATTTTTCTCATGATTCGAAAAGCGTCACAATCAACGACAATCGAATGCTGATGACGGGCGCGGCGCGGATCGAGGATCTGCCGCTCAGGGAGCTGGACGTCGATCTTGTGATCGATTGCACGGGTGTTTTCAAAACCCCGGCGCTTTTGCAGGCCTACTATGATGCCGGTGTGAAAAAGCTCGCCGTTTCTGCGCCGGTTAAGGAGGCCCCAGCGCTAAATCTTGTTTACGGTGTAAACCACGGGCTCTACGACCCGCAAAAACATCATCTTGTTACGGCCGCAAGTTGCACGACCAATTGCCTTGCGCCGGTTGTCAAGGTGTTGCACGAAGAAATCGGCATTCAGCATGGATCAATCACGACCATCCATGATGTGACCAACACGCAGATAATGGTGGACCGGCCCGCGAAGGACCTGAGGCGGGCACGCTCGGCACTTAACTCACTGATCCCGACCACCACCGGTGCGGCGACTGCGATCACACTGATTTATCCTGAACTGAAAGGTCGCCTGAACGGGCACGCTGTCAGGGTACCGCTCTTGAATGCCTCTTTGACCGACTGCGTCTTCGAAATGAAAAGGCCTACTTCTATCGAGGAGGTGAATGGATTTTTCAAGAGTTGGGCCGATGGTGCTCTCAAGGGCATCCTCGGTTATGAAACCCGTCCGCTGGTATCCGCAGACTATGTGAATGATCCCAGATCTGCGATCGTCGATGCTTTATCCACCGTGGTCGTCAACGAAACGCAGGTGAAGGTCTATGCGTGGTACGACAACGAATATGGCTATGCTTGGCGGCTGGCGGATGTGACCCGGATGCTTGCCGAATCTTTATGAGGGGCGGATGAGTGAGATAACTGCGCAGCCCCCCAATGGGCTCGTGGCCTATGCCGTAGTTACACTTGCCTATTGGGCATTCATGTTAACCGATGGCGCGTTGCGCATGCTTGTGCTTCTGCATTTTCACAGCCTGGGCTTCAGTGCGCTCCAGCTCGCCTGGCTGTTTTTGCTCTATGAATTCATGGGCATGGTCACCAATCTCTCGGCGGGTTGGATCGCCGCTCGTTTTGGACTGACAAGCACGCTCTACGCCGGTCTCGTATTGCAAATTGGAGCTTTGCTGGCACTGACGCAAATCGACACAGACTGGGCTCTGGTGGTTTCGGTCGTCTTTGTCATGACAGTGCAGGGTGTCTCCGGTGTGGCCAAGGATCTCTCGAAGATGAGCGCGAAGAGCGCGGTAAAGGTTCTTGCTCCCGCGAAGGATCAGGGGGCGTTGTTCCGCTGGGTCGCGGTTTTGACCGGATCCAAGAATGCGGTTAAGGGCTTGGGTTTTTTGCTCGGTACGTTGTTGCTGGGTTCTATCGGTTTCACCGCGTCAGTCTTGGCGATGGCTATCGCGCTAGGGGTTATCCTGCTTGCCGTCGTGATGTTGATGCCGGCTGGCTTGTCTGGAAGCAAAAAGGGAGTGAAGTTCCGGGAGGTCTTTTCAAAAGACGCAAATGTGAACCGTCTCTCCGCAGCGCGCCTGTTCCTATTTGGCGCGCGTGACACCTGGTTCGTTGTCGGTATCCCGATCTACTTCTACAGCGTCTTGTCTGACGGCAGTGACGCCGGAAACCGCGCCGCCTTCTTTCAGATAGGCGCTTTTATGGCTCTCTGGGTTATCGGTTACGGCATTATCCAGGCCGCGACACCGAAATTGCTGCGTGCCAAGGGAAAGTCCCTGTCCGAGATTGCTCAGATGGCCAGGCTATGGGTTGCGTTGCTCACTGCCATTCCGGCAATCCTGGCATTCTCCGCCTGGATTTCGGACGGACAGAGTGACGTCACATGGCTGACAGTCGTCCTCATCGGCGGATTGCTTGTTTTTGGCGCAGTCTTTGCGCTGAACTCTTCACTCCATTCCTACCTGATACTCGCCATTACAAGTTCGGCACGTGTGACTATGGATGTGGGTTTCTACTACATGTCCAACGCTGCTGGGCGTCTGCTTGGGACACTGCTCTCGGGTTTGAGCTATCAATTGGGGGGGCTCTCACTCTGCTTGGCGACCGCTGCCGCCATGTCATTCCTGAGTTTTCTCTGCGCAACGCAGCTCTCAAGATCCAAGGATTTATCCAAGTCGTCCCAGTAGAAATGACCGATATTTGAAGAGTATCCGGCAGTAATTCTGATCGTCAGATTCAGAATTAATCCCCGTTACCGCGACCGCCGGTAGACTGCGGCGTCGCTGTTCGAGCATAAATCTGCTAAGAAAACAGGCTCAAAGCGGTGGCGGGGCTGAATGACAGTGCGCTTGGCGAAATCAGAATCTCACTTTTTAGTCGGTGCGGCTATCGGCTCAGGTAATGCTGCGCTGGCGGCGGAGCGTGGCGGCGCGGATTTCCTGCTGGCGATTAATGCGGGGCGCCTCAGAAATATGGGGGCACCTTCGATTGCCTGCATGTTGCCGATCCTGGATGCCGGGTCCTTGACCAAAGGCTTCGCTCTTCGTGAGTTGCTTCCTCAATGCAAAGTACCGGTTCTCTTGGGAGTCAATGCCTGGGGCGAACACTGTGACCCCGCGGAAATCGCGGAAGAGGTCAAACAGAGCGGGTTCGCGGGGGCAGTTAACTTTCCAAGTGGCATGCACTATACACATGCCATGCAGCAGCTCCTGTCCCGGGCCGGACGCGGTATTGAAAAGGAAGTCGAGTTGCTGCGGGCGGTTCAGGATGTCGGTCTGACCTCAATGTTCTACTGTGCCACCCGGACCCAGGCACGCCTTGGCGCAGATGCCGGATTGGATATGGTGTGTCTGAACCTGGGTTGGAATGCCGGTGGGGCTTTCGGTCATCGCATGCGTGCCTCGATCGAGGAAACCGCCTCCGTTGCGCGCGAGATTGGCCGCCTGATCAAGCGTATTCATCCCGATGTGGCGTTTCTTCTGGAAGGCGGACCTATCGTCACGGCGGAAGATCTGGGGCGCGTGACAGCCCGCGCGCCGATCGACGGCTACGTCGGCGGCTCAACGATCGAACGTCTCCCCTTTGAAGCCTCGGTTGCCGATCAAATCGATGCCTACCGGCGCGCCACCAACCGCCGGGTCGCTTTGGACAGCGAAAGCGCCAAACTGGTGTCATGGGGACAACGCTGCGGTTTCGTCGGTCGCTCATCGACACTGCTCATGTTTCTGCGTCGGCTGCGGGCGCTCGCAAGCCTGCAAACACCCCTTATGATTTTAGCTGAACGCGGTCTGGACGTTGGTCCAACCCTGAGTGCACTTACGAACCAGAGTGTCCGCGGCAATAAAACGCTGCTGGAGATCGATCTCTTATCCGAGGATTTCCCAGCGGGCGTTGGCCGCAGGCTGTTCGGCTCAGCGGACCCTGGGAGCCTGACCAACGGTGCACTGACCGATGAGAACCTCGGCCTAATCATCATTCGTGCGCCGGGTGCCTTACCCGCGACGATCAAGCGCCGTCTCGCCCGTGCTTTGAGCGAGGGGCATTTTGTCGTACCGGGCAGTCGCCGACGTGTCCCGGTCTTGCCGCGTGTGATCCTGGTTTGCGATGGCACAGACGAGAGAAGCGATCAAGAGCAGGGAGCCGGTGCTGAACTCGCGCGGGTCATGGCGGGTTGGAGCTTGCGCTTGCCGCCTTTGAGAGACCGCATTGAAGATCTTTTTGTCACTCTTGATACGATTGCGGAGGATTTGTCACCTGCCGCGCCCGGCCGCAGTGAGTTCTCGACCGCGGCGCGAAAGCTTCTGACGGCACATACCTGGAATGAAAATGAAGCTGAGCTGCGGCGTCTCCTTGGCTCGCTGGCAGGCCGCAAACTCTCATATCAAATTCAGCCGGAAGAATTGACCGGGATTCTGGAAAGCAGCCAGGAAGATGTTGCCGATGCGCGGACCGAAAAACGTAGGGTGGTCGATGCGCTCTGGCGAAACGGCTTCCACAGGACGCGAACCGCAGAAAGTCTCGGGATCTCACGCAAGACGCTGTATAACAAAATGGCGAAGTACGGCCTTAAGGGATAACTTCCCCGGCGGCAGTGCTTGCTATAGCCGGTCGTCTGACGGTAGCAAAGAACCCCGAAGGCGGGGGCGGTACGGCGACCCAGATCACACCAATCACACCGATCAGCAATAAAAAAAGCCTGCTCCTGGACAGCGATGTCATTTCAACGTCGGCAAGGATAACTTCGGCCAGTTCGACCTGCGAAGCAGGTACCTGTAGCTCAATTCCGCCTAGGGCGTGGGTCAAATTCCATTGCAATGCCTGCATGTACCAGGGATGAGCGAAAACCTTTATGCCCGAAGATTCAAGCATTGCCTTCACCTGGGCCGCCGTAGATCCGCTGTAGGCGTGCCCCACTGTCACGAGGTTGGAAGTCTTCAAGTCAATCGTCCTATCAGATTTTTCGCTGGTGTTTCTGGATTGTCTGCCGAGTGAGAAGGTTGCTACAAGAAATATATGTTTCGATGCCTTGCAGGCAGAGAAAGGATGATGGATCGCGTGTCATTGCGTGCGCTCTCCGTCAGCAGGAAAGGCTGCAATCGGGACGGGTCGGCAGACCACACCGTCGAGCACATCAGGCCAGAGCGTTTCGTGCGCAACCTCACTTTCGGCAGCGAGACCCAGTAACGCGCCTTTCCACCCGGCATTGCTGGCAGCCTCACGGACCTCTCTTGCAGCCGCTCCACGCTGGCGCAGGGATGGGAAGCCCGCTGCAAAGTCAGTCACTTTTGGGATTACGAAAAATGCAGCCGGGTTGATCCTGGCCGCGGCCTCGACTGCTTCAGGACCGGAGACCACAGCCAGGACCTGGAATCCGGCTGCGGCCAGCTCTCCCAGCTGCTTGATTTCCATACTGCGGTCGAGCCCGACGTCGCCGAGCAGTTGCACGAATTCCTGATCCTGTTGTTCGACAGAGGGCAGATTGGCGACCCACTTGATTCCGGTATCACGCATCCGTGCCGCTTCGGTGCCGGCATTAAAAAAGGGGTCGGCAAGGAAAAGGCCGAGTGCGCGAGCCTGAAGATACGACGGCATAGTCAGAACTTTGGAAATGAGATCTGAGGCGCCATGATCGTTCGGCAGCAATAGCGCGACTTCGTTGGGCATTCCCGTTTCCGGAAAGCGGGGACGGGTGGTCAGAATAGCAGGCGGTAACGCCGGTGATTGCCAGCGCGACTCCTCCCGCAAGGTAATGTCCCAGCTCAAATGATTCCGCAGCATGCCTCAATATTTACCCGATATTACCCAAAATCGCAATTAAACCGGCTTGTGAGGGTTAATTTTCCTCTCCACACTCAAGTCAACGCCAAAAAGGCAGTATGGGACGTCACCAAGCGAGCCTGGGACATGTACCCCGGAACTCATAGCCAGACCATCCCATAAAAAACGTCGTCTTGCTGGAACGAGATGGCATCGAGGGAGGCACGAGAGATCATGGTATCCATGAGCTTGGCGATGCATTTGACGCGCGGTGTTCCGGCGTCGATATGCTGCGGAAAAATGGGCGACAGGCTGAATGGAAAGTCCGGACGATGGACATTGCGTTCTATGCCGCTTGGCCATCTGATCCGGGTGTCCTTGCCGGACCCGTGTTCCGAAATCGTGTCGGCTGGAGGCGTGACCTCTTGAGGCGATTTATCGAGCGGCACACTTTCTGGGCGATTGTGATCCTGATTTCGGCGGGCATCTTCCTCTGGATGATCTTTGCGGTCTGGCCGGATTGGATGATCTCAACGCTTGGGCGCAAGAAAACCTTCGTAAACACCTTTCTCAACGGCCTTACCCTGGCCGGACTCTATTTTCTGGTGGCCAGTGGTTTCACGCTCGTCTTTGGACTGATGCGCAATGTAAATCTGGCCCACGGCTCGATGTACCTGCTCGGAGCCTACATCGGCTACGAGGCGGCTGAGGTCTCAGGGAACTGGTTTGTCGGCCTGGGTGCCGCCTTCATCGCAATCGCAATTACCGGTATTTTGCTGCAGGTTCTTGTCTTTCGGAGGATGGAAGGCGATGACCTCCGCCAAACCCTGGTGACCATCGGTGTCTCGATTGTTGCGGCGGACCTCATGCTGGCGACCTGGTCAGGCACGACCTATCAGTTTGCGCCGCCGGAGTGGTTGTTCGGCGCTGCAGAACTCCCGATTATCTCGACCATACGCTCCTCGGGCCAGGAGGTTTTCCTCAAATATCCGATCTATCGTTTGGCGGTGCTGGCGGTGGCTATCGCGGTTGGCATTGCGCTCTGGCTGTTCCTGAACCGGACACGCGTAGGCATGATGATTCGTGCGGGGGTGAATGACCGGGACATGCTTGCGGCGTCCGGCGTGAACGTACAGGTCGTCTTCGCGCTCGTGTTTGCAATTGGTGCCGGTCTGGCCGGTTTTGCCGGCGTCATCGGCGGTACCGCACTTTCAATCGCGCCGGGCGAGGATATCCGCTACCTCCTGGCATCCCTCGTCGTGGTCATTGTCGGCGGCATGGGATCCGTACCTGGCGCAGCTATCGGTGCACTGCTGATCGGCTTGGCTGAGCAGTTCGGGTTGGCATACTTCCCGACCTACGGCGTGGTGCTGACTTTCGTGATCATGGTCGTGGTGCTGGCGGTGCGTCCGCAGGGCATTATGGGGAGTAGCTAGACTATGGCTGATCTTTCCCTTATCGCCGGCAAAAACAGGCTTCCGACCATTCATCCCGCTGCGGCTCTGGTTGCTGTCTTTCTGTTGTTCTATCCGGCGTTTGCCTCGAACTTTTTTGTCTTCCAGATCGGGGCTTACTCGCTGGTGCTCGGCACCATCGCATTGTCGCTGATGATGTTGGCCGGTTATGGTGGCATGGTCAGCCTGTCTCAACTGACAGTCGCGGGCCTGGCAGGTTATCTGATGGCGATCCTCGGAGATAACTCCGTAGGTGTCATGGGCCTGGGGTGGCCCTGGTGGTTGACGGCCCTGACCGCAATTTTTGCGGCATCGGTCTTTAGTGCGCTGATCGGCGCGATATCGGTGCGGACCGAGGGGATCTACACGATCATGATCACCCTCGCGATTGCCGTCGCGTTCTTCTACTTCGTGCGTCAGAATTACGTCATCTTCAACGGATTCACCGGTTATGCGGGAGTCGAGCCGCCGGTTCTTTTCGGTGTTTATTGGCGTAATCCAACGCCTTTCTACTATCTGAGTCTCGCAGTCGCGGCTTTCTTTTTCTTTGCGGTTCTCTATGGCGCGCGTTCGACCTTCGGGCTTAGCCTGCAGGCCATTCGCGACAACCCGCGGCGTATGCGTGCGATTGGGTACGATGTTACCTTGCACCGCATCTTTGCATACTGGCTGGCGGGATTGATTGCCGGAACCGCCGGGGTTCTGATGGTTTGGTTCAACGGCCGTATCTCACCGGGTTCGGTCGGGGTAGATGTGGTCATCGATATCCTGGTCATCGCGGTGGTCGGCGGTATGCGCCATCCGATCGGGCCTTTCATCGGTGCGCTGGCCTTCGTTCTTTTAGAAAATTTTGCCATCGATCTGATCGACCGGGAACGTTTCAACACGGTCATCGGACTTGCTTTTCTTCTGGTCGTCCTTTTTTCACCGGACGGCCTGCTCGGGCTTTGGATGCGCATGAAAGACGCATTGATGCTCAAGCGACGCACACCGTCGGACAGCGGCGGTGGGCAATAACCGGGATCAGGCGAAAAGGCCCGAGCACGGTCAACCCACAATAGGGAGGAAAAAATGATAACCGATAAGCGGACTTTGATTGCAGCAGCTGTCGCGGCCACGCTGGCAGGCCCGGCATTGGCACAGGAAGATTCTGTGAAGATGGGGGCGCTGGCGACCCTGGAAGGCGCCTTCACGGTATTGGGTGAGGATTCCATGCGCGGCGTCAAGATGGCGCTGGAGGAATTCAAGTACACAGCAGGCGGTAAAAAAATCGAACTCATTACCGGCTCGTCCGATGCTTCGCCGGACAGTGCCATCCGGGCGACGCGCAAGCTTGTAGAACAGGACGGCGTGAAGGTCCTAGTGGGCCCGCTTTCAGGCTCGGAAGGTTTGGCGGTCAAGGATTACGCGAAAACCCAGCCTGACGTCACTTTCCTGAACGGCTCTTCCGCAGCCCAGGACACTACCTTACGCGATCCGGCTGAAAACTTCTTCCGCTTCGGCACAGAAGGCGCGCAGTGGATGGCGGGACTGGGTGAGTATGTCTACAAGGAAAAGGGTTATCGCAGCGTTGCTGTGCTCGCTGAGGATTACTCTTTCCCTTACACCCAGGTCTTCGGGTTTTTGGAGCCTTTCTGCCGTCTGGGCGGAAAAGCCCCGGCGGACGCCCGCTTCTGGGTACCGATTGGCAACAAGGACTATTCTTCCGTCATCGCTGCCCTGCCTGACGATGTTGATGCCATTTACGTGGCACTCGGTGGAGCCGATGCTGTCAATTTCCTGACCCAATATGAGCAAGCCGGTGGTGATCTGCCGTTGGTCGGTGGTTCCATCACGGTTGATCAGACTGTCCTGGGATCAAAGGGCCGGACCCGCGATTTTGTGGTGGGGACGCCTTCAGCCGGTCCGATTTCCGACACCTGGGATAATCCAAGTTGGCAGGAGTTTGTCGACGCTTACAAAGCCCAGTTCCCGGATGGATTTCCATCTCCTTCACTCTTCGCCCATGCCTACTATATCAATACAAAGGCGGCATTGCTGGCCCTTGATAAGGTCGGTGGAGATCTTTCTGACGGCGGCAAGAAGTACCGCGATGTTCTGTCCGGTCTTTCCTTCGAGACCCCGACGGGCATGGTCAAACTGGATGAGCGGCGCAATGCTGTTGCCGATATCTTCCTGACCGAGGTCGCAGAAGGGCCGGATGGAAATCTGCTGAACAAGACCATCAAGGTTATCCCATCGGTCAGCCAGACCCTGGGGGTTTCATATGATGAGTTCTTGAAGTACGGCCCGGTCAGCCGCGAAAACCCAAAGTGCGGTTGAGGCTGACCTAATGCTCCGGACCGACGCCCTTACCCGTCTGCAGAGTACTGGCCAGTATGCGCTGGAACTCGAGGCCGTCAGCCGCCATTTCGGTGCGCTGGTGGCCCTGGCGGACATTAACCTGACCGTCAAGGCGGGTGAGCGGCGTGCGGTTCTGGGTTCTAACGGGGCAGGAAAGACCACGCTCTTCAACGCGATCACAGGCGACTTCCCGCCGACGACGGGCCGCGTTCGGTTGTTCGGTGAAGATGTCACCGATCTTCCGGTTCATGAAAGAATTCGGCGTGGACTGAGGCGAACCTATCAGATCTCCCTACTCTTTGATGGTCTGAGTGTGGTCGACAATGTTTATCTCGCCTGTCGTGGCGCGAGCCGGGGGCGACTTTCCTTGCGGCGTCCAAAGCCGGACGACGCCATGACACACTCAGCCGAAACTTTGCTTGATGCTGTACATCTCGGAGCTGAGCGCGACAGTCTTGTCGCGGAACTCAGCCACGGGCAGCAGCGGCAGCTCGAAATTGCCCTTGCCCTGGCGGGAGCCCCGCGTTTCATCCTTTTCGATGAACCTGCCGCAGGCCTGTCGCCGACCGAACGCAGCGAGCTGATCGAAATTCTACAGGCGCTGCCGGCTCATATCGGCTTTATCATTATCGAACACGACATGGATGTCGCTCTGCGCGTCGCGGAGAGCGTAACCATGATGCACAACGGACGGATCTTTAAAGAAGGCGATCCGGAGGAGATCGAGAACGATCCGGAAGTTCAGGAACTCTACCTGGGAGGTGAACATGCCTGAACGCCAGCGGAGCAGGAAGCCTTCAGACAGTGTTCTCCAGATCCGGGATCTGCATGTCTTTTATGGTAGTTCCCACGCCCTGCAGGGCGTTGACTTCATGCTGGAGCATGGCGTTCAGGCCATCGTCGGGCGCAACGGTATGGGCAAGACGACGCTCTGTAACGCGATCATGGGACTGGTGCCGGCGAGCCGCGGCTCGATCCGCTTCCATGGTGACGAGCTGACCAAACTGCCGCCACATCGGATTGCGACCCTTGGCATTGGTTATACGCCTCAAGGACGGAGGCTTTGGCCCTCGCTTACAGTCGACGAACACATGCGTCTTTCAGACCGGGGCGGCAGCACCTGGACGATTGAGCGGATCTACGACACCTTTCCACGCCTTGCGGAGCGCAGGAGCAATGGCGGTGGACAGCTTTCCGGCGGTGAGCAGCAGATGGTCGCGATTGCGCGCGCCTTGCTGCAGGACCCGGAACTTCTGGTTCTGGACGAGCCGACCGAGGGTTTGGCGCCGGTCATTGTCCAACAGGTCGAAGACATGCTGGCGAAGCTTGCCGAGGAGGGCGATGTCTCCGTTTTGCTGATCGAGCAGAACATCGGCGTGGCGACGGCCATCGCCGAAAACATCGCAATTATGGTGAATGGCCGGATCAATCGGGTTCTGCCGGCAGGACAGCTCGCCAATGACCGGACGCTGCAGGAGCGCTTGTTAGGCGTGGGACGTCATTCGCACGAGGATCTCGACCTGCCGCCGAGGGAAGAAGTAGCGCCAGTACCTGACGCCGGCGAAGAGCCTGTGCCGCAGCAAGCAGTGCCCGCGCCCACGCCGGATACCAAACCGCGAAAGGTGCTCTATGTTCCTCCGACACGCTGGTCCAGCGCCGCCTGGAAAGAACGGACAGGTGAGGTCAGCACGGGCACCACGCTGGACGCAGAGCGAGAGGACCAGGCGCGCGATGCTCCAGACGCGAAAAGCCGACCCTTTGACGCAAAGCCGGAACCCCTTTTCGCCGAAGCTTTGACGCCGCTATCTCAGTTGCGCGGCAAGGAGGTTCTGGTCGTCGGAACATTTGATACCAAAAGCGCTGAACTCCGTTACATTCGCGACCGCATCGCAGCGCAAGGTCTAACCGTACGGACGGTCGATGTCTCGACTTCCGGCAAACCGTCAAGCGCTGACGTCCCCCCACACATGATTGCCGCCGATTACCGCGGTGGAGCGAGTGGTGTTTTTACCGGTGATCGCGGTGCGTCGGTCCGCGCCATGGCGAAGGCTTTTGAGGGATGGATCCAGCGGCAGGAGGGAATTGGCGGGATTATCTCAGCTGCGGGGTCTGGCGGTACTGCGTTGGCAACGCCGGCTATGCGGCGGCTGCCGGTGGGCATTCCCAAAGTGATGATCTCGACGGTCGCCTCTGGAGATGTCGGTCAGTATGTCGGTCCCTCCGATATTATGATGATGTACTCGGTGACAGACGTGCAGGGGCTCAATCGTATCTCGAAGCAGGTGCTTTCGAACGGGGCGAACGCTTTGGCCGGGATGGTGAAACAGGCGAGTGACAAACCCTTGAGGCATGATGGCGAGCAAGATTTGCCCGGTCTCGGATTGACCATGTTTGGTGTGACCACCACCGCCGTCAGCCAGATCACCGCGCAGCTTAAAGACTATTACGATTGTCTTGTCTTCCACGCCACCGGTGTTGGCGGACGCTCCATGGAGAAACTGGTCGACAGTGGGATGTTGACAGCGGCCATTGACCTGACCACGACCGAGATTTGCGACATGATGATGGGCGGTGTTTTTGCCGCTGACGAGGATCGCTTTGGCGCCTTCATCCGAACGCGGATTCCCTATGTAGGGTCCGTCGGCGCCCTCGACATGGTCAACTTCGGGGCACCGGAAACCGTGCCGCAGAAGTACAAAGGCCGGAACTTTGTCGAGCACAATCCGCAGGTCACGCTGATGCGTACGACTGTGGATGAGAACCGGCGTATGGGCGCCTGGATCGTCGAGCGTCTGAACCAGATGGAAGGGTCTGTCCGCTTTTTGATTCCCGAAGGCGGGGTCTCGGCCCTCGACGCCCCCGGTCAGCCTTTCCACGATCCGGAGGCCGATCAGGCTCTCTTCGATGCAATTTCCAGTGGCTTCAAGGAAACGGCGAACCGCCGGCTCCTGCGTCTGCCGCATAACATCAACGACCCGGCCTTTACGGATGCCGCGGTCGCCGCTTTGACAGAAATCGACAGTTACCTCGGGAGAGAGCGACATGCCGCGCTTTGAGCGATCGGATCTGCTGAAAAAGTTTCAGCAAATGAAGGAAAACGGCCAACCCATAATTGGTGGCGGTGCGGGTACCGGCCTTTCGGCCAAGTGTGAAGAGGCGGGCGGGATCGATCTGATCGTGATTTACAATTCCGGTCGTTACCGGATGGCCGGGCGTGGCTCATTGTCGGGGCTTTTGGCTTACGGGAACGCCAACGAGATCGTCATGGAGATGGCGCCTGAAGTTTTGCCGATGGCACCTAAGACACCGGTGTTGGCCGGGGTGAACGGCACAGACCCTTTTTGCGTGTTCGACAGCTTTCTCGATGACCTGAAACGGGTCGGGTTCTCCGGTGTACAGAACTTTCCGACAGTCGGTCTGATCGACGGCACCTTCCGCGCGAACCTGGAAGAGACCGGCATGTCCTACGGTCTGGAAGTGGACATGATCCGCATGGCTCATGAAAAGGATATGTTCACCACACCCTACGTCTTTAACGAAGACGATGCGACCGCCATGGCAAAGGCCGGTGCCGACATTGTGGTTTGCCACCTGGGTCTGACGACCGGCGGTTCGATCGGCGCGGAGACGTCGCTCAAGTTGCAGGATTGCCCTGCGCTTGTCGATGCATGGGCTACGGCTGCACTGCGGGTCAATCCCGATATCATCGTGCTGGTTCACGGCGGCCCGGTCGCCATGCCTGACGACGCCACTTACGTTCTTAGCAATACCGAAGCCTGCCACGGATTCTATGGAGCCTCCTCGATGGAGCGTCTGCCGACCGAGGTTGCACTGACGGAACAGACCCGGGCCTTTAAGGCCATAAGCGGTCGCTGAAGGGGAGGGAAACATGACAAGCGGATTGATTGGCGCGGTCATACTCTGGCTGATTATTGCGATCATCGGGATCGCGGTGGTCGTCTATCTCTTGCACTGGCTCTATCACCGTTCGACGAAGGAAGTGTCGTTCGTTCGCACGGGCTTCGGCGGTGAAACGGTCGTGATCAACGGCGGGGCCCTGGTGCTGCCCATCGTTCATGAAGTGACACCCGTCAACATGAATGTGGTGCGCATCCCGGTGCGGCGCAGCCGTGAAGAGGCGGTGATTACCCGCGATCGGATGCGCGTAGATATCGAAGCTGAGTTTTTCGTGCGTGTCGCTCCAAAGCCGGAAGCGGTATCGGCCGCCGCGGCCACGCTCGGCCGGCGGACGATGGACCCGGACGGGCTCGCGGATCTGCTTTCCGGTAAGTTTATTGGCGCTTTGCGGTCGGTGGCGGCTGAGATGTCACTGGATGAGATGCATGAAAAGCGTGGCGACTATGTTGGTGAGGTTGAAGCGCGCGCTATGGACGTTTTGGCGCGAAATGGCCTGGAACTGGAGTCCGTAGCAATCACGGATCTTGATCAAACCGACCTGGAGTTTTTCAATCCTGCAAACCGCTTTGACGCAGAAGGCCTGACCCAGCTGATCGAAGCGATCGAGACCCGCCGAAAAGCCCGTAACGATATTGAGCAGGGCTCCATGGTTGCGATCCGTAGTCGGAATCTGGAGGCCGAGAAGGCGACGCTTGAGCTGGAGCGGGAAAGCGAAAACGCGCGCCTGTCGCAGGAACGCGATATTGAAGCGCTGCGTGCTGCTCAGCGGGCAGAGATCGTGCGGGAACAGGTAGAACGGGAAGCCGAGGCAGCTCGTGCTCGTATTTCCACGGAACAGGATACCAGGAAGCGCGAGATTGAACGCCGCATCGCGCTGGAAGACTCGGAAATCAAGGCACAGGAAGAGGTTGAACAGGCGCGTATCGCGCAGGAACAGGTTTTGGACAAAGCCCGCATTGAGCGGGAAAAGCTTCTGCGGTCCCAGCAGATCCAACAGCGTCACGCAACCGAAGTAGCTGAGATCTCGGCGAATGAGGATATCGAACGCGCGCGCATCGTGTCCGACCGTCAACTCCGGGAAGCCCGCATTGTGTCTGAAGAGGAAACCCAGGCCAGAGAGATTGCACGCGGGCAGCAGATTGAATCAGCCGAGATCTCGGCGCGTCAGGCAGTTGAAGCGGCGAGAATTCTGCAGGAGCAGGCCCTCGATAAGGCGCGCATCGAGCGTGAGAAACTCCTGAAGTCACAGCAGATCGCCGAACGTCAGGCAACAGACGAGGCTGAGATTTCAGCGCGCGAAGAGGTTGAGCGGGCACGGATCGCGTCTAACCGGGGACTGGATGAAGCTCGTATTCTGCTGGAGCGGGACCTCAAGCGTCTCGATGTCGAACGGCAGCAGGTGATCGAGCTCGCGGAATTGGATAAGCAAATTGCCCTATTGAATAAACAGTCCGATGAAGCGGCGACGAGGGTGTCAACGGAAACGGCCCGCGCCGAAGCCGCAGTCGCGGAAGAAAAGGTAACGACCATTCGTGAGATCGAGGTCGCGGATCGTCTTGCCGCCATCGACCGTTTGCTGGCCGCCAAGAACGCAGATACGGCGAAAATCGCAGCGGAGGCCGAGAAGGTCCGCGCGGGTGTTGCCGCCGAAGCTCAGCGGCTCATGAATGAGGCCGAGAACGTCCTCACCGATGATGCGCGGGCCAGCCTGCTACGTGGCAAACTGATCGAGCGACTTGAGGGCATCGTGCGTGAGTCCGTGCGCCCGATGGAGAACATCGAGGGTATCAAGATCCTGCATGTGGACGGGCTTGGCGGCGGCGGCGGAAATGGTGCTCCGCGCTCGCCCACGGACGAGGTCATCGAGAGTGCCTTGCGGTACCGGGCTCAGGCACCGTTGATCGACGAGATGATGAAGGAAATCGGCGTGGAGGGCTCCAACGTCGCCCGGATGGGCGACGTCTTCCGGGCCGCGCGGGACGCGCAGAGTCTCGCCAAGAGCGCCAAAGATACGAAGAAGGACGATTAGGTTATGGCGGAGGTCTACACCTCCTCGATCATCAATGCGCCGGCCGAGCGGGTTTGGGCGCGTATCCGTGACTTCAACGCGCTACCGGCCTGGCATCCCTTGATTGCCGAAAGCCGGATCGAAAGCGGCGCACCATCGGACCAGGTCGGGTGTGTGCGTGATTTCCGGTTGAAAGACGGCGGACGTATTCGCGAGAAGTTGCTGGCGTTGTCCGACTACGAGTTCTCCTGCAGCTATTCCATCCTGGAAAGTCCGATGGGAGTCGAAAACTACGTGGCGACCCTGAAGCTGACGCCCGTGACCGATGGCGACCGTACCTTTGCCGAATGGTCAGCGGAATTTGAGTGTGCTGCAGGGGCGGAGGCGCAGTTGATTGCGGATATCGGCGGCGATGTCTTTCAGGGCGGCTTCAACGCCCTGAAAAGCCACTTTGGGAGTTAACATGGTCGAGGTCCGCCGCTCTACCGTACTTGATGCTCCGATTGACGATGTCTGGCGGATTCTGCGCGACTTCAACGGTCACGATCGCTGGCATCCTGCTGTTGCCGAGAGCAGGCTTGCCGGGGCCAGGTTTACGGATCAGGTCGGATCCCTTCGGGATTTCAGGCTGACCGGCGGTGAGCGGGTGAAGGAGCAACTCCTGAGTCTCTCGGACAAGAACCGGAGTTTCAGTTACGCGATCGTCGAGAGCGATGTACCGCTCAATGATTATGTGGCGCATGTGGCATTGAAGCCGGTTACAGACGGGCGGCGCACATTCTGGGACTGGCGTTCAAAGTTCCGCCCGCCCGCAGGACGTGAGCAGGAGCTGGCGCAGCTGGTTGCAGAAGGCGTTTATGATGCGGGTTTCGAGGCAATCCGCGCGCTGGTATCCGGAGCTCAGAGGTCGTCCTCACTTCCGATGGCCTCCGCTGCCGGGGCCATTGAGGGCGAGGCTGTTGTGGTCCGACGCCACGGCGGCCCTGAGGAATTGACGCTGGTGCAGGTGCAGGTGCCTCCGCCCGGACCCGGCGAGGTGAGGCTCCGTCATACGGCCATCGGTGTGAATTTCATCGATGTCTATTGCCGCACTGGATATTTCGATCTGTTGACGCCGCCCGCTGTGCCCGGAATGGAAGCCGCGGGTATCGTCCTCGACGTGGGGCAGGGGGTATCGCGCCTGAGCGTTGGCGATCGGGTTGGCTATGCCTGTCCACCTGTGGGGGCTTATGCCAGTCACAGGACCATGTCTGCGAATCTGGTCTTTCGCCTGCCCGAGGATGTGAGCGACGAAGTTGCCGCTGCTAGCCTTCTCAAGGGGATGACTGCGGAATTTCTGTTGCATCGAGTTCACAGGCTGCAGCCCGGGGAAAACCTACTGGTCTACGCGCCTGCTGGCGGGGTTGGCCGTATGCTTTGCCAATGGGCCTCTCATCTTGGCGCTCGTGTGATTGGTGCCACTTCAAGTCCGGAAAAAGCAGCGGCAGCGAAGGCCGCGGGTGCGCAGGAAGTAATTCTGCCTGGCGATACCAGCCTTGAGACTCAGGTCATGGAGCTCACCGAAGGTCGCGGGGCCGACGTGATCTTTGATGCGGTAGGCCGGGATAGCTTCGCGCATTCCCTGCGGGCGCTGGCAATCCAGGGACATCTGGTCAGCTATGGGCAGGCTTCCGGGCCTGTTGGCGCCTGGGATATCGGTGCGCTTTCTGCGCGCTCCGCGACAATCTCCCGCCCGAACTTTGGTCATTACACCGATACGCCTGAGAAGGTGGCTGAGATTACATCACGCTTTTTCGAGGCACTGCGCTCGGGGGCAGTGAGTGTCGATGTTGGCCAGCGATTGGCGCTTTCGGAAGCCGCGCGGGCGCATCGCGATCTTGAAGCGCGGAACACAACGGGATCGACAATTCTCATACCGGGGGACAACCTGTGAAAATAGCCGTCTTTGATTGGAATGCTGTCCGGCGTGTCGGACAGGTCGATGAATCCGCGCAGACGGTCGCGCCCTTTGATTTGCCACTCGGTGCCGCAGACGAAGCCGGGGTCACTGCGTTGATCGGTCGACGGATGCCGCCGAAAGGAAGCCCGGTGCCCCTGTCGGAGGTGACCCTCTGCGCGCCAATTCCGCGCCCACGCCGGAATGTCTTCTGTGTCGGGAAGAATTACCATGAGCATGCGCAGGAATTTGCCTCTTCGGGGTTCGATAGTTCGGCGGCCAAGGGCGCAGTGCCGGAGCATCCGATTGTCTTTTCCAAGACACCGGAGAGTGTCGTCCCTGCGCAGGCGCCGGTAAGGATTGACCGATCTGTTTCCGAAGCCATCGACTATGAGGCTGAGCTCACGGTCATCATTGGCAAGGGCGGGCGCAACATCCGGGCGGAAGACGCGCTGTCCCATGTGTGGGGTTACACCATCGTCAATGATGTGACGGCCCGGGATCTCCAGGGGCAGCACAGTCAATGGCTGATCGGCAAGTCGCAGGACAGCTTTTGTCCAATGGGCCCCTGGGCGGTCACCGCCGACGAAATGAACCTGGAGGATGCGGCGATCCGTTGTTGGATCAATGGTGAATTGCGCCAGGACTCCAACATCAAACTCCTGATTTTCGATGTACCAACCATCATTGCGGCCATCTCAAACGGCTTGACGCTGATGCCGGGAGACGTGATTGCGACGGGAACTCCGGCGGGGGTGGGGATCGGGTTTAATCCGCCGAAGTATCTTAAGTCAGGCGATAAGATGTCTGTTGAGATCGAAGGGATCGGGCGCCTGGACAACCCGGTGGAGGCCTATTGAATTATGGTCGATATCAATCTTGGTAGCATGGTGAGTGAAGTAACCGGAGAAGGACCGGTTGTGGTGCTGATTCACGGTTTGGGCGGGAGCTCCAACACGTTCCAGCGTCTGATGCCGGCATTGCAGGGCTTTCGGGCGATCCGGCCTGACCTTCCAGGTGCGGGGCGCTCGTCTATTCGCCCCGGGCTGGCCGGAATAAAAGGTCTGTCAGCCGCGGTCTCGGAGATGCTGCGCGCACAGGCTATTACGAGCGCGCATTTTGTGGGTCACTCCATGGGCACTGTGATCTGTCAGGAGCTTGCGGCATCGCAACCCGAACTGGTCAAGAGCATGACCCTTTTTGGGCCGATCCTCGAGCCACCCCCGCCGGCGCGCGAAGCCTTGCAGGCCCGGGCGGAAGAAGCCCGCAAAAATGGCATGAGCGGTATTGCCGATGCCGTATCGAACGCCAGCCTCTCGGCGAGAACCAAGGAAACGAATAGCGCGATTGTTGCATTTGTACGCGAGAGCCTTATGCGCCAGGACCCAGCCGGCTATGCCCGCCATTGCGAGGCACTGGCCGACGTGCGACCGCCCGATCACAGCGCGATTTCCTGCCCGACCAGGCTGGTGACCGGCGCTGAGGATGTTGTTGCCCCTCCTAAAATGGCGGAGGCGCTCGCGGCACGGATTACCGGAGCTGAGCTCCACGTCCTGCCCGACTGCGGGCATTGGACCATGATGGAAATGCCGGAGGAAACATCCGAGCATCTCCGTTTGCAATTGAACGGAAACTAATCTGACGAAGCGGATGGGAAGGATATAGCGATGGCCGATACCAACTATACCGATTGGGGTGGTGGACGCAGTACAGTGAGCGACAGCGCCATTACCTTTACCAATGTCAGGGTTTTGGATGCCACTGGCGAAGCGCCCTACACAGGTGAAGTTGTGGTTGAGGGAAATCGCATCAAGTCGGTCAGCCGCTCCAGCGGGGGGTACGCCTGGGGAAATGGTGGTGGCCAACGGATTGATGGACGGGGGGCAACTTTGATGCCCGGGCTGATCGATGCCCATCTTCATCTAAGCTGGAACAACGCACCCGGCATTGCGCCGATCCAAATGATGCCGCTGGAAGAGCATGTCCTGGTCACCGCTGAGATGGCGAAGATCATGCTGGATGCCGGGTTCACTGCTGGTCGCGGGGCCGCCGCAGCAAAGCATCGACTTGATGTTGTGATCCGAAATTTCATCAACGAGGGTCGTATTCCCGGTCCGCGGTATACGGCTGCCGGTCCGGAGATCACCACCGTTGGCGGTCTGGGTGATACCTCGCCGCCGCATATCCAGCATGAAGGCATGAACCTTGGAATTGTGGTTTCCGGGCCGGAGGAAATCCGGCGGACGGTGCGTGAGCTCATCAAATACGGCGTTGATACCATCAAGCTCAATCTCTCCGGCGAAGAGATCACCGGTATGGGCGCGGAGGAAACGCCCATGTCCGAAGAAGAGATCGCCATGGCGGTGCGTGAGGCACGTGTAAGAGGGAAGTCACTCGCCGCCCACGCCCGGTCATCGGAATCAGTCAAGCAGTGCGTCCGGCATGGAATCGAGTACATCTATCATGCCTCCTTCGCGGATGAAGAAGCTCTGGATATGCTTGAAGCCGCCAAGGACAAGCACTTCGTCGCACCTGGCCTCGCCTGGTTGATCAATACTTCGCGCAATGCCGGTGATTACGGAATCAAGCCGGGCACCCCGATCACCATTGCATACGAGCGCGAATTGGAGATGGCGGTCGAAACGATGAAAAAGATGCACAAACGTGGCATCCGGGTGTTGATCGGCGGCGACTATGGCTTCGCCTGGACGCCACAAGGCACCAACGCCACTGACATCCATACTTTCGTCGATCTGCTCGGCATGTCGCCTATGGAGGCAATCCAGGCGGCGACCAAGTATGGGGGGCAGATCATGGGCATGGGCAATGAGTTAGGGATGATTCGCGAGGGCTTCCTGGCCGATCTCCTGTTGGTTGATGGTGATCCTGTCGCCGATGTCCGGATTCTGCAGGACAAGAACCGCCTGCTCGCGATCATGAAGGATGGCAAGTTCCATAAGGCACCATCAAGTCAAGCGGCTGGCCTTCGGGTTACGGCTTGAGGTCCATGTGAGTTCCCGTCTGCACTGGTGGTGATCCTTGAGGACAGGGAGGGGCTTCTGGTTCCGGCCGGCCTCCAGAACGTACTCGCCAGTTCTCTTTGCAGGTCTGTCTTCTTGCGGTCTTCGCTGCATCGTGAGCAGCGTTCCAATGCGAGTTTCATGATTTTTGACTTTATATATCAATAAAACATGATATATAGAATTATGATCTACAAACTGGAAACAGATGCTCTGACAGCACTTGGTCACCCGGGGCGGCTCGCTGTCTTTCGCTTACTGGCGCGGCGCGCACCGGATGCGGTGCGGCCAAGCGAGATAATGGGGCCACTCGGACTGAAGCAAAATACGCTGTCGGTGTATCTAGCGACGCTGTCGCGTGCGGGTTTGATTACATCGGAACGTGACGGCCGCTCAATCTATTACCGGATTGATCTCAAACAGATCGGCGCGTTGGTTCAGTTTCTGGTCGTGGACTGCTGCCGGGGGTATCCGGAACTTTGCGAGCCGCTCGCGGCGCATTCTCTTCAACGATTAAATACAGATGCCGAGGCTATGACTGACCGGATCTTCAATGTTTTGTTCATCTGCACCGGAAACTCGGCGCGTTCGATCTTTGCCGAAGCGATCCTGAATAAAGAGGGTCGGGGAAAGTTCCGGGCCTATTCAGCCGGAACAGAGCCTTCGTCGTCTCTCAATCCCTACGCCATCGATCTCTTGAAGCAGCTCGACTATGACGCTTCCGGCTTGCGGGCCAAAAATCTGAGCGAGTTCCAGGGCATCGATGCACCGCAATTCGACTTCGTTTTTACGGTTTGCGACGATGCGGCTCATGAAGACTGCCCGCCTTGGGCAGGACAACCAATGACAGCCCACTGGGGTGTCGATGATCCGACCCGATGCGAGGGGACTGAAGGAGAGAAGGCACTTGCGTTTCGTGAAGCCTTCCGACAGCTATATCACCGTTTATCTGCTTTCGTTGCGCTTCCGATAGCGTCACTCGATGCCATGTCTCTTCAGAGCAAACTCTTCACTATTGCGCAATCGGATGCGCCGACTTCTCCTGGATCAACTGCTGATGTCTAAGTCTGAAGGCGCCCTGATAGAACCGGGCGGTATTGGTTTTTTTGAGAAATGGCTGAGTGTCTGGGTGGCTCTTGCCATTCTTGCGGGCCTTGGCCTTGGCTCCTTCGCGCCGGGTGCATTTGAGCTTCTTGCATCGATGGAGTTTGCCAAGGTCAATCTGGTTATCGCCGTTCTCATCTGGGCCATGGTGTACCCGATGATGGTTGGGGTTGATTTTGGTGCGCTTGGCCAGATCGGAGAACGACCCAAGGGGCTGGTGGTGACGCTGGTCGTGAACTGGCTGGTCAAGCCTTTCACCATGGCGGCCCTGGGCGTACTCTTCTTTGAGTATGTGTTTGCCGATCTGATTTCGCCCGAGGACGCTCAGGCTTACCTTGCCGGCGTTATCCTGCTCGGAGCTGCACCCTGCACCGCGATGGTCTTTGTGTGGTCACAACTAACGCGTGGTGACCCGACCTATACACTGGTTCAGGTCAGTGTGAACGATGTCGTGATGATTTTTGCCTTTGCGCCGATCGTTGCATTGCTGCTGGGTGTAACCGACATTCCGGTTCCCTGGGAAACGCTGCTTCTTTCCGTAGGATTGTATGTCGCTATTCCGCTACTCGCCGGCTTTGTGACACGCCGCCATCTGGTTCGCAAAGGCGGTGAGCTTGCAGTAGAAGCGTTCAAAGCAGAGGTGAAACCATTCTCTGTCATCGGTTTGCTTGCGACAGTGGTGCTTTTGTTTGGCTTCCAGGGGCAGATTATTCTCGACCGTCCTCTGGTGATTGCTTTGATCGCTGTTCCCCTGCTGCTGCAGACCTACGGTATCTTTATTATCGCCTATGGCGCAGCCTGGGCATGGCGCATTCCCTTTAACGTTGCGGCACCCTGCGCACTGATCGGGACATCCAACTTCTTCGAACTCGCCGTCGCTGTCGCCATCAGTCTTTTTGGATTGGAATCCGGAGCTGCGCTGGCGACCGTCGTCGGGGTGTTGGTCGAGGTTCCCGTTATGCTGTCCCTGGTGGCAATCGCAAACAGAACGCAACGTTGGTTCCCAAGCTGAACGGAGCACAGCGGGTGCCTGCTTTTTGCCGCTTCGGATTTTACGTTAGATCTGGCGAATCCACCTGGGTCAGTCGTCAGGCACCATTGCCCCGTGGTTGGGGCAATGCGGCGGACCTACATCTGACAACCACTTCCGTGACACGCGTGCAACGTAACCGCATTCACTGCATGAAACCTTGATCATACGTGAGGTTTGCCCCGGTGCCTTGTCTTTGTCGATTTGAAGGAGTTCGGGAGAGGGCAAGGGGCCCGCTTTTTCGAGAATCGACTTGGTGATCTCCTTGAAGAGTGCTCCTGGTGGAGACTCGCTCCTGGTGCCTTTAAGGCCCAAGGAAATTGCAAGGTGACGAAAGAGATAGCCATGCTGATCCCGCTCACCGACTGCGATCCGGCACATTTGAAACGCCAATGCAGCTGTAACCTCGTTGGCTTCGCTGCGGTCGGGACGTACCATGATCACATATGTGGCGCCGTTGTCCTGCGTCCAGGAGTCCGTAATATTCGGGCTTCGGCGGCCGACGCTCGGAAAACCAGTGCGAACATCGAAGTCGGGCAACGGGAATCCAAGGTCGTCGAACCAACCTTTCATGGCCGACGCGACCTCTCTTAGCCAATCTTCCCGAACCTTGCCGGAAGATTGCGCGCTCCCTTTATTTGGCATCTGATTTAGTACCAGTCTTGTAGCGAGTTAAACGTCGGATAGCATGCTGCCAACGAGCTATCAGAACCTTAGCCGTCGACATCATATGATTAAACGAGAGCACATACGCGTCTAAACGCCAAATGTCATTCTAATTACCAAAATCAAACAATTCAAGGTAGCAAAATTTAGCAATTATAGGTGGTGATGTCAGCATTTGGGTCCCGTAATGTTGAATATCAGTTATCAATGTAACGAATGATATTTGCTGTGCGAGCTTTTCCGATTTTATCACAACTCAGAATCGTTCACTTGGTAGTTATTGTTTTAAATTCACATTTATTAGAGTGAAAACAACCCACCTTATCACACTAAAATTCACAGTAATTACTTCTAAAAATTGGTATAAAAAACAACTTTAGGTATTAAAGTATACCTGCTTGATCTCATGGTTAATCGAAATTCCCAGTGAAATTCATAATTCTAAGAGCAGATATATTCTATTTATAACAGTATATTACGGTGATTTTGTTGAATTGAGCGAACTCGTAATGTTGAAGCATGCGCCCAGATGTCATAGTTGAAAATATCACTGATTGAAATTAATAGAACGTTATAGAAAAACGTTTAAACAAATGACTGTGTTTAAATTTTTAACTGCGATACGTTTGCGCAACTAATGGTGGGTTTCGATCGTTCGGGTGCTGGTTTGTTAAAGAGCTCGCATCCCATGTACGAGTGGTTTGTCGAGTAGGCGTATAGGCTCGCCGGCGACTCAGGAGCCCTGTCAGGTGCAGCGCGGCGTCATGATCTTGGGAGATTGTGCCATGTCACCGCAAGCCAGTAATTATGCTCGTAACCCCGGACGAATACCGATCGTTCGTAAGGCCGCGGGGGAAGTACCCTTCGCAACGGTCAAAATTTCCGCAAAACTGATTTCCGGCTTCACCGGGCTGGCTGTGCTGAGCGCGTTGATCGGTGTCGCTGGTTTGTTCTTCGTCGACAGGATCAACGATCGACTCACTGATATTACAGAGGTTTCGGAGCCTACTGTGTTTCTGGCAGAGAGTCTGAATTCAAACATATGGGAAGCAACCAAGGTTGCCGAGGAAGTGATCGCCGAGGAAGAACTCGGCGATATTCCGGCTCTCGTTGAAGAGTTCGAGGCTCTGAACACCTTGTTCGTGGCTCTGTTTTCAGAGATGCGGAACATCGTTACGGATCCTCAGTTAAATGACGAATTGCTCGCGACAAGGGATGCGCACGAGAAGTTTTTCGAAATCTCTCAGCGCATGTTCATGGCGCACCGGCATGAACTTGAAGAGGAAACGAAGGCGAAGGAACTGCTGGTCACTTTCGACGAACTGGGTGAGCGGATTATCGTCGCACTCGATGAGTTTGCGAACGAAAACGAGGCGGAAATGGCCCTGGTGCAAGGCCAAGTTGCTGAGTTGCTTGCAAAGGGTGCAGGTGCGGTGCAGATCGAAGAAGTGATTAAGCAACTCTATCAGGTTGACTACCCGGTGGTTGAGGCCGCTTTGAAGCTGCAGCGGCAGGTGATTGAAATGCAGGATACCGCTGGCGAGTATCTGGCGGAGGAGGATGCGTCTCGTCTCGATGTTGTTGCGAAAGAGTTCGAGGCTCTGTCAGGTGCGGTCCTCGACAATATCACCATCCTCACTGACCTTGCAGAGACCGATGAAGATAGGGCGGACGCCAAATCGCTGAGCGAGCTGTTTCAGCAGTGGAATGTCTTTGCCCGAGATGACGAGATGCTCTTCGACACCCACAGGGATATGCTGCAGGCGGAAGCAGATGCAGACCAGCTGACCGAAGACCTGGAAGCAGAGGCTGACGTTGTCGCGCTTGTTCTGGACAAAGTGGCTGAATACGCCGAGGCGATTTCAGACGGTTCTTCGGATGATGCTAATCAGGCTGTGACACAAGCAAGCGTTTCAATCCTTTCATTACTGTTGCTTGCAGCCGTAGTTTCGGCTGGTTTGATTTTCTTCGTGATCGCTGCGGTTATCCGGCCGATCAGGGAAATGACAGTCTCCATGAAGTATCTGAGCGATGGCGATACCTCTGTGAAAGTTCCAAGTATCGAGAGGCGGGATGAAATCGGCGACATGGCCAAGGCCGTGCAGGTCTTCAAGGAGAATGCGATTGAAAAGGAACGCCTGGATAGCCGTGAAAAGGAACATTTGATGGCCCGGGAAGCGCGGTCGAAAAAGGTTGAGGAGTTGATTTCAACCTTTGAAGTCTCAAGCAATGATGTCTTGAGCTCGGTAAATGCTGCGGTCACGCAATTGCGGAGCAATGCCCAGACCCTGTCCGCGACGGCGGAACAGTCAAACGTCCAGTCTGCTGCCGTTGCTGCCGGTTCCGAGGAGGCTGACGTCAATGTTCAGACTGTTGCCTCGGCGACCGAGCAATTGAGTGGCTCAATTGACGAGATCACGCAGCAGATGGATCATTCTGCACAGATCACCCGCGCAGCGTCAGAAGAAGCAGAGTTAACGACTGCGACGGTAAAAAATCTCAGCACAGCCTCTCAGAGGATTGGTGATGTTGTAAGCTTGATCACGGATATCGCAGAACAGACCAATCTGCTGGCGCTGAATGCAACGATCGAAGCCGCGCGGGCAGGCGATGCTGGTAAAGGCTTTGCTGTGGTTGCGTCGGAAGTTAAGTCGCTCGCGAACCAGACGGCGAAGGCGACCGAGGAAATCGGCACACAAATCAATAGCATTCAGGATATCTCGGAAGAGGCCGCTGAGGCGATCCATAAGATTGCCGGCACAATCGGTAAGATGAACGAGATCGCGGCTACAATTTCTGCCGCGATGGAGGAGCAACGGGCTGCAACGCAGGAGATCTCGCGCAATGTAGCCGAGGCATCCACAGGAACGGCGAATGTCAGTGCCAACATCGTCGGGGTCAGTCAAGGCGCTCAGGAAACCGAGAGGGCGGCGAACGAAGTTCTGCTGGCGGCTGATGAACTGGGGCAGCGGGCTCAGTCAATGAGCGACAGTGTCGACGGCTTCCTTGAGGGCATCCGGAGCGCTTAGACGAGGGTGGGATTCTCTGCTAGCATACCGACGGATGCATTTGGAGGCTGGAATGAGGGATACCCTAACTGTGCGGCGCGCTTTTTAGAGCTCAGCCGGGGGCCAGGAAACGGCCACATCAAGGAAAGTGTGCTTTGTTTTCGCGTTCGGTCAGGATCATTCCAACCTTTATGTACCGATAATGATCGTGCTGATGACGTTTGTTGAGGGGGAACATGGTCTCGTCCAGTGATTTTATCGCCGTGGAGCCGCGGGGACTTCGGTCGCCTTCGGCGCTTCTCAGATTTTTTTCGCCCTTCATTGACCTCAATATCTCGAAAAAACTTGTTGCCGGTTTCGCGACAATTGCGATTGCGGCGGTATTGGTTGGCGTCGCAGGCTTGTATTTTATCGACCGAATCAACACCACCCTGAACAATATTTCAGACGTGGCGGCGCCCACAGTTGAGACGTCTGACGACCTTATTGCGCTGATTTTTGAAGCAAATAAGGTGGCGGAGGAAGTCGTGGCCGACGACGACCTAAATCGAATTGAGCCAATTGTGCGCGAGCTCGGCATTCTTGACGAAAAATTCGATGAGACTTATCTCGAACTACAGAGTCTGGTCACCGATGTTTCGCTTCTCGATGAACTTGAAACGGCACGTCAGGAGCAATCTGAGTTTAACGAGCATGCGCTCCAGATGATTTCGGTCCTGAGACTTGCCCTGCACAAGGAACTCGAAGAGACAAGATTCCTCACAGCCTTCGATAAGGCAGGTTATGAGTTGACCCAGCTCTTGGATGTCCTTGCCGAAAAAAATGAACTTCAGATGGCCAAGGCGGAGGAGGAAGGTGACAGACTGGCGGAGCGAGGCGCCGGTGGATCTTCCGTAAATGGAGTTCTGGGTCAGCTTTTTGACAAGGACTACCCGGTGGTCGAATCGGCACTGAAGATGCAACGCCTCATTATCGAGCTTCAGGATACAGCCGGAGAGTTCGTTGCAGAGCGCAACCCGGAACATCTGAAAACCATTGAAGCCGATTTTGTTGCACTCTACGAGAGTGTTGATCCACATCTCCTCGTCCTGAGACGCCTGACAGAAACGCAAGCGGATCGGGGCGATGTCGACGAGCTAAGAATCAGGCTCGACAATTTGTTCGAAATTGCCCACGGGGTCGACCAACTCTTCGACACTCATCGCGCGATGTTAGAAGCAAAGTACCAGACACGGGTGTTGGGTGACCGGCTGGAAACGGATGCGGACAATGCTGTGGTCGCACTCGACCAGGTGGCCGAGACTGCTGACGCGATCAGTGACGGCGCCGATGAAGCCGCAGAGCAGGCGGTTGATCAGGCCAGAACAACGATTCTGACGCTGCTGATCGTCGCGATCATCGGCTCAGTAGGTCTGCTTTCCTTTATCGTGCTGACGGTTATACGCCCGATTACAAACCTCACAGGCGATATGGTCTCGTTGGGTGAGCGTTACGGCTTCAACGTTCCTCCCCTGCGCAGGCGTGGCGATGAGGTGACGCAGCTCAGAAGCACCTTTGACCAATTGCGGGCGCAGGTGCAGCAACGGACCGATCAATTGGATTCAGCCAACCGGGATCTGGAACGAGAGCTCGTCCGGCGGGAAACCCTGGAGAGTCAGCTGGTACATACCCAGAAACTCGACAGTCTGGGGACTCTGGCCGGTGGTATTGCGCATGATTTCAACAACATGCTGTACGTTATTCTCGGCTGTACCAAAATTGCGTTGGAAGATTCACCTAAAGAAAGTCTCATCAACAAGCTCATCACGAAAATTGATCAGGCGGCGCAACGCTCGAAGTCGATTGTTGATCAGATACTGTTCTTCAGCCGTCGCGAACAACCGAACAGGGAGCCCCTCCAGATCAGCCATGCCGTTCGTGAATCCGTTACGCTCCTGAGGGCGGGCTTACCGTCTACAATGGTTCTCGATATGGAGATTGATGACGATTGCGGTGTTGTGTTGGCCGATGAGACACAGATTCAGCAACTGACCGTGAATCTGATGACCAACGCCTATCAGTCCTACAAGGGCGGAAAGGGATCCATTCGTCTGGAGATGTACCAGACTCATGTCGATCAGTCTTTCGCTGAAAAGCACTTGGGCTTGCGACCCGGACCATACGTACGCCTGGTGGTGGCAGATCACGGCTGCGGAATTGCCGATGATGTGCTCCTGAAAATCTACGATCCCTTTTTCACAACAAAGCCGGTTGGTGAAGGCACAGGCCTGGGGCTGTCGGTTGTGCATGGTATTGTAACGGGGCATGAAGGTGTCATAGTGATTTCTACCCGAGTCGGGCAGGGGACAACTTTTGAGGTTTATCTCCCGGTCTTTGAAGGGAAGAGGCTCGAAAGCGGCGGTGCGCTGAGTTCCATGATGTAGTACCGTCTTTTTGGAGGGGAAAAGTGGCGAAGATCCTGGTTGTCGACGATGAACCGCTTATTTGCGAAATGCTGGAGGTGTTTCTTTCTCGTGCCGGTCATGACGTGACTGCGGTCACTGATGGGAGGCAGGCGATTAACGCTGTTAAAACGATCCCCGTGGAACTTGTCATCGCCGATATCGTTATGCCGGAGAAAGACGGTTTAGAGACGATCATGGAGCTGCAGAAAATGCGGCCTGACTTAAAAATTATCGCCATCTCCGGCGGGTCGCGTATCGGTAATTTCGACTTTCTCGCGATGGCCAAAAAGCTTGGCGCCTGCAAAACATTTTACAAACCCCTGGATAATAATGAGTTGCTGGTCGCTGTCGACGCTTGCCTGGTTCCATAGAACTGGCGGGGTTTCGGCTGCGCAGGAATTTTCTGAGTGCCGCAGCTCGGGATCTGTTTGCTTTGGAGCGGGCGGCTGAATAAAGAGACCTTTGTTGATCGCGTGGTTTCATCAGATCATTGCTCTCACCGTTTCAGCAGCAGCTGCCCATTCCAGACGCCTTCATCGACCATTCGGGTCACTTCCCTGTAGAGCTCTTGAGAAAACCGGTTCACCGCATTGGAGGTCTGTCGTCCCAGGGGCAGAGCGACGACGAGTTTGCGCGAGAGTGAAGGTTCGACCAGGGAGGCCGCGGTAAGTTTTCCTTCTTCGAGTTCTTCGTGGATGGAAGCATAGGGTAGCACAGTCGCGGCATGTCCCCGACGGGCTAGATCTTTTAACGTTTGCAGTGCGTCCGCCTCCACCGGAACATCGAGCGTGAGACCCTGGTTCTGTGCTTCCTGCTCCAGGAGTATGCGCAGGCTGTGCCGCGGACCGGGAAGGACGAGTGTGCGCTTTGCGAGCTCGGAAAAACGCACCGCTTGATCGGTATCGAGCGCATCTTGCCTGCTTGCGACCAGAAAGAGGTTTTCCATCAGCAAAGGCTGAATCATGAGATTTGCCGGATTCTCCTGCGCATACACCACGGCGATGTCAATCTCACCGCGATGGAGCCACTCCAGAAGATACTCGGTAAAGGCGGGAACAATCCTGAGTCTGACGTCCGGATAGAGAGAACGAAATCGCGCCGTGATACGAGCCGCGAGGATATCGCCAACCGTTGGCGGGATGCCGACGACCACTTTTCCCCGGATCGCTTCCGTCTGCTCAATCAAATCGGCGCGTGTTTCCTCCACCTGCCTCAGGATCGAGGTTGCCCGCGACAGCAAGAGCTCGCCCGCTTCGGTCAGAAGCATGCCGCGCCCGTGGCGTGAGAAAAGCTGGGTCTTGAGTTCTTCTTCCAGCATGCGCACTTGTCGGCTGAGGGCTGGTTGCGCAATTCTCAGACGCTCTGCCGTTTTGCTAAGGCTGCCGAGTTCGGCCACCTGCACAAAGGTGTTGAGCTGTTTAAGATCCATCTTCCTATTTAAAAATTCTATAGCTCTTTGTAAAATCTTATATTTTTAATATGTCTGCTGCAGACCTATGGTTCTTGCTGACATCTCGCGCAACTAAACTGAATTGTGAGCCCGCGCATGCTGCAAACGCCCTCCCATGGTGTTCCGTCGATTGATTGGAAAGCACAGATCTATGAAGTGCTGAAAGAATTCGATGTGAAGCACGCGGCCTATGTGCCCGATGCAGGTCATTCCACAGCGATCGAACGCTTTGCCGAAGACGAAGCTGTTCATTCGGTTGTCCTGACCACTGAAGAAGAGGGGATCGGCTACCTGGCCGGTGCCTGGCTTGGAGGGGATCGCGGCGTGTTGTTGCTGCAATCCAGCGGTGTCGGCAACTGTATCAACACGCTGGCGCTCCAGGTTTGTGCGCGTTTCCCGCTGCTGATGGTGGTCACGATGCGCGGCGATTGGGCCGAATTCAATCAGTGGCAAAACCCGATGGGGCAGGTGACCGAGGCGGCCTTGAACCTGATGGGCGTCAGGACCTGGCGCGCGGAGAAGGCGGAAGAGGTTGAGGGGTTGTTGCGCGGTGCGGCGACGATGGCGTTTGAAGGGGATCAGGCCTGTGCGGTTCTGTTAAGCCAGCAACTGATCGGCAAAAAGGAATGGAACAAGGCGAAATGACCTCAGCCCTTTTGAACCGAAGAGACGTCGTTGCCGAGTTGCTGAAAGATCGCGGCGATCTGATTGTAACGACTGGTCTCGGCTCGCCATCCTACGATGTCATGGCGGCGGGAGATCACGACCGGAATTATTATCTCTGGGCCGCGATGGGCAGCGCCGCAACAGTTGGTCTCGGTCTGGCGATGTCCAGGCCACAGGATTCTGTTCTGGTGGTCACCGGTGACGGTGAGATGCTGATGGGAATGGGGGCGCTGGCGACGATTGCCGTTCAGGCGCCCAGGAATCTAACCATTGCCGTTCTCGACAATGGTCATTACGGCGAAACGGGCATGCAGCGCAGCCATGCAGGCCACGGCATTGAACTCGACAGAGTCGCGCAAAGCGTCAACTTCGACTGGACGGCCCGTATCACCGATATGGCGGGTGTTCAGGATTTGCACGCGCGAATTCATGCGAAGAACGCGCTGAACTTTGCAGCCATCACAATCGATGTGGCCGAGGAAGAACGGGTACTGCCATCCCGCGACGGCGTTTACATCAAGAACCGGGTTCGCGCGGCGCTCGGGCAGACAAGTTTCTAGCTCAGGCCCAAGGCGATAGCCGTGTGGTTGTTGTCGATCAGCGGATGATGAAGGGGTTGGCTACCGACGAAGCCTGTGCCAGCCAGACGGATTTCACTTGAAGGTATTCCTTGATCGCTTCCAGTCCGCTTTCCCGGCCGATCCCGCTTTGCTTGTATCCGCCGAAGGGCGAGGTGTAACTGACGGCGCGGTAGGTGTTGACCCAGACGGTACCGGCTTTTAATCGCTCTGACATCCGAAGGGCGCAGCCCATGTCTTTTGTCCAGACGCCAGCCGCCAGGCCGAAGTCGATATCATTTGCGATGCGCAGGGCGTCTGCTTCATCTTCGAAAGGGATCACCGAGAGAACCGGTCCGAAAACCTCTTCCTGGGCAATGCGCATGTCGTTGCGCACATCCGTGAAGATCGTCGGTTCGACAAATTGTCCGCCGGTTGCGCCGGGCCCATCAAAGGGCTTTCCACCCAGGACGCATGTTGCGCCTTCCGCGCGAGCGATCTCGATGTAGTCGAGCACCTTCTTATACTGCGGCGGCGTCGTGACCGGTCCGACATGTGTCTCTGCAGACATGGGATCGCCGATTTTCGCCTCGCTCGCAACCTTGACCAGACGCTCTACGAATTCGTTGTGTATGGACTTTTGCAGCAGCAGGCGGGAACCGGCGATGCAGGTCTGGCCCGTGGCCGCGAAGATACCGGAGATCGCGCCCATGACTGCCGCTTCCTGGTCGGCGTCTTCGAAGACAATATTGGGGGATTTCCCACCCAGCTCCAGGGATACATGTTTGAGATCGTGCGCAGCGGCCTCGTTGATTTTCCGTCCGGCGATGTCGGAGCCTGTAAAGGCGATTTTCGCTATGTCTTTGTGGGCGACCAGCGCCTGCCCGACATCTGCGCCAAAGCCGGTCACCGTGTTGACCACGCCCGTTGGGAACCCGGCCTCCTCGAACAGCTCCATGAAGGCGAGCGTTGATGCTGATGTAAATTCGGAAGGCTTGATGACGGCAGTATTTCCGGCTGCCAGGGCCGCCGCAAGCTTCCATGCAAGGAGCAGGAGGGGAGAGTTCCATGGGGTGATCATCGCAATCACGCCCAGCGGCTCATAGCGTGTGAAATTGAGCACCGCTTCCTTATCTGTCGGAATGACGGCGCCCTCGATCTTATCGGCAAGGCCGCCGTAATAGCGATACCATTCGGCCATGTATTTGGTTTGCGCTGACATTTCGGCATAGAGTTTGCCGTTGTCACGCACCTCGATTTCAGCCAGGGCTTCGGCCTCGCGCTCGATCAGGTCAGCAAGACGCATGAGCAGGCGGCCCCTCTGAGAAGGCTTCATCATGGACCACTCGCCGTCAAAGGCAGTTTTGGCCGCTGCGACAGCACGATCGACGTCCGCGCCGTTGCCGTGAGCAATCTCAGCCCAGGGCGCTCCGCTGTAGGGGTTGACCGTCTCGAACCATTTCCCAGCGTCTGGCACCACCCAGGTGCCGTTGATGTAATGCTGGTACTTTTCCATGATGTCGTCTCCTCTGGGCCCGGCGCTTTCGCGTCTGGCGGAATGCAGTTTTTACACGGCTATAGCATCGGGCTTCGCGCAGATAGTTTAAAATAGAAATTTTGAATAGCAGCTCCCACATTTCGACATTGCTTACCGGTAAGATATTCAGCGTCTCCGCCGGGCCGTATTTCATTGACAAAATCAGCCCTGCTGCCTGATCTAGGATTGT
The DNA here is from genome assembly GCA_947493695.1 of uncultured Kiloniellaceae bacterium. GTDB lineage: Bacteria > Pseudomonadota > Alphaproteobacteria > Kiloniellales > Kiloniellaceae > Denitrobaculum. The sequence continues at coordinate 547,685 of CANLSF010000005.1, read as the reverse complement.
GAGGATCGACATGTTGTCAGATTCGTATGCGCCTATCAGGAAGCCTCCATGACCAGTATCGGTGAAGCAATTGTCCAGTACCTTGAGGCGCGGGAAGTGCCGGTTGTTTTTGGTCTGCCCGGTGTGCATACGGTTGAACTCTATCGCGGTCTCGCGACATCGCGGATCCGGCATGTTATCGCGCGCCATGAGCAGGGCGCAGGCTTTATGGCCGATGGCTTTGCGCGGGTGTCGGGAAAGCCGGGCGTCGCCTTGGTCATTACCGGGCCGGGCATTACCAACATCCTGACACCGATGGCGCAGGCGCGGTCCGAGAGCGTGCCCATGCTGGTGGTTTCCAGTGTGAACGAGCGCGCTGATCTTGGCCGCGGTTTGGGACACCTGCATGAACTTCCTGACCAGCAGGGCGTCTGCGCCCTGATCGCCCAGCGGTCGGAACAGGTGAATTCAGATGCCGAGCTGATGCCTGCTCTTAATAGTATCTATCAGGATTTCGGGAGGAAACGTCCCGGCCCGATGCATCTTGAGGTTCCTTTGGACGTAATGGGAGCTCCATTTGGGCAAGTGCTCGTCGCGCCGGTTTTTGAGGACTTAACTGCACCGGCCTTGGAGGTTCTCGCAAAAGCGGTCAAGATTTTGTCCGCGGCAGAAAAACCCATCATCCTGGCCGGTGGTGGCGCGCGTCACGCGGAAGAGGCTATGCTGGCTATCGCAGAAGAGCTGGGCGCGCCGGTTGTACAGACCATCAACGCACGTGGCTTGATGCATGCTCACCCCTTGACCGTGCCGGCCAGTGCGAGCCTGGAGTCCGTGCGGGATCTTCTGCGCGCGTCGGATGCCATACTTGCAGTCGGCACTGAGCTTGGATCGACTGACTACGATATTTACCGTAATGACGGTTTGCCGCCTTTGGACAATATGATCCGCATCGATGTTTGCCCGGATCAGCTTGCCCGGCATCCTGCTGAGGTTAAGATACAGGGGACGGCGGCAAATGTCCTGGCTCTACTAAGTAAAGGTCTGATCGGAGGAAAGGCTGCGTCTGACTGGGGTGTATCTCAAGCAGAGGAAACTCGGACGAAGGCGCTGGCGGAGTTATCTAAGGATTATCGTCATCAGGTCGATATGTTGAATGTGATTCGGGACTCTTTTCCAAACTCGATTATCGTCGGCGATTCGACCCAGCCGATTTATGCCGGGAATCTCTACTACGATCATGATTGCGCAGGCGGCTGGTTTAACTCATCCGCCGGATACGGGGCCTTGGGCTATGGCATCCCCGCGGCGATCGGCGCGGCCATCGCGGCGTCGGACCGTCAGGTCGTTTGCATAACCGGGGATGGCGGCGCGCAGTTTACCCTGCCGGAACTGATGACCGCCGTGGATGAGAAGCTGCCTGTGATCTTTATCGTATGGAATAATGCGGGGTATCTGGAGATCGAAACCTCCATGGAGGAAGCCAACGTCACCGCGGTTGGCTGCGACCCGACACCACCAGATTTTTCCTTTACTGCAAAGGCCTGCTTTATGCCTTTTCATAGATGTGAGAACGACACTCAGGCTCTATCCCAGGCGCTGAAGATGCACAGTCGGTCCGGTGGACCGATGATGATTGAGGTTGATGTCCGACGGTAAACGGCCCAAAGCTGTCTGATGAATCTGAACCTGAAACAGCTGGAGGCTTTTGTCTGGGTTGCCGACCTGGGCAGCTTTCGCAGGGCCGCGGACCGTCTGAACACCACCCAGCCGAACATTTCGTCGCGTATTGCAGCTCTCGAGTCGGCGCTGAATGTGACTCTGATGGAGCGGGATGCAGGTTCAGTTCGACTGACTGCCAAGGGGCAACACCTTCTGGAACATGCAAGGCAGGTGCTTAGGGCCACGGAACGACTGATCGAAGCCTCAGACGATGCCGCACTGTTCGATGGGGTTTTAAGGCTCGGGGTCACGGAAATGATCGTTCATACCTGGCTGCGCCGCTTCCTGAAGGTCCTGAAAGACCGCTTCCCGAACATCACGGTCGAATTGACGGTGGATCTGTCGGCCAATCTTTCAAAGGAACTCTTCGAACGATCAATTGATCTGGCTCTTCAAAGCGGTCCCTTCAACCGTCAGACCACGGGGAACAAGGACCTTGGCGCCTATCCCTGGATTTGGGTGGCGTCGCCGGAACTGGGGTTGGGGCTTGAAGCAAGAGTGAGCTTGCAGGATATGACGGTTTACCCGCTCCTTACTCATGCACGCAATACCGGGTCTTACGAGGAGCTTTGCGCGCACTTTCGGGCGCACCGCCATCTCTCGCCCCGTCTGGTGCCGTCCAGCAATCTCGCAGCCTGTCTGCACATGACTGTTGACGGTATGGGGATTGCGACGACCCCGGCTGCAATGGTCACCAAGGAACTTGCAACAGGCGAACTTGTCCGGATCAATTATGACTGGGTGCCGGAAAGTCTGCATTTTTTTGCACGCTACAGCGCCGAGAAATCTTCCCGCATCGTCGCGGACGCAGCTGATATTGCGCAGGAGATCTCCGCAGAATTCACCGCCAGATTCGCGGTTGGAGATGCGTCCTAGCGTCGTTATTTGATAAAGAAAACTTATTCTTTTGATCCAGTAAAATAATTTGATTTTATTCAGCTTTCCGCTGACCTTCGCAATTCGGTCGTATTAGGGCAGGTCTGGCCAATTCAGCGGTGGTGAAAAACGCCTATGGACTCAGCGTCGCAAATGGTACGGAAACAGGGTGCGCTGTAGCAAAAGGGGAGGAAGTGCAATGAGCCAGGAACTAACTGCGCCAAAAAATACCAGCTATGACGTTGCGATCGTCGGCGGTGCCATGCTCGGGTCTTCCGTTGCCTGGTTCCTGGCCGACAACCCGGATTTCGATGGCTCAATTCTGGTCGTGGAGCGAGACCCGACTTATGAGTTTACCTCGACGGTTCACACCAACAGCTGTATGCGCCAACAATTCTCAAACGAAATCAATGTACGTGTATCGCAGTTCGCAGCTGAGTTCGTGAAGAATTTTCGCGCATTCATGGGCAACGACGAGCGCGTGCCCGACGTTCCGCTTCAGAGCTACGGTTATATGTATCTGGCGGACAATGAAGGCTTCGCGGATATCCTGCGGGAAAATCAGAAGCTCCAGGCCGCTTGTGGAGCCGGTACCAAATTCATGACGCGTGACGAGATCAAGCGCGACTATCCTTTCTATCAGCTCGACGACATCGTCGGCGCCAACCACAACCTCGTTGACGAAGGTTACTTCGATGGCAACACGCTTTTCGACTGGTGGAAGCGCTCCGCGCGCGAAAAGGGCGTGGAATACCTGACCAACGAAGTGGTTGCGATGACCAAAAATGCCGCGGGCACAAAAGTTGAGAGCGTGACTCTGAAATCCGGTGACGTGGTTGCCTGCGGTACTGTCGTAAACGCGTCCGGTCCAAGGGCAATTCTGACGTCACGGATGGCCGGTATCGAGATTCCTGTCGAGCCTCGCAAGCGCTATACCTTTATTTTCTCGGCTGAGCAGCCCCTGGACCGTGATTTGCCGCTGACCATTGACCCTTCCGGGGTGCACATGCGGACTGACGGGGCTTACTATCTTGCCGGCTGTCCGCCCGATGACGACCCTGCTGTCGATTATGATGATTTCGTTCAGGACTTCAGCATCTGGGAGGAAAAGGCATGGCCGGTTATCGCCACCCGCATTCCGCAGTTCGAAGCGATCAAGCTGATCAACTCCTGGGCCGGGCATTATTCCTTTAACACCTTCGATCAGAACGCGATCCTGGGCCCTCATACAGAAGTCGAGAACTTCATCTTTGTGAACGGCTTCTCCGGTCACGGTTTCCAGCAGTCGCCCGCCATGGGACGCGGCACATCCGAATTGATCGCCTACGGAGAGTACCGCTCGCTCGACCTGTCACCCTTCAACTACGCCAGGATAGTTGAGAACAAGCCCTTCATTGAGAAGGCGGTGATATGAAACTGCCGCCCAATCCTTTCACTCGGGCTCTTCGCGCCGGCGAAAAGCAGATCGGTCTGTGGGTCAGCTTAAGCAGTAATTTCGCGGCGGAGGTCGTCGCACCTGCGGGATATGACTGGGTACTTCTGGATATGGAGCATTCGCCCAACGACCTTTCCTCGGTCCTGGGACAGCTTCAGGTCTTTGCCTCGACGCCGACCACAGCGATTGTACGGCCGGAGTGGAACGATCCGGTGCTGGTCAAGCGGTTACTTGATATTGGTGCACCCGGTCTGCTGTTTCCCATGGTTCAGAGCGTGGAGGAGGCGGAGAGGGCGGTTGCGTCGACACGTTATCCACCGCGTGGGATCCGGGGCGTGAGCGGATCGACCCGCGCCAACGCTTTTGGCCGGACCAGCGACTATTTCGCTCAGGTCGAGGAGGAAACCACGGTTATTGTCCAGTTGGAGACAAAAGCCGCGGTCTCTCAGGCGGTGGAAATCGCCTCAGTCGACGGTGTCAGTGGTGTATTCTTCGGCCCGGCAGATATCGCAGCTGACATGGAGCTGCTTGGCAAACCAATGGACGATGCAGTTTGGGAGCTGATTCGACCCGCAGCCGGCAAGGTCATGGAACTCGGGGTGCCCGTCGGCACGCTGGTACAAGATCCCAAGTTCGCCAGCGAGTTACTGACCGGCGGCTTTACCTTTGTTGCCTGCGGTTCGGACACCGGGCTGTTGTCCAAGGGGGCCGACAAGCTCCTGGCGCAGGTGAAGCGCGGGATTGAATGAGCGTTGTTGCGTGGCGACACCCTGTTGCCGAAGCATCCTCTTTATCAAAAAAATAGAGACGAGTGACTGATATGAAAAAGATCGTTCTGACCGGTGCCGCTGGTCGTTTGGGCTCTTACTTGCGCGAGCCTCTGTCCAAGCTGGCAGAAAGTCTCGTGTCCTCCGATCTCGCGGATGGCGTTGGAAATCTCTACGAAAACGAGACCTATCTGCAGGCCGACCTTACCAAGTACGATGAAATCCATGCCTTGCTTCAGGGAGCAGATATGGTGGTGCACTTTGGTGCTTACGGCGACGAAGCCCCCTTTGAGACAATTGTCGGACCGAACATTATAGGGGCTTACAATATCTGGGAAGCCGCGTTTCAGAACGGCGTGCGCCGTGTGGTGTATGCCAGTTCTATTCACGCTGTTGGTATGCATCCAAGAACGGACTTTATCGGCACGGATGCGCCGCACCGGCCCGATACATTTTACGGCCTGGCAAAATGCTTTTCCGAGGATCTGGCGAGCCTTTACTGGGACAAGCGCGGTGTTGAATCCGTTTGCATGCGGATTTTGTCTTGCGCCCAGGTCACAAACGCGCGCGCTGTGGGCACCTGGCTCTCTTACGATGATCTGATTCAATTGGTCGAACGGTCGATTTCGACTCCGGTGACAGGTTTTTCGGTGGTCTATGGAGTCTCTGACAATGACCGCGCGCCAGTCGACAATGCCAGGGCGAGCTTCCTTGGCTATCGTCCGAAAGACAACGCCGAGCAGTTTGCCGATAAGATTTTTGCGGAAACGCCACCTCTGGATCTTACCGATCCAACACATCTTTATCACGGCGGTCCCTTCGCCTCCGTTGAACTGGGTAGTAGTGGGCTCGCAACCATGAACATTGTGGACGACACAAAGAAGACCTAACCGGGACCAGGTGCCTCAGCTGTAATGGCTGAGAACGTGAACTATAATTCACCCTCGGAGATTAACGTCAACGCGCAGCAGGTTTGGTGGTTTTACCGCTTGCCGGTTTCATGCTGCCTGTGAGACGGTTGTATTCGAGGTTTGACTGCGGGCCACCGGACGGGCGAGCTTGCTCCACTTTTCAAAAATCTACTGCCCTGAGTGGCGGGCAGGATCAGAAGTATTGCGCACCACTTGGTGCCTGGGAGGTTTCATGGATTATCACACGCCCGGCAGTTTTGAAGATGCCGCCGCGATTGCAGCCAAAGCAGAGGGGGTGACCCGGTTTCTGGCGGGCGGCACCGATGTTCTGGTGCAGTTGCGCGCGGACATGGTGACGCCTGACGTCCTGATTGACATCAAGCAGATCGCCGGCGTCAAAGACATCGCCCGCGAAGAGGGTGGCTGGAGGATCGGTGCTGCGGTTTCCGGTGCTGAAATGACCGAGCACAACGAACTGGACCAGGAGTGGCCCGGTGTGGTCGAGGCGATGGACCTGATCGGATCGACGCAGATCCAGGGCCGTGCGACGCTTGTGGGCAACCTCTGTAACGGTTCACCGGCTGCCGACAGTGTGCCTGCGCTCGTTGCGGCGGGAGCATCGGTTTCCGTGGTGGGAAAGTCGGGCACGCGTAAAATGCCGGTCGAGGACATTCCGGCTGGCCCGGGCAAGACCAACCTGGAAAAAGGCGATGTGGTCAGTGCCGTGCATTTACCCGCGCGCGGCGACAACGCTGGCGATGCCTATCTGCGCTTTATTCCGCGGACCGAGATGGACATTGCGGTCGTCGGTTGCGCTGTGAACCTGCGGCTCGATGGCGGGAAAGTTATCGAGGCACGGGTATCCCTGGGCGCGGTTGCGCCAACGGTGCTCCTTGTTGAAGACGCCGCGCAGGCAATTGTTGGCACGTCGCTTGATGAGGCGGCGTTGGAGGCTCTGGCGGCCGCCGCGTCCTCAGCTTGCAATCCCATTGATGATAAACGCGGGACCATCGCGTTCCGCACCCATGTGGCCGGTGTCCTGGCAAAGCGCGCCGCCAAGATAGCCTACGAGCGCGCAGGAGGTGCCAAATGAGTATGATTCACGTTACCACGACCGTAAATGGCGACGAGGTCGAATTCCTCTGCGATCCCCGCGAAACCCTGCTGGATGTCCTGCGTGACAGACTGTCCCTGACCGGTGCGAAAGAAGGCTGCGGCACCGGCGACTGCGGTGCCTGTTCGGTAACCGTCGACGATCGGCTGGTTTGTTCCTGCCTGATGCTGGGAGCCGAGGCGGAAGGCAAATCCATCGGGACCATTGAAGGCATGGCCGATGGGGAGGCTTTGCACCCTCTGCAGGAGAAGTTTATCGAGTATGCCGCCCTGCAATGCGGCGTCTGCACGCCCGGCGTCCTGGTGGCGACGGAAGCGCTTCTGAAAAAGAACCCGGATCCGACCGAGACTGAGGTGCGCTACTGGCTGGCGGGCAATCTCTGCCGCTGCACCGGTTACGACAAGATCATCCGCGCTGTGCTGGACACGGCTGCTGACTTGAGAAAGGCATCGTAATGGCTCCCGACGGAAACATGACAAACGGCTTCAAGGTTGTCGGCACGCGACCCAAGCGTCCTGACGGCATCGACAAGGTTACCGGGCGCGCGAAATTCGGCGCGGATGCCACCGCACCTGGAATGTTGCACGCCTCCATCGTGCGCTCGCCGCATGCGCACGCGAAGATTCTGAAGATCGACACGTCAAAGGCCGAGGCCCTGAAGGGTGTGAAGGCGGTCGTGACTCGCGCCGATTTTGCCGAAGGCCTGACTGGTGAGAACTGGAACATCCTTGAGAACGTCATGGCGAGCGATACCGCGCTCTATGACGGACACGCAGTGGCTGCCGTTGCGGCGACCACGGCACTGGGTGCCCGCGACGCGGCCAAGCTGATTGAAGTCGAATACGAACTTCTGCCGCATGTCACTGACGTGGATAAGGCCATGGCCGATGACGCTCCGGTGATCCGCGCTGGAGCCGCCGACAAGTCGGTTCCGGAGGGCCTGCACCCCAATGTCGTGCGTTATCACGAGAGCGGGCATGGCGATGTGGACAAGGGTTTCTCCGAAGCTGATCTGGTCGTTGAAGACAGCTTCAAGACCGAAGCCACCCATCAGGGCTATATTGAGCCGCATGCCTGTCTGGCGCAACTCGGCTCGGACGGTAAAGGCGAGGTCTGGTGTTGCACACAGGGCCATTTCAATGTGCAGAAGGTCTGTGCGGCATTGGTGGGGACGGACTCCAGTCAGATCCGCGTTACGCCTTCTGAGATCGGTGGCGGCTTCGGGGGCAAAACTGTTGTCTTTATCGAGCCTGTGGCGCTCGCGCTTTCGCGCAAGGCCAACCGCCCGGTAAAGCTGGTGATGAGCCGATCCGAAGTGTTTCGCGCTACAGGGCCGACTGCCTCGACTTCGATAGATATCAAGATCGGTATGACCCGTGAGGGCAAAATCACTGCTGCGCAGGGTGTGTTTCGTCTGCAGGGCGGGGCTTTTCCCGGTGCGCCGATGGAATTCACTGCGATGTGCGCTTTCGCACCCTACTCATTGGAGAATGTGCATCAGGTCGGTTACGATGTGATGTCGAACCGGCCGAAGCAGGCGGCGTATCGTGCCCCGGGCTCTCCCATGGCGGCCTTCGCGGTTGAGTCCGTGATCGACGAGCTCTGCAACAAGCTGGATCTGGATTCGATTGAAGTGCGCCTGAAGAACGCTTCGAAAGAGGGCACCAAGGCGTCCTACGGACCGAAGTTTGAGCGCATCGGTCTGGTGGAGACTCTCGAGGCCGCCAAGGCCCATCCGCATCTGACGTCTCCTCTGGCTGAAGGTCAGGGGCGGGGCGTTTCCTGCGGCTTCTGGTTCAACCACGGCGGTGAGACTGCGGTATCGCTTGCGCTTTCCGAAGACGGCACCGTTGCCATCTCCGTCGGCACACCGGACATCGGCGGTTCGCGGGCCTCGATGGCTCAGATGGCGGCTGAAGAGCTGGGCATTCCCTACGAGAGCATTCGCACCACCGTCGCCGATACGGCGACACTTGGCTACAACGAGATCAGCCATGGCTCCCGCGTGACCTACGCCAGCGGTCTCGCAACTATCAAGGCGGCCCGTGATGCCGTGAAAAAACTCTGCGGCCGTGCCGCGGCCAAGTGGGGTATCGACGAGGATGCGGTGGTCTGGGAAGACGGCTGCGCCAAGCCCTCCGGTCCCAACGCCGGTGACTTCGAGCCCCTGCCGTTGGCGAAAATTGCCCGCAGCATGGGGCGCACCGGCGGACCGATTGTCGGCCATTACGAGGCCACGCCGGAAGGGGCAGGGGTCAGCTTTGCTACACATATTGTCGACGCTGAAGTGGACAAGGAAACCGGCCAGACGAAGATTGTGCGCTACACCGTCGTTCAGGACGCGGGCAAGGCCATTCACCCGACCTATGTTGAAGGCCAGTTCCAGGGCGGGGCTGCGCAGGGTATCGGCTGGGCACTGAATGAAGAGTATATCTATGGTGAAGATGGACGCCTGCAGAACTCGGGTTTCCTGGACTACCGGATCCCGGTGGCTTCCGACTTGCCGATGATCGATACGGTCATTGTTGAGGTGCCGAACCCGGGCCATCCTTACGGCGTGCGTGGGGTCGGGGAAACCTCGATCTGCCCGCCACTTGCGGCGATCGCCAACGCGGTTTCAAACGCAGCCGGCGTCCGTCTGACCGAGCTGCCCATGTCGCCGCCGCGTATCCTGGCGGCTCTTGATGCTCAGGCAAATGGTTGAGGTAAACCTCTGGTCGGGTCTTAAGGCCTATACCGGCGGGACGCAAAAGGTCGAGGTCGAGGCCAAAAACGTAGGTGAACTCCTGCGTGGCCTCGTCCAGGCCTACCCGGATCTTGAGCCAACCATCGAAGCCGGAGTCTCGGTTGCGGTGGATGGCCGGATCATCGCCAGCAGCCTGACGGAGCCGATCACGCCTGAGAGCGAGATCTATCTGATTCAGCGCCTGAAGGGCGGGTGAGCGCTGCCTGCCGGACGGCTTTCCGTCAGCGCAGGACGGTAACTTCCGGCACACCTTCCGACATGATTTCGCGGATCAGTTCTGCCAGAGCCTGAAACTCGTCCTGTCGCGCCGAATGCCGGCGCCAGACCATGCCGATCATCCGGAAGGGACGGCGTGTGCGCAGATGCCGGGCGACCACCTGATCGTCGTTCGAAACCTCTGATCGGACGTATAGCGCTGGCAACAGCGACAGTCCCATGCCCATCCCCACCATCTGACGCAGGGTATCGAGACTAGTGCCTTCGTAGTCGAGCGCGAGCTTGGCGCCGTATTGGGTGCAGAGCTCGTTGACCTGATCGTGCAGACGGTGCCCGCGCTCAAGCGCGAGGATCGTTTCGTTTTTAAGGTCGGTCTGCTCGGCCTGCTGTTTTTTGGCTAGGCGGTGATCCGTCGGTGCAACGACCAGCAACGGCTCCCGAAACAACCGCGTATGAGCGATGTCGCTGCCTGTGACCGGAAGCGGAAAGAGCAGGAGGTCGTAACTGCCGTCGTCGAGACCGCCAAGCAGCGCCTGGGGTAAACCCTCCCGAACATAGAACTTGAGGTCGGGGTACCGCCGGTGGAGCTCCGGCAGAATGTGTGGCAGCAGATAGGGTCCAAGAGAGGGAAGCACGCCGAGACGAATTGTGCCGCCCATCAGGTTCTGTTCGTGCTTGGCCACTTCCACGATATCCTGGACATCGCGCAGAACGCCCTTTGCCCTACCCGCAATCTCGCTGCCTATCGGCGTCAGAATTACGCGTGCTCTGCTGCGCTCGACCAACTGGACGCCCAGTTTCTCCTCCAGTTCGCGCAACTGGCCACTCAGAGTCGGTTGCGTGACGTGGGTCAGCTCGGCGGCGCGTCTGAAGTGAAGCGTCTCTGCGACGGCAACCAGATAACGAAGCTGCTGCAAGGTTGGCACCTAATGAGTTCCTCTCGAGTTAACGTTCTTTGAAAGATAAAAACTATCGAAACCTCCTTTAACTTCGATTGGCTCAATCAGATTTTCAAGCCCAATTCTTGTAGATGCGCATTGCCACACCGTGCTGGTGCGTGCCTTGAACGAAGAATAAAGCGCTAGGGAGTTGGTCTTTCATGAAAAGATTCACGAACATTCTGCTGGTCTGCAACGAGGGAAGTCTTCATGAGTCACTGATCGCACGAGCCATCTGGTTGGCGAAGGCGAATGGTGCCCGTATCACATTGGTCGATGTCGTGGAATCGGCACCTGGTGAGCTGGCCCGTCTCTTCGGCAGCTTTCCAGGCTCCGGTGCGCAAGATGTCGAGTATGAGGTGATAGAGTTCCATCGTGCGCGCCTGGCGGATATTGCCGGCCCCATCAAGGCTGAAGGCGTCCTGACCGCGGAGGTGGTTTTACAGGGCAATCCCTTCATTGAAATCATTCGAAAGGTTTTGCGCGACGGACATGACCTGGTGATGAAAGGCGCTGCCGGCGCGACGGAAGGGCGTTCTCTCTTCTTCGCCAGCACCGATATGCATCTGTTGAGAAAGTGTCCCTGTCCGGTCTGGGTCATGAAGAAAAGCTCTGAGAAGCGGAATGCCCGTATCCTTGCTACGGTCGATCCGGACCCCGCAAACGAACAAAAGGTCGGGCTCAACACACTGGTTATGGAACTTGCGACATCTTTATCGGAGATAGACGAGAGCGAGCTTCACATCATGAACACCTGGAAGCTTGAAGAGGAACAGGCCTTGCGCAACAGCGCCTTTGCGAAGGTGCCGAAGTCTCGCATAGATAAAATGGTCGAAGAGCAGGAGCAGAAGTGCCAGCAGAACCTGAGCCAGTTACTTTTCCGTTACCCCGACAGATTCGGTAAACACGAGGTTCATCTGGAAAAAGGGGCCGCACGCGAAATTATTCCGGAATTTGCCGAACGGCATAAGGTCGATCTGATTGTGATGGGGACGGTCGGGCGGACGGGCGTCAGTGGCTTGATCATCGGGAACACAGCCGAGGCGATTCTGAACCAGGTCGAATGCTCTGTGTTGGCGGTCAAGCCGCCGGGATTCGAGACCCCGGTTCAGTTACAGTAAATCCTGAATCTGGTACATCAATGCCCGGCAAGGTCAAATGACCGTGCCGGGCGACGCCGTTGACACTCAGGCTCAGGCTGCGCTTACCTGAGCCAAACGCGATTTACTGCGAAGTTTACGCCATAGGATTTGCGCCACATGGGCTTCGGCTGAATCGCAGCCATATCGGGTAATACAGTCGTGGTACTCGTTTTTCGCCTGTTGGAGTGAAGCTGCTGTCGGTAATTGCCGGGTTGTAGCGTGCTGTTTTCTGTTCATCCGCTTTATCTGTCCTTTCCGCTTCAAGGGCCCCTTCATCGGCGGGCGCCCTTCACCGTTCCCGCTTACCTGCATATGGACACGAGGGCGGGCCGACGCCAATCGATCACAGACCCGCTTTTGATCGGAAGGAGTGATCAGATGCATTGCCGGGTTTTGATCTTACGAGCGCCCCGAACTGCGCGAATCTGCGGCGATCGGACGGGGATTGGCTGAGGTCAGGTCAGATTTGGTCTTTGATTGATAAATACTATCAAAATCATGAAAAAGAACGACTACAACGATCATGTTCGCAACGCTATATCAATTGTCTCTCCGCGCACCTTCGCCGGAGTTTGAGTGAAAGGAGGTAAATGTGACTACGCGGCCTCATATCCCTATCGTTTCAGATCTGCTGATTCGTACGGTTGGTAAGCAGACTGAAATCTCTGATGTAAGGACAGGTTTGTGGGGTATCCGCGCGTCCGGTGACGTCCAGGGCACTGTCAGACCCGACTGACGACAGGCTCGCTTCCCGGTCCAATCTTCTGGCCCGTTCAATTGACTTTCAAGGAAAGCTCACAATGCCGAACGAATACAGCTATGCAGCACTGCTCCAGAAACATCGTTCTATTGACATGGAGATCTCACGCGAGAGGAAGAGGCCGCTCCCCAACGATCTCTTAATCCAGCGTTTGAAACGGCAGAAACTCCTGCTCAGAGATCAGATCGAATCCTGGAAAAGGCTAATGCTGGCGGTTCGAGCCCCAGGTGGCGACGGGGTTGATGGCGTGGGTGCGCAAGAATTTGCAGCAGCCCGCAGAGCGTAACAAAACAACTATCGGCGCGCGGTGTCTCCACTCTTCGGGTGGGGGCATCGCAGGCGTGCGTGCAGAGCTAGTGTTTAAAGATTTTCAAATAATTAATGCTGTCCAACAAAGCAATTTCGGGTACTAGAGAACCCTAGATAATTTATGGTCTTGAAAACGACATCTCCGAGAAGTGAACCTTCGTATGGGTAACCCTGATCATCGCGACAACGCAGGTGATGCGAAAAGCGTGACGACGAAGGTTCAACCTAGCATTGGTGTGGGCTGGGTTTCCGCGCTTGTTCCTTTTGCTCTCGCGATTCTCTTCGTGACCTTCCTGCCGGCCATTGCTTCAGGTGAACGCTTGAGGTTCGCGTACGAGTGGGTGCCGAGCCTGGGTATCAATCTGACATTTCTGATCGATGGCCTTAGCCTCACTTTCGCGCTGCTGATCACGGGCATTGGCGCGGTGGTCGCGCTCTATTCGAGCGTTACCCTGGCCGGGCATCTGCATTACTGGCGGTTCGTATTTTACCTGCTGTTTTTCATGTTCTCGATGCTGGGGTTGGTCCTGGCGGACAACCTCATTACGCTCTTTGTCTTCTGGGAACTGACCTCTGTTTCTTCCTACCTGCTGATCGGGTTTAACCACAGTTCTGCCAAAGCCCGCAGGTCTGCTCTGCAGGCGCTTCTGGTCACGGGGGGCGGGGGGCTGGCCCTGCTTGCCGGTTTTATCCTGATGGGCAGCGCGGCAGGAACTTTCGAACTCTCGGAGATTATCGCCTCGGGTGACGCGATCCGCGATCACGCGCTATATGTCCCGATCTTCTTCCTTGTGCTTGCCGGGGCGTTCACCAAGTCGGCCCAGGTGCCGTTTCATTTCTGGTTGCCCAATGCCATGGCTGCGCCGACGCCGGTAAGCGCGTATCTGCATTCGGCGACGATGGTGAAGGCTGGGATTTACCTTCTGGCGCGCATGCATCCGGCGCTGAGCGGTACCGATCTCTGGCTCTGGACTCTCACGGTCTTTGGCGCCGCGACAGCAGTCTTTGCCTCCATTCTGGCGTTGCGCCAAACCGATCTGAAGCTGGCATTGGCCTATACGACTCTCATGGCACTCGGGACGCTGACCATGTTCCTAGGATCAGGGGCGACGATTGCGATTGCTGCGGCGGTCACGTTCCTGATCGTGCATTCTTTCTACAAGGCGGCCCTGTTCCTGATCGTTGGTATCATCGACTACGGAACGGGAACCCGCGAAACCGCTCAACTTGGCGGCCTCGCGCGGGCAATGCCCGTGACTGCCGTCGCCGCGGCTGCGGCGGCTCTCTCCATGGCCGGATTCCCTCCGTTTCTGGGTTTTATCGGGAAGGAACTGAAGTACGAGGGCGCGCTCGCGGTTGCATCGGAACCGCTGTTCGTAGCCAGCGCAGCCGTGCTCGCCAATGCCCTGATGGTGGCCGTTGCCGGAATCGTGGCCTTGAAACCTTTTTACGGTCATCGGCTGGAGACACCTAAGTTGCCGCAAGAGGCACCGTTCCTGATGTGGATCGGCCCGATCGGACTTGCAGTGCTCGGCCTGGTTTTCGGTCTGATGCCCGGTTTGATCAGCGGCAGCCTCGTACAGCCCGCGGTCACCGCCATCGCAGGTCAACCGGAGACGGTGAAGCTCGCGCTCTGGCATGGTTTGAACCTTCCGCTGCTGCTGAGTGTTCTGACTTTCGCCCTTGGAATTGCCTTTTACCTGGGGCATGGAAAGCTCCGTAGTTTTCTGGTTCGCGTGGAAGAGCGTCTGCCCGCATCAGCGGATGAGCTATGGGATCGCTTCCTGGACGCTTTGAAGGGGGGGGCTGCCTGGCAGACCCGAGTTCTCCAAGGTGGTATCCTACGCCGTTATCTCTTCATCGTCTTCGCAACGCTAGCGGTTGGGGGTGGGGTGACGCTCTATGTGACAGGCGCCGCGCGTTGGCCCAGCGTCTGGCCCGATTTCACGATCAAGCATCTGCTTGTGATCGGTCTGATCGCGGGTGGTGCCGTTATGACCGTTTTCTCAATCTCAAGGCTTGCCGCTATCTGTGCGCTGGGAGTTGTCGGGATGGGGGTTGCTCTGATCTTCGTGATTTTCGGCGCACCGGACGTGGCGATCACGCAGCTACTGGTCGAGACACTGGTGGTGATACTGGTGTCGGTGGTCATGCTGCGGCTGCCGCAGCTAGAGCGGGATCCCATGAAGGGCGGTCGCATTCTCGATGCCGCACTCGCACTTGCCGTCGGTGCCGTGGTGACGGTGATATTGATCTCGGTTCTGGATACGCCGCTCGATCGCTCCATTACGGCTTACTTCGAGGACAAAAGCCTGCCGGAGGCCTTTGGCCGTAACATCGTAAACGTCATCCTCGTGGATTTCCGAGCTCTGGACACCTTCGGCGAGATCGCTGTGGTGGCGGTCGCTGCTCTGGGCGCCTTCGTCCTGCTTAAAGGCACAGGAAAGGCGAAAAAGCCATGAATTCACTGATCCTCAGTGCTGCAACGAGAATACTGGTCGGTCTGATGCTGCTGTTCTCCGTGTACATGCTCATTCGCGGCCATAATGAGCCTGGCGGAGGTTTCATCGGCGGATTGCTCGCAACCATCGGGATCGTTCTCTACGCGATCTCACATGGGGTAGCAGCGGCCCGTGAAGCCTTGCGTCTGGATCCGCTCTCGATAGCCATGGGCGGCCTGGGCATGGCGCTCTTCGCCGGTATCATGGCGGTCTTTTTCAATGATGCTTTCTTCTCTGGTCAGTGGGCCTTTCCCTTTGCCGAAGGCGACGACAAAGGTTTCCCGATCAGCACGGTGCTGTTGTTCGATATCGGCGTCTACCTTGTAGTGGTGGGCGCAGTGCTCTCAATTGTGCTTGGTTTGGAAGAGGAGGTCTGATTATGGAAATCCTCCTATCGCTTCTGATCGGCCTTTTGGTGGCGGCCAGCGTCTATCTTATGCTGGCTCGAAATGTTCTGCGCTTTCTCTTCGGTCTGGTGCTTTTGAGTAACGCGGCCAACCTTATCATTTTTGTTGCCGGACGTTTGACGCCGGAAGCTCCGTCTCTGGTTCCCGAGGGCTATTCGGCGCCACCGGAATTGGTTGCAAACGCACTGCCGCAGGCGTTGGTCTTGACGGCGATCGTGATTGGTTTTGGCCTTTTCGCTTTTGCATTGGTGCTGGTGTACCGCGGGTATCAGTCTCTGGGTACGCTGGACAGCGATGTGATGCGTGTTGCTGAACCGCTTGCCGAAAAAGCTTCCAGCCCTAAAGCTGAGCTGGAGGTTAAAGGCCTGTGAGCTGGCTTTTGGCGCTACCCATCATTGTCCCGTTTGTTACGGCTATTTTTGTTTTCCTTCTGCGCAAGAAGGGGGCCGCCGGACGCTGGCTGAGCGTTCTTGGCTGTAGCGTTCTGCTGATCGCTGCGGGTTCCCTGATGGCCGCAACCTGGCGCGATGGTGTGGTGGCCGCGCAGATGGGCGGATGGCCGGCGCCGTTCGGCATTACGCTCGTTGCCGACCTCCTTAGCGCGGTGATGGTGCTGATCACAGCGATTACTGGATTGGCGGTCGCGGTTTTTGCCATTGCGGACATCGACGCACGTCGGGAAAGCCTCGGTTACCATGCGCTGTTCCAGATCCTGCTCGCGGGTGTGTGCGGTGCGTTCCTCACTGGCGATATTTTCAATCTCTATGTCTGGTTTGAGGTGATGCTGATCGCATCCTTCGGTCTTCTCGTCCTGGGGGGTGACAAGGCGCAGATGGACGGTGGCATCAAATACGTCACGCTCAATCTGGTTTCGACCGTGATGTTCCTGACCGGTATTGCACTGCTCTACGGCCTGACCGGGACCCTCAACATGGCGGATCTGCATGGCGCGGTGCAGCAGGTGGAGAATCAGGGGCTGTTGAGTGTGGTTGCGGTGATCTTCATGATTGCCTTCGGCGTCAAGGCGGCTGTCTTTCCCCTGTTTTTCTGGCTTCCCGCGTCCTACCACACTCCGCCCGTGGCGGTTTCTGCTGTCTTCGCCGGACTGCTGACCAAGGTCGGCGTCTACGCCTTGATCCGCACCTTTACGCTGATCTTCAATCACGACATTGCCTATACGCACAATATCTTGCTGGCGGTCGCTGCGTTGACCATGATCACCGGTGTTCTTGGGGCCGCAGCGCAAAACGAGTTCCGCAAGATTCTCTCGTTCCATATCGTCAGCCAGATCGGCTACATGATCCTGGGACTGGCGCTCTACACGCCATTGGCACTGGTCGGTGCCGTCTTCTATCTGGTGCACCACATCATCGTGAAAGCGAACCTCTTTCTGGTCAGCGGCGTGGCGAAACGCCTGACCGGTTCTTTCGAGCTCTCTGCGATTGGCGGCCTCTACAAGTCCAGTCCTTTGCTGGCTGTTCTCTTTCTCATTCCCGCCTTTTCGCTGGCCGGTTTCCCGCCATTGTCGGGTTTCTGGGCAAAGTTCCTGTTGGTCAAAGCCAGCCTTGAGATTGAAGCCTATCTCATCGCCGCCGTCGCGCTTGTGGTCGGGTTGCTCACGATTTTCTCCATGACCAAAATTTGGGCGGAGGTCTTTTGGAAACCTCATCCCGAGGAAATCTCTCCCGAACTGAGTATGATCGACGGACGTACGCGTCTCGCATTGCTGCTGCCGGTTTTTGCCTTGGCCGCGCTGACCGTGACCATAGGGCTTTTCCCTGAGCCCTTCGTCATGTTCGCTGAGCGATCCGCTGGGCAGCTTCTTGATCCGGCGGTTTATGTCCAGGCAGTCCTGGGGGTAACCCGATGAACATCTTTATCCTCAACGCTTTTCTTGCGATCAGCTGGTCTGCACTTATCGGAAGCTTTGCGCTTTCGAATCTCCTGATCGGTTACGCCATCGGATTTGCTGCGCTCTGGGTTGCGCGGCCGCTCTTTAAATCGAGCCATTACTTCGAACGCTTCTGGCGGGTGATGCGGCTGATCCTGCTCTTTATCTATGAGCTGGTGATCTCGAGTTTCCGGGTTGTCTGGGATGTCATCACACCAACTCACCTCAGTCGGCCCGGCATCATCGCGGTCCCGCTCGATGCCAAGACCGACGAGGAAATTCTGCTGGTTGCAAACCTGATCTCGCTGACGCCCGGCTCTCTAAGTCTGGATGTTTCGCCGGATCGTAAGACACTTTATGTCCACGCTATGTTCGTTGACGACGATCCGGAGACCCTGCGTCAGGAAATCAAACAGGGCCTGGAACGCAGTGTCATTGAGGCTTTGAGATGATGTTTGAGAATGGCGCCATCCTGGAGACAGCGGTCGACATCACTTTCATCATGCTGATGTTGGCGATCGTTCTGGCCTTTATCCGGCTTTTGCTGGGGCCAAGTCTGCCCGACCGGGTTGTTGCACTGGACCTGATCACGGTGCTGGCGGTCGCCTTTTCGGCGCTCTTTGCGATTGCGGCGAACGAACCTGCTTTTCTGGATGTCGCTATTGCACTGGCGTTGATCGCTTTTCTGGCGACTGTGGCTTTTGCCAGGTATGCCGAGCGACGTAACTTGAGGGCTGAAGGCTCGCCCGAAGAATCGGAGAAAACCGAGGACCGGCTATGATGGAAATTCTGGTGTCTCTCTTCGTCGTTTTAGGTGGGCTCTTTGCCCTGGCAGCCGCGCTTGGAGTCTTGCGCCTGCCCGATGTTCTGATCCGTATGCATGCCTCCACCAAGGCCGGGACACTCGGTTGCGGGTTGATCCTGGTGGCCGTTGCGATTTATTTCGCGGAAGGTGCGATCACTGCCCGTGCGATCGCTGCGATCATTTTTCTGATCCTGACAGCCCCGGTCGCCGCCCACATGATCGGGCGGGCGGCCTATAAGACAGGTGTCCCTCTATGGAAGGGCACGGTTATTGACGAGATGAAGACGCCGGACAGGCGGCGCTGATCAAGCCCTGGAATCCGATTCACTCACCTGCTGCGCGAGGCAATGCCGCAACGCTTCCTTGGCATGATAAACTCGGGTTTTAACGGTTCCTTCCGGGCATGAGATGATTTCGGCGATTTCCCGGTAAGGCAAATCCTCGAAGAAAGAAAGTTCGAGAACAGCACGGAAGGCCGGTTTTAACTTGCCGAGGCATTGGTGCAGGTGATCGCTCTCCTGAAGCGCGATCATGGCCGCTGTCTGATCCGCGCTTTCATCTACTGGGTCATGGTGGTCCAGATCATCCAGTTGCGTTGGCTTTTTCTTGCGATGATGGTCCATAACCTTGTGATAGGCGATACCGAATACCCATGTGCTCGGTTTCGAGCGTTCCTCGAATTTTTCGGCGGATTTCCAGACTTCCAGGAAGGTTTCATTCAGGATGTCAGATGCCTCGAAAGGGTCATTCAATTTAGATAGAATGAATCTGTAAACGCGGGTTTCCAGTGCATTGTAAAGCGCTGCAAAGGCTTGCTCGTCTCCTTTCGCTACACGCTTCATCAGGACGGTCGGGCTTTCAGGCTCCAACGCCGTGATCTCCTCGTCTGGGGGTGAATGGAATCTGGCCATCATTCTGCCGCAACGATGCGTCGAAGTGGCGAAGTGCCGATGACAGTACCGTTGCCTGAAATGGCTTTTATCCGCCAGATGTATGGGCGGCCCACTTCGAGATGTGCCAGACTGTAAACCATGAGTGACGTAGTGTTTTTGTCTGATGGCAACACGATGCCGGTAATTGGCCTGGTCGAAAGTTCGTCCGGCTCGACTAGCAATCTGCCGCCGATCGGTTGAACCTGTCCCGGCGGGACGGGGCGCTCGGAACTGACCGGGTAGATCTCCAACTGATAAACCGCCGCACCCGGTGTGCTTTGCCACGAAAACTCGGTCTCGGTCGTTAACGCGGCTCCTTCAGGCGGGCCCTCGAGAAGAATATTCTGACCCGCGGGTGCTGTTGTCGCGTTTTTGCGTGGTACAACGAAGTACTTCAGTTCCGGTGGGGTAAAATCGAACTCAGGGTCGGTAGCGACCAGTCGGACGATGTGAAGCCCTTGAGCTGTGGTCGGCAATTCTGGGCTTTGTAGAGTCACGCGACCCCGACCCGCGAGGCTCCGACGGAAGACCTTCAGGCGGCGAAAGACCAATGCCCCTCGCGTTGAACTTGGATCTGCAATTTGCCATTCGAATGCGGCAATGCCTGAGCGATCGAAATTGATATCGGCCACAGCGACGAGACGCTCGCCACTCGGCAGAACCTTCACGCGGCTCCGGTCTTCGAAGAAGAGGTCCAGACGTCGAAGTTCCAGCTCCCCTGCGTTGTTGGTGGTTGGGATCAACCTCATCGATCCAACTTCGGCTCCCAAGCCATCATCGAAGCTGCGGCTATAGGTGGCGACGAGACCTGGATTTTGTGCCATCTGAAACGCAACGGAGGGTGGAACCTGCACCGTTTCCTGGAAGGTAACGACGGGGAAAGCCTGGCCACCTGAATTGCTGACCTTGGTGAGGAGTATGGCGTTCGTGGCTACCGGTGTTCCGCCGATAGCAAAGGCGCCACTACTCGATCTGACCGTCACGGCAGGTATGCCGGCAGCAGCGCGGCGGGTGACGCGCCACGTCACCGATATCGCCGAGCCCGTTGGGACGGATACCTGTGCATTGCCAGGGATCGGCGTGACTTCGAGGACTTCTGCATGCAGCGGATGGCTGACTGTGGTTAAGCACGTGATAGCCAGAAAAAGGACGATGGTTGCAAAGGATTTGCGTGTCAGGGACGTCATGCATTTACTCCATCAATAGCTAATAGGTGCGGAAATCCGCAGGAGACCGAAGGCTTGCCAATCGGTGCCGTCGAAGCTCTTATCGCTATTGCCATCTCTTTTCTCCACAAGACCTTGCAGCGCGAACGCAATGCCAATGTTGTTCTCTGTGGGAGGAAGGACCGTCCACAGAACCTCGCCGTTTGCGATGGTATTATCCGGTGTGTCGCCATCACCGGTCAGGAGGTTCAAATTGTAGTTCAGTGAGCTGTTTAAGGTTTCTGGAATGATCTCGGCCTGTAGTCCCAAGTTGAGGTTGATCGTGTGGGTCGTTGTGTCGAAGAATTTGTCCTTGAATCGGCTCCACTGGACGCCGGCATTCAACTGCACGACGTCACGGATGTTCCAGTTTGCTGAAGCGTCGGTCATGTAGTTGGTGGAGTCAGAGGACTGGTTTGTGCGGTCGATGAAACCCGAGAAGGTTTCTGACACTTGCCAACCCCACGCGCCATAATTCGAACCGCCGCCCAGAGTGATGCTATGGCTCTGATTGTCTGTATCTGTTCCCAGGAACTCTGCCGGCGTCTTGATGGTCTTGTTGCTGGCGGTACCCGCATTGAGGTTCAGGAAGGGTTGGCCGAACCAATCCGTCTCGTCTTCGGCAGGAGGATCGATTGTCGGGTAATAGTTTGCGGAAAACTGATAACTCGACAGTCGTTCGGTTGGCAGGTTCTCCAGATTGTCGACGTTGTTTGTCTGGTATAGCGCCTGTGCATTGGCAGATACGCTGCCCCAATTCACATCGGAATAGAGGAGCAGGCTTTCCCGGTCGGTTGCGAGCGAAGCGTTTGCCAGTGAATTGAAGAAGGTATCCACGCGTTCGTATTGAGTACCGATCGTAAGGCTCAGGTATTCGCCGCCAATCTCCTCCGACTGGAAGGGGGTATAGGCGGCGGCAAAAGACCAGGCATTTCCTTGCGCTTCGTCTTCTCCGACAAAGACATCATCCTGTCGAAAATTGCTTCTGGCGTATTGTCCCGTGAGTTGCAGGCTTCGCTCGAGGAGGAAGCGCTCGACCGTCACACCCCAGCCGTCGCCTTCGTTGACGATGCTTTCGCCGCCGATTCCAAATCCACCTTCGCTTCCCTGGCCGTTATAGTAGATCCCGGTGACCGAGAAGTCTTTGCCCCAGCCCGGTACTGGGTGCGCCTTGGCCTGGAAGCCCAGCAGTCGATTTTCGCTGTCGCCAAGGCCTGTGAGATTCTCGCTTCCGACGGTGCTTTCCGGCAGGAAGCCAAAGCCTGTTAAGCTGATGAGTTCGTCGGCGCTGCCCAGGCTGGCGGACAGGCCGCGCCGGCTGTAGTTCGACATGATGTAATTATTGGCGTCCAGGTTCTGGTGACCAAGTGCTACCTGACCAAAAACATCTTCCCCATCGAAGCGGGTGTTGAAATTGTATTCACCCAGATCGAAACCTCGGCCGGTAGCTGAACGCTGCTCCTGGGACTCGATCAGATAGTTGGCATTGCCGGTAACCGACCAGCGTCCGGAACTATAGGCGGTGTCTGCGTAACCTCCGCCCGAGACCTGGCCACGCGCTGGTAAGTTGGAGAAACCTCTGTTGCCTAATCTTTGGCTGAATTCCACAGAGTTTGTCGCGGAGAGCGAGAAGG
The DNA here is from genome assembly GCA_947493695.1 of uncultured Kiloniellaceae bacterium. Classification (GTDB taxonomy): domain Bacteria; phylum Pseudomonadota; class Alphaproteobacteria; order Kiloniellales; family Kiloniellaceae; genus Denitrobaculum. The sequence continues at coordinate 525,398 of CANLSF010000005.1, read as the reverse complement.
GCTTTCCCTCTGGAACGCTGTCGGCAATCACGGCCTCTCCGGAAACGGAGATAACCCAGTTTCCCCGTGGGATGATCTGGCCGTCGGGCGTGACCTCAATCAAGCGTAACTCGTGTTCGCCGGGTGCGAGTGCCTGTTGAGGCCGATAGGTGAAGGATTGGTTTTCGAATGCAAGGAGGGGTGTGACGTCAATCGCGTCGACTTCAAGACCGAGTTGCAGCAAGGTTTCGAAGGTGACGTGCTCAGGGATGCTCAGTACCAGTTCCTCAAGCGGTCCATAACTGGCGCCGCTCGATGCGGGCGCGAGGTCGGCGGTCCATTGATTCGGGAGCACACCAGAACTCTCCGCATTGCCTGCGTCCTGCGCGAAGGTCGCCGAGCTGAGCAGAAGCCAACTGAACGCCGCACAGCCAATCGTTCGCATGGCGCGCAGGAACGAACAGCTTCGTGCTTCAGTGTTACGGATCGGTTCCCGCGCCAGACTGGAGCCGGTGTCAGACCAGTGAATAGGGAACCCCAAAAAACCTACCCCTGATGAGCTTCTGATATGACGGAATGTGTCATGAAAAATTACCTGGTCGAAATAATTGATAAGTGCGCGTTTGAATAAAAATTAATAAAAGAGGCTGTTCTCTCAATTGTATTTGTCTGTTGTGATTTCGTTTGTGCGATCGACATTTGTGTTGTTCTCTCTTGGCGTGGAAAGCCGATCTAAATGAGTAAAGTTTCGGCAAAAAATCGAGTGCATAGGCTGTTCCTTCACAGAGTCTGCATAAAAGTTGCGCGATAGATTTGCCGAACAGTGACGCTGTCACATGCCCGCCGTTTTCCTCAGTCGACCTTGATCCGGCCGGTGTCCTAAAGCGTTCAAAGCAACCTGGATTTTTTCTGATAGAGGTTTGGCCGCGGGCTCCTTCAATGACGCTCGGACAAAGTATCGCCGCTAAGAGTGCAGGCGATTGCCAAGCCTTCGACATGGCTTTAAAAACACGTAAAAAGAGAAAAATATTATGATTTGTATTTTTCTCACTTTGTCATTTGTCTACGTATTAACAGGTTTCAGCTCGTTCCGATGACGATGCAGCAGAAAGTGGTATGCGCTCCCGCAGCCTATCAACTCCTAATCTCTTACAGGCGAATTCGTCGGACATGAAGCCGTAGCGCTGCACAAAGAAAATGCACTTTTGCAAGCCGTGGGTTGAGAGAGGTGGAGATTATTTAAAAAATATTTTAAAAACAACATCTTAATAGATAATTTTTGAGTATTTGTATGCAGAAAAAGACCTGAATATGAGGTGAGTTCAGGTAGGTTGCGAGCAGGTGTTTTGTTCGATGAGAAGTATGAGAAGAGAAGGTAGTTGTGTGAAGCCGATCTTCTCTGGTTTGTGATTTCCGGTGTTTCGAGTTTTCGATCCGGATGAATTCTCTGGATCTAAAATAAAAACTGAAATCAGGTCAAACACCTGCCAAAGGTCTATTTATAGTAGGTGTTCCCTTAGTGACGCTTGTCAGGTGTGTCAGTGCGTCCAGCTGGGAAAGTGACCTCGAGTGCCTGGAGGCCTGTCCGGTCTTGAAGGAACTGGAACACTTGCCGAAGCCGATACTTTCATCTGGCACAGGGTGCGTGCGGTTTCGACGTTTGAGCTCCGGTTTTTGTCTTGCCGGGAAAAATTAAGTTAGCTGATTTTTTTTTGAACCTTTTGCGTTGATGAAGAGACGTAGGAATACGGCCTTGATTTATGGCCGCGTTTTTTTTCTGTCTGCAAATGTTTTGTGACCAGCCAGGACGTTGAACATTCCGTCTTGGTTCGGCCGGGACAGTCGGGCGCTTTGCCGATTGCGTTCGACTGTCCCACCTTTTTTAAAATTGAGAGTCATTCGGACTATGCGTTTATCGGGTTACGGCACATACCTGGTTGTACCGTCGCATCTCGGCGCCGGATGTCTCTTCGGACTGCTTCCCGCTTCGCCCTACAATGCGGCCTATTATGGCTTCTACAGCATCATCGTCATGCTGCTGGTGTTGACGCTGGTGATGTACGGCATGCTGGTTCAGCAGCAACGGCCCCGCGCCGCGCTGGTGTGGGTTCAATGTAGCGCTGCGTTGTTTGCATCGGCTGTTCCCTTTTACTGTCTAAACTTTAGCTCCGTCTGGCATATCCTCATGTATCCGCTGATCCTTGGGGGAAGTCTTTTCGCGTGCTTACTGGTTGGCAATGTCGTTCTCTTGACGAACCGACGCTGATCTCGTTTTTAATACCAATCGACAGCTTTGGGGTTCGCAAAGATGATGGGGTGAAGCATATAGTCTTCACTCACGCGGCATTCAACGTGCTCCTGACGTTTGGTCAGGCGGTCTAGTTCTTCGATTTCACATTTTATTTTTCGGCTGACGTAGAAGGCAATGATGGCGCTGACGGTCAAACCATCTTCTGTTGGCCACTCCACGCGGTATGCGCGCTTAGTGAGTTGCGATTTGCCGCCATCGCGCCCGTTTTCCATAAGCCTGACCGAGACTGTCGCGCCCGGCTTAAGGTCGAGTTCGTGCGGTTTGTGATCGTTTGGTTCGCATGCCCCATAACGTTTGCGGAACACCGCGTAGCCGCTCAGGAGCCCCAGAACCTGTATGAACAGGAGCGGGCTCAAGGAGATTGCGGCAACAATCGGTAAAAGTGTGATCTCAATCGGATGCCCCCATTGTTCGAGATACTGGGTAATGATTTGAGCGAGTGCAGCCAAACCCCAGAACAAGGTGACGTATTGCAAGAAGATGGAAATCAACTGCGAACGAAAGTTGAACCCCCGCAAGAGTTCGACGAGTGTGGGGTCCGAACCCAACCGCAGCATTTTGTGCACGCTGAAAATCAGATCGACCGGGGTGCTTGCGCTTCTGTTGTAGTTGTGAGCCTGAAGACGCAACAGGTGTCTCTGTTGCGTTGGATCGTCACAGGCGCAGTAATAATTCCTGTCGCTTTCCAGACTGGAGCCGAGGAAAACGTAGTCGATGGCTGTGCCCCAGCAGATTTTGATCCAGTTGGAGAACCACAGGAAAAAGATCAGAGAAAACCCAAGGAACCCTGTCATGCAGAGAAGGATGGGAAGCTGCCCTTCACCATGCTCCCACCACCAGGAGAGGACCTTGAGGGCAGGGGCACCGCTGGCGAGTTCCAGGCCGGTCCAGATGTAAAGGCCGCTGATGGCAAAGGTGCTAAGTAAAATGAATCCCAGGAGATTGCGCATTATCGCTAACCCTATAAATATCTGAAACTAGAATTGGGTTTCCTGCGCATGTGGCGCCCGGTCGTGATCTTTGATTCTTCGGAGGGCTTTGTGCTTTGCAAACGCTGACTCGCATCCGGCTTCGCGGAAGTTTCTTGGACTGAGTAGTGCACTTGCGGAATGGAGTTCATGCCGATCTTCTGGCGAGGATCACGCAGAATTGCGTCATTCCGGCGTCATCTCGATCCAGCAAAATGCGTCGTAGGGCAGGCCTGCCTCCGAGATAAAAACCTTCTCGCAACTCGCTGCACTGAATCGAAACCCCTGTTTTGCGCCAGCCTTGTTGAAGACATTGATGATCTCCGGACGATTCAGAACGCTGTCTACATATGTGTTCTCATGCCCGGAGAGCGGTTTGCCGGTTTTCTGTGACCAATTCTCGTCTCTTCGAGCGGTCTCCATCAGATATCTCTGCATCCAGCCGTAATGCGAAAGTGAGCCGAGAAGCAACGAGCTGTAGGACCCCTTAAACTCACTTTTCTCTTGTGCATCGAGGATCTCCGAGAAGAGTTTTATGGTTTCCGAGCGGGTGAACGCGCATTCATGGTCTGGATCTTTCCTGCCGATATTCAGGCGAAGTGTGGACCCTGGCCGCTCTCGTGACGCTGACAATGTGCAATGCTCAGTCGCTGTTTGGTAGAAGGGTTGCTGGAGCGACCTCGTCTCCTGCGATGAAGACGAAGCGGTGCCTGAGAGCGTAAGCGTTGCAGTCATGAACACGAGCGCTGTTTTCGTCATCCTACTTCCTTTCAGTGCAAACAGATATGAGGGGTGACCTTGTTTGCTAACCGCGTCAGGAACTGGTCGCATGCAGCTTTGCCAGATACCAGAAAATCGCCGATACGAATGTGATCAAAGCGCCGCCGGCTGCCAGGCCGAACCCGAGCAACGCCAGGAGGCCCAGTCTTGTCTCCCGGATGGCGATATCAAAGCTGGGAATGTTCAGTGTGTAGAAATAAATGACGCTGCCGACGATGACCATGATCAGACCGTAGATCAGGATATCGAAGAAGTAGTCTGGCGTTTTTTTCGCTTCGAACATTGCAAAGCACCTGATGATTCTATTTCAGAAGTATCACTGGCTTGGTCAAGCCTGATCGATGAGCTGATTTTCTATTGGTCGTCCGACATGTTTTATCGTTCAAAAAAACCTGTAAAAAATTGATTTTTATAATAAAAAGTGTGGTTGTCTGAGGTCGAACCTCTCCCATCGATATTTGGCGGTAGACGGCAATCATCGCCCAGGGACCTACGTCTTAGTCTCTGCAGGAAGCCGGCGCGCGCACGAGACCCCAACCGAACTTGTTGTCTCTGCCGGCATAGCCGATATCCTTCGTGCTCCGGCGAATGCCCTCGACGATCAGGCCGTTCGATTGCCGTGGGTTAAGCGCATGTTCCGCCGCGACGATGGCTGTGACGTACGGGGCCGCGAACGAGGTGCCGCTCCGATAGGCGCCGCCACCATTGGTTTTTGCTGTCCAGACGTCGACGCCGGGTGCCGCGAACTCGATGTAACTTCCCTGGTTGGCTTTTGAATATAGCCTGTTGCGTGAATCCACAGCTGTTACCGCGAGGACCGTTTTCTCGGCTGCGGGAAAGGCCGGTGGCGCTTCAGCGCCAAAGTTCCCGGCGGCGGCCACCAGGACCATACCTTGCCGACTGGCCTGTGCCAGGTTCGCCGAAAACACTGCATTCCTTGGTCCGGCGAATGACAGGTTAACCACCCGCAAACGTTCCTCGGCGAGCCAGTTAAGGGCTAGGGAGAGACGGAAGCTGGAAGCCCGCGCCGCGCCGCCGTCCTGATCTCGTTGGAAGACTTCCGCCACATAGAGCCGCGCTGCGGGAAGTAAGCCAATCGGTGTGCCGACACCCGGCCTGCCGATCAGGAGTGCTGCGATACCCGTTGCATGGTCGAGGCCGTCCGTTTTTTTTTCAGGGTCGATAAAGGACTTCAGCTCAATGCTCTGTTCAGCCAGTGCCGGGTGGCTTTGGTCAAGACCACTGTCGATCAACCCGATCCGGCTGTCTTGTCCGCCATCTGCGCAGCGCAGAAAGTCGTCGGTCCAGTTGATTGCGTGTTTGGCGTAGTATCTTGGCCCGGTTTGGATTTCATAGAGCGAGTTCAGATCGACAATTGCATTGGGCAGCGCCGCCTGCAGTTCGTCGACGGCCTCGATCAGTGTCTTCGGGGCGGGCACCGAGAGGCGCAGAATCTCCTGTCCCAGAGCTGTAAGCTGCACGCGTTCGGAGATACCGTATCCCAAAGCGGCTGCGGTGCCTGTCGGGTCGTTGTCCTGAGCGTTTGTCAGCAGGGTTACTTCACCCGGTACAGCCTGATTGAGCCTTTGCAGGGCTGCGCGTGGTTCTGCAGTCGAGGTTTGATCCGGTCCCAAGCCGCAGAGTTCAAGTTCGATGAACAGAGCCGGTCCTGGTACTGACCGACCCTGTGGGTCTACCAATACAAGGCGGTAACGATGGCCACCTTTCAATCGGCCCGAGTTCGTCAGGCGCGCAATGAGCCGGTTGCCCTGCCATGTGTTGACTTCGACTTCAACACGCCGGTGTTCGCCGGGCAATTCGAGCATCAAAGAAAAGTCGCGCGCCGCATCCAGTCCTTTTCCTTCGATAACCAGCAAATCATCCGAACGGAAGCAGCTCGGGCCCAAAAGGCGCTGCATACCAACCCTCTCGGGTAGATTGTTTGGGCGGCTTGGTTCCGGTTGTCGGCCTCCCGGTGGGGTGGGACGCGCGCCCTCGGTACCCGTTGGCTGCGATGACGGATTCGACGTTGGTCGCGGATCGGAGGACGTGCCTCCTGCCGTTGACGGCGTTGTTGGTTCACGTGGCGGCACCGGCGATGTACCTGGAACGCCGGGTGTGCCGGGTACACCGGATGACGCTGCCGGCCCGCTCGATGATTGTGCCTGGGCGGGGACCTGCTGCAAAGTCAACAGGGTGGCGGCCAGGCCCAGTGCCATGAAAGTTCGTACCAACATCGTTCTACTCAATCCTGTCTCAATCGATTTCGGCGGTATCGACAATGTCCCGGTGGGTTTTCAGTTTTTGCAGGGCTGATTTCAGCGTTGCGCCATTCGCGCCTGATTCCAGACTCAGGTAATAGATTCCCAGAGATGACGGACCTTCCTTGATGGTGAGGCCCGCATCGAGCAGGAGTGATCGGATCGCCGCTTCGGTTGCTTGAGGCTTAAAAGTAACCTGCAATGCCGGACCGTTCCCGCCGCCGGCCAGCTGTGCCTCATTGTTATTCCCCTGCCAGGACTCCACTGACAGACCTGCGAACACCGCGAGTGTAAGGCATGCGGCAACCGCGACATGACGCCACCAGAATGCCACGCCCTTCCCGCGTGCGCTCAATTGTGCGCTTCCAGCGCGTTCGCTGGCCCTTTTTCCCGCGTCGGCACCTTGGGGCATCTCTGCTGCTGTATTGAGAGAGATATCTTTCTGCAGGCGCTTCAGCCCCAGTTCACCCGGCGGGTTCACGCCAGGCTGCTTTTTGATCGCGTCGCGCAGGCGGCTGACAAAGACAAGTTCCTGACGTGCCTTGTCCGAGCGCGCCAGATAGTCCTCAACGGACAGGCGTTCCTGTTCGTTCAGTGTGTGGTTTGCATAGAACGGCAGGAGTTTCATCAACTCGTGATCGTTCGGGTTTTCTTGATCGTCGGCCAAAGGATCTCTCCCACTGTTTTTGTGCCGGTCGCGGCTGATCTTATTCATGTTTGCTTGCCAGGTTCCCGGTTTTGCAGAAGCCGGTTCAGTTTTTGCTGCTGCAGCAAAAAACATAATCCGGTTTGTTACTAAGCACTCTGGAGGGCGGTTTGTATTCTCGATCCTTCTTATCAAAAAAGGCCGCTCTCCAATGTGGTCTCACAAGGTATGTCGCCTGATTCTCTGAAAGCGTTCAAAATTGCAGTGCTGGCTCGCAATTATGTGATGCGTCCGGAAATTTTCCCGATTTTCCATATGTTTGGGTGCTGTCTTACCCTCTGCGCACGAGCGTGATTGCTGGAGGGTTTTTTCCCCGACTTCCGGTTTTTCCCATCGGACGTTCGTCCGCTCAGATTCCGATGTTCCTATCAGTGCCTGAAGGTGCTGCGGTGGTTCAAAAACAGGTCTCGCGTCATTCGAATAGGAACTCGCCACCGGTGTTTTTTTGAACCTTCCTGCGCGTCGATCCGACCAAGCGGACTACCGATCTCACCAAACTGCCGGGCGCCCGTACAGAGGACCAGGCAAACGGGAGTAAAAGCCCGAATGGCGTAAAGACTTTGGGAGCTGTTGACGCTGCTTGGCTTTGTCTTCCTGACCCATTTGATCTGCGCGTTTGTGGTGCCGGCACCCGGGCTCCTGCTGGACGGGCGAGCGCGAGATCTTGGAGGAAGCTCAGAATTCGGAGGTCGAGAGATGGTCCAGACTCAACGCGCTGCGACTGAGAATAGCGGCTTCAGCCATCACCTGGGGGATGAGGCATCCGGCTTTACCCTCAAGCAGTTGCTTCACAGGCTCGAAGATCACTTTCCCATCCTGCTGACCGGGGAAGGCGGATTGGGGTCGGATGGCCAGCCGAGAAGTGATCGCTTGCAGTCACGCTACGATGACACCTCTCTGGAAACCCTTGGACCACCTGACAGGCTGGAGGGTTTGTTTTACAGCTTTGTTCCGGGGACAAAGGCCGAAAGTCAAAAAAAGCGAGCCTGGGCCGGAACTCTTATCCGCAATGCTTTGCCCCGCTGGCGCGGCGGCAGAGCCTGGGCCCGGCGCGCTTTTTTCCAGTTGGAAGAGAATCCAGGTTCCGAAGCCTTTCGAAAAGAGGTCGAGGGGCATAGCGTTGTCATCGCGCGTGAGCAGGGCGCCGGGTCGGAAGGTGACCACCTCTATATGAGAATCATGCCACGGCTGGAGGTCAAACCACGTCCGGTCTCGCTTCGGGTTTCGCAGGGGCAGCTTCTCGATGGTCTGGGGGGCGCTTTTCCTGAATGCCTGGAAGGGCAAGGTGAGTTGTTTCAAGGACCTGACGTTCCGAGTGACAAGTTTTTCTCTCAGAATAATTTTGCGACCTTGTCGACGCTCGGCGCTGAAGATGAAATGCTGGCGATTCAATACAGTTATCAGCTGCGGGCTGATCGTAAAGCTGCGTGGGATAAGAACCGTCAGTATGCTCTCGTATTAATAAGAAATATCTTTCCCCACTGGCCGGAGGCGCCCGAGTGGTTGCGGAATGCGATTTTGAACGCAGAACTCGAACGCGATCAGGAAGACAGGAGCATCGTTCGCGCGGGGATCGTGTTAAGGGTGCTGCACTACCATGGTAACATCGGTATTACGGTTTTTCCCGAAGATCTGTCCTTCTAGAGCATGGGCTCATTCCCTATTGTGGCCCTCACGATGCGGTTTCGCACTTTGGCAAGGATGCCGGGGCTGATCGCTCGTAATTAGATGCACAGATAGCCCCCAAGTTTTACGGCAACACGGATTGACAAATAGGGACAACCTCTTCTTCGGCGTCGACCCAAACACAGCTGGCGCCAATTCCGGTCTTGTTGTGACAATATTCTCCAATAGGATGTAAAATTAAATCCTCGGCGGACTATAAAAAAGAGTGGCTTTCTTCGCGTTAGTTTGAGGTTTTATACGGAGGCCTCTTCTCTTACGCGTCGATCAGGGTGTCTTCCTCATCACGCACCTCGACCACCATCAGTGGCTCCTTGATCTTGTGGACCTGATGATAGTTTTGAATTTTTTTGATCATGGCCCGGGTCAAACGGTGACCCGCGGCGATCAGAACTGTATCTGATTCCGTGACCACGTCCTGGTGCAGTTTGTGGCAGTCGCGAAGCAGGCGTACGGGAACTTCGTGGACTTCAGGCGCCTCATCCGTTTCGACTCCGTCATCCGGGGCCGTTAAGCGGTCCCGGGCGAGGGCAAGGATTTCGGGGTCGTATTGTGCGCTGTTCTTTGCCAGAGCATCGAACACCGATGCAGGAGGAAGATCCGCATTGCTGGCTGTGGCCAGATCGATCAGAACGCGCAGGATCCGGGCTTCCTTTGGCAGGTCCTCTCCAGAGACTCCGTCACCAGGAAAACCGGTGCCATCGAAGCCCGCGGCCTGATAATAGACCGCGTTGGCGACGGGCCCCAGCCGCGGAATGTTGGTGATCAGATCGCGCCCGACTTCCGGCGAGCGCGAAACCAGACCTTTTTCGACATCGTTGAGGGGCTCGCCCTTACGTATTTTGGTCGCCAACTCCGCGGGGAGGGTGATCTCACCGAGAGACGAGAGCATGATCGACATGTTCAGCGTCCAGGGGTCGGTCAGTTTCAACGGTTTCGCGATGGCTCTTGCCCAGCTTCGGATTCGCGCGGTTTGCTTGAAGGCTTCCGGATTGTGCAGGGACAGAACGTCCACGAGGACCTTGACGCTGCCTGCCAGCGTCTGTTCCAGAAGATCCCGCTCGGCGGTGACCAGTCTGTATTGCTCCTTCGCGGCCTCAACAGCCTTGGCCAGATCCTCCGGTCCGCAGGGTTTGGTCATGAACCGGAAGATGTGCCCTTCGTTCACAGCTTCCATGGCGGTCTGCTGATCGGCATTGCCGGTCAGCATCATTCTGACGGTCAGCGGGTTCTTGGCTTTGACCTTTCTCAGGAAGGTGATGCCGTCCATCTCCGGCATCTGCTGATCGCTGACCACAACCGCGAATTCGCCGTCCTCCTCAAGCGCTTTCAGTCCCGCAGCCGGCCCTTCGGCCGTCTGCAGGTCAAAGCGTTTTCTGAGGCCGCGTTTGAAGGCGCTCAGGATTTGAGGATCATCGTCGACAAAAAGGACACGCTCGTTCATGGGTCTATCCTGTTTGGCTCGTTACGTTTCAGGCGGCCGCTTCGCTCTGCCCATCAATCTGGGTCTGCCGGGCTGAATGCAGCGCCAGCAACACGGCATCCTGCGGGTCGGGTGCATCTTGCGGTGCCGATTGATGGGCAATCGCGGAACAGACAGCGTCCGGTAGACCCCAGAGAAGGGCAAGGTATCCGCCCAACGCGGTTTGGGCGCAGTTAAGGGTCTTTTCTTCGGCCTGTCCGACTGTGGCGGGATCGATTTGGACTCCGCTTTCCACTTCGGCGTAGCAGCTTGGAGACTTTGCACAGATGATCAGACGACCGATATTGTGCAGAAGTCCAGCGACTTGCGCGAGTTCGATTTCTGCTTGCGAAGCCGAGGCGTCGGTCGCGGCTTTGCTTGCGAGATCGGCCATGGACTGCGCCTGACTGACGGCATGAGCGAAAACCGCGGTGTTGAGGTCTGGTACTTCGGACGCAGAGAGGAAGCAGCCTTTGTCCATGAGCGGTCGGAGAATATCGACCCCTAGCAGTTTTACTGCTTCGGCAGGATTCTTCACCGACTGACCGATGCCGAAATAGGCCGAGTTCGCGAGTTGGAGGATTTTCGACGCCAGTCCCGGGTCCGAGCCAAAAACCTCTGCTGCATCTTCGAGAGAAGGGGAGGCACTCTCCAACGAGGCTTTCAAGGCTTGAAGGGCCTGGTCGGAAACCGGCAGGCTTGCCGTACTCGAGGCGGCTATCTGCAGGTCCAGGGTGGGAAGCTGGCTCTTTGCGACGAGACTTCGTTGTATTTTATCGCAGAGGTCATCCGTGTTGCAGGGTTTGGGCAAAAACTGGTGACTGACGCCCACTGTGCGGAATGTCATCTCACGGTCAGCTTCGCCGGAGAGGATGATGCGTATGGTTTCCGGGTGGGTTTTTGACGCTTCCGTCAGGAACTGAGCGCCGTCGATCCCGGGCATACGCATGTCCGAGACGATGACGTCCGCAGGATTATCGGCCAGGTGTTTCAGGGCCGCTTCACCACCCTCCAGGAAGTCCATGTCCCACTCGTTTCGCATACGGCGAAAGGTTCGTTGCAGGCCCCGTAGAATGTTCGGTTCGTCATCGACAAAAATTACGCGTGCGGGCATCTATACGGCCTCCTTCGTTTCTGCCTTCATTTCTGCGGCTGGCGATGCGGGCAGGGTGATGGTGAAGGTTGTTCCAACACCTTCTTCGGTGGTGAAGGAGAGGGTTCCATCGTGTTTCTGGGTTACGATGTTAAAGGCGATCGACAGGCCCTGACCCGTACCTTTCCCGACTTCCTTCGTCGTGAAGAAGGGGTCGAATATCTGCCCCCGGTTCGCTTCAGGGATGCCACAGCCCGTGTCGGTAACGCTGATTTCCACATTGTTGTCGGTGTGTTGAGTCTTGATCGTGATCTGCCCCAATCCGTCGCCGCCTTTGCTTTCGATTGCATGGGCGGCGTTGACGATCAGGTTCATGATGACCTGATTGATGTCGCCGGGCAGGCAGGGGACCATCGGCAGGCTTTGTTCGAATGCGGTCTCGACCTCGGCAACGTACTTCCATTCGTTCCGGGTCACCGAGAGCGTAGTCTCGATTGCCTGATTCATATCGATAGCCGTCATTTCGGTGGTGCCCGGGTGGGAGAATTCCTTAACCGCGGTCACGATCTTGCTGATGCGCTCGATGCCGTCCAGGGTCTGGTCGATAGAGCTGGGAATCTCTTCTTTAAGGAAATCAACGTCGGCGGACTCGGCATTGGCCCGGACTGCACCGACCTGTTCCTTGAACTGTTCTTCGGCGTCTGCCTTTTGCAGCAGAACGTCATAGGCCTGGAACACCGACATCAGGTCCTCGAAGGACTCCTTGAGGAAATGCGCATTGTCGTTGATGTATTGGATCGGCGTGTTGATCTCATGCGCAATGCCACTCGCGAGCGTGCCGAGAGATTCAAGCTTCTGCGCCTGTCGTAGCTCTTGTTCCAGACGCAGCTGTTTTTCCTCTGCTTCCTTACGCGCCGTGATGTCGCGGCAGATCCAAACGCCATGTCGCTTCCCTTCCAGTTCGAAGACCGATACGGCGAGCTCCAGAGGAAAGGGTGTGTTGTCGGCTCGAAGTCCAACCATTTCCTGCATGTTGCCCACCGTTGTGAATTTCTTGGCCGGATCGCGCTGACGTTCCATTTCGATGGCAGCCTCGCGCGATCCATTGTCCAGCAAATCGTAGACACTGGTCGCTTTAAGTTTGTTGGCTTCCCGGCCGAAAGTCATTTCTGCTGAGCGGTTCGCCCGCTGTATGCTGCCGTCAGCATCGGTCAGCAGGATGACCGTCAGCGCCTGGTCGAAGACCGCATTGAGCTGCTGCGATTGACCGATCAGTGTCTGGGAGGCCTTGAGAAGCTCCTTGTTGGAGAGAAAGAGCTCACGGCTTTTTGCCTCCAGCAGGGATTCAGCCTCGCATCGCGCAGCTTTCTCGCGCGCCAATCGCTTTTCAAGTGTCCCGATGTCCATACCGTTATGCCGCCTTCGAAAGTTTGAAACGGACCCGGCTTCCCTTGCCTTCGCTTTCGTCGTGCCGGTCGATGCTCACCTTGTCTTTCACATTGAAATAATCGAGGCAGCCAAGGATCAGGCCATGTGCGGCGTCTGCGAGGCAGCGTTTGGATTCATACATGAGGATCATTTCCCCATCACCGGGGCGTTCTGTCTTCACGGAGGGCAGGTCCGCATCGGGATAGAGCTTCCGCACTTCGATGTGAATGTAGTTCTCGACACTTTCAAGGAATGCGAAGACATCCTGGTCGTCATCGACAAAATGGGGGTAGAGCGCTACGAGCCGATGAAAAAAGTGTTCTCCGAAGACACGGACCAGGTCGGGAACCTCAGCGCCCGTCTCCGCAGCCAGGTTTACGACGAGCTTCACCAGCTCGGTATGATCGTACGTGCCGACAGCTGTATAAGCGCCGTTGGAAGCAAGATCGGCGTTGTCGATTATCCGTTCCGTGACCTCAGGTGAAAACTTGTCATCCACCATTTCGAGGAATTCTGTGAATACAACGCCCTTCATGTCGAAATCTCCAAGTCTTTGTCAAAAAACACAATCTCATGATCGGTAATTTAGAATGATCTATTGTAATAACAGTTAACGGTGATTACTTTAAGTTGTGTTGTTATTGTAATTTTTGGCTGTTTTGTTTTCGTTTCGCGTGTTTTCGGTCTTCGAATGAGATTAATGACGAATTTTATTAAATCTCCCCCCATTTGGGGACTGCGTCGAAAGTTTGTTCCGATCATGATCTAGGCCATGAACACGGACGACCCGGTTCCGTGGAGTTCTGGAGGAGATTGAGAGATGGCTATCAAACAAAGAGTTCTGCTTGTAGATGACGAACCGCACATCCTGTTCGCCATGAGCCGCCGTCTTTCACGCAAGTTCGATGTTTCGCTTGCGACATCGGTTAAGGATGCAATGAAAAAGATCGATGACTCCGAGCCCTTTACGGTAGTGGTGAGCGACATGCACATGCCGGGTGCAAATGGCCTGGATTTCCTGGAAACCCTTAAGATCCGCACGCCTTTGGCGACCAGAATTATGCTGACGGGCAGCACCGAGCCGGACATCGCTGTCGACGCCGTTAACCAGGCGGAGGTGTTCCGTTTTATCCGCAAGCCTTGCACCGGCGACCAGCTCAGTACGGCAGTCGAAGATGGCGTTTTGGTGTCATTGCGTCAGAAAGACATGCTGAATGCGTCGAAAAAGGCAAAAGAAACCCTGCAGCATACAACCGACATTTTCTCGACCATGAGCCACGAACTACGGACACCCCTGAACCATATCATCGGTTTTGCCGAGATCCTGGAGCAGCAGCTCGACGGCGAGGGCGCCAGCCGCGACTACGTTTCCACCATTCGGGAGAGCGGTATTAATCTGAACGGTATCGTTAACAGCCTGATGGATTATGGTGCGGTGCAATCCGGGCAGTACAAGCTGGATCGCAGGCCCGAATCGCTTCGAGATTTTATCAGCGGATGTATCGAGCGTATCCGGCCCGAATGTGACGCCAAGGCGATCCGTCTCTACGTTGACGAACCGCAGGAGGATATTGAGCTCAGCATCGACTCGCAGGCCTTGTCCGTGTGCATTTACAACCTTTTATCGAATGCGGTGAAATTCAGTCATCATGAAGGTTCGGTACTGCTCGAGGTTACTGTCGACGAATTCGGCTTGCTTAACATCCTGGTCTCGGACAAGGGCGTCGGCATTGAGCCTGAATGGCAGGAGCGGGTCATGCAGCCCTTCGTCAAGGAAGCCGATGTTTTTGATGCTACGTTTGGCGGGATCGGCATGGGTCTCCCGCTGACACGGGCTCTGGTTAACCTACAGGGCGGGCGCATTGAGCTTGATAGTTGTCTGGATGAGGGCACAAACGTGAGGATTACTGTTCCTTCCGCTTCTGTCTCAATGTCGGGTCAGCGCCCCGTTGAAAATGTCATCGCATTCCCGGGTCGGGAATAGATATTCCTAGGGTCTGATTGCTTTTCATCGCCTGCCGGTGAAAAGCCTGGGGCCCCCTCCAGGCCGCAGAAAACCCCATCAGACTCGCCTCACGCTGTGAGAGGCAACTCACGCTCTTGACCATGCCGGTCAAGGGCGTGAGTTGCGTAGATGGCTAGCGGCTCTGCGGAAGGTTTGTCTCAGTACAAAGCCTTGGGTAGGTGAGGACGAGCTTAACCAGTTCCGCCTGGCGTTTGGTGTCCGTCTTGCTGAAGGCCTGCTTCAGATAAGTACGGGCTGTGCTTACGGTTACGCCGGCATTGTCGGCGGCTTCGTCCATCGATGCGCCCTTGACCAACTCATGAACGATACGGGCTTCGGCGCGTGTGAGGCCGAAAAGTCGTGAAATCGCCTCCGCTGACGGCAAAGGCTGGTTTTCCGGATCAGAAACGTAAAGCGCTACAAGGGGTGTCGCAGTCTGCGACGAATCCTCAGATGCCGGCGCGGCTATTGGAAGTGCGAGGATGGAATAGGCACGTTTTTGCGATGGCCGTTCTATCGAAATAACGTAGGAAGCCTGCTCGTTTTCGGCAGTATCGTTGGCCGCTGTTTGTATCAATTGGTGTAGCTGTTCGGATCCTGCTGTCGTGGAAGCGCGGCAGATTTCCCCAACACTCATGCTCAGCCCGTCGCTTTGCGAGAGCAATGCGCCACCACTCTTGTTGGTGAGAAGGACACGGGCGGCGCTATCCACGACGATGACACTGAGTGACAGGTGGTCAAGTGCGGCAATTCCGAGATTTCTATTGATATCAGGGAGATAATCCTCGGACACACCGACTGGATTGGCTGCCGTTGCCGTCGCTGATGCCGAAAGGCCAGCTTCAATGCCTTCCTTTAGCAGATCAGCTGGGCAGGGTTTCGTGTAAAAGCGAAACACATTGGCGTCGTTGATCGCTCCCATGGCTGTCGATAGATCCGAACTGCCCGTGAGCATGATATAAGTTGAGTCCGGAGCGAAGCGCCGCATAGCGGAAATCAGCTCAAGTCCGTTCATTCCGGGCATTTGCATATCGGAAACAACGACATCGACGTGTTGCTCCTGCGCTTTTTGCAGCGCGGACTTCGGTGAACCCTCGAACTCCATGCACCACTTGTCACGCTGATGGCGGAACTGGCGGGAGAGTGAACTCAAAACCGCGGGTTCGTCGTCGACGAAAAGTATGACCGGTTTGCCTTTATGCATGTCGACTGTCATAGGCCGGTTTTTCTAAGAAACCATAAATCCGCAAGGCTTTACCAGATTTCACCGCTCATCACCCTCAAATGGGGATGACGCAAAAACATGGAAAACGGCATCATCTTCCAGAGAAAATAACGTTTCAGTGTTAATCATTTCGCCGTCAATAGAGTGATAGTATGTCGGCGCTTTCTGAAGCAGAAATGCTTGAAGGGTCTTGTTTGCCCTGAATATTGGAGGTCAGAAATGCTGCGGTTAGTTTCAAAAACGAGAACGAAATCTTTCGCTATTCACCATTTGCGATCTGTTTTGCTGGTTGCTGCGGCCCTGCAAATGGCCATTTCAAGTGCCGACGCTGCGACTGCCGAGAGCGAGAAACGCTTTGTGTTCGGTATCGTGCCGCAACAGTCCGCCTCACGTCTGGCGCAGGCCTGGGTGCCGTTCCTGGAACGTTTAAGCCAAGCCAGCGGCTATAGTATCGAGTTTGCGACGGCTAAGGATATTCCGACCTTCGAGGCCTGCCTGGCCAAAGGGGCTTACGATATTGCCTATATGAACCCTTATCACTACACGGTTTTTCATGATTTGGCGGGGTATCAGGCGATTGCACGTGTTCAGGACAAGCGCCTGCGCGGAATTCTCGTTGCCCGAAAGGAATCCAACCTTGAAAACCTGGAGCACCTCTCGGGGCACGCCGTCGCCTTTCCATCGCCTGCCGCCTTTGGCGCAAGCGTCATTCCTCGTGCAGAGCTGAAGGCAAGGGGTATTGATGTTACGCCGAATTACGTGAAGTCGCACGACTCTGTCTACCGGGCGGTTGCTGCCGGATTGATGCCCGCCGGTGGGGGTGTCATGCGTACTTTCAATAATGTTCCTGCGGATATTCGGGACCAGTTGAAGATCGTGTACCGCACCGACGGCTATACGCCGCATGCCTTCGCTGTGAGTTCCCGGATCGATGCGTCGCAGTCGGAGAAGCTTTTCAAAGCAATGCAGCAGGTTGCGGCGAACGATGCCCAAACTCTTCAGCCTCTCGGGATGAAAGGTTTTGCGGAGGCGGCGAATGCGGACTGGGATGACATTCGTGCCTTGGACTTGAATCAGAATCACACCCAGATCGTATCGAATGAATCCCTGCAATGTCATTCCGGCTAAAAACGGTCCTCGGTATCGCGGCGATCGAATTCGTTCTGCTGGCGATACTGGTTATAAGCGGTCTTCATTACCTGCGAAGCTCGAACGAGGCTCAACTCCTCGAGCGCTCGCAGGTAACCGCGCGTCTGTTCTCGACCATGACCAGCGATGCGCTGTTGTCACTGGATCTGGCCACACTGGATGCACTGGTCAGCCAGACTCTACAGAATGACGATATTCTCTATGTCAGAGTCAGAAACGCCAATGGACTGGTCGTTGCCCAGGGAGGGGACGAGGAGGCCTTGGCGGCGGACTTCTCGCAGGATACCTCAATCGAGGCCACATCGAATGACAGGCGGCTTGACGTATCCGCACCGATCACCTCGGCGGGAAAGGAATTCGGCCGGGTTGAAATCGGTCTCTCGACTACGGCAATTGAAGCCACTCTCGCCGATGCGACCCGTTGGATGCTGTCTATCGCCGCCATGGAGATTTTCCTGGTTGCGATCTTCGGTCTCATCCTGGGTACGGTCCTGACGAAGCAACTGGCGCTTCTGCGCAAAGGAGCGAAACGCGTCGCCCAGGGCGAGTTCGGATATCAGCTGCGTGTGAGCGGCCGCGACGAACTGGCGGACACCAGCAACAGCTTTAACCGGATGTCCCAGGCTTTGGCCGCCTTTGCCAAAGAGGCCGAGGAGGCTCGACAGAAAGCCGAAGCGGAGCGCGAGCATGCGGAAACGGTTATGCGTGACGCCATGAACAGCATGGAACAGTCGGTCGTTGTGGTAGATCCCCATGACCGGATCGAGTTCGTCAACGAAGCTTTTAAGGGGACTTACCCGAATATCAGTGCCAGCGAAAACATGCCGGAAAGCTTCGTTGAGCTTTCCTGTGTATTGTCGGAGCAACTGGAGCCGGTGGAAGATGACGGTGCTTCCCTTAACGCCCTTTTAGATTCTGCCGCGCATCTGGAGGGGGTGAGTGAAACCGAAAACATGCAGTGGCAAAGCCGAACACTGGATGGCCGCGTTCTGATGAATTCCCGGCGTCAGATGTCGAACGGCGGCGTTGTCGTGGTCGAAACCGACATAACCGAGCTTTTTGATGCGGTTGAGCGGAACCGGCAGCTTGAGATGGAAGTGATGCAGAGCCAGAAGATGGAATCGCTCGGCACGCTGGCCAGCGGCATCGCGCATGAAATCAACACGCCAATCCAGTATGTCGGCGACAACGTTAAATTCGCGCATGATTCTTTCACAGAGCTAAACACGGCGCTCGAGGAGCTTCGCGCCGGGAAGGGCGATCTGGAAGCGAAACTGGAAGAGATGGATTGGGAATATATATCGGAAGAGGTGCCGCGCGCTCTGCAGGAGGCTTCCGATGGCGTGCAGACTGTGAGTCGGATTGTATCGTCCGTGAAGACCTTGTCGCACGGGGACGCAACGGAAAAGACCCTCTATGATCTGTCCGATCTGATCGAAAATGTCGTAACGGTCTCGCGCAATCAATGGAAGTACTGTGCAGAGATACACTGCGATACCGGCGCAGACCTTGGACAGGTGCCCTGCTATCCGGGCGATCTTAGTCAGGTGCTGATCAACATGGTTGTCAATGCGGCGCAGGCAATCGAGGAATCCGACGAAGTGCGCGCGGGCTTGATCCGGATCGCGGCCAAGCGGGAAGATGACGAGGCGCAGATCTCAATCGTCGACAACGGCAACGGCATTCCCGACGACAAGATCGAACGGATTTTCGATCTCTTCTTTACGACTAAGGCCCCGGGAGTTGGCACGGGGCAGGGGCTCGCCATTTCGCGTTCGATCATTGAGGAAAAACACGGCGGCAAGCTATCCGTGGAATCCGAAGTCGGTGTCGGCACCACCTTCAAGATCTGCCTGCCCCTTGCCGAAGCGGCCTAGGTTAGGTCCTGCATTAGTAAAACCGGATTACATTAAAGATCAGATGGGATTGACTGGTGGGTGATTCCCAAGATACCGACGGACTTCTTCAGCGGCCTGTTCAGCGGCGAAGGTAACCGTTTTTACTGACGCCCCTGCGATATGAGGCGTGAGTGTCACGTTCGGTAACTGCAGTAACGGCCAATCCGCAGGCACGGGTTCGACTGAGAAGGTCTCCAGCATGGCGCCCGCCAGATGTTGACTTTCCAGTGCGAGGAACAACGCATTGTAGTCAACGAGCGGACCCCGCGCCGTGTTAATAAAGGTGGCTCCCGGTTTCATAAGCGCAAAAGTGGCTGCATTCATCATTTGCCGGGTTTCTTCAGTCACACGGGGATGCAGCGTGACCACGTCGCTACAGGTGAGCAAATCGCTCAGAGAAACCTGTTCGACCCCGCCCCGCAGATCGCTTGCCGAAAGCTGCACGTAGGGATCGCAAACCAGCACCTTTGTGCCGAAGGCCCGGAGCAACCGTACGACCTTTGTGCCGATGTTACCGTATCCAACAACACCAACGGTCATCTCGTTGAGTTCCCGCCCGGTTCGGTCCGCTCGGTAGAGATCGCCGCGCCACTTCCCCGCACGCAGGGATTCGTGTCCCTCACGGATCAGTCGTGTCTCGGCCAGAATTGCGCCAATGGTGAATTCGGCAACTGCTGTCGCGTTGCGTCCCGGCGTGTTGACGACAAGAATGCCCTGATCGCGTGCCGCGTCCATATCGATGTTGACTGGACCGCCGCGTGATACCGCCACGAGTTTGAGATTCTTGAGCTTCATCATGATCTCACGAGAGAGCGGGGCGAGGTGGGTGACCAGAATCTCGGCATCGGCAACGAAATCGATGACCTCCTCCGCCGTGCCGAAATACTCCTTCAAGCCTTCCATGCCGGCCTCGGCGTATCCGTGTTCCATCGGAACATCGGGCCAGGGCTGAAGCATAGTGCGGATCTGTACATCCTCGTCACATACGGACCTGATCTTTTCCTCGAACACCTCAGGCAGCATGAAAAGATCGCCTATAACGGCAATGGACGTCATGAGTCTTTTCCACCCATTGCCATCAGGCTTCGCGCCGTTGCGTCGTCGGTTACGAGGTGAGAGGCGTATCCTCCCTTCAGAGTGGCGTGAATCGCACAGGTTTTTCCGGGACCGCCTGCCACCAGAATGCCGGAGGCCTTTGCCTTAACCTGGGCCAGGGTGACGCCGATCAGGCGGGTATCCATTTCGCCCTTGATGTGATCGCCCTGCGCATCGATGAAGCGTCCACAGAGAACAGCGACAGCCCCCTGTTTCTTGTACCACTTGAAGTCGGACTTGCTGGTGATGGAGGATTGCACCGTGAAAGCACTGGGGTCGCAGCTGCCGACGGAAAAAATCGTTCGGTCGAAAGCACCGAATTTTTTCAATTGGTTTTTGATAACCGGCTCGTTCCGCAGCGCTTCGGCCAATTCCTTTGTGGTAAGGATCGCCGGCGCGTGCAGGGTGTAGCACTCGGCGCCTAAGCGTGACGAAATACGGATGGCGCAACTCTCTGCAGAGGACACGAGCGGAGAATCCATGGACCCGATCATCTGACAGACTGTCAGGTTCTCAATCGCTCTGCGCGGCACGGCTTCGGAGAGGAATTGCATGGTCTCTCCCCAGGCTACACCGACGATTTCACCAGGCTGGAGAATTTCGTACAGGGCCGCCGCGCCGACCCGTGCGACGTGCCGATTGATCTCAGTCGCATGGGTCGCGCTTGCGCCCGCGGCATGGGGGCAAAAATCGGCAACATAGACGTCGGTCAGGCCAAACTTGTCGCGCAGTTCCTTCGACAGACTGGACGATGCGAACGAGCGGCCGTTGATCCGGATATCGACAATGTTGTGCTCTCGCGCCAGGCGCAGGTAATTGACGACCGTCGCCCGAGACACGCGCATGCGCAGTGCAATCTCGTTTTGTGTAAGCCCATCCTTGTAATAAAGCATGGCTGCATTCGCCAAGATATCGTCGCTGCGAAAGGCCGGGCTGGTGTTCTGTCCCTCAGGTGTGGGGCTCTCCTGTCGCGGCACTTTTCGGCTGTTTGTTGACAATGAACGCCCTCCAATAATCAAAGGCAGCGCAAATTCCGTTTGCTACCTTTGTTCGACATATGCCATATTTTTTGACATAAGTTAAGCGCGTTGTTGAGTTGTCCATCGCTATCAATGCAATCATGAGACAACCCGACGTATTCGGAAATCTGCAGAAAATCGGCCTCGCATGAGCCTGCAGATTGAAAAGCTGCAGAGGCAAGCAGCTGAACCCGGGGAGGAGATCAACAATGAAAAAATCGATCACATCAGGCCTGCAGCTATTGGCGTTCTGTGTCGCGGCGAGCACATCGGCTGCGACCTCAAGTCTTGCAGACGGTCACTTGACGCTTGAAGGAAAGAAGATCGGCGTGGCTGTCGTTGGAACCCAGCATTTCTGGGACCGGGAAGCCTTCAATGGCGCGCTCGATACAGTGAAGAAACTTGGCGGTGAGCCGGTTCCTGTGGATGGCGGTCGCGACAATCAGGTTCACGCGGATAATCACGATATCCTGCTCAACAACAAAGTCGATGCAGTGATCTCAATCCTTGGGGATGGTGCTGTCGAGCCAAAATTCGAAGCCTTGAAGACTGCAGGTATTCCTGTCTTTACGGTCGATCACCTTTCGCCGCACGGCATCAACAACACGACCTCAGACAACTACTACATGGGAACGACGATCGGGCGCTACATGGCGGATGCTATCGGCGGGAAAGGCCGGGTCGCGATCTTCAATGCCTTTGAGGGCGCCCTGCGGATTTGCGGTATTCGTTCCGGCTTGTGGAAGTACGTCCTGCAGGATTATCCGCAAATTGAGATTATCCAGCCTGAGTTGGCGGAAGCCTTTGCCAATGCACCTGAGGACGCGCGCAAGAAGACTCTGGACCTGCTGAACCAGCATCCTAAGGGCAGTCTTGATGCGATCCACGTCGGGTGTTGGGACCAGCCTGCAATCGGTGTCGTTCAGGCACTCGAAGAGGCCGGCAGAACCGAAGTCAAGGTCACCGCGCTTGACGGTGGACCCGAAACGCTGGAAATCATGGCTGAGGAAAACAGCCCCTTTGTCGCCAACGTCGCTCAGCAGCCACGTAAAATCGGCGCGACTGCGGCCATGAACGCTGCCCGCTTCTTCGCGGGCGAGACGCTTCTTCCGCAGACATTTGTCGAGGTGAAGCCGGTCAATGGACCAGAGGAAGCCAAGGCTGTCTATAAAGAGCTTGGTTATGGTGAGCTGAAATAGCGGTAGAACGCTTGTACTGCACTATCGAGAGACAAGGGCCCATGGCTAACCATCGGGCCTTTGTCATGTTGTACTCTATCGCCGCCACTCGCTAGCCTGGCAATCGGAAGAGCTTGTCGTTCCGGAACAACGGACCCCGCTGTATGTCAGCCGATCCCGATATTCTGATGTTGAAAGGCATCTCCAAGGCCTTTCCCGGTGTTCAGGCCCTGGAAGGCGCGACGCTCTGCGTGGCGGCGGGCGAGGTTCATGGCCTGGTCGGCGAGAATGGCGCGGGCAAATCGACGATCATCAAAATCATCGCCGGTGTGTATGACCGCGATGCCGGCACTATGAGCATCGATGGCAGACATTTCGATCATGTTTCGCCACAGGGTGTACATGACGCCGGGGTGAGGTTCATTCATCAGGAGCTGCACCTTGTGCCGCACTTTACCGTCGCGGAATCCGTTTTCATGGGGCAGGAGGTAACGGGCAAATTCGGCCTCAAGCGCAAGACCATGCGCCTGCGGGCTGAGGCTTTTCTGCGCGATGTGCTCAATACGCGCATTTCCGGAGACACATTGATCCGCGATCTTGGGATCGCGGAGCGCAAGTTGGTGCAAATCGCCCGCGCCCTGATTGATGACGAGGCGAAGATCGTTGTCTTCGACGAACCGACCGCTCCGTTGGCAAGCAGTGAAATCGAGCAGGTCTTTCAGGCTATTCGAGGGCTGCAGGAACGCGGCATCGCGATGATCTACGTTTCACACTATCTGGGTGAAATTACCGATATCTGCGACCGGGTTACGGTGTTTCGTAACGGCAGGGATGTCGCGGTACTGGATGAGGTAACTGAAGACTCAAGCGACTCTATCATTCGCCACATGGTGGGGCGTGATATCGAAGCGCTCTACCCGGAAATACACCACAAGGTCGGAGAACCAGTTCTGGAGGTTGCCGGTCTCGGCGATGGTAGAAAATTTTTCGGTGTCGATCTGACCGTCGGAAAGGGAGAACTTGTCGGGATCGCCGGTTTGATCGGGTCAGGCCGGGAAGAGCTAACCGATACGATCTACGGGCTGAACCAGCCGACCACCGGCACCATGACGATGGATGGTGTGCCGAACCGCTTTGCCTCGCCTGCCGATGCGGTGGGGAAAGGTATCGTGCTGGTGCCGCGCGATCGCCGGCACGATGGTCTGGTGCTCGATTTTACGGTCGCGGACAATATCAATCTGGCTTCTCTTGAGCAGGTGGCCGTTTCAATTCTGGAAGATCGTTCGGCGGCAGCGAAACGCGCGGAGAAGTTGGCTGAACAGATCGATATCCGTCCTCGCGATCCCGACGCGATTGCCCGTTTTCTGAGCGGCGGCAATCAACAGAAGGTCGTGCTGGCGCGGTGGCTGGCGACCGGCGCCAAGCTATTCATTCTGGACGAACCGACCGTTGGTGTGGACATCGGTGCAAAGGTGGAAATCTACCAGTTGATCGAAAAGCTGACGGCGCAGGGAGCGGGCGTCATCGTGTCCTCGTCTGATCCGGCGGAACTGCTCGGGATCTGCGATCGGATTGTCGTCATGCTGCGCGGTCGCGTGGTGGCTAATGAAGCCGCCCGTTCCCTGACGCTGGACTCCCTGACGGCCCTCACGACCCACAGCAACCCTGCTGAGGTGTTGGCATGACAAGCCGGACTGCCAGAGAGCCAAGACGCTTCGGTGTACCAAGCCTTTCTGCGATGGCGGGATACCTGCCTCTGGTTATATTTGTCTGCCTGCTCGGGTATCTGAGCGTCGTATCTTCAAACTTTCTCACGTTCCCGACCTTTGATCTGATCCTTCGGCAGGCCGTACCGACGACGATTGTCTGCCTGGGGCTTTCCATTGTGGTCATGGCCGGCGGCGATGATGTGGTGTCGGGCGGCATCGATCTTTCGATCCCGGCGGTCGCGGTGCTGGCAGCTGCGATCATCGCAGACCAACTGACCAATCACGCAGCCTCTCTTGCTGTGGCCCTGCCACTGGCCCTGATGGCGGCGCTTCTGGTAGGGGCTGTCAATGCGATGCTTGTGGTCCGGATCGGCATGACCCCGTTGCTGGCGACACTGTCAACCTCCGTTGCCGTCGTGGGCATTGTGAAGGTCGTGACATCCAGCCGCCGCATTAATGTAGATCATCCTGCGGTCGTGTGGTTGCGGGACGGAACCATAGGGGGCGTTTCGTCAGGGGTCGTTCTGACCCTCGTTTTCTTCGGCGTCTTCTTTTTCATCGCACACCGTACCCGCTGGGGGCTCAATCTGCAGGCGGTGGGAGGGAGCCGGGATGCGGCAGAAGTATCAGGAATTCCCGTCTCTCGCTTCGTCGCTCTGTCGTTTATCATTGCGGGCTTTGCCGGCGGTCTCGCCGCCATGTTCATTCTGGCGCGCGGATCCGGCTCCACACCCGGCACCGAAGAAAACCTTCTGCTGGAAATGGTTCTGGCGACATTTCTCGGCTCGGCGTTCTCGCCGCGGCGCGTTGTTACGTTGTGGGGCGCTATTCTTGGTGCCGTTCTGGTATCTGCCCTGTCCATCGGCTTCAAATCCATCGGTGTCAACGTATTCTGGACCGGCTGCATCAAGGGCGCATTGATCCTCATTGTTGTGGCCTCCGCATCGCTCTCCGCAAAGTTCGACCGCAGGAAAACGGCGATATGAGCGATCGGGCAGAACATAAAGATAGAGGGATCCGAAATGTCTTTGTGCATTACGGCTTCCTGATCATTATTGCGAGCTTCTTTGCATTTTTCGCCTTCTACACAGGAAGCTTCCTGAACGCCTCGAACCTGCTCAATATTGTTGAAGGTTCGTCCATTCTACTGATCCTCGCGTTGGGAATGACGCTTGTCGTAGCCCTGGGCGGTATCGATCTCTCGGTTGGCATTGCGTTCGATATGGGGGCCGCTTTTGCGATTGTTGCCCTGAAGGAGTACGACGCAGCCTGGTACGTCGCTGTGTTGATTGGTATCGGTGGCGGTGCGCTGGTCGGTTTGTTGAATGCCTTCCTGATTGTCAGACTGTCGGTCAGTCCCTTTCTCGCGACGCTTGGCACATTTTTTATCGGCAGTTCGATACAGCGTATCTTTACCAATGGTGGCGGGCCCATCTCGTACCGTCGCGCGCCACAGGAGTATCGCAATCTTGCGACCGGGGATCTCTTCGGGGTCCCCATGGAAATCGTGATCGCGGCGGTTATTCTGATCGCTTACTTTATTTTTCTTGAGCGCTCGATCTTCGGAAAACGCATTCACGCCATAGGGCTTCAGAAAACGGCGGCAAGGGTGGCGGGAATACCTGTGCAGCGCTATGTCGCGATCGGCTTTATCATTGCCGCGGCAACCTGTGCTATCGGCGGTATCATTGGCTCAGCCAACCTGCGCATGTTTACGCCGCTCGCCGGATTTTCATACCTTCTGGACGCTATCGCGG
The DNA here is from genome assembly GCA_947493695.1 of uncultured Kiloniellaceae bacterium. Lineage (GTDB taxonomy): Bacteria > Pseudomonadota > Alphaproteobacteria > Kiloniellales > Kiloniellaceae > Denitrobaculum. The sequence goes on along the minus strand of CANLSF010000005.1, from coordinate 499,692 downwards.
CTGTTTTTATCGGCGCCTCCATGCATCCGCGCGGTCGGCCAAATGTGCTGGGCACACTCGTTGGCGTTCTGTTTCTCGGCATGGTCGCCAACGGCCTCAATCTGATGGGGCTCGATTTCAACACCAAAGATGCTCTGTCGGGTTTGATACTGGTGGCAGCCCTGGCGATCTCTGTCGCGCAGAAGCGGTTGCGTTGAAATTCTTCGCGGAAAGAATACTTCAGTGAAGAATCGAACGCTTTGATATCGCTTGCTGACCTGTATCAAGGACAATCGCATAGAGGAAGAACAGACTCTCCCTGACACACCACTTCAGCCTTGGTGTGAGCGGTCGGGAATTCTTATCCATTAGGGAGTCAAACATGCCAAGTACGATGAAAGCCGCTGTCGTCACGGAACTGGGGCAGCCACTGGAAATCATGGAAGTCGATAAACCGGAAGTCCGCGACGGAAGCGTTGTGGTAAAGGTCGAGGCCTGCGGTGTCTGTCACACTGATCTGCATGCAGCGCAGGGTGACTGGCCGGTTAAACCCGCTGCGCCCTTCATTCCGGGCCACGAAGGTGTGGGTGTGGTTGCCGAGGTCGGTAAGGGTGTTACCTGGGTCAAGGAGGGTGACCGTGTTGGCGTGCCCTGGCTGCACTCCGCCTGCGGCCATTGTCATCATTGCGTCGGTGGCTGGGAAACGCTCTGCGGCGAGCAGCAAAATACCGGTTACGGCGTCAACGGAAGCTTCGCCGAGTATGTTCTGGCCGATCCCAATTACCTGGGCATGATCCCTGACCGTCTGGACTTTGCGCCTTCGGCCCCGATCCTCTGTGCTGGCGTGACGGTATATAAAGGCCTGAAGGAAACCGAGGCGAAGCCGGGCCAGACCGTTGCTATCGTTGGTATTGGTGGCCTGGGGCATCTGGCGGTCCAGTACGCCAAAGCCATGGGCTTTCATGTGATTGCCGTCGATATCGCCGAAGACAAACTGCAGCTCGCAACCAGGTCTGGTGCGGATCAGGTTTTCAATGCCGCGCAGGTGGACGTCGTTGCGGAAATTCAGAAGGGCGGGGGCGTCGAGGGCGCACTTGTGACGGCGGTTTCGCGGGAGTCCTTCGCCCAGGCTGTAGGTATGCTTGGTCGGGGTGGAACCATGAGTCTCGTGGGCTTGCCTCCAGGTGGTTTTGAACTGCCGATCTTCGATGTGGTTCTCTCGCGCAAAACCATTCGCGGTTCCATCGTGGGCACACGCAACGATCTGGCTGAGGCCTTGCAGTTCGCCGCAGAGGGCAAAGTCGCCTCGCACTATTCGCTGGATTATCTGGATAACATCAACGCCATCTTTGAGCGTATGGAAGTCGGCGGGATCGAAGGGCGCGTGGTGATGGACATCTGAGGGTGTCGCTGTCCCTGGGGTGTTTTAACTAGCGTTTGATCGTCACCGACCACCAGGACGGCGCTTCCTTTACATAGCTGTGCTGTTTACCCGGAACGATCGCCGAGGGTTCGTCCAGGGACGCCATCGTCAGCGAGATCTTGTCGTAACCCTCGTCGATGGCGCAGACCGTGCTGCCGCAGTTTTTGCAGAATCCGCGCTGGGTCTTTTCCGACGACTGGTAGAGCGCGGGTTCGCCGCCGGGTCCGGTCCATTCGATTTGATCAATCGGAAACTCGACCCAGGCGACGCTTGGCGCGCCGGACCAGAGCTGACAGCTGCGGCAGGAACAAAGGTGCGGGAAGGTGGGTTTCCCGCCGACTTCATATTGGATATTTCCACAGAGGCAGTGTCCTCGTCGTTTTTGCATTCCGCGACCTATCTAGTGTTACGATCAACCCGATCTTCGGCATATAGAGATCAGCCTAGAAAGCGGCAAGCGAGATTAGTTACGGGATCACCATCTTCAACTGTTTTTGCGCAATGCTGATCTCGGCCTCGACACCCCAGTTGAAGGTGAGGAAATCCTGTTCGATTCCGTCGGCGAAGATCACGCCCCCCTCATTGATACGCGAGAGGACGCGGAGGTCTGTGTTCCGACGGATCTCACCGGTCGAAATTTCGCAACCCGAAATCCGGCTCGGCCAGGGCTCCCGGGCGAAGAAGGCCGCGCGCGGCTCCTCCGGTCCGATCTCCAGAATCTGATGTGTGGCGGTCATGATCGATTTTGCCCAGCCTGTCATTCCGGTTCCGGTAGCGACAATCATGCCGGAGGAGGACTGAAATTCTTCCGCGCCCTCGTAATTCACGACATAGCGCGCCGACTGATGGGATCTGTGACCGATGAAAAGTTCGTTCAGGGCCGTCAGTTCAACTCCATCACCTAACCGGGCCTGCACCATCGCACGGGATTGAAGTCCCAGTTCCTGATGCGCCACCGCGGGAAGAAGCCTGCCGATCTCCTGCACGCGGTTCGGTGTGAGAACCCCTTCGGTCCTTGCGGGGTCGGAACTGACCCCGATGACAGGTTGACCGTCCAGATACTTTGCCAGGTTGGCGACCAGACCGTCCTGACCGATTGCCACGACAATGTCATTGGGAAAGAAAAGAAAGCGGTTCAGATCGTCACGCAGGACCTGCGCGAAGGACCATTCGGCGGGGATACTGCTTTTGGCGGCAGCAATCGCCTCCACTTCGATTCTGTCGCGGGCTTCGATTTCCTCTATGTTCTGTCCACGGCTTTGCAGGAAAAACGCAGCCTGCCCCCGCGTGGCATGCGCGGCCAGTAGGCTTGCATATTCGGTCTGACGGCTGATCAGAACCACACGGGGGACGAGACTGCTCATTTTATCCCTGTGCCTCCGTCGGTCCGACCAAGGCCTTCACCTGGTTCAAGATACCGGCCAGCATATCGGGGCTCACTGTCAGGCTGTCGATCCGCTCCAGCTTGCCGGCAAATTCCTGCGCCGCCATTGCGTAGAGAACTGCAGGGGGAACCGATCCGTAGGCGGCCATGCGGGCCGTCTCCATATCTGCGGCTGCCTGTTCCACGGACCGGATGCGGCTGGCTTCGGCTTCGGCAGTGACGATCTTGGCTTCAGCATCGGCCTCGACCGTGATCCTCGATGCTGCGGCCAGAGCCTCGGCTTCGGAGCGGGCGTTGGCATCTTCGCGGGCAATCAGTTCCTGTCGTCTGGCCGCGAGCTCGACCTGATTGTTCAACTCGTTCTCCGCAATGGCGCGTTCCTTTTCGACGGCCAGCGCCCGGCGGCTGAAGATCGCTTCGTCGGCCTTTTGTTGTAGACTTTCGAAAGTCGGAGCCTGCAGGGCGCGCGACAGCTCCGAACTGGGGGTCAGGGCCGCGACGCGGACACTGACAATCTCCAGCCCCATTGAGCTGAGCGTCGGATCCTCACCAAAGCCCGCATTAATTGCCGCCTGCAGAGGCGCCAAGCCTTTCTCCAGCAGATCGCGCACACCGTAGTTCTTCAGGTGCGTATCCGCGAACTCGCGCACCAGACCGTTCAGCACCGATCTGATCTGATCCTGGGGTTTTCCGGCGGGACTTCCGCTGCGCAGGTCGATGCTGAAGTCGACCCGTTCGCCAAGGCGCGGGGCATCCGCAACCCGCCAGGAGACTACACCCTGGACGGCTAGGTCCTGATAATCAGACGATTGCCCCTTGATCATGAAGTTCAGTTCCCGGTCGTCCATGGGGATCTCGCTGATCGAGGCGCCGGTCGGGTCGAACCAGAAAGACAGGCCGCGTCCGGCGCGCACGGTCTTTCCCTTGCGGAAGTATTGAACGTAGCTGGAGGCCTCGGACCGCAGCTGACTGAGCAGGGGGTATTTTTTGATCTGTGCCATTTGCATTCTCGCTTTTCTACTTGAGTTCGCGTTGCCTACTTGAGTTCGTAGAGTTCGGCAGGGCGGTATGCGCCCCCTGTTTCGAATTTGCCTGTTGCGCGGATTAATCCGCGGTCAAGCAGTTTGCGGCGAAAGGCGGGTTTGGTGAGTGAACGGCCCAGGATCGCCTCGTGAATTTCCTGCGCATCCCGCAGTGTGAAGCGTGATTCCAGGAGCGCGAAGCCGATAGGCGTGTAGTCCAGTTTACCGCGCAGCCGTTTAACGACGTCGCCGAGCAGCTCTTTGTGATCGAAGGCCAGTTGGAGCTGCGCGCCGCTTGGGGCGAGGGCTTCGGCGGGACCGCCGTCCTCCCCGCTCCAGGGCACTTCGATCCGTGCCAGCAGCAGGTCTTCTCTTCCGTCCGTGACGGTCATGAGCTTTTGCAGTGGTGTCAGAGCGAAATACACGATGCTGATAACCCGACCGCGCGGGTCACGCTCCAGCGCGCCGTAAGTTCCGAGCTGTTCGAGATGGGCTTGTTGCAGTCCGGCTTTCTCCGTCATGACCCGCAAGACCGTCTCTTCCAGCGTCTTGTCGGCGTGGACAAAGCCACCTGGGAGTGCCCAGGGGCCACCAACCTCTTCGACGTCATCGCGCCGCATCAGCAGGACCTGCAAGCCGCCCCCGGCAACTGTCAGGATTGCCAGATCGATTGCGACCGAGGGTTGGGGGTAATCAGAGAGTTTTTTCGTCTGCTTCATAGGGTTATTCCTCTTATGTTCAAAACAGATATAACTATTTTGAACATAAGTCAAGCCGAATGAGTTGATGGCTTTGTTGGAAGTTATCTAACAAATTGATAAATATAAATATTGAAGGAAAATTTTCTTGATGGTCGCACGGACGCTGCTGGTGTTTTGAGCTAGCTGACAGTGTGACCGATGGCGAAATCATTACGGCCTGTGCGGTCTTGGCCGCGCAGCAGCCATAGAGGTCGCGTGGCGAAATTCACCGGAATACCGCTTTCACCGTCCAGAGGGTTGAGATTGCGCTCGAAGACCGAGGTGGCGGGCATATAGCGGATCGCGACACCGGCGCGCCGCTGCGGCGAGACATTGGCGTTCGCGCCATGGATCATGAAGACGTCGTGCAGGGACATCTCGCCCGGTTCAAGCTCCAGATCGACGGCGGTACTCTCATCAAAGGCGGTGTCCGCCGTGCGGTCGCTCAGTACGATGTCCGTGCGTGTCTCGCGCAGGTGCGGGAAGAGGGCGCCGGTGTGATGAGAACCGGGGATGACGCGCAGGCAGCCGTTCTCCCGCGTCGAGGGATCCAGTGCGACCCAGACAGTGCAGGTCGCGAGGGGCCGGATCGGCCAGTAGTGTCCGTCCTGATGCCAGGGCGTTTCAAAACCCGTATGTCCCGGTTTGCAGAAAATCTGGCAACCCCAAAGGATGATGTCCTCACCGATTACACTGGCGACCATATCCAGCAGCTCCGGTTCGCGGGCGAGCTCCAGGAAGGCCGCGCTGCCGCGCACACCCTCCGCGTTTTTACCTTCGATGTGCGCACTGACGAGTTTTTCCGGGCGCACTTCGGGGTTCGCTGCGATCAGTTCGTCCAGTGTTGTGCGCAAGCTGTCGATCCGTGCTTCAGGCAGGCGGAACTGAGGCACCAGATAGCCGTCTTTGCGGTATTGCGCGATGTCCTGGGATGACAAACGAGGCATGCAAAGTCTCCGGTGAAGCTCTGTCGAGAGCATAAGGCTAGGGCAAGCCGCCGTCCGGCACAATTGCACTGATGACTATGACCGGGACCTTCGCGCCCGCAATAAAGCTGCAACTTTCGGGGGGCTTGCCAAAGTCATTCGTGGCCTTACCATGTCCGAAATAACAAATAGCGGCAGCAGTAGTGAAACCGTCGCGCGCCATAAAGAGGCAGACAGGGAGAAAGAGACAGTGGCAAAATTCGATGCGGTCTTTGTTGGACTGACCATTCTGGATATCGCGGGCAGGCCTGTGGATTCCATCCCTGAAGGCGGCGGTGTCGCCTTCATCGACGAGATCAGAATGAACCCGGCAGGCACGGCATCGGGCGCCCTGATGAATGCCGCGAAGCTCGGCATTTCCTGTTCGACTGCCGCCTGCCTGGGCAACGATGAAAAGGGCGACTTCGTCTACGATTTCTATCAGCGCATGGGTATCGATCTTTCCCTGATCCAGCGTACCGACGAGGCCCTGACTTCGGCGACCATCCTGACCATCCGGCCCAACGGCGATCGACCGGCACTTCACTGCCGGGGGGCCTCAGATAAGCTTTTCATCACCGAAGATCAGTTCGACCGCGTGTGCGACGCCCGGTTTCTTCATCACGGGGGCACCGGCTTGCTCGAGGCCATGGACCGGGGACAAAGCGAGAGCCAAAGCGCCAAACTTCTCGCCCATGCCAAGGCGAGCGGCCTGACCACGACCTTCGATCTTATCGCGCCCAATGAGCAGACGGTCGGTTTACTGAAAGACCTGCTGCCCCACGTCGACTACTTCATGCCCTCCTTTGAGGAAGCCGCGTTCCTCTCCGGTCTGGACCAGCCTGCAGAGGCGGCCCGCTTCTTCAAGGATATGGGCGCGACGGCCTGCATCTTTAAATGGGGCGAGAAGGGGTCCTATATAAGTACGGCCGATGGGGAATTCGTTGTGCCTGCGTTCGAGGTGAAGGTCTCCGACACCACCGGCTGCGGGGACAGTTATTGTGGTGGCTTCATTGCCGGGCTTTCCATGGGCTACGACCTTGAAGAGGCCTGCCGCCTGGGAACCGCGACCTCTGGCCTGGTTGCAACCGGGCTGGGATCGGATGCGGGTGTGATCGATCTTGAACGCACGCTCGATTTTATGAAGACTGCAAAAACACTGGCCTGATTGCGTGAGGAAGACTGCCAGCGATGTTTGATGTTAAGCCCCTGACGCCGGTGGTCGGCGCCGAAGTCACCGGTCCCGATCTGAAGCAGCCGATTTCCGAGGCGCTTTCCCGTCAATTGCGGTCAGCCTTGTGGGAGCATCAGATGCTGGTTTTCCGGGATCAGTATCTCGACATTGCAGCGCAAAAACGCCTGACGGCGGTTTTCGGTGCTATCATGCGTCTGCCGTATGTCGAGCCCATGGAAGACGATCCTGAAGTGATCGCCGTTCTTAAAGAGGCCAGCGAACGTAACGTCGGTGTCTTCGGCGGTAACTGGCATTCGGACTTCAGTTTCCTCAAGCAACCGCCCTCCGGGTCAGTGCTTAATGCGGTCGAGGTGCCTGAGATCGGTGGCGATACGCTCTGGGCCAATCAGATCGCCGCCTACGAGGCTTTGCCCGCAGACCTGCGTGAAATTGTCGATGGACGCGATGCCATTCATATCGGCAAACCCTACGGCGTAAAGTACCCGACGCCTGTGGCGCTGCGCAGTTCCATCAGCATGTCGCGGAACAACCCCGAAGCCGACGAGGAAATTCACCATCCTGCCGTTGTGACCCATCCGCACAGCGGCCGCAAAGCGCTCTTCTTCAATCCCATCTACACGGCCCGTCTGGATGGTATGACAGAGGCCGAGAGCGCGCCGGTTTTTGATGTCCTTTACAAACACTGCACGCGCCCGGAGTTTTCCTGCCGTTTGCACTGGACACCGGGCGCGGTCGCCATCTGGGATAACCGCACGACCCTCCACTACGCCGTCAACGATTACGACGGGTCGCGCCGTCTGCTGTATCGCACAACTTTTGTCGACCGAACGCCTTGATCGCCTTTGTCGCAATGGCGATTGCAAGCTGGTTCGAAGGAAAATCTCTTCAACCCTCAAACCTCTGTTTCTATGTCGTAAAATAGGCCTTTAGTCTCGGAAGTGCGGATTCCCGCAAGGAAAAAGGAGCAATCAACGCCGAAAGCTGCTAGGATTAATGTATACATTGTTCTGGCGTCAAAACCGTAGTGCATCCGAGTACCCGAAGCCTGCGGTTAGAACGGTAAAAAAAGCGAGGCGGCAGAGGGCGCGGATAAGCGCTCCGGAACCGCCCGCATACATGGGAGGAAGTATCTTGAGTACGACTCTGTTCAGTAACGTCCAGGTCATCGATGGATCTGGTGCCGCTGCCTTTCCCGCTGAAGTCCTGATTGAAGGCAATCGCATAAAAAATATAGCCCGTGACGGTGCGTCTCTACCACGGGACGGTGCGCGTCTGGTAGACGGCGGCGGACAGACCCTGATGCCGGGCCTGATTGAATCGCATGGTCACATCAGCTTCTGCGACACGCCGAACCTGGAAGGGCTTGGCGATATCCCGCCGGAAGAACACACACTCCTGACCATGAAGTACGCCAAGAAGATGCTCGACCAGGGCTTCACGGCGATCTTCAGTGCCGCCGCCGCGAAGGCGCGCCTGGACGTAGTGATCCGCAACGCCATCGACGACGGCGATATTCCCGGACCCCGGCTGCGTGCGGCGAGTCCCGAGCTGACGGTGACCGGCGGCCTGGGCGATGTCCGTCGCGCCCATATGTACCGCGAAACTTTTGCTATCTGCTGCGACGGCCCGGACGAGTTTCTGCGCACGGCGCGCGAGATGTGCCGGGAAGGGGTCGATACCCTGAAAATCAACCCTTCGGGCGACGAGTTCATTCCCTTCGCCCGGGCTCACCAGACGGTGATGAATGAAGCCGAGGTTGCGGCGGTCTGCGAAGTCGGACGCTCCCGGGGCAAGATGGTGGCCGGACACGCGCGCTCCGCGGAGTCCGTGAAGATGTGTGCGCGCAACGGCGTGGACATCATCTATCACGCGACCCTCGCCGACGAAGAAGCCCTGGATATGCTGGAAGCCCGCAAGGAAGACGTCTTTGTTGGACCAGCAGTCGGCATCATGTACGCGACCTCCATGGGCGAAGGCGCGGCCTGGGGTGTGACCAAAGACACACCGGTTGCAATCTATTTCGCGCGGGAGCTGGAAAGCTGCGTCGAGAACATGAAGAAGCTGAAGAAACGCGGCCTTCGGATTCTGCCCGGCGGTGACTACGGCTTTGCCTGGAACCCCATTGGCACCAATGCCCGCGATCTGGATCACTTCGTCAAGCTTCTCGACTTCACACCGTTAGAGGCTATCTCCGCAGCCACCAAGCTCGGTGGCGAGCTGATGGATATGGATGTGGGATTGGTCAAGGAAGGCTATCTGGCCGACCTGCTGCTGGTGAACGGTGACCCCTCCAAGGATGTTACTCTGTTGCAGAATGCCGATAACCTGACCGGGATCATGAAGGACGGTTCTTTTTACAAGGATCCCGCAACGGCTGCCGAAGCCGGTCAGGTCGCAGCGGAATGAAGCATCGCTTTTGCTGCAGAGGGATTGAAGCATGACGGCGGGATCAGCGGACGTCGCCGTCCGCCTTGATTCCGTCTCAAAACGCTTCGGAAACGTTGTTGCGCTTAACAGGATGTCCTTCGAAGTGGAGCGGGGGCGGCTGTTCGTTGTCTTCGGCCCGAGTTCCGTGGGCAAGACGACCGCTTTGCGAACGATTGCCGGTCTGGAACGTCCACAGGAAGGCCGGCTCGAAATCAACGGGCAGGACTTAACGCATGCACCGATTGCCGGGCGCAACGTCTCCATGGTGTTCCAGTCTTTCGCTCTCTATCCCCATCTGACGGTGCGCGAGAACTTTGCCTATCCTCTGAAGGAAGCGCGTGTCAGTGCGGGCGATATCGCCAAGCGTATCGATGAGATTGCGGAGATCCTGAAACTCGGTCACCGTCTGGATAACAAACCCGAGACGCTGTCTGGCGGCGAACAGCAGCGCGTCGCGCTGGGTCGCTCTCTGATCCGGCGGCCGGATATCCTCCTGCTCGATGAGCCCTTGACCAACCTGGACGCCAAGCTGCGCGATGATATGCGCACCGAGATCAAACGCCTGCACCGGCAGTTCGGAATCACGATCATCTATGCGACACCCGACGAACTGGAAGCACTTTCCATGGGAGAGGAGATCGCGGTGGTTCGGGAGGGGCATGTGGTCCAGACCGGTACGCCCGACGAGCTTTATCTCACTCCCAAAGACCTTTACGTCGCGCAGAAAATCGGCTCGCCGACGATGAACGTCATGGGGGCGAATCTGGGCGGTGATGGTACGTCCATCGAAGTTCCTTTCGGCAGTTTCGCGCTGCCGGACATTACTCTCCCCCCGGGGGCGCGTGATTTGAAGGTCGGAATCCGGCCTGCTGATATCCGCATAAATGGGGGAGCGCCGGGCGGCATTTCCGGCCGTGTACACATGCTGGAGCCGCTCGGCGACATTACCATCGTCGATATCGATGCCGCGGATCAGCGCCTGAAGATCGTGGTGCGTGAGGCGGAGGCTTTGTCGCTTCAGCCGGGCGCCGAGCTTTCCTTTAACTTCGACCCGGCGCGTGTCCATGTTTTCGATGCCCAATCAGGCCAACACATTACCTAGGAGTTTGTGATTTGAGAGCTCCCGCTAAAAAAAGCGCGGGAGAGAATGAAAATGAAAAAATAAATGAGGGAGGAAGAGTGATGAAACACGTGAATACCCTGAAGGCGGTCGCAGGCGGCACCGCTGCCGTTGCCGTCCTTTCGGCTGGACTTATGTCTGCCGCGCCTGCTTATGCGGAGGATGTGGTCCTGCGCATGGCGGTGCCGGACTGGCCGCCGACACGGATCATGAAGGATCTTTTCGACAAGAGTTACAAAGCCAAGAGCGGTAACAACGTCACCCTGGAACCCGACTTCATTCCCTGGCCGGACTATTACACACGGCTGTCGGGCTCTCTCACATCAGGTGAGAAACGCTACAGCATGGCGGTCTCCGACAGTCAATGGCTCGGCGCCTTTATCGAAGGCGGCTACTATCAGAAGCTCAACGACGCCATCGACGCCGACCCCGAGCTGCAGAAAATCATGGAGAGCCTAAACCCGGCGCTCGTGGATGCCTACTCGACATATCCGCATAAATCCAAAAACTACTACGGCTTCCCGCAGATGCCCGACGTGCTGGTGGCCTATTACCGCACGGATGTTTTCTGCGATGCGGGTGAGGCGGCAGCCTTCAAGGCGAAGTACGATGCCGCACTGCCTTGTACTCCGGAAGAGATGAACAATGCCGATTGGGACATGGTCCAGAAATTCGGTGAGTTCTTTGGCCGGAAAAAGGGCGAGAACCTGAGTGGTAAGGCGCTGGACGACGATTTCTACGGCATCGCCTATCAAGCCGGCAAAGGCTATGACTTCTCGACCATGCAGATCGCCAGCATGATCTGGCAGCATGGCGGTGACATCTGGGATGAGACCAAGGCCCCGACCGGCAAAGCCGAAGGCGTCGTCAACTCACCTGAAGCGGTTGCGGGTTTCGAGCGTTATCTCTCGCTGCTGCAATATATGCCGCCGGTGGTCAAGACCGGCACCATGGATATCTTCAAGCAGGACGAGTTGTTCCGTGAAGGCAAGGTCGCCTACATGATCAACTGGATCGGTTTTGCTGAGAGCTCCATCGACGCCAAAACCTCCAAGGTCTCCGACAAGGTGGACTTCGCCATGGCGGCGGGCCTGAAAGAGTCCGACGGTAGCATCAACCGGACTTACAACATCGGTGGCCAGCCCTTCGTGCTGATGACCTGGAACGACGAGACGACCAACACGGAAGCGCTGGAATTCGTCAAGTGGTGGCTGTCAGCCGAGACCCAGGTCGCTTTCGCCAAGGCGGGTGGTCAGAGCGGCCTGAAGTCGGTTTACGAGGATGCTTCTTACAACGATTTCCGGCCCTGGAACCACGCTTTCGGCGCCTCCATCGGCAATCAGAAGGACATCTGGCACATTCCGGAGTTCTTTGAACTGTTGGTGCAGCAGCAGGCGGAATTCGATAAGGCGATCACCGGGCAGCAGGACGCGAAGAGCGCCCTTGATGCCATTGCGAAGTTCCAGGAAGAGCTTCTGCAAGAAACCGGGCATATCGAGTAACCGGCTCCCTGGGGTGCGCGTCGCTCTTGTCCCAGCGGCGTGCACCCATTCTCTACTTCATACGCAGGCGGGGGTGTTTCTGTGCGTTCCGCATCCTGCCGATATTCAGATTTGAAGCTTCAGTAAAGCGTGAGGCAGTTGCCGTAACATGAAGAAAGTTTGGGAAGTTTATCCCCTCCGTGTGGCGTTCGCTTCGATCCCCGCAGCGCTCATTGTTTCCGCTCTCGCGATTACACTGCTGCCGCCCTCTGTTTCGTTTTGGGTCTCAGGCGCGGTCTCGGCCTTCTCGGCGTTTCTCTTCGTGGCCTATGCCTGGGGACGGCACGCGGGTGGTTTGCTGGTGGCGCCGGCCATCGCGCTGCTCTTTTGCATGAATATCTTTCCGCTGCTCTGGTCTTTCGGTTTGAGCTTCTTTCACTACCGCGCAAACCGTCTGGCACCTCCGCGCTTCGCCGGGCTGCACTACTATGAAAAGGTCCTGACCGACCCGGTGGTCTGGGACCGCCTGCAGGTGACGGCGCAACTGGTGGTGCTGACGGTGAGCTTGCAGATGATCGTCGGCTTTTTGCTCGCGATGCTTTTCGCAAAACAGTTTCCCCTGCGACGGGTGCTGTTGATCCTGGTGCTCACGCCGATGATGTTGTCCTTCGTCGCGGTCGGGGCCTTCTTCCGCTATTACTACGAGCCCACCTTCGGGCTTCTGTCGCAGGCAGTGAGGGTCTTTACCGGCGAACCCTACGTTCTGCTGCAGTCCACAGCGGGGGCCATCGCGGGGATCGTCTTCGCCGACGCCTGGATGTGGTCGCCCTTCGTAATGCTGCTGGTTCTGGCCGGGCTGGTCAGTGTGCCGAAGTATCTCTACGAGGCGGCGTCCATCGACCGCATCTCCCATTGGCGGCGTTTCTGGAACATCACCTTTCCCTACGTTCGTAGTCTGCTGATGCTGGCGCTGCTGTTCCGCACCATCGAAGCCTTCAAGCTCTTCGATGTCGTTTTCCTACTGACCGAAGGTGGACCGGGCACCTCGACCGAGACCATCGCCGTCTACGTCTACCGAGTGTCATTCCAGTACTTCAAAACCAGTGAGTCGGCGGCTCTGGCCTATATCCTGCTCTTTACGGTGATCGTGTTGACCAATCTCTATCTCTATTTCGCCAACCAGCGAAACCGAACTTAAGGAGAGGCGCGCCAATGTCTGCAACAGACAAGAAATCTTTGGCTGACCGGCTCGGACTGAAAGTTCATTCCGGTGTCGGCAACGCGGGATGGGGACGGACAGTCTTTGCCGCTGTAATCAGCTTTATCTACTTTTTTCCGGTGTTCTGGATCATCCTGACTGCTTTCAAGACCCATAACGACGCTCTGGCCATTCCGCCCAAGTTTATTTTCACGCCGACCCTGGAGAATTTCGTCGCGGTTTTCAGTCGTGCCTACTCGGCAGGGGCCGCGGCACAGGACACCGGTTTTGCGCTCTATTTCTTCAATTCGGTTTTTATCGCTGGTACTTCGGTCTTGCTGGCGCTTGCTATCGGGACGCTCGCGGCCTTCGGTTTTTCGCGTTATCCGCTGCGGGGGAATGACACCTATCTCTTTATCATTCTGACCACCCGCATGTTGCCGGCTATTGTGGTGATTATCCCGATCTTCCTGATGTTCCGTGTCGCCGGTCTGTCGGGTACCTATATCGGTGTCATCTTGCTCTACACGGCCTTCAATCTGCCTTTCACCATCTGGATGATGAAGAGTTTCTTCGACGAGCTCTCGCCCGACGTGGAAGATGCCGCGCGCATCGATGGTTCGTCGGACCGTCGCGTGTTCTTCAAGATCTGCCTGCCGCAGGTCAAGGCGGGCCTGGCCGCGACCGCGGTCTTCGGCCTGATCCTGACCTGGAACGAATTCCTCTTTGCCCTGCTGCTGACCGGGGTCGATACCCGGACCGTGCCGGTGGCGATGGCTCAGACCATCGGCGGGGATATCGGCGTACGCTGGGGCTTGCTGGCGGCGATTGAGACTCTGTTCCTTATTCCGGTAATCGTTGTGACCTTTATGCTGCAAAATCATCTTTTGCGCGGGGTTACCTTCGGCACGATCAAGAGGTAGCGCCATGTCGACGATCGAAGCCACGAACCTCACCAAGACCTTCGGCAGTTTTACCGCAGTCCGCAATGTGGATATGAGCGTGGGGGAGGGCGAGGTGGTTTGCCTGCTTGGTCCCTCGGGCTGTGGCAAAACCACGACCCTGCGGATGATTGCCGGCCTGGAGTCCGTGACCGAAGGCGAGGTCAAGATCGGTGGTCAGGTCATGAACAGGCTACCGCCGGAAAAACGCGACATCGCGATGGTTTTTCAGTTTTATGCGCTCTACCCCTCGGTAAGTGTCGGTGGCAATATCGAGATGCCGCTGTTCTATCTGGGTCTGTCAGCAGAGGAGCGCAGCAGGGAGGTGGCCCGCGTCGCTGAAATTCTGCAGCTGGGCGAGGTCCTGGACCGCTTGCCCGGTCAGCTTTCTGAAGGCGAAAAGCAGCGCGCTGCGGTCGCTCGTGCCATTGTGCGCGATCCCAACTGTTTCCTCTTCGATGAGCCGCTATCGCGCCTGGATGTGGAACAGCGCCACTCCATGCGCGGTCAGATCAAGGAGGTTCTCTCCGGGCTCTCCAAAGCCACCGTGATCGTGACCCACGATCAGATGGAGGCGCTGACCATGGCAAACCGTATTGCAATCATGCGTGACGGTATGATCGAGCAGATAGGCACGCCGCACGAGGTCTTTTCCAAACCGAGCAATGTCTTCGTGGCGGGCTTCATTGGCAGTCCGAAAATGAACCTCCTCGACGGACGCTTGTCGGCGGTCAGGGACGGTATGGCCACTATCGAGTTGGGCGCGGGCAGTATGACCTTCCCGGTTCCGGAGGCCGCGTCTGCTCTTGGACAGAGCAATCTGACCATCGGCATCCGGCCACGGGCGCTGGAGCCGGTCGATACACCTAACGAACGCAGTCTGACAGGGCAGGTGGAGTTGATCGAACCCATGGGCGCGGAGACGCTGGTACACGTCCGCGACGACGACGCGCGGGATCTGCGTGTTGTCCTGCCGCGCGAACGCAAGGTGACGCCGGGTGAGATCCTGCATCTCGCCTGTGATTTGTCGCAAACACATATCTTCGATGACAGTGGACTGGCGGTGCGGTGATGGGAAATCAACCGAAACTCATGGGTAGTACGAACGCGCGGCGTGTGGAGAACAGCATCATCGCGCTGGGTATTGCGGCGCTGATCATGATCTTTCAGCCCTTCAGCCTGACCCTCTTCAGCATCGGCTGCGTGCTGGTGGTGATCGCGGGACTTACCAACAATCTGCTGCCGGCCTGCAATCCGGACGGGACCTGGCGTGCCTTCGGCAAAGTCGCACTGATCATTCTGACAATCTTCGTGGTGGTGGTTGCCATCGCGATTGGCTCGGCCATTCTTTACGGCGTGTATCTACGCGCTCAATAACGACGATCCCCGGGTGCATTAAAACTGACACAAAGAGACGTCATGATGCATGCGCCTTGGGACTGGATTTTCCCGTTGCGGAAACGCGCCGGGGGTTCAACACGAAGTTCAATGCTCGAATAAGGGAGAAGACTCATGGCAACGACGATCAAGGGACCGGCGCTGTTTCTCGCCCAGTTTGCCGGTGACGAAGCGCCGTTCAATTCCTGGGACGCGATTACCAAGTGGACCGCCGAAGCCGGTTACATCGGCGTTCAGATACCCTCGTGGGATGCTCGCATCTTCGATCTGGAAAAGGCTGCCAGTTCAAAGGACTATTGCGATGAAGTAAAGGGCATTGCCAAGCAGAATGGTCTCGAAGTCACTGAGCTCTCCACACATCTTCAAGGGCAGTTGGTTGCCGTGCACCCGGCTTACGACGAGGCTTTCGACGGCTTCGCTGCCCCCGAAGTGCGAGGCAATCCCCAGGCGCGCCAGGCCTGGGCGGTCGATCAGGTGAAGAAGGCCCTGCAAGCCTCGAAAAACATGGGACTTACTGCGCACGCAAGTTTCTCCGGCGCGTTGGCTTGGCCTTATGTTTATCCTTGGCCGCAACGCCCGCCCGGTCTGATCGAAACCGCCTTTGCCGAGTTGGCGAAACGCTGGAAACCAATCCTGGATGTTGCCGAAGACTGCGGCGTCGATGTCTGCTACGAGATCCATCCCGGTGAGGACCTGCATGACGGGATTACCTTTGAGATGTTCCTCGAACGGACCGGGAATCACCCGCGCTGTAACATTCTCTACGATCCCTCGCATTTTGCATTGCAGTGTCTGGACTACCTGGACTTCATCGATATCTACAAGGACCGGATCCGCATGTTTCACGTCAAGGATGCGGAGTTCAATCCGACCGGACGTCAGGGCGTTTACTCGGGCTATCAAAGCTGGACCGACCGCGCAGGACGCTTTCGTTCATTGGGCGACGGACAAATTGATTTTACAGGGATTTTTGCCAAGATGGCCGCGAACAATTTCGACGGCTGGGCTGTGGTCGAGTGGGAATGCTGCCTGAAGCATCCGGAGGACGGCGCACGTGAAGGCGCGGCCTTTGTCAAAGACCACATCATCCGCGTCACGGAACGGGCGTTCGATGATTTCGCCGGGGCCGGAACCGATGAAGCGGCCAATCGGCGCATGCTGGGTATTACAGATTAGAAGGGTATAAAGATGGCTGCAGCAAACAAAGGGCCGATCCGGCTGGGCATGGTCGGGGGCGGGCGTGATGCCTTCATCGGTGCGGTTCACCGCATTGCGGCGCGCCTGGACGGGCACTACGAACTGGTGGCTGGTGCACTCTCCAGTCATCCCAAAAAGGCACGAGCCTCGGGCGCGGACCTGGGACTGGATCCCGACCGCTGTTACGGCTCCTACGCCGAGATGGTTGGCGGAGAGGCTGCTCGACCTGACGGGATCGAAGCTGTCGCGATTGTCACACCCAACCACATGCATTACCCACCGGCCAAAGCCTTTCTCGAAGCCGGCATTCATGTCATCTGCGACAAGCCCCTGACCGCTTCCCTTGCCGAAGCAAAGAAGCTCGCGGCGCTCGTGGAGAAGACCGGCAAACTTTTCGTTTTGACACACAATTATACCGGCTACCCGATGATCCGGCAGGCCCGTGAGATGGTTCGCAAGGGTGAACTCGGAACGCTTCGGCTGGTGCAGTCGGAATATCCCCAGGATTGGCTGACCGAAAAGATTGAGACCAGCGGGCATAAACAGGCCGCCTGGCGCACGGACCCGAAACGCACGGGGGCAGGTGGCTGCATTGGAGACATCGGTACCCATGCCTGGAATCTGGCAAGCTTTGTGAGTGGGCTGAAAACCGAAAGCCTCTGTGCCGATCTGGATTCCTTCGTGAAGGGCCGCAAGGTCGATGATAATGCCAACGTCATGCTGCGCTTCAAGGGCGGAGCCAAGGGCATGATCTGGGCTAGCCAGGTTGCGCCGGGCAACGAGAACGCATTGAAGCTGCGGGTCTATGGCACCAAGGGTGGCCTGGAATGGGAACAGGAGCATCCCAATCAGCTCTGGTTCACACCTTACGGCGAGACCAAGCGACTGATTACCCGCGGCGGGGCTGGCGCCATCGATGCTGCGGGCCGGGTCAGTCGGGTTCCGCCGGGGCATCCGGAAGGTTATCTTGAAGGCTTCGCGAACATCTACACCGAGGCCGCCGCTGCTATCCGGGCGCACCGGAAAAAGAACGGTAAGATCCCGAAGGGCGTGCTTTTTCCCACGGTCACGGATGGCCTGGATGGCATGCGTTTCATCGACGCCTGCGTCCGTTCTTCAAAGCGCAATGCCGCCTGGATCAAGCTGTAGGTCCTGCTGCTTTGTTACGCGAAAGGGCTTGTTTCAGTCAGGAAAAAACAGGCCCTTTCGCCAATCCGCTTGATTTTTAAGATGATCCGGAGGTCCGGTGCGAATAGATCGAATTGACCATTTCGTTTTGACCGTGGCGTCGATCGAGGCAACCTGCGAATTCTATGCGAGCGCGCTGGGGATGGAGGTCATTACCTTTGGGGAAGGGCGGAAGGCGCTGGTCTTCGGGGCCCAGAAAATCAATCTGCATCAGGCCGGAGCGGAATTTCTGCCCAAGGCGGCAACGCCGACGCCGGGAAGCGGGGATTTCTGCCTCATCACTTCAACGCCTCTCGAAGAGGTCATTGCGCACCTGAAGTCATGCGAGGTGGCGGTCGAGGAAGGTCCGGTCGCTCGCACCGGCGCCAGTGGACCCATCCGATCAATCTACTTACGCGATCCTGACGGCAATCTTTTGGAGATCAGCAATCAGGTGTCGGAAAAGCCTTCGTAAAAACAAATAAATTCAATATTATAACTGTTTATCTTAAGAGTATAAGTGAGTTGGAGTGTCGATTAGCGGGGCATTCTTCAAATAGGCCGATCAGAGATTTGTTGAAAAAAACTGAGCGCGCCGTTCCCGAACAAAGCTGAGACTGGGGTGGGTCTCGATCGTTCTTCGTCAGAAGTTTGAGTGCCTGGATCTCGAGGTCGATGCGTGCATGATACCGAAGCCGCGTTGATGGAAGGCACTGTCGTGGGCACGACCAGTTCCGTCGCCTATGGACGCTCGGTGGGAAGCATTCTGGCCTTTGCTCGCGTGAAGCCGGAAGCGGCTGTCGACGGGTGTGAACGCGAGGTCATGATCATGGGCGAAGCTGGAAAAGCAATGTTTCCCTCGGCGGCGGCATACAATCCGGAAAACACCTGGCCAAGGAGCGACGTCTGATGACCGCCATTTCCCAGATCCCCGAAACCATGCGAGCGATGGTGCTGACCGGTCACGGCGGTTTTGACAAGCTGGTGTTCCGTGACGACTTCCCAACGCCGCAACCTGGGCCTGGAGAATTGCTGATCAAGGTTCATGCCTGCGGCCTCAACAATACGGACGTGAATACTCGCACGGCCTGGTACTCGAAGGGGGTGACCGACGAGACGACAGGCGGTGCCTTTGACACGGCTGAGGAGGAAGATGCCACCTGGGGCGGAGCGGCGATTACCTTCCCACGTGTCCAGGGCGCTGACGCGGCTGGGACCGTTGTTGCAGCCGGTGAGGGGGCGGACACCGGCATGATCGGCAAGCGGGTTCTGATCGATGTCTGGTTGCGCGACTGGAACGATCCCCTGAACATGGACAAATGCGGTTATTTCGGCTCGGAGTGCGACGGCGGCTTTGCCGAGTTTACCAAGGCCGATCAGCGTAACGTCCATCTGGTCGAGAGCGATATGAGCCATGCAGAGCTTGCGACCTTTGCGACCTCCTATGTAACGGCGGAGAATATGCTGAACCGGGCCCAGTTGGGGCAGGGCGATCGTGTACTGATCCCCGGGGCGTCCGGCGGTGTTGGTTCTGCGCTTATCCAACTCGCCAAACGCCGGGGTGCGATTGCGATTGCCATGGCCAGTCAGGCCAAATGGGATTCGGTGAAAGCGGTTGGGGCCGACGCGCTGCTCCCGCGCGCACCTGAAGACCTGAAAGCGGCCCTTAAAGAGGTGACGGGCAGTGAAAGCGTGACGGTGGTCGCCGACGTGGTCGGCGGCGATGCCTGGCCGGCGCTGATCGATAGCCTGGCGCGCGGTGGACGATACACCTGTGCGGGTGCAATCGCCGGACCGATGGTCACATTTGATCTTCGGACCTTCTATCTGCGCGACCTGACGTTCACCGGTGCGACGGTGGTTCCACCAGGTGTCTTCGCGGATCTTGTCGGTTACATCGCGCGTGGCGAGATCAGACCCTTGCTTGCAGCCAGCTATCCCTTGGAAAATCTGGTCGAGGCGCAACAGGCTTTCATCGACAAGAAGCATACCGGCAATATCGTTGTGACCCTGGGCTAAGATCGGTTTTGGGAGTGTCCGGGCAATGGGGCAGATGGATGCAGAAACGGTTTTGAACATCTACGATTTTTCGGGTTACGTGACGCCGCGTCTGGACCCGGGCTCTCCGGTGAGAAAGAATGTCGGAAATGCATCGCCGATACCCCGGGGCCGGGCGGTGTGCCGGATCTAACCCTACTCGGCAGCGCCTGCCGAATTTTTGAGTAACAGGAGCCCACGAATGGATGTCCAGATTTCGCAGCAGGACTGGATCGAACGTGCCGGTAAAGTTCTGCCCGGCGGTGGCTTCGGTAACTTTGACCCCGGCATCGTCATCCGTGAGGGGCAGGGTTCGCACGTCTGGGACGAAGACGGCAACGAGTACATAGACTATCTGATCGGTTCCGGTCCCATGCTGCTGGGACATGGTCACCCGGAAGTCCTGGAGGCGGTTCAGGAGCAACTTGGCAAGGGTATGACCTTCTTCGCCAACAATGCCCGCGGTATCGAACTCGCCGAAGAGATCTGCAATGCGGTGTCCTGCGCCGATCAGGTGCGGTTTGTGAGCACCGGCGGTGAGGCCGATATGTATGCGATGCGCCTGGCGCGGGCGCACACAGGCCGCGACAAGATCGTGAAATTCGAGGGTGGATATCATGGCATGTCGGCGGAGGCTCTGATGAGTCTTGCGCCGACCCGGCTTGCCAATTTTCCGATGGCCATACCTGATTCTGCCGGAATTCCGGACACAGTGCGTGATCATATGCTGATTGCGCCCTTCAACGACATCGAATTCATCCGTCAGCTTCTTGCCGAACACGCCGGGGACATTGCAGCCGTGATCGCGGAACCCCTGCAACGCCTGATCCCACCGGAGCCGGGCTTCCTGGAGGCTCTGCGCGCGGAAACGGAGAAGCACGGGATTCTTTTGATTTTCGATGAGGTGGTGACGGGATTCCGCCTGGCATACGGCGGTGCGCAGGAACTTTACGGCGTCACGCCTGATCTTTGCAGCCTGGGGAAAATCATCGGTGGCGGACTTCCTCTGGCAGCAATTGCCGGCAAAGCAGAGGTGATGGCCCATTTCGATAAGGCGAAGGTTGGAGAGGAGGGGTTCACTCTTCAGATCGGAACCCTGAGTGGCAATCCCATCGCTGCGGCTGCGGGTCTGAAGACCATGGAAATCCTGAGGCGTCCGGGTAGCTACGAGCGACTGCGCGCGCGGGGCAGGAGCATCATGGCGGCGCTCGATGAGCATCTTTCCGCCGCCGGGGTCGATCATCAGATCGTCGGCGATCCGGTGCTGTTCGATGTCGTTTTCGCCTCGGACCGGATCACCGGCTATCGCGGTGTGCTGCGAGGCGACGCGAGCGTTGGAAGGCGTTTCAATCAGAAACTTCGCCAGAAAGGTATCTTCAAACCGGATGGAAAGATCTATCCCTCACTTGCGCTCACCGATGATGATATCGCACAGACCATAGATGCCATTGCCTACGCGGCGAAACACATCGGAGAAGGGTGACCGCCAGACTGAGTTCGAACTCACAGGTTACCTGATGTGCGCTTCTTCCTTCGGCAGGCGTTCGATGAGCTGGGCGAGAAGACCCCAGAAAAAATCCTCACCCGGATAACCCTGAATGCGGCCGATTTCACGACCGTCTTCGACCAGAACGAAGGTTGGTGTGAAGCGCACTGCCTTGATTTCTGTCAGGTCGGACGGTCGTTCGGCGTGGAGGTCGACGCGACGCAGCGGCGCGCGTTGCCCTTCCTCGGTTTTGGGATAGATCTCCGAAATTTCTTCGTTCCAGACATCGCACCATTCGCACCCGAATTGCTCGAACATGACGAGCTGCGCGGCGCTGGCAAATTGGCTGGGTGCCAGCACGATCAAGGTGAATGTCAGGCCCAGGGCTTGCAGAGTTGACCTCATACGGAGTGCGGATTCTCTGTGTTTTCTATGCATGACGCCAAACATATGATAAATTGAATGTGAATGCCAGTGTCGTGGAGAAAATACGACCCGGCCCAATGCAATACTAAACCGACCTATGTGACGGGAAGCTAGCACTCATGCAGAACGCGATGTTGTGGGGAGAATACAAATCTTGTATCCGCCTTAACACCGTTTTTGAAAAGGCTTTTCCCTATATGTCGGTTTCGAACCTGCTTCGATTGACTGCTATCGTATTCGCCGCCGTTACTCTTGTTGTCCTGGGGGATACGGCTGGAAAACTGCTGACCGCCGGAGGTGTCGATCCCTTCGTGGTTGCCTGGTCAAGATTCGGACTGGCCGCAGTGTTGCTTCTGCCCTTCAGCGGGCTATCGTTTGCCGAGCTCTCGCATCTCAAAGACTGGCGGGTCCTGTTGCGGGCAGCCCTTATTGCCAGCGGGATTTGCCTTATTCTGACCGCCCTGAAGACAGAGCCGATTGCCAATGTATTTGGTGCCTTCTTCATCGGGCCGATCGTGTCCTACGCGCTGGCCGTCGTCTTCCTGGGCGAGAAACCCTCCCGGGTCCGTGCGATGCTTTTGGGTCTGGGGTTTCTGGGCGTCATGCTGGTCGTAAAGCCGGGGTTTGGGGCAACAGCGGGAATCGTCTTCGCCCTCTGCGCCGGTGTTTGTTACGGCGCGTATCTTGCGACCACCAAGATGGTCGCCAGCAAGTTTCGGCCGAGATTTCTTCTGATTTCGCAGCTTTTGGTGGGCACGATTATTTTGACGCCGCTGGGCCTGAGCGTGGAGCTGCCGCAACTCGACGTCGGCATATCTCTCCTGATTCTTGGAAGCGCGCTGGGTTCCGCGATGGGGAACTATCTGCTGGTTATCGCCAACCGGATGGCAGAGGCCAGTCTGATTGCGCCTCTGGTCTACAGCCAGCTTATCTCTGCGACGGTCCTGGGTGTTTTGGTGTTCGGCGATTGGCCTGACCTCTATTCGCTCGCCGGGCTTGCGATCATTATCATATCCGGACTGGGCTCGTTACACGTCACCAGACGGGGCGCTGCAGCAGTTGCCGCCCCGGCAACAGGGAAGGCTTAATCCAATGGCGTGGGGCCGGGCCTCTTGAGCTTCGATATCACCTTCGGTGGCGCGTTTATTGCCGGCCTGCTTTCATTTCTTTCGCCCTGCGTTCTGCCGCTCGTGCCCCCTTATATCTGTTTCATATCAGGCGTATCCTACGAGGAACTCACCGCAGGCGGTGAACGCCGGGTGACCGCGCGTGCGCTTCGCTCCGCGCTGGCCTTTGTGCTGGGTTTCTCGATTGTATTCGTGTTGCTGGGCGCCAGTGCCAGCGCCATCGGTCAGCTCTTTGCCGACTACGTCGATGTTCTTGGCTATGTGGCGGGCGCAGTCATCATTGTGATGGGGCTGCATTTCCTGGGCGCGTTCCGCATTGGATTTCTCTACCGGGAAGCCCGTATTCATCTCGAGCGCAAACCGGTCGGCCTGCTCGGTGCCTTTGTCATCGGCTTGACCTTTGCCTTCGGATGGACCCCCTGTGTCGGGCCGGTTCTCGCCGCGATCCTTTTTGTCGCCGGAAGCGAGGATACGGTTCTGAAGGGCGCAAGTCTGCTCTCGGTTTACGCTCTGGGAATCGGTGTTCCATTTTTGCTGGCGGCTTTGTTCGCAAGCCAGTTTGTCGGCCTGATGTCCCGATTCCGCCGTCATCTGGGGATGGTCGAAAAGGTCAGTGGCGGGTTGCTGGTGGTGACCGGAATTCTGATCATGACAGGTTCAATGAACCGCATAGCCTATTGGTTGCTGGAGGTTTTTCCCGGCCTGGGAACGACGGGATAATCAGGTTCATTTCCAGGCGATTTCAGATTCGCATTCAAATATTGCAATATGTTTCTTGATTTTGAACAGGATGTCTGATCATTATCGAGAGGTCGCGGCAATTTGCCGCTGAAGTGAGAAGCAACGCGCCAAGGCAAGCGGTGTAATCCGCGTCATAAAAAGATGCCGGGCGTGCGTAAATTGGGGGAGGTGGATGTTATGACAAGCACAGACATCGCAAAGCAAAAACTCGTTTCCGCGCTTTGTGCCATCGCACTGTCTGTCGGTTTTGCGGGCGGTGCCGCAGCGGCGCCGATTGCGCCGCAGGACGTGAAAGTGGTTGATGACGCGATTGCCGCGTCGCTGACGGGAAGCGCCGGCGATGTGGAAGCCGGAAAAAAATGGTTCAAAGGCCGCAAGGCGGGCAACTGCCTCGCCTGTCACGCCAATGACGACATGGCCAGCGAATCCTTTCATGGAGAAATCGGTCCGCCGCTCGATGGCGTTGGAGAACGCTATACGGAAGCCGAACTGCGCGCGATCATTGTGAACTCCAAGGCGGTGTTCGGCGACGAGACGATCATGCCGAGTTTTTACCGCGCGGACTACGGAAACAGAATTGCGAAGTCTTTCAAGGACAAGACAATTCTCTCGGCCGAACAGGTCGAGGATGTGGTCGCTTATTTGCGAACACTGAATCAGTAATTCCAGATTTACATTGGGCCGGTGGGCCGTTCGGGACCGACTGGCTGCTGATCGTTAGGAGAAAAACAATGACAGAGATTTCACGCCGCAAAGCGCTGGCGCTGGGCTCGGGTATGGTGGCGCTCGCCATCCTGCCCATGCCGGCCAACGCCTCCATCGAGCAGGTGATGGAAGATATCAAGACCTTCACCGGTGGTGCGGAAGCGACCGAGAGTTCGATCATCAAGCTGGAAGTTCCAGAGATCGCAGAGAACGGCAACACGGTGCCTCTGTCCGTTTCCGTCGAGAGTCCGATGACTGCCGACAACTATGTAAAACGCGTGATCCTGCTTGCCGAGAAGAACCCCAACCCGGGCATCGCAACCTTCCACTTTTCCTCGAGAAGCGGTGTTGCGGAGGCTTCGACGCGGATGCGCCTTGCCACCACACAGAACGTCGTGGCCGTCGCCGAATTGTCGGACGGCTCGTTCCACATGACGAAGTCCACGGTCAAGGTGACGATCGGCGGCTGCGGCGGCTGAGCCCGCTGATTTAAATTTAAGGAGACTGGAACGATGGCAAAATCGAAGCCTCGCGTTAAAGCACCCAAATCAGCGTCAAAGGGTGACGTCGTCACGATCAAGACACTGATCTCGCACAAGATGGAATCAGGCCAGCGGAAGGATAAGGAAGGTAAAGTTATCCCGCGTCAGATCATCAACCACTTCAGCGCCAAGTTTAACGGCGAGACGGTGTTTGAAGTGACGATCGAACCGGCCATTTCGGCCAACCCTTACCTGCAGTTCAAGATGAGAGTCGAAGAAGCAGGCGAATTCGAGTTCACCTGGACCGACGACGACGGTTCTGTCTACAGCAAAAAACAAAAACTAAAGGTCGGATAAGACCTCTGTTGCCGCGAGAGCTCTCAAAAGAGCGGCGGCACTGCCTGGGGAGGAATGAGATGAAAAGCAAAGAAAGAGCGACGCTGTCGGGGATCGCGCTTGCCGCTCTGCTGGCACCTGGCTTGTTGGTGGGCGGAGAGGTGCAGGCCTTGCCGGAAGGTGTTGAAACGGTAGAGGTCAAACCGACGTCGAAAGATCATCCGCTGGACGAGATTATTTCAGGCTGGCAGTACCGCTCCCCTGAAACTCAAGCTCTGCAGGAGGACGACTTTGAAAACCCTGCGTTCCTCTGGGTCGAACAGGGCGAGGAACTCTGGTCAACGGTGGATGGTGCGGCCAACAAATCCTGCGCGAGCTGTCACGACGACGCGGCCGACACCATGGCGAGCGTGGGCGCCAATATGCCTAAATGGAACAAGGCTTTGGATAAGCCGGTTAATCTCGAGCAGCAGATTAATCTTTGCCGGACCGAACAGATGGAAGCGGAGCCCTGGAAGTGGGAATCGGCTCAGCTTCTCGGCATGACGGCCTACGTCAAAAACCAGTCGCGCGGCGAGCCGGTTTCGGTTCAGACCGACGGGCCCATGAAGCCCTGGTTCGACAAGGGTAAGGAGCTTTACTACACCCGG
Organism: uncultured Kiloniellaceae bacterium; assembly: GCA_947493695.1. Taxonomy (GTDB): domain Bacteria; phylum Pseudomonadota; class Alphaproteobacteria; order Kiloniellales; family Kiloniellaceae; genus Denitrobaculum. The sequence continues at coordinate 474,065 of CANLSF010000005.1, read as the reverse complement.
GTCGGTCAGCTTGATATGGCCTGTTCCTCCTGCCATGAAGATTACTACGGGAAGCAGATCCGGGCCGACATGCTCAGCCAGGGCCAGACCAACGGCTTCCCGACCTATCGCTTCAAGTGGCAGAAGATCGGCTCTCTGCACAGACGTTTTAAGGGCTGCATGAAGAACATCCGGGCGACGCCTTACAAGGTGGGATCCGACGAGTTCCTAGCGCTCGAGCTCTACACCGCCTGGCGGGGGCAGGGGCTCCCGGTTGAGGCACCTGCTGTCAGGCAGTAAAGACTGGTGGTGCGGCGGATGCTTCCGGTTTTGCGAAGGCGTTCGCCGCAATCACTTTCGAAATTAACAGAAACCGGAAGGCCAAACGCGAGCAGCCTGCGTTCGCGAAGCTTTTTCATATCCAGAATCAACCAACTGAGAGACTCTCATTAAGGAGAACGTAATGCTTTCGAGGCGCGACTTTGTGCAGCTTGGCCTTGCGGCCGGTGCCGTCTGGGGGGCAGGTTCAAACTGGTCGCGAGCGGCGGCGCAGCAAACACTGACCCAGGACGAACTGCTCGCGTTCGAGCCTCTGGGCAACATCACTCTGTTGCACATAACCGACATCCACGCGCAGCTCATGCCTGTGTATTTTCGCGAGCCCACGGTCAACATCGGTGTCGGCGATTTTCAGGGCCTGCCGCCGCATGTTACCGGCGAGGCCTTTCTGAAGAAGTACGGCCTCTCCGCAGGCAGTTCATCAGCCTATGCGCTGACCGATCAGGATTTCAGCGCGCTTGCCCAGACCTACGGCAAGGTGGGCGGCGTCGATCGCCTGGCGACGCTTATCAAAGCCGTGCGCGCGGAACGGCCGGGCAAAACGCTTTTCTTCGACGGCGGCGATACCTGGCAGGGGTCCTATACCTCGCACGCTTCGCAGGGCGAAGACATGGTGCGCGTGATGAATGCGCTGGGTACCGATGCCATGACCGCGCACTGGGAATTCACCTATGGTACCGACCGGGTGGAGGAACTGATCGAGATGATCGAATTTCCCTTCCTGGCGAACAATGTGCGCGACACCGAATGGGAAGAGTCGGTCTTCGAGGGTGTCAGCACCTTCGAGCGCGGCGGCGCCAATATCGCCGTCATAGGTCAGGCCTTTCCCTACACGCCGGTCGCCAATCCCCGTTACAAGGTTCCAACCTGGTCGTTCGGGATCCGTGAGGAGGCCCTGCAGGAACGGGTCGACGAGGTACGTGCAGCAGGCGCGGATCTGGTTGTCATGCTGTCGCACAACGGCTTCGACGTTGATCGCAAGCTGGCAAGCCGGGTCACGGGTATCGACGTCATCCTGACCGGGCACACCCATGATGCCCTGCCGGAAGTGGTCATGGTGGGCAAAACGATCCTGGTTGCCAGCGGGTCTCACGGGAAGTTTCTCTCCCGCCTGGATCTGGATGTGCGGGACGGTGAGCTAAAAGGCTTTAACTACAAGTTGATGCCGGTTTTCTCCGATGTGATCGCGCCGGATCCTGAAATGACGGCGCTGGTCAACGACATCCGTGCGCCGCATCAGGCGCTCCTGGAAAAGGTGGTCGGTACGACGGACTCGCTGCTCTATCGCCGGGGAAATTTCAACGGGACCTTTGATGATCTGATCTGTCAGGCCATGCTGGAGGAACGCGACGCACAGATCGCCCTGTCGCCCGGCTTCCGCTGGGGCGCATCTTTGCTGCCGGGGCAGGAGATCACCCTGGAAGACATTCACAATGCGACCTCGATCACCTATCCGGAAACCTATCGCACGGAGATGACCGGCGCGTTCCTGAAGACCGTCATGGAGGACGTGGCGGATAATCTCTTCAATCCCGACCCATACTATCAGCAGGGTGGAGACATGGTGCGCGTCGGTGGCTTCGGCTACACCATCGATCCCGCCAAGGATATCGGCAGCCGGATCTCGAACATGACCTTGCTGTCCAGCGGCGAATCGATCGATGCGGATAAAAGCTATAGCGTTGCGGGCTGGGCCAGTGTCAACGAAGGCACCGAGGGACCGCCGATCTGGGACGTGGTCGAGTCCTACGTCTCGAACCACAAAGCGGTCAGCGTACCGCCGAACGATGCGGTGAAGGTCGTTGGCGCCTAAGGAGGATCCACGGGGCCGGTCTAACTTTACATATTCAAAAAATAGAATATAAATACGACACGAGAATGCTGTTGTTAGAGGAAGCGTCATGAGCGAGACGGGAAGTTCAAAAGGCCGGACAACACGCCGCGGGTTTTTAACGGGCGCAGCTGCGGTGGGCGGGAGCCTGGCAGCGACCGGACTGGTTCGTCCCGCGATGGCGGAAAGCGATCCGGAAAACCAACCCCCGAACGTCGCCGACTGGTCTAAGTATCTGGGCGAGGGGGTGGATGCACGGCCTTACGGTACACCATCCGAGTACGAGAGCCATGTGGTCCGGCGTAATGTTGCCTGGTTGACGGCTTCCCCGGAGAGTTCCGTGAATTTTACGCCCCTGCATGAACTCGACGGCATCATCACGCCGAACGGTTTGTGCTTCGAACGTCATCACAGCGGTATCGCCGAAGTGGTGCCGAGCGACTTCCGCCTGATGATCAATGGGCTGGTGGATAAACCCCTCATCTTCACCATGGAGGACATCAAGCGATTCCCCCGCACGAACAAGGTTTACTTCCTGGAGTGCGCGGCAAACTCCGGCATGGAGTGGCGGGGCGCGCAGCTCAACGGCTGCCAGTTCACCCACGGGATGATCCACTGCGTCATGTATACGGGCGTGCCGCTGAAACACATTCTGGAAGAGGCGGGGCTTAAGACCAACGCCAAGTGGATTATGCCGGAAGGCGGCGATGCCTCGGGCATGAACCGCTCCATTCCGCTTGAGAAGGCGCTCGATGACTGCATGCTGGCTTTCGCCATGAACGGTGAGGCTCTGCGCCCGGAACAGGGGTACCCCCTGCGGCTCGTGGTGCCGGGTTGGGAAGGCAATATGTGGGTCAAGTGGCTGCGCCGGATCGAAGTCGGCGACGAGCCCTGGCATGCCCGTGAGGAAACCTCGAAGTATACGGACTTGATGGAAGACGGTCGCGCCCGTCGTTTCACCTGGGCAATGGACTGTAAATCTGTGGTGACCAATCCAAGTCCGCAGGCGCCGCTTCTTCACAAGGGCCGCAACGTCCTGAGCGGTCTCGCCTGGTCGGGACGCGGCACCGTGGATCGGGTGGATATCACACTGGACGGGGGCAAGAACTGGCGGCACGCCCGCATTGACGGTCCAAGCTTCGACAAGTCGGTTCACCGTTTTTACTATGAATTCGATTGGAACGGCGAACCGCTGCTCGTGCAGTCCCGCGCCATTGATTCGACCGGTTACCTGCAGCCGACCAAGAACGAGCTGCGGGCTGTGCGGGGCACCAATTCGATCTACCACAACAACGGCATCCAGACCTGGCATGTGCGCGAAAACGGAGAGGTCGAAAATGTCGAGATCAGCTAGGGCCGCAGTTTCCGCGCTCCTGTTTTCCACGGCCCTGGTATTCTCTTCCCCGGCGGTACAGGCGGAGTCCTTCGGATTGGGACGGCTTGCAACGCCCGAGGAAATCGCCGCCTGGGACATCGATGTCCGCCCGGACGGACAGGGACTGCCCGAGGGGCGCGGCGGCGTGATGACCGGCGAGGAGATTTATCAGGAGCGCTGCGCGAGCTGCCACGGCGAATTCGGTGAAGGCAGTGGCCGCTGGCCGGTTCTGGCCGGGGGCGAAGATACGCTGGATACGGAAGATCCGGTCAAGACTATCGGGTCCTACTGGCCCTATCTCTCCACGGTTTTCGATTACGTCAACCGCGCCATGCCCTTCGGTGATGCCCAGTCGCTGACGCCGGATGAGACTTATGCAGTGGTTGCCTATATTCTCTATCTGAACGACATTGTCGAGGATGAGGAATTCGAGCTCTCAAAGGAAAACTTCACCACGGTGCGTTTGCCGAACGAGGTCAACTTCATTGAGGACGCCCGGCCGGATACGGCGAAAGTCGAGCAGGCTGAGCCCTGCATGTCAGATTGCAAGGCCGAGGTTGAAATCACGGCGCGGGCCCGCATCATTGACGTGACGCCGGATGAGGACGCGGCCGATTAAGCGACCGACTGAACAAGAGACAACCAGTTCCACCACAGTTTATGAGTTCATGACCTAGGGCGTTAGATGAAGGCGAGTTCCGGCGGAGCAAGAGTTAATCGGCGCCGCTTTACAACGGCCGTCACGGGCATCGCCGCGCTGGGAGCCATGGGGGTCCCGGCACTGTCCTTTGCCAAAGGCCCTCGCGTTGTGATCATCGGTGCAGGGGCGGGTGGTGCCACTGTTGCCCGCCATCTAACGGCGCAGTTCGGCGATCGGATCGAGCTTATGGTCGTATCCGGTCCTTCAAAGAACTATCGGCCAGCTTTCCTCGGAAAGCCCTTGCTCCTCGGCGACCCGGTTCCGGTTCTTCCTGCCTTCGATGTCTTGTTCAAGGATTTAAAACTCTCCCTCATCGCCGGGACGGCGCAGGCGATCGATCGTTCAGGCAAGACACTCAAGATTCAACACGGCGCTGAAACGATTGACCTTGCTTACGATATTCTTGTCGCGGCCCCTGGTGTGTCTCTGCAGAACTATGGAGCAGCGCAGTCTGCGATAGCAGATCCACAGGGTGCCTGCTGGACCGCAAACGGGAATTGTAACGCCATGATCGCGGGCGTGGATGCCTTGCCGGAGGGCGGGACGCTGACAGTGGTCGCGCCGCCGCAACCCTACCGCTGCCCGCCGGCGATTTACGAGCGTGTCTGCCTCCTCGCTCATCGTCTGAAGACGACAAATCCTGATGCAACGATCCTGATCCTGGACGAAAAAGACCGCTATCCCATGCAGGCGCTGTTTGAGACGGCGTATTCCGACTACTACGAAGACATGATCGAGTGGGTGCCCTTGGAATTCCACGGCGGCGTGACCTCGATTGACTTCGAAAAGGGCGTGATCGAGACGGATTTCGAGAGTTTCGAATCCGATTTCATCCACGCAGTGCCGCCGCAAGTGGCACCGGAATTCCTCACGGCTGCGGGTCTGGGCGATGAAGAGGGCTACTGCCCGATTCTCGCGCCGTCGATGCGCTCCCAGCTGGATCAGGATATTTACGTCATCGGTGATGCCGCGGCGGCGGGCGAGATGTCGAAGTCAGCGGCCTCCGCTGTGGTTCAGGGGAATCTGGCCGCCGGAGCAATTGGCAAACGTATAAGCGGTGAGATGTTCGATACACCTTCCGAGGTCACCGATCAGTGCTGGAGCTTTGTCGCGCCGGATGATGCGATTACCCTTGCCGGTCGCTATCATCTGGAAGGCGATCACTTCGCGGCGATCGAGCATTCTACCAGCAACCTCGAGGACTCTGCCGAGGTGCGCCTCAAGAATGCCCAGCAGGCGAGGGCCTGGCCGTTTCAAATTCTCAAGAAAATCTATGGTGTTGATCTGTGATGCGAAACTCTTCTCTCAAACTCTGCGTCCTTCTTGCGCTGATGTGCTACTCGTCAGGTTCGGCAAGCTTGCAGGCTCAGGAGGTTAGGGAAGTCGAAGTCGCGCATGCGGGCGTCACACTCATCGCCGATCTTGTGATTCCGGATCACGGCTCTCTCACGGAAGGGCTTGTCTTACTGACCCATGGGACGCTCGCGCACAAAGACATGGAGCTGATCGGAACCTTGCAGACCGCGTTAGCCGAACGCGGTGTTGCAAGCCTTGCGCCGACTCTCTCCCACGGAATCGACCGGCGGCGGGCCATGTACGATTGCACCGTTCCCCACCGTTACCTCTATTCCGATGCCCTGGACGAGATCGGCGCCTGGATGAATTGGCTGGAAGGACAGGGCGCTGGTCTCGTAACGCTGATGGGCCACAGCCGCGGTGGTAATCAGACTGCGCGCTTCGCAGCGGAACGCGGGGGATCGCAGATAAGGAATGTAGTTCTTCTTGCACCTGCCATGGGCAGAACGCCTGACGTTGTGGAAGATAACTATTGGCAGCGCCACGGCGCGAAACTGGCGCCTCTGCTTGAACAAGCTGAAAAACTGATCGCAGCTGGAAAAGGCACGGAGATGATGACCGTGCCCGGTTTCATCTACTGCAAGAACGCAAAGGTCTCTGCTGCCAGCTTCGCGTCCAACTATGCGTCTGACGACAGCCGCGACACGGTCAAGTTGGTCTCAGAGATTAAGGTGGCGGTTCTCGTGATTGCCGGTTCCGCAGATGAGGTCGTGCCCGATGTGACGACGCGCATGGAGCCACTTGTGGATGCTGTGCAGGTGCGGCTGGAGGTGATCGAGGACGCCGATCACTTCTTCCTGGATTTCTATGCCGAAGACGTTGCGGACCTGATCGTCGGACTACCGACCGAGTAACGCAGAAACCTCATTCACTCGAACTCCATCTGTTCGAAGACGCGGCCGGCGTTTCGGGTTGCGAGTTGCTCGTAGGTGTCCAGGTGCGCATAGGGGGTCTGGTCGACGTAGTAGGCCTTGTCCAGGCCACCGCCGTCATCCAGGTGGTCCTGGATCTTGCCGCGCAGGTAGATCAGATAGTCTTTGGTGTAGCGGCGGACCTGATCCATGTTGGTCGGATGGCCGTGACCGGGAATGACGTAGAGCGCGCCCAGGGCTTCGAAGTTCTCCCAGCTTTCCAGCCAGGCGGCGGTGTCGGTATCGTCGAAGATCGGCAGCATGCGCTCGTGAAAGGCCATATCGCCCGCGATCACCAGTTTTTGTTCTGGCAGCCAGACGGCGATGTCTCCGGGGGAATGGGCGGGGCCGAGATTTTTAATCTCGATTTTAAAGCGCCCCATTTCCACGTGCTTCTCTTCCTCGAAGGTCTCCGTCGGTCCTTGCAGGACGGTCTTTTCGGATTTCTCTTTGTTGTAAGACTGCATTCGCGTGAGAATTTGTGCGCCGCGATCCTCGAACTCTTCCGCGGCGTCCACATGCGCAAGGACAGGCACGCCCTGTTCGGTCCAATAGGCGTTGCCCAGCATGGCATGGCCCTGGCCGTTTTCGTTGATGACCAGTTTGATCGGCTGATCGGTGATGGTCTTAATTTCTTCGTGCAGAGCCTTGGCGAGAAGGTAAGCGGCGCTGCCGTTCACGACGACCACACCTTCACCGGTGACGATGAAGGTGAGATTGTTGTTGTGACCGGAATTCTCGTAGCCCGGAGGAGCCGTAGCACCGATGGCCGACCAAACTCCCGGTACGATCTCTACAGGTTTTGAATAGAGCAGGGACTGCGGATACTGGTCCGCTATGTCTTCACTGGCAAAGACCGGAGAGGCCGCGAGCGTCAGGGCGGTCGGAACGAGCAATCGTAAAAGAAGAAGTTTGATCCTTGTGTAGCCGGTTCTGTCCATAGTGCCTGTTCCCCTTGAATCTAAGCCGCTTTAAAACGCGATCTTGTCTGCGATTGCATCCAGGCCCGCCGAGGCGCAACCCGCATCCAACTGTCCGCTGGGTGCGCCGGAAACGCCGACACCACCCAGAAGGCTGCCATCGCCGTCTTCGATCATCAGGCCGCCGCCGAGCGGAAGTGCCGTCGTCACATTGCGGATCGCCCAGGCCTCGCCGGTTTCCGTCAATTTACTCAATGCGTGTGTGTCTGTTTTAAAGCTGACGGAGGTCCAGGCTTTGCGGAAAGAGGTGTCCGGCGTATGTGGCCCGGCAAAGCGGTCACGGATCGCGGCCTGCAGATTTCCCCCGCGATCGACCACGGCAACCGCCACCTGAAACCCGGCTTCTCGACAGGACGCGAGGGCCGCCTGAGCGACCTCAACCGCGGTTTCCGGAGAGAGGCTTTTATAACTGACGATGGCTTCCTGCGCACTTGCGGCGGCTGGAATGAGGCTGGCTGCGAGTGCCATGGCGCTGAGACGGGGTCTGAAAGTCATCAATTTTTCCTCCGTTGCTATCTATGCGTTTGTCGCCCCGCGGATTGGATTCTGATGCTAAAATCCTCGCGCCATCTGCTGGAGCATCCTCGTTCTGTAGCTGTTGCGCGGTCGTTATCTGTTGCCGCCTGGCAACTATATATATAAAATATTGAATGTAAAAAAATAAGACTCGTATTTGGGTTAAAAAACGCCGGGGAGGGATGTGATGATACTGGATCGACGGTCGTTGCTGACCGGCGCTTTCTCGACCGTCGGGTTGGGTTTGACGCAGAGATATGCCTGGGCGACTTCCGAACCTGAAGTCGGCGACAATGGACTGCACAGTCAGGAGTGGTTTCTGCAGTCGTTCCTCGATCTTCAGGAAGATCTGAGCGACGCTGACGGCGACGGAAAACACTTCGCGGTGCTTTGGGAGCAGGCCGGGTGCCCCTACTGCCGGGAACTCCACGCGGTAAATCTGACGCGTCCCACGCTTGTGACCTATCTGAGGGAGAACTTCGAGCTGCTACAGCTTGATCTCTGGGGGAGCCGCGCCGTCACGGACTTCGATGGGGAAGAGCTGGAAGAACGGGCTTTGGCGCGCAAATGGCAGGTGAATTTCACGCCGACAATTTGCTTTTTCCCCAGGGACACAGGGGCTGTTGCGAATAGGAGCGGGCGACAGGCGGAGGTCGCGCGGATGCCGGGCTACTTCAAGCCCTTTCACTTTCTTTCCATGTTTGAGTACGTTCGCGAAGCGCAGTACGCGGATCAGTCGTTCCAACGCTATCTGCAGGACAAGTTCGAACGTATCAAGGCCGAGGGCGGGACGCCGGATGTCTGGTGATTGCTTCGGGCGCGGTGTAGTTTTTCCGAATGGATAGTCTTCCGACCACAACGCTTCTGGCTCTCTGCGGCCTTGGTCTCGGTGTCGTTGTCGGTGCCGTTGCGCGCTCCGCGAGGTTCTGCACCTTTGGTGCGATCGAGGACCAGGTACTTATGGGCGACTCTCGCCGTGTGCGCGCCTGGGGCTTAGCGATTGCCGTCGCGATGACCAGCGTTCAGGGGCTCTACTTCCTGGGTGTGGTTCCGATGGATGAGAGTTTCTATCTTTCTCCGGATTTCGGCTGGGCCGGGGCAATTATGGGCGGCCTGCTGTTCGGTTTTGGGATGGCTCTGATCGGTACCTGCGGGTATGGCTCGTTGGTTCGGCTGGGGGGTGGCGACCTGCGGTTTCTTGTGGTGACCTTGGTCATCGGCCTGAGTGCCTACATGACAGCGCGAGGATTGACCGGCGTTTTCCGTGAAACCCTCATCGAGCCCCTGAATATCGATCTGAGTGCAATTGGCGGTCAGGGTCTCTTTCATGTCATCGCCTGGGGCTTTGATATTCCCGACACCCAGGCGAGCCTCTGGTGCTGTCTTGTTCTTCTCGGCCTCCTGTTGTTTTGGTGTTTTCGCAATGCGGCCTTCCGCGGGTCGCGGAATGACATTGTGGCGGGCGTTCTGATCGGTCTTGCGGTGGCGGCGGGATTTGCTGTGACCGGGACCTGGGGGCAGGACCCCTTTCATCCGCAGGAGATCGAATCTCTGACATTCGCCCTGCCGCCCGGTGAAGCGATTGTTTACCTCATCACCTTTACCGGCGCGACGGCCAGCTTCGGGATCGGTGTGGTGCCCGGGACGATCCTGGGCGCCTTCCTTGTTGCCGCGCATAAGCGTGAACTGCGCCTAGAGGCTTTTGATGACGCGCGCGAAATGCGGCGTTACCTGATCGGCGCCTGCCTGATGGGGTTTGGTGGTGTCACGGCGTTGGGCTGTACCGTTGGACAGGGGATCTCCGGCATGGCGACCCTGTCGCTTTCAGCGCCGCTCGCACTGGCGTCGATCTTCGCGGGCGCGAGCTTTGGCCTGCAGTATCTGATCACCGGCAGCTTCCGCGAGGCTCTGGCCGCCTTCGAGCTCTCCCAGGATGCAGAGACGCGCTGATCCGGGTTTCAAGACAGATCAGGCAAGCATCTTGATGTCACCGCAGACCGAGATGGCCTGTCCAGAGATGGTGCGTCCGCGCGCACTGGTGATAAAGAGAATCTGATCGGCAATCTGCTGCTGCGTGACGTAGTCCTTGATGGAGGTGTAGGAGAAAGCCTCGGTCTCGATATCCTTGACGGAGACACCCTTTTGCTGGGCTTTTGCCTCCATGACGCGGCGTTGGCGGTCACCAGCGACAATGCCGGGCAGGATCGCGTTGACCCGGATACCGTCTGTACCCAGCTCGATGGAGAGGGATTTGGTGAAGCCTATGACGCCCCACTTGGCGGCGGCATAGGGCGTGCGCATGGCAAAACCGTGGCGTCCGGCGGCAGAGGAAAGATTGACGATTGAGGGGTTTGAGCTCTCACGCAGATAGGGCACAGCCACCCGCGTGCAGTTGAACTGTCCGGTCAGGCAGACTTCCAGGCAGCGATCCCAGTCTTCCGGGGTGACGTCCTCGACGCCTGCAGTCGGGCCGGCATTCCCGGCATTGTTCACCAGGACATCCAGGCCGCCCATACGCTTGATTGCGTCTTCAATGAAGGCGCTCACGGCCGCCCGGTCCGTAACGTCGCAAAGTGCGGCGTGAACACCGGGGAGTTCGTCCGCGACGCTCGCAACGGCTTGTGGATCAAGATCGCAGACTACGACCTCGGCACCTTCCGCGCGGAACGCTCGTGCCGTCTCAAGTCCGATCCCCGCCGCGCCTGCCGTGATGATGACCTTTAGCCCGTTCATATCTAAGTCCATGACCTTCTCTTATCTCCCTGATCGCTGCGGCTCGTTTTTTTGCGCTGATCACTGCCACCGGTGGATTGCGCAAATGACTAGACGGCCTGATGATCGCTCAACATAATATCTTTGGTCAAAGCTGTAACGGCTATCCAGCCGCTGGTCAGCACAGCATACACAGTAAGGATGGAAACATGCCGCGCTCCGCGATCGTTGGTTCGGGATTGATCGGCAGAGCCTGGGCACTTGTTTTCGCCCGGGCGGGATGGGATGTGGTCATGACAGATCCGTCCCCCGCTGTGCGGGACGCATTGCCGGTCGCTCTGGCAAAGGATTGTAGTCTTCTGGCGGACTATGGACTGGCAGAAGTATCTAACACGATCCTTGCCCGGATCACCGTTGCATCGAGCCTGGCGGAGGCCGTTTCCGACGCTGATTTCGTTCAGGAGAACGGTCCCGAGAATATTGATGTCAAACGTAGCATCTTTGCCGAACTGGATCGCTACGCCCCCAAAAACACAATCCTGGCATCATCGACCTCTGCCATCGTTGCTTCGCGTTTTACCGAAGACCTGGAGGGCAGGTCGCGCTGCGTCATCGGTCATCCGGTCAATCCGCCGCATCTTGTTCCGCTGGTGGAGATCTGTGCCGCGCCCTGGACGAGCGCGGATACGGTGGAATGGGCAGGCTCGGTCTACGCTCAGATCGGTCAGGTACCCGTTCTGGTCAAACGAGAGGTCGATGGCTTCGTTTTGAACCGCCTGCAGGGAGCGTTGCTGGCGGAGGCGTTCAGATTGGTGCAGGAAGGCGTCATGTCGCCAGAGGATCTTGATAAAACAGTCAAGGACGGCCTGGGATTGCGCTGGTCCTTCATGGGACCCTTCGAGACCATTGAGTTGAATGCGCCGGGTGGAATCGCCGACTACTGCGCCCGGTACAATGGCTTCTACGGTAAACTGATGGAGACACCGGCAGGACCGGAGGTGTTCGGCGCTGAAGCTGTCGAGAGACTCTTGAAGGCATGGCCTCATGAGGGCGATCCCGCGCGGATCGAAAGACTTACACAGTGGCGCAATGAACGCCTGGCCGCGCTTCAGGCACATAAAGCGGACATAAGCCGCAAGCAGAGTGAATCAGGAGATCAGAGTAAATGAGCGGTAAAGTCATTATCACCTGTGCGGTTACAGGCTCCATTCATACACCGACCATGTCGCCGCACCTTCCAATCACCGCCGAGGAGATTGCGGACGCGGCCATCGGCGCGGCGGAAGCCGGTGCGGCCATTGTCCATCTGCATGCGCGCGATCCTGAGACAGGTCAGCCCGATCAGTCGGTCGATGCCTTTATGCCGTTTCTTCAGGTGATCAAGCAACGCTCGGACTGTGTGGTGAACATCACCACAGGCGGCGCGGCCACCATGACCATTGAGGAGCGTGTGGCGCCGGCGCAGGCCTGCCGTCCCGAGGTTGCCTCGTTGAACATGGGGTCGATGAACTTCGGCCTCTACCCGATGCTGGCGCGCTTTCCCGAGCTAAAACATGAATGGGAGTACGAATACCTGGAAGGTTCGCGGGATCGTATCTTCAAGAATACCTTTGCCGACATCGAATACATTCTCACCACCTGTGCCGAGAACGGGACGCGGTTTGAAATCGAATGCTACGATATCAGTCATCTCTACACGCTGGCGCATTTCGCTGATCGCGGGATCGTAAAGCCACCGTTCTTTGTCCAGTCTGTCTTCGGCATTCTCGGTGGTATCGGTGGTCATCCCGAAGATATCGCCCATATGAAACGCACGGCCGACCGTCTATTTGGTAGCGATTATCAGTGGTCGGTTCTGGGCGCAGGCCGGAACCAGATGCGGATTGCAGCCATTGCGGCTGCGATGGGCGGGAATGTTCGGGTCGGGCTGGAGGACAGTCTATGGATCGGTCCTGGTCAGCTGGCAAAATCCAATGCCGAGCAGGTCACCAAGGTGCGCGGAATCGTCGAGGGACTTGGTCTGGAGATTGCGACACCTGAAGAAGCCCGTGCGATGCTGAAGCTCAAGGGCGGCGACCAGGTAGGATTCTGATCAGCCGCAGGCTGAAATCCTGATCAGAGCAGATCGGATTCATGCCGTTATTGATCTACCGCTTCGAATTTCCCGCTTTCCTGATTCAACGTCATAAGCCGGCCTTCCGCAATATCGAAAAAGGCGCCCATCAGGCGAAGACGTCCGTCATCGAACCGCTCTTTGACGAAGGGGAAAGTTTTCAGGTTCTCAATCGAATTGCGGATTGAGGCGTGCTCGAGCGCGCGCTGTTGGGTCTCGATCGGTTCATGGGCGCAGTCGCGCAGAGCCTCCTCGCGCGCGGGAGACAGAAGCGACATCCAGCTGTCGATAAAGGTGTGTTCGCTGGGCTCTTGATGGAGGCCGTCCAGGAACGCCCGGATGCCGCCGCACCGGCCGTGGCCCATCACAAGGATGTTCTCGACCTCCAGCGACAGCACCGCGTACTCAACGGCCGCACTGGTTCCGTGATAGTCGCCATTCGGTTCGAAAGGCGGGACCAGATTCGCCACGTTGCGCACGATGAACAAGTGGCCCGGACCTGCATTGAAGATCGCAGCAGGGTCTACACGACTGTCGCAACAGGCAATGACCATGGTTTTCGGCGCTTGCCCGACTTCGGCCAAGGATCTGTAGAGTTCTGCTTCCTCCGGATACTTACCGCTCAGGAAACGATGATATCCGTCAATGAGGTCGGATACTCTGCGCATAAATCTACTTCACTCTGTTTATCATCTGATTCGGCATTATACCCTGCTGACCAGAAGAACGTAACTAAACCCCGGTGATGTTGCCATCTGCGGGTAGGCAAGCTGTACCTGCAGGTCCATCCTTCTGAAGCATGACCGGTCTTGAAAGAATAACGCGTCGCTGTCAAGAGAGCGAAGCATTATCTGGAGACAATACCGGCACTTTGGATAGTAGTCAGGGAGTGTTTCGAATCTTTTTCTCAGAATGAGAGTTGCTTGCCGTTTTTTTTGTAATGGGTAAGCAAAGTCTAGATTGGCTCGGACAGTGTTTGCTGATGGGAATCCCAGCCCATTGCCTTTAAATCGTCTTCTCTCAGGGTCAGATCGCTGGAGAGAAAGAACTCGTCGAGCTGAGGCGGGGCGACGCTTGTGGCTGATAGCATTGCGTGCGCCTGACCCCGGTGATGAATTTGGTGTTGGAAAAGGTGGAGCAAAATCCTGTCGGTCCTTTCCAGCTTGATATCCTCACCCCGGACCAGCCTGACCTCACGTTGAAGGTCCTGTGGCATCAGGGCTTCGCAGAAGGTGATCAGGTGTTGATCCCACTTTTTCTGTGCCGCCATTAGTTTTGGCGCGGTGTCTTCTGCGGGCAGTGTTCTACTGGCGGGGCCCATTGGGTTGCCCTCCAAAGCGTCGATATAGAAACAGTCCACCTGCAGATTATGGTTGAGCGTGTCTGAAATCGAAGGAAAGAAACCGGTTCGTTCAGCGATGAACTCCTCTTGCGTCAGGGCGCAACAGGCAGTGAGCAATCGATGATTGGCCCAGGCCGAATTGCGGGCCATGGCGGTCAAAGCGTCAGTGAAATAGGTCATGCGCTATGGCTCTACTAGGTTGTGGAATCCTGACGGACTTAGAGCTCCGTTGCTTGCCACCAGGGGAAAGCCTCTCGTGGCGGGTCATGCCGGACCGGGGTGGCGTTGGGCAGGTCGAATTCAGCCCCCAGGGCCGCGTACTTCTGCACTGACCAGTATACGCCTCCGTGTGCCACGATCAACACAGGGCCTGGGCGGTCGAGTGACAGGTTGAGGCCTGAAAGGGCCCGCTTGAGAAAGCGCGCATAGGGTTCCGCCCCAGGAGGATTTGCGACACCCTGTTTCCAGTCCTTGAACCACTCGCCTTTGCTGCCGCCTTCGCAATCCCCCCAACTGCACTCTCGCAGCTCTTCGATCACCTCCAGGGGGCAGCCAAGTGCCTCCTGAAGAATCTGCGCTGTTTCGAGAGCGCGAGAGAGGGGACTGCAGCAGATCGTTTTGATCGGCAGGTGTTGCGTGAGGGACTGGGCCGCGCGCGCTTGATCTCGTCCCCGGTCATTGAGAGGAACGTCGGTTTGTCCCTGAGCGCGACCTTCCAGATTCCAGTCGGTTTCACCGTGCCGGAGAAAGTAAAATTCTTTCGGTGCCAGCACTTCACCTTTTAATTCTATGTCCGGTACTCCGGCGATTCTTCATCCAACATGCGGCGCAGCTCACGAAAATGATTTTGTCCCAGCTCGTCGGCTTCCCATTGCTGCGCGGTCTTTTCGGCGACCTCATCGGAGAGGATACGCAGCGGCTGACCCGTCATATAGGCCGTGATCAGGGTCTCTGCCGAGCGTTCGAGGTAGTAGAGGCAATCGAAAGCTTCCGCGACGCTTTCACCGGTCACCAAGACACCGTGGTTCCCCATCACCATGACCTTCTTGTCACCGAGGATCTGGGAGCAGCGCTCGGCTTCATCGTCAAAGGCCAGACCACCGTAGCCTTCATCAACCACAATGCGATTGAAGAAACGCGCTGTATTCTGGTCGATCGGCAGGATGGTGCTGTCGGCCAGACTTGCCAGAACGGTGGCATATTTCGAATGAGCATGCAGAACGCAGCGGGCCTGCGGGCTATTGCGATGGATCGCACCGTGCAGGCCCCAGGCCGTGCGTTCCGGCGCATTGGGCTGATCCATGGTGGTTGGGTCGTTCGCGTCGATCAGGATCAGGTCGCTGGCGCGGATGCGCGAGAAATGCATGCCGTTGGGGTTCAGCAGAAACTGCGAACCGTCCTCATTCACCGCCAGACTGAAGTGGTTGGCGACCGACTCATGCATGTTCAGTTTCGCGGTCCAGCGAAAAGCGCAGGCAAGATCGACGCGCTCTTCAAAGTGGGCTCCATTGTCGCGAAGCGATTTGACGGCAGTGACGGACATTGGGATTTCCTCGCTGTTGTTCGTGACGATGCAGTGCCGATGTTCGTTGGTGAGGCGTTTAAATCCGGCGGAGACGGCACGCGACACTCATACTTATCTCGATTAGCAGGTTGCCACGATTGTTTTCCCCGGACAAACGCGGAGTTTAAAGGGGCATTTTGCCTCGGTTTTGCGGCTAGTTGAGCCTTGTAACACTACGGCCTGTACCGAAGCATCGACGTCGGATTCTATTGTAGTCTTCCGGGCATGAATAGAGAAACCACACGACAGGCAACGAACCTGCGCCAGGCATCCGGCCCAGGTTTTTATCCGCAAGCTCTCGAGAATGCCCCGCCGGCAGGGGCGCTTGATCCGATTTCCGCTGTGACCGCGTGGAATCCCTACGACTTTTACAGTGATCTCACCGGGCGGCGCCCAATCTACTATGACGAGACGCTTGGAATGTGGGTGGCGTCCAGTGCCGATGTTGTTGAGAGCATTTTAAGGTGCAGCAGCTTTCGGGTGCGACCCATGGAAGAAGCCGTTCCCAAGCCTCTCAAAGGGACGCGGGTAGGGGAGGTTTTCGCCGATCTTGTTCGAATGCAGGACGGGGAGCGCCAAGCCCTGCTTAAGCGGGCCGTCTGCGGTGCATTGGCGCCGGTCGACACCAGAGGGCTGACGCTTCGCAGCGAAACCTGGATGCAGCATCTTTTCGCGGCTTTTCCCCGGGACGGAGCGGGGGTTTTCACTCCCGATATCGCCTATTCGCTTCCGGTCTATGTCCTTGGATCACTTCTGGGCGTTCCGAGCAATCTCTTGCCAGACTGCGTAAACTGGACAGACGGTTTCGTACGCGCGATTGCGCCAGGCAGCACGCCTGAGGAGATTGCGCGGGGGAGCGCTGCCTCCGACGCTCTGATGGGGTTGTTTCAGCAGCTGCTTCAACAAGCGCAGTTCCCCGATTACAAAAATCCCAGGGGTGTGCCGGGTAATGCTGGTCTCCTCTCCAGCTTTGCACGCTCTACCTGTCGCCATGCCGGTCACGACGAAGGCGCAATCATTGCAAACGCAATCGGCTTTTTATCGCAGAGCTATGATGCGACGGCAGGATTGATCGGTAACACAATGGTCGCGCTGGCAAAGCGGCCCGGGCTTAGGGGAAGGATAGAGGCTGACCCCGGGCTCTTGAGTGCTGTCATCAGTGAGGTTGCTCGCCACGACTCACCGGTCCAGAACACGCGGCGGTTTCTTGCTGCGGATACCGAGATTGCGGGCCATGAAATGCGGGCAGGGGATGCCGTTCTCCTGATCCTGGCTGCCGCGAATCGAGACCCCGCCGCAAACCCCGATCCCGCGGGTTTCGATCCCGCACGCCCGGACCCGGTCCTGTTTACTTTTAGTGCCGGGGCACACCTCTGTCCTGGCGCTCACATGGCATTGGCTCTCGCGGAAGGGGCTGTGCGCCAAATTCTGGCGTCGCCGATCAGTCTGGACTCACTGGTTTGCGGGTTTTCCTACCGGCCTTCCCAAAACGGTCGAATTCCTCTGTTGAACTGGCAAGGTACCTAGACCTCGGCCATCATCGTGACCTTCGAGCCATCTGTCATACGGCTGTGACGGAAGGGCTCGGGGTCGACACAGGTGGGACCACCGGTTACCAGATCCGCCATCAGCTTTCCTGCGCCGGGGCCAATACCGAAGCCGTGTCCGGAGAAGCCGCTGGCGATGAAGAAACCCGGAATCTCGGCCACCTCCGAAATTACCGGCACGGCGTCGGGTGTGACATCGATGCAGCCGGCCCAGCTCTGGGCGATCTTGAGATCTTTGAACGCAGGGTAGGCGGCTTTTAAGTTTCGAACCGACTCATCGATGATGGACATCACGGGTTCCGGATCGAGGATGCGCGTTTTTTCGAAGGGGGAGACGCTATCCAGCGCCCAATGCCGTGGCATGCGGGCTTCTTCGATGAAAGCTTTGCCCAGCCTGAGTTTCAAGTACGGCCACTCAGCCCGCAGATTGGGAATGAAGGGGAAGAAAAGACGGAAGCTGTCGGGCACGATATCGGCAACACTGACGCCGCCGTGAGCCAATGTATAACCGCCATCGAGGCGTTTCCGATAAGCAAAGTTCTTTCCGGCGGCAGAGGTTTCCAGCCCCGTCTCAATGGCTTCGGTGCGGGAGACGGAACTGACCACGTTGAGCGCGTGGAGTTCGACGTCTGTGTTGGTGCAGAAACGCCGTGACCAGGCACCGCCTGCCAGCACCACGGCATCGCAGTCAATCCGCCCTTTCTCCGTGATCACGCCGCTGATCCGTCCGGCCTGTTTTTCGATGCCGCGCACGGCGCAGCCGGTAAAGATCCTGGCGCCAAGTCCCTGGGCCGCTTTGGCTATAGCAGGCGCGGCTTTCTGCGGTTCGGCGCGGCCATCGTTTTCGGTGTAGAGCGCGCCTTTCCACTTGATGGTTGATCCGGGGGCCAGCTCTTGAGTGCGTTCTGCGCCTATCATGCGCGAGGAGAGCTGATGCGGTCTGGCATGTTCGTCAAGCCAGGTTTCCCGGTTCTCCATATCGGCATCGGTTTCGCAAAGATAAAGAATGCCGCATTCACGGTACCCGGTCTCCGCGTCGATGCGCTGGTTCAAGCCGCGCCAGGCCCGCATGGATTCCTGGATCAAAGGAATTTCGCGTGGATCGCGCCCCATCTGGCGGCACCAGCCCCAGTTTCGGCTGGATTGCTCTCCGGCGATGATTCCCTTTTCGCAGAGCACAACGTCTATGCCGCGCTCCGCCAACTCAAGTGCCGTCGAGGTCCCGACAATGCCGCCGCCGATCACGACGACGCTGGCGCGTGGGGGAAGCTTCTCATCCCCTGTGAAGGGATCTGGTTTGGGGCCCATAGAGTGCTTTCTTAAGAGATAACCTAAGGAACAGAGGAGGAGCTTATCGCGTCACCAGCAGTTGTACAATTTACCTGAAAGGTCTCGATCCGGGCTTGACTCCGGATCAGGATTTTTTAAACTCGGATAAAATGTATCGGAGTTTAAAATGGCTCTCTATGGCAGCATCGTCGAATACGGACTTCATTGTCTGCTGAACCTGGTGAACCCGGTCGATGGCAAGCCACCGTCAAGCCGCGATCTGGCGGATTATCAGGATCTGCCGCCGGCCTATGTTGCAAAGATCTTTTCCCAGTTGCAAAAGGCCGGGTTGGTGACGTCGGAGGAAGGCGTGCGGGGCGGGTATCTGCTCGCGCGTCCGGCGAACAAGATCACCGTCCTGGATGTGGTCGATGCCTTGGAAGGGGAAAAGCCGCTCTTCCGCTGCCGGGAAATCCGCAGGAACTGTGTGCTGTTCGATGATGAGCCACCCAAGTGGGCGACCAGCGGCCTTTGCTCGATCCACGCGGTGATGCGGTCTGCCGAGCAACAAATGCGCCTAGTGCTGGCGGGGACCACGCTTGTGGATCTGATGTCCAGTGTGGGTGAGAAGGTGCCTTCCGCGTTTATGGCGGCACACGAGGACTGGTTTCGGGATCGGAACCTTCAACGACAGGCCGCGCGCGGCCGGAAAAAGAACAGCTGAAAAGGGACCCTTACAAATGCAGAAACTCCTGGTGGTTGGCGGCGGCTTCGCCGGTGTCTGGGCGGCGCTGGTTGCCGCGCGAGAAGCCATTCATCACGGCAGGGAACTCGAAATCGAACTGGTATCGAAGGATCCCTATCTGACAATGAGGCCGCGGCTTTACGAGCCGGACCCCGAAAGTCTGCGCATACCACTGGTACCCGTCCTGGAGCCGGTCGGCGTCGAGCTGCTGGTTGCGACGGTGAAAGGCATTAATCCATCTAGTAAGACGGTCGAGGTCAGCGCTGAAAACGGTCCTGAGATCTTGAGCTATGATCGCTTGATCCTGGCCGCCGGCAGTCATTTGGCTGCACCTCCGGTGCCCGGTCTCGCCGAGTATGGCTGGTCAATCGACGATTACGAAGCCTCTGTTGCCTTTGACAAACACCTGCAGGCGCTCGCCGCTATGCCATATGTTCCAGGTCGGGATTCTTTTGTGATTTTGGGGGCGGGCTTTACCGGAATTGAGCTGGCCCTGGAGTTGCGGAGACGCATTGAAATCCACAGCGGAGCAGAGCGAGCAGCAAAGGCTGCCATCTTCCTCGTTGATCGAGAAGCCACCGTAGGCGCGAGCCTAGGCGCCAATCCAAGGCCGGTCATCGAGGCTGCGCTTGCGGACGCCGGTGTCAATTTGCGCCTGAATGCGAAGGTAACCTCGGTCGGAGAAGGACATATTCTTCTCGAAACGGGAGAATCGATCGAGACTCGCAGTGTCATCTCTACAGCTGGTTTGACGGCAAGCCCACTTACGGCTCAGTTGCCGCCTGAACGTGACGAGATGGGGCGCCTGCCAACAGACGTGACGCTTCGGGTTATCGGCGTGGAGGGTGTCTACGCTGCAGGCGATGTGGCTCGTGCTTACGTTGATGATGAGAATATCGCTCTAATGTCCTGCCAACACGCAATTTTTATGGGCCAGATGGCGGGATTCAATGCCGCGCATGATCTTCTGGACCTGCCGTTGCGGCCCTATCGCCAGCCTTTCTATCAGACTTGTCTGGATCTCGGGCGGTCAGGTGCTGTCTATACAACTGGCTGGGACCGCCAAGTGCAGAAGATCGGCGAGGAGGCGAAAAAACTCAAAAGCTTCATTAACAGCCAGTTGATCTACCCGCCGCGAGACGACAGGGCGGCTATTCTGGCAGCTGCCGATATTGACGCCCGGGATGAGGACCGGACGGCAGCCGCCTCGTAAGTCCTAACCCAGAAGGACAAGCACGCCGACGGCGGTTACTGCGGCTAGGATACCGGCCAGGATGTAGAGGCTGAGCGCGGCGTTGATATCGTCGCTGCCCAGCTTGCTGCGACCGTTGCCCATCCAGGGATCGTCGACCACGCTCTTGCCGTAGCGGCGCGGCCCGGCGAGCGCGAAGTCGAGCGCCCCGGCAACCGCGGCTTCCTGCCAGCCGGCATTCGGCGAATTGTGCTTGCGGGCATCGCGGCGCATGACTTTCCAGGCCTTGCGATGGTCCGCAGCGGGATGAAGGGCGGCGCCGACTACGAGGAAGAGGCCTGCGAGACGGGCTGGAATAAGGTTCGCCAGATCGTCCAGTCGGGCGGCGAACTTTCCAAAGGCCTCGTAGCGCGGGCTCCGGTGGCCGATCATGCTGTCCAGGGTGTTGATTGCCTTGTAGGCGCAGAGGCCGGGCAGGCCCAGCAGGCAGTACCAGAAGAGCGGTGCGACCACGCCGTCAGAGAAATTCTCCGCCAGACTCTCCACGGCGGCGCGCGCGACCCCGGCGTCATCCAGGCTTTCCGGATCGCGCCCGACGATCTTGCTGACCGCCCAGCGGCCGTCGGCGAGACTCCGGTCCAGGAAAACCGCGACCCGTTTGACTTCGTCGTAAAGCCCCCGGAAGGCCATCAGGCTGCTGACTGCGAGAACCTCCAGAACCCAACCAAGAGGCAGCCAGCCTGCGGCCCACGTGATCAGGACCCCGACCAACGTCGATATGCCGATCACCCAGAAACTCAGCAGCATGCCCTGCCAGATTTTCCATGGCCGTGAAAGATGCGGGCGGTTCAGGCGCTTTTCCTCGCGCTCGATCAAACCGCCGATCAGGACGACGGGGTGTGAAACGACGCTATAAAGCCATCTTGGGTCGCCCAGCGCCGAGTCCAGCGCCAGGGCAAAGAGCAATATCTGGGCAAGGAACAGCCCGTTTGCGGAGTCTGGGTAAAGTTCGATCAACATGGCCGGAGAATGAGGTGACGCCTGCTCAGGGTCAATCTCTTCCGGGAAAGATTCGAGCTCTTCTCAAAAAGACAGGCTGATCGGGAACAATCCCTTGGACTGAGGGGCGCGCGGGCCGTAATCTGCCCGCCAAATTTGCCGCTGAGAAGCGGCGCGGCGGTGACAGTGGATGTTGCTGGCGAGAGAAGGAAAAAAGTGATGACGAAGATCGGGGTGATGGTCTGTGGCCATGGAAGCCGGGACGAAGGTGCGGTTCGAGAGTTTCAGTCCGTAGCGCGCGGCATTAAGGAACGCATGCCGCAGTATGATGTGGATAGCGGATTCCTGGAATTCGCGACGCCGATCATCCGCGATGGTCTGGATCGATTACGCGAGAAAAAGAATGACGTAGTGCTGGCTGTGCCAGGCATGCTGTTCGCTGCCGGACATGCCAAAAACGACATTCCCTCCGTGCTCAATACCTATGAAGCGCAAAACCCGGAGATGGAGATCCGTTACGGTCGTGAGCTCGGCATCGATTCGAAGCTGATCAAGGCGGCTTCCGCCCGGATCCAGGAAGCACTGGATCAGGCCAGTGACGATGTGCCTCTGGAAGAGACCCTGTTGATGGTTGTCGGGCGCGGCGCTTCGGACCCGGACGCTAATTCCAATGTTTCCAAGGTGATGCGCATGCTTTGGGAAGGGTTCGGTTTCGGTTGGGGAGAGACCTGTTACTCCGGGGTCACCTTTCCCCTCGTGGAGCCTGGTCTCGAGCATGCCGCGAAGCTCGGTTATAAGCGGATCATAGTCTTTCCCTACTTCCTCTTCACGGGAATTCTGGTAAAGCGGATTTACGACTACACCGATATGGTTGCGGCCCGTCATCCGGGGATCGAGTTCATCAAAGCCTCTTATCTATCCGATCACCCGCAGGTTCTGGATGCCTTCGCCGACCGGGTTCAGGAGATTCTGGACGGTGAAAACCTCATGAACTGCAAACTTTGCAAATATCGTGAGCAGATTCTGGGTTTCGATGCCGAGGTCGGGCTTCCTCAGGAAAGCCACCATCACCACGTCGAAGGAATCGGCACTGGACCTGCCGAGCCGGGTCATGATCACGATCATGATCATTCTCACGACCACGGGCATTCCCACGACCATGCGCATGCACACGGCCATAGTCATGATCACGGGCATGGCCACGACCATCACCACCATCCTTATCCGCATGCCGATCACCCCCTGGGGCCGAAAAGCATGAAGAAGGCCGTGGGCTGAAGGCGGATCGCCGCTGAATAGAGCTTTGGCAGATTGACGGAAACTGCGGGCTGAGCGCGCAGTGTGTAAAGGCAGGGTAATGCCAAACTACGACTACATCCGAGATCCGCAGGAGATCTATCGGAAATCCTTCGCGACGGTCCGCTCAGAAGCGGACTTTTCAGCGATGGATGCTGATATGGCAACGGTGGCCGAGCGCCTGATCCATGCCTGCGGTATGCCGGACATTCTGGATGACCTTGCCTGGACGCCTGATGCAGCGCAGGCGGGGCGTGATGCCTTGCGGGCAGGCGCGCCGATCCTGGCGGACTGCCGCATGGTCGTCGAGGGTGTCATCCGCGCGGGTTTGCCGAACGATAACGCCGTTTTTTGCAGCTTGAATGATGATCGAACCCGCCCGCTTGCCGCAAAGCTCGAAACCACGCGTTCCGCGGCGGCGGTGGAACTCTGGCAGGATCACCTTGAGGGTGCCGTTGTCGCGGTCGGGAATGCGCCCACAGCGCTGTTCCATCTTCTGGAGCTGCTGAGCAAGGGGGCTCCCAAACCTGCTGTCATTCTGGGCTTTCCGGTTGGCTTTGTCGGTGCGGCTGAATCCAAGGAAGCTCTTGTCGAAGCAAAGCTTCAGGTGCCTTACGTCACGTTGCGTGGGCGGCGTGGCGGCAGCGCCATTGCAGCGGCGGGCGTGAATGCTCTCGCTGGTCTCGCGAAGCGTGAAGCCCTGTCATGAACCGCTGGCTGTCAGTTGTGGGATTGGGCGAGGACGGGCCTGACGGCTTGTCGCCAGCGGCTCGCTTGCTTTTGGAGTCCGCCGAAGTCCTGGTGGGGGGCGCACGTCATCTGGCGTTGTTGCCGGAAGACGGACGCAAGCGTCTGGCCTGGCCGAGCCCGATGATGGATCTGCTGCCGGAGATTGCCGCGCATCAGGACAAGCGTGTTTGTGTGCTGGCGACCGGTGATCCTTTCTGCTTCGGTGTGGGAACCGCGCTAGCCAACGAGTTTGGCCACGACGTCATGACTGTCGTTCCGGGTGCGTCAGCCTTTAGTTTGGCCGCTGCGCGCCTGGGCTGGAGCCTGGATCGCGTGGAGACGCTTTCTCTGCATGGCCGGCCCTTGTCCCTGCTGCAAAGCTTCGTTCAGCCCGACGCGCGCCTGCTGATCCTGAGTGAGAATGCCGCGACAGTGCAAGACGTTGCCAAGCTGCTGTCGGCGCGTGGCTTTGGCGGCAGCGAGATCACGGTCCTTGAGCATATGGGTGGTCCGAAGGAACGGGTTCTAACAGGTCGGGCTGATGAGGATTGGCAGTCGGACGACCTGGCCGACTTCAACAGTCTGGCCATTGAATGCAAGGCTGGTTCAGACGCTGTTTTCCGCTCGCGGACACCAGGGCTTCCGGACGATGCTTTTCATCACGATGGCCAAATGACCAAGCGTGAAGTGCGGGCGGCGACACTCTCCGCCCTGATGCCGATGCCAGGGCAGTTGCTGTGGGACGTAGGCGCTGGCTGCGGTTCGATCTCGGTTGAATGGATGCGCGCCGAACGCCAGAACAGGGCGGTCGCGATTGAGCGGAACAAGGAGCGCCTTGCCATGATCGCCGCGAATGCGGAGGCGCTTGGCACGCCCGGCTTACAGGTCGTTGCGGGCGAAGCGCCGCACGCGTTGGAAAATCTGGAACAGCCAGATGCAATCTTTATCGGCGGCGGGGCGACCGGCGAAGGCCTGTTTGATTTCTGCTGGAACGCTCTGAAGCCGGGCGGGCGTCTGGTCGCCAATGCCGTGACGCTGGAAAGCGAGCAAATTCTTATCACCCGCCATGCCGAGCTTGGCGGTGAACTCAGCCGGATCGCGGTCTCCCGCTTAGGCCCGGTCGGCCCCTATCATGGCTGGCGTCCCCTGATGCCGGTCACTCAGTTTTCGGTAATAAAGACATGACGACGAATAACGGCCAGACCGGCCGGCTCTACGGCCTGGGAATCGGGCCGGGCGATCCCGAACTGATTACACTCAAGGCGTTGCGTCTTCTTCAGGCTGCGCCTGTGGTTGCCTACCCGGCACCTGATACGGGCGAGAGCCTGGCGCGCGCCATCGTTGCCCCACATTTGCAGGGCGGGCAGACTGAAATCGCTATTAGAGTACCTATGGTCACCGCAAGGTTTCCGGCGCAGGAAGTCTACGACCGGGCAGCAGAGGAACTGGGCGGACACCTGGATGCCGGTCGCGACGTCGCGGTTCTTTGCGAAGGCGACCCTTTTTTCTATGGTTCCTTTATGTACCTCTTTGGACGTATGGCTGAGCGCTTTCCGGTCGAGGTTGTGCCCGGCGTCTCTTCCTTGACGGCCTGTGCGGCAACTCTTGGAACGGCCCTTGCGGCGCGCAACGACATTCTGACCGTCCTGCCTGCGCCGCTTGAGGCGGAAACTCTGAAAGCGCGACTTCAGGGGGTTGAGGCTGCGGCCATCATTAAGGTGGGGCGGCACTTCGAGAAGGTTAAGCAGGTCCTGGACGAGTTGGACCTCACCGGCCGCGCGCACTACATCGAGCGGGCGACCATGGAGACCCAGCGCATTCTGCCTCTGGATGAGGTTGCCGAGGAGGGGGCGCCGTACTTTTCCATGATCCTGATCCATCGTCGCGGGGAGGCCTGGTCGTGACCGATCTTAATCAGCAACTCGACGCACCGGTCTTTGTTGCTCTGACCGCAAAGGGCAGGGATCTCGCCGAACGCCTGAGCGCGGACTGGCCAGGAAGTGAACTGCATGGCCTTGCAGGCCGGGCAGAGCCGGTGGAGGTGAGTTTCTCCT
Source organism: uncultured Kiloniellaceae bacterium (assembly GCA_947493695.1). Taxonomy (GTDB): domain Bacteria; phylum Pseudomonadota; class Alphaproteobacteria; order Kiloniellales; family Kiloniellaceae; genus Denitrobaculum. The sequence goes on along the minus strand of CANLSF010000005.1, from coordinate 448,516 downwards.
CGGTGGCAGAGCATCTCCGAGAGCTTTTTGGCGCTGGGCGTACGGTCGTGGGGCTTTGCGCTGCAGGCGTTCTGATCCGGACGCTGGCGCCCTTGCTAGGCGATAAGCTGAGCGAACCCGCTGTCGTGGCGATGGCGGAGGATGGCAGCGCCGTCGTGCCTTTGCTGGGTGGCCATCGCGGTGCCAATGAAATAGCCAGAGCATTGGCCGAACGCCTTTCCATTGACGCTGCAGTTACGACGGCAGGCGATCGCCGTTTTTCAGTTGCCCTGGACGCGCCGCCGATGGGTTGGCGGTTGGGCAACCCGGAACACTACAAGGCTTTTGTTGCCTCGGCGCTGGCGGGTGAAAGCATCCGACTGGAGGGCTCGGCAGACTGGATCAGTGGAAGCGATCTGCCGTTGAGTGACAATGGATCGCTTACAATCCGGATCACGGAAAAAGATATTGCAGGTTCCGAACAGGAACTCGTCTTCCATCCACAGGTGCTGACGCTCGGTGTCGGCTGCGAGCGCAATGCCGAGCCAGAGGAACTTCTGGGGTTGGTGCAGCGGACGCTCGCGGAACAAGGCTTGGCTGCAGGCGCGGTCGGCGCGGTGGTGTCAATCGATGTGAAAGCCGATGAGCCCGCGGTTCATGCGGTGGCTGAAGCTTTGGAGGTTCCGGCACGGTTCTTTGCTGCTGAGATTTTGGAGGCGGAGACACCTCGTTTGGCGACCCCCTCGGATCTGGTGTTTCGCGAAGTCGGGTGTCACGGCGTGTCTGAAGGGGCGGCGTTGGCCGCTGCCGGATCGACCGGGCAATTAGTCCAGCCGAAGGTGAAGTCGGCGCGGGCAACCTGCGCGGTTGCGCGTTCCGCAGGATTGGTCGACCCGGCGGGGCTCGGCCGCGCAAGAGGCAGCCTGGCCGTTGTCGGCCTGGGACCGGGCAATGCGGAGTGGCGGGCACCTGAAGTCGAGACCGTGGTGCGCCGGGCCAGCGATCTGGTCGGATACGGACTTTATCTTGATCTGCTGGGCCCCCTGGCCAAAGACAAGATCCGTCACGACTATGCGCTTGGCGAGGAAGAGGCACGCGTGCGCGCGGCCCTGGAGCTGGCGGCTGAGGGACGGGACGTGGCCCTGATCTGCTCAGGCGATCCAGGGATCTACGCCATGGCGGCTTTGGTTTACGAACTCTTAGACCGGGCGGATAACCCGGCCTGGCTAAGAGTCGAGCAAAAGGTGGTGCCGGGCATTTCGGCGCTTCAGGCAGCAGCGGCCCGGATCGGTGCACCTCTGGGGCATGATTTTTGCGCCATCTCGCTCTCTGATCTGCTGACCCCTTGGGAAGCCATCGAACGGCGTTTGAAGGCCGCGGCTGAAGGAGACTTTGTGGTCGCGTTTTATAACCCTGTCTCCAAGCGCCGCACGACCCAGCTTGCCCGCGCTGTGGAGATCCTGTCCGCTCACCGGCCCGCAGATACGCCGGTGGTGTTGGGACGCAATCTTGGCCGGTCCGGCGAGACCCTTTCGGTGCTGGATCTTTCCGAGTTGACACCGGACAAAGTCGACATGCTGACGGTGGTTCTGGTTGGGGCTTCGACGACCCGGCGGATTGATCGCGCTGACGGCGCAGCCTGGGTTTACACACCACGCGGATATGCCAAGAAGATGGTTCCACTAAAAGCTTCGGGAGATGCAGCATGACGGTTCACTTTATCGGCGCGGGCCCCGGGGCTGCCGACCTGCTTACCTTGCGTGGGCGCGATTTGATCGCGGCCTGCCCTGTGGTGCTTTATGCGGGTTCCCTGGTGCCGGAAGAAGTTGTGGCCCATGCGCCTGAGGGCGCGCGCGTCATCGATACCGCGCCGATGAACCTGGATGAGATCCTGGCGGAAATCGAAAAAGCCCATGCCGAGGGCAAGGACGTGGCCCGAGTACATTCCGGTGATCCGTCGCTTTATGGGGCTATCGGCGAGCAGATTCGTCGCTTAAAAGCGCTGGAGATTCCATTTGATATTACGCCGGGTGTGCCCGCATACGCAGCGGCGGCGGCGATCCTTGAGCAGGAGTTGACCCTGCCGGATGTCAGTCAGACGGTGATCCTGACCCGTACGGCAATGAAGAGTTCGGCGATGCCGAACCAGGAAGATCTGGCAACGCTCGGCGCGTCCGGGGCGACTCTTGCAATCCATCTTTCAGTACGGAACCTGAAGCATGTCGAGGCAGAACTGACTCCCTTCTATGGTGCGGACTGTCCGGTCGCTGTGGTCTTTCGGGCGTCCTGGCCGGATGAAGCCGTGATTCGGGGCACACTTTCCGATATCCGCGCGAAGGTTCGCGCCGCCAAGCTGACCCGAACCGCCTTGATCCTGGTCGGGCGGGTGCTGTCCGAAGACACTGACTTCACCGACAGCAAGCTCTATGACCCGACGCACGTGCATGTGCTACGGCCGGAACGCAAAAGCCCCAAAGAACCGGAGCAATCCAAGGTTTCCTGAAGAGGTTCCCGCGCCAGCTGCGTTTTAGAAGGATGCTCCGGCCGACCCGAACGCGATACGCGCTAGATCAGTTGCTTCAGCCATTTTACGGCCTGATCCGCTGTGGTAACGGAATTGCCTTCCGCTGCTGATGGCCTCTGGATGACAATGACCGGTAGCTTCAGGCGTTGTGCCGCTTCGACCTTGCCATAGGTTGCCGTGCCGCCGCTGTTTTTCGTCACGATGGCGTCGATGCGGTGTGTTTTCATGAGTTCGACCTCCGCATCCGTATCGAAGGGGCCGCGACCGAGGATAATTTCACTCTGTTCGAAACCGAGGGAGTTTTTGGGCGGGTCGATCATCCGGAGGAGAAACCAGCGGTCTTTTATGGGAGTGAAGGGCTTGAGTTCCTGGCGTCCAGTGGTCAGGAAGATTCGCTGAAAGCCCCTTTTGAGAATCTCGGCGGCGGCATTCCTGAGCGTTTCAACGGGAACCCAGTGATCCTCCGGTTTTTCCTGCCAAGCAGGGCGCAGCAACTGAACGTGCGGAATGTTACTGGCGTTACAGGCTTTTGCAGCGTTGCCCGAAATCCTTGCCGCATATGGGTGCGTTGCATCGACCACTGCCTCTATGGAGGCGCTCTTCAAAAAATCCACAAGACCGGCGACACCGCCAAAACCGCCTGATCGCACCTGACCCGGCGGCTCTACCGGATATCGGGTGCGACCGGCGAGCGAGGAGATGATGTCGAAGCCGCCGCTCTCATCCAGAAGTTTTGCCAGGCTGAAGGCATCACCGGTACCACCCAGGATCAGGACGCGTTTTTCATTTGGCATTGGCTTGTCCCACGCGGTTTCCTGAACGATCAAACACGATAACTTCCACTTTGGTTGCACCGCCCAGGAGTTCCAGCGCCGTTTTCTGCGCGCCAGTCGCCATTGCGTCGGCTAAGGCTATACCTGTGTCCTGCGCAAAGCCCAGAACCTGATTTGCCGTGTTGGCTGAACGCGTTGCTGAAACGAGTGAGCCCGGTGCGTCAAGCGCGGCGAGCTGATCCGCCAGCCAATCGAAGTCGACCTGGCTGCGGCCTGAATGCAGGTCCAGGTGGCCCGCCGCCAGCTTGGTGAGTTTTGCAAAGCCGCCACCAATCGTTAGAAGCGGGACAGGGTGTTTGCGCAGATACTTCAACAAACCTCCGGCGAAGTCGCCCATATCGAGCATGGCGAAGTCAGGCAGGCCGTGGATCTGTTGTACGGCTTTTTCCGAGGTAGAACCCGTGCAGCCTGCGACATGGGTGAGCCCGTTGGCGCGCGCAACGTCAATGCCGCGGTGGATCGAGTGAATCCAGGCTGAACAGGAAAAGGGGACAACAATCCCGGTGGTGCCCAGGATCGAGAGGCCTCCGAGGATACCCAGACGTGGATTCCAGGTCTTTTGCGCCAGAGCTTCGCCACCTGGGACGGAGATTTCGATCTCTATGTCGCCGGCGTCGCCAAAGTTTTTTGCGAGTTCCAGGATCGTTTCCGTCATCATTTTTCGCGGAACCGGGTTGACCGAGGCCTCACCTACGGGAATCGGCAGGCCCGGCTTCGTGACACTGCCGACCCCGGGCCCGGCCCGGAAGAGCACACCGCTGCCGGATTCGCCGCGCCGCACGGTGACGATGATTTCCGCGAGATGCGTGACATCGGGATCATCGCCTGCGTCCTTAATAATTCCGGCGCGGGCGAAATCGATCCCAAGTTCCTGCCGGTTTAAAGCGAATGCGGGCTGTTCGCCGCGGGGAAGCGTTATTGTAACAGGATCGGGAAACTCGCCAGTGAGCATAGCCGTGTAGGCGGCGCGGGTCGCAGCCGTTGCACAGGCGCCTGTTGTCCAGCCTCGGCGCAGCTCTCCTTCGGGTTTTCGTGCCATGTCGCTTTTTTACAGTTCTTCGGTCGTCTCTGGCTAGGCGGGACGTGATGGTGAGGTTACAGTGCGCTCCATGGACAAGTTATCTTTTTCTCTTCCCGCGTTTGAACCCGGCTGGGTATGGCTGACGGGGGCAGGGCCTGGCGATCCGGGTCTGCTGACACTTTACGCCCTGCATGGCCTGCGGTCCGCCGATGTTGTGGTTTACGATGCTCTGGTCGATAAGTCGATCCTGGAGCTGGCGAAACCCGGTTGTTTGATGGAATACGCCGGTAAGCGGGGCGGAAAACCCTCACCAAAACAAGCTGACATCTCGCAACGGCTGATCAGGTATGCGCAGGAGGGCAAAAGGGTCATGCGCCTCAAGGGGGGCGATCCTTTTGTCTTCGGCCGTGGCGGCGAAGAGGCTCTGGCACTGGTGGCGGCTGGTGTTTCTTTTCGGCTCGTGCCAGGTATTTCAGCCGGTATCGGCGGTCTTGCCTACGCGGGAATTCCGGTCACCCACCGAGATACCAATTCAGCGGTGACCTTCGTAACCGGTCACAATCAGGGCGGTGTGATGCCCAACGACCTGGATTGGGGGGCAATCGCACAGGGTTCGCCGGTGATCGTGATCTACATGGCGATCAAACATCTCGCACAGATCTCCGGTGCCCTCGTCGAGAAAGGACGAAGCCCGGATGAGCCGGTGGCCGTGGTCAGCAAGGCGAGTACTTCAGAGCAGCGCGTTCTGGTGACGACGCTCGGCACCTGCGCTGAGGAGGTTGCCGATCAAGGCATCGAGCCGCCGTCGCTGGTGGTGGTTGGCGAGGTTGTACGCCTTCGGGACGGCCTGGACTGGCTCGGGGCGCTCTCCGGTCGGGTCCTGACGTCTGATCCATTGCAGCGCGACCAGGGCCGCGCCACCGGATAGCACCGAGGCTTCAGGTTTATGCCGCTCCCGGACAAAAGCATACCTCCAGGACTTCTGATTGCCGCACCCAGTTCGGGGAGTGGCAAGACGTCGATCACACTGGCGTTGTTGCGCCGCTTTCGTCAGCTCAATCGCCCTGTCGCCTCGATCAAAGTCGGGCCGGATTACATCGACCCGGCGTTTCATGCGGCGGCGAGCGGCCAGGTCTGCACGACACTGGATAGTTGGGCGATGCGTCCCGCCAGCCTGCAACATCTTGTTCAGGCGGCGGGCGAGGGCGCTGATTTCGTTCTTGGCGAGGGGGTCATGGGGCTGTTTGACGGTGCGCCAGACGGACGGGGCTCGACCGCAGATCTGGCGCTCCTGACCGGCTGGCCAGTCGTGCTGGTCGTCGATGCCCGCGGGATGGCTGCCTCCGCGGCTGCGATCGTTCATGGTTTCAAAACACTGGACCCGCGCCTCACGCTCGCGGGTGTGATCTTCAATCGGGTGGGCAGCGAACGTCATTCCGGGATGCTTGCAAAGGCCTGTGAGCCGCTCAAGGTTCCGGTCCTTGGATTTGTACGCCACAACCAAGAGCTGGCGTTGCCTTCCCGGCACCTTGGGCTGGTGCAGGCCGGGGAACATGAGGCGTTGGATATCTTTTTGGAATCTGCGGCCAACGACATTGCAGGCGACATTGATTGTGAGCGCCTTGCGGGGCTCGCAAAGTCTCGTGCCGGGGACGCATATCATGTCGGGAATCAGGAGTTATCCGGATCTTCTCGGCCGGGCATGGTGCCCTTGGGACAACGAATCGCGGTCGCTCGCGATACGGCATTTGCTTTCAGCTATCCTTTCCTGCTGGATGCCTGGCGGGCCGCCGGCGCTGAGATTGAGGTTTTTTCTCCCCTCGCCGATGAAGCCCCAACTTCAACAGTCGATGCCGTCTACCTACCGGGAGGATATCCCGAACTCCATGCTGCCAGACTGGCAGATAACACAGAATTTCATGCCGGTTTGAAGGATGCAGCCCGGCGCGGTGCGATCCTTTACGGCGAGTGCGGTGGATACATGGTGTTGGGCGAAGGTTTGATCGACGCTGATGGCGTGCGCCACAAGATGTCCGGACTTCTGCCCCTGGAGACATCCTTTGCCCGTGACGGCGGAGAGAAGTCGAAGCGTCGGATGGTGCTTGGTTATCGGCAGGCGGCGCTTTTGCAGAACACGCCCATTGGCGGGGTAGGGCAAGCATTTCGTGGCCATGAATTTCACTACGCCCGCGAGCTTCGTCCTGCTGACAATTCGACGACGACGCATTCGACCGAACCCGAAAACCGGCTGTTTGGCTTGAAGGATGCGCGTGGAGCCGATTTGGGTAATGCAGGTTTGCGCAAGGAAAACGTTATGGGGTCATTCCTGCACATCATTGATTCTACAGTTTGAGACTCCTGACGAAAACGACAGGGTTGGTTTAGTGCTTTTTATCGTGTTGAGTACTACTAATGCTTGTTATGAGTGAAACTTAACGATATCGCATTTGCAATGGATCGCTTTTTTTGCATTCTTATCACTGACACAATAAAGCAACCCGTTCCGAGAGGCTCAAACGCGACTCCTTTTTCAATCAATATTTATAAAACCTCTTAAGAGTTCGGTTGTGAATAGGGGAATAATCTGTTCGTAGAAAACTCTTTACTGGTGTACTTACGAGCCGGTTTCTGAGAGTGATGAGTTAAAAAGTGAGCAGGAAAACTGCCGTGTATTTGGCTTGAGGTGATCTGAGGCGCGCAACAGGGGGCTGGATCTATAGGATCGTCAGAACTTATCGGACGATTGTGATGCAGTGTAGTTATGGACGATATTGATTTAGGTGGTCAGGATTACCGGGCGATTATTGATGCCGCGCCGGTTCCGATCGCAATCAGCCGAATCTCTGATGGCAAAATCCTGTTCGTCAATAAACACGTTGAAAAATTTCTCGCCATGCCGGCGTCCGAGATTGTCGGGCGCAGTACCATCGAATTTTATCAGCAGCCTGAAAAAGGCGAGACCGTATTGGGCATTATCCAGCGCGATGGGCGTTTGGAAGATATGCGCATTGGAATTCGAACCGGCGATGGCGATTGGGTCTGGGCAACCGTAAACGGAACACCGACCGATTTCGCGGGTTTTGAGTGTATGCTCGTCGTTCTGATGCGCAATGGCCCTTACGTAGGGCAGGGACACCTGCTGAGCGGCAGCGAACAGCGCTTCAAGGATTTTGCCAGCGTCTCGTCGGACTGGTTCTGGGAGATGGACGCAGATCTGCGGTTTACCTATTTCTCCAAACCCTCCAGCGAAGATTTCGTAATTGCGCTTGAGAAGTCTCTGGGAAAGACGGATATCGAGCTTCGCGAAGCGTACGAGATTACGAGCCAGGATAGAGATGACTGGGATGCCCATATGGCCGACCTGAAGGCGCATAAGGAATTCCGGGATTTCATATACCGGCTCAAAACGGAATATGGCGAAGTCCGCTATGTACGGACCAGTGGCATGCCGGTCTTCGGACCGGATGGTGCGTTTCTGGGGTACCGCGGTTCAGCCAGTGATGCCACGGCGGATTTCGAAGCCAGAAGACAACTTTTGCGTGCGAAGGAAGAGGCCGAGGTTGCGAACCGGACCAAGTCCGACTTCCTCGCAAACATGAGCCACGAACTTCGCACACCTCTTAATGCGATCATCGGGTTTTCGGAAGCGATCGAGCGCGAGATCGCCGGTCCGGTGGGCAAGGTAGTGTATAAAGGCTATGCCCACGATATCCATGAGAGCGGGCAGCTTTTGCTCGGGATCATAAACGACATTCTGGATCTTGCGAAAATCGAATCCGGAAACTATCAGCTCATCGAAGACCGGATCGAGGCCTCGGAACTGATCCAGTCCTGTGAGCGTTTGATCAGACCTCGGGCAGAGAAAGCTGCGGTAAGGCTTACACTGGAGCAGTGCGGCGACCTGCCGTGCATATTTGTCGACGAGCTCAAGATCAAACAGATCATTATTAATCTCTTGTCGAATGCCGTGAAGTTTACGCCGAAAGGCGGTGATGTTTCGCTACATGCCGGGCTTGGCAGGGAGAACGAGTTTGTCATCGAGGTGCGCGACAACGGAAAAGGTATGAGTGAAGAGGACTTGCAGCAGGTTTTGAGCCCCTTCGTGCAGGCGACCGGGGACCATAACTATACGCAGGAAGGCACAGGCCTGGGCCTGCCGATCGCAAATTCTCTTTGCGAACTTCACGGCGGTTCCCTGACGCTTTCAAGTGAGTTGGGCAAGGGCACCACAGCTTCGGTGAAACTGCCGCGTGAACGTGTGATCTTTGAAGGCGAGGCGCCCGGCAGCGCGCTGTCGGCCCTCTAGGCTTCCCTTCGCAAAACTCCCTTATGGCGTCTTTCTTGCCTGCTGCAGGCAGGCAGCGGCGCAGGCATCAAGAATAGCGCTGCTATCTATCCGGTAATGGCGATAAAGATCGTCGAGCGAACCGGATTGACCAAAATGTTCGACACCCAAAGCGTGTTGACGCTGGCCTCGCACCGAGCCGAGCCAGGCCAGGCTGGCAGGGTGTCCGTCGATCACCGAAACCAGTCTTGCATCAGACGCGAGCGGGGCGAGCAAGCGTTCGATGTGAGAGGTCGCCGTTGAGTGACCCTGCTGACGGGCCCGCTCCGCTGCGCTCCATTCGGCGTTCATTCGGTCAGCCGAGGTTATGACCATAAGCCCAACACCGGGAATTTCTTCTGCGAGGTTGCGATGAGCCTCAATCGCTTCGGGAGTCACCGCGCCACTGCAGAGGATGGCCAGAGACGATCCGCGTGTCGGTGGGTGAAGCCAGTAGCCGCCCTGGATGATGTCGCGGCGTAAGGCTGAGTCTAAAACGCGTTCGGGTTGCTCCAGGCTTCTTGTCGAAAGCCGCAGGTAAACCGCGCCGCCTTCAGAATCACGTAACCAGTCGACTTCGGCATTGTGGTCGCCCGGCCTTTCTCCACGCGCTGCTTTGCTGCCATCGCGTTGCAGATAATCGAACGACCAGGCCATAATCGCCGAGAGTTCATCGACAAAGGCGGGTTCGAAGGCCGCCAGACCGTCCTGCGCCATACCGATCAGCGGTGTTGAGATTGACTGATGGGCACCACCTTCCGGCGCCAGCGTCAGGCCCGAAGGTGTCGCAACCACAATAAAACGCGCGTCCTGATAACAGGCATAGTTCAAGGCATCGAGGCCGCGCTGAATGAAGGGATCGTAGAGGGTGCCGATCGGCAGCAGGCGCGTGCCGAAGAGCGAGTGAGACAGCCCCAGCGCGCCCAGCAGGAGGAAGAGGTTATTCTCCGCGATTCCCAGTTCTATATGCTGGCCTTGTGGAGACATAAGCCAACGCTGCGCGGAAGCAACCTTCTGGTCCTTGAAAGTGTCTGCCCGGTCGTGTCGGTCGAAAATACCACGCCGATTGACCCATCCTCCCAGATTGGTGGAGACCGTAACATCCGGTGATGTCGTAACGATGTGATCGGCCAGGACACCGCCATCCCGGGCCAGCTCTGTCATGATCTTGCCAAAGCCTTCCTGGGTCGACATCCGCTGGCCCGTGGGTTGCGGGAAGTTATCAGGCGAAGCAATGGCCGGAGCGGACGTGCGCCGATGCACAGGCGATGCAAAGGGAACCTTGTCTAAAAAGGCTTCGAGAACCTCCGCAGACAAAGGCAAACCGGCCAAGGGATCCCATTCCATTCCCGAAGCGATATCGTTCTGTGCGCGAAAGCTTTCCATCTGTTCCAGGGTCATCAGTCCGGCATGATTGTCCTTATGCCCGGCCAGTGGCAAACCGTAGCCCTTGATTGTATAGGCTATGAAGCATGTGGGTCTGTCGTCGTCGATACTGTGAAAGGCATCCAGGACAGCTTCGATGTCGTGCCCCGCCAGATTGGTCATCAACTGCGCCAGGGCGTCGTCGTCACGCCGGTCCAGGAGTTTGCGAATGCCCGGCTTATCGCCGATGTCGGCCTGCAGTTGTGCACGCCAGGCGGCGCCCCCCTTAAATACGAGCGTTGAATAGAGCGAGTTCGGGCAGGAGTCGATCCAATCGCGCAGGCGCTTTCCGCCGGACTCCTTGAAGGCGGCCTCCAGAAGCTTTCCGTATTTCAAGGTAATCACGCGCCAGCCCATGGTCTCGAAGAGGCTGTCGATGCGCCCGAACAGACGGTCCTGAACCACCGCGTCGAGACTTTGACGATTGTAGTCGATCACCCACCAGACATTGCGGATGTCGTGCTTCCAGCCTTCAAGCAGGGCCTCGTAAATGTTGCCCTCGTCGAGTTCCGCGTCACCTGCCAGCGCGATCATACGGCCGGTCGGCGCGTCTTTGCCGGTCATTTTACGCAGTTGCACAAAGTCCTGAACCAGGCTGGCGAAGCTGGTCATCGCGACACCCAGACCGACCGAACCGGTTGAGATGTCGACATCGTCGCTGTCTTTGGTGCGTGACGGATAGGACTGTGCGCCGCCGAAGGCGCGGAAGGCCTCGAGCTTCTCCTGCGTTTGCTTGCCCAGAAGATACTGGATCGCGTGGAATACCGGGCTGGCATGCGGCTTTACAGCCACCCGGTCCTGCGGGCGAAGAACATCCATGTAAAGCGCGGTCATGATTGTGACCAGAGAAGCACAGGAAGCCTGATGACCGCCGACCTTGAGGCCATCCTGACTTTCGCGAAGATGGTTTGCGTTGTGGACGGTCCAGGTGGCGAGCCAAAGGATCTTCTTCTCAAGTGCGCGCAGCATTGAGAGCTTTCCGGCTTCCTCCAGGCGCTCGATCCGGGGCTCCGGTTTCTTCTGCGCGATAGATATTGGCTTTACCATTGTGGGCTCCGTTTTCGTGTCTGACCGCGGCTAAACGGCAAGCTCATCCGGCTCCTGTCCCGCGACAGAGGCTTGATAGAACTACTTTATCCGAAAAGCAGAGTTCGAACCTTGCTATTTGTCCTTTCATATCATGTGAAAAAGGTAATATTTTCTTCAATGTATCAATTTTGAGAAAGAATTTTCCAAAAATGAAGCTTGATGAACTGGACCGGAAGATCCTGAACTGCCTTCAGGAGAATGCTCGCATTTCCAATAGCGAGCTTGCAGAGGCGGTTGGATTGTCTGCGTCACCCTGTTGGCGCCGGGTGCGGGCGCTGGAGGATGCAGGGGTCGTGCGGAAGTACGCTGCAATCGTTGAGCCGAAAGTGATCGGCCTGCCGGTGAATGTGTTCGTCAGTGTGACACTGGAAAAGCAGGTTGAAGATTGGTTGGAGCGTTTTGAGACCGCCTTGCAGAACCGTCCGGAGGTGATGGAGTGTTACCTGATGACCGGGGAATTCGACTATCTGCTGCGAGTCGTGGTGCCTGATCTGCAGGCTTACGAAAAGTTCGTGCTGGAGCACCTGACACGTATCCCCGGAATAGCCGGGATCAAGTCGAGCTTCGCACTCAAGCAGGTGCAATATAAAACGGCGCTTCCACTCGGGCACCTGGCGCCTTGAAGAGGCCTAAAAGTATCGAACAGCAGGTGGCGGGCAGGGAATACAAAGCGGCCGGATTTAAGTGTAGGCCCAGAACAGCAGACCACATCCGAGAACGACCCGGTAGGCGGCGAGCAGGGTGAAGTTTGCCCGGTTCAACCAATTCATCAGCCACCAGATGGCAAGCAGCGCCGAAATGAATGAGAAGGCGGTTGCCAGAATGACGTCCGTCCCGATTTCGATTGCGCCGGCACTGTGGAGCTTCATACCGACAAGGGTGCCGGCCGCGACAATGACGGGAATAGACAGCAGCATGGAGAACCTGGCGGCTTCACTGCGGTTAAAGCCCAACACTCTGGCCGCCGTCATGGTAATTCCGGAACGGCTTGTGCCGGGAATGAGCGCCAGAGCCTGTGCAATACCGATGACCAGAGCGTCACGGTACAGCATGTTTTCAATTTTCCGCGTCACCTTGCCAAGCTTATCCGCCGCGAAGAGCGCGATACCGAACCCAAGTGTCGTCCAGCCAATCACCTCGATCGATCGCAGGCTGTCCGCAGATTGAATGATGAGCATGCCCGCAAACACGACAGGTATCGTCGCTATGGCGAGATAGGCAATGAGACGTGCCTTGGGATCATCTCGGTCAGTGAGGACTTTCGGCAGTCCGAGAGCGAGGTCGAGCAGGTCTCGCCAGAAATACGCAACAACTGCGCCCAGGGTGCCGACATGCACTGCGACGTCCATCATCAGGCCCTGATCCTGCCAGCCGGTAACGGCGGGAACGAGAACCAGATGGCCTGAAGAACTGATTGGTAGAAACTCGGTAATGCCCTGAACCAAAGCCAGAACCAGAACTTGAAACTCGCCCATGGTTGGCGACGCCCTTAAATAAATTTTTCCCGGTGTCGGATTTGACACCTGCACGATTAATCAGACAGGCGCATTTAGAGCCTGATTATGGTTACAATATGATTACTTTGAATAAATTCAGCTGAATGACGCTGTCAAACTGCGGCGTTTTCAGACCGCAGATGTCAGGGTGGGATCAGCTGGCTCAGATTGTTTGTGAACTTCAAGCTGTTTACGTGGCGAGGGATTCGGATCCGGCGATGTGGTCGGCCTCTGTGAGTGTGGTCGCGCGGGCAAGATTGTTCCGAAGCCGATGTATTCTGTAATCAGCGTCAATGAGATGCGTGATATAGCTCTCAAGCCAATTCGGCACGGGTTTGTTCATAATTTCATAACTGGCCAGAATAATGTGACTTCTGAACAGGTCTCCAACCTCATTGGGATCATTCTCGGTTAAGCTGCGAACCAGAACACAGGTCTGAAGCGCCAGCTTTTCGACCAACGCGATATTGGTAATTTTGCCCCGCCAATAGAGTCGCAATTGACAGCGCATGGACTGCCAGGATTGTATCAGCAGGCGATTCTTCGAAAGCTGACACAGTACCTCATGAACGCGCCACTCCAGCTGTTGATAACCGGTTATGTCCTCTCGCTTCACCGCATCCTGGATGCTTTTGCATAGCAGCTTCAACTGGCTGAGCTCGCTTTTGTCCCCCTGGGCTGCGACGGCACGCGCTGCAAGACCCTCAAGTACGGCGCGAACCGCGACGATCTGTTCTACATCCTCGTAGGAGGGGGATGCGACAAAGGTGCCGCGCCCGGGTTTTATGACGACAATGTTTTCCGATTCGAGGGCCTTCAAGGCCTCGCGGATTGGTCCTCTGCTCACTTGAAACATCTCAGCCAGACGGGTTTCCACAAGCCGTTCGCCTGGTTGAAATACTCCTTCATCAATGGCGTCCACAATACGTTTGGACACCTGATTTGTGAGGGAAGGTGGTCGGCTTATCCCCATAAAGCCGTTACTTGATTTCGGGGGATGCTGATACCCTTGCATCTCCAGCTTTTCATCTGTTCCGGGTGGCTACTTTTTTACGCGCACACCACTTTTCGTTGAAGCGAGGCGGCACCCTACTTTATTTTTTAGGATAAATCTACAGGCGGATATCAGCATTACTTATATTTAAGCATACAACTCTTTTAACACTGCTTCTAAATCAAGTCATAACTATAAAGGACTAAAGACAAACATGATTCTTGACTTGATGTGTGACACAAAAAAGTCACAGGAATGGGTTTCCGTAACGTTTTGAGATGGCAGTGATAATCAAGCAGCTTTATGACAAATTGAGGGCGGTGGAGAAGAGTTTCCGGTCGCGGCGACAGCTTGGGAATTTTCTGCAATAACAAGCAGGTAAAAAGAACGTGATGACATCTCGCAAGGGATGGAATTTCTGTAAGCCCTATCGCGCATGCATTGATATTTCAGTTTTCTGGCCGCGCGCGATAAAACGAATTCTGCATTTTTTAGAGGAAATACACGTCGTTGATACAGCCGAAAGGTTGTTGATCGGCTGCGCTGTGAGCAACGCATCTCTATCGATGAGTTACAGACTTCGCATTTTCAATTGCAAAAGGTCACTCGGGATTAGGTCGCGGGCAGGGAAGGCTGCGCTGCTGTCCAAAAGAAAACCTCTTCGTTACGTCGAGGCGTTGACGACGACTTAGCTGCGGAAATTGTCATATTGCAGAGGTTGCTCAATTCCCATGTCCTTGACATGCGCGATTGCAGCCTGGAGGTCGTCGATCTTTTTTCCGGTGACACGCAGTTCATCACCCTGGATCGCGACCTGGACCTTAAGCTTGCTGCCTTTGATGTCCTTGACGATCTTTTTCGCGAGCTCTTTATCGATGCCTTGCTTGATTGCGATGGTCTGTCGGACTTTGTTGCCGGACGCCTTCTCGGGTGTATTGAACTCACAAGCGCCTGCATCGAGCTTGCGCCGTGTAAAATGGACCTTCAGCAGCTCGTGCATCTGTTTCAGCTTCAGATCATCGTCCGCCAGGACCGTAATCTCGTTATCACTGCGTTCGATTGTGCAGCTTGAGCCCTTGAAATCGAAACGCTGAGAAATCTCCCTGGTGATTCCGTTCAACGCATTGTCGACTTCGTTGACGTCGGTTTTGGAAGTGATATCGAATGACGGCATGATTCGTTCCCGAGGCTTGTGACTGCTCGTCAAGAAAGGCCGTGACAGGGGAGTTCTTGGCGGAACTCCGGCGGCGCTTGCTTGGGCGTCGTGATTTTCACCGCCTTGGGTCTACTATAAACGATTGCTTATTGCCAACCGCCCAGTTGAAAAACACGTGCAGACGCCGGAATTTCTTACTGGTACAGCGTTTGCAGATCCATGATGAGGATGGCGTTGCCGATCAGGATCGCGATGGCCATGAAGCAAAGAAGTGTGTAGCGGTGGAAGTTCGCCTCGCGACTCGACTTGATCGTGCGAATTTTGACAAAGAGATTGGACAGCGACCTTGCAATTTCGCGTAATTTTTCACGCTCGGTATTTTGCCATACCTGATAGAGGACAAGGGTGTAGATTGCAGCAGCCGAAAAGAGGAAGCTCGTAAACGCGGTCGTTTTGACCAGCACGATGTTGTCTTTAGTGAAGTGGGCGACCAGCATAAGGCCGGCAAACACCAACAGAGTCGCGCCGACGGACTTCCACTGCTGCGCTTTCGCGAAGCGGATGGAATTTGCCGATTCCGTATAAAGCATAAGCATTTCGGCGTGGGTCAGATCATCAAGATCTGATGCCTCCAGCTCGAACGCGTCTTCCTCAAGATTATTTTCTACGACATCAACAGCCATCTCGGCTTGTCCTTTTGAATGCAGCGTCGCAGGTTGTCAGAAGATGGTTAAGGAAAGCTTGCCTGCCCTGGTCACGATTTCGGGGTGGACTGCCTACAGGCTTGATCCCCGAGCGTAAGGCGCATAGGTCAAGGCCGACAATGTTTATGAGTGCGTGACCTGACTACTTTTTACCTCGAGCGGGCCGACAGCTGCCGCAGCGGAGAACCAGCCACATGACGGAATCGAAATACGAAAAACTTGGACAGCTGGGCCATTCAGCGGAGCTGCCGCAAGACCCGGATCAGGCCATCCTGGAGACTGTGCCCAATCCGCATCAGGATATTGACTATCTGGTGCGTTTCACCGCACCTGAATTCACTTCAATCTGTCCGGTGACCGGCCAGCCGGATTTTGCTCACCTGGTCATCGACTATGTGCCGGAAGAGCTGCTGGTCGAGAGCAAGTCGCTCAAACTCTATCTCGGCAGTTTCAGGAACCACGGCGCGTTTCACGAGGACTGCACGGTCGCCATTGCAAAGCGCCTGATCGGCAGCATGACGCCCAGATGGTTGCGGATCGGCGGCTACTGGTATCCGCGTGGCGGCATCCCCATCGACGTCTTCTGGCAAAGCGGATCGCCGCCGGAAGGACTCTGGCTGCCGGAACAGGGTGTGCCCAGCTATCGCGGTCGCGGCTAGCTGAATGAGGCTCTACGTTCCTGGGGCGAGTTAAGCGCCGTTGGTGGCTGTGAACTGAGGTTTGGTGACACTCAGAAGCAGACGGAAGGGGATCAGCATGACCAGGGCGACACCCATCTTCACGAGATAATCTCCCAGTGCCAGCGTCTGCCAGGGCACACCGGTTTCGCCAAACCCGACACCGAAGAGGGTGAAGGGAATTCCGGTTGCGGCAAAGGCCAGCCAAAAGAAGATGAAGGTATCCAGCGCCGAGGCAACGGTTGATGAGGCAACCGGGGCCAGCCACCAGGCCTGTTTACGCAGCCGATCGAAAATCGAGATATCCAGAAGTTGCGCAATCAGGAAGGCGGAGCCCGAGGCTATGGCAATCCGGGGATCGGCGAAATAGAGCGAGAGCAGTACCGCAAGCGCGAAGCCTACATAAACCACCTTGCGCGCCCGAACCGGCCCGAGAGAGCGGTTCGTAAGGTCCGTAATCAGGAAGGCAACCGGGTAGCTGAACGCCCCCCATGTCAGCAGATCGTTGATCGGATACTGCACCAGGATGTTGGAGGCTGTAACCACGATGGCCATTGCCAGCACGGCTGCCGCCAAAATTCTGATCGATGTGTTCTGGCCTGTCTTCTGGTCGTGCGACTTGGTCATGATATCCGTCTTTAATCTGCGCGAGATGCTCCGCGAGGCGGACGACCCAGGATGTCCGGCTAACCTGTTTCTGTACGAACTGGAGCATGAATGCGGGTCTAATAGCTTAGCGCCGGGCCGACC
The DNA here is from genome assembly GCA_947493695.1 of uncultured Kiloniellaceae bacterium. GTDB lineage: Bacteria > Pseudomonadota > Alphaproteobacteria > Kiloniellales > Kiloniellaceae > Denitrobaculum. Next base: position 431,544 of record CANLSF010000005.1, on the reverse strand, counting down.
GCAAGGCCGAGTCGCTCGCAGCAGACCGCTTGTTACAGGCGTCATAAGTTTGCGAGTCGCGGCATTGCCGCTGCCAAGCCTGCTCCGGACTGTGAACTGGGCCTTCCAATTCGACCTCAGCTGGTGCCGTGCGCGTTAACAATTCACCCTTTTTGTAAGTGCACGCGTTACCCCGCAAACAAAGTTGTGGATAACTCGAATCCGGGCGGTTCATAGACTCGACTCACTAAACCATACCTTATATGGTGGCGTTTAACCATAAAAGCCCTACATTTAGACAGGGTGACTATATATTGTTGTTGACGTGAGGGTGGGCATATGAGCTGGACTCCAGAACGAATCGACGAACTGACGAAACTTTGGGAAACGGGCCACAGCGCGTCTGCGATTGGCAAGCTTCTCGGCGTTTCGAAGAATGCAGTCGTCGGCAAAGCACACAGGATGAAGTTGCAGGCGAGGCCATCGCCGATCAAGCGGGGCGAAGACGGGGGCGCTTCGAATTCTGCATCATCCGCCAAGGCTGCGGTCAAGCAGAGCCCGGTAGGTACCAAGACAACGCGGTCGGCTGGCACGCCTGCCGCTTCGGGCAAGAGTGCCGCGAAGAACGAACCGCTTCAGACAGTTATCTCAGCTGCATTGGCAGCCAAGTCCGCAGGTTCGCAAACGGCGGCGAGCGCAGGCTCCGCAGCTGCTCCGAAGGCTGCGGCTGCGCGCGGTGGTCAGGCGGCAAACGGTGCACGCTCGGCAGCGCATGCAACGACAGCCGCAAAGGCAGTCCGAGGCGGTACACGAGGGAAGGTTGCATCGGCAACTCGTGCGGTGAATGCGAGTCGCCGCGGTCCCAAGTGTCTTTGGCCAATTGGTGATCCGGGCGATGAAGACTTCCATTTTTGCGGTGAACCGGCGTTGTCGGGTAAGCCCTATTGTGCCGAGCATTGCGCACGGGCCTACATCACTCGCTCGCGGTCGGACTCCGCGGCTGCTTAAACGCGATTGTGCTGAATAGGTTCACTCTTATCTGACAGTCAGAATTATCAGACAGCCAGGATCTAGCGGCAGGCCTTCGGAAGAGGGCCTGCTGCCTGGTCAGCCTAAAGGGTGAATTTTCGACTTCCACAGATCCTGAAACTTGAAAGCAGTGCCCTCGCAGCGGGGGCGGTTTTGATGGACGCCGTCGTAAGACTTTGACGGCTGGGAATTGGCGAAGCCGCAGATAACGGGCATTTGAGTGACATTCGTGTCGCTTGGTGCCCGTTATTCTGTTTCGGGCTCATCGGGGTCTCCGCAGGGTTGACTGAAAAATATTTTTTGCTGCATCGAAGAAAGATCTTCCGGGTCAGAGTAAACTGGCGGTTAACTCTTGAGCATTGCTGTCTGATTGGGGTTTCCTGACTCATGTTTGATCAGTGTCTCATTTGTGCCCCTGAAGCAGCGCATTTGAGAAATGTGTGTAGGCAAGCATGTTCACCCCTTGTAAAGGTTCGTTTGCCCATAGTAAGGAGTATGGCTATGGGAGTAACGAACGTGATCAATCCAGTGTGTAATTGGCTCTACCGCACCGCATTTGCCGGTGCCATTTCCCTCGGATTATCCGCTGTTCCTGCGGGTGTCGCACTGGCCGGCGAGCAAATGGCCGCTGTTGGCGACCAGCAGCGAATCAAGCTCGAAGCTGTGATCGCAAATGGCGCGAAGACACTGAAGGATCGAATTTCCTTCACGGTCTCCCGTTTTGAGAACGGCGCTGTCGGACCAATCGTCGCGACGGCGGAAAAATCTCCTGCGGAACTCTCTCTGCCTGCCGGGCAGTATCGCGTTGCAACCGTCTACGGAGACGTTGCCGTGGACTCCAACCTTGAAGTTGCCTCGGCTGCGGTCAAACACCGGGTGAATCTGAACGCTGGGTGGGTGCGTCTCAAGGTTATTCCTCACCGTGGAGCAAAGCCGCTCAAGGGTGATGTCGCCTGGGAAGTCATGACCTATGGTCGGGATGCCAGCGGGAAACGTCATCTGGTCGCGACAACCAATGGACCCCGCCCCAGTCTTGTGTTGCCTGAAGGCTTTTATCTGGTACGGGCGAAAACACGTGATGCCAAGGTCAAGCACACGATCGAGGTCACAGCCGGCCATACTTACAAATACACACTGAACATGAATGCCGGATCTCTGCATACTTCTGCGCTCACGCAAGAAGGCGGGCTCTTCTCTTCGGACCAAGTGGTCTGGGAAGTCTATCGCAAGGGCGGCAAGCGGATGCTATCGACAAAGACAGGCTCCACCGGGTCATTCACCCTTCGGGAGGGAAGCTACCGGATTGTCGCGATTGCCGGTGAGATGACCAGTTCAGCCGATGTTGCCGTGCGCTCCGGAAATTCCAAGAAAGTCAATCTGACCCTACGCTGATACCCGGTCGCTCGTGGCGATTTGTCTGCGGCTCGGTCTCGGAAGCGGAGTCTGCCTGCGTAAGACCGCTCTGATGGTCCTGCCTGGCATTACCATAGGGCAGGGTGAAGCTGAAGACGGCTCCCCCGCCGTCAAACGCGGCTTCGTCTTCGTCTGTGGAGAACCCGGGTAACGGCGAAACCGCTGGACCTGATGAGTCTGAGCTGCTCGACGAACCTGCCGCTATCGCTTCAGCGTCATGCGTGTCAGAGCGCTCAAGCCAGATTTCACCTCCGAGATATTCGACGATCTGGCGGCAAATAGGCAGGCCCAGCCCTGTGCCGCCGGTGGCCCCGGCACGACCGTCGTTGACCTGTTGAAACTTGTCGAAGATGTGCTCCTCGGATCCGGCAGGCACACCCGGACCATTGTCCGCGATCGAGACCTTCAGGCCCCCGTCCTGAGCAACAACGCGCACTTCCACCCGCGGATCAGCCGCGTTGCAGGACTTCACGGCGTTCGCGAGCAGATTCACGATCACCTGGATGAAACGGTCCTGATCCGCCCGGATCGGGCGCAGGTCGTCAGGCAACCGCAGAGAAAGGTCGATTTTGTCTTCCGCGATCAAGCTGCTGGTTGCGGCTACGGCCTCTCGGATTGCTTCACGGGCGTCTACGTCGGTGATATTCCAGTGAGTCCGGCCGGATTCCAGTTTTGCCATATCCAGGATCTGATTGATCAGGCGTGTCAGACGTTCGCTTTCCTTGATCACGATTCCTAAAAAGCGGGTGCGCTCATCATTGTCGAGCTTCGGATGGTCGAAGAGAATTTCGCTGAAAGAGCGGATCGAGGTGAGGGGCGTGCGCAGCTCATGACTGACGGTGGTAAGGAAATCGTCTTTCAAGCGGTCGAGTTCCTGCAGACGTTCGTTGGCGGCTCGCAGCTCTGCCGTTGCGGCCTCCAGTTCCCGTGATTTTTCCTCCAGTTGATGGCTGTATTTGATCGCCTGAGAAGCTTCGCCGAGCACCTCCATGACTTCCTCGATGGAGACGATTTCGCCCTTCACAACAGTGCCGATCAAGGCGCGGGCCGTCGCCGCGCCGATGGTGCCCGCAAGTAGCCGTTCCGCGAAGTTTACGAGATCGGAATCAGCCTCTCCAATGCGCATCAGGTCCAGGCCGCGCGAACGCGCATAGCTTTGAAAGGCGCGCAGGCTCCTGCGTTCTCCGACAAATCGGGAGACCAGATCGTAAAGATCGCTGTAGGTCGCTGTCCCGCGCCAGAGCTGATGTCCGTCCCTGAGACCGGAATGCAGGAAGACATCGACAAAAAGTGCCGCCTGGATCCGTTCCAGGGCGTTCTGACGGCTGAGCAGTGAGACGGCGACGTATCCTCCCACATTTGCAAGCATGCTCCAGAAGAGTGCATGGGAAAGTACGTCGAAACCCTCCAGGCCGAAGAGAGCGTAGGGCTTGAGCAGTTCGATGCCCGCAGGTCCGAATTCCACGAATTCGATCGGCAACCATCCGGAGCGCGAAAATGACGGCATCAGCAGGGTATAGGCCCAAACGATAAATCCGAGGACCAGACCGGTAAGGGCGCCTTTGCGTGTTCCGCCTTTCCAGAAGATACCGCCGGCTATGGCAGGCGCAAACTGGGCGGCGGCAGCAAAGGAAACCAGACCTATGGATGTCAGCGTGTAGGACTCGCCGATGAAACGGAAGTAGCTGTAGCTGAAAAACAGGATGACCAGGATACTGCCCCGGCGGATTCCAAGCAGCAGGCGTGTCAGATCACCGCGCTCGTTCAGCCTCAAGCGCTTGATCCGCAACAGGACCGGCATGATCAGGTCGTTACAGACCATAGTGCTGAGGGCGATCGTCGCCACAATCACCATGCCCGAAGCTGCCGAGAGACCGCCGATGAATGCAAAGAGTGCAAGGGTTCCCTGATTTTCGGCCAGGGGAATTGTAAGCACGAACATATCGGCGAGATTGCCGGCGCTGGGTGAAAACATCATCACGCCGCTGAGCGCGATTGGAAGAACGAAGATGTTGATGATCAGCAGATAGAGAGGGAACAGCCAGACTGCCTTGCGCAGGTGACCTTCATCCACATTCTCCACCACCGTCACCTGGAACTGGCGGGGTAGACAGATCACTGCCGCCATGGAAAGGATCGTTGTGGTGACCCATTCGCCGTATCCGCTCGCGGTTCCCTGGCCAAAGAGCGGGTTCATTTCCGGCACCTCACGAGCGCGCGAAAAGAGGTCTCCAAACCCATCGTAAAGCCCATAGGTCACAAACACGCCGACCGCGAGGAAGGCCAGCAGCTTGATGACCGATTCAAACGCAATTGCCAGCACCATGCCTTCGTGCCGTTCGCTGGCATCGATATGGCGTGTGCCGAACAGGATCGAGAAGATTGCGAGAACCAGGGTAACCAGGAACGCGGTGTCACGCAGGATCGGCACTTCGCTGAAGGTCAGCAGACTGCTCAACGCCGATAAATCATTCGCGCCATTCGGTGCAACGACGTCCTGGTACTGCAGCAGAACCGCAAAGCTGGTCGACACGGCTTTCAGCTGCAGCGAAATGTAGGGCATGATCCCAACCACAGCGATGACGGTCACCAGGCCACTGAGCAGGTTACTCTTGCCGTAGCGTGACGAAATAAAGTCGGCGATTGAGGTGATATTGTGCGCCTTGGTGATGCGGATGATCTTGTGCAGAACAAACCACCAGAGGGCGAAGGTCAGGGTCGGCCCGAGATAGACCGGCAAAAAACCGATACCGTCGGTCGCCGCTCGTCCAACACTGCCGTAGAAGGTCCAGGACGTGCAGAAGACCGCAATCGACAAGGTGTAGATATAGGGGTTGCCTGCGAAGCTGCGTCCTTCATCGGCCCGTTTGTCACCGTAATAGGCAATCGCAAACAGCAGGCAGAGATAGCCTAAAGAAACGAGCAGTATGAACCAGCTCGTCAACATCGTTACCAGCTCTCGTTTTCGTTTGACGGGTTTCGCGAGGGGCCGGTTGTCAGACGCTGTGCCGGGTTAGGCCGTGGCGTAATGCTGTGGGGCAGGGAATCCTCGCGGATCTGCGTCTGCTCCGCTGCATTCTCGTCGCCGGGCAGGGGGGCCACTCTCCGACTGCGCCGCCGCTCTTGCCCGCGCTCGGAAATCAAACCCATCAGCAGGATAAAAGCGGCCCAGGCCAGAAAGAGATAAATATACAGCAGCGGAATACCGGCGAAGGCGACGTCGATACCAAAGATTGACAGCAGCGGCGGATTGAAAAGCAGAATGCCGAGTAAAAAGAGCGCGATGGAACGTTCGCCTTTGGGATCGAAGTTATTCATTGGATTTATCCAAAGCAGTACCCGGTTCTGCGCGGAAACCTGGCAAGCCTCCGCCTGCTGAAGCAGCTTTCAATTCGAGCACGTGGCGCTTTTCTCTTCCAGGTAGAGGCTGACCCGTTCATTGATCTCGCGTGTTGAAAAGGGCTTGGTGATGTAGTCGTCTGCCCCTGCGGCGAGACCTCTCTCCCGTTCTGCATCCCGGCCCTTGGCTGTCAACATCACGACCTTGATCCTGTTGAGGCGGGGGTTTGCCCGGATTTTCCGACAGACCTCGTAGCCATCGCATTTCGGCAGCATGACATCAAGCAGCACCAGATCCGGCGGTAAACGCCCGATTTCATCAAGCGCAGTCTCGCCATCCCTGGCCACCCTCACGTCGAGCCCCAATTGAGTCATTAGGAACTCGAGCGACAGTACGATATTCGGTTCATCATCTACCACAAGCACCGAATAGGTCATTTTCCGCCCTTCCTCCCCGAGGAGCAGACCGGCTTACATCCCGGCTTCCAGGCTTTCAGCCGATGTGCGGCTGCCTTTGGCACCCTTTGTTTATTGTGCGTATTATTTATTGGTGGCAGCCCAGCGACAGACTATCCTGGTTTTTCCATCTCTGCCAAGTCACCAACAGCCGCTTGTTCCGGTTTGAAGACGAGGCCAAAAATGGACTCAAAAGTTGACCAGTTGGTCAGAATTTGGCTAAACTGCGCGACAAATGAGAGGGGCGTGCCGAATAAATCTTGCGTTTACAAAGACTAAGTAGGCAATAAAAAGAGACCTCTCTCAGGGAGATTCGTTGGATCGCCCGGGGTGGTGTTCAATAAATAACGAAACAGGGGACAATAATGTTCAGGAAAACTTTTGCTGCTGCCTGCGCTCTGCTGGCGGCGGTTGTGACTGCAGGCGCCATGAGTGGGCAGGCGCTGGCGGAGAAGATCAAGGTGGCGGGAATCTATACCCAGCCAATCCAGCAAAAATGGGATGCGCGCCTTCATCTGGCGCTGGTCGCGGCCGAGGAAGCCGGTGAGATCGAGTATGTCTTTTCGGAAAAGGTGGCAAACACAGACTACGTTCGGGTTCTGCGCGAATACGCTGATAGTGGTGTGGCGCTGATTGTAGGCGAAGCCTTCGGGATCAGCCGCGAAGCGCGGGCTGTCGCGGATGATTATCCTGAAGTGTCCTTCCTGATGGGCGACCCCTTCAAACCGCACGGCAAAAACTTCGCCGTGTTCGACAATTACATCCATGAACCCTGCTATCTGATGGGCATGATTGCCGGTTCCATGACCAAGACCAATTCCATCGGCATGGTCGGCGGTTATCCGATCGGTGAGGTCAATCGCCTCTTTCATGCCTTCATGGCAGGTGCGCGCTCGGTTAACCCGGACGTTCAGTTCAAGGTCAACTTCATCGGTTCCTGGTACGATCCTCCCAAGGCCAAAGAAGCAGCCTTTGCTCAGATCGAAGCCGGTGTTGATGTGCTTTATGCCGAGCGGGCCGGTGTTGTCGATGCGGCACGTGAAAAAGGCATCATTGCCTTTGGCAACGTCAACGATATGAACAAGGAAGAGAACGGCACAGATGTGGTCGTTACCTCCGCGCTCTGGCACATGGAAGCCGCCATCAACAACGCCATTGCCGACGTTAAGGCCGGTAAGTTCACGGCTGTCGACTACAAGGAATGGACCATGATGGGCAAGGGCGGCGCGTCGCTCGCACCCTATTACGAATTCGAAGACAAGATCCCCGCTGACGTGAAGGCCAAGGTCGAATCTTTGAAGGCGGAAATCCTGGCCGGTACCTTCACCGTCGAGATCAACGACGAAGAACCCAAGTCGACTTTCTGAGGAAAAACCTCAAAATGTCTGCTGTATTACGCTTGGAAAACATCACCAAGCGGTTCGGCTCCCTCGTGGCCAACGACAGTGTTTCATTGTCGTTGGCCCGGGGAGAAGTGCTGGCTCTTCTTGGTGAGAACGGTGCGGGTAAAACCACACTGATGAATATCCTGTTCGGCCATTACGTGGCTGATGAAGGCCACGTCGAGGTCGAGGGCGAAGCTTTGCCGCCCGGCGCACCCCATGCGGCGATTGCCGCCGGGATCGGCATGGTGCATCAGCACTTTACCCTGGCGGATAATCTGACGGTACTCGACAACGTCGTGTTGGGTACGGAGTCCCTTTGGCGACCCTGGCAGAGCCGTGCAGCGGCCAGGAGCCGTCTTGACGCCATGTCCAGCGAGTATGGCCTGACGGTCGATCCGGATGCCCGTGTCGGCGACCTCTCGGTTGGTGAGCGCCAGCGAGTGGAGATCCTGAAAGCCCTCTACAGGGATGCGCGAATCCTGATCATGGACGAGCCGACTGCCGTCCTGACTCCGCAGGAGACGGAAGGGCTTTTCGATACCCTGCGCCGGCTGGTGGAACGCGGGCTCTCAATTATTTTTATCTCGCACAAACTCAATGAAATTCTGGCGATTTGCGACCGGGTCATGGTCCTGCGCCGCGGCAAAATCGTACATGAAATGCCGACTGAAGGTGCTGACCGGCATATTCTGGCCGAGGCCATGGTCGGGCATGCGGTCACGCGTCCGAAGGCAGACCCCATGGCGCCTGGAGATGCGGTCCTCTCGATCAGGGATGTTTCGCTGCGTTCTGCGACGGGTGGCGTTGGGCTCAATGCTGTGAACCTGCAGGTTCGTGCTCACGAGGTCCTGGGGATCGCCGGTGTGTCCGGAAACGGTCAGGTCCAGTTGGCTGAACTGATTTCCGGCCTGAGCCGTCCCGATGAGGGCAGCCTGACCCTGTTCGGTGAAACGCTCACGCATCCCACCCCTGCGAAGGTCGTCAAACTGGGTGTCGGACGCATTCCTGAGGACCGCCACGCCGAGGGCGTGATCGGTGAAATGTCGATCTGGGAGAACATGATCAGTGAAGATCTGCGGGCGAGTCCCATCTCGCGCCACGGCCTGATCGATCATTCCGCGGCAAAAGCGCGAACCGAGGCCCAGATCGAGCGCTTTGATGTCCGTTGTCCCGGACCGGATGCCGAGACCCGTCTGCTCTCCGGCGGCAATATGCAGAAATTGATCCTTGCCCGCGCGCTTTCGCGTGAGCCCGGTCTGGTGCTGGCCAATCAGCCGGCGCGTGGCCTGGATGAAGGGGCAATTGCATACGTGCATGGTCAGTTGCTTGCGGCACGCGAGCGTGGTGCGGGGGTTCTTCTTATCACCGAGGACCTGGAGGAATTGCTCGCACTCTCCGACCGGGTGGCGGTGATCTATCACGGGCGCGTTTCCGCAACGATGGACGCGAAAACGGTCAGCCCGCGGGAGCTGGGATTAATGATGGCGGGCCATAATCCGCAAACCGGCCCCCAGGGACCGGATAACGCGGGAGCTGCTGCCTGATGCGACTGGAATTACGAGAATCGCCCCCAATCTGGCTGGCAGGAATGGCACCGATTTTGGCAGTGGGCGCCGCACTGGTGCTCTGTGCAGGTCTGATTGCCTGGACGGGCGAGTCGGTTCTTGAAGCTTACGCGCTTCTGGTGAAGGGAGCCGTCGGTTCGCGCTTTGCCTTGGCAGAGACCCTGACCCGGGCGACCCCCTTGATCCTGACCGGCCTTGCTGCGGCTGTCGCTTTCCGGGCGAAACTCTGGAATATCGGCGGTGAAGGGCAGCTCTATATGGGGGCCTTGGCAGCAACCTGGCTGGGGACCGGAGCGCTCGACCTGCCGGCGTTCCTTTTGATTCCGGTGCTGTTGATCGCTGGCGCTCTGGCAGGGGGCGCGGTCCTGGTTGTGCCCGCATTGATCAAGAACAAACTGCGCGTCGATGAGGTCGTCACCACACTGCTGCTCAACTTCATCATCCTGCTGTTCGTGAATTATCTGCTCGAGGGCCCGCTGAAAGATCCCATGTCGCTGGGTTGGCCTCAGGCAGCGCCGATTATCGATGAAGGCCTATTGCCAAAAATACTCGAAAAGAGCCGGCTGCACCTGGGCCTGATCATTGCGCTGCTTGCCGCCTTGGCAATTTGGCTGGTGATGCGCTTTACGGTTTGGGGCTTCGAGATCAAGGCTGTCGGTCTGAATGCCCGTGGCGCAGCTTTCTCGGGTATCAACGTCAACGGCACGATTATCCGCACCGCCTTGATCTCCGGCGGTCTGGCCGGGATCGCCGGCGTTGGCGAAGTGATTGGGCTGAAGGGCTATCTGACGCTCGATCTCTCGCCGGGCTTTGGCTACACAGGCATTGCCGTGGCGATGCTGGCGCAGCTTCATCCCATCGGCGTGGTGGTTTCGGCCTTCTTCCTCGCAGGCATTTACGTCGGTGCGGACTCCATGGGCCGGGCTGTGAATATTCCGACCTATCTGGCCGATGTGCTGGTGGCGTCTTCCGTTCTCTGTGTGCTGGTCAGCGTGATGCTGGTCCGCTTCCGGATCAGGCGGGGTTGAGAGGAATGGATATTCTCGAGATCCTCCTGACGACCGGCTTTTGGGCGGCGACCCTGCGCATCGCGACGCCGCTGATTTTCGGCACCCTGGGCGAGCTGATCTGCGAACGGGCAGGGGTGCTGAACCTGGGTATCGAAGGCATCATGACCATGGGGGCCATGGCCGGTTGGATGTGGGTCTACCAGGGCGGCGATCTTTGGGGCGGTGTGGCCTTCGCGGCCTTCATCGGGATGATGTTCGGTCTGTTGCACTCGGGCTTTACGGTTTATCTCGGTTTGTCCCAGCATGTAACCGGGATCGGGATTACGCTGTTGGCCTCGTCGCTCAGCTACTTTGTGTTCCGGATGCTGCTGCCGGATGCCACAACACCGCCAAAGATCGAACCCTTTCAACCCTATGCCATCCCGCTTCTGTCAGATCTGCCGGTGATTGGTCCCTCTGTTTTTACGCAGACCCCCATGACATACCTGGCGCTGATCTGCGTTGCGGTCATCTGGTACGGTCTGAACCGCACGCCGGTCGGCCTTGCCGTGCGCATGGCCGGAGAGAACCCCCTGGCGGTCGAAGCCCAGGGCATCGACGTGCTCGCCGTACGAACGGGGGCGGTTATGGTTGGCTCGGCCCTGATGTCGGTGGGCGGTGCTTTCCTGACCATGTCGGCCTTTGATGCCTTTTACTTCGGGATGGTCAACGGGCGTGGCTGGATCTGCGTGGCGCTGGTAATCTTTGCTTCCTGGCGACCGGGTAAGGCTCTGCTGGGCGCGTTGCTTTTCGCCGGGATCGATGCTCTGCAGGTTCGTGTGCAGCAGGTCTCAGGCGGGGCGGCAATTCCCTATCAGTTCTTCCTGATGGCGCCCTATGTTTTGAGTATCCTGGCCATGGTCGTTATGGCGCGCCGTGCAGCCTATCCCAAGGCGTTACTCGCACCTTTCCGGCGCGGCGACCGGGCTTAGAAGAGAGAGAACACACGTCATGCTGGATCTGATCGTCCGCAACGCTAAGCTTCCCGGTCAGAAAGACCTGACCGATATCGCCTGTCAGAACGGCAAGATCGTCGAAACCGGACCAAAGCTCGACGCCGCTGCCGCGAAGGAGATCGATGCCGGCGGTATGCTGGTGACACCGCCTTTCGTCGACAGTCATTTCCACATGGACGCGACGCTAAGCTTCGGTCTGCCGCGCGTGAACGAGAGCGGGACCCTCCTGGAAGGCATCGCGCTTTGGGGCGAACTGAAACCAGACCTGACTGTCGAAGCCATCAAGCAGCGGGCCTGGGAGCTCTGCCGCTGGTCCATCGCGCGGGGTACGCTGGCGATCCGCAGCCACGTGGATATCTGCGACCCTCGCCTGCTGGCGGTCGATGCGCTTCTGGAGATCCAGAAGGAGGTCAAACCCTATATCGACCTGCAACTGGTTGCCTTTCCTCAAGATGGCTATCTGCGCGATCCTAATGCCAAGGCCCAGCTCAAGACCGCTCTCGACAAAGGCGTTGATGTGGTCGGCGGTATTCCGCACTTCGAGCGCACTATGTCCGACGGTGCGGAGTCCGTGCGTCAGCTTTGCGAGATCGCCGCCGAACGCGGCCTGTTGGTCGATATGCATTGCGATGAAACCGACGACCCCAACTCCCGGCATATCGAATCCCTCTCCTACGAGACACAACGCCTGGGACTGCAGGGCAGGGTGGCCGGATCGCACCTGACCTCCATGCATTCCATGGATAACTACTACGTCAGTAAGCTGATCCCCCTGATCGCCGAGGCGGGGGTGACTGCGATAGCCAACCCGCTGATCAACATCACCATTCAGGGCCGCCACGACAGTTACCCGAAACGCCGGGGCATGACCCGTGTGAAGGAACTGATCGCCGCCGGTGTGCCTGTTGCGCTAGGCCATGATTGCGTCATGGACCCCTGGTATAGCCTGGGCAGCCACGACATGCTCGAGGTCGCCTCCATGGCGCTGCATGTCGGCCAGATGACCGGCATGGACCAGATGCGTGAAATGTTTCGCTCGGTCACCCAGCGCGGTGCAGAGACCATGCACCTTGAAGGCTACGGGCTTGAGAAAGGCAGCAACGCCGACATGGTCATCCTGCAGGCCCGCGACGAGGTCGAAGCCCTGCGCCTGAAAGCCAATCGTCTCCATGTCATCCGACGCGGCAAGGTGATCTCGGAAATGCCGCCCGCGACCGCGAAGCTGGATCTTGGTGGGGAGAAGCGTGAGGTGGATTTTCTCTTCGGTCGTTCTGCATGACAGCTCTGTAAGCTGTCGGAAGTCATATGCATCCGACCTTCTTGACGCGATTTGGGTGTTGCTTGTGAGCCTTGGTGATTTCTTACTCGATTTGCTTCCCCACGATGTTATCTACGTTCGAATGCGACGACGGGAATTGCATCTGCGTGTTGTAGGTGATGGCAGGGAATGGCGAGACGTCGCGGCACTTGCAATCACAAAACTAAATGAGAGGCGTAGGGTTATTGCAGTCGGTCAGAGTGCCGGCGAAGCGGTCTCGCTGGACCCTGATGCTCTCGAACTCGTTGAGCCTCTTAATCATCCGCGTTCGATTATCAGCGACTTTGAAGCGGCAGGCGAACTGCTTACACAAGCCATCCGCAGAGTCATGGGGCGAAGGCAATTCTTCAACCCTGTGCTGGTCATGCATCCGCTGGAAATGCTGGAGGGTGGGCTGACAAAAGTCGAACACCGGGCACTCTTGGAGTTGGTTGAACACGCTGGTGCATGCCGCGGTTGCATCTGGACTGGGCGGGAATTAACCAGTGAAGAGTTGGGCGCTGCACGGAAATGCAAAACAGAGCTGTTTTCTCTGGATGACAGCTAGGCAGTTCATCCTGACTTTGTATTTGCCAAGCCTCTACCAAGGACTGGATCAATTACCTAAATTTACACTTTCAAGCTCTTCTTTTGGGAATCTTTTGTATGAATTTAAGACTGGCCGCAATGCTGTTGTGCGCAGGTTTTTTATTTGGCTGTGGTGATTTTTCGGACATCTCCGACGAAGAAGCAATCCAACGCTTCGAAGCTCATGAGGAGAAGTTCAACAAGATTGCCGAAATGATGGAGAGCGATCTTGCGCAGTGTGTCGCCCTTAAAGTCGATGAAGAGAACTGTCATATTCAGATCTTCGTCAGAGACAGCGAGTTGATAAATGGGCGCTTGGCAACATCGTATGAAGTGGACCCTAGAACCGGGCCCAAAGATCTAATCACGATCGGTCGCATGGAAGAGTATATCGTTTTGGCGAATCAAATCGGCCTCGACGAAATATTCATAGATACTTATAAAGGTTTTGGTGGTGTCAGTATTCACTACTACGGATCAGGTTTTGTCACGGTCGGAACAAAAAGAAATTATAAATTCAGGCCGACAGCCCCCGAGCCGCTCCTTGACAGTCTCGAGTTGCCGCTTCCGGAGACGAACCATCCAACGCGTCAACTAAGCGGATATCGAAATATCAAGGGCGATTGGTATTTGCATGTTTTTTCCAACTGATCCAGGTTTGGACGGAATCAAAAAGTCGGAAAATCAATCTGACGTGCGTTGCGGCCAACTAATGCATTCAGAGTCCTCAAGATAATCGCGATCTGATATCTCTGTCGGCAGGCTGAAAGGAAAAAGGCGCGCATAAGATGGAGTGGCAGAAAGAAAGTTACAGGCTAACAACCGACGTCGCCTGTTTCGACATGGAGGTGCTCTTCCGCTTCATCTCGGAGGAGAGTTATTGGGCGCGAGGCATGACGCGGGAGACTTTTGATCGGGCTGTGAAGCATTCGCTCTGCTTTGGTCTGTTTGAAGAAGAACGTCAGATCGGCTTTGGCCGTGTGGTTTCGGATTTTGCGTCAGTGGCCTATCTGAAAGATGTTTTCATTCTCAAAGATTGCCGGGGGCGCGGCCTCAGCAAGTGGATGATGGAGTGCATTCTGGCTCACCCCGACCTGCAGGTGATCCGCCGCTGGTTACTGGTCACGGCGGATGCCCAGGAACTCTACAAGAAATTTGGCTTCACACCCTTGAAGGTGCCGGAGAAGTTCATGGAACTGCATAACCCGGAAATTTACGAAGCGCCCGAGCGTTGATGAAGCCGGTATGAGCCATCTGCGATGCTCGTATTCTGATCACTTCATGCTCAAATAACATGCAGTTTCGGCATGATTTCCGGTTTTTGTTTGATTTTTATCAAACAAAAATTTGTTTCATAGATATTTTCGCTCCTGCGTTTCTCTGCGACTTATGGCGTCAATGCGGTCTCCTATCCCTTTGCGGATAGAGACGGAAAAAAATCGACTTCAAGCAGGGTACACGAAGGGGAAAATATTATGTCTGTGCGTTTCACCAGACGCGGGCTCTTGAAAACGGGCGCCGGGGTTACGGCGGCTCTGGCTATGCCTTCAATCGTTTCGGCGGCTGGCCACAAACGTTTCGAGGGAAAAACGGTCAGGCTTCTGACCTGGTCCGACAACACCGGTCTGGCCATCCTCAATCACATTGCAAAGCCGTTTGAAGAGGCGACCGGCGCGAAGGTCATTGCCGACCGGACCGGCAGCACGTCTGAGATGGTCGCGAAACTGCGGGCGTCCGGCGGACGGGCGCAGTATGATGTGATCACCCTGGCAGGCGTTGGCGCAGTCGAACTGTCGAAGGACGGATTGCTGGCGAAGCCGGATCTCAATCAACTCCCCAATCTTCAGGATGTCGATCCGCGCTTCCGTACCGGCGCTGACGGTCACGGCATCGGCTATCTGCTCTGGACCGGCGGGCTGGTTTACAACACCAAGACCTTCAAGTCGCCCCCGACCAGTTACGCTGAAATGTGGGACGAGCAGTACGCCGATCGTCTGTTCCTGCCGCCCGCGACCTGGACCGACGCACTCGACACCATCTTTGCGACCTCGCGCATGCTCGGCGGCGACGGCCGCGATGCGGACGCCGCCCTGGCGAAACTTGGCGAGCTTCGCAATCGCCTGCTGACCTTCGGCGAAAACCCGACGCAGCTGGTGGAGCTCTTCCGCTCGGACGCACTGGATATTGGTGGCGTGTACGCCCCGGCCTTCTTCGCCAAGGAACTGGCCGACCCCGCGAACTCGAACATGGGCGCGACCTATGATGTCGAGGAGGGTTTCTTCGCCGATCTCATGTACACCATCATGCCCAAGGCAAAGCCCGGTGAAGATGACGTCGTGCATGCCTTCATGAACTACACCCTGGACGCAAAGGTGCAGGGCGTGATGGCGGAAGCCGTCCTCAATGGTCCGATCAATCAGAAGGCGGAGATGTCTGCGGCGGCGAAGGCCAGCCCCTTCATCATCAAGCCGGAGCAGCTTGGCGACAAAGCGATTGTGCATGACAAAGAGTTCATTGCCGACGTGCGCGAAGATTGGATTAAGCGCTACACCCAGACCTTAGCTTAATTCGTCTCCCGCAGTGAGCGCCATTCCGTTCTGGGGGGAAGGGAATGGCGCTCTTTTTTTTAGGAGCAAGGTCTGGTGGACCCACGTCATTCGTCACTGAGGTCGTTTGCGCTTTCGCTACCGGCCATTATCGCGATCGCGCCCTTTCTGGGCGCTTGTTTTTACATCTTCAGATTTTCGGTTTCCGGCGAGAGCGGCAGGATCAGCGGGTTTTCGCTACAGGCATATTTCGAGCTGGCGGAACCCTTTTTTCTGCGCTCGATCTGGGTCACGGTAAAGCTTGCGGCCCTCAGCACCCTCGTTGTCCTCATCCTTGCGGTTCCGATTGCTCTGGTGATCGCCAGTGTGCGCGGTGCGGTGGTTCGCCGTGTGCTGACTGTGACCATTCTGCTGCCTATGATCCTGAATCTTCTGATTCAGTCCTATGGCTGGATCATCCTGCTCGGGCCAAGCGGCGTGCTGAACACGGCGTTGCGGGAAAGCGGTTTGATCTCGCGCCCAATCCTGTTGCTGTTTAACGAAACCGGCGTTCTGCTTGGCCTGATTCAAACCGCCATACCGCTGGCCGTCTTTCCGATCCTCAGCGCATCGCGGGCAATTTCGCGGGAGTATCTCGAGGCGGCGAGTTCGCTGGGCGCCGGGAACTGGCGCGTGTTCTACGATGTCATCCTGCCATTGTTACGGCCCGGTTTGGTCAGCGCCGCTTCGATTGTCTTCGCCTACAACGCCAGCGCTTTTGCCATACCGCTTTTACTGGGCGGGCGCCGCGTGCAAATGCTCGGTGTTGCGATTCGCGACATGATTTCCCCGCTCTTCAACTGGTCCGGTGCAGCGGCGGCGGGCATGGTGCTGATTGTGATCACAACGGGCGTGCTGCTTCTGGCGACCTGGCTGATCAACCGCTCCACACGGACACCCAAGTCAACCGGGACATCCGCACCACTGCAAACCGGCGGAGGCGCCTGATGTTCTCCAGCTTGTTTTCGACGCGCGGCGGCAGCTACAGCTTCGTCATCTTCTTTCTCACCACACTTGGCCTGCTGATTTCAGCACTGCCGGTGATCGTCGTGACCTTGATGTCGTTTTCAGCTGCGGAAACTGCGGCCTTTCCCCCGGCAGAGTATTCCTTCCGCTGGTATGAAGCGCTTTGGGCCCAGTTGTCGAGCGACGAGTCTTCCAGCGCTCATTCACTGGGTGATGCCATGTTCACCAGTGTGCTGGTGGCTGCTCTCGTGATGCTGATCGCCACCTTTGTCTGCGTGCCGCTTGCCTATGCCCTGGTTCGTGGCGGGGGCAGGGTGCGGGCCGGCATGGAACTGCTGTTTACCCTTCCTCTGGTGTTTCCCCTCGTGATTCTGGGCATCGCCTTTCTTCTGATCGCCGAGAGCCTCGCGCTGGACCTGGGGATCTGGCGTCTGGTTATTCCGCATGTCGCGCTGGTCTTGCCATTCGTGCTGCGAAATTGCATGAGCGCCATGAACGGGATCGATATCGAGATCGAAGAAGCGGCGATTTCGCTCGGCGCGAGCTGGCCGCGGGCTTTCCTGGATGTGGTAGTTCCGCTCATGAAGCCGGGAATCCTGGCTGGACTGATCTTTGCGCTGATCATTTCCTTCAACGAGTTCACCATCACCTTTTTCATGTACACGATCGACGTCAGCACCCTGCCGATCTGGATGTATAGCCGGACCGTGTCTTCGCTCGATCCGGCGGTCCTGTCCCTGTCGGTGGGAATTATCCTCGTCGACGTTGTCATGATTCTCATCATCGACAAGATCATTGCTGGACGTGCAAGCCTGTTCTAACTCGTCAGAAGGAGCCTAAACATGAGTACCGACCTGAAGATTGAAGGCGTTTCGAAGAACTTCGGTTCCGTATCGGCTTTGCGCGATATCGACATGAACGTCGAGAAAGGATCTTTCGTCTGCCTTCTCGGACCGTCCGGCTGCGGGAAGACGACGCTGTTGCGGATCATCGCAGGCTTCGAGCATGCCACATCAGGCCGTCTTCTGCTGGATGGGGTGGATGTCTCGAATGTCCCGCCGCACAAACGGGGCTTTGGGATGGTGTTCCAGTCCCTGGCATTGTTTCCCCACATGAGCGTTGCCCAGAACATCGCCTACGGACTGAAGCTGCGCGGTATCGATAAGGCCAGTCAACGCGACCGGGTCGAAGAGCTGCTGAATGTGATTGAGCTGCCGACCATTGCGGACCGGCCTGTTGCCGCGCTCTCGGGCGGACAGCGCCAGCGTGTCGCTATCGCCCGGGCCCTGGCGGTTCAGCCGAAACTCTTTCTGCTGGATGAGCCTCTCTCGGCGCTAGACGCAAAGCTGCGCGAGAATATGCAGATTGAGCTGCGACAGCTGCAACGCAAGTTCGGCGTGACCACCGTGCTGGTGACCCACGACCAGACCGAAGCCATGATGCTCGCGGACCAATTGGTGATCATGGATCATGGTGTGGTGCGGCAGTCCGGCATGCCGTCTCAGGTCTACCGCGAACCGGCAGACGCCTTCGTCGCGGATTTCCTCGGTACGGCGAATGTAGTCAAAGGCGAGGTGTCAGAG
The DNA here is from genome assembly GCA_947493695.1 of uncultured Kiloniellaceae bacterium. GTDB lineage: Bacteria > Pseudomonadota > Alphaproteobacteria > Kiloniellales > Kiloniellaceae > Denitrobaculum. Next base: position 413,354 of record CANLSF010000005.1, on the reverse strand, counting down.
AGTGGTGCCGTAACCTTCCTGGGTATACTGGCGCAGGACAAGGCATTGCCTGTGGGGGGCGCGGGTATCGAGGTGGCGATCCGTGCTGAAAACATCGCTGTTGTCGAGTGCGAAAACCCTGAGCGATCGATTCTTGGTACCGTTGAGTTCGTGCGCGACCTCGGGCCAAACGTTGAGTCGATTATTGCCGTGGGCGAGGAGAAGCTCAGGGTGCGGTCGCGGGCGCGTGAGGTTGTCAGCCTGTCCGCCGGACAGCAGGTCGGGCTGAAAATCGATCCTGATCTCTGTTCCTTCTTCAGCCGCTGACTGGCCGGTTCCGGATTACTCCCTCGGCAGGGACGGGCTGAACATCATCAGGCTCAGGATTTCGAACAGGACCTGAGCGGCGTTTTGCGCCGTGTTCGTTGTGACATCGTACGCCGGAGCGACTTCAACCACATCTCCCCCGACAAAGTTGATACCCTTCATGCCCCGGATTAGCGCGAGAGCTTCACGCACCGTGAGACCACCGGCTTCCGGTGTGCCGGTGCCTGGCGCGAAGGCCGGGTCCAGACTGTCGACGTCGAAGGTAAAATAAGTCGGGCCGTCGCCAACCACTTCGCGGGCCTTTTCGATGATCGCCGGTATGCTGGCATCCGAGATGTCTTTGCCCTGGATCACGGTCATGCCCGAGGCTTTCGAGAATTCCCAGATGTATCCGGCAGAACCGCGAATTCCGATCTGGATCGTGCGTTCCGGGTCGAGAACGCCATCCAGGACAGCGTTCCGGAAGGGGCCGCCGTGGTGGAATTTTTCACCTTCGTAAGAGCCGCCGGTGTCACAGTGCGCATCTATGTGGATCAACCCCAGGGGCTGATCCTTGCCCAGGGCTTTCAGAATGGGATGCGTGACCGAATGATCGCCGCCCACACCCATGGGAAGGACATTTTGCGCAGCGATCTTTTCAACGAACTTTTCGATGTCTGACAGGCTCTGATGGAGATCGAAGCGGCTCATGAAAGGAACATCGCCAATGTCGGCGACCTTCATCTCGTGAATGGGTGCGCATTCCAGGGCGTCATTGTAAGGGCCGATGCGTTCAATCGCGCGCAGGGCGCGGGGTCCGAACCGTGCGCCATTGCGGTTTGTCACCCCAAGATCCATGGGCATACCGAACAGCGCAATCTGAAGGTCAGAAATTTCCAGCGCACCGTTTTCCTGAGCACGGTAGGGCGCATCGAGCAGAGTTGGGATACCGGCATAGGGCGCTGGCCTGCGACCGCCCTCGGAAAAGATCTTGTCCGCGATTTTCCTGAACCTGGGGTCGTGGAGATCGCCGCCGTCGGCTTCGGAGAATTTATCCCTCAAGGCCGCTAGTTTCTCAGGTGTCCAGGACACGGTAATTTTCCCAATCCATGTGTTGATGCTCGACACGAGCGGTCGCACTCTAGGTTGCTGTGCGGTGGGGATAAATTTGCCAATACGAAATTTATGTTTGATAACTATCAAACAGAATTTCGTAATAAAGGCCGCAAGATAGGTAGATCATGGCAAGACGGAAGAAGGCATTCTCGGGCCAGACAAGCGATGTCGATTTGCGGCTGATGCGGGTCTTCAAGACCGTGATCGAATGCGGCGGGCTATCGGCGGCCCAGGCGGAACTCGGCGTGAGCCGCTCGACCATTTCGATCCAGCTCTCGGATCTGGAGACGCGGCTGGGGGTGAGGCTCTGCCACCGCGGGCGTAGCGGCTTCAGCCTGACCCAGCAGGGGCAACAGGTTTTGGCCTACATTGATCGTTTGCTGACGGCCGTTGACGACTTTGGCGCCAACGTCTCCAGCGTCAATGACCGGATGGTCGGCAAAATCGAAATCGGCATGATCGATTACACGGTTTCCGACGACAACAATCCGCTGATGTCGGCCATCAAGCACTACCGGGAGCAGGAGCCTGGGGTCACGATCAGTCTGATGACCGGTACGCCGAATGAGATTGAGCGGGGTGTCATTGACGGCAGTCTGCACATCGGAATCGTGCCCGATTATCACCGTCTGCCGGGGCTGCGGTACAACTATCTCTATCACGAGCCCATCGGTCTCTTTTGCGGTGGAGAACATCCACTGGCGCAGGAGATCGCTGCTGGTACGGAACTGAGTGCTGAAGAAGTCTACGAGCATAAACTCGTGTTCCGGGGTTACTACGAGAGCGACGCGCTACGCGGTATCAAGGAACGCTTCCCGGTCGGCTGCACCGTATATCAAACCGAAGCTGTATTGGCCTTTGTTCAAGCCGGGGTCTATCTGGGCTTTTTCCCGGTACACTGCGTGGACGCCATGCGGGGCTCAATCTATGAGGTGCTGCCCGAGGTTTTCAGCTACACCAGCCCGATCTGCGCTATTTCCCGGAGCGACCGGCGACAATCGGTCATCCTGCAGGACTTTCTGGGGCTGCTCTGTTCAGAGAAGTGAATTGTCAGACGATGTCCTGGTGGGGCGCGAGTGATTTTCCCCAAATCTTCGCCCAGGCACCCAGAGGTTCGAGATGACCGAAGAGTTCCTGTCCGAGTTTTGTGGCGGCGTAACCTTCCGTGGTTCGCTCCACCAGGTTGGCTTCCCGGAGCTCTTTCAGGCGGGAATTGAGCACGGCGGGTGAGATGCTCTCGCAGCGTTCCTGCAGGATCCGAAAAGTTGCCGGACCGCCTTGGCAGAGCGTCCAGAGCACACCCATGGCCCAGCGACGGCCAAGCAAATCGAGCAACGCCATAACCGGTGCGCCGCTCTTGGAGCCACGGACGGGTGAGCCGGGTAGGGGAATTTTGGTCACGCTTCAATCTCTTGTGCTATTAAAACCATAGCGAATTTATCTTGGCAGAGAGTATCAAGTTTGCTATGAAAAAGATAGCATTGAGATAAACAGGCTTCTGTTCGGGAGAAAACCATGAGCGCAGCATCCTACGAAATTCTCGACGACCGCTTCCGCCGCAGCGTGAAGTTGACTGAAAAGCTGGACTGCCTCTGGTCCGAGGGGCGTTGGACCGAAGGGCCGGTGTATGTGCCGGCCTACAGGTCGCTGATCTGGAGCGATATCCCCAATGACCGGCGTCTGCGTTGGGACGAGGTTACCGGCGCGGTCGGGGTTTTTCATGGCAATGCGGGAACCTACACCAACGGCACGACACTGGATCGGCAGGGGCGGATCGTGGCTTGCGAGCATGGCACCCGACGCGTGGTGCGTTGGGAGCACGATGGCTCCTGCTTGGTTCTCGCAGACCGATACGGTGGCAAGCGCCTCAACAGCCCGAATGATGTGGTGGTGAAGTCGGACGGCTCGATCTGGTTCACTGATCCGGCATACGGTATCGAGAGCGATTATGAGGGCTTTCAGGCGGATCCGGAGCTGGAGGGCGAGGACGTCTACCGCATTGACCCGCAAAATGGAGAGGTGACCCAGGTCGCCGACGATTTCACCTGCCCTAACGGCCTGGCATTTTCCCTGGATGAGCGACAGCTTTACATCGCCGACTCTGGCGGGACCCGCTATCCCAGCGGCGAACATCACATCCGGGTCTTCGATGTGTCCGACGACGGCAAACTGACGGGTGGGCGGGTTTTTGCCCAATGCAGCAACGGCTTCTTCGATGGTTTTCGGCTGGACACCATGGGGCGTATCTGGACCAGCGCAGGTGATGGTGTGCATTGCTACGAGCAGGACGGCAGCCTGATTGGAAAAATTCTGGTTCCCGAGCGGGTATCCAATCTTTGCTTCGGCGGTTTAAAACGCAACCGCCTCTTCATCACTGCGTCTGCAAGCCTCTACAGTGTCCTGCTTCCGACGACAGGCGCTAAGCTTTTTTGACCTTCACGTCATTCACGCGGGTCTTCTTCTCCGGTCGATTCGAGAAGCGTAATCAACGGAAGAAGTGCTGCCGGACTTGACATTGCAAAGCTGACATCCAAAGTAAGTGATCGTTCACTTGCAGATGGCGAATCAGGGAAACGGCGATGCGGGACGGCAGGGAAACGAAGGAACGGATTACACGTGCAGCTCTAACGCTGTTTGTGGAAAAGGGCTTTGCAGAAACTTCGATTCGGGACATCACCTCGGCTGTGGGAGTCACTGAAGGTGCGCTCTACAGGCATTTTGCCAGCAAAGAACAACTGGCGTGGGATCTGTTTTCTACGAACTATATCTCCTTCGCCACCGAGTTGACGCGCGCGCGGATCGGTCGGACCGGGTTTGGTGCGCAAATAGGGGCGATGCTTGACACCTTTTGCCGTTTCTTCGATGAAGATCCTGAGCTTTTCAGCTATTTGCTGCTCGTTCAGCACAACGAATCAGGCAAGTTACCGGATACGATCAAAACACCGGTCGATGCTGTACGCGAATGTGTGATCGACGCTATGGAAAGCGGCGATATTCCGCCAGCTGATCCCGAGTTTGTGACAGCCAGCCTCCTGGGCGTTGTGCTTCAGGTCGCGACCGCCAGGATCTACGGCAAGATCGACAAAGGACTTTGCGAGTTAAAAGACGAATTGACCGCAACCTGCCTCAGGGTGGCGCAGGGTTAATTCAGGCTCAGGAGCGATCCGCAGCAGATCTGGCTCAAAGTCAGAAGCTTGCGCAAATGACCGGTTCAAGCAATCCGGTTTTTTTTGAATTATAGAAGTAAGTGAACGTTTACTTAAATTTGGAGTGACACAATGACTGTAAAGGGCTCTTCAGGTGGGGCGGGCAAGGGGGGTAATCTTCCTTTCCGCTGGAAATCGGATGCGCGCAGCCAACAGGTAGTTCAGGGCACAGGACGTGCGCGAAGCCAGCGGATCAAGTTCTCCAATGATGCAAGCGACCGCTTCCTGGTAACGTTGCGCCGTCGTGTCGCTGACTATTTTCAGACAACTGGCCGGGCAAAAACAGGCGGCAAACTGATCCTCTTTAAAGGCATCTTCTACGCAGCCCTGGCCGCGGCCTTCTACGCGCTGACCCTGTCTGGCCGTCTGGGCGCGGTCGGGACGGTTTTTTCCGCGACGGCCTGCGGCCTCTTTGTGCTTTTGCTGGTGACGAATATCGCCCATGACGCCGCGCATGACGCACTGAGTGGGAACAAGAAATTCGACCGCTTTGTGCATACGCTTGTCTTCAGTCTATTGGGCTCAAACGCCTATCTCTGGCGCCTGCGTCATGTGAAGTCTCACCACAATTTTCCCAACGTGAACGGATGCGATGTCGACATTGACGAAAACCCTTTTATTCGCTTATCGCCCAACCATCCCGGCCGCTGGTATCAGGCCTTTCAGCACCTCTACGCACCTTTGATTTACGCCATGGTCGCGCTGCATTCGATCTTCGTGCAGGACCTGATCTATCTGTTTAAAAAGCGGCTGGCGAACCTCCATGACATTCGCCATCCACCGTATCAATATGTTCTCTTTGTGCTTACCAAAATTGCGTACTTCGGATTGATGCTGGCGCTCCCGATGGCCCTGCTGGATTTCGCCTGGTGGCAGGTGTTGATCGGGTATCTTTTCGTAACAGCAGTCCAGTCGATAGTTTTCGCGTTCATGTTGATCGGAACCCATTTTACCGAGGAGACCGCGTTTCCCACGCTTAACGAAGAAGGTTACCTACCCCATAGCTGGGCCGATCATGCCCTGCTGACGTCGATGGACTGGTTGCCGCGGAGTTGGCTGGCTAATTTCATTGCCGGTGGCGCCAATGCCCATGCCGCACATCACCTCTTTCCCAACGTCAGTCATGTTCATTACATCGCCATCAGCGGGATCATACGCAAAACCGCGGCAGAGTTCGGCAAGCCGTACAAGGAGGCCGGATTGGGGCAAATGACGGCGTCGCACTTTCGACTGCTGCGTCGACTGGGGCGTCAGACAAAGCATTATGCGTGACGCCCCGGATTATACAGCCTCAGGCAGCGGCTTTCTGGCCGGACAGGTGCTGCTCCAGGCGTTGGCGGGTCTGATCGTCAATGTCGAAGCCGATACCGCGAGACTTCGGCGTTACGCGCAAAATGTGGCCGCTCACTTCCTCAAAGCCAGGAATTTTGAGCTTAATCTGATCTCTTTCCTTGAGACCATCGACTGCAGCAATCTCGGCACCGCCTGCGGAAATATCATTGATGACGCAGCTTTGCCACTGACCATGCGCAAATACTTCCGAGTTCTGGCGGCTTACAATGCGCATATGTTCCCGCCTATCAAACGCTTCGTGCTGTCGGAGCTGAGAAAGAATTTTTGACACCCCATCACCCAGAAGGGCAACAGCTTCACTGCTTTTGTCGGTTCCCGCCTGAACTTCGTTAGAAAGCTGGAGCACTTCGGCAGCCTCCGTCGCGACCGTTTGGATGTTCACAGCAACCTCGCGGTTCCCCGACGCGGCTTCCTGGATATTGTTCGCAATCTCGTCCGATGCAGCGTTTTGTTGTTCGGCAGCTTGATCGATTGCGGCAGAGACCTGATCCATTTTTTCGATGATTTCAGCAATGGACTTAATGGCACCGACAGCCAGGTTGGTTGATTCCTGAACCTTCGTTACCTGCGAGCTGATCTCGTCGGTCGCTTTTGCCGTTTGATTGGCCAGGCTTTTTACCTCACCGGCAACAACCGCGAAGCCTTTGCCTGCCTCGCCGGCACGCGCCGCTTCGATGGTTGCATTGAGGGCCAGCAGGTTGGTCTGCGCGGCGATGTCGGAAATGACCTTGACGATATCGCCGATTTCCTGCGAAAGGCCATCAAGCTCGCTCATGATCCGGCCGGCGTCCTCAGCTTCCCGGACCGCTTTTTGCGTCACCTCTTTCGATTGATCGGTTTGACGGCCGATTTCCTTCACGGTCGCGGTGAATTCCTCGGTCGCAGCGGCTACGGTTTCGACATTGGCCGAGGCTTCTTCGGAAGCGGAGGCAACGGCTGTTGCGCTGGAGCCGGAACGCTCGGAGGCCGCCAGCATCTTGCTTGCGGTCTCTTTCATTTCCGTGCCTTGCTTCGCTACGATGTCGACTGCACCGTTGATCTCCGTTTCGAGCTTATCTGCCAGGCTGGATAGCTCGTCCTGCAGGTTTTGCTGACCGGCTTCGATGTAAACTGAAACGGCTTGTTCCATATCGAAGAGAATGGCACGCGTCACAGCTGCTTGCGCATTGTTAAGCTGTTCGGGTTTGCGTCGGTAGTGCCCGACCAGGAGGTTGTTTATGCGTGACAGCAGAAAGCTGTAGGCGCCAATATACCAGTTGGGGCCCAGGCCAATTCGGCGATGTGCATTGCCAATCGCTTTCGCGCGGGTGAAATACTCCGCGTCGAAGCGGCCGGAAAACAGAAGCTTCCAATGGTCAATCTGCGCGCTTTTAAGGTACGGGACCCGCGCGCCGTTTTCTGTCAACTGGTTCAAGGTGTCCCAATCGCTGACGAAGTTGTAAAAGTCATCCATCAGTGTCGGTAGATCACCCTGGATGTTTGCGAAGATTTCCGGCAAACGGTTTCTGACTTCGTTGTCCAATCCGGCGAAGGTCAGGCTTTTGCTGATATCGTTTGTGCTATCCATGGAAGTTGTTACCCCGAGGTAGTTGTTTAACCGCGATTTTTATTTTGTTTCTTCACGTACTAGTTGGATTTTGTTAAGCAACTATGAAGGTTAAATTCTCAGTTTATTACCTCTAAAGGTGTTGTCTTCTTTCGGTTGTAAAGAGTGAAAAATGCATGAAGAAGTCCCGTTTCTTAAGGGGAATGCTGCTTCAGCTTGGTTTCTCATACTGCGATTATCTCGATGAAAAACTCTCGCTCCATTAGTGATGTCTGTTGTCCGGTTTACTCCGTCGTCAATATAGAGAGTGGCGCTGTCCGCACGAGCGAACTGGTCCTTTGCGTGGGTGGTTTGGGCGATATGATCCTGTTGAAAGACTATGATCTCGCTTTGGAGGAAGTATGAACCAGTTTGCAAGCGAACTCGGTTTACCTGTCGGTTTCACGCTTGAGGATTGGTCGGCGTGTGAACGACCGCCGAAGACGGTTATTGAGGGGCGTTATTGTCGGGTTGAGCCAATTGATCCCGCGCGGCATGGCGCAGACCTGCATGAGGCCAATCTCAAGGACCGGGAAGGCGCTATATGGACATACCTGCCGTATGGTCCCTTTGCGTCACTCGATGAATACCGGGCCTGGATCGTTAGCAGTTGCCTAGGCGAGGACCCGCTGTTTCACGCAATCCTGGACAAGGCGAGCGGGAAGGCGGTTGGCGTCGCCAGCTATCTGCGGATAGAACCGGCGGTCGGCGTAATCGAGGTCGGGCACATTAATTATGCACCGGAGTTACAGAAAACGGCGGCGGCGACGGAGTCGATGTATCTTTTGATGCGCCGTGTGTTTGATGAGCTTGGTTACCGGCGCTACGAGTGGAAGTGTGATGCCTTGAATGCGGGCTCGCGTGCAGCGGCGACGCGGCTGGGTTTTCAGTTCGAGGGTATTTTTCGCCAGGCCACCATCTACAAGGGGCGAAATCGTGATACCGCCTGGTTCGGGATTACGGATCAGGACTGGCCGGACATTCGGCGTCGGATGGAAGCGTGGCTCGACCCTGCTAACTTCGATACAGAAGGTCGCCAAAAGCAGAGTATGTCTGCGTTCGCTTAGGCTGATTAGAACGGCTGCATTCGGTCAAAAAAAACCGCGACGCGCAATTGGCGCCGCGGTTTGGCAATTCAAATTAAGTCTGGGTCGCTGGTTTTAGAGGTATCGTTTGCGAAGGATGCGTCCGTTGTGCGCATTCACGATCAGCTTTACGGGGCGACCCTTGCGGTCGTATGCGCGAACCTTGTAACGGTCATGCTTCAGCACGATCCTGGTTATGTCGTGGTATTTCCGATGACGTAATTTCTTGACGATTTTTTTGATCGGCAGAATGCGGCGCTTATGGGACTTATGCCCATGTTTGTGCTTTTTGTAGTGCTTGTGCCCGTCATAGTATCCGTGTTTGTGGTCATGATGCCTGTAGGAGCGCTGATGACCGTAATGTCGGTCATAGCGTCGGTCATAGGCGCGTTGGTCGCGCTCGTGGTAACCGCCGAACACAAATGAGCCAATCCAGAATGGCTTGGAATTATAGCTGTGGCCGTGATGGTGACGGCTGTTGTTGTGTCCACCGTGCCGGTCTCCCGCCTGGGCGCCGCTTGCACCGATCAGGAGTAGCCCAACGGCACTGATCGCTAAAATTAGGTTTCTCATGTTTGCCTCCAAAACAAGTTTCATCCGGGTGGGATGGACGATGATGATGGAGACTGCCATAGTCGCGCTGAACTGATGCTGGATGGGCTGTTCATTCGCCGTTCAGGTTCTTCGAGCTAGGACTAGGCCATGATTAAGCTCCTTATCATACCTCTGGGCGGACCGCTGCGCGCGCTTCTTTTAGCGTTGGCAGTCGCCGTCATAGCGCTCCCGAGTTCACCGGTATCCGCGCAGGATCATGATAAGGCGCGAGAAGCCGTCTCTTCAGGGCAGGCGCAGCCTCTGGATGCGATTCTGCCAAAGGTCCGTGCGCGCTATCCAGGGCGTCTCCTGGACGCCAAATTGACCGGAAGTCGCGGCAAGTATCGCTATGTTATTAAAATTCTGAACAAAAACGGCAAAGTGCGCCGCGTGACCGTCGATGCTCGCAGTGGCCGCATCCTGAAGTGAAAAGGGCGGCTTTGGACTGGATGGCACAATCAGAATCCCGTGAATTGAGAAGGAAATACGATGCGGCTCTTGGTCGTTGAAGACGATCCTGATCTGGCCCGTCAGCTGAAAACCGGGCTCGAGGATGCCGGATATGTGGTGGATGCTGCGCATAATGGCGAAGACGGCCACTTTCTGGGCGATACGGAACCCTATGACGGCGTCGTTCTGGATCTCGGTTTGCCAAAGATCGACGGATTGACGGTTTTGGAACGCTGGCGCCGCGACGGACGCAGCATGCCTGTGCTGATCCTGACCGCTCGAGATCGTTGGAGCGAGAAGGTCGCCGGTTTTGATGCGGGCGCCGACGACTATCTGGCCAAACCCTTCGTTATGGAGGAGCTTTTGGCCCGGATTCGAGCGCTTTTGCGCCGGGCGGCAGGGCATGCGACGAACGAGCTGGAATGTGGTCCCTTGTTAATCGATACCCGTGGTGCGCGGGTGACGGTGGATGGAACGGCGATCAAATTGACCTCCCTGGAGTATCGTCTTCTGACCTATCTGATGCATCATCGCGGTCGCGTAGTGTCACGTATCGAGTTGACCGAACACCTTTACGATCAGGATTTTGATAGGGACTCGAATACGGTTGAGGTCTTTGTCGGACGCTTGCGCAAAAAGTTGAAGGTCAATCTCATCCAGACCGTCCGGGGTTTGGGGTATTGTCTGGCTCAGCCGGAAGACGGCGCTTAATTCCATGATTAGTAACGGATCCAGGTCCCTGGCATTCCGGCTGATTGCCGGTGCAGCACTCTGGTGTGTATCGGGATTGGCGGTTGGCGGCTTGGTCCTGTCTTCGCTGTTTCTGGAGTACGTAGAGCGCGAGTTCGATGCGCGTCTGACCGTTTTACTTGAGGGCCTGGTTGTTGCCAGCGATGTTGGCGAAGACGGGCGTCTTGATATGACTGCTGTCCTGGGCGAGGTACGGTTCGAGCAGCCTTACTCGGGCTGGTACTGGCAGATTTCGCAGCGCCGCACAGAATCGGATGATTCCGATCCCGTGTTGTTGGAACCCCTTCGTTCGCGCTCCCTCTGGGACTGGACCTTGCCTGGACCGGATCCGAGCGCGGGAACCAGCCTGCGCAGTGTGAACGTGCCGGGGCCTGATGGTCAGAGTTTGCGCCTAATTGCGCGCGAGATTGTCCTGGACGGAGCGAATATTCCGCTGGACTTTGTGGTCGCCGGTGATCGCGCCGAAATGGCTGCCGATATCAGACGCTTTAACTCGACCCTGGCCTGGTCCCTGGGCTTGTTGGGCACGGGCCTGGTGCTGGCAATGTTTTTTCAGGTGCGCTTCGGTCTGAAACCTCTGGGCCGGATTCAAGTGGCCCTGGCGGATATCCGATCGGGCCGCGACGATCAGCTGACAGGCCCGTTCCCAAGCGAAATCCAACCTCTTGCGGCTGAAGTGAATGCGCTTCTGGAGCATAATACGGCAGTTGTGGAACGGGCCCGGACACACGTCGGAAATCTGGCTCATGCGCTGAAAACGCCACTTTCGGTTCTTCTCAACGAGTCGGCGGCCTCGACAGAACCCTTGGCAGATACAGTCAGTCAGCAAACCATTCTGATGCAGCGCCATGTAGACCATTATCTGGTGCGCGCGCGCACCGCCGCGAGCCGCGGCGTTCTCGGGGTGCGCACAGAAATAGCAGAGGTGCTGGAGGATCTCAGGCGGACGTTGCTGCGCATTCATGCCCGGCGCGATATCTCCATCGAGGTTGACTGCGAGGAGGATCTGCTGTTTCGCGGTGAACGCCAGGATCTGGAGGAGATGACGGGAAACCTGCTGGATAACGCCTGCAAATGGGCGAAAGAACAGGTGACCGTCTCGGTAACGCTGCGGGACGGTGAGTTTTGCATCATGGTTGACGATGATGGTCCGGGTTTACCGCCGGCGCGCCGCGAAGAGGTCATGCAACGCGGGAAACGGCTGGACGAATCGGTTCCAGGCTCCGGGCTTGGTCTATCGATTGTCGGTGATATCGCCGGACTCTATGACGGGAAGTTGTCGATTCTCGAATCTCCTGCGCAGGGATTGCGCGCGGCTCTGACGCTTCCTGGCGCACGAAAAACGGATTAGTTACTGAATTAATTCGGTGATTTCTCTGTTCATGAACCTGAACGTCAGATGAACGAAGCGTTCAGCATCGTTTCAATGTGAGTGCACTAAAGTCGTCATCATATTCACACGGCAGCAGTGAACAGCATTGCGCCGATCAACAGAACGAAGAGCGAGACCATTATGACTTCTTTGAAATTTATCCTCGTTGCCGTTTTAGGTCTTTCGATTGCGGGCTGTGCGAACAACGGAAAACAGTACGGCACAAAAGAGACTGTCGGCACTCTGCTAGGTGGTGTCGGTGGTGCTGTTGCCGGCGCTCAGTTCGGCAAGGGCTCGGGCCAGCTTGTTGCGACAGCCGCAGGTGCGCTGATCGGTGCCTTTGTCGGTAATCAGGTCGGGCAGAGTCTCGATAACGCGGATAAGCAGTATGCCTATCGCGCTGAGCAGGATGCTCTGGAGCACACACCGACGGGCAATGAAGTCAGCTGGAACAACCCTGACAGCGGCAATTCGGGAACCATTAAGCCGGTCCAGACATACCAGACTTCCGAGGGCCGTTATTGCCGCGAGTACACTCATACGGTCTATGTCGGCGGTAAAGAGCAGGACGCTTATGGCCGGGCTTGCCGCCAACCCGACGGCTCCTGGGAAGTTGTGAGCTAAGCTAGGCTTCAAACCCCAGAATCAGAGACACAGGGGTCGGATGAGGGCAGGCGTTACTGCCAGCATCCGACCCTGACGATATAGGGGCGGGCGGCATCAAAGAGCTCCGTCTCACTGTTCTTGGCACCGCTGTCCGCGGTGGTGACGGTGACCTGGTTATTCTCCAGAAATCCCAGAACCACTGCATTGCTGACGGCGTAGCCGACGTCACGCACCACCTTACCGGTTTGCTTGAAGGTCGAGACGGTATCGATCTTCGCGGTGATGACCCCGATGACGCGGCCGCTTTCGTCGATCACGGGACCGCCGCTGTTGCCTTTCCGGACATCGGCGCGGATCGGAACCATCACGCCCAGCCGTGACACCTGATAACGCTGCAAGGTCCGCCCTGAAGTGAGCAGGGGCTTAATGGGCGCGATGCCCTGGTTGGGATACCCGACCAGGACAATCGGCAGGTCTGTCAACTGGTCGTTCTTTCTGGCGAAGGTCGCGTGGACCTCGCTTTCCAGTGAAGTTTTCAATAATGCGAGATCAAAGGCCGGACTGGTTGCCTGCACGGTTGCTTCCAGGCGTTTTCCGGCTGTGGTGGTAACCGACACCTGCGGGCAACGGGCGATCACATGATTGTTGGTCAGCACCATGCCCCCGGGAGCGACCAGGAAACCGGTTCCAATGCTGACCAGGCGTTTCCCCGGCGCCAGCGGCTTGCTTTGGTTCTGCAGTTTTTTACGAATACGGTCGATTCGACGCTGTTTGATTGTCTCTGCCTCAGCGTTGCTCACAACCTCGCCTGCGCAGTCTGACCGCAGGGTGATCTGAACATGGTCTCGCTTTGCATCGAAGCAGTTGACCACGTCCGGTTTCTGGTCCGCCGCGACGGAAAAAGATGCTGCCGAACTCATAAGCAACGACGCGAAACCTGTAAGGAAAAGCCTGCGCAGCAATCCCCAGGACTGTGATGTTGTAATGACCATACTCAACTTTGCCGCTATACAGGCGGTTGGATCAAGCGCTTCGATCTTTGCTCCCGGTTTTGAACTGGCGATTTGTCAGTTCGTAACACGGTATTTGAAGTGCGGGACAAAGTGGAAAACTTTCAATAGTTTTAGCTTTTTAGCGGACCTGTTTGTCAGGCCGGAATGATTAAAAGGAAGGATGAAAATGAAATCGACCTGTTCCACGCCTGAATATGAAAAGGCAATCTCTAGGCGTGCACTGGGTGGAAAGTTGGCCCGTTTCACGCTGTCCGCTGCTTTGGCGGCCGGTGTCTTCTCTACCGCTCTGCTCTCATCCGGCGCGGCCCAGGCGGCAGAAAAGATTACGATTGCGGCTTTGACCTTTGTCTCTTCCTCGCCTCTCTTTATTGCGCAGGAAAAGGGCTATTACGCGGAAGAGGGCCTTGAAGTCGAATTCAAATTCTTTCGCGCTGCCCAGCCGGTTGCCGTTGCAATTGCTTCCGGTGATGCGGATTTCGGCGTGACGGCCTTTACCGGCGGTTTCTACAATCTAGCTGCCAAGGGCGCGCTCAGGGTGATCGGGGCGCAAAGCCGTGAAGAACCGGGTTACGATTTCTCGGCCTATCTCGCCTCCAACAAGGCCTACGATGCGGGTTTTACCTCAGTTGACAAGTTTCCCGGTCGCAGTTTCGGTATGACTCAGACCGGCTCCTCCTTTCACTACATGATCGGTCAACTGGCCGACAAACGCGGCTTCGATCTGAAAGAAATCAATCTGAAACCGCTGCAGTCGGTGCCCGCGATGATCGGTGGTCTGAAATCGGGTCAGATCGATTCGATGATCATCCCCGCGCACATCGCCAAAGGACTCGACAAGGCCGGTGCCGCAAAGATCATCGGCTGGGTGCATCAGGAAACGCCGTATCAGCTTGGCGGTCTTTTCACGTCTGCGAAGAACATCAGCGAACGCCGTGACATCGTTGAGAAGTTCGTGCGCGCCTACCAGCGTGCGGCGGGCGACTACCACGAAGGCATGAATACGCTTGACGGCTCGGGCAACCGGCAGTTCGGTGCGAAGGCCGATGAGCTGATCCCGATGATCAACAAGTACGTTGGTCCTAAGCCGACCCCGGCAAAGACCAAGGCCGGCGCACCTTTTATCGATCCCAAGGGGCGTTTGGATGTCGGTGATATCTACAAACAGGTAGCGTGGTATCAGAGCCGCGGCATGGTTGCCAAATCTCTCGATCCGGCAGACATCATCGATCTGTCGTTTGTTGAGGGGCACTTCAATCTGCCTTAACCGGTAGACTGAGGAAAACTGAGAGCCTGACTGTTTCATCTGAAACTATTTGAAACGGTCAGGCTCAGTCTATTGGGGGGCAGGGTGGAACTGCGGGCGACGGGGATAACACATCAATATGAGGATCTGACGGCGTTGGATGGCGTCGATCTGCATGCGCGCGAGGGGGAGATCCTTGCCTTGATCGGTCCTTCCGGCTGCGGCAAGTCGACAATGCTGGGCATCCTTGGTGGCTTATTGCGGCCCAGTGCCGGCAGGGTCGAGATGCAGGGGCATGTGCCGGATGGATGCCTGAACCCTTTAACTTATGTTTTTCAGGATTTTGCGTTGCTTCCCTGGCGCTCGGTACGAGGAAACGTGGGCCTGCCGCTGGAGCACCACAGTCTGAGCAGTTCGGAGCGTTCCGAGCGCGTGGATGACGCCCTTGCGCGTACGGGATTGAGTGACTTCGCAGGCGCTTATGTGCGTCAGCTCTCAGGCGGCATGCGCCAAAGGGTCGGTATCGCACGGGCATTGGCGGTCAAGCCTGCGGTGTTGTTGATGGACGAGCCCCTTTCGGCGTTGGACGCGCAGACGCGGAACCTGCTGATGGAAGACTTTGTCGGGCTTTGGCTGCGTGAAAAGCTTACGGCTGTCTATGTAACGCACAATCTTGATGAGGCTCTGCGGCTCGCACACCGGGTTGTCGTGCTCTCCCGGCGCCCCGGCCGGGTGCGCGAAGAGGTCGTGATCGATGTGCCGCTGGAGCAGCGTCAGGGTACTGATGGATTACTCGCCCTGGCGCCTCTCCGTGAGCGTCTCTGGAACCTTATCCGTGAAGAGGCGCAAACTGCCGAGATGGAGCTGAGCCATGTCTGAGGATCCGAGGCAGGTCGGGGCGGAGGCATCCTCGCCGGGATCCGATGGGCGCCCTGTGCCGTTTCGCGGTGGCGGCTTTGCACCCTCGTCGCGAAGGGCAGCGGCCTGGATCGCATTTGCCGTGGTTATTGCTGCCTGGCAAGTCGGCAGTTCCACGGGCTTTATCCATCCCCTCACACTGCCCAGCCCGGAAGAGATTCTGGCGGCCCTGGTCGACCTCGCGCGCAGCGGTGATCTCTGGCGGCACCTCTCTGCATCACTGGGGCGGCTGGCCCTTGGCTGGAGCCTTGGGACCCTGGCCGGCCTTGCCGTTGGCCTGGCGCTCGGTATGTTCTCGATTGCCCGCTCGGTTGGTTTGCCGTTCGTCTCGGCGCTTTTTCCCATCCCCAAAATCGCGCTTCTGCCGCTTTTTATCATCTGGTTCGGTATCGGTGAGCCCTCGAAAGTCGCGACGATCCTCTTCGGGGTGTTCTTTCCGACCGTCATCAATACCTACAGCGGTGTGGACAATGTCGCGCGCAGCCTGATTCGCATGGGGCAGAGTTTTGACATGCCGACCCGTGATATCGTTCTGAAGATTATCTTCCCTGGTGCACTGCCGGCCATTCTTTCAGGGTTCCGGATATCGGCTTCCATCGCGATCGTACTGCTGGTCGCGGCTGAGATGATTGGGGCCGAATGGGGGGTCGGGGCGTTGGTCCTCGCCGCCGGAAATCTGATGCAGACCGATTATCTGATCGCCGGGGTCGTCCTGCTGTCGCTGATCGGCCTGACCATCGGCATCGTGCTGAGCAGGTTGGAGAACCTGCTCCTGCGCTGGCGTTAGCGGGCGGAACAGTGGTTCCAATCCTGTGGCAGGACACTGAGGTTCACGTCTGTGGGTTCTTCGCCGTTTCCTATCGAGGTTACGGGAATGCTAATCATTTACGCCTAGATCTAGTGCTGGATCCCTTAACTAGAGCCACTCTCGACGTTCTCGCCCTAGGGTGGCGCTGGCGATAAAGCCTAAAAATCGCCTTTTTCTAATTGTTATTTGTGTGCAAATTTAAGTCATGTGTTTGTGAGATTGGGTCGATGCTTTTGTCCAGGTTTTCTAGAGTCTTCTTTCTCGTCCTTTGTGTGATTTTCCAACCGATTGTGGCGCTAGCGGAGTCTGATACTGCGAGCGAGCAGGAGGAGAAGCCTGAACGGGACGCGAAAGGCACCCTGAGTTTTGTTGCCGAGAACGATCTTTTCGGAAGTAGTCGCGATCAGCATTACACCCATGGTTCCAAGGTGTCCTGGTTGTCACCGCGGAACGCCGCGCCTGAGTTTGCTTATGATGTGGCGAATTTTCTGCCGATGTTTCCGGACGGTGGCAGCCTCCGAATCTCATATTCGGCTGGTCAGAGTATCTTTACGCCTGATGATATCCGAATTGTTGAGCCGCCAGAAGACTCCAGGCCTTATGCGGGCTGGCTTTATGCGGGTATTGGCATCGTCTCGGAGAGCGACGATCAGATCGATTCACTCGATCTGAACATCGGCATGGTCGGTCCGGCCTCACTGGCGGAACAGACCCAAAAAACCTGGCATGGTTTTATCGGATCGCCGGAGCCGCTGGGTTGGGATACACAGCTCGAAAATGAACCCGGTATTCTGCTGACCTACGAACGTAAGTGGCGGTCGCTCATTCAGTTTGATGAAGAGGATATCGGTGTGCTCGGCCTTTGGCCCGGGCTTGGCATCGATGTGACGCCGCACGTCGGCGGGGCTATCGGCAACGTCCTGACCTATGGTGCTGCCGGGGCAACTCTGCGGTTCGGCGAGGATCTGCGCAATGATCTCGGCGGTCCTCAGCGTATTCGCCCGAGCCTGCCCGGGTCCGCATACTTTGACCCGGTCGACCTGCTGGGCTGGTACCTTTTTGCGGGAGCCGAAGGCAGGATTGTTGCACGCAATATCTTCCTCGACGGCAACAGTTTTGAGGGTAGCCGGGATGTGGATAAGGAGATTCTCGTGGGTGATCTGCAATTCGGCGCTGCGGTGATCTTCCCGGTTGCGCGCATCGCCTATACCCACATCATCCGCTCCAAGGAGTTTGATACTCAGGAGAATATCGACCAGTTCGGTGCCATCAGCGTTTCCTTCCGCTTTTGAGCTAAATTTTAGATTTTTATAAAAAAATCAATCAGATGTGGTCAGCGGCTCTTACCTATTGTTAAGGCTTTACGGATAGCGTTTCTGAAGTTGATTGTTCGCATCAATGCTAAAGTGAGCGATTAGGCTTTACGGCGTTTCTTTTAGTTTCTGTACAATATTTTTGCTGAAGTTTGGACCACACGAATGACTGTGCTTTCGCGCGAAGAATGGGGGTCTCTGACCTTTTTGGTGGCTGACGACACGGGTGTTGTCAGGGCCATGATGCAGATGACCTTACTGGCTCTGGGCGCTGCCTCAGTTGCAATGGCTGCTGATGGTAAGGAAGCTCTCGAAATGCTCCGCGAAAAGCCTGTCGACATTGTGATCTCCGATCTCAACATGACACCGGTTTCCGGTCTTGAGTTCCTGCAGTCGCTGCGAACTGCTGAAGATGCTGCTCTGGCGAGGACGCCGGTCGTCGTCGTCAGCGGTTATGAGGAACATGAAGTAAAGGACCAGGTCCTTGCTGCAGGCGGCGATGCATTCATGAGCAAACCTGTCAAACCGGGCGGAATCGAAGCCAGGGTCATTGAGATTCTTGAGGGCCAGCGGAAACAGGAAACCGTAATGGCTGGCACAACTCCGGCCTCTTCAGTTCTTTCCCAGCAGATCGCTCCCACAGAAGTTCCGATGCTTGCTCAACGAGCCTAATAAGGCCTTTAGCAAAGCCTCTTCAACAAAGCCCGGCCTTTCTTTAACGCTGTTGCTTCCGCCAGCGTTCGATGGAGCGTGAAATCGTCTCACGTGTCGTCGCGTCTTCTAGCCAAGAATTGGCAAAGTCCGCGGTTGTGCTGTGCGGACGTTTATTTTCCTCCAGATGACCGAAGCGAATGCGGATCGGAACACGCACACCTTCGCCGACGACCACGGCTTCCTGGGTTCGCAGGGAGGGGAGGCAGGAGAGCATACCGGCTGCGCTCTCAGGGAGGGCGCGTTCCACAAATTCCTGATCCTGCTGATTACCCATACGCAAGGCGAAAAGGGTATTGCATTGCGAGAGGATCGTTTCCGCCAGTTCGGATGGGCGTTGGGTCACCAGGCCCAGGGAGACACCATATTTTCTGCCTTCCTTCGCGATGCGAGCGATGGCCTTGCGGGTCGGCCCGAACCCATCGTTGGGATCGCGTGGGATGTATCGGTGTGCTTCCTCGCAGACCATCAGGATTGGCGCGGAATCCTCTGGCGGGCTCCAGAGTGCAAAGTCAAAGATAGTACGGCAGAGCAGGGAGACCACGACGTCGACGATCTCTGCAGGTACACCTGACAGATCGAAGATCGAGACCGAACGGCCGCTTGTCGGAATACGTAAGATACGCGACAGAACGTCCGCCATGTTGTCCTTCACGGTCAAACCCGCGAACATGAAGCTGAAACGACGGTCATCGCGAAGGTCATCGATACGGTTCTTCAGGCGCAAGTAGGGACCCATCTGATCGGGTTTGCCGAGATCTCCCATCGCATCGTCTATCCGCTCGAGCATTGTGCTCAGACGGTATGGTACCGGCGTGTCGACCGTAAGGATCCGGCTTGCTTCCTCATCAGAGCAAAAAGCACGCTTTGCATAGATAATGGCGTCTTTGAGGATAGCGGCTTCACTGTCGCGGGCGTTCTCGTCCGGACTGCAGAGAACCTCGATCATTTCCTCGAAGTTCAACAGCCAATAGGGCATCTGAAGATCGGTCGGACGGATGATTTCGGCGGTCTCGCCAAAGGCGGGCGCGTACTCGTTGTGAGGATCAAGCAGGACGATGTGACCGTGTGGGTGAGATTCAAGAACTGAATGCAGCACTACGGACAATGCGCAGGACTTCCCAGCGCCGGTCGTGCCCAGAATCGCAAAGTGCTTCCCAAGCAACTCGTTGGTCATGACATAGGCCGGGATGCGTGCATCCTGATAGAGGCTACCGACCACCACATTGGAGGAATTCGGCTGAGCGTAAATTGTCCCCAACTCAGAATCTGACGTGGAATACAGAGGCGCGCCAAGGGTCGGATATATGGAAATCCCCCGTCGGAAGTCCTGGGCGACACCCTCCAGGCCATCGAGCGGGATTTCGCCAAAAAGATCGACCTCGACCTGGCGTTGCTCGTCCGGCCGGGGAGGAGAGGAGGCCTGCTGAGCATCGAGTTTATTGACGACGCCATAGGCCCAGGACCTCGGCGTATCAATTCGAACGATCGCGCCAATTTGCACGGCGAGGTCGACTGCAGCCGCGTCAATGGCCGAGCCGCGACTCTCTGGCGTCACCAGGGTTGCGAGAAGCTTGGAGCCATAAACAGAGGTGACATAGCCGGCTAAAATTGCCTGATCGGACAAGGTGCGCTCCCTTGGGGGTGGAAATTGACTGCGACAGTATTCTCTCCTTCCGGTTAAGAAATACCTAGAGATCAAGCTGACATGGGGCAGTTTCCTGGTTTCTCTCAGGCTGAAGAGATACGTCCTTTGGTTCGAGATTTGAATTCTCGTAAAAGCAGAAATACATGTTAAAAATTATCATAAAAGGGGAAATTTTGAAGGATTGGTGGCTCTGTGGCGGTTTTTTTTGGCCGACTGTCGGAGGTTGTGGTAGTCAGCGTATGTCCTTTTGAAAAAATAAGTCTACATACAAGTTATGGCCGATTTTGTTGTTGCAGCGCTGTATAAATTCGCCCCGCTTCCGGACTTCACGGAACTGCGCGAACCTCTGGCGAGAGTTTGCGTCGAGCAAGGTGTCATGGGGACTCTGTTGTTGGCGGCAGAAGGCATCAACGGGACGATTGCCGGCACACGCACAGGTATTGATGCAGTATTGTCGTATCTGCGGTCTGACGGACGTTTGGCGGATCTTGAGCATAAAGAGAGCCGCGCTGAGAAAATGCCGTTCCTGCGCATGAAGGTCCGGCTGAAAAAAGAGATTGTCACCTTGGGCGTGCCTGATGTGGATCCAAACCGTCAGGTTGGGCAGTACGTTCGGCCGGAAGACTGGAATGATCTGATTTCCGACCCGGAGGTTATTGTGATCGACACACGCAATGACTATGAGGTCGGTATCGGCAGCTTCGACGGTGCGACGGATCCCAAAACAGAGACTTTTCGCCAGTTTCCTGACTACGTGAAGGAAAACCTGGACCCAGGTAAACATCGTAAGGTCGCGATGTTCTGCACGGGCGGAATTCGCTGCGAAAAAGCCTCTTCTTTCATGCTCGAACAGGGTTTTGACGAGGTCTATCACCTGAAGGGCGGGATCCTGAAGTATCTGGAAACCGTCCCCGAGTCGGAAAGCCTGTGGAAAGGCGAGTGCTTCGTCTTCGATGACCGGGTCGCGGTGACACACGGCCTGAACGAAGGCAGTTATACCGAATGCCGCAGTTGTCGCGCGCCGCTTTCTGTGTCTGACCGTAATTCACCACTTTATGAACGGGGGCTGTCCTGTCCGTTCTGTTATCATGAGCTGACAGATGAAAAGCGCGCCCGAAACCGCGAACGGCAAAAACAGGTCATGCTGGCCGCGGAACGTAATCAAAGTCACTTTGGTTCGCATCCCAAGGCGCATGGCCGGCGGCGATCGAAAGCACAGAGCTCGTCGCCCTTTACGCTCTCAGCGCCCCGCGCGGAGACGGATACCGGATTTGCGGAACCAGGCTCAGACTCGGAGGCATCATGAATCTACCGGTTCTCTATAGCTTTCGGCGTTGCCCCTATGCGATGCGCGCTCGCATGGCATTGGTGATCGCTAACATCGAGTGTGAGCTGCGGGAAGTCGTGTTGCGTAAAAAACCGGCTTCCATGCTTGAAGCTTCGCCCAAGGGTACTGTGCCCATCATGCTTCTGCCTGATGGAGAGGTGCTTG
Source organism: uncultured Kiloniellaceae bacterium (assembly GCA_947493695.1). Taxonomy (GTDB): domain Bacteria; phylum Pseudomonadota; class Alphaproteobacteria; order Kiloniellales; family Kiloniellaceae; genus Denitrobaculum. The sequence goes on along the minus strand of CANLSF010000005.1, from coordinate 391,806 downwards.
AGGAAAGCCTGGATATCATAAATTGGGCGATGGAGCAGGCGAATATCCGACGCTGGTCCTGGCCGCTTCAGGACCCGACCACCAGAGCGCCGGCCTATGGTTTGATCGCCGAGAATGACGGTCCCTTTAAATTCGCGTTGGACCGTTACAAATACGCGGATCGCTTTCCCGAGCAGGATGCGAGCGTCTATCGGGACCTGACTCTGCCGTTTCTGGAGAAGCTCGAAGATCGTCTGGAACATACGTCTTATCTCTTCGGCGACAATCCTTCGCTGGTTGATGTTGCTATTTTTCCTTTTGTCCGCCAGTTCGCACGGGTCGATATGGAGTGGTTCGAGAGCACGCCGTACAAGGCTCTGCAACGCTGGCTGAACAGCCTGGAATCCGGGCAGCTTTTCAAATCGATCATGCGAAAGCACGAAGCCTGGCAGTCCGGGGACTCTGTGACGTATTTTCTTGAAGATGCGGTCGAGCAAGAAGCGGTCTGAAGCCCGGCAGGGGGTGATCAGGGCGCTGACGTTACAGGTCGTGTAGAACGCGAAAACCGATCAGGATATGCTTTAGATCCGCTGGCCTGGCGTGTCGCGCTGCGGCCCTGCAGACCCCGCAGCCTTTGTCGTCCCACGATCCGCCTTTGACCAGAAACCGTCCGGGATTACCTGGGCTTGAAGTCCATTCGAAAACCTGCCCCGCGCCGTCGAGCAAGCCATAGGGGCTTTGACCTTCCGGAAAACTGCCGACCGGCTGGGTATCGAAGGGGCCTGAGTCGTGGCTGTTGAGCCTTGCCGGGTCGAACTGGTCACCCCAGGGGAAAATACGGCCGTCAACACCGCGCACTGCCTTTTCCCACTCCAGCTCGCTTGGAAGACGCCAGGGTTTTCCGGTCTTCCGGCTCAGCCACTTGGCATAGGCACGCGCGTCGTCATGAGAGATCAGAACAACCGGGTGCTCTGAGCGTCCGGAAGGTGGCTCGCCTGCAGACCACGCATGCCGCCGCGTGCGCTCGTAAGGATGGATGAGCCCGTAGCTTTTCCAGGTGTCCACCGATACATCGGGGGCGCGGTGGCCGGTGTCCGCCAGAAAAACCGCATACTGCTTATTGGTGATCGTGGTTTTAGTGATCGCAAACGCGAGAAGGGTTTCCGCGCCCTGTGGCCGCTCCCGGTCATACCAGCCGTTTTGGCGTGTCACGCTGTGGCCGTAGGCTGCCTCGTCGAGACGATAACCTGTCTCGCGCTGCGCAGAATCAGAGCCTGCGATGAAGGGGCCGCCCGGGACCTCAACAGTCTCTGGTGCCTCGAAGTTCTCGGCCAGTGTCGGTTGGCAAGCCGCCAGAAGAAATAGGAGAGGGATGGCCAGTCGCCATGGCCGTGTTCTTCGCAGGACTATAGCGATGGCGGGCATCATTTCTTTCCTTCGCGGCAGACTACGCACACCAGGCGTGGTTTGCTCCAAGCGGTTGCGTTTCTGCAGCGATTTTAACGGAGATCCCGGATCACTTGGGATCACATTCGCGCGGGCCTTAAAGTTTAGAGAATGGGCGCGACCGCGGAATCGGCAATATTTTGAAGGAGGGTACGTTCCGGGCGGGAGCGCGAGAGCACACGCAGGCCGATGACACAGGAGAGCATGGACTGGGCCGTTTTACGGGCGTCCAGTCCGACATCGATACTGCCGTCTTTTTGACCCGAACGGATATTGTCGAAGAAAAAGGCTTCGATACTGGTTAAACTTTTTGCCACGCTGTCCCGCATGGCTTCGTCATGCATCTCCAGCTCCAGTGCAGTGTTCACGATGAAACAGCCTCTGGTGCCGTTTGTGGCGCAGCCTTCTTCCACCAACTTGGAAAACCAGGCTCGGATGGCCTCAATCGGTGGGCGTTCGCTTTTCATGCCGCGTTGCCGACGGGCGTCATAGCGCTCGTAAGCAAGGCGAAAGAGGGTTTGCTTGTCACCGAAGGTGCCATAAAGGCTGCCACGCTGAATCTGCATTGCTTCGACCAGATCATGCATCGAGGTCGAGGCGTAACCGTGGCTCCAAAAGGCGTTCATTGCTCGCTCGAGCGCTTCGTCGATATCAAATTCTTTTGTTCTGGCCATAATCCACCTGCCGTGACACCCGCAGAGGGTGGCGCCAAGTTGTAATATTCCTCTCGCGAAGGCAATAGGGGAAGTGGCTGCATCATCAGCCCACTGAGTGCCTGGTCAGAGGTGATAAAAGGCTGCAGCCTCCATAAATTATGACTATCGTATGAGCTGTTACTTCACCCGAGACGCCCTGGAGTGCGAGAGATGACGCTGAGTGGCCTATTCGAGTCTCAAATGGCGATGTATACGAGCTATCACAGAGACCCGCGCAACCGGATTACTCATTTCTTCGGGATTCCCGCGATTGTCTTCTCGATCCTTGTCGCCCTGGCGTTGTTTCGCGTTTCGATCGCCGGCGTTGAGGTTTCCTACGCGCTTCTGGTGGCTCTTGCGGTGCTTTGCCTTTGGATCAGCCTCGACCTTGCGATCGGATTGGGGATGGCGCTGTTTCTCGTACCCTGTTTTTTCATCGCTGAGTATCTGGCGCATACGAGCGAGGAGACGACGGTATGGTCTGTCTTCGCCATCCTCTTTGTCGGCGGCTGGATACTTCAGCTATGGGGACACGTATACGAAGGCCGACGACCGGCACTGATGAGCAATCTCTTTCAGGCGTTGATCGGGCCGATGTTTCTGGTCGCGGAGCTGTTTTTTCTGCTTGGGTGGAAGCTGGATTTAAAGCGCCGGATAGATCAAATCCTTGCCGAGCGTTATCCCCAGTATTCGGTTTCCCGTGAAGCCGAAGGCGGTCAGCAGAGGTCCTGAGGTGATCGTACCGCCGTTTGTCAGCTTTCAAGCATATTGCTGAGTTTCATAACGACACCCTTTGAGCCACTCACCTTGATTTTACCGGTCATGAAGGCGAGTGTTGGATCGAGATTACCACTCATCAATTTTTCGAGATTGTCGCTGTTCAGCCCGACCGTTGCGTCGCTGTCTTCGTCTTCGTGGCTGAATTTGGCCGGAGTCTCGGTCCCGTCCCAGAGGATGATGCCCAGATCGTTTATGTCGAATTTCACCCGGTAACCCAGAGGGAGATTCTCCGCTGCACGGCTTTGAATAAGCTGGGTCAATTCCTCAAGGGTCACTCTGCATCCTCCTTCTTCAATCACCAAAACTATCTCTCCTACACACTACAGTGCCGGTATTGAGATAGGGTGAAGGTCCTAACTTCGATCATAGATATAATAAAGGTTCTGTTTATGCACTATAGCATCGGCATTTTATAACAAGACTGGATAGTGCCGCGTGTGCTTTGGCGTTGCATCTTTACGAACCTCCAAGGCCTGGGCCCGGATATGATGTTTGATTTTCGACGCGGGAACACTCACATTACCGCCGGTGCTCCTATGCAGTCATTGATGACGTAGGTAGAAAACAAGTCAGAGCTTTTACTGAGGACTGGAATAACTACATGTAAATAGTGTGGTGCAAGCTTGATGGGTTTCACGGGCGGAAACTATCGTCTTTCTGCGCCGCACGATAGGAAGTCAAAAAACAGGTTCCGACCAGTCTGATCGGCGCATTGCTGTGCGCCGGTTCAGAGGAGCCCTAGGGAGGCAAAAGCAGGTATGTTGAGTTTTCGTCCGATGACGATATTGCGCGGGGTGATCCTCGCACTGTCGGTTTTGTTGTTCGCCGGGCCCGGGTATGCGGCGGATGCTTCGGTTGAGGCGTTCTACGGTGTCTTCCAGGGGGAGACGACGTATCTGACCGCAACAGGTGCAAAGAAGCGCGGTATTTCGGTTTCTTTCAGTCCTGTTGCAGATGCAATGCCCGGCGTCGAAGGGGTAGAGGTCTCCTGGACAACCTTGTCGAAACGCCCTGACGGAACGTTTAACTCGAAGACCCACGATGCTGTTTTTGTGCCTGCAGACCCGGCGGAGACAATTTTCGTGGCGGTCAAATCAAGCGGCGGTGTCGAAGACATCTCGAAGTTGGAGAAAGCGCAAGGCGATCAGAAGGACGATGACAAGATTGACGCGTCCCGTTCGCCAAAGGATCCCCGAGGTACTGCCCCTTACTTATGGGGCCGGATACAGGACAACACCTTCTCGATTTATGTTGTGGTCGTTACTGAGGATGGTGGTTACGAGATTCAGATTTACAATCGGACCCTGACCGAAGAAGGCATGACGCTGGTCTATTCACGCAATCGCGCTGGTGAGCACCTGAAATTGCTCGAGGCCTTCCTGAAGCGTAAGGAAGGGTAATGCTTTTTCAGCTTCCGGGCTGAAAAAGCCCCGCCGGCGAACCAGCGGGGCAGTTATTCAAATGCGCTCAAACTAGGGGTGAATGAGAGCGCATCTTTGAGTGTTGCATGGGAATGTCACCGAGAGTTTAAAGTCGGTATTTCTATAAAAACTGTCGAAATTTTAGCCAACTCTCCGGCAAAGGCTGGAGGGGCTGAAGTCTTGTCGAAGCTGTGATCAACGCGCGGTTTTCGCTCACGCATCGGCCTGATAAGATTCCTGTCCTTAGTCCCTGGCAGTGCCACGACCGATCAAAGCAAAAAACGAAAGAAGGAAGGTGATGAGACGACACCATGACATGGGAGGGCTCGACGCCGGCCCGGTGGTTCAGAACGAACATGATTTTGCGCCCTGGGAGAAGCGGGTCGATGCGGTGCTGCGTCTTTTATCCGGACCCGAACGGCGTCTCATTACTGTCGACGAGCTGCGCCGGGGGATCGAGGATCTGGGGCCGGGCGCGTATGACGAAATGTCGTACTACGAGCGATGGATCGCATCGATCACCAATAACCTGATCGAGAAGGGCGTGCTGAACATTGACGAACTTGGCCTGAAGATGGCGGACGTGGAAGCGCGATGGGATGCGGACCGTGCGGCCAAGAACGAGACGCAGAATGAGGGGGTGAAATGAGCCCTCGTTTTCCGATCGGCGCCAGGGTGAGCGTCACGCGCGCATTCCCGCCTGGTCACGTCCGGACGCCGTTCTTTGTTCGCGGCAAGACCGGGATTGTGACAGATATAGTCGGTGACTTTCCCAATCCGGAAGAGCTTGCCTACGGGCGCGACGGCCTGCCTGCGCGCACGCTTTTTCGCGTCACGTTTTTGCAGTGCGACCTCTGGCCCGACTATGAGGGAAGCGCAGAGGACACCACCGTCGTGGACATCTACGAGCATTGGTTACAGGACGCTGAAACTCTGTCACAAACAGCGGAAACAGGAGCGCGAGAGCATGTCTGATATGCAGGACAATGGGCATCATCACGACCATGACCACGCCCATGGTCATCGGCATCCTTTCCAGCCGGATCTGGAAGATGGCGACTACAGCTATTATCAGGTCATGACGGAAGCGGTTATCGAGCTGCTGGTTGGGAAAAAGGTCATCACAGCTGAAGAGCTTCGCTCGACGATCGAAGTCATCGATTCAAAATCGCCTGTGTTTGGAGCGCGTCTGATCGCGCGGGCCTGGGTCGATCCTGCGTTTAAAGCCCGTATGCTCGAGGATGTCATCTCGGCGGCAGGAGAACTCGGGATTGATGCGGGTGCTATTCCCATCAGGGCGGTCGAAAACACGACGGCTGTCCACAACGTGATCGTCTGTACCCTCTGCTCCTGCTATCCGCGTTCGCTGATTGGCTTACCACCCGACTGGTACAAGGCGCGGGCCTATCGCAGCCGCGTGGTACGTGAACCAAGGGCTGTCCTGAAGGAGTTCGGGACGCAGATCCCGGTTGATGTAGAGGTACGGGTACATGACAGTACCGCGGACCTGCGTTACATGGTTCTCCCCGCGCGTCCCTCGGGCACCGGTGACCTGGATGAAGAGGCGCTTGCGGATCTGGTCACACGCGATTGCATGATTGGAACGGCGCTGCCTAAATCTGCATGAGGCTGATCCTGTCGCAAAATCCTGATTGATCGACAGGTGCTTAAAACAGGTCCATATTGCAGTTCATCGTTGATGATGCCGTGCCGTGATCGGAAGGGAAGGCCAATGTCGGATCTGTCGGGAAAAACGCTTTTTATCTCCGGAGCTTCGCGAGGGATCGGCCTTGCGATCGCAAAACGGGCGGCTCAGGACGGCGCCAATGTGGCAATTGCCGCGAAGACGGCTGAGCCGCACCCCAAGCTTGAAGGCACAATCTACACTGCGGCTGAAGAGGTGGAGGCTGCCGGCGGGCGTGCGCTACCTGTAATCTGCGATATCCGCTACGAAGAGCAGGTTCAGGCAGCTGTTGCAAAGACAGTCGAGACCTTTGGCGGCCTGGACATCTGCATCAACAATGCCAGCGCCATTCAACTGACCCCGACGCTCGAAACCGATATGAAGCGTTACGATCTGATGCACGGGATAAATACCCGCGGCACCTTTCTGGTTTCCAAAACCTGTATTCCGCATCTTAAAAATGCGGAAAACCCGCATGTGCTGAATTTGTCGCCACCTTTGGATATGAAGCCGAAATGGTTCGGCGGACACGTCGCATACACCATGGCAAAATTCGGGATGTCCATGTGCGTTCTGGGCATGGCGGAAGAATTTAGAAAAGACGGTATTGCCTTCAATGCGCTCTGGCCGAGGACAGCAATCCGGACGGCAGCAGTTCAGAACGTTCTGGGCGGTGACGAGGCAATGCGGCGATGCCGGAAAGTCGAGATCCTGTCGGATGCGGCACATATCATCCTGACCCGGCCGTCGCGGGAGTTTACCGGCAACTTCTGCCTTGATGATCTGATTTTAGCCTCCGCCGGGATTACCGATCTTTCCGGTTATGCCGATGTCCCTGACGACGAACTGATGCCTGATTTCTTTGTGCCTGACGATATGCCGCCGCCCTGATCCAATCAGTTGGCTTACACAAAACGCTGTGGTGCCTGAGCAAAAGGCATGTCGCTATTGGCCGACGCCGTTGCGGAGCATGCGCACAAAGACCTTGGCGATTTCTGTTGGAGAGAGGCCATTGGCCTTGTACCAACGTGAGGCGTGGTTCAGAGAGCCCAGCAGGCTGAGCCGGAACAGGCTGCGGTCGACCGATGGGGGTAAATCCAACTCGTCGATAAGGACCCTGAAGACCTCTTCATAGCTGTTGCGCTGATCATTCAAGAGTTTCTGCAGATCTGGCGAGACCCGGGAAATGTCAGCCAGGACGACGCCTGCGAAGTCGTCCGCTTCCAAAATGGCACCGGTATGTGCGGCGCAGGCGGCTTCAAGCCGCAGCCAGGGATCACTCTCCTTGTCCATAGCGCGCCGGACCGATGTGCTTATCTTTTTGAGGCCTTCGTCATGAACCGCAGACATCAGGTCTTCCTTGGAAAGGAAGTGATAGTAGATCGAGCCGGCCAGGATGCCTGCCTCGCTGGCGATCTTGCGCATCGATGTCGAGGCATAGCCGTTTTCGCGCAATTGCCGCGCAGCCGCCGCAATCACCTGTGCGCGTCGATTGTCGGCACGTTGAGGGGTGGGGCTGGCTGTAGAGTTCACTGCCGCCGCGTCACTTAATTTACGATCCATATACCAGACTTCGATAGTCATTCAGGGCGGCTGCTTCCACACAGGCGCCAAACCAAAGCTGCGCCAGTGGTCGATTAAGCCACTTCGTCCTTTATATCCCGCCCGGCTTCGATCAAACCATGTTTTTTCAAGCTATTCCTGAGTTGATTGTAACTCAGGGAGAGATACGACGCAGTTGCCTTCTGATTATAGCGGTTACCGGCAAGCGCCTCGAGCAGAAGTTCCTTTTCATAGGAGGAGACTTTCTCTTTGAAATCAAAGGGCTCGGATTGCCTCGGTGATGAAGCCTCGTAGGGTTCTGGTACCACATCGGAAGAGGCCGGAAGGGCGGGTTCGGCTGACGCCTGTATCCTGGCTTCGCGTAGCGACCCTGGCCGGTACCGGGATTCGAAAGGGTCCAGTAGCACTGCAGAGACCTTCTGGCCTTCCGCTGTATGCGCGGTGGCCCGTTCGACCACATTTTTTAGTTCCCGAATGTTGCCTGGCCAGGCGTGTGCTTCAAGCTGTTTCATGGCTGCTGCTGTGAAACCGGGAAAGCTGTCCCGCTCGAGTTCCTGGGTCATAGCGCGGGCAAACATATTTCCGAGCAAAGCTATGTCGCCCTCGCGGTAACGAAGGGGTGGAAGTGTAATTACGTCGAAGGCCAGACGGTCCAGAAGATCTTCCCTGAAATGGCCCGCGGCCGCCGCAGCGGGCAGATCGACGTTGGTGGCGCCAACCACGCGCACGTCGACTTGCAGTGTCGTATTGCCGCCGACCCGTTCCATCTCGCCGTATTCGATTACCCGCAGGATTTTCTCCTGAACGGCAAGACTGGCGTTGGCGATTTCGTCCAGAAAAAGCGTGCCTTGATGGGCCATTTCAAAGCGGCCGATGCGGCGCTTGACGGCGCCTGTGTAGGCGCCGGCCTCATAGCCAAACAACTCGGCTTCAATAAGATTCTCAGCAAGCGCGGCGCAGTTGAGCTTTATGAAAGGCGCTTCCCAGCGTTGGGAGAGGAAATGAACTCGGGCGGCGGCGAGTTCCTTGCCGGTACCGCGCTCACCCACCACCAGCACCGGACGCTCGAGAGGAGCGACATGGGAAATGTGTTCAAGAGACTCCAGAAATGCCCTGGATTGCCCGATTGGAGAGGGAAGCTCATGTTGCATCATTCGACAGTATCATAAATTGATAAAAAATAGCGTAAAATAATAAAAAATGCCAATTAGAGACATTATTTTCGACACGAAAAATCACCGTAAGGGTGTAAAAATATAATAATAACAATGTTTTATCTAAGTTTTCGAAATTTGGCACGATCTCTGCAGTGCCATATAGCAACAGTCATTATCTAAAAGAGGGACGCCGACGATGTCGTACCAGGATTACTCCAGCAATTCCGACTACAGCGCACACCGCCGTTCTGCGCGGTCAGGCGGCCGCAGTCATGCGGAAGAGGATCTGCGTGGGCTTTGCCGACGGACACTGCGCAAGGCCAACCAGGCGATGACACCAAGCGGAAGCCGTCACTGGATGATCTTTGGTGCTGGCGTGGTTGTTGGCCTGATCCTCGGCTAAAGCGCTGCGGGCCGGTCGGCAGGGGCCGGTTCGACCTATGCGCTTTGCAATGAAAGTATGGAGTAGAGACATGAGTATTTTTTCGCGCTTAACCGACATCGTTAATTCCAACATCACTTCGATCCTTGATCGCGCCGAAGATCCCGCAAAGATCATTCGGCTGATCATTCAGGAGATGGAGGATACGCTGGTCGAGGTGCGCTCCGGTGCAGCACGCAATATTGCCGACAAGAAAGAGGTTGAGCGCAAGTTGGACAAGCTTGTCGATGCTCAGGCGGAATGGGAGCGCCGGGCCGAGATTGCCCTCACCAAGGGACGTGAGGACCTCGCCAAGGGCGCTTTGCTTGAGAAGGCCAAGCTGATTGAAGCTATCGAGGTCATGAAAGAAGACCTCGAACACATCGAAGAGGCTTTGCTGCGCGGTGATGAAGACATTGCAAAGCTGCAGGCCAAGCTTGCGGAGGCGAAGGCGAAGCAGAAGGGGATGTTGACCCGGCATGACTCCGCCAGCTCGCGCCTGAAGGTTCGGCAGACTCTCTATGACGGTCGCGTCGATGATGCCCTGGGCCGTTTCGAGCAGCTGGAAAAGAAGCTGGACGAGGCCGAGGGAAGAGTGGAAGCTTTCGATGTCGGGCAGCGCAAGACTCTGGCGCAGGAGATTGTCGAGCTTGAAGCTGAAGACGCGATTGATGCCGAGATGGCTGTGTTGAAAGACCGCTTGGCCAAGAAGAGCACGAAGAAAAAAGGATAAGGCTGATGGAGTTGGTCGAACTTCTTCGCACGCCGCTGATCATTTTTCTGGCTGTCGTCGCGCCGGTATGGATCGTGGTGCATTATTTTACCCGTTGGCGTACGGCAAAGACTCTCTCTCATGATGACGAGCAGACGCTTTCCGAACTTTGGGAGTCCGCTGCAAAGATGGAGGACCGAATTCATACGCTCGAGAAGATTCTTGATGCAGAGTCCCCGGATTGGAGGGCAAGGCAGTGACGCAAGGGCCAAATCATACGCGTCGTGAAGGGCAGGGCTATCGCGCCGACCCGGGAGTGAATTACGGCAGTCAGCAAGCCTACAGCCGCGTGCGCCTGTATCGAACGTCCGGTGGTCAGGCACGGCTATTTGGCGTTTGCGGCGGTATCGCCAATTACTTCGGTTTGCCGACGTTCTGGTTGCGTCTCGCCACCCTGATCAGTGCTGTATTCTTCACGATCCCGACGATCTCCGGCTATCTGCTGATGACTCTGATCCTCGATCGCGAGCCCGAGAACCTCTATGACAGCCCGGAACAGGAGCGCTTCTGGCAGTCAGTTCATCGTGAGCCCGGTCAAACACTCTCCAGCCTGGATAAGAAGTTCCGGGCGCTGGAACTGCGTCTGCGACGTATCGAGGCGCAGGTCACCTCGCCTGGGTATAGGATGGACCGGGACTTGAGGGATGCCGGGCCCGGCGCTTAGGAATCCGCCATTTAATATCGTTTCAGTCAGCTGCGGTTGTACCAGGTTCCACGGCGTTCGCCGTCCGAGCCGGTCCGGTTTTGTGCGTTCTTTTCAGAAAGAAGGTCCAGGCTCATGCTTTGTCGCAAGCTTTTTAGAAACCGCGTTCTGGTGAAGCTCTGGGTTGTCACGCTTGGCGCTTTGGTTCTGATTGGCTTGGCAAGCGCCTTCCTGGTAAAGGCAGAAGCGAAGGCGGGCGAGACCCTGCGGCTATCGCCGTCTGAGGGCGAGTCGCTTGGCTGGGATTCCGCCCGTCTCGATGAAGTCTTTGCATATGCCGCCTCGCTGAGCACAGATGCGTTGATGATTGTCACGGACGGTCAAACTCTCGGCGCTTTTGGTAACATTGAAGAACGCTATCACGTCCATTCCATTCGTAAGGTGTTTCTCAGTGCGTTGGTCGGCCAGCACATTGGCGCCGGTGCGCGGCGCATCGGCCTTGAGGCCACGTTGCGGGAGCTTGGTGTCGATGATTCGCCGCTACCTCTGACCGCGCTGCAAAAGACGGCGACGGTTCACCATCTTCTCAAAAGCGTCTCAGGCATCAACCATCCTGCCGCCGCAGAGGCAGGCCTGATCGCAGATAAAAACCGTCGGCTGGGGGATGAGGCGAATGTGCCCGGAGAGATCTGGGCCTACAACAATTGGGACTACAATGCCCTGACGACGATCTTTGAACGACAGACAGGCATGTCTATCGCCGAGGCATTTAAATCGGGGATAGCGGATCCGGTTGGTATGCAGGATTTTGTCCGCGAGGATGTTTCTTATTTGCTTGCCCCCGAGCGCTCGCGGCACAAAGCGGCAATGTTTCGCATGTCAGCGCGCGATCTGGTCCGGTTCGGTCAGCTCTACCTGGGTAAAGGGACGTTGGAGGGGCGGCGTATTATCTCGAGCGCCTGGGTCGAGCGGATTAACGCCGAAGCCGTGGATACCGGCAATTCAGGGCTGAGAAAGGCACAGGGACTTCTCTGGTGGATACCAGATCAGGAAAATGGTTTGCCTGCAAACTCGTTCTGGGCGTGGGGCTTTGGTCATCAGGCTTTGTTGATAATTCCGAAGTGGCGAACAGTGATTGTGCATCAATCCGATACGACTGAGTTTCGCCGGCGGTTCTTCGGTCTTGTTCAAAACAACGGTCTTGAGCCTGAGGTGGCGCTTGAGAGGCTTATATTATCGTGTCAAAAGCCGACGGAAGGAATGGCTGACTTCTGTGCCGAGGACAGATTTGTAACACGACGCGAGTTTGCCAGGCTATTGCGTATGATCGCGGACGCTCGCAATGAAAAGTAAGCCGCCGTTAGGTGCTTGGATCTACCTGTAAGTTTTAAAATATAAATTATGTACCTACTTGGAATTTTCGCCTGACGGCGGAGCAAAGTTTTCGCTGATATTCCCAATACTGTAAGTGTGGTTCTTGTGCCGGTTTGGTTTTTTTTTGGTTGCCTGCCGCCAAATCTGCTTCAGCCGCAGTAGAAAGTCTCATTAAGAACGTGAGGCCTCTTCAGGCAATGTATCCTCGAGACGCATCACGCTTTTCACTGTTTCAGTGAAAGCTGTTCATGCCTTACGCGAAAAGAGACTCTTGCGTATCGACTTGCTGCTGTGTCCACCACTGCATGTCGGCCAATAACTGATCTCTGTGCATCCACAGAAGGCAGAATGAGCAACTGCCTCTGAAGGAATTGAGCCACTCGACACCGGCCTCGACGTTGGTGTAACCGTATCGCGCGGCAACGCCTTTTGCCGCGAGCTTGGGTTCGATGAAGCTGTAGGTGTATTGTGTGTTCCAGTTATTGTAGGCCAATGCTCTCGAGATACGGGGTAAAAATGACGATAGCCCTGTGCCCCGATAGTCTGGCCGGTACCATGCAGCGCCACTGAAACAGACCGGTCCGGTGATCGCCGTCGCGGACGACGCTTCGCAAATCGCCAGCTCTTCCGGGAACATCACGGCGTCCGGATGTTCATATGCAAGTCTGAGCGATTCGAATTCAACCTTGAAGTTGGTCCCTGTCCAGTCGTAGAAGCGAGCGCACTGGGTCGCGACAATGTCGCCGCGATGATCCCGTCCGGAAATCCAGAATGAGGTCTCGGGGGACATTCGGTTAACTCTTGGATCATACATCGGTGTGAGGGGGTACCAGGTTGCGGTCTGGGTTCTGTTAAATGCCAGAAGCTCTTCAAAGTCGGTTTCAATCGACAAAATCAGACCATGATCGTCGGCTGTCTTCTCTGCGGCTGCGAAGAAACGATCCAGAAGTATCCGGGGGCCAAATTTAAGTTCGATTTGATTGCGGAAGCTATTACTAACGGTTGTCATGATTTTCTCCTGTTAATATATGCACAACATTTCCATTATAGGGCTTTTTAAAATATTATTCTTCATCTTGAGCGAGAAAATTAATGTCCTTTGATTGAATTATAATAATATTTACACGTATAGGATGATTTTTCTGTGTGGTTTTGGCTGAGACTTGAAGCGTAATGCGTCTGGCACGACGGGGGTCCGCAAAGCGAGTTTAGCTATTGATTGCATAGAGCGGGATCGCCGGGCAGTCTGCGGTCGACCGCGTGCGGTTGCTCATCTCGGTGATAGGAAAAGCGGTTATGGAAGCCTGGGTTGCGATCACCGTTTTAGCGGCGTTCCTGCAAAATCTTCGGTCTGCTTTGCAGAAGCATATGAAGGAGCAGGTTTCGACTTCCGGTGCCACTTACGCGCGTTTTGTTTTTGCTTTTCCCTTTGCGCTTCTATACGTGAGCGGTCTCTCAAGCTTCGGCGGCTTCACAATTCCAGCGCCGGATTTCTCTTTCTGGATCTACGCGTCTATCGGCGGCGCCGCGCAGATCTTCGCGACGGCGCTTCTGGTATCGTTGTTTTCGTTTCGGAACTTTGCGGTCGGAACGGCATACTCGAAGACCGAGACCGTTCAAACGGCGTTGATCGGCATCGTGATTCTGAGTGATCCCTTAAGCCTTGCCGCCGTCGCGGGAATTTTGATCAGTCTGGCCGGTGTGTTCGCCCTGTCTCTTGCCAAAGGGGCGTTCGACCTCAAGACCTTTCTTATGAGCTGGTTTAAGAAGACCGCTTTGATCGGTATTGCGTCCGGGACTTTCTTCGGTATATCGGCGGTGTCCTACCGTGCGGCGTCCTTGTCTCTGGGGGGAGAGGGTGTCGTCATTCAGGCCGCATTCACTTTGGCCTGCGTCACGGTCATGCAGACCCTGGCGATGTCCGTCTATCTGCGCGTGCGAGAGCCGGGGCAGATCATGGCGGTTATCCGGACCTGGCGCATTGCGCTCGGAGTGGGCTTGAGCGGCATGATGGCCTCTGCTTGCTGGTTCACCGCGATGACCCTTCAGAACGCGGCCTATGTCCGCGCCCTGGGACAGGTTGAGTTGATCTTCACCTTCGCAGCCTCGTACTTCTTTTTCCGGGAGCGTCCGAATTTCGCCGAGGTTTGCGGGATTTTTCTAATAATTGGGGGCGTTCTTGTGTTGCTGCTTGGGTAGGCTTGCTGATCTCCTGTTGTGATCGGTGAGCGTGCCCACACATAGTGATGAAAATGCTTGCGAACAGGTTTCTGCTTAGGAATAAAAAATGCGTAGTGACGGATCGAAAGGCGATGCCTCAATATGTCCGAAATGACGAAAAGAGAAGGAACGACTCCTAAACGCGTGCTTGTCTGGGATCTGCCGACCCGGCTTTTTCACTGGTGTCTCGTCGCATTGCTTGGCGCTTCCTGGCTGACCGGCGAGATGGGTGAAATGGAGTGGCATATGCGCTCCGGGATCGCGATCCTGACCCTGGTATTATTCCGTCTGCTTTGGGGTGTCATTGGCAGCACGACTGCACGCTTCACGCAGTTTGTCACGTCGCCCGTGACGGCACTGGGGTATGCGCGTCGTCTGCTTGCCGGTAAGGCCGACCACTATTTTGGTCACAATCCTCTCGGTGGCTGGATGGTGCTGGTGTTGCTGATGCTGGTTCTGGCTCAGGCTTCGACGGGACTTTTCTCCAACGACGATATCTTTACCGAAGGACCGCTGTACCATCTGGTGACGAAGTCCACGTCTGACTGGCTGACGGGGATTCACAAGACGCTGTTCGACGCGTTATTGGCATGCGCTGCGTTGCACATCGCCGCCGCTTTTTTCTATCTCGTCGTGAAGAAGGACAACTTGATCCTGCCAATGATCACGGGTCGTAAGCAGTCGGGCGACGATGTACATTTTGTCCTGCGCGGCACTTGGTTGGCCATAGTTGGATTGGCGGTGGCTGCGGCAGCGGTGTGGACGTTGCTCGAATTTGCCTGATGGGCTGCTTGTCCTACAGCTGAGCTGCCACGAAAAAAAGGGGAGTGGTTGATACCACACCCCTTTCGCCGATCAGGCTCATAAGACCAAGCCGTCCGTAGTGTTCCGCGCGTTACTTATCGCGATTTGCGTCGTGGCAGGCTTTACAGGTTTTGCCGACCACACCCAGCTGTTTGCCGGCTGCTGCCATGTCACCGCTGGCTGCCAGATCGGCGAGCTTGGTGGCTTCTACCTCCAGGGTTTTCAGTCCAGCCGCAAACTTGTCCCATTCCTTCCAGACGTTGGCATTGGAAGTCGTCTTCTCGCTGCCTTTGTCGTGGGTATCTTGCTTAAAGGCTGCGGGGGCCAGTGTTGCCGCTGCGGCGATCCCGCGTGCATGGGCGGCGAGTGCGTCCTTGTGCTCGACCTGACCCTTAATGATCAGCGCCGAAGCTTTCATATTTCCCCCGACGGTCGACATCAGCGCCTTGCGATATTGAATCGCGGCGTCCGGCTCTGTCTCGGCCATGACGCTTCCGGTAATCATTACTGCTCCGGCAAGCGCCGATGCGCTGATTATCTTGACCAATTTGTTCATTGTAATCCCTCCAGTTGTTCCAATCTCTCGAAAAACTGCCCGCGGGCAAACGCTGGCACGACTACAACACCTGATCCCGCAGCTTTATTCCAACCAAATGCGTTTTTTTTACATTTTTTTTGAGAAACCGGGGTCAGGCGGCCTTGCGTTGGAGGAATTGACGAATGAGGACCGGTGATAAAAAGACAAATCCGATCAGCATGGTCGTGACGCCGGGCGCGATGAACAGTAAGGAAGTGGCTCCAACCCACCAGCGTTCGAGTTTATTGAGTGGCGCAAGCAGGAAGCCTGAGAAGGCTACACCCATCGCGCTGATGCCCAGCATTGCGCCCAGCAGCGTGATCGCGAAGGCGGCCCAGGTGAAACCATCAGCGACCAGCAGCAAAGCCGGGGAATAGACGAAGACAAAAGGCACCAGGGCTTTGGCGATTCCAAGCCTGAACGCAGTGTTGCCGGTTTTGAAGGGATTTGATCCGGCTATTCCCGCCGCCGCATAAGCCGCCAGGGCAACCGGCGGCGTGATATCCGCCAGCACGCCGTAATAGAAGACGAAGAAGTGAGCAACAAGCTGCTCGACCTGAAGCTGGGCCAGGGCAGGGCCCGCAACGGCGACCAGAATGATATAGGTGGCTGTGGTTGGAATACCCGCGCCCATGATGATGCAGGCGAAAGCAACCAGCAGCAGAGAGAAAAAGAGTGCCCACTGCGGAACGGTGAAGTAGCTGAACGGCCAGACAGAGCCCATAACACTGCCGATATCGTTTGCTGTTTGCAGAACGACATAGCCGAGCCTGAAGCCCACACCCGTCAGGGTCACCACGCCGACTACAATGCCGACGGTCGCGGCGGCCGCGCCAACCGCGAGCGTGCTTCTGGCGCCGGCCGCAAGTGAATTCCAGAGATCGGTCAGGTTCAGGCGGTTCACCGGGTTCAAGAAGCCCACCACCACACAGGCGATAATCCCGTAAACGGCGGCGAAGTCCGGCGTGCGGCCGGATAGAATCAGATAGACCAGAATGGCGAGCGGGATGATCGATAGCCAGTGCTGGCGAAGCACCAGACCCGCCTTCGGCAGTTCTTCTGCCGACAAGCCCCTGAGGCCCAGCTTTCTGGCCTCAAGATGCACCATGATGAAGATCCCGAAATAGTGCAGCAGAGCGGGGAAGAGGGCGGCCGCCAGAATATCGCGCAGTGGGATCTCGAGGTATTCCACCATAATGAAGGCGGCAGCGCCCATGATCGGGGGCGTGATCTGGCCACCGGTCGAGGCGGTCGCCTCTACTGCCCCCGCAAAGTGTGGCGGATATCCGACGCGCTTCATGGCCGGAATGGTCAGGGCCCCCGTCGTCACGGTGTTGGCGATCGAAGACCCGGAGATCGTTCCCATGAAGGCAGACGAGAAGATCGCGACCTTTGCCGGTCCACCGGAATAACGGCCCGCGATGACCATGGCGAGGTCAATGAAAAGCTGACCCAGACCGATGCGTGTCGCGAGCACCCCGAAGAGAATGAAGAGGAATACGTATTGCGCCATCACACCAATGGCGACGCCGTAGATTCCCTGATTTGTCATGTAGAGATGATTGATCAGTCCAAGCCAGCTTGTCCCGCCATGCTTCAATGCGCCGGGCGCGTAAGGGCCGAAGATCGCAAAGAGAATGAATATGATCGCGATTATGGGCAGAGTCGGTCCAACCGATCTACGTGCTGCCTCCAGGGTGACGACAAGCAATATGGTCCCGGCCAGGACGTCGAAGTCAGATGGGTTTCCGACACGTTCAGCCACGATCTCGGGCGGCAGTAACGGAAGATAAAGGGCGG
Organism: uncultured Kiloniellaceae bacterium; assembly: GCA_947493695.1. GTDB lineage: Bacteria > Pseudomonadota > Alphaproteobacteria > Kiloniellales > Kiloniellaceae > Denitrobaculum. Next base: position 374,470 of record CANLSF010000005.1, on the reverse strand, counting down.
CAACGACGGCCAGGATGCCAAAAGTGATATCGAGAAGATTGACGCCGTCGAAGCGATACCAGGCAGCAGACGCAGGTTCGGTCGAGTTGCTGCGGCGGTAGGAGAACATGAAAAAGACTAGGCCGAGCACAAAGGCGAGGTGAATGCCCCGGTGCAGGAGTTCTCGAATGAGGCCAAATCCGGATGCGTAAAAGTGATAGACCGACATCGCGACGAGTGCGGTTGTGATCACCATGGCGATCTTGGCGCCGGTCGGCCGGAATGCGGTTTCCGGATCGTACTTGCGCTCAAGTTCTGCGAGCTGTTCCGCGCTCAGCTGATCCCTATCCTGCGGATCTGCGTTCATATTTTGGTCCCCCGGTATAGCCTGCCCTGCAACAGGTTCAGATCTGGTTTTGCTTTTTTGATCGATTGGCCTGACTTCGCGATCCGCGTCAGGCTTTTTGTTTTCGGTCTTCCTGTTTCCCCTGCATCAGGAAGAAGCCTGCCCTAAGAGAAACCCGGACGCCGGAGCGCCCGGGTTATCGATGTGCCGAAGACTGGCGGTCTCTCGCCGAATGTGTGGAAGGACGCGGTGGTCTCCAGCCCTTGTACAACAGCATGCATAACGTTCCTGGCAGATGTTTCCTGGAACGAGCAGACTCGAATACCTGTTTACTTGATCAGGCCAGCTTCCTTGTAGAAGCGCTCCGCACCGGCATGCAGCGGTACACCGACACCCGTGAGGGCTGTTTCTGGTGTGATGGTCTTGCCTTTAGCATGACCCACGTCGAGCAGCTTACGGGATTCCTTGTTCCACAGGGCTTTGGTGATGTTGTAGATGAGTTCCTCATCTTCCTTCGCACTTGTGAACCACTGCGCGCCTACAGAAACCGTCTTGGCGGCGGCGACGCCCGGGTAGGCATCCGACGGAATTTCACTTTGCGCGAAGAAACCGTATTTGTCGGCCAGGGCTTTCGCGCCGTCTCCGTCGATCGGGACCAGTTTGATTTCAGCCGCGGAAGCCAGTTCAACCAGAGAACCGGTTGGATAGCCTGCTACGACGAAAAAGGCATCGATCTTGCCGTTTCGAAGGGCTTCAGAGGCTGCTCCACCCTTGAGGGCTTCTGCGTCGACGTCTGAAACCGAAAGGCCGTTGGCCTCCAGGATCAGATTGGCGTCGACGTAGGTGCCGGACCCTGGCTCATCGAGTGAGACCCGCTTGCCTTTAAGGTCCGCAACGCCGTTAATGCCGCTGTCTTTCAGGGCCACAAGGTGGATATGCTCTTCGAACAGGGCTGCAATTGTCCGCAGATCCTTAGCGGGTTCCTTGCCTTCCATTGTGCCTGTGCCCGTGTAAGCCCAATAGGCAACATCGGACTGAGCAAAGCCTGAGCTGCGCAAGCCGGAAATAATCGCGTTTACGTTGTCTACAGACCCGCGCGACGAAACCGCCGATGCAATCAACCCGTCGACACCACAGCTGCCGCCTTGACCGCATTCGCGCGACCCGGGAGGTTTGGAGATGGCGTTAGCGATCACGCCGCCGACTGGGTAGTATGTGTAGGCGGTGCCGCCAGTACCGATTGTGAAAAACTTCAGGTCTTGGGCCTGCGCGGACGCGGCCAAGCCTGCGGCAAAGGCCGCGGAAATGGCTGCGGTCCTGGTAAATTTGCTCAGTAGGGTCATCCCTGTTTCCTTTCGCTTACAGTGTTCGACACCGTAAAATGGTCGGCTTTTTAGTCGCCGAGCCATCTCAGGGTTTTTGCAAACCCCTGGTGCTGACACTCAAAATGTTAAGTGCTTTAACGGTTATCCACTCTTTCTGAACATAGGCGCCGAAGCGACGGCAGATTGTTCCGGTAAAAAGTCACTGGCCGGAGTATGAGTGTTGTCGCCAAGGTTATGCAAGTGGCAGATGAGGGAAGACTCTCACCCTGTTGCAAAGGTCTTTTGCAGGGATGCTCGAATAGAAGAGGCTTTTTATATCTAGGTCATTTTAACCTTAATAATCAAAGTAAATTTCTTTTAAATCAATTATGTAATTAATAATATTGGATGATTTAAATGATATTTCGGATTTTAATAAATATTAATTCAAATAAAAATTAATTATTTAGTTGAAATTGAACTGCAAATTTTATATTTATCTCGTCATTCTTCAATGTATGGGGAGGGGCGGAAGCATGATGTTGGCAGAACTTCAAACGGACGATCACCAGGTACAGGTATCCGCGCAGGCTGAACTCGCTCAAAACATGATTTCGACGATGGGACGGGATTCGGCAATCAGCGCATGCTGGGCGAATGAATGGTTTGGTGTGCTCGAGGAAATTTATGCCTTCGATCGCATATCTTTTAACCTATCGACAGGGGAGTGATCAGCATGGTTATTGATGCAAAGCTCCCTGAAGGATATGTCGTGCTTTGTGACGAGCGCGACGAAATGCACAGTTTCCTGGTGGCGTCACTCGGCGTTTCAGTCGAGTGCCCTCATTGCGGTTCGACGGAACTTGCAACTGAATTGGTTACTGATTTTTATCTGACGGATCAGAAAGCGGCATAAAGACTGATCCGGCTCGCAGGCAGTCTCTGTTCAATGGACAAGGATCGCATCTTCCCGCTTCATTACGAGATGATGCGCTAGTTTTCCTCTCGAACGGATGTGAGAGCACCCATGCGCAGATCAGCAGGGGCGCGCTCACACGCAGAAAACCTAAAGCCTGTTGTGTTACATCGTCTTCGCCAGCTCACCTGAACGCGTTCTGCCTTGCAAACGCTGCCTCGGATGAGCTTTCGAAGGAATTGGATGAAGTTAAGCGCAACAGGCTGTAATTGAGCTGTCCTGCTTTATTTCGGCCGTTGCATGGTAAAAACGCTCTCGATCTTAGCGTAATCCATGTAGCCCATCCGCGCGATGGGAAGAACCTTGGAGATGTCAATCAAACCATCGGTCAGGACGTCGTCATTGATATGGATGCCGACGACCTGGCCGATGACCATTGCGTTGGCGTCACGAGGATCGTTGCTGGGCAACTCGACGATCTGGTGAGTTTTGCACTCCAGATGGATCGGCGAAGCCTTTACGCGAGGCGGGGCCACGAGAACCGAAGCTTCGGACTCCAATTCCGCAAGCTCCATCTCATCTGTATCGGCTGGATACTGCCCGGCGCTGACATTCATCTGCGACCTGAGGTCCCAGGTGGCGATATTGGCAACAAATTCACCCGTTTCCCGGCAGTTTGTGACGGTGTCCTTGATCTCACCGTTTTTCCGGCCGTTCGACGAAAACATGACCAGGTGAGGGTCTGAAGATACGCCGTTAAAAAAGCTATAGGGGGCAAGGTTTACGGCGCCATTCTTATCGACGGTCGAGATCCACCCGATCGGGCGGGGGACAATGCAGCTTTTGAAGGGGTCGTGCGGAAGGCCGTGCTTATTTTCAGCGGTTTCGTAGAACATAAAGACTCGATGATTTACGGGGGAAGTGACGCGAAGCCGGAGCCTATCAAGATCTTGCCGCCAAGGCTACTCGATGCGGAGCTCGCCATCGGGATGAAAGGCGTGAAACACGAATGCAAATGTTACGTCGTAGGGCACGTCGTGCAGTTTGCCATTTCTGTGTTGCTGAACGACAACGTTGCCTACGTCGCGGCCTTTGGAGATCGTTCGGTGATCAAGCGCCGAGTTCTGTCCGGCTTCCCAGGTCAGCACCAGATCGTCGCTCTCAATTTTTCCGCTCGCTCTGAGCAGTGTCATGCTCCAGGCTTTCTCACCCACCGCGACAACCCGCGCCATGGGCTCAATACCGTCCGGCATCTCTCCACGGTAGAGGAAGGGCGTCGCTGAGGTATCATATCCGTCATAAGGGTTCTGGCCATAAGACCGGATATTCTCGTTGTTTGGAACCAATACCACGCCTTCAGGATGACGGGCGGCAAAGCGCTCCCATGACTCTAGCCGTGATGGCAGCATCTTAAGTTTTTTACCGGTCAATTCTCCAACAATGGCTTCGCCCAGGAATTGTTGCCACCAGCTCTCTGTCGTTCGGTCGTACATGACCAGATCTGAATTGCGCAGTTTTCCGGTCGTCCCAAACTCAAGGACCTGTCCGTCGAGCGTTCGGTCAAAAACGATTGCCGAATTGCAAAGGGGGCAGTAGGTGACGGTTACTGGATTCCCGCCGATAACATCGTTTACGATCTCGTGCCAGGTCAGTATCCGCAGGGGATAAGCTCGCGCTTCACCGTCAATCACCAACCCAACGACCGGCTCGGTCGGAGCGAGGTTATCTGCAGCGCTCACCGGCACAAACTCCGGATTGTCAATCGATGGGATGCCGTCTTTCGGGGGGCCGCCACTCAGGATCTCGTCGTAGTCAATCGCATGGAGCTCGAAATCGGTATTCGGCCATTCCGAGCGCCACCGCTCAACCGATTGCCCCAGGGCGGGAGAAAATGTGCCCAAGCTGCTGAGGCCGGTAAAGCTGAGCAGTGCGAGGGTCATTGCGAAGCAGGTAGCGTTCCGGTGACCCGCAAGAGAACGAAGTGCAAGCATGCGCAAGTTTTCGCCATTGGCGGCCTGAAAGCGAATCACACTCGGGTGATCAGGTCGGGCCGACAAACCAAAGTCTTTGGGTGGGTTGCAGCTATTCCGCGGGGGCGTTGGCAACTACCTGTTTGCCGAAGATCGTTTCCCTACCGGGCTGGGGACTCAGGGGAATGCCCAGAGCGAGTACCAGCGAGACCGCCGCCATCGCTGCGCCAGCCAGAAAGACCAGCGCAGGCGAGGAGAGCCAGAGTACGCCGAAAATTACCGGAATGATTACCGCGGCGATGTGATTGATCGTAAAGCCGACACCCGCCGTGGCGGCGATGTCTGCCGGATCGGCAATCTTTTGAAAGTAGGTTTTGATCGCGATAGCGAGCGCGAAGAACATGTGGTCGATGACATAGAGGCCGGCGGCGACCGTCGCGTTCTCCACGAAGGCGTAGGAGACGAAGACGATGATCAGGCCGACGTACTCGAACAGCAATGATCGCCGCTCGCCAATCCTTCCGATCAGCCGTCCGATCCGCGGTGCCAGGACGACGTTGATGCCGGCGTTGATGAAGAAGAGGATCGCGATCTCACTGACGTCGTAACCGAATTTTTCGACCATCAGGAAGCCGGCGAAGACAATGAAGATCTGACGGCGTGCCCCGGACATGAAGGTCAGAAGGTAATAGAGCCAGTAGCGGCGGCGCAGGAGCATTTTCTTATGTTGGCGTACCTTTTCCGGATAATGCGGAAAGATCTTCCAGCACGCGAGCGCCACGACAACGGTCAAGCCGCCGCCAAGCAGATAGACCCACTGATAGGAAAGCCCTGCCAGGTCGAATGCGAGCCAGATGAGGGCAAATATGACGATCGATGCCATTGAACCGACGGCGAGGATCTTGGCTAGCACCTCGGCTGTGCGCTCTTTGTCGATCCACTGCAGCGCCAGGGAGGTCTGAACCGTCTCGAAGTAGTGATATCCTAGCGACATGATGACTGTAGTCGCATAGAGGCCGAGGATAGAAGGAAAGAAGCCGGTCAGGGCTGTACCGATCCCCAGAAGCAACAACGCCAGAATGGCAAGCGTCTGTTCCTGCAGCAGCAATAGGACGAAAACCACCGCGAAGGCCAGAAAGCCCGGAACTTCGCGCAAACTTTGCAGTATACCCATTTCGGCGCCGGTGAAGGCTGCTTGTTCGATGGCGAAATTGTTCAGCAGCGTTTGCCAGGTTGCAAAGCTCAGTGGGACCGAAGCGGCCATCAGCATCAGCAGGATTTCGGGCTTAATCCAGCGTTTCCGAAAAGGCGAGACGTCATTTGTCATGAGCTGCGTTTAGCAGTTTCCAGAGACTTTGTCGCTGGAAATGCTTGCGTGTCACCGTGGCTTTGCTTCGCAGAGAGGTGGCCGGAGACAAATAATGTGGGGCTTACGTCAGGCCGGAATTGCCGAAGAGGCTGCTGCCCCGGTGCCCGCTGCGTTAGCGCGGATAGGTCTGGCCGGTGCTCTGAACCTGGCGATTGACCTTTTCTGCGATTTCCCGATGCAGAAGGCTTGGCAGCTTGGCCTTTGTGCAAAGCAGGCTTGTTGCCTGCATACTTCCTTCCCGCAGGATAAGCTCAACGTTTTCCACCGACGTGCCGGTCCGCACCGCCATTGCAGCTTCGAAAAAAGGCAAATTTCCGTTCCTGATTGCCATCAGGCAGAACGTTGGGGTCAGTTCGCCTTTCTTGTGAAGGTCTGCGGCGTAGTACAAGGCATCCGACGCCGTGTTGAATTCCGCAAGATCCAGCAAAGCATTGTTTTCGGCTTCCTGCGCCAGAACGTTCACAAAGTCGGGTGCCATGCCATAGCGTTTTTCGAGCTCCTGGCGGGCTGTGTTGGAGACCCTTATTATGAGGTCTGTAACGATCGCGGGTGACAGATCGGTCCGCAATGCCATGCGTTCCAGTAGTGTCTGATCGCGCCCGAAGCGCTCTGTCAGTGTTGCAAAGCCCACTTCATCGATGGCAGCCGTCGGGTTGTCGACCATTGTGTGTGCGACATCCAAGTTACCGGCTTCGGCAAGGCGGTTGGTAACCTTGGGGGGCAGGTTTTCACGGCTTGCGATAGCGATGCGGACGGAATCCGTTACGGCGCCGGCAATTTCGACAAGTTCGTTTTCGGAAAAGATCTCAGTCACTTTGAGAAACGGAACCGCAACCGATTCAATGTCGTAGGCAAGGGTATAGCCGATATCTTTCGGCAGAAACTCGCAGTCACAAATACTTCGCGCGAGTGCGGAGCGGACCACCTCAACGGCATCCTCCGCCAGTTGACGCGCCACGGCCCAGGTCAGTTCCCGCTCCAGCTGGGTGGATTCTTCACGCAGTTTACCTGCGAGTTTGCGTGCGACTTCCGCTCGCTTCTCCGGTTGCATTTCGCTCACCAGGTAGTCTGCTTCATAACTACGGAGCGTTTTCTTGTCGTTCACAGGTGTTCCTCGATGCGTTCGGTTTGCCTCAACCTTTCCTGCAGCATCACGTAAAGACATTAGAGGACAGTTAATCTCCGGAATTGTAATCGCCGCCGGCGCAATCTGAGCGGGTGCGTCTAGATTGTTCGTGGGCATGTATAAGCGAGTTTCCGGAACGGAAATTTCTGGATCAGTCGCCCTGCGGACCTGTGGACACGAGGGGAGCGGTTCCCTGCGTTTTGCTGTGGCGCGAGACGGCGCGTTCGCTTGGGAACTGGATGCTTACGGTCGTCCCAACTCCAAGCGCGCTCGCAATGTCGAGCGTGCCGTCGTGGGCCTGAACCAGCTTTTGGGTGAGGGGAAGACCCAGACCCGTGCCTTCATGACCTTTGGAGAAGGCATTGGTGACGTGGCCGAAGACCTCCATGGACAGCGTAATGCCCGCCTTGTCCATACCGATGCCGGTGTCCTTGATTTTAATCATGAAGCCAGATGCTGCGTCATAGGTGATCGAGAGAGTGACGGAGCCACCTTCAGGCGTAAATTTGACCGCATTGGAAAGCAGATTTATCAAGATCTGTTTTACGCGCAGCTCATCGGCAAAGAGGTACGGCAGGTCATGATCGATCTGTCGCTCAATATTCACCTTGCCGCTTTCGGCTCTTGGGGTGATCAGCCGGTTCGCTGCGGCTGAGACGTCCGCCAGATCGACTCTCTCTTCATGCAGGGCCAGTTTTCCGGCTTCAATTGCCGAAAGATCAAGCGTGTCGTTGATCAGTTGCAGCAAATGGGTGCCCGACTCATGGATGTTGCAGGCGTAGTCCATGTATTTGGGACTGGACATCGGTCCGAAGAGCTCCCGGCGGATAACGTCTGAAAAACCGATAATTGCATTCAGCGGTGTTCTGAGTTCATGGCTCATATTTGCCAGGAACCGGGATTTAACGCGGTTGGCCGTTTCTGCGCGTTCCTCGGCACGTTTACGATCCGTAATTTCCTCACGCAGCTCGCGAGTTCGTTCTTCAACACGGATTTCAAGTTCGTCTCTCGCCGACTTCAGCGCTTCCTGAGCTTGCTTACGTTCGGTGATATCTTCGGCGATGGCAATGAAATGACCTTTGCCACCTTCGGCGTTACGGACCGGCGATACGGTCATCGCACACCAGATCTCCTCGTTCGCCTTGGTTTTAAGCCGAAGCTCGCCGCGCCAGATACGTCCGGAGGTCACGACGGAGAGCAATTCCGTACATTCCGCACTCAGTGTCTCGTTGCCTACGAGTTCACGGGGTAATAGGCCGGAAACCTCCCCGATTGTGTATCCGGTCAGGCTCGTGAAGCTCGGATTGATGTACTCGATGTTGCCTTTGTCGGTTGTGATAATAATTGCGGTCGGGCTTTGTTCGACCGCACGAGAAAAGGTTCGTAGACCCTCGGTGAGTGCGCTGTTCTCGATCTCATGTTGCTTAAGCGCCGCCACCATATGGGTGAAGGCTTCTGCGGTTTCCTGAATTTCCGCGTAACGGCTGCGGACGACCCTTGTTGAGTCCAGATCGCCGCTGGTGATTGCCAGTGCATTGGTGCGGAGAGCTGCGATGGGCCGAGCGATCGAACGCCAGAGAAAAAAGCCGACCAGACAGGCAATAATTGCGATCGCTACCGCCAGGTAGACGTTGAATATCTGGTTTTCTTTAATCTCGCCAAGGAAGTCGTTTTCGGGGACATGAATGGCGATGACCCAGGGCCAGTTCGGGTTTTTGAAGGGCGCAAAGATTGCGTGGAAGGTCTCGTCACTCACGTCAAAAGTGGTGAACTGCTGTGACTGCAAATCAGAGGCGTTGCCTGAACGCTGCAGCGACTCGTAGGCTGCACGGCTTAGCTCGTCATCCAACTCTTCAATGCGAGTGAACCGCAAGCCTTCGCCACTCTCAGAGCTGGGTCGCTTGATTTTGTCTGCATCGGGAAAGGCAATGACGTCACTGTCTGCGCTCAAAATGAAGGCGGAACCGGAGTCGCCGATTTTCAGCCGGGCAAGAAACGTCGAGATCTCGGTAATTTCAATGTCGACACCGACGACACCTTTGATGGTGCCTTCAGAATCAAGCACCGGTGCGGCGGTTGTGATGCCTGGCTGGCCGGATGTGAAGAAGATATAGGGGTTGGTCCAGACCAGATCCCGGGTGGCGAGTGCTTTCTTGAACCAGGGGCGGGTTCGCGGATCGAAAGTGTCTTCCTGATCGAGGTTCCGTCCGGTTTCGACATAATTCGCATCGCGCCAAAGCAGCTCGACGGTACGGTTTTCCTCCTTGGTGGAGATAATCTTTGTTCGATAGCCGCCCTCCGCGAACTCACTGTCCCGCTTCACATAGAAAAAACTACCATCGGTGGATCCGAAATAGATACCTGCGAATTGTGGGTAGAGTCTGAGCTGTTCGAAAAAATACCGCTCCATCGACTTTGGGTTGTCGCTGCTGAGCACATTGTGATCGGCCAGTCGCTGCGTTAAATCCGCAGCAGTTTGCGCTGGTGACAGAAAATCCTCTGAACGATCGATTGTGTCCGAGGCGACGTTTTCCATGATCTGGCGAGCGTGCCCCAGCAGAACAGCCTCTGTCGTCACGTAAGACGAAAACAGAATTGCGGAGACCGTCACGAACTGTAGGCCTATGATCCCCATAACAAGGATGCTTCTTATTGAAGGCTTCATGCGCCGGGTTTCCGCCCCTAAACTTGCTACTACTTCTGAATACCAGACAATAGGCTCGCAGAAATGTACTATCAGGACAACTCCCAGAGTACTCGTTGAGCGGGTCTGGAGTGATCGGGTATATGTCTAAAGGGTAAAACAGTGGCTGTTCAGAGACATCAGCCAACTGGAAGGCCACACTTCATGCGCGAAGCCGGGATCGACGTAAAGCCTTCATGTCATATGGAGCGGGCGACGCGCAACCGCAACCTAAGGGGGATTGTGGTAGTTCACAGATATGACACAGTTTCCGCGGAATTTGGTCATTATTGTCGTAGAAGGTTAAGCTCCTGAGTGCGAGTGCCGAAGGCTTTGCCTTTCTCGACTGCTTCCACCGAGAAGCATCGGACTTTGGAGACGAGCTTTTCCGGTGCGCCGGGACGTAGTAGTTTGCGAGGATAGGGGAGGAGATCAAAATGTTTTCACGAGGCGAAAAATCAGGGGAAGCGAAAGTGGACCAATCGAAAGCTGAACAGTCGAAAACCGATCAAGCAAAGACCGAGCAGCCGAGCACGGCGCAAACAGCGGCTCCCGCGGCGCAGCGGCCCAGCAGCGGCAAGCCCTCGGTCATCAATGCCGATTTGCGCGTGATCGGAGATCTTGAGAGCGCCGGTGATATTCAGGTAGACGGCGTTGTCGAGGGTGACATTCGGTCCCGCACGGTGACCGTAAGTCCCGGCGCCAACATCAAAGGGTCCATTCAAGCTGATACCATTAACATCAGTGGTACTGTGAACGGTCAGGTGGAAGCCCCAACGATCAATATCTCAAAAACCGCCCATATGACCGGCGACGTGATCCACCAGATACTCTCAATCGAGGCAGGTGCGAACTTCGGCGGGAATTGCCGACGTCTCGAGAGCGTAAAGGCTGCCCGTGCGGTTCAGTCGGCAGCTCAAAAGGGCGGTGTACAGGGCGCCGGCGAGGCTGCGACAGCCAACAAGGCGGCACGGGCGTAACGCCTACGCCTGAAAGTTGGATTGCCAACCGGGTTTACATGCTTCTTGGCAAAGTACCGTTTCGGTTTTTGCGCGGGGTGGTGTGAGCCGTAGTTTTTGTCTCTTGATGATTGAGGTGCGATTTAACCTTCTGATTCTAGTAGATAATTTTCCCTGATGCGAAGGGGTGAACGGATGTTCGCCCCCTGTAGGACCTGCGCACCGGAGGGATAAGCAGCCTGAACGGGTGTGTATTGCTGTTGAAATTGACTTAAGAAGTTGAATTTCGGAGCAGAATTAGCTCTAAAATTTATAACTAATTATTCATGGGTCCGCGTGTAAAACTGCGCAAAGCTCGGATTTTTTATAGACGGTCAGCTTTGCACAGGTCTTACACAATTTCTGCACTGGTGCTCGCATCGGCAGTCGCTCTGCTGGGTGTGGATGCGCATCAACGCCAGGCTGCGCGCGTCATCGAGCTGCAGCGTGATTTCGATTCTGCTGTCCAAAGCGTGAGCGCCGTGGCGAAACGGGCCGGCGACCACATTCACATGTTGCGCGAGGTCACTCAGCGCGAACTCCGTGATGTCTCTGTACGGGAAGACGTCGGGGGACGTGAGCTGACGCCCTATGAGCACCTGACACCCTCTGCCAGTTTTGAGGGTTACGCCCTGGATGGACTGGGGGCCAGCGGTCAGACACCGCAATGGATGGGGAATCTGACCGGCCTTGGGGTACTGGACCGAACCGATCTAGCACTCCGTCACGAGATTGAAATGGCAATCGGACTGAACACGAGCTTCAAGTCTTCGGTCGGATCGATCCAACAAGTCGACCGGGTGTCCTATCTTTCGCTGCGCGGGTTCGAATACAGCTATCCCTGGGCTCATTCCAGCGAACGGCACTTCCGTGAGGAGATTTTGTCGCTCCCCCTCATAACCGAAGGGCGGAAAGAGCAGAATCCGGAACGTAACCAGTTCTGGCTGTCACTGGGAAACGAAAGGCAGTCTGGCAATAGCGTCGCAACACTCGCCGCGCCAGTTGACCAGAACGGTCAATACCGAGGCGTTGTTGCGTTGGATATCAGGCTGAAAGCCCTTGGTGGGAACCTGCAGCAGGCAGTGCCCAACAGTGGCCAGGTTTTCCTGCTGGATCATGAGAGGCGCGTTCTCGCTTCGGCGCGGAGTGGAGACGGGGAAGAGGGCGAGCGCATCGTGATGGCTGACGATTTGCAGACTCTTCCGGAGAACATCGTCAGGCTTCTTGAAACCGGAACTAAATCACCAGATTTGATGGTCATCCAGCGCAATGTAATCGGCGCGCCGTGGGAGCTCGTTTTTGCGGTGTCCCGTGGTGATATGCTGCTGGACACATTCAAGGATATGTGGGCCGAGCTTGGTGCTCTGCTCTTGCTGATTTATGTCCTGTTCAATGTCGAGCGCCGTCGGAGAGTGTCTCAGGCGCTTGAAACCAGTGAGTCCAATCTCAGAAATTATGTGGCCGAGCTGGAAGAAAGTAAGCTTCACGTCGAATCCCTCGTTGCGGAGATGGCGCGCGAGACCTTGCGGCAGCGCAATCGTGAGCGTCAGCTCTCGGAAGCGCAGCGCATTGCCCGCCTGGGCGATTGGCACTGGAACGTGAAGAACAGGACGGTTGAATGCTCCGCGGAGCTGTCCCGCATGCTGGGTTTTGTTGAGGAACGAAGGTCAATTTCGTTTGACGCCCTGCGTGCGCGCGTCCATCCGCATGACCGCAATTTGTTTATGAGCACGCTGGAGCAAACCTATCGCGAAAAATCTGAGTGTGATTTTTCGATTTGCGTCGTGCGGGACGACGAAAGCGAGCTCTTCGTACGCCTCGACGGCAGTTGCGAATTCGACAAGGATGGGAATGTATCTGCGCTCTTCGGCGTCTGTCAGGATATTTCGGAACAGAAGGCCACCGAGATGGCCCTGATACAGGCCTTGAACCAGGCGAAAGAGGCCAATCAGGCGAAATCCGACTTCCTGGCAAACATGAGCCACGAATTGCGTACGCCACTCAATGCGATCATCGGGTTTGGCCAGGTGATCGCCGGTGAGCTCTTCGGTACAATCGGAAATGCGCGGTACCGGGAATATGCCTCGGACATTCTGGCCAGCGGCGAGCACCTTCTCGATATCATTGACGATCTGCTCGACCTCTCGAAAATCGAAGCCGGCGAGTTCGAGCTGCATGAGGAAGATCTCGATCTGGTAGAGCTTGCGCGCGATGTCATCAAGCTTATGGGGCCTCAGTCCGAAAAGCTTGATATCGTCCTATCGCTGCAAACCGTTCAGGACGAGATCTGGATGCGTGCGGATCGCAGGACCTTGCGGCAGATCATGATGAACCTGCTGTCGAACGCGATCAAATTCTCCAATGCGGGCGATGTCGCCATATTGGCGGTCGAGGATGCCTGGGAAGATGGCATCGTACTGACCATTCGCGATACGGGGATCGGCATCGACGAAGATGATCTGACCCGTGTCATGCAACCCTTTGGCCAGGTCGCGAACCCCTTGTCGCGAAATCACACCGGCACGGGCCTGGGGCTGCCGATCGTTAAAGCCCTGATCAAACTTCATGGCGGCAAGTTTGAGATCGACAGCGCGCTGGGACTGGGCACGACAATCAAGGCCATCTTCCCGTCTGACCGCCGAGTTACCAACCGCTTGGAACGCGTATCCTGAGCTCGAGTTGCTTCGGCTCGTTACCGGATTCAATGAAAAGCCTCGGCTGCGCGTTGGCGTGCATTACCAGCGTCGTTGGTTTCGCCGAGTCCTGTCAGAACTTCTGAGTATTTTGCCCAGCTATCGCTATTGCGTGGCCGCAGGGCAAGACGTTCCGAGAGCAATCCTTTTGCCAGCTTGAGTTCACCTGCTTTCATCGCGGCATCGATCAGGATTTGCGCAAAGATATCGCGCTGCGCGTGGCTTGCGCCGATGCGCGCGTAATCCAGCCGAATGGGCAACATGCGCTCGATGCAGCGCCGGTGATCGCCCTTGAAGTAGGCCGCGATGGCCTCACAGAGAGGAAGCGTAAGATTTTCGATCGTCTCGGCGGCGACGTTACCTTTGGTGGATCCGAATTCAAAGAGCGATGTCGTCAGTCGGGCTATGTCGACATCATAGCCGCGTCGGGCCACGGCGATCATCACGTGTGTGTCCGTAAAGGGCAATCCATGGTCACCGATCTTTCCGGAACAGATGTTTGCGATATTGTTCCAGCGATCACCAACGTCAACGCCGCGCAATTCCAGACGCAACAGCATCGAAACCGCATTCTGGACATCAAGATAGAAGTCGGTCGGTTCTTTGTAGAACGCCGTGTCGTAGAGCGCTAGCACACGCTCCGTATCTCCGGCCTCGAGCGCAAACATGGCCAGATGCCAATAGAGGTGCTCCTTCATGGGGTTTCGGTCGGCCCAGGCCGCCTCGGGAACCGTCAGGAGTTCGAGGCCTTCATCCAGTCGCTCCTGCATTTCGTAAACGTGCCCGAGGGCATGAACGGCCCAGAGGTCGTTACTGTTCAGTTCAATGGCACGGCGCGCCGAGGCTTCTGCTGCTGCATAGTCGCCGCTTTCCTCAAGGCCAAAAGCCTGCATGCCCAGAAGAAACCCGTAACCCGGCACCGATTCATCCCAGGCCGACAGCAGGCGTGCCGCAGCGTCCCGCATGCCGTAGTTCCGACCCAGCCAGAAGGAGTTGTGGTGGTGCAGGCGCGCCGAGATGAGATCGTGGGGGTGTTCCACAAGTATTTCGTCCCAGATCATGCAGGCACTGCGTGGGTCGCCGCGATGAAGTGCCGCCAGCGCAGCGATACTGGCTTTCTCGCGCCAGGTGGCGTTCCCGGAGGCCGCTTCTGCATGGGCCAGGCATTCACCAATCTTCTCGTGCAGTGTCACAGAGTGAAAACCCGAAAGAAGAAAACCCTTCAGGCAATGTCCCATGGCGAAGTCGGGATCTGCCTCCAGAAGCTTTTTCATTGAGGCCGTGGCCGAAAGGCGGAACTCCAGATATCCCTCGATCGTCTCGTCATAGGCTACCGCCGCGGCATCGCTGTCGGTTGAAAGGGGTATACCCCGCTTGTCACTCCGCATCGCACTCTGCTCCAGTTGATTATAGTTTCTTGATTGTAGCTGTCGGGTTTGCGTATCCGGCTCATGAGGCGCTCATGACTTTTTGTTCCGGGAAAAGCGACTGCAGGCCCTCGCGAGAGGCCTCGCAGACCCCGCGCTCGGTGATCAGGCCGGTCACGTAGCGCGCCGGGGTTACATCGAAGGCATAGTTTGCCGCAGGGCTGCCGTCCGGTGTCAGCTGGATGGTCACCACTTCGCCCTCGGCTGTGCGGCCGGTCATGTGAGAGACCTCCGTCGCATCGCGCTGTTCGATCGGGATATCCCGCAAACCGTCCTCGATGGTCCAGTCGATGGTGGGGCTGGGCAGGGCGACGTAAAAGGGCACGCCGCTGGCATCCGCTGCCAGGGCCTTAAGATAAGTTCCGATCTTGTTGCAGACATCGCCACCGGCTGTGGTCCGGTCCGTCCCCACGATGCAGATATCGACCTGACCGTGTTGCATCAGGTGACCGCCGACGTTGTCCACGATGACAGTGTGTGGAACACCATGGCGGCCAAGTTCCCAGGCCGTAAGGCTGGCACCCTGGTTCCGGGGCCGGGTCTCGTCGACCCAGACATGGACAGGAATTCCCGCATCGTGTGCTTTATAGATCGGCGCAATGGCCGTGCCCCAGTCAACTGTTGCCAGCCAGCCGGCATTGCAGTGCGTCAGCACATTCACCACACCTGTGCCATCCTTGGCGTCCCAGAGGCGGGAAATCAGATCCCGTCCGTGATCGCCGATCGAACTGCAGATTCCAACGTCTTCGTCACAGATTTCAGCGGCCCGGCGATAGGCTGCCGCCTGGCGCTGCTCGGGCGGCAAGGGCATTAGCCGGGTCCGCATGTCATCGAGCGCCCAGCGCAGGTTTACAGCGGTTGGCCGGGTTGCCATCAGAGTCTCGTAGGCGTGGGCCAGGCGTGCATCGGACGCGTCGTCTTCCAGGGCCAGGCATATGCCATAGGCCGCCGTGGCACCGATCAGCGGCGCGCCACGCACCAGCATATCGCTGATTGCATTTGCGGCATCTTCAAGGTTACGCAGCTCTACCGTGGTGAAGTGATGGGGCAGTCTGGTCTGATCGATAATCTCGACCGATTTCCCTTCTGATGCGCGCCAGATGGTGCGATAGGGTTTGCCGTCGACATTCATGGTTCTGCGCCTTCCTGAAGTTGCCGGGCGTAACCTACAACAGCTGCGATGTCGGCGTAACTCTCGCGGTCCACAATCAAAGCCCGGCCGAGCAGCAGGGCCTTGGTCTCGCAGGCGGCGCGCAGATCCTGATCCTCGATGACTTCAAGGTCTTCGACGTGAGCGAGGCCGAGAATCCGCCTGATCATTTTGGCGCCCGCGAAACCCAACGAGTCCTGAAAGAGCTTATGTATGTAGGCTTCGCGGTGCGCCGCGAGTGCCACAGCGCCGTCTGGATCCGAGAAGAGTTCGGCAACGTAACTGTCGCCTTTCCCGTGGGTTTCCCACAGTTGTAGAAACTTGCTTCCAAAGCCGTCCCAGACAGCACAGACCTGGGTCAGAATCCACTCTCCGTAGTCGACACGGTTATTGCTGTCGGTGGCGTGTCCGGGCTGTGAGAAATAGGCGAGGAAGAGATTGCCGAGGACTGCGCCCACATCGAAACCGCGTGGGCCGTAAAATGCGAACTCCGGGTCAATGACTTTGGTCTGGGTCCCTGTGACCATGATGGAGCCTGAATGAAGGTCGCCGTGGATCAGGGCTTCGGCACGCCCCATAAAGATTTCCTTGAGCGCTTGCACGGCGACTTTAAGGGCGGCGTCCTCGCGGAATCCGGCCGCTATGTCATCGAGTTGAGGGCTGGTCCAGCGGTTGAGTTCCGCGATCCGGTATGGGTCTGTGAAAACCAGGTCTTCGGTGATCTTGCAGAGCTCATCGTTGTCGCAGAAGACGGCGTTGCGGCGCTTTTTTTCCTTAGCGGAGAGATAGAGGTCCGACGTCTTGAATAGCGTCTGGGCCATGAACTCCGAAATGTCTTCAGCGAGATTCGGATAGATGGTTCCGGCAATCAGACCCTTGCGCAGGATGATGTGTGGCGTGAGGTGCTCCATGACCGTCAGGGCCATGGCGTCGTCGTAGTGATAGACTGCCGGAAGAAGGTCGGGCGTGCAGTCTATTTGAGTTGTCAGCGCCTCGTGTTCGAAGAACGCCCGCTTTAAGGGCAGGGGCCAGCTCTCGCCCACAAGTCGAACATAGGGCAGCGCCTGTTTGGCAACTAGAGACCCGTCAGGGCCGCGTACGATGAAAACCAGATTGAGGTTCCCGTCGCCGACTTCATCCACCTGCCAGTCGCTTGCTGAGCCGCCAAGCTTGGCGGCGCATTTACTTATCTTCGTCAGGTAGTCCGGCAGAGTGCCAATATCGAGCGGGTGATATCCGTCTGCTGATTCAGCATCACTTACGTCTGGCGCCAGTGACATTTCATCCTCTCCCATCTGCAGTCTGAATCGTTTGCAGCGGAATGCGTTGCCGCTGCTTCATTCAGCAATTGCACAAAGGATGACAGAAACCGGGGTTCCGAACCAAGCTGAAAACACATTTTCAGCCTGGAGAGCGCTGTTTCGCGTTTAGGAATACTTGCATGAGTCCGGGGCACTGTTGGTGCTGCGGATCGCTGATCTTGCTATGATTGAGAAGCTCTCTGCCTCATCTTTCGACGGGAAATGCCTGCTCGCCTGATGTTACGAACCCGTGCGTTTGAGTTGCTCTGGCGCGGTAATGAAACCCTCGTCATTGGCAAATTCGAGGTAGTTGTCCAAGACACGCATCAGCTCACCGCCGTCGTCAGTCAATTGGACGCCGTGCTCTTTTGTGGCACCGCGCACCGCGGCACAGAGATCGAGCAGGAGAGATGTTTGGTTGAACGCATAATCGCCCATGAACGAAAAATTCCTCGTAGAGTTACCAGACAGACGACAGGCTCTGTGAAGACCTTTGAAGTCTTGCGCAAGCTAACGCGCGATCTTGTCTTCAATGTGGCATCATCATTAAGTCTGAACGATGGCCTGCCAATTCAAGGTAAAATTCTAAACACCTTTTGCGCGTGTATCAAAAAAAATCGCACAACTCTTGTGGGTGTTGAAACTCCTTGCGATTCCTTCGTCGGGAGTCTTGACCTCAACCTCGCCGGACGTCTATCGCAAAAGCAGTGGCAACGCAACTTATCTCAGTGCAGAAACCGGTTGTGTGGGCGTTTCAAGCCTTATGCGCCGTTTGATCGAGCATTCAAGCTGGAGCGACCGTCAATCGTATTCTGCGCGCTTACTGGGTCAAAACGCGCTGCGCCGAATCCGCGCCAGAAGGAAGCCAAGCATCGAAAGGCCTCCACCTAACAGAGTGCCGATTACGGCGAGGAGCGTGACGCCGGTCAGTTCACTGACGTCTGTTCCAGAGATGATGTACAGGAGTATCGGAGCGTCACTCACGGAGACGACCCAAAACCCGAGCTTTATCATCATTTCCTCCGGTTCCTATTACCGGCAGGCGGGGGGAAATCAGGCTGACCCTGCTGCCTGATTGCACGTTTCCTGCCTTTTCGGGGGGCAGTTTTGCTCGAACAAACCAACAAATCGTTAAAGTTAGAATTTGTCTAAATTGCTGGATACCAGCGGAAGCGAGACGGTAACGGTCAAGCCGCCACCTTGACGGTTTTCAAGCGCAATGTCGCCGCCATGGCTGCGGATGATTGAGCGTGCGATGGAAAGCCCAAGACCGATACCCCCTGTTGACCTGTTTCGCGATTCTTCCATGCGTTCAAAGGGCATAAAGACGCGTTCGAATGCGTCTGCCGGGATTCCGGGACCGTCGTCATCTATGATGATCAGCAGGCTATCTCTCGCAGGCTCTGCGCGGACGCGCGCCTGATTGCCGTAAGTAACGGCGTTTTCAATCAGGTTGCGCAGAGCGCGTTTGAGCCCGATCGGTCGGCAGGGATAGGGCAGGCGCGCGATCTCCGCGCATTCGACGTTCTTCCCGATGTCACGCAGGTCGTCGCAAAGGCTGCCCAACAGGGCTGCGATATCCAGAATGCGGGTGTCTTCCTGAACCGCGTCCTCACGTGCGAACTGGAGCGTTGCCTCTGTAATGCGTTCCATTTCCTCGAGGGTCTCGATCATCTTTGTGCGGGTCTCGTCGTTTTCGACGAATTCTGCGCGCAAGCGCATGGACGTGATGGGCGTGCGTAAATCATGTGAGACCGCGGCAAGCAGCCTTGTTCGGTCTTCGACATATCGCTGCAAGCGCGTACGCATCGCATTGAAGGCCGCTGTCATGCGGCGCAGTTCCGGGGGCCCGTCTTCCGGAAGCAGAGGAACTTCCTCACCACGCCCAAACCGGTCAGCCGCTGAGACCAGGCGTGTGACCGGGCGGGCAATACGCCTGGCCATCACGATAGCGATAAGGGCAATCAAGAGAGCCATCACAACCATGGAAACGAGCGCGGGCCACTGCCATACAGTCGCTGTGCCGGGCACCACGGTCGCTGCGTTCAGCCAAGTGCCGTTGGGCAGGCGCATGGAGGCCATCAACCCGAAGCCGGGTGGTCCCGGCCAGCCGTGAGTATGATCTTTGTGTTTTGAGTCCTTGCGTATCCGCTCCGGCGGTCGTTCTCCCTTCGTATCGCGCTGCTTCTGCTGTTTTGCCCAGCGGAAGAAGCGGGGCCTTTCGGTGACTGCGACATGCGCTTCAGGGACCCCGTTCTCCAACAAACCGAGCAAACGGTCGCGATCCTTTATCGAAAGCCGGAGTTCAGGGGTTGATTCGATGGCGCTGATGTCTGACAGCCAGTAGCGCAGGCGTCGCGAGCTTACCTGTCGTGCCACTCGCTTGCGGGTGATTTCCGGTGTGTCGAGCAGGAGTTTGGTCGCGGTTGCGATTGCCGCAATGGCTTCCTCTCTAACTGCATTTCGTACCGATGCGCGGCGCTCGTCCTCGAAAATAATGGCGCTGACAACGTGCGAAGCGACCAGTGCTAACAACAGCAGCACGATCATCTGTCCTGCGAGACTCTGAGGCAGCAGGCGTTTCATGAGCGCTCTACGTCACTGGTAAAGGAATAGCCGCCGCCCCAAACGGTTTTGATCAGGCGCGGTGTTTTCGGATCGCGTTCGATTTTTCGGCGTAACCGGCTGACCTGATTATCAATGCTGCGGTCAAACGACTTCGCTTCGCGTCCCTGCGTGAGATCCAGAAGCTGATCGCGGCTCAGGACCCGATTGGGGCGCTCGAGAAAAGCCATTAACAGCGCAAACTCTGTCGTGCTGAGCGGTGTGATGACATCGGCTTCATCGATCAGCTCGCGCTGCGCGGAATTCAGGCGCCAGCGGTCGAAAGTCAACAGGCTCTCCTCAGGTTTTTCCCGTTGCGGCGGAAGGCTGTGTGACCGCCGCAGAACGGCCTTGATCCGAGCCAAAAGTTCGCGGGGGTTGAATGGCTTGGTCAGATAGTCGTCCGCGCCGATTTCCAGCCCGATGACGCGATCTGTCTCTTCCGCCATTGCCGTGAGCAGGATGACCGGTGTGTCGCTGCTGGCGCGCAGGTTGCGGCAGAGTGATAGGCCGTCTTCACCCGGCATCATGATGTCGAGGACCACCAGATCGATGGCGCTGTCTTGCATAGTCCGCTTCATGGCCACACCGCCTTCGGCAGTGGTAACCCGATAGCTGTGCTTGCGCAGATACTTTGCGAGCAGGCTTCGAATCTCCTCATGATCGTCGACGATCAATATGTGCGGTGTAGGCTCCATGGACTCCGGCCGATTTTCGTTTGGTCAGCATACTATGGCCCAGGAAAACTGGGGTTTCCGGAAAAAAATGTAACAAAATGTCACAAGCGCGGGCTTCGGTATGTTTTGTGACGATTTTCCCCTGCGGCTGACAGACTTTTGCGACATCGTCTCCCTAGATTGAGGTCATCGAAGTTTTTAATGCAGAGGAAAATCATGAAGAAAACAACAATGCTTACCGTCGCAGCCGTCAGCCTCGTAGCCACAATCGGATTGGCCGGAGCAGGCCTTAGCAACGCGCACGAACGCTGGAGCGGCCAGGATGGATCGAGAGGCGGTTCCTCGGCCTATGGTCATGGTGGCGAAGGTCAGCATGGCGGGCGTCATGGAAAGGGCCATAAGAAAATGGTCCGGATGATGAAGCAGTTCGATGCCGATGGCGATGGTTCTCTGACCCAGGCTGAGATCGATGCGGGTCGTCAGCAGCAGCTGGCGCAGTACGACAGCGACAAGGACGGGACTCTCAGCCTGCAGGAGTACCAGGTGTTCTGGATGGAGATGAACCGTTCGCGCATGGTGGATCGTTTTCAGCGCCTCGACGATGATGGCGATGCCATCGTGACTTCGGCGGAGTTCCTGGACCCTTTTGCAAACGCGGTCGAACGTCACGACAGGAATGGTGACGGCGCCTTGTCCAAGGATGACCGGCGCAAGAAAAGCGGGCGGGGGAACAGGGACGGTAACGGCAAGAAGGCCGAATAAATCCTGGGAATCTGCGTTTGAAATAGAAATGCCGGGTGCAGAAGCCGCACCCGGCAGATCAAACGTTCAAACGCAGAAGCGCTAAAACTAGGCGGCGTCGCTCGAATTGATGAGATGCACGTCGCGTTGCGGGAAGGGAATCGAGATGCCGTCGGCGTCGAAGCGTTCCTTCATCGCCTTGGTCATGTCGAATTTAACACCCCAGTAGTCGCCGGCGCTGCACCAGACCCGGACGATGATGTTGACCGAGCTGTCGGCCAGCTCTCCAACCGCAACCATCGGGGCGGGGTCTTTGTGAACACGGGAATCCGCATCCGCAATTTCCAGAATCGCCTTCATGGCGGCGTCGATGCTGTCGCCGTAACCGATTCCCATGACCATATCAACACGGCGGTTTGAGTTGTGGCTGAAGTTCTTGATCGCCGTATCCCAAAGCTGGCCGTTGGGCACGATGATGTGAACGTTATCCGGTGTGTTCATGGTGGTCGTAAACAGCGAGATTGCCTCGACCGTGCCGGTAACCCCGCCGCCATCGATGAAATCACCGATTTTGAAAGGACGGAACATCAGCAGCATTACGCCGGATGCCACATGACCGAGCGTTCCCTGCAATGCCAGGCCAACAGCGAGGCCCATGGCACCGAGTACGGCGATGAAGCTGGTGGTTTCGACACCGAACTGGCTGAGAACGGCGAGAATCGTAAAGATAATAACCGCATAGCGTACGATGCTGGCGAAGAACTTGCGCAGGGTTTCATCCATACGCGGGCTTCTGGCCAGGAGTTTGTCGACGGTGCGTGATGCCCAACCGGCGACCATGAAACCGATGATCAGGATGACGATGCCGCCAACGACATCGATGCCGTAAGTCGTTATGACTTCGACAATAAGGCTCCAGGTTTCTGAGACGTCTTCACTCATAATACTATCCCTCTTTCTTTATTCGTTTGGAGCCTTTTACGAACATCCTTCCCCGCTCGGGACATTCGGTAGGTTCCTATTGTGTTTGTTCAATACTTCAGATGACTGCCTGTCAGTTCGGACACTTATGTCATTGTCCAAAGAACGTCACGGCACCGCCGAAAAATACCCGATGATCGCGGGTGCAACGGTCCGTTTCTCCATACGCCCTATCACGATTCTGGAATTGGATGCATGTCAGGATCTTTACGTACATGTGCCTGGCCTTTGACCGAAACAGTGTCCTGGCGCCGAAAGAGAGTGTTAACACAAACCACACAAATGTAACAGTTTTTGCGTTCAAGCCTCTGCCTATTTCAGTGTTTGACTTGGTTGCTCAATTCTTATGCAAAAATAAGTTGTGTTGTTACTTCACTGAGTGCCCGGTCCTTAAATACTCGTCCTTGGCAGTAATCTATCCGGGGCGAATCTATCTTCAGTAGGCCTCGTGCAACGGCAAAGCTAATCATTGAATGACTTCCACCGGAGCACTTAAGCTCAATCCGCACCAATAACCGGTCGCGGCAGAAGGCCGGCGGATGCTATAAGTCATAGAACCGGGTCGGAGACTAACCTGCAGAACCGATCCACTTAGATCACTGGGGAGAGCGATGTGAGCGAGCAAGCCGACAAGACGTCCGGGAACGCAACGAGCAGCGATGGCTTCGAACAGCTGCAGCAGGCTCTGTCCGGGCAAGCCGAGGCGGCCGAACGTTGGAGCGAGCTGGCTGAGCGCAGTCAGAAGGTGGTGCAGGCGTTCTGGGAGCACCAGAACGAGCAGGGGTTTCAGGTGACTGACCCTGTTTCGGTCGGCAAGGCGTTTCTTGAAATGTCAACGGCTCTCTGGAGCGACCCGGCGAAGATGATGGAAGCGCAGCAAAAGTGGATGCAGGAAAGTCTTGCGCTCTGGCAAAGCACAAACCGCCGCTTGATGGGTGAAAAGGTTGATCCGGTGATCGAACCATCCGGTGGCGACCGGCGCTTCAAGGCGACCGAGTGGAGCGAAGATCTGCTGTTCGATTTCATCAAGCAGAGCTATCTTTTGTCTTCGCGCTGGGCACAATCACTGGTGCGCGAAGTCGACGGTCTTGACCCCAAAAGCAAGGAGAAGGTCGATTTCTATACCCGACAGTATCTGAGCGCGCTCTCACCTACGAACTTTGCCATGACAAATCCGGCGGTGCTCAAGAAGACCATCGATAGCGGCGGCGAGAATCTGATGTCGGGTCTACAGAATCTGCTCGCGGATCTTGAAAAGGGAGATGGCCGCCTCGCGATCTCAATGACCGATGAGTCTAAATTCGAGGTCGGCAAAAATGTCGCCGTAACGCCGGGCAAGGTGATTTTTCAGAACGATCTGATGCAGCTCATCCAATACGAGCCCAGCACCGAGACTGTTTACAAAAGGCCTCTGCTTTTTGTGCCGCCCTGGATCAACAAGTTTTATGTTCTGGATCTGCAGCCCAAGAACAGCCTGATCAAGTGGGCCGTGGATCAGGGTTACACGCTGTTTGTCATTTCTTGGGTGAATCCACGCAAGGAGCTGGCGCATAAATCCTTCGGCGATTACATGCTTGAGGGGCCTCTTGCCGCGATCGATGCGATTCAGCAGGCGACCGGCGAGGACAAGATCAACGTTCTGGGCTTCTGCATCGGCGGCATCCTGACGGTCTCGACACTCGCTTATATGGCGGCGAAGGGCGACGACCGGGTTGCGTCTGCGACTCTGCTGGCGACCATGGTCGATCTGCAGGACATCGGTGAAGTCAGTGTCTTCATCGACGACGAACAACTGGCGGCCATGGACCGTCATATGGAAGAGACGGGGTATCTCGAGGCCCATCATCTGGCGCAGATCTTCAATATGATGCGTGAGAACGACCTTATCTGGTCCTTCGTGGTGAACAATTATCTGATGGGTCGCGACGCCATGCCGTTCGACCTGCTCTACTGGAATTCAGACTCGACACGCCTGCCAGCCTCTATGTTGTCGTTTTACCTCCGCAAGGTTTACCAGCAGAACCTCCTGAAGGAGCCGGGCGGCATGGTTCTCAATGACGTGCCGATCGATATTTCCAAGATCAAGATTCCAACTTATTTCCTTGCGACCAAGGAAGACCACATTGCGCCCTGGGGCTCGTCCTATCCGGCGACGTCTTTGATGGGAGGACCGGTGCGCTTCGTTCTCGGAGCGTCGGGTCATATAGCCGGTATCGTCAATCCCCCGGCAGCGAACAAGTATTGTCACTGGATCAATACCAAGAAGCCGAAAGGCAAAGAAGAGTGGTTTGAGGGTGCCGAGCGGCACGAAGGTTCCTGGTGGCCCGACTGGCATGCCTGGCTCTCCAAGAAATCCGGTACGAAGAAAACACCTGCGCGCACTCCCGGTGACGGAAAACTCGCGATCATCGAGGATGCACCGGGGTCTTACGTCAAGGTGCGGGCAAACGACTAGGGCGCAAGCCGCAGGATAACGATCGGTAAAGCGGGTATCGTTTCGAAAAGGTATGAGATGGATCAACGGGCAGCACTGGCTTCGTCCTGGAATAAAAATGCAGGTAACTGGACAAAAGCGGTTCGCGAAGGACTGATTCCCAGTCGAGGTGCCGGAACCGATGCCGCTGTTCTCGAGGCTATCTGCGGTCAAAAACCACAGAATTTTCTGGATGTCGGTTGCGGTGAGGGCTGGCTGGTCCGGCGGGTCGTTCAAGCAACGGGTTGCAACGCAATCGGTATTGATGGATCCGCCCAACTTGTCG
Organism: uncultured Kiloniellaceae bacterium; assembly: GCA_947493695.1. GTDB lineage: Bacteria > Pseudomonadota > Alphaproteobacteria > Kiloniellales > Kiloniellaceae > Denitrobaculum. The sequence goes on along the minus strand of CANLSF010000005.1, from coordinate 349,446 downwards.
ACGACGCGTGCCAGGCAGATCCCGGAGGCAGTTATAAAGTTGTCGCCTACAGCGCGTTGATGGATGGCAGAGCAGACCTCGGCGAAACCTTCGATGTCATTGCCTTCAACTATGCGCTTTTCGATGAGGATGCGCCGAAGCTGCTGGCTGCCGTGAAGCCTTACCTTTCGGCTGACGGGGTGGTCATTATCCAGACGCTCCATCCCTGGGCAGTCGCGCAGGATGGAAATTACCAGGACGCCTGGCGTAAAGAAGACTTCTCTGCGTTCGAAAATCAGGACTGGGCCGCAATGCCCTGGTTTTTCCGGACGCTGTCGTCGTGGCATGACGTTGTTCGCACTGCCGGGCTGACAGTGCTCGAGCTTTCTGAACCTGCCGCCGAACGCGGTGGTTTGCCACTTTCGTTGCTTTTGGTTTGCGGCGCTTTTGAGTATTCGGAAGGTGACCGGGCTAGAGGTATCGAAACGCTTTGAAAGTTCTTTTGACCGGTGCCAATGGTTTTGTTGGGCGCCATCTCATGACATCCCTGGTGGAGGCCGGACACGACGTTACGGCAGCGGTGCGTAATCCGGGTGCTTTTCGGCGTCAATGGCCATCCGTCGATGCCATGGCCTGTGATTTCATGACGGATCAGGATCGGCAAGTCTGGCGGAGGCGGCTGGCCGGTTTTGATGCAGTGATAAACTGCGCGGGTGTTCTGCAGCGCGGTCCCGGTGTCGATCCGGAAGCGATCCATTACAGCGGGCCAGCGGCGCTGTTCGACGCCTGTAGCGATCTGAACCTCCGTAAAGTCATCCAGATTTCAGCGATCAGTGCACGCGAAGGCGTTGAGACTGAATATGCGCAGACCAAATGCCGTGGCGACGCGCATCTCATGGCGCTCGATCTCGACTGGGTGATCCTGAAGCCATCGCTCCTCTATGCCAAAGGCAGTTACGGCGGGACTTCCCTGATACGCGCGCTTGCCGCAATGCCTCTGGCGGTTCTTCTGCCAGGCCAGGGCGATCAGCTCTTTCAACCGCTTCATCTCGATGACCTGGGGCGTGCCGTCGTGAAGGTGCTTGAGGATCCAGTTCACGCCAGGACTATTCTGGAGCCCGCCGGACCCGAAACTCTCTCGCTGAAGGATATCCTGCTGCTGTACCGCAGCTGGCTCGGGCTTCACGGTGCGGTCTGCGTTGCGATGCCGCTGTGGCTGGTCAAGGCAAGCTGCCGGGTCGGTGACCTTCTGGGCATAGGGGCCCTGCGAACCACATCATTGCAACAGATTCTCGAGGGAAACTGCGGTGATAACCAGGGGTTTGAGAAGGCGATAGGTTTTCGACCTTTGACCCTGTGTGAAAGTCTGCAGAAAGCGCCATCGGATGTTCAGGACCGATGGCATGCCCAGCTTTATTTTGTCGCCGGTTTTGTAACCTTTGCGCTTTCAGCAACCTGGATTCTTTCCGGTGCGATCGGCCTTTGGGTTCTGCCCGAGGTCGGCGAAAAGGTTGCAGGCCGGATAGGCTTGTATGGTGTGGCGGCCGATATTGCCGCTTTCGGGTCCTGCGTGATGGATATAGTCGTGGGGCTTTGGGTGGCTTCACGCCGCGCACCTGGGATTTGCGCGCTGGTTCAGATGGCCATTATTCTCGTTTACAGCCTTGTTCTCGGTATTGCGATCCCGGAGCTTTGGACCGACCCCTTTGGGTCCCTGGTCAAGAACCTGCCTATGCTGGCACTGATCCCGGTTTGGGCCGTTCTCGCGAGGGGCAAATGATCGATCCTTACTTGACTGCCAAGTGGGTTCACATTCTCAGTTCAACGGTGCTCTTTGGCACCGGTCTCGGGACGGCGTTGCATCTATGGCTGACACATATATCAGGGAATGTGGCAGCGATCGCCGTGGCAACGCGCAACACCGTCCGCGCTGATTGGGCCTTTACGCTGCCATCGGTGATCGTTCAACCGATCAGTGGCGCGGTTCTGATTGAGCTGGCGGGATATGATTGGCACGAGAGCTGGTTGATGGTAGCGCTGTTGCTCTATGGCCTCGCAGGTGCCTGCTGGCTGGTCGTTTTGAAACTGCAGCTGCGCATGCGAGAGCTCGCAGAGGCCGCGGTTCACAGTGACCAGAGCTTACCGGAAACCTATTTCCGCTGCGCGCGGGCGTGGTTCTGGCTCGGATGGCCCGCTTTCAGCGCAGTGATCGTCATCTTCTGGCTCATGGTGCATCGTCCAGAAATCTGGTGATTAATCAATTCCGCCGCACTGGCAGGCCAAGATAGAATCGATTGTCCCGCTCTATTGGTGTAGTCTCAAGGCAAGTAATCCGGTAACCCTCCTGGAGAGTTGTTATGCAGATTATTGTTGAAGACCGAGACTTTCGCCGCTTGAAAACCGAAACCCAGCAGGAACTGCTCTCGCTCCTGATCGGTAAACGCATTCCTTCCGTTCAACCAAGCCCTTCTGCCGGCCGTCTGAGATGGCGCAAACCTGTCGACCTTCGTCCCGAGCAGGCAATGAAATTTGTGCATGGGCTCACTTCGGATCAACGTCGCAAACTTGAGCTTTTCACGAAAAAAGACGGGCGCGTCCGAATGCGGGATATCATGAATCTGTCCGGGGACTCCGATCTGCGTGGCGCGTCGGAGTTTCAAAAACTGATGACCCGCCGCTTGCGCCGTCTGATCGACGACCCGGACAAGAAAGCGCAGTTAATCGGCTGGGATTTCGAGGCCACCAAGTGGGATAAAAAGCAAACCACGATTGTGGACGGTGTCTACTATGTGACGGAGACCACGGCTGCGTCGCTGCGTCAGTGCATGAAAGAACACGCTTGATTGCTTCTTGAGCAAAGTGTCTGCGCCGGATAATCCGATCAACTACATCAGGCTCGATGATTGAATTGTGATTCCTGCCGTCTTTTGACGGCGAGGGCTATCCGCTATTCTCCGGTCATGATGAGCTTCACACGAAATCTCTGCGCTGCCGCGCTGATTACCTTTACGCCGGTGACCGCCCAGGCTGTTGCCTGTACATCTGTCTATGGAATCTGGTCGACTTGGGAGGATGACCCCTTCGAATCCGAAGAGCAGTCGCGCCAGGAAATCTACGATTGCGGTGACGCGGTTTGCAGCCGCTTTGTCTGGGAGGGGAAGCCTCTGGACGAAAAGACCGGGAAGCCACGCCTGGATGTTAATCATCCGGACGAGAGCAAACGCGGCCGATTAGTGTCTGAGGCTAATATTCTGAGCAAGTTCGAACCGGTTCCAGATGACCGGGGCTGTATTACCGAGATTTACGGCGGTGAAATTTACGATCCACGGGCCGGGGATATCTATGGTGATTCCTGGCTGAGCTATACCATTGAACTGGAAGGCGAGGATATTCTGCGATTTCCGAACGGTATCGCCTGGACCCGCTATTCAGAATGACGTTGTACCTCACCAAATCCTGCCCGGCTCAGCTGACTTACGCCCGGTTGGAATGTATTATGCTTTCAACGTGTTATGACTTAGAATTGTAAGTATAGAGACAGACCGCAAGGCAGCGGGGAGTCGGGTAGTCGCGAGCGGATCAGGCAGGAGGCTTAACCGGTCGATCGAACAGAGGTGGGGACATGCGAAATTTCTTTCGCTTTGCACTGCTGTCTGCGGCGATAGCCGTAGCAGGTTGTGCGCATAATATTCCAGACGATGGATTTGTTTATCTTGATCAAGGCTGGTCGAACGCCGACCGCCAATGGTTTTATACAACGACACAGGGATCTCAGCTCATCCCTTATGATTGGTTTCTGGCGGTAGAGCAGGCGGAGAGCGAAGACGCTTTTCGCAGTGACGCAAATATTAATCGCTATCGCTATCTGACGAACGTCGCGACGTCCTATTACAATCCTGATGGACTGCCGGTAGGCATGACCCGCTATGAGGATCCGGCGGGCGAAGCCTGGGTTGGCTTTACCTGTGCCGCCTGTCACACAGCGCAGATCGAGTACAATGGCAGCAAGATGCGGATCGACGGTGCTCCCGCGCTCGCCGATCACACAGGTTTTCACGATGGGTTGATTGCGTCGCTCGATAAGACTGGCACCGAGGACGCAAAGTTTGATCGCTTCGCCGCGAAGGTTTTGGGCGAGGCGTCGGATGATGCGGCGCGGAGTACTCTGCGCGACCGGGTGGTCGAGTTGACTGCCGAGCTGAAATCCTGGCAGGCCCGCAGCCATTCACCGGTCGCCTATGGCAATGCGCGGGTCGATGCCTTCGGTATTATTCTCAATGAAGTCAGTGGTACTGCACTTGGCCTGCCCGAGAACTATCGGGCGCCGGATGCGCCGGTCAGCTATCCCTTCCTGTGGGATACGCCACAGCATGATTTCGTGCAGTGGAACGGTATCGCCCGCAACGGCGTTCTCGGCTCGCTCGGCCGTAACGTGGGCGAGGTGCTCGGGGTCTTCGGGAGGGTGAAGGTCAAGAAGTCACGCTTCGGTTATCCTTCTTCCGCCAACACGCGCAATCTCCGCGACATGGAAGACCACATCAAGCAGCTCTACTCACCGAAATGGCCGGAGGTTTTGCCGCCGGTCGATGCGCAAATGGCTGCCGCGGGAGAAGTGCACTACAACAAGTACTGCTCTGGCTGTCATGTGGTGCTTGGGGACGCGGAACGGACCGACCCCAAACGCCAGATCACCGCAAAGATGGCGAAGGTCTCCAAGCTGGGCACGGATCCGCGCATGGCGACCAACTTTATCCAGCGTCGAGCGAAGACCGGTCGCCTGAAGGGAGCCAAGACCAAAGTCATTGTCGGACGTAGCCGCCTTGGTGAGGAGGAGCCCGCAGGTGCCTTGCTCAGCCACGTGGTCAAGGGGGTGATCATCCGCCGTGTGGTGGAACGTGTGTCCGGCCCGACGGTTGAGGGCGTGGAGAACATCAAGGTTTCCGAAAAGTCGCTCCAGGCGGCGCTCTCCGGGTTGGCGCCGGAAGGCGAGCCAAGTGTCGAGACGGTTCAAATGAATAAGGAATCACCCTTGCTTGCCTATAAGGGACGCCCGCTCAACGGGATCTGGGCGACGGCACCATTTCTGCACAATGGCTCTGTGCCCAATCTGTACCAGCTTCTTCTGCCGTCCGACCAACGCGTGACAAGCTTCGCTGTGGGCAGCCGGGAATTTGATCCGGTGAATGTCGGCTTCGAGAGTGCACCATCGCCGGCAGATTTCCTTTTCGACACGTCTCTGCTCGGCAATTCGAACGCCGGTCACGAATATGGCACGGGTAAACTCAGTGACGCCGAACGCTGGGAACTCGTCGAGTACATGAAGACGCTTTGAGCTTGAGCGGATCGTAATAGAGAGGGCGATTGTTTCTCCTGACATTTTTGGTCAGGAACAATCGCCCTCATAATTCGGAAAGTGTGCAAGACCCCGAAGGAGCCTGAGCGCTACGCGTTAATCCGGGATTAGCGGGTCAGAGAAGCTTTCTTCCGAGCAGCATCCAGGTCGTCGGCGCGATAGGGGCGTTGTCCGCAGTCCGCCTTGAAACTACGCTCCAATGCCTTTAAGGCCCGGTCGTTTTGCCTGGCTTCGGGCAGGATCTTGTCCTTGTACTCGGCAAAGAGCCGATGCCTTTTTTCAAGAAGCTTGTTGTAGGCTTCCAGTGTCTCGGGCTTGTTCGGATCGGTTTTCGGAAGCGTGTCGTCCAGCTGCACATCCAGGGCCGCAATCTCGTCAGCGGTGGCATCCTGTTTCTGACTAGAGGTCCCCGCACGCAGCTTTTGCGCCAGATAGTCGTCCTCAATCCTGAGGCAGGCTGAGAGCTCGTCACGGCTGAGGACATTTGCGTCTACCGGACCGGCGGAGTTGAGTTTTTGCTCGGGCCTGAAGAGGCTGACAACCTCATCCTGAGTTCCCAGATAGCCTTTTGAGTCCAGAAAAGCATCCACCTCGGCGGCTGTTTCTCTGGCGGCATCGCTGGCAGCCGTGTCCGCAGCCGCTGCAGGAGGCGGTGGAGGTACGCTAACCGGATTTGCCGCTGTGACCTGGGTCTCTGTTGCGGGAGCTTCAGATACTGACGCCGTTTCAGGCGCGGACGGCGTTTTGACGGGCGCACGGGCCACAATCAGATCGACGGACGAGCTTGCTTGTGTAGTTGATCCGGGGGCAGGGGACTGCCGCAGGACCGTTCCCGGGGCGACATCCTCGTTAATCTGGTAGGTGACGCGCCCGATCAGCTGTTCGCTCTGAATCAGCATCAGGCGCGCCTTATCAAAATCCAGGTTGGTCACATCGGGCACACCGGCCGGCGCTTCTTCTTGAGGTGCCTGCTGTTGAGAGACTTCTGCGACTTGCGGGGCCGCTTTGGGGGGAGCTACCCGTTCGGGAGCCTGATTGACCGGCATCGCCCGCAGCGCAGCGATCAGAGTGTCGTTGATCTCCGTGGTGCCCGCGAGCTTCTGATCCAGACGAAACGCCGCAACGGCGCGCAGGGTCCGCGGACCGGCAACACCATCAGGGGGACCGGCGTCATAACCCAGCTGATTGAGCAGGCTCTGAGCTGTCTGGTTTCGGGCCAGCTGACCGTCTTTCTGCGGATCGTTACTCGCGATTGCTGTCTCCTGAGCGGACGAGACTTCGCCGGGCGATGAGACGACACCCAGGTTGGACAAGGTTGCGATCCTGGTGCCGATCTTGGCAAAGCTATCGCTGCTGATCGGGCGTGTCACCACAGGAGCGTCCTTGATCAGGACGGCTTCATCCAGAGCCTGCAAGGTAACTACTTCGGACGAAGGTCTGGTAAGGTCGATGCTGCCGGCGATCACGGTCATGACAGCCCGCTCTTCGCTCACATCGATCTCGAAGCTGGATGTTCCGGCCGTTACCGTGCCGTAGTTGCTTGTCACGGAAATCGGCAGCAGGTTCTGTTCGGAGGGCTTTAGCTGTACGAACATACGCCCAAAGATGACCTTGATCTCGCCGCCTTTAAAGTCGATCTGCGTATTGGGGTGAACCACGGCCTCCCAGGACTGATCGGCATAGCCGACGATTGCAGTCTGATCCCCTGTGATGAGCGAGTCACCAGCCACCAGAGTCATGCGGGTCACCCCGGCAAAGGGACGGTCACCGCGCATAACGAGGATGTTGCCCACCTCGCGCTCGTTGGCAATGCGCTGGTGGGTCACGACGGCTTTCAGGAGAGGACTTTGCGGATCGGTCCAGTTGATGTTCTGCGCCCGCAGGGCGGAGGGGCCGATCATGAGCACCACCAGAAGGGTGATCAGGGCGGCGAAACTTATCTGCCAGGGCGCGATGGATGCGAGGGTGGGCTCAGGTTGAAAAGCGCACTTCTGATGAGCGACGATCGCGTTAACCTTTTGATCCGTCACGGCTTCATTCTCTCTGCGTTAACTTTATTCAATCGTTAGTGTACCACGAGTCAGGCCAAAACAAGCAGGAGAGTCGCGCAAGATTGACCACAATTTTTGCAATCGGCGCGATTCTGCGTTTCCCAGCTCCTTGAATTTACCTCAATGGTGCGGGTTTTCGGCCTGCTGCTCGTCCTTTGGGACGAAGTGTCTGGCCACTTTTCCAACAGTCGCCCCCTGGACGACAACCGAGAACACCACGATGACATAGGTTGCCGTCAGGATCGTTTCGCGGATCGGGCTGTCGGGAAGGGAGAGGGCCAGGGCAATCGAAATACCGCCGCGCAGCCCGCCCCACACCAGAATCGGATAGGCACCCCGGGTGAAGTCCGCGATCCTGGACATAAAGAGCATGGGGACACCGACACCCACGCAGCGGGCGGCAAGCACCAGGAAGATACTCAGAACCCCGAGAAGCAGATGACCGGCATCCTGTGCAATGGCGACAATCTCCAACCCGATCAGCAGGAACAGCACGGAGTTGAGAATTTCATCGAGCAGCGCCCAAAAATTGTTCAGATGCTCGCGGGTACGCGCGCTCATGGCGAGGCGCGAGCCGTGGTTGCCGATGAGAAGACCTGCCACTGCCATAACCACAGGACCGGCAACGTGCAGCCGTTGTGCCAGTGCGTAGCCGCCCATCACCAATGCCAGGGTGATCAGGACCTCGATGTTGTGCTCGTCGATTGAGCGCATGGCCAGAAAAGCCAGGCCCCCAATGATCAAGCCCAGAACCGCACCGCCAATGGCTTCCTGGACAAACAACTGGCCGGCATCCACCAGCGAAAGCGGCTCGCCACTCATGGCCGAGGCGAGCAGGATGGAAAAGATCACGACACCGACGCCATCATTGAAGAGGCTCTCACCCGCGACCTTGGCTTCCAGCGTGGCCGGCACGCGCGCCGACTTCAGAATACCCATCACTGCAACCGGGTCGGTGGGACTTATCAGAGCTCCAAAAACCAGACACCAGGCCAAGGGGACGTCAAAACCCACCGCGAGCGCCAGGTACTTGAAGCCAAAGCCGACGATCGCGGTCGAGAGCCCGATCCCGATTGTCGCCATCGCCAGGACAGTCCACTTGCGTTTGGACAGGCTGCTCAGGTCGACGTGTAGAGCGCCCGCGAACAGGAGAAACGACAGCATGCCGTTCATCAGGGTCGAGTGAAAATCCAGATCCTTGACGAAGTCGTGCAACGCCGCGCCCATCGCAATCTGAGGGAACAGCTTGTCAGCTCCCAGGAGTGCCAAGGAAGCGACCGCACCAATTATCGTTAAACCAATGGTTTGTGGAAGTTTTATAAACTTATAGTTTAGATATCCAAGGACGGCGGCAAGAACGATAAGAGCGGCTGCGGCCTCGAATGGCGAGAGATCTGAAGTCGTCATAAAACCCTGAAAAAGTCGGTTAGAGTATTCGGTGTGTTACCTGTTCGCGAGAGTTAAGCACAGTTTATCACGTACGTTCACAAGTCTGTGTAACTCTGCATCATCGCGAATAAAACTGCCTATTGTTGGATATACTGATTGTCGGGTCAGTTCAAAAGGCTGAATTCGACGAGCAGTGGTTCAGCTCCTTTCCAGCACTCGGGGAGCTGGATCTTAAGCAAAGTCCTCATCCCTCGAGGATCTCGCGGGAGAACCGGGCGCGAGCCCGGTTCTCTTCCACGAAGGGGTGGGCAAAAAAACATAATCAAGGAGGTGGAGATGGGCGACAGACTATCTCGAGAGAGAATTATCACCGGGCTAAAAGACAACCTGCTGACCACAACCACGGCGATACCGCTCGTCCTGGGATTGGCTGTGGGTGTAGGTGCAGTTGCGGTAAGTGTCACGGCGCTGCCTGGTCATGCTGTTGCCAGTTGCGCTGCGGCAAATCCATGTAACCCCTGCGCAGCCAAAAATGCGTGTAATCCATGCAACCCCTGTGCAGCGAAAAACCCATGTAACCCTTGCGCAGCCAAGAACCCCTGCAACCCCTGCGCTGCGGCAAATCCTTGTAATCCGTGCAATCCCTGTGCAGCGAACGCCTGTAACCCTTGCAATCCCTGCAATCCTTGTGCAGCTGGAGCAGCCGGTGGCGTATCCGCACGCTGCATCGTTCCGCGCTTAGCGGCTGCGAATCCCTGTGCAGCAAAAAAGGCCTGCAACCCCTGCAATCCTTGCGCGGCAAAGGCGTGCAATCCTTGCAATCCCTGCGCAGCTAAGAACCCGTGCAACCCCTGTGCGGCAAAGGCATGTAATCCCTGTAATCCTTGTGCGGCTAAGGCCTGCAATCCTTGTAATCCTTGTGCAGCCAAGAATCCGTGCAATCCCTGTGCGGCAGCAAACCCCTGCGCAGCAGCCAATCCGTGCAATCCGTGTAACCCCTGCAACCCGTGCAATCCTTGTGCGGCAGCTTCGGGCTCTGCGGAGCTGACGGGTTCCGAAATGATGCGGGTTTATGACTGCATCATCGATGAAATGGTTGCCGGTTACGCTAAGTCAGGCAATCCGAGCGCCGTGGCCTATAAGGACTGGCCTCGTTTCTCGAAGATTTCCTACACCTCGGACACCCACGGCGGTCGTCTTGTAAACAACTTCTCAAACGATGTTGCCAAGTCGGAATACAGCAAGTTCGAAGACGGCGGTACGATGCCGGTCGGATCGATCCTGGCGAAAGACAGTTTCACCGTTTCTGCGGGTGGACGGGTCAGTCCGGGACCACTCTTCCTGATGGAAAAGATGTCGACTGGTTTCGATGCGGATGGCGGCGATTGGCGTTACACGCTGATGATGCCTAGCGGACAGGTCATCGGAGTAACCGGTGGTAAAGGCTCTGGCAGTGTCGCTTTCTGTAAGGACTGTCACATCGCTGTCGGCGATGACCAGGATTTCCAGTTCTTCCTGCCTGAAGAGCTGCGGACTGCTGGTAACTAAGCTGGCATAAGCGTTGAGAGATCGCGCTTTGAAGAATCAAACGGGATGTGTTGTTGCTTTGGCGGCGGCATATCCCGTTTTTTTCAGGCTCGGATTTGAACTTTGGTTTCAAGTTAAGAAATCAAGTCACTGTGTTGAAAGTGATGGGAAAAATGATGATGTTTAAAGGACTATGTCAGGCGGCGGCGATTGCTTGTCTCGCCATTACACCAATCTCCGGACTTCAGGCCGAGCCGGTTTCGCTGGAGGGGGTTGAGTGGACAGGTGACCCGGAAAAAGGCGCGAAGGTCGCCAAGAAGTGCTTCGTCTGCCACGTCGTTGGCAGCAAGGGTAAAGGCAGGATCGGTCCAAATCTGACAGGCGTTTTTGGGCGAACTTCGGGAACGCTAGAAGGCTACAAGTACTCAAAGGCCATGAAGGCTGCCGATGTGGTCTGGTCCGCAGCGACTCTTGACGAATTCCTCACCAAGCCGAAAAAGTTTGTTCCCAAGACCAAGATGTCGTTCCCTGGCTTGAAGAAAGAAGGCCAGCGCCATGATCTGATTGCGTTCCTGTTGAAAGAGACATCATAGCAACGGGTGATTTGGCGGCATGCGACAGCATGTGCCTTAGTCTTCGGCAGGGACCTGAAATCGCTTCTGGGTGGAGCTTTGCAAGGTGATCAGGATGAAAGAGCTTTCCCTGTTAACCGTCTTAGCCTCGGTTATGCTGGCCATTCCGTCGGTGTCGGCTGAGACGATCACCGGTGCTTCACGTATCATTGATGGTGATTCGCTTGAAGTTGCAGGCCGGAAGATCGATCTGCTAGGTGTCGATGCGCCAGAGTTGGGACAGACCTGCAATTGGCCGACGAAGGAGATCAACTGCGGTTTGATTGCCAAGTCGGCTTTGATGGACCTGACTGCAGGCGTATCGGTGGTTTGCGATCTTGAGTCTCAGCAAGAGAACGGTAACGTTCTTGGTGTGTGCCGGGCGGCGGGTTACGATCTTGCCGAAGGAATGACACACACCGGATGGGCGGTTGCAGTGGAAGATGCACCGCAGCGCTACAAGACGGCGATGGCCGGGGCGCAGACTGCAGAACGAGCGTTATGGCGAGGGCAGTTCACGCTGCCTTGGGTATGGCGTGCGAATGAAGGTGAGGCCGGTAAGTGAGGCCTTTCCCGCGTGGCTTCTAGAGACTGATGCCCCCAGGGCTTGATATAGGGCCTGAGTGGGATCTTACGTAAGAGGGATACGATGACTGTTAGCACTACGATCGCGGGCCTGAGCAAAGCGCAGCTGGAGGGCATGTCCAAGGCCGGTAGCGAGATTGTCGAGGCTTACAGGGTTCTGAATAAGACTTCGGCTAACGTTGTTGGTCAGGTCCTTGCCAACCAGGGCACCTTCTACGAATGGGACCACTATCCGAGCGGTGATGTCTATGACGCGGAGACCTTCAGTCAGTATTACTACCACGCTCACCGCGGCACGGACGGCGAGAATGGCCATTTCCATACCTTCTTGCGCTCCGGTGGAATTCCCAACGGTATCTGGCCGGCGCCTTACGAGGGTGAGGGAACGCGGCCTTTAGGTGAAGATGCGCTGGCTCATATCATCGCGATTTCGATGGATAAGCAGGGCTTCCCGATCGCACTCTTCACGACCAATCGCTGGGTGACGGGCGAAACCTTTTATTCTGCCGATAGTGTCATCGCGATGCTCGATGCCTTCGAGATCGATCATACTTTCCCCTGCCTGGCGGCAAACAAATGGATCAGTGGTATCGTGCGTTTGTTCCGTCCTCAAATTGAGGAGCTTCTGAGGCAGCGGGACGCCGAAATCGAGAAGTGGCAGGCGGATCATCCGAAGGAAGACGTTTACGAGGACCGGAATCTCGAAGTGACTTCCAGTATCAAGATTTCAGTCGATGACCAGATCAAAGCCGTACATAAAGCGCTCTCCGAGGCACCTAAAGAGAACTTGTTTCTTAACAGCAGCTGGGGCTGACGCGGCTGGGCCTTGAGACCCGGAGGTTTGTCTCACAGCCTGAAAAACGGCCTGAGGCGGACTCCGAGATAATTGCCCGGGAGCGCGCAGAGAATCCAGACCCAGCCGTGCAGGCTCGTCGAGGCAACGCCGCTGAAGAATGCGCCGATATTGCAGCCATAGGACAACCGCGCTCCGTAGCCCATAACCAGGCCGCCCAGGACAGCGGCGGACAGCGAGCGGACGGGGATGCCCGTTGGCTTTGCGAGGCGGCCGGCCAGCGCCGCGGCCAGAAACGCTCCCAGAACGATCCCGAAATTCATCACTGAAGTTACATCGTGCAGCAGTCCGCGCTCCAGGGCTGCCTGTTGAAAGCCACCTGACCAGAAACCGCTCGTAGCGGGATCCCAGCCCACGAAGACAGCGGCTTTCGCTGCCCAGAGCGAGAAGGCCCATGTGATGGACCAGGGGTGCCCGGCCACCAGCAGGGTCAGCCAGTTAAACAAGGCCAGCAAAAGTGCTGACAACAAAAGAGGCCAGGGCCCCCGCAGAAGTATGCGCCAATTGAAACCTTCGCTATCCCAGAGTGGGCGTTTTTGCTTTCCGCCCAGCAGGCGCATGACGCCGTATATAAGGGCCAACAGGCCAAGCTGAAGCGGGAGCGCGATCTCCCAGCCCAACTCCTCGCTCAGGGATACCGAGCCTACGCCGGGAAGACGCGACCAGGAGGCCAGATCAAGGCTGCCCCAAAAGGCGCCGATACAGAAGAAGACCAGGACCAGTAAAGTCCTGAGGCTGCCGCCGCCCGCCGCGAAGAGGGTGCCCGATGCACAAGAACCGCCCAGCTGCATGCCGATCCCAAAAAGGAATGCGCCGAACGCCATGGAAATGCTGACCGGCGCGACGGCCCCGCCAACACCGTGACCGAAGGCTTCTCCCTGCGCCAGAACGGGCGCGAAGAGCAGAACGGCGACCGCCAGCATGATAAGTTGTGCGGTGACGCCCGAGATATCGGCCTCGACCATCGCGCGCCGGTATGCGCCGGTGAAGCCAAAGGTTGCGTGATAGAGCGAGAGGCCTAGCCCGATCCCTATCCCGAACAGCAGGAGCTGCTTCAGGCTGATCATGGAGGTGGCGACCGCCAAAGCCGCAATCACAGCCAGGGCTGCCGCAACTGCGGTTACCTGCACCGGGTTGGGGCTACGCGATAAATCGGATGAAGGATGAGCTACAGCACTCATTATCTTAGAAAATCCACGGCCAAAGTTGTGTCTATTGCAGAGCGTCTTCTACGATCTGTGCCACGATGACGTCCAATTCGGCTCCGAGCTTATCGAGCTCCGCGACCTCATAGGCTCCGAATGTGTGGCTGGGCAGGCGGTAGCTCAAACGGGCTGTGCCGTCGGGTTGTTCTGTGACATAGAGTCTGATCGGTGCTTCAACCCCCGCGGCTTCGCTGGCAGCGAGCATCCGGACCGCAAAGTCCGGGCGAAAGATCATGAAGACCCGATTGCCCGGAATCGTGACGCCAATCGACTTCGCCCCACAATTGGCACAAGCCTGCGCCACTAAACCCATCTTATTCTCGGAGATCGCGCTGGTCAGCCGCCCGGTAAAGCTATCGAAGGGAATCTTGGTTTCGACAAGCTTAACGCCGCTGTGAGGGGAGGCGGGTGCAGCCTGAAGGTCGTTTGATGAGGCGATGTAACAGACGAGTGAGGCGAGGGCCATTGGAAGGATCCAACGCATGCTTTGTCTCCGGTAACTTGCTTTGCGGAGCCTGGAGACTAACTCAATTGCCGCACCCAGGCAGATACATCACTGTTATTTGATCGCTAGTTTACGCACGAAATCATCGCTTTGAGGTAAATTTGCATCTGTCCGATCACTAAGTTTCACGACGCTGTGCAGAGGGGCTGAAAGAAACGCAAGAATAGCTATCTGCATAGTGTAATAAGGGAAGGCAGTCCGCTGACCCCGGAGCCTTAAAGTTTAGGTTTCGCAACATCAAGGAGTGTAGAGATGAACAACAAGACTTCACACAAGGGACGGCTTCTGTCCTCCACCACCATTATTCCTGTAATGCTCGGACTGGCTGTTGGCCTCGGCAGCATGGCTGCAGGCGTAACCGCTCTTCCGAAAGCTGCTTATGCTGGCTGTTCGCCTTGCGCTGCTAAGAAGGCTTGCAACCCTTGCAACCCTTGTGCAGCTAAGAAAGCCTGCAACCCTTGCGCCGCCAAGAACCCATGCAACCCATGCAATCCTTGTGCTGCAAAGAACCCGTGCAACCCATGTGCGGCTAAAACCAACTAAGTCTGTTTTCAGACCGGTTTTAAGGTCGGCCGCTTCTGTCGCAGGATGGGAGCGGCCGATTTTTTTATGAGAGGTGACTTTTTGTGAACTCTGCGGGCCGCTATTTTAGTGCGCCACCTGAAGTTTCGTCACTCCAGCCCAGAAGTTTCACGATTCGCGCAGGAGGTACGACGATGCCGTTGCGGGCAACAAGACAGGTATTTGAAGTGCCGCGCGCGATGACGCGCGTCCCCACCAGAAATTCGTGTTCACTGAAGACCAGCCGTCTGTCCCACCGGATAATCCGCGACCGCAAGGTATAACGTTGAAAGAGCCTGAGCGGTTTTCTGAATTCCATGGTCAGTGAGCTGATGGCAGGCGCCCAGCGATACTTGAACATCAGACGAAGCAGACCGGTGCGCAGGAACAGATCCATGCGACAGAGGTCGATCAACGTGAGATAGCGTCCGTTATTCATATGAAAGTTGATGTCGAGATCGGTCGGCAGAACGCGCAGTTTCAGCCGGGACCAGTCCAGCAGATCCATTCTCTTTCGAAAGAATGACAGCAACACGACCCAGGAAAGACGGAAGATCAGGCTCATTGCAGTTACCCTGTACCAACTGGATTACTGACGTTTCGAACTTTCCCCCGAAGAACAGATTATAACATATCCCTGTTTCGGTTTCGAGAAGTTGCATTGCCGCAGGTGCCAGGATTTTACGCTTGCTGCCGAATGTGATAATTCTTGCTCGGATATTCCCGAAATCTCCCGGATACAATCGATGAACGAAACCGGTAATGGCGAGCGGCTCGCCGAGCTGCGGACGCATGCGCAAGACATCTATCTGGCCGGTGTAAAGGCCGCAGATCCCGCGGCGGCTGTGCGCCGTGCTCTGCGCATCAAAGGTGACCAGGTTAGTATTCTGATGTCGCCCGGAGATGCAGTCTCTGACATTCGCAGCGATGGCTGGAAAGCCGTTCACCCCATCGCAATCGGCAAGGCGGCAAAGGCGATGGCCCTTGCGGTTGCCGAACTCCTGCCTGAGGCTCTCTTTCAGGGCGGGGGCGTCATCGTTACCAATCATGAAAATGCCGCTTCAGGGGAGAGCATACCCGGATTTGACCTGATCGGAGCTGGGCATCCTCTGCCCGATGACGAAGGTTTGCAGGGTGCACAGCAGGTTATGGAAATCGCTGGTCGTGCCAAGGAAGGGGAGCTCGTTCTGGTTCTGGTCAGCGGAGGCGGCTCGGCGTTGCTCCCGGCACCGGTGCCACCGATTACGCTTGCGGAGAAGATCGCAACGACCGATCTGCTGCTGGGGTGCGGTGCTGACATTGTTCAGATGAACTGCGTCCGCAAGCATATATCAGCATTGAAGGGAGGTGGCCTTGCCCGGGTGGCCTCGCCCGCATCACTACATGCCCTGATCCTCTCGGATGTCATCGGTGATGATTTGAGCGCAATTGCCAGCGGTCCGACTGTGCCAGACGCAACGAGCTTCGCCGAAGCAATTGGGATATTGGAGGATGGTGGGGTCTGGGCAAGGGTTCCGGAGAGCGTAAAACAGCGTCTTACCGATGGCCGGGATGGCCGGATTGAAGAAACGCCGAAACCAGGCGACGCAATTTTCCAACAGACGGGCGCGAGCCTGATTGGCAGTAATGGCATGAGCCTTTCTGCCGCCGAGGCGATGGCGAAGCAACTTGGTTTCGAGACCCGGATTGCCAGCGACGCACTTTGTGGCGAAGCCCAGGATGCCGCCGACTTCCTGTTGAAGGAGGCCCTTTCAGCTAAACCCCAATCGGATCGTCCCCTGGCTCTCCTGGCGGGTGGAGAGACGACCGTTACCCTGCGCGGAGATGGACGCGGCGGGCGAAACCAGGAGCTCGCACTGGCCTTTGCGATGAAGGCGGCAGATCGTGGGCTACACGGCATCTGGAGCTTTTTGAGCGGTGGCACGGATGGCCGTGACGGGCCAACCGATGCTGCGGGAGGTTTAGTCGACCCCTCTAGTCTGCAGCGTCTGGCGGCAGCGGGCGGCAATGTAAGTGCGCTTCTTGCGAACAATGATTCCTATCAGGCTCTTCAGCTTTCTGACGGCCTCCTGAAACCCGGTGCGACCGGAACCAATGTCGCAGATCTTCAGGTTCTGTTGCTTGAAGGGTGAGCGTAAGGGCATAAAATTGATTCGCTCCAGGTTGCTCTCCGCGGGATAATGTTTCTCGGATAGAGAGTGCATGGAAAGGAATCATGGGTGAAATCGAAATAGTCAGGCGTGCCTACGCAAAACAAATCCTTGCGGCCGTGGATGCGCGGAATCAGGCGCTGGAAGATGCGTTTGCAGCGGTTGCCAGAGAAGCTTTCCTGGGTTCCGGCCCTTGGCCGATCCTGCGCTGGGGCAGGGGGTACGTGCTCTCGCCCGACGACGACCCAGTCTATCTCTACAGCAATGATCTTGTTGGAATCGACCAGTCGCGCAACCTCAACAACGGCCAGCCTTCTTGGCATGCGTTACTGATCGGTAAGGCTGATCCCCAGAAGGGAGAGCACGTCGTTCACATTGGCGCAGGTGTTGGATATTACTCAGCGGTCCTGGCTGAGATGGTCGGGCCATCGGGGAAAGTCACAGCGATTGAGCTCGATCCGCAACTGGCTGCGCGTGCCAAGGTGAATCTTCAGGCCTTCAAGCAGGTGACTCTGCTTCAGGGAGACGGCGCCAAAATCGATTTTGAACCTGCCGACGTTATTTATGTGAACGCCGGGGTGACGCACCCGATCAAAGAATGGATCGACCGGCTTCGCGATGGGGGACGGATGATTCTTCCGCTGACGACGCATCAGGGGTTCAGTGGTGGCGGTGTTGTAAAACCCGATGGTGAGAAGCCGATCGAACGCCGTGGCGCCGTCTTCCGCCTTCGGCGTGATGGAGATGATTTTCAGGCAAACTGGATTTCACCGGTGGCTGTTTTCCCTTGCGTGAGCGGCAGAGACGAAGAGGCGGAAGTTCGTCTTTCAGCGGCACTGGATCGCGGCGGCTGGGAGAAGGTCACGCGGTTTTACCGGGGCAACGCGATGCCGGATGAGGCTGATTGCTGGCTGCGAACCAAGGACTGGTGCCTGGTTTAATGACGTTGAAAAGAACGCCTGTATACGAGAGGCGGTGTTGCGCAAGCGACCATCCCATTTCTTTTGCGGCGCTTTCTCCAAAACTGGTAACTAAGGTTGGACTTTTTTATTAGTTTTGTCTGTATTTACATCCAAGTCGCGTGATTGAGTTGATTGTTTATTGCATATTTATTACAGAAATATGACGCGTTATTGAAATTAAGTTGCACATTAAGAGGTGAATCTTCATGATCTTCATTCTACATACTGTCTTCGTGATGGATTAAATTCGTAAGGGTGGCGGAACGGCGAGGTTCTGGCAGAGAGCCCGTTGTTTGTCTTTGACACATGCAACATGAAATCGAACTGAAGCTGGCGATTCCCGAAGAAGAGATGGCGCGTTGGCGCCGTGCGACTCTCTTCAGGCCTCTCACCAAGGGGCGGGCGAGCAACAAGCACCTGATCAGCACTTACTTCGACACGCCGGCGCTGGAACTAAAAGCGCTGGGGATAGCATTGCGGGTGCGCCGGATTGGCCGAAAGCGCATCCAGACCCTGAAGGTGCCTGGAAACAAGGCCACCGGATTTCAGCACCTGATCGAATACGAGCAGGAGATCAACCAGGACGAACCGGATCTCTCGCTGATCGACAGCAAGCCTCTTCAGAAACTCTTTGCGAAAGCAAAGCTGCATGATCGCCTGACCGCGGTCTTTACGACAAATATTAAACGCCGTATTACGATCCTGGAGTATGGGGAGAGTGAGATCGAAATGGCGCTGGATCAGGGCAGTATCTCGACCCCCGATCAAACGATGGCGCTGAGTGAGGCGGAGTTCGAACTGCGGTCCGGTCGCCCGATTGATATCCTGGATCTGGTCCTCGAGGTTCACGGGAAGCTGCCGTTTTCAATGGAGCGGCGGAGCAAGGCCAAACGTGGCTACAGTCTCTTTACCGGCGAAACGCCAGCGCCGGTACGCGCCGCTGCTGTGATTCTGAATGGCAAGGCAATCAGCCGTGAGGTCTTTTCACAGATCGCCTGGAACTGCATCGAGCAGATGCGGGACAACGAGCAACCGGTCCTGCAGTCGAATGACCCGGAAGGCGTTCACCAATTGCGCATCGCGATACGCCGATTGCGTTCTCTCTTTGGTGTTTACCACCCATTCCTCGCACCCGGAACACAGGAAACAATTGTTCAGGAGCTGGCCTGGGCACAGAAAGCCCTCGGGCCGGCCCGTGACTGGGATGTGTTTGTCGAGGAAACACTGGCGCTTGTGCAAACTGAGTTGCCGGATGAAAAAAGCCTACCGCATCTCGCGCGTGCGGCCGCGTCAATGCGGGCCGCCACATCAGGCGATGCCCGGGCATTTGTCCGCAGTGAACGCTACGCGCTCTTGCTGCTGCGTTTGTTCAAAGGTCTGGAGGCCGACAGCTTTTTTGCCGATGAAGATAAGCCGGTGCGCAAGGCCCTGAGCAAGCCTGTGCACGATTTAGCGGCGTCGGTGTTGACGCAGCATGATCGCCGGGTGCGCAAGCTTGCTTCGAAGGTCGAGGAATTGGAAATCGAAGATGTTCACCGGCTTCGCCTCCGCGTGAAGAAGATGCGCTACGCCGCAGAGTTTTTCAGGGGTTTGTTCGCTGCCAGAAAAGCCAAACGGCGCAGCAAAGCACTGGCGGCGTTGCAGGAAGCGCTCGGTGCGGTAAATGATGCCGCGGTTTGCGAAGAACTGCTGGAGCAGTTGACGGCGGCTTCGCCCAGGAACACCAATCTGAGGGTGGCGTCGGGCATTCTGCGCGGCTGGTATGGAGCTATTTCCAGCCATAGCATCGCTTCGCTCGCGTCTCTCTGGGACGAATATGAATCCACGCCGTGTTTCTGGCAGGATTAGTTCAGAGCCGCATCGTTTTTTGCCGGTCAAATTCTGTTTTGAGCCTTTGCCGGGGACGAAGTGCGAAGTCGACAGGCGCGACCTTTTAGGCAAAAAACGGGCGGAGTCAGGCGGTTGCAGGCTCACAGGTTTAGGATCCCAGCTTCCTGTAGAATGAGCTCCGCTCTCTGGCTTTCCTGTGTTTGATCAGTGGATCTAGGAGCTTAATCAGGCCTGCCGACAGACCCTGTTTGATCATGCGAACGCACGTCAGCTGGAAGTGCGGTCTTGCATGTCTCCTGGATAGAGTCGCCATGCCTGATGGGTACGCAAAGTTGACTCTGGATAGTTAGATGATCGCTAGCCGAGTGTTCCCTTTCGGATGTCTCTGACTTTCTTTCCCCGTCTTTTTTAATGCCACCGGGATCCTCCGGCCGCCTGAATTCCTGTTAGGCCAGAGGCGTTCTCAATTGATTCTTGACATGTTTGATATTTGGTATGCCAAATGTCATATAAGCCAAGGCAGAATCGCCTTAAGGCCAAAAAAAAGGGAGGACACTATGAAAAGCACTTTCATGTTCCGTACATGTTTTGCGATTGCTGCCACGGCTGCACTGCTGCCGGCGACAGACAAGTTTGCTGCGGCAGAGGAATATCCATCCAAAACGATCGAAGTTGTCACGCACGCGGGCAACGGCGGCGGAACCGACGTAACAACGCGTATGGTGATGATGCGGGCCCGTCGTGAACTCGGTCAGGATATGGTGGTTCTGAACAAGCGCGGGGGCGGCGGAGCAGCTGCGCTGGAGTACTATAAAACCGTTCCATCAGACGGTTATACAATCCTGACCTTCACCGTTGGTCATGCGGCCGTGGTTGCCAAAGGGCAAGGCGGCATGACGATTGACGATCTGCGCCCGATTGCGCGTGGGACAGACGACCCGCAGATCCTGATGACCAAGTGCGGCACCTATAGCAGTGCCGAAGATTTTGTGACCAAGCAAAAAGCATCGCCGATCACTTACGGGGTTACCCACCTTGGGAACATCGACGATGTCTCCGCTTTCATGTTCGCCAAGAAAGGCGGGATGATGACGCCCAAGATGCTGCCATTCGACGGCGGCGCGGAGCTGGCCACCCAGCTCGTTGCAGGCGCGGTCGACGCGGCGGTGTTGAATCTTGCTGAAGCAAGCGCTCAGATTGAAGCGGGCGAGATCTGTCCGACCGTAGTGCTGGCGGACGAACGGATGGCCAAGATCAGCGATGTGCCCACTGCCAAGGAACTTGGTATTCCGGTGAGTTTCTCGACTGTTCGGGGCTTTGCTGTCCATAAGGATACGCCGGAAGATGTGGCTCAAAAAATCGAAGCAGCGTTTCTGAAGGCGATGAACCACACGGTTTATCAGGGCTTTCTGACTTCGGTCGGTCTTGATGCAACCTCAGTTGCAGGTTCGGATGTTTGGGGGCCGCAGATCAAAACCACCGTGAACGATATGAATGCGGCACTAAAAGAGCTGGGCTTCATAGAATAATACCCTGCCCTGGACGGTACGGCGGGCCTGTCCTGCCGTACCCTTTTTTCATAGAAGCCGGAAGAAACTAAAAATGCCGCAGCAGTCCAAGCAGGATTTGCCCAAACAGGATGGACGCAGTTTCGAGCGTTGGTTCATCCCAGTCCTGATCATTGCCTTTTGCATGGTGGCCTTCTGGCTGACCACAACTTTTAAGACCATGCCGCCGATCCTGAAGCGCGGTATTCAGCCCTCCGACTTTCCGCAGCTCTTGCTGGGACTGCTTATACTGCTGACGCTTTTTATGGTCTGGAAAGACCCAATCCGCATCAAAGAGCGCATGCAAGGCAGCACCTGGGGTACGATTGCACTCTTTGCTGTTTTTGCTGCGACGACGGCGATTGACTTCTTTCTCGCGCTCGCGATTTTTGCTGTTGCCATGGCGGCCTATTGGGGCGAGCGGCGGCTCTCATTACTGGCGCTGGTCGGGCTCGTGGTCCCGGGTGCAATTTTCTTTATCTTTGACCAGGTGTTTGAAATTCGCTTCCCGCGCGGCCTCCTGACCAACCTCTGGTACGGGTGACGGAATGGAAGCCTTACTCAATGGCCTGATATCCCTGACGGATCCTTATCTGCTTTTGTTGCTGCTGATTGCGACGATCGGCGGTGTGTTCATTGGCGCGTTACCGGGCTTGAATGCGACAACGGGCGCGGCCTTGCTGCTGCCTTTTACCCTGACGATGGAGCCCATGCCGGCCATCGCCACCATGACCGCCATATACTGTTCGGCGACCTTTGCTGGCGCGATTACGGCGATCCTGATCAATACGCCCGGGACAGCTGCGAGTGCGACCACCTGCCTGGACGGTTATCCCATGGCGCAGCGGGGTGAGGCTGGGCGGGCGCTGGGAATGGCCGTCGTGTCCTCCACCTTTGGCGGGATATTCAGTGTGCTGTGCCTGATGTTGGCGGCGCCGCTTCTTGCGCGCGCGGCCTACAATTTCTCCCCGCCGGAATACTTCGCCCTGACCCTGTTCGGGCTCTCCATGCTGGCGTCGATCGGCGATGGTTCGGCGCTTAAGAATTTGATCGCCGGTGGCCTGGGAATTCTGATCGCAATGATCGGCGTCGACAATCTGACTTCGGTCGAGCGCTTCACCTTCGGTTCCTACGAACTGTACGAGGGGATCGGCTTTGTTCCTGTGATGATCGGTGTGTTCGGAATCTCCGAACTTCTGGTGCAATCTCAGCAGTTGCACATCAAACGTGAAACCATCCGCATGAAATCGGTGGAACTGCCCGGACGCAAAGACTACCGGAAAACCTGGCGGACCATTCTGCGCTCGTCGGGTATCGGAACATTCATCGGTATTCTTCCGGCCGAAGGCGCCACTGTCGCATCGATGATCGGCTACAACGAGGCCAAGCGCTGGTCACGCAACCCGGATGAGTTCGGTAAGGGGGCGATCGAGGGTGTAGCCGGATCGGAGGCCGCCAATAATGCCGCGACTGGGGGTGCGATGGTGCCCACCTTGGCCCTGGGCATTCCGGGCAGTGCGACCGCCGCGGTCATCCTGGCGGGACTGATGGTGCATGGTCTGCGGCCCGGTCCGGCAATGTTCACGGAACAGGCGGACTTCGCCTATGCGATCTTCTGGTCGATGATGCTTGTGAATATCCTGTTTCTGATCATCGGCCTGCGGGGCGCAAAGATCTTCGCCCGCGTGACGCTCATTCCGGTGCAGGTTCTTTGGCCTTCGGTATTTGTGTTTTCCATCGTTGGTGCCTATGCACTGGACCAGTCGATGTTCGATGTCTGGGTTGCGCTGGGCTCCGGGGTGATCGGCTACTTCATGCGCCGCTATGGCTTTTCGGTCGTGCCCCTGGCTATTGGCTTGATTCTCGGCGGAATGCTGGAACAACGGCTTGGTCAATCTATGGTGATGCTCGATGAAAAATGGTGGCTGATGTTCTCGCGCCCCCTGACGCTACTGTTTCTGGTGCTAACCGCGTTGGCTTTGTTCGGACCTGCTTTGTGGGGTCGCCTGGTCAAACGCCGCGCACCGCTTGAATCCTCCGGAGAATAGGATATGACACGTATTAAGTCCGTACGCGCGCGCGTTTGGAATTGGACCGGACCCACGGTTCCACCGAGCGGCAACTTCTGCAGCAATGCATCTGATGCTTTGTGGGATAAGGGCGATGCGATGTCGTCGTTCCGCTTCCATCAATGGCTGACCTGCGAGGTTGAAACCGAAGACGGCACCATAGGAATTGGCAATGCGGCGCTCGCGCCCACGGTTGTCAAGAAGGCGATTGATGACTGGTATGCTGCGCTGGTTGTCGGTGAGGATCCCTTCGATTACGCCTACATCTGGGAGAAGATGTATCGTCGAACCCACGCTTGGGGTCGTCGCGGAATCGGGATGACGGCGATCTCGGCAATCGACATTGCGATCTGGGACCTGATGGGCAAACTGACGGGAAAGCCCGTCTTCAAACTCCTTGGTGGCCGTACGAAAGAGAAGATTCCGGTCTATTACTCCAAACTCTATGCCGGTCCAGTGGCGTCGATGCAGGCCGAGGCCGAAGAGGCGATGAAGCAGGGCTATCAGGGCTTTAAGTCCCGCTTCGGATATGGTCCCAAGGACGGTATGGCGGGCATGCGCGAGAACCTGAAGCGGGTTGCAGCGCTGCGCGAAGTGATCGGCTATGACCGTGATCTGATGCTTGAAGC
The DNA here is from genome assembly GCA_947493695.1 of uncultured Kiloniellaceae bacterium. Classification (GTDB taxonomy): domain Bacteria; phylum Pseudomonadota; class Alphaproteobacteria; order Kiloniellales; family Kiloniellaceae; genus Denitrobaculum. Next base: position 325,640 of record CANLSF010000005.1, on the reverse strand, counting down.
CTACATGGGCTGGAACCTGGATTATACCCGCAGGATGCTGCCGAAGCTGGAGAAATACGAGCCGCGCTGGCTGGAGGAGCCCGTGATCGCGGATGACATCCGCGGCTATGCCGAACTCAACAAAGGGCCGATCCCGATTTCCGGCGGGGAACATGAATTCGGCCTTCTGGGCTGTACGCAGCTTCTACAGTCGGGCGCCGTGAGCGTTCTGCAATATGACACCAATCGAGTGGGCGGCATCACGGCTGCGCAGAAAATCAACGCGGTTGCCGAGGCGCATCAAGTACCCGTGATCCCGCACGCGGGGCAAATGCACAACTACCACCTGACGATGGCCAACGTGAACTGTCCGATCAGCGAGTATTTCCCCGTCTTCGATGTGGAAGTCGGCAACGAACTATTCTACTACATCTTCGAGGGTGAACCGGCAGCTGAAGACGGCCACTTGCAATTGGATGACAGCGTACCTGGCCTGGGCATTTCGATCAGCGACAAGCATCTACATAATTTTGAGGTCATGGAATGAAACCATACAAGGGAATCTGGCCGGTCGCGCCGACAGCCTTTACCGCCGACGGAACGTTGGATGACGAGGGTAATCGGCGGATCATGGACTGTATGATTGATCAGGGCGTCGATGGTCTCTGCATTCTGGCCAATTACTCGGAACAGTTTCTGCTTTCCGATGCCGAGCGTGAAGCTTTGACCCGGCTGAGCCTGGAGCATGTCGCGGGGCGCGTGCCGGTCATCGTCACGATCAGTCATTTCGCGACGGACATTGCCGTTGCACGCGCACGTCAGGCCAAGGACATGGGAGCTGACATCGTGATGATGATGGCGCCGTACCATGGCGCGTTGCTGAAGGGCACACCTGCGCAGACCTTTGAGCAGTTCGCCAGGGTGGGCGAGGTTGGTATTCCGATCATGTTGCAGGATGCGCCTTTATCAGGTGTTGATCTTGATGTGCCGTTACTGAGCAAAATGGCCCGCGAGATCGAGATGTTGAAACTTCTGAAGATCGAAAGTGTCGGCACGGCGGCCAAATTGCGCGCAGTGCTGGCAGAGGCGGATGATCATATTGATGGGCCGTTCGACGGCGAGGAAGGCATCACCCTGTTGGCTGATCTGGACGCTGGTGCCACAGGTACCATGACCTCGGCGACCATTCCCGATCTGATCAAGCCGGTCGTTACGCATCACCTGGACGGAGACCGGGAAAAAGCAATGGAGGCCTACGCGCGGGTTCTGCCCGTCATCAATCATGAGAACCGACAGTGTGGGTTCCGTGCCGCAAAGGAGACTATGCGCGAGGGCGGGGTGATCAAATCCGCGTTTTGCCGACACCCTATCGTGCCTTTGCCGACAGCACCTCGTGCGGCGCTGATGGAGCTGCTCCGTCCGCTTGACCCGGTTGCACTGCGGTGGGGTAAGTAACATGTCTGCAGCACCCTGGGCATCGGAGTTGCGGGCATTAGGTGCGATTTCACCGCGCAAGAGCCTTGCTGAAGAGGCTGCCGATACACTTCGTGAATTCATCCTTCTGGGCAAGCTGAAGGCTGGAATGCCCGTGCCTGAACGCGACCTGGCCGAGGCCTTTGGCATCAGCCGGACGCCGCTGAAGGAAGCGTTGCGTATCCTTGAGCATGAAGGCTTGGTCGTCTACGGGCCAACCCGCCGGCCGCGTGTCGCCGATCCTTCGCTCGATGAACTGGCGGAAAACCTCGCACTCCTCGGCGCATTGGAAGCTTTCGCGGGAGAACTCGCCTGCGCAAACGCAACGGACGAAGAAATTCAACATGCGCTGCAACTGGAGCAGAAAATGGGGGAGGCACCCCCGGGCACCGACCCGTTGGAGTTTTTCCGGTGGGATATGGAGTTTCATCAGACGATCGTTAGGGCGGCGCGAAATACGCCTTTGCTGGAAACGCACAAGACTCTGAACGCCCGACTTTGGCGCGCCAGGTTCATATCGTCGAAACTGCGGACCGGGCGCGACAGTACGCTGGGGCAACATGAGGACGTTTCGACTGCGCTGAAGGCGCGTAATGGCCAGGAGTGCGCGAAACATCTGCGTCGACACCTTGAAACCGCAATCACCAACATTGCAGCCGCTCAGGCGATTCTTCACAACGAGGAAAAGAAATGACCAAGAAGACCATTGCGTTGATTCAGGGTGATCCGGGCGGAATAGGGCCGGAACTTCTTGTGCGGTTGTTGAGCGAACCAGAAGTACGTGGAACTGCAAATTTGGTTGTCATCGGGGCGCCAGAAGTTTTTGCACGGGGTGAGGTGCAGATGGAGAGAAAAGTCGAGCCGATCCGTCACGCAAATATCGATGCGGCTATTGACGTCATCGATGGTGAAGTTCTGCACCTTGATCTAGAGATCGACGGCATCGGCGATGTGCCCGTCGCTCAAGTGTCCGCCCAAGGCGGCGCATCGTCAGTCGCGGGGCTGAAAAAGGCATTTGAATTGTTCAGGGACGGACAGATTGATGGCGCTGTCTTTATGCCTTTCAACAAAAGTTCCATGCATATGGGCGGCAACGATTTCAACGATGAGCTTGGGTTCGCTCACGACTTCTTTGGACTGACCACACCGGCCAGTGAATTCAACGTTGCCCGAGGTATGTGGAATGGACGCATCACCAGTCATGTCGCGATGAAAGATGTGCCGCAGCTTCTGACTATTGAACGCATCGAAGAAGGTATCCATCTGACCGATCGTACGCTGAAGATGGCCGGGTATGAGCGACCAAGGATCGTGGTCGCCGCCTACAACCCCCATGCGGGCGATGGCGGACTGATGGGGGACGAAGAAATCCGGGTGATTGGCCCCGCTGTCGAAAAGGCGCGGCAAAAACAGGTAAACTGCACGGGGCCGTTGCCCGCCGATACCTTGTGGCTGAAAGTGCGTGACGGCGAGTACGATGCGGTCGTCACCATGTATCACGATCAGGGCCAGATCGCGATCAAACTGCTGGGTTTCGACAGGGGAGTCTCGGTTCTGGCCGGTTTACCAATTCCGCTCACCACACCCGCCCATGGCACCGCCTTTGACATTGCGGGGCAGGCCTGTGCCAATCTGGTGCCGACACAGAATGCCTTTTCCATGTGCTTGAACATGGCGAGTAATCGCAATGCGACAGACGATATAGAAACCGATGTTGCCTGACCCTGTAGGAGATCCGTCTCGCAGTAAGTTTCGCAGCTGACCTCGGCGCGCTTCGTCATCCGCAAGGTCACGTGGTTTGATGAAGTGAGTCAGTGTACCTTGGTCGGGTGAGAGATCCCGCCAGTTGCTGATTTGCAGGTCGAAGGCTGCCAGGGCGGCCGTGGGATACTTCTCATACAACTCCACGATCAGACGGCGCGGGGAATTGGGACCGGCGAGATGGTCGGCGAGGGATTCGGTCCCCGGGTTGTGTCCAATCATCAGGATTGATTCGAAGTCGTCAGATTGCTGACGGATGATCTTCAGTAACTTGGCAGGTGAGGCCATGTAGAGATCCAAACGATGCTCCACGATATGAGCCTTGGGTAGGTTCTCCGCGATCAGCGCATAGGTCTGTGCGGCGCGAATTGCTGTTGAACAGAGCACCAGTGCCGGCTTCAATCCAAGGTGCGCAATCTCTCGTCCAACTCTGGGTGCGGCTTTCTGACCGCGTGGCGCCAGTGGCCGTTCGAAATCTCCAGTGGTGGAGGCCTTCCAGTCGGACTTGGCGTGGCGGAGAAGATAGAGCTTTTTCATAAGACTTTGGTTGTATTTGCAGCGAATGCCCTTAAGCGAGGCATGGATTAGGGGCTAGAGATCGCGACACCAGGCCGCCAGAGCCTGGCCGATTTCATCCGGTGAATCTTCCTGAATGAAATGGCTCCCGGCAACCGTGACTTCTGTCTGGTTGGTCCAGCTTCGGCAGAATTCGCGTTGAGCGCCAACCAGGATCGCTCCTGGTTCGGCGTTGATGAAAAGCTTCGGCAGATCGTTCTCGGCCATCCATTCGGCATAGTCCGAGACGATCTGCACGACGTCTTCCGGCTCACCTGACAGCGGAATTTGTCGAGGCCATGTCAGCGTGGGTCTCCGGTCTTCACCAGCCTCGGTGAAGGGACGGCGGTAGACTGTCATCTCGGCCTCGGTCAGTCCGCGCAATACGGACCCCGGCAGAACCTTCTCGACGAAGATGTTCTTCTGCAGGACCATCGCCTCGCCAACATCGGAACGAAAGCCTTCGAACAGAGGTTTGATCGCATCGGGCCAGTCCTCCCAACTCACAGGCCGCACGATGCCTTCCATATAGGCGATTCCTTTGACCGCATTCGGATGGCGGCGTGCCCAGTCAAAACCCAATGCGGAACCCCAGTCATGTATCACCAGAGTGACGTTTTCATGGACTCCCAACGCTTCCAGGAGACTATCTAGGTATTCGCGGTGTTCGACAAAGCGATAGGAAGCAGGACCACTGTCGTCGAGTTTCTCCGAATCACCCATCCCAATCAGATCCGGTGCGATACAGCGACCACGGCCAGCCATATGCGGCATGATATTGCGCCAAAGGTAAGACGAGGTTGGATTGCCATGCAGGAAGACGATCGGATCGCCTTCTCCCATCTCGATGTAGGCCATCTCTTTGCCCAGCACGGTGATATTTTTTTTCGGCAGTTCCTCATCATTGGGCAACGCTGACATTGCTAGGTATTCCCTTTCATTCATCAGAGACTTTTGAAAGTCGTCAATTAGCTCTCTTACTCCGGAATTCTGATGTTTCTTGCAAAGCTCAAACAGCTGTTGAACTTCATGTTCTTCAACGATGCCAACAAGAACCAATTCTTGCAAAACCTGTGCGCCCCATAGTTGAATCATCTCGTCGGCGTCACTTAAGAATTCGGAAATCCAGGGAAGGACGTTGCTATCACCCACATCTTCGAGCAGGAGGACTGCCATACGTCTATCCTCGATGTCCCGGTCTGAGTGGTAAATCTCATAACAGTACTGCGACGCAGCTGGAGGACGGAGCAGTCTTAGAACCTGTTGCGCAAGAGCAAAACCGGGCGTGGCTGTTATGTAATGATCGACCGTTGCTCTAATCGCGTCGTCACCTAAGACTTCGGCGAGCGCGTGACCTGCTATGGTGTTGGAACCCTGCTCTTGCCCAGATTTCGAGATACCTCCGAATTTCAGCGCAAGTTTATGCCAATCGATCTCCACAGTTGATCTACTTTCAAAAATTCGTTGTGACTCAGAGCCGAAGAGTTCTTATGCGCCCTGAACCTGTCCGTCATCTGACATCGCCGCGGCAGCGGCTTCCTCGATTCGTTTTTTCATCTCGGGATTTTCGTTCATGGACTCGGGAATATCCACAAGAACCCGGCGGTGAGCGAACTCGATGCCGTTTTCGTGAAAGGCTTCCTGGACCCGGCGATAGACTTCCTTGCGGATCATGAACTGCTCGCCGGGTTTAGCTTTGAATTTGGCGCGCAGGATCATGGCGGAATCCTCCATGGCCTTCACGCCCTGGGATTTCAGTGGCTCGAGGAAACCAGAGCCCAGAACCTCGTCTTCCAGCAATTCCGAGCCGATCCGCTTGAAGATCTTTTTCACCTTGTTGATATCGGTGTCGTAGGTGACGCGGAACTCCAGCTTCATGATTACCCAGTCACGGCTGTAGTTGGTCAGGTACTTGATCTCACCGAAGGGGACAGTATGCAGCGGGCCGCGATGATGGCGCAGAACCAGCGAGCGTACATTGATGGCTTCGACCGTGCCCTTCACATCGCCGATATCGACGTATTCACCGATGCGAAAGGCGTCATCGACCAGGAAAAACACGCCCGAAACGATGTCTTTGACCAGGGTCTGGGCCCCGAAACCGATCGCGATTCCAATCACGCCGGCACCGGCCAGTAGCGGCCCGACGTTTACTCCGACGGCGGAGAGAATGACCATGATCGCCATGACCAGGATGGTGATGAAGAGGAACTTTCGCAAGAGCGGGAGGAGAGTGGCCAGGCGTGTCGCGCCCTTGCCGCCGCCTTCGCCCTCGCTCTCTACGACTTCACCACCGCCGTCGGCTTTGATCCGTCGGTCTATGGCATGCTGAGAGACTTCCCAGATAACATAGGCGATCAGGAGCGTGAAGCCGATTTCAACGATTGCCCTGATGGCTGAAGCGCCGAGTCCGCCGGTGGAAATGGCGAAGATGTCGATGCCCCAGAGTTTGGCGAATATCAGGACAGCGAGGATCACCAGTAAGAGGCGAATTGCGCGAAAGACGATCCGAAGGTAGCCGGAATTGGCGTTTTCCGGCTTTACGCAATCGCTGATCATCTGCCGCAGGGTGTAGTTGATCAAGGGCACCGCAACCACGATGACAAAGCTGCCTATTCCCGCAAAGGTCACGCCATCCCGGCCAATGAGCGAGGTGGTCATTGCGATGACAAAAATGGCCAGGACATAGGCGGTGGCCAAGAGATGCCAGACCTGACTGAATATAGTCCGCAGACGGTCACCGAACCCGTTCGAGGGTGATTTGCTGGCGATCAAACCCGCAACGTCTCGCCTGTCGCTCCAGATAAACACGATGAGGACCAGTGAGAAGAGCGTACCGACCCCGATGTGATAGAGCTGTGCCAACTCCGGGTCAGCGCCGAAGGGGCGCAGCAGATTGCCGCCCATAAAGAAGAAGGAAAAGATCGCCAGGCAGACGAATTGACTGTGTAGGCGTTTGGACAGCCCGTCGTCAAAAGGCAGGCACCGCAAGGAAGGAGTCATCGGCGCGAGCAGGAAGCGTGAGATCAGGGATATGGTTCGCAGGACCACGGCTGCACTTACCATGGTGAGAACGAGGAGTCTGACCGGAGGATGTCCCTGGTAGACGGCAAAGAAACAGGCCAGTGCGACAACTGCGAAGACGCCGATCGCGAGCAAATCGAGCACGACGCGCAGCATCAGAAAGCCGGCTTTACCGGCTGTAGTGGTCGGCGCTGCATGATCGATTTCATGCCGTATCTTTTTCGTCAGATGCCGGAATCCGAATTCAGCCAGGGCGCCCGCGGCGAAGATAAAGGCGAAGCCGGCGACAAGAATGAAGAAGAATTCTCCCCCGCGTCCCGGCGGCGCTATATGCGCGGCGGTATAGGTGATCAGCTCCCCAAAGCGCGGTGCCGATGCCAGCACCGCTAAAAGTCGCTCGCGGACAATGTGGCTGTTGTTCTCGAAATTGGAAATCATTCCAGCCGGCTGGCCGTCGGCGTATTCGCTGGAATTCTGGTCCAGGAAGTCGATCATCAACTGCCTGACCTGACTATCGCTTAACCGCGCGAGCAGATCGCGGCGCTCCTCGTGGCTGAGTTCGCTGTTCAGCAGGGATGGTTGTTCGTCTTGGTATGCCTCATTCTGGGGAAGCACACCGGGCAGGGTTTGTGCCGTCAGGGGGGAGGGTGCGAGGACTAAAGAATGCAAACCGAGGAACAGAATCGTCAGAAGAAAAAACTGATGAATCCCTCGTTTTGCTGTTTTGGGGATTTGAACGCCAAGTGCCACGACCGACTCCATTGCTTGCGTACTTTGGTACAAAGCCTAGCATGATCATTGTGACGCAAACAAAACTGCTTCGTTGCCTCCTTAGCGGGGGTGAAGAGTGGAAAGCGTAAACGTAGAATTCAGATAGACAAAGTGCAGCGTCGGGACCAACATCACTGTCGCTGTAAAATTTTTCGCGCCTCCAAATCCCCTCTACGCACAAGCGGCCTTACGGATGCTCAAAACCCTCTCGTCAATTGCCGCGCTGCTGCTCGCAATTGCCTATCTGGCGCTCGGGAATGGTCTTTTCTCGACCCTCATTTCAGTGCGCTCGAGTCTTCAGTTCGGCTCCACGGAGACGACGGGGGCGATCATGTCCTCCTACTTCCTTGGACTGGTGATCGGTGTCTTCTGGTGCCGGGAGGTGATTCGCAAGGTTGGTCACATCAGGGCCTTTGCCGCTTTCGCGGCCTTGCTGTCCATCCTGCCGCTTTGTCATGCTTTTCTGGTCGATCCCTGGGCCTGGGCCATCTTTCGTGTGATCGCCGGGCTTTGCCTTTCCGGCGTCTTCATGGTGGCGGAAAGCTGGATTAATGAACGGGCCACCAACAAGATCCGGGGGCAGGTGCTGTCGATCTACATGATCACATTCTATCTGGCGCTGGGAAGCGGCCAGTTTCTGATCAATCTCGACGATACAGAAAAGGTCAGCCTTTTCGTGCTGGTCTCGGTTTTGTTTTCAGTGGCGATCATTCCGATATCGCTGACCCAGTCGGAAGCTCCTGCGCCGGTCCCGAAGATCAGCTTTGGCGTAGTCGATCTCTTCAGGCTTTCGCCGCTTGCCGTCGTCGGCTGCGCGGTGGCTGGGATCTCCAACGCGGCTTTTTACGGCATGGGGCCCGTCTTTGCGAAAGAGGCGGGATTGCCTTTGAGCGGCGTGTCGATCTTCATGGGCGTTACGATTTTCGGCGGCCTCGTGCTGCAGTGGCCACTCGGAAAACTTTCCGATCACTTCAACCGGCGGCACATCATTATGGTTTTGGCAGGACTCATCGCAATCATTTGCGTGGGGATGGCGTTTATGTCCGGGATCGATCCGCTGGCTATCTACGCCCTGACCGCTGTTTTCGGTGGCGCCGCCTTTGCCCTGCATCCGGTTTGCACCGCGCATGCCAATGACTTTCTGGATGCGGAGCAGCGGGTCAATGCGGCTGGCGGACTGATGGTCGTATATGGTTGTGCCGCTGCTTCAGGCCCTCTGGTCGCGGCAACGGCGATGGGTTATGCAGGCGCTGAAGGGCTCTACTATTTCATCGGTGGCGTGCAGCTCACGCTTTTGGTTTTCGCGGTGTATCGGGCCTCTTCTCGAAAGACGATCCTGAATGTGTTCAGGCGGCCGCTTGTGTTTGCGCCCCGCATGACAACGGTGATTGCCCATGTCGCCTCGTCCCGTGACCAGAACACCGAAGCTGGTGAAGAGGGCGAGAAGGACGGCGGCAAGCTTTAGGGGCGAGAAGGGCTTGTCACCGTAAACCTCAGCGGAAGGCCGCTTCCGCGAAGCTGCGCAGTTTACGGGTGTGCAGGCGTTCGGGTTGGAACTCCCGCAGCATTTCCATGGCGCGGATACCAATCATCAGATGCTGATCGACCTGACGCCGGTAAAAGCTGTTGGCCATACCGGGCAGTTTGATCTCGCCATGTATCGGCTTGTCAGAAACACATAGCAGTGTTCCGTAGGGAACCCGGAAACGGAAGCCGTTGGCCGCAATGGTCGCCGACTCCATGTCCAGGGCGATGGCCCGACTCTGGTTCAGGCGTTTGACGATCTCCGTCTGCTCAAGGAGCTCCCAGTTTCGATCGTCAATAGTTGCCACGGTCCCGGTGCGCATGACCTGCTTCAGGTCGTAGTCGCTCAGTCCGGTCGTCTCAGCCACCGCGCTTTCCAGAGCCTTCTGCATTTCCGCAAGGGCAGGGATTGGAACCGATATGGGCAGGTCGTGATCGAGCACGTGATCGTCCCGCACATATCCATGCGCGAGGACATAATCCCCAAGCTTCTGCGCGCGTCGCAATCCGGCACAGTGACCCAGCATCAGCCAGGCGTGGGGTCTGAGCACCGCAACATGGTCGGTGATGGTCTTGGCGTTCGAGGGGCCGACCCCGATGTTGATCAGAGTGATACCGCGATTGTCCGGGCACTTCAGATGATAGGCCGGCATCTGTGGCATCCGTGGCGGAGGTGTGCCGTTCTCTTCCGCCGTCCCGGTTGGCGTAGAAGTCCTGTTATAGGTAACAACATCGCCGGGCTCCACGAACGCCGAATACTGGCTTCGCCTGGGGTCGTCATCCGTCCCCGTCATCATCTCCTGACAGAGGGCCACGAAGGCTTCCACGTAAAACTGATAGTTGGTGAAGATGACGAAGTTCTGGAAGTGCTCCGGCGAGGTCGCTGTGTAGTGCTTGAGCCGATGCAGGCTGTAGTCGACGCGCGGACCGGTAAAGAGCGACAGTGGCCGGGGGCGGTTGGGTGGAACCTCGTAGATTCCGTTGACGATGCTGTCGTCGATTACTGTCAGATCGGGCAAATCGAAGACGTCGCCCATCGTGCTATAGCGCTCCGCAGTCAGATTGCCTTCGATGTGAATGCCTTCTGCAAAGGAAAACTGCAGCGGGATCGGCATGTCGGAAACACCGATTTCGAGTGGTGCCTCATGGTTTTTGAGCAGTAGACGGAACTGTTCCCGCAGATAATCCTTGAAGAGGTCCGGACGGGTGAGGGTGGTTCCGTGCACTCCGGGCCCCGCAAGGAAACCGTATGACAGTCGTGTATCAACCTTGGCGGCGGTCGTGGTGCGGGTCTGGACATAAGGATAGCAGGCGCGCACCCGTTCTGTGATGTCTTCGCCCTGCTGGTAGGCCTCGAATTTTGTTCGGAGTTCCTGCGTGCTGCTGCGGTAAATCTCGTCGACCCGCTGCCACGCGGTATCCGGATCATCAAAAAACTTGAGGTCGGTTATCAGGGGACGTTTGGTATTTTTTATTGTCATGGCGATTCTTAGCACAGCTTCTCCGCTGCGCGATTATTTTTCTTTTGCGTGATATCCGTGGCAGATCTTCGCAGCAGCACTCGCTGGGGCACTTTCTCACGATAAGGTCTGTCTTTGCGGACTAGAAGACATTGATGAGCATGCTGTACGAATCCCCGTCGCTGACCACTACACGCCGGAAGCCAAAGAGTTTGAGAATGTCGAGTGTGCCGGCTTTGCGTGCGGCACCGCTGTCCGCGACCATAGGCAGGTTTCTGAGCGAAGGTGCGAGCTGAGTAAGGTAGGCGCGGGCCTGAAAAGGCGTTGCCAGAGCATCTCGGTGCAGCGCCATGACGACGAGTTCCTCGGAGTCGATACCGGCCAGCACGAGCGCAGTCTGCGGCGGATAAGCCCGGTTCACCTGTTTTTCCGTCAGGGACGCGACAAATCGTTCGCGTGTTCCGGCGTCGCGGTCCTGTAACGGGTCGAGAGGGCTTATGTAGTCTTCCTCCGAGGTGAAGGTGGGATAAGCCTGGCTCTGGTCGGTTTGCGCGAAGGCTGCGGAGGTCAAAGCGAAAAAGATGGTCGGGATGAGAATGATCAAGCGCATGGCGGCTCTCGAAACTCCTGAAATGCACGGCGTTGTATTATGTTGAAAAGAACACTAACCGTTAAGTTATTACACAAATTTAAGATTGCGCCGACCGCTAGGCAAAACTCCGACTGGCTTGAAGGCCGCAGGTCAGGTCTGCAAAGGGTTGCCGCTATGTAAGTCGTCGGTTCTCATCGGTTCTTGGTTCAAATAAAAGCGCGCTGGCGTAACGCAGCCTTTTTCGATATCGCTTGCGGATAGTCCGATAACCCTGGAGCTTAGGAGCCTACTTGTCCCGTTTTCGCTACATCGCTTTTCATAAGCCATACGGTGTTCTGAGCCAGTTTACCGGCGAGGCGGGGCAGCGCACACTAGCGGAATTTGGGCTGCCGGCAGGCGTCTATGCGGCGGGGCGTCTGGATAAGGACAGCGAGGGCTTGTTGGTCCTGAGCGATGATGGGCCTTTTATAAAGCGCCTGTTGGATCCCGATCATGGTCATGCGCGCAGCTATCTGGTTCAGGTGGAAGGCGTGCCCGCGCTTTCGGACCTGAAGCTCCTGAGCTCGGGTGTCACGATCAAGGGTTACCGCACCAAACCCTGTCAGGCGGAGCTCTTAAAGGAAGCGCCTGACGTGGAGGCGCGAATACCGCCGATCCGCGAGCGCAAGGCCATTCCCACCGCTTGGATTCGGATTACGCTCAATGAAGGCAAAAACCGGCAGGTCAGGCGCATGACCGCCGCCGTCGGCTTTCCCACTCTACGGCTTTTGCGCGAGCGCATGGGGAAACTTGGTCTGACGGGTTTAACACAAGGTTGCTGGCGGGAAGTCCGTCGGCAGGATATCCTCTGAAGCTGAAAAGCAGCGCTTTGGCGCGAAGAACACAAAGGTACCAGAACAGAAATGAGCAACGGCGAAGATCACAGTACATGGTGGCATGAGGATTCCGGCGGTATTGGCCTGACGCACGCCATGGATATGGAACTCCTGCATAAGGAGGTCAGTCCGTTCCAAAAGATTGAAATCTTCGAACACAAGACTTTCGGGCGTATTCTGGTGCTGGACGGACTGATACAGGCGGCTCAGGCCGATGAGTTCATCTATCACGAGATGGCAGTCCACGTACCCTTGCTCGGACGGCATCGCGACGCCGCCTCAGTGGTGATTGTGGGCGGCGGCGACGGCGGTATTCTGCGTGAGGTGTTGTTGCACGACGAGGTCGAACGGGTGGTGATGGTCGAGATCGACCGCATGGTGATCGAGCTTTCCAATCAGTATCTGGGTATCAACGGGGATTACGACGACCCGCGGGTTGAGTTGATTTGCGCTGATGCGGCTGATTATCTGAAGAATGCTGCCGCTGCCGGCGACAGTTTCGATCTCATTATCCTCGATCTGACCGAACCAGTAGGTCCTTCGTCGAGCGTTTTCACCGAGGCATTCTGCCAGGATATCGCAACCTGCCTGAAGCCTGACGGTGTGGTGCTGGATTCCGATAGTATCTTTGTCGGCAAAGACCGGGTTCAGTTCCTGCAGGAGCTTTGCGGCGACAAGGACAAGAATCTGGTCAGCGTCATGAAAGAGAAGCAGTATCTCCCGCATATCAGCGCATATCGCTCCATCGTGCCACTCTACCCAGGTGCCGAATTCGGGTTCTTCCTCTACAGCAAGGACGGCTTCTCTTACGCAGAACCTTTCAAGGATTTTCTTGGCCGGCACTACAATGCCGATGTTCATCGTGCGGCTTTTGCACTGCCGACCTGGTGGCGGAAGGAATTGGGGTTTTAGGCCCAGATACCGTCGTAGCTGGAGAGGCTTCGAGTGCCGTTAACGCTTGGTGTCGTTCACGACCCTGAGGGCATTCTGGTAGTAGGGGTCGCGTTGCCAGCGGCGGAGCAGGGCGGTTGCGCTCTCGAGTGTGGTGCTCTCGAAAAACGCCATTGCTTGGGTGATCTCATTGGTTTCGATGTGCTTGTCTCCAAGCCTGCCACGCCGGAATTGCACGAGAATGGACGCAAATGCGAGTTTGTCGAGCCCAATTGCTTTGCATACGACTGCGAGGCCTTCACCGCCTGGTTCGAACAGGAACCTCTGCAGCAAGTTTGATCTCAAGCGGCTGAAACGGCCGAGACCCAACATGAACGACGCGATTTCTCCGTCTTTCATGAGGCCCATCAGCCACTTGGCTTGTTCCGGGTGAATGGTAAAGTCGTTGGTCTTGGCAGAAAGAGGCGCAATGCTGTCAAAGTCCCGACTCGCGGCCTCATCGGCATTCTCCTCGGCTTTCAACAAGCCGGTGACCGCAGACTCGATGCTCTTATCCAGGTCGCTCGGATCAAGGTCATAGGTCGCGCTCAGATGTTCGCGCAGCGCTGCAGAAACGCTCCAGAATAGCTTTTTGACCAGTGCCGGTGAGAGATCCTGCCGCCGGGCAAGAGGAGACTGGTAGGCTGGAACCTCATCCACCTGATCAACCAGCGCCCGAAGGTCGTCGTCGGCGATAGATGCGCCGTCGTTTTCGATCAGCGCCGTTATGACCCGTTGGTTGCCTGTCTTGATCAGAGCATTGGAGAGCGGCTCGCTCAGGGTCGGGCGCATGGCAACCGCCACCTGATGTTCCATCGTGCGGTACTGCACAACTTCAATCAATTCGGCGTCGCGGATCACTTCGCTTTTGATCAGAATCGGATGTGCGACCTCGAAGTCGTCATTGGCCAGGGCCGTGATCAGCTGGCTGTGGGCGTTCGGCATATCTGCAAGCTGCTCGGCCAGCGCCTTGCGGACTGAGATCTCAACATCCTGGATAATCTGATGAATAATATCGCTCATGATCTGGCGATCCACATCGCTCAGGACGCGGTCCTGACCGGTGTAGAGGTCGCCGATCACGCTTGCCAAACGGGATCTGCTTTGGGTGGACTTGTCGCGCGCAAGTTCAACCAGGTCGTCGAGTTCGTGAGAGTCGACCTGGTTGTTCGCGTTATCCCTTGCCTCAGATCCTCTATCGATACCCATGGCACCTCGAAATCGTCCAGGCGATGAGTCGCACGCTTTGCGCGACCTTGTTGCCTATACTATCTCGAAAGTACTTCTCTAAGGTTGACAAGATATGAAATAAAAGCCGCTTTAGTGTTGATTTTTAAGGATTTTTACAGATGTATTTTAAGTGTGAATTTATCGCATAAATTGTTAGAAATCAGTGGGAACACCGCCTTCTTCTTTACGTTTTGCCACAAAAGCCGCCAGTTCTTCTGCGATTGCAGGATCTAGAGGCGGCACTTCGTACTCCTGAATGAGTTGTTTAAAAATTTTGTTCGCGCGCTGTGTTGCAGTTTCCGACCCGGCTTCTTCCCAGCTTTCGAAATTGCGCCAGTCAGAGACAATTGGGGCGTAAAAGGCTTTTTCATAGCGTGCCTGCGTATGTTCTGTGCCGAAAAAGTGCCCGCCTGGCCCCACGTCTCTCACCGCATCCAGTCCGAGGCTTTCATCGCTGACCTCCAGGGGTTCCAGATAGGCGGCAATCATTTGAAGAAGGTCCGCATCGAGAATGACTTTCTCGAAGGACGCGCAGAGTCCGCCTTCCAGCCAGCCTGCGCCATGCTTCAACAGGTTGGTGTGCCCGGTGACCGCGCCCCAGAGGGCGAAAACAGATTCGTAGGCGGCTTGCGCGTCAACGCAGTTCGATGCATTCACATTGGATGAGCGGTAGGGAACGCCGTAACGGCGGGCCAACTGACCACCGATCTGCGCTGTTTTAATATATTCCGGGGTTCCAAAAGCAGGCGCGCCAGACTTCATATCGACGTTCGAGGTAAAACCCCCGTACATCACGGGTGCGCCCGGTTTTACAATTTGGGCAAAGGCCAGCCCGGCCAGGGCCTCGGCGTTTTGCTGGGCGAGAGCTCCGGCCAGGGTCACAGGGGCCATCGCCCCGGAGAGCGTGAAGGGCGTGATGACCGTCACCTGATTGTGACGCGCCATTTCCATAATGCCGATCAGCATCGGCTTATCGAGACGCAAGGGCGAGGACGTGTTGATGATGGTGAGAAGGCTCGGTTCCTGCAGGAGCTGCTCCTGCGTAAGCCCGCGTCCGATCCGCACCATTTCAAGGGCGTCCAGGTTCCGCTCCCGGCCCAGAGAATAGGCATGGAACACTTTGTCGCCCATGGTGATAAAGTCGCTCAGGCAGTCCAGATGGCGGGTCGCAGGTGGCAGATCTACCGGTTCGACCGGATAACCGCCGAACATGTGGATGATGTTGAGTTTCTGCCCCAGGCGTATGAAGTTTCGAAAATCGGTCTGATTGCCGACGCGCCGTCCGTTGTCGATGTCAGAGCAGTTCGGTGCACTTGCGACCATGGACGTGATGAAATTGCGACCACCCATGGGCAGGTGATGTGCCGGATTGCGTGCATGCAACGTAAATTCGGAGGGGGCCTTTGCAACGGCCTCCAGGATCATCCCGCGGTCAAAGCGAACGCGTTCGCTGCCTGGCGTGACCTCGGCGCCGGCATCGGCAAGGATATCCCGTGCTTCGTCGAGCAGGAAATCCATGCCGATTTCTTCCAGGATGGTCAGCGAGGCGTCGTGTATCCGTTCGATCTGATCCGGGCTCAGGAGTTCGGTGGGGGCCTGAGAGTTGACGATGGTCTTCCAGGGGGGCTGGGTGAAACCTGCTTGCTGTCCAACACGCCTGCTGCGCCTTGCGCCGGAACGCCCTGCGCGACGTGTGCCGCCGATTTCCGAATTTTTCGTTGCCGTTTCCGATGTTACGCCAACCCCACCATCACTCATCGTTTTATCTCCAATCGAGGATTACCTTGCCTGATTGACCGCTGTTCATGATCGAAAAGCCTTCCTCGAAGCGTTCGATCGGGAACCAGTGCGTGAGCACCGGCGTTAAATCCATCCCGCTTTGCAGCAGCGCGGTCATCTTGTACCAGGTCTCGAACATCTCGCGTCCGTAGACCCCCTTGAGCGTCAGGCTCTTGAAGATCAGATCGCTCCAATCTATCGCGGTATCGTTGGGCTGGATGCCGAGCAGCGCAACTTTGCCACCATGGTTCATGACATCGAGCATTCCCCGGAAAGCCTGCGGATTTCCTGACATTTCAAGGCCGACATCGAAGCCTTCGGTCATTTCCAGATCGGCGATAACCTCGTTCAATGTCGACTTGGAGACATTAAGCGCGCGACTGGCCCCGAGCTTTTCTGCTAACGACAGTCGGTAGTCATTAACGTCCGTTATGACCACATGACGGGCACCTGCATGCTTGGCGATGGGGATCGACATTAATCCGATGGGGCCCGCGCCGGTAATCAGCACATCCTCACCGACGAGATCGAACGAGAGGGCGGTATGCGCCGCATTGCCCATGGGGTCTAGGATGGCGGCCAGATCATCGGAAACATCGTCGGGCAGGGGATAGGCATTGGAGGCGGGGATCGTGACGAATTCGGCAAAGGCACCCGACCGGTTGACGCCAACGCCGGATGTGTTGCGGCAAAGGTGCCGTTTCCCGGCCCGGCAATTCCGGCAGTGTCCGCAGGTAATATGGCCTTCGCCCGAGACTCTGTCGCCTTCCTTGAAATCAGCGACATTATCGCCGACTTCAACAATCCTGCCGACATACTCGTGACCCACAGTCATAGGCACGGGAATAGTCTGCTGCGCCCATTCATCCCAGTTGTAGATATGCATGTCGGTGCCGCAGATGGCGGTTTTGTGGACCTGGATCAGAACATCCTTGGCGCCGCACACCGGTTTTGGCACGTCTTCCATCCACAGGCCGGGTTCTGACTTGGCTTTTACCAGTGCTTTCATGGCTCGTATCTTTCGCTTGTGCGGGGCTTAAGCCGGACTTATCCGACGTCTGGGAACTTAAAATAACCGTTTAACTGATCACGCCGAGTGTTCGCCCGGCCCTGGAAAAGGCTTCGATAGCCCTGCTCAGTTGGGTTTCGCTATGGGCTGCGGACATTTGCGTCCTGATCCGCGCTTTGCCCTCCGGTACGACGGGGTAGGAAAAAGCGGTCACGTAGATACCGTTGTCATACAGCAGCTTTGCCATCTCCCCGGCCAGCTTCGCATCGCCCAGCATTACGGGAATGATCGGATGCTCGCCGGGGATTAAATCGAATCCCAGATCCTGCATGCCGCTGCGGAAAAATGCGCTGTTCGTCTTCAGGCGATCGCGCCATCCGCTGTTGCTTTCCAGCAGATCCAGGACGGTGATAGAAGTCGCGACGATCATGGGGGCGAGGGAATTGGAAAAAAGGTAGGGGCGAGACCTCTGACGCAGCCAGCCCACGATCGCGCTATTGCCGGAAACGTAGCCACCTGATGCACCGCCCAGGGCCTTGCCCAATGTTCCGGTCAAAATATCGACCCGGTCAGCGACACCACAGAATTCGGGTGTACCGCGGCCTTCGTCGCCGACAAATCCAACCGCATGGGAATCGTCGACCATGACCAGGGCATCGTAGCGCTCCGCCAGATCGCAGATGGCCTTCAGGTTCGCGATGGTGCCATCCATGGAAAAGACGCCGTCCGTCGCGATCATACGGAAGCGGCAATCCTGTGACTGCTTGAGGCAATCTTCCAGAGCGGCCATGTCGTTGTTTGCGTATCGCAGCCGCCGTGCCTTACAGAGCCTGACGCCATCGATGATGCTCGCGTGGTTCAAGGCGTCGCTGATAATTGCGTCTTCGGCACCCAGAAGTGTCTCGAAAAGACCTGTGTTGGCGTCGAAACAGGAGGAAAACAGGATCGTATCCTCCATGCCTAAAAAGCTACTGATCTTGGTTTCGAGCTTTTTGTGTATATCCTGTGTACCGCAAATGAAGCGGACCGAAGAGAGCCCGAAGCCGTGACTGTCGAGCGCCGCCTTGGCAGCTTGTATGAGGGCAGGATCGTTCGAGAGGCCTAGATAATTGTTGGCGCAGAGGTTGATGACCTCCTGATCCTGTGGGCTTTCCCTGTCCGCATCGACCTTTATGAGCGATCCCTGAGGCGAGGTGATCAGGCGTTCGCCCTTGAAGAGACCCTTTTCGACCAGAGACCGGGTTTCCTGCTCCAGGTGCTCCATAAGTGATCTGCTCATTTGAAAGCTATCCCTATCTGTTGTTTTGGATACTTAGTGATTAAGTTCGATATATCGAACAAAGGCGCCTTATTTTTCATTCAAGATCGGAATATAGGTGTTCTTCTCTTGAAATAATTTGCCCGGACGCGCTCGTAATATCCCCTGGCGAGGGGAATCTCAGTCTGGAGGCCGGCCGTTGTACTGGCCCGGTAGCGCCATAACCAGCAATGCCTGGGCCGGCGCTTTTGCCGCGTTCTCGATCCTGTGTGCCTGATCGGACGGGTAGCGCAGAGTTTCCCCCTGCATCAGATCGACGATTTGCTCGGGAAGATGTACGCGAAGCTGGCCGCTTAAGACGGTGAGATGTTCATGCGTGTCTTTTGCATGTGCCTGGGAGTTCAGTTCGCTTTCGGGTTCGAAGCTGATTTCGTACCATTCCACAGGCAAAACTGTGCGTGTTGGGCCTAAGATGCGCAGCTGGCACTTGCCGTCTGCGCTTTTGATCGTTGGGGTGGAATAGGCCTTAATATGTGTGACTCTGCCATCGTTCTGATCCTGGTCTTTGGAGGTCCCCAGCAGCTCACTGAGGTCAATTCCAAGCGACTGGGTCAGATTCCAGAGCACGACAAAGGTCGGATTGACCTTGCCACGCTCGATCTGTGACAGCATCGACTTGGAGATACCGCTTCGGCTGGCAAGCTGATCAAGGGTCAGGCGTCGTTGCTTGCGGGCGGCTTGCAGAGTGCCGCCAAGCTGTGGCGCGGGAGAGGCGTCTATCACCGGCATATTTCACTCGAATTCGAAAACGTGGATTGTTCATTATATTAAATTTTTGTTTTCTCTGCAATACAAGCCAAAGGGCGTATCGAGGCGAGGGGATATTCTCTGCCTCAGACAATTGAATTGGCCTGCCATCTATGCGACGGCTTTGGTTCGTGGTTTATTACGATGGCGATACCGTTTTTTTCGAAATGACTTTCGGCGGTGATAAAGCGGCTTGCTTCTCTAGCTGAATATCAGGTATCGCGGATAGTGTGTAACCGGATCAAAACGGGCCACAAGGGAGGGCGAACGCAAGATGACGGCAGAGAATGGCAAAGCCCCCGCAGACGCGGTAACCGGCAAGAATGGCTACGAGCGGCCCACCAGGTTCGGTATTCTGCTGGTGCCGGGCTATTCCATGATGACTCTGGCCGCCATTATCGACCCGCTTCGTCAGGCCAACGAGCAAACTGGCCGGAACCTCTATGAATGGTCGTTGTTTTCGACCGATGGGGCTTCGGTGGTGTGCAGCAGTAACATCAATCTGGATGTCCACTATGATCTGAATGCCGAGATTTACCCTGACATTGTCATGGTTTGTGCCGGTTATCATCCGCAGAAGAACGTCAGTAAGTCGATTCTTGCCTGGCTCAGAGTTCGGGCCCGCCGTGGAGCCATAATCGGTGGAACCTCGACAGGCAGTCTGATCGTGGCGGCGGCCGGTCTGCTTGACGGCTACCGCGCGACGATCCACTGGGAGAACCAGGCGGGGTTTGTCGAACTCTTTCCAAACGTCATATGGACCGGAAACATTCTTGAGATCGATCGCAATCGCTATACCTGTTCTGGGGGGGATGCGACGCTCGATCTTATGTTGAACATCATTGCCAAGGATCACGGCTCGTATCTTGCCATGATCGTGTCCAGTGAGTTTCAGCATGGCCGGATCCGCACCAGCAGCGACAATCAGAGTGTCGCCAATCGCCGGCTTCTGAAACTTAAGTCGGCGCGGGTTTCAGCAGCCATTGAGGTGATGGAACAGTACCTGGAAGAACCTCTCACTCTTGAGGAAGTGTCGGAGAAAGCGCAGGTGTCACGCCGCCAACTGGAACGCCTTTTCCGCCATCACCTGGGCTGTTCTCCTGGCAAGTACTACCTTGATCTCCGTCTGGATTTTGCCCGTTCTCTGCTTCTGCAGACAGAGAAACCGGTTACTGACATTGCTTTTGCGTCGGGCTTTGTGACCCTGTCGCATTTTTCGAAGAGTTTCCGACAACGTTTCGGCATCAGCCCGAGACAGGAGCGTTTGGGCGCCTGTTGATCTCAAGTTCCTGATTCTTGCGAGGGACCGTGTAAAGAAAAAGCCGGACAGAAATTCTGCCCGGCTTCTTTTTTCTTGAAGGCCCTTTGAGCGAGGCCGCAATTTGCGTTGTTACGCCGCGCGAATGCCGCCCAGGAAGGAATCGACTTCGCTCCGCAAGCTTCCTGACAGGCGGGTTAGTTCTGTTGTCGCAGCCTCAATCGACTGTGCGGATTGTCCTGTTTCGCTGGACGCGGCATGCACCTGGTGGATCGTGCTGGAGACGCTTTGCGTGCTGGTCGCAGCTTCATTGACGTTGCGCGAGATCTCATGGGTTGCTGCGCCTTGCTCTTCCACGGCCGCGGAGATCGAGGAAGCGATTTCGTCGACCCGCGATATGGTGGAGCCGATTTTCTTGATCGCGCTGACCGCTGTTTCCGTCGCACCCTGCATGGAACTGATCTGCGCACCGATTTCCTCGGTTGCCTTGGCCGTCTGAGTGGCCAGGTTTTTAACTTCAGAGGCAACGACCGCAAAGCCCTTACCCGCGTCGCCTGCGCGGGCGGCTTCGATCGTGGCATTCAGGGCAAGAAGGTTCGTCTGCTCCGCGATATCAGAAATCAGATTGATAACGTCTCCGATTTTTCTCGCAGCTTCGGATAGACCCTCAACCTCGGTATTCGTGGTTTCCACCTGCTGAACCGCCTCGGAGGTAATCCGTGATGAATCGGTCACCTGTTTGCTGATTTCCTGTATGGCTTCGGTCAATTGTTCCGAAGCCGAGGCAACCGTCTGCACGTTGTTTGTGGTTTCTTCAGATGCGGATACCACAGTCGAGGCCTGACTGCTGGCATCATTGGCCCGCGCGGACATCTGCTGCGCGTCGGACTGCATGTTTCCAATCGCCGATGAGACCTCATCCACGATACTCTTGACGCTGTCTTCGAAGCTTGTTGCCAGCCGGTTCATATCGTCGCGTTTGGTATCTTCGGCCTTGTGCCGGATTTCTTCGCGCTCCGCTTCCATCTGTTTCTGCTCGATGGCATTGGACTTAAAGACCTGAACAGCGGCTGACATCGCTCCGATTTCATCCTTGCGGTCCTGGGCCGGTACCTCAACCTCCAGGTCGCCGTCGGCAAGGCTACCCATGCAATTGGTGATCGCGGAGAGGGGTTTGGTGATACTTCTGGAAACGAAGAAGGAGACAACGCTGCCGACAAGCAGAACCATCAGACAGAGGCCGCCGATAACGAAAGCCTGACTCCAGAATTTGGCTTCGAGATCGTCCACGTACACACCTGTACCAATGATGTATCCCCAGGGTGCAAAACCCTGTACGTAGGAGTCCTTCGCAACCGGCTCTTCCTGATCAGGTTTCGGCCAGAGGTAGCTGACAATCCCGCCGCCCTGTTTCTTTACGATGGCGACGAATTCATTAAATAGGAACTTGCCTGCCTTGTCCTGGAGCTTGCTCAGGTCCTTGCCGTCCAAAGCTGGTTTTACCGCATGCATGACCATCACGGAATTCATGTCGTTGATCCAGAAGTAGTCGGTGCCGTTGTACCGCATACCCTTGATCGCCTCGAAGGCACGCGCTTTTGCGTCGTTTTCGGTCATCTCACCACTCTCAGATTTTGCATGGTATGTCGCGAGAACAGCGGCTGCCGCTTCGGTCAGATTCTGGAGCTCGGCATGCTTCTGATCGTACAGCTGCGTACGATAATGTGACAGCGTCAGCCCGCCGATGATCAGGATACCGATCGCGGAAATTGCAATCAAACCAAATAGGCGTGTGGTTATAGACATGGTTTTTTACCTGTGGTCATGCACGTTATAAGAGAGGGAGTTTCTATTACTGTTTACAATCTGGATGATAATCTCGGATCATTGAATTTTCTATTAATTGGGGTGAGCATGATTAAGTAATTGAGTTTGTAACCATGTTTTTTATTTGCGGTTGTGCAGTGTGCGACGCATTCCAATCCTTAAGTGTTTCGATTTCGACGCGGTTCCTGACACCTTGAAAAAGATGTTAGGTTCTTCGTTGAATTGGGAACGAGCGAAACAGTGAGTCGCTTTTGTAATCGTGTTCAAATTTGACCTCGCGTTCATCCGGGGCGAGGGGACTCATGGTGACAGCGGCCGCTACTCAAGCAAGAATGCGATTTGCCGTATTGATGGTCAGCGCTCCGGACACTGTATTCGCTTAAATCGTTATATTGATCTGGTAACTGCGGCACAGATCATGACAGCCGGTACTTGTAAGCTTTTGAATGGACAGATCGGGCATGTCTAAACGCAACACCGTTGGGGCGGGTAACCGCATTACCGACGTTCCGGGGATCCAAGTCGGGAATGCAGAGGACTTTGATCTGCGAAGTGGTGTCACGGTTCTTTTGCCCGATCAGCCTGCGGTCGCGGCCGTTGATGTCCGCGGTGGCGGAACCGGAACTCGTGAAACAGCATTGCTTGATCCCTCCGCTACAGTGGAGCGGGTGGATGCCGTCGTTCTGAGTGGTGGTTCAGCCTTTGGTCTAGATGCGGCCAGTGGCGTAACGAACTGGCTGGCCGAGCGGGGCAGGGGCTATCGCATTGGCGAGATGACCGTTCCCATTGTTCCGGCGGCCATTCTCTTCGATCTGAGGAATGGTGGTAACAAAGACTGGGGCGAGACTGCACCATACTATCGGCTCGGCAAAGACGCGGTCGATGCGGCAGGCGTCGAGTTTTCTATGGGAAATGCCGGCGCTGGGCTCGGAGCGACGGCAGGCCCGTTGAAGGGCGGTCTGGGGTCGGCATCGATTGTCGCCAGTTCCGGCGTAACCGTGGGCGCCCTGGCAGCTGTCAATCCCGTAGGGTCGGTGCTGATGCCGGAATCTTCGTGTTTTTGGGCCTGGCCGTTTGAGCGAAATGGCGAGTATGGGGCGCATTTGCCGCCGCCTGGAGACTTTCCGAGAGACTGGGAATTCGACTTCTCGAGTGAGACGGCAGGACAGAATACGACACTGGTTGCTGTCGCCACTGACGCGACTCTGACCAAGGCGCAGGCCCAGCGCGTGGCGATCATGGCTCAGGACGGTTTGGCCCGGGCAATACGACCTGTCCACACGCCCCTCGACGGTGACGTGGTTTTTGTGCTCTCCACCGCGAAGCGTTCCCTGAAGGACCCGGTTGAGGATATCGCGACCATTGGAATGCTCGCCGCGGATACAGTTGCGCGCGCTATTGCTCGAGGCGTTTATGAGGCTGAGAGTCTGGGGCAGGCGTTATCCTACAGGGCGGGGGGCTCGTGATATCCGCCCCTCTGGTGCGCTTGTAGAAGTCTCGTTATAGCAGAGTTCGAAACGACGTGATGAGCCACATCCGTTGGCTTGTGCTGCGGGTGCTGCTCAACCTGTTGCCGGTGGAGCTTCAAGGCGTTCGCTGTCTCAGTGGACAGGCTCAAAGGCGAATAGGTTTCGGGTTGCTACCGATGGCTGAAGTAGTTCCCGATCGGAAGTAACCGGGTTTTGGGCATCAGGCTCCGAGTTTGGTCGAAAAACCCTTTGATGAGCTAATTCGCCTTACTTCCATAATTTGTCACAGAGCCCAGGCGAACACGGGATGACACTTTTCATCCACAGGTTTGGTTGTAGAAAAAACGCAGGCTTTTTGGGCTTTTGCGGGAGAAACTCTGAAAAATCTTACCGGCGGTATTTTGTATAATCAACTAATAGTATCAAGGTGGATGTATACGTATAAAAATTAACGAATTCCATGTAAGTGGCGATAGATGGATGAAATTGTCAAATAAACTGACAGGGTATGGGGGAGATGCAGTAGTTAACGTTTTGTTAACTATATGAAATGAGGCGGAGTAAGGGATTTCTTTGCTATATCAAGAAAAAACAGCGTCGATTTTCTTTACAAAATTGGATTGTGTTCTTAAAAAGGCAAAAGGTTAAATTTTATAAGTATCTGAAATAAAACAAAAAACAACGTATTGGGTGTGAGCGAATTATTTGTGTCGTAAAAGTGGTTTTGTCAGAGATTTTTACAATTTAATGCCAAGAAAATCTAAAATTTTGTATAACCAATTGAAATATAATAATAAAAATTGTTGGCACTGATTTTGCTTTATTAGTGGGAGTGTATCATAGGTAGCGAAGTCCTGGCGGCGAAGGTCTTGGCAGCTTCCTGGGAAACCAGACCAAGTGTAATGAAAATGGAGACCATAGAATAATGGCATGGACTAGCTTAAAGCGCGTAACGACGGCGTTGGCAGTCTCCCTTCCCGTAGCCCTCTTCAGTGCCACCAGCGTAACGGCTGCACCTATTACGGAATGGAACTATCAGATCGACAGCGCGTTTACTGCCTTCTCGCCGGCAGGTGTGACAGGATCCAACCCCAACGCAAACCTCGGGAATGCGCCGACCACACTGGAGTGGGGAACCGGAGGAGCCGGTCCGAGCTCGCTTGTTGTTGATTCGACAGTTACCAATCCGCCGACGCTGACCACTGGTGGACCTGCGGTCTCGGGTGCGTCTGTAACCCATAACAACAATCCGATCATCGGCCCGACGCTGACCTCCGCCACCTTGTCGACCCAGTTGGTGCTGACAGCGGCCAGCGACCCGACCATCACGCGGACGTTGATGACCGACTTCGATATCGATTTTACCGAGACAAACAACGACGGCGATTGTGGTTTCGCCTCCGTTTCGGATTGCGATGACATCTTTATCCTGCTGAACCCTGAGGTTCTGGTCGAGGAGTTCATTATCGGTGAATTCATCTACACCATTACGCTTGGTGCTGTTGGCCTCGGGCCTTTGAGCGATGCAGCCTGTGCTGAAGCCGGTCAGCCGGCTGGCTGTGTTGGCTTCACCACGCAGGAGAGCCAGGCCAACAACCTGCAGACGCTCTTCTCGATCTCTGCTCGTGAGATTCGCATCCCTGAGCCTGCCAGCCTCGCATTGCTCGGCTTTGGTCTTCTTGGCATGGGCATTGCTGTCCGTCGCCGCCGCAAGGCCGCATAAAGCGACCTGGATAAATTGATCCAATATGGAAACGGCGGCTCAACTGAGCCGCCGTTTTTCATTTGTTACCCGTTAAAAACAGTCGTCCGACGTGATAGGGGCGCGCTCGTCACCCCGACGAAGGTTGTCTCGGGCGCCGTCGGCGCTGTTGGTTCTGTTCGTAAGCGGTTTGACCCGACGTGAGGGTCCATTCGACAACGCCCCGCAAGACCTTGTCCAGGGCGTCATCGAAAGCAGTTATGATGTTGTCGATCTGGTCCGCCGATGCGGGCGCGGTATGCTCGAAATTCTGCGATGCGATGATGGAGCGTTGCGGAAGCTGGATCAGCTTTGCATTGATGCCCACCAGGGCTTCCGGCTGGCCGCTCCGGTAATAGATGGTCTGAAATTCCCGCAGCTCGGTCTTCAACACGAAGTCAGCGCGCAGGCCGCCGGTCTCTCTGGCGACCGATACGATCTTCCCGCTGTTCTCGAAGGATTCGACCATCAGGGTCTGCACCATAATGGGTGCCTGGTCGACCCAGCCGGATTTTGCGTAGAACTCCATTTGGGTCGGCGAGCGCTGTAAGGCGATCCGCGTCGTGTTCAAACTGCCGTTGGCAACAGGTGGTTCGAGAACCAGCTGCCATTTCACCGACGGCAGGTCCTGTCGGAAGCTGCTTTTGGGTGTGAGCCGATAGAGCGAGGGAGGCGGTCCCTGTCCCGGCACGAGGTTCGAGCAGGCGGCTGCGAGCCCGGCAAAGGGCAGGGCGGCCAGGACCTTCAGGCTCTGACGCCGTTGTGGGTAGGCCGGACTGCCGGAGAGGTCAGTCTGGTCCATGGAGTTATCCAAGCTTCGATTTTTATTGTGCGTCATAGCCCTGCTGCTGGTCGCCGAAGATGAAGCGGGCGGGATCCCGTTGTACCTCGGTGGTTATACGTTGAAGCACGCTGATCAGTTCGCGCGCTTCGATCATAACGTTCGAAACCTCGTAGAGGCCGGTGGTTGTGAAATCGTTGATAGGCTCGCGGTTTTCGGCTATCAGCCCTTCGAGCTGGCTTGCCGCCCGGTCCATACTGCTGGCCGTGCTATCGAGTTTCTGGAGAACGACGCGAAGATCGGATGACACATCTTGCACCGAACCGTCGACGGTTCCGGCAGTTTTCTCGAAGGCTTTGAGTGTCTGGTTTGCGCTTAGTGTGAGGCTATCCAGGTTGGTCCGGATCGACTGCGCAGTCTCCTTGAGCGATCCGGTTGCTTCGCTGAGGTTGTTCATCGTGACCGACGCGTCATTGATCAGCATCTCGACCTTATCACGGTTCTGAACAAAGGCCTCGCTGATCTCCCGCGCATTCTTGATGGTGGCGGCAATGTCGGCCCGGTTATCGTCGCTGAGCACATCATTCGCCCGGTTCAGAAGCAGAATCGCGCCATCAAGCAGCTCCGGCGCTGAGCTGATCACGCTCTCAAGGTCGGAAGAGCGTGAGGGAATGATTGCGCGCTTTTCTTCACTCTCGGCCTCAAGCATCGGTGCTTCGCGTGATCCACCGGAGAGCAGCACATAAAGACCGCCGGTAAGGCCGGCAAGGTTGAGGGTCGCATAGGTATCGGTTTTGATCGGTGTCGCCGCATCTACCTCGACCAATGCGCGCACCCGGTTGGGGTCATCGTGATCAAGACCGATGAAAACCACTTCGCCGACCCGCACACCGCTGTATCGCACCGGGCTACCCTTCGCGAGGCCCGTTACCGAGCCCCGGAAAAAGATGTCGAAGCGTTTCATCTCGGTATTGATCTGAAAATTGGCGAGCCAGATCACAAAGCCTAGCAGGCCGAAAACCATCAGCAGGACGAAGCCACCGACCATGACGTAATTTGCACGGGTTTCCATTATGCGATTTGCCTCACCCTAAATTTGCTCTGCTTCTCGTTGCTCAGGCATCGCGGTGCGTGTCGCACCTTCTGCCATCGCTGCACCACTAATATGGGGTGCCGTGTGTGTTTTTGCCGTTTCTGCGGCCCGGCCACGTGGGCCTTTGAAGTATTCCTCAATCCAGGGGTCGGGTTCGCGGATCAACTCAGCAATCGTCCCGACCTTCACTTTTTTGTCCAGGAGTACCGAAACCCGGTCGCAAATCGCGTGTAGTGAATCAAGGTCATGAGTGACCATAACCACGGTCAGACCCAGTGTTGCCTGCAGTTCAAGGATCAGCTCGTCGAACTTTGCGGCGCCGATGGGATCAAGGCCTGCGGTCGGTTCGTCCAGAAAGACGATTTCGGCATCTAGGGCGAGGGCCCGTGCCAGACCGGCGCGCTTACGCATGCCGCCTGAAAGCTCCGAGGGATACTTATTGGCGGCGTCTGCCGGAAGGCCGACCATTGAGACCTTCACGTCCACGAGCTCCTGCCGCAGGGCTTTCGAGAGCTTGGTGTGCTCCTTGATCGGGGCTTCGATGTTCTGGGCAACGGTCAGCGACGAGAAGAGGGCGCCGTCCTGAAACAGAACGCCCCACCGTGCCTGCAGGGCACGGGACTCTCGCGGTGACAGTTTGGAAGTGTCTTTACCAAAGACCTCGATAAGGCCTGACGAGGGTCTGTTTAAGCCGATTATGGTGCGCATGAGGACGGACTTGCCGGTGCCGGAACCGCCCACAATGCCCATGACTTCGCCCCGCCTGACGGAAAAGTCGAGCTGATCGTGCACGACCTGCACCCCGAACTTATTCCGCAGTCTGCTGACATTGATGATGGTTTGCGCGTCCGCAGCCACAGTCATATTCCAATCATGGAGAAAAGCACTGAGAAGAGCGCATCAAGAACGATCACAAGGAAGATAGCCTCCACGACCGAGCGGGTTGTCTGTTTGCCGACCGATTCAGCGCTACGGGAGACGCGTAGCCCCTCGTAGCAACCGACAATCGATATGATCAAGGCGAAGAACGGCGCCTTGATGAGGCCAACCAGGAAATCGTTCAGGCGGGGCACAGAGAGGAGCTGGCTGGTGAACTGCGCGAGAGAGATATCAAGTGTGGCCATCGCCATGATCGCGCCGCCCAGAAGTCCCATGACATCGGCGTAGAAGGTCAGCAGCGGCAGGACGAGGAAAAGCCCGAGCACCCGCGGCATGACAAGGACGTCCATCGGGTCCAGCCCGATGGTCTCCATGGCGTCGATTTCCTCGTTGACCTTCATCATCCCGATCTGTGCCGTAAAGGCACTGCCGGAGCGGCCGGCGACGATGATGGCGGTCAGCAAGATACCCATTTCCCGCAGGATGCCGACCGCAACCAGATTCACGGTGTAGATCTGCGCGCCGAACCGGGCAAGCTGGTCGGCCCCCTGGAACGCCAGCACCACGCCGATCAAAAAGGATATCAATCCCACGATCGGCAGGGCGTTCAGGCCCGTCTGTTCCATTTGGCTGACCAGGGCGACAAAACGAATGCGGCCTGGTCGGAAGATCGAGCGCACCAATACAATGACCGTATAGCCCAGGAAATTCAGTAGGTCGCGGCCTGCCTTGCAAAAAAGGTAGGTTTCGTGACCCAGATGCTCCAGGACCTGAACCAGCGCATTGCCCCGGTTGGGTTCGGGCGGACACTCAACATGGTTTTGCGAGACGGTCCGCAGAATTGTGTCTGTGGTTTGCGATGAGCCTCGATAGTCGACTGAGACCTCTGAAGATCTCAATTCTGACGCTGTGCGGATGATGACCCAGGCACCTGCTGTGTCCAAAGCTTCGATGCCCGCCAGATCAAGCTTTGCGGTCTCGATACCCTGTGATTTGAGTTTGCGCAGGTCGCGACTGACCTGGCCAACGGTGCGAATCGTCCAGGCACCAAGGAAGGAGACGGTGAGTTCTCTCTCTACAGTTTTGATCGTAAAACTGCATTGATCGGCAGTTGGAACTTCGACGTCGGCCAACGCCATAAATGTATCCGTTTACTCGTTTTATCAAAGGGATCGCAGCCACAAGTGTCGCCGAGCTGCAGATATCAGTCAAATTTTCACCATCAAACATATTCGCAAGCGAATCGCGCAGAGATAGTGAACGTCAAGTTAGACGAAAACTCGGATGATTTTGTTAAAAAAAAGGAAATATTGCCTATTACCTGATTGTTTTTCCCAAATTCAGCGAAATCAATCAAGTACACTCTGTCAAAGGCGTTTGGTCGGTCTGTTTCCTGTCATGAGAAAATAAGACCCATCGACCGACCTTTGCAGGGCGAGGTGGCAGAAAGCCGTCAGGGCAAAAGTCGTCCTGCCAGGCCGTGTGTATAAACGCTCAAACCCGTCTGGCTTTTAAGCCGCCATATCTATGGCAGACAACACACAGGAGAGAACGGCTGACATTGCGACTGCCGAGCCGACCGTTAGTCCGAAACAGGACCACAATGCGACCCAGGTCTTAATCGGAATGTCTCTATCAAAATTCGAAACTCTAGTCATTTTTTATGCCCCCTTCATTGACGCTTGGAGCCAAACGAAGTCTGTACCAATCCGCGTAATCAGAACCGCTTGATCCAGTCCACCGACTGGCGACTCTGATCCTCAATCACCGTATTACAGTTTCTGAATATGGCGAAAGCAGGGCGGGTTGATGAATATTCGGAAAAACTAGAGCGAAAACCCGCTGAAAGCACTAAAATTTCAGCTGATTGCACAAATTTGTGAAGCCGTGACCTAAAACGCAATCACGGCTTCGCTCAGGCTCGAATCATCAAAAATAACCTGGATAGACTCTCCCGCCGCGATGCCGGGCAGCATCGCCAACGCCGTATAACTCGCGCCGCTGCCAGTCGGATCCACCTCAATGACGCCGTTAACGCTGTCAGCACGCACGAAATCGGCGATATCCTCTGTCGTTGGGTCGTAGCCAGTCAGCAATTCGGAGAGGTCGAGGACATCTTCATCGGCATCAAAGTCTGTGATCTCATCCAACTGGAGCAGTGGCGCCGAAGCATCGCTCAGGGCATCCTGGTCAAAGACAAACTGATCCTGGCCGTCTCCGCCCGTCAGGCTGTCCACGCCAAGTCCCCCTAGCAAGACGTCATCGTCGTCTCCGCCGAGCAGCAGATCGTCGCCCGGTCCGCCGGTCAAAGTATCGTTGTCGGCGCCTCCGATGAGCGTTTCGCCGGCAGGGTCGCTGGCAGTCAGGACATCGTCAACCGGGTCAACCGTGACAGAGATAGTGCCGGAAACCGAAGCCGTATCGGCATTGCTTTGTTCTTCGGCAACGGCTGTGACTGACAGAACGAAATCATCGGCACTTCCTTCCGGGGGACGGATTGCGAGGTCGTTCAATTCATCCACGGGGATCTGATAGGAGGTCGCGCCTGTGAACTCGGCCCCCCCGAAGCGCAGGGTCGAGCCAGCAGGAATATCGGAAAGGTCGACGTAAGCGATTTCGGAGCCGTCCTGATCGACCAGGTCGACCTGCACGGTGAGGGGAATGAAGTCATCCTCGTCGCCCTGTGCATCTTGAAGGCTGAGTAGAGGTTCGTCTGCAACGGCGTCGATGGCGAGGTAAAAATCCTGACTGACATCCGCTACATCGCCATTGCTGAGTTCAAGAACGCTGGCAGTGACTGTGAGCGCAGGTATTTCCCCGGCGACCGCATGGGCGTGTTCCATATCCAGAGAAAGCACAAGCACCGCATATTGGGCTGGTGTGAGAGTATAGCTGCCGTCACCGTTGTTGATCCCGGCCGAGAGAATGACAAAGTCCGGGACGTTTGAGACGGTTATGGACATCACTTCCGAGCCATCGGTGTCAATCGGCGTGAAATCGATGCTATCGCTCAAGAGACTGCCAACACCCTCAGGACCGCTGACGACGGGTAGGCCGTCGAAGCTATCGCTGGTGAGCACATCCAACTGCGGGGCGTCCGCGACGGCCGCAAAATTGACGGTAGCGGTGGTCGAAGTCTGCGCTGCGTCGCCATTTGAGTCCCTTGAGGTTGCGATGATTTCGACCTCAATCGGACCATGACGCTGGGCGACTGGCTTGACGAACACCGGCGCGCCAATCGGCACCACGGCTGCGCCTGAGCCGTCGAGCGGGTAGGGATTTCCGGCAGCATCAACGATCTGACCGTCTGCGGGATCAACCGAAATCAGATATGGATCCAGGCTTTCTGAGCCATCCTGATCCGTGACAGCAGCGGAAATCGTCAGGGCCGCATTAACGTCTTCCAGGCCTTCGACATCAGGGGCCGCAAGCGTGGGCGCATCCGCCACCGGGGTTACGCTGACAATCTGCGGGGGACTTGCTTTTGTATCAAAGGTCCCGTTGGCTTGGTTCAGAACGGTGGTTACCGTGAAATCCAGATCTCCTGCCAGATCCTCAGGCGGTGTGTAGAACAACTGGCCACCGGCAAGCGTTGCCAGATCCACGGTCCAGGAGCCACTGATCGGATTGAAGACGACAGCGCCCGGGACGTCGGAAGAGATCGTCGCACCGGGGTTCAGGTCACTAATGACGAGATCGAGAGCCGGGTCGTCCAGGCCGATATTGTCGTTCCCTGGATCCAGAACGGAGAGCGTGATCGGAATATCCTGATCTTCGAGGTTCGCACCCGGGCTGTTGTCCAGGGTGATACCGATACACGGCGGGTCCAGTGGCGTGCCGCCGCCACCTCCGCCACCACCACCTCCTCCTCCGGGTGTGCCTTCGTTTACGGTGACGGTAAAGGCTGTGGTGTCGATCGCCAGGCCTTTGTTACTGGCAGGATCGGGATTTGCAAAATCTGCATCATTCTCAAAGACAAAGGCGGTCAGCTCGAGTGCGAGGTCACCCGTGAAGCCATTCGGAGGCAGCACCTGAAGCGCTGCGAGTTGAGCCGGGGTAAAGGTCCAGGTTCCGTCGCCGTTGTTGAAGCCGTTGTTAAAGGTCGTTCCCCATCCGGGATCAGAGGGGCCACTTGGCAGGCCGGACAGCAGGAAGAACAGGGATTCTGACCCGTCTCCGGTCGTCTCGAACGTCTCGCCGGACAAGCCGATGCTGCCGGTCGTGTCGTCGAGCGGGAAGCCGTCCCAGGTTCCTTCGTAGACGCTGGCGGCGTTGGCCTGAGCGCCATCTGCGACGCCCTGAACCGCAACTGTAAAGTTGGAGCTGTTGCTGCTTGTTTCGCCGCTTGCAGCTTCCTGGTGAACAAGAGTCAACCCGAGCTGAAAATCTTCGTTGCTGTCCAGGGGAGGGCGGACCTGAACGTCGCCAACCTGATTTGCCGGGATATCGTAAGTGCCGTCTGCAGGGATCGCCTGCTGGACTCCGCCGATCCAGACCTCGACGTTCGCAGGCACGCCGGTCAGGCTCGCGCTGACAAGCTCTTCCGAGCCATCCCGGTCGATCAGTCCCGCATTTATGGACACCGGGATCAGGTCGTCTTCACAGCCGACGGCAGTTGCTCTCGAGCGTGCAACGTCAACCGAGGGGGTGATTTCGATGGGAAAGGGAAGGTCGGTGCGCAGCGTATCGCCGTTGGTGTCTTCCGTGATGGTCGATACCGTCAAATTGTAGCTGCCACTGAAATGCTCTGGAATGCCCCGAAGTTGTGCCGCTTCCCAATCGCCGTTTTCCAGAACCCAGGCGGTGGTTAGAGGCGGTCCACGATCAATACCCTGGAGCAGCGGCGTGGTGCCGTCGGGCAACTGAATGACCAGACCCTCGGGAACACCGCTTATGACCACCGTGGTTACAGTTTCCGAGCCGTCGATATCGGTGGCCGAGGCAGCGATGTTGAGGTCGAGAACCCCGCCGTTAGCATCCACTTCGGCTTCGGTAATTCCGGGAAAGGGATCGATCTGGCCGGGGTCGGCCACTTCTTCAACATCTATATCGATGCTGCGGGATTGAGTGGCGGTTGCGGATCCAGTCGGTGTACCGGGCGCATCGTCCTGCGCCGTGACGGTCGCGCGGATGTCGCCGCCCATAATCTCGCTCACATCGCGGCCGTCGTCCGGGTTCAAAGTTGCGCGCAGTTCGCCGTTCCAGACCGTTTGACTGCCATCCAACAGGATAAGCAACTGACCGCTGGCAGGATCGTAAAGTGCGCTCTCGAAATCGCTGGCGCCGGGCTCGAAGGTCACGGGGAAGGGGGCACCGCCAACTGTGTCGTCGTAATCCAGCCAACCCGCGGGCACATTCTCCAGTACGATCTGTGTCAGACCTTCCGACCCATCGCGATCTGGCGTGTTTGCAGCAATGCGCAGGATGAAGTCGGTGTCTTCGTTCACGACGTGCGCGCTGTCTGAAACAACCTGATCGGTTTCCAGCGCGGTCAGCGTGATTCGCGGTTGTGCGACGGGATTGACGAAGACGGTGAAGTCGCTGCTATCGCTCGCTCCTTCGTCCGTTGCGGCATCCAGTTGACCGATGATGACGCCGGAATAGAAGCGCGGAACGATCAGGCGGAGTGCGGCAATCTCGCTCTCGCCATTTGCCAGATTATCTGGGGTCCAGACGCCGTTTGCATCCAGGTTCCCGACATTGACCCGCGTGCCGGGCGGCAGGTCTCCGAAAGTAACCGAGAGTGATGAGAAGTTTTCAGAGCCGTCGATATCCGTTGGCCGGGCTTCCAGGTCCAGATTGACGCTGTTGGGGCGTCCCTGTTCTCGAACCACGACGTCACCGGCGTCAATGAAGAGATCGCCTTCAGGCGTTACGCTGATTGAGAAGTCGCTGGTGTCCAATCCGTTGCCGAGGCTGCCGTCGCCTTCATCGCTGGTGGCGGAGAGCGTCGCCTGGATCTCGCCGCTCCAATCCCGCGGTAAAGTCAGCGCGAGACTGCTGAGTTCCTGTTCCGCGCTCGCCAGATCGCTCGGGGTCCAGGTGCCATCGGCCGATAAACTCCCGAGGTTGACGCTGCTGCCTGCGGGCAGACCGGTAAAGACGATACGCAAGTCCGCGAGAGACTCCGACCCATCTGCATCGCTGACATCGAACTGCAGACCCGTGAGTGGAACCGTCAGCGCCGCGTCGGTCTCAACGCTGTTGAAGTTCGCAGGCGCGGTTACAGTAATGTCGCCTTCCGCCAGGATGGAGACATTGAACTGACTTGAGGCGGTGGCCTGATTGTTGTCGGTGGTCAACTCGCCGTCAGTGGCTGTCTCTTGAGCAATTGCGGTCACTTCCACGGCGAAGTCACCGCTCCAGTCTGTAGGTGCGACCAGCTCTAGTCCTGCGAGCGCGCTCTCTTGCACCAGCCAGGAGCCATCAGGTTGAAGGGTTCCGCTAGAGAGGGAAAGCTCCTGTGGAATGCCCGTAAGGATCAATCCCGAAATGCTCTCACTGCCATCCAGATCGGTGACCGCGGCGGAGATGGTCAGTGGAACCCTGACCTCGCCATCGGTTTCAACCGCGCTCACATCGCTGGATGCGACCTCGGGGATATCGGCTACGGCATCGATGACCAGGGTTCCTTGGGCCGTGACGACGGAGGTTGCCCCTGAATCGCTATCCAGAAGCGAGAGTTCGAAGCTGATTGGTATGTCCGCGTCACTGTCCGGTGGGGGCAGGATGTATATGCCCTCGGCGATCTGGGCAGGTGTCAGGCTATAGCTGCTCGCGGGTGGCTGGATCGAGCCTGCATCGGTGCCGCCAATGAAGAATGTCGCGCCCGCTGGAATGCCGGAAATCTCCAGGGCTGTGACAACTTCATTGTCAGTTGGCGCAATGTTCAGGGCAATCTCAATTGGGAAGACACCTGTGCCGTTGGTGTCGGGATTGCCATCCTCGAATCCGCCGGGGAATATGATGTTGCCGTCCGGCCCTGAACCAAAGCCGATACTCAGGCTGCCGCTTGCGGGATCGAAGGCGGCTTCTTCCTCGTCAGGAGTGATGGTTGAGAATTCAAAGACAACGCCGGGAATAGGTGGCTGCGGGTTCAGCAGGTCGATCAGAGTGCCCAGACCGTCGTCGTAGACGTTGGCACCACTGCCTTGCAATGGGGGGCCGGCAACGGTCTCGATCGGGCTGGCCCCGTCATTGGCGATAAGTGCCAGGCTTTCTCCAGGAATTCTGCGTCCGTCGGCCAGGATAAGATCAGGCAGGTTAGCCTGATTTGCGAAGCCGAGGAGTGAAACCTGACCGCCGCCCGGGAAGGAAAAGACGAGGCTGTCACCGATCAACTCGATGTTTACGGAGTCATCGTCGAAACCGAGCAGAACATCCGATGGCGCATTGATGGGGATCTGAATGTCCTGACCAGGCGTAGCGACGGGAACTGTCACTGTAAGGTTCTGGTCAGAATTCTGAGCTCCGGTGCCTTGTGGTTCATTGCTTTCGGGCCGGTTCTGGGATGTCGAACCGGGTGCCAACGTCTCTACCTGATCTGTCATAATGCCTACGCTATCTTGCGAAAAAAGCAGTGCCGCCTGTTTAGGATTTTTAGCGGTTTCCCCTTACTTGCAGTATTGGGGTTTTCCCTTACATAGGCTATGTCGATCAGCGCGATTTCAATGTCAAAATTGGGTTATTTTCACCTCTGACAGCACAACTGAGCCAGTTACATTTATTCTATAGTTGTATTGCTGGAGGTTAACTTATGTTGCTGCGGTTGGCTTTTGTCTTAAATGCTGCGGACCCGATGTAATCTCTGGTTGCTTGGCCCGTGAGCTTTTGAAGATTACTGTAGTTCGCAGATTAATTTCCTCAACCCGATGGTTAATCCACGATTGCGCCGCGCTTGGTAACAACGTAGGCGGCAAGTTTGTGTCCTTCCTTCGCTGCTTGGACCGCTGATTGCCCCAAAAGTCGCACCGCCAGGTAGGCGCCGTTGAAAGAATCGCCTGCGGCGGTTGTATCTACGACATTTTCAGCCTTCTGTGGACTGACGACAGTTATGCTGTTGTCCGAGAGAACCAGGCAGTCTTCGGCGCCATTCTTGACCACAGCTTCGCCGACCCCAAGCGTCTGGAGACGTGCAACTGTGTCTTCAGGCGTTTCATCTCCAAAGAGCCGGGATTCGTCGTCGAAGCTGGGTAGGGCGATATCGGATCGCCGCAAAAACTGCTCCATTTCGCTGCGCGCCACATCAAATCCGGACCAGAGGGCAGGGCGGAAGTTGCCGTCGAAGGCAATTAACCCGCCTCTGGCTTTCACTTTATCCAGCAATGCCAGAAGCTCTGTGCGGCTCTCCGCATCGAGAATGCCCAGCGTAATGCCACTGAGGTAAACCAGATCATAGTCCAGAATGGCATCTAACGCGCTGCGGCAGGTCGGGTCGCTGAGGATGTCGCGGGCAGCCGCTTCACCGCGCCAGTAAAAGAAGGAACGTTCGCCGCTGTCGTCGGTCTTGATCACATAAAGGCCCGGACGCCGGCCCGCTAAGCGAACCACGTGCGACGTGCCGAGGCCCTCATTCCGCCAGGCATCGAGCATCTCCTCGCTGAAGGGATCGTCTCCCAGGGCCGTCACATATTCGACCACAGCGCTGTCCGCCAGATGCCGAGCCATGTAAACGGCGGTGTTCAGGGTGTCGCCACCGAAGCCGCGGCTGAGCTTGCCGTCGCCAAGATCTCTCAATTCGACCATGCATTCGCCGATTGCTGCGACGCGTTTGGGTGCGGACTTTTCCATTCTTATCTCTCGGGTATCTGTTCTGAATTGGTCTGGTTGATTTGAATCTGAAGGCGCCGGTTACAGCGCGCCGGGAACATAACCCTGCTTCTCCTGTGATGAAAGGCAGCTGCCGCCAATGCCCGGGATCCACGATGAATGGCCGTGTTCTGGTCATTTTTCAAATTGGCCTGACCACCTTGCCACTTGACCATTTTTGTAAATTGAGGATTGATGTCTCTCCCCGGAACGCGACGTAAGAAGCGCGCGCACAGACAAGAGATCATCAAACGCTTGCAGGGATGACAGGCCAATATGCCGCTACAGGCAATAGAAACTGAACGACTCTACCAACGAGTTGCGCGTCAGATCGCAGATCTGATCCACGCCGGTGAATGGGCCGTCGGTGAGCGCCTGCCGCCCGAGCGGGATCTCTCTGGCACGTTGGGGGTCAGCCGTCCGACTGTGCGTGAAGCAATGGTGGCGCTTGAGCTGGCTCAGCTTGTGGAAGTGCGGTCGGGTGCCGGAATCTATGTGCGCGATAATGCGTCCCAGGTTGCGGCCTGTCTGCAGAACGGCATTGATGCCGGTCCCAGCCCCTTTGATCTCATCGCGACCCGCCGTGTGATCGAAGGTGAAATTGCAGCTCTTGCAGCGACCCGCATCACCAAACCCGAGCTGGATGCCATTGCGGGCGCGATTCGGAAGATGGAAAGGGACATCGAGCAGGGACAGCAGGTCTATTCCCGACATGAAGATGCAGACCTGATGTTTCATCTCAGGTTGGCCGAAGCGACCGGGAACAGCGTGCTTGCTTCGCTGGTCGAGCCGCTCTGGGAGGGGATGCGCAAACCGATGTTTGCGGCGATCAGCCGCCGGGTGAGCCTGCCGGATAATGCCCGCAGAGCGGCCAAGGAACACTGGGCAGTTCATGCCTGTCTCACGAAAGGCGATGCCGAAGGCGCGCGTGCGGCCATGCATGCGCATCTGGATACGGTGCGTCAGATGCTTTTAAAGGATTGAAGAATGTCAGTTGAAGAAACCGCCGGCGGCCGCCTGCTGCATGAAGATCGGCTCTTTCCGAGCGATCCGTCCCAGCGGTCTGTGGCGCGCAGGCTCTATGCCGAGATCAAGGATCTGCCGATTGTCAGTCCCCATGGCCATACCGACCCAAGCTGGTTCGCTGACAATGAGCCCTTCGAGAATCCCGCGAAGCTTTTCGTCACGCCGGACCATTATGTTTTCCGCATGCTCTACAGCCAGGGGATATCGCTCGAGAGTCTGGGTGTGGCGCGGATCGATGGAGCTCCGGTAGAGGATAACCCTCGCAAGGTCTGGCGACTGCTGGCCGAAAACTACGGCCTCTTTCGGGGCACGCCGTCGCGGCTTTGGCTCGACCACGCTTTGTCGGAAGTATTTGGTGTCCATGAGCGCCTCGGGTCGGCAAATGCGGACGCCATCTACGATCAGGTACAGGAGTGTCTGGACAAGCCTGAGTTTCGTCCCCGGGCACTTTTCGATCGCTTCAAGATTGAGGTCATCGCGACCACCGAATCTCCCTTGGACAGACTGGAGTCACACGCGAAGGTGCGGGACAGCGATTGGAATGGCCGGGTGATCACCGCTTACCGGCCAGATCCTGTGGTTGATCCAGACTATGAGGGCTTTGCCGAGAACCTCGAACTGCTCGCGGAAATGACCGGCGAGACGACTTCCGACTGGACCGGATATCTCGCGGCCCTTCAGCAGCGCCGTGTTTTCTTCGCCGAAATGGGCGCGACCTCGACCGATCACGGTCACCCGAGCGCTGCGACGGCGGATCTTGACCCGGCGGCGTGTCAGTTGCTGTTGGATCAGGCTTTGTCGGGCCGTATTACGGCGGAAGGCGCGGAGCAGTTCAGGGCACAGATGCTGACGGAGATGGCACGGATGAGCCTGGATGACGGACTGGTCATGCAGATCCACCCCGGGTCCTTCAGAAGCCACAATCAGAAGCTTATGGAGGGCTTCGGTCGGGACATAGGCGCCGATATACCCACCCGAACCGACTATGTCCGTGCCTTGCAGCCTTTGTTGTCACGTTTCGGCAATGAGCCTGATCTCAGCATCATTCTCTTCACTCTCGATGAAACCAGCTACAGTCGGGAACTTGCGCCGCTCGCGGGTCATTATCCGGTCCTGAAGCTGGGCCCGGCCTGGTGGTTCTACGACAGTCCGGAAGGCATGCTCCGCTATCGCCGCGCCGTGACCGAAACAGCGGGTTTCTACAATACGGTGGGCTTCAACGACGATACCCGCGCCTTCCTCTCGATCCCGGCACGTCACGATGTTGCCCGCAGGGTCGACTGCGCCTATCTGGCAGAGCTGGTCTGCGATCACCGGCTCGATGAGGACGAGGCTTTGGAGGTCGCTCATGACCTGACCTACAACCTCGTGAAGAAGGCCTATCGCCTGTAATGACCCGTTTATCCGCAAGCAGAATGCATCACTTACCGCAGTCCGTGAAGCAATCGGCTTACGACCGTGCTTCCTGTGGCGTCGGTATTCTTCACTTAGGCATCGGAGCTTTTCACCGCGCGCATCAGGCGGTCTATACCGATGACATTTTGGCAGAGGCCGGCGGTGACTGGGCAATCTGTGGCGTGAGCCTGCGGCAACGAACCGTGCAGGAGCAACTGGATCCTCAAGATGGTCTCTATTGTGTGGTGGAGCGGGATGGGGCCGGTGATAACTGTCGCGTGATCGGCGCTGTCACCGAGACCATCTTTGCGCCCGGCGACCCTGCCGCCCTGGTGGCGCGAATGGCGGATCCGGCCATCCGGATCGTTTCGCTGACCGTCACAGAAAAGGGCTATTGCCACGATCCCGCCAGTGGGCAACTGAAGCTCGATGATCCGGGAATTGTGCAGGATCTGAAGGCCCCGGCGACGCCTTCAACCGCCATCGGATACCTTGTTGCCGGGCTTGCAGCGCGCTGGCGCGGCGGGATCGCGCCCTTCACCGTCATGAGCTGTGATAACCTTCCGCACAATGGCAGGATGCTTGCCGGTCTGGTGAAAGCCTACGCGCAGGAGCTGGACCCGTCATTGTCCGATTGGATAGAGCGGGAAGGGGCTTTCCCTAGTACCATGGTTGACCGGATCGTTCCGGCGACGACCGATGAGGATCGAACAGCCATACGAGAGCTTCTCGACCTGGAAGATGAGGCGGTCGTTGTCTGCGAACCTTTTCGCCAGTGGGTAATCGAGGATCGCTTCACCATGGGGCGCCCGGCCTGGGAGACAGCGGGAGCTCAACTGGTTGAAGATGTCGCTCCGTTCGAGGACATGAAGCTCAGGCTACTCAACGGCAGTCATTCCATGCTGGCCTATCTCGGTTATCTTGCAGGTTACGAGACGGTTGCCGAAACCATGGCGAACCCGGATTTTGAGAAGCTGGTACGGCGCTACATGGATGAAGAAGCCACGCCGACGCTTGCACTGCCGGGCGGTGTGGACATTGAAGGCTACAAAGACCAGTTGATTGAGCGCTTCAGAAACCCGGCCCTTAAACACCGCACCTGGCAGATCGCCATGGATGGTTCCCAGAAGTTACCTCAGCGCTTGCTGTCGGTGATCAGGCAGCAACTCAAGGCCGGTGGGCCCTTCGAAATCGCGGCGCTCACTGTCGCGGCTTGGATGCGCTACGTGACCGGGCAGGACGAACGGGGCGGGGCAATTGACGTTCGAGACCCGCTCGCCGGACGTTTGGCATCACTTGCAGCAGAGACCGGTTCAACTCCCACTGCGCTCGTCGGGTCTTACCTGGGCGTGGAAGAAGTTTTTGGCGATGA
Organism: uncultured Kiloniellaceae bacterium; assembly: GCA_947493695.1. Lineage (GTDB taxonomy): Bacteria > Pseudomonadota > Alphaproteobacteria > Kiloniellales > Kiloniellaceae > Denitrobaculum. Next base: position 284,964 of record CANLSF010000005.1, on the reverse strand, counting down.
TCTGCCCAATGCCGAAGCTTTCCGGACTGCCGTCGAAGCTTCAGTGTCGCACCTTTACGAAATGGGAGCCAGGCAAACAGTCGCCAAACACGTCGCCTCGTGATCAAATTCGGTGTGCGGTGGTGACAAAAGGACATGGCTCGGCTATCCCATGGTCGAAGAAAAAGAAATCAATCCAGGGAGTGTCGCGCCGATGAGCCGCTACGCGAGCAAGAACCAGACTGTCCGTAAACCCGCCGTGGTCAGCAAAAGCGGCATTGTCGCCGCGCAGAACCGTCTTGCGGCGGAACAGGGCGCGGAAGCGCTCGCACGGGGTGGAAACGCGATCGACGCGGCGGTCACGACGGCTTTTGCGCTCGCCGCCACAGAGCCCTGGATGAGCGGCCTGGGCGGCGGCGGCTCGATGCTGATTTACCTGGCGAAAGAAGATAAGGTGAAGGTCATCGACTTCGGAATGATCTCACCTTCAACGCTCGATCCGGCGGACTTTCCACTCAGCGGCGGTGTTGCCTCCGATCTCTTTCCCTGGCCTGCCGTGACAGAAGACCGGAACCTGCTGGGGGCGAAATCGATTGCTGTGCCCGGCGCGGTCGACGGCTTGGGGAAAGCGCTGGAGAGCTACGGCACAATCGGTTGGCACGACGCCATCCAGCCCGCGATCGATCTGGTTGAAACCGGGCTGTCGGTCGATTGGTTCTCGGCGCTTGTGATTGCGTCATCGGCAAAAGATCTCAGCCGTTTTCCTTCTTCCGCCGATATTTATCTGGACGGTGGTTTTCCTCCATCGCCGACTTGGCACGCGGTTGGCCAGTCGCCACGGCGCGAGCTGAAAGGCCTGGCGAATACCCTCAAACATCTTGCCGAATATGGTCCGCGCGAATTCTACGAGGGAGCGCTCGCTAAGGTGATTGCAAAAGACGTCCAGGAGGCTGGCGGCTACTTGTCGGAAGCGGATCTGGCGGCTTATGAGGCCCGCGAGCTTGAGCCGCTTGTTCAGGAGTACCGGGGCGCCAAGATCTATGTGCAGCCAACGCTGAATGGTGGTCCGACCATGCTGAAGGCCTTCGACGAGATCGCGGCACGGGATCTATCCGGGGATGCGCCGGGGGCGGCGACCTATGCGGCCTACGCAGAGAGTCTGTTGAAGGTTTATGAGGAGAGGCTGGCCACCCTGGGGGATGCCGACGAAACGCGGGGCGATTCCTGCACCACTCATCTCTCGGTGGTTGATGCCGAGGGTAACATGGTGACCCTGACCACGACCCTGTTGTCGATCTTCGGTTCCAAACTGGTGCTGCCGACCAGCGGCATTCTGATGAACAACGGCATCATGTGGTTCGATCCGCGTCCGGGGCATCCCAATTCCCTGGAACCTTCCAAACGCTGCCTTGCGAATTATAGCCCGACAATCATGGAAGACGACTGGGGTAGAGTCGCGCTTGGCGCGTCGGGCGGACGCAAGATCTTTCCTGCGGTCTTCCAGATCCTCTCCTACATCAAGGATTTCGGAATGAGCCTGGACGAGGCGATGCACCACGCGCGTATCGATGTCAGTGGAACGGAACGCGTGGTTATGGATGCGGCGCTCCCCCTTTCGGTGCGGGGCGACCTTGTAACCCGTTTCAACACGGCGGAAGCCCCGCGCGACGTTTTTCCGCTGGCCTATGCCTGTCCATCGGCGGTTCTGCGTAAAGGAAAAGAGAACCAGGGCGCGTCGGAGGTGATGCACCCCTGGAGCGACGCGGTGTCGGCGGAGAGCCGGGCTCACACGGTCTCAACGATCTAGGGAATTCGACAGTTATGACATCTCTTGCCGACCTGGATACACCCGCCCTCGTTCTGGATCGAAGCAGGCTGGAGCGAAACTGCGAAAGAATGTCCAAACGCATGTCGGAAGCAGGCGTCCGGCTGCGCCCGCATCTTAAAACGGCTAAGTCGGCAAATGTCGCAAAGACCGCGACACGGGGTCACTTTGGTGGTGTGACTGTGTCCACGCTTGCCGAGGCACGCTACTTCCTTGCGCAGGGCATAAGTGATCTGACCTATGCTGTCGGTCTCGCGGCGGGAAAGCTGGATGCCGTCGCAAAGCTTCAGGCACAAGGGGCGCAGATAACCCTCCTGACTGACAGCATGGAAACCTTGAAGGCCGCCGCACAAAAGGCCGCCGACTTGGATACTGATTTCCGGTTTCTGATCGAAGTCGATACCGGAGGTTTGAGAGGCGGCGTGCCACCGGAGTCAGACCTACTCATCGAGCTCGGCCGGTTTTTGAACGAGTGCGCAGGCCTGACTCTTGCGGGTGTCCTCACACACGCAGGACATTCCTATCATTGCCGCAACCAGGCTGAAATCGAGCAGGTCGCGGAGGAGGAACGGGTAGGGGCTGTGCTCGCTGCGCAGCGTCTGCGGGACGCAGGACTGACCTGTGAGACCGTCTCGGCGGGCTCAACACCGACCGCGATCTGTGCAAAGTCCCTGGAGGGACTCACCGAGATGCGCCCCGGTGTTTACACCTTCTTCGATCTGGATCAGATGGCGTTGGGCGTTTGTGCCATGGAAGATATCGCCTTGAGCGTCGTAGCGACCGTCATCGGCCACAATCATGCCGCCGGGCGGATCCTGATCGATGCCGGCGGTCTTGCACTCTCGAAGGATCTGAGCGCGGCGGAGTTTCTTGAGCACGCAGGCTACGGCCTTGTCTGTCCGCTCGACATGACAGAGCCAATGGATGGAATCTACGTCGAATCTGTCCACCAGGAGCATGGCTTGATTGCGGCGGTGGGAGGCGAGCCTCCCTATGATAAGCTGCCGGTTGGCGCGCGTGTGCGCATTTTGCCCAATCACGCCTGTATGACAGCGGCGGCCTATGACAGTTATCATGTCGTTGACGGCGGCCAGGACGTCGTGGATGCCTGGGGTCGGGTCAACGGCTGGTATTAGGCTCAGCATGAGTGCGCGGCCGGAATAATGAACGGGCAGAAGCCCGATGCCGTGGAGATAGCAAGGGAGACGGAGATGGCACAGGAAAATACCGGTATTTATGAGCTTGGGTTAGGTCAGAATGCCGCCAACTATGAGCCGCTTTCCCCTCTCTCCTTCATCAAGCGTACCGTCTCGGTTTATCCCAACCGTCTTGCGGTGATTCACGGCGATATCCGCCGTAGCTGGTCAGAAACCTACGCCCGGTGCGTAAAATTAGCTTCTGCGTTACGCGGACGTGGCATTGGGGCAGGCGACACAGTCTCGATCATGGCGCCGAACATTCCGGAAATCATGGAAGCGCACTTTGGCGTGCCCATGGCGGGAGCAGTCCTGAATGCGCTCAACACCCGCCTGGATGCTGAAACTCTCGCCTTCACGCTCAAGCATGCTGAGACCAAGCTCCTGATCACGGATCGTGAGTTCTCAGGGATCATGACCGAAGCTCTGAAGCTGCTCGACAAGAAACCCATGGTTATCGATATTGATGATGTGCTGGCGCTCAGCGGTGATCTGATTGGCGAAAAAGACTACGAAGCGCTGTTGGCTGAGGGTGATTCGGCATATCCCTGGGCTCCGCCGAGTGACGAATGGGGCGCGATCTCACTGAACTATACGTCGGGCACCACTGGCGATCCCAAGGGCGTGGTCTATCACCATCGTGGCGCTTATCTGAATGCCATGGGCAATGTCCTGACCTGGTCGCTCGAACAGCATCCGGTCTATCTCTGGACACTGCCGATGTTCCACTGCAACGGCTGGTGTTTTCCATGGACCATCACCGCGATGGCTGGAACGCACGTTTGTCTGCGCAGGGTCGAGGCCAAGGCGATCTATGATGCGATTGCCGACAATGGCGTCACACATCTTTGCGGCGCGCCGATCGTGATGGGGTTGCTGATTGCCGCGCCGGAGGATCAGCGTCGTCCCTTACCGGGTAAGGTCAAGATGATGACCGCGGCTTCGGCGCCGCCGGCTGCCGTTCTGGAGCGGATGCAGCAGCAGGGCTTTGAGATCACACACGTTTACGGTCTGACCGAAGTCTATGGCCCAGTCACTGTCTGCGCCTGGCATGAAGAGTGGGATGACCTGGACATGGAGGAGCAGGCGCGCCTGAAGTCGCGACAGGGCGTCACCTACCCTGTCCTGGAGGGGCTGATGGTTGCCGATGCGGACAGCCTGGAGCCGGTGCCCTGGGACGGCGAAACCATGGGCGAGGTTTTCATGCGCGGCAATGTGGTCATGAAAGGCTATCTCAAAAACCAGAAGTCCACGGAAGCAGCATTTAAGGGCGGTTGGTTTCATACCGGTGATCTGGGTGTCATGCACCCGGATGGTTACATCGAACTGAAGGATCGTTCAAAGGACATCATTATCTCCGGCGGCGAGAATATCTCGACCATCGAAGTCGAGGGCGTGCTCTACAAACACCCTGCCGTCACCGAAGCTGCAGTGGTTGCCCGTCCCGATGAAAAGTGGGGGGAGACGCCTTGTGCCTTCGTAGCCTTGAAGGCAGGTGCTGAGGTGAGCGAAGCCGAAATCATCGGTTTCTGCCGTGATAATCTGGCGCACTTCAAGTGTCCGAAGACCGTGATCTTTACCGAACTGCCAAAAACCTCGACCGGTAAGATCCAGAAGTATGTGTTGCGGGAGCAGGCACGGGTGCTTGGCTGAACGCGTGATCCGGCGCGAAATTCAATCGTCGAACCTGCCGCTTCGCTGTTTTTTGATGGATGCGCGTTTCGTTTTCGAGTCCAGGCGTCTCTGTTTCGACGCGCGCGTTGGTCGTGTCGGTCGCCGGTAAACAGGACGTTCAGAGGCTTGCTGAAGCAGCTCGACCAACCTCTGAACAGCGTCTTCCCGATTTCTCTCCTGGGTTCGAAAGCGGGCGGCCGTGAAGACCAGCACTCCGTCCTTGGTCAAGCGCTTGCCGGCAAGACTTTCCGCACGCTCCCGCACGTAGGAAGGAAGAGAAGGGGAGTTGCGGAGGTCGAAACGCAACTGCACCGCAGTGGAGACCTTGTTGACGTTCTGGCCGCCGGGGCCGGAGGCACGCACAAAGGTTTCTTCTATCTCTTTCGGGTCCAGGCGGATCCGCTCGGTAATCTCAATCATTGTATCAGTGTAGAGAAGGAGTTCTCTCTGCGAAAGCCGTCGCAATTCAAAGCGTTTGTGCGATCAATCGTCCGCAGTTTGCGATGTGTGCATCGACGATACGCACGGCACGCTCAACGTCTTTGGCACGTGCGGCATGTAGGAATGCGAGGTGCTCGGCATGTTCAGCGCCGCCGTCGTTTAGGACTGCACGTTTGAAACAAAGATAGCGTTCAGAGGCGCGTATTTTCTGTTCGACCTGTTCCAGGAGTGATGCTTCCGCAGCAGCGTACAACGCAAGGTGAAAATTGATGTGCGCCTGAGAGCGATCTTCGTCTATTGCGTTTTCAAGCGTGCGGTGCGCTTTTTCGGCAGCGCCAATCTGGTCTTCGGTCAAGTTTGGAAAGGACTGTTGGGCGGCTTCGACTTCCAGTCTTGCACGGGTCTCGAAGAGCTTAATGGCGTCCTTGGCCCGCAGAGGCGCAACAACGGCGCTGTGGTTGCTTACTGAATCGATCCAGTCGTCGCGTTTAAGCAGCGCGAAGACTTCGCGAACGACATCGGCTTTTACTTCATAACTCTTTGCGATTTCGTCGGCCTGAAGCACTTCATCAGGGGGGAGAGTTCCCATGATAATGGCATGACGCAAGACCTCGGCAAGCCAGAGCGCTGTAGAGGATGTTGGTCGTTTTGGCGGGCGGTGCATAGCCCAATCATGTGGTTTGGTTAAGATGGAATCAACCCGTAATTGTTATAAGTAATCATACGATGCCATCGATTTAGTGTGTTGATAAACACTGTCTGTACTCGATAGCATTAAGTAATCCGCATGTCATGGGCTTCAATTCTATTAATTTACGCGGATTGTAGAGTCCCGAGTTGAGGTGAGGTATGTTTAGCAACTTGTGTAGACTCTAAAACAGAATTCCTCAGTAACCCCATCATTGCGATTGTTTAAACAGTTTTGCGCTGCCGGCGCCATAGCCCCATCAGTCTTGAATAGTTGCCGGACATAACGGCAACAGCCTCGTCATCGTCTATATCATCGGCAAACCAAGCTTCGGCCGGTGCACCGAAGATACTCCTGCCAACGGCGAAGCCTTTGCAGACGGATTGCTTGGCGGCTGCGGTAAACGCGGCGCCTAAAACCTCCTCGGGAGCATCCAGACCCAGGAGCAGGACGCCGCGGCAATAGGGATCATTGAGAGTGATGGTTTTTGCTATGTTATCCCAAGCTTCGTCGGAATTCGGCGCCTGAAGTTTCCACCAGTCCGGAAAGACGCCGATGTCATAAAATTTTTGCAACGCACGCGCGACGGTGTTTGCATCGACAGGGCTGTCCTTTGGCGGAATGATTTCCAACAGCAATTCCAAGCGGGCCTTGCGCGTAGCCTCAAACAGCGTGCGCAGTCTGGCTTCCTGTTCCAGTCGTAGGTCTTCAGGATCGTCGGGGTGATAGAAAACCAGACATTTGACGCAGTGTTCAACGGGCCATTCCCGCAGGGTCGCTGCCACATTGTCACCACCCTCAAACTGAAGCGGGCGGGAGCCTGGTAACTCAATCGGCCGACCGATCCACACCCCGCGTCCTGTCGCAGCGTCCAAGGCGTCCTGTCCCAGGCGCCCATCACAAAGAATACCTTTTACGGCTTCGTCCGGCGGCGTCGCATCCCGGGCGGCTTCCCAGGCAAGGCGTTTGAAGCGGTTGATGGCATCGTTGTCCCTTCCATGGCGCTCGGCGATCGCCTCCAGCTGGCTGCGATGATCGAATGCAAAGGCACAGACCTCCGGCCAGTCCTTCTTCCGGTTGCTTGCCCAGTGGAGTTGCTCCAGCCGGGCGTCGTCGCGCAGCCTGAAATGCGGACTGCCGGTCTCCAGAAAATCGGCGAGTTCATCCCAGCTTGGGCAGGCTGGTGAGCAGCCGTGCCGGGAGACGGCGAAGGCGCCACAGGCGTTGGCGTAGGCGCAGCAGGTCTCGTAAGATTCGTCGCGCAACCAGCCGCGCAGGAAGCCGGCCATGAAGGCATCGCCTGCGCCCAGCACATTGAAGACTTCGATCGGGAAGCCGGGGCCCTTAATGCCCTCTTCGATATCGTCCGGGATGACGCCTGGGAAAACGACACATCCCATGGGGCCACGTTTGACCACCAGGACGGCATCGGTGAGTAAACGGAGTTGCCGCAGAGCGGCCAGCGTATCTGTGTCGCCCCCTGCGATGTGGACCTCCTCCTCCGTACCAACGATCAGATCGCAGTCCGGGACGATGGATTGCAAGTGCGCCGTAACGGAGTCGCTTGCCACGAAACGTTGCTCGCCGAGGCCGCGGGACGTCAGGCCCCAGAGGACCGGACGGTAGTCGATATCGAGCGCCACCCCGGTTCCTGCTTCTCGCGCGTAGCGCATGGCCGTGCGGCTGGCATTGTCGACCTGGGGTGTCGAAAAGTGCGTCCCACTGACCAGGAGGCACTTTGACTCGGCAATGAAGGCCGGATCAAAGTCGGCAGGATCGATTGCCATATCGGCACAGTTTTCGCGATAGAAGATGAGGGGAAAGGTCTCACGGTCCTGAATGCCCAGAATGACCAACGCGGTGAGGCGTTCCTGATCGGTCTTGAGATGACTGGTGTCGACGGCTTCGGCTTCGAGCGTTTCGCGAATGAAACGCCCCATGTGTTCGTCGCCAACCCGTGACAGCATGGCCGGACGTAGCCCAAGGCGGGCAGCGCCGATGCAGGTATTGCAGGGACTGCCACCGACATACTTGGCGAAGCTCGCCATATCTTCCAAGCGTCCACCGATCTGCTCGCCGTAGAGGTCGACCCCGGCGCGGCCCATGCCGATAACATCAAAGCGGCGATCCGTCATGTTTGCTGACTCCCTGAAATTCCTGATCTCACTCGATCTGTAGGTTTACGTGAAAAAATTTGACTAATGAAACAAAAATTCCATTTGACTATCAAGTTCAGAATATAAATTTTGATCACGCGATCCTGCCCGAGCGTATTTTGCTCCGACAAAAAGGGGTGGGCAGGGTAGAATACAGCTTCAGGATTAGCGGGACGAAGGAAACCACAGTGCTCGAATTTTGCCAGTTTGGCGCCGGACGGATTGGCGCGATCCATGCCGAGAATATCGCTCTGCATAAAGGCGCAAAGCTGCGTTATGTGGTCGATGTCAATGAGGCGGCTGCACAGGCGCTCGCGGAGAAATACGGCGCGCAGGTTGCCTCAACGCAAACCGCGCTTGCCGATCCGGCGGTTGGCGCGGTGATCGTTGCCAGCTCGACAGATACGCATGCGGATCTGATCGAAGCTTCAGCCCGGGTCGGTAAGGCGATCTTCTGCGAAAAGCCGATAGACTTGAGCCTGGAGCGGGTTGAGAGCTGTCTGGAAGTGGCAAAAGACGCCGGCGTTCCGCTCGCGCTGGCCTTTAATCGGCGTTTCGATCCAAGCTTTGCCGCGCTAAGGAGAAGAGTGACCGAAGGCGAAATCGGCGATGTCGAAATGGTCTCGATTACCAGCCGTGATCCTGCCCCGCCGCCACTCTCGTACATCAAAGTTTCGGGAGGTCTCTTTCGTGACATGATGATCCATGACCTGGACATAGCGCGCTGGTTGCTGGGAGAAGAGCCGCTCGAGGTGACGGCGACAGCCAGCTGTCTCGTTGATCCGGCCATCGCGGAGGCAGGTGATGTCGACAGCGCCCTGGTGACCCTTCGAACCGCAGGTGGTCGCCTCTGTCAGATCAGCAACAGCCGCCGCGCGGCCTACGGCTACGATCAGCGCATCGAAGTTCACGGCAGTAAGGGGATGCTCCGTGTAGAAAATCATCAGCCGACAACGGTGGAGTCCGCAACTGAAGCCGGCGTTTCGAAAGACAAGCCCCTGTACTTTTTCCTCGAACGCTATGCGGCGGCCTACAAGGCGGAGCTCGATGCCTTTATCGATGCGGTTTCTTCCGGTGACGTGCCGAGCCCGGGCGGTGACGATGGTCACGCGGCGTTACGATTGGCCGACGCAGCCCTGCAGTCCTTTCAGGAAAAACGGACGGTCACGCTGGCTTGGTAAGGTTTATCCGTTGAAGAGGCCATCGAAGTCGGTGGTTTTTTCCAATCGGTAGCCAAGGCAGACCACCAGCGACAGGGAGAGGCACATACAGGCCGAGAGAGAGCGGAAGGACTCGACCTGGGTCTCCTCGACCTCGAAACAGACATCCGACAACGCGGAGAAGGGGCTCAAGGGGCCGTCGGTGATGGCGATCACAGGCGTTCCCTGTTCCTGTGCCTGAGTGGCGATTTCCACGGATTCCGGCGCATAGCTTTGAAAGCTGATCGCGAGAAGTACGTCCTTGGGCGAGATGTCTCGTGCCTGCTCGAATGTCATGCCACCGATTGAGTCGATCAGTGAGACCCGGCAACCCAGATGGCTCAGCATGTAGTTCAGATAGGCGGCGACCGGAAAGGCACGACGCTGTCCGATGATGTGGATGCGTTCGCTTTGGGCCATGAGTTCAATGGCATGTTCCAGGCGTTCCGGTCTTGCCTCTTCCCTTAAATGATCGAGCGCATGGGAAGCTGCTTCGGTAAAGCGGTCCAGAACGTTTATGGCTGTCAGTGGAGCGTCGCTATTCTCCTTCAGGTCTTGAAGCCGCTGATGATAACTTGGTTGCCGTTCCGTCAGGCGTCCGCGGAACACGCGTTGCATGCTGCTGAAACCATCGAAACCAAATGCCTTCGAAAAGCGGATCAAGCTGGAAGGCTGTACCGCCGCCCGTTTCGCTATTTCGGAGACGGTCTCAAGCGCCATGTCGTTCGGGTTGGCAAGCGCGAACTCCGCAATCTGGCGCAGGCGTTTGCTCAGAGTCTCGTGCCGGCCCGAGATGACTGTGCGCAGATTTTCGTAGCTGGAAGGAGGTGTTGGTTGAGCCATGATAATTCGATGCCAAAATGGAATATTTTTTCCAAGCTAACGAAATAGATGGAGCAGCGCCAGATGTGTGATAACTCGGCGTCACGAAAAAGAATAAAATTTTATTTAAAATCAATCGGATAAAAACGCGATCTTAAAGTTTTAACGGCACTCTTCCCGGTTCGTGGGATCCGGGCTTTTGTGTCATTGGATCCGGACCAGGCGAAACGGGATCGCAGGAAGCGGCCGGTTGATATGCGTTTGATTTTGATCGCTACTCTTTGGAGTGTGCTCTGGGCGGCTCCTGCACAGGCATTGTCCTATTCGGACGACTATTGGCAGGGCTCCGACATATTAACCAAACGCTTTATCTGTGCCAGTTACGGCGAGACACCGGACTGGTGCAAAGATCTTGCTGACAAGGTCGAGGTGCCCAAATCGATCGCTGGCGCCTTGGCGGCACGCAGGAAAGATGCGGAAGAACGAGAGGCCATCGCGAAGGCGGCTGCGGAGATCATTGCCGCGCGCACCGCATTGGCAAAGCGCGTGAAATCTGGCCGCGCTGCGCCCAAGGACGTCGAGAAACTCATCAAGCAGGCCAAGGCGGGCGAAGAAGAGGCGATGGAGCTGATCGGTTGGATGTACGCTCAGGGGCTGAGCCCGGAGCGAAAAGACGCCGACGAGCTGAGTGAGCTGGCGTACATCTGGTACGGCAAAGCCTATCTGGCAGGGGCCAAGGAGGTTAAGGTCAATATGGACAAAATTTGGCCGACCTTGAGCGAAACCCAGCAAAATCGAATTGTGGCGCTGTTTGACAAGAAGAGTTAGCGGCAGATCAAAAACAATATAGATCAGATGCTTGGTGCAGATTTTAACGACCCAGTATGAGGGTCTTCATGGAATCAGCCAGCCCATCCGCAGCAGCCATCACCAGAGACCCCTTGACCAGACCGTCGTCAGCGAGCGTGTCGTTGGCCCAACCGCCTGCCTCTGTGATCAGAAGGATGCCCGCGCTGGAATCCCAGGAATTCATATGCGGCTCGAAAAAGGCATTGAGCCGGCCACAGGCGACATAGGCTAGTGTCAGAGCGCCGGAACCATTGCGGTAGAACATCCCGCCCTGGCTCAGAAGTTTCTCAAGAACGCTCACGATGGATTCCGGTGTGGCTCGATGGGAAAAGCTGAACCCGGTCATCCCACCGGTGAAGTCTCGGGCACTGGCAACCGATATCGCCTGACCGTTCAGGAATGCGCCCCTGCCATGGGACGCCGAAAAGAGTTCATCTGTGTTGGGATCGTAGATCACACCAATTTCAATCCGGTTGTCCCGGATGAAGGCGATGGAAACACACCAGGTGGGAATGCCGACGACGAAACAGGCTGTCCCGTCGATGGGGTCGACCACCCAGGTACCGCTCGAGGAGTCCAGTCCTGAGGGTTCTGTCTCTTCGCCGAAAAAACCGTCATCGGGGAACTCCGCCGCTAAACGATCGCGGATGAGTACTTCCGTTTCCACATCAGCCTGGCTGAACATGTCCTGCACGCCCTTGCCTTCGATGTTGAGCGAGTCCCGGTCGGCGAAATAGGAGAGGGCGTGCTTGCCGGCTTGCCGTGCAATGTCGCAGGCGACTTCAAGTCGTCGTTCATTCGAGTTGCTTGTCATTCAGTGAAACTTTGAATCTGTGGCCAGTGTGATGGGCATACGCTCGGCGTGAAATGGGTCCGCTACAAGAAAATAGAGATTACAGTTTTATGACAATTTTATTGCAATATGTATGGAAACGATATTCCATTCCTAAGAGATTGTGGAAAGCAAATTCTGCAAATCCGATATCAGCGTTTTCGGCAAGAGCTTAGGTTCACCGGAGAGGCACAACATAATAAGCGGCGGCAGGAATTTCAAATAACTATTTGAAATCAAAAATATATCGTCGTCAGGGAGGCATAAGTTATGATCGCAACTTTAAACAGATCGCAATGGCTTTTCGGAGCTGCGGCAGCCGCCGTGGTAACGTTTTCAGGCTTTGCGACTTCGACAGCATTTGCAGCTGACAAACTGACCTACTATTGCTCGGCCCAGGAAGACTGGTGCCAGCTTATGGTGCAGGCCTTTGAGAAGGAAACCGGTATCAAGGTCGCCATGAGCCGCAAAAGCTCTGGTGAAACCTTTGCGCAGATCAAGGCCGAGGCACGGAATCCGAAGGGCGATATCTGGTGGGGCGGCACAGGCGACCCTCACTTGCAGGCGGCGGAAGAGGGGTTGACCGAAGCCTATGTCTCGCCCATGCGCGGTGAGCTTCACGACTGGGCGCTGAGCCAGGCCGCATCGGCCAATGATAAGACCATCGGTATCTATGCCGGTGGCCTGGGGTACGGTTACAACACTGAGCTCCTCAAGGAAAAGGGCCTGCCGGTCCCGGCGAGCTGGAAAGATCTGACAAACCCGGTCTACAAGGGTGAGGTTCAGATGGCGAACCCGAACTCCTCGGGCACGGCCTACACGACACTGGCCACAATTGTGCAGCTCTTCGGTGAGAAAGAGGGCTTCGAATTCATGAAGGCTCTGCACAAGAACATCAACCAGTACACCAAATCCGGATCGGCTCCGATTAAAGCGGCAGCGCGCGGCGAAACCACCATCGGCATTGTCTTTATGCATGATGCTGTGAAACAGGCAGTCAGTGGCTTTCCGATCAATGTCGTTGCTCCGGCTGAAGGTACCGGTTACGAGATCGGGTCCATGAGCATCATCAAGGGCGCCCGCAATCCCGAGAGTGCAAAGAAGTTCTATGACTGGGCCCTCAAGGCAGGTGTGCAGTCGCGATCGCTCGAGGTGAAGGCTTATCAGGTCATGTCGAATCAAGCCGCTGAGTCATCGCCGAGCGCGCCGAAGCTCGATGAAATCAAGCTGATCGACTACGATTTCAAGAAGTACGGTTCTTCAGCGGAACGCAAACGTCTGCTGAAGAAATGGGACGACGAGGTTAAGTCTCTGCCGCGTTGAGGTCGTGGAGGCTGATTGGTCTGAACCGGTCCGATCAGCCTCCATTCACACGCGATCTGGCGAGTTTTTGAAAGACCGTCTCCCTGATGAATAGAACCGTTGCTCTTTGGCTGGCTGTGGGCTGGCTCGGTTTTGCGATCCTGCCCTGGTACGCCATCGAGGACGGCTTCTGGGTCTTTGAGTGGTTGCTCGACGGGTATCCACTCGACAGCGACTACGCGCCTGGCGTTCTTCAGGCGGTGGTGGATGACAAGATCTGGCTTGCACCCATCAGCCTGTTCCTACTCCTGCCTTTGGGATTGTTCGGGCGAGCCAGAAACGATCCCTTCTTTGCCAATCTTCTCCTGATTTCAGGCATAGGCGGGCTTGCGTACGTCGGGCTTCAGGGCTTTACCATCGGGATCGACGGTTGGGAGTTTTCAACTCTCGAACAGCTTTTCGGTCCTTTGGGCCAACGACAATTCGGTCTCGGCTATGGAGCTTTGCTGACCTCTGCAGCCTTCCTGTTCTTTTTGACCCAGGGCATCGCGGCGCGCGGCGCAATCAACGGCGATGTCTTCGTGGTCGGATCCATCGGCCTGGTCATTGCTCTTGTCGGCATCTTCATTCTCTTTCCGGTCATTCAAATTCTGCTCAGCGCTTTGAAGAACGATGCGGGCCTCTACGAGCCGTCCGCTTTTGTGGTCAAGTTCTTTGATAAGAAGATCTGGGGTCTGGGGTGTCTGAGCAGCAATGTTTCCTGTGGCGCGGCCTGGAATTCCCTGTTTCTCGCGGTCACGGTAGGGGCGGGGACGACAACCCTGGGCCTGGCGTTCGCCCTCGTGGTGACGCGAACGCGTTTTCGGGCCAAGAAGCTAATTCGGGCGCTGACGGTCCTGCCTATCATCACGCCGCCATTTGTGATTGGTCTCGCAATCATTTTGCTGTTTGGCCGGTCCGGCAGTGTTACCCAATTTGCCAGTGACTTGCTGGGGATCCCCGCCGGACGTTGGATCTACGGACTTCCGGGTATCTGGTTCGCACAGATGCTGGCTTTCACGCCCATCGCCTTTTTGGTGCTGATCGGGGTTGTCGAAGGTATCAGTCCCTCGATGGAAGAGGCCGCGCAGACACTGCGCGCAGATCGCTGGACGACCTTTGCGACCATTTCCTTACCCTTGATGCGCCCGGGCCTCGCCAATGCATTCCTGCTGGGCTTTATCGAAAGTATGGCCGATTTCGGAAATCCGCTGGTTCTGGGCGGGAACTATGACGTGCTCTCCACCGAGATCTTCTTTGCGATCGTTGGGGCGCAAAACGATCAGGGCCGGGCGGCAGTTCTGGCGTTGGTGTTGCTCGGCTTCACGCTTTCGGCCTTTTATGCTCAGCGCCGCTGGCTCGGGAAAAAATCCTACACAACAGTCACCGGCAAGGGAGATTCGGGCGCTCATCCCTATCTGCCCAAACGATTGACCTGGCTGGTTTACGGCACCGCCGTTCCCTGGGCGGTTCTGACTGTCGTGATTTATGTCATGATCGTCTTCGGCGGATTTGTCGAGACCTGGGGCAGAGATCACAGTCTGACTCTGCGACACTATATTTCCGCATTCTCCATTTCTTCGGGGGACGGCGGATTGCTCTGGACCGGCTCGGCCTGGAACTCCTTCGGGACCACTATGATCATTGCTGGCGTTTCGGCGCCCCTGACCGCCGCCATCGGACTGGTTACGGCCTACCTGCTGGTGCGCCAGAGGTTCGCGGGCAAGAACGCCTTCGAGTTCGGTACCATGCTGAGCTTTGCTATTCCAGGCACCGTGATCGGTGTCAGTTATGTCCTGGCCTTCAATATCCCACCGATCGAGTTAACCGGTACCGGCGTGATCCTGGTCATCTGTTTCATCTTTCGAAACATGCCCGTCGGCGTCCGCGCAGGCATCGCTTCCATGAGCCAGCTGGATAAAAGCCTCGATGAGGCCTCGCTAACTCTGGGGGCGACCAGTTTCATGACTGTGCGCAAGGTCATTCTGCCCTTGTTGCGTCCGGCGATTGTCGCTGCACTGGTATACAGCTTCGTGCGCGCGATCACGGCGATTTCCGCGGTGATCTTCCTGGTGAGCGCAAACTACGATATGGCGACCTCCTACATTATCGGGCGGGTCGAGAACAACGACTACGGACTGGCTATTGCCTATTCTTCGGTCCTGATCCTAGTCATGCTGGCGGCTATTTCCCTCGTGCAGCTGGCGGTCGGCGAACGGCGGATCAAACGGCGAAGCGAGAACAGTGGCGTTAAAATGCCCGCGGCGGAGAGCAAAACAGCATGAAAATCGCAAGCAAAGCGGCTTCGGTCAGTTTCGACGCGGTCACCAAGGCCTTTGGTGCCGTGGTTGCGGTCGATCAGGTCTCCTTCCGGGTGGAGGCAGGCTCGCTCGTTACTTTGCTCGGACCGAGTGGATGCGGTAAAACCACCACGCTGCGGATGATTGCCGGTCTCGAAATGGCAAGCAACGGCCGTATCCTCATTGGCGATCAGGATGTGACGTCGTTACCGGCCACGGACCGTGATGTCAGTATGGTGTTCCAGTCCTACGCGCTTTTCCCGCACATGACGGTGCTGGAGAATGTGTCCTACGGCCTGCGAGTCAGTGGGATGGCGAAATCCGAAGTTGGTGGCCGGGCAGAGGACGGTTTGGCGCTGGTAGGTCTGAAGGGTTACGGCGATCGCCTTCCCAGTGAGCTCTCTGGCGGACAGCAGCAGCGTGTAGCGGTTGCGCGGGCACTGGTGCTGG
The DNA here is from genome assembly GCA_947493695.1 of uncultured Kiloniellaceae bacterium. Classification (GTDB taxonomy): domain Bacteria; phylum Pseudomonadota; class Alphaproteobacteria; order Kiloniellales; family Kiloniellaceae; genus Denitrobaculum. Next base: position 269,212 of record CANLSF010000005.1, on the reverse strand, counting down.
AGCCGCAGGTGCTGCTGTTCGATGAACCTCTGTCGAACCTTGATGCCAAGCTCCGGCGCAGGGTGCGGGAGGAAATCCGCGAAATTCAGCAAAACCTTGGTTTGACGTCTGTTTACGTTACTCATGACCAGGAGGAAGCATTGGCGGTCTCAGATCGCATCATTGTCATGAATCAGGCCCGGATCGCGCAGGAGGGCTCTCCGCGAGAGCTTTACGATGAACCGGCGGATCTCTTCGTGGCTGACTTTATCGGCGACGCCAACCTGGTCGATGCCGAGATACTGGCTGTGGACGGACCCGACGCTGAGGTCACAATCGGCGGAATTGAGCTCAAGCTACCCGCCAGAGGTATGGAACGAGGCCCGGCCCGTATCGCGATTCGCCCGCAGGCGATCGGGCTGGCAGTGCAGGATTCAGGCGATGGGCTGCGTGGGGTGGTCCGTAAGGCGACCTATCTGGGCAGTCATATCGAGTACAGTGTTGAAACACCGATTGGTGAGTTGTTTGTTATTGATGGTGGGGTCGTGCAGCCCATTCCCAGGGAAAGTGACGTCTCTGTGCGTCTATCGCACCAGGGTGTGACTCTGATTAGGAGCTGACACTCCGGTTCGGAAGCTGGCTTTTTGCCATTGTCTGTCCAATAGGTTGGACAAGCCTGCCCTGATTGTGAAAGATCGCTTCTTGCCGCCCGGGTTGGGGGGCACGCAATAGCAGAGAGACCAGGAAGCGACCGTTTTGCAATATCCTCAACTACCACCTCTTTTAAGCCTGAAACCCCTGGCTCCCGGTGACGACCCTTTTGATGTAGCCGTCGCAGCGGCTCGCAGCGGCGAGGGCGAGGCGGGCTACTTTTACTGGTCGCAGCGCCTCGACCGGATCGAGCTGGCCATTGTCTTGGAGCCGGAATCTCCTGTGGCTCAGTCCCTGACTATGTTGCCGCTTGCCATGGTCGCCTTTGGCGATGCCCTTGGGGCGATTGGGCCCCCGGTCCTGGCTGTTCACTTTCGCTGGCCCGATGCCGTGGAAGTCAACGGCGGGTTCGTCGGTGGATTTCGTGTGGCGGCGGCCGAGACCAGGAGCAGCGAGGACATCCCTGACTGGCTGGTGATCAGCTTTGGTATCGCGGTTCAGATGGATCTGACGGATGATGCGCCTGGGCGCAAAGTCAGTGCGACGACGCTTTTTGATGAGGGCTGCGGCGATATCACGGTCGATGAGCTGACTGAGAGCTTTGCGCGTCATTTTCTGACCTGGATGAATCGTTGGCAGGAAGAAGGGTTCGAGCCCGTGCGCCTGGCATGGTGGGCTCGCCAGAAGCAAACGGAAGACGCAAAGCGGGACATCGACTCTCTTGGCGGTCTGCGCTGCGAAGGGACCGAGACCCAGCCGCTTACCCAAGCCCTGAAGGGGCCAAGCTGGATGTCTTCGTAGAATGGCAGAGACTCCTCTGCGCTTTCCGCGCACCATTCGTCTCGATGAATCTGATGTGGCGGTGTTCGATCATGCCGCGGCACCCGGCGAGTGGGCTGTCTCCGGCGCGTTCGCCTATTCAGAACTGACGGCGGATGATCTGCAGGGAAAAACGCGGCAGGCCTTTGCTCATGGATTTCTGGGCCTTGAGTCCTATGGCCGTTCCACCCTGGTTGTCGTCACGGATATCGACCGGGCGAGCTATGACGGAATTGTCGAGCTTCTCGCCCAGCATTTTGTCGACCACTATGGCGCACCTGATATCGCTGCGGCCCGGCCTGTTGCGGAGGAAGAGGCTGCCTTTGCAGCGAGCTTGTGCGATCATCCGATCAATACACTACTGGCAGTGTCGCGAGATCTGGAGGAACGGGGTGTCGTTGAATCCTTCCGTGTGATTACGCCTGATGCTCCGAAGTCGCACGCCAAGATATGGGAAATCGTCGCGCAGGATTTCGATCCCGAAGACGATACGGCCCGAGAGAACGAGAGTTAAGATGGAACAAAACGATCAAACCGGCGGCGCTGATTTGCCGCCGCTACTTCACGCCGAGTTTTGGCTCACGAGCGGCTACCATTTGCTGCGCCGGGGCGAGGACGGGCGTCTTTATGTCACCAACGAGTATCTCCGCGCATTCTTCCTGCGACCTGAAATGGAGATCGTGGAGGAGTCCTGTCACTCTGAGCGCGTGTTGCATGCGCGCCTTCTGGAGGACCCGCGTCACAAGGTGACGGCGGCGAGACTGGATGAGCTGGAAGACCCGGATGCGCGGGACAACTATCAGATCGTTCTGAATTTTCGCGATACCTTGATCGCCGAGAAGACACTTGAGGCTGCCTATCTCAAGATCCTGCGCAGTGGCGTGACGGTTCCGCCGCTCTTCATTGATCAGATGGTTCACGCCATCCTGCGCGGCATTCTGGAAGGGCAGGACGATGCCATCCGTACCCGGGCGGCCGAACTGCTGTTCCGGAGCCAGAAGGTCAGCATTCAGGACAGCGGCATCATGCTGGCTGATGAAGAAATCGTAGAAATGTATACCCGCGACGGCGGTTTTGGATCTCTTGGCAAACTGCTGGCCGACAACGCTACGCCGATGCGTTCGGTTGAACTCGACGTTCTCAATGCCGACAACGCCGGGATCTACTGGCCGAGGAGCGACAGCTTCGACACCGTGATTGACGTCAGCTTCACGCGACCGGGTTTGGATTCACTGTGTCGTGTGCTTGAGACCTGGGTGGCGCACTTTCTTTCCGTCGAGGTAAACATCTATCCGGTTCAACAGATCAGTGATCCCAAATGGTCCTGGCATATCGGTCTCGACGCCGAGGCGAACCTGATCCTGAACGACCTCTATAACGGTGAGGAAATAGAAGAGGCACGAACCGCGCGCTTGCTCAGTCTTTTCCGGCTTGAGTTCAAACAGCAGGGCGATATGCGTCCCGATTTAGAGGGCAAGCCGGTCTATCTGGGAATGGCAATGACGAGCGGGGAACTGCTGAAGTTGAAGCCGCAGAATCTGCTTATGAATTTACCGATTGCGCGGTCAGTCTAAGACCCGGCGGGTTAAACTCGCTTTCTCCAAGCTATTGAAGTAGAGATTGATTCGCGATTTTAACTGAATCAGTTAAAACGGAGCACACTCTGGCGTATACTGTTCCCGCTCTTGCATTTGTTTTAGTGCGAACAATATCTGCATGGGCCGCTATTTTTAAATGTACTTCGTCCCAGCAGATTGATTGAGATTGCTCTGGGATAATTTTTTTCTTTGCCGATGGAATATCCGACGCGCCCGCCGTGTTTGCTAATCGGAAGTGGGACGCAGGAATTGATGATGCCAAGCATGCGAATGCAGCTGTTAGGTGGTTTTCGGTTTGAGACGGAAGAGGGCTGCCCGATCGCCGTTTCGGCGAAGAAGGCACGTGCGCTCCTGAGTTATCTCGCGCTGATGCAGGGAATACCCCAATCCCGCGATATGCTGGCATCCCTGTTTTGGGGGAACAGCGGAGATGCTCAAGCCAGATCGAGCTTGCGGCAAGCTCTCATGACCCTGCGTAAGTGCATGCCGGCTGACGTTGACAAGCTTTTACTCGCAGATAGCGAGTTCGTCGTGTTGACCAGTGCGGCTATCCATGTCGACGTGTCTGAGTTCGAGCAGTTGGTGCAAGATGACACCATCGAAAACCTGACAAGTGCAGCCGCCCTTTATCGAGGTGATTTGCTGCAGAACCTGTCGGTGAGCGCGCCGGAATTCGAAGACTGGCTTGTGACGGAGCAGCGGCGCTATCGGCAAATGGCGCTGGGGGCATTGGAGCGTTTGAGCGATCTGCTCGCGCGTGATGGTCAACTGGAGCGAGCCGTCGAAGTTGCGACTTCTTTGCTGCGCCACGATCCTCTGAATGAGGACGGACACCGGCGTTTGATGAGCCTACTCGCGGATCAGGGCAAGTTAAACGACGCTTTGCGCCAGTATCAGATTTGCCGAGACGTGTTGCACAGGGAACTTGAGGTGGCGCCAGCCGGTGAAACGGAAGAGTTGTATCGTGCCATCCTGGAGCGCCGCCGTTCTGCCCCTCAAAGGGCCGAAAAGGAGCCCGGGTTCCCTGTTGATGAGGCCCAGGAAACCGGGGACCAGGCCCGTGCCAAGGAGGGTCTGCCCTCCGCTCATGCAAAATCCGACGATGCGTCTGGCGACCCTAACCCGAAACGCCGGGCGAGTGACCGGCCGCAACCGGATGTTCCGACCGCAGAATTGCGGCATGTGGCGGTCATGTTTGCCGATCTCTCGAATTTCACGGCTCTAGCCGGGCAGCTCTGGGCGGAAGACATGCATATGCTGCTCACGCGCTATTTCGAGGTCACCGATGAGGTCATCACCCATTACGGCGGTACAATCGACAAACATATGGGCGACAATGTTATGGCGATCTTCGGCGCGCCGGTTGCTCATAGCGATGATTCCGAACGCGCAATGCGCGCGGCCCTTGAGATCCGCCAACGTGTCGCGGCTCTCTCGGAAGAAGTCGGGCGTGAACTCAAAGTTCATATCGGCATGGCGAGCGGGCAGGTCATCGCCAGCAAAACCGGCAGCCGGCTGCACCGCGCCTATACCGTACTCGGCGAAGCGGTGAACCTTGCTGCGCGTTTACAGGATCTGGCCGGGCCGTCCGAGATTGTCGTTTCCGACAGCTTTTATCATTCAGTGGCACATGCCGTTCAGGGCGAACTCATGGATGGTCTGGACATTCATGGCATACCCCATGAGACCAAAGCCTGGCGCCTTAAGTTGTTGTCCCGGGAGAAAGCTGACGGCGAAGAGACCGGCTTTGTCGGGCGGGAATTCGAGCTCGATCAGTTTACCAGCATTGCCAAGAGCTCTGCGCAATCTGGCAAAGGGCGCGTGGTTTACCTGCGCGGCGAGGCAGGGATCGGCAAAAGCCGTTTGACGGGAGAGTTTCAACGCGTTGCGAAGCAGCATGACTACGCGTGCCATGTAGGGCGGCTCCAGGACTTTGGAGCTGAACGTGGTCGTGGCGCGTTGAAGAGCATTACGCTTTCACTGCTGCATCTGCCGTGGGGCGTGGACGCCGCACAAGCGGACGCTGCTTTTGAAAGCGCAGTTATGGAGGGATGGGTGCCGAAGGACGCCCGGGTGTTTCTCTACGACATTTTGGATCTGCAGCAGCCTGCAGAGCTTGAGTCACTGCACGAAGGAATGGAAAGCTCGACAAGGTTGCGCAACAAAATTCGTTTGCTGGGGAACCTCATCAAATGGCGCTGCGAGGCGCAGCCGGTCCTGATCCTGGTTGACGATGTTCACTGGGCGGATGGTCGTACTCTCGAGATCCTCTCTGGAATTGCGGCGCAGATCCGCGATTCATCTGTGGTTCTGCTGATGACTTCGCGAGTCATCGAAGATCCGCTCGATCGTGGATGGCGAACTGCGGCGCAAGGCGTGCCTTTGACCACTTTGGATCTGATGCCTCTTTCGGATGTCGAGTGTGTGGAGCTCACGCTCCATTACAGGGACCTCGACGCTTCCTATCAGCAGGCTTGCATCGCGCGTTCCGAAGGCAATCCTCTGTTTCTGGATCAATTGCTGCGCGCTCACGGCCACCAGGCGAGTGAGTTGCCGGGATCGATCCAGTCAATCGTCCTTGCACGGCTGGACGTCTTGTCCGCCAGCGATAAACACGCCTTGAATATGGCTTCCGTCCTGGGACAGAGATTTGGCCTGGAGGAACTACGAGAGAGTCTTCGCGATCCGGATTATGATTGTGCACGGCTCATGGACATCGCCATCCTGCGTCAAGAGGGAGATGACGAGCTCTCGTTCTGCCATGCACTGATACATGAAGCGATCTACGGCGCCATTCTGAAGTCCGAGCGTGACAGGATGCACATCGAGGCTTCGAGACTCTTCAAAGAACAGAACGCCATTCTCTATGCGGACCACCTGGATCGAGCGGACAGCCCCGACGCGGTTGCGGCGATCCTTCAGGCTGCTCGTTTCGCTGCTGCAAAATATCACTTCGGTACGGCGTTGGAGTTGGCATCGCGCGGTCTTGAGCAATCCAGCGACCGGGTTCTGAGTTACGACCTTTCGCTCCTCCGTGGCTTTCTTTTGCGCGCACCCGGCAGTGTGAGTGAGTCGGTTGCTGTCTACGAGAGTGCGATGACCTACGCCGAGACGGACGGGGAAAAGTGCAAAGCCTGGACCGGTATGGCCGAGGGTCTGCGTCTGATGAATGAGTTTGAACGCGCGCTGGAGGTTCTTGGGAGTGCGGAAGAGGCGGCCTTGCGTTGTGACGACGACCGCAGCCTCGCCCGTATCTACTCTCTGACCGGCAGTATCTATTTCCCTCTGGGGCGTGTGGACGAGTGCCTGGAAGCGCACGAGGGCGCCATCCTTGCGGCACGGCGCAGTGGCTCGATTCTGGACGAGGCGCGTGCTCTGAGTGGCCTGGGAGATGCTTACTACCAGCGAGGCTGGTTCAAGACATCCTACGACTACTTCGACCAGTGTATTGAACTCTGTGAGAAGGAGAATGTGCGCGAACTTCTCTGCGTGAATCTGCCGATGCGCGCGATGATCGCTTTTTATCTGCTGGATCTTGAGCGCTGTGAGGAAGACGGTCACAAGGCGATCGAGATCGCACTGCAGGTCAATAACTATCGCGCGCAGATGCTTGGTCATCTGGTGATTGGTCCCACAGATCTCTACCGTGACAAGCTGACCTCGGCCTATGAGCATGCGGAGCGCGGCCGTAACCTGGCGCGGCAACTGGGTTCAATCGTGTTTGAGGCCGAAAGCCTGATGCATATGGCCCAGGCGAATGCACGCCGGGCAGAGGGAGATCGTGCTGAAGATCGCCTGCTGGAGGCCTATCGGATTGCATCCGGCGCGCAGACCTACGGGACACCCTGGATTCTCTCTACCCTCGCGGTGGAAACCAAGGATATCGCATTGAGGAAGTGGGCGCTGACTGAAGGCGAGGCGATGCTGCAGGAGCGTTGTGTGAGTCACAACTACCTGCAGTTCTATCAAAACGCTATCGATGCGGCTCTGGACAGCGAGGACTGGGATGAGGCGGATCGTTACGCCAACGCTCTGGAGGCTTATTCCAAAAGCACGGAGCCGATGCCCTGGAGCGCCTATTACGTGGCCCGTGGGCGTGCCCTGGCTGATTTCGGGCGCGGGTTGCGCGATGGCGGCGAACTGGAAAGCCTGCGTGGTCTCTGCGAGGACGCAGAGCGTGTAGGTCTGGTTTCTGCCATACCGGCTCTTAAAACCGCACTGGCCAAGGTCACGAACCTAAGCGACGCAACGCCGTAACAGGGGCCGTCGCAATTTTCGACTTCATATCCCGTGGGGGCAAGCCCAAGTAGGCGCGTTGAAACTCAGCCGCCGGTCACGCTCATATGACGTCCAACGGCGGGCTGGTTCTCGCGGTCGATGATAAAATCATGTCCCTTCGGTTTGCGCGTGATGGCTTCGCGAATGGCGGCTTCCAGGACGGCGTTATCATCGCTTTCGCGCAGGGGAATACGCAGGTCGGCGGCGTCTTCCTGGCCGAGACACATATAAAGCATACCGGTGCAGGTCAGGCGAACCCGGTTACAGCTTTCGCAGAAGTTATGGGTCATCGGCGTAATGAAGCCGATCCGCTGACCGGTCTCGATCACGTCGACATAGCGGGCAGGGCCCCCTGTCTTGTGCGAGCTCTCGTTAAGAGTCCATTTTTCCTCGATACTGCTTCGCAGCTGGCTCAGAGGCAGGTACTGGTCGACTCGCTCGACTTCGCCGATATCGCCCATCGGCATAACCTCGATGAAGGTCAGGTCGAAGCCTTCATCCCCGCACCAGGAGATAAGCTTGTCGACTTCATCGTCGTTAACACCTTTAAGCGCTACGGTGTTGATCTTGACCTTCAAGCCGGCCTTTTTGGCGGCATCTAGGCCCATCATGACCTTGTCAAACTTGCCCCAACGGGTGATGGCCGCGAACTTATGGGCATCGAGCGTGTCGAGAGAGACATTGATCCTGCGCACGCCAAGATCTGCCATTTCGTCCGCGAATCGACTCAACTGACTGCCGTTGGTCGTCAGCGTTAACTCTTCCAGATCACCGCTTTTCAGATGGCGCGACAGTCCACGGAAAAGATGCATAATATTGCGTCTTACCAGGGGCTCGCCGCCGGTCAGGCGCAGTTTTTTGACGCCCATCTGAATAAAGGTTTCACAGAGGCGTTCAAGCTCTTCAAGGCTCAAAACCTCCGATTTCGGCAGGAACGACATGTCTTCCGACATGCAGTATGCGCAGCGGAAATCGCAGCGATCAGTGACGGAAACGCGCAGATAGTTAATCGTGCGTAGGAAGGGATCGATCAATGGCGCCGACAAGTTGAACTCCCGTAGATTGCGCATTTGTTGCGCTTAATGTTGTTACTTTAACGGATATTCTCAAGGAGTCTATGCTTCCAAAAGCGAGAATGCCCAATAGCGACTCTATGCCGCAAAAATCGTTGGTTTCTAGCCGTTCGATTGCGGTAAACGGCGCAAAACGTCGATTCCCCGGCCTCCCGTTTCAATGCGGACTCGTTCGTCCACGTTCCTCCAGGGTTCAATGGTCACCAGCATGTGATGACCGGAGGCATGGACTACCGTGTCCTGGTCCAGGACGATTGCAACATGTCCCGGCCAGTAGATCAGATCTCCGCGCCGCATGGAGAACTTGCCGTCTTCTCCCGGAATTTCCATTCCGACCGTCTTTGCCTGCATGTAGGTGTCGCGGGGACAGGCCCGACCGCTGCGCACCAGGGAAACCTGTACCAAGCCAGAGCAATCGATCCCCAAATTGCCCTTGCCGCCCCATAAATATGGCATGTCGAGGAATCGCAGGGCCGTGGTTACGAAGTCCGGTTCGTGGGCATCGACCGGCATAAGGTGGTCGGAATAGAGCCACCCACCTGTAGAAAGTAGGCTAAAGCGCTGATATTGATCGATAATTGTAACTCGCGCCGACATGTTGAGCGTCGCGATCGGGGGTGTTTTTATATCGGGCTCGGGATAAACGAAGCTTCTGGGCACACACAAACAATCTGTCGGGCGCGTAACGCTGTCGCTGAGCGCGCTAGAGAGGGTATAGCCAACATAGCCGTCATCCTCGCTCTGGAGCCATGCATAGCCATCCGCTTCGTCGTAAACCTGGACTGTTTCGCCGGTCAGCAGCTGACTGTCCTGGGGACTGTCTGCATCCGGCCTGCGCAAAAGCGGTGCGCCGCACTGGACGACTTGCGCCTGCCGCCCGGACACGAAGCGCCGCCCTTCGACCTTACCTTCCAGATAGCTGGCGGCGAGGTCGTCACGATAGCAATTAACCCTGGGGTCCAGTTTGGGATCTATCACAACCGACATAAGGCTATTTGTTTCCACAGCAGGGCCGATCCTGACTTAAGACCGTCAAGAACGCGAGTTGTCGTCTATCCATATAATAAGGAGGCTGAGTCACACTTTCACTGATTCAGCGCAAACGATAAGACCCCATTACCCTCAATATTTCGATAATTTTACCTCTTTATCCAATTTCTGTAATGAAAAAACGTTCCGCCGTTCAATTGTATTTTCCTATTAACGACAGAATCGCACACGTTTCTTCGATTTATAAGGGGTTTCGGATTTTTTGAGGCGCAGAGCTTCAGTACTTGCGGTCGAGGCCAATCCGACCCGACGAATGTGATCAGTACGGACAGCCTTGCCTTGTGTGCGCATCGCTGTCTGTGATCTCATTGAAGATGTGGTGGTCAACGGGCTGTTTGTGCTACCGGAGTTGAATGTGCTGACGACGACTTGGAGTAGGGTGCTGGATGGGCGGTCAAATCTTGAAGGGGCAGGGCGAAATGGCTGCTGAAGGAAAAGCCGGCAGCGCCGCCAGGGGACGCGCAAAACTTAAGGACCCTGAACTTCTCAGTGAGTTCCTGGTGCGCCCTGATCCATCCGATCCTCGCCTGACCGAACGGATATCCGGTGTGGATCAGAATGGAGCGGAGATTGAGACCTCTGTTGTCGTCGAACGGCCCCTGACGCTCTATCTGAACGGCCAGGAGATCGTCACTATGATGACGATCAACGATTATCCGGATTATCTGGCGGTCGGCTATCTGCTCAACCAGAACATGCTGCGGCCCGACGATGTCATAACGGCGATCGATTACGATGAGGAACTTGAGTTGGTCGTGGTGCGCACTGAGCGTGAAACCGACTATGAGGAAAAGCTCAAAAAGAAGACCAGAACGTCCGGCTGTGCGCAGGGCACTGTCTTCGGAGATCTGATGGAGAAGTTTGAGGACGTCAAACTTTCAGCGGATGCAAGGCTGAAGACATCGTGGCTGAACAGTTTGAACCGCAAGATCAATTCGGCACCCAGTCTTTATCTGGAAGCCGGTGCCATCCACGGCTGCGCGCTCTGCGTTGAAGACCGGCCGCTGCTCTACATGGAGGATGTCGGTCGCCACAATGCGGTCGATAAAATAGCAGGCTATATGTTCCTTAAGGGCATAGAGGCACAGGATAAAATTTTCTATACCACGGGCCGCCTGACCTCCGAGATGGTCATTAAGACCGTGCAGATGGGTATTCCGATCCTGGTATCGCGCTCCGGTTTTACCGCCTGGGGGGTGGACTTGGCGCGCCAGGCCGGGCTGACACTCATCGGCCGCTCCAAAGGGAAGCGCTTCCTGGCCCTTGCAGGTTTGGAGCGGATCGAGCACGACTTCGATGCCTCGACCGGCAGCGACGAAGACAAACGCCACCAGCGCAAATCGAGCCGCGATCATGACGAGTCCTGACATTTCGAGCTGCCCATTGCGGGCATCTTCCGTAGCCGGTGTGATCCTCGCGGGCGGTCAATCTCGCCGGATGGGCGGTGGCGACAAATGCCTTCGACCCCTGGGGGGCAGGCCGATCCTCGCACAGATTATAGAGCGGGCCGCTTCTCAGGTTGGGCCCCTGGTTCTGAACGCCAATGGCGATCCGGAGCGCTTTGCAGACTATGCCTTGCCTGTCGCGCCCGATGTGATTGAGGGTTTTGCGGGGCCACTGGCAGGTATCCTTACAGGTATGGACTGGGTCGCTACGCAAGCGCCGCAGGCCCAGTGGATGGCAAGCTTTGCCAGCGATGCGCCCTTTTTTCCTGAGAACATGGTCACGGTCATGCTCGACGCCGCAGCGAAAACCGAAGCAAACCTAGCCTGCGCCGTGTCCAACGAGAGAAGCCATCCGGTTTTCGGTCTCTGGTCCATGTCTCTGCGGGAAGATCTGCGTAAGGCAGTGGTGGAGGAGGGGCTGCGAAAGGTCGACCTCTGGACCGCAAGACATCAACTGGTCTCGGTGCCTTTTGACGCTGTCCAGACCGGGTACGGAGCGCTTGACCCCTTCTTCAATACCAATCGGCCTGACGATCTGGTCGAGGCTGAGGCGTTTGCGCTGGCTGTGCAGGAAGGTCAAACGACCTCATAGACGAAGAAAAAAACGCGAAGATGCGGTTCGCCAATAGTGTAAGCACGTACGGCTTCGGATTGTTCGGTCAGTTTCCACTTGCCGTCGGCCTCGAGGGCGTTTTGTTTTTCCTTAAAACCTTTGTCCCGGTAGATATCGTCACGGACGGTAAAGATGATGTGCCCGCCCGATCGGGTAACCCTGAGCAGTTCATCGAAGCTCGATGCCGGCGCATGGCCTTCTGTGAAGACACCGGTTGAGATCACGCCTTCAAAGCGCTGATCCTCGAAGGCCAGCGCCCCGCCTAGTTTCATTTTCAGGAGTTCTCGGTAAGCCTTGGTTTTCGCGGCCTGCTCCAGCATGTCCTGCGACAGGTCTATCCCGGTCACATTACGATAGCCGAGCACCGCAAGACTTTCTCCACAGAGTCCGGTGCCTGCACCGGCATCCAGGATGTCAGCATCGGTTGACGCAACGTGCCGGGCCACAAAACCAGCGACCAGGAAGGGCAGGCGGTAGCCACCGGCCGCGGTATCGGCGTCATAGCTGTCCGACCACTTGTCGTATTGAGCTTCCAGTGCCGCTTCTCCGGTCCCGTAAATGCTTGCGAGAGGGTTGTTGTCCTTTGTTCCGCTCATCTCTGTGTTCCCTGACTATCAGTTCCCGGCGCTGGGCGTGGTAAGGTCCAGCTCCATGAAGAGCATGATCTCTCGCAGTTCGGGCGGACAGTCGTAATACGGCTCAATCTGACGAAACCCGAGGGTGCCATATAGCGCCTGGGCCTCAGTATGCCGACTGCCGGTATCCAGGCGCAGTGTCTTGTATCCCAGATCGGCGGCTTCCGAGATGAGGCGCTGGCAGAGGTGTCGGCCTACACCGTAACCCCGGCAATTGGGATGCACGAAAAGCCGCTTCATCTCGCAAATGTCCGCTTCCAAGCGCTGCAGCATGACACAGCCTGCTGCCTTGTCGTCCAGTGACGCCAGGAGGATCAGGCCATCAGGGCGCTTATGCAGGGCTGGCAGCTGGGCCATCAGATCTTCCCAGCGTTCGGGGCTGTAGAAGGGATCGTTCGCCCAATCATGCTCGGGATATCGCTCGCACAACCATCCGCGAAAGTCTCGGGAGAGCGAAACAACCGCACCGAGATCTGATTGAGAGGACACGCACCGCAGATCGAGAGCTGGAGGCTTCTGCTTTGGCTCGGGAGTCGCTTGTGTTTTTTGCATCCGGCGAGCCTAAAGCAAGTTTGAAGAAGGTACGAGTAGGAACCTTCTGGGTGCAGAAGAGTTCCGGCCTCGGGAAGAGCTATGCGCAGCTGAATTTAACTTTGAGGTATTCGCTTTAAAATCAAAGATTAACACATTGTTAACTAACGAAAATTAGGAATTCTGTAGTTTTTTGACGAGCTATGCAGACATCGCAATACTGCAATGCAACATTGCGTGCGAATTACCCTTGAAAATGCAATAGAAAAGAAAGAAATAGGCTTCATTGTGCAGCTGCGAAATCGCAGTTTTTTATGGAGTAGAAACAATGAGTGAGAATGTTGGCCTGCGCGGCCTGATCAACGCCTATGTAATCGACCCACTGTGGCGTCTGCAGAAGCGCAACGAACTTCGTCGTGACATGGAAGCAATGGATGCCCGTGCCCTGAACGACATCGGTATTTCGCGTTCGGACATCTCCCGGATCGTAAACGAAGCTTATCCTGCTGGTGCTTCGCGTGTCGGTCGTCGGGTTTCCATTTCCGGTGCTCACGCCGCTTAACAGCGCTTGAGTGTTAGAACGGCGCTGCTGATGTGGCGCGCCGTTAGAGGCAAGAGGATATAGACATGTTCGTTTCTGGAGATCTTGGGGGTGTCGTCACACGCACCGGCCTCGGCTACGTCGCCGCATTGGCCATTGTGGGTTTGATCGTCACTGTATTTGCCTGATGGTGGCTGGCAATCGACGCTCGTCGAGGCACCTGCCTGAAGGACTTTCGTCTCTTGACGAAAACAAAATGAAGCCCGCTCAGCGGGGGGATTTTGGAAGAAACCGGCACTGGATCTGATCCGTGCCGGTTTTTTGATTCCGTTCTGTCGCTGAATTACCCGCCTTTGAGTGTTTCGTAGAGCGCATCATCCAGCGCGGCTTCTCCGCGTATCCACTCGAGAAAAGCTTTTACTTTAGGTTGCCTGGCCTTTTGCGCCGGATAGACCGCATAGTGATGAAACGTGGTCGGCATATCCAGATCGCTTGAGAAGGGCTTGATCAGACGCCCGGCGGCCAGATCTGCGACGACAAAGGCGCGAGCCGCGACCACGACGCCCAGGCCGCTGATCGCGGCACTCACAGCCATGTCGTCCATCGAAAAGCGAATGCCGCGGCTCGTGTCGATGCCCGTGATGCCCGCAAATTCGAGCCATCGCGTCCAAGTGGGTGCGGAATCGCTCTCCATAACCCAATCCACATGCAGCAGGGCTTGATCTTTCAGATCCGCCGGTTCCTTGAGCCTGTGAGGGGGCGCGACGAGGCGCGGGTTGCAGACCGGAAAGGCGATATCGGAGATCAGCAGCTCGCTGGTCAAGCTTCCGTAGTCACCCTTACCGTAACGCAACGCCACATCCACGGATCCTCTGCTGAAATCAGCGAGCCTGTTGGTGGCATCAATCCGCACTTGATAGTCGGGGTGGGTATCCCGGAAACGCTCCAGCCTGGGCAAGAGCCACCGCATTCCGAAGGAAGGGCTGACACTTACCGTGAGGACGCCAGGGTCGTGATGCGCCTGCAGACTCCGTACCCCATCGTGCAGGCTGTCGAAGCCGCTGCGGATCGCCGGGAGTGCAGCCTGGGCGGCCTCGCTCAAGGCAAGGGCGCGCGTGGTCCGGATAAAGAGTTGAACCCCCAGGGTCGCTTCCAACTGCTTGATCTGCTGGCTGACGGCGGCGGGTGTTACATTCAGCTCGTCAGCTGCCTGACGAAAACTGAGGTGGCGCGCCGCAGCTTCGAAGGCACGTAAACTGTTAAGAGGCGGCAGAGGGTTTTTCATATTTTCATATTAATTAGAAAAACTAATTAATTGAGAAGAAGATCTCGTTTGTCTATGCCTGCGTGACGACACATCTCTAGATCCTGTTCGAGAGCTTAGGTGGCATGATACTGCCATTCCGAGTCTCTCCTTACAAGAGATCTGGAGAAGAGTGATGCTAGACAATGTTATTGGTAAGGTAAGCTACATAGTGAGAAACGCTGAGCGACCTGCCATTCATATCGGTGAGAGTGGCGATACGCCTTCACATAGCGCCGATTACGTTTCGCAATCCGTACCCATTTTCAATGCCCGTGACCTGAACGAAGCACCCTCGCTGAATGCTGAGGGTTTCGCGTTGCTCCGCCATCCGACCGCGGTCGCGAACTTTGGCGACAGCGGTGAGGTAGAGAGCCGCTACTACGATGAAATCATCGATCTGGTGAAATCAACGACGGGCGCTTCGCTGGTGGTTCCTTTTGATCACACGACGCGTGTCGACGCGCCGCAGGATGGCGTTCGCGGTCCGGCACGGCACGTCCACAACGACTACACGCCTAAATCCATTGCGCAACGGACGATCGATCTTCTGGGCGAGGCGAAGGCGGCGAAAGCGCTCGAGGGCCGGATCGCGCAGATCAATATCTGGCGCCCGCTAGAAAATCCCGTGAAGACGTCACCGCTTGCCCTGATCGATGCGCGCAGCCTGGCGCCGGACGATCTTGTGGCCACGGACCTGATCTTTCCCGATCGGATCGGGGAGATCTACAGCGTCGCCTACAACCCTGGTCATCGCTGGTTACACTTTCCGGAAATGACGCCGGAAGAGGTTCTGCTGATTAAGGGCTTTGACTCAGCGAACGACGGTACGGCCCGCTTCAGCCCGCATACGGCCTTTGAACTTCCGCGTTCTGCGGATAGCGTGCCGCCTCGAAAATCAATCGAGATCCGTACACTCGCGTTCTTCGAGTTGGAGGACTAGTGCGTTCAGTCGCAAGGAAAAATAGGGGGGAAAATGATTGAAAACGAGAAAGTCTATGCAGGCAGCTGTCTTTGTGGTGCCGTCAGCTATGAAATCACCGGCCCGTTGCGGCCGGTGGTCGGCTGTCACTGCAGACAGTGCCAAAAGACATCAGGTCATTACGTGGCAGCCACTCAGGGGCGTTGGGACCAATTAAATTTGAAGTGTGAGGATGGCCTCGCCTGGTACCGTTCGTCGGAAATCGCGAGCCGTGGGTTTTGCAGGGAATGCGGCAGCAGCCTGTTCTGGCGGCGGCACGGTAGTGAAAGTCTGTCAATCATGGCCGGAACACTGGATTTGCCGACGGGCCTGACCATGAGCTGTCATATCCTTGCGGACGCCAAAAGCGATTACTATCAGATCACCGACGGACTTCCCGTGGTCAGCCAGGATGAATTGAAAGATCTGATGAAGTAGGTGCCGCCGGCGACGGCACCTTGTTTATTGTTTCAAAGGCTCGTTAACCGGCAGTGGGGGAGGTTTCATGGGCGCGAATCATTGCGAGCAGCTCATCCTTCAGGAGGATGCGTTTTTTCTTCAGATCTTCCATTGCCGCGTCACTGCGCGCCTCGATCTCTTGTTCGATACGGCGAATTTCCCGATCCACGTCGTGATACTCGTCGAAGAGTTTCACGAAATGATTATTCTCAATTTTCAGCTCATGAATAGCTTCTTCATGTTCCGGAAGGTCATGCCTTAAGTCGTGGTGTTCTCCGTACATATCAACTCGCTTTGCCCTGTGGTTATCGAAGTTAAGTTTAATGAAGTCGCAGGCGGCGGCTTTGATATGGCTCAAATACTTAGGGGTGAACTCTCAATTCAGGCAAAGAAAAAGCCGGTTCGGAACTCCTCGTGCGAGAAGTCCAAACCGGCCTCTTTTGGAAGACCTGAAGTCTGAGGGAATTATCCGGCTAGTGACTTTCCAGTTGATCCGAGATCGTCAAACGCCTGCTTCAAGCGCTCAACCACTGCGGTCTCGCCCTTGCGGAGCCATTCACGCGGATCGTATTGCTTCTTGTAGGGTTGATCCGTGTCCGGATCGATCTGGTACTTGAAGGCACGTACATGCTCTTCAACGTATCCGCCCACAGCTTCAGCAAATGCAAACTGGGTGTCGGTGTCGATATTCATTTTAAAGACGCCGTATCCCACTGCTTCGGTGATCTTGGCCTTCTCGGAGCCGGAGCCGCCATGGAAGACGAAATCGAAGTGCTTATCGGCACCACCGAGGGTCTTCTGCGCCAATTCCTGCGAATGCGCGAGGATTTCGGGGCGCAGAACGACATTGCCGGGTTTGTAGACCCCATGGACATTCCCGAAGGCGGCCGCAACGGAGAAATGGCCGATGGGTGACAGCAGTTCATGTGCCCTCATGACTTCTTCAGGCTGGGTGTAGAGTTTGCTGTTGTCGATCTGATCGACGTCCTGGCCGACACCGTCCTCCTCGCCACCGGTCACACCCAGTTCAATTTCCAGGCTCATGTCGATTGGGGTCAGGCGTTTCAGGATGCGCACGCATTCCGCCAGATTTTCCTCAATCGGCTCCTCCGAGAGGTCAAGCATGTGGGAGGAGAAGAGAGGGCGTCCCGTGCGGGCGAACTCCTCTTCGCTGGCCGTAATCATGCCTTCGACCCAGGGGATCAGCTTGCGGTTGGCGTGATCGGTATGCAGGACCGCGCAGACTCCGTAGGCCTTTGCGACTGTGTGGACATGACGGGCCGCGGAGACGGCCCCCAGGACCTTGGCTGCTGCACTATCCTTGATACCCTTGCCGGCAAAGAACTGCGCCCCGCCGCCGGAAAGCTGGATGATGACATCCGAACCGGCTTCAGCGGCGGCTTCCAGCACGGCATTACAGCCGTGCGTATTGACGACATTGACCGCAGGCAGGGCGTAACCGCCGTCCTTGCAGGCTTTGACCAGGGTCAAATAGTCGGATCCGGTGACCACGCCTGCTTCCAGGCTGGTTGTTTTCGTTGACGTTACAGCTGACATCTCAACCCCATATAATCGTGGCTCAAAGCGCTAAACCGACTGAAATGACGGGTTTACGGCTGGCCGATAGACATTGATTCTGTATGTTCGGGCACGATCCTTGCCGGGCAAGGTCGCGCGATGGCCGGAATTTATCCGACCAATCGCCCCAACGCACGCGATTCTCGCATGCTTACAGGTTAAATACGTTACCGACTGTTCTTTACAGCAAAAGACCTCAAGAAATGCTTTGCAGTTTCCCGAGGTCTTTTGTGGTTAACAAACGGAGCTGACGACAAATCAGGCCGCCAGAGACCCTTCGCTATTCGGCTGCTACTGCCTGTACCGGTGCGATCCGGGCTGCACAGAATTTGAATTCGGGGATCTTCCCGAAGGGATCCAGTTGCGGATTGGTCAGGACGTTGGCCGCGGCTTCGGCAAAGCAGAAGGGGATAAAGAGCATACCTTCGGGCACGTCTCCATCCTGTCTGATCCGCAGAAGGATCGTGCCGCGTCGGGTCTGCACCTGAACATAGTCGCCAGGCTCCACACCCATGCGCAGGATATCGCGGGCATTGATCATTACGACCGCCTCCGGCTCCAGCATGTCGAGCGCAGTTGCCCGGCGGGTCATGGCACCGGTGTGCCAATGTTCCAGCATGCGTCCGGTGGTCAGCACCATGGGGTAATCGTCATCCGGCAGCTCATCGGGCGGGATGAGGTTGGCGGGGACGATCTTGCCGCGGCCACTGGTGGTCGGAAAGCCGTTGACGAAGATGATCTCGTTGCCGGGAACGTCGGGCCCGTCGCAGGGGTAGGTCACTGCGTCTTCGTTTTCCAGGCGATCCCAGGTGATGTTGTTTAGCGAAGGCATAACCTGCGCCATCTCCGCGAACACATCCTTGGGATGCAGGTAGCTCCACTCAAGGCCGATGCCCTGTGCCAGTGCTTGTGTGATCCACCAGTCCTGGCGGGCTTCCCCGGGAGGCGGAACGACCTGCCGGGCCAGCTGGACCTGCCGATTGGTGTTGGTGAAGGTGCCGGTTTTCTCGGCATGCGCCGAAGCGGGCAGGATCACGTCTGCGTGCCAGGCGGTCTCGGTCATGAAGATGTCCTGGACCACCAGATGATCCAGCATCGCCAGCGCCTGGCGGGCATGGTTCTGATCAGGGTCCGACATCGCCGGATTTTCACCCATGATGTACATCGCTTTGACCTGACCATCGTGGATCGCGTTGATGGTTTCGACCACGGTCAGACCGCGCTTCGGATCCATGGGCTTGCCCCAGAAGGATTCGATCGATTCGCGAATCTCGTCCTTCTCAACCGAGCGGTAGTCCGGATAGAACATCGGGATCAGGCCGGCATCGGACGCACCTTGCACGTTGTTCTGCCCGCGTAGAGGGTGCAACCCTGCGCCGGGCCGTCCGACCTGACCGGTGATCAGGGCCAGCGAGATCAGGCAGCGCGAGTTATCCGTGCCGTGCACATGCTGCGAAATGCCCATGCCCCAGAAGATGAGCGAGGTCCGGGCCGTTGCGTAGGTGCGGGCAACCTCGCGGATGGTTTTGGCTTCGATGCCGCAGACCTCTTCCATGGCCTCCGGCGAGTATTCCTTTACCCGTTCCTGCAGGTCCGCAAAGCCCTCGGTATTGGCCTGGACATACTGTTTGTCATAGAGGTCTTCCTCAATGATCGTGTGCAGCATGGCGTTGAGCAGAGCCACGTCGCGGCCCGGCTTGAACTGCAGGGTGTAAGTGGCATAACGCGATAGATTCTGACCGCGCGGATCCATGATGATCAGCTTGGTGCCGCGTTTTGCCGCGCGCTTGAAATAAGTGGCTGCCACCGGATGGTTCTGGGCTGGCCGTGCGCCGATGACGATGGCGCACTCGGCGTCGTCAATTGCGGTGAAGGGGGCTGAGACCGCGCCGGAACCAACGGTTTCCATCAGCGCCGCCACGGAGGAGGCATGACAGAGCCTGGTGCAGTGATCGACGTTGTTGCTGCCGAACCCGGTGCGTACCAGCTTCTGGAAGAGGTAGGCTTCCTCGTTGGAGCCCTTGGCCGAACCGAAACCGGCCATGGAGAAGGGACCGTGTTCGTCGCGGGTCGCCTTGAGGCCGCTGGTGGCACGCTCAAGTGCTTCTTCCCAGGTCGCTTCCCGGAAGACGGCGCTGTAATCGCCGTCACGCATCTGGGCCTGCCAGTCCTTGGGGGCGTCGTCCCGGCGGATCAGCGGTTTTGTCAGGCGGCCTTCATGGGCAATGTAGTCATAGCCGAAGCGGCCTTTGACGCAGAGGCGGTTCTCGTTAGCCGGGCCGTCGCGTCCGTCAACCGAGATGATCTTGTCGTCTTTTACGTGTGCAGTGGTCTGACAGCCGACGCCGCAGAAGGGGCATAGCGTATCCACATCACGGTCTTCGAATTCCGTGCGCACACCCAGATCGTTCAGCAGCGAGGATTCCATCAGCGCGCCGGTCGGGCAGGCCTGAACGCACTCGCCGCAGGCCACGCAGGTGCTGTCTCCCATCTCGGTATCAAAATCGAAGATGACCTTGGCGTGACCGCCGCGGTAGGCCATGCCGATCACGTCGTTGACTTGAACCTCGCGACAGGCGCGCACGCAAAGACCGCAGTTGATGCAGGCATCCAGGTGCACGGACATGGCCGTGTGGGTCACATCCGGCGCGTGGCCTTCACGGGCAGGGAAGCGGCTTTCCGTGACACCGATATCCGATGCCCAGTTCCAGAATTTTGAGTCGGGATCGTGGGCCACCTCGCGTTTTGGCTGGTCGGCCACCAAAAGCTCGAACACCAGTTCACGGGATTTCTTGGCACGGTCGCTCGTGGTGTTGACCTTCATGCCTTCGCTTGGCGTGCGGATACAGGAGGCGGCTAGGGTGCGCTCGCCCTCGATCTCGACCATGCAGACCCGGCAGTTGCCGTCTTCCCGGTAGCCTGGTTCCGGTGAGTAGCAGAGGTGTGGAATCTCCACGCCCTGGCGCTGAGCCACCTGCCAGATGGTTTCGCCGTTCTGAGCAACGACGTCCTCGCCATTGAGATTAAAGGTGACGCCTTGTGAAGCGGCTGCGGGCGCGGTCATTTGCTTTCCTCCGGGCTAAACTGATCCCATTTCTACGATATTGCGGGTTTCAGCGGAAAATAAGCAAATCGCTTTTCCGAATGAGGTGATAGGCAAGTCTGATCAGTCGAAAAGCTGTTGTGTTAAGCGAAATAAGTTATTTTAAATCAATATATTACGGAGTCTCGTTAACCTCTCTTAAGCGCGATCTGTAAGGGACCGCCCTTCAGTTTTTCGCGCTTGAGGCTATGTGCGCGCTGAAGGGCGTCAAGGCTTTACGAAAAGAGGTATTTTTTTGTGTCCGGGTTCTCGCGACGCCACATCACGTTATCCAGGCAATAGTGATGGACGTTGACGAAGATCCAACAGATGAAAAAGAAGGGTGTTACGCCGAATACAAGCGGGTCGAAAGAGGTCAGTGCCGAAGCAAGGAAAGGAATGGCCCAAAACGCCATAAAGCCGAGCACGATACCCATGGCGAGGAACAGGGTGAAACGCATAGTCGCTTTGTTGGGAGTCAATTGCCCGAGCCATTTGCTGTTCGGATAATCCCGAGCGTCGGATTGGCCGTGTTCTGCATTGAGCTGAAAGCGCCAGACAACCAATAGATATTGCAGAGAATGAAAGGCTGGAACGACCAGGATGAAAAGCGGGTTCACATGAACGAAGATGATCCAGAGGTACAAGGTTGTAAGATAGGCGAGTACGCCGTTGACTGGAATTCTTCCCTCGTTTTTCCGCCACTCCTTGAAGAGTGCGATCAAGGTTAGAACGCTGGTTACAGCCGCACAGGCTATGGCAGAAGTAAAGAGGATGTCCGGGATCTCGAACATGAAATAGGCGACACCCCAGAAGTCGTTTTGGGCAGCTTCCCGGTTCACAATGATCCAGCCAAGTGCCCAGCAGGCATAGCCGTTGAGCAACATGAGCTTCTTTGTCTGGTTAGAGAAGAAAAGCCTCTTGAAGACGGAATCTACGATCGCCATCCCGTATCCTTGCTTGACGTAGTGCCAGCCAACCAGAAATAGCACTAGGTTCATTCCAAGTCCGAGCATGCGCGCATCACCCAGGCCGATGCTCACGGCAAAAAATGCAAAAAGCAGAACCGGTACGATGATGCCCGCGAAAATATAGCGGGCCCGAAGTACAGCTGTCGTTTCCTGGCCAAAGGCTTTGCGCGTGAAATCCCGGTAAAAAATCTGATAGGAATGCGCGAAGTGCGGGTGGTTGATAATGTTGGTGAGCGCGAGCATGACGAGTGTGACCGTTGGCTGGAACGGCTCAGCTGGGATAACCAACGCCATGATTGGAAGGACGATCAGGGAAGCGCCGCCAAGGCAGAGAAAATCCACAAGCGGGCTGACGAAGTAAGCGCGGTGGTCCGATGCCGCTGGCGCTCCTGCCAAGGAATTGTCTGCCGTTACGCTCACTGCGTCGTCTCCGATTATCGGGAAAATCGCAGACAACGCTAATTCTTAAGAAATAAGGAAAGGTAAATGTCGGAGAGCGTGACCGTTCCGCATCGATATATTTGATTTTACTCAAATTTATCGATGCGGGACACGGTCATAAAGGTCGCCGCTTTAGAGGTCCTCCGGGAAGTATTTCATTACGGTGAGCAACGGGTTCGGTGCCGCTTGACCGAGGCCGCAGATCGACGCGTCCCGCATCACGACAGAGAGATCGTTCAGCAGGTCCTGATCCCACTTGGTTTCTGACATCAGTTTGACGGCTTTTTCCGTGCCGTTGCGGCAGGGCGTACACTGGCCGCAGCTCTCGTCTTCGAAGAAGCGCATGAGGTTCAGCGCCACGTCCTTCATGTTGTCCTGATCCGACAGGATGACCACGGCGGCGGAACCGATGAAGCTGCCGTATTCCTCCAGGGTGCCGAAATCGAGAGGGATATCGCCCATGGAGGCGGGGAGCACACCACCCGACGCGCCACCGGGCAGGTAGCCCTTGAAGGAATGGCCATCCGCCATCCCGCCGCAGTACTCCTCGATCAGCTCGCGCACCGTGATGCCTGCAGGGGCCAGCTTGACCCCGGGAGACTTCACCCGGCCGGAGACCGAAAAGGAACGTAGACCCTTGCGGCCATTGCGTCCCTCGGAGGAGAACCATTCAGGGCCACGCTCGACCAGATCACGGACCCAGAAGACTGTCTCGACGTTGTGGGTCAGGGTCGGCAGTCCGAAGAGGCCTTTTTCCGAAGGGAAGGGCGGTTTGTGACGCGGCAGGCCGCGCTTGCCTTCGATCGATTCAATCATCGCCGATTCTTCGCCGCAGATGTAGGCGCCCGCACCGCGGCGAACTTCGATCCGGCGCCCGCCCGTAAGGCCCGCGGTCTCCAGCTTGGCGATTTCACGTCGCAGGATCTCGATGGCGGCGGGATATTCGTCGCGGATATAGACATAGACGGTCTCGACCTCGGTCACCCAGGCGGCGACCAGCATGCCTTCCAGGAAGCGGTGCGGGTCGGTCTCCAGATAATAGCGGTCCTTAAAGGTGCCCGGCTCGCCTTCGTCGCCGTTGATGGCGAAGAGACGGGGTTTAGGTTGCTGACGGACGATCTTCCATTTCAGGCCGGAGGGGAAACCCGCACCGCCCAGACCGCGCAGGCCGGAATCTTCCATCACCTTGATCAGCTCGTCCGGGGTCTTCTGTCCGGCAAGACAGTCGCGCAGCAGGCTGTAACCGCCGTCTTTCTGATAGGCTTCGAAATCCTTGTAAGCCGGGATCTCCGGATGGACATGTTTGCTTTCGACCGCGCTGGTGATGTTTTCAACACTGGCGTTATCGACGTGATAGTGCCCGACCTCGGCGACCGGTGCGGTGTCGCAGCGGCCCATGCAAGGGGCGCGCACCACACGAACCGATGCGCCGCTGTTGGCCTTGAGGCCTTCGAGCAGCGCCGGCGCGCCTTTCAGCTCGCAGGTCAGACTGTCGCAGACACGCACGGTGATCTCGTGATCGACCTTTTCGCCGTCCTGGACGATATCGAAATGGGCGTAGAAGGACGCAACTTCATAAACTTCGGACATGGGAATCTGCATGATGTCGGCCAGAGCATGCAGATGCCCAGCCTTCAGGCTGCCGAACCTGTCCTGGATCAGATGCAGGTGCTCGATCAGCAGATCCCGTTGGGTCGAGCGGTCGTCCAGCAGTTCCGTGATCTCATCGAGATCTCCCGGGTCGAGCTGCCGCCCCTTGTTAAAGGCCGGTGCTTTCCGTCGCCCGGAACCGGGATGGATCTTACCGCTTGCCCCGGTTGCTCCGCTTGTTACGCCTTGCGCCATATCACTCCCACCTCTGTCTGCCGCTCTGCCGCAGCGTATCTCAGAGCACGCCTGCACTGCCGGGCATGCTAAAACTCAAGCAATATTGCCGAGAAGCCGGAAAAATTAGCAAATCGCTATTTCGAATGAGGTGATAGGGGATGCTGATTAGCGACCGTAAAGATACACCGGCCCCCGCAGAGCACAGTCATCAGTGACCCGGATGCATTGCCAGCTTGGCTAACTCGATTGCCCGTTCCCAGGTGATGCCTTCGACGACATCTTCGTAAAGCGGATGATCGCATTCGTGCGGAAAGACCAGGGGGCGCGTGCCCTGGTTCTGCCACTCGACGTTACAGGCCAGGTGCTCCAGGGGGGATTGAGGTGGATTGCGCATGTAACCGGGCATGGTCACCGCCAGCCAGCCGAAACTGCCGTCTTCCGCCTGATTTTCGTGAAAAGTATCGATGTAGCGATTGAAGCTCTCTTCACTCTGGCTGACCCATACCCCCCAGCAAAAGGGATCTTCTGCGTCGTCGATAGGGATTTCCAGGGTGGCGCGAATGAAAAAGCTTTCGCTATTGATAACGCAGGTGTCTTCCGTGAGCTTGGCCAGTGTCTCTCGCTCGCTCATGGTTAACTGATAGTAACTAAAGGGCGCATCATTTGCGAAAGAAGGTGACCCGCTATGCAGTTCACCGCAGTGATCACAGTGAAATTCAAAGCTTTTGAAAGTTTCGCTACTTGCGTTAAACCAGCTTAAAGCCATCTCATCGTTCCCAAAGGCGTTGTATTTTCACGCAATATGCGCAGAAAGAGTTTAAAATTCGCTGACTTCGGGACAGCTTAAGCGCGAGAACCTGTGCTTTAATCCGCATCACAAAGAGGGCACAGGTGATTGTTCCAATTTGTCCTTATAGTCCCGGCCTATGTTCAATCGCTCCTGGCCGTTTCGCCTCTTCTTTCTCTGTGTCATTTTCTCTCAGATAACCGTGTCGCCGGGTTTTAGCGCCGCGCCGCCGCTTACCGAACCTCCCTTGGAAACCTCGCTCGCGGTCGCTCTCAAGCAAGCTGCGGGTGCTGAGGAGCTCAACACTTTTAAGGCAGCGATCCGGGAAGCGGTGACGAAGAATCCGGCTCAGAAAACTGCTATTCTGCGGCTGGCTGTTGTTCTCAGGCCCGATTGGGCCGTGGAGCTGATCGATGCGAGTCTCTCTGAGGCACCGGATCAGGCAGAAACCCTGGAAGCTGAGATTCCACCAGTGCAGCCTGTCGCCTCGACTGCAGTGGCACCTGCACCCTCGCCGGATGTTCAAGTGCCGCCGGAACCTGCCTCTGCGCCGCCGGTGAAGGCGCCGTCCAATCCAGCCTTTACCGGCAGCGTTGACTTTGGCGGCATCCTGCGCACCGGCAATACGGAAAACGCCGGGGTAAAAGCACAGTTGAAACTTGGCTACAAACCGGATCGCTGGGAGCATAAGGGCACGGCAGAGGCCTCTTACCTCAGAAGCGAGTTCGAAACACTAGAGCAGCGTGCGGAGCTTGAATACGAGGTGAACTACGACATCACGGACAAGCTCTTCGGCTTTGGACTGGCCAACTACACCGACGACCGCTTCAGCGGTTTTGAGTTCGAGACCCTGACCTCGGCCGGGCTGGGCGTGCGTCTTTTTGAGGGCAAGCCGGTCGATTGGGAGATCACTGCCGGCCCCAGTTTACGCTACGCAGAATTCTCGGATAGCAATGAGACCGAAACCGTCCCGGGTGCGCGCTTCACCAATGACGTCAGCTGGCAGGTCTCCGATAGTGCACTTCTCGCGAATGAGACCGAGCTTTTGTGGGATCGCGAGAGAATCACACTTGAAAACGATGCAAGTCTGAAGCTCCGTATCGTGGAAAAGCTCTCGGGCAAACTCTCGCTGAACACACGCTACCGCAGTAACGCACCCGAAGACACAAAGAGCACCGACACAACAACGCGGGCGTCGATCGTTTATGACTTCTGATTCTTCTGACCAAGTTCTCTCTTAGACGCCAGGTTGCGTTCCTTCCTATTTTATCTCAGAGAGTCGAACTAAATCGCGACCCTCTGAGTCAATCAGGAAGAGTTCGCCGCCTTTGATCGTATATTGCTCGGCGTTGTCCAACGCGCCCAGGAAACGCACTTCCTGTTCGTCGATCATATCGCCGCAGGCTTTCCGTGTTGCGCCGAGGGGGCCGATCTCAATACTGCCCTCGGGACCGCTCGCGGGATCCAGTTCAAGCGGGCCGAAGAAGCGGTTACATCCACCGTCACCACCGACCATCTCCTCGCTTTCGATTGTGAGTGTAAGATGCGTGCCAGGCATGACCTTTCCGCCATCCAGAGACTCTACGGACCAGTTGGCCACGATGCTGAGCGTTTCATCTCTTGCCGGCAGCAACCGCTCAAGCTTTGCGATCCGTGCGCGGGTCATGTCGATCCAGCAGCCTAGAAAGAAGTCACCGGAACCAGTGCCGGCGCCGGCCTGCAGCTCATCGAGATGACAGTTGAGATCGCGATAGAGTTCGAAGGCCTTCTGGGCGCGCTGCAGAGCGCGGCTGGCCTGAAGCTGACCGACGATACCGTCGATCTCAGCCTGTGCCTCCAGAGCCCTGTCATAGTTTTTACCCAGTTCGTTGTCCTCGGCGCTTTTCAAGTTGCGCAGGCACGCGCCAAGCTCGATCCGGTTGTCAGACTGAGACCAGCATTCGTCGAGGGCGCTTTGTTGTGCAAACGCGGCTGGTGTTAAAGAGATGAAGCCGATCGTGGCTGCGATGGCATAGACCGTTCTCATGCGAAGTCTCCATCCTGATGCTCAACAGACGCTGATCCTCCGGGATAGACGCAACCGACCGGTGATCAGCTTTGTGATCCAGCAGTCTATGCCGAAGCCACGCCTTTGGGAACTGAGCGAGATCAATGCACTTAACCCCCGATTACGTCACTTTATCAACGGAAGCTTTAACCGGCTTCCACTTGGTAGAATCTGCAAAGAGAGGCTGCGAATTGATGACGGATAAGACACACGCTTACACGGGAACTCGTGCCAGAACGGCTGTGCTGAGCCTGGCTGCTTTTGGTGTGCTGCTGATGAGTGATGCAGTGAATGATCGGATGCCGGTTTATGCGGCCAGTGACTCAAAGGAGGCATCCAGTGATATGAAACCGGCGTCTCCGCGGGCCATTGTGCTGCCTCTGGCTGACGCCGCGCACGGCAGGCAGCTCTTCGTTTCCAAGGGCTGTGTTATCTGCCACTCGGTCAACGGGGTCGGGGGGCGTGCCGCGCCTGCACTTGACGCCATTGCGGTTGAGGAAGGCGATCACGTACCGCCAGTCGATCCGCTCGATTTCGTGGCGCGCATGTGGCGCGGCGCTCCGGCGATGCTGGATCTGCAGGCCATCGAACTGGGTTATCAGATAGAGCTAACATCCCAGGATCTCGCTGACCTTGCCGTGTTCGCCAACGATGCAGGCATGCAATCGGACTTCAGCCTGGAAGACGTGCCAGAACCGATGTGGGACTGGATGCTGAATGAGCCTTATTGGGAGGACGAGAATTGGCCGGAGAGGCTTTTGGATGGCTTCCCAGGTGCCGAAGAGGAAGGCACGGCCGACTAGCGGTCAGCTAGACTGGGCCTGAAGGAAAAACTTAGAGAGCAGATCCAGTACTGACGGGTTTGCTGAAAGCGATCTGTCGCACTGGATCTGCGATAGGATCACAAGCGCTTTTACGCGTCGGCGAGAGCTTTGTATCGAAGCTGTGAGGGGAATTAGGCCTCATCGGCGGGCGGAGCCGGGCGCGTAAAAATGAAGACGGCAACAGCAACCAGAACAGCCACCTGAAGCATCAGCGCTTCCTTCGGTGCTCCTCCAATCCAGGCAATCAAGAAGGCTAAGAGCATTGCGATGGCGGCCATCCACTTCGCCTTTTTCGAAATCGCGCCGTGGTCACGCCATTCCAAAATTGGTGGCCCAAGACGCGGGTGCGCCAGAAGCCAGTCGTGCAGCCGCTGAGACCCGCGGCTGAAGCAGAACGCTGAAAGCAGGACAAAGGGCGTGGTTGGCAGAAGTGGCAGAAAAATGCCGATGACCCCGAGCACCAGGGAAATCAGTCCGGCTATTCTCCACAAAAAACGTGCGCTGCTCGCGAGCACTCGCGCTCCTTTCCGTCGACTTCTTCGTCCATGCAAAACGGCGACGATCTACAGCGTGAAAACCGCCCCGGAATTTCTAGCGGATTAACACGAGGAGTGTGAAATCACAAAAACCATCATAATCCGGTCGTTAGCATAGCCATTGTTGGTTAAGGAAGTCAGAGGACGAAAGCGCACATCCCCGCGCGCTATTCCAGCGTTCGACGATTTTCTTCCGACTTGAGCCCGCAAATACCTTGTCGTTTCAAAATGCGGGCGGTCATTATTGAACCGAATACGAACATTCGCAGACTAACGCGTTGAAGTAACAGTCTGAGCGGACGAAACAATGGTGATCGCAAAGCTCTTCTTCGTGAACGAAGTCTGCAAGGAGCCCTTGCGGTCTTGCGGTAGGAAAGAATGAATCCAGGGGCTTTTCATCCGCTCGTGGGAATTTTTATCGCCTCTGAGTTGTTGTCTGGCCAGCTCCGGTATTTACCGCAGGATAGGCGAAGAATTTTTAGGGAAGTCAATGACCGAGAAACAGTGGCAATGCCGTCTCGCGACGCGCGCAGATGAAGACTCGATCGTCGCATTGCAGGTTGAATGCACGCATCAGCTTGGCTTGGCCTTCGACAACGATTTTCAGCTTGGCAGTTACATCCGCGAAGTCGGGCTACTTGATAGCGATCTGATTGACCGCAGAACCTATTATCTTGTGGAGTATGATCATCATGTGATCGGCTGCGGTGGCTGGTGTGAACGTCCGCTGTCTTCCGTTCGCGGGAACGACAAACAGCGTGCGGCGATGCCACAGCCGACCGTCCGAGCGTTCTTTGTTGATCCCGACTTTACGCGAAGAGGCGTGGGAAGTGCGATTTTGACGTCAGTCGAAGCAGATATCAGGCGCGCAGGTTATCGTTCCGTCGAACTCGTTGCAGTGCTTTCCACAGTGAACTTCTATGGTGCATTCGGTTACCAAAAACTGGCGAATTCGGCAGTTGAACTCTCCAACGGCACCTTTCTGCCGGCTATCCGGATGGGTAAGAGATTTGACGGGCAGGACGGCTGTTCCGGTACTCAATCCGAGGGTTAAGTTGCGCCTAACCTGTGGTAATGCGCGATGCTCTCGGTTTACGGCCCTCGCGCTTGGGCAAACGCCCTTCGATCAGATCCCGCTTTGCCGCTATGGCGTCGGCAATAAAGTCGCGGAATGCGCGCAGGCGTGCTGTATCGCGCAGGTCCGGATGACTGAGAAGCCAGATGTCAAAGTTTTGTTTGGGCGGGTGCAGGCCGACACGGTTCAGCAAGGGGTCGGTGTCTCCCAGAAAGCAGGGTAGCAAGCTGAGACCCATACCGTGACGGGTTGCCTGATATTGAATCATGACATCGTTGATCCTGTCGCGCGCTGGCGTCTTGGGGAATGTACTGCTCTTGACCCACGCGGGGAAGGCTTCGCGATCCCCCCAGCCGATCCAGCGGGCTGACGTCGGGTCGGTCTCAAGTGACACGCTTTCGAGATATTCTCTTGTCGCATAGGCAGCACTATAAAAACGGGCGATCCGCCGGCCGACGAGATGTTCCGGCGGACTCTGACCAATCCGGATCAGCCGGATCGCAACATCAGCTTCGCGCCGGGTCAGATCTGCGAAGTCATAGGATGTAATGATGTTCAGGTCGATGTCAGGATAGTTGCGACCAAAGCGCACAAAATCCGGCATCAGGAGGCCTTCCCCCACAACATTCGGCATTGTCACGCGGATCTCGCCGGAAAGCTTGGCATCCGTGCCCAGCACGCGCCGTTCGATCCCGGCAACCTCCTCTTCGATCTTTTCCGCCGCCTCGACCATCTCCTCGCCGGCCGCAGTCGGCGCATAGCCTTCCGCTGTCCGGTCGAACAGCCGAACACCCATAAGCTCTTCAAGCTCAAGGATTCTCCGGGCAACTGTCGAGTGACTGACACCGATGGATGTCGCTGCGGAACGGACGGAGCGATGACGCACAAGTGCCAGAAAAAATTTCAGGTCATCCCAATTGGTCACGTGATTTCCACTGTAACATTTTTGAACCAGACTGTTCGACATATGGTCGTTGCAGAAGCAATTGTAAGCCTCAATATGAGTTGAGATCCGACGGGGCGGCGACCCGACCGTAAGAACCGAGTATCCAAAAGGAGCCATCCCGTGAGTCAGTCTTTACGATCCGCCCGGCGGTCCGGAGCGTTAGCAGAGTCGTACCTGAAAGTCAGAAGTGAAACACTTGCTCTGACTGCAAATCTCTCGGATGCCGATGCGACCGTGCAGTCGATGGAAGACGCCAGTCCCGCAAAATGGCACCTGGCACATACCACCTGGTTCTTCGAGACCTTCCTGCTCGAACCCCAACTCGCCGGTTACAAGCCATTCGACCCTTCCTACTGCTATCTTTTCAATTCCTATTATGAGCAGGTCGGTGAGCGTCATCCACGGCCACGGCGCGGTATGCTGACCCGGCCTTCTCTTACAGACGTCCGGCAATACCGTGCGCATGTGGACGAGGCGATGGCGCGCCTGCTGGACGGCGAACTTGAGAAAGACATCCTGGATCTGGTCGAGCTGGGGTTGCATCATGAGCAACAGCATCAGGAATTGCTGCTGACTGACATCCTGCACCTCTTCGCTCAGAACCCTCTTCGTCCTGCTTTTCATGCACCTGAACCACTGGCGGTGAGTGCCGAAGGTCCGGCGTCACTTGCCTGGAAGAGCTTTGGGGCGGCGATGGCAGGCATTGGTCATGAAGGTGAGGACTTTGCCTTTGATTGTGAAGGTCCGCGTCACGAAGCGATCATCCGGCCCTTCAAGCTGGCGTCGCGGCCTGTACTGAATGGCGAATGGCTCGCCTTCATGGCGGACGGCGGTTACCGGACGCCGACGCTCTGGCTGTCTGATGGTTGGGCCGTGGCAAGCGAGCGCGGGTGGGAAGCGCCTTTCTATTGGGAGCAGCGCGACGGTGAGTGGCTTGTCATGACCTTGCGCGGTCTTCAGCCCGTCGATCCCGCGGCACCGGTGTGTCATGTCAGTTACTTCGAAGCTGACGCTTTTGCGCGCTGGATGGATAAACGCCTGCCCACTGAGGTCGAGTGGGAACACGCTGCATCCGGTATGAAGCCGCAGGGAAATTTTGCCGACAGTGGCCGCCTGCGCCCCAAGCCGCCGATTGTCGGTCAGGAGGCGTCGGATATTGTGAACCTCTTCGGCGATGTTTGGGAATGGACGCAGAGTCCTTATACGGCTTACCCGGGCTTCAAGGCTTCCGCCGGCGCGGTGGGGGAGTACAACGGTAAATTCATGAACGGCCAGTATGTCCTGCGCGGCGGATCCTGTGCGACGCCGGGTGGCCATGTAAGAGCGACTTACAGGAACTTTTTCCAACCGGATAAACGCTGGCAGTTCTCCGGCCTGCGGCTTGCAGACGACGCATGACAATCATGGAAAAGCTGGACGCCAAGCTTGGGAATGCTGTCTCCGCAGGAGCCGATGAGATTTTTGCAAGCGATGTTCTGGAAGGCCTCTCGAAGGCGCGCAAAGAACTCCCGTGTCGTTGGTTCTACGACACGCGCGGATCGGAACTCTTCGAAGAGATCACGAGCCTGCCGGAGTATTATCCGACCAGAACCGAAGCCCAGATTCTCACAGACTCCGTTGCTGAATTAAGCCGTCTTGCGGGACCGCGTGTCGCAATGATTGAGTATGGTGCGGGGGCTGCGGTCAAAACCCGTATTCTTCTGGACGCTCTGGAGACGCCGCTCTACTACGCGCCCGTCGACATTTCCGATGCGTTTTTGCGCGGTGTTGCCGAAGGTCTGGCAGAGGATTATCCGGACATTGCAATGCGTCCCATCGTTGGAAATTTTTTATCGGACCTCGATATTCCGGTTGAGCTACAGACTGCGCAGCGGCGGCTCGGGTTTTTCCCCGGTTCGACAATCGGTAACTTGAGCGACGCGGAAATCACGGCTTTTTTTACCCGCGCCCGCCAGCAGCTTGGCGAGGACGGTATGCTGGTCATCGGTGCAGATCTGCGCAAGAGTCCCGAAATCCTGGTGCCTGCCTACGATGATGCCGCCGGGGTCACGGCGGCCTTCAACAAGAACCTGCTGGTAAGGATCAACCGGGAACTCGCCGCCGATTTCGATCTGGAGCGCTTTCAGCACAAGGCTGTCTGGAACGATGTGGACAGCAGAATCGAAATGCATCTGGTCAGCGAGGTCGCACAATCGGTTACCCTGCTGGGGCGGCGATTCGATTTTGTGCAAGGTGAGAGCATTCACACCGAGAACTCGCGCAAATTTACGGTGCCGGGCCTACAGGCGCTTGCTCAAGACTGCGGCTGGCGGGCACTGAGTGTTTGGGAAGATCCGCAAAAGCTCTTTTCGCTGCAGATGTTAGGGTGAGAAATTCTCATGCTGGTTCCAACAGGCATTGATTGACATCCAACAGGCTGAGTCTGTACTAGGAATTAACGGTTGATCTCATAGTCGCCAATCAACTGCGGTGGCAGTTGATATTGCGCATCTCGTGAGAAACCTGCTCCGACATTTCAAGCAAAACGATCCAACGCCCGCCCGGGTGCTGCCTTTTTGACGGCTGAACATCCGCATCTTGCGGTGCCAAAGCGCCGTGCGGCAACGAATGAGGAAGTGCAGAATGAATACAGGACGTCCTATCGATCATATTGTTCTCGCGGTTCGCGATCTTGATGCTGCTGCCGCGATTTACGAGAAACTTGGTTTCATTCTGACCCCGCGCGCAACGCATGAAGACCGCATGGGAACTTCCAACCGCATCGCACAGTTTGCGGGAAAAAACTTCATCGAAATTCTCGAAGTTGATCGCCCTGAAACGCTTCAGCCGCATGATTTTTCGAAGAAACCTCCGTTTTTTAGTTTCGGCGGCCAGAGCCGTGAGATGCTGGAGAAACGTGAAGGAATCTCGATGCTGGTCTTTGCCGGCAAGGACGCTCGTGCCGACGCCGCCCGTTTCGAAACTGCCGGCGTCCCGACCTATGATGTTTTCGATTTCGAACGTAAAGCGCGCCTGCCTGGCGGCGACGAAGTAACGGTCGCTTTCTCTCTCACCTTCGCGACCTCGCCGGATATGCCGGAGATCGCCTTTTTCGTCTGTGAGAACCGGGCGCCGGAGTACTTCTGGAAACCAGAGTTTCAAGCCCACGAGAATGGCGCAGAGGTCATCAGCGCCGTGTACATCGCATCGCCTGAACCCGCGCGCGACGCCGCTTTTGTGGCGAAGATGTTCGATGGAGAGGTCACAGCGATCGACGATGGGCATGCGGTTGCCTGCGGTTCAGGACAGGAGGTGCGCGTCGTGACGCCCGAAGCGGCCTTGAAGCGCGATCCATCGCTTCAACTTGAGGCCGCCAATGGCCCGGTCTTTGCCGGTATTACAATCAACTGCAGCGAAAAACGCGCGACGACGCCAGCATCTGCGGCTTGCGGTATCTTCATTGAGTGGGTTCAGGCGTAAATTTAATTGCAGTAAATTTGCCATAGGATCGCCACATCTTGACGTTATTGCCGACCTCTCGGACGCTGCAGTCTGATCCTCGCACCAGGAAAGTGCGGTCAGGCTCTCGCGCACGACATCAGGTTTTTTACGCTAACAGGATGTAATCATTGAGCGATCAGGAAGAGTTAGAAGATCAGCGGTCTGAGTCCCGGGCAAAGACTGTCTTGCTTCTTCTGATGAGCAGGTTTGGGGTTTTAGTCGCTGCGGCCCTGGCGTTTGGCTTTCTGTCCCCTTGGTTCGAGGTTGCGGACTCTTTCGCGCATTTCCGGTTCCACCTGCTCCTTGCGTTGGCGATCGTTGCGGTTGCGTTGATACTTTTGCGTGCGCCCGTACGCGCCATGCTGGCTTTTGCGCTGGTCTTGCCGGGGATCGGCGGATTGGCGCCCGCCTTACCGGCTGCAACGAACGTTGCGACGATGGAGCAGGATGCGGCTTTCACGTTGGTTCAGCTCAATCTCAATTACCTCAACCGTGATGCTGATGATGCTGTTCGGATGGTCCGGGAAATTGATGCCGATGTTGTGACTCTGCAGGAGGTTTCTTCTTTCGTCTTTGTCGAGGTTGCCAGCCTTTTCAAGGACTATCCCTATAACGTTGTTTGTCAGTATTCGCGTGTCGGCGCCGTCGCCGTGTTTTCACGTTTGCCTTTTGCGTCGGAGGTCGGACCCAGGCAGGGCTGCGTGGTCGGGGAGGGGCTTGGTTGGGTCCGGGTCAAAGTAGGGGAGCGGCCGGTGACCGTTGCTTCAATGCATCTGACCTGGCCTTTTCCATTCGGACAGTCGGCACAGGTCGATCGTCTGGAAGCACACTTGCGGGCATTGCCGCGCCCGGTTGTTGTGGGAGGGGACTTTAACGCTGCACCCTGGAGCCATTCGGTCAGACGGGTCGGGGAGGCGACGCGGGCAAGAGTTGTTGAGGGCCTGCGTCTAACGCTCTATCGACCTTCATTGGACTGGGTGCCGGGGCTGGGCCTGCCCATTGATCACGTGCTCACAGCCCCCGGCATGGTTACGCACAGCATCAGGCGGGGGCGGAACGTGGGGTCCGATCATCTGCCAGTGGTTGCGCGTCTGGGGTTTCTGCCTGAAGCGGACGAAAACTGACTTCGAGAAAAGGCAGGTAACGTTCTCAGGTTTGCAAAAGCGCCTTTAAATCGCTTTGCGGGTCACGCACAAGTTCCTGCGAGGGAGAGATACCCTTTTGCAGGAGCCGCTTGGCGGTCATGAAACTGCGGGCATCGTTCATAGCGTCGACCGCGAGCAACTGATCCGCACGATAATACCAGACTGACATGGCCTGCTCGCGGGTGCCGGGCCGTATGACGCTCTCTCTGTAATCCCGGTTGAGACCGGCAATCTGGAGTTTTACATCGTATTGATCCGACCAGAACCAGGGCACGGGACGGTAGTTACTTTCCTGACCCGCGAGCGTCGCGGCGGCAGCTTCGCCCTGATCCGTGGCGTTCTGCACGGATTCCAGTCTGATCCGCGTGCCGTTCCAGTCGAAAGTCGCGCAGTCACCGGCGGCTAGGATCGAAGGGTCCGAAGTTCTGCCGGCGGCATCGACCAGGATCCCGCCGTCGACTTCGAGTCCGGCTGCTTCTGCCAACGCGGTTCGTGGTGAAATTCCTGCTCCGACGATGACGAAGTCGGCTGGAAGGCTTTCTCCGGTCGAAATCTCAACTTTCGAAACCTTGCCGCCGTCGCCGGTCATTCTGATCAACTGCATATTCTCCAGAATGCGCACAGCGTGTCGCTGATGAAGATCGCGGAAGTAGTCGGAAGTTTCTTTGGCGGCGACGCGTTGCAGAATACGCTCCGCCATTTCAATGAGGGTGACATCCAACCCCAGTTGCGCACCGACTGCGGCGGCCTCAAGACCAATATAGCCACCACCGATAATGACAAGCCGCTTCCCCGCGGTGAACAAGGGGGCCAGCCGGTCGGCGTCGGCAACATCACGAAGGGTGTAGACGCCTGCGAGATCACCGCCGATTGCTGCGGGAAGACGGCGGGGTTCACCGCCTGTCGCGAGCATCAGATTGCTGTAGCTTTGGGTCGACCCATCGGACAGTCGGACTTCCTGCGCCGTGCGGTCGATCGCTTCGATCGTCCGGTTGAGCTGCAGTTCGACGCCATGCGCCGGATACCATTCCAGGGGCCGCACGAGCAGATCACTGATCTCGAGCTCGCCGCGCAGATATTTTTTCGAGAGATTTGGACGCTGATAGGGGGCGAGCTTTTCGTTGGTGAAAAGCACGATCGGACGTTCATCTCCGAGTGCGCGCAACTTCAGGATTGTGGACGCTGCTGCCTGGCCTCCACCCACCACCACAAGAGGGGCCCCTGAAGTCATGCTGTCGCTTCGCCGGGGTGCGCTGCGCGGGCTTGAACCATCATCTTTGAACGCTCCCAAAATTCGAGACCTGGATGAGGAGTCCGGTCGTCTTATGTGCCCCTGTGGTCAAAGCCGCTGTTAGATACCGCCCTGTAGCTCTTAGGCACTAACTTCCGCGCGCGCTTTCAGGCGCAGGTAGATGGACGTGCAATAGAGCAACAGGAAGTAGACCATAATCATCTCGCGATGCTCCTGAAAGCCGAGACTGAAGCCTTCGCCGCTCAGGAAATTGGTTTTCACCATCAAACGATCCAGCAGCCAGACGATCAGAAACGCAAAAGCAGTCACCCGGACAGCCGACGTCGGCCAAAGCCAATACCAGTCACCTTCGGTGTTTGTGATCTTCACATCCTTGAACCGACTGTAAAGAGGCCAGGCCAAGCCCGAAATCACGATGCCGACGCCGATGATGGTTTTGGGAATTCGATCCAGAGACAGATGAAGGTTATGCAGATTGGTCTCGTTCTGCCGATTCACTTCACCGATCCAACCTGGAGTGTCCCATAGGAAGAGATGCTGACCCCAACTGATCTCTTCGCCCGCGATGTAGAAAAACCCAACGGCGAAAAACAGCATCAGAAGGCCCATCCAGGGCCGGGGGCAGGCTTTACGGTTTGCCACGATCAGCACAGCAAAGACCAGACCAAGGACGCTGAACAGTACTGTGGCGTGCTCGATAAAGCCGGCTTCGGTGATCATCCAGGTGCGATAGAAGATGTACTCGTCGCCAATCAGAAGTGTGGCGAAAGGAATGACGGTCAGGAGAGTCGGGATCACGACCGAGAAGGTTCGGGTCAGCTCGCTGGACTCGTTGTGGGGTGAATTGATTGCCGTCATGTTGCAGAAACACTCGCTTGATTGGTGAGACGGGAATCCTCTAACTGCATGCCCTCGGGAACGCAAGTGTCCAAAGCGGCATACCACCTGATTCTCCGAAAGAGAGAAACAATGCGCCACGATAAAAATGACATCCGGCTGCATTCAGGCCTATCCGCGGACCGGAAGCTGCAATAGAATCCTGCTACAGACTATCTAGCCCAGAGCCACGAGCAAAAGCAACAAGACCGGGACAGCCGTGCAAGACAAGAAAACATCTGCGAGTGGCCGCGGCGCCGGTCTGGCAATGCTGGCATACGGCGTTTTTGCCACCCATGACGCGGTGATCAAAGCTCTCGGCGCAAATTATGCGGTGTTTCAGATCATCTTCTTTTCGGTGCTCTTTGCCTTTGTGCCGGTCATGGTGATGTTGCTTGTGGACCGCTCGGAGGCCAACCTTCGGCCAAAGCACCCCTGGCTGGTCGCTGCGCGCACAGTCACAATGATGACCTCGATGGTCTGCGCGTTCTATGCCTTCTCGGTGCTGCCTCTGGCTGAGACCTATGCGCTGCTTTTTGCCACACCCTTGCTTGTCACCGCTTTGTCCGTGCCCTTATTGGGGGAAACCGTGCGTCTGCGCCGCTGGATTGCGGTGTTTGCGGGTCTGGTCGGCGTGCTCGTGATCCTGCGTCCGGGTTACAGCGAGTTGACCCTGGGACACGCCGCGGCGATCACAGCTGCCACTGCGAGCGCCTTTTCCGGGATTATCGTAAGGAAGATCGGCTCCGAGGAACGCAGCGCCGTTCTGATTCTTTTTCCCATGCTGGCCAATATAGTTTTTATGGCAATGGCCTTGCCGTGGGTTTACGTGCCCATGCCGTTGACCGATCTTGGCCTGATGGCCTCCGTCGGGTTACTCAGCATGGTGGCGCAGCTCTGTGTTATCGGTGCCTTTCGGGCCGCGCCTGCGGCTATGGTGGCGCCTTTTCAATACTCCCAGATTATCTGGGCGGTGCCCTTCGGCTTTTTCCTCTTCGGTGACGTGCCCGATATTTGGGTCGCTGCTGGAACCTCGATCATTGTCGGCAGCGGTCTTTTCGTTGTGTGGCGTGAAAACCGGGCGGAAGTGTCGGAAACCGCGCCGGTCTCTAGCACCCGCAACGCCAGACCTGATGCCGGTCCTATGCCCCGCCCGCGGGAAAAGGATCACGTCCTGCCTTAGGCGGATAAATCAGCGCCGAGAGCAGAATTTTCGCTGAAATACCCGGTTTTTTCGATTTGACCGCAAGCTTCGGAGTGAATCGCACAGCTGAAAGCCTCATCCTCTCGCTTATTCCATGGGTCTTAAGACCGCCTGTACCGCAGATCGAGGAAAAGCCATGTCGATGATCGAAACTGAAGCTTCTTTGCCGAATGCAGACACTACCGTGCCCGCCCTTGCACAGGATTACGAGAGCGACGACGCCCGCTGGTCGGCGGTTCTCGCCCGGGACGAGGCGGCGGAAGGGTTGTTTTGGTTCTCCGTGGCGACGACGGGGGTCTATTGCCGGCCATCCTGCGCCGCGCGGCAGCCACGCCGGGAAAACGTTGCATTCTATGAACAGAGAGCTGCGGCAGAGAAAGCAGGCTTTCGTCCCTGCAAGCGTTGCCGCCCCGATCTGCCGCCCCGTGCTGAAAGGCACCGTGATCTGGTGGCTTCGGCCTGCCGCGCGCTGACCGCAGCGGAAACCCCGCCGGGTTTGAGCGAACTCGCTGCAGATGCCGGTTTGAGTCCGCATCATTTTCACCGGATTTTCAAAGCGGCAGTCGGTGTCACGCCCAAGCAGTACGCTGCGGCACAGCGGACCAAGCGCATGAGAGCAGCGCTTGAAGCCGGAGCCAGCGTGACCGAAGCGATCTACGACGCAGGCTTCGGTGGGAACAGCCGATTCTACGAACAGGCCGATGCGCGCATCGGTATGACGGCGACGTCATTCAAAAAGGGAGGAAAGGGCATGTCGATCAGATACGGAACCGCTCAAAGCTGGCTCGGGTCGGTGGTCATTGCGGCAACCGAACGTGGCATCTGCGCCATTTTGTTTGGCGAAGACGAAAGTCACTTGAATGAAGATCTCCGAGCGCGCTTTCCCAAGGCTGACTTCGAGCCTGCGGAACAGGGGTCTGACTTCCAGCAGTGGATCGATGCCACGCTCGCGTTCCTGAAAGCGCCTGACAACCTGTTCTCGCTTCCCCTCGATATCGCAGGAACCGCGTTCCAGGAGCAGGTGTGGCAGGCCCTGCGCAATATACCGGCGGGCAAAACCGCGTCCTACGCGGATGTTGCCCGGGCCATTGGCAAACCCAAGTCGGTGCGCGCGGTTGCCCAGGCCTGCGGTGCCAATCCGGTCGCCATCGCAATCCCCTGTCACCGTGTGGTTCGGAGTGACGGTGGTCTCGGCGGTTATCGTTGGGGTATTGAGCGGAAGAAAAGTCTGCTTGCACGGGAACAGGCGGCATGAAGGAGACTTTGAAGTCTTTGACGCCTGGGGTCTCTGAGCCGACTTCAAACCAGACTATTGAGGCCCGGATATCGGGTCTCGACTGGGACCGCCTCAATGGCGAACTTGATGCGCGCGGTTATGCGCTTGCAGGCAACGTCCTGAGCGATCAGGAATGCGAGGCCCTGGTTGAGAACTACGATCGGGACTCGATCTACCGCAGCCGGGTGGAGATGAAGCGCCATAACTTCGGCCTCGGTGAATACCGTTATTTCTCCTATCCCTTACCCGACCTGGTTGGTCGGCTGAGAACCGCCGCCTATCCTTTTCTGGCGCCTTTGGCCAATCGCTGGGGAGAGCGGATGAGGCAGGAACGGCGTTATCCGAAAGACCTCGCGACATTCCTTAGGGAGTGCCACGCCAGAGGGCAGGAGCGCCCGACGCCCCTGATCCTGAAGTATGGCGCTGGAGACTACAATTGTCTGCACCAGGATCTCTATGGCGAAATGTCATTCCCACTCCAGTTGGCGGTGCTTCTGAACGAACCGGGCCGGGACTATACGGGCGGTGAATTCATTCTGACCGAGCAGCGTCCTAGAATGCAGTCACGCGCCGAGGTCGTGCCTCTGCGCCAGGGTGATGCGGTTGTCTTCTGCGTAAACGAGCGGCCCGTGCAGGGTGCGCGCGGTGACTACCGGGTGAAGATGCGCCATGGAGTTAGCCAGATCCGAAGCGGAAACCGGCACACATTGGGTGTCATTTTCCACGACGCGTCGTAGACTTATAGCCCAATATGCGTTCCGCTGCGCTAAACCGGAAGCGATTGAATGACGCTGCTGAGTGATCCGGTGATAAGCGGGGCAAGCAGGGTAAATAAGGTCGTGAGGTGGCTCTTGAAATTCCCGAATAAGGCCGTGTCGCTCAGCCATTCAGGGACTGCACTCTCATCTGCTTTACGCTCTTGTGTCTTCATATAGCGTTTGCTGAGTTCCCGCAGGCGGAAGAGCTGGGGAAGGTAGGTCGCCAGCAAAGTCAGGGTGAAAATAGCGCCCCAGAAGATCGTGACCTCATCGGCATAGGCATTGATCAGCTTTTCTCCATCTCCTTCGTAAAGACGTGCTGGAAGGTGGAATGCAATCGCCGCAGCGATAACAGTGGAAACCAGCACCACACTCAGCGATTGGAAACCCCGTTTCAGGATGGCGATTTTTTGCTTCAGGGCCTGCTCGTTAAGGTTCGAAGTCTCCCGATCGAAGTCGACAAAGAGACTCTCGGCTCCGGTGGCGGCAGCAATCACAGCCGCGACACCGAAGATGGTCGGAACCATAACGTGAACCCCAAGCATATCCTTCAGGGCGTC
The DNA here is from genome assembly GCA_947493695.1 of uncultured Kiloniellaceae bacterium. GTDB lineage: Bacteria > Pseudomonadota > Alphaproteobacteria > Kiloniellales > Kiloniellaceae > Denitrobaculum. The sequence goes on along the minus strand of CANLSF010000005.1, from coordinate 228,611 downwards.
AAATAACTGCGTACCTTCGTAGAGCTCGCGGATGTTTAGGAAGGTGATCTTGTAGGCCGCCAGCCCCGGATGATTGGTCAGGACCAGTAGAAGGCCCAGTGTGAAAAAGTAGAGCGTTGCGATGACCAGCAGTCTGTTTCGCGCCGCTTGGTCACAGGTCCAGATATGATAGAGGTTGAAGACGATCACTACGACGCAGATCAAAATATGGACGCTGGCCGCAGTTGCATATCCGATGTAGCCGCCGCTGTAACCCGGCGATTTCATCTGCGACAGCCACCATTCCTCCGGCATTGTCGCACGCAATCCATTTTCAGGAACGAAGAATTGAAGTGCCAGGATCGCCATGACCAAAGGAACGATCGTAACAAAAATACGCCATGGAAAAGTCATATCAGAAAATATCCACACGAATCGGAATATCCGTGACGTTCGCATTTTCTGAGGATTTGAGCCAGTGGCTGTTATTAGCAGACCGCTATTATAGGCTGCTCAGCAGGTCGGTCAGATCAAGTTTCGCGGTTGCCGCCATCATTGCGCTGGCAAGCGGAGAGGGCGGATCGCGGTCTGATGCGATCAGTCCGACTGAATGGGACATGAGCGGTGCGGTAATGGGGATTGCTTCGAGGTTGTCACCAAGTCCTACCATGGTGCCGTAGGTTTGCGGCAGGACACTGGACCAGTGCCCGAAACGGACATGGGAGTACAGACCGGTAATCGAGTTTGCCTCGACCTGAGGAGCAACCTCGCAGTTAACCTGCCGGAAAGCATCGTCGACGATGCGCCGGTTCTGCATATCCGATGTCAGCAGACAAAGGGGGATGCGTGACACCTCTTCCCAGCTGACCGTTTCGCGGCCGGCCAATGGTCCCTGCGTCGAGGTGACCAGGACGTAGTTCTCCTGATAAAGCGGCAGAGTTTTGACGTGCTTGAGTGGCTCATTGTCGACATAGGTCACGCCGATTTCGATTTCGAAGTTATGGAGCTGACGCTCGATCTGTACCGACGTACGTGAGAGCACTGTGATCTTTACGCCGGGATGCGTTTCGCAAAAAGGCGAGGTGAGCAGCGAAACGACAGGCAGGGCCGAGGGTATGACGCCCATGGTCAGGCGGCCCGACAGGCCGCCTTTGAGCTCGCTCAGCTCCTGTTCCAGGAATTCGCAATCGGCAAGGATGCGTTTGGCCCACTCCAGAACCCTCGTGCCTTCAACAGTCAGACCGATATAGCGCTTGTCGCGTTCGACGATCGGAACGCCAAGTTCCTCTTCGAGCTGGCGGATGCGTGACGAGAGCGTTGGCTGCGAGATGTTGCAGACCGCTGCAGCGCGCGCGAAATGCTTCTCCTGGGAGAGGGCGACGAGAAATTGAAGTTGCCTGATATTCACTCTGATCTCCATCGGAGCTCTGCGCGGCAACGACCGTACCAACTCCGATTCAGTGCCTCCTGCGTACGGGCACTCCGGCTTTGTTGCACAGCGGCTGCTTCAACAACATTAATAAATCGCACTGCGCGATGCTCGACTTCACTTTCTCGTTCACTGGTGACGGGCATCTGTTTTACCAGTGCTCAAAAAAACAATCGTGCAAATGTCAGGAGCCATAGACTTCATTTCGGTGCATGGCGTGTAGAAAGTCTCAATTATTTTGATCCCTACAGAGGATAAGGTCAATTTTATTTATATTTATCAGTAGTTTGCCTGCATGTTCAAAATTTACAGTCACCCGCGCGCCAATTGCAGATTGAACCTGACCGACTCCCCAATCCGGTTCGTCGGGATGGCGGACGAAAACGCCGGGTACGAGGTCGTATCTCATTGGCCTCTGTCTGGGAAAAATCCAAGGGTTTTCAATTCGCAAGTTAGTGTATAAGGAGCTTTATACGAGGGGAAGCGTAAATGGCGATTCGGGCTTTCCCCGAGAACATCGGTAGTTTCGTGCAGGCCTGAAGAGGGTATCTTCGGTTTTAGTCCATTGGGGTGTTGCTGACAGGGTTCGCTCGAACCGTGGAAGGGGCAGGGTAGGGCGAAGCTGTTACGGCGTTGGTCGGTAATATTTAAAGTGGAAGCGCAGTCATGACGTCGCAAATCGATTTCCGGGTACTGGAACTCCTTTCTTCAAGACTCTGTCACGATCTTGTCGGTCCGATCGGGGCTGTTGGAAACGGCCTCGAGCTCTTGGAAGACGAGAGCTTTGATATGGCCGATGATGCCATGAAGCTCGCCAATGCCAGTGCACAACAAGCAGCCAATGCACTTCAGTTCTATCGCCTGGCATACGGCGTCGCGGGCAGTCGCATCGGTTCGGATTTCGGTACGCTGCGCAGTCTGGCAGCAGGGTTTGTCTCCCATTCAAAAGCCCAACTGGATTGGCCCGATAGCCCGGCACCGGACGAAGGTCCCGAGGATCTTGGCAAGCTGATCCTGAACATGATTGCTTTGGCTGCCGAAGCGCTACCGCGCGGCGGACATCTGACGGTCGACGTTATCGCCCGGCCCGACGGCGTGACGCTTTCTGTACTGGCGGCAGGAGAAAATGCCGGCTTGCGGCCTGAATCCGAAATTGCCCTCAAGCCCGATGTTGCCATCGAAGATCTGACCGCTCGTAACGTGCAGGGCTATTTCACCCGCTTCCTGTCCCGGCGCATGGGCAGTGACCTGGGTGTCGAGGCTTCGATTCCCGGACGGGTTCGCTTCCTGGTCGAATTTTGATCCTTGCGGCCTTTTAGGTTTTAACGCTCTGCATAGACATTACTTCGTCTTTTCCTGAGTTGCAGGAGAAGACGCATTGCCTGTCATTCAGCAAAATTTTTTTCCACAAGTCTTTGATCCCGCTGCGATGCGGCGATTTTCCCGCAGTTTTGCTGTGATTTGAGCCGTGATTCGTCTTGCGAAAGCCTCGCAATTGCACCATAGTCGCGATTGAAAGTGATTTGCATTTTTATTTCCGGAGTTCCAACTGCATCGTCATGTGGTGAGCTTGTTGCCTGAATCGGGGCGGTATGGAGGAGAGAATGCTTCACTTCTTAAAGGTTCAGACCGACACACAGGAGACCGTGTAATGAAGACAGTAATCCGCAGCCTGGGCGCCAGCGTTGCCGGCTTGGCCCTGGCGTTCACCGCCGCTGCGGCCGGTGCGCAAGAGGTTAATCTCTACTCCTCGCGCCACTATTCGACTGATGAGGCGCTCTACGAGAACTTCACCAAGGCGACAGGCATCAAGGTCAACCGCATCGAGGGCAAGGGCGATGCCCTGATCGAGCGTATCAAGAGCGAAGGGGCAAACAGCCCGGCTGATATTCTCCTGACCGTCGATGTCGCCCGACTCTGGCGCGCTGATCAGGCTGGTCTCTTCCAGCCGGTTTCTTCGGCCTCACTCGAAAAGAGCGTGCCGGAAAACCTGCGACATCCGGACGGCCACTGGTTTGGATTTTCTACTCGCGCGCGCTTGATCTACTACGATAAAGCCAAGATCAATGCCGGCGATATCAATACCTACGAAGACCTCGCGGATCCGAAGTTCAAAGGCAAAGTTTGCATTCGCAAGAGTTCAAACGTCTATAACCAGTCCCTGCTGGGTTCCATGATTGCCGCTCACGGCGAAGCCGCGGCAGAGGAGTGGGCCAAGGGTGTCGTAGCGAACTTCGCACGTGATCCGGTAAAGGGCGATACCAACCAGCTTCGCGGTATCGGTTCCGGTGAGTGCGAGATTGCAGTTGCGAATTCCTACTACTTCGTGCGCCTGCTGACGAAGCCGAAGGATTCCGACAAGGGTCTGGCTGACAAGATCGGTGTTGTCTTCCCGAACCAGGGTGACCGTGGCACGCATGTCAATGTGTCTGGTGCCGGCGTTCTCAAAAATGCACCTAACCGCGAAGCCGCCGTGAAGTTCATGGAATATCTGGCCAGCGAGGAAGCACAGAGCTATTTCGCAAACGGCAACAACGAATATCCAGTCGTTGCCGGTGTCGCGCCCGCTTCTGCCGTTGTCGGGCTTGGCGAATTCAAGTCGGATCCCGTCAACGTGGCGGTCTTCGGTGACAATCAGCCTAAAGCTCAGAAGATCTTCGATCGCGCCGGCTGGAAGTAACAGCCAGCGAGCAGATCGTTTCGATTGGAAAGCCCCGCCGTCTCGGCGGGGCTTTTTTTTGTTGCGCAGCGATAGCACCCCATAGCGTCGGCAATGTTCTATCGGTTCTCGCACTTGCCAAATCACTTAACTGATACAGGTTGTTAAGTGTTGTAAAAACACTACTGATAGTTCGGGAGGGTAACGTGCGAAATTTTCACCAAGCCTGTTCTGGCTTTTCTTCTCAAAAATCTGACCTGAAATCATTCTTTTCTCTTTCCCGGCCATGGCTCTCGTTTTCTCCCCTGATGGGGCTTGCCATGGTTTTGGTCATGACGACGGTTCCAGTTGCTCAGGCTGCGGATTCTGTGGCGAAGGAGCTTCGGGGATATCGGAGTCTGGAGGTTAAACTTGATGACGACGCAGCTGACTGCGCGCTTGATACCCGCGACAAGGATATCCGCGCACACGCAGTTTCGGCGATGGAGAAACTCGATCTGATCGAAACTTCCGATGCGCAGGTCGATGCTTCATTGGTCGTCGGAAACATTGCGTTCGGAGCGCTCAATGTCGAGTGCGCCCTTCATGTAGAGCTGTCATTCCACACCAATATTCCAGCGCAAAACATTACCGGTGTGAACGAAGAGACAAGAGCGATCCTTGATCGTCTGGGATCTCTGCCGGTCAAGGTCTGGGATCGCAGTGCTTTCGGAGTTGCTGCGCAGACCGGCCTGAATAAGGAAGAGGCTTTCGAGCAAGCCTACATTCGCGTGAACGAGATGACAGACCTTCTGGTCGATCTTATTGCCGAAGAACGTCAGTGAAGCCTCGTAGCGGTTTGTGATTGCGCCACGGAGCGATTACCGCTCAACACCGCTAACTAACCGAATGCCCCGATGGTCAGCAGTCCATCGGGGTTTTCTTTGTCTTGCGCAGGGGCGCGACTATAGGCGAAGAGCCACGTTGGCTGCAGATGTGATATAAATGTCCATATGAACGTTCATTTGAAATAATTCTTTCATTGAACTGTGGCCGGCCTGAAGCATTGCAGCGGTACTTTGCGGCATGATTAGGAACGAGTTACCCGCCAACACGTTGGATGACGCCATATCGGACCGTCAGGCTCTGATTGCCGAGCGTGTGCGTCAACGCGGGTTTCAGACCATCGCCGAACTGGCCTCGCATTTCGATGTCACCGGACAGACGATCCGCCGGGATGTGCATGAGTTGAGCGAACGCGGCATTCTGAAACGCCGCCATGGTGGTGTCGAACTTCCCGAACCCAGCGCGAACCTGAGCTTCGCCGACCGACAGATCCTGAATCTTCCGGCAAAGGAACAGATTGCTCAGGCCGCACTCAGGCAGATCCCCAACGGTGCCAGTCTGGCTGTCAGTATCGGCACGACGCCGGAGATCGTGGTGCGGCATCTGACCAAGCACCGCGACATGAAAGTCTTCACCAACAACATCATGGCGGCGCTCAGTGCCTGCACATTGCCAAGTGCGGAGGTGCATATCCCCGGCGGCATGATCCGGGCGGGCGCCCGCGATCTGGTCGGCCCGGCGGTCGAGGCCTTCTTTGCTCAGTATAAGGTGGATATCGGAATTTACGGCGTCGGTGGGGTCGATGCAGATGGTGGGTTACTTGATTTTCACGAGGACGAAGTGCGGGTTCGCGAAGCGATCCGTCTGAATTGCCGCAAAGCGTTTTTACTACTGGATGCCACTAAATTCGGGCGCGCCGCGCATGTTCGCGGTGGTCATATTACCGAAGCGGACATTGTCTTCTCTGACTATCGGCCGCCTCAATCGGTTGCGGAGACGCTTTCTAAAGCCGGGCGCGATTTTGTGCTCTGCGGGTCGGAGGAAGCAGCATGAGCGGTGTCGAGATTGAAGTCCGCGCCCTCACGAAAAGCTGGGAAGAGGCTACTGCGGTTGACGGCATCTCCTTTACGGCGCCTGCCGGCGCCTTCACCGTTTTGCTCGGCCCTTCTGGATGTGGGAAATCAACGAGCCTGCGTTTGATCGCCGGATTGGAAGAGGCCACTGCGGGACAAATACTGATCGACGGAGAGGATGTGACGCAGCAGCCGCCCAACAAGCGGCAGATCTCGATGGTCTTTCAATCCTACGCGCTTTTCCCGCACCTGAGTGTCGCCGAAAACATTCTCTTTGGCCTGAAGGTTCGCCGGGTTCCGGTCCCTGAACAATCCGCACGCCTGGAGAAGACGGCGGCTTTGCTTGGCCTGAGTGAGCTTCTGAAGCGTCGCCCCAGTCAGCTCTCGGGCGGGCAACAGCAACGTGTGGCGTTGGGGCGTGCGATCATTGCTGAAAAACCAATCTGTCTGATGGATGAACCGCTCTCTAATCTTGATGCCAAGTTGCGTCACGAGATGAGGATCGAACTGCGCGCACTGCAACAGAAACTCGGTCTGACCATGGTCTACGTCACCCATGACCAGGCTGAGGCCATCAGCATGGCCGACAAGATCATCGTCCTGAACGGCGGGCGTATCGAGCAGGCTGCGTCGCCACGTGCGATTTACGAAACACCGGCAAGCCTCTTCACGGCGCGCTTTATCGGCACGCCGCCGATGAATCTTTTACGTCTCGCGAAGCAGGAAGGTGGCTGGAGGATTGCGGGGGATACAGCGCCCTTCGCCGAGAGCTTCGATGGACCTCACCCTGATGAGCTCGTTCTAGGCTTGAGGCCCGAGGATCTGGGCGTTGCCGATTCAGGTGGTTTGCCCGCGCTGGTCGAGAGCATCGAGTATCTGGGATCGGACAATCTGATCGATTGCCGTGTCGGATCCGAGCGGCTGACCGCACGCTTGCCCCACCGCCATAGGATTACGCCCGGCGAGCTTGTTCGGTTGACCTGGGCGCAGGGCGCGGCTCACCTCTTTAACGCGATTACCGGGGAACGGCTGGCTGAAGCTTCTCGGCTCTATGCCGGATCTTCCCATGATCTGCAAAACGACAGAGGACGACAAATCGCCGCGAACTCAACCGCCGCGACGGGGGCGTCCTGAAGACGAAATAAAACCAACCAAAGTACCTGTGAGACGCAGAAAAGGAGACGAGGAAAATGTCGTTTATAAGTCGAGTTGGGGCGACCGCCGGCGCAGTTGCGCTGAGTGGTTTGCTCGCCGGCAGCGCCGCTGCCGTGGACCTTCAGTTCTATTTCCCGGTTGCGGTAGGCGGTAAGGCTGCCGACACCATCGAGGAACTGACCGCTGAGTATGTTGCTGCAAACCCGGGCGTCAACATCGACGCCGTTTATGCAGGCAGCTATCAGGACACCATCACCAAGACGCTCACGGCTGTGCGTGGCGGAACCCCGCCGCAGCTTTCAGTGATCCTCTCCGTTGATATGTTCACCCTGATCGAAGAAGACGCGATTGTCCCCTTCGAAGATCTGGTGAAGTCCGCCGAAGGCAAGCTCTGGATGTCTTCGTTCTATCCGGCGTTCATGGAAAACAGCGGTACCGGCGGCAAGACCTACGGCATTCCTTTTCAGCGCTCCACACCGGTTCTCTACTGGAACAAGGAAGCCTTTAAGGAGGCTGGTCTCGATCCGGAAGCGCCGCCGGCGAATTGGGACGAGATGGTCGAATTCGGCAAGAAGCTGACCAAGCGCGATTCCAACGGCAACGTCTCCCAGTGGGGACTGCGGATCCCAAGCTCGGGTTTCCCTTACTGGCTGTTTCAGGGACTGACCACTCAGAACGGCGCGATTCTCGCGAACGACGCAGGCAATGAAACCAACTTTGATGACCCAGCTGTTGTCGAGGCCCTGCAGTTCCTGGTCGACCTTTCTACCAAGCACAAAGTGATGCAGCCCGGAATCGTCGAGTGGGGCGCAACGCCGAAAGCCTTCTTTGAGCGTGAGACGGCCATGATGTGGACCACCACAGGCAACCTGACCAACGTTCGAGCGAACGCACCCTTCGACTTCGGTGTTGCAATGCTGCCGGCCAACAAGCGCCGGGGCGCACCGACCGGTGGCGGCAACTTCTATGTCTTTGCCGACTCCACCGACGAACAGAAAGCCGGTGCTCTGGAGTTCATCAAGTGGATCACTGCACCGGAACAGGCGGCCCGCTGGACCATTGCGACCGGATATGTCGCGCCACGTCCCGATGCCTGGGAAACCCCTGCGATGAAGGCCTATGTCGCCGACTTCAAGCCGGCTCTCGTGGCACGCGACCAGTTGGAACATGCCGTGGCCGAGCTCTCCACCTATCAGAACCAGCGCGTGACCAAGATCTTCAACGAAGCTCTTGAAGCGGCGATCACCGGCACAAACACGCCCGAGGCAGCTTTGAAGGAAGCCCAGGAGAAGGCTGATCGCATTCTGAAAAAGTACCGGTAACCAACGTCGGTATGAAACGGCGGGCCGGGGGCTGCAGCCCGGTCCGCCGCTTCGCCAGTTTCATTGGATGATCAAACGACAGAGTACTGACGGGAGGAGAAATGTATCGGCGCATTGAGTGGATCTACGCCTGGCTTTTGCTGATGCCTGCCCTGATCCTGTTGTTTGCCTTTACTCATTACCCGGCGGTCACGACCTTCTGGGCGAGCTTTTTTTCAACGCCGCGCGGTCGTCGGCAGGCCGAATTCGTCGGGCTCGAGAACTACATCACCCTGATCGAAGACGAGACCTTCTGGCAGGTTCTGCTCAACAATACCTGGTTTGCCCTGATCACGATCCCTGTCTCCATATCATTGGCGCTGATCATGGCCTTATGGGTCGACGGGAAGTTAAGGGGACGTTCCTTCATACGGATGGCCTACTTCGCGCCGACGGTTCTTCCGCTGATTGCGGTCGCGAACATCTGGATGTTTTTCTACACGCCCGGCTTTGGCCTGATCGATCAGGTGCGCGGGCTTTTCGGTTTTGGCGAAGTCAATTGGCTCGGCGATCCGGAACTGGCGCTGGGGTCGGTGATCGTGGTCGCGATCTGGAAGGAAGCCGGGTTCTTCATGATCTTCTACCTGGCGGCCCTGCAGTCCATCCCGCCCAGCTTGCGAGAGGCCGCAGCAATTGAGGGGGCAAGCCGCTGGACCTACTTCAGGCGCATTGTCTTCCCGTTGCTGATGCCCACAACCCTCTTTGTGTCTGTGAATGCCGTGATCAACTCTTTCCGGCTGGTTGACCATATCTTCGTGATGACCAACGGTGGTCCGAACAATGCGAGTTCCTTACTCTTGTTCTACATCTATGAAACCGCCTTCCAGTACTGGGAGACCGCCTATGCTTCGACCCTGACGGTGGTCTTGCTGCTCCTGCTGTCCCTGCTTGCCATCGGGCAGTTCTACTTTGTTGACCGCAAGGTGCATTACCGATGAAGCCGGGTTTCGACCTTGACCGTCTGCTCAACACCCTGGGCGCGTGGGCCCTTGGATTGCTTTGGTTTCTTCCGGTTATCTATGCGCTCTGGACGGCCATTCACCCCGGCGAGTTTGCCACGCGCTTTGAGCTTTTCGCGCCTTTGACGACAGAAAACTTCGTCAATGCCTGGAATGCCGCGCCCTTCGCGCGCTACTTTCTGAATACGGTCACGCTGGTTACCTTCATTCTGATCGGTCAGTTTGTGCTCTGTACCCTTGCGGCCTATGCCTTCGCCCGTTTCAGTTTTCCCGGCCACAACCTTCTCTTCACCCTAGTGCTGCTTCAGTTGCTGGTGATGCCCGACATCCTGATCGTGGAGAACTATGCGACCATGCGCGTCCTGGGACTGGTGGATACCATCGTGGCCATCGGCTTGCCCTACATCGCCTCAGGCTTCGGGATTTTCCTGTTGCGTCAGACCTTCAAGACGGTCCCCAAGGAGCTGGAGGATGCGGCGCGCGTGGAAGGGGCGGGCCCGCTTGGTATTCTCTGGAAGGTCTACGTTCCGCTCGCGAAGCCGACCTATCTCGCCTACGGACTGGTGTCGGTGAGCCACCACTGGAACAACTTCCTCTGGCCGCTGATCATCACCAACTCAGTTGAAACCCGTCCGGTGACGGTGGGTCTTTCCATCTTCGCCTCGGTGGACCAGGGCGTGGACTGGTCGCTGATCACCGCCGCAACGCTGATGACCTCAGGACCCTTGCTGATCGCGTTCCTGCTGTTTCAGCGGCAATTCGTCCAGAGCTTCATGCGCGCGGGTATTAAGTAGGAAACGCTTTCGAATCAGGTTCCAGGCCTGGAACGGGCAATCGCGCGGGTCAGCAGGATCAGGGGCGGAATGCTCACGATTACGATGGCGAGTGACGGGATTGAGGCTTCCGTCAGGCGTTCGTCGGACGCAAGGTTATGCGCATTGATGGCCAGCGTGTCGAAGTTGAAGGGGCGCATCACCAGGGTTGCGGGAAGTTCCTTCATGACATCCACAAAGACGACCAGTCCTGCGGTCAGCAGGCTGCCCCACATAAGCGGCATATGAACCCGCCACAGGGTACCAAGCGCACTTTGGCCTAGAGTCCGGGCGGCATCGTCCATCGACGGCCGTATCTTGCCCAGGCTGGCTTCCACCGTGTTGAGCGAGATGGCCATGAAGCGCACGAGGTAGGCGAAAACCAGGGCTGCAATACTGCCGGTGAGCAGTAGACCGGTCGAAATGCCGAACGTGCTCTCCATCCAGGCGTCGACCGCATTGTCGAGGCGGGCAAAGGGAATCAGCACGCCGACGGCAATCACGGTACCCGGCACGGCGTAGCCCATGGAGGCGATGCGCGCGGCAACCTTCGAGAGCCTGTTCGGATTGAGGCGGACCGCATAGGCCATGACAAGGGCAATAACAACAGCGAAAACAGCCGTCACAGCGGCGAGGGTAAAGCTATTGAATACGAGGTCCAGAAATCTAGGGGCGATCAGGGCCACTTCACTCTCGAACGCCATCCGGATCAAAAGAACACAGGGCAGAAGGAAGCCAAGCGCCAAAGGGAATCCGCAGGCGATAAAGGCGAAAAATCCGCGCATTCCTCTCAAATCGTAGCGCGGGAGCTCCTGATAGCGGTTTGTCGCCTGATGATAGCGGGCGATGCCGCGGTTATAGCGCTCGATCAGCAGGATCGCGAAAACGAAGGCCAGGAGCACTGAGGAAAGCTGTCCGGCGGCGATACGGTCGCCAAAGTCAATCCAGGCGCGCACAATGCCTGTGGTGAAGGTCGGAACACCGAAAAACGATACGGTTCCGAAGTCTGCCAGTGTCTCCATCAGCGCCAGGGCGGTGCCCGCGGCAATCGAAGGGCGGGCGAGAGGCAGGGCCACCCGCATGAAGCTGCTGCGCGGCGTACAGCCGAGGGTCCGGCTGACTTCCAGGGCGCAAATCGACTGTTCCAGAAACGCGGCCCGGGCCAGCATGTATACGTAGGGATACAGGACAAGCGACAGCATCGCGATGGCGCCGCCAAGAGATCTGACGTCAGGGAACCAGTAATCCCGGAACGAGAGGTCCCAGGTATCCCGGATCCATTGCTGCAGGGCGCCGCTCGGGTCCAGGAAGTCGGTATAGGTGTAGGCCATCACGTAGCCCGGAACCGCTAAAGGCAGGATGAGCGCCCATTCGAAGACCCGCCAACCCGGAAACCTGCACATCGTTACCAGCCAGGCGGTCGAAGTGCCGATGATCGGGACGCAGATGCCGACACCAAGGATAAGGAGGCTGGTGTTCAGCGTATAGCTGGGGAGAACCGTTTCCACCAGATGCTGCCAGGTGCCGGTACCGCTTGAGAAGACACTGGCGAGGACACTGATCACCGGAATGGTCAACAGGCCAGCGATCCCGAGCGTTATCCAGGTAAAGGCCCCGAGCTCGCTGAGAGAACGGATACGCTGACGGAGCTGGAATCCTGTGGCTGCGCCCGAAGGGGCCTGGCGTATACCGTCCGTCACGAAGTTCCCATCTCGCTGTACGTTCCCCTCGGGCAGGTCGTTTCCTGTCGAAAGGAGACAGGAGCTCGAATTGCCCGCAATCACAAGGCTTTATGACCTGAGTCTTGTCTTTGATTTCTTCAAAGAAAGACGGGCAGGGGTCAGAAAGCCGCTTACCGAGTGCTGTACCGGCAAGAGGATGTTTCAGTCCGTTTTGCCGATCGTTCCACTTTGTCCCCGGCCAAGTCTTTTGACAGCAAAAGCCCAAAAAAAGAACAATGCTTTGAGCACCGGAAACGCTGCAGGCTTATAACTAACAACGCGACGCGTTCGCAAACAATGCTTTGTTCTAAAATTCTCCTCAAATTTTCGTAGTGGGCAGAATGCCCGTCTTCACATTTGTAGACACTCGACTACGCGTCAACATGGATACGGCGCGGTTACTGATTCTCTCTCTGGTTGGAAACGTCGATTTGGGAGAGAAAAAATTAAATAATATCAGATAGATAGATATCACTGAATGGAGCCGCTCAGGAGTAAGGGCTTATTAAGCTCTGTTTGGCACTCTAAAGCTGAAGCGGAGGCTTAGTTAACACCTGCCAAGTTTGCCGTTCAACGTTACATCACTATTATGGGGCAGCGGTCATGGACGACCTGTTGAGTGAATTTCTGACCGAGACGAGCGAGGGACTTTCGACACTTGACGTCGAACTCGTGAAACTCGAACAGAATCCAAATGATGCCGATTTGCTGGGGAATATCTTCCGGCTGATGCACACAATCAAGGGCACCTGCGGGTTTCTTGGTTTGCCGCGGCTGGAATCAGTTGCGCATGCCGGGGAGAACATCCTTGGTAAGGTGCGCGACGGCGAGTTGGTGGTCACAGGCCCGATTGTCTCGCTGATCCTGGAATGCCTGGATCAAATCCGTGAAATTCTGAATGTGCTCGAAGCCACAGAGGCCGAGCCTGACGGCGATGACAGCGAGCTGATCAGCCGCCTGAATGCGGCTGCCGAAGGCAAGCTTGCCGATGCGCCTGCAGAGGCCGCTGCACCGGCAGCACCCGAGGCTCCAGCTGCTGAGACGGAAGAAGAAGTAGAATTCGTTCCAACGCCGGCTTCTGAAACAGGCAACATGAATGTCGCGGCTGAGGAGCCGCAGGCTGAAGCTGTTGCCGAGGAACCGGCCGCTGAAGCAGCGCCCGAGCCCGTCGCCGAAGCTGCACCAGCGCCCGAACCGGAAGCACCTGCCGCTCCTGCGCCCGCTGCAGCCGCGAAAAAGCCTGCCGCCAACCAGGAGGTTGCCAAGGAATCTTCGGTTGCGAACCAGTCAATCCGTGTCAACGTCGACCTGCTTGAGAACCTGATGACCATGGTTTCCGAGCTGGTTCTGACCCGGAACCAGACCCTTCAGATCCTGCGCGGTCAGAAGGACAGTGAATTTGCTGCTCCTCTGCAGCGTCTCAATCATGTGGTCTCCGAGCTGCAGGAAGGTGTCATGAAGACCCGGATGCAGCCGATTGGCAACGCCTGGGCGAAGCTGCCACGTATCATCCGAGATCTCTCGCTCGAACTTGACAAGAAAATCGATCTTGTCATGAAGGGCGCCGAGACTGAGCTCGACCGTCAGGTTCTTGAGCTGATCAAGGATCCTTTGACCCATATGGTCCGGAACTCCGCCGATCACGGTCTGGAGATGCCTGCCGATCGTATCAAGGTCGGCAAGCCGGAGACCGGTAAGGTCCTGCTTAATGCTTATCATGAAGGTGGTCATATCATCATCGAAATCGTCGACGATGGTAAGGGGCTTGCGAGCGCCAAGATCAAGGAAAAGGTTCTGTCCAACGGTCTGGCCACTGAGGCTGAGCTCGAATCCATGAGCGAGCAGCAGATTCAGCAGTTCATCTTCAAAGCCGGTTTCTCGACAGCAGCAGCCGTTACGTCGGTCTCGGGCCGTGGTGTCGGAATGGACGTTGTGCGCACCAACATTGAGAAGATCGGTGGTACGGTTGAGCTGAAGTCGGTTGAAGGCAAGGGCACGACCTTTACCATCAAAATTCCGCTGACCCTGGCAATTGTCTCGGCGCTGATCGTGGCCTCCGGCCGTGAACGCTTTGCCATTCCGCAGCTCTCGGTCGTTGAGCTGGTCCGTGCGTCCGGAAACTCCGAACACTCCATTGAACGGATCAACGATACGCCGGTTCTGCGCCTGCGCAATCGTTTGCTCCCACTCGTCAATCTGCGTGAGCTTCTGAAGCTTCCGCCACAGGAGATCGAGGCCGAAAAGGGCTCAGCGCCTGAAAAAGCTTCCGATGAAGCTGAAACCGTCGAGAGCGAAGAGACTGCCGTTGCGGAAACTCCAAGCTCCAGCGATAGCTCGGGAATGATCAAGAACGACAACTTCATCGTGGTTGCCCAGGTCGGGACGTACAGCTTCGGGATCATTGTTGATCGCGTGTTTGATACCGAGGAAATCGTGGTCAAGCCGGTCGCGCCGATCCTTCGCGATATTCAGCTCTTCTCTGGTAACACGATCCTTGGTGATGGTGCGGTTGTCATGATCCTTGATCCGAACGGTATTGCTGCTGCGACCGGTGAAATCGCGGTTTCCGGTGCTGCCGCAGAAGGCGCTGCAGAGCGCCATGCCGGCGACAACGCCGAAACGGTCGCGATGCTGGTCTTCCGGGCTGCAGACTCCGCGCCCAAGGCGGTTCCTCTGGGGCTCGTTGCGCGGCTTGAGGAAATTGATCTTGCGAGCGTCGAAAACTCCGGCGGTCAACGTGTAGTTCAGTATCGCGGCGCCCTGATGCCGCTGGTGCAGATGGACGGCAAGGAGCTCAAGACCGAAGGCCGTCAGCCGGTACTGGTCTTTAGCGACCGGGATCGCACCATGGGCCTCGTGGTTGACGAAATTGTCGACATTGTCGAAGACCGCATGAACATCGAGCTCGGCACTGAGAAGCAGGGTTGTATCGGTAGTGCGATCATCGATGACAAGGCAACCGACATCATCGATGCCAGCTTCTATCTGCAGCAGGCCTTCTCTGACTGGTTTGCCGGTGGCGACCGCGGTGATGCTGAAGACGGTGCAGGCGGCTCCAAGATCCTTGTGGTCGATGACAGTCCTTTCTTCCGTAATCTGCTCGCACCGCTGCTTTCGGTCGCCGGATACGAAGTCACGACGGTCGAGAGTGCCGCTGAGGCTCTGGAGCTCTGCGAAGCAGGTAAGGCCTTCGACGTGATTGTCTCGGATATCGAAATGCCGGGCATGAGCGGGTTCGAATTTGCGGAAGCCATAAAGAACAACACGCGTTGGGCCAATGTTCCGCTCGTTGCGCTGTCGTCCTTTGCTTCACCTAACGATTTGGCGCGAGGCCGGGAAGTCGGCTTTACGGATTATGTGTCTAAGAACGACCGTGATGCGCTGCTTCATACCCTGAAAGACACCCTAGCCGAAGTAAGAGGTGCCGCATGAGCGACGAACAGGAAATCTCCAACGTCAATTCAAACTCTCAGACCGACGAGTACATTACATTCGTGATTGCCGGTCAGTTGTTCGGTGTACCGGTTCTGAAGGTCCAGGATGTTCTGAGTCCGCAGCGGGTGACACCAATCCCGCTGGCGCCGCCTGAAATCGCGGGTTCCCTGAACCTGCGCGGTCGGATTGTCACGGCGATCGATGTCCGGCTCCGCCTGGGCTTGAACGGTCGCGATGAAGGTGATGAGGGGATGAGTATCGTGGTCGAGCACGACAGCGAACTCTATAGCCTGATGGTTGATTCGGTCGGCGAAGTGCTGCAGCTGAAAGCAAGTCATTTTGAGCGAAATCCTCCGACATTAGATCAAAAGTTTAGAGAGTATTCAGACGGTATTTACCGTTTGGACGATAAACTCCTAGTGGTGTTGGACGTGACCCGCCTTCTGGACTACGGCCGTGAGGTCGCGGCTTAGGAAGAAGTCGCGGAAGACATCGAATAGAATGTTTGGTTTTCATGAGTTTACAACTCGATCCGGAGTCTCAATATGAAGTCCTGCCTGATCGTCGACGACTCTAAGGTCGTTCGAATGGTGGCCCGAAAAATTCTCGAGGGTCTCAACTTTGCAATCGACGAAGCTGAAGATGGCCAGAAAGCCATCGAGGCGTGCGAGAAGAGCATGCCTGACGCGGTTCTGCTCGATTGGAACATGCCTATCAAGAGTGGCATTGAGTTCCTCGTCGACCTTCGCGCCATGAAGGATGTCGAGCAGCCAATCGTCGTTTTCTGCACAACGGAAAACGATATGTCGCACATCCAGGAAGCTATCCAGGCTGGTGCGAACGAATACATTATGAAGCCGTTTGACAGCGAGATCATTGAATCGAAATTCACTCAGGTGGGTTTGATTTGATCATGACTGCTGGTCAAGCTTCAGCATCCGGACTGACAGGTCCCTACAAAGTGATGATCGTCGATGATTCGGCTGTGATTCGGGGCCTGCTAACGCGTGCGCTGGAGTCGGATCCGCAGATATCAATCGCAGCTTCAGTCCAGAACGGGCAGATCGCGTTATCGACACTGGAACGCCAGAAAGTCGACGTGGTCGTTCTCGATATCGAGATGCCTGTTATGGATGGTATGACCGCTTTGCCGCTGATCATAAAGGCTCAGCCAGGCGTCAGAGTGATCATGGCCTCGACCTTGACCCTTAAGAACGCTGAAATCAGCATGCAGGCTCTGCAGGCTGGCGCGGCAGACTACATTCCCAAGCCGACATCGACTGGCGAGATTTCGACGGCCGGTGACTTCAAACGGGAATTGACGGAAAAGGTAAAAGCACTTGGACTTGCGGCTCGTGGCGGCACGCAGGCGCCGGTCGCGGTTCCACAGGGCGCGTCCGACAAGGTCGTCGTCAAACCTGCATCGGCCCGCAAGCCGATACAGCTTCGGCCTATGCCGACGATGGTGCCCGACATTATTGCGATCGGCAGCTCGACCGGAGGTCCACAGGCGCTTTTCGAGGTGATGAAAAGCCTTTCGGGAAAGGTGACGCAGCCGATCCTGATAACGCAACACATGCCGGCGACTTTTACCAAGCTGCTGGCAGAACATATTTCACGAGTGAGTGGGATGACTTGTAACGAAGCGACCGACGGAGAAGCGATTGTGGGAGGGCAGGTCTACGTGGCACCTGGCGACTACCACATGGTGCTTGAAGCGGACGGCGTAAACAAAGTCATTCGTTTAACGCAAGATCCACCGGAAAATTTCTGCAGACCATCGGTTGATCCGATGCTCAGAAGTTTGAGTAAAATCTATGGGCCCAAACTTCTCGTCGTTATCCTGACGGGGATGGGGTCTGATGGGCAACGAGGCTCTGAAGTTGTCACTGCAGCCGGTGGTGCAGTGGTTGCTCAGGACGAAGCAACAAGTGTTGTTTGGGGGATGCCTGGCGCAGTAGCCAGCGATGGTCTTTGTTCGGCTGTATTGCCGCTCACGGATATCGGTCCCCAGGTGCTAAAGCTTGTTATGAGGTCGGCGGCATGAACGTGAACGATTTCGAACTCATTTCTCAACTCCTGAAAAAGCGCTCGGGGTTGGTACTTTCGGAAGACAAGGCATATCTGCTGGAAAGCAGATTGAATCCTGTTGCTCGCAAGTGGGGCCTGAGTGGCTTCGACGAGTTGGCACAGCAGGTCCGTAAGTCCAACGACGAAAAGCTTTTGGTTGATATTACCGAAGCGATGACGACCAATGAGTCGTTCTTCTTTCGGGACCAAAAGCCGTTTGATCAGTTCCGGGATGTTGTACTCCCGTATCTGCTCGAACACCGCGCTGCAAAGAAGTCGATCAGGATCTGGTGTGCTGCCGCGTCGAGCGGTCAGGAACCTTACACCCTGGCGATGTTGCTTAAGGAAGCGCAGGCCAAGTTGGCCGGCTGGCGGATTGAGATTGTGGGAACCGATATTTCCCAGGAAATTCTCGATAAGGCAAAGGAAGGCGTCTACTCACAGTTCGAAGTGCAACGCGGCCTTCCAATCAATTTGCTGGTTAAGTACTTCACCCAGGTCGAAGATCGTTGGAAGCTCAACGATGACATCCGTAACATGGTGACGTTCAAAAACTTCAACCTTTTGAACTCCATGTCTGGGATGGGTCAGTTCGACGTGATCTTCTGCCGGAACGTGCTGATCTACTTCGATCAGCCGACCAAGTCGCAGGTTCTGGATCAGATGTCGGGTATCCTTGCGAACGACGGTTTCCTCTATCTCGGCGGTGCCGAGACGGTTCTGGGAATTTCCGATCGCTTCCTGCTGATCCCGGGACAGCGCGGTATCTACGGTCTTGCTGGCGAGGGCGCCGTCAAGAAAGCAGTGTGATCCTGAACGGGAAGACCGCGCCATATGGCGGAACCGGTCTTGTAGGGAATGGTAGGAATTTCCTGCTGGAGAGGCTGGTCGATTTACTTTGCTCAGAAGTGAATCGACCAGCCTTTCGTTTTTCTGCGGTGCGGTCCTTACCAGCGCAGCCCCTCTATCCTGATACTACTTGCGGCGATTGCTTCTCTGCGCTCTAGGCGCTTCAACGCACTCTGCCGTCAGCGCTGAGGCATCACCGCAGTTACTCACGCATCATTCTGCGATCAGGCGCTCTTTCAAGTCCAGGGGGAAAAGTGCAACGCCGTTTTCCCCCAGTTCGTTGAGATGGAACCAGCGTGCCGTGCAGACTTCTCCGTTGTCTTCGGCAAATCTGATCTCTTCTACTGCCTCGTACGCGCCGGCAGGGAAGATGACTTCGGAAATGAAGAGGATTTCGTGGCCGACCGTGCCTTCGTGATCGTAGATGTTTTCGAACACTAGAGGTTCATTCCGAATAGAAACCACAATGTCCAGTTCCTCGCGAAACTCCCGAATGAGGGCGTCTTGCCAGGACTCTCCAAACTCAACCGTTCCGCCGAGTGGGCGCACGCCTTTCAGATTGCCGGCGTCGTCGAAAACCTCGAACGCGAGCAGGCGCTGATCACGCCAATGCAGGCCGAGTGACTTCACAGATATTTTTTGTGCTGGGCGCCAGATGTTCATTTGCAAGCTTTAGCAGCTTTGAAGGGCCGCGCAAATCCGCTTCCGGTTCCGGACGGTGTCTTTCAACGATGCTAAAGGCCTGCCGGCAGCAGGCCCTGACCGCTTGCGTAGGGTAGGGCAGACAAGTTAACGGCCCACACCGAGAGGAGCGGGCCGTTAACTTGTCGGTATAGGCGAGGAGCCAAAGACCTGGAGCGGAGCCCGTTCCCGAGACTTGCGTTCGAGAACGGATTTCAGGCTCTAAGCCGAAACAGCTTCCTGTTCTGGCGCAGACTTGGTCTGAGGCGCTGCCTCTTGTCCACCGACCGGATCGCGCAGCACGTAGCCGCGTCCCCAAACAGTTTCAATATAGTTCGCACCGCCTGTCGCCGCAGAGAGCTTCTTGCGAAGCTTGCAGACGAAGACGTCGATGATCTTGAGCTCCGGCTCGTCCATACCGCCGTAGAGATGGTTCAGGAACATCTCCTTGGTCAGTGTGGTTCCCTTACGCAGGGACAGGAGTTCCAGAATACCGTATTCCTTGCCGGTGAGATGCAGCGGCTGGCTGTCGACCTCAACAGTTCGGGTATCCAGGTTCACCGTCAGCTTGCCGGTCTGGATGATAGAGTCGGAATGGCCCTTCGAACGGCGGACGATGGCCTGGATGCGGGCAATCAGTTCGCGCTTGTCGAAAGGTTTCGTCAGATAGTCGTCAGCGCCGACACCCAGTCCTTTGATCTTGTCGTCAAGACCATTCAGACCAGACAGAATGAGGATCGGTGTGCGGACACGGGCCGCCCTCAAACGCCGCAGAACCTCGTAGCCGTCAATGTCCGGCAGCATAAGGTCAAGAATGATGATATCGTAATCGTATATTTTGCCGATCTCGAGACCGTCTTCGCCCATGTCCGTGGTGTCACAAACATAGCCTTCGGACCGCAACATCATCTCGATGCCTTGCGCCGTTGCAGAATCGTCCTCGACGAGAAGTACTCTCATAGCTCCAACCCAAATGGTTAAGATTAATCAAGATTAAGACTGTTAACCATTTTGGGGAAGCTTTATTAACAAACCCTTACTCAAAGACGGTTATATACGAACAAATTTTCGCATAATCTGCCGTAGATATAAGGTAAGCTCTGTAACGGTTTGATAATATTAATGAAATCACTGTTAAGCTAAATCTCTAAAAATTGCAATGCGCATCGCTCGGTTTGGTTAGCAGGTGATAAAAAAGAGTCGGTGACGTCATTTTTTAAATAAACCTTAAGCGTAATCAGACATCTTTCTTGTCTGTGGGGTTAGCCATAACCCTTTGAAACGCGGATGGTATCGTGCCCCTTTTGTCTTCTTCTCTCCTCAATGAAATCGAACAGGTTCCCTCCTATCAGATCTATGGGCGCGTTGCCGGGATACTGGGAATGCTGGTTGAAGTTGCCGGTCTCGACCGGGTTCTATCAATCGGAGCACGCTGTAATCTGGTCGCCCGAGGCAACCGCCGCGTGCCTGCCGAGGTTATCGGCTTCCGGGAAAAGCGTGCACTGGTTTTGCCTTTCGGATCTCTGGACGGCGTCGGTCTTGGCACCAAGGCCGAACTGGCTGACTCTGATCCGGTTATCAGACCTCATCATGCCTGGCTTGGCCGCGTTATCAACGCAATGGGTGAGCCGATTGACGGCAAGGGCCCTTTGCCAACCGGTCTGGAACCCTACCGCTTAAGGGCTTCACCACCGCCGGCGCATAACCGGAACCGCGTTGGTTCAAAGCTCGATCTGGGCGTACGTGCAATCAACACTTTTCTGACCTGCTGCAGCGGTCAGCGTATGGGTATCTTCGCCGGGTCCGGTGTCGGTAAGTCTGTGCTGCTTTCCATGCTGGCGCGTTACACACAGGCCGATGTTAACGTGATCGGTCTGATCGGTGAACGCGGCCGCGAGGTTCAGGAGTGGCTGGAAGACGACCTTGGGGCCGAAGGCCTCGCGCGCTCGGTGGTTATTGTTGCGACGTCCGACGAACCGCCTCTGATGCGGCGTCAGGCGGCTTATCTCACGCTTGCCGTTGCAGAGTATTTCCGGGATCAGGATCGTGACGTGCTGTGCATGATGGATTCGGTGACGCGCTTCGCCATGGCAATGCGCGAAATTGGACTGGCCGCCGGGGAGCCGCCTGCGAGTAAAGGATACACACCATCGGTCTTTGCGGAGTTGCCGCAGTTGCTGGAACGGGCAGGGCCCGGAACCGCAAAGGGATCGATTACCGGGCTCTTTACGGTCCTGGTCGAAGGCGATGATCACAACGAGCCGGTTGCCGACGCGGTCCGGGGTATCCTGGACGGTCATATCGTGCTGGAACGCGGCATAGCGGAACGTAACCGCTACCCGGCAATCAACATTCTCCGCAGCATTTCGCGCACCATGCCGGCCTGTAACTCCGA
The DNA here is from genome assembly GCA_947493695.1 of uncultured Kiloniellaceae bacterium. Lineage (GTDB taxonomy): Bacteria > Pseudomonadota > Alphaproteobacteria > Kiloniellales > Kiloniellaceae > Denitrobaculum. Next base: position 207,208 of record CANLSF010000005.1, on the reverse strand, counting down.
CGCTGAAACCGCTTTGGTAACCCGCGCGCGTACGCTTCTCTCGACTTACGAAGACATGGCTGAACTGATCCGTATCGGCGCCTACAAACAAGGCAGTGACGCCGCGACGGATGAGGCGTTGAACTATTACCCGGCCATTGAGGCGTTTCTGTCGCAAGCGCGTACCGAGCGCTTCCAGATTGACGATGGCTATGCGGAACTTGCGCGTTTGCTCAACATAGCCTGGCCTCCCGGCGAAGCTTAGATGAAGTCTTGGGCGCAAAGACGGCGTTAGATAATTCAGAGGACGAAGGTTCTTGGCGGCCTCCGTCGTGATCGTGAATTCTCCTCTATAGAGTCAGACTAGAAAAGGTGTGGAGACATTGACAGCATTGAACAGCCTGGTGCGGGTGCACCAGTGGGAGCTTGATGAGAAGCGGCAGAAACTTGCCGACATGGAGAGGCTCCTCGAGAAACTGGAAAAGGATCTGCTGACGATCGATCAGGCCTTTGAGGCTGAGAAGCTGATCGCGGCGTCTTCGCCGGAAGCGGCAGCGGCATTCCCGAATTATGCGGATGCAGTCAAGCAACGGCGTCAGCGTATCCAGGACTCCATGCAGATTCTCAGTGCCTCGATTGACTCAGCCCGGGAAGAGGTCCGGGCATCGTTTCAGGAGCTGAAAAAGTACCAGACAGCAGAAAGTAACGAACTGCGCCGTGAGCAAGCCAAGCGCGCCAAACGTGAACAGCAGGCGCTTGATGAAGTCGGATTGAACCTGTACCGGCGCAGGATGGCGCGGCGCGCATGACACATCGGTGCGGAAGCTTGCCAACAAATGCTTCCTCTTCAGCTTTAAGTGACCAATTTTTGCGAGAATTACGAAACGCAAGCAGAACTTTTGGAGTTGACCGGCTTTCAGCGGTGAACGGATAGCGGTGATGAAAATGGATAAGGGCTGTATTCTCGTAACTGGTGGCGCCGGTTTTATCGGCAGCAACTTTGTTCAATTGGCCCTGAGCCAGGGATATCGGGTCGTGAATCTCGATGCACTGACCTATGCCGGCGGATCCTATGTTCTGAACAGTCTGTTGCGTCATCCGGAACACCGCTTCATCAACGACCGGATTGAGAACCGCGAGGTTGTCGATAGCATCCTGCGTCAGTGTTCTCCCTCCGCCATCATAAATTTTGCAGCTGAAACCCACGTCGATCGCTCCATCGATAATCCAGGTGTCTTCGTGCAGAGCAACGTCGTCGGCGTTCAGAATCTGCTTGATGCCGCTGTACGCTATCAGGAAGGGCTGGCGGATCATGAGAGCCGCAGCTTCCGTTTTCTGCAGATCTCGACCGATGAGGTCTTCGGCTCGATCGATGGCGCCGCAGCAACCGAAGAGAGCCCGTATCAGCCGAACTCGCCCTATTCGGCAAGTAAGGCGGCAGCCGATCATCTGGTGCGCGCGTATCATACGACCTACGGCCTGCCGAGCCTGATTACGGTTGCCACCAACAACTACGGTCCGATGCAGTTCCCTGAGAAGCTGATCCCGCTGATGATTGTGAAGGCGGTGCGCGAGCTGCCACTGCCGGTCTACGGCGACGGTGAGAACATCCGCGACTGGCTCTATGTGACCGACCACTGCCGCGCCGTCCTGACAGTGTTGGAAGCCGGTCAGCCGGGGGGAACCTACAACGTCGCCGGCGGCAATCAAGCCTCCAACCTGGATGTTGTCCGAACCATTTGCCGGGCGCTCGATCGCCGGAAGGTGATGACGGGAGGGGCTTCGCACGAGGAACTGATTTCCTTTGTCACGGATCGCCCTGGGCATGATCGGCGCTATGCATTGGATGCCGGCAAGCTGATGAGCAAACTGGGATGGAAACCCGAGGCGGATTTTGAGACGGCTCTGGAGGAGACCATTGACTGGTACCTCGATCACTCGGACTTCTGGAAACCGATCCTCGGTGGGAACTACGACGGTCACCGGCTCGGGCTGAACCGGACTCAGGCCACTGAGTTGCCCGTTGCCCGCACCGCGACCGGATAAGAAGAAAACAAGCTTAGCTCAAATCATGAGATCGGGCGTGTCTGCCAAGGATGCGCTCTCTGCCGCCTTCGAACGCCAGTCGTCCGACGCTTCGAATAGAATTTGTCCGGCCAGGCCCAGGTTGTGATTTGATTCCGTGAAAATTCTGATGATTTCATCATGCATGGCATTGGAAAAAGGCTTGCGCGTGCGCAGGACAAGATCGAAGAGCTTGGCCCGGATCAGCCCGTCCAGCTGCATGTCGCCGAGTTTCGATAACTCTATTTCCAGCAGAAACCGGGTTGCGTCCGCTCCGGACTGCTCTTGACCGTCGCCCTCTTCGCCGTCCTGGTCTCGCCGGATGAAGAGGCGCAGTTGCCGGATCTGGCCGTCGTCTAGAAAGGGGAGAATGAGTGTCCGCCATTCACCTCCGTTGGCATCGGCGATCCGCCCCGCCTGCGCGAGGTCCTGGTCCAGACGTCCGCTCAGGTCGCTCTGTCCTTCACGCTGCATCTGATCCACGGTCCCGCGCCCAAGCCAGGCACTCAATTGACCGGTATTGAGCGCGGATAGTAGAAAGAGCATGTTTGACCCCAAAGCCGGTCCGGCAGCAGGAACGCGCTGCATCACTTTGGACGCCAGTGCGTCGGGAATTGCGTTTGCTTCGCCTTGCCGCATCACTGCGTCCAGATTTGCCCAGGCCGACGCGGCACCCGCCAGGGGGTGGCCCAGCGGATTGGCAGCAGCGGTCGGTCCGGCGGCCATTTGGGGGAGGCTGTTGGCCAGCACCTGAATGAGCACATTGGTGCCAAGTGGCAGCTGAACCCGGCTGTCCAGTGACAGAATACCAAATGGGGTTTGCAGAACGGGCCGTCCTTGAGTCGCTGAGGCGATCACGGTGCCTGACAGCACCGGATTGTTTGTTGCTGTTGCGGTGGCTGGTCCTGATGAAGTCGCGGCGCTCGCCGCTGGCATTGGCGCGTTCGCGCTGGCGGCTGTTCTGGCGCCCGGATTGCCGTCACCGGCCGGGGAACCTGTGTTGATTGCCGTCAACTGAACTTGAAACTGAGAACCGGCGGTCAGATTGCGCAAAGCGGCGGGCAACTGCGGGATCGGTGATCCGGGATTGCCTTGCCCGCTCTCCGTTGCAAGGGGAGGTGCCGCTGCTGTACCCGCGAGACCAGATCCGCGCAGCGCGTTCTGTGTAGACGCCAGGTTGGTTTCCAGTGTCGCCGTCAGTATCTGGTTCGGTAGGCGAACCGCGGCATCGGCAAGCGTTTTGGTCGTGCCGTCAGGAAGCGTGACCGGCGTTCCGGGCTTCACGATTTGCAGATGGACCTGACCGCCGTCGCGGATCTGCAAGGCAACCTTCGTTCCGTTTGCCAGTGCAAGTTTGGAGTCGAGTTCGAAACTCCCATATCTGGTCAGCACCTTCAGTAAGCCGGAGGCCTCCGTGTTTGCAACCGTGCCTGAGAGCACCGTTCCCGACGGCAGTGTCGAGAGCAGATCCGGCGCCTTGGCGATTGGAAGCTGGACGGGTTGCGGTGGCGAGGGCGAAGGGGCGGGCGTGCCAGTGGGCGCTGCGACAGGCGCGACCGCTCCCGCGGGAGCTGGCTGGCTTGGCGTCGCCGTCCCGGAAGACTGAGAGGGCGGAGGGGAAGGCGATACGCTGCTCATGGACCGTTGATGAGTCGCCGCGCGAGAGCCTCGACGTCTTCGGCGGCCTTCGAGTTGGGATGCCGGGTGAGCAGGGGCGTCTGATGCCTGATGCTTTCCTTGACCGCACTGTCGCGCCGGATGATGCCGGCGAGCGGTGGCGTGAACTTCAGGAAGGATTCGCAGGCTTTCTTGATCGTGCCATAGGTCCGCTGTCCCTCACTCACGGTCTCGGCCATATTGACCACGACGCGCAGATCCATTCCGGGGAACTGACGCATGGTCAGCTTGATGAAAGCGTAGGCGTCGGTGAGGGACGTGGGTTCGTCATTGGTGACCACCAGGCAGGTCCCCGCCAGGTTGGCGAACTGGCGGACCGTCCGTTCGATGCCTGCGCCCAGATCCAGGATGACGTATCCATAGTTGTTCGAGAGAACCACGAGATCCGAGATCAGGCCACCGAGCCTGTTGTTGGGCAGGTTGGCAAGGTTTCCCGAGCCCGAACGCCCGGCGACCACATCGAAACCACCAACGTCATAGTGAACCTTGGCGGCTTCCAGGGAATAGCGTCCGGCGATGACGCCGCCCAGATCGCGTTCCGGCCCGAGGTCGAGCTGAATATCCACATTGGCAAGCCCAAGATCGCCGTCGAAGAGCATGGTCGGTTTTCCCGCGTTGGTCAGGGCCTGAGACAGGGTTACTGACAACCACGTTTTGCCGACGCCGCCTTTTCCCGACGCGATAGCGACGATGTTTGCGGAAGACTTTCCGTCGGAGGCGAGTGCGTTTGAAACTTCCATTATCACTGTGTTCCCAAAACGAGCGACAGATGCTCTTGAGTATTCGTAGCGGGTTGAAGCAGGCGGGCCAGAGAGACCGGATTGATCGGCGCGAGGCCGTTGCCGATCTGCGCCGATATGCCGACACCCATCAGACTGAAACGTCCGGCGTGAGCCGCACAGAGCAGGCCACCGTAGCGGCGGCTGGAGTCCAGCCGGGTCATGATCAGATAGCGTGTACCCGTATCCCGGAAGGCGAGGGCGCATTCGGCCTGTTCGTAGCAGTCACCGCCTGACGGCAAAACGAGAAGCGTGGTCGCACCAATTTCCTCCGCCGTTTCACGCAGGTCGCGCAGACCTTCTTCGTCGTATGGCGATACGCCCGGTGTATCGATCACGATCAAAGGCTCTTTGGGGGATGCGGCTATCACGTCGCTCAGACCCGCTGCCGTGTCGGCCCGATGAAGCGGAATCTCCAACGCAGACGCAAAGGTCTCGGCCTGCGCCATACCGCCTGCTTTCTCGCCATCCATAGTGATCAGGCTGGCTTGCTGACCGGCTAGGCGTGCCTTGGCGCAAAGCTTTGCGGCGGTCGCGGTCTTACCCGAACCGCTCGGACCTACGATCATCACCGGTCGTTTGCTGGCGGCAGTCGGCAGAGGGGCGAAGTCGAAAGCGCCATCAAGAACGCCGGCCAGCGCCATGACATTGTCGTCGGCATTCAGGCCGGAAGCATTGCTCATCAGACGGTTGGCGAGAGGGGCGGGTATCTGATGATAATCGAGGACCTCGGACATCTCGTCGACGGTCTCGACCAGACTTTCGGGGTCCTGCAGGTCGAGCTCGTCATCGAGATCGCCGTCGAGTGCCGCCATGACCTTTACGCCGAGTGCGCCGCCCAGTTCCTGGGTTGAGAGGATGACCGCATCCAGGCCCAGTTCTTCACGTACCAGATGCATCGCATCGGGCAGGGTTTCGGCGGTGAAGCTTCTAAGCCGCATAGGACTTATCGCCTCCCGCTAATCTCCGCAGGCTGGCCCTGTTGCCTGACTCTACTGCTAACTTACTCATCACACTCAATGAACTCTATCTACAACTGGCCAAGGGTTTTGATCTTGGCTCTGGGGTGAACTTCGTTTTGTGAAAGAACCACTGTTGAGGGCCGGAAACGCTCCACAATTGAGCGTACGTAAGGGCGGATGCCTGGGCTGGTCATCAGCACGGGCGTCTCGCCCATCATGGCGTGTTGTTCGAAGGTCTTTCGCACAACGCCGATGAATTCCTGCAGCTTGGACGGCGCCATGGAGAGCTGACGGTCCTCGCCTTCGCCGATAATGGCGTCCGCGAAAGACTGTTCCCAGTCCGGGGTCAGCGTCACCATGGGAATGAAGCCTGCCTCGTTGATCTGCGCGTTCGAAATCTGGCGGGCCAGACGGGCGCGCACATGCTCGGTGATTGCCGTGACGTTGCGGGTGTAGCCGCAGGCTTCCGAAACGCCCTCCAGGATCGTCGGCAGGTCGCGGATCGAAACCCTTTCGTTCAGCAGGTTCTGCAGGACTCGCTGCACGCCACCCACGGAAATCTGTGCGGGGATCAGGTCGGCGATCAGCTTTTGCTGATCCTGATCCAGCTCGTCCATCAGCTTTTGTGTCTCCGCGTAGGACATCAGCTCCGCGACGTTATCCTTGACCACTTCGGTCAGGTGGGTGGTGACGACGGTCGGAGGATCGACCACGGTATAGCCACGGAACAGCGCCTCTTCACGGCTGGCTTCGTCGACCCATTTGGCCGGCAGTCCGAAAGTCGGCTCGATGGTGTCTTCGCCGGGCAGCGAGATGGTTTCGCCGCGCGGGTCCATGATCAGCAGCATATTGGGGCGCAGTTCACCGCCGCCTGCCTCGATCTCTTTCACGCGGATGATGTAGTTGTTGGCTGGCAGTTGAAGATTATCCTGGATCCGCACCGACGGCAGGACGAACCCGAGATCCTGGGCCATTTGCCGCCGCAGCGCCTTGATCTGATCGGTCAGGCGCTGACCGCCCTGGCCGTTGATCAGCGGCAGTAGGCCATAGCCCAGCTCCAGGCGCAGGTTGTCGATCTGCAGCGAGTTCGAGATCGGGTCTTCGGCAACCGGTATGGCCTGCGCCTCCGCCTGCTTTGCGGCTTCTGCATCTTCAACGGCACCATCGATTTTCCGGTTCGACTTCCAGGCCAGCCCGCCGGTGGCCGCCGCAATGACGAGGAAAGGCACCGCGGGAATACCGGGCAAGAGCGCCAGTGCAACCATCAGGAAAGAGGAAAGACCGAGGGCGCGAGGGTAGCCGCCGAGCTGTCCAAACACAGCCTTGTCGGCGGATCCCGTCTGCGTGGTTTGCGATACCAGAATACCGGCGGCGGTCGAGACGATGATCGCAGGGATCTGGCTGACCAATCCGTCGCCGACGGTCAGCATGGTGTAGGCTTCGGCGGCCTCGCCAAAGCTGAGGTCCATCTGTGCGACACCGATAATGATACCGCCAATGACGTTGATGAAGGTGATCAGCAGGCCCGCAATGGCGTCACCGCGCACAAACTTGGCGGCACCGTCCATGGAGCCGAAGAAGTTACTTTCGTCTTCGAGTGTTTTGCGGCGGTCACGGGCGGCCTGTTCGTCAATCAGTCCTGCCGAAAGATCGGCGTCGATGGCCATCTGCTTACCCGGCATGGCGTCCAGGCTGAAGCGTGCCGAGACCTCGGCGATACGCCCGGAACCCTTGGTGATGACGATGAAGTTCACGATAACCAGGATCGAAAAGACGATGATCCCGATCACGAAATTCCCGCTCATGACAAAGCCGCCGAAGGCTTCGATAACCTTCCCGGCGCCTCCGGTGCCTTCATGGCCGTTGGCCAGGATCAGGCGGGTCGATGCCAGATTAAGCGACAGCCTCAACATGGTCGCGATCAGCAGAACCGTCGGGAAGGAACTGAAGTCGAGCGGCCTGCTGATGAAGAGCGATGTCATCAGGATCAGCACCGACAGGGTCATGGAAAGCGCGAGCGCGACGTCCAGCAACCAGGGCGGCATCGGCAGGATCAGGACGACAAGGATACAGACGACGCCGAGCGCCAGGGCGATGTCGCCGCGCCTTAGAAAATCCAGCGCGCTGTTGAATGACTCCCGCGAGGCGTTGGGTTGGGCGTCATCCGATGTGCTGGTCTCGGACATAAACTAATCCAGTCGTGATACGGGGCTGCTACAGGGGAAAGGCCCCATCGGTACTGTCTTTACCTGTCAGGCGATCGTGCGTTCCGCTTCGCCCGGCATGGAGATCGGTAAACCTTTCTCGCCATACAGCTTCAGCTTATTGCGCAGGGTCCGGATCGAGATGCCCAGAATGTTCGCGGCATGCGTCCGATTGCCGAGGCAATGTTCCAGCGTGTCGAGGATAAGGTCTTTCTCGACGTCTGCGACTGTGCGTCCGACCAGTTCGCTGGCGTCATGGGACTTGGCAGGTGCGGCAGCCGAGGCGGTCGGCATGTTGCTGCTGGCAGCCGTGGAATTGGCGTCCGGCGGCAGCATTTCGCCTGTCAGCATGATCGACTCTTCGGTAACTTTGCCGTCACGCGCTAACAATACGGCGCGATGCATGGTGTTTTCCAGCTCACGCACGTTGCCCCGCCAGTGATGCTTTAGCAGGATCTGACGCGCCTCGTGGGAAATCGGCGGCACCGGAACACCATTGGCGTCAGCATACTTCGCAATGAAATGGTCGGCCAGAATCTCGATGTCTCGCGGGCGTTCGCGCAATGCCGGGATGACGATGTTGACGACGTTCAAACGGAAGTAAAGGTCCTCGCGGAAGTTGCCCTGACGAACTTCGTCTTCCAGGTTCCGGTTCGAGGTTGCGAGCAGGCGGATATCCACCTTGATCGGCTGACTGCCGCCGACCCGGTCGATCTCACGCTCCTGCACGGCGCGCAGCAGTTTTGCCTGCAGGCGCGGATGCATCTCGGAAATCTCGTCCAGCAGCAAGGTTCCGCCGTTGGCTTCCTCGAACTTGCCGATTCTGCGGCCCACGGCACCGGTAAAAGCGCCTTTCTCGTGACCGAAGAGTTCCGATTCCAGCAGGTTCTCGGGAATGGCGGCACAGTTGACTGAGATGAACTGGGCCTTGGAGCGCCGGGACTTGGTGTGGAGATAGCGTGCCATGATCTCCTTACCGGTTCCGGATTCACCCGTGATCAGGACGCTGGCGTCGGAAGGCGCAACCTGTTCAGCCAGTCTGAGAACACCGTTCATGGCCGGGTCTTTGAAGACCAGCGACGTCGATTCCTCAGTGACAGCGGCGATCACGGCGGCGATCAGCTCGGCGTCCGGGGGCAGGGGGATGTATTCCTTGGCGCCAGCCTTGATGGCCTCGACGGCCCGCGCGGGCGAGGTGTCGATGCCACAGGCGACGACCGGGATCGAGATGCGTTCCGCCTCGAGGCTCTCGCAGAGCTGACCGATATCGAGATCGACATCGACCATGAGAAGATCCGAACCCTGTCCGGATCGCAGCGCATCAAGCGCCTCTTCGATGCCGTCGACGTTTGCGACTTTCGCACCACGATCCAAGGCAATCTTGCCTGCCGTGACGATGTGACCCTCGAGTGATCCGACGATGAGGAGTCTCATATTTCTTCTCCAAGTCCCTTTTTAATCGAAGTACTCCACCCGGCTTACGGGCGGCAGAATCGTGTTGATTTCAACTTCCAGCCGACGAGGGTTCTCCTGACGGCTGATGGATGCGATGCCGATGGCGTAGATCTGATTGATCATCGATTCGGCTTCGGAATTTCGGTCGAGCTTGTTGGCCAGCGGCAGGAACAGCATGTTCGCCAGCACGGCCCCGTAAAAAGTGGTCAGAAGTGCAATCGCCATGGATGGCCCGATGGTCGAGGGGTCTTCCAGATTGCCGAGCATCTGGACCAGGCCAACTAGGGTACCGATCAGGCCCATGGCCGGCGCGACTTCACCTGCGCGGCGCAGAACGCCGGCGGAGCGAATGTGTCGCTGCCGGATCGCATCGGCCTCACGCATCAGGATGCTTTGAACCTGCTCCGGCGGCATGCCGTCGATTACCATCGATGCAGCGCGGAAGAGAAACGGTTGTTTCTTGAGGTCTTTCAGCGTGTTCTGGATAGCCAGGATGCCATTTTTTCGCGCGTGATCAGCTAGGTTCAGAACCTGGCGTGCGGCATCGTCCGGCTCGATCACGTGATAGAGCACGGCCTGCGCCATGACCCGTTGTGCTTGGATTACCTCGGCAACGGAAAAGGAAATCGAGGAGACCAGAAAGGTGCCGCCCAGGACAATCAGCATGGCGGGAATGTCGATGAAGGAGCCTGGAGAACCGCCGAGCGTCATGGCCGTGCCGATCACCACGAAAGCGCCGACAGCGCCGAATACGGTCGCGAAATCGAACATGGGGCCACCTTGCGACAGGCGTTTTTTTGCCTGCCGCCGGGCAGTTGCCGGATTGGCTGCTACATTAGCCATGACAGCTGGTTCTCCCCTGTGAAATCACGTTCAACATCTGAATTAACCGCGATCCATTTTGATGATTTCCGTCATGGTCACGCCCAGACGATCCTCAACGACAACCACCTCGCCACGGGCGACAAGCCGGTTGTTCACGTAGATGTCGATGGCTTCGCCGACCTTTCGGTCCAGTTCCACCACAGCGCCCCGGCCAAGCTTGAGCAATTGGCTGACCTGCATGTTGGCCTTTCCGAGTACGGCGGAAACCTGAACCGGAATGTCGTAGACTGCTTCCAGTTCCTTGGCGTTTGTTGGCGGACGCCCGGCGGCTTCGGGAACGTCGCCCTCTTCGACCAGGGCGACCTGATCTGCCGGCGCCATGTCCAGATCATCGAGCGTGAGAGTTTCAGAATCAGTCATTGTTAGGCTCCTGAGGGGCGGCGGCTGTTGCTGCCGGTTTTTCTATGGTCTGCGTTAATTCGCCGGCGTGATCCGGGGGCACTGCTGTTGGTTCCGGATCGGTCGCGACTGCAGCAGCGGTAACAGTCTCGGTACCGTCGATTTCCTCGGACGCAGCCAGTCCCATCTGTTCCATTGGTGAAACAAGTGGCGGTGGCGCAGCGGTCTCCGGTTGCGATTCTTCGTCGGCAGCGGCCGTGGCAGGAGAGGCCGCCTCGGGTGCGGGAGGCGCGACCTGAATAGGGGCCGTGGCTGCACTGCTTTGCCGGGAGAGGCTCTCTGCCGGAACCTTGAGAAAACGTGCAAGAATCTGATCGATATCGTGCCAGATTTCATCGGTCCGCCGCTCGGCTCCGCCGTCTGCCCACTCGACCCGAACATCGCTGTCATTGAGTTCGTCAGTGGCAAGGAAGACGATCTTCCCTTCAAAGCCTTCGGCGTTAACCAGGGCGTCAATGCGGGTTTTCACGGGCTCGAGCATTTGCTCGGATACGCGCACCACCAGGCGCGGTTCGTCCTGCGCTCGTTCCAGGCACTCGGCAACCACGGCTTCGATTTCTTTTATCGCGGCGGATTTCTCAAGCGAAGGTACGATTTTGCGCAGGATTGTCGACGCGGCCAACAGGGCATCCTCCGCGACTTTCACCTGCATCCTGGGCTGCTCGGACAGAAGCTCCCCGAAGCGTCCGGTCAGGTTCAGCAAGAGAGTCTGGGTGGTCTGCTCGATACCGGAAAAAGCCTCGGCGCGGCCTTCTTCTCTTCCCTGATTGATACCCTCCTGACGTCCCTCGGCGCGGGCCTGCTCCAGGTCCGCCTCGGAAATCTCAGGTTCAACCACCTCCGGCTCCGGCGGCGGAGGCGGGGCCTCCGGTTTGCTGCCCGATGAAAGGGGGGCTTCGAAGGCATCGTTGAAAAGAAATTTTTGCTCTGCTGACATTCCGGTCTATCCCACCTAGTAGACCAACTCGTCGTCGCCCTTGGAATCGGCGATGACGATTTCGTCTTTGGCGGCAAGGTCTTTGGCGATGGTGACCATGTACATCTGGGCTTCGTCGACGTCGCGTAGTCGAACCGGTCCCATGGAGGCCATGTCTTCCTTGAGGATCTTGGCTGCACGCTCGGACATGTTCGAGAAGAAGAGGTCTCTGACTGTTTCTGAGCCACCCTTGAGAGCAAGTGCCATCTTGTCGCTTTCCACATTGCTCATGAGTGTCTGAACCCCACCTGGATCCAGCTTGCCCAGGTCTTCGAAGGTAAACATGAGGGCTTTGATCCGCTCGGCGGAATCTCGGTTTCTTTCTTCCAGCGCAGTAATGAAGCGTGCCTCCATGTTGCGGTCGAGGAAGTTGAAGATATCGGCCATCAACTCGTGAGAGTCGCGGCGGTTGGTGCGGGCCAGGTTCGACATGAACTCGTTGCGCAGCGTCCGTTCGACGTCGTCGAGGATTTCCTTCTGCACCGACTCCATGCGCAGCATCCGCATGATGACTTCCATTGCGAAGGGCTCGGGCAGAAGTCCCAAAACCCTCGAAGCATGTTCGGGTTTGATCTTCGAGAGAATCACGGCAACGGTCTGCGGGTACTCGTTTTTCAGGTAGTTTGCCAGAACCTGCTCGTTTACGTTGGCGAGCTTTTCCCACATGGTGCGACCGGCCGGGCCGCGGATCTCTTCCATGATGGAGCTGACGCGATCCTTGTCCAGGACCTTGTTGAGAAGGCGTTCCGTATTGTCGAAGTTGCCGATCACGGTCCCGGTGGTCGAGATCTGATCCGCGAAGTCCATCAGCAGGCGTTCGATAATCTCAGAACTGACCGTTCCCAGACTCGCCATGACCTGCGAAATCTCTCGGATTTCGTCATCTTCCATGATCGAGAAAAGGCGCGCGGCATTCTCGTCGCCCACGGTCATCACCAGAAGAGCGGCCTTCTCGGGACCTGTCATAGTGCGGTAGTCGTCACGCATTGCTTCTGTGCTCGTTCTTCGTTGTCGTTCGTATTGCGGTTACGTCTGATGCAGCCAGGCGCGCAGAATATTGACCGCTTCGTCCGGATGCTTCTCGACGATTTCACCGATCTTGCGGACCGAGGAAGCGCGCACGCGGCCCTCGACTTTGTTCAGGTCGATCATCTGTTCAATTTCATCTGAAACCGAAGGTCCGTCCTCACCATCGCCACCATCGCCAACCCGTCTGGCCACGGTCGTGGTCGTTCCGTCAGGGTTAGTGATCAGCATCGGACCGCTTTCCATGCCACCTGCAATAGCGCCACCGCCGGGACCTGCAATTGCGTATTGCATTCCCTCGGGACCGCGCAGCAGGCCGGTCTCCGGATCGATCGTTCCGGCCTCAAAGTCGCCGTCCAGTACACGGGCGATCAGCGGGCGGACCACCAGCAGCAGGACAAGGATCGCCACGACCCCCAGAACCAGAAGTTCGACAAAGCGCATGAGTTCGGCTTTTTCGAAACCCAGAATGGTGTCGTCGCCCTGCAGGCCGGCATCGATACCGGTAAACCTCAAGTTGACGATCTCCAGCGTATCGCCCCGTTCTTCGTCATAGCCGACAGCCGCACGGACCAACGCAGCGAGCTGGTCCATCTCTTCTTCACTTCGTGGCTCGTAAACCGTCTCGCCTTCTTCACCCACCGACGTCAGTCCATTGACCGATACCGCGACTGAAAGGCGCCGGACCAGGCCGGTTTCCCGCACAGCCGTCTTGACCGTGCGTGAAATTTCATAGTTGACGGTTTCTTCGCTGCGCGAGGAATTGGACTGACTGCCGCCGCCTTCGCCAAGCTGGTCTAGATCCGCGTCGGGCAGGTTGTTGCCGACGGTGACTCCGGGCTCCTGTCCTTCGTTTGATCCTGCGTTTTCCTCGACCACCTGCGTGGAACGTACAACCTGGCCATCCGGGTCGTAGGTCTCGGAATTTTCGGTGATACGATCGAAATCCATTTCGGCAGAGATTTGCACGCGGACGTTGCCGGGACCGACGGTGCGTTCCAGCATTTCCTCGACTGTACGGATCAGTCTGGTTTCGTGCGCGATCCGTCGTTCTTCTGCCGTGGTTGCGAGTTGAGTCGGATCGTCGTCGGATGCTCCGCGTGCGAGAAGGGTGCCGTTGTCGTCAATGATGGACACAAGAGTCGGCTTCAACCCGGGGACGGCTGCAGCAACCAGATGCTGGATTGCGGCAATCTGATTGCGCTCCAGTCGTCCTTTACTGCGCATGACCAGAACGATTGAGGCGCTGGGCTCCTGCCTGTCGCGGCTGAAGAGCTCGCGTTGCGGCATCACCAGGTGTACGCGCGCCTGCTTAACGTTGGCTATGGATTTGATCGTGCGCGCCAGCTCGCCTTCGAGGGCGCGCAGGTGATTGATGTTCTGAACGAAGTTTGTTGTGCCAAAGCCTTCGGAACGATCAAAAATTTCGTAACCGATAGATCCGCCGCTTGGCAGGCCTTCCTGTGCCATCTGCAGGCGGACCCGCGCGACCTGGTCTTCCGAGACCATCAGGCGTGAGCCATTGCCTTCAATGCGGTAAGGAACATTGAGCTCTTCCAACCGCGTCACGATCTGGCCGCTGTCCTGGTTATCGAGTTCGGCGTAGAGCAGGGACATATCCGGCGTTGCGAGCCGGCTGGTCAGATAGACGAAGAATGCCAGAACGCCTGCGGCGACCGCCGCCATGATGCCAAGACGGATAGGGCCAAGACTGCGGAATGTATCGACGATTGTTGAGTTCACGCTGTGATCAATCCTGCCTGGAAGTAACGGATTTTCAGGCTCCTGGAGACCGCGCAGATGTCCTTGCCTGTGAAAATCAGGCTAAGGTGTTTGGGTAAATAGGGCGTTAACGGTGAGGCAATTATTGCCTAGCTTTGGGAAAAAATTGCCCACATCCTCCAGTAGGTCAGAAAAACCATGAAAAAAGCCGGCAATCGCTAGGACCGCCGGCTTTGTAAACGAGGTTCTTTAGGTTGATTAAAGGAATTAATTCAACAGCGTTAAAGAGCCGTGAGGAAATGATCTCTGGCGTGTAACTCTACGAGGACGCGCCGGAGGTGGCGCCACCCGGATTCTGATTGGCGTTTTCTATCTTGCGGCGGTATTGCTGCAGCCGTGTTGTCCGCAGGCCACGCATGCCATGCGAATCAATCAGGCGTTGCCATGACAGCAATTCCTCCATTGAAAGCTTATAGCGTTCGCAAGCTTCCTCAATGGTGATAAGGCCATTGCGGACGCCGGCGACAACTTCTGCTTTGCGTCGGATTACCCAACGCTTAGTACTCGGTGGCGGCAAGTCATTTAGGGTCAACGGCTCTCCTGCCGGTCCTATGACTCGTGTTGGCCTACCTGGGCGATCTGACTCCATCAAGACGCTCCATCTTTCCTCACAATTGATGGTCTGAACAAACTAGCGTCTCGGTGTTGAAAAACCCTTAATTCAAGGGTTTAACACAATGTTATCTATGATTTTAGTTGCTGTGCCTACGATGTTGGCGTCTGTTTGAAAAAGCGATGGCCCGAACAAAGGGGACACCTCCGTTCAGGCCATCTTTTGGTAAGCCATTTGTATAGATGACTTATTTTCAGTGGGGGCCGCATTTCATCGAACATTGTATTCGAGGGCCCATCCGAGGCCGCGTATGCAGATTGCAGGGCGAACGGATGGACCGGAGAATACAATTAAACGCGATATAAGTTACCTGCTGATCCGGATCAGCTCCTCCAGCATTTCGTCGGCGGTGGTGATAATTTCCGCACTTGCCGAGTACGCCCGCTGAACCACGATCATATTCGTAAATTCGTTCGCCAGATCGACGGTCGAAGCTTCCAGAGATGAGGGCGCTACCGTACCTGCGCCACCTACTTGAGGTAAGTTCAGGAGGAAGGGACCGGATCGACTGGTCTGCTGGAAGACGTTACCGGACTGCGATGATAGTCCGTTCGGGCTCTGGAATATCGCGACCGGCGCCTGGTAGATGTCGAGGGTTTCGCCGTTGTCGAACAGGGCGGTCACGATGCCTTGTTCGTCAATGGAGACACCTGCGAAGTTACCAAAGCTGACACCGTTCTGGTTCGACTTGGAGACTGTGAATTCGCCTGCGAACTGGGTAATACCGTTGGTTTGACCCAGCGTGCCGGCATCAACGGCGATGGAGCTGTTGTTTGCGCCGCCGACTGTCCATGTGACGTCGATGTTCGGCATAGTAATCGTTGCCGGGGTACCGTCGCCGTTAAAGGTGATGCTGCCGGCTGCCGAGGTAATGGTACCACTGGCTGCACCACTGGAGGTCAGTGTCGGATCCTGGGGCGTTATCGACCAGGCGTTGACCGCGGTCTTTTCGAAGATCATGTCAACGTCATGCGAGTTACCAAGTGAGTCGTAGACCTGGATTGTCAGAGTCTCGGTATCACCGACGGCGGCAGTTGATGGCAGGTTCAAGCCGATCTCCAGCTCGGAGGTCGGTGTTGCCGTCCCCGCCAGGTTGGCCACGTTGACCGTCTGCAGGCCGGACACGGTGCTGGCACTTGTGGTCGCGGGACCTGTACTCAGATCATAGCCCTGAAGGAAGAAACCGGCGGTGTTTCTCAGATCGCCATTCTCATCAGGGAAGAAAGAACCGGCCCGGGTGAAGAGATATTCGTCGCCTACGCCGGGGTTCGCCGATTCATTCACAACGAAGAAGCCGGCACCTGCGATCGCGATGTCCGTCGCGGAGGCTGTCGCCTGCAACAGACCCTGCTGATCGATGTGATTGAAGGGTTGTGACTTGACGCCACCCGGCGAATGCAGGTTCTGAGTGGCCTGCTGTGTTACCAGAGTAGAGAAACGCGCGCTGGTTCCCTTGTAGCCAACCGTATTCACGTTGGCGATGTTATCAGAGATAATTCCGATTGCGTTGGCCTGGGCCGATAGACCGGAAACGCCTGCGTAGAGTGCGCCGTATAAGCTCATTTTTGAATCTCCCTTGTTCTGTTGGGAAGCGAAGCGCGGTTATTAAAAAGCTCGACTAAGATACCTAAATCTTTGAAGTAGTTGATTGGCTTGTCGTTAGGTTTCGGCATCATCAGGCTCCTCGCTTGAGGGTGTATCAGCCGTCTTGGTTTCCTGAACCGATGAGATTTGTTCCAGCGGAACGACGACCTTGCCGATCGCGAGTAACAGAGTGCCGTTGTCTGATTCAACACCGGTGACTTTGCCCACAATGCCCTGGGTGGTTTGAACGGCCTTATCGTTGGCGTCCTTTGCGACGACCAGGAAGCCGTATACGCCTTCCTTCATCTGCTCGCCTTCGGTGTTCTTTCCGTCCCAGGTGATCTCATGGGTGCCGCCGGATGTCTCGCCGTCCAGCGTCACGACCGTATTGCCATCCTCATCGATGATCCTGATCTCGGTATTGTCCGCGTTACCACCAAGGCTGTATTTGATGGTTGCGCCGTTTTCATCGAGATTTAGGGCCAGGCTGTTCGCCGTGACGGTTTTGCCAATATAGGAGACCACTGAATTCAACTGATTGCTGTTCTGCAACTGAATCAGACTGTCCAGTTTGTTGTTGGTCAGAACGGCCTGTTCGGCGCCCGTGAATTCCACCAGCTGCGAGGTGAACTCGTTCGATTCCATTGGTGAGAGAGGGTCCTGGTTCTTCAGCTGTTCGGTCAAGAGCACCAGAAAGTTGTCGAAAGTCTCAGCAAGAGACTGTGCGCCGGCGATGCCGGTACTGCCGCCTGAGGTGTCGACGTAATTAACGCCGTTTACGGGATCTGGAGTCATAGTCCTGGTATCCTTCTTCGCTGCCGTCAGACAGAAATATCGAGTGCGCCGTCATGTGACGATCTGCTGTTTTGTTGGCTTTCTGCAGCCGGATCTTCTGTGGTATCGCCGTCGGCACCGGAACCGGAGCCACTGTTCGAAGTCGTTTCAAACTGCTCCGCGGAATTGTTACCCTGGCCGCTGAGGCTGAAGTTCAGACTTCCGCTATCGGCCTGGAGGCCCGCGTTCTGCAACGCCCGTTCCAGCCCTCTGGTATCTTTCTGCAGGAGATCCAGTGTTTCGGATTTCTCCACGGCGATAGAGGCGCGCAAGGTGCCGTCATCGTTGATTTCCATCTTCACGTCGATCTTGCCAAGCTCTGCGGGATTGAGCTTGATCGTGATGGAGTCTTTGCCTGCGGCAACGCCTTTACGGATTTCCACTGCGACCTGGTCGCTCGGTGTGGCCGCCGCTGCGGATGCATTTCCCGAGGCGGCTGCGCCGGCGCCCGTGGCATTGGCCGTCTGCGTCACGCCGCCGACCGGTGCAAGACTGGTGAAGGCCGGTGTTCCTGTGCCTGCGGTCGCCTGAGGTGCGTTGACGCCTGCCGCTGCATCAGCAGGTCCGGCGGGCAGGGCGCTCATGTTGGCTGGTCCGCTCTGGGTTGCGCCTTGATTTACTGCTGCCACCTGGGCGGCGGTTGCCTGCGCATTCTGCGCTAACTGTTGCTGGGCTTTAGCTGCTTGAGCGGCGTTCGCTGCCGGTTTCACCTCTGCTGCGGCGGCAGGTTCTCCATTAAGCTGTGGCTTGGCCATAGGGTCGCTTAATGGGGCCTGCCCGGTTTGCAGGCTGATCTTGGGTTCGACGGACTGGAGGGTCACAACCGCTGATCCGCTGGTCAATGCCGTGTTTGACTGCGATACCAATGCATTGTTGGAAACGCTGGCTGTTGCAGAAGACTGCTTGGAACTCTCCCCCTGCGCCGCCTGGTTGCCATTGGCCGACTTGGCGGCGGTTGCCTGTTGAGGGGCGGCCGCTGCGGACGCGTTTGCATTCTGCGATGTCTGCGTGTTTGCCGTATTGCCTGCGGTCGCGGACGCTGCCGCTTGCGCAGTGTTAGCCGTTGAGGCATTCGCGTTGCCATTGGCGGCTGTGCCGCTGCTGGTCGCTGCGCCTGCAGCTGAAGCAAGGGCCGGGTCACCGGTTTCGGTTGGTTCCGCCGTTTGCGCAACGCTGGCTTCGCCGGTTTCGGCGCTGCGATCCTCTTCCTCGACCTCGCTCTCACCGTAAGCGGAGTCACCTTCTGCGGCATCAACCGAGAGATCTTCCTCGTCGTCCCAGCGGCTAGTGTCATCATCGAGACCTTCACTGCGCCCGGTAGAATCCTTCTCGTAGTCACGCTCGTCCGTACGGCTAGACTTGTAATCGTGGTCTTTGTCATAGCCGCGGTCACTTTCCGATCTCTCGGATCGCAGGGCTGAGCTCGCTTCGTATCGACTCTGGTTCTTCGCCAGAAAAGAATCGAACGATGGACCTCCAGCGGCATTGTTTGCCGTGTTGGAAGCGTTACGGGCGCCAGCAGGATTGCCGGAAGATGTCGCTGGGTCGAAGTGGATCGAACTCATTGCGTCGCTCTGCTCTCTTAGGTTTGCTCTTAAAGTTCCCGGATCTGCGCAGCCGAGATCAGGCCGGGCTTGCCTGAGGTCGGACCACGTTCGCTTTTGCGCCGGAAATGACCTTTTGGACTGGTGCTACCGGCGGATCTTCGCCCGCATCCCGACGATCCAAGCCTGCCCAGGCATCTCGCAAGGGAGTCAGAAGATCAATCGACTGCCTGGCAAGTAGTGCCGGGTCGCTGTCGAAGGAAATCCGGCCCAGTTTGGTGAGCACATCGTGGTAGACGCGTCCCAGGTTCGCTGCGAGTTCGCCGCCATTGGCCTGGTCGATCATGGTATAAAGTGCGGTGACGGCCTGCATCGCGGCGGCGGTTTCATTGAAGCGCATCTCGATGTTCTGCACGCCAATCGCATCAATCGCCTCGAAAAGCGCGTTGATCGCTTCATCGTGCAGTTCGACCATTGCGCGGCCGGGGCGGGATTCCATCATCTCGCCGTAATTCGTATGAGCAGCGGGTAGTGCCATTGCTTTACTCCATTCTTGTCTCGGACCGGCAGAAAGATCTGCGTTCGTCCTTCGATACCTTTCCGAAGCGTTCCGGCGAATCTCATTACCAGAGCAGGGACGGATTGGTTCGGCCAAGTCTTTGCAAAGCACAGGCCAAGAATCGAAAAATTCGTAATATATTGATTTTTATAGAGAAAATTTATTTACATAGCGACCGGCACGCCGAGCTAGGCTGACTTTTCCTAGCAGCCTCCGACTTTGGGGTAAAAATTTCCGTGACCTTGTGCGTCGAAGCGAACCTGCCCGGAATCCATGGAAAGTGAATGCAACTTCGTTCTGCGGGCTACAACCTGATGCCGGTAAAGCGTTCATTAACTCTGTTTAGTCAAACTCTCTTCACCATGATTGCGAAGATACCGGCACCTTTATTCCAGGACCGGCGGTCCGCAGTAGGACGCAACAACACTTCTTGTCTGTGAAGAGGGATCAATGGCCGGAAAATTTCAGGGTGCGGCGACAACACCAGGGGCGGGCACAAATGGCGCGCCTGACCGCGCGCAACTGGCTAAGCAGTCGATTGAACTGGCCTTCGATCATCATCAAGCCGGCCGAGTTAAGGAGGCTGAAAGCCTGTATCAGCAGGCACTTGCCATCTTGCCTGGCCAGATCGATGCTCTTTATTACCTTGGCGTCCTCTATCTCCAGAACGGTGTGCATGATGCCGCCGAGGAATTTATCACCAAAGCTCTGCGTAAGCAGCCGAAGTTTGCGGAGGGTCACTTCAATCTCGGCGTGGCTCTGCAAGCGCAGAACAAGCTGAAAGAAGCTGCGAAGAGTTTTAATCAAGCGATTAAAGGTGACAAAAAATTTGCCCCGGCCCAGCTCAACCTGGGCAACGTCTACATGGATCTGGAGCAGTACGACCGGGCGTCATCGGTTTTCAGAAAACTGATCAAGCTTTCCCCGAAATCGGATCAGGCTTATCTGAACCTGGGAAGGGCGTCGAGCCTGAAAGGCGATAAGGACGAAGCCATGATCGCTTATCGTCACGCTCTGGAAATTAACCCTTCCTACGCGGATGCATACTTGAATATTGGCGCGATTCTGCTCGAGAGTAACGAATGCGAGGAGGCCAAAACATACTTCCAGCAGGCGCTTGAGTCCGACCCGAAAAATGCTGAGGCCTATAACAATATGGGTGTCGCATGGAAACGCGATGGCTATGTCGATCACGCGTTCAGCTGTTTTGCCAGGGCGACGGAAATCAAGCCTGATTATGGCGATGCCCGCAACAATATCGGCTCCGTACTCTATGCATTTGGCGACACGGACGAGGCTGAGGCGGAAGTTCAAAAGGGGATCGAGCTATCTCCGGATTCGCCCTCTGCCTATTGTATTCTGGGTAAGATTCTTCGGAGCAAGAACAAGCCACTGGAATCTATCGATGCACTTAACAAGGCAATCAGACTTGCGCCTGATATTTCGGAACCTTATCGGGAAATGGGTTTAACCCTATCGGAAAATAATCAGATTGATGCTGCTATAAGAGCCTATCGGCTTGGCATCAGCTGTGATCCCAAAGATGGTATCGCGCACAATAACCTGGGCATGTGCCACGTTATGAGGGGAGAGCTCGACGAGGCATTGGAGTGCTTTGATGCTGCGATCGAGGCGATACCGACTTTTAGCCTGGCCCATTCAAACAAGTTATTCTCGCTCAACTACATGCCCAGCCTTCCGCACGAGGAGCTTGTGCGCGAACACTTTGCATTCGGTGAGCTATGGGACCAGCCCTATGATGAAAACGCCTTTACGAACCCGCCTGACCCTAACCGCAAACTAAAAATCGGTTATGTTTCTCCTGATTTTCGTAAACACGTTGTTCTTACTTTCATTGAGGAGATGTTGAAAAATCACGATCGTGATCAAGTTGAGCTCTACGCCTATGCCGAGGTTTTCAAATCGGACGACAGGACTGAACAGGTCAAAGGGTACATGGATCATTGGCGTTACACGATTGAACGAAACTCCTATGAAATTGCACAACAAATTCGTGATGACGGGATCGACATCCTGGTCGACTTGGCCGGCCATACGGGTAACAACCGCTTGCCGGTATTTGCGTTGAAACCTGCACCTGTACAGGTGAGCTGGATTGGCTATCCGAACACCACTGGCTTGCGAAATATGGATTACATCCTGATGACATCTCACTTCCTGCCTGAAGGTGGAGAATCGGATTTCACTGAGGAAGTCTATAACCTTCCTCGAGTTCCGGTCACTTACAAGGCGCCAGAACGCCCCGATATCGGTCGTTCGCCTTTCGAAACCAACGGTCATGTCACGTTTGGGTGTTTCAACAATGTTATTAAGGCTGGTCCGGCGGCGATTGAGGCCTGGAGCGAGGTGTTGAAGGCGGTCCCTGATTCCAAACTCTTACTGAAGGCTCACGCTTTCCGGAATGAGGTCACGGTGACAGCCAGTAAGGCAATGTTTGAATCCCACGGCGTCGATCCGGAACGAATTACCTGCGAAGGACCTTCAGAACACCACATTTACCTGACGCGCTACAGCGACATCGACTTAGCCTTGGATCCCTTTCCATACAACGGCGGCACAACGTCCTTGGATACGCTCTATGTCGGGGTTCCGCTTTTGTCATTGGAAGGTTCCACCTGGGTTTCGCGCAATGGTTCAGGAATCCTGCGCATTGTCGGCGAAGAGAGTCTGATTGCCTCCTCGGTAGAGGACTACGTCGCCAAGGCCGTCGACTTCGCTCTGAACCCGGAGAAGCTCGCGGAGCTGCGTGGAAACCTGCATGAACGCTTCATGGCGACCGGCATTACCGATCATGTGGCACAGACCCGGGATCTGGAGAATGCCTTCCGGGACATGTGGCAGCGCTGGTGTGCGACGCGCAACGCTGCTTGAGAGATGTTTGAAACACAAAATTCCTGCCGAACGATAGTCAAGACGAGCTCACCGTGACGTCAATTGCGATCATGCAACCCTATTTCTGCCCTTACATCGGCTATTTTCAGCTGATCAATTCGGCCGACGTTTTCGTTATTTACGACAATATAGAGTACACGAAGAAGGGCTGGATAAATCGAAACAGGTTTCTGGCAAACGGTGCGGCGACGACTTTCTCGATACCGATTAAAAAAGACTCAGATCATCTGAACGTCGAGGAGCGGTATGTCGCAGAAGATTTCAATCGCCAGAAACTCTTGAACCGAATTAAAGGGGCCTACGCGAAAGCACCCTTTTTCGCCGAGACACTGCCGCTGCTGGAACGCGTTTTCCTGAGCAACGAACAAAACCTCTTCGCTTATATCGAACACTCGGTTGCTGAGATCTGCGAATTTTTGAATATAAGGACCAAAATTGTCAGATCGTCTGAAGTGAAGATCGATCATAGTTTGAGGAGCCAGGACAAAGTCATCGCCATATGCCGGGCCCTGGAGGCTGAGACCTACATAAATCCTATCGGGGGACAGGAGCTCTATGCGAAGGATGGCTTCCGGGATCGGGGGCTCGATCTTCGCTTTCTTCAGAGTGGTGACGTCACTTACTCGCAGTTTGGTGGCGAGTTTATAGCCTGCTTGTCGATTATCGATGTGGCGATGTTTAACGATCAGCGAAGCATTTCCGGTGACTTTCTCCAGCGCTATCAACTTCAATGACAATCATTGGCCAACGGACCGTAATGCCAAAAACACGGATCGTTGAACGGCCTTTTTAGAAAAGACTCTTGATGTTCGAGTGGAAAAAACGTGGTCGTGTGTTTGATCCGACCAAGATTCAAGACAGAGAATGGCTGCAGGCCTTTGCTCAGGGACCGGCAACCCTTGTCTTTGACGACTTTGTAAGGGTGTACTTCTCCTGCCGGCCCGCGCCGGACGCAAACGGCCAGTCCGTCAGTTACTCCTCCTATGTGGATCTTGACCGGCACGACCTTCATTCGATTCTGACTGTGGGCGAAAAACCGATTTTAGAGTTGGGCGGGAAGGGGACGTTCGACGAGTTCGGCACTTATCCGGTTTCAGTGATCAGAGATGGCAGCGATGTTCTCGCCTATTACGGTGGCTGGACCCGTTGCGAGTCGGTGCCATTCAATGTCGCTATCGGCATGGCACGCAGCAAGGACAACGGTGTTTCCTTCACCAGATGCGGCCCCGGGCCGATGCTGCCTTACAGCGAGAACGAACCTTTTGTGCTCAGTGGACCCAAGATCCGGCGTTTCGGCGACCGGCTGTATCTTTTCTACATTGCCGGGCGGAAGTGGATCCTCGCAGATGGACGGGCGGAACCCGTTTACAAAATTCGCATGGCGCATTCGAAAGACGGCGTGAACTGGCGGAAGCTGGACCGCGATCTGATCGAAAGCCGGATTGAGGAAGACGAAGCGCAGGCAAGTCCCGATGTCATATATCGCGACGGTCGGTATCACATGTTCTTTTGTTATCGTTACAGCGTTGGATATCGGGGCAAGGAGAAGGGCTATCGTATCGGGTACGCCCATTCGGCAGACATGGAAAACTGGGTGCGGGAAGACAGCAAAGCCGGGCTCGACATATCCCATTCGGGTTGGGATTCCGAGATGGTCAGCTATCCTCATGTCTTCGAATTGGACGGCAAAACTTACATGTTCTACCTGGGCAATGGTGTCGGAAAGTTTGGTTTCGGCCTTGCGGAACTGCAGGGAACGTTGGGGAACCCGGACGCTGCGGGGACGAAACGATGAAATGGCACAAGCTCGGACGGATATTTGACCCAAGAGATCACCAACTTGCAAACGGTTGCGTCGAATTCGCCCAGTCGCCCCAGACACTGGTTTTTGAAGATCATATCCGCATTTATTTCTCGACACGCCAAAGAGACGAGGCGACGGGAAAGTTTTTGAGCCACGTTGCTTTCGTCGATTTCGACAAAGATTTTGACAGAATCCGTCGCGTGTCAGAGAAGCCTGTTCTTCCTTTGGGAGCCCTCGGCAGCTTTGATGAGCATGGTATTTTCCCCATTAATCCCCTGCGCCACGAAGGGCAGGTCATGGCTTATACCTGTGGCTGGAGCCGGCGCGTATCCGTCTCGGTCGAAACGGGTGTTGGTCTGGTGTTCAGTGATGATGAGGGTGAGACTTTCTATAGGAAAGGGCTTGGCGGACCGATTCTGGGCGCATCTCTGCAGGAGCCTTTTCTCGTCGGCGATGCCTTCGTGCGGGTGTTCGATGGTCGGTTTCACATGTGGTATATGTTCGGCACCGGCTGGAAGAGCTACGAAGGTTCAGATGTTCCCGAACGCATATACAAGATCGGCCATGCTTTGTCCGATGATGGCGTTCGCTGGGAAAAACAAGAGGCGGTGGCGATCATTGGCGACAGTCTGTCTGAAGACGAAAGCCAGGCTCTGCCAAGTGTGATCAAGATCGGTGGCCGATATCACATGTACTTCTGCTTTCGTCATTCCTCGGACTTTCGAACGAATGCCGACCGGGGTTACCGGATTGGCCATGCTTACTCGGATGATCTTCAGCGTTGGACGCGTGACGATCAGAATCTGGGGATCGCGCTGTCGGAGAGTGGCTGGGATTCTGACATGATGTGCTATCCGCATGTCTTCTCCTGTGATGACAAGACCTACATGCTCTACAACGGTAATGAGTTCGGGCGGGCGGGCTTTGGTCTGGCGGTGTTGGAATGACCTCGGCGAGTGTGCTGTACCGGCAGTCAACGGCCTCAGCGAGCCAGGTCAATTCACATCTGTGCGCTTGCGATACGGCCTTCGTTCCAAAGCTCAGTGAACGACTGAATATTGATGAATATGCGCAGAAGATTGTCCAGAATGCGATCACCTTCGAGGCTTGGCGGGACGGGTTCCTGGTTGGCCTGGTTGCGGCTTATCTCAATGACCCGGCCTTGCAGAGCGGCTATGTGACCAATGTTACAGTAGAGCCGGTTCTCATGGGAAAGGACGTCGCTGCGGTTCTCTTTGAGAGCTGCCTGACGCGCGCGCGTGACGACGGCTTCGCGACGATGAAACTTGAAGTCGGGCAGGAGAACCAACGTGCGATACGTTTTTACGAGAAATTTGGTTTCCAGGCTCAGGGTAGAAAGAATGCAATGCTTCAGATGAGTTTGAACCTGACTCTGGAAAACCCCAAGCCATCGACAGGAGGTACGCGATGACTGCGGCACCGGCAAACAGCTCAACGTCCGCCCGAGATCTCGATGCCGAATTCGGCGATAGTGATGCGCGCAAGTACGCTTACGCTTTCGATGACCTGATGAAGGTCTTCATGATGCGCAGTTTCAAAAAATATGCGCCTAAGGGGCGGGCGCTTGAGCTTGGTTGCTTTAAGGGCGAGTTTACGCGCCTGCTGGTCGAGGCGTTTGAGGACGTCACTGCGGTCGAGGGGGCGCCGACCCTGGCCGCAGAGTTGGAAAAGCGTTTTGCAGGACAGGCGAAGATCCATTGCGGACTGTTTGAAGACGTTGAACTGGAGGGCAAATTCGACGCGATCTTTCTGATGCATACATTGGAGCATTGCGACGATCCGCATTTGGTTCTCAGCCGGATCAGGGAGTGGCTCACGCCTGAGGGGCAATTGTTCCTGGCTTGTCCGAATGCCAACGCGCCCTCGCGTCAGATCGCCGTGAAGATGGGTCTTATTTCGCATAACGCAGCCGTCACTCCGGCCGAGGCGGAACATGGTCATCGCTGTACCTATTCGCTGGACACGCTACAACGCGATGCGATCGAAGCTGGGCTCAATGTGGCCAGCAGCGGTGGCGTTTTTTTCAAGCCTTTGGCGAATTTCCAAATCGACAAGGCGAAGGAGCTCGGCGTGATCGACGATGAGTTTCTGGAGGGCTGTTATAAGCTCGGCGAGGTTTATCCGGATCTTTGCGCTACCGTGTATCTGGTCTGTACCCGCTAAGTCCGGTCAGCAACCTTGGGGCTTAGTGTCGATGTTCAAGCAGACCTGAGAGATAGTTGCCGTAAGGCGAATTGCCGTAGCTCTTCGAGAGGGTCTGAAGCTGATCGTCGTCGATCCACTGCTGCCGCCAGGCAATCTCTTCCAGGCAGGCGATCTTGAAACCCTGACGATGATCAACCGCCTGAATGTAGGCGGCGGCTTCGGCGAGTGCGTCGTGCGTACCGACATCCAGCCAGGCGATCCCACGGCCCATGCGCTCAACCGAAAGATCTCCCCGTTTCATATAAGCACGCACCACGTCGATAATCTCTGTTTCACCTCGTTTTGAGGGGGTTAGGTTCTGGGCAATCTCAATCACATCGTTATCAAAGAAATACATGCCCGTGACCGCGTAGTCGGAACGCGGCCGCTTGGGCTTCTCCGCAATGCTGGTTGGATTGCCTTCCTCGTCGAAAGCGACAACGCCATAGCGTTCCGGATCGCTGACCACGTAAGCGAAGATGGTTGCCCCGTGATTTGAGTAGACCGCCTGACGCAATTGTTGCACTAACCCCTGGCCATAAAAAATGTTGTCGCCGAGGATCAGTGTGACCGGATCGTCGCCGATAAAGTCCGCTCCGATGACGAAAGCCTGAGGTACACCGTCCGGATTGTCCTGAATCGCGTATTCCAGTTGCATGCCGAACTGACTGCCGTCACCGAGCAGGTTTCGAAACAAATCCTGCTGGTCCGGCGCCGTGATAATCAGGACCTCGTCGATGCCGGCCAGCATCAGATTCGAGAGCGGATAGTAGATCATCGGCTTGTCATAGACGGGCAGCAACTGCTTGCTGACGGACACGGTCAGGGGATGTAGTCGGGTGCCCGAACCTCCGGCAAGTATGATGCCCTTGCGGCTCACTTTATCGACTTTTGCCATATCTACTCGTCAGGTTCGCCGGTTACATCTGGATCTGATCTGCCGTGGCGATACAATCTCGCTCAAATCTGCCCCAGGCGTTAACCGACCGTTTTCATTCATCCTGTAGAATTATTAACGTTACTGCTTAAAACTGTCTTAAAGACGAGGAATTTCAGTCTCTTCGTCAAATGACACATAGCCGGTCGAGTGATTATCGTGCCACAATCCCAGAGAGAACTGAGTTTCGGCGCTGACTTTGCAGAAGTTGTAGAACAGGCGAGAGTGAGTCCGATCTCCGTAATGCGCCCGAAGCTGCCGACCGCCGCGCAGATCGCGCCTTACCTTGAGGAAATCGACGGGAATCGCTGGTATTCGAACTTCGGGCCATTGGCTGACCGCTTCGAGAAGAGGCTTTCGGCCCGTTTCGGCGGTAGAATGGATTCGGTTCTGGCTGTTACCAATGGAACCATCGGCCTCACCCTTGCGCTCCAGGCAGTGGCGCCCTTGCCTGGTGATCTTTGCATGTTACCCGGATTTACCTTCACTGCCTCGGCGTCTGCGGTGATCGCCGCTGGCCTGGTGCCCTGGTTTGTGGATGTGGATCCGGCAACCTGGGCGTTGGAGCCCGAGCAGGCAAAATATCTCTTGAAACACGCCCCAGGCCGGGTGGCTGCTGTTATGCCGGTCTCTGTCTTCGGGCGGCCGGTGAACACAGGTGCCTGGGATAGATTTACCGCAGATACCGGAATTCCGGCTGTTATTGACGGAGCCGCGAGTTTTGATGCGGCGGAGTTGGGCCAGTCGCCCGTTATGATCAGTCTGCACGCGACAAAGGTGTTCGGAGTAGGCGAGGGCGGTCTGATCCTGTCACGTGATCCTGGAGTGATCTCAAGTATACGAAGCCTTTCAAGCTTCGGTTTTTCCCTGAAACCTGGTGAAACAGCCGAGAGCCGATCTGCACAATTGCCCGGGACCAACGGGAAAATGAGTGAATATGCCGCAGCCGTCGGTTTGGCAGGGCTCGACAATTGGTCCGCCACGCGCGCGCGGTTCCTTAAACTTAGGGACGAGTATCTGTGGATTATGGCGGATTTGCCGGGGTTTAAGCCACAGCCGGGTGGGCGAGAGCCTTGGGCCTCCGCCACCATCAACTTCGAAACCCAGCTTGTAAGCTCAAAAAGCCTAATCGCTTCCCTGGCACAAAGTGGCATACAGGCCCGGCGCTGGTGGGGGGATGGCTGTTACAACGAACCGGCGTTTGCCGCCTGCCCAAGGAACGCCCTGCCGGTATCCGAACAGGTCATCGACAGAGTTATCGGTCTGCCCTTCTATATAGATATGACTTCCGAAGAGATGCTCAGAGTCAAAAAGGCGATTGCCGAAGTTCTTCGTTAAAGTCTTTCCAGCGATTTTCCGCCTCTTCCTGCGCACCTGATCCATCGCTTCTGCGCAATCACTGTCCCGGCGATGAGCTGTTTTCGTCCCTCCGCTGATTTCTTCCTCCCGCTTTTCTCTGAAACAACCGGACAGATCTGCCTGTGATCGGCAGTCTTTGCCGGGGTACGTTCCTTTTTTGCATAACTTGCCCAGCAGAGTTTTCCCTCTATTTTGTGTCGGCATTCAAATAACTGCACTCAAGTATTTGAAATTAAACAATGATTCGAAATGCGTAAAATTTGGCACGAAGTTTGCGCTTTTGCCACTAACGGAAATTCCATGCTGTGCACCTGGATCAAGAGGATCAGTGTAAAGCAGCACGGGGAATAACAAACCGCTTGGGAACGAGCGGATAAACTAAGGAGATGTGGCATGCCGACGGTCACGACAAACACCGCAGCAAATTCGGCCCTACGGTTTCTAAACTATAACTCTGCCCAGTCCGGGTCTTCGGTGTCAAAGCTGGCGAGTGGCTCTCGGATCGTGAAGGCATCGGACGATGCTGCCGGTCTGGCGATTGGTACGCGGCTTAACTCTGATGTGACCGTGTTGCGCCAGTCCGCCATCAACGCCTCGCAGGGCGGATCGATCATGTCGGTTGCCGACGGTGGCCTGGCCCGTATCGCGGACGTGCTGCAGCGTTTGAAGGCCCTGGCGGCACAGTCCCTGTCCGGTGTTCCGACCAATACGGAACGTGGCTTCATCGATGCCGAGTTCCAGAGCCTGCTTGAAGAAATCGACGGCATGGCAGAGACGACCCGCTTTAACGGCGATTCTCTGTTGGATGGAACCACCACACAGCAGAGCTACTTCGTCGGTACCGACCCGGCAGACGTTATTCTCGTGGATTTCACCGGCTTCGGGTCGGCCAGCTTTACGACCGGCGGAATCTCGCTCGTGGGTGAAAGTGTCTCGACGGTTGCTCTTGCGACCTCCGCTATGACGGCGGTGGACTTGTCAATCGACCGGATTTCGGAAGCTCGTGCCAACGTGGGTGCTATTCTCTCGCGTTTTGAGTTCCGTGGTCAGCAGATCACGACGGCACTGGAGAACGTCTCCGCTGCCCGCTCTGCAATCATGGATGTCGATCTGGCCGAAGAGCAGAGCAAGCTCGTGTCTTCACAGGTCCTTGTGCAGGCGTCGGTCTCGGCACTTTCCCAGGCCAATCAGTTGCCGCAGACCCTCTTGTCACTCCTGCAGTAAGCGGCTCCCCAACTCTGTAGCTGTTGCTGCGCGTGGACGAGGCGTGGCCGGATTTTCCCGGTGAGCGTTGGGGGTCTCGATTTTTGCGGGGGTATGAACCGGAAGGGCACATTTCGATTGAATGCTGTTGCAGCGGCGTTCTTTCGCTGGCGATCCTTGGTGTTTTTCCGGGGTGATTCCGCAACTTGTTTCCGCTGTCCCCATGCCCGGAGCACGACATCCAGCAACTCAACCTGTCTATTCCCTGATACTTCAAGCCGTTCGAACGGGCAGATCTGTCCGCTTGACGGCATTCTTTGCCGGGGCAGGGGTATTTTTTGCTCCAACAGAACGGCATAAGAAAGCATGGTTTCGGTGATTTAGTGCCCCTTGTTTCTTTCTAAGATATTGAAAATAAATAATAAAAAATAATATCTAAAGTTTGGCACGTAGTTTGCTCAATTGCATTCAACGAAGATTCCATGCCGTGTCCCTGGGACAAGAAGCTCAGGACTACCCGGTATCGAGTTATAGCCAACCGCTCGGAGACGAGCAGAAAAACTAAGGAGATGCGGAATGCCGACAGTAACGACAAACACCGCAGCAAATTCGGCCCTACGATTTCTAAACTACAACTCCGCCCAGTCCGGGAGTTCGGTGTCAAAGCTGGCGAGTGGCTCGCGGATCGTGAAGGCATCGGACGATGCTGCCGGTCTGGCGATTGGTACGCGGCTTAACTCGGACGTGACCGTGTTGCGCCAGTCCGCCATCAATGCTTCACAGGGCGGATCGATCATGTCCGTTGCCGACGGTGGCCTGGCCCGTATCGCGGACGTGCTGCAGCGTTTGAAGGCCCTGGCGGCACAGTCCCTGTCCGGTGTTCCGACCAATACGGAACGTGGCTTCATCGATGCCGAGTTCCAGAGCCTGCTTGAAGAAATCGACGGCATGGCGGAGACGACCCGCTTTAACGGCGATTCTCTGTTGGATGGAACCACCACACAGCAGAGCTACTTCGTCGGTACCGACCCGGCAGACGTTATTCTCGTGGATTTCACCGGCTTCGGGTCGGCCAGCTTCACGACGGGCGGCATCTCGCTCACGGGTGAAAGTGTTTCGACCGTTGTTGATGCGACCTCTGCAATGACCGCGGTGGATCTATCGATCGACCGGATTTCGGAAGCTCGAGCCAATGTCGGTGCTATCCTCTCACGCTTTGAATTCCGTGGTCAGCAGATTACGACGGCGCTGGAGAACGTCTCCGCTGCGCGTTCTGCCATCATGGACGTCGATCTGGCGGAAGAGCAGAGCAAGCTGGTCTCCTCCCAGGTCCTTGTGCAGGCATCGGTTTCGGCACTCTCACAGGCCAATCAGTTACCGCAAACACTCTTGCAGCTTCTGCAATAAGCCATCTCCTAAAGTTACTGTCACTGCGAGTGGGGTGTTCTGGCATCCCACTCTTTTTTCTCGTGACGACAGGTCTTGAAACAGGATCGACAGTGGACATGGCCCCGACCGCAAACACATGATGCCTGAACAGCGTCGCTTCGCCCGCCTCATGATTCCAAGGATAGTGGGCATCCGATCTCGCAGGTCTCCCCGGTCTTTCCGCCTCGCTGGATATTGCAGTCTTTAGCTTTAAGACCGTCGCGGTTTAAAAGCCTTCGACCCAGACAGCGTTTGACCCTCCTTTTACCAAAGACAGTTTTACCTGCTCATGGCAGTCGCTGTTGCTGATCTCTGACAGATTTCAGCTCTCTCGGCTTGCTTTGTGATCGCGGGCTTTTCTGATTTTGATCGCATGCTCCATGCGCAGTCCGCGAGATTGACGTGCGGTTTCCGTCATTTCACAGGAAGCAGACGTCCCTTGCCAAAACTCTGACCTAGTGCCGCGGGGCCGACGGCGCGTCGTGTCAGGCACGGCTTTGAAACAGGATCGCGTCAACTTGCCCGACCCAGTCTTCCAAGCAACGTCGGTCATGAGTCCCTTGGCTCTCCGTCTTTCCCTCGCTTTGGACAGATGTCGGGCGAGACCCGGATCTCCCTGCGTTCTCGCCTGGGGCCCTTTGTCCGCATCCTGAACCTATCTGCATCCTGAATTTATCTGCCGCCTGAGCCAGGTTGAAGGCTTCAACCGGTCGGTTTTTTTTAACTATGCAACGGGCGGACAGTCAGGTTCTCACCCGGTTGGTGTTGTGCGTCTCTCCGGCGATGTAAGGCAGGTTGGTTTGAGGCTCATAACTGCGGGTCTGAAGAACGCGCGATCGATGACCCAGGCCCGCCCTGGGGGGCGTCATCAGCGCATCATGATGGGCCGTGCTCTTAAAGCTGCGCGGCATCACGAGACGGGTCGGCCTCAGCGCCTATTGGCGTGTTCTGTGATGAAAGAACATGCGCAGCAAAACTCAAGCTGCGGATGTCCTGCTTTTGGCTTCACGGCCACATCAAGAACTGTAAGATAATCACGCAAAAAGAGAAATTTTTAAACGAAGAGATTTTGATGTCAGATATGATTGTCCACGGAATGAACAAAGCATTAATGCCATGAAATATTATTTTTGTGCACATGAATTCGGTTTATATTCATACAATTAAAAGTAGGCAAATAATGGTAAACGTTTGAATATTTTTCACGCAATAAGGATATTTGTGTTAACGCAAATGTTTGAGTAAACACTATTTGGTTGCATATAAAACTACTTATCAGTGTACAAATAGGCAAAATATTCCCAAAAAACTCCTGGTCGGCAAAAATTTCCTGGCAACACTCGGCAAGAATTACCTAGAGAGCATTTTAGAAATTAACTAACTACTTGAAGTTGTTAGGATCTGTGATATTCCAAATTAGGAAAATAAACTGGCACTATAATTGCGAGCATAACCCCGCTATGAATGATCCGTAATTGGATATATTCGTGTACAGGCAGCCAAGTAGGTTGCCATTTACTGAGACCTTTCCATGAAGGGGAGGTTTTAAACTTCAAGTAGAAGGATTTTGTCATGCCAGTAGTAGCTACAAATACGGCCGCCAACACGGCCACACGTTACCTCAACAACAACACCTCTATGGCTTCGTCTTCCGTCGGCAAGCTTGCGTCCGGTTCGCGTATCGTGCGGGCTTCGGATGATGCCGCCGGCCTCGCGATTGCAGCCCGTCTGAATTCCGACGTCGTTGCTTTGCAACAATCCTCCATCAACGCCTCTCAGGGTTCTTCCATGGTTCAGGTCGCTGACGGTGGTTTGTCACGGATCGGGGATGTTCTGCAGCGGATGAAAGCTCTGGCAGCTGCATCGCTGTCGGGTGTGCCGACCAATACGGAACGTGGCTTCATCAATGCTGAGTTTACTCAGTTGCGGGATGAAATCACCGGTATCGCGGAGACGACCCGCTTTAATGGTGCTTCGCTTCTGGATGGCTCGGGCGCGGTACAGGACTTCTTCGTAGGTACGGCAGTCGGCGATAACATCAGTGTTGATTTTTCTGGAGACTTCCAATCGAACGGCACACTGGCCTTGGCTGCGGTTGTTGACACCACGGCGGGTGCCACGACAGCGATGGGCGAGGTTGATGATGCGATCGACGCGATCTCTCAGCAGCGGGCCACCTTCGGTGCGCTGATGTCACGTTTTGAATTCCGTGGTCAGCAGATCGCCACTTCGATCGAGAACATTGGGGCAGCGGAATCGGCGATTTCGGACGTCGACCTGGCGGCTGAACAGGCCAAGCTGGTGTCTTCACAGGTTCTTGTGCAGGCCTCGGTCTCGGCCTTGTCTCAGGCAAACCAGATCCCGCAGTCACTCCTGCGCGTGCTTCAGTAGAGGCTTAAAAGCCGGACCGTTCCTGACGATTTTCGTTACGAACGC
Source organism: uncultured Kiloniellaceae bacterium (assembly GCA_947493695.1). Classification (GTDB taxonomy): domain Bacteria; phylum Pseudomonadota; class Alphaproteobacteria; order Kiloniellales; family Kiloniellaceae; genus Denitrobaculum. The sequence continues at coordinate 173,601 of CANLSF010000005.1, read as the reverse complement.
CCCGGTTTCAAAGACTTTCGAAAAAAAGGGCGGCGTGTCTTTCACGCCGCCCTTCTTGATTCTGCGATTTTGGAGAGGATCTGGCGTGGATGGCATCTTTGAGAGAGGGGCGTGTATATCTGTTTCGACCATCTTCGCTGGATCAGGATCACAGGTTTAGCGCAACCGCGCAGTGGCTCAGTTCGCAGTGTAAAATCATGAACTGAGAGCGACGTAACCCCGCGACCAAACCTGCAATTGGCGTATTATCCGCCAGGTGAGCGGGATTGTCTTGATGCGGCCGTAACGCGGTAGCTGTCTCTTAACTCCTACCTCCGGAATGTGACGGTCGTTTTCTGCCAGGCACCGAGACCGATTTGAAGATGCATATCTCCTGCCGGCCATGTTGATAAATTTGTTCTTTTACAAGCGCTTAATGGGGGCGGCCCCTTTCCACCGGGTCTGCGGGGGCACCTTAGGGATATCTCCTGCCTAAAAATCCTCGCAAAACATGATCAGGGCCGTCGAGGATTAGCTGTTCTCAAGCGAGAGCCTCTGGGTCTGAGAGAATTCTGGGCGAACGCTATCCGAAGTCGCACTTAATTCTTGTAAGATATTGAAAAACAATAAAAATAATTAAATTTTGAGCCCTTATTTCTCGATTTTTTCGCTGTTCTGGTCCCGCGCTGGGAAAAAAATGCCGCTTTGATGGCTATCAGGCAGAAATTTCCTACCTCCAGCAGGCAGATTTTGCCGGGTCAAAAAGAGATCGTAAGCTAACCAATTGAAATAATTCATTACATGGCAAACGATTTCCGGGCAAAAAAGTGGCATTGGAATTGCGTGGAATGACGCGGCGGCATGGATTCTGATTTGAATTTTATGCCGTTGGGATGGCCAAGTAGGCGGTCCCTTAGTTGCCTTTCCAGGACGGAGAGGTTTCGGACTTCAAGTAGAAGGATATTAACATGCCAGTAGTTGCTACAAATACGGCCGCCAATACGGCCACACGTTTTCTGAACAACAACACCAACATGGCTTCGTCTTCCGTTGGCAAGCTTGCCTCGGGTTCGCGTATCGTGCGGGCTTCTGACGATGCTGCCGGTCTGGCGATTGCAGCCCGTCTGAATTCCGACGTTGTTGCTCTTCAACAGGCTTCCATCAACGCCTCTCAGGGCGCTTCGATGGTTCAGGTTGCCGATGGCGGTCTGAACCGTATCGGTGACGTTCTTCAGCGTATGAAAGCCCTGGCGGCTGCGTCGCTGTCCGGTGTTCCAACCAATAACGAACGTGCCTTCATCGACGCCGAGTATCAGGAACTGACCAACGAAATCGACGGTATCGCGGCCACAACCCGCTTTAACGGCGATTCCCTCTTGGACGGAACCGGAACAACGTCTGCTGCCTTTTTCGTGGGCACAGATGCTGCCGACCTTATTACGGTCAACTTCGCCGCTCTCGCCACGGCTGCGGACTTTACCTCTGGTACTTTGGGTGTGACAACGGCTGTTGATACGGCCGCGAACGCCGCAACGGCCATGGGCGAAGTTGATGCTGCGATCGACGAAATCTCTGAGGCGCGGGCGAACGCGGGTGCTTTTATCTCGCGTTTTGAGTTCCGTGGTCAGCAGATTGCGACTTCTACTGAAAACATCCAGGCCGCAGAATCGGCTATCTCGGATGTGGATTTGGCTGCCGAACAGGCCAAGCTGGTGTCTTCACAGGTTCTTGTGCAGGCTTCGGTCTCGGCGTTGTCCCAGGCCAATCAGATCCCGCAGTCACTCCTGCGAGTTCTTCAGTAGACGACTGAGATCGCTACGTAAGCGATTTCATCTTTGCCTTTCCAGGATGGAGAGGTTTCGACTTCAAGTAGAAGGATCTAAACATGCCAGTAGTTGCTACAAATACGGCCGCCAACACGGCCACACGTTTTCTGAACAACAACACCGCTATGGCTTCGTCTTCCGTTGGCAAGCTAGCCTCGGGTTCGCGTATCGTGCGGGCTTCGGACGATGCCGCAGGTCTGGCGATTGCAGCCCGTCTGAATTCCGACGTTGTTGCTCTTCAACAGGCTTCCATCAACGCCTCTCAGGGCGCTTCGATGGTTCAGGTTGCCGATGGTGGCCTGGGACGTATCGGTGATGTTCTTCAGCGTATGAAAGCCCTGGCGGCTGCGTCGCTGTCCGGTGTTCCAACCAATAACGAACGTGCTTTCATCAACGCCGAGTATGCGGAACTCTCCAACGAAATCACCGGTATTGCGAATACGACTCGCTTTAACGGCGACTCACTGCTCAGCGGCACAACGACCAATGCAGCTTTCTTTGTTGGTACCGATGCTGCCGATCTGATCTCGGTCAACTTTACGTCCCTGGGCAGCACGAACGGTACCGCTTCACAGACCTTTGGTGCGGCGGCTCTCGGACTGGCGTCTACAGTTGCTACAGCGGCCAATGCCGCTTCGGCAATGGCACAGGTTGATGCCGCGATCGACATTATCTCGTCAGCACGGGCGAATGCGGGTGCGTTTATCTCGCGTTTTGAGTTCCGTGGTCAGCAGATTGCAACCTCTACTGAAAACATCCAGGCTGCAGAATCGGCTATCTCGGATGTGGATTTGGCTGCCGAACAGGCCAAGCTGGTGTCTTCACAGGTTCTTGTGCAGGCCTCGGTCTCGGCGTTGTCCCAGGCCAATCAGATCCCGCAGTCACTCCTGCGAGTTCTTCAGTAGACGACTGAGATCGCTACGTAAGCGATTTCATCTTCGCCTTTCCAGGATGGAGAGGTTTCGACTTCAAGTAGAAGGATCTAAACATGCCAGTAGTTGCTACAAATACGGCTGCTAATACGGCCACACGTTTTCTGAATAACAACACCAATATGGCTGCGTCTTCCGTTGGCAAGCTAGCCTCGGGTTCGCGTATTGTGCGGGCTTCGGACGATGCCGCGGGTCTGGCGATTGCAGCCCGTCTGAATTCGGACGTCGTTGCTCTTCAGCAGGCTTCCATCAACGCCTCTCAGGGCGCTTCGATGGTTCAGGTTGCAGATGGCGGTCTGGGACGTATCGGTGACGTTCTTCAGCGAATGAAAGCCCTGGCGGCTGCCTCGCTGTCGGGTGTTCCAACCAATAACGAACGTGCCTTCATCGACGCCGAGTATCAGGAACTCTCCAATGAAATCGACGGTATCGCGGCCACAACCCGCTTTAACGGCGATTCCCTCTTGGACGGAACCGGCACGGGTGCCGTTGAGTTCTTTGTCGGTACAGATGCAAACGATACCATCGACATTGACTTCTCTAACCTTGGCGGCGTGACCAACTTTACGGCGGCCACTCTGCTTCTGACCGCAGACGTTACCACCGCAGCAAATGCGGCAACGGCTATGGGTCAGGTTGATACAGCAATTGACGAGATCTCGGAAGCACGGGCGAATGCGGGTGCATTTATCTCGCGTTTTGAGTTCCGCGGTCAGCAGATTGCGACCTCCACTGAAAACATCCAGGCCGCAGAATCGGCTATCTCGGATGTGGATCTGGCGGCTGAACAGGCCAAGCTGGTGTCTTCACAGGTTCTTGTGCAGGCAGCGGTTTCGGCTCTGTCCCAGGCCAACCAGATCCCGCAGTCACTCCTGCGAGTTCTTCAGTAGAAAGCGTTTCGGCGTTTTAAACGGGAAGGGTGGTGTGATCTTCACACCGCCCTTTCTGATTCTCCTGTTGCTGCGGCAGTCTTACGTTACTCCTAAGCGTTCACTTGCCAGTCTGGTTCCTGCGATCCGGGCTTTGATCTTCGCAAATGCTGTCGCACGCGCCGTCACGATGTCATCACCGAACGGCGAAAACCCGCAATCGTCCGTGGTTCCCAGGTTATTTACGCCGATGTGCTCAGCGGCCTGCAGTGTCCTCTCGCAAACGGTCTCGGCGGATTCAACCGTCTCATTGATCGGATCGATCACCCCGATATAGATCTTCTGGCCCGCACGGCGTTCCCGCGCAATTATGTCCAGAACCCTCGGTTTGTCGGGTTCGCTTGCCATCTGAATGAAGAAGCGGCCTGCATTGATTGCGAAGAGATCGGGCAGCAGTTCCGCATAGTCGACATCGGCGGAGTGGGTCGAATCATGATCGCCACCGGGGCAGGTGTGTACGCCGATCATAGATTTTTCCTCCTCGGAAAAACGATCGATCACGGCGTTGTTCAGCGCCACGAAATCGCGCAGTAACCCGCGCGAAGGGTCGAGCTTGCAGGAGAGCCGGCCTTCGGTGAAATCGATCTGAACACTCAGCGCACCGGCGTCAATTGCCGAGCGGATGTCCTTGGCGCATTCGTCGATCAGGTCCTTGATAAAGGCGTCGCGGCTGTAGCCCTCTATCCCGTCCGGTGGGTAGATCAGGCTGAGTGCCGAGGGGGCAATAACGGCCTGTTTGATCATTTTATGGCTATGTTTACGCGCCTGTCTGACGTAGTTGCCAGTATAGATGCCATAACGAAAGGGCCCTTTGGTCAGGCGCGGAAGCTGACGAGTATGACCGTCTTCAAAGGGAATGACAACGCCGTCGCTTGCCAGATTGTCAAGACCGGTCAGCGGGTAGGAGATAAAGCTGGGTTTCGACTGCTCTCCGTCTGTAATGATCTGCGAGCCGGTCGCTTCCATTTCACCGAGTGTTTCAGCAACGGCCCGGTCCGTGACCGCTGCAAAGCCGGCATCGTCCAGGCTTCCCTCAGCATGCTTTTGCATGGCTTCGAGAAGATAAGCCGGGCGCGGCACACTGCCGATTGCCTCTGTCGGAATTCCCATAACAGCCTCCCGATTTATATTTGTTTTTTTTGTAGGCCTTAGGCTTGCACCCTCACCGGAGAATTACAATGCTGCTTAGGGTGGAGCAGGTGATCGCCTCGCTCTGTTTCCGGCCCGAATGCAAAGGCTTCGCGCGACAACACCCGTCTGTTACAGCCGCAGCTCCATATTTGCCTTCACGCGATCCATTGAAACAAAGGTGCGAAACTTGCGCACGATCTCGTTCTCAAAAAACAGACTCCGCGTCAGTTCTTCGTATTCGGTCATGCTTCCGACAACCATCACCAGCATGAAGTCAACCTCGCCTGTCACGTAGTAACACTGCTGTATTTGCGGAGTTTCGCAGAAGAGTGTCTTGATCGCGTCTATTCCTTCGGCCGTTTCGCTCACCAGCTCGACTTCAACGACAATCGTAATGGGAAGTTCGACGCGCGCGGGGTCGACAAGCGCGACGTTGGCCGCGATGACGCCGGACTTCTCCATGCGCCTGATACGTCGCTGAACGGAAGGGGCGGAGAGGTTCACCTCCTCTCCAATCACGCGATGCGGAACCGCATTGTCCCTCTGCAGGATCCGCAGAATGGCCAGATCAAATGCATCCAACACGACACTGGTGTTTTCTTTCAAGTCACGTCCCTCCATGAACAAAACTTGCACAACAAGGTCAGTTATAGAGCAAACAAACCGGTCGTTTTGCAATAAATATACATCATCATCTGTTTTAGGGATCAGGACACCGGACCATGTTGAGTAGTTTCGAAACCGCGGCAGTCGCCCACTCCAAAGGCCCCCGTCATTTCGGGCAGGCCGCCAAAAGCGTGATCACGCCGATGGATTTCGATGCTGCGAGAATGGAGATTAGCACCTGGCCCGGCTACACACCCACCCCACTTTTAGCGTTTGGAAGCCTGGCGGAGAAACTCTCGGTCGACAGTGTGTTTTACAAACACGAAGGGCCGCGCTTCGGGATTGGCAGCTTCAAGGCGTTGGGCGGTTCCTATGCGGCTTTCCGGGTCCTGCAGCGGGCGCTTTCGAAGTCACTGGGCTATACGGTGCCTCTAAAGGAAATCAGCGACGCGAAGTTCTCGGACTTAGCATCACAAACCACCGTTGTTTCCGCAACTGACGGCAATCACGGGCGCGCGCTTGCCTGGGGGGCGCAACGTCTGGGGATGCCCTGTCGAATTTACATTCATGCGGAAGTCGCCGAGGAACGTGCCCAGGCGATACGTGACTATGGCGCAGAGGTCATCCGCGTCGACGGCAATTACGATGCGTCGCTCGCAGTGACCAGGGCGGAGGCGGAGGCAAACGACTGGTTCATTGTCTCCGATACCTCCTGGCCGGGTTACAGCGACACGCCCCGGGACGTCATGGCCGGTTACGGGGTCATGGTTCATGAAATCAATAACAAGCTCGACCGCGCGCCGACTCATGTGTTCCTGCAGGCTGGCGTCGGAGGCCTTGCCGCTGCCGTAACGGCGGCGCTCCGTCAGCACTGGGGGACCAAGAGCCCAAGGGTCATCGTCGTGGAACCCAAACTGGCACCCTGCCTGATGGCGAGTTCGAAAACCGGAAAGCTCACGGTGGCGCCGATCTTCCGTGAAACCCTTATGGCGGGCCTGTCCTGCGCAGAACCATCGCAGATCGCGTGGCAGATCCTTGCGGAAGAAGCGTCCGACTTTTTGGCCATTCCCGAGAGCGTCGTGGCGCCCGCTGTCCGCCTGATGGCAACGCCGTTCGATGATGATCCTGCCATTGAAGCGGGGGAGAGTGCGGTTGCAGGACTGGCCGGGCTGATCTGCGCCGCGACACAAAATGTACTCCGTCGGAAAATCGGTCTCGACAAGACGTCTCGGGTCTTGCTGATCGGTTCAGAGGGCGTGACAGACCGCGCGTCTTTCAATGAGATGACAGCCGCAGCCTAGGGGAGGGTGGGGCGACGGTTCGGTTCGTTGCTTGCTATCGTAGTGATTCCGGCTCTGAAAAGAGATCGCCAAGAGTGCTGATAGCTTCGGCAATGGGCAAAGGAAAGGACCGTTCGCATTAAGAACAGCAGGTTCTCCTTCTTCTCATGGACACGGGGCAACTCACCGGTACCGGCGTCACCCGCGCCGCCAGCGCAGCGTTCACCGATACTGTCTCATCCACCGCTACAGCCGCGACTGCTGTCGTCGCCGCGATCATCATCGTAATATCGCCAGTTTGACCGTTGGCGTCATCGCGCGAAGCGATGCCGTTATCGCAGCAAATATGACCAACTCTGCCATTGTGACGATTGTTGTTGCGCGGTTTGACTTAGCAATATGTTATGTTATAACAATACATGCAACGCGATTGGCCTGAAAACCCGGTTGGCTAGCCGTTTGGGGATTGCTTTTGATTTTCAGCAATAGCTGATGGAAACATCGAGCAGGAGAGAGTCTGCACTTGCGACGCCTGTTCGGTTCGTTGTCACCTCTGCACTGCAAACTTGACAAGCCCCCCGGCTTTATCGCTTTCTGTGTGCGATGGTTCTCGGAGTCTGAAGCTGCCTCTGGGATTAAAAGGGAACACGGTGAGGCGTACCCATCAGGGACCAAAACCGTGGCTGCCCCCGCAACTGTAAGCGGTGTGTTTTTCCGTCTAAGCCACTGGCCGGCGTTAATCCGGTTGGGAAGGTACGGAAGAATGAAAGCCGTGAGCCAGGAGACCTGCCGTCGCATGTTCAATTCGACCCGGACGGGGTGTGCCGGTGGAACGACGAGCAAGATCGGGTCCCTGATCCCTCCAAAGCTTTGTCAGTTCTCCAGTATCACTCTGCGGTGTCGCGGAGGTGTGAATGGAAACGTCAGGGTCGGCAACGTCTGGTCAGGTGCGACAGCGCCATCGGATTCTCGTCTGCACAAGCTGCAAGGGGGCAAGGCCTGAAAGCCGTCCGGGGCGGCAACTGATTGCCGAGCTGCGTGCCGCGCTGAAAGACGCGGGGCAGGAATCACCCGGGCTGAACAACAGAACAAACAGCGGCGAGGGCTTTGAGGTGACCGGGGTGGCCTGCATGGCAGGCTGCGGAAATCCCTGCACCGTCGCTTTCCAGGCGGAAGACAAGGCTTTCTATCTTTTTGGTAAGCTCGATCCGGCGCGCGATGTCCCGGGTCTGATGGAGTTTGCCCGGCTCTATCGCGCACGCTCGGACGGCTGGTCCAACTCGACTGAGCGCCCGGATGCTTTGCGCTCCAAGACTCTCGCCCGCATCCCGGCCTTTACCGCGCTTCGTGAAAACGAAGAGGCACCTATTGTTCTTGCCGCGGCGAATGCCTGATGGCGGCGGGGCTCGAAGTTCAGGGGCTGTCCTGGCACGCTGGTGAGAAGGCCATCATCTCGGATGTCTCCTTTTCGGTGTCACCCGGCGAAACCCTGGCTGTGGTCGGACCCAACGGTGCCGGAAAGTCGACGCTTCTGCGCTGCCTCTACCGCTACCTGAAACCCAGCGCAGGATCTATCCGGATCGACGGTGAAGAGATCTGGTCGCTGGCTGCGCGTGACTGCGCCCGCAAGATCGCCACGGTGCTGCAGGAACAGCCCGCCGACTTCGGCCTGACGGTCCGGGATATTGTCGCCCTCGGTCGGACACCCTACCGCAAGGGTCTGTCTGCAATCGGGGCAGGAGATCGCGCCATGATGGACACCGCCATCGAGCGTATGAACCTCACCGGGCTGACCGGGCGTCACCTCGCTTCACTTTCCGGCGGCGAAAAGCAGCGGGTCATGATCGCCCGGGCTTTGGCGCAGGAACCCGACGTGATCATTCTGGACGAACCGACCAATCATCTGGACATCCGCCATCAATTGGAACTGCTGACCCTGATGCGCGGCCTGGGGCCGACGGTGATTGCAAGCCTGCATGACCTGAACCTCGCGTCGGCCTTCGCCGACCGTGTCCTGCTGCTCGCCGGCGGGCAGGTGCTCGGCACCGGGACGCCTGCCGAGGTACTGAGCGCGGAACGTATTCACGAGGCCTTCAAGGTCCAGAGCTTTATCGACGTGGAGCCTGCGACCGGCGCCCCGCGTTTCACTTTTCAACTTCCCAACGAAATCTGAAGGAAGAAACAGATGTATCGAGTTCTCCCCTCGCTCACTCTCGCACTGACCAGTGGTTTTGCCGCGGCGATGCTGCCCGCCGCCAGCGCAATTGCGGATCCCGTCACCGTTCAGAGCTGTAACCGGGAGGTCGTCTTCGACGCCCCGCCAAAGCGTGCGGTCTCCAATGATGTCAACCTGACGGAGATGATGTTGGCCCTGAAACTGCAGGATCGCATGGTTGGTTATAGTGGCGTTTCCGGATGGAAGACCCTGGATGAAAAGCTGCGCGAGGGCGTGAAGGAACTGCCGGAGCTCTCACCGAAATACCCTTCCAAGGAAGTGCTGCTCGGTGCCGATGCGGACTTCTATTTTGCCGGTTGGAACTACGGCATGAAGGTGGGCGGCGAGGTCACGCCTGAGACCTTGGAGCCCTTCGGGATCAAGGTCTACGAGCTGACCGAATCCTGTATCCACATCATGGAAAAAGACAAGGCTTCCATGGAGGATATGTACGCCGATCTACTCAATCTCGGTGCCATCTTCGACGTGCGTGACCGTGCTGAAGAACTGGTGATCGGTTACAAGGCCGATCTGGCGGACTTCACGTCCAAGCTTGGTGCCAAGGCCGAGCCGGTACGGGTTTTCGTCTATGATTCCGGCGAAGATCAGGTCTTCACCTCGGGACGCTTCGGCATCCCCACGGCGATGATCGAAGCCGCCGGGGGCCGGAATATCGTCGATGACGTCGAGGCCAGCTGGGTCAAGATCGGCTGGGAAGCGGTGGTCGAACGCAATCCTGAAGTGATCGTCATCGTCAACTACGGCAAGGTCACGGCGGAACAGAAGCGCGCCTTCATGATGAACAACCCGGCCTTCAAGGACATCGAAGCCGTCAAGAACGACCGCTTCGTCACGCTGGAATATGTCGAAGCGACACCGGGACCGCGCAACATTGATGCCATCAAGCGTCTTGGCGCTGCGTTCCATCCCGAAATGTTCTAGCGCAAAGTATTGTAGCAGGTGAATTCTCAGTCAGAGGCCGTGCGCGTGGAGCCGAGACGCGGCCTGTCGGGTCTCGGCCTCTTTGGCTTGGGGTTTCTTCTTCTGGCGGTGTCCGTGCTGGTCGCCGTCAGTCTGGGGGCGGTGACGATCCCGCTTGAAACCGTCTGGTCGATCGTCGCCAACAAACTCTCGCCCGGCATTTTTGAAGTTACCTGGTCCCGTGGCCGCGAGAATATTATCTGGGAGATCCGTTTTCCCCGGGCATTGCTCGCGGCACTGGTCGGGGCCGGGCTCGGCATGGTCGGGGCGGCTTTGCAGTCGATTACCCGCAACCCGCTGGCTGATCCGCACCTGCTGGGCATTTCCTCCGGTGCCGCTTTCGGGGCGATCCTGGCGTTGCTGCACACCGGTCTGTTTTTGGGACTGGCCACCGTACCGCTCTTCGCGTTCCTCGGTGCTCTGGCGGCGACGGCGATTGTTGTCCTGGTCACCCGCGTAACCGATGCGACCAGCGTCGGACGTCTGGTGCTGGCCGGGGTGGCAGTGTCTTTCGTGATCATGGCGCTGGCCAATCTGTTGATCTTCCTGGGCGATCCCAAGGCCACCCATACGGTCGTCTTCTGGATGCTTGGCGGTCTCGGTTTGGCGCAGTGGAGCCATCTTCTCTATCCCCTGACGGCTGTCATCCTCTGCGGTGCATACCTGCAGTTTCACGCCGGCGCACTCAACGCCATGACCATCGGCGACGAGACCGCCACCACTCTGGGCATTCAGGTGACGCGCTTTCGCCTGGGCGTTTTTATCTGCACAGCTTTGCTGACCGGTGTGCTGGTGGCCTTTTCCGGCACCATCGGTTTCGTTGGCCTGATGGTGCCGCACATCGTCCGCTTTCTGGTCGGTGGCGACAACGCCCGCGTCCTGCCGCTCGCGGCCTTGACCGGCGCTATCTTCCTGGTCTGGGCTGATGTCTTCTCCCGCCTGATCCTAGCTCCCGAAGACATGCCCATCGGCATCCTGACCGGTTTCGTCGGAGGACTGTTTTTTATCTTTTTGCTGGGGCGCAGGAGAGCTTAGAAGAAGCCCGGTGCTTCATCCTTTGAACAGCAGTCATTTATCGTGGCAACTGACGACTACATCCAATAGCGCGGGCCGGGCCCCTTGCGTCCGATGCTGTCTTCCGGATTGGCGAAGCGGCAATGATCGAAGGAGAGACACCCGCAACCGATGCAGTTTGTCAGCCCTTCTCTGAGGCGCTGCATCTCAGCAATCCGCTCATCGATCCGCTTCAGCCACTTGCCTGAAAGGCGCGACCAGTCCCGGCGGGTGGGTGTGCGGTCGACAGGAAGTTTTGCCAGCTCTTCGCCGATTTCTTCCAGTGTTAGCCCGATGCGTTGTGCAAACACGATGAACGCGATACGCCGTAACACCGATCTTTGAAAGCGGCGGTGTCCGGAGCCCGCCCGTTCCGAGGCGATGAGGCCGCGCTCCTCGTAAAAGCGAAGGGCCGAGGAGGCGACGCCGCTGCGCCGGGAAATCTCGCTGATTGTCAGGACAGTTTCCATGCTGGCGAAACAATCACATTTTTCCCTTTACTTCAAGTTCACTTTAACTTGTAGCGTCGTGCAACATCGTGACTGCGGTCTCCGGACCAGGGTCTCATCAGGGCGCACTCGCGTATTTTAAAGAGAGAAAAGGAACAGCAGATGACAGGGGCAGAAGTAAGAGAGCTTGAACGGAATGAGGCTTATGGCTTCAATCTAACAGAGGATGGAAAGGTACTTTTGTTCACTTGGTATCATGTACCAGGCCTCAGCGTCGCGCTTTTCCAAAGCGGGATCACGGATTTCGCCCGGCGCTGCAAAGCGCATAAACCAAGCTACGCGGTGATCAACGCCAGCGCTCTCGACCAGAACAGTCCAGCCGTCGCCTGGCTGCGCTCTCACGCGGCCGAAAGTGAAGTGGAAGACTACAACAGCTGGTGGGGCCGGGAGATTGTGCCGCTCTATCATGATGCGGGCATTACCGGTCTCGCCGTTGCCACCGGCGATCCGAACGCCCCGGGAGAACTGCCGGGCCTTCCGCCGGAGCTTCGTTTCAAGGTCGGGTACTTTCCGGATCTTGAAACTTCCCTGGCCTGGCAGCCAAAATAGGGCACTCGGGTGTGCCGTCTTTCTAGACACCATCAGCTTCGGGCTGATGGTGTCGGTGCACGTTAGAGGGTATGGCATCGTCTCTTGGAGGTGGGTGGATACGCTGTCCTGCGGAAGAGGATATCCTACCGGCTTCGTCGGGGGACTGTTCTTTATCTTTTTACTGCGGCGTAGGAGGACTTAGGCAGGGGCCGAGCCAGCTGCTTGGGTTTTGTAATCTTCACGCAGTTGGTCGAGATGCAGGTCAAGAGTCGATCTGATTAAGGCTCCATGGGAAGTCTTGCGGCGCTGCATCGCGTGTTCTATTTCGGCAGCCATGTCAGCACCCAGTCGCCACTCCAGCAGACCTTTGACCCGGGCATAAACCTCCGCCGACAACCAGGGAACCACGCGTTCAACAGCTACATCGCTGTCAAACAGATGTTCGTAGAATGCTACGCCGGCTGCGTTCCAGATGTATCTCTGCTCATGACAGACGCACCATTCCGTAAAGGCGTGGATCCGAGCCAACTCGTCGGTGTTGTCGGATTTAAGGGCATCATGACCACGCGGGCTCAGCGTGAAGAAGAAGGAATAGAGCGTGTCCGGCCGTTCTTCCCCGTAGACCTCGGGGAGCAGAGCCTGTGCGAGTTGTCGCCAGCGGGGGACCATCACCTTTACCTGCTAATGGGTTATATATGCTGGAGAGTAACCTGAGAGGGGAGTGAACAGCTACTTCGATTTATGGAGCAGGGGTGCAGGAGAACTTAACTCGTGCCCGGCCAATAGTGGCTGTCCGGAACCGCGCGTGGTCCGAAGATTGCCTGTCCAACCCGCACGACCGTCGCACCTTCCTCAATCGCCAGCTCGAAATCGCCCGACATGCCCATGGAGAGTTCGTCGAAGGAGAGGCTCTCCGGTGCATCCTGGCGCAGCACTTCCTGTAAGTCTCGCATCCGCTCGAAGCAGGGCCGAACGCGCGCTTCGTCGGCCGAGAAAAGTGCGAGGGTCATGAGGCCGCGCACGTGGAGGGAACTGAAGGCGGGGAGCTGCTGGACGAACTCTAGAACGGCTTCCGGCGGCAGGCCGAACTTGCTGTCCTCGCCGGAGGAATTGACCTGAACGAAGACATCCAGACTGCGCCCTTCGATCTGCAGGCGGCGGTCCAGCGCACCCGCCAGCTTGAGGGAATCCAGCGCCTGGAACTCATCGGCAAAACGCGCGACGAATTTGGCCTTGTTGCTCTGCAGATGACCGATCACCGACCATTTCAGATCCGTGAGATCCGCCATGGCCTCGGATTTCTCCAGGGCTTCCTGGACCTTGTTCTCACCGAGAAAGCGGCAGCCGGCGGCATAGGCCATCCGGATACGTTCTTCCGGCACGGTCTTGCTGACCGGCAAGAGACGGACCTCGCTCAGTTCGCGGTTGCTGTTTGCGCAGGCCTTGTCGATCCGTTTTTGGACCGCATCCAGATTGGCCCGAAACTGCGCGACGCTTGCGGCGGCTTCGGTTGGGGCAGAAGTTTCAGAGGCGTGTTGCATGGGGGTGGCTCAAGGGCATTTTTACACTCTCAACAAGCAGTAACCTGCGTCGCTACAGACGCAAAGCGCCACTCACGGTTTTGCAGCAGGGCCATGTCGGCTTCCGCGGGCCTTAACACATAGTCACCCCGAAGATTGGCAAACAGCCATTCGAAGTCTTCGTCACTGGCGCGGTTGCTGGGTCGCCGCTCGGGAAAGATGGCCTTCAGACCGCTTGCGGTTTCCTCTGCGATGGCGAAGCGGAAGACGTAGGCAGGGGTGAGGCCCATGCGCAGATCAGAGACCACGACTTGGCCGTCTTCCTGGTCGATCCGGTAAAAACCTTTACTGAAATCCGCCAGCTTGCGCAGGCTCTCTGCGTCATCGAGACAGCCCGCAGCCGCGGTGCCACGCGGATGGGCGTAGGCAGTGATGCTCTCCTCGTCGCCCAACAGCGGAATATAGAGATTGAAATAGCGATCGCCTTCGATCGCGGTCGCCTTCCAGAAAATGGTATTGAAAGGTCCTGCTGTCGCGATGATGCGCTCGGGCATGATCCCTTGACGGGCGAGTACTGCTTCCGCTTTTGAGAGGGCGATCTGCTGCGCGACCAGGCCCCAGCCTAAATAGGCTGTCGAGATGGCGAGCGCGAAGGTGACAGCGCGCTTCAGGCTGTTTGACCAGGTGCTGACACAAAGGGCCCAGACCACAACGATCAGCAGGGGAATCGTATAGAGTGGATCGATAATAAAACTCGACCCGGTGCCCAGCGGTTCTTTCCAGATCGGCCAGAAGAGTTTGGTCCCGTAGATAGTCGCGGCGTCTATCAAAGCATGGGTAGCGAAGATGAGGTAAACCGCAAGGTAGGTCAGAACCCGCTGATCGCGCAGCCCCTTGAAGAGGCGCATCAGGCCTTCACCGAAGAGCGGCGTCACCAGGGCCTGCAGGACCAGGGAATGGGTTGCGCCCCGATGCAGGATGAAGGAGTCGATGGGGTCATCGAAGGGATAGAAGACATCCAGGTCCGGCACGGTCCCCAGAAGCCCACCGGTGATTGCCGCTTTGCGCGGGCCGATTTTGCGGCCGAGAACCGCGAGGCCAATGCCGGAGCCGAGTGCGAACTGTGTCAGGGAATCCATAAAGTCTTTGCGCGCTTAGGAAATTTCAAGGCCGTGGGTCATTGGACATATAGTGCGCGATCACCCTTTGTCACGCCTTCCTCTTGATCATAAACGCTGCGAGCGTCCCGAGCGCAACCGGCAGCAGAAGCCAGTCCTGCGGCAGCGGCAGTAAATAGGCGACAAGACTGCCGGTCAGGCACAGAAGGAGTGGAATAACCGCCAGTCCCCAGAGGCGCGCGGTGCCGCAGAGGCAGAGCAGACCTAATGTCAGAATAACGGTCGGGGCAGGGGCACTGCCGACCCAGGCAATTTCCGCCAATGTCCGTCCCAAGATCGCCGACAGAAGCGGATAGAAAATGAAGGCGACGGCAAGAGTGGCAAGTCCCAGGGTCGAGACAGTCGTGGTCACTATCTTCGCTGGCGCCAGGCGGTCGCGGACGACACCGCTCCAGATCAGCAGAAGACTCTGAATGATGAAGAGCACACCAAAGCCCAGGTCCCAAAAATTTATTCTGGCGAAGAAACTCAGATGATAGACCCCGCCGGTCCACAGCCATAAGACCGCCAGCATACCGGAGATGATCCGTCCGGAGTGCCGGGCTGGCCTGAGTGCCAGATAAACGACACTCAGCGCCATGAGGCTCGTGACAATCTGCGTCGGCCAGATTGCCGCGTTGTATTGAGCCAGAAAACTGAAGAAGACGTCGGCGGAAAAGGGGATCACAGGGAGGATCGTCCATTCAATGTTTATCGAGACTTGGATCGCACTCGAAATCTGCCAATCAGGGTACCAACAACTTCAGAAAGGCATCAACAATTGCATTTGCAGGCGCCGTTTTACGACGGATGGCGCCGATGGGACGCTGGAACTGCGGGTGATCGAAATCGGCGAAGCGTAATCGCGTTGAGAGATAGGGCCGTGTTGTCTCCCTGGGCATGGTGGAGATCAGGTCCGTCGAGCTCACGATCTCCAGCACGGAACGTATCGAGTCCGTCTCGATGGTAATGTGAATTTGCTCCAGGCCCATGGCGATCAGCGCGCCTTCTGTCTGGCGACGCAACATGCTGCCGCGGGAATGAGCGACCCAGGACTGGCCGGCGAAATCCTGCGCACTGAGCTGGGGTTTCTCCAAAAGGGGATGTCCCTGGCGGCAAAGAATACCAACCCGGTCGTCCACGAGGGGCACAAACACGGAATCTGCGACGGAATCGGTCAGGTCCCGGGGGCCAATCACCAGATCAATCTGCGCGCGCTCCAGCATGGTCCGCAGCTCGTGAACCAGCCCGACACGCAGCTCGACCTTGCAGTCGGGGCGCTCACTCACAAAGCTTGCGATGTGGCGGGTCAGGAACTGGCCTGCGATGATGGGCGGTGCGCCGATGCGCAGCTCGCCCGCCGCGCCGGTCGACACCAGTTGCGAATAGGCCTGGGCCTGTTCTTCCGCGACACGGATTGTCAGGCCGCTTTGGGCGAGCCGCAGCCCCAGGTCGGTGGGCACGGCCTTGCGCGCACTGCGGTCAAAAACCGGTGCGCCGATCCTCTGCTCAAGTGATCTGATGTTCCGGCTGAGGGCAGGCTGGCTGAGGCCGAGCCGGTCGGCGGCGGTCTGAAAGGATCCTGATTCAACGATCATGGAGAGTTGGGTGAGATGACGGGGATCGATATTCATATCAAATTGTAATGTATGAAACTGTAAATGGCATTATTTTTTATCAAACTAATGACCTATTCTGACCAAAACAAAGGTGAGGGAGGAAAAAATGTTCAAGTTCGGAAAGGCGGCCTTTCAGCTTGCCGCAGGTGTTTCGCTGCTGTTGGCGTCAAATGCCAGTGCCGAGGTTCTTAAGGGCGAAACCGCCGGTGTCGGCGATCCGGTTCACACCATGTTCGTGGCTTTTGCCAATCAGGCCGGAAAAGCCGATGTGACGATTCAGGTAAATGCGGGTCAGACCCTGACCAAATCGATGCTGAAGGGGGCCAAGGGCGATATCGCCTTCTTCTCCTCCGTCCCCTCGCTGGTCAATCTGATGGCCGGTCAGAAACGCATGTACAAGAAAATCGACGCTGCGCCGGAGCTCTCCAAAAACCTGCGCGCGATTTTGGGTTTCAAGGCCGGGGCCTATCATCCGGTCACCCTGGCGGGATCGGGTATCGAAAGCTGGGAAGACATCAAAGGCAAAACGGTCTTTACCGGCCCTCCTGCCGGTTCGGCCTCGGCGACCTCTGAAGCGCTGATCAAGATCATCACAGGTTACGAAGCCGGATCGGACTACAAGGCCGTGCGTCTCTCCTGGGGCGAAGGATACGCTGCGCTCTCTGACGGCAAGATCGACATGATGGTGCGCCCCGCCGAAGTAGGGTCCGCCAATATCGAACAGTTCGGCCTCTCGGGCGAATTCCGCGTCCTCTCCATCCCGGACAGCGCGCGGGACAGCGACGCTATGAAGGCGCTCTTTGGGCGTCCGGGGCGCGGCATGGCCAGCTTTGACGGCGGCATCTACAAAGGCCAGCTGACCAGCGGCGATATCACGGCGCTGGGCTTTTTCCAGTTCGTCGGCACGCACGCGGGCGTCAGCGACGATGTTGTCTATGAAGCAACGAAGGCTTTTTGGGAAAACATCGGGGAAGTGCAGGCCACGGCCTTCTTCCTGAAAGAAGTCACCAAGGAAACTGCCTTTACGGCAATCAACGTGCCGCTGCACCCCGGCGCGCTTCGCTACTACGACGAAGCCGGGTTTAGCGTTCCTGACGCCTTGCGTCCCTGAAACGGACGGGTTCGCGTGCGGGTCGGCGTTGCGACGTCGACCCAACCCTTTCCTGATCCAGAACAAGGACGACGGCCATGACCGATCCCATTCGTTTCCCTGGCATCTCGACGAGGGCGCTGTCCTTCGCGTCCATTCTGGCCTGCGCAGCGCTCGGTGTTATGGCGCTCTACAGCTCCGGCATCGGGCTGCTTGATCCCAAGCTGCACCGTGCGGGCGGCTTTGCGCTGGCCCTGATCGCCGGTGTTGCCGTGGCGGCCGCCACACGCGAGCGCAGCGCAGTGGAAGCGGGCCACCGGCCATCCTCCCTACATGTTCTGCTGGATGCGGTGCTGCTTCTGGCTGGGTTCTGGTCCATCTGGGCGTTTCACTTCGTGCAGACCGAGATGGAGACGGCCCTTTACGATGTGACCAATGCCGATGCCTGGCCGGCTTTGGCGGGTCTGGTGGTATTTCTGGAACTCTCCCGCCGTCTCTGGGGATGGGGGCTTTTTTCGGTCGGCGCGTTGGCCGTGCTTTACCTGCTCTTCGGTCAGAACCTGCCCGGCATTATGGAACACTCCGGCTTTTCCCTGAAGGAGGTGTCGGAAGCGCTTTGGTACAACACCAATAAAGGTGTTTTCGGATCGATCACGAACATCGTGCTCTCCACGGTGTTCATCTTCATCATCTTCGGGGCCTTGCTGGAGGGCACCGGCGCCGGTGACACGCTTTTGAAGTTTGCCTTTTTGGCAACACGCCGGACCCGGGGCGGACCGGCTCATGCCGCGATCCTGGCCTCGTCGTTGTTCGGCACCATGTCCGGCAGCACAGTTGCCAACATCGTGGGCACGGGCACCTTCACCATTCCCATGATCAAGAAGCGCGGTTTCTCGCCCACCTTTGCGGCAGGAATCGAGGCGACCGCGTCTTCGGGCGGACAGATCATGCCGCCCATCATGGGGGCGGCGGCGCTGGTGATGGCGGACCTTACCGGTGTCGGCTACCTCAACATCATCGTTGCGGCCTTGATACCGGCGCTGTTCTACTACTTCAGCCTTTTCGCCGCGGTCACGGTGGAATCCAGACGCCAGGGTATCGAGGTCCAGCCGCTGACGATCGACGATAAGATCACCCGGGTGGATATGATCAATTCGGTTCTGTTCCTGGGGCCCATCGCAACGGTGGTCGGATCTTTGCTGCTGGGGCTCTCCACCTCCGCTGCCGGCTTCTATGCGGTGATCGTGCTGCTGACGCTTTCGATCATCAATCCGGAAGTCCGCGCGGATCCCAAGCGGGTCTGGCGATCCTTCATAAACGGCAGCAAATCGGGGGCAACGCTCCTGATTGCGATTGCCGCCATCGGCATTCTGGTCGGGGCTCTGGATACCACGGGCCTCGGATTGAAACTCGCCAATGTGATCGCCTCGGTGCGCGGTGAAAGCCTCTTCTCGGCACTTGCCGTGGCTATGGTCGGTGCGCTGGTTCTGGGCATGGGAATGCCGACCCTGCCGGCCTATCTGATCATCATCCTGGTCATGGGCCCGGCGATCCAGGCACTGGGCATCTCCATGCTGACGGCGCATATGTTCGTCTTCTACTACGGTGTCGCGTCGTCTCTGACACCGCCGGTCGCTATAGCAGCTTATGCCGCGGCGCCCATCGCCGGGTCCAACCCTCTAATGACGTCTTTCATGTCCTTCCGGCTGGGCATGGCGAAATTCATCATCCCGTTCATCTTCGCCTTTTACCCCACGCTGCTGATCGTCGAGGAGTTTCATCTCCTCACATTCGTCTGGATTCTTGCGCGCACACTCTTTTGCATATGGCTGTTCTCCTCTGCGCTCTCAGCTTTTGACCGGGGCAGATTGTCGTGGCCTGAGGTCGTGTTGCGCTTCCTTGCCGCCTTTGCGGTACTCGCGCTTGATCCCGTGTATTACCTGCCGGCCCTGGCGCTGGGTGTCGCCTTGATCCTGTGGGATTTGCGGCGCGGGAAAAGCAGTGGCCCGGAACTGGAGAGTTCAGTATGAAACAACAGCCGAATTTCCTCTTCATCGTCACGGACCAGCATCGTGCCGATCATCTGGGCTGTTACGGCAACGACATTGTCAAAACGCCCCACATCGATGCTATTGCGGCCAAAGGAACACGCTGGGAACGCTTTTACGTCGCCAATCCCATCTGTATGCCGAACCGGGCGTCGATTATGACCGGGCGCATGTCGTCCCTGCATGGCGCGCGCCACAACGGCATCCCCTTGTCACGCAACCACACGACCTTTGTCGAGCTGCTCAAGGATGCGGGCTATCGAACAGGCCTGATCGGTAAGTCGCATCTGCAAAGCTTCACCGGTCTGCCTGCGACCAATCGCTACGAACCTGATCCCGATCTCCATACCCCATGCAAGGAGCTGCGGGACGCCTACAAGGACAACCGCCATTCCAGGGACTACGACCTGGAACTTGCCCCTCAATGGGATCGTCCCTTGGCCGAGCGCTTGAATGAAGACTTCTACGGCTTTGAAGATGTCGAAGTCGCCGCCGACCACGCCGATAAGGCGTCGGGCGATTACCTGCTTTGGGCCCGGCAGCAAAGACCGGATTTCGATAGTCTGGTCGGTCCGGAAAATGCACTTCCTGACAACCGCATCAAGGCCCCGCAGGCCTGGCGCACCGCTGTTCCGGAGGAACTCTATTCGACCAGTTGGATCGCCGAACGCTCCCAGGCCTGGCTCGGCGAGCGTGCGTCGGAGGATGGGCCGTTCTTTTTGCAGATGTCGTTTCCCGATCCGCATCATCCCTTCACACCGCCCGGCAGCTATTGGGACATGTACGACCCCAGGGAGATTCCTTTGCCGGCTTCCTTCGGCAAGGGGGATTTGCCGCCAATCAGAGCAATGCGGGAGGCAATGGAAAAGGGAAGCGACCCGCGCGATAACCAAAACCCCTTTACGGTGACCGAGGAGGAGGCGCGGGCTCTCATCGCCTTGACCTACGGTTCGATCACCATGATTGACGATGCCATTGGGCGGGTTCTCGCCCACCTGGATGCCGTGGGGCTGGCGGAGAATACAGTGGTGATCTTCACCACCGATCACGGCGACTACATGGGCGACCACGGGCTCATGCTGAAGCTCTTGCTGCATTACCAGGGCACCATCCGCTCTCCCTTCATCTGGCACGACCCTATAAGCCCGGGTTCTGGCGCTGTGGACAGGGGGCTTGCCTCCAGCATCGATATCTCGGCGACGATCCTCGCCCGTGCCGGAATACAGGCCTTCAATGGCATGCAGGGGCGCGATCTCCGCGCGACGCCGCCACCCGACTGCGTTGTCGTGGAGGAAGACAGCCAGCGCCCGATGACAGGCTTCGACCGACCTCAGCGGGTCCGCACCCTTGTAACGGAGCGCTATCGCATGTCGTTGCGCCACGGCGAGGACTGGCACGAACTCTATGATCTGCAAGAGGACCCGCAGGAAATGAAAAACCTCTATGACGATCCGGCCAGCGCAAACATTCGTCACGACCTGACCGAGAAGATGCTGCGTCGTCTTATTGATCTGCAGGACCGTGCGCCGCTTCCGGCTTACCGGGCATAGAGGTTCGGTCTTCTACGGACGCTCACAAGCCCGGGTGTCTGTGATCACACATTTTCACCGGGCGGCGTCGGCCAGATTGCCGTGCTGTGTTGCGCCAGAAGTTTAAGAAGGCCTGGGAAGAAAAAGAGGCCGGGTCGTTGATCGTAAATTCGAAAAGCCTGAGGACTGTATGGATGTGAGGGCAGGCGCCGGGTTCGTGTCGTTACTTCGTGTCATTATCTGCTGCACTCGCAAACTTCCCGGGAATTATGGCTCGGTGCCGCCGCACGAACAGGGACCCGCTCTCAGACGGCTCCTTGTGGTTCTGTTGTCTGCAAGAACCGGCGGCTCCCGCAAGAAATCAGTCGCCGATCGGCTGCGGGCCGACCGTTTCGTGTAGGGACGAGAGCGAGGCCCGGATACGTCGAAGGGTTTCTCTGACATGCTCGCTGCGCATATAGCCGACCTGTGTCGCCAGCACATCAATGACGCAGAGAAAAACCAATCGTGTCGCTGTTGGTTTGAAGATATCGGGATGTTCGGGAAGATCGAGCCCGACCACCACATCGGCAACTTCGGTCAACGGTGTTCCGGGTTTGGTCAGCACGATTGTGGTTGCACCATACTGCTTGGCGATGCTCAGGCTGTCGATCAGTTCGCGCGGTCGACCCGTTGCAGAAATTCCGACCACGACATCCCCTTTGCCCAGAGTTGAGGCCTGCATGCGTTGAAGGTAACCGTCGCAATGAGATGTCGCAGGAATGCCGAGCCGGAAAAAGCGATTAGCCGCATCCTGCGCCACGATCGAGGAGCCCCCGCCGACGCCGTAAAACGTGACCTGGCGTGCGTCGTCGATGGCAATTGCCGCTTTATCGATGGTTGGGGCGTCCAACTGATGCCGTGCTTCCTGCAAGGTCTCGACCAGCGATCCGAAGACCAGATCCGAAAATGGCGGCCGGTCGTTCTCCGCGGGTGTTCCACCCGTTATGTATTGCAGGCTGACGGCGAGATTACGCGCCAGCCTGATTTTGAAGTCCTTGAACCCCTCGCAGCCGAGACTGCGGCAGAACCGGATCACGGTGGGTTCGCTGACCCCGACCGCTTCGGACACATCCGACAGGGTCGAGTGTGTGGCCCGCTCGAGATCGTCGAGGATGAAGGCGGCGACTTGCTTCTCGCTTGCGGACAGACTGTCCACCAGAGTTCGCAGTTTGAGGATGATATCTATCGGACGACCTGATCTTGCCGCCGTATGTTCCTCGCTCATCGTGCCGCCATCTCTTTTTCCTTCAGCCTACGGGCTTGTAGGCGACGACGTCGATCTCGATCTTACCGTCGACCATGAGTTGCGAGCGCACCGTTGAGCGCGCTGGTTTATTTTCCGGAAAGTACGATGCATAGACTCGGTTGAATGTCCAGAAATCGCGGGTGTCGTCGAGCCAGACATTGACTTTGATGACATCCTTCAGGCTGCAGTCCGCCATCGCCAGAACCTTCTGGACGTTTTCCAGTGTCTGACGGGTCTGCGCTTCGATTCCTCCGGGCACGATTTCGCCGTTTTCATCCATGGCGACCTGGCCGGAGATGTATACGAAATCGCCTGCGCGCACGGCGGGCGAGAAGGGCAGGGACTGGCCGCCGGCACCGCTGCCTTCGGCGCCGATAAACTCAACTGTCATGTCGTCTCTCTTATTTTTTTGTGAAGCCAATATTGTAGTTAAACTACATGTTTGTTATCCAGGCAAGCCATTGTTCCGGGTGAGAGTCCAGATAACTCTTCGTTTTTCGGCATATTTCTCGCTGGACATGTTGTTGTGCGTCACACTAATGTAGAAAAACTACAATTCAAATGATCACACAAGTGATGTTGCAAACAGGTTATCCGCCGCGGGCCTGAGCCAGCGTCAGATCGCGCGGCAGGCCAGATGGGGCATTCGGTTCAGTTGGCTGGTTGGAAAAAGCAGACCAACGGCCAAGTCGGACCGATGTTAGAACAGGGGCAAGGCATATGAGCGAGCTTGCGGGGCATTTAAGTGAGCGCCTGAATTGGGCGATTGAGCGGATCGTTGCTGCGCTCATGCTGCTGTTGGTTCTCGATGTCTGGTTGGGGGTTGTCGATCGCTATCTGATGCATTGGCAGCTTCCCTGGCCTGAGGTTTTCGCACGCTACCTGATGATCTGGGCCGCTCTTCTGGCGGTCTCCTGCGGCATCGCCCGCCGTGAACATATCGGCCTTTCCATCCTGATTGAACGCCTGCCCGTAAACCTGCGGCGGACCACTCTGGTTGCCATGGACGGTGTCGCGTTCCTGCTGTTCCTCTACATTGCCTGGTTCGGCATCGGCTTTGCCGCCGGCGGCGCGTCCCGGCAGGCAATGATCTTTGGAATGACGCTGGCGTTGCCTTTCGCCGCTGTCCCTGTTTCTGCGGGACTGGCCATGGTTCAGTTGCTTCTGACCGCTCTACGCGATCTCGGCAACCAGAAGCTCTCCGGACAAGCGGAGGCCTGATCATGCTGGTTGCACTCGCCTTCGTCGGTCTCATTCTTCTCGGTCTGCCAATCGGTTTTGCCATTGGCGCGGCAGGGGTCGTTGGTCTGTTCGAGATGGGCGGGGACAAGTTTCTTGCGCTCGGCCCGAGCAAGATCTTCAACGGGCTGAACATCTTTCCCTTCCTTGCTATGCCGTTTTTCATTCTGGCGGGCGAGATCATGAACCACACCGGGATCACCAGCCGCCTTGTTCATCTCGCGCAGGCACTTGTCGGACACTTTCGCGGCGGGCTGGCGCACACCAATATGCTGGCCTCGGTTTTCTTTGCCGGCTTGACCGGCGCGGCGACAGCCGATGCGGCCGCCTTTGGCAGAACCCTGGTGCCTGCCATGGTCGAGCGCGGTTACAAACGCGACTACGCCTGCGCGGTGACCGCCGCGGGTTCGATCATCGGTCCGACCATCCCGCCGTCCGGTCTGATGGTGATCTACGGGTCTCTGATGGGTGTTTCCATCGGTGGGCTCTTTGCCGCTGGTATCCTGCCTGGCCTTCTGATCTGCATCGCCTGTATGGTTGTTATTGCTATCGGGGCAACCGCCAACAACCTGCCGAAAAGCGAGAAGCGTGCGAACCTTCGCGAACTTGGCCGGATATTTCGCGAGTCGCTGCTGGCACTGATGATGCCCGTCATCATATTGGGCGGTATTCTGGGTGGCATTGTGACCCCGACTGAGGCCGCCTCTATCGCCGTCGCCTATGCGCTTTTCATCGGTACCTTTGTCTACCGCAAAATTACCGTGGACGATTTTATCCGGATGCTGATCCGCACCGCGCGGGTCACCGGCGTGATCTTCGTCATTATCGCTTTTGCCTCGATCCTGGGCTGGTGGCTCAGCTTCAACCAGATACCGCAGCAGGTAGCTCAGACCTTTTTGATCTTCGCAGACAATCCCTACATCATCATCGCGCTGGTTGTCGGATTGCTGCTGCTCATCGGCATGGTGATGGATATCACGGCAATTCTGATTATCCTGGCCCCGGTTCTGGTACCCCTGACCGAGCAGATCGGAATGAGTCCGATCCACGCCGGGATCATGATCATTCTGGCCCTCAATATATCGCTGATGACACCACCGGTCGGCGCCTGCCTGTTCGTGCTGTCTTCGGTGACGGGTGAACGGCTGGAACGGATCGCGTCCAAGCTCTGGCCCTTCCTCATTGCCGAGGTTGCCATCCTTTTCATTTTTGCCCTGTGGGAAGATATGGCGTTGCTGGTTCCGCGCCTTCTGGGCTTTGCACCATGGTGATCGCGATTGAGAAGCGCCCGGGCCCAGGCGCCCACAATTTAATCCCGGTGGCGTACCCCGGGAAGGCCTGCTCCTTTGGAAGTATGGCTTTCGAAACGCCGCAAACAAGAAACACTCAAACAGGAGGTGTACCATGAAACCCATTAGACTCCTCGGCACGGCCTTCGCGGTCTCTGCCTTGCTCGCCGCCGGAACCGGTTCCGTTTTCGCGCAAACCAAAACTCTGAAATTCGGCCATGACAATAAGGCCGATGCATTCGAGAACCCGGCTCATGCCTGCACGGCGGTATTCGCCAACATTGTCGAAGCCGACACGAATGGCTCCGTTAAGGTTGAGGTGTTTCCGTCGAACCAGCTCGGCTCGGCCAAGGAACACGTTCAGATGGTCCGCGACGATGTCATCCAGGCGACACTGAGCTCGACCGGCGCGATTGCGTCCTACTACCCACGCATTGATGTCCTGAATCTGGCTTTCGCGTTCGATCATAATGCCGCCACCTACGACGTTTTCGATGGCCCCTTCGGCAATGCGTTGGCGCGCGATATTGAAGCCGAACTGGGCGACGTGGTTGTTGCCGGCTTCCCTGACACGGGTGGGTTCTTCGCGGTCACCAATTCAAAGCGGCCGATTAAAACTCTGGAAGACTTTGAAGGTGTCCGCATTCGCACCATGACCCTGCCGTCGCACCAGAAGATCATTCAGTCTCTGGGTGGCGAAGCCTATCCGCTTGCCTGGGGGGAGGTCTATTCCGGTCTGCAGACCGGCGTGATCGACGGTCAGATGAACCCGGTGCCGATCATTGCCTTTGCGAAGTTTGCCGAAGTTCAGAAGTACATGACGCTGACCAACCACCTCTTTTCTCCCTATACCCTGATGCTGTCGAAGGCCTTCTGGGACGGCCTGACGGAGAGTGAGCAGCGCACCATTCGTTACGCTGCTGAGTCCTGTGTCACCGCAAGCCGGGGATTGAGCCGTATCATCGAAAGCTCCGACCGGGGCCTGGCCGGGCTGATGGACAAGATTGAGGTTTCCGCTCTGTCATCCGGTGATCGCGCAAAGTTCAAGACTGCCGCCCAGCCGGTTGTTCTCAAACACGTCGAGGAGACGCTCGGAAAAGACGGCGTTGCCCTGCTTGAACTCTTCAAGACGGAAGTCGGTAAAGCCAACGACAAGCTGTACCTGGACTGAGGGATCATCCCTGAAACGACGACGGTGTTCGGGCAGTGAATTTCCGGAGACCGTCGTCCATTTTCAGCCCTGGATGATCTGATCCACCGTTTTTTTACGATAGCAACGAGGACCTCAAATGCGCATTTTTTGCGCTTCTCTGGCGACTGAGACCAACACCTTTTCCCCGCTGAGGACGGATATGACCGACTTCAGCGAGAGTTTTTACGCCCGCCCGGGCGAACACCCCGAAACGCCGACGCTCTGCAGTGCGGTGTTTCCGGTTTGCCGCCGGCGCGCCAGCGCTGAAGGCTGGACATTGATCGAAGGCACGGCCACCTGGGCGGAACCCGGCGGACTTATCAACCGGTCTACCTGGGAAAGTCTGCGTGACGAAATTCTGGAGCAGGCGCGCGCCGCGATGCCGGTCGATGCCGTGGTGCTCGGCCTGCACGGTGCCATGGTCGCAGAGGGTTATGACGACTGCGAAGGCGACCTGCTTACACGAATGCGTCAGATCGTCGGCCCGGATGCTGTCATCGGGGCGACCCTCGATCCGCATAGCCATCTGACGCCCAAACGGCTTGAGGCCGCGAATGTTCTTATCGCTTTCAAGGAATTCCCCCACACCGATTTCGTTGAATGCGCCGACGCCTGTGTCGACCTTGTTTTGCGTGCGGCACGGGGTGAAGTGAATCCCTGCCTCTCGGCCTTCGATTGCCGCATGATCGAGGTCATGCCGACCAACAACGATCCGATGCGCGGCTTCGTTGATCGGATCAAGACGTGTGAGCGACAGGACGGCGTTCTGTCTATCTCCATCATCCACGGCTTCATGGCCGCTGATGTTTCCGAAGTCGGCGCCCGCATTCTGGTGATTACCGACAATCGCCCGTTGGAAGGCGCAAGGCTGGCAGAGGATCTTGGTCTGCAGCTTTTCGGCTTTCGCGGCCGGACCAAACCGACGCTCATGAGTGCGGAAGAAGCGCTCGACCACGCGACCGGGTTTCACGCCAATGCGTCGCACAAGGGCCCTGTGGTGATCGCTGATATCTGGGACAATCCCGGCGGTGGCGTCCCCGGCGATTCGACCATCCTCACCCGGCTTGCACTGGAACGCGGCATGACCTCGCTCGCGGTTGGCAGCATCTGGGACCCTATGGCGGTCCGACTTTGTATTTCGGCGGGTGAGGGCGCGCGGATGTCCCTAAGATTCGGGGGTAAAACTTCGGCCACCGCTGGTGCGCCCATCGATGCGGAGGTCGAGGTGCTCAAGGCCGTGCGCAACGCTGAACAGAGTTTTGGCGACAGCCGCGTGCCGCTGGGCGATGCGGTGGCGATCCGTGTTGACGGGCTCGAGGTTGTCCTGAATTCGGTCCGCAGTCAGGCTTTTTCGCCTGACCTCTTTTCCAACCTCGGGATCGATCCGGCGACACGCAAAATACTGATCGTCAAGTCGACAAACCACTTCCGCGGTGCGTTCGCAGCGATTGCGGCGGAAATACTCTACGCCTCAATTGAAGGCCTTTATCCGAACAATCCCTTGACCAATGGCTACACCAAGCTGAGCCGTCCGGTCTGGCCGATTGTCGAGAACCCTCATGGCGAATTGGAATCCGCATGACATTCGATGACGTCGAAACTCCGGCTGTTCTGGTCGATATTGAGATCGCCGAGCGCAACATCGACCGCTATCAGGATTACTGCAACCTGCATGGGATCAGACTGCGTCCGCATATCAAGACTCACAAGATGCCGGAGTTCGCCCGGCGGCAGATCGAGGCCGGTGCAGTCGGTATTACCTGTCAAAAGATAGGCGAAGCGGAAGTCATGGCCGACGCCGGCCTCGATGACATCCTGATCACTTACAACATTATCGGCGAGGCTAAACTTAAGCGTCTTCGTGCGCTTGCCGAGCGGATCAAGTTGTCGGTCACTGCCGACAACGAGGTCGTGATCAAAAGCCTCAGTCGGACTTTTGCGGATGCACGACAGCCTCTGACTGTGCTGATCGAGTGTGATACCGGGGCCCGTCGCTGCGGCGTCACTACACCATCTGAAGCCGCCACCCTGGCGCAGGCGGTCGAGAACGCACCCGGCCTCACATTCGGTGGCCTGATGACTTACCCTGCTGTCGGCGGGAGCACGAGCGTCGAGCATTGGATGCGCGAGGCCATTGTCCGAAGTGAAGCGGCGGGACCTGAGTGCGCGGTCGTTTCCAGTGGCGGCTCGCCTGATATGTGGTCGGCGCATGTCGCGCCCGCAGTTACCGAGTATCGGGTCGGTACTTACATCTACAATGACCGTTCCTTGGTGGAGGCCGGGGTCTGCGATTGGAAAGACTGCGCCCTTTCGGTTCTGGCGACAGTGGTCAGTACACCCACTCCGGAGCGGGCGATTATAGACGCCGGCTCGAAGATTCTGACGTCTGATTTGCTCGGTCTGCAGGGTCACGGGCATGTTCTTGATCGGGCTGATCTTTCCGTGCGTGTGCTTTCCGAAGAACACGGCACTGTCGCCTCAGCGGACGGCGCAACCCGACTGAATGTCGGTGACCGGGTCAGGATCATTCCCAATCACTGTTGTGTGGTCAGCAATATGGTTGACCGCGTGACCCTGCACCGCGGTATGGCCATTGAAGGTGAACGTCGTGTCGCCGCACGGGGCTGCGTGATCTGAGGCTGTGCAGACCGACGCGGGTGATCGAAAAACGAATTTGCTCAAATTGCGTCAAAGCGCCTCGATATCGGTGATCATGCGCTTGCGCAGGGCCGCGTCGGGTAAGGGGCCCTGACAGGCGGCCATGTTCTCGCGCATGTGCCCGACCTTCGAAGTGGCGGGGATTGCGCAGGTCACCGCGGGATGTGAGATGACGAATTTTAGCAGGACCTGTGCCCAGGTCGTGCAGCCGATCTCGGCGGCCCAGCCGGGCAGGGGGTGCTTTGCCAGTTCCTGCGGCAACTCACCGCGGCGGAAGGGCCGATTGACGATCACCGCCCGGCCATTGTCCAGGGCCAGCGGCAGGAGGCGCTCTTCGGCTTCCCGATCACGGACGTTGTAGGTCAGCTGCACGAAGTCGAAGGGTTGCTTGACGATGATCTCCGCGAGCTCTTCATGGCGGCGTCCGTGGGAGGTCGTGATGCCGCTGTAGCGCAGACGGTCCTGGGACTTCCAGTCTGTCAGTGTTTCCAGATGGGCTTCCCAATCGAGCAGGTTGTGGATCTGCATCAGATCGAACTGTTTCTCACCCCAGAGTTCTTCGGACTCCTCCATCTGGCTCACCCCGAGCCACTTCGAAACCGTCCAGACCTTTGTCGCCGAGAAGAGGCGGTCGTGGCCATCGATCCGCTTCAAACAGTCGCCGACCACTTCCTCCGCCGAGCCGTACATGGGTGAGGAGTCGACCATTGTGCCGCCCGCCTCGAAGAACGCGCTGAGCACTTCAGCCCGCTGCGCGCGCAAGCTTTCGTCGGAGCCGACATTGAAGGTGATCCAGGTTCCCATCCCAAGCTGAGGGATCTGCTCGCCACTGGCCGGGATCGGCCTCGTCAACAGTGCGGGTTGGGCTGCAAGAACCGGGTTGGGGAGGACGCGACTGGCCAGTGCTTGTCCGGCGAGCGCTGTGCCCGTCGCCAAAAGACTCCGTCGGCTCATATCCTTCATGACTGTCTTCTTGCTCATTGCTCACCTTTATCTTGGAGGCTCATCTTGCCAGAAACGCGTGTCGCCTTCGATCAAGATTCCGCGACCTTGCAGCAGGATATTTCTACATAGGTCATACTTCGCTCCCGTCCATATGGAGCACGACATGCCGAAATCCTTTTCTGTGACATTTGTATGGCTTTTCATTTTCGCTTATCCCCTTTTTGCGATGGCCGGTGAGTCATTCGATCTGGTCGATATTCCGGCGGGACGGGCTCAGCTCGGTGATGCACAGGGAGATGACAACGAGGTCGTGAGGACGCTGGATCTGCCTGCCTTTCGCATGATGCGCTTCGAAGTGACCAACGCACAGTTCCGCAGTTTCGTTATGGAAAGCGGCTACAAGACAGACGTCGAGCGGCAGGGCGAAGGCTACACCTGGTGGCGCCGCTGGCAATCCGTCTCTGGTGCCGACTGGCAACATCCGCAAGGTCCAGACAGTGGCGTTCAGGGCAAGGAAGATCACCCGGTCGTCCAGGTTTCAGCCCAGGACGCCGATGCCTTCTGCCGTCACTACGGCCTGCGCCTGCCCAGCGATGAGGAATGGGAGTATTCCGCGCGCGGCAGCGATGCTCGCCGCTTCCCCTGGGGCGACAACGCGCCCTTATCCCCATCGGAAAAACTGACCAATGCGGGCACCATCGCCTGCTGTGGTCCGGAGGGCGGTGATGGCTACGAACGCACTGCGCCGGTCGGCAGCTTTCCAGCGGGCCGCTCGCCATTTGGACTTTTTGATATGGCCGGAAACGTCTGGGAGTGGACGTCGAGCAGCTTTCCAGGCAAGCCGGTAGAACGGATCCTGCGCGGCGGCGGTTGGGGCAATAATCCCTATTGTCTGCGCGCTGCTTACCGTCACGGAAATCCGCCTGATATCGGACTGGATATGGTCGGCTTCCGCTGCGCAGGCGACAGCCGCTGAAGTTTCCGCGGCGGTTTTTCGCCGAGTGACCGGGCAAGGATCTCGCACGCCGACGCTTTGGTAAAATCAATACAACCACAGGGCCATTGAAATATGTTATCCTCAATCTGCATTGAGTAGTCATACGACGTCGAGCAACTTCTTGAGGTGAGAAGGTGGCAGATATTGGTGATGACGGAAGCGCAGCTGTACCCGCGGAGAATCTGCGTAAACTCGAAATCCGGATGTTCCTTTTCCTGACCGTTGTGCTTGCACCCGCTTTGTCGGTGGCCATTGTCGGCGGTCTGGGGTTTGCGATCTGGATCTTTCAGGCGATAGCTGGCCCACCGGGACCTCCCGCGTGAAAACTCCGACAGAGGTGTCGCCAGAGCTGGTGACAGCACCGCGCACGGCAGTGGCGTTGGAACGACGCAGTTTTCTGCGCGGGCGTTTCAATGAAGCCCCAGTGCCGATTGTCGTGCGCCCGCCCTGGACGAACGAACAGCGGATCGCAGACTCTTGTACGGGCTGCGGCGACTGCAGCCGCGCCTGCCCGCAGGACATCATCTCACTCACTGCGTCCGGAACGCCGCAGGTCGATTTTTCGGCGCGAGAGTGCAGCCTTTGCGGGGACTGCCGGGCCGCGTGCCCCGAACCGGTTTTTGGTCTCAGACAAGACACGCCCTGGCAGCTATCGCTGAGGATCTCTGCGAGCTGTCTCGCGGCATCGGGGACCTATTGCCGAAGCTGTGGCGATGCCTGCGCAGAAGCTGCGATTACCTTTCAGGCGAAGATCGGCGGCGCGGCGGAGATCTGGTTCGAACAGCAGGACTGCAGCGGTTGCGGTGCCTGTGTCTCGGCTTGTCCGGTTGGCGCCACATCCCTTGAGCCTGCAACAACACTTGGGAACAGTTATGGGTAACGAACTCCACATTTCCAGTCTGGTCGTTCAGGCGCGTCCGAGCTCCCTCCTGATGATCTCAGGGGCCATCGCCGCGCTGCCGGGCGCTGAAGTTCATGCGCAGAGTGAACTCGGTAAACTCGTCGTTGTTCTGGACGTTGAGAGCACGGCCGCGCTTTCCGAGCGAATGGATCAAATTCAGAAAATGGCCGGTGTATTGAGTGCGTCGCTGGTTTTTCATCACGTTGAAGAAGCCTCTGATGCTTCGAGAGATGCCCTGGTTCTGCAGTGCTAAGGATTTAAAAAATGACCGGTAAAACTGAAATCTCACGGCGCGATGCAATCAAAATCAAAGCCGCCACGCTTGCGGCAGCAGCGGCTGGTATTTCCGGACCGGCGTCTGCAGCCAATCTGGTGACAGAGAGCAAGGAGACCGAGCTGAAGTGGTCTAAGGCCGCTTGTCGTTTCTGCGGCACCGGCTGCAGCGTCATGGTCGCGACCAAGGATGAACGGGTGGTCGCGACTCACGGTGACATTCTCTCGGAAGTCAACAAAGGTCTGAACTGCGTGAAAGGCTATTTCCTGTCGAAGATCCTTTACGGGGAAGACCGGCTGACCCAGCCCTTACTGCGCAAGACCAACGGCGTATACGACAAAGAGGGAGAGTTTACGCCGGTGTCGTGGGATGAAGCTTTCGACACCATGGCCGAGAAATTCAAAAAAGCCCTGAACGAGAAAGGGCCGACGTCGGTGGGGATGTTCGGATCCGGGCAGTGGACAGTCTGGGAAGGCTATGCGGCCTCGAAACTGATGAAAGCCGGATTCCGTTCAAACAACATTGATCCCAACGCGCGTCACTGCATGGCCTCGGCGGTCGGCGGCTTCATGCGCACCTTTGGGATTGACGAGCCCATGGGGTGTTACGACGACCTGGAGGCTGCGGACGCCTTCGTGCTCTGGGGCTCGAACATGGCCGAGATGCATCCGATCCTCTGGACCAGACTGACCGACCGGCGTTTGAGCGCGCCGCATGTGAAGGTCGCGGTGCTCTCGACCTACGAACACCGCTGTTTCGATCTGGCCGATATCAAGATGGTCTTCACGCCGCAGACCGATCTGGCGATCCTGAATTACATCGCCAATTACATCATCCAGAATGACAAGGTGAATAAGGACTTCGTTTCAAAGCACGTCAATTTCCGGCGCGGCAATGACGATATCGGTTACGGCCTTCGGCCCGAGCACCCCCGTGAAAAGGATGCGAAGAACCGGCTTAAGGCGGGCGGTTCGACAGAAATGAGTTTTGAGGAATTCGCAAACTTCGTAAAGGACTATACGCTCGAAAGTGTCCATGAGCTTTCCGGCGTGCCGAAGAACCGCCTGGAGGCTCTTGCCGAACTTTACGCGGATCCGAACAGGAAGGTGACCTCCTTCTGGACCATGGGATTCAACCAGCACACCCGTGGTGTCTGGTGCAACAACCTGATCTACAACATTCATTTGCTGGTGGGCAAAATTTCCGAGGCCGGTAACTCGCCTTTCTCACTGACCGGCCAGCCCTCGGCCTGCGGGACGGCGCGTGAGGTCGGGACCTTTTCGCACCGTCTGCCCGCAGACATGCTGGTCGCCAAAAAGGAACACCGGGACATCGCAGAGAAGATCTGGAAGCTGCCGGAAGGAACGATTCCGCCAAAACCAGGTTATCATGCCGTGCTTCAAAACCGGATGCTCAAAGACGGCAAGCTGAATGCCTACTGGATCCAGGTGAACAACAACCTGCAGGCCGCGCCCAACATGAATGAGGAAACCTATCCGGGCTACCGCAATCCGGATAACTTCATCGTGGTCTCCGACGCCTATCCGACCGTAACCGCGCAGGCAGCGGATCTGATCCTGCCGACGGCCATGTGGGTGGAAAAAGAGGGCGCTTACGGGAATGCGGAACGGCGCACCCAGATGTGGCACGAGCTGGTGCCGGCACCTGGCGAGGCGAAATCCGATCTCTGGCAATTGGTCGAGTTTTCCAAGCGCTTCAAAGTGGAGGAGGTATGGTCTGAAGACTTGATTGCGAAGAAGCCGGAGTATCGTGGCAAGACACTCTACGATGTGCTTTACCGCAACGGGCAGGTCGATGCTTTTCCAACCTCTGACATTGCCGAGGGTTACGCCAACCATGAGGCAGATGACTTTGGTTTCTATCTTCAAAAAGGACTCTTCGAGGAATACGCCGCCTTCGGTCGCGGGCATGCGCACGATCTCGCACCCTTCGACGTTTATCATGAGGTACGTGGGCTGCGATGGCCGGTTGTTGACGGCAAAGAGACCAAGTGGCGATTCCGTGAAGGCTCGGACCCCTATGTCAAAGCCGGCAGTGGACTGGAGTTCTACGGTCACAAGGACGGCAAGGCGCGTATTTTCGCCCTGCCTTACGAACCGGCTGCAGAAGCGCCGGACGACGAATACGCATTCTGGCTTTGCACCGGACGCGTCCTGGAGCACTGGCATTCCGGCAGCATGACCCAGCGTGTGCCTGAGCTCTACAAGTCTTTCCCGGACGCTGTTTGCTTTATCCATCCTGAGGATGCCAAAGCGCAAGGATTGCGCAGAGGCGATGAGGTTCGTGTCATCTCACGCCGCGGTGAAATTCAGACCCGCGTGGAGACGCGCGGTCGGAACAAACCGCCGCAAGGCCTGATCTTCGTGCCCTGGTTCGATGCCAGCCAGTTGATCAATAAGGTCACACTGGACGCCACCGATCCGATTTCGAAACAGACTGACTTCAAAAAATGTGCTGTCAAGTTGGCGAAGGTGTGATCACCATGAGAAGGACAAGACAGATGCTCAGGCACTCGATCGCATTCTCATTCTTCGTTGCAATTGCGTTACTGTTTTTTGGTTTGGACCGGGTCGCGGCGGACAATATCGCGACCTTGCGTGGCCCGGCGCCTTTGATCGAACAGGAAGAGGCGCCACGGATGATGCCCTTCAACAATAATGATATTCGGGAAGTTCGAAACTATCCGGAGCAACCGCCTGTCATCCCCCATAAAACGGACGGCTACATTGTCGATCTGAACAGCAACAAGTGCCTGTCGTGTCATGCGCGTTCGCGCACCGGAGAGAGTCAGGCGCCAATGGTCTCGATCACTCATTTCATGGACCGTGACGGCCAGTTTCGCGCCTCAGTCTCGCCGCGCCGCTACTTCTGCAGTCAGTGTCATGTATCGCAACGCGAGGTGAAGCCGCTGGTCGAGAATAGTTTCATTGACGTGGACACCTTGCTGCTCGAACGGGCGAAACAACAGTAACCAAGCCGGAAAGGCAGGCAGATGCTGAATTTTCTCCGTAGATACTGGCAGGCTCTGGTCAGGCCGAGCACCAGTATCAGTCTCGGTGTTCTCACGATCGGCGGCTTTGTTGCGGGCATTATTTTCTGGGGTGGCTTCAACACGGCGCTGGAAGTGACCAATACAGAAGCTTTCTGCACCAGCTGCCACGAGATGCGCGACAACGTTTTTGTCGAGCTCCAGACCACCATCCACTTTACGAACCGTTCCGGCGTGCGTGCGACCTGTCCGGATTGCCATGTGCCGCATGAATGGACCCGGAAAATTGCCCGCAAGATGCAGGCGAGCAAGGAGGTCTGGGGGCATCTTTTCGGCACTATCGATACGCGCGAGAAGTTTGAGGAGAAGCGGATCGATCTGGCAATTCACGAATGGACCCGCTTGAAGGCGAACGATTCACTGGAATGTCGGAACTGCCATAGTGACGAGTCCATGGACATCACACGCCAAAGCGTCCGCGCCGCAGAATCGCACGAGCGTTTTCTCTTCACGGGGGAGAAAACCTGTATCGATTGCCACAAGGGAATCGCCCATCGTTTGCCGGATATGTCACAGGTTCCAGGCTGGCAATAATCCATAAACTGCAACAACTTGCCGCAGCTCCCAACGCTCATCTTGAAACGCCATAGTTTCGTCACGAATTACTGCTTTGAGTAGGCACGAACGAAGCTGAAAAATTATTGAGTGAAGGGTGCTAACGATGAGAGAACCGGAGAACGCCAAGGGTGTTGCCGTTCGACGCTGTGAGAAGTCCCGCCGTGCTTTTTTGCGGCAGGCAGGTTTGGCCGGTCTGGCCGCAGGTACTTCGCTTGCAATCGCGCCTGATGCATGGTCCGCGATTGTCACGCCGAAATATATCGATATTGATACCAGTTCCCTGAACGAAAAGATCGGCAATCGCGATGTTGTCTTTTTTGCACAGGATCAGGCGAATGGTCAGGCCTACGTCGTTCAGCGCGACAGAATCCATGACCGCCACTCGCCCTGGTCCACATTCAAGATTCCGAACCTGCTGATTGCGTTGGAGAGCGGTGTTGCCGAGAACCTGGATCACAAAAAGGCTTGGGACCAAGACAAGCACCCTCCACGGGATTACTGGCCGAAGGCCTGGCGCGAGGATCACACGCTCCGTTCCGCTTTCAAGCACTCGGTCGTGTGGTATTTCAAGGAGATTGCGCTGGAAGTCGGCTTTGAGCGCTACCGCAAGGATCTTGCCGGTTTTCGCTATGGCAACAGTCAGGTTTCGGGTGAGTTGGATGAATTCTGGCTTGGTGAGCCGCTCCATATTTCGCCGATCGAACAGGTCAACTTTTTGAGCACGCTCTTAGCTGGAAAGCTTGAGATCTCTGAACGCAGTATCGACGCGCTCAAGGAAGCGTCTATCACAAATGCCAAAGACGGCATCGTTCTTCATGGCAAGACGGGTGCCGGGCCAGTCGATCTGAGCAACTTTCAGGGTGATTTTGAAGGCTGGTTCGCAGGATGGGTTGATCGGCCGGATCAGGCTCCGTTGGTTTACACTCTCTACGCGCGTGGGGAGAACTTTAAAGAGATCCGGACGTTCAGGCGCGATATGGCTGAGGATTTGCTTATGGAGATTGGGGCTCTTCCAAAAGACTGGAAGTAGACCAAACTGACGCTTTCTGTCGTCAAGGAACGGACTTCCGTTCAAATTACGGCCTCCAATGCTGATGTGCATTGGAGGTTGCTCTGATAGGATGCCCGCGCGGCTCAATCCAGGAGGCATCCTACCCATGAGTGGATCGAAAAGTTCGTCCTATCGGATCGAAGGGCGGCAGATGATTGCCGAAACGCCGGAGTTACGGGTTCAAATTCTGACTCTGGCTGAAGGCGAAGAGGTTCCCTGGCATTATCATAACGGGATAACCGACAGCTTTGTCTGCCTGGATGGCCCGATGCGCGTTGAGACCAGAGCGCCACACCATGACTATTTGCTTGCGGCTGGTGAACGCTGTGAAGTTCCGGCGCGCACAGCCCATCGCGTGAGTGGAGCGGGTGGCGGCGCCTGTCGCTTTGTGATTATTCAGGGCGTCGGCACCTATGACTTTGTTCCAATCACGTAGACTGGATAACTTGAGCAGCGGCTTCCTCTTTTAGCCACTCAATCGCGGTTGTCACGGCCACGCGCTCTGCTGCATGCGGGGCGCGAAGAATCCAGTATGCGTCGGGAAGCTCGATGCAATTCTCTTCAAAGGGACGTATCAGTGCGCCGGAGGCGATGTCGTCGCGGGCTAAACGGTCTCGGGCGAGCGCCATTCCCTGGTTCTGTCCGGCGGCCCGCAGCACCAGATCCGAGGAGGCGAAGCGTGGACCGGCGCGCAGATTGATATTCTTCAGTGGATATCGATCCTGCCAGATCTGCCAGGCTGCATGAGGGTCGCGATCATGAATAAGGCGAATGTTGCCGGCCTTTCCATCCGCGAGTGCTTTTGCGTGCTTGTCCCAGAGATCTCGACCGACCACCGGATAGAGCACGTCGTCCATTAGCGGCTCACAGTGAAAATCCCGCCAGGGCCCTTTTCCCATTCGAATGGAGAAGTCCACGGCGCCGCTGGTCAGGTTGGTCAGCTTTTGTTCGACAACGACGGAAACCTCGATCCAGGCATGTGCAGCCTCAAGCGCCGGGAGGCGGGGAAGCAGCCATCTGGCGGCAATGGAGGGAGTGGTCTCGATGGTGATCCCATTGCCCCGGCGTTGCTCGCGCAAGGCAGCGACCGCTGCGCTCAACTCTTGGAGGCTGGAGAGAGAGGCACTTCCCAGAGCCTCGCCCGCCGAGGTAAAGGCGATCCGTCGCTGCCCATTGGTTTTATCAAGAAGCTCGACACCCAACCAGGCTTCGAGTTCGTTCAGGTGGCGGCTTACCGAAGAGTGTGCGATTTCAAGCAACCGCGCGGCGGGGCGGACTCCGCCGGTCTCGTAAACGACCGCGAAGGCCCTGAGCGCATTTAAAGGTAAGTCTTTCATGGTCGAAATATTAGACCAAAATAAGATAATTTGCGAACAGTCAATTTGAAAGAAGATCTCTAACCTTCGCCTCATCACCCGGGAATGGAAGGAGCGAAGAAATGGGAATGCTGATCGACGGCCAGTGGGTTCAGGAAGATCGGATCTATCAGGATGGAGATTTTAAACGACAAGCGAGTGTGTTCGACCATCCGCTCGATGCCGAACTCGCCGCTTCGATCCGAACGGAGCCTGGGCGATATCATCTGATCGCATCCCAGAGTTGCCCCTGGTCGCAGCGGACCCTGCTGGTACGGGCACTCAAGCGCCTGGAGGAAGTACTGCCCCTGCAGATCGCCCACGGCCCGCGACTTGAAGGTTATGCCGTAAACGGTGGAGCAGCCTGGGAAGTTCCGGGCAGCGGGCAGGGGATCGTTAACATGCATGAGCTCTACAGTCTCGCCGACCCACGCTATACGGGTCGCGTAACTGTGCCTGTGCTTTGGGATAGCGCCAGCCAGCGTATTCTGAGCAATGAGTCCGCCAGGATCATTCGGCTTCTGGACTTGGTTCCGGCACTTGAGGGAGCGCCCGATTTCACCTTGCTGCCACGTAAGCTGGCGCAGGAAATCGATGATTTCAGCCAGCGGATCCATAGTGAACTCTGCAATGCTGTTTATAGGGCCGGACTGGCGCGGAGGCAGGATGTCTACGAAGTGGCGGTCGAGGAGGTTTTCTCAATGCTTGAGGAGCTGGAGCTTCGTCTCTCCAGGCAGCGTTATCTTTTCGGGGCGCTGTTGACGGAGGCAGACCTGCGCCTGCTGCCCAGCCTTTTGAGGTTCGATAGTGTCTATCACGGTTACTTCAGGTGCAGCCGCAAACGCTTGACCGACTATCCCAATCTCTGGGCCTATACTCGCGATCTATACAGTTGGCGGGGTGTCGAGGAGACGACAGATTTCCAGGCGATCCGGTCAGGCTATTTTCTGAACGACGGGGACGGGAATCCCTATGGGATCATCCCCGTCGCGCCGGAGATTGACTGGTTGGAGCCTCATGGACGTGATGCCTTGTCATCCGCTTGTGTCACGTCTCGCAATGAGGAGATATTCAGCATCGATCCTGTCCGGTTGCTGCATATCGGCGAGGCGTAAGGGGATGGAGGTTCAGCTTGCTGTTGCCGGTTTGATCACTGTTGCCGTAATTACGCCCGGCCCCAACAATTTCATTGTTCTGAAGCAGGCTCTGCACGGCGGATGGCGGGCGGCGGCGCCTGCTATTGCCGGTGTGGTGACAGGCACTCAACTTCTTCTGCTTGTCGTGTGGCTTGGTGTCGGTGTGCTGATTGCGCAGGAACCTCGTTTGCAGCTGCTTTTTACCATTGCCGGCGCGGGGTATCTCCTGTGGCTCGGTCTACAGGTGATCTGGCTCAGCTTCTCTATGTTGGAAGAGGGTACGGACTCCCTAAATGCAGCTTTTACCTCATTTGGTGGGCTCGTTCTTTTTCAGTTCCTCAATCCGAAAAGCTGGGTCCTGGTGCTGACCGCCACTGCCGCGCACGCCAGGCAACTTCCTGCGGTGGTGGATCACTTTGCATTGATGCTCATGTTTTTTGTAATCCCCACTGCTTGCCTTTTGATCTGGGCCTTCATGGGGATCGGCTTAACTCGTTTGCTTGCTGTGGGAACCCGTAAACGTTGGTTTGACCGTGGCATGGGCGCTCTGCTTATTGTCTTTGCGGGGATGCTCTTCATATGAGTTCAGGTATGTGGAATTCAGCAAGTAAGGTTGGACCTAGGCGCCTCGGTGACTTAACAACAATGCATGTTCAAAAAATTTACTTCTTTTGATATTGAAGGCGATGGTGCAACCATCCATGGCGTGACGGGCGGGCAGGGGCCGGCGCTTCTATTGCTGCACGGTTATCCTCAGACCCACGTCCTCTGGCACAAGGTTGCGCCGATACTGGCGGAACACTTTACGGTCGTTGCCGCTGACCTGCGAGGTTATGGCCGCTCTTCAAAGCCCCCCACTGTCGCGGATCACGCCACCTACTCTAAGCGGGCCATGGCCGGTGATATGGTCAAGGTCATGCAGGAACTCGGGTTCGAGCGGTTTCTTGTCGGCGCCCACGACCGGGGTGCGCGGGTCGGCCATCGTATGGCATTGGATTGGCCGGAGCGTGTTGCGCGCCTCGCAGTCCTGGATATCGCACCGACCCGCGAGATGTATGCCAACACGAGCGATGGCTTTGCACGGGCCTATTGGCACTGGTTTTTTCTGATCCAGAAGGCACCCTTCCCAGAGCAGATGATTGAAGCTGACGCGAGGGCCTTCTGGCTTAAAAAATGCGGTTCAGGTTCGGCAGGGCTTACTCCTTTTACTGAAGATGCTCTGCAGGCGTACCTTGAGGCTTTCGCAGATCCAGAGGTGGTTCGTGCTTCCTGCGAGGATTATCGCGCGGCTGCGACGATTGATATTGCTCATGACGATGCGGATGGCGAACGTAAGATCGCCTGTCCACTTCTGGCGCTCTGGGCCGAAACCGGCGCTATTGAAGCGCATTTTGACTGTCTCGCGCTCTGGCGTCAGCGTGCTGAGGATGTGCGCGGTCATGCGCTGCCGGGTGGACACTATCTGGCTGAAGAGCTGCCTGGTCTGGTGGCACAAAACTTTATCGACTTCTTTTCCGAGGACTCAAGTCTGTGACAAAAGCACCCTATAAGATCGCATCAATTCCCGGTGATGGTATCGGGACCGAAGTCATTCCGGTGGGTCAGAGAGCGGCGGATGCCGCTGCTGCGAAGCACGGCTTCTCCATCCAGTGGACGGCGTTTGACTGGTCCTGCGAACGCTACGCCGAGACGGGCAAGATGATGCCGGATGATGGCGTTGAAACTATGAAGGCGTTCGATGCGATTTATCTGGGCGCTGTCGGCTGGCCCGGCGTCGCCGACCATGTCTCACTCTGGGGGCTGCTGATTCCTCTACGCCGCGAACTGGATCTCTACGCCAACGTGCGTCCGGTGCGTTTGTTGAAGGGCGTCACCTCACCGCTGGCCGGGCGCGGGCCGGAGGACATCGATTTCATCGTCGTGCGCGAGAATGTCGAGGGCGAGTACTCCGAGATTGGCGGACGGATGTATAGCGGTACGGATCAGGAGATGGTCTCACAGCAGGCGGTCTTCACCCGACGCGGTACGGACCGGATTATGGATTACGCCTTCAAGCTGGCGCAGAACCGTAAGCGCAAGCATGTGACCTCTGCGACCAAGTCCAACGGGATCGTGCACACCATGCCATTCTGGGACGAGCGTTTTGCCGAGATGGCGAAGAAATACCCTGATGTGGACACGGCCCAGTTCCATATCGACATCCTGACAGCTCATTTCGTGCAGCATCCGGATTGGTTCGATGTGGTGGTTGGTTCAAATCTTTTCGGAGATATTCTCTCCGACCTGGGACCGGCTGTTGCCGGATCCATCGGAATTGCCCCGGCAGCCAATATCAATCCGGAAGGGATCTATCCTTCCATGTTTGAGCCGGTCCATGGATCCGCACCCGATATCGCGGGGCAGGGAATCGCTAACCCCATTGCCGCAGTCTGGACCGCAGCCATGATGCTCGATCACCTGGGTGAGAGGGATGCGGCGCAGACCCTGGAAACGGCCATGGAGGCAGTCTTGTCGGACCCGGCGTCGCGGACGAAGGACCTCGGAGGGACAGCGAACACGGAAATTTGTGGCGAGGCTATTCTGAAGCATATCGGGGTGTAGAGGAGATACAGCCTCAAGCTTTCACGGCGCTGACGATATGAGCCGGCGCCGGGAAGCGCACGCTGCCATCTGCTGCAACGAGATGCTGAAGCTGTTTCTGTGCCTCAGTCAGAAGGCGTTGATACTGGGTGTCGTCGATGAGGTCGGCCAGAGTCCAGCCTTTGATATCCGTATAGACCCAGGCTTCGATCGAGGCGAATTGGGCTGTCCCCTCAATTGTCTCGATCGTAACTTCTGGAAGCATAGTGTCTTTAAAGACTGCAAGCAGTTCTTCGCGCTTGCCCAGCACATAAGGCGCCTCCAGCTCTCGTGCGGTTTCCGCACCGAAAAGACTTCGTAGTAAATTGGTCATCGCGGCGTAACCGGGTGTGTCCTCCAGACTGCCCCAGACGGCAACTGCAATGCGCCCGCCGGGACGCAGGACGCGCCACATCTCGTTGAGCGCCGTCACCCGGTCCTCGAAGAACATGAGCCCGAACTGACTGACGACCCGGTCAAAGGACTGGTCTTGAAAGGGGAGTTCCTCAGCCATGCCCAGTTTCCAGACGGCCTCCGGGAGTTTTCGTTTCGCGACCGCAAGCATGCCTTCATTCCGATCAAGGCCTGTGGCCTCGCCATCGGGTTTAACTCTTTCTGCGCAAGCGCATAGAAGCACGCCGGTCCCGCAGGCAACATCGAGGACATGGTTCCCTGGCCCCACAGCCGCGGCCTCGGCAACCCGTGGTGCCCATTCCCGGAACAGGGCAGGCAGGAAAAACTCTTCATAGATTTCGGCGGCAGTCTTGGGCACCTGACCCATCAGATTATGTTCCATGACAAATCTCCTCACGTTCTTCGCGCCTGATAGGGGCTGCGGAAAAAATGAAAATGATCTAACAGCAACCTAATCTGATGGCCTAGTCCAGATTCTGGACTTCGGTTTGAGGCCGGGAAGCGCTAGGCTTGATCAGAAAAGGAGAGAGGCAATGAAGTCTTATGGACAGTTTTGCCCGGTCGCCAAGGCTGCGGAGCTCTTTTGCGAACGCTGGACGGCACTCATTCTTCGCGACCTCGCTGCAGGCGCGACCCGGTTTTCGGAACTCCGGCGGGGAGTTCCTCTCATGTCGCCAACCCTGCTTTCAACACGGCTTAAGAAGCTGGAGGCAGAGGGGATTGTCGAGCGTAGTGCGCCCGCCGGTCCGAAAGAAAGAAGTCCGCGCTATCACCTGACCGAAGCTGGTGCGGAATTCGTCCCCCTGGTCGTGGGGTTAGGCACCTGGGGGCAGCGCTGGGCGCGCCGTCAACTCGCTGAACATGAAATTGATTTGGGGCTTTTGATCTGGTCATTGGAGCGCAGTGTAAAAGCGGACGCCTTCGGGAAGAAGCGCAGCGTCGTGCACCTGAATTTCACTGACCAGCCTACCGGAAAAGATCTCTGGTGGTTCGTCAATGAGAACAGTGCTTGCGAGCTTTGTCTGCATGACCCTGGGTTCGACGTCGATCTTCACCTGGCGTGCAGCTTGCCCGATATGATCTATATTCTGCGGGGCGACCTGCCGCTCTCAAAGGCAATTGCTGACGAGCGTCTGGAGGCACACGGAACTGCGGCGGCAAGGCGGAAACTCAGTGATTGGCTGAATTTGAGTCCTTTGGCGGCGGTGAAGCCGAAATCTCGCGCCACCGCCGCGTTTTGACCTGCCTTAAGCAGGATTGTGTGACCTGACTGGTAACGCGCTACTTCAACGGCATATGGATCTCAGTCACGAGATCCTGCGGAGCGGTGTCGCGCGGATTGTTCAGGTATTCCTCGAAGCAAGGCGCGTCTGCCGCTTCACGACCGGATTGGGGGAGCCAGGTCCCGTAAAACCACTGATACGCGGATTTCATTTCGGCGTAGGGACCCTTGTGTTGAAGCACCGCATATTTTCCGCCTTCGATGCCAGTGTATTCGATGGGATCTTGAAGCTCAGGCGAAGATGATAATACGGCGCCGGCGCGTGATTGTAGATCGGCTTCGGGCACTGAATCCGGATCGTCGTAATAGATCCCGATTGTCCGGGTCATATCGTTCATGAGGTTCTGCGAAGCCAACCATCCGAAGAGCCTGTCGAAGGCTTTGCCGACCTCCATATAGGATCCGGTGTGCTTAATGGTTGCCGCGGTCATGGCAGGGAGGGTTCTGAACTCGACGTCGTACATGATATGCATCCTTTCCGGCATTGCATTGCTGAAGCGTTTATGGCCGCCGTTCTTTCGGTACTCTGCCGGGGGTAGGCCATAGACGGATTTGAAAATGCGCGTGAAGGATTGCAGGTTCGGGTAACCGCTGCGCTGAGCAACTTCCTCAATGGGTATCTGGGTCTGCGCCAGGTAGCCCGCCGAGCGATGCAGACGCAGACGTTTGACCGTCGAGGTAATCGTCTCGCCTCTGACCGCATGATAGACCCGATGCCAGTGATAGGGCGACATGCAGGCGATATCCGCCAGTTTTTGCAGATCAATCTCATCATCAAGATGATCATAGATATAGGCGATCACCCGGTTGAGCCGGTCTTCATAGTTGTTTTGCAGGTTCACGGTTTCTTTGCCTTACAGTCTCTTCAACGTGCGGAAGGGACATAACCACAGGTCGATTTGACAAATCTTGCGGACTTGGCGTGCTGGGGCAAGCGGCTTCATGATCAATGCAGAGTTCATGGTCAGGACATAAGGCGGATGGCCTTGCCTGGCGATGTTTGATAGCGTCGTAATCGGGGGCTTGGCGAAATGAGCAGGACTTTGCTTCCAAAAAATAACCCATGCTCAGCCTTCTCGATCAGGGACACACATCATGACTGACGCAGATGCACTTACGCGGCATTACGATCACGGCGACTTACTCGCTTCGATAGTGCGGGGTGTCGAGGCCCTTGGAAAGACAGTTGAGACTGTCTCTCTGAACGACCTTGCAGCTGTCGATGAGTTCCACATCGGTGGTCGCCAGGCTTCAGTTGCGTTTCTCGATCAAATGAACCTGGATGCGGGCCAGCAGGTTCTCGACGTCGGATGCGGCCTCGGCGGACCCGCGCGGTTCGTTGCAGACCACTATGGCTGTAACGTTACAGGAGTCGATCTGACGGCAGAGTACATTTCAACGGGACAAGCGCTCAGCGACTGGACCGACCTGACGGACAGGGTCACGCTCCTGCAGGGCAGTGCTCTAAAGATGCCCATGGCCGACGCGAGCTTCGATCAGGCCTACATGATACATGTGGGGATGAATATTGAGGACAAAGCGGGGCTCTGCTCCGAGATTCACAGGTTGCTGCGCCCGGGAGGCTGCTTCGGGATATACGATGTGATGCAGACGGGGCCGGGCGAGCTGGTTCTTCCCGTCCCATGGTCCTCTCTTGCCGAAACC
Source organism: uncultured Kiloniellaceae bacterium (assembly GCA_947493695.1). GTDB lineage: Bacteria > Pseudomonadota > Alphaproteobacteria > Kiloniellales > Kiloniellaceae > Denitrobaculum. Next base: position 128,733 of record CANLSF010000005.1, on the reverse strand, counting down.
AGTTTCGTGCGCAGTGCGGAGGCATACAAGACCGACCTGGAGGCGGCCGGTTTTACGATTACTGCCGAACGCAACCGTCGAGACTTCGCGCTGGAGTTTTTCGAAAAGCAAAAGGCAAAGGCGGCAGCCGCTGGCGGGCCGCCGCCTCTCAGTCTTCATGTCGTGATGGGCGAGAACACCGGAGAAAAGCTTGGCAATCTGGTTGCCAACATTGCCTCAAACCGGGTCGCGCCCATCGAAATTATCGCACGCAAAGCCGGCTGATCAGCCTGCCAATGCATTCCGCTCGGTGTGACTGGCACTATGTGCCTTAGCAGTCTTGCGGGTCCATAGGCTGTCGAGGGATAGGAGTCCTGGTCCCCGGATAACCAGATAGATCAGCAGAAAGACCCAAAGGCTGCGCTGGTCAACGATGAGTGAATCCGAGAAGCGATCGAACAGTGCCCCGGTGGTCTTCGCGTCAGCGCCATGAAAAGCGACATCTACGAAGCTCTGCACCGCGACGAAGCCGATCATGCCCAGTGCGGCTACGCGGGTGAAGAGACCCAGAACAATCAGCGCCGGCAGAATGAACTCGCTGTAGGTGCCTGCGGCGACGATGATGTCATAGGGGAAGAAGGGGACCTGTGACGCATCGTAGTCATAGTGTTCGACGACGCTGGGCAGGATCTGGAAATATGCATTGTCCTGGATCGTGAAGAAGCCAAGGACACCCTCACCGACCTTTGTCAGGGCCGAGTTGTAGAGATAGACCAACAGCACGCCTGCAAATACAAAGCGTGCAGCCAGACCCAGAAACCAGTCTTCGAGAGCGCTTTGAAGCTTTTCGAAGATGAGATTGTACCATCCGGCAAGTTGGGAAATCATAGCGCGTAATCCTTCCGCGTGGTTGTCCGTATTATGAATGAGCGATATCGACGGCAGTTACCGCGCCGAGATCGAATAACCCGTTGAGATGTTGGGCGAGATCAAACTGCTCGGAAGCGGCTGTTGCGAGTCCGGCCGCTTCGCCCAGTGACAGTCCCTCGGCGAGGGCTTTTATGAAGCTATCTCCGCCACCAGGCAGGCGCCGGGTGTCGACGTCATAGTGAGGGCGGACGACGATCACTTCCTCGGCGTTATCCAGATTGACTTCTTCTCCAGACTGCTCGCCGGAGCTTGCGGCCCAGAGAGAAAAGAGCGGCCAACGCGACGCAAGCAGTGTCAGCGAAGGGTGTAATTGAAACTCTGTTTCGCCAAGCTGGTCCTGCGGCAAGCGAGAGAGGTGATCGATGGTAATCGGGGCTTTGTCTACGGCGTGAAAAGCGGTCAGTCGTGCAAACTCAAGCCGGGCAACGTCGCCCAGATAGGGGACAGAAGCCGCCGGTGGAAAGGCATCCAGAAACGCACCGAAGGTCTCGCCGTACAGGAACATGAGCGGCGACTTTGGAGGCTCATGGTCAATGTAGGCGCGGGCCGTGGCCTTGAAAAACTCCTCACCGACAAGACGTTCGACCACGGGGAAGCTCGCTCGCAGAGCTTCAATCAGGCTTGCGACGACGTTGTTGCGGTACACGTTAAAGCGCCGGTTCGGAGGGGTTCCACCAGACGCCACGAGCGAATCCGGCGGCGGTGCGGCTGGCGCGCGTAAATGGGCAATGAAACCCGACTGCAGATCAGCGAGCGACACGATCAGGCTCCGTCTGGTTTCGAACCAGGATGGCATCCGCGCTCTGCGCTTCGGCGAAAAGTTCCTGCCAATCGGGCAGTTCGTTATCCCACTCGATGAGGGTGGGCAGATTACCTGTGCGCGCGATTGTCCGCTCGTAGAGCGCCCATACCGGATCTGCGACAGCACGGTCGTGCGCGTCGATCAGCAGGGGAGCACCATGATCGTCCTGATCTCTGGCATGTCCGCCGAGATGGATTTCACCTACGTGTTCAATCGGAAATGCGTCGATGTAATCCTCTGGCGAATAGTCATGATTGGTGGCCGAAACAAACACGTTGTTGACGTCCAGAAGCAGTCCGCAGCCGGTGCGCGCGGTCAGGGTCTTGAGGAATTCGATTTCACTCATGCTGCTCTCGGCGAAGGCGACATAAGTCGAGGGGTTTTCCAGCAGCATCTGACGGCCCAGGCTTTCCTGAACCTGATCGATGTGATCACTGCAACGCGTCAGCGCTTCCTGAGTGTAAGGAACGGGCAGTAGGTCATTGAAGAAGAAGTCGTCGTGCGTTGACCAGGCAAGATGCTCACTGAAGAGGCCGGGTTCATAGCGTTGGTTCAGATCCCGCAAGCGTGCGAGGTGCGCGAGATCGAGAGGTTTGTCCCCGCCAATAGAGAGCCCGACGCCGTGAAGCGAGAGTGGATAACTCTGGCGGATCGTTTCGAGTGTACGGTGCGGCAGGCCGCCGGCACCCATGTAGTTTTCTGCATGAACCTCGAACCAGCCGATGTCCGGCCGATCCTGGAGGATTCTGTCGTAATGTGCGGCTTTCAGGCCGACGCCCGCTCTTTTGGGGATGACGGGCGATATCTTTGCCGAATTATCCATGAGCGGCTCTCAATAGAGAGGAATGGGAGGGAAGGGGGGAGAGGACCGGCCAATTGCCGGTCCTCCACCACTTCCAGCCTGAAACCGGAGATCAGCCGGTTGGCAGATCGCGGTCGATGGCTTCAAGGGAGCCCTGGCGGTCACCGGGAAGCTCGAATTTCGCTTCCTGTGATTCGACACCGTACTTCACGCAATCGCCCTTAGGGACAAGCGTCCAGGCATTGCCCTGGTAGTCGATGGTCGAGGTGCCGGCACAGGTTGTGCCTGGACCTGCGGCGCAATCGTTCTGACCTGCAAGTGAAACGCCGTAGCATTTTTCCTTACCTGCGGCGCTTGCAGGGGCAGAGACTGAAACGGACAGGGCTACAGCTACTGCACCAGCAACCATTGCCGATGACATAACGTTTGTTTTTGCACTCATTTTTTACATCCATTTATCTGTGGTTTGACAAAGATTAGGGTGACGAAATCGTCTTTTTAGCTGCCTTTAGGAGCAGGCGTCGAGTAAGTGCCGTCGTTGGCGCTGATCGACTTCCAGCTTTTTTCAGAGGCATCCTGGGCTTCAAGATCGGTCCATTTGGTGCCTGCGGAAGAGATATGACCTTTGATGTCCTCTTCCCAGAAACCAACCACATTCGGCGTAATGTTCAGGAAGAGCTTGCCGTCGACAATGCGCCAGAGGTTAGGATTGCCCGGAACTTTGCCGCCCTGCGCGATACCGTAGGCGCAATGGCCGTCAAACTGCGGGGCGTACTTAGCGGGATCTGAAAGGAACTTGTCGCGGTTTGCCTCAGACGAGAAAGCCCATTTGGAGCCATTATAGTCAGCGGTGATGCTGGCTTTACCCGGAACGGCTTCGGGCTGCTTCTGTCCGACCGCTACCTGCTCGAGATCGAAGTAGGCGACTGGATCATAACCGCTGAGCGCGTATTTGGATTCGTCGACATACTGCTGACCGGCAAATGCGGAACCTGCTGCCATGACAGCAAAGGCGGACGAAAGCATCAGGGAACGAAACATGTAATCCTCCAGTAGGTTGGGCGGTAATCGATTATAACTTGTGGTGCAGATTTGGCGACATTCATAGCAAGGATCAACGCACGTGGCGGACACATAGCTGTGATGAGCGGGGCTATTTTCGCTCACGGAATCGTTGGCTGGGTGTGAGGGTGTAAATTTGTGAAGCAATGAGTTCGAAAAGACTTCGATTTTTGTCAAAAATATGCGTTGCGCTGAATAAAAAATCAAAAAATCATTAATTTCCGATTATAAAAATAATTTGTTATTTATTTATATAAAATTTAAAATAAAAATATTCTATGTGTTTGATTTTTACGTGCTTTTATTATTTCCATTGATTTGGTATTTACGACGGTGAGCTTGGATGTGCACGGCAAAAACTGCCGGTTTTCCCCGTAAGTAGGCAAAATATTCCTGACTGCACCCGGCAATTTTTACCCACATCAAATACGCGTACGTTTAAAACGTTGAAATACATACGAAAAATTTTTTCCGACACAGGGCAAAATTTGGCATCGAATTTGCGACGGCTAACCTGGTGTCAAAAGTTTGAATTTGAACTGATGGCGCTGAGATCGCCAAGTAGGTGATCTCATTAGGGCCTTTCCAGGATGGAAGGGTATCTAGCTTCAAGTAGAAGGATTTTAGCATGCCTGTAGTTGCATCACCTATCGCCGCCGGTACGTCCGGACGCTTTCTGAATAATACTGCCGCTACGGCTTCATCTCACGTTGGTACATCTGCCAACGGTGCGCACCCCGTGCGGGTTTCTGCCTCGGATTTGTCCCAGGCCAACCGGATGCCGCAGTTATTCATGCGAATTCTTCAATAGATGGTTTGGGAGGTGGTTCAGCAGAATGAACTTGCCTCCTGCCGATTTATTAACCCAGTGAAGGATGTCGTGAAAAATGGTCGACACCTCAATTAACCCTACGGGTAAAACGAGTACTGCTTCCGCGTCTGTTGCGCCGGCGGCAGCCCCGAAACCACAGGCTACCGTTCCTGCGCCTTCGCGCTCGGAAGGTGGGATGGAGGCGCGTGCTGCCGCTGCTGTTGACACAACTGCCAAGCAGCCCGCGTCGCAGCAGGTTGCGCCGATTGTCTCGAAAGTATCGGGCCTCGCGACGTACCGTGACTCCGAGTCCGGACGCCTGGTGGTGCAGATTTTCGATCAAAAGCGAGGCGACGTGATCCTTGAGTTTCCCACAGAAAATATGCTTCGGACCTATCCCACATCTTCTTCACAACCGGCGATAAATCACGTTGTTGAGACAAAAGCTTAGAATCTTCGGAAGTTTAACGAATTTTAGGAATTTCGAGGGATAGTTAGGCCGTAGAAGGAGTAAGGCAATGGCACTCGCAGGCACCCAAGGCACACTATCACTATCCAACGGCAGGCCGGTTCTGAGCGGTTCGTTCTCCGGTCTTGATACGGCTGGAGTCGTCGATGCTTTGGTCCAGGCCAAGAGCTTCCCAATCGTGCGTCTCAATCAGCGGATTGAAGAAAGCGACATCAAGTCGGCGGCATACGCCAACCTGCAAGCCCTCGTCGAAAACTTGAGAGTTGCAGCCGATGGCCTGCGCAACCCGCCAGGCTTGAATGGCGCACTCGCAAATGTGTTTGAGCAGAAATCTGCTTTCCTGACCACCAGTGCGCTCGCCGGTACGCCTTCTCCTGCTACGGATCTGATGGGTGTCACCGCGTCAAACGATGCTGTCGCTGGTATTTACGAATTTGAAATTCAGCAGATCGCCACGGCACACAAGATCACGGGCGGGACAATCGCAGACAACACCACGGGTCTTGGTGTCGCAGATACACTGACAATCGGCCTGGACGGCGGCGATACAGTTGGTATCACCGTTGGCGCAGATATGACCCTCGATGGACTTGTTGCGGCCATCAACTCGCAATCTGACACAACGGGTGTCCGAGCTTCCTCGCTGAAGATTGCCGAAGGGGATTTTCGAATTGTCTTAACGGCGGAAGAAACAAACAAAACAATCACCATGTCCGCAGCAGGTGGCAACGCCTTGCTCAATACCTTGGGGATATCGGCGGATAATGGTGCGACCTACACGAATGTCCTGGAGACACCGCAACCTGCGATGGTTGTGATTGATGGAATCCCGGATCCAATCACCAGGGATTCAAATGAAATCGGTGATGCAATCACAGGATTGACCATTGATATCTATAAGGCTGAGCCGGGCACCACTATCCAGGTTGAGATCGACCAGGACCTTTCCGCAGTTAGTCAGCGTATCACCGACTTTGTGGCCGCTTACAACGAAGTGAGAGCGTTTTCTCTCTCTCAGCAACAAGTTTCAACCGACGGTGAAGTCTCGGCAGATTCGGTTTTGTTTGGTGACAACACACTCCGAAGTCTCGATGGCGCGCTTGGTTCGGATATCTCCGGCTTTACCGACAATCTCGCTGCAGACGCGCTCTCTACCCTTCGCGACATCGGTATCGAGCTCGATTCCAACAACTACCTGACTATCGATAGTGCTGTCTTCGATGCTCAGTTGGTGAGCAACCTGGGTGAAGTGCGCGATCTGTTTGAGTTCGGTTTCAATGCAGATTCCGCCAATGTCGCGGTTATCACGAGAAGCAACGCTCTCTCTGTTGGTGACTTCGAACTGGTGATCGCGGGTACCGACGCATCAGGTGTTCCGACCGGTGTCAGCGTTACCGGCCATGGAGCTGTTTTCGAAATCGACGGCTCGCGTCTTGTCGGTATGGAGGGAACGGCCTTTGAAGGCATGACGCTCGCATATTCCGGTGCAGCTTCGTCAGGTGGCGAGACAATCCAGATCTCGACCAGTCTGGGCTTCGCTGAAAAAATCTATCAGACGGCAGACAACTACGGTAAGCCCAACGGCGGAATTATCGCAGAGGATATGAGCAATCTCGGCGCTCAGAAAGAGGATTACACGGCGGAGATTGCGAAAATCGAAACCCGTATGATCACGTATCGTGCATTCCTGATGGATAAGTTTTCCAAGATGGAGCAGGCGGTTGCGTTCGCTGAGAACCAGACGAATCAGCTGAAAGCCTTTATCCAGCAAGATCGTTAAACACGCCAGGGAGGTGTGAGAGTATGAGCTATCATTCGCAGGCAAGGTCTGCCTACGCTGCGGCTTCAAATGCCGTGTCGCCTTTGCAGGCAGTCGTTATGCTCTATGATGGCATGATCCGATCAATTACCGCTGCCAAGCTGGCCATTGATGAAGATCGTATCGAGGACAGATTTAATGCCACGAAGAAGGCTTCTCAGATTCTGCTGGGGCTCCAGGCAAATCTGGATTTCGACAAGGGCGGCGATGTCTCTCCCATGCTTAGCCAGTTTTACGATACTATGTTCGCGCGGTTCCAGCAGATCAACTCTTCGAATTCAGTCGATATGTGCGATGAGGTTATTCGCAGCCTGAATAATGTGCGTAATAGCTGGCATGAACTCGCCACAAATCCGAGCAGCAGTGTCTCGGTAACTGACGCTATCCAGGAAGCCGGGGGCAGCATCGGGCTCTCTGCCTGAAGAGGTTCAGTCTGCCATTCCGAGCGCGGGCAGGGGGCCTGCACCTCAGACAGGTAACGCCACAAACGACAAAAGCCGCCTCATAATAGGGCGGCTTTTTACGTTGTGAAAACAGAGGCTTCGCGCGTTAGACCGCGAACCTTGCCAAACCCGGAAGCGCGATCAGAGCATGTGGCGAACGTCGTAACGATCGTTGCGGAAGATGTGTTGCCAGGCTTGACGGGAATCAGAATCAATCAGCAGGGGCGCACGCAGATTTACGGACTGCTGAAGCCCCTCGGACGTGCGGTGGAAGGTTGTGAGCAACAATGCAACACCGGATTTTCGGTCGATTGACTGTGCTTCGAATGCTGACGCAATGTCCTGCTCTTCAATCAGACCTGTCGTCGTATCCAACGGGCGAACGACAAAGGTCAGCTCAGCTGCCTCGATTGATTGCAGCAGCAGGAGCGGTGCAAGCTTTTCGTTTGGAATCGCCGTGACTCCGAAATCTCTATAGTTGCTGAAGCCCAAAAGACCTTTGGGCATCGTGATACAGAGTTTTCGGTCAAATTCGAATACGCCGAAGCGTGATTCGACAGTGACGAGGTCGGCGTCACCGGTCATGGACGAAGAATTTGCCATGCCTACCAAAATACTTGGCTCCTCGGAGTGAACTGCTTGCGAAAAGGCATTCATGTCTTGCTATGCTCGCTAGATTAGACGGTCGTGGTTAAAGAAAGGTATCCGCTAGTGCTTTTGTTCTATTGCGAATTATTAGTTCAGGAAGTTAATCAGAGTTAAGGATGAGAGCCTGGAGAGAGCGAGATAGGAACCCTGCAACGTGAGCTCATCCATGGAGAGCTGGGTCGTCGCGGCGGCGATATCTGTGTCTTCCAAACCTGATACGATGTTCTCGGCATAGGTTTTGAAACTCTCATGACCTTCCTTGGTTTTCTCGAGTACCAAAGAGGTTGCACCGATCTGTCCGCGCATGTCGGCCAGACCGTCAATTGCAGATTTCATCAGAGTGTAGGCTTCCTCCAGGACATCCGTGTCGAGGTTGGCTCCGGCGTAATCCATGTATGCGAGCGCACGCAGCAGCTCTTCGAACGCGGGATCGTCGCCGGTGATGCCGTAATCGGTCTCAAAGGAATCAGCGGCTCGCACTGACAAGGTTGCCTGATCGCCGTTGTAGTAGTCGAAGTCTGCCGTGAAGATGCCAGGCAAACCGGCTGCGGGCGTATAGGCTGGGTCGTTGAGATCGACAGGTGGCGAGTCGGTCAGCGAACCGGCGAACAGGAAACGGCCTTCATGCGATGTGTTAATCAGAGAGGCTGCTTCTTGCAAAAATGTAGCTGAAAAGGATTCAAGCGGCAGGTCGTCGATGTTGGAACCGCTCAGGCCCTGGCTCATGATGCCCAGCACTTCGGTGGCACGGGAAACCATGGTCGCGATTGAGCTCTCCATGATGTTCAGTCGCGCGACCACCTGATCGATGTTCTGCGTGAACTTTTCGGTCATCTGAATGTCGCGCTCAAGACTGACGAGCTGGTTGGCGTCGCGCGGAATCTCTGAATACTGCTGCGCCTTCTTACCGCTCGCAATCTGGATCTGTGTTCGTGCCGCGTCCGACTGTGTCCCGAGCGTGTATGAGAGTGTGAGCTGATGCTGCGCGAAGTTTGCAACCCTAAACATAACTGCGTTCCTTAGTTGCCGATGGACAAGAGCGTGTCGAACATTTCATTCGCCGTTTGCACGATCCGGGCTGATGCCTGATATGCATTCTGGAAAATGACCATATTCGCGAGTTCTTCGTCGACGTTCACACCGGATTCCGAGAGCACCCGGGTCGTGACATCCTGATGAAGAAAGCCTTGATACTCGGCCTGTGAGTCCGCGGCGGAAGTGATTGCGGAATTGTACGAGAGGATTGTACCCGCGTAGCCGGCGATGGTTGTCGTCAAGCCCGGAGGGCCGTTGGCAATGCTGGCGAAACTGAAGTTTGCGCCGAACACATCGGCGAGTTCCTGCGCAACTTCGTTGTTGCCGTTTCCGAGCACGAAATCTGGTGATGTGCCTGAAATCCTGCCCCGTGACAGAAACTCCGGGCTCTCGATCAGATCGCTGCGTACCCTCAGTGTTCTTGAAACACCTGTTTGATCGCCCTGCAGCTCCATCGCCGCGACACCACCTCCAAGTTGAGGCGTTTCGTAGAGATTGTTCAGGCCAAAAAAGTTGGAGAGACCGTGAAAGGTGTCGGCAGTGGCATCGCCATCGGCATCGAAGTCGATCTGTGTATCGCCGCCTTCGGTGGCTGGGCCATTGTCGCGAAAGGCCAGGCGGTGACCGGGTTCCAATTTGATTTCCATCTCGTTGTCGGCGGTCCATTGCGCTGAACCTAGACCACCCAGGAAGGTATCGATGCTGTTACGCACAGCGTCTGGCGTTGTTGCGCCTGCGGGTATGTTGCCTGGCGCCCCAACGATGTTCCCATCGGCGTCCAGGATCACCATTGTCACGTCGCTGCCCAGCGTCATGGCATCGCCGGTATTGTTGAAGGCTCTTGTTCCGAGCATTGCAGCGGGATCGCCTGCTCCGGTACCTTGTCCGAGAGGTGTATTGGCGCCACGGTTGTGCGCCCGGTTGATCTCGTCGCGCGCCGCAGCGGCCAGTTGATCGATTTGCGCGGTCATTGAGGGCAATGTGACGTCCCGCATCTCAAAAAGCGCGTTGAGGCGCCCCGACTTGATCTGACTGGTGATGTCGTTGGCGGGTGTCAGAACGCCGCCGGCGTTGAGGTGCACGCCGCTCAGGTTTGTCGGATAGCTCTGTGTCGCTGTGATCAGCGTTGACTGGCTATGCTCCAGGACACTCGCGTTCGGCCCGCTGACGATCTGCGAACCGCCGCCGGTCAGAACCGTCATCTCGCCGTCGCTGTTGACGAAGTGCTGTACGTCCATGAGATCGGCGATTTTATTCAGCGCTGCATCCCGGGCATCTTCCAGATCACCGGTAGGTTGTTCCAATGCAAGGGCCTGGGGCATTTTCCCATTGATTTCGGCAATGATTTCCAGCTGCTGATTGATGAGGGTCACCGCGTTGTTGATTTCGATGTCGGCCTGCAGCCGCATATCTTCGATGTTGTCCTGCATCTGATTGAAACGCTGCGCAGCGGAGACCGCCTGACTGACCGCTGTGAACTGATGGGCAGAAATTTCCGGGCTGACGGCGACATCTTCGAAGGCTGTCGCCAGAGAGGTAAGGGCGTTACCAAGCGCGTTGTTGTCCCCAACGGAGCCAAACAGGCTTTGTGATCTGTTGAGGTATTCCGCGGTCACGTTGGCATAGCCGAGCGCTGTGGTGTTGGCGATCAGGTCGCGCTGTAAGAACTTATTGACCTGCCGGTTGACACCGGACACTTCGACGCCCGAACCGACGTTGACCAGTGTGCGGGTTTGCTGCTGAAGAACCTTACGCGAGTAACCCGGCGTATTGACGTTCGCAATGTTGTTAGAGATGACCGTCAACGCCGACTGGTTCACCTGCAGGCCGCTGAGGGCGTTGTTCAGTGTGAGGTTCAGTGACATTTGAGGTTGCTCATAACTGTTGCTGACTGTCGTCGGTGGTTGATAGAGGCTGCCCGGAAGCGTCTAGCCCTATAAAGGTTCAGAGTTCCTGGTTGATCCGCAGAGAGACCGCGCCGGTCGCCTGGTTCGTGCCCTGTTTGGAATAGCCGATATGACTGTTCTGTGCGGTTTGAACTGCGGTTGTGATAACTTTCACCAGCTTCTCGTTGGTGGTCTGGGCTGCCCGGATGGCGGCCTCGTTTTCGCGCATGGTCTCGGTCATGCGGCCGACAACGTCCCGCAGTTCTTCGCGTAGGCTCTCGTCGAGTCGTTCGGTGGCGAACTTGTCCTCGCGAAGAGCTGCTGTCTCGTCCTCGTAAGCGCTGATCAGCTCAAGCTTCTGGCCCTGCAGGACACTGAATTCCTGGATTTGCATGGCGCGCAGTAGTTCGACTTCCCGGCTCATCAGGTTCGTAAGGTCGCGCACTACGCTGATGATCGAATGGATCGAGTTTTTGTCATGCGGTTTCTCAGAATAATCCGTATGAGCATCTGCGATCACGACATCTGTCATCTGTGGGATGGCGGCTTGCATCATTGTGCTACCTCTTGAAGTTTGAGTATCTCACTCTGGACGGCGTCGGAAATACCGATGCCTCCGGTTTTGGCAATGGATTTGCCGTATTCCTGAACCAGCAGGGAGCGATAGATCTTTTCGCTGGATCCACCGCCGAACATGCCGTCGGTTTCAAGATTGTCGAACATCGGGCCGAGCATCTGTGCCAGGAATACCGCTTCGAATTCTTCGGCCGCCTGCTTTGCGTAGGCGAGTTTCTGATCCGAAGGCGTGCCCTTGGACTGGGTCGCGTTCGCCTGATTGCGGACGTCGGCCGCGGCTTTCTGAACGCTGGCATTGCTGGTGGCGTTGGAAAAGAGGGCGTTGTACTGGTTCATATTGTCCATTACATCACCTCGATTTCAGCCTGCAGTGCGCCGGCGGCTTTGATTGATTGCAGGATTGTGATCATGTCGCGCGGGCCGACACCCAGAGCATTCAGGCCATTGACCATCTCCTGGAGGCTGATCCCGGAGGGCAGGACGGCTAGGCGCCGGTCGGCATCTTCGTCGACTTCGATGGTGGTGCGGTCGACGACTTCGGTATCGCCGGTGTTTGCGAAGGCGTTGGGTTGGCTGACCTGCGGTGTTTCTGTCACCCGGATGGTCAGGTTGCCCTGCGCGATGGCTACTGTGCTGATGCGGACATTCTCGCCCATGACAATCACGCCCGAGCGCTCGTCGATCAGAACGCGCGCCACCTGGTCCGTCGTGACCCGGAGCTGCTCGATGTCTGTCAGCATGGCGACGGCATCGCCGTTGTAAGTGTTTGGCACAGTCACCTGAATCGTTGCGGGATCAAGGGAGCGCGCGGCAGGTACTTTCAGGAAATCATTGATTCTGTTGGCCACACGCTGTGCTGTGGTCAGATCCGGGTTCCGCAGTGCGACCTTGACGCTGCGCAGTTTGCTGAGCTCGAAATCCAGTTCCCGCTCAATGATCGCGCCATTGGCAATGCGGCCCACTGTCGGTACGCCACGTGTAATGGTCTCGGCATTTCCGCCGGCCGAGAAGCCGGCAATTGCGATCGAGCCCTGAGCGACGGCATAGACTTCACCGTCGGCGGCGAGCAGGGGCGTGACGAGCAGGGTGCCACCGAGCAGGCTTTCAGAATCGCCGATGGCCGATACGGTCACGTCCAGCCGTGTTCCCTGTCGGGAGAAGGGCGGCAGGTCCGCAGTAATCATCACGGCGGCCACGTTGTCGGTGTCCAGCGCGTCGTCCCGTGCATTGATGCCCAGGCGCTCAAGCATGCCGATGAGACTCTCGCGGGTAAAGACGGCGCTGCCCAGATCGTCGCCTGTGCCGTTCAGACCGACAACGAGGCCATATCCGACCAGCATGTTTTCCCGAATGCCCTCAAAATCCGCGATGTCCTTAATCCTGTGCTGCATCTGAGCGGCGGCGGGGCCTGCAATCGAGAGCAAAAGTGCCGAGATAATCAGCGTTTTCGCTGTCACCCGGGCCGCTTTCACTGCGGATGCAATCTTGCCGATAAAGGAGGCTTGGACTTGCTGAAACATTCAAATCTCTCGGTTCTGGTTCATGTCCGGGTTGTTCGAGTGCTTGCGGACGTCTGACCATATGCGAATGTCGTGCCAAGAATCGATTTACGTATTTTTGTCAGGAAAGCTGCGGTCTCGGGCTCGACTCAACAGGTGCTGCCGGGGTGTTTCGGTCTTCTCCCGGTAATTCGTGACCACCTAGGCAGGTAAAAATTTCCTCATTAACACAGTAAGTTAACTCCTTCTTAACGATAAAAGGCCAGCTTAGCGTTGGTATTTGATCGAGCGGTAAGCGATGAAAATAGGTAACGTTTCTTCTCCGAGGACGTCAGCGACAAAACGCAGCGAGCGTGGCGGGTCCGCGCAAGCGGGCGGCTTTGCGAAGGCACTTGGTTCGGAAAAGGCGACTCCTGCCAGTCTGGAGAGCGCCGCGCCACTGGGTGCGCTGGATGCACTTGTCGCACTTCAGGAGGTAGATGACCCCACGCAAGGCCGTGCAAAGGCCCAGCAGAGAGGGGAAGACCTGCTGGAGCGCCTGGACAGTTTGAGGATGGGGCTGCTGCTCGGACGCGTGTCGATCAGCGAGCTGGAACGCCTCTCGCAGATGGTAAACCGCGAAACCGCTGCAACCGCAGACCCTCGGCTGCGAGAGGTCTTGAACGAAATCGAACTTCGGGCTGCTGTAGAGTTAGCGAAGTTGGGCCGTTGACCCTGTGAAGGGCGACGTCAGACGCACGAATCGAACGAAGAGTGAACATTTCTTTGGATTCGACCGTCTGTGCAATGACAAATCTAACGGAATTTAGACAAAAATCCGTTATTGGACCCTGAAGTTGCTTCAGAAGCTTGTCGTGGGCAGCAAATTTCATATACTCCGCGGCGCTGCAATTTGACCATGTGTGGGATTAGGAATGACGATACCATTACCGCACGACTATCGTCCTGCTGATGACGAGAGTTTTATGAACCCGCTGATGATGGAGTATTTCCGTCAGAAGCTGTTGAGTTGGAAAGACGAACTTCTCAGGGAATCGAGTGAAACCCTGCAGAATTTGCAACAAGACAACGTGCCGGAAGCCGATGTTGCTGATCGGGCCTCGACCGAGACGGATCGGGCGCTTGAGCTCAGGACAAGGGACCGGGAACGAAAACTGATCGCCAAGATCGACGAGGCTCTCGAGCGAATCGAGACCGGTAACTTCGGATATTGCGAGGAAACCGGCGAGCCAATTAGTCTGGGTCGACTGGAAGCCAGGCCGATTGCAACTCTTTCGATCGAAGCTCAAGAGCTGCACGAACGTCTGGAACGGACACATCGGGACGATTGATCTGATCTGACGCAAGCCGCGTGAAGATTTGCCGCTTGTTGAAATGCAATGGCTGACCGCTTGATGAAGCGGCCAGCCATTTTTTTGCTCTTATTTCCTCTGCACCGCGGTGTGAGCAGGGCAGTGTGGTATTAGAACGGCCAGATAATATCGAAGACCTGCTGACCATAGCGTGGCTGCTGGACGTCTGAAATCTGTCCCCGGCCACCATAGGCGATCCGGGCCTCAGCGATCTGATCGTAGTTGATCTGATTGGTTGAGGTGATGTCTTCTGGACGGATCAGGCCGGCAACCTGCAGCTCACGCACTTCATAGTTCACCCGAACTTCCTGGCGCCCGGCAACCACCAGGTTCCCATTTGGCAGAACCTGCGTCACCAGAGCGGCGACCCGAAGATTGATGGACTCGTCTCGAGCCACGGCGCCCGCGCCCTCCGAACTGCTTGTGCTGTCCAGATCAACCAGATCGGTCGCGTCTACGGCAGTCGGCAGAATACTGGCGAGGCTTGCTTCGTATCCAAGGAACGAGGTGGCGGATGCGTCTTCCGCGTTGACCCGGCTTCGGTTGGTCCGGTTTGAGATTGCAGCGGAATCATTGATTTCGATAATAACTGTCAGAATATCTCCGACCTCGGCGGCACGCTGATCTTTCAGAAAGGCGCGTGACCCTGGACGCCAGAGCGAACTGGGCGAACGCTCAACCTCGACGGGGGGAGGCATTGGCAGGCTGACCTGCTGCCCGCCAGATACGATGTGGGCCGGGTTTTCAATCGTAGAAAGAGCTGGCGCACTGCCGACTTCCGACAAACGATTGATCATGTTGCAGGCGCTTAAGCTCACGGCGATGAGGGACACCGCAACCGTGTTTTTCAAGAGCAACAGAGTTGGGTTGGGATGGTCAGACATGCTCAATCCCTCCTTTAATTGATGACGACGTTATTTGAGAGAGCGGCCCGGACAATGCCACGGCCCACGACCTCTGCGCTGATAATGCTGTTCGATTTTGTATTGATGACCTGTATGGCCTCGCCCATCGTACCAGCCTGCATTGCCCGTCCTTGCGCAGTGAGCACCATGCGCTCTGTTTCGAGGCGAATAGTAACGAGACTGTTCTTGGCAACGACTTCAGGTGTCCGCAGTTCGGTTGCTTTGAGGACAACGCCTGCGCCGATTGGGCGCCGTGCGCTCTTGCCAACGATTGATTCGCTGTCCAGCAGCGCGTTGCGCATCAAACGATCAGCACGGTGGCTGACCCACTCGAGATCGTCACTCCGGATGACTTCTCCTGTGTCGATCCGACGGTTCAGAACCGGTACGTCGACGACACGGATTGCGCGGCCGCGAACCGTTGTCTTGGTGACCGGCACCCCAACTGCAGGTGCCGCGAGGTGCGCTGTGAAGCGACCGCTGGCCGGTTCAAAGGAGATGCTCGTGATCGCAAGGCCCGAGCCCAGTTCGCGCGGCAGCATCATCTGAACCGCCGGTGTGTCGAATTCAAGCTTTGCATTTTGCTGTAGGCCTTCGCCTGTCAGAGCTTCCTTGACCCGCGCCTTGATCTGCGTGGAAGGAATGATGTTCACAGCACGCTGTATCACCGCTTTGTCGAGCCGGGAGCTTGCGCGCCAGGGCAGGGAGTACTTCTGTGCCACGGCTGTCAGCCAACGTACGCCGACTGGGACTTTTTTGCCCAGTGCCGGTGCGCGAGCGATTGCCGTCTCGGCTTTTTCACCGAGTCCGGAGAAGATATCGCCAAGCCTCACGATTTCACCCTCCACCACAACATCGCGGTTTAAGGTAATGACGAGTTCTTCAGCTTCGGTCGCGTCGGCTTTTGCGGTCGCTGGAGTGACAAAAAGCGAAACAGAAAGCCCGATGGCTAGGATTGTGAAGCAGGCCAGTGAGATCATACGCATCATGAAACGCCTCCTATCCTATCGAAGTTGAACAACGCTTTGCATCATCTCGTCGGAAGACTGGATGACCTTTGAGTTCATCTCGTAGGCCCGTTGAGCCGTGATCAGGTTGGTGATCTCCGCCACGACATTGACGTTGGACGTCTCCAGTGCGCCCTGCAGAAGTGATCCGGTGCCTGTTGAGGCCGGCGCGGCAACGGCGGCCTGCCCGGAAGCTGCGGTCTGGAGGAACATATTGTCGCCGATGGCATCGAGCCCTGCGGCGTTCGGGAAAGTGGCCAGTTCGATGTTACCGACGATCTGAGGCGCGACCTGGCCATCAATGTCGACAGAGACTTCGCCGCTGGCGTTGATCGAGATCGAGGTCGCGTTGATCGGGATGGTGATCCCCGGCTGAACCACATAGCCATCGGGGGTCACGATATCGCCGTCCGGAGAGAGCTGAAATGCACCTGCACGTGTGTAGCCGGTTTCACCGGAAGGCAGTTCAATAGTGAAGTAGCCTTCACCGTTGATCGCCACATCAAGGGGATTGTCGGTGACCGAAATGTTGCCCTGTTCCGTGATCCGGTAGACGGCGGCTGGTTTGACACCCAGACCCAGCTGAACGCCGGTTGGAACAATTGTACCGGTATCCGAGGATGCGGATCCCGCCCGGCGCAGGTTCTGATAGAGCAGATCGTTGAACTCGGCGCGTTGGCGTTTGAAGCCCGTCGTATTCATGTTCGCGATATTGTTCGAGATAACTTCGACATTGAGCTGCTGTGCCAGCATGCCCGTAGCGCCAATGTTCAATGATCTCATCGAGTTATTCCTCTATTTTACTGTTGTGTCGAAGCCAGGACCTGGATAGCGCGGCGTTGACGCTCGTGCTCCTGGTCGACCAGCTTGCTTGTGGCGGTATAGCTGCGGACTGTAGTGATCATCTTGGTCATCTCGACGATGCCCTGAACGTTCGAGCCTTCGATCATGCCTTGCGCGATCTCGGAACCTTCAGCTGCCTGCGGTTCCTGGTCGCCACGTGCATACATGCTGTTGGAAAGCTTCTCGAGTTCCTGTTCGTTTTCGAAGCCAACAATCTGGATCCGGCCGATGAGCGTCTCGCCTGCGGAAATGCTGCCGTCTCGCGCGACCGTGATGTGCGGTTCGTTCGCCGGAATGGTGATCGCATTCCCATCGGTCCCGAGCACCAGATCACCTTGCGTCGTGACGACCTGACCATCCTGATTGAGCTGGAAGGTTCCGTTTCGGGTGTAGCGTTCCCCATCGGGCGTCTCGATTGCGAAGTAGCCGTCGCCGTTGATCGCGAGATCGAGTGGGTTGTCGGTTTTGCTCATGGGGCCGGCGTTGAGGTTACGCAGGAGCGCAAGATCCTGCACCAGGCTGACCCGGTCATTGTCGCCGGTCTTCTTGAGGTGTTCGACAAACATCATGTCTTCACCCTTGAACGCGGGTGTTGTCATGTTCGCCAGGTTATTGGCGATGATATCCATCTTGCGCCGCAGGACCGACTGGCGGGAAAGAGCTATGTAACCGGTATTTTCCATCGCTAAACGTCCAAATTCTGAGTGGTGTTTTCGACAATCTGTTGCCGGTGCCACCTGATCGGATTTGGTATTGCACGACCTGTGCCAATTGCGGTTCAGTCTGAAAACGGCGGAAAAGAGCCGTTTTTTATGCGTGAAAGACGAGAGGGAGCCTCGGCGCGGCAAGGCCTGCCGGGTAGTTCTTGCCCCGGATGGATGTGCAGGGGTGTTCCGCGACCTAGAGCAAGGATTTCAACTTCTTTTTAACCATCACAGCGTAGGGTTACCGCCAGTTAAGTTTCTGAAAACCAAAGAGTCCTGCGTATATGTCCGATCAAGCGGTATCTGAAGACGTCAGCGAAGAGTTTGAGGTCGAAGCTCGCGAGAAAGGCGGCATGAACGGGAAGAAGCTTATTCTCTTCATCGTTTTGCCGATCATTCTCCTGCTGGTCGCCGGCGCAGGAGTTTACTTCTCCGGCCTGGCCGACTCATTGCTGGGCAAGGAAGAAGAGGAAGTCGCCGAAGAGGTGGTGGAGGAAGTTCCCATCGGCCCGGCGGTCTTCTATGACCTCCCGGAAATGCTGATAAACCTGACGTCCGGTAACCGGCGTTCGAATTTCCTTAAGATTTCGGTCAGCCTGGAACTTCAGTCTGAAGCCGACGTGCCGCAGGTGGAGGCTGTTCTGCCGCGCATCCGCGACAATTTTCAGGTCTATCTGCGGGAACTGCGGATCGAGGACCTTCAAGGCTCTGCCGGGCTGCAGCGATTGCGCGAAGAACTATTGCTTCGTGTGAATGCAGCGGCACGGCCCGCCGTGATCCAGGATGTTCTCTTCAAAGAAATGCTCGTTCAGTGACGGTTTGCATAAATGGCTGATGAAACAGAAACCGAAGAAGTCGACCAAGATGCGATGATGGCCGAATGGGAGGCCATGGCGGACGACGACGAAGACGGTGGCGGCGAAGGTGATTTCGATGGAGGTGGCGAGGGCGAGGCTGCCGGCTCTACCCGCGTTCTCGATCAAAGTGAAATCGATAGTCTCCTGGGTGTCGATACCTCTGCCGACGATGATGTTGCGCAGTCCGGTATTCAGGCGATTCTTAACTCCGCATTGGTGTCGTACGAACGTCTTCCGATGCTCGAGGTGGTCTTTGATCGCCTTGTCCGGATGATGTCTACATCTCTGCGTAACTTCACGTCCGACAACGTTGAAGTCAGCCTGGACAACATTACCTCTGCGCGCTTTGGTGATTATCTGAATTCGATCCCGCTGCCTGCGATGCTGTCGGTCTTCAAGGCCGAGGAGTGGGATAACTTCGGTCTCATGACTGTTGATTCGGCCCTGATTTACTCCATTGTCGACGTGCTGCTCGGTGGACGCCGTGGTACAGCGGCGATGCGTATTGAAGGGCGACCTTATACAACAATCGAGCGCAATCTGGTTGAGCGCATGGTTCATGTGGTTTTGGCAGATTTATCAAGCGCCTTTGACCCTCTCTCGCCTGTGAATTTCCGATTTGAACGCCTGGAGACGAATCCGCGGTTTGCAACTATTGCGCGGCACGCTAACGCGACCATTGTCATCACTTTGCGGGTGGATATGGAAGATCGTGGCGGCCGTATCGAACTGCTGATCCCCTATGCGACTCTTGAGCCGGTACGTGAACTGCTGCTCCAGCAGTTCATGGGTGAAAAATTCGGCCGGGATTCGATTTGGGAGGGTCATCTGACCGCGGAGCTTTGGCAAACGGATGTTCCGATACAGGCCGTTCTGGAGCAGGTGGAATTACCCCTCGGCGATATCATGAACTGGGAAGTCGGGAGCCATCTTGCGCTCTCCTGCACTCCGGCCTCTGCAATTGAGATGCGGTGCGGTGATGTGCCGATGTTCCAGGGCAACATGGGGCGCAAGAATGGCAGCATCGCGGTGCGCGTCGTGAACAAACTGACGCGAGAGAGTGAAGCGTCGTGAGCACAGGGTTAGATTTTACTTTGATTGTAGAACTGATTGTGGCGGGCCTTTTGGTCGCGACCATCGTTTATGCCGCTATTCTCGACAGAAAACTTGGGGCTCTGCGCAAGTCAAAGAGCGAAATGGAGAGCCTGATTAAGGATTTCGCTGAATCGACCGCGAAGGCGGAACAGGGACTGGCCGAATTACGCTCGCACGCCGGATCGAGTGGTAACAATCTCCAGCAGCAGGTCGATGACGCTGCCAAGGTCCTGACTGATTTGAAGTTTCTGGTGGAACGGGGGGAGACGCTCTCGAATCAACTCGAAACAGCCTCCGCGGGTGCACGTGATAATCTTTCGGAAACCCGCAGCGTCGCTCGCAAGCCGGCTGCACCAATAGCGAAAGACGGAAACCAGCGACAGGCGCGCCCGGCATCGGATATGCGCGCAGGGCAGGGTGCTTCACGGCGGCTGGAAGAAGATGCAGATCCCGACGTGCCGATTTCGGAACGGCTGAACCTGTCGTCGTCCGAGAATCCTGGCGCACAGGCCTTGCTCAAAGCTTTGCAAAGAATGCGTTAATCCACCTGCTGTAAACTCTCTTTAAGAGATTTTGAATTTTGCTTGTACTGCCATCTCTGATGGACCCGTTTCTGGCGGAAAAGCTGAGATTTCCAGATGTAGGCGGCTGGTCAAGGAATTGACCCTTTGGGTCCGGAAGGATCCGACACCGGGAAGGTATCCATGCGACTTCGTTTATTACCCTTACTTATTGTTGCCGCCGCTGCGCTGTTCACGGTGAAAATTGGCAATATCTGGCAGGGTGTTTCCACAGCAACTGCCGCGAAGACCGGATTTGTGCAGATTGCCGCCAAGTCTGCTGAGGACGAAGCCGCTGCCGAAACTGCAGAACTAGAGCCTGAGGCCGAGGCAGAGACGGTCGCAGAGTTGACCGAGTCCCCGGACGGCGAAGAGATGGCGAACAAGCAGGCATCGGTGGATCCGGCAGAAACCAAGGGACCACGCGATCCTTTTTCCCTAACGGATGAAGAAATCAATCTTCTGCAGTCTCTTTCTGAACGGCGCGAAGAGATCGAACAGCGCGGTCGAGCGCTTGACCAGCGCGAAGTGCTGCTGAAAGCGGCGGAGAGCCGGATTGATGAGAAGGTGGCCGAACTCGAGGCCCTGCGCAAATCGATTGAGGGATTGCTTGAAGAGCACGACGAGGAAACCGAGGCTCAAATGAAAAGCCTGGTGAAGATTTACGAAGCCATGAAGCCGAAGGATGCTGCGCGCATCTTCGAACAGCTCGATCTGGCGGTGCTGCTGGATGTTATCGAGCGGATGAAAGAGCGCAAAACCGCACCAATTCTGGCGAAAATGGATCCTGAGCGCGCAAAAACCATCACACTGGAGCTGGCCCAGCGCCGGACCCTACCTATTGCTAAATAGTAAACGGAATTCAACGATTTGAAGACCTTGCCGTTTACGCTGCGTTAATCGAATACCGCTAAAGTTCAACAGGTTTTACGAGACGATTCACAGGGATCGCTCTGAGGGGACCGCCGGTAATTAAAGGAGACTATTATGTCCGCTGTCGACATGAACATGCCGATTTTGATCGTTGATGACTATAAGACGATGCTTCGCATCATTCGTAACCTGCTGAAACAGCTTGGTTTCAACAATGTTGACGAAGCCGCTGACGGCAGTGCTGCACTGCAGAAACTGCGCGACAAGTCCTACGGTCTGGTTATTTCCGACTGGAACATGGAGCCAATGAGCGGTTTGCAGCTTCTCAAGGAATGCCGCACCGACAACCAGCTTCAGGCTCTGCCGTTCATCATGATCACTGCCGAGAGCAAGAGTGAGAACGTAGTTGCCGCTAAGCAGGCTGGTGTAAACAACTACATCGTCAAGCCGTTTAACGCTGCGACGTTGAAGAGCAAACTCACTGCCGTGCTTGGTGCGTTTTAAGGATCAAGCTTATGTCATTGCCGGCGGGCACAGAAGCTGCCGCGGATAACGTGACAGCAGTTGACATGGAAGCCGCTGAGGGTGATCTCTCAGCGGCGAGCATGCGCCTCTTTGCTGAAGTTGAATCAGTTGCTGAGTTCATTTCGAACGCTAAAGCAGAGATTGCTTCACTTCGTGCGGATGAGATCACAAGTGAGCATTTGCCCACAGCGACGGATGAGCTGGCCGCAATTGTCGGTGCGACCGAGACCGCAACCAATACCATATTGGGGTCGATGGAAGAGCTCGAGGCCCTGGCCGAGACCGTCGATGAGGAGGTTGCTGACAAAATCAACAATTCGGTGACGCAGGTCTATGAGGCATGTAGCTTCCAGGACATCACTGGTCAACGGATTGGCACCGTCGTCAACGCACTCCAACATGTTGAGAACAAGGTCAAAGGCCTGCTCGCGGCATTCGGAGAAGAGTTTCAGGCTGCCGGCATCGAACGTCCGGTCACGCCGAAGCGCGCTGACGGTAAAACGGAAAGGCCGGATGAGGATCTTTGCAATGGTCCACAGCTTCCGGGAAATGAAATCAGTCAGGATGACATAGACGCCCTTATGGGCTTTGACTGATCCGCGATGGCAGGTCCGCTGACAAGGACCCTCGCAGGACAAAGCGATCCAAATGTGATCGCTCTGCTGAGTCTCAAACTTCTTCTTCTGGCATTCTTTATTCTTCTCAACGCACTTTCAGTGATTGAAGAAGACAAGCAACGCGTCGTCATCGATAGCGTGAGCCAGGCTTTTGATGGCCGCATTCAGGCCTATAAAAACCTTTCCGAACAAGCTGCCGGCGCCGGGCAACTCTCGGGCGCCAGAGAACTGGCCGAGGAACTGGCCGACCTGTTGGATGCAACCCTTCCGGCGATCCGTCTGAACGAGGGCGCCAGCAATAGTGAGGTGCGGGTCGAACTGCCGTCGAGCATGCTTTTCGCCAAGAGCGCAACGGAGCTGAATCCGGGGCGCGACCTTATGTTGCAACGACTGACAAAAGCCGTCCTTGCGGCAGGCTCCCAGGGTGTGGTTTTCCGGGTGGAGATTCGCCATGGGGTCCCCGGCAACGCCCTGGTCCGTCTGGACGGACTTCAGGGGCGTTCCGTCGAACTCCGCCGCCTCGGTCATCTCGGGCAACAGCTCGCAAAAGCAGGTTTACCGCTTGAGAGAATTTCTACGGCTTTGGAAGTCGACCGGCCAGGGGCTATTTTCCTGAATTTCCGCAGTGAGGAGACCGCCGGGGTTCGCGATACCGAGAGCGGCGCCGAGGCACAGCCATGACACAGGCGGATCTCAACAGCGAAGAAACCCTGAATGTTACGCCACAGCCCCTGCGGCTGACCCGTCCGCTGGCAACTACTGCGACGCGTCCTGCCGGATCGCCGAACGCCTGGATGGTCACCTTCACCGATCTGGTGGCCTTGATGCTGACGTTCTTCGTTCTATTGTATTCGATGTCCAGCCTTGATGTCGTGAAGTGGCAGAACCTCACGGGCTCGCTCGCGGAAAGCCTCGACAGTGTCGAAGAGTCCGAGGTTGTCGAACCAAAGGCACAGTTGGATATCAAGCCGGTGCGCAGCGTGCCCGGCACAGACCTCGATTACCTGTCCAACGTTCTCTTCGAACGTCTGGAGGATGACGAGATCCTGAAAGATGCTGGCTTTGTCAATCAGGGTAACCGCCTCATCGTTTCCTTACCGGATGCTCTGCTGTTCGAGGAAAACTCCCTCGAACTTGGCTTGAAAGCAGAACGCACAATCTCAGCGTTGGGTGGGGTTTTCCGGAGCCTTTCAAACAGTGTCGAAATTGTCGGGTACCCGACTGAAGACCTAAAAACAGATGCGGCTAACGCCGAAAAGGAAGCGGTCTGGACAGAAACTCTTGGCCGGGCGATTCATCTTGCGCGACTGCTTGAAGACACCGGCTACGCTGGATCCATCCGCCCGCGCGGCGTTGCATGGCAGCCGGAAGCCTCGCCTGATGAAGAGTTGGTCGACGACGGCGAACAGGAAACTGCGGAAACGGCTCTGCACCGCTTCGAAGTTATCCTGCTTGATACTGCGGGGGAGAGGTGATGCGCAGACTGAAGTTCCTGTGTCTCGCTTTGTTGATGCTGACATCAATGTCCAGTCTCGGTTGGGCCGCAGAAAAGGTTACGGTCCGCGGAGGCGTGCATCCAGATTTTGCGCGCATTGTGTTCGACACGCCGGCGGAGGCTGCTTTCACGGTTCAGGCGGAAAAGGATGCGGTTTTGGTCCGCTTCCAGGTCGCCTCCGATTTTGATCTCAGCGCCGCTCAGAAAGCCTTGTTCCGATACATCGGCAAGGGAAGAGTCAGTGCCGAGGGGCGTGAAGTTCGCTTCCCGCTGAAAAAGGAATTTGATGTCAGATCCGCGCGGATCGACGGCAAGGTCGTGATTGATCTCTATGCGCGACCGGCTGGCAATGACCGGATACAGGTGCGGGCTGGTGAGCATCCGACATACAGCCGCGTGGTCTTTGATTGGGAAAAGCCGGTGTCTGCGCGCCTTGAGCAATCCGATGGTCAGGCGACCATCGTGTTCGATCAGCCGGCGCAGTTTGGCCTCGAGCGCGTGCAGCGGGATCTGCCAGCCGGCATCACCGGGGTGACGGTCGCGAAGTCCGACAAGGGCAGCCGTATCGCAGTTAAAGCACCAAGGAATTCGACTTTCCGGTTGTTTCGTGATGGCAATAAAGCGGTTTTGGATGTAACGCCGCCGCGAGACCAGCAGACTGCCGAAGCGAAGAAAACCGAACCTGAGGCTGTTGCGGAAAAGGAAGTCGCCAAACCTGCCGATTCATCCGCGCCGGAGAAAACGCGCGAAAAAGCTGAAACAGGCGCTCCGCCACCTGTCCGGAAACCAACGTTCTTGTTGCCTCAGAAACCTAAAGCCGAGGGCGACGAAGCAGCGAAACCTGAAGGCACCGTCGCGACTGAGACCGGTGTTGCGACCGCAGCGAAAAGTCCTCAGGAACAGGAAGACAAGAAGGCGCTTCAGGATCAGGCCGGTGAAGAGTCCGGCGAGCGTGAGGTACAAAATGCAGATGCCCCGTTTCGCTTCGCAACACCCGAAAGTATCCGCGCAGCGGTTGCCGCACAGAAAGCCGGGGCTCCTGTTCCCGAAGACAACTTAATTACGCTCGATGCTTTTCGAACAAAGCTGAATGTCGAGGCCGCACTTGCGGAGGGTGAGGACGTTGGCGGTCGGGCGGCACTCGTGATGCTCGCCGACGATCAGGAGGTCCCTCAGATGACGCCGGCACCTGGAAAGGCGCCGGAACCCATTGACCCAACGGTACTGAAGTTCGGTTGGGATCGGGCGACTGGTGCGGCTGCTTTTCAGCGAGGGAACCGTCTCTGGCTTGTATTCGACCGGCTGGGGCCTTTCGATCTGACAAAACAACTGCGCAAGATCGCGCCTCACCTGGAGCCGATTGACCGGGTGCCGGTCCAGCGTGGAACCGCTGTACGCTTGACCTTGCCACCGCTCTTTGCGCCGCGTCTGGCCTTCAAGGACAATGTCTGGACGG
Organism: uncultured Kiloniellaceae bacterium; assembly: GCA_947493695.1. Taxonomy (GTDB): domain Bacteria; phylum Pseudomonadota; class Alphaproteobacteria; order Kiloniellales; family Kiloniellaceae; genus Denitrobaculum. The sequence continues at coordinate 103,683 of CANLSF010000005.1, read as the reverse complement.
TCGATATCAGGCGGCGGGTTCCACTGCCCGAAGATGCCGTTTCAGTTTCGGTTACCTCAGGAGAACAGGGACCGGAAGTGATTTTCTCACGCGGTGGCGCGCGAACCCTGCTTTCGATAGCGGATCCTGATCTGAACGATCGTATCGTCGTTGCGCCGGTCCGCACGCCCGGTCTTGGTGTCGCCTCCGCACAGCAATTTGCGCAGTTCCGGGCTCTGGTCAGCTATCAGGGGGTCGTGTTGCAACCGAATGCAGAAGGCCTGGCCATGAGCCTCGAAGCACGCGGTGTCGTCGTTTCAGGACGTGAGCCGCTGCTGGTTTCCGGCTCTGACGCCCGTGCTTTGCCCAGCACTGGGGAACGCAATCTGATGGCCGGCGGGTCTATGTTCGATCTGGACCTCGCGCGGCGCGGCGGAGATGAGGAATTCACCGAGAACAAACAAGAGCTCCAGCGTGACGTTATCCGGGAAGAGGATAACAAGGTTGGTATCGCACGCCTGGATCTGGCCCGTTTCTACTTCGGTCATGGCCGGGCTGCCGAGGCGCTCGGGATGTTGCGCCTGCTGGAGGAGGAAAATCCGAACCTCGCATCCGATCCGGAAGTCGTGATGATGAAGGGGGCCAGCCAGTTCCTGGGTGAAAATTACGAGGATGCGGCCCGCAGTCTCGCCCATCCAGCACTTACCGGTGAGCGTGAGGCGGTTCTCTGGCAGTCGGCACTGGCGGCAAAGGACCAGGATTGGGAAGCCGCAGCGACCGGTTTCGCCGAAACGGATGACTTGATCGATCAATACGCCCGTCCGGTGCGAAACCGTCTGCGTCTTCTTGAGGCAGAAGCCAGTCTGGCCACGGGAGATACCGGCGGGGCAAGTCTGCAACTAAGTAGAATCGAGGCGGACGAGCCGACCGAAGCTGAACTGGCGCAGGTTGGTTACCTCACTGGTCGGCGTCTCTTGCTTGATGGCGAGGAGGAAGAAGCGTCGAAACTCTGGAAGAAGATAGCACGCAACCGGCATCGGCCTTCAAGCGCCCGCGCTCGGCTTGCACTGGTTGACATGGGGCTCGACGAAGGAACCCTGACCGCAGAAGAAGCAATCGATGAAATCGAGAACCTGCGCTTTGCCTGGCGCGGCGATCAGTTCGAATTTGCGCTCCTGCAGCGTTTGGGGGATCTCTACCTGGATAAGGGCGACTACCGGCAAGGCCTGAAGTCCATGCGACAGGCCGCATCACACTTTCCGTCGTCAAAGCGATCCGAACAGGTCACGCGGCGCATGCAGCAGGAATTTAAAGACCTCTACCTTACGGGTAAGGGCGAGAAAGTTCAGGCTGTGACGGCTGTTGCGCTTTACGAGGAATACAAGGAACTCACACCGCCGGGCAAGGAAGGCGATGCCATTATCACGAAGTTGGCGGACCGCCTGGTTGAGGTCGACCTATTGGAGCGTGCCGGTGATTTGCTGGAAGATCAGGTCGACCATCGCCTCAAGGGCGAGGAAAAGGCCAAAGTCGCTGCGCGTGCCGCATTGATCCGTTTGCTTGAGCGTAAGCCGGAAGACTCCCTGCGCCTGCTTGATGAGAGCAAAATGGCGAAACTTCCTGAACCCCTTACACAGCAACGCCGTCATCTACGGGCGAGGGCTCTGGCGGAAGCGGAAAGGGAAGATGAAGCTCTGGCTTCGCTCGAAAACGACGTTACAGCAGACGCGTTGCAACTCAAGGCGGAGATCCTCTGGAAGCAGCGGAACTGGAAAGACGCAGGCCTTGCGCTTGCGCGTCTGGTGCCGGCTGATCCGCCCAAACGGGAACTGTCGAACAAGGAAGCTCTTGCTGTCCTTAATCTCGCGGTTGCGCTGACATTGGCAGACGATCGTCCCGCCCTGGAGCTCCTGGCGGAAAGCTATCGGGACCCCATGGATGAAACGCCACAGGCAGAATCCTTTGCCCTTCTGTCAGGCGATCTGATCGGCAATGATGTGAAGTCGATTACAGAGGAACTGGCTCAGATCGGACAGATTCAGGACTTCGTTACCAGCTATCGCCAACAACTGAATTCAACGCAGTTGAGTGAGCTGGAATAGGCGGGGTAACACCTGCATCGCTGATCAGTCGCTTGACCTGCGGCCTGACAAGATTTTCAAAATGAACAAGAATTTGACCCGGCGGTTTGTCGGGAGGCTATGCGTGCGAAGCAGCAGCTAAAAATTGTATTGAGTTGTATAATTTCTCTATTTTTAACTTATGGCGTGTTACTCGAACACTACCTTAGAGGAGTGTTTGGGTATGAGTGTTTTTCGCTTTGGGGTGAGTGTATTTGCAAATCTCATCATGACCGTGATTGGTGGTTTTTTGCTTTACCTCGGCGGTGTTGGTCTCTTTTTGACCCTGCAGGTGTATCTCTTTCTCGAGACAGAGATTCCGGGAGGTGAGGGGACCGTAAACGAGGTCTTAGGCGCGGCAAACGGCGGCCCAATGGACCTGTTTGCTGATGCGACGCCCTGGCTGATCATGGTTGGTCAACTTCTGATCGGTCTGCCAATGCTTGTCTTTGGCGTTCTCGGGTTTGTGCGGCGCTTGCAGACCGGATTGCCGGATGAAGACGCGGGTGTACCCGAGACCTCGGCCGGACGGATCGGCAGTACCCTGGTGTTTCTGATTGGCGGACTCATTGGCCTCAAGCTGATGTTTTTTGCAATGCTAGATGTGGCGGACCAGTTGCAGATCGAAGTCAATCACGAGCGTGCGGAGGCCGTGATCGAGAAGACCTGGAAGTCTGCTGGGACAGAAGATGAAGAACGCGGTGCCTATTATTCGATTTACCGGTTCCGCACCCATGCAGGCGAAGACGTGAAATCGAAGGTCAGAGTCCCCAACCTTGCTGGCAAGCACTTTGTGGCCGGAAACAGAGTCCTGGTCAGCTATTTGCCGAGTGATCCGGATACCAATGTTTGGGAAGGACGCCGGGCGCTTTCAGATTTTATCCTGCCGCTGTTCTTTTACGCAGTTCTGGTGGTGGGCGGTTTCTGGGGCGTGAAACGGAATCTGTTCGACGCGTCTGCGGATGCGCTGGCCACGGGGCATCGGTGATCCACAGTCTTTGTCTGGAGTGTCTTTACCCGAAACTCTTTACCAGACTCCCCGACACCAGATACCAGCCATCGACCAGCACGAAGAAAATCAGCTTGAAGGGCAGGGAGATCACAATCGGCGGCAGCATCATCATACCCATGGACATCAGGATCGAAGCGATCACCATGTCGATGATGATGAAGGGCAGGAACAGAAGGAACCCGATCTCGAACGCCCGGCGCAATTCGCTGATCATGAAGGCGGGAATCAACGCCCGCATCGGTGTATCCTCGGGCGCGGCGACGTCATCGATATTGCCCAGCTCGATAAAAAGCTTCAGGTCCTGCTCGCGCACATGATCCAGCATAAAGGCGCGGATCGGCAGTGCGCCGCGTTCAATCGCCTCGAGTTCGGTAATGTCTTCTTCGATCAGGGGTTCGATGGCCTGATCGTATACGGCTTCCATGGTCGGCATCATGATGAAGGCGGTCAAAAACAACGCCAGGCTGACCAGAACAGTATTGGGTGGGGTCTGCTGGATGCCCATGGCACTCCGCAAGAATGACAGCACCACCACAATCCGCGTAAAGGAGGTCACCATCATCAGGATCGCAGGTGCGAGACTGAGGATTGTGATAAGGGCGACGATCTGAAGGATCCGGCCTGTGCCCGATCCGACGATCTCTTCTCCCAGATCCAGGGTAAGAGCCTGGGCCATCACCGCCTGTGGGATCAGACCGAGAAAGAGTGCGATCAAACCTGCAGGTAAACGGACGCGCAGAAAAGTCATGCCTGCTCTCCTTGCCCGGTCACTGCGGTTGTTGCAATGCCACCTTCGATGACAAGACTGTTGGTTGGGCCGATCAACAGCAGATGCTCTTTCTCATCACGTGTGATCAGCACCAGTTTGTGGCGGGCGTCCAGCGGGCGGACTTCGCAGATCGAAAGGCGTTGTTTCATTCCGGCCTGGACAATCATCCGGCCGCCGAAACCAAAACGCCGTGCGAGCAGTGCGAGGCCGCCAATCAGACCCAGCACGAAGATCAGGGCCAAAACGAAGCGCAGGTATACTTCTAAATCCATAACGCCAATTCAGTGATTTTAGTGTTTTCTGAAAGCTGAAGAATCGGGTGGAACGACAGTTGTTCGTCAGGAACGGCGTGACACGGTTACAACGCGTCTGCTTTCAAGGTGCCTTCCCGTATGCGGAGACTGCGCGCTGCCGTTCCGAGAGATCCTTCAGTTCATTTTTGATGATGAGGAGCCCCTGGTTTAGTTTGTCCGAGAGATTTGTGAGCTCGTCGACCAGGCCAATGACATCATTCCGAACGGCTTCGTTCTGGTCCTTCGGCAAGGCGGCGAGGGCGTTGCAGAGCGAGTCGACTTCCCCCTGAATGGGCAAGAGATCTATGACGTCCCCCTTCTCGGCGGCTTGCGTTCCGCGGCGAATCTTATGACGCAGATCATGCGCAGCTTCGGAGATGTCTTTGAGATTTGTCATGTGCTGGATTCCGGGGGTAGGGGCTGTTCAGCGCGATATATGTAGCTAAGGATATTGGCGACTGCCGTGAGCGCTTCGAGCGGTACTTCGCTCTCCACTTCGACGGCTGAGAGGATGGCTGCAAGGTCTGCGTCGGTCCGCACCTTTACACCGTGCTCGAAGGCCAGTTGCAGGATTTGCTCGGCGATTTCACCGCTGCCTTTTGCGATAACCTGCGTGCTTTGCGCGCGGCCGCCGCTTGAGTGCAGTGCAATAGCCAAAGACGGTTCGTCGGGCGAAGGCGCATCTGATTTGGCGCGCGCAGCGGAGGCCGCTTTTCGCGTTGGCTGTGCGCTGGAGCGCGGTGTATGCGGCTGTTCGGCCAAATCAACTTCCTGGCAAAGAGTTGGCGAAACGCGGCGCCGAAACTCTGGTGAACCTTGGTTGATTATCACCGGTTATGCTTAACGAAAGGTTTAACCTTTCAGCTATGCTGCTGATTCATATCTATTTTTGCGACGCGGTTTGGTTCCAGCCGTTAGGAATCGCGCTGGACCGTCCCAGCTGCGATGCGTGTCGCTTGAAAGGTGATATATAAGCCGTTGAAATATAAAATTTTTCTCAAAACCGAGAGAATGAAGCAAATCGGCCTACACACAGAAAGAAATTCGGTGCTCGGCCCTGCGGTTTAAACAGAAATCTTGAAAAAGCTATCGTTGAAAGCAGAGGCATTCGGGTTGAATACCGGAATCGGATCAGGTGTTGCCGTCTCCGCCGGGCGCGTCGTCTTTCTCGACCCCGGCGATCGATAAGGCAAGGGCTTCGCTGCCCGCTGCCGCGGCGCGGTTCTCTTCCTGAATCCGCTCATAAATCTCGCGTCGGAGAACAGTGGCATCTTCCGGGAATGTAAACCCGAGCTTGATCGACTTGCCACGGATATCAACGACGGTAACTTCAATATTGTCGTTAATGATCACGGATTCGCCGATTTTCCGCGTTAAATAAAGCATCGGCTTTGTAAAAACTCCCTGCCCCTAGCCGGATTCTATCCAGCCCCCGACCCACACTCTAATACGGTGATTGTTCCATAACAAGCGAACCGTTTTTTACCGAATCTTAACGAGAGATATCGGATTATTAAGACAAATCCAATTGAATGGTCTCAAAACCAGAATTGTGTGGGCGCTATGGACGGTAAACTAAGCATCACCGATGTGATCGCGAAACGCATGCAGTGGCTGACGGCACGTCAGAACGTGCTGACGAAGAATATTGCCAATGCGGATACGCCGAACTACGTCCCGCATGATCTCAAGGATGGCTCTTTCAAACGGGCCGTTTCGCGCCAGGCGCAATCACAGGCTCTCCGCCCGGCGGCAACGAATGGCAATCATATTCAGGGTGTTTCGATGCGCGGTCCTGATGGCCGCGCGCGCGAGCAGGAAGAGCTTTATGAAACAGCGCCTGCCGGAAACGCCGTGGTGATTGAGGAACAGCTGGTCAACATGACACAGAACCAGACTGATTTTCAGACCATGACTCAGCTTTATCGAAAGCACGTGGCCATGATCAGGATGGCGTTGAAGGGGTCTGCGTGACGCAGAAACTTTAGCCGCCGGTCGATGACCGGCTAGGCCCAGTTCTTTAGGAAACGGGCAGAGGAGAAGAGATGGATCTGTTCAAGACATTGCATATTGCCGCTTCGGGGATGCGGGCGCAGGGGACTCGTCTGCGCGTGATTGCCGAGAACGTGGCGAATGCCGAGTCGCTTGCGCAGACGCCCGGCGGTTCTCCTTATCGCCGTAAGCTGGTTTCTTTTGCCAACGCAATGGACCGCGAACTTGGCGCCGAAACCGTCCGGGTCCGCAAGATTATGACCGATAAAAGCGAGTTTTCGCGCGCTTATCAACCCGGTCATCCCGCTGCGGACGACGATGGTTATGTGCTGCGCCCGAACGTAAACACGCTGATTGAAATGACGGATATGCGTGAAGCGCAACGAAGTTACGAAGCAAACCTCAAAGCGATCGAAGCGTCCCGGAACATGCTTCAGAAGACCCTGCAGATTCTGTCTTAAGGGTAGATTTTAAAGTCGACGACGACCGACACGGCTACCAGGATGGTGGCTGAGAACAGGCCAAGAAGGCGGATACGACTGACCCCAAGAGATTGTGGGCGCGGAGTTGATCATGCCAGTGAATTTTACCGATGCCATCGGCGCATATCAGAAGGTCGCAGGCAAGGACGCGATAAAGCCACTTGATTCGAGCGCCATGGCGCCGAAAGAGGATTTCGCCACGACCCTGCGCGGGATGGCGAATGAGGTGGTCGGTACTCTGAATGAAGGCGAGACCCAGAGCCTCAAGGCGGCGGCGGGAACTGCCGATCTGACCGATGTCGTTACGGCCATGTCCAAGGCTGAGGTCACGTTGCAGACCGTAGTTACAGTCCGCGACCGGGTCGTACAGGCCTATCAGGAAATTCTCCGCATGCCCATCTGATCGCATGCCGTACTTCCCGCCGTCTGTCGTTCACTTCAGCCGGTCGATGCGTTTTTCAACATTGAAGCTTTTGCACGCGCCCTTCGCCTCCCTCTGAGGCGTATTATTCCGAGAACAGGCAGTATGAATCCAGTTGAAGTCATAGAGGTCTCCAGGGAAGCGATCTACATCACCTTAAAAATCGGCGCGCCGATCATTTTGATTGCCTTGGGCGTCGGCCTGCTGATCGCTTTGTTTCAGGCTCTGACTCAAATGCAGGAAATGACGCTGTCCTTTGTTCCCAAGATTGTCGCGGTGTGTCTTGGTATTGTTGTCTTTATGCCCTTCATGCTGGGAACGATGATGACCTTCACCAAGACTCTGATGGATCGCATCGTCTCACTGGGGTAGCGCTGCATGCTCGACGAATTTCTACCTGCCGAGCTTTTTGTCGTTCTCTTCGTGTTTGTACGTGTCGGGGCAGCACTGATGTTGTTGCCTGGTTTTGCCGAGCCCTACGTCGCGCCGCGTGCACGCCTCTTCCTCGCCCTGTTGGTTTCAATTGTGATTGCGCCGATTGTGCGTGACACAGTCCCGCCATTGCCTGAAGCCATACTGACCCTTGTGCTGCTGATTGTGGGTGAGCTGGTTATTGGTTTTTTTCTTGGCACCGTGACGCGACTCTTTATCGCGACAATGGCCACGGCGGGCATGATCATCGCGTTCATGTCATCCCTGGCAAATGCACTGGTTGATGATCCAAGTTCTCAGCAACAGGGGTCGATCATGGGGTCCTTCATGACCACCATCGCAGTGCTCCTGATGTTTATGCTCGATCTTCATCACGTCATGCTGATGGCCGTAGCGGACAGCTACACGCTATTTCGTCCGGGCGAACCCCTGCCGCTCGGCGACTTCAGTGAAATGGTCACGCGCGTCGTTTCCAAAACTTTTCTTCTGGCCTTTCAACTTTCTGCTCCCTTCATCGCCGTCGGCACAGTGTTTTATCTGGGGCTGGGTGTTCTCGGCCGTTTGATGCCGCAGGTGCAGGTCTTTTTTGTTGCGATGCCGCTGCAGGTCGCGATGGGCGTGATTATTTTGTTCCTGTCGTTGCCGGTCATGATGGGCTGGTACATCACCCAGTTCCGGGGAACCCTGATGCCTTTCCTGGCGCCGTCATGATGTATTTGACCGCTTGCGATATCAGGCTCGCGTCGAAGCGATAGGAACGGACAGCCATGTCAGAGGACAATACAGACGACTCCCAAAAAACCGAAGAACCGTCGCAAAAAAAGCTCGACGAATCTCGAAAAAAGGGCCAGGTCGCAAAGTCTCAGGAAGTTTCGCATTGGTTCATGCTGCTGGCTTTTGCATCGGTCATCGGGGTATTCGGTGCGTCCCTGACCAAGGGGTTGGGGTCGCAGTTGGTTCGTTTCCTCGAGAATCCCCATGCCATCCGCATAAACGCCGAAACCCTGCAGAGCCTGACCAGCGAGCTCTTGATTGGGGTCGGGGGCCTTGTGCTGCTGCCCGCGATTATTGCGATTGCCGCTGCGATCAGCTCGACATTTTTGCAAATCGGCTGGTTGGTGTCAGCCGAATCCCTGAACCCGAAGCTTGAAAAAATTTCCCTCCAGAAGGGTATGAAGAGGCTTTTTTCAGCGAAGTCGATCGCGGAATTCATCAAAGGTATCGCCAAGCTCACGATTGTTGCAGTTATCATTGTCATGCTGATGTCGCCGCGCAGAGAAATGATCCCGCAGATCACCTCAATGGAGATTTCCCAGGTGCTGCTCCTTCTGCAGGAGATGGCGGTGCAGATACTGATCGGGGTGCTCGCGGTCATGGCGGTGATCGCAGGCGGTGACTTTATGTTCCAGCGCTACCAGCACACCAAGCAGCTGATGATGTCCATGCAGGAACTGAAAGACGAGTTCAAGCAGACAGAAGGCGACCCGATCGTAAAAGGCCGGTTGCGCCAACTGCGGGCCGAGCGCGCAAGACAACGCATGATGGCGGCGGTTCCTGAAGCCGATGTTGTCGTGACCAACCCGACCCACTTTGCAGTGGCATTAAAGTATGATTCTGAAACTATGGAAGCACCGGTGCTGACGGCCAAGGGCGCCGACGAGATTGCCTTTCGAATTCGTGAGGTGGCGAAAAAGAATGATGTGCCGGTCATAGAGAACCCGCCGCTTGCGCGCGCACTCTACGGCGGTGTTGAGCTCGATCAGCAGATCCCTGCTGAACACTATACGGCCGTCGCGGAAGTCATCGGCTACGTGATGCGTCTGAAGGGGAAACTGCCCGGTGCGAAAAAGACATAGGGCTGTTGAGAACTGAGGGGTGAAGATCAATCTGCGCAGTCGCGCACTATCCTGGTGGATATTCCAGCCTTAGACCTTACAGCGTTTTTGCGAGGTGCAACTGCTGATCTGGCGCCGGCTCCCGCCAGAGTTTAATATGTCGCAGTTTTCTGCGGCGATTCGTCAGAACCGATTCGGCGCAGCGCGGGCAGCAGCGCGGAAACAACAATATAGGGCAGTGGTCGTTCGTGGGTATTGAGATAGCGTACTGGATTATCATCGCCGTCTTGGCGGCGCTCGCGGCCTATGGCTTTATCGGTTGGCGCCGCACCAAGATGGATCTCTCGATCTACGCTGCGACCTTTGTATCTGTGTCGAGGCCGCGTCAGATTGTTGCATCCAACGGCAAGGTTGTTCAGTCCAATGCCGCCTTCTACGAACTCTTCGGCAAAGTGGACAAACCCATCCCGGATCTTCTGGTCGCGGAGACCCGCGGAGACCTGGAGGTTCGAGAGCAGATCGAAATGCTCGACGCCAAGGCCAAGAATGGTCTGGAGGGCTATGCTGAAGTCAGGATTCCGGGCCGGGGCGAAACCGCCGTCGGCGAAGACGGTATCACCAGCGAGATCGAAACCCAGTGGCGTTACGTCGCCGCCTATCCGGTCAAAGGCTGGCCGGGCTATGTTTTCTGGTTTGTGGACGACATTACCCTGCGCCGCCAGATGGAACAGGTCATCAATGACCAGCAGAATCGCTTTGCCGATTTGTTGGAGAACGCGCCGATCGGGTTTTATTCGGTGGATGGGGAAGGGCGGTTTCTCTTCGTCAATCAGATGCTGGCCGAATGGCTGGGGCGCACCCACGCGGAGCTGGAAAGCGGTACACTGCGCCTGCATGACATTCTGGAAAACGATGGCGATTTCCTGCCCTACAGTCCCTTCGAGGACGAGAATGTTTCCAAGGGCGAGGTAACGCTGAAAAAGCGTGATGGCGGGAAGTTCGTTGCCTTTATCAGTCAGGACGTGGTGCCCGCTGATGAACGCGGTGGGCTCTGCACGCGCTCCGTTGTCCGGGATCTCTCCAGCGAACGGGCCGTGGCCAGGGCGCTGGAGCGTTCTGAAGAGCGCTTCAAGAGCTTCTTTGAAAAGGCGCCTGTCGGTATTGCCCTGATTGACCCGAAGGGCTGTGTTACCGAAAGCAACCGGGCATTCCGCGATCTTTTGCGCGAACCCGGGAATGTCCACGGCTTGTCACTTATTGAACTGGCGGTTCCCGACGATCGAGCTGCTTTTCAAAGCGCACTGAGCGATCTGCAGAATCCGAGCCGGCAAACGGTTCTGGAACTTGGGTTCCATGGCGGAGAACTGGTGTGCACGGTCTATGTGACCCGGATGGCCGGCAGTGACGGCGAGACGGCGGGTTTCATTGCGCATTTCATCGATACGACCGAACAGAAAAACCTGGAAGAACAGTTCGCCCAGTCGCAAAAAATGCAGGCCGTGGGGCAACTGGCCGGCGGTATTGCCCATGACTTCAACAATCTGCTAACCGCGATGATCGGCTTCTCCGACTTGCTGCTGCTGCGGCACCGGCCCGGCGACCAGTCCTTCGCGGACATCATGCAGATCAAGCAGAACGCCAACCGCGCTGCGAACCTTGTGCGTCAGCTCCTGGCATTTTCGCGTCAGCAGACCCTGCAACCACGTCAACTGATCATTACGGACATCCTGGCCGAACTTTCACATTTGCTGGCGCGGCTTATCGGCGAGAACATCGATCTCAAGATGATCCATGGCCGTGATCTGGGCTTGGTCAAGGCTGACCAGGGACAGCTCGAACAGGTCGTGATCAACCTCGCGGTGAATGCGCGCGACGCCATGGTTGATGGGGGCGCTTTGACCATTCGGACCGCCAACATAACGGTCGAAGAAGACAAGAATTACAAAGGCGAGGTGATGCCCAAGGGCGACTATGTCGCCGTTGAGGTCGAGGACACAGGCTGCGGAATTCCACGCGAAATCCTGGACCGTATTTTCGATCCTTTCTTCTCGACCAAGGAGGTCGGGGCTGGCACCGGTCTTGGATTGTCGACGGTCTATGGCATCGTCAAACAGACCGGCGGATTTATCTTCGTTGATTCCGTGGTTGGCCGCGGGACGATTTTCTCGCTCTTCCTGCCACATCATGTTGCAGGGGCTGAAAGCGAAGCTGCTGTGCCGGGTGCGGACGCTCAGGTGCAGAAAGATCTGACCGGTATCGGCAATGTCCTGCTGGTCGAGGACGAGGATGCCGTTCGGGCCTTCGGCTCGCGCGCGCTGCGCAACAAAGGCTATACGGTCCTGGAGGCGAACTCCGGCGAGCAGGCACTGGAAGTTCTGCGCGAAGCTTCAGAGCAGATCGATCTTCTGATTACCGATGTGGTTATGCCGCGTGTTGACGGGCCGACGCTGGTCAAGACGGTCCGCGAGTCGCATCCGGAACTCAAGGTGATCTTTATATCGGGCTACACCGAGGACAATTTCCGGCAGAAGCTGGGCGAGGACGAACGGATACACTTCCTGCCGAAACCATTCAGCCTCAAGCAACTGGCGGCGAAGGTGAAGGATGTACTGGGCGGCGAACCGGTTTAGGGGCGGCTCCCGGGGTCCCAAGCTACCGCGTGTAGAGGCGTCCGACGAAGTTTCCGATCGGCGCCGTAAGCTCGATCCTGACCGGGACCAGCTTTTCATTGGGAAGGCGCCCGACCCAGATAATCCGGCGAATCTCGTCCTGACGGTCTTTCCATTCCGACTCCCGTCGAAATCCGCCGATTGGCGTATAGGTCAGGCTGCAACCAATTGCGGCCCCGCTATAGGTCCAGGGACGGTCGCCAGTTAGTTCAGTTTCACCGATATGTCCGATTTTCAGGTCGTAGAGCCGGCGACCGTCCCAGACCCGGGTCTCCGCATCGCAACGCTCTCCCTGTTCCAGTCGATCCAGTGTGCTCAGGAGCACAGTGAAGGGATCGGCGGTTCCCGCCGTGGCACCTTCGGGGACAGGGGTAACTTCGCTAAGGTCAGACTGAGGTTCAGCCTCCAGTTTCGGCAGGGGATTGTCACTGTTCCAGATAACGCTGGTGCGGCGGGTCTTGTCCTTGTAGCTGCCTTCGCTGTCATGGCGCGATACCTGATAGCCTTCGGATGTCATCAGACCCACGCTGCGTGCGGAGCCTTTCCAGGGGAAGAGGAAGGCCAGGGTGCCAAGGCTTTCGCCGCTGCCCTTGATTTCGTAGCTCTTGTCGTTCAAGGCATAGTTCACTTGCGCTTCCGCCAGGGTCATATTGCCCCAGGCAACCTCATAGCGTAGCTCCATGGATTGCTCCGCCTTCACGGTAACGCCAGCCGTCATCAATACGCTCGCCGCAGACAGGATACCTGCCAGACGGCGGGGGATTCCTGTGCTCATCAAGTCAATCATTCAACCACCCCGTTCGATCTGTCGTTACCTGCGATACTGGTTTCCGCTCGGGCATCTTTAATTCCGCCTGATGGTTATTTAGTTCGCGATGCCGAATCGACCAGACCCGATAACGCCGGTGTTATCGATGCGGCACGCATTTGCGCACCACCACTTAAATGCATCTCAGATCCAGAAATACAGCCAAATACCACAGAATGTTCTTGTTTTGATCTTTGTTCTTGAAAGTGAGAACAAAAACGGTACAATCCGCACATTGCAGTTCCGACACCCCTATGAGATAAGGAAGGCATCATCATCATGTCACAGAGCGCATTGCGTCTGGTCGAAGGAAAAAACGTGGACAAACAGAAGGCATTGGATGCCGCCTTAGGCCAGATTGAGCGCGCCTTTGGCAAGGGTTCGATTATGCGGCTTGGCGAAGATCAGGTCGTGGAAGCTGAAGTGGTTTCGACCGGCTCCCTGGGGTTGGATATCGGCTTGGGAATTGGCGGCCTGCCGCGCGGCCGTATCGTCGAGATTTATGGGCCGGAATCATCTGGTAAGACGACGCTCGCATTGCACGTGGTTGCCGAGGCACAAAAAGCTGGTGGAACCTGTGCGTTCGTTGATGCGGAGCACGCACTGGACCCGATTTATGCCGGAAAACTGGGCTGTAATGTCAGTGAGCTATTGATATCTCAGCCGGATGCCGGTGAGCAGGCGCTGGAGATTGTCGATACGCTGGTGCGCTCAGGCGCTCTCGATGTTCTCGTGATCGATTCGGTGGCGGCTCTGGTGCCGAAAGCCGAACTCGAGGGTGAGATGGGCGATTCGCTGCCGGGTCTTCAGGCGCGACTGATGAGCCAGGCGCTGCGGAAGCTGACCAGCTCGATCTCGAAATCTCAGACCCTGGTGATCTTCATCAATCAGATCCGTATGAAGATCGGTGTGATGTTCGGTAACCCGGAGACCACGACGGGCGGTCATGCTTTGAAGTTCTATTCTTCTGTCCGATTGGATATTCGCCGCATCGGGGCGATCAAGGACCGTGATGTGGTGGTCGGTAACCAGACCAAGGTCAAGGTGGTCAAGAACAAGATGGCGCCGCCGTTCCGGATCATCGAGTTCGATATCATGTACGGTCAGGGTATTTCAAAGACCGGCGAGTTGCTGGACCTTGGGGTCGCAGCCGACATCGTTGAAAAGTCGGGTTCCTGGTTCTCCTATGACGGTCAGCGGATCGGGCAGGGGCGTGAGAACGCGAAGAAATTCCTGCGTGACAACACGGCAGCGGCGGAGAAGCTTGAGAGCGCCATCCGGCAGAACGCAGGCCTCGTGGCTTCGGCAATGCTGGAAGGCGGTCCGGAAAGCGACGCGAAAGAAGAGTAGGTTACCTGCCGCCGGGGTTATGCGGTGGAGAGTTGTAAACGCAGTTTAAGAAGGCCGGAGAGATTAATTTCTCTCCGGCCTTTTTGCTATTCGATATTCTATTTGATACCGGCGAAGGCCGCTGTGAAGCCCTGAAGAGAGAAAGGCAAGGCGCCGGGTTTCCCATTCAGATCATAGAAGAGAATGCGGCCGTCAACGCCTGCTTTAAACTCACTCAGTACAGCTTGGTCGATCAGTAGCTGTGCCTGACATCCGCTTCGCAGGCATCGCTCAAACGGCAGCTTGCGGCGTTCTTTGCCAGTGACCTCGATTGCGATTCCCGGTGGCAGACGCACACCCAGAGGGAGGGTAATCAGCGCCAGGTCGCGTTTTTCCGGGCCGAATTTCCCAATAGCCAGCTGCATTACGCCCCGGCCGGTTTCTTTGGAGGTGATCCCCTGGACCATGTAACAGACTTCAGCCTGGGTCTGTGGATTGGGGCCGCAGCGCACAGTCCAGTCCGCATGGGTCGCCACGGTTTTTGCGCCGTCGGGCGATAGACCGTCGCTTTGGGCCGGTGCTGTGGTTTGTGCACTGACTGGCTGGTCCAGCAAAGGACCGGCAAGCAGGAGAGCTGTTGCCACGACCGCCAGGGATCGGAGAAGACGTGCGGAACTGCGGCAACGCGAGCGTCCGCTGGCCTTGAAAGGACCGGCCGCCTGTGTGGCGGCTATCTGAAGCTGTTTTATCATCGCGCGATCCTAGAACCTTTGCATTGTATTGGGAACCGTCTACCCGAGCTAATTTCGTGTCAGAAACGCCATTATTTCCAATCAAATCTGCGTTTGTTTCAGGCATATCTTTCGTCGGGTGAGGGGATGGCGTTCCGAAAACACACTCAGGACGTGGGGTATTGGGGATTTAGTCGTAAATCGCCTGCGATGCTTTGTCATAGGCGCCAGGGCTTTCGCGGAAACACAAATCCGTGCTTGCTGGACAGTCCCGGGATGGCAGGCTACAAACCGAGCCCTTATGTTAGGTTCGCTCAGGTATCGGAAAGAGCCGATTCCAGCGGTTGAGAGATGAAATCAGACCATGACCAGCGGTAACGAGATTAGAAGTACATTCCTGGATTATTTTGGCAAAAACGGACATGAGATCGTTGCGTCGTCACCGCTTGTGCCGCGGAACGACCCGACACTGATGTTCACCAATGCCGGTATGGTGCAGTTCAAGAATGTCTTCACCGGGCAGGAGAACAGGCCATACAGCCGCGCGACGACTTCGCAGAAGTGCGTGCGCGCCGGTGGAAAGCACAATGATCTGGAAAATGTCGGCCATACGGCCCGCCATCACACCTTTTTCGAGATGCTGGGCAACTTTTCCTTCGGTGATTACTTCAAGGATCAAGCCATCGAGATGGCCTGGGACCTGATCACCAAGGTTTACGGTCTACCCGCGGAAAAGCTGCTTGTTACGGTCTATTCCGAGGATGAAGAGGCGGCCGGTCTCTGGAAAAAGATTGCCGGGTTGAGCGACGACAAGGTAATTCGCATTCCGACATCGGATAATTTCTGGGCGATGGGCGATACCGGCCCCTGTGGTCCCTGCTCTGAGATCTTCTTCGATCACGGCGAGGCTATTCCCGGTGGCCCTCCTGGTAGTCCTGATGAAGACGGCGACCGCTTTATCGAAGTCTGGAATCTCGTCTTTATGCAATTCGAGCAGCTCGACAAGGAGAACCGCGTCAGCCTGCCGCGGCCTTCCATCGATACCGGCATGGGACTGGAGCGCCTGACCGCGATCCTGCAAGGCAAGCACGATAACTACGATATCGACCTGCTGCGCACAATTATCGAGGCCTCTGCGGAGACGTCCAACGTATCTGCTGACGGTGAGCACGCCGTATCGCACCGGGTGATCGCCGATCACCTGCGCTCGACGGCTTTTCTGATCGCCGATGGCGTGCTGCCCTCCAATGATGGCCGCGGCTATGTCTTACGCCGGATTATGCGCCGGGCCATGCGTCACGTTCACTTGCTGGGCGTCAAGGACCCGATGATCTGGCGGCTGGTGCCGACGCTGGTCGAAATGATGGGACAGGCGTTTCCGGAGCTCAAACGTGCCGAAGCCCTGATCTCAGAAACACTGAAGCTTGAAGAGGGCCGCTTTAGTCAAACTCTGGACCGGGGCATGAAGCTGCTCTCAGGCGAGACCGAAAAGCTGGGCGAAGGCCGGGCTTTGGACGGCGAGGTTGCCTTCAAGCTCTATGACACCTTCGGGTTCCCCCTGGACCTTACGCAGGACATTCTGCGCAATCAGGGTCAGACGGTCGATGTCGAGGGCTTCAACACGGCTATGGAACGCCAGCGTGCCGCTGCCCGCAAGGCCTGGACCGGATCAGGTGAAGCCGCAACCGAGACTCTGTGGTTCGATCTGCACGAGCGTCTCGGTGGAACCGACTTCCTGGGGTACGACACCGAAACCGCTGAGGGCCAGGTCACGGCAATTCTGGTGAACGGCAAGGAGGTTGAGGCCGCCGAAGCCGGAGAGGACGTCATGGTGATTACCAACCAGACGCCTTTTTACGGCGAATCCGGTGGTCAGATGGGCGATACCGGCGTCTTGGTGAGCGACGGCGACACCCGGGTCGAAATTATCGACACGCAGAAGAAGCTGGGCACGGTCTTTGTTCATATCGGCAAGGTGACCTCTGGTATGCTGAAAGTCGATACGGCGGTCGAAATGACTATCGACGGCGAGCGGCGCTCCGCTTTGCGCGCACATCACTCCGCGACCCACCTGCTGCACGAGGCATTACGGCGCCGTCTGGGCAGTCATGTGACCCAGAAGGGCTCTCTGGTCGCGCCTGACCGCCTGCGGTTCGATATCAGCCATCCCAAAGCCATTGAGGCCGCGGATCTCCAGGCCGTTGAGAATGAGGTCAACGAGCGTATTCGGGACAACGCTGCGGTCACGACCCGTTATATGACGCCCGATGAGGCGATTGCCGCTGGTGCTCTTGCGCTTTTCGGCGAAAAGTACGGCGATGAGGTTCGCGTGCTTTCCATGGGCGGCGAGGACAAAGACAAAGACGGCGCTGTCTACTCGACAGAGCTTTGCGGCGGCACACATGTGACGCGCGTGGGCGATATCGGGTTCGTCAAGATCACGGGTGAAGGCGCCCTGGCGTCAGGCGTCCGCAGGATCGAGGCGCTGGCGGGGCAGGCGGCCATCGACTACACCGCCCGTCAGGACAACCTCCTGAGCGAGGCGGCCGCCACGCTCAAGGTGGCGCCCGGCGATCTGCCCGGTCGGATCCAGAGCCTGATGGACGAACGCCGTAAGCTTGAGCGAGAACTCACGGAGACGCGCCGTAAGCTCTCGACCGGTGGTGGAGCTGCTGAAGACGCGGCCAAGGAGATCGCGGGTATCAAGCTGGCGGCTCGGGTTCTCGATGGCGTGCCTGCAAAAGATCTCAAAGCCACCGCAGACGATCTGAAGAAGCAGATCGGCAGTGGCGTTGTGGCCCTGATTGCGGTCAACGAAGGCAAGGCCTCTATTGTGGTTGGCGTCACGGAAGATCTGACCAGCCGCTACTCTGCCGTGGATCTGGTCCGTGTCGGCTCGGAAGCTCTGGGGGGCCGTGGCGGTGGCGGACGCCCTGATATGGCCCAGGCGGGCGGTCCCGATGCGACGGCCGCCAACGCCGCGATTACAGCCGTTGAAACGGCGATTGCCGGCGGCTGATCGCAACTGCCTTTGTCGCGACACCGTCGCTTCTGTATTTGACAAAAAAGCCCGCCAGGATGCCGAATTTTCGGCTATCTGGCGGGCTTTTTGTTTTAGAGCCTGAGAGGAGGCGTATAGGTCACGCTCGATCCGGCTTTAGCACCTATCGCGTTTCTTTGAACGTGACCGGCGTCAGGCGTCAATATCGGCCTTGATGCGGACAGTCACCATAGCGTCCGGATCTTCGACCTGACCGCTCTGGCTTCCGGCTGGCGCTTTCTTGATCCGGTCGACGTGATCCATACCTTCAGTGACTTCACCCCAGACGGTGTACTGGCCATTCAGGAAGCTGGCGTCGTCCAGGCAGATGAAGAACTGGCTGTCGCCGGTATCCGGGTGGTTGGCGCGAGCCATGCCAACCGTGCCGCGTCCGAAGTTCTCTTCGGTGAATTCGGCACCCAGCTTTTTGCCGGAACCGCCTGTTCCCGTTCCGGTCGGGTCGCCGGTCTGTGCCATGAAGCCATCCATGACGCGGTGGAACACGATGCCGTCATAAAAACCTTCGCGGACCAGCTCTTTGATTCTGGCAACATGGTTCGGCGCAAGATCAGGGCGCAGATTAATAACGACTTCGCCCCATTCGAGTGCGATGACCATTGTGTCTTCGGCGTTGTCGGTCATGGTAGGTCTCTCTTTTTCGTCACAGGGCCCGCAGTTGCGGGCCCTTTCATTGATAGATTTCGGGTCTGGCGTCTATAGGGCGACAACTGCGCCTATTGAACGTCGGCCTGAACTTTCAGGCTGCTCATAGCATCCGGATTGTCAACAGAGCCGCTCTGGCGACCTCGCGGGGCCTTCTGGAGCTTGTCGACGAACTGCATGCCCGATACGACTTCGCCCCATACGGTGTACTGTGTGTCCAGGTGGCTTGCGCGCTCGAAGACGATGAAAAACTGGCTGTCAGCAGAATCCGGATTGCTGGACCGGGCCATGCCAACGGTGCCGCGTTTGAAAGGCTCGCGCGTGAATTCAGCGTCGATCTTCTGACCGGATCCACCTCTGCCGGTACCTGTGGGGTCGCCGGTCTGAGCCATGAAGCCATCGATTACACGGTGAAACACGTGCCCATCGTAATAGCCTTCGCGCACCAGTTCCTTGATCCGGGCCACATGCTTGGGGGCCAGATCAGGACGCAGGGCAATCAGGACCTGCCCAGCCGGCAATTCCATGACAAGTGTATTCTCCGGGTCAGCGGCCTGGGCTGTACTCACGCTCAGGACTGCGCTGAATAGCACAGCTGCAAGGGTCGTAAAAAACCGCATGGATTTTCCTCAGCTCATCGTTTTCTTGAGATTTTCGTCGATCTTGGCCATGAACTCTTCTGTCGTCAGCCATTTCTGATCCGGCGAGATCAACAACGCGAGATCCTTGGTCATAAAGCCACTCTCGACAGTCTCGATGCAGACCTTCTCTACGGTTTCGGCAAAGTCGCTTACTTCCGGCGTGTTGTCGAAGGCGCCACGGTACTTAAGGCCGCGCGTCCAGGCGAAGATCGAGGCAATCGGGTTGGTCGAAGTCGGCTTACCTTGCTGGTGCATCCGGTAATGCCGGGTGACGGTGCCGTGCGCAGCCTCGGCTTCAACGGTCTTGCCGTCGGGTGTCATCAGGACAGACGTCATCAGGCCGAGCGAACCAAAGCCCTGGGCGACAACGTCGGACTGAACGTCACCGTCGTAGTTCTTACAGGCCCAGACAAAGCCACCGGACCACTTCATCGCGGCGGCAACCATGTCGTCGATCAGGCGGTGTTCGTAAGAAAGGCCCTTTTGCGCAAACTTGTCTGCAAACTCGGTGTCGAAGATTTCCTGGAAGATGTCCTTGAAACGCCCGTCGTAGGCCTTGAGGATCGTATTCTTGGTCGAGAGGTACACAGGCCAGCCGAGATCAAGGCCGTAGTTCATGCAGGCCCGGGCGAAGCCGCGAATGGACTCATCCAGGTTATACATGCTCATGGCGACACCACCGGCCGGGAAGTCATAGACTTCATGGGTTACGGCTTCGCCGCCGTCAGACGGCTGGAATGTCATGGTCAGTTTACCGGGACCGGGCACAACCATGTCAGTGGCACGGTATTGGTCGCCGAAGGCATGACGGCCGATCACAATCGGCTGTGTCCATCCGGGCACCAGACGCGGGACATTGTTCATGATGATCGGCTGACGGAACACGGTACCGCCGAGAATGTTCCGAATTGTGCCGTTCGGGGAACGCCACATCTTTTTCAGTTTGAATTCTTCGACCCGGGCTTCGTCAGGCGTAATGGTCGCGCATTTGACGCCGACACCATGTTCCTTGATCGCGTTTGCGGAATCGATGGTGATCTGGTCGTCCGTTGCGTCGCGGCTTTCGACCGAGAGGTCATAGTATTTAAGATCAATGTCCAGATAAGGCAGGATCAAGGTCTCTTTGATCTTTGCCCAGATGATGCGGGTCATTTCATCGCCGTCAAGTTCGACAATGGGGTTTTGGACTTTGATCTTAGCCATATGTTCCTCCGGAATTGCGCCCTGAATCGCCTCGTCCCGACGTGCCGTCCGGAAAGGCCGATATCGAAAAGTGGCGGAAACATAGCAGTCTTTTACGGCCACGCAAGGCGACTTACCTCGCACCTGCGAAAAGTCGCAGAAATGTTATGTAATTTGACGCCAAACAGGCGATTGAGCCGGGTTTGACTGCAGCCAGCGAAAGAAAAAATGCGGTCGTAACTCTTGAGGATACGCGGGTTCTTCACTGTTACAGACGAGAGCTGTCGGACTTTACCCTGGCTTCCTTTGAGTTTGCGATTGCAGTGAATACGTCTTCAATATCGTTTGCGAGCGAAAAGAGGTATTCGGGGTCGTCGTGAAGATACCCGCCCTTAACCTGACGTTGGACCATCTCCATCAAAGGATCCCAGAAGCCGTACAGGTTCAGCAGAATGATGGGCTTGTCATGCAGACCAAGCTGTTTCCATGTAATGATTTCAAAGGTTTCGTCGAGTGTCCCGAGACCACCCGGCAGAACGCAGAACGCGTCCGAGCGCTCGAACATCTTTTGTTTTCTGACGTGCATGGAATCGACGACGATCATCTCTGTCACGCCGCTGTGGGCGGCTTCGCGTTCCTTTAGGTGTTCCGGGATGATTCCGGTTACCCGTCCACCGGCCCTAAGCGCGCCATCTGCTGCAGCACCCATCATCCCCGAGTGACCGCCTCCATAAACAAGTTCCACGCCTTTTCCAGCCGTTACGCGGCCTAATTCATCTGCTTTCTCAAGATGCCTTGGATCAACGTTCTGAGAGGCACCGCAGTAAATACAAAGGGCGGATATTTGAGACATGGTAGCGGCTCCTTAGAACGAGACTGAATGACACATATGCTGTGAGGCTGTTCAAATGCAGGTGAGAATAACGGCGATCGTATCGAATCGGACCTACCTATGAGCCGTGCCGGATTAGCTGTTGAAATGCTTGCGAATCGCCAGAGCTGTGCTGCTTGATGTTCTGCATTAAATCTGTATGACCCACAAAACTGTAAAAAACCGGTTTAACATGCAGATAAGTAACAATGTTTTTGTACGGACACCGGCTTGCTTTTGTTTTGATTCTCTGGCGTGGCGATGTAATTGCATACACGGGGGGAGCGTACTAGGCTAGTGACTTAAGAAGGGAGTCGGGCGTTTGCGTTTTCTTAGTCTCGTATCTGTCGTTGTAATCGCGATATTTGCCGCAGCTTTTGGCGTTTACCATTGGCTGGGCGGAGGATCGGATAGCACTGTCCAGATTGTGACACCGCAGGCTCTTCCCGCTGACGCAGACAGCGTAACCTCTTCAAGCAACCCGGTCATTCAAGACGGTAATCCTGCGCCGCAGGAGCCCGTGGTTGTGAACGCGCCCGTCCAAGAGGCTCCTGCCGACGGTGTCGCCGGATCATCCAGTGAAACAGAAACGGCCAGCGCGGCAAACCCGGTGGCGGCGGTCGGGCAGGGGCTGACACCTTCCGCAGATCAGCAGACGTCTCAAGCCGTTGCGACAGAACCCTCTGCGCCGGAACCTAGAACGCCGCAGGTTGTTGCCAGGATCATCGAAAAGGCCGAGAGCGAGACTGTCGCCAGACCGTCGGGCGATGCGCCGTCATTCGATGTGGTGCGGGTGGAAAAGAGTGGCGAAGCAATTCTGGCCGGTCGTGCACCAGCCGGCAGTGAGGTGACCATCTACGACGGTGACACACCCCTTGGCATTGTCACCGCGGATTCCCGCGGTCAGTGGGTGCTGGTCCTGGATATACCATTGGTTCCCGGAAGTCACAGCCTCGGGGTGACGGCGCGACTGCCGGATGAAACCCAGGTTGAGTCAGCCGAGCTTGTAATCGTCGCAGTGCCTGAGCCGCAGGACCGCGTTCAGACGGCCCGGGATGCGACGCCTGCCGCTGATGCTACGGCGCAGCAAGCTGAGACTACGCTGCAACAAACAGATGTCGGCGCGGCAGATGGCAATGTGCTACCCGATGCCTCGGAAGATAATAACGATGCACCCGACAGTCCGATCACGCCCAGTCAGGTCGCGGTTGCGGATACCGGCGTTGAAGAGCCTATTGCTGTGATCGTACCGCGCCAGGGAGCCGGACCTGCGCGCATTCTGCAAAAACCGAACACTGCCGGCGAAGGTATCGGCAACGGTAATCTATTCCTGGATTCCGTTGATTACGACGATGACGGTCGGGCGGTTATCGGGGGCCGGGCAAATGCAGGTGCTGCGCTGATTATTTATCTCGACAACATTCCCGTTGGCGAAGCTCTGACCGGTGATGACGGACGTTGGGCAATGACTCCTGAAGACCTGGTTCCGGTCGGGTTACACCGGCTCAGGGTTGATCAGGTACAGACCGACGGAAAGGTCCTGGCACGTGTCGAAACGCCGTTTTCACGGGCGGACACGATTGCAAGCCATCCGGACGAAAACTTTGTAACCGTGCAGCCGGGCAATAGTCTCTGGCGTATTGCCAGAACGACTTATGGCCAGGGGACGCGCTACACTGTGATCTATGAAATCAACCGGGAACAGATCCGGGATCCCGATCTGATCTATCCAGGTCAGATCTTTCGTTTGCCCAGTGACGGATAAAGCTTGAGCCTCGAATGAGAGGCTTTCAGCTTGTGACGACCACGACTGGGATCCCTCGACTCGAGATACTTACGGTTCTGTAATTTCGTGTGTAAGGATTCCAGGCGAAGTCATTGGGCGGTCGAGCTGATCCGGAGTGCGGTCCAAATTCAAAAACATTGGATTCAATAGGCTTGAAGACGTGAATATCCGTGACACTGCGTTTGCGGTGGGGTAGGGCGGTCTCTATGATGCCTTGAGGATTTACGGGTTTTTATGTGATGGAGAACAATGTGCTGAAATACGTGCTGGTCCCGGTGAACCGGGCTGGCTGGCCGTTTATCGCCGGCGCGCTTTTGCTGGCCGTGGTCTTTGCCCTGATCTGGCCGCCGTTGGTGTGGCTCGGGCTGCTTCTCGCTGCGTTCTGTACATACTTCTTTCGCGATCCCGACCGCTTTGTACCGGTGCGCCCAGGGTTAGTCGTGAGTCCTGCCGACGGTCTGGTTTCCGCCGTTGGACCGGCAACGCCCCCTGCGGAACTCGGGATGGGTGACGTGTCGCTTACGCGCGTCAGCATTTTCCTGAGTGTGTTTGATGTGCACGTCAATCGCGTGCCCACGGACGGCACAATCACTGAGTTGGCTTATCACGAGGGCGCGTTTCTGAACGCGGCCGAAGACAAAGCTTCGGACCTTAACGAGCGCCAGTCTGTCCGCATGACCACAAGCGACGGGCGCGACATCGTTTTCGTGCAGATCGCCGGATTGATTGCGCGGCGTATAATCTGCACCCTGACACACGGCCAGTCTGTGCGGGGTGGCGAGCGATTCGGTCTGATCCGTTTTGGCAGTCGCACGGATGTGTACCTGCCGGATGGCGTTGCCCCCATGGTCGCTGTCGGGCAACGGATGATCGGTGGCGAGACCGTGATTGCCGATCTCACGTCGAGCGAAGAGATTCGATTGGGGGAGGTTCGATAGATGGCTACGCGTCGGCGCCGCCTGCGTGGACTTTCAATCAATCGTTTGATTCCGAACGCACTCACCTTAATGGGGCTCTGCGCCGGGATGACCGCGATCCGCTGGGCGTTGGACGAGCGCTGGGAGGTCGCCGTTGCGGCGGTTGTCGTTGCCATGGTGATCGACGGGCTGGACGGGCCGGTCGCGCGCCTGATGAAAGCCACCAGTGAATTTGGCGCCCAACTGGATTCGCTGGCGGACTTCGTAAATTTCGGCGTCACTCCGGCGATCATTGTCTATCTCTGGGCGATGCATGATCTTGGCGGTCTGGCCTGGGCACTCGCGCTGGTTTACGCCATGTGTTGTGCACTCCGGCTTGCGCGCTTCAACGCCGGGCTCAGTCAGGAGGACGCGCCTTCCTGGTCCAGTAAGTTTTTTGTTGGTGTGCCTGCGCCTGCAGGTGCGGGCCTGATGCTTCTGCCGATGGTTCTGAGCTTCAAGCTGGGCGACGACATCTTCCGCTCACAGATTTTGAACGGTATCGTATTTATCGGTGTTGCGGCCCTGATGGTCAGCCAGATCCCAACCTACTCATCAAAACGCATCAAGGTGCCCCTGCGTCATGTCGGATTTGTTCTGATCGCTGTCGGCGCCTTCGCGGCGTTCCTGGTGAGCACACCCTGGGTGACTCTCAGTGTGGCCGGACTGGTCTATTTTGCGAGCATCCCGATGGCACAGATATCCTTCAGGAAGATGCGTTCCTCCATGCCTGAGGAAATTGAACCTGAAACGGTGACTCCTTCTCAGGAGACTGACAGAGGTTCTTCCTACCCGGATCGTCAGGAACCCGACGGCCGGTAACAGCGGCTGGAGCGAGGAGAAAGCAAATGCTGCCCACCGCCGATACTCGCCAGACAGCGTCACAGTAGGAACTGCCGGCGTGCTGGATGCCTGGATGCGGCGGCGCATCAATCCGCCGTTAGACAAGATCGGACGCTCCGTCGTTCGCCTCGGCCTGCGGGCCAATCACGTGACCTATGCGGGCGTTGTGCTGGGGGCTGCGGCTGCGGGCGCAATTGCATTTGAAGTTTACTTCGCCGGAATGCTGTTGTTCTTCGCAAACCGGATCCTTGATGGCCTGGATGGTGCCGTCGCCCGTCACAGCAAGCTGACTGACTTTGGCGGTTATCTGGATATTGTCGGCGATTTCATCATCTATGCGGCGTTCGTTTTCGGATTTGCCCTGGCACGACCAGAGGAGAATGCCGTTGCTGCGGCGTTTCTGATTCTGTCATTTGTGGGCACCGGATCATCTTTCCTCGCCTACGCCATCTTCGCGGAAAAGCGTAAGATCACGACAGATATCCGTGGCCGAAAATCCCTCTACTATCTCGGGGGCCTGACGGAGGGCAGCGAGACCATCGCCGCTTTTGCGTTGATGTGCCTTCTTCCCGGCGATTTTGCGCTGATTGCCTGGATATTTGGGAGCTTGTGCTGGATCACGACCGCGACAAGGGCCGTGGCCGCCGCAGGGAGTTTCTCCGACGGCCCGAGCTCCTAGTCATTATTCCGCGATAGCTGGAACGTCTCCGGCGCCGCCGCCTTTATTGCCTTTGGAGAGATCGGGAAATTCCGGCAATCGCCCGCGGTTGCTGTCGGTAGAATCGTCGTCTTTCGATGCGAAACGTACCCGCAGGTTTTCCCGCAGCATCAAAGCACAGGGCGTGAAGAGCAAGGTGAGAACCGTCGCGAAGCTAAGGCCGAAGACAATGGCGGACGAGAGTTGGGTCCACCACTGCGTGGAAGGCGCACCAACCTGAACCACACGCGATCCGAAATCGATGTTCACCGCCAGCACCATCGGCATGAGGCCGAGGATGGTTGTGATTGTGGTCAGCAGAACCGGCCTCAGACGTTGGGCTCCGGTGCGTAGAATGGCTTCTCGCGTAGGCACGCCCGTCTCGCGAATACGGTCGAAGGTGTCGATCAGCACGATATTGTTGTTCACGACGATCCCGGCCAGGGCGATGACCCCGATGCCGGACATCACAATGCCGAAAGGCTGACCGGTGATGAGCAGACCCATCATCACACCGATGGTCGACATGATCACAGCGGTCAGGATCAGGAAGGCGCTGTAGAAGCTGTTGAACTGCGTCACCAGAATGATTGCCATCATGAAGAGGGCCACGATAAAGGCCTTCATGAGGAATTCCTGTGCCTGCTTCTGCTCTTCGTCTTCACCTTTGAAGGTTATATCGACACGCGGATTGATCTGCGCCGTCTGCAGCCACTCGCGCACCTGCGTGACCTTGTCGTCGGCCAGAATGCCAGGTGCGACATCTGCTTTGACCGTCATGACCCGATTGCCATCCGTCCGCCGCAGAAGGCCAACCTTCGGTTTCGGTGTCCGGGTGACGAAGTTCGAAATTGGCGTCAGGCCGGATTCCGTCTGGATGCGTATATGATCGAGCTGATCGATGTTGCGGTACATGCGAGGCAGGCGGACGACAATATCGATTTCTTCATTACTGTCGTCGGGCCGGAACTCGCCGAGCTTTGTGCCATAGGTCACCATACGGACGTAGCTGCCGATAAGGGTTACGTCGGCGCCAAAGCGCGCGGCCTGCGCGCGATCAACTGCGAGTTCCCACTCGATCCCGGGAACCGGGCGACCGTCCTCGATGTCAACAAAACCGCCCATCTCGACCATGGCTTCGGCGATCTGCCGTGCGACCGGTTCGATCTCGTCCGGAAAGGCCGAGGAAACCTGCACCTGAACAGCCTTTCCGACGGGTGGTCCGGCTTCTTCTTTCCGGGGTTCTACGAAGATCCCTGCCAAAGGCGCGGTTCGCTCGCGGATGTCGGCGATGATATCGTCCGCGGGCCGCCTGCTGAACCAGTCAGTCAACTCAAGTTGGATAACACCGATCAGGTCCTCCGCCTCATCGTCACCCGTGCCCGAGGTTGCCATGCTCTTTGCGAAGATTGTGTGAAACTCGCCGTGTTCGAGCTGCAGGGCAATGACCTGATCTTCCACCTGCCGCAACAAGGCATCGCGTTCCTCGACGGAGAGATTGCCGCGGCCATGGATCTGCAGGATCGTGTTCTCGGGCTCTACGTCAGGGAAAAATTCGACGCCTTTTCCGAAGGTCCCGTAGCTGACTTGCGCGGCGACCAGCATCAGCACCGCAACTGTTATCACTTTCGCCGGGTGTTTGAGAGCTGACTGAAGAACACCCAGGTAGGAGCCGGTAAAGCCCTTCACACTGCCTGGTTCGAACCGGGCATCGGCAGCCAGAGATTGGCTCGCACCCGCCTCGATCGGTCGGGCCGCATTCAGGCTCAGGAATGCCATACGTCCGAGCTTGAGCCCAAAGTACAGGCCTGTGGCTGCGCCGATCAGTCCGCCGACCACTGCGTAGTAACCTGCGATCTCCGGGTAAAGGCCGACGGCTGCAAGCAAAGCCGGAATGATCTGCGAGAAAAGTGCCGCCCCTAATGCCGTCGCGAGAACGGGCAGCAGGAAGCGCATGAACCCGGCAAGGTTCGCGCCCAGCGCCGGAATAAATATCAGGGCCATGAAGAGCGATGCGCTCAAGGTTGCGATCAGGGTAATCGGCAGGAATTTCATGAATTCCCCGACAACACCCGGCCAGAACATCAGCGGCAGGAAGGCGGCCAGCGTGGTGGCGGTGGCGGCGATGATGGGCCAGGCCATGCGTTTCGAAGCCAGGGCATAGGCTTCTTTGGGTGCCAGTCCTTCGCTCATTTTTCGGTCGGCGAATTCCGTGACGACGATGGCGCCGTCGACCAGCATGCCAACCGCGAGGATTAGACTGAAAAGCACCACCATGTTTACGGTGAAGCCGATGGCATAAAGCACCAGGATGCCGGCCAGGAAGGAGCCTGGGATGGCGATGCCTACCAGTCCTGCGGAGCGCAACCCAAGAGCCGCGACGATCACCACCATCACCAGCAGGATGGCGCTGATGACGTTATTTTGGAGATCCAGAAGGTTGTTGCGGATGTTGTTCGATTTATCCTGGCTGAAAGAGACCACGACTTCTTCAGGCCAGAACTTCCGTTCGCGCTCGACGACCTCGCGCACCTTCTCGATGGTCTCGATGATGTTCGAGCCCGTTCGCTTTGAGACCTCCAGTGCAATTGCCGGACGCCCGTTAGTGCGGGCGTAGCCGTCGCTGTCCTTAAAGGTCCGGCGCAGGATGCCGACATCGCGGAAGTGAACAATCGCGTCGCCATTCACCTTCAGTGGCATGTTCAGAATGTCGTCCGAGGTTTCGAACAGGCCTGGCACCTTCACTGAAAAGCGCCCCTGACCGGTGTCGACCGAACCCGCCGCAATCACGCGGTTCGAGCGGGAAACCAGGTTGATAATGTCGGTGACATTCAGATTGTAGCTTTCAAGCGCGAGGGGATCGACAACCAGCTCGACCAGTTCATCCCGGTCTCCGGCGATTTTCGCCTCGAGAACGGTTCCGATTCCTTCGATTTTATCCTGAAGGCCGCGCGCCAACTGCAGCAGGGTGCGTTCCTGCACATTGCCGGAAAGCGATACGACAAGAACGGGAAAGAGGCTGAGATTGACTTCGTTGACGCTGGGCTCGTCGGCATCATCCGGAAGTTCCGGTTTCGCGATGTCGACCTTTTCGCGGACATCTGCGATGGCGATGTCGACGTTAAAACCCGCTTCAAATTCCAGAAGGACATTTCCGCCGCCGAGATAGGCGGTCGAGCGCATTTCCTTGACGCCCTCGACGTCACGAAGTTCCTGCTCCATCGGCTTGATCAAAAGCCGCTCGGCGTCTTCGGGAGAAATACCCTCGTGCGACAGACTGACGTAGAGGATCGGTATGTTGATGTCCGGTTCTGATTCCTTCGGTATTGTAATGTAGGCATAGGTGCCTGACATCAGGATCAGAATCAGGGTCGCGATAACGGTCCGCGAATGCGTGACGGCTGCCTCGATAATGGCGTTCACGAATTGCTCCCGATTTCGATGGGCTTAAGCGTTTCTTCGTCGATGGGTGTCACTTCCTGTCCGTCGGTCACGAATTCCTGTCCCACGGTAATCAGTGTGACCGCCTCGGGCAGGC
Source organism: uncultured Kiloniellaceae bacterium (assembly GCA_947493695.1). Lineage (GTDB taxonomy): Bacteria > Pseudomonadota > Alphaproteobacteria > Kiloniellales > Kiloniellaceae > Denitrobaculum. The sequence continues at coordinate 74,594 of CANLSF010000005.1, read as the reverse complement.
CCGACAGCCAGACGCCTGTCGCGCCATTGGCCACGATTGTGGCCGGCATGAAGGTGACGATGTTGTTCTTGTTCACGACCTTTACGCCAACCTCGCCGCTATCGGTCAGGGAGAGAATCGCCGGGGAAACGAGGTGGGCAGGAATCTCTTTCAACGGCAGACGCACGTCGGCCGAGAGACCGTCAGGGATTTTTCGATCCGTATTGGGAACTTCGATCTCGACCCGGAAGGTCCGGGTCTGCGGATCGGCGACTGCCGAAATGAAGCGAATTTTCCCTTGCACTTCATCACCGGTAATCAGACGTGCATAGCCGGGCTCGCCGACCGAAAGCTGTTTGATCGAACGTTCGTTGATCTGCGTCACGATCAGAATCGGATCGAGGTCGACTACCTTGGTGATGGGGTCGCCTTTGTCGATGAAGTCACCGATTTCGACCATGCGCTCGTCAACAAAGCCGTCGAAGGGCGCGCGTATTACAATGTTTTCCAACGCGACCTTGGCGCGCTTTACGGCGGCGTCCGCGGCCTCCAGATCAGCTTTAGAGGCGGCTAACTGGGTTTCAGCCCGAAAGCCTTTTTTAGAGAGCTTGCGCGCTGCTTCGTATTCAATGCGCCGCTGTTCATAGAGGGCACGTGCTTCCTCGAGCATAGCAGGGCGCTCTTCCGGCGACAGCCGTACGAGGACATCGCCTGACGCAATGCTGCCGCCTTTTTCTGCATTCAGCTCCACAACCCGGCCGAAGGTCTCGGCTTTTACATTAACTTTGCGCACGGCTTCCGTGCTGCCACGCAATGCCACATCAATCCTGTAGGGGGTCGCGGTTTGCGCACGAACACGTACAGACGCGATGGTCTTGCTTGCCTCCAGGTTTGCAGGGGGTTTCTGCACCATTGGGGCATTGTCGCTGTGACCGATCTGGCCGGAGGCAATCCATCCGACTGCTGCCAAACCCAGTAGAGATGCGATGAGGTAAGAACGTTTCATCAGGGGATCCGTTTTACTTTTGCTATAACTCTGTTTACTTCCGGAGGAACCATGGCCCTAGGCTGAGACTGTCTGAGACAGAAGGGACCTGTCCTGCGGTGCGTCATCTGATTGGGCGGCCTCGATTTCCAGAAGCAACTGATCGATGTTTTCTCTGAGATAGGTGATCTCGGCGCGGTAGTGGGCAAGGCCCAATCCATGGGTAAAGCGCTCTCCTGCGGGGCGGACGGCCATATCGCATTCCTGCATGCGTGCAACGACGTCTTCGTACCAGGCAATGCGCCGCTCCAGAACATCTCGCAGGAATTCTACGGGAATCAACTGAGCGAAGAAGGTCATGAAATAGAAGTCGGAATTGACCTTATCGTGAGAAGGGGGGACGACCAGCGCGTCGAACAATGCTGCGCGCCCCGCTTTGGTGATCGAGTAGACCTTCTTGTCCGGGCGCTTTTCCTGGCTCATCTGATAACAGTCGACCAGTTTGTCTGCCGAAAGTTTCGCAAGCGCAGGATATATCGAGCCGAAACTGGCGTCCTGGAAGTGACTGAAGGGGCCTTCTTCACAAGCCTTCTTAATCTCGTAACCGCTTGCGTCACCACGGCTGAGAACTCCAAGGCAGAGTGTTTTTACATCCATTTCGCGGGTCCTAACTCCGTACAGTTCGATACCTGTTGAAGGCCGGCAAATTGGTTCGAGGCGGTGCAGCGCTATGGGGCGCACCGGCGCCCGCAATCCAATGCGTGCCCTCTGCTCCATCGTGTGATCGTATATATGACAGTTCGATATAGGTGAGGCCAGCCTTATGTTTAACCGATATAGGTCTGGCTGCCGTGCATCAAAAGCATAGCTCTAAAAATAACACAGGATTTTAGAGAAATATTGTTTAAAAACAATTATTTGATGTGTGTTTTTCTTTTGCATAACATGTCGGCTCTGGAAAGAACCAAGGTTGACCATGGCGATTAATTTCCACAGCTCGGTTTCGGGATTGCAGGCGCAGAGCAAGCGTTTGGCGGTTTCTGCAAACAACGTCGCCAATATGAGCACGGCGGGAACGCCCGGGGTGACCGAGGGCAGGAACGCCGTTTACAAGCCGCAGGAAGTGATTCAGACGACCACAGCGGGCGGCGGTGTACGCGCTGAGACGCGTCCGGTCCAGCCAGAGTCCGTATCGGTTTATGCGCCGCAAAACCCAGTGGCGAATGAAGAAGGCGTTGTGGACCTGCCGAATGTTTCGCTCGAAACCGAGTTTTCAAATCAGATCCTGGCAAAGCGTGCCTATGAGGCGAACGCCTCGGTGATCAAGACACAAGACGAAATGCTGTCGACGTTGATGGATATAAAGAGCTAAGCGTTAGCGCCCGGAAAACGGACGGAAAGATCGTACCCGGGTTCAAATGAATCCCGCTCTTGTTTGGGACTCGTTACGCCCTGTTTAGGGAGCGTTAACTCCATCTCTTAGCGCCATCCTAACTATTTTCGGTCATGAATTGGTCGACAGAACCTGGCGTTTTAAAAGATTTGAGGGATTGAGGCTTTGGTTGCAAAGGACCAGCAGGTTGAAAGAACGCATACTCTATCGCTCGTAGAAGACGACGAGCGAAGGGGGCATAAGCGTGCCTACGTTCTTGTATCAGGGCAGGTGTGCAATCCCGATGAGAAACAGGAAAAGAAGGTCGATTGCGTGATCCTCGACCTCTCGGCTAGCGGAGCTAAAGTCCGGTTTGACGAGCCTCTGGAGAGTGATCAGATCAATAAGATCACTCTGGCGGGCAGTGTCGATTTTGAAGTTGAGGTTGCGTGGACCAGCGGCGTTGTTGCTGGCTTGAGATTCCTTGATACGCCGGACAAGGTGGCAAGCGTTTTGGCTGGTATTCTTCCCGACGGCTGCCTGGACTTCTGATCTCCACAGGCTCCAGCATTCAGCTGTCGTCCACTAACAATCCGACTTCTGGCTCTGGTTTCTCAATGTCGTGCGAAGAACGACTTGGTTCCGACGCGAATCGGCATTGATGAATTTCCCGAAAACCTAAATTTGCCTGACGTTTGACTTCAAGAATCTGCAATTTTTTAAATTTTCACAGGGAAATTTCCGAAATTCAGTTCTTTTTGGGGCCGAACTGGCAGTTTTAGTTTCATTAAGGTTAAAATCAGGCCATTCATAACGCATCTAAGAAGCGCCAAGCTGTTCCTAGACCTAAGCACGCCGGCGCGAATGACCGGAGATCGTTAATGGCCAAAAAACCTGTTTCTGCAAAGTCGAAGACATTGAGCAACAAATCAAAACCTGCTTCCCCAAAATCCACTGCCCCGAAATCACCGCCAGCCAAAGCGGCTTCATCTAAGAGCAGCGCTGCAAAGCCAGCACGTAAGCCAGCTGTAAAGCCGCGTGCCACAAAACCGAAGGCGACGGCTGCGAAGTCAGTGGCTCCGAAGACAACTCGACCTGCAAAGGCTTCGACAACCCGTTCGGCGAAGCCGAAGGCTGCGGTTGCCGGGACGGCCAAAGCAGCTCCGGCGCGTTCAACGAAACCCAAAACAACAGCTGCTGCGAAGCCGAAAGCCACCGCGACCGCAAAGACGACAGCACGAAAGACGCCTGCTGTTAAAAAAGCGGTAGTTGCCAAGAAGTCGACTGTAGCGAAGAAAGCTGCTGTCGCGAAGAAACCGGCTGCCGCCAAGAAGGCACCGGTTGCCAAAAAAGCAGCAGCTGTGAAGAAGACCCCGGTTGCAAAGAAAGCCGCTGCTCCCAAGAAAGCTCCCGCGGCAAAGAAGGCGCCTGCGGCAAAGAAGGCATCAACGGCCAAAACCACTGCTGCCGCAAAAGCACCTGCAGCACGTGCAAAAAGTGCAGCTGTCAGGAAAGCCAAACCTGCTGCAGCAAAGCCTGCGGCCAGTGCCGCTAAGAAGCCCGTTCGTGCTAAGGCCGCGCCCAAGAAGGCGGCTCCTGCCAAGCGAGCTGCAAAGGCTGCTCCTGCAAAAACGGCTGCTTCAAAGTCGGCTAAAGCGCCCGCGAAGGCAAAGCCCGCGGCAGCAGGTAGTGCTGCAGCAAAAAGCGATTATTCAGTTTCTCTGAGTGTCACAGACGGACGGGTAAAGTCCGTGATCGCCTCTGCTTTTCTTAAGCGCGGCCAATAGAAGGGGCTGAGGATTACTCAGTTCGAAAACAAAAGCAGGCAACGGGTTTGCTTTTAACACATCGACATATTCGCCAGGTTTGGGCGGATTGTGCGAAAAAAAACGGGGCCAGTCGGCTCCGTTTCTTTTTGTGACGGCTCTGTTCGTGTCTTCTCGCTCCTATGTTGAGGAAGCGAAACGAGTTCCAGTGGATCGTCGGGGACGCTCAGCCCAAGACGCCAACTTGTGCGCACAATTCCTGTTTGCGCGAAACCTGATCTAAGGGAAAGCGCTCGGCGAGGTCACTCGGGAAGCTTTATCTTCCCGAGCTGTTGGGAGACATGGAAACAGTGTCCCTTGTCGCAGTAGCGCACGGCGCCTGTATTGATGTTCACGACATAGGCCACGCCATCGCTGGAAGAGACTGTATATTTATCATCGCGCTGCTGTGATTGTGCAGGTTGATCTGTGACAACGAATATGCCGAGCAGAAGCAAGGCGCAGCCAAAAAAGATTCGTTCGGTCATGGTCGGAACTCCTGAAGCAGATGTTATTGCATTTGGCATCTAAGTTGACTCAAAAATCCCTGTCCCTCAATCAGCAAGCAGCTGATCGCGCAAGCAGGTTCTGAGGCTCTGTGGTTCAAGAAAAACGCGAAACACTCTTGCGAAGCCGGTGCGACTGAAGAGCCCTGTCCATCTGTAGAATGCTTGCAGAGCTGCAGGTTTCGCCCTCACGCAGGCGCTATTGGTCGTTTCCTTGATCCGCAACTGCGCTATATTACCTTCATACTGACGTTTAGGCCTGTAGAATTTGGCGGCTCACGGTCGCGCTGTTCCAGCCACAGAGATGAGATAGGAGATCCGGGGATATGGCAGCGGTAGAAGCGACGAATGTCGATAAGGTCGGTTTGGAGCTCCAGGCCATTCTCGGAGACCGGGTAAGCAGATCTCAGTCGGTACGCGATCATCACGGCAAGGACGAGTCCTGGCATCACCCGGTAGCACCCGACATCGTTGCCTTTCCGCATACAACTGAAGAAGTTGCCGCGATCGTGAAGATCTGCGCCGAGAACGCGACGCCGGTCATTCCCTTCGGCGCGGGTACGTCTTTGGAAGGGCATGTTATTGCGGATCGGGGCGGGGTCTGTATCGATCTGATGCAGATGGATCAGGTGCTCGAAGTAAACGGGGAAGACCTGGATTGCCGGGTTCAACCCGGTGTGACCCGTAAACAGCTCAACAGTTATTTGCGGGATATGGGATTGTTCTTCCCCATTGATCCCGGCGCAAATGCGTCGATAGGGGGGATGACGGCGACCCGGGCCAGCGGGACGAACGCGGTGCGCTACGGCACCATGCGGGAAAACGTTCTGGCGCTGACCGTGGTTCTGTCTGATGGGCGGATTATCAAAACTTCTCGCCGTGCGCGCAAGTCGTCGGCCGGCTACGATCTCACGCGTCTCTTTGTCGGGTCCGAAGGAACATTGGGTGTGATCACTGAAATCACCCTTCGGCTTTACGGCATTCCTGAGGCCATCACCTCGGCGATTGTGTCTTTCCCAGAACTGAAGTCTGCTGTGGATTCCGTTATTTCGACAATCCAGATGGGCATACCGATCGCGCGGATCGAGCTTCTCGACAAGCTGCAAGTCCAGGCCTGCAACAGCTATTCAGGCCTTGGTCTGGCTGAGCAACCGACACTGTTTCTGGAATTTCACGGCACATCGGCGGGCGCCGAAGAGCAGGCAAAGCTGGTCGGGGAGATCGCGGCGGAGTTTGGCGGTGGCGACTTCCAGTGGACCGGAAAGCTGGAAGAGCGCAACAAGCTGTGGGAGGCACGCCACAATGCTGCCTATGCAGCCCAGTCTCTAAGGCCAGGCTGTCAGCTTTGGGCGACCGACGTCTGCGTACCGATCTCGCGCTTGGCGGATTGCATCATGGAGACCCAGGAAGATCTGGCCGGGAGTTATCTGATTGCGCCCTTGGTCGGGCATGTCGGAGACGGTAATTTTCATCTCACCCTGTTGATCGATCCGGAGAAACCTGAAGAGCTGGAAGAGGCCAATCGGATTAACGACCGCCTCGTGATGCGGGCGCTTGCCATGGAAGGAACCTGCACCGGCGAACACGGTATCGGCAGCGGTAAAATCAAATTCCTTCAGGCTGAACACGGTGATGCAGTCGCGGCGATGCGGACCCTCAAGCTGGCATTCGACCCGCAAAACATTATGAACCCCGGTAAAATCGTCTCGCTTTAACAAACCGAGTGATGCGAGGCGCGTCCAAGGTACAGCGCCAAAGTCACAAGTGGGAAATTCTGCGCCGTGGGATACAGGATCAGATCCGACCCGATTTGTGCACGCCAATGCAAAAGCGGTTTAGGCACTTACCGGACTCTGCTCCGATAAGTGCCGGCCACACTACTTTACATTGAAAATAGCTTGTTGGGATTTGCCGGTCGTACCGGGGATGCGAAGGATGAATGTGCCTGGCCGAATGGTGACAAAGGAGATCTCCGCCACACCTTCATCGTCGAATTCCAGGCTGTCCAGGCCGAGTGGCCGCACTTCAATGTCGTTGATCACGACCTCATTGACCCAGACATTGCGAAAGAATTCAGCGCCGCTGATTGCGATTTCTGCTGATCCGTCTGCGATGAGTTCCAGCCGATAGTATTTGCCGGCCTCCAGCTCATAAGGCTTTTCCGTCATAGGCTTGCCGGACGCCAGTGTAATGGGATCGAGCTCTTGAACGCCACCCAGCAGGCCGGAAAAGCCCAGGTCATGGCCGCTTGCTTTCATGGGGGTGAGGGCCAGAGCTCCCAGAACAAGAGCGGTGTATAGTGTTTTCATCGATGTGTTCTCCCTTCAGTTTATTTTTCTTCTAGTAATTTCTCTCGTTTTCGCTCGCCCGGGGCCCCGCCAAGCGTACAGGTCTACCTACTTTAGGTGCGCAAGTTTGGAGAGGCGATTACTACCTGTCTATTACCAATAGGTTGTACGCGGTGGTAGTGTAAAACCTTCGCGAGGCCGGGTTGGTTTAGAGTAAACCTAGAGAGCGGAAGCTGCTTTCGCTGCTGCGCGTGACGATCAGGTGGTCATGCAGCTCAATACCCATCCGACTCGCAGTGTCCCGGATTTCTTTGGTCATCTCGATATCGCCATTTGAGGGGGTGGCGTCACCGGACGGGTGATTGTGAACCAGAATGAGTGCGCTGGCGGAAAGCTCCAACGCGCGTTTGACCACTTCACGGGGATAGACCGGTGTATGATCCACCGTTCCGCGCTGCTGTTCTTCGTCGGCGATCAAGCGGTTCTTCCGGTCCAGAAATAAGACCCGGAAATGCTCGATCGATGCACGCCCCATCACTGTTCTGCAGTAACCGACCAGTGAGCTCCAGGACTCGATCACCGGCTTGTCGAGGATGTCAGCGCGTGTGAGCCTAGTCCCGGCTTCCCGGATGATCAGAAGTGCCGCGGTCGAGGCATCCCCCATACCAGGCACCTTCTTCAGCTCCTGCGGGGAAGCAGAGAGGACCGCAGCCAGGCTGCCGAACTGCGCAATCAGGGCTTTGGCGAGCGGTTTGACGTCTCCGCGCGGCTTCGCGCCGAACAGAAGAAATTCGATGATCTCGTAGTCGCTGAGGGAAGCCGGGCCCTGACCCAGCAGTCTTTGGCGCAGGCGTTCGCGGTGACCGTGAAAGTGAGGTTTGGTGGGATTAACAGGGGCGTTGATGCCGCCTTCCGCCAGCTCATCCATGTCCCGCCGATGCCCCCAACGCGATGCCGCCTTTGTCGTTATGCTTCAGTTCAGTCGAGGTTTTAACCCGGGCTCAATCCAGGAAGGGCGGACAGGTCCAACCCTTTGGCGACTTCGTGAAGATCTCATAGCCATCTGCCGTAACGGCAAGTGAATGCTCGAACTGCGCCGACAGCGAGCGGTCGTTGGTGACTGCCGTCCAGCCGTCTTTCAGGATTTTCACATCCAGGCGGCCCGCGTTAATCATGGGTTCGATCGTAAAGAACATGCCTTCGCGCAGACGCGTTCCGGTTCCCGGCCGGCCATAGTGCAGCACGGAGGGAGCTTCGTGAAAGATTCGGCCCAGGCCGTGGCCACAGAAGTCGCGCACCACGGAAAAGCGTTTCTTCTCCGCGAAGCTCTGGATCGCGAAGCCAATGTCGCCCAGGGTTGCGCCTGGTTTAACGACTTCGATACCACGCATCATGGCCTCATAAGTCACTTCAACCAGCCGCTTTGCTTTGATGCTTGGCTTGCCGACATAAAACATCCGGCTGGTATCGCCATGCCAGCCGTCCAGAATAACGGTTACGTCGATATTGAGCGCATCGCCATCGTGCAGCCTCTTATCGGCGCTGGGGATGCCGTGGCAAACGACGTGATTGACCGATGTACAGATCGACTTCGGGAAGCCGCGATAATTCAGCGGTGCCGGTACCGCGCCATGTTCAATGATGAAATCGTGGCAGAGCTTGTCGAGATCTTCAGTCGTTATGCCGGGAACCACGTGAGGGGTGATGAAATCCAGGGTTTCCGCTGCCAGGCGCCCGGCCTTGCGCATACCTTCAAAGTCTGCGGCGTCGTGGATGGTAATCCGTCGTTCTTCTGCACTCATTTGAAGAGCTAACTCTTCTGATTCAGCTTGGCCGTACTGCATGTGTCTCGTCCTGCGGTCTGTTCCCGTGGGGGTGGCGAAACCTCCAGGGCTATCATCTATGTGGTTCGTCCCACTTTATATATCCAGAAGTCTTAAAGTTCCAGGAAGGGATAAAATTGCCAGTGCGCGACGTATCCATGATCAATTTTCCCCATCATTTCCCCAGTTTACGGGGCCATTTCCCGCTACAACAGCGTTATCGCGCCTATCGGCGGCAAAAGCAGATGATTATATCTTGAACTCAAGAGCCCGGTTTAACTCAATGGAGCTTGGCGTAACCTTGCAATCGTAGCAGACCACCTCAACGCCGCGCGACAAAGCGCGCCGGAATGCGGCTTCGTAGTTCGGGTCGATATCGCCGGCGACCCCAACACGGGTGCTGTCGCCGCGCTGTATCAGGAAAAACATGACTGCGCGAAAACCCTCCTCAATCGCATCGCCCAGCTCCTCCAGATGTTTTGCGCCTCTGCTGGTAACGGAATCCGGAAACTCGGCAAGTTCGGCCCTGCGTTTCAAGGTTACGTTTTTGACTTCGACATAGCAATTTGGTCTGGGGTCATCGTCTGCTCCCGCTGACAGCAGAATATCTATCCTGGAGTTCTTTCCATAGCGGACTTCGCGCTTCAGATTGGCATATCCGCTGAGCTCTGGAATCTTCCCGGCTGAGATTGCATCGGCGACGATCGCGTTCGGCAGGCTTGTGTTGATGCCAACCAGCTCCTGGTCTGCGGAGGCGATCTCCCACGAGAACTTAAGCTTGCGCGCCGGATTGCGGGCAGGGGAGAGCCAGACCTGAGATCCGGGTTCAGCCAGGCCCATCATGGAACCAGGATTGGCGCAGTGCGCGGTTACAACATCCCCACCTTCAAGTTCGACGTCGGCCAGAAAACGTTTGTAGCGTTTGATCAGTCTTCCGGAAATCAGTGGGTCTGGGAATTCCATGCGTAATCCTTAAATCGGTGGGCATTCAGGGTGCCTCAAATTCCTCTGTCTCTCAATCGGCGTGAAACCGATCCTGCACAAAAATTCTGAAGACAAGCCATTCAGGAGAACCACAAAACCCTGCGGTGAATTGTGTCTCGGGGTGTTGTCGTTACTTTGTGCCCCAAGAACTTTTTTAAACCGGAAAGTGTGAACTTCTGATGCGTAATTCTTATGTATTCCGGGGATTTACCGGAATACTCTCTGAATTAGGGAGTCTTAAACATTGTGAGATATATGTGTAGCTTCTTGCTTCGCGATGGCGAAGTGACCAACTTACAAGATACCCACCCTGCTTCCATCCGAGTCGCCAATATGTTTCAGTTCCGAAAGAGTTCCCACATGGCACGATCCAATCCAATTCATCAAATTGTGCCTGCAGTGCTGGTGCTTGCCTTAGGACTGTCGGCCTGTTCGTCTTTTCAGGAAAAGCAGTATAAGCGGCAACCGGCCTCGGCCAGCACGCTGGCGACACCGCCTGCAGGAACAGACGGTCAGACACCGCCTGCTCAATCGCGTGACCTGGCGGTGGTGCCTTCTTCTGAAGGAACCTATCCCTACGGACGGGTCGAAGACACGCCGGAGACCCGCGCCGCCAGCGAGAGCGGCACATATATCCGTGGGCCGGAAGGGTCTTTGTGGAAAGGCGCTCCCAAAGATGAAGCCACGCATAATGCGGACATCGAATCCTGCTATCGCTATGCGGCCGCGCAAACCCGCAACGACGCCAGGATCGAACAGGACAGGCGCGCGATTTACGGCGATGGCTTCGGCGATACGCAAAGCGTCGGACTCTTGAGTTCCAAACTCCGCAGTTACGATCACGAGTCGCGGCGTCGTTCGCTGTTTTCCACCTGCATGCGTTCAAAAGGCTACGCTGCACGCTGAACTAGGCTGGATTGACGGATCTGAACCTCAGGCGGCTTGGCTGTGGTTTTGCTGTGAGCGTGACGTGGCAGCGATTCGGCCTGTAGACTATCCCCATCCAGACTGACAGGCAGGCGTGACTCCCTTCTCTTGCCGGGCCTGATTTGCACCTCAACCGGAAGACTGCCCATGCCTTCAGAGTCCGACAACACTGCCCCCGACACCCACATTGCGTCACCGAAGGGATCTGGTTCGGGAGAAAAGACTGTTGTCACGGCGTGCCTGATGATCATCGGCAACGAGATCCTGTCAGGACGCACTAAGGACGCCAATCTCGGTTTCCTGGGCGAGCAATTGAACGAGATTGGCGTGCGTCTGATTGAGGCCAGGGTCGTTCCGGATATTGAGGCCGTAATCGTCGAGACATTGAACGAGGTTCGCGCGAAGTTCGACTACGTCTTTACGACCGGCGGGATTGGCCCGACACACGATGACATTACCGCTGCCTGCGTTGCCAAGGCCTTTGGTGTTGAATGGACACTGCATCCTGAGGCGCATGCTTTGCTCAAGGCGCACTATGCCGAGGGCGATCTGAACGAAGCGCGGCTGCGTATGGCCCATACGCCGGAAGGGGCCTCACTGATCGAAAATCCGGTCAGCAAAGCGCCCGGCTTCCGGATGGAAAATGTCTTCGTGATGGCAGGCATCCCGCGGGTCATGCAGGCTATGTTTGAAAGTCTGAAGGCAGATCTGACGGGGGGCGCGCCGGTGCGCAGCGTAACCCTGGCGGTTGCCCTCCCGGAAGGTACGATTGCAAAGGGGCTGGGCGAGGCCCAGGCGCGCTTTCCCGATGTCGAGATCGGCAGCTACCCATACCGGATCGGCGAGCGCTTTGGCGTCCGGCTGGTTTTGCGTTCGCCGGATGAAGCGGACCTGGAGGCGGCCGTCGAGGTTGTTGCGGCGACCGTGCGTAGCCTGGGGGATGAGCCCGTCCGTGAAGCCTGATGTGGTGAACGCCCGTCGCGTTTAAGCGTATCTTGTAACCCATACAAGCCTCTTGCTCTGAGACCCATGACCTGGGTCTGCAGCCGAATAGATTTATTCGGCAAAGCATGACTCCCAGCAACTAGCGGCCCTATTCAAAAATCGAGAGCTTCAGCTCCTGTTGATCGCCGAGCCAGATGGCATGATCACGGTGGTCTGCCAAGTGATCGCCGGTTTCGGTGTGCGTGAAGATGGTAAGGCCGTCCCGGTTGAGGGCGAGCCAAGGGAGGATCTCTCCAAAGAGCTCGGGCGCGAAGGCGACCTGATAGCTTCCGGTCGGATGCGGTCCAACGGGATTGTCACGCCACCGGCCCATCTCAACATCAAAGCGCTCTTCTATGGCAGCCCGCAAACGCTCGGCTCGTGATTTGGACCCCGCATCGTAATAGACATGCGCGTGATAACCCGAAATCGAAGAGGTTTCTTTATTATTCAATCTGTTGTCCGTCATTTTCACCATACTTTCTAGAGGATTTCGCGAGGCGGGTTAATCTAAAGACTTAACATTCTGGCAAGACCAAGGCCGTACACTTACAGCGCTTGTTCGGCCCATCGGCACAAAACTTGGGGCAGGGCACCCAGCATTGTGAACTACATAGCTGTAGATGAACTCGCATATTTCAATGCGGTGGAGTGTACCCTGCGCCCTGAACCCGGCGTAAGCCATTGCGCTGCCCAGATTTGACAGGTTTCTTGTTTATGACAGGAAGAACAGGCGGCGACGATCGCAAGGATAGACGGCGTTTCCCGCGATTGGCCACGCAGCTTCAGGTGCGGCTTCAGACCGGCGATGGACAACAAATCCCCTGTCGAGTACTGGATGCTTCGGTCAGCGGTGTACGTCTTGATGGCGATACCGTCGTACCTGTCGGAACGGAAGTAACGCTCATCATGCCCGGCGCGGTGCACTTTGGAGGTCGTATCATTCGGCGCCAGGGTGAGGAGATGGGGGTAGCATTCTCCCATGCACCTGAACGTGTCGCTGAGATGATTTCAGCACTGTTACCGAAGCTTCGGACAGTGTCGGATCTGAGAAGTTCAATATAACCATTTGTAAACATAGAAAAATATTCGTCGCCTTCCTGCGGGAGGCAAGACCGCAACGCGCGGGTTTTCCGGTTCTGAAGTTTGAGTCAATAAACGGGAGCCTTCCGAATGGAGGCTCCCGTTATTTCGCTTCGTGTTCCCGAGGTAAAGCCACACAAGTGGTTTTCACTTTCGACACAGATCAACTCTGAATATTCAACTCGACGTAACGTCGGGACTTCAACTCAATGTTGCACTGAGCGAATTTGGAGACAGTCCTCTAGGAGTCACCGCACAGGCATTGCGGCGGCTATTTCGTCACCGGTTTACCAGCAACGCAGGGCCATATAGTGCTTATTTTAACCAAGATTGTCAATATACCTATGATTGTTTGTCGAGAAAAATGCAATTCGGGATAAGTGGGCTCTGACCTCTACCACTTCGCATAGGCCTTCTTATCGTACATGAAATTCAATCACTGAGCTCGGGAACGAAAAAAAACACAACCTCGAATATAACACAGAGAAAATCTCACAAAGCTGTGATATGATTGGGAATGCTGACACTTAATGAACTTGCCATCCATAAAGCCCGCCTCCTGCGAGGTGAAGGAGAGCACGATCAGACTCGCATCGCAGAGCTGGACCGATTGATCATTGGCCAACATGCCCTGAACCTGGATGACGCCATTATAAAGTTGGAGCTCGCCCGGGAAATGGCCCATAAGCTCGACCGCTCATTGGATCGGGACTACCAGGACATAGAGGCTACCGGGGAAATTGTGACCCTCATCGACGATGTTCTTCGCGTGTTGAGGCATTAAAAACTCCGCCCATCCAACTGATTTTCTGTATTTTTCTTGCGCGGGTGTGGCCTGGTCCTCAGCGCTGTCGGCGCCGATTGGTGTGTGCGTGATCTGATCGGGGAGGAGAGTCGAGTGAAGCTGGTGATCTTTGACATAGACGGTACGCTGGTGAGAAGCGATCCGCATGAAGATCGTCTTTTCTGGCAGGCGCTCGTTGAGGTCTTGGGGGTGATCCGCCAGCCCTTCGAGTGGACTGATTTTCAGCATGTGACGGACAGCGGGATCACACAGGAGCTATATCGTCGTCAGTTCGACCGTGATCCCAGCCAAAGTGCTCTGGCGGCCACCGAACGCTATTTTGAGAGTCTGTGGCAGACGTTTCTTGCTGGACTGCCGTTCGACGAAGTCGAAGTGCCTGGTGCCAGGGATATGCTTCGCCATCTGGAAGCGGATCCGGATTGGATGGTTGCCGTCGCGACGGGAGGCTGGGGATCAAGCGCACGTGCCAAACTTGCCGGCGCTGATATCGCTCACGAGGCGCTCGCGCTTGGGTGCGCCAATGATGCGATGGCGCGTGAGGATATAATGGCTATTGCCCAGGTGCGCGCAAAGACTGCGAACGGAAACAAGGATTTTGAGCGCGTCGTTTATGTCGGAGATGGCAATTGGGATGTAAAGACATGCGCGAAAATCGCTATGCCTTTGGTCGGAATGGCGGTTGAGCCTGCAATCCAAACGCGCCTGGCTTCACAGGGTGTCACTCATATTCTCAATGATTATCGTGATCGCGGAGCAGTCCTGGAGGCGCTGGATGCCGCGGGTGTACCCTCTCTTTGAGCGGAGCCTGAAGAGCTCGTTTCGCTGGAGTCAGGGAGATCGCGGGATATCACGAGGGAGTGAGTTTGCCCTCATTCAAGGCTTCCAACGTTGGATAGCACTTGCAGAGGACCGGCTGAAGGCCATTTTATGCCTACCGGCGCAATAAGCCGGATAATAGTCTTCGACCGGTTATGCGCGCTGGATTTCCACCTTGTGAAAGATCCAGGGGGATGCCGTTTGATGGGTGAAAAGGGTTTTTACCGCTGCGTAAATGGTGCGGTCCTTGTCAAGTTTGACTGCTGTGAGGAATGGGATGGCTGACCTTTCTGTCGAAGGGTGAGGTATAAAGCTTATTTGAGTCAATAATTTGCGGGACGATCTCATTGTCCAGACTGAATTCTGTTTGGGACGTGTCGGTTCTTAGCTACTCTTACTCTCCGTCAATGTAGAAGGCCGATGAAAATTCAACACGAAATGACAGATTCTGACCCAAATCCGGTGAAGGCCGGCCTGCCGGAGCTCCTTTCCCGGCTCTGGCGCTTCGCGATGGTGCTGTCGCATAACGAGGAAGCCGCAGGAGATCTGGTGCAGGCGACCTGTTTGCGGGCACTTCAGAAGTGCGATCAGTTTCAGACGGGCACACATCTTGACCGTTGGACGTTTTCGATCATGGCGTCACTTTGGAAGAATGAGTTACGGGCTGAGCGCATCCGGCGTGGAGGCGGTTTCGTAGATGCTGAGGAAGTGCTGGTCACGGATGGCGCGGAAAAAATAGAAACGAATATTTTGCTGGCTGAGGTGTTGGCGGAGGTACAGGCATTACCGGAAGCGCAAAGAAGCACGGTTTTGCTGGTTTATGTCGAGGGACTTACCTACGCCGAAGCGGCGGAAACATTGGAAGTGCCGATTGGAACGGTTATGAGCAGGCTGGCGGCTGCGAGGCTCAAACTCGCAGCGCTAAAACGCACTGAAGACGATGGTTCGAAACGGCGGACGAAGACAGGACAATGACAAGCGAAGTGAAAGACACCGGCATAACAGACGAAATGCTTGTCGCTTACCTTGATGGCGAGTTGACGCCCGATGACCTGACGCTTGTTGAGAGGGCGCTGGAAGAAGACGTGCAGATAAGCCAGCGCCTGGACCTCCTGCGGGATGGCGAGCGACCGTGGGAAAATGCCTTTGAGAAGCTGCTTGAGCAGGCACCGACGGCGAAGCTGGAGGCGGGGCTCGCCGCCGCCATGCGCGCGATCGAAGAGACTGCGCCAGCGCCGACCGCGGTTGAATTGAATCGACCGCTGCCCGCGAATGATCAACCCAAACAGAGCTGGTGGCGTCCCGCCATGGCGGCTTGCGTTGCAGTCACTCTTATGATCGGTTTCGCCGCAGGTTACGGTACAAATGAAGTGCAAAAGCCTCAGATTGCCAGTGCGTTAGGGACGGAGGCTGAGCTTTGGCGTCAGGCTGTCGCTGACTATCAGGCGCTTTATACTCGCGAAACTCTCTCAACGAGCCTGACCGATCCTATCGTTCAGTCAGCAGGTTTGCTGCGGGTTGCTGAGGCGCTTGGTTTGGCATTGCCGGATGCTGTCTCGAAAGTTCCCGGGCTGGATTACAAGCGTGCGCAGATCCTTAAATTCGGCGAGCAGCCTCTGGCGCAGCTCGCGTATCTCTACAAGGACGATATCCCCATCGCTTTTTGCATCGTCCGGCTGGATGAAGCGGACCGAACGGCTAAAAATGAAGTGCGCAGCGGCTTGAACATCGTCCACTGGGCGAAGGATGGCTACAGCCTGATGCTGGTGGGTGACCTCCCTGTCGACGAACTCAATGACTTTGCGCGCGACCTGGAAGGCAAGATGATCTGACGGTCTCTTTCAAACCCTTCGATGCATAAAGTCTCTAACGCCATTTTACCAAACAATCACTTCTGGAAATGGATCGAAGCAGGTTCAATTAAAACCCAACTACTCCTTAACCCGGTTCCTGTTGAGGAAGTCCTTGAACCCCTGGAAGCCACCTTCGACGCCCTGTTTTATCTTTTCTTTTTTCGTACCCGCGAGGTCTGCGATTTTCTTGGACAAGGCATCTATCGCGGAATCCCAAAGGCCGGCAGCATCCAGAGATAATGTGTTTTCAAATTGCTCTTCGTTCATTACGAGAGAAAAGCGGAGATCAACTTCATCCTCACGCTCATTGATGTAATTCACGAAGGGGTGCGCAAGAGCTTTACTGATAACAGATGCATTCTCCGGTGCTTCAACAACAACGCCCTTCAGCAGCAAATTCCAGTCCATTTCAATTTCGGCATTTTCACGGCGCTGCCATTCATCTTCGACTGAAATGTCGATCGTGCCGCTTCTGAACCAACTGAACGGTGCCTTTTGTACATAGTTCTTGATCAGGCTGACGGGAAGATTATCGAGCTTCCATCTGGTTTTACGGCCGTATTCTGTCTCTTCCGTGGAAATCTTGATCTCATGACCGCTTAAACTGCCGTCAATGTTTGACCTAAAGAAGGTGTCGAAGACCGCGTAGTTGCTTCGGAACGGAGCGCTTTGAATTTGATTTAAGACCAAGTCTAAGGGTTCGGTCGCATTTTTACGAACCTCCAGCTCGATATCGTTTATCGCCAGGTTGTTGATAACGAATGCTTTCTTCGCTTCCAGTCTCCTGGTTGGTGAATTCTTTTCAGTCCTGTTCTCATTTTTCGGCTCTAGGTCTGATTTACCGTTAGCAGCACTCCTGTTCTGGCTCTCATCTTTTTGCTCTGCCTTGTGCCATATGGCACCTTTGACGCCGTCGACAGCCAGAGACTCCAAGGCAATGGGATTTGAGAGCAAACTGAAGATGTCGATATCCAAATTTGTACTCTGAACCACTATGTCAAAATCGAGTTGTGCATGGTTGTCTCTTTGAACCCGCAGCTCATCCATCTTTAGCGTGCCCGAAAAGAGGTCTCCGCTTACGGAAGAAAAAGAGATTTCCACCTTCGTTTTGTCTTCCACTTTGGAAGCAATGAAACGTGCTGTTGGTTCAAATAAAAACGTGTTTACCGCCACCAAAGCTCCAAGAACGACTAAAACCGAGACACCTGCAATTCTGGCCAAGACCCTGAACGGAAATTTCCGTTTAGGACTCACCGCTGCAGGTGTTGGTATCTGAGGCTTTTTCTTGCCCGTTGCGGAGGTCGTGAGATGGGCCAACTCAAACGTCAAGCCAAGAAGACCTGCCACTAAATTTGCGAATGCGCCAATTGCCGCAATAACAGGAAACAACAAGAACTCACCTAGTAAAACAATTATTAGTTCCATGTCTTTTTCTTTTTATGATTATTTACCATTTTGTGAAAATGCGAGCGTGCGGAAAAATCTACTATGCCCAACCGACTGGCACAAATGCCGGCAGCGATGAAATCGTAGATTTTTTGAGTGGTGTATTGGAAGAAGCGCAGGAAAGATTGCAGTGGGCTCAAGAGGTTGCTAGCTTGTGGCCGCTATTGAGTATCAATAGCGGCAAGGGGGTGTTCAACTTAATGTCGTTGGATTTTCTCCAGTGTGTTGGAGTTCGCGAGTTCTCCATGAATCTCCCCAAGGCAGGGAAATGCAGCAAGGCGTGGTTCCGATTTCTTTCCGACATCTGGCGTTGGTCCTTATTATCTCGCTGGCGGTGCACTTTGCGTTTGCAGTTACGTTATTCTGGCAGACGCCTTCTGCGGGCACGCCGAGCACCGGTGTGGGCGGAACTGAGATCGGCCTTGGGATGGCTGGTGCTGCGCCCGGGACCGTTGAGGAAGCGCCTGCGCCACAAGAGGAGCCTGAAATCTTCGAGACAGCGGAAGTGACGGAGCAAATCAACGAGCTAGAGGTTTCTGAGCAGGCACCGCTCGTCGAAGTTCCGCTGGAAGCGGTTGAGACACCGGTTGACGTTATTGAAGAACCCGTCGAGGAAGTCGAAGCAGAGATTCCTCTGGAGCTTGACGCCGAAGCGCCAGTAGAGGTTACTCCTGAGACCGTTGAAGCGAAGCCAGTAGACCCCGTTGAAGAACAGGTCGAAGCGGTAGTGCAAGAGGTGGTCGCCCGCAAAGTTCCTGAACCTCCACAGGCCAAGCCTGTCCCGCCGAAGAAACCGGAACCTCTCAAGAAAGAAGCGGTGAAAGCAAAGCAACCAGAGCCTGCCAGACCCGCGGAACCCGAGGAAATTGCTGAAGCCTTGGAACAAACGGCCGAGCCGACAACCATGCCTGGCCAGATTACTTCTGTCGCCGGCAGTGACGGTCAATCCGGCACAAAATCCGCATCTGCGACCGGGAGTGGTAACTCAACCTCTGGCGGCGGGCAACCTGGGGCTGCGGCCGATTTCACGGCTCTCATTCAAGCCTGGCTTGAAAAGCACAAGAAGTATCCACGCCGCGCTCGGACACGCCGGCAACAGGGCACAGCGATTCTGTCATTCGTGATGGATCGTAAAGGCAATGTTCTGGACTACCACATCACAAAAAGCTCGGGGCACAAGCTTCTGGATACAGAGGTCGCTGCGATGATTGAACGCGCAAATCCGCTCCCCACAATGCCCGATGATATGGATAGTGGTCGACTGGAAGTGGTCGTGCCCGTCGCTTTCTTCCTGCGATAAATTCCCGAAAGCACAGAACCCCGCGGCTAAGTGAGAGGTCTCAACTCTCCTTGCGCTTCATGGCCTGATGCTCATCTTCGACCAGGCCGATTTTCCAGTAACCAGAAACATAGGTGTCTTTGCGCGGAACTTTGCGCTGATTTGCAAGATAATCACGCAGAGCCTTGATCACACCGCTTTCGCCGGCAATGCAGGTTTGAACGACACCTGCTGGCCACTCCATTTCGGTAATGAACTTTTGCTGTGCGCTTGAGGGGCGGTGGGGATCGGGATGCAGGAGCCAATGGAGCTCGATCCCGGCTGGTGCGTCTATGACCTGACGGTCGCTTGCTTCCGTGATCTCAAATATTGCCAGACCCTTGGCGTCCCGGGGCATCGCCTCCAGTGCGGCTGCGGCCACTGGAAGTGCGGACATGTCCGCTGCAACCAGATACCAGTCGGCATAGAATTCCTTCATCTTGAGCGGTCCGGGACCGGCAAAACCGCAAAAATCACCTGGCCCGGCTGCATTCGCCCAGGCGCTGGCAGGGCCTTCATTGCCATGATCTACAAAGTCGATGTCCATTTCCTGAACATCCTGTCGCAGATGCCGGACCGTGTAGGTTCTGGTCGTCGGTTTAGGGCCTTTCTCCAATTGCAGGGCAAAAGCCTCACGAGACTGATCTTGAGCCGCGAACATCAATTTACAGTTGGCGCCCTCGCACCCCGCTCTGATTCCTTCAATTTCCGGCCCCGCAAAGGTGATGCGAATCATATTAGGTGTCAGCCGCGTTTTGTGCTTCACGGTTAAGACGCGGGGCGAAGGGCGTGGCTTCAGAATAGTCTTTGCGGCGTCTATCAGTCCCATGTGCGTTCCTGTCAGCTGATGTTGCATCTCGGTATTGTTGGATATGGGGTGCCTTGATCAGATGGGCCGCAATATATCGATCGCAAGACAATCATCGGAATCTTTACGAATCTGAGCCTCTACACGATAGACTTTTGCCAGAGTATCAGCCGTTAAGACTTCTTCGGGTGAGCCGGCGACAACAATGCGGCCATGGTCCAGCATGGCAATGTGATCACAGTAGCGGGCCGCCAGATCCAGATCGTGGAGAGCGGCCACTACAATTCCCCCGCGCCCGGAGATCTCTTTGCGGACCATTTCAAGAACAGCCATGCGCCAATGGAGGTCCAAGGCGGCTGTTGGCTCATCGAGCAAAAGGAGTGAGGGCTCGCGAATCATAGCCAAAGCCAGCCCGACAAGCTGGCGTTTGCCGCCGGAGAGGGTATGAAGCGGAGATAAGGCAACGGCGTCCAGACCCAGTCGCGAAAAAACCTGCTCGATCTTTGCTGCAAGTTCAGCGTCTGACAGGTCAAGCGCAAGGGCACGGGCTGTGCTCCACATAAGTTCTGTTGGCAGCAGGGCGGAGGGCGCGGGGGGAGCCTGGGGCATACTGCCGACCTGTTCATGCCATTCGGTTTGGGGAATGCTGAGTTGTTCCCTGTCATTCAACAGAATACGTCCCTTGGCTCTCTTCTCTCTCGCCAAGCAACGCATCAGGGTCGATTTGCCCGACGCGTTCGGGCCAAGTAACCCCAGGATCTCTCCCGACCTGAGTTCGGGTAGGGTTACATCGAAAAGCGCCTGTTTCTTACCGTACCCTGCCGATACACCGACAACTTCAACGCGCGTCATGGCATCCGCCTCTGACGGAATAGCAAGCCGAGCAGGACAGGAACACCCACTACAGCAGTCAGAATGCCGACCGGAATGATCACGCCTGAGATCAGTGCTTTGGAGAGAAAAGAAGCCAGCGAGAGGATGAGTGCTCCGCAAAGTGCAGCTCCGGGAACCAGAAAACGGTGATCTTCCCCGAGCAGCAGACGCGCGATATGCGGACCGACCAGTCCGATGAACCCGATGGCTCCCACGAAGCAAACGGCGAATGCGGTAAGCAAACTGCTGCGCAAAATAACCCAGGTACGCAATCGAGACACATTAATGCCCAGGCTGAGCGCATGCGCTTCACCACCCCGAAGCAGGGTTAAGACCCAGACGTGGCGCAGGCTGAACGGAAGGATGACGAGGAAACAGGCGGTGACGACCCAGACTTCCGCCCACCCCGCCCGCGTGAGGTTTCCGATGGTCCAGAACACGATCTGCTGGATTGCATCTGCGTCGGCGACATAGTGCAGGGCGGCTGTCAGGGCGTTGCAGAGGAACACCAGGGCGATTCCGAAAAGCACGACAGTCTCCCGCGCGCCACCGCCAAAGCGCACGACCGCCAGGATGAACAGACCGGACCCCAGGGCGAAGACAAGGGCAAGGGCGGGCAGAATCGCAGCTTCAGGTAGGAATGTGATCGAGGGCGAGAGGACAATCGCGACACTGGCGCCCAGCACGGCGGCAGACGACACGCCGAGTGTGAAGGGACTGGCCAGTGGGTTGTCCAGGATCGTCTGTACCTCGACGCCCGCGAGACCCAGTGCCGCGCCGACGGATAGTGCGATCAGGGCGTCCGGTAAACGAACCTCCCACAGGATAATGCGCTGACGCAGGTCCAGAGATGCTGGGTCGATAATTCCAGCGAATACATCGCTCAATCCAAGTGACGCCGGTCCGGCCTGGAGGTCCATCGCGAGGCTCGCGAGAGTCGCTAAAGTCAGCAGGGCCAGAATGATCTGCCGTCTGCTTTTTATGCGGTTAAAACGATCCTGCAGGGAGACGCCGATATCAGTCACGTCGCACCGACGCACTGTAGGTTCCTTCCAGCTGGAAAGGCGTGAAGCGCTCGAAGATTGTCTGCAGGGTGGTGTGTGGATCGATGTCCTGGAAGAGCTCCGGGTGAATCCATTTTGCAAAGGCTTCAAGGGCGACAATGTTGAAAGGCGAGTTGTAGAAGTTATGCCAGATGCTGTGAGCCCGGCCATTGCGAACGGCGTCGAGTGCCTGAAATTCTGGCGCTGAGAGGTAACGCGTTAAACTCTCGGCGGCCATCTTCTGACTCATCCTCGCACCCAGTGCCACCGGCGAGGCATTGGCGAGATATTCTTCTGAAGTGCCTGATGCCGTTCCGATCCAGATGTCGGGGTTTTCGGTCAGCAGGAATTCGGCGGTATGTTGTGCTGTTGGTCCCGGTGCGACTGCATCGGCAATGTTTGTGCCGCCTGCAAGTTCGACAAAGGGCCCAAGCATCCCCTCGGCCATACCCCAGCAGCACTCGAAGCGACCTGGGTGGACCTGGAGGAAGACGCTTGGTTTCTTTCTGACGCCCGCGGTTCGTTGCCGAACCATTTCCACGCGCGCGCGGTAGAATTCCGAATAATCGGACGCGCGGGCTTCCTCGCCGAGTATCCGACCCAGCAGTTCGATCGACGGGAGGGTGTTTTTCAGGGGATCCAACCTGAAATCTATGAAGACGACGGCAACCCCCGCGGCTGAGAGTTGATCTATCAGTTCTCCGGCCCGGCTTCCTGGGCCATGATCACTCAGTCCAAAGATCGCTAACTGTGGTGCGAGGTCGATAATCTTTTCGACAGAAACGCTGTCAGCACTCTTCGTCCCGAACCTGGGGATATCACGCGACTGCGGAAATTTCGCAAAGAGTTGCGCTTGCAGCGCCGGATCAGTGTCGCCCAACCCGGACATCGTACCAACAAGGCCGGCGGTTGGTTCCCCGGGCCTCAGCAATGCAAGTAAGGGTATATAGCGTCCTTCGCTCATGACGAAGCGGGTGATCGGTCGTTCAAGTTTGACCTCACGCCCCGCAAGATCGGTCAGAGTTAGCGGCTCTGCCCGGACAGGCGACAGAACAGCCGTCACGACGACAAGGAGCGCGGATGGGATCAACCCGATCCACTTATAGTGGATCGGGTTAGAGGCATTATGACTGGATTCCGAAAACATCTTGGAAAGTCAGAACTCTGCTCGAACCAGGAACAGGAACGAGCGTCCCGGTTCCCTCAAGGGCTCTACGTTTGCGAAATCCTGTCCATAGGTGGCGCGGTCCGAGTAGTCCTCATCCAGGATGTTGTTGGCCTCGACCCTCAAGGTCAGGTATTCAGCGAAGTCGGGCTGATATTCGGCGAAAAGGCCAAGAACCTCGTAGGAGTCGAGTTTTTCGCCCCCGGCGTCGGCGGTATCGGTATTTACGAGCGCGGCATCGATACTGCCGCCAATCGTGACGCCGGTGTTTTCGAAATGATGAAGGGTCTCGACGGCAAAGATGCGGCCCAGTGGCGCCCCGAAATACTGTGTGACGTCCGAATCAGATGCGCCGCCATCGACTTTGATTTCGCTATCCGTGTAGCTCACACGCACGAAGCCCGCGTCCCAGTTGTAACCTGCACCGAGGTTGAAACCGCGTGTCTTGAAGTCGGATGTGAGCCCGGGTCCGCCACCGAAGGAGGGGTCACGCGCGTTTTTGAAATCGCTGCGGAAGATACCGGCATCGAAAGAGAAACCTTCATGAAAAACTTCGAAGCCGGCGGTGAAGTTCTCGGAGCGCACGGGTTTGATATCGCCCTCGTAGCTCCAGTCGGGATTCAGGATAAAGTTTTCAGCAAGTGACACACCGCCCCAAACCTGGGAATAGCCTGCCTTCAGGGTTAGGAAATCCGTTACGTCATAGGCGCCGGAGACGTTTCCGCTGACACCGGCGTCGTTGATTTCAGATCCATCCACACCTTCGAACCACTGATGATCGCCACGGAGTCCAAAGGAAAGGCGCAAGGGCTCGATCGGCTGCAGACGTGCCTGAGCGTATAGTCCTGCATTGGTTGCCCGCTCAGAGACTTTGGTGCTGGGATCATCGTACTTGGCACGGTCGTGGTAGAAATCCGTGCCTAGCGTTATGCTGTCACTGAACCCGAAACCGTCGAAATTGAAGGCATTTTCGAACTTACCCGACAGACTGCTGGTCTCGCCTTCGCTTCCAAAGGGAACCGGAACACGCAGCTCCGTCACGCCGTAGCCCAGAACCGCTGTCGGGTCCCAGAAACCCTCTGCATTTGGTTTGTTGTAGTTGAACACCAGATTCTGACGCTCGGTGTCGTACTTCCGCGTATCGGGCTCAATACGGTTTGTGAGGTCGCCAATGTTGGCGCGGAAAGGGCGGGCGGCACGATCGCGCAGATGCTCGGCGGAAATCTCAAAGCGATGGCCGCTGTCGGTCTCGTAGCCACCCTTGCCGAGGAAACTGCGCAGATCGGTTTCCGTACCTGGAACGGTGTCGCCATCGCCATTCTCGTATTCACCACCAATACCCCATTTGAAGTAGCCGAGTGCCTCGAATCCACCGGTGCGACCGTAGCCCGAGACACCGTTCGTAAAGGTACCGCTGTTGGTGTCGAAGCTGCCGGTGGCAAAACCCCCAACCGAGCGGTCGGCGGGCAGAATGTCGCCGACATCGACCGTCTCATAAGCAATCGCTCCGCCCAGGGCGGTGGGACCCGCATCGGCGGGCGCTACACCAGGGTCGACGCGCACACCCTTAAGCAGGCTGGGTTCGATCAGGTTGGTGCCATTGTGGTGGAACACTTTATTGTTCTGACGTGCGCCGTTGATAGTGACGGCCAGATTGGTCTCTTCGACGCCGTTAACGTAGAGCTTTTGGCTGGAGCGAATAGCGCCGCCAACAGAAACAGCGGACTCACCGGCAAAGACCTGCTTTACGGTTTGAGGATTCCGTCGTTCCAAGTCATCGCGCTCGATGTAGATCGAGTTGGCCTTGTCGGCTGCGCCGGTATGATCTCCGATGCCTGACGCGCCTTCGACCTGGATGGTGTCCAGCAACTCGGCATTTGAGTCCCCGTTCGCTGTCTTCATGAGCACGACGGTGTTGGATGCCGTGAATTCGAAGCTGATGCCTGTGCCAGACAGAAGCTGCTGCAGGCCTGCCGAGGTTGTCAGTTCTCCCGAGACGCCAAGCGACTTGAGTGCGGAGATATCGCCGGTCTTGTAGGCGAAAGAAATGCCGGCCTGTTCGGAGAAACTCTTCAGGGCCGTGGCGAGAGACTGTGCCGGAATTGCAAAGTTCAGAAGAGTATCGGCCGCTGCCAATTCTTGCCGCTCCTGGCCGGGCTGGATTGTCTCTGAAGCGCCCAATGGCAGGGCTGCGAGCGTTAAGGCGCAGATCGTGGTCAGTGCCGTACTTGCAAGCACCGCGTCCCGTCGCCCCCTTTTGTTTGAAACTGTTGTTGATCCGTAGCCATCGGCCTCGGTCTCGGCGAGTCTTCGATCCATTCTGTCCCCCGTCACGTCGTAAGCTATCGTATAAATTGCAACTGCGTCGCAATCTTAATTTCATCTGTTAACGAGACGAGTGACGCTAAGGGGACCGGTGCTAAAAAAGTGATTTTTTCAGCCTGATCATGAAAAGCTGTTCAGGTGAGGCTCAATGCAGGATCGTCAGATAACCCGTCATTTGGGTAACGCTTAACCCGTGCAGCGTTGCTAAGGCCTTGAGACCACCGTCAATTTCCTGCAGCGCGATCCGAGCAGTTATCGGTTCGATCTCTGTTGAATCACGCAATACGATAATTTGGCCGGGACGGTAACGATCTATTTCCGCGACGGCATCCGCAAAGGATAGGCCGTCGATCAATATCAGTCCGCGCCGCCACGCCGCTGCTTCCTCTGCCTTGATCGGCGTCACGCTGCCCAGCGGGCCGCCTCGCTGATAACTGACCTGTTGATTGGCGGTCAGGTCGACATGCGGAACTCTATCGGCGGCAGCTGCTGCTGCGCCTGTCGTTACTGACACGCGGACACGCCCTTCGATAACGGTCACCAAAGCATTATCGTTGCGACTTCGTACTGCATAGGATGTTCCGATCGCGGTTGAGGTGCCCTCGAGAGTCTTCACATTGAAGGGGCGGTCGGGGTCTTTCCTGACCTCGAAGAGAGCTTCGCCTTGCAAGAGAATGATGTTGCGGTTCTCACTGGTGAAGTCGAGCGCAATGGCGCTGTCAGTGTTGAGATGAACGTTAGACCCATCGGGTAGGGACAGACTCGCTTGCTCACCGACGCCGGTGATGAAATCAGCTTTGAAGACCGTTGAAATGTCCGAGGCGAAGAGGCCGACAAGCATCAGACAGGCGGCCAGCATGCCGCCAAGAGCGACGCGATGCCCGGTGCGGCGCGGATTCCGCTTAAGATCGAGTTGGACGACTTCTGCCGCAGCTGGCTCTTGGGGAGCCTGTGGGATGTCGGTCGGTGGCGTTGCGCCCGATGGAGCGGCGAATGCCGGCCCCAGGCTTTCCAGATCATTCCAGAGCGCGCGGATCTCCTGGAAGGCCTCAAGGTTCGCCGGGTCTGCATCACGCCAAGCCTTGAAGGCATTGAGATCCGCTTCGCTTACCTCGCCCGAGGTGAGGCGCAGAATCCAGTCCTGAGCGGCATTTTCGGCGGGTGTGATCGGCAGGTTCTGGGGCATCAATTCTGTTATTGGTTCTCGGCGGTGTTGCGTTGGGGCGAGCGGCACGATTCCTCCCAAAGTCCGTTGTTCAGGAGGACGTAAATCATGGGCTCTATAAGGTAGACGAGTGGGGGCACATTTTCTCTCACTCCTTGTCCCCGAAATCTGATCCGCGAAACTCGCGGCGCGCTTCAATCATGACGGCGATCGCGCGTTTGAGATCCTTGTAAACAGTCGTTAAGCCAATCTGAAGCGATTCGGAGATCTGCGCTTGGGTCTGACCTTGAAAGCGGTTGAGAAAGAAAACCTGTCGGCAGCGCGGGGGCAGTTTTGCGATTTCAGCCTGGAGGTACAGGAACTCTGCGCGGGCCAGGGCATGGCGCTCAGGGGTGAGTTCATCGGTCTGACGCCAGACGAGCCCATCCGCCTCGGCCAGAATTTCCCTCCGGCGTTTCTCAACCCGAAGATGGTCCGTAGCCAGATTGGCGGCCATGCTGAAAAGATAGGCGCGCCGCTCGCGGATCGGCGGATACTCTTGCGCCGCAAGCAGCTTGACATAGAGATCCTGAGCGATGTCAGAAGCCAGTGTGGGAGAGCCAAGACGTTTCGCGAGAAACCGCAAGAGTTCCCACTCGTGCTCCCTGTAAGCCTCTATCAGCACCGTTTCTCGCATACGCCCTTAGAATTCGACTGCTTCGCTTCATTCCGACGACAAATGCGCAGCAGTCTCTCAATCCTTTAATTCGAGTACGAGAAATCTCAACGCAGTTTGTGCCCTGTTGACGAGGTTTGAAACTGCATGATTTTGAGAATCGCTCGCAACTAATTGAGCTTGTTCTACAGTGAAGCGTCACTGGTGACAATCTTTTGCAGTTTTGGATGTGATTTAAGGTGTTAATCGGTGAGACAGGCACGAGAAGGTCATCACTGAAAGCGATTGGCTTAGCTCCGCCGGCTGATACCAATTTAAATGAACCGCTGTGGTGGTGCCCGCTCCCGGACTCGAACCGGGACGGCCTTTCGGCCTCAAGATTTTAAGTCTTGTATGTCTACCAATTCCATCAAGCGGGCTGCAGGACGGATTCTCGAGGGGAACCGTCTGATACATGGCAACAGCTCTTCTTGTGCCAAAGCCGTGCCGAGTCTGCAACGGCGTTTTCGTCTTTGGGACATAGCGAAAGCAGTTAGTGTGTCTCCATCTCGAAAAACAACGACGAACGGGGGATGGAGATGCAGGGAAGGTTGAAGGATCGGGTCGCGATTGTTGTGATGGCAGGTTCCTCTGGTCTGGGCTGATGAACAAGCGGATGATCCGCGAGGCTCTGAAGGATGCCTACACTAACGAAGATGTGAACCAGATGATCAAAATTCGCGATTCTCAGTGTCTGCCGGGCGATGTTTCAGGAAAAAGTCTGAACCGCTGATAAGACTTCAATATCCTGGTTCTTGCGCTTCGATTGTGACGATGAAATCTTGGGCTGTCGGCTCTTGTCGTGCTGAAGGACCATAGAGGCCGCTATCCAGATCATCCATAAGCGCACGGGTTTCCGAGAAATTGATTTCCTCCTGACTTGGCGCACGAACAGCAATGTCGAGCGGATCGGTTCCGTCCAGGTGATACCAGAGAAGCGGCACTGCCATAGCAAGAGTCAGCGTAAAAGGCAGAAAGAAAGAGTTCATATCCCTCGAAGGGTCCCGGGCTTATTGAGCGCTGTTAATGACTTTGGCCTCCAGAAATCCTTAACGGGTGTGTCAAATAGCAGACTTTACCTCAGAGATTGTCATGACCTGATCGCTTTTGGCATCCGATAGCGATTGATATCCCGGCCGGGCTTCGCTATGAACGGGCAGCAGGTGCCCAGGGGTGCCTCGCCCGCCGAAAGACTCCTCACCCTGGTTCGAAACTTCCAATGTCATCCCAACGGTTCTCTTGGATCACATGGAGCGGGACGATCCGAGCAAGGAGAAACGGTTATGGTTGATATTATCGACAGACTGAAAACAGAGGCGCGCGTACTTCATCGCAAGGCTTCTGATGGCGATCCGGCCGCACTGGCGCGTATTCGCAAGGTCCACGAAAATCCCAAACTCGAGGACATGGCGCTGAAATCTGCGGTCAAGCGCCGGCATGGCTTGAGCGCATTGGCACGCGAACTTGGGTTCGACGGCTGGACTCACGCTGCACAAGTCTTGCGCGGGAAAAACAACACGGATTTCGGCAAGCTGTTGTATCCGGGCAGGTGTGCCGTGCACTCGAACATCTGGTCGGCGAGCTATCGGGAAGCTCAGGAAATCCATCGTGATGTCGGTGGCTATCTGTTGGCTTACAAGCATCATTTTCTGATCGTTGACGCGGATTACATCCGAACCATGGGGCTGGACCCCGTTGATAAGGACTGGCGTGCGATCGAATACGACTGGGTAAGGCCGAAGTCACCGGAGGCGCGCAGCCGCCTCTACAGGAAGGTCGTTCTGGCTCGGCTTGAAGCGGCCGGTTAGCGAAGGTAATCGAGGTGGCGTCCCTCCTGGGGGACGCTGCCTCGAAGACTACTCTGCCTGCTTGCCACGGGATTCCCCTAATAACCGTTGCAGCAGCCGAAAAAGCAGGGGCGCGCAGACAACGATAATGAATATACGTACAATGTGATGGGTGGCTACAAACGCACTGTCCAGGGAGAGAGAGAGCGCGATCAGGCTCATTTCAGCCAGTCCGCCGGGCGCAAACGCCAGAAAGAGCGCCGCGAAGGAAAGGCCGGTCAGATTGTGCAGTGCCCAGGCGAACAGCAGTGAGATCGAAGCCAGGATTATTGTACCGCCGGTTGCCGCGACGATGCATTTTCCGATGACGGCAAGCCTGATGCCCGCGAAGCGGCAGCCGATTGCGGCGCCGACAACCACCTGTGCAATGGCGATAAGCTCGCTCGGCGGGTTTGCTGTTGTCCAGCCTGCCAGATGCACAACAGCACTCAGGATCATTGGTCCGACGATGGCGGCTGCGGGGATGCGGAGCGCCTTGGCCGCGAAAAAACCGGCAATGGCGCAGGCTGTGAGCAGCGCCATGTCCTTCAGAGGCACTTCAGCGAGCGGCAGGCCAATGGATGGCCGGGTTGCCGGGTCATAAGCCAGCCAGAGCTGGAACATGAAGGGGAGGGTCATGATGACCGCGAGGATGCGCCAGGCATGGGTCAGAGAAATCACCCGGCTGTCCCCGCCCATCTCGGCCCCAACCACGGTCATTTCGGAGAGCCCGCCGGGCATGGCGGAGAAATAGGAAGTGATCCCGTCGTACCTGCAGAAGCGGCGGAAAAACCAGATGCCGATCCCGCCCGAAACGATCACGTAGAGCACCAGGCTGGAGAGGCTCAGTGCCCAGTCCCCCAGACGCGGAAGGATCGCGGGGGTAAAGCCGCTGCCCAGCATGACCCCAAGAACTACGACCATGACACTGCGCATCTGATTGGGCAGTGCGAGCGGCAGCTTGAGCATCGCGCCCGCGGTTACCGCGACCATACTGCCGATCATCCAGGGCAGGGGGATCGCAACCAGGGTCGCAAGCCAACCGCCTAGACCGCCAATCGTCAGCGCAAGCAGCGTGGTCTGGAGTGTCGGCTTCCTGGGGGTGGAGGGGGATGAATCAGTTTGTGACAAATCGGGACCGTCGGAAATTTTCAGGAGAGGTCTTTCTGGGTTTGTGGAGCTCAGGAGAGGAACTGATCGATCTCTTCCTGTAGCTTTGCGGTCGAGGTAAAGTGAATGGCGTGAACGCCCAGTTGCCGCGCCGCTTCTACATTCTTAGGGACGTCGTCGATGAAGGCAGCGCCTTCGAGTTGAAGGTCGAAGCGTTCGGCCAGGAGCTGGAAAATCCTGCGATCGGGCTTTTTCATGCCTTCTTCGCCGGAAACCAGAATGCCTTCGAACCAGCTCAGAAACTCAAAGCGTTGGCGGGCGATAGGGAAGGTCTCCGCCGAGAAATTGGTCAAGGCAAAGAGCCTGACATCGCGCTTTCGCAACCCGTCCAGGATATCCACGGTTCCTTCAAGCGCGCCGCCCAGCATTTCACTCCAGCGTTCGAAGTAAACTTCGATCAGATGCCGCTGTTCCGGATGTGTCTCACTCAGCAGCGCGATGCCCTCAGCGAAGGGCCTGCCCGCATCCTGTTGCTCATTCCAGTCATGGGTACAGATCTTGCTCAGGAAGTGTTCGACTTCCGCCTCGCTGTCGAGGAGCTTGCGGTAAAGGTAACGCGGGTCCCAATCGATCAGGACGCCGCCGAGGTCGAAGATTATCGTCTTTGTCATAAAGCCTGGATCTGTTCTCGTAGGTTTATCAGAAAGCGAGGGTGTGGATATTCTCGTCGCTGAGGCGTTGGGTCAGACGTTCCATGAAGGCTTCGCAGGCGGCCAGTTGTTCAAGCGAGATGTATTCGTCGGGTTTGTGCGCCTGGGCGATGGAACCCGGGCCACAGACGATCGTTGCGATGCCGTGTCTTTGAAAAAAACCGGCTTCGGTACAGAAGGCAACTTTGGTGGTTGCGTTTGCTTCGGCGCAGTTCTTGATCAGGGTGACGAGGTCGCTGTCTTCGGCAAGTGAAAGTGCCGGATAGTCGCAGAATTCCTGCCAGCTAAATCCACTGTCGGGATCGATTGCTTTCATTCCCGGCTCAAGTCTGGTTCGGGCGTAGTCCTGGATTTCCTTCAGTAAGACGGTCGGGTCATCCTGTGGGATATTGCGTACTTCAAATTCGAAGCTGCAGTCTTTCGGAACGATGTTGAGTGCGGTGCCACCCTGAACGAGCCCAACCTGGATCGTCGTATGCGGCACGTCGTAGTCGTGATCAAAGGGGCCTTCAGTGGCTTTCCGTCGGGCCATTTCGTCCAGGCGCGCAATAACATGCGCCGCGGCCTGAACCGCGTTCACCCCATGGGGGGCGAGGGAGGAGTGACATTCCATGCCCTGAACGTCACAGCGATAGCCGACGCCACCCTTGTGTGCGGTAACGACCTGCATATCCGTCGGTTCTCCGATCACGCAGGCCTTTGGTGTGACATCCTGCGACTGCAGGAAGGTCATGAGGCGCTTAACGCCGCCGCAATCAACCTCTTCATCGAATGACAGGCAAAGATGGATCGGCAGCTTAAGATCCGCTTCCAGAAACCTTGGCACCTTGGCCAGCGCCACGGCTAAGAAGCCTTTCATGTCGCAGGTGCCGCGACCGTAGAGCCTCTCGTTGCTGCGTCTGAGCGACCAGGGGTCGGACGACCAATCCTGTCCGTCGACAGGCACCACATCACTGTGCCCGGACAGGGCGATTCCCCCTCGGTCGGTTGGCCCGATGGTGGCATAGAGATTAGCTTTTTGGCCGCTTTCATCGAAGGAAAGCTGAGAGCTGACACCCAGGTCCGACAGATAATCCCGAACGTCGTGGATCAACGCCAGGTTGGAGTTGCGGCTGGTCGTGTCAAACGCCACCAGACGCTCAAGCATCGCGATGCTGGCTGCTGTTACTTCAGCATTTATCGGGGAGGCGTCTGCTATGGATGAACTCTCGCGTGGAGTATGAATCTGATGCAAGCATGGCAGAGCTTTTACCTGAAGGCCATATCCACGGACGCGGAGCCGCCCTGCGTTCCGCGCTTATCTGGCAGCTAACGGCTCGTCGTCGTGCTACTCGACCGTGGGTAATGACAGTTCAGGATAGGAAAAAGCGGCGACCTCCTCCTGAATCCAGGTTTTGAAGGCCTTGATTTTGTGTTGGTCGGCGGTCTCTTCCGGCCCGACCAGATAGTAGGTGAAGGGGCCGGGTATGACGGGGCCAAAGGGACAGACAAGCCGGCCTGCCGCAAGATCGTCGCCGATCAGAGATGTGCGGCCCAGGGCAATGCCATGGCCCTCTATTGCCGCCTGAATCACCATGCTGGAGTGGCTGTAGGCGGGGCCCCGGTCAGGATCGACAGAGGTCGTGCCGGCCGCCCGGAGCCAGCCGTGCCAGTCGTTCGCTGAGGCATCCGTGCGCGCCATGTCGTCATGCAGCAGGATATGATGGCGAAGATCGTTGGGCTGCTGCAGTGGTTTCTCGCCCTCGACGAGGCGCGGACTGCAGACCGGAAAGATACGGTCGCCCATCATACGATCCACCCTCAAGCCCGGATAATTCCCCGACCCATAGCGGATCGCCAGATCGAAATCATCCTGATCGAAATCGACAATCTGGTCGTTGGCCGACACCAGGACGTCAATGGAGGGGTTATGCTCGCTAAAGCGTGGAAGCCTTGGTAGCAGCCATTTTGCGGCAAAGGAGGGCAGGGCGCTGATCTTGAGATTGCCGGTCTTGTCGTGACCGCGCAGCCGCAGCGTGGCGCCGTTCATCATATCCAGGGCATCCCGCAGAACCGGGAAGTAATCCTGCCCTGCATCGGTCAGTTGAAGCCGCCGGTTCAGCCGCCGGAAAAGCTGAATCCCAAGGTGTGCCTCGAGTGTTTTTATCTGATGACTCACCGCGGCCTGGGTGACGAAGAGCTCTTCCGCCGCCTTGGTGAAGGACAGATGCCGGGCCGCGGCCTCGAAGGCACGCAGGGCGTTGAGAGGAGGAAGTTTACGAACCATAAATTCAGATCAATAATTCTAATGCGATACATCAATTATCATCGTTTGAACCAATGCGCAATTCGCAATATCTATTACTCACACAAGACGCACTACAGCCCGGTCGAAATCGGTTCCACCGGGCAGAGGATAGGAGAAGAGAGATGACAAATTTTTCCATTGAGACCCACGAACAGCCCATCGGCCTGACCCTGAAAACCCCTGCGGATGTCGCTCTGTTCCTACCGCGTATCGTCTTGTATGTGTTTAATGTTTTGCTAACCTGGCAAGATCGCGCGACCCAACGACACCACCTGGCGTCGCTCAGCGACCGCCGTTTGCGCGACATGGGATTGTCGCATGCGGACGTCGGCGGAGAAGTCTCAAAACCCTTCTGGAGAGCTTAACCCGAGTTCGTTTACACGGAAAGGTAAGGCCCTCTACGCTCGGATAGTCTGAGCAAAAAAATTGTACCCTGACATTATCCAGGTTTGGGCAAATCCACTTCACTTCCCTGCGAGACTGATTCGCCCGCCTGCCTTTAGTGCCGTCGCTTCATTCGATATCCCCTGCCGGATTGAAGCGGCGGCATTTCTTTTTGACGTGTAAATGTCACAGCATCAGGGCGTTTATCCCCTGCGACGGGTATTTATTCCCCTGAGACGATGAAAAGTCAGCGAAAATGGCAGAGCATGTCGGTTGGCATGTTCGCGATCCGGTCCCCGTCCTCCCGGGGGGTAGGAGCGGTGGGCCTGCTGACGCGTGTCGCTGGCTGCCGTGTACCCGGTCATATGCTTTCTTATAGATCGGCCCGGCTCGAAACGGCACGTGTCGACGCAGACCGTCTTTGGCTGAATTCCATGTCTGACCCAAACGCCCTGCACTCCGCGAGCGCTCCCTCGGATCTGACAGAAAATACCTTTAGCTCGGTGGAACGCGTTACGCGCTGCGCATACCGCGTTTAACGGCATTCTCTGGTCAATCCGAACGCGTTATGCTTCGCAAACGCTGCCTCGGATTGACCTTCGAATAGATCTTTTTTTTTAGATGGAACGCGATACGCGCTGCGCAGATCGCGTTTAAGTGCATTCTCCGACTGATCCGAACGCGTTGTGCTACGCAAACGCTGCCTCGGATCGGCCATCGAATATACTTATTTCTTTGAACGCGATACGCGCTGGAGCTGATCGCGTAAGATGGCATTTTCCGCCTGATCCGAACGCGTTGTGCTATGCAAACGCTCCCTCGGATCTGACAGAAAATACGTTTAGCTCGATGGAACGCGATCTACTCTAAACTATGAATTGTTCTTTGACGATCCGTTCTTCCAGGCTGTGTTCGGGATCGAACAGCAGGTCGAGCTCGACAGAGGGGTCTTCGTAGACCGAGACCTCTTTGACGTCGCGGATCTCGGTGTAATCCGCTGTGGCACTGACCGGGCGTTTTGCGGGTTCCACGACTTCAAAGGAAATGTGCGCCGAGTTCGGCAGAAGGGCGCCGCGCCAGCGTCGGGGCCGAAAGGCGCTGATTGGCGTGATCGCCAGCAGCGCCGCGCGGATCGGCACGATCGGTCCGTGGGCGGAGAGATTATAGGCGGTGCTGCCTGCCGGCGTGGCAACAATGATGCCGTCGCAGACCAGCTCTTCCATGCGCTCGACATCGTCGATCTTGATCTTGAGTTTCGCGGCCTGCCGGCTTTCGCGCAGCAGCGACACCTCATTGATCGCCAGGGCATCGAAACACGCGCCCGACATGTTGGTCGCGGTCATGCGCAGGGGATGGAGTGTCGCCGTGCGTGCATTGACGACCCGCTCAACCAGATCCTCCTCGTTGTGCTCGTTCATTAGGAAGCCAACGGTCCCGCGGTTCATGCCGTAGATCGGCACCCGGCGATCCAGATGAGCGTGCAGGGTTTCCAGCATGAAGCCGTCGCCCCCCAGCGCGACGATCACGTCCGCTTCCTCCGGCGCGACATGACTGTAACGTTGCGAAAGGCGTTCCAGTGCGCCATTGGCTTCGTCGGTGCCGTTGGCCACAAAGGCGAGGCGAGGATCGGTCGTCATACTACCCCATGTCATTCGCGCCGCGATCTTGTTTCAGGCGCTCTTGGAAGAGTTCGCGCAAACTACGCGTGAAAACGGGTCGTCCTGCTTGTCCAGGCGGCATCGTCAGCCGGTTCACGGCTTTTCTGCCCGTTAGCAAGCTTGTCAAAGATCGGATGTGAATGCACTTTAACGCAAGAAGAATAAATACGAACGGGAGCGGATATGTTGCGAAGTTGCGTCACGACCGGAGTTTTCCTGGCTGTCATGCTTGCTGCGGCGGTGGGCAACCTTGTGCGGGCGGAGGACCGGCATGCCGGCTACTACTATCCGGAGCCCATGGAGGTTGAGGTCTATGAAGCCAGGTCCCAGAAGCTTGCCGGGGTTGGCCGAACCCAGCGGATCGGGTTTGTGACCGGCATCACCAATGAGAAACTGAAAAGCCCTTATCCGCCCGAGGCCGCGATTTTCGCCAAGGGGGAGCAGGCGGAAAAGCTGATCATTATCGCCCTGCAGGACGAGCGCATCGATACTCTCTTCCGGGCGCGCGCGATTTTCGCGAATATGACCGCCGTCGCCCGTGTCCTGCCGGTATTTCAGGAGTTCGGGGTCCAGGACTGGTTCACCTTTTTCGATCTGGCCAAGATGCTCGGTTTCGAGCAGATCACTATTTCAAACGGTCGCGAGTTCTCCCATCAGGTCATCATAAAATAGCGCGCAACCTGCCGGGTCCGCTTTTTTCAATTCTCTATAAACAGAGCGATTTATGACGACTTCCAGCAGCCCTTCTTTCCTCGATGGCCCTCTGGCACGTTTGCTTGCGGTGGGGGTAGCGGTGGCCAGTGTCGCACTGCTGCTCTACATCAACCGCGCCGATTTTCTGCCCGCTTCGGAGGTCGTCTCGGCAGAGGACAACGCCTATCAGGCCTGCGTCAACGAGCGCCATGGCCAGATTGACGACATGATCCGCGACGGCGTGGTCGACGATGCCCAGGCGAGCCTTTTCAAGTCCCGCGCCGAAGCCCTTTGCCGGGCCACCGTTCCGGGGCAATGACGCGGGTATTATTTTCTGAGACAGGATTTCGAGTTCGGGTATGAGTGAGAACGGAGACCAGCAGATCCAGGCGGCAGAGATTGTTCTGCCCTGCGAGAAGCTTCCTGAGAGCTTAAAGTTCTATACCGAGCGGCTGGGGTTCCGGCTGGAGCGTATTTTTCCTGCGGACGCCCCGGCGACGGCGGTGATCTCGGGGCACGGTCTGCGGATCAGACTGGAGAAAGATGCCGCTGCGGCGGCCCGCGATCCTGGTAGACTCGCACTGCACTGCCGCGACCCCAAGGCGCTGGCCGGTGGCGAAACGGAGCTGGTCGCGCCGAACGGCACGCGCATCCAGTTGAAGGACGCCAACCCACCACTGGATCTGCCGCCCATCGTCCAGTCCTTCGTCCTCACCAAAATGGGCGGCCCGGAGACCTGGGGCGTCGGTCGGGCGGGCATGCGCTACCGCGACCTGATCCCGAACCGGCAGGGCGGGCGCTTCATTGCCTCGCACATTGCCATTCCCGACGGCGGCCTGGTGCCCGACATGGTGCACTTTCACAAAGCCCGCTTTCAGATGATCTATTGCCATAAGGGCTGGGTGCACCTGCTCTACGAGGACCAAGGTCCGCAGTTCACCATGAAGGCGGGCGACTGTGTCCTGCAGCCGCCGGAAATCC
This sequence comes from uncultured Kiloniellaceae bacterium, assembly GCA_947493695.1. Taxonomy (GTDB): domain Bacteria; phylum Pseudomonadota; class Alphaproteobacteria; order Kiloniellales; family Kiloniellaceae; genus Denitrobaculum. The sequence continues at coordinate 37,898 of CANLSF010000005.1, read as the reverse complement.
GCCACCGGGTCCTGGAGTGCTCCCCCGGCTTCGAGGTCATCGAAATCGGCTGCCCCGCCGAGCACATGACCTGCATCGACCATGAGATGCCACTGCCTAACGGCGCGGTGAATCCGGACCGGGTTTTTAACGGGCAGCGCTTCGTTTTTCATCAGGCGGAGAAGGCGGACTGGGTGGCAGGGCGTTTGGAAGGCGTCGAGTTCCGGGACATCGGCATTGCGGCGGCAACGGCGGGGCTGGCGAGCGCGCAGGTCTGGCGCTTGAAACCGGGGGCGACGCAGATCCCGGCTGCGAGCCATCGGGCGGAGTTTGTGTTCTATTTTGTGCTGGAAGGGACGGTTTCACTGAAGGCGCAAGGGCAGGGGGCGCAGGATCTGGCTGCGGGAGATTCCTTCGTCATTCCGGAGGGGATGGTGTTTGGATTGGAGGGCGCTTCTGATGATCTCGAATTACTCGAAGTGGCGCTGCCGGCGGATTATGGGTTTGAGTTGGGTCCGTAGGGTGGAGATGGGTTCATTTGCTTGCAACGGATCGACTGTTACAAGCAAAACTAATTGAGCTCTATGAACTGTTGAGATTATCTCGCACAAAACTCGATCTACTCCCGATTACCTGGACGGCCGTTCCGGATAATCCAAACGGTGCAGATGTGTGCGGTCGGGCCAGCTTAAAACATTGAAGTGCCGTTGCATGCCGCGTCCGGAGTAAAGAGCCAGAATGCCCAGGTTGGTGAGACCGATATCGAAATAATGCTGATCCGCTCTCATATCCTCGAAAGACCAGAGGTCCAGGCGCCAGTCAATGCCGACCTGGCGCAGTACGGACACCATGTCGTTGGATAGACGTAATTTGGCTGCATAGCCCTGTATGCCGTTTGGTTCCTGCATACGGGCAAAGGCCTCGGACTCCAAAATCCGATCGATCCAGTAGGTATTAAAGCTCAAACCATCACGCCACTCGACGCCTAAGGCATCTGTCATGCGTCTGTGCAAGGCATCATCAAAAAGAGGTTCGCCGAGTATTTGCCATTTTCGCATCAATGCTTCGTGCCGTGTGAAAGTCCGCGGATCCTCGAACTGCAGGCGGAGTTGCCTGTTTGCATCCATCTCCCTCATCGGCTTGGAGAGAATCAGAGCTTTATTCTGCTCGATCATCTGGAAATGCTTCCAAAGGCCAAGCTCGGCTGCCCCCTCACAAAAGAGATCCATAATGATTGTTTCTGTATCGCGCGTAGGTTCCCAATTGCCGGTCAATGCATCGTTGGTCCTGTACGACCGGTTGAAATCCAGGCCGGACACGGACAGTACCGCTAAATACCTCTTGAGCCGGCCTTGTATGTCTGGGGCGAAAAGCTGGAATTTGCGCCCGGCAAATATCAGGCGCAAAAGCTGTTCACATAAAGTGATCGCATCCCGCGCGGCAGAGTCCGAAAGCACAATTTTCACATTTATCTCCAAGGCAAGAGCCGTTTCTTGAAACCAACGCTATTGTAGCAATTTGAGTATGGCTTTCGACTGGGGTCAGATCTTGATTTGTGGATCTTTAGGTTAGCTCAGATAGCATTTGGCACCCTAGCCGCGATAAAAGACGCGCAAAAGAATGTATGGTCCGCCCCTTGTCGGCAAGGTGATGGTTGCGTTCTGGCGGGTTGCAGTCTGCGATGCCCGCGCCCCCAGCAATGATTCGGTAATTTCGTTGGGGAAGACTAATACGCGTGTTTTGCGCAGCCGATCTCATCGCGTGAATAAACTCCATCTGGGATCTGTCGGCTTAGTCATGTACCTTGAGAGTGGCTTGCGGTCTTGCTCGCTAAAACCAAGAGCGATCACACTCTAGAAGACCTGAATTGGCGGAGCACAAAAAAACATGGCTGACAGATACGACGTGATCATTTTGGGTGGTGGAAATGCGGGGTTTGGTGTTTCTGCAATCGCGCAAGAAGCCGGCAAGAAACTGGCATTTGTCGAAGAGTGGGACTTCGGCGGCACCTGCCCCAACCGGGGTTGCACGCCGAAGAAGTTTCTGGTTGCAGCCGCTCACGCGCTTCATGAGATTGAACTCGCCAGCGCGCACTGCATTACGGTTGGCAAACCTAAGCTTGACTGGGCAGGCCTCATCCAGCGGACGAAGTCGATGGTTAGCGGCGTGCCCGGCGGCATGGCCGGTCTTGCAGAAAAAAGAGGTGATGTCTTCAGAGGATCCGCCAAATTCGCCGGTCCGAATGCGATCGAGGTGAATGGCCAGGTCCTGGAGGGAGAAAACATCGTCATCGCCACGGGCTCGACTCCCCGGCCTTTGCCGATCTCGGGCGCCGAGCACATGATCACGTCCAACGAGGTACTTTCGGAGGAAAGCCAGCCGGACGAAATCGTCTTCATCGGCGGCGGTGTAATTGCGATGGAGTTCAGCCACGTATACGCCCGGGCGGGAACCAAGGTTACGATCCTGGAGGTCATGCCCCGATTGTTGCCGCGTGTAGAAGAAGGTGCTGTTGCTGCGGTGCAGACTGAGAGTGAACGGATCGGCATCACTGTTAAGACCAGCGTCCAGGTCAAGGAAATCACCAAGCAGGACGGCAAACTCTGCGTCGCCTATGAACACGAAGGCGTCGCCCTTACCATCAGCGCCGACCGGGTGGTCAATGGCGCGGGGCGCATTGCCAATGTCGGATCGCTCGACCTCACCGCGGGAAACGTCAAGCACGACCGGATCGCCGTCGAGGTGGACGAGTTTTTACGTTCGACAACGAATTCCTCGGTCTGGGTCTGCGGGGATGCGCTCGTCACTTCGCCTCAGCTTTCGCCGATCGCGACCTACGAGGGGCGGATCGTCGGCCAGAACATCGTCAACGGCCCTAGCGTCACACCGGATTACAATGTCATTCCAAGCGGAATCTACACGGTACCGGCCCTCAGCACCGTCGGCTTGACCGAAGAAGAGGCAAAGCAAAAAGGCTTGAATGTTAAAGTCGCCGTCAACGACATGACGGGATGGTTTTCCGGCAAGACCTACGCCGAATCCGTGGCCTACGCGAAGGTTTTGGTGGACGAGGATAGTGACCGGATTGTCGGCGCACACATGGTTGGTCATCAGGCCGAGGATTTAATCCATTATTTCGCAATGGCCATGCGTCACGGAATTTCAGCCAGCAAACTCAAGGACGACATGTTTGCCTTCCCGACCTTCTCCTCCGACTTGAAAAACATGTTTTAGGGGGTGGGCTTTAAGGAGAGGGCGGGAGAATGACCCGACAAGAGTTACAAAGACTTGTAGAACATGAGATCGCATCGTTCGAATACGTGGCGCCGGCTCCCGGCACAGCAATTGGTTCACCTTGGCCGGAAGCCAAAATCCGTTCGCATATCGAAAAATTGAAAGACGCTCTTATTAAGCCGTACGAGCAGCGATTTGTGCTCAGAGGCTCATTGGAGCAGATATCCAAATCTCCCCCTGATGAAGCGAATTATTGGGTTGTTGCAGAATTAGGCGATTACCTGGAATTCTACGATCCACTTACCGACGAGTTCGGTTTTGCTATTCGTGACAAAGGCGGCTCGTCACCAAAGACCATTGGTGTTCGGGGAGACCTAATCGGCACCCTCATTGCGATGTAGAGGGTGGTTCCGTACCAAAATCGGTAGTTTAACTCGACATTCTATGACGAGGGGCAGGTCCGAATTTGTGTGCCACGCATTACTGCCAGACGCACAATATCGGACCAGACCGCACCTACTTCAGCATCGACTTCTGTTTTCGCAAGACCTTATGATCTTTGCGCGTCGAGTTGCGCACCCCGCTTTTGCTTTATTACGGGGGCTTTCCAGTTTTCCGGTCATTGCACCTCCACTGACCGCTGGAAAAATTTGTCTTATCCACTGAGCTGTCTTTCGGGCTCAAGTGACAACAAGATGCCTGAGCGGTTAGTCTCTGTTCGGGTCATCGAAGTCGGGAAAAGCCGCTCTAGCAGCGACACGGGGTCGGGGCCGACAAAAAGACAGAACCGAACTCACGACGCTCTTGCCTCCTTGCGAAACGCGCCCGGGCTTTGGCCGGAGGTTGCCTCGAAGGTTCGACTGAAGGCGCTTCGGCTTGAAAAGCCAATGGTTTCGGCGACCCGCTTCACGGGTAGATTTGTGTTGCGCAGCAGTTCGCCAGCCTTGCGTATACGCAAACTGCGCAGCAATTCCATCGGACCCGCGCCATAAGCCTCGGTAAAGCGTTTCGCAAAAGCGGCCCGGCTCATACCGGCAACCTCCGCCAGGGATTCAACTGAATGCGGATGACCAGGATTGTCCAGCATAGCGCTCATGGCCTTCCAGATCATGGGATCGCGCAAGGCAGCCATCCAATCCATCGTGCTGTCCTCTGCCGCTATCCGATTGCGCAGCATGTCGATAACGGCTTGCAGCAAAATAGCGCGGATCAAGGCGCGGCTTCCGACACGTGGTTCAGACACTTCGTGCATCAGTGTTTCGACCAGGGCAAGCAACGCACTCCCCTCGGCGGCTTGAGCGACCAAAGGCTCGCGGATCAAATTGACAACATCGGTCGCCCCCATCAGCCCGATATTCACGTGGGCGCAAAGCGCAACCAGACGGCTCGCTGAAGGCTCCTCCTCGGGGGCAGACTTCAGAATTCGTGCCAGGTTTAATGCGGCTGGCTTGCAGGCCGGGCCCGGCACGACCCTTGCGCCCTCGTTCAAAACCTCATGGCTGCTCAGCGACGGAATCAAGACGAGGCTGCCCTTGCCGATCTTGATTGGCGGCTGCTTACGGATCGTGATCTGTCCCTCGCCGGACAGGATGTAGTGCAGTGTAACCGCTGAATCCGGCTTGAGTGCGACGTGGCAGGTTCCGTGGATCTCGCAGATCGCAAAGGGTTCGGTACGGATGTCCAGCTGGTCGAAAATATGGTCGAAGCTCATCTCGCCATAATGACCCAGATCCAAGCGCCGTCACGGTAATTTCCGCGCGCGGTCAAAATCAAGACGAAAAGGCACATCGGGTGGCGCATCTTAGAGTCCTAGATACATCAAAAAAAGGAACGACCCTATGTGCAATTGCGATGACCAGGACCACGGCGGCAAGAAACTCTCCCGCCGCGAGGCGCTGACGACCGGACTGGCAGGTTCGGCGGTCGTGGCGGCCGCAACCCTGGCAGGCACCGCTCAGGCCCAGGATGCGGACAACCCCTACGCCGATCCGGCGGAGCCGGGATTGCCGGCCTCTGACATGAAGCTCGATCTGAGCCGGGCCGCGCTGGTCGTGACCGACCCTCAGAACGATTTCCTAAGCCCCGAAGGCGTGACCTGGGGCGTGATCGGCGCCTCCGTCGAAGAGCACAACACGGTGGAAAACATCGAAACCCTGTTCCGAACCGCCAAGGACCACGACATCACCGTTGCCGTTTCGCCGCATTACTACTTTCCAACCGACCACGGGTGGAAGTTCGAAGGCGCGTTGGAAAAGCTGATGCACCAGATCGGAATGTTCGACCGCAAGAGCGCCTTGGATGTGGAGGGGTTCGAAGGCTCGGGTGCGGATTGGCTGGCGCGCTACAAGCCTTACATCAACGATGGCAAGACAATCGTCACCTCGCCCCACAAGGTCTACGGCAACGATACCAACGACCTGACGCTGCAACTGCGCAAGCAGGGTGTCGATCAGGTCATTTTGGCGGGCATGTCTGCCAACCTCTGTACTGAATCGCACATGCGTGAGCTGATCGAAAACGGTTTCGAGGTTGCCGTTGTCCGTGATGCGACGGCCGCAGCCCAACTGCCGGAAGGTGATGGGTACCTGGCCGCGCTCATCAATTTCCGCTTCATCGCAAATGCGGTCTGGAGTACGGAAGAAGCCGTGGCGCAAATCCGAGCCGCTGCCGCATAGGGCGATGGCCCACCAAGAAACGACCCTGGGGGCCGGTGGCCCCCAGCGCACGTGGTGCAACACTGCTTACGCCGAAACAGTGATGCCTTGAATGTCAGGGTCACGTCTCATTCTGTGCAATGGTGTTTTGACGCCTTGCGCGCCAAGTGAGACGTGATCTCGATCCGGCATTTACCCGTTCATTTCCTGATGCAATGACCTTGATCCAGAGCGACCTGAAATTGCTGTGAAAACTCCACTGTCGCCGTTTGTGTCTCGCCAATTCGGGCGCCGACCCAATCCCGCTTAAAGTTGATAAGCATGTCGGTCAATAGCCGCACCGCGCGATCCTGCTGCGCGCGGCTGGTGAAATGGTCGCCGAGCTCCCCAAGGCCGGAAAAGCGCCAGAAGGCGAGCATCGGAGGGGCACCCGCAGGGTTGTGTTCTCTCCGGAACTCATAGGGCATACCATCAGGCCCCGCGAATTCAATCGGGTGTCCGTCTAGGTGCAGGACCAATCTGAACCATGTGGCGGCCACGGACCCAATTTTGAGCTCTTCCAGGTAGGTGTCGGGCTTATCCGTCAAGATCCGGTGCGAATCATACTCGACCCAAAATTTGATGCCGTCACGGGAGGTATGGATGATTGGATTGGCTTTTGCGTTCAACTGGCGACCTGTTGCAATCGATTGTGGGGGGCTGGTGTTCAGGATATCCAGGTCAATGTCTGTTGTCGCGCATATCTCTTCTCAAGAGCGGGGTATCGCAGATCTTTGTTTTCTGCCCATACCCCCGCCGCTACTTTAATGCGCGACTGCATAGAGTCCGTCGATGAAATCCAGAATGATCTGGGCCGGTTTCCGGTTGGTCGGCTGGATTAGGAGTGTGCGGAATTCGAGCCTGGGTTCGAACGGCCGCAGGGTCAGACCGTGACCGAGGAAGAGCTTTGCGTTGATCGGGTTGACCAGGCCGATGCCGATGCCCGCCTGAACCATAGCGCAGATGGTCGTGGAGTATGCGGTTTCCAAAACGATCTTGGGTTTGCTGTCGGCCTGTTCCAGGAGGCGTTCGGCCTGCTGCCGGGTGGTGTCCTCAGGGGCGAGCGCGATGAAATTCCAGCCGTCGAGATCGCCTGGCCGCAGCACCTCCTTTGCGCAAAGCGGGTGACCTTCGGGCAGGGCAACCATGACCTTGTAGTTGGCGAAGGGCTTGATCCCGATGCCCGTCTGGTCGATTTCATCCGCCGCGATCCCCAGATCGAATTGACCCGCGGCCACCAGGTTGCGCACCTCCAGGGACGAATGGGTCTGAAAGGTAATCGAGACCTTCGGGTGCTGTTTCTGAAAGGCCCTCAGGGCCTTCGGCAAAACGTTGGTGCTCAGCGCGGAGAGCGAGGCGATCCGGATTTCACCTGAACCGAAATCCCGGATTCGCGCAGCCGAGGCCCGCAGATGGACGAGCCCTGCAAAGCTCTGCTCGACTTCCTTAAAGAACAACGCCCCTTCCGCGGTCGGTTTCAGGCGTCCCTTGATCCGCTCGAACAGCTTGAAGCCAATGCCGTATTCCAGCTCCTGAAGGGTCTTGCTGACCGCGGGTTGCGAGACACGCAGCGCCTCAGCGGCCGCAGTGGTGGTGCCGTTGATCATTACGGCTCGAAAGATCTCGATCTGACGAAAGTTCACGATTTCCCGTTCTCAAAAAACAATAACTTCAGGGAATAGACTGCGCATTTTTTGGTATTCGACGGAATGCCTTCGCCTATGTCAAATGGCTTCGCAAAATTTGAGGAAGCCAAGATGGATGACCAGACCAGATGCGTGACAAAATCGACTGTTTCCTTTCGGGGCTACGAAAGCCTGACGACACCTATATGCCGCGCCTCAACGATCCGGTTCCCGAACGCGGCGGCTTATGGAGCCAGGCATAGCCGCGATGTCGATGGCTATATCTACGGCCTCTATGGGACGCCGACCCACAGGTTTCTCGAGAAAACGCTGACGGATCTGGAGCAGGGTGCGCGTACGGTTCTGGTCCCCTCGGGTCAGGCGGCGATCGCCCTGCCAATCCTGGCCCTGGTCCCAGCAGGCGGCAAGATTCTCCTGCCGGACTCGGTCTATCCACCAGTTCGCGATTTCGCAGAAAACGAGCTGTCGGCGCTGAACGTCGAGGTTCAATTCTACGACCCCACAGACCTGCTTGACCTGCAGAGCCGGATCGACCGGACAACCGACCTTGTCTGGATCGAATCACCGGGCTCCACAACAATGGAGTTCCAGGACGTGGGTGAGATTGCACGGATTGCACATGCTAATGGAGCGCTTGTCGGCTGCGACAATTCCTGGGCGACGCCCCTTCTTTTTAAACCCCTGCAACATGGCGCAGATATCGTCGTCGAGGCTTTGAGCAAATATATTTCGGGGCATTCGGATATTCTGATGGGCTCCGTCACGACGTCGGACGAGGTTCTGGGGCAGAAGATCAAGGCTGCGGCCGGGCGGATGGGACTGGGCACTTCGCCGGATGACTGCGGCCTGGTGCTGCGCGGCCTGGAAACGCTCTACATCCGTCTCGAAAAATCGCAAGCCTCCGCCCTTAAGGTCGCCCGGTGGATTGCGGCTCAGGCTGTCACGAAGCAGGTGCTGCATCCCGCATTGCCGTCCTGTCCGGGGCACGCGCTCTGGAAACGTGATTTCTCCGGCGCGAGCGGCGTTTTCTCCGTCCTGTTGGAGGAGGCAGCCCTGCCGCATCTTAGCCATGCATTCGATGTTCTGGAGAGCTTTTCGATCGGCGCATCCTGGGGCGGAACCAAAAGCCTGATGGTGCCGATGCCGGTGGAGAGTGATCACAGAAGTAAGACCTGGCAGGGCCCCGACATCGTATTGCGACTGAGCATTGGACTGGAACAGACCGATGTGCTCACCACGGACCTCGCCCGGTTCTTCGGTGAACTCGATCAGAGAATGGCCCGCGGCGCCGATGCAGGTTTGACCTCCGCGCGCCTGGGGTGAGCCAGAGCAATGAAGTGGGATGATTACAGAATTATACTGGCTGTCGTGCGCTGCAGGAAACTTGCGCCAGCCGCGAAGTCTCTCGGCCTGACCCTTTCAACGATCTACCGGCGCCTGGAGAAGATCGAAGAGGGCTGCAGCGAGCCGCTTTTTCGTCGGGATGAAGGCCTGTACGAAGCAACCCAGCTCGGGAGCGAACTGGCATTGGCAGCGGAGCGGATGGAGCAGGAGGTCTTTCGCGCCGAGCGGCTGGTTTACGGCGGCGATCAGTCTCTGCAGGGCAGGGTGACAATCACTGCGCCCGAAGTCCTGTCGCAGTTTTTCCTCGCGCGGCATCTTCCGACCTTGGCCAAACTCTATCCGAACCTGGTGTTTGAGGTGCTTTCCGAGGATCGCATGCTCAATCTTGCCAACCGAGAAGCCGATCTGGCGCTTCGTCCCAACCGGCCAAGCGATGACACGCTCGTCGGCCGCAAACTCTCTGACCTGACCTGGGCGAAATACGGTCGGAAAAGCTCTGAGACAGATGACGCTGAAGGGCCGGTCATCGGCTACAGCCAGCTGGAATTTGCCGAGAAAATTTTGCAGTCCAAGGATATCACTTCGCCGGACAGAAAAATTCAGACCTATTCGAACGGTCTGATCCTGAGCGCCAGTCTGGCGGCAAACGGTGCGGGTGTCGCCGTGATCCCCATGATCCTGGGTGAACAGTGGCCCAACCTCACACGCCTCTCCGGGCCTTTACCCCAAGGTTCAAGCGAACTCTGGATCGTCTGTCACAAGGGTTTGCGGCGCAATGCCCGCATCCGTGTGGTGTTCGATGCCTTGGGTCAGGCGGCACAGATGGATCAGGCGAAGCTCGCCGGTTGAAGACTCGGCAAAGCCAAAGGACGTGATCGACGCCTTCGTTGTCGCTGCGCAGGTGCATGCGGAGTCTGATGCTTCTTCATAATGAACCCGCGACCTCTGACCACTATGGTGCTGCAAACGTGACACGGACGCAGATGTTTTGACGAAACCATAAAGTGGTTCCGGCTACCCTTGATCCGGTCTAGGATGAGCTAATCGCGCATCGTTTTGCGTCCAAGGGGGGAAGGGTTTTTGGATTTTTCAGTACTCGATCTGGCGTTGGTCACGAACCTCCTGCTGCTCCTGCTGATCGGGATGGGGCCGAAGATCGCCCTCGTTCCCTTTTTGGATGCGACGAAGGGCTTCGAGCCGGCGCGCAAGAAGAAAATCGGTACCAGGATGGTGCTTATCGGGGTGTCTGCCGCGCTGATCCTCTTCCTGATCGGAAACTTCCTGATGAACCTGCTGCATGTCTCCGCCGGAGCCGTCAGCGTTGCGGGTGGAATCGTATTGATGACGATTTCCCTGAAAATGATCACGGCATCAGATCACAAGGCCGAAACCAAAGTTTCAGAGCCGGAGGATGACGATCATCTCGCGCTCTATCCGCTGGCTATTCCCTATATGCTGAACCCGGCGGGCATTGTCATTTTGATCGTGGCCTCCAGCAAGGTTCCGGATCTGCTGTCCTGGGGACTGGTCGTTGGTCTGATCCTCGTGGTCGGCGCGTTCGACTTGCTGGTTTTCCGGAACATCGAGTTTGTCGCCAAACGCATGACGCCAACAAAGCTGGTGATTTCCGAAGTGATCTTCGGGATTCTGCTGACCGCGCTGGCCGTGGAGATGATGGTGCTGGGACTAAGAGGACTGGGGGTCATCACAGGCGGCGGCGCTGCTCACTGAGTGCGGTTGCACTCTGGCGCAGACCTAGGTTTCGTCCAGTCCCGGCGATTGCTTAGAGACGATTCCCCGCCCGATCGGCAGTAAGAGACTGGCCATGGCGATCACATAGATCGCGGCTCCAAGGATCTGCGCCACCCGCCCGAATATGTCGACCGAATCGCCCAGCGGTGCGGTTGAATAGACCAGGCCAAAGAGCATGCAGTAGGCGATCAATCCCGGAACAAAGATCTGCGAGGGGCCATCGCCTTTGGCAATGCGCGCTGCAAAAAAACCGGCGGTCGCCAATACCAGCAATATCAGAAGCGCAGCCTCAAGCTGCTGCGTGAGAGCGAACACCGAAAGGGCCGCGAGCGTGGCGCCGACCGCGTTTCCAGCGGCAAAACCGAAAGCGTAGCGGGTCGAGCGGTCCAGGTTCGTCGCGCGCAGCATGGCCGCCATGGTCAGCAGAACCACCATCGAAGCCACGCCGTCCGCATTCAGAAAGAGGTGTGCCGGCAGGATCACCGCCGTCGCAAAGACGGCGCGGATCAGTGGCGGCAGGTGCGTTGCGTCATCAGGGGCGTTTGAAGCCGGGACTGCGCCCCGGTGGGGAAAGAGCGCGTGGCTTACATAGACCAGGAAGAAGCCCTGAACGACCGATGTAACAATCTCTCCGATGATCAGCAGTGCCGCCGCGTCTGAGCTGTTCGTCACGCTGGAGACCACGATCAGCATGGTCAGGGCCATGATTCCCAGCACGGCCAGGCGCGGCTGGAAACAGGCGACGAAGCCCCAGAGGTACATGAGCGAGAGAAAGAGTGCCTTGAGCAGGGGCGCGTCGCTCGATAAATGCGAGATGCCGAAGGCCGCAGCGGATGCCGCGGCGGCGGTAACGACCATCATTACAGCCGCTATGCGTCCGGGCGGGGCAGGCGCCGCCGCCAAAATCTGGACCGCAATCACCGCGGAGAGAGGCGGCAGGAATGCGCCCCGCAGAATTTCGATGCTCAGCCCGACTGTAACGGCGAAGGTCAGACGATAGGCGAGCGCGCGGCGCTGATCAGACGTCAGTTGCTCAGGAGACATAGGTCAGGAAGGCGATCAGCCGAATGCGGATCCAGGCGATGGCGTTCATCACCGGGTTGCCGCCCGTGTAGATGATCACCGCTGCGCGCGAGCCATAGCGCGCACCCTTCGGAGGGTTCTCATGATCGAAGGACAATTGGACCGGAAAGCGTTGGGCGTCCGACAGCCATCCGGTTTCTCTCGGTGTTACGGGAAGCCCGGTACTGGTGTTTGTCTGCCCCTCTGCGACACCCCAGCCGATGGTGCGGACAACCGCCGGAAAGACCTGACCCGGCAAGACATCGAGAACGACCTCGGCTTCCTGGCCTGCCGCGATAACACCGATTGAGTTTTCCGGCAGGGGCGCGAGCAGCCACGCGTCCTGTGCGCTGATGAATGTCAGCGCAGGTTGACCGGATGAAACGGTCTGCCCACCGGCAAGCTGAAGGTTGGTGACCACCCCGCGTGCGGGGGCCTGCACCGTAGTCCGCGACAGGTCGAAACGCGCCCGTTCGAGCGCAGCGAGAGCTTCCTTGATCTGAGGGTTTTCCGCACCACCGGGGCCCAGCTGTTCCTGAGCGCGGCGCAGGTCTGCTTCCGCACTCTGCGTTGCGGCGCGTGCTTCATCGATGGCTGCGACGGCGTCGTCTTCGCGCGCCTTGGGATAAACGCCGCGCTTGACCAGATCCAGGGTTCTCGAAGATTGCGCGCGGACATTGGCCTCTGCCGCCCGCACTTCATCGAGACGCGCCTGGGACACTGCGACAGAGGCCGTCGATGCGCCCACGGCTTGTCCGGCCTGCTCCAAAACAGCCTCGGCCTGTTCGACGCTCAGCTTGTATGGCGTGGTCTCAATGCGAAAGAGTTCAGTTCCTGCGTCGACGATCTGATTGTCCGTGACCCCAACCGCCTCCACCCGGCCGCTGACCTCCGGCGCAATCCGCAGGATAAAGGCCTGCACGCGGGCATCGCCTGCAAAAGGCGTCGAGCGATCGGCGATGACAAAATAGAGGAATAGGATCACAGCCAAGCCGAGAACGCCGAGTGTGAATTTCCTCAAGCCTTGCAGCTTGTCTTTTTCTTCCGTCATTGCAGTTCCGGTGTCCTCGATTCGCCCCTGATGATTTTCAGTTAGCCTCGCGCGAAAACGTTTGTCTACCCGTGAGGGGTTGGCGGCAAGGCAGACCGGTGACGATCCGGGACCTGCAGCTTTACATCCAACTCTTGCCCTGCCTCGTTTCGTGAATCTGTATTTACGGTTAACTCCACAGCTATCCCTGGAACAGAAACGGGGTCAGATCCTGGTTTGTGACTGGATCCCGATATTTGGACCGCATTCCACAAGATCTGACCCCGAATTACACTCGGAACATTAGCCTTACGCGGCCTCTGTGGATCTGGCGTGGACCAGTGCTTCACTGGCGCTTGGATAGTCGGTGTAGCCGGTTTCGTCGCCGCCGTAGAAGGTGGACTGGTCTATCCTGTTAAGCGGCAGGCCCAGCCGGTAGCGCGTGACAAGGTCCGGATTGGCGAGGAAGGGCGTTCCGAACGCGATTAGGTCCGCAGCACCGGTCGCAAGTGCAGATTCTGCACGTGCTTTATCGTAACCGTTGTTTGCGATGTAAACACCGCGAAAGAGGTCCCGCAGCTTTCGATAGTTGACCATCGGAGCCGCCCCGGTCATATCGCCTTCCAGAACGTGCAGGTAAGCCAGGCCTCGGTCCGACAGAGAAGCAACGATCTGTTCAAAGTGCCCCTGAGGATCTGAATCTGACATGTCGTTGAAGCTGTTCTCCGGCGTGAGCCGCAGCCCAACGCGCGAGGCAGGGAAAACACCGGTCACGGCATCGATGACCTCGTGCAGGAATCGCGCGCGTTTCTCGAGCGTTCCGCCGTAAGCGTCCAAGCGTTGATTGGTGCCGTCGCGTAGAAACTGGTCAATCAGGTAGCCGTTCGCGCCATGGACTTCGATACCGTCGAAACCGGCCTCCCGGGCGTTCACGGCGGCAAGCCTGAATTCCTCGACCGCATCTTCAGTTTCCGACAGCGTGAGAGCGCGCGGCAGAACATAGTCCTGGAACCCGTTGGCTGTTACGGCATGCCCCTTAGGTTTTATGGCGGAGGGGGCGACAGGGGCGGTTCCCCCGGGCTGATGACTCGGATGTGAAATGCGCCCGCAGTGCTGAAGCTGAGCGAAGATCAGGCTGCCGGCCGAATGAACCGTATTCACCAGTCGCAGCCAGCCTCGGGTCTGATCGGGCGTGTACATGCCCGGCGTGTGGGGATAGCCCACAGCCTGAGGCGAAACCGGTGACGATTCCGAGATGATCAGGCCGGCTGTGGCACGCTGACGGTAGTGTTCCATCATCAAAGCGGTCGGCGCGCCGCCGTCGTTGGCCCGATTACGAGTCATCGGTGCCATGACCATCCGGTTAGAGAGAGTGAGATCGCCCATACTGAAGGGAGAAAAGAGATCTTTTTGCATCTTAGCTCCATGATTTTAAGTTGTAGGATGCTCGTCCTAAAAATGGAAATAGGACAATTGTCCAAATATGTCAAGTTGCTTGATGTAGCGGTTACCTACCTGCGCGGTTAGGCCCGCGCGCTGGAGGCATTTGCCAGGCTGCCGGTGCTGCAACCTCGGTGTCTCAAATTTTCAACAGGCGCGGCGGGCTGGAACAGGGCATTACAGTCAGGCGCTTTCGCAATTTTGGCGAACATCAGGCGCGTTGAAATCCAGGGAATATTTCTCCCCTGGAGATGCCAGGTCCTATTTAAAAGATGGAAGGTGAATTATTATGGCTAAGCTGACGCCGTTCAGTCAGGGTGATTTGTTAAAGGGTATTAGCGATCCAGCGGTGAAAGGCGGCGTTTGCGTCGCGCTCTGCGACTACTGGCTCGCATTGATGAAGGCACCCACAACACGCACGCCACGGGAGCGCATGACAGTGCTGCGCACCAACGCTTCCGGCATCGCTCAATATCAAAAATCTTATGCGCAGCAGCGCCAGACCCGAGGGCGGACCGATGCGCGCGCGGACATGGCGCGCAGCCTTGGACACGATTTCGCGGAACAAACGCTGGTCATGCGTGCGCTGGTGGGAATGGAGGGGATTCGCAGGCGGATGTCCGCCGACCTCGATCAATTGGGGGCGGCGGCGACCTGGACTATGGCCATGCCGGGCGCGGGTCGTCATGCGATCGCGGGCTTTCGTGGGCTGGAGAGCCTGACAAGCAACATACACCGGGCGGCGCTGCACGTCTTTGACCCGAATATCGGAGAATATGTCGGAACGCTGCAAGAGCTCGACGGCATTCTGCAACACCTGTTTCAACGATTTCCCGAGTACCGGCTGGTTTCGGAAGTCGCCCGCACAACGGACGAGTAGCGGCAAGCGTTCAGGTTTGAGCGTTACTTCCAGTACTGATCCATTATGAACTGCAGCGTGTCTTCCTGCTCGCAGCTGATGGGGCCACAGGCGCCGCCCGCGTCGAAGTAACCTTTGCTCTCAGTCCCGCGCGCTCTGTTCTCAGCGGCCTGGTCGCGCTTCAGGCGTGCGGCAGCCTGAGCGTAGGTTTCCGAAGCGGTATGGGACGCACGGGCGGCGTCGCCCATTTTCCGGGCCAAAGCGCGGTCCTTGACGAGAAAGGTCTTTTTCTCGCCGTGAGGCGTGTACTCGCTGCAGGACGTGACCCGGCAGCTTTCCCGGCTGGTGCGCACGCGCGTGCAAAACTGTTTGCTGCGCGGGGTGAGCGCGATCACGTCGTCGGGCACGGAGACGGCGCTGCGGTCAGTGAGGTCGATAAGGTCGTAGATTTCGGGACGCGTGTATATGGCGGGACAATGCCGGTAGGCGGCTTTGGTTTCCTCCGAGAGTTTTACCTTTTCCGAACGGGAGAGGGCGAGCGCCGCCGAATTGTAGCGGCCTCTGCCGACGAGCTCGCCGGGGCGCACACCGGCGTCGCCTTCAAACTGGCTGGTCGCGACGACCTTAAATCCAAAGTCCTTCTCGAAGGGCACCAACTCATAAACCGAACCGGCCGGCGTGACGTAGAAATATCCGATAAGAGAAGAGGGGCCCTTGAGGGCCTCGGGCGAAAATTCCGGGTGTGTTGGAGGCGCGATTGCCAATTGCTGTGAGACATCGCGGGGTTTGAGCTTGCCCTGCGCCAGGAGATTGGTGGCACCCAACACCAGTATGCCAATCTCATTGGAGGTGGTGGCGACAAGCTGAATGCTGGCGACCTCGGCTTTGCAATTCGTTTTGCCGCTGGGCTTGAGTTGTATCACCCGGCCGCCGGAAACGCGTGCGGTTTCTTTCGTTGGTCCGATGCAACCTGCTTGCCCAAGATCAAGGGTTAGTTCGAGGGGCGCGGCCAGGTCCGCAGCGCCATTGGTCTTCTGATTGCTTAGGGATACCACTGCGCGCTGCGGCGCGGTTTCACCGGCCCAGAGAATCTCGCCTTCCCATGCAGAGGTGAAACTTCCCGCGTTTAAGGTGTCGGCGTGCCCTGCCGAGAAACAGGCCATGAATGTCAGTGAAGCACAGGCAATCAGCCCGCCGGATAGGTATTTTTGCAGCAAAACGCCTGCCTCCTTTTACAGTCGCGGTACCTCTGTAAGGGGGCGACGGTGATGCGCTTTTCGGAAACAGCTGTCAGCGCACGAATGGTTGGGTAGTTAAACATGCTGTTTCCGGTTTTGGAATAGTCTGCCTGCGCAAGGCTGGGATCATATGGGCGGGGCGGTTGGTCGAGATTGAGAGGAATGGCAGTTGTTTCTTGACTTGCGCCACGAGAGTCTGGCCGCATTGCCGAAAGGATCAAATGTTTTTGAATTTCCGTCTCCGGTGCAGGACATGACCACATCGAAAAAAGATCAGATACGGGCGCTGCTGAAGAGCATTGAAACGGGGGATCCCGGCCCTATCGGCGTGGTGGATGAGGCACGTTATGTCCAACACAATCCGCAGACTCATGAGGGCAGTGAGGGTTTGGCGGCGCTCTTCAAGCGGCTGTCAAAAACTCAGCCCCGGGTCAACATTGTACGGGCTTTCGAGGACGGTGATTTTGTCTTTGCTCACACCGAATATGACTTCACCAGCCGGAAGGTCGGCTTCGAAGTCTTCCGCTTTGACGAGGGGCGGGCCGTGGAGCACTGGGACAATATCCAGGAAAGGCAGGGGCCCAACCCCGCAGGCCGCAGTATGGTCGATGGCCCGACCGAGGCTAGGGATCAGGAGCTGACGGGAAGCAATCGCGGTCTGGTTCGGGATTTTGCTGAAACCATTCTGCTCGAAGGCCGCTTCGAACGCCTGACGGATTTTGTCGCGGAAGATGACTATAGCGAACATAACCCGTCGCTTGGGGATGGCGTGGAGAGCCTGTGTTTAGCGCTGGAAGCGGGCGATGCAGGCGGCAGGCATATCGACTACCAACGTATCCATCGTGTTCTGGCGGATGGCGACTTCGTGCTTTGCGTGAGCGAAGGCCGCCGCAGGGCTGTCCATTCGGCCTTCTACGATCTCTTTCGCATTGCCAACTGCAAAATCGTCGAGCATTGGGACACCACCGAAAAGATCGCACCTCGGAGTGACTGGAAAAACGAAAACGGCAAGTTCTAAGCCGACGAGGGCGTGCTGTGACGGATACGCAGCGATACTTGGGGGGCGGTTGTGGTCGAGACCTGGTCTCCCCATGTGAGCACCAGCTTGCTCGTGTATTTGGTAAGCATTCCCGTTGTCCGGGGTGCCTCTGCCTACAGGGATATTGTCGAGGATACGAGAGGAGAGGAAAGAGGTGAGTATTCGTTTCACAGCGGTCTGCTTGGCCGTCGCCGGACTGCTCGCCAGTTGTGTGTCCTATCCGGACTATCCCGATCGGTGGGCGGCGCCTTTGGAGGCGCAGGATGCCTGCGCAGCGCTTGCTGGCTCATACGAAGATGTGGGTGCTTTCGGCAATAGTGATGAATATACCGGTCGCGCCAAACCGAAATTGAGACACTATTTTTTTAAGGCCGAGAAAGCGCTGGAAGATCTGGAGAGGGTCGAATTTGAGTTTGGTCTCGACCGTGTGCTTCATGTTCGTGGTTTTACAGGGGAAAACCTGCTGTCGGAAACTAGGTTTTCCGAGAAGGAAGGTACTCTGATCTGCAGCGAGAATGACGCTGAAATCAGCTCCTACGACGGAGTGTCGCGTAGTGCAGGAAATCCTCTCGTAGGTTACGAGTACAGCTCAATTGTCTTATTAAAGGCGGAAGATAGTTCATTGATCGTCAAATCCAGGAGCGGAGGTTTCGGTATGGTGTATCTCTTCCTGCCAATGGCGGCTGACGGTCACCACTGGTATCGCTTCCCGGCTTCGCAGTAACAGCGAACAACCCATCCCCGAGACTCAATTCTCCCGTTCCCGGTCCGCCTTGACCTTGGCGCGGGCGTCTTCGATTTCGCGTTCGCGCAGATAGTCGTCGGTGGTCTTCGGGATCGGGCGGTCGGCGGCAATGAAAGGATTGTCCTTGGCCTGGAACTGGGAGACCACGCGGCAGTCTTCGCACATTTTGATGCGCTCGATGGCTTCGGGATTCTTGAACATGGAATGCTTGTTGCCCAGGGTCTCGACAATTTTTTCAATCGAGCCTTTTGAGCCGAAAGGCTTGCCGCAGCTGACGCACTCGAAAGGCTCTTCTTCCTTCACCGTTCTGGTGTTGCGGGCTTCAGGGGTGAAGTTCATGCGCGGGTCCAGAGCCATAACGCTTTCCGGACAGGTCGCGACACAGAGGCCACACTGAACGCAGGCGGATTCCTGGAAGCTGAGCTGCGGTTTGTCGGGATTGTCCATCAGTGCGCCGGTCGGGCAGCTGCTGACACAGGCCAGGCAGAGGGTGCAGTCTTCCGTGCGGATATCGACGGCACCGAAGGCTGCGCCCGCGGGGAGCGGCAGTACGTCGATGGGGGCAGGGGCCTTGGCGTGGAGATGTTCCACGGCCATGCGTGTGTTGGTGCGCTTGCCACTCATCAAAAGGAAGGAGGCGGGATCGGCCTGGGTGCGTGTGGTCAGGCCACTGAGATGCCTGGCCAGAGCTTCCGGATCGGTCTCGATCAGTAGATCGGTTCTGCCGCCGCCGTAGCCGAGACCTTCCATGACGGCTTCCGCCATGCCGATCTGGGACGCCAGTCCATCCAGTTCGCCCTGCTGTTTCGGCGAGGCCAGCAAAATGACCTGACTGACGCCGTAAGCATAGGCGGCGGACATGATGTCGAAGCCGACCTGGGTCACTTCGTTGACCATGAAGGGAATGACGTTCGCGGGCAGGCCGGCCCCAAAGCGGGCGAGCAAACTGATCAGGGGCGTGCCATGCTGTTCGTCGTGAATCAGCAGGACGGGTTCCTGACCTTCCGCGCCGTGGTAGGTGCCCAGCAGCACACGCAGGCGTTCCATGATGTCGGTTGTTGCCGGGATCGCATAGCCCGCGGCGCCGGTCGGGCAAACCGCGCTGCAGGACCCGCAGCCGGCGCAGACGAAGGGATCGAATTCCACGATGTCTCCGGCGGAGGTGATCGCCCCGGTCGGGCAAACGTCGAGACAGCGATTACAACCCTGCTTGCGGCTGCGGGAGTGGGCGCAGATGTCCGCGTCGTATTTGACATAGAGCGGTTTCTCGAACTCGCCGTTGAGCTCACTCAGTTCAAAGAGTGCGCGTTGAACCGCAGCCGGATCGCCTGGATCGGGCCGGAAATATCCATCGCGTTTCTCATGGGCGTTAAAGAGAGGCGTGCCGCCTGTGAGATCGAGGATCAGATCACATTTGGAGGAGGCACCGTCGCGCGGGGCTTCGAAGGCCATGGTGGCACGTGCGGAGACGACGGAGGGCGCATAGTCATCGACGACGATCTCGAAGGCGCCGAAGTGTCCTTTGGCAGCCGAGACAGTGCCCTTGAAAATCGGCACATCCATGACCTGCGGCGGCAGGATGTCACCGGGATTGCTCAGCAGGACGGTCACGTCGAGGCGGCCTGCGAGCTGCCGGGCGGCCTCAATCGCGATTTCGTCCCGGCCATAGACCAGACACGCGCCCTCGGATTGCATGGACACGCTGGGGGCCGGAGAAATGGCGATGGTAGATTCGGCCAGAAGCGCGGCGATCTTGGCATTTGCCTTGCCGGCTTGCTCGGACCAGCCGGCTGTTTCGCGGATATTGACGAACTGAGCGTCCCCTTCGTAGCCGGCTTCTTCAAGGATTTCCTCAAAGAGCGGCGCTTCCTGCGTGCAGGCAATGGTGATGGGGGCGCCGTCAGCTGCGGCTTTCTGCACCTCTTCGATCTGGGCGCGGCAGAGCTGCGAGTGCATCCTGGCGGCATTGGGGTTGCCGCAGGCCTTGGCCAGGGCATCGCCACGCAACGGCATGGTGTTCTCACAGTTGCAAACTAACAGCTGCTTTGCGCCGTTTTCCATCAATCTCGTCTCCTCGCCGTCCTGATTTTTGAGCTTATCCTTTGCAGGAAAGCTGCGGCTTGCAACGCCTTATCCTTTATTCCTGGCCCCATGACACTGCGCATTGCGTTTGTCAGGGAGAGGCATTGCCACCCTTGTTTCTCGATAATCGCCGTCCGCCGGAGTAGAGCACAGAGTGGCCGGTGTCAAAACGCAAAGATTCGAATAAGTAGCTCTCATGCCGCATCACATAAGCGCGACTTGTGACAGGGGCAACTTTCCCGCAGACTGTTTTTGCCTTTGGAGAGGTAATTGGGGAAAACCGCCGCGGGGCATCGCGAAGAGGTGTCTGTGCGCGGTCCCGGGTGAAGTTGGAACAGGCGAAGTTATGGAAAAAGAGCTTTCGATGCCCCTGGGCGTCGTGGTTGAGCGTCGTGAGATCGACAACCCCTGGCAGGATTGGAGCTGGCGGCCGGTTGCGGTCATTCCCGGTGCACCCGATGTCGAGGCCTGGACAGAGCTTTCGAGCGATGCTGTGTCGGTGTGTTATCACGCTGCAACCCTGCCCTTGACCCTGCATCGCAAGGAAACCGAGGCTTATCGGCAAAACCTCGCGAATAAGACGCCGGTGGTTTATGTGGTGCTGGAGCCTGATGAGCAGGCGGATGCGGTGTATGAATACAAGCCTGCGTCGGTCACGGTCTCTCCCTATGAGGCGCAGGATTCCCTCGATTCCGGGGAAGAGATCGTTGAGGGCGTAACCATGCCGGATGGCATGATCGCCTGGGTTCAGGCCTTCGTCGATGAACATCATGTGGATGAACCCTTCAAGAAGCGCAAGCGCAAGCGCTATGCCACCCACGATGTTGAGTTCGGCAAACCGCCATTGGTGAGCAAAAAACGCGGCAGCGGGAATCATTGACGTGAGCGACGACAAAACGCCGCCTGGAGATAAACCGGAGACCTCCTGGACATCGGGATTGCAAAGGCCTGCGCCGGAAACCTCCCCGTCTGTTGGACAGGAAGAGGGCGGGTTTTTGCGCCGTTGGTCTCGCCGCAAGGGCGCTCAGGCCAAGTCGCCGAAAAAAGGCCCTGAGCCAGCGCCTCAAGCCCAGCAGACCGATGTTGCGGAGCCAACCGCCCACATGGAAGTGGAAGTGACGCCGGAAGAACCGATGCGTGGTCGGATGATCACTTCGCCGCCGGGCGGTGCGCCGACCGAAAATGACAAGAAGAACGCTGCGCAGGGCGAAACTGAGGTTGAAGAGTCGGAGCTGCCTGATGTCGAGGAGATGGATGGAGAGTCTGATTTCACGCCGTTCCTGAAGAAAGGTGTTTCAGAACAGCTTCAGCGCAAGGCTCTTCGGAAGCTCTGGCTGTCGGATCCGGTGCTCGCGAATGTCGATGGTTTGCTGGATTACGGTGACGATTTTACCGATGCGGCTATGGTTATCGAGAATATGAAAACCGTCTACACGGTCGGGCGCGGCATGGTGCCTGAACCAAAGGAGCCTGACGCCGAACTCGAAGCAGAGCTGGAGGCCGGGGAGCAGCTCGAAGAAGAGTTCTCCGCTGACGCTGAGGAACGTGAAGAGGGCGAAGCTGAAGACGGTGATGCGGTCTCTGAAGATGATGGAACTGACGACACGGCGACCGGAGAAACCCGCAAGATTGCCCAGGGCAGTGAGGATGGCGAATTGCCGGCTGCACAATTGGGGACGGAGGAGGCGTTGCCTGACCCCGATCCGGCGGCTAAGGCCTAAAAAGGGGCTGCAATTCGCCGTGTCGGACCGCGGTTCCGCCGTTGCGGAGAGAAGCACGAATCCAATAACTCATAAGTACACTTGTCAAATATTGGTATGAACGCTGTGCCAATAAGCCGTTCTTGAAGGCGAATTTGTACGTGTGCTGAATAATGCATTCAAAAAAATTGCTGAGTGTTCGTATTAAATGCAAGACAATGCTGCGCTGCACACGCTCGAAATGAGCAGTTACATAAGGCCTTATTGCGTCGCAGCATTTTATTGGAAATTTTGTGCCATCGGCGTCACAGCAAAGTGTTGAGCCTGGAAACGTTAATTGTCATAATCTGAACACATCAAGAAGAAGAACCAGCAGGGGCTCTCTACGGAATGGTTCACCCATCCGCGGTGTCAGATTCAACATCAATGTCCGAGGAAGATCTTCTTCGGGCACAGATGTACCGTTTTTTGGCGCGCCTTCTGGCCGCGCCGCCGGACGCGGCTACGCTGGAGGCCGTGTCGCGCCTGAAGGGCGATGATACGGATCTGGGACAGGCGCTGAGCACAGCTGCGGTCCTGGCCGGCAAGACATCCGCGGCGGATGCCGAACGCGAATACAACGCCCTCTTTATCGGTCTGGGACGCGGGGAGCTGGTGCCCTTCGGTTCCTATTACCTGGCCGGTTTTCTGAATGAAAAGCCCCTGGCCAAACTTCGCAAACACATGATCCAGCTTGAGATGGCCCGTTCGGACGATGTGTCCGAGCCGGAGGACCATATCGCGGCGCTGTGTGAGATGATGGCCGGGATGGTCGATGGACTCTTCGGCGGCGAAGATAACCTGCACGGTCAGCAGGCATTTTTCGATTCTCATCTTGGATCCTGGGCACCGAAGTTCTTTCAGGATCTAGAGGCGGCTGAAACATCAAAATTTTACGCGCCGATCGGTACGGTCGGACGCGTATTCATGGAAATCGAAGCGACCGCGTTCAAGATGGTTGCCGATTAGGAGTGTAAGCAGAGTAAGCGAAACTTGTTTGAACCGGTGACAGAGGTGTTGGGTTCAAACGCATCCGGTAAGAGGTCGACGCCTTCCGGATGATAGAGTTAAACGTCGCATCGTGTGGAGCGATGACACAAAAGAAGAGGTGGATCCTATGAAAGAGGAACGGGCAGAGAAAGTGGCGAAACGCCGCGATTTCCTGAAGCTCGCTGGCCTCGGCGTTGTTTCGGCGGGGGCTGGTCTGGCCGGCGCGTCGAAGGACGGCGAAGCGGCGGTCGTGTCGGCCGAAAGCGGCGGCGATTATCGCGAAACCGAGCACGTGAAAACGTACTACGAGCTCGCGCGCTTCTAAGCGATTTTCCACCAGAGTTTCAGTTATGACCCGGCCGGGAGATCCTGCCGGGCTTGAGTGGGAGAGAAATATGCTCAGGAAAAAAGTAAACGGAGCGTCGAGAAGCCCGCGCCTCTCGAAAACGCTTGCAGGCTTGACCGGCGGCGCCATTGATCGTCGTTCCTTCCTTCGTCGTTCCGGTTTGACCGCAGGTGGCCTGGCCGCTGTCGGTGCAATCGGCGGCGGTATGGTGAAAAAGGCGGAGGCTCAGTCCGCAGGCACCTCAGCCAACGTCGAGATCGTCAAATCGGTCTGCACGCACTGTTCTGTCGGCTGCACGGTTCTTGCCGAAGTCGATAACGGCGTCTGGGTCGGCCAGGAGCCAGGCTTCGACAGTCCGTTCAACCTCGGCGCACACTGTGCCAAGGGCGCTTCAGTGCGTGAACATGCGCATGGCGAGCGCCGCCTGAAGTACCCGATGAAGCTGGTCGACGGCGAATGGCAGAAGATGTCATGGGACGATGCGATCAACGAAATCGGCGATGGCATGCTGAACATCCGTAAAGAGTCCGGACCTGATTCGGTCTACTGGCTCGGTTCGGCGAAGCACAACAACGAGCAGGCTTACCTGTTCCGTAAGTTCGCGGCCTTCTGGGGCACGAACAACGTGGATCATCAGGCGCGTATCTGTCACTCGACCACGGTCGCGGGTGTTGCAAACACCTGGGGTTACGGCGCCATGACAAACAGCTATAACGACATCCACAAAAGCCGCGCGATTTTCCTGATCGGTGGTAACCCCGCCGAGGCGCATCCCGTTTCGCTGCTTCACCTTCTTAAGGCGAAAGAGCAGAACAATGCACCGCTGATCGTTTGTGATCCGCGCTTCACCCGCACGGCGGCCCACGCCGACGAGTTCGTCCGGATGCGTCCGGGCACCGACGTGGCGTTGGTTTGGGGTATCCTTTGGCACCTCTTCGAGAACGGCTGGGAGGATAAAGAGTTCATCCGCCAGCGCGTCTGGGGTATGGACCAGATTAAAGGCGAAGTCGCCAAGTGGACCCCTGAAGAGACCGAACGGGTTACCGGCGTTCCCGGTTCCCAGCTCAAGCGTGTTGCCCGCCTGATGGCGAACAACCGTCCGGGCACGGTGATCTGGTGCATGGGCGGTACCCAGCACACCAACGGTAACAACAACACCCGTGCTTACTGTATTCTCCAGCTTGCGCTGGGCAACATGGGCACATCGGGCGGCGGAACCAACATTTTCCGCGGTCACGACAACGTTCAGGGTGCAACGGATCTGGGCGTGCTCTGTCACACCCTGCCGGGTTACTACGGCATTAAGGCCGGTTCCTGGAAGCACTGGTCGCGGGTATGGGATGTCGATTACGACTACCTGCTCAAGCAATTCCAGGATCAGAAACTCATGGAGACCGCCGGCATGCCGGTGTCGCGCTGGATCGACGGCGTGCTGGAAGACAAGGACAACATCGATCAGCCGGACAACGTCCGTGCCATGGTTCTCTGGGGGCATGCGCCGAACTCGCAGACCCGTATGACCGAAATGAAGGTCGCGATGGAGAAACTCGACATGCTTGTCGTGGTCGATCCATACCCGACGGTTTCGGCCATCCTGCATGACCGTAAGGACGGCGCCTATCTGCTGCCGGCCTGTACCCAGTTCGAGACCTACGGCTCGGTTACGGCTTCGAACCGTTCGATCCAGTGGCGCGATAAGATCATCGAGCCGCTGTTCGAATCGAAGAACGACCACGAGATCATGTATCTCCTGGCCGAGAAGTTCGGTTATGCCGATGAGATGTTCAAAAACATCAAAGTCGACGGCAAGGAGCCGCTGGTCGAAGACATCACCCGCGAGTTCAACAAGGGGATGTGGACGATCGGTTACACCGGTCAGTCACCGGAACGCCTGCGCAAGCACATGGCGAACCAGCACACCTTTGACCGGACAACCCTGCTTGCGAACGGCGGGCCTTGTGACGGGGAATACTACGGTCTTCCCTGGCCATCATGGGGCACGGCGGAAATGGGTCATCCGGGTACGCCGAACCTCTACGACATTTCCAAGCCTGTCGCGGAAGGCGGACTTTCCTTCCGTGCGCGCTTCGGTGTCGAGCGGGAAGGCGATAACCTTCTGGCCGAGGGGTCCTATCCCGTTGGTTCCGAGATCAAGGACGGTTATCCGGAGTTCACCATGGCCATGCTCAAGAAACTGGGCTGGGATGGCGATCTGACGGCGGAAGAGCGCTCCGCGATCGAAGCCGTTGCCGGTGACAAGACCAACTGGAAGACCGACCTTTCCGGCGGTATCCAGCGTGTCGCCATCAAGCACGGTTGCTCGCCCTTCGGTAACGCCAAGGCACGGGCCGTGGTCTGGAACTTCCCGGATCCGATCCCGCTGCACCGCGAACCGCTCTACACGGCGCGGCGCGATCTGGTCGAAGACTATCCGACCTACGAAGATCGCCAGATGTATCGTCTGCCGACCATGTATGCCTCGATCCAGAAGAAGGACTTCTCCACCGACTTCCCGACCGTGCTGACCTCCGGTCGCCTGGTTGAATACGAAGGCGGCGGTGATGAGACCCGCTCGAACCCCTGGCTTGCTGAACTCCAGCAGGACATGTTCGTTGAGATCAATCCTTTCGATGCCAACTCAAGCGGTATTCGGGACGGAGCGATGGTCTGGCTGCATTCGCCGGAAGGCTCCAAGGTCAAGGTGATGGCCATGGTGACTGAACGGGTTGGACGCGGTGTTGCCTTCATGCCCTTCCACTTCGGTGGACATCTGGAGGGTGAGGACCGCAGGCACAAATATCCGAAGGGGGCCGATCCTTACGTGCTCGGCGAGTCTTCGAACACCGCCCAGACCTACGGGTATGACTCGGTGACCAACATGCAAGAAACCAAAGCTACGCTCTGTCGTATCGAGCTGGCGTAAGGAGGAGCTGAGAAATGGCAAGAATGAAGTTTCTTTGTGATGCCGAACGCTGCATCGAATGCAACGCCTGTGTCACGGCCTGTAAGAACGAGCACGAGGTGCCTTGGGGCGTAAACCGCCGCCGCGTCGTCACGATCAATGACGGTAAACCCGGCGAGCGCTCCATTTCGGTGGCCTGCATGCATTGTTCGGACGCGCCCTGTATGGCGGTCTGTCCGGTCGACTGCTTCTATCAGAGTGAAGAGGGCGTGGTTCTGCACTCCAAGGATCTCTGTATCGGTTGCGGGTACTGCTTCTACGCCTGTCCTTTCGGCGCACCGCAGTATCCACAGGCAGGTAACTTCGGTTCCCGTGGCAAGATGGATAAATGCACCTTCTGCAACGGCGGTCCGGAAGAGTCCCACAGCGAATCCGAGTTCCAGAAGTACGGTCGGAACCGCTTGGCTGAAGGCAAGCTTCCGCTTTGCGCTGAAATGTGTTCGACCAAGGCGCTGTTGGCCGGCGATGGCGATAGCGTCTCGAACATCTACCGTGAGCGCGTTGTCGCCCGCGGCTTCGGTTCGGGCGCCTGGGGCTGGGGCACGGCTTATCAGGCAAAGACCGGCGGTTAATGCAAACCCCGGTGACGTAAAGTTGAGTGTTAGGGGAGGGCGGCTGTTTTGCCGCCCTTCTTTTCAAGGGCCTGAAGTTTGTTTCCTTGCTGGAAGGAGCGGGCTTTGGGTGTGTGATCGGACTTGATGTCGCTCATCGCGCGGCTTGGGTCTCAGCATTGCTCAGTAACGTTTTAACGAGCCTGACCTCTGGTCTGTTTTGCAAGAAAACTTGACCGTCAGGCTCCAGCGAGAGGGACATAGCGTTGAAAAAGACGAAACAGTCTCGGCGCGACTTCATGACAATTGGTGGAAGTCTTCTGCTCGGTCTGACCCTGGCCGCGTGCCGGAAAGAAGAGCAGGGACGCAGCCTGCGCTATGAAAAGGGAACCTATCTCGGAAAGCCCGATGAAGGGCTTTCGGAAGAAGATATGAACGCCTTGAGACAGCGGGCGACATTGCAGCGAGATTGAGATGTTGCCGTGCGTTCGGAAGTGCTGCTCTGTTGGTTTGGCCTGAAAGATCAGGCACTCGGCAGAGCAGGTCATCCGAAAAGAAGATGTGCGGATTTAAATTTGTGTCACAGCGTCTGTGGCGCAGACAATAGAATTGGATTGAAGACGATCCTCGTGACAGTGTCAGGTGGCGTGCGACGGGGAAACAAGTCTTCAGAGCTTTAGATGCATTGAAAGGGTGGCGATGTCTATCTTAAGGCGGAGTATGAGGGGTTTGATCCCGGCGATTCTGATCCTGGCCGGGGTCTATGGCGCGATTTCCATCGGTGGAGGCCTGTGGCTGACGGACCGTGCGGCAGTGGCACAGGCAACGAATGGAGATGCCGAGACCGTTGCTCAAGGGCAGGTTCCCGGCAACACCCTAGGGAGTAACAGTGATGCCGAACTCTGGCGCGCGATCCGTCGCGGCGCGGAGGGTAACCTATCGGCACCAGGAGGTGCTCAAGGCGGCGTCCTGATCCAGTCGGAGGGCGACAACTGGCGGGCGATCCGCAACGGTCCCGTCTCCAAATACGGTGTCTGGGGGCTGCTGGGAATTATCGCGATCCTGGCGGTTTTCTTTGCCGTTCGCGGGCGTATCAAGATCGAAGCCGGCCGTTCGAGCCAGACCATTCGACGTTTCAACGCCGTCGAGCGCTTCAGTCACTGGCTGATGGCCGGGTCGTTTGTCATCCTCGGCCTCACCGGTCTGAATATGCTGTATGGCCGCTATTTCCTGCCGGAAGTGATCGGGAAAACGGCTTTCGCCGCGATCACGTCCTGGGGCAAATACGCACATAACTATCTTGCCTTTGCCTTTATGGCGGGCGTGGTTTTGAGTTTCGTGCTCTGGGTGGTTCACAATATCCCCAACAAAACGGATCTGAACTGGCTGCTAAAGGGCGGCGGGCTTTTCTCCAAACACAGTCATCCACCAGCGGAGAAGTTTAACGCCGGACAGAAAATCCTGTTCTGGCTTGTCACGCTGGGTGGGGTTTCGATCAGCATCTCCGGGCTGGCTTTGTTGTTCCCCTTCGAGATTCCGATGTTTGCCAAGACATTCCAGGTCATGAACATCTTCGGGTTGGGCCTTCCCGAGCAACTGACCATGATGCAGGAAGTTCAGCTGGCTCAGCTGTGGCATACGGTTGTCGCGTTGGTTATGACCATCGTCATCATCGGCCATATCTATATCGGCTCGGTCGGCATGGAAGGCGCGTTCGACGCCATGGGCGACGGCGACGTGGATCTGAACTGGGCAAAGGAGCACCACGGTCTTTGGGTGAAGAAGACTTTGGGTCAATCCTCGTCCGACGGAGGGAATTAGCATGGGCCTAAGCGCCGTCAAAAGGACTTCACACCCAGGCAGGGTGCTGCAGTCCGGCGTTATGGCCGGTCTGGT
Source organism: uncultured Kiloniellaceae bacterium (assembly GCA_947493695.1). GTDB lineage: Bacteria > Pseudomonadota > Alphaproteobacteria > Kiloniellales > Kiloniellaceae > Denitrobaculum. Next base: position 9,271 of record CANLSF010000005.1, on the reverse strand, counting down.
CATCCTGATGTTTGCTACGATGCTTGCCGGCACGGCGAAGGCTGAGAACAAGTCTCTGGAAGCTGTGGCTGCGGAGATTGCTTCGGCGTACAACGTCGAGGTCTTGCGCAGCAACGAGGTTACCTTGGAAGACGGGACCCGTGCGTATGAGCTGGTCGTGATGAACCGCGGCGGCGACTACAACGAAGCCTTTCAGGTTACGCGCCTTTTGGCGGATCCGAATACCGGCGCATTGATGCCTGCCTTCCGACATGGTGATTCTGGCTACGATCTCTCGGGAGCACCGCGTTTCAATCCGGGCAGGGATGGCGCGGACTACAATTTACGCAGAGACAGTCTGCGGTGACGGATCGGCCGGAGATGAGCGCTGAGGCGCAGCATGAGGTCGCGTATGTGCGCGGCCTCATGTTTGCTCCGGCATGGTCTGAAGGACTTTCGACGTTTCTATGTCGCATGGGGATCAGGATGGAATTAGGATCGGCGGGGGAGAGTTGAGCATTTGACGGTGCGTTTCCTTGCCACGATAGTCCTGCTTCAGTTGATGCTGGGTCTGGGCGCCGCCCGTGCCGATCTTGCCGGCCATGGTGGTCCGGTGAATGGTCTGGCGATTTCTCCCGACGGCGCCGCGGTGCTGACCGCCAGCTTCGACTACAGCGTGATTCTATGGGACCTGAAAAGCGAACAGGAAACCCATCGTCTTGATGGGCATGATGCCGCTGTGAATGCGGTCGCATTTCTGCCTGACGGTACGAAGGCGCTCTCAGCCAGTGATGACGAGGTGGTTATTCTCTGGGACCTGGAGACCGGAGAGGAATTGCGCCGGCTATCTGGTCATCAGGGAAAAATCGTCGACCTCGCTGTCTCTGTCGAAGGCCGCTATGTGGCGTCGGCATCGTGGGATCAGACCGTGAGGATCTGGGATCTGCAGGCCGCGGAGACTGCCGAACCTCTAGTGCTTCAACACCGCGCGCCTGTCAATGCGGTTGCCTATCTGGCGCAGAAAGGCCAGGTGGTGACCGGGGCAGCCGACAGCACGATCCGGGTTTGGGATTCCCTTTCCGGTAACCTGAAACAACAGATGCCGGCACATGACTTCGGGGTCTCCTCGATTGCGGTCGCCGGTGACGGTCGCCATGCGGTCAGTGCGTCGGCTGATGAAACTTTGCGCTACTGGGACCTCGAAACAGGTGAGGAAATAGCTGTTCTGCGTGGTCACCAGGGGGCGGTCCTCGCGGCGGCAATATCGCAGGATGGCCGCTTTGCGGCATCCGGCGGCACGGACGGCAAGCTGCGGGTCTGGCGCCTGGATAACGAGTTCTATTCGCCCCAGGACGTTGCCCACAAAGGCGTGGTCTGGTCGCTGGCCTTTACACCGGATGCGGCGGTGCTGATCTCTGCCGGTGCCGACTCTCTCGCGCGGATTTGGCGCCTGGATGAAAACGGCAAAGAGCTTAGGGATGGAGTACAGACTGCTGCGACCGGGGCAGGCGCGCCGGACTATTCCGACATTCCCGGCGCCTGGCAGTTCCGCAAGTGCGCGATATGTCATAGCCTGACCGAGGACGATGAACACAAGGCGGGACCTTCGCTCCACGGCGTGCTCGGGCGGCGGATCGGCACGCACGAGGGTTACAGCTACTCGCCGGCCTTAAAGGACGGCGATCTGGTCTGGAACGAAGAGACTATCGATGCCTTGTTCCGACTGGGGCCCGATGTGGTCACGCCGGGCAGCAAGATGCCGCTGCAACGTATTCCAAAGGACGAAGACCGGGCTGAATTGATCGAGTTCCTGAAACGCGCCGCCGGTTATCACAATGCTACCAATGCGCCGGGCGAAGGAAAGCGTGATACAGATGCGACCGCTAAACCGAACTAACGACTTGACGAGACAATGTAAATCAGTGGAATTTATACGCGGTTCCGATACAGAAATGCTGCGTAACGATAAAGAGGAGTGCTGGAGATGAAGGCTTTTTTGGCGAGCGTCATTGCAGCGGTTACCATTTCAGTTGGGGCCGCAGTGGTATTGAACATGGTGGACTTTTCTGCGGAAAGTGCTCATCAGTCCGAGAATGGTTCGGTTCGGCTCTAAAACCGAATTGAGACCATTGCGCTCAGATCTTCAGACGAAACTTTCGCCCGGGTCGATGTGATGTTACCTGGCAGCTGTACGCTGCTTGGCGTTGTGCTTGCGGGCGCTTGTCTTGTGTTATCTGCCTGCGCATCGACTGACTGGAAGAAGACCGGCGATCGCTGGCGGGACAATCACTGCCGTCAGGAACATCGCAGCCCCTGCCGAGATGGCGTGCCTCTCGAACATCATGGCTCCCTGACATTGCAGACGGTGGGGTTTGCTTAGAATTTGCCGGCATTGCTCTGATGCGACTGCCCTGAATAAAGGTGTCTCCATGGCGTACGGCGGTACGGAACTCTATCATCCCCGGGCGGTGTCCGACCTGGGATTTTGGGACATCGATCCTTTGAAGCTCAAGGTCTACGGAATTGTGGCCGAGGGGCAAGAGGTTACGCGCGAAGTGATCGCCGATGCCCGTGCGTTCGTGACCGAAGAGGTTCCACCGCTTGTGGCAGCGGAGGGCGAGGACAATGGTCTTAGCTTTGTTATCATTCATCCCGGTGATCTCGGCGTTTCCGTTGTTGCGCATTGGTGGATCCAGGGATCGGTGCTTTGCCAACATATCCGCCGCAGGCTTTGGGGAACTGATGAAGCGATGAATACGGCCGCACGACCCGTCATCGCCTGTGTCTGGGAACTCGGGGTGATCAACGCCGAACAGGAAGCCTGGCGTGAAACCATGATGAATTCTGAACCCGATCCTGCAGCATATCTGAAAGCGCGCACCGCAAGCCGTTTCGTGTAATTGAGATCGGCCTAGGTCGTGCCTGGTTGCTTCCGGGCAAATCACGTATCGGAGAAAATTCGGATGTCCCGAAAGAGTGTGTCTTACAGCATTGTCGACGTATTCACGGCAAAGCGTTTCGCCGGCAACCCTGTTGCAGTGATAAAGGATGCGCAGGGACTGGGGGATGATGAGATGCAGGCGATTGCGCAGGAATTCGGGTTTTCGGAGACCACATTCCTTATGCCTCCGATTAATCGCGCGTCAAATGCGAAGGTGCGGATTTTCACACCCTTCGATGAGATCCCCTTTGCGGGGCATCCGAATATTGGCACCGCGTTTGTTGTCGGTTCGGAAGAGACGGCTGCGACTGTTGATGGTGACGAACTGGTGTTTGATGAGATGGGCGGACCGGTCTCCGTTGTTTTGCAGCGACAGCAGGAGAGGTTGACCGGTGCAAAGATTACGGCGCCGCAGACGCTTGAGGTCCTGGGTGAAGTTGACCCGGCCATGATTGCCGACTGTCTCGGCCTGTCCATAGACCAGATATCCTCCGCGCGAATAGCACCCTGCGTTGCCAGCGTTGGGTTGCCCTTTGCATTTGCCGAAATTACGGACCTAACCGCCCTTGAGGCAATCGAGCCTAATAATTCGGCGTTCAAGGCTGCGCAAGCGCGGGGCCAGGAGACAGTTGATGGCTTTGCCATTTCGGCTTTTGTCATCAACTCGGACGCGGAGGGCCGGTTCGACCTTCGTGCCAGGGTCTTTTCGCCGCTTGGTCATCCGCCCGAGGATCCCGCAACAGGCAGCGCTGCGGGAGCTCTCACGTCGCTGTTGGCTGCCTCAAGCGGATACAGAGTTTGCAGGGCCCGAATTCAGCAGGGACTAGAGATTGGACGGCCGAGCCTGATCGAAGTTGAGGTGATCGCTGCCGAGGCCCGTGCCGAAATCACAGGCAACTGCGTGCTGGTAAGTTCCGGTGAGCTTTTTCTGTGAAGTTAGCACCTGCCGGCGCGGGGCTTGATAGCGAGGGTAAAGCTCAAGGTAATGACCAGCAGGGCGATTTCCCTTGGTTTCAGTTTCTTTCCAAGGCGCATTTTCAATTCTTATCAGGCTTTCGGTTTACTTCGGATGTCACAGCGTTTCGACGCTAAGTCCTGCAGCTCTCCAGTCCAGAAATCCCCGTTCCAGACGACGTGCATTCAATCCTTTGGCGCATAACGCCGTGACAGCATCGACCGAGAGAACGCAGTAAGGCCCCCGGCAGTAGGCAACGATCTCGTGGTCCAGCGGAAGCTCGGCCAGACGGCTTTCCAGTTCCTCCAGCGGAATGTTCAGAGCGCCAGGCAGGTGGCCAAGTGCGTATTCTTCCTCGCTGCGCACATCCAGAAGGGTTACGGCTTCCTGTTCCAGGCGCTTCAGCAACTGATGTCGTGAAATGCCTTCGACGCGGTTGAGTTGATGACGGCTGTCGTCGACGAAAGCGCCGATTTCGGTGCGCTGGTGCTCGACATACTGCCTCAGAGCGGTGAGCAGTTCGAGAACCGGACCGTCACCCAGGCGGTAGAGCACGCGCTTTCCGTCCCGGCGCGTCTGAACGAAGCCGGCACGCCTGAGGTGCTGCAGGTGCTGGGAGGCATTGGCAATGGAGAGGCCGGTCAACTCCCCAAGACGCTCCACCGAGCGTTCGCCCTGGGCAATCGTTTCAAGCAGATTCAGGCGATGAGCTTGCCCGAGCGTACGGCCAAGGTTCGCGGTTTCGCTGAGGATCTGGCTCTGGATATCATGGTCGGTCATTTGCGGATTTTACATACGCTCTATCATTCAAGCAATAGTTTGAATGTTTTCTTGACCTGTCGCCAGAAACTTGTCAAACAGTTTTCATTCAAAGAATCAATTGAATGTTTTTGAGTGGGAGTAAAAAATGACCGAGGAGTTCGAATTTCTTTTTCGCGCAGTGGTCATTGGGGGCGGAGCGACAGCCTTCATGGATCTTTGGGCGCTCCTACAGAAGCGAGCCTTTTCTGTACCCGGGCTGAATTATGCGATGTTCGGGCGTTGGCTCGGACATCTGTGTCGCGGGCGTTTCACCCATAATAACATTGTTGCTGCCGCAGACGTGCCTCAGGAAGGCTTAATCGGTTGGGGTGCGCATTACTCGATCGGGGTTGTCTTTGCGGGCGCGCTGATGGGCCTTTGCGGCCTTGAATGGGCCCGTTCTCCGTCGCTGCTCCCGGCTTTGCTGACCGGCCTTGTGACGCTGGCTGCGCCATTTTTCCTGCTGCAGCCAGGGATGGGGGCAGGAATTGCGGCCTCGAAAACTCCCGATCCCACTGCGGCTCGCCTGCGCAGCCTCATTGCGCATACATCCTTCGGAATTGGCTTGTATCTGGCTGCGGAGGTCCTGGCGGCCCTGATCCCGGTATAGGGAGCAGTCTTGTTATCCGTTACAAAAAACGCGCGTTACCTATCTGTTTTAAAATAATAAACAGCACAAATTAAGCTCGTTTGCGAAGACGCTCTCGTGGGAAATTTTAACGAAAACATAAGTCCTTTTTCGCAATACTCCCGACTGTAAAAGAAAGCTCTTGAAGGCCTTGCTGCCCCTCTAACTGGATCCCGGAACGGATTGCATTTGTGAGGATTGCCGTCTTCGGTGCGCTGCAGCAGGAGGTTGCTATCACTCTGGTCCATAATGCTACGACAGGTTATCGCTGTTCCTGCGCCGGCTGTGCAGGCGGTGTCTCGAGCGAGACCTTCGATGCGGGGAGTGCCTCCGGCGCTTCAGGAGCCAAACCCCTCTGGGATCTGCCGCAGATTGTCAGTAATCTGACCCGTTCGAACGCCGAGTGGTCCGGCGGAACGATCTCCTACAGTTTCTTTAACTCCGCGCCAGCCGGTTACACCGGCGAGGGAAGTGGGTTTTCAGCTTTCAGCGCAGCGCAGCGCGACGCTGCCCGGGAGGCGATGCAGCTTTGGGACGACGTGGCGGGCGTGTCCTTTGTCGAGACCGCCGATGCCAGCGGCGACATCCGCTTTGCCAATACTACGACAGGCCCAGGTGTGGCCTGGGCCTACTATCCGGGCGGCGGTCGGGGCGGTGATATCTGGGTGAACCCCAATTACTATCATAACGGCCAGTTAGAGCCCGACGATTACGGCTATCTGACCATGATCCATGAGGTGGGGCACGCACTGGGTCTTGGTCATCCCGGGGATTACAATGCGGGCTCAGGGAATCCCATTACCTTCAACAACTCAGCCGAATACGCGCAGGACACCCGGGAATTCACGGTAATGTCTTACTTTAGTGCGAGCTATTCGGGCGCGGATCATGTCAATGGCGGCACCCGTTTCGCCGCATCCCCATTATTGCACGATATCGCCGCGATTCAGTCGATTTACGGCGTCGATACCACCACCCGGACGGGAGATACGGTTTACGGTTTTAATTCCACTGCCGACCGCGACGCCTTTGACTTTACCATTAACAGCAATCCCGTGATTGCAATCTGGGATGCTGGTGGAACTGATACGCTCGATTTCTCCGGATACACTTCCTACTACGGGACGGCGAAGATCGATCTGAACGAAGGGGCGTTCAGCGATACGCCCAACATGACGAACAACATCGCAATTGCTTATGGTGCGGAGATTGAGAACGCGGTTGGCGGTGCGTGGCACGACAACATTATCGGCAACGCGCTGGACAATACGCTCGACGGCGGAAACGGTGATGACACGTTGGATGGCGGCGCTGGAAATGACGTCCTTTTAGGTGGGAACGGCAATGACACCCTGTATGGTCGCGATGGTGACGATCGTCTTGAAGGTGGCGACGGCAACGACCGCCTCGAGGGTGGCAATGGGTTGGATCTCTTGTACGGAGGAAACGGGAACGACTATCTGAATACTGAAAGCGTCGATGCTGTTGCAGACACAGCGTTCGGTGGCGCTGGCAACGACACACTTACGGGCGGATCAAACTCAAAAGATACGCTTTATGGCGGTGCGGGCGATGACACGCTGATCGGTAGGGGGGCGAACGGCGACTTGTTGTTTGGCGGTGAAGGGGCGGACAGTCTGTACGGCGACACCTCTGCTAGCACGATGATGGGCGGCCTCGGCGATGATTTTATCGACGGCGGCGCCCATACTTTTGTCGGAGGCGACGTTGCGCGCTTCGCCGGAAATTACAACGACTATTCGATATCCTGGAACTACAGGATCGAATTTTCGGTCATCGACCTGAATGCAGCAGATGGCGATGAAGGCACCGATACCGTTCATAACGTGAGTTACCTTGAGTTCGCGGATCAGACGATCGATGTCGAGAGCCTGATTATTCCGGACGCACCTGATCTGGTGATCAATGGAACCAACGGATTTGATTGGTTGCAGGGTTTCAACGGGAACGACGCGCTCTATGGCTTTGCAGGAGACGATATTCTTCAGGGGCGTGAAGGCGACGACCTGTTGGAGGGCGGAGCTGGCAAGGACCAGCTTTATGGTGAAGAAGGAAATGACCTGCTCAGGGGGGGAGACGGAAACGATACCCTCGAAGGCGGGCTCGGGAACGATACGCTATTTGGCGACGATGGTGATGACCTTGTCACTGGTTTCGACGGGGACGATACCCTCTATGGCGGAGCTGGCAACGACGAGTTGTATGGACTCGAAGGTTCAAACCTGATCTACGGCGAAGCTGGTGATGACTATCTTGAAGGCGCCAGTGGCCAGGACACGCTCTTCGGTGGAGATGGCGCGGACACACTTGAGGGTCGTGACGGCGATGACTCCCTTGATGGTGGGGCAGGAGATGATTCGCTTGATGGCGAACAAGGTGATGACCTGCTCTATGGTGGAGATGGAGACGACCGTCTCATCGGTGATGCGGGCGCAGACACACTTATTGGCGGTGCCGGTGCAGATACCCTGGTGGGCGGAGCCGGTAATGATCGTTTGAAAGGTGGTGCAGGTAACGACAGCCTTGAAGGCGAAACAGCAGTCTATGATGGGAACTTCGCTGATTACGCTTTCGCCAGTATTCCAGGTGGAAGCAATGTGCTGATCCTTGATCAGAATGCGATTGATGGGGATGAGGGCGTTGACGTTCTCAAGTCGGTCTCGTTCCTGGAGTTCGCGGATCGCACAGTGACGCTCGCGCAAGCTCTCGCCGAAGGCAACAACGTTTCCGGCGCCGTCATTCATGGCGATGAGAGTGAAAATAAACTAAGAGGCTTCGATACGCCTGACATCATCTATGGCTATGGCGGCGACGACGACCTCCAGGCAGCCAATGGAGACGATACGGTCTTTGGCGGCGACGGTGTCGATTTTATCCTGGGCGAAGACGGTGATGATCTGCTCTACGGCGGTGCCGAAAACGATCTTGTGGCTGGTAACCATGGCAACGATACGCTTTACGGTGGCGATCACGAAGATTGGCTTTTTGGCGATGAGGGAAGTGATACGCTCTATGGAGATGCAGGCAGGGATACGCTGCATGGAGGATCAGGAATTGACGAAATCCGCGGCGGTGCTGGCGATGATGTGCTGCATGGTGGGGGGCTGACGCAAGTTTCCGATTACACCGTCGTTTCCTTTCAAAACAACACCTCGGATCTGGCGGTCGCAAGTGACCGTCTGATCGGCGGCGCCGGTAACGACATCCTCTTCGGCGGTACGGCGGTCTATCAGGGCAACTACGCCGATTACAGCTTCGTGCAGCGCTCCGATGGCTTTCTTTCGGTGGAAATGTCAGGCGCCGATATCTTTAACGAAGGAACCGACAGGGTATGGGGCGATGCGCTTGCCTTTGCAGACCAGACCATCACGACTACAGATTTGCTTGCTGAGCTGGCGCTAAAGCCGATCGTCGCGAATGGCGACGGGAGGGCGAACACTATGCTCGGCGGTGCAGGTAATGACACTCTCTCCGGCGGCGGTGGAAATGATCATCTCTCCGGATTGTTGGGAGACGATACCCTAATCGCTGGTCGAGGGAACGACACGCTGTTGGGCGGTGACGGCAACGACACCGCTGTCTTTGCGGGGCTTCGAAAAGACTATTGGATCACGCTTGATGGCAGCAACACTGCCACCGTGAAGTATCAGGGTAAAAACAGCGCATATGCAGGAACGGACCGCGTATCTGCCGACGTGGAGAGCTTTGCTTTTGCCGACGGGACCTGGCTGGTGGGGAGCCTGCCGGCCAATGTTGCCCCCGACGTGTATATCAAGGCCACCTCCAGCGGCGGAAATATGTTTGGGGGTGCCGGTGACGACACGCTGATCGGTCGCGGCGGGAATGACAAGATCTTTGCTCTGGAAGGTGACGACATTGTGGTTGCCGGCAGTGGCAATAATAAAGTCTTTGGTTACGCGGGTAACGATGTGATTGTCAGCAAGGG
>CANLSF010000004.1 GCA_947493695.1 uncultured Kiloniellaceae bacterium | reverse complement strand
ACCAGCATGTCCTATGACCAGCGGGGCCGTAAGACCGGCATGGTCGATCCGGACATGGGCACCTGGTCCTACAGCTACAACGTCCTGGGTGAGCTGGTCTCTCAGACGGACGCCAAGCTGCAGAGCGTCACCATGACCTACGATCTGCTGGGCCGCATGGAAACCCGGATCGAGGCGGAGGGCACCACCAACTGGACCTACGACACCGCCACCAAGGGGATCGGCAAGATCCATCAGGTCTCCGGCCCCAACGGTTATCTGGAGGTTGCCAACTACGACAGCCTGGGCCGTCCGGACACCACCACGACGACCATCTCCGCGACGGTCTATACGACCTCCCTGACTTACGATGCTCTGGGCCGTCCCAGCACCATCACCTATCCCTCCGGCTTTGCGGTTCAGAACAACTACACTGCAAACGGTTTCCTGGGTTCGGTCTCCGAGATCCTGGGCGGCACGGTCTATTGGCAGGCCAACACCGTCGATGCGGAAGGCATGGTGACTCAGGAAACTCTGGGTAACGGCGTGGTCACCGACCGGGCCTACGATCCGGCCACGGCCCTGCTGGATTCCATCCAGACCAACCACAGCGGCACCTCCATTCAGAACCTGAGTTTCAACTTCGATACGCTGGGCAATCTGACCGAGCGCAACGATCTGGCCCGGGATCGGAAAGAGGCCTTCACCTACGACGGCCTGAACCGGCTTCTCTCCAGCACGCTGACCGATACGGCCAGTGCGACCACGCTCAACACCACGACCTACGCCTACGACGCCCTGGGCAACATCACCAACAAGTCGGATGTTGGGGCTTATCTCTACGGCCAGAACGGGGCAGGGCCGCACGCGGTCACCACGGCGGGGGCCAACACCTACAGCTACGACGCCAACGGCAGCATGATCTCCGGGGCCGGACGGACCACCTCCTGGACCTCCTTCAACAAACCCCAGAGTATCAGCGACAGCCTGACCGGCAACCAGACGAGCTTTGTCTATGGTCCCACCCGCGCCCGCATACAGCAGAATAGTCTGACCAACGGCCTGACCACGACGACGACCTACATCGGCGGCAGCTACGAACGGCGCAGCCGTCTGAATCAGCCCGACGAGCTGGTGCACTACATCCGCTCCGGCGGCGGCACGGTGGCGATCTACACCCAGATCGATGACGGTCAAGCGCTCACCGACAAGACCCGCTATCTGCACAAGGACCACCTGGGCTCGGTGGAATCCATCACCGATGAACAAGGCGTGGTCACCGAGCATCTCTCCTACGATGCCCACGGCAAACGCCGCCTGACCGATTGGAACGCCGGGACACCGGCGGCACCAGCCGAAACGCCCCGCGGCTTTACCGGCCATGAGCATCTGGACGGGGTCGGCCTGATCCACATGAACGGCCGGGTCTACGACCCGACCCTGGGACGTTTCCTCTCCGCCGATCCGAACGTGCAGGCACCGAGCGATACGCAATCCTTCAATCGCTACAGCTACGTCAAGAACAATCCGCTCAGCTATACGGACCCATCCGGGTTCTTCTTTAAGAAGCTTTTTAGCAAGATCGCAAAGTTCTTTAAAAAGACTTTCAAAGCGATTGGTTCCTTCGTCAAGAAAGCTCTACAGAACGAATATGTACAGCTCCTCGGGCAAAACCTCTTTGGCGGAGTTGGCGCCGCTGTCTTCTCAGGACTAGTTACACTCTCCAACGGGGGGGATCTTAGTCAAGCCCTGAAAGCGGCGGCTATAACCTTTGTAACTACAGCTCTTACTACCGCGGTCAATTTCATACCTGGGCTTCAAGGGGCGGGAATTGCATTACAAATCGCTATCAAATCGGTCGCACACGGCGTGATTGGTGGTGTCAGTGCGACGCTGCGAGGCGGACAGTTTGCAGGTGGATTTTTATCAGGCGCCTTCGCGGGTGGCGTAGGGGCAGGCTTTGGGGCTTTAAACCTGAACGGGATTGCCTCCATCGCAGGCGCGGCTGTGGCGGGTGGTGTCGGAGCTGAACTCGGTGGCGGAAAGTTCAAGAACGGTGCAATCTCTGGGGCGTTCTCGGCGGCTTCATCCATCGCCCAATCCGCTTTGATCAAAAGTAGTAGCCCGGCAAATCGAGGTGCGAGCGGGTCAGGTGCGGAAGAGGGAGAAGCGGTCTCTGAATTCGAAGTGTCTTCCGGAGGGTTTACCGAAATTGGCTATGACGGTGAAATTGATGTCAAAAACACTAAACTGGCAAAACTGGGCGTAGTCGGAATTAAGCTAACAGCCAAAGGGTTCGATCACATCAGAGAAAGACATGCTTTTGACATAGGAGAACTTAATATAAGCTTCTTTAAACGCAGTGTTCTGAATAGAACAACGTCGAGCAGAAGTTTTTCTGAGTTCCTAGGACAAGCGATGGGAGTTAACGCGGTTCTGACTTATGCAGACCAGGAACGTATTGGTGATATCACTGTGGTAAGCTACTTTGGTGGCACAAAGATCGGTACTACCAGCTTACTGCACTCGAAGTTCGCAAGGGATACGAGTTTTCTAGTAACCCACCTCAAGCCAGGAGGCACGCAAGGCCGCTATGTTGTGCGAACCTCATACCCTATTCCAAATCCCTTACCTTAAGCATTCAGTTAGAGAAAAAAATGATCGTCTTCAACTTCTCTGAAAAGAAGTTCAAGCAACCAAAGGACGCTTGGTTTTCAACAATCACCGATTGGTCAGATATATCCGAAACACTACTTTTCGGAGATGTTCAGTTTTCTGTGAATGGACTAGAGTTTGGTGTAGCGAATAACTATATTATTGGTGTCGTCGATAGCCTCGTTGTTGGAGCAGACCGAGCGCTGTTTTATGAGAATCGAGTGCGATTAAGTTATCCGGGACACTTCGAGAACATTCTCTTTGAGCGTCAAGGATCAATGATGAAAGTTGCTAGCTTTCATGGTCGTCAAATGATTCAAGAAGCCGTGGTGGATACAGGCTTTCTGTGTCGAGAGATAGGGAAGTTTTCTAACCGAGTAGTTTGGCATCTCTTTGAAAAATACCCTCTCATCGAGAGCCGCTTTCCGAGTTTAACGGGTTGTCCCCATGGAAGTCTTCGTTCGTATTACCATCGGACGGCGAAAGATCCTTCTTTGTCCCAATCTTTCTATGATAGTTTTGGTGACTCACCACCATAAACTCTGGGAATTGGAGGTCCAGTTACATGGCCGTAATACGCTGTGACCGGGGGTCAGGTCTTGTTTTATGCATTACACTCATTGCTCGAAACCGCTGAAGTTGCGGATTTGCACGAGATGGACGCGGGGCGAGGAGGCATCGTGCAGCGTGAAACCTCGACAGTGATCTCATTTTGCATGCAACCGTCGAGAGAGTTGCGGAATTTCGCGCCCTGTTTCAAGGCTGAGGTGATCATGCTTTCCGGCGACGATCTGGCAATGCGAAACAAGAATTGACTCAGATTTTTCCTGCCGAAACGAGTCGACTAAATTAAAGTCGAAAAAATACCCTCTACAACCCCAGGCATTCTGCCGTTTAGTTGATTTATCCACAGAAAATGTATCCCAGGATTGTCAATTGTGTATTGTCGATGGCCTAATCGTAGCCATAGTCGACGCGACCATTGGGTGTAAGACGCCGATTGGCGGCATCGGAGTAAAGGCAGAACCTAAAGTCGGCTTTAGTACAGCAGAAATTAGCAAGAACAATCCATTTGGTGCTGTTACTGATCTTGATGACATCGTTGGGTACTATGGTGTGGGAGGTATCACTAGTTATACCAATGGAAAGAAGTCGTTTGGTGCCGGCGTCGATGCGGGCTTAAGCGCTGGCTTTCAAGGGACGCTGAGTTTTAGTGTCAACAGGGACACACTTCCAAGTGCCGTCTCTACAGCGGTTGATTCTTTGCAGGACTTTTTTGAGTAAAATTATGTTCCAATTATTGTTGCAGGCCGTTAGGCCAAGTGTATTAAGAATTGGTTTTGCGACTGCCGTAGGTGTACTGTCGTTTCTGCAAAATTACTATATCTCGAACTCAGGTATTACCGTTTCTGCTCAATTCGGCGTTGGAAGCCTTTTTTTCGTTTATGGCTTCTTGTCCATGGCTATATTACTGTACTGGAGAATAGTAAAAAAAGAGAATGTTTCTCTGTTCTTATCAGCACTTTTGGGGTTTATGTTTGCACTTGTGGGGGTGTTGGCAATGGTGGTGGTTGGGCGAGTATTGTAACCAGCTTCATGTGTGCACGGTTCATTTTGTCGACAGGGTCAGGTCCCGTTTTGTGCGAGCGACGATTTGATAGTACGCAGAAACCAAGACCTGAGCCCATCTACAATCTCATCTGCAGCAATGAAGTTGGTCGCATAATCTTATAACCGGGGTCAGGTCTTGTTTCGTGCACCGGTTAACCTTAGGATAGCGCTTGCGATTGGGTAAAGGAGCTTGTTATGGCGCGTCCGCTGCGGATTGAGTTTGATGGGGCGGTGTATCATGTGATGGCGCGCGGCAACGGTGGCGATGCCATTTTTCGCGATGACCATGACCGGTGTGAACTGCTGAGGGTGCTGGGAGAGGTCTGCCGGGACTTTGAGTGGCGGGTGCTGTGCTACTGTCTGATGGAAAACCACATTCACCTGGTCATCACCACGAAGCGCGCAACCCTGTCGCGCGGCATGCGGCAGCTCCTCGGGGTTTACAGTCAGCGTTTCAATCGCCGCTATGACCGTCAGGGGCATCTGTTTCAGGGGCGCTACAAATCGTTATTGGTGGAGACCTCGGCCTATCTGACCCAGCTCTGCGCCTACGTCTTGCGCAATCCGGTCGCGGCCGGTCTGGTATCAGGTGCAAAGCAGTGGCCCTGGTCGTCCTATCTGTTGAACAGTGGTAAGAAGCGGCTGGCCTGGTTCGATCCCGCACCGTTCTGGCGCGAACTGGGCGTGGATAGTGCCGCGGCCCCACGGTCGCTTGCGGCGCTTCTGCGAAAAGACCAGCCCAGCCTGGAGCCCCGCGGTCAGCTTTGTTATGGCGGCGATGCCTTTGCCGCCAAGCTGGCGAAAAAGGCGATCGCGTTGAGTGCCGAGCATCCGCGCCGGACCCGCGCCGCCTTGTCGCCTTCCATCGCTTCGTATGACAAGAAGTCGTCAAACCGGACCGAAGCCATGGTCCGGGCCTGCGTGGAAGGACATCACAGCTGCTCGGATGTGGCGCGTTATCACGGCGTCTATCCGAGCACCGTTAGCCGTGCCGTAGCGAGAAGTGGTGCAAAAAAGAAGACCTGACCCCATTTGTTGCCTCTTTAACTGAAGCGTCAGTTGGCTGGGCCTGGGTGAGGCTCAACCTGATCCAATTTTTAGGAAGTGAACGTCAACATGTTCTTTAATAATAGGTGAATTATTGTTGCAATATTTTTCGTCATATCTGCGGTGTGTACCGTAACAAGAAAACTATTGAAGAAATCAAAAAATATTACGACGACAATGGAGAAAGTACCTAGGTAATTTGTTGTTACTATGTGCTCGGTAACGAGGGGCAGGTTTGTGCAAGAGGATAGATTCACATGAGTGAGATTAGGGTCGGAGTTATCGGCAAGATATTGCAGGGCGAAGAAAAAGGTTTTTTTGTAAAGGTAATAGATGATTCTGACAGCACGGGTGGCTATCTAATTTTAACGTCCGAGGAAAAGTCGTTTGGTTCAGGTTTTGACGGTTGGGTTAAAAACCGGGAAGATCTGGAAGGGTATTTCCGGGAGGCGGGTTGGAAGATTGACTGGTTGTTGATGCAATGACCCTAGTCCGAAATAGAGGCCATGATTTGAACGATCTAAAATCTAAATCGTGTAGAGACCACCTATGCAATCCAACGGCGGAGTCGTCCCACGGGGAGCGTAAGAGACGATGAATGTCGATGTCGAAAAGTTAGCTTTTGCTGTATGCTTGCAGAGTGACTTGTGTATGTTGCATAGCCAAGCTGAACTAGAAGGAAATAGTCAGGCGATTTCTCATATGCGATTTATTTATTATTACACTTCCGATTACATCGGAAGCGTAATGAAAGGTGATGCTGGTCATGCCGAACGCAATGTCGTGGCGATAGAAGAAAGGCTGCTGGATATTTTTCAAGATAAGAATGCACGCGATAACTTCATGATTTTGGTCCGCAAGGATGCTAAGGAATTCGCGGCTACATTGTTGTGAATAAACTATTCACAAATCAGTAATCGGGGCCAACCAGAAATCGGGAGCAGGCCTTGTTCTCTACATCTGAGTTCGACGCACATTCCCTCAAAACGCCAAACCTAAACCCATTCCAACCTAAGCGAATTTTTTCGCACCTGCGACGCAGGCAACGACGGCGAGGCTGATGGCTGCCATGAGCAGGCTGACCTCTTCGCCCAGCAGGGTGGCGGCGAGCATCAGGCCCATGAAGGGTTGGAGCAGTTGCAGTTGTCCGACGGCGGCGATGCCGCCCTGGGCCAGACCCCGGTACCAGAAGACGAAGCCGATCAGCATGCTGAAGAGTGAAACGTAACCAAGGGCGACCCAGGCGTGCCGGGTGACGCCCGAGAAGCTCGCAGGCATGCTGTGCAACAGGGGCCATCCCATTAGACCTGACTCTAGCCTGTGTAACTCAAGAAAGCTCACTCATCCTGATTTGATGAGAACCTGTTACATGCGTCGATAATCAAGACCGTCCCAATGGAAAAAAGAGTCATGCCCTTCATCAATCGTGCTGGGTTAACAATTTTTCCGTTAATAGCTTCGGACATTATCGCTTTCGCATCGAATTGAGGCGATCCAAGAAAATATCGTGGGGCCAGAGTATAATCGATTGCGCTCTTGTACGCTCCTGGAATGGTTACTGTGTTTGGAATGCCAAAATATTTTTGCTTGAATATTTTTACTATTGATTTGTCATCAGCCATGAAATTTTGTTTAAATACTATCTCTGGAACAATTGCAAAAATAGGGTAAGTAAGAATAGCTCTTGTTGGTCTAAATAAAAATCCGCACTGAAATCTAAAATTTTTTGTATTTTTTATCCAGTCGGGATTATTCTCGGCCTGTGCTTTGATGTTTGAGTAAACAGAAGTACTGTTGAAGCCTCCTAGGTATATTCGTCGTGCCGCGTCACTCCGAAATTCTTTGATCGGCGGCGTTAGTCCTTTGGTGCCTGACAGAAAGCCGCCTGGCTGTAGGCCATTCGAGAGGATGCTGCTATGAGCATTTGGCGACGTGGCTGTGCCTAGTATCCTGAATTTTAAGGATGCCGGTAAACTTGATGCAGTAATCGTCAGGCCTATCGCCATTTCTGTTTTTGGGGATAAATCTACGGGGCGAACAAAGTTCATCGTTTGTGTTTCGCACATATCCGGAATTCTCCGATCCTATGAAAAGCACTCTTGGTTTGCAGTTGGTTCCTATATGTCACCGGAAATCCTGGGCTCGAAAAAGTCTTGAAACCGCATGCAGTTACACTTGCGCCCATCGCGAGCAAAATACATCTTTTAGTGACATAAAACAACAATAATACAATTATTGGGAGTTGCTTTGGAGGCGGCTACCGGTTTATGAGAAAAATAGGGGACATGATGAGTTAACCCGCATTCCCTGAGAGTTTAATCAAGCAGGATTGCGCACTTCTTCGATGGGGAGAGGCTGTTCACATGCACTCCTCAAATCTGCATGCACCGCGACTTTTATTAAAATCGGGTCTGCGCTCTGAGGATCTCGACGGCTTGTATAAAGAGAGCAGGCCTTCTTTTGCGCGTCTGATATAGTCGAGTGCCGCTAAACGACTTCGATGTCTGAACCCTCGCCGTCTAGCTAAATTTTTTCGCGCCTGCGACGCAGGCGACGACGGCGAGGCTGATGCATGCCATGAGCAGGCTGACCTCTTCGCCCAGCAGGGTGGCGGCGAGTATCAGGCCCATGAAGGGTTGGAGCAGTTGGAGCTGTCCGACGGCGGCGATGCCGCCCTGGGCCAGACCCCGGTACCAGAAGACGAAGCCGATCAGCATGCTGAAGAGTGAAACGTAACCAAGGGCGACCCAAGCGTGCCGGGTGACGCCCGAGAAGCTTGCAGGCATGCTGTAGAAGGCAAGGGGCAGCATAAGGGGCAGCGAGAGGACCAGCGCCCAGGAGATCACCTGCCAGCCACCGAGTTTGCGTGAGAGCTTGGCACCCTCGGCATAGCCGAGACCGCAGGCGACGATGGCGGCAAACATCAGCAGGTCGCCGCTCCAGGAGGCCGAGAGGTCCTGGGTCAGGGCGAAACCGGCGACCAGGGCGCTTCCGACAATCGAAAAGAACCAGAAGGCCGGGCGGGGACGGTCACCGGCTCTGACTACGCCGAAAATTGCGGTCGCCAGCGGCAGCAGGCCGATAAAGACAATGGAGTGGGCCGAGGTGATGTGTTGCAGGGCCAGTGCCGTTAGCAGGGGGAAGCCCACCACCACCCCAAGGGCGACGATCAGCAGCGATAGTAGGTCGCTGCGGTCCGGGCGCTTCTGCGGGAGCAGGATCAGAAGCGCGGCCGCCAGGCCGCCGGCAATCGCGGCGCGCAGGATGGTCAGAAAGACCGGATCGAACGAGCCGACCGCCACCCGCGTTGCCGGGAGCGATCCGCTGAAAATCGCAACGCCGATGAAGCCGTAAATCCAGGCATGTGTCCGCTTGTCCATTCGATACTCCAAATTTCCCGGAAAATATGACTGGACGGAGACCTCACCGGAAGAGACAGTTCAGTACAATATAATCAAACTGTAATGGTAGAAGTGGCAGTACAGATGGCTCTTCAGGATTTTGGACGCGGCGGAGAAGGCACGCTTGTCGAGACGGTGATGGCGGCCGTCCGCGCGCAGGTCGCCAGCCGGCAAACGGCACCGGGTGTCAGATTGCCCTCGATCCGGCGTCAGGCCGAGCGCATGAAGGTTTCCCGCTCGACCGTCGTGGATGCCTATGACCGGCTGGTTGCGGAAGGCCTGATACTCTCCCGGCGCGGCTCCGGTTTCTACGTTGCGGGACATCTTCCACCACTCTCTCTGGCCGATACCGGGCCTCGGCTCGACCGGCAGGTCGACCCGCTCTGGATCGCGCGGCAGTCGCTGGATGCCGGTGACAGCCTGCTGAAGCCGGGATGCGGTTGGTTGCCGGCTTCCTGGATGCCGGAAGAAGATATTCGTCGCGCGCTTCGGCGACTGGCACGCGATGACCATAGCTGCCTGACCGATTACAGCACGCCGCAGGGTTTGCCGGAATTGCGCCAACTGCTCTCGCGGCGTCTGGCGGACCGGGCGATTGAGGCCCCACCCAACCAGATCCTGCTGACGGAATCCGGGACACAGGCCATCGACCTGCTCTGCCGCTTCCTGCTGGAGCCCGGCGATTGCGTTTTGCTGGATGATCCCTGCTATTTCAATTTTCACGCCATGCTGCGGGCCCATCGGGTAAAGGTCGTCAGCGTGCCCTATACACCCGGTGGGCCGGATCTGGATGCCTTCGAAGAAGCCCTGAAGGAGCATTCACCGCGTCTCTACATCACCAATTCGGCGCTGCATAATCCCACGGGCGCGACCCTTTCGCCGCTCGTCGCACACCGCGTTCTAAAGCTCGCGGAGCAACATGATCTGCTGATCATCGAGGACGATATCTTTGCGGATTTCGAGCATGAGCCCGCGGCCCGTCTGGCGGCCTTCGATGGCCTGGATCGCGTGATCCATATCGGCAGCTTCTCTAAAACCCTGTCCGCCGGAATTCGCTGCGGGTTCATTGCTGCCCGTGAGGACTGGGTCGAGGAACTGGTGGATCTGCGGGTCGCCACATCTTTTGGCGGCGGTTCTTTCTCGGCGGAAGTGGTGCTGGCCGTGTTGAAGGATGGCGCCTACCGGAAACACACCAGCCACCTGCGGGTTCGTTTGGCAGAAGCCATGGAGAAAGTGAGCGGCAGATTACGGCCTTTGGGTCTGGTTCCCTGGATCGAGCCGAAGGCCGGGATGTTTCTCTGGTGTCAATTGCCGCAAGGGCTGGATGCCGCCGATGTGGCGCGCCATGCTCTTGCCCAGAATGTTGTGCTGGCGCCCGGGAACGCTTTCAGCCTGACCCAGGCCGCCAGCGGGTTTCTGCGGTTCAATGTGGCGCAGTCTCTGGAGCCTGCAATTTTTCCGCTGCTCGAGGAGGCCATGCAGCGGGCGGCGAGGACGCCGAGGACGACCTGAACCTCCGGGCTCCCCATCTGCAGGTTTGACTGAAACCCCTCCCTGACGCTCAGCAGGAAGGGGAGGCGCGGTTATGTCATTGGCGCACAGTTGACTTCATCGCTGGAGAATTTCTCCTGCTTGACAAAATAGGACGTGTGACCTAAATGTTGCCGTAGGATGAGTGTCCTACAGCAATAAGGCCGAAAGATGAGCGCAAAAACGACACGGGATGATATCGTCGCGGCGGCGGATCAACTCTTTTACCATAAGGGATTCGAGCACACTTCCTTCTCTCATGTCGCCGAGGCGGTGCAGATTTCGCGCGGGAACTTCTACTACCACTTCAAGACCAAGGACGAGATCCTGGCGGCGGTGATCGAACGGCGTCTGGCCAAAACCCGGGACCTTCTGGCGCAGTGGGAGTGCGACGGCGAGACGCCTGAGGCGCGCATTCGCAGCTTTATCCAGATTCTGATCGTGAACCGGGCCGATATCAAACGTTACGGCTGTCCGGTCGGCTCGCTCTGCACCGAGCTGGCAAAACTGAACCATGTGGCGCAGGCGGATGCCAACAAGCTCTTTACGCTCTTTCGAAACTGGCTGCGCAAGCAGTTTACGCAGCTTGGGCGCAAGGCCGATGCGGATGTGCTGGCGATGCACCTGCTGGCGCGCAGTCAGGGCGTATCGACCCTGGCGAATGCTTTCCACGGCGACAAGTTCATCAAGCGGGAAGTGCAGGAGATGTGCGACTGGCTGGACGGCTGTTTGGAGAATACGGCGGTCGCGAGCTGACGGCGTTAGGCCCTGTCAGGCGTTGAGATCAATGGAAGGTGAGAAGAGATGTTTGTTGTATTGCTGAAATTCGCGGAGAACAAAAGCCAGGCGGGTCAGTTCATGCAGGGACACAAGGACTGGATTGCGCAGGGACTGGAAGCGGGTGTTTTTCTGCTGGTCGGGAGCCTGCAACCCAACGCAGGAGGCGGAATCCTGGCCCACGGCGTTTCGCGCGAGGAGCTTGAGAGGCGGGTTCAGGAAGATCCCTTCGTCGCGGAAAAGGTTGTTACAGCTGAAATCCTCGAGATCACACCGGCGAAAACGGACGAGCGGCTGGCGTTTTTGGCCACATGAGCACGACAGTTACGGGGCCGGACGGTAAACTCAGATGCCGCTGGAGCGGGGCGGCGCCGGAATTCCTTGATTACCATGACCGCGAATGGGGTTTTCCGGTCTCTGACGACCGGCGTCTGTTCGAAAAACTGACGCTGGAATTGTTTCAGTCAGGACTGAGCTGGCGGACCATACTTGCCAAGCGGGAGAATTTTCGCGCGGCCTTTAGTAATTTCGACTTTGAAGAGATCGCGCGCTTCACCCAGCGCGATGTCGAACGCCTGTTGGCCGATGAGGGTATTGTGCGCCATCGCGGCAAGATTGAGGCGGTGATAAACAATGCAAAGCGCGCAGGCGAGCTGGTTGCGCAGGAGGGATCGCTGGCGGCGTTCTTCTGGCGTTATGAGCCGGATGCAGCGGAACTGGGTACGCCGCAGACGGCTTCGCGATCAGAGACTTCAGTGACGCTCTCGAAGGCGCTCAAGAAACAAGGCTGGAAGTTCGTTGGACCGACCACGGTTTATGCCTTCATGCAGGCCATGGGGCTGATCAATGATCATGCGGAAGACTGCGTGATCCGGGCAAAGGTCGCGCAGGCACGCAAGAGCTTTACGCCACCCGGGCGGTGAAGGGCGGCGTGAGACCAGGAAGCTTCACTTTTCGTCGGCAAGAACAATCGGTTAGACTGCTGCAGATATCCAGACCTGGATGGAAACATCGGTGAACCGGACTGCCGCCGGACAGAGGAAGTGACCATATGAAGCCCAACCTGCAGAGTTTTCTCGGCCTCTCGACGAGCGGATTCCACAAGGTGGTTTACCGTGAATGGCTGCCGGAGGCGGGGGCTGCCGATAAGGGGCGCACGGTGGTGTGCGTTCATGGCCTGACGCGCAATGGCCGGGACTTCGATGCGCTGGCGGCGGATCTGGCGGGGCAGGGCTTCAGTGTGATCTGTCCCGATGTGGTGGGACGGGGTGAAAGCGATCGCTTGCTCAATCCGCAGGGTTACGGTTATCCGCAGTATCTCGCGGACATGGCAATGCTGATTGCGCGCTTGGACGTGGCGGTGGTTGACTGGGTCGGCACCTCCATGGGCGCGCTGATCGGGATGATGCTGGCGGCGCAGCCTCAGACGCCGATCCGGACCCTGGTCCTGAACGATGCCGGGCCGCTGATCCCCAAGGCAGCGCTGGAACGCATCGCGACTTATGTCGGTGCGGAACCGGTCTTTGATGACTTTGCCGCAGCCAAACGCTTCGCCCGGGCGACCTACGCGGGCTTTGGGAAGCTGAACGACGAAGAGTGGCGCAAGTTGACGGAGGTCACGGTGGTCGAGACCGGTGGCGGTAGGTACGGGCTGAATTACGATCCGCGCATTGCGGATGCCTTCAAGCAGGCCGAGTTGAACGATGTCATCCTCTGGCCGGTCTGGGATGCGATTACCTGCCCGAGCCTGGTGCTGCGCGGGGTGGACTCGGATCTACTGCTGGAGGAAACAGCCCGCGAGATGACCGAACGTGGTCCCAAGGCCGATCTGGAGACGATTCCCGACTGCGCGCACGCGCCAGCACTAATGGACGTGGCGCAGATTGGGATTATCCGCGACTGGCTGAATGCCCGTACCGTTTGAAGATCGGGCTGGCTTGCGGGGACTGTCCCCGATCGCAAGGGCTGCCCGAATAAATGCAGCGGCTGCGCGTCGATGCCGATCGAAGAAAGCCGCAGGCGCTGTGATGGAGGGAGCCGGAAGCTTCCAGATCCTTCAAGTCTTGCTGAAAGATCCGGTCGCAACCGGTGTAGGCACCTTTGCCGCCGGATTAATGTCCGGGGCTCCGGCCTGCCTGTCTCGCCGAGAGTAACAGGGTAATATGAATGCTGTGACCGGAGCCACAGCGAGAAATAACTTGGATAGAGTAATGCTTCTTGTCTGATCCAAAAGCCCGGAACGCGATCCTTCCCACATTCGCATGAGTGAAAAACTGCATTCCAGGTTGCGTTTAAAATGAACATTCTGCTTCTAAGCAGGAATAACGCTCTCGCCGCGCCCTCCTTAAGCCCAAAACCCTGCTCCGAATGCGTGGAGCAGCGACCTGCCTGAGCTCTGAGTGAACTTACAGTCGCGCCTTTGGGCTGTGAACCCGCAGGGCCGCAGGAGCCTGATGCAATTTTGCGCATGATTGCCCGGATGAGAATAGCGAGAGGCGCGACGGCAGCAAAAGGGAGCTTCGGATTTTCAGAAGTTGTGTCGCGTCGCGTTCGAGTTCTAGAGAGGCCAAGATCGTGCAAGTCCGGCCAAACCTCGCGGCTTTTGCCGCCCCCAAGAATGTGAATCGCGTTGCTGCCTATGGAATGTAAGACTTGAAACCTTGCACCGAGGAGCGTTGAGACTAGTTTTCTCAAGTGGCCAGAGGCAGATTGAGGGGCTTGAGGAAAAAGGAGCTCGGCAATGAGCCTACGGGCAAAGCGAAAGGGCAAAAGAGTTTGGACGGTAACCTGAAGCAGGCGCGCAGGCTGGATATGGCGGATTGGACGCCGCCAACGCCCTTTGTGGAGCGTTTCCCCTGGATCGGCGGTGACCTGCAGACGCTGCGGAACTATATCCTGCGGCGCGATGCGGATCTCTCGCCCTGGCCGTCCCGGCGTATCGAAATCGCGATGTCCGACGGCAGCGGTGATCGCCTGATCGCGGAGTTACATGAGAACACTGAGAAGTCGCAAGGACGCCCTCTGGCTCTCCTGATCCATGGTCTGACCGGTTGTGCCGACAGCGCCTATATCCGCAATACGGCGCGCGTGCTGCTGGCGGAGGGGTTCGCGGTGCTGCGCATGAACCTGCGCGGTGCGGGGCCGGGATCAAGTGCAAGCCGTTTTCACTATCACGCCGGGCGCAGTGAAGATCTGCGGGACTTTCTGACGGGCTTACAGACGCAGGAACCAGCAGTCTGTGCCCAGGGCTTTCATCTGGTCGGCTACTCTCTGGGCGCCAATATGATGTTGAAGTTCCTGGCTGAGTACGGCCATGATTTTCCTGTGCACGCGGCGGTCTCAGTCTCTGCACCCCTTGACCTGAAGGCCACCCAGGCCCGCATGATGGCCCCGCGCAACCGGCTGTATCAGAACTATCTGCTGCGCCGTATGAAGGCGGAAACCTCGACGTCGGTTCTGGAGCAGGCCGGGGTGACGCGGGAGGCTTTGCAGGATCTGGAGAACATCTACCAGTACGACGATAAGATCGTCGCACCTGCGAACGGTTTCACGGGCGCGGAAGACTACTACCGCCGCTGTTCCGCAGGTAGTTTCCTGGAGGCGATCAACCTGCCGAGCCTGCTGATCCATGCCGCGAATGACCCCTGGATTCCGGCGGCGAGCTATATCCCGGCGCTGTCGCTCGAGAACCAGCAGATCCGAACCCTGCTGCTGGAAAAAGGCGGGCACGTGGGGTTCCACCAGCGTGATGGCGAGTCTGCCTGGCACGATGAAGTAGTGAGGGCGTTTTTTGCGAAAGCGGAATAAGGGCCACTGAGCCAACTAAAGTGCTCTTGAGCGATTCGCCAAAAAACAAACATCACTTCCTCTCCTTTATCTCTGGAGCCGGGCGGTTCAGACGACTGAGCCATCTTTACCAGGGGTATTATCGGGTGAAACCTTCAAGGTCTGACCTATGGCCTTCTATGATCATCGCGGCAAAAAGTGTCAGGAGCTAGCCGGCTTGCTGGCGCCTGGCTTTAACTTTGCCGGTTTTGCATCCGGCGCTAAGAGGCGAAGGCTGTACTCAGAGTGGTCGATGTAACGATTCCATATATAGCAGACATAATTGTCGATATTGTTGAGCGCTGTTTTTCGAGCGCTGGAGTCGCCGCGCGTCGCAGCTTGTGCGAGCAATCTAGGATTGCCGCCTTTGAAGAGTCTTCGGAATTTTTTGACTTCTGAGGTATCCCGGTAACACATGTTCTTTTTCTTGTTCCAACCACCGACACAAATCCCCGTGTGACGTTCATCTCGTGGACGCAGCAGGGATGTGCTGCGGTGCCCCATTTCATGCATCATCGTGATGACCTGCTTAGCTCTCTCCATTTCGAAGTAACGCGGCATTAGTTCAATCGTATTTTTCACCAAGTGCCTCGCCGGTGCATTGCCGGACACGGGCCCCTTCGATTTGCAGCGAATGAACACGGGGAGAACATCACGAAACCCACTCCGAAACGCAGATGACCATTCGCTCAGTATCTGTTCAATCTCGTGCAGAGTGTTTGCTAGTTTACGGTCGCTGTAGTCTTCACCGAACCAGTAAGAAAGCGAGGCCTCTTCGAACTTAACCGAGCCGTGCCAAAATACCTGCGCCAGGTCAGGCCGCTTCTGAATCAACCGCACTTCGAGTTTCGCTGCTTCCACCATGATATACGCGTTTCCAAAGGCGCTTTTGACCCTCTTAAGTTTTTCTCCTGTGCATTTTCCAATACCTCGACGCTGCCGGCGGAATTTGCAATCACTGAGTTCTGGTTCAGGGACGATCAGGCGGGTGGATATAAAACGCTGCGGAGGGCCATGACTGATCCCGGGTTCCACAGTTTCAGCAGTTGCGCGTGCCGGTTTTGACGGCTTTGAAAGTTTCGCAGGTTTGGAAATCGGAGTGGGATTTTTTCTGCGAGATGAGGATTTGGATACTTGCTGCGGGGGATTTGCCCGCGCGGCTACACGTATATCTTTTCTGCTTAAGCTTTCCTCCGGCGCCGTTTCATAAGCCTTAAAGAGCTCAACAATGTCTTCCCAGGACTCAAAATCCTCCAACTTAATTTTGTCAGACAGAGTGGGTGCATTTGCCCGGAGCTTCTTGAGTCTTTTTTTGAATTCGGTGGAGGACAGTATCTGCTCAGCTGATTTGACCATCGTAACCCCTCTTTGTGATCGATATTCAAGTCTTGACTGCGTGCTTCGAAGCTGTGGCGTGGATAGGTAGCTCTTTTTAAGGGCTCAAACGACGGGATCGCTGTTTGGTGGGTTTCGTTAAAGCAAGCAAGGTGATCGCCAAGAGGAGAGTGAGCCAGGAGGCAGGTTCCGCAACCGCGACCACCGACGCGCGGGTCGGGACCGCTATGCCGTCAACGGTCACCATAAGAACGGGGCCGGGATCGTCCGGGTCGGTGATGTCACGTCCGAAGACCGTGAGACTGCCGGTCGTTGCATAGTTCGTTGCATCGGTCAGGATTGTGGGAAAGAAGGAGGCTTCTTTCAGCCCCATTGAAAGGTTGTCGATAAACAAGCTGTCGAAATAAAAGAAATCCAGCGTGTCTCCGTCGAGAGAGCGGCTGACCGCGGTCGGACCTTTGTCGCCGGGACCGTCGGTCAGGAAGTCGACATCTGTCGCGAAGTCACCGAAGCCCTCCAGGCGAAACGCGGTGACCGCGAACCTGTCAATTGCCACGTCTATGTTTGTGGTCGAGACGATGCGGGGTTGAAAAATAAGAGTATCGAGATTGCCTGAACGCACGACCCGGTTTTCAATCTCACCGCCAACAGTGAAAAAAAACGGACCCAGGTCAGCAGTGATAATGCGAAAGTCCTGCAGGTCTTCGAAGACCGGAACACCGGCAAGATCGGGTGACGCGCCGGTCGTCGTTCCGACCGTGGAAACCAGCCCGCCGGGTGTGAGAGGAACAGCATGAGCTGTGGGTATGATGCACGAGGCAAAAAGAAGTCCGCAGACAATCGTTTTCATGGAGAACAGCCTTCCTGTGTTATCTCCGGCGTCCGGCGCGCTGCGCCAAGCCTTCGCGGGGCCTTGCACAACGGACGGACGGGGAGCGTTTCTGACGTATTTAAATCGACGGATCTGCATAGTTGCGGTTCAGCAATAACCGATGGCCCAGGTTTCGCTCTGCAGTTCCTTTAAACGTGATGCGGAACGAAGACGCTCGTTCCAGTGATCTACCGCCTTATGTGTTTTGGTTTGTGAGGTCGTTTCTGCAGTTTTTTTAACAACCGGTGAAACCGAGACCGGCAAGACCAAGACCGAAAAGAGCCAGCGTCAAAGGTTCCGGAACGCTGACAGCGGGGCCCTCGAGTCTAAAATTATCGATCGCCATCGTGGAGATGTTGTCGGAGGTGTCGGTGATGCGCACTCTTCCGATCAGGCTGTTGACCGTTTCACCACCACCGCTAACGGTTAGCTCACTTCTTCGACATAGATTTGTGTTAGCGAGTGCCCGGGCGCGAGTTGGCAAAACACGCTGTACGAATACCGAGACGAATCGTTGTCTTCGATATCGATATTCGACCATCGGCCGCCAATTACCGGTTCACCCTGTTGAATTCGTTGAAGGCGAATTTTTGTATCATAGACCAGGGCTGATTGTAGGGCGCCTTTCGCGACACTGAGAACCCGAAAGTCGCATTTCGTATCGCGTGACCCTGAAAGCATGCCATACACGACAACGTTTTTTATATCGTGATCCATGCTGTCGCGGATCAGAGGGCATACCACCCCTAGGTCTTCACTCGAAGATTTGTTTCGGATCCAACCCAGCTGAGAAACGCCCATGTTTTCTCGCGCGGTGTTTTCGCCTGAAGTCCAATACTGACAGCCGATGGGTGAATAGGATTTACTATCTATGGCGAAGGCTTCGGGGCTGGCTAGAGAAAGGGCAGAAAAGCAGATGAAGCCCCATGCGATAAGCGCACAACCCGAGACTAAAGGGCGATAGCATTTATGAAGAGAAGAATAAAAAAACATCAGGTTTTCCTATTGGTTTATTGTTGCAGTGAGTGAGCACCGAACAAAAATTTTTAATGAACACATCATAATGTAGTGGCAGAGTGATGAACTGCCGAAGGCCTACGAGCTCTCGTGTTAAAGGCAAGTTTTATTGCAATCACTTAGGCCAAACAGCCTCGACCCAACGACAACTGCGCGTTTGTTGTTCGGCCGACTGGGAGAATGCAAAAAACTGGTGTTTGTCGTAAATCCCTCAAAACTGAGGGATCGTCACCTGCGCGATTCAGTGCTATTTCAGACAGGCGGAATCAGAGTTGCACCAAACCATATTGAACCGCCCGGGCAACAGCTTCCGCCCGCGTACGCGCCTTTAGTTTGCGTCGGGCGTTACCGATGTATTCGTTGACTGTCGCGTCGGATAAAAGCAGCCGGTCGGAAATCTGCGCCGTTCGATAGCCGGCGGCGAGCAGGGCGATACAGTCGCGTTCCCGCGCCGATAAAAGCCCCGGCTTGGGAGCAAAGCTGCGTAGTGCCGTGAGCCTTGCGTCGAGGTAAAGGGCGGAGATGTGAATGTCGTGGAGTGTCTGGTTTAGTCTCTCCGAGTGCTTGAGGTCAGCCTGATCGAAAAACAGGGTCAGGTTTCCGTAGGTCTCTCGATTGAGTTGATGAATGGGAACGGTGATGCCGCGTCGCACTTCGAAATCCGCTGCAAGCGAGAACAATCGCCGCTCGTCGTAGTCTTCAACCCTGGTCGGATCGCATTCCCAGATAAGGGGCTGATGATTATTTTTGCAATACTCAGGGAACTTGTCTGCAGCGCGCATCTTGTCGTCGCTGAGGACAGTCTTCAGGGTCTCCTCATTCACAAAAGCGCCAAGCGTCCGGCCACTTTGCACCTTGTCCAAAACGCCCTGCGTGCCCATGACCGGAGAGCCCGCGCAGAAGAAACCGCACGAGGGCGCCAGATCCTGGAACTCGGCGATGATATGATCAATCAAGCGCTCTTCTTGCGTTTCGTTATGGAGATTATCTAACAACCTACGAAAATCCACCTGACAAATCCTAATGTTATCAATGGTTTTTAATTTTTGCTCGTTAAGATTGCGGTGTCAATAATCGTTCGTATAGGAATGACGTGGCCACGAAATAGTCACAGAGCTTAGGGGCGCATCTGTTCGGAAGTGACGAATTTCTCGTGCTCTCTGTTCCACCTTTCTAGCTCAAAACCTCGTCCAGCAGATCGAACACCAGTCTGATTCTTGCGCTGCTGCGCAGTTCCCGGTGCGTGGTCAGCCAGACCGGAAAGGTGAAGGGCGGGAGGTCGGGCAGAATGCGTTCGATGCCGGGGGTGAGGGCGGCGATCTCTTCGGACATGATGCCGATGCCAAGTCCCTGCTTCATCAGTTCCCAGGCGACCACGCCACTCTCTGATCCGATCCTGAAGTTACTGCGCGTGAGCGACAAACCTGCGCCATTGAGGGCCGTGAGCAGACGGTCGGTCTGACCGAAGCCAATGAAGTCGCTGTTAGACAGGTCTTCAGGTGTTGCCGGGCGGCCCTCTCGGGCGATGAATTCGCTTGAGGCGTAGAGGTGGGCTTTGCTCTCGCGCACCAGCTTGGCGATCAGGTCCGGCTGCTCCGGGCGCACATGGCGGATGGCGATGTCGGCCTCACGCCGGCGCAGATCGCTCAGCGCGTTGGAGGCAACCACCTCGATCTCGATCTTTGGTGCCATTTCGCGCAGGCGCTTGAGCACCCCGGGCAGGAAATAGGCGGCCATGGCATCGCTCGCCGAAATACAGACCTGTCCCTCGATCGACTGGGACCGGCCGGAGGCGGCCATGGAGATCCGGCCCGCGGCTTCGCCCATGGCGCGGACATGGTCGAGCAGCTCCAGGCCGGAGGGGGTGAGGGCAAGGCTGCGACCGATCCGTTCGAAGAGGACCACGCCCAGTTCCTCCTCCAGCGCTGTAACCTGGCGGCCCAGGGTTGGCTGAGTTTGGCCGAGCGCGCGGGCGGCGGCGGAGAGCGAGCCCTCCTCGGCAGTGGCCAGAAAGGCCCGGGCCTGGTTCCAGTCGAAGGACACGCTGTTCCAGTTCATTGGGGTTTCCAGTTCATGGGGGAAATCAATTCATGCAAAAGTGTATAATTAAGCTGCATAAATAGAGGCTATATCTTTTATCGATGTATGGATAGAGAAGGGCGGTGCAGAGGACGGAGCGTAAAGAGAACGAGAGTGTGGGAGTGAGCATGCAGGGCGCGGAAAAATTCTGGGACAAGACGGCGCGGCGCTATGAGAAGCAGCCGATCAAGAATATGGCTGCCTATATCCAGACACTTGAACAGACGCGGGCGCGGTTATCGCCAAATGACCGGGTGCTGGAACTGGGCTGCGGCAGCGGCATGACCGCGCTGATGCTGGCGGACGCTGCGCAGCAGATAACCGCCAGCGACGTATCAGGCGAGATGGTCGCCATCGGGCGGGAAAAGGCACGCGAACAGCAGGTCGAAAATGTCGACTTTGTTCAGGCGACCGTTTTCGATGATGTGTTCGAGGAAGAGAGTTACGACGCGATCCTGGCCTTCAACCTGCTGCACCTGATCGAAGATACGACCGGCGCCGTCGCGCGGGTCCGCGCGTTGCTCAAGCCGGGTGGTGTTTTTGTTTCCAAGACAGTCTGCCTGTCGAATGCGGGTTTCTTTGCGCGGCTGCTGATGCATCTTCTGATACCCGCCATGCAGTTGGTGAAGAAAGCCCCTTATGTTCGTGCCATGTCGTCCGCGGAAGTGGAAAGCTGTATCCGCGATGCGGGCTTCGAAATACTCGAGAGCCGGAACTTCACCGATCAATCCATGAGCCGTTTCGTCGTGGCGCGCAAGACCCAGGCCCTGTAACCTCCCGCCTTGTTTCAAGCATCGCGGAGGATGCAACAGAGACCAAACTGGGGGAGCAGGAGATGAAACGCTACGGATTTGTCATCGGTATTTGTCCGGAAGATATCCCGGAATACAAGCGGCTGCACGCCGATGTCTGGCCTGAGGTCCTGGCGCAGATCCGGCGCTGTCACATTCAGAACTATTCGATCTTTCTGCGTGAACCGGAGAACCTGCTGTTCGGATACTACGAGTATCACGGCGCAGATCACGCGGCGGATATGGCGCGCATGGGGGAGGATCCGAAAACCCAGGAATGGTGGGCGATCTGCAATCCCATGCAGGCACCGCTGGAGTCCCGCCCCGAGGGCGAGTGGTGGGCGGAGATGGAGCCGGTGTTCCTGATGGAAAAATAATTTTGAACCCTGGATGGACTGAAACCGACTGATGAAAGATTCTCTCTGAGACGGAGAGGGCTGGGCGCGGCAACCTGCTTGCCTTCGCGCCTGTCGGTATCACGATCTTAAAAAGGGGACCGAGGTGAATAGCTTCAAGCTGTCGGTGACGATGGCGTTGGCGAGCGTCCTGCTCTCAGGCTGCTATAGATTTGTCGAACCTCCTTTCTTCCAAGGTGATCTGATCCGGATGGAAGATACGGAATTCGGTAAGATCATACTCGCCCATGCGGGAGCGCTTCCCGAGAGTGAGGAAACCAGGAACCTAAGGCGGGATATTCTGTCGAACCCACGGGTCTATGTGGTGTCCGAGGATTTTCTGATCCTGCAGAAGCAGTCCGAGCAAGACTCATCCTGGGAACTGACCGTGATGACGCGCAACGGGCACCACCTGATGTTTTGTCAGTTGCTGGAGCATCAAGGCGTGGAGATTCCGGAAGGTGCTGCCCTGAAGAGATATCAGGGGGCTCCCGGAAGTCCTGCTCTCGTGGCCTCCGGACCGCCCGAGGCGGTTAAACAGCTAGCCTTGAACCTTTCCCTGACCGCTCCCAAAGCCTGTATGGCTTTGCCCTTTAACGATGCGTCGAAGCCTGGTGTTGCGCGATGACAGATTTCGCTGCGACGTCTCTGTTTTTAATGCGGCGCCTCTGGCTGCTCAAGCTAGCTTCCATTGCTTCAGCCTCGCGTTCCCGGGCGCGGGCCTGCAATGCCTTCCCTGCGTTTATTTCGAGAGGCAGGTTGGCTGCCCATCTCACTTCTTCTCGGGTAACGCCTATGTCATCAAGGATTTGGTCGTCTATGCGCAACATGGGTAGGAATGCGGTTCGCGCGTCCCGTTGCGATTTACGCAGTTGGCGAGAGCGCATGTATTTCTCGAAGAGCTCACACAGGATGCCAAGCAGGTTTTGCGTATGCGATGTGCCAGTGGTCGTTCCGGTATTGAGTAGGTCGTTCGGATGAGTCGACATGTCTTCCTCCTTGGTTTTCAGGAGCATGGCAGAAGATTATTTATCAATACAGTTCATAGATTTTATGATATTGATCAATTTTATTGAATGTAGAGTGAGTGATGGGACCAACAGCCAACAGCCTGCTTGAGACTGATCTGATCCACACATTCGTGGCGATTTCCGAAGCCGGCAACTTCACCGCCGCCGCAAAGCGCGTGCTGCGTACGCCTTCTGCGGTGAGCATGCAGATGAAACGCCTCGAAGAGCAGCTCGGGCGTCCGCTGTTTCATCGACATGGGCGTCACGTTTCCCTGACTGTGGACGGCGAAGCCTTGCTTATTCACAGCCGGGAACTGCTCCGGATCAACGAGGAAGCCCTGGCGCGTTTTCGGGTTGCACAGCTGGAAGGCCGGGTCCGTTTTGGGGCGCTGGACGATTTCGGCTCACGGTTTTTGCCAGAGATCCTGGCCCGCTTCGCATCGACGCATCCGCTGGTCGAGGTGGACGTTGTCCTTTCGACGACAGCAGCCTTGACGGAAAAACTGGAGGCCGGGGATGTCGATCTGATCCTGACCGCCGCGCGGGCAGAAGAAAGCCCGCCCGGGGAGAGTATCTATCGCGAGGCGCTGGTCTGGGTCGGCAAGCGCAATGGCATTGCCCATAAACGTACACCGATTCCTCTCACTCTTTCTGACCAGGGGTGCCCCTGGCGGGCTGCCGCACTAAAATGGATTGAGAGTCAGAAACTCCGGTATCGTATTGCCTATACCTGTGAGACCGGGCAGGGACAGCTGGCTGCGGTTCAGTCGGATCTGGCTATCGCGCCGATTCCTGCCAGCCTGGTGACAGACGATCACGAAGTGCTGGGGCCGAAACAGGGATTCAGCCAGATCGGCGACTATCAGCTTCTGCTTTGCGAAGGGAAGAAAATCGGCTCGGCAGGGCGCGCCTTTGCAGCACATGTTACTTCGAGCTTCAGAGCGGTGACCGCGATGGCGTCGTAACCGCACGAAGGCTGCAGATTTTTTTTAAGTGATTTATCGCTGAGGATATTTTGGAACAGACATCTCAACCCGCGCTCGCGCAGATACCGGCCAATCGCAGGCTTGTTGATGAGCTCTATGCGCATGGAAAAATCAGCCATGAAGCCAGGGCGTACGCGCTGGACTTTTTGTACCCCGCCGACAAGTGGGGCATCTGGATATCCCGTTTGTTTCTGGCGGTCGGCACCGCATTGGTGCTTAGCGGGATCGTTTATTTCTTTGCGTTCAACTGGGCCAAGATAACGCCGCTGATGAAGCTTTCCTCGATCCAGGGCGCTCTCTTCTGCTGTTTGCTGGGCGCTTACTATTACAAACTGGATCGGGTCAGCGGGCAGATTTTGCTGCTTTCCGCATCGGTTCTGACCGGCGTATTCATGGCCGTCTTCGGACAGATCTATCAGACCGGCGCGGATGCCTATCAGCTCTTCATGATGTGGTCTGTTTTCATACTAGGCTGGACGGTGATCTCGAATTTTGCCCCGCAATGGATTCTCTGGCTTGCGGTCACCAATATCTTCCTGGGCCTCTGGTGGGATCAGGCGGCGTTGCCCGAAAGGGAAAGCGAAGAACTGATTTTCGTGATTTTTGCCGCCTTCAATGGACTGATGCTGACGTTGCGCGAAGTTTTTGTCGCCCGCGGCGGCGCTGCCTGGCTTGATCAACGCTGGGTGCGGATCCTGCTGACCATTGTTGCACTGCTTCCTCTGAGCGGACCTCTGCTGGTGTGGGTCCTGGAATCAGGTGGCGCAAACAACGCGCTGAAGCTGAGCGCGGCCGTCGGCGTGATCGGTCATGGTCTGCTGTATGCATTTTATCGTTTTAAAGTCCGCGACATGTGGTCCCTCGCGGCCATTGCGCTTTCGGTCTGTATTATCCTGGAAGCCGCAGTGCTGGACCTTCTGGCAAGTACCTTTGATGACGTGGAAATCCTGATGTTTCTGCTCATGGGTCTGGCGACACTCGGGATCTTCAGCCTCGCGGTTCTATACCTTCGCAGGATCATTTCGGTCATGGAGGCGGACCATGTCTAAGTACATGTCGGCCCGCAATGCGGAAGATCTCCTGGAGGTCCTGTCAGAAAAGGGTTTTGTCGAGGGGACCGAGCAGGATCTGAAAAGCTTTGTTCAGGAGCAGCAGGAGGAAAAAGAGCTTCCTCTCTACATCCGAGCCTTGGTCGGGGTAGGGGCTTTCATCGCGTCCCTTTGCCTGATTGCACTGGTGGCAATCGGGCTTGAGGTCGACGCCGATGAAGACTTCCTGATCGTTGGATTGGTCTTCATGGCGCTTGCCGTCGGTCTTCAAAGGTTCGGTGGTGACAGTGTTACGATCAAACACAGCTTTATGATGCAGTCGTCCTTCGCCTTCATGGCCACCGGCAAAGCCCTGTTCGTCTTCGCGCTTGTCATGATATTTGAATCGGGCTGGGCCGGCACTCTGGCGACGCTCGCCGTTACGGTCGCGACTTATCATGTTTACCGGATGTCGATCGATCGTTTTCTTTCGACCTACGCGGTGCTTTTTTCAATTCATATCAACGTTCTTTGGATAGGCGATCTGCCCGCATCGAAGGCCATCTTCTTCAATCTCTTCGTGGGGGTTGAGTTGTTGCTTGCTGCAGTTCTGATCTGGAGTGCGAAAATCAAGCGGGATTACGTCCCGGTAAAGTACGCTCTTCTCTTCTCACTCTGTACAGCGGCGTCTTTCCTGGCCTCGAGGGTCGAGTTCGCCTTTGTCATGGATGAAGAGGTGATCCGTCCTTACTTCACAAGCCTGCTTTTTACGATTGCTCTGATTGCTACCATCGTGTGGATCGCCGGTGGCTTGTCGAAGCTCAAAAGTGAAGCGGTGGTGCTGGGATGCCTGGGCGCCGTTGCTCTTGGTGTGCTTTCGGCACCCGGCGTGCTTCTTGCTGTTACCCTGATGATCCTCGGGTACGGAAAACATGAGAAAATCATGATTGCCATGGGGGCGTTGCTGTTGCCCGTATTTCTCTACCACTACTACTACAATCTGGATGTTTCGCTTTTGGAGAAATCGGGTGTGCTGGTGGGCAGTGGGTTGCTGCTGCTGGCTGCACGCTTCTATATCAGTTTCAGGAAATGGGATAAGGAGGCCGTGGCATGAGAAGTAAAATCATGATCGGACTTGCCGTTCTGATTTTCGGCGCTCTGAACTACGGCATCTATGAGAAGCAGGAGATCATTGAGAAGGGCGAGGTTGTTTTGCTTGAGCTCGCCCCGGTCGATCCGAGGTCGTTGATGCAGGGCGACTACATGAGCCTGAGATATGCCATCGAGCGTTCCGAAGCCGTCAATGCGCAGAAAGCCGATCAGAAAAAACGCGGCTACATGGTGATCAAGACGGATGAAAACAACGTCGCGCAGTTTCTTCGCTTTCATGCGGATGAAGATCTGCAGGCGGGAGAAAGGCTGCTGCGCTTTCATAAGGAGTACAACAGGGTCACGATCGTACCGGATTCCTTCCTGTTTCAGGAGGGACATGCCAAGCATTACGAAAATGCCAAGTATGGTGTTTTCAAGTTCGACGAAAATGACAAGCGTCTGCTGGTAGGTCTGGCGAACGAAGACCGCAAGACGATTGTCGTAAGCGATCCGGAACTCTGAGCTGGACTACAGAGATTGTTTGTGTCGATGAGGCAGGGGTCCAGGCTGCAGATTTTGCCGGGAAGATTTTTCCGCACGGAGGAAATGGACGGTTTGATGCGCGGATGACCGCGCGAATTTTCCACAGAAAGGCCGAAGAACATTCGGCACGGGATTTGCTACCACGGGTGTAGTTGCAATTGCCTCGTGGAGTCCGGCGCGTGATCAACGGCAAACCAAGCCTCATTTTAGCTCAATACAACAATCTGCAGAGCGCACCCGCGAAACCCACGCCGGCGAGCAGCTCCCCGGCGGCGAATGCCGCTGCAGCTTCGGCTGCGCAGGCAAATGGCGATACGATCACACTCTCCGAAGCCGCTAAGGCCGGACTCAAAGAGACGCCAGCGGCGACCATCGCCGATGAGGCGCGGGCCAACATGAAGAAGCTCTTGGCGGATACCGGCAAAAGCTCGCCTCTGAAAGACGGCAAGCTGGATGTGGACCTTTCCAGGTTCGACCGCCGTGAACTCTTTGCTATCGCAACGAATTCGGGACTGGAGTTTCCGGCAGATCAGCAGAAGGCGGCAAAGCTGGAGTTGCAACGCCGCTTCGATGTGACCATGGCGGGTGGCCTGGCGGTGGTCGGGGCGGGCGGCAGCGTTAAGGAGCTCTATGACCTTGCGTTGGACCACCTGAACTCAGCCGGCGCCGAAGAACGCGCATCGGGCCCGTTTCAGAAGCAGATGGCCGCCGTGAAGGAAGCTATCGCGCAGCTTGAGGTCAATCCTGACCGCGTTCCCAGCAACATCCCGAACGATCCGGTTGATAACTATCTGGTCCGTGCGTCCAAGGGTGAGGCCATTATTGAACGCGAGTTCTCGGACATCGCGAGCGATGCGCGCAGAGCGTTGGACAAGCAGTACAAGGCCGCGGAGGAAGAAGGGAAACGGCTGGTCTTTTACGGGGACCAGGCGGGGGGCAAGCCCGCGGACCTGTCGCGCTTCGGCAACCGCACGCTATCGGCAATCTCTTTGAACCGTGAAGGCGATTTCAGCAGCAGCGAAGTTCAGGCCGCGAAGACCGAATTGCAGTCACGGGTCGGGCAGACAGTGCAGACGGCCTTCAGGTCTTCCGGTCAGGGCAGCGATCCGACGGCCTTTTCCAGGAATCTGATTTCCCAGTACCAGAGCATGAGTGTTGAGGAGCGCGAGGCGGCCGGTTTCACTGCGGAGTACTACGTGAACCTCAAACGGAACTTCGAAAGCTCGCAAGCGATTTCCCAGCTCTTTGCCGGCTTGAGCGGCCCCACCGGATCCGGTTCATCGCTCAACCTGATGAGCTTCATCTGAATCTTCAGCTCTGTGCGGTAGCAGCTGTCAGAGCCTGCAGCAGGCGCAGGTTTGCTTTTGAACCCTGCGTCGATCCTCTCCGACCAATGACTAGAGCGCGGTTTCCGGCCGCGCCGGTTCATTTTTCGGAGACTGATAATGTTAGCATCAGATAAAATCGAAACAGGGTATTTTGAAAAATTCCATTTAACCCGGCAGGCCTTCAAATCCGCGAGGCGTCGCTATCTGCTGACGCTCGGTACATGTCTGGCGGCCTTTGCAGCTGCCGATCCTGCAATGGCGGACTTTGCCGAGAGCGAAGTCATCATGCTGTTGCCAGCAAACATCGAGGTGAAATCGGTCGGTTTCAACTACACGGAGGTCACCGCCGGCTCCACAGCCATCCAAGGCGATATGAGCGTTGTTGTCGAAGCCGGCGTCTCCGGACGAGTTAAGGAGTGGTCGGGCTGGCCCACTTTGACCGTGAATGAGGTTGGTGGCATCTCGGGAAAGTTCCAGACCAACGGTGACTCTGTAAGTTACTCCATTCCTCGACCCAAGACTGTAAACACATCTTATCCCTTTACAATCACGCGTCAGCAATATGCGTCTTTTATGGTTCTGGCATGCGACGTAAAGGCGGACAAACTGCGCTCCCAGGGAATGAGCAATGCCGAGGTCTTCGGCGAAGACCGGCCCATCGTCGTTAGGGTTAAGGGGGCTCTGAATTACGAGGTATCCGGTATCGAAGGGGAACCGGTCCCGCCTGAGGTCGAGCCCTCCGTTTCGGTGGCTGACGTAACCGTTATTTGCAAAGGTGATGCCACGCCGCTGGATCCTGTTGGACCGGCGATCACCTACTCAAATGTC
This sequence comes from uncultured Kiloniellaceae bacterium, assembly GCA_947493695.1. Taxonomy (GTDB): domain Bacteria; phylum Pseudomonadota; class Alphaproteobacteria; order Kiloniellales; family Kiloniellaceae; genus Denitrobaculum. The sequence continues at coordinate 647,435 of CANLSF010000004.1, read as the reverse complement.
AGTGTTGTTGAGTCCAACAGCTTAAGCGGAAGCTGCACGCTCAAGCTCGCCGGTACGCTCTCGTCGAAGCAAGCCAACACCGAAGTGAAGTTCGTCTATGTTGACGATACGGGGAAGCAGAGTGATCTGAAGACCGTCACAACGAATGCGGCGGGAAATGTAAACTTTCAGCATCTTTATCCCGCGCCTGGCGGCGGCAAGAAAACCGGCAAAATCCGAATGATTGGACAAGGTCCCGCCTTCATGTCGCCCTGGACGGACTACAAAACCAATTGCCTGCCTCCCGCGGGTGGTCTTGCGACAATTCTTCCGCCTAAAGCCTTTCATATTGAAGGTAACCCGACCGCGGAAAGAGTAGAGCTGCAAGGACGTCTCTGTCCGGTGCGGGCCAATATCTATGGCATCGTCAAGGGACGGGGCAAAGCCACCGGCGTGGCGGCGGTTTTGGCGAAAGGTCTGCCGAAGGGACTCAAGCAATATGATGTCGAGGACGGCGACACGGTGATTGTCGAGGGTCAATACGTTCTGAACTGGGAAAACACCAATGCGAAGCAGCAGTACGTCAAACTTGAGCTGTTGGTTACGGGTAAAACCGGTGCACTCTTGGACAAGATCGAAAAAATGCAGGCTTTCACCTGTGAAGCACCGAAGACGAATATTCAAATGCAAGGCGCCCCCGGAGGCCTCTCAACCGGTAAACCGAGTCCTTTGGCGTCGCAGTCACCTGGCAAATCCGGGAAAACAACGAAAGCCGTCAAGACACCCAAGATCGTGAAGAAACCTCATGTGGCTGAGAAAAAGAAAGTCATTGGGACTGCAACGATGCCTTTCACGATCCAATCTCCGAAAGGCGTCATTAAAGCCGGTCGTATCCGGCTTTCGGGCGGCACGCCTGAGGATAAATACCGTTTGCGCTTTCTCCGTAAAACGAAAGCCGGGGCCTATAAAGCGGTCGGTTCACGCCAATTGCCGCGGTTCATGACCGGATCAACGGCCAAGTTTCCGTTGAGGCCCCTGAGCGCCAGCCGTAACTGGCGACTGGAGATTTGTAAGTTGGAGCAAGCGAAGAAACCTCTTTGCAAGACGACAAACTTCAAAGTTCCCGCGGTGAAGACATCAAAATCTTTGAAAAAATCTCCGTGAATGAGGACATCTTATTCTTGACCCGTCCTTTCCAGGGTAAGAGGTCATAAAGCCCCCCACCAGGCGTGGCAGGGCGACTTGAGACCGGTTGGAATGAGGCTTTCAGAGCTCTCTCCAACCGGTTTTCCATTTTCTGCCGGGAGTTCTGGTTTACGGGGCCCATGCGGATTGTGAAACCCCGGCGTGACGTAGATGGATTTTGGGGGTTTCGCTTAGCCTGTTGTATGGCGGTTGCAGCGAGCTGCGCCTGCGAAATGTTGTTCGCCGATCCTTGCAGCTCCGATGCTGAGGTATAGCTGCTACGCCTGAAAAGCTGCCTTCTCATAGCTCAAAGGCTTTTCCCGGCGTTATTTCTTAGCGAAAACAAAGTATGTAAGCTTCACAAGCGTGAAGATGAGCGCACCGGCAAGGGCGAGGATGATGATGCCTGTAAGGATGAACTCCCATGGCGCCATTGTGGGAAACACCTGGCCCCCGTCCCAATAGAACCGCGCCTGAGCGGATCTGCTGAAGACGAGAGTGGATAAAGCAGCGAGGAGGGGCATAAGTTTGTGATGCAGCATGCAAATTGCCTTTCGTCTGGGCACACAAAAAAAAGCCGCTTCAGTTTCCTGAAGCGGCTGCAAGTTGAGGGGAAAGTCGTGGAGAGGCGTTAACCTTGGTTCCAGTAGTAGTTACAAGTGTATTCAATCCGGAAGCGGTTGTAGTCGCCAGGGGAACCCACAGGAACTTTCTTGATAGAGATGGCCTGACCGGTGGCTGGATCACCGTTGTCACTTCTAACCTTACTCCTATCCGGGCATTCGAAGATCGGTGAGCGACATTCCATGGTGTGCAATCCGCCAGCACTGGAACTGCTTTGGTGCTCCAGATACTTGGTCTTGCTGTAACCTGGCATACAGTTGTGAGTGATCGGGGGTGGCAGTGTCTTACCTCCCGGCGCAGTCTTTTTAATGTCGGCTTTGAAGCCAGGGGATACAGGCTGTCCGCCAGGCTTTGGCACGCCGGGCTTTTTCGGCTGAGTTTCCAGTTTGAGCTGTGCGAACGTGGCAGACTCCGCTGAGGCCGGGAACGTGAATGCCATAGACCCCACCACTGCGCTGGCTGCGACTAAAAGTGCCAATTTCCGTTTCATTATGTCTTCTCCAAATTCTTAAACCGGGCGTTTCGTAATTCTCTTCCCTAAGACGTTGGTAGCAGCCGAAGGGTTCAAAAATATTGGAGGCAGGTTTCAAAGTATGAGATCTAACTGATTGATAATTCGATTGATTAGGCGCTCCGGTCACGTTTGGTGAAACGAAGAATGACGCCGCTGCGCCGATGGAAGGGGCTATTCGCGCCTTTGCGTCCGGTGCTTTCAGATCTCTCGGCACTTGATGTGAATCATTCTCAATATCATTGGGGTCTTGCAGTATCATCTGCCTGGTTACCGCACACCCTTGCATGAGAATTTATGACATGACGATGCTCAAACCGAAGTTCCTGACCCGTCGGCGCGCTTTGCAAACGATCACCGCTGTCTGTTGTTGCAGCTGTGCCGGTGTCTCGGCTGCACGCGCCCGTGCCGTAGACCAAATAACGGATGCCAACGCGACGGCCGCAACGAATATGTTCCGCTTTGATCCGAACATTTTGCTGGTCTCGCCCGGTGAGGAAGTCGCGTTCCTGAACAGCCGCGGGGAACATACCGTTCATTCAGTTCCGCAGCTCTGGCCGAAGGGAATGGCGCCGGTCGCGATTTCAAACCAGAAGGAGGCCCTCGTAACATTTAGGGAGGAGGGGTTCTATGGCTTCAGGTGCCGCCGTCACGGGCAATACGGTATGGTCATGCTGGTTGTCGCCGGGCAGGGCGGAAATCCTGATGATGCCCGCGGTCTGATCGAGCAGATGCGTGCCAGGAAACGGGAAAAAGAAACCTTCGTCGCCTTGATTGAGGAATACGAAACATTGCGAGCCTGAGAGAGACCTGCCGGAAAAAATGAACCAATGAGCTACTCGAACCACTCATGAAATGTTGGTGGCGAGATGCTTGGACCAGAGGGTTCCTCGAAGAGCGTTTCCGGACCAACGCAGCTCAAACAAGAGTTCCTGCCAACGTTACTTTCATGAGGATGCTCCTATGCCCCGAACGTCTCTTCTCGCGAAAAAATCCGGATTTGTCATCGCTGCCGCGCTTGTCGCAACGATGCTCAACCCAGCCGCTTCAAGTGCCGCGAGCTCAAAGGATCCAACCGCAAAACCGGTTGGCGCTACACAGATTTTGAAGCGGAACACACCTGGAACCGGGCCGGGTAGGCCGATTTCCGGCGCCTCCAAACTCGTCGGAAAACCCGGTGGCGCGACGGCAGCCGCGACAGGCTGTCACGACGGTGCGTCACAGACTTCCTACGAAGGTTCCTGCGACTACCATGAGCAGTACCAATCGACCGGAGGCTGTGAAAGCGACACGACAGGGACGTCCTATCCAGGTAACTGCGCGAACAGCAGCGACCCCTAAAGCTTACATGTAGGCCCAGGGCGTAAGACCGTCAAAATTGACAGAGGGCGGGAAGGTCGAAAAGGCCTCCCCGCTTTTTGTTTCTCAGGGTCGATTTGAAAACAGGAACAGTAAAATACTACCCAGGTAATAATCTTTGAGGTGGTTTTTTCATCATTACAGATATTAAGTGCAATATAGGTTGTCGTAGATGCTTTTTTATTGCGCTAATCTGTTTGGTAACGATCTAAGCATCTTTTTATTATATTGTGTCTGCTGCTCATCGACTGCGAACTGCGGTGTATATGTTTAGACCAAATCACAATATAGTCATAAAGGATCGCCGCATCACAGCGGACGTGCTCGCGAAACTGACGTTGGCTCAGGGGCGGTTTACCAGACGTGAAAGAGAGGCCGGGCGGGTCATTCTAAAGGAATGCGACCTCGCGAAGCTTGATATTTCGGCGGCCTGCTTTTCGGACGCGCATTTCATCGCCAGCAGCTTTTCTCACTCTAACCTGACTGACGCAAACTTTAGCCGCGCGGTGCTCTTCGGGTCTAACTTCGAATACGCCAACCTCACGCGAACAAACTTTGAAGATGCAAATCTGCAGGCGGCGACGTTCGATCAGGCAACCCTGCACGAAACCAAGCTCGGCAAGGCTGATGCTCGTAAGGGAACACTTATTCGCGGTGAGGAAAAAAAGGGCTCCGCGAGTTATGATGAGATACAAACTTCATTTCGCGGGGCGGAACTCCGTGGCACGAACTTTGATGGGGCACTTTTGCGCAATATCGATTTTTCTGGTGCCAAACTGACCGGTGTGAAGCTTAAGGGCGCTGATCTGAGAGGTTCCTGCTTTCACGGTGCCGAGATGGAGGGTATGGATCTGTCACAGGCGCTGCTACAGGATGTAGACTTCCGGTCGGCATCCTTCGACAATGTTGAGCTTGGCGACAGCGCTCTCATTTTAGCGGCGGCGGCGCCTTCTGAGCCCATTGGTAATGAGGACCTTGAGGCGATCGTCCGGGAGCATGAAACCTGGGTCGACTCAGATGGTAAAGAAGGAACGCGGGCGTCCTTTGCAGAAAAAAACTTATCGGGCCATGATTTGTCCGGGCATAATCTTGCCACCGTATCCTTTGAATACGCAAATCTAAGCAGCGCGCGTCTGTGTGAAATGGTGTTGGCAGCCTGTAGCTTCCGTTATGCGAATCTGCGCGGAACGGATCTCGCTGGAAGTGACTTGCGGGGGGCAGACTTTAGCGATGCAACCCTCATCGGTGTTAATATGGAAGGCTGTGCCATTGGTGCGCTTCCTGGCACAAATCTCACCACGCAATTGCCCAACGCCTAAGATGCTTCCGCTCCCATCAAGGCCTATTGAAATGCCGGCGTTCGAAATACCGGGATCTTCGCTAGAATTGCGATCACAGCCAGGGTAAAGATGACCCGGCCTACCAGGATGATCCATACATCTGCGCCCAATGCCAGCATCAGGCCTGTATCTTCGATCAGAGAGTGGGAGAGGGACAGGAGGGAGAGCGCGAGGAACTTCGCCCGGGGCGTGAAGTCCTGATCCCTGGTCGCTTGAATGATGAGTGCACCGCCGTAGGTAAGACCGAGCAGCAGGCCTATGGTCGTCAAGGGCGCAAGCCGTGAGTCGAGCCCTATAGCGCGCAAGGCCGGTTCGAGGGCTGTGGTAATCCGGCGAATCACACCCAGTTTTTCCAGGATATCCAGCGCGATGAACAGCAAAACGATTATGGCGAGGATCGAGGCGAGGGAGCTTGCCGTTGAGATCGCCCAGGAGGTCCAGTCGGAGTCCGTCTGCCCAGGGGTCAGCCAGCCCAGTTCCAGAGGTTCCGATAACGCGCCACTCCAACCGCAGATCCACGCAACACCTGCGCCGTAAAGCAGAGCCCCGCCGATACGCAGCAGAGAGGTGAGCAGAAAGCTGGCGCCTGCGCGGCGCACGATGGCCTGCTCGAGGGGGATGGCGTGGGCGAAGAGCAGCATGGCGCAGAGAATGCTGCCTTGAGCAACCGTCAGCTCCATCGACGGCAGCAGGGCGATGTAGGCGCCAATTCCGCCGTACAGACCGGTCAGCATTCCGGTCGCCCAGATGATCCCGCTCTCCGGCGGCAATCCGACAAGGCCCATGACCGGCGCGAGCCAGACGCCGAGCAATTCGGAGAGTCCGAACTCCCCGCCGATCCGGATGACGATCATGACCGGCAGCATGATCTTCACGAGGGCTATAAAGCTGCCCAGGCTGCGCTGGGCGAGGTTTTTCAGGTAGGATTTCATGTTTTGATATCTGCGTCTCTGTGTTCTGTGAAGCGGCAGAGTCGCGTAATGAGAACGAAATTGGTGAGCGAAAATTGCATTGGTACGCAATTTTATTGTGAAGAATTTATATTTTTGCATTAAAGTAGCGTGCTATGGAACTTGATCGCATCGACCATCGTATTCTCTCGGTTTTGCGAGAGAACGCCGATCTGCCGAATAAGGCTCTCGCCGAGCAGGTCGGCTTGTCGCCCTCCGCCTGTCTGCGTCGCGTCGCCCGCTTGAAAGAGAACGGCGTCATCCGGCGCATTGTCGCGGTGATTGATCCGGGCCATCTGGACCGCCGACTTTCTGCGGTGGTGACCGTGAGGCTGGACCGCCACGGCCCGGAGTTTCGCCGCGACTTTGTCGCCAGGGTTAAGCGGGAATCTGCAGTGTCCCAATGCTTCATGGTGGCGGGCGAGGTGAGCTGTGTGGTCATTGTGCAGGTGGCTGACATGGATGAATACACATCCCTGGCGGACCGCCTGTTTCACGCCGACAGCAATATTAAAGCCTTTACCACACACTGGGTGATGAGCACGACGAAGCAGGAAATCTCTGCTGTTTCTTAGTTGTCGAAATGTGGGGGGTGTGTTTAACAGCGGTGAACGTTTCTTTTTCTTTCCAGGGTATTACAGTTTTTCATACTACTGTAAGTCGTGCTGATATACGTTCCGCGATGAATGAATACAGCCTTGGGGAATAAAGAATGCGATCGGTGATAACTGCCTGTTTGCTCGTGGTTTGGAGTCTATGTGCGGCTCATGCGGCAGACGATAAAACGGCGACTGAGCTGCTTTACGATGATCTCATGGGCAGAATGCTGCAGGATAAAGTTGAGAGAATTCAAAGCGACATGAGTGAAAGACAAGGCGACCGCCGCAATAGCTATCGCGAAGGACTCCGGGGGTTTGCGCATAAGGCCTTTTCATCCTGTCTCGTCTGGGACAAGGAGACGCTGAGCGTGAGTTATCAGAGCTGGGACGCTTATGGCAGCCCCGATTGGTCTTACGCTGAGTTTGGCGCGTTGCGCGCTTGCTTGAGGAAAAAGCGCCGATACAACAAGAACTGCACTTGCCAGATGATCGATCACGATGACGAAAATGTCCTGAAGGTTCCGGCGAATTTTCTGAAGCTCTATGAGAAGAAGCTCGCTGCTGAGCAGTAGATCATCAACCCGGGTAAAGTAAGAAGATAGCTGCCGCTTGCCTGTATTTCTGTATCATCAGGTGTTGGCCTTGGCTTTAGACGACGAGCGCAAACTCAGTGTCAAAAGAGGGGGAGGGGAGATCCGTGAAAGCGATATGCGAGAAATAGCCGGCAGTCGCCGCCCTCGAATTTTACTTCAAAATTTCCGTACCATTCGCCGACATGTTAAAAGGAAATCCTGTTGCGCCTTCCTTGAGGAAACACGGTAACTTCTTCCGCTGATGTAGCATTGGGAGAGGTTGCCATGCTGATTCTGATCGGCCCTTGTGCCCAACCGCCAACGAAGAACTCCACGTTGAGTGTTTCACCGCGCCGTGTTGGCAGGCTTATCGCGGAGCCGTCGCAGGAAGTCACGTTGAGAGTGCGAAAAGCGAAATATTTGCGCACGCCATAACCGGCTGCAAAAGCGCAGGAGAGAAGAAGCAGCAAGACCGAAGCAATGATGACTCGACGGCGCATGCTAAATTTCCACGTTATCGCCATAGTTTTCCGAGTAGTCGGCGGAATTTTGACAAAATTGATTCATAGCCTTGTGTGGCTGCCTAACCATATTGGGATTGGGTGAGAGAGGTTTCAATGCAATTTCGAAACTCGACCATCGTTGCCCTTTGCATGGTTCTGCTTGGAGTACTCATTGAAAATACGCGCGCCGAAGAGATTGAAATTGCGCCGTATGAACCAATGCTTCTGGTCGGCAGAGATGAGGAGGTTTGCGATGCTTTTGCTTCCGCCTGGCGGAGTGTCTTTCGGGGCCCGACTGAACTTGGCGAGCAGTGGCTTGATCTGAAAATCGCATATCCGGACTCAGAGGTTTTTACTTTCCCAGATCAACCCAACGCGAACGGCAATTTCGGTGGGCTTTATGCCGAATCATCTCATAAGGCGTTGGATCTCGACGGGGATGGCAGCCTGGAGGTGGTCCATGTCCAAGGTGACTTTATCGGATGGCGTTATCTGGAGACGAGGCTTTATCTCTTCGACAGCAAAGCGCAATACGAAGATGCGAAGGTCGATTCTGACGGAACCCCGCCTGATGGCAAGTTCTTCATCCCGAGGTCGTGGGATTCGAATGATTCGGGCGCGAGTGGTTTTATCGCCTATCCGCCAAGTGACGTGGTCTACGTTTTTTCTCACAAAGGGACTTACTACAGTACAGCGGCACCCTACTTCGAATACGCCAGCAAGCGTCGCGTCGTAGATCTTTTCAAACTGAGCGCAAGGGATGAGCCGGAAACTGTCTGCAGCCTGGAGATCTCGCCTCACAAGAGGAGCTTAGGCGGCTTTACAAGCACCTCCGGCTTTTTTCATGCGCTGACATCTATCTATGGCGATCCATCAGTCTTTCGCTGTCAGGGAACCTTGGGTTGGACGGCGCTACCACTTGAGGATCGTTTGGTTTCGATCTTCCATCGTCCGCATATGATGAGCCCTGGATTTGAACAGGCCCATTCGGATGTCACAAGAGCGGAGGCAGCGCGGGAGTTGAGAGCGCTCGCCTGGGGTCTAAGTGACCCGGCGAGCTGGTCCGTTTACCGAAAGCTCAAATCCAGTAGCGCAGATTTCATTGACGCGATGACGGGCTATTACCGTTCGCACTTCGCAGGCACGAAAGAAGAGGCCCGCGCGATGGCCGAGCAAAGCTACCGCTTCCTTCTGGACCGGCTCTTCTATTCGCGGGGCAACGATTTGCGCAGTCTGACAGGGATTGTCCGGGAGGGAGGCGCACTGCCTGGTCTTGCGGCAACGACTTCACCAGAAAGCATCATGAAGGTCGCGACGGAGCGCCTGCTGGAAATGAATGCAACGGATCTGGAATGGGATGCGATAGGGGTTTGGCGCGATGCTATCCTTGCTGCGATTTACACCCGCCAGGAGTTGACACCTATTGAAGTTCTATGGGCTGGGCTCGAAGCTTTGTACAGGCCGGAGGATTGGGAAGGCCTGCGGGAGCACCGCAAAGATGAACTCGCCGCCGCGCGGAAGATCCATCTGAGCGAGATCCTGTTGGCGGCGATCGGTGATCCTCGAATGCTGGAATTTGCTCTCTCGATCGGTGCAGACGTTGACGCGCCAAGCAATTGGTTCGCCAAGACCGCCTTAATGTATGCGGCGCAGGCCGACGACCAGAAGACTGCACGGCTTCTTCTGGAACAAGGCGCAGATCCCAATGCCCGAACAGCGGTCGCTGACAATGAATGCGCCACACTGAAGCGCGATGGACGAACGCCGTTGATGTACGCCGCGGAGAATGCCTCGCCAGAGCTGATTGAATTGCTTCTGAATGCAGGTGCGGAGACGACGGCGGCCGATACAGAGGGAAATACAGCTGCCTGGTACCTTGAACGTAATAGCGGGTTGAATGACGAAGAAAAAGCCGAGCTCCTGGGCCATTTGAACCCTTGACCGTGAGGCCAATGCATTTCGAGAGGCGTTTAGGGGCGCGGTGAGAAGGCTGGCGTCAGATTGACAAAATCATGCCGCTTCCCTATACAGCCGGAATTATGACTGTTTGATACTGCAAAGACCTATCCGCACCTGAACGACAGCAACACCTGCCTATGAGGCCGGAGCTTTTTTCTGTTCGTGTGTGATGGTCTCTTCTCACAATTTTATCTGAGAGCCGGCAAAGGTTCGGCGACGTTCGCTAGAACGCGCCGCTTGCTGTGCCGTGCGTATCAAGGCTGTTATTCCATGAAAACTTATCCTTCTATTCCAACGACCATAAACCCTGACATTTCCTATCACGTCTTTGACAAACTCGACGGCTCGAACATCAGAGCCGAATGGACTGCAATCAATGGCTTCCATCGCTTTGGATCGCGGACGCAACTCTTGTCTCAGGGAGATACCCTGGCTGCGTCGACAATCCTGATTCTGGAGAAATACGGTGAGTCGCTTGAACGCGTGTTCAGTGACGAAAGCTATCAAAAGGCCACGTGCTTCTTCGAGTACTTCGGACCGGAGAGCTTTGCGGGTGATCACCCCGATCCACTCGAGAAGATGGATGTGGTTCTCTTCGACGTAAATCCGCACAGGAAGGGGATTCTGGGACCAGGTCAATTTTTGAAGCTCTTCGGGCATCTTCAGACCCCTGAATTCTTCGGTGAGCGCAGACTGGATCCACGCTTCGTCGATGCCGTGCGGAGTGGCAGTTTAAAGGGCGTGAGCGGTGAAGGCGTTGTCTGCAAAGCACTTCATAAGAACCAACTCAAAATGACCAAGATCAAATCGCGCTCTTGGTTGGCGCGCCTGCGGGCCGAGTGCCGTGATGAGGCTGAGTTTACCCACCGCGCGTAGAAGTTCGTCAGACTCAGCGTTCGGACAGGAAAAGGGACGTGTTCGATGCGGGCACGTCCCTTGAACCTTCGCTTACGCGATGCCTTGCGTTAAGGGTAGGAGCGTTCGATTTGTCTATTCGCCTGTGGCGTGACCCGGAGCAAAAACCGGCCTTTTGGCCAAAGGTATAATGCTCTCATACCAGCAGTTCTCGACCTGCTGCAAAGCAGATTGCATCGATAATCTCATCGCCTTCACTCTGTGTTACATCTTTAGCAAATGTAACGGTTTTGCCGCCGGTATCGAACTTGATCACGCCATAGGACAGGCGGTGAATGTCGTTATTTCCTAGTTTGGAGTCCAACGCTGAGGGGTGCTGCACCCACCTGAGGTCTCCAATTGATGAGAGCGCGTAGGCCTTGGTTCGATAGAGCCCTAGAACGCTCAAGGTGCGATGGAGGTTATCGCCGAGAATGGCGATCGTTTCCGTGCCGAGGGTCAGCCATGTCAGAACGCAGGTGGCATGCAGCCAGAAAATGAGACCGCCATAGAAGAGAATAGTGAACACGTAGGTCCCCAGAGGGTCTGAATTGGAATAGCGTTCGAGTTGAGATTGGGCGGTGATTCCTCCCTGCACCAGCAACAGCCACCATAGCGCCAAGATAGTGATAAGAACCCATGGGCGCCGTGGGGATATCTGAATGCATCTTCCTTCTCCTGCCATGACAAAGGAGATGCGGGAGTGCTTTTGGCGAGTATGCGTCAAGGTGCGCCTCTCAACTGCATTTAGCTGGTTCTCTCGTAAATTAGCCAACTTGAGGAGAGAATGGCATAAAAAGGAAGCGGCACCCTTAAAGAGTGCCGCTTTTCTATCGATCCAGCCTTAGTGTCGGTGATGCTCTACTTATTCGGCTGCGGTGTGACACGCAGGTAAGGCTTCAGGGCTTTCCAGCCTTTGGGGAACTTGTCCTTGGCGTCTTCGTCGGAGAGGGCAGGGACGATGATCACGTCTTCGCCGTCCTTCCAGTTCACCGGGGTTGCGACCTTGTAGCCGTCTGTGAGCTGCAGGGAGTCGATGACCCGCAGGATCTCATCGAAGTTCCGGCCGGTGCTGGCGGGATAGGTGATGATCAGGCGGACCTTTTTATTCGGGTCCATGATGAAGACCGAGCGCACCGTCAGCGTGTCGTTGGCGTTCGGGTGGATCATGTCATAGAGGTCCGACACGCTGCGGTCGGCATCGGCGAGCAACGGAAAATTCAGTTTCTGAGACTGAGTCTCCTCGATGTCGTTGGCCCAGGTCGTATGGTCGCTGACCGGATCGACACTCAGGCCCATGACCTTGACGTTGCGCTTGTCGAACTCGGGTTTCAGCTTGGCCACGAAACCAAGTTCGGTCGTGCAAACCGGCGTGAAGTCCTTGGGATGCGAAAAGAGCACCGACCAGGAATCGCCGACGTAGTCGTAGAAATTGATCTTGCCTTCGGTGGAATCCTGGGTGAAGTCAGGGGCGGTATCGCCAAGACGAATGGTCATTGTCATTCTCCCTATATGTTTGTGAGCGCACTAAATAGAATAGCTGACGAAAGCAATCAGACTGAAGATGTCGTCATGCTGGTATCGGAATTCAACTGACGGAATTCACCGGTGTGAAATTGCTCTTGAAATGTCAGCCGGCCTTGAGACGTTCCGCCATTTCTATTGCCGAGTAGGTCAGGACGGCATCTGCGCCGGCCCGCTTGAAAGCCATCAGGCTCTCATAAACAACCTGATCGTTATCCAGCCAGCCGTTGGCGGCGGCGGCCTTCAGCATCGCGTACTCGCCGCTGACCTGATAGGCCATGGTCGGCACGCCGAACCTGCTTTTCACCCGGCGCAGAATGTCCAGATAGGGCATGCCAGGCTTGACCATGACCATATCGGCGCCCTCCGCCAGATCCAGTTCAACCTGCCGCAGTGCTTCGTCGGAATTGGCGTAGTCGAGCTGATAGGTTTTCTTGTCGCCGGTCAGCTTGCTGTCCGCACCCACGGCTTCACGGAAGGGGCCGTAAAAGGCACTGGCGTACTTGGCCGAGTAGGACATGATCTTGGCATCCTGATAACCCGCGTCATCCAGCGTACGGCGGATTGCGCCGACCCGTCCGTCCATCATGTCTGAGGGGCCCAGCACGTCGCAGCCGGCCTGAGCCTGAACCAGTGCCTGCTGGCAGAGGGCTTCGACGGATTCGTCGTTCAGAATGCGCCCGTCCTGCACCAGACCGTCATGGCCGAGGGAATTAAAGGGGTCGAGGGCGACATCGCAAAGGATGCCGATGTCCGGAACCTCTTTCTTGATCAGGCGGACGGCGCGGCAGACGATGTTTTCCGGATTGAAGGCTTCAGCGCAATCAGGTGTTTTCAGGCTTTCGTCCACATAGGGAAAGACTGCGATGGCGGGAATTTTGAGTTCGGCAGCTCTGGCCACGGCGTCGACAACCCGATCCAGACCATATCGCTGCACACCGGGCATAGAGGAGATGTCGCTGGTGCCGTTGGGGTCCTGCACGAAAAGCGGCCAGATGAAGTCCTGCGCACCAAGCCGGTTTTCCGCGACCAGACTGCGGGTCCAGGTGTCGGTCCGGTTGCGCCGCGTGCGGATCTGGGGATAGCCGCCCAGCACCGCCGGTTTACGCAGGTATGGGTTCAGGTCGTTTCTCTGGCTCGCCATGACGCTTCCATTCGCGGCGCTTCTTGGGAAGTCACCGGCCTATTGTGATTGTTGCCGGCTAATTCTAAGGCCGTCGCGCCCCGGCAACAAGTGGGGCGGCGGCGAGAGGCAGCAGGTCACAATCTTAAGCAATCGTGACCTGCAAACTCCTTAACAAAGATCAAGGGCCCCAGAAACCGGAAATCCCTGTGCTATTCCGCCGCAGCGGCACTGGCGCCGAGAGAGCTGAGCGCCTGATCGAGGTCGGCCAGGATGTCGTCGATGTGCTCGATCCCGATCGATAGCCGCACGTAGCCGTCCGACACGCCGCTGGCCAGTTGCTCTTCCGCCGAGAGCTGCGAATGGGTGGTGGTCGCCGGATGGATCGCAAGGCTGCGGGCATCGCCGATGTTGGCCACGTGGTAGAAGAGTTTCAGGCTGTCGATGAAGCTCCGGCCCGCTTCCAATCCGTCCTTCAGTTCGAAGCCGAGCAGTGCACCGTTCTTGCCGCTGAGATAGGTTTCGGCGCGGCGTTTCTGTTCCCCGTCGAAGAGGCTGGGGTGAATAACCCGTTCGACGGCCGGGTGACCTTCCAGGAAGCTCGCAACCTTGTCCGCGTTGGCGCAGTGCTCGCGCATGCGCAGCGGAAGGGTTTCCAGTCCCTGAATAAACTGGAAGGCGTTGAAGGGACTCATGGCCGAGCCCAGGTCGCGCAGGAGCGTGACCCGTGCCTTGAGGATGTAGGCAATCGGGCCGAGCGGTTTGACCGCTTCGGTCCAGACGGCGCCGTGATAACTGGGGTCCGGCTGGTTGAGCAGCGGGAAGCGTTCGGCATTGGCTTCCCAATCGAATGTGCCGCCGTCGACGATCAAACCGCCGATGGAGGTGCCGTGACCGCCGATGTACTTGGTGGTCGAGTAGACCACGATGCTGGCGCCGTGGGTGAGGGGTTTGCAGAGGATCGGCGCCGCCGTGTTGTCGACGATCAGGGGCACACCGAGTTCATTTCCAATGTCGGCCACTTCCCGGATCGGGAAGACCGCCAGCTTGGGATTGGGCAGGGTCTCGGCGTAGTAGGCGCGGGTTTTCTCGTCGGTCGCGCGCCGGAAATTCTCCGGATCGGTCGGGTCCACGAAACGGACTTCGATGCCCATGTTGGCAAAGGTATTGGCGAAGAGGTTCCAGGTGCCGCCGTAAAGATCTGTCGAGCTGACGATATTGTCGCCCGCTTTGGCAATGTTCTGGATCGCGATGGCGGAGGCGGCCTGACCGGAACTGACGGCAAGCGCCGCGGCGCCGCCTTCCAGCGCAGTGACGCGTTCCTCCAGAACCGCACAGGTCGGGTTCATGATCCGGGTATAGATATTCCCGAGTTCCTTCAGGGCGAACAGGTTGGCGGCATGCTCTGCGCCCTGAAACTGGAACGAGGTGGTCTGATAGATCGGAACCGCGACAGAGCCGGTCTCCGGGTCACTGCGATAGCCCGCATGCAGAGCAAGGGTCTCCGGGTGCTTTGTTTCTACGGTCATGGCGTTTCATCCCTCTCTCGAAGCTGCGGTGCCGTCTCCCATAGTCCGGCGCCGCTGGTAAATGTCAGCAGCAGTAAAATGACTTTGTTGACTGCAGATCCTGTCCGCAGGGCAAAAAAACAAAAAACCGCCACAGCTATAGCCGGGCGGTCAAATCCGCTCGCTTTAGCCGTATTTATAGAGCGCCCGCAAGCTGTGCTTCAAATCGGCGCTGATCTATCCAATAGTCTCGCTGTGATTTTGTCAAGTTTGATCACTCGGCGGGGTGTTATCGCAATCGGGTGGTTCTCTCAAGGCTCCGGATGTCGCGCGGCGTTCAACGTGCTATTCAGAGAGGAAAGATCAGTTTGAATGACCAGGGTAAGCAGGAAACATGACTGCCAATACGATTGAGTACTTCTATTCGGCCCATTCGGCCTTTGCCTATTTAGGTTCGAAACGCGTGATGGAAATTGCCGCAGCGGCAGGCCGGAAACTGCTCCACAAACCGGTGCATCTGGGCCCGGTTGTCTCGGCGGTCGGCGGCAAGACTTTCGCGGAACGGACGCCGGAACATGTGGCGTATTTCTTCGGGCGGGAAATCGAACGCTGGGCGGAATTCCGCGACGTACCCGTCATCGACTTCCGTCCGACCTATCACGACGAAGATATGACCCTTGCGAGCTGCATGCTGATCGCGGCCCAGACTCAGGGGCTGGATGTTGACCGACTGGCGCATCTGATCCTGGAAGTCCACTGGCGCGACGACGCGGATATCTCCGACCCGGCTTTGCTGAGTGAGCTGGCGACCTCACTTGGTATCGATGCCGCGGACTTGGTGAAAAGCGCCGGTTCGGAACCGATACAGAAGATCTACCGGGACAATACGGCGGAGGCCATCGAACGCTCGGTCTTCGGGTCGCCTACGTACTTTGTTGATGGAGATATGTATTACGGTCAGGATCATCTGGAACTGATAGAGAGGGCGCTTGCCGCTTAACGGGCTCCGCCAGCTTGCGCGGCTTAGGTATCTATGGCTCCGTCTCGAATAAAATTCTCAATGCCCATCGAATTTTACGTTGTAAAACCGGAGTGTCGACGCGACGGATTCCTTATCGAGCAGTAGGGAGAGGCATTCTGCTAATACATCGACCCGTTTGTTGTATTTATCTGATTTCTCACAGATTTATTTTTGGTTGTATTGTTTGAGTTTTATATCGTATTTATTGCAATTTTTTCTTTTCTGTATGTAGTTTACCAGGCTCTTTTTGGTTTCGATTGAAACCATTCCTGAGGCTTTTTGCCAGAGTTTATAATCTCCAGTGGATAGCTCTGGCGAGAGTGCGAATGAAAGAAGTTGCATGGACTTGCCGCGTGACCGCCTGTTGTCGCCGGACCCTTTCCCGAGTCGCTCCGGCTCGAGCATTGGCATCCCATACCTGCTGACGGCGCTTGCTGCAGGCTCGTTTTTTGCTGCTCTGCTGAGCATCTATCTTTCTCGCGGTTCAACCGGCTTTGCAATCATCTGGCTGCCCAACGCTCTTATGATCGGGTTTTTCTGGGCGTCGAAACATCGAAGCAAGCTGGCGCATGTCTCAATGCTGTTTGTCGGGGTTTCAGCGGCCAATCTAATCTATGGAGATCCTCTGCTGCTCGCGATGTCTCTTGGGGCCGTCAATGGAACTGAGTTTCTGCTTGCGGCTTTCGCGATTGAGCGTCTCCTCTGTTTCAAGTCGCCATTGGAAAGTCATCGGCTCTACGTGAAGTTTCTCGGTTTCGTATGCGTCCTGCCGGCGGTGGTTGCAGGTACGATTGGGGCGACGGTTGTGACAGGCCTGAATGCGGGTTCCTGGCTGGATGTTTATGTGTCCTGGGTACTGGGAGATTTGGTGAGCACTCTTGCATTCGCCCCATTTTTCTATTTGGCGGTCGGAGGTCTGAGAGCCCGGGAGTTGCCTTCGGTATCCGAGAGCTTCAAGTTTCTGGGTTGGCTGCTGGTTCTTTCTCTTTGCCTCATTTTTCCGCTTGTTGCGACCATCGAAACCGTACGCTTCGTTTTCGCAGCACCCTTGCTTGCCGTCTGTGCACTCTGGTTGCGTACTGAAACGATTAGCTGCGTGACGGCTGCCTTTTTGATGTTGCTCGCGCTCGTGGTTTTCTTTGATCGGACCCTCTTTCAGACCGGCATCGGATTTGGGGACTCCCAACTTCTTTTCGTAATAGCTTTCGGATGCATGGTGGTACCGGGAAATCTGATTGCCTGCGTTGTCAGCCGTCTTAAAACTGCCGAACGGGACGCGCAGGAGGCAAGCCGGTTGAAGTCCGAGTTCCTCTCGACGATGAGCCACGAGATCCGAACGCCCTTGAATGCGATCATGGGCATGTTCCAGTTGATTGAGCGCGGCGAGGTGCCAGATCGGCAGAAGCTGCAGGCGGAAACAGGCTACAAGGCGGCGATGAAGCTGCTCAGGCTTCTCTCGGACATCTTGGAAATGTCACGGCTGGAAGCGCATGCGGTCGAACTCTGGATCAGGGAGTGCTCCCTCGAGACTCTGGTTTCGGAGTGGCGGGTTATGGGCGAAGCACTGGTGTCGCGCAGCGGAAAGCAGATTGAGTTCTCAGTAAAACTTGAAGGCCGTGAGAGTGGCACCGTGTGGATCGACGAAAATCGGCTCGGACAGATCATGCACAATCTCATTGATAACGCCGTTCGTTTTTCGGAGAAGGGCGCGATTGGCGTATCCGTGAAGTATCTTGCCTCTACAAAGGTACAAAGTCAGGAAACCCTGGAAATCAGCGTAAGCGATACGGGCTGTGGTATTGCAAAGGATCAGCAGGAATTGATTTTTGACCGTTTCAGGCAAACGGACGGCAGCATTCGGCGAAAAGTAGGAGGGACTGGTCTGGGGCTGGCTATTTCAAAGGACCTCATAAAGCTGATGAACGGAACATTGAGTGTGGAGAGCGAACTTGGGCAAGGAACGACGTTTCGAATGTCCATACCGCAGACGGCTGTAGCAACTTGACTAGGGCCGGCGCAACAGGGGACGAAGTTGAAAACAAAAATCCTTGTCGTTGAAGATGACCCGGCAACGCGCTTCATGATGTCAGAGATGTGCGAAATCCTCGGGCATGAGAGTGAGTCTGCCGAAGACGGAACGGAATGCATCCGCAAGCTGTTACGTGCGCCGCATGAGTATTCTGTGATTCTGATGGACATCCACATGCCCCGAACGTCCGGACCTGAAACCAGCGAGGCAATCCGCAAATTACCGCACGACCCGCCACGGCTTACCCCGATCGTCGCCATCACGGCGGACGTCAATTGGCAAAATCATGTCAAGTGCCAGGCTTATGGCTTTAATTCGGTGCTGGCGAAGCCCATAAACATTGGCGAACTTGGAGATACGATCGCGAAGTACGGCGCCTGACGTTATGCACCCGAACCTGAAGAGGTCTGTGTCGGCCAAGAGACCTCAAGCCGATCGTCTGTTCGTTTATCGGGACGGCCGCTTCGTTCTCTTTAACTGAAAACGCTGATGCGGTCCCGGAATCCTGTTTCGAGACCGCATCAGGATGTCTGCTATCTGCGCAGTGCTTCCTTTATCGCATCCAGAGTCTCGGGACCTGAGTGTTCTTCGGCGATGGTCAGTAAGGTCCCGCCGGCATCATCGGCCACTGTGGCATCAGCTCCCTTGCCCAGGAGATACCGGACCATCTCGGTTTGATCGTTGAGGGCGGCATAAACCAGCGGTGTCATCCAATCGTTGTCGCTAGGCCGCGTCTTGTTCGGCCGGATCTCGGAGAAGCGCTGGTTCAGGCTCGTGGGGTTGTCGGTCAGATGAGTCTCAAGCTGTTGGATGTTACCCCGTGAAGCGGCAGTGAAAAGATCCATGGCCTGTTGATCGAGAAGCCTCACGACCCGGTCGTGACCGGCATGTTGCGCAAAGCCGATTGGCGGCGCGAAGTAATCCGGATCACGCAAGCTTGGGTCCGCGCCCGCCTTTAGGAGGGTTTCCACGATCTCGTAATCGCCCATGAGCGCCGCCTCATGCAAAGGCGTGCGCCTCTCGGATTCATTGAGATCGAAGCCAAGTGCGATCATGGTGTTTAGGGCATCCCGTTTCCCCAGCTTGACCGCGTCGCATAGGAGTTCGCTCTGCAGCGATTGGGCAAGTCGCTCGAGATCCGGCTCGCTGTCCAGGAGTTGTTGCGCGGTCGCTAGATCGCCGGCCATGCAGGCCACCTGAAGGCGGTCCAGCACCGTGAGTTCAGATCGGCTGGCCCCACCTGCGAGCAAAGCATCGGCAATTTCCGTTTCACCCAGCAGAAGGGCGGCTTCATAGGGCGTCCGGCCTTTGGTACGCGTATCGTAGCTGTCATCAGGTTTGTCGAGGTTCACCCCGTGTGCGATCAGCAAGCGGGCGCGCTCGACGAAGCCACGATGAATTGCCTGGATGAGATGGAAGTGGAGTGTTTCGCTGGGGGAGGGGACCAGATCTTCGCCGTCCTGGATCAGCCAGTTATTGCGGTCCGCAGGCTTCAACCCGTATCCAAGGAGCAACTCGAGGCAGCTGTTATCCGCCTCGAAGCAGCGGTTGTAAGCAGCCTGACTGTCGTTGGGATCGGCTCCGCGTTCAAGCAGTGCGCGGGCGAATGCGCGATAGTCGGGATGTTCAGGTTGATTGATCGGGCCGCCTTCGCCCTGACCGAAGACCCCCGTGAGGGCCGTAAACCTGTATTGCCCACCCCACATGTAATGGGCGTTAGGGTCAGCCCCAAGCTCCAGCAGCCGCAGGCCCGCACTCAGCGTCGAACTGCCTGGCAGGCGAGCATAGGCCGCATACATCAGAGGCTCCCAGTTGAAGTACCCGCCTTTCTGATTCAAGAGCGCCGGAGCATCCGCGAGCCATCGCTCGATCTCTGCGACATCGCCAATTGCAGCGGCGGTGTAGATGTTTTCTTTTCTGATTTCGGGGTGTTCCGAGAGCAGATCCTGCGCCTTTCTGAAACGCGAGGGACTGCTTAACTCACCAGGTCCGTAGTTCAACGTGACCAGTTCCAGGAAGCGATTGGCCAACTGATCCGTGGTCAACATAGACGCCGAAGCGGCTGGGGTTGCTTGCCTCCGTTGAATGCCGCTTTTCAACTTTGCCCAACTCGAAAAGCCATAAGCGCGGGCCAATACAAGCTGCGCTGATTGCAGGCTTATTCCTTTCGGATCGCCGAAGTAGGGGCCGATAAGCTCCAGGGCTTCCGGTTCGCCGCTGCGTGCGGATTTCAGCAGCGCTTTCGCCCGCTTTTTCAGATTTTCGAAGTTTGGATTTTCGGGGAGTGTATGGGTCGGCATGCGCGACCTCCTTTCATTGCCGTCCGGTATCCGCGCCCTCAGACTGAAAAGAGGTTCGAGTATAGGTCGTTACGTAAAGAGGTGGGCTTGGCCCTTCCCGCGGATCGGGTGCCGCCTGACCGGCCTGAAGAGCTTACCATGTGATCAGGGGGCCGGTGAAGGGGCGTCGCAGCCTCAATTTGTGAAAAAACAGCTGCGATACGGCTTTCAAATGGACGTCGGCGTGGAGCTCCGCTAAAAGAAACCTAACAGTTGTTAGGGGAGGCAGGTTCGTGCAGTTCGATCTATCCGAAGAGCAACGCGCCTTTCGCGATATGGCGCAGGAGTTCGCGCGGAACGAGATGGCGCCCTACGCCGCGGAATGGGATGAAAACTGCCACTTTCCGGAGGACACACTCCGCAAGGCGGCGGCGCTGGGATTTGGCGGTATATACGTGCGTGACGATGTCGGTGGCTCGGCCTTGTCGCGGCTGGATGCGGCGGTGATCTTTGAGGAACTGGCGCGGGGCTGCACCTCTACCGCGGCCTACATCTCGATCCATAACATGGCGTCCTGGATGATCGATCATTTCGGCGGCGACGAGCTGCGCCGGAAGTTTCTGCCGCCGCTGACCTCTATGGAACACTTTGCCAGTTACTGCCTGACCGAACCGAGTGCCGGGTCCGACGCGGCGTCTTTGAAGACGCGCGCGGAACGCGATGGGGACGACTACGTCCTGAACGGCACCAAAGCTTTTATCTCCGGCGGCGGGCGCAGCGATATCTATGTGGTCATGTGCCGAACGGGGGGCGAGGGGCCGAAAGGCATCTCGGCGCTGGTGGTTCCCAAAGACACGCCCGGACTCTCGTTCGGCAAGCAGGAGAAGAAGATGGGCTGGAACAGCCAGCCCACGGCCATGGTGATCTTCGAGAATGCCCGGGTGCCTGCCGCCAATCTGTTGGGCGCTGAGGGTGATGGTTTCAAAATCGCGATGATGGGTCTTGATGGCGGACGGGTGAATATCTCGGCCTGTTCGCTGGGCGGCGCGCGCACGGCTCTGGAAGCGGCGCGGAACTACATGAAGGAACGCAAGCAGTTCGGCAAACCGCTCGCGGGATTTCAGGCGCTGCAGTTCAAACTGGCGGATATGGCGACCGAGCTGGAGGCAGCCCGTCTGATGGTGCAGAAGGCGGCGCAAAAACTCGACAACAATGAAGCGGATAAAACCGCGTTTTGCGCCATGGCAAAACGCTTTGCGACCGATGCCGGTTTCAACATCTGCAACGATGCGCTTCAACTGCACGGCGGTTATGGCTATCTTCGGGATTTTCCGATTGAGCGCATTTTGCGTGACCTTCGGGTTCATCAGATTCTTGAAGGCACCAACGAGGTGATGCGGGTGATCGCCGCGCGTCACCTCCTGTCCGACTGAGGATCTCTTCCACGACTACGAACATCAGAATTTACAGGATATCCGACTATGAGCGATACCGAAGAGGTTCTCTTCGAACAGCAGGGTGCTGTTGGCTTTATCACACTGAACCGGCCGAAGTCCCTCAACGCCCTGACCTTAAACATGATCCGTCTGATGGACCCGCAGCTTGCGGCCTGGGAGACCGACGACAGTATTTCGGCGGTGGTGATCCGGGGTGCGGGCGGCCGGGCATTCTGCGCCGGAGGCGACGTTATCGACGTCTATAAGGCGGGCTTGGCCGCGAAGGAAACCGGGACGCCTGCGGGCTTGTCGTCGGACTTTTTCTTTGAGGAATACCGCCTGAATCGCCGGATCTTTCAGTATCCTAAGCCCTACATCGCCTTGATCGACGGCTTCACAATGGGCGGTGGCGTGGGAGTCTCAATCCTCGGGGCCTTCCGGGTTGCGACCGAACGCACACGCGCCGCCATGCCAGAAACTGCAATCGGTCTTTTTCCGGACGTTGGCGGAAGTTACTTTCTGCCGAAACTCGTGGGGGAAATCGGTTGCTATCTCGCCTTGACCGGTGCGCGCATCAAGCCCGCGGATTGTCTCTACAGCGGACTCGCCAATGCCTATATTGAGAGTGTGGACATGCCGGCGCTTGAAGAGGCTTTTGCGCAAGCGAATTGGAGCGGTGACGCCGAGGAGGTGGCCGCCCGGGTGATCGCCGGCTTCGCCAAAGAGCCGGGTGATGCGCCGTTCCAGGCGCAGCAGGCCCAGATCGACCGGATCTTCTCCGCCGATAGCGTTGAGACGATCATCGCGTCGTTGGAAGCGGAGGACGGAGACTGGGCGAAAGAAACGCTGGCCACCTTGCTCAGCCGCTCACCGGCTTCGATGAAGGTCTCGCTGGAGCAATTGCGCCGGGGACGCGACCTGGATTTCGATGATGCTATGATCATGGAATACCGCATGAGCCAGGCCTTTATGGCAGAGCGCGATTTTTATGAAGGCGTGCGTTCGGTGCTGATTGACAAGGACCATGCGCCGAAATGGGCGCCGGCGACACTGGCCGAGGTTTCACGGGAGATGGTCGAGAGCTATTTCGTGGCGCGGGGTGATCGGGAACTCACGTTCTCGTAGGATCGAAAGACAAGGCAAACGCTGTGCCCGGACCGAGCGGCACAAAAAAACAGGGAGCTAAGCGGATCATGGATATCGGTTTTATCGGATTGGGCAACATGGGCGGACCCATGGCCAAGAACCTGGTTCAGGCCGGCCACAGGGTGAAGGGTTTCGATCTGGGAGCCAACGCAGTCGAGATTGCGGCTGCGAACGGGATCGAGACGGTTTCCTCTGCCGCGGATGTGGTCAAGGGCAGCGCGGCCGTGGTCACGATGCTGCCGGCAGGCGAGCACGTTCGTTCGGTCTATCTCGGTGAGGAGGGTTTGATCGCACAGGCGGAGCCCGACACGCTCTTCATCGATTCCTCGACCATTGACGTTGCGAGCTGCCGGGAGGTTCATGAGGCTGCGGCTGCCGCCGGTCATGCCATGCTCGACGCGCCGGTTTCAGGCGGGGTCGCAGGCGCGGACGGCGGAACACTGACCTTCATGGTCGGCGGTCCCGATGCCGCCTTTGCGCGTGGCAAAGAACTCTTCGAGATCATGGGCAGGAACATCGTTCATGCGGGCGCTGCCGGTAACGGCCAGGTCGCCAAGGTCTGTAACAACATGATTTTGGGCATCACGATGCTTGGCATCTCCGAAGCCTTTACCCTGGGCGAGACGCTCGGGCTCGCGCCGGAGAAACTTCAGGAGATCTCTTCGACTTCATCAGGATCCTGTTGGGCGATGTTGAACCACAATCCGGTTCCGGGTCTGGTTGAAACCTCGGCCGCAAACCGCGACTATAAACCCGGTTTCGCAGCTTCGATGATGCAGAAAGATCTCCGGCTTGCCCAAGGGGCAGCCCATCAGGCCGGCGTGCCGACGCCGCTTGGGGCAGAGGCGTCTGCTCTCTACACTATGTTTGTGAAATCCGGGCGTGGTGACCTTGATTACTCGGCCATTATAAAGATGCTGCAGGAAACCTAAGAGTTGTATAGCTCCACGATCGACGACCACTTAATCAAGTTTTAACAACCTCACGTCATGATTAGGGCTGGATTATCGCTTCCACCTGAACAACATGATGCGAGGTTGCCGTGAAGGCCTCTTACTTAGAGACAATTAGCTTGGTTGAACGCCTGCACCGTCAGTGCCTTGAAGTCGTGAAGTCCGAACTGGACCGAATGGGTGTGCGCGACCTCAATAACGTTCAGGCCCTGATTTTGTTCAACATCGGTGATGAAGAGCTGACGGTCGGTGAGCTGACGCAGCGCGGCTATTACCTGGGTTCAAACGTTTCCTATAACGTTAAGAAGATGGTCGAGAACGGCTATCTGATCCAGGAACGCTCGCTGCATGATCGCCGCTCATTCCATGTCCGGGCATCTGAAACCGGCCTGAAGATCTGTCAGGCGCTGGGTCAATTGTTCGATCAGCACGCCGAAAACGGTCTGCAGAGCGCGCAGCTTTCTGATGAAGTCCTGCGCTCCGCCAACGAGACCCTTGGACGCCTGCAGCAGTTCTGGTCGGTTCCTGGTCAGTATTCGAGCAGAATGTCGCCGGCAGCCTGAACAGGCGCGCGTGACATTGAGGGCAGGCAGGACCTTGCCACAGACGAAACATAAACCACCGGCGAAGTCGTCTTCGGATGCCTTTGACGGTGGTTTTTTTTGTCCGGTATCGATCTTCGCCTCGGGTGAGCGCCCCGGCGAGAGTGTATCGGGCTCACCAAAGTCCGCCGCGCAGCTGCAAAACTGTAGCGGTGGCAAGAAGGAACTATGATTTATAAAATCGTTATTGCGCGCCCGATCTCGTCACGAGGGCGCTACGAACGTCTCGGAAGGTTTTTCAGCAGGGCGTTACGGTATCTTAGAGTTACCGGTTAGATGTGCGTACTTCCCGCCTGGTGAAGTTCAAAACATGAAACGCCAATAGCTGTGGACAGTCAGAGCCTTGTTCCCGGCCACAAGAAACGGTTCGGGGCGGTCAGAAGTTTTACCGGCGCCACTCTATAATCTGGAAGGGATCTGGCGCAGCCCTTCCTGTACAGGCATTTAAAATGAAAGACTCCGACGTCATACTCGAGTTCGTGCAGGTTGGCTCTTACGTCAAGGTCTCGGCCATGCACACGCCGACGATGACGGAGGCCGTCATCGTCGGCCCGCCCTCCGCTGGCGAATTCGTTCTGCAGCAAAATGCCCTGCGGAAGCTGAAATACCTTCTCTCCAAAACTCAGGCGCCGTCCAGTGGGGCAGGCGGGCCCCTGGTTTAGCTTAGTCACTTTGTGTTGGGCCCCCAGCCACCAAGGGATCGATTTGGGGCCAGCAGTGCGGGTTACAGCGATGGACACCCAATAATTTCACCGTAAAAAGAACCTGCACTTACACCGAGCCGCAGGCGCCGAATTCACATTTTCTATTTATATTCAGCTGTTTTCCCGGCATTAGGCTCATTTTACGCGCGGGCGATTACTTCAGCCATTGCGTCGGGCGGGGATCGCTTCAAACGGACGGTAACAGATCGCCATAAACAATCAGGGCGGGAAACCCTCTCCCGGAGGGCGCTACTATTTTAAGCTGCGTCAGATTGGAAAAATGCACTTGAGTTTAATCGTTAATAAAAACGTTTAAACGCCTATCATTGTTTATTTTGCCTCATATTTGTGAGGTGTGAGTGTTCGCTGCCGGACCTCTTTACCGGAGAGGGCGGAGATCTGGTTCAGTCGGCTGGATAGCGTTTGTCAGGAGGCATATCACACGGGCTCAATTTGCAAAACTCTCGCTGAGCTGGTGTGTGTTCTAGGGGAAAATGATGAGGAGGCGCCAGTTATGAAAAATCGAAAAACGCCTAAAAAACCGGACGTTCCATGAAAATGAGAGCTTAAGATTATGTAATGGAACAATAATACTGATGCATCAATCGCACGAGCAATCTATTGAGTGTTACGAGACAGGTAACGCTTCTCAATTTTACGATGGGTCGGTCAGGTGAGGAGAATTTAAACCCGCGATCTATGAAGCGTTCGCATGAGAGGGGCGTCTTAAACGGGGCGACTGATGTCGCGCACGAAGAAAGCGAGGTCTTAAAATTATTAATAAAAACAGATAATTAATTAAGATTTCATCGTCGGGAAGAGAGATGCGAGACAGCCACTTGCTGTCTCGATCCAGTCACAATCAGGCTGCCTTTCCACGTCCGCGGCTTTGTTTTGCACCGCGGCCCAGGCCGATTTTTTTGGCAAAGGCCGAGCGTTGCGCAGCGTAGTTCGGCGCGACCATCGGGTAGTCAGATGGAAGTCCCCATTTCGCCCGATACTCTTCAGGTGTCATGCCATGAGTCGTCCGAAGATAACGTTTCAGCATCTTCAGTTTCTTACCATCCTCAAGGCACACGATGTAGTCGGGGGTGATCGATTTCTTCAAAGAAACAGCCGGTTTTGGGGCTTCTCCTGCGCCGGGTGTTCCATTTTTCAGATCCGTGAGTGACTCATAAACGGTCTGAATAATCCCCGGTAGTTCGTCGCCGGAGACTGCATTGTTGCGTACGTAAGATGCGACGACGTCGGACGTCATTCGCAGCATGTCTATGGGAGTTAGTTGTGGGCTTACAGCTTCAGTCATTTTTATTCCGTTTGATCTCAGAAATACTGTATTTTCCCGAAAAATTTGCACAACAATAAAATAATGTCAACTATTCAGTTATTTCAGAGGGGTGTGAGGAGGCGTTCATTCATTGTTTCATGGGAATGCAACTATCCGGAGTCAATGGAAATTCATTCAGCAGGGTCAAAAGGATGCGGTTCATAGATTGTTGCACTTGAGTGGCGTTTAGGGGCTCTGCGCCACTTTTCATTGCGTGAATTGCTATGTTAGTGTCCGCGCGCGTTCCACAGACCGCCGCAGATTTCCAGAGATTTCAGGTTTAGTAACAGCCATGACCGAGAAACCGATCGCCATTGCCGCCGACCACGCCGGCTACGAACTCAAGACTCTCTTGGGTAAAGAGCTGGAGGCCGCCGGCTTTACAGTCTTGGATCTCGGTACCTACGGTCCTGAATCTGTCGACTATCCCGACTTTGGCGTCGCCCTGGCGCAAGTCATAGAGCTCGGTAAGGCGGATCGTGGCGTTCTTGTCTGTGGGACAGGAATAGGTATTTCGATTGCTGCGAACAGAAACCCGTCAGTCCGCGCGGCGCTGTGCCATGATGAAACCACGGCGCGTCTTGCACGCGAGCACAATGACGCGAATGTTCTGGCCCTGGGGGCGCGTACGACCGGTGTCGATGTCGCCAAGGCCTGTTTGGAGACTTTCCTTAAAACAGATTTTCCGGGCGGCGAACGTCATGAGCGGCGCGTTGGGAAGTTGGGTTGATCGCTTCAGTCGATAACATCGATTGAGAAATACGGTTCGTTTTATTATTCACCTTTAGACATATTTGGAGAATGAGCGCCATGACTGCAGTCGCCTCACAGGCTGTTTCGGATAATGCTTTCTTTTCCGCCAGCCTGGCGGAAACCGATCCTGAACTCGCAGCCGCCATTCGCGATGAATTGCATCGCCAGCAGGATCAGATCGAACTTATCGCCTCGGAGAACATTGTCTCGCGTGCAGTTCTGGAAGCTCAGGGCTCCGTTCTGACGAACAAGTACGCCGAGGGTTACCCGGGCCGCCGCTACTACGGTGGCTGCGAGTTTGTGGATGTCGCGGAGAAGCTCGCGATTGACCGCGCCAAAGAGCTCTTCGATTGCAGCTTCGTCAATGTGCAGCCTCACTCCGGCGCGCAGGCCAATCAGTGTGTGATGCTCGCACTTCTTCAGCCCGGAGATACGATTCTGGGTCTGGCGCTCTCGGCTGGCGGACATCTGACCCACGGGGCGAGACCGAACCTGTCCGGCAAATGGTTTAACGCCATTCAGTACGGCGTGCGTGAAGAAGACGGGCAGATCGATTTCGACGAGGTCGAAGCCCTTGCGCGTGAACATCAGCCAAAGATGATTATTGCGGGCGGTTCCGCCTATCCAAGGCAGATCGATTTTGCGCGCTTCCGCAAGATCGCGGATGAAGTCGGTGCTTATTTCCACGTGGACATGGCGCACTTTGCCGGCCTGGTGGCTGGTGGCGTTCATCCCAGTCCTTTGCCGCATGCCCATGTCGTCACCACCACGACGCATAAGACATTGCGTGCCGGTCGGGGCGGCATGATCCTCTCGAACGATCTGGATCTTGGGAAAAAGATCAATTCCGCGGCCTTTCCGGGTCTGCAGGGCGGCCCGTTGATGCACGCGATCGCCTCCAAAGCGGCCGCCTTCGGAGAAGCGCTGAAGCCGGAATTCAAGACCTACTCGAAGACGGTCGTTGAAAACGCCAAGACACTGGCGAACGTTCTGATGCAGAACGGGTGCGATATCGTGTCGGGCGGTACAGACACGCATCTGATGCTCGTCGATCTGCGTCCGAAGGGCCTGACCGGCAACATCGCGGAAGAGAGCCTGGACCGGGCAGGGATCACCTGTAACAAGAACGGTGTGCCCTTTGATCCGGAAAAACCGACGGTGACATCGGGGATCCGGCTTGGCACGCCCGCAGGCACCACACGCGGTTTCGGTCCGGAAGAATTCACCAAAGTTGGTGAGTTGATCAGCCGCGTACTGGACGGACTGGCCACTAATCGCGAAGATAACAGCAAGGTCGAATCGGAAGTCCGCTCGGAAGTGGTTGCGCTCTGCCGTCGTTTCCCGATTTATCCTGATCTGTGAGCCTGGCTGATTTGTGTCTGAAGCCTGATTTGTAAGTTAGAGTAAGAGAACCGGTTTGAATTTAGTGTTGGACGACCACCGGGTCGTCAGGAGGGGAAATATGCGTTGTCCGTTTTGCGGTCATGAGGATACTCAAGTCAAAGACTCGAGGCCGACTGAGGATCATTCCGCCATACGGCGACGCAGGCAGTGTCCGAACTGCGCGGCGCGTTTTACCACGTTTGAACGTGTTCAGCTGCGTGAGCTGACGGTGGTGAAGGGGAGCGGTCAGCGTGAGCCCTTCGATCGGGACAAGCTGGCGCGCTCCATGACCATCGCCCTGCAGAAGCGGCCGGTCGACCGTGACCGGGTGGAGCGTGTGATCAACGGAATCGTCCGGCGTCTGGAATCTTCGGGCGAAAGCGAGATCCCGACCAAGCTTGTCGGTGAGTTGGTCATGGATGCTTTGGCGACGCTCGATCAGGTTGGATACGTCCGCTTTGCATCGGTTTATCGTGATTTCCGCGAAGCCCGGGACTTTGGTGAATTTGTTGGCAAGCTCGGTATCGACCAGGATTAGGGAAGACGACGCCGCGTATATGAACGCGGCGCTCAATCTTGCGGCGCGCGGCCTCGGCCGCGTTGCGCCTAATCCTGCTGTCGGTTGTCTTCTTGTTAAAGACGGGCACGTTGTGGGCCGCGGCTGGACTCAGCCGGGCGGGCGTCCCCATGCAGAGACCGAAGCCCTGCGGCAGGCGGGCGACGAAGCCCGCAGCGCCAGTGCCTATGTAACCTTGGAACCCTGTTCTCATCACGGCAAGACCGGCCCCTGTGCCGATGCCCTCATCGCGGCCGGAATTACCCGCTGTGTGGTGGCGATGGAAGATCCCGATGAGCGTGTCCAAGGACAGGGCCTTGAAAGGCTTCGTGCGGCGGGCATTGAGGTGTCGCTTGGCGCCTGCGCGGATGCAGCCCGGCGGCTCAACGAAGGCTTTCTGCGCCGCGTGATCGAGGGGCGTCCAATGGTGACCCTCAAGATCGCCTCCACGCTGGATGGCCGGATTGCGACCCGGAGCGGCCAGAGCCAGTGGATTACGGGCGCAGAGGCCCGCGCGCGTGGACACCTTCTGCGCGCGACACAGGATGCAATTCTGGTCGGCAGCGGAACTGCGTTGGCCGATAATCCCAGGCTTGATGTGCGTCTGCCGGGGCTATCGGATCGCGCGCCGTTGCGTGTCGTTGTGGATGGCCGTTTACGCCTGCCGTTGGCGCATGATCTGGTGCTTCGGGCGAGCGAACAGCCGACTTTGCTCTTTACCCGGCCCTGCGCCGAAACGCCGCGTCTGCAGAAATACCGTGACGCCGGTGTCGAGGTGGTGGAGATTCCCGGGGAAGACGAGGCCTCAATCCCCCTGCAGGAGGTATTGCAGGCGCTTGGGGCCAGAGGTGTAACGCGTCTTCTGGTCGAAGGCGGCGGTGCCGTGGCGGGAAGTCTCGTGAGCGATGATCTCGTGGATCGGATCGCCTGGTTCCGCTCCGGCGGTGTGATTGGTGGCGATGGTTTGCCTGCTATCGCCGGTTTTGGGCTGGATCGCCTGGAGGCGATACGCAAATACTCGCTTGCCGCATCGATTGGGCTCGCGGAGGACCGGCTGGAGCTTTTCCATCGCCGGACAATGGATAAATAGGAACAAGCAGACGATGTTTACCGGAATTGTATCTGACCTCGGAAAACTGCGGTCGCTCTCTGGCAGCGACATTCTGCGACTCGAGATAGAGACCTCCTACGATCTCGACACTGTTGATATTGGCGCGTCGGTCTGTTGCTCAGGCGCTTGTCTGACCGTGGTCGAAAAGGGTGGCGACTGGTTCGCTTTCGAGGCTTCTCGTGAGACGCTTTCGAAAACCACCATGGGTCGTTGGCAGGTTGGAACCCAGATCAATATGGAGCGTGCGCTGAAAGTCGGCGACGAGCTTGGCGGTCATCTGGTCTCCGGTCATGTTGATGGTGTCGGTCAGGTGGTGCACAAGGAAAAGGACGGTGAGTCCTGGCGCTTCCGCTTCGAAGCTCCGGAGGAACTCTCACGTTTTATCGCTTCGAAAGGCTCAGTTGTTGTCGACGGAGTGTCTTTGACGGTGAATGAGGTCGAGGGCAATGTCTTCGGGGTGAATATCATTCCCCACACGATGGCAGTAACGACCTTCAGCGCGCTCGAGGAAGGCACGGAGGTGAATTTGGAAATTGATATGCTGGCGCGTTACGTGAAACGCCTGCTGGAAAAGGATCCGTCATGACGACTTCCGAACAGGAACCCTGGCGGCGTACCTTCAGCGAAGTTGTCTCTTCGCCTGAAGAGGTCATCGAAGAGGCGCGCAACGGCCGGATGTTCATTCTGGTGGACGACGAAGGCCGTGAGAACGAGGGGGATCTGGTGATCCCGGCCCAGATGGCGACGCCCGAAGCGATCAACTTCATGGCGAAGTACGGCCGGGGACTGATCTGCCTGGCCATGACCGGCGAGCGGATCGAGGAACTGGGCCTGCCGCTCATGGCACGTAAGAACGAGTCCCGGCATGAAACCGCCTTTACGGTGTCAATCGAAGCCAAGGATGGCATCACCACGGGGATCTCTGCGCCGGACCGCGCCCACACGGTGGCCGTGGCGGTCGATCCCAGTAAGGGCGCAGCGGATATTGTTACGCCGGGGCATGTCTTTCCGCTGGTGGCCCGCGAAGGCGGCGTGCTGGTGCGGACTGGCCATACGGAAGCGGCTGTCGATATTTCCCGACTGGCGGGCCTGAACCCGGCGGGTGTGATCTGTGAGATCATGAACGATGACGGAACCATGGCGCGGCGTGACGACCTGATCGCCTTTGCCCAGCAGCACGGCCTGAAGATTGCCACCATTGCCGATCTGATCGCGTATCGCCGGGTCAACGACCATATTGTCGAGCGTACAATCAAGACCAAGTTCACCAGCCGCCATGGCGGTGAGTTCAATATGGCGATCTACGTCAACCAGGTCTCCTATGCCGAGCATGTTGCACTCTGGATGGGCGACCCGAAGAGCGATAAGGATCCAGTACTGGTGCGCATGCATGCGCTCAACGTCCTGGATGACGTATTGGGAGACGATACCAGCGGGAAAGCCGGCGATCTTCAGCGTTCGCTTGAAATAATAGGGCGCGAGGGCCGCGGTGTTGTGGTTCTGATCCGCGAACCTTCGCCGAAGAGCTTGTCGGAAACCTTGAGGGCGCGTATGGGGGAGCCGGTCAAGGGACCGGGCGATTTGCGCGACTATGGCGTCGGGGCGCAGATACTCTTGGACCTGGGGGTTAGGCAGATGATACTGCTCTCCAATACCCAGAGGACAATCGTCGGATTGGAAGGCTACGGACTGGAAGTCGTAGACCAGCGCCCGATCGATTGAAGCCCGGAATACCGGGAGTTTTGGAGTTCTTCTGCGTGAAAACGCCGATAGGCTCCGGGTTCCTGCAAACATCAGCTATTCGAGTGACAGGTAAAGACAATGGATGACGCGCCCCACATTTTAATTGTGGAAGCCCGCTTTTACGAAGAAATCGGCGACGAGCTGGCGAAAGGCGCTATCGCCGAGCTTGAAAAGTCAGGAGCGACCTACGAACGCCTGGAAGTGCCGGGTGTTTTCGAGGTTCCGGCCGCGATCCGCATGGCAATCCGTTCGATGGATTTCTATTCGGGCCAGCGCCGTTTTGACGGCTACATCGCGCTCGGCTGCGTTATTCGCGGTGAGACATCGCACTACGACTATGTTTGCTCTGAATCGGCCCGAAAGCTGCAGGATCTCGCCTGTGGCTACACGCTGGCCATGGGTTACGGCATTTTGACCTGTGAGAATGCGGATCAGGCCTGGGCCCGCGCCCGGATGAGTGAAAAGAACAAGGGGGGTGACGTCGCGCGCGCCTGCCTGGAAATGGTGAAGGTGAAACAGCGCTTTCATCTCTTCCCGCGCTGAGGAGAGCGACATGTCATCATCGGAAAGCGGCGATTCAGCTCAAACACCCAAGCCCAAACAGGCGAAGCCTGACAACCGGCGTAAAGGCAGCATAAAACGCAGCCTCGCCCGTCTGGCGGCTATACAGGGTCTCTACCAGCTGGAGATGTCGGAGAACGGCAACGCCGCTTCGGTGGTCGAGGAATTCCTGCGCCACCGTCTGAATGACGAAGTGGACGGGTTGGATATATCGCAGGCGGATCAGGAACTGTTGAGCGCTCTGATCAAGGGAACCACGGCAGAAAGTGACCGCCTGGACGATATGCTGGCAGCTGTCTTGAGCGATGACTGGCCCGTAGATCGCCTGCAAACCCTGCTCAAGGTTCTTCTGCGTACCGCGGTTTATGAGCTGTCGGAACGCCTGGAGACACCGGTTAAGGTGGTGATCACCGAGTACATGGATCTGGCGCATTCCTTCTTCAGCGAAAAAGAACCCGCTCTGGTGAACGGCGTTCTGGACCGCGTGGCGCGCAGCCTGCGGCCTGAAGAGCTGGAAGGCGGCGAGGCGTCCTCGTAGTCTCCTATCGACGATCTGCAGAAACCGGCGAGTCATGTCTGGAGAATTCGATCTCATAGAGCGCTATTTTGCGCCGCTTTCAACAGATGCAGCCGGAACTTTCGGGCTGACCAATGATGCTGCGCTGTTGCCGAGCCTTCCCGGCTGCTCTGTTGTCGTAACAGCTGACAGCCTGGCCAGCGGCGTCCACTTCCGGCCTGACGATCCGCCGGAGCTGGTGGCGAAGAAATGCCTGCGCGTGAACCTGTCTGATCTTGCGGCGATGGGCGCCAAACCTCTGGGCTATCTCTTGGCGCTGGCACTGCCCAAGGGAGAGAATGAGGACTGGGTGCGCCGCTTCAGTGAGGGACTCGCCGAAGATCAGGCGCAGTTTGGGGTTTCACTCTACGGTGGCGATACGGTTGCGACCGACGGACCTTTACTGATCACCATTACGGCTTTTGGCGCGACCCCAGAGGGAACGGCGCTTGGACGAGGGAGCGCAAGGGCGGGGGATTTGATCTTTGTGTCCGGCAGTCTGGGAGATGCTGCGCTGGGGCTTAAGGCCTTCAACGCTTCGCTGCCGGATCTGGAAGAAGCTTTTGCCGAGCGTTTGCGAGAGCGCTACCTGGTGCCCCGTCCCCGTGTGGCTCTTGGCGAGCGCCTTTTGAACCAAGGCCTGGCAAGCGCGGCTATGGATATCTCGGATGGTCTGGTGGCGGACTTGGGGCACATCACCAAGGCATCGAAGCTCGGAGCCGAAGTCCGGGTTGCGAACCTGCCGCTTTCCTCTGCCGCTGCCAGGGTCATGGAGCTGCAACCTGATCTGAGTGCTTCGGTTCTGGGAGGCGGTGACGACTACGAGCTGCTTTTCACTGTTGCGCCGGAACGGGCGGCAGAAGTTGCCAGGATCGCGGTTGAGCTGGATCTTCCCCTTACCTGTATCGGAAAAATGAAGGCAGGAGAGGGCGTTACGGTCCTCGCGCCGGACGGGAGCGAGATTGAAGTTGGCAAACCGGGCTGGAACCACCTGAGCTAGACCGGAATAGGTTTGAGCTGGTTCAAAATTCACTACCTCTCAACCAGCATGTCGCTGAATTCGACCGCGGATTTTGAAACCCAGGGATTCTGAAAAACGCATTCCGCTTTAATTAGCGCTTAAGTCCTCTGTAAGATCTCTAACGCCGCGGCTTTTCTCATTGTTTTAAAAAGCAAAAATACTGTTTTTAAGGCCTTACTTTACCTTTCATTCATCATGCTGGGTTACCACTGCTTAAGGTCGCAGGGAGTCTTCCTCGCGACTTGTTCGATGAATCTTGGCGGTCTTCGTTTATGCGCATTGCGATCCTCCTCTTGGTATTCCTACTCCTGTTGGGGGGAGCAGGCGGTGCTGCGTGGTGGTTTTTGCTGCGCGAACCCGATGGCGAGGAGGAGGTTGTCGAAGAGCCGGTGATTGAGTCCGGTTTTGTCGCATTCCAGCCGATGATCCTGCCGATCATTGAACGGGGCCGTATTACCAGCCGTGTCTCAATGCTGGTGACGCTTGAAATCCCCGAGGGTGAGAACCTGGTTCGGGCCGAGCTCTATAAGCCAAAATTGCGAGATATGCTCTTCTCCGAACTTCATGCTCTCTTCGCGCTCAAGTACGTGACCGACCGTGGCTATGACGGCGACATCGTGAAGGAACGTCTGATTACTGTTGCCGAGAAGGTGGTGGGCAAAGAGATCATCCGCGGCATTGAGCTCAAAGAGGCCGGATACCCGGGCTAATCTGGCAAGCGGCATTTCCGCCGACCTCAACTGCGAAATTCCAGATTTAAGCTCAAGCTCACTTTGGGCAGTCTCCGGCATGCGAAATAGACACACTGCCGGAGGTATCAATGATTTACGCCGTTCTATTCGAAGACGATGAAAAACATTCGGATCAACGCAGCGTCTATATGGCGGCTCACCTTGCATTCCTGGAGCGCAATGCGAGCAGGATCACGGCTGCAGGACCGATGAAGGATACGGCCAGTGGCCAGCCTGCCGGAGGATTGTGGCTGGTTACGGCGGAAGACGCGCAGGCTGTTCAAGTGCTGGTCGAGGAAGACCCTTTTTGGCCCACGGGCTTGCGTAAGTCGATCCGCATTTTGCAGTGGACCCAGGTCTTTGCGGGTGGAAAGCGGCAGATCTGATTGAAACGCCTCAACCGCTTTTTGCCTTGCCGTATGAGAAGAGCACGATTGCAGCTACGGCCAGAGCCGTTCCGGCAATCTGATAGGCATTGATGCTTTCGCGGTAAAGAAACACCCCGACACCGATCGATGTGGTGAGGATCGAGATCACGGCATAGAGGGTGTACTGCGAGGCGCCGAATTTGTTGAACAGCAGAAAAAAGCCGATGAAGGTCACGAAAAACCCGAAGCCGCTGAGCAGGATCATCCGCCAGTTCGCGGCCAGATAGGCGGTGTCTTCGGGGGTTCTGTAGGCAAGGACCGCAACGGAGAAAAACGCCAGGCAGGCGAGCACAGCGAAGCCCATGAAGAGGAAGGGGTTCGCGGATGTGGCGGCCCCGCGTTGGCCATAAACGAAGATCGCATTGCCGATGGCGGCCAGGGTGGCGAAGAGGACGGGCTGTAGCATGGGAAGATCCGTTTGGCCTGTGGGAACACTGCGTTCAGCATTGCAGCATTCGTCCAAGGCGTCGCGGGAATTCGTCGCTGTATAGTTGAGGGGTTTCAGCTGCAAATCTCCGGCGCATCAAGAGCTCCTGCGCGAGATTGTCACCATACAACTCCATCCTTGCCTGGCGTTTACGTGTCGGATTTATAGAAGGGATGACGCAAGTAGATGGAGGAAGTGAGATGCTTGAAGCGCCCTATGTCGTGGTCGATGTCTTCACGGACAAACAGTTCGGCGGTAACCAATTGGCTGTGATTACGGACGCGCGCGGCTTGCAGAGCTCTCAGATGCAGCAGATCGCAGCGGAATTCAATTTTGCCGAGACAACCTTCGTCCTTCCTCCAGCAGATCCAGACAATACGGCCCAGGTGAGGATCTTCACCCGTGCTCAGGAAGTGCCTTTCGCCGGGCACCCGAACGTCGGCACTGCTTACGTCCTGGCCCGTCAGCAGAGTGTCTTCGGGGCTCAGGTTGGCGAGACGATGTGTTTTGAAGAGGCCGCGGGGTTGGTGGATGTTTCACTTGTCGGCGGCGCTGACGGCGTATGCGGCGCGACGATTACCGCGCCTAAGGAGCTGGTCGTCGGCAATAGAATCGATCCGGATGCAATGGCCGCATGCATCGGGCTGCAGCCCGACGAAATACTGCTTCATAACCACGTGCCGGTGAGTGTCTCCGTCGGACTGCCTTTTTACACCGCCGAGGTGAAGCTGGAGTCCTTGGGCCGAGCCCGAGCACATTTCGATGCCTTCTCAGAAGCGGCAAAGACCTATGGGCTGGCGGATCTATCGGGGCGCTTTTCCACCTTTGTCTATGCGCGCCTGGGCGATGGTGTTGAGCGGCTTCGCGCACGGATGTTTGCGCCCTTGAGCGGAAATTTCGAAGACCCGGCGACAGGAAGCGCGTCCGCCGCACTGGGGGCCTATCTTTCCACACTGGCTCCGCAGGTGGATGCCACTTTCAATATCGATATCGATCAGGGTGTGGAGATGGGGCGCCCCAGTAAAATCGGACTCCAGGTGTCAAAGAGGGATGGGTGGCCCAGAG
This sequence comes from uncultured Kiloniellaceae bacterium, assembly GCA_947493695.1. GTDB lineage: Bacteria > Pseudomonadota > Alphaproteobacteria > Kiloniellales > Kiloniellaceae > Denitrobaculum. Next base: position 610,973 of record CANLSF010000004.1, on the reverse strand, counting down.
AGGTAAAAATCTCAGGACACTGTGCGCAGGTGATGCGGGGTCATCTGCAGATCCAGTAGCGACAGGCGGACGCCGTTCGTTCTGCCTTTCGTGTCGGCGCAGACGGTATCCCGATACCTGGCACACCTAAGTATGGCATAAATTGTCACAGATGCCTCTTCAGGCTTGTCCGTTTCGATCAGGCCTTTATTGTCCGGGGATGATCCGAGACTCGAACATGCGGAATGTCGGCCTGCTGGCCGGCTGCCAGGCTCTGGCCAACTGTTGCAACGTGCTGATGGTCGCGATTGCGGCCCTGGTCGGGCAGAATCTTGCGCCCGATGCTTCGCTGGCAACCCTACCTTTTGCGCTCCAATTCGTTGGGATCATGGTCACGACCGTACCGGCATCTTTCATGATGTCCCGTTTCGGGCGCCGCTATGGTTTCAGTCAGGGTGCCGTTATCGGGATCGTGGCGGGACTGATCTGTTCCCTGGCGGTATTCGAACGCAGTTTCATGCTTTATTGCGCGGGATCGCTGATCTATGGCGCCTTCGCCGCACATGCCTCTTACTATCGCTTCGCCGCTGCGGATGCGGCGAAACCCGAGTCCAAGGCCCGGGCAATCTCACTTGTGTTGGCAGGCGGTATTGTTGCCGCCATCGCAGGGCCTGAGCTGGCGAAATGGTCACGGGATCTCTTTGAACCTATCTTTTTCGCGGGGAGTTTCCTCGTCGTCTCGGCGCTGTCGTTCGTGGTCCTGTTGGTTGTTCAGTTCATTCGCATTCCGAACCTGAAGCCGGAAGTGTCCAGCAAAGGTGGGCGGCCGCTGTCTGAGATTGCGCGTCAACCGGCTTTTATCGTAGCTGTGCTGGCTGGGATGATCGGATATGGCTCGATGAATCTGATCATGACGGCGACGCCGCTGGCGATGCTGGCCTGTAATCATGATTTTGCGGACTCCGCTTTTGTCATCCAGTGGCATGTGCTGGGGATGTTCGCACCCTCATTCTTCACCGGTAGCCTGGTCAGGCGCTTTGGTGTCGAAGCGATCCTTTTGACCGGTGGTGCGCTGATTTTAGGCTGTATCGCGATGAACCTCTCGGGCATAGAAGTCTTCCAGTTCTGGAGCGCACTGGTGATGCTGGGCCTGGGATGGAATTTCCTTTATGTCGGGGGCAGCGTTCTGCTGACTTCCACGCACACGCCGGAAGAACGCGGCAAGGTCCAGGCGCTGAATGAATTTTTGACCTTCGGAACCGTTGCCGTGACCGCACTGAGCTCTGGGGCTCTGCTTCATGCCTTCGGCTGGAATGTCGTCAATCTGGGTGTCGTGATCCCCATCCTTGTGGTAATCGCCGCCGCCTTGTGGTTCCGCCGTCAAAACCGGGCGCCCGTTCCGCAGCACTGATTTTCCCGGCATGCATGCGCCCGCCCGGTGGGCCAAGGACAAGGTGTTGCCTTCGTTACGTGATTCTGGCACCTTTTTGCGCAATTCAGCGTTTCTAACGCTGATAGCAAGCCTTTACCGACCGTTCGAGTCGGATCATTTAAAATGGGGGAATGTCCTTAGATGTCGACAGAGTTATTGGTCTCCGTGGGCTGCGGTGTGTTTGCACTGCTATACGGAATCTGGGCAGCGCGTTCTGTCCTGGCCGCCGACGCCGGAACGGCGCGGATGCAGGAAATTGCAGCAGCAATTCAGGAAGGGGCGCAAGCCTACCTAAACCGTCAGTACCAGGCCATTGCGATGGTTGGCGCTGTTATCTTCATCGTTCTTTGGCTGGTCTTCGGCATCGCCGACGGCGTCGGCTTTCTGATTGGTGCCGTGCTGTCGGGTCTGACCGGCTACATCGGAATGAATGTCTCTGTGCGCGCCAATGTGCGGACTGCGGAAGCCGCGCGTAAGAGCCTTGCGGAGGGTCTAAGCGTTGCCTTCCGCTCGGGCGCCGTCACCGGAATGCTGGTTGCTGGCCTGGCGCTGCTCTCTGTTGCGGGCTACTACGCGATCCTCTTGAGCATGGGCTTCGAAGGTCGTCATCTGATCGTTCCCCTCGTTGCGCTCGGCTTCGGAGCTTCGCTGATTTCGATCTTCGCCCGTCTCGGTGGTGGCATTTTCACCAAGGGTGCCGACGTGGGCGCCGATCTGGTGGGCAAGGTTGAAGCCGGTATTCCCGAGGACGATCCCCGTAATCCTGCTGTAATTGCCGATAACGTTGGCGACAACGTCGGCGACTGTGCCGGCATGGCTGCAGATCTTTTCGAGACCTATGTTGTGACCATTGTCGCAACCATGGTCCTGGCCTCGATCTTCTTCGCCGGCACTGACGTGATGGCCCAGATGATGGTTTATCCGCTGGTGATCGGCGGTGTCTGCATCGTGACTTCCGTCATCGGAACATTCTTCGTCCGCCTCGGTGCGAGCCAGAATATCATGGGGGCTCTCTATAAGGGCTTCATTGCTTCGGCAGTGTTCTCGGCGATCGGGCTTTGGTTCGTCACGGACTGGGTGCTCGGTACGGGTACCAGCTTCACGGTTGGTGAAACGGTATTCACGGGTGCTGACCTCTTCTATTGCGGCCTTGCCGGACTGGTGATTACCGGCGCCCTGATCTGGGTGACCGAGTATTACACCAGTACGGAATACCGTCCGGTGCGCAGCGTTGCTGAAGCCTCGGTGACGGGGCATGGCACCAATGTGATCCAGGGGCTGGCCATTTCCATGGAAGCGACTGCGATTCCCGCCCTGATCATCGTCGCAGGCATCATCGTCACTTACCTGCTGGCAGGCGTGCTTGGAATTGCGATTGCGGTCACGACGATGCTGGCGCTGGCCGGTATGGTTGTCGCCCTCGATGCCTACGGACCTGTTACCGACAATGCCGGTGGTATTGCCGAGATGGCGGAGCTGGATGAGTCGGTGCGTAAGACGACCGATGCTCTGGATGCGGTCGGCAACACGACAAAGGCTGTCACCAAGGGGTACGCCATCGGCTCTGCCGGTCTCGGTGCACTGATCCTCTTCGGGGCCTACACCGCCGATCTGGAGCACTTCATCGAAACCGGAGCGATCCAGGCGGAAGGCGTCGACTTCTCGCTTTCGAATCCCTTTGTGGTCGTCGGCCTCTTCATGGGTGGACTGCTGCCGTACCTCTTCGGTGCAATGGGCATGACTGCCGTTGGTCGTGCCGCCGGTTCCGTGGTGGTCGAGGTTCGCCGCCAGTTCAAGGAGATCCCGGGCATCATGGAAGGCACGGGCAAACCGGAATACGGTACCTGTGTCGACCTGCTGACCAAGGCCGCGATCAAGGAAATGATCATTCCTTCGATGCTTCCAGTGCTGTCGCCGATCGTGCTCTATTTCGTGATCAATGCGATTGCCGGACAGGCTGCGGCGCTTTCGGCGTTGGGTGCAATGCTGCTGGGTGTCATCGTGACAGGTATCTTCGTGGCGATCTCCATGACCGCCGGCGGTGGCGCCTGGGATAACGCCAAGAAGTACATCGAGGACGGCAATCACGGCGGCAAGGGCTCTGAAGCCCATAAGGCTGCGGTGACGGGCGACACGGTTGGCGATCCCTACAAGGATACCGCTGGCCCTGCTGTCAACCCGATGATCAAGATCACCAACATCGTGGCCTTGATGCTTCTGGCAGCCCTCGCAGGTTAAAAGAAGACAGGTTTTCGCCCTGGATTGATGGGCGCTGATCTAAAAACCCCGGCACCTGGGTTCTATATGAATTCGGGGGCCGGGGTTTTCTTTTTGAGGATTTCCGTTTCAGGAAACCACGCGGTCTTCAAAATGATGTGCGTTGATGATATCGAGAATAAGAACATATGTTTTGAATATCAGAACGACTCGACAGGAGGGATTGCATGAATCCGCAGGTTAAGGGTTTTTTCCACAAAGGGACCAATACAGTCAGCTATGTGGTTTCCGAACACGGCGGCCCGGCTTGTGCAGTCATCGACCCGGTGTTGGATTACGATCCGAAATCAGGCCGGACCGGTACAGAGGCTGCTGATGAAATTCTTGCCTACGTCCGCGAACAGGGGCTGGAGGTTGGATGGATTCTGGAGACACACGCCCATGCGGACCACCTCTCATCAGGCAGTTATCTGAAATCGGAACTCGGCGGGAAAATCGGTGTCGGCTCCAATATCGTTGCAGTGCAGTCGGTCTTTAAGGGGCTCTATCACCTGGAATCGGCTTTTCCGGTTGATGGGTCGCAGTTCGACCATCTCTTCGAGGATGGCGCGCGGTTTAATTTAGGCTCGCTAGAGGGGAGGGTGCTCTCGACTCCTGGTCATACCCCGGCCTGCGTGACGTATCTTTTCGAGGATGCGGCCTTCGTCGGAGACACGCTCTTCATGCCGGATTTTGGAACCGCGCGAGTGGACTTTCCCGGCGGTGACGCCAGCACTCTGTATGATTCGATCCATCGAATCCTGGCACTGCCCGATGAGACCAGGCTATTCATGTGCCATGACTACGGTCCGAACGGACGTGACTATGCCTGGGAAACCACAGTCGCGAAGCAGCGTGCCGAGAATGTTCACGTGGGCGCAGGCAAAAGCCGGGAAGAGTTCATCGGGTTTCGGACAGAACGCGATGCCTGCCTCTCGATGCCGGAGCTGCTGTTGCCGTCAATACAGGTGAACATCCGCGCCGGAGCTCTGCCGGAAGAAGAGAGCAACGGCATCTCCTATCTGAAGATACCGCTCAACGCCCTTTAGTCGCGTCAATGCGCGCCAGCGTCTGCAAGCCGCAGGAGTGAGCGGAGAGCAATCAACGTGGCCGCTGACTCTCGATGCCGCCCCCAAGGATCGATCCGGGAACGTTGCCGCCGATGTTTCCGAAGATCTGCTGCAACACGGTCAGTTCACGACCCTCTGTCGGGGTGGTTCGGGAGACCGGGTCGATAATCTGCCCATCGGCCAGCGTGTAAGCCTTGGTCTCGTCGACCTTGCCGGTGCCGTCGAAGGTGACCACCAGAACGTTCCGTTCCAGTACTTCAGGCTCGAAAAAGGCAAACTGCGTGGTCTTTTGACCGACATAATACCATTTTCGATCTTCAAAGGTCGAAATCGCCGAGGGTGAACCGAGTCGCTCGGCAACCTGCCGACGGGAATGGACGCCGGTCTCGATTTCACCGACAACTTCGGGATCGGGCAGGTTGCCGCGAACCTGGACATTGTTGGAGCAGCCGGAGACCAGTAAAAGTCCGATTGCACAGCTGCCGGCCAGCCAGGCGGCGCGGTGTGGTCGAAAGACTGTATTTGATGTGCGTTGCATGGATCTCGCCGGTTAATCTCAAAAAGCGGTTTGAAACAAGGGCCGCTCGCCCTTTGTCATCATTTGTAGCCGATCCGGGCCTGTTTATCGAATCTTGATAAAGGCGGTAAAGATAGGCATTTCAATAACTCTGTTCGCTTTATATCGCGTCGCCGCCGCCGCGTGAAGCGTGAAACCCGGTCCCAAGGTAGAGAAAACATGGTTTTAGGCAGGCTTTTTGGCCGAGATCCCTTACAGGAACCCGCGCGAGCGCTCTATACAGGCGTCGTAACCCAGGCCCGTCAGCCGGCTTTTTATGGCCCTTACGGCGTGCCCGATAGCGTGGACGGGCGCTTCGATCTGATTGTTCTGCATGTTTTTCTGGTGATGAACCGCCTTAAACAAGAGCAGGAACGGACGGCGGATCTGTCGCAAGCTCTGTTCGATCTGCTGTTTCTGGACATGGATCAAAGCCTGCGGGAAATGGGTGTGGGCGATGTCGGAGTTGGAAAACGTATCAAGGCTATGGTTCAGGCCTTCTACGGCCGGATATCGGCATACGAATCGGGGCTTCAGGAGGGGGACGAGGCATTGAAAGCTGCTTTAAAGCGGAATCTATACGGTACTGTGGAGGCAAGTCCTGCACAGCTCGATGCCGCCACTGGCTATATTCATGCGGTCGTTGCGAGGCTTTCCGGTCAGCAGATCGATAGTCTGTCGCGCGGGGAACTGGATTTTGGCGCTGTGCCTGAATAACCCAGCTGTTATGAGGTGAATTCCCGGCCCCAGGGGAGTGTGTGCCGGAGTCGCAGCAGAGTCGCGCGAAACTGCGCGCAAAAAGGCGTTGACCGGGATAGGCTGTGCACCTAATGTGCGCCGCTTTCTGCGGATAAATTCAAAGGCGTAGCGGTGAAAACGGTCCCTGTGGAAGCCGGTAGCGGGCAGGATACTGTCGAATTTAGCCGTTTGGTTTCGGTTGATGACCTGAGACCCGGCGTAATCGAACGTGATTTTGTGGCCGATCCGGAGGAATCCGAAGCTCTGGCCGGGCGGTTTGGGGTCACGGCGGTACGGAATCTGAAGGTGCATGCGGTTTTACGCCGTAAAGGGCGAAATCATATCGTGGCGCTCGAAGGTCGCTTCGAGGCCGAGGTGGAACAACCTTGCGTGGTGACGCTGGAACCGGTCATAGAGACGCTGAGTGAGAGTTTTGTTCTGCGTTTTACGCTGGATCCGACGAAGGTCAGATCCGAATCGGCCGATGGCGCGGGGCTGGAGATCCTGATCGACCCGGAAGCGGACGATCCGCCAGAGCCGGCTGGAGAGAAGGGTATTGATGTTGGGGAGGCCGTTGCGCAGCAACTGTCTGTGGCGATAAACCCCTATCCAAGGGCGCAGGGTCTTGCGCCTGGTGGAGAGGTTTTTTCCGCCGTTCGAAAGGGCGGCGCCCAAAGCGAAGACGATGAAACGAGCGAGAAACCCGAGGGTGTTAATCCCTTCGCGATTCTTGAGACACTGAAAAGCGGTAAAAAAGACAGCGAAGACTGAGGCTGTCGGGCTTGCCGCAAGGATATAATTTAGCTATTACACGGCTCTGCGCTCACCCGCTGGCCAAATGATAGCCCTGTGAAAGATGGATAGAGAACTATGGCTGTTCCAAAGAGTAAAATTTCCCCGTCGCGCCGCAACATGCGCCGTGCCCATGACGCGCTTGCATCAAACAGCTATCATGAGTGCTCAAACTGTGGTGAACTGAAGAGACCGCACCACGTCTGCGCATCTTGCGGACACTACGACGGACGTGAAGTCTCAGAGACAGAAGCCTAGTGCGGTTGCAGCTACGTTGAATTTGCCGATTGTCCTTGCTGACGTGTGGCGAAAGTAGGTTTTGTGAGCGACCGTTTGACCATAGCACTTGATGCGATGGGGGGAGATTCAGCACCCCGCGTTGTTGTCGATGGTGCCGAAATGGCCTGCGAACGTTTCCCTGAGGTAGATTTTCTGATGTACGGGCGTGAGGACGAAGTCGGTCCTCTGCTTGATCGTTCGGAACGCCTCAAGGCCGTAACCACGCTTATTCATACAGACGATGTGGTCCGCAGCGGTGATAAACCCTCCGTGGCCCTGCGTGCCGGACGCAAGTCGAGTATGCGCCTCGCAATCAATGCGGTGCAGGACGGTAGTGCGTCAGGTGTGGTTTCCGCAGGTAATACGGGTGCGTTGATGGCGATGGCCAAATTCGTGCTCAAGACTCTGCCGGGCGTTGATCGTCCGGCGATTGCGTCGTTCTTTCCGACACTCCGCGGCGAATCGGTCATGCTTGACCTGGGCGCCAACCTGAATTGCGATGCGGATAACATCGTGGACTTCGCCGTCATGGGGAATGTCTTCGCACGTTGTGTCCTGGGCATTCTGCAGCCCTCATATGGTCTGCTGAATGTCGGTTCGGAAGACATCAAGGGGCATGAGTACCTGCAGGACGCCAGTGCGATCCTGCGCCGTTCCAATCTGCCGGGTGAGTTTGTCGGATTTGTCGAAGGCGACGACATCGCCAAGGGCAGTGTGGATGTCATCGTGACCGATGGTTTTACGGGCAACATTGCCCTGAAGACGGCAGAAGGCACAGCCAAGCTGATCAATGAATATGTTCGCCAGACCTTCAAGAGTTCGTTGTTTGCGGGCATCGGCTATGTCCTGGCGCGTTCTGCCATGCGCAAGCTGCGCAAGCGGGTCGATCCACGGGTTTACAACGGCGCAATCTTCCTCGGTCTGAACGGAATTGCGGTGAAGAGCCACGGCGGAACCGATGCTCTCGGATTCGCCAATGCCATCGGCGTGGCGATCGACATGGCAAATCATGGGGTCATCGAGAAAATTCAGGCGGATTTCTCGACCTTGACCCGCCAACAACCGGAAGCGCAGGCGGCTGCCGTATAATATGACGATCAGATCTCAGGTGAAGGGCTGCGGGTCCTATCTTCCCGCGAAAAGAATTACAAACGCAGAACTGGCTCAACGCATCGATACTTCGGACGAATGGATCGCCCAGAGAACCGGCATCCGTGAGCGGCGTATTGCAGCCGAAGGCGAGTTTACCTCTCATCTCGGGATCAAGGCGGCCAAGGATGCCCTGAACGACGCCGGGATGACGGCGGATGACGTAGACCTGATCATCTGCGCGACGGCGACGCCAGACGATACCTTTCCCGCGACCGCGACCCGGATCCAGGAAGGTCTGGGAATGGTCAAGGGCGCGGCTTTTGACGTCCAGGCGGTCTGTAGCGGCTTTATCTACGCCATGTCGATTGCCGACAACTTTATCCGCTGCGGACAGGCCAAGACGGCCATTGTGATCGGTGCTGAGACTTTCTCGCGGATTCTGGATTGGGAAGACCGGGGAACCTGTGTGCTTTTCGGGGACGGCGCCGGTGCCGTGGTGCTCTCGGCGGAAGAGGGTGCCGGGACGACCGATGACCGGGGCATTCTCTCGACGCACATCTATTCTGACGGGCGTCACCGGGATGCGCTTTATGTCGACGGTGGACCTTCCACAACGGGAACCGCAGGGTTTCTGCGCATGGAAGGCAAGGAAGTCTTCCGTCATGCGGTGGTTCGAATGGCTGAAGCGATCGATACCGCGCTGGAAACGAATAATCTGACAGCTGAGGACATCGACTGGCTGGTTCCGCACCAGGCGAACCTGCGGATCATCGAGTCCATGGGACGCCGATTGAAGCTGCCAGACGAGCGTGTGGTCAAAACGGTTGATAAGCACGCGAACACTTCCGCCGCTTCAATACCACTTGCGTTAGTAGAGGCGACACGCGACGGCCGGATCAAAGCGGGGGATCTCGTGCTGATGGAGGCCATGGGCGGTGGTTTTACGTGGGGATCGGCGCTGGTTCGCTGGTAGACCTGCAGTTGCGCCTGCGACTTACTATTGCTGTAGTAAAGTAAATCTCTTAACCATACTTGGTGTGAAGCTGTGTAAAGTTTGGCGCCCATCCATCAGTAGTCGTTGAGTGTTTGACGATTTGAGAACGATGGGGTAACGTGAAAAAAATGGGGAGTGGAGGGGGCCAATGGCCGAGGCGACTATAACTCGCGCCGATCTGAGCGAAGCTGTTTACCAGGAAGTTGGTTTGTCTCGGAACGAGTCTGCCGATTTGGTGGAAACTGTGTTAAATGAAATTTCAAGTGCTCTTGTTCGAGGGGAAATGGTGAAACTTTCGTCTTTTGGAAGTTTCTCTGTTCGACAAAAGGGCCAACGTATCGGGCGCAATCCTAAAACCGGTGAAGAAGTGCCCATTCTCCCACGGCGTGTTTTGGTGTTTCGTGCCTCGCATGTGCTGAAAAACCGAATAAACAAAACCCTGTCATCGTCGTAGGGCAATGTCTTCCGTAAGGGGGCATTGACGTAGATAGGGGGCGCCGACAAGGAGTCCCGCTTTTTATGCCTGCAAGCCGTTCTGCCGGTAAGTCTCACGCCGCCTTCCGAACTATCAGTGAAGTTTCGGAAGATCTGGATGTGCCTCAACACGTCCTCAGGTTCTGGGAAACCAAGTTCACGCAAGTCAAACCCTTAAAGCGGGGAGGCGGCAGACGCTACTATCGTCCTGAAGATGTTGATCTTTTGCGGCGTATTCGCGAACTGCTTTACACCGACGGCTACACAATTAAAGGCGTGCAGAAACTGCTCCGCGAGGGGCATGGCAAGCTGGATGCTGAAGTTGAAGAGACGGCTGAGTTGCCACTGAGCCCGCCACCCGCGGCCAAGACCAAGGCAAGCGAGCTTCGGGACATTCTGTCCGAGCTGGGTGAGTTGCGGGATATGTTGCGCGCAGCAAGCCGTTAGAATCTCATAAGGTTATTGCAAAGCTGAAGGGGTGAGCGGGGTTCACTCGTGTCTCATGCTCGAACCAACCGCGTGTGACGCGGTGCTCTGGCCAACTTGGAAACGCGATCTTCAGGTAAGAAAAGAATTTCTCTTCCAGCCCATTGCGTTGCCGATATCGCCAGAGTATACAGATCCACCCTGCAGCTTGCAGGGCCGGGACCTTCAACGTCCCGCCAGAATACAGGTACGGAGCGTGGCGCAGTCTGGTAGCGCACTTGGCTGGGGGCCAAGGGGTCGCAGGTTCGAATCCTGCCGCTCCGACCAACTTTCTCTTTTCTAAAATTCCGGCGGGTTTGTCTTTTATGGCAAGGCCGATCTTTGGGCGTTTGACAGGCGTTTCTCAATTTGAAGATGCCATTCATCGGGTTTGAGGCGGATCGAAGCTCGAGCCTAAGCAGCTTGTTGCCTGTTAGTTTGATGCTGATATTGAAAAGACGTTTACCCCGTCGACATCGCTCTCAATTCGCTGGAAGCCGCGCGCTTCATAGTATGGTGAATTTGCATCCGTGGCGTTCAGATAACAAACTTTGTACCCAAGCCCTTCGGCTTCTGCGCGAGCCCTAATCATCAGTTTCAAAGCGATTCCGTGCCTCCTGAACTTTGGTTCGACCCAAAGGGCGGCAATCCAGGGGGTGAGCGCAGGGCGTGCTGTTAAGTCGTCCTCAATAAGCAGAACCGAACCAAGGTATGTTCCGCCCTGATGCGCGACGAATGCCGAAGGCACACGACCTCTCGTGACCATATCTTCTATCGCACTTTGATAATCCGCGAGCGTCACGTCACTGTCAGTCCACCATTGGTGCCAGCATCTGTCAGCGATCAGCGATGCCAATTCTGGCCGGTTCTGGAGGTGGCAAATTTTCATACAGGCGCGCCGGCGATCATCGAAAGGTCCCAGATAAAATCTTGACACTTGGCGGGTTGATTGCTTCGTCCATCATAGTGCAGGTAGTGCGCTTGTGTCGCTGATTGAACTCAGGGAGTAGTGGTCGCAAATGGAGTTGGATGTGAGATGGCTGAGAAAATCGCAATCACCGAAACGGAGTACTTTTGCCCGCGTTACGACAGCCTGACGAAAGACAATGACCGCTTGATGGAGCATGTTGCGAAGCTCTTCCATCCTGGACGGCTGAAAGTAGAAGACGGGGTTGCCCTTGCAGCGACCTACAATGCCCTCACAAGTGAGCGTCTCATTGATGCCTGTTTTGCAAAGTCTCAGACTATGTCGGTTACTTCAGTGGCTGCGATAATTTGTGGAATGCGCCGTTGTTGGCCTATGAGATGCGGACGAGCAAGGCAATGTGGCGTAAAAGTTGCGCGCCACCCAAGCTTGGTGACCTCGATCTGGAGGAAGAGGCTTTTGCTGAGGCCCTGAGGCGCATCGCGGCAGCCCTCAAAAGTTAGATCGGGTTTTCGCCTTCGTAGGTCCAACGATATGCAGGCGGTGTTGGCCCTTTGTTGCGTCCGCCCTGTTCCATCTGTTCCCAGGAATGCGCCAGTATCCCGATAGAGCGCGAGAGACAGAAGAGGCCCCGTGCCAGAGGTGGAGCGAATCCTAACTCAGCGAAGATGACGGCGGTCGCGCCGTCGATATTCATCGGAACCGGCTTACCCGCTTTCGCATCCAGAAAGTCCTGAAGAGCCTGGCCGATGATCCCGAAACGGCCCGAAACGATTCCCTCGGCTGCTGCATTTTCGACAAGGGCGAGCAGGCGCGGCGCGCGTGGATCGCGCGGTTTGTGGAAACGATGACCGAACCCCGGAAGGTATTTGCTCCTGTCCGATTGCCAGTGCTCTACAGCAATTGCCACGGCTTCAGGGAGCTCCACACCATCAGATACCGCGGTGTCGATTTGGTGATAGAGCTCGACGGCCTGCTCGCCTGCGCCGCCATGGACATCATCAAGCATGTTGACCGCCGAAGCCATGGCACCGTTCAGTCCGAGCCCACAGGTTACGGCCATACGGGCGGCTGCGATCGAGGGTGCTTGCGGACCATGGTCGACAGCGGCAACGAGCGCGCATTCCAGGAGTTCGGCCTGGGCGTCGCTGGGCAGGTCGCCGCGGGTCATCAGCCAGATCATCTGGGGCAGGGTTATTGTGCCGATCAGACCTTCGATGGGACGACCGCGCATCCGGATCTGTCCCGGCGCCATATCGATGATTGAGGTGCGCCACCAGTCGCTGACGTCGCTCATATGATCTGCTCCTTCTTCAGCTTTTCGATTTCTTGCTGGCTCAATCCAAGCGCTCCATATACCGCGTTGTTGTGCTCGCCGAGCCGCGGTGGTGGACTGGACACAGCGGGCGGTTCGCCGTTCAGCTTGATACCGGTGCGCGCGACCTGAATGTCTCTATCGGCACCGGGAACTGCTTCGAAGGACGCAATCATGCCGCGTTCGGCGATCTGCGGGTGTTTCAGGATGTCGGGAACTTCCAGTACCTCGCCAGCGGGGACTCCACGCCTATTGAGTAACTCCGACCAATAGCGGGCGGGTTTGTGCCGGAAGGATTTTTCCAGTTCCAGCTTCAAGGCCGCGCGGTTGTTCTTGCGCAGCTCACGACTCAGGTAGTCCGGGTGTTCCAGAAGGTCTTCACGCTCCAGGACGTGACAGAGGATCTCCCATTGTTCCTGCTTGTTTGCGGCGACGTTCAACGGTCCCTCCGCTGTGGCGAATGTCCCAGAGGGCGCGGATGTGAAATTCTCATTGCCGTTTGCGCTCGGGCGTTGACCGGCAATCAGCCAGTTCGACAGGACCCAACCCATGGTCGACATCGTGGCCTCCAACATTGAGACGTCGATGAAGCTGCCGTCCCCTGTGTTTTTAGCGTGTTGCGCATCGCGGCCCTGAAGCGCGGCGGTGATTGCAAAGGCTGCCGTTAGGCCGCCAATGGTGTCGCTGATCGGCGTGCCGACGCGATAGGGCGCTGTCTCGGCATCACCGGTGATACTCATGACGCCGGAGACACCCTGTATGATCTGATCGTAGGCAGGCAGGTCGCGCCAGGGTCCGTCCTGACCAAAGCCCGAGATCGCGCAGTAAACGAGACGCGGGTTAACCTCCTGCAGAACACCCCAGCCAATGCCTAGGCGATCCATGACACCGGGCCGGAAATTCTCTACCAGAACATCGGCTGAGCGCACGAGTTCCTTCAAAAGCGCAACGCCTTTCTCGCTCTTCAGATTTAGGGTGACCGATTGCTTGCCCGCATTCTGCGCGAGGAAAGAAACGCCCATAAGCTTTTGATTGAGTTCTGGATCAGCGCCCAGTTGCCGGGCGAGATCTCCGCGCCCGGGCACCTCTATCTTGATGACCTTTGCACCCATATGGGCCAGCTGGTGACAGCAGAAGGGGCCGGCCAGGACATTGGTCAGATCCAGGACACGTATTCCAGACAGGGGGGACATGTTGGCGTTGCTCCCGCAGTTTGCAAAATCGACCGGCAGCTACGCAATAAGACGTTCCGCGCACAAGAACGATGTTCTGCTATTCTGCTGAACAGAACGCAGGCAGGAGTTAGGGACCAGACGGATGAAGACGCAACGTGTAGAGGCCGTGGAGCGGGCGCTCTCCATTCTTGAAGCTTTTGGTGAGGAACGCCGGACCCTGACGCTGGCCCGTTTGGCGGAGGAGACAGGTCTCTACAAAAGCACCATCCTACGGCTCTGCGCGTCCCTGGAACGTTTCGGATATATCTCGCGCGACACCGAGGGACTCTATCGTCTGGGGCCAAGCGTCTGGCGTCTTGGATCTGTCTATCGCCGCAGTTTCGATCTGGGCGAACACATCAGGCCGGAACTGAGGGGATTGGTGGAAGCCACGGGCGAGACGGCTTCTTTTTATGTCCGGGAAGCATCCGAGCGTGTCTGCTTGTACCGGGAGAATTCAGCGCGGGCGATCCGGCATCATTTGGACGAGGGTGTACGGCTGCCGTTGGATCGCGGTGCTGCCGCGCATGTGCTGCGGGCTTTTTCGGACGAGGGAGATCCTGCGGTCATTGCCCAGGTGCGTGATCAGGGTTGTTATGTATCGGTTGGCGAACGGAACCCGGAGCTGTCGGCTGTTGCCGTGCCATTACTCGGGCGTGACGGGGATTTAAGAGGGGCGTTGGCTGTGTCCAGCCCGACTTCGCGCTTCGGCGCGAAGCAGCGCGACCAAAGTATAGCCCTCTTGAAAGGAGCGTCCGCGCGACTGAGCTGTGCCTTGCTTTAATGAGGGGCGCTGAAGCGGTAAACACGAATCTGGCAGGCTCTGCATCGACTTGACGCCGTACGTGCAAAAACCGTGGACTGGAATTCTTAATCCTTTTCATTAAGACGCTTTCCCACGCGGGTGAAAACATTCCTGAGCAACTGTGAACAAGTTGTTGGTTTCGCAAATTCTTCGCGGTTTTCCTCACTTTACGCGCGACTGGAAAATGCTGTGCCTCGAAGCTGTCACAGCGCTGTCGATCTGGCCTTTTGCTGACACACTTTTGGCCAGATCTTGTCCCTTCACGGTTGTGATTGCCGAGCCTAGATTTGAATCATGCAACTGATTGCTATTCGAAAACAAATATTGGGATACAGACTATGAAAAAGTTACTCACTGCACTTTCCGTGTTCGCGTTCCTGGGTTTTGCAGGCGCAGCGCATGCAGAAGAAGCTTCCGGTCGCATCGCCATGGCCGATCCTGGAACCAGCACCCTGACGCTCGAAGACGGCACGACTTTTGAAGTTGTAGAGGGTGTTCCTCTTGACGGTCTGGCTCCTGGAACCGAAGTCACGGTTTCTTTTGAGCAGCAGGACGGCAAGAACGTCGCTACGTCGATCGCACCTGCTCAGTAAGCAGTTGTTCTGACGCTGAGGGCACGGGTTGTACGACCCGTGCCCCTTGGCGATCAAGTGATCTGTGAAAAGAAAAAGATCTGACTGACGCGAGTAACGCGATCAGTTCGTTTTCGTTACGCCTGGATTCGAGGCTGTGATTTTCGGGCAGCCACGAACGCCGTCGTTTAGGCTGGCCCAGTCTTCGATTGGCGTCAGATGTGCCAATTGCGCCTCTTTTAACTGACAACGGATATCCGAGATCGGGATCACCGTTGTTTCGCCTGCGATCGGCACGCTCAAACTTTGCCCACCGCCGCCTGGTACCGAGAGTTTAGCCGTGCGATATCCACGCACGATCCCCAAAAGATTTCCTGTTTGGCCGTTGAAGACACCGCCGCCGCTGGTACCGTAGCTGACCGTCGCATCGATGAGGCTGATCGGTCCGCGTGTGATTGATGCCGGGTTGTCGTTTTCCTGTGCGACCTGACTGACGAATCCGTTCACGACCGTCACGCGGCGTCCCCAGGGAAAGGATACGACCCAGATGTTTTCGCCCAGTCGCGCGTCTTCCTGAAAATGTACAGGTGTGACATGCAGCGGAGCTGTTTCCAGGAGCGCGATGTCCTTTTCGGCGTTGACCGTCAGCACCTGTGCCTCGACACGTTCCTCATGACCGGGCAGGGCGACGAACACCTTCTGCGGCACCTGCGGTTCCAGAAGATGCGCTGTGGTGACGATGTAGGAACGCTCGTTCTCTAGAGCGAACACAACGCCTGAGCCGGTGCGCCGGCGACCGTCTTCGCGTTCCGTGAAAAGCTGCACTGAAGATGAAAGCGCGGATTCGATGATGGATTCGGCTGTGTTCGGAGTCGGTGTCGTCGCTGTCGTGCAAGCCGCGGCACTGAGCAAAAGGCCGAAGCAGGCAAGGCGTGCAACCTTGCGGACAGCTGGCGCAGGCCGGTCAAATGCATCTGGAAGGGCGAAAAACGATCTCATCATCTTTGTGGTCCGCTGAACAGAAGTGCCTGTGGCAAAGTTGTGATACCAGAATTATGGTTAACATCTGGTTACTGTCTGTCTACAAATTCCACTCACATTGCTGTCAGTTTCCCATTGGATTGTTGCAAATTTGTCCTCTCGGTCCTGAAGGAGACAGGCCCGGAGACGTATAAACGATTATGTGAGGTTGTGGTCCGCCCATTGCAGCCAGACGTTGAGAAGAGACCTCTCAGGAGCGCCGGTCAAGAATGCTTTCTGAAGGAAAGAGAGGAAAGTATTGAAAATCCAAGGCTTTCCGGCATATTGTTTCAACAGAAAACAAGAACACTTTTTTCTTCGGGCGAAGCGCTTCGGCGGAAGCGCGATGACAGCTAAAGTGTCGCGTGTGTTGAGGGGACGGGGAATGCGAGTTCACAAATTTTGTGAAACTTTGCAAGATCTTGCTGATTTGAGCAAAAATCGGTTCGAGACGTTCGAATCGGACGTCCGGAAGTGCGTTCCAGCGTGCGCTGCTTCCGGCTTACGCTCTTTCTGTCTCTTCGAGTGTTCACGGTATCCATTGTTGCAGGGCCTGTCCTGACGAACCCTTTTCCTGACATTGGCGAGTAAGAATTGATGGCGTCGCAAGATAACTTAGACTTTGAGGCTCTACTGGCTCCCATCGAGGGAGAGGCCGCGGTTGGGGAAAACCTGCGCGACGATGCTTCACCGACTTCGGTTTACTATCAGATAAAAGATGCACGTTCCGCCGCCCGGGCTGCCGAGCGCAACATGGAGATGGATGAAGAGCCCTCGGGGTTTCTTGATGAGTGGCGATCCATCCTCGAATTGTCACCTGATATTATTGCGACGCGCTCCAAGGATCTGGAAATTGCGGCCTGGCTGACGGAAGCCATGCTGCGCGCCCATGGCTTCTCAGGCCTGCGTGACGGTTTTCGACTGATGCATGGACTGGTGGAAAACTTCTGGGATGGTCTTTACCCGCTTGAAGACGAAGACGGGATGGAAACCAAGGTCGCGCCGCTGACCGGTCTGAACGGGGACGGTGGCGACGGGACGCTGATCCAGCCGATCAGAAAGGTGCATATCACCCAGGGCAATTCTGACCTGCCTTACGCTTTTTGGCAGTATGAGCAGGCCGGTGAGTTGGCAAAGGTTGCCGACGAGGAAAAACGACAAGCGCGGATCGACGCGGGCGCTTTGACGATGGAGCAGATGACCCGGGCGGTCTCGGAGACACCTGCGCCGTTTTACAGTGATCTGGTTGCGGACCTGAATGCCTGCATCGACGAGTTTTCAAAACTGAGCGCTTTGCTGGATGAAAAATGTGGTCAGGATTCACCGCCTTCCTCGAACATCCGTAATCTTCTGCAGACGATCCTCGATGAGACCAGCTTTCTGGCAAAGGACAAGTTGATTTCAGATGCCCCGGCGAGCGAGGAAGCGGAAGCCGAAGGAGGGGCCGACACGGATGCGGGGGCGACCTCCGGCGCAAGCCCTGCTGTGGCGGGCGCGATTGCGACACGTGAAGATGCATTCAATACGATGTTGAAGGTTGCTGAGTTTTTCCGCCGGACGGAACCCCACTCGACACTTTCCTATTCGCTTGAAGAAATGGTGCGTCGCGCCAGGATGCCTCTGTCGGATCTTCTTGTTGAATTGATCCCGGACGACGAAGCCCGCCGCGGCTTCTTGATGCGTGCAGGCATTGCGCCACCGCCGGTTGACGACGGTTATTAGACGACAGCGTGCATAGCGGGAGGATACGGAGTCTCGAGCGCGCGAGTCAGGACGCTAAAATTTTTTTGCGCGATGTGGTCAGAACCGCAGTCGTGGAGTAAAGATTGTGTTAATTTGTGTTAGGATGAGTTTCGAGACGTAAGGCTGTCGGCAAATTTTCATGGCGGCCACGGGCTTCTTGACGCGCCAAAGCGTTGCAACCGTGGCGAAACATACAGTACGAGCAACTGAGGACAGGGATCATGGCTAGTATTCACAAAAAATTGGAACGCGTTCGCAAACCGCGGGTTCACATCAGCTACGACGTCGAGACGGAAGGTGCCGTGGTTCAAAAAGAACTGCCGTTCATCGTTGGCGTCATGGGCGATTTTTCCGGTGATCCGACTGAACCGCTGGCGCCATTGAAGGATCGGAAGTTCGTGCAGATCGATCGCGACAACTTCAATCAGGTCATGGGGCGCATCAATCCCGGTCTGCAGATGAAGGTGGATAACACTCTCAAGGGCGATGGCAGTGAAATGGCCGTGGATCTCAAGTTCCGTTCGATTGAGGACTTCGAGCCGGGCGCTGTGGTCAATCAGGTGCCGGCGCTTAAGAAACTCCTGGAAACCAGAAATCAACTGCGGGATCTGATGAGCAAGGTTGATCGCTCGGAAGATCTTGAAGCTCTGCTGGAGCGTGTTTTGCAGAACAAGGAAGAGCTTTCGGAGCTCTCCGGCGCATTGGGTGTCGACGAAGCGGCGGACGGCGACGCGGATAAAGGAAAAGAATAATGAGCCAGACAGAAACTGATGCCAAAGCCGAAGCCCAAACAACCGAGGCTGAAGGCGAAGTCAGCCTGCTAGATCAGGCGATCGGCGCAACCAAGCAGACAGAGCCGGAGCGCGCGACGGAACTGTTGAAGACCCTGACCGAGGAAGCCCTGAAAGGCACCGTCAGCTATAGCAAGAACCTGACCGTGACCTTTAATCAGGCGATTGCGGAAATCGACAAAGCGATGTCGAAGCAGCTGTCCGCTGTCATGCATAATGAGAAGTTCCAAAAGCTGGAAGGCTCCTGGCGGGGACTGCATCATCTGGTGATGAATTCCGAGACCAGCGCCACGCTGAAGATCCGGATGATGAATGTCTCGAAACGTGATCTTTACAAGGACCTGAGCAAGGCGGTCGAATTCGATCAGAGCCAGACCTTCAAGAAGATCTACGAGAATGAATTCGGAACGCCGGGTGGTGAGCCCTTCGGTGCCATGATCGGAGACTACGAGTTCACCAATCACCCGGAAGACGTCGAGCTTCTGACCAGCATGTCCAATGTTGCGGCCGCATCTTTTGCACCCTTCATTTCCGCCGCCGGACCCAAGCTCTTCGGGTTCGACGACTACAACGAGCTCTCCAAGCCACGGGATCTCGAGAAGATCTTCGAATCCATCGAGTACGCCAAATGGCGGTCCTTCCGCGAGAGCGAGGATTCCCGTTTCGTCAGCCTGGTAATGCCACGTGTGCTTGCTCGCCTGCCGTATGGTGAGAACACCAAACCGGTTGAAGACTTTGGCTATGAAGAAGGTGAACTGGATGCGAACGGCGCAGCCAAACCGATGGGGCATGACGAATATACCTGGATGAATGCGTCCTACGTCATGGGCACCAAGCTGACCGACGCTTTCGCGCAGTATGGCTGGTGCACGGCCATCCGAGGTGCTGAAGGCGGCGGCCGGGTCGACGACCTGCCCAGTCACGTGTTCATGAGTGACGACGGCGATCCGGATCAGAAGTGCCCGACCGAAATCGGCATCACCGACCGGCGCGAGGCGGAACTCAGCAAGCTCGGGTTCCTGCCGCTCTGCCACTACAAGAATACGGACTACGCTGTGTTCTTCGGCGCGCAGACAACGCAGAAGCCGAAGAAATACGACCGGCCCGAGGCCACGGCGAATGCGGCAATCTCTGCACGTCTGCCCTACATGATGGCGTCTTCCCGTTTCGCGCATTATCTGAAGATCATGGCGCGGGACAAGATCGGCTCCTTCATGGAGGCGTCCGATTGTGAGGAATGGCTGAACCGCTGGATCCTGAATTACGTCAATGGTAACGCCGCCTCCGGTCAGGAAATGAAGGCGAAGTATCCACTGGCGGAAGCCAAGGTTCAGGTGAAGGAAATCCCGGGAGCGCCGGGTTCCTACAATGCCGTGGCCTGGATGCGGCCATGGTTGCAGATGGAAGAATTGACAACTTCCATGCGTATGGTTGCCAAGATTCCCCAAGTCGGCGGCTGATTAAGCCTGGTTTAGGGGAGTGTCTGGCAGGCGTAAATCCTGTGATGACGACCGGTCGACTGGCTCTGCTCAGTCGCCGGTCGGTCATGGATGCTCAATTTTCCGGACGGAAGTTCTGGTATGACACAGGCTGCGTTGACGCTCGCCGGGGTTTCGGCCGCGCTTCGGGAACGGCGTTCCGAAGCGGTGGGCAGCACGAGTCTGGCAACAGGCGTGCATGGCGACGGCGACCGCTTGCAGGCCTTTCTTTCGACATCTCACGCGATACAGGGGCTTCGGCTCTGGTTCGGTGACAGCAAGTTATTGCAACCGCCCTACGACCGGGAAGCTATTTTGGCTGCCCTGGACCGGGATATTGCCTATCTGGATACCATTATCTCAGATCAGGTCGACGCGATTCTGCACGAGCCGAAATTTCAAAAACTGGAGGCGTCCTGGCGCGGTATCGATTATCTGGTGGAGCAGGCGGACGACGACACCGGGGTCAAGATTAAGCTTCTGGATATCTCCTGGGCGGAAGTCACCCGTGATATGGAGCGGGCCATCGAGTTCGACCAGAGCCAGCTTTTTATCAAGATCTACGAAAACGAATTCGGGATGCCCGGCGGCGAGCCTTATGGTGTGCTGATTGGCGACTATGAAGTGCGCCACAAGCGCGGCAAGGATCATCCCACCGACGACGTCTCGACACTGAAATCGCTGTCGCAGATTGCCGCGGCGGCATTCGCGCCCCTGGTTGTTGGCGCCGCACCGGAACTCCTGGGTCTGGACAGCTTTCGCGATCTGGGCATACCGATCGATCTGGGGGCGGTTTTCCGGCAGCCTGAGTACGACCGCTGGCGCTCGCTGCGCGAGCTGGAAGATTCGCGCTTTCTCGGGATTGCCCTGCCTCGGATTCTGATGCGTTTGCCTTACGAAGATGGCGCAGCGCCAGATTACGGTTTCAGGTATTGCGAGGCCGTGTCGGGCAATAGCGACAAAAACTATCTCTGGGGAAATGCGGCCTATGCGTTCGCTTCCGTTCTGATCAGAAATTTCTTCGACAGCGGCTGGTTCGCTGATATCCGAGGCGCGGAGCGCGATGTCGTTGGCTATGGACTGGTGCCCGGCTTGACGGTGCAGAGCTTCGGCACTGATCGTCAGGGCATTGCGATTAAATATTCAAGCGATGTATCCGTTTCGGAAACGCAGGAGATGGAGCTGAGCAATCTGGGCTTCATACCTTTGAGCAAATGCTCCAACAGTGAGTATTCGGTATTCTATAGCAATCAGTCCGTGCAGCTGCCGGAAACCTACGACAAGGCGGCGGCAAATGTGAACGCGCGGCTTTCGGTGATGCTGCAGTATATTCTCTGCGTCTCGCGCTTCAGTCATTACGTCAAGGTCATGGGACGCGACCGGGTGGGCTCCTTTATAACCGCCGATGAATGCGAGGACTTTCTGCAGCGCTGGCTGATGAACTACTGTTCGGCTGTCGACGGAGCGTCCGCCGATCAAAAAGCGAAATATCCGCTGCGGGAAGGCCGGGTCTCGGTGCGTGAGACCACAGGGCGTCCCGGTGTGTACAGTTGCACGGTACATCTGCAGCCTCATGCACAACTCGATCAGGTTATTTCTTCATTTAGACTGGTGACGGAACTCTCGTCCGTCGGTACCGCTTGAAGCAATTTTGGAAGGGAAAGAATTATGGCCTTAAGCGCCAAGGAGCTTTATCAGGCGGGTAATCTGATGGATGCCATCGCCGCGATGAACGACGAGGTTCGCTCGAACCCGGTCGACCAGGGGCGACGCGGGTTTCTGGCAGAGCTGCTTTGTTTCTCCGGGAATCTGGAGCGCGCGGATAAGCTGCTCGATGTGATTTCCACCCAGAACCCGGATGTTGCGGTTGGCGTTGCCATGATCCGGCAACTGGTCCGGGCAGATCAGGCGCGCCGCGAGCTAATCTCCGCCGGACGCGTGCCGGAGTTCCTGGAACAGCCGTCCGATGCCTTGAGCAAACATCTGGAGGCGGTGACGCTTTTGCGCGAAGGGGATGCAGGCGGTGCCGCAAAAATCCTCGAGGAGGCAGAAGCGTCGCGTGCGAGTGTGAGCGGAATCTGCAACGACAAACCCTTCGATGATTTTCGGGATCTGGATGACGTCACCTCGTCATTTTTTGAGGTTCTGACCAGTACCGGGAAGTATTTCTGGGTTGAGATGGCGCGGGTGCGTGAAATGGAGTTCCATGCGCCTGAGCGCCCGATTGATCTGATCTGGCGCCGGGCATCTGTGGATGTGGTTGATGGGCCCGATGGCGATGTGTTTATTCCGGCCATCTATCTTCCGCCCGTCGATGCCATCGAAGCGGGGCAGGGCAGCGAAGATCAGGTGATCGACGATCAGGTTCTGCTGGGCCGCAGTTCCGACTGGATTGGCGGCGAGGGCACGCCGGCGCGTGGACTGGGACAGCGTTGCTTTCTGATCGGCGACGATGTCGTGCCGATCATGCAGTTGGATGCCCTGCAGTTCAACGCGGCAGGCTGAGTGAGTCATGGCGCGGCTCGATCCCGATCAACCCATTCTACCCTCCGTGCTCGACCGTTTGCTTGATGAGCATCCGGACGAAAGCAAGGAGCGGCCAAAGTCTCGTGGCCAGCCTTTGGTCGAGTTGCGCAACGCCATTCGCCGCGATCTTGAAGCCCTGCTCAATACCCGCCGGCGCCATCTTTCTTGGCCGTCGGGTTTGAAGGAACTGGATCGCTCGCTGCTGAATTTCGGCATCCCGGACGTGACGCGAACCAATGTGGCCACTCAGGAGGCCCGCGAAGATTTCTGTCGCGAACTCGAAGTCGCGATCCGGCGTCACGAGCCCCGGTTTCAATCGCTGAAAGTCGTAATGCTCGATAATGCGGAACCTCAGGATCGAACCTTGCGTTTCAGGGTCGAGGCTCTGGTCTATGCAGACCCGACCCCTGAGGCGATGATTTTCGATTCCAGTCTGGATCCTGTGACTCAAAACTTCTCGGTGACCAAGCCCCATGGCTGATGATCTTCTACCTTATTATAATCGGGAACTGACCTACGTCCGGAAGCTGGCGGCGGAGTTTGCCGATGCGCATCCGAAGATCGCAAGCCGTCTGCGGGTAAGCGCCGATGCGGTGGAAGATCCCCATGTCGGCCGCCTGATTGAGGGCTTCGCCTATGTTGCCGCGCGGATCCGTCATAAGATCGACGACGATTTCCCGGAGCTGACCGACTCACTGATCAGTGCGCTTTATCCGCATTACCTGGCGCCAATTCCTTCCATGTCGATCGTGAAGTTCGATTGTCAGGCGGACCACACCGGGTCCTACAGGGTGCCTCGGCAAATGGAGATCGAAACCGAGCCGGTCAGCGGTGAGACCTGCCGCTTCACGACCTGTTACGACACCGAGCTTTGGCCCGTCACCGTCGAGAATGCCGGTCTGACCGGCCGGCCGCTGGTGGCGCCCGCCAATCCGCGCGGTTCCGGCGCCGTGGCTGTGCTTCGGCTCAGCCTGAAGTGTCTGGGTGATGACATGACCTTCACCAAGCTGGGGCCTGAATCCTTGCGCTTTTTCCTGCGCGGCCAGC
This sequence comes from uncultured Kiloniellaceae bacterium, assembly GCA_947493695.1. Taxonomy (GTDB): domain Bacteria; phylum Pseudomonadota; class Alphaproteobacteria; order Kiloniellales; family Kiloniellaceae; genus Denitrobaculum. The sequence continues at coordinate 587,410 of CANLSF010000004.1, read as the reverse complement.
CTCAGCAGGTTTTGCCGCTGCATGAACTGCTGTTCAACAATACGATTTCCATCGCACTTGCCGACGGTGTGTCGGATCCAAATCCGGTGATCCTTGGGCCCGATGCGATTAAACCGGTGGGCTTCGGGCGGGATGAAGGGCTTCTGCCGTATCCGGCGCGGTCCTTTGTCGGATACCGCCTGCTTACGGAGTATTTTGCCTTTCCGGAGAAGTTCCTGTTTTTCGACCTGACGGGTCTGGAAGGGAAAACTCTGCTTGATGCCGGTAAGAAGCTCGAGGTCTTTATCTACCTGAACCGAACCTCGAGCGATCTTGAGCGGAGCGTCTCGGCGGAAACCTTCGAGCTGGGCTGCACGCCGATGGTGAACCTCTTCAAGCAACGGGCGGAGCCGATTGCACTGAACCAGACTTCGCACGAATACAGGGTCGTTCCCGATGCGCGGCGCGAGGGCGTAAGTGAAGTCTATTCCATTGACAGCGTCTCGATGTCATCGCCGGACGGCGAGACGGAGAGCGTCGCGCCGTTTTACTCCTTGAAACACAGCGGCGACCCCCGGCGGGATCATCGCTTCTGGCACTCTACGCGCCGGCCCGCAGGTCCCTTCGATCGCGGGACGGAAGTGCATCTTGCACTGGTTGATCTCGATTACGTGCCATCCATGCCCGCCAACTGGACACTCTCCGTCGGGATTACGGGGCTGAACCGGGATCTTCCGGGCAAGCTGCCTTACGGCGGCGGACATCCCCATCTGCAACTGGTTGAGGGCGCGTCGCCGGTTGCGAAACTGAGCTGCATCACGGCGCCGACGGAAACCTTACGTCCGGCTGCCGGGCCAAAAGGTTACTGGCGTTTGATTTCCCATCTCAGTCTGAACCACCTTTCGGTTACAGATGCCGAGAGCGGTGAGGGCGCCGATGCACTTCGGGAGATCCTTAAGCTTTACGATTTCAGGGACTCTGCGGAGACCCGCGCCGTCATCGATTCCGTGCTCTCGGTTAAAAACCGCCGTGTCGCGGCGCGTGCGGCCTCGCTGGGTGTCGGTGGCGTCTGCCGAGGTATGGAAGTCGATATCGAATTTGATGAAAAAGGCTTTTCCGGCAGCGGTCTCTTTCTGCTGGCACAGGTGCTGGAGCGCTTCCTCGGTCTCTATTGTTCGATCAATTCATTCACCCGTTTGACCGCTCGCGTAAAAGGGCGTTCAGGAGTACTGCGAAAATGGCCCCCAAGAGCCGGCGACCGGACTCTTCTCTGATCGACGAGCTGTTTCGGGCGCCACACCGTTTCGGGTTTTTCCAGGCGGTGCGGTTGCTGGAAGCGGCGAAACGTCTGCCGTCACGCCGGAGGGGAGTGAAGGGAGAAGAAGTCCGCGATGAGTCCGATGTGAGCGATGTGGACCATCGTCAAGATCGCACAGGCGCGGTGGGTGAGGACAGCTTGCCGGGAGCCGAAGCCGTTCGGTTTCGGGCCTTGCCCGCGCTGCATTTTCCGCCGAGCGAGATCACTAAGGTCGTCCAGCCGGAAGCGAAGGCGGATGCCGGGAAGGGGACACCCCCGGCGGAGATGACCGTGGGGTTCATGGGCCTGACTGGACCGAGTGGTGTTCTGCCGCCGCACTATACTGAGATGGTGATCAGGGAAACCCGTGCAAAGAATCTGGCGTTGCGGGATTTCTTCGATCTTTTTAATCACCGCCTGATTTCCTTATTTCTGCGTGCCTGGGAGAAGTACAGGCTTCCACAGGTTTACGAGCGGAAGGGTCGAGACCGGGAAGATCCGGTCACGGCCAGTCTCTTTGCCATGATCGGTTTCGGCGAGAGAAGTCTTCGAAACCGCCTGGCCTTCGACGACCAACTGTTGTTGCATTACGGCGGACATTTGAGCCACTCGCCGCCTTCCGCCGTCGCGCTGGAGGCACTCCTGTCGGATTTCTTCGAACGCAAGGTCGAGATCGATCAGTTTCAGGGGCGCTGGCTCACGCTGGCTGCGGATGAATGTACTTCGCTGCCGGCAAATCCGGTTATGGATCCGGGGTTTTGCCAGTTGGGCGTCGATGCCGTCTTAGGCTCGCGGGTTTGGGACGTGCAAAGCAGTTTCCGGATTCGATTGGGACCGCTGAGCTATGAGCAGTTCGCGGCCTTTATGCCCGAAGGAGATGAGCTCCTGAAGCTGGCGCAGATGACGCGGCTGTTCGTTGGCGCGGACAAGAGTTTCGATGTGCAGTTGACGCTTCGCGGTGGGGATGTTCCGCCCCTGCAACTTGGCGGCGCACAGAAGGGGCCTGGTCCGCGTTTGGGATGGAATACCTGGTTCAGTCAAGGTGAACGCCGCGGGGATGTCTCCGACGCGGTGTTCTCGTTGGATAATTATGCATAAGCAGGAAAAATAAATGAGTTCATGGGACGCGGGCTATATCTCCGACATTGAGTATGTGCCCGGATTTTATAAACAGCAGGCACCGGTCTATCTCAACTTCGCATGTCTGCTGAACGGCTATGAACCGGTGTCGCTGGAACAAGGCTTTACCTACTGCGAACTCGGTTGCGGGCAGGGACTGACGTCACTCATGCTGGCGGCGACAAATCCGCAAGGAGAATTCCATGCAATGGACTTCAACCCTGCCCAGATTGCCCGCGCGGATCGTCAAGTCAGGGAATCCGATCTTACCAACCTCACATTTCATGAGGCGAGTTTCGAAGATTTTGCCGAGGGCCGCATCGAGGCTTTGCCGCAGTTTGATTTCGTCACGATGCACGGGGTCTACAGCTGGATTAATGACGAGAACAAACAGGCGATTGTGAATTTCCTGTCGCGTTACCTGAAGCCGGGTGGCGTGGTTTACGTCAGTTATAATTCCATGCCCGATACCGCGTCGGGCCTCCCGCTCCAACGTATGTTTTCGGAATTTGCACGCCTGATGCCCGGGCGCAGCGATATGCAGGTCGAACACGCGTTGAAGTTCGCCACCGAGCTGCGCGACAGCGGGGCGCATACCTTTGCGGATAACAAGCGCCTCGATCTGCTTATCAAGACCTGGGAAAGCGAAGGTGGTCAGTATCTTGCGCATGAGTATCTGAATGCCCACTGGACGCCCCTGTACCACGCCGATGTTGCAAGAGACTTTGCCCCTGCAAAGCTCTCCTATGTTGCGTCCTGCATATTGCTCGAGAACTTTCCCGATCTGACCTTAACACCAGAGCAAAAGAAGCTTCTCGATAAGGTGCAGATCCCCGAGATTCGCGAGACCTTCAAGGATTATTATCTCTCCCGTGCATTGCGGCAGGATGTTTTTGTCCGTGGTGCCCGAAGGATCAGCCGCGATCGCCAGAACCAGCTCTTTGCGGAACTTGAGATTGCCTCGGTGGTTCCGCGTGCCGATGCGTCGACAAAAGTAATATCGCCACGCGGCCATATCGAAGTTGATGCTGAAGTCTATAACCAGGTCTTCGATGCCCTGGCTGACGGACCTAAGTCCATGTCTGATCTGATGACCTTACCTGCGATGAGGAAACATCCCGATTCGACGATGCAGGAGATCGCGGGAATCCTGATCGGCTCCAATCAGGCGCATCCGGTTGCAGCTAGAGCAGCTGGGCAGATGGAAGTTTCCGTTCGGACTTTTAATCACCTGATGACCAGACAGACCCGCACGGAGAATTCGTTGCTCTCAAGTGCATTGGCGGCACCGCTCCTTGGCAGTGCGATTCCGGTAACCAGTCTTGAAACAATTGTTTTCCTCGGAATTTGCGAAGGAATGGATCGTGATCCCGGGGCGTTTGCGTCGTTTGTATGGAAGACTTACGACGACCGGGGCGAGCGTTTAATGAAGGATGGAAAGCCGATCGAAGGCTCGGAAAACAACCTGCGTTATGTATCGGAACGACTGCACGAACTTTTGAAGAATAAGAAGTCACTTTGGGAGGCTCTCGGTATGTTCTGAGGGAAAACAAAGAGCTGTCGAACGGCGTTCAGTTTGTTACTATGCAAATAACGCTTACGGTTTTCAAAAAAATGGCGTAAAAGATGAATCGAGTGCATACGAATGATGTGTGCGCCGCGAGAAGGGGGACTGATGGCTGCAGTAGATTTAAAGGCGCTTGTCGGGAAGTTAAACAGTGCCTGCAGAACCTCTTTGGAAAGTGCTGCCGGCCTGACGCTTTCACGCAGTCATTACAACATTGAAATTGAGCATTGGCTTCTGAAGTTGCTTGAGAGCAACAACTCGGATCTGCAGTTGTTGTTCCGCCATTACGAGGTCGACGAATCCAGATTGATTGCCGATCTGACGAAGGTCCTCGACTCCATGAAAACCGGCAACAGCCGGGCTCCGGCACTCTCGCCGCAGGTGGTTAAGTTGGCGCGCGAAGCCTGGGTGTTGGCGTCGCTGCAATATGGTGCGCCGAAGGTTCGCTCCTGTCATCTCTTGTGCGCTTTGTTGCTTGATGACGGACTTGCACCGATAGCCCGTGAGAGCTCGGCGCAGTTTGCTCGTATTCCTCTGGACGCCCTGCAGCGTGACCTGATGAAGATCGTTGCTGATAGCGATGAGGCGATTGGCGAAGCGGTCGATGTAGCCAGCGAGGGCGGTGATGCGCCTGCGGTTCCCTCTGGGGCAGCAGGGGGTACGGCCCTGGCGCAGTTCACAATCAATCTGACCCAACGCGCAAAAGATGGCGCAATCGATCCGGTGCTGGGCCGGGATCCTGAAGTCCGGCAGATCGTCGACATCCTGACGCGCAGGCGTCAGAACAATCCAATTCTGACTGGTGAAGCCGGGGTCGGAAAGACCGCGGTGGTCGAAGGTTTTGCGCTGCGTCTCGCGTCTGGTGACGTGCCACCCGCGCTGCAGAACGTCGCCCTGCACACTCTTGACCTTGGGCTTCTGCAGGCAGGCGCCGGTGTAAAGGGTGAGTTTGAAAACCGCCTGAAGTCGGTGATTGAAGAGGTGAAGGCGTCGCCGAAACCGATCATCATGTTTATCGACGAGGCTCATACGCTGATCGGTGCCGGCGGTCAGGCCGGGCAGGGCGATGCCGCCAATCTGCTCAAACCGGCCCTCGCGCGCGGTGAGCTACGGACAATAGCGGCGACGACCTGGGCCGAATATAAAAAGTACTTTGAGCGTGACGCGGCGCTCGCCCGACGCTTTCAGGTCGTGAAGGTCGAAGAGCCAACGGAAGCGGTTGCGATCGAGATGATGCGCGGGCTGGTGGGCACTCTGGAAAAGCATCACGGTGTGCGTATTCTCGATGAAGCCGTGATTGATTCCGTGCGCCTGTCGCACCGCTACATTCCAGGACGGCAGTTGCCGGACAAGTCCGTCAGCCTGCTGGACACTGCCTGCGCGCGTGTGAATATGAGCCAGGCGGCCGTGCCGTCGGAGATCGAGGATCGGCGGCGCAGACTTGAGCAACTGGATGTGGAATCCGGTATCCTGGAGCGCGAAGCCGCGACCGGTGGCGCGCACGCGACGAAGCTGACGGAGATCGCAGAGCAGAAGGAAAAAGTCAGCGAGGAGTTAACCGCACTCGAAGAACGCTGGGCGAAGGAACGCGAGCTGATCGATCAGATCCGTGACCTCCGCGACAAGCTGGAAGCCGGGCATGAAGGGAACGGTGTTGCGGAGTCCGACGCGGACGCAAGTGCAGACACCCCCGCGCAGGAACCGGCCTCCGAAGAAGACATGAAGGCCTGGCTGTCGGAGCTTGCGGAACTCAATTCTCAGCTGGATGAATTGCAGGGTGAAGCGCCATTGCTGCAGGTGTGTGTGGATGGCCAGGCGGTTGCTGCCGTTGTAGCGACCTGGACCGGTATTCCCGTCGGACGGATGGTTTCCAACGAGATCCGTCAGGTGCTCAATATCAAGCAGGATCTCGAGAAGCGCATTATCGGGCAGTCGCATGCGCTGGATGCAATCGCGCAGGCCATGCGGACTTCGCGCGCCAAACTGACCGATCCGCGCAAGCCGATCGGCGTGTTCCTTTTCTGCGGCACGAGTGGCGTTGGTAAAACCGAGACGGCGCTTTCGTTGGCCGAGCTGCTGTATGGCGGCGAACAGAACGTCACGACGATCAACATGTCTGAGTTCAAGGAAGAGCATAAGGTCTCGACCCTGATGGGTTCGCCGCCTGGCTATGTCGGATACGGCGAAGGCGGCGTGCTGACCGAGGCGGTGAGGCGTCGGCCTTACAGTGTGATTCTCTTCGATGAGATGGAGAAGGCACACGCAGGCGTGCAGGATGTTTTTTATCAGCTCTTCGACAAGGGCATGTTGCGGGACGGTGAAGGCCGGGACATCGATTTTAAGAATACCGTCATCATCATGACCTCGAATGCGGGTACGGATACCATTGCGGGACTCTGCGACGATCCTGAGACCATGCCTGATGAGGCGGGCCTCGCAGAAGCTCTGCGGCCTGAATTGCTGAAGGTGTTCAAGCCGGCTTTCCTGGGGCGTGTGACGCTGGTTCCCTACTTCCCGCTGAGTGACGATGTGATCAAGGGGATCGTTAAGTTGCAGCTGGACCGGGTGGCCGCCCGTGTCCGCGAAAACTACAAGGCAACCTTCAATTACGATGACGATCTGATCGATTCAATTGCGGAGCGTTGCAAGGAAAATGAGAGCGGTGCGCGGAACATTGAACACATCCTATCTCGCACAATGCTGCCGGAGATGTCGGCATTGTTCCTGGAGCGGATGGCCGAAGGGGAAGAGATCACGGACGTGAGCGTTTCGGTAGACGGAAGTGGTGGCTTTGAGTATCGTATCGGGTAAATATTCCCAGGATTTCTCACGGTCGCATTAACGCGGGTTCGGCAGAAGAAAGCCCGTAAATTTAAGTTAGATATAACGTTCATCTGGAGGTAAGTAGACCATGGCAATTTACGTTAAGTATGATGGTATTGACGGCGAGGCAACGCACGAAAAACACAAGAAATGGATCCAGGTGGAATCACTGCAGTGGGGCACCGGACGTGCGATCATGACGAACACAGGACAGGCGACCGGGCGTGAAGCTTCCGAGCCGTCGATCAGTGAAGTCACCTTCTCCAAAATACTTGATGGCTCCTCGCCGTACCTCTTTACCGAGGCAACGACTGGTGCCAAGGGCAAGAAAGTTCAGATTCATATGGTCAGCACCGGTGATCCCGGCGACCTCTATCTCACTTATGAGCTGACCAACTGCCTGGTCTCCGGATACAGCACCAGCAGTGGTGGCGATCGTCCGACGGAGTCAGTCAGCGTCAACTTCACCAAGCTTGAGATGAAGTACACGCCGTTTGATGCCGATCACACTGCTGGTACGCCGATCCCCGTCTCTTACGATATGATGACGACGAAGAAGGCTTAACAGCCGTTAGCATGCACCGCGCGGCCCGTTGGACGAAGGGATCTTTGTCCCGCGGGCCTTAGGTGCGTTTCACCGGTTCTTGTTCGGGCGGCGAGCATTGTTCCGATAGGGCAACATAGCCAATCGTGGATGGTGATTCACCGTTCGAAAGTGAATTGGTTCGCGTTTTAAAGTCCGTAATAGGATAAAAGCGCCGAAAGTAAGAGCCTGATCGTTTCTCGTTGTTTGAGTAAGACGCGTGGATCAGTCTTTTAAAGACTTTTACTAGAGAGCTCTTCACGCCTTTGATTGTTTGTGATCAGGAGTGACGCGCTCGTTGGGGCATTGCAGCGAACTTGGCTTGGACACAAGACGACAGGCTACTGACAATCGAGAGTCCTTTGGGACAGGATGTGCTGTTGCTGTCCTCTCTCGATGGCGAGGAGTATGCCTCGCGCCTGTTTCGCTTCGATCTTTCCCTGCTTTCTGAAGATGACGCTATCGACCCTGGTGATCTGCTGGGGAAATCTGTTTCTTTCAGTGTCCTGATGCCGGAAAACGGTGAGCGCCGTTGGTTCAACGGGATCGTAAAACGTTTCGCTATGGGCGGCGCGGCTGGCCAGGGGCTCTTCAGTTACCGCGCCGAAGTCGTCCCGGAGTTCTGGCTTCTGACACGAACGGGCGATTGTCGGATCTTCCAGGAGATGACTGCCGACAAAATCATCGAAGAGCTTCTTTCCGACGCTGGCATTGCGAATTTCGAAATAAACCTGCAAGCAACCTTGCCGACACTCGAATACTGCGTTCAGTACAACGAGAGCGATTTTAATTTCGCGTCGCGCCTGATGGAACGCTTCGGGATTTTTTACTTTCATAAACATGAGCAAGGTAAGCACACGCTTGTCATTGCCGACAGCGCGACGGCATATCTGGACGCGGTACAGGCTGAGGTCGAGCATCGTGCCGGCGGCAGTTCCGGTGGTGTCATAAATAACTGGCTGCCCAGTCACGAATTCAAGACCGGCGCCTGGGCGCAGAGCGACTACAACTTTACGACGTCAAAGACGAGCCTCGACAACAAAGCCAACACGGTCTTGGACAATGCCGAGTTCAAAAAGTACGAGGTCTTTGAGTATCCCGGGCAATTCACCACCAAGGCCGAAGGGTCCGACGCCAATACACTCAAGATGGAGACCGAAGAGGCCTCCTACAAACGGGTCGAGGGAACCGGTGATTGCGCGAGCTTTTCCCCGGGCTATTGTTTCAAGCTCACGAAGCATGTGATCGAGTCGGAGATCGACGAGGAATACGTGCTGGCTCGTGTGCTTCACAGCGCTGAAGATACCAGCTTCCTGGCTGGTGGCGGGACGTCAATTTATTCGAACAGCTTTGAGCTTGCACCCAAAGACGTTGTGTTGCGTCCGGAACGTGTTACGCCGGTACCCCGGCCGAACGGACCTCAGAGTGCTGTGGTGGTTGGACCTGCGGGCGAAGAAATCGACGTCGATGAGCATGGTCGCGTTCACGTCCAGTTTCATTGGGACCGTTATGGCAAAGATGATGAAAAGAGTTCCTGCTATCTGCGCGTGAGCCAGATGTGGGCGGGCAAGAATTGGGGAACCGTCTTTACACCGCGCATCGGCATGGAAGTCATCGTCAGTTTTCTGGACGGCGATTACGATCGACCGCTTGTGACCGGCTGTGTTTACAACGACGAAAACACACCTCCCTACAAGCTGCCCAGCAACAAGACCCAGAGTGGAATCAAGACACGTAGTACGAAGTCTGGCGGCGAGGCGGACTTCAATGAGCTTCGGTTCGAGGACAAAAAGGGCAGCGAGGAAGTCTACTTCCATGCGCAGAAGGACTTCATGCGTAAGGTCGAGAACGATGACACGCTTGAAGTTGACAACGATCAAAAAATTACCGTTACGAATAGCCGCACGATTGAAATCAGCAAAGGTGATGACAAGCATACCGTTGTCAAGGGGCACAGGACGACGACTGTTTCGACAGGAAACCGGACGGCGACCATCTCTAAAGGCAATGAGAAACTGTCGGTCAAGCTCGGAAACATCGATGTAAAGGCTGATGCCGGAAAGATCTCCATCGAGGCCATGCAGTCAATCGAGCTGAAGGTCGGAAGCAACACAATCAAGATCGATCAGTCTGGTATCAAGATCAAAGGAATGATGGTCACGGTACAGGGCGATATCAAGGCGGACCTGAAAGCGCCTCTGACGACGGTCGAGGGGTCGGGGATGCTGACCGTAAAAGGTGGAATAGTAATGATCAATTAGGTGTTGTCTGTGTAGTGGAAGGTCCAAACAGGCGAAACGGTACTGAGGTTTATGGGTTAAAATGTCGAAGGTGAGCAGTTAAAATGACAGCACTTTCAAAAGTCCAGGCGACGACAGCGGCAGAAGTGTGCCGTTTGTATGAGCTGGACCCGGATGCTGCTGCGCTGCTCGACGAGGCGTCTACGCCGGCTTTGTTCATGGAGCGCTTGATGGCCGAGCAACGCTTCGCTGATGCTGCGCGCTTCCTGGCCTATGCACTGCCGAAACGCGAGGCGGTGTGGTGGGCCTGTCTCTGTGCACGATCGGTGCTGGATGACAGTGTTTCGCCCGACAACCTTGCTGCTTTGGATGCAGCCGAGGCCTGGGTCTATAAACCGGTTGATGAGAACCGCCGTAAAGCGATGGCTCTCGCTGAGAAAACACCCATGGACACCTCCGCGAGCTGGGCAGCCGTTGCCGCTTTCTGGAGTGCCGGTTCGATGGCGCCGGAGGACGCGCCGTCCGTGCCACCGGGTGAGGAGCTGACGGGGGCCGCCGTTTCGGGCGCAGTGATTCTGGCGGCTGTTCAACGGGAGCCTGAGAAAGCGCCGGATAAGTACGAAAGATTTTTGACCCAGGGGCTGGATGTTGCGCGCGGAGGCAGCGGTCGGGATGCGGAGTAATCTTGGTACCGGACTTGGACAGATGCCGTTGACGGGATTTTTAACCCCTCTGCATCCAGGCATGGCCTGTGGGTGCCAAGCATGTGTAATATGGGTGCGAAACCGGGGAACGTACCTGAGAAATCAATGATACTGAGAATGACAATTGTCGGCGATGTCAGACCGCCGGACCCGCAGGACATAAGCCATAGTTTTGGATCCCAGGGCGGCAGGATCGGACGTGGGCTGAGTAATGAGTGGGCTCTGCCGGATCCGCATATGTCGAAAAACCACTGTTCTATCCACTTTAGGGATGGAAAGTTCAGTCTGACCGACACCAGCACCAACGGTGTGTTTGTGAACGGTTCCCCGGATCGCATGGAACGCGGAGCGTCGCTGGAGATCAGTGATGGCGACCGCGTAAAGATTGGCGACTACGAAATTCAGGTCGAAATCGATACCTCTGCCGGCTCGGACGCCGCCGATGGGTTGGAGGATCTTGATTCCTTCGCCCGTGTCCTGGGTGTAGGGATGGGAGAAAATCTGGATCCCTTCGATATTAACTCGGCGCAGCGCGCCAAGGATGATGTAAAAGAGCCGCAGCCTTTATCCACTGAAGGTGAGGGGGAGGACCCTCTCGATGCGCTCTTGGAGCAATCCGGGCACGCGATGCCGCGCGACGCTTCTTCGCCATCGGCAGGCGCGTCTTCGGGAGCGGTAATTCCGGACGACGACGATCTTTTCGACGATCTTCTTCCAGGTGGTTCCGGCGCGTCCGGCAAGGATCCGCTGGACGATCTCGCGCCGGAGCAGGACCATGTGCCGTCGTCAGAAGAGTTCTTTCAGCCGCCCGGCGTCGTTGGCGCGCAGATTCCGGATGACTGGGATCACGATGATTTGCTGAACCCGGCCTCTGATGCTCCGAAGGCACCTGATGCTGCGTCTGAAGCTGAGGTGCCGCCACCACCTCCGAGGGTGGCGCCTGTATCGCCGGAGCCGAGGGCGTCTGCTCCGGTAAATGCCCCGGCTACGATCTCTGGCGCAGACGGCGCCCTTTTACAGGCATTCCTCGAGGGTGCCGGAATGACCGATCTGGAGGTGCCTGAAGCGGCACAGCTGGAGTTGATGCGCAGTGTCGGTGAGACTTATCGGGATCTGGTCCAGGGGCTTGTAGAAGTCCTGAAAGCACGGCAAACAATCAAGAATGAATTCCGCCTGGATCAGACGATGATCCGTGCCGAAGCGAACAATCCTCTCAAGTTCACCGTGAATACCGAAGACGCCCTGAAGGCGATGCTGGGTTCTACGAGCCGCGGATACCTGACGCCGCGACAAGCGGTCGATCAGGGCTTCTCGGATATCAAGGCGCACCAGATTGCCGTTATGGCCGGCATGCAGGTCGCTCTGAAGGCCTTGCTGATGCGTTTTGATCCCAAGGAACTGGAAGACCGTCTGAGTGAAGACTCTGTGCTGGCGAAGGTTCTGCCGGGCTCGAAAAAAGCTCGTCATTGGGAACTCTTTACAAAACTCTACGCGGAAATTGCGAAGGAAGCGGAAGACGACTTCCATGGCCTTTTTGGTCGCGAATTCGCGCGCGCTTACGAGGAGCAGGCGAAAAAGGTTTGACCGTGAATCAGATGATACCAGCAAGCCAGAATGGCGCGCGGCCACATTGGGTTTATCTGTGTTAGTGTTGATTGACTGGCGATTCGGGGTGATGGGGCCACCTGTTCAGACCAGATGGATTTGAAATAGTGCGGGGCGCCATCTTGAATATAGTGGGAGACCAAACGTGAGATTGATCTATTGTCTGTTTGCGGCTGTGCTGGTGCTTGGCGGTTGTGCTGAGTCTAAACCCTCACCAACCGTGATCGACCTCTCAATTTCCGCTGCATTGGATATTAATCCCAACGCTCAAGGACGGGCGTCGCCGGTTGTCTTGCGGGTGTATCACCTGGCGTCGCCGAATGCTTTTGAGGAAGCCGACTTTTTCCAGCTGTTTGAGCAGGACGCGGCGATCCTTGGGCCCGATATGATTGCGCGCGAGGAGATCATCGTCACGCCGGGCGCATCGCAAAAGACTTCAATGGAGGTCCGGCCTGAGGTCCGTTACCTTGGGGTGGTTGTTGCTTACCGCGAGACGGAAACCTCCGTTTGGCGGGCGCAGGGCGGTGTCGTTCCTGAAGAAATCAACAGTTACAATGTACAGATCGACGCTCTCGCAGTTTCGGTCAGTAAAAGCGAAGAAGACTGATATCGCCCGGCGCAGGGCAGAATCTTAACAGGCTGTCTGCCGGGTTTGGGAAGCGACAAGAATTATAAAAACTGGAACGGATTTATCTCGTTTGAAGAAGCCACAAAGCGGTTTCCGGTGAACATGATCCGATATAGCGGGCTCTGAGGTAGGGGAACACGGCAGGACTGTTGCTTCGCGAAGTCCGAGCCTTAGCAGGGTGTAAGTCGAGAGACATTATATGGCATGGGATAACAAAGTCGTTTGGTCTGAAGGCATGTTCCTGCAGACCCAGCACTTTCAGCAAAGTGATCGCTATGTTGAAAGGCTGGTGCGTGGACGCGTTGACGGAATTCGCGCCTACAGTTGGGGGATGCAGGATCTTCAGATCAATCGGGATCTCCTGACGACAGGTAAGTTTGCGCTCAGTGTCGGCCGGGGCATTCTGGAAGATGGAACGCCGTTCAGCATTCCGGATGACACCAATCACCCGCCACCACTCGACCTTCCGGAAAATACGCGCGATTGCATCGTGTATCTGGCATTACCCGTCCGTCAGCCCGGTGGCGCAGAGTTCGATCTGGACGGATCGCCGGATAGCGTGGCGCGCTACACGGCTGAGGAAGTCGATACACAGGACTCGAACGCAGGGTCCGAGACGGTCTCGAATATGCGGGTCGGTAAACTGCGTTTTCGTTATCTTTTGGAGACCGATGAACGCGCCGGCTACGTTTGTCTTGGTCTTGCCCGGATCGTCGAGGTGCGAGCAGACAAGAATGTCGTGCTCGATGAGCGCTATATCCCGCCTTGCCTCGACTGTGCCGCCAATTCTGTTTTGAGCGGCATGATCAGCGAAATTCTTGGCCTTACGCATCATAGGGGTGAGGCCCTGGCAGGACGGGTCTCAGAATCCGGCACCAAGGGCGTGGCGGAAATCGCGGACTTTCTGCTGCTAATGGCGGTGAACCGTTACGAGCCTCTACTGACTCATCTGTCGTCATCGGCCAATGTGCATCCGGAAGCCTTTTATTCCGTTGCGCTTTCGATTGCCGGGGAATTGGCGACCTTCACAGCGCCGGGCAAGCGCCCCGGTAAATTCGGTGTGTACCGGCATGATGATCTCCAGGGCAGCTTTTCCCCTGTCATGAAGGAACTGCGGCAGGCTCTGAGCGCGGTTCTCGAACAGACCGCGGTCCCGATTCCTCTTCAGGAACGCAAATACGGTATTCACGTAGCGGCGCTGGCGGACAAGGGGCTCTTAAGCAATTCAAACTTCGTTCTCGCTGTGCGGGCCGATCTGCCGGTCGAGACGCTGCGCCGCAGCTTCCCGAATCAGGCAAAGATCGGTTCGGTGGAGCAAATCCGGGAATTGGTAAATGTCGCCCTGCCGGGGATTGCCCTGCGTCCGCTTCCGGTTGCGCCGAGGCAGATTCCCTATCATGCCGGTGTGACCTATTTCGAGCTGGATCAGGCCGGTCAGTACTGGAAGCAGCTTAAGAATTCCGGCGGTATTGCAATCCACGTGTCAGGTGAATTTCCGCGCCTCGAAATGGAGCTTTGGGCCATTCGGAATTAAGAGAACGAGTGAAGGCTATGAGGACGCCAAATGTCTGGAACCGCGCATTGGAGCAGCATGCCCGAGGGGAATAGAGCATGAGTGGCGACGATCCCTTTGAAGAGGATCGCACTGTCATCCGTCCGATGCCCGGTGGGCGTCGGCCTGGAGCCGGGCAGGCGGGGGCTGACGCGACTCAGACGCCCGGATTTGCGGGTGCAGGGGCGGACGCGGATAGAACCGTATCGCCACGTCGTGCCGGACCTGCGGTAGCGGCGGCTGACTTAAGCCAGGCGAGTTTCAATCCTTTAGTCGGCGCGGCAACGGCGCTTTTGGGACTGGCTATTCGCCTTAAAAATTCCGGCGCGCTTCAGGACGTGGAAGGTTTACGTCGCCGGGTTATTGAAGAGGTCAAATCCTTCGAACGCCGGGCGAACGAGACGGGCCTGAGTCCACAGTCGGTGCGGGCCGGTCGTTACGCCCTTTGTGCCACGCTGGATGATCTGGTGCTCAACACGCCCTGGGGGGCGGCCAGCGCCTGGGGACAGCAGAGTATGGTCGCGCTGTTCCATAACGAGACGTCGGGCGGTGAACGTTTTTTCGATCTGCTGGAAAAGCTGGAACGGGATCCGGGCCGCTACGCGGAAGTTCTCGAATTGATGTACCTGTGTTTGTCACTGGGCTTTGAGGGCAAGTACCGGGTGATGAGCCGCGGCTCCATCCGACATGGAGAAGTGCGCGAAGGCCTGTTCCGCCTCATCCGTTCACGACGGGGAGAATTCGAACGCGATCTTTCGCCGCACTGGCGCGGCGTCGATGCCGGTCACAAACCCCTGAGTTCTTATGTGCCGCTTTGGGTCATTGCCGTCGGGACTGCGGCACTTGTGACGTTGATGTTCGTTCTCTTCAGCTACAGCCTGAACAACGATTCCGATGTGGTGGCCTTCGAATTGCAACAGCTGCCGCCTGTGGGCGCGGTGACGCTTGCCCGCGTCGATGCACCACCGCCACCACCTCCTCCTGAAATCAAGTCAGAGCTCCTGCCACGGATCAAAGGCTTCCTTGAAGACGAGATCGCCCAGGGCCTTGTGGTTGTGAGCGAAGATGTCCAGGCGCTGACGATCCGCGTGCGCAACCGGGGGCTCTTCGGATCGGGCAGCGCAGTGGTCGAAGACAGCTACCTGCCGATCATCGAACGGATCGGAACCGCCTTAAGGAGCGAACCCGGGCAGATTATCGTTGCCGGGCACAGCGACAACATTCCGATCAGAACAGTGCGCTTTCCGTCCAACTGGCATCTCTCCCTGGCGCGGGCGTCTTCGGTGGCGAAGATTCTAACCGGCTATCTGAGTGATCCCGGGCGCCTGTCGGTCGATGGTCGTGCCGATAACGAGCCGATCGCCTCCAACGATACAGCGCAGGGCCGCGCCGAAAACCGGCGTATTGAAATTATTCTGATCAAGGAAGGAGCGGTGATTCAATGACGCATCCAGACCGCTTCGCTCTCAGACCTCTTCGTCCTGCCGTTTGCTGTGTTTTTGATGCCGGACCGGAAAGTGCGGTTCTTGTGTTCAGAACGGGAGGGGCATGATGTCCAAGGTCATCGACGTTCTCCGTTCCCGCTGGTTCGTAACCTTTATCGGTGCGCTTCTGCTGTCGCTGTTGATCTGGTTTATCGGTCCGCTGATTGCGATTGCAGATGTCAGACCCCTGGACAGCGCGATTGTGCGGCTCTTTACGATCGTTGTCGTCTTCCTGATCTGGGGGATGATCAATCTGATCGCGATGCTGAAGGCAAAGAAAGCCGACAAAGCGTTGATGGAAGATCTCGCCGAAAGCGGTGGCGACACAGACAGTGAAGAGGCTGTCGCCTCGGATCGCGAAGTCGCAGTCCTGAATGAGCGCATGCAGGACGCGCTCGAACTTCTGAAGACCACCCGCCTGGGTGGCGGCAAAGGTGGGCGCAAGTTCCTTTATCAACTGCCCTGGTACATCATTATCGGACCGCCCGGTGCGGGTAAGACCACGGCACTGGTGAACTCCGGACTGCGGTTTCCGCTCGCTGAAAAGCTTGGAAAAGATTCAGTGCGCGGTGTCGGTGGCACGCGTCACTGCGACTGGTGGTTTACCGATGAAGCAGTCCTGATCGATACGGCGGGACGCTATACCACGCAGGACAGTCATCAGGCCGTGGATCGGGCCGCCTGGACTGGCTTTCTGGATCTCCTGAAGAAATACCGCGCGCGTCAGCCGATTAATGGCGCTGTCGTCGCGATCAGTCTCTCGGATATGGCAACCCTGAGCGATACGGAACGCTTTGCCCATGCCCATGCCGTTAAGCAGCGGCTACGGGAGCTGCACGATTACTTTGGGGTTCGTTTTCCGATCTATGTGGTCTTCACGAAGGCGGACTTGGTCGCGGGCTTCAGTGAGTTCTTTGATGACCTTGGACGGGAAGACCGTGATCAGGTCTGGGGTACGACCTTTAAGTTCGACGCGGCTGAAGCAGAACAGGGTGTCGTCGCGCAGTTCGAGGAAGAATTCGATGGTCTGGTCGATCGTCTGAACGAACGCCTGGTTGAACGCATCCATCAGGAGCCCGACATCCAGCGCCGCAGTCTGATCTATGGTTTCCCACAGCAGATCGCTTCGCTGAAACGCCCGATCCAGGATTTCCTCGACGAAATTTTCAAACCGAGCCGTTACGAAGACATCCCGATGCTGCGCGGCTTTTACTTCACCAGTGGTACGCAGGACGGTACGCCCATTGACCGGCTGATGGGTACGATGGCGCAGACTTTCGGCATCGGGCGCCAGGCCTTGTCGGCCCATTCCGGGGGCGGGCGCAGCTATTTTCTGACACGTCTGTTGAGCTCCGTTGTCTTTGCCGAGGCCGGCGCGGTGACTGCAAACAGGAAAGTCGAGCGCCGCCGCTTCTGGGTTCAGAATGCCGCCTACGCGATTGCCGGGTTGGTGCTGCTGGGCGCCGCCGGTGCCTGGGTGACCAGTTACAGCGGAAACATCGGTAAGATTGGCGAGGTTGAGGAGAGTATCACCGCTTATAACGCGGCAACCTCGGGTTTGTCTTTCGACGCGGTCGAGGATGCGGATCTGAAACGAATCCTTCCGGCGCTCAATACGTTGCGTAACATGCCGACCGGCTACGCGGCGCAGGATGAAGATGTGCCGCTCAGCATGACACTGGGGCTTTACCAGGGGGACAAGCTGGGCGCGCAGGCGAGGGCGGCCTACCGCCGCGGATTGGGAGCCCTGTTTCTGCCGAGGTTGCTGGTGCGACTGGAGGGGCAGCTCCGCGACAATATCAACCGACCGGACTATCTTTACGAGGCTCTCAAGGTTTATCTGATGCTTGGGCGTCAGGGCCCTGTCGATGCGGACCTGGTGCGCCAGTGGCTGGTTCTTGACTGGAACACAACCTTTCCGGGGCAGGTCAACGAAGGCGTTCGCGGCCCTCTGATGCTGCACCTGGAAGCCCTGTTGGAAGAACCCCTGAAACAGATCCCGCTGGATGGAAATCTGGTTGAACGGGTACAGCAGAGCCTGAGAACCTTCCCGCTTTCGGAGCGAGCCTACGCCGTGATCAAGCAGAGCCCCGAGGCGCGTGAACTGACACCCTGGCGGGTCAGCGATAAGATCGGGGCGGACGGCAATCGCGTATTTGTCCGCCGCTCCGGCAAGCCTCTGAGCGAAGCGATTCCCGGGCTTTATACCTACGACGGCTTTCAGACTGTGTTTCTGCCGCAGGTCAGCGAAGTTGCCAAGGAAGTCGCTCAGGAAAGCTGGGTGCTGGGACCGGAAGAGGAAGTCGGTCTCGACAGTGCAGCGCTGGGGCGGCTTCAGGGCGAAGTCATGCGGCGCTACTTCGATGATTACGCGGCCTTCTGGGACCTTCTGATTTCGGATCTCGCAGTTATTCCTTTCCGCGATCTCAATCACACCGTGGAAGTCCTGAACATCGTTTCAGAACCGAACAGATCACCGGTGAAGTTGCTGCTGCTCGCGATTACCCGGGAAACCACGCTGACCGCACCGCCGCCTGAAACCGAGAAAAGCGCTCTGGAGAGCGCGGGTGACAGCGTTGAGGCCGCAGCCAGCAAGCGCCTGGAATCCAAATCCAAGAGGTTGGCGAACATTGTTGGTTCGGCCCTGGCGGATGAGGGCGGCGAGGTTCCCGGCGCGGTGATCGACCGGCGTTATGAAGAGCTGCATGCTCTCAGCCGGGGAGAGCCGGGGACACCGACGCAGCTCGATAGCGCGATTGCACGGCTTAACGATCTCTACACTCAACTGAACCAGCTCGCGATCTCAGGCAATCAGGGGCAGGCGGCTTTGTCGGCGGCCAGTGGCGCTGGAGGCGGCGCCGCGCAGTCTATTCAGTCGGCGGCAACCCGGCTTCCCGATCCTTTGAAGAGCTGGCTATCGGCCCTGGCCAAGAGCAGTTCGAGTGTGACGGTGGGCGGCGCTCGTTCGCAGATCGACGCGGCCTGGAAGTCGGAAGTTCTGCCGACCTGCAGGGCGGCACTGGATAACCGCTATCCGGTCTTTAAAGGCAGCGATGCGGAAATTGCAATCGACGACTTTGGCCGATTGTTTGCGCCCGGGGGCAAGATCGATGGTTTCTTTGCGACTTATCTGAAACCTTTCGTAGATACCTCGCGTATTCCCTGGAAGTGGCAGAAGGTCGATAATGTAAGCCTCGGGATTCCAAATTCGGTGCTGGTGCAGTTCCAGCGGGCATCTGTGATCCGCGACAGTCTCTTCTTCGGAGGGGCCCAGACGCCCGGTGTTCAGTTCGAGCTGATGCCTGTTGATCTGGATGCGCAGGCCACACAGGTTGTGTTCGATCTGGACGGCCAGTCAATTTCCTACCGCCATGGTCCGCAGCGGCCATCCCGCTTGAAATGGCCAGGACCCAGCGGCCCCAGTCAGGTGCGCGTTTCATTTGCACCGCTTGTTCCGGGACAACGCTCAAGCTTGTCTCGTGAGGGACCTTGGTCGTGGTTCCGTATGCTGGACGAAGCCTCGATTGAAAAGAGCGGCCTTGCTGACCGTTTCAACCTTACATTCGAAGTCGGAAACCGTACCGTGACCTACGAGTTGCGTGCGAACAGCGTCGTCAATCCCTTCACCCTGCCGGAACTTGAACAGTTTCGGTGTCCGCCGTCGCTATGACTACACTAAGCTATGATCAGGGAGGCGAAATGAACGGCGGCATGGGGACGGATTTGGAAGACTTGGGTACGACTCCACTTGACGAGGGTGCGCCTGGTTTTTACGGGAAGTTGCCTTCGAAGGGCGATTTCGTGACGCGCCGCCTGTCGCAGAAATTTGTCGAAAACTGGGACACCTGGCTGCAGAACGGACTGCAAACCAGCCAGGACAGACTGGGAGATGACTGGCTGTCGATCTACATGACCAGCCCCATCTGGCGTTTCGCGCTTTCCGCCGGTGTCGGTGATAAGGATGTCGTAACTGGCGTGCTCATGCCCTCGGTTGATCGGGTCGGTCGCTATTTTCCGTTGACCCTCGCTGTTACGCTCGAGAACTGTCCCACCATTGCCGGACTGCCGAAGCAGGCAGTGTCCTGGTATGCTGATGCCGAAGAGGCGGCGTTGATGGCATTGGAAGAAGGCTCGGATTTCGAGGATGTCGATGAGCGCATTCAGGCGCTTGGCCTCCCGAGCCTCGCGGACGTGGCGTTGCCGACGCTTGAAGAGAGCGCAGGTGAGTCCGGGTTGCGGATGCCGGTTGATCCTGCCAATGGTTTAATGCCCGATTACGTTGGGCTTTTGGGTCATTTCCTGAGTGTGTCCTATCCGCGATACTGTCTTTGGTGGACGGCGGGTTCCGAAAAGGTGGTGCCTTCAATGCTGGTGAGTTCAGGTCTGCCAAGCATGGGGGCTTTTGTTGCGTTCCTGGACGGACAGTGGCGAGAGAGCGGTTGGATCGGCGGCACTGAGGGCCCCGGAGATGACGGTCTGGCCGGGATTTTTTAAGATGCGGTTCCATGCGGGCGAAGGAATCGTTGAAGTGTATGGGCGCAGTTGCGCTAACATTTATCGGACGGGAGCCTGGCGCGCTTTGTATTCTGATGCGTGCCGGAAAATGTGGCGCCAGGGGAAGCTATGATGTTGAGTGAACAGGTTTACCAATATGTGACAGGAACCTGTACGCATGTAGGCAACGTTCGGCGCTTGAACGAAGACGCGCTGCTTTCACGCCCGGATATCGGTTTATGGGTGGTCGCCGACGGCATGGGGGGGCACGATGCTGGTGATTATGCCAGCAAGATGATCGTGGAACGCCTGGATGCGCTGCCACCTCCCCAGAGTGCTCCGTCATTCCTGGCGGCGGTTAAAGACTGTGTAACGGATACGAACGAGCACCTGCGTGAAGAAGCCAAGCGCCGGGGCGGTCAGAGCGTCATCGGCAGCACCGTGGTCATATTCATGGCCTACGGTCGTTACTGCGCATATCTCTGGGCCGGTGACAGCAGAATCTATCGCTTGCGCCGGGGAGAGATGACGCAGCTGACCCGGGATCACAGCTACGTTCAGGAACTGGTCGACATGGGACATCTGGACAGTGACGAAGCTGAGTCTCATCCCCAGGCCAATGTCATTACCCGCGCTGTTGGTGCTGAGGATGAATTGACGCTCGATGTCCGGCAGGAACTTCTGATCGAGGATGATATTCTTCTCCTGTGCAGCGACGGCCTGACCAAGGTTTTGTCGGATGACGAGATCTTTCAGCGCCTCTCTCAATATCCGACCGAAACGGCAGCGGACGATCTTGTGGAGACGGCGGTGTCCAACGGCGCGAAGGACAATGTGACGGCATTGATTATGAAATGTACGGCGGATACGACTCTTGCGCCGTGACCGCTTGCTTCAGCCTGTAATCAGAAAGGCTGTAGGGCTCATTCGACTGTGAGCTCATTAATCTTTATAAGCTATCTATACGGGACTTTGTGAGTCTACTTATCGAGCTTTCGGATGAAAGATCCAGTCAAGCCAGTGAGTTATGAATGAACGCGAAACCACCGGGAGACAATGACGCGGAGGCGAAAAAAACCGGACCCTTTGTGGATCCGGATGAGCCGACGCGCATGGCCACACCTGAGATGCGGCCTAATGATACCGGATCGGGCGACAGTTCCAGAACCAGCGGCGCAACGAGCGGCACCGGGACGGGCACGGGTACTTTCGGGGATCTCGAAAAACTGGCGGGCGGTCCTGTTCAGGTGCTGCAGGAAGGTGACACGCTCAAGGAGCGGTTCGTTCTGGAGGCGCGGGTCGGGACCGGTGGCATGGGTACCGTGTACAAGGCACTGGATCTGCGCAAGCAGGAAGCTGAAGACCGAAATCCATACATTGCCGTCAAGATCCTGAATGAAGATTTCCGCGCACATCCTGAATCTCTGCGAACCCTGCAGCGCGAATCCAAGAAGGCCCAGAGTCTTGCCCACCCGAGTATCGTAACCGTCTACGATTTCGATCGGGATGGTACTTCGATTTATATGACGATGGAGTATCTCGAGGGCAAGCCGCTCGACAAGATTACCAAATCTTCCGGCTTCAAGGGACTACCGCTTGATCAGGCCCTGGAGATTGTCAGGGACGTGGGCGCTGCGCTCGCATTTGCGCACAAACAGGGAATCGTTCACTGCGATTTCAAGCCCGGTAACATCTTTATCACCGATACGGGGCCGGCGAAGGTTATCGATTTCGGCATCGCCCGCGCGGTTAAAAGAGGCGACGACCCACACGCGGATGCCACTGTGTTCGACGCTGGGTCGCTCGGTGCGTTAACTCCGGCTTACGCCAGTCCGGAGATGCTCGAAGACGAGGAGCCGGACCAAAGAGACGACGTCTATGCTCTTGCCTGTATTGCTTATGAACTGATTTCCGGTCGCCATCCCTTCGGTCGAATGCCTGCGACGGAGGCGCGAGACAACGGGCTGGTTCCGAAACAGCCGCAGGAGGTGAGCCGTGGCCAATGGAAGGCCCTTGTCAACGGCTTGGCGTTTGACCGCAGTAAACGCACGGCCAGTGTCGAGACCTTTGTCTCGGAGCTGAGTGCTGCGGGTGGCGGCAGTAAAACCTTTGGGATGTTGGGCGCTGCCGCGGCTGTTGCTGTCGTGGCCGGAGGCGGTCTGTACTTTGCGATGATCCAGTCTGGCGAAGCTCCGTCGCCCGGATCGGAAATTGTGGCAGGGGCAAACAGCAGTACGGGTTCCGGCGGCGCCGGTGACCCGAAAGAGGTTGATGATTCTTCAGCATCCGGCGCGGATATGCCTAAGCACGAGATCAAGCCTGCCATGCAGGAAGCCACGGCCGATAATTCAGGGGATGTCGCTGCATCTGTTCAGGGCGAAAGCGCAAATCCAGAGGCTACGATCGAAGCTGAACCTGTTCAGGAGGCCCTTATCCCACCCGTTCGATTTACCCCTGCGGATATCGATGCTTTGATGGCACGCGCGTCCTGCGCCGATCTGCGGCATTCGATTGATGGTGGGGTCGTAACCCTGAAAGGTCATTCCGGTTCGATGGGCGAAGTCAATCTGATGAGGGATCAGATTGCTGAACTCTCAGGCGTTGAAAATGCGCACGTCGATGTAGGTTTTCTTGATGGTGCACTCTGTGCGCCTCTTGAGACCTTTACACCATATGTCCGGTTTAATCGGGAGAAGAACCTTGGGCTCACGATCGAGGCGCGAAATCGGGATGGGGTCTATGTCGAGAATGAAAGTCTGGTGGTCGACCTGAAGCTTCCGAACTTCGAGTCTTATGTTTACGTCGACTACTACTCGATTGATGGTGGCGTCCTGCACATGCTGCCGAACGAAGCCTATCCTGAAAACCTTGGTTCAGCGAATATCGATGTCACCCTGGGCGACGACGACTCCGTCAGAAGCTGGACCATTGCGGCCCCTTACGGGACAGAGATGGTCGTTGTGATGACATCTCCCGAGCCGCTGTTCGAAGCCCAGCGCAACGAGGTGGAGTTTGCGACCAGCTATTTGCCGGATCTGCATAAACGTCTTGAACAGATAGAGAGTGGGGCGGGCAGCGAGCGTTTGTCGGCGGATATCTTCTTCATCACAACGCAAGCTGCGCCGTAACCTGACCCTACAGTTTCGAGTCCGCTGACGAGTTGATCACATTCCGAAGTGTCTGGGCGGCGACAAGGATGTCGTGCCGGGCGGTCACTTGCCTGCGGGTATTGTCCCGGTACGACTGCAGGAAGTTGTCGTGGCGCAAGAGAAACGTGAGATCATTTGAGAGTGAGGCGGGGTTTCCAGCCGCGGAGAGCCGTCCGGTAACGCCGTTCTCAACAATTTCTTCTGTTTCAGGGCTTTTGTTCGCCACAATTGCGAGACCGGAGGCGAGTGCTTCCAGAAGATCCATGACGGATCCGCCGCTGCGTTCTACGGAAAGACAAAGATCACTCGCAGCGAGGAAGCTCAGACGTTCCTGCGGGTCGTGGGCATTGATCAGGTACCTGCTTTTCCCGGAAATGCCTGAGAGCAGTTGCGAGATGCCATTGCGATGTTTTTCCGCCGCAGAGACAATCAGATTCCATTCAAAAATGTACAGGCGTGCCAGAGTCTCAAAGATTGAACAGATAGCCTCGTCGCTGCTGCCAGGCGGAACCGACAAGAAAATCCAGGTCTTGTCCAGAGGCAGGCCATGCCTTTGGGAGAGGTTCTGACGCAGAGCGCCGGCATCGCGCTGTGCCGTGAAATAGGGCTCTGGGTCTAAGAAGGGCGAAAAGTAGAATGCTGCAGGCGCTGCTTCCGAATTCTGATTCAGGCGATCTGCTTTGGGTCCGAAGCAACAGGCTTGCATTGCGTCCGTCTGGCTATGTTGCAACAGCTCCTGATTCTTATCCGACAGGGCTGGATCCAGAAGGTGATGAGGGATGGAACGCTCGCGGCAGAAGGTAAGGCTGTCTTTACGAGGTCTGTTGCCCAATGTCACCCAGGCGGTGGGTAGGTCGTGCAGATGGCGAGCGGTATCTTCAAGAAGCGTTGCCCCGTCCAGCGTCGCGAAGCCCGCCATATTCAAGGCCGTTTCCATAAGGCGGGCAGTATCGCAACCGGCAAATCCTTCTTCGGGATCCAGCTGGTTTAGCAGGGCCAATTGCGTCTGGATTTGATCCGACATGACAGTCTATCTCATGGCATGAAGCGTTTCGCGGGCACAGCTTCTCGGTGCCTATTCGGACCTGAGAGTTCTACGCAATCAAACCGCTGATTATTCTGCGCCGACCGCGACACGGAAGCCATTGACCAGATAGCGCACGTTTGCATCGTAATTGAAACGTGAAGCCGATCGCAGATACTCCGGTTCGTTCCGCCAGGATCCGCCGCGCAACACCCGTTGGCGGCAATCGCTGTTACTTCGCACAGAACCATCACGTGGCGCGCCGTCGTGAGATTTGCTCCAGCAGTCCGCGGTCCATTCCCAAACGCTGCCACTCGTGTCGAAGAGCCCAAAGGCGTTGGCTCCGAAAGAACCAGTTTCAGGCGGGTTCTTGCGGACCCAGTCGCTGCCGCAGTCTTTACAGTCAACTTGTCCCTTGCCGACCTGATCGCCCCACCAGAAGTTCGTCTTGGTTCCGGCGCGCGCAGCATATTCCCACTCCGCTTCGCTAGGCAGACGATAGGGGCGGCCGGTTTTTTTACTGAGCCAGTTGACGTATTCCATTGCATCGAGCCAGCTGAGATTCCGCATTGGAGCGCGATCGCTCTGATCGGCTTTTTTCTTGGGTTTGAAGCTGCAGCCGCCGTCTTCAACGCAGAAAGCCCATTCACCGACCGAGACTTCATGGCGCCCGATGGAGAAAGGCTGTTTGATGGTCACCTTGGTTGCCGGGCGTTCGTTATCGTTGCCTGAATTGGACCCCAGAATAAAGCTGCCTGCCGGCACCTCAACGAGCTCCGGACAGAACTCGCAATCTCTGTTGTCGCCACCTGACGGCAGGGCAGCAACGGCTGCTGCGGCAGGTTGCGTCTTGGCTGGGGTGGCGGGTTTGACTTCCTCTTTTTTCGGTTCGGGTGCCTTTGCCTGTGCGGGCGCAGGGGCTTTGGGTTGCTGCGCTGGCTCAGGCGAGGGGGCGGTAGCTTGCGCTGCGGCGGCAGGGGGCGACGCAATGCTGCTCTCGATCAGGGAACCGAACACATAGCCGGTATTGCCGTCGGCTTGGACCCGATACCAGTTGGTATCGACGACGCGACCGGTGACTTCCACGTCAGAGCCCTTGGAAAGCTGCCCAACCTTTTCCGCGTCCGCGGTCGGGCGGGCGCGGATGTTCGCGTTTGCGAGCGCGACATATGGGGCTTCCATTGGGGTGACTTCGAACAGTGGTTTGCTGGGCGCGTCCTGGGTTTCGGCTTTTTTACTGAACTGGCGAATGCGAAGGCGTGCAAGCGGAGCGAAACTGCCCTCAGGAAAGGACTCCAGATAGGCTTCGTAGTCGGCTGCGTCCTTACTTTCCTTGATTGCGTTCCAGAATTCGAGGTCATGCGCGCCTGATTTCTTGGGCTGGATCCCACGGATACTATGTTGGGCAAGGTGCAATTGCGCAAACTCCGGAGGAGCTATCGCTGTCGAGGGCTCAAGCAACGCAGGCAATGGCGCGAGTGCTTTTTGGTGAGCTTCGACCGATGGAACGGTGACCGCAAAGAGGGTCCCCATCGTTACAAGAAATCCCGTAAGTCTGACCATGATACAGCTAGATACCACTTCGCTTGTGCCGTTGCGGCGATTTTAGCGGCTTATTCTCTGCAGAACGAGCCGAAATACGCACTGAATTTTCCAACATTGGTAAAGGCACCAAGCAATAGTAGAAAATGAAGATCGCTGCTGACCTGCGCGGCATCCCTACGAACGACTGATTTACGCGCAGGCTACTCAAGCGATAAAACCACCGAGCTTCACCCAATTGCTTCGTGCCGTTTACCGGCTTTGACAAACACTATAGTTGGTTTGTCGTTTGAGACAACTGCAGTGCGTGGGTAAACGGCCAAGAAACGGGTATCAAAACGGATGTGATTGCGCGACTAAAGACACGGTATTTTCTTAGTCGTGCCGAATAACGCCTTACACCTATGCGCCACCTATGCTAGTTTTCAAATGCACCAAAACAAACAGGCGACAAAAAAATAGGGGAGTGCGATGCGCAGATTATTCACGTTTGGCAGAGTTATCGCTTCGGTCGGGGCAATCGCCCTGGTGACTGCTGTTTCCGGCGGTATCGCGACAGCGATTGCCGGAGATACGCCTGCGCCGAAAGACGCCAAGGTTTACATTATCTGGCCAAGTGAAGGGACCGTTATCGAGGGCGGTAAGTTCTGGCTGAGGATGGGCGCGAGAGGAATCGGTGTAGCACCCGCAGGTGTCGAAAAAGCCAATACAGGCCATCACCATGTGATCATCAATTCGCCTTTGCCGCCGTTCGATGAAGACATTCCCGCTGACAACAACCATCTGCATTTCGGTGCAGGGCAGTCCGAGGCTCGCGTTGAGTTGCCTCCGGGGACCCATACGCTGCAGCTTTTGATGGGTGATCATAATCACGTTCCGCATGATCCGCCGCTGATGTCGCGGAAAATAACGGTGATTGTCCCTTAAAGCCAATGTGCGCTAAGGGAATAGAAAACCTGTGTTTATCCGATAATCCCGCGCTCCGCGGCCAATTCAACGTTATGAAGCGCCGCGTTAGAGACCGGTCAGGTAAAAGGATCGAAAAAATGAAAAAGACTGCGTTGGCTGCACTGCTTGCGGCGCCTTTGCTCTCACTGCCACTGGGACTTTCCCAACCCGCCTATGCCGGCGATACGCCTGCGCCGAAAAATGCCTACCTCTACATCGGCTGGCCAAATGATGGCGAGGTGATCAAAAACCGCCGTTTCCGGGTCTGGTTCGGTCTACGCAACATGGGACTTGCACCTGCCGGGGTCGAATGGCCGAACGCCGGACATCATCACTTGATCATCGATCGCGACCTTCCGCCCTTCGATGAGGACATTCCCGCCGACAACAATCACCTGCATTTTGGGGCCGGGCAGACGGAAACCGTCATTGAGTTGGAACCCGGCGTGCACACTTTGCAACTTATGCTGGGGGATCATAATCATGTTCCGCATGACCCACCGGTAATTTCCAAAAAAATTACGATCACGGTAAAGTAGTCAGATAGAGTTTGATGGGGTCGAGGTATTCTGTACCTCGGCGTCCACCACTCCAAAGTTGAGAACGAACGAGGAAGATATCATGGGGCTACCGGCCGCGCGTATGACTGACATGCACGTCTGTCCCATGGTGACGGGTATTGTGCCCCATGTCGGTGGGCCGATCATTAAGGGGCAGCCCACGGTTTTAATCGGAAAAATGCCGGCAGCACGGGCGACCGATATGGCGACCTGTGTGGGACCTCCCGACGTCATTGCCAAGGGTTCTGCCACCTGTCTGATTGGAAAAATGCCGGCGGCCCGCATGGGCGATACCATGTCGCATGGCGGAACGATTGTCATTGGCTTCCCCACTGTACTGATCGGCGGATAGATCCGTTTACATCTTTCTTCAACGCATGATTGATGTTTGGTGATTGACTCAAACCTGATTTTCCTTGTTGAAAGGGAAAACGGGCTGTCGACCTCTGCTTCTTGAATAAAATCTGTGACCATCTCTGCGAAAAACGACTATAGTCGGATGCGTGCATATGAATGGTCGCAACCGAATATGTCGGCGGTTTTTTTACGAGGAGTCGGTTCATGGAAAACAAATCCCGAAAATCAAAGGCGGTGTATCTGACCAGCCTCGTTATGGCAGGCTCATTCGTTGCCTATAGCGCATCTGCGTTATCTGCCTCTCATGCTCCGGGCTCTCATATCGTCACCTCCGATTCGAGGTCGGAACGAACCGAAAACCTTCCTGCCAAGCAGTTGCTTGCCATGCAGATCCCCGCGCCGTCGGGCCACAAACGCCACCAACCCTATAACCCGATTGCGCGTGCGGGTTCGGGTCTCGAAGGTGGTGGTGAGGGCGGCAATGGTGGAGACGGCGGCGGCAGCGGCGGAGGAGGAGGCGGCGGCGGCGGTGGCGGTGGTGGCTGGTAACCGGCAGGGCCCTGACGTGCCTTTTGATCCACCTGGGAACTACGCCATTGTTTAGTTTCTCCCGCATTGTTGCGATGTCTTTTGTTATTTTCGCAGGAGCAGGAGCTGTTTCTGCGCAGGCTGTAGCACCAGTCATGGCGTGTGATCGTTTGGCTGCGCATCCTGCAGATACGAAACGCGTCGTGGAGGGCGTGGCCTGGGACCTCATGAATGGTCGACAGGCTGTCCGCGCCTGCGAAGACGCGGTGAAACTGCACCCTCAGGAACTGAGGTTTCAGTATCAGCTTGGTCGTGCGCTTCTGCGTGCAAAGCGTAGGGATGAGGGATTACCCTATCTCTTTGATGTCGCGGAAAAAGGCTATCTGGTTGCCTTCGCCAACATAGGTGGGACCTATCAGTTTGATCTCGGGAATCTGGCAGAAGCTCTGAAATGGTATCGGCGTGGCGCCGACCTGGAGGATGTCAGTTCTCAGACCCATCTCGCGGAGATGTATCTTGAAGGCTGGGGGGTAAAGAGAGATCTGGCCGAGGCTTTGAAGTGGTTTATGCCCTCAGCACAGCGCGGTTATCCGCTCTCAGAATACAAGGTGGGACTGGTTTATCAGCAGGGCGATTCCAAGGTACGCCGCGACATGGCCAAGGCGGTGGATTGGTTCAATAAAGCTGCTGCCCATGGTTTCGCCCGCGCGCAAAACGACCTGGGTTTTCTGTACGAAAAAGGTGACGGGGTCCCGAGAAACGATCGAGAGGCTGCGAGATGGTACAGACTTGCGGCCGAGCAGGGCTGGGCGCTAGGGCAGATCAATCTGGCGAAACTCTATGAGGACGGCAAAGGCGTAAAGCGTAACCGGGAAGAGGCCTTTTACTGGTACCGTCTGGCGACGCAAGCACGCCGGAACGATTTGGTGTCGACGGCGCGAGCGGGTGTGAACCGTACGCGCAAGCGACTGTCTTCAAGTCAGATAGCATCGGTTGATGACCGAATTAACGCCTGGCGATCTCTTTCTCGCGAAGAATCGGTGGTTGCGGTTCGTGCGTCCGGCAGTCAAAACACTACGGGCAGTGTCGCAACTGCAGGCGTCGGCACGGGGAATTCCAGTGCAGTTGACCCGGTCTACACACCTCCTTCAAGTCCTGACGTCGATACGAGCTATCGTCCCGGTGGCGCGGAGGTTGCGGCTAAACCCGAAGCTAAAGCTTCAGAGCCTGATGCTCCAAAGCAGACAGCCGTTCTTACGCCTGCTCCTGAGCCCGAGCCGGAAGTCGCGCTGGAACGCCCCGACATTGTGCCCGAGTTCGCGATCTACACGGCGGCCAAGAACGCGAATATCAGAGCCTCACCTGCCGCTGCTGCCGGTCGAATCGGTGGTTTGCGCCAGGGCGACAGTATTACCGTCCTGGGACGTGTGGTCGGCAAAAACTGGGTGATGGTGAGCACTCAGGACGAACGGATCGGTTACGTCTTCGGTGACTTGATCCAACCCAAAACGCAAACCGCCCTCCAGGCCGCTCCGAAACCCGCCGGTGCAAGCAAAAGCGTAACAGCGCCAAAGAAGTCCGACCAAACCTCCCGAAAGGCAGAGCCAGCTGTTACCGAGGGGGCGGGGAGTTATCATGCCCTGGTGATCGGCATCAACGCTTACGAACACTTGCCGCAGCTGGAAACCGCCATAAACGACGCGCGGGAAATTGGCCAGGTCTTGACGAACGCCTATGGCTACAAGGTCAACTTGCTGCTGGATGCGACCCGCGCGGATATTATCCGGGCGCTGGACGATTACCGGAAATCGCTGACGAACAAAGACAATCTGCTGATTTATTACGCTGGGCACGGCTATCTGGACACGGAGTCCGATCGGGGGTTCTGGCTCCCGGTCGATGCGTCAGGCGATAGTCAGGTGAGCTGGCTTTCAAACGTTACGATCACGGATAGCCTGAAGGCGATTGAAGCAAAACAAGCGATGTTGATCGTGGACAGTTGCTATTCGGGAACGCTGACACGCGGACTGAAGGTGACCCTGCGCGGACCGGAAGCAGAACGGGAACTCTCGAAGAAACGGGTTCGTGTGGTGCTGACGTCAGGCGGGCTCGAGCCGGTTGTCGACGGCGGCGGCGGAAATCATTCTGTCTTTGCCAAAGCGGTTCTTGATGCGCTGAGATCCAATAGAGGTAGCATGAAGGGCACGGAACTGGCCTTACAGATCAGGCGCCCTGTGATGCTGGCGGCCAACCAGACACCCGATTATGCCGATTTGAGATTTGCGGGCCATGAGGGCGGTGATTTTGTCTTTGCTGTGCGTCCCTAGCGCAGACGCTGGCTCGTCGCTGCAGAAACACTCTGCCTGACATCGGTGTCCGGGGGCCTTCCCGATCGACCTCAATCCGCCCGAGGTTCGGTCCTGTTTTCAAGCGAACCCGCTCAATCACAAAACCTATAACGCGTCCAGCATGGTGGCGCGCTTCCGGCTGTATTCGGCTTCTGAAATCAGGCGCTCGTTGATCAGGTTGTTCAGGAGCACAAGACCTTGTTTCGCATCCATGTCCTGAGCGTTGATCTTGGCAAGGATACCGGCGCGGGCTTCGACGAATTCTTCCGGATTGATCTTGCCCTGTCGAAACAGCGTGTTGGTCTTTCGGAGCTGATCCGCAATGTTGACCGATTGTCCTGTGCCAAGCAAAGCTTGCCGTTTCTGCTGGTATTCGGCCTCTGAGATCAAATCGAGACGACGGAGTTCATCCAACCTCTTCATGCGCTCCGTGTTGTTGGCGGCTGAAGGTGTTGGTGAGGCTGACGGTGCAGGGGCCTTAACCGCTGCGGTCTGTGTTTTAGGTGCGGCGGGCTGAGCTTTTGCGGCTGCCTTAGGCTTTGGTGCTGCGGCGACCGGTGTTTTCGCCGGCGCTTTTGCTTCCTTCAGAACCCCGCCGAATACGTAACCGGTGGTGCCGTTATCCAGGGGAAGCGCGTACCAGCGCTCGCCACTGACATCGACATAGCCGGAGACGGAAATCCGGGTTCCGTTGCCCAGGCGGCCGATCCGCTCAGCCTCACGCGAAGGTTCTTCGCGGACGTTTGCGTTGGCGACTGAACGCATCCTCTGTGGGCTCGCAACCAGAGCGATCTGTGACTCTTGGTCTGCGCCGCCGGGCAGGGCCGCAACGGGTACATTTGCCAGTCCTTGCGCTGCAGCCAGCTCGCAGCTCACCTCGGCGCCGTTGGAATCTTTGTATTCCCAGCTTATCGGAAAGCTCAATTCCGGCGCATAACGCACATCGAGATTGGAAGAATAGACATTCACCCAGCGTGTCTCAGACAGATTGATGATCTTGATGTCACCAAAAGCGCGATTGTAAATGGTTTCGCGACCGAGGACCGATACGGTGTAGTCCCATTCCAGGCGCTCCTTGCGGCGGCGTTCAGTGATGTACCCGGAGTACTTTCCACCGATATCGAGAGACTGAAGTTGCCTGAATTCGCCGGGAATCTGGAACATCGATGATTCCTGGCCACGAATACGCTGTT
This sequence comes from uncultured Kiloniellaceae bacterium, assembly GCA_947493695.1. Classification (GTDB taxonomy): domain Bacteria; phylum Pseudomonadota; class Alphaproteobacteria; order Kiloniellales; family Kiloniellaceae; genus Denitrobaculum. The sequence goes on along the minus strand of CANLSF010000004.1, from coordinate 555,686 downwards.
TCGTAGCAATCGTCGTGTTCAAGAGATAGAGGGGCTTTTCGTAATAATTCCGGTCAATGCCGTCGTCAATTTCCACGCGGATCGTCGAACCATCACTGGCGATGACCGAGTAAACTTCCTCATAATTGGCATTTACACTGGAGGAGCATTCGAATGTGTATTTTGCGCCAATAGGGGGAGGGCTCATTTGGGCCCAGGCGGGAATGGAGAATGAAATTGCCGCTCCAACTACGCCCGTAAATGCCAGTGCGCCACGCTGAAAACCCATAGACCTTGCCCCCAAAATTCAATATGCGAAAATTTTAAACGCCGCTTTTGTCGAATCTGTTGTTATTGTAATGACACATACAATAGCAGGCAAGCTAAGCGGCAGGGGCGGGGTATGAATCGGCGGATGACGAGGAACGGAGCAGTGATGGTGCTCGTCACTGCGATAATGTTGTGTACAGAGGTTGTCACAAAGGCGGAGTCTGCTGAAGTAGGCGCGACCTGGCAGCGCGCCCACGTCTCAATACCCGGTCATATCTTTGGCGGACGGCCGATCCTGGGCAAATGGCGCGACGCTTTCGTTCAGCGCGGGATCCAGCAGATTCCCAGTGGTACGGATATGGCGGCGATTATCTTTCTGCATGGCTGCAATGGGATTGCGCGTGAAGAGGAAGCTGCGCGCCTCGTTTTTATGGAAGCCGGCTATGCGACCTTCTTTCCCGACAGCTTTGCGCGCGCGCGCCGACGTTCCAACTGTTCGCTCGAGGAGCATCGCACATCGCTTGCGCCGGAAGCGCATCGCTACCGGGTTGAGGAGATAGACTACGCCCTCCAGCAGGTCCGGACGCTGCCCTGGATCGATCAATCGCGCGTTTTTGTCATGGGCTTCAGCGAGGGCGGCATGGCGGTGGCGAACTATCCCGGAAATGGTCTGGCCGGGCTGGTGATCACCGGATGGCACTGCCAGGGGCGGCCTCCCAATATCGGGATTAAGTCAGATATCAAGGTGCCGGTTCTGGCGATTTTGGGGGGCGAGGACCCCTGGTACGCCGCTAAACGCGGTGAGCATTGCGGACAGGTGTTCTACGGCCGTCCGGATGCCACCTCCTTGGTGTTACCCGGCAATGGTCATGCCATTGTCAATTCGTCCATCCTGGAAAATGCTGAACGCGCAAAAGACGCGATTATTTCTTTTTTGGAAAATCACTAACGCCCGACTCCGTAAATGCCTGAGCTTCGAGTGCGTGGCTCTAGGATTGAACGTTCGGCGCCGGCATCACGGCACAATACTGATCTTTTTTCTTGAGTTGTGCGCAGATCTGCGAAGCTGCGGACTTGTCAGGGAAGGGGCCCGCCATGACCCTGTAGAATACCCCCTTTTTACCGAGGTCCGTCCGAGCAATCTCCAGGTTCAGGCGTTTGAGCTGGTCGGGGAATGCCGATTTCAATTGTGACCACTCCTGAATGGCTGCCTTCTTGGTTTTGTTGGACGAGAGGTGAAGGGCCATTTCTCCTGCCTTTGAGGTCGTAGGTTTCTTTGCAGGGGGCGTGGGAGATACGGTCGAGGGTTTCGAAGCAGGCTGACCGGCGGTTTGCGGATAGATGTTCTTTGCTGCGCTATGACCCGCTGTAGCTGCTGTCTGGGTCGTTGCTTTTGCTGTGGTCGCCGGAATTTCGGGAGCCGTGCTCGCGAGTTCAACCTCTTGATTCATCGCTGCAGCGTCAGGTGTCGTTGCCGTTGCCATCATTGGCTTGCCTGCCCCTTCGGTCTTGGCCATGGCGGGCGCCTGCGCGACGGCTGTTTCCCCCGGTTCCTGGTCAATGTTCTCAAAAGAGGTCTTGATCCCCTGGATAACATCCCGGCGGAACCACGCTTCGACATCATTACCCCAGCCTTTTGTGTCGTCGTAGACCTTGGCGCAGCCCGTTAGGCCTAGCAGCGCAAGCAGGGAAATAAGGGTGAGGGGCCGAATAGCCGAAAATCTGCGTCGAAAGGTCATGTCGTCTCTGCCATGGATTGAATTGCATTCCGGATCTGACGTTCGATCCCTCAATGCGGAGGAACCGAGGTCAGCGTTCGGGCAGGGCAAAACGCCCTGAATTCGCGTGGAGGCAGAATATTCGCTTTATGGTGTAGGAAACTTTAACGCAGGCACCAAGCGGTAAACCGGCAAATGCCTGCCGGTTCGCTCAAGCCGCATGAATGAGGCTTGAGCTGCTGTTTTCGTCGAACGGTGTGTTTAAGGACCTAGAAGGCCGGATCGTTCTTGCAAATGAACTCGGTAATCTTCGGCCGGATGATCTCGCGCCAGCGGCGACCGTTGAAAATACCGTAGTGGCCGACCTGCTTTTGCAGGTGATGGGCGCGTTTCTTCTCCGGAATGGATGGGCAGAGCGCATGTGCGGCCTCTGTCTGCGCCGGTGAGGAAATGTCGTCCAGTTCACCTTCGACCGTCATGAGTGCCGTTTTCTTGATCTTGCTGGGATCGACCAGTTGTCCGCGCCAGCGCATGGTGCCATTCGAGAGGCTGTGCTTCTGGAACACGCAATCCAGAGTTTCCAGGTAAAACTCTGCGGTGATGTCCATGACCGAGAGGTACTCGTCGTAGAAGCGCCTGTGGGCTTCAGCCGAATCACCGTCACCCTCGATCAGGTGCTGGAACATCTGAACGTGGGCGTTCACATGCCGCATGGCATTCATGGAGATGAAAGCGCCCAACTGCATGAAACCGGGATAGACCTCCCGGCTTGCGCCCGGATAGTAGAGGGGCACCCGGGCGATCATGTTCCGCTTGAACCAGCCCAGAGGGCGGCTGACTGCCAAACGTGTGACTTCAGTCTCGGAAGCCGCAGCATCGACCGGACCGCCCATCAGGGTCATTGAAAGCGGCTGGCAGGCGTCTTTATTCGCCGCCATGAGTGCCACTGTCGCCAGTACCAGGGGAGCAGGCTGGCAAACAGCAATCACGTGCACATCGTCACCTAGTGTCTGAATGAATTCCATCAGGTAGGCGATGTACTCATCCAGTCCGAAGCGGCCCTCGCTGGCAGGAACTGTCCGCGCGTCTGTCCAATCGGTGACGTAAACATCGTGTTCGGGCAGCAGCGCCTTGACCGTGCCGCGCAGAAGTGTCGCGTAGTGACCCGACATGGGGGCGACCAACAGGACCTTGGGGGATTTAACTTTGGTCTCGCGCTCGAAATGCAGAAGGTCTCCGAAACTACGGTGCAACGCGACCTTCTCGGTCACCGGCACCCGGGTTCCTTCGATTTCCGTGTCGTGCAGACCCCAGGCCGGTTTTCCACGGTGCTTGATGGCGCCATCGAGAACATCTGCGCCTGCAGCGAATGCCTGACCAAGACTGGTGTAGGAGAGGGGCACCATCGGATGCTGGAACATGCTGCGCGTTGCTTTAGCAAGTGCGCGCATTGGCGCCAGTGCGGCGTTGTTCATCTCATGGTATGCGTACAGCATTGTGATCGACTCCGCGTTGACCTCGTTATTGACGTCCCGTCAGCTCATTGCCCTGGATCTTCCGCGACCTCTTGAGGCCATCTGTTTGATCCTTCGACAACAATCTGGAGCTGTCTCCTCCCGGGTCCCCTAAGCAGAAACTTCTATCTTCTTCGATACCACGAATGCCTAAGCTAGCATATTGGGGTTAATACTGTGTTTGTGTATTAAAGAAAGCAACTCATTGAACACGGAGCTAAGTTAGACGAAATTTCAGTCCCAAAGGCAAGTAAAACAATTGGTTGCCTTTAGCTTGCACGGTAAAGAATGAATAGAAATCGGTGTGTTTGATCTTGAGGTATTTTTAAGATACCAATTTTATCCACAGGCAGCGTGGTGCTATTGATACGTTTAATATCAATATTCTGCGACTGTTGGTTCGTGTGTAATATAGAGAAGGGCGGCGTGAATATTCTCAGATGAGAGAAATCTGCGATTGTGTTTTGCCGTTGATAGCTTGAGGTTGGTTTTTTGAGACCTCAGATCTCATTTTTGTTGGTTTTGCATCCGGCAGAGTGACGCTCAATCGCCCCGATTCGGTCAATTTACAGACAAGCCAATCAGGTTTGAGCGGATTGTTGAACCATGGCTCAGCCCAGCCCTGGTCGATGCAACTCTTGATCGTTCTGGACGAGTACTCCTGGCCATCTCGGTTAAACAGCGGCAGCTTGCCGCCAGGCTGATCAAGGCCGCGGCGCAACCAGGCTTTTTGCACAGGGGACGGGCGTTGGGGACGCTTAAGAAACATGACAGGACGCTCCGGCACAGAAAATACCGACGACGTTCGCGAAAAGCTGTGTGTCTTCATTCGCCATATGAAGGATCCCCAAAAATCGCATGTTTGTAAGGCTATGTTAAGATAAGTTAAGGCGTTTAGAAAGGGGGCGACGGTGAGAAAATTAGAGCTGACCCTGTTGAATTGCCGCTCTTTTTTCTAGTGCAAACTTGCTAAATAGTTGATTCAAGATGACGATCTTACGCAGGGCCTAGCTTAAGCTTTTTGCTTACCTCAGAAGGTGAGGTTTATTCGAAATTCAGCTGAAATATATGATGAAAAATAAAATCAGCGCCGATAAATATTCTTTTCCAGAAAGCTTACTTTCTAAATCCTTGGTTGTTGGGTAGGTTCGAAACTCATTTTTGCATCTGATCGTTTTGAGGTGGTTGTGCATATTCTTTTAGGTGTTTTAGGCGTTGTGGGCGGATTGATATTCTGGATCTGGAAGATCAAGAACGCCGCATCAGTCGCGCGTGAGGTGGTTGATGTTGCCGATGATGTGCGTGCGGCAGTGCGCCGATTTGGATATCGGCGTGGATCCGGCCAGCACCCGCTCGAGGCTGTTGAGGACACGCGTCTGGCCGCCGCAGGGATACTGGTTGCCTTTGCCAAAATGGATGGTGACTGCACGCGCGACCAAATAACAGCTATTCAAGATGAGTGCGTTCGGGTCTTTGAGGCGTCGAATACTGATGCTGAACAATTTACATCTTATGGACGCTGGCTCGCGCAACAGCTTTCCAATCCCGATGAGGTCGTACGGAAGCTCTCAAAAAACCTTAAGAAGACGCTGACACAAGACCAACGAAAGGAGCTCCTGGGAATGGTTGAACGTGTTTCGGCTGTGGAAGGTGGCGCTGCGTCAGATGAGCAAAAGCTGGCACTTAAACGGCTTTCGGAAAGCTTTGCCTGAGCAAAATCGTGTCGGAACGGCTGCTCCGTTGAGCGAGTTTATTGCCTAAATCGCACCGCTTCATGAACGGCGACAGGATTTCTGTCGCCGTCGGGTAACGCTGTCTGACGTTCCTGGATCGGCGCAGGGCTCGCGATTACGTCCAGATGTCCGGGAAAACGCCCGTTTTTAGTGAAATTATAGTGAAGTGGAAGATTGACTTTCCACCGATTCCCAATGATTGTGTACTAAGCGTATTGCATCTGTTTTGTGTTATTTGAATAACCGGTTCGCCGATTAGCCTCTTTATCCCCTAACAATGTGAGCGTTAATCCGAACACGCGATGCCGAATGCGGTGTGCGTGATTCATGTTTCTGTTAGAGGAAGACGACGATGGCTCAAGGTACCGTAAAATGGTTCAACCCAACTAAGGGTTATGGCTTCATCGAGCCCGATGATGGCTCGAAGGACGCATTTGTTCATATTTCTGCTGTTGAGCGTGCTGGTCTCAGCTCGCTGAACGAAGGCCAGAAGGTCTCTTATGAGGTCCAGGCTGGGCAGAACGGCAAGTCTTCTGCAGAGAACCTCTCTGTAATCGACTAATATTGCCGGCGGTCGCCCCAGCCTTCGGGCCGGGGCGACCCTCGCCGATGGATCAGGAGGCTGATTTCAGCCTGGTCCTGGTGCTAACAGATTTAAGACCATCTTTGTCGCGGTCCTTTTCAGCTTTTCAATTGGTCACTGACAGGTGATCAGCATTCAGAACTAGATCTAACGAGCGGCGAATAGGCCGCAAACGGTTTTTGCACTCGTCCGCGAGCGGTTCCGCCCTGTGCTGCGGGACGATCCTTCCGCTCGTACGTCTCGAACAGAGCAGAGGATTGCTGAAATGCAAAAATCACTTCGATCTCAAGCTGAAGAGCATTTCGCCGCGACACAGAAAAAAGCAGCGCAGGCCGGCAAAGAAAAAGAGAAGGCCCGGAAAGCCGAGGCGGATCATGTTGCGAAACTGCGGGCTCTGCGTCTGGCTAAGGAAGCAGCCGATAAAGAAGCCGCCGCTGCAGCAGTCCCTCCGGTAAAAGCGAAGAAACCGGCTTCAAAGAAAAAAGAACCCGTGCGCAAGCCTAAGCCCTATTGAAGCTTCACATCGAGATATCCTGTTATAGCCAACGGTATGATTTTGATTGCTGGCTGTCTCTTGAGCACGTGGTCGGCAACGGTCCAGCATGGTAGTCTCCGACCAGGCAAAATTGGCGAGAGTGGCCGCTATGATCATTCCAAACCTTCTAGTAACCGACATCCGTCGTTCAATCGCCTTCTATCGCGACACACTCGATATGACGCTGATCATGGCCGTTTCGCAGGATCGCGAGATCCTGTCTGGCGAGGATGGTTTGCCTGCCTTTGCAATACTGGAATGGAACGGTGGTCAGCTGATGCTCCAGACCGCAGAGTCACTGGCGGATGAACTTTCGGTCTATGCAGCGGATCATAAACCCTCTGCTTCAGGCACCATCTACTTTCGTGACATCCACCCTAAGGATGTTTTTGATCGTGTTCCCCAAGACAGCGTCATCAAAGGCCCAACACTGCAGTGGTACGGGATGATGGAGCTGTATTTCCATGATCCGGATGGCTATGTGATTTGCGTGGGCACCCCGGAAGGACCGCCTCCCGGACAGTAGGGCTTTGGCGACCGTCCGATGGCATGAGAACTTCAGCCGGGGCTTTCCTCTGTCAGCACTTTCTCGACAGAATAGTTATGGATTGAGACGCCGGAGATTTCGAAGTCACGCCTTGCGATAACGACGAATCCCCGCTTCAGAAAGAATCGCCGTGCAGGCTCGCTGGCCTCGCTGAAAAGCCTGGTTATGCTGCGAAGCCGTGCAGTCTGCTCAACGACATCGTAGAGATTGTCGGTCACGCCCGTTCCCGCGGCCTCTGGCGCACAGTAGAAAAAATCAACGTGGCCATCCGGCTCAAGATCGCAAAAGGCAAGAGGGCGGTTTGATTCGTCGACAGCCACCAACCGAATGCGGCCGTCCTTGAGAAGTTCCTCCAGTCGGGCCGGTGCCGGACAGCGCGCAACCCAGGCTTTCACCTGTGCCGGAGAATAATCATGGCTACCGATCTGCTCCACGGCTTTCACAAAAATCTCGCCGAGCGTCGCCGCGTCTTCCTTCTCATAAGCTCGAACGGTCATCTCGGTGGTCAGCTTTTCATCTGAAGTTCGTCTTCAGGTTCAGGTTTTACGCATGTGTCCTGGACTTGTCGCGATCAAAAAAGGGAATGGGTTCGACGGTGGCCGCGCAGGCGAAGTCTTCACCTGTGAGAAACAGACGGGTTCCGGGCGCGGTGGCGTCGGGGTGCAAGTGCACCAGGGCGAGGGATTGATTCATGCGGTGCGACCAGGCAGGACTGTTGACCACGCCAACCTCCTGGCCCTCGCGTAACAGCCTCTCATCGCCAGCTAGTGCGTCGCTGTGATCTGCTACGATCCCGGCGAGACGAAAGCGTTCCTGACCCTGCAGGGCGAAGACCGCTTCTTTGCCTCTGAAGTCAGCTTTCTTGCGGCTGATGGTAAAACCCAATCCGACTTCCCAAGGGCTGTGATCCTCGGTCATGTCATACCCAAAAAACAGCAGCGCCGCTTCGACACGGACCTTGTCCAGGGCGGCGAAGGAACAGGGGAGGACGCCGAACGGTTTTCCGTGCCCCAGGATATTGTCCCAGAGGTCGCATATTACCGAGCGATCCGCGAAGATCTCGTACCCGCGTTCACCGGAATAGCCAGTGCGCGAGATACGGCATTTGTGGCCAAAGAGTTCGGTCTCCTGATGGTGAAAGTACTTCAGATCACTTAAATCCGCAGATAAATGAGGGGCGAGCAGGCTGAGGGCTTTTGGGCCCTGGAGTGAGATATTGTGCAGATCGTCGTCGAGTTCGATATTGACGTTCTTGCCAATGGCCGATTCCAGCAAACGGGCCATGCTCTCGCCGGACCCATGGCAGAGCAGCCATTCGCCCCCACCGTTGTTTGCAATGATAGCGTCGTCACAGACCTTGCCGGTTTCAGTCAGGATTGCGCCGTAAGCCGATTTTCCGGGTGGCACTCTGGTCATGTCCCGGGTGATGACATGATCTGCCACCAGGTCGGCATCGGGACCACGCAGGTAAACCTTTTTAAGTGGCGACATGTCGAAGAGACCTGCGGCCTCCCGGACCGCGTCGTGTTCGTCGTTCGGATCGCTGTGATAACTCCAGGCTGTCCCCATGCCGTTCCAATCTTCCAGGTCCGAGCCGAGTCCCCTGTGCCGGGAGGCCAGGGCTGAACTGCGGGCTAGATCGCTCATGAGTCTTCTCCGTTTTGTTTCGTGTCTTGGGTCACAATGCGAGTTGATCCGATCAGTACCATTGGTCGTCCATCGACAGTTTCTTGCGGGCCATGAAGTCCAGCAGTTCCTCTTCGATGGCCGGATCTATCGGCGGTGCCTCGTAATCCGCCAGCATTGCTTTCCAGCGCTTGTTGGCACGTTGCTCAATAGTCAGGCGGCCGTTTTCATCCCACTGTTCAAAGGAGGAAGTGTCGGCCAGATCGGACAGATAATTGGCGGTTTCGAAGTTCTGGAGCGTGTGGGGAACACCAAAGAAGTTTTGACCCGGCCCGGCCTGCCGGAACGCTTCGCTGCCCAATTGATTCTCGTCGATTGTCAGCCCGGCGAGCGTCCGCTGCATCATGCCGCAGCGGTCCAGGTCCATGACGAACTTCTCGTATCCCATGGTCAGCCCGCCTTCGAGCCAGCCTGCGGCATGGAGTAGAAAGTTCGCCCCGGCCATCAGACCGGCGGTCATGCTGTCCGCTGATTCCTGCGATGCCTGTCCGTCAGCGGATTTGGACGCGGTGAGGTGTCCTCCGCAACGCAGTGGCAATCCGAGCCGACGGCAGAGTTGCCCGATTGCGAGTGCCGAGAGGTTTGCCTCTGGCGTACCGAAGGTTGGCGCACCGGTTTTGAGGTCGACCGTGGTCAGGAAGTTGCCATAGACCACAGGGGCGCCCCTCCGGACCAGTTGGCTTAAGGCGATCCCCACCATCGCTTCCGCGTGCGCCTGTGCGATCAGGGCGGGTTGGGTCACCGGTCCCATGGCGCCGCCGAGGATAAAGGGCGAGAGAACGATCCCCTGATTGGCGCGTGCGTAGGCCTTTAGGGCGCCGGTCATCACGTCGTCGAAGACCAGAGGAGAATTGACGTTGATGTTGCCCTGGATCACGCAGTGCTGCTCCAGGGTCTCCGCACCGAAGACGATGCGCGCCATCTCGATGGAGTCTTCCGCGCGTTCCGGCGCGGTCACCGACCCCATGAAGGGTTTGGTCGAGTAGCGCAGGTGCGCATAGACCATGTCCAGGTGACGCTTGTTGACGGGAATGTCGACCGGTTCGCAGACGGTTCCACCGGAGTGATGCAGCCAGGGTGAGGCATAGGCCAGCTTCACGAAGTTCTGGAAGTCTTTGAGGGTTGCGTAACGCCGTCCGTTATCGAGGTCTGATACGAAGGGCGGCCCGTAGGCGGGGGTGAAGACGACATGATCGCCGCCGATGGTGATGTTGTGCGCCGGATCGCGCGCGTGCATTGTGAATTGGTTCGGCGCTGAGCTACAGAGCGTGCGGGCGAGGCCTGGGTCGAAGCGGACCCGCTCACCGTCAATCGAGGCGCCCGCGTTCTTGAAGAGCGCCAAAGCTTCGTCATCACCGCGCAGCTCGATGCCAATTTCCTTTAGGATCCAATCCGCCTGGATTTCCAGCGCCACCAGGGACTCTTCATCCAGAAGATCGTAACAAGGGGTTTTCCGGGTTATGAATGCGGGAGCGTCTGCGGGTGGGCCGTCGCTGCGACGTGCCATTCGCCCAGATCTGCCGCCGCTTCGGCCTCTCCGACCTTGAGTAGGGGCGCGTTCGGACTTGGTTTTTGCGACCGGCATGGTGAATTCCAGGATTAAAAAAATTTTCTCAAACCGGGACCAAGAGTCGGCAATCATGAGAAGGATCTGCTAAGGACGTTTGTTTCTGTAGGGAACGACGAATTCTGATTCTGCGCAAACCAAATGATTTGCACTATCGGTTCAAAAAAATTAAACCCAAAGGATGCGCTTTCGTTCGTTTGATAATCTGCGTCTTTTCGACGTTGTTGCCAGGCATTTGAGCTTTACAGGGGCCGGGGCTGAGTTGAATTTGACCAAGGGAGCGGTGAGTTATCAGATCAGACGTCTCGAAGACGAACTCGGCTTCAAGCTTTTTGAACGCAAGCACCGCAGCATCGTCTTGACCGAGAGAGGTAAGAGGCTCTGGCATTCGTCGCAGATCGCGTTCCGAGATCTGGAGCAGGAGATCGCGGCGCTCAGGGACGAGGGGCCGGGCCGGATCACGATCGGTCTCTCGACTTATTTCGCGTCTCGCTGGCTCTCACCGCGTCTGATGACCTTCATGGCAAGCCATCCAGGTATCAGTTTACGTCTGCAGCCGGTGATCGATCAGATCGATCTGCGCACGGAGAGCATCGATATGATGATCCGCTGGGGAAAGGGCGACTGGACGGATATGGAAATCGAGAAGCTCTTTCTCTGTCCGGCGATGCCGGTGGCTGGCGACGCCCTCGCACAGCAGATTGGCGTACAATCGCTTGAGACTCTGTTGCCGACGATGACGTTACTGCAGGACCGGGAAGACAGCGTAGCCTGGCGTGATTGGCATAAGATGGCCGGCTTGAGCTATCAGTCCGCGCGTGGCGGCCTCGTGGTTCCTGATCCGAATGTTCGGGTTCAGGCGGTGATTGACGGGCAGGGGATTGCCTTGAACGATTCTTTGATCGCAGGCGAATTGACAGAAGGTCGGCTCGTTAGGATCTCAGATGTTGAGCTGGAGGATTACGGCTACTTCCTGGCTTATCCGAAAGGCGCGCTTGAGAATGCAGCCCTGCGGGATTTCCGTGACTGGATCATGGGCGAAGCTGCAGAAAGCTCCAGTGTTCTCTAAAGTTTTCTAGACAGAGTCTAACGCTCGAAAGCGCCGGCAGTGAGCAGGTGCCGAACCTGTGCACGGTATTCCTGATCCCAGACCACGCGATCCAGATCGATATCGTCGAGCGTGGTCGCTATAGGCTCGATTAGGTTGCCAAGCGGCAGTCCGGAGCCGGTATTTTGCGGGACCTTTTGGATGGTTTCGAAGCTCTGTTGCACTGTCTTTCCTCGCATGGCTTTTGGTCGTTCGGGGGCGTCCATGCTGGCTATACTGGGGGTAGACTTGGACCTGAATTAGGCCATGGAAGGGGACATTCAGGCAGGAATTGGGCATAACAGAGGCAGGCCCCTGGGTGGATGACCGCAAGGCAGCCATGCAGTTCGACCGCTTGTGAGGCTTAGGACCGGCGTGTATAGCGGAAGGCCGAGCTGCTCTGAGTCACATGGGTCAGAAGCGCAAAAGTCTCTAAGGACGAGTGATTGTGAACAAGGCTTCTGCCCAGTTATCGCTGATTTTCTCCTGCATCGGGCATGCCTTCGTCCATCTTTTCATGGCGCTCTATTTCGTCGTCGTTCTGGCGATTGAGATTGACTGGTCGATCCCCTATCACGATCTGATCGGGCTTTGGACCGTGGGCTCGATCCTGGTCGGGGTCTGCGCAATTCCAGCCGGCTGGCTGGCCGATCGCTGGTCGGCGCCCGGCATGATGGTGATCTATCACATCGGCCTCGGCGGTGCGGCGATAGCCTGCAGCTTCATGGCCGCGCCGATGGCGTTGGCGGTAGGGCTCGGTGCTATCGGCCTCTTCGCGGCGATTTATCATCCCGTAGGGATCGCCTGGCTGGTGCGCAATGCAGAATCGCGCGGAAAGGCGCTTGGTATCAACGGAATTTTCGGTGGTCTGGGCGTTGCCGGTGCCGGTCTGATCGCGGGCCTTCTGATCGATGTTCATTCCTGGCGCGCGGCCTTCTTCGTGCCGGGTGTCGCCTGTGTCGCGACCGGGCTGGTTCTCTGGTACTGCGTGCATCGCGGTCTGGTCGCCGATGACGGTGAGGACCGGGTTAAGAGCCAGCCGGTCGAGCGTGGCGCTATGATCCGGGTTTTCGTCATTCTGCTGATGACCATGCTTTTGACCGGGCTGCTTTATCAATCGACGCAGGTTTCATTGCCCAAGGTCTTCGATTTGCGTTTGCGCGATCTTGCTGGCGAAGGTGTTCTAGGCATCGGTTCCGCAATTGCCGCGGTCTACGCCATCAGTTCGGTCATGCAGGTTTACGGTGGTCACCTCGCCGATCGCTATCCCCTGAAGCCGATCTATGTGGGGGCGTTTCTTCTTCAGGTGCCGCTTTTGATCGCCGTCGGGGCACTGTCTGGCCTGCCACTGATCTTCGTGGCTATGTTGGCGGTTCTGGTGAACGTGGCTGCCTTGCCGGCAGAGAACATGCTGCTGGCCCGATACGCACCGCAAAAGCACCGCAGCCTGGCATTCGGCATTAAGTTCGTTCTGGCCTTCACCATTGCGCCGGTCGCTCTGCAACTGGTCGCCTTTGTGCAGGAGCGTACCGGAGAATTCGTCTGGCTCTACTACATTCTGGGCGGCGCGGCGCTCGTCGCGTGCTTTGCCGCCTTGATGCTGCCGCGCGACCGTGGTGCGGTTTCCGAAGAGATCGTGGTGTCGGCGCCCGCCGAGTAGCGACAGGAAAAGCGATCAGGCGTTGGAGATCGCCTGGTCCAGATCGGCGATCAGGTCGTCTAGGGTTTCCAAGCCAATTGAGAGACGAATGACGTCCGGGCCGGCACCGGCGGCGTTTTGCTGTTCTTCGCTCAGCTGTCTGTGGGTGGTCGAAGCTGGATGCAGGATCAAAGAACGGGCATCGCCGATGTTGGCCAGATGCGAGAAGATTTCGCAGCTCTCAACCACTTTGATCCCAGCATCGTAACCGCCCTTAACGCCGAAGGTGAAGACCGAGCCCGCGCCCTTGGGCATGTATTTCTGCGCCAGTGCGTGATAGGGGCTGGAGGGCAGGGCGGCGCAAGAGACCCAGGCCACCGCTGGATGCCCTTCCAGAAATTCGGCGACCTTCTTTGCGTTCTCGCAATGACGCTCCATGCGCAGGGCGAGGGTTTCGCAGCCGAGAATGGTCTGAAAAGCATTCATCGGTGCCATGGTTGAGCCCAGATCCCGTAGGCCGATGGCATGAGCATGGGTGGTGAAGGCCATGTCGCCGAAGGTCTCGTAAAAGTTCAAGCCGTGGTATGCGGGTTCAGGAGCGGCAAGGCCGGGAAACTTATCGTTCTGCGCCCAATCGAAATTTCCGCTGTCGACCACACATCCACCCAGTGACGTGCCGTTACCTGAAAGGAACTTGGTTGTGGAGTGGACAACCAGATCCGCGCCCCACTCGAAGGGCCGGCAGAGATAGGGGGTGGCCATGGTGTTGTCGACGATCAGCGGAATACCAGCATCCTTTGCGATATTGGAGAGAGCTTCCAGGTCGCTGATCACGCCGCCCGGGTTCGCGAGACTCTCGACGAAGATCGCCTTGCAGTCGGGCGTCAGGGCGTCACGGACATTCTGCGGGTCGTCCACGTCGACAAACTTCACTCGCCAGTCGAACTTTTTGAAAGTCTTGCCGAACTGGGTGATCGAACCGCCGTAGAGCCGGTTGGAGGCGATAAAGCTGTCGCCCGGCTCCATCAGCGCGAAGAAAGCGAGTAATTGGGCAGCATGACCCGATGCACAACAGGTGCTGCCGCGTCCGTCTTCCAAACTGGCGATGCGTTCTTCCAAGACAGCCACGGTCGGATTGGTAAGGCGCGAGTAGATAAAGCCGAAGGTCTGCAGATTGAAGAGTGAGGCCGCATGCTCTGCATCGTGGAACACATAGGAGGTGTTTTGATGGATCGGTGTCTGGCGCGCACCGGTGACCGGCTCCGGCTGAGCACCAGCATGGATCATGCGGGTCTCGAACCCGAACTTCTGACTTTTATCCTGACTCATCCGATCCGTACCTTGCGCCGCTTAGCTGAAATGACTTTGGAATTGAAGCCGCCCCAGGAAAGTTCACTGTTCAGACGCCCGAATTCGATCTTGGGACAGCGATCCATCACGACCTGAAGCCCGGCGGCTTCAGCGCGTGCTGCGGCGTCATCGTTGCGAACGGTGAGCTGCATCCAGATCGCCTTGATGTTCTTGCTGCCTGCGAGTTCAACGGCTTCATCGGTGACCGTACCCGCGACTTCGGAATTGCGGAAAATGTCGACCATGTCGAAGTCCCCCGGAATCTCCGCCAGCGAGGCGTAGACTTTTTCGCCGAGGATCTCTTCGCCGGTTGCCCGGGGATTTACCGGAAGAATCCGGTAACCTTTATCCTGAAGATACTTCATGACGAAGTAGCTGGGACGGTTCCAGTTGGGGCTGGCGCCCACGACGGCCACGCTTTTGACGCTGTTCAGAAGCGTGCGCAGATAGGCGTCGCTATAGCTGTCGTGATCGATCTTTTCACTCATGTCTTATTCGCCGGTCCATGTCGGGTCGCGCTTTTCAATGAAGGCATCGATTCCTTCTTCCGCATCCTTCGCCAGCATGTTGGTCGTCATGACCTCGCTCGCGTAGCTGTAGGCCTGTTCCAGGTCCATTTCGATCTGGCGATAGAAGGCTTCCTTGCCGATTTTCAGGGTCAGAGGGGATTTGCCTGCGATCTTCTGCGCGTAATCCATCGTGACCCGGTCGAGATCCTCTGCCGGGACCGCGCGGTTGATCAGTCCCATGCGCTCTGCCGTGACTGCATCGATACCTTCACCGGTCAGCAACATCTCCATGGCGGTCTTGCGGGACACGGCGCGGGAGAGAGCCACCATCGGGGTCGAACAGAAGAGGCCGATGTTGACGCCCGGTGTCGCGAAGTGAGTGGTGTCGGTGGCGACGGCAAGGTCGCAGGTGGCGACAAGCTGGCAACCCGCGGCCGTTGCGATGCCGTGCACCTTGGCGATCACGGGTTGGGGCAGGCGGGTGATTGAGAGCATCATTTTGCTGCACTGTTTGAACACCGCTTCGAAATAGGCGCGTCCATCGCCTGCGCGCATTTCCTTCAGATCATGTCCGGCGCAGAAGCCTTTCCCGGCAGCCTCCAGAATTACGACCTTCACCGAGCGGTCCTCGCGCAGATCGTCCAGCGCGGCCTGGACTTCGCTCATGAGGCCAGTGGAGAGCGCATTGTATTGTTTGGGGCGGTTCAGGGTCAGTGTCGCGATGCCGTTAGCGTCATTGCGAAGCAAGATGCTTTGGTCACCGCTTGCGGCGTCTGTTGCAGGTACTGCACTCATAGGAACACGGGGCCTCCGATGCTGCGTTGCCGGGCGTCTGCGCTTGGATCGCCTGTATCGAGGTAACTATTCCCGCAGATGCAGATGAAGTCCAGCCGGATCACGGCCTCTCCGATCATCAGTCGTTTGATGTCCAGGCTTCGAGCAGGTCTTCACAGGACGCTGTCCGAAGAGCATCCCGGGGCTCCGGAGGAGAACCGTCAAGCCAGGCCGGATAGAGTGTTTGAACCACGCCGGGTGTTCCCGGGTCCTTTGACAACATCCCGCGCGCCTTCACCTGCGGATGTTCCGCGAGCTGACCAATCTCGACCACCGCATGGAAACAGCAGTCCAGCGGATCAAGCAGGTTTTGCCAGTGCGCGAGATCCTGTTGTGCGATCTCTGCGGTGACGTCTTCGATCAACGCTGTTTGAGGCATATCTTCGTTCTGCCGTCCAATCCAGTCGGGACGGGCGAGAGCGGTGCAGAAATTGGCCCAGAACTTCGGCTCGATTGCCCCGAGACTGATAAAGCGACCGTCACGAGTATGGTAGATCTGGTAGCAGGCCGCGCCGCCGTTGAGCAGGTTCCCTGCACGTTCCGGCTGATGGTTTTCCGTGTTGCAGGCGGTTAGGTTCATGCCCTGCCAGGCCAAGACGGATTCCGAGATACTCATGTCGAGATAGCAGCCTTTGCCGCTGCGTTCCCGCCCGAAGAGCGCCGCAAGAACTGCTGAAGCCGCCTGACTTCCGCTGGCAAAGTCGGCAACGGGCGGTGATGTGACGATGGGCTTGTCACCGCTGCCCGATGCTGCAAGCCCCCCGGCCAGAGCCATGTAATTGATGTCATGACCGGCACGTTCCCGGTATGGCCCGGACTGGCCAAAGCCGGAGAGCGCGCAATGAACGAGGCGGGGATTGAGGCTTTTCAAGTATGCCGAGGCAAAGCCCAGCCGTTCCAGGCTGCCGGGACGAAAGGACTCTACCAATACGTCTGCATTCTTGATGAGCTGTGTAAAGGCCGTCTTGCCGTCCTCGGACTTCAGATCAAGGCTTGTGACTGTCTTTCCGGCATTGATGCTCTTGTAGAAGAGCGAGAGGCCATCAATCCCGATGGGTCCGAAGAAGCGCATGGGGTCGCCGCCCGGTGCTTCCAGCTTAACCACCTCGGCTCCCATGTCCGAGAGGATCTGCGCGCAATAGGGGCCGGGCAGAAACTGGCCCAGGTCGAGAACCCTGATTCCATTGAGAAAGCTGATCATCGACCAAAGGGTCCTTTTTAAGGTTTTGCGGCAGGGCGGACTCTGATGGTGCGCGCCTAACGATTGTTTGGTATGCATCAGGACCGGTTATGTCCGCAAGAGCCTTTGGCGGGAGCTTTGAAAAGAGTGAGAGAGATGGAATGGCGCTGATTACCGCAGAAGAGATATTCGAGATCTGTCGGGCTGAGATGCCCCTGGTAATGGACCTGGGTCTGGAAATTCAGGATATAGGCCAGGGCACCTGCCGACTCAGGCAGCCTTATCGCGAGGCCTTCGTGCGTCCCGGCGGAACGATCAGTGGACCTACAATGATGGGGGTTGCCGACTGCGCCATGTGGATTGCTGTGATGTCTGTGGTCGGTAAGGCTGAGATGGCGGTTACGACCAGCCTCAATATAAATTTCCTCAAGCGTCCCAAGCCGGTCGCGCTGATCGTTGAGTGCCGGGTTCTTAAGGCGGGTAAAAGACTGGCTTACGGAGAGGTATCGCTCTTTTCCGAGGGAGAAGAGGACAAAGGGCCGGTCGCGCATGTGACCAGCACCTATTCCCTTCCTCCCAGATAACGGTTAAATCCCTCAAATTCCCAAGGGTTTTCTGAAGTTGCAGTCAGCCGTGTTGTAAAGTTGCCAAAAGTAGTCTTTAAATCAGAAGGTTAATTGCGCGGTATTATGATACCGTATTGCTAAAATATTCGAAAAACACGCTTTTTCAGCGTTGACAGGGCTTGGTCACTACCCTAAAACCCGCCGCGTTACGGACGGGTGTCGCCCGTGCGTTCATTTCTCATACGAGTGAAGCCATTTTGGCAGTCACGACGAGTGGATAAACCGATGAAGACCTATTCAGCCAAACCGGCGGATATCGAGAAAAAGTGGATCATCATTGATGCCGATGGTGTCGTGCTTGGTCGCTTGGCCGTCGAAGTCGCCCGGATCCTGCGCGGCAAGAACAAGCCGACTTTTACCCCCCATATGGATTGCGGCGACAACGTCATCGTAATCAACGCCGAGAAGATCAAGTTGACGGGCAAGAAGCTCACCGACAAGACCTACTACTGGCACACTGGTCACCCAGGTGGAATCAAGCAGCGTACCGCTGGTCAGATCCTCGCCGGTGCCCACCCCGAGCGTGTTGTTTCCAAGGCCGTAGAGCGCATGGTTCCCCGTGGACCGCTTGGCCGTCAGCAGATGAAAAACCTCCGCGTCTATGCCGGAACCGAGCATCCGCATGAGGCCCAGAGCCCGGTCGTTCTCGATTTCGCATCGCAGAACCCGAAGAATAAGAGGAGCGCGTAAGTCATGGCCGAGGAAACTCAGACCCTGACCGATTTGAGCCAGCTTGGTGACGTAGCCACGGCAGAAGCGGCAGTCGAAACCACGGCAGAGCCGAAGAAAGATGCTCAAGGTCGCTCCTATGCTACCGGTAAGCGGAAAGATGCGGTTGCACGTGTCTGGATCATGCCCGGCAGCGGCAAGGTCACCGTCAATGGCCGCGATCAGGAGAAGTACTTCGCCCGCGCCGTATTGCGGATGATGATTGCACAGCCTTTCACGGTTACCGATCGTGCCAATCAGTTCGATGTTGTCTGCACGGCGACCGGTGGCGGTCTTTCCGGCCAGGCCGGTGCAGTGCGTCACGGTATCTCGAAGGCTCTGGTCCTCTTCGAGCCGGGCCTGCGTCCGGTCCTGAAGGCTGGCGGCTTCCTGACCCGCGATTCGCGTGTTGTTGAACGTAAGAAGTACGGTCGGGCGAAAGCACGCCGGAGCTTCCAGTTCTCCAAGCGTTAAGCTTCAGAGATTACATACGCCTGTTCATTCAGGCGCCTGTTCGACGGGGGAGTGGCATGTTGTCACTCCCCCGTTTTGCGTTTGGGTTTCGCGCGAGGTCCCTTTAGGCTGCAGGTTATGGCTGTTACCAAAACGAAACTGGCGTCAGGCAGCGCTTTGCACCACTTTGTACAAAGGGGTGATTTTCTTGACTGTTATTCAGTCGAGATTGAGCGCACGGGACTGCCCATTGAGGAAATCGCGCAACGCATCTTCATTGGATTGCCTGTTTGGATTAATGCATTACTTGCGGCGCGCGATCTTGGCGTTACCCTGTTCGGGTTGAAGACGACGGCGAAACTGCCAAAAAATAATGACCGGAGAACAGCGGTCGAGGTCGGCAAACCTATCAATTTCTTCTGTGTCCGTAGCGTCACCCAGAACGAAATCATTCTGGGCGAAGACGACGCTCATCTGGATTTCAAGATCGCAGTGTTCCGTGAGACCGAGAATTCCAACAGGATTTCACTCGCAACCTGGGTTCACACACATAACCGCCTGGGCAGACTTTATCTGCGAACGATCTCACGCTTTCACGTTCTGATCGTCAATTCCCGGCTGAGGGCTCTTTCGCGGGAACTTGCAGCCTAGAGTTCGTTCGGATGAGATGACGCGGCCCAAGGCAGTCTTACGCAATAGGAAACAAGAAAACGCCTCATTGCCTGCCTGTGGCAACGAGACGCTCTTTCCGTGACGAATTGGATCGTCACGTGGTTTGATAGGCTGACGCGAACTTAAGTGGCGTTGCTGAAGACAGCTGGACCTTCTGAGTGTGCTCGTACCGTCGCACCAGGCGCAAACAGCAGAATCAGGCTCGTGACGAAGCTGACGACGGGTACAATGGAGAGAAAAGCAATGGTCTTGCCCATGCCGGCATCGCGCGCGCGCTGAACGTAACGTTGCAAGACCGGGTAAGTCAGAGCAAGCGTGCCGGCCAGCGACACAAACAAGCGGCCGACTTCAGAGGTGAATATGCCTGCGATCGCGCTGGCAATAGCCGGCAGAAAAATGAACGCTAAGAGCCAGCCAAGGAATGGCAAACGGCCTATAGTTTCATCGGAGTCTTCTAACAGAACCGCAAGAATGGAGACGATCAGCAGACCCAGCCCGAAGCCGAGAAAGATCAAAATATCGATACCTGTAATGCTTTCCACACTGAAATCCTTTCGCTGTGTTCCGGTTGCCGCCCCGAACAGAGAATCCTTCTCTTTCAAGCGAAGTGGCGCTTGCGGGAGATGCTCCGTTAAAGTTGTTCACAAAAGGATAAAGAGTGACTTTTAGTAGAATTTTTCGGAACGATAGAGAGATCGAAGCAAGGAATATTGTTCAAATTAAAGTTAGTATGAACAATGGGATACCCAACAATCCTCACCTGCCGGTGCTGATCTACCCAGGGGTCTTAAAGACCGGACTTTCCAGCGGCGACATCGTTTCGCTTTATGCCAGGAACCACTGGGGTAAAGCCTGGGTCTACAGCCTCTTCGATTTTCACCATTATCACTACGCGGCGCACGAAGTGCTCACTGTGATCTCCGGTTGCGGAATTGTTCAGATTGGCGGCGAAGATGGTCCCAGTAAGGAAGTGAACGAGGGCGATGTGATAGCCCTGCCAGCAGGTTATGGCCATAAGTTGGTTGAAGCAGAAGACAATTTCACCGTTGTTGGTGCTTATCCCGTGGGGCAGCCTGATATCGGTTTCAATCGGGCCGGTGAAAGCACCAGGCTGTCGGCGATCGCGGAGACGCCGCTGCCAGCCTGCGACCCTGTTTTTGGTTTGAATGGACCGCTTACAAACTATTGGCGAAAAAAGGAACCGAATACACGCAAATAAGCGCTTGTCACAGTTTTGCTATGAAAGCCTTTTCGTATCAGCTTTTCCCATCGTTGCATCGCGCGTATCGTTACTGATGACAAGCCAGGCGATGGAGTCCTGATGAGGCGAAACGCTCGGCGTGAGTCTGTGATCAAGCGGGAGAGTCGAAATGTTTGCGTCAATAGGAATACGTCTACGGCCGCTGTGGAGCATGGCAGTTTTTGGCCTGGGAATCCTGACCCTTTCGAATGCCGCGTTGAGCGAGACGACGGCAAAGCTGCGGATCCTGGAGACCACGGATATCCATGTCCATGTCGCTGACTATGACTACTACGCCAATAAGACCTCCGCATCGGTCGGACTGGCGAAGGTTGCGACTCTCATCAAGCAGGCGCGGGCGGAAAACCCGAACAGCTTGATGATCGACAATGGAGACCTGATCCAGGGCAATCCGCTCGGTGATTACATGGCTAAACGGAGCGGACTGAGAAAAGATGAGGTTCATCCCGTCTTCAAGGCGATGAACCTGATCGACTATGATGTCGGAAATATCGGAAATCACGAGTTCAACTACGGTCTGGAGTATCTGGGGATAGCGCTGTCGGGTGCGAAATTTCCTTATGTCAGCGCCAATGTGTTTTACGATGACGGCGATCTGGATCCGACCAACGACAAACCCTATTTTGCGCCTTACGTGATTCTTGAGCGCGAACTGCTGGCTGCGGATGGTAAGAGTTACCCGATCAAGATCGGTGTGATTGGATTTGTGCCCCCACAGATCATGCAGTGGGACAAGGCCAATCTCGCGGGCAAGCTGGTGGCGCGAGATGTCATCGATTCCGCCCATCGCTATGTACCCGAAATGGAGGCAATGGGCGCTGATGTTATTATCGCTGTCCCGCACTCCGGCTTGACAACAGATGCGCCTAAGGTTCTGGATGAGAACGCGACCTACGAACTCAGTCTGGTGCCCGGGATTGACGCAATTCTCTTTGGACACGCCCACCAGGTCTTTCCATCGGAGGCCTATGCGGATCTTCCCGGGGTGGACATTAAAACCGGCACGATCAATGGGGTACCTGCCACCATGCCCGGTTTCTGGGGCAGTCATCTGGGGCTTGTGGATCTTGAGCTTCGTCGCAGCACCGTGGGCAAGTGGTACGTCACCGGCGGAGAGGGTAAGGTTCGTGCGACCTTTAAACGCGAAGGTCGCGAGAAGATCGCACTGGTCGATGCCGATCCCAAGATCATGGCGGCCATCGCGGAAGAGCATCAGGCAACCATCGCCTACATGAACGAAGCCGTCGGCAAGACCGAGGCGCCGATCAACAGCTACTTTGCTCTGGTTGCCGACGATCCCTCGATCCAGATCGTGACGAACGCGCAAAAGTGGTATGTTGAGCAATTGATCAAGGGGACTGAATACGACGGTCTGCCGGTTCTCTCCGCAGGCGCGCCCTTCAAGGCTGGAGGCCGGGGTGGACCGGATTACTATACCTCAATTGATACCGGTGATATCGCGTTGCGGAACGTCGCTGATTTATACATCTATCCCAATACGTTACGTGCTGTCCTTTTGACAGGTGAACAGGTCCAGGAATGGCTGGAGATGTCGGCGGGCGCCTTCAACCAGATTGATCCGGACAACGCCAACGAGCAGCCGTTGCTGAACCCGGATTTTCCTTCGTACAATTTCGACGTGATCGACGGCGTGACCTATGAAATCGATCTCACGGAGCCCGCGCGTTACGCACAGGATGGTTCGCTTGCGAACCCCAAGGCGCAGCGTATCCAGGATCTTAAGTTTGACGGAGCGCCGATCGATCCCGATGCCAGGTTTATCGTGGCAACAAACAATTACCGGGCCGGAGGAGGCGGTAACTTTCCGGCGCTCGATGGCAGTGCGACGATCATTGAAGCACCGGATGAAAACCGGACGGTTCTCGCAAATTACATTTTTGAACTGAAGAGCTTTAACCCGTCGGCTGATATGAACTGGTCCTTCAAACCTGTTCCGGGTGACGTCAATATCACCTTTGCCTCGTCCCCCGCTGCTGAGACTGTCCTGGACGGAACCTTGCCGATCGAAGCTGCCGGGGAGGCAGAGGACGGCTTTGCTAAATATCGGATGATCATGCAGTGAAGAACAGGTCTGTGCTGTGAACGCCACGCTTCGCCCCTATCGTGGCGTGATGCCGAAGATCCACGAGACGGCTTTTGTTGCTGAGACGGCTGTCATCATCGGTGACGTGGAGATCGGTCCCAGAGCGTCGATCTGGTATGGCTGCGTTCTCCGGGGGGACGTCAATGCCATCAGGATCGGTGCGGACACGAACATCCAGGATGGCAGCATTATACATGCAACCCATGACCGCAACGGCGACTACCGGGAAACCGGTGGCGGTGTACCTACGCTGATCGGCGAGGGCGTGACGGTTGGGCACATGGCGTTGCTCCACGCCTGTGAAATCCAGTCCCATGCCTTTATCGGTATGAGGTCCGTGGTGATGGATAAGGCCGTGGTTGAAGGCGGTGCCATGGTCGCTGCCGGTGCGGTCGTTACACCGGGTAAACGTGTTCTCAGTGGCGAGCTTTGGTCCGGCACACCAGCCGCTTTTATGCGTAACCTGAGGTCGGAAGAAGCGGAACTGATTCCTTACCTGCGAGATGCCTACGTGGAATTGGCGGCATCCTACAGCGAAGAAGAATAAGGTTTAGCGCTACGAGGCTTTTGCACTGACCTTGACGTAACTGCCCGGTGCATCCTCGATGGCTTTTACCTTGCCGTCGCCAGGGTTGCGCGCAGGAACGTCTTTACCCTGGTGCTTGTGGAGCCAACGGGCCCAATCGCTCCACCAGGAGCCCTTGTGTTTTTTAGCGTTTTTATACCAGGTTTCAGGATGCTTGGCGCGCCGGCTGTTGGTCCAGTAGGCATACTTGCTGGTCTCGGGCGGATTGACCACACCGGCGACATGTCCTGCCGCGGTCAGAACGAAGTGCACCGGCCCATTGAAGAGATCCACGGCGAGATAGGTCGAGCGCCAAGGGGCGATGTGATCTTCCTTGGCGGAGACCATATAGACGGGTGTTTCGATCTTTGCCAGATCGATGGGAACGCCGCCGAGAGTTACGCCCCCCGGGACGGCGAGCAGGTTCTCCAGATACATCTTTCGAAGATAAAAGGAATGCATTGCTGCCGGCATGCGGGTCGCGTCTTCATTCCAGTACAGCAGGTCGAAGGGGAAGGGCTCCTTACCGAGAAGATAGTTATTCACGACGAAGGACCAGATGAGATCATTGGCGCGCAGCAGATTAAAGGTCGCCGCCATTTCCTTGCCGTCCAGATAACCCTGTTCGGCCATCTTTTCCTCGAGCAGGGCTACCTGTTCCTCGTCGATAAACACACCGAGTTCGCCCGGTTCGGAAAAATCCGTCAGGGTGGCGATAAAGGTCGCTGAATTCACCAGCGGTTTCTTCTTCGCCGCGAGGTAAGCAAGTGTGACAGAGAGAAGTGTACCGCCCAGGCAATATCCGATGGCGTTTACGTCCTTCTGACCCGTAGCTTTCTGAATGATGTCGATGGCCGCGAGCGGACCCTCGAACATGTAATCCTCGAAGCTTTTCTGGGCCAGGGTCTCATCCGGATTGACCCAGGAAATACAGAAGACGGTTTGTCCCTGATCGACCATCCAACGGATAAAGGAATTATCGGGTCTGAGATCCAGGATGTAGTACTTGTTGATCCAGGGCGGCACGATCAGAACCGGGCGCGCAGCGACCTTTTCGGTGGCCGGGCTGTATTGAATCAACTGCATCAAGTCGTTCTGAAAGACAACTTTGCCCGGTGTGATAGCAACATTACCCCCGAGGGCAAATGCCTCGTCGTCGGTCATGCTGATCTTGAGCTGACCTCCACCGCGCCTGAGGTCATGAAGCAGGTGCTCCAGGCCCTTTAAAAGGTTCTGGCCACCGCTTTCCATAGTGGCGCGCAGGACTTCGGGGTTGGTGACCAGAAAATTCGAGGGGGCCAGTGCATCGACGAATTGCCGGGTGAAGAAGTCGATCTTCTCCGCTTCGTGCTCGTCCTTGCCATGCAGAGTCTGAACTGTCGAGCGGAGCCATCTGGCACTGAGCAGGTAGGACTGTTTGATATAGTCGAAGAGTTCATTGTCCTGCCAGGCTTCATCCTTGAACCGGCGGTCGTGGTGGTCCGGTGCGATTGTCGGTTCGACCTCCTGGCCCATCATGCGGCGTGTTGTGGATTGCCAGAGGTCCATGTGGCTTTTCCACAGTGACATCTGTGCCTGGACCAGTATCGCCGGATTGGTCATCAGGCGTGTGGTCAATTCCAGGAACGCACCGCCGATGTTCAGGGGATCAATCTGGGTGGCATAATCGATGCCGTAATTATCTTTCAGAAAATCACTGACCATCTCACTGCTTTGCTCGGCAATCTGCCCGAGCGTCGCCGCGAGATCCTGTGTTTCTTCTGGGGTGCTGGTGCCCGACGGTTGCTCAACCATGAAGCCTTGCCTATGATTCCTGCGAATCGAACGTAAAGCGGTGTAACAGCTATTGTTATAATACCTCTCATGCAGCGCTGCGATGAAAGATATGCTTATTCAAATCGAGAACGATAGCTTCTACCCGGCCCGTAGGGGTACGAACAATGCTTGTTGTAGATTTTTAAAGCTTCGTGACGCTATAAGGGCTGAGTTTGCGCCGGTTGTGTGTGATGGATCTGGGGGATAAGGCTGGAATATGACTATGGCCAGCGATAATACGTTCGAAGACAAGCGCCGTAACCTGTGGTGCAGAAGCGCTGCAATGATGGCGGTCGCCGTGATTCTGACAGGCTGCTCTTCCGCGCCTGACTGGGCCGATCCCGGAGAAATCTTCTCGAGCGACGATGAGCCTGCGGCAACATCACCGGCACCGGATGGTGTCGAACCGGCCGAGGGTTTTCCGAATTTATCGAGTGTTCCGGGCGAATCGCCACAGACCTCTTCGCAGGCTTCGCGTGAAACCTTGAGTGAGGGGCTCTCTGCGGATCGTTCGAACGCGCGCTACAGCGATCAGTCCCTGACCGCCGAGTCGACCCTTATCCCTCCGGCGGCGCCTCCACCACCAGCAGTGAGAAGAACGCCCGCAGCGCCTCCTGCGCCTGCCAGCACGCAAACACCGGCCGCTCCGCCCACGCAACCTGCACCTGCCCCAGAGAGACAGGCCGCTCCTGCTGCTCCAGCGCCCGCTGCTCCAGCACCTGCGACTACGCCAGCGCCCGCAGCTTCGGCACGTGCAGCAGCACCAGCCGCTCCGCCACCACCGCCACCAACACCTGCTGCGCCAGGTACAGCCGTTTCTTCCGCGCCGACCCCGGCACCCGCAGCAACGACAACCTCGGCGCCGAAAGCCCCGGCACCAAAGGCGCCAGCGCCCGCAGCAGCATCCGGTTCGGATCTGCCACCGGCCTTTCCGGCGCGTTCGGCTGACAACACAGCATCCGACTATGTGCCGCCGACTTTTGAACCCCCGCGCTATCAACTGCCGGGCAGCTCGAGCAACGCTACAGCCCCGCGTGGACAACAGGCGCAAACCGCGGCACGAGCACAGGTTCCAGGCGCCCCAGGCGCTGCCATCCCCAGTGCCGCAGGACAGCTGACAGCCGTGATCTACTTCGGGCACGGTTCGACGGGGCTGGACCGGAACGATATGAAGGTTCTGCGTGACGTTGTGGCAATCCAGCGGGAGAACAATGCGCGGATCCTGGTGATCGGACATTCGAGCTCACGCACCGGTTCGACTGATGCGGTCAACCACCGTGTCGTCAATCTGGAAACGTCACTTCAACGTGCTGATTCGGTTGCCAAGGCCCTCAAGAGACTGGGCGTGCCGGCAGGGCAGGTGGTGACAGAAGCCCGTGCAGACAATCAGCCGGTTTTCCACGAATTCATGCCCACAGGCGAAGCCGGTAACCGCCGTGCTGAGATCTATCTGGCATATTAGGCTGCGGAGCGCTAAAAAGCGGGACGTTGGCAGCTTTTAAGCGGCGGATAGAGCTCTGAAGGGGGCTTTCCGCCTGATTCAGGCTGGCCTTTTCTGATCTAACGCCGTGGATTGGCATTTTCCCAAGAGTTCGAGATGGAGCAGGAATTTCACCGAATCAAGCGCTTACCGCCTTATGTCTTTGCTGAGGTCAACGCGCTAAAGGCAAAAGCCCGGGCCGCGGGTGAGGATATCATCGACTTCGGCATGGGAAATCCGGATCAGCCGCCACCGCCACATGTGATCGCCAAGCTCGTCGAGGCCGCGCAGGATCCGAGAACACATCGCTATTCGACTTCGCGGGGTATTCCGGGCTTGCGCAAGGCATTAGCAGGCTACTACCAGCGCCGGTTTGGCGTGGAAATCGATCCCGAGACCGAAACTTGCGTAACGATCGGCTCGAAAGAAGGCCTTGCGAACCTCGCGCAGGCGATCACTTCGCCCGGTGATGTGATCCTGGTTCCCAACCCGAGTTATCCTATCCACGCCTTTGGTTTCATCATTGCCGGTGCCTCGATTCGAAGTATGCCGGTTGGCAATGGTCTTGATTTCATGGCGCAGCTGGAGCGCGCCGTGAAGCATTCGGTCCCGAAACCGACAGCGCTGGTCCTGAACTACCCGGCCAATCCCACTGCGGAGGTTGTTGGCCTCGATTTTTACGCCGAAGTGGTCGATTTCTGCCGCCGTCAGGGAATCTACATCATTTCTGACCTGGCTTACGCCGAGGTCTATTTTGAGGACGAGGCACCGCCCTCTATCCTGCAGGTGCCTGGCGCGAGAGATATCGCCGTTGAATTCACCTCTTTGAGCAAGACCTACTCGATGCCCGGATGGCGTGTCGGCTTCTGCACCGGGAACAAGAAACTCGTTGCTGCGCTGACGAGGGTGAAATCCTATGTCGATTACGGGGCCTTCACCCCGATCCAGGTTGCGGCCACGACGGCGCTGAATGGCGACCAAAGCTGTATCGACGAAATGCGTGCCCGTTACAAATCCCGCCGGGATGTTCTGATAACCGGACTGGAGGCCGCCGGCTGGGAAGTTCCGAGCCCGCCCGCAACCATGTTTGCCTGGGCGCCTTTGCCGCCTGAGTTCGCTGATCTGGGGTCGTTGGAGTTCTCCAAAATCCTGCTGCAGCATGCCAAGGTGGCCGTCGCGCCGGGCGTCGGATTCGGTGAGTATGGCGACGGTCACGTTCGCCTCGGCCTGGTCGAAAACGAACACCGGACCCGACAGGCGGTTCGCAACATCAAAGCGCTGTTCAAAGATTCTGAGAAAGTGCGCACCCTTATGGAAGAGCGGAAAATAGCATCGTGACGAAACCCCTGCGTATTGGTATCGCCGGCCTCGGAACAGTAGGCGCTGGCACGCTCAGCATCATTGAAGCCCACGGTAAGTTGCTTGCCGCACGCTGTGGCCGGGAATTTCAGGTTACCGCTGTGTCCGCGCGGGATCGAACCCGGGATCGCGGTGTCGATCTCTCGGCTGTACGCTGGTTCGATAACGCTGTGGAAATGGCGGCGGATGGGGAGATAGATGTTGTCCTCGAGTTGATCGGGGGATCGGACGGAATCGCGAAAGAGGTTGTTGAGACGGCAATTGCCGAGGGTAAGCACGTCGTCACCGCGAACAAGGCGCTCCTGGCGCATCACGGTTCACCCCTTGCGCATGCTGCCGAAGAGGCCGGAGTGTTTCTGGGGTATGAGGCCGCTGTTGCCGGTGGAATACCGGTCATCAAGAGCTTGCGTGAAGGTCTGGGCGGGAATGCCATTGACCGGGTTTACGGAATTCTGAACGGGACCTGCAATTACATCCTCTCGGCGATGCGTGAGACTGGTCGCGACTTTGGCGATGTTCTTCAGGAAGCGCAGGAACTGGGATATGCCGAGGCGGACCCGAGTTTTGACGTGGATGGTGTCGATGCCGCGCATAAGCTCGCGATCCTGACAGCGCTCGCTTTCGGTTGTGAAGTCGATTTCGATGCGGTCTATATCGAGGGGATTCGCGAGGTCTCTGCGCTGGATATCGCCTACGCCGAGGAACTGGGGTACCGGATCAAATTGCTTGGAATCGCGCAGCAATCAGCGGATGGCATTCTTCAGCGGGTTCATCCCTGCATGGTGGCGAAAGAGACGCCGATCGCCAATGTGGAAGGCGTGTTCAATGCCGTGGTTGCTGAAGGCGATTTTGTTGGCCGCATTCTCTCGGAGGGCGCCGGAGCTGGCGCCGGACCGACCGCGTCGGCCGTGGTTGCGGATATGATGGATATTGCGCGCGGTAGCACACTGCCTACCTTTGCAATCCCGGCGCATCAATTGGCGAAGAGCGAGGGGGCATCGATGGCCCTGCATGTCTCATCCCACTATGTGCGCTTGATGGTCCTCGATCGTCCAGGTGTGATCGCTGATGTTGCCGCCGCATTGCGTGACGAGGAAATCTCGATGGAAGCCATGTTGCAGCGCGGACATGCGCCGGGTGAGGCGGTACCGGTGGTGATTACGACGCATGCGACGACACAGCAGCATATAACGAGTGCGTTGAAGCGCATCGAAAGCATGGAGGCCGTGCTTGAGACACCGCGCATGATCAGGATTGAATCGCTGTAATCGAACCGGCGTAGGTTTGATTTGGCGACGCCCGAGGCTGGGCGATTAATGTTTAAGATTGAATTGGAGTAGAAGAACAATGGCAAAATCCGACGCAGCGGCGAGCGCAATGGATCGAAATCTCGCGCTTGAAACGGTTCGCGTAACCGAGGCGGCAGCCCTTGCGGCGTCAAGACTGATGGGGCGTGGCGACGAAAAAGCTGCGGACCAGGCGGCGGTCAATGCGATGCGCGAGTCCCTGAACGAGTTGGCGATCGACGGTACCGTCGTGATTGGCGAAGGCGAACGTGATGAAGCCCCGATGCTTTACATCGGTGAAAAGGTCGGCAAGGGCGGACCGAAGATCGATATCTCGCTTGATCCGCTCGAGGGCACGACACTGACCGCAAAGGGCGGCCCGAACGCGCTTGCCGTTATTGCACTTGCCGAGTCAGGTGGTTTCTTGAACGCACCGGACACTTACATGAGCAAGATCGCTGTGGGTGGTGGTTTGCCTGAAGGCATTGTCGATCTTGATGAGACACCGGCAAATAATCTGAAAAACCTTGCTCAGGCGAAAAAAATCGATGTCGCTGACCTGGTTGTCTGCATTCTGGATCGCCCACGTCATAGCGATCTGATCGCTGAGGTTCGTGCCGCCGGCGCCCGCATCATGCTGATCGGCGATGGTGACGTCTCCGGTGCAATGGCAACAAGCCGCCCGGACAGTGGCGTTGATCTCTACATGGGTGTTGGTGGAGCTCCGGAAGGCGTTCTTGCAGCTGCAGCCCTGCGCTGTATCGGGGGGCAGTTCCAGGGACGACTCGTGTTCCGGAACGAAGATGAGCGCGAGCGCGGTCGTCGCTGGGGCATTGATGATTTCGATCGCAAGTATCAGCTGGACGAGTTGGCGGGCGGCGATGTTATGTTCGTGGCGACCGGTGTAACCGACGGCAGCATGCTGCGCGGTGTGCGGCGCTACCACGGCGGTGCGACCACGCATTCCATGGTCATGCGCTCCAAGACCGGTACCGTTCGGATGGTCGAGGCACAGCATGATTTCACCCGCAAGACCTGGTACGACAAGCTAGGCGTATAGAAGAGGAAAAGGCATGGGGCAGGTTGGACCGGGGCAAACGTCGGAACGGCTCGCGCCGCGTGCCAGCTTTCTGAATGTCGAAAATTCCGCTTCCGGGAAACGCTGGGAGGAGCGCTTGGCTGACCCCAGGCGCGGCCTCGCGTTGTCTCAACGTCTGGGTTTGCCGGAAATCGTTGGCCGGGTACTCGCGGCACGAGATGTCGGTCTCGAGGATGCCGATGCCTATCTGAACCCGACGCTGCGCCAGTTTTTGCCTGACCCTTCGCATCTGCGGGATATGGATCTCGCCGTTGACCGTCTCGTCACGGCGATCCGCAAGGGTGAGCGTATCGCTGTCTTTGGCGACTACGATGTGGACGGCGCAACCTCATCGGCTCTGCTTCAGCGTTTTCTGAAGGAGGCTGGTGCTGATCTGCGGGTCTATATTCCTGATCGGATTTCCGAGGGCTATGGTCCCAACGCCGGCGCTATGCGCCAACTGAAGTCCGAGGGCATTGCGGTTGTGATCACGGTCGATTGCGGTATCACCGCTTTCGATGCGCTCGAAGACGCCGCCGCGCAAGGCCTCGAAGTCATCGTCGTGGATCACCATGCGGCTGAACCCCGTTTGCCCGTGGCGACCGCTGTGGTCAATCCCAACCGGCAGGACGAAGACTCGGACTGTGGTCATCTCGCCGCGGTTGGCGTCACCTTTTTGCTGATTGTTGCCCTGAATCGCGGCTTGAGAACCGCGGGCTGGTTCCAGCAGGCAGGGATCAGCGAACCCGATCTTAAGCAGTGGTTAGACCTGGTTGCTCTTGGCACCGTCTGCGATGTGGTTCCACTCCATGGTCTGAACCGGGCTTTCGTGAGTCAGGGCCTGAAAGTGATGGCTCAGCGCAGGAACACGGGCATTGTTGCTCTTTCCGATGTAGCCAAGCTCAGCGAACGCCCTGACAGCTTTCATCTCGGTTTTATGTTGGGACCGCGTGTTAATGCTGGTGGCAGGGTCGGGGAGGCGTGCCTGGGCGCCACGCTTCTGGCGACGGAAGATGCCTCACAGGCCCGAGAGCTCGCATCGCGCCTGGATCGTCACAACACCGAACGCCGGGAACTTGAAGCCGTTGTGCTGGATCAGGCAATCGAACAGGTGGAGGCTGAGGCCAAGGGAAGCGCCGGTGTCGTCATTGCGGCTGCGCCCGGCTGGCATCCCGGGGTCATCGGCATCGTCGCCAGCCGCCTCAAGGACCGCTATAACGCGCCGGCCGTTGTGATCGCGCTTGATGACGAGGGCCTGGGCAAAGGTTCCGGCCGATCGGTTCCCGGGGTGGATCTGGGAGCCACTATCATTGCGGCGCGCCAGGCAGGACTTCTTGTCAACGGCGGCGGTCATCCCATGGCTGCGGGGCTTACGGTGGCTGCGGGCGGTCTGGACGCCCTCAAGGCTTTCCTGAACGAGCGGATAGGCGCGCAACTGGAAGCCGCTAACTTTGTTCCCTCTCTTGGGATCGACGGCGCTCTTCAGCCCGGGGGCGCAACCGCCGAACTCCTGCAGGATATCGAGCGTTGCGGTCCTTTCGGCGTGGGTAATCCGCAGCCCCGCTTTGTGTTGTCCTCAGTGCAGGTCGCCAACGCCAGTGTCGTGGGTGCGGATCATGTGCGCTGCAGTCTGGTCGGGCTAGATGGCAAGCGGATCAAGGGTATTGCGTTCCGGGCTCTGGACAATCCGCTGGGCGAACTGCTGTTGAAACCCGGCAACTTGCCGCTTCATGTGGCAGGAAAGCTCAAGCTGGACAGTTGGAGCGGTCGTGATGCGGTACAGATCATTATCGAAGACGCCGCATCCATATAAGTCTACACTCGTGGTATGACGCGACGAAAACACTCGGCGGACCGGCGTTTCCCTGCAGCTTTTGCTTCGGTAGACCGGCTTATAAATTTCCTTAAAACCTGGATTGCCCGCGCTGCTGTGCCGGGAATGCGTATGGCGTTGGCTGGAATAGCCGCGTCTGTGCTGACGGCTGCGGCGCCTTTACCCGGCGCCTCTCGCCTGATAGCGCAGGAGAGAACGGTCGATCTGGAGTTAATTCTGGCAATCGACACCTCTTCCAGCGTCTCATCGGAGGAGTTCGACCTTCAGATGCGGGGGATGTCCCAGGCCTTTCGCAACGAGGCGGTCATCGGTGCCATACGGGCGTCAGGAGACCGTGGCATTGTGGTGGCCATGGTCCAGTGGTCGGACGCCCGCAAGCAGCTTGTGGCAATCGACTGGTTCGAGGTGAAGGACCGCGAGACGGCTGAGCGCTTCGCTGAGGAAATCGACAATACGCCGCGCTTCCTGTTTGGAGGAGGGACTGCGCTTGGTGGTGCTCTGACCTTTGCGGCCCGTCAGTTCGACAAGAACAGCTATGCGGGCAGACGAAAGGTCATCGATGTATCGGGGGACGGACGGACCAATCAGGGCACGCGGCCGGAGCGGGTGCGGGATCAGGTCGTCGATTCGGGGATTACCATCAACGGTTTGGCTATTCTGAACGAGGATCCCACGATCGATACTTACTATCGGTACAATGTGATTGGAGGCACCGGGGCTTTTGTTATCACAGCGACGGATTATGAGGATTTTTCCGCAGCAATGCTGGAAAAATTGATTAAGGAAATCTCGGGCGTCCCAATTGTCCAACGGCCCAAACCTCTGCAGTTTCAACAGGCTCATTCCTTTGTTTGGCCTGGGAAAAGCGTCCTTGAAGCGGAAAAGTGACTTTCTGGAATTCTTGGGCTTGCATTAGGGACGCGAAGTCTTTACATCCCTTTTCTCACAGCGACCCCATCGTCTAGAGGCCTAGGACACCGGCCTTTCACGCCGGCAACACGGGTTCGAATCCCGTTGGGGTCGCCACTTCTCTCCTTTTCTGCCGAAAACTCTAGACGAATTCAAAACGACGCTCGATAAGCGTCTTGGTTGGTCGCGTATGGGCCGATTCACGGTGAGATAATCAAACCTCCTTTAGCTGATGGAACGGGTGTTCGCTTCTGAGCGTGCCACTTCCGGCACTTCCATCAGGCGAATATCGCGTCAAATCTTGAAAATGGCGCTTTTGTGCGTTTGGCAGCCTGTGCTGCCTCGTTGCAAAGCAGTCTGCTCAGGGCAGGCACCACAAGCGCCCCAGACCGATGACGAAGCCAGGGCAGGGTTAGTTCTGCAAAAAGACGCGCTTTTTGCCTCATGCACTGTGTGAACCAGTAACATGCGCCGATCAGTTGGCTTGATTTTCTATAGAGACTGCCGATGCGTCAGCGGCTTGTCTGGGACTTTGGTCTAGGAAATGACGAGAACGGCCCAGGTTACCACACTCCATACGCCCACGGATGCGACAAATACGATTGCAGCAGTGCGTCGTGTCGGCCAGCGAATGACTCTCGTCGATTGTGCGATCATTTTTCACTCCCATGACTAACCAGAAAAATACGCTACCAATCGAACTATTTAGATGTTGTGCCAAAGTTGTGTCCTCGTTGACGCGTTTGACCATTAAAAGACTGTTGATTCCTGAATTCGTTTAACAAAGCCACAAATCTTAAGGAAATAAACTGATAATTATTTGACTGCATATGAAATTGATTGTCGAACAGGGTTTTTAAATCTTGGACAAGCCGTTGAGATCTGGCCATTGTTTGAAAAAATCTCTTGTTCAGTGTCAATTCGCACACCGAATGGGTTGTTTTCTGTAGGGCATCTGACGTAATTATAGGCGAGTTCGAGCTTGCGGCCTTCGGCCCGGATGGGGGAGCTTTAAAAATCAATGCTTGAGCAGATTCGTACAGAACCACTGAGAGAGATTTACCGTTACTGGCAGTCCAAATGCCATGACGGCGTGGTTCCTTCCCGGGACGATCTCGATCCTCCCGTAGAGTTATCGGGGAAGATTCTACCTTACTGCGCAATGATAGAGGTCGAGCAGCAACCTCGTCGCTACAAGTATTGCCTTGTCGGTACGGCGATCAATAAGCAATACGGCGAGGAAACAACCGGACGTTATGTCGATGAGATCGATCTCGGAGACATGAAAAGCTGGGTTATAAGCACTTACGACGAATTGTCAGCAACGCTACAGCCGTCGGTGATTTCGCGCGAATTCCGGAAACAGAGTGGCGAATTCATTTGGTTCGAGCGTTTGGCTTTGCCGCTTTCCAGCAATGGCGAGACTGTCGATATGATATTTGGTGGGGCCGTGGTCGAGCCGCTCACCCCTCTGCAGGCTCTGCGCGGATTCGGCGGCGTCTGATTTAAGCGCTTGTCTAACGTGCGGAAGTTGCCAGCAGATGAACCTGTCCGTCGTTGGTGATGATATCATCCACCGTTTGCGACGCGTCCTGAAAATCTCCCTGAATTCCGCCGAGACAGGTTGAGTAGAAAATCTGATCCACGTTGTTGCTGTCCTTCGTCAGCGGCAACAGGAGACGCTGAATACTGCGGACCGAAGAGTCCCGGTAGCGGCACTTTCCCAGCGAATACACCGGGCAGCGTCTGTGGATCACTTCTTTGTACAGGAGGGTAATGAACTGGCTGTACCCGATCGGTGCAACATCGTCCAGATAGTGGCCTGTATAGTCGTGACCGAATGAGCGATTGATGTTGCTCCCGACGACGCGAAAGAAAAATCGTCTGCCGCCGTCAATCACATCGAGCAGTCCAATATCCGGGAGTAACTTTGGAATATCGATCGGATCAATGTCGGCGCGGTCGGGAATTGACCGCTGTTCCCGTTTGTCCGTCCAGTAGGTGAGAAGCGCCCTGTGCCGATCATCTATTATCTGATCGGTAAAGCTGCTGAGCGAAGTATGAACCTCGCTGGAAATCTCCTCAGGAACCGAAATCAGATCCAACACTTTACGAAGTCTCCGGTTTTAAGCAGAAGGTAACTAAGTCTATAAGCGCTAAAAGGAAATACAACCAAAAGGATCAAAATCAATGCGCAGACATTATATCACGGTTGCCGATATGTCACGACGAGATTACGATTGTACCACCGTGTTGCAGTCACACTGGGCAGATCACTTGGCCGTATAGTTCGGTCTCTTGCGGGTTTCGCGTACGTTGGTTGGCGGCCTGACGAATCAACCTTGCTTGAACCATAAGGGCGAACAAGCGTCGCGATTGCTTCCGGTATCTGTTTCCTGAGCAAGCATCGCGCATTTGACGTTGATTGGATTTTAACCACCACCTAAAAGCCTCCGTCAGGTCTGCGGCGATGATCAGGTTCCTTTTGAGTATTCTGAAGCCGTGTTCACGAACCGACGTATAGAGAACGAAACAAGGGTATAGACAAGGAAAGACCGGGTGCCTGTTATCGGGTGTTTGAGATAATTACGGAAAGTAAAGCTATGCATGCGCGTTTGCTTACCATGCACTTGAAGTACGGAAATGTCGCCGAGCTCGAAACTCTTTACCGAGACTCAATCCTGCCTGCACTGAGTGAGCAGAAAGGATTTGTCGAGACCAATTTCGGGATAGACAAAAATGGTAAAGCGGTCGCCTTCGTTGTTTTTGAAACCGAAGAAGCCGCTCTTTTGAGTGAGAACAACGGTTATCTCAGCGAACAAATAGCCAAAGCGGCGCCTTTCCTGGATTACCCGCCCCTTGTGGAGTATTTCAATTTATTGGTGAAATCCTGACAGTCGCTGACACTGATTGCAGTGGCAGAAGCAGGGGTAGGAACTGTTCTTGCCAGTCAGGATATCAGTCCGGCAAGCCTCGCGTTGTTCCACACATAGAACGCCAATATGGGGATAACCGGTGTAATCACCAGCAGTACGGCGCGGTGAGGATACCAGACGATCATCATCGCGGGGATAATCTGCGCAATTAAACGTGGGATGAACCACCAATCACCAAGGTTGTACTGAAACCAGCGAATAATTTTGTTCGCTTCTACGGCTCCCGCGGCAAGACCGAGATTGGTTGTGACGATGTCTAGTATGGACAGCACGATGAGACAGGTCGCAATGGAATAGCTGGCTGCCATTAAACGCGGGCTGTTACGATTTTTTGCCGCAATTGATGGTAACCATTTAAACACGATAGTTGCCTCACGTTCGAATGCTGACTTTTAGCGAGCTTATTGAACAAGAGGTTTAGCCTGATTTTGCTTACGCGATAGTTAATTACGAAGTGGTTTTTTGCGTTCAGGTCTTCGTTCGCTTGTATGATTTCGGCAATGCAGGTTGTGTTAAATTTTACCGGGCTTTTAGCTCGCGAATCTCAATAAGTATTGCTTCAAGGCGCTCATGCAGGCTGTGTTCTGATGCAACGAAGAGTTCCAGTTTTTCGAGATTCCGTTCTTGCTGAGCGCGCAGGGAGCGCCCGAGCAACCCGACGCGCAGCCATATCAAGAGACCGATGAGAAAGATCACAATCTCGGTGCGGGCTGCTTCGACAAATCCAAAGATGAGATCCAGGTTCGGTATCACCGCGTCCATCATTGCGTCCTTTTCAACTGCAAAAAAAGTGGTTTTCTGTTTCACCATTCTCGTGTGTCTGGCGAAAAGTTTATCTCTCAGTAAGGGTTTTCAAGTTTAGCTATTATCGTTCAAAAACAATAAGTTTTACGGGTTTTTCTGAGAAATCCAGACATCGAGCCGTTGGTCGTGAATAATCCATCTACACATTGAGCGACTGGCCACAGTTTTAACACACCGTTTTCGATCAGATATTGGCAATGTGTGTTCACCGAGAGGTTGGTTGTTAGCGCAACCGACAACGGCCTTCCCCAAGGCCTATTCCTCGCAAAGACCCCCACGGTATACGCCGAACCGTGGGGGTCTTCCTATTTGGGCCTTCTGCCTGCCGAGACAGATTTGGCCTTACATGGGAAATATCAGGCAGGTTGTCGTCCCATGGGCCAAAAGCTTGCCGTCAGCGCCATGGAGCTGTCCCTCTGCGGTCGCAATCCGTGACCCCTGGTGGATGACACGTGATTCAGCTCTTACCTCACCGGTTTCCAGTGTGATGGCGCGAACGAAGTTTACTTTAAGTTCTACGGTTGTGTATCCGATACCGGCGGGCAGGGTCGAATGGACGCTGCAGGCCATAACCGAATCCAGGACAGTTGCAGCAAAGCCACCGTGAACCGAGCCAATCGGATTGTAATGCTGGGTCCCGGGGGTGCCTTCGAAAACCACAGATCCCGATTCGACTTTGGTCAGGCGAAAGTCCATCAGTGCGGCGATTGGCGGTTGCGGAAATTCGCCGGTTGCGATTGCAGTCAGGAAGTCGAAGCCGCTTAAATGTTTCATCTCGCTGGCGGCTATCACGCGCGGCGGGTTCGCGGTATTCGATGAAGCGGTGGCCATCTATGTCGTTTTCCTTGTATTGCGCGATTTTGAGCGTTGGAGGCGACCGGATTCGTACAGTTTTAGCCGGCGCTTCGGTTGAGAAGGGACTGTAATGCGGTTCGGGCTTTCTTTCGGGCCTGAGTGTCTCGCAGGAACCTTTGAGAGAAGTGATAGCCGAAGCCGATCGAATTGAACTCGAAAGCAAACTGGTCGCAATCAACGTCTTGAGTAAAGTGTCCCGTGGTGACGGCGATCCCGGCAGCTTGAGCAATCGTTTCGAGCCACTTATTTTGTTGCGAGAGAAGGTAATCGCGAAGCGGCCCAGGCTGGTCATCGAGTTCCAGCGTTGCCGCCATGATTGGACAGCCACCCGGGAACTCCCGGCTCTCAGACCAATCGAGCCAGTTCTCGAACAGCTTCTCTAAGCGGGGGCGGCCCGCAAGTTCTGTAATCGCCGGTCGAATTACGACGGCAATAAAGCGCTGTGACGCGGCTTCCGTGACCGCCATCAGTAAAGCATCCTTGGACCCAAAGTGCCCAAAGAGGCCGCTTTTCGATAAACCGAGGTTTTTTGCGAGGACACCGATACTCAAGCCGCCAAGACCCTGTTGACTGGCAAGGTCGGTTGCGGCTTCCAGGATCGTCGCTTTCGTTTGGCTGCCTTTATTCATCAAGGCAAGGTAACGAACGTTCGTGCGTTTTTCAATTGCCGGCTCGTCTTTTACGCCGTTTTGTAATAGGATCAGGATGTCAAGAGCATCCTGAAAGGTTGTGCAGAATGAATCTGGAAAGACTTTATAAATTTTCTCTGAAGTAGGTTAGGGACAGATTGTTTTTCACTAAAACGGTGAAAATGAAGTGTCGGGCGTTAACGCACAGCGTTAGGGGCCGACACTCCGATAAGTAGTTTGGGAAGGGGCCATGGCCAAAGTCGTCTCCGTCATACAGAAAGAGCGTCGTCGTGATCTGCGACGCTGCGTGAATTTCGATGGCTTGGTGAATGAAGGGCCAGTGTCGGTCATTGACATCAGCGCAAGCGGTGTCGGAGCAAAAGTACTGGACACACCGGGACCGCTCTCCGTGGGTAGTGAGGGCTATGAGATTGAGATTGTCCCGAGCCAGCCTGGGGGTGAGGGCTCAGCAAGGTTCGAAGTCGGCGCCGAAGCGACCCTGAAATTGCTCAAGGATGGTGAAGAAATTCTCGCCATCTGTATTGAAATTGTGCGCTTCGAACCGAACGCGGACAGCCTGGGTGCCCGATTTGTCGGCATCGAAGATGATCAGTATCGGATCATTGAGCGCCTGGTCACGGGTCGACCGATCAAAAAGTAAATCGAAGTCCAGAGCTTGTCCGAAGGTTACGCTAAGCTGGGGCGCCCGATTGCCACAGCATCTATCCGGCTCTCAACAAATATCTGCCGCCCGCCGGTATCCTTCACCATTGTGTCTTGGCGGCTGGACTGAACTTCCGGATTTAATGCGCCAGCACTGATTGCGGCTTCACGCGCCAGGTCTTTGGCCTGCTCGTCAGCGAAGCGCAGTGCGAGATCGAGCGACGTAAACTCGGCCATCCTATTGACCAGATGAACCCTGTACCGACCTTCACCGGGAGTCGTGACCGTCGCTTTAACCTCCTGAGAAACGCTACTCACAACGGCACCGATGGCGTTGCAAACCTCGGCATGCCGGGGAATCGTGATCTTTGCGTCTAAGCGTGCTGCGATTTCCGGGTAGTAATTTGCGGCTGGCGCGCCGATTGCGACGACCGGCAGCCTCAAACGAAGATTGAAGTCGATCGGGTTCTCCGCGGGCAGGCGGGCTGCATCCGGTTTCCGTTCGATGGCCTGACGCAGGAAGTGCCGACCTAATTCATCGGGCTTGCCTGGCTGTGCAGCTGGGATCTTTTCGCTTAGGCTTGCCATGACCAGGAGCTCAGCCGACGCGCAGACCATGGCTTCTGTGACCAGTTCTGCAAACGCCCTTGGGTCGGTTGGCAGAGTGATTCCGAGCGCCTGGGCGCGGCGCATGTAAATACAGGCAGAGGTTTCCGCCGC
Organism: uncultured Kiloniellaceae bacterium; assembly: GCA_947493695.1. Taxonomy (GTDB): domain Bacteria; phylum Pseudomonadota; class Alphaproteobacteria; order Kiloniellales; family Kiloniellaceae; genus Denitrobaculum. Next base: position 516,198 of record CANLSF010000004.1, on the reverse strand, counting down.
TGCTTGAGACCAGCCTTCGTGCCGACCTAGAACGTGTGCAGCATCGCTGGGGGTAAAGCCCGACACGATCGCTAGCCCACGGTCCACCAGGCGTTGAAAGGGCCGTTCCATGGCGGATCCGGACAAGAGGTCGGCGAGCGCAACCGGGCGGTCCTGAAGTGCGCGCCAAAGATTTCGTTCTGACGAGCTCATGGCTGTCTCGGTGGTGTCCAAAGCGCGCTGCCGGACCGCAAAGAGCCCTGCATGATCGGTTAGGCGTTCGCTTGCGAGCTGCTCGTCCAGCACATCCAGCACCGCAGGAAAGTCCTTGGCCAGAAGAGAGATCGGTATGTTGCGTCGAGGTCCAAGTTTCAGGCCCTGGCCGCGCGTCAAGCGCAGTTCGCTGTCGCCCCCCAGGCCGTATGTCTGCACCGCGATGGCCTGCACCATGGTTTTCCAGCCGCCGATAGTCGCACCATCGGCACTCAACAAAGGGCGGCCATTGCGCAGGACGGCGATGTCCGAAGTCGTTCCCCCGATATCAACCACCAACATGTCCGTCTGACCGGCAAGGTGGGTTGCGCCGATCGTGCTGGCCGCTGGTCCTGATAGAACGGTCTCAATTGGCCGCTGCAGAGCAACCTCGGCGGACACGAGGGAACCGTCGCCTTTGACGATCATCAGAGGAGCATCGATTTGACGACTGGAAAGCAGGCCCTGGACCGAAAGGATCAGATCCTGGAGCTGAGGGATAAGACGCGCGTTAAGAACGGCTGTCAGGGCCCGCCGAGGAGCGTCAAGGCTTGAAGCCAGCTGATGTGCGGCGGTGACGGGTCTTCCGGAGAGGCTCTGAACCAGTTCGCTGACGGCCACTTCATGTGCAGGGTTTCTGACTGCGAAAAGCCCCGCAACGGCAAACGCCGAGACGCTTGGCGCATACTGCTCGATTGCTTCTTTTGCTGCTGCGAGATCCAGAGGGGCCGCTTCATCTCCTGACGCATCATGCCCGCCGTTCAGAAAGACAACAGGATCCTGCCCAAGTGCGACGCCAAGGCCTGCACGGTCCAACGCTTTCTCATCATGCCCGATCAGCAGCAGACAAACAGGACTGCCTTGTCCTTCAACGACCGCATTGGTCGCGAGTGTCGTCGAGATCGATACCAGTTCAATCTCGGTCTCGTCCGGCAAAGTCTCAAGAACCGACCCGATAGCCTCGCCCACACAGATGGAGAGATCGTGTTTGGTGGTTAACGCCTTGGCGGTGGCAAGAACACCTTCCTCGCGGCTGAAAAGAACCGCGTCCGTATAGGTGCCGCCGGTGTCGATGCCCAGTAGTTTTGCCATGAACACTTATCCCTGAAGTCGATCGGCGCGTTCAAATCGCCAAAACTCCTGTAGCACCATCAGCAGGGAATTGTCTTGCGGAATAAACCTATGACCCGGGATGAATTGGTTTCACCTGTTTTGGTGAGACCATATTGCCGCTCTCAGCGTGTGAAACCCTATCATTCAAGTCTAGTGAAACACGTTAAAACGCAAATTTCGAATCCCGTTTGATCGAGTAAACCAGGATTTGACTGACGGTTTCGCCATCTTCCGATAGAGGCAGGAAGATGGTCGATTCATTGCGCCAGCGACCGGTAGGAGTCTCATACTCAAGTGGGTCATAGATAAAGGTGCGTTTTTGCCGGACATAGTCGTAGCAGTTAAGAACGTCATCAAGGCTTGGCCCGAAGAAACCGTCTTGAATACGCTTGCCGGTCGGGTCAAAACCGCGCAGCGCAACTTCTTCCGTCCCGACAACACGATACCTGAAAATGCCATAACCCTGTTCGTCGACCCCCTCGACGTCGACCAGCAAAATCCCAGGGAGGTGTGCGACGAAGTCTTCCGGATTGATCTCTGTGCGCCGGGGCATTGATCTATCCCCGCATTTACGATTCCAGTAGTGGAAGATCTCGGCGATTTCTTTCGGGCAGTTGGCGAGGAGAGCCCTGCTTGTGATGTAGCGCGGACTGGTCTCGTTATAGTGGTTGTCGCTGTCGCTCTCAACCATATGACCTCCCTGGCCATGAAAACTTGGGTTATACTCGCTTGCGGTTGCAGAATCTCACTCAGACGATCATAGCAAGTGTGACGGAAAAAATACAAAAATTAGAGAGTGTTAAATTTGCTACAGCTTGTTGCGCCGCCGCGATCAAGCTCAAAGTACGATTAGCTTGAAACCTTTGGGCGCGTCTCAGGTGAACTGGATAAGAGTTGATTTCTAAGCGCACGGGTGCGCTTTATTTTGCGGTTGAATGAGAAAAGCTGATGACCTTCCGAAGGGTGCCTTTCTACTATGGCCTGGGGAGCCGCTATTCGTATCTTGCGGCGAGCCAACTGGAGCGGATTGAGGCCGAAACCTCTTGCCGCTTTGAGTGGTTACCTCTGCAATCGGGTGAATTGATCCGGCGTGCAAATCAAGGGTTGTCTCCCTTTGCAGGCTCTGCTGTCTCCGGCCAGTACGATTGGGACTATCGGCAGCAAGATGCCGAATCCTGGGCAGAATTTTACGGTGTTCCCTACCGCGAACCACATGCGTTTCGCACTGATCCGGCCGATTTGGCCCTCGCGTGCTGGGCCGCGGATGAACAGGGTCTGCTTAAAAAAATGAGCCGTTTAATCTTTGCAGCAGTCTTTGTAGAGAACCAGGTGATCAGCAGGGATCAGCTGGTCGTCGCGGCGCGGAAACTCGGTTTGGATGGTGAGGCATTCCTTACGGCCATTGACGGACGGGATGCAGCGGCCAAACATGAGGCTGCACTGGAGAGGGCAATCGGTGACGGTGCGTTCGGCGTTCCCAGTTTTGTGGTTGCTGGGCAATTGTTTTGGGGCAATGACAGACTGCCGCTAATGACGCATGCATTGACGACCCGAGGGAGACGCTGACGTGACAGAGAGAAACGGCGATTTGAGGCATTCGGACCTGCCGGTTATCGACATTCAGCCCTTGTTTACAGACCATACAGGCGCAAGGGCAGGTGTTGCGGAAGTGATTCAGCGCGCCTGCCGCGACAATGGTTTCTTCTATGTCACGGGACATGGCATTCCACAGGAGGTCTTAGACGATCTGGAGACCGTCAGCAGGCAGTTTTTTGCGTTGCCGCTGGAGCAAAAAATGCGCATTGCGATGGTGAACGGCGGCCGTGCCTGGCGCGGTTTTTTTCCGGTTGGAGGTGAGCTGACGGCCGGTGTCGCGGACATAAAGGAAGGTCTTTACTTTGGGTCTGAACTTTCCGAGGCACACCCAAGAGTGAAAGCCGGTTGGCCGTTGCACGGCGCGAACCTTTGGCCTTCAGAGCTTCCCGAACTGCGAAAGGTTGTGGACGACTATATGAGGCTGACGACAGCTGCCGCTGCGGCTCTGATGGAAGGAGTTGCTTTGGGTTTGGGCCTTGAGGCCGACTACTTCGCGACGAACTACACAGCTGACCCGACGGTGCTTTTTCGGGTCTTTCACTATCCGGTGCCGGATGAAGCTATGCCATCGGAAGCCTGGGGCGTTGGCGAGCATACGGACTACGGCCTTTTGACGCTTTTGGCGCAGGATCGTCATGGCGGCCTGCAAGTCAAGACACCGCGCGGATGGATGGACGCGCCACCCATTCCAGGAACGCTGGTTTGCAACATAGGTGACATGCTTGACCGCCTTACGGGAGGTTGGTTTCGATCAACACCGCATCGCGTCCGCAATGTTAGCGGGCATGACCGCTTATCGTTCCCTTTGTTTTTTGATCCTGATTTCTCCGCAAAAATGAAAGCCTTGCCAATGAAGGCGGCCAGGCCGGGTGGGCGGGAAGGCGAAGATGCGCGCTGGGATGGCGCCGACCTTCAGGCTTTTGAGGGTACCTACGGTGATTATCTGATCGGCAAGGTATCCAAGGTCTTTCCTGAGCTCGGTGGTGACGTGCTGATCGAGCCTTCCTGATTCCGCCTGATATAATGACTGTTGCCATGTGAGGGGGGTGATCACATTTCCGGGCACATCAGTCCACGGCAGGCCCTAATAATCGAATTTCCAGAAAACGCCGACCCGACCACTGGCATCCTGTCCTACATCGCTCTCAACAGATATGTTCGGGGTTACTTCGACCTCCACCGTAACCTTCGTGCTGGTTGGGTCCGTTCCCTGGCTGACGCCGACAAAAACATCGTCGGTGACATACTTGCCTGCGCGGACTTCGACCTCTCCACTTGTTTCGTTGGTTCCCGCCGTCAGGACGTCAACGCCAATGGTCTTTCGAACCAGGCCGAGAATGCCTTCGCCCGATCCCAGCTGACCGGAAACCGAGGCCACGGCTTCGGCCAGTTGAAGGGCCTCGACAGGGGAAAGCTGGCCGGTCGATTTTCCGAAGAGCACCTGTGCGAGTATCTCATCCTGTGGCAGTTCGGGCTCCGAGCTCAGCGCAATTTCCGGGCTTGATGCCGTTCCGGTGATGGAAACGATGGCCTTGAAGCCGTTCGCCTCGTAAACGGCGGAAAGATCAAGCTCTGGATCGATTTCATCACCGCCTGCAATGGTGACTTTGCCATTTTGCAGGGCGAAACTTTTGCCGGCGAAGGTGAAGTTTCCGCGGACCGGACTCAGATCACCCTCAATGATCGGCGCGTCGGCTGTACCGGTGATTTTAAACTGCCCGGACCATTCGGAATCGAGGCCGCGTCCCCGGATGAAGACGCGTCGCGGAAGAGAGAGCGAGAGCTTTAATTTGGTGGTTGAACTGGAGGCGTCCTTCTGGTCCTTTCCGTGACGTTCGGCCGCCGCTTCAGTGGGAAGGTTTCGCTCTTCCACAGGCAATTCAACGATGGAGGCGGGTAGGTCACCACCGATGTTGATCTCAACCAGATCTGTCGCAACATCGCCGGTCACCGCGAGAGAACTTGGCGTTCCGTCCACCTGAAGATCGCCACTGGCCTGCGCAAGGATATCGTCCCGCCGGAGTAACCGAGCTTTGGACAGCTTTGCGTCGATATCGATGACGGCTTCCTTGCCGTCACTTGGGAGTGTAATTTTGCCGTCCGCCGAAAGATCTCCATTATCGCCATCGCTGGCGGAAAAGGAGAGCTTGATGCTGTCAAGTGCGTCGAGTTCTGCAGAGAACACCATAGCGGTCAGCAGAGTTCCAAGTTCCAGGCTTTCATAGCGCCCCTCGGAAAGAGAGGCGTTTCCCTGAAGTTTCGGGTTGGCCAGATTGCCGCGTGCCTGAACATCGGCAGTGAACTGACCGGCCAGCAGGTGTTCGTCGACCTCCAGAAGCGGCCAGAGTTTGGCGAGATCACCTTTGAGCTTGGCATTCGCTTCCAGCGGTTCGTTCGCGGGGGCAGTGGCAGCGAAGGGATCAAGGGTAACATCCAGAGGTAAAAAACCGTTCGCGTCCACTGAAGTGCCTTCCAGGCCGGCTATCGCAGCATCAAAGGTCAGCCGTTCGTCTTTTAGCGTTCCGGAAAACTGCCCATTCAATGCGGGTAGATTTGCGAAGTCATCATCTTTTGGTTTTGCGCCCTTGGCATCGAACTGGAAACGACCGGCTGCTTTTCCGTCGGCAAAGCTGAACTCGGCCTGACCGTCGAGAGCGCCGCTTGACGCCAGTTGAGGTTCCAAGAGCATGAGCAGATCCAGGGGAAGTTCCTTGAGTGCTATCTGAGCACTCGCAGTGTTGCTGTCCAGCAACGCAGATCCGGCAATCTCTCCACCGTCCAATCGGAGCTTAAAGTCTTTCACTTGGGTTTGCGGGCCAGTCTGGCGAACCTCAAGGGGTGCGAGCAGCTCGACCGGTCTGTCTTCATAGAGCCCCTCCAGAGCCGCCAGCCCCAGAGTTAGTGTATCTGCTGTAATCGCTGCTGAGCCGCTGCCATCGAAACTCAGCGCCGGCTCAGCGGCCTTGCGAAGTTCGAAGGTAAAGTCGACCGCTTCATCTGTTCCATCCGCATCGAAATTCAAGTCATCCAGATTGAAGTCGCCGGCGCCCGCATTTGCTGCACTGGCGTTCGCTTCAAAGCTAGGTGTTTGAAGCAGATCACGCCCTATAAGCGTTGCTGTAAGACTTGCAACCTTAGGGCTTTGGGGATCAGTTGAATCGAGCCGCAGGTCGATTGCGTCGATCGCAATTTGTGCATCCTGGCGGTTTTCCGAGGCGATGAGATCGGCGGTGAAGTTAACTGCGCCATCAGTCGTTTGATCCGCAAGTCCGGCAAGTGCGGCCAAATCCGGTATCTCGCCCTTAAGCGAACCGGTAATTGGCATACCATCCAGGGGAATCGCTAGGTCGCCGGTAATGGCCGCATCGGCGACTTTCAGCGAAAGCGCGTTGAGATCCAGGCGGTCTGGTGTTGAAAGGGCAAAGTCCGTCGCGAGATCTGCTGTGGCCTTCGGATGTATGAGGCGGCTTTTAAGCGTGCCCTTTGGGCCTGATACCAGGGTCAGAACCTCGTACTGACTGGTCAGCTCTCCGACCTGAAGACTATCTACCTGCAGGCGTTCGATGTCGGCTGTCCCAGTGACTGCCGGGTTGTCGAGCGGGCCACTGAGAGTGCCGTCGATTTTTGCACTACCCGTTAAAGTGACTCCGGCCAAGTCTTGCAGAGGCGACAGATCATCGGCCTTTGCAGAGAATTCGGCCGCAATGCTATCGAAGGTGAGGGGCAGTTCTCCTGTTGCAGCAAGCGTTGCGAAGGCGGTCGTGACGTCGAGGGATTTAACAGAAATACTTTCTGTAGTGGTGTCGACTGCCGCTGTCACTTCGACAGTTTCACCAATCAGCGCTTTTAATTCTGCGTCGCCGGGATCAAATCCCTCCGAAACCGCACGTAGCTTAACGGTGGCCTGTTCCGCGATGTTTTCCGCTTCCAGGCTTGTGTCGATCTTTAACCGGCCTGATATGGCTTGACCCACTGCGGGCGCGAGAAGGGAGAGATCAGTCAGTTCGAGGGAGAGGTCCGCATCCACGGCCTGGGTCAGCAGGCCTAATTCCGCCGAACCGGACAAGGCGAAACCTGCGCCAAGCGCGTTGAATTTTGAGAGACTCAGTTGGTTTTCTGCAATATCGAGTTCCGATGTAAAATCGAGATCGAGCTGCTCGCCAAGAAGCACAGCGGCTTCCGGCGGTAAACCAGAGACCGACGAGAGGCGCACTTCGCCCTTGAGAGGCAGGGTTTCGGGGCGGTCCGGCGACAGGTTTGTCTGCAGGCGCCCGGTCAGTTGCTCAATCGCAATTTCATTCGGTACAGCCAATCCGTCCAGGATCAGATCAATATCGGTTTTAATCGACTGCAAATTGCCTGTGGCAGAGATGTTGACCTCTCCTGCACGGAACTGAGCCGGGGCTATAAGGGAGGAAAATGCTTCTGCGTTCAGGGGCGTTACCTTGACCCTGGCTGTGAGCGTCTCGTTTTGAAGAGCGTAACTTCCTTCCGCATTCACCCTAAGTGCAGACGATTCCAGGGTTGCCTGAGTTAGACTGAGAGTCTGGTTCTTTTCCGACCAGACAAGATCGCTCTCAATCTCAAGTGTGGGATCTGCCAAGGCCGCGAACTCGTCTGGCAGAAGCGCCGAAAACCGGCTGTGCCCCTGGAGACCGATGGTAATCTCTCTGGCCTCTGCGTTGCCGTTTACCGCGGTAGCGACGATCAGGTCACCATCCAGCAGGTCTCCCGCCTTTGCGAGGATCTGGCCTTGCCAGGAGGAGATTGCGCCATCTCCGAGGATCGAAACCTCGACGGCCGGTGCGTCCGGCAGTTCGAGTGTCCGGGCAAGGAGGCCGTTCTGCGGTTCGGATAGGGTAATATCAACGCCGAGGGTCTCATCGCCGGGATGGAACTCGACCAATCCGGCCAGCACGGCCTGGCCGCCTTCCAATTGCTGCAGGTCAATTTTGCTGCGGATCCTTTCATCGCTTGGCGCATTCAAACTCACCCCAAGCTGAAAAACCGCCTCCTGTCCCGCCAGAGCCTCGTGAATGTGGATACGCCTGATCTCCAGCGCCTGCAGAGTGACGTCCACGGGCAGGGAGGGGATGAGGCTTTCGCTTGCGTCCGACGACGGTGGGGAGGGGGGCAACAGCGGCTCGCGCAGCAATTCGAGTGCGTTGAGTTTGATTTCACCGACGCTCAGACTTTTGTTCAGCAGATCGAGCGGAGACCAGTTGATCTCCAGTTGGCGAGCGACCAGCCATTCGCCTTCGCTGTCGCTTAGGACGATCTCCGCAATATCAAAGCTCGACAAGAGGTCGCCGCCGATTGGTCCCATCGATAGTTTTAAACCATCGTCCTGACTAACCAGAGTTTCGATTTGCTGACGCACGATTTCCCGACCGAAATCGGTCCGTGCTCCCGTAAAGATCAGGCCACCGGCCATGAGCAGGACAAGTAGCGGCAGAGAAATGAGAGATATGACGATCAGGCGCTTGCGGGACATTCTAGAAGGCTTGTCCGAGGCTGATGTAGAATTGGAACGCGTCATCGATATCGTCATCGCGGGGGTTGACCGGTACGGCGACGTCGAGCCTCAAGGGACCGACGGCGGTATAGTAACGGAACCCAAGTCCGGCCGCCCACTGAAGCTCCTCGGAGAAATCCGGGACCTCATCGTCGAAGACATTGCCGCCCTCTACGAAGGGAACGATGCCGATTTCGTCCGTAACCTTGACGCGCGCTTCAAAACCGACTTCTACGATGGAACGGCCACCGAGAGGGTCATCGTTCTCGTCAAGAGGTCCCAGCGTGCGGAACTCGTATCCGCGTACCGAGCCGCCACCGCCGGCATAGAAGCGCTTGGTCGCCGGAATATCGTCGGTCTCTTCTCCTGCGATGGACCCCAGAGTGCCACGCGCCGCCAATATCAGACGATCTTCCTCCAGTACTGAATAGTAGGTCGAGGCATTTACCTCGCCGCGCAGAAAGTTTGTCGATTCGGTAATGACACCGACATAGGGCGTCAGCGACGTGCCGATGCGAAAGCCCGTTGTCGGGTCGAGAAGATCGTCGCTGTTGTCATATCGCGCCGTGAGGGGCAGGCCGATCAGCGCAAAGGTATCCTCTCCCTCCTGATCGTCGATGATTGAATATTCGAACGAGGTTCCCGCACCGACCGTCCAGTTATCCCGCCACTTACGTTCGAGCCCCAGAAAGCCTTCGATTGTCTGTTCCTCGAAGGCTTCTGTATCTTCGTGCCTTATGCCGGCATTGGCGCGAAGGTCCTGATCGAGCTGCCAGATGTCGGGTTTGATGAAACTGCCGGAGAGTTCCTGCCGAAGCTCGGCAATGACAAGGTCACCGCGCAGCCGCTCGGCTTCGCCGAAGATGTTGCGGTGTTCCCAGAAAAAGCGTGTGCCTGCGCCCTCACTGGAGGAATAGTCCACGCCCACGCCAAGGGAGCGCCGCTCGCGCTCTTTGACCTCAGCCACAACAGGGAGTTGACCGTCCGCGCCGACAGTATCGGCTTCGCTGACCTTTACCGAATCAAACAGTCCTGTCCCAGAGAGATCCCGGCGTAAAGTCGCGAGTTTCGTCCGGTCGAAGACTTCGCCAAGAGGCCAGCGCGCCAGACGCCGCAGATAGTCCTCCTCCACCCCCGTCAGGCCTGAAAAGCTCAGTGCGCCAAATCGGGCGGCCGGGCCCGTATCGATCATGAGAACGACTGACATGGTCATGGTCGCGTGGTCGACGACGGCCTTTTGATCTGAAACCTCAGCCCGGGGAAATCCGCGCGTGCCGAGTAATCGGACTGCCTGACGTTGCGCGGCAACGATGTCCTCAGAGCGTGCCGCTGCGCCCGGCTCAAGGCCGAGCTCTGTCGGGCTGATCGCTGCGGGGGCGGTTTCGCCCGTCGGCACCTGGAATTCGACTTTATATGTCTCCAGGCGAAAGATTGGGCCGGTCTCAACCGTGATAACAATCAGCTGTGTGTCGCCATCCGGCTCAACGCGCGATGAGAGGTTGTTTGCGTAGTAGCCCTCAGAGCGCAGGGCTTTGTCGAAGGCTTCAATGTCCTTGTCGATCCGGCGCTCAAGCGCCGGCAGGCTGGCAGGAGGTTTGGATTGAAGGCGCTCAAGCTGAGAAGAACTGCGCAGCAAAGAAATGATGGCGCTGTCTGCCGAGCCTTCGAAGTCCAGCTCATACAGGACCTCCGTTGCGGAGGTCTCCTCGTCATCGCTGTTACTGCTGCTATTGTTGGCGGATGTATTCTCGTCGGCTTGGTAGCCTTCTGAGGCGTGTTCACCGGCCTTTTGCGCGACGGCGGGGGAGGTCAGGAGAGCCGATGCAAAAATTAACCATAAAAGAAGTAAGGCGCAGCTACGGGCGGTAAACATGGCGGAGGACATAAAGCTCCGCCTCACGCGTGCGACCGAGAGGTTTGCGCCTGTCTCGGTCTCTTGACTTCAATTAACAGCACCATTCTTTAAGTGCCTGGTTAAGCGTGATATTTATGTATGGGCGAGTATTCATCATCGCCAATGTACCGGTAAAATCTGCTTGGGTACATATTATTGCTGTAAGGGATTATCCCAATACTGTGATTCTCCAAAAACAGGTAACCCGGAAAGCGCGGGGCTCTCCGGGTTTTTTCAGCAACTGGTTTTGCTGTGGTGTCTTGGCACCTCAAGCGGACTGAAAAGACGGGCTTTAGCCGCTCAGTCCGTTTTGCCGTTTGCCCGATTCATCGCGCTTTCGATCATGCGGCTGGCTTCTTCCGCTTCGCCCCAGCCCGTAACCTTGACCCATTTTCCGTGCTCAAGGTCTTTATAATGCTCGAAGAAATGCGCGATCTGTTCACGCAGGATCTCCGGCAATGACCGGTACGAGGTGACATTCGAGTAGAAGGGATGCAAAGCGTCCACCGGGACCGCCAGGATCTTTTCGTCGTGGCCGGCTTCGTCTTCCATTAGGAGGACACCGATGGGACGGGCGCGCACGATAGCGCCTGGGACGACCGCCTGGGTTCCAGCTACCAGTACATCAATAGGGTCGCCGTCGTCCGAGAGAGTGTGTGGGACGAAGCCGTAGTTGCAGGGGTAACTCATCGAAGTGTGCAGGAAGCGGTCAACGAACATTGCACCCGATTCCTTGTCGAGTTCGTATTTGACCGGTTCGCCGCCGAGCGGCACTTCAATGACGACATTAACATCCCACGGCGGGTTCTGGCCGACCGAGATTTTTTTGAGATCCACGTGCGTTCTCCATCGGATCAAGAGCTATATTGCGGCGCAATATGACGCCTTTTGCTGAGATTACAAGCACTCAGACGAGCCTTCGCGTATCTCGGCTGAGCACTCCCGCGTTCGCGCGCTCGAGAGGGCGGGAGTGCTCAAGTTCGGGAAAGCGGTACCCTTGAGCTGATTTTTCAGCAAATGACATCTTTTTGCCCGATTTTTGTCCCATGTCATGCCTGAATCGCCTGCGTAAATTCGCGGAGGTCAATTTGAGGCGACCGAGCGATTCTTTTTGCTACCCGATTCGATTTTTCAGAGGTTCAAATGTCACACCAGAGCACTCCCCATTTGCCCGCTCGTCTTGCCGGTATTCCCGGTGCCCGAGCGCCCAGTGTTGTGTCCGCTGCGCAGGAGCGCTCTCCGGAGGCGCTTGCCGGTACCCTGGTGGTTGGCGCCGGTATTCAGCTCAAGGCCGAAGTGAGCGCCTGCGAAGTGCTCCACGTCGATGGGAAGATCGAATCTTCCGGGCTCAAGGCGAAAACCCTCAAAATCCGCAAGGATGGTGTTTTCCTCGGCAATGCGGAGATAGAAACAGCCATCGTTGCCGGGAAGTTCGAGGGCAACCTTAATGTGTTGGAGCATCTGACCGTCAAGCCGACCGGACGGGTCTCAGGCAAGATCCGTTATGCGAAGTTGACCATCGAGGAAGGCGGCCAGATTGCCGGAGACGCAGATATCCTGAAAAACGCCAAGTATCAGAAAGAACGGGACCAGGCCTGAAGCCTGGAGCCCGGTTCCTTATCAGCCCTTCAACGCCGCCGCATGGTGGCGTAGATGGTCTTCCATGAAGCTCTGAATGAAATAGTAGCTGTGGTCATATCCGGACTGCATGCGCAGCTCCACGTCCTGTCCAGCCTGCTTACAGGCCTCGACAAAGACCTGCGGCAGGAGCTGTTCCGCCAGAAAATTATCATCCGCCCCCTGATCAATCAGGATTTTCACGCTTGAGGCTTTGGTTTTGACCAGTTCGGTGGAATCGTAGGCCCGCCAAGAGTCCCGATCCTTCCCGAGATAGCCGGAGAGCGCTTTTTCCCCCCAAGGGCATTGCATGGGCGCGCAGATTGGTGAAAAGGCGGATACCGATCTGTAGGTGTCCGGGTTCTTCAGATGGATGGTTATGGCCCCGTGGCCGCCCATGGAGTGACCCATGATGCCCTGACGGGACATATCCGCGGGGAAATTGGCTGCAATCAGCGCAGGGAGCTCCTCGGTGATGTAGCTGTACATCTTATAGCGGCCGGACCAGGGCTCCTCAGTTGCGTCGAGATAGAACCCGGCGCCCGTTCCGAAGTCATAGCTGTCGTCTTCACTGGGATAACCTGCACCGCGCGGCGAAGTGTCCGGGGCTAAAACCAGAACTCCGAGATCCGCGGCGACCCGCTGGGCACCGGCCTTGGTAGTGAAGTTTTCGTCTGTACAGGTCAGGCCGGAGAGGAAGGTCACGAGAGGCAACTTTTCGCCCGCACGCGCCTGAGGCGGCTGATAGAGAGCGAAGTTCATGGTGCCGCCGCAAGCGGCAGACTCATGGCTGTAGAATCCCTGAGTGCCGCCGAAGCAGGCCTGTTCGCTTCGGACCGTGATGTCGGTCATGACGTTTCCCTATTATCTATCGAAATTGATCGCGGTTGATCGCCGGGCGTGGGGGCCTAAAAGACCACGACGCCTCGGATGGATTCACCGGCATGCATCAGATCGAAGCCTTTGTTGATATCTTCGAGCGGCATGGTGTGGGTGATAAGATCATCAATGTTGATCTTACCGTCCATGTACCAGTCCACGATCTGCGGAACATCCGTACGTCCGCGTGCGCCTCCAAAGGCGGTGCCGCGCCATGAGCGACCGGTCACCAGCTGGAAGGGACGGGTGGAGATTTCCTGTCCGGCACCGGCGACACCTATTATAACCGAAACGCCCCAACCCTTGTGGCAGCACTCCAGTGCCTGACGCATGACGTTCACATTACCGATGCATTCGAAGCTGTAGTCTGCGCCGCCACCGGTCAGATCGACCAGGTAGGGGACCAGGTCGCCCTCGACTTCGTTCGGATTGACGAAATGGGTCATGCCGAACTGTTCGCCGATCGCCTTGCGGTCGTTATTGAGGTCAACACCGATGATCTTGTCGGCGCCAACCATGCGTGCGCCCTGCAGGACGTTCAGGCCGATGCCACCCAGACCGAAGACGACGACGTTGGAGCCCGGCTCAACCTTTGCCGTGTTCACGACGGCGCCGACACCTGTGGTGACACCGCAACCGATGTAGCAAACCTTGTCGAAGGGCGCGTCTTCACGGATCTTCGCCAGCGCAATCTCCGGCACCACCGAATAGTTGGAGAAGGTGGAGCAACCCATGTAGTGGAACAGCGGATCGCCATTCAGCGAAAAGCGGCTGGTCCCGTCGGGCATCAGGCCTTTGCCCTGGGTTTCGCGGATCGCCTGGCAGAGGTTGGTTTTGGGATTTAGACAATACTCACAGGTGCGGCATTCCGGCGTGTAGAGCGGAATGACGTGGTCGCCTTTTTTCAGCGAGCTGACGCCCGGGCCGACATCGACCACGACACCGGCACCTTCATGGCCGAGAATAGCCGGAAAAATACCCTCCGGATCCGCGCCGGACAGTGTGAAAGCGTCCGTGTGACAGAGGCCGGTGGCCTTCATTTCGACAAGCACTTCGCCCTGACGGGGACCGTCGAGCTGCACGGTTTCGATTGAAAGGGGTTTTCCTGCCTGAAGGGCAACTGCGGCGCGCACGTCCATGCGACTTCTCTCCATACAAAGCGATTGTTGTTCTTATGGGTATACTTTGTTCGAAGAGCGCGACGCAACCATTGGCGGCTGAAAACCTCTTGTCCCTTTGTCTAATAGCTTGCCGCTATCATGCGATCGACGGGAACGCTATAAGCCCGCCTGATCGTCAGGCAGCTTTACTTGCCTCAAGTTTGAAAAATGCACGGACCTTTTCGCGCTGACCGTCTTCCAGGATGAACTTCAGGTGAGCTCCCTGCGCCGAAACACCTACGACGTGCGCCGAGAGCTTTTCTTCCAAACCCTCCACGCTCAAGGTTACAACGACGCCTTCCTGGAGATCCTGGCACTTCTCGAGCAGAACGCCGCCTGTAGAGGCATTTCCGACCATGACATCAAGTTGCCGCTCGCCATCGACTACCTGACCGCTCCATGAGCCTTGCGTTCGCTGTTCCGCCCGCCGATCGACGTGCGCCGAATCCCGCAGTTCGCTCAACACCGCACCCATACGCGTCTCAAGGCGACCGATGTTGGATGAGGTCTGTTCGGCGTTCTCCATAACGGTGTTGGAGTGCTGGTTGACCTGCTCAGTCCCACCAATGACATCCGCTACCTGGGCGGAAACCTCGGACATATGCTGAACTGTGTTTTGGACGCTGGCGCTGATTTCCTGTGTCGCATTGCTCTGCTGCTGAACGGCGCCGGCAATGGATTCGGATATTTCATTGATTTCCTGGATCGTCTCGCTGATCGAACGGATTGCGCCAACGGCACCTTGGGTTTCTTCACGGATGGAGCCGACCTGAGTGCTGATCTCCTCAGTCGCTTTTGCTGTCTGGCTTGCCAGGCTTTTCACCTCTGAAGCCACCACAGCAAATCCCTTACCCATCTCACCGGCGCGTGCCGCCTCGATGGTCGCATTGAGGGCCAGCAGGTTGGTCTGTTTCGCGATGTCCTGAATCATGTTGATGACATCGCCGATTTTCTGCGCGGCTTCTGACAGGCCGCCCACGGTCTGGTCCGTGCGCTCCGCTTCCTTCGATGCATTCTGCGCGATGTTGGAGGCCTGTTCGACTTGCCGGGTAATTTCGCTGATCGATGCCGAAAGCTCTTCGGTCGCGGAGGCGACGGCCTGGATTGATCCTGAGGCGCGGTCAGCACCGGCGCCCACAGTTGAAGTCTGGTTGCTGAGCTCACCAATCACCGTGCTCATCTCGGCGCTGCTGCTTTTCATGCTCTCTGCCTGACCGTTGGTGTCGGCAACAGCGGACTTCACTTCTTTATCCAGCACGTCGGCAATTCGGAGCAGTTCCGACTGCAGTTCCTGGTCCAGCTTCGCGTTGCGTTCATCCTCATGTTCTTTCATGCGGATGATCTCGCCGGCGTTCTGTTTGAATATCAGCAGGGCCTGGGCCATCTGACCGATTTCGTCGGCATTCTTGGAGTATGGAACATCAATGTTCAGTTCTCCGTCAGCCAGACGGGCCATAACTTCCTTGATGTTTGTAATCGGCTTGATGGCCATGGTCTTCAAAAGGAGAACCAGGGCAACGGCAATGATTAGGATGATTACGAATGACGCGGCGAGGGAGGTGTTACGGACCGTTGCCATGGAATCCAGGGCGGATTGCTTGCTCCATGCCATGGCTGCGTAACCGATGATGTTCTTTGACTTGGCATCGATCACCGCAGTGATTGTGACAACGTGATCATCCTTATCGAACGTCAAGCGGGTCGGGCCCGCGCCCTCGACTTTAAACTCCTGGAGGAGGGCGGCCAGATCGACGCTTTCATAGACTTCTGAGGTGAAGGACGAGAGACTGTTCTTTTCAGCGTCGGTGACCAGAACGTCTGACAGATTTGAGTTTTCAAGCGGATCGGTTTGTTTCTCGTAGATCTTGTCAATCTTGGCTGCTTTTTTCCATTTGATGCCACCATCCATTTGGGTAGCCAGCAGAAGCGTTTTTTCTTCGTAAACCTTAGCAAATTCATCAGAGAAAAAAGACTGGGAGAGATGACTCTGAACAAAGAGAAGAACCGCCATTCCCCCGATCAACAGGAGCATGAACTTCGATGTGATGCGAAGCGAAAGCGATTTCTGGAACATCGTTTTTTCCTGCCTATCTCAACTCATGCAGTCCGGCGATCCTGCTTCAACTCCCGTTTGCTGACGGCCGAAAACCCGCTGTACGCAATTTTAGACAAGGTTTCATCAGCACAGAGTCTGCTAAAAGGATGTGCTTTAGTTGTAAATATTGATTTAACAAAGACTTTTGCGGGAAATTGTCTTGAAATCAAAGAGGCTTACGAAATTTCTACAACAAATGATAATTAGATTTAAATGCAAGTTTGATTGAGAATTTATCTCCGGCGATCAGCAAGGAATGGCCCGATCGCAAGGCTGATAAGGAGTTACGTGGTTTTTGACGGCCCTGGAGATCAGCCGCTTTTTACTTGAGCCACGCCATGGCGACATACCCAACTATGTCGTATTTTTTATCGATTGCCGCCACCATCGTGACGAAGTGTGTGCCGGTATCCAGCGATAGGTATTGCGAAGCTTCAATGTCGGCGCGGTGAGTTTTGACCAGCCCGGCAAGGTCAGTTTTAGCGTCACTTTCCAAATAGGATGAATAAAGCTCGTTTTCTTTTGTGTCGATGGCCAGAACGCCGCTCAGATTAGCCGTCATTGGGGTATCAGCATAGGTCGCGTGGACATTCGCGATTGCCATGGTTTTTTTCCATTTGATCCCGCCCGCCATCATTGCAGACAGGAGAATGGTCTTTTCCTGGCTTGCGGTCATCTGTAACTGCTGAAGGTCGGACGCTTTGCGTGCCGACAGGTGAATGTGCATTGAGTAGACGGCGGCCATTGAGAGTGCGACCAGGAATGCGACTGTTAGTGATATTCGAATTTTTGTTTGTTTATCTATCACTTAATCGCTCCTTAAGACGATGTGCAAACGCACTATCAGCTTTGCAGCTTTGCAGCCCTGACGGGGCGCGAACAGAAGCGCAGTATTTCCTTTAGTTGTAAAAATACCTTAAATGGCGCTGCCAAAAGACCACTGAAGTCTGGGAGAAAAGTCCTGTGTTTGAACAGGCAGGCTGCTTCGCGCAAGGAACCGTGGCGTTGGACACTGATCCAAAAACGCGCAAAAAAAATCTGGACCAGTTTTGTGGAGCATCTGGTCCAGAGAAGTACAGGGTGGTTGAGTCTGCAGGGCTTCAGATTATTCCGCGGCAATGATCTCCGGCTGTCTGGCAGTCTGGGACTGTAATTCGTCATGCAGAAAACGGGCGATGGCCTCCATGCCTGTTTCGGAGATATTGGCCTTACGCTCTGCATCCGCGTTGTAATTTGTATTGGTATTCACATCGTAGGTGAAAACCTGGCCATTTGCGTCACGAATGAACTCGATACCCGCAACTTCGACGTCGTTAGCTTTCAGGAAATTCTCATACGCGGCGATAAGGGCGGGATCAACGCTGTTGGTGACGGTGAATTTGATCGCTGGGGCCGAAGAGGCAGCCTTGTCATCAATCGCGCAAACATCTGCCGGGCAGAGTTCGAAGCTGCCGCCGGTCTCGACTTGAACTGCGTAGTGAAAGCGTCCCGCTACAAACTCACAGCGCGTGATGAAAGGTTCGGGTGAACGGATGTAATCCTGAATGAGCCATATGCCGTCGATCGGCGCTTCATCGGTTGCTTCTTCGGAGGCGAGGTAACCTGCGGCTTCGTCAGGGGTCGCAAACAGGCGAACGCCAAGGCCTTTACCGCCACGATTGGGCTTCAGGATAAAGGGTGAGGGCGCAAAGTTGGAGGCGGCCTCAATCACTGATTGATGGCCTACTGCGACCTGAGTCCGGGGTGTTTTGATGCCGGCCTGCTCGAGGGCCGCGTACTGTGCAACCTTGCTCACTTCCAGATACAGCGCTCTAGGGCCATTGATAACGCGGCGGCCATGCAGGGTCAGCCAGTTAAGGACGGCGTGGGTGAGCTCCGGCGCAAAGCGATGTCCCCGGGTATGAGACGAGGCGCTCATGCGGTTATAGAAGACACCTTCGGGCGGGGGCGTGTCGAAGGCGACACTGCCTTCGTCGAGCAGCCATTCTTCAACCTCGATGCCGCGTTTTGCAAAAGCGGCGTGCAGAGGCGTGATCCATTCAGGATTTTCATGAAGAACGTATATCTTCGACATAATTTACCCGTTTGTTTGTGTTATATAATTTAATACCGTCAATTGAAGTGTAAATTTAAGAATTTTACGCAAAGTTTCAAGTGAAATATGCCGGTCACAGACTTGTTCCAATTTCGTTATCGAAAGATTTTCCTTTGAGCGCTAAATAATAAGAGCCACCTTGAGAGTGAGCTCGTACAGCACTCGAGGATGAAAGGGCACGTGAGTTGAAGAAGAGAACGGCCAGAGGCGGATTGATGTCGATACTATGGTTGGGAGTGGTCGGTTACGTGTTGCTGGTCGGTGTGATGTTCGTGTTCCAACGCACACTGCTCTATCCTGCGGGCAAGACGCTGCCGAGTATTGAGCGCTTTGAGTTGACTGGTTTACGAGAAGTCGAACTTAAAACGAGCGACGGCCTTATCCAAACGCACTGGTATATTCCAGCTCTCGACGATGACGCGCCGACTGTTGTGGTGTTCCACGGGAATGCAGGACAGCTTGCGGACCGTGTTCCGAAGTTCTCGTTTTTTGCAGACGCCGGTTACGGTGTTTTCTTTGCCGGGTATAGGGGATACAGCGGTAATGACGGGTCTCCGAAGCAGGAAGATATGCTGGATGACGCCGCAAACATCCTGAACTGGTTGGAGGCGCAAGGCGTTACACCCGAGAAGACCGTGCTATATGGCGAGTCCCTCGGAAGCGGGGTTGCAGTCCAGACAGCGGCAGGTCGTCCGGTCGCGGCCGTTGTGCTGGAAGCGCCTTTTACCTCGGTTGCTGACGTTGCCCAGGCGCACTACTGGTATCTTCCCGCCCGTTGGCTGATCCTCGACAAATGGAACTCTCTGGCGAAGGCGGATAAAGTGAAGGCGCCCGTTCTCGTCATGCACGGCGAACAGGATGCCGTGACGAATGTCCGCTTTGGAAAGCAGCTCCTGGAGGCTATTCAGGCCCCTAAGGAAGGGATCTTTGTTCCCGAAGCCGGTCACAATGACCTTTACGATTTCGGATTGCGTGAACGGGTGACCAATTTCGTCACAAGGGCTTTGCCGGCGCAATAGGTCGGTCTTTACGGCGCGCGCGCAATCACCCGGATCTCAACGACGGCTCCTTCGCGCACAAAACCCGCCACCTCGATCGCGGTCCATGCCGGGTAGGGCTCGACAACAAATTCGTCCCGCACTGACTTGAAGACATCAAGATGCTCACGAAGACCAACGTGGTAAGTCGTCATTTCAACGATGTGGCCGAAATCCATACCGCCTGCTTCAAGCACAGACTGCACCTTCGCAAAGGCGTTGCGCATCTGGGTTTCAGGGACGTTCGAGAGTGTCCCGTCAGCGTTCGCGCCGGTGAATCCGGTAAGAAAGACGAAACCGTCGCACAACAGGCCTGGCGACATATGCCAGTCGTCATAATAGCTCTGCAGGTCTGCGGGAATAATTGCTTTTGATGTCATGGCCGCAGCATACAGGCTACGCAGCATCTGAAAACAGAAAACCCGGGTGAGGGAAGAACCGTCACCCGGGTTTTCGTACTCGGAACCTGTGCCCGGTTTTTTAGTTCACGATCTGCGGCCCGAACATCAGATTGGGCAGGAAGGTCGAGATAGCCGGGATGTAGGTGACCAGGATCAGGAAGACGAAGAGGATGGAGAGCCAGGGCATGGCCGCTTTCACAACGTCCATCAACGGCATCCCGGTGATTCCAGAAGTGACGAAGAGGTTCAGTCCGACTGGTGGAGTGATCATTCCGATCTCCATATTCACCACCATGATGATGCCGAGATGGATCGGATCGATACCCAGTTGAATAGCGATCGGGAAGACCACCGGCGCGACAATGACCAGCAGTCCCGAAGGCTCCATGAATTGACCGCCCGCCAGGAGCAGCAGATTGACAATGATCAGGAACGTCCAGGGCTCCAGACCGGCACCGATGATCGCTTCGGTCATGGCCTGTGGAATGCGTTCAGTGGTCAGCACATGGGCAAACAGCAGGGCGTTGGCGATGATAAACATCAGCATCAGCGTGACTTTACCGGCCTCGACCAGCGTCTTCTGGGTGTCCCTGTGGAAGAAGGCAGGAATAAACTGCAGGCCGATCTGTCCGAGGTTGCGTACTGTGCTGCCGCCTAGGGACTCACCGTCCTTTCGCCAGGCGACACCGACCAGAGGCCCCATGTCCCGATAAACGAAAAGCGCTATGGCGAAGGCATAGACCGCTGCAACCGCGGCCGCTTCGGTCGGTGTGAAGATACCGCCGTAGATACCGCCCAGGATAATGATGATCAGCAAAAGTCCCCAGATGGCATCGCTGGCGGACTCGAAGATCTCCGACACACCGGCCCAGGGCTGCGCCGGAAGCTTTTTGATGCGGGCGACAATGTAAATTCCGCCCATCAGCATCAGGCCTGCGAGCAAGCCCGGGATCACACCGGCCATGAACATCCGCCCCACTGAGACGTCTGTTGCGGCGGCATAGACCACCATAACGATGGAAGGGGGAATCAGAATGCCGAGCGTACCGGCATTACAGATGACGCCTGCCGCGAACTCCTTACTGTAGCCGACCTCACGCATGCCGGCGATCACGATGGTGCCGATGGCAACCACTGTTGCCGGGGAGGAGCCCGAAAGCGCCGCAAACAACATACAGGCAAACACGGAAGCAATGGCCAGTCCGCCGCGCACATGCCCGACGCAGGCTATCGCAAATCGGATTATGCGTTTTGCAACACCACCGGTCGACATGAAGGCGGAGGAGAGGATGAAAAACGGAATCGCAAGCAGCGTGTAGTGCTCCATTGCCTCGAAGAGTTTCAAGGAGATGGAGGCCAGCGAGTCGTTCGAGAAAAGGATAATGATGATGACGCTGGAAAGCCCGAGAGATACCGCGATCGGCGTTCCGATCAAAAGCAGCACCAAAACGAGGCCGAAAAGAACAAAGGGTTCCATTGAATAGGGTCCTCGTTGTCGTCAGGTTTTGGAAGAGTCGTGGAGAGCCGCTTCCTGGACTTCCCGGACGGCGTCTTCGGCTTCGTGACCCGCGGAGAGGGTCTCGCGCTTTCCGATGAGAATGAGGTAGGTCGCTTCGGCGAACCGCAGGGTCAACAGGGTCAGACCGATCGGCAGCATGCTGTAGGGAATCCAGCGTGGAATCGGGAGGTCTTCCGCTTCTATGCCAAAGCGGTACATCTTGCTGATGTATTCCCAGGCACCGTAAAGAAGAATAACGCCGTAGGCGATGCAGCAGAGCGCGGCAATGATCGTCAAAAGCCGCTGTCCGCGCTTCGAGAAAAGCTTCACGAAGGCATCGACGCCCAGGTGTGCACCGACCTTGACGCCGTAGGACATGCCGAAGAGCACGAGCCACGCGAAAAGGTAGGTTGTCAGTTCCAGAGCCCAAACGGCGCCGGAATTAAACACGTAGCGTGCGATAACCTGCGAAAAGGTGACAAGAACCATGCCCGCAAGGAGTATGGAAATGACCATCTCCTCGAAGCGATTTATGACTTTACTCAGCATTTCTGCGTTCCCCCACGCAGGCAGACCGGTCAGGACAGGATAGAACTGAAGTGCCGTGACCTAAGAAACCGGCCGGTTTGTTCGAGCTTTTCAAACAAACCGGCCGGCGTCGAACGTTAAGTCCGGGATCAGCTTCCGGAGTTGGCTGCTTGAGCGGCTTCGATCAGATCAGCACCGATGTCGCCCTCGAACTGCTTCCAAACCGGTGCCATGGCTTTGCGCCATTCTTCACGCTGTTCGGACGTCAGGCTGCGGACCGTTGTTCCAGCATCGATGACCTTTTGCTTGTTGCCTTCGTTGATCTCGGTCGAGAGGCCATTCCGTTTTGCGGAAACCTCAGCCAGGATCGTCTCCAGCTCGCCACGAATGTCGTCTGGCAGACCTTCCCAGAACTCGGCGGAGGTCACGACAAGATAATCGATGATTCCGTGATTGGATTCGGTAACACCGTCCTGCACTTCGAAGAACTTCTTGGTGTAGATGTTGGACCAGGTGTTTTCCTGACCGTCGACAACACCGGTCTGAAGCGCGCCGTAGACTTCTTTGAACGCCATCTTCTGCGGGTTGGCTTCAAGAGCGCGGAACTGGGCTTCAAGCACGTCAGAGGTCTGAATCCGGAACTTCAGGCCCGCGGCATCGCCCGGCACTTGCAGAGGCTTGCTCGCGGAGAGCTGTTTCATGCCGTTATGCCAGTAGCCAAGGCCCAGTAGGCCGCGGTCTACCATGCTTTTCAGCAGTTCCTGTCCGGCTGGTCCGCCCTGAAAACGGTCAACTGCGTTGATATCGTTGAACAGGAAAGGCAGGTCGAAGACCCGGAACTTCTTGGTGTACTTCTCGAATTTGGAGAGCGAAGGAGCAGCCATCTGCACGTCGCCGAGCAGCATTGCTTCCAACACCTTGTTATCATTGTAAAGCTGTGAGTTCGGATAGACCTCGACAACAACCTTGCCAGCCATCCGCTCGTTGACCGTATCGGCGAAAAGCTTGGCAGCTTCGCCCTTTGGATGACCGGTTTCGGCGGTCACGTGGCTGAACTTGATGACGATGGGATCGGCGGCTGAGGCTGCGAGAGCCGTCAGGCTGACACCGGCAACGGCAATTGCCGCAACAAATTTGCGCATGGATCTTATTCCTTCCCTGGTTCGCATTTTTGTTTTTGGCCATCCGCAAAGGAGTGGCCGCTTCCGTTAACATCTTAGCAACAGTTATGCCAAAACCGAGAACACGGTCGGCTTCACTAATATTTATAAGTGTAACATCTTGTTGTGATGAGGAAAACAAAAGCAAGGGACAAGGCGAGACTTTCGCTGGTCACTGTCTTATTGCGACACAACTGTGCGGAAATCCGCACAGTCCATTAAGACACCTGTGTGGATTTCCGCACACTCCTGATACAGAATTCAAGCGTGCAGCGTCTCGAAATCGCGATCCGAGCTGGAAATCAGGCGAGATATCGCAAGCAGGATCGCCGCGAAAGTCCGGTCAATCTACTTAATCGATCAGGTCGTCGCGCCGGATACCATGACGTTTCATCTTGTCGTAGAGGGTTTTTCGGGGGACGCCGAGTGCCTCGTAGGTCGCGGTGACATTTCCACGCTGCTTGATGATTTCGCGACGGATCAGACTGCTTTCGAGAGCATCGATCTGTTCCGACAAGGTCACGCGTGCGACCGCGTAATCTGATGCTCCAGGCGCGGCGTGTGCCTCCAGGCCAATTCCCAGGCCCAGAGCATAGCGCTCTGCCGCATTCTGGAGTTCACGGACATTGCCGGGCCAATTATGCGCCAAAAGAGCCGCAACCGTATCCTGCGAGACTTCGGGTGCTGTGCGCCGATAGCGGCGGCTTGCACGGGAAATAAAATGCTGGAACAGCAGCGGTATGTCCTCAAAACGGTCTTTGAGCGCCGGTATAGCGCATTTGACGACATTCAGGCGGTAATAGAGGTCCTCGCGGAATTTACCGTCGGTGCTGGCCTGCCTTAAATCGGTCTTCGTTGCCGCGATGATCCGAAGATCCAGCGGTATGGTTTTGTTTGAGCCAAGCCGTTCGACGGCGCGTTCCTGGATCACCCGCAAGAGCTTCACCTGCAGCTCCATGGGCATGCTCTCCACCTCGTCCAGGAAGAGCGTACCGCCGCTGGCGTGTTCGAACTTGCCGATACGCCGTGCGGTGGCGCCGGTGAAGGCGCCTTGTTCGTGGCCGAAAAGCTCGCTTTCGATGATGTTCTCGGGAACCGCACCGCAGTTGATCGCAACGAAATTGCCGGCACTGCGTTCGCTGAATTCGTGCAGGCAACGCGCGACGAGCTCTTTTCCGGTGCCGGTCTCACCCAGGATCAGCACGTCCGCCGAAATCTGCGCGATAGCTTCAATTTCCTGCCGCAAGGCCGTCATGCCGGATGAGCGCCCGATCAGGCGGGAAGCCAGGCCTTTATGCGCGTCCAGTTCCTGCCGGAGTGCGCGGTTTTCAATCACCAGGCGGCGTTTTTCATAAGCCCGGGCGACGACATCGATCAGCATATCAGAGTCGTAGGGTTTCTCGATGAAGTCGTAGGCGCCGTCGCGCATGGCGCTGACTGCCATGGGCACATCGCCGTGACCGGTCACCAGGACAATCGGGATTTCCGGATCGATGACCTGCGCCTGTTTCAGGAAGGCGAGACCGTCCATTCCGGGCATTTTGATATCGCTGACCACCACACCGGGCCAACCGCGCGAAAGGCCGCGAATTGCGGCTTCGGCGGTATCCATGCAAAGCACTTCGAACCCGGCCAGCTCAATTGACTGCTTGGTGGCCATGCGCACATGGCGTTCGTCGTCAATGACCAGGATTGGGCCGATGGTCGCGTCTTGAGCCTCTGTCACGCCTATCCGGCCTTCCGTTCTTGCTGCTGTTCTTCGTCATAGCGGGGCAGGGAGAGTGTAAATACCGCGCCGCCGTCGGCGTGATTCGATGCCCTCAGCGTGCCGCCAAAGTCCTTCACAATACCGTAGGTGATGGAAAGGCCCAGACCAAGCCCCTGGCCGACATCCTTGGTTGTGAAGAAGGGATCAAAGATTTCATTGAGGTATTCTGCCGGAATTCCGGGACCATTGTCGTGAATCTTCACGGTGACCATGCGCGCTTTGGAGCGAATCGCCACCTGTATTCTTCGTTCGTCAAGAGGGGCCATGGCGTCGAGTGCGTTGCCAAGTATATTGCCGAGTACCTGCTCGAGCCGCAGGGAGTCCGCAAGGACACGAACGTCAGGGGCTTCATCGATTTCAATGGAGACCTGCATTTCTTCTATCCGCGGCCTCAGGACATCGATGGTCCGGGTCAGGATTTCCTGTAGGGAAACCACGGATGTCTGGACCGGCGTCTTGCGGGCGAAGGTGCGAAGCTGCTTCATGAGCTGCGCCATCCGACCGGTGAGTTCCGAAATCAGTCCGAGGTTTGAGTCAACATCCTCGAAACGCTCTCGGTCGAGGAGTTTCCGGGCATTGTCCGAGAAGGATCTGATCGCAGTCAATGGCTGATTGAGCTCATGACTGATACCCGCGGAAATATGACCCAGTGCGGCGAGTTTTTCCGCCTGCACCAGATCGTCCTGGGTTTGCCGCAACTCCTGTTCTGTGCGCCGTCGTTCCTGAATTTCGCTGGTGAGAAGCTGGTTGCTTGCTACGAGATCGCGAGTGCGCTCGTCGACCCGGTTTTCCAACTCGCCGTAGGCGGCTTCCAGGGCCAGACGGCTTTGGTTCTGCAGTTCGGCCCGCTGCGCCAGATTGCGGCGTCTCTGAACCCAGAAACCGGTGCCGAGTCCAAGGGCGATAATGACGACGCCGACCAGGATCGTCACCGTTGCTGTCTGCCGCCGAATGGCGCTGATGTCTGCCAGAAAGTACAGCGTCCAGCCGAGCTCGCGCATCGGCAGGTTCTGCATTAGGAAGTTTTCGACTTGTCGGCCTTCGTAGCTTGGCAGAACCGCGACCGGCGGTTCGATTTGGACCATACGGGCTTCGGCCTCTGCGTCTGAGGGCAGCGTGTCACCTTCGCTGTCGCCGAATGGATTGATCCGGACGACATGGCCGCCCGTCTCCAGATCATGACCGTAAGTCAGATTGAACGGCGTAATGGCGGTCTGATTGTAACGGGCGGACTGGACACTCCCGGGGGAAGCGTTATGGGGATCCGATGTATTGGAGAGTGAAGGGGGCAGGCGGCGATAGCGCCAGGCTGGTCGGCTCGATATAAAGATGATGCCCTTGTCATCGGTCACGAAAAGCTCGCTGCGTCCAGTCGTCCACCAGGAGTCTTCGATATCCTCTATGCCGATAATGGTGACGATTACGCCCCGAACGATACCAGCTCTGCGCACCGGAGACGCAAAATAGTATCCGCGTTCTGACGAATTGCTGCCGATTGCGTAGTAGCGCCCAAGCCGTCCCTGCATGGCAGCCTTAAAGTAAGGTTCTGCGCCAAAGTTACGGCCGATGAAATTCTCCGGCTGATCCCAGTTGCTGGCAGCAAGTGTTTTGCCTGTCGGGTCGAGCAGATAGGTTTCCGCAGAGCCGGTCAGACGATTGACCCGTTCCATCAGCGCATTACTGCGCGCCAAAAGTTCTGAATTTTCGGGAGACGCAAGCAACCCGGCAATGCTGTTGTGGTTGGCGTGTAGTAACGGCAGAAACTCATAGCGTTCTAGTGAGCGCCGGAGGTTTTGCGCATAAAGATTCAGCTTTTGCTGACTTTGAACCTGCGTCTGGCTCAGGAAGAAATCATAACTGAACTTTGCGGTCTGCCAGATGACCAGACCGAATCCAGCCACCAGAAGCATGACCACAAAACCCTTGAGCCTTGTCGGGTGCAGCTTGCGCCCTGGGTGCACTTCAATTTGTCCGGTCGATGCCATGTTTCCTTTGCCGGTGCCTCTGCGCCACGATCAAATTTTGTTGTTCTGGCAGGAATACGGGCTGCCTTACTGCCAGTCTAGGTCACGAACTCATAAACTACGATGCTTCTGATCGATTATTGAGGAGTTTTCAGGGGTGCAAGTGTCTTAACGGCTCCCACGGGCGCGCTTTCGAACTCATTACTGCTGAAAACACTCTGGAGAACAGGGGCGTTTATAGCTTCGAGACCTGGAAGCCGGACTTGTCTGGCGGCAAGCTTACGACTAAATGAGCGTCGCTGAGGGTTTTCGAGCACTTGCTTGACGTATAGACTTATTCGGGGTCCGAAGGGCGAATTCAGGGGGGAATAAACGACCGTGACCGTTTCACTGTTTGGCAGGGCACCAATGCGTGTTCTGATAGCGACTTTGTCATTTTTGATCGCCGGACCGACAGCAGCTTTGGCTGCTGGTGCAGGTGCGCCGCATCTGGATGGCGGTACGCTTGGTTTGCTTTGGGTTATACCCTTCGCGGGAATACTGCTTTCGATCGCAATTTTTCCACTTTTAGCACCGCATTTCTGGCACACGCACTTTGGCAAGGTATCCGCGTTCTGGGCGCTGGCATTTCTGATTCCCTTTACACTCTTCCAGGGTTTTGAGCTGGCGCTTTTTGAGCTGCTGCACGTCGGATTCCTGGAGTATCTGCCGTTTATTATACTCCTCCTGTCGCTCTTTACGGTCGCAGGTGGCGTGCGTGTTACGGGAACCCTCAAGGGGACACCGGCGGTAAATACGCTGATCCTCCTGATCGGTACGCTGATCGCCAGCTGGATGGGCACCACCGGGGCCGCGATGCTGTTGATCCGGCCGATTCTGAAAGCAAACGCCGAACGTAAGAACAAAGTTCACGTTGTGGTCTTCTTTATCTTTTTGGTGGCGAACGTTGGCGGCTCCCTGACCCCGCTTGGTGATCCGCCGCTATTTCTTGGTTTTCTGAAGGGTGTGGACTTCTTCTGGCCGACCACGCACATGTTCCTGCCGATGGTCTTGGTTGCCACTTTCCTGTTGGTCCTATTCTTCGCCGTCGATACGTTTTTGCACAAGCGTGAGGGCAAGTCGGAGACAGCGGCCGTGACGGTTGCCGACGATGGAGAGCCGAAGGAAAAGCTTGGCCTGGAAGGGAAGGTCAACATCCTTCTGCTGGGGGGCGTGATCGCCGCAGTTCTGCTCAGTGGTATCTGGAAACCAGGTATCTCGTTCACGATCTACCACGTGGATGTTGAGCTTCAGAACATCGCACGCGATGTACTTTTGCTCGCGATCACCGGCCTTTCCCTGATGGTGACCAGCAGGGAGAACCGGGACGCAAACGGGTTTTCCTGGTTTCCGATCGTCGAGGTTGCAAAGCTTTTTGCCGCGATCTTCATCACGATCGTTCCCGCCATCGCCATGTTGAAAGCCGGGACC
Source organism: uncultured Kiloniellaceae bacterium (assembly GCA_947493695.1). Classification (GTDB taxonomy): domain Bacteria; phylum Pseudomonadota; class Alphaproteobacteria; order Kiloniellales; family Kiloniellaceae; genus Denitrobaculum. Next base: position 488,177 of record CANLSF010000004.1, on the reverse strand, counting down.
GATGGGGCGATGGGCGCCATCGTTTCTTCCGTCAGCACTGAGGCAGGCGAGCCCTTGAACGTCATGTATTTCTGGGCAACAGGTATTCTCTCCAGCTTCCTTGATAACGCGCCGACATATCTGGTGTTCTTCAACACGGCCGGTGGCGATCCTGTGCATTTGATGGGGCCGGCTGCCGAGACCCTGTTGGCGATTTCTGCCGGTGCCGTCTTTATGGGCGCGAACACTTATATCGGTAACGCTCCGAACTTCATGGTTCGGGCGATTGCCGAGGAACGTGGCGTCGCCATGCCGAGTTTCTTCGGCTACATGATTTGGTCCTGTTTGATCCTGATGCCGATCTTTGTGGTGGTCAGCCTGGTGTTCTTTTAGAAACCGGCCTTCGCCTAAGATCAGGTGTAAAAGAAACGCTGGCCGGTCAGATGAACCGGTCAGCGTTTTTATGTTCGGGGGTGTCGCGCGGTTATCGAATTTAAAAGTAATTGACATCATGAATGTCATAATGACATCGTAATTGTCATGAAAGACGAAATTCAACCCGATACGGATTCACTCTACGAACTTATCCGGCTTGTCCGACCACTCTACAAGACACTTGAAGCCTCTGTAGCGCAGGAGTTGGAAAAGACCGGTGTATCTGTATCGCAGCGTGCTGTGCTCGAGCAAATTCTCGATAACGGCTCCATAACCGTTCCGGCCATCGGGCGTAAGTTGGTGCTGCCGCGTCAGTTCATTCAGAAAATCGCAAATGAATTGCTTCAACTGGAGTTCGTTCAGCGTCGGGAAAACCAGGCTCACAAGCGTTCGGTCCTTCTGGAACTTACCGCAAAAGGTCTAAAAACCATCGAGCAAATCAAAGTCCGGGAGGTCGAGGTGATGAAGCCTGTTGCTGCCGCCTTGAACCAAGATGAATTGACGACCGCCAAGGCGGTAATGACCAAAGTTACAGCCGGATTTGATGCCCATAACTCATCGTTACAGGAAGAGGAGACGAGATGACCATTCACAAAGGTGGTTGCCTCTGCGGCGCCGTTCGTTTTGAGGTAAAGGGTGAGCCACTTCTGTCAGGCGCATGCTACTGCCGCGACTGTCAGTACGTCGCCGGCGGTGGTGGGGCTTACGGAATGATGTTCCCTGCAGATGCTGTGACGATCACTCAGGGTAAAACGAGCGTTTTTGTCGTGAAAGGTGAGAGCGGTGCCGACGTCTACCGGCGTTTTTGTTCCGAATGCGGCGTTCATCTGATTTCGCACAACGGCGACAATCCGCAATTCCGTGCCATCAAGGTGGGCGTACTCGACGACCCCAGCTGGTTTAAGTCGGAAGGCAGTATCTGGACTTCTTCGGCACAGCCCTGGCATCGGATCGATCCCGATCTGCCGGTCATCGAGAAAAACCCGCAGGCTGTTCCAACGTAACGACCTCGTAGTTTGTCCGTGGCCTGCACCACACTTGACCACACTATCCAGCTATAGATCTTACGGTAGAGAGAGCATCCCGTGCTTTGTAAATATGCGTCAGCGACTTGAAATCTCTCGGTTCGATTTGAGTGTTCGGAATTATTTAAAAATTGTTAATAAAAAATATAAAAACATAGTAGCTCAAACAAATATTGATGAAAATATCATCCAAAAATTATTGAACCAAAATAAAACGCAAAGCGACTCATGAATTATACGCGAAACAGTTTCGTGTATTTTTCAAAAGGAGTGATGCATGACGTTTCCTGAGATTGGTTCTTTCAAAAAATCAGCCTCTAAAATCACGCTCTTGGCCTTCGGTCTCGCCCTTGCACTGAACGCAGGCATACCGTCAGAGAGTTACGCTTCCTCGCAAAACAAGATGATTCCGCCGAACTCGGCAGATCACCATCAAGCGGTCAAAGATATCACGATCGCTGGCGGTGATCGCAATCCACCGTCTACATCCAAACCGATTACCTGCAGCCCCGTGCGGGGCACCACCGCTTGCCCGGTCCTATTCAAACAAGTTTGCGGTAAATATGGCGGGACCGTGAGTTCCAATGATGATGGGACTGTCTATACCTGTTCGGGCCCATTCCACTATCCTAAATAACTTACGCTATGGCTGGCCGTCTGAATGACGGCCAGCCACCTGAAATTGAACATGCCGCGTGGCAAAATCGTGAGTCTATGAATTTGATCCTCAGCGACAAAGCTCCGGTTCATACATTTTCTAATTGCTGTAGGCACAGCCAGCGACGGAGATTCATCGCACGGCGTAGCACAGTCACAGTGGCTCCAATTGCGATCACCCAGAGAGCAATAGCGAGTACCTCATTCTGACCATGCCAGAGCGGCTCAAGGGCCGCGATAACAGCGGCAAGTGTGATGGCGGCCATACGATGGGGTTTGGCCATCGGGCCTGAAAAGTCCGCCGGCATGCCATTGGCACCGCCAAGTTCGCGTACATAAGCAGTGAACACGGCGAGCGCAGCTGCTGCCCATCCCAGAGAAACCTCGCCAATGCCGTATCCGACGCCCGCAAGAATCAGAATGTCAGCTACCCGGTCCGGAAATTCATTCCAGAAGGGACCGTCTGCAGCGCTTTTACCGGCTTCGATAGCCAACATACCGTCGAAGAGATTGCACAGCAGTCTCAACTGACAGAAGACCGCGGCCCCAATCAGGGTTGCGGCGCGTAAAGCGGTATCATCTGTCTGACCCGACACCCAAAAGGCTGCGCCTGCGAACGCGGCTGCAACCATGCTCAATTGGGAAACCTGATTGGGTGAGATGGACGTGGCTGCCAGCGCCTTGGTCAGGCCCTTTGCCCAACCTGTGTCGCGGCTTGTGAGAGGGCGACGGCTCATTTTGTCGGCCATAGCTCATTGCCTCCGGGAAACTTGGCAGGAGTAATTGTAGATCGTCGCGTAACAGGTGGCGACGGTAAGTGGCAGGGATATGGTTGTGAGAATTTCGGGTGTTCCGCTGAGAGAGTGGATGACGAGCAAGAAACAGGCGGAAACCGAAATCGCAGCGAGCGCCGGCAGCCAAAAGGCGGTCACGCCGGTGAAGCGTTCCGCCAAACGGTCAATGATGGTTTTCAGCACCAGTGTGAGAAAGGCGGAAAGCGTGGCCTGTACAGCGCCGGCGATAACAGGCTCCGGCATTGGGTGGGCGCGGTTCGAAACAATCGCCCAGCTTCCCATACCGACGATCGCGAACAGCATGTGGGTCACGCTGTGACCTGCAATGCGCCTGAAAAGTGGGATCATGGCGTCCACCAGTAGCGCACCAGATGAAAGAATATCGGTGCCGAGAAAACGACCGAATCAAGCCGGTCGATGAAACCACCATGTCCGGCGATCAGATGGCCCCAGTCTTTGATCCCCCGATCCCGCTTGATTGCAGACATCACCAGACCGCCGAAGAATCCCATCAATGCGATGACGAGTGCCAACAGCCCCGCCTGAACAAAGGTAAATGGCGTCATCCACCAGAGGCAGGCGCCCAGCAGCATCGATGAGAGAACACCGCCGACGAAACCTTCCAGGGTCTTCGAGGGCGAGAGCTTGGGTGCGATTTTGCGCTTCCCATAGAGTTTGCCCCAGACATATTGCAGAACATCGCTGGATTGCACCACAACCACCAGGAAGGCGATCAGCAGAACATTGCGACCTTCGTAGCCCGGAATGTTCAGGCTGAGGAGAGCGGGTACATGCGAGGCGCAAAACACACAGATCATAAGCGCCCATTGAGTCTCTGCGACCCGATCCAGAAAGTTCTCGGTGTCACCCCGTAGAGCCGCCACGATGGGCATCAGCAGAAAGGCATAAACCGGGATGAAGATCGAGAAGAGCCCGTACCAGTCCGTCCAGATCAACCAGTACTGGATCGGCAGCACTACGAAGAAGGCACTCGCCAAGGCCCAGTGATCGGCGCGCCTGGTGTTGGTCAGAGTTGCGAACTCGCGCAGGGCGGCAAAGGAGCAGAACGCAAAAAGCAGAATGACTCCGGTTCGGCCCCCGAGAAATGCAAGACCCATGAGAATGACCATGCCCCACCAGGCCTGGATTCTTGCATTGAGGTTTTCGATCACAGCGTTCGAGCCGTCGGGTGACAGCCGGCGTTGCAGGATATAGCCGATAATCGAAGCGACAATCAGGATTGCGCCGACGCCGCCGAGAAGCTTAAGGAGGTCTAACTGATAGTCGTTCATTTGTCGCTGCCTTCAGCGGCAGGTGAAAGTGCGAGCAATGCCGCCTCGGCCCGAGCGATAAACGCGGCCTTGTTTTCCTGAACGGCGATATGTAGCGGTGCCCCGAAGGTCACGGTGCAGATCAGCGGGATGGGAACCAGCTCGCCCTTCGGCATCACCCGGTTGAGGTTATCTATCCAGACCGGGATTATCTCGACACCGGGGCGTGATTTGCCGAGGTGATAAAGTCCTGCCTTGAAGGGGAGCAGGGCTTGCTCTGTTTCATTGCGGGTACCCTCGGGAAAGAGGATGAGGGACGCGCCCTCATCGAGAGCTTCTGCCATGGTCGCAATGGGATCGCTCGTGCGGGTGTTCGGGTTTCGATCAATCAGGACCGAATTAAAAACATCGCGCCCGATGAAACGTTTGAGCGGTGTTTTAAGCCAGTAATCTGCCCCGGCCACCGGCCGTGTTTTCCGGCGCAATCGCCAGGGCAACACCGTCCAGATCAAAATGAAATCGCCGTGACTTACATGATTGGCAAAGTAAATCCGCTCTTTCGGCGTTGGCTCGATCCCTTGCCAGATACCCCGGACCGCAGTGATGAAGCGTGCAAAGAGGACAATGGCTGTTCCGACCAGACGTGCCGCTACATGCATTAGCTATGCGATCTCATAGGTGGTTTCCCGGGCTCGGACCCCTTAGTGAGAAATAACAACCGGGAGCTCGGTGTTTTTAACGATGTGATCCGTCACGCTGCCCATAATCAATTCGTGCAGACGTGAATGCCCGTGCGCGCCCAGAACGATCAGGTCGACTTCGCAACTGTCTGCTGCGTCTAGAATTGTCTCGCCCACCGAGTTTTCATAGTTGGCGATATGCTGGGTCTCGACGTTCACCCCGTGACGTTTAATGTAGTTTGCAACTTCGAGCAGGGAGAGGGCGTCGCCTGTATCCGGAGCGACAGATAAAATGAAGACTTTTTCGGCGTCTACCAGAATGGATATGTTGTCGCGGATGGCACGGACGGTCTCACGGGTATCCTTCCAGGCGATCATGACGCGTTTTCCTATGGTCTCGACTTCACAGTCCCTTGGCAGAATAAGGACCGGCAGGCCGCTGTGGAGCGCAAGTTCCTCGGGCAGGCGCATGCGTAATCGGTCTTCAAGACTTTCATAGGTTGGTTGGCTGGCAATCACCAGATCCGCGGCATGAGCATGCCGCGCGAGCAGATCCAGGTGGTCGCCTTCGGTCGTGATCCAGCTGTACTCGATGTTGCTGCGGTCGCAGCGCTCATCAAACTCTTTTTCAAGCGCTTCCGCCTTGGCTTTTGCCTGAGTCGTTGCTTCGGCGAGATAGACCGCCGAGGCACCGCGGCCGGTGATTTGCGCGGGCATGCCGATGGGGGTTGTAACAAATAACGCGGTTACATGGGCTTTTCGCTCCTGCGCAAGCATCAGGGCCACTTCAAGCCGCTTCAGGTGTTCTTCATCGTCGGCGAGGTGCACCAGAATTGTTTTGATAGCCATTGTTTTCCCTCTTGCGCAGGTCTGTTGCTTTCGGTCGGTCAAACCACAAGCGTTTTATGTTCAACGAAAACAAGCTAGCGAGCGGCGCAGCCTGACGCAACCAGTCGTTATGCGCGGGAAGGCAGGGGTTCAAAGCGCTTTATCGGGTTGCCAGCTGATCAGGAGACGCAAAATACGGTCGATGGCGAAATAGAGGGCGACGGCGAAGAGGGCGAGCACGAGCAGCGCCGCAAACATCACGTCGACCTGCAGCCGGGCATTGGCATGAAGCATAAGATATCCGAGACCGGCGCTCGAACCGACCCACTCACCCACAATGGCACCGATCGGCGCAACGGAGGCAGCAACCCTCAGGCCGGATGCCAAGGCAGGCAACGCGGAGGGAATACGGATTTGCACGAGCGTTTGCCAACGCGATCCGCCCATAACGTGGGCCAGATCGAGCCATCCGGGCTCCGTGCGGCGCAGGCCGTCATAGAAGGCGACGGTTACCGGGAAATAGATAATGAGTGTGGCCATGGCGACTTTGGAGGCCAGGCCATACCCAAGCCACAACACCAGGATCGGTGCCAGCGCAAAGACCGGGATGGCCTGACTGACCACCAGGACCGGCAGAACCCAGAGACGCGCCCCACGGTACTGAGCGATGATCAGCGCCGACAAACAGCCAAGAAGCGTACCAAGGCCAAGACCCAGCAAAATCTCGGTGATGGTAACACCCGCATGCGACAGCAGTTCCGGCCAGCGTTGATAAAGAGCGGTGAGCACGGAGAGCGGATCAGGAAGAATGAACGCGGCGACACCGGTGACGCTGATCAGAAGCTGCCACGCCAGCAAGAGGCCGATAAAGATGATGATCGGGCGGGCAAATCTCATCCCACCGCCCTGGCTTTTTGCCGAGCACTGGTTAGGCGCTCCATAATGGTCGCCTGAAGTGCTGCGAGCTCAGGACTGCTGATATCGCGTAAGGGATCGCCGGGAGGGTCAATCGGTGCCTCGAAACTGGCAGGCGAACCCGTCAGCAACAAGAGCCGATGCCCTATCCGCAAGGCCTCTAGTGGGTCGTGCGTCACCAACAGTGTCGTCTTGCCCGTCAACAAGGTTGAAGCAAGTTCCTGAAGCTCGTAACGCGTGATGGCGTCGAGCGCCGAGAAGGGTTCGTCCATCAGAACAACCGGGCGATCCTCCATCAGCGTGCGCGCCAAAGCGGCCCGCTGGCGCATCCCGCCGGATAGTTTTGCCGGGACAGAAGCTTCATATTCACTCAGGCCCACTTGTCCCAGTAAACTCGACGCGCGTGCCCGATCCGCAGTCTCGCCCCTGAGGCGGCTGCCCAGCATGACGTTATCGAGAACGCTCAACCACGGCAGCAAAAGGTCCTGCTGCGCGAGGTAGGCGATGTTGGCCGAAACACCCTCGATGCCGTCAAACAAGAGCTGTCCGGAAACGCTCGCCTCGATACCGCTCTCGGTTAAGCCTGCGATGTAGCGCAAGAGGCTGGATTTACCGACGCCGGAGGGCCCGAGCAGGCAGGTCATGCGCCCGGCGAGCAGATCCAGGTCCAGGTCCTCGAAAACCCGGTTGCCCTGATAACGGAGGCTTGCGCCGCGAAGACTGATCCCGGGTGTTCCAGATTCTGCAGGGGGAGGTGAGGGAGGGATACCGGTCACAGGTGGCGCTGCTCCGTTTGGGCTGGATGTTGATCATTCGGCAGCGACGCTTGACCTGATGCCAGCCCTGCTTAGGTTTCTCTATGCGGCGACTATGCCAGCGGTGCCTGAATGCGGCAAGCCGGTGGCATGGAACCACAGAGTGGATAGGAAAGAAGACAGGTTTTGAGCAGAGAACCACAGTTCATCGGCAGCGAAATCTACCGGCATTCGACTTATGGCATGCGCCATCCACTTGCCATTCCGCGTGTTTCAACCTGTATTGACCTCTGCCGGGCGATGGGATGGCTGCCGGATCGGCAGTATCACGATTCACCGATAGCCAGCGACGCGCAACTGGCGCGTTTCCACGATCCGGCCTATATCGCGGCCTTGCGGCAGGCGGAAGCCGACCAGACCTTGAGCGATGACGAGAAAGAGAGATTCAATCTGGGGCGCAACGGAAATCCTATCTTTCCTGAGGTGTTCCGCCGCCCGGCGACGGCTTCCGGCGGTTCGATCCTGGCAGCGCATCTGGTGGGCGAATCGGGTGTGGTCTACAACCCGGCAGGCGGTACCCATCATGGTCGCCCGGGGCACGCCAGCGGATTTTGTTTCTTTAACGATCCCGCGCTTTGTATTCTGGAATTGCTGGATCAGGGGGCGGAACGTGTTTTTTACCTGGATGTGGATGCCCACCACGGCGACGGCGTACAGGACGCCTTCCATGACCGCGATAAAGTCATGACACTCTCAATTCATGAGCAGGACCGCTGGCCCATGAACGGCAGTGGGTTGGGGGAACTTCATGATCGTGCAGCGGGCGTCGCCAGAAACCTGCCGGTTCCGGCGGACTTCAATGACAGCGAGATGGACTACATCATGGAAGCCTGTGTCCTGCCGCTGCTGGAGGACTTTGAGGCTGATACGATCCTGCTGCAATGCGGTGCGGACGGGTTGGAGGAAGATCCCATGAGCCGGTTAGGCTTGTCGAACGGTGCGCTCTGGCGTGTCGTTTCGCGCCTTCGCGGCAAGGCAGAAAGACTGATTGTCCTCGGCGGCGGCGGTTATAATCCCTGGTCGGTCGGACGCTGTTGGGCCGGGGTCTGGGCGGTGCTCAACGGTTTTGACATTCCGGACCGAGTGTCTCCTGAGGCCGAGGCGGTTCTCCGCAGTCTGAGCTGGCGGCATAGCAAAGGGCGAAACCCGCCAGAACACTGGATGACCACCTTACTTGATCCCGCGCGTCCCGGTCCGGTAAGGGATGAAATCCGGCATATTGTTTCCGAGGTCCTGAAACCTTAGTTTACGAAGGTCATAACATTCACTTGGTACACCTCATGATTTCGTCTCTCCACCGTCTGGTTCTGGTTATCGCACTTTGTCTGACAGGTACCGCTGCCGCTGCGCAGAGTGGTCTTGCGTCCTTCGAGCAGGAGGAACTCACCATTGTGACGAAAGAAGGTGAGAAGCACAGCTTTACTGTGGAGATGGCGTTGGACCCGAAGCAACAGGCTCAGGGCCTGATGTTCCGCAGGCAGATGGCCGCCGATGCGGGGATGCTTTTTATCTACCAGCCCTCGCGCGAGGCCGTGATGTGGATGCAGAACACTTTTTTGCCGTTGGACATGCTTTTCATCAAAAGCGATGGCCGCATTGTGAAGATCGTCGAGCGCACGGTTCCACAGTCCACCACCCGTATTCCTTCGGGTGAGGCCATTACCGGCGTGCTTGAGCTGAACGGCGGCACCGCTTCGCGCCTTGGCATCAAGGCGGGTGATCGCGTAGAACACAGCAGCTTCTGATTTGAGGCCGCATCGGACCTAAGTCAGGAAAGCCTTCTTGCCAAGGTCAGGCCATCGCCGATCGGTACCAACGAGATATCCACGCGTTCGTCGTTCTTCAAAGAAGTGTTCAGTGCGCGGATCGCCTGGGTATCGGGACTTTTATCCGCGGGATTGGCAACAGAGCCGTCCCAAAGCACATTGTCGATGGCAATCAGGCCCCCGGGGCGCACGAGCTTCAGGCAGCGTTCGTAGTAATTGGCATAGTTGGTCTTATCGGCGTCTATGAAGGCAAAATCGAAATTTGCTTCCTGACCCTCTGCGAGCAGAGCGTCCAGGCTGTCGACTGCCGGACCGATGCGCAGATCGATCTTGTCTGCCACATTGGCTTCTTCCCAGTATGGTCGTCCGACGGCGGTGAACCTCTCACTTATATCGCATGCAACCAGCTTGCCGTCTTCAGGTAGTGCACTGGCCACGGCCAACGCGCTGTAGCCTGTGAAAGTGCCAATCTCCAGGGCATTTTTAGCACCGATCAGCTTGACCAGCATCTGCATGAATTGTCCCTGTTCCGGGCTGATTTGCATCATGGCTTCAGGCATGGCGTCGGTTTCCTGCCGCAAACGGGCAAAGAGCTCCGGTTCACGCAAGGAAACGGAGAGCAGGTAGTTGTAGAGATTGTCATCGAGACCGATGGAACGTGTCGACATAAGGGCTTCCAGAGCAGGAGAGGGGATGATTAAGGATTCGCGGGCAGACTACCCCAGGCTCGGAAGGCTGATAAGTCGTAATAGCTTCGAGGGGCTGGGAAAGCTTTTCAGCTTCACTATTTGAATTTCAGGTGATTTCAGGTCATAGAAGGGCCGGAATGACCGGTCAGCCTTAATCGACAGGCGATGGACCGAAGGAACGGAGCAAATTTTGTCTATGAACGACATGGCGGCAGCGTCCGGCGACAGCGGACCGGCGAATGCAGGTGAAGCGGCCAGCAGACGGCGCACCTTTGCCATTATCGCGCATCCGGATGCCGGTAAGACCACGCTGACCGAAAAGCTGCTGCTGATGGGTGGCGCGATCCATCTCGCCGGCCAGGTGAAGGCCAAGGGCGAGGGCAGGCGTGCACGCTCAGACTGGATGAAGATTGAGCAGTCACGCGGTATTTCCGTGACCACCTCGGTCATGACCTTCGAATACCGGGATGTGACCTTCAATCTGCTCGACACCCCTGGCCATGAAGACTTCAGTGAAGACACCTACCGGACCCTGACGGCTGTTGATTCCGCAATCATGGTGATCGACGGTGCGAAGGGTATCGAGGCCCAGACCCGAAAACTCTTTGAGGTCTGCCGTCTGCGCGATGTGCCGATCATCACCTTCATCAACAAGATGGACCGGGAAGCCCGCGACAACTTCGAGATCCTGGATGAGATTTCCGAGATCCTGGCGCTGGACACCACCCCGATGTCCTGGCCTGTGGGCATGGGCGGTATTTTCCGCGGCTGCTATGACATGCGCGAACAGAAGATGATGCTGTTCGACGGCTCAAAGGACTCGAACGAACTTACTGACGTGATCGACGCGCCCCTGGACGATGCCAAGCTGGATGCAGCCCTGCCGGAAGATCAGCTGGCGCAGGCCCGTGAGGAAGTGGAACTGGTGCAGGCCGCATGCCCAGAGTTCGATCTGGAGAGTTACCGTGCCGGGCATCTTACCCCGGTCTTTTTCGGCTCGGCTCTCCGGTCCTTCGGGATCAAGCAGTTGCTGGATGCCGTGGTCGACTTCGCACCCTCGCCCCGCCCGCAGCCGACAGACGCGCGCGAAATCGAACCGGGCGAAAAACCTGTAACCGGGTTTGTCTTTAAGGTTCAAGCCAATATGGACCCGAACCATCGGGACCGGATTGCCTTCATGCGGCTTTGCTCCGGCAAGTTCAAGCGCGGCATCAAGATGCATCAGGTCCGGACCGGCAAGTCGATCGGCATCTATAACCCGATCCTCTTTTTCGCCCAAAGCCGGGAACTGGCCGAAGAAGCATGGCCAGGTGACATCATTGGCGTGCCCAACCACGGGACGCTGCGGGTTGGCGATACCCTGACGGAAGGCGAGAACCTGCGCTTTACCGGTATCCCGAACTTCGCGCCGGAAATCCTACGCCGCGTGCGCCTGGACGATCCCATGAAGGCCAAACATCTCCGCAAGGCTCTGGAGAGTCTGGCCGAAGAGGGCGTGACCCAGGTGTTCCGACCCATGATCGGCGCCGACTGGATCGTTGGTGTGGTCGGACAGCTGCAGATCGACGTTCTGGCGACCCGGATCGAGAGCGAGTATGGCATCAAGGTCGGTTTCGAGGCAGCGCCCTTCTATTCGGCCCGCTGGGTTGATGGAGACCCGGCTGAGATGAAACGCTTCCTCGACCGCCATCAGAGCAGTGCGGCCGAAGATCGTGACGGCGCGCCGGTTTATATGGCTCGCAACAGCTGGGACCTGAACCGGGCAATAGAGGATTGGCCGAAGCTGAAATTCACTGCGACCCGGGAACGCTCCTGACGCAACATAGCGTCTGACTAACTCAATTCGCGTCCAGGACCGCGCTTAAGAACTGTTTGGTGCGATCGTTTTGCGGGTCGTTGAAGATCTGATCCGGCGTACCTTGCTCGGCGATTTTTCCCTTGTAGAAAAAGCAAACCCGGTCGGAAATCTCGCGCGCGAAACCCATCTGGTGAGTCACCATCAGCATAGTGAGGTTATGTTCGCTGTTTAGGGCACGGATGACGTTCAATACCTCACCGATTACCTCGGGATCCAGAGCAGAGGTGACCTCGTCGAGCAGCATAACTTTGGGACGCATGGCGAGCGCACGAGCGATGGCGACTCGCTGTTGCTGTCCGCCTGACAGACGGGTTGGGTGCTCGTCCTTTTTCCCAAGCATTCCCACCATACGAAGCAGGTCAATGGCCCTTTGTTCGGCTTCGTCACGTTTGAGGCCCAGCACATTGATCGGTGCTTCGATGCAATTTTCCAATGCAGTCATGTGGGGAAAGAGATTGAACTGCTGAAACACCATGCCGATGTTGTTGCGCTGGGTGCGTAGGTAGCGCTCGTTCGCGAACACCATTTCACCGTTTCGTTCCATGTGTGTCAGCGGGTTCCCATCGACATAGATGATACCCTGATCGATGGTCTCCAGAGTCATGAGCATCCTGAGAACCGTAGTCTTTCCGGATCCGGAGGGCCCGATAATGGAAACCATTTCATTCGCACTAACGTCGAGGTCCAGATTGTCGAGGACGGTCAAGTTGCCATAACGTTTGGTAACGCCTGAAAAGCGAACCATCGGGTTTTCGTCTGGTGCAGAAATGCTAGAGGATTGGTTCATCTCGTTTCTCTCGGATAACACGTTCACTTTGTAACTCCCAGGGCTCGGCCTACGTAGCGTTCGAATTTTCTCAAGCCGGCAGCTGTGGGCAGAGATATCAACAGGAACATGAAACCTACCATGGTATAGGGTTCGAGATAGCGATAGGTCTCTGCCCCCAATGCGTTGGCAGTGTGCATCAGTTCGACGACGCCAATTGTCGAGAGCATTGGCGTATCCTTAAATATCCCTACGAGATAGTTACCCATCCCGGGCAGGCTGGCCGGCAGGGCCTGAGGAATTACGACCCGAAAATAGGTGCGTGCAGGGCTGAAGTTAAGCGCGCGGCACGCTTCCCACTGACCGCGCGGCACGGCCTCAAGCCCACCGCGATACACTTCGGATAAGTAGGTTCCATAGTGGATCCCGATCGTCAACATGGCCGATGTCCAGGCGGAAAGCACCACCCCGAACTGAGGCGCGACGAAGTAAACAAAGAAGAGTTGAACGATCAGCGGTGTCGAACGAACGAATTCGACGACTTCCCTGACCGCCATGTTGAGCAGCGCGTATTTGGTTCTCTGCCCAAGGAGGAGCAAAAGCCCCACAATCAGCGCAATACCATAGCCAATACCGGCCGCGAGAAGTGTATTTAACATTGCACCCAGCATCTGGGGCAGAATCTCGATTGCAAAGTCCCAACGCCATTCCATCTTATCGATCCTTTCCCCTAAACCTTGCCAACTTTGCGTGCGGCCAGAATCTCCAACCAGCGCAAGAAGGGAGTCAGAGCAAATCGCGCCATGACGTAGTAGATTACGAGCGCCGTTCCGAAGGTCTGCGCGGACAACCAGGTTGTTGCGTTGATCTGCTTCGCGACGAACATCAAGTCGACGACCGTGATGAGCGCCACCAGAGATGTCGCTTTCAGCAGTTCGACCAGAAGATTGGACGCCGGTGGCAGCAGGATCGAAAAGGTTTGCGGGATAATGATCCTGCGCATGCGCAGGCTTGGCGACATATTGAGTGCGGTCGCGGCCTCCCACTGTCCTTTTGGAACAGCCTGAATGGAACCGCGCACAATCTCTGCCCCGTAGGCTCCGAAATTCAATCCGATGGCAATAAAGCCAGCTTCGAAGGCATCCAGTGTCAGTCCCATCAGCGGCAGGACATAGTAGATCCAATAGAGCTGAACCAATAGTGAGGTGCCTCGGAAAAACTCGATGTAAACTGTCGCAAAACCTGTAGCCAGCCGGTTTTTCGACAGCCGCAGCAAGCCGAACGTAAGCGATACAAGGATCGCCAACGCGGATGCACAGAGCATCTGCAGGGCGGTGATGTAGGCCCCGGTGAGCAGCTTTGGAGAAAATTCAAACAGGAAGTCGATATACGACACGATTTATCACCTCGTTGGCCGGTGGGACCAGCGCACGCCCTATAGGATTACTGCGAAAGACTGTAGATTCCGACGGCGTAGCAAAAACGTAACAGCAGATGGATCTGCTGTTACGTTTTCGGCTATTTGATGACCGTCTTCTTGCCCGGCTGGTTACCTGTTTTCACAGGCATAGGCAGTCGATGCATCTGGCCCTGGCAACTGAAATTCGGTGTAGCCATAGGGGGCGACCGCGGCCATCCATTTTTCACCACCGATAACCTTTGCCATGGCGGTATTGAAGGCCTTTTGGAACTCGGTGTCGCTCTTACGCATTCCGATTCCCACCCAGTTCTGCGTCCACTTCGGCAACTTACCCGGGTCGGTCACTTCGAACTTGCCATCTGATTTATCGACATGCTCCTTGGCACCGAAGAAGGTCTGAACGGCAGCATCTGCACGACCGGCCTTCATGGCCGCGAGGATTTCGACTTCGCCGGCGACGAGCATCATCTGATCATCGGGCACGCCTTCCTTCTTAGCGGCTTCGACCGTATTGAAGCCGGCACCGGTTACGAGCCTTGAACCGGTGCTGATGATGTCTTTGTAGGAGTGGATGTTCTTCGGGTTTCCGGCAGGCACCAGAAAGGCATCGCCAAACAAACCGATCGGATCCGAGAAATTGATATTCTCGCAACGGCTTTTCAGGATGTACATGCCGCCCGTGATGATGTCGTAGCGGTTCGCTTGAAGCCCGGGAATTAAACCAGACCATTCGTTGACCGAAGTCTCGTAGTTGGTGATGCCCATTTCTTCGAGGACGACAAGTGTGAGGGCGTTCACAAAGCCGAGTGGTTCACCGTTATTTCCTGGATAGGCCCAGGGAATCGCAGTTGCAAACCCAAGGCGGATCGGTTTTCCGTCGTTTATCCGCTCGCTCAGTCCGTCAGCCTGCGACTCTGTTGAAAATCCGCTCGCGAGTCCCGCGCAGACGGCAACCGAAGCAAAGAGTTTCAGAAATTTTCTCATGGTTACGTTTCCCAGTTTGATGAAGATGTTCCCTGTATTTCTTCTTCTTTGCGCATTTTTCTTATTACAGTGACAACATAAGTTTTCCATTTCGCGGATTCGACAAACAATCCAGCCTGACGAAGAACGGTTGCCACAAGTGAAAGAAGAATATACGTGCTTTGTTTCATCTTGTTTTGTGAGTACCTATAAACAGAAAAAGTGGAATCATCTGTTTATTGAGAGGATATTATACCTGCGTTTTTCATAATTATTTTTCATAAACAATATTTTTGTGATAAAAATTTTCAAATTATTCACAAAGATGACGTGTGGAGAGCATAGTGAGGATTGATGCCAACGACGTGATTATATTGCGTCTATTACAGGCGAATGCGCGTGAACGACTTGAAACGATGGCGGCCGATACCGGGCTGTCAGTTGCAACTGTACAACGGCGTATTAAAGCCTTTAGAGCCGCAGGTGTGATTGCAGGTGAGGAAGCGATAATCGCGCCGGAGACCGTCGGTTACGGCATGACCTTTTTAATCATGGTGGAATTGGAGCGCGAACGTTTGGATCAACTGGACTCATTTCGCCGTAAAGTGAAGGCGGAATCCCAAGTACAGCAGTGCTACTATATTACGGGTGAGGCAGATTTTGCGTTGATCGTGCTCGCGAAGTCGATGCAGGATTTCGAGACCCTGACGCATCGATTATTCTTTTCAGACAGTAATGTGAAACGCTTTCGCACTTCCGTTGTTATGGACAGGACAAAAGTCGGACTGACCGTGCCTTTGTTGGACTGAAACAGACTTCGCTCGTTGGGAATTTGAATCCCATTTAAGCACTCAACTCGTCTCTATCTCGGGCGGCTCGAAAGCGGTGACAGGTGGCGCATTGTTTTCAAGACGCTCAACTTGTACCAGGCAGGTTTGTGCCCCAGGGCCTTGGGCCAACGTCGATGTTGGCAGATCGCAAGTCAGCGTATTTGGATTGCCGTGTTTGCAGCAATTCGCGGTGCCCTCCCAGTCCGGGTCGTACCAGGCACCCGTCGCCATCATGACAACGCCAGGCATAAGCTGTGGGTCGAGCATTGCAGCGCTAATGCAAGCACCACGCTTGTTGAAAAGCCGGATGAGATCGCCATCTGCAATTCCACGACGAGCCGCATCCCTCGGGTGAAGTCGACAGGGCTCTCGATCCTTGACCTTTCCTTTGCGGCTAAAACTGCTGTGGTCGAGTTGACTGTGCAGGCGTCGTGCGGGCTGGTGTGTGATCAGGTGAAGCGGGAATTCCAGTGTCATTTCTGCGCCCAGCCATTCCGCAGGCGCGCGCCAATGTGGGTGCCCGGGGTTATCGTTCAGACATAGGGCCGCAAGGTTTTCGCTAAATATCTCAATTCTGCCGGACGGTGTTGGAAGAGGGTTTCGCTCAGGGTCTTCGCGAAAGGCCTGCAGCATGACGCAGGCTTCGGAAGGCGCTGGAAGTTCGATGAAGCCTCGCTTAACGAAGGTCTCGTAGTCGGGCAGATCATACCCGAGTGCCCCACCGCGCTGTTTGGTCTCGCGGTAAAGTTCTTCGAGCCACTCATCCTCACTACGACCTTCGGTAAAGGCACTTTCCAGGTTGCCGTCAACATCAACACCAGATGACAGACGGCTCGCCAGGCCGGCAAGAATGTCATGATCACTGCGGCTTTCGCAGTAAGGTTCGGCAATTTTTTGCATAGCCATAAAGAAACTATCACGTGGCGATCCCGCGAGATCGTTTCGTTCCATGGAAAGGCTTGTCGGCAGGACGATATCCGCATTTCGGGCGATGGGCGTCCAAAAGGGTTCATGCACAACCACTGTTTCGATATTTTGCCAGGCCCGGCGCAAACGGTTCAGGTCTTGGTGATGGTGAAAGGGATTCCCACCGGCCCAGTAAACCAGGCGAATGTCGGGGTATTCGTATTGTTTGCCGTTGTACTGAAAGGCTTCGCCAGGATGTATGAGCATATCGGCGATACGTGCGACGGGAATGAAACTCTTCACAGGATTCCGCCCCGTTGGAAGTGCAGCCCATGGCAGGTGTGCGCGATGGATACCAACGCCATTGACGGCTCCAAGGCCCAAGCCGAAGCCCGTTCCTGCACGCCCAATTCCACCAAGCATCGCCGCAAGCGTAACCGCCATCCAGTATGGCTGCTCACCGTTCTGCTGACGAGTCAGCGACCAACTGACCGTCAGCATGGTTGGTACTGAAGCTATGCGGCGCGCAAGGGTTTCAGTTACACCAGCGGGAATACCAGTGATGTCTTCTGCCCAGGATGAGTCTTTCGGCACGCCGTCGCTCTGACCTAAAAGATAGGGCAGGAATTTCGAGAAGCCGACGCAGTAACGTTCCAGAAACTTTTTGTCGTATAGTCCGTCACGCACCAGGCAGAAGGCCAGCGCAAGCATCAATGCGACATCGGTGTTGGGTCGAATTGGAAGCCAATCGGCCTCGAGTTCCGGCGCTATGTCGCCCGCCGAAGGACTGACATTGACGAATTCAACGCCGGCGCGCCTTGCGCTCAAAGCGTCTTCCGCCTGGCTGTGTCGCCCGGTGCCGCCCGCGTTCACCTGAGCATTACGCGCTGCCATCCCACCGAATGCAACGACCAAACCGCCGCTTTCGGCAATAGACTTCCAGGATGTATGCTCGATGAGCAGGTCCCGCATTTCTCCGACGACATGAGGCAGGATCACTTCCGCAGCGGCATAGCTGTATGAGTTTCGCGACGTGGTGCTGCCACCGAAGAGATTCATGAAACGACGAAGCTGGCTCTGTGCGTGATGAAAGCGACCTGCGCTCGCCCATCCATAGGACCCGGCAAAGATGGAGTCGTTGCCGAACCCGTCCCGGACCCGGTTGAGCTCCCGTGCGACAAGATCCAGCGCAGTGTCCCAGGACACTTCGACAAAGCCCTCGCGGCCTCGCAATGATCTGTCGGCATCTTTGCCCTTCTCAAGAAACCCCCGACGGACCATCGGGCTGGCAATGCGGCAAGGACCTTCTCTCGTCTCGAGCAGAGCCTCACCGATAGGCGAAGGAGCAGGGTCCGTTTCGAGGGGGATCAGCCGCTTTGGTTTACTGTCCTCGAGGACAACTCGGTAGGCACCCCAATGCGTGACTGTGATGGGATGGTTCGCGGCTTCCTCAGAGGACTTTGCTTCTTGAGAGGATACTGCCTGTCCGGACGAGCCGGGTTTTACATCGCTGTAACGCATCGCGATCACGAGCCAGCTTAAGAACCGCCGGTCGCGCCTTCCGAAACAATGATCATGCAGCGGCTCTCGACACCTGGCGCTGTTTCTTTCAAGGCTGCGAGTGGTGCTGCACCACTCGGCGTCGTTGAGATGCCGTGGTGCGCAAGTAGATCCACAGCTGCCAATGCCTCTTCATCCGAGATCGTGACGAAATTGTCGGCGTCCAACCTGAGTGATTCAAAACTCAATAAGGAAGCGTCTTTGCAGTCTAATCGACCCATGTTGGAAAGAGGGCCGTCGGCCCGTGTCAGTTTTCCAGCCTTAACGCTTGCCATCAGACAAGGCGCCGCTTCCGGTTCGACTACGGTGATAAGGGGTTGTTCACTCCAGTAGTCACGGATATGACCGGCGACCGCTGCCGCCAGACCGCCGACGCCAGCCTGCAAAAAGACGTGTGTTGGCCAAGTTCCACTGGCTTCGAATTCAGCGCGACACTCTTCGGCCAGAACGGTATAGCCTTCCATGACAAGCGCAGGTCGTTCGGTGTAGCCCTCCCAAGAGCCATCCGCCAGGAGGAGCCAGTCGTTTGCCTCCGCTGCTTTCATGGCATGGGCAACAGAATCCTCGTAGCTACCTTCAACGCGAACGACTTCTGCTTCGACGGCTCGAATGCGATCTGCAAAGTCCTCTGGCACCGCGGAGGACAGGACGATCACGGCACGAGCGCCAAAAATGCGCGCTCCCGCAGCAACCGAAAGGCCGTGATTACCGGCGCTTGCGGTAATGAACGTCATGTCGGCGGCTATGGTTCGGGCTGAAGAGGCGTTAAGGTCGTCAGTCCCGGAGGCCTCAGATATCATCTGTGCGACCGCGAAGGCACCGCCCAAGGCTTTGAAGCTTCCGAGACGCATACGACGGGTCTCATCCTTGAGCCAGAGAGACGACACACCTAGTCCACCGGCCAGGTCGCTGGCGCTGTGAAGTGGCGTTGCAGTGTAAACCGGACAGGCCTGAAGCAGAGCAAGAGGCCGATCAGCAGAGACCCTGAAGCCACGCGCTTCGGTCGTCTCAGGGCGTAAATTGATATGTTGCATCATTCGCGCAGATTATCGCGAATATAGGAAATTTATAGATCGTATTACTGATTTTAGTGAGAAAATTTTTCGTCAACGTGGCTTCGATTGACTAGGAGGCGTCAGGAGTGGTCATTCAACCAGTTCGTAACGTACGGAGCTGACGACCCGAATGACTTTGAAACGCTCAAATCGCTCGTCGTAATTGCCGTCGCGGGCAAGAAACTGAACGACGCCCTGGTTGGCGGATGCGATCCGGCCAATCGAACTGCCGGAGTCTTCGGCAAAGCGCTGTGCGGCTTCACGGGCACTCTTTGTCGCCTCGGCAATCATCTCAGGCTTGATCTCATTGATGCCGTTGAAAATGTACTCGGCGCGCGGCGTTTCGCCATAATCCGTATCGCCGAGGAGAACGCCACGGTCCAGCAGAAGTGGGGTGTTTGCGGTGAGATCGGCGATGGCTGAGATGTTGTCACTGCGTAGACGGATCGCACCGGAAGCGACGAAGCGCAGTTGCTCCCGCTGCTCGCCATCGATGGTCAGGAAATTCCGCTCAACCCGAAGCGTGAAGGGCTCGACAACCAGCTCATTTCGTTCCAGACCGCCTTCTTCCGCAAAGGCGATAATGATGTCACGGGCCTTGATGGCCTCGGCAACCGCAGCCTGGCGTTCGTCCGCAGTACCGCGAAAGGGGAGGCGCCAGCTCGCAATGGAAGCTTCGACCTCGCGCTCGGAAAGACCCTTGACCGATACAATGCGTTCGGCACGACGCATTTCGATCAGGCTGTTGCCCAGAAAGGCAGCGGCGCCACCCAGGCCGAGGGCGACGAAGAGACCTGCTGTCGCGAGGCCCATACCGGATTGTTTGACGATGTCTGACAAGAGTTGCTTCCTTTGCTCGGGGTTTTAAGGACTAAAGCAAAGGAATAGGGGCCCATTCAGTCAGGAATGAGGCAGCCTTGAGGCATCGATTGGATGTTGGTCGGCTATAGCATCTTACCTTCGAAGGGGTGTTTGCCGTCCCGGTTCTCGATTTCGACGACCCAAAGATCCGGATCCCGCTTCACCGCGCGTTCGATGTATTCATCCGCCTCGCGTTCGGTCACCAGTTCGCCCTTTAATGCCGGCATCCACCCGAGTTTGCCATCGATATCACGCATTTGCGTGAGAACCCGGCATCCCAAATCGAGCTGATTGAGCTTCAGCAGCAGCATGCCGCTCATACGCTCGCCCTTGTGCATGACGGTCGCGGGCGTACCTTCGACGGAGCAACTGCGGATATGTGCCTGTATCCAGAGATGGGTCGGCAGTCTGTCGTCGAACATGATGTGCTCAGAATGTTGGGGGAAGAACAGACCCTAGACTCGATAGAGCACTTGGGCAAAGTCTTTTGCAGTACGAAGAGAGGCTCCGCCATGGTGAAAATAGCTTGAGAACAAAACACGAACATAATATGATTTCTTGGCAATAAGGCAGTGATGAGGACGGGCTACGAGTGTCTGAAGGCAAAGAGATCATTATCCGGGCTGCGACTGCAGATTGCTGGCCCGATTTCGAAGACCTGATGGGAGAAAAAGGCGGTTATGGTGGCTGTTGGTGCATGACCTGGCGCCTGACGAACAAAGCCTTCGAAGCCCAGAAAGGCGAAGGTAATCGTCTGGAAATGAAGAAGAATTTCGAATCAGGTCCTCCGCCTGGACTCCTGGCCTATGACGGATCGACGGCTGTGGCCTGGTGCTCGCTCGCGCCGCGAACGGCATTTCCACGCCTTGAGAACTCGCGGGTTTTGAAATCGGTAGACGGGGAGGAGGTTTGGAGTGTTTCCTGTTTCCTGATCCGTAAGAGTCATCGAAAGATGGGATTGTCGGTGGCACTGCTTCAGGCGGCGAGTGCGTTCGTTCGGGAGCAGGGCGGACGTATCCTGGAAGGTTACCCCATTGCGCCGAACAAAAAGCCTTATCCGGCTGTCTATGCCTGGACCGGATTTGAAAAGGCCTTTCATCAAGCTGGTTTCAGCGAGGTGCTCAGGCGCTCGGACACCCGGCCTATTATGCGTAAAAATCTGGTGATTTCGTGAAGCCTGAGCGCCTGGAATTGGCCTTCCCGGCCCGGATCAAGAGAAGGAAGTGTTCAGATATGACAAAGGACAAGTCCGTAACGCGTGGCGTTTGCCTTTGCGGCGCAGTGGTGTTTGAGATCGATGGTCCGCTTGGATCCGTGGTGAACTGCCATTGCGGGCAGTGTCGGAAGATGACCGGACATTTCCTGGCCTCAAGCGACGCCTCCCATGAGCATTTCCGCTTCATCAGGGACAGTAGCTTGAAATGGTATCACGCCAGCGATATTGCCCGGCGTGGCTTTTGCGGAGATTGCGGTTCGACCCTTTTCTGGGAGCAACATGGTTCGGGGCGAATCGCGATTGCGGCCGGCAGCCTGGAAAATGCATCTGATTTATCATCGGAAATGCATATTTTTGTCGCCGATAAGGGCGATTATTACGAGCTGAATGACGGTTTGCCGCAATTTGAGCAAGACAATGAACCGGCAGACGTCACTAATTGAGCATGTAAATCAGTGGATTAGGCCCAGTTTTCAGGGATTTTTCCTTAGTCGGAAGCGGCCTGAGACAGCAGGATGCATTTTTTGTAAAAAAGACGACTCAATCTGGTTGCCATCGTCAGAAAGAAGTCTTAGGTTCCGCGCAGTCGGGGAGTAGCGCAGCCTGGTAGCGCATCTGGTTTGGGACCAGAGGGTCGGAGGTTCGAATCCTCTCTCCCCGACCATCAAAACATCGGTGGTCATTTCTTACGCTGGTTTTGGTGGGCGGTTCGCTTTTTCGGGCGTTCAAAACTGCAGCCGCGCTGGACCCCGGACACCGAATCACCTTAAATTCGAGATTAGATGGCAGGTTAACCCGGCATAGAGATTGCTGCGTTAAGTTGGGCCATTCGTCAGTTTGAGTGCCCGATAGGGCTGGTGTGCAGTTAGTCCGAAGGACAGGTCGATGCAGGTGCGTATCTTTCAGCCTCCCAAAACAGCGATGCAATCGGGTCGCGCCCGCGCAGATCGCTGGGTCGTCGAGTTCGAGCCTGAGACCGCGCGTCAGGTTGAACCCCTAATGGGTTGGACTTCGTCCGCCGACACCAAGACCCAGC
This sequence comes from uncultured Kiloniellaceae bacterium, assembly GCA_947493695.1. Lineage (GTDB taxonomy): Bacteria > Pseudomonadota > Alphaproteobacteria > Kiloniellales > Kiloniellaceae > Denitrobaculum. Next base: position 465,852 of record CANLSF010000004.1, on the reverse strand, counting down.
TGCGTCTCTGGTTCGACAGCAAAGACGAAGCCATCGCCTACGCCCAGCGAAAAGGCTGCATGTATACACTGGAGCAACCACGTGAGCGTAAACTCTCACCCAAGGCCTATGCCGACAATTTCGCCTTCAAGCGGACCGGTCGCTGGACCCACTAAGCCCAGGCGCTGCCTTTACAGCTATTTTCTGTACAGTTATCGCGTAATTCGGCGATTTTCAGCGCATTCGCGACATTTTGCGTGAGCAGTTGCCCTCACGGCCCGAAATCTGCCATAAGAAGAAATCCTCTTCAGGGCCGCTTCATGGCCCTCGATGCGCCCGTAGCTCAGCTGGATAGAGCAACGGACTTCTAATCCGTAGGTCGCAGGTTCGAATCCTGCCGGGCGCGCCATTTCTTCCGGGTCCAGTCCTGAGACATAGGTAACAGATTGTGCCTGTGCAACGGCTTTGTTCATTTAGCCATCCCCAGCTCCATCAGTCCTCGATTTGGAAGCAGCTTAGCAGCAGCCACTCAAGCTTGGATTGGAAAAAGCAGAAAAGCCTCTTGCCGATGGCGATATCGATGGCAACGAATACCGCTTGGTGCTGCGTGACGACCATGCACATGTTCATCACCTACGTCGGTGTCATGACATGGTTCTGATCCTCAGCGTCGCGACAGGATATCACCGGCTTGGCCACGCCTACAAAAACTGCAACAGCGTTGAGTTTTTTGCACTTGCCGAAAAAGCCTTGCCGGTCATAGCGTTGCAGGAACCTGCGATGCGGAGCCCGATGACGCGAATAAGGAAGCGGCAGATATGTTTGCACGGCGAATGAAGGCGTTGCGAGAGAAGCTGGCTGAGGCGGATTTCGATGTCGCGCTTATCACCGACGACGACAGTGTTTATTACTTCACCGGCTATTACGACTATCTCCATATGGAATTCGGGCGGCCCACGATCCTTGTTGTGCCGAGAGCGGGCAAAAGCCTGCTGATCACGCCCAGCATGGAACTGGATATGGCCGAAGCCGCCGCTGTCGTGGACCGGATCGAAGTCTGGAACGACGGTATGGGTGAAGAGTGGCGCGCGGCTTTACCGGCATCGCTTGCCGGTCGGGGCAGGGTGGCCATCGAGCCGAACGTCATGCCGCCTCTTGTGCACAACTATCTCGATACAATCATCGCGGCGTCGCGGTTGGGGGACGTCACGCCCATTGTTTCAGACATGCGCATGATCAAGTCGGCGGAGGAATTGAGCCTTGCCCGGCACGCAGGCCAGGTGGCGATGGCGATGATGGAAGCCGGGCGCGGGGCAATCGGCGATGGCGTCCCGGAGTACGAAGTGGCGCTGGCCACCTCCGCCGCAGGGACGCGTAAGGCGGCCGAACTGCTCGAAGCGCATTACCAGGATGCGCGGATGTCCCCGAACACTCATTTTCTCCAGATCATGGCGTCCGGCGGGGAGATCACCAAGCCGCACCACCGCGCGACAACCCGGGTGATGCGCCGGGGCGAACCGGTGTTTCTGTGTTTCTGCGGCATGACCAATTTTCACCGCTTCAAGCTGGGTTTCGACCGGACCTTCTGGATCGGCGAGATCGGCGACAGGTCTCAGGAAGCGGTCTATCAGGTGGCCGTGGAAAGTCAGGCCGCCGCGCTCAAACTGCTCCGCCCAGGCGTGACGGCGGAAGAAATTCACGCGGCTTACGCCGAGGTTATCCAGGGTGCAGGCTACGAGTATCCCTTCCGCTGCGGCCGGGCGACCGGCTTCAGTTTTCTGGAAAAGCCACAGCTCGTGTTTGGCGATGAAACGGTTTTGCAGCCGGGTATGGTCCTGGCCGTCGACGGCTCCGTCAGCATTGCCAACAGCTTCCGAGCCCAGGTCGGGGACAGCTTCATCGTGACGGAAGACGGATATGAGCAATTGACCCAACACCCGAAGGCGTTGGAAGACGTTGTGCTTTAGCTGAGATCAGCGGTATTCAAGACGGGTGATAGGCTTCAGTCGGCGGCACGGGCTCCGAACTCGATGCCGGTCAAGACTGGCGGGTAAAGCCCGGTTTCATTTTTATTTCTACCGATCTGGCAGCATTTGCTCTCTCGAGCTTGCCCGGGAGACCGAAGAGTTAGTTGGAAAACCGGCGATTACCAGCCATCAGGCTCAGATGTGGAGCTGTCTGCGCCGCGCGGGCATTGGGGGTGAAACCGCCGGTATCGGACGAGTCTTTGTCATGCCCGAGACGTCATTATTACCCACGGTGTGAGCGTAAGGCGCGCCCGTCCGCAGTCTTCAGCAGCGCCTGCATTCGGTTATACTTTCGGTAGGTCGTAAGACGCATCCACAACCACATTAAAGAAGCTCTTCACCAGCCGTAAGTCCCGCTTATCGGCGGGCGTTACGACGCAAAGGCTGTGCGCCTCGTTCATCTCCTCGATCTCCAGGGCAACGAGGTGATTGGAGGGGAACTGGCCGTCTTCCAGCATCAGACCAATGCCGACGCCATGCAGGATGGCTTCCTTGACCACCGGAAAGCTTGTGGTCTTGATTAGACGGGAAAAGGTGATGCCGAGCTTCCTGGCCTTGGCGCTGATGAGCTTCTGAGTCAGCGAGCCGTCTTCGGGCAGGATCAGAACTTCGTCGGCGAGATCCTGCAGGCAGATTTTTTTACGTTTTGCGATCGGATGATCTCTGCGAACAAAAGCTTTGTAGCGGGAGATGCCGATGTCCCGAATGAAGAGATCGTCGCTGCGCTCGGGCGATACGATGACGGCAATCTCCACCTCACGCTCGCGCAGCTTTTGCATCGCCATGGTCCAGCCGGCGAGCGAAAACTCGATTTGAACCTGCGGATAAAGGGCGCCGTAACGTGCAATGGCGGGCAGGGCCGGACGGGGCGCGTTGGCGATGATACGGAGGTTTCCGGCGGAGAGCTCGCTGTAGTCGTCGATCTTTTCGGCAATCAGCTGCTCCAGGGTACGCAGGCGATCTGAAACGGCAAAGAGGTCCTGACCGGCTTTGGTCAACTCCAGGCCCTCGCGCCGCCGCAGAAGCAACTGCGTACCCATGAGACGCTCCAGCTTCGCGACGTGTTGGGTGATTGAGGACTGCGTCACCCCTAAAACAGCTGCAGCCTTGGAAAAAGACTTCTCTCGCGCCGCATGAGTGAAGGCAGTGATCTGATAGGGACTTGGTCTCATTGCTTCAGGTCCTGATTGAAGGTTGAACAGCCCCTCAGTCCATAGCTGTTAAGTGTTACATTAGTGCGGCTAATATCACGTCACACGGATGTAAATTTCTTTTGCTAAACCTGAATTCATCGAGATGGATTTGGGGGAAGAGGGCGTGGCCAATATTGTCCTTTCGAGGATCGAGAAGTCTTTTTCTGAAGAAAAGGTATTGAAGGGGATCGACCTGGAAGTCATGGACGGCGAATTCCTGACACTCGTCGGTCCGTCCGGCTGCGGAAAGTCAACTTTGCTGCGGATTATTGCCGGACTTGAAACGCAGGACAGCGGCTCGGTTCGTATCGGTGAGCGACTGGTGGACGGAGTCCGCGCCAGTGACCGCGACCTGGCCATGGTGTTCCAGTCCTATGCGCTTTACCCGCATCTGAGCGTCCGCGAAAACATGATGACGCCGTTGCGCTTGCGTGACCTGAGTGTCGCGCAACGCCTGCCCATGGTCGGGCGTTTTATGCCGGGGGCGGCAGAGAAGTTACATCTTATGTCGCAGGCCGTTGCGGAAACCGCCGAAGTCCTGAAGATCGAACCGCTGCTGGCGCGTAAGCCCGGTCAGCTTTCGGGCGGTCAGCGCCAGCGCGCGGCACTGGGGCGGGCCATGGTCCGTCGCCCGGTTGCGTTCCTGATGGACGAACCGCTGTCCAATCTGGATGCCGCGTTACGGGTTCATATGCGCACCGAACTGAGCGATTTACATCGCAGACTGGACTCAACCTTCATCTACGTAACCCATGACCAGGCGGAAGCCCTGACCATGTCGACGCGCATGGCGGTCATGATGGGCGGCGAAGTCCTGCAACTGGATACGCCTTCGCGGATATATGCCGACCCGGCAAACCGGCGCGTTGCAGAGTTCGTGGGTAGCCCGAAGATCAACCTGCTGAGCGGGGAACTCGACAATTCCGGGCGGGTCACGCTCTTCGGCAAGAGTCTCCAGAGGCGTGTTCTGGCATCTCCGCAGGAGATCGCTGTTGGCCTGCGTCCAGAACATCTGACCATTTCGGATATCGCCGAAGGTGATGAAATTGTGACGGCACAGGTTCGTCATTTCGAAAACCTGGGCTCGGATATCTACCTGCATCTGAGTGTCAACGACGGACATGAGACCCTGACGGTTCGGTCCAACCCGGAATCGGCCGCGCATTTGTCATTCGGTGATCAGGTGCGTGTTGCGCAAACCCGCGGTGCGGCCATGGTCTTTGGGCGCGACGGTGCGCGCCTGCGTTTTGAAGAGACGCTCGACCTCGCTCGTGAGGTTGCATAGTGAGCAACCGAACTGCCCCCCTCTGGTTCGTCGGTCCTGCCGTTCTTCTGATGCTGGTGATCCTGATCGCGCCGATCATCATTGCCGGCGGGCTCTCCTTTACGGATTACAGTCTGGGCAACGACGGCGCCCGATGGGTCGGCACAAAGAACTACGAAAAAATTGCGAGCCATTCGACCTACACGAAGATGCTGCGGTCCACGGCGATCTATGTGCTGACCGTGGTTCCGATCTCCGTTGCACTGGGGCTGGGCGCAGCGCTTCTGATCAACTCCCTTAAGTTCGGGCGGGATCTATACAAGACCATCTTCTTCCTGCCGGTCATGGCGGCACTGCTAGCCATGGCGATCGTCTGGGAGTTTGCGCTGCATCCGACAATCGGCATGGTCAACGACACACTCGCCGCGGGCTGCGGAACCCTGATCCAGTCGGTGTTCGATTGGGGCTGGCTGCCCTTTGTGAACGGCGCGGAGACCTGGTACGGCCATGCCTGCGCAAACAACGAATTTCCGCTCTGGTTGCGGGACCGCGACTATGCCATCTGGACCATCTGTTTCATAGGTATCTGGCAGGGCTTCGGCTTCAACATGGTGCTCTACCTGGCGGGCCTGACCGGCATTCCGCGTGAGCTGATGCATGCCGCCGAGATGGACGGCGCGCGCAGCGCCTGGGAGCGCTTCCGGCTGGTAACCTGGCCCATGTTGGGGCCGACGACGGTCTTTGTCGTGACCATCTCCTCCATTCGCTCTTTCCAGGTCTTCGATACGGTCGAAGCCCTCACCTCAGGCGGACCTTCCAAGACCACCTACGTCATGATGTACGCGATCTACGAGAAGGCGATTAAGCAGAACCTCATGGGCATGGGAGCCGCGATCACCATCGTCTTCCTGGTTTTCGTCCTCTTCATCACCCTGGTGCAACGCTATCTGGTCGAACGAAAGGTGCACTACGCATGATCCCGGCTCATTACATCGGCGAAGGCTGGAAGCATGCGGTTCTGATCCTCGGTGCGATCATCGTGATCCTGCCGTTCTACGTCATGCTCAGCTATTCCTTCAAAAGCCCTGGCGAAATTGATCGGAACGAAGGCGGATTCTTCGGTGCGCAGGAAATGATGGTGGATGAACGCTGCATCGTGGTCGGTGGAAGCCGCGAGGACTGCACCTTCCGTCCCGTCGTCTTTAACTACGGCAAGGCCTTCTCGGAGGCACCCCTGCTGCGCTATCTGCTCAACGGTCTTATCGTTACCCTGTCGATTTTCCTGATCCAGGTGGCCATCGCGCTGCCCTGCGCATACGCATTGGCTAAACTGCGCTTTAAGGGGCGGGACTTCGTGTTTGGCATGGTCCTCTTTTGCCTGCTGATCCCGGTGCACGCAATCGCCCTGCCGCTCTACATCATGCTGGCCAAGGTCGGCCTGACCAACAGCTACGCGGCATTGATCATTCCCTGGACGATCTCGGTCTTTGGAATTTTTCTCATGCGCCAGTTCTTCATGACCGTGCCGGACGATCTGATCGATGCCGCGCGCATGGACGGCATGAGCGAACTCTCCATTGTCTGGAAGGTCATGCTGCCGACCGCGGTGCCCGCGCTCCTGGCCTTTGCGATTTTTTCGGTTGTCGCGCATTGGAACGATTACTTCTGGCCCCGCATCGTGGTCACCGGAAACCGGGACCTCTTCACACCGCCATTAGGGCTTAGGGAGTTCAAGGGCGACGCGGACGGCAGTTTTTACGGACCGATGATGGCGACGGCCACCATCATCGTTACCCCCCTGATTGTGGCGTTCATGCTCGCGCAACGACGCTTTATCGAGGGGATCACCCTGTCCGGTATGAAGTAAGCGGACAGAACTCTAGAGAGCCCCGGCATTTAGTCGCCGGAAAAAAGTACAGGGAATTCCGGCCCTCGCCGGAAAATTGAAGGGACCCGGTCCGTCGCCAAACCAACCGGGCCCCGCACAGCGAAAGAGAGAGACAATGAAACGCACACTCGCCACCGCCGTGCTCTTAGCGGCATCCGTTGTAGCAACCGCGCAGGCGGAGGAAAAGGTGAAGATCGAATTCGCCTATCCTTACTCACACCTCTTTGACGTGACCTACGAAAAGATCATGCCGAAGTTCAACGCGCAGCATCCGAATATCGAGGTCTCGATCCGCGCGACCTACGAGAACTATGAAGATGGCACCAACACCATCCTGCGTGAGGCTGTTTCCGGTAACCTGCCGGATGTCACCATGCAGGGTTTGAACCGTCAGGCCATCCTGGTCGAGAAGGGCATTGCCCGTTCTTTGGAGCCCTACATCAACAAAGAGGTCGACTTTGCGAAGGACGGTTATCACGACGCCATGTTGACTCTTTCGACTTTCAACAACGAGGTTCACGGCCTGCCGTTCTCGGTATCGCTCCCGGTTGGCTACTACAACATGGACCTGATGGCGAAGGCCGGGGTCACTGAATTCCCGAGTACCTGGAGCGAAGTGGTCGATACCTGCAAAGCCCTCAAGGCCAACGGCGTCGAAAATCCTATCTTCTGGGGCTGGAACATCACCGGTAACTGGTTCCTTCAGGCGCTGATGTGGAGCCAGGACGAGCCGACCATCGAGGGCGGTAAGTTTAATGTCGCCAGCGACGCGGGACTTACGGCTCTTAACACCATGAAGACTCTGTTCCGCGAATGCGAAATGAAGAACCTCGAGTGGAAAGAGGCTCTGTCTTCCTTCTCCGCCGGTCAGGTTGCGATGATGTTCTGGTCGACCTCCGCGGTTGGCGCTGTTGAGCGCTCGCAGGGAGATTTCATACTGAAAACCGGTCCGTTCCCGGGCATCGCGGGAACGCCCAAAGGCCTGCCAGCCGGTGGCAACGCCGCCATGCTGGTTTCCCAGTCCGACGATCCTGCGGTGCTGGAAGCCTCCTGGGCCTGGCTGAAGTTCATCACGTCAGGTGAAGGTGCCGCTGATGTCGCGCGCACGACCGGTTACATGCCGCCCAATAAGGCCGCCAATGAAATTATCCTGGCGAATTTCTACAAGGAGAACCCCAACAAGCAGACTGCGGTCGATCAGCTGCCGCTGCTGAGGGACTGGCAGGCTTATCCGGGCGACAATGGACTTGCCGTAACCCAGGTTATCTATGATGCCATCGAAGGCATCGTCGTTGGCGAGAGCGACGACATGCAGGCCCTCCAGGAAGAGCTGGTTGAAGAAGTTCAGGATATGCTGCCTGCTGAAGGTTCCTGACAGCGCTTCGATAAGTAACTCTTAGACCAATTGGCCGGTGGAGAGTTCCTCCACCGGCCAGTCTTCCCGCAGGCGCGCGTCACTGATGGCACCTGCGGGAACTTCGGCAGGATTTGTGACCATGAAGCTGATTCACCTAACCGACACACACTTCGTTCCGCGCGGCGAAACCCTCTATGGCGGCGATCCCAGAATTGTTCTGGAGGCAGCTGTTGCAGATATCAACAAGCATCATCGTGACGCCGATCTGGTTTGTATCACCGGCGACCTGACACATTGGGGAGAGCCAGAAGCCTTCGAAAGCCTTGCGGAGGTGCTGTCGCCATTGAAACCGCCGTTGCAACTCATGCTTGGCAACCATGATGACCGGCCGACGTTCGCTCAGCATTTTCCGGATCAACGGCGAGATGAAAACGGCTTTGTCCAGTCTGTGCTTAAAACAGCCCAGGGGCACCTGATCTTCCTGGATACAAACCTGGATGGGACACATGCCGGTTGGTATTGCGAAGTCCGCCGTAAGTGGTTGGCAGCTCAATTGAAGATAGCGGAAGCAGAAGATGCGCCGGTCTTTCTCTTTATGCATCATCCTCCTTTTCCCATCGGTCTTGCCCCGCTCGATCGTATCTCGCTTCAGGAGCCCGAAGCCTTCGCAGCGACGATCGGGCCTTATGCCACGCGCATACGTCATCTCTTTTTCGGCCATATTCACCGGCCTTTGTCCGGGAACTGGAAAGGCATTTCGGTTTCAAGTCTGCGCGCCATGAACCATCAATGCTGGCTTGATCTCGAGGCGGAGACGGCCATCGCCGGAAGTTTCGAACCGCCAGCCTATGCAGTGGTGTTGATCGGCGATGACAGCGTGGTGATACACACCCATGACTTCCTGGATAAAAGCCGAAAGTTCAGCCTGCGCGAAAGCCCGGTCGAGGATTGGGCTGTAAGGTACGCGCATCCCTAGACCAAAGGACGATCATCTCTGAAACCTATTGCCCCGGCGCAGCACATATGGAGTAGTAAGCTGATCGGTAACAGGAGCATATGTGCTGAAGGGAGAGATGGTTGCTCGACAAAGACCTTGAGGAAAGTATCCTGGCGGCGGTCGATGCCGGGTTTGACGCGCAGCTGTCTTTCACGAGGGACCTGGTGCGTTTTCCTTCAGTCAGAGGGCAGGAGCATACCGCGCAGGACTTCATCTTCGAAGCGCTGCGCGAACGCGACCTCGCCATGGACCGCTGGGCTATCGATGTGGGAGAGATCTCTCATCACCCGGGCTTTTCGCCGGTTGAGGTCGACTACAGTAACGCCATCAATGTGGTTGGCACCCACAGGCCGCGTGAGGAGCGGGGTCGTTCGCTGATCCTTAACGGGCACGTAGATGTTGTTCCGACCGGCCCGCTCGACATGTGGACTCAACCGCCTTACGACCCGCATGTGGAGGGTGACTGGCTCTATGGCCGCGGGGCGGGAGATATGAAGGCAGGGATCGCTGCGAATATCTTCGCGTTAGATGCGCTGAAGTCTCTTGGTATGCAGCCTGCAGCACGCGTGCATCTGCAGTCGGTCACCGAGGAGGAGTGTACTGGCAACGGCGCACTCTCCTGTCTTGTGCGGGGATACCGTGCCGACGCCGCGATCATCCCCGAACCGATGGACGGTAAACTGGTTCGTGCCAATGTCGGTGTCCTCTGGTTCCGGGTGCATGTGCGCGGCGTTCCGGTGCATGTTCTGGAAGCCGGGTCGGGTGCCAATGCGATTGAAGCGACCTTCCCACTGATTACCGCGCTTCACGAACTGGAGGCACGCTGGAATGCCGAAAAAGCCGGACAGAAACACTTCGAGAACCTTGAACACCCGATCAATCTGAACGTCGGGAAAATCGCCGGGGGTGACTGGGCCTCATCGGTTCCGGCCTGGTGTTCCATCGATTGCCGGATCTCGATCTATCCCGGCTGGGACCCGGCAGAACGGGCTGCGGAAATCGAAGCCTGTTTGCGGGCTGCCGCTCAAAAACATTCCTTCCTCGCAAACAATCCACCCGAGGTCGAATGGAGCGGTTTCTTTGCTGAGGGTTATGTCCTGGAGGAGGGCAGTGACGCAGAGTGCCTGCTTGAAACAGCCCACATGACCTCTCATGGACAGAAGCTCGAGAGCATGGTGACGCCCGCCTATCTGGATGGCCGCGTCTTCATGCTCTACGACGATTGCCCCTGCCTGGTCTACGGGCCTTATTCCGAAGGCATTCACGGTTTCGACGAACGGGTCAGCCTGAGTTCGATCAAACGGATCACCGGCACCATTGCGCTTTTCATTGCGGAATGGTGTGGGGTGGAGAAAATCTAACCGTGTGCATGGCGGTTTATCGAACTGGAAGTTGTTGTTCAACCAGGGTTTTCCAGTAGGCGCAGCCAACGGTCAGGATTTCATCGTTCAGATCGTAACGAGGATTGTGAAGCGATGATCCGCAATGACCTTCCAGGCCGTTGCCGATCAGGATGTAACAGCCGGGCTTGACCCGAAGCATCCGCGCGAAGTCTTCCGATGCACCGCAAGTCGGGCAATCCGGATCCACGGCAGGCGCGCCGGCAACTCTTGTGGCGGCGGCGATCGCCGCTTCTGTTTCGGCTGGCGAGTTGATGGTTGCGATGAAGTCCTGTTGATAATGAACATGACCTTCGGCGCCGTGTGCAGCGCAAATGCCAGAGACAATCTCGCGCATGCGGCTTTCGATACGCTCCTGGATGTCCGGTGAGAGCGCACGGCAGTCGCCTTTGATGATCACCCTGGAGGGGATGATGTTGCGTGCGCCGTCGGTCAGCATCTCCGTTACCGAAACCACACACCAATCCTGAGGACCAACGGAACGTGCCGCTATGGTTTGCAGGGCCAAGACAACTTCTGCACCGACCACCATCGGGTCGATTGTGCGATCAGGCATAGACGCATGGCCACCGCGGCCTTGAATGGTGATCTCGAAGACATCCTCAGACGTCATCATCGCGCCTTTGCGAACTGCAAAATGTCCTGCTGCGATGCCCGGCATATTGTGCATTCCGTAAACGGCCTCCATCGGAAAGCGATCAAAGAGACCGTCGTCGATCATGGAGAGTGCGCCGCGCCCATCTTCTTCACTCGGCTGAAAGATGAAATAGACGGTGCCGTCAAATTCACCCGAGTCTGCAAGCTGCTTCGCGGCACCCAGGAGCATGGCGGTGTGGCCGTCATGCCCGCAGCCATGAAAGACCTTGTCTGTGACCGAACGATACTCGAATTCGTTGGCCTCCTGGATCGGCAAAGCATCCATATCCGCCCGTAATCCGATCGCACGCTTGCCCTGTCCCTTCCTTAGGACGCCAACAAGACCTGTGGTGCCAATGCCGCGGTGGACATCCAAGCCAAAGCCTTCAAGCAGCTCTGCGACCTTGCCGGAGGTTCGGGTTTCAAGAAACCCCAGTTCAGGATTCTTGTGGATATCCCGCCGCCACGCGGTCATCTCTGCTTGAGTGGTACCGGTACTTGTCGACATTGTTCAACCTCGGATAAATGGATCGAAAAACTGGTGGCGGGCTACAGACTTTGCAGAGTGACCTCATCGCCGACAGCGATCCGGCCCCCCTTGATCACCCGGCAACAGACGCCACCACGCCAATCAGGCTCCAAGGCCTCTCGCAAGCCCGGACTGGCTTCATCCATACGGCTGCAAGGGTCAGTTTCGCAATAGATTTCTAGAAGGGCGCTGCCAATTTTCAGGTGCGCCCCGTTCGTTTCCTTCAGATCAATGCCCTCAATAAAGAGGTTGGCGCGGCGCGTCGTCCAGAAGAGATCTTGTCCATGTTCCCGGCAGGTTGCCTCCCAGGCCTCTTTGGACAGGACAGAAACCTGGCGGCGGCGCAGCTTGCCGCGATAGTCGCCTTCGAGGCCGGTCTCGATTGTGAGCTTGGCTGTCGCGATCTCCATCATGGGCGCACGGCTCATGGATTTCCGGGCGATGCCGAGAAGCTTACCCATGCCTATGATCCTATCTGTAAAGATCTGCTCGGGTTGGCGGCAGGCCAGAAAGACCACGCGTGCGCTTGGATGCAAGTGTCTGGAAGATGTTCAAGGTGCCGCGCTCGAAGGCCATGGACACACCTGAGAGATACAGGACCCAGAGGCGATAACGTTCGGCACCGGCCTCAGCGATGGCGGCTTCCTTGTTGGCCATCAGGCGTTCCGCCCAGAGGCGCGTGGTACGGGCGTAGTGTTCGCGCCAGGCCTCAACGTCGTGAACTTCGAAACCATAGGCTTCCAGATTGCGAACGGACATACCGATGTGATCGACCTCGGCGCCCGGGAAGATATACTTCAGCATCGAGGTGTATTCCGGGCGCTTCTTGTTAAACTTGGCGTCGGTCGACTTGCCTCGCCGGGCAATGGTGTGGTGCAGATAGAGACCGCGAGGTTCCAGCAGATGGTTTACCGTTTTGAAGTAGCTCTCGTGATTTGCAATGCCCACGTGCTCGAACATGCCAATGGACGAGATCTTGTCAAATGTTCCCTCCAGGTCGCGGAAGTCACGCAGCTCGACTGAGACTTTATCTGCGAGACCACGTTCTGCAATGCGTTCGCGCGCCAGCTCCAGTTGCTCGTCCGACAACGTGACACCCAGGGCTGTCACACCGTAATGCTCGGCGGCATGACAGATCAGGGCGCCCCAGCCGCACCCGATGTCCAGCAGGCGTTCGCCCGGTTTCAGGCGCAGCTTTTTGCAGATCATGTCCAGCTTGTCGAACTGGGCGGTGTCGATGTCGTTCGACCAATCTGTGAAGTAACCGCAGGTATAGACCATCTCTTTATCGAGAAAGAGGCGGTAGAAGTCGTTTGAGACGTCGTAGTGGTAGGCAATGTCGGCTTTATCACTGCCTTTGCCGGCCGTGGAGCCTTCACCCAGGCCATCACCTGCACCATCGGACTTTTTACGGGCAAAGAGCAGGGGCAGGGCGGCTTTAAAAAGGAGGCCTTTATTCAGGCGTTCGCGTAGGACCCGTGATTTGAGTTTCGGACGTCGAGCGGCAAGTTCGAAGAGGGTACCGCCACGGATCTCGATGTCTCCGGCGATGTAGAGATCGATCAGGGTCTTGGGCTTCGGGCGGCGCAAAAGCCGGGGCAGGGCCATCTCATCGGTGATTGCGAGCCTAAGGTCCGTCTCACCGGTTTTGCCTGCGGGAATGCTGGAGCCATCCCAGAGCTCAAAACCGAATTCCAGTTCCAGTCGCTCATGCGCATGCGAAAGCGCCCGACGGGCCGCATCGAGACGGCTTTGTCCGTGGCTGGACGGCATAGGGACTCCTGCAAGATGGTGTGTCGAAAAGCGCGGGCCCTAACGAATCCGCGGGATGCGCGCGATGCTATCTAAGCACTTCGCCTGCTGCAATGGCAGTTCAGGAGAATAGTGACAGCAGTTAGAACCTGGCTGCCCACTGTCACTCTTTCAAATCAATGCTGACGCGCGGCGACAATCAGGCATTCAATCTCTGTTTCGCCCAGTGCCCGGCAGGCTTCAAGACGATTGAGGCCTTTCACGAGCACAAAGCCCTTTTTATCATCCCGGCGTACCTGGATTGGACTCTGGCCACCTTCTTCAAGCAGGCTTTCGGCCCGCTCTGCGATCTTCGTCTCGTCGATGTCCTTTTTCAGCTTCGCCGGAACGTAGATATCTTCGATCGGAATCTGGTGTGTCTTCATATTGAAAAAGCCGCTTCAGTCTTGTCTCAGCCTGTCCGATGGATGAGGTGATAGCCAAAAGGCGTCTCGATCACACCGCTGGTGTTGCCCACTTCAAGACCAAATGCGGCATCTTCGAAAGCAGGGACCATCATACCACGCCCAAAGGATCCCAGATCGCCGCCGCTCTGGCCCGAAGGGCAGTCAGAATGGGCGCTTGCGAGGTCGCCAAAATTGGCGCCGTCATCAAGTTGAGTCTTCAGGTTTTCGATCTCACTCAAGGCTTCATCTTTAGAACGGGTTGCGCTTGAGCGCTCCGATCCTGCATACATGAGTAGGATGTGTGAAGCAGCAACTTGGCCAGACATGAGGAACCTCTTGTAAAGAAAGCAAAATTGTTCAAGCTGAGTTTTTGTCAGCCGATTGAGTCTCGGCAAAGCTTTAACAGATTGAAAATAGTTTGTCCCGCAACCAATTTCTTATGGTAAAGGGTTGTGTTAACCGAACTTCGCAAGACTTTAGAAAAATGTGATCTTTATTGTAGATTTTTGAAAAGATAAGAGAAGAAAGCGAGAAGGAGTGGACCACATGACACCCAGCGGACGGCAGGATCAACGCCGCAGATACCGGCGCTACCGGTCGACCAATGGTGCCACGATCAGACAGGGATCTGACTGGAATCCCTGCTCTGCAGTGGACGTGTCAGGGGGTGGTGTATTCCTTGAGACCTCGTGTCGACCTCAGATCGGCGATCCGGTTGAAATGAAGATTGATGCGCTTGGCGACTTTACGGGAACTGTCGTAAGACATGCCTGGAATGGAATTGGCGTGAAGTTCGACGAGGTTGATTTTAAGAATGAAGGCTTGGCTATGAATCTCGCCAATCCGAGCCGCCGACGCCTTCATTAAGTCGGCTTCTCTTCCGAGCACACTGTCATTCCGCAAAAATCCACATCTCTTCGGTTAATATTTGAAGATTTTCCCCACGTGGACAAAGAAAAAGCGGCCAACGCGCGTTGGGCCGCTTTTTCTTTGAGCTAAAGACGCTCTCGCAGAGACTTAGGTGATGTTGAACCGCTGCAGGACGTCTGCCAGGTCATCGCCGAAAGTTGCGCCGCGACGGATCAAACCGCTGTTCATGGGAAGGGTCGAGAGATCCGGGTGGTTGGGCTCCAGACTGGTCAGAACGGCAACCGGAATACTTCTGGTTGAAGGCATGGCAGCGAGTGCACAAGCCAAATCGACACCGCTCAGACGCGGCATGACAACTGTGGTAATCACCAGGTCCGGGCGCGTTTCCACGATCAGGCCGATCGCCTCCAGCGGATCCAGTACCGTTGAAACACGGTATCCACATGCGGCCAGTTCACGTCCAACGACGTGCGCTGCGGAGCGTTGAGGCAGCACCAGCGTGACTTCGGTGTCCGTGATCGACACATCGCTGACGTTGAACGTCATCGTGTGTGGCAGGTTCCGGACAACCTCTGCCGTTTCCTCAGAGGTGACAAAGTCGCCGTCGAGCAGGGCACTGATGCGATCGCCAAAGGTCTGAAGATCGGGGATATGCTGATCTTCGATCGTTTTAAGCGCCGAGAGGTACTCATCCAGGCGGTGGGTGATCGGCGCCAAACCATTGACCGCAACAGTACGGGCCTTCAGACGCAGATTGGAGGCATCCTGGGACAAAAGCTTTGCAGCTTCGTCTCTTGGAAGAACGCCTGTTCTGATCTGCTGCAGGCGGATTTCCAGGTTGGATACCACATCCCGGGCTTCATCGAGAACTTCGCTTTCTGCGAGTTCATCGACCTGTTCCTCGGACATCATAGTTGCCGCACTTGTGCTCATAGTCATTACCCTCGAAATTTTCCGCAGGATAGAACGTAGATGTTAAAGGCTTCCTAAGAGAACCTCAGCGGCAGCCTGTATTTGAGGGGGTATCGCCCTGAAATCACAGATTATTACGCCTGATAGAAATGCAACCGAACGAAGCACTACCTGCGCGGGGTTCTTGCTATTCTATAAACTGTGTCGCCGGTCTCGAGCCTTACGTCATCCTGAAGGGTCAAAAGCATAGGCGTCTGGCCGTGTTCGTGAGGCCAGAGGTAAGCGGCGCCATTCAGGAAGGCAATCGACCGCGGGACCTTATGATTAAAGGTCCCGCAGTCTGCGCAGATTGTGAACGAGGCCGGATCAGTCGGATTTAGGCGCTACATTGTCCAGGTTTTGCGGTGCGAAGATACCCTGGTAAGGCTTTGATTCTCCGTCACTCTTACCTTCACCTGCAGGCGCTGCTTCGCCCTCGTCCTTAGGCGCAACCTGATCGAGGTTCTGAGGAGCGAAGATACCCTGGTAGGGTTTCGCAGCCGGTTCGCTGCCTGACGGCGTCGTCGTTGGCGTTGTCGTCGACGGCGTGGTCGTACCCGGTGTGGCAGCACCGGGTGTAACCGCAGGGGTGCTCGGTGTGGATTGTTCGAGACGCAATTGACGCTCGTCCTGTAGCCGCATTTTACAGGATGCCGTGTCGTATCGCGTTGCGAGCCAAATCGTTCCCAATCCGGCAAGGAAGACCAGAAGCACGATGCCCCAGGGGCTGGTTGCAAAGCGGCCGACACTTGCATAGTCGGCGACGACCCGTTCGTCCTTGGCCGCTTGAGCCCGTCTTGCTTCCTGACGCTTCATCGCCTCGTGGATAATCGCGCAGATCAAGGTTAAGACCACGATGATGACCGCGAGCGCCGAAATCGAAGGGTTGATGCCGAAACGCACTTTGCTGGCCAACACGGTCGTCAGGGTGCTCTCTGAGACAATCGTAAAGATCGTGGTGTTGTAGTTCTCGAAAGATGCGAGAAACGCCATCACGGCGGCGGATCCGATTGCTGGCTTCAGGAACGGCAGCAGGATCTTTACGAAGGCCTGTGCGTTGGTCGCTCCGAGATCAAGTGCCGCTTCTTCCTGTACCGGGTCGAAACGTTGCAGGCGCGCCGTGAAGACCAGCATGCAGTAGGCGGATACGAAGGTCGACTGGCCCAGAATAGAAAGGAAAATTCCGTTATAGAAGACCGAGTTGTAGCTCGCGTCGAACATGGTGCCCAAACGGTCCCAGAAGATCAGAGTCGAAATGCCGAGCACCACACCGGGTACCAGAATTGGTGACACCACAACGGTGTAGAAGAAGGACTTCATCCGGCGTCCGACCTGGGTGAGCATCATAGCCGCCGCCAAGCCTATCGGGACCGAGAGGCAGACGACGCCGAAACCGATAATGATGCTGTTTCGCAGGCCGGTCATGATGCGCTTGTCTTCGACCAGAACATTAAACCAGTCGGTCGAGAAGCAATCCCAAGGGGTTACACGTGGAAACTCCGAACTGTTGAACGCCGTGATGCTCATCAGAATGAGCGGGCCGAAGAGATAGGCAAAGAACAGGACGATGTATGCGCCGAGAACGACGCGCAGGAACTGTGCGGATTTCATCGGCCGATCTCTCCAATACGAACCTTGAAGACTCGCATCATGAACAGAACGAACAGAATGCATACGGCAAGGAGGACGATGGCATAGGCCGAACCTCTGGGCCAGTTACCGCCGGTGTTGAACCACTGATAGATGATCTGGGTAAACCAGAGACTGCTCGGTCCGCCAAGAATCTGCGGCGCGGCCAGCGCGCCCGCGGAAAGCATGAACACCATGGTGCAGCCTGAAGCAATACCGGGCTTCGAGAAGGGAATAACGATGCGCCAGTGTATCCGCCACCATTGCGCGCCCAGGTCCCGGGCCGCCTCCAGTTGATTACGGTCAAGGCTCTCCATGGCGTTGTAGATCGGAAAGATCATCAAAAGAATGTAGGCGTAACCGAGACCGGCATAGAGCGCGATGTCCGCCTTGATGAAATCAAACGGCGTATCCCAGAGGCCCAGGGTCATGCCAACCGTATTGATGACGCCGCTGGAGCCGAAGAGAATGCGGAACGCAAAAGCGCGCAGGATTTCGTTAATCCAAAAAGGCACGATCAAGGAAAGCACCATGAGGCGGGCGGTCCCGCCCTTGGCCACAATCGCCAGCGCATAGGCGATTGGGTAGCAAAGCAACAGATCGAAGACCGTCACGAAGATGGCGGCGAGGATCGTCCGGAAGAATACCGTCGTGTCGATGACGTTATAGGGATCCGGATTCCCCGGGCTGCCGAACAGGAGGAAGCGGTAATTCGAAATGGTGTAGACGTCTTCTTCCCCACCGATCTTGCCGGGCGGTAGATTAAACCTGAAGGAAAAATCGAGCATGAAGACCTGCGGCAGAATGATCATAATGACCATCCACAGCAGCACGGCAGACATCAGATATATCGAAAGAACGATGCCGTTCTTCTTGAAGAAGTGTTGAAACCACGCGGTCAAAGCCATGGTCATTCCCCCAAAACGTTCCTGGCTTTAAGCCTCTTGCGGCAATACGATGGCGAGTTCCGGATTGAACACGACCGGCACGGTCGACCCCGGACCGTAATCCAGGACATGGCCATCGTTCACCAGCGTCATGCGAAGGCGTTGCCCGCCTTTCGACTCAAGAACGAGGTGGCGCATATTGCCTTCAAACTCCTCCTGCAGGAGGTTGGCTTCAAAGGCATTACTTGCCTCGGTCGCGGTTCCGGCGATCTTAAGCGCTTCTGGCCGAACAAAGATCGATGCAGGTCCCGAGCCCGAGAGAGCATCCCGATTGCCTTCGGAAACGCGTCCCCGAAAAAGACCTTCGGAGGTTTCGACTTCGGCATAGCCTTCAGACACGCTCGTTACGCGCCCCCGGAAGTCGTTGTTTTCACCAACAAAAGACGCGACGAAGGGTTTCTCCGGGCGGTCATACAGCGTGACGCTGTCAGCCACCTGTTCAATGACGCCTTCACTCATGACGGCGACCCGGTCGGACATCGTCAGGGCTTCGCCCTGGTCATGAGTGATATAGATGAAGGTGATGCCCACGCGCTTCTGAATTTCGCGTAATTCAGTGCGCATATGCTGGCGCAGTTTCAGATCAAGGGCTGAAAGCGGCTCGTCGAGCAGCAGGATTTCAGGTTCCACTGCAAGTGCCCGTGCTATCGCGACGCGCTGTTTCTGACCGCCTGAAAGCTCGCCGACCTTCTTGTCGCCCTGTCCCGGCAGGGCGATCAGATCCAGCAGCTCGTCGGCTTTCTTTCGGCGCTGCGCTTTCCCGATGCCGCGGACTTCAAGCCCAAAGGCAATGTTGTCCGCAACCGACATTAGCGGAAAGAGGGCCAGATTCTGGAAAATCAGGGCAGTCGGTCGCTTGTTCGGTCCGATCCCGGCCATATTCTTGCCGTCGAACAGGATTTTGCCGTCCGTCGGCTCCTGAAAGCCCGAGATGCAGCGAAGCAGCGTCGTTTTTCCGCAGCCGGACGGCCCCAGAAAACTGAAAAACTCGCCGCCCCGGATTGTCACGTTGGCGTTCTTAACAGCCGTAAAGCTGCCGAACCGGACCCAGACGTCTTCCAGTTTTACATCTACGCTCATCGAACCTCTTCTCCCCGATCGAAAAGGCAATGCGGCGTTTATCTGCCTTGCGTGAACTCAGCCGTACCTGGTGTGAACACTGCAACAGGAATCAGATAGGGCCCCCTAGTAGGGCGACCCGCCGCCATACTGCTTGAATATTGAAAGCAACTCTCCCGGGAACATCGTCCCCGGGAGTTTGTCGGTCGTCAAGTCATCTTGGCATGAAGCCGTCAGGCATTGACGAATTTGTTGCGGTATTCGGTCCGAACATCTGCATACCACTGAGGCTCTTTTGGCCATGGGAAGAGATTGGTCAGTGCATCGCCGGGATAGGCCTCTGCAAAGTTCTTCTTCGATGCGGCTGAAATGTGCTGATCAGCGCCGAGAACAGCCGAATTGTAGCCGGTCTTGTCTGCGGTCAGTCCACCATTTTCTGGACGGAAGCTGTACTCGAGGAAGGCATAGATTTCATCCATGTTTTCCGCGCCGATCGGAACAGCAATACCATCAACCCAGGCAAGTGCACCTTCCTTGGGTGCCTGATAGGTGACGGGCTCGCCAGCCGTCTTCATAGCCAGGATAGGTCCGTCCCAGGTCTGCCCGACCACAACACCGTCATTGAGCAGGCCGTTCTTCTGGCTGTCGGCATCGTTCCAGAACAGCTTCACCTGTTCCTTGTTCTCAATGCAGAACTTGGTGACCTTTTCCCAGATCGGCCGCATGATTTCTTCGCTGTCATAGGCCTTGCGCATGGAGCCAGGGGCGAGTTCACCCGTGGTTTCCAGATAGAGGCCTGCGCCAACCATCATCGAGTGCGGGCGTCCCATGGTCTTACCCTTCATCTCGGGGGACCAGATATCGCCATAGCTCGGCACACCGCCTTCAGGCTGCCAGAGGTCCGTGCGCCATGCGACGGCTTCGGTGCCCCAGAGCTGTGGTAACCAGTGGGAGCCTTTGCCTTCAAAGTTCCATTCGGTCTCACCGACGTTGACCATGGCCGGGTTCAGCGTGCTGGTGTTGACCTTGGACATATCGAAGGGCTGAAGCAGGCCCAGTTCGATCCACTGTGGCGAGCGCATGTTGGTGGGGCTGACGAGATCAAAGCCACGGCCCTTGGTGGCCTTCATCTTGTTGATGATCTCTTCGTTGGAGCCGACGCCGGTGTGATTGATGGTGATGCCGGTGTCGGCTTTGAAGCCTTCGATGAACTCAGGGGGCAGGTAGTCCGACCACATGAGAACGTTGATTTCACCGGACGACGCGAGCGCGCGACGACTGATAATCGCCGGCGCGGCAAGGACCGCACCGGTGGCGGCGGCGCCGCGAAGGACGGTACGGCGGCTGAGCTTATTTCCGAGGGTCTTTGCTGCGGATTTATCCGCTGTGTTTTTCTTAGACATGAGTGTCTCCCAAAAGTGTGCTGATCGTGCGTGGCAAAGGTCGGTGACGTTTCGTTTCGCTATCCAGTTACGCTTTCTTTTTATTTTGAATTGGAATCCCGGGTTAAGGCAGTAACAAGCAAGATTTATTGTCGTTACACACCCAAGGTTCCATGACTCGACCAGTGCGACTGGGGAATAGTTTAAGCATGTTTATAACGAAGGCTTGAAGCACTTTTTCTCAAACGCTCACCCGGAGTTCACCTAAATCAACTCGAGGTGGAAGCCTCAAACAGCATCTCTATCTATCTGATCATGCTGATGTATCTATAATTATGCAAATTAAGTATTTTTGTGCTTCGGAAAAAAAGATGCAGACGACCGTTTCTAATTGTCGTCAGTCCTTCCTTTTACGGGTGGTTTAACAGCCGAACACTATCGGTAACACACTGCCCCATTCATTGCAGGGCAGAAGAAAAGCCTTCCGAGTCGAGCTGTCGTTAGTCTCCGGAGAGAAATCTGTCGGGGCCGGTAACTCTGCCAAGACTGTGACGGTCTACGGCAATAGCTTTCACCATGGCGTAGATTTCGCGGCCCGGTTCCAACTTGAGTGTCATAAGCGCACGTTTGGTGATACGCGCCCAAACTGCGGCACCTCCCGCATCCAGCCGCAGATCGATCTGGGGACCAGTTTCACTGCCGATACCGACGATCGTTGCCTTGAAGACGTTCTGAATACTGATGTCATTCGGTGGTGTGAGTGCCAGTGAGACGTCGCGGGCCCTGATACGAAGGCGAAGCAGGGTTCCGACCGGAACATCAAGCAGTGGAATACGCAAGGTGCCACCGCCAAACGCCAGTTCCGTCAGTGCAAATTCCGGATCGTGCTTCGAAATCCGTGCGTTCAACACCGCACCGGCTTCGTAGCGCCCGGTAAGAGGCCGGAGATCCAGGCGACCCATGACGTCATCGACCGCGCCAACCGCCTCAACCTGGCCATCCGAGATCAGAACCATTGTATCGGCGAGGCGGACAATCTCTTCCATACTGTGACTGACGTAGACGATTGGCACATCAAACTCGTCGCGGAGCCGTTCTATAAAAGGCAGAACGTCTTCCTTGCGAGCCTGATCCAAGGCGGCAAGCGGTTCATCCATCAATAGCAGGCTAGGGTTGGCAAGCAACGCACGCCCCAGGGCAACGCGTTGCTTTTCACCGCCCGATAGTCTCCCCGGGTTTCGCTCCAGGAGCCGCTCGATGCCCAGCATCTCAACGACTTGTTCAAGCTGGATGCGGCGCGCTGTCTTTGGCGCCCGCTTCCAGCCATAGAGGAGGTTTTTTCGGACATTCAGATGAGGGAAAAGACGGTCTTCCTGAAAGACGTAGCCAAGCCTGCGCTTTTGCGGCGGTATGTTGATGCCGTGATCCGAATCGAACAGGACACGATCCTTTATCACCACTTTTCCCCGCTCGGGCGTCACCAGTCCGGCCAGCATGTTGACGATAGTGGTTTTCCCGGAACCGGAGCGTCCAAACAATGCGGTCACGCCTGAGGAGTCGCACTCGAACCTGGTCGCGATTTGAAAGGCGTTTAGGTTCTTTTGGACATCGATCTTCAGCATGGGATCAACCTTTATCCCACCAGTCTTTTGCGCAAGCGGCGCGCCAGTATTTCTGAGACCGCCAGAGCCGCGAAAGAAAGCGCAACCGAGAGGACTGCCAGACGTAAGGCGGCAAGTTCACCCTCGGGTGTCTGGATGACGCTATAGAGGGCGAGTGGAATGGTCTGGGTAACGCCCGGTATGTTCGCGGCAAAGGTAATGGTGGCGCCGAACTCGCCCAGGCTTCGGGCGAAAGCCAATAGGCACCCGGCCAGAATGCCCGGCGATATGAGCGGCAGTGTAACGGTAACGAAGACGTTCCAGTAACTCGCGCCCAGGGTAAAGGCGGCGGCCTCGAGCTTACGGTCAACCAGTTCCAGTGCCAGCCGGATGGACCTGACCATGAGGGGAAAGGCCATTACAGCGGCGGCGACGGCAGCGCCCTGCCAGGTAAAGGCGAGGGTAATGTCGAATAGACTGTAGAGCCATCGGCCAATCAACCCTTCGCGACCAAGCACAACAAGGAGAAGGTACCCGACCACGACAGGCGGCAGAACCAGAGGAAGATGTACGATGCCGTCGAGAACAGGTTTGCCGGGAAAGCTGTAGCGCGCAAGAATCCACGCCACCGCTATGCCCAGAGGCAGGCTTATGGTGACAGCCAAGAAGGCAACCTTCAGGCTGAGCTGGAGGGCTTCAAGTTCTATCGACGTCAGAGAATACATCCGGTCAGCGGCTTTCGTCGTTTATCACTTGGATGTGTCGGGTGTACTGAAACCGTGGCGAAGGAATACCTGACTGGCTTCAGGACTGAACAAAAAGCCGAAAAAATCCTCAACCGCCTTGGAACGCTGCTGTTTCACCATAGCAAGTGGATAGACGATCAAAGGATGGCTGTTTGGCGGAAAAATGCCAGCTATTTTAAGCTTCGGCAGGATGAGAGCGTCTGTTTCATAGACGATACCGGCGGCTGCCTCGCCACGTTCGACCAGTGCCAAGGTTGTGCGCACATTGCCTGAGAACGCCAGGTTCTTGAGAGAGGCATCCCAGAGGCCGAGGCTTTGCAGGGCAGCCTTGGCATATATGCCCGCAGGAACATGCGCCGGGTCGCCGATTGCGAGACGACTCGCGCCTAGGATCTCTCCCAGTGGAAAGGAGGGCTCCAGGAACGACGGAAGCTTGTCCACAGCTGAATTTTCCGGGCCGACAATCATGACCAAGCGATTGCCAAGCAAGTCGCGTGTGCTATCCCGGTCGATCGCTGCCTTTTCGATCAGGTGTTCCATCCAAAGTTGATTTGCGGAGAGAAAAAGATCCGCAGGCGCGCCGTTGGCGATTTGCTTGGCGAGCGTGGAAGAGGCAGCAAAGACGGTCCGGACCCTGGTCTCACTTTGTGTCTTATAGAGTTCGACAATTTCAGTGAGCGCGTTGGTCGCGCTGGCAGCCGCAAAAAGCGTCACCGAGTCGGAGGCGGCTTTGGCATGGCCTAGAGGAGCGACCGCAACGATGACCATGAATGCCATCGCCGAACAGATGGCATAAGTGCGGCGCCCGAAACGCGCGCCGAATGCCGGGAGTCGCATCATCTACTTCCCGTACAGATCTTTGGGATCCTTCAAGACCGGCAAGCGATCTTCCAGACGTCCGTCATCTGACAAGACCTGGTAGAAACAGCTCCGACGACCTGTGTGACAGGCAACGCCTGTCTGGTCGACCTTCAGAAGCAGGCAATCGCCATCACAGTCGAGCGCCAGTTCGACCAGTTTTTGAGTCTGCCCCGAACTTTCGCCTTTTCGCCAAAGGCTCTGACGCGAGCGCGACCAATAGCAGACTTGACCTGTCGCAATGGTCTCCGCGAGGGACTCCCGGTTCATCCATGCCATCATAAGGATCTCGCCGCTGTCGTGCTGCTGGGCGATAGCCGCAATCAGGCCTTTGTCGTCAAAGGCGACTTCCTGTGCCAGCGATGCTGGAAGAGTGGGGGCGTTGGTTGTCATCTTCGGAGTGTCCGGTTCTGTTTTCACCACATAAAACGCTGAGGTTTATTCTGCTGCCACGGCGCGGTTAAGACGCTCAAAACCCGCCTCCAGATCTGCAATCAGGTCGTCGATATCTTCAAGGCCGGCATGAATTCTCAACGCCGGTCCCTGTGCGTTCCACTCTGTCGCGGTGCGAATCGATGCAGGATCGGTCGGGATAATCAGGCTTTCGAAGCCACCCCAGCTGTATCCCATGCCGTAGAGCTCCAGATGATCCAGCATCGCTTCGAGCGCTGACTGCGCGACCGGATGCAACACCAGACCAAAGAGACCGCAGGCCCCTGAGAAATCGCGTTTCCAAAGCGCATGACCGGGATCGTCGGGCAGGGCAGGGTGCATGACCCGGGCCACTTCTGGACGGTTTTGCAGCCAGCTCGCCAGAGCCAGGCCCGTTTTGTGATGCCGCTCCAGACGAACGGACAGAGTCCTGAAACCGCGCAGACCCAGGAATACATCATCCGGTGCCGCGCTGTGCCCGAGCGACATAACGCAGCGGCGGACATTTTCGTAGTGGGCTTCGTTGGTCACGATCATGCCGAGCATCGCGTCGGAATGGCCAACGATATACTTGGTTCCCGCGTGAATCGACACGTCGACTCCCAACTCA
Source organism: uncultured Kiloniellaceae bacterium (assembly GCA_947493695.1). Classification (GTDB taxonomy): domain Bacteria; phylum Pseudomonadota; class Alphaproteobacteria; order Kiloniellales; family Kiloniellaceae; genus Denitrobaculum. The sequence continues at coordinate 441,299 of CANLSF010000004.1, read as the reverse complement.
AAGGATTTGCAGTAGAGCGGGGTTCCCCAGGTGTTGTCCATCAGGACAGCGGCACCGGCGGCATGCGCTGCTTCGGCAATTGCCGGAATATCCTGAACTTCAAATGTCTGTGAGCCGGGTGACTCCGTAAAAACTATCTTGGTGTTCTCTTTGATCAGGGACGCGATACCGCCGGCGATCAGAGGATCGTAATAAGTCGTTTCGACACCGAATCTGGCCAGTGTGGAATCGCAGAATGCGCGGGCCGGGCCATAGACGGAGTCTGTCATCAAAACGTGATCGCCAGCCTGAACCAGCGCCATGATGCTCGCTGTGACGGCTGCAAGCCCCGAAGAGACTGCGATTCCGCCATATCCGCCTTCCAGCGCCGCCACCGAATCCTGCAGGGCCATTGTCGTCGGCGTACCCGCACGGCCGTAAGTAACAGCGTTTCTGTCCATACGAACGTCTTTGGCTGCGCGTAGGCTCGCCACGTCTTCGAACAGGATGGTAGATGCGTGATAAACCGGTGGATTAACGGCACCGTGCTGGTTTTTAGGCTCGCGGCCGAGATGAGCAAGCTGGGTATCGGGCTTCCGGGATGAAGGTGACATATTTGAGGATCCGTCTAATCGGGCTGTAATACGGGTCGTAGGAAAAACAAACCTATAGGTCTGAAACCGGCGACTTTTATGGTTATGACAGGACGGCGGCGCTCTTGCCAGTCTCTGGTTTGCGTCGAATGGGCGCAAGGCAACTGCTGGTTGGACCCCTGTTGGGCTCTAACTTAAGTCGTTTCTTCAATATTCGTGTTTTAGGAGGATAAATTTCGCGCTTTCAGGGATTTAACGTCTGGTTGTTGCAACCCCGTGGGCGTGGATTTTGTAATTTATTTCATGAAAATCATAAACTTACCGTCATTGTCCGGTAACAATTTACGTATCGGTGGTTTAGCCCTGTTGCGTTTCTAGCCATGATGGGACATGGTTTGGTTGTGAGCGGCTGTTGCTCGGCGACCCATAGAAGGTCATGAAGTAACAACACCGCGCGAAAGCAGCACACTCACACAAAAAACAACAAGATTTTTGAATTGAACAGCAGGGAAGATCCTACCAATGAAGCTTGGAAAGTTTCTCTTCGCCGCCGCGGCGGTAACAGCGTTGTCCACGGGTGCATCAGCGGGAACTCTCGATGATGTCAAAGCCAAGGGCTTCGTTCAATGCGGCGTCACCACCGGTCTTGCCGGTTTCGGGGCACCTAACGATCAGGGCCAGTGGGCCGGTTTTGATGTGGACTTCTGCCGTGCAATGGCTGCAGCCATTTTTGGCGATGCCGCTAAGGTAAAGTACACGCCAACGACCTCCAAGGAGCGTTTCACTGCACTTCAGTCCGGTGAAATCGATGTCCTGGCGCGTAACACCACCTGGACCTTCTCGCGTGACGTCAATCTTGGTTTCGAGTTCATCGGCGTCAACTACTACGATGGTCAGGGCTTCATGGTTCGCAAGAGCCTGGGCGTGACCAGTGCCAAGGAACTCGACGGCGCTTCGGTCTGCATCCAGACCGGTACGACCACTGAGCTGAACCTGGCTGACTACTTCCGCTCAAACGGCATGAGCTACGAATCGGTTGTTATCGAAACTTCCGCTGAAGGCCGTGGCGTTTACGAGGAAGAGCGTTGCGACGTCTACACGACGGATGCTTCCGGTCTGGCTGCTCAGCGTTCGACCATGTCCGATCCTAGCGAGCACATTCTGCTTCCTGAGATTATCTCGAAGGAGCCTCTTGGTCCGCTGGTACGTCATGGCGACAACCAGTGGGGCGATATCGCTCGCTGGACACTGGGCGCGATGATCGTTGCTGAAGAGCTGGGCGTTACGTCTGCAAATGCCGACGAGATGGCTTCCACCTCCAAGAACCCGGAAATCCTCCGTCTTCTGGGTGGCGAAGGCGACATGGGCGCACAGCTCGGTCTGCCGGCTGATTGGGCCAAGAACATCGTCAAACAGGTTGGCAACTATGGAGAGTCGTTCGAGCGTAATCTCGGTACGACGACACCTCTGGCTCTCGAGCGCGGCCTGAACGCTCTCTGGACCGATGGTGGCATCCTTTACGCCCCGCCAATGCGCTAAAGGCAGAGAAAACTGCTTAAAGTGATCTGAAAAGCACGCCAGGCCAATCGCCTGGCGTGCTTCAGGGCGTTTTCAGAAACTAATATCTGGGCTCATAACAGGGAACCCGGGTATTAGGTCAGCCAGCAGGGGACGGCATGGCTACAGAAACTATAGATGGCCCGAAACGGGGCTCACTCCTGAACGATCAGCGAACCAGAGCGATTATCTTCCAGGCTTTGGCTTTCTTTCTGGTCGTCGTATTCTTCATATATATCGGCACCAACACAGTTCGGAACCTTGATGCGCTAGGCATTTCGACCGGTTTTGGCTTTTTGGATTCGCCAGCAGGCTACGACATTGCGATGTCGCTCATTCCGTATGAGGCAACCAACACCCACGGTCGTGTATTCTTCGTAGGCCTCTTCAATACGCTTTCAGTGGCAATAGCGGGAATATTCGCAGCAACGATCCTGGGCGTTGTTATGGGCGTCTTGCGGCTTTCGAAAAACTGGCTCGTAAGCAAGCTGGTTTACTGGTACGTCGAAATTCTGCGGAACATTCCGTTGCTGCTGCAGATCCTGTTCTGGTATGCGGTCCTGATTACATTGCCGCATCCGAAACAGAGTATCGTTTTCTTTGGCGAAACCTTCCATCTCAACAAGCGCGGCCTGTATATGCCCGAACCGATCGCCGGTGACGGCTTCGGATTGATCGTTGTTGCACTCGTCGTTGCACTGATCATCGTGCCGATCATGTCGAAGATGGCCAAGAAGCGGCAGGAGGCGACCGGTCAGACCTTTCCAGTCTTCTGGACTTCGGTCGCTCTGATCCTCGGTTTACCGCTGCTGGCGGCTGCAATCACCGGATTTCCGGTGACATATGATTATGCCGAGCTGAAAGGCTTCAACTTTAAGGGCGGCATGGTTCTCAGGCCGGAGTTCGTGGCGTTGTGGTTTGCACTGACGGTCTACACGGCGGCCTTCATCGCCGAGATCGTACGGGCCGGTATCCAGGCGGTGAGCCACGGTCAAACGGAAGCTGCCTTCTCGCTTGGCCTCAAGCCGAGTTGGACGACACGTATGATCATCCTGCCGCAGGCACTGCGGGTGATTGTTCCACCTTTGACCAGCCAGTATCTCAATCTCACAAAGAACTCTTCGCTGGCGATTGCAATCGGGTATCCCGATCTGGTTTCGACGTTCGGTGGCACTTCGCTGAACCAAACCGGACAGGCGATCGAGATTATCATGATCACCATGCTGGTTTACCTGAGTATCAGCCTGCTGATCTCGATGATGATGAACTATTACAACAAGCGCATTGCGCTGGTTGAACGGTAAGGGGGGCGGATAAATGACTGACGTCACACCAAGTAACGCCCCAGGGCAGCATTATCCTCCGGGACAGCACCCGGACCTACCGCCGCCTCCGGGAACTGTCGGGTTTGTTGGTTGGCTAAAGACCAATCTTTTCTCCAGCATTCCCAACTCTATCCTCACGATTCTGGCGCTTTATCTCCTGTACAGCGCCATTCCGCCGATTTTCTTCTGGGCATTTATCGATGCCGATTTTGAAGGTGCATCGCGGACGGACTGTGCATCGGCAGGCGCCTGTTGGGCGCTCATCGATGTCCGGTTTAACCAGTTCCTCTACGGCTTCTATCCGCCAGACGAACTTTGGCGTGTCTACGCCACAGCGCTGGTTCTGATCCTGGCAGTGCTGCCGGTGTTGTTTGACAATATTCCTTTCCGGAAGCTTCTGTTCATCAACACCGCCTTGCTGCCGATCACCGGTTTCTTCCTGTTGAGCGGAACCGGAAGCGGGCAGGACGCTCTGCTGCAGACTGTGGAGACACCGCAATGGGGCGGGCTTCTGCTGACAATGGTGATCGGGGTGACGGGTATCGTTGCTTCGCTTCCCATCGGCGTCGCCCTGGCCCTTGGCCGGCGCTCCAATATGCCGATCGTTCGCGCCATGTGCGTGACCTTCATCGAGTTTGTACGCGGCGTCCCGCTGATCACCATCCTCTTTATGTCGTCTGTGATGGTGCCGCTGTTCCTGCCTGAAGGTGTGAACTTCGATAAGCTCTTGCGGTGTCTAATTGGCGTTTCGCTCTTCTCTGCGGCTTACATGGCCGAAGTGATCCGAGGGGGGCTGCAGGCAATTCCAAAAGGCCAGTATGAAGCGGCGGCTGCAATGGGGCTGGGTTTCTGGAAAATGATGTACTTCATCATCCTTCCGCAGGCCTTGCGGATTGTCATTCCGGGGATCGTGAACACCTTCATTGGCCTGTTCAAGGACACCTCACTGGTGCTGATCATCGGCCTGTTCGATCTGCTCGGTATCGCCAAAACCGTTGTCACTGACGCCAACTGGATCGGGCTCATCCATGAGTCTTATGCCTTTGTGGCGGTTATCTATTGGGTATTCTGTTTCGGCATGTCCCGGTACAGCATCTGGCTCGAAGCCAAGCTGCATACCGGTCACAAGCGATAGGAGAAAGTAAAATGTCTGACGCTGCTCAGCGCGTAACGGCACCGGAAGTTTCCGACGAAGTCGCCATCCAGATCATTGGTATGCACAAGTGGTACGGTCAGTTCCATGTGCTGAAAGATATCAATCTTACGGTTCGCCGCGGCGAACGTATAGTTGTCTGCGGTCCTTCCGGCTCCGGCAAGTCGACTATGATCCGTTGCATCAACCGGCTGGAAGAACACCAGCAGGGACAGATCATCGTTGACGATATCGAACTGACGGGGAACCTGAAGAACATCGATGCGATCCGCCGGGAAGTCGGGATGTGTTTTCAGCACTTCAACCTCTTCCCGCATCTGACGGTTCTCGAAAACTGTACCCTGGCGCCGATCTGGGTCCGAAAGGTACCGAAGGCCGAAGCGGACGAGATCGCAATGGAATTCCTGAACAAAGTGCGGATTCCGGAACAGGCCAACAAGTATCCAGGCCAGCTCTCAGGCGGCCAGCAACAGCGCGTTGCCATTGCGCGTTCGCTCTGCATGAACCCCCGCATCATGCTGTTTGATGAGCCGACTTCGGCCCTTGATCCAGAGATGATTGCCGAAGTGCTGGAGGTGATGGTCAATCTGGCTGAAACCGGTATGACCATGATCTGTGTGACCCATGAAATGGGCTTTGCCCGCAAGGTCGCCAATCGGGTGATCTTCATGGATGGAGGTGAGATCATCGAGCAGAACGAGCCTGAGGAGTTCTTCAACAATCCGCAGTCGGAGAGGACGCAACAATTCCTCAGCCAGATCCTGGCTCACTAAGAGGAACGATAAGGGCGCAATCATCCGGTTGCGCCCTTTTTCCGTCTATGACCAGAACAACGCTTCATTCAGCAATTGTCATAATCCTCGCTCAGCTCGCGGGTTCTTTCGCTGCGACTGCAGGTGAAACTCTCGACGCGATCAAAGGCAACGGGCTGATCAGGTGTGGGGTCCACGCGGGTCAGCAAGGTCTTGCGATCAAAGATGACAACGGGAACTGGAAAGGCTTTGAGGTTGATCTTTGCCGGGCCTGGTCAGCGGCTCTTTTCGGCAAGGGCGATCAGGTCGACTTTGTCCGGGTCATCCAGGGCGAGGGGGTAGCCGACCTGAAGAATGGCCGGATCGATGTGCTGGCTTTGCATGAAGATACGTTCTTCGGGCAGCGCGAGTTCAGCTTTGCGGGCGCTGCCTTCGTTGATAGCCTCGGTCTGATGGTTCGACGCAGCGACGCTATCTCGAACGCTTTGGAACTTGACGGCAGGAAGCATTGTTTTAGTGGCAATGACGAGGTCAGGGGGCGTCTAGAGGCTTTCGCAACGCAAAACCGGATGACTATGGTCGTCGAGAAAACCGTCTCCCTTGAAGTGGCGGTCACCCAATTACGGGAAGGGGCTTGTGACGCGCTTTCGGCGGGGCGCCTGACTCTCGCGAACCTGCGAAGCCTGGAAAAGCAAGGCGCCGAAACTTTCGAGATCCTTCCCGAACTACTCTCCAAACGCCTTATGGGACCGGTAACTTTAAGCAGTGACCGGGCTTGGCTGAACCTGGTTCGTTGGGGCGTTTTCGCGATGATCCTTGCCGAAGAAAAGCAGGTGTCTTCGGAAAACCTGGCATCGATGTCTTCGTCCACCAAGGATCCAGCCATATTGCGTCTGCTCGGTTTCGAAGGTGACATCGGCAAGCATTTGGGCCTGGAACCTCTCTGGGCTTATCGCATTATTGAAACAGTCGGCAACTACGGCGAAACCTATGACCGTCACTTCGGCGCAGGGCTTCCGAGCGAACTGGAGCGCGGACCGAACGCGCTATGGATCGACGGCGGCCTGATGCGCGCGCCGCCGTTCCAATAACCTGAAACCCCTCAGTCTTTTTTCCAGTCTCCGGCTTTGTTCCACCAGCGGTGCGGATTTTGTGAATCGTCCAGTCCTTTGCAGCGGCTGCGTAGGACGTCGCGGAGGTAGACGACGGGCTCGTAGTAACTGTGGACGGCGTAGATAGCTTCAATGACCTTTTCCAGAAGCGCTTCATTCTGAGGGATAAAGAAAGACATCTCGTCGACGGCTGGGCGTTTGCGAATTTCCTCTTCAGCACCTGTCGGTGTGCCCTCACGCGGACGGTAGTATTCCTGGCCGCTTGACGTGCGGAAGCCGTTCTTGTCGGTCTTACCGTGCTGCAACGGAGTGTGCCGCGTGATCTCCTCGAAAATGCGATCTATGTCTTCAACCGGCGCCTGAAAAGTAACGAGCCAATGCGGCTCCATCAGCATCGATGTGGTTCCGAGACCCTGTTTCAAGATTTGTGTCTGTTCCAAGTTTTGGCTCCAATGCTATTGATAACTCGCTTTATTCAATAGGCATTGAAGCAGATGCCTCCTGACAACAGACTGTCAGGAGAGTGGGCGCTGTCCGCCTCCGGTCGCCGCCATCCACTCGTCAATCAGATGACGACCGGAATTGGCAAAGCTATCTTCCAGAAAGTCCAGGCGGCGGATACGATCGATGCGGAAGTGCCGAAAATCTTCGCGCAGTTCGCACCAGGCGCACACAAGTTCCACCTCGACGTAGTATGCAACGGCGATCGGCCAGATAATCCGCGTTGTGACCTTCCCATCGGCATCCTGGTAATCGATATCGAGTTTCTTGCTGTCGCGGATGGTCTTTCGAATTTCCGCGAGGTCGGTCAGTGGTGAGGGTTCGGCCCCATACTCACATACGTAGAAGGGTCGGGTGGCGAGTGGTCCTTTGCGGTCGCTCGGCAATACCGCCTCAACTTTTGACAGGACCGACTGGGCGGCATCGTGGAGACCCTGATCACTTGTTCTGCGCAGCAGGCTCATCCCAACAAGGAGAGCTTCCGTTTCATCTGACGTGAACATCAGTGGCGGCAAGTCGAAACCGGCGCGCAGGATGTACCCGACACCTGCGGCGCCCTCGATGGGCACCCGGCTGGCTTGCAGGGTCACGATATCGCGATATATGGTGCGCGCAGTCACCTCCAGGCGTTCCGCAATCTGGTCGGCAGTCACCGGACCGCTGGCAGAGCGGAGAATCTGGATAATGTCGAATAACCTGTCGGCGCGTCTCAAGCTTCGGCTCCCATTGCGACGGCCACGCATAAGTCCGCTGTTCGCCGGGGCAGGCGCGTCAGTACCACAGTCTGGACTAATTTCATGTCAAACGCCCTGATTATTATTGATATGCAGCGTGGGTCTTTCACACCCGAAACGCCCCGTTACGCCTCCCAAGCGGTGATCGGGCGGATCAATGATCTCGCCGCGAAATGCCGGGCAGCAAACGGCAAAGTGATCTTTGTTCAGCACGATGGTCCCGAAGGCGATCCCCATCACCCCGATGCGCCCGGCTGGCACTTACTTCCTGATCTTGACGTCCAGGAGGGCGATCTTTCTGTCCGGAAGACAGCTTGTGATTCCTTTCTCTCAACGGATCTCGATCAGATCCTTCAGTTCAACAGTATTAAACGTCTTTTTGTTACAGGTTGCGCCACCGAGTTTTGCGTCGACACCACGATCCGTAGTGCCTTGGCACGCGGCTATGAGACGAATGTTCCAGCGGACGCCCACACCACAGCCGAAAGACCTCATCTGCCCGCCAAACACATCATCGCGCATCACAACGCGACCTGGGCCGACTTCATTTCACCCGCCGGGCCGGCTTTGGTCTGTGATAGCGCAGACGTTCGGTTTACCTGAATAACAGAAACCTCCTGACAGCATTCTGTCAGGAGGTTTCTTAACACGGAATTCTATAAAAAGAGGCGAGATTAAGCGGGAAAAGCACCGGTCATGCGTGGATCCTCGATAATGATCTTTTCCTGCTTGTAAGGTTTAAAGCCGCAACGCTGATAGACCGGCAGTGCCTTTGGGTGATCAAGCGTGTTCGTATGCAGGTGCAGACGCGCCGGGCTGTAACTCCAGGCAATATCGATTGCAGAGGCAAGCAGGTAGGGGCCAAGGCCTTGACCAATGAAATCCGGCATCAGGCCGAAATAGGCGAGCTCGATCTCCTTCTCGATCCTGCGATCGAGTTCAGCATAGCCGGCGGGTGCGCCGTCGACATATAGGACGTAGATCTCAACCTGAGGGTCGTGGATGACGCTTTTGAGGCTTTCGTCGTCCATCGTACGCCGCTCCCACCAGAGCCAGGGTTCTCCGACGCTGTTGTAGAGATAGCGATAAAAGGAGAGAGGAGGGTGGTGGCAACCCAGCAGGGCCACGCTGCGATCACCGGTCAGCTTCGGGATGGCTTGCACCGGCCGCTCGGTCATCTCAAGGTAGGTAATAGTGTTCTCAAGTTTTCCGTCTGTGCGCGGAGCGTCGTTGGCCGGTGTCGGCATCCCCTCGATGAGCCACCGCTGCATGATGTGGCAGTTATTCTGGTGGTAGCCGATGCGCCGATAGAAGTTTTTGACACCGAGATTATTCTCCCGGATCAGCAGTTCCACCTTTGGCACGTTGCGAATCCGCAGCCAGTCTTCGGCTGCAGAGACCATCGTCGAGGCATAGCCCTTTCCCTGATGCTCCGCCGCACAGGCCAGATAGTTTAATCTGCCTCGGTGGCCGTCATTCCCGACGCAAATGCTCGCAATGATCTTTTCGCCGAGTACGCCAAGCAGGATCTCGGAAGAAGGGTTTTCGATCCAGCGCGCAATGTCTTTGTCGGGATCGTTGTACCACACGAGCAGCCCGCAGCTGTCCCAGAGAGCGATCACCTGGTCCCGGTCGCCTGGCGCATAGTTGCGAAGAGTAAGGTCGGAAGGAGCGGTCACGGCTTCGCCTCAAAGATCAGAATTCTGAAAGGTGGTGATCAGGTGTCGACAGGCGTATCGCCCGCGAGTCCCCATTCCGACCAGGAACCGTCGTAGACCGAATAATCGCGGTGTCCGGTTAACTCCAGTGCGAGCGCCAGAACGGCTGCAGTGATACCCGAACCACAGGTGGTGACCACAGGTTGCTTGGGTTTGACCCCCGCTTTTGACAGCAGGTTCTTGAGTTCGTCGACCGGCTTATAGGTCTGCGTCGTGGCATCAATCAGATCGGTAAAAGGCAGACTGAGGCTATTGGGGATATGCCCCGAGCGCAGCCCGTCCCGCGGTTCGGGGGCAGTTCCGGCAAAACGGCCGGCTGAGCGCGCGTCCAGAACCTGTTCACGCTGGCTTTCAATGTTGCTCATCAGCTGGTCCTTCTCGCGGACCATGAAGGTGTTAAAGCGTGGTGTGAAATGTCGCTCGGCGGGGGTCGGCGGCGCATCGGACAGCGGACGGCCTTCGTGACGCCACTTCGGCAACCCGCCATCCAGCACCGCGACGTCGTCGTGTCCGAAGATCTTAAAAGTCCACCAGACCCGGGGCGCCGACATGATGCCGCGTTGGTCGTACACCACGATCCTGTTGCCGTCGCCAAGCCCCAGACGGCGCACACGGCTTGCAAACTTTTCGGGTGGCGGCAGCATATGCGGCAGGCTGTTCGAGGTATCGGCGATCTCGTCTATGTCGAAAAAAACTGCGCCCGGAATATGTTGGTCTTCGTACTCCGTCCTGGGATTCAGCCCTTCGTGCGGCAGATAGTAGCTGGCGTCGACGACTCTGACGTCAGGCGCATCTATGTGTTCTGCCAGCCAGTTCGTGCTGACAAGAGAGCTGATGTTTGAATCGGGCATGGAAGGGCCTTTATGCCGGGATGGTAGTTACGGGGCTCAATTCGAAAATATCATCGGGGGCGAATCATCGCATCTTTAGCCGTCGAAGTGAATATTGATCCGACGGTTCTGGCGCCCTTTATTTTCGATCTTTCCAATCCGTACAGGCCCGATCTCGCTGGTTTCGCGCACATGTGTTCCACCACAGGGCTGAAGATCGACACCGGCGATATCCAGAAGGCGTACCTTACCTGAGCCGCTAGGCGGCTTGACCGACATGGTGCGCACAAGTTCCGGACTCGCCGACAGCTCGTCGTCTGAGATCCAGCGTTCTGCCACCCGATGGTTTTCCGTGATCAATCGGTTCAACTCTGCCGTTAAGGCCTCTTTGTCGAGCTGTGTGTCGGGTAAATTGAAGTCGAGACGGCTTTTCTCTTCACCGATCTGTCCGCCGGTGACGTCACCGGTCACGGCGGCACAGAGAAGATGCAGACAGGAATGCATCCGCATCAGGCGATAGCGGCGGTCCCAGTCGATCTCCGCCGTCACTTTGGTCCCGACAGCCGGTATTGCAGCATCGGCGTCCAGAATGTGAACGACGTCTTCGTGGCTTTCGCCTTTCCGGGCGTCCAGGACGCGGATTTTATCACCGCCGTCGATGCTCAGATATCCGCTGTCACCCGGTTGGCCACCGCCCGTGGGGTAGAACACGGTCCGATCGAGCCGCAGACCTTCTTCAGTGACGGACACGACCGTGGCTTCGCAGTTTCTCAGATAAGCATCCTCGCGAAAGAGAAGTTCCATGGTCATCCCCAGTCTGTTTCTTGTTTTTCAGAAAAAAGCGTTGGTCCCGTTGGGCTCTACTCGTTTTTAAGCCCGGAAGGCCCTACATCGCGTCAAGCCATGCGGGAACCGGCAGGTCCTTTTCACGCAAAAAAGCGGGATTGAACATCTTGCTTTGATAGCGTGTACCGTAATCACAAAGGATAGTCGCAATCGTGTGACCCGGCCCCATCTGCTTCGCGAGACGAATGGCACCGGCAACATTGATGCCGCTTGATCCGCCGAGGCAGAAACCTTCGTTCTCAAAAAGGTCGAATACGATAGGCATGGCTTCCTGATCGCTGATCTGGAAAGCATCGTCAATCGGCGCTCCCTCCAGATTTGCGGTGACGCGTCCTTGGCCGATCCCTTCAGTGATGGAACCGCCTTCTGATTTCAGTTCACCGTGTTTGATATGATTGTAGATTGCGGAACCCATAGGGTCCGAGAGCGCAATCACAATGTCCTTGTTGCGTTCCTTCAATGCCATGCCGGTTCCGGCAAGCGTTCCGCCGGTACCCACAGCGCAGATAAAGCCGTCGACCTTGCCATCGGTCTGGTCCCAGATCTCCGGTCCGGTCGTCTCGATATGGCCCTGGCGGTTCGCGGTGTTGTCGAACTGATTGGCCCAAATCGCGCCGTTCGGCTCAGATTCAGCGATTTCCTCGGCAAGGCGTCTCGAAAAGTGAACGTAGTTGTCGGGGTTCTTATAGGGTACGGCAGGGACTTCGCGCAGATCAGCGCCGCAAAGCCTCAGCATATCCTTCTTTTCCTGGGATTGGGTCTCAGGGATCACAATAACCGTTCTGTAGCCACGGGCCCGCGCCACCAGCGCGAGACCTATGCCCGTATTGCCGGCAGTGCCTTCAACGATTACGCCGCCCGGCCGAATTTGCCCGCGTTCTTCCGCGTCCTTGATGATTGCCCAGGCGGCACGGTCCTTCACGGAACCACCTGGATTAAGGAACTCAGCCTTTCCCAGAATTTCGCACCCGGTCTCCTCGGAAGCTCTCTTGAGGCGGATCAACGGGGTGTTGCCAATGGTATCGATAAAACCGTTTCGGACGTTCATGAATTCTTCTTCACTTCGGAGAAATTTAAGGACTGAAATCAAACGAGCGTGGAGACTAACGGCAGGGTATGGCCGCTTTCAAGGAGAAGCCGGTAACTGTCACGTGAGCCAGTCATTGCCATTTAGCGCGCAATTCCTCGCGATTCAAGACCAACCATTGTAAGGCTGCAAAGGTGAAGAGGTTGGTTATCCGGCTCTGCTGCAGAAGGCTGTGTGCGTCGTCGAAGCTCAGTACGAAAGGCCGGATATCTTCTCCTTCCTCACGCAGGCCATGAATTCCGCCGATTGTGGTGCTGTTAACCAAACCGCAGAAGAGCGAAAGGGTCTCCGAGGAGCCGCCCGGGCTGACCAGGAATTTGCCAACCGGGACCAGTTCGCTGATTTCGCAGCCTGCCTCTTCGACCGCCTCACGACGGACGACATCGGCCGGGCTTTCGCCCTCATCAATAATGCCGGCGACAAATTCGATCAGCCAGGGGTGAAGATCGGCAGCGAACGCCCCGACCCGGAACTGCTCGATGAAGACAATGGCATCGGCCTTGGGGTCGTAGGGAATGACTGCGGCGGCGTGTCCGCGTTCGAAAATCTCCCGGTTAACCGGCTCTGACAGTCCTCCGGCGAAGAGACTGTGACGCACGATGTACTCATCCAGCCGAAAATAGCGCTTGAACAGAGTTGATTTGCTGACCAGCTCGGTTTGGCGGTCATCGGGTCGATCATCTTGATTCATGGAAAACTCGGTCTCGTAAAAGATGGGCTGCAAAGCGCAATCATCGCCCGGAAATCTTTGAAAGGAAAGGATGCTGCGGATTGCTGAGGTCCGCCGTTCAAGGCTATACATCGGCCTCGAAGTTGACTGCTTACTCGCTGCCGAAGTGGTTTAAAGATGACACCTGAGACGAGAATTCTGGAACAAGAAGGCCGGGTTTGGATGCGGAATGCGTTGGGGCCTGAGGATCTGAGCACCCTGGACCGAGCATCCGAGATGGGTGTTATGCCCGGGCAGCGCTTGAACTGGAGTAGAGATCTGATTAACGCCATAGGCATCGAAAGCCGCATGAGTCTGATGGCGCAGGAACTTGTCTCAAATGCTCATCCCGTACGGATCGTCGTATTCAACAAATCCAGCGAAACCAATTGGAACGTGCCCTGGCATCAGGATCGTGTGATAGCGGTAAAAGAACGTCATGAGCTCGAGGGCTATAAGGCCTGGACGCAAAAAGGCGGCATCTGGCACGTCGAACCGCCTTTGGACCTGCTGGAATCGATGATCTTTGCCCGTGTTCACCTGGACGACAGCGACGCATCGAACGGTTGCCTGCAACTGGGGTTAGGGACGCACAGACTTGGTCGCATCGCCGCAGCGGATGCGCAAAAGGTCGCTGACAGAGCTAGCATCGAAGACTGCACCGCGAGGCGAGGGGATGTCCTCTTTGTTAAGGCGCTTACTCTGCATCGTTCAAGCATATCGCAAAAAAGCAGTAACCGCCGGACCCTTAGGATCGATTATTCCGCCCGGCCTTTGCCCACACCACTGGAATGGTCGCTGCAGCAGGAAAGTCCGTTGGGTGCATTATCCAGCAATGAAAGAAGATTGGAGTCCGGATGACCGACAGGGATACGTCAGCAATGGATTTTCGGCGCGCTCAGCCCGAAGACCTGGCGTCCATCGTCGCATTGCTCGCCGACGACAGTCTTGGGGCGACCCGGGAACATCCGGGATTACCCTTGGACGCGCGTTATAATGATGCGTTTGATGCCATCAACCGGGATCCAAACCAACTGTTGGCCGTGGTAGAGAGAGACGGGGAGCTGCTCGGCTGTTTGCAGCTCACCTTCATACCTGGATTGTCACGCACAGGGATGTGGCGCGGGCAGATCGAGAGCGTGCGGATTGCGTCTTCCTATCGCGGCGAAGGCTTGGGCGGTGTGATGTTCCGATGGGCGATTGAGCAGTGTAAAGACCGTGGTTGCGGCCTTGTTCAACTGACAACGGACAAGGCGCGCCCCGACGCTTTGCGATTCTATGAAGGTTTCGGTTTTAAGGCGAGCCACGAGGGAATGAAGTTGTCACTGTAGCGGGCGGTTCGGGTGCCTCACATGGAATTGCGCGAGGTGTCAACAGTTTGGCTTTTAGTGCTTCGCGCTCTTGGCTTAGACTTTGCCAATCATCAAATCAGTGGAGAGAGATTATGGCCGCCGGATACGAAAAACTCACGTTCCCCGGAGCCGGAGGAGAACTTCTGGCGGCACGACTTGATTCACCCATAGGGAAGCCGCGCGCCTATGCCCTTTTTGCGCACTGTTTTACCTGCACAAAAGACATCTATGCAGCCTCGCGTATCGCCGCAGGTTTGGCTGCTGAAGGTATTGCGGTCTTGCGTTTCGACTTTACAGGTCTGGGCGCCAGCGAAGGCGAGTTTGCGAATACCAACTTTTCTTCGAACGTCGCCGATCTGATCAGGGCAGCAGATTTCCTGCGTGAGACGCGCGAGGCACCGAAGATTATAATAGGTCATAGCCTTGGCGGCGCTGCGGTGCTGGCAGCTGCAGGATCCATCCCGGAGGCCCTGGCTGTTGCGACGATCGGAGCGCCTTCGGAGCCTTCGCATGTTGCTCACCTTTTCCAGGACGCCAAACCGGATATCGAGGCGCAGGGCGAAGCCGAAGTTTTACTGGCCGGGCGTCCGTTTCGAATCAAGAAACAGTTTCTCGACGATATCTCAGAGCGAAACCTGAAGGATTCGGTCGCTGGTTTGAAGAAGGCTCTGATCGTCTTCCATTCGCCGATCGACCAGACCGTTGGTATCGAAAACGCCGCAGCGATCTTTTCTGCCGCAAAACATCCCAAGAGTTTCGTAAGTCTGGATACGGCGGATCATCTCGTATCGAAACAATCCGACGCCGCCTACATCGCCACGGTTCTTTCCGCATGGGCGACACGCTATCTCGGAGAAGCCGACGCAGCAGGCAAAGAAGTGAAGGCGCAAGCCGGCAAAGTGGTGGTAAGGGAAACCGGGGAAGGAAAGTTCACGCAGGCTATTGCGACCGAGTTCTATCCTTTGCGTGCGGACGAGCCCAAAAGCTACGGTGGTGATGAAAGCGGGGCGACACCATACGATCTGCTGTTAAGTGGACTCGGCGCCTGTACTTCCATGACCATCAGACTCTACGCCGAACGTAAAGGTTGGCCCCTGGATCAGGTGGAGGTCACACTCTCTCATGCAAAAATTCATGCTGAGGATTGTGCGGAATGCGAGACGCAATCCGGTCGCTTGGATCTTATCGAACGCAGTGTGCGTCTTGGCGGGATACTCAGCGAAGAACAGCGTGCAAAGCTTTTGGAAATAGCCGACAAATGTCCCGTTCATCGAACACTTGAAAGCGAAATCATCGTAAAAACGCACCTTGAATGAGAGAGGGCGTGGCCGGACCTCTCGTCGTATTAGGCTAAGTTTCTGTCGGGATACCGCAACTTACCTCGCCATTCAGGAGATAACCTTTGAAACTGAAAAAAGCTAAAAAATAAAGTTACACAGGGGAACAGCGGCACCATTGATCAATATTGTGCCTCAAAAAATCAATCAAGCTCGACATCTGTCAAACGATCATGGGTGGTCATCGTCTGCGCGTGAAGTGACGCGCCGGCCATAGACTTAGTGCATTCATATCCTATCAAAAGGCACTAATTGGCCGAATTTGCGATATCACCATGAAGGTGCCAAAATACTGATCAGGATACAGAATTTTTGACACGGCGTTGAGAGCGACCAAAACACAAACAACGCATGCAACACGACCTGGGAGACGCAAAATGACTGAAGAAGCAATTCAAGACGGTGGAAAAAGGGTTCACCCCTTTGTGCCCGAACTCTGCGAACAGCTGCGCGAGGGCGCGGTTGGCCGTCGGGAATTCCTCCGCACGGCAACGCTACTGGGTGTTTCCGCAACGGCCGCCTACAGTATGCTGGGACAGATCACCGGTGAGGATATGGTGCCCGTCGCCAAGGCAGAAGGGACACCCAAGAAGGGTGGAACGCTTAAAATGGCGATGGTCGTCCAGGAGATGACCGATCCCTCCACCTTTGACTGGACTGAGAAATCCAACGTTGCCCGACATATCGTTGAATACCTGACGATCACCGGCGCCGACAACATCACGCGACCTTATCTGGCGGAAAGCTGGGAAGCATCGGACGATTTGAAGACCTGGACTTTTAAACTGCGCCAGGGCGTCAAGTGGTCGAACGGCGATGATTTCAACGCAGATGACGTTGTCTTCAACTTCACACGCTGGCTTGATCCGAATACCGGTTCTTCGAACATCGGTCTCTTTAAGTCCATGACTGAGACAGTCGACACCGGGAAGAAAGACGATGACGGCAAGCCTGTGACCGAGCAAAAGATGACGCCGGGCGCCGTTCAGAAGGTCGATGATCACACCGTCCAGTTAAACCTCAATCAGCCGGAACTTTCGATCCCTGAAAACCTCTACAACTATCCGACAGCGATCGTTCACCGTCGTTTCACTGAAGAAGGCGGGGATCTCTCGAAAAACCCGGTCGGCACCGGTGCGTTCGAGCTGGCTGAGTTTTCGATCGGCCAGGTAGCTGTTCTGCGCAAGCGGGCGGAACCCTATTGGGGCGGTGAAGTTTATCTCGACGAAATCCGCTACATCGATACCGGTACGGATGCCAACGCAACGATGGGCGCATTAGCGTCTAAACAGGTTGATGCTGTTTATCAGCTTGATGCGACGGCATTGGATGTAGTCAAACGCCTGCCGGGTGTGACAATCCATCAGTCTGACACTGCACAAACCGGTGTCGCCCGTATGCAGGTCACTCAGAAACCTTTCGACGATGTGCGGGTTCGTCAAGCCGTTGTCGCCTGTTGCGATAACGCCAAGCTCCTGGAGCTGTCTTATCGTAATCTCGGCGCAGTGGGTGAAAACCATCACGTTGCCAAAATTCATCCGGAGTATGCCGAACTCCCGGCGCTAACGGTCGACTATGATCGTGCCAAGAAGCTGTTGGCTGACGCCGGATATGCGGACGGTCTCGAAATTACCATCAATGTCGGAAACACTGATGGTCCTTGGGAGCAGGGTATTGCTCAGGCGATGAAGGAAATGCTGGCGCCGGCAGGCATCACGCTCAACGTGAACGTAATGCCCGCAGCTCAGTACTGGGAAGTCTGGACCAAAGCTCCTTTCAGCATTACCGCATGGACCCATCGTCCACTCGGTGTGATGGTCCTGAATCTGGCTTACCGTAGCGGTGTGCCCTGGAACGAGTCCGGCTACTCCAATCGGGAGTTCGATGCTGCACTCGATGCCGCAGGCGCAATTCTCGATGTAAACGAGCGGCGCAAGGCCATGGTTAAGGTGGAGCAAATCCTTCAGGACGATGCGGTTATGGTCCAACCGTACTTCCGTTCGGTCTTTACGGCGTCTGTCGATAAGGTCAAGGGCTTCACGGGCCACCCGACGCGTTATCACCAGTTCAATAAAGTCTGGATCGACGCGTAACGACGTCATGCGGCATTTGCGTTTTATGGGCGGAGAGAAGTCTTCTCCGCCCATAGATCAGGCATTTGCTTTCTCGAAGGTCGTGGGTGGCGCGGGGGACCTTTAAATGCTTATTTTTGTAATTCGACGCATCGGTACGATGGCACTGACCATGCTTGTCGTTTCGATCCTTCTCTTTCTTCTTCTAGAACTGCAGCCCGGCAATGTTGCGATCAAAGTTCTCGGGCCTTATTCGAGTGAAGAACAGCGCACTCTCTGGCTTGAAGCCAATGGCTATTTTGAACCCGTCTATCAACGTTATTTGAATTGGTTGTTGAATTTTGTAACCGGCGATTTCGGTGATTCGGTACGCTTTAAGGTACCTGTCGGTGAGATCCTTTGGCCAAGGTTGGCAAACACCGGAATACTAGCGGTGGCAACCCTTGCCGTGGTCGTGCCGATCTCGCTTTTGCTCGGCGTTCTCGCGGGAATGCGGGAAGGGTCAAAGCTGGACCGCACGATCTCCGTGGGATCTATTATCACAACCTCCATCCCCGAATTCGCTTCGGCGCCTCTTCTGGGCGCTATTTTTGTTTTCTGGCTTGGCTGGTTGCCCGGCACCAGCGGCATGATCGACGGCTTCGATCTGACTCAGTTGATCCTGCCTGTGATGGTTCTGGCACTCTATGACTTTGGCTACGTGACGCGCATGACTCGGGCGTCCATGGCCGAGGTTATGATGACCCACTACATCCGCACAGCTGTTTTGAAAGGTCTGCCTTATCGCGTTGTGATCATGAAGCACGCCTTGCGCAATGCGCTGATCGCCCCCTTCACAGTGATCATGCTTCAGATCAACTGGTTGCTCTCGGGCGTGATCGTTGTCGAGTTTTTCTTCGCATACAAAGGCTTCGGCGCGTTGCTTTTGGAGGCGTCGCTGAACCAGGACATTTTCATGATCGAAGCCTGCGCAATGGTGGCCGTATTCGTTGCGGTGGCAACGCAAACTCTAGCGGATCTGGGATACACCTATCTCAACCCGCGCATTCGATTCAGTTAGGAGGCGGGAATGGCTGTCGATGTACAAGACGTTCCACGCCGTGAATCGGCGCTGCTGCGGGCCTTAAAGGGCATTGCCCTGATCCGCGAAAGCGCAGTCGGCGTGATTGGACTGGCGATCATAGTATTCTGGGTACTGGTTGCGCTTCTCGCGGACGTGATTGCGCCTTTTCCGCCTAACCAGAACTATCTTCCGCTGGCGACGCCCTTCACGCCGACGCTTGATGGCACGGGTATGTTCTGGCTGGGAACCGACCTGCAGGGCAGGGACATCCTTTCACGGATTATCCATGGCTCGCGCAAAGTGCTGATGCTTGCGCCTCTCGCGACCTTCTGTGCTTACGCGGTCGGTATCCCGATGGGATTGGCGGCGGGTTACAAACGCGGCTGGGTGGATGACGTCCTTTCGTTTCTCTCCAATGTCATTCTCTCCTTTCCGATCCTGGTCCTCTACGTGATCATCATTGCGACAATCGGTTCGTCGGCTCTGAACATTCTGCTGGCGGTCACCTTCGCCTCGGCGCCGGGTATCATGCGGATCGTTCGCGGACTTGTCCTCGATCTCAGGAACCGGGAATACGTCTTCGCGGCGGAAACCAGGGGCGAGCCTTCCTGGCGGATCATGCTGATCGAGATTCTGCCCAACGCGCGAGGCCCTCTGATCGTCGATGCCTGCCTGCGGGTCGGTTATGTGATCATCACTATCGGGGTGCTCGGGTTTCTTGGACTCGGCCTGCCGCCGCCCGATCCGGACTGGGGTGGCATGATCAACGAGTTCCGGGTGATGGCGATGTCATTTCCCCATATGACGGTGTTCCCCTGCCTTGCGATCTCATCGCTGGTGCTTGGGTTCAACCTGCTGGCAGACGGACTGCGCGAAGTTTCGTTGCGCGACTGAGGAGGACCTGATGACCGGTTTTGACCAGGACTATGACGGTCCGATTCTGGAGTGCCGAAATCTCTCGATCTCCTACTTCACCCGGGCGGGAGAGATCCCCGCGGTCATTGACTTCAATCTGACACTCCACCAGGGCGATTCCGTCGGTCTGGTTGGCGAGTCCGGTTGCGGAAAGTCCACTGTGGCGATGGCGATTATGCGTTACCTCGGCGGTAACGGTGCCATCGTGGGTGGGCAGGTCTTCTATAAGGGGCGTGATCTCGCGACCTGCAGTGAAGAAGAACTGCGGCAACTGCGTGGCAGCGATATCGCCATGGTCTACCAGGAACCGATGGCATCTCTGAACCCCAGTATGACCCTGGGCAAACAACTGATGGAGGTTCCACTCTGTCATGAAGATGTGACGGAGGAGCAGGCATATGAGCGCGCGAAACAGGTGCTCACGGATGTAAAGCTGCCTGATCCCGAGCGGGTGATGAACAGTTACCCCCATCAGATTTCTGGTGGTCAACAACAGCGCGTCGTCATTGCAATGGCGTTGCTGTCCAATCCTTCGCTGCTGCTGCTCGATGAGCCGACAACGGCACTGGATGTGACAGTTGAAGCGGGCATTGTTGAGCTGATCGCCGAGATTGCGAAGAAGTTCAACACGTCGATGGTCTACATTTCGCACAATCTGGGCCTGATCCTGGCGACCTGCCGACGTGTCAACGTGATGTACTCCGGCGTCGTCGTCGAATCGGGCACAGTGCATGAGGTTTTCGATCAGATGCGGCATCCCTACACCAAGGGACTTTTCAACGCGATACCGCTGCCGGGAACAAACAAGAAGGAGCACCCTCTGGTTCCGATCCGCGGACAGTTGCCGTTGCCGCACGATCGTCCACCAGGCTGTTACTTCGGGCCACGCTGTGACTTCTTTGAAGCCGGGCGCTGCGACGTCGCTGTGGAAGGCGCCAGCATTGCGATGACCGAAGTTGCGGATGAAGAAGGACATCTCGTGCGTTGCGCGCGTTGGCAGGAGATCGACTGGGCAAACTACAAACCTGAGGGTCTGGACGGGACCGCATTGGAAGCCGGCGAGAAGGTGCTGGCCGTCAAGGGCATGAAGAAATACTACGAGATCAAAGACAGCTCGATTGCTGCCATGATCTCGGGCGAGCGCGTGCGCTACGTCAAGGCAAACGAGCATATCAGCCTCGACGCCCATGCTTCACAGACGGTGGCTGTCGTTGGCGAATCCGGCTGTGGAAAGTCGACCTTTGCCAAGGTCCTGATGGGCCTGGAGACCGCGACCGACGGCGCTGTCGAATTCAACGGTCAGGATATTGCCAACGAACCTGTGCAGGGGCGCTCACCGAAACAGGTGGGGTCCATGCAGATGGTCTTTCAAAACCCTTTCGACACGCTCAATCCGAGTCATTCAGTGGGCGCTCAGTTGGCACGCGTGATTCGTAAATTCGGCGTTGAGTCGAATGAAGACAAGGTTCAGAACAGGGTTCTGGAGCTGCTTGATCTGGTCAAACTGCCCCGGGAATTCGTTTGGCGGCGCCCCAGGCAGCTCTCTGGCGGACAGAAACAGCGTGTCGGGATAGCGCGCGCCTTTGCAGGTAATCCTTCACTGGTGGTTGCCGACGAGCCGGTTTCCGCGTTGGACGTCTCGGTTCAGGCCGCAGTGACCGGTCTGCTGATGGATATACAACGCGAATACCGAACGACATTGATTTTCATCAGTCACGATCTCAGCCTTGTGCGGTATCTGGCTGATCGTGTTGTGGTGATGTACCTTGGACATATTGTAGAGAAGGGGACTACGGACGAGGTATTTGCGCCGCCGTATCATCCCTACACCGAGGCATTGTTGTCTGCGGTTCCTATCGCAGATACCTCGATCCATAAAAAACGGATTATTCTCGAAGGCAGTCTGCCAAGCGTGACGAACCCACCGAGCGGCTGCGCCTTCAATACCCGTTGTCCAAGGAAAATCGGCGCGGTTTGTGAATCGGACTTGCCGCCCGATATTGAAGCTTCACCGGGACATTTCATCGCCTGTCACATATCGCTTGAAGAACTTCAAGCTGTTGAACCGGTTATTGTCCAGGTCGAGAAAGAGCAGACCGTGGCGGAATAGCGCACGGGCGCGTGGCATTCCGAACTTCAGTGTCTTTTGAGTGGGTGGTGGTTCCTTTGAAACACGCCCTTAAAAGGGCGCGCCCTACCTGGGCGCTCAGTAGCGCCTACCTAGCTGTGCGACAGTAAGCCCGTTGTGCTTAGTTTTGCGTGAAACAACGTGGTAAACGAGCTGTTAACGGCCCGTTTTACAGCGTTGCTTCTATAAGCAGCCGAAGCACTTGAGCCCTGGTACGTCACAAGGAAGTCATCATGGCGTTGCGGCTGTGACAATAGTGGCTACATGGTCATACATGTCGCCCATTGAGACACCCAAGGCGCGAAATCCCGGTATTGCGACGACACCCAGCAATGCTGCGATCAGGCCGTATTCCACAGCGGTCACACCTGATTCGTCTTTAATAAATTCCTGAATCATGGGGTCAGCATATCCAGAAAGTAGTAATCAAAAATTAATATTCTAAACAAAAATTAATTTTTTCGATTAAATATTGAATAAAATGAAAAATTATTTTGATAATTATTTTTGAGAACTGAGAGTGTACTTCTGCGCATCATTGGCGGCGAGCGGTCGCGCGTAATGATAACCTTGAACCATGGTGCATCCTAAGCCCAAAAGGGCTTTTTCCGTCTCTACGTCTTCGACACCTTCTGCGATGACATCCATCTGCAATCCGCGGGCAAGGCTGATGATCGTTCGTACAATTTGCGCGATTTCCTGGTCGGTGGTCATCTGGCTTACGAAACTCTGATCAATCTTCAAGTAGTCAAAAGGGAATCTGTGAAGATAGCTGAGGCTTGAGTAACCAGTTCCGAAATCATCGATCGATAGGTCGACCTTAAGTGCTTTGAGTTCAGTGAGTATCTTCTCAGCGGCTTCAGGGTCTTCCATCAACAGGGATTCGGTGACCTCAAGTTTCAGGCATCCCGGATCAAGGCTGTATGCGTTGATGCAATTGCCGACGTCCTCGACGAGCCGATCATCCGTAAGCTGGCGACTGGAAACATTAATACTCATCACTGTTTTTGCATCAAAAGAACCATCTGTCTGCCAGGAACTCAGTTGAGCACAGGCTTCGTGCAAAACCCAACGACCGATCTGGACGATCAATCCCGTATCCTCCGCAACAGCGATAAAATCACCGGGGCCAATCAGGCCTCTGGTCGGATGTTGCCAGCGGATAAGAGCCTCGAACCCGACAATACGTCTTGTGTTCAAGTCTATGATGGGTTGGTAAAAAAGGACAAATTCATCACCCTTTTTTACCGCACGCCGAAGGTCTGTTTCGATTTCCAAGCGTGGCCGTTCGGTGCCGCGCATATCTGCTTCGAACAGCACATAATTGGACCTAACCTTGGTCTTGGCCGTCTCAAGCGCATAATTCACATCCTGAAGCATGGCATCAGCATCGGTGTAGTCACTGCGATTGACGGCGATCCCGATACTGCCGCTGCAAAAAACTTCGCGCCCCACAATTTTAATGGGATCTTCCAGCAGGGCTAAAATGCGACGGGCGCAAGCAGCGGCATCGGCTTCCTTTGATACATTCTCGATCAGTATAGCGAAGTCGTCTCCGCCAAGCCTGGCAAGTGTGTCGCCCGGCCTGAGGGCTTCGCGAATACGTTGGCTGACGGAGATCAGGAGCTGATCCCCGGCCGACAAACCGAGGCTATCGTTAACGTCCCTGAAACGGTCGATATTGAACAACAGGACTGCAAAGCCTGATTCTCCGCGCCGTCGTGCGCGATTGATGGAGTGCGTAAGGCGGTCGGAAAAAAGCGAACGGTTGGGCAGATTCGTCAAGCGGTCATGAAAGACGTCGTATCTGAGTCGGGTCTCAGCCAGGGCCTGTTCGACGATTTTCTGCTGTAACGCTTCGTTGGCCTCAACCAATTCAGCTGTTCGCTGCAGAAGCTCTGCCTCAAGCTTTGTTGAGGCCTGTGGGTGTGTATGACGAAACGCCTGGTCAGGGGTGGCTTCATTGTCTTGCGTCGGCAGGTGAGTTTGCCCGCCTGACGTTATCGGCACCATTACAGATGCGGTGTTTTCGGTGTCTGCACTCTGACGATCAAGCGCTTCGGCAGAAGTAAAGTGAAGCCCGCTTGAGGGCCGCGTCGACCGCATGCCGGCGATGCAGCCGGTGAAGCCGGATATCCATATGGCCGTGAGGATCAGAGGGTCAGGCGCAAATGCGCCAGTGTTGAACCAACTGAAAAAGGCGGAGAGCGCGATGGCAGCAAAGGACGTAAAGACCGCAATTCTGAGATAACTGCGCCAACGTCCAGCAAGGACTTTGAGGAGGCGAAGGCCTTGATCATTTGTGACCGAAAACCATCCATCTGATATTGGCGGGGGAAAGTCGGCCATAGACGTGTTTCAAAAACCCACTGTGTAACAACTAACTCGGGCGAGCCCGCACAAGCCGCCAGTACGATCACTTCTCGATACTTTTGTGCGAATTAACTTCGTACAGTAACCACCTTAAGGAGTGGTTAGCGGTCCTGGAGAGAGAAAGCTGGTTGTGGATTTTTGTCCGTCCGATCAAATGAGAATCTGCTCTTTGTCCTTACCAGGCTTGGAGCAGACCGCTAATCAGCAGGGCCCAGAGAGCGGCTGACAGGCCAAGTAAAAAAGGCATGGATTGCCTTGCGTTCCAGCGATCATTCTCCCTGGCTTGCTCCTCCAGAGCCAGTGACGAAGCAATGAGATCTTGCCAGTGACGCACAGTGGGTTCTTTATCTGTTCCGCTTCCGGGTAACGTTTCACCATTTGAAACATCAGCTATCGAAACTGTGGCTGCATTTCTCCCGGCAAGTGCAGACCCACCTTCGTTTCGGCTCGCTTCTGCGGGCAGGACGGCGTCTTTCGACGCGGATCGCTCTGGTCTCGTTTGCGCCTGGGCCATTTTATTTTCCTTGTTTCAGCATGGAAAATATCAACGTCTGACTTGAAAGAGTAGGTTGATCAGGTGTTTAAAGGGTTAACAGATAAAACCTGTGGCCAGGTCCGACCACCAACTCCGGCTCACGAGTGCTTGTCAGCAGAAAAATGGTTCATCGGGAATTGAGAACTCAGGCACACCAGGGGTGGGATATCACTACCCAACAGCGCCAGGGCGACAGGCAGGCGCAACAGGACCGGGTCGGCTACCGCGTGACCGCCGACAATCAGCACTGCATTTTGACCGTCGCCGATGGTCTGGGTGGGCACCTGGGGGGTGAAGAGGCGGCCTCAGCAGCGGTGAGCGCGCTAATGCAGGAATGGGAAAATCATCCGGGAATTGACGAGCAAACCTTGCGGCAGTGTTTTGATGAAGCCATGATCCGGGTCGCGCAGGTGTCGGCCGAATTTGGAGATGAAGCCCGGACGACTTGTGTTGCGGCGCTATTGGGAAGAAACCACGCTTGTTGGACACATCTGGGCGATAGCCGATTGTATGTGTTTCGCCAAGGGGATACCATTTACAGGTCGAAGGACCACTCGGTGGCCCGGTTGATGGTTGAAATGGGTGAATTGAGCGAAGAAGAGGCCCGGACAGGCCCAGAACAAGGACGGCTATACAAGAGCCTTGGCCCGGAACGAGACCAGGAATATCAGGTTTACTCAGAGGCGATTGCGCCTGATGACGGTTTTCTTCTTTGCACGGATGGCTTCTGGGTAAATCTGTCGGAAGCGGAAATGTCTGGGGCCATGCAGGCAAACGATCTGAAAAGCGCGTTTGAGGTTCTGGTTGATTTGGCAGTGTCTCGCTCAAACGGCAGCAGCGATAACGTCACAGTCTGTGCTGCCAGACCGGCACTAAACACGCGTGAGGGGCATTTACGGTGAGTTCTGGCATGCGACGGCGATCAAAATGAGCGACGCCTACCATCATAACGCACTGTCACCAGGTGCGACGGTTGACGAGTACCGCCTGATCGAGGTGCTGGGTGAGGGTGGATTTGGCATTGTCTACCGTGGGGAAGGCCGATACCTGGGCGATCAGGTCGCTATCAAGGAATATCTTCCGCGCCATCTTGCGACGCGCACGGCTGGCACCACGGTCGCGCCTACATCCTCGGATTCGGAAGAGGCTTACGCCTGGGGACTTAAGAAGTTCCAGGAGGAAGCGCGAATTCTCTGGAATCTGGCCCAACCGGAGCGTCATCCGAACATCGTTGCCGTCCGCCGCTTTTTCGAAGCCAACGGCACCACGTACATGGTTATGGACTTCGAGGAAGCCCGCCCGCTTTCAGAGCTTATAAAGGGGCAGGCGACTCTGCCTCAAAAGCGGTTGGAAACGGCGTTAGTGAGCTTGCTGAGTGGTTTGCGGCGCGTTCATCAGGCGGGCGTGTGGCACCGTGACATCAAGCCGGCAAATATCCTGATACGCGACGACGGTAGCCCGGTTCTGTTGGATTTTGGTGCGGCACGTCAGACACTCGATGCCCAAACCCGCTCAATCGTCGCAGCGATCACGCCTCCCTACGCTGCTTTTGAACAGTACGCAGCCCGTGGAAACGATGGTCCCTGGACCGACATTTACGCCCTCGGAGTGACTCTCTATCGCTGTATTACTGGAAAACTGCCGCCTGATTCTGCTGAAAGGCTTGATGAAGACAAGTTGACACTCCTGTCCGACATGGATCTGCCCGGCTACACGCCGACCTTCCTCTCGGCAGTGGATAAGGCTCTTGCTATTCGGGCGAAAGACCGCCCCCAGTCCGTCGACGAGTGGCTCGCGTTATTCGGCAGCCCGGACGAGTCACAGGCCGATGCTCTGGATAGTGGCGGTGATACCACCGTGCTACGTGCTTTTGATCCGGGGGCAAATCAGGATGAGGCGGATCCACCCGAGCCTGCATCGTCGCCGCTTCTGGCGGAGCGCGATAGAATTAGCGAAAGCGGAGGAAGCGAAGGATCTTCCAATCGGAAGCTTGCGATGATCGGGGCGTCAATTGCGGTCGTGCTGGCCGGTGCGGTTGGCGCGTCTCTGGTTGATTTGAATAAGCTATTCGGCGACTCAGAGATGGAGGAATGGCATCAAGCCATGGAGGCCCGAGATGTTCAGGTGCTGTCCGACTACATAGAAAAGTATCCGGAAGGCAGCTTTCGGGCTGAAGCGGAGGCGTTGCTCGCAAAAATCCGCGAGGAATCCGAGGTCGCGGAGTTGCTTCGCAGGTCGGCGGAACAGGAAGACCGCAGAAAGCAGGCTTCGCAGTCGAAACAGGAAGCTGACCAAGCCGCTTGGTCTGAGGCGCAGTCGGTGGACACTGTTGCCGCGTACCGAAGCTATATTGCAGCGCAGCGCGAAGGTAGCTTCCTTGCAGATGCGCGCAGCCGGCTCGACGAATTAGAACAACAGGAACGTGTGGCTGCACAGGCCAAGGCCGAAGCCGACGCTGAGGCCACGAAACTTAAGCAAGAGCAGGAAGCAGCCCGACTCAAAGCCGAGGCTGAGGCAAAGGCCCAGGCAGAACGCGAAGCGCAAACGGCTGCTGCACAGGCTAAGGAACTAGAGGCCTGGGATGCCGCTCAGAATGAGGACTCTATCGAGGCCTATCAGAGTTATCTCTCAGCCTTTGGCGAAGGTGCGAACCAGGCCAACGCCAAACAGCGGATCGCGGCGCTTGAGGAGCAACTGGCACAGGAGCAACAGGCCGCCTCACGCCTGAAAGACTCCCAGGCCTGGGAATCCGCCAATACTGCCGATACGCCAGCAGCATACCGCGGCTACATCCAGGACTTTCCTGCCGGTACCTACGCTGCAGATGCTCAGGAACGGCTCGACGAATTGCTGAAACCTGTCATCACCGATATGGACGGGCGTTACGTCGCAACGAGAAACGCAAATATGCGCAGTAAGCCCTCACGGGACGGCATCGTGCTGGGGAGCCTCAAGACCGGAAATGAGGTTCGTGTTACTGCGCGCGCGGAGGCGGCAGGCGAGACCTGGTTGAAAATAGAGCGCGCCGGGTCGGAGGCGTTTGTCTACGGGAGCCTTTTGAAGAGAATCGACAACGACGAGATCCTCGCCTGGAATGAACTTCGCATCGTCCTGGATGAGACCTTCGGCGAACCTGTTTCTCCGGAAGACAAAGTCACAGCGATTTCAGCCTTTCTGGAGCGCTATCCGGACAGCCACCGGGTCGCCGAAGCGGAACTGGAACGTGATCTTTTCCGGCAAGAACAGGCTGAACTGGACACTCAGAGAGCCCTCGAAGTCGAGAAGGAAGGTCGCGCCTGGGCCGAGCTCAAGGACAGTAAAGACCCTGCAGCCTTCCGTGAGTTTCTGGTGGCCTATCCGCAAGGAGAGTATACGCAGACTGCTCAAGTTTCGCTGGATCAGCTTTTAGTGGAAGAAGCCGAGGAAGCTGAGCGTGAAAGAGCTGCAGCCGAAGCGCAAAAACTCAGGGAAGCCAGAGAGCAGGCCGAGAGGGAACTTGCGGCGAAAGAACAGGTCGCTGCTGCCAATACACAGGCCTTGGCAGCATTTCCTGAACCTTCCATCTCCAAAGAGGATATGCAGGCTTTCTTTGAAGACAAAGAGTATGTTTTGCGCGAAATCATCACCGATTATAACCGTGAGAACAAAATCCATGTCCGCGGAGCCGCTGCGGATCCGCGCGCGACCAAGATTTTCTCACTTGCGGTCGGGGCGGCGCTGCCACCTTCTGCCGGTGATGGCCGTTATGCGGATGTGACCTTTGCAATCAAGGACAAACGGTTTGAGGTCTTTCGGCCGTTTCGTTTTGGAATCCTCTGGAACGATGGCGAGCCGGAAATTATTTCGCATTCCCGTTTAAAATAACAGCGACGAACGTCAATCCTGATCTACGTCAGAAGTGTGGATGTATCCCTTACACTCTCCACCCGGTATGCCGGCAAGTGTAATGTTGCCGTAGTTCCCAAACCCTCGATGCTCTCGACCAAAAGTCGACCGCCGTGCATTTCCACCAGGCGCACGACCAACGGCAATCCAATGCCGACACCGCCCACAAACTTTCGGCCGCTCTGTTTGATCTGAGCGTAGGGTTGCAGGGCAAGGCGGATACCTTCCTCGCTCATACCGATACCCCTATCCGAAACCGAAATCTCCAGAACACCGCTTTCTGCGATCGCGGCGTTCAGAGTTACTTCAGGAGTCCCATCATTGTACTTCATAGCGTTTTGGATAAGGTTTTGAAGCATTTGGCCCAGATAAACGCCATCAGCTTTCACGACAACGTCGGTTTCCAGATCCGCAATCTGCAAGGATGCCGCGCCGGCGCTGCTTTCCTGTAGCGCCAGACGTTTTGCTTTTTCCAGAAGGTCTCGCACGCTGTGGAGTTCTTCTTTCATTTCAACGTCGCCTGTGCGGAGCCGGGCAAAATTCAACATCCGGTCGGTCAGATCCACGACATGCTCCGCAGTCTCGGACATAATCGAGAAAAATTCGGAATAGCGTTCGTCGCCTGGTGGCCCGAAGATCTGACTTTCCAAAATTTTTGCCGAACTGCAGAGAGCCGCCACAGGTGAGCGGATCTCATGTGCCACTGTCGAAAAGAGACTCACACGCGCGTCCTCGGCGCTGCGACCTTCGCTCTCCTCTGCGTCGAAGGATGCAGTTCGCCTTTGAAGCTCAAGGATTTGCATTGTAGCCGTCGCAAAATCCTTTAAAGCCGCAGTATTCTCCTCAGAGAAACTGTCGTGCGCTTTAACGTCGATGATACAGAAGGTACCCAACCGGAAGCCCAGGGGGCTGATAAGCGGTGCTCCCGCGTAAAACCGAATATCCGGCGATCCGCAAACCAGTGTGTTATCCGCAAATCGGGGATCATTGGTGGCATCAAGGACTATCAGGGGATCGGCAGACATGATCGCATAGCCGCAAAAAGCAGAGTCCCTATCGGTTTCCATGGCATCAAGACCAAAACCGGATTTGAACCACTGCCTGTTTTCGTCGACAAGTGAAACCAACGCGATGGGCGTGTCGAATTGCCTGCATGCAAGTCGAGTCAGACAGTCAAAGGCTTCATCCGGCTGCGTATCCAATACGTTATAGGAATCGAGCGTCTCGAGCCTTTGCGTATCGTTGAAGGGTAGTGGGAACATCGAGCATAAAAACCTTAAGTTTCAATCGCTGGGCGGTTACTCTTAATTAGGAAAAGATTTATAATTCATTAACCATATCTGTAGAATTCGCTCAAAAGCAAAAAAAACAAGTCACATCACCTTTTATTGACAGAAAAATGCACCGGTAAATAGTATCAGAGTTTTTTACATGAACGATTTGCGCGATTTCTGATGTTTTGAGTTTTTATTTGAAACAAACACACCCAACCAGATGAAGACCGATGCGCCTGGTCCATAAGGTCGCCATTCGGTATGGGCATTGAATCGCCAAACATCATATGTTTAAATCTGACCCATGGGCGGGATCACATACTACGATTTGAAACAGGCTTCCGGACCGACCCCAAGCCTGGCAACTGATATGGCGCGAGATCTAGGGCGTTTGATCGTATCGGGCGGTTACAGGCAGGGCGCTCTCGTCGAGGACGAGGGGGCGCTGGCCTCGAGGTTTCATGTCAGCCGCTCCGTCGTAAGAGACGCGGTGAAGATTCTTGTGGGTAAAGGCTTGTTGGAGGTTCGCAGAGGCATCGGCACCCGTGTTCGTCCGCGCGGCAATTGGGGCCTCCTCGATGACGATGTATTGGCGTGGTGCCAAGCTGCATCGCCCAATCGTGATTTTCTTCGGCAGTTGATGGATGCGCGACGGGTTTTCGAGCCCAAAGCTGCGCGCTGGGCTGCGGAGCGGGCGAGCGGTGATGACGTCGTTGCGATCCGCAAAGCGCTGGAGCGCATGGAAAATGAAAAGGGATCCGTTGAAGACTTCATTCTTGCGGACGCATCGTTTCATGGCGCCATCCTGAAGGCTGCACAGAATGAGTTCCTGGCAGCAATGGAAGGGGTGATCTTTTCGGCGCTTCTCAGCAGCATTCGCCTGACCAATCAAGACCCGCGGGAAAACGCGGCTTCAATTCCGTTTCACCGTGCAGTCTATGAAGCGATTGCAACAGGTGATGCACTGGGGGCGGAACAGGTTATGGAGCAACTTCTTGGGGACGCGGGCGGTCGTCTCGAAGGAAGACTGGACGAAGCGTGATTCGAGCGGCAGTCTCTAGAGGATTTTCGGTCTGAGCTGCCTGTAAGGCTGGACTGGCACCCGGGTTTTCAAATACCTTCGTGCCGTGAAGGAATGAAGAACAAGCTGCGCAACGCGGCAGGCAAACAAGGGAGTGGCTTCAGAATCAATATGATAGGGCGGTTATAAAACGCCGTTCAAAAGACAGCTTTGTGCTGTTAGACCGCAGGGATGCTTGTGCGAAAAACACGAGCGCAGGTGTCCAAAATATAGTTGAATTGGGAGGAATTTATGCACGTAAAGAAAACTAAAGCCTTAACAGGCTGCATTGCGGCGGTGGCCCTTGCAGGCCTGTCCGGCACATCGGCAATGGCGGCGGAAACCAGTCTCCGTATCCAGACTCACTTTGGTCCGGAAACGGTTTCGGGCAAGCTGGCCGCAGAATACATCGAAGACATTCAGGTCATGTCCGGCGGCGAAATCAAAGTCGAAATGTTCTACTCTTCCTCGGTCGTCAAGTCGGTGGAAACCTTCGACGCTGCAGCCTCGGGCATTTTGGACTGCGACATGACTGGTGGTGCTTACCAGACCGGTAAAAACCCTGCGTTCCAGTTTGTCGGCGACATCATGGGCGGTTACGACACGCCTTATCAGCAGCTCTCATGGCTCTATTATGGCGGTGGGCTTGAAGCAGCACAGAAGCTCTACAATACCTATGACATGCAGTTGATCGGCTGGTGGGTACCCGGGCAGGAATCTCTTGCATCCTCAAAGCCGATTCGTAATGCGGCCGACTTCAAGGATTGGAAATTCCGTTCGCCTCCCGGCATGGAAACCAAGATCTTCGAAAACCTCGGCGCCAGCCCGATCGTGATGGATTTCACCGAAATCTTTACGGCACTTGAAACCGGCATCATCGATGGTGCCGATGCGTCCGGTATCGCAAACAACGTTGGTCTGGGTCTCTACGACCTTGTGAAGCACACCAACTATCCTGGCTTCCACTCCATGCCGTCTGACCATCTCGCCTGCAACAAGAGCGTTTGGGACGGTATGCCGGAGAACCATCAGCGGATTATGTCCACTGCAATGCAAGCGTTGGCACTGAAAACGGCACTGACATTCGAAAAGAAGAATGCAGAAGCCGCTGCCAAGCTGAAGGCTGACGGCGTGAACCTCTACGCCTGGTCCCCTGAAGACCGTCAGGCGTTCCGTGACGCAGCTCAAGCTGCATGGGGTGACTTCGCCACCACGCCAGAAGCGAAAGCTCTGGTCGAAAGCCACATGGCGTACCTGCGTCAGCTCGGCCTGGTAAAGTAGTTTTTTTACGACTGAAGTGCGGGCGGTTGGTCTATCCAGCCGCCCGCATTGCTTTTCGCCAATGTAGGCACTTATGAAAATCACCGAAATCGTCAGTCACGTTCTTCAATATGACCTGCCTGAAGAACTCGGGTACTCCCAGCAGTATTACGCCAAACGCTCTACCCATCTGGTGGAAGTCAAAACCGACGAAGGTCTGACCGGTTGGGGCGAATGTTTCGGACCAGGCAACGTTGCCCTGGCCAATAAAACGATCGTCGAAAAAGTCATCCAGCCGATGCTTATCGGTGAAGATCCGGTCGATCGGGAAGTGCTCTGGCACAAAGTTTATAATCTTCTGCGTGACCATGGCCAAAAAGGCATGCCCATCCAGGCCTTGTCCGGTGTCGACATCGCGCTCTGGGATCTGACAGGCAAGATCGCCGGTCTGCCACTCTGCAAACTGGTTGGCGGTAAACACCGGGACCGAGTGCCGGTCTACGGTTACGGCATGATGCTGAAGCGCGAGGACTTGGCTTCGCACCTTGCCCGATTTGAAGAGGAAGCGGCCGCAATCAAGGGCGCGGGCTTTGCAGCAACCAAAATGAAAGTTGGCCTTGGCGCCTCTGATGACGTCCGTCTTGCTGAAGCCGTCCGGCGCGGGGTCGGCGACGACTTTCCCTTCATGGCCGATGCCAATCACTGCTACAACACCAGCGACGCGCTCTATGTTGGCGAGGCGCTCTCCGAATTGAATGCTTATTGGTTCGAGGAACCGGTCGCACCGGAGGACCTGGACGGATACCGGGAACTCCGTGCCAAGTTGAAAGTCAATATATCGGGCGGTGAAGCCGAGTTCACCCGCTGGGGCTGGCGGCATCTGCTAGAGGGCCGGTGCCTGGACATCGCCCAGCCGGAGGTTTGCGCACTCGGCGGAGTTTCCGAGTATCTCAAGGTGCTTGCACTCGCGCACACCCACTTCACGCCTGTGATTAATCACGTCTGGGGTTCCGCGGTCGCCGTCGCCACCAATCTTCATCTGCTTGCCGCTATGCCGCCTTTGCCGGGCGGGCTTTTTCCGCGCGCACCCATGTTGGAGTTCGACACAACCGACAACAGTTTTCGTGACGACCTGCTTGAGGAGCCACTGGATATTCAAGGGCAGGTGGCCAGGACAGGAGGTTTCGCTGTGATTCCCGAGGGACCTGGCTTGGGCGTCGAACCGAACCGCGAGTTCATTACACGGTTTTCAGTAGAGTAGGGCGAGGGCCAACTTTATCAGTCGGCCCTCGCAGAACCTCTTTACCTAGATGCTTTCGCCCATTGGCAGATCTCTAACGCGTTTGCCCGTGGCATGGAAAACCGCATTTGCAATGGCCGGAGGAACCGGGGGAATTCCAGGCTCACCAATACCCGATGCATGCACCGAGAAGGGATGCTCAACAATGTGGGTATGGACTTTCTGAGGGAAGTTGGTGGACCTGACCATGGGATAATCATGGAAGTTTGATTCGGCGACAGCGCCGTTTTCGTAGGTCACCCCACTGTGGAGTGCAACCGTCATTCCCATTACGCATGCGCCTTCCATCTGACTGCGTATCCGTTCCGGGTTCACGGCAAAGCCGCAATCGACCCCCATGTGGATCTCAGGCACGGTGATCTGACCGTCGACGATTTTCACACGGACTGCAGAGGCCACGTAAGTCACAAAGGAGCGGTGAACCGCGAGACCAATGCCTTCGCCTTCAGGCAGCTCCTTGCCCCAACCGGCTTTCTCCGCAGCAAGTTTCAAAACGTTTTTCAGCCTTGCCGTATCGATTGGATACTCATCGTAGATCTCACCATAATCCCAGAAATCATCTGGAAAGCCCTGTTTGGGCGGATCCAGTGTCCGGTCGGACCCAATCAGCTCCAACATCATTTCCAGTTCGTCCCGGCCCAACTCAACCGCAAGCTCGGACGCGAAGGACTGAATTGCCCAGGCACGTGGTATATTGGAAACGGCCCGGAACCAGCCGATCCGTGTATGTGCCAGCGCTGCCCCGTTCTCGACCGAGACATTCGGGATCTCAAACGGCATGTCAACATGCCCCATGCCACTCTCGATGGCGAACTGGTGACCACTATCCGGAGCGAAGGTCGAGAGAATCGATGGGGCCACGGAGTTGTGGCGCCAACCGGTGACTTTGTTGTCGTTATCGAGCGCGACCTCAATGCGTTCGACGGAGGTCGTGGCGTTGAAGCTATGATGAATATCGTCTTCCCGGGTCCACTGGACACGGATAGGGATACCGGTCTTTTGACTCAAAAGGGCCGCTTCAATTGCATAATCACACTTGGATTTTCGACCGAAACCTCCGCCCAGAAGGGTCACGTTTACCCGGACATTCTCGATATCCATGTTCAGGGCCGCCGCAATATCACCACGTGCGCCATAAGGGGATTGTACGGGGGCCCAGATTTCGGCTTTGCCATCCTTGACATCTGCGACGGCGACAGGCGGCTCCATCATCGCGTGAACCATATGTGCCTGACTGTATTCCTGTCCAAAAACCTTGGCAGCGCTTTTGAATGCACCGTCAGGATCACCTTCTTTACGCAGGATCTTGCCGGGCTTCTTGGCAGTTTTACGCATCTCCTGCGTAAAGTTCTCTGAATTGTAATTGCTGTGAGGACTGTCGCTCCACTCGATCTCCAGAGCGTCACGTCCACGGATTGCTGCGTCTGTATTTGTTGCGATAACAGCAACGCCGCCGAGCGGCGCAAACTTTGCCGGCATGATTGATCCCGGTAAATCCACGACCTCTTCGACGCCCGGAACTGTCATGGTTTGTGTCGCATCCTTACTTACAGGAGTGGCACCAACGACTGGAGGACGTGCGATCACGGCAATTTTCATTCCCGGCAGGACCACATCAGCACCGTAAACAGCCTTGCCTGTGGTGATGTCGTGCAGGTCGTATATGCCGACTTTTCCTTTACCGATGTAGCGAAACTCGGAAGCCTCCTTGAATGTCAGCTCCTCGAAAGCCGGAACGGGTTGTTTCATGGCTGCTTCCGCCAGTTCACCAAATCCTGCCCGGTTCGCACCGTTGACGACTTCATGTACGCCGGCCTTTATGTCCGAAGGCTTTACGCCCCAGCGTTCAGCGGCGGCATTGACCAGCATCTGGCGGACAGAAGCCCCCATCTGACGCATCGACTGAACATGATGACGCATGGAGCGGGAACCATCGGTATCCTGATTACCGTACTTGGGTTCATCGCCCTCAGCTTGAACGATCTTCACCTTCGCCCAGTCAGCCCCCATCTCGTCAGCGACCACCATCGGCAGCGAAGTACGTGAGCCGGTGCCCATTTCAGAGCGATGCGCGACAATAGTCACGGTTCCATCCGGATCGATTGAAACGAAAATATGCGGGTCATATCGCAGACCGTTCGGCATGCTGTCGCCGCCGGTCTTATAGCGTGCAAAGGCATTCGCGTCGGCTGAGAAGGCCGCGACCGCGAAACCTGCTGCAGATACCTTCAGAAACCCGCGCCGTGAAACGTTTGAGAAGACGAGGCGGGAAGAGTCTGGCTGTGGAGCCGGTTCGATGAAATCTTTTATGTACTGCAGCATGGTTCAGGCTCCTGTCGAAGCGACGCGTACCGCTGCAACGATTCGCTCGTAGCAGCCGCATCGGCAGATGTTTCCGGACATGCCTTCCAGAATTTCCTGGTCGGTCGGATTCGGTTTTTCAGATAGGAGGCTGGCCGCCTGCATAATCTGTCCGGCCTGACAGAAACCGCACTGTGGAACATGCTGATCGCGCCAAGCCACTTGGACCGGATGCTCGCCATCCGCCGAGAGGCCTTCGATTGTCGTGACTTCCTTCTCCGCGACGTCGCCTATGGTGGCTTGGCAACTCTGGATCGCAACACCGTCGACATGCACAGTGCAGGCGCCACAGAGCCCAACCCCGCAACCGTATTTCGTGCCGGTCAATCCCGCCATATCGCGGATTGCCCAAAGCAGGTTCGTGTCGTCCGGTCCATCGATAGTCCGGCTCTCACCATTAATTTTCAGGGTAGCCATTCAGTCCTCCTCGTTCGAACAGGTCGAATCATGAAAGTGGTTATGTTCTGATCGTCGCGTGTCAGTTTGAAAGTTGGTGCCGCGACAGTGAAAGGCGCTGCCTGCGCGGAAGAGCCTGTTTTGGCACAGGTCTGGAATTGCACGCTCTTGGATTGCAGATGCAATGGATTTTGGTCGCCTCAGTTTAGGTTGGGCACAAGATTGTGCAAGAAATCGATAGTCGTATAACCGCGGGCGGCGCTTCTACGGCAAAGCTACGCGATCACTTCGTGACGCTCGCATAGCGCCTATAAGTTTGGGGTTGGATGATTGCTGAAACAATGCCACTAAATTAATATTCTATGGTGAGTGAAATTCAGCAATGTACAAACCCAGCCTCTCGGAACTGACTGCCTTCTCAGCTGTCGCACGGCATCGGAATTTCCGCGCAGCGGCGGTCGAACTGGGCGTATCGCCCTCCGCACTCAGTCACACGCTGCGCAATCTGGAACAACGCATGGGTCTGCGCCTCTTGAACAGGACCACGCGCAGCGTTGCACCCACGCAAGCAGGGGACTGGCTGGCGTCCAAGCTGACACCGCTGTTGCTGGAATTCGATCGTACCTTCGAGGATATCGGTACATGGGGCGGTCGAACGGCAGGAACTCTGCGGATCAGTGCGGGGAGTATTGCCGCACAGCTCTTGCTGCGGGACACGGTACCTGAATTCATCAGCACGTATCCGGATGTCGAACTCGATCTCGTCGTGGAGGGACGTTTGATCGATATCGTCGCGGAGAACTTCGACGCCGGCACCCGTTTTTCTTCGAGTGTGCCTCAGGATATGATTGCTGTGCCTATAGGGCAGGCATCACGCTATGTCGCTGTTGCGTCGCCCGCTTACCTCAAAGGACGACAGCCGCCGAAAACGCCCGACGATCTGATCGATCACAACTGCATCCGATCCCGTTATCCAAGCGGCAAGGCGTATCGCTGGGAGTTTGAGCGGGATGGGCAGGAGCTCAGCATCGATGTTCGTGGCGCCTTGACGCTCAATCAGGTGGACCTGATGGCGGACGCCGCCTTGAGAGGAATGGGCATCGCCTACGTCCCGGAACAAGTTGTCGCGGCCTACATCGCGCGAGGTGAGTTGGAGGTATTGATGCCGGATTGGTGTCCGGTCCTTCCTGGTCTCTGCCTCTACTATCCCGGACATCGCCACGTTCCGGTGCCGCTCCGGGCCTTCATCGATGTTTTAAAGAGAAAAAAAACAACACCGATCGTTTGAGGCATCTTGAACTGAAATCCGATGTCGAGCGCGGGATTTGCGATTTGTGGCAGGCCTGAACCACATCTCATGCCTAGTTCGAGGGCTCACAGTGATCTCAGCATATTTCTGATTTTCAGAAACCTGTCGAGGCGTCGTCGATCAGTGGTTGATATCCAAAATCTGTACGTAGACGAATACTTTGTTGGATATTTGATGTCGGCAGGTGTTATATTGCGACGCTGAGCGGTGAAGTGTTCTGGGGGAACTTGATCTGTGAGACTCTCCAAATTCGGTTGGATTCTGTTGTTGCCGATAGGAATTGGCGCTGCGATTCCTTATCCCGCGTGGAGCGCGACCTTTGAGACCGGCCTGGACGCAGTCTACGCGGGCGACAAGGACAAAGCGCTTTCCATATGGAAGATTCTCGCAGCCCGGGGAGATGCCCGGGCACAGTTTCGCCTGGCGCGCCTTTACGACCTGAACAGTGCGTCCAACGAAAAAGATCTTCAGCGCGCAGTCGAATGGTATCAAAAGGCCGCAGAACAAAGCTTAGCTTCCGCGCAGAATCGTCTCGGTGAACTCACCGCGGAAGGCCGCGGCGTTTCAAAAGATGCCGCGAGTGCTTTCCGGCTTTGGCAAGCCGCAGCCGCACAAGGCAACGTTCAGG
Source organism: uncultured Kiloniellaceae bacterium (assembly GCA_947493695.1). Taxonomy (GTDB): domain Bacteria; phylum Pseudomonadota; class Alphaproteobacteria; order Kiloniellales; family Kiloniellaceae; genus Denitrobaculum. Next base: position 403,155 of record CANLSF010000004.1, on the reverse strand, counting down.
GGCAATATAATCTGGGCCTGGCATATTTTCGAGGCGAGGGCACAAGCGAGGATTCCAAACTTGCTGAGAAGTGGCTGCGCAGCGCGGCCGACGGAGGCTATGCCCCGGCAGAATTTGTTCTCGGGCAGCTCAGGAACGAAGGTTTACTCCTCTCACAGGACCAAGGCCGCGCGCTGGCATGGTTTCTGCGCTCATCGGATAACGGTCATCCGGAAGCCACGGCACAGGTGAGGGCTCTGCTCGCAACCGGCGTCTCACCAGCGCCTCTCCCAGCTCCACAATCTGTGAACGACACGGAAGAAACGTCTGGCGCAAAGACCGAACTCGCAGACGCTGAAGCAAAGATATCCGTTCTTACCGAAGACCTGGAAGCAGCCGGGCGAGAGAGGAATAGTCTTCAGCAATCGCTCGATCAGGTGAGAGACGAACTCGCTACGCAGAACACTGATGCTCTGGCCGCCGCGTCGGCGCTGGAAGCGCAATTGGCAGCAATGCAGCAGGAGGTAAAGACACTCGATACCGAAACAGCAGCCGCAAGAGAACAGACGGTGTTAAAGTCCACTGAGCTTGCTGAAGCTCAGCGCGAAATCACGGATCTTCGTGCGGCGATGAAATCGCTTGAAGAGGGCTTCGAAACCGAAGCCGCGGCAGATGCAAAGTTACGGGAATCTGCACTGGCCGAAATCGCAATTCTGAAAACACAAATAGCAGCCGGCAGCGCGGAAACGGCACGTCAGTCTGAGAGCTTCGCTGCAGCTCAGGCCGAAATCGCGAAGCTTCAAAGCGAACTAACGGCTGCAAGGGCGGATGTCGAAAACACACAGACAGCCCTGACCAAGGCAGAGACCGAAGCGACAGAACTGACGAGCGCTTTGTCGTCACGCCAGTCGGAAATTGAAGCTCGCGCCGAAGCCCATAGCGTCGCGCAGAAAGAAATCGAGACTTTGAAGGCAGAGGCCGCGGATCTCTCGGCGAAAATCAAAAACCAGTCTGATGCCATGGCGGTGCTCGAGCAGCAGGCCTCTCTGCTTACAGCCAATGCAAGCGCTGATAAGAAAAAGCTGACGGATGGAAATGAAGCCCTTGCGTCAGCTGAAACTGAGATCGCTTCACTCAAGGCACTGATCGCGGCAAGTGCGATTGAGGTTGCGAATAGGGATGAGGCGATTGCTGCCGGTGAACAGAAAATCGCGGACCTGCAAGCCAGTGCCAATGCGAACCTGGTGGGCAAGGATGCGACGCTTGCCGAAGCGCAGGCGGAAGCTGAGAAGCTGCGTGAGAGCCTGCGGTCCAATGAAGCCGCGATGGTGACACAGGCCGAGGCACTGGCCACCGCCCAAAACAGATACACCGATCTTGAAGAAGAGCTGACGAACGTTGAGGACAAGCTGATCGCTGCGGAGGAACGTAGCCAGACGGATGTGGAAAACCTGAACTACGAGTTGATCAAAACCCGGCAGGAGGTTGCCCAGTTGATCGCGCTGAAAGCCGGTCTGGAAGAAAGTCTCAAGACCGCCGAAGGTTCAGCCAAATTAGTGATCGACCAGTTGGAATCGGATGCCGCGGAAGCCTTGGAGCAGGCGGCACGCGTTGACGCTGCAGCGAAACTCTGGGAGCAGGACGCGGTAGCGAAAACCGATGAGATCGCCAAACTGCGTGCCGAAATGCTGGAAGTGGGTGATCAACTCGCGGCGACCGAAGGCCTCTTGAGTGCAAAGGATCGTCTGCTTGCTTCACTTAAAACCGAACTGACCGGCAAACTGACCCTCGCGCGTGAGAGGATTCAGGAACTTGAAGCGACACAGACTGCGTCAGTGCAGGAAGTTGAGGCGCAGTCAGACCGCGCGGACCTGGCCGAACAGAAGGTCGCTGAACTGAGCGCGGCACTAACGACCGCAGAAAATGCGCTCCAAACCGAGGGCCAGGCAGAGGCTGCCGCCACCGTTGTAACAGAGGCTTCGCCTGAGGCCCTTGCTGTGACCCCGGTTGCCGCGGTTCAAAAGATCGAGCCGGCTAGAACTGCGACATTTGCTCCCGCGAAAATCAGCGATGCGAATATAAAGCGAGGCGACGCGTTCCTGGAGCTTGGCGACATCGCATCGGCGCGTTTGTTTTACGAGCTTTCTATGGACAGCGGTAACAAGCGGGCGGCGACTTCGATCGGCAAGACATTCGATCCTCTCTATCTGCAGAGCCTGGACGTCGTCGGCGCACCGGGACGGCCGGCAAAAGCGAGAGAATGGTACGAAATAGGCGCGGGGGCGGGTGACGACGATGCGGTCGCACGGCTCAAGGCTTTGCGGGCCTGGGAACAGAGATAAAAACGGCGAAGAAACATGAACCCGTCTACGGGCGGGTGCGCGAGACGAGCGCAGCAATGGGGCAATAACACCAAGAAGAAAAGTGTCAGGGAGACTGATGATGTTGAGATGGCTAATCCGAACAGCAATCGGCGCGCTGTGTTTGATGACCGCAATTTCGGTTGGCGGCGCGCAGGAGCTTCGCGAACAGATCAACAAGGGGACGGTCAGCATTATCTCCGGCGGGATAAATGGCACCTATATACGTATCGCGACTGATCTTGCCTCTGTTCTGGATAACAACGAGGACTTGCGGGTCCTGCCGATCATGGGAAAGGGCTCGGTTCAGAATATCGACGACATCCTGTATCTGCGCGGCATTGATATCGGTATCGTGCAGTCGGACGTTTTCGCCTTCGTGAAGCAGTCTAAGCGGCATCCGACCATCGACAGCCGGGTGCACTACATCACCAAGCTCTACAACGAAGAATTCCACCTGCTGGTCTCCAAGGATATCAAAAGTGTCGAAGACCTGGCTGGGAAGCAGGTCAACTTCGGCGTACAGGGCAGCGGGACCTACATGACGGCCTCCATCGTGTTTGACCGGCTACAGGTCGAACCGGTTCCGGTCAGTTTCGATCAGGGTCTTGCCCTGGAGAAGGTCAAATCAGGTGAAATTGCCGGACTGGTATACGTGGCCGGTAAACCGGCTCAACTCTTCAACAGCATTGAAGCGACGGAAGGCATCCACCTCCTGCCGATCCCGCTGACCGACGCGATCCTGGAAACCTATCTTCCCTCACGATTTTCCCATGATGACTATCCGCGACTGGTCGCGGAGAACGAACAGGTCAAGACACTGGCGGTCGGGGCTGTGATGGCTGTTTACAACTGGCCCGCTGATCATCCCCGGCGGCAAAAGACGATCAATTTTATCGATGCGTTCTTTTCCCAGTTCGAAGCCTTCCAGACACCGCCACGGCATCAGAAATGGCAGGAGGTCAGCCTGACGGCTGTGGTGCCTGGTTGGAACCGCTACAAGCCTGCAGAGGACTGGCTCAAGAAAAACGTCATGGTCAGTAACGATCTGGATAAGACCAAAACGGCTTTCGAAGCTTTCCTGGCCAGCCAGGATTCCTCGCTGTCGGATAAGCTCTCCGACGAGGCCAGCAAGGACGAACTTTTCAAACTCTTCCTGCTTTGGCAGGCCAAGCAGAGCCAATAATACCTGGGGCTATTTTTCGTCTCTTTGAGACAAAGAAAATTTTCATCGGCGAGTTGGTATGTACAGCGATTTTTATAATCTCAGGGGGAGTCCGTTCCGCCTGAACCCCGATCATCGGTTCTTCTTTGTGGCAGAACCGCATGAGAAGGCGATTGCGCATTTGAAGTATGCGCTGTCTCGCAACGAGGGGTTTGTGGTGATTACGGGTGAGGTCGGCGCGGGTAAGACCACGCTGGTCAACCGCATGCTCTCAGATTTGGAAGAGTCCCGTTACATCACCGGCAACATCGTGACGTCCTTCATCGAACACGAAGAACTGGTGTCACTTGTGGCTGCGACCTTCGGGATTGAGACTGAAGGGAAAAACAAGGCGTCGCTGCTTTTGAGTATCCGCAATTTTCTTGAAGAGGAACGGGTGCTTGGCCGGCGCCCGATTCTTTTCGTCGATGAAGTTCAGAACTTACCAGAGTCGTCACTCGAAGAACTCAGAATGCTGTCCAACTTCTGCCTTCCAGGCGAATCTTTGCTGCAGATTTTCCTGGTTGGTCAGCCTGAATTCAGAGAAACGCTGGCTGATGAACGCCTGGAGCAGTTGCGACAGCGCGTAGTCACCTCCAGTCATCTGGGCACTCTGGGGTTAGAGGACACACGCAGCTACATTCTTCACCGTTTGAATCTTGCGAGTTGGCAGGGCGACCCGGCATTTTCTGATCGCTCGTTCGAATTGATCCATCACTTGAGTGGCGGCGTACCACGGCGCATCAATGTGATCTGCGACCGCCTGCTTCTGCATGGATTTCTTGAAGAGCTACACCGCATCGATTCCGCGGTCGTGGGTATCGTGGCGCGGGACATGATGCAAGAAGGCCTGCTCAAGGTCCCCGATATCAAACAACCCACAGACACTCCCTCATCTTCCGGCGCTCAGGAAACTGTCAGTGTGGCGCAGGAAGAAGAACCGGCTAACGACGACCGGTTCCCGACTGTGGAAATCCGGAACGACGAACATGAGGTCCTTGCCGAGACGACGGCGGTCAATTCTCAGGACGATGACACGCTTCTGCTGGAAAAATCTCAGCGAGTAACTCTTGTTGCGGAGGCAGTGGTTCACGCGAGGGAGCAGGAAGCGCAGGACGGGTCTGAGCATAGCCCTGAGCTTGAAACCGAGTCTGAACCAGACACCGAGCAACCTGGCGAAAGCAATGCTGTTACAGCGACGGATAGGCCAAGCACAGAAGAGGACCTGATACAGGAGACGGCTGAAGCTGAGGCGTCGAAACAGGAGTCTCAGGTCGAAACGCAACTGACTGACGAATTCAGAGAAAGCCCGGTTCAGGCGGAAATCATCACGCTTCGCCACCGTGCACCGGTTATGGCCCGCGGCGCCATTGCCGCCGCCGTGGTGTTGGCACTTCTGATACTTCCTGAAACGAGTTTGCTGCTGCAGGCCCCGGATACCTCAAGTGAAGATCTCCAGTCATCCATGGTAGTCGAAGCAACCCCGGAAACAGTGGAAGGACCTTCCGCGCCCGCGCTTATTTCCGCCGCGTTATCAACCCAGGAAGAAAAACAGACCCTCGAGGGATCCTATTTGTTGCCTGCGTCCACCGGCTCGGAACCCGCCTTGTCAACAGGCGATACTCTCAAGCTGGAGGAACTTAGCTCAGATAGCCGCCAGATCCTTGTGGTGCCGTCAAACTCGATGAAGGAAGACGGGCAGGGCAGGCTGACTTCACTGCCTCCTGCCGAACCGGAAAGTCTCTTGAAGCCGGAAACGGCAGAATTGCAGCAAAAACTGGCAGTAACCAACGAAGACCGGTTCCTCATTCAGCTTGTCGCGCTTCGCTCCGCCGATGACGCCGGGCGTTTGCAGACGGAATTCAAAGAACGATTCGCGGATCTGCTCTCCAGCTATGATTTGAGCATTGAGAAAGGGCAGATAGCGGGCACCCAGTACTTTCGCGTGATGACTGGCGTTGCTGGCGACCGGGAGGAAATGTTGGAAATCTGCGCCAGGATTAAAGAAGGCGGCCAGGATTGCATCCTGGTTCTCGATACCGGCGCCTAGGCTCAAGGCGTGAAACACGGCGTTTTAGCAGCTGTACTGCAGTCGCCAGATTTTGTTTGATTTTGGAGAGAATTGGCTCCGCGGGCAGGACTCGAACCTGCGACAAGGTGGTTAACAGCCACCTGCTCTACCAACTGAGCTACCGCGGAACAAAGGACTCCGGCAAGGGGCCGGTCGACCGGTGTTGCTCCCATGTGGGAGCGGCGGGTTTATATCAAACCCCACGCAGGGCTGCAAATGGTTTGGATGCTTTTTTTCATTTTTTATGACGGCCCGGATTTATTGGGGTTTTTCGACGCAAGCCGACTGCCCTGAAAAAGAATTTTCAGGCCCCTGCAGCGACGCTCAAGATGCAGTTGGCCACCGATATGTAATCGGAGTTCGGCATGTGAAACCATCGCAGGAACTCGGCTGTCGAAAGCTCGCCGGACAACCAGTTCTCCAGGTAAACCCTGCTGACCGGGTGCAGGCGCTCGGGCAAACAGACAACAATGCTTTCTCTCAACATCCTGAAAATCCGGTGCTGTTTATAAAAAGCCGTCTTCGGTCCGCCGACCCGCTGACCGGTTCTTGCCGTGGATGTTAACGGAAAACACCCGGGCAGCATAGCTGAGGGCTGTAACAGAAGCTTCACGATCGCGTGGCGAAGCCTGCAGTCTCTTGCGGTGTCTACCTGAAGTGATGGGCGACTCGAGCAGATATTCGCCCTGAAATCAGGCCACAACAGAGCGGGGAGCTATTTGGGAGGAATTTTGGAGGCCCGGGCCGGAATCGAACCGACGTAAAAGGATTTGCAATCCTCTGCATAACCACTCTGCTACCGGGCCTTGGCAGTCCGCACACGCATTTGCTGACTGAGACGCGAGGTATAAAGAGAGCATTAATCGGGGTCAAGCGGTCAAGTGCGTTTCCTGACACTCCCCGCAGGACAGTGAAATCTGGCGTTTGAGGTCCAGCGTAAGCCGTCTGAGCGATTGTCATCGACCGATACGCGGCATATAACGTCGAAGAGGTCCCGTGCATCCGGGATTCGCGGCTTCATGCCTGTACGGCAAGCAACTGACGAGACAGAAATGACCGATTTCAACGCGGCCCGCGCAAATATGGTGGATAGCCAGCTGCGCACCAACAAAGTGACCGATCATCGGGTGATCGCAAGCTTCGAGGCTATTGCACGCGAAGCTTTCCTGCCGGAGGCCCTCCGCAGCGTCGCTTACGTCGATGAAGATATCTCGATTGGGGACGGACGTTATGTGATGGAGCCGATGGTACTTGCGCGGCTGATCCAGGCTGCGGCGCCGACCAATGAAGACATCGTTCTGGAGATCGGGGCGGCAAGAGGATACGGCACAGCCATCCTTGCGCAGATCGCAGCAACGGTTGTCGGCCTTGATAGCGATGAGGAACTGGTTGGCACGGCCAACGAAACCCTGAACGCTATGGGCATTGATAACGCGGTCGCCGTTTCGGGCAATATGGCCGAGGGTTATGCGAAACAGGCCCCTTACGACGTAATCCTCTTCAGTGGATCCATTGCCAAGGCCCCCGATGCTGTCACCGCGCAGCTCGCGGATGGTGGACGCATGGTCGCAGTGGTTTTAGATGAGGACGGCGTCGGGCGTGCAACACTGTTTCAACGCAATGGCGGGAATGTGACGGGCAGGCCTCTGTTCGATGCCTCGACACCCTGCCTCGTCGGTTTCGAACGCACCAGCGAGTTTGTGTTTTAATCTCGTTAAAAATGACCACATCTCCTTGGTTGGGATCTATCCCAACAAAATTTTTCAAACGGCATTCGGGAGCGGCTAAGTGAAATTGAATTCGGTCCGATCAAAAACCGGGGTAGCGCGTCGCTTTGGCCTTTTGGCCGCCGTCGCATCTATTGCGCTTTTGGCACCGGCCATGGGCACAGCGGAAGCGCAAACGCTGCCAGAAGCGCTCTCTCAGGCATATGACACAAACCCGACCCTTCGGGCCGCACGCGCGCAGCTGCGCTCGGTCAACGAGAACGTGCCTCAGGAACTTTCTAACTGGCGACCAAATGTCACCGCAGGCTCCTCTGTCGGAAAACGCCGTACCGAGACTGATACCAACGATGGCGACAGCGACGATTCGCTGACTCCCTTTACGGCGAACATCGACGTGACCCAACCGATCTATCGGGGCGGCCGAACCGTTGCAGGTACGGAGCGGGCAGAAAACGAGGTTAGGGCACAGCGCGAAAGCCTTCGTTCAACCGAACAGAGCGTGTTGTTGAATGCGGCTACCAGTTACACGGATGTTTGGCGCGATCAGGCGGTGCTTGAACTGAACATCAGCAACGAAGACGTTATCGGCCAACAGCTGGAGGCCACACGCGATCGCTTTGAAGTCGGCGAGGTTACGCGGACCGACGTGGCGCAGGCGGAAACCCGCCTGGCGACGGCTGTTTCCGACCGGATTGCATCCGAAGGCAATCTGGCAACAAGCCGCGCGGTGTACCAGGAGGTCATCGGATCTTTCCCTGGCACCCTGCTGCCACCCGCTGCCCCGTTAAACCTCCCCGGCGCACAGGATGATGTTGTCGGTCAGGCTATCAAGAACAACCCCGACGTGACCTCAGCCGTTTACACGGAACTGGCCGCGCAGAAAAACGTCCGTCAGGTGACGGGCGAGCTCTACCCAGAGGTCAATCTGGTCGGTTCGCTCTCGCATCAGGACGAGGTGAGCAGTTCAGATACCGAAACCGATTCAGCTTCAATTATCGCTGAGGTTTCAATTCCGCTTTATCAGCAAGGCAGTGTGTCGAGCCGGGTACGCGCTGCCAAGCAGATTTCCAGTCAGCGACGGGTGGAGATTGAAGAACAACGCCGCCGCGCCGAGCAGATTGCCGTATCCTCATGGGAAGCTCTGCTGACAGCACGTGCTCAGATCCGCTCGTTTGAATCTGCGGTTGCATCGGCTGAGATCGCACTTGAGGGCGTGCGGCAGGAGAATGAAGTCGGCGCGCGGACCATTCTGGATATTCTGGACGCCGAACAGGAACTCTTGAACTCACAGGTCAGCCTGGTCGGCGCGCAGCGTGACGAGGTTGTTGCCGGTTATCAGGTGCTCTCCGCCATCGGACAACTCAGCGCCAGCGGCATCGCATTACCGGTCGAAATTTACGATGTAGAGGAAGATTATCGCTCTGTTCGCGACAAATGGTTCGGTTTGGGCGCTCCAGGAGCAGAATAAATTCACCACTTTAACCGTTGTTAACCACCTTGTGTTATTCCGTGGGGGCAAGCAGCTTGTTATTGAGCTTATGTTAACGTTGTTTTTTCACCAGGATACCTGATCGATGAGTGATCAACAGAGCCAAGACGAACCGTCAATGGAGGAAATTCTCGCCTCCATCAGGCGGATCATTTCTGAAGACGATCCGGAAGAAGGTCAGGATGAGTCTGAGGAGGCCGCGGAAGCCGCGGCCCCTGAGGAAGCTGCTGAAGAAGAGAGCGCTGACGATGATGAAGACGAGCTGGAACTGACCCAGAAGGTCAATCCGGACGGCTCTGAGCTTGGTGAAGAAACGGCGGAAGCTGAGGAAGAGTTGCCGGAGCCTCTGCCGATTTTGGATGACGATTTTTCCACGCCAGAAGCTGAGCCGGAGCCCGAACCTGAGCCAGAGGCGGAACCAGAGCCGGAGCCTGAGGTAGAAGAAATTGCTTCTGAGCCAGACCCGGAGCCAGAGGAAGAGCCGCTGGACGTATCGCTTGAGCCCGATGAAGATCTCCCGGCTCTCGGCGATGATGAAAGCCTGATATCCGAACCGACCCAAGTCGCTGCAAGTACCGCGCTCTCCGAGATAGCGAAGGCCGCGTTGACCCAAAAGGCGCTGATGGTGGGTGATGGCCGGACGATTGAAGACCTCGTCCGAGAGGCGCTGCGTCCGGAGCTCAAGCTCTGGCTGGATGCGAATCTCGCGACTATGGTGGAGCGGATCGTACGTGAAGAGATCAAAAAAATGGTCCGCCGGGTTGAGAATCAGTAACTCCGCCGGTAAACACTTCATTCGATAACCGGTTCTTTCCGGCAGAATTCACAAAAACAGCCCGATCCGGTGAGCGCGGCTTCCGATGAAGCTTGGCCGCCCGGGTATGAAGAGGATGTCCCAGCAATGCTGGAGAAAACTTATCGGCCGAAAGAGGTCGAGGCGAAGCATTACGCCAAATGGACGGATTCCGACGCCTTTAAGTCCAACGTAGAGTCCAACGCGACGCCCTACACCATCATGATGCCGCCGCCCAACGTTACGGGCAGCCTGCACATGGGGCACGCCCTGACCTTTACGCTGCAGGACATTCTTATTCGTTATCAGCGCATGACCGGGCAGGACGCGCTCTGGCAGCCTGGCTCCGACCATGCGGGCATTGCCACGCAGATGGTCGTTGAGCGCCAGCTCGCGGAGAAAGGCATGTCCCGTCATGACCTTGGCCGGGAAAAGTTCCTGAACCGGGTCTGGGACTGGAAAGCCGAGTCCGGCGGCACCATTGTGCGCCAACTCCGCCGTCTGGGCGCATCCGCCGATTGGAAGCGTGAGCGCTTCACCATGGACGAAGGTCTCTCCAAGGCCGTACGCAAGGTTTTTGTCGCGCTTCATAAACAGGGCCTGATCTACAAAGACAAGCGTCTGGTGAATTGGGATCCTAAGCTGCACACCGCGATTTCAGATCTGGAAGTCATCCAGACCGAGACAAATGGTCACCTCTGGCACTTTCGCTACCCCATCGAGGGCAGTGATCAGTACGTCGTTGTTGCGACGACACGGCCTGAGACCATGCTGGGCGACAGCGGGGTCGCGGTTCATCCCGAGGACGAGCGGTATCAGGATCTCGTCGGCAAGCACGTTGTCCTGCCGCTGGTCGGACGGCGGATTCCAATCGTTGCCGATGACTATGCCGATCCTGAAACAGGAAGTGGCGCAGTCAAAATGACACCTGCGCACGACTTCAATGACTTTGAAGTCGGCCGTCGTCATAACCTCGAGATGATCAATATTTTCGACCGCGACGCCAAGTTAACCGACGACGTTCCCGAAAAGTACCGTGGCATGGACCGGTTTGAGGCGCGTAAGCAGGTCGTCGCCGATATGGACGCAGCAGGCCTGCTTGAGAAGATTGACGACCACCCACATACCGTTCCGCACGGTGATCGCGGTGGCGTTCCGATCGAACCCTGGTTGACTGATCAGTGGTATGTCGACGCCGCAACCCTCGCCAAACCCGCAATTAAGGCGGTGGAGGAGGGCCGGACCAAGTTCGTGCCGCAGCAGTGGGAAAACACCTACTTTGAATGGATGCGCAACATTCAGCCCTGGTGTATCTCGCGCCAGATCTGGTGGGGGCATCAGATTCCGGCCTGGTATGGCCCCGACGGCACGACCTTCGTCGAGGAGAGTGAGGAGGCGGCACAGGCCGCAGCCAAAGCTCACTACGGCAAAGATGTCGAACTCGAGCGCGACGAAGATGTTCTGGACACCTGGTTCTCCTCGGCACTTTGGCCTTTTTCGACACTGGGCTGGCCGGAGGAAACACCGGAACTCGCACGCTACTACCCTGGGGATGTTCTGGTCACAGGCTTTGATATCATCTTCTTCTGGGTTGCCCGGATGATGATGATGGGCCTGCACTTTATGGATGATGTGCCTTTCCACACGGTCTACATCCATGCCCTCGTTCGCGACGAGAATGGCCAGAAGATGTCCAAATCCAAGGGCAATGTGATCGACCCGCTGGATTTGATCGAAAAGTACAGTTGCGACTCTCTGCGCTTCACTCTGGCGGCGATGGCTGCGCCTGGACGCGACATCAAAATGTCGGAAAGCAGGGTGGAAGGTTACCGGAACTTCGCGACCAAACTCTGGAATGCCGCCCGTTTCAGCCTGATGAATGGTGCCGAGCTGGATCCGTCCTTTGATCCGACAGCCTGCAAACTGCAGATCAATCGCTGGATTGTCGGCAAGGTGGCACAGGCACGCCTCGACCTGGACAAGGCCTTCGAAGCTTATCGCTTCAACGATGCCGCCAACGTCCTCTATCACTTTGCGTGGCATGAATTCTGTGACTGGTATCTGGAGTTCACCAAGCCGGTTATCGGCGGTGAGGACGAGGCTGCCGCCGCGGAAACGCGCGCTGCCGTAGCCTGGACCCTGTCGCAGCTGCTGCACCTGCTACACCCAATTATGCCCTTCATCAGTGAAGAGCTCTGGGAAACCGTAAGCGGTGACGCCGGAACCTCCCTCATCTCCGCAGCCTGGCCTGATCTGGGCGAAGACCTCATCGATGCTGAAGTCACGGCTGATATTGATTGGGTGATCAAGGTTATTTCCGAAATTCGCGCCATTCGCGCCGAAATGAACGTGCCGCCTTCGTCAAAGGCCAACGTACTTGTCTGCGATGCCAGCGATGCGACCCGCAAGCGGATTGCAGAGCAGGCGGGCATTATCAAACGCCTCGCGCGCCTAGAGCAGTTTGACGCGCATGATGAAGCGGCCCCCAAAGGCTCCGTACAGATCGTGGTGGATGAAGCCACCCTGGCCTTGCCTTTGGCAGATCTGATCGACCTTGATGAAGAGCGGGCGCGTTTGAACCGGGAGATCGAGAAGGTCGATGGCGAAATCGCCAAAGTGGACAAGAAGCTGGCGAACGAGAGCTTTGTATCCCGTGCGCCGGCTGAAGTCGTGGCCGAACAGCGCGCGCGCAAGGAAGAATCCCAGGGGTCTCGTGACAAGCTTTTGGCTGCCCTGGAGCGCCTCGGAACCGCGTAGCTGCTCCGTCGATCTGCAACCCCAAGCCCTGGAAGAGTCTGATGGCGAAAACCCTGCGCGCTTACGATTTTGACTCTGCGATTGTCCGCAGACCCGGTGTCTCGGTCGTAAAGGGCCTGCGGGCAGGCGGGCAGGACGATCCAAGCTATGCGGAGGTTACCGCCGAGCATGATGCCTATCTCGCTGCGCTTAAGGATGCAGGCGTCGGCGTACAGGTTCTTGATCCGCTGGAAGCTTTCCCAGATTCGATTTTTGTTGAAGATCCTGCTCTGGTGTTCCACGAAGGTGCGATCCTTCTGCGCCCTGGTATCGGCAGCCGGGAAGGGGAGACGGCGGCCATTGCCCCGGTGTTGCGCGAACGTTTTGACAGGGTCCTGGAGCTGGAGGGCGGATATGTTGACGGTGGCGATGTCTTAACGATGTCCGACCGGGTAATGATCGGCCTCTCGGCCAGAACCGATCGAGAGGGCGCCGAATCACTTATTGCCTGCCTTGCCGAGCTGGGACGGAAAGGCGAAGTCGTGCAGACACCGGAAAACGTCCTGCATTTCAAATCGGACTGTTCCCTGATGGATGACGCTACCGTGCTTTCCACCCGTAGATTGGCGGAGTCCGGTGTGTTCTCCAGCTATGAAACGCTGATCGTCCCGGAGGGCGAGGAGGGGGCAGCCAACGCCCTGCGCATCAACGACCGCGTTTTCATCGGTGTCGGCTTTCCGGGCACGATCGAGATGCTGAAAAAGGCCGGCTACAAGCTTGTAGAGCTGAAAACCTCGGAAATCGCCAAGATTGATGCGGGGCTTTCCTGCATGTCCCTTCGCTGGCACAGCTAGGACCTTTGACACGAAATACCGCGCGAAATTGCGGTTAAAAGGCGGTCGTGTCAGTGTCTGCACTGGGAACAACGTGACGTTTCGTGACTCCGCCGAAGGCTCTCTTTGCTTCCTATCTGTCGGGAACGCCATCCCTCATACCTCCATGCAGTTTGTGCCCGGGTGTTGTGCATTAATAATGTTGGTGCAGTCCTGACCGCATCGCTATTCTGCGCGCGGTATTCAGGAGTTCGGCCGCGAAAAAGGCCACTCCGAGGTGGACAATAACAAAATGCAGCAGAGGGAGTGTCATGCCACTCAAAAGCAACCCCGATTTCGATAAGTCGAAACTTCCCAGCCGTCACGTTTCGGTCGGACCGGCTTCCGCACCGCATCGTTCCTATTACTACGCAATGGGAATGACCGATGAGGAGATCGCGCAGCCTTTCGTCGGTGTGGCGACCTGCTGGAACGAAGCTGCCCCCTGCAATATTTCTCTCTCTCGGCAGGCTCAGGCCGTCAAGAAAGGCGTCAAAGCCGCTTCGGGTACGCCTCGCGAGTTTACCACCATCACCGTGACCGACGGCATTGCCATGGGGCACTCCGGGATGAAGTCCTCCCTGGTCAGCCGCGACCTCATTGCTGACTCGGTTGAGTTGACCATGCGTGGACACTGTTACGACGCGCTTGTTGGCCTCGCCGGCTGCGATAAGTCGCTACCGGGCATGATGATGGCCATGGTGCGCTTGAACGTTCCCTCGATCTTCATGTACGGCGGGTCGATCCTGCCGGGTCGTCATAAAGGCAAGGACATCACGGTTCAGGATGTTTTTGAAGCCGTCGGCGCGCACTCTGCAGGCAAGATTTCGGATGAAGAGCTGCGTGGCATTGAGTGCGTTGCCTGTCCTTCGGCAGGATCCTGCGGCGGTCAGTTCACGGCAAACACAATGGCCTGTGTCTCGGAAGCCATGGGACTTGCAATTCCCTATTCCGCTGGCGCACCAGCCCCCTACGAATCCCGTGATGCTTACGCGGAAGCCTCGGGCGAAGCTGTGATGAAGTGTATCGCACTTGGTATCCGCCCGCGTGATGTCGTGACCCGTAAATCCCTGGAGAACGCTGCCCGGATTGTCGCCGCTTCCGGTGGCTCGACGAATGCCGGTTTACACCTGCCTGCAATTGCCAACGAGATCGGTATCGACTTCGATCTGGAAGACGTTACGAAGATCTTCCGCGAAACCCCTTACATAGCGGACCTGAAGCCCGGCGGACGTTACGTCGCGAAGGACATGTATGAGATCGGCGGCGTTCAGGTTCTGATGAAAGCCCTGTACGACGGCGGTTATCTGCACGGCGATTGCATCACCGTTACCGGCGAGACCATTGCCGAACAGATGGAAAAAGTGACCTTCCCGACCGATCAGGACATTATTATGCCGACCTCCAAACCCCTGTCTTCGACCGGCGGCGTGGTTGGTCTCAAGGGCAATCTGGCGCCGGAAGGCGCGATCGTGAAGATCGCCGGAATGACACAGCTGAAGTTCACCGGTCCCGCCCGTGTCTTCGAATGTGAGGAAGATGCTTTCGCCGCAGTCGAAGAGCGGAGTTACAAAGAAGGCGAGGTTCTGGTCATCCGCAACGAAGGCCCCAAGGGCGGCCCGGGCATGCGTGAGATGCTGGCAACCACCGCGGCCCTCTATGGTCAGGGTATGGGCGACAAGGTCGCCCTGATCACCGATGGACGCTTCTCAGGCGCGACCCGCGGCTTTTGCATCGGACACGTCGGTCCGGAAGCTGCTGTGGCAGGTCCAATCGGGTTGCTGAAGGACGGCGATATGATCACGATCGATGCGGATCAGGGCAGCATCACCGTTGATCTCTCGGACGAAGAGCTGGAAAGCCGGCGCAAGGAATGGAAACCGCGGAAACACGACTTCCAGGCCGGCGCGATCTGGCGCTATGCTCAGACGGTCGGTCCGGCCTATCAGGGCGCGGTTACGCATCCAGGGGCCAAAGCCGAGACACACGTCTTTGCGGACATTTAATCTGCAATCGACTTCTTGGGCCCATCGTGAGCTGAGAAGTCTAGGTCCAAACAGAAAAGCGGAGGCTTCAGGCCTCCGCTTTTTCGTTCTCACAGTGTCTTTAGAGCGTAGCTCGGCTCGCAGACAGAAGCGTCAGTCAAACAGGGCGTCGATATCGTCCTGGGAAATGCCTTCATTGGCGATGGCTGGGCCATTCATAAGCGCGTCGTCACCTTCGCGCTCGTCCTCAACTTCAACCGGTAGGTCGCTAAAGGCTTCAACACCCCAGATCGAGATCATTGCAAGAATGCGATCTTCGATGTAACGCAGGGTGTTGACGACCTTGGTAATGCGTTGTCCGGTGATGTCCTGAAAGTTACAGGCTTCAAGGATTTCAATCACGTTAAAGGCGACATCTTCAGCCATGGCCTGAACGTCAGGGTCATCATGGTGTGTCGTATTGAGCTTGTTAATCGCCGATTCAATATTCTCGTTGCCGGCAAGAATCTTGTTGGTCGCCGTTTCTGTATCCAACACGATGGCATCGAGTTCGCTCGAAGCCCGGTGAACCTTGTCATCGCCTTCGCTTGCGAGCGGGTGCTTGATCGACGCGATTTCTGCCTTGGCGCGACCGATCGATCGCACCATCTGGGCAATTTCGATACGAACGTCTTTTGCTTCCTCAAGGGCGGACTTTTCGTCATCAGGCATCATGGGGTCGGCAGTTCCGCCACCGCCCTCAGTGAGCTTTGCGCCCAGATCCTGAATGGCTTCCAGAATCTCTGCATTGGTAACACCAGAACTGTCTGTGGCCGACATGACGCTGGCCAGAGTTTGACTGTCTGCCCCATCTTTGCCGTTCAGCAACCGACTGTGCTGACGCATACGAAGTTCGCGTTCTGCGGAGAACTCTTTAACAGGTACGCTTTGCGACATGACCCCCACCACCTACTCAATGATCCAAACTGCGCATCTGCGCCCGTCGATGTATAAGCCCGCAGTCCTTAAAGATTTATGATTATGTGAGCTTATAGATCTTGATTTGACCGGAGATTAACTGCTGATTGGAAGTGACAGCGCGAAGCGATTCAACTTCTGTTTGTTAACGCTGTAATAAAAATTTTCGAATTGAGTCATCTAATTCTCAAAACGAGCTGTGTAATCAATTACACTGCAAGTCATCACTTGTGGCTTATTAGGTCAGGCAGGGGAGTGTCCCGGTAATTTGTTAACCATGTTTCAAAACGCTTGCGCGGCTGGTGTTTCGTGGTGGAGTGAAGTGGCTTGAAGCCATTGGGCTTGCACCTGACTCACCTATTCTGAAACAGCGACAACAGGTTTCTAAAGAGGTCCGATCAATTTGTGTTCTGATGCGAGATTCCTCTAAATTGGTCAGATGCGTGGACCGTCAAAGACGAATTATAGAGACCAAATTCGCGCTGCACTCTCCCAATCTGGCTGGGAGGTTGTGCAGATTGATGAGGATACAGAGTCGTGGGTGGACGAACACTGGGCAATAAGCTCAATCGCTCAGGCGTATGGACATAGCCTTATCGTTAGTTTTCTCGTCGATCCGATGTATGAAGGTCCGAACAAAAGCGCGGCTATTTGGACAGTTCGTATTGGGAAAACCCAACCTGAAGATCGTTTAGACACCAAAAATATGGTTGCGGAGTTGGACATGACGAAAGGTCATTTTGCGCAGAAACTCGACCAGTTCATCCGCGAGATTAATGAGTATCGTGACTCGCTGAGCCAGTGATCCGCTCTCGACAGTGCTTTATCTGGTCGTCCCCTAAACACACGAACCCTTCATCTCTCGTCTTCTCGGCTGCGGGCCCGCTTGGAGTTCCGGTCCTTGCCGAAACTCTCGATTTCGATCCCCTTCGGCAGTTCATGAGGGGCCATGTTGAAGTGAGTCTTGTGGCGAAAGAACTTCACAAGCAGTGCGCCGGCGACAAATCCACCGATATGCGCCCACCAGGCGACGCCCGAAACTGCTGATTCCGCCTGGAATGCCGCAATGATCTGGAACAGCATCCAGAAGGAGAGGACGAGGTAGGCAGGCAGGTAGACGGGGAAGATAAAGATTGGAACGAGGAGGCGTGCCTTTGGGTAGAGAACAAAGTAAGCGCCCATGATACCGGCAAGCGCTCCGCTGGCGCCAATGATCGGGCTAAGAGATGCAGGATTGATCAAAATCTGGCTGAAAACAGCCAAAATCCCGCAGATCAGGTAGAAAACCAAGTAGTTCGTGTGCCCCATCGAATCTTCGACGTTATCGCCGTAGACCCATAGGACCAGCATATTCAATAGCAGGTGAACGAAGTTGCCGTGCAGAAACGCGTATGAGATCAATGTCGCAATCGCCGGCACCCCCATGGAGGTATGGCTCTCGAGAGCTCCGTTGATCAGGAGATGAGGCGTCGCCCCGAAGGTTCTGATCAGATTGTTCTCGACGCCCGCCGGACTGATGAACTGAAGTGCAAAAACGGCAATACACAGACCGATCAGGGTCCAGTTGACCCAGGGGTGCGGAAGCCTGATGCGCGGATTGTCATCATCGAGAGGCAGAATGAACGGCATCAGGAAGCCAAAACCTGCTTGAAAGTCTTCGCGGATCCGCTTGGGCCCTGACGCTTCATTCGGAAAGCTCGCACCAGACCGGGGTATGATCAGAGGGATTTTCCTTGCCGCGCGGTTCCCGCTCGACTTCGCACCGCAGAAGGCGATCGGCCGCCTGGGGCGAGAGCAACAGGTGATCGATCCTCAGGCCATTGTCATGATCAAAAGCCTGACCATAGTAATCCCAGTAACTGTAGACGTGGCGTTCGCTGTGCAGGCTGGCCCAGGCTTCCGTATAACCGAGGTTTAGCAGCGCCCTGAATTCACGGCGTGATTCTGGCCGGCTGAGCGCGTCGTCCTGAAACTTGATGGCGTCGTAGGCGTCGTCATCGCTTGGAATGATATTGTAGTCACCCCCCAGGATGATAGGTTCCTCACTACGCAGGAGCTCCTGCGCATGCTTACGGAGCCGCTCCATCCAGCGGAGTTTATATGGAAACTTCTCGCTCGAAACGGGATTGCCATTGGGCAGGTACAAGGCTGCGATCCGAAGGCCGAAAGTTGTTCCTTCGACATAGCGTGCCTGTTCGTCACTCTCGTCGCCCGGCAACCCGATCAGAACCTTCTCGATGGGTTGGCGAGAGAGCATTGCCACGCCGTTGTAGCTTTTCTGCGAGGTCAGAGCGACGTGATAACCGGCGGCTTCGATCTCAAGGCGCGGAAACTTCTCTTCAACGCATTTCAGTTCCTGAAGAAGCGCCACATCCGGTTTGGAGGATTCCAGCCATTCGAGAAGATTTGGCAGCCGTTTATTGACTGAATTGACGTTCCAGGTCGCTATTTTGACCATGTGCCCCCGCTGGATAAATCAAAGGCCGCCTGTCAGCGGCCCGTTAGATACTCAAGATGCTCAGTCCGACTGAGCGCCCGAAACGATAGAATAAGGCGGTTCCGCGCATGTATGACCGCTGCCGGGTCAGCATCGCTTTTTCGAGGTTAGATCGAAAAGGAGGATCCGCAGCCGCAGGAGGAAGTCGCGTTCGGATTAACGATCTGGAAGGATGCACCGATCAGATCTTCCACGAAATCGATCTCCGCGCCCCCCAGGAGTTCAAGCGAAGTATCATCAATGACCACGGAAACGCCATCACGCTCGAAGCGCTGATCATCGGCATTCACGGTGTCGTCGAAAGAGAAACCATACTGAAAGCCGGAGCAACCACCACCGGACACCGAGACCCGCATCATCAGCTCGGCCTGATCCTCCTGTTCGATCAGCCATGCGATTCGCTTTGCCGCAGACGCGGAAAGGGTCACTTCAGGCTTTTTGACGACATCGAGGACGTCGCTCATTCCAGTTCCTCCAGATTAATCTTTGGCCACTATAGCGCCGATCTCTGTAACAGCAAAATCTACTCTTCCCTTATTTAGGAAAAAGTTAGCCACTGTCAATTCATCAGGGCGATTGACCGGATTTATCTATAAAGTCGAACAAAGTTGTGAAAATCAAAGCTTCTTGAGGTTCAGCCGTTGCGTTTTTGCCGTATGAAACGGTAGTGTCCGCGCATGGTCGATTCCGCAGAAAATCTGGCGCCCTACGCCTGTCATCCGAGCCAGACGCGCGGCCGCCGTGTCGCCGAACCTGAAAGCCCGACCCGGTCCTGTTATCAGCGGGACCGCGACCGGGTGATCCATTCAGGTGCATTCCGGCGCTTGCAGTATAAAACCCAGGTTTTCGTCTATCATGAAGGCGATCATTTCAGGACACGGCTGACGCATTCAATTGAAGTCGCCCAGATCGCCCGGAGTATCAGCCGGGCGTTGCGTCTGAATGAAGATCTGGCCGAGGCCATCGCCCTGGCACACGACCTGGGGCATACGCCTTTTGGCCACGCGGGCGAGGATATTCTGGGCGAGATGATGGCGCCCTATGGCGGATTCGACCATAACGAACAGACCTTTCGTATCGTTACAGATCTTGAACATCGCTACGCGCGCTTCAGAGGCCTCAACCTTACCTGGGAGGCGTTGGAGGGCGTTGTTAAGCATAACGGCCCCCTGGAGGGCCCCAATGCGAGTGAGAAAGAGATTAGCCGAGGTGGCGTAGGGCGGTTTATCGCCGCTTTCTGTCAGGATTTCGATCTCGAGGTCGGAACCTTCGCAGGGCCTGAAGCCCAGGTGGCCGCCCTTGCGGACGACATCGCCTACAACAATCATGATATCGACGATGGCTTGAGGGCAGGGCTCTTCACGATCGAGGATCTACATGAGATCCCGCTGGTTGGTCCCACTTTCGCGGATGTGGCCAAGACATATCCGGGCATTGACCAGACAAGTCTGATTCACGAATCGGTCCGGCGTCTCATCGACCGCATGGTGACTGACCTTCTGGAAGAGACCAATCGGCGGCTGGAGGCGGCTCGGCCTCGTACAGCCGCGGATATCAGGGCTTTAACTCACCCGGTCGTTGCCTTTTCGAAGGAGATGAGGGAGAACGAGCGTGTTCTGCGCTCATTTCTCTTTTCGCGAATGTACCGCCACGATCGTGTGATGCGAATGACCACGGAGGTCAAAGGAGTTGCCAAGGAGCTGTTTCAGCACTTCCAGGCGACACCGACGGCACTGCCCGAGGAATGGCGTGACGGAACCGGAAGCCTTGATGAAAAGGGTCGTGCGCGCCTGATCGCCGATTACATCGCAGGAATGACAGACCGCTTTGCCATGCAGGAACATGCCCGACTGATTGGTCAGCAAGACTGAGCGGCTTTAAAAATCGATTGGCAAGAAAATCAATAAAATGAACGTTTTCAAATCTTTCAGAGATTCTATTCTCGTTGCGCTTGGGGATATGACACAAGCGGGTCAACTTCCGGACGGCCTTGATTTTACCCGGGTTTCTGCCGAGCCGCCGCGCGAGCGCAGCCATGGTGACATCGCCACCAATGCCGCGATGGTTCTGGCCAAGCAGGCGGGTCAAAAGCCACGAGATCTGGCGGAACTCCTGGCTGCGCGCCTACGCGAGTTACCTGTCGTCAGCTCCGTGGAGATTGCCGGTCCCGGCTTTATCAATGTAACGCTTGAGAGCGACACCTGGCGGAACTGCGTGCGGGATATCCTGAAATCCGGCACAAACTACGGCGATTCCACTATGGGTGCCGGTCAAACCGTCAATGTGGAATTTGTTTCCGCCAATCCGACGGGCCCGCTGACGGTTGGTCATGCGCGCGGTTCGGTCGTCGGGGATGCACTGGCTTCTCTGATCGCCAAGGCCGGATACAACGTTATCCGCGAATATTACATCAACGACGCAGGTGCGCAGGTCGACGTCTTGGCCAGATCCACGTTTCTGCGCTATCGCGAAGCCCTGGGCGAGGATATCGGTGAAATCCCGGAAGGCCTCTATCCGGGCGAATACCTCAAGGATGTCGGCAAGGCGCTCGCAGCACGGGACGGTTCGAAGTGGTTAGAGAGCGCGGAAAGCGAATGGTTGCCCGAGGTTCGGCGCTTTGCAATCGACGCCTTGATGGATCTGGTGCGCGAAAATCTTGCGTCTCTGGGCGTAAAACACGATGTATTCTCATCCGAGCGCGCGCTGGTCGACAATGGCGGCGTAAAGGCGGCAATTAAAACCCTGGAGGATCGCGGTCTTGTCTACGTCGGTGTGCTGGAGCCGCCGAAGGGCAAGAAACCTGATGACTGGGAGCCGGTGCCGCTGACGCTCTTCAAGGCCACCGAGTTCGGCGATGATGTCGACCGGCCATTACTCAAGTCCGACGGCAGCCTGACCTACTTCGCCAACGATATCGCTTACCATCTGGATAAATTCCAACGTGGCGGCAAGACCATGATCAATATCTGGGGCGCCGATCACGGTGGGTATGTGAAACGGATGCAGGCGGCTGTTTCCGCGTTGACGGGCGGTGAGGGCGTGCTTGACGTGAAGATCTGTCAGCTTGTGAAGCTGATGCGCGGTGGCGACATGGTCAAAATGTCCAAGCGTTCCGGTAACTTCGTGACTCTTCAAGAGGTTATCGATGAAGTCGGGAAGGACGTGGTGCGTTTCATCATGCTGACCCGCAAAAACGATGCGACCCTTGATTTTGATCTGGAAAAAGTTCTCGAGCAGAGCCGGGACAATCCGGTTTTCTACGTCAATTACGCCCATGCGCGCTCCTTTTCGGTGGCGCGGGCCTGCGCTGAAGCCTTTCCGGCTCTGGCACTAGATGATGTGTCTTTGGCAGACAGCGATCTCAATCTGTTGACCGACTCGGGAGAGCTTGGTGTTATGAAGCAGCTTGCCGAGTGGCCCAGATTGGTTGAAAGCGCAGCAGAGGCTCACGAGCCACATCGGGTGGCTTTTTACCTCTATGATCTGGCGGCTTCCTTTCATGCGCTCTGGCATGGCGGAAACGACAATGCGCAGTTGCGGTTTATTCGCCCTGGCGAGCCGGAACTGACGCAGGCGCGGCTGGCGCTGGTGCGCTCGGTTGCTGTGGTGATCGCATCCGGCCTGGAGGTCTTCGGTGTCGAGCCGGCTGAGGAGATGCACTAATGCCCGTCGACCGCAGTTCGGACGCCTTTCGGCGGTTTGAGCGCGCGTTAGACAGTTTGAAGGCTGGCCCAGGTACTCGGAAAGCAGGCGCGGAGGCGTCGCTCGAAGGACCTAATCCGGATACGGATCCGCAATACGGCTATGACCAAGGAATAAAAATGGACGATTTTGTTCACGATACAGGCGACACGGAACGGGAACTTCGCCGCCGTTCGCCCCTGATGCCGGTTGGAATTGCATTACTTGTCCTGGCAGCTTTTGGGGGAGTCGTCTGGTTTGCCTATTCCGATCCGGGAACTTCACAGGACGGTATCCAGACGGTGGAATTGATTCAGGCCGATCCGGAACCGGTGAAAACCAGGCCTGAAAATCCGGGCGGACTGAAGGTTGAGCATCAGGACAAGCTGATCCTGAACCCTGACCCGGAAAAGCCGCAGGTTGAACGCCTTCTGCCACCACCCGAAGCGCCGCTCCCCGTGCCAACCGGCACCACGACGTTGGATAGCGATAACAACCTGGATGGCAATGAAGAGACACCTGTGATTGTCACCGAGCCACAGGCTGAAACCGGCTCTGCATCTTTGCTCGCGCAAGAGGCTGAGAAAGCCGCGAAAGAAGTTGAAACTGCAGCCAATACGGTCATCGTCGAGCCCTCGAAAACAGAGACTGAGGAAACCGTCGCCGCACCTGTGGAAGCCCCGAAGATTCCCGATGCGCCAGCGGTCAAGCCCAAACCCGTCGCCAAGGTCGCTGAAGCTTCGAAGCCAGCAGCACCAAAGGCCCCCACAGCAACAGCAGCGACAACACAGCTTGCCAAGGTTCCGACCGACAGTGGTTATGTTCTGCAGCTGGCCTCCCTGAAGTCCGAGCAGATCGCCCTTCAGGAGTGGAAGCGAATTCAGAATGTAAACAAAGGCTTGCTCGCGCAGATGAAAGCAATCGTCGAAAAAGCTGAGATCGAGGGTATCGGCACACGTTACCGCCTGCAGACCGGACCTTTCCCGACCAAGGCTACGGCGCAGGACCTCTGTGCCCAGCTCAAGGCCGCCAAGCAGGATTGCTTGGTCAAACGTCGTTAAATCCGATGAAAACACTGCCAACCGATACTTCCGCCGTCATCTTCGGGTGCGAGGGAACCGTTCTAAGTGATTGGGAACGCGATTTTTTTGCAGATTCCAATCCCTTCGGCTTTATCCTCTTCAAACGCAATTGCGAAACCCCGGAGCAACTACGCCACCTGACCTATGATCTGCGCGAGGCGATTGGCCGTGAGGACGCCCCTATCCTGGTCGATCAGGAAGGCGGCCGGGTCACCAGGCTGAAGCCGCCGCACTGGCGGGCGGCTCCGGCCCCTGGACGCCTCGGCAGCCTGATGAAGGAGGATCCGGCGCTGGCTGAGGAGGCCGTCCGACTGAATTCGCAGCTCTTGTCAGCCGAAGTTTTGAATGTGGGCCTCAACGTCAATTGCGTTCCGTCTCTCGATCTGGCCTTCCCCGGAGCGCACGATGTGATTGGCGACCGCGCCTTTGCTGCGGAACCCGAGGCGGCGGCGAAGCTGGGCAAAGTCTGCATCGATGCCTGCCTCTCTGCCGGTGTGATACCCGTGATCAAGCATATGCCGGGCCACGGGCGCGCCATGGTCGACAGCCATTTGTCTTTGCCGGTCGTTAACGCCACGCTTGAGGAGCTCAAGGCAAGTGATTTTGAGTCCTTTCGGCTCCGTTCCGATGCCCCCTGGGCGATGACGGGCCATGTTGTCTATACAGCTGTAGATCCCGACCACCCGGCGACCGCGTCGTCAAAGGTGGTGAAGGAAATTATCCGTGACTATATCGGTTTTGAGGGTCTCCTGCTGACGGACGACCTTTCCATGGAGGCACTGGACGGCGATTTGGGGCAACGTACTGCTGCGGCTATGGCGGCTGGGTGCGATATCGCGCTGCACTGCAACGGTAAGGCAGACGAAATGCAGGCGGTCGCTGCCAATTCACGCATCATGACTGAAGAAGCACGAGACCGCGCGACAGCAGCCAGTAAGCGTCTGGGAAACCTCGAAGATTTTCAATACAAAGAGGCTGTCGCACGCCTGGATGAGATACTCAGCGGCGCATAGGGCCACACTACAGTTTTGAATTGGCGCGAGCCGGACGAAGCACCGGCTTTGGGGCCCATTAAGGAATAGAGCTTGGACTTTTCGTCAATTCTGCAGGGCATCTCGATCTGGGCGTTGCCCGTCCTCCTCGCAATTACCTTTCACGAGGTCGCGCACGGCTACGCAGCCTGGAAACTGGGTGATGACACTGCCTACCGCCTAGGGCGGGTCAATCTCAATCCGCTCCGGCATATCGATCCCTTTGGAACTGTCATCCTGCCTGCAATGCTCGTGATCAGCGGAACCGGCTTTGTTTTTGGCTGGGCAAAACCTGTACCCGTCCGGTTTGACAGGTTGAGCAAACCTAGGCGTGACATGATCCTGGTTGCCGCAGCTGGTCCTGCGGCCAATATCGCCTTGGCGACAGTCGCAGCCCTATTGTTTCACGTTTTGCCGTTATTGCCCGACGCATCAGCTCTGTGGTTTAAAGAAAATTTGAAAAACGCAATATATATCAATGTTATATTGGCTGTTTTTAATATGCTTCCCCTGCCGCCACTCGACGGCGGGCGGGTAGCCGTCGGGTTATTGCCTTATCCTTTGGCTGTTCGTCTGGCAGCTGTTGAGCGTTATGGTTTCTTCATTTTGATCGGTTTGTTTCTGCTACCACGCTTTGCTGGAGAATACGCGGCTTATGTCGACGTTATCGGCTGGGTTATGCGGCCGCCTATTGAAGCGCTAGGCATATTTTTTTACTCGTTAGCGGGTTATTGGTAGATATTGTGTGTTTGACAGCGTACGTGCACGACATTTAGAGGGGCAGGGGTGTCCGAGACCAAGGACATAACAGACGGCCAAGATGCCTTTGAAGAGGATTCCGGTCTGCCGGCCAAGATTGGCGACGGGCTGATTCTGGATCTCGACGGCTATGAAGGTCCGATTGATGTGCTTCTGCAGCTGGCGCGGGATCAGAAGGTCGACCTGACCGGCATTTCGATCCTGGCGCTCGCCGATCAGTACCTCGAATTTGTCCGTGAAGCCCGCAAGGTTCGCCTGGAGCTTGCCGCGGATTATCTGGTGATGGCTGCCTGGCTGGCGTACCTGAAGTCCCGCCTGATGCTTCCGGAACCGGCGGGAGATGACGAGCCGAGCGGCGCTGAGATGGCTGCTGCTCTGAAGTTTCAGCTGCAACGCCTTGAAGCGATGCAAAAAGCCGGAAAGCTTCTCACGGAGCGCCCCAGGCTGGGCCAGGGCATCTATGTGCGGGGCGAGCCGGAGCGACTACGAACCGAGACGACGACCACCTTCGACGCCTCGCTGCTTGAACTCCTGCGGGCCTACGCCAAAAACCGGGTGCGCAACGAAGTCTCGAGCCTGCATATCCAGGCCACGGAGCTTTACACGGTCGACGACGCGCTACAGCGTTTGACCACCTTGCTGGGGGCCACACCGAACTGGAAAACCCTCAGTTCTTTCCTGCCTGCGGATCTGCGCGACCCGCTGGTTAGGCGCTCGGCGGTCGCGACCACATTTGTTGCCTCACTGGAACTCTGTCGTGAGGGCAAGTTGCAGATCCGACAAGACGGAATGTTCGGAGAAATCTATTTCCGTGGTGTCGACGAAGATACAAGAGACCGCTCATGAACGAACGTTTCGATCAACTCCGCCTGCTTGAGGCTATATTCTTCGGATCAGCCAAACCGCTATCTGCCAAGGATGTGAAACGGCATCTGCCGGAAGGCGCTGATATCAACGGCTTAATCAGCGAGCTTCAGACACTTTACGAGAACCGTGGTGTTAACCTGATGCAGATCGCGGACACCTGGGCCTTTCGGACCGCGCAGGATCTCGCGCCTTACATGAAGATCGAGACCACTGCGGTCAAAAAGCTGACCCGTGCAGCCGTCGAAACTCTTTCCATCGTGGCCTATCATCAGCCTGTAACACGCGGTGAAATAGAGGAAATCCGGGGTGTGGCATTGTCAAAAGGGACACTGGATACCCTGCTTGAAGCAGGCTGGATCAAGCTGAAAGGGCGTCGAAAGACCCCCGGGCGACCGGTCACCTGGGGCACGACAGATGCCTTTTTGGATCATTTTGGCCTGGATTCAGTGGATTCGCTGCCTGGCATCGAAGAACTGAAAGCCGCAGGATTGCTGGATAGCCGGCCCGCCATTACCGCTCTTGGAGGACGTGGCGTGCTCCTGGGAACCGGTGACGAAGGGGTTGATACCGCGGACCACGAGGAAGATGAGGACGAAGACGAGGAAACGGCGGAATTGCTGCCGGAGGATTTCGGTGAGCCTTTATCTGCCGTGGAAGACATCGAAGATCCGGCTGACGAAGCGCCTTCTGAGACCAGTGAGGTGGAAGGCATGATGGAAGAGATCCATGAAGCCGTGCTGGACGCCGAAGGTTTACCCGATCCGGAGCGCGCCTGACGGCTTCCAATCCTGTTCAACTGCATCTGGGAGATTGATTTTTAGTCGCAGCAGCATTACCTCTGCTCGACTTCAATGAATACTCCCTGTAAGCAGCCTGCTGAAAAAGGTGCCCTGGGTACTTCGAAGCTCGGGTTCGCTAGCACATTTCGATGAAAGAGAGTTTATGGACGCGCTCAAGTTCGAGCATGTCAGCCATTATTTTGGCCAGGTTCGAGCAGTCGACGATATCGAGCTGTCCGTGAATTCCGGCGAGCTTTTGTGCCTGTTGGGTCCGTCCGGCTGTGGCAAAACCACGGCATTGCGAATTGCAGCAGGCCTTGAGCCCCTTCAGGAAGGCCGGATCCTGATGTCCGGAAAGACCGTGGGCGAGCCAAACCGCAACCTGGCGCCAGAACAGCGCGGTATCGGGCTGGTGTTTCAGGATTTCGCGCTTTTTCCGCATCTCTCCATCGCCGACAACGTTGCTTTCGGCATCTCAGGCTTATCCTCAGCCCTCCGGGAAGAGCGGGTTTCCAGGTCGTTGACTCAGGTCGGCATGGAAGGCTACCGGGATGTTTTCCCACATATGCTCTCCGGCGGTCAGCAACAACGTGTAGCTCTTGCCAGGGCTCTGGCGCCTCAGCCCAAAATCATGCTGCTGGATGAGCCTTTCTCCGGATTGGATGCCCGACTGCGCCATCAGGTCCGTGACGAGACCCTTCATGTGCTCAAGGAAACCGGAACGGCCACCCTGATGGTCACCCATGATCCGGAAGAAGCCATGTTTATGGCAGATAGGATCGCCTTGATGCGCGCAGGACGGGTCGAACAGCAGGGCAGGCCCAGCGACCTCTACTTTGCGCCGCGCAGTGCCTTCGTTGCGACCTTTTTCGGCGAAACCAATGAGTTAGAGGGAATTTGTGTCGGGGGACAGGTCTCGACGCCCTTTGGATCGATTCCGACTGTCGACCTGGCCGACGGCACTCCCGTCAACGTTCTGGTTCGCCCTGAAGCCTTGCGCCTAAAGACACCCGGCAGTAGTTCCGAGCCCGCCGATAATACAGCCACAGTCTTGGCAGCCCGTATGCTTGGACGCAGTAGTCTGGTTCATCTCAGGCTTGATGACGGAGAGAGTTCATCCCTGCCAGAAGACGCCGAACCGCAGGAGGTTCAGTACCACGGACACCCCCTTCATTGGCATGCGCGCATACCCGGTCGCTACCTCCCTGCGGAGGGAGAAGCGCTCGACGTTTACCTTGATCGCAGCCAAGCATTTGTTTTTCCGAGGAACATCACCAATTAGTGGGGATGCGCAAGAAGCGTTGCGGCAGGCTAATGTTTTTGCGATAGTCCGCCAACGAAACAATATTGGTTTTATACCTCTGAGGAGAGCTCCGAAATGGGTGCGTTTAGTATCTGGCACTGGCTTATCGTGCTTGTCGTTGTTCTCGTCCTCTTCGGCGGCGGCGGAAAGCTGAGTAAGTTGATGGGTGACGCGGGCTCCGGCATTAAGGCCTTCAAGAAAGGCCTTAAGGAAGAAGGCAAGAAAGACGACGACACAACCGCTGAAAAAGCGATTGAGGGCGAGTCGACTGAAGCCGCTTCTACCGTCGCTGAAAAAGACAAAGCGGCGAACGGTTAACACGGCGGATGCCGGTTTGACCCAAATGAAACTTCGACAGTACTCCGCGGCAGATCGCTATGCTTGATATCGGCTGGGCTGAAATGGGGGTTGTGGCAGTTATTGCCCTTCTCGTAATCGGCCCCAAGGAACTTCCAAGGACCATGCGCCAGGTCGCGCACTGGTTCGGCAAAGCGAAAGGCCTTGCGCGCGAGTTCCAGTCCGGGCTGGACGATATCGTCCGTGAGGCCGATCTGGATGACGCGCGGAAAGCACTAAATGCCACGCGTGATTTCAGCCCGAAGAAGATCATTTCCGACACGATTGACCCGACGGGAAGCGTGAACGAAGAGATCAAAGATCTTGAAAAGACGGCGAAATCAGATGCTGACGACGAAATCGGCGGAGCAGGGCAGGGCGACACCCCACAGGCGTCAATCGTGAAGCAACCTGCCCAGGTCGCACCGGCTCACTCAGTCACGCCACCGTCCGAACCTGTTCAGGTTGAACCTGCGAGCGATGCGCCAAATTCCGGTGCCGCCAGCAGTGAGGCGGGCAATGATACCTCAAAGCAGAGTGCCTGAACGTGGCTGAGAACTCGATAGACGCAAGCAAAATGCCACTTCTCGACCACCTGATCGAGCTGCGCAAGCGGCTGCTGATCTGTGTGGTGCTCTTGATCGCAGCGTTTTTGCTCTGCTTTGCCTTTGCAGAGGGTATTTTTGAGTTTCTGACGCAACCGCTTGCGGACGTTCTCAAGGCCCATGAGAACTCCGGACAGGTCAGACGGCTGATCTTCACGGACCTGACTGAGGTGTTCTTTACCTATGTGAAGGTCGCTTTCTTTGCTGGAGCTTTTCTTTGCGTACCCGTCTTTCTGATCCAGATCTGGATGTTTATTGCGCCAGGTCTGTATGAAAACGAAAAGACCGCAATAGCGCCATTTCTGATTGCCACTCCGATCCTTTTCTTCATTGGCGGATCGCTGGTTTATTACGTTATTTTCCCGGTTGCCTCTGAGTTCTTTATCTCCTTCGAGAAGACAGGAACCAGCGGCACGCTCGCGATTGAGCTGGAAACCAAGGTCGATCAGTATCTTTCCCTGATTATGAAGCTCATTTTCGCGTTTGGTATCTGCTTCGAGCTCCCGGTTTTGATGACCCTCATGGCACGGGTCGGCATCGCCACCTCGGCAGGCATGGCCGCGAAACGTAAATACGCCATTGTCGGTGTATTCATCGTTGCTGCCATTTTCACGCCGCCGGATCCGATCAGCCAGCTGCTTCTGGCAATTCCGATTATCCTGCTTTACGAGCTTTCCATTCTGCTGGCCCGCATGGTCGAGAAAAAACGCGCTGCGGACGAAGCCTCCGAAGATAGCGACGGGTCCGGGACGGCTTAAGAAAAGCC
Source organism: uncultured Kiloniellaceae bacterium (assembly GCA_947493695.1). Taxonomy (GTDB): domain Bacteria; phylum Pseudomonadota; class Alphaproteobacteria; order Kiloniellales; family Kiloniellaceae; genus Denitrobaculum. The sequence continues at coordinate 373,276 of CANLSF010000004.1, read as the reverse complement.
TCCCGCACAGCGATTGGAATCTCCCTTTCAAGATGCCTCGGCAAACCTGCTGCAAGGCCATGGACGCGAGTCCTCCTAGGCCGTATAAGTCAGGTATCGGTATGGTTTATAACCCTTAACTAACGATCAGAGAGCCAATGTTCGACCTGAGATGGATCCGCGAGAATCCGGAGACTTTTGATGCCGGTATGGCCAGACGGGGCATCGCTCCGATGGCGAAAAGCATCATAGAGATGGATGTCACCCGTCGCGAAACGCAGACGCAATTGCAGGAACTGCAAACCCGGCGGAATGAAGCGTCCAAGTCCATCGGAATGGCGAAAAAGAATGGCGAGTCCGCCGACGCTCTGATCGCAGAGGTAGCGGATATCAAGTCCCGCATGACCACCCTTGAAGAAGCCGAAAAGACGACTGGAGAGCAGCTTGAAGGCATTCTCTCCGGTCTCCCGAACCTGTTGCGGTCCGATATTCCCGATGGCGCCGACGAGTCAGACAATGTATGCCTGCGCACTGTTGGTGAGTTGCGTAATTTCGACTTTGAGCCAAAGCAGCACTTCGAAATCGGTGAAGCTCTGGGTTTCATGGATTTTGAGGCTGCCGCCAAGCTCTCGGGCGCGCGCTTTGTCGTGATGCGCAGCGGTATTGCGCGTCTGCACCGGGCGCTCGGGCAGTTCATGATGGATCTGCATACCCGCGAGCACGGTTACACCGAAGTCATTCCTCCCTTGCTGGTGCGCGATCAGGTGCTTTACGGAACCGGGCAGTTGCCAAAGTTCGGTGAAGACTCCTTCCGGACAGAAGATGGGCTTTGGCTGATCCCCACCGCTGAGGTGCCGCTGACCAATATGGTTGCGGATTCCATTCTCGATGCGGCGGAACTTCCGATCCGGGTAACGGCATTAACGCCTTGTTTTCGCTCGGAAGCTGGTTCGGCTGGCAAGGATACCCGCGGGATGCTGCGCCAGCATCAGTTTGAAAAGACCGAACTGGTGTCGATCGTCCATCCGGATGAATCAGACGCTGAACTGGAGCGCATGACCGGTTGCGCGGAAGAAGTGCTGAAACGGCTTGGCCTGTCTTATCGCGTGATGGTTCTGGCTAGCGGTGACACCGGGTTTGGCGCACAGCGCACCCACGATATCGAAGTCTGGTTGCCCGGCCAGAAAGCTTACCGGGAAATTTCGAGCTGCTCGACCTGCGGGGAATTCCAGGCGCGGCGGATGAAAGCTCGCTTCAAAACAGCGGGGGAAAAGGGCACGTCCTTTGTACATACCCTGAACGGATCCGGTGTCGCGGTTGGCCGTTGCCTGATCGCAGTCGTCGAGAACTACCAGCAGGCGGACGGATCAATCGCCATTCCGGAAGCCCTGCGTCCCTATCTTGGCGGTTTGGAGGTCATCAGCGCGAATGACTAATGGTAGCCTAGAACTCGCCGGAGCCCGGATACTGGTCACTAATGATGACGGCATTCACGCACCCGGTCTGGCAGCGTTGGAGAGTATCGCACGCGAACTCTCTGACGATGTCTGGGTAGCGGCTCCTGAGAGCGAACAGTCGGCAACCAGTCATTCCCTGACCCTGCGGCGGCCTCTCAGAAGCCGTAAACTGGGCGATAAGCGCTATTCCATCGATGGGACACCGACCGACTGCGTTTTGGTCGCCATGAAAAAGCTGATGGGCGACCGTCCAGCCGATCTAGTGCTTTCAGGGATCAATCACGGCGGCAATCTCGGCGAGGACGTGACCTATTCCGGGACCGTAGCCGCAGCCATGGAAGCCGCTTTGCTCGGGACCCGCGCTGTCGCTTTCAGTCAGGTTCGCACTAAGGACGAGCGGATTTCCTGGGATGTGCCCGAGCGCTATGGCGCCAATATTGTCCGTCGGCTTGCATCCATGACCTGGACACCGGAACTTCTGATCAATGTGAACTTTCCGACCGTGGCACCGGATGAGGTCAAAGGAATCCGGGTTTGCCGTCAGGGACGCCGGGATCTGGGTACGGATCTGGTCGACGGCGTTGACCCGAGCGGCCGTCCGTACGTGTGGGTTGGGCAGTTTCTCAGTCATTCCAGCTCAGGAGAGAACGCCGATTTAACGGCAATTGAGGAAGGGGCCATTTCCATCACACCTCTGCACCTCGACCTCACCCATGAGAAGAGCATGCAACCTCTGTCGGACCTCTTTGCGTGACCATAGCCGCCCGCAAAATCCGTTTGATTATGGAATTGCGCCGAGGAGGCATTGCGGACACCAATGTTCTATCCGCAATCGAGCGGATTCCGCGTGAAGACTTTGTACCACCGCCGTTTCAGCATCAGTCCTACGACAACCGCACCTTGCCGATCGGAAATGGTCAGACACTCAGTCAGCCGCAGGTCGTGGCCTTGATGACCCAATCTCTGCAGGTAACCCGGCGGATGAAGGTTCTGGAGATCGGGACAGGTTCAGGCTATCAGGCGGCCATTCTGTCCCGCCTCTGCCGACGGCTTTACACAATCGAACGCTACAAGGAACTGATGCGCGATGCCGAGAGTCGGTTTTCAGCCTTGCGACTGCACAATATCACCACACATATCGGAGATGGTTCGCGCGGCTGGCCGGCACAGGCGCCCTTTGAGCGAATCATTGTCACGGCCGCCGCTGATTCCATTCCTGGGGATTTGGTCGATCAGTTGGCCATGAACGGATTGTTGATACTGCCGATCTCCCGTTCCAGCCGAACGCAGGAATTGGTACGGTTACAACGAACAGAAGACGGCGTGTTCGAAGAAAGCCTGGGAGATGTTAAATTCGTCCCGCTGATCGAAGGCCAATTACCGGAAGCGGCTGCGGAACCGCAAAAGGCCGCCCAGTCCGGAACATGATAGAGCTGCAGTGGGTTAAGACCCGCCGCTGGGCGGGTGCGACTGTGGCCTTTCTGGCTGTGGTGTCTCTGTCCGCCTGCGTAAGCGGTACGCCCGTCTCGCAGCTTCCAACCCCTCCTGAGCCAGCCCCCATTCCAAAGCGCAAACCACCTGTGCCAACGGATTTCCTGGTTCGGCAACCGGCGCCCGCACCGCCAAAACCTTACATTGCACCGCAAAAAACCGTCGCGACTGCGGCTCTACCGTTGCCGCGTCGAAATCCGCGCCCGTCGACAGCCCAAGCGCAGACAAATACGGTTCCGATTCCCAGACCTGCTCCTGCCCAACAGGCTGCCTCGAGACAGCTTGTGCCGGCACAACAGGTAGCAAACCCCCAGGCACCTCCCGGAAATGCCGGATCTTACATCGTCCAACCGGGCGAAAACGTCTTTTCAATCGCCCGCAAACACAACATCCCGATTCGGACGCTGTTGGAGGTCAATCGACTTGGGCCGCCCTACAAGTTGGCGCCGGGGCAACGTCTTATCCTGCCAAAGCCCTCACGTCATATCGTGACCCGTGGCGAGACGGTCTACGCCATTTCCCGGCGCTACCGGATCGATATCCACAGCCTGGTGCAGCTGAACAAGATCCAGCCGCCATTCACTATATCGGTGGGGCAGGTGTTGGACCTGCCGGGCGCCGTGAATGCCTTTGCTGCAGCTACACCGAGGGTTACGCCGCCCAGTCCCACCGCACCAGCAACCCCGCAAACACAGGTGACGCAAGCTCCCAGTGGGTCAAGTCCAGTGCCTGTACCAGCTGCTAAACCCAGGCCGACCGGGACGACAGCCGTAAGTACGCCTAAGACCACACCGCAGGCGCCTCCCGCAGCACCGAAAGCGCAGACGCAGACGGCGCGGGTTCAACCGCCGAAACCTTCCAGACGACCGGCTGCGGGCGTACCGAAGCCGCCTCCACGCTCCAGCAGCAAATTCCGTTGGCCACTTTCAGGTAAGATCCTGTCCTCTTACGGCAGCAAGGGAAGCGGCGTGCATAATGACGGCATCAACATCGAGGCTGCGGCCGGAACCACCGTGCGGGCCGCTGAAAACGGTGTAGTCGCCTATTCAGGTAACGAATTGCGCGGTTTTGGCCGTTTGCTGCTGATCCGGCACGCCGACGGCTGGGTGACAGCTTACGCGCATTTGAGCGATGTTCTCGTGCGCCGGGGCGATACGGTCAAGCGGGGGCAGGCGGTCGCAAAGGTCGGTCGGACGGGCAATGTTTCGAAACCACAGCTGCATTTCGAGATCCGTCAGGGCACCCGTGCGGTCGACCCACGAAAACTCCTGGGACCGCAGCAGGCGCAGGTCCCAAATTAATCCAGACGCTTACCAAGGCGGCCGGCGAGATCCTGGATGTATTGCCAGGCGACGCGGCCTGAGCGGCTGCCTCGGGTGATCGACCATTCCTTTGATTCGGCCCTAAGCTGTTCGACGGGGACGTCGAGTCCATGTCGTGCGGCGTAGCCTTCGATCATCGCGAAATAGGTGTCCTGATCGCAGTTATGGAACCCGAGCCAGAGGCCGAAGCGATCGGAGAGACTGACCTTTTCCTCGACCGCCTCGGAAGTATGGATCGCGGTCGATCGCTCATTTTCGATCATATCCCGGGCCATAAGGTGGCGGCGGTTCGACGTCGCATAGAAAATGACATTCTCCGGACGGCCCTCAATACCGCCTTCCAGCACGCCTTTCAGCGACTTGTAGGTCGAATCGTCCCCATCGAAGCTCAGATCGTCACAAAAGAGGACACAGGGACGTTCTGAGGATCGCAGGCGCTGTAAAAGCCGGGGCAGGGAAGGGATGTCTTCCCGGTGGATCTCCACCAGGGCCAGGGAGGACGCAGAGTTAGCGGAGCTCTCGGCGATTTCCCGGTTTACCGTGGCGTGAACTGCCTTCACCAGAGAGCTCTTGCCCATGCCGCGTGCTCCCCAGAGCAGCGCATTGTTGGCCGGGAAGCCCTGGGCAAATCGGCGTGTGTTGTCGAGCAGGATATCGCTTTGACGGTCAATCCCCTGCAGCAGCTCGAATTCCACTCTGCTGACCTTCTTGACGGCCTCCAGACTGTCATGTTCGGCATGCCAGACAAATGCATCCGCATCAGCAAAGGAATCCGACTGCGGTTCTGGTGGGGCAAGGCGCTCAAGGGCCGTTGCAACACGTGTGAGGAGGGGGATCAGGTCGTCGATTTTGCTTTCGCTCATGGTAATGCCGTAAAAAAAGCCAATATGGGAAGAGCCCCGGCGCAGAGGCTGGTGAAAACCACCGGCCCGATAGCACGGGAACAGGACTGTATCTCTTGTGTAAGAACGCAGGATCCTGACCGTTTGCGACCCTATCCACGGGTGTCGATAAGGTCAATTGATACGAAGCAGAGCGGGCAACCAGGCCCAGGCTTTGACGGACGTTGCAATTCGTCAAGGTACGGCTATAGTCCGGCTGCTATTTTTCAGGGGTTGGGCCCTATCGGCACCTCTGACTACGGGTTGAAACGAGAGAGTGGCGGCTTCGGATTCGGAGCCGACGAGTAGGGGAGTTTACTTTATGTTTATAGAGCCGGTTTTTGCACAGGCCGCAGGCGGGGCCTCGATGTTGACCAACATTTTGCCGCTGGTTCTGATTTTTGTGGTTTTTTACTTTCTTCTGATTCGACCTCAGCAGAAAAAAGTCAAACAACACAAGGCGATGATCGAGGCACTACGCCGCGGTGACCGGGTCATTACCAGCGGTGGTTTGATCGGAACCGTGTCGAAAGTCATCGACGAAGGCGAGGTTGAGGTCACGGTCGCGCCGGAAGTTAAGGTTCGTATCATCCGTTCGATGATCCAGGATGTGCGCTCCAAGACCGAGCCCGTATCGGACCAGTCCGCAGCCAATAAAGCCAAAAACGGCAAAAAAGGCTCCAAGAACAAAGAAACCGAAGCTGCCAATGACAGCGACTCGGCCGACTCCAAAAGCTAAAAAAACAACTTCGGGTTCTCCGCGCAATGGTTCACATTCCTCGCTGGCAGGTCATCCTCACCCTCTTGGTGCTGATCGGCGGTATTTTCTTCGCATCTCCGAACCTCTTCGATCCCGAGAGTCTGGATGAAATTCCCTCCTGGGTTCCAAAGGATCAGGTAAACCTCGGTCTGGACCTCCAGGGCGGATCATATCTGCTGGTCGAGGTCGACATTGAATCGGTGTTCGCGGAACAGCGTGATAACCGGGTTGATTCAATCCGCTCCGAACTCAGAAGATCTCGACCTGCGATCGGGTATCGGGAGCTTGGTGTCGCCGGCGAATTCGTTGTCTTCACACTGGTGGAGCCAAGCGACGAAAACATCACGCGCACCCGGGAAGTTCTGCGCCGTATCATGCCCGAGGCCCTGGTTACCCAGAGCGACGGCGCCTTTCGCGTTACGGATTCGGATCTTGTGAAAGAAGAACGGCGCGCACGAACGATCGAACAAACCATTGAAGTTATTGGTCGTCGTATCGATCCGACCGGAACGCTCGAAATCTCGCTGCAGCGGCAGGGCGATGACCGGGTCCTTATTCAGTTACCCGGCGTCCAGAATACCGAAGAGATCAAAGAGCGGCTTCTAAAGACAGCGAAATTGAGTTTCCGTTTCGTTGATGAGAATGCGAATCCCGTCGCAGCCGTTGCCCCCCCGGGATCGGAATTCCTCGAAGCCGCCGAGTCGGAGGTTTCCGGTGGAACACGGCGTTATGTGATTAAGAAGCGCATCATTGTTGGCGGTGAAAACCTCACTGATGCTCAGGCGACCTTCCAGGACGGTCAACCTGTGGTCAGTTTTGCGTTTGATTCCGTTGGTGCACAGCGCTTCGGGTCCGCCACGCAGAACAACGTGGGACGTCCCTTTGCTATTGTGCTGGATGATAAAGTTGTCTCTGCACCGGTGATCCAATCACCAATTCTGGACGGCCGGGGTATCATCTCGGGCAGCTTCACAATCGAGCAGACACAGGAACTGGCCCTTTTGCTGCGCGCTGGCGCGTTGCCCGCTTCGCTTAAGTTTCTGGAAGAACGCACCGTGGGGCCGGGACTTGGCGCCGATCAGATCCTTGCCGGTGAATTCGCAAGTATCCTGGGCCTCGTGCTTGTCATCATCTTTATGGCGATTATTTACGGCTTGTTCGGATTAATGGCCAATGTCGCCTTGATCATGAATCTGGTCCTGATGCTGGCGGCCCTGTCTGTTCTTGGTGCAACACTCACGCTGCCGGGCATTGCAGGAATCGTGCTAACCATCGGTATGGCGGTTGATGCGAACGTCCTGATCTTCGAGCGGATTCGTGAAGAGGTCGGGAATGGACGCAGTCCCATCTCGGCAATTGACGCCGGTTACCGTCGGGCTCTGACCACAATTATCGACTCAAACCTGACCACGCTGATTGCAGCCGTTATTCTGATGCAATTCGGATCAGGTCCGGTCAAGGGCTTCGCCGTTACTCTGGCAATCGGTCTCGTAACCTCGATGTTCACGGCGATCATGCTCACACGATTACTCATTGTTACCTGGCTGCGCCGCCGCAAGCCGCAAGCGCTCGGCATATAGGAGGCGTATCATGGCACTTATCAAAGCTTTTCCCGTTGCGCCAAACCTGAAGTTTCTGTCCAAACGGAAGCTGTTTCTGGCGTTTTCTGCTTTCTTGATGCTGGGATCGCTCGTCTCTTTCGCGACGCTTGGCCTGAATTTCGGTGTCGATTTCCGGGGCGGTATTCTGCTTGAGGTTCGGACCAATGGACCGGCCGACATTGGTGAATTGCGCGGTCGTCTCTCAGACCTGGACGTCGGCGAGGTGACGCTGCAGGAATTCGGCACTCCAACTGACGTTCTGATCAATATCCAACGACAGGATGGTGATGAAGCAGCGCAGGAAGCCGCCATCAAGGTGGTGAAAGAGGCGCTGAACGATAAGGTGGAAGAGTACCGCCGGACTGAATTTGTCGGACCAAAAGTTGGCGGAGAGCTGAAACGAGCCGGAATGCTGGCAACCGTGCTCGCCATGGCGGCGATCGGCCTCTATATCTGGTTCCGATTTGAGTGGCATTTTTCCGCGGCAGCCCTGACGGCGCTGATCCATGACGTCATCGCGACCATCGGCTTCTTCTCGCTGACGCAGGTTGAGTTTAATCTCTCGACACTGGCAGCGGTGCTGACGATTGCAGGCTATTCCATCAACGACACCGTGGTGATCTTCGATCGCGTGCGTGACGAACTGAGGAAGTACAAGAAGCTTCCTGTGGTCGAGGTGCTGGATATGTCGATCAACCGAACGCTCTCGCGGACGGTTTTGACTTCTGTAACCACACTCCTGGCTCTTTTCTCGCTCTTCATCTTCGGTGGCGAGGTCATTCGCGGCTTCAGCCTCGGTCTGATCTGGGGTGTTGTTATCGGAACCTATTCCTCGGTTGCTCTAGCTGTGCCGATCCTCTCTTACATGAACGTCCGCGCAGGCGTGACCAACGATAAGGCAGAGGACAAGGAAGCGGCACCCGCGGCCTCATAAGAAGCCTTGAACAGGCGGCACAACGCCGATTGATCAGGAGGGAGCTGTGGAAATCTCCTTTGCAGTGCCCAAAGACCGGCAAGTGGTTGAGAGTTATGGCGACTGGCAGTTTAAGGTCAGTGGTCAGCAGTTTCAGGGTTCAGTTCTGGTCTTTCCCGAGAGGAGTGAACCCTGGCCGGTGAGCGACTTTGACAGCTTGAGCTATGAGTCGCTTTTACCGGTGGCCGAAGCCGGGAACATCGACGTCCTGCTCATCGGCTGCGGACCACGCATGCTCATGGTGCCGGCCGAGCTTCGAAAGGCGTTACGGGCAAAGGGCGTTTCGATTGAGCCTATGGATACCGGCGCCGCCAGCCGGTCATACAACGTTCTCCTGGCTGAAGGTCGGGCCGTTGCTGCAGCCTTAATTGCGATAGAGTAGTCCGCACAACTGGATTAGATAGGCAAGGCGGATTTCCCAGAAAGATAAATCGCCGAAGACGATTCCATCTCAACAGGATCTACTAAGCGCCTGCTCATTCGCTCGCCCCGACGCGCCCTTGCGAGGAGGTTCTGGCGATCCTGCCGAAGTCGAAGGACTATCGCGCAGAAACGAAACCTGAGGTTCGGATCGCAAACGCCGCCAAGAGGTCAGCAGCAATGTATCACTGCTCGGCAGTGCCTCCGTTGCTGGGTCGATGAATAGTACCTCAGAGCGCAGAGTTACGACGCATCAGGGGTTTAGGATAACGATCTCGACACGCCGATTGAGTGTGCGGCCTTCAGGGTTATCGGTACCATCATCCGCGACGTTCGGCGCGATCGGGTTGGCTTCTCCGAAACTTTTGAAGAGCACACGTTCCGCCGCGACCTGATTGTAGACCAGTTCTTTGGCGACGGCTTCCGCCCGGCGCTCAGAGAGCTTCAGATTGTATTCTTCGCTACCGACGCTGTCCGAGTAACCGTTGACGTGTACCTGACGCGAGATCACGCCGGGGGTGTTGAGCACCCGTGCGATATATGCAATTGGGCTACGCGACTCTTCGGTCAATTCGTCACTGTCGAACTCAAACAGGAGCGGATTGACGAGCATCACGACCACACCTTGGTCGGTTTCCACGGTCCGGAACTCCGGTCCGCTGAGTTGATCTTCAATAACCTCGTTTGTAGCAGCTTGTTCGGTTGCACAGCCTGCGAGCGCAAGCATGGAAACGCCGAAAAATATCGTTCTGAAAAGTCTCACGGGGACGTCCTCATGTTTCTGTCAGTGTTAGGCCGCCGATTGCTCAATAAAGACATATAATTAGCACCTGTACGATCTATCCGCGCAGAGGTCCAGTGTTTCCAGACGTTCGTGCGGAAAAAAGATACAGTCGTTTCAAAGCTCAAGACAAAAAAAGGGGGCCTAAGCCCCCCTTGATTTCAATCATCTGACCAAGTCGTTTTCAATCCGTCTCAAGGAAAATCCGAGTCGGCCTCGGCCAGTAGTCGCAGGTTTTAGGCCGCATCGAAATTAGCTGACGCGAAATCCCAATTTGCCAGTTTGTCCAGGAAGGTCTGGACATAGTCCGGACGGCGGTTCTGGAAATCGAGATAGTAGGCATGCTCCCACACGTCGATTGTCAGCAGTGCAGTTTGGCCATCAGTCATCGGCGTACCGGCGTTCAGGGTGTTGACGATCGTCAGCTTGCCACCGTCAAGCACCAGGAAGGTCCAGCCACTGCCGAAACGTCCCACTGCCGAAGCTTTGAACTTTTCAGCAAAAGCGTCGAAGCTTCCGAAGTCTTCGTCGATTTTGGCTGCGAGTGCACCACTTGGGCGTCCGCCGCCGTTTGGTGACATGGAGTTCCAGAAGAAGGTGTGATTCCAGACCTGGGCGGAATTGTTAAAGATGCCCGCTTTGCTGTCATCCTTGGCCGACGCCATGATGATCTCTTCCAGCGACTTGCCCGCCAGGTCCGAATCCGCAATCAAATTGTTCAGATTGACCACATAGGCGTTGTGATGTTTGGCATGATGGAAGCTGAAAGCATTGGCTGAGTAATGCGGCTCCAAAGCGGTGTCGGCATAGGGAAGGGGAGGAAGCTCGAAAGCCATGCTTGTGCACTCCTGTATCTGGTCGTTGCTGGTTTGCTGATGATAGACCCACTCGTCTATCGTTTGGAAAACTTGTTAGGAAGATAGCGCTCACGCCGTAGGCGTCAATTGTTAATGGTAATAATTCTAAAACTTGCGGCTATGAGGTTGAGCCGTTGCGTGCCGGGCTGCTTTGCCTATAGTCGCCCGATGTATTCAGACGCCCGGAACAAGTTATGACGGCGACGCAACTTTCCTACTGCGGGCAAGAGGTCCGCACGCATGACCATGACCGCTTTCTAACCTGTCTCTTCGCACCTACCGCACACCGCGAAGCCCTTTTCGCGCTCTACGCCTTCAACCTGGAAATCGCCAAAACCGCCGAAGTCGTGAGCGAAGCGATGCTCGGGCGGATCAGACTGCAGTGGTGGCGCGAAGCCCTCGACGGGATTTATGACGGCAAACCACGCAAACATGCCGTTGTCGAACCCCTGGCTGTTGCGGTGACGCAATACGACCTCCCCAGAGTTCTCTTCGATAAGATCATCAACGGTCGTGAACTGGACCTCGAAGATGAACCGCCCTGCGATCTCGAGGCGTTTGAAGCCTACGCGGCGAACACTTCCGCGGCACTCTCACGTTTGGCAGCAATGATTCTTGGTTCGCAAGAAGAGGTTGCGCTTCAATCTGCCGATCATGTCGGTTCGGCTTGGGCCATGATCGGACTCTTGCGAGCCGTACCTTTTCATGCCGCGCGCAAGCGGTCTTTCCTCCCCACGGATCTGGCTGATAAGCATGGGCTGGAACAGGGAGATCTCTTTGAACTGCGGCGCAGCGACGCTTTGGTGAAAGTCACTGAGGAAGTTGCAAAGCGTGCGGAAAAACATCTGAAAGAAGCGCGAGCGCACAGGCAGCGGTTCGAGCGCTCAACGGTAGCTGCGGTTTTACCTGCCGTTATCGCACGGCAATACCTTAATAACCTTGCTGCTGCGGGGTGGGATCCCCTTGCTCCCAGAGCTCAAGGCCCTAATCACGGCCTGGCATTCAAACTTTTTATCGCCTACCTGCTGGGACGCTATTAGATCGTCTGAACGCAAGTCAGCGACGTCCTGAGATTTACCGAAATTTGATCTGCCTGAAATCGCAGTATCGAGGCGATGTACAGCGCGTGTATTGTTCCGAAACAAGAAAAGGCGGGCGGTTTAAACGCCGCCCGACGACCGCCCGCCTCCGAGTGCTAGGGATGAAATCTGCTCTAAATAGAATTTAGAGTGCACTCGTGTGACATTGAGTACAGCTAAAGCCGCGCAGCGAGAAGCCGAGAAGGCGCATGTTTTTGATGCAAGTTTGCAATGACTGCCGGACTCATCTTCTCCAGCACAACAGATTCAAGCTGCTTCTGCGCTCCCGCTACCACTCCATTGCGCCAGGTCATCAAGGGCGCGTTGGGCCATGGCCGGTTTGCGCTCCTTCTTTTTGATCTTCTTGCCTTCGATCTTTTCCAAAGGCGGAAAGAGGCCAAAGTTGACGTTCATAGGCTGGAAGGTCTTGGCATCCGCACCGCCTGTGATGTGGGAGAGGAGGGCGCCATGTGCCGTGGTAGGCGGCGGCGGAAGCACCTCGCGGCCAAGCCGTTCGGCAGCCGCAAAGCGTCCGGAGAGCAGACCCGTTGCCGCACTTTCCACATATCCCTCGACCCCAGTGATCTGACCGGCGAAACGAATACGCGGCGTCGGTTTCAGGCGCATGCTGGCATCCAGCAAACGTGGTGAGTTGATGAAAGTATTACGGTGCAAACCACCAAGCCGGGCGAACTCCGCATTCTCGAGCCCCGGAATGGACCGGAAAACCCTGACCTGTTCGGCGTATTTCAGTTTGGTCTGGAAGCCGACGATATTGTAGAGCGTACCGAGGGCGTTGTCCTGACGAAGCTGTACTACGGCATGGGGTCTGGCGTCGCTGCGTGGATCCTGAAGCCCGACCGGCTTCATAGGACCGAAGCGCAGCGTTTCGGGACCGCGTTCCGCCATGACCTCAATCGGAAGACAGCCTTCGAAATAGGGAGTCGAGGACTCCCATTCCTTGAAATCGGTCTTCTCGCCTTCAATCAGGTCATTGATAAAGCTGTCATAACCTTCCTTGGTCAGCGCGCAGTTGATGTAGTCAGCGCCGTCGCCTTCAGGCCCGACCTTATCATAGCGGGATTGGAACCAGGCCTTATCGAAGTCGATCGATTCCTTGTAGATAATCGGCGCAATCGCATCGAAAAAAGCCAGATAATCCTCGCCTGTCAGACTGCCGATGGCTTCGGCCAGATCCGGTGAGGTGAGGGGCCCTGTCGCCAGGATGACCGAATCCCAGTCCTCGGGCGGCACACCGCCGACCTCTTCCCGCTGGATGTCGACCAGCGGGTGAGCCTCAAGGCGTTGAGTGACTTCCTGAGAGAAAGCGTCCCGGTCCACGGCCAACGCACCGCCGGCAGGCAGCTTGTGCGCATCACCGGCGGACATGATAATCGAACCCAGGCGGCGCATTTCCTCATGGAGCAATCCGACGGCATTGTTCATGGCATCGTCGGAGCGGAAGGAGTTGGAGCAAACCAATTCCGCCAGACCTTCGGTCGAATGGGCATCGGTTTTACGCACCGGACGCATTTCATGCAGAACGACGGGGACGCCTGCCTCGGCAATCTGCCAGGCAGCTTCGCTGCCGGCCATGCCTCCGCCCACGACGTGGACGGGCTTGATATCTTGAGTTGTCATGGCCGGAAGATACTCCAAGAAAAGGTCGACGGACAGTCTTCAAAGCGCTCTTTCGGGCTTTTTAGGTTGTTGCGTTTTCTTGAATCAACTTTGCGGCAAAACGCCTTAGCGCAAGATGCCTTCCCGCCGATAAATCGCCTCTGCCGCCGGATGCAAGGCAACCGGTAATCCTGCGGAAACCATCTCTCGGGGATTTAATTCCACAAACGCAGGATGGCGTTTTTTGATGGTGCTGAGGTTATCTAAAACAGCATTAACAACCGCCTCGACAACCGCGTCCGGCGTATCGCTGCGTGCAACGAGAAGGGTGCGATGGCCGAAAGTCGGGATTCTACCGGACTGGCCGACATACATCTTTGGCGGAATTGATGCGAGCGCTAAGGCTGGGTTATCCGCAATCTCATCGGCAATCCTGGGGTCTTCAATTGGCAGAAGCCTGCCACCACACTCGGCTGTCGCTTGCTGAACAAATCCACTCGGATGGGCGCTGGTTGCCACCATTGCGTCCGCTTCCCCCTCGCAGAAGGCGTCCAGAGCCGTGCGGAGGGATTTAACCTTTTCGAGCGACAGAAAACTTGCGTCTGTCCATCCTTTCATATTGCGCAAAAGGCTGAACGTCGCATCGTTATAACTGTTCGTCGTGGAGATCAGGCGAGCGTTTGTGAGTTGATCAAATTCAGTAATATCGGAGTTGCGTTTGACAACGACGGTCAAGGGCTGGGCATAAAAGGACATTACGCCACGTAAGTCGTTCATCGGGCCTGTATTGGTGAAGGGGCCAATCCCATTGGCGGCGGAACGCACCCAGGCGGAGTCGACAATCGCCAGATCCAGTATCTGGCTCTGGAGCAGCCTGAGTTTGCTTTCGCTTTTTCTTTGAACCAGCGTATCGCACGACGAAGAGTCTACGGCATAGTCCAGCGCGTAGTTCCGACAGATTTCCTGACCCAGGAAATGGTATAGCCCAGCCCCGGTTCCCGTCCCGATCAGGAATGGCCCGGTTCCAGGATCCCGTTGCTTGGTAATCAGCTGCGGTGTCTGTACGCAGGCGCTTAATGCCAAACAACTGAAAACCAGAAAAAGTAACGACCGCCGCATTCAAACATCCCCTTTCGTCGACTTGAAACGTCTCAAGCGCACTCGCGAGCTTAGCAGCAGATCAAGTTCAATCTAGAATTTTAAGTCGCTTCGCCTCTGAAAGCCCGTTTTAGCTATCTTTCGGGCTTGCTGAGGCTCCATCGGGACGCTGCGTACCTTGTGAATTGACTGGGAACAGCGAATAGAGAGGTCCGAATCACCTGTCCGATTTGCTGGCAAATTCCTTAAGGCGGTCTCCATCGAAGCGATAGTAGACCTTCTCTGTGATCCGCTGAGCGCCCAGATTATCGTAAAATGCCATGGCCCGTGGATTATGGTCTTCAGCCGTCCAGTCAAAGCGGCAGCATCCGCGCTCGACTGCGATTCCAGCCAACGCGCGCATCACGGCTTCGCCTGCGCCCCGGCCTCGCGTCTCACTGCGGGTGAAGAGATCCTTGAGATAGAGAGCGCCCCCGAGATCAGGCGCCGGATAGAGCACGCTAAAACTCGCGAAGCCGAGTGCCTTTCCCTCTTGCTCGATCAAGAGGATCTCAGTCGTTGCTGCTTCCACCATGACACGGTTGCGCACGTGCTCCCGCATCGCCTCCGCCGGAGGGGCTCGCTCGCCCCAATAGTGAAGATCACAGAGATAAAAGAGCTCGGCGACTGTGTCCGAGTCGCCAGGACCCGCGAGACGGAAAGAGAACTCTCCCACACTCATGCGCTTTTTTGCCGGTCTTCAGCCGCATTGCCATTCAGGTATGGGGCGAGATACTGGCCGGTGAAGCTCTCAGCGACCTCTGCCACCTCCTCCGGAGTCCCGCTTGCGACGATCCGGCCGCCCTTGTCGCCGCCTTCAGGACCCAGATCGACAATCCAGTCTGCCACCTTGATGACTTCGAGATTGTGTTCGATCACCAGAACCGTATTGCCCTGATCGACCAGCGCCTGGAGGACTTCGAGAAGTTTCCGGACATCCTCGAAATGCAGGCCCGTTGTCGGCTCGTCCAGAATATAGAGCGTGCGGCCTGTCGCCTTGCGGGAAAGTTCCTTTGCCAGTTTGACCCGCTGTGCCTCGCCGCCTGACAGAGTGGTTGCCGCCTGACCGACATGAATGTAGCCAAGTCCGACCCGTGCCAGTGTCTCAAGCTTGTTGCGAATCGCCGGGACCGCCTTGAAGAACTCAACGCCTTCATCAACGGTCATATCCAGAACATCCGAGATGCTCTTGCCCTTAAAGACGATCTCCAGGGTCTCACGGTTGTACCGCTTCCCCTTGCAGACATCGCACTGCACATAGACATCCGGCAGGAAATGCATCTCGATCTTGATCATGCCGTCGCCCTGACAGGCCTCGCAGCGTCCGCCCTTGACGTTGAACGAAAAGCGCCCCGGTTTGTAACCACGCGCATTGGCCTCGGGCAGACCCGAGAACCATTCGCGGATCGGGGTGAAACAGCCGGTGTAGGTGGCGGGGTTAGAGCGGGGCGTCCGGCCAATCGGGGATTGGTCGATATCGATCACCTTGTCCAGGAACTGCAGGCCTTCGATGGCTTCATGCTTGGAAGGCGTATCCTTGGTGTTGTGCAGGCGCCGGGCGACCGCTTTGAAGAGAGTCTCAATAATCAGGGTCGATTTACCGCTGCCGGAAACACCCGTGACACAGGAGAAGGTTCCCAGAGGGATACTGATACTAACGTCCTGAAGGTTATTCGCACTGGCCGATTTGACGCTCAAAACCTGCTTTTTGCGCCCTTTGCGCCGTGTTTCCGGTATGTCGATCATGCGCCGACCGGTCAGATAGTCTGCTGTGAGACTGCCTTTTACCGCCATCACTTCTTCCGGAAGTCCTTTCGCGACCACTTCGCCGCCATGGGTTCCAGCCTTCGGCCCCATGTCGACCAGATAGTCAGCAGTACGGATGGCATCTTCGTCATGCTCGACCACGATGACGGTGTTACCCAAATCCCGGAGACGTTTGAGAGTTTCAAGCAGGCGCGCGTTATCGCGCTGATGCAGTCCAATAGAAGGCTCGTCCAGTACATAGAGAACACCAGTCAGACCCGATCCGATCTGGGATGCCAGCCGGATTCGCTGACTTTCACCGCCTGAAAGCGTCGCGGAACCCCGACTGAGAGTCAGATATTCCAGGCCAACATCGACCAGGAAGCGCAGACGTTCGTTGATTTCCTTCAGAATACGCCCGGCAATCTCCTGCTGCTTGGGTGTCAGCTTCTCGTGCAGGCTATCGAACCACTCTGCGGCCTCGGCAACACCAAATTGCGAGGCTTCGCCAATATGCAGTCCAGCGATCTTGACCGCCAGCGTCTCCGGCTTCAGCCGGTGACCGTTGCAGGCATCGCAGGGTTGGGTGGCCTGATACTTCGACAGCTCCTCGCGCACCCAGTCGCTGTCGGTTTCCCGCCAGCGGCGGGCCATATTCGGCAAAACACCCTCGAAAGGTTTGGAGGTTTCGTAAGTCCGTAAACCATCGTCATAGCGCATGGTGATCGGCTCTCTACCGGACCCGTTCAGGATGGTGTTGCGCACCTTTTCCGGCAGCTCCCGCCAGGGCACACGCGCTGAAACGCCGTAGTGACGTGCAATCGAATCAAGGGTTTGTTTGTAATACTGAGCCGTTGTGGATGACCAAGGGGCAACAGCACCCTCAGCCAGCGTTTTACCTTGGTCCGGCACGCTGAGCTCCGGGTCGAAGAACATTTCGATGCCCAGACCATCACAGGCGGAACAGGCGCCGAAGGGATTGTTAAAGGAAAAGAGGCGGGGCTCGATCTCGTCGATGGTGAAACCAGAAACCGGGCAGGCGAAGCGGGCCGAAAAGACCGTCCGCTCGCCGCCATCCGCGTTCTCGGTGTAGGCGATGCCGTCCGCCAGCTCCAGCGCGGTCTCGAAGCTGTCAGCCAGGCGTGATTCGATGTCCGCGCGCACCACAAGACGGTCGACCACCACTTCGATGTCGTGCTTGAGTTTCTTATTCAGGGCAGGGGCTTCGGCGATCTCATGAAGTTCTCCATCGATCTTGACCCGCTGAAAGCCGCGTTTCTGAAGCTCCGCCAATTCCTTGCGGTATTCGCCCTTGCGACCGCGCACAATGGGCGCCAGCAGGTAAAGACGGCTGCCCTCGGGCATCTCCATGACCCGGTCGACCATCTGACTGATCGTCTGGCTTTCAATCGGCAGACCCGTAGCCGGTGAGTAGGGGATGCCGACCCGTGCAAAAAGCAGACGCAGATAGTCGTAAATCTCGGTGACGGTTCCGACGGTCGAGCGCGGGTTCTTTGACGTGGTCTTCTGTTCAATCGAAATGGCGGGTGAGAGACCGTCAATCGAATCCACATCCGGCTTTTGCATCATCTCGAGAAACTGACGCGCATAAGCCGACAGCGACTCGACGTAGCGGCGTTGCCCTTCGGCGTAGATGGTATCGAAGGCGAGCGAGGATTTACCGGATCCGCTCAAGCCTGTGATGACCACCAACTGATCGCGCGGCAGGTCGATGCTGACGTTCTTCAGGTTATGTTCGCGCGCACCGCGCACCGAGATGACGGGGTCGGACTGTCTGGTCATGACTTTTTTCAATCGGCCTCAATAGAACGCATAACAGTTGGTCTGATCCCAACCGATATGAAGGGGAACAAAACATGAATATGGTGAAGCGGCAACGAATTTGTTAGTCTCGGAAAGCAAAATTTTGACGTAACAAAACCGGTGCAGTGGGCGAACCTTATCGTTAAAGTCGCCAGGAGTCTCGGCGACAGTCGAGTCTGCACATTGAGTTTATGAAGATACAGGGAAGAACGGCATGGCCGGAAGCGTAAATAAAGTCATTCTCGTTGGTAATCTCGGACGCGATCCGGAGATTCGCAGCACGCAAGACGGCACCAAAATCGCCAACCTCTCGGTCGCCACGTCCGAGACCTGGCGTGATCGCAATTCAGGCGAACGCCGTGAGCGGACGGAATGGCACCGGGTCGTGATTTTTAACGACCGACTCGTCGATGTTGTCGAGAAATTCCTGCGCAAGGGTTCCAAAATCTATATTGAAGGCGCCCTTCAGACGCGCAAATGGACTGATCAGCAGGGTGTTGAAAAGTACAGCACCGAAGTAGTCCTGCAACGCTATCGCGGTGAACTGACAATGCTCGACGGCCGCAGTGAAGGTGGCCAAGGCGCTGGCGGTGACTACGGTGGCGGCCAGGGCGGCGGCAACTATGGTGGTGGCTTCAGCAGCGGCGGCTCTCAGGGCAGTGGCGGTCAAGGCGGAGGCGGTGGCCAGGGTGGCGGCGGCTTCGGCGGTGGTGGCTCCGGCGGTGGTGGCTCCGGCCCCTCAGGCGGCGATCTCGATGATGAGATCCCATTCTAAAAACCTAAGTCCTTACCGACAGGATTGTTATCCGTGCAAAGCCTTATCTGGGCCGACTTCGAGGACCTCGATCGTGACCGCCTATACGACCTGCTGCAGCTGCGCAGCGAGGTGTTTGTGGTGGAACAGCAGTCGCTGTTTTCGGATATCGACGGCCTGGATAGGCTTGCGCGGCATCTTCTGCTTCTCCACGACGACCGTCTCGTTGGCTACCTTCGTCTTCTCGGCCCCGAGCACAGTGGAAACGCGACCGCCGCGATCTCGCGGGTGGTGTTACGTAAGAGTGTAAGAGGGCAGGGACTAGGGCGCGTTATGATGGAAGCTGCTCTTACCGAATCGCGCAGGCTTTACAGTGCCACCCCGATAAAGCTGTCCGCACAGGTCGATCAGGAAGCCTTCTACCACTCAATCGGATTCACCACAGTCCCGGGCGAACCTTACGACGATGGTGGAATTCAACACATCGATATGGTCGCTTTATCAGAAGATGCAGCCTAGGCAGACTCTCGCTTCGCGTCGCTCATCCAGGCCCTGATTTCATTGCAGGACTTGTCATGAACATCCTTCATGCGCTCGAGCGCCGTTCCTTCAAGTGTCGTGGGTGCGGTCTGAAGTGTTTCCGTCGCCTCATGACAAAGCTCCGTTAAAACTACCAAACCGACATTGGCCGAGCTTCCTTCCAGGCTATGAAGCTTCTTTTTCAATCCGTCGACGTCTGAGTTCTCGGCAAGTGCCTGGACTTCTCCCAACAGGACAAGACTGTCATCGATGAAGGATGAGACAATAAGCTCAAGGGCTTCGTTACCGATTTCGTCGGAGAGCTCGAGAAGACGTTCGAAATTTACGAAAGCATCCTTTTGGGCCGCTGCGTCATCAATCGCTGCGACCTCTGCATCCTTGGTCATATCTCCATCGCTTGCGCCGTCGTTATCCGACACAAGATACTTCTCGAGAACATCAAACAGTGCCTGTTTTTCGACCGGCTTACTGATGTAATCGTTCATTCCCGAGTCGATACAACGTTCCTGGTCTCCTTGAATGGCATTCGCGGTGAGCGCCACGATGGGGATACGAGAAACCTCGCCATCCAGAGCTCTGATGGCTCGGGTCGCCTGAAGCCCATCCATTTCCGGCATCTGCATGTCCATCAAAATGAGGTCGTAAGCCTCTTTCTGAACAGCCTCCACGGCCTCAAGCCCGTTTTCAGCAACCGCTGTAGTGTGGCCCATGGACTCGAGCAGTTTGACGGCGACGATCTGATTGACCTTGTTGTCCTCCGCTACCAGGACCCGGCCGGACACTGAATTGCTTAGTGCCGCCGTTTTCGGCTTCGCCAAATCCCGGCTTGGAGCCTGTTCATTGAGAAGGAGCGTGCTGATCGAGTCGAAGAGATCGGACTGTCTGATCGGTTTGACAAGACGCGTGTCAAAACCCAATTCCTGCAATTCCGTTAACGGTCGGCTGGCCATGCCTGAAGTTGCGAGAACAACCTTGAGATCTTTGAAAGCCGGGACATCCCTGACCATCTTGATCAGGTCTTCGCCATCGATATCGGGCATCATGTAATCGAGGAATGCGATTTCGACAGGTGTCCCTTTGTCCATCTCTTCCTGCAAAAGAGCAATGGCATTAGTGGGGGTCAACGTTGAAACAGTGACCATCCCCCATGACTGCAACTGTTTTTCCATGATCAGGACATTCATCTCGGAATCATCGACGATCAGGGCTTTTTTGCCTTGCAGGGTTTCTTTGGGCGAGGCGGGGATATGCGTTTCAAGCTCACCTTCGGCAGGCGATACGGGCATGGTAAAACTAAAAGTACTGCCTTCGCCTGGTTCGCTCTCAATACCAATCGTACCACCCATTAACTGCACGAGCTGCTGACAAATCGCCAGCCCCAGGCCGGTGCCACCAAAGCGCCGGGTTGTGGATGCATCCGCCTGAGTGAACTTCTGAAAGAGTTTTGATTGAGCCTCTTTCGAGATACCAATACCGGTATCCTTGACGGAAAACCTGAGTACGGTCTGCTCGGAACTGGATGTCTCGTCCAGAGCGCAAGAGACAGAAATCGATCCACCCTTGGTGAACTTGGTGGCATTGCCGGCGAGGTTCAGCAGAATCTGACGCAGCCGCGCCGTATCGGCGCGCACCCCGGTTGGCACCGCCGGGTCGATGTAGGACTGGATCTCGTTTCCGTTCGCAATGGCGCGTTGAGCAACCAGGTCGGTCACTGTTTCGACGACGGCGATCGGCGCGAAATCGACCAGTTCCAATTCGACTTTCCCGGCCTCAAGTTTCGAAAAGTCGAGAATATCGTCAATGATAGCCAACAGAGCTTCGCCGGACTCGCGGATAGTCTCCGCATACTTACGCTGTTCCTGCTCCAACTCGGTTTCGAGCAGTAAGCCGGTCATTCCGATGACGCCGTTCATCGGTGTCCGGATTTCGTGACTCATGGTGGCGAGGAATTCGGACTTTGCCTTGTTCGCCTGCTCAGCCTGTTCCTTCGAGGCGGTCGTTTCCGTTATGCGCTCAAGCATCCCGTTAAAGGCATTACTTAACTGGCGAAACTCTTTCACGCCTTGCTCACGTGCGCGTTCATTCAGGGAGGCGCCGGAACTGATGCTCTTGACGGTCTTGATCAGGCCGACCAAAGGCCGGCGGACCAGAGATGTCACGACGGCCGTTGCAATCAGAAGTGCGATGGCAGCCGTAGTGAACGAGAGCAACACGACCATGTCGATTCTGTTTGAAACAGCATAGGCCTCCTGCGTCAGTTCACCTGTTACGACAATCAGATTATTGTCAAAAGTTCCGGATTGACCGTGACTGTTCACAAAACTACGGCTTTGGACCCAGCCCTCAAGATTCGGGCCGGGGTCCTGTTCACCCTGTTTGCCGAATGTCTCGGTCGTCGAGTAAATGATCTCACCTGTCGCAGTATCAACAATAGCGCTCAGGCGGGACAGAGACGGAAAGTCGAGTGTTTCGATTACACCCTCGGCGGAGTACAGAGTGACCAGCATCCCCTCCGGCATGCCGTTGTTGGCGACAGGCACGGCAACGATCAGCTCGGTCGGACTTATTTCCAGGAACGCCTCACCTGACATCACCGTGTCGACCCAGTCGCTATCCTGAAAGTTGACTTTCCCATCAGTCGAAGCAATCGGGCGACCTTTGTAGTCCGCCAGGACGATGTTGTTCTTCTGGCTGCCGGGCAGGCGCAAAGAGGCGAAAAACGACGGAAGGTAGGTATGCCTGTTGGTTTCGTCGATCAGGCCGTTTGTAATTACATCATTGGCGGCAAGGGCGCTGACGGCATCAATGAGATTTTCGAGTCTGAGAGAAAGAATCTCCGAAGTATTCAGAGATTGAATCGCCAACTGTTCCTCAACGTGGGTGGCATTGGTATCATCGATCTCACGAATGGTAATCGTGGCGGCAATCGCCAACAGCGCCATCATTGGCAACATAACGCGCAGGGCTATGTAACTCAGGACGCCTTGGGATGGTCTCTTTCCAGCCATGCCGGGAAAACCTTAACTCTATCTATTTACTCGACTGGAACAATCGCACCATTTGAAGAGAAGCGCGCGAGAGAGAAGTCACCAGCGTCGAGCGCGTCGTGCCTTTTAGGGGTAAATGCAGGTGCATAGTCCCGGATCAGGCCATTGTAAGCAGGTAGCTCTTCAAGAGCTGCGCGAACCGCTACCCGGTCGAATGTCCCGGCTTTTTCAATTGCCAGGGCGAGAAGATGAATCAGATCGTAGGCGTGAGCGGTTCCTACCGGTGACGGGATCTCCTCCACGCTCGCGACATCATCATAGCGCGAGAGGTAGGTCTCAATGACCTGAGCCGCACGCTCGGGAAATACAGGCTTGATAAAGGAATAGGTCTGCAGAAACAGTAGATCGATTTCAGAAAAATCCTGGCCGACATCTTCGCTGAAATCTCCACCGGTAATGCCCCAGTGCGACACGATTGGCAGGCGCTCTGCCTTATCCAGCGATAGCATTGATCGAACCATCACTGCGCCTTCACGCGGATTGGCGACCAACATCACCACATCGCATCCGCGTTCGTGAAACAGATGAAGGTGCTCACGGAGGTCTTTAACGCCCCAGTTGAACCACTGAACATCGACGATAGACTTTGAAAGCTTTTCTGCAGCGGCTTTGAAGGCTCTCTCGCTGGAACGGCCCCAACCGGTCTCTTCCAACAGGAGGCAGGGGGCATTGTGCCCCCGCTCAACAGCGGCAGTCAGAAGGAATTCTCCCGCATACTGGTCACGAACCGAAACCCTGAACACGTAGTTAGGATCACGCCCGTTCTCGACGACCGGTGTGCCAGCCGCCCAGGCGCTCAAGTAAATAAGCTCATTGCTGTGAATCAGATCCAGTTCCGCCAAGGCAACCGGTGTATGGATTCCACCGAGAACCGCAACCACATCCTCCATAGCCCCCAGTTCCTCGATGTTGTCCTTACCGCGCGCGGGGTTTCCCCGGTGGTCCAGAACTTTAAGTTCGAGTGGGCGGCCCAAAACGCCACCGCGCGCATTGACCTCGTCAATTGCGATTTCCGCGCCACGCCGAATTGCCTCGCCTGACAACGCCGAGCCCGACGACATGTCCGCGTCCAAGCCGACGATGACGGCTTCGCTTGAATGAGCTGTACTCGGGGTTATGCAAAACGCCGCCACAGCAAACAAAAAAGAAAGTGAAGTTTTGAGCATTGGCTTTTCTATGGTTTGAGCATTTTTTCAAGTAGAAGCATAAAGGAAGAGGCGTTTAAGAACTTTTAAGATTAATTTATTAAACCTAGGTAAAGTTGCTTTAATAACAATGAGATAAGTATCCGGAAAATTTGTTTCTCATCATCCAGAGCGTTTTTTCTACTCCATCGCCCGCGATTTCCATCTTCCCGCATTGAGTGTAGAATTCATTCTGCCGTTTGATCTAGAAAAATCATGGCGGTAAAGGTCTGCTCAAGACCTCGGGGAGATAAAAAAACCAATCAAAAACCGCTTAACAGGACCCACCTATGGGCATTTACGCGGCAACTTCTTCTACAGTAATTTTTTTTGCTTTAATATCAGATTGTTAGCCTGTGCTTCCCTGTTCGTTCAGAACACTGCAATTTGTTGTTTGGCCCCGGGAATTTTGCTACATATTGTCCTCGCTGACGCGAGGTCTCCAACGACTCGGAATTTCTAGCGCCAGCCTCACGAAATACCTTTCTCAGCAGTTCGACAGGACAGTTTTTTGAGTTCCAGTACAACGCCGCCTCCAGGCCCTCCTTCCGGCTTCGACATCACTCCGATTACCATCGAAGAAGAGATGAAACAGTCGTATATCGCTTATGCGATGAGCGTCATTGTCTCTCGTGCGCTTCCAGATGTGCGCGATGGTTTGAAACCCGTCCATCGGCGCATCCTTTATGCCATGAAAGAGGCGGGCTACGACTGGAACCGAACCTACCGTAAGTCCGCCCGCGTCGTTGGTGACGTCATGGGTCAGTATCACCCTCACGGTGACTCCGCGATCTATGATGCGATGGTGCGCATGGCGCAGGACTTCTCCATGCGTCTGATGCTGATCGACGGTCAAGGGAACTTCGGTTCCATGGACGGCGATCCCGCGGCTGCTATGCGTTACACAGAAGCGCGCCTGATGCGTGTCGCGAGTGAAGCACTGTTGGAGGATATCGACCGCGATACGGTTGATTTCCAGGACAACTACGACGAAACAACCCGCGAACCCTCGGTTCTTCCTGCCCGTTATCCCAACCTGCTGGTGAACGGCGCCAGCGGTATTGCAGTGGGTATGGCCACCAATATTCCTCCTCATAATATGGGGGAGGTTGTCGATGCTGCATTGGCGTACGTGGACGACCCGGAAATCTCGATTGATCAGTTGATCGAGATCGTGCCTGGCCCCGATTTCCCGACCGGCGGTATTATTCTGGGCCGCAAGGGTATCCGCGACGCCTATCATACGGGACGCGGATCGATCCCCATGCGCGCGGCGACCGAGATCGAGGAAATCCGGAAGGACCGACAGGCCATCATCGTTTCCGAGGTGCCTTACCAGGTCAACAAGTCCCGTATGCTGGAGCGGATTGCCGAACTGGTGCGCGATAAGGTCGTGGAAGGCATTGCCGATCTGCGTGACGAGAGCGATCGTCATGGCGTCCGAGTTGTCATCGAGATCAAACGCGATTTCGAGGCTGAGGTCGTCCTCAATCAGCTCTATCGCCACAGCTCACTGCAAACTTCGTTTGGCGCCAATATGCTGGCACTCAACGGCGGTCGGCCGGAACTGTTGGATCTCAAGTCGATTATTGTCGCCTTTGTCGAATTCCGGGAAGAAGTCATTACCCGGCGCACCATCTATGAGCTCGGCAAGGCCCGCGACAGAGCCCACGTTTTGGCAGGTTTGGCGATCGCGGTTGCGAACATCGATGAAATCATCAAGCTGATCCGCGCGGCGCCCGACCCGGTTGTAGCCCGTGAACAGCTGATGGCCCGCGAGTGGCCGGCATCGGATGTAGAGCCGCTGATCAAACTGATCGACGAGCCCGGCCGCATGGTTTCTGACGCCGGAACCTACCGACTGTCGGAAATCCAGGCCCGCGCCATCCTGGAACTGCGCCTGCAGCGCCTGACCGGTCTGGAACGCGAGAAAATCGCCGGTGAACTGGGCGAGATCGCAGCCGAAATCAAAAACTTCCTTGAGATCCTGGAATCTCGGGAGCGTCTGCTCGATATCATGCGTGAAGAATTGCGCGATATGCGCGAGCGTTTCGCGACACCGCGCCGGACCCTGATTGCCGAAGGCGGATTCGATCATGACGACGAGGACCTGATCCAGCGTGAGGACATGGTCGTCACCGTCAGTCATGGCGGCTATATCAAGCGCGTTCCGCTCAATACCTATCGGGCACAGCGCCGTGGCGGTAAAGGCCGTGCCGGCATGGCGACGCGTGACGAGGATTTCGTCAGTCAGGTCTTCGTGTGCAACACACATACACCGGTGCTGTTCTTCTCCTCGCGCGGCATGGTCTACAAGATGAAAGTCTACCGCTTGCCGTTCGGCTCACCGACGTCGCGCGGCAAGGCCCTGATCAATTTGCTGCCGTTGCAGGAAGGCGAGACCATTACCACCATGATGCCTTTGCCCGAAGATGAGGCGGCCTGGGGCGATATGTATGCCATGTTCTCCACTTCAACCGGTGGTGTCCGGCGGAACAAGCTCTCCGACTTCACCCGTGTGATGTCGAATGGTAAAATTGCCATGCGTTTTGAGGAAGAAGGCGCACGTCTGGTCAATGTTCAAACCTGTATCGAGAGCGACCACGTACTCCTCGCCACTTCGCGCGGAAAGTGCATCCGCTTCCCGGTCGGTGACGTGCGGGTCTTTGCCGGGCGTACTTCGGTTGGTGTCCGCGGCATTCAGCTTGCGAAAGGCGATTCGATTATTTCAATGTCGATCCTCCGTCATACCGAGTTCTCTACAGAAGAGCGCGACAGCTATTTGCGCTACGCCTCAGCGCAACGTCGAGCAGAGAACGGTGGGAACGGGGAGGAGCTCGAAGCTCCCGAAACCAGCCTCTCGCCGGAACGGATTGCCGAGATGGCGGAATCTGAAGACTTCATCCTCTCAATCGCTGAAGATGGTGTCGGCAAGCGCTCCTCAGCCTATGAATACCGGATCACCAAACGGGGCGGGCAGGGCATCGCCAACCTCGATCTGACCCGTTCGGGTGGTAAATCCACTTCGGTCGCGGCAGTCTTCCCGGTCGAGGCGGAAGATCAGCTCGTCATGGTCACGGACGGCGGTAAGCTAATCCGCTGCCCTGTGGACGGCATTCGCATCGCAGGCCGTTCAACTCGCGGCGTTAAAGTGCTTGATGTCGCCGATGACGAGAAAGTGGTTTCCGTGACCCGGCTGTCCGACGACGGCACCGGTGCCGATGAGGATGATGAAGCTCTTGAGACGGAAGGTAGTGAAGGCCTCGCTGAGTCCGGCGAAACCGCAGTGTCGGGCGAGGCAGCCGCGACATCCGAGGATTCCATTGATCCCGATGGGCAAGTCGAAGATGATCCCACTGACGGATCCGATCTGTAAGGCACAGGCTGACCGCACAAGGGAAGCCACCTGGACGACGGATTAAAAAACGCACGAATTCGCGGTGAAGCTACCGACGGGTTCGTGCGGTTCGTTTGGTGTTCCGGCTAGCGGCGGTTTTGCCTTTTGCCTGTCGGACTCAGTGAACTGCATTTTGAAGCTGAGAATACTTACACTGTGAGTTCTGATTCGATGGGTGGAGCGGCATGAGCGGGAAGCGGATTGGACTATATCCAGGGACTTTTGACCCGATTACAAACGGTCATCTGGATATCATCACACGGGGTGCGAAGCTGGTCGACAAACTGATTGTCGCCGTCGCCCGCAATGCCGGAAAAGGACCGATGTTCTCAACCGATGAGCGGGTTGAGATGGTGCTCGACGATATCGTCGATCTCAAGCGCCAGGGACTGGATATCGAAGTCAAAGCCTTTGACAATCTTCTGGTTCATTTCGCCCGGGAAACTGAGGCTGCAGTCATTATCCGTGGCCTGCGTGCCGTCTCCGACTTCGAGTATGAGTTCCAGATGGCCGCCATGAATACGCGTTTGGACAAGGAAATTGAAACTGCGTTCCTCATGGCTTCCGAGAGTCAGCAATTCATCTCGTCGCGCTTCGTCAAGGAGATCGGCAAGCTGGGCGGTGATATTTCGACCTTCGTCAGCCCCTTGACTGCGGCCCGCCTGAGAGAGCGTTTCGACCATAACCCTATGTCGTAACATCGCTTTTCTGCACGTTCTTACCGGTAGCTAAAATCAGGTTCGTCATCGAATCGGATGTGCCTGCGGATGGCGAATTTCACCATTTCACCGCTTAAATTACGCTGTCCGGTGCCCAGGTGGGGCAAAACGGAGCAAGCGTGCCAGCATGCTCCGCGGTTATTGCTGAATTTTCCCAGGTTATCTGCGCCTTTGCGGGCGGTTCTGGGGTCACGACTGAAAAATCTTTGATCTCAATGAAAATCCTTGTTTCTCATGGTTGACCGAATCCCATCTCGGCCCTATGGTGCGCCCGCTCACGCTCGTTGAGCAGTGTGGGCCCGTAGCTCAGTTGGTAGAGCAGCTGACTTTTAATCAGCGGGTCACAGGTTCGAATCCTGTCGGGCTCACCATTTTTCCCATACCTCGAAGTTTGTTGAAGCAAGCCTGCCAAAGCCTCTTGGCTGTACGACAGCTTTGGGGCCTTTGGGAACGATGGTCCATTCCTGTTGAGGGACCTGACCAAGGGCCGTCTCTAATTCTCGGCAACCGACTTCGCCTCCTACCCAGGCCGTCGCCAGATATGCTTCTGATCGGCGAAAGTCAGGGCGAGGGTTATGCGCCCTGCAAGCGATAGCACCAGAATAACAGCCGAAATTTCGTGAAGGACAAGGCATAGATTGCGCAATTCAGTGTTTTTGGGGCCTGCCGCAATCAGCACATGTCCCAAGTAATTGATATCCTGACCGTCCCATAGAGTGATTGAAGCGCCCGATACCGGTAATAGAATTGCGCTTGAGAAGAGAGCAAACTCTGCGACCCGGGGCGCCCAGAACCGCCAGGGCATTATGGAGCCCGAAGGGCAGGGCGCGCCGGTTTCAGGGCTCCACGCCATGCGCAAGGCGATCACAGCGACAATAGAGAGACACGCGCCCCAGTGAAGACCGGTAAGATGGAGCGATATCTCATTTTCACTCAGTATTTCAGCAAGAAATCGTATGGCAAGGATTGCGACGACGAGTGCTGTAAGACTGCAGTATAGAAGGAGCATCATCGTCCAGGTTTTCTCGAGGCTTTCCTTCATTTCACCCTCGTTAAATCTGTCACAGAGTCTCATGACTTTGCTTGAACCTTTCTCGCGTTAAACTTGGGAGTTCCGCTGTAAAAAGCGGTCATTGCGTAAGGAAATGGCGTCCAGAGCCTTTCGGACGATCACGGCACTGACGAGACCGACAACAAGTGCCCCAAGGATATCCAGCGGGAAGTGCAGGCCGACGACAATACGCGCCCAGCCGTTCACTATCCCAAGAACAAGCGCCGTCCAACCGACGACAGGCCAGCCTGGACGCCCCAAGCAGGAGCAGGCGATGGCAAAAAGCAGGGTTGCGTGATCACTCGGAAACGAGGGGTCAGGACTGTGATGCAGCCATTGTGTACCCAGGCCGATAACGAAGGGCCGCTCGACCGGGTAAACCATGCCGATGACTTTACTGAAAATCAGGGCCAGACTCATTGTGGCGGCGACCTTCACGGCCACAGGCCAACCGGCCTTCGGGTCGTAGAGCCAGAAGCAAAGCAGCATAATCGCCAGGATAAACTGGGGCGCTTCAGACATGATCTGCGCTGATAAAATCAGCCCGTCAGACGAGGAGCCGTCTGCATTGAAGAAAAGGAAAAGCTTGTGATTCAACTCGCTCAGCATCTTGGAAATCCCTATCCAGATTATGAATGCCCCGCGGTATTGCGCTGAAATGCTCGAAAAGAAGATCTTCACAGCGTCCATGAGGAGGAGCGATGAGGAGCTCGCTCGGGCGCGCAAGAAACGCAGGGTGTTATTTGCGGTCACGCAAAAAACTTGCTGAAAGGAGACTAGGCGGGAGAGCGTCTCACCGCGGTGAACCGAAAATTAAGTTTCGTTCATGCAAGACCCGTCATGCCGGGCGCGATTAGGGAACAACAGGAAAAGAAGCTGTCTGGCATAGGAACGAGGGAGAAAAGGCACCTAGGTGAGGGGGAGCAGGATGCTCACAGTAAGCCCATTGTCGTTCTTGAGCGTAATCGTCCCCTTGTGCAGCTTCACGCTGGCCGCGACCAGGGAAAGGCCCAGGCCGTTCCCTGGACGGGTACGACTGCGCTCGACGCGGTAAAAGCGCTCAAAGACCTGATCCAGATCAGGTTCCGGGATCCCTTCACCCTGGTCTGAAACAATAATTTCGGCCCAGGCGTCATCCTGCACACGATGCAGACTGATCTCCGTACGCCCGTCGCCATACTTGATGGCATTGTCTATAAGATTCGCCATCGATTGGAACAATAGGTCCCGATCACCGCTCAGCAGAATCTCGCTCTCGCTCTGCAGAAGAAGTTCTTGTCCCCGTTCCTCTGCGATGGGTTCGTAAAATTCGACGGCATCATGAAGCAGGGCACTCAGGTCGATTGAGACGAACTCGCTCAGGCTGTCACCGGATTCCACACGCGAAATCCTGAGCAGGGCACTGAATGTCGAGAGCAAACGGTCGACTTCCGCCAGTGCGAACCCCATTTTCTCGCGCTTTTGCTCATCCTCTTCGACTAACGCCAGCATTTCCAATTGACCGCGCAAACGCGTGAGAGGGGTCTTCAGATCATGCGCGACCCCATTCGACACCTGTCGGATCCCCTGCATAAGCTGCTCGACCCGGTCCAGGGTCATGTTCAGTGTGAGTGACATAGCATCGAGCTCGTCCCGCACGGCCTCTATCGGGATTCGGTGCGCAAGATTTCCTTCGGCGATTTCTCCGCAGGTTTCCGCGATCAAGCGAAGCCGGCTGCGCAGCTTGAAGTGCAGAAACAACCCCGCCACGCCTCCTGTCGTCAGGGTTAGTAAAAGCACAATAAAAAGGGTGATGATCGTGCGGTCTTCGAGCTCTTCTGCCTGAGAAGTATCGCGGCCGACCAGAAGGTGATGCCCATCAGGCAGAACCCGGTGAAGGATCCGCAAGTCAGTGTCATCGGGATAGCGGGGACCGCGGTCCAGCTCCGCCCATTCTTCCTCACGGGGCAAGGCCTTGGGCCATTCGGCAATGTTCCCCATCACCGGCCGGAACTCGCGATCCGTCAGCAGATAGACCACGTCGTCCTTCGTAAGCCGCTTCAAACGGGTTTTCAGCAATTCGGTCAGGAGCTCCAGACCACCGCTTTCATAGGTCTCGATCAGACCGTTCGCGTCCGCTTCGACCGTGCTGTCGATCTGTTGTCTGAGGAAAGACTGAGACAACCAGAAGACCGTGCCGGCGAAAAGCACCGACAGAATCGCAAAAAGGCCGGCAAAGCTGGCGGTGTACCTGAAGGCAATGGAGCGCTTGAAAGCTCCCTTAGTTTTCCCGAATTGAATAGCCCGCTCCCCGTACGGTCTGTAACAGGCTCGACGAGAAGCCCTTGTCGATTTTATTGCGCAGGCGGCTGATGTGAACGTCTATGACATTGGTTTGCGGATCGAAATTATAGTCCCAGACATGCTCGAGTATCATAGTGCGGGTCACGATCTGGCCGGCATGCCGCATCAGGAATTCCAGCAACTGAAACTCCCTGGGCTTCAAGTCGATGTTCTTGCCCTGCCGGCTGGCTCTTCGGGTCAGAAGGTCAACCGAAAGGCTGCCGACCTGAAGCAGTGTCTCGCTTCCATGGCTCACCTGCCGCTTGAGCAGAACCTGAACCCGGGTCACAAGTTCCGTAATCGAGAAGGGTTTGGACATGTAGTCGTCACCGCCTGCCCGCAGCCCCTCGACCCGGTCGTTGACTTCGCCCATAGCGCTCAGAATGAGGACCGGGACCTCGACATCGGCTGCGCGCAGGGTTTTAAGCAAACTCAGACCATCGACTTGGGGCAGCATGCGATCCAGCACGATGACATCATAGGGTTCGCTGGCAGCCATAAAGAGGCCATCCCGTCCATCATAGGCAGCATCGACCGCAAAACCGTTTTCCTTCAGTCCTTTAACCACAAAGTCCGCGACCTGCCGGTCATCTTCGATCACTAAAACGCGCATAGGGGTAACTATTCCGGCCTGCTGGGAAACGACGACTGCATCTTCAGGAGTCTTTTGCGCGCTAGCCGTCATTCGAATAGTGCCGGTAAAAAATGATTTTACCGGTCTGACCACTGATGACAGCCGTCGAGAGACGCCCTTTGTCTAGCGTTTGGACTTCGTAGAAAATTCTGCCGCGCTCTTCTTCAAGCGAGAGGGCAATCGGCTTACCTTCAATTTGAGCCAATCCAGCCTTCAGCATCGCCGTAATTTCGTCTTGCCGTTCCGCCGATAAACTATTGCCGCCAAATATGAAATCGCCGCTGGACGCCATATGGTTTACAACCGTCTCGCCCAGGTTCAGCCCCTGATCGCGCACCTTGCTTTCGGTCGGATCGATTTCGAGTTGGTAGACATCGCGACCGCTGGTGATTTCAATTTCGAAATGGATGCGTTCATCATTCCATTCCACCCGCGCCTCCTGCACCAGACCGGGTTGCTCTTTCAACGCGACCTCGATTGCCTGAGGCAAGCTCAGCGCTTCCTGGTTCAGGGTATCGATCAGTTCGATCAGCGCCAGGGCGTCGTCGTGCTCAAAATCCGCAGCCGACACATCACCCACAAGTGTCACGACGCTCAATGCGGCGGCGAGGCGCCAGGCCTTAAACTCTCTCATAAAACTGCTCTCTGTCATTTGCCTACTGTATCTGGAGGCTAACAAAAAGCCATTGTCACGAAGCTTTCGCCATCATGAACTATTCTTAATGTTTCTTCATGATCGGAGACGGAGCAAATCCCCTGATAGCTCCTAAACTCAACCAGCCGATGGACGGGCGTTTTGAAGGGCTGAATAGATCTCGCAAACCCGCGTTTTGACTATGAGATTCACTTCCGGTGTCGCATGGGATTTTGCCTTAGCGAACTGGAACAGGTTTGCGTCTCCTTCCAGGGCCAGACCCGCATGTTCGCGCAGACGCGACCGCTCTCGATTGGTCGTTCCGCAAAGGTCTTCATAGGAAATGAGGCGCGCGGCAGCCGGCAGGTGGTTGAGCACATAGGCATAGCTATCCGCCCAGCAACAGAGCCAGTATTCAAGGCTATCCGGTCTGTAATCCTCAAGCGTCAGACCGCTCTCACCGAAACGGAAAGGCCGATGGTTGCCGCCGAATTCGTGATGGCCGAGCCAATTCATGTAATCAAGTGAAAAATGGTCCTGCGCATGAGTCGAAAGGAAAAGCTCGTGCTGTTTCTTCAGCGAAAATGCGTGCTGAAACGGTTCACGAAAGGGGATAAAGATCACAGCCTTCGGAAAGGCCTCGGCAATGGCGGGAAGGCGCAAGAGGTTATTGTTGTTCTTGGAAAGATAACGCTCCCGACCGTCACTCTCGTTTGATGTTAAGACATTACCGACGAAACGCTGGAACTGCTCAATCGTCTCTTCGCCCGGGTGGTGAGGTTTCAATGCAGTGTCATAAATATATTCGTCACCGCAAAAACTTCGCCAGAACACCTCTTCGAAAGCCTCCGGGCTGTCGAAATTCACCATTACCCGATCGCCGTGCGCGCGCTCTTCCTCTGCTTTGTGTCGTCGAAAAAGCGAAGATATGCCCGACCAGGTCTTGGGCATCAGAACAAAGGGCATGTCACGGTAGGTGAGGGAGCGGAACTCTCCTGACCGATAGAGACTGCGCATCAGAACCGTGGTTCCGGCTCGTGCCAGCCCGGCAACGAACACATGTCGCCCATTCCGCGCGCCGCTGCTCTGCCTGTTGAGCATGCTCTCCAGGTCATGGGAGGCCTGCGCTACGAACGGCGTTGCCAGGGCCAGCCGATGCAACAGCTTCGACGTGGTTCCATAGTCGCTATCGGGCAAAGCGCGCTCTCAGCACATAATAGGCTGTCGCAGCGACGAGGGAGACTCCGACTGCCGTCCAGCTGGAGAAAAGGGCCTCGATCGAAAGACCCGGATCGACAAGCTCTCTCACCAGAAATGCAGGCAGAACAGCAAGGCACAGCACGCCCGTCATGAATATCACGAGCTTTACACTGCTGAGCATAATCTCCCGCGCGTAGCGCAGCATCACACGCTCTTTCCAATGATCGGAGACAGCACGCGCAGTTATGATGTGTCCCGCTTTATGCGTGGTCCCGAAGAGCTGATGAACCTGATCAATCACCGGCAAGCGGACAAAAAGCTCAACCGCAATAAAGCTGGCAAGACTAACGAGAAAGTAGTTCACGCTTCCTTCTCAGCCTTACGGGGCGGTGCTTTCTTCTTGAACATACGCTTCAGCGGGTACCAGAAGATGGCAAAGAGCGCCAGAACCACCGAGAGAACAACTCCGAGAATAGCACCCAGCGCGCCGAGGCCAAGACCGGGGCCAACATATGCCTGCGCGGCTCCTGCGGCCGTCATTACAAGGCCGCCAATCAGAAAGGCAATCAGTTTTCGCATGATGGAAATCCTTCAAAGCTGAAAAAGTTACTCTCGAGATAGCGGGCTTCGGAAACGCGTAAAGCCCGGTCATGTTCCCAGGAGTAGCTGTTGATGAAGTCGAAGATGACTTCACCGTGCTGGTCCACTTCAAACATACGACCCTGGAGGCCACTGCTTATCAGCAGCGATCCGTGATCCGTGATCTGATGCATGCCGTTGAAAGTGGAGCGGAAATCGTACTTTTCGCCGTCGAGTAAAGTGCGAAAAGCAAAGGTCTTCGGGTCAATGACAATGATATTGGAGTGTTTCCCGACGCCGCGTTCATTGTTGCTGAACACCGAGAACGTACCGTCCGCATTCCAGTCCGGGTCGTGCTGGCGATCCCAGGGACCGACCCGCCACCACTTGATCTTCAAACTCTCGGGATCCAGAACGAAAACCAGATTGGTGGTCCGGAAAGAAATCAGCAGATCGCCTTTCTCGAATCCCGGGAAGGCGGCGGCTCTCTCAGCGGTAAGGGCTTCGATGTCGTTCCCATGAACGGCGTCGGCCACACCATTCTCCACCTGCAGGTCAAAGATATGTGTATCGGCGTTTTTAAGCCGTACTTCCTGCATGTCGATGGTCTTGAGGATTTTCCCGCTGTCGACGTCGACATGGTGCAAAAGGTGATCGAAATCTTTCTGTTTGCCGCCGAAGGTCCAGAAGGAATTCTCATCGGTCAGGGAAATCGTATGGTGATATTTCCCCTCAAGCGTCCAGACAGGCTGGCTGCAGGCATCGACCTTGACGATACCGCCGCTCTTTTCCTGCATGGTGAAGATGATCGAGGCATCAGGCAGGATCGACACGCCGTAGAGGTTCTTGAGGATATCGTCGGTCTCGTTGAAGGGCTGATCCTCGGTGGTCAAATGCCAGCGGTGAACAATCTCACCCCTGTTATCAAGAAGGATCGCGCCCCAGAAGTGCTCTTCAAAATCAAACGCTCCGAAGATTACGCGATAGCCGGGTGCCTGACCCTCCTTGAGAAACAGGCGGGGCAGGTCGCGTCGCTCCCGCAGTCCTTCGATTGGCAATTCAACGAAGTTACGCCCCGGCGAAGGCACGACTCTATGCAGCTGACGCTCTGGTGCGATATCGAAATCGTTTCTGAGCTTGCTAAATACATCTGTGTCTTCGGTTGGGTCGCCAACGACAAAATCCTGAACGTCTTTAAGTACGGCGTAAGGAAAGAACTGGTACTTTCCGATAGCAACGCCCCAACCGACAAACAGAACTGCAAATAAATAAAAAATACCGGCGCGCTGAACGAAGTTCATTACTAAATTCCATAAAGGAGTCTACGTGCGCCGATGTTTAAATTGCTTAAATCAACCAAATCCCCATAGCCGAAAGCGTTTCCGATGATGATGACAACCGGGGCAATTTTCAACAAAGATATAGCCAATTCTCGTGACCGATTTGTGTCAGAGATGCTTGCGCAACAGAGAGTTTGAGTTTCGCAAAAGCGTAATCACTCGCTCTCACGGGCGCATGCCGAGTGATCGGGAAAGAAAAAAGGCCGGCTCTCAAAAGAGAACCGGCCCAGAACACGATCACTTTCATTTTGCCAGGAAAAAGCTCAAGCAGCCAATTTCACTCCTGGACGCCTGAACTCAGGCACTCGCCTGTTCGCAAGGATGTCAGAGCTCTCCTTTTGCCATCTGCGCGGCGATGAAGTCCGCCTGACGGATCGCGAGTGCCACGATCGTCAGGGTTGGATTCTCCGCGGCGCCGGTCGTGAACTGACTGCCATCCGATATAAAGAGGTTCTTGATGTCATGGGTTTGTCCGTGAGCATTCACGACACCGTCAGAAGCCTTCGCACTCATCCTGTTCGTACCGAGGTTATGGGTCGAAGGGTAGGGTGGTGTCGGGAAGGTCCGCGTGGCACCCACCGCATCATAAACCGCGGCCCCCTGCGTGTAGGCATGATTCCGCATGGCGACATCGTTCGGGTGATCGTCGAAATGCACGTTCGGTACCGGCAAGCCATACTGATCCTTCGATTCACCGTGCAGGGTGATAGCATTGCTTTCCTGCGGCATATCTTCACCAACGATCCACATCCCGGCCATATGATCGTAGGCGTCGAGCGCTGAGGTAAAGGAACGCCCCCAGGCCCCCGGCTGTAAAAACGCCGCCATGAAGGGTAGGCCGAGCGACAGGGTTTCCATTTCATAGCCACCGGCAAATCCCCGCGAGGGATCGAAGCGGGATTCGTCCTGGATGATCCCGGCCATTGTGGTTCCACGGTACATGTTTACGGGCCGGTCAAAGACCGCGTACACCGAACCGGTCATGTGTCGCATGTAGTTCTTGCCGACCTGGCCGGAGGAGTTGGCCAGGCCATCCGGGTATTTCGACGAAGCGGAGTTCAGAAGCAGACGCGGGCTCTCAATGGAGTTGCCGGCAACGCAAACCGCTCTGGCTTTCTGACGCTGCTGATTACCGTCGGCATCGGCATAGACCACAGCAGTGACTTTGCCGCTGTCATCATGCTCAATCTGGAGCACGTGCGCCTTTGCGCGGACCTCGAGCTTACCGGTGGCCTCGCCATTGGGAATCTCGGTGTAAAGCGTCGACCACTTCGCCCCGAACTTACAGCCCTGGAAACAGAAACCGGATTGCTGGCAATGGTTCCGGCCATCCCGGTCCTGAGAATTAATGGCCATACGACCGGTATGGCATTCCTTATATCCCAGCTTATCAGCGCCTGCCTTCATGACCTTGAAGTTGTTGTTGCCCGGCAGGCCCGGAATCCCGTTGGTCCGGGTCACGCCCATCTTGTTTTCGGCCTTATCGTAATAAGGCTCCATTTCCTTCAGGGTAATCGGCCAGTCCAACAGGTTGGCGCCGGCAATCTCGCCATAGGTCGTACGGACCTTGAACTCATGCTCCTGGAAGCGCAGCGATGCGCCCGCCCAGTGCGTAGTCGAACCGCCCACAGCCTTCACGATCCAGGCCGGCAGGTTCGGAAAATCCCGCGCGACAAGCCAGGAGCCAGAGGTGGTCCGGTTATCCAGCCAGGCCAACTGGCCGAAACTTGCCCATTCGTCATTCGTGAATTCGTCGTATTCGTGCCGTCCACCGGCTTCCAGCACGACCACATCGATGCCCTTTTGGGCCAGTTCATTGCCAAGTGTGCCGCCGCCGGCACCGGATCCTATTACCACAACAACAGAATCATCATTTAATTCGTATGGCGCAGTCATCGTTTTTCTTCCACCTCCGTATTGGCGCGCTGCGCCTTAAACCCAGTCGATATCGTCGAAACCGCGCGTGATGTATCCGCCCTTGTCAGCGGACGCGCCTTCGAACCCGAACAGAGGCCAGATCTCCTTTTGGTTATAGAGACTGACCACCAGGTTCCCCCGGATCGTCTGGAAGAAGTTGGAAGATGAGATTTGATTCAGGATGGCAGTACGATCGGCTTCCCAACCCATGTCGCTGTAACCGTTCGGCGAGCCCGCTTCCACGGCTAAGCGGTCGAGGTTTGCAATGCCTTCTTCAATGATCTGTTTGTGTTTAGCGTCCTTCGCGGCTTGTTCGTCATGACCTTTGACCGCCTTGGCGTAATGCCGATCGGCGATCTGATCGTGAGGATAGATATCGCGTGCAAACTGGATCAGGGTTGCCATGGTTTCCGGCTTCAGCGCCGTGACCTCCATTGCCCAGGCGCCGCTAGGCGAGGAGACCACGCCAGCAGAGGTCACCAGCGCCACCCCCACGGCGGCACCACTGGACGCCGCGAGAAACCCGCGGCGTGATAATTTTGGCCTCTTGTCGATTGTTTTCATTGTTTTTCCTCCCAAGGAAATAGCGGTGTTTTTTTAGATTTTTTGTTGTTTTGCAGGCTCTGAGAATTGGCCTGTATCAGGGAACTTGGACCCGTTACCGGTAGCGGCCATGCTGCTGCAGGACCTCGATTTTGTAACCGTCCGGGTCTTGTACGAAGAAGAACTTCGCCATCAGAGCGCCATCCCGTTCGAACGCGACGATGTCTTTTGGCGCCAGGCCGGATGCCTCGAAACGCTTATGCTCTGCGTCGAGGTCTTCAACCGCGAAGGCGATATGGCCGTAGCCGTCGCCGTGCTCGTAAGCTTCGGTCTGGCTTTTGTTTATGGTCAGTTCCAGCTCGAAATCTGCATCGTCATTGCGCAGGTATACGAGCGTAAAGCCGTCGAAATCGTATCGATCGGCAACACTCAGGCCAAAGGCCCGCTGATAGAAGTCGACTGAGCGTGCCTCGTCGAGAACACGGATCATCGAATGAATTGCTTTAGCCATCTTGCGCTTCCCTGTCTCGCCCGCACACAGCGTGGTGGCGTTTGGGCGCGCAAAAAACAGGGTCGTACCACTTCAGACTTAAGTGGATCAGGACCGCCGACAAGATCCGCGCCGCTTCGTTACAGGAAGTCTAACCGGCCAGGAACGCTCTCGGGTGTTATCGGGATACTACGCCGCTGCGCTGTCCACATTGCCGGCCGCTTCGGCCTTTACCTTGTCGAGGTAAACCGTACAGGCACAGCGGAGCAGGGACGTGAAGTTCCTGACTTCGCCGTGAATCTCCAGAACTTCATCATGCAGCGTGGAAACAAACTTGGGCACGGTCATGTCCTGGGACGCGGCGATTTCTTCCAAAAGCGTCCAGAAAGTCTCCTCAAGTCGAATACTTGTACTTTGGCCGTTCAACCGCATTGAACGGGTCTGACAGGCGTAACTCTCGGGATCCTGCCCGGCAAATATGTGACACATCGCGTCCTCCCACCTCTTTTTGTTGCCAGCAGTATAGTCCGGCTTTGCCGAAGGTGGCGCAGTTTTTAAAAAACACGAAATCGGACATTTTGGCGAAGCTGTCTTCAAAGCTTCATCAAACTAGGCTATTGTGTCTATGGAAACGTTTCCAAAGAGGTTTTTTGGTGAGTCGGACCATTACCATAAAGGATGTTGCTCTTCGCGCGAATTGCGGCGTCGCAACGGTCAGCCGTGTGCTGAACGACAGTGGTTCAACCAGTCCTGCAGCACGTCAACGGGTTTGGGATGCCGCGAGAGAGCTTGGGTTCGAGTTCAGCGATATTGGTCGTGCGCTTCAGAGCAGCACAACGCGCACTATTGGCTGCGTGGTGCCGTCGCTTGCAAATCCGGTGTTTGCGGATGCCGTGCAGGGACTGCAGGACAGGCTCCAAAAGGCCGGTTATCAGTTGCTGCTGACATGTTCCAACTACAATCCCGACAGTGAAACTGCAGCCATCAGAACACTTCTGGCCAAGAAGGTCGATGGGTTGGCTCTTACGGTCTGCGATTCAAGCGACAGCGAGGGTCTGCGTATTGTCGGTCAGCGCGGCATTCCCTGCTGTCTCATGTTCAATCAACCCACCAAAGATCTGGCAGCCTGTTTCGTCGATAACTTCAGCGCCGCCCGTTCGGTTGCTCAGGAATTTGCTGCCTACGGGCATAAGAGCACCGGATTTCTGGCCTTGAGGTTCGGCAGTTCGGATCGTTCGAGGCAACGCTTCGAAGGCTTCGTCAGCGGATGCCGCGATTTCGGCATGGCGCCTCCGGTTCTGCTCGAGATCGATGAGGACGGAGAAAACCTCTCCATGCTTCTCGCAGATATGTTGTCCGAAAATTCGAAACTCAGCGCCATATTTGCGTCGAACGATTTTCTCGCGCTTGCGGCGATCCGCGCCGCCCGTCAACTCGAACGCAAAGTGCCGGATGATCTCTCTATCGTCGGGTTTGACGGTTTGGAAATCGGCGTCATGACAGAGCCAAGCCTGGCAACGATTGTAACCAGACCGAAACTTATGGGCCGCGGCGCGGCTGAAACGGTTCTTGCTGCTCTGAGCGATAATCCACCACCGGATCCGCAGGATCAGAATCTCTCATTCAATTTCCGTAAGGGCGGCAGCCTGGCTGCCCCTCAAAAGGCGGAAAAAAACGACGACGGAAAGGTGCCCGCCTCTCCGTCGTCTTCGCCAACTCTCAGCAAATCACGTGATGACAAGACAAAGGATTGACCTTGTGAAACATATTCTACCTGCCGTTATCTTGGCAACCGCTCTGGCTGCGCCTGCAGCCCTTGTAACCACGCCTGCAAACGCCGCCGACGCGGTTTGTTACAATTGCCCGCCGCAATGGGCGGATTGGGCGTCAATGCTGGAAGCAATCGATAAAAACATCGATGTCCAGATGCCCCATGACAACAAGAATTCCGGACAGACCCTCAGTCAGCTTCTGGCCGAGAGGAAAAGTCCTGTGGCCGACGTCGCCTACTATGGTGTCACAACCGGCATCAAGGCTGGCAATGAGGGTGTTGTCGAGCCATACAAGCCTGCGGGTTTTGACGATATCCCCGACGGACTGAAAGACCCTGAGGGCAAATGGTTCGCCATTCACTACGGAACATTGGGTTTCTTCGTGAACGTTGACGCTCTGGGCGGTGCCGCCGTGCCACAGTGTTTTGCCGATCTGAAAAAGCCCGAATATCGCGGAATGGTGGGTTACCTCGATCCTTCATCCGCGTTTGTCGGCTATGCCGGCGCTGTGGCCGCCAACATGGCCTTTGGCGGTGATCTGAACAATTTCGATCCTGCGATCACCTACTTCAAAGATCTGGCCAAAAACGATCCCATCGTGCCAAAGCAGACCTCATACGCACGTGTGGTTTCCGGTGAGATTCCGATCCTGTTCGATTACGACTTCAATGCCTATCGCGGGAAGTATGAAGAAGACGGCAATTTCGAGTTCGTGCTGCCGTGCGAAGGCTCTGTCCGCGTTCCTTATGTCATGAGCCTGGTAAAGAATGGTCCGCACCCTGATTTGGGTAAACGCGTCCTCGACTTCATTCTGTCCGATGCAGGACAGGCGATCTGGGCCAATGCCTACCTTCAGCCCTCCCGCCCGGTAGAGTTACCGGCTGAGGTTGCCGCCAAGTTCCTGCCCGCCAGCGACTACGCCCGCGCGGCAGCTGTCGACTACGCAGCAATGGAAAAAGCGCAAGCCGGTTTTGGCGAGCGTTACCTCTCGGAAGTCAAATAGAGAGAAGTGATGCAGGAGGGGTGGACACTTCCGCTCCTCCCGTCTTTTTCAGACATGATAAATCGAAATTTCCTACTCATCTGCCTCTTGCCACTGCTGATCTTTTCGCTGGTGTTTCTGGCGCTGCCGCTGATGCGTCTGTTTCTGGCATCTGTAGAGGGCGAGTCCGGCTGGGCCATCTATCTGGAAATTATCCAGAAACCCCGTTACCTCAGCGCCTTGATACAGACGGTTTTGGTATCTCTCGCCGTCACGGCCGCCGCCCTCATGATATCAACCACTGCCGGTCTCTTTCTGGCACGCAATCGCTTTACCGGGCGCGGGGTGCTTCTATCGATCCTGACCCTGCCGCTGGCATTTCCAGGTGTGGTCATTGGTTTCCTGATTATTCTCCTGGGCGGGCGCCAGGGCCTGGTCAACCAGTTGACTCCGGGTCACGTGGTCTTTGCCTACTCGACCTTTGGTCTCTTCCTCGGGTACCTCTACTTTTCCATCCCACGTGTGCTCTTGACGGTTATGGCCGCCACCGAGAAGCTCGATCGTGAACTGGAAGAGGCGGCGCGATCTTTAGGCGCAAGCCCCTGGTCGGTAATTCGTGACGTCATTCTGCCCGGGCTGGCGCCATCACTGGTCGCGGCGGGCGCCATTGCCTTTGCCACTGCTATGGGTGCCTTCGGTACGGCCTTCACCCTCGCGACAAATATCGATGTACTGCCGATGGTCATCTACACCGAGTTCACACTCTCGGCCAACATCGCCATGGCGTCTGCACTCTCCATTGTCCTGGGGCTTGTAACCTGGGCGCTTCTATTGATCGCGCGCAGCCTCTCTGGCACCACTGTCGCGGCGGGAGGCTAAACATTATGCGGCTTCCCATAACCAAGCTTCTTCAGCTCGCCGTCACCCTTCTGGCCTGCGCGTTTCTGCTCGTGCCGGCCATTCAGTCTGTCCTGGCAGGCCTGACCGTCAATTATTTCAGGGGCATGTCCTCGGGTCTCACCCTTAAGTGGCTCTGGAAAGTCTGGGAGCTCTATGCGGACAGCATCTTTCTGTCGATCTGGCTGGCGCTCGCCTGCCTGATCTGCACAGCCATCATTGGTGTTCCGGCGGCTTACGCCCTAGCGAAGAACCCGGGCTGGATCTCTCGAATTCTGGAAGAATTCATCTCTCTGCCGCTTGCTGTTCCCGGTCTCGCCATCGCACTTGCCCTGTTACAGCTTTACGGCACCCTGCAGGGCTTTCGTACCTCCTGGAGCTTTATCCTCGTGGGGCATGTTCTCTATACGCTGCCCTTCATGGTGCGTTCGGTGCTTGCTGTGCTCGCGGCGATCGACCTCAAAAGCCTGGAAGAGGGGGCCGCCACCCTGGGTGCAGGGCCTTTTCGGCGGTTTTGCGATATTGTCGTCCCCAATGCCATGCCGGGTATTCTGGCGGGCGCTTTGACGGTTGTGACGCTCTCCATAGGTGAATTCAACCTCACCTGGATGCTTCACACGCCTTATCTGAAAACACTACCGGTCGGCCTGGCAGACAGTTATGCCTCGATGCGCCTGGAAATTGCATCGGCCTACACACTCATTTTCTTCATCATGATTGTACCGCTTCTGACGGCAATGCAGTGGGCGTCCAATCGTGCGCAGAGGATCTCGGCATGACCCTAAGTCTGAAGAATGCGTCAAAAACCTATCCGGATGGCACAAGAGCGCTGCTGCCCAGCAATATCGAGATTGAAACCGGCGAGATTGTTTCCCTCTTGGGACCA
Source organism: uncultured Kiloniellaceae bacterium (assembly GCA_947493695.1). Taxonomy (GTDB): domain Bacteria; phylum Pseudomonadota; class Alphaproteobacteria; order Kiloniellales; family Kiloniellaceae; genus Denitrobaculum. The sequence continues at coordinate 330,460 of CANLSF010000004.1, read as the reverse complement.
TCCGGCTGCGGCAAAACAACCCTGTTGCGGATTATCGCAGGTCTCGAGACACCGGACGACGGTACGGAGGTCTGGTTCGATAAGGATAACGTCACGCAGCTGCCGGTCGAAAAGCGCAAGGTCGGCATGGTGTTTCAGTCCTATGCGCTCTTTCCCAATATGTCGGTCAGCACCAACATCGCTTATGGCCTGAAAATGCAAAAAAGGCCCAGAGCAGAAATAGAGCAGAGAGTGGAGGAAGTCTTAACGCTCTGCCGTCTGAACCCACTTGCCAATCGGGCCATAACCGCCTTATCCGGCGGCCAGCGACAGCGGGTGGCCCTGGCCCGGGCCTTCGCGCCCCGGCCGCGACTTCTCCTGCTGGATGAACCCTTGTCCGCACTGGACGCGGCGCTGCGTGACAGCCTGCGCGACGAACTCTCCGATCTTCTCCGCAGGTTGGGTATCACCGCGATATTCGTCACCCATGACCAGAACGAGGCCATGGCGATTGCAGACCGTGTCGCGGTGATGTCGGAGGGCAGGATCGAGCAAATCGGAAGTCCTGAAGACCTTTATCGCAACGCGGGTTCGCCATTCGTGGCGGCTTTTGTCGGGAATGCGATGTGCCTGGGCAAGGTCGTTCAGGGAAATACGCTCCGTCTGACGGGTGGCGAACTCTCCCTGCCTGATGACGCTGGCGGTCGCGGCGTCTACGTGCGTGCAGAGGATGTGTGCATCGCAGAGGACGGCCCGCTCATCGGTAAAGTCGAAAGTGTCACCTTTCTCGGAACTCACTATCGCGTCGGCCTGAGCGGTGTGACCGATTCAACTCTGTATTCACTCCATTCCGGCTTGAGCGCGCCAAGGCACGGCGATGAGGTCAAACTGCGTATTGCCCCAGAGGCATTGATGTTACTAGCGGAAGACAAAACCTACCTATGACCAAAATCATCCAGTTCACCGATACACACATCATCCCTGAAGGCGCACTCGCCTATGGCAAAGTCGACACTGCGGCGGCCTTGAGCGCTACGATCGAGACCATCAACCGTATGCTCCCTAGGATCGGTCCCGTGGATATGGCGATTGTCACCGGGGATCTGACGGACGCGGGCGGTGAAGATGAGTATCGGCATTTCCTGAAAATCATGTCCGGGCTGGAAATCCCCTACCGGGTGGTCCCAGGAAACCATGACAACGCCGATAATCTGCGCAGATGCCTTCCCGATTGCGGTTGGATCCCACGGAGCGGCCCGGTGAACTGGGTCAGCGCGTTCGAGGATTTTAGCTTGATCGCACTCGACAGTCAGGTCACGGGACATCCATACGGTCATCTCAGTGAGGAAACGCTCGATTTCCTCAAGACTTCACTCTCTGAGCTCGGCGCGAAACCAGCCCTGGTGGCTTTCCACCATCCACCGGTAAAGGCCGGTGTGGCTCCTATGGATCGTCAGAATTTGCGCGAGAACGCGCCTTTAAAGGAGATTCTAAACGCACACGCAGGGGAGGTCAGGGTGATCTGCGGTCATCTGCATCGCAGTGTAGCGGCCATGCTCGGCGGTGTGATGTGCCAGATCGCCCCCGGAACGTCTCACGCCGTCACGCTCAATCAGACGCCTGACGCTGAAAACAGCCTGACCATGGAACCGGGCGGTTTCATGCTGCACGAATGGCGTGATGGCTTTGTCTCTCACAGCATCCCGGTGGGGCTTTTTGAAGGTCCTTATCCTTTTGTAGGTCACGAGCAAGGATAAGGAGCGTCCTGTTTACGGATTGCTAGCTGCAGCTCAGCTGTCAGCCTCCGTCCGTCCTCCAACGCAGAATAAGGTGGTCTCCGCGGACCTCATAACTCTCAAGCTGCCGCAGAAATGCAATGCCCAGCAAAGAATTGGACATCGGGGCTTCATTGATCGATACGCTCAGGTTTCGCAGCCTGCGGTCACCAACCCAGAGTTCGCTCAGCCGGGTGCTTGCGCCCCTGACGATTCCGTTTGCGGTTTCGAAGGTCTGGTCGAACTCGACCCGCGTGAGGTCAAATCCAAGTCTTTCAGCATCACCGGGGCTGAGCACAATGAGCGACGCGCCGCTATCCACAAGGAAACGGATGGGAACGCCGCTGGATTCAGCATCAATGTAAAAATGACCATCTTCCGCCCGGCTGTAAGTGAACTCGTTGAGGCCGGTTTCGCCGCCGTAACCGGGGATGAGCCCTCCCATAATCCGGTTACCGAATGAGCGCATCTCCGTGCGATAACTGTAGCCGCCGGCCAAGAGGACAAAAATAACGCCCCAAAGCAAGCCGTAGCGCAGGTACCTGGCAATGTCGGATTTGCCCAGGCGCCGTACGCCGAGCGTCGAGATCACGAGCACCAGACCAAGTGCGATCAGATAAACCAGTGATATCTGGTCATCACGGCCTGTCAAAGCGCTTGGAAAACTCTGAACAAGGAAATAGAGGCCGATAGCGCCACAAAGCAAAAGCAGGACAACGATCATGAAGCCGGACAAGCCGCGCCGGGGCGGCTCGTGATCATGAGGAGGATTTGGTTGTTGATTGCTCATTGACGACCTGACTTGCTCACTATCTTGTTCATACGATTTGCATCAAGGCACTGACTCGACCATGACCCCGATTACAACCATGCTGAACCGCATTCAACCTGCTTCGACAGCCCAGTGCCTCGGCAGAAAGCTTCAGAATCCCTTTTAACGCATTTCGCCGGTAGGCATGTACTTTTGATTGAAGCATCTTCAAGCTTACACATCCTTAAGTCCTGATTTTCGTTCTCATAGCTTCTTAACCATAATTTGTAGGCGAACAAAATATTCTTATCCAGGTCCATTCAACTGTTTTAAAATCAGATAGTTAAGCGACTTTCTGCTTTGTCACGGTTAAGTAACCCTTCAAGGAGTGTGGCTTCTGACTTGCACAAGCGCCACGAGCCTGCTGTAACCCCTCGAAGAAACGGCATGCAATAGAGTGCAGACCAGATACCGGATCCGACGGCGAACCAGGACAGATGATCAATTTACTCGTTACCGGCCTCAAGTGGCTGCTTGGTATTTTTGTGGCCTCCATTCTGGCCTTGGCAATCGTCATGGCCATTATCGGTCGGGAAAACACCTGGGCTGTCCTTTTCGGAGCCCCACCTTTAGACCGCATAGATTTCGCTGCACTTGAGCCGCGCCAGACTCCTAACAGCTTTCTTCTCTGTCCGATCGGCGTATGCAAAAAGCGGCCTTTTGACCGGGAGAGTCCGCAGTATGAGATTCCCGCGGACCAGTTGGCGAAAATTCTGCGCCAGATCGTCGAAAAAACAGAAGGCCTGCGCCGTGACAAACGCGAGCGGCCGAGTGAAAGCGCCGCAACCGTCGCTGAGACCGATCTGCAATGGGATTACATCGCCACCTCTAAGCACCTGAAATTCCCGGACCTTGTTACAATACGGATCATAGATCTTGGCAATGATAGGTCCAGTTTTGCAATCTACAGTCGCGCCGTGTATGGCCTTGAGGACTTTGGTGTGAACCAGAACCGAATTGCGGCCTGGATCGAACGTATTGAAGAGACCGTAGCCCTGCAAAAATAGTGAAGCACCACGCCTCACGCGGCATCAAGACAAGTGAAAGCCCGTAACATGCTCAAACACCTTCTTGCGATTATTGTCGCCGGCATATTTCTAAGCGGCTGCAGCATCCAGAATGAAGCTTTCGGTCCGCCGATATACAAGATCTATGAGATGCCGCAGGAAGAAGCCCGAACCCATCTGGCCGGGAAGACAATCATGACCTTTGTCGATGTGCATTCTGACTGCAACATCCATCAGGTTGGCCAGTACTACTACCCCGTTTGCAACGAAAGCCGAGGGCCCGGAACGCTGGTAGAATACCTGCATCCAAACGGCTTGACCTACCTGTGGGCGCCGGGACGGCCCAAGTTGGTAAAGGGCCGATGGATTGTGCGGCGCTGGCGTGAAAAATATGAAATCTGCTTTATACACGAAGCCCCTGTTCGCCGCTTCGCAAGAGGTCGCGACGAAGGGGTGTTGAGCTGCAACCTTCTCTCCAACTACGCCGAAACCATCATCGAAATTCGCCAGGAAGACAGTTTTAACCTGTCAGGCAAAGGCATGCCGTTTGCCCTGGAACGTAGCCAAACCACCTTCGATACTCTGTTGCTGAAAGTCCAGCGCTGAAGGTGAGCGAAGATCCGGGGTGATAAATGTGACAATCATCCAGGCGACCCCTGTTTGTCATCATACTGTTTTGTAGCAGTCCTACCATCTCCCGACATTTGGGAGATGAGCGATGAGCCAAACAGATCACTATCAAAACGAGGAAATCCTTCAATCGGCCGAAGGTAAGGGCAGCTGGTTGCAATGGCTTGCCGTTGCGGGACTGGTCTATCTCTTGATTTGTGCCGTCGGTATGATCGGTAGCGGCTTCAAGGCAGCGACCGGGGATCATGCGAAAGAGCTTTTTGCCTTTGCCAGCAATCCCTTCGCGGGCCTGGTCGTGGGAACCGTTGCCACCGCATTAATCCAATCCTCCTCCACTGTAACCTCCATCATCGTTGGCCTCGTGGCCGGCGGACTGCCGGTTTCGGTCGCAGTTCCCATGATCATGGGCGCGAACATCGGCACATCGATCACAAACACCATTGTCTCTCTTGGCCACGTCAGAGAGAAAAAAGAATTCGCGCGGGCTTTCTCGGCTGCAACCGTTCACGACTTCTTTAATCTGCTTTCCGTGGTGATTTTTCTGCCCCTCGAGATTGCCTTCGGCTTCCTCGAAAAGATCGGCAGTTTTCTCTCCGCACCCTTTTACGGTGGCGAAGCCGCTTCGATGAAAAGCCTCAATTTCGTCAAAGCCGCAACCGGACCTGTGGTCAACACTGCGAAAGAGACGTTGCTGCCTTTGGGAGATCAGGTCGGCGGCATTCTTCTGATCGCACTCGGTATAGTTCTGATCTTCGTTTCCATCACATTGGTGGGTAAACTGCTGAAGAAGCTGATGGTCGGAAAAGCGCGTGAGATCATGCATACCGCCATCGGTCGTGGACCGCTCTCGGGGATCTTTTCCGGCTCTCTGGTGACCGTCTTGGTCCAGTCATCCTCAACAACGACGTCACTCATGGTTCCTCTGGCCGGTTCCGGCGCCTTCGGATTGAAGCAGATTTATCCCTTTACCCTGGGTGCCAACATCGGGACCTGTGTAACGGCCGTGTTGGCCGCGACCGCTGTAACCGGAAACGGGGAGGCGGCTCTGCAAATCGCCTTTATTCACCTGACGTACAATGTGCTGGGGGTGCTCTTCATCTATGGAATACCCTTTCTGCGCTTTGTGCCGGTCAAGTCCGCAGAATGGCTTGGGGCGACCGCCGCAGAAAACAAGATGGTGGCACTTTTGTATATTCTCGGCGTGTTCTTCGTCGCGCCGGGTCTGTGCCTCACGATAACGTCGCTGATATGAGAGTGGGTGTGAAGCCATGAGCAACCTGAAAATACTGACGAGAAAAGATCTCACGAACCTCATTGCCGAGACGGAAGAGACCCTGGGCGAGCTCAAGGCCGAATTGGAACGGCGCGAGGAATCGGCGCAGGAGCGCGAAATTGCAAATCTCGACAATCACTTCAAAAGCGCTGAGCTCAGTTTGAAGTCTATCCGAGAATTTCTAGCTTTCCTGCTTGATGACGTGAAGCGGAACAAATAGGCGGTTCCGGGGCTACGCAGTTTCGGAATTTCCGCCTGATACGACGACTGCTGCAGAGTGGCGGCCTGACCGTGCAATTGGACTTGTTAACTATTGATTAACCACATTCTGCCAAGGTCTTCCTGGACCTTTCTAAGGCTTCTGGGGGAAAATCCATGGCACAGGTTAACTCTGTAACCCATGTGCATTCAGGCGAAACGGATTCTGCATCGGACCAACAGGTTGCCCCGGGTGACCTGCAAGACGACGCGACACAGGACGATCGGCGTTCCTGGCAACGTTTCATGCTAGAGTCTCCGGCGAGCATCACCCTGCAGGTGCCCGGCTGTGACGATTTCGAAAAGGTCAAGCTCGTCGACGTTTCCTTAGGTGGTTTCCGGCTTAACTTTGACCAGGAGCTCCCGGAAGGCAGCGACATTGCAATCGATCATCCCACTGCCGGAACCATGCGCGGAAAGCTTGCATGGCAGGCAGACGGGGACATCGGCATTCATATGCTTGAGGACGGCAATCGCCGCACTTATCTGCTGCGGCTGATCAGCATGATTCTGCACAGCGAAGTGCGCGTAGCGCTGTAGCTTCACGAAGTGAATAAGCTTCAGAATCTCGAGTGTTCCAAAAAAGTAAAACGGCAAGCCTTTAGGTTGTAATTTCTCAACGGATTGAGAATACTCCCAGCATGTCCGACATTCCTCGCTGGCCCTTCATCATCCCTGACAAAGCACGCATTCTCGTTCTTTTTTCCGCACTCCTGATGCTACTGTCCGCTTGCTCCGGCGCAGGTGTTGTTGCGACTTCGGATCCGGACAAAAAGCTTGCACAAGCAACGCAACTGGAGAATTCAGGACGAATTGCCCGTGCGCGCCAGGTGACGCGTGAAGCGGCGGATATCTTTGCTGAGCAGGGCGATAAAAAGGGACTTGCCGCCGCTTATCGGCAAATGGCGTTTCTGATCAGGCTTCACGGCGAAGACGCGATCCTTGCATCTTCAGAGGCAGGTGTAGGGGAAAACCAGCTGGATATTGACCGCGCCGATAAGTCCACAGACTACTTCCAACGGGCTCTGGTCATTCAGCAGGAACTGGAAGATTACGCTCTGGTTAGCCATCTGCAGTTCAATATCGGCGTCAATTATGCGCTGTCAAAACGGCCTCACCAAGCCTGCACCGCATTTGATCAAAGCCTTGCCGCGTATAATAGCGAGAAAACGCGAAGGCCTGAGCACGACCCGGAACTCCCGCCCGGCGTCACCAGTTTCGATGACTTCATCAGGCAAGCTAAACAGGAAGCCAGCTGTGGTTGAAGGGGGCCCCGACGTGTCAAAGGAGGAGTCCAGAGTCAGGTTGGAAAGAGCCAGATCGGAAGATATCGAAGATGTCACGGCGCTGGTAGCGGCATATCATGCCTTTGAGCGGATCGACATTCCGAACGCACAAAGGCGTCTTGCCGTATCACAACTGCTTGCAGATCAATCGCTTGGCGATATCTGGCTGATCTACTGCGAAGACTTGCTTGTAGGTTATATCGCCATTTGCTTCGGGTACTCAATCGAGTTTGCGGGGCGCGATGCATTCCTGGATGAGTTCTTTCTCAAAGAAGAGGCGCGGGGCAGGGGTATCGGCGGTCACGTTGTCGACTCACTCTCCACACAACTCTCGGCAACAGGCATCAAGGCGCTTCATCTTGAGGTCGACAATGATAATCACGGCGCACAGAGATTTTACGCACGGCATCGATTTGTCGCTCGGAACAAGTATCACCTGATGTCGATAGACCTGACGGAACCTGAAAGAGATCCATCCTAAGCTTCTGCATGAGGCAAGACGTCAGCAACCTTCATCGCCGAGAATTCTCACTGATCGAGTTTTAAGGTCTCGCTTGGGCTCTCACCAAATTCCTCGCGATAAATCTTGGCAAAATGTCCAGCGCTGGAAAAACCAGAGGCGTATGCGATTTCTGTAATCGTGTGATGCTGGCGCAGTAGAATAAGATCGCGGGCAAACTTTAGACGGACAGACCGCACAAATACCGCTGTCGTCATGCCGTGGGTTTGTTTCAGACGCCTGCCAAGCGTCTTCAGGCTCATACCGAGGGCATCTGCCAACTCACGCGCCCCAAAGCCTTCTTCTGATATATGGTCAAGAATACACTCGGTCGCCTGATCCACCGTTCGCTGCTCGGCAGACGGCACGGTTTTCCGATCACTCGTCTCGATCATCCCGGCTTTTAGCTTTTCGATCTGCGCGTTCGCGACCTTCAGCATTTCCTGATGCTTTGCTTCAACGGCGATGGCATCGCGCTTGAGCTCATCGAACTCAGAAATTGCGATCTGCTCTTGCGTCCGCGCCGCCTTCACCATGGTCGAAATGGCAATCATCATGAAGGTCGTCTCACCCATGATGGCGAGGTAATACCCCCAGGTCAGTGGACGCAAAACGATAAGGTCATGGGCGAAGGCAGCCTCGGAAATCTCAATGGGAAATGCAAAAAAGTAGACAGCGACAAACAGCCCGAGAGTGAGGGAAAGCAGAGCACCGCTGACGGGTTTGGCCTGAGGCATGCCTTCGCGTGCTTTTTTCAGAGAGACCGTGAGCAATGCCAGAGGACAGATAAAGTATGTGAGGTGCAGGGGAAGCGACAGATTCCATGGATCGATAACGGACAGAACCGTAGTGATAAGTGTCAATGCCGACAAGGCCCAGATGAGGCGCCATTCTCCCGGTCGATCCCGGTCTATCTTCAACAGGACTCTGCAATATTGAATATTCGCGAGAACTCCAAGTCCTCCGGTAAACTCTGCGATGGGCATTATAGTGGTGACCGGTAACGTCACACCGAGAAAGTTGCTGAGCCAGCCATCGTAGATAAACGAAAATATGAAGAAGCAAGCCATGTTGAGGGCATAAAACTGGTAGAAACGCGCCTCGACGTGCCGAAACAGAATCACACAAAAGAGAGTTATCGCACCGACGTATCCCAAGAACACTGCGGTCATCACCAGCGTCAGGATTGACCAGCCCCGGAAGAGTTCGGGTGTCATTAAGACGGGTGTCAGTCTGGGTGCAAATGTACCGGTGATTTGCAGGTAGAAAACCTTCTGACTGCCTGCTTCGATGCTCAAAGGAAAGCCCGTCTTGACCGCCGTGTCCGCCCGCTCCGGCAAGGGAACCGCGCGACCGTTCATTGCTTTCGGAATGAGACCTTGCTGGCTCTCTTCAAACAGCGCGACTTCGTCGAAGATGAACTCCAGGAAGGCTACGAACCAAGTTTTTGCAGTGTCATGCTTGTTGGAAAGCGAAAACCGCAACCAAAGCGCCTCTTGCGGTTTTGGAGCTTCAAAAACACGCTGGCAGTGACCAGGGTTGAATGTCTGCTCAGCAATCTCATCCAGGCTGAGTTGACCGGACTTATCGAGAAAGAAATCGGCGAATAGAGGTTTGAGCCGCCCTTCATTCAAATTTGAAAGGCTGTCCTGTCCTTGTGTTGCCTCTGACAGTGCAGAATCGAAAACCTCGCAGGGACCGGTTTTATCGTCAGCTCGTGCATCAGAAATCCCTGCCAGGATGCACAGCGCTATCAGCGCAAGGACACTTCTCCCCGCCATTCCCAATCGTAAAGCAATCGTTCCAAGCAACGCCGTTAACCTAAACATTCAAGTAAAGCTTCTAATTCCGGCTCTTTTACAATTTTGACGGCTCATTCCCTATAGAAGGGTGAAGCTGAAATTCCGCCGCCAGTCAATGCATAGCTACCGCTGCAGGTTGTTCATATCCAACATATCATAGTATGTCCGAACGTCGACTTGCTAGTTACAGGTGTGTATTGACAGATCCGTGAGCGACCTCGCACGAAGACAGGCCCCGCGACGAAGAGTTACTCCATAGTCCCGCCTTCATTTGCAGTTATCTCACAGCATTTCAAGCAAGTTTGCCAAGCTGTTGAAACGACGAAAACCATCCGCATGTGTCTTTAGAAATTCACATCAAGGTTGTGTTGTTATTTTTTGGACAAAATTGTCTTCAAAATGGACAAACGATTGATTCTCTTTCCGCTTCCATTGCATCGCCAGCTGAATTTATGGCTATTCCCGGTCGTTCTGAAGTTTCGGCCAGACGTATAAATCACTCCACTACAGGGGAATCGGCGCAATGAAAATATTATTGACCCTATTGGCCGGCCTGATGCTTATCGGGCCCTATACCATCTCAAATGCCACGGCGACGGTTATTTACGAACAGGGACCGGTTGGCACCAAGAACACCAAGGCCACCGGCAGTGACGGCTTTAATGTTCTGTCCAAGAATCGAACCGCTTTTGACGATTTCACGCTAACAGCGGCTTCAACGGTGACCTCGGTCACCTGGATGGGCAAGGTCGCCCCCAGCACTACTTTTGAGATCGGTTTCTACGCGAATAGTGGATCACGGCCCGCCGCCACGCCACTGTTCCACATCACTCTGGATCCGGTCTTAACGCAGGATGACGACTTTCGTTTTGTCTTTCACTACGAAGCGGACCTGGGTGCGGGCCTGTTTCTTGAGGCAAACACCCGCTACTGGCTGTCGATCAAGGATATTACGCAAGACTTTGCGGAATGGGGATGGCTTGGTGATGACGGCGGATCCAATCTTTCCCGGAATGACAACACCGGCGCTTTCAGCAACTCAAGCTTAAACCTGTTCTTCTCACTCAATAGCGATCCGGTCGCCGTTCCTGAGCCCGCAACACTCAGTTTGTTCGGTGTGGGTTTGATCGGACTTTCTGCCGCCCGTCTAAGTCGGAAAAAGCGCTCGCGGATCTAAAACGCTCCAATTTAGTGCCACTCGTTGCCGAAGTCCGGCATTTCGATCCAGCGGTCTTCCGGCTGGCCATGCAAGTTCACCATGGGCCGCCGTTCGAGTACTTCGGACGGCGGCAGGTCTTTGAAGCCGTTCGCCACGAAGGACGCGAATAAATCCTGCATCGAGACCCGCGCGGTATCGACGCCTGTGCCAAACGCCGGTGCCCGCACCGCAAAGAGGGTCGAGTAGTTATCGACAAGGTCGCTGTGGGTGATCTCCTCCCGCGTCGCATTCGCCGGTAAATGCATGGCGATACGAGACCCGTGATCGCCATGAAACACCAGGATTGCACGCTCATCCAGACCAGCGGCCTGTAAGGCCTGCATGAAGACTTCCAACTTCCGATAAAGGCAACGAGTCTGAAGAAAATACATCCCGTATTTTTCCTCACGTGACTCGGTCGTGTTGAAATCACCAACCCTGAAGTTGTCGTTTTTCTGCCAGGTTCGGACATCACGAACGCTGCAATTTTCCGCGAACACATAGGGAAAGTGCGGAATTATCAGATGGTACAAGCGATAGTCGCCGTCTGATATTGCCGGAATATCATCAATCATATTGCCGATGTACTGATAGCTGGAGAAGGTCGAGAGCGAATAGGCCTCGACCTCAAAAACCGGCAGGTCAATATCGACAGCTTTTGCAGCGTCCGAAGCAATAACCTCGATGTTTAAAACGGTCGTGTAAAGCGTGCTTTGTTTCAAATAGTTCCCGACGATCAGGAGTGCCTTTTGCGTTATCGGGAAGGAGAGATTCTTCAAAATCCTGATGGATAAGGCGTCATAGCTACCGCAGTCCAAATTTTCGACCCGCAAGTAGTCGCATACATTGATATCGGTGATTCCGCGCGCCTTGAAGCGGTAGCCACGGGCCTCCCACGGCTGCAGGATACCCGCGCCCTCCGTTTTCGTATCTGCTGAAGCTACGCCACGTGCCTTCTGCACAACTCGCCGGGATTCAACGGCAAAGAGGCTCTGCAGGGAATAGGATGTCGAGAACTCCTCGCTAAAGGCTCGGGAATAGAGCCGAAAACCCCAACGCTGATAGAAATCCATGATTTCGGATCGGGCTTCGGCACTTCCAGGCTGATCCGCAGGAAACCCATCCAATCCGATGTGTTCGTCCAGAACAATGTGGATAACCGGTGGTAAGCCCGGCTGCGCCGCAGTGGCGAGAGCATTCTTATTGACTGACCCGGCCGACGAAACACCTCCGGATTGCGGTGCCAGAATGTCGGTGACCAGGAAGACCACCAGAAAGGCCAGCAAAGCCTGCCAGCAGGCCTTGGCGAGAAATACCCTGATCAGAACCGCGGCCACGAAGATCGCGCCCAGGACAGCCAGGGAAGCGAGCAGAGTCTCTTGCTTGACCAGGTCCGAGAAGGCGAAATCGCAGAAAACAACAAGGATTGCTCCGTAGAGGACGGCTTCAAGATAAACTTTCTGAAACAAGAACAGCAGAGACACGAAAAGCGCCGCAGCAAAAAACACCGAAACCACGAGCAGTATTTCAGACCGGGTTTCGACGTAATCGTTGAAAATCAGAAAGTTCAGAAAGGGCACGAAAAGAGCCAGAAAAGCGCAGGCAAATCTGATCAGAATTCCATTGGCCCGCAGCCTGGGTCTGGCATTAGGCGTTATGTTGTCGTCCTGTGTGGTCATTGGCGCTTGTAGAGATACAAACAGCGCCCCGATTTCGAGGTTTGCTTTTTTTCAAGAATTTCGCCACGTTCTTTGAGATAACCTTCGAACTTCTCTGCCGTGTAGTCGGGAAAGATATCCTCCCGCAGGGCCAGCATCTGTTTGACCATGGAATCGTTTTTAGGAACGAACTCGACAACACCCAGCGGCGCCGTATCCATCAGCCAGTGCACCACCGATCTCAGGGGAATGTTCTTACCGATGGCCAGATGATGGATCAGCGCAAGACCCAGCACGCAATCGGCACAGATCCGGCCACGATAGCCGCTGCGTTCCTCTTCGTTCCAGCCCTGGTTCGGTGAGGGGTTTACTGCGTCCAGATACAAAGGCAGGAGGGCAAGCGCTTTACCCGTACTTCTGGCGAAGGCGGAATCCAGGGCGTTCTGGTCGAAATCGAACCCCACAACGTAGTCTGCCCCGGCATTCAACGCCGTCTCGCTGAACTCTCCCGTGTTGCAGCCAATGTCCCAGACCACATCTGGTTTATGCTCCTTGACGGTCCGGGCAATAAAGTCGTGTTTAACGGCGTTCTCTTCAGAATCATAGATATTGTCGGTCTCATAGTCGGCCCAGACCGTTTTCCCGGTATCGGCGGGATGCAGACCTTCAATCCAGGTCTCAAGTTTTCCGAGCATGCGCACAAACTTGTCGCGTGGCAGCAACGGGGGCATCGACATGGTCTCGAGCGTCGCGTCGCGATCACCGGCGCCCAGGGCCTGTAACCGTGAAAGGAGGGTGACGTGCATCAGGACTTTCGGATTGAACTTGCGGCGTAAAGGCAAAAGACGACTTAGCTCGCCACTGTCGATGCCTTCCATGGAACCTCGGCACCAGGCATTATGCGGCACCCCGAGAAGGGCGCGCAGGAGCAGGGGGTTGAGGAACTGTTCGCAAAACTGCCGGTGCCCCTCCCAGATGCTGCCCTCGACATAGGGCGTAAACGACAGCAGATCGATAAAGACCGGCTGCACGCCCCGGAACTGCACATTGTAAGCTGTCGCGTCCTTCAGGGTGACGCCTTTCGCCAATGCCCGCAGATGGATCTTCAGATGCAGCAGTGCCGCAGCCTTAAGGGCCGAAAACGACCACTCATAATAATAAGAAATAAAGGGGATCCGCTCATGCTCGAGGACGATTCCGCCCGCCTCGGGCTCCAGGCCGACTGTCGCCGGATCGACCTCCCCGGTACGCGCCAACCAGCCTTCGTCGGTCAACTCGTCGAGCAGCCCTGTTTCCCGCACTGCCTTGTATTCTTGCGCAGCAGCGGCACTTACCGTTCGGTATATACGCCCATTATCGCTATAAACCCGACCGCTTGGATCCCGAAACGACCCAGGATCAGACTTCATCTATTCTACTTGGCTCAAGTGTCTCGGGAGTTTTAGCCGGTGATCGCCGAAAGAATGCCTTAATCCTCGACCAATAAATACGACCGACAACCATCACACCAGCTACGCCACCAAGTAGAGCTTGAATTAAAAATGCGCCGGTACCTGGATCCAGATAAGCGTAAGAAGGTTGCGAAAACAAAATGACTGGAGTCGCCAACGCAATCGCCGAAATTAACTTACTCATATGAGAAATTCCTCGGATTTTACCTCGATAAATCTTGGTAGATTAATAATTTGTTAACGATTTATTAAATGCACGTTTGGCGATTGAAAGCTAGCCTAAAGCTGTAACAAAATTGCAACAAAAGATGGCAATATTTCCTTGTCGCGTGACACAGCCCTGCAAGACAGGGGCGCCATTAACTCTGTGCGTCAGTGACGAAGACTGTCGTGTTTCGGTATCGGCGAGGTGCTTAAATTCAGATTTTTCGGTTGGGGAAACACCTTAGACCCAATGTGACAGCGAGCACTGTCATAAAACATCACGTCGCCATTCCGAAGATCGCTCCACTCAGCGGCCTGGATTCCGATGCCTCTTCGCGAATGCGATTAAATTATTGATTTAAAACTTAAAGATATAACGCGGCCTTATTTTTTGGTCAGCTCACGCATAGCGGCGTCAAGACCCTCCAAGGTCATGGGGAACATGCGGCCTTCCATGAGTTGCTGCACAATGCCGATGGAGGTGGTATAGCCCCAATAGGCTTCCTTCGAGGGGTTGAGCCAGACCGCGGAAGGGTATGCCTGAAGCAGGCGCTGAATCCAGACCGCGCCGGCTTCCTTGTTCATATGCTCGACACTGCCACCAGGATAGCTGATCTCGTAGGGACTCATGGACGCGTCGCCGACGAAAACCAGTTTGTAGTCGGAAGGGTAGGTGTGCAGAACCTCCCAGGTGTCGGTGGTATCGTTCCAACGGCGGCGGTTCTCACGCCACAGCGCCTCATAGGGGCAATTGTGGAAGTAGTAGTACTCAAGGTGCTTGAATTCACTCCGCGCAGCCGAAAAGAGCTCCTCGCAGGTCTTTACGTGCGGGTCCATTGAGCCGCCGACATCGAGCATCAGCAGCAGCTTGACCGCGTTATGCCGCTCGGGCACCAGTTTCACATCAAGCCAACCGCCATTGCGCGCCGTCGAGGAGATGGTGTCATCGATATCGAGTTCGGTGGCGGCTCCTTCGCGCGCGAAGCTGCGCAGGCGGCGCAGCGCCATCTTGATGTTGCGAGTACCCAGTTCGATGTTTGAATCCAGATCCTTGAACTCGCGTTTATCCCAGACCTTTACTGCACTGAAGTTCCGGTTCCCGTCCTGGCCGATGCGCACGCCTTCCGGATTATAGCCATAAGCGCCATAAGGGGAGGTGCCACCGGTACCAATCCATTTGCTACCGCCCTGATGACGGCCTTTCTGCTCTTCCAGGCGCTTCTTCAGGGTTTCCATAAGCGCATCCCAGCCGCCCATGGCCTTGATCTTGGCTTTCTCTTCTTCGCTGAGGTTCAGTTCCGTCAGCTTGCGTAGCCACTCTTCGGGTATCTCCGCCTCATCCCCTGAGCCCTCAGTCTTCTCCAGGCCCTTGAAGACATGACCAAAAACCTGATCGAAGCGATCCAGATACCGCTCGTCCTTCACCAAAACGGTCCGCGAGAGATAATAGAAGTCGTCCACCCGGAAATCCGCGACACCGGATACCACGCCATTGAGGAGATCCAGGTACTCGCGCAGAGTCACCGGCACCTCGGCATCCCGTAGTTCGAAGAAGAGTTTCAGAAACATCGCTTCGCAGCCTTCGTGAAACTTAACCCGCTATGTCCGCTCTCGACGGTTCAGGAAGGCAAGGCGTTCGAAGAGGTGAACGTCCTGTTCCGACTTCAAAAGCGCACCGTAGAGCGGTGGAATTATTGTCGAACGGTCATGCGAGCGCAGCACATCCTCCGGCATATCCTCGGACATGAGAAGCTTGAGCCAATCCAAAAGCTCCGACGTCGAGGGCTTTTTACGCAGTCCCGTGACATCCCGGACCTCGTAGAAAACGGTCAAGGCATCGCGCAGAAGCTGTTGTTTTACATCGGGATAATGGACCTGGACGATCTTCTCCATGGTCTCGCGATCGGGAAAGCGGATGTAGTGAAAGAAGCAGCGGCGCAGAAAGGCGTCCGGCAGCTCTTTTTCGTTATTGGAGGTAATCAGCACAATTGGCCGGTTGCGCGCTTTCACAAGTTGCTGCGTCTCGTGGACGTAGAACTCCATACGGTCCAGTTCCTGCAGCAGGTCATTCGGAAATTCAATATCCGCCTTGTCGATTTCGTCGATCAGCAGCACCGGTGCTACATCAGCTTCAAAAGCTTCCCAGAGTTTTCCTCTGATAATGTAGTTGGCGATATCGTTGACCCGGTCATCACCGAGCTGACCATCACGCAGACGGGCGACCGCGTCATACTCGTAGAGGCCGTGCTGCGCCTTTGTTGTGGACTTGACGTTCCATTCGATCAGGTTCCGGCCCAGAGACTGGGCGATTTGCTCGGCCAAAACGGTCTTACCCGTCCCCGGTTCACCTTTGACCAGCAACGGCCGCTCTAGCGTGATGGCCGCGTTGACGCCCATCTTCAGATCTTCAGTCGCGACATACGCATCGGTGCCTTGAAACTGCACGCCTGTTCTCCCTGGAAACGACAATCGCGGGCATCAAGACTTTTGATGCACCGCACAAACATGCCGCAGATTAAAGTCTGATCGCCGTGAGTAAAAGGCGTGAATCACGCCTTGAACTGATGCGCCGAAAAACCCTATAGCTTTGGGGCCCTGTCAGGGTGAAGTATCGCCCGCATCATCTAAGGAGCCTGCCGTGCCCGCACAACAGTCCGCAGCTATCGGTATCATCTGCGCCATTCCGGACGAAATCGCCCAGTTCGGAAGCGCGTTTCAGCAGGAGAAAACCACTCGTTCCGGCGGCTTCGATTTTGCGGAGGGTATCCTTGAGGGCAAGCGCTGCATCCTGGTTGAAGCCGGTATGGGCAAGGTCAATGCCGCCGTGGTCGCGACGATCCTGGCTCAGGAGTTCGCATGTGGCAGCTTGTTGTTCTCCGGCGTCGCGGGTGGTTTGGATCCGGCATTGGGGGTCGGCGATGTGATCGTGGGCAAACATCTGATTCAACATGACTACGGCATCATCAATAATGAAGTCACTGAGAGTTATCATCCCGGCCACCTTCCCATTTTTGCCCCCAGTGAACGCTTCGGATATCACCTGAACGAGGGCCTCGCCTCCAGGATCGAGCAGGCGCTGGAGGGTTTTGAGTTACCGCCGCTATCTGCCGAGGCCGGTGGAGGAGCGGCGCGCACCCCAAAGCTCCAGTTCGGCACGATCCTGACCGGCGATCAGTTTGTGAACTGCACGGCAACCCGCAATCGCCTGCACAACGAACTGGGCGGGCAGGCGGTCGAGATGGAAGGCGCCGCGGTCGCTCAGGTCGCTGAGCGGTTTGGCATCGACTGGCTTGTGGTCCGCTCCCTCAGCGATCTGGCCGGAGAAGAGAGCGGTATCGACTTCATTAAGTTCCTGCATGAAACCGCCGCAGGCGCAGCGATCGTGCTGCGACGCCTCATAAGTGTTTTGTAACTCACCAGGAGACAACGAGAGTATGCCGGATACACCTCTGACGCTCGGCGTCGATCATATCGGACTTGCGGTACAGAACCTCGAAGCCTCCGAGCGCTTCTTCGTGAACTGCCTGGGCTGGAAGAAGGTTGGTGGCAAGCCCGAGTATCCCTCAGCCTTTGTCTCAGATGGTACGTCTGTCCTGACCCTCTGGCAGGTTGAAGATCCACAGAGCTGCGTGACCTTCGACCGCCAGAAAAACGTGGGCCTTCACCATCTGGCGCTGAAAGTGGCTGATGAAGCGGCTTTGAACGCGCTCTTCGATGCCGTTTCGGTCTGGCCGGGCGTTACGGTGGAGTTTTCCCCTGAGCCTTCCGGCGCGGGCCCTAAGATCCATGCCATGATCCGAGATCCCGGCGGTGTTCGGGTCGAGTTCGCCTATGATCCCCGCTGATCAAGGTTCTATCTCAACAACTTGGCCGTTCGCGGCCGCCTCTTTGATCGCCGAAATTACTTTCAACGCTCTCAGGCCGTCCGCGCCGGTCACGTGAGGCACCGCCTTTCCCTGCGAGACTTCGGCGAAATGACGAAGCTGCAGCACCAGGGGATCCGC
Source organism: uncultured Kiloniellaceae bacterium (assembly GCA_947493695.1). GTDB lineage: Bacteria > Pseudomonadota > Alphaproteobacteria > Kiloniellales > Kiloniellaceae > Denitrobaculum. Next base: position 312,625 of record CANLSF010000004.1, on the reverse strand, counting down.
GGCTTCAGTCCGCAAAGTCCGACGCTCAATCGGCTCATGCCAACCGGATTCACCGCTATTGCTCCAAAGGCCAAGGTCGGGAATGGAAAGCGAACCACGTGTGCCGCCGATCATATAGGCAAAGGCACCTGTGGCCGGGTAGGCGGGGTTTTCGGCAGCAGTCAGTTCCCAGCTCCAGGGCGAAGTCACGCTGTCCGAAACTGTGATCGTCCCTAAAGCGCCGTTTTCAAAGCGGAGGATAACAACCGCCGTATCCTCAACATTGTTACCGCGGACGATACTCGATTCCGCCGACTGGATGCTGACCACACTCCCGCAGAGGTGCAACAGCAGCTCCACGTCATGGATCAGATTGATAAACACGGGTCCGGCGCCGGGTTCACGCCGCCAGGAAACATCAAAATAACTATCGGGTTTATACAACCAGCATAGGGCATTGACGGCGACCAGGTCTCCAAGACGACCGGAGTCAATCTCGTCCTTGGCCTTCGCTATCAGCGGATTGTAACGGCGATGATGTCCGACCAGCAGCGGAATCCCGGTTTGATTCGAAGCGGCAACGAGGCGTTCCGCCCCTTGGATATCGCTTGCCAACGGCTTTTCAATCAAGACGGGGACACCTGCCTCGATGCATGCCAGACCATCGGCCTCATGGCTCTGGTTTGGTGTAGCAGCAACCACACCGTCTGGCCTCTCAGAGACAAGAAGTTCCGTCAAGTTCGGGTAAGCCGGGACACCCAGTTGATGCGCAATTTCTGTGGCAGCAGGTGAGGGGTCTGCAATCGCGACAAGGGTTCCTTCAGCGGCAAGGATTTCCACGTGGCGTTTGCCAACCAAACCGACTCCGGCTACAGCAAGCCGGGCAGGGGATTCTGTGCTTTCTTTGCTCATAGCACATCAATACTGCCCGCTATCAGGCTTGTGAATGCTTTTTCGCCCGGCCTGTCAGGTTTCCGAAAGTTGCCAGCAAGGGAGGAAACGCAGAACAGGCGCTAACGCCAACGGCCACAAGAGGTGGTCATTGACGCTAGAACCCGGGTTGCTGCGTACTGGCAGGTTGAAGTCGGTACTTAGGTCGTCTTAGACCGAAACATCAACCAAACTGCCGCGGCCGGACGCTTCGCTCGGTGCAGAATCGTCATTACGGACGATTTCCGCTCGATCGCTGGCCTCTACAGGCCGCGTCGTTTCCGGCGCTGTTGATTGAGATATCCTCGGCTGGTTGGCGACCAGGGATGGAGCCGCAGAAGTATCGCCATCGCGCACTGCTGCAGGCGTTATGGAACTTTGGATAATCATAACACTGATATACTGTTGGTACTCGAATAAGTCAAGAAATTATTGGAAATTTACTGTATTTTTACTTAAACAATTTGATAATAATTTGAATAAATTTTTATTTATTACAAAAATTCAAAAACTCCTACAGTGTATACCTACCTGAATAAATGACAAAAATTGACCATTGCAGTGCCCCGACGCCGCCTGCTAACCCTTAGCGGAACGAGCGTCAATTCGTCGGTAACAGGCTTGCGTCTGTTTGAAATACCGCTGAAACGATCAATATATTAACAATCCGCAGTGTCTTAAGCCCATCGCCCGGGGACTGGCAGATGGGGACCGCGGAAAACCTAGGTGAACGGAGTCCATCGTGGAGACATCAGAAATCCTGCGCATCCAGAGCTATCTGCGCGAAAAATTCAATACTGACCGGATCACCTTGGACATGAAGACAAGAAAAAGTGATTCGATTGAGGTCAGCATCGGCGGCGAATTCATCGGTGTGATTTACAAAGATGAAGACGAAGGCGAAACATCTTACGCCTTCAATATGGCCATCCTCGATATTGACCTGCCGCCAGCCAACTGATCTCCCGCACCTGGAACTCCGCGATACGCCCCCGACTCTAAGGGGGCGGCTTCGATCGCAAGCAGGCTGGCTGTTGATAAGGCCAGCACACGAGAGCAGATCAAGTTCAGATAGAATCGGCAAAGTCGGTCTGCAGAGCTTATGAAACTGCTCCACCTACACGATCCGGTCTAATGCTTCTGCTCGGTTTCGCGGGCACAGGAGATGCAGGTTGTTGCGGTAGGATCGAACTCAAGTCGCTTCACCGCAATATCGTCACCGCACAGCATGCAATAGCCATAGTCGCCGACGGCGATCCGCTCCAGGGCGGCTTCGATACGGTTCAGCTCAATGGAACGGCGGCGTTCTGTTTCAATCGACATGGCCTGAACCTGCAGAGCATCCATGCGTGACAGGCGACCAACACGTGTCTGGTCGAGTTCAACGGGCCGTCGCTGATCTTCACTGCTGGCTGTCAGCCCCTGAAGCTCAGCACGGCGATCGTGCAGTCGCTTGGTCATGGCAGGAATGTCGATTTCAGTTCGATCGGTCACAAGAACTCGCAGGTTAGCAGTAAAGCTGGCCATCCGTATAGTGTAGACATAGATTTCTCACGAAAGTAGGCGCAATCCTACAACCATGGCGTCGTGCGACCCAGGCAACCGACTCCGCGATCAAGTGTGTGATCGATCCGCGAATCGAATGGTAATTTTGACAATTGTTTAGCATATCCAGCGCCATCTGGCTTCTGAGGTCGGCGAGGGGAGATTTCAGAGCCTCAGGAACGCTGAGGAAACCGGGCAAAAGAGAATAAATTCAATTCAACGTAAATTTCCGTTGCCCTTTCGGATTAGAAGGTTATAAATCCCGCTCCGTGACGACGGGCCATTGGCTCGTTCCATGCATGCGGCTGTGGCGGAATCGGTAGACGCGCAACGTTGAGGTCGTTGTCCTGGAAACGGGGTGGAGGTTCAAGTCCTCTCAGCCGCACCAAGTTCGGAAGTTTGAGCCGAGCGGTATGGAAGTCACGAGATGGTTTAGGAGGTAATTTAGTCCTCCTGGACAACTGATGCGGATGTGGCGGAATTGGTAGACGCGCATGCTTCAGGTGCATGTTCCCGAAAGGGAGTGGAGGTTCAAGTCCTCTCATCCGCACCACCTGACCCGATAAATATCGGAACTCCCGGAAAATACCCAATCTTCTCCAGGATGAATGTCGGCCTCCAAAATGCCGAAATTCAGTCCTTTAATGCCGTCAATAAATGCTATGCGGGCAAATATTCGCTTTGCTTCAAGCTGGCGCTGGCTCATCAGCGCCTAGTCCAATAGGGTATGGGGTTTGGAGGCAGGCGTTCAGGCAGGTTACTGGGCGAGACTTTTGCGAAATAACGGCCAAAATCTTGTTGTTTTTCTTACTGGCAGAGCCTCTGGCGGATGCCCATATGACACGCAACCCGTGATTGGACGTTTGCTCAAAGCCAACTTTCTGCGGTTTTACGGATCGCACCGGTAACAGGGACAAGACAGGGATGACGATCAAGAAGGATCGCAAGGCCGCTACCAAAGCCGAAGCAGGTAAGCACAGGCCGGTCCACGCATTGAGTTTTGCCGGGCGCCTGAGAAACTACTTTCTTGCCGGTTTGCTGGTTGCAGCGCCTGTGGGCATTACCTTCTGGCTCGCATGGAAGTTCATTTCCTTCGTCGACAACACGGTTCGCCCTTACATTCCGGTCAAATGGAATCCCGAGAGCTATCTGCCGTTTGCCCTGCCTGGTCTGGGACTGGTCGTCGTGCTGATTGTCCTGACGGCGGTCGGCGCTGTCACCAAGGGTTATCTGGGGCGCCTGATCACACGCGTCAGCGAAAGCGCGATATCGCAGCTTCCCATCGTCCGGAGTGTCTACAGCTGGACCCGCCAGGTCTTTGAAACGGTGCTGTCGCAGAAATCGACCGCCTTTCGGGAGGTGGTATTGGTCGAGTACCCGAACCGGGGCACCTGGGCCATCGGCTTCATCACCGGCCAGACCGAAGGAGAGGTGCAGGAGCTCACCAGCGAAACCGTGGTCAATGTGTTCGTGCCCGCAACGCCCAACCCCACAACCGGTTTCCTGCTTTTCATTCCGGAACGCGATATCCACCATCTGGACCTGACGGTCGAGGAAGGCATCAAGCTGGTCATCTCAAGCGGCATCGTCACACCGCCGGAGAACGGCACGGCAGATGGACGCGCGCTGGAGCGCAGTAACGGCAACGGCAATGGGAGCGGTAAGAAGAAAGCTGTCGAACCCGAGTCCCACAGCTCGCATCAGTTGGGCTTCATCGGCCGTCTTAGAAATCACTTCTTCACCGGCATCCTGATCACGGCCCCAATTGGGATAACCTGCTGGCTTGCCTGGGAGATCGTGACCTTCATCGACGACCGGGTCACGCCGCTTATTCCCGCCAAATGGAATCCTGAGACCTATCTGCCGTTTGGCATCCCCGGGCTCGGCGTCATTGTGATGGTCCTGGTTCTGACCCTTATCGGATTTTTCACCGCTGGTCTGGTGGGGCGGAGCATCTTGCGCTTCGGCGAAAGCCTGCTGGACCGTATGCCGGTCATCCGTGGTGTTTACGGCGCACTTAAACAGATCTTCGAAGCCGTCTTTCAACAACAGTCAAACGCCTTTCGCGATGTCGTCCTGGTGCAATATCCTCGTAAGGACAGCTGGGCGATCGGCTTCATGACAGGTGGTGCCAACTACCGGATCACCGAAGCCGGTCCTGAAGATGCGGTGAACATCTTCCTGCCGACCACGCCGAACCCGACCTCCGGCTTCCTGCTGTTCGTGCCCCGCAAAGAAACCCGTACGCTCAGCATGACGATTGAGGAGGGGATCAAGATGGTGGTTTCCGGCGGGATCGTAACGCCCCCGGATCGCAGGAAAAGCGCTGACGCACCGCCGGAAAGCTCTGACCCCGACGACCCCGGACAGCCACCTCAGGGCATCGAGCCCGTCGCCAAGGCAGGTTAAGGCTGGGATTTGTGGCTTCGGGCTCTCAGCCGGACCTCAGATACTTGACCGCCGCGTCGCGCTCGAAAAGGTAAAGCAGGATCCTGAGGGCCTTTCCGCGCTCTGTGTCGAGGTCCGGATCTTTGTTCAAAATCAATTGTGCATCGTCCCGGGCAACCGCCAGCAGATCGCCATGTACCTCAAGGTCGGCGAGACGGAACTCAGGAAAGCCGCTCTGACGGGTGCCGAGCAGTTCCCCAGCACCGCGCAGGCGCAGATCTTCCTCGGCAATGCGGAAGCCGTCGTCGGTCTCGCGCATAATATTCAGGCGCGCGCGGGAAATTTCCCCAAGAGGTCCCTGGTAAAGCAGCAGACAACTCGATTTCGTGGAACCGCGGCCAATCCGCCCCCGCAGCTGATGCAGTTGGGCCAACCCGAAGCGTTCCGCATGTTCGATCACCATGATCGAAGCTTCAGGGACATCGACACCGACCTCGATGACGGTTGTCGCGACCAGCAGCGAGACCTCACCTGAGATGAAGGCCGCCATCGCGGCATCTTTCTCTTTCGGCTTCATCTTACCGTGAACCAGACCGACCCTGTTCCCAAAGTGCATCTGGAGTTCCCGGTGCCGTTCTTCGGCGGCAGCCAGATCGCTGACCTCAGAGTCCTCCACCAGCGGGCAGACCCAATAAACGCGTGTGCCGCTGTTCAGCGCCCGCCCGATTCCATCAACGACCTCCGGCAGACGGTCGGTCGGCAGGGTCCGGGTGTCAATTGGCTGGCGACCTGCGGGTTTCTCGGTGATCTTTGAGACATCCATGTCGCCGTAGGCGGTCAGCATCAGCGTGCGCGGTATCGGAGTTGCGGTCATCACCAGCATGTCCACACCCCGGCCTTTTTCCGCGAGGGTCAGGCGCTGGTGCACGCCGAAACGGTGTTGCTCGTCGATCACCGCCAGCGCCAGATCCCGGAACGCCACATCCTGTTGGAACAGGGCATGCGTACCGATAACAATCGCCGACTCGCCGGATGCAATCCGCTCCAGTACCGCGGCACGCCCTTTGCCCTTGTCGCGACCGGTCAAAAGCTCGACCGCAACTCCTGCTGCGTGCGCCAAAGGTTCGATGGTCTTGTGGTGCTGTCGCGCAAGGATCTCTGTCGGCGCCATAATCGCAGCCTGGGCACCCGACTCGACCGCCGCCATCATGGCCAGCAGAGCGACCACCGTTTTACCGCTGCCGACGTCGCCTTGGACCAGCCTGAGCATGCGCGAGTCGCTCGCCATATCACTATCGATCTCGCTCAGTACCAGTTGCTGGGAACCGGTCAGAGAGAAGGGCAGGGCCTGAAGCACTTTGTTCCGAAGACTTGAATTGCCTTCGATCCGGCGTCCCTTGTGCCGGGTTTGATTGCGCCGGATGAGCGCCAGCGCCAATTGATTGGCCAGTAACTCGTCATAGGCCAGGCGGCTGCGGACGGGCCTTGTCGGCTCCAGGTCCTGCGCCTCCTCGGGCTTGTGAACATCGCGCAGGGCTTCATCCCACGACGGCCAGGAACGCTGACGCTGGAAGGCCGGATCCAGCCACTCGGGGAAAACGGCTGTATGGGTAAGGGCAGCCTCCACCGCCTTGGTGACAGCTTTCGCCACCACCTTCTGAGGCAGTCCTGCGGTCAGCGGATACACCGGCTGAACGGTCTGGATCTCCGTGCGCTCCGATTCGGGCACGATATGATCCGGATGAGACATCTGCAGACCGCCGCCGAAGACTTCCAGCTTTCCGCTGACCACACGGGTTTCGCCCTCTGGAAGCATCTTCTCCAGGTAATCGGCACGGGCATGAAAGAACACCAACTGCAGCTCACCGGTATCGTCTGCCAGAACAACCCTATAAGGACGGCCCCGCGCAGGCGCCGGGTGATGCCGGAGAACACGGCCTGAAATTGTCGCAATTCGGCCGGGTTGAGCTTCCGCAATACGGGGGCTGTAGCGCCGGTCAATCAACCCATTGGGTAAATGCCAACAGAGATCGAGGACATGCGCGCCGACCAGACGCTCGAAAAGCGCAGCGAAACGTGGACCGATGCCTGAAATACTGGTAATCGGAGCAAAGAGGGGAAATAGGATCTCGGGTCGCAACTGTCTGTAAGCCTGAAAAGGGTACGAAGTTCAGAGACTGCACCTATCGCGGAATCGGAGCTATCATATAATCGTCATCGTATAGGAAAATACGGCCCGGTCACGGGCAGCCTGTCAATGACAAGACATTTTGCGCGAGATCACCGCCCGGCGTTTTCGGGCGGCGTAAGACATGTGGTGAGTTATGCAAGATCTTCGTTGGGATCGTTTGACGGTTCTGGTTGTCGACGACAATCGCTTTATTCGGGAACTGCTGACTTCGGTTCTGAAAACGCTGGGTGTCGGCAAGGTGGTCGCCGACATCGACGGCGCGGCGGCAATTGAACGCCTGAAGATGAGCCTTGAAGACCCGATCGGCGCTGGAATCGGCACCGTCGATCTGATCATCTCCGACTGCGTAATGCCTCAGGTCGACGGACGCCTGTTCCTGCGCTGGCTTCGAACCGGCCCCAACGTCCCGGATCGCTTCGTTCCCTTTATTATGGTTTCCGGAGCCGCCGACCGGGAAGTCGTGGAGGCCGCGCGCGATGGGGGCGTCACAGAATTCCTGGCCAAACCCTTTGCATCCAAGACCATCGCCGAACGCCTTCTGATGCTGGTGAATTCACCCCGTCATTTTGTGTTGGCGGAGGGATACTTCGGACCGGACCGTCGGCGTGCGTCCACAGCGGTCGCCGAAGAGCGAAGGATTACCAAGAAGGAACAAATCCAGTTTATCCGGGGACCTTCTTCGGAGAGAACCCTGCGCGATGATGTCCGTGCGATACACTTCAATCTGAACGACCGTCTGCGTGACAAACTTGGACCGGATGCACGCAACATCCCCGTAGCGTTCGACCCGGCACTCATTCAAGCCGCTGAGCGCCGCATTCAGTCGCTTGTCGGCGATTACGGCGATTGGATGGAGCGTTACGTGACCGCGATCAGCACGGCTCAGGAAGCTCTGATCAAGGGTGGTAAAGACCAGGAGCTTCATCTGGCCAAAATCAATGAGGTCGCGCACGAACTTCGCGGGCAGGGCGGTATCTTCGACTATCCACTGGTCACCGATGTGGGTAAGTCGCTCTACAAGGCCACCAAGCCGACCGGCCATCCACCGACCAAGGACCGGATCAAGCTGATCGGCGCGCATATCGATACGATCCGGACGGTATTCAAGAACAAGATTGTCGGTGATGGCGGCGACATCGGAACCGCCTTGCTTCAGGAGATCGAAGCGGCAGTCAAACGCTACAAGTAGCCGTCACAATCTGCCACTGACGACAGAGCTTGAATGCAGCGCTCTCAGCGCACAGTTTCCACTCCTGTACCGCCGAGACCAACCACGGGCCCCTGGATCGGCAGGAACACCTTAGCAACCAACTGCAAAGATCGGTGACCCAATGACTGAAGATCTGGAAAAACGCCGCAAACAGTTGAAATTCAGAAGCTGGCATCGCGGCACAAAGGAAACCGACCTGATTCTGGGAAACTTTGCAAACCAGCATCTCGACGGGATGGATAAGGCGCAACTCGACCGCTACGAAGTTATTCTGGATCAACCCGATCCGGTGCTCTATCAGTGGTTCACTGGTGAGTCGCAACCGCCCGAAGAGCTGTTGAACGATGTCACCGAACTTCTCCTGAATTTTCGATACACGCCTGAAGTACCTTGAGTTTTTTAAAGTCTATTCTTGATCCGGCTGGCCAGAACAGCCCGGTACGTCACCAAATTGCCAATGCACCGGACGGTGTGGACGCGCTCGCGGTTGCGCAGCTCTGCGATGCGAAGCCCGACAGCACAATCGTGTTCGTCGCGCGCGACGACACCCGTATGGCCAAAATGGAAAGCGTGCTGGCTTTCTTCGCTCCTCACGCCCGTATCCGCAGTTTCCCCGCCTGGGACTGCCTGCCCTATGACCGGGTCAGCCCCCATCGCGATATTCTGGCGCGCCGGGTCGATGTTCTGACCGATATCGTCTCCAACGAGGAGACCTCCGGGAAGGCCAAGGCGCCCGTTCGCGTCATCGTTACAACCGTCAATGCCCTGATGCAGCGTGTCCCGCCACAGGCAGCCTTCGCGGGCAGACTGAAAGAGATCGCGCCCGGGACAAGAATTGAAACCGCTGATCTGCTGACGTTCCTGACGTCAAATGGCTACATCCGCACCGAAACCGTGAGCGAAGCCGGCGAGTTCGCCATTCGCGGCGGTATCGTCGATATCTTTCCGCCGGGAGCGGAACAGCCGCTGCGCCTGGACTTTTTTGGCGATGAAATCGAAAGCATCCGCCAGTTCGATCCCCTTACACAGCTCACCACCGGCAAGCTGGAGCACGCCAGCCTGAAGCCGGTCGGCGAGATCACTCTATCACCCGATGCCGTCGAGCGCTTCCGCTCCGGTTACCGGGAGAGCTTCGGCGCGGTATCACGCGACGATCCGCTCTACGAGTCCATCTCCGATGGCCGGATCCATCCTGGTATGGAGCACTGGCTGCCGCTTTTCCACGAAGAGCTGGAAACTCTGCTCGATTATCTTCCCGATGCGATCTTCCTGCTGGACCATCAGGCTGCGGAAGCCCGGGATGCCCGCTGGGAGGCCATTGACGACTTTTACGGCGCCAGAAAGACCATGGCTTCGGTCCGGGATGCGGGCGGGGCGCCCTACAAACCGCTGTCGCCGAAAGGTCTCTACCTCAGTGGCGCGGAATGGGACGATGGCCTCTCCAAGGTGCGCGGTGGCCAATTCACACCCTTCGCTCTGCCGGACGATATGCCAGGCATCCTCGATGCCGAGGCGAAAGCGGGCGAAAACTTCTCCGAGGCCCGGGCCCAGGACGACGTCAATGTCTTTGACGCCGTCCGCAAATTCATCGTGCAGGAGCAGTCTGAGGGCCGACGCATTATCGTTGCGGCTTTCAGTGACGGCGCCAGGGACCGCCTGGGCAATCTGTTGCGTGAACACGGTCAGGCGGGACTGACCAATGCCGAAACCTGGTCCGATGCCCTGGCACTGGATGCTGCATCAGTCGGCCTGATTACGCTGGAGATCGATCACGGCTTCGCCACGCCGGACTTCACCCTGGTCACCGAGCAGGACATCCTGGGCGAGCGGATCGGTCGTCAGCAGAAGAAGCGCCGACGGTCAGAGAACTTCCTGACCGAGGTCTCGACCCTGCAGGCGCAGGATCTGGTGGTCCATGTCGATCACGGGATCGGACGCTACGAGGGACTGGAGACCATCGAGGTAGGGGGCGCGCCGCATGATTGCCTGAAGGTTATCTACCATGGCGGCGACAAGCTCTTTGTGCCGGTGGAAAACATCGAAGTGCTCTCTCGCTTCGGATCGGAAGACAATTCGGTTGAACTTGACCGGCTCGGCGGGGGCGGGTGGCAATCCCGCAAGGCCCGGGTCAAACAGCGCATCAAGGCCATCGCGGACGAGCTGATCAAGATCGCAGCAGCCCGGGCGCTCCGGACCGCCGATTCCCTTGTGCCCCAGGAAGGCATCTACGACGAGTTTGCGGCCCGCTTTCCTTTCCCGGAGACCGAGGATCAGCTGCGCGCGATCGAGGATATTCTCGAGGACCTGGGATCCGGCAAGCCGATGGACCGTCTGGTCTGCGGCGATGTTGGCTTCGGAAAGACCGAAGTTGCCTTGCGGGCAGCCTTCATTGCGGTCATGGCCGGCAAACAGGTCGCGGTGGTGGTTCCGACCACACTTCTGGCGCGTCAGCATTACAAGACCTTTGCAGAGCGCTTCAGCGGCCTGCCCGTGCGTGTGGTCCAACTCTCACGTCTGGTCACCGCCAAGGATGCCAGTGATGCCCGTGCGGGACTGGAGAAAGGCACCGTCGAGATCGTGGTCGGCACCCATGCGTTGCTCGGAAAGACCGTGCGCTTCCGGGACCTCGGCCTCCTGATCGTCGACGAGGAACAGCACTTCGGTGTGAAACAGAAGGAACGACTCAAGCAAATCCGCGAAGACGTTCACGTTTTGACCCTGACGGCCACACCGATCCCACGCACTTTGCAGCTGGCTATGTCCGGCGTGAAGGAAATGAGCCTGATCGCGACGCCGCCGGTCGACCGTCTGGCCGTGCGGACCTTCGTCCTGCCTTACGATCCGGTCATCATCCGCGAAGCCATCCTGCGCGAACATTATCGCGGCGGGCAGACCTTCTACGTCTGTCCGCGTCTGGCGGATATCGCCGAGCTGAAAGAACGCCTGGCCAAACTGGTGCCTGAAGTAAAGGTCGCGGTTGCGCACGGACAGCTGGCGCCAAGCGACCTGGAAGCGGTCATGACCGCTTTCTATGACCATCAGTACGATGTTTTGCTCTCTACCAATATTATTGAATCAGGTTTGGATATTCCGAGCGCCAATACCATGATCGTTCATCGGGCCGATATGTTCGGCCTGGCGCAGCTCTATCAGATCCGCGGGCGCATCGGACGCTCCAAGACCCGTGGCTATGCCTACCTGACCCTGCCGCCGGGACGTTTGCTAAGCTCCGCCGCTGAAAAGCGCCTGAACGTCATGCAGACCCTCGACACTCTTGGGGCAGGTTTCACGCTGGCCAGCCACGATATGGATATCCGCGGTGCAGGAAATCTGCTGGGCGAAGAGCAGTCCGGCCACATCCGTGAGGTCGGGATCGAGCTTTACCAGCAAATGCTCGAAGAAGCCGTTGCCGTGGCCAAGAGCGGTGGCCGTGAAGACGAGCAGGAGACCGCCAAAGGCTGGACGCCCCAGATCAACATAGGAACTTCTGTCCTGATTCCAGAGCGTTACGTGACAGACCTCAACGTGCGTCTCGGTCTTTATCGCCGCTTGTCGGAACTGGTTTCCCGCACGGAAATCGAAGGTTTTGCCGCCGAACTGATCGACCGCTTCGGCGACCTGCCGGAAGAAGTCGAGAACCTGCTCGACATCATGACCATCAAGCAACTTTGCAGGGATGCCGGTGTGATCAAGGTCGATGCAGGGCCAAAGGGCGCTGTGGTCGCCTTCCACAACGACCAGTTCGCAAACCCGGCCAAGCTGATCGGTTACATCCAGTCCCAGGCCGGCATCGTAAACCTGCGCCCGGACCATAAACTGGTCTTCAAGCGCGCCTGGACCGATGCGAAAGCCCGGGTAAAGGGTGTTCGCATGATGCTGAGTAGCCTGGTCAAGATGACCCGCTAGATCGTCCCCAGATGAGATAAAGCCGTGCGATAGCGGTCATTCAGCAGTCACATCCCCACCATCGGGCTGCTGCGGAAAAACAAGCTAACTGCTTGAAAAGACGCATCATGCCGTCTTCACGAAGAACCCAGCAGAATCAATTAATATTCGATACTTTTAGTGTATCAGTTGATCCAAAAGTAGCATTGGACCGACATTGAAATGTCTCTTAGTAATAGCCCCAACACTATCTGTGGGGAGCTGGTGCGATGAACTATCCATTTATTCAGTGAACGAAGAGAGTTCGGGTGACCCCGACACGGAAACGCGTCCGCGAAGACCGGAGTTAACCACTCCTCACTGAGATCAGAAGCCTAAAGACACGTCATTTTCCAGGTTTTGACCGCTGCAAACAGCACGTCGGAGCATGGATCTGCATGTCCGTGCCTCGGAGGACTTCTTTCAGACGATCAGAAACATCAATGAGAGGAAACTATATCATGCGAATGCTCGCATTCTTTAAATCTGTCAAAATGGCGTGCCTCGGCGCACTGGCGATAATGGTCGTCGCGCAGGCGCCGAGCGCCTCTGCAACACCGCTTGTCTATGATATTAACTGGACCGGCTTGAACGGCTACACAATGACAGGGAGCTTTAGTTTTAACGCGTCAGACGGCGCGGACGGTCGTATTGACGAAACGGAACTAACAAGTTTCGACTTCACCGCATGGTTCAACGGTGTTTCTCTCGGCAGCGGGAACTTGGCCAGCACATACTTCGAACCTTTCAACTTTAACTTCAACCCGATAGCCGAAACCTTTTATGTGCTTGGCAGTTCCAAAAGCCTCGATGGGCAGCAATGGTTTGTCGCTGGTTCCAGCTTCTGCTCAGTAGGCTTTGTCAGTGGAACAGCTGCTCAAGGCTTTTGTCAGAATGACGGATATCTCTTTGGCAGCTGGTTGTATTTGAGACGCCCTCCTTTCCCTGATTCGACTTTAACGGCCACCCGTCGTCAGACCCCGGTTGCCGTAAGCGAGCCGGCAAGCCTTGCCCTGCTGGGCCTCGGACTTCTGGGCCTTGGCGTTGCACGTCGCCGCAAGGGCGCTTGAATTCCGTGATGGTCTGGCACTGACATTCCCGGTTCCAAACCCGCATAGCGCCCTCACTCAGGTTATGGAGGCTGGTTCATGCCGGTCTCCATAACTGCGGCCAAAACCCAGCGACCAATCGGTCGCGGAGTTTTCCATGAGCGTGATCATGATGTCGTCGCCTTGGAAGCCGGCGGCGATCGCATCCTTGGCAATATGCTGAAACAACGCTGCCCGCTGAGCGATTGAGCGGCCTTCCAGGAAGAGGATCTCAATGATCGAAGCATCTGCTGTCCGGGCAACATCCGGAAAGTGCGGGTCGATCAGCATCTCGTCTTCACCAAAGCGCGAGATCAGCTGGAAACGGTCTTTCTGCGGCACCTCACATGTACTCACAAGGCCATCATGCACGGCATCGGCCAGTGCGCGGACTCTAGAGGCAGGCAGGTTCTGGGGAACTGAAATCCGGGCGAGAGGCATGACGCCCTCCTTTTTGATTGTCGGAAGAGTAAGTGCCTGGGTTCTATTTCAGCTTAAACCAGCGAAAAATCTTTAATTTGATACTCTGCCGTGCCAAACAGTCATGAATGAAACATCTTCTCCTCCCTGACATCGCCTTGTTCGTCCGCGTTCTGGAGCTTGGGACCTTTGCATCGGCCGCAGAGGAAGTCGGTCTCACTTCATCCGGTGTCTCCCGGGTAATCTCACGGCTCGAAGATCGGCTTCGCGTGAAACTCCTTCATCGCTCGACCAGGAAGCTCACGCTCACGCCGGAGGGCGAGACCTTCCTGCGATACGCGCGCGAGATGCTCTCAGTCGCTGAGGCCGCCGAGGCCGATGTTTCACAGACACATGGTCGTCCGAGCGGTCATCTGCGGATTAACAGCGGGACAGCCTTTGCCAGTCACAAACTCTCACCGATCCTGCCAAAACTGCTGGCTCGCTATCCTGACATCACAGTCGATCTGTCGGTAAGTGATCGGCGCATAGACCCCATAGCGGAACAGATTGACGTTACAATCCGGGTCGGTGCCTTGAATGACAGCGACCTGATCGCAATCCAGCTGGGAACCGTAAAGCGGGTGATTGCCGCCAGCCCGGGATATCTTGCGGATCGCGGAACACCCGAAACCGCGCAGGACCTTGGAGGGCATAATTGCCTCCTGCTAAAAGGTTTTGCTCACCAGGCAATCTGGCCGATGTACCAGGACGAACGGCCTGTCGACGTGAAGGTTTCGGGAAATTTGACGTCCGACAGCGCGGACAGCCTCCTGCAGATGGCGATAGCAGGCGCAGGGATTATCCGGCTGGGTGACTTCCTGGGTGAGGCAGCGATCCAAGCCGGTCGACTTGTGCCCTTACTGGAGGATTGCCATGAACCCGACCCGCAGCCGATAACCGCACTGGTCGTGCCGGGGCGGCAACAGATTCCCCGTGTCAGGACCTTCATCGACTTTCTCAAGGCTGAGCTTTGAGCCTTTGCGGTGACGTCTAGGGATTACACAATCTCTGTAAGGGAATGGTTCCCATCAAAAAATGTGACAGCATTCTTGACCAAGCAACCGCTTGCCCTCACAACTGATAATAGAGTGGCTCGTCGGGCTATTCTTGTTTACAGCATATATTGAGGAAGAGTCAGGTTATGGACGCGCCTTCTATCGGGGAATGGATAGGCATTGCTTTCGTCCTGCTCGTAATTCTAGGGGTACCTGCAGGCGCAATCTTTATCGAACGGAGACAACGGCGGACGGGCAGGTTGAAATTTGCCGTCTGGACCGCCGGTGTGCTGATTCTATTCTTCCTGCTCGTTATGGTAATGGGCGTTGCAGACGGGGCGATACCGGAAGACGCAGGCTTGGTCTTTTTAGCTGTGCTGATTGTTTTCGGTGCCGCTGTATTTTTCTATTTTCGCCAACTCACCCGGCGGGTCATTGATATAGGTTACAATAAGTCATTGGCCTTTATCGCCTTGATACCCTTTGTGAACTTGATTTTCGTTCTGCTTCTCGTCTTCCTTCCATCAAAACCCTTCTCGGACACTGGCGTTTCGAGCGGCACGGAAGTGTCTGGAAACCAACCGCTTTACAGCTGTTGGTGCAGGGGAACCGATAAAGAAACAGGAGAACCTCGAACTTCGATCAACTGGGTACTTTCACGACGGGCCATGTTCCGGGTTTATGACGATCGGGTTGAGTGCGGCGACTGGATCATTCTCTTTTCGGACGTAAAAAAGGCGATCGCCTACAAGGCCAAACAGTGGCCAAGAACTGCCAATTTCATTCATTTAGAGACAGAAAATCGAAACTTTCAGTTCGTGTTTCCGTTCGTGGGCAACCCGGCCAAACACATGAATCTGGAACTGACGGAACAGAACGTAAAACTGCAACAGGGCCCGATCACAATAGTATTGCGTTTGGCCGTAGTCAGTTACCTCGCCTACGTGGCCTGGAACTACACTACATCCGCGAATTGACGTTTAAGGGGCGGGGCAACCGTTAGCCCGGGCGGTGGAATTCGATGACATTTTGATCTGGATCCCGTACGAAGAAAAAATGTGATCCGTCTGGCAGGTCCACTGTTTCGGTTATGGGGATCCGCAACTCCGCCAATTGGGCCTTCACCGCCTCCGGGTCCGTAATCTCCAATGCAATGTGGGTAAAACCCGTGTGCTTCTGTGGCACATCCATCAAGAGATTTACGGGTGAAGCATCTTCAGAAGCATTGAGGATAAAGTTGATGTTGACCCCACTTGGGTGTTCCATAATCGCAACAGGCTCAGGCCCAATGGGCCCAACGATGAACACAAAGCCAAGCTTCTCATAGAACGCGCGAGCGACTTTCAAATCCCGCACCCGCAAACCCAAATGATTAATTCGAGTGATCTCTTTCAATTTAGGGTTCCCTGTTTTTTTAAGCGAAATTCAGATAGAATCTGTCTGCCGCAGCTACCCGACCGATTGCGTCTCTTCCCGGGCCAGATCGAAAAGCTGATAGAAGACTTCCGGCGATTGCGCTCCGGGCAAAGCATGACGGCCGTTGAAGATGAAACAGGGTACACCGTTGATCCCGACAGCGCGGGCCTGCGCGTCTTCGGCGCGGATCGCATCAGCATCCTCACCTGAGGCCAGATAAGCACGGACGGTTTCTTCCTTCAGGCCGCTGGAGCTTGCAACCGAGGTCAGAATCTCATGATCGCCGATGTTCCGGCCATCGATGAAGTAGGCTTGAAACAGTGCTTCGACCACCTCATCCTGGCAGTTGTTGCGCTCGGCGTAGCTGATCAGGCGGTGAGAATCCACGGTGTTGGGTGTGTGCTTGATGCCGTCAAAATTGAAATCGATGTTTTCTGTGGCGCCGGCTTCACGGATGCGGTCGTAAACGCTGCGGGCATTTTCCGGACCGCCGAACTTGGTCTCCAGGTAGAGCGTGCGGTCCATACCACCGGCCGGCATATCGGGATTGAGCTGGAAAGCCCGCCAACGGATCTTGAGTCCGGGCTGGGGTCGTTCCGCCAATGCGCGTTCCAGACGGCGTTTTCCGATCAAACACCAGGGGCAGATCGTATCCGAAAAAATGTCCAGTTCCATGGTGTTAGGTCCTTGCGCTTACATATTGTCTGTTGGTTCCGGCGTCGCACCGGTCATGGTGCAGTCTCGCACCCCAAAAGCAAGAGGGCTATTCACATTCTCGATGGTTTCTTGCGCAACCAACTTGTTGGCGGTCAGCTTTGATAAGCTTGACCTTTCCGCTCCGGCATTCGAGCATAGCTGTCTAAGAGCGACCCGGAAAATCATGAAGCATCCAGGGTCGTATAAAAAGAAGCAGTGTCAGGGTTGGAAGCGTCATGTCGGAGCCGGAGAATACTCTTGAGGAGGTGAGGGCAGGCGCCCGGCTTCGAGCTCCGGAGGTTTCGATCTTCGAACAGTACCTTGAGGCTAATCCGGCGAATTTCGAACCGCTATCCCCCATCAGTTTTCTGAAACGGGCTGCGCAGGTTTATCCCGAGAAAGTTGCCGTTATCCACGGCGATCAACGCATCAGCTATCGGGAGTTCTATATCAGGTGCCGCCGTCTCGCCTCGGCGTTGTCCCAGCGCGGTATCGGGCCCGGTGATACGGTAGCGATCATGGCTCCCAACGTGCCGGCCATGCTTGAAGCACACTATGGTATTCCGATGCTTGGCGCAGTACTCAACGCGCTGAATATCCGTCTGGATGCCGCATCCATTGCTTTCATGCTCAAACATGGTGAGGCCAAGGTCCTGATCACCGACCGGGAGTTCTCGCCAGTGATCTCCAAGGCACTGGAAGATTTCAACGGCGAAATCCTGGTGATCGACATAGATGACCCTATGGCGGAGGCAGGAGAATGCCTTGGCGAACTGGATTATGAAGTCTTTCTTCAGGAGGGTGATCCCGAATTTACGTCCATGCAGCCTCAAAACGAGTGGCAGGCAATCTCACTGCTCTACACCTCGGGCACGACCGGGAATCCCAAAGGGGTCGTCTACCATCATCGCGGGGCGTATCTCAATGCCATGGGGAATCTGGTGACCTTCGGCTTATCGCCCAAAAGCGTCTACCTCTGGACCCTGCCGATGTTCCACTGCAACGGCTGGACCTTCACCTGGGCGGTGACCGCCGCCTGCGGCACCCATGTCTGTCTGCGCCGGGTCGATCCGGCGCTGATCTTCCCCATGATCCGCGAGCATCGCGTCACCCAGATGTGCGGCGCGCCGATCGTGCTCAATATGCTCTCCAATGCGCCAGACAGCGTCAAAGTGGCCTTCGACCACCAAGTTGAAATCGCAACCGGCGGTGCCGCACCGCCCAGCGCGGTGATCGAAGCCATGGAAAATGACGGATTCCGAGTACTGCATCTTTATGGCCTCACCGAATCCTATGGTCCCGCCACGCTCTGTGCCTGGCAGGAGGCCTGGGACGGCCTGGACCTGCAGGGCAGGGCGGCCAAAATGGCCCGCCAGGGCGTCAGCCTTGTGACACTGGAAGACATCATGGTTGCCGACCCCCAGTCCATGGAAGAGTGCGCCTGGGACGGCGAAAGCCTGGGCGAATTGATGTTGCGCGGCAACACGGTCATGAAGGGTTATCTGAAGAATCCCGATGCCACCGATGCAGCCCTCTCGGGCGGCTGGTTTCACAGCGGCGATCTGGCGGTCCGGCACCGCGATGGTTACATTGAGGTCAAGGACCGCGCCAAGGACGTCATCATCTCGGGCGGTGAAAACATCTCCAGCCTGGAGATCGAAGACACGCTCTACCGGCACCCAAAGATCCTGGAAGCCGCGGTGGTCGCCAAAAATGACGAAAAGTGGGGAGAAACGCCATGCGCCTTTGTCACACTGAAAGACGGTGAGAATGCCAGCGAAGAAGACGTGATCGCCTTTTGCCGGGATAACATGGCAGCCTTTAAAGTGCCCAGAACGGTAATCTTCAGCGCGTTGCCCAAAACCTCGACCGGCAAGATCCAGAAATTTCTCCTCAGACAGCGGACTCAGGACGCAGAAGCATGAATTCACTTTTTAATCTCGAAGGTCAGGTCGCACTGGTCACCGGCGCTTCCAGCGGCCTGGGCCGTCACTTTGCCCAAACGCTGGCCGCCGCAGGCGCCAAGGTGGCAATTGCTGCCAGACGCACGGACTCGCTCAGCGATCTGGCGCGCAAGATTAGTGCGGAGGACGGACGGGCGATCCCGATCCGTCTGGACGTCACGGATCCGGACTCCATCGCCGCCTGTATCGATACAGCCGAGACTGAACTGGGTCCGATCACGATCCTGGTCAACAACGCCGGCATTGCTGTCTCCAAACCTGCCCTGGAGCTGGAACGCTCGGAATGGGACCGGGTAATCGACACCAATCTCAACGGGGTCTGGCATATGGCCCAGCAGGTCGCACAGCACATGGTGCGCCTGGGGCACGGCGGCTCGATCATCAATGTTGCTTCTGTGTTGGGAGAGCGGGCCACCGGTCACCTGGCGG
This sequence comes from uncultured Kiloniellaceae bacterium, assembly GCA_947493695.1. GTDB lineage: Bacteria > Pseudomonadota > Alphaproteobacteria > Kiloniellales > Kiloniellaceae > Denitrobaculum. The sequence continues at coordinate 293,408 of CANLSF010000004.1, read as the reverse complement.
GGTACTGCGCGACCAAGGCGGCCGTGGTCAATCTGACCCGCGCCCTTTCCATTGAACTGGCCCGCTACAACATCCGGGTGAATGCTCTGGCACCCGGTTACATCGAGACCGATATCAACCGGGATTTTCTGAACGGCCCTACAGGTGAGAAGCTGAAAAAGAAGATTCCGCAACGCGGCTTTGGCCAGGAACGCGACCTGGACGGGGCCCTCCTGCTCATGGCATCCGAGGCCTCGCGGTACATGACCGGCAGCATCATCACGATCGATGGCGGACAATCCGCCTGTGTGTGAAGCTACCTGCCTGTAAACCGCCTGCCCGATGACAACCATTAAATCACATAAACCCGAAGGCCTAACCCATGGATTTTGCTCTAGATTCTGAAACTGCCGCGCTCTGTCAGCGCCTCAAGAGCTTTGTTGCCGCTGAGATTCTGCCGCTGGAGGATGACCCGGCCAGTTTCGACGAACATGAAAACATCCGACTCGATGTCCTGGAAACGGTCCGAAACAAAGCCAAAGCCGAGGGGCTCTGGTCACTTCAGATGCCAAAAGAACGGGGCGGCGGCGGCCTGAATACCGTCTCGATGGCTGCCTGTTACGAAGAAATGGCGCGTTCGATCTTCGGTCCGGTGGTGTTCAACTCAGCAGCCCCCGATGACGGAAATATGTATGTTTTGAACCGTGTAGCCACCGAAGCGCAGAAAGAACAGTGGCTGCAGCCGATCATCGACGGCAAGGTTCGCTCGGCCTTTGCGATGACCGAACCGGCACCCGGTTCCGGATCGGATCCTTCGGCTATGCTCACCCGTGCCGAACGCCGGAATGACCGCTGGATCGTCAACGGTCACAAGTGGTTCATCACCGGCGCAGGTGAAGCCAAGCACTTCATCCTGCTGGCCAAGACCTCGGATGACCCGCGCAAGGGATTGACTGCCTTTCTGGTCGCCCATGATCAGCCTGGTTTCCGGGTCGGTCGCCGTATTCCCATTATGGGCCCCGAAGAGCATGGCGGTCACTGCGAAGTTCATCTGGAAAACCTGGAGGTCCCCGACGAGAACCGGCTGATGGAGGTCGGCGACGGCCTGAAATTGACCCAGATTCGCCTGGGGACTGCGCGCCTGACCCACTGCATGCGCTGGCTGGGGATGGCGAAACGGGCCGTGGAGATTGCCGCGCCTTACGTGCGTGAACGCGACAGTTTCGGCGCCAAGCTCTCGGAGCATGAGGGCGTGCAATGGATGCTGGGTGAGGTGGCCATGGAGATCGAAATTGGGCGTTTGCTGACCATGAAGGCTGCTGCCACCCTCGACTCTGGCGATTTCGCGCGCAAAGAGGTCTCAATGGCGAAAGTCCAGGTTTCCGAAACCCTGCATAAGGCCATCGATACAGCGATCCAACTATGCGGTGCCCGGGGCTATTCCAAGGATACGCCCCTGGAATGGATGTACCGCTATGCGCGGCAGGCCCGCCTGGTCGATGGTGCCTCCGAAGTTCATAAGATGGTTCTGGCCCGTAACTATATGAAAGAAGGCTCGGATTTTTGGTCCTGGCATTAAAAAACCCGGTTCCACATGACGCGGCAGCACAGGCGCAGTCCGGCTCCGCGTCTGGCCTGACGGCTTTTATCGCACAACAGCTTGGACGAAATGATGTCCAGCTCCTGTCTTGCGTTCGTCTGGAAGGCGGTGCGGTTCAGGAGAACTGGCGGCTTGTCGTCGAGCTTAGCAACGGCGGCGTGTCACATCCGGAGCACTATGTTCTGCGCACCTCGGCAAAAACCCATCTGCCGGACAGTCGTCCGAAGGCTCAGGAGTTTGCAATTCTGCATACTGCCTGGAAAGCAGGTGTCTTGGTGCCCGAGCCACTGTGGCTCTGCGAGGATCCCAGTGTCATCGGCGCAGACTTCTTTATTTCCCGTGAAGTTCCGGGGCGCGCGGCAGGCCAAGCCATCACGGCACTCAATCGACCAGAAGGCGGCAACCCTGCGCTTGTAAAAGCTCTCGGGGAACAGCTTGCAAAAATACACAATATCAAAAGCTTACCGGAAGAACTCTCTTTCTTGCTGGAATCTGACGCTTGTCCGGCACTGCAGGCGGTTCGTCATTGGCGTGGGGAACTGGATAGGCTGACAGGTTCCTGGCCCGCCCTGGAGTGGGGCTTGCGCTGGTGCGAAAACCATTTGCCCAGAGCACCGCGCGAGCATTGCCTGCTGCATGGTGACTTCCGCACGGGCAACTACATGGTAGACGAAAGCGAGGACCCGCAGGGCCGCTTGAGTGCTATTCTTGATTGGGAGTTTGCACAGTGGGGCGATCCGATGAGCGATATCGGCTGGTTCTGCGCGGCGTGTTGGCGTTTCGATCGCCAGGATCTGGAGGCGGGCGGGGTTGGTACGCGCGCGGCGTTCTATCATGCTTATGAAAAAGCGACAGGTCAGACAATCGATCCGGAAAGCGTCCGTTTCTGGGAAATCCTCGCACATATCCGCTGGGCCATCATCGCCTGCCAGCAAGGCGCCCGGTTTTTCGCGGGCGGGGAAGATACGCTTGATCTCGCGCTCACCGGGCGTCTCCGGCCCGCACAGATCCAAAGGCATCTGCTCGAAATGACCGCGCCGGAAAACTGGAAGAAGGGGAGAGCGCAGATGGCGGATCTTGAAACCAGCTCACTGGACGATAGAAATGTGAAAGATCGGCCCGCGGCCCGCGATACGGAAAAGTTGCTTGAAAGCGCCGCAAAAGTCTTTCGTGATGAGATCGAACCAGCACTGCCGGACGATCAGCGCGCGAACGGTCGTATGATCGCGGATGCGATTGCCTGCGTGCTTCAGGACCTGACACTGGCGGCGGAATCCGATGCTCCACATTCCAGCGCAACCTCGCCCGAGAACACATGGGCGGCCTCCAACCGAGGTACCACGCTACACCTGGCGATGCTGGAGAAGGTTTCTAGAGAGTTGACGCCCTAGCGCGAGACGAAACATGACAGCACAACCCACCATACCAGTTGGACGTTCGTCCCAGTTCCGCAAAACCTGGATCAACTCTAGGTCTAAAATCCACTTCCCCTTCCAACCCGAAGTTTGTTTCGGCAAGAATAGATCGACCATCTAAAGAATTGAAAAATCAGCGAATATCAAAAAATGACTATTATTCAAGAAGTTCAATTCAGTTTTTCAACTGGGAATACTTTCTCACCCAGAGGTTGGTCAAGGTTATCTAAACCTATCTATTGTAGATTGCCTCTATGAGCTCAGAGTCAAACTTCAGCTTGCCGATTAACTCACCTGATCAGATCGACGATCCGATTTTGCTGGAGCTCTACAGTTATTGGTCCGGATTGCGTGGCGACCGAAAGACCGTTTCGCGCAGTGATGTGGACCCGATCGATATCCCCCATCTTTTGCCTTACATCATCCTGGCGGAATGCTACGACGCCGGCCAGCGCATCAAGTTCCGCCTGACCGGATCCGATATCGCGTTCGCTCAGGGCTCGGATCTGACCGGGCGCTATCTGCATGAAAGAGGGCCAAAGACGCCCTATCTGGACCACCTCAGCGAACTCTATCGTGTTGGCGCGATCAGCCATGACGGCGTATACAGCGCCTACTCCTACGGATACACCCAGGACGAAGGACCGAAGAAGGTCAATCGGATTTTCCTGCCGCTAAATGGTGAAACTGACTCGCAAGCAATGCTGTTGGTCGGTCAGGTTCGTGATAAGACAACTCCAACCGCACGGCCTATCTGGCTGACCGAACCCAATCATATCAAGCCGGTGAGGCTCTTCACCATTCAGCCGCAAAGACCACTTCAGAGCAGTCCTTCTATGTGACGCCTGGCGTCAGGTTTAGACAGAGTGGCAGGCGGCTCCGCCAATGTTCATTGGAAACCAGGCCAATCAGGCCTTTTCGCTCTCCACATTGGAAGCAACCTCGCCTTTGCGCGGGCTGAAGGGCTGCAACAGCTGTCCTGCGAAACTCTCGGGCATATGGTCCTTGATGCCAATGACTTCGGGCGGACGGCGCGCGGCGTCAAAATAGGTACCGAACAACTGATCCCACAACACAAGATTTTCGCCGTAATTCTTGTTGCCCTCGCGCAGGTCCATCGAGTGATGCCAACGATGCAGTCCGGGCGTATTGAAGATGTAGTTCAGAAAACCAAAGCGCATCTCAATGTTGCAGTGTGTCAGAATTCCGATAAAGGCCGTAACGCCACTGACCCAGATGAAGACCTCCTTGGGGGCTCCAGCCAGAAATAACAGAGGCTGGCTCAGAATGATGCTGATCGCGGTGTCGACAAAATGGAACCGGCCGGTGTTGAAGAACCACAGGCGTTTGACACTGTGATGCACCGCATGAAACCGCCAGAGGTAGGGGATCTCGTGCGACAGGCGATGAGCCCAGTAAAGCCCGAATTCAGCGACCACCAGACCCAAGACGATTTGAAGCGCCAAAGGCAGCTCAGTCGGCCAGATCCCGCCGCCCTCGGGTGCCAGGGCTTCGGCAGCGCCCATAGTTGTGGCTGTCACGACCAGGATTTGCACAAGGCCTTTGTTCAGCAGGGTATGGGACAGATCAGGTAACATCTGCCCGTCGTTGCGCAGCCAGCTTGCCTCGTGCGGCATCGCGCGCTCCAACAGAAACAGGGTGATGGCCAGTCCCAGATATACGAAATTGAAGGTAAGAACCCCATGGCCGTTCTGCATGCCAAGTTGGGTAAGCCCGATGCAGACCGCAAGAAGGAGCGGCCACAGCACATAGGAAGAAGCGACACGAATCATATTTTTCCGGAGTCCCCCGCTAGAATCGCGACATGGTAAACGAAGCCTTTGTAATTGCAAAAGCTTTCAATTCTCTTGCGCGCTGTGCGGCGCCTATGTGGTTTCGCCCTTCGTGCTGGTCTCGCTAAACACCGGACCAGGCTTTTCGACGTACGATCAGGCTGAGAAAGCCGGAAACCAGAAAGCAGTATACAAAATAGCCTAGAGTCAGGCTTTCAAAGGCGATTCCGGCGTCGAAGAGTAATCCCATAAACGGCGGCGACAGCGCTGTCGAGAACACCATCAGCGAAGTCACGAAGGAGCGGATCGCGCCAAGATGACGCACGCCATACAGCTCCGCCCAGAGCGCCCCGAAAAGCGCCGCGCCGGCTCCTGCCGTTGCGCCGGTCGCAAACATATAGAGCTGGGCGGACAGGGGTGCGGCTGAAAAGGACAGCAACAGCATGGCTGCCCCCATGGGGAGCAGAAAGACAGGCAACAGGCGGCGTGCCCCGAAGCGATCAATCGCCTGTCCCGCCGAGAGGCCGGTTAAGCTCTGGCTGATGGCGAAGATGACGAAGGCGGATGCCAGAAGCTCCAGGCTCCAGCCTTTCACATCCGCAAGATGACGCTGATGAAAGAACATGCCGGTCGTAATGAAGGAAGGCGCCAGGATCGCCGGCAGAATCAGATAGAACCGGCTGTCGCGCAGAACTTCGCGCAACGAAGATTCCTGAGCGGCAGACTTGCGCGCGACGCTGCTCCCGGCGCTCTCCGGTTCGGTTATGTTCTTATGGGGCGCGCTGCGTAACAGCAACATCGCGATCGGGAACACCAGGATGAGGATCGCAGCTGCGAAGAATTCCCAAGAGGCCCGCCAGCCATATGCTCCCAGGACAGCGATCGCCATAAAAGGCAGGGCGGCCTCACCCAAAGGATAGCCGAGGGTCGCCAGGCTGACCGCTTTACCGCGCGCTTTCTCGAAATAGCGCGCCATGCAGACCATCGCAATATGCCCAAGCAATCCCTGCCCGAAGAGACGTAAGCCAAAGATCGCCAACCCGAGCATGAGGATTGAGCCTGCGTTGCCCATGGTAAAACTGGCACCGGCGAGCCCCAGGACCACAATCCCTGTGAAAATCCTCAGATCCAGGCGATCGATTGCGCGTCCGACCCAGATCAGGAAGAAGCCGCTGCTGAGGGTTGCGAGCGAATAGACCCCACCAAACTCTCCATGGCTCAGTCCGAAGTCGCCTCGCAGTTCATTGCTGAAGAGAGAAATAAAGAAAGTCTGTCCGAAGCTCGAAGAGAAAGTGAGAAACAGCCCAAAACCCAGAAAGCGTGGATTGGCGAATATGAACGAAAGATAGCTCATAGGGTAAAGGTCCGGGCAGGCGGATGACGAGTTCAACGCTGGCGAAGGCGGGATACCGTTAGCCTTGTACCGCTATCGGTCAGTGTGATGTGCGTTTGGGTCCGCGTTCATGACACAGGCCTGCCGATAATCAAGGCTATAAAGCCGTAGTCTAGAAATCCAAACGCTAAAAAGTCGTGAGCGAAGACCACGCCAATTAACGTTTCTGCAAGAGCCAGGGGTTATACTCATCACGCTTGATCGTGTTTTAGATAAATCCAAACGGCCATTTTATGGAGCCGCTCCGATAGTGGCGTGGGCCGCAGCGACACAAGGAGACGCAAGGTATGCTGTCAGCTTTGATGAACCAGGCGACCGATCTCTTGCAGCAGACAAAAGATCGTTTGAACGCCAACGCCCTTGGTTTACCTGCCTCCTCTGAGTCTGCCGGTGGCGCAAAAAATCCCGCCGGCGCGGTTCCAGCCCTTGAAAAAAGTGACGCCGACAGCGGCGCGCTCAATCGATTTGACCGCGACGCCTCCACACTGCGTCTTTCCGCACGGGCACGCCTGCAAGCCATGGGCGAAGAGAAAAACGCGTCAGGCGCCAATCAGAACAATGCCGTCAACGGCCTGGATAACCTGGGGCAGGCGGTTGCCGGTGCCATTCAGGAACTGCGAAACCAGCTCGAAGAAGCCTTCACCGCGCTTGGGTTAAGCGCCAGCGAAGCTGCAAGTGCAGCCAACGCCGCCCGGGATGCAGTCACCGGCGCAACCCAGAGCCAATCCTTTCAGCTCGAAATGAGCAAAATCACCGCTCAGGAAACTCGTGCACAGCAGAGCGACGGTGATTTCTATTACGGCGCTTCGCTCGTCGCCGAACAGCTTGAAGTCTCCTACAACGCGGAAACAGGCGCCTTTTCGGCCAGCGTTGTGAGGGTTTCTATCTCCGTCGAAATCGGCACTGGCGATTTTGTAAAAGATGTTGGTGCCGGAACACTGCTCGACAATGCCGGCAGTCAGGTCGATCTCGATCAGTTGCTTGGCGGAAACTTCTTTAATGGTCTGCAGCTCGAAGCGGGTGCCAAAGATAGGGCCGTGATCGCATCGCAGGCTGACGCCGCCAATAAAGATGAGCTCGCATCAGTTGGAAACGATCCTGACCAAAAGAACGTCGACGACAACGCAGATGATGCCGAGGCGTCCCCGCTGATTCTGATCTCCGAAAACCAGGATGAGAACGCGCAAAGCAGTAGCGAAACCCTGCAAAGCTTCAGGCTCGACATCCTGCTGCGTGTTTCGGAACAGGCCGCACCTGCTCAGCAACTCAGCGTCAATCAGCTTCTAGACACCCCGGCATCACCGCCGGTCGCGCGTCCGGAGCCCATCGACATCGTCGTCTAATTTTACCCTGCATCAACGCCTCGCTGGCGCCGCATAGCAGAGCTGAGCCACACCGCATCTAAGGAAATCATCCGCTAAAATGCCCGGTTTTCCGGGGGTTTGATACTTAGCATTAATTTGTTCTTGTTTTGTTCTTGATTCAAGATTCCTCTTCGCCTATCCTCTCTTCAACAGGATGCAGAAAGGGGACGACAATGATCCACACTCAAGAACGAACGAGCAATCTCGACATGCTTCTCAGCAGCATCGCTGCGATTGGCAGCTTCTGCTTCTTCCTATTTGTGCTGACCTATGGCTGGGTCACCGCATTCGAAGTGATGGCCAGATAAGAAGCGGTCGCTAGATCGACCTGCAAGGATATTGATACGCTTTAAAATCCTGCGAATCAGTTCGATCCTATTGCCTGCACACGCCGTTATGGGCAGGCGTTAAACGCCAGAAATCTAGTGCAGCGAGGCAGCTTCCAAGTCGGAAAATCACGCTGCTGAATAAATCCGGAGCGCAGCCTCGTTTGAACGGGGATTGCGCGACCGGTTTTCGGCATTCTCTCAGGTTCATATTAGATCGAATGCGTCCGGAACCCTGCGCGAACATGAGAAGGCACAAGACCTTGCCTGCGAAAAGAGGGAGGGACGAGAAAGAGGGATCGCCGTCTGCAAAGCCAGCCAGACCTGCGTCTCTCCTCGCGAATGTTGCCAAAGAAGCCCTTTGCCAGAGCCTGCAGTCACCCAGCTGTCGGGCGCGCGATGTAGCGCCCGCAGGTTCAAGGAAATGACATTCCCCTGTCTCTCGAGCATGAGTAAATTCAAGAAAACCAGCACCGGATGAGGATGAATGTGGTCCCATCGAAGCGTTAGCCTGGTATCTCGTGGGTAGAGAGTCAGGCTTGCCGTAGTAATCATATGGCAAAAATGGACCGAATAAATTCACCTTACAGGCAACTTCGCAACTGCTTTACTCCGGCTGAAACTTAAAAAACTATGGAGTTAGCGACTGGGAGCATGCTCTTCAGAGCTGTCCTATTTGCTCGCATCCACAGGGTGCGAGAGAATGCCAGATCATAAAAAGCCAATATTTCATCTGGTTTAATGCTCTGAGAAGCAACGCAACCCATGCGGAAAATTTTCAGCGAAGAGCTTGGTGCTGAAAAAAGCGTCGTTCGGCAAGTTTTCCTATGGCAACTTTACTGTTAACGCCAGATTATCTAGGCGATGAACAGAAACAAAATACAACCAAAGACAGCTTTCTTTTAAACTATATAAGCAAGAAGTCATGGAAAGTTCCTACTATAAACAGACCACTGAACGGCATATGTTTTTGGCAACTTATCCATCATTATGAATTAAGAATTCATTTCCCTCTATGGTTGTTAGCGGTATAAAGAAACTATATTTCTTTGGTTGATATAAATAGGATCTAGCAAGCGCCGATCAAAGTTTCTATACTTCGATAAGACAAACTGTCGGTAAGTCGGCGATGCATAACGAGAGTTTTCTGATCACCAGCAATGGTAAACGCTGCCCAGTGATTGGCCATAGTGCCTATCAATCGGGCGGGGAAGCGCGTGCTATTTCCGATGCCGTCGATCACGCGGTTCGGGAAAAAGGCTGGATCGGAGTTGATTTCAGTGAGGCGCGGGAGGAGATCAAACTCACTTTCCGGGCCATGGACATGGCCGAAGAGGCTGTCACTGCAGCCTGTGCGCTGCTGCTCATTCCCAAGCTCAAATCCGTCGTGCTCAAGTACCATTTCCATGGATGGACCTTCGAGAAACACCTGGATGGATCTTCTGCAAGCCTGCGGGTTATGGAGATTGCGCAGTCCGCGGAGCAGCTCCGGCGCAGGTCAGAGTTTTTTGCAGCGGCCAAGGACCCTGAAGTCCTCTTTCGGGAGGAAGACAATGAAGCTCAGCGTCTCGGGAAACTCTTGAGGACCTGGCGCGACTCCACGGGTGTTTTCAACGACACGACGATTCCTCTGCTTCGAGAATTCGGCCTCCTGTCACGCACGCTGCTGATCGAACCGGTCAATGATAATGGCAGTGGGAAGTTTACCTTCATCGGCGACGACTTCACGGTTTACGGCAGATCCTGGCCACAAGAGGGGATAGGGCAGCCGGTCGAGCAGCAATTCGACTCCGGTTACGGGGTTTGGGTCGCCAAGGCGCTTGCTGTCATGCGGGAGTCAGGCCTGCCGCAGTATGAGCACGTGGATGCGCGCATCCGCCGGCCGAACGGCGAGTACCGGCGTAGCCGCTACAAATGCCTCCGCACCCTATGGCGGGACAGCAACAATCATCCCATCCTCATGACCAATTCCCTGATTACCCAGAATGTCGATATTCCCCTGATGCCGGTGCAAAGCACGGTGGTGTGACCCAGGTACGCTTCTTGAAGATGTAAGCTGTTCCGACCACAGTCAGCCTTTGGCTCCTTTGGTAATCCAATGAAAAACGACGCTTGACCGGTTCTGATCAAGCGTCGTTTTTCATTGGAAAGGTCTGATGGGCGCTTGCGCTAAGCGAGCGGTGGATCCGACGGGATCACGCAGCGTTACTGCTGATCTCGGACCAAGGTGGCGCTTCGTTGGTGTTCAGGACTTTCTTGAGAGAGCGCCGTAACCGCGGTCTGGGTCATATCCTGGCCTGAGACCTCCTCGACCACGGAGTCGAAAATAGAGGAAGCGAAGCCCAGAACACCGCCAAAGAGAGTGCCGCCTGCGATCTTGGCTGCGGGTTTAATCTCATCTTCAGTGACATCCCGGTAGATCGAGGCCACGACCGGAATATGCTGCATTGGGTTCACCACATCGACAAGGTCCCAAAACTCACCCTCGATATGCCTTGTCTCGTGATCGCCCTCATGCTCGCGCCCGAAGCGGGTGCGCGGCACTCTGCGCAGTTCAACATCTGCAGAGGGCAGGGCAGCAACCTGTGTTGCCACCGTAACATCTCCGACACCAAAACGATTTGCTTCCAGGGTCAGCGTCACCCGAGGTGCAAGGGGTTCGCCCGGTTCAAAATCGGCCAGGAGTGAGGAAACGGAGGTTTCCGGTGTAAAACCCTCTTCCACGCTTGTCGGCACCAGTGGCACGGTGACGAGGCTCGCCGGTGCGCGCTTGTCTCGCTGGATTGTCTCGAGCTCAACGTTGTCGCTGGGCAATGTAGCGATCTGGACAGGTTGAGCCGCAGGCGCGCTCACCAGGGGCTCCGCATGAATGACATGATCCTGAAGACCCGAGGCAACAAGGATTACGGGGCCGGGCGCGGTACGCGGTGCCACAGCGGGCATCACTGCAGCGGTGGTGTGGATCGAGTTGAGTAGAGGCTGAATGTAATTCTGCTCCGCCTGTGGAGCGATGGGGGAAGCAGCCAACTGGTATTTCATCACCTGGGTTTCGGCGATCTGTTGTGGCAGGGCTGCCTGGACCGAGTCAGCCGTCTGGGTGTGGCTTGGGGCAACAATCGGGAAATAGGCAAGATAGGTGTTTTCTACTGTGGCTTCCGAAACACTGTGGTCCGCATCATTGGCAGGAATAGTCATGGTAGCCGTCGACTGTTCCACAAGGACAGCCGCATCTGCATTCCTGTAAGAGCCACGCTCAGCCCGAATTGCAACCCGTTTGTTGCGGTTTGTCTCAATCGCTGCGGGACGCCCGAGCGGCTCAATCCGATCTGCATCATCTTGGCGCGTGGCCATTGGGTCGTGGCGGTCTGTGATCGCGGACTGACGACTGGAGGCTTGGGTAACAACGGCTTTGCTGTTGGATTGATAGGGTGTCTTCTGCGGAGGAACAGTCGGTGCGTATGCAAGCGGTTCATGACCAAGCCGCCCGGCCGGAGCGCCAGGCCCCTGGCGGTTACTGGGTGTTGTACCCGGCGTAAATGCCGGGCCGCCGTTGCCATTCTGTGTTTCGCCCGGTGTAGAGGCCGGCGCTGGCACGACCTCAAAACGCGGACCAATCGCGGGTGAGGTAACGGAATCATCGAGACGGCGAGAGAGCGTCAGGTTCTTTTTCAGAGCACGGTTATGGGGTGCCAGCTCCAAGCCGACCCGGTAATGCTGCTGCGCGGCAACGTGATCGCCAAGGTTATCGAGGACAACACCCAAAGCGTTGTAGAGCCTGTGATCACTGGCATTCAGTTCACGGGCAATTTCGAACTGCTCCGTAGCAAGTTCATACTGATTACGCGCCAGAAAGACCTTGCCCAAACCGTAATACGCTTCAACATTTTCAGGATCGAGGTCAATCGCCATACCGTAGGCACGACCGGCCTGGGCCAGAGCACCCTGCTGTTGCAGCATGTCACCCAAAATCAGAAGAGGCACCGGGTTGTCCGGGTCCTCCATATGAGCCTTCTCGCACAATCCAATCGCAATACGCGTATCGTTTGACTTGGCGAGTTTCTCGCAAATCGACAGGATCTGCGCGGACCCTACCTGTTTGTCTCCTTCAGACGTGACCGGCACAGAAGCGCAGGCGCCGAGCAACAGCAGAGCTGTACCCGCCAGGATTGTTTTTGCTGCGATTTTGATCGGGAATGCTGAGCCCATAATTGCTGCCTCTGCTAGCCACTAAGCTAATGAAAACCGAGGGGAATTATGAACCTGCTTCATTAATGCGCGATTACTGTATCGCTTTTTAAGCTTATATCTCAGCAGCAGTGATTTTACTAAAATTGCGAGCGATTTTGCGGATCTTCAACAGGTCTCATTCTTGCGATGAGACGTGAAGCAAATCTTGAGAAAAATAGAGTTGAAGTCCGTTATCTTTCTGAAAAATAACAGTAATTGAAAAACCTGGGTGCGAAGAACCATCCTCTTAAGCGTTCAGAGGCAGGCTAGGGCGTCTCGACCTCAGGCATTCTTTTGCGCTTCCATCAATGCCGACGCGGCCTCGCCATAGATGCGCCCCTCCAAAGAAAGTTCCAAAAACCGCACATAATCCTTCGGATCACTGATCTTTTTCCGCGCGACGGGAATAACCTCAAACGGCGTATCAGCATCAAGGTCGTAGGCGCGAATCAAGCCGATCATCTCCTGACTTACCTGCTCGAGATGAGCTTGCAGTTCTGAAAGCTGCGGCATTGCGGGAGGAGTCGTGTTTGTCATGGAGCGTCTCACGTCTGATCTGGTTGCCTGGAAGCCGATACCGATCATTTTCACGACTGGCCTCTCAAAACGAAAACCGGCTTCACATCGCTTATCGGCTGTTGGAATACGCCCTTGGCCGTTCCGAAACAAGCAAAGGCTGCTGCGCGAAGGGGCTATGGAAAACCCGATCCGGTTGGGCCACCGCGGGACGCTGATCACCTTGCGCCGCGACGGGCGTAAATTTCTTTCGCTTCTTCGCTGGACGCGGCCCTGTCAAAAGCGTTAGAAGGTTGCCCGTACTGCGGGGGCAGGCAAAAGTGCGGCTTGAAATCAGCCGAACTTTCCGCCGCTGCAGATGCAACGCCTTTGATGGTGTTGCTTGCGGATGGGTGGCCGAGCGGTTGAAGGCACCGGTCTTGAAAACCGGCAGGCGTGAGAGCGTCTCGTGGGTTCGAATCCCACCCCATCCGCCACAAGCTTCCGGCCAGGCGAAGCACCATAAAATCAGCAGGTTTCAACTGGTTAAAGCTTTCTTACTTTAAAAGAAAGCGACAGCGGTCTGTTTTAAATATCAAATATAGAAACTAGAACTTTTCACCAAATACCTCATACTTATGGGAAAAAGTTGATTAAATTCGAAAATAAACACTCCGTTTACCATCTAACCGCAAGATTTCGAGTTTTTCATATTTTCTCACACCAAATGTAGAAGGAATATTTGTTTCACGTGAAATATTAAGTTCTTATAGTCATTTCTTAAAACAGATATTTACGTCCGAATTTCACAAGTCAGGTCCCTCTGACTTCGATCTCGACGTCTAAATTTCTTCGAGTCTCTAGAACCGCGTTCTCGGCACGAATCCGCCAAAACAACATCATCCCGTTCAGCAGGGTAAAAACCGCAGCAATCTGCCAGGCACCGAAACAAAGCGGCAGGATCAGGATTTCCAAAACCACGACCAGATAGTTGGGGTGGCGGATAAAGCGGTAGGGCCCTTTGGCGACCAACGGCACATCCGGCAGGGTGATGATTCGCGTGGTCCAATAGCGCCCCAAACTTACCAACACCCAGATTCGAAGCAGTTGAACTACGCCGAACAGCACAAGCAAAGGCACAACAACGACCTCATCTCCCGGGACGAAGGCGGCCAGACTGGCAAGCCAGGCCACATGCAAGAGAACGATCAGCGGGTAGTGTCCTGCGCCGAATTCCTGTGCGCCCTCGGCCATGAGCCGCCGCGTATTGCGGCGCGCGTAGGCCAGTTCCGCCAGACGGGCAAGAACGATCGCGATAAACAGCGCCCAAAAGACAGTCATTGATTTTCCAGGATCTGAAAAGCCGCCGAGAAGCCGGGCCCCAGGGAAGACATCAGTATCCGGTCTCTCGGAGGGCGCCGGAGAGATCGTTCCAGAACAAACATGACTGTCGCTGCCGACATATTCCCGTATTCCTTCAGAACATCGCGAGCGTCGCGCATTGCACCGTCAGGCAAACCGAGCACACGCTCCAATGCGCCTACAACCTTGGTGCCGCCGGGGTGACAGACGTATTCAAACAGATCCTGCCGGTTTAAGGCGTTCGCACTCAAAAACCCGTCAAGCGCCGGTCCAAAGCGTTCGGCGATGATCGCTGGGATATCCCTGGAGAAGAGCACCCCGAAGCCATCGTTCTCAATGTGCCATCCCATGACATCCATCGAATTCGGCCAGGTATATTCACCTGCCGCGGTCAGGGTCGGCTGGCTGTGTGGCGCGGCAGCGGAGGTCCGCGTGCTCACGAGGGCTGCTGCAGCGCCGTCACCGAACAAAGCCGCGGCGATAATGTTGCTCTTGGAGAGATCGCCGGGGCGGAAGGTGAGGGCGCAGAGTTCGACCACAAGCAACAGGACATTCTTGCCCGGCATGGCCGACGCAAAGGAAGCGGCTCGCGACAATCCGAGAACCCCGCCGGCGCAGCCCAGCCCGAACACCGGCAGTCTCATAACATCCCGGCGCAGGCCGAGCTTGTTGATCAGGTGAGCATCCAGGCTGGGCGTGGCGATACCGGTGGTCGAGACCGTGATAATGGCGTCCACTTCCTCAACCGCCATATCCACCTGTTCCAGACAATCGAGCGTCGCTTTCGCCAGCACCTCAACGGCACTTTCCACATAGATTGCATTGCGTTCTTTCCAGTCCGCGGCCTCCCGATACCATGCAAGCGGCACACAGGAGCGACGGGTCTCGATCCCCGCATTTGTGAAGACGGGCATCAGTCGCTCGATATCCCGGGCCCGATGGGCGAAGAGTTCGCGGGCTTGAGCGGCTACTTCGGTTTGTTGCAACACAAAAGGCGGTACTGCCGTTGCCAGGGACAGCAATTTTGGACGATACGTCATGTAGAGATAACACCTATGCCTGGGTTCTTATTCCAAGATGTGGACCGGCATGGGTGGAAAGAAAGGCACGCTGTCGTGATGCGCAGCGCCCACGGAAGGCGCAGTCCCAGCGCGTGGTCGTACGCGAGAGGATGCGAATAGACTCAGCCCCGGGTGGACAGAACGCCCGCCTGGAACCGGCTATAAACAAGGGTAAAAATGGAGATTTCGCCGGTCCGCAGAGGTCTCTGGACCGGCCCAGGACCTAACTGCTGATCCGCTTGACCATCTCGGTGATTTCAATGCAGAGGCGGTCTTCCTTAATCATCACTTCTCCGCGAGCCACCATCTGATCATTGATGCTGATATCGATCATGTCACCGATGGACTTATCGAGCTCAACGACAGCACCACGTCCCATTTTCAGTAGTTGGCTGACCGGCATCAGGGCGGTACCCAGAATTGCAGAGGCCTCAAGCGAAACACCGTGAATGGCCGGGACATCGATCAGCGGGCCGAGATCAGGGGCATCGCCGTCCTCTGACTGGGGCCCAAGCGAGGAATCCGCGGCCATCGCGGCGGCCATATCCAACTCGCCTTCATCGTCATCGGACTGAGGACCAAGAGAAGAGTCCGCAGCCATTGCGGCTGCCATGTCCAGTTCACCTTCATCGTCGTCAGACTGGGGCCCAAGCGATTCATCTGCAGCCATCGCGGCTGCCATATCCATTTCGCCCTCGTCCTCGTCCGCCATCTTTTACTCCTGATCAAGGCATCTCATTGAATGCTCGTGGAATTCTGAACGATACGCCGGTCATATCCCAAAGCTGATCCCGTAACTCGAGACTTCAGAAGCATTAAAGAACGGTAATGAATAAAGATTTGTTAACCATGACGGAAATTCTGGTGCTGTGCAGAGATCTCTCCGGCACTCACCTTAACAACTTCGCCGAAACGAAAGAATGTCGCCTCAAGCCTCGTCGAGAGAATCGAAGTAGGCGGTTACGGCAACCCGGTCTTCGCGTCCCATTTCAACGAAGGCCCCAGCCACTTCGCAGCTGACCGTGTCCGAGCGCACAATAATTGCCTTGCAGGAAAAACTCAGCGTTCCGGCCGCATGGGTCACATTGAAGTCGATCGGAACTCTCGCGTGATCCTCAAACTCCAAATCGCAGGAAACGATCCCGAAACCGCTGGAACTCCAATCGCGCAATGGGAATGCCTTGCCATCAATGGTGACATCGCCTGTGACTTCAAAATCCCGGGCTTCGCGGCGCCGCTGGGTTGGCTGCGCAGGCGTATCTTCGTCCTGAGCGTCACTTTCCCCAGGTTCGTCCTGAGCCTGACTCTCTCCAGGCTCTTCGGCTTCAGGCGCAGTCTCCTGAAGCTCGTCGGCTACCTCTGCCGAATTTTCGGAGGCGTCATCTACATCAGGTTCATCAGTGTTCTGAAGTGTTTCGTCGGCCATCTGATCTGTAACCCTAAAAAGCGGAGACCAAATTCCGCGATCTGTCGATTTAAGGGAAGAAGCCCAATCTCCAAGCGCGGCACTCGATACGGGAGATTCGCGCAATGACGGCAAAATTTCCGTTAACTTGGTCTTATAAACATAGCTCTAATCTGCAAAAAGCAGACCTTCGAACCAAAATGCATGCGTGATGCCCAAATCGATTCTACTCTCAATGAGTGTTGTGCTCGCTGCCCTGATCTGGTTGACACCGGCGCGGGCGGAAATCGCGGTCACCCATCCGCGGCACTACTCGACGCCTCCGAAGCGCATGACCACCCAGCCGGCAGCGATTCCGCACAGCAAAACCAAGCTGCCGCGCATAAAGCCAGGTGTTATCTTCCGGAGCGACGAGACTCTCGCCGAAGGGAACTGGACTCTGGACCGGGAATTGAGTGACTTCTGCCGCGACGGAAAGTTTGTCCAGAAGCGCGACCGCCGTTTCGTTGCCGTTCTCAAGGGTCAGATCTATGGTGCGGCAACAGACTCGCGCCAGACCCTTTACGATCCTCGCGGTGTTGCGATCCCCGATAACGTCTATGTTTTCCGCAGCCAGGGCACAACGCGCTGCCGGGTTTATCATCGCGGTGCCAGGGTCGGGCCTCAGGGGTGACCCTTCGGCGTGCCCCTCGAGAGTCGCCTGGAAAAGCTGCCCTAGAAAAGAGAGTGCGATTGCACGTTAACCTACGCTGTGGCAGAAGAAACCTCATTCCTGTGATCAGAGGTTCCTCCGATGGCTTTCCGATTCGTAAGGGCGTTCACCGCCTCCCCAACGTCCTGTAACCATACGATTCCCCGGCTGTTGAGCACGGCGCTCCTCGCAAGCTCGCTTATGGCTTTTTCAGTCCCGAACGCTGTCGCGCAGGCACTCGAGCCAACCTTAATCGCGCAGAACACGGCAATAGAGCCGAACTCCGCTGCAGTCGGTAGCCAGACCGAGGATCCGGCCTTTCAGGCCTGGCTTGCGGAATTCAAGCGAGAAGCCCGGGCAAAGGGTATCTCACAAGAGGTCCTGGAGAATTCGTTCAAGGATGTTGCGCCGGTAAAAAGGGTTGTAGAGCTGGACCGCAAGCAACCTGAGTTTTCTCTGACCTTCTGGACCTACCTGAACCGATCGGTAAACGACGCCCGGGTCAAAAAAGCCCAGGAGTTGATGGCGAAGCACGCCGACCTTCTGGCACAGGTCGAAAATAAATACGGCGTGCAGGCCCGCTTTCTCGTTTCATTCTGGGGTCTGGAGAGTAATTTCGGCTCCAACACGGGCGGCTTCAAGGTGATCTCAGCGCTCACCACGCTGGCATATGATGCCCGCCGCAGCGACTTTTTCCGCGGTCAGTTGCTTGGGGCGCTTCAGATTATCGACAATGGCGATATCGCCACCTCTCAGATGACCGGGTCCTGGGCGGGCGCAATGGGCCAGGTCCAGTTCATTCCTTCGACTTTCCTCGGTCATGCGGTTGATGCCGACGGCGACGACCGTCGCGATCTATGGAACAGCCTGCCTGATATCTTCTCTTCAGCCGCGAATTTCCTGAGCAATCTCGGCTGGAACGACCAGGAAACCTGGGGCAGGGAAGTCACGCTTCCGGCAGGCTTCGACCTGGAACTGGTTGGTTTTCAGACCAAGAAGCCGATCAAAAGCTGGCAAGCTCTGGGCGTGCGCCGCGCCGATGGACGTAATCTGCCGCAGGCCGACGTCGAAGGATCGCTTGTGCTGCCTGCTGGTCTCAAGGGACCGGCCTTTCTGGTCTATGGGAACTTCCGCGCGACCCTTAAATGGAACAACTCGATCTTCTACGCCATCGCAGTCGGACACCTCGCCGACCGGATTGAAGGCAAAGGTAAGCTCCTGGCCAAAGCGCCGGCGAACGACAAGCCCCTCCTGCGCGCGGAGATTAAAGAGATTCAGGCGCTCTTGAACAGACTTGGATATGAAGTTGGCGCCCCCGATGGGGTCGCCGGGCGGCAAACACGGGCAGGCATCAAAGCCTTTCAGCGCAAATCTGCAATCCCGGCGGACGGTTATGCGGATGTCGAGCTTTTGGGCCGCCTACGCTCCGCAGCAGCGAACTGACTTGGAGAGCCGGCGTTGAGCGCGCCTTTTTACGCTCTTTTAAGGTGAAAAGCAGACGATTGCTGTTGGACGAAAGACCAAGTAAACTGCCGATTCTATAGTTAACCTCCTTCAGGTGCTCATCATAATGTTCAATCGGCGTGTCTCCGCCTGGATCGCCCTTGCTGCCGCAGGTCTTCTCATCTCGTCCTGTGCCGAATTGGAGCTTGCGTCGCACACCGCGAAGCAGGTCAAGATTCCGGGAACCTCCCCAACCAAGTCCCAGGGCGCCTACAAAGTCGGCAAGCCCTATGAGATCCGCGGGATCTGGTATTACCCCAAGGTCGACTATAGCTATATCGAAACAGGCATCGCGTCCTGGTATGGTCCCGGCTTTCACGGCAAGAAAACCGCCAACGGCGAGATTTACGATCAATACGACCTGACCGCAGCCCACCGCACTCTGCCGCTGCCCAGTATGGTCAGGGTGACCAATCTCGGAAACGGCCGCTCGATTACCGTGCGGATCAATGACCGCGGGCCCTTCGCAAATAACAGGATCATCGACCTGTCGCGCCATTCCGCAGAACTTCTGGGGTTCCGCGTTGCAGGTACCGCGAAGGTCAAGGTCGAGATTCTCGAGGAAGAAAGCCGCCAACTGGCGGCACTCGCTCAACGCGGCGGAACCCAGCTCGCGCGCACTGCACAGCCTGCGGGGCAGGTCTCGACCGAACTGACGGCCTCACCGGTGAAAGCGGCGCCAACAGTGGCCGTGACCGGAGAATCGCTGGCGGCACCGAGCGGCACCACTCAGGTCGCCGCCCGGCCATCGGCGCCCTCGAAAAGCAAACCGGTACCTGCTGCCCGCCGAACCATTACCGCTCCAACACCAGATGGTGTGGTCACCCAGGCGCCAGTGGCCGCCAGTAATATTTTCGTTCAGGCCGGGTCGTTTGTCAGAGTCGCCAATGCGGAGCGTCTGCGCGCAAAGCTCTCTTCACTCGGCACCACTCAGATCGCGACGGCCCAGATTGGCGAAGCGCAGTATTTTCGTGTCCGGCTCGGCCCACTCGTCTCGGTAACCGAGGCTGACAGACTGCTTGCGACCCTGCACGGCAACGGTTTTAACGAAGCACGTGTTGTCGTCGAATGAGCATGAGCCAAAATCAGAGCAGGTACCGCCGGCGATCATCCAACCTAGTAGAGCGGCCTTTATGAACTGCGGCCTCATTTTCTCCAAATTTTTGCCCCAGCTTCGATTGAGAGCGACACTCCGCACCGACGCTCCCCAAGGCCACCGGCCCGCTGCAATAGCTAACTCGGACGAATTCAAAGGACCAGAATCCAGGATGCCACAGAGACATCTTCGACGCTTCACCTTCGGCCTGGCATTTGCCGGCAGCCTCACAGCGGCCTGGGCCGTTTCCGCCCAGGCGATCGACACGCAGGCGCGGGAAGCCTACATGCTCGACGTCGCCACCGGCACAGTGCTGCTCTCGAAGAATGCCGAGGAATCCATGCCTCCGGCCTCCATGAGTAAAATCATGACCGCCGTGGTCGTGTTCGAACGCCTTAAGGATGGGCGTCTGTCGCTTGAAGAAACTCTTCCGGTCTCCGAGAAAGCCTGGAAAAAAGGCGGCTCGAAGATGTTCGTCAGGGTCGGCGACCAGATCAGTGTCGAAAACCTGCTGCAGGGTGTCATCGTCCAGTCCGGGAACGATGCCTGCATCGTGCTCGCTGAGGGGCTGGCCGGGACGGAAGAGGCCTTCGCCGAAGCGATGACCAAGAAAGCCCGGGAAATCGGCATGACCGGCAGCCGTTTTGCCAACGCGACCGGCTGGCCGGACCCAAACCATCGCATGACGGCCAAGGATCTAGCGACACTTGCTGAGTATGTCATCAACGAGTTCCCTGAATACTATCACTACTACTCGCAAACCGAATTCACTTGGTCTGACATCAAACAAAGCAACCGTAACCCTCTGCTTTATATGAATATTGGTGCCGATGGCCTGAAAACGGGACATACCGAAGAGGCGGGTTACGGACTGACCTCGTCCGCCGTAAAGGACGACAGGCGCCTGATCCTGGTGGTGAATGGCCTGCCCAGTGTCCGGGCACGCAGCGAAGAATCCGCCAGACTGCTGCAGTGGGGCTTTCGGGAGTTTGACAACTATAAACTCTTTTCCGCCGGTGAAACCGTGGACGATGCGTCGGTTTGGCTCGGTGAGGAGAACACTGTGCCTTTGGTTGCAGCCGAAGATGTATTAATAACGCTGCCCCGCAAGGCACGGGAATCCATGAAGGTTACCGTCTCTTACGAAGGTCCGATTGCCGCCCCGATTGCCGAGGGTGATCAACTCGCAACCCTGCGGATTGAAGCCAAGGATGTCGAAACCATCGAGATTCCACTGGTCACCGGCGCGAACGTCGGTCAGCTCGGCGGCTTTGGCAAAATCACGGCAGGGGTCAAACATCTGCTGTTTGGCGCGCCATAAGCGGAGATCACCCAAAGGCGAATTTCTGTTCGTTAAAGCAACAGGTTATAGAAAGTGGCTCAAAGCTGTCTCAATCACACCGGACGGAACCTCCGGCGCGTGGGATCTCTTTAGGGGCGCTTGACGCTGATAGGGGCGGGCGGCAAGGTCAAGTCATGGTGCGTGGCAAGTTCATTACATTCGAAGGTGGCGAGGGCGCCGGCAAGACAACGCAGATCAAGCGTCTCGCCGACAGGCTCTCTGCGGCTGGCCTTCAGGTCACCACGACGCGGGAACCAGGCGGCAGTCCGGGCGCCGAACAAATCCGCGCTCTGTTGGTCAATGGCCCGGCAGATCGCTGGTCGGCCACCACCGAAGCCCTGCTGCACTTCGCCGCGCGGCGCGATCACCTGGAAAAGACGATTATTCCTGCCCTCGACGCGGGGCAGTGGGTGCTATGTGACCGTTTTGTCGACTCGACCATGGCCTACCAGGGTTACGGTCACGAGCTCGGCCGGGAAATTATCGAAAAGCTCCAAGCGATTGTTGTGGAACAACTTCTTCCGGAACTTACCATCATCATGGATATCGCCCCCGAAGAGGGGCTCGAACGGGCCGGGAGCCGGGCAGGCGGCGAAGACCGTTACGAATCCATGGCTGTGGCCTTCCACCAACGGCTCCGCGACGGTTTTCTCGATATCGCCCGACGCGCGCCGGAACGCTGTGCACTTGTGCCAGCCAGGGGGGCAATAGAAGTTATTGAAAGCCAGATCCTCGATCTGGTTCGAACCCGTCTTAATCTGGATCTCACATAATGGCCCGTGCCGCGGCAGCGCCTGAAATCGAAACGCTGGCTCCCCGGAAAAATGCCACCTTGATTGGCCATGCAGCGGCTGAGCAGCGTCTTCTAACCGCTTATGAATCGGAACGTTTGCCTCACGCCTGGCTGTTTCATGGACCGCGCGGTATCGGTAAGGCAACTTTGGCATTTCGCTTCGCCCGCTTTGTCCTGAACGGCGGCGGCTCTGCACCTGGCCTCTTTGGCGACGCCCCGGACGGCCTGACTGTCGATGCCGACAACCCGGTCTTTCGCCGGATTGCCTCCGGCGGCCATGGTGATCTCATGACCGTCGAACGCGGCGTCGATCCGAAGGGAAAGATGCGCTCCGTGATCCCGGTCGAAGACGCGCGCAACGTCGTATCTTTCCTTCGCAAGACCTCGACCGAAGGCGGCTGGCGGGTCGTGATCGTCGATCCGATCGACGACATGAATGTCAGTGCAACCAATGCCTTGCTGAAGATTCTTGAGGAACCACCCAACGACGTTCTGCTGATCCTGATCAGTCACCAGCCTGCACGCCTGCTGCCGACGATCCATTCCCGCTGCTGCCATCTTCCAATGGTGCCGCTTGATGAAGAGACTGTCCTAAGCCTGCTGCAGGAACACCGGCCGGAATTGGATCCGGCAGAGGCACAGGCCCTCGCGCGGCTATCTGAAGGCAGTATCGGAAAGGCGCTACAGCTTCACACGATCGGTGGACTGGAACTCTATAAGGGCTTGATGGATATCATTTCTCACCTGCCGCGCCTGGATGTGGTCAAGCTTCAGGCTTTTGGCGACCAGCTCGCCCGGGACAGCGGTGGCGAAACTTTCCGCACCGGTATGGAGCTCCTGCTCTGGTGGCTGGCGCGCATGATCAATGGTGCCGCCCGGGGGCAACTGCCGCCGCCCGTGATCGAGGGCGAAAGCGACATCATGGAGCGCCTGATGGCTCGTCGCCCTCTTGCGCAGTGGCTCACGCTGTGGGACAAGACCTCGGCTCTGTACAACGCGGCGGATCGCGCGAACCTCGACCGCAAACATGTTGTGATCAGTGTCTTTTCCGAGATCGAGGCTCTCACGACCTAGAGCGGGTTCCGTCTCCGGCGATCAGGCCCTCGGATCGGACACCGTGACCCGCGGAGCCCCTTACAAAGTTGCAGGCGCGGTTACCGGTGGCCAAAGCCCCAAGCGGACCGCAGGAGAATGGAATGCCCGGGCAGAAAACGCCTTACTACATTACGACGCCGATCTATTACGTAAACGACGTGCCGCACATCGGACATGCCTACACGACGCTGGCCTGTGATGTTCTGGCACGTTTTATGCGCTTGGATGGGCGGGACGTGAAGTTTCTGACCGGAACCGACGAACACGGCCAGAAGGTCGAGAAATCCGCCCAGGCTGCCGGGGTCGACCCGCAAAGCTTCACTGACCGGGTGTCGCAGAATTTCCGTAACCTCTCGCCGGTACTGAACTTCAGTAACGACGATTTCATCCGCACCACGGAAGAGCGCCACAAACTCGCCTGTCAGGCGCTTTGGAAGAAGCTGCTCGATAATGGCGAGATCTATCTGGGGGGGTATTCCGGCTGGTACGCGGTCCGGGACGAGGCGTTCTATACGGAAAGCGAGTTGACCAAGCAGCCGGACGGCAAGCGTATCGCCACGGCCAGCGGGGCCGAAGTGGAATGGGTCGAGGAACCCTCCTACTTTTTCCGCCTCTCGGCCTGGCAGGACCGTCTCCTGGCGTTTTATGAAGCCAATCCCGACTTTATTGCGCCCGAAACCCGGCGCAACGAGGTGATCAGCTTCGTCAAGGGCGGGTTGAAGGATCTCTCGATCAGCCGCACGACCTTTTCCTGGGGTGTGCCGGTGCCCGACGATTCCGATCACATCATGTATGTCTGGCTCGATGCCTTGACGAACTACATGACTGCTGCCGGTTACCCGGACGTGGAAAGCAGCGACTATTCAACCTATTGGCCGGCTGATCTTCACATGGTGGGCAAGGATATCTTGCGCTTTCATGCGGTCTACTGGCCGGCCTTCCTGATGGCCGCCGAACTGCAGACCCCGAAACGCGTCTTTGCCCATGGCTGGTGGACCAATGAGGGCCAGAAGATCTCCAAATCTCTGGGGAATGTGATCGATCCGCTGCAACTGGTGGAAACCTATGGCCTGGACCCGGTCCGCTATTTCCTGCTGCGTGAAGTGCCTTTCGGCAACGACGGCGATTTCTCCAGGCGCGCGATTGTGGGCCGCATGAACGGGGATCTCACCAACGATCTGGGCAATCTCTCCCAGCGCGTGCTCTCGATGATTGCCAAAAACTGCGAGAACGCGGTTCCTGCGCCTGGAGCCTTTACGGCTGAGGACGAAGCTCTCCTGGCATTGTCCGGAGGTCTGCCTGACCGTTTGCGCGAGGAATACGCTGTTCAGGCCTTCAACAAGGCCCTGGAAGCCACCTGGGATGTGATCGGAGCGGCAAACCGCTACGTCGACGATCAGGCGCCCTGGGGCCTCAAGAAGACCGATCCGGAGCGGATGAAGACGGTTCTTTATGTGCTTGCCGAGACCGTACGCCGTCTGGCCATTCTGACCCAGCCGGTGATGCCCGATTCCATGGCCAAAATGCTGGATCAGCTGTCGGTTGCAGCGGACGCCCGCGGTTTCGAAAGCCTCGCGACGCCGCTTGAGGCCGGTGCACCCGTGCCCAAGCCGGAAGGTATCTTTCCGCGCTACGTCGAGGAAAACCCCGAAAGCGCCTGAGTTAGAACTGAAAAGCGTGAAGTGGAGCACGTAAACATGCTGATCGATTCCCACTGTCATCTTGACTACCTGCAGCGCGACGGCGACATCGACGAGGTCGTGGCGCGGGCAGGGCGGGCCGGTGTCGGCGCCATGGTGACCATTTGCACGAAGATGAGTGAATTCCCTATCGTCCTCGATATCGCGGAACGATATCCCAATGTCTTTTGTTCCGTCGGCGTCCATCCGCACGAAGCAGGTGAAGAGGGCCAGGAAAACCCGGATCGCCTGATCGAGCTGGCCAAACATCCAAAGGTCGTGGGGATCGGCGAGACGGGTCTGGACTATTTCTATGAGCACTCCCCCCGCGAAGAGCAGAAGGTCAGCTTCCGCGCACATATCGCCGCGGCGCGAGAAACCGGCCTGCCTTTGATCGTTCACGCCCGTGACGCGGATGACGACACCGTCGACATTCTACGTGACGAGTACAAAAACGGGGCTTATCCCGCTGTTATTCATTGCTTTACAGCCGGTCCCGAGCTGGCGGAAGCCGCTTTGGAGATGGGCTTCTATATCTCGCTTGCTGGGGTCGTCACCTTCAAGAATGCCGAATCCCTGCGCGACACGGTACGCAAAGTTCCGCTCGACCGCCTGCTGGTCGAGACGGATTCTCCCTACCTGGCACCGGTGCCCAAGCGCGGGAAAACAAACGAGCCCGCCTTCGTCGTGCACACTGCGGAAAAACTCTCTGAAATCAAAGAGATATCGAACGACCTTCTGATTGAAACAACCACCGCGAACTTCAAACAACTCTTTTCACGGGCGGGCAGCGCGATCGACCAACCCGGCTTTGGCGGCGCGCAATGAAGGTGACGCTGCTCGGCTGCGGCGGTTCCGGCGGCGTCCCACTGGCAGGCGCCGAAGCGGGTGGTTCCTGGGGCGTTTGCGACCCGAGTAATCCAAAGAACCGGCGGCGCCGGGTCTCTATTCTGGTGGAAGAGCAGGGGACACGGGTTCTCGTCGATACCTCGCCTGATCTGAGGGTACAGCTGATCGACAACGAGATCACATCGCTGGATGCGGTGGTTTACACTCACGATCACGCGGATCACACGCACGGTATCGACGAATTGCGCTATCTCACCTACGTGAACCAGGGGCCTATCGACGCTTTTATGGACGCGCAGACACGCGAGTCGCTGACCCGCCGTTTCGACTACATCTTTACCTCCAGCTGTAACCCCAAAAACCCCTACAAACCAATGCTCAATGATCGTTTGATTGAAGGCGCCTTCAAAGTCGGCTCGGTTCCGATTCAGCCCTTTCTACAGCAGCACGGCGGTACAACGAGCCTGGGACTGCGTTTCGGCGATATTGCCTATTCAACCGACGCCTCAAGCCTGGACGAAGCCGCCTTTGAAGCCCTGGAAGGGATCAGGCTCTGGGTGGTCGATTGTCTGCGCTATGAACCGCATCCGACCCATTCGCACTTTGCCCAGACCCTAGAATGGATTGAACGGGTTAAGCCAGAGCGCGCAATTCTGACCCATCTGAACCACCAGATCGACTATGAAGACCTACTGTCCCGCTGCCCGCCTGGGGTTGAGCCAGGATACGATGGGCTGACGGTTGAGATTTAAGAATAATTTTAGCTTAAAGAATTGAGAAAGCTGGACTTATTCCTTCAGTGGAAGTACACCAGAGCAGCGTAGATTTAAGCTCTGATTGTATCGCTTTATGAATTTTTTACAGTTTTAGCGCCCTATAGCAAAAATTACATATCCCTTTCGAACAGAACGATCCATGGATGTATCCGAAAAGTCTCCGGCGAACTACGGCACCGCAGTTATTCTTTGCGGGATATTCGGCGTCATAGGTATTCACCATTTTTACCTGCGCAACTACCTGCATGGCATCGCTGATCTCTGTCTGTTTCTGCTTTTTCTGGTTCTTTTGTCCCAGGATCGTGTGGGTCTCGCCTACATGGTCCTGATGATCGATGCCCTGCACACGGTCATCGTTTTTTATCGTCTCATTACGGAACAAGCCCGCGACGGCAGCGGCAGACTCGTAAAACTGAAATAACCTTTAAAGGAGAATAATGTGTCGCATGAAACACAGTCGATGGATGAAGTGAGCGACAAGGGTTTTGTACCCGCCGTGCTTCTTTGCTTCTTTTTGGGATCCTTCGGCGTGCACCGGTTTTATCTCGGAAAGATCGGAACCGGCCTGCTGATGCTGATCACCCTGGGTGGCCTTGGAATCTGGACAATTATCGACTTTGTCCGGCTGATCATTGGCTCCATGGGCGACAAATATCACCGCCCTCTGCGCCGTTAGCTCGGCATTTCGATCACTCTTAAAGATCTAAGTTAGAACGACGAGACATGTTTTGACGGAGCCGCTCAAAGGTTGCGTCAAAACACGTCCTTCTCTCGGCTTCATTACTCCAATGAGAGGCAATCGCCCTTCCAAAAATTCATCAATGATCACTTTCAGGTTGTGGTCGGGTGACTAACACCTAACTCTAAACCAATGGAGAACGTCTTTAAGGATCGAACGCTGCTGCTCCCGTACGTTGTGCGGACATTACTCACCGCCATCATCACATACACTATAGTATTCGCTCCTTGGCTCTTAGTTCTAGATAGTCCACCAGACTCACCGTTAGTAACTGAAAAAATCATTAGCGCTAAAAACAAAAATACTGGCACTTATTATTTTTTCTTCTTTGCAGTTTTCTACGGCTTTCTTAGCATATCGTGGGAGGCTTGCTACTGGATATCCTTTAAGTATTTATATAAATCAGCGTTCTTACGCATTGGATTTATGTTTTGCGCACCGGTGCTGACGCTTGCTTTCTATAGCCTCATATCAACTGACTCTTCCTCTTCACTTGAAGGCAATATTTTGCTCGCTGGAGCAATTGGTATTGGGTTCACAGCGACGCACTTTGCGATGTTTTCACGCTTCGTTCATCGCATCAAATGCGAGCACCTAAAATCTAGGAGTGGAGATTTCTGGGGTCGTTATTCCTGACGCATAGGTCGAAGCACTAGGCAACACCATGCAAGACAAGTCCTTTGGAAGAGACCTGAACACAACTCAAATTTGCAAGATCCTGGACTAGCGATCCAGCCAGAAGCGGTCCGGCCGGTAAATGCCAAGCTGCGCGCCGGGTTCCCAGTTGTAGATCCCTTCGACCGGTACGTTTTTCAGATCGCTGGAAACCACGATCGGCTGCGGCACCTGTGCAACGATTCCAATGGTATAGACCTGATCCGCGTGGATTTTCAAAATCCGGTGCCAGATCTTTTCACGCTCGTCCCTGGAGCGCGCCGTCGTCCAGTTGATGTGCAATTCAAGCAGTTCCTGAGCCAGGGGCATATCCACAGGCTCACCGGACTTTCCACTGGTCTCATGGTACTGACCCCATTTGGGCCACTGATAGCTCTGCTGATGAAGCGGTACAAACTCATCCGGGCTCATATCTGCCGTGGGCACACCGTTTTCGTAGCCGAACCACATGGTCATCAGGGTTTCGCCCGCAAATATCCGCTTTCGCAGGACCTCTCGCTGCGACGGTTTGGTGAAGAGCTTGACCCCGACTTCCAGCCAGGAGTCATGAATCAGTTCTAAAACATCTGATTCTTCGGTGTTTTCTCCGGCCGTCTCGACGATGATCTCCATCTGCCGTCCATCGGGCAGAAGCCGAATGCCGTCTTCATCGCGCTCCGTCAGGCCCATCTCATCCAGCAACGCGCTTGCGGCCTCGGGATCGTACATTGCCCAGGCATCACGATAGTTCTGATGATACAGAGGACTGGCAGGCAGCACCGTGTTATTGCCTTCGATGCAGAGGCCGTAATAGATGACCTGATTGACCTCATGCCGGTTCGTTGCCATGGAAAGAGCACGGCGGAAACGCACGTCCCTGAAGAGTTTACGCCACTCGGGGTCATTGGTGTTGAGGTTGGGATAAAGCGCAAGCTGCGAACCGCGCACGGTTTTCCAGAGCCGCACGTCGTAGCCGCTGCGCTCGTCGTTTTCCTTCAGAAAGGTGTAATCGCTGAAATTCAGGCCTCGCGACTGGATGTCCGACTCTCCGGCACCGACTTTCGCCGGAATCAGCGAACCTGTCACAACGCTGAGAACCATTTCATCAAGATAGGGGAGCTGCTGCCCGAACTCGTCCACCCGATGGTAATAGGGATTACGCTTTGCCACAAAACGGGTCGAGGGTGGTTTGACCGTATTGACCCAGGGCTGGAGGGTCGGAAGTTTCGGGTTGGTGAAGCGGTATTGCCGGGCTTTGCGATTATGCATCTGCGCCCAGTCCCGGGCATTTGAGTGGTCAACATACTTCGCCAGGGTGGCGGGCTCGGCGTATTTCGCGTGAAACTGCTTCAGGTAATGCGAGGGCTGATAGATAAAGAGTGGGCGCGCACCGGCAAGCTTGGTCAGAAAGAAGGGATTCGGGTTTGACCAGCTATAGCGGATTGTCTGCGCATCGATGATCTCGACCTTCGGGAACTCGCCATCGACCGCTAGAGATGTGGTCGGCCCGGACGGAGTGAGCTTGTCATTGTTCGCCACATCCTCCCAGTAATAACGGAAATCCTCAGTCGTGAAGGGCGCGCCATCAGACCATTTATGTCCTTTTCTGAGATAAAAGGTGAAGCTGCGACCGTCTTCGATTTCAACTTTTTCAAGGACATCCGGGACGATCTCGAGCTTTTCGTTGTAACCGACCAACCGCGAATAGCCGTAGACAACCAGCAAACGGATGTCTTTTTCCCGCGTTATCAGCGTGTTGATACTGCCACCTGGCTTGCCAACCCGCTGGGCGCTCCCGCGCGGCACAATCTGGGGAGCCGCCGGCAGCCGGTCGGCGATAGCCGGAAGATCACCGGCAGCGACTGCATCGCTCAAATAGGGTGTTTCCTGCAGGCTGCGGAGTGTTTTCACCTCAGGCAGCTTGAGGGTTTCGAGAATTGGTTCCGCCGCTAAAGCGCCGAACGGCATCGCTAGTACACAGCACACCGCGGCCGCAGCAGCGAGCAGTTTACCCAGCGGCATTCTCACGCACCCAACGGTCTCCCACAGACCATCCTTCGCCGATACGAAGCGATGCTTCTCGCCCTCGTCTCTGCCGAGACGAAGTCCAGATGCCCAAACAAGCAACATACAAAGCCAACCCTGTTCATTTTTTTGTTGGATAGAGGCTACACGGGTTCTGCCGCACATTCCATGGCATGCAGTTGATAATTATGTGGCAGAGGCAAGTTTCAATCGCCAAATCGCCGGTTTCGACGAAAACCCTATCGTTTCCGGAGCCGGATTGGACAGAGTGAGCAACTTATCAGCAGCAATTCGCGCGCTCGATACACGTAGAGGTTATTCTTAATTTGCCGTTAGACCGCCATCATGTCTGAACACATGGAAAACGCGCGCTACTTGAGCTTCACACTTCAGGATTAACTTCGTCAAAAGACGAGTACACCGAGGCCCCGGACAGGATGCCGAGGCCTCAGTTTTCATCTCGTTCTCAAAGAGCCTGTGCCTTAGTCAGAGCGTCTTACGCGCGAACGCTGTTTTGAAAAGCCCGCCAGACCGGCCATCGAAATAAACCCGATTGCCAGCAAGGGCAGGGAGCCCGGCTCTGGAACGGCCACGACCAGGTTTCGCGGGGCAAAAGCCACTGCCCGTGGCCGGTCGGGAACATCACCGCTTACCGATCGCGACAGCCAGACCGCAGTCTCGCCTTCATCGCGATAATCACCGTCGCCGTTAAGGTCCTGTAAAAGATAAACATTATCCTCATTAGGATTCCGGCCGTTGGAGGTCAGCAGAATGCTTCCGTCAGGACCGACTGCCACACCAAACCCAGCACCGGTGACGAATTCACTGGGCAAGAGGCTGGTATCCCAGACATCAACCACCTCAAGAACGTCATCAATCATCTCGCTGCCGTCTAGGTCGGTCAGCTTGAAAAGAGATTGAGGTCCATCAAAGTCCAGAAACTCCCACATGAAGAGGCTCGTGTCGTCACCTGACAAGGCAAAGTCGATGGTTACGCCGTAAGGGTTATTGCCATCGATGAACACCGAAACCTCGTCGTCGCTGATCGAGCCGTTGCCGTCACTGTCTTCTGCCCGATAGATCACATTGGTGTCGGTTCCAACGGTATCAGCAACAAAGGCGACATTCCCCTGAAAGGTAATCTCGAAAGCGGAAGCCGAAGGGTTCAATCTCCCCAGATCAAGCCAGAGGCTCGCTTCGCCGACGTCATTTGCGTCACTGTCGCCGTTGAGATCGCGGGTGCGGTATATACCGTCTGAAGGGCTGGATCCTGTTCCCGCATTGACGATGTAGACGTTGTTTTCGCTGTCTTCGCCGATGCCGTTCGGAGTAGGGAGGGTCAATCCGGCCGCATTATCTTCGGAAAACCAGACCTGCGCCTCTCCGTTGTCCTGCGCATCGCCATCGCGATTCTTGTCGGACAGGCGGTAAACGCTGTCACTGGTGCCGTCGCCGACATAAAGCTCACCGCTGCGGGACTGCAGAATTGTAAAGATGTTGCTGCTGGGGTTTTCGAGCCCGCTGGTGTTATCGCCATTAAAGAAAACGCTGGTTTCACCGCTGTCATTAGCATCGCCGTCACCATTGAGATCCCGGCTGCGGTAAACCCCGTCAAGACCTTGATCAGCAACAAGAATATCGAATCCAAAGGTAAAGGGTGCAGCCTTCGCCGGCTGAGCGGTTAACAGGAGCCCGCCGATGGTCAGGCAGCCGCCAAAAAGACAAGCGGATACCGTCGCCGCACGTGCGGCGTTTTTGATCGTCATTTGATTTTCTCCGGAATAAATCGGATGAGGGAAGTTATCTGGATCTATTAATGCGATTCATTCTCATTATCAATTATTATTTATCTGACAAGAGCTAAAGTCCGGTAATTACAAGCCTATAGTGGCAAGACTTCACCCAAACGCTCGCCTGATGATTAGCGCTAAGCGGGCGCAAAGGCCTGCTTCACGAACCGGGTGTCGCGCTTCAGGCCTGTGGATTTGGCCGGACAAACTGAAGCGCTAGAGGTAAATGGACGGCCTTGAGCCCGAAAATCCTATGGCTTGCCGAGATCAGGGATGCGGATGTGGAAAACCATGACGATCGGTCAGTGCCTGCAGAATCGCATCCTTGTCGGCAATGAACGACGGCGCGGAAAGCTCGCCGGATTTATCATCGGGCTTCGGGTCAGCGCCGAACACCAGAAGCGGGAGCGACTGATTTTCTTCGCCAACGATGTCGATGACCTCGGTTCTCGGTCGCGGCCAGTCGACGCGCTTAACGATCAGCTTCGCCGCCAGATCCGGGAAAGAAGCCAGAATGCCTTCGATCAACGCACAGTGCCAACAGTAGAAGTCCTTTCCAGGAAATTCAGGATCCTGAAAACCGGGCTTCACCAGAAAGATCGTGTCCATGAGGCGTCCTTCGTCTGCGGTATTGGGATTGGCAGGGCTGGATAACACAACAGAGACACCAACAGAACAGAAGACGCTTCAGGCAGCTGAGATACAGGAAAGACCTGCCGAGGCACGCATAGAATCTCAGGTTCAATATTTTCCATAATATACATTATGCGTCTTTTGTGTATTGAGATCCGGGCCCCAGAGAAGCTCATACCAGCGGCTGTGTCGCCGTTTGTCGTCAGCGCCCTTTCATCAAAAAAGTAACCGCGAACATGCTCACTTGGTGACTGTGGTTATGATCGAGCCGCACGCCAGCCAGTCAACAACGTCGTCCGCATTCAAGCGCAGCAGAGCCAGCAGTCAGTCAGTGTTCACTGACGCGACGATCTGGAGCAAATCCTGCTGGACGCGTTGCCGCGATAACCACCGCACGCGCCCTCGCCCCGACGATCTCTGTGACGCTGGTCCGGTTGTTACAAACAGGCCTGTAAAGACGCCCCTGGAAGACACACTCTACCGGATCACAGACATGTGGGGTCCTCGCTGCGGACGTCGCCAATCGGCCCAGGCTGATAAATGCCCCCTGATTTGGCCTTGCGTCGCCACGGTCGCGCCTTTGTCAGGGCGACCTGTAGATCAGGGTTGCTCTTATCCAATTCCACAATTTGGATGCAGGCGCTTTCTCTTGCGTCATTCACGGACAGAAATTGCCCGTGTGGACCGACAAGGCCACTCTGCAGACCAGCAGCGCACTGAGCCGGTGCCGAGACACTGATCCAGTAGCAGTTGATGCCGGCATAGCTCTGCGCCTTCAGCCTAAAGAGTGGATCCTCGGAATAAGCGGAAAAAAGCACGCAATCCACGTCCAGGCGTTCGTATTCGTCGAAAACCTCAGCAAACTGAATTTCGATACAAAGCGCGCAACCAAACCGAAAGCCCTCGACCTCGAAGAGAACCGGAAGACGACCAGGTGAATACCAGTCCGAGATCTCACTATGCGAACAGAACCTCTTGTCGTAACGGGTCGCAAGCTCTCCTCGGTCAGAAATGACAAAGAGGCTGTTGTGCGGCCGGTTTGGGGGCGTCAGTTTGTGATTACACCCGACAACGCACCAGATACCAAGGCGTTTCGCCTGCTCCATGGTCAGAAGCAATTCCTTCCTGAGCGCAGCCCAATCAACTTCATTCCAGCCCCTGATCTGCGCCTTTACGTAGCCAGACAGCGCAGCCTCGGGAAAATGGATTAACCGGGCGCCAGCCTGACCGGCCTGGGCCATTAGATCCCGAATATGCCGGCCGTTGGCCTGGACATCCGCTGTAATGAGGCTTTGGGCGATCGCGATCGGAAGCTTTTTGCTCATGAGTTGGCTGAACCACCTTGCCGGAGCGATGAATGAATATGAACACTCACCCGTTCGGTAAGCTATAAGGTAAGCGATAAGACTGAATACGAGGGCACCCTTCTCCCATCAATCGCGCCGCTAATCTACGAAATGAAAAAGCAGCCCACAACTAAGGTCAGAGCGACCTGTTCCGCGGATGTTCCTGCGTTGCAGCGGGTGCTTGACGACACTGAACTCTTTCCGCGTGAAATGCTGCCGGACATGTTGCGCAGTTTCCTGACAGAGAAGACAAACGGCGAAATCTGGCTGACCTGTGAGATAGACGGCGAAGCTGTCGGCTTTTGCTATGCCGTTCTGGAGGAACTGACTGACGGCACATGGAATATGCTGGCGATCGCGGTGCTTTCCTCGAACCAAGGCGGCGGAATCGGCAGTGATCTGGTGGGCAAACTTGAAGACAGCCTGCGTGAACGCAAGCAGCGGCTGCTTATCGTCGACACCTCCGGAACCGATAGATATGCCCGGACGCGCAGCTTCTATCGCAAAAACGGCTACCAGGACGAAGCCCGTATTCGCGACTATTGGGCATCCGGCGATGATAAAGTTGTCTTCCGGAAGGCGCTGTAGAGACAGAAGGTCTCAAGCGATCTTTTCAGGAATAGCTTTCCAGAGGCTCAAACGCCCACCTGCAACGAACAGGCTTAAACCGCCCTGCCCGCGCCGGTTCAGATCAGTTATTGGCCATCCCCTGGCTCAAAGCCAAGTTTGATCCCCTCGCGCGGTCCGCCTTCAGGCGGCAGAACCGCCCGCTGCATACTGATCTTCGTGATGCTCAAGCCAGTCGGCGACGGTCTCGTAAGCCAGAACCCGCGGATGCTCGGGATGATGATGCCGGTATACACGGACTGCAGCGTCATAGGCATCGCCCTCGTTTTCCCCCAGCTTGCGCAGTTCGTCATAAGCTTTGGTCGTAGCGATGCGGCAAAGGCACATGGTTCCGGCTCATCCTTAATTGGCTAAAATAAATCATCTGGCTTCGGATCGAGATCCAAACGGCTATCAGCGTCGCGTTTCCTGCGCTTGAGAAATCTCAGCCTCAATCTCCGCAAATAACGACGCTTGACCGTTAATGTCAAGAATGATTTGCAGTTGCAAGAATTACCCCCGACAACGACATCCCCTCGATCCAATGTTAGAACGACTTCGGGATTAAAGCTGAGCAAGCCCGGTCCAGACATGATCCAAATCAATGCGCTGCCCAAAGTCAGCACAAAATCGCCGGTTTTTACCGGGTTCAGCGAAATTCGAGCCGCTCAAAAACCATGCATCACAGGCGCTTCCAAGGCGCCGCCTGCCAACCATCCGATGCCCTCTTGTCCCTCACCACATCGCCGCGCGTTAAAACCGTATGCGCGCGTATAAGTAGAATCCCCAAATTGCTCGACGAGCGCATTTTAATAAATTGTTACGCAAGCGTCGCCGATGCCATCGCAGAAGGTGAATGAGAATACCAATACCGGCCAGGAGAAGCCCGGCGTGTTGTTAGAGGCGCAGATCGTGTTTCAAGCAATAAACGAAAAAGCTCTCACGAGGAGTACGGCAGATATGAAAAGTCGAAGATCGAGTCAAGCGGTGGACAGATTCGTTGGACGCAGACTGAAACAGCAGCGCGAACACAACAATATCTCAGCTGAAGAACTGGCATCGGCCCTCAGCCTTCCCGTGCAAAAGCTCAGGCAAATCGAATCAGGCAGCGAATCGATTGGCGCCCTGAGTCTGTACGAAGCAGCACAAGTTGTTGGTGTGCCCGTCGGGTTTTTCTTCGAAGGTTACAACGAAGAGACAATAGCGGAAGAAACCGCAAAAGTTGTAGACTTAGGCACAAATGTCACCTCAACAGGCAATACTATTGAGTAAGTTGATGCTGAGATTAACCATACTGATGCTAATTAAAATTTCGGCTCAATAGTCGGAAAAAGAATGAGAAACTCAGAGTTTGAAGAAGCTATACGCATTGCGAAGGATTCCATAATGCGTAAGTATACTACCTAATTTGCGATCGGGTGTGAGTGTGAAGCTTTTGGAAAAAAATAACAACCAATAGGTTCGTGCCATCTAATCTAAACGAGAGCGAATCAACGCACCATAGACGCAGAGCAATAATAAGAAACGACAGTTTTATTGGCACAAAAAACAGGTGGAAGATAATGTCGCCAGACGTACAAAAATCGATAAATGCGCACGTCGCACGTAGAATACATGCACGTCGCATCGAAGTTGGACTGACACAACAACAGGTCGCACGCCTGATTGGGATTTCTTTCCAACAGTTGCAGAAATATGAGCACGGCACGAATCGCATCAGCGCCGGACGGTTGTACCAGCTTGCTGATGTCCTCGACACGAGCATTACCTACTTTTTTGCCGGTTACGAGCAGGATGCTTCTCAGGAAGCAAAATCTGCGGGCGAACAGACCAACTCGATGGAATCGGTCCGCCTCGTCCGGCAGTTCAACGCAATTCCGTCCGACAGCATCCGACGAAGCATTTCGGGGCTGATCCGCGCGCTGGGGACAACCGAGACAGCCTGACGAACGGAATAAAAAGCCTGGCCAATGTACCGGGATAGAGAGCAATTGGCTCCCGGTACAGTTGGTTTACCCGATGATCTCGCGTGCGAATACGGGTGCAAGGAAATGGTATATTTTAAAGGTCGCAAACCGATTGGGAGTTAAGTCTGGTTTGCGACCTTTTACCTCTCATCCGCTCGCTTCTCGATAGAAGAAAAAAACCTTTCGGTGTGCCGCGTTCATCGGGCCCGGTGTCTTGCTCTAGGCCCGAATTGGGATATGCTCCCCTGTGAAAAACACAGAGAGAAGCATGTCCCCTCACAAGATAGACGCTCTGCTCGAAATCATGGCCCGTTTGCGGAACCGCGATAGCGGTTGCCCATGGGATGTAGAGCAGACTTTTGCCTCCATTGCCCCCTACACCATCGAAGAAGCTTACGAGGTCGCCGAAGCAATCGAGCAAGGCGATATGGATGCGCTGAAAGACGAGTTGGGAGACCTCCTCCTTCAGGTGGTCTTTCATTCCCGTATGGCGCAGGAGCAGGAGTCCTTCGATTTCAACGATGTCATCGCGGCGATCAGCGATAAGATGATCCGCCGCCATCCGCATGTGTTCGGCAGCGAGAAAGAGCGCGATGCGGCCACGCAGACGGCCTCCTGGGAAAAACAGAAAGCCGAGGAACGCAGCGCAAAGGCCAACGGCGCGCCTGTCAGCGCCCTTGAAGGCGTGACGGTTGGCCTGCCGGGCTTGACCCGCGCCCTCAAACTCCAGAAACGCGCCGCCCGCGTTGGATTTGACTGGCCAGAAGCACGCCAGGTCCTCGACAAGGTCAGCGAGGAGATCGGGGAGTTGCGGGAAGTCATGGACAGCGATGAGGGGTCTGCCAGCCCGGAAGCACGCGCGACCCGGCAGGAACGGCTCGCGGACGAATTTGGCGACACCCTCTTCGCGCTGGCGAATCTGGCTCGGCATCTGGATATCGACCCGGAAGCTGCCCTGCGCGGCACCAATGCAAAATTCGAACGCCGTTTCCGTATTGTCGAGCAACGCCTTGCCGAGGACAGCATCAATCCTGCAGATGCACCGCTCGATCTCATGGAAAGCCACTGGCAAAAAGCCAAAGAGACGGAACGAAGCTAAGAATTCTTCCGGCCAAACTCTCAGAAACGGACACCCGAATGAAAACCATTGGTCTGATCGGCGGTATGAGCTGGGAAAGCACCGTGATCTACTATCAGCTGCTTAACCGCATGGCCCGCGAAGCTCTTGGCGGACTGCACTCAGCGCAAATTCTCATATGGTCCTTCGATTTCGGCGAGATCGAGACCTTACAGGCCGCCGGTGATTGGGAGCAGGCCACCGAGAAGATGACGGAGGCGGCCCGGAACATCGAAAAAGGCGGCGCCGACTGTGTCCTGATCTGCACCAACACCATGCATAAAATGGCGGAAGAGGTGCAAAGTGCGGTCCACATCCCCTTGATTCATATCGCCGATACCACGGCTCTTGCGCTGAAGAAGGCGCAGGTCCAGCACCCTCTCCTCCTGGCCACACGCTACACCATGGAACAGGATTTCTATAAAGGCCGCCTGAACGAACGCCACGGCATCACCGCCCGCATACCCGATGACGCGGGCCGGACACTCGTTCATGACGTAATTTATGACGAACTCTGTCAGGGCGTGATCTCGCCAACCTCAAAAGCAGGTTATCTGGAAGTCGTTGACCGGGGGCAGAAATCCGGCGCTGACAGCGTCATCTTCGGCTGTACCGAAGTGGGTCTTCTGGTTTCCGCAGATGACTTCGAGATTCCGGCCTTCGACACAACGGCACTCCATGCCCGTGCGGCGATGGATTTTGCCCTGAGTTGAACGCGAGGATGCTCGATCGCGTCTGCGAGGCAAAGTCTATAGAGCTCCTATCGCCTTGATAAACCCGAACGGCAAAGGATCCCGGCTGGAATCGCGATGTCGGCTTATGCCATCGAACAACGCCCGGCGATAAAAGCTATCCAGATCGACCCCGCCTCCCCGCGACGTGCCCAGGCATTCTTCGCCTTTGAGAATATCGCAGTTCTCTCCATTCAGTGTACTGCCACCACTTAGTTTCTGCAGCAATCCCAGGTTTGAAACGATCTGCTCGTATATCTCTTCGGCGGAAGAATCCCTCAGACCGGGATCATGCAGAAATCCAATACCCTCAGGGGGATGTCCCAGTTTCATCTCAAGTAACCAGCCGTTAATGACGAAATCGCAGGCGACGTTCCATAACCAGGGGTCGCGCTCCCCCTGCCTCACACTATGACGCAATCCGGCATGCAGGAACTCGTGTGCCAGGACAAAACGCGCTTCTTCCTCCGTCAGGGCCGCGCGGGGATTGACATAGATTTCCTGAGTCACGTCGCAGATGGCCGCAACGGTGACCGACAGCCTTGAACACTGTGCTTCATCTTCGACCAGGGCGAAAGAGGATGCCAAGGCTGCCAACAGAGGATACTCGGAGAGAATCCAGTCGCGGGCGCACCTCACGACTGTGTGGGACTTGTTGCCGGTATCTGAAGACATGCCCGAACCGCAGGGATTTTTGAGAGCCCGCGCGGCAGCGGTGCGAATGCCCAGGGCCAGAGCGGCCGACCGCTGCTCCCGAAGTCTCCCGGAAAGTTCAAAGTGTTCCCCAAAGTGCCAGAACCGCTGTCCGCTTCCAGCCAGACTAAGGCACGCGATTTCCGGTCGCATTGGTTGTTCGTCGAGGAAAGCCGCCAGTGCGACATCGTCACCCCGCGGCAGGTCTTCCGGCAGGGGGCCAAACTCCACGGGCCGGGATCCGATACCGAGGGTCGCGAGCATCTGCTCGGCACGGCACCAGCTTGCCATATGCCAACTGAGATCCCTGCGCTGAGGGTCGAGGTGGTTCAAGGCGATGTGCAGCCGAACACGTGCAAAGATATAAGTCCAGTCCTCCGCGGACGCCCGGCGCCGCAGGTTGGGCCAAAGGGTGACAAGTGGTTCTCGTTCCTTTTTTGAACCCGCTGTTGGCTTGCTCTGTAAAGCCGGTTCGGCACAGATCGAAATCCAGCTTTTTGCCGGCAAGTGAAATGCGACCCCCCT
Organism: uncultured Kiloniellaceae bacterium; assembly: GCA_947493695.1. GTDB lineage: Bacteria > Pseudomonadota > Alphaproteobacteria > Kiloniellales > Kiloniellaceae > Denitrobaculum. The sequence goes on along the minus strand of CANLSF010000004.1, from coordinate 254,338 downwards.
GAAGGAAATCTCGACCTCAGGCAGAGACGCTATCAAAGGATACCGGGCTGCCTGCTGATAACCCTCCTGGATTGCGGTCTGGTTTTTCCCGAGTTTTCCAACAAGCGTCACGCTTCAAATTCTCCGCGAAGCCACAAGCCTCGGCAGATCGCGTGCCAGCTCGACCAAAAACCAGTCCGGCAGAATCCCGCCATCTTCACCTCTTGCGACAACCAACTGCGCCAGTTCAAGGGAAATGCCCGAAAGCTGCACGAAGAGATTCTTGGCGGATCGTGTGAAAGCTCGAGTTTCCTGCGCCAGATTGTCGCCATTCACGGGAAGCTCGCTAATCAGCTGTGCACGGAAGGATTCGACCAGAAAGAAAAGGATATCGCGCTCTTCAGGTGCGTCCGGCCACCCGGTCTCGCCCTGAAATATGGCCTTGAGGTCGTGCGAACGAAGCTGCTGCCGGTTAAAGGCCGAAAATTGCCGGGCATGAGGCGGATTGATGAGACCAGAGGCGAGTGTCTCCACAAAACCCTCGCTCAGACCTTCGTTACCGCAGGACTTAAGCGCATCGGAAAGAATGTGCCAGGCGCGCGGACTGGAAAAAGGCTCTTCATTAAGCGAGGGCGTCGACCAAAGATGATCCGAGCGTAGTCGGATGTATTCGGTCACGAGTGGGTGAATTCCGGCATTATCCGCCCAATCAAGCCAACTCTTTGCATTGGCCCGCAGTCGCACATGTGCCATCCGGTTGATCAGATCGGACGCTAAAGGCCTCGTGATTGAATCCGCCCCGCCCCGATAACCGGCCGCTATGACAACCGAGCCTTTTGGTAACCTGAACTCACCAATACCGCGGTTGTCTATCAGGGAATAGAACGCACGTTGAACATCTGGCGAACAGGCATTCAACTCGTCCAGATAGAGGCAATAGGGCTCCTTACGGGCCAGTTGAGCCGGCGGCGAGAAGCGAAGAACACCGGCTTCGACCCGCGGCACGCCAAGAATGTCTTCTTGCGCCAGTTGAGAACCACGGAGTGATAAACACTCCATACCCACGGAGCGGGCGAAGTCTTCGACCAGGGCCGATTTTCCGACGCCGGGCGGTCCCCAGACAAAGACCGGCCGAACCGGTGCGACGCGTCGAAGAAACTCGGAAAGTTCTTTCGGCGTAAGCGATTTTGCAGCTTCCATCTCACTGTAGTCCCCTAACTCTTATATAGAATTACGTCACTCCAGAATTCGATCCTCCTTCATTGCTTCGGATGAAAAAGGATCCGGCTTCACTGGCTTGACGCACGCTCAGCGCGAGGGGATAGCAACTCGAAAATGTTAATCGCAATACTCATAAAAGTTAGTATTTCGCTTCCCGTTCTTGCTACCCGAGATAGATTTTTGGATTAAATCTTTAATTAATCTTTAATGATTTGGAAATTTAATCATTATTTAACAATGAGATAGCGAAATACCGGTGTGCGAGCGTGCCGAAAGCCAAGCACAGAGCCGTTAAACTTGGTTAACCCGCCATCAGCCTGCTTTGCAGGTCCATGCAAATCAGCTTGAAGTTACAATCAGGAGACTCTTCTATCTGTGCCAATGCGCCGAAACTGCCCCCGGCGCCACCGGGTAAAATCCGCGCTGTAGAGATCCTCGACCAATCCCTTGAAGCCGGTTTCCAGTTCCTCGACCGACATCCCGGTTGGCTCGAACATCAAGTCAAAAAGAGTGCAGCGGTCCCAGTCTTCCTTGGCTAAAAGTCGCCCCTCTCGCTGCAGGCGTTCATAGAGTGGGGTACCCGGAAAAGGTGTCTGAAGCGTGACTTGAACCTCGTAGAGTGCCGACTGACGCACAAAGTCTCGGACCGCGTCGAAAGCTCCCGGCCCCTGCCCGTCCAGACCTAGAATGAAACAGCCGTTGACCGTGATACCGTGACGTTGAATTTTTTCAATTGCCTCAAGGTAATAATCCGCACGCTTGGCCTTCCAGTTTGTCTTGGTCTCCAGGCCGTCGAGAGTCTCGACGTCAGGGGCCTCCAGTCCAATCAGCAGCTGCGAACAGCCGGAGCCCGAGAGCATAGCAAGCAGTTCATCATCCTCGGCAACCGAGACATCGGTCTCAGTGAACCAGCGGACCCCTTCCTTCTCCAGCTCTTTAACCAGGCGTTTTCCATGGGCTTTATTGGCAAAAGTGTTGTCGTCGGCAAATTCAATAAAGGGTTTTGGCCAAATTGACTTAATGCAACGAATCTCCGCGATGACCTTTTCCACCGGTTTGGTCCTAAACTTCGGTGCGATCCGGATCGAGGACGCGCAGAATTCGCAGGATAGCGGGCAGCCGCGCTGTGTCTGGACAGTAATGCGGTTATAACGCTCCGGATCCAGGAGTTCGAAACGCGGCATTGGCGCCTCACGCAAATCAAACTGACCGCTGGATGCCGCATAGCGTGGTTGCAGGCGTTTTGCCCTCAAGTCGGAAAGAACCTGTGCCCAAACCGGCTCAGCTTCCCCAACCACAATGCTGTCCGCGTGCGTCGCTGCCTCGTGCGGACGTGCCGAGACGTGCAGACCGCCAAGAATAACTTTGCTCCCAGCCCGGCGGTAACGATCAGCAAGACGATAGGCATCCTTGATTTGGGCGGAGTAACTGGCGATCGCAACCACGTCAAAAATACCGGGAAGATCCGCCATCCGGGAAAGGTCCGGCACCTCATGGTATTCCATCTCGATATCCGTCGGCGTCATCCCCGCAAGCGTCAAAAGTGAGAGGCTGGGCAAAGAAGCAATCACCCGGTTTCGCTCGACGAAACCGGGCAAGGTCAATCCAAGCCTGTTCAGTTCGGGGTTTTGCGCCCGAACACCACTCATGGCGATCAGGCCCAGCTTCATCGCGTTCTTGCACCTGAATAATAGAGCCACACGAGCACGAGATAGCCGATCGCCAAAAATGGCAGTAACATTGCCGATCCCGCCGTAATCAGGATAAGAACGCCATAGCTTGCATCGTTGGCTGTTTGCTGCGCGGGCGCAATCCCACTCATGATATTGAACACGACGTGTTCCAGATTCAGAAAGGTCAATGCCGTCACAATCAGGGTAATCGGCAAAAGGCTGCTCACAATCAATTCACCCCCGAAAAGACCCGCGCTTCGTTTCAGGAACCGAAACAACAGTGCCACACGCCAACCGGCAACCACCGCAAGGAACCAAACGTTGACCGTCTGCGCCGATTGCAAAGTCATGAAGCGCTCCACAGGGATCGCATAAAGCAGAGCCGGAGGTGCCGTCATGCAAACGAAAATGAGGACGTTGCGATAATTCCAATGGCGCGGTTTGAGGGGATAGAGCAGGAGCCAGATCACGGCCGACATGGCAAATACATAGGCAACCGAACCCAAGCCTAGGTATTGCCACACGTCTGCGCGTTCATTGTCCCAGTAGCGTCCCACTCCGGCCAACCAGGTGCAGAATAAACCGAAAGCAAGATATAGGCCGCCAAGCCTCCGAAGGTCCGGCACAGCTTCGCGAAACGCCAAGACACAAAGGTTGGTGAGCACCACCTCGCGCAAATCACGCAAAATCGAGGGCGGTTTCTGGTTCAAACTCGGGCTTCCGTCCAAACTCCAGCCTCCTGTTCTTGGATCAGTCCGCAAGCAGTGTACTTTGCAGTTCCAGCCAGGCCTCTCTCGAAGGCGCAATCAACAGCCCCTTTTCCTGATGACGAAGCGCTGTGTAGGGCGTCCCGTCGAAGCAGAGGGCCACGCCACCCGCCTCTTCCTGAATCAGGCAGCCCGCCACGTGATCCCAGGGCATCAGGCGGGTAAAGAGGGAAAAATGCATCTGCGCTGTGGCCAGCCGCAGGTATTCATGACCGGCACAGCGCAAACTGGGAAGTGCCTGAACCTGCTCGCGGTTGGCCTTGATCTTGGCCGCCGTGTCGGGAAGCGCATACTGGCTGGCATGGAGCGTGCCGGACATATCGCTGGCAGCGGCACTCTCCTTCACAGCGAGTCGTTGACCGGACATCCATGCCCCTGCCCCATGCTCGGCTGTCAGACAACGCGCGCCGATGGGATCGTGGATCCAGGCATTGCGGGTTTCTCCGGCCACCACAAGCGCGACCATGACTGCGAAGACCGGTTTACCCGAGGCATAATTACTGGTGCCATCGATCGGATCGATGATCCAGACCGGTTCCGGACCTTCCAGCAGCTTCATCACCGCGGGATCGGCCGAAACAGCTTCCTCCCCTACCACGTAGGAGCCGGGAAGCAGCGCACGGAACCGTTCGCTCAACACACGTTCCGTCTCAGTATCGGCAATGGTGACCACTTCACCCTGGGCCTTTTCGCTGACCTCGCCCTCCTTCAGCTTCTGAAAGCGCGGTAAAACCTCCTCCTGGGCCGTTTCCTCGATGATTTTCGTGACGGTGGCAGCATCGATCATATGGAAACAGAACCTTTCGGAAGTGGGGTTTTAGCGGTTAGGCAATAGATTCGCGCCAGTTTATAGGGAAACCGGATTAAAGGCATGAAAAAGGGGACCGCCCTAAGGCAGTCCCCGATTTCTGTGCGTTGCAGGGTGCGAAAGCCCCCGCAGAGATGTTCGGACTTCTTAGAAGCCCATGCCACCCATGCCGCCCATGCCGCCCATGTCAGGCATAGCAGGAGCGCCACCACCGGCACCCTTAGGCTCAGGCACTTCGGAAACCATGGCTTCAGTCGTGATCATCAGACCAGCGATAGAAGCGGCATCCTGCAGAGCCGTACGAACGACCTTGGTCGGATCGATGATACCGGCCTTGTACATGTCGACGAACTGGTTGTTCTGCGCGTCGTAACCGATGCCGGCTTTGGCTTCGGTGACCTTGCCGACAATGATCGAACCTTCGACGCCGGCATTCTCGGCGATCTGACGGATCGGAGCCTGAAGAGCGCGGCGAACGATGTCGACGCCGACCTTCTGGTCGTCATTGTCAGGAGCCAGTTTGGCAATCGCCTTGGTTGCGGTCAGCAGAGCTGTACCACCACCGGAAACGATGCCTTCTTCGACAGCAGCGCGAGTTGCGTTCATCGCATCTTCGACACGATCCTTACGCTCTTTCACTTCAACTTCCGTCGCACCGCCAATGCGCAGAACGGCAACACCGCCTGCGAGTTTGGCAAGACGCTCCTGAAGCTTCTCACGGTCGTAGTCGGAAGAAGTCTCTTCAGCCTGTGCGCGGATCTGGCTGCAACGGGCTTCGATGGCTTTCTTCTTACCGGCACCGTCGATCACCGTGGACTCTTCCTTGGTGATGCTGACGCGTTTGGCCGTACCGAGCATGTCGAGCGTTACGCTCTCGAGCTTGATGCCGAGGTCTTCGGAGATGACCTGACCGCCCGTGAGGATCGCGATGTCCTCGAGCATTGCTTTACGACGATCGCCAAAGCCAGGAGCCTTAACGGCAGCAACCTTGAGGCCGCCACGCAGCTTGTTGACTACGAGCGTAGCCAGAGCCTCGCCCTCAACGTCTTCAGCAATGATCAGCAGCGGACGGCTGGACTGAACAACAGCTTCGAGCAGGGGCAGCATTGGCTGCAGACCGGTCAGCTTGGACTCGTGCAGCAGGATGAAGGGGTTCTCCATCTCGCAGATCATCTTGTCGGCGTTGGTGATGAAGTAAGGCGACAGATAGCCGCGGTCGAACTGCATACCTTCAACGACGTCGAGTTCGGTTGCCAGAGACTTGGCTTCCTCAACGGTGATGACGCCTTCTTTACCGACGCGCTCCATGGCTTCTGCGATCATGGAACCGATTTCGGCTTCACCGTTTGCGGAGATCGTACCGACCTGTGCAACTTCAGCCGTCGTGGAGATCTTCTTGGACTTCTTCTTAAGGTCCGCAATGACGGTCTCGACAGCAATGTCGACGCCACGCTTGAGATCCATCGGGTTCATGCCGGCAGCAACGGCCTTGCAGCCTTCGCGGACAATCGCCTGGGTCAGAACGGTCGCGGTGGTGGTGCCGTCGCCTGCAAGGTCATTGGTCTTGCTGGCAACTTCACGGACCATCTGGGCGCCCATATTCTCGAACTTGTCGGTCAGTTCGATTTCCTTGGCAACCGTCACACCGTCTTTGGTGATGCGGGGTGCGCCGAAGGACTTGTCGAGGATTACGTTACGACCCTTAGGGCCGAGCGTGACTTTAACGGCATCAGCGAGGATGTCGACGCCGCGCAGCATTCTGTTGCGCGCTTCGCTTGAAAATTTAACTTCTTTAGCAGCCATGTGCTTTCAGCTCCCTACTGGAGAATACCCATGATGTCGGACTCACGCATGATCAGAAGCGTTTTGCCGTCGATCTTTACTTCGGTGCCGGACCATTTGCCGTAGAGCACCTTGTCGTTCTTCTTGACGTCAAGAGCTACGACTTTGCCATCATCGCCGCGGCTACCGGAGCCGACTGCGATAACTTTACCCTGCATCGGCTTCTCTTTTGCCGTGTCGGGAATGATGATGCCGCCGCTGGACTTTTCTTCCTGCTCAAGCGGCTCGACCACGACGCGGTCGTGCAGAGGTTTGAATTTCATGTAACGTCTCTCCATCTTCATCGATGAATTGTGATGAGTTTCAGCTGTCGCCTCATGACGATCAGCTTGTTAGCACTCACCTGGTGTGAGTGCTAACAGTGGGCATATAGCCCCGGGGGCTGCGCGTGTCAACCGCCGGGAATAAGAACTTTTTGGGAAATCGGCCATTCGCGGAGCAGGTGCCGCTTTTGTTCTTTGGCCGTCGTTGCTTCAGCTACCCGCTTTAGCCTGACGGCGTTCAAAACGGGCAGCATCGGCAGGCTCAAGTCCCACCTCAAGGATCGCAAATTCACCCTCGTCGTGACGTTCCAGAACGTCACCGTGGCGATAAAGCCAGGCCAGGGACGCGCCATCGCTCAAGGAGACACGGGTACTGATGGTGCTCCGCCGCTCCGCAAGTTTCCGGTCAATCGCGGCCAGAAGCTCGTCACAGCCTTCTCCGTTAGTCGCGGAACAGATGACCCTGTCACCCGCACTTGGCCCTGTCTGTTCCAGGTCTTCCCTCGCCGTCCCGTCCAGAAGATCTGCCTTGTTCCAGGCTTCAATCGAACTTTTCTCCAGAGTTTCCTCCAGATTCAAATCCTTCAGGATCGCAAGGACATCGTCTCGCTGCGGCAAAGTATCCGCGTGCGCAATGTCGCGGACATGGATAATCACGTCGGCTTCGGTCACCTCTTCCAGGGTCGCCCTGAACGCCGCGACAAGGTCGGTCGGCAGGTCCGAGATAAAACCAACCGTATCCGAGAGGATGATCTCCTTGCCCGAGGGCAGCTCGACCCGGCGCATGGTCGGATCCAGGGTCGCAAACAGGAGATCCTGCGCCCGGACCTCGGAAGAAGTCAGACGGTTGAAGAGTGTTGATTTCCCGGCGTTGGTATAGCCGACCAGGGCCACAATGGGATAAGGCACGCGCTTGCGGGCGGAACGATGCAGCTCGCGCGTTCGCTTGACCTTTTCCAGATCACCCTTCAGACGGACAATCTTCTCGTCAATCAGCCGCCGGTCGATTTCCAGCTGCCGCTCACCCGGACCGCCCATAAACCCGGCACCGCCGCGTTGGCGTTCCAGGTGGGTCCAGGACCGCACCAGACGGGATCTCTGATAGCTGAGCGAAGCCAGATCGACCTGAAGCTTACCTTCATTGGTTCGAGCGCGGGCGCCGAAAATCTCCAGGATCAGACCGGTCCGGTCGATGACCTTACAGCCCCAGTTCGTCTCGAGATTGCGTTGCTGGACGGGCGTCAGCGCCGTATCGACCACGACAAGATCAATCGACTCTGCTTCGATCATATCGTGAACGCGCAGGGTCACGCCCTCACCTAGCAAGGTGGCGGGCTTCGGCCGCGGCACGGCGACCACTTCGGCATGGACGATCTTCAGCTCGATCGCCTGCGCCAGGCCTATCGCCTCGTCCAGCGTGGCCTGCGCGCTTCGACTCGCGACCGCTGCTCGCCGGAGTTCGGGGTGAAGGACAAGCGCGCGGATCTGCTCGTTACGCGTGACTCGAAAGTCGAGTGTGTCCTTCTCTTTCCCCATAGACGATTTGTGCCGTGTCGTTTCGATTATCTGGTCGCTTATCAGGCTTCTTCAGCTTCTTCCTTGGCGGGCTCGAACAGCTGGATCGGCTGTGCAGGCATCACCGTGGAAATCGCGTGTTTATAGACAAGCTGCGAGTGCGCATCCCGTCGGAGAAGTACGGAGAAATTATCAAACCAAGTCACCACACCCTGAAGTTTGACACCGTTGACCAGAAAAACAGTCACCGAGATCTTGTTCTTACGGATGTGGTTGAGAAAGACGTCCTGCACATTCTGAGATTTTTCAGCCGGCATGAGAGTCCCCTTCTTATTTTTCTTATCTCGTTATCGTTACCCGTTATCTTGGGGTCTGAGCCGCGCCGTCGCAACAGCTTAGGTCCAACAAACCTGCCAAAGCACCGGATTCTAGGCGTTATGACGCCTGAAAGAGCTCAATCAGCGCGTCACAGCCGTGTATATAGTGATTTGGTTCGCAACCTGCAAACTCCGTTATTGCAGGCGGGTCCGGATGCAGCAAAATAGCGGTGCAACCTGTCGCCACCGCACAGGTCATATCGATGTCCGTATCACCGACAAACCAGACCTCAGGCCCGGAAATCAGGCCACTCGACGCCAGCGCCATCTCCACTGCCGCAGGTGAGGGTTTATCCTTCACCGCGTCATTGGCGCCCACCATGCTGCCGAAATAAGGCGCCCAGCCAAGCGCTTCGGCTTCCAGACGCAGCAGAGTTCCCTTTTTGTTGCTGACAAGGCCCAGGAACAGGTCGGGTTCCCCGGCGAGCGCCTTCAACATGGCCTCTGCGCCGGGTAAAGGCGTCAACATCTCCAGATGGTCCGCTTCGTAGGTGGCGTAGAAAACCTTGAGTGCCTCTTCCGAGCGCGCGCCGAAAAGCTTTGGAAAGGCTTCGCGGGCAGACTCCCGCACCCGGTCCTTGGCCTCAGCCAGGGTCCAGGGCTTCTGTCCCATGGCTTCAAAGGTGGTCTTCAAGGCGTGATGGATCACCACCCAGGTGTCGACCAGGGTATTGTCCCAGTCGAACAGGATCGCGCGCGGGCGAGGTATGTCCCCTGCCCCGTTACGTCCGCTGTCCGAACTCACCCGGCTTCTTTCAGGCTGTTCATGTAGGCAATGTAGCTCTCGCGCAGCTTCATGGTCAGTATTCCGGGATGACCGTTGCCGACGGGATTATCGTCGATCTGGGTAACCGGCATGACAAAGGAAGAGCTTGAGGTCACGAAAGCCTCACGGGCCGTCCGCGCCTCTTCAAGACTGAACGCGCGCTCTTCCAGTTTGAAGCCTTCCTTTTCGATCAGATCCAACAAAGCAACTCTGGTGATTCCGTTGAGGATCTCAGAATTGGCGTGGCGGGTGACCACTGTGTCGCTGTCTGTAACGATCCAGGCGTTGGCCGAGGTTCCCTCGGTGATATTGCCGTCGTCATCGATCTGCCAGGCCTCATAGGCCCCGGCCTCGGCAGCGGCCTGTTTGCCCAGAATATTCGGAAGCAGCGATACAGACTTGATATCGCAGCGTTCCCAGCGAATATCGCGCAGGGTTATCACCTTCACGCCCTTTTCGATCATATCAGGGCTGTGGGGCTTCATCTGGCGCGTCGTCATGACCAGCGCCGGGCTGGCACTGGCCGGGAACTTATGGTCACGCGGGGCCACACCGCGGGTGATCTGCATATAGACGAAGCCGCGCGACAGTCCGTTACGCCGCATCAGCTCCCGGGAAACCAGCTTCATTGCGGCCCGTGACATGGGCATCTCGATCTGCAGTTCCCGAAGCGAACGTTCCAGCCGGTCCAGATGGGGTTCTTCATCTACCAGAATGCCGTTGTAGACCGGCACGACTTCATAGACGCCGTCGGCGAACTGATAGCCCCGGTCCTCGATATGCACCGCGGCATCATTGTGGGGGGTATAACGACCATTAACGTAAGCTTGCCGCGGCATCGATTTCTTTCCCTTGCTCAAACCACATAGAAGCCTCTTAAACTGATCGTCTTTCCCGACAGATCCAGCTTGAGACAGCGTTTCTTTTAGAAAAATTCCAACTTTACCGCAAAAAGCTTTTCGATCTTTTTCACGGCTTCGGTCATGGCGAAGATGATCACCAGATCATTGGCCCGCACAATGGTGTCACCGCGCGGAATGATGACCTCCTCATCGCGCACGATCGCGCCCACAATCACACCATCGGGCAGATTGGCGTCGCGGATCGGCACCCCGACCAGACTTGAGGTCTCCAGCGCCTCGGCCTCGATGATTTCGCCAAAGCCTTCCGAGATGGAATGGACGGATCGGATCCGGCCCCGGCGGACATGCTGTAGAATGGTTGAAACCGTAATGGCGCGCGGGCTGACCACCGTATCAATACCCAGGCTGCCGATCAGCGGCGTATAGGAATTGGTATTGATCAGCGTCACCGCGCGCTGGCAGCCGTGGCGTTTGGCCAGCAGCGAGGCCAGAATGTTCACCTCATCGTCGTTCGAGACCGCAACCACAGTCTCTGCGGCCATGATGTTGGCCTCTTCCAGAATTTCCGTATCCAGCGCACTGCCGTGAATGACCACGGTCCGCTCGAGCTCCTGCGCCACCTTCTCCGCGCGGCGCTTGTCGACCTCGATCAGCTTCATGGAAACCTGGGGATGGTTCGTCTCAACCGCCCGCGCCAGATTCAGTCCGATGTTGCCACCGCCGATGATGACAACCCGGCGGGCCTCCTTCTCCTCATGGCCGAAAGCCGCCATAGAGCGCAACAGATGGGAATGTTCCAGAACGAAATAAACGTCATCGCCATCCCGCAGATCGTCATCCGGCGTCGGTACGAAGCCCTTGCCGTCCCGCCAGATCCCCACGATCACGATGTGCAGATCCGGAAACAAGGCCGTGAGCTGGCGCAGCGGCGTGTTGAGGATCGGTGTTTCTGAAGTACAGCGCACCCCGATCATACTGACCTTGCCGTCGGCGAGTGGGTGCACGTCAAAGGCGCCGGGCACCTGAAGCCGCCGCTCAATGGCGCTGGCCACCTCGATCTCCGGTGAAATGATCACGTCGATCGGCATGTTGTCGCGGCTGAAAAGATGCGACCACATGGGTTCCAGATAGCTCTGATGCCGGACCCGGGCGATTTTGGTCGGAACCTCGAAGATCGAGTGGCAGATCTGACAGGCGACCATGTTCACCTCATCGGCGTAGGTCACCGCGATCACCATATCCGCATCCGGCGCCCCTGCGCGCTCGAGCACGTCAGGATGCGACGCGAAACCGACGAGCCCCTTCACATCAAGGGAGTCGGAGATCTTGCGGATCAGTTCCGGCGATTGGTCAATCACCGTGATATCGGCATTTTCGCCCGAGAGGTATCGCGCAATATTAAAGCCCACCTGGCCCGCGCCACAGATCAAAACTTTCATCTACCCGCCTTTACGCCAGGGAGGCGTAGGAATGTTCCCTGGTATGAACTCCGCACCGGTCACTATACACCGGTTTAGCCCTGCACCCGCTACTGCCGCTCCGAGGAGGTGATCCCCAGCGAACGCAGCTTGCGATGCAATGCGGAGCGTTCCATACCAACAAAAGATGCAGTGCGCGATATATTTCCGCCAAAGCGCGTCACCTGAGCCTCAAGGTACTTTCGCTCAAAGATCTCACGCGCGTCGCGCAACGGCAAAGCCATGATTTCCGACTCGCTGTCCTCGGCGAAGCTGTTGGGCGTAACTTTACTGATATCCGTCGGCAGCATATCCGCCCGCACGACTTCGCGTGGATCGCCGACCGCCATGATCAGGATCCAGTCGATCACATTACGCAGTTGCCGCACATTTCCGGGCCATTCATGGGCCTGGAGAGCTGCGAGCGCATCATCCGAAACTTCCCGGCTGGGCAGTCCCGTCGATTTTGCGGCGCGCTCCATAAAGTGTTTCACCAGCGCCGGGATATCCTCACGCCGGTCACGTAACGCCGGAACTTCCAGCGGCACCACATTCAGACGATAATAGAGGTCTTCCCGAAAGCGGCCCTCGGAAATCAGTTGCGGCAGATCCCGGTTTGTTGCGGCCACGACCCGGACATCGACTTCGACGGTCCGGTTGCCGCCAACGCGCTCGAAAGACTGCTCCTGCAGGACACGGACAATCTTGCCCTGGGTTTCCAGGGGCATGTCGGCAACCTCGTCCAGCATCAGAGTGCCGCCGTGTGCCTGCTCGAAGGTGCCGACCTTCAGACTGGCGGAGGCCTCCGCATCGGCTTCATTGCCGAACAGCTCTGTCTCAAGCCGGTCCGGATGCATGGCCGCGCAGTTCAGTGCCACAAAGGGTGCATTGTTGCGCCGGGAGAGATCGTGGATCAGGCGGGCGACAACCTCCTTACCGGCACCTGCAGGTCCGGTGACAAGAACCCGGCTGCCGGTCGGGGCGACCTTGGTCACTGCGTGCCGCAGCTGGTTTATGGCTGTCGACTCGCCTATGAGCTCGGACTGCGCACCGGCGCGCAGTTTCAGCTCTTCATTCTCACTGCGCAGCTGCGCAGCCTCGATGGCCCGCTCAATGATCAGCAGAAGGCGATCGGACTTGAAGGGTTTCTCGATAAAGTCATAGGCGCCGCGGGTGATCGCCTTGACCGCGGTCTCGATGGTGCCATGACCGGAAATCATCACGACCGGGACGCCCGGGTGCTCGCTCTTGATTACCTCAAGCAGCTGCAGGCCATCCAGTTTGCTGTTGTCCAGCCAGATGTCCAGGATCACAAGATTAGGCCGCCGCGCCCGCAAGGCCTCCAGAGCCTCATCACTGTTGCTCGCGTCGCGGGTCTCGTACCCTTCATCTGACAGAATGCCGGTGATAAGCAAACGAATGTCTGCTTCGTCATCGACAATCAAGATATCGCGCGCCATTCGTCGTTATGTCCCAGCTATCAGACTCTACTACATAGGAATGAGGAGCATCGCCCCCCAGGGTCAAAAGAATTTAGTTCAGCAGTCCCTGCACAACCACATCTGCGAGCTTAACCCACAATCGTTGTGGCTTCATCGATCCGCGGGAAAACCAGCCGGGCAACCGCGCCCTGCTCTGTCGCATCCTGCAGACCGAACGTGCCACCATGATCTTCCATAATTTTCTTCACAATCGCCAGCCCAAGACCTGTGCCTTTTTTGCGCGTCGTCACATAAGGCTCGGTCAGACGGTCTCTTGAGACCTCGGGAAGACCTTTGCCGTTGTCTTCAATCTCGATGACCAGACCCTCTGGCATATCCTGGAGACGCAGCTTGATCCGTGCGGCGAAGTCGCCGTCCTCCTCCTGACGTCCTTCGATCGCTTCCTCCGCGTTCAGCAGCAGGTTGGTGAGGACCCGGTTGATCTGCTGCCGGTCGCAACCGGTTGTCATTTCATCGCTTTCAGCCTCAATCTCATACTTGATTTCGGGGTGCGCGGTTTTTTGCAGGAATACCGCCTGCTCCGTCAGGTATTTGATATCGACGTTCTCGACCACCGGCGCCGGCATGCGGGCAAAGGAAGAGAACTCATCGACCATCCGTCCGATATCGCCGACCTGCCGCACGATGGTATCGGTGCAGATTTCAAAGGTATCCGGATCGCTGGTGATCTCCCGCAGGTACTTACGCTTGAGGCGCTCTGCAGAGAGCTGGATCGGAGTCAGCGGATTCTTGATTTCATGAGCGATCCGGCGCGCGACGTCCGACCAGGCGGCCTTGCGCTGTGCCGACATCAACTCGCTGATATCATCCAGGGTAACAACGAAGCCATTGACGCCCTCTTCATCCATCTCGGCAACCACACGCACCATCATGGTGCAGATCCGTCCGCCGGACTGGCTCAGGGTGATCTGGCGCTCACTGCGCCGCCGGGGCCGTTTACGGGCGGCATCAACCAGATCCTGAACATCCGGAAGAAGCTCACCGACACGGGTTCCGCGGATCGAGGCCACACTTTGCTCAAGCAACTCGCTGGCAACCCTGTTGACCAGTGTGACAACGCCCTCCCGGTCGAGGCCCAGTACACCGGCCGAAACACCGCCGAGCACGGCCTCGATAAAACGGCTGCGCTCATCAAGCTGGGTGTTCGCATCGAGTAAAGCATCCTGCTGACGCTGGATCTCCCCCGTCATGCGGTTGAAGGCACGCCCCAGGGTTCCGATTTCATCCCGATTATCCTGATCCGGAACCCGCGCCGTCAGGTCGCCTTCACTCACCCGTCCTGCAGCATCGATCAGTCGTCCGATCGGAATGGTCAGTTGATTGGCAAAGGCCAGACCGACCCAGATTGACGCCAGCAGTAACATGAGCGCAATCACGACGAAGATCGCGGTAAAGGTGAGCTGCAGACCGGATCTCTTGCCTTCGAGCTCTTCGTAAAGACGAACCGCGCCCTGGGTCCTGTCGATATGGCCCAGCACGCGGGGGTCGATCAAGCGACCGACGTAAAGATAGGTATCGCTGATCATATCCAGGCGCACCAGTCCGCGTACCCGGTCATCGGTCGGCGACGTCAGGATCACGATCTCCCCGTCCCTCGCCCGCTGCAAAGCCCACTCTGGCACTTGCGGATCGAAATCCAGCAGGAGACTGAACCCGGCCCGCGCAATCACACGCTGGGAGGAATCGACGATCATCGCTTCGGTCAGGGACCGCAAAGCGGCCTGCGCGCCCAGAACCTGATTAAGGCGCTGTGGATTATAAGCGACGGCACTGCCTTCGCGGTTGATGTCCTGGGCCATGGCAATCACGTCAGCGCCGATCGTCTGACGATGTTCTTCAAGATAGGCGTTTGCGACAGCGAAAGACGCTTTAACCGCCGTGCTCACCCGCTCGCTAAACCAGCCCTGCAGCCCGAAATCGAGCAGAAAGAAAGACAGGGTTGCGACAATGATAGTGGGCGTGACTGCAACGAGACTGAAGAGTCCCACCAGCCGGGAATGCAGTCGCGCCCCCGCCGTTCCGCGCCGCCGCGCCACCCAGATGATAACAAGGCGGCGCGCGACCAATGCACTCAGGCCCAGAAGAAGGATTAGATCCAGATTGAGCAGCAGCAAGACCGAGAGCGGATCCAGCGCGACCGGAAGACTGTCGGTCATAACCGCGAAGGTCGCTATCCCCGAGGCAATTGCAGCGACCAGCAGGAAAAGCGCAACTTTACGTTCAAGTTTGTGGCGATGCGCCCAACGGGTAAAACGCTGCGCCCAACTCTGATGCGCCGCTTCGCTGCCTGTCTTGCCTGCTTCCGTAGCGGTCTCTGCACCCTCACTTGCCGGGGACGCTGCGCCGACCTCTGCCGAGGTCACCTCCGGGGCTCCGGAGTCGTCTTGCGATGCTGCTGTACTCAACTCTGCCGCCATTCCGTCAAGAGCGATATTGCTCCAGAAAGGACCCGTTTTTGAAGCCCTGGAATTCTTGCCCTACTTAACGCCGCGAATCACCTGAATGTCCAGATCTCTGATTTTTTTCCGTAAGGTATTCCGATTTACCCCCAGAAGTTTCGCTGCCCGTATCTGGTTACCACGGGTCGCAGCAAGCGACAATTCTATCAGGGGTCGCTCCACTTCGTGCAGGATCCGTTCATAGAGACCGGAGGCCGGAAGAGAGTCTTCATGGGCCTCGAAGTATTCACGCAGATGGCGTTCCACGGCATCGCCAAGGGATTCATCGCTGGCCACCCCATTAGCCTCTTCAGCGGGCGAGTCGCTCAATTCCGCCCGAACGATATCCCGGGTAATGGTCTCCTGGCTGTAAAGGGCGACCAGACGCCGGACAACGTTTTCCAGTTCACGGACGTTCCCCGGCCAGCGATAGCGCTTCAAGTCATCCAGTGCATCCTGCTCCAGGGATTTGGCCGGCAGTCCTTCTTCCTGGGTCTGGGTAAAGAAATGTCGCACCAGCTCGGGAATATCTTCGCTGCGTTCGCGCAGCGGCGGCAAGCGGATCGGCACCACATTGAGACGGTAGTAGAGGTCCTCCCGGAAAAGTCCCTGCCTGACCATCTGGCGCAGGTCCCTGTGGGTCGCAGTTACGATCCGAACGTCCGCCTTGATCGGTGTGCGGCCACCAACCGTGGTGTATTCACCTTCCTGCAAGACGCGCAGCAGACGGGTTTGCGCCTCTAGCGGCATATCCCCGATTTCGTCCAGAAACAGCGTACCACCACCGGCCTGCTCGAAGCGACCGACAAAGCGGTTTGCCGCGCCGGTAAAGGCGCCTTTTTCATGACCAAAGAGCTCGCTCTCGATCAGCTCCCGCGGGATCGCCGCCATGTTGATTGCGACAAATGGTCCCTGTCGGCGTTTGCCGTAGTCATGCAAAGCGCGGGAAACCAGTTCCTTGCCGGTTCCGGACTCGCCGTAGACCATGACCGTGAGGTCGGTTCCCATCAGGCGAGCCAGAACCCGGTAGATCTCCTGCATAGCCGGTGAGCGCCCAATCAGCGGCAGGCGCTCTTCCTCCAGATGCGGGTCCATACCGGCATCCGCCGCCTCGCCTTTGGGTTCGGACAGCGCCCGCTCAACTACGCTCAGCAATTCGCGCAGATCAAAGGGCTTGGGCAGATATTCGAATGCGCCCCGCTCGGTGGCTTTGACCGCTGTCAGAAGGGTGTTCTGAGCCGACATCACAATGACCCGCAGATTGGGCCGCAGTTTTTTAATGCGCGGGATCAGGTCCAAACCGTTCTCATCCGGCATGACCACATCGGTGATCACCAGATCGCCGGCACCGTCGTTCACCCACTGCCACAAGGTCGAGGCAGTGCCGGTTGTCTGTACCGTATGGCCCTGCCGTCCCAATGCCTGAGAGAGCACGGTACGAATTGCGCGATCGTCGTCCGCGACGAGTATGTTTCCGGTTCGCATCATGTCCGGAACTCCTTAGGCGCCTGTGGCAACATCATTTGAAACACCGTTTTTCTTGGCTCGCTCTGAAATTCGATCACACCGCCGTGGTCACCGATAATCTTGGCAACCAGTGCAAGTCCCAGCCCGGTGCCACCGGCCTTGGCACTGACAAAAGCATCAAAGAGGTGAGCTTTAAGGTCTTCAGGGATTCCGCCGCCGTTATCGGTAACCGACACAGCCAGTGGAAGTTCAACGCGGGCCCGGCTGCCCGGAACCGTCAAACGCACACCCTGCTGGAATCGGGTCGCGAGAACGATTTCTCCGCCCTCCTGAGGCACAGCCTCGGCAGCGTTTTTCACCAGATTCAACAGGACCTGAATCAGAAGATCCCGGTTCCCGTAAACCGGCGGCAGAGAAGGATCGTAGGTCTCGATAAAACGGACATGCCGGGCAAAACCGCTTTGCGCCAGTAAACGCACATGCCCGAGGACTTCGTGAATGTTTACCGCTTCGCGTTCGAGCGGACGCTCGTCGGAGAACATCTCCATCTTTTGCACCAGCGCGACGATGCGATCGGTTTCATCACAGATCAGTCGCGTGAGCTCCTGGTCTTCAGGACCGGCATTCTGTTCAACCAGTTGGGCTGCGCCGCGGATGCCGGAGAGTGGGTTTTTGACTTCATGGGCCAGCATGGCCGCCATTGCGGTGACCGAACGCGCCGCGTTGCGATGAACCAGTTGATGATCGATTTTGCGGGCGATGGAGCGTTCCTGGATCGAAATCGCAACAGCACCGGGGCTATCGGTCACCCCGGAGACCTCAAGAGAGACGAAATGAGAGCCGATTTTCGGAGTCTCGATGGTCACGCCGTACTCCGAGACCGATTGCCCGCCAAAACGCACATGATCGATCAATGAGAATATCGGGCTATCCGACGGCAGAATCTCCGAGAGCCGCCGTCCCAGCAGCGCTGTCGCGCTCATGGCCAGGAACTGTTCAGCGGCCAGATTGGCGTAGCAGACGCAGCCCGCTTCATCGACAACGAAGATCGGTTCCGCCAGCGCGTTCAGGATCGTACCAGCATCAAGATCAGGGCTCACGAAGGCCTTACGCGCATCCCCGGGTGATTTTTCCGTTGGCAGTCCTGCCATTACGCCGCCGCCCGCTCGCTCTGCGCGGTGAAGAAGCTGTGCACCAGTTCTTTCACCTGCTCGGGATCGCTCTCGCGGTTCACGGCAACCTTGAATTCATTACTGCCGTGCAGCCCCTTGCTGTACCAGGCGATATGCTTGCGCGCCAAAGGCACCGCGGTACGCGTTCCATAGTGTTCGAGCAGCATTTCATAGTGTTCGAGCAAGATATCCCGGCGCGTTGCCACATCCGGATCCGCCAGACGTTCACCGCTTCGCAGGAACTGGATCACCTGGTTAGGGAACCAGGGCCGTCCGTAGGCACCCCGTCCGATCATCACGCCATCCGCGCCGGACTGTTCCAGCGCAGCGGTGACATCTTCCAGGCACTCGATATCGCCGTTGACGATCACCGGCAGGCGCGTCGCCTCCTTGACCTGACGCACGAAAGCCCAATCCGCCTTGCCGGCATACATCTGGCAGCGGGTGCGCCCGTGAACCGTAAGCATGCGGATACCGCTTTCTTCAGCGATCCGGGCAAAGGTCGGGGCGTTACGGTTGTCATCATCCCAGCCGGTGCGCATTTTCATCGTGACCGGGATCGATACGGCTTTGACCACGGCTTCCAATATTTGACCAGCCAGACGCTCTTCGCGCATCAGGGCCGATCCGGCGAACTTGTTGACGATCTTCTTAACGGGGCAGCCGAAATTGATATCGATGATGGCCGCGCCACGGTCTTCGTTCAGGCGTGCGGCCTCCGCCATGACTTCCGGGTCACAGCCGGCAAGCTGCACCGCCATTGGGAACTCCTCGGCGCAATTGCTCGACATCTTCATGGAGTCCCGGGTCTCGCGGATCATGGCCTGACTGGCGATCATCTCCGAAACCACAAGGCCCGCGCCCATACGTTTGACGAGGCGCCGAAAGGGCATATCCGTCACGCCGGACATCGGCGCGAGGATTACCGGGTCTTCAATAGCAACATCATCCAGCATAATGCTCATTATTTAGGCACTTTCATATCTTGCCTAATCACTAGGCCATTTTTTACCTGCCTCCGTGAAATAAGCAACCAAAAAAATTAGAAAGACTCCAAAAACGCCCAGAAGCTGTAACGCCTGGAAAGTCTTTTCGACTGAAGTTTTTGGAGGCAAAAAGGCCTGCAGTGATCGCCTGTTCTGGCAACCCGGCCTCAGGCGATGACCACATCCAAGATAAATTTCACACCTGGATAGGCAAGTGTCAGCAGCAGATAGGCAATCAGGACGGCGCGGGCCGCCTGACGGGCGTAGAGGCCACTTCGCCATTGGACCAGCAGCAAAACACCGATCAGAGCGAACGCGAGCACGGCAAGGAGTGTTTTGTGGTCCAGCGACAAAAGATGACCATCGACCAGGTATCCGCGCGCCATACCACTGACAATCCCCAGAAACAGAACGAACTCGGCAAAGGCGAGTAACCGGAGCTGCAGGCGCTCCGCATCCACGACAGAGGGCAGCAAGCGGCCGAGCCGCGAAGTCTGCTTGCGCTTCAGCTCCCGTTCTTTGAGATAAACCGCGACACCTGCCGTGGCGGCAATGGTGCAAAGTCCGTAGGTTCCAACCGAAGACACGATGTGGAAACGCAGCCAGAAATCCGCTTCCGCGGCAAGGACCGTGGCGCTTGATGCACCACTCCAGGCCAAAGCCAGGAGCGAAAGCAGGATCAGGTAGGGCAGCAGCAAGGGCGTCAGGCGCCATCCTTCGCGCGTGAACAGCGCCACCGCGCCGAAAATCCAGAGGCTCACGGCAATCGTCACCCAGAGGGCCAGACTGAACCCGCTATCCCAGGATGCCTTCATAATTTCAGGCACGACCAGAACCGTCGGCCCTGCGACCGCAACCAGCATTGTCGCCCAGAATACCAGCCCCGGACGCTCCGAAGGAGTCCGGTAGGCAGCAACCGCGACCGGCACCAGCGCGGCAACAGCAGAAAGATTGAGAAGCGGAGAGCTGATCATGGACTCTATATATCACCTCTTGGCCCCGACAAAAGGAGACTCTTTACCTGACCTTCACCAGCCCGCATCGCTGCGAAAAGCTGAGGCGACTTGATCTGGACGCCTTCCACAAGAATATTTTTTCAGAGCCAGGCAAGCTCAACCTCCGGTCGACGGTTCGGCGTCCACTTTCGGTCCGGCTGCCAACTTTTATAGCTAAGCTATGCGCCGGCAGTGCCCAACTTAAATTCTTTAATACAAGGGATGAGTTCATGAGCATATCCAAACCAAACCGCCCCCTCTTCATCTCAGGACACAAGGACGGCGACCCGCCGTTGCGCGCCTGCGACATCCCGATAACGGCCTTTGGAAAGTTGACCGGCCAAAGCAAATTTTATCCCGGTGCGCCCGCCAAAAACACACGCCGCGCCACAAAAAGAAAAGACGACCTCTTGGGCAAGAAAGGTTTGTCTGCGCACAATATGTTTCCGCCTGGAAAAAAGCGCTTCAGGAAACGGCCTGACAGATTTGGCGCAGGGCTTTGTGCGGGATATCAAGACGTCAGATTGGCCGTCACCGCGGGTGGAATCTTTAACGTTCCCTATGACAATGCCAACCATTTTGCCTGCTTTGACCATTTCCGTCTCACGCAGGTAACTATTCAAATGACCGGCGCACGCGGTACGGATGCGGCAGCAGCCAATCTGGCGTCCCCAATCGTCAACGATGTAACTGTACCTCACACCACTTGGCATCACGTCGCAAATTACTCGGCAATAACAGGGGCCTGCACGATGCAACTCGTGCCGACAGGCATACACGCGGCGGTCAATCATCGGGGGGCTGTCTGGCAATGGGAGCAGGTGAACGGTGGCAATTATGGACCATGAAATCAGCATCTTGTCAGGGAAAACACAGACCACGCGTCGACTTAAAACAGCGGTTGCTATTGATCTGATGCGCCCGGTCGCATAAAGGGGTGCATAGAACATAACCGGATGGCCACTTGAGCATCCTGGAATCGGAAGGCCTGCCTTGGCCAGGTCAAGCAAACCGAGAGGAACAGCTTTCTATGACCGCTGCCAGCGCCCTGATCGTTGCTGCGGGACGGGGCCATCGCTTCGGTGGTGAGCTGCCCAAGCAATACGCCCCGCTGGCCGGTCGTCCGGTCCTGCGTCATACCATCGAGAACTTTCTTGGCCACCCCGAAATCCAGAACGTCATCGTCGTCATCCACCCGGATGACCGGGCACTTTACGATCGCACTTCCGCCGGTCTTGATCTACCGGAACCAACTCTTGGCGGCGCGACACGGCAGGATTCTGTTCGGCGTGGTCTCGAAACCTTGGTCGCGCAAAACCCGTCGAAGGTACTGATCCACGACGCCGCACGCCCTTTTGTTCCTCACGACGTTATCAGCACTGTCATTCAGGCGCTGGACCGGGACGTCGGTGCCATAGCTGCCCTGCCCGTCGTCGACAGCCTGAAGCGGAGCCGGGACTCGATCATATCCGAAGCTGTAGAACGTGAGGGGCTTTGGCGGGCGCAAACGCCTCAGGGCTTCCGCTTCCGGGAAATCCTGGCCGCCCATCGTGAGGCTGCCGAGCGTGTCGATGGCTCAACCGGTCTCACCGACGACGCGGCCGTGGCACAAGCCGCGGGCCACAGCGTAACATTGATTGAAGGCGCGACGGAGATATTCAAAGTGACGACGGCAGAGGATCTGGAACGCGCGGAGCGCTGGTTGAGCAGCGCAGCATTGGAAACACGGACCGGCAGTGGCTTCGACGTTCATCGCTTCGGACCAGGGGATTTCGTGACACTCTGTGGTATCGAAATCCCGCATTCAGCCGGTCTGCAAGGCCATTCGGATGCTGATGTTGGACTCCACGCGTTGACCGACGCCATTCTGGGCGCGCTCTCCGCCGGGGATATCGGTCAACACTTTCCGCCCTCCGACCCGAAATGGAAAGGCGCCGATTCCGCCTTGTTCCTGCGCCATGCGATGGAGATGGTGACCGCGCGCGGCGGCCGTTTCGTTCATTGCGACATCACCTTGATCTGCGAAGCGCCCAAAGTCGGACCGCATCGCACGCAGATGGCAGCTCGGGTGGCTGAAATCCTTGGGTGCAGCCTGGACCGGGTCAACGTGAAGGCAACCACCACGGAACGTCTCGGTTTTACCGGACGCGGCGAAGGCATTGCCGCCCAGGCCACCGCCAGCATTCAACTGCCGTCCGGACCCTCTGCGCAAGAAGGCGGCTGAGCGCATATGGCCGAGCCCTCCTCCCCCAATCCGGAAGCACCGCTCTCGCCCTTTCATCCGGCAGCCCTGATCGCGACATGGTTGGGCAGCGGGCTACTGCCGAAAATACCCGGAACCTGGGGGTCTCTGGCCGCCCTGCCGTTCGCCGCCGCACTCGCCTGGCTCGGTGGCCCCTGGCTGCTGGCCGGTGCTGCAGTTCTGGTGTTCCTGGTCGGGATCTGGGCCAGTGACCTATATGCGCGACGGCACGGTCTTGAAGATCCGGGCTCCGTCGTGGTCGACGAGGTCGCGGGCCAATGGATGACCCTTGTCCCCGTTGCATTGCAACTGGAATACTATCCCCTGGCCTTTCTGTTGTTCCGCATCTTCGACATCTTAAAGCCCTGGCCGGTCAGTCTGGCAGACCGAAAACTGAAGGGCGGCTTCGGGATCATGGCGGACGATATCCTCGCGGCCGTTTATGCTATTGCCCTTCTCATGGCAGCCGTCTGGTTTTGGGAGTCATCTGGTGTTTTCTGAGAATCTACAGGCGATGACAACGCAGCTCCTGGAAGACTGCCGCACCGCGGGTGTGATGGTCGCTACGGCGGAATCCTGCACCGGTGGGCTGATCGCCGGCTGCCTCACGGAGATTGCCGGCTCCTCGGACGTGGTCGAGCGCGGTTTCGTCACCTACTCAAACGAGGCCAAAATGGAGCTTCTGGGCGTACCGGAGGCTGTTCTCGCCGACAAAGGAGCCGTAAGCCCAGAAGTCGCTGAAGCGATGGTGCAGGGCGCCCTGGCACATTCCCGTGCGGACATCGCGGTTTCCGTGACCGGTGTTGCCGGTCCCGGCGGGGGCAGCGAGGCCAAACCGGTCGGCCTGGTCTTCATGGGCCTCTGCCGGCGCGATGAAGCCCCAAGCCACCGCAAACTGAACTTTCCCGGTGACCGCAGCGCAGTTCGCGGCGCAACGGTGGAAGCGGCACTCGCCGGGCTCAGGGACATGGCCTGTGCCGGGAAGAGAGCAACCTAAAGATGGCTTTTCCCAGCGGATCGGGTGGACCCAATCAGACTCAACAGAACCCCGGCGGTATCAGACCCGGCCCCCTTCAATCGGTTTCGGCGCTTGATCTGCTGCTGCTCCTGATCGTCTGGCTCGGGACGCAGCGCCTCCTGTCTTTCCTCTTTCTGAACGCGCCCGAACCCGGAAGCCAGAGCGACGACGCCCCGTCGCTTATCATCCCTGGCCTTTTGCTCATCGCCCTGCACGCAATGATCATGCTTGGCGCCATTTACCTGACCATCATCAGAAAATACGGCCTGCGGCTCGCTGATCTGCGCATTACCCTGATCTCGGCAAGCTGGATTACACGCGCGGTCCTTTTCGGCGTCCTCATTGTTCCAGCCGCAGGTATCGTTGCCCAGGTTCTCAGGGCCTTCACACAGGAGCCCTTCCATAACCCGCAGCAAGACCTCTTCGTCAGTGGCGGTTTCTCACCGGGTCTCGTCATTTCCAGCCTTCTAGTGACTGGGCTGATTGTGCCTCTTGTCGAAGAAATCGCCTTCAGAGGGGTGTTTTATGGCTGGCTTCGTGCCCGTTTGCCCATGGCCGCGTCGATCGTAATCTCTTCGCTTGTCTTCGCGTTTCTTCACGGTATTCCCTTCCTCTTCCCGATTTTCGCCCTGATTGGTGCATTTCTGGCCCTGATCACCGAACGAAGCGGTTCAGTCCTCACAGCCGTTGTTACCCACGGCGTGTTCAACGCCATCGGGATCGCCATGCTCTATTCGGCACTCTATTCCGGGTGGTTGCCACAGGGGGCTGAGTAAACAAATCTCGGAGATGACGACTCGGGTTGATTAATCCGGACGATCCATGGTCCCGGCTCCACCCCCTAGAGGTATACTTCTGCGCAACTCAATCTCTGTGAAGGCCTCGGAACAAGATCCGGTATTTAGGCCACCTTTGCCACACAGGCTGACGGCCGCAAATTTCACCTGTGACTGCCGTTCAATCCTGCAAATCTCCTGAGATTATTCTCTTACACAGTCAAAAAACATTCATATTTTACAATACTTAAACCCGAAAATTCCTCCTCAAAATTGATCGCAATCAATTCTCCCGACGGATAAGGGGATTACTCTGACTTCGTAAGTTAGAGCCCGCGCCGATGCGCCTCGCCGGAACACTCATCCGGCATAAAAACTAACTGCAACCAACCTGTAATTGCCCCTCCTCACGAGAGCGCAAGTGTCCCTAGCTTTGGACCGGACCTCCCCGGCTAAAGCAATAACTGGAAGGATGAAATCGTGGCTTCAACACGTCGTGAATTTCTGGCATCGGCTTCTGCCACAGCCATGTTCCTGGCGGCTCCCAATGTCTTCGCTGCTTCCGGCGGCGCAGGCCGGAACGTAACCTTTGTTCCCCATGCCGGTCAGGCCGGTGTTTTCTGGGCCGTGAAGCAGGACGGAGAATTCATCAAGGCAATTCCCCGTACGGAGTTCGACCCGAGACCGACAAAAATGATCACGGAAGGCTTAGTCAGCCGCACCTACCATGAAACCCGGGTGAAATACCCTTATGTCCGCAAATCCTATCTGGAAAACCTGGATGGTGATCGCAAGCCGGAACTGCGCGGCAAAGAGTCTTTCGTCCGCGTCGATTGGGAAACGGCCCTGAACCTGACCTCCAAGGCTATTCTCGACACCATCGACAGCCACGGCAACGACGGTATCTTCTCGTCCTCGTACGGCGCATGGGCGCATGGCGGGGTGCTGACACCGAATGTCCTGCAAGGCCGCTTCTTCAATCTGATCGGCGGAATGAGCGTGACGGTCAGTGACTATTCCGGGGGTGCCGGACAGGTCATCATGCCGCACGTCATCGGCGACATGGAGGTTTATTCGCGTCAGACCTCCTGGTGGCAGATCCTCCAGAACAGCGAGCTCTTCGTCCTCATTGGTACGGATCCGCACAAGAACGGCCGCGCAGAGGGCCGCACCACAGACCACTCCATGTATCCGCGCTGGGAGGTCATCCGGGACAGCGGCGTGAAATTCATCTCGATCAATCCGCAATACACCACCACGGACGAGTGGTTGAAGGCGGAATGGATGAAGATCATCCCCAACACCGATACCGCCCTCTTCCTGGCCATGTGCCAGCACGTGCATGCCAAGGGTATGCATGATCAGGACTTCCTGGACCGCTACACCGTGGGCGCCGACAAGTTCATTGCCTATCTGAACGGCAAAGACGATGGAATGGTCAAGACGCCTGCCTGGGCTTCCAAGATCACCGGTATCTCCGAGGCCGATATCATCGCGCTGGCTGAAGAATGTGCCGTCAAACGCACGCAGTTTGCCGGGTCCTGGGCGATCCAGCGCGCCCATCACGGCGAGATGCCCTATTGGGCCATCACCTCCTTCGCGGCAATGACCGGCCAGATCGGGCTTCCCGGCGGCGGTGTTGGCTTCAGCTGGCACTGGGGTCAGGGCGGCGCACTCTTTGCACAGGCCCGTGCCCCGGGCGGGCTGCCACAGGGCCGCAATCAAGTGGTCGGATTCTGTCCTGCCTCGCGCATCACGGAGATGCTCAAGAACCCGGGTGCCAAGTTCAAACGTAACGGTGGCGAATACAGCTATCCCGACGCGCAGATGATCTTCAACTCGGGGAACAACTTCCTCTCCCACCACCAGAACACCAACGAACTGATCCAGGCCATGCAGAAGTGCCACTCCGTGGTCTGCATCGACCCCTGGTGGGTCGCATCCGCCCGCTTCGCCGACATCGTATTACCGGCAACGACCACGGTGGAACGCGACGAGATCAGCTCCGGCGGCACCTATTCGAAGGATAAGGTCTACGCCATGCGCCAGGTGATCGAACCGGTGGGTGAATCGCTCGATGACTTCGAGATCTTCCGCAGGCTTGCTGAAATCTTCAATGTGGAGCCCCAGTTCACTGACGGGCTGGATCGGATTGACATCATTCAAGCGGCCTACGAGAAGTCCTCCGCCTCTGAGACGATGGAATTCGAGGAGTTCTGGGAGCGCGGCGTCGCACGGGTTCCGATCCCAACAGAGGAGTTGGAATGGGTGCGTCACGGCAAGTTCCGCGAAGATCCGGACGCCAATTCCCTGCATACGCGTTCGGGCAAGATCGAGCTTTACTGCGAGGCTATCGCCGAGATGAACGTCCCCGACTGCCCGCCCATGGCACAGTGGCTGGAGCCGGCGGAGTATCTGGGCAATGCCGAGGCCGGACAGGTGCATGTGGTCAGTCCGCACCCCTACAACCGTATCCACTCTCAGTTCGCACAGTCGGATTTGCGGCACGAACTGAACGTAGAAGACCGTGAATTCGTGCGGATCAATAGCGAGGATGCGGCCGCCAGAGGCATCAAGGATGGAGATCTCGTCGAACTCTCGAACGAGCGTGGCACGACCATCGCAGGTGCCAGGGTCACGGACCAGATCATGCCCGGCGTTGTGTCCCTCTACGAGGGTGCCTGGCTCTCCTTCGACAGCAAGGGGCGCTGTAACTCGGGCTCGATCAATGTGCTGACCTCCAGCCGGGCCTCGAGCCAGCTCAGTCAGGCGACGGCAGCAAACACCTGCATCGCCACGCTGAAAAAGGCGGAAGACGTCGAGGGTCCAAACCGCGCCTACTCCGAACCGGATCTCATTTCCGATCAGGTCGCGAGCCTGGATCCGGAAACGCTTGGGATCGACCGGGCCGCAAACGTGGCGGATAGCTTCATGAGCGCCATGGAGCCCGGCGAACGCCTCTTCTACGAGAAGTGCACCCTGTGCCACATCCCGCAGGATCCAAAGAGCCACACCAAGGCCCAATGGAAAGGCATCACCGAGAGCATGTTCCCCAATGCCGGAGTCGAAGGCGAGGACCAGAAGCTCATTCTGGACTTCCTCTACCAGAACGCCCGGGACGCAAGCTGACGCAGGCTAAGCTGGCGGGATAGTCAGATCGCGGCTCTCACTGCGATACGAAAAGTAAAGGCAGGATGGGATTAATTTAACCCCTCCTGCCTTTGTTCGCTCGTCAAGTTCGCCTGCGTCGCCAGTCCCTACCCGCCGACCCGTGGCTTGGGGCCATAGAGATCATCGGCGCGGGTTTCAAAGGCCGCGACCATGCGCCGGACCGCCTCGTGGAACAGGGCTTCGATCATCTTCTGCAGCAGTTTGGATTTGAACTCGAAGTCGACGTAGAAATCGATCACGCAGCCCTCGGCATGATCCTCGAAGCGCCAGTGGTTGTTCAGATACTTGAACGGCCCTTCGGCATAGGTCACGTGGATCTTTTTGCCCACTGGGTCCAATCCGACTTTGCTGGTGAAGCGCTCGCGGATCATGCGAAACCCAATCACCAGGTCCGCCGTGATCAAATCCTCTTTGCGCTCGCGGATACGCGCGGCCACGCACCAGGGCAGGAATTCCGGATAGTGTTCGACTTCCGCGACCAGGGTATAGAGTTGCTCCGGCGTGTAGGGCAGAACGCGCCGTTCAGCGTGCGTGGGCATAGGCTTGAAGATTTCTAAATGACATGACCGCCGGTGTTACCACAGCTTCTGCGCCGCAGCACACCGAATTCTACAGGCTTTCTTTGTTTTTCATCACCCCGAAAACAAGCAGGCAGAATCTGTACCGGGGTTGCCTAACACTGCAGGCGTGCAAAACCTGGAGCTCGATTCAGTCTGAGGATAGAAACAAACCAAACGCTGTGCCGGTTTCGAAATACGACTAAACCTTTGTAAAACTAATTGTGACATGAGTTATGAAACCGCTTTTGCTCAACAAATTCTGGCTGATCAGGACATGTAGCAAATGGAATCTTTACCAAGCAGCCCATCGCGCAAAGTCGATGAACTGACGCGGCGCGGACAAAGCGCCCCGGATTGCAATCAAACTCATTTTTGCAAAAATTGAGAAACCGGTACTCGTATGGCAACAAAGCTTATGATTCTTATCCAGCGCCGAGTACTTCAGATACGTTCCGCTAAAGAAGCGTCCAGGATCTGGAAATATGCAACCAAATCCACTTTTCGGCTAATTGTCAGCATCTTAGGTGTTTTCACCACAGCGATGATCATGATGGTTTGCTCAGCGTTTCTCTTTTTCTATTTACCTTTCTTGGGTGTTATCACCTTCATCGCATTCGTGGTTCTGCTATTGCCGCTCGGCATGCTCGCTGACGAGGCGAGACGACGGGAAAGGGGTGCGTAAGAGCGCCAAATGGCCATTCGCTGCGCAGTGCACCGATTACCGCAATGCGGACTAAGCTACCGTTCGCGGCAAGCCAATTTTCAATCACCTTCTACGCCGAAGAAGCGAGTCATTCGTGGATCGGCGCTGCCAATAATACTCAGTCCCACTCTCAATTTGACGCACTTCAAATCCAATCCGTTCGAGAACCCCCATTAACTTGGGATTTGGCGTCGCACAGTTACGAGCGAAAACTGACCACTCAATCGCAACAAATTTTCTCAGCAAAGCAGCTCTTTCAATGGTGTCGATCAACACCGGGAGAACACCTTCACCACCTTGTTCCACGACAGCGATTTCAACATTGAGCACTTTTTCGCTTATAGAGAATTCCGCTAGAACTTCCGCCGCCCCTACCGAGATGACGATCGGCCGCCCCGCCAAAGCATAGGCTTCTAAGTCCTCCAAAGAGATTAGTTCTTCGGGATCTAGGCCCTCAATAAGGATCGTTGCTTTTTTCACGAGAACCCTCGGCTCATAATCTGCCATTTCCTAAAGTATATTGGAGCAGGTACCAACGTCACAATGGGCCCCTCCCAGACATTCGTCGCGAGAGGAACCAAGGTTGGTTGTGCGGGCAAATTGAGCTTTCGCTGCAGCCGCGGCAATGGCCGTTATCCATCTCAGTGATGACTAACGGCCCGTACTCTGACACGCGTATTTTCATAATTCCGATAGAGTTCTGCTCTAGCCTTCAACTGTGATAGAACAGACCGTCATCCAATCGTCAAAGCTGCGCGTGGCCAGCATGCAAATCATGTGGGTCTGCTTCGGACTGGTGTGGCCTACACTTTACATTTTCGCAATTCACCCGGCCGATCGTATCGGGGCATTTTTCAAAGCGCTTTTAGCGCTGTGCGCTGTGATGAGTGGTGCTTTTGCAATGAGCGAAGCACGAAAAATCTGGCGTATTTTCAACACACCGGGCGATTGGAAAGCCACAATCGGAGCAGGCAGGCTTATCTGGGACGTGGCCATACCTTGCAAAAATCTACCAATGGACATCGCACTCGGCGATATTGCAAAAGTACTCTTACTAGAAATCAGGTATACAGGCACAGACAGCGATGGCGAGTACACGGGAAACAAGGAACGTTTCGAGCTTCACCTGACCGATGACCAAGTCTTGACCTTTGATCGCGAAGCCGCTGGCATCAACCCCCACCGTGTATTTCTGGCGCTTGCTTATCACGGTGTCTGTTATGAACTCTGGTCGCAGGATCGCACCAAAGGCAGCATCAATACATCAAGAATATTTCAGAGTTCTTATTGAGGTTTTCCGGAAAAATTGCTGACGTCGGGTGCTGAATGACTGTCTGTTTTGCGGTGTGAACTTGATCTTCGCCCCGGACCGGCGAATATCACGCTTTGGGAAGGTCGACCAACGCAGACTATGACCTTATCAGCGTCAAAGTTGTTCATTCTAGCAGTCAACGCGCCTGATAGTTCTTTTAACTTCAGCCGCTTGGGGAATTGGGAACTCCCTCTCTCATTCATGCCACCACATGTGCGTGGCTCGTAACACCGGCTCACGATTTCGGGTTCGTCGAGGCTAAAACGCCATCCACAACACAATCACCACAATCATGATCAGTAGGAACACTCCTGCAATTCCGGTCGGTGTGGGGATGATCAGGTAGGATTTATCGGGCCGGGCTGGGTTGTAGAATACGGTAACGCGGTCAGGTCCGTGCCTTTTGATGCCATTCTTCTGCCACTCCGCCATTCTGGTTCCAGTGGCGGAAACGATGAACGGGCTCAGCCGCTTTCCGGTATAGGGTGTGCCGTTGACAGAATACTCATACCGTACGCGTGCCGTGTGCATTCTATCGCTGGAACTTCCAAAACCTGAAATCCCGTCGTCTGTGAGCGTTCCTATCGTGTGCGGCCACCGGCGTATGCGAAGGCATGCTGTGATGCTGATCATGCCCATGAGCAGAGCGTAAGCAATACATACGGAGAGCACTGCGTAGCGTTCCCCGTCGAGCAAGTCAGTCCAAAATATTTGCATACTGTTAGCTAACCCAAATGAACTTAGGCAGAAACAGGCAATATACCATTTTCCCAAAACTTGGGCTTCAAGCGGTCGTTCGCTGCAATCTGTACTGATGACCGGAATGCCGGCCGAAGCAGCCTTTGGCGCCTAAGGTTTGAAGGGCCGCGTAAGCTCTTGACCCTTTACATCTGCTCGTGTTTCCTCACTTTGCGCACCACTTCCAAAGGGCTCACACATGACACCTCCGAAAATCGCCCTTCTTGGTGCAATTCTCGAGTCAAATCGCTTTGCACCGCCGGCCGAGTTGGTCGACTTCACGTCGCTGACCTGGCTCGCTGGCGATGCTTTGCTGTCCGAGGCACGCGCCACGACCCCGAGGCTTGCGACAGAATTCGCCGCGTTTGTCCGCGCGATGGATGCCACGGGAGACTGGACTCCGGTGCCGTGCATGTTGGCGGCCAGCCATCCGGCAGGTCCGGTGCGCAAGGCCGTTATCGAAGAGGTTATCGCGACGTCGGAAGACATGCTGCGTGCGGCTGGTCCGGTTGATGCGGTCTACATCTGCAATCACGGGGCGATGGTGGCCGAACACGACCATGATCCCGACGGTTTGTTGATGTCACGCATACGCGGTGTTGTTGGACCGGATGTGCCAATCACAGCGACGCTTGATCTGCACGCGAACATCTCTCAACGCATGGTCGAGGCCTGTGACTTGATTGTCGGCTATCGAACCAATCCTCACGTGGATCAGATTGAACGCGGCGAGGAGATCGCCTTTTCGCTTCGACGGATATTGGCGTCGGGCGTTCGACCCAAAATCGCGCATGTCAAACTGCCGCTCGTGCCGGCATCGGTCACACTCTTAAGCGCCGAGCACCCATACGGCACGTTGATCGACCTCGGTCAGCGAAGACAGGCCGAGTATCGCGGTGCGATCCTCAACGTCTCTGTCTTTGGCAATTTCCTTTTCTCGGACACACCCGATAATGGCCTGAGCATTCTTGTCACGGCGCGTGAACACGAGGGCGTCGCCAACGCTTTGGCGGTTGAGTTGGCCGACATGGCCTGGTCCTTGCGCAAGGATTTTGTGCGGCAATTGACCTCCATCGAGGAAGCCGTGGCGATTTCTTCCGGCCAAGAC
Organism: uncultured Kiloniellaceae bacterium; assembly: GCA_947493695.1. Taxonomy (GTDB): domain Bacteria; phylum Pseudomonadota; class Alphaproteobacteria; order Kiloniellales; family Kiloniellaceae; genus Denitrobaculum. The sequence goes on along the minus strand of CANLSF010000004.1, from coordinate 222,619 downwards.
CGGTCACCCGTGATTTTCTCTGATGCAGGCGACAATCCCGGCGGCGGAGGAAGTGGCCGGACGACCGAGCTATTGGCAGCCCTTCACGCGGCGGGCGTCTCAAACTGTCTTTTTGGGTCATTCTGCGACCCCGAGCTTGCGAGCGAAGCGCACCGCGTAGGTGTCGGCGACCGGTTCAAGGCGCGCTTTAACCGGTCCTGCGATACGAGGGTTTCCTGGGCGAAATGGGATCTGCCCTTCGAAGCCGACGCAGAGGTCCTGGCGCTTCACGACGGGGATGTGGTCGGTGAACGGGGCATGACGGCTGGGCGACGACTGGCTCTCGGACCGTCCGCGGCGCTTCGCATCGGCGGCATCACCGTGGTCGTGATTTCCGATCGCACGCAAACCGCCGACCCGGTGTTCTTCCACATGCTGGGACTGGACATCACGTCTGCCCGGACAGTCGTCGTCAAATCCCGAGGTCACTTCCGGGCCGGCTTTTCCAACTGGTTCTCTGCGAACGAGGTCTTTGAAGTCGACACGGGCGGCCTGACGTCGCCGGTCCATGACCGCTGGCCGTTCACGCATCTGCCGCGCCCGAACTATCCGATGGACGAAGACACCGCATGGCCGGGGTGAAGAATTTTTGCGGCGCATGCCGCAGCCCCGTCTGGCGGTCTCGATAACTCCGGCATGAGTTGCTGCGCGAAAGAGAGGCTGACCGCGACAATCAGATCACAAAACTGACGCACATGATTTGGACGTAAGCGGCGCTTCGTTCGAGACGCCACATCTATCTCTTTGGACTCAAACCGGGCATTCGTTACGCTGAACAAATACGACAGGCGTATGGGACCACACCTTGAAGTGCCCTTCTGCACTTAGGCGAAATCGCTCCCTTGCGGTAACACAGATGATCCGGCTTACCCCTTCGCCGCCAGTTTCTCTTCCCGGGCCACACGCAGCTGCGCCAAGTCCTCATCAGTGTGATAGGAGGAACGGGTCAACGGCGTCGAGGCCACCACCAGGAAGCCTTTGGAGACCGCCATTTGCGCCGCAGAGCACGGAGTCACTCTCTGCAGACGAAACCGTCGTTCGTTATTCTATCTCTGAAGTATCGCTGCACGAATACGAGACACATCTGGACCATGAGCGGCAATGGCACGGCTTGAGCTCACGATGATCCTCTTGCGGTCTGTTGTTAGGTTGAAAACATCCTCGAGAGTCGCGCCCTGCTGGCCAATTCCAGGAGCAAGAAAATAGGCTTCCGGCAAGCGGTCAAGCGCATACTTCAAATCTGACGGCACTGTGGCTCCGACGACGGCTCCTATTGTCCTATTGCCACGGGACTCTTCCCAGTCAGCAATATTTTCGAGGATGCTTTGCCAGACCTTGGGTGTTCCGTGTTCCTGCAATGAAGTGCCTTCCGGATTTGAAGAACGCGTTACCACAAAGACATACGCCCCTGCGTCATGTGCTCTATCGAACAGAGGTGTCAGTGAGCCAAACCCGAGGTATGGCGTGACGGTTATCGCATCCACTTGCATCGGCGCATTTTGCCCGAGCCAGGCCTCCGCGTAGGCATCAATCGTTGACCCTATGTCCCCACGTTTGGCATCGGCAAGCACAAGCAATCCCATTTGCCTTGCTTCCTTGATGACATCGGTCAAAACGGAGTAACCCTCTGCGCCAAACCGCTCAAAGTAGGCGACCTGCGGCTTAACCAACAAAACGGTATCTTTGGCAGCCTCAAGCATCGTTAACGCAAACTTCTTTGCTCCCTGAGCAGTGTCGTCCAAACCCCAAGCCGACAACGTGTTTGCTGTGGGATCAATGCCCACACAGAAAGTGAGCTCCGAATTTGAAGCTTTCGAGAGAATTTCCTGCAGCGACATACACAACCTATTGGAGACGAAAGGCAATGGCCGAGTGTTACCATTTCTCAAAGATGGGAGCTATCAGATTTCTGCCATTATTTGGGCCACTAACGCGTGGCAGGTCTGGGCTCCAACCGGTCATTAGCCACCGAGTCAACGAACGTACGGTTTCCTTAACGCAGGATCCTGCTCTCTAACGGATTCGACCTTAATTTGTACGGCCCGGCCTGCCCCGCAGCCCTACCCGTTCGCCGCCAGCTTCTGCTCCCGGGCCACACGCAGCTGCGCGAAGCCCTCGTCCGCGTGATAGGACGAGCGGGTCAGCAGCGTTGAGAGCAATCTGGCTATAAAACGGCAGTAGAACTACTTTTTACTACTGGGAGATTTTTTCTTTTGCCGGTTTCCTCTTGAAAAAGAGAAGCGGAATCAATGCATTGCTTTTCGAAATTGAAGTGGCCAATGACCAGTGAATCCAGTGGAATGTGAAGCTCCGGATTGAGTGGTTTTGTAGAGCTCAGAGGCGTGTCGTCGGGTTCGCAGGCGTGCGGCATCGGAAGAACGATAATGTTTTCGAAGTTTTCGATGTAAGGATGCGCGCTCAGCTCAAAATAACCCTTAATCGCCTCATACATTTTCCTCGAGAAATAACAGGAAGCGGAAAAATGACGACCATCAATGTCGCGGTCGTACCATTTTTGATTTCTTTCATGGAAAACGCCAAGTTGCGAAACACAACGGAAACCGTGATAGGGCGTTCCAAAAAAAAGACGACACCGGCTCGAAGCCTTCTTGTTTTCGGGAAAGGAACGCCACCATTTTTCTTCCAGATCTGATGATCTTGTGCCGAATCTAAGACCATCAGACCTCCAATCAGGCGTTCTGGCTTGCGTGCTGTAAATGCCGTGTAACGAGATATATCCGTCAAAAAAATTCACCAGACGATCTAGCGAGAGTTCTGTTCGCCGTACTTCCGACGCGTCCTGATATCCAAAAAACCGATCGATGTTATATTGGAGACTAGGCGGCGTTTCGATCCAGTCTTGCATTTTGAAGCCGCCCCCTAAATTTTCAGCCTTTGGCTGGAAAATACCTCGATAGGACTCGATCCAATTGCGCTGACCGCGGAAGTCCTTCTGAGCCCCCAAAGCGAACCCGTTTTTATCCGTTCGCCGCCAGTTTCTCCTCACGGGCCACACGCAGTTGCGCGAAGTCCTCGTCCGCGTGATAGGACGAGCGGGTCAATGGCGTGGAAGCCACCACCAGGAAGCCCTTGGAGAGCGCCATTTTCTTGTAGTGGCCGAACTCGTCGGGCGTGACGAAGCGGTCGATCGCGTGATGCTTGGGTGTCGGCTGCAGATACTGGCCGATGGTCATGAAGTCCACATCGGCGGAGCGAAGGTCGTCCATGACCTGCAGAACCTCTTCCTTGCCCTCGCCCAGGCCGACCATGATGCCGGATTTGGTGAAGATGGTCGGGTCGAGACGTTTGACCTCATCCAGCAGACGCAGGCTGTGGAAATAGCGCGCGCCGGGGCGCACTTCGCCGTAAAGCCGGGGCACAGTCTCCAGGTTGTGGTTGAAGACGTCGGGCCGGGCCGCGACGACAACTTCCAGCGCGCCCTCTTTGCGCAGGAAGTCGGGGGTCAGGATCTCGATGGTGGTTTCCGGCGAGACTTCCCGGGTCGCCCGGATCACCTCGGCGAAGTGGGCCGCGCCGCCGTCGTCCAGGTCGTCCCGGTCGACCGAGGTGATCACGACGTGCTTAAGGCCCAGCTTGGCCACCGCCGCCGCCACATTGGTGGGTTCGAAGGGGTCCAAGGCATTGGGCTTGCCGGTTGCAACGTTACAAAAGGCGCAGGCACGGGTACAGATTTCGCCCATGATCATCATGGTGGCGTGGCGTTTGGACCAGCACTCGCCGATGTTCGGACAAGCCGCTTCCTCGCAGACCGTCGAGAGATTGTTGTCCCGCATGATCTTGCGGGTCTCATGATAGGTCTCGGAGGTCGGCGCCTTGACCCGGATCCAGGCCGGCTTACGCTGAATCGGATTGTCGGGCTTGTGGGCCTTTTCCGGATGCCGGACGCGCTTTTCAGCCGGTTTGACCGCTGTTGTGCTCTCGCTGCTCATGCTCTACCTGCTCCTTCGCCTGCCGTGCGCTCAAGCCGCACCGCGCAGATACCAGATTACATGTGGATGACGCGGCCATAGGCGTCAAGCACCGACTCATGCATCATTTCAGACAGGGTCGGGTGCGGGAAGACCGTATGCATCAGGTCTTCTTCCGTGGTTTCCAAGCCCATAGCTACCACAAAGCCCTGAATCATTTCGGTTACCTCGGCCCCGACCATATGCGCGCCCAGCAGTTCACCCGTTTTGGCGTCAAAGACGGTCTTGACCAGACCTTCGGGCTCACCCAGGGCAATCGCCTTGCCGTTGCCCATGAAGGGGAAGCGCCCAACCTTGACCGAGTGCCCGGCCTCCTTGGCCTTTTTCTCGGTCATGCCGACCGAAGCGACCTGCGGATGGCAGTAGGTGCAGCCGGGAATCTTGGATTTATCCATGGGATGGACATGTGGCAGACCTGCGATCTTCTCGATGCAGATCACGCCCTCATGCTCGGCCTTGTGCGCCAGCATGGGCGGTCCGGCCACATCGCCGATGGCATAGACGCCGGGTTCGTCCGTGCGGGAGAACTCATCTGCAACGATACAGCCCCGGTCGGTCTTGATCTTTGTGGTCTCCAGACCGAGGTTTTCGATGTTGCCGACGACGCCAACCGCCGAGATCACACGGTCGACGGTGATTTCGCTGGTTTTGCCTTTGGCATCCTCGACCGAAACCGTCACCGAGTCGGCGGCCTTCTTCAGGCCAGTGACCTTGGCGCCGCTGATGATCTTCATGCCCTGCTTTTCAAAGCGCTTGCGGGCATGGGCGGCGATTTCCTCGTCTTCAACCGGCAGGATCTGCGGCATGACCTCGACCACGGTGACATCCGCGCCCATGGTCTTGAAGAAGCTGGCGAACTCGATGCCGATGGCGCCCGAGCCGATGACCAGCATGGATTTGGGCATGATATCGGGCACCAGGGCTTCCATATAGGTCCAGACCAGCTTGCCGTCCGGCTCCAGGCCCGGCAGGGAGCGCGCGCGCGCACCGGTCGCCAGGATGATGTGCTTGGCGGTCAGATCCGCGACAGGCTTGCCGTCCTTGGTGACCTTCAACTTGCCCGGGCCGTTCAGCTTGGCTTCGCCGTCAATGACCGGAACCTTGTTCTTCTTGAGCAGGTGCCCGACACCGCCGTTAAGCTGCTTGGAGACGGCCCTGGAGCGCTTGACGACCTTTTCCAGGTCAAAGCCCACACCCGTCGCCGAGAGCCCGAAGGCGTCCGCGTGGTTCATGTAGTGATAGATCTCGGCGGAGCGCAGCAGCGCCTTGGTCGGAATACAGCCCCAGTTCAGGCAGATGCCGCCCAGGTGCTGCTTTTCGACCACGGCAACCTTCAGCTTGAGCTGCGCGGCCCGGATTGCGGTGACGTAACCTGCGGGGCCGCCGCCGACCACTACGACGTCGAAGTTGGTATCAGCCATTTTTCAGCCCTTTCCTACAACAACATCGTGATCGGATCTTGGATCAGCTTTTTGAAGGCCGCCAGGAACTCGGCCCCGACCGCGCCGTCGACCACCCGGTGATCGACCGACAGAGTGCAGCTCATCACGGTCGCCACCGCCAGCGCGCCGTCCTTGACCACGGGACGCTGCTCACCGGCACCGACAGCCAGGATGCAGCCCTGCGGCGGATTGATGATCGCAGAGAATTCCTTGACCCCGAACATGCCCAGGTTGGAGACCGAGAAGGTTCCGCCCTGATATTCCTCGGGCTTCAGCTTGCCGTCGCGGGCCCGGACCGCCAGATCCTTCATCTCGTTCGAGATGGTGGCCAGTCCCTTGCCTTCCGCCGCCTTGATAATAGGCGTGATCAGACCGCTCGGGGTAGCCACAGCGACCGAGATATCGGCATGTTTGTAGTACATCATGCCCTCCGGATCGAAGGAGGCGTTGGCCGCCGGAACCTTCTTCAGAGCAATGGCCGCTGCGCGAATGACGAAGTCGTTGACCGAAACCTTGTAGGCGTCGGAGCGGCTGTTGAGTTCCTTGCGGACCTTGAGCAGTTCGTCGACCTGACAATCCACGGTCAGATAGAAATGCGGCACAGTCTGCTTGGATTCCGTCAGGCGCTTGGCAATGGTGCGGCGCATGCCCGACAGGGGCTCCTGCTCGTATTCCATACCCAACAGGTCCGCTGTCTGCTTGGCAGAAGGTCCGGCAGCAGCCGGCGCAGCGACGGCAGGCCCAGCGCTTGGAGCAGCGGCAGCAACAGGCGCAGCTGCTTTACCAGTCCCACCGGCGACAGCCGCTTCGATGTCGGCTTTGACGATCCGGCCCTTGGGGCCGCTACCGGCAATCGCTGAGAGGTCCAGACCGGCCTGTTCGGCCATCCTTCGCGCCAGCGGACTGGCAAAGATCCGTCCACCACTCGCCGCTACAGGGGCAGTTGGCGCTGCCGCTGCAGGAGCTGCAGGTGCAGACGCGGCGGTTGCAGGTGCGGCTTCCGCTGCAGGAGCAGCTGCAGGCGCCGGGGCAGCGACGGGCGCCGCATCGATAGCCGAAGCGTCTTCGCCCTCTTCCAGGAGCACCGCGATCACAGCGTTGACCGCGACTCCCTCGGTGCCGTCGGCCACCAGGATCTTAGCCAAAGTGCCTTCGTCGACCGCCTCGACTTCCATGGTGGCTTTGTCGGTTTCGATCTCGGCGATCACATCGCCGGAGGAAACCTGATCGCCTTCCTTCATGAGCCACTTGGCAAGCGTTCCCTCCGTCATCGTCGGCGACAGAGCGGGCATCAAAATATTTACTGGCATGGTTTTTCTCCCCGCTTACGCGCGATAACAGGCTTCTTTGGCCGCAGTTACGATGTGCGAAGTCTGCGGCAGAGCCAGGACTTCGAGATTGGCGGCGTAAGGCATAGGCACATCCGGACCGCAGACCCGCTTGACCGGCGCATCGAGCCAATCGAAGGCGCTGTCCATCATCTGCATGGCCAGTTCCGCGCCGATCCCCGCAAAGCCCCAGCCCTCCTCGACCGAAACCAGGCGGTTGGTCTTCTGCACCGAAGCCACGATGGTTTCCGTATCCAGCGGGCGCAGACTGCGCAGATCGATAACCTCGGCGGAGATGCCTTCGGCGGCCAGGGCCTCCGCGGCTTCCATCGCCTTGCCCACCATGATCGAGAAAGCGCAGATGGTGACATCGGTACCAGGCCGGACCACCTTGGCCTTGCCGATCGGCACGGTCCAGTCGTCGCTGTCGGGCACATCGAAGCTCTGTCCGTAGAGAATCTCGTTCTCCAGGAAGATCACCGGGTTCGGATCCCGGATCGCCGATTTCAGCAGGCCCTTGGCATCGGCGGCGGAATAGGGTGCCACGACCTTGAGGCCCGGGCAGTGCGCATACCAGCTGGCATAGCACTGAGAGTGCTGCGCCCCGACACGAGACGCCGCGCCATTGGCGCCGCGGAATACGATCGGGCTGCTGACCTGACCGCCGGACATGTAGCGGGTCTTGGAGGCCGAGTTGATGATGTGGTCGATGGCCTGCATGGCGAAGTTGAAGGTCATGAACTCGACAATCGGGTTCAGGCCATAGAAAGCCGCGCCGACACCCAGACCGGCGAAACCATGTTCGGTAATCGGCGTATCGATCACGCGTTTGGCGCCGAACTCATCGAGCAAACCCTGGCTCACCTTATAGGCACCCTGGTACTCGGCCACCTCTTCGCCCATCAGGAAGACCTTGGGGTTGGCCCGCATTTCCTCGGCCATGGCATCGCGTAGGGCTTCGCGTACAGTCAAGGTCACGGTTGCACCGGTCCAGTCCGGTTCGGCGGCCGGGGCGGAAACCGAAACATTGGCCGGTGCGGCGGCTGCCGGAGCCGCAGCGGGCGCCGGTGCAGCAGCTGCGGGCGCAGGCGCGGCGGCTGCAGCGGAGAGCGCGGAAGCGTCTTCCCCCTCTTCCAGCAGCACGGCGATTGGGGTGTTGACCGCAACACCGTCGGTGTCTTCGGCAATTAGGATCTTGCCCAGGACACCCTCGTCCACGGCTTCGACCTCCATGGTCGCCTTGTCGGTTTCGATTTCGGCAATGACGTCACCGGCGGCGACGGCATCGCCTTCGTTTTTCAGCCATTTGGCCAACTTACCCTCGGTCATGGTGGGCGAGAGTGCGGGCATTAAAATTTCAATCGGCATGTGGTCCCTCTCCGGGATAGAAATCTGCAGCAGGCCCGCTCTTCTGGTTCAATGCGGGCGCGAGGTTTCGGGTCTGGCCAGTTTCGCGTCTGAGAAGTTATGGCCTCTCGGACGCGCTCAGGCCTCCACGTAAATGTCGGTGAAGAGTTCCGAAGGATCGGGCTCGGGACTGTTCTGTGCGAACTCGGCAGCCGCCGACACCCGGGCCTTCACAGCGCGGTCGATCTCTTTGAGCTCGGCCTCTTCCGCCTGGCCCTGCTCCAGCATCAAGCCGCGCAGGCGTTCAATCGGATCGCGTTCCTGGCGCATCTTCTGCACCTCTTCCTTGGAGCGATACTTCGCCGGGTCCGACATGGAGTGACCACGGTAACGGTAGGTCATCATCTCGAGGATGTAAGGCCCCTTCCCGTTCCGGGCGTGTTCCGCCGCCTTGGCGCCCGCTTCCTTCACCGCAAGAACGTCCATACCGTCGACCTGCATTCCCGGAATGCCGTAAGCCTGACCCCGGTTGAAGAGTTCGGTGCTCTTAGCGGAAGAACGCTCAATCGAGGTTCCCATGCCGTATTTGTTGTTCTCGATGATATAGATCACCGGGAGCTTCCAGAGCGCAGCCATGTTGAAGGACTCGTAAACCTGCCCCTGGTTCAACGCGCCGTCGCCCAGATAGGTCAGGCAGACGGCAGGCTCTTCCAGGTATTTGTGCGCAAAGGCGATCCCGGTTCCAATCGGCACCTGGGCACCCACGATGCCGTGTCCGCCGTAGAACTTCTTTTCGTGGCTGAACATATGCATGGAGCCACCCTTGCCCTTGGAATATCCGCCGCGGCGGCCTGTAAGCTCCGCCATCACACCGTCAGGGTCCATTCCGCAGGCCAGCATGTGGCCGTGATCGCGGTAGGAGGTGACGACTGTATCCTTTTCAGTGGTCGCGGCGCGCATCCCGACAACAACGGCTTCCTGGCCGATGTAGAGATGGCAGAAACCACCGATCAGGCCCATGCCGTACATTTGGCCGGCCTTTTCCTCGAAACGCCGGATCGCCAGCATTTCCCGGTAGTGATTGAGCAGCTCGTCCTTGGAAACTTTTACTGCCGAAGACTTGGCGGCGGCAGGCTTACGTTTTGCCGCAGGCTTTTTTGCCGGGGCTTTTCTGGTCGCCATTGGCTCCCCCCTTGACTACGCGTGAACACAGAGGGGCGAGCCCCATCGACCGGGCCAGAATACGGGGAAAAGGTTAGAATTGCAATAAGGGTTAAATTATTGATTTATAATGAAATAATAATTATTAACTTGATTTTGATTAATGTTGCGAAATTTGCAGTGTTCCCGTCACTTTTCAGGGGTGTTTTCGCGCTTAGGTGTAATCAGAATAAGCTCGTTTTCATGGCCATAGTTGAGAACCTCACGCGCGCGCTCTTCCAGAAGATCAGGATCGAGGTTATCGGGCCGCAGCAAGGACACCCGATCCTGAAGCTCCTCACGCTGTGCCCGCAGCTCTGTCTGCTGGATACGCACCTGCGCCAGATCCTGCTTCAGCGACAACCACGTCAAAAAGCCGCGATCCCCCTCCACCGTGTGGTAGGCGAAGTAAACCACGGTACAGACCGCCAACACCCTCGGAAGGATGAAGCGTGCGCGGCTGCGTATTTCCCAAGCAATAGACATGAGAAGAACGAATCACAGATCGATTCCTCGGGTCAACTGAAAAAACGCAATGATTCCAATAAGATTCAATTCTTCCGAATTGATTCCCATACATTCCCCTTTTGGACTCCTTTTGGACTCACTCCCCTCAGGTGACGTGACCTCACTCGACCGTCTGAAACATTTGTTTCAAAGCGATTTCGAGTTGCGGAATATGTTCCTAGCGCGTCAAACTCCAGCGAGTGCCTGGAACGCTCAACGCATTTTCCCGGCGCCATCTCCTCCACCCGGCATCCCAAAATAATGCCTCACCATTGGACTGAAAAATCACTGCCTTTGCCTCAAAAGAGTTGGCCGTGAGGCGGCTTTGCGTTTTATCTTGCTCTCACGATAAATCAGCCGCGCACCGCGCACTCGGCCAATCCCGGACCCCTATGCTCTCCTATCGCACTGTTCTCATCCTAGGCGTGACAATCGCCGTTGCCGCGCTCGGAACCACAGCCTGGATCCTCGGTTCTCGTCTGACACAGGAGAAGACGGCGGCCGGTGAAAACATCGTCTCCGTACCCGCCGATATGCGCGGCCCCTTCGATCTCTTCGACCATACCGGGCGCAGAACCACGGAGGCCGATTTCAAGGGCGAGAAGGTCCTGCTTTATTTCGGCTACACCTTCTGCCCCGATATCTGCCCGACGTCGCTGCAGGATATGTCCGCGGCCCTGGACGCCCTTGGTCCCGAGGGAGAGAAGCTCCGCCCCCTCTTCATCACCGTAGACCCGGATCGTGACACCCAGGCGCACCTGGCGGACTACGTGGCGCTCTTTCACGAACGGATGGTGGGCCTGACCGGCCCCAAGGAACGGACCGATGCGGTGGCGCGTGATTTCAGGGTCTACCACTCGATCCGGACCGATATCGACCCGGTGGATTACCCGGTCGACCACAGCTCCTATACCTACCTGATGGACGAAGACTGGAATCTGATGCTGGTGTTCCGGCACGGCACCCCTCCCGATGCAATGGCGGCGGCAATTAAAGAACGGCTTTAGTCGTAGTGGCGTCGAACATCGGTAAGGTTCCTGAGAACAGCAAAATACGATGTAGACGTACTGTATTCACTAGAACACGCGTACAGGCTTACGATAGGGTGTGTAAGGCTTCGGTCCCCCACAACCGATTCGCTGTGAAATGATCCGCCCTCTTTATGGTCATGCTGAGATTCGAATAATATATTCAGGAGACGAGTAATATGTCCGACCCTTCATCGATCAACGACCTTGGGAAAGACGACGGCGAGGAATTTCTCTGGAGCGTGGTCGAGCTGATCGCCGAGGCAGGCGCCGGTGCAGGCGGGGTGATCAAGGTGATCAATTTTCTGAAGTCCGCCGGTGGAACGGGTATGTTCGATGAGGACTATTCCGACAAACTGGTCCCCAATCCCTATTTCGTGACCAACGGCCATGAGGGCCAGTCCCCGAAAACAGCACGCTACCTCCGCAATCGTGGCTTCAAGAGCCTGGGCGGCGCCGCGATCGGTATCGCCGGCGGGGTCGGCAGTTCGGTAACCCAGGTCGATGTGCTCAGCGCCATTCAGCATGGCAGCGCGATTGGAACGACGACGGCGCACATTGTGGGTGTCACGGCGGTCGGAAAAGGTTTCCGCAAGAGCGAGACGGTCACGGGCTGGATTTCAGCAATCCAAAAAGCCAAGGCGGCAAAGCTTGGGGTGCGGAGCGCAAATCTCGCCGGCGCGGTGATCCCGGTCGCCGGTCTGGGCCTTGCGACCGACGCCGCAGCCGCCATCGCCAAACTGGGCATCAAGCTGACGCTCGGGAAGCTGGTCGCCCGCACGGCCATGGAGGTACACTGGCGCGCTCATGTGGAAACCCAACTTGCGAGCCGTTTTGGCGGCGCAGTCGGGAAACCGCAGGGCCCCGCCAGCGCCATCATGTACGAAGTCTTCACCAAACGCGGCGTCACCCGGATCTTCGGCAAGTACGACACCGCGAAGATTATGAGCGAACCATCAGGTTGGCTGGCGCTGAACGATAAACTGATGCTGATATAGCCGCAGCGCTTCCGCGCAGGCTAAAACCCCTTCACGGATACATAAATGACGGGCTCGGGATACATAGAAAGCCTGCGTTGCAGAATCGGCACAGACCTTCTGCTCTGCCCCGCTGTTGCGGCCGTCATTCCCGATCAATTCGGTAAAATTCTTCTGCAGGAGAAATCTTCCAAGGAAGGATGGAGTCTCCCTGCTGGTGCGATTGAACCTGGCGAAACACCGGTGGAGGCTCTGTTAAGGGAAGTTCGCGAAGAAACCGGTCTGGAGGTTCGACCAACGCAGATGCTCGGCGCATTCGGTGGACGTGCTTTTAGATATACATATCCGAACGGAGACACTGTTGAATACACAGTTGTTCTTTATCTCTGCTCCATCGTTCGGTCCCTAGATCAAGAACTTGACGAAGAGACCCAATCACTCAGGTATTTCAGCGAAGAAGATATGCCCTCGTTGGCACTCCCCTACCCAACCGACCTACTATTCTCGCACTCGCCTGACACACAGCCTAATCCACGCCAGGACTAGTGCTTGGTCGCCAAACAGTTGTCGGGTGGTGATGGCAGCTGTTCTCAGAAACGGCAGATGACCGATTCAGTGACCTTGGCCTCATACTGCTGCTTATAGGATTCCAGGAAAACGGCGCCCATCGAAGGGAAAGCCACGACAGCAGTGGCGGCAAAGACCATTAGGCCCGCAAACCCGATCATGGCGAGTTTCAGCGCGCGGTCGTCCTCGGCAATGGCTGCCTTGGAACTTGATTTTGGCTTCATGTTTTCATCCGGCATAAGACGAAGTCTAACATACTGAGAACAATCTATCACCTGGGGACTTGGGAGCGCCGGCGCAAGGCTTCAGAACTCATCAAGTCTCCGGAGATAAAAGAGGTCAGCCCCGCAGGACGTCCCGACCCGCGTAATGGGCGGCAACGCCGAGCTCTTCTTCGATGCGGATCAGTTGATTGTACTTGGCCAGACGGTCCGAACGGGAAAGCGAGCCGGTTTTGATCTGGCCGCAGTTGGTTGCGACCGCCAGATCGGCAATGGTCGAATCCTCGGTTTCCCCCGAACGGTGGGACATCACCGCTGTATAGCCGGCCTTATGGGCCATATCGACCGCTTCCAGGGTCTCGGACAGCGTGCCGATCTGATTGACCTTGACCAGGATCGAGTTCGCCGTACCGCGCGCAATGCCGTCGGCCAGGCGCTTGGGGTTGGTGACGAAGAGGTCGTCGCCGACAAGCTGAACCTTATGACCAACCACTTCGGTCAGCTGTTTCCAGCCATCCCAGTCATCCTCGGCCATGCCGTCTTCGATGGAGAGGATCGGGTAACGGTCGCAGAGCGATGCCAGGTAATCGACCATGGCAGATGGATCGAGCGATTTCCCTTCGCCTTCAAGCTCGTACTTGCCGTCCTTGAAGTATTCCGTCGAGGCACAATCGAGCGCCAGCATCACATCGTCACCCAGGCTGTAACCCGCGCTCTCAACTGATTTGGCAATGAAACCAAGGGCTTCATCGGTCGAACCGATGTTCGGTGCGAAGCCACCCTCGTCGCCGACATTGGTGTTATGTCCGGCGTCCTGCAGGCCCTTTTTCAGCGACTGGAAGATCTCCGCGCCCATACGGATGGCGTCGGTGCCGCTGGCCGCGCCGACCGGCATCACCATGAATTCCTGAATGTCGATGGGGTTGTCCGCATGGGCACCGCCGTTGATGATGTTCATCATCGGTACCGGCAGGGTTCGCGCGTAAGCACCGCCGACATAACGGTAGAGCGGCAGGCCCGCATCTTCGGCGGCGGCCTTGGCCACCGCAAGACTGACGCCCAGAATGGCGTTTGCGCCCAGGCGCGCCTTATTCGGCGTCCCGTCCAGGGTGATCATGGTCTGATCGATCAGAAGCTGATCTTCGGCATCCAGACCGGAGAGCACGTCAAAGATCTCATGATTGACCGCTTCAACAGCATTGAGCACACCCTTGCCACCGTAACGCCCCTTATCCGCATCACGCAGCTCAACCGCCTCATAGGCGCCGGTGGAGGCACCCGAAGGAACCGCCGCACGGCCGAAAGCGCCGTTTTCAAGCGTTACATCGACTTCAACAGTCGGGTTGCCGCGTGAATCAAGAATCTCGCGCCCTCGAATATCTACAATCGCCGTCATGGAAACTCCTGCTCCAAGCTTAGTGTGTCAGGTTCCGGCGCGATCCGATGGGTGCGCCGATCTCGAATTAAATCAGGTTATTGTGACAGGATTGGCCTTTGCGATCGCATCGAAGGCCATCAGTGTCGCGATCAGATCTTTCAACTGGTGCAACGGCACCATATTGGGGCCGTCCGAAGGCGCGCGGTCAGGATCCTGATGGGTTTCCATAAAGACCGCGGCAACACCGACCGCGATGGCGGCACGGGCCAGAACCGGCACGAACTCACGCTGCCCGCCCGACGAGCCGCCTCGCCCACCCGGCTGCTGGACTGAGTGCGTCGCATCATAGACCACAGGACAGCCGGTATCCGCCGCCATGATTGCCAGCGACCGCATGTCCGAAACCAGGGTGTTGTAACCGAAAGACGCCCCGCGCTCGCAAACCAGGGCGTTGGGGTTGCCGCTTTCGGTAACCTTGGCCGCAACGTTCTTCATGTCCCAGGGGGCCAGGAATTGGCCCTTCTTGACGTTGACCACCTTACCTGTCTTCGCCGCGGCGACCAGCAAATCTGTCTGACGGCAAAGGTAAGCCGGGATCTGCAGCACATCGACCACTTCACCGACAACAGCACATTGTTCCGCCGTATGGACGTCGGTTAGAACCGGACAGCCATAGGTCTCCTTCACCTCTGCGAAGACCGACAGGGCTTCGTCCAGACCGATGCCGCGCTCAGCCGTCAGGCTGGTGCGGTTGGCTTTATCGAAGGAGGATTTGTAGATCAGGCCAATACCCAGTTCCGCCGCCATTTCTGTCAGCGCATGGCTCATTTCCAGGGCATGGGCCCGGCTTTCCATGGCACAGGGCCCCGCAATCAAAGCGAAGGGCAGGTCATTGCCGAGGGTGACGGGTCCAACGCTTACATGTTTCGCCTGCGACATACCGGGCTCATTCCTCTGATTTCAGGTCCTGCGCTGCAGGATGGGCGGACACCGAATGGGCCACCCGACTTGGCTTCAAACTGCTGTTCGTCCCGTGCCGCCTACATCAAACGGGACTGGGCGACAGCGGCCGCCACAAATGACGTGAACAGCGGATGCGGTTCAAAGGGCTTGGACTTCAGCTCCGGATGATATTGAACACCGATGAACCAGGGGTGCTCCGGCAGCTCGACGATTTCCGGCAGTTCGCCGTCCGGTGAAAGCCCGGAAAACAGCAGTCCGGCCTGTTCCAGTTTTTCGCGGTAGTTGATGTTGACCTCGTAACGGTGCCGGTGACGCTCCTCGATGTCCTGGACACCGTAGGCTTCCTGAACCCGGCTGCCCTCCTTGAGGGTGCAGGGATAGGCGCCAAGCCGCATTGAACCGCCCAGATCGTCCGCACCACTACGCTGCACGACCTCATTCCCCTGGGTCCATTCGGTCAGGAGACCGACAATCGGGTCTTCGCAGCTACCGAACTCCGTAGAGCCGGCCGCTTTGATCCCGGCGAGATTACGCGCCGCGTCGATACAGGCCATCTGCATACCGAAACAGATGCCGAAATAGGGTACGTTCCGTTCCCGGGCGAAACCTGCGGCAGCAATCTTGCCTTCTGAACCGCGTTCGCCAAAGCCACCGGGCACCAGAATGCCATGCACATTCTCCAGCGCATGGATCGGACCGTCCTGCTCGAAAATCTCGGAATCCAGCCAGTTGACCTTGACCCGGACGTTGTTCGCAATCCCGCCATGGGTCAGGGCTTCTGCCAGCGATTTGTAGGCGTCGAGCAGCGAGGTGTACTTGCCGACCACGCCGATGGTGACCTCGCCGTCCGGCTGGCGAATGCGATCGGTGACCGAATCCCAACCGGAAAGGTCCGGCTGCGGTGCGTCTTCAAGACCGAAGTGGCGGCAGACTTCCTGATCCAGGCCTTCTTCGTGATATGCCCGCGGAACGGCATAGATAGTGTCCACGTCCATCGCCTGGATGACCGCTTCACGCCGCACGTTGCAGAAGAGTGCGATTTTCCGGCGCGCATCCATGGGGATTTCATGTTCGCAACGGCAAACCATCACATCGGGCTGAATACCGACCGACTGCAGCTCCTTGACCGAGTGCTGGGTCGGCTTGGTTTTGAGCTCTCCGGCTGAAGCCAGGTACGGCAGGAGGGTCAGATGGACGAAGATGCTGCGCTCACGCCCGAGCTCGTTGCCAAGTTGCCGAATCGCTTCCAGGAACGGCAGACCCTCGATATCGCCGACCGTACCGCCGATTTCGCAGATGATGAAGTCTTCGTCGGTTACGTCGCTGCGGACGAATTCCTTGATAGCGTCGGTCACGTGCGGGATGACCTGCACGGTCGCGCCCAGATAATCGCCCCGACGCTCTTTCTGGAGGACCTTGGAGTAGATCTGACCAGTGGTGACGTTGTCGCTGCGCCGGGCCGCAACGCCGGTGTAGCGCTCGTAGTGGCCCAGATCGAGATCGGTTTCGGCGCCGTCGTCGGTCACGAAGACTTCGCCATGCTGATAAGGGCTCATGGTGCCCGGATCGACGTTCAGATAAGGGTCCAGTTTTCTGAGGCGGACTTTAAAGCCCCGCGACTGGAGTAACGCGCCCAAGGCTGCCGAGGTCAGCCCTTTTCCAAGTGAGGAGGTCACGCCTCCGGTAATAAATATAAAGCGCGTCATTAACCCTTGCTCAAACCGCTAGTCCGTTCGGGAGAACCCCGACGGCTTTGAGAAAAATACCTGTCGACCGGAACAAATTACATCTCCGGCCCTCTCTTGTCTTCACGCACGGCTCTGAAAAAGCCGTTTGGTCACAAATTTCGCCTGACCGGCATTCCGCGATGCCTGAACCATGATCAGTTCTGCGGTACCGGTGGCGCCAGTGGTTCAACCGGGGCCTGAATGGGCGCAATCGGCTGTGAACGAAGATCATCCACGATCGAGCGATTTTCGATCCCCTGGTTGGCCAGAATGGTAAGGCCGAGGCTGCTGATCATGAAAAGACCGGCAAGAACCGCTGTCGCGCGGGTCAGAAGGTTTGCTGATCCGCGTCCGCTCAAAAAGCCGCCCATCCCTCCGGAGCCGCCGCCACCGCCGCCGCCGCCGATTCCAAGACCGCCACCTTCACTTTTTTGCAGCAGCACGACCCCAATCATCGCGAGCGCCAAAAGCAAGTGGATCACCAAAAATACGTTTTGCATCGAATCAGTCTTTCAGTAGTTGGCTCACCTAGAGCCATATCTCCGCAGTCACCAACGAAAAAATCGCACGAATCAGCCCATATGGCACCAGTTAAGGCATGGACCTAACCCAACGGCATCTTCGGCGGATCTGCACAGGTCGGGTCGGCGGAACGCACGCATACGACCCCTAGCCTGTTTGGAACGCTGGGTATTTAGCTCTTTGAGAGCCCGATGGCTAGAGCAAACTTCGCTTAATCTGAATCGATTAAGTGAAAGTAATTTGCTCTATTTCAACAAGCTAGAGTGTCTTTTCTGCGCCATATCTGGCGCAGGACACTCTAGGGGCAACTGCGCCCGATCGCCCAAAAATCATCCAACTTCAGACTGGCACCGCCGACCAGCGCCCCGTCAACGTTCTCGACAGCCATAAGTTCCGCGGCATTGGCCGGTTTCACCGAACCGCCGTAAAGGATGCGAATCGCATTCCCTGTATCGTTACCAAAGAGCTCAATCAGCAGTTTTCGGATCTGCGCATGCACCTCCGCAACATCTCCCGGAGTCGCGGTCAATCCAGTTCCGATTGCCCAGACAGGTTCGTAGGCCACGACCAGCGAGGCCTCGGCGCTTTCAGGCAGCGATTCGCGGATCTGCTTCTCGATGACTTCCAGCGCCCTGCCCGCCTTGCGCTCCTCGGCAGTCTCGCCCACGCAGATAATGGCCGTAAGACCGGCACGTTCTGCCGCAGCGGACTTGGTACGGACGAGAGCATTACTCTCCCCATGATCCGCCCGGCGCTCGCTATGACCGAGAACGACAAAGCTGCAGCCCGTATCCGCCAGCATCTCGGCGCTCAAGTCGCCGGTATGTGCACCTGAAGCATTGACATGGCAATCCTGTCCGCCAAGTGCGACCGGGCTACCCGAAATGGCGTCAGCCACGGGAATCAAGAGATGCGCAGGTGGGCAGACCAGAAAATCACAGATTGGCGTCTCCGCGTTGGCCTTTTCCGCGAGGCCACCCGCAAGGGCGGTGCCCCCGGCGCGCAAGCCGTTCATTTTCCAGTTACCAGCAATCAACTTGCGCCGCATGACAAGAGTCTCCATATCTGGGGAAGATTTAACGAAAAAAAGCCGGTTTCAGGCGTGTTTCGCGACTACCTAGCATGATGGACTTCTTAATCCAACTCCGGGAAGTCCCTATGGGGTAAAAAGTACTCAAGCTTATTGAGATGCCCGTGATCGCATTTGCGTATTGCCCGCACCCCTGGGGCTACCTAATATGCCGCGCACTTTTAAGGTGTTAGGCTGTTCGCAGGATTAGCCGCCGACCAAACGCCGGACCAACGTTGCTGTTAACAGGGATTTGCCATCACCATGGCCGAGAAAAAAACCAACCCGATCAAAAAGTTCGTCACCTTCTGCCTCTTTGCCCTGCTCATAGCGAGCTTCGGTGTCTGGGGCATCGGAGATATCTTCCAGGGTCCGACCCACGCCTATTCAGTGGCTCAGGTCGGCAAGGTTTCGATCGGCCAGCAGGAATTCAGCCGGAATCTGCGCCAGGAACTGGCACGACTGGCGCCGCAGTTTGGCGGTCGCCTGGATATCGAACAGGCGCAGGCCTTTGGTGTCGTACAGCAGGTCATGGACCGTTTGACCACCCGCGCACTCTATGAACAGCACGCCGATGATCTGGGGCTTATCGTGACGGACGATCAGCTTCGCGAGCAGATCGCCTCTCTGCCGGCCTTTCAGAACCAGGCCGGTAACTTCGATCGTTTTGCTTACGAAGGCGCCTTGCGCAACAGCGGCCTGACGGAACAGGCCTTTCTCCTGGCGCTGTCTGGCGATATTCAGCGCCAGCAGGTGGTCAACGCGATTTCCGGCGCCGCCTCCATGCCCCGTGCAATGGCGGAAACACTCTATCGCTACAGTGCCGAGACCCGTTCAGCCGACACCGTTACCTTCCGCAACGACAGCATTGCCGAGCTGTCGGATCCCGACGAAGGTCAGATCAAGAAATACTATGATGAACATTCCGGAGACTTCCTGGCCCCTGCTTACCGCAGCCTGAATGTTCTCCAGATCAGCCCCTCGGCCTTGACTGACGAAGTCGCCGTTTCCGACGAGCGGCTGCAGCAGGAGTATGAACTGCGCATCGATGCCTATTCTGTTCCTGAGCGCCGCAACGTCTCACAGGTTCTCTATCCTACCGAGCAGGAGGCCAAAGACGCGCTGGCGATGATCCGCGAAGGCAAAAGCTTCGAAGCGGTCGTGAGCGAAACCAGTGCCGGAACGCCAGTCGCCCTCGGTCTGATCTCTCGCGCTGAACTCGCTGCACAGCTTCCGGCCCTTGCCGACGGCGCTTTCGCTGCAGAAGAAGGCGGTGTATCGGAGCCGGTGCAGAGCCCGTTGGGATGGCATCTGGCGCAGGTCACCGAAGTTCAGGCCGGCAGTGTTTCGCCCTTTGAAGAGGTCGTCGACGATCTTCGCGCAACATTGCAGTTGAGCCTTGCTACCGATACGGCCATCGAGCTGGCCAATGCCCTCGACGACACCATGGCAGGTGGTCAGACACTTGAGGAAGCCGCCTCGACCCTGGGCCTGAAACTGGAGCGTTTCCCACGGGTCGACCGAAGCGGGAACGACGAGAACGGCGAACGGATCGAGGCCCTGCCGGACGATCGAACCTTCATCAACACCGCCTTTTCAACCGATGTCGGACAGGAAAGCCTGCTCACGGAAACCGCAGAGGGCGGATACTTCGTGGTTCAGGTCCTTTCCAGCGCGCCAGCGGCCGCCAGACCTCTGGATGAGGTCCGCGACGACGTGATTGCCGGCTGGACAGCTGCCGAGCGCACGCGCCTGCTCAGCGAAAAAGCGCAGGCCATGGTCGATGCCATCAACCTTGGCGGGGATTTTGCGGCTCTGGCCGAAGAAGCCGGCCTGACGCTCACCAACACCCCGGCTTTGCGTCGCTTCAACACGAACCCGACTCCCGGCATTCCGCTCGACCTCCCCACCAAGCTCTTTGAGCTTGAAGAAGGTAAAGCCGACATCGTCGAGGACACTGAAGGTGTGATGGTCGCGCGTCTCTCGGAGATCACTGCCGCGCCGGAAGCGGAAGCCGACAACGCAATTGAAACGCTGCAGACGAACCTCGCCAACCGTATTCAGGGGGACCTGGTCACCCAGTTCACGACCACTCTGAACAGCACCTACAGCGTCGAAATCAACAACCGCAACCTCGACACCGTTCTGTCTCAGTTCTAGTAGGGCCTGTCGACATGGGTATTCAGGATCCGACCGGACTGGAATTCGAGGGTTTCGCCAAACTCTATGAAGACGGCGCGGCACAGGTTGTCTGGACAACGCTGATTGCCGATCTGGAAACACCGGTTTCGGCGTTTTTGAAGCTCGCCGAAGGCCAACCCAACTCGGTGCTCTTTGAGTCTGTCGAGGGTGGCACCAATATCGGCCGCTATTCCTTTCTTGGTTTCAAGCCCGATGTGATCTGGCGCTGCCGGGGCAATCAGGCGGAGATCAATCGGAATGCCCTTCAAGACCTGGAGACGTTTTCGCCCCTCGAGGGCGATGCGCTCGATAGCCTGCGCGGCCTGATCGCGGAGAGCCATATCGACCTGCCCCAGGGCCTGCCCCCCATGGCTTCGGCCGTCATAGGCTATCTGGGCTACGAAACAGTCCGGCTGATGGAACATCTGCCCGATCAGAACCCGGATTTTCTGGGCGTTCCGGATGGTATGTTCATCCGCCCGACCGTGATCGCCATCTTCGACCGGGTGGAAGATCAGGTCACCGTCGTCACCCCGGTCTGGCCTGACGCCAAGGTCGCCACTCGTGATGCTTACGAGGCGGCCTACGCCCGCCTGGCAGCCGTGGTCAGTGACTTTGAGCAACCGGTACCACGTGCGCACGACGTCTATATGGGCGATACGCTCCTGCCCGAGCCGGATTCAAACCTCACCCAGGCTGAGTTCCACGCCATGGTCGACAAGGCCAAGGAATACATCCTGGCCGGTGATATCTTCCAGGTCGTGCTGTCTCAGCGCTTCTCGATCCCCTTCGAGCTGCCGCCTTTTGCGTTTTACCGGGCTCTGCGCCGGATCAATCCCTCGCCCTTCCTCTTCTATCTGAATCTCGGTGAATTCTCGATTGTCGGCTCCAGTCCGGAGATTCTGGTGCGTCTGCGCGACGGACAGGTGACGATCCGCCCCATTGCGGGCACCCGCAAACGCGGCGCCACGCCCCAGGAAGACAAGGAACTGGCCGAGGACCTGCTGTCCGACCCCAAGGAGCTGGCCGAACACCTGATGCTGCTCGATCTGGGCCGTAATGACGTCGGTCGTGTGGCCAAAGTTGGCTCGGTCAAGGTGACCGAAAAGATGCTGGTCGAGCTCTACAGCCACGTTATGCACATTGTCTCCAACGTGGACGGCGAGCTGGACGAGAAATACGACGTCATGCAGGCGCTTTACGCCGGCTTTCCGGCAGGCACCGTTTCCGGTGCCCCGAAGGTCCGCGCGATGGAGATCATCGACGAGCTGGAGCCGGACCGGCGCGGGATCTACGCGGGTGCTGTGGGATACTTCGGTGCCACCGGCACAATGGATACCTGTATCGCCCTGCGCACGGCAGTGTTGAAGGACGACAAGATCTACATTCAGGCGGGTGGCGGCGTGGTCGCGGACAGCGTACCCGAAGGCGAGTACCAGGAATGCCGCAACAAAGCCCGGGCTCTGGTGCGCGCGGCAGAAGAAGCGGTCAGGTTCGCCTCTCAGAAGTCCAACATCTGACAGCGGACAAATTGCCGCCTAGACCGGATCATACTTTGTCGGAACCACTTTGTGGTTTCGTCAGGATATGTGAATCCGCTCTGGATCAAATAGTTAGAGCAGATTCACCTGAACGATAGATCGCCATAGGCGATTCCATCTAAACAGGATCTGCTCTATTGCGGAAGGAGACCCAGCATGGAGCGATTCACCGGCGGTTGCCAATGCGGCAAGGTACGAATTGTCGCGTCCGGCCTGCCGTACCGCGTCGGCCTCTGTCATTGTCTCGACTGTCGCAAACACCACGGTGCCCTCTTTTACGCGTCAGCGATTTTCCCGCAAGACGCGGTGACTATCGAAGGTGAGACACAGGACTACGCCGGCCGGTTCTTCTGCCCCACCTGCGGCTCGTCGGTTTTTGCCCGCAGCGACGACGAAATCGAAGTGAATCTGGGCTCGCTGGATGCGCCCGATCAATTGAAGCCGACCTACGAAAGCTGGACCATCCGCCGCGAATCCTGGTTACCGCCCTTCCCACTCAAAAGCTGCTTTGAACGTGATCGTGATACCGAGCGCCGCACTGAGGACTAGGCCGCGCACTCGCGCTCCCACTCTTTAAAGATCCGCAAAGACGTCCTGACAGAACCTGACGAAGGGTAGCGTCATCTCTCCCGGTGGGCGGTCCAGCGGGTGGGCGATGACGATACGGGTCGGCGGCAGCGCCTCCTGAAGCTCGAGCGAAACAACGCGCGTGCCGTCATAGGTTTCCCCGCAGGCCGGTCGCATCGCGAGGATGGAAACGCCCAGGCCGTTCCCAACAGCGCAGCGTAGCGATTCGATTGTTGTACAGCGCAGGCCGATTCGAGGCTGAATGCCACAGCGCTCAAAGATATCAAAGAAGTAGTCCCTACTCTGTGGCGCATCAAAGAGGATGTAATCCTCCGACGCGACCTCGCGGATCGACACACTGCGCCGGTCAGCAAGCCGGTGATCTTCCGGTACGATCAGATAAGGCGGGGCCGCAGACAGCTCCTGGCGCCCCATGTGACCGGAATCCGCGCCCAGATCGTACATGATGGCAAGATCCAGTTCGTTTTCCCGCAGTGCGTCGCTCAGCTCCCCCTGCAGCTTCTCAGACACCTCAAGCGTAACGCCTGGCATCAGCTCACGATAGCCCCGTACGATCCGCGCCAGGCAGAAGGGTGCAATCGACTGAAAACAGCCAAGCCGGATGGTGCCCCGCCGGTGCTCCCCGATTTCCGTGACAGCGGAAGCGACCCTTGACGCGCAGCTCTGGAGGTCTCTGGCATAGCTCAGGAACGCCTCGCCCTGCTTGGTCAACTCCATCCCACGCGCGTGAAGGCGCCGGAACAGGGTAAGGCCGGTCATCTCTTCCAGCTTGGTCACCGCCTGTGCAACAGCAGGTTGGGAAACGCCCAGACTCCGGGCCGCCGAGGCGATACCGCCAGTCCGTGCCACGGCCAGGAAATATTCACACTGTCGAATTGAGATTCTGATCATCAGGAAAACATAAAGAAAGTATTTCCTTCTTTATAGATCTATTAAAACAATTTTTTCAGATCTTATGTTTCGCCTAATATCCAGGTCACAGGCAAGGACAGCAGAGGCGCGAGATGGAACTGAAAGAAATCATCGACCTGGAAAGCTATCCGATTGGAGATGCCGACTTTCGCGCTGACTGCCGCCATGCGATCAATCAGAATGGCGTCCTCGCAATGCCTCGGTTTGTAACGAAGTCTGCTATAGACGGGATTAAAGCGGAAGGCGCCGCCAATAAGCACAAAGCCTTCTTTTGCAATCAAAGCCACACCGCCTACCTGAGCGCTCCGGACCCGGCGTTTGGTGCGGCGCATGCCCGCAACAGGCTTGTCGTCTCCTCAAAAGGCTGCATCACGGACGATCAGATTCCGGCAGCATCAGCATTGCGGCGCCTATACGAATCACCGGTTCTCCGTGATTTCCTCTGCGAGGTATTGGGCGAAACTGCGCTTTACGAATATGCCGACCCCTTATCCTCCATAAACATTCACTATGCGGAAACAGGGCAGGAACTTGGTTGGCATTTCGACAATTCCTCCTTCGCAATCACGCTGATGATCGAGCCTCCGGAACGTGGTGGTCACTTCGAGTACGTGCGCGATGTACGTGATGCCGACGCTGGCGAGATGAACTATCAGGGCGTGGCGGAGGTCCTTGACGGGCGTGTCGAAACCCAGCGCCTGTCAATGGAGGCCGGTGCGCTCGTGCTCTTTCGGGGCAGAAACGCCATCCACAGGGTCGCACCCAATGAAGGTACGCGCACCCGCATGCTCGCGGTCCTGGCCTACAATTCGCAACCCGGCATCCCGCTTTCGAAAGACGCGCGCATGACGTTTTATGGCCGAACGGGCGAGGAGTAGCGGCTCACAAGCTCTGCGCCTTCCGGAACGCCAGCTCAATAGAGCCCGAAGATTTTCTCCGCTTCTTCCCTGACTTTGTCATCCAGAGGTTTCGGTTTCAGATCGACCCCTTTGGCCAGGTGATCTGCAATGGTCTCCATTGCCGTGATCCGGGCATACTTCTTATCGTTCGCCGCAATCACATGCCAGGGCGCCAGGCTGGTCGAGGTGCGTTCGAACATCTGATCTATGGCCTTTTCATAGTCCGGGCGGCTCTCGCGATTGCGAAAATCCTCATAACTCAGTTTCCAGCGCTTCATCGGGTCCTGCAGGCGGGCCTCGAAACGTTGCAACTGGACCTCCGGCGTGATGTGCAGGAAGAGCTTCACCAGCCGTGTGCCGTTATCGACCATCACACGTTCGAAGTCGTTGATCTCATCGTAGGCCCGCTTCCATTCCTTGTTCGCCGCAAAGCCTTCAACCCGCTCCACCAAAACACGCCCGTACCAGGTCCGGTCAAATACGGCGAGACCGCCGCGCGCCGGCAGGCGTTCCCAAAAACGGCTCAAGTAATGCCGCTCCAGATCATGCGGTTTGGGGGCGGCAATCGGCCAGACCTTGAATCCACGCGGATCGAGAACCGCCGACATGCGCCGGATCGTCCCGCCTTTCCCGGCGGCGTCCCAGCCTTCAAAGGCGATAACGGCGCTGTCGCCACTGTGCAGATAGGCCTGCTGGATACGCCTGAGCTTGGTTTGGAGCTTCTCCAGTCGGCTCTCATAGCTCTCGCGCCCCATCTCATGATCCATTTCGACCTTCGCAAGCCGCGGCGTCTTGGGATGTTTTGCGTTTTTCGACATCAATGACCCAATCTGTAAATCAACGACTACGCCGCCTTGTATCGTTACAGCCTATCGTGACGGCTGAAGCTTTCAAGCAGGAAGCGCGTACCTGTAACGATACATCAGTTTATTGCCGCCATACCTGGCCACCCACTGATCAGCCGTCAAAACCGAATGCATGCGACGTCATCAGACTGCCAAATTACAGCCCTGCCCTCTGTAACGATGTAAATCCGCAGTGCTGCATCGTTTCCGTTCCTAGTAACTGTAACGATACTCGTAGGGCTATCGGTATCGTTACAGAATCCAAAAAACTCAACAGAAACTGGGTTTTGTAACGTCACCAATCGGATGTCTCGCATCGTTACGATGTCAGTGAGCTGTAACGTCACAAACTGCGAACCCGGTAAGGTCACAACGAAATCAGTGAGTGTGCCGCCAGGCAGCATCAACGCCTTGAGGGAACGTCCGAGAGAGGCGGAACGCTGATGCGATCCAGATAGTGGTTCCCGTGCGCATCATCGCGGACACCTGCCGCATAGGCTGCATCGCTTGTCAGCCTGGCAAAAACGCGCTCTTTCCCATCGGCTTCAAGCTTTACAATCAGGTCATAGCGCCGGTTCAGCTGCCCAGCGAAAAAGACGATCCGCTCGGCAAGCTGTATGTCGCCGTCCGGCAGGACAACCGCATCCGGGCGGAAATCATCGAGTGGCTCGACCAGTTCACCGGTCTGCAGAACGAAATCGGGGAAGCTTCTGACCCGAACCTGGACGACCTCGGCGACGCCAGGCAGGGAAAAGCGTCGAGGCACGCGTTTAAATGCGAAGCTCCCATTATAAAGTTCGAAGCCCAGCCTTTGCCAAAAGGGAATGGAGTCCGGCGGAACGCATTCAATATCAAGCAGGCAGCAACTGTCATTCGCAATAACCGCATCGATCCGGTGCTGGACCAGCTTCCGGCCATAGCCCTGCCCTCTGCGATCGGGCCGCACTTCCAGAAACCCGTCTTTCCTCAAGCCATTTGCCAAAAAAGCGACCGGGTGTCCCTTTTCGAACAACCCCCAGAGCGCCCCGTTGTCCTGCGCGCGCTGGATCTCCAGCTTCCGACTGTAAAACCCGCTGCCCGATGTCTCCGCTTCATGTTCCAACCACCCGAGAAGCAGGGTGCATTCCCGGGTATCCATCAACCTGATGTCCAAAAGCACGCTCCCTCACGCCGGTTTCTCTCTCCCCAGAGGCGGACCGCCTGAGCATCCCCGGCCTCTAGATGTCGTTTCATTGCTGCAGACGTACGACCAGATCCTGTGGTTTGCAGTGGGTTTGGGTCGGTCGCTTGAGGGTTTTGAGGAAGCTGCGCACCAGGTGCCGGGCGCAGTTATTTTCGTACAACGCCCCGTGGCTCGCAGCGGCCAGCGTCAAGACATGACTGTTGGAAAGGTTTTCTGCCGCCTGACGGGCCAACTCCGGCGGCGTTAAGGGGTCGAGATCGCCCGAGAGCATCAGCGTTGGCACATCGCTTTTTACCGGCGTGTTTTCAATAGGATCCGCTTCGCCCGACGGCCACTGCGCGCAGAGATAGTTGCTGGCGTAGTCCTCAACATAGTAGGCCAGGTCACCCGCCGCTTTCACCGCCGCGGCAATATCCGAGGCTGTTTCAAAGGCTGCCTCATCCCGGCATACATGGGAGAGATACACGGCCCAGGAGTTATAGCTATTGGCGTCCCTCGCTATGAGCAGCGATTCACGCAGACGCTCTTTCAGGATGGCGTAACGCTTCTCTTCGATATCATCGATCAGAATGGGCACCAGCAACGGCACGCGCCTGTCCAGAATGGCGTCGAACACCAAGGTATCGAACCAGCGATGATCGAATGTGATCTCCTGCCCCTCGCTGATCCCCATACTCGCCCGCTCTTCAGAATCGAGATAGCCCGCCAGCCTCAGTTTCAGGGGGCGCGTCTTGAGCCTTTGAAAAAGCTCTTGATACCGCGCGCTCAGATCTCCGAACTGACTTTTGCAGCCCGGGTCCAGCGCACAGTTTCTGAAGAGCTTTTCGAGGGACCCTCGATAGTAGTTCGCCACCTCAAGGCCTTCGGCGGCTTCCGGGGGGACCACACCGTCCAGAACGACCGCACGTATGCCTTCGGGATGATATCGGAGCACACTCAGCGCCAGACGGGTTCCGTAGGAGATGCCGTAAAGCGACCAGCTTTCAATCGCCAGCGCCTGCCGCAGTTCGGCGATGTCGGCGGCGCTCTCCCGGCTGTTGTAAGCCGTCAGATCCACGCCCTCGGCCAAGAGACGCTGACTGCAGTCGATCACACCCTGAAGCGTCAGGGCGCGCACATCAGGCGCTTCGGCACCCGGCGCATGGGCGCCAAGGCTGATTTCGGGCCCTTTGAGTTCGGTGCAATCGAAATCCGCTGTTTCAAGGCCGGTTCCCCGTAAACCGACGAGGATAAGATCCTGATCCGGCGGATAATCCTCACGCCATATGGACCAGGAGTCCATTTCCCGTTGATTGAACATGGGTGTGCGGTCACCTGGGCCACCGTTCAGAAAAACGATCGGCTCGCCATGCGGTTTTTCGCCCTGGGCCGCCAGAATGACCACGGGCAGGTTGATGGTCCTGCCGTCAGGTTTCTGCCGGTTTTCCGACACGACGAAATCCCCGCAGCGCGCTTCGCCGACAACGTCTGTTTTGAACCAGCAGCTTCGCTCGTAAAACCCCGGCGTCGAGGGCGTTCCAGAATTCAGATAAAAGTACGCGGCTGCGCCGGCGCTTAACACCAGGCCAGCAAAGACGAGTGGGCGCCGTTTCACAGCGCTAACACTTGCGCAATCAATGACGCGTTTGAAATTGAGGACATTGTCAAAATAACCGGGCGGTTTTGTCGGGAAGGCAAGCTATAGCAGGTCCGGTGGAGGTCGGGGAATTGGCAAACCTGCAATTTCATCCGGCGGAAATGCGGCTTGTTAAAATCGGAAAACCGCAACAATTCTAGGGATGGCTTACCACAAAGCGGTTTCCAGCCTCCCGACACCACTCAGGAATTTTCGGCGCATCGCTTGATGAAAAAGCAAGAAGTGACCTGATATGAAATTGAAAACATTCATTTTTTCAGTACTTTCCCTGCATTTCCTTCTCCCCGGCTTCACCGCCGCAGGCGAAGAAGCGCTGGTCATCCGCGAGAACAGCTACAAGAACCGGATCTACCATCACACAACTCTGCATCTGGAGCCGTCGGCCCTGCTGGACCAAGAAGACATCACCGACCCCGATATCGGATACCGCTTCAGCGATGGGGGATTGTTCGAGATATACCTGACGCCATCCACCTTCGGTGAAATGGCGCAAAACTGCAGCAGAGTGATCGTCCGCATGCCCTGGACAAATCCATCGGTCAGCGGCAGCGCGGAAAAGATCAAAGCCAAGAAGGCCCTCTTCGATCAGATCGAGCGTTTGAGGCACAATGAACTGCCGCAGGTCCAGGTCGCCCTTGAACTCGACCCGTATCTCTCCGGCAACTACGCTGAGGGATACCAACTGACCCAATGCCTCGCCTTCTTCCGCACTTCCTTCGGCGCCTACATCACCCACGCCAACACACTGCAATAATGCAGCCGCCACGCACTATCTCCGTGTAAAACCGCTCTATGAAGAGATCTACGCCCCCAATCTGTAACGTCACCGTTTTATCGATCTGTATCGTTACGTAAGAGCGCATCTGAAACGATACGATTTCGTCTCCACCACAACGTTACCATTCCAACAACTGCGCGGGATCAGACTGATCGCAACGTTACAATTATACTCTGCCGTAAGGTTTTAATTCACGCGCCTTGTAACGTTGTGAATCTTCCTCTGCTGTCGCCGGCGTTTCTGACGCCTGGCATTGATTTGTCTCAAGGCAAGTCAGTCAACTTACTGTAGACTGTATTTCAGGGAGTTGAAGCAACCAGCATGGGAGCATGAGCAATGACCAAGGATCTTCAGAGACTGACGGGGCGTGAGCGCGGCGAAATGAAGGCTCACGCAAAAGAACTGAAACGTTTCAGGCGCGTGCGCGACCGGACCGGTAAGCTGCGTATGGTCGAGGCTGTTCGGTCGGAGAAAGATGAGTTTCAGCAGCGCGACAAGGCGATGCAGGCCTTTGGGCACAAGCGGATCTGAAGGACGCTACGAGGCCCCAGAGACCAGCGTCGATCCCACGGAATTCGAGGGAGTCCTTGAGAGTCTGACCAAGTGTTAATCGGCCCTCCGCTTCTGTCGCGTTACTCTATTGTCCGATTTGCAACGATACAGAATCGCAAAAGGCATGAAACGCATCGAGAGACATGGTCTCGGCAACCGGGTCTTGGCCAACGCAGAGTGTTGTGGGACAGTAAGGTCGCTTACGGATATCGCAAACGACCTGACTGGCACATGACAGAGCAGCTTGCAGAAGCGCCCGCAATGCATGTTCTGCGGGTCAACTACAGGCCTGTGTCAGCTCATCAAACGTCGCGTTGGTAGAGGAGCACGATATCGCCAAATCTCAATCGCTTACGCGTAATGATTCGTCTCGTTAACTTGCAAATGCCAGAAAAACGGAGCAGGTTTTTCGCATGGGCGGAGCAATAACAGTCAGCGCAAACAACACCACAAGCCAGCAGATTCGCCGTCTTTGGAACGAAGTCAGTTCCTTTGAAGATGGGCCATCAATGGAAAAACTCTGCTACCCGCCGCATTTCACTTTTGCCATATATGAAAAAATTGAAATGGAGCTGCTGGCGCAAACAGTGCGCAGGGTTTTCGAGAAGCAGGAACCTCTCAGCGTCTCTTTTGAAAGTATCGGCCATTTCGATGTGTCGCCAATGGTTCTCTGGGCATCTCCAGGTGATGCCTCTCGACTGCTTGAACTCCATAACGAGATCCACAGTCTTATCGACCCGGCCGGATGTCATGAGCATTACCGGCCCGCTTCCTGGGTGCCCCACTGTACGCTCGGAACCGGAATACAGGATCCGTTCCGAGATGACGCATTGGCTTTTGCCGCGCGCGTAAAGCTTCCCTTTGAGGTCGTCTTCGATAGGGCTGACTGGATCGCTTTCCCGCCTGTGGAAGTTGTCGGCACCCACGAACTCGGTTCCGATAAAAACTCCTGACGGCTTCAGGAACTTCAGACGCTTTCCAGTTCCTCCATCCGGCGCTCGTCGGAGGCGGTGCCGGTATTCACGGTCGTTGCGGGCTCCAGCAGTACCACTTCGCAGATATCGGTCAGGGCAACGGGGCAATGCTCGACACCATGGGGGACGACGATGAATTCGCCTGCGTCGATCACTTCTTCCCGGTCTCTGAAGCGCATCAGCAGCCGCCCCCGGTGAACCATGAACATCTCATCCTCGCGTTCATGAAAGTGCCAGGTGAACGCCCCCTGGAACTTCGCGAGCTTGATCTGCATGTCGTTGACCTGTCCCGCGACACGCGGCGACCAGGTTTCGCTGAAGGTCCCGAAGGCAGCATCGAGCCCTTTTTTCCCGAAGGGGGACAAATGCCCGTTGAGATCGGCGACGTCCCTGAGGATCGCCGTCAGCTGGGCCTCCAGCCCCTCACCCGCCGCCGGGTATTCCCCATCGAGTGCTGCCGTACCGATGGTGAAGCCCGCCGCGCCCGCGAGATGCACAGCCTCGATGCGGTCCTTGTCGGCAATAGATCCTGCAACGATGACCGGCTTGCCCGCCGCTTCGCAGACCGCCTTGATCAGTTGGGGCACGTCCTGATCCGGTGACCGGTAAGCAAGGAGATCGAGACCATGAACGCCCTCGCGGGAGACCAGGTCGCGCGCGCTTGCCGCAATCTCTTCTATCGTGCCTTCCAGCACGCTCGGACGCCCGGTGATCCTGCCGGGGAAGGGATAGTATTCAAGCCCGCTTCCCGCCAGGACCGGGAGCGTATCATCGACCCGCGTGCCGCCGAGCAGAATATCCACGCCGATCTCGACCGCCGCCCGGGCTGACGCGATCTCGCTGTCACGATCCAGGGAGACCACTTCGAGGTAGGAAGTGGCGCCCTTGTTCTGGATCGCCTGGTTCAGGCTTTTCAGATCCTCGACCGGTAAGCCGACATCCTTAAAACCAATATGGCGCACCCCGAGCGATAAAGCCGCTTGCAGTTGCGTCATGGCATCGCTGACCGTTTTGTCGTTGCGGGTCAGCATGAAGATAAAACGCAGTCCCATCAGGCGGTCTCCTCTGTTTTCTCGCGCGTCGCAGCAAGGCGGCGGGCATAGTCGATGGCGGTAGACAGGCTTTCAGGGTTGGCGATGCCCTGACCTGCAATGTCGAACGCTGTCCCGTGATCCGGTGAGGTGCGCACGAAGGGCAAACCGAGTGTGATGTTCACCCCCTTCTCGACACCGAGGTATTTGACCGGGATCAGTCCCTGGTCGTGATACTGGGCAACCACCACGTCAAAGCGTCCCTTTCGGGCCTGCATGAAGACCGTATCGCCCGGCCAGGGCCCGGAGGCATCAATGCCCTCGGCGCGCGCAGCTTCAATCGCGGGCGAGATGATCTCGATCTCTTCCCGGCCGAACAACCCGCCCTCCCCGGCATGCGGGTTGAGCCCGGCGACCGCGACACGTGGCCGTTCGATCCCCAGGGCACGGCAGCCTTCGTCGGCGAGCCGGATGGCCGACATCTGTGCCCTATAGTCGGCGCGGTCAATCGCGTCGCGGAGTGAACAGTGGATCGTGACGAGAACTGTGCGCACTTCGTCGTTGGCGAGCATCATCGCCACCTGGTCCGCGCCGCCAAATTCGGCCAGCATTTCCGTATGACCCGGATAGGCCAGACCAGCGGCGGCAAGTGCCTCCTTGTGGATGGGCGCCGTGATCAGCCCCCGCGCAAGACCGGCCTTCGAGAGCTCGATCCCCTTGCGTATTGCGGCGAATGCGGCGCGTCCGCTTTGCGCACTCACCTCACCCACCGGGAAAGGTCCGTCTCCACCTGTTTCCAGCAGTTCGATGCAATCCGGGGCCCCCGTTGCGTCTTCGATACCCTTCAGCACGCGCACGGTCTTTCCGGGCAGGAACTGCGCGACGGCGGCACCCACCGCCTGCGCAGCCCCCAGAACGACGCAGCGCTCCTGGCTCTTTTCCGCCAGCGCCTTGACGACAATCTCCGGACCGATGCCTGCGGGATCGCCCATGGAAATGACAAGAGGAGGTCTTTCGGTCACGCTGTGAGTTCCTTTGTCTGTAATGTAAGTCGCCGGACGGCCCGTTGTAGGGTTTCATCATCGCCGAAACCGCCCGCTTTCATCGCGAGCAGGATTCCCTGTCCCGCCGTCTCTGCGGCACCAACCGGAAAGCCGGGTTCGATCTCCCCCAAAAGGGAAAAGCTCTCTATCCCGGCGCGCGCCAGAATGGCTTCCATCGTGTCGCCGCCGGTCGCGATCAGGGCCCCGAAGACTCCCGTGGCCAATTTCTTCGCCGCTTCATCCGCCAGCGCATTGAGGACCGTCGAGGGCTCCGCCTTGCGATCTCTGGGCACGATAAGGAGCTCTACCCCTTCGTTTTTGAGCGCGACGGCCTGCCGGTGACTGACCGCATTCGCACTGCCGACAACCACAAGCACGGCCTGCGCGCTCGGGAATACGGGCGGTTTGGTCGCGACCTCGGTGCCGATCCGCGCCGCCAGAGCCTGCGCAAGGCCGGGCGAACCGACCCAGAGAACGCTCTCTGGTCGCTCAACCTCCGTCACCTGCCGATTGAGTTCGCCCTGTGTCTCAGCGTTGAAGATAAGCAGTTCCTCTGTGCCCGGCGGTACGAGCTCGCGCAGCTTCGAGGTCCGGGCGGGGTGTACGGGGTCCTTGCCATAGGACGAGAGGTGAACCGGCACGCCCTTCACCAACTGCACCCCCTCGAGGGTCGTGCGCCCGGCCTCGGGAAATGCGGGCGCAAAAACGAGCCTACGACGCCCTGAAGCCCGGAGCGCCGTTTCGATCTCGACACGTATATGGCCCCGAAGGGTGGAATCGACCGTCTTCAACAAGACCTGCGCGCCACGCAGCTTCCCCGCAAAATGCTCCATGCGCACGCCGGCTTCCATCTCAGAGACCGAACGGGAAGCAACATCGATCGCGCAAACATCCCAATCGGCGTCCGGCACGGACTGACGCCCGATATGGGCCGAGAGCCCGCGCGCGACAAAGGGACCGGCGCCGTCCGCAGCACTGGTCAGGTCATCCGCGAGAATAGCAACTCTATGGGTAAGCTCCTGTGACATGGCTTTACGGTGAGGCCAAAGCGAATTCGACACAAGCGATGGTTTCGCACCTTTATTGGTGATATATGATCACCAATGAAACGATCTGACATTCCAAATCTCGATGATCTGCGAGCCTTTGAGGAAACGGCGCGGCTGGAGTCCGTCCGCGCCGCGGCAGATGCGCTCGCCCTCACCCATGCGGCGATCAGCAGGCGCAATGCCCGGCTCGCCGACTATGTGGGCGCGCCCCTTTTCAAGCGGGAGGGACGCGGTCTGCGGACAACGGCGGCGGGCGATCTCCTGCGCGAGGCCTGCAGGCGCAGTTTCGACGACATTTCCCGCACCATCGCGGCCATTCAGGAAGCTCAAACCACACCGGAGGACGTGATCCTGCTGTCCTGCGAGCGCTCCGTGGCAATGCGGTGGCTGATTCCCCGCTTGAGCCAGTTTCAGGACGCGAATCCCTCCATTGCCGTGCACCTTTCCGTCGGTGGCGGCCCCATCGAACCTGCGGCCCGGCAGAACGTTCTGGCCCTGCGCCGCCTTGATTTTGCCATCCCCGACACCTGGAGCGTTGAGCCCTTGTGGTCAGAACAGGTCGGGCCGGTCATGGCGCCCGCGCTGGAGGCCGGTTTCCACCGCGGCGACTATATTGCGCTGGGAACACGGACCCGTCCCGAAGCCTGGTCGAACTGGCTCGCCGCCCATCCGGAGGTCCCGCGCCCCCGTGAGACCCGGATGCTCGATCATCACTTCCTCATGGTCGAGGCTGCCTGCGGCGGCCTGGGGGTCGGGCTCTCTCCACGTGTTGTTGCAATCGACGATGTGGATCGCGGCCGCCTTGTCGCGCCTCATGACTTCGACCCTGACGGAACCCGATATGGCATACTGCGAAGCGCAGATGTGAATGTCGGCAAGAACGCACGCCTGCTCTGCGACTGGCTGATCGAAATGTCCGTCGAACTCTAGAGCATATTGCGATCTTCGCGGTGCAGCGGAGCTAAGACCAGAGCCGAAACCTCTCCACCACGAGTAGCCCTGCGCCTGTCCAAGCGCTCAGGTTACAGCGCGTGTCATGCGGTGTGCCCCACTTGGGCCTTACGGCTTCTGGCTCTGGTGGAGAAAACAATGACCGCAATAACGGCTGCTGCGCCGACAATGTTGGGTATCCAGGCCAGAGGCCAATAGGCGCCAATGCCGCCTATAATTAGCAACGGCAAGGTGAACACGCCAATCGGCCCCTCCGCATGCCATTGGATCACCGCGTAGGTCGCATAGATGCCAAACAGCGAGAAAAAGCCTATCTGGAGAACCTGCGCCAAATCGCCGGAAATCAGGGGCGTATAGGCAAAGAGCAAAGGCACGACATAAAGACCTTTTGCGATCTTCCAACTTTCGAAGCCAGTTGCCATGGGCCGCGACCCCGCGATACCGGCGGCCGCGAAAGCCGCAAGGCAGACGGGCGGTGTCACGTTGGAATCCTGGCTCAGCCAGAAGATAATCAGATGTGCGGTCAGCAGGTAAGTCGTTTGCAGGACCGGATCAACCAGCACGGGCCGGATGGTGACTGCGATCTCAAAGGGAATGTTGCGCATCAGTTCCCAGGCCTCGGCGTTGGTCATCCCGGTGGCAACCTGCGCCACAAGCGGATGATCGACCAGGAAGAACAGGCCCGATTTGGCCGGGTCCGTGATACCCGTCATCAATTGCTCGACGATCAAACCGTCGGCCATGATTCCGGCCAGGGCGGGCGCGGTCAGGATGGCGAGGATAATGTATGCCGCCGTCACAGGAAGACCCATGCCGAGCACCAGGGACGCCAGCGCAATCAGCAGGATCGCCAATGCCATTGAGCCTTGCGACCATTGCGCAATCATCAGGGAAAAGCCATTGCCCACGCCGCTGGTGACGATAGCATTGTTCATGATTCCAATCGCCGTCAGCAAAATCGCGGTCATGACGGCCGAGCGGATACCACGGGTCAGGGCTTCGGAGATTCTGGAGGGGCCCATCTCGATGGCTTCAATTCTGCTGTTTTTGCTGAACCGGGCCAACGCACTGGTAGCCCAGGACGACAAGATCACCGCCGCAATCGCCCAACAGGCCGCGTAGGCTGGCGTCACCCCCGACAACAACAACCAGATCATCACCGTCAGCGGGATCACGAAGACAAGGCCGCCCGAGATCAGTTTGCCCCGATCCACAGTCAGGTCCATCTCGGCGCCGGCATCATGCTTGATCGCTTCGATCCGAACGATGAAGGCCACGGACAAAAAATAGAGGATGGCGGGCACAATCGAGACGGCGACAATTGTGCCGTAGGGGATCGAGGTGTAACTGGCCATCACGAAGGCCCCTGCCCCCATAATCGGCGGCATCAGCTGCCCGCCGGTAGAGGCTGCTGCTTCGACGCCTCCCGCAAACTGCGGCCGAAAACCATTGGCTTTCATGAGGGGAATCGTGATCACCCCGGTAGAGGCCGTATTTGCAATGGCCGAACCTGAAATCGTACCGGTGAGTGCCGAAGAGATCACCGCGACAAAAGCAGCTCCCCCTTTGATCCGGCCTGCCACAACCTTGGAAACCTCGATGACAAAGTTGCTGGCACCCGACACCACAAGAAACCCGCCAAAAATCATGAACAACGTGATGTTGGTCACCGAGATTTGGGCCAGGATGCCAAACATGCCTTCGTCATTGTAAAGCGTCCGGAACAAAACATCGTCGAGCGGCAGGCTCGCCGCACGGAATACGCCGGGCAGCATGGTGCCCAGGAAAAGGATATAGCTCAGGGACAACAGGATCAGGATTGGGATGACCCAGCCCGCGACGCGGCGCGACAAGTCGATACAGGCGAAGATCAGCAACAGGCCCGCAGCCCAATCCACCACAGTGAACTGCCATCCCTGTCCAGTCACAGCAAGAGAGCGTTCGTAAAGACCGGACTCAGCGTAGGCGACCCAGAGTGCGGCACTCGCGACGGCCAGGCCATAGACGACATCAACTGCCAAAGCCCATGTCTGGTTCGATCTTTTGCCCCAGGGACTCAGGATGACGGATGCAAGAAATGCGAAGCCTGCAAAGTGGATGGCGTTCTGCCACAAACCAGGCTCGGTCAAATAGACATTCGTAAGAACGTGCCAAATCGCAAAACCGAGCGCGAAAATGAGCATCAGGTGCCGAACGCCCCAGCCATTGGACGGTATGTCCAGAAGCCTCTCGCGTGATGAACCCACGATTTCTGTATCTTGCGTCATCTGAAGTCCCCCCCCAGGGAGCATAAATGAAAAGGGCCGTCAGATCATTGACGGCCCCTTCCGGTGTTTACGCCCGTTACTTGGCGAGGAGGCTCTCTGGAACTTCCAGGCCCATCTCGGTGTAATAGCGTGCGGCGCCGGGGTGCAGGGGAGCTGGCAAACCGGCCATCGCTTTTTCGAGAGCCATCGCCTTGGTCGCCGGATGAATGGACTGCAGGAAGGGAAGGTTCTCGAACATGGTCTTGGTCAAGAGGTAGACATGCTCTTCATCCACGTCAGCATTCACAGCGAGGAAATTAGGCTGCGCAATGGTATTCACATCATCGGTCTGGCCCGGATAGGTACCAGCAGCGATTGTGTAGGGGACCCAGAGGTTGCGGCCACCATCCATTGCAGCAGCTTCTTCTGCTGTAACATTGAGAATGGTGAATTTGCCCTCGTTGGAAGCCATCAGCTTGGTGATGGCGCCGGTGGGTGGTCCTGACGGAATACCCGCTGCCACAACTTGACCGTTCGCCATCGCGTCCACGGTCGGACCATATCCCGCGGACACCAGCGTGAAGTCTTCCAGCGAGAGGCCCAGGCCGGATAGCAGGACCTTGTTGGACCCCATGGTGCCGGAGTTCTCTTTGCCCATCCCCGCAGACATACCGGTCAGGGACTTAAGGTCGGAGACTGTGCCGGTCGCGGCTTTGTCGGCGGGAACCACGAATTGCTCGACGTTTTGCCACAGCATCGTGACAGAGCGCAGGTTTGCCTGGGGTTCGGTGACGGGGCCAGTGCCGGTAACGGCGTAAGAGCCATAGAGGCCCTGCAAAATGGCGAAGTCAGCCGTGCCCGCGGACATTGCCTGTACATTGGCGCCTGAGCCCGCCGAGTTCACGGCCGTCAGCGAGAATTTCTGCTTCGGCAGCAGCTTAATTTTCGACAGAGTTGAGATTGCCGTGCCGACCGGATGATAGGTGCCGCCGGTGGAGGCTGTGTTCAGAACATAGTCGACACTTTGAGCCTGCACACTACCTGACGCAACAAGGCTGGCGCCCACAACGAGCGCTTTCAACATTTTCATTGCTGTTCCTCCCAGAACCTTTTCGTGCCGCTATATTGCGGCGTAGGACGTTGATGACGGCTCGGACAGCAATGCGGTATGAAGAAAACCGCTCAAATCGAATAAATCTGCCTGCGGATTTCCGCAGGCGCTAGAGCAGGTCCGGTTTAGACGGAATCGCCGAAGGCGATCTGTCGTTCCGGTGAATCTGCTCTAACTATATGATATAGATCGGATTCACATGTTTCGGTCTAGTCAGCCGCCTAAAAGGGCTTCTTTGTTAAGGCCCAGTTTTACGATTTTCTCATTCAACGTGCGCCGCCCGATTCCCAGAAGCGCAGCGACATCCTCCATACGTCCCTCCTCCTCCTGGATGGCACGTCCGATCAGCTCCCGTTCGAACGCAGCAACCGCTTCGCGCAAGGTTCCGGGAACCGGCGGCTGCGAGGTTTGCAGTGCAATCGCATTCCGGACAGAGCCGCCACCGCGGCGTTCCGCGAGTACGCGACGCTCAGCCACGTTTTGCAGCTCACGTACATTGCCCGGCCAATGATAGGAGATGAGTGCAGCGATATCGTCGGGCGTGAGTTTCGGTGTCGGCAACTCGTAAAGCTTGCTGAGCCGCATCATGTAATGCCGAAACAGCAACAATACATCATCGCCACGATCGGCCAGACCGGGCAAAACAATCATCAGAGTGTTCAGGCGGAACAGCAGATCCTCGCGGAAGCTTTTGTCGCTTGTGTTCTGGAGAATGTCCTCACTGGCAGCACTCATCACGCGCAGCTCGACTGTTTGCAGTGTCGCCTCGCCAACGCGTTGATATTGCTTTGTTTCAATGACCCGCAACATCTTTGACTGCGTCTCAAAAGGCATTGAGCCCAATTCATCGAGAAACAGCGTGCCGCCATCTGCGGCGCTCATCAGCCCGTGTGGGTTGCTGGCGGTGCCGAACACGGTTTCTTCAAATCGCTCCGGCGGGATCGCCGCACAGTTGACAGCTATAAACGGCGCTGCAGAGGCAGTGCCGAGATCATGTAGCGCGCGCGCAACGAGCTCTTTGCCGGTGCCGGTCTCACCCAGGATCAATACACTGGCGTTACTTGCGGAAAAATCGAACACCATGTCCCGAACCGCAACGATTTGGGGGCTGTTGCCGATCAGGATACGCTCGAGATCCGTCAATTTAGCCAAACGGTCCTGCAGCATCGCCGTACTGTCCATAAGCCGCTTCATGCGGACCGCATTTTTAAGAATGCCGAGCAATCGTCGCGGTTCGAAGGGCTTTTCGACAAAGCTGTAGGCCCCATCCTGCAACGCCTTGACCGCCATAGGAATATCGCCATGCGCGGTGATCAGGATGACAGGCACCTGACAGATTTCGCCCGCTTTGGTTTGAAATTCCAACCCGTCCATGCCCGGCATGCGTACATCGCTGAGGATCACATCCGGCGCTGTCGTGCGAATGGCGTCCAAGCCCTGCAGCCCGTCGCGCGCGATTGCAACCTCATAACCTGCGCTCTCCAACAGATGTGCGAGCGATCCGCGCATTTCATGATCATCGTCGACAACAAGTACTCTCGGCTTACTCATACGGGGTCTCCGTCCTGCCAGAGCGGCAGGCTTACAATAAACTCGGCACCTTCGGTGGCTGTACCCAGGGTCAGATCGCCACCGTGGTCCCTGATGATTTCCGTGGCAATGGCGAGGCCAAGCCCCATCCCCACGCCGGAGGGTTTCGTGCTGAAAAACGGCTCTTGCAGCTCTTTCAGGCTAAGCCCGTCGAGGCCCGCGCCATTATCGGATATGTGGATTTTCACCGTTCCTGCGCCAGGAATGATGTCGATTCCCACTTCGGGGTTTGCCAGGTTTTCCACCGCATGCACCGCATTTCTGAGGAGATTTGTCAGCGCCTGTTCCAGCAACACCTTGTTTGCTCGAAGCTCAACCGGAGAGACGGCCGGTACATAGCGCAGCGTAATATTGGCTGTCGCTATCTCGGCGCTGAGCAGATTTTTAGCTTCGCTAATGGCGTCTGCGAGATCGACACGTGTCTTTGTATCGACACCTCCCCGCGCAAAATAGCGAAACTGCTTGGTTAT
Source organism: uncultured Kiloniellaceae bacterium (assembly GCA_947493695.1). Lineage (GTDB taxonomy): Bacteria > Pseudomonadota > Alphaproteobacteria > Kiloniellales > Kiloniellaceae > Denitrobaculum. Next base: position 182,735 of record CANLSF010000004.1, on the reverse strand, counting down.
CGCCTCCATCCGTTCAACCAGTTTGTTCAGGCTTCTGGCTGTTGTGGGCGAGGTAATCTCCCCCCCGATTTCCGCAGCGGCAAGGTGATTGCGGAAGGCGCTGATCGGTTGACCAAGCTCATGGGTGACCGAGGCAGCGAAATGCCCAAGGGCGGAGAGCTTGGCAGTACGTGCAAGTTCGGTCTGCGCCTGTTCGAGTTGATGGTTTGTTTCCGTCAGGGCGATACGTTGGCGCTCGGACGCAGCATATGCCAATTCGATCCTGCGAGAGCGCAGGTAGGTCGCAAACCCCACCAAGAGCGCGATGATACTGCCGAACAACCCCGTGGTCAGGAGGGTCTGGTGTCTCACCAAGGCCTGGGGCCGCAGGTACAGCACGGACCAATCCCTCCAATCCGCCCGTCCCTTCGCGGTTATGTAACTGACGCCCTCAACAGCGGCCCTCGTCTCACTCTGCTGGGCCCAGTCCAATGGCGTAAGCCGCTCCGCTCCGAATTGGCGGCTGTCCAGGATCGCCTGTCTTTTAGCAGGAGCAAGCTCACTGATCGGCCGGTAGAGCCAATCCGGGTTTGAGGCCAGAACAATGATATTATCCTTGTTCACGGCAACGATCGTTTCCCGGTCATTTTCCCAGGATTTCTGAAGTTCGCTGATATCCAGCTTGATCGCGATAACGCCTCTTTGCGTTTCGGCCCCATAGGTGACCGGCTCGGCCACAAAATATCCGGGCCTTCCCGAGGTTGCGCCAATTGCAAAATAGTCGCTGCGCCGCCCCGCAAGCGCATCCTTGAAATAAGGTCGAAACCCGTAGTTCTCGCCAAGAAAGCTGTTTGGCTGCCCCGCGTTCGACGCCGCAAGCACGACGCCCTTGGCATCCATCAGATAAATGGCCTCAAGTTTGGCTTCCTGCGACAGCCGCAACAGTCGTGCGTTGATGTCGGGATCAAGCGAACGGGACCGCAGCGTATCCGAATAGCGCGGGTCGCGCGCAAGGACAAAAGGAAGATGTTGATGCTGGCGCAGCGTTTCATTGAGCATGCGCAGATAGAGCACCATCTGGTTTGACGCAGCTTTGGTTTCCAGCTTCTCGAAATACCAGTGAGCTCCGATAAATGTAGCGACCGTTGCCAACGCGACGGTCGCAAGCAAGACACCTAAAACACTCTTGCGCATACGTCCGGATGCTCGATCAATATTGATATCAGTCGCCACTGCTTTCTCCTTGCAGGGCACTTTGATACGGGACGGTGCTATGTGTAAATGGGTCCGGATGGCATCGGTTGGATGTTTCTGCGGATTTCCGCAGGGCAAGAGGTGCCTGACCTGTACCTGCGAAGGTGAACTCGGAACGGAAGCCCTTAAGAAAGCTGGGAATTTAGGGCGCTCCGGCAAATTGGCAATATATTCGCGTTGATCCAATAACGGCAGTCTTGAAACGTTACAGCTTCAGCTTCACATTCAGCGCGATCCTCGCGTTCTTTCCTGCTAGATTTTTCAAAGACAGAGAATCGGAAGGTCCGTTATGACACACGAGAACCCACGGGCTGCGCCTTACTTTTACGCTGACGACTGTGATCTGGCGGAATTCGTCGCGATCACATCCTCTAGGCTTATCGCGGCGCAGGTCCCGCATGCCACTACCGTCGAGGCAAATGTCCCCGTTTACGAGATGTCCTCCCTTGGCAGGATGCTGGACGCCCCGGACACCCGCCGGGCCCTTATGGCCGAATGGGCGCAGGTGCTTAGTGACGGGTCCGGTGTTCTGAAGCTCAAGCAAGCCTACGAGGATACCAGCAGTATCGATGCGGCGACGGCCATTTTTCACGACATCATCTCCCGGGAAAAAGCAGCGAACGGCAAGGGTGCGGACCACTTCGCCACCGCTGGCAATAACGACCGCATCTGGAATTCGCTCCAGAAACTCTGCGAGGCCGCGCCGGAGGTCTTTGCGCGCTATTTCTCCAACACCGTTATCAGCGCCGTCAGCGAAGCCTGGCTGGGGCCGAACTACCAGATGACGGCCCAGGTCAACGTCGTACGTCCTGGCGGCGCCGCGCAGGAGGCCCATCGGGATTACCATCTGGGCTTCCAGACCGACGAGGTTTCCCGCCAATATCCCGCGCACGTACACAGGCTCTCGCCCTTCCTCACCCTTCAGGGCGCGATTGCCCACGGTGACATGCCTCTCGAGAGCGGCCCCACCAAGGTTCTGCCCTTTTCGCAACGTTACAGTGCCGGCTACGCCGCCTGGCGCCGGGATGATTTCCGGGCGCACTTCGAGGCCAAATATGTGCAGTTGCCGCTTTCAAAGGGCGATGCCCTCTTTTTCAATCCCGCCGTCTTTCACGCGGCTGGCGCCAACGTCAGCCAGGACATCCAGCGCATGGGCAACCTGCTTCAGGTCTCCTCGGCCTTCGGTCGCGCCATGGAAAACCTGGATCGCCGCGGGATGTGCGAAAAACTCTATCCGGTCGTGGTGGCGCTGAAAAAGGACAACAAACTTTCTGCGGCAGAAGTCACAGCACTCCTGGCGGCCAGCGCCGAAGGTTACTCCTTCCCGAGTAACCTCGACCGCGATCCCCCCACGAATGGTCTGGCACCGGAAACCCAACAGGCCTTGTTTCACCGCGCCCTATCCGAAAACTGGCCTGAAGCGCAGTTCAAAGAGGCGCTAGCCAAACAGGCACTGCGGCAGCGTGCTTGAAAAGAGGCTGCTAAATCAAAAGGATGATCGCGGTTCCTAAGACCGCGAAGAGAGCGCCTGCACAGGCCAAGGGTCTTGGCGCCTGCCCTTCCTTCACCCAGAGGATCGGCAGAACCAGCACCGGCGAGAGCGAACCCAGGACGGCAGCAATCCCTGCATCGATATTGGCAAAGGCATAGAGCAGCAGCGAGGACGAGACTCCATAACCGATAAAGCCCGGCAGGATCGTCCGTCCCAGCAGATGCGGTGTCACTCTGGCCCGGGAACGCAAAATCCTCGCGGGCCAGAGCGCGAAAACCGAAATTATGAAGGCCGCCCCGAGCAGACGGATCGCTGAGGCCGCCAAGGGCTCGGTCCCTGCCAGCATGGCCGGTTTCATGACCAGAAACCCCAGGCCCTGGAGCGCCGTGGCCGTCACGCCAAGTGCAATGATGCTGCCGATGGAGCCACTGACTTCATCGCTTTCGGATTTCTCGTTATCGCCAAAGAAGATCGCCAGAGCGACCCCGAAAAGCGCGACGCCGGCACCCAGCAAGTCTGTGATAGAGGGTGTTTCGCCGAGCCACATAAAGGCCATGGCGGCCACAAGGGGTGCCTTTAACGACAACAGAAGCTCGGTTCGTCTCGGACCTCCACGGCGCAGACACTCGATCATCGCCAGATTACCCAGGATGATCCCGAAGAAAATACTGACCAGGAATGACGGCCAATGGCTCCAGGCAACCGAAGGCCAATAGCCCAGCAGGCTGCAAAGACCGCCCAGAATGGCTGCACAGGCGATCAGCTGGATACGGGTGAACTCAAATGCGCCGAGCATACGCGCCGGCCTCTGCGCCAGCACGATACCGGCGGCCCAACCCGAAGAGGCTGCGAGCGCCGCAAAAGCCGGAAGAACGAGCATGACAAGGTCTCTCGAAATTGCTACGTAAAGAGTAGCAATAGTATGCTACATAAAAGATAGCAAGAGGTGATATGCGATGTCAGCACGCGTCCCCCGGCCCGGATCTCCCGTTCGAGGCTCCAAAACGGGAAAACCCATTATGGCCCTCTTCGACCTGCTGGGCCGAAGCTGGGCGCTCGGTGTGATCTGGCAGCTCTCTGACGGACCCATGACCTTTCGCCAGCTGCAGGAGAGCTGCGAAAGCGTATCGCCAACGGTGCTGAACAAGCGCTTGAAAGAACTGAAAGAAAGCGGCGTTCTTGCGCGTGGAGACTCCGGCTACCAGCTCACCGGCACAGGGCAGGAACTCTTCGCGTTGCTCCACCCCTTTGGCGACTGGTCGAAACGCTGGGCGAAGAACCTACCGAAGGAGGCTCTAGATGACAGATAGCAACATTATCCCTTCCCGGCCTCATAAGCGAATTACTCGAACAGCATGCCAGCGACGGGCAGAAACGCGAGCGCCCCGGTGTCGTTCTGCGCGCAGCTGAAGTTGGCAATTGCTGCAGATACTGCAACTTGCTCCCTGGCCGGTAGAAGCCGCGCTAAGCCTGCTGATCAAGAATAGCTGATATTTCACTGTCCAGAACAGGTCGGAGGAAATGTCTGTCGTACCGCAGGATGCACTTGGTTCTTAAGGCAAAATCATATGCCGCGATGCAGTCTGAATCGGCTGCGCTTTCTGTCCGATAGGTTTCGTAAGCAGCCCGAGATGGGAATGAAAATGCCGCAAAGCCAGGTCATTCGGCCCTTCGTGTGGTAGGAAGTATCCATGATGCGTGCCACCAAATAGCTCTACAAGAGAGATCCATGCTTTGGCACAAGCCTCAAAGTTCTCGATTTGGGCAGGGTCAATCTTGGAGGTCACGTGACAGGTGATCATGATTTCTCCAATCTGATTATTGCGCTCTTATCCGTCGTCAGGGGTTTTAACGCTTAGGCTCCGATCTCGGACTCTCCGGGAACGCCGCGTGGGCGGAGACCTGCTCCAAGCCCGACGCCCATGAAGGTTGCTCTGAGGCAAATATTCTGACCCGTTCGGCAACGTCAGGCGCTTCGCTCAGAGATCCAGCCGGAACGATCATCTTTGTTCCGTTACCATTTGCCCAGGGAACGCCGGACCCGCAGACCCGGCAGAACGACTTGGAGATATCCCGCCCCGGCACCTGGTACTTGATAATATCGCCGGCGCCCCCGAGCCATTCGAAGCCTTCGAGGCTCACGAAGAGGTTCGATGCGAAAGCCGACCCGGTGATCTGGCGGCACTGATCACAGCTACAGAGAAAGAGTTTTTCGAACGCGTTGACGACCTCGAATGAGACTGCTCCGCAAAGGCAGCCTCCCTTGATTTTCTGAATGAATGGGGGGCTTTGTGTCGGCATCATTTGAACCTTTCACTCTGTACCAAACCGCATATTTTCAGCATATATTAACCCGGTCACGGGTTTTGTATTGATCGGTCTGACGTGGATCGGGTAGATCGAGAAGTGAGACTCCGCGTGCGGGGGAGAGCCCCAACTTCACGTGCTACTTAGCAGCTCCGATCAACTCGATGTTGTATCCATCGGGATCCTCAACAAACGCGACGAGTTCCTTTTCTCCCGTCTCCACTGGTGCGAATTTCATTGGCCCGGGGGCTCTGGTCAGCTTTACGCCCATCTTTGTCAGACGCTCGCAGGCCGCATAGATATCTGAGACTTCAAGCGCGATGTGGCCATAAGCGTTACCGTGCTGATAACTGGTTTCGTCCCAGTTCCATGTCAATTCAATCGTGGGGGCCGATGAGTTTTCGCCGTATCCCATAAAAACCAGGGTGAAACGGCCTTCGGGGAATGTCTCGCGCCGCATCTCATGCATACCCAAAGCGTCCCGGTAAAAAGCTATCGAGCGATCAAGCTCGCCCACACGCAGCATTGTGTAAAGAATGCCTGTAGCAAGGCTGGTTTGTTTGGTCATTCGAATTGTCCTTGCGAGATGTAAGCTGCCGACAAGCCACGACGCCCGGCTTGTTGGCGAGAGAAAGCAACTTGGGCTTAATGACAGATCTCGCCGCTGTAGCGGACCAGGCCTTGAAGGTTGTTAGGGTCCCGCAAGTCAACCAGGCCGTAGCTGTTGAAAGAACCCTTGGCACCTTTCATCGTACCGCGTGAGGTACCATCTTGGATGTGATAGGTGATCTCAATCATGAAGCGTCCGGGTTTGCCCGGCACAGCTGTCAAAATTCCAAGATCTTTGGTCTGGAACGCGCCGCCATCGTCGCGGCCAAAATAGTGCTCCATATCCATTTCGAGGCCCGTGGGCGTTTCGCGCTGAGCGGTGATTTTTCCTGCTGCGTTTTGCACACTGCCCGTCAACGCGGCGGAAATAATGATGGGATTGCCTTCACCTTCTGCGAAGAAGTTAGGGATTGCGACGCCGCCGATAGGTGAACAGCTTTCGCCTTCGGCATGGGCCCCTGAGAATCCCGAAACTGCAATAGCAGCAGCGATGGTCAGCCCAGTGAGAGATAGTCGGATCATGTCTTTGTCCTTTGCGTTAGGTGGATTGAGAAGTAAGGGTGTCGTAAGGGTGTCGTCGTCCCTGCGCTGGCCCGGCATTCCAGGCCAACGGCATATTTTGATGTTTTTTTTGAAGCAGTTCCGCGGCTCAAACCGCTGTCGTAGCTGACGACGATATCGTCGAGAATTAGCCCCCTCGGGCCATTTCCCGCTCAGATCAGACGTAATATGGGGACTGGAGCCCACGGCTTGCTGCCTCGGCGAGGTTTGCATCAAACACACGCGTATAGAAGGCCGCATTCAGCTTCGCCGCGGTTTTCGGGAAATCATCAACTGCGAAAGCTTGCGCATTTTCCACAGTATCGAACGCATCAACCCCGCCGAGCGTATTGGTATTAAGTCCACTCAGCCAAAGCTTGGAAATCAATCCATTCTGCTGCTTCAGGACAGGGTTACGATCCTGCCACGGGGCTTTTTCAAAAGGGACATTGACCTGCACCTCGGTGTAGACAAAAGCCCCAGGGCTCCGTGCCGGGACCGCCCCAAAATGCGGTGCCCCGATATCGCGGCTCGCATCCGCAACGACGCCTGCATCGAAGACCCGGGTTGTTTGAGCGACGCCAAATTCCCTGGCGACTGCGGGGAAAAAGCTGGTGCAATAATGCTGAGCAGCCTCAACACTATCAAAGCTGTAGATGCCACCAACCGAGTTGTTCCCGACCCCCGAGAACCAGGTTTTGTTGAGGAAACCCGGCTCATTGGCGATCTGGCCGTTAAGCTCCTGCCACGGCACTTTGTCGAACGGCACAGAAATTTGCAGTTCGGTGTAGACGAATGCTTTGGGGATCATTTGATTTTCTCCATTTTTGATTACGGTACCGGCCATCGCCAGTTTACCGCCGGGTGCGAGCTTGGCGGTCGTCACAGCTGCAACCGTGACCGCTATGATTTTGCGGCGGCTGATCCCTTTTTCGACCTGCGGCTTTGTCTGGTGTTTCATCTGGCCCTGCTTTCTTGCCGCGGCCCCCGGTTTCATCGGTTGCGTCGCGGTAGAGTTCAATATATAACGATCACTATATATTCTTTATATAACGATCACTATATCGTCAACCTAAAAAATAACGATCACTATAAATAACTGAAAGGAGAGTCGATGGCGCCGTCCCCAACAAAGAAAGAGCAAACCAGGGCGCGTATTCTGGACGCTGCAAGCCAGAGCTTCAGAAGTAGTGGTTATGCGGGCACCGGAGTTGACGGTATTGCCAAGGCCGCCGGCGTGACCTCAGGCGCCTTTTATGCTCATTTCGGATCAAAGGACGGCGCGTTTGAAGCAGCGCTGGCAGCTGGGATGGATGAGGTGATTGAAAGCATACCGAATTTTCAAAAGGAATATGGACCTGATTGGGTTGGTGCTTTCGCCGACTATTATCTGGGTGAGGCGCATCGTAATGATCTTGCCTGCGGCTGTGCGATGACAACATTGTCACCCGAAGTTGCACGGGCTGATCCCGCTATGCACACCGCCTATGAAACGAAAATGAAACGAATTGTGGGTCTGATTGCCGATGGTTTGGGCGGGGACGCAAAAGAGGCCCGGCACGCCCGGGCCTGGGCGATGCTGAGCACCCTGATCGGCGGGCTGACACTTTCACGCGCCGTAGCAAACCCGGATATCGCGAGCGGGATCGCTGCGGCAGCCCGCACTGCAGCCGTGGCCGCCTCCGAAGCCTGAATTTCGGGTCAAGACTCCCGAATCTAAGTTCGTTCCCACCTTTCTGTCAGGCGATACGCCCTTTGGCCGTGCTCAGCTTCGATAAGTTGACAGCCTTCAATCCACGCAGGCTTGATCAATGGGGGGGTGGGGAGAGCTGATTAAGTCCAGGGAACCACCGTCACTTGCGGCCAGAGGTCCACGCAACGCGCCGCCTTCTCGTCATAGGTGCCCTTGTTGTCGAGCATTGGATTGGGCCGCAGGGTCAGATTGAAGATGTCCTCCAGCCCGAATGGCGCTTCTATGGTCAGGCTGTTGTCCGCTTCCAGCCGGACCGCGACCGCATGGGTCGTGCTGGCGTAACGTTTCAGGCTCTCAGCTGCGCAGGAAAGCGGGCTGTAGGGCGAACCGAAGCGCTGCTCGTACCATAGATGTACGCGCGCCTGATTACGGGTTTCCACGGGGACGCCTAGCGCCGCCGCCTCGAAAACGCTGCCGGCGCGTTTGATCACCCGATCTTCGCCTTCCCAGCTCAGGTCGCTCCCGTCGAAGTAGATCAGATCGATATCTTTCAGACCGTAACCCGAAGGCTTGCCCGTCAGGGCGTTCCAGATGCTCTGATAAATCGCGCCGCTTGCGATGTAACAATCCGGCAGATCAAGGCTGCGCGCCAGTTCCAGGCCGGAACGGGTCAGAGGATCGCTGTGGAGGAGTTCGTTCAGACGCTGCCTGAGATTGGACGCAGGCGCCGGCAAAGGCTCAGGGTTGCTCACTTAGGCTTTCCGGGGTTGAAGTGGCAGGTACGGCAGCGCGGGCAAGCTGCAGGCGCTGTTTGACAATTTCGGAGATCGGCACCACGGCGAAGCCTCGCTTCCGCGCTTCGGGCAACCAGGCGGCCAGAGCCTCCAGCGTCCCATCATGCGGATGCCCGATCCCCACGGCGTAGCCTTTGCTGCGCGCGCGTTCCTCCAGCTTCGCAAGCTGGGCCCGGATCGCTGCCGGATTCTTGTAGTCGTTGTCGATAAAGATGTCCCGCTGGGCGAAAGGCACTCTGAAAACCGCCGCCGCCTGCTCCGCCTGGCTCTTGGCATTGGTGCGGGAATCCAGAAATAACAGGCCGCGCTTGCTCAATTCGGCCATCACAAGGCGCATGCCCGGACCGGATTTGGTGAACTTGCTGCCCATGTGATTGTTCACCCCGACATATCCGGAGAAGCGTTCCAGGTTCCAGATGATGCGCCGCTGCAGCTCTTCAGGCCCCAATTCAATCCGTAAAGCGTTCTCACCGGGGTTCTGGCTGCTCTCTTCCGGCTCCATGGGCATATGGACGATCAATTCGTGTCCGGCTTGCCGCGCTTTAGTGGTCAAATCCTCCAGGTGATTGGCATATGGCAGGAAGGCGAGCGTCAGGGGCGCGGGCAAGGTGATCGAGCGGCGGGCATTGCGCAGATTCGGTCCGATGTCGTCGATCACAACGGCGATCATGGGCTGGCCCTGGTTGGCTTTGGGCGCTGTGGCATTTCTAAGCCATAACGGTGGGGTAACTTGGGCTTGACCTTCGTTCTTCGAAGTTTGCGGCCCGGCCGGTTCTGGGGTCGGTGCAGCAGGCTCGACAGCGGCCGTTTCAACCTTCGGCTCAGGCGCTGCCTCCGACTTTGGTTCGGCCTCAGGCTTGGCTGTTTTGACGGTCTCGGGTGCAGGTGTTTCTTCTTGAGGAACAGCCTCTACCACATTGTTTTTCTGAAGACTTTCAGGAACGATACGAGTATCGCTTATGACCGTATCGGTAATGCGCAGCTTGTCCATATCAATCGGAGCGGTCGGTCCTTGAGGCCTGGACGCCCAGACGCCTTGAGGCGCCGGTTGCTCTGATGAGGCCTCCTCCCGGGCGGCGTCGGTTGGCTTGGCCTCAGCGGTCTGGGCTTCGGGCGGTTCCGGCGACTCCGTCAGGAATATGGCCCCGGCGTATAGCCCGCCAATCACCACGACCGGCAGCAGCAGCGCAGGCAGCAGGAACTTCAGCCACGGCAAGGGCCGGCGCTTCTCCGCCTTTTTCTTCGCTTTTCCAGCCACCAGTCAGGCTTTCCAATTCCAGTCCGTGATCACGCCGCGCGCACAGGCATTTATGACGGCGCGCATCCTGCCACGTTTACCACAATACGCAACAGATCCTGCCGATCCTTTAAGGTTTTTCCCCAGTTGTTCACGTCTGGATTCGAGGCTCACGCCGCAACCGCTTGAAACAGCTCGAAATCAATGGTCAATAACCGCATATCTGCGATGTACTGCCTCGCTTTCGCGCCCAATCGCAACCTGCTATAACGGCGCGACGCTTACGTTAAGCCACCCGACAACACCAGATAAGTCATTGAAATGCTGTTACTCATCGATAACTACGACAGTTTCACCTACAATCTCTATCACTTCCTCAGCGAGCTCGGCGCGCAGGTAGAGGTCTGGCGAAACGACAGCATGACAGCGGAAGAAGCCCTGGCCCTGAAACCCGAAGGAATCGTGATTTCGCCGGGCCCCTGTGACCCGGATCGCGCCGGTATCTGCCTTGAATTGATCGAGAAAGCCGCTGGCGACTATCCGATTCTGGGGGTTTGCCTGGGTCATCAGGCCATCGGACAGGCCTACGGTGCGACCGTCGTCCGAGCACCGGAACCCATGCATGGCAAGCTCAGCCCGGTCAGCCATGAGGGCGGCAGTGTCTTCGCTGGCCTACCCTCGCCCTTGACCGCCACGCGCTATCACTCCCTGACCCTGGCACCGGACAGCATTCCGGATTGCCTGGAGGTGACGGCCCGCACGGAAGATGGTGTCGTCATGGGCTTACGCCACAGGGAGTTGCCGTTGCACGGCGTCCAGTTCCATCCCGAGAGCATTGCCTCGGAAGGAGGCCACGCGCTGCTGGATAACTTCTTGAAGATAACGAAATCAGCGGCATGACAACGGCTGCTGAAGTACGGGGAGAACGCCGATGAACGGCGATATGAGTGATCTTAAAGGCCTGATCGCCCAGGTGGCGACCGGCCGGCCCTTGTCAGAACTGGAATCCGAAACGGCCTTCAGCATCATGATGTCGGGCAACGCCACGCCTTCGCAGATGGGTGGCTTCCTGATGGCGCTGCGGGTGCGCGGAGAAACGGTCGAGGAGTTGACCGGCGCCGTGCGGGCCATGCGGGCCAAAATGCTGACAGTGACCGCCCCTGAGGGCTCTATCGACACCTGCGGTACCGGCGGCGATGCCAAGGGGACTCTGAACATTTCGACGGCCTCCTCCTTCGTGGTGGCGGCCTGTGGTGTTCCTGTCGCGAAGCACGGCAATAAAGCCCTCTCTTCAAAGAGCGGTGCTGCCGATGTTCTGACTGCCCTCGGCGTCAACATCGATGCCGAGGTTTCTGTTATGGAACAGGCGCTTAAAGAGACCGGCACATGTTTCCTGATGGCCCCGCGTCACCATTCAGCCGTGCGCCATGTCGGCCCGACGCGGGTCGAGCTCGGTACCCGGACCATCTTTAACCTGATGGGCCCTCTGTCCAATCCCGCCGGTATCAAACACCAGATCATGGGTGTTTTCGCGCCCGAGTGGGTCGAGCCCCTCGCCAAGGTACTCAAGAGCCTCGGGCACGAACGGGCCTGGATCGTTCATGGTTCCGACGGCCTGGATGAGCTTTCGACCACTGGTACCTCACATGTCGCGGAGCTAAAGGACGGCGAAATCAAGACCTTCGAGGTCATCCCTGAAGATGCAGGTTTAAAACGCGGTACCATCGAGGGCCTGCTGGGCGGCGATGCGGAACAGAACGCAACTGCGCTCTGGGCGCTACTGGATGGGGAGGCAAGCCCCTTCCGCGATGCCGTACTCCTGGGATCCGCAGGCGCACTCATTGTCGGTGGCAAGGTGGCGAACCTGAAGGAAGGCGCCGAGATGGCTGCAGAAGCAATCGACAGCGGCGCAGCGCGGAAAGTCCTGATCGACCTGGTCGAAATCACCAATCCGGGAAAAACCGCATGAGCGATGTCCTGCAACGGATCTGCGATGACAAACTCGCGTTCGTCGCCGCACGCAAGCAACAGACCCCTATCGCAGCACTGGAAGCCGCCGCTGCCGATGCAGATCCCGTCCGGGGCTTTCACCGCGCGCTTGCCGAGCGTAAGCACGCCGGAGACTACGGCCTGATTTGTGAGATCAAGAAAGCTTCGCCGAGTAAGGGATTGATACGGGCCGACTTTGACCCACCGGCTTTAGCACAAGCCTACGCCGCAGGCGGCGCGACCTGCCTCTCGATCCTGACCGACGAACCCTATTTTCAGGGTCACGACAGTTACCTGCAGACCGCCCGCGCCGCTGTGACTCTTCCGGCCCTGCGCAAGGATTTCATGCTGGAGCCATACCAGATCGTGGAATCCCGCGCCCTCGGCGCAGACTGCGTGCTGCTGATCATGGCTGCGCTCAGCGACAAGCAGGCCGCCGAATTGGAATCCGTTGCCCTGGATCTGAAGATGGATGTCCTGGTCGAGGTTCACAATGCCGAGGAACTGGAGCGGGCACTGCCGCTGAAGTCACCGCTGTTGGGTGTCAACAACCGGAACCTCAAGACCCTGGAAATCGATCTGGCAACCACGGAAACCCTGGCCGCAAGAGTGCCCGTCGGAAAACTGCTGATCGCTGAGAGCGGTCTCTATGCCCCGTCCGATCTCTCGCGGATGGCCAAGGTCGGTGCCACGAGCTTCCTGATTGGCGAATCCCTGATGCGCCAGGACGATGTCACTGCGGCGACCGCAGCCCTTATGGCGCCGCAGGAAACCCTGCCCGCCGACTAACCACAGAACTAAGCACTAGCAGCAGATAGAACACCGGAGGATAGAGTGTCCGAACTTACGCATTTCGATGCGGACGGAAACGCCGTCATGGTCGATGTTTCCGAAAAGGAGACAACAGAGCGGATCGCCATTGCAAAGGGCTCGGTGGTCATGCAGCCCGAAACGCTGGAACTGATCGCAGATGGCAGTGTGAAGAAGGGCGATGTGCTGACCGTCGCCCAGCTCGCCGGGATCATGGGGGCCAAGCGTACCGCCGATCTCATCCCTCTCTGTCATCCGCTGATGCTGACTTCCGTGAAGCTCGAACTCAGCCTCGATGCCGCGCGATCCGCCGTCGACGTGACGGCCCGCTGCAAGGTCTCCGGACAGACCGGCGTCGAGATGGAGGCACTCACAGCCGTCTCTGTTGCCTGTCTGACGGTCTATGATATGTGCAAGGCCGTCGACCGGGGCATGCGCATCACGGAAGTCCGCCTGCTGCATAAGTCGGGTGGCAAGTCCGGCATATACGAGGGTATCTGATGTTATCGGTCGAAGAAGCGCTCGTGCGGGTTCGTGCGGGATTTGCCCCCCTGCCCGCTGAAACCGTCAGTGTGGCCAACGCTCTGGGGCGTGTTCTGGCAAGCGACGCCATCTCCCGCGTCACTCAGCCGCCGCACGATGTCTCTGCCATGGATGGCTACGCCGTACGTGCCGAAGACGTCGCCAAGGTGCCGGCAACTCTGGATATCGTGGCGCACGTGCCTGCAGGCGGTTCCTACGACGGTGAGATCCAGCCGGGCGAAACCGCCCGGATCTTCACCGGAGCTCCACTTCCAAAGGGCAGCGATACCATAGTAATCCAGGAAGACACCGAGGCGTCCGGCGATAAGGTCAAAATCAATTATTCGGCGGCCAAAGGCCACTATGTCCGCCCGGCAGGTCTCGATTTTCGCACCGGCGATGTCGGTCTTGAGGCCGGCCACCGTCTGACCGCCAGAGATATCGGTTTTGCGGCCTCCATGAATCTGCCCTGGCTCAATGTCCGCCGGCGGCCGCGGGTCGCAATCCTGGCCACCGGCGACGAAGTCGTCATGCCGGGTGACCCCAAGGGACCCAACCAGATTATCAGCTCCAATGGCCTATCTCTTGCGGCCTTTGTCATGGCTTGCGGCGGCGAACCTATCAACCTGGGCATCGCACCGGATCAACGCGACACCCTGGCTGCAATGGCCGAAGGGGCAAAGGGCGCCGACCTGCTGATCACCTCCGGTGGTGCCTCGGTCGGCGATCATGACCTTGTCCGCACGGGCCTTGTGGACAGCGGCCTCGAAGTGGATTTCTGGAAAATCGCCATGCGTCCCGGAAAGCCGCTTATATTTGGCAAGATCTCGGGCACACCGATGCTGGGTCTTCCCGGCAACCCGGTATCCAGTCTCGTGTGCGCTGTACTCTTCGTCCGGACGGCTCTTGATGTGCTTCTGGGCATCAGAGGCGACGCCCTGGCGCTGGAAAGCGCGACACTCGGCGAAGATCTCCCCCCGAACGATCATCGGCAGGACTACCTGCGCGCAAAACTCAGCCTGGATTCACAAGGCAGACGCATCGCCACTGCCTTCGGTCGGCAGGACAGCTCCATGCTGGCAACCCTCGCGCGGGCAGATTGCCTCATTGTGCGCAAACCAAACGATACGGCATTAACAAAGGGCACAGCCGTTGATATTCTACCGTTGAGTGGAACATTCTCTGGTGTATAGAATTACCCTGCGTTGTTTTTGAGACTCAATCTCAAAAATCCGGTACATTTTGCGAACTTTTCTATCACTGCGGGTTTTATCCACAGAACGCTTGACCTCAAAAGAGAACTAAACTAGAACATGTGTTGACGTTTTTGTTTTGTTCTACATCTAGTAGGTCACTTTCAAGGAGACAATTCGCATGCTGACAAAGAAGCAGCACCAACTCCTAATATTCGTTCACGAACATCTTTCTCAGCACGGTGTATCTCCATCGTTTGATGAAATGAAAGAAGCGCTGGACTTGAAATCCAAGTCCGGTATTCACCGTTTGATTACGGCGCTTGAAGAACGGGGCTTTATTCGGCGGCTCGCCCACCGGGCACGAGCCATAGAAATACTTCGTCTGCCCGAGGATGTTGAAAAGCAACCTCAGCCGAGCAGCGGGTTTACCCCCAGCGTTATCGAAGGTCGCTTTTCCGGTATATCGCCCAGCAGCGCGCCTCCGTCCGACCCCGTGGACGCCGAATCGCTTCAGCTTCCACTGTATGGGCGGATTGCAGCTGGTACGCCGATCGAGGCCCTGCGCGACTACTCGACCTACGTAGATGTGCCTTCAACTATTCTGGGGCACGGTGAGCACTACGCTCTCGAAGTTGACGGCGACTCCATGGTCGATGCGGGTATTCTGGATGGCGATACTGTGATCATCGAGCGGACGGATTCCGCAGAAAACGGTGCTGTCGTCGTGGCGCTGGTGGACGATGAAGAGGCCACGCTGAAGCGCCTACGCCGCAAATCCGGCGCCGTCGCGCTGGAGCCTGCAAACAAGAACTACGAGACCAGGATCTTCCCGCCTGAGCGGATCAAGATTCAGGGTCGGCTTGTCGGATTGTTGCGGCGCTATTGAGCGCCAGGTTTGAGGGGGAGCGCCTGGAAAACCACGTTCCCTCTGCTCTATTGCTTGCCACGTGAAATGACCCAAGGCCTGTTACCGCGGGTTTTCGCAACACTTTTTACCTGAATTGACTGCTCGTCGATCCAGATGGCATGAGCGCCGTTCCGCCAAAGATCAAATCGATCGATTGTCGTTTCCGGGTGATCACACGCCTGTCTGAGCGGAACCCGGCTGATCATGAGATCAACAAACGCACAGTCTTCGGCAAGCGCGCCAGCCCTCCAGGCGAGAGCAACTTTCCTGCCATTGATGTGGGCGATACAGCCTTTCGGATCGCAGATGGGTCCTGACGGGTCGCCAGCAGGGTTCTTTTGCCCGGGATCAAGACCAGCACGGCGGAACCAGATGTCGGCTGCGAAACGGTTCACGGTCCGGCTCGAGCGCCACATGGACCCGTCATCCTGTCGAACCGCAATCAGACGGGCATCGGCACTGACCAGAATATCGGGCGGCCTCAAAATCATGACGGATAAAACCGCTGTCGCAAGCGGCAGTAGACCGAGGATGCGCCAGGGACCGGTACATATCGCCAGCCAGAGTCCTCCCGTAGATGCAGCTAGCAACCCCCAGATAGGCATAGCCGAGACCTTCAGGGCGGCCGATGGCCAATCGGCAACCGTCATGGCTGTTCCAACCACGGCTTCGATCCCAAGGCCCATCAACCAGAGCGGCGCAACCTCCAGGCCGAAAGGCATCATGAGAAACGCCACGAGAGCCCAGGGCATAATCCAGAACGCCGTGATAGGCACCGCCAGCACATTGGCAAAGACACCGTAAAGCGCCAGATGATTAAAGTGATAGACCGCAAAGGGCGCTGTCGCGATTGTGGCCAAGCCTGAAGTAACCGCAACGCCAAGGGCATAGCGCCAGAGATTGCCAGGACTCCAGAAGTCCCGCCCCGACGGTGCAAAGAGCCCCCGTCGTCCTTCGTATGCCGCAATCATGAGTGTGACGGCGGCAAAGGACATCTGAAAGCTTACCGAGAGAAGGCTTTCGGGCGCCAGCAGAAGGGTCGCCATGGCTGCCCAGGCGACGAGACGCATGGAGAGCGCCCGTCGATCGAGCAACACCGCCAGCAGCATCAACCCCGTCATCAGGAACGCCCGCTGGGCCGGGATTGTCGCACCGACAAGCATGAGATAGGCAAAAGCCCCTGGCAGGGCTACCAGAGCGGCCCACTTCTTGATCGGGTAATTGAGCGCAAGGCCCGGAATCAGCGCCAGAACTCCCCGCAAGCCAAAGAAGAGGCCAGCCGCGATCAGACCGATGTGTAGTCCGGAGATTGCCAGGAGGTGCGCCAAGCCTGCATCCCTCAGAGCTTGAAGATGCGTCTCCGGCACCCGCCCCCGTTCGCCGGTCATAAGCGCCGCAGCAATTGCCCCCGGTTCGCCGGGCAATGCAGTCACAATTCGCTCTGAAAGACGGTGACGAAGATCCGCCCACCAGACCTCCCAACGCCGCGAAAGACGATCACCGGCTGGCGCAGTCGAGGCGTCCTCAGGCAATTTCTCAAACTGCCCATAAGCAAAGCCAACGGCACCGAGTTTCTTAAAATAGGCTGCACGCGCAAAGTCATAAGCGCCCGGGGCGGAGGGTTCGGGCGGCGGGGTGAGCTTCGCCCTGCCCCGCACACGGTCCCCCGGATAGAGTCCATCCGCGCCTGAGGCGAGCGTGACCCTTACGCGTGCCGGTGTGTTCTCAAGGGCGAGCCCCCTGATCTCCAGCCTTTCCAGAACAAGGCGTTCGCCGCGTTCACGGGGTTCGACGGTCACAATACGCCCTGACACCTCTGTCGGTCCGATTGAGCGCTCAAGGATCGGCGCAGCGAGACTGAAGGTCCGGAGCTGCGCAATGCCAAAACCAAACATGACAAAAAACAGTGCGAGACTGATCAGCCAGCAAATCTGCAAATATGGGTTTTGCGTACCGCGAAGGAAAAGCAAGGCCCCAAGAGCCAAAACGAGCCCGCAAAGGGCAACCCAGAAGGGTGGCTCGACAGGAAGCGCAAAGTAGCTGCCGATCCCCAACCCCAGCATAACCGGCAACCAGAGAGCCCAACGCACCCTTTCGGCCATGAAACAGGCAACGGGATCGAAAGCATCGCCGGGCCGCAAAAACCGAACCGCAGACAGGAGAAAATCGCCAGCGGCAGCTTGCGCTGCTCGCGACCGATGCTCGCCGGGTATGCCGGATTCCGCCAATTGGTCCCCCAATTCCTCACAGTCAGAGCCGAAGACTAACTGAAGAACAACTAAATGGCGAAAGTGGAGTCAAACACCGCAACGAAATCGTGGTGCAAACTGCGCTGATAGGTCGGCGCCACGCCTCTCAGGGCAGAAAGGAATTCATCGCCCCAACCTCGCCAGAACGCCGTCCCGGCTCAGGTTTGCAAATGTCGAACCTGCGGTTTCGAGGGTCAGTCCTGCAGTTGCCTGTCCGAATCCAACAGCTTCAGCAAGGTTAGCTCCCTGCATCAGCGCCTGTAGCGTTCCTGCAGCGAAAGCGTCCCCGGCACCATTTACATCAACCACTTCCGCCGGAAGGGCCGGATAGTCGGTGATGACACCGTCATTGAAAAGCACAAGTCCCTCACCGCCTCGGGTCATAAACACCGCGATTCGATGCCGCGCACTCAGTTCGCATCCGGCCTGGCGAAGTGTGGCCTCATCCAAGGTCTCAAGCTGAGCAAGTGCTGCAAGCTCGGCCTGACTGCAAAAGAGAAAATTCAAATTTTTCAGAATGTTAAACTGTCGCCCTACCTTGGCAGGCGAAACGGATGCGGCCCCGAGCGAAAGACCTTTGGCGTGGAGAGACGCACTTAAGTCTTCGAGAACTGCAGCAGGAAGATTTGCATCCAGGAACGCAAAGTCACCGGCCTCGGGCATTACCTCACACGCAGCAACGGCTCTATTCATGTCGGACGGTACGAGCCCTTCGTAGATCTCCATATCCGCCAATCCCGCCACCAACTCCCCCGCATGATCCAGGATCGCGGTGTAATTGGCGCTCGACTGATTACGCCGGCAGATCAGGCCTGCGCGAGAAAGCCCGAGCTTATCTAAAGCATGAGCAACCTCAGAACCGACGGCGTCCTCCCCAACGCTGGAAAACAGGAACACATCAGCACCCAGCCGTTTGAGATTAAGAGCCGTATTGAGAGCCGCCCCGCCTAACGTCGTGCCCACAACGACCGGATTTGACGCACCGGGTATAAATGCGGCCTTACAACGTGCCGTACGGTCGATATGGGCGCCACCAAAGCAGAAAATGCGCGTCATAGAACCTCGTTAGGAGAAATAGCGGCCTGTTGAGTCACTGATCTGTGGGCCCCGTGTTGCTCGGAAACCAGAGCTATAGCCCTTCGGCCCTTCAAGCTCCAGACTGCATCCAGGTGCTTTTACGCTGAACAAGGGCTTCGATCTTAACTTTCGCCCTTTCCTTGGCATGGCAGCGACGCATTTCTTGTGCTAAAGAGCGTCCCACAGGCCTCGAACACACGAGGCCAAATCACTCAATACACTCTTTTGGACAAAGACTATGCCCAAAACCGCTTCGCCGGTCGTCACTCGTTTTGCCCCTTCTCCGACGGGCTTTCTGCATATTGGCGGCGCCCGGACCGCCCTTTTCAACTGGCTCTTCGCCAAGCACCATGGCGGAAGCTACCGCCTCAGAATCGAAGACACGGATCGCAAGCGCTCCACCAGCGAGGCGATTGACGCGATTCTCGATGGGCTGGACTGGCTTGGACTCGATTGGGACGGCGACGTGTTCTTTCAGTCCAAAGGTGCCGAGCATCATGCAGCTCTGGCCCGCGAACTGCTGGCACAGGGCAAAGCATATCACTGTTACTGCAGCCCGGAAGAGCTGGATGCTATGCGGCAAGCAGCGCGCGCTGAAGGCCGCCCCGTGCGCTATGACGGGCGCTGGCGCGACCGTGACCCTTCCGAGGCACCCGAGGGCGTCGACCCAGTTGTGCGCATCAAAATGCCTCAGGAGGGCAGCACGGTCATCAAGGACCTGGTGCAAGGCGAAGTGACGGTGGGCAACGATCAGCTCGACGACATGGTGTTGTTGCGGGCAGACGGAACCCCAACATATATGCTTTCCGTCGTGGTCGACGACCATGATATGGGGGTTACGCATGTAATCCGCGGTGACGACCATCTGACCAACGCCTTCCGGCAGTATCAGCTTTATGTCGCCTTTGGCTGGGACGTTCCCGCCTTTGCCCACATTCCGCTCATTCACGGCCCTGATGGCGCAAAGCTCTCAAAACGCCATGGCGCTCTGGGTGTCGAGGCCTACCGGGACATGGGTTACCTGCCGGAAGCCCTCTGTAATTACCTGCTTAGGCTTGGCTGGAGCCACGGCGATGAAGAAATCATCTCCATTGCCCAGGCGATCGAGTGGTTCGATCTGGATGCTGTAGGAAAGTCCGCCTCGCGCTTTGACTTCGCGAAACTTGAAAACCTGAACGGTGTGTATCTGCGCGAGGGCGATGGCGCCCGTCTCACCGAACTGGTCTGCGCGCGCATGGAAGCAGACGACGGGCAGGCACCTGACGACTCCGCGGCGGCGCGCTTGCGACTCGGTATTGATGGCCTGAAGGTCCGCGCAAAGACACTCAATGAGTTGGTTGAGTCCGCACGTGTTTATACCAACCAGCGTCCCCTCACCTTCAACGCCAAGGCGCAGAAGGTTCTGACGGAGGAAGCCGTTGCACGACTCGCGTCAGTGCACCCGGCGCTGGCGGCTCTGGAAAGCTGGGAAGAAGCCGCAATTGAGCAGGCTGTTCGCGACTTTGCCGATTCGGCAGAACTGAAACTCGGCAATATCGCACAGCCTCTCAGGGCTTCCATAACCGGGTCAAATGTCTCTCCGGGCATCTTCGAGGTCATGTCGATCCTCGGAAAGGACGAATGCCTCTCCAGAATCTCCGATGTATTATAGAGGCTTAACCGCTTTCTTTTGCAATGCAACACAACGGTAATTGATTGATAAGCATTCAGAAACTATGCTCCGGCTCAAATTGAGATGAATGCGATGTAGAAGGGACGATGCGATGACAGAAGCGAAAGCAAACCCCAAAGGCTTCACCCTGACAGACAACAGCAGTAATGAGTCATGGGACTTACCGCTGCTTAGCGGGACAACAGGGCCATCCGTTATCGACGTCAGGAAGCTCTACGCCCAAACCGACTGCTTTACATATGACCCGGGCTTCACCTCGACCGGAAGTTGCGAGTCCAAGATCACCTATATCGACGGTGAAAAAGGCATTCTGATGCACCGGGGCTATTCCATTGAGGAACTGGCCGAGAAAAGCGACTTCATGGAAGTCTGCTACCTACTGCTGCATGGTGAGCTGCCGAATGCTTCTGCCAAAAAGGGCTTCGAGACATCAATCACTTATCACACGATGCTTCATGAGCAGATGATGAACTTCTTCCGTGGTTTCCGTCGGGATTCGCACCCGATGGCCATCATGGTCGGTGTCGTCGGCGCCATGTCGGCGTTCTATCACGACTCAACGGACATTAGTGACCCGCATCAGCGGATGATCGCCTCGCATCGTCTGATCGCAAAGATGCCCACGATTGCGGCCAATGCCTACAAGTACTCTGTCGGTCAGCCCTTCGTCTATCCGCGCAACAATCTGAACTACGCCGAGAACTTCCTGCAGATGACCTTCTCGGTTCCTGCAGAAGACTATGTGGTCAATCCGGTTCTGGCCCGCGCCATGGACCGCATCTTCATCCTGCATGCGGATCACGAGCAGAATGCTTCGACCTCCACGGTTCGGATTGCCGGCTCCAGTGGCGCCAATCCCTTCGCCTGTATCGCAGCCGGTATTGCCTCGCTCTGGGGCCCTGCGCACGGCGGTGCAAACGAAGCCGTCCTCAAGATGCTGCAGGAAATCGGCCATAAGGACCGGATCCCTGAGTTTATTCAGCGCGCCAAGGACAAGGACGATCCTTTCCGTCTGATGGGTTTCGGACATCGCGTTTACAAGAACTACGATCCGCGCGCCGCGGTCATGCGGACTTCCTGCCACGAAGTACTGGCCGAGCTGGGTGTCGAAGACCCGTTGCTCGAACTGGCGATGGAGCTGGAAAAGGTTGCGCTGAGCGATCCTTACTTCGCGGAGAAAAAGCTCTTCCCGAACGTCGATTTCTACTCAGGCATCATCCTGAAGGCGATGAACTTCCCGACCTCAATGTTCACGGTGCTCTTCGCGCTGGCACGTACGGTCGGCTGGGTCGCACAGTGGAAAGAGATGATCGAGGATCCGAACCAGAAGATCAGCCGTCCAAGGCAGCTCTATACGGGTCACACAGCCCGCAGTTTTGTCGATCTCGACAAACGTTCCTAGTTCCTGCTTCCAGCAGATGCAAAAAAGGGCGCTGGTAAATTCCAGCGCCCTTTTTTTACGACCGTTCGATCAACTCGATCTTATATCCGTCCGGATCCTCGATGAAGGCGATCACGCTGCCACCGTGCTTCATGGGTCCCGGTGGGCGTGGAATGCTGACACCCTCTTTTCCAAGGGCCTCGCAGGTCCCGTAGATATCCGGTACGCCAAGGGCAAGATGGCCGAATGCATTGCCCTGGTCATATGCTTCTTCCTGGCCCCAGTTATGGGTCAGTTCAATCACGGTATTATCGGTCTCGTCGCCATAACCGACAAAGGCCAGTGTAAACTCACCGCTGGGATAGTCGTTCTTGCGGATCAGCTTCATCCCGAGATGACGGGTGTAGAAGTCGATCGACTTATCCAGATCCTTCACGCGGATCATGGTGTGTAAAAATTTGAAATTTTCCGACATCGCGGGTTCTCCCCTTGTCGACCGCCGCACTTAACGGTCTGTTGCTGGTTGGTCTTTTATCTGGGTAAGGATCTGGCGGGCTGCAACTATGCTCGGGCTCTCGTCCTGAGGGGTTAAAAGCTCGACGACTCTGGCAAAACCATCCAGCTGATTTTGCCGCAGCGCCTGATCCTCCATAAGCGCCGCAAGATTCGAGGCGATAGAGGCCGGAGTCAAGTGATGCTGCAGAAGTTCCGTCAGCAGTGGTTGATCCAACAGGAGATTGGGCAGGCTCACGTATTTGATCTTCAGGATACGGCTCGCCAGCCATGCCGTGACCGGGTTCACCCGATAGCCGACGACCGTAGGCAGCCGGGCAACCGCCAATTCCACGGCAATGGTGCCCGACGCCGCCAGTGCAGCCTCGCAGGCTTGGAATGCGTCGTGTTTTTCTTCACTGCCTTCGACCACAGTCACCGGGAGAGACCACTTGCCGGTCTCTTCTTTAACCAGGCTCGCCACATTGGCCACAGTGGGAACGACCACGTGAAGATTGGGGATTCGCTCAGCAAGCTCCGCGAGGCCTTCACCGAAGACCTTACTCAGCCGCACCACCTCGCCCTTGCGGCTGCCCGGCAGTACACAGACCAGGCGGGCCTCCGGCGCAATGTCGTGACGTTTGCGGAAGCCCTCGGCGCTCTCCTTATCGGCCGACGTGGACTGAGGCCCGGTTTCGTTCACAGCCGCACCTGGAACCTTACCGCGGCCTTCCACGGCAGGATGCCCGACGAACTTGGTGTTCAGACCATACTTTTCAAAGTATGGCGGTTCGAAAGGAAGCAGCACCAGAAGAAGATCAAGGTATTTGGCCAGGTGTTTCGCGCGCCAGGCCTTCCAGGCCCAGACTTGTGGCGCGACGTAATGGACAAGAGGAATCTCTTTGCCCTGAAGCCCCTCAGCCACTTCCAGCGTAAAACTGGGCGCATCAATCGTCACCAGGGCTGCGGGCCGCTCGCGCAAAATCTCGGCCCGGGTCTGCTTGATCCGCCGGTAGATATTCAGAGCATGCGGAACAGCTTCCACGATGCCCATAATCGCCAGCTCACTGATCGGAAACAGGCTTTTCAGCCCTCGCTCAGCCATATTGGGACCGCCGACACCTGCGAAGCGCACCTGCCCGTCCGTCAGCTCCTGGAGTGCTGTCATCAGGCGGGCGCCCAGCAGGTCGCCTGACGGTTCTCCCACAAGCAGGTAGATCAGAGGGCCACTGTCGCCGGCCGGATCAGCCCCCAGGCCGGTCGTTTCTGGCATCACCTCTGAAGGTGCTGTCATTGCGGGACCTCGATCCCGACAACAAATATCCCGGCTTCGTCGGCAGCTTTCCGCACAGCCTCACGATCGACAATCAAAGCACCACCTGCTTCAACTGCAATTCCACGCAGCCCGCTTGCTGCGGCATTTGATACGGTTGTTGGCCCGATCGTCGGCAGATCCGCCCGCCGTTCCTGCTGAGGCTTCTTGACCTTGACCAAAACGCCGCCGACGCCGCTGTGCTTGAGTTCCGCGCAGCGCCTGATCAAAGCATCCGTGCCTTCAACAGCCTCGACGCCTAGAATAAAACCCTGCTGCACAACCACTGACTGACCGACGTCCTGTGCGCCGAGGGCACGCGCCACGCCGATGCCGCGATCAATGTCCGCCCAGGCTTCCGCATCAGGTTCGACAGAGCCGTAGACACCATCGGTCGCAAGGATGTCGCCCAGAACATCGTCCGCGCCCACAACATGGAAACCTTCATTCTCGAGGTAGCTGATAATTGCGGTCAGCATCCCGTCGTCGCCCAGACCGACTGAGCCGATCTTGGTCATAAATTTGAGGGTCTGAAAATCGGGTCGCAGGTCTTTCAGCGTAGGACGTTGGATGCCACCGGCCATGACCAGTTCGCCAACCCCGGCGTCGCGCAGGATCTTAATGGCGGAGTAAGCGTTGCCCAGCCGGGTCCAGACATGTTCGACGCCGGAGACCACGTCAGGATCGGCATGACCCGTGAAGGCGACAATAAAGACTTCGCGACCCTGCATCAGGCAATGATCGCGAAGACGCACCGGCAGCTCGCCGGAGCCAGCTAAGATGCCGAGCTTAGGTCCCATGTCGCTACTTTTTCTTAGGATGCAGGAGTCCGCGCAATGACTCGCCCTGTATGAAGCTCAAAACGTCGCGAACCGTGTCGCAATCGCTTTCATCGCTCTCCATTTCCTCTAACCGTTCCGCGAAATTTCCAGGTTCGAGAAAGAGCTTTTTGTAGGCTTCCTGCAGGGCCACGATGCTGCTTCTCTCGTGCCCTCGTCGCTTCATACCGACCAGGTTCAAGCCATTCAGGCTGGCGCGATCCCCGGTCACCATGCCGTAGGGTATGACGTCGTTCTCCACACCGGACATCCCACCGATCATTACATCGCGCCCAACCCGGACAAACTGATGAATAGCCGCCAGACCACCAACAATGGTGTTTTCGCCGATCTCGACATGCCCGCCGAGCGTCGCGTTGTTCACCAGGATCACCCGGTCACCGACAATGCAGTCGTGCGCCACATGTGAGCCGACCATCAACATGCAGTTGTTCCCGACCAGGGTTTGCTTATAGCCGCCTACGGTGCCGGGATTTATTGTGACATGCTCGCGAATGATCGTGTCAGTGCCGATTTCGACTGTCGTCTTCTCACCACCGAACTTCAGGTCTTGAGGCTGATGTCCAATGGAGGCAAAGGGGAAGATCTGCGTCCGCGCGCCGATTGTTGTGTGCCCCTCCACAACGACATGGCTGTGCAGCACAACGTCTTCACCAAGCGTGACATTGGGGCCAACGACGCTAAGAGGACCGATCTTAACAGAATCGGCCAGGGTCGCTTCTGGTGCGACCACAGCAGAGGAATGAACGTCGGGCATTAATCGTCCATAATCATGGCGGAAAACTTAGCTTCGGCAACCAGGGCGTCGTCAACGCGGGCTTCACCACGGAACTTCCAGACCGCGCCGCGGTTCCGTTCCTTGCTGACGTGAATCTTGATCGTCGCACCGGGCATAACCGGTTTGCGGAACCGCGCTGACTCGATGGTCATAAAGTAAACCAGCTTTCCGTCCGCCTCCCCTTCAAGAGTCTCGACAACCAGGACAGCAGCAGTCTGCGCCATGGCTTCGACAATCAACACGCCAGGCATCACCGGCTGGCGCGGGAAATGTCCCTGAAAGAACTGCTCGTTGATCGTAACGTTTTTGACGCCGACGGCACTCTCACCGACAACGATCTCTTCAACGCGATCAATTAGCAGAAATGGATAGCGATGCGGTATCAATTGCATGATCCGCATGATATCAGCCGACCTCACCTCTGGCCGGGCCACTTCAAGTTCACTCATTGACCTTCCCTCTTTGGCCTTTTTTCTTTTAATTGGCGCTGCCACATCGTCACGAGACGGAAATAATCCTTAAGGGGAATTGCAGGAATGCCACCGACGGTATCCCCCGCCGGCACGTCGCGCATTACTGCAGACTTTCCGGCGACCTGCGCGCCCTTCCCGACCTTCGTGTGGCCATTCACACCGGACCCCGCTGCGATGACAACGAAATCCTCCAACTCCGAACTTCCGGCCATACCGGCCTGAGCCACCAGTACACACTGACGCCCGAGCTTCACGTTGTGCCCGATTTGCACCAGATTATCAATCTTCGTGCCTGTACCTATGACTGTGTCGGGTCCTGCTCCGCGATCTATCGTTGAATTCGCGCCAATTTCGACATTATCTTCCACAATCACACGGCCAAGTTGCGGTACGTCTTCGTAGCCCTCGGGCTCCATAGCAAAGCCGAAGCCGCGCGTCCCGATTCGCACCCCCGCATGAATCTTGCAGTTTTGACCGATCAGACAGTAGGCCAAGGAGGCAGTGGGGCCCACAATACAGTTGTCCCCTACAACAACACCGGCCTCGATAACCGCGTTGGCCTCAATTCGGCAGTTGTCGCCGATCTCGACAGCCTCACCGACCACAACACCAGGCGCGATCTCACAGCCTTCACCGATAATGGCCGTGGAATCGATAATCGCTGAGGGGTGGATCGTCGCTTTGGGTTTGCGTTGCGGATAAAAGGCCTGCGCGACCCTCGCGTAAGCCCGGTGAGGCTTATCGGTCAGCAGCAGTGCTAAACCTTCCGGTGCTTTCTCGGCAAATCGGGACTCCACGATGCAGGCACCCGCCTTGGTTTCCGCAAACTGCCCGATGTAGCTTCTATTGTTGAGAAAGCTGACCTCTCCGGAACCTGCGGTATCCAGCGGCGCAACATCGCTATAAAGCCTGGTGGTATCCGTTGCGCCCGCTATCTCAGCCCCGGCGATTTTTGCCAGTTGTTCGAGGGTAAAAGGACCCGCGACGGTAAAAAAGCGGGGATCTGCCATGCTAAGCCTTAGTTCTGAACCGAGGGAACGGTCACTTCGGTCAATGTCTCGTTGAGGCGTCTGACCACCTCATCTGTGATTTCCATATCGTTTCGCACCAAAACCACGGCCGTTTTGGGCAGTACCAGGTCCAATTGCCGCTCCGATGCAATTTTTTGAGCGATTGAAACGAGGGCGCCCTGTACCTGCTTGACCGCTTGTCCGTAAACCCGATCCAGCTCCTTGCGCCGTGTTTGCACCTGGCGCTGAAGCGAGGAAACCTGTTGCTCCAACTGGCTGCGTTTTTCCGCAAAGGCTTCCGCCGATAGGATAGAGCGCTGACGGGCCAGTTCCTGATCGGCCGACCGCAAGGCATCTTCCTGTTGACGCAGCTGTTCCTGGAAGCTGTTCCGGCGTTCCTCAATCTGCTGAGACAGGCTCCGCATGGCAATGGAGTCCCGCAGAACCTTCTGCGTATCCAGCACACCGATAATCGCCGGTTTTCCCGCCTCGCTTTGCGCCTGCGCAAGCGTCGGGAACACCACGAAGCCGATAATAATTGCCAGCCGCAACACCTGCGCTGCACAAGCGGTTACTTGCAGGCTCATCAGATTAAAAGTTCGTTCCAAAGCTAAAGTTGAGAATCTCCGTTTCGTCGAAGTCTTCCTTAATTACGGCATAACCAAGGTCGACAACGATAGGACCGAATGGAGAATTCCACGATACACCCGTGCCGACCGTGACACGAGGGCTGGAACTATCATCTACCCCTGCATCTGAGCCGTCTATACCAAATGACGCTCCGACATCGGTAAAGAGCCGACCACGGATATCAAACTCTTCGGGTAGCCCCAAGGGGAAGGTCATCTCAAGCGTTCCGGAGTAGAAACTGTTCGCCCCCAGCGCATCGTCACTGGCTTGATCACGCGGGCTGATACCGCCGATCTCGAAACCGCGCGGACGGGCACCGCCGACAAAGAAGCGGTCTGCGATCCTCGTATCTTCTCCTAGCCCGACGATCTGCCCGACCTCACCGCGCGTGCTGAATGTCCAGTCATCCGCGACCGTAAAGTAATAACCGCCGCCAAGTGTCGCCTTGAAGAAGTTACGATCTCCGCCCAGACCGGCGACGGTCGTGCGCAACCGCACGATTTCGCCTTCGCGGGTATCAAACTGCGAATCCCGTGTGTCGTAGGTAAAGTCGTTGCCGATGCTGGAGCGCAAGGATTTGCCCTCTTCACTCCGGATCTGGATGGCAGCGTCGTCATCCACATCGGAAATCTCGGTGTCTTCTAGCGTGTAACGCGCGACATGCCGGATATCCTCGGTCAGTGCGTAACCGCCACGCAGCGAGAAGCCCAGACGCTCCTCGTCGAAAGCACGCGAATCGTCTTCTGTCGTCACCCGGAAGATATCAAACCCGGCTGCAAGTTCGCGATCCAGGAAATAGGGCTCGGTAAAGCTGATATCAGCCTGCGAACCGCTGCCGGCGAGAGAAACGTTAAAGCGCAGATCCTGGCCACGGCCCAGAAGGTTCCGCTCGCGAATTCCGACACTTGCCAAGGGCCCCGACTGTGTTGAGAAGCCTGCACCAAAACTGATGTCGCCGGTCGACTGTTCCTCGACATTGACGTTGATAACGGTCTTATCAGGCGCACTTCCGGGCTGGTTGTCCACGGTGACCGTCTGGAAGAAGCCCAAACGCTGAATACGGCGGCGGGAACGGCGCAGCTTCGTGCTGTTGAAGGCGTCACCCTCCACCAACCGGAACTCCCGGCGAATCACCTTATCAAGTGTACGTGTGTTGCCCTCGATATCGATCCGCTCGACAAAGACTTTCGGTCCTTCCTGGATATCGAAAAGAATATCAATTTTTCGTTCTTCAGGGTCCCGGTCGGTTTTCGGGCGGATGTCGACGAAGGCGTAGCCCAGATTACCCACGGCATCGGTCAGATTGGAGACGGTATCCTCGACAGCGCTAGCATCGTAGGTCTCCCCCTCTTCCGTCAGGAGCGCATCGCGAACCTGTTCCGGATCCAGATTCCGCAGGGTGGTCTGAACGTCAATTGTGCCGAAGTCGTACTGCTGCCCCTCGACCACCGTAAAGGTGATGATAAAGCCTTCCCGGTCCGGCGCCAGCTCGGCAACCACCGAGTTAACCCGGAAATCGGCATAACCTTCGCTCAGATAAAACCGCCTGAGCAGCTCGCGGTCGAAGGTCAGACGGTCGGGGTCGTAGGTATCTGTGGTCGACAGAATCCGATAGAACGCCGATTCGCTGGTGGCGATGGCTTCACGGAGCCGTCCGTCCGAGAACTCCCGGTTGCCGATGAAGTTGATCGCGTTGATGCCCGTCAGTTCACCTTCGCTGATCTCGAACACCAGATCGATTCGGTTCTGCGGCAGTTGAATGACTTTAGGATCGACGGTCGCTGCGAAACGGCCTGAACGCCGGTAAAGCTCAAGAATGCGCTGCGCATCCTTTTGAACCTTTGTCCGGGTAAAGACGACGCGCGGCCGTAAGGTTACCTCTGATTCGAGCACCTCATTGTCCAGGCGATCGTTACCCTCAAACGCGATTCGGTTGATAATGGGGTTCTCGACCACATTCACGATCAGCGCATTGCGGTCACGACGCAGTGTGACGTCCGCAAATAGTCCCGTGGCAAAAATGCTTTTCAGGGATTTATCCAGCGCAACCGGATCGAAATCGTCGCCTGGATTAATCCGCATGTACGAACGTACGGTTTCAGGCTCGATACGTTGACTGCCCTCGACACGTATCTCCTCGATACGTCCTCCGGACAACAACTCCTGCGCTGTGGCCGGACTTACCGCGGCCCCGGTACCTAAACTAAGCCATAGCCCTAAAAACAAGGCCACATATGGCACACGAATCACGTTGCAAAACCCCCGAACACCTTACTTAGGTGAATAATCGATCTATGTGATCCAAATGCCCTCAAAACAACCCGAAGTGATCAAGATCGTTCCATGTGGCAAAGACCATTAAGCTCAATACCAGAGCAAGACCGATACGGAAACCGTATTCTTGCGCACGTTCGCCCAGTGGTCGTCCGCGCAGAGCTTCAATCGCGTAAAAGAAGAGATGCCCGCCATCCAGCATGGGCACCGGGAAAAGATTGATCAAACCCAGATTCACCGAAAGGATCGCGACCAGAGACAAGAGCGAGATAAAACCGAACTCGGCCACCTGCCCGGACATCTGGGCGATTCTCAGCGGTCCGCCAAGCTCCTTGGAACTGCGATCGCCGGTAATCATCTGACCAACGGCTTTCAGGGTATTCGTCGTCACATTGACGGTTTCAAGGGTTGCACGCCAGACGGCGGTAAAAGGATCATGTTGCTTGTATTCTGCTCCACTACGGCTGATCCCTAGGCGCCAGACCTGCTGCTCGCTTCCCATTGCATCGCTGATTGCCGTACGTGGCGTCGCCTGTAGCGCGACTTCGGCACCGTCGCGAAGCACATCAATCGCCAAGGCACTGCCGGCGCTGAGCTGAACGATGGTCTGCAGCTCTTCAAAGCGTTCGATTTCATCGCCATCGACGCGGATAATCCGGTCACCAGGAAGAAAACCGGCTTCGGAAGCCGCCGAATCGGGTAGGACATCGCCAACCGTAGCGGGCGTAAAGGGCTGCCCGACAAAGGTGAAGAGTCCGGCGAAAATCACAATCGCCAGGATGAAATTCGCCAGCGGCCCACCGGCAACGATCCAGGCGCGTTGCCCCAGTCGTTTGGCCTGGAACGACACCGCCCGCTCCTCTTCGCTCATAGGCGCATCGGAAGGCCGGCTGGCCGCGTCGGCATCGCCGAACATCTTCACGTATCCGCCAAGCGGGATCAGGCTGAACTTCCAGCGGGTGTTGACCCGGTCGGTCCAACCGAAAATCTCAGGACCGAAACCGATCGAAAAGACTTCAACTCTGACACCGTTCTTACGGGCGATCAGATAGTGGCCCATCTCGTGCACAAACACGAGCACGGTCAGAACAATCAGAAAGGGAAGCACCGTCCCAGTCAAAACATTGAGGAATTCCATATTGTTCCGTCCGAATTAACCAATAAATACCAACACCGGCCTACTTTCCGGCGTCGGCGTAAACATCAGCCTAACACATAGGCCTTTTCATCCTGCTCGGGTAGGCAGCCTCACCGGAACGTGTCCCGGCATTAGGCAGCCCGCTCCACCAGGCCATGAGCATAGCGACGCGCCGCAGCATCTGCGGCGATAACATCGTCCAGAGACTCCAGTTTACCCTTCGGCAAGCCCGTCAGCGTCTCCTCGACGATCTCCGCAATCTCCAGAAACCCAATTCCATTTTTCAGGAAGCTGGCAACCGCTATCTCATTGGCAGCATTTAAGATAGTGGGGGCGTCCCCTCCAATGCGCAAGGCCTCACGCGTCAATCTTAGCGCGGGAAAACGCTCCGAATCGGGCGCTTCGAAAGAAAGCGTGGCTATTTTTGCCAGATCCAGACGATCGACTGGCGCCGGCATCCGGTCGGGCCAGGCCAATGCGTAAGCGATGGGTGTACGCATGTCGGGCACCCCGAGTTGGGCCAGAACCGATCCGTCCACGTAAGAAACCATCGAATGGATCACCGACTGAGGGTGCACCAGAATATCTACCCGCGACTCCGGCATATCAAAGAGATGCACAGCCTCGATCAGCTCGAGCCCCTTGTTCATCATGGTCGCCGAATCGATCGAGATCTTAGCACCCATATCCCAGTTCGGGTGGGCAAGTGCCTGGGAGGGTGTGACCGCAGCCATCTGTGCTTTTGAAAAAGACCTGAACGGCCCTCCCGAAGCGGTAAGAACCAGGCGCTCGACAGTGTTCTGACGCTCGGCATCAAGCACCTGAAAGATCGCGTTATGTTCCGAATCCACCGGCAGCAGCGTGGTGCCACTCGCCTTGACTTCCCTGGTGATCAGCGACCCGGCGCAGACCAACGTTTCCTTGTTCGCAAGCCCGACTGCAGCGCCCTGACGAATGGCGGCCAGAGTAGGCTCCATACCTGCCGCCCCGACAATGGCGGCCATAATCCAGTCTGCGGGCATTTCAGCGGCGGAAATCAGGGCTTCTCTGCCTGCAGCAGCTTCAATACCGCTGCCGGAGAGTGCAGTCTTAAGCTCGTCGTAGGCCGTCTCGTCAGCCACAACCGCAAGCTTGGCCCCCAGGCGACGCGCCTGCTCCGCCAGGGTTTTCGCATTTCCATTGGCCGTCAGGGCAACGACTTCAAAGCTCTCGGGATTGCGTTCGATCAGATCAATCGTGCTTTGCCCCACGGATCCGGTCGAACCGAGAATAGAAACCTTGCGCTTCTGGTCGTTAAATCGCGGTGTCCTATTCGATGAATCCCGTGACGGTGTCATAGCTGTCCCCGAGTTCTGTCGATTTCCGCGCACAACATACTACATTCCCATCCGCTGACCCAGCCACACCGTAGCCGCACAGACCAGGCTCGCGGCCAGCAGCCCGTCAACCCGGTCCAGCACACCGCCATGTCCGGGAATGATGCGGCTCGAATCCTTGGCATCAAACTTGCGCTTCAAACGGGACTCAAAGAGATCACCGATCTGCGAAACCACTGCGAGAGCGATTCCTGCGAAGATCAGATAACCCCAGGGCGAACCGAAATAGGCAGGATCACCGCCGGAAAAGACCCAGGCTCCGGCCGCGAGACTCACCAAGAGCGCGGCAATGGCTCCACCAATCAGCCCAGCCCAGGTTTTATTGGGGCTAAAGCGAGGGGCCAGCTTGGGACCGCCGATGCTGCGTCCGGCAATATACGCGCCGATATCTGTCGCCCAAACCACAAACAGCAACCAGAATATGCCCATGTAGCCGAATACCTGGGGCTCACGGAGCCAGGTAAAGGAGATAAAGGTCCAGGCCAGATAGATCACACCGCCGACCATCCAGGAAACCGATTCATGCTGGCTGTTGGTTGCGCTCAACGCCGTTGCCATCGCGCCGACCACCACAATCCAGGCTGCGATTGAGTAAAAGCCCAATACAGCCGCGAAGACCGCCGCGACGACGGCTCCGATCACGAGCAGTGCGGTAATGTCCAGGCTTCCCCGGTTGCAAAGCCGTGCCCACTCCCAGGCCGCAATGCCGGAAGCGATCAGAATCAGAAAATCGCTGTAGGGAGTCCCGAAATAGAGCGCAAGCACCACCGGTGGCGCGAGAACGACCGCCGCCACAATCCGCTGCGCCAATGGGCTCATGTTATCCAGAGTCAGCTGCTGCACCAAAACGCCGATCACGCCGTTGATACTCTCTGATCGCATCAGCGAGGTCATCCGCTCCGAAATCGGGCCATAGCTTTTCAACGAAAACCAGTTCGCTGTAGGCCGACTGCCAAAGCAGGAAGTTGCTGATCCGTTGCTCGCCTGAGGTCCTGATCAGAAGATCCGGATCGGGAATGCCATTGGTCCAAAGGAAGGAACCGAGCCGTGCCTCATCAAGGTCTTCCGGTTTGAGCTCTCCCGCTGCGACAGCCTGAGCTGCACGTCGCGCAGCCATCGTAATGTCCTGTCGACCGCCATAACTGAGCGCCATGACCAGATTCAGCTTGTCATTGTCCCGTGTTGTGGCTTCCGCGTCTTCGATCAGCCGAACGATATCCTCGGGCAATCTCTCGCGCTGTCCGATCACCTGAAGGCGAATGCCATTCTCATGGAACTTTGCCAGTTCACTGCGCAGATAGCGGCGCAGCAGACCCATAAGGTCCTCGACCTCCGCCATGGGGCGGTTCCAGTTCTCGGAAGAGAAGCCGTAAAGCGTGAGATAAGGAATCCCTAGCTTCATTGTGGCCTCGACCGTGCGCCGAACCGATTCTGCCCCTTGCCTGTGACCGGCGGTGCGCGGAAGTCCGCGCGCGTTTGCCCAACGGCCATTGCCATCCATAATCACGGCAATATGTGTCGGCTTTTCACCCGAGAATGACTGAAGCGTATCCATGGAGTAGTGCCTGGACCCCCGAGATGACCCGTTACGAAACCCTAGACCTGCAGGATTTCTTCCTCTTTGTGCGCGAGAGTCTCATCCACCAGCTTGATGTGCTGGTCGGTAAGCGACTGAATCTCTTCGTTCCAGAGATGATGCTCGTCTTTCGAGATCTCACCATCCTTTTCCATTTTCTTTAGCTTTTCCATCCCGTCGCGCCGCACATTGCGAACCGCAACCCGGCCTTGTTCAGCGTACTTGCCGGCAATCTTGGTCAGCTCGACCCGGCGCTCTTCCGACAAAGGAGGGATCGGCACGCGGACAAGCTGCCCGTCCGGCGAAGGATTGAGGCCAAGACCCGACTCGCGGATCGCCTTTTCGACGGCGCCAACCATGGAACGGTCCCAGACCTGAACCGTCAGCATTCGCGCTTCGGGAACACCGATCGTGCCAACCTGGCTGATCGGCATTGAGGATCCATAAGCCTCGACCATAATCGGTTCGAGCAGCCCTGCGGATGCCCGACCGGTACGAAGACCGCCGAATTCCTTCCGAAGAGCATCCAGCGCGCCATCCATGCGCCGTTTGATGTCGCTTAGATCTGGGTCCTGTGACACGGCTTATACCTCACTATGCACAATCATGCTGAACGATGGTGAATCTGCCATTTCCCCGAAGAACGTCCGCAAACGCTCCCGGTTGATAAATTGAGAAAACGGCAATCGGAATTGAGTTCTCGCGGGCCAATGAAATGGCCGAATGGTCCATAACGCCCAAATCCTGAGTCAGAACCTGCATGTAGGTCAAGCAGTCATAACGTTTGGCATCGGGAACCGCCACGGGGTCGGCATCGTAAACGCCGTCGACCTTCGTGCCCTTGAGCAAAATGTCGCAGTTCATCTCTGAAGCGCGCAAGGCTGCCGCAGTGTCCGTGGTGAAGAAGGGATTGCCGGTACCAGCACCGAAGATAACCACACGGCCCTTCTCCATATGCCGCACGGCCCGGCGCCGAATATAGGGTTCTGCCACGGTCGCCATGGGGATCGCCGAGAGCACCCGGGTGTCCACATCGAGTTTTTCCAGGGCATTCTGCAGCGCCAGTGCGTTAATCACCGTCGCCAGCATGCCCATGTAGTCAGCCGTGGACCGCTCCATCCCAGCCGCCGCACCTGCGAGCCCGCGGAAGATGTTACCGCCACCCACGACCAGGCAGACTTCAACACCCAAGCGGCTGACGTCACGGACGTCACCAGCAATCTGCTGCACGGTTTCCGGGTCAAGCCCGTACTCTCGCGAGCCCATCAGGGCCTCTCCCGAAACTTTAAGCAGTACGCGCTTGTATTTCGGACTGTCGGCCATGGGATCTCCTTATCGGATCGGGGATCTATTGTCCCCGCATTGTAATTCTGTACCCGAAGACGCTGTTAATCGGAATGCCTTGTCAAACAGTACATTCCAGCGTCATCCGCGTGAGGTTTTGGCAGGCGAATGCGTCCAATATGAGGCGGCGAATCGGCAAGTAGGCGCATGATATACGAAACCACACCGCATCGTGAAACCCCTCGTGCCAAGTGTCTTCATCGGGCCCTTAAAAACTTGGGACCAGATCAGCTCTTAAACCACTGTCTTCTTGCAACTTTTCATGCGGCGCGCGCAGAAAATCAACGGCTACCGCCTAAAGAGTCACAAGGGGCATTGCCTCAATTGGCGGCAACACCTGAGTTCCCTTGAGCCGCAGGAACAGCATTGTGGCAACTGCACCTGCGCGTCGATCGCTGGAAGTGCGCCATGCCCGTTCACGGTAATGACCGGGCATGGCGTCCAAACCAAGCAGATTAGCTGCCGAGGGTCGCCGCGACCTCAGCTGCAAAATCGCTTTCTTCCTTCTCGATGCCTTCACCGAGCTGGAAGCGCGCGAAACCGGTCAGTTTCACAGGAGCACCGACGTCATTTCCGGCATTTTCAATGACTTTGCGAACTTTGGTCTCACCATCGATCACATAAGTCTGCTCCAGGAGGCAAACTTCCTCGTAGTACTTGCGCAGGCGGCCTTCGACCATCTTTGCAATGATCTCTTCCGGCTTGCCGCTGGCACGGGCCTGTTCACTCAGAACATCGCGCTCACGATCCAGCGAAGACGCGTCCACGTCGTCCTTGTCCAGAGCGGTTGGATGCGCTGCCGCAACATGCATGGCCAGCTGCTTGCCGAGAGCTGCAAGTTTATCGGCATCGCCAGTGGATTCAAGCGCCACCAGAACACCGATCTTTCCAAGGCCCGGAGCGATCTGATTATGAACATAAGAGGATACGACACCGCTTTCGACCGAGAACTGAGCGGTCCGGCGCACCGACATGTTTTCACCGATCTTCGCGATCATAGTGGTCAGCTGGTCCGAAAGGGCCGCACCGCTATCGGGATAGCTGGCTGCGAGCAGGCTCTCGAGGTTGCCCTCGGTTCCCAAGGCGATGGTCGCCGTAGAGCTTACAAAGCCCTGGAAATCCTGGTTGCGCGCAACGAAGTCGGTCTCTGCATTAACTTCAACGACGGCACCGCTGGTGCCCTGCGAAGCGACACCGACGAGACCTTCAGCTGCAACACGACCGGCTTTCTTGGCTGCGGCAGCCAAACCTTTTTTGCGAAGCCAATCGACGGCAGCGTCCAAGTCGCCGCCCGCCTCGGTCAGTGCCTTTTTGCAGTCCATCATGCCGGCGCCTGACGACTCGCGAAGTTCTTTCACGAGCGCTGCGGTAATCTGGGTCATGTGATCGTCTTTCCGAATAACAGTGTGATACGAACTGGTTTTAAAAGAACGGCGGCCTGATGCCGCCGTTCATAACTAACCGGTGGCAGAGCAGTTAAGCCTGAGCGGCCTGCTCCGTCTCAGTCTTTTCTGCTGGCGCAGCTTCGGCAGCTGGCGCTTCTGCTGCAGGCGCTTCCGCCGGCGCAGCTTCAGCAGCGGGTGCTTCAGGAGCTGCTTCAGGCAGGGTCTCAACGGGCGCTTCTTCGGCAGCACCGATGTCAGTGCCGCTGGCCGTCAGTTCCTGCTGAATGCCGTCGAGAACGCTCTCGGCCATCAGGTCGCAGTAAAGGCTGATTGCACGGATTGCATCATCGTTGCCGGGAACAGGGTAAGTGATGTTGTCCGGGCTGGAATTCGAATCGAGGATGCCGACCACTGGAATGTTCAGGGTGTTGGCTTCAGCAATTGCGATGTGTTCCTTATTGGTATCGATCACGACGATCACGTCAGGAAGGCCGCCCATCTCCTTAATTCCGCCCAGTGCGCGCTCCAGCTTGTCGCGCTCGCGGGTC
Source organism: uncultured Kiloniellaceae bacterium (assembly GCA_947493695.1). Taxonomy (GTDB): domain Bacteria; phylum Pseudomonadota; class Alphaproteobacteria; order Kiloniellales; family Kiloniellaceae; genus Denitrobaculum. The sequence goes on along the minus strand of CANLSF010000004.1, from coordinate 145,852 downwards.
AGATTCAGCAGCTCTTTCTTGGTCAGACCGGACTGATCTTCGACCAGACGGTTTTCGACATCGCGAAGACGGCGGATCGACAGGGAAATGGTTTTCCAGTTGGTCAGCATGCCGCCGAGCCAGCGATGGTTCACGTAGTACTGACCACAGCGCTTGGCCGTGTCTGCAACACGCTCGCTTGCCTGACGCTTGGTGCCGACGAAAAGAACGCGGCCACCGCCTGCGACCACTTCGCGCACGAAAGCCAGGCCCCGGTGCAGCAAAGGAACCGTCTGTTCGAGATCGATGATGTGAATGCCGTTTCTTTCGCCAAAGATGTACGGAGCCATCTTCGGGTTCCAACGGCGGGTCGTGTGACCGAAATGAACGCCAGCTTCGAGCAGCTGACGCATCGTGAATGTGGGAAGCGCCATAAAAACTTTCTCCGGTTCTACCTCCGTGGGCTGCTTATCCGGACTATCCGGACACCAGATCGAAGACTGGGATGTCTCCCCAGCCGCCGCAAAACCCACGTGTGTGTTACTGTTGAGCGGGGTCATAGCCCCGTGGACCGCCAATTGCAAGTGAAATTCAGGTTAAATCGGCGATCATCTCCCGCCGCTGGAATCCGGCCTCAGACGTCCTCTACGATCAGCCCGGGAATGGCTTTGATCGCCTGCCTGACCAAAGGTGAGATCTGGTAGGCCCCGGGCAGCTCGACTTCAAGCTCCTGACCATCGTCCAGGTCCAGAACCAGAGACACCCGCCCCTTACCGCGTGCCGCGTCTCTTTCCAGAACAGATTTCAGGTTTTCCAAAGGCTTATCGTTATTCATGTAAAGCTTTAGACCAGCATCGGTCTGTGCGGCGGCCTCGTCGAGCAGGCGGATGGCCTGGCCCAGGAACCGCGGATCTTCGCCTTCTTTGACATCGGCCGTGACGGTCATCAGCAGCGGTTCGCCCGAATCCAGCAGCTCACGTGATGCCTGAAGAATCTCGGAGAACAGCATGACTTCGACAACGCCTGTCGCGTCGGAGAGCTGCACGAAGGCAAAACGGTTGCCGCGCTGTGAGACCCGCTCCTGCTTGCCGATGACAATCCCGGCCATTCGCAAGATACCGGCATCCCGGCGTTTGGCATGTACGACAAGCTCCACAGCGGTCTTGGTCCGCAAACGTTCCAGGACCTTTTTGTAGGCGTCGAGCGGGTGCGCCGAGAGATAAAAGCCGATCGCGTCGAATTCCCGCTTCAAACGCTCCATCTCGGGCCAATCGGGCACATCCGGCAGAGTCAGCGCATTCACTGCCGCCGCCGCACCGTCGCCGAAAAGGCTGACCTGAGCGCTTTCACGCTCGCTGGCGGCCACAGCGGCGTTGCGCATAATCGTGTCCGCACCGGCGTAGACCTTCTGGCGATTGGCCAGGATCGAGTCAAAACCACCTGCCGATGCCAGATTCTCGATCTGCCGTTTGTTGACCGCTTTGGAATCGACCCGGTTGGCAAAGTCGGCAATATCCTTGAAGCCCCCGGAGGCTTCGCGCTCGGCCACCACGTTCTGCATGGCGGCACCACCGACGTTCTTGACCGCAGCAAGGGCATAGCGCACTGCCTTTTTGCCGTCTTCCATAACCTCGACATTGAACTCTGCGTTGGAGCGGTTCAGGTCAGGTGCCAGAAGTGGAATCTTAAGACGGCTCAGTTCCTGCCGGAAAACATTAAGTTTATCGGTGTTGTTGATATCGTAGGTCATGGAGGCGGCCATGAACTCCACGGGGAAATTTGCCTTCAGATAGGCCGTTTGATAGGCCACCAGGGCATAGGCGGCCGCGTGACTTTTGTTGAAGCCGTAGCCCGCGAACTTGTTCACCTGATCGAAGATCTCATCAGCCTTATCGGCTTTGACGCCATTCTTGACCGCACCTTCGTTGAAGATCTTCCGCTGTGCCTCCATCTCGGCCTTGATCTTCTTACCCATGGCCCGGCGCAGAAGGTCAGCGCTGCCGAGCGAATAGCCCGAGAGCACCTGAGCGATCTGCATGACCTGCTCCTGGTAGATCATGATGCCGTAGGTCTCTTTCAGGATGCCTTCAAGCGTCGGGTGAAGGTAGTCGGGTTCCTCCTGACCGTGTTTCCGCCGGATATAGGCTGGGATGTTATCCATCGGACCGGGGCGGTAGAGCGCCACGACAGCGATGATGTCTTCGAAACGGTCGGCCTGCAGGCGCTTCAGCACATCGCGCATGCCCGAGGATTCCAGCTGGAACACACCGACGGTATCGCCCCGGCTAAGCATGTCGAAGGAGGCTTTGTCGTCGAGCGGGATGGTCTCGAGATCGATTTCCCCGCCATTTCGAACGATAAACTCACAGGCTTTCTGCAGGACCGTGAGCGTCTTCAGCCCCAGAAAGTCGAACTTCACCAGACCGGCCTGCTCGACGAACTTCATGTTGAACTGAGTGACCGGCATGTCGGAGCGAGGATCGCGGTAGAGCGGCACCAGCTCATCCAGCGGGCGGTCACCGATCACCACGCCCGCCGCATGGGTCGAGGCATGGCGATAGAGGCCTTCGATCTTCAGCGCAGTATCGAGCAGTTGAGCAACCGTTTCATCGTCGCGGCGCATATCGCGCAGCTGAGGTTCGCCGTCGATGGCTTCCTGAAGGGTTACGGGGTTCGCCGGGTTGTTCGGCACCAGCTTGCTGATCCGGTCAACCTGAGGATAGGGCATCTGCTGCACCCGCCCCACATCGCGTAGCGCCGCACGGGCCTGCAGCTTACCGAAGGTGATGATCTGCGCCACACGGTCATGGCCGTATTTGTCCTGAACGTACTTGATCACCTCGTCACGCCGGTCCTGACAGAAATCGACGTCAAAGTCGGGCATGGACACGCGTTCCGGGTTCAGGAAGCGCTCGAAGAGGAGTCCCCAGCGCAAGGGATCAAGATCGGTAATGGTCAGCGCCCAGGCCACAACCGAGCCCGCGCCGGAACCACGTCCCGGTCCCACCGGGATCCCCTTCCCTTTCGACCACTGAATAAAGTCGGCAACGATCAGGAAGTAACCGGGAAAGCCCATCTGTTCGATCACGCCGAGCTCATAGGCCAGGCGTTGTCTGTAGGAGGCTCCCAGTTCGCTCCGGGCCGCTTCGTCCATGTCCTCCGTAAAGACCTGGGTCTCCAGGCGCTCTTCCAGCCCCTTCTCGGATTGCGCCCGCAGTTCTTCGGTCTCGCTGCGGCCCGCCTCCGTCGTATAGGCAGGCAGGATCGGTGCGACAAAGTCCGGGAAGTAGGAGCAACGGCGCGCAATCACCAACGTGTTGTCGATGGCTTCGGGCAGATCGGCAAAGAGTGCGCGCATCTCCTTGGCGGTTTTAAAGCGATGCTGAACCGTCAGCCTGCGGCGCTCGTCCTGTGCGACGTAGGCTCCCTCCGCGATGCAGATCAAGGCGTCATGCGCCCGGTACATGCCTTCGTTCGAGAAGAACACGTCGTTGGTTGCGACCAACGGGAGCTCATGTTTATAGGCGAGATCGATCAGGCGTTCTTCGATCGCATTCTCTTCCGGCAAGTCATGCCGCATGATCTCGACGTATAAACGCCCCTCGAAGATCTCCGCCAGTCGCTGGAGTTCCTCTTCCGCCTCCTGATCCTTCCCGGCATTCAGCAGACGTCCGACGGCGCCAGACGCACCGCCGCTCATTGCCAGCAGGCCTTCCGAATGCTTGGCCAGGCTTTCCATCGCAATTTGCGGTGTGAGGCCCGGCTCCGTCTCCAGAAAGGCCATGGAGACGAGCTTCATGAGGTTCATATAGCCGGCTTCATTCTGCACGAGCAACGGCAACTGATCCGGCTCCGGACGCACCGCTGTGCGCGCATCCACATCACCGCGAGTGATCGCAAGCTGACAGCCGATAATCGGCTGCAAGCCCGAGCCCTTTGCCGAGAAGGCAAACTCAAGCGTCCCGAAAAGATTGCTGCTGTCGGTGATCGCCGCCGCAGGCATCTCGTGCTTGCGGCAGAGTTCGATCAGATCCTTGACCTTGATCGCCCCTTCGGAGAGCGAATAGGCGGAATGGACTCGGAGATGGACGAAATCAGAATGAGGCATGTCGTAAGAATTCCATGCCCGCTCCGGCCTGTCAGCAGGAACAAGCGGGCAACTCGCAGAAGGTTATCCACAGTGGCAGGTGAGCTCCCGTGGATCCTAGCTGTAAGGTGCTGATTAAACTAGGAAACCTGACCGTGCTCAAAGCGCAGTGTGCGATCCATACGGGCGGCCAGATCCAGGTTATGAGTGGCGATCAGAGCCGCCAGCCCGGCATCACGCACCAGCTGAATTAGAATCTTGAAAACCGACTCGGCGGTGTCCGGATCCAGATTTCCGGTCGGCTCGTCGGCGAGGAAGATCGCCGGGCGGTTTGCAAGGCCGCGGGCAATCGCCACCCGCTGCTGTTCGCCGCCGGAGAGCTGACCGGGACGATGCTCCGCGCGATCGGTCAGACGCACCATTTCAAGCAACTCCATGCTCCGCGCGCGCGCCGCGGCCTTGGAGATACCGTCCAGCATTTGCGGCAGCATGATATTCTCAACTGCGGAAAACTCCGGCAGCAAATGATGGTACTGGTAAACGAAGCCGATGGTCGAACGCCGCAACGCCGTGCGCCCGGAGTCATCCAGTGCTGATGAAGGCGCGCCATTGACCAGAATCTCGCCGCTATCCGCGGACTCCAGAAGACCTGCAATGTGCAGGAGGGTCGACTTGCCCGCCCCGGAGGGACCAACCAGAGCCACCAGTTCTCCAGGCTCTACATGCAGCGATACATCACGCAGCACATTAAGGTCGCTTTTGCCCTGATGGAACGACTTGTTGACCCTGTCTAACCGCAAACCACGATCGCCCGTCGTAGCAGACTTCTTGGAAGGGCTTTTGCCGCGATTGGGGGAAGCGTCATTCATAACGCAGCGCCTCCACCGGATCCAAACGTGCCGCGCGCCAGGCGGGGAACAACGGCGCAAGGAAAGAGATGACCAGTGCCATTCCAACAACCTGGATCACATCGGACGCCACGACCTCGGCCGGGAGCTGAGACAGGAAGTAAAATTCCTGGGGAAAGAGCTGTCGGTCCAGAACCCGCTCGACCCAGCCTTTGATGGTGTCGATGTTTTCCGCAAAGGAAAGACCGAGAATGAACCCTGCAAGGGTCCCAACCACACCGATACTGGCGCCCGTCACAAAGAAGATACGCAGAACCATGCCCCGCGTCGCCCCCATGGTGCGCAGGATGGCGATGTCCCGCCCCTTATCCTTCACCAACATGATCTGCCCGGAGATAATGTTCAGCGCGGCCACGACCACGATCAGCGAGAGGATCAGGAACATGACGTTCCGCTCAACCTGGATCACGTCAAAAAAGCTACCGTAGGAGTTCTTCCAATCCTGGGTGCGTAACCCGGGACCTGCCTCCGCCCGCACCGCCGGAGTCATCTTGTCCAGATCGTCCAGGTTATCGATAAAGAGCTCAACGGCGTTCGCACGGCCCTGCATTCTGAAGAAAAGCTGCGCTGCCTCCAGCGGCACGTACATGTAACTGTTATCGAAGAGATAGTTGCCTACTTCAAAAATAGCGGCAACACGATAGGCTTTCAGGCGCGGAACCGTGCCCATAACCGTCGCGGTTCCGTTTGGCGAAACCACGGTAATTCTGTCACCGACCCGAATGCGGAGTTTCTGCGCGAGGCCCCTGCCGATGGCGACACCGTCGTTGGTCCCAAAGTCCGCCAGCGAACCGCGCACAATATTGTCCGCAATCTGAGCCCTTGCCCGCAGGTCGTTGCCTGCCATGCCGCGGATCCGCCCGCCGGTTGCGGTCTCACCCGCCGTCAGCATCACATCGGCCTGAATCTGCGGCGCGGCGCTCTCCACACCCGGAATGGCGCCCAGTCGGGCTGCGAGCTCGTCGTAATTGTCGAAGGGCGCAATCGTGGCAACCACGGTCACATGCCCCTCTACGCCCAGAATGTTACTCACCAGTTCCTGCCGGAAGCCATTCATCACCGCCATCACGATAATCAGGGTCGCAACACCAAGTGCGATCCCGATCAGCGAAATCCACGCAATAACTGAAATGAAACCTTCTTTACGGCGGGCACGCAGGTAGCGCATGGCCACCATTCGCTCGACAGCATCAAATACCATTGAGTCAGCCTGCAAGCTTGTTGATGGCAGCATCCAGGGTGAGCTCTTCGCGCTCGCCCGTTTTGCGGTTCTTCAGTTCGACCACGCCGTTCTTCAGTCCGCGCGGTCCGATTACCAGCTGCCACGGCAGACCAATCAGATCCATACCGGCGAACTTCGCCCCAGCGCCCAGATCCCGGTCATCATAGAGCACCTCGACACTGGCGGCGTTCAACGTTGCGTATGCGCCGTCACAGGCATTAACGCAGTCCGCATCGCCAGCCCGGAGATTGATCAAGCCAACCTTGTAGGGAGCAACCGACTCAGGCCAGATGATGCCGTTCTCGTCATGGCTGGCCTCGATGATCCCGCCAACCAACCGAGAGACACCGATCCCGTAGGAACCCATGTGGACCGGGTGTTGCGCGCCATCCGGCGTGACCACCTCAGCCCCCAGCGGTTTGGAATACTTCTCACCGAAGTAAAAGATGTGCCCGACTTCAATGCCACGGCGCTCGACCCGTTTGTCCTCGGGCACCTGGGCTTCGAAGGCCGCCTGATCGTGCTTTTCATCCGTGGCGGCATAAGCCTTCGTCCAGGAGTCCACGATGGGCTGCAGGTCGCCGCTGTAGTCAGCGTCCTTCGCCAGGACGTCGGCTTCCAGATAGTCGTTGTGACAGAAAATCGCGCTCTCACCCGTATCCGCCAGAATGATGAACTCGTGGCTGAGATCACCACCGATCGGCCCCGTATCCGCGGCCATAGGGATCGCCTTCAGACCCATACGGGCGTATGTACGCAGGTAGGCCACAAACATCTTGTTGTAGGAGATCTTGGCGCTCTCGTAGTCCAGATCGAAGGAATAAGCGTCCTTCATGAGGAACTCACGCCCGCGCATCACACCGAACCGCGGCCTGACCTCATCCCGGAACTTCCACTGAATATGATAGAGATTCTTCGGCAGGTCCCGGTAGCTCTTGACCGAAGTCCGGAAAATCTCGGTGATCAGCTCTTCATTGGTCGGCCCGTAGAGCATCTCCCGGTCGTGCCGGTCTACAATCCGCAGCATCTCCCGGCCGTAGTCGTCGTAGCGGCCTGATTCCTTCCAGAGGTCTGCGGACTGGATCGTCGGCATCAGAAGTTCCTGCGCACCGGCGCGGTCCTGTTCTTCGCGGACAATCTGTTCGATCTTCCTAAGAACCCGCAAACCCAACGGCAGCCAGGAGTAGATTCCTGCGCTGGCCTGCCGCACCATGCCGGCACGCAGCATCAGCCGGTGCGAGGCAATCTGTGCCTCGGTGGGAGTCTCTTTAAGGGTAGGCATGAAGTAGTTGGAGAGACGCATCTATTCCTCGTAGGGCCGGACGGAATGACCAAATGATTCAGCTTAGTTCAGCCGACGGCAACTCGTCAGGTAAAACAGGGTTCTGTGTATATGGGAAGGAGTGTGGCATGTCCATGGCGGCAGGCTCGCTTCTCCCCCCTGTCACTCACTTTGGGGATGAATAGACTGCTGGACGAGGGGGTGAGAGATCAGCGCGGCGCCGTCGTTCCGGCTTCCAGGAGTTCCTGGCAGTGCAAAACCAGCTGATCGGACGCACCGTCCGCGAGGCGCTGGCCATTGTAGAAAACCTTGCCATCATCATAGATCACCTGCCCGACCCGTGCGTCGGCCTCGAAAAGATCCGGGTTCGCCGGGACGCCAAAGCGATCGAAGAGATCGACTTCAATCGGGATGATGATCTTCTCAGGCGTCTGGAGGCGCGCGCTAACGCCATTGCTGCCGAGGTCCGCAGGGACGACAGAACGGCCACGTGCGTCAACGCCGGGCTGATATGTGACATCCGCGTCAGGCTGGTGCCGCGTCAAAAGCCTGCACTCAGCCTCGGACAGCTCGATGATGACACTTGCCCCCTCTTCACCGGACTGCTGCTCTCCGAGCGCAGTGTTCGGCAGAAGAAGGCAAAGCCCGCCAATCACGCTGCAGGAGCGCAAAAACCTATTGATTACTGTCAGATATCGGCACTTGGGCATTAGGTGACCTTAAAACCTGCAGCTTAAGGAATTCACAACAATTCAAACCACATTTCAGCTCGTCGTTTCTGTCAACCGGCCACAGATCGATTCGCTGTCGCGGATGCCCATTTTCGGTTCATATTCTTCAAATGCACAAAAGAATGGCGGCACTGAATAAAAGATATGCAGTCGTAATCAGCTCGAAAAATTATCGGCACACGGGCGTTATCCAGCCTTCAAGAAAAAAGGGTTAACGGTCTTATATATATACCATTTTTCACGTGGAACAGGGGTTGTAACGGAACATCGATTTCGACAGATATGTTGCAGTGCAGCGAAAATATGGCGGAATTCCTAGAAAAATTTAGTGACGGCGTAAAAAAGTTGCTCTAAAACAAATCAACTAAAAAAATAAGCCGCCCGCGCGGTACGGTCCAAGTTTAGGGGGCCCCACAGTTTTAGGTTTCAAAGCGAGTGAAAAACTCGCGGCAAAAATAATTAGGCCGTTATGAGTGGCAAGCCTTTCCGATAGAGAGGCTTGCCTTATTTTTTTGCGTATTCACATTAAGCCACGCGACCGAATCTGAAGCGCGTTGCTGATCGCCGACGAGCCTGCGCTATTGCACCAATTCAATGGCTTGTGCGCTTAATCTTTGCAGTTTCACTGCACACGCAAGGGAACGATCTTGTACTCAAGTGCGAAGTAGATCGCGACCCAGACGATGGCCGCAACGCCGGTCGTAATCAGCGCCTTGCGTCCGATCATCGGATTGGCCGGCGCACCGGCCTCATGGCCTTCTTCCGGGTTCTCCACCTTGCGTACGCCCCAGGGCAGCACCGCGAACAGCACCACCCACCAGACGATCACGTAAACCAGAATTCCGGTGAACCAATTCATAACTCTACTTCCAACCGCAACTTCAGGGTTTCAAGTGCTTTAAGCTTGTTCCAGTTCCACCAGAGAACCGCAGAAGTCCTTAGGGTGCAGGAATAATACCGGTTTATCGTGCGCGCCTATTTTAGGCTCTCCATCGCCCAGAACACGCGCACCACCGGCCTTGAGCTTGTCACGCGCAGCATAGATATCATCCACCTCATAACAGATGTGATGAATGCCGCCGCTGGCATTGCGCTCGAGAAAAGCCGCAATGGGCGAGTTCTCGCCAAGCGGATGCAGCAGCTCGATCTTGGTGTTTGGCAATTCGACGAATACCACCGTTACGCCGTGATCCGGCTGTGCCTGGGGCTCTGAGACCGTGCCACCGAGCATATCACGGTACTGCGCGACTGCTGCGTCCAGGTCCGGCACCGCTATCGCCACATGGTTCAATCTACCAATCATTTAATCACTCTCCGCTTTACCCGTCCGCACCACGTGCACCGTGGTAACAGGTTTTTTGTCCAAATCCCGCCTGACCGATCGTCGCACCGCGATCCGGACGGCTTCCATGACGGCGCCATCATCGCGACGCTGCGCTGGTTTAAGGCCCTTCAACGCCTGTTCGATGGCATCGATCACATCATCGATCTGATCTTCGTCGAGATCTTCATCGTAAACCCCATGAAAAGTCACCAGAGGCGCAGTTGCAAGCGCCCCCTTCCCGCTCAGTGCAAGAGTGACCGCAACCGCGCCATTGTAAGCCATGCGCTGGCGCTCCCGCAGGAGCGGACTGTCAGTACTCAGCAAGCGGCTTCCTTCCAGGGCGAGACGCCCGGAAGGCACGTGATCGACAACCTGGGCACGACCGGGCGCCAGACGGATCATCGCGCCGTTCTCGCCGGCTATCTGTTCCGGCACCTGACATTCGCGCGCCAGATCGGCATGGGCAATCAGATGGCGTTGTTCGCCGTGAACCGGCACCGCGATCCTTGGGCGGACCCACTGATACATCTGGGCCAGCTCCGGGCGACCGGGATGCCCCGAGACATGGATGAAGGCGTCATCGTCGGTAATGACGTCAATCCCTCGGCTGACCAGGGTGTTCTGGAGCGCGAAGATCGAGGTTTCGTTCCCCGGGATCACGCGGGAGGAAAAGATCACCGCATCTCCCTTGTCCAGGTGAACCTCCTTATGATCGCCGTGCGCAATCCGCCAGAGTGCCGAACGCGGCTCGCCCTGACTGCCCGTGCAGAGCAGCAACACTTCGTTCCGTGGCAGATAGTCGATGTCTTTTTCGGAAAGGAACGGTGGTAGATCCGGCATGTAGCCGTTCTCCCGCGCCGCCTCGTGGATGCGGTGCATGGAGCGGCCAAGCAGCGCAACACGCCGTCCGTGGGCTTCCGCCGCCCGCACGATGGTCTCGAAACGGGCCACATTGCTGGCGAAACAGGCGATGGCCACCCGCTGTTCCAGACCGCCAACCAATTCCATCAGGTGCTTCCGGACCTCACTCTCAGATCCGGTTTCCTCGGCGTTGAGTGCATTGGTCGAATCACAGACCATGGCCAGCATATCTTCATCGGCCAGTGCCTTCAGGCGCGCCTCGTCAAAGCTGTCGCCGACCAGCGGATCGTCGTCCAGCTTCCAGTCACCGGTGTGCAGCACATTACCCGCCGGCGTGCGGATCACGACCGCATTGGGCTCGGGAATCGAATGGGTCAGCGTGATCAGCTCAATGTCGAACTTGCCGACGGAAAACTGCCCGGACATGGGAATCTCGGTGATCGGCGCTTCCTCGAACAATCCGGCTTCCTTGAGCTTGCGCTCAAGCATGGAACGGGTGAAGGGCGTGGCGTAAAGCGGGCAACGCAGTTGCGACCAGAGATATGGCACCGCACCGATGTGGTCTTCATGGGCGTGGGTCAGCATCAGGCCGACCAATTGCTCGCGCCGTTCGACGATAAAGCGCGGATCCGGCATTATTACGTCGATACCCGGCAGTTCCGGCCCCGCGAAGGAGATGCCCAGATCCACCATCAGCCACTGATCGCCGTGACCGTAGAGATTCAGGTTCATCCCGATCTCGCCTGCCCCGCCCAGAGGCAGGAAGAAGAGCTCGTCCGCCTTCATTTTTGCCGGTTTAGTGTCTAGAGGCACAGAGTCATCCGTTCTGATTCGCGCGGTAAATCATGGTCAGGCCGCGCAGAGTCAAATCCTGATCAATCTGTTGAATACTATCGGTTGCCGCGGCATAGATCGGCGCCAGACCGCCGGTTCCGATCACCTTCATCTCCTGGCCGTACTCGGCCTTGATGCGCTTCACCAGGCCTTCGATCAGCCCGACATAACCCCAGAAGATGCCCGACTGCATGGCAGGCACCGTGTCCTTGCCAATCACCTTGGCGGGGCGCTCGATGGCGACACGGGGCAACTGGGCCGCAACCCGGTACAATGCATCGACGGAATGTTGCGCCGCTGGCGCGATCACGCCGCCCTCATAGGCCCCATCCGCGCCGACAATGTCGAAATTGGTCGCCGTGCCGAAGTCGATCACGATGGCAGGGCCGCCATAGAGATGGTGCGCCGCCACCGCATTCACAAGACGGTCGGCACCGGCGCTCTGTGGCCGGTCAATGCGGTTCTCGATACCGAGATCAACATTCGGATCGCCAATAACAAGGGGCTCGGCCCCCAGATACTGATTGCAGAGCTTACGCAGGCTGAAACGCGCCGCCGGGACCACGTTGGCGATGATGGAACCGGTGATGTCCTTGAGCGTCAAGCCCTCGAGGGCCATAAGCTGGGTCAACCAGACGGCGTACTCGTCGGCCGTCCTGCGCGGATCGCTCGACGCCCGCCAGACGCCGCGTCGCGTTTCGCCGTCATAGACGGCAAATACCGCGTTGGTATTTCCGGAATCAATTGTCAGAAGCATATTGGTCTCCGATCGGCCGAGCCTGCTGTCACATCCCGGCAACGTAAGCCGGAAGATACTTATATGGCCCGTTTTCAGCTGGCGGGAAAGACATCCCCTGCCGTTATGCTCCGCGTTCGACCGTCTTCAAGCGTCAGGAGCAACGCGCCGGTGTGATCAAGGTCACCGAAGACCCCACTCAGAGTCTCATTCGGCAGGCGCACTTCAATGCTTTTGCCCAGCCCCTGTACCCGCTGTTTCCAGGCAGCACGGATATCGTCGAATCCGCGTTTTTTCCATACCTCAAGCCAGGTGTCGAGCTGACGCGCAAACTCCTCCAGGAGCGTGGCTGCAACAAGAGCGGCAGGCGCGCCTTCTTTGCGGAGCGAGCTGGCGGGATAGCGGGCATCGTCAGGGAAATGCTCGATGTTGGTTCCCATGCCCACAATCACCCAGTCCACTCCGCCCTCGGGTGTCGACAGGGACTCGAGTAAAAGTCCCACGCCCTTCTTGGCGTTGAACATCACATCATTGGGCCACTTATAGGTGACTTCAACCCGGTTACCGGCCAGCGCGGCAATGGCTTCGCCCAACGCTACGCAGGAAACGAAACTGAGCTGAGCTGCCTCGCTCAGCGCGCAGTCGGGCCGCAAGATTACAGAAAGGTAGAGATTTCCGCGCGGACTGGACCAGTTTCGGCCCTGACGCCCGCGCCCCTTGGTTTGCTCACCGGCCCAGACAATGGTCCGGTCCGAGGCCCCTTCTGCGGCAAGCCTGCGGGCTTCGTCATTGGTGCTCCCGACACTGTCGAGCGCAACCAGATCAAATCCCAGCGGCAGCGCCGGCAAACCTGCCGATGCTCCCCCGGACGAACCGGACATCATCCTGGAAACAGGGTCGCAGCAGCAGCGGCAGCGCTCTCAACGACCGGACCGGGGACAACGAAGAACAGGAGCGTAAAGACGCCTGTGATCACAAGGACCGCCTTCATTTCACTGCCGATCGGGGTGTCGAAGGCCTCGGAGGGCTCATCGAAATACATCAGCTTGATGATCCGCAGGTAATAGAAAGCACCGACCACCGATGTCAGAACACCGATCACCGCGAGCGTGTAAAGCTGTGCATCAATCGCCGCCAGGAAGATGTAGAGCTTGCCGAAGAAACCGGCGAGCGGCGGAATACCCGCCATGGAGAACATGAAGATGGCCAGAACCAGGGCCATCATCGGGTTGGTCTTACTCAAGCCCTTCAGGTCGTCGATCCCTTCGACCATACGATCCTTCTGGCGCATGCAGAGGATGCAGGCAAAGGTGCCGAGATTCATGAAGATGTAGATGGTCAGGTAGATCGCGATGCCGCTGATGCCGCCTTCCGTGCCACTGGCCAGACCGATCAGCGCGTAGCCGATATGACCGATGGAGCTGTAGGCCATCAGGCGCTTGATGTTGGTCTGGTTGATCGCCGCGAAAGCGCCCAGAACCATCGAGCCGATAGAGACCGCAACCACGATCTGCTGCCACTGATCGAACAGCCCGCCGAAGGGCTCGATCAAGACGCGGATGAAAAGCGCCATGGCCGCGATCTTTGGCGCGGTCGCGAAGAACGCGGTGACCGGCGTCGGCGCCCCTTCGTAAACATCCGGCGTCCACATATGGAAGGGAACCGCCGAGACCTTGAAGGCCAAACCGGCGCAAAGGAAAACCAAACCAACAATAAGCCCAATGGATACGCCGCCATCGATCTCAAATACCCGGGCAATCCCGTCGAAATTGGTGGTACCGGTGAAGCCGTAAATCATCGAGCTGCCATAAAGCAGCATACCGGACGACAAGGCGCCCAGAACGAAGTACTTAAGGCCTGCTTCGCTGGAGCGCAGGTTATCCCGGCGAAAAGCGGCAACCACGTAAAGCGACAGGCTCTGCAGTTCCAGGCCCATGTAGAGCGCGATCAGGTCATTGGCTGAGATCATGGCCATCATGCCCACGGTCGCGAAGAGCATCAGGACCGGGAACTCGAAGCGGGCCATATCTTCGCGCTGGATAAAGCGCTGCGAGATGATGATCGAGACGCCGGTGCCGATCATGACCAGCAGTTTCATGAAATCACCGAAACCGTCAATCGTCAGCAAGCCGTCAAAAGGCGAGCTTTCCGGGCGCGCAGGCAGCAGGATCAGAGCAAAGGTGACCACCAGGGCCATCACCGACAGCGACGAGACCAACTGGGTGGAGCCGTTACCGCGGAAGACACCGAGCATCAGCAGCGCAATGGCGGCGCAGGCAAGAAAGAGTTCCGGCAGTATAGCCATGAGATCAGCGGTGATCATATCCGTATCCTCGCCCTTAATTGCCGGACCACAGGCTGGCCAGGGACACACCGTCCGAAGCCGCCAGGGTTTGATTGTAGTTTTCGATGAGGTTACTCACCGACGCCGACATAACGTCCAGGAAGGAGACCGGGTAGATTCCCATCCAGAGCACGATGACGACCAGCGGCGCAAAGACCACCTTCTCCCGCAAATTCATGTCGAGGATCGCCTTCAGATCCTCCTTGGTCAGCCTCCCGAAGATGACCCGCCGGTAGAGGTAGAGCATGTAGGCCGCGCCCAGGACCATGCCGGAGGCCGCCAGAAGTGCGACCCAGGTATTGGCCTGGAAGGCACCGACCAGGATCAGGAATTCACCGACGAACCCGCCGGTTCCCGGCAGCCCCACCGAGGCCAGCGTAAAGATGATAAAGATCACCGAGTAGGCCGGCATCCGCTCCACAAGACCGCCATACCGATCGATCTCTCGGGTATGCATCCGGTCATAGATCACACCGACGCAGAGGAAGAGCGCACCGGAGACGATACCGTGGGACAGCATCTGGAAGATCGCGCCTTCAATACCCTGCTGGTTCATCGTAAAGATGCCGATGGTCACAAAACCCATGTGCGCGACCGAGGAATACGCGATCAGCTTCTTCATGTCTTCCTGCGCCAGTGCCACCAGTGAGGTGTAAATCACAGCAATGACCGACAGCGTGAAGACCAGAGGCGTGAAGTAGGCCGAGGCCTCGGGCATGATCGGCAGCGAGAAGCGCAGGAAGCCATAGGCGCCCATTTTCAGCAGCACACCGGCCAGGATCACGGAACCCGCCGTTGGCGCCTCAACGTGAGCATCCGGCAGCCAGGTATGGACCGGCCACATGGGAACCTTGACCGCAAAGGATGCGAAGAACGCCAGCCACAGCCAGAGCTGCATGTTGCCCGGGATCTGGGCGTCGGAGACCAGAGTCACGATATCCATCGTCCCGGTCTGGAAGTAGATCGCCATAATGGCGAGCAGCATCAGAACCGATCCGAGCAGCGTATAGAGGAAGAATTTGAAGGCCGCATAGACCCGGCGGGCACCGCCCCAAATCCCGATAATCAGGAACATCGGGATCAGCACGCCCTCGAAGAAAACATAGAAAAGCATGAAGTCGAGCGCACAGAACATGCCGACCATCAGCGTTTCAAGTGCCAGGAACGCCACCATGTATTCGCGCACCCGCGTCTTCACGGAGTCCCAGCTGGCCAGAATGCAAAGCGGGGTCAGCAGCGTAGAGAGCAGCACGAAGAGAACCGAGATACCGTCGACACCCATGCGGTAGGTCAGGCCAAGCGACGGGATCCACTCGTATTCCTCGACGAACTGGAACTCCGGGGTCCCCCGCTCAAAGCCGAACCAGAGCGCGAGCGAAACCGCGAAGGTCACGAGAGAGGTCCAGAGCGCCGTGTAGCGGGCATTACGCGCCACGGCCTCTTCATCACCCCGGATGAAGACCAGGATGAAGAATACGCCGACAAGCGGCAGGAAGGTGACGATGGAGAGGATCTGATCAGTCATGGGATCACATTCCAACCTGGAAGAGGAAATACCAGGTCACCAGCGCAACAACGCCGATCAGCATGGCAAAAGCGTAGTGGTAGACGTAACCGGTCTGCAGAGCGGAAATACGCTGGGACAGGCTGCGGGTGGATTCGGCAACACCGTCCGGCCCGAAACCGTCGATGATCGCGCCGTCCCCGGCCTTCCAGAGTTTCCGACCGAGGGCCATCGAAGGCCGGACGAAGAGCGCATCATAGAGCTCGTCGAAATACCACTTGTTGAAGGAGAAGAGGTAAATCGGACGGAAGACCTTTGCTAAGGTTTGCGGCAGATCCGGCTTGGCGATGTAAAAGAGCCAAGCCAGGAAGATACCGCTGACCATCATCACGAAGGGCGCCCAGGGGACCCAGCCGGGGATGTTCTTCACCGCCTCGATGGTGTCGTTGGTCGGTAACACGAAGAGTGCATCGCCCCAGAAGTCAGCGCGCAGGTCGCCGATAAAATAGTCTTTGAACAGCCAACCGGCACCGAGTGAGCCCACGGCCAACACCAACAGCGGGATCATCATGACCATAGGCGATTCATGAACATGGGACATGACTTCTTTGCTCGCCCGGGGCTTACCGTGGAAAGTCATAAAGAGTAAACGCCAGGAGTAGAAGGCGGTCATGAAGGCTGCCGCGATACCGAGCCAGAAGGCAAAAGTACCGTGAGCGCTGTTGTCCATATAGGCAACCTCGATCACCATGTCTTTCGAGAAGAATCCGGACAGACCGGGGAATCCTGCCAGTGCCAACGAGCCGATCCACATCAGAATATAAGTAGCGGGAATCAGCTTTGAGATGCCGCCCATGTTGCGCATATCCTGTTCGTTGGACATGGCGTGGATCACCGACCCGGCACCGAGGAACAGCAACGCCTTGAAGAAAGCGTGCGTGAAGAGATGGAAGATCGCCGCGCCGTAGGCCGAAACGCCGATCGCGAAGAACATGTAGCCGAGCTGCGAGCAGGTCGAATAGGCAATCACCCGCTTGATATCGGTCTGTGTCAGACCGACCGTCGCGGCGAAGAAGGCGGTCGCCGCGCCGACGTAGGTCACGATCTCCAGAGCGATCGGCGCGAATTCGAACATCGGCGAAAGACGCGCAAGCATGAAAACACCCGCCGTCACCATGGTCGCCGCATGGATCAGCGCGGACACTGGTGTCGGACCTTCCATGGCATCCGGCAGCCAGGTGTGCAGACCGAGCTGCGCAGACTTACCCATGGCGCCGATGAACAGCAGGATGCAGATGATCGTCAGGGCGTGGCCTTCGATCCCGATGAAGGAGAACTGCGCATCCGCCTGCCCTTCAACGGCAGAGAAGACCTGATCGAACCCGACCGCACCGAAGAGCACGAAAGCGCCCATGATGCCCAGGGCAAACCCGATATCGCCGACCCGGTTGACCAGGAAGGCCTTGATCGCTGCCGCGCAGGCGGTGGGTTTTTCGTACCAGAAGCCGATCAGCAGGTAGGATGCCAGACCAACGCCTTCCCAGCCGAAGAACATCTGCACGAAGTTATCCGCCGTCACCAGCATCAGCATGAAGAAGGTGAAGAGGCTCAGATAGGCGAAGAAGCGCGGACGGTGCTTGTCGTGCGACATGTAGCCGACCGAATAGACATGCACCATGGAGGAAACACCGTTGACCACGACCAGCATAACTGCGGTCAGAGTGTCCACTTTCAAAGCCCAGGAGAGCTCGAAATCGCCGGAATCGATCCAGGTGAAGAGCTCGGTGGTGCGGGCGTTACCGCCAATCGCAACATCGAAGAAGACAACGACCGAGAGGGCCGCGGCGATCAACATGAACAGACAGGTTACGACCTGCGAGGCGCGGTCTCCGATCGTCCGGCCAAAGAGTCCTGCTATAATCGCTCCGGCCAGCGGTAAGGCGACAATTAGTACGTCCATAACGGCGCCTAGCCCTTCATCATGTTGATATCTTCAACCGCGATGGATCCGCGGTTTCGGAAGTAGACCACCAGGATCGCAAGACCGATCGCGGCCTCAGCAGCCGCCACGGTTAGCACGAAGATCGCAAAAATCTGCCCGACCAGATCACCGAGGTGTGTCGAGAAGGCGACCAGATTGATGTTGACCGCAAGCAGCATCAGCTCGATCGACATCAGAATGATGATCACGTTCTTACGGTTCAGGAAGATGCCGAAGATCCCCAGGGTGAAGAGGATCGCGGCGACGCTCAGATAGTGCTCTAGGCCAATTTCAAACATCGCTTAGACCCCGCTCCTGCTCGGTACCTGTTTGACTTCGACGGCCTCTTCACGTGTCCGCGAGACCTGCGCCGAAATCGACTGGCGGCGAACGCCGTCGCGCTGACGCAGGGTCAGAACAATTGCGCCGACCATGGCAACCAACAGAACCAATCCGGCCATCTGGAAGAGATAAGCAAACTTGGTATAGATGACCTGCCCGATGGCTTCGGTGTTGTGCGCTTCATCAATCGGTGGAATCGGCACACCGGACAGCGACGCCGGAAGATCCGGTGTGGACGCAACCCAGGAAAACCCGACCAGCGCCAACTCGACGAGCAGGACCAGTCCGATCAGCAGGCCGACAGGCAGGTACTGCAAAAAGCCCTGACGCATGACCGCGTAGTTGATGTCCAGCATCATGACCACGAAGAGGAAGAGGACCGCGACCGCGCCGACGTAGACGACCACCAAGATCATCGCCAGGAACTCGGCGCCCATCAGGACGAAAAGCCCGGCAGCGTTGAAGAAGGCCAGGATCAGGAACAGCACCGAATGCACGGGATTGCGCGCCGAGACGACCATAACGCCGGCAGCGACCGTGATTGCGGCAAACATATAGAATGCGAGCGCCTGGACGATCATGTTTCAAGTCCTCTGGATGTGGCGTTCCGCCGGACCGTATTTCGGCTAATACTCAAGGTCGATTTCCCCCTAGCAACGCGATCCCCAAAAAAGCGGACCGCCTCTTGCGTCGGCTTAACGGTATGGCGCGTCCTGCGCCAGATTCTGTGCGATCTCCGTTTCCCAACGGTCGCCGTTCGAAAGCAGCTTTTCCTTGTTGTAGAAAAGCTCCTCACGGGTTTCCGTCGCGAACTCGAAGTTCGGCCCCTCGACGATGGCGTCCACCGGACAGGCTTCCTGACAGAAACCGCAGTAGATGCACTTCGTCATGTCGATGTCGTAACGCGTGGTCCGTCGGCTGCCGTCGTCGCGCGGCTCGGCTTCAATCGTGATCGCCTGCGCTGGACAGACGGCCTCGCAAAGCTTACAGGCGATGCAGCGTTCTTCGCCGTTGGCGTAACGGCGCAAGGCATGCTCGCCGCGAAAGCGCGGTGACAACGGTCCCTTCTCAAAGGGATAGTTCAAGGTCACCTTCGGCTTGAAGAAATACTTCAAGGTCAGGCTCATGCCGGATATCAGCTCGCCCAATAGAAAGCTGCGGGCTGTACGGTCGAGAAAAGCCATTCGCCTTATCCCTTAATCACAAACGTGTTTCGCGGACGATGTAACTTCATAATCACGATCACTTCGGCAGCAGATCGAACGCGACGACCACACCGGCCGTCAGAACCACCCAGAAGAGCGAGAATGGCAGGAAGACTTTCCAGCCCAGACGCATCAACTGGTCGTAGCGGTAACGTGGGAAGGTCGCCCGAACCCACAGGAAGCAAAAGAGAACCAGGGCGATCTTCGCGAAGAACCAGATCGGTCCGGGAATAAAGCCCAGAATTTCGTGCGGCGGCAGCCAGCCTCCCATGAAGAGGATCACCGTCATCGCACTCATCAGGATCATGTTGGCGTATTCGCCCAGGAAGAAGAGCGCGAAGGTCATCGAGGAGTATTCGACGAAGAAACCCGCGACCAACTCCGACTCGCCTTCCGGCAGATCGAAAGGCGAACGGTTGGTTTCCGCCAGGATCGAAATGAAGAAGATCACGAACATCGGCAGCAGCGGGATCGCGAACCAGATGGTTTCCTGCGCCCGGACGATGTCCGTCAGGTTTAGTGACCCCACGCAGATCAGCACCGTGATGATGACGAATCCCATGGAGACTTCGTAGGATACCATCTGTGCCGCGGACCGCAGGGCGCCCAGGAAGGGATACTTCGAGTTCGAAGCCCAGCCGGCCATGATCACGCCGTATACGCCCAGTGAAGAGATCGCAAAGAGGTAGAGAATACCGACGTTGATGTCCGCCAGCACAACACCGTAGTCAAAGGGAATAACCGCCCAGGCGATGAGACCCAGGATAAAGGTCAGCATCGGCGCCATGACGAAGACGACCTTGTTGGCCCCCGCCGGCAGGATGGTTTCCTTGAAAAAGAGTTTCGCGCCGTCGGCAAGGGGCTGCAGCAGACCGAAAGGCCCGACCACGTTGGGTCCCTTGCGCAGCTGCATCGCACCGATCACCTTGCGCTCCGCATAGGTCAGATAAGCGACCGCACCCAGCAGAGGGATGATGATCGCAAAAATCTGTGCGACGATAATGACTGTCGGCAGTCCGTAGCCGGTCCAGAATTCAGCCATCGGTTCCGGTTGCCCCCTCTTGCTTCCCGAGCACGAAGGTCTCGGTGCACTTTGCCATGGTATCCGAAGCCCGGCTGATCGGATCGGTCATATAGAAGTTCGTGACCGGCGAGACAAACGGCGCAGAGTCGAGTTCCCCCTCCTGTCCAAATGCCTTCCAGCTGCCCGGCTGAATCTCATCGATCACTGCAAACACCGGGTTGGCTTCGATCAGTTTTGAGCGCAGTTGGCCCAGATTGTCGTAAGGCAGCGCTTCGCCGACCTGCGCTGACAACGCCCGCAGGATCGTCCAGTCTTCGCGTGCATCGCCGGGCGGGAAGCCGGCCAGACGTCCCAGTTGAACCCGGCCCTCGGTATTCACATAGGTGCCGTTCTTTTCGGTGTAGGCCGCGCCCGGCAGGACCACATCCGCCCGGTGCGCACCGGCATCGCCATGATGTCCCTGATAGACCACGAAGGCCTTGCCCAAACGCTCCATATCGAGCTCATCGGCACCGAGCAGATAGACCAGTTCGATCTCGCCCTTCCCGGCCCCGTCAAGAATGCCCTCCAGGTCTCGTCCGCTTTCACCTGGCAGGAAGCCGACGTCCAGGCCACCCACTCTCGCGGCTGCTGTATGTAGAACGTTGAAGCCATTCCATTCGCCGGAGACCATACCGAAGTCATCGGCAATCTTGCGCGCAAGTGCCAGCACCGCGCCACCGTCAGAGCGCGCGAGCGCACCCATCCCGACGATGATCATCGGGCGCTCGGCGTTCTTGAGCACTTCGGAGAAGGAACTGCGGCCCTCGGCCACGTCCTTCAGGGTCTCGCCGCCCGCGCCCAGATACTCGACCGGATAGGTCAGATCGGCCTGAGCGCCAATGGTGGCAACCTTCAGTCCACTGGCCAGGAAGCGTTTGCGCAGACGCGCATTGATCAATGGCGCTTCCCAGCGCGGGTTGGTTCCAACCAGCAGAACCGCATCGGCTTCTTCGATCCCGGCAATACCACTGTTGAAGGTGTAGGCAGACCGTGTCGAGATATCGAGCTTGGCACCGTCCTGACGGCAATCCAGGCTCTGCGCGCCCAGGCCGTTCATCATCTGCTTCAGCGCGAACATCGATTCGGCGTCACAGAGATCACCGGCAATTGCCGCCATCTTCTCGCCGGACAGACCCTTCATTTTTTCTGCGATAGCCCCAAAGGCTTCTTCCCAGGACGCAGGACTGAGTTTGCCGTCGCGCCGGACGTAGGGTTGATCGATGCGCTGGCGCCCCAGACCGTCGCAGGCGTGGCGCGTCTTATCCGCGATCCACTCTTCGTTGATGTCTTCATGCAGCCGGGGCAGAACACGCATGACTTCCCGGCCACGGGTGTCGACCCGGATGTTGGAGCCGACGGCGTCCATCACATCGACGGAATTGGTCTTGCGCAGCTCCCAGGGGCGCGCGGTAAAGGCGTAGGGCTTTGAAGTCAGCGCGCCAACCGGACAGACATCGACCAGATTGCCCGAGAGCTCCGAGTCGACGGCTTTCTCCAGGGTCGTGATCTCAGCGTGTTCGCCGCGATTGACCAGTCCGATCTCTTCGACCCCGGCGATCTCGGTGGAGAAGCGCACACAGCGGGTGCATTGGATGCAACGGGTCATGATCGTCTTGATCAGCGGCCCCATGAACTTTTCTTTAACCGCGCGCTTGTTCTCGGTGTAGCGGCTGCGGTCGAACCCGAATGCCATGGCCTGATCCTGCAGATCGCACTCACCGCCCTGATCGCAGATCGGGCAATCAAGCGGATGATTGATCAGCAGGAATTCCATCACGCCCTTGCGGGCCTTATGGACGGTTGGCGTATCGGTCTTGATCACCATGCCCTCGCCCACCGGCATGGCACAGGAAGCAATCGGCTTGGGCGCTCGCTCCATCTCGACCAGGCACATACGACAGTTGCCAGCGACCGAGAGGCGCTCGTGATAACAGAACCGGGGAATCTCGACGCCGGCCAGTTCACAGGCCTGGAGAACCGTCAGTCCGTTAGGGACCTCAATCTCGCGATCGTCGATGGTCAGCTTCGGCATAAAGGTCTCCTATTCCGCCGCTGCCTGTTTGGATTTCTTGTATTCAAGGATCCGGCGCTCCATCTCAGGACGGAAATGACGGATCAAACCCTGGATCGGCCAGGCAGCCGCGTCACCCAGTGCACAGATCGTATGTCCCTCGACCTGATAGGTGACATCGAGCAGCGTATCGATCTCGTCGACATCCGCCTCGCCCTTCACCATCCGGGTCATAACGCGCCACATCCAGCCGGTGCCTTCACGGCACGGCGTGCACTGGCCACAGCTTTCATGCATGTAAAAGTGCGAGAGACGGGCGATGGCCTCGACAATGTCGGTCGACTTGTCCATGACGATCACTGCCGCGGTGCCCAAGCCGGATTTGACCTCGCGCAGCGCATCGAAATCCATCAGGACAGTATCGCAGATCGATTTCGGCAGCATGGGCACAGAGGATCCGCCCGGGATCACCGCCAGCAGATTGTCCCAACCGCCGCGCACGCCACCGGCATGCTTCTCGATCAGCTCCTTCAGGGGGATGCTCATCGATTCCTCGACGTTGCAGGGCTTATTCACATGGCCCGAGATGCTGTAAATCTTTGTGCCCGCGTTGTTCTGACGACCGAAACCCGCGAACCATTCCGCACCGCGGCGCAGGATGGTCGGCGAGACCGCGATGGTCTCAACATTGGTCACCGTCGTCGGACAACCATACAGCCCCACAGCAGCCGGGAACGGCGGTTTCAGGCGAGGCTGCCCCTTCTTGCCTTCCAGGCTTTCCAACAGGGCTGTTTCTTCGCCGCAGATGTAGGCTCCGGCACCACGATGGATATAGAGATCGTAGTCGTAACCGGACCCGCAGGCGTTCTTGCCGAGGAAGCCTTTTGCGTAGGCCTGCTCGACCGCTGCCTCCAGGCGCTGGGATTCAAGATAATACTCACCGCGGATATAGATGTAGCAAGCCTGAGCGCCCATGGCGAAGCCGGCTACCAGGCAACCCTCAAGCAACCGGTGCGGATCGTTGCGCATGATCTCGCGGTCTTTACAGGATCCTGGTTCGGATTCATCGGCATTGACCACCAGATAGGCCGGGCGGCCGTCGCTCTCCTTGGGCATGAAGGACCATTTGATCCCCGCCGGAAAACCTGCTCCGCCACGTCCACGAAGGCCCGAAGCCTTGATTTCCTCGACGATCTCCTCACGGCCCATGGCCAGCAGGCTTTTGGTGTCGTCCCAGATGCCCCGCTCAACGGCGCCATCTACGCCCCAGTCGTGCTGGCCGTAGAGGTTCGTAAAGATGCGGTCCTTATCACTCAGCATCAGCCTTCCTCCCCATTCGGTGCAGGTTCGGCTGCGGGCGCTTCCGGTTCCATCTTCACGGCCTTACCGTCGAAGGGTGGAAGATCCTGTAGGGTCTGCGGTCCGCCTTCAGGCGATGACGTCAGACGACCGATCTGCGAGCCCACGGGAAGCTCCCTGCCGGCGCGCAGATCTTCGATCATCTCCGCCATACGTTCCGGTGTCAGGTCTTCGTAATACTCGTCGTTGATCTGAACCATAGGTGCGTTCGCACAGGCCCCCAGGCACTCGACCTCGATGACGGAGAAGAGACCGTCCTCGGTGACTTCGCCGAATTTTACGCCCAACTTCTTCTTACAGGTCTCGGACAAGCCATCGGAGCCGCGCAGCCAGCACGGCGTCGTGCGGCAGACCTGGATGAAGTGTTTCCCGACCGGCTTCAGATTGAACATGCTGTAGAAGCTGGCGACCTCGAACGCCCGCATGGGGGCCACTTCAAGGAAGTTGGCAACGTATGCAATCGCTGCGCCGGACAGCCAGCCGCCGTTCTGACGCTGCGCCAGATCCAGCAGCGCGATGATGGCGCTGGCCTGACGGCCTTCGGGGTAACGCGCGACATATTTCTGTGCGACGTCCAGGTTATCAGGCGTGAAGGAGAATCCTTCTGCGGCGCCTTCTGCGTAACTCGTGACCTTCATCGGTCGACCTCGCCGAACACGATATCCATTGATCCCAAAATCGCCACGCTGTCTGCCAGCATATGGCCGCGGCACATGTAGTCCATGGCCGCCATGTGCGCAAATCCGGGTGCGCGGATTTTGCAGCGATAAGGCTTGTTACTGCCGTCGGAGACAAGGAACACACCGAACTCGCCCTTGGGCGCTTCGACCGCCGTATAGGTCTCTCCCGGCGGCACGTGATAGCCTTCGGTATAGAGTTTGAAGTGATGGATGAGCGCTTCCATCGACTGCTTCATTTCGCCGCGCTTTGGCGGCGTGATCTTATGATCCGTCGTCATCACGGGGCCCTGCGGCATCTTCTCGACGCACTGTTCCATCAGACGCACGGACTGGCGCATCTCTTCGATCCGACAGAGGTAACGGTCGAAACAATCGCCGTTCTTACCCACAGGGATATCGAAATCGAGTTCCTCGTAGCAGTCGTAGGGCTGTGCCTTACGCAGATCCCAGGGAACGTTAGACCCGCGCAGCATCACGCCGGTAAAGCCCCAGTCGCTCGCCTCATCGCGGGTTACCGCCCCGATGTCCACCGTGCGCTGGCGGAAAATCCTGTTGTTGGTCAGCAGGCCTTCCATGTCATCGATGACCTTGGGGAAGGTCTTGCAGAAGGCTGAGATATCCTCAAGCAGACCCGCGGGAAGATCCTGATGCACGCCGCCGGGACGGAAGTACGCCGCATGGAGTCGGGCGCCGCAGGCGCGCTCGTAGAACTCCATCAGCTTCTCGCGTTCCTCGAAGCCCCAGAGGATCGGCGTCATGGCACCGACATCGATGGCAAAGGTCGTGATATTGAGCAGATGGTTCAGGATGCGGCCGATTTCGCAGTAAAGCACACGGATGTACTGACCGCGCTTCGGCACCTCGATCCCGAGCAGCTTTTCAACGGCAAGAGCAAACGCATGCTCCTGGTTCATCGGTGACACGTAATCAAGGCGATCGAAGTAGGGCACCGCCTGAAGGTAGGTCTTATGCTCGATCAGCTTTTCCGTGCCACGGTGCAGCAGACCGATATGCGGGTCCGCGCGCTCGATGATCTCGCCGTCCATTTCCAGCACCAAACGCAGCACGCCATGAGCGGCGGGATGCTGGGGGCCGAAATTGAGCGTCATCGGCTTGATTTTTTGCTCAGCCATCAGGCGGCTCCTTCTTCGCCGTTTTCCGCCTCGGCCTTTTCATCACCCGGCAGACGCAGCATGCCCTCCCAGGGGGACATGAAATCGAAGGTGCGGTATTCCTGTGTCAGATTGACCGGCTCGTAGACAACGCGCTTCTGCGTTTCGTCATAGCGGACCTCGACATAACCGGTCAGCGGGAAGTCCTTACGCAAAGGGTGCCCTTCAAAACCGTAATCCATCAGCATACGGCGCAGGTCCGGATGATCGGCAAAGTAGATACCGTACATGTCCCAGACTTCGCGCTCGTACCAGATCGCCGATGAGAAGACTTCCGAGGCCGACGGCACGAGACTGTTTTCGTCAGTAACGATCTTCACCCGAATGCGCTGATTGAGTTTCAGCGACAGAAGGTTGTAGACCACGTCAAAGCGCTCTTCGCGGGCTGGAAAATCGACCGCTGTCAGATCCACCAGCTGCTTGAACTGGCAATTCTGATCGTCACGCAAAAAAGTCAGAACCTTGACGATGGCATCGCGCGTGCTGTGGATGATCAGCTCATCCGCAAGGATGTCGAAACCGGCTACACGCTGAGCATGCGCCGCGCTGATGTATTCACCGAGATCATTAAGGGCTTCATTCATAGGAATCTGCCAGATGTGATGGCGAAACAGCCGGTTCTATCGAACCAGCAGGGCTTCGCGCTTTATCTTCTTTTGGAGCTGCAGGATGCCGTAAAGCAGAGCCTCGGCGGTTGGAGGACAACCAGGAACGTAGATGTCGACGGGCACGATCCGGTCGCAACCGCGTACGACAGAGTAGGAATAGTGATAGTAGCCGCCTCCGTTTGCGCAGGACCCCATGGAGATAACCCAGCGTGGCTCGGGCATCTGGTCATAGACCTTGCGCAGCGCAGGCGCCATTTTGTTGGTCAGGGTTCCGGCGACGATCATCACGTCGGATTGCCGGGGCGAAGGACGGAAGACGATGCCGAAACGGTCCATGTCATAGCGGCTGCAGGCCGTATGCATCATCTCAACCGCACAGCAGGCCAGACCGAAGGACATCGGCCACATTGACCCGGTCTGGGCCCAGGCCGCGAGCTTATCCATCTGGGCGATGACAAAGCCTTTTTCCGCAATCTCGTCAGTGACCGCAGACAGCAGCTTGTCCTGCTGAGGACCCGGAGGGATTGGCGCGCCAGCGTCAACGGAATTCATTGTGCTACTCCCATTCCAAGGCACCCTTTTTCCACTCGTAGATAAAGCCGATGGTCAGGATGCCCAGGAAGACGATCATCGACCAGAAACCAAATAGGCCGATATCCCCGAGCGCAACGGCCCAGGGGAATAAAAATGCGACTTCCAGGTCGAAAATGATGAAGAGGATGGCGACGAGGTAAAATCTTACGTCGAATTTGCTGCGCGCATCGTCAAAAGCTTCGAAGCCACATTCATAGGCCGAAATCTTTTCCGAGTCGGGGCGCTGGCGTCCGACAATGTAAGAGGCCAACACCATTATGCTTGCGAGGCCCACAGCAATCCCGATGAACATCAGGATCGGCAGGTATTCCGCTAACAGGCCTTCCATTCGATTTTATCTCCAACAAAACGCGCCAACCTCTCGACGCTTTGGTGCAGTACAGTTGCAGCCCGTTTCGAGCTTGTCATTGATGCCGATTTCACGATTCGGTGTCTTAAGCCATATCGTGACCGCAATTGCCATGAATTTTCCGCAATATACGGTCAACACCGTTCAGGGAAAAGCATCAAACGCAACGTGGCTGCGGCCTGGCAATGTTTTTTGCTGCACCGCAGAAACATATCAAGCCGACCACAAGCTCCTCAGATCATGAGCGACTCGGATTACGAACGAGATCATCGCGCTGAATGTCCTAAGAATTCATTGTTTTAGAGTTAATTTTTACAAATTTCTTACGGTACCTTGTCAGAACGACAATCGCCGGAAAGCCAAATAACGCGTGAGATCGCACCCGCAGCATAGCTCCGCCAGGCGTTCGTTTACTATGGGAGATAAATGTTAACGACCGACGCGACTCGGGAAACACCTGTGCGCCTTATTGCAAGGCAGGCGAAGTGTCGTGAAGACGCTCGCAACCGCAGTGAGAATGCGCTGTCTGACGTACGGTATCAAATTGGGGGAAGTGGCGGGAGTGACGGGACTCGAACCCGCGGCCTCCGGCGTGACAGGCCGGCGCTCTAACCAACTGAGCTACACCCCCTTTAAAAGGGTCCCGCCGAAGCGAGCTGCGGTGATGTACTCCCTCCCCCAGCAGGTGTCAAGCACTGGCCGCAGGCTTTTTTCGTTTTCGTCATAAAAGCGACCAAGCGGATCACGGCAGATGTGCGCTAACCGCAAATTCAAGTCGGCCGAACACCCAAGTTTCAGCGAAAAAACATGACGAAGTCACGCGAACCCACCCCGGTTCATCACGGACGTGAATTCTGAATCCAATCAGCGCCATTATCCGGTCCACCAGCAATGCCGAATCGCATTCGGCTCTTCATCACCGATTCGTATTTCAAGCGCCAATCACACTCCACCGGAAAAAAGAAACCAATCGAATCCAAATGCCTGCAACGGGCCCTCAGGAGCATCGGAACGCACTCGGCAATTTCGGTTAGTCCAACACGGCGTCAGCGCTGCTCAGGAGCCTCTGACGCCTCGCTGCAGCCACCAAATAGTCACACGTCCATTCTGACCGACGACAAGCCCCAGGTGGCGCCCTCCGCGGCCCGCGTCGACACACAGCTGAGCTGGCGAGGTCCAGCGGATGGTACAGCAGAAAATCGCTCAGTCAGCGCTGCAATCGCCGCCGATGTCGCAGCCGAGGCTTCCCGCTTGCGCCACAGTCCTCGATCTCGCTGACGGAGTCCAGTGAACCTGGAGGCTCCGCGAAGGAAACATTCATTGCAGGGGCTGGAGAAACATCAGATCGGGCACAGAGGGCTGATCATGCCCGTGGGATCTTGTGCCAATAGAAGCCTGAAACGCTCACCTCTCAGGGGCGCAATCGGTTCAACTTCAGATTTTTCTATAAGGAGAGGTGCCGGGATTGCTGAAAAACTTTTCAGCAATCTGGGCAACGGGGCATACCGTGATTCAGTCAGTGAAGAGTCGAAACTCTGACTATCAGCGGCTTAAGATGTCTGGTGGGCGATGACAGGCTCGAACTGCCGACCCTCTCGGTGTAAACGAGATGCTCTACCAACTGAGCTAATCGCCCCAAGACATCAATGCTTCTTCGCGTTTCTATAAGGGATCACTCCCGACGAAACAATGAAGAAAACACATGGCAAAATCAGAAGTTCGGCTGAAGGCGCATATAAAGCGCCGTAAACACGAGGATAGAAACGCTCGTCGGCCGTTCCGACAAAAGTCAGGACGGCCGACGCCCTCAGCGCGAATCTATTCTGAGTTAGTTAACAGCGTCCTTGAGGCCCTTGCCAGCCTTGAACTTAGGCTGCTTGGACGCAGGGATCTTGATTTTCTCGCCGGTGCGTGGGTTGCGGCCTTCAGAAGCTGCGCGCTGTGCAACGGAGAAAGTTCCGAAGCCAACGAGACGAACTTCGTCGCCAGACTTCAAAGTAGAAGTGATTGCGTCGAAGACGGCGTCAACAGCTTTGGTGCTGTCAGCCTTAGACAGTTCTGAGTTCTCTGCAACTACGGCAACCAGATCGTTTTTGTTCACGTTAGTACCCCCTCCAAATGTCGGGATTTAGGAAATAGAAATGGGAAAAACCACTCTGAGGAGGTCGGAGTTTAAGCCGGTAAAACCCCCAACGTCAATCGAAGAAACGCGAGAAAACCTAGGGATTGAGAGGCTTTTTAAAGTTAATTTGCCTCTCACCCCAGTCCGCGTTCACGACCGACCTTAGTGGGTGATGACTCCGCTCCGACCATCGTCGGCACCCGCTCCGCGTGCAGCGTCCACATCGGCGGGTTCGACCCACTCAATGGCCGTAAGCTTGTTGACCAAAGCGTGTTCGAGAACTTCATCAACGTTAGAAGTTGGAATGATTTCAAGACCTTGCTTCACATTATCAGGAATATCAGCGAGATCCTTCTCGTTTTCCTGAGGAATAAGAACGGTCTTAATGTTCCCACGGAGTGCAGCCAGAAGTTTCTCTTTGAGGCCACCAATCGGCAGAACTCGGCCACGCAGCGTCACCTCGCCCGTCATCGCCAGGTCACCGCGAATCGGGTTTTCGGTCAGAACCGATACAATCGCTGTGACCATTGCAATACCGGCTGACGGTCCGTCTTTCGGAGTCGCACCCTCGGGAACATGAACGTGGATATCCTTGCGTTCAAAGATCGTTGGCTTGATTCCGTACTCAATCGAACGGCTTTTAACGTAATACTCGGCGGCCTGAATCGATTCTTTCATCACTTCGCCGAGCTTACCGGTCGAGGACACTTTACCTTTACCCGGAACAGTAACCGCTTCAATTGACAGCAGTTCACCACCGACTTCAGTCCAGGCCAAGCCGGTCGAAACACCGACGTAGTCTTCCTGTTCCGCTTCGCCGTAACGATAGCGCGGAACACCGGCATACTTGTCGAGGGTTTCAGCATTCACCTCGACCACAGTGGATTCGCCAATTGCGATTTCCTTGACCGCTTTACGAACAAGATTCGCAACTTCGCGCTCAAGATTACGCACGCCGGCTTCACGGGTGTAGAGCTGGATCAGTTTCCGCAGCGCCTCATCCGTGATCGACCACTCTTCGTCTTTGACGCCGTGATCTTTCTTCTGCTTCGGGATCAGATAGCGAATCGCAATCTGAACCTTCTCATCTTCGGTGTAACCGGGAATCCGGATAACTTCCATCCGATCAAGCAAGGGCTGCGGCATGCGCAGTGTGTTCGCCGTCGTCACGAACATCACATCCGAAAGGTCGTAATCAACTTCCAGATAGTGGTCGTTGAAGGAGTTATTCTGCTCCGGATCCAGAACTTCGAGCAATGCGGACGAGGGATCTCCGCGCCAATCAGCGCCCAGTTTGTCGATCTCATCAAGCAGGAACAGCGGATTCGAAGACTTCGCCTTCTTCATGCTCTGGATGACTTTACCCGGCATCGAACCGATATAGGTCCGGCGATGACCACGAACTTCAGCCTCGTCCCGAACGCCGCCCAGGCTCATCCGGACGAAGTTCCGGCCGGTCGCCTTGGCAATCGATTTACCCAGTGAAGTCTTACCGACACCCGGCGGGCCGACCAGACAGAGAATCGGGCCTTTGATTTTCTGCATGCGCTGCTGGACCGCAAGATACTCGATAATGCGTTCCTTGACCTTCTCCAGGCCGTAGTGATCCTCGTCCAACACTTCGTTGGCGTGCGCGATATCTTTTTTGACCTTGGTCCGCTTTTTCCAGGGGATCGATACGATCCAATCCAGATAATTCCGAACCACGGTCGCTTCAGCGGACATCGGGCTCATGTTGCGGAGCTTCTTCATTTCAGCGACGGCTTTTTCCCGCGCTTCCTTGGTCAGCTTCGTCTTGGCAATCTTTTCTTCGAGTTCGGCCAGCTCATCGCGACCGTCCTCGCCCTCGCCCAGCTCCTTCTGAATCGCTTTGAGCTGCTCGTTCAGATAGTACTCGCGTTGAGTCTTCTCCATCTGGCGCTTCACGCGATTCCGGATTCGCTTTTCGACCTGTAGAACACCGATCTCGCTCTCCATGAAGGCATAGACCTTCTCGAGGCGATCGCTGATACCTTCGCTCTCAAGCAATTCCTGCTTTTCAGAGATTTTCAGTGTCAGGTGGGACGCAATGGTATCGGCCAGCTTGCTCGGTTCGTCGATCTGATTGATCGATACCAGCACTTCCGGCGGAATCTTCTTGTTCAGTTTGATGTACTGCTCGAACTGAGAAACGACGGTGCGCGCCAGAGCATCAAGCTCACGGTCGTCGTCGGCACTGTCATCCATGGTTTCGGCATAGGCCTGGAAGAAATCTTCCGAATCGGCAAATTTTGCGATTTTCGCCCGTTGGCCGCCTTCGACAAGAACCTTCACGGTGCCGTCGGGGAGTTTCAGCAGCTGCAATACAGTTCCGACCGTTCCGACTGAATAGATATCAGCAGGCGTAGGGTCGTCTTGAGCGGCATTCTTTTGAGTAACAAGCAGGATCTGCTTGTCATCTTTCATAACGTCTTCCAGTGCCCGTACCGACTTTTCACGGCCAACAAAAAGTGGCACGATCATGTGTGGAAACACAACTATGTCGCGTAGGGGGAGGACCGGATAGAGATTGCCGCGTGGAATTTCCAACATATTTCCTCTTTAATCTTGCGACGGTCCGATATTAGCGGACCGATATCCGGGTTGCCTTGCGCTTTCCCGGCTGACGCCTAAAGACCTGATGGCTGAAGCCTCAATCTTCAAGGGTCGGGTCGGTTTTTGGGAACCGACCCGCCTAGGCGTAATCTAAGCAAAAAACACGAGAAAACCTCGTCATGCACTGCTTTCTACGTCGTCGCGTCGATCGGTGTAGATGTAAAGTGGCTGAGACCGTCCTTCGACGACTTCACCGTTGATCACCATCTCCTCGACCCCTTCCAGGCTCGGAAGATCGTACATCGGCTCCAGAAGAATGCCTTCCATAATGGACCGCAGGCCACGCGCGCCGGTCTTGCGCTTGATCGCCTTCGCCGCAATCGCCTTGAGTGCATCCTCGGCAAACTGCAGGCTGACATCTTCCATCTCGAAGAGGCGCTGATACTGCTTCACCAAAGCATTCTTCGGCTGGGTCAGAATCTCGACCAAAGCTTCGGCATCGAGGTCTTCCAGGGTCGCAACCACTGGCAAACGCCCAACGAACTCTGGGATCAGGCCGAATTTCAGAAGATCTTCGGGTTCGACTTCCTTCAGAACATCACCTGTCGTGCGTTCTTCGGGACTGCGAACGTCAGCGCCAAATCCGATTGAGGAGCCCTTACCGCGACCGGCAATCAACTTGTCCAGCCCGGCGAACGCGCCGCCGCAGATGAACAGGATGTTCGTCGTATCGACCTGCAGGAACTCCTGCTGCGGGTGTTTGCGTCCACCCTGCGGCGGAACCGAAGCTACGGTGCCTTCCATGATCTTCAGCAGAGCCTGCTGAACGCCCTCACCCGAGACATCCCTTGTAATCGAGGGATTATCGGACTTACGGCTGATCTTATCGACCTCATCGATGTAGACGATGCCGCGCTGGGCCCGTTCCACATTGTAATCGGCCGACTGAAGCAGCTTCAGAATGATGTTCTCGACGTCTTCTCCGACATACCCGGCTTCCGTCAGGGTTGTCGCATCCGCCATCGTAAAGGGAACATCAAGGATGCGTGCGAGAGTCTGCGCGAGCAGCGTCTTGCCGCAACCTGTCGGACCCACCAGAAGTATATTGGATTTTGCCAATTCGACATCAGCCGACTTCGTGTCGT
The DNA here is from genome assembly GCA_947493695.1 of uncultured Kiloniellaceae bacterium. Lineage (GTDB taxonomy): Bacteria > Pseudomonadota > Alphaproteobacteria > Kiloniellales > Kiloniellaceae > Denitrobaculum. The sequence continues at coordinate 112,832 of CANLSF010000004.1, read as the reverse complement.
GCGCCAGACGCTTGTAGTGATTATGCACGGCGACAGACAGAACGCGCTTGGCGTGTGACTGACCGATTACATAGTCATCAAGGACTGTGCAAATGTCTCTGGGAGTCGGTACGCCGTCACTGGATTTGACGAGCGTCGTCTTATGCTCTTCACGGATGATATCCATGCAGAGTTCGACGCATTCATCGCAAATAAAGACCGTCGGTCCGGCGATGAGTTTTCGAACTTCATGTTGGCTCTTTCCGCAGAAAGAACAATAAAGTGTATTTTTCGAGTCGCTACCGCTCGACTTTGTCATGGCTGTTACGCCTCGAAGCTCGATTCAATTACAAATCATGTTAGACAGACGTCCCACCGACGCACAATGACAAATTTATCATTTTTAATCGCCGGGTTAGCCCATCGCCCACATGACCAACCTAAGGTTGACCGCTCGGAACAGTGTAACCCCGAGCGTTCAACATATCCTTAACACTGAAGAGATGGCGTCTTAAAAGCTCACCTTCAAGCCAGTGAAGCGCTCACTATTTGTCAGCGCCGGAGTCGCCGTCTGAAGAACTCGAATCGGGACGGCTCTCAACAACCTCATCAATAAGGCCGAATTCCTTGGCTTCTTCAGCACTCATGAACTTGTCACGTTCCATCGCATCTTCAATAACCGCAACCGACTGACCGGTGTGCTGGGCATAGAGCTCATTCAAACGTGAACGGGTTTTGATGATTTCGCGGGCATGTATCTCGATGTCCGTCGCCTGTCCCTGGAAACCGCCGGAAGGCTGATGAACCATGATTTTGGCGTTTGGCAGCGCGAATCGCTTTTCCTTGGCACCCGCCATCAGCAACAGCGAGCCTGCCGATGCAGCCTGCCCGATGCAAACGGTAGAAACCGGTGGGCGGATGTACTGCATGGTGTCGTACATGGCCAAGCCGGCTGTCACGACGCCACCAGGTGAATTGATGTAGAAAGAGATGTCTTTGGTCGGGTTTTCCGATTCTAGGTACAGCAGCTGCGCACAGATCAGGCTTGCAACGCCATCGTGAATCGGGCCGGTCAAAAAGATAATCCGCTCCTTAAGCAGGCGCGAATAGATGTCGTAGGCGCGTTCGCCCCGGCTGGTCTGCTCGACCACCATAGGCACCAGGGTATTCATTACAATGTCGCGTGGGTCACTCATTCCTGCCACCTAAGTCTTGTCATTTATCCGACGTACGAACCGTCCAACTGAGCCCCGAACGGGATTTCCCGGCGAGCGAATCGCCATCCCGTTCGGATCTCCTATAACGCATCGCAACCGTCATATAGGCCGGATCGCACAATTAACCAAGACAGGATCACAGAGTAATCCTTAAGGTTCCGCTATTCCTCCGCGGTTTTCTTGGATTTAGCGCTTTTTGTGGCCTTCTTGGCAGGGGCTTTCTCTTCTGCTTTGTCGTCGGCTTTTGCCGCCGTTTTCTTCGCAGCAGCCTTCTTGGCTGGTTTTTTCTTCGCAGCCGGCTTCGATTCGGCTTCTTCGGCAGCTTCCGATTCGGCTTCGAATTCCTTGCGCAGCTCGTCCGGCGTCAACTCACGCTCGGTGACTTTCGCCAGATCGGTGATGAAGTCGATGACCTTGTCTTCAAAGATCGGAGCCCGCAGGTTACCAAGCGCTTCAGGCGTATTCTTGTAGTACTCGAACACCTGCTGTTCCTGGCCAGGATAGTTCTGAGCCTCGGCGAACAGCGCCTGGTTCACTTCTTCCTGCGTCACATCGATGTTGTTGCTGCTGCCAACTTCAGACAACAGGAGCCCCAAACGGACCCGGCGTTCCGAGATCGCCCGGTATTCGCTCTTCAGCTCTTCGTCATCCTTGCCCGCATCTTCAGAATCGAGCTCGCCTTTGCTGCGTTCTTCCTCGACCTGCTTCCAGATGCCTTCGAATTCGACCTCGACCATGCCTGCAGGCACGGCAAAATCATGTCCGTCGGCCAGCTTGTCGAGCAGCTCACGCTTAAGGCGCGAACGTCCGACCTTGGCGTATTCACCTTCGATCTGCTCCCGCACGCGCGACTTGAGACCTTCGAGGTTCTCCGCACCGAGCGCTTCCGCCAGCTTGTCGTCGATCTCGGCAGGCACAGACTCTTCAATAGCCTTAACCTTGACTTCGAAGATGGCTTCGCGGCCTGCCAGCTTGTCGTTGCCGTAGGTGTCCGGGAAGGTCACCTTGACCTCAACGTCGTCATCCGCGTTGACGCCAATCAGCTGATCTTCAAAGCCTGGAATGAACTGGTTCGATCCCAACTCGAGATGATGGTCCTCGGCGGCCATACCAGGCAGCGCCTCGCCATCAACCGTGCCCTTGAAGTCGATTACGACCACGTCGCCGGACTCTGCCTTGCGTGGCTTGCTGAGCGGCTTGGAGGTTTTGTGGGATTCTGCGATACGGCCAAGCGCTTCGTCGACTTCCTGATCAGGTACGAGCACTTTAACGCGCTCAACTTCCAGCTTGCCGAAATCCATCGGTGTCACGTCAGGCAGCAGCTCGACAGACATGCTGTATTCGAGATCCTTACCTTCATCAAAGGATGTGACTTCGATCTTGGGCTGCATCGCCGGACGAAGGCTGCGCTCGCTCATGATCTGGCTGGAGCTGTCGGTCACAGCCTTTTCGAGGACTTCACCGAGCACCGACTTACCGAAACGCTGCTTAAGAAGCGACATCGGCACCTTGCCGGGCCTGAAGCCCGGCAGATTAACCTGTCCGCTGAGTTCCTCGAGGCGTCCGTCGATCTTCTCGTCAATTTCCGTAGCGGGAATTACGATTGTAAATTCACGCTTTAGCTCTTCGGCTAGTGTTTCCGTAACCTGCATTGGCGGGTCGGCCTCTCTCGCGTCTTCCTCGTCATCCGCTGCACGATCCGGCGGGATGGCCGGCGGGCGGATCAACAACTCTTCATTTATAGGGTTCGATTCCGCCGACAGATGGGAATCATGCAGTCGGCACCGAACCACGAAACAGCCTCAACCGCTGGCGCGCGGCGAGATTTCCGGAAAAACCCGAACGCTGACTGCCTGGAGTTCACCCCTTGAGCCGCAGTTCTGTCTTCCCTGTTCGATCGCGTGGTGCGGGCGGAGGGACTTGAACCCCCACGGATCTCTCCGCTGGTACCTAAAACCAGTGCGTCTACCAATTCCGCCACGCCCGCGAGACGCGCGAACGCGCCGGTGTATAACATCGGCGCGCCGGGTGCAACAGGCTCAGGCCAAGGAAACGCCCAGAGCGCGTGATATTTTCGGGAAAAATCGAGGTAAGAGCTGCAGGACAAGCAGGGCGCCAGGATGGAGCGACCACATCAGAAGCACAAATCGGCTGAAATCTGCCCTTGAGGCCAATTAAGAAGCGGAGACCGGCTCGCTGTATCGGTCGGCAAAGGTTTCCAGTCCCAAAGTCCGCATTTCAGCAAAACTGGAGATCGTGCCACCGGCGACGACCAGATTGTATTTTACATGCTGAATGCCCAGCGCGTCGGGGCCGACTTCAATGACCTCTGCGGTCTCGACTACGTGACTCGGAAGACGGCAACGGAATATTGCACCCGCCTTCACTTCCGGTCGCGTTCGATCAATTCTGAACCACTGTCCCATCCTGAGTCACAATCAAGTTGTTGCCGTGCTACCTGTCCGGTGTTTGAGTTCATAGAAAAACTCGATTATCAGTTTCGCACTAGAGTTGTTAAACTTGAGTTAAAATAGAAACTAAATGTCATCTGCCATTGGTTTTTCTACATTAATTGGCTTTTTCTGGCTCAGTAAAAACCGCCGACAGGCTCAAAAGAATTACGGATAAAGCATTATTTTAAAAAGAATTTTCTGTCGTACTTAAAATTTGACGAGAATCTGCGTTAACCGCATTTCGCCAGCTGTACTGTCATCACTAAAAACCCGTCAAAAGCGAATTCAAAACCTCTGGAATGGCCTCAGGCAGATCCTCTGAAATCAATCCGGGCCCAAGACGACGTCCGGTCTCACCATGGATCCAGACCCCTGCAGCAGCAGCCTCGAAGGGCGGCATGCCTTGCGCCATGAGGCCTGTGATCAAGCCTGCAAGAACATCGCCTGATCCAGCCGTCGCCAGATCAGCAGATGCATTATCATTGATAACCGCAGAACCGTCCGGCGCCGCGATGACGCTGTCACTACCCTTGAGGACCACAATCGCCCCGCAACGGGCGGCGGCGGCACGTGCACGGCTCAGGCGATCACCTTCGATATCTGCAAAGAGCTGCCGGAACTCGCCGTCATGGGGTGTCAGCACGACGTTCGAGCCCATGGCGTCAAAGAGACTTTCCGGGTCCGGCCCGAAGACGCTCAGGGCGTCCGCGTCCAGCACCGTCGCTCGCTGCCTGCGAAGAACCGCGAGGACCGACTCCCGCAATTTCGGCCCGACCCCATGGCCTGGGCCGATCAGGACAGCGTTCTTGCGCGGGTCGCGCAGGAGGTTTTCAAGGTCTTCCACGGAATCGTTGGCCAGCGTAATGACACTGGCGGAGGATAACGCGTAGATCTGTAGCGCCTCGCGCGCAGCAGCGATCGAGACCAGCCCCGCCCCGATCCGCATGGCCGCGCGGGCGCCAAGACGGGCCGCCCCAGTCATTTCACTGCCGCCAATCACCAGTGCATGCCCTGAGGTGTACTTGTGGCTGCCGGACGTACGGCGCGGGAATCGCTCCAGCCAAAGCGCCGGTTCGTTACGTTGGCAGGTAATCTCAAGTCCCAGAAGTACATCGTCTGGGATCCCGATATCCGCCACCACCAGCTCCCCGGCAGCATCCCGGCCGGGCAGAAGCAGGTGACCGATCTTGGGGCGAAAGAATGTGACGGTAAGCCTGGCGTTCAGACTCAGATCGCCCAGTTCAGCACCGCTGTCGCCGGATATTCCGCTCGGTATATCGACGGCAATGACTTCGGCAGCCCCCTGCCCGACCGCCCGGTTCACAGCCCGCGCCATCATTGCGGCACGCCCATCCAGTGGACGGGACAACCCGGCCCCAAAGATTGCATCCACGATCAAAGCTTTGCCGTCGATCATGATGGGATCGAAGGTAAGAACCGGCCCCAGCCAGCGTTTCGCATGGGTCGCCGCGTCCCCGGTCAGCCGCGCGACCTCGCCCAGCAACGCCAGATCAACCGTCCAGCCCGCTGCTTTCAACAGACGGGCAACAACGAATCCGTCTCCACCGTTGTTGCCCGGCCCGCAAAGCACAAGAACGGAACAAGGGCTCCAGCGCGCCACAATGGCATCGAAGATAGCCTGCCCGGCATTCTCCATCAGCGTCACGCCGGGCACACCGGCCGCAATCGCCGCTGCGTCGGCCTTATACATCTGAGAAACGCTGATTAGCTCGGAATGATGCTCCAGCACCTTGGCCTCATGGCTGCACAACCCAGTTTATCCAAGCAATATTATATAAAAATCAGGACTTTGCACCAGATTTTAAACTCGCGACCTGAGCGTCAGCTGCATCCCGAAGCAGAATTGTATCAGCACCGGGTACAATGACGTCGTAGCCTGCCTGAACCAGTTCCTCTGTCGTTCTGCCTGGCGTGGGAATAGCGCCAAGTAGCTTACCGGCCGATTTCGCCGCCTTCTCGACACGTGTGATCGCCTTCATCACCTCGGGATGATCGACCTCTCCGACGTAGCCCATATCCGACGACAGGTCCGCCGGTCCAACGAACAGCATGTCCACGCCCTCGACCTGTGCGATGTCCTCAACCGCCTCGACCGCTGCCGCCGATTCGATCTGACAGATCACCAGAACATCGCGGTTCGCAGCCTCGACATAGTCCCAGCAATCCCGACCATAACGAGAGGCCCGCACGATGGCCGCCGCCATTCCGCGTTTACCGACCGGCGGATAGCGACATGAGGAAACCGCACGTTGCGCGTCTTCGACACTATCGACCGCGGGAACCATAACCCCGTGAAAGCCAACATCGAGAACCCGTTTGATCCAGCTGTCATCGTTCTTGGGCACCCGGCAAACACCATGGCAGCCGCTGCCCGCAGCGACCTGAAGCTGAAGCGCCGCATCCATCACCGATCCGGGCCCATGCTCCAGATCCACCAGAAGAAAGTCGTAACCGGCCTGGACAATAACCTCCGTCGCAAAGGCGGAGTAGAGTTCCACCCAACACCCGTAGAGGGGGGCGCCTGCTTCAATATCTGCTTTAAGACTGCTCATTCTATCCTCAAGATCACTGGCACATTGCGTTGAAAGCTCACGAACCTTTCCAGGCCGAACCGTATAGCACCGGTTTGGCGAACAGGTAAATATCCCGATACGTCATATACTTAGAGCGGATTGCTCAAGAGGTCTCAGCGCACAAGCGTTGCACAAAATGCCTCCGCGTTGATTTCGCGGATCCTGGTGCAAATCCGACTCGCCTCGGCGACAGACGACGCAGCGACGACAAGTCGGTAAAAGGACTGCCGCGACGTGTCCCGATCGGACAAAAGGCTCAGTTCCTGATCATTCAGAACCGACGCGTAATCGGTTTCTGCTTCGCGCATCAGATCCAATGCCTCTTTTTCATCGGATGCCGACAGCAACCATAAAAAGGTCCCCGCCTCATTGCTCGTGTCTAACGCCGGTGGCACAGGCGGAGCCTTGGCAACGCGCGCTTCCGACGGCGCGGACGCTGCAGGTTTTCCTGGCTTCGGCTGGATCAATCGGGACTCGAGCTGAAAGCCCTCTGCCCCGCTCTTTGCATCTTTATTCGAACTTTTCACTTCCGGTGCAGTAGCGACGCCGCCGGTTACGAAGCTTGTCCCGCGATCATCCTGAGCCGGACGCGCCGCGGTTTGTGCCTGCTTCGCCGCAGGCTTCTGCCGGGCCGCTTCTTCGACAGGGTCGGGTGTGCTTGCCGCCACGACACCGAGCTTCTTCAGGCGCGCGGCCTGTACCTGCGCATCCTTGTGCCCCTTGCCTGCAGCCCGCTCATACCAGCTCAGGGCCCGGCGGTCATCCTGCGGCAAAGCCAGCCCCAGACGGTGCATCTGCCCGAGCGCAAACTGGGCCTCGCCGACACCCGCATCCGCTGCCAGGTGAAACCAGACGGCCGCCTCCACCTGATCCTGGCCGACACCGTCACCGCGGAAGTAGGCCAGACCGAGATTATACTGCGCCATAGGATTGCTGGAGTTTGCAGACCGGCTCCAGAGCTGAGAGGCGCGCACCGGATCCCGCGGCACGCCGCGCCCCTGCGCATACATCAGGCCGAGGTTGTTCTGCGCAGCAGCCATATCCTGTTGGGCGGCCAGGGCGTACCAGCGTGCGGCCGCTTCAAAGTCCGGCGTGCCATTGGCACCGGTCTCGTAAAGCTTGCCCAGACTGTACTGAGCCACGGCGTCCCCGGCCTCGGCAAGTGGTGTCCAGATCCTTTCGGCTTCCGCATTGCGGCCCGCCTTATAGGCCGCCAGGCCGTCTTCAACGCTCGGCGCCTGTGCAAATAGAGGCTCCACGCGCAGGCCCGCCAAAGACATCAGGACGATCACAGCAGAAAAGATGAAACGCCTGAGTTCCGGGTACATCGCGTTACAACCTTGTTCAGACTCAGATAAACAGCGAATCTGATCGTTAGAGGGCAAGCTGGTTCCCGACGCCTCAGCATTCGGAGCGGCGGTGGTGCGCAAACGATAGCGAACCGTAAAGAACCCGGCAAGCAACGCGTTGTTTGGTTAACAGGCAGACAGCACTGCACCCGGCACCGGGTGACGCAGGGTCGAGATGGGACAGATTGATGTGGGGAAATATTGGGGTGGCTAACGGGACTTGAACCCGCGACCTCCGGTACCACAAACCGGCGCTCTAACCAACTGAGCTACAGCCACCATCACCTGGAGCGGACCAAAGCCAGCTCTTCGTCTCAGGATGGCGTTGTTTATACTCTGCAGCCGGACGCCGTCAAGCACGATGGTGAGACTTGTAGAGCATAAGCTTCGGGTCGTAGTCTGCGCGGCAATTGCATAGAGCCCCGCCCCCTCCTGTCATCACGGAGTACGTCATGTCCACGCCCGTTTCGGCCCCCAATCCCGTCACCGCTATGCAGAGGCTCGGCACCGAGAGCGCCTTTGAGGTGCTGGCGCGCGCCAAGGCTCTGGAGGCCGGCGGTAAATCGGTCATCAATCTGGGTATCGGGCAGCCCGACTTCCAGACACCCGATCACATCGTGGAAGCGGCTATCAAGGCCCTGCGCGATGGCCATCATGGCTACACACCGGCGAACGGTATCCCAGAGCTGCGCGAAGCCGTCGCGGCGGACATCGACCGCCGCCTGGGCGTTCAGGTCAACCCCGGTCACGTTGTGGTCGTACCCGGCGGCAAGGTCACCATGTTCTTCGCCATCATGATGTTCGGCGATTCGAGCAGCGAGATCCTGTATCCCAATCCCGGTTTTCCGATCTACGAATCGGCGATCAACTTCAGCGGCGCAAAGGCGGTCCCGATTCCTTTGCTGGAAAAGAACGGCTTCTCCTTTTCCGCCGACGACGTCCTCTCGCGGATTACGCCCGCGACACGACTGCTGATTCTCAACAGTCCCGCAAACCCGACCGGCGGGGTCACACCGAAAGCGGAAATGGACCGCCTCGTCGCAGGACTGGCCGCGCATCCGCAGGTGACCATTCTCTCGGACGAAATCTACAGCCAGCTGCTCTACGATGGCCGGGAGCATGTCAGCCTGCTGTCTTACCCGGAAATCCGGGACCGCCTGATCATGCTGGACGGCTGGAGCAAAACCTACGCCATGACCGGCTGGCGCCTGGGCTACGCTGTGTGGCCGGCAAAGCTCGTCGATCTGGCCACCCGCCTCGCGATCAACAGTCACTCCTGTGTCAACGCCTCGGCCCAGTATGCCGGCATTGCGGCCCTCGAAGGCCCTCAGGATGCCGTGACCGAGATGCGGATTGCCTTCGACGCCCGGCGGCGCGTCGTTGTCGAAGGCCTGAACAAGCTGCCAAAGATTTCCTGCATTGAACCGGGCGGTGCCTTCTATGCCTTCCCGAATATTCAGGAGACCGGAAAGTCCGCCAAGGAACTGGAGACTGCCCTATTGGAAAACGCAGGGGTCGCGGCCATTGCAGGAACCAGCTTCGGCCAGCATGGCGAAGGTTATCTCCGGCTCTCCTACGCGAACTCGACCGAGAACATCCTTGAAGCCCTGGCACGTATGGAGAACTGGCTCCAAACGAACCTCTGATATCGCCGCTCATCGAGAAAGAAAAACAAAGGCTCGCTGATCAACTGCACAGAAAATGCGCGTAATTTTGCCTATTTTTTGATCTTCGTGTTTGTTTTTTGTGCATCCTGGCGCAAGAATGCCGAGAGAATTTCTGATTCCGACAAGCAATCCCGTCATATCACCCACTCCTGCAAAGTTGGCACGCGGTGTGCTAGTGCGGGCTTAAGGTTTTCTTAAGAGATCCGGCAAATCAGCGAAAGGCCTGTAACCCGAGATGAAAAAGATCGAAGCGATCATCAAACCCTTCAAACTCGATGAAGTGAAAGAAGCCCTTCACGAGGTTGGCATCAAGGGAATCACCGTTACCGAGGCCAAAGGTTTCGGACGCCAGAAAGGCCATACGGAATTGTACCGCGGTGCCGAGTACGTCGTCGATTTCCTTCCAAAGGTAAAGGTGGAGGTCGTGTTGGAAGACGGCCTCGTCGAGCGCGCCGTGGAAGCCATTCAACAGGCTGCCCAAACCGGCCGGATCGGCGACGGCAAGATCTTCGTCAGCACAATCGATGAATCCATTCGCATCCGGACCGGAGAACGCGGCCCCGACGCCGTTTGACGTGAATTACGATGGAAGGGCGATGAGCTCTCCATCCTGGACATACAGGGCGTAATCGTAGAAACCCAGTTTCTGCATCTAGAATTCTTATCAACAACAACAACCACACGGGAATCGTGAGCATGTCTGACCCGAAAACAATCCTCGAAATGATCAAAGAAAACGATGTTAAGTACATCGACTACCGCTTCACGGATCCCCGCGGAAAGTGGCAGCACCTGGCCATGTATCATGAAGCTGTTGGCGAAGACGAACTGGTCGACGGCATTATGTTCGACGGCTCGTCGATCGCCGGCTGGAAAGCCATCAACGAATCCGACATGATCCTGAAGCCGGATCTTTCGAGCGCCGTTATGGATCCCTTCGCTGCACAGCCGCAGCTGATCCTCTTCTGCAACATCGTCGAGCCTTCGACCGGTGAGCTCTACAGCCGCGATCCGCGCTCCACAGCCGTGCGCGCAGAGGCTTACGTTCAGTCCTCCGGCATCGGCGATACCGCCTACTTCGGCCCGGAAGCCGAGTTCTTCGTATTCGACAACGTGCGCTACGCCACGGAGTCACACGAGACCTTCTTCTCCTTCGATTCCGAGGAAGGCCCTTACATGACCGGCGAGCACATCGACGGCGGCAACATGGGGCACCGGCCCGGCATCAAGGGCGGTTACTTCCCGGTACCTCCCGTGGATTCCTCGACCGATCTGCGTGCAGAAATGGTCACGGTCATGTCCGAAATGGGCGTCACCGTTGAGAAGCACCACCATGAGGTCGCACCGTCCCAGCACGAGCTCGGCGTCAAGTTCAACACACTGGTCTCCGCCGCCGACGAACTGCAGATCTACAAGTATGTGGTTCACAACGTTGCCCACAGCTATGGCAAAACGGCGACCTTCATGCCGAAGCCGGTTGCAGGCGATAACGGCTCTGGCATGCACACTCACCAGTCCATCTGGAAAGAAGGCAAGCCAACCTTTGCCGGTGACGGCTATGCCGGTCTTTCAGAGACCTGCCTCTACTACATCGGTGGCATCATCAAACATGCCAAGGCGCTCAATGCCTTCACCAACCCTTCGACCAACAGCTTTAAGCGCCTGATCCCAGGCTTCGAGGCTCCGGTCCTGCTGGCATACTCCGCTCGTAACCGTTCGGCTTCCTGCCGTATCCCTTACGGTGCAGCACCAGCAGCCAAACGCGTCGAAGTTCGTTTCCCGGATCCGACCGCGAACCCATACCTGGCCTTCTCCGCCATGCTTATGGCCGGCCTGGACGGCATCAAGAACAAGATCCACCCGGGCGAAGCTATGGACAAGGATCTCTACGATCTGCCGCCTGAAGAGCTTGCCGAAGTCCCGACCGTCTGCGGTTCCCTGCGCGAAGCGCTGGAAGCTCTGGAAGCCGATCACGACTTCCTGCTGGCCGGTGACGTCTTCTCGAAAGATCAGATCGCGGCCTATGCCGAGCTCAAGTGGGAAGAGGTCTACAAATTCGAGCACATGCCGCACCCGGTCGAGTTCGAAATGTACTACTCGGTTTAATTACCGCGCGAACGACCGGGCTTTCACCAGATGAGAGTCCGGTCTAAAGACTAAAAAGCCGGGGCTGTTGCCTCGGCTTTTTCTTTTGCATTCAGAAAAGAACGGCGCCGGCTCAGCTTACCCCAGCTCTTGCGCCGTCGCCTCAACCCCCGGATCACTTCCTTCAGCCAGAATATCATTCATGAGATCAAAACAGTGACGCAGGCCCTGAATGGGGCCGGGCTCCTCCGGCGGTGACAGTCTCACGACCTCTTCGACCCGCAGGGCAATCATAGTGATGGAGGGGAAACCGAAGGAATCGCCCATGCCTTTGAGATCATGTATCGCCCGCGACATGGCCTCGAGAGCGTCCTCGCCGCGTTCCGCAATAAAGCGATCAAAGGCATCAACTGAGAAATCGACACGCTCCTGCGCTGACACCAGAAAGGAGTCCCGCAGTTTGGCTTGAATCTGCGCCTCCAGCGCAGCGACATCACGATCCATATTGAGCACTCCGCCGAAACAACGCTACGGGTCGAAACACCGCGGTCGACCTGAAATTTCCGCTTCTCCCCAGCAAGATACCGCGGGCGAACTATCCACGATCAGGTGTTAAAGTTTGCTTTCAATTCAAGAAAATTGAAACCTGTAGTGGTCGCGATCAGCCGAGTATAATTACCCCATTTGTTTACACAGGCCCCCATGAATCGCGTTGTATTCTGCGATCGTCATCTCTGATCCGCTTTGAATCACTCCGATACACCGAGCCCGGAAGGCGTAAAAGTCATGATCAGCGGTATCCGCAATGAAAAGAGCGGCTCACTCTGAAACCAGTGAACCGCTCTCATTGATAAAACTTAGCTCTTATCCCACCGAAATTCGGTGGATCAATAGCATTAGGCTCCCGCCGCCGCCTGCCGGGTCCGCCGCCGTGCCGTGAAACCGAGGCCTAGCAACCCAACGGACATGAGAAGCAGAGTCGAAGGCTCCGGCACGTCGATCAGGTCCAAAGCGGCCGCCGCAATGAAGCCGTGCGAATCTGTCGAAGGATGAATTTCATCCCAGTAGAGATAATCGCTGGGCGTAACGCCTGGCGGACAAATACCGCCCTGGATGCAATCCAGCAAAAAAGCATCCTCAACATTGGTAAAGTCGAACGCGGCCGGATCAGCCAAAGCCTCTTTGAAGAGCGCGTTGATATCCAACAGAGAATAATTGATATCCAGCCCCGCCAGCAGTGCTTCCAGACCCGCATTGTGAGCCTGAGTAGCGGCATTCAGGGCATCCGCCACTGGCTGACCGCCATTGATATCCGCAAAGGGCGTTTCGCCCAGATCCGGCAGATTGGCGATCAGGAAGTTCTCCGCCCCCAGACTGCTCAGGCTGTTGATGGCCGCGCCGATATTGTTCAACACAGTCGCAGGATCGTTGACGTTGAAGAGGTAGTCATTGCCGCCGACCCAGAGCACAAAGAGCGCATTGGGGTCAGGCGCGGCCGGTCCGCTGTAAAGGGCCTGAAAGGTACTGATTTGCTGTGAAAGGCCCGGAAGAGTGGAAAGAGCGGGTACGCCTGTCGCCAGATGAGCAACCGTGCCGGAACCACTCGTCGCACCGCCAAGGGCAAAGTTGATGCCATCTGAAGGCAATGGCGGAACAGCCCCCAATTCAGTGCTGAGAACCGGATTCAGTCCCAGAGAATCGCTGAAACGGTCTATCCAGTTCGGCCCGTTCGAAAAGCGACCGTTATAGTAGGCAGGTGCCGGCGGGAAACTACCACCGGTAAGGTTCCGAACGTTGCCCGAATCCGACAGACTGTCGCCGAAAACAAAAATCTGGGAGTAGTCGATCGTGGCCGAACGTGCCGGCGCAGCAGCCACAAGTAGGGTGAAAAGAGTCGCCGAAACTCCTCGCAAAAGGCACAGGTATCGCATTGCATCCCCATTTTCTAACGCGCTGATACTTACCGCATCAGCGCCAATATTATTCCCCGCGTTTGTGTGATTGCCTTGCCGATTTTCGCATCACGACCGCACACGCCGATGGATGAATCTCACAAAGTCAATTTCTTAGCGGCTTATTTGTGGGCCAACAGTCTATTACAATAAGACTCGCGCGGAACACCGCTTAATTTACTTTTTCAGATTTTTTTTCGAAGACTTTCAGGCTAAAGCTGTATAGACAACCTAACCGGAATCAAGGACCGACACCCGAAGTGCTCAGCCCTCACGCGCCGATTGCTGATCGATAGTCACCTGATATGAAAGCTTGGGACAACGGACCAACAGGACGGGCAGTAACCACACCGTCTTCCCAACGCCCGAATGCCTTAATCAGCACGAGAGATCAGGCGAATATCACTGACGACTGGATCTTTGCGCAGCGAGAAACCAGAACCTAAAACCTGGCGATCAGGCCGACTGGGTCGCACGTTTGGACATGGCATCCTGGGCGCCCAGCCTTTGGGGCTCAGTCTCCACTACGTAAAAACACGAACGCCACCGCGATCATTAGACTGCGGTGGCGTTCGTGTTTCACGCGGCATCTAAAAAAAACAAGACACCCGTTACACCGGCTTTGTAACCGGCAAACCAAACCTTAGGCGGCAATTCCCTCGCGCCAAGCGGTTGAAGACTTGCAGGTCTTGCAAATCCGCTCGCCGGGCCATTCGCTGGGAAACTTTTCCCGGCACTTGAGGCAGCTGCGCGTCTTTTTCTCGTAGACGCGATCCGACTCGGGCTTGGTATTGGACTGATCGCTCATTCTTTCCTCCAACCAGACACTTCTTCGAAGCTTGCTAGCATTCATCTTCGATGTGCCTGCATCATACTTTGATCAGGACACACGATGACAGTGACCTATGCTGTGACTTAAGAGCGCAGTCAAACCATTGGCTTCACAACCAGTTGCTTCGATCTCACTCAAACGCCAAAAACCTCAAACGATACCTGTACACGTCCATCATGCTTCACATTTCAGCCGGTCTTTGGTGTAAAACCACACGTACCTGAGCCGTGTATTTTAAAACCGGTCCTATGCCTGCGTGGACAGAAAAGGCTCCGACCACGCACTTGTGGTGCGCTTGGGAGCTGTTCTGCTCGCTGTAACGGATGTGACCAGAGCTGTTACCGCTTTCGGTCCACCGGGCGCTCAAGTTATAGACGTTGTGCGCCGCAGCAACGGGAACATAATCTCTGTTACGAAAATATTCAACTCTTTTAAACAATTTCCTACAATTAGAGCTAAGACCAAGGCCAAAAAGGTGATTTTTTTGAGTGTAAAAAAGGGCGCTTCCGCTGCATAAATGCCGGTTTACCGGGGTTCTCCTTCAAGAGAACGCAACGCAGCCGGCACCCGCTGCCCTCTCGGCCAGCCACGTGAAAGCTTAAGCATCAAGGTTAATGCTTTTAGTTACGAACAATTAATATTCGTTGGTGCTTTAATGTATTCAACAGCCAAGAGGACTGCTCAGCATACCAAATTGATGGTTATCATCTTGGCATACTGTCTGGAACAACGTTACGCAGGCATTGGTCGAGCTTTAAAAACCGGCAGTCTGACCCGGAGCTTCAGGGTCGGCCAGGTCAAGCGCCTAGCGCTTTAACTTCACGCTCATGGGTTTGCCTTCATAGCCGTGCTGACTGTCATGAGCCTGCACAGTCACCTCATCGATCGTCTCGGGAATCACCACGCCACTCAGCGATCTGGTGAAGGGCTGTTCGTTTTCATGGGGGTGGTGGAGAACCCTTGTTCCTAAAATAGTGCCATCGGGCGCGACCACATCCCATTTATCAGCATAGTGGTCCCAACCTTCGTCCGCATGGGCGACGCTGACATTAAAGCGCCATTTGCCGGCATTATCCCGGACGGCTTCAACCCCGACCACATCAGCTCCACCTGCCAGAACCTGGCTCGGTTGCAGGGTCATCGTAACGCCAAGGAGGGCCAATCCAAAAAGGACGATACGCCGTGAAGCCTGTGGGTGGCCTGATTTCCCCGATACAAACGACATCTGATCGCTACTCCATGCTAAATCATGATCGGGACAGCCCTGCTCTCCCGCTTCAGCCTGATCATGTGGTACCACAGCGCCCGCAGGCAAGCCTGTGCAAGCTCACATGCGCGTCATCTAGACCGGATCAGGCCTCCGGTATCGGATGCGGACGTCCTTCTTCGTCAATGGCGACGTAAACGTACGTCCCCTCCGTCACCTTGACTTCCGATCCATCGTGACGACGCTCGGCATAGGTCTCCACAAGAACAGAAATCGAGGTCGTCCCCGTTCTCACGATGCGGGCGTAACAGCTCACCAGATCGCCGATAAAGACCGGGCGGTGAAAGCGCATGGCGTCGACCGCAACAGTCGCGATTCGCCCCTTGGCGCGGCGTGCGGCAGGAACCGCCCCGGCCAAATCCATCTGGGCGAGTACCCAGCCGCCGAAAATATCGCCATTCGGGTTTGCGTCGGCGGGCATTGCGAGCGCCCGGAGCGCGGGTTCGCCGCGCGCGACGTCAGCTTCTTTGGTCATCGCCGTAAATCCTTACTAAATCTGGTAGTTTTCCACAGAAAAGACTACATCATCTGCTTGCGTGGCTCCTGCCTGCCTCCGTATAATGACGCCCATGTCAGATCTATTCCAGTCCGTCGCTTCCGACTCGGGCGACTACTCCGCAAAAGATATCGAAGTCCTTGAAGGTCTCGAGCCCGTCCGCCATCGCCCCGGCATGTACATCGGAGGCAATGATGAGCGCGCGATGCACCATCTTGTCGCCGAGGTGCTCGATAATGCGATGGACGAAGCCGTTGCCGGGCACGCGACCCGCATCGAAATGGAACTGGGGCTCGATAACCAGGTGACAATCCGCGACAACGGCCGCGGCATTCCCATCGATCCGCATCCCAAGTTCAAGGACAAGTCGGCACTGGAAGTCATCCTGACGACCCTGCACTCCGGCGCGAAGTTTACCCAGAAGGCCTATGCGACCTCGGGCGGTCTGCATGGTGTAGGTCTCTCCGTGGTGAATGCCTTGGCCGACAAACTGGCCATCGAGGTCGCCCGCGACCGCACACTCTATCGTCAGGAATACAGCCGCGGTGTGCCGCTTGGTCCCCTGGAAGCCATGGGATCGGTGCAGAACCGGCGTGGTACGACCATCGTGTTCCGGCCGGATACAGAGATCTTCGGTGAGACACCGAAGTACCGCCCTGCCCTGCTCCACAAGATGGCCCGCTCCAAGGCCTACCTCTACCGGGGCGTAGAGATCCGCTGGAGCTGCCATCCCACATTGGTCGAAGGCACCGAAGTTCCGCAGAACCAGGTGATCCACTTCCCGAACGGGCTGCAGGATTATCTGGCAGCCAGCCTGCAAAACCGGCGCATGTTGACCCCGGAACCCTTTGCAGGCGAAGCCAAGTTCGGCGGGAACGAAGGCCGGATGGAGTGGGCGATCTCCTGGCCCATGGACGAGAACGGATTCGTCTCTTCTTACTGCAACACCATTCCAACCCCCGAAGGTGGCAGCCACGATTCAGGCTTACGCACCGGTCTGTTACGCGGCCTGAAGGCTTACGGTGAGCTTGTCAGTAACAAGAAGGCTTCTGTGATCACCGCGGAGGATCTTCTGGGCGGTGCCTGTGCGCTTCTCTCCGTCTTTATCCGCGACCCGCAATTTCAGGGCCAGACCAAGGAGAAGCTCGCAACGCCTCTGGCGACAAAGCTGGTCGAGGGCCAGATCCGCGATCACTTCGATCACTGGCTCTCCGGTCATCCGGACCGCGCCCGGGTTCTGCTGGAACGCGTGATCGAGCGCGCCGAAGAACGCATGAAGCGGCGTCAGGACCGGGAACAGAGCCGCAAGAGCGCCACGCGCAAACTGCGTCTGCCAGGAAAGCTCTCCGACTGTTCACGCAGCCGCTCAAGTGACACCGAAATTTTCCTGGTCGAGGGTGATTCGGCCGGCGGTTCCGCCAAGCAGGCGCGCTCTCGCGAGACCCAGGCCGTTCTGCCACTGCGCGGAAAGATCCTGAACGTCGCCAGCGCGACTGTCGAGAAGATGAAGGGCAATCAGGAGATCAACGATATCTCGCTGGCTCTGGGCTGCGGGCTTCGCGGTCAATTCGATCTGGAGAAGCTGCGCTACGAACGCGTTATCATCATGACCGATGCAGACGTCGACGGCGCCCACATCGCCTCGCTGCTCATGACCTTCTTTTACCGCGAGATGCCGGGCCTGATCGAATCCGGTTGCCTCTATCTGGCGCAGCCACCGCTGTACCGTCTCACCCAGGGCGGCGACTCGGTCTATGCTATGGACGATGCGGACAAAGACGCCTTGATGGAAAGCCACTTCAAGGGACGCGGCAAGATTGAGGTCAGCCGCTTCAAAGGTTTGGGCGAGATGCCCGCGAAGCAGTTGAAGGAAACCACCATGGATCCGAAAAAACGGGTCCTGCTGCGGGTCACCATCGTGGATCAGGACGACCAGGAAGAAGATATGGCGGGACGTCAGAAAGACGCTGCCGATATGGTCGAGCGCCTGATGGGCAAGAAGCCGGAAATGCGCTTCAACTTCATTCAGGAAAACGCCCGCTTCGTGTCAGACATCGACGTCTGACTCCACGGCTTCGGTCGCGGCTGCGATGCAGGTAAAAGACGGGCGTGAGTGTTCCCGGTTGCCTATCTCCCGAATTGTGGTAGATACGCAATGATGGAAACAATCATCTCCGTCTCCCAGCTCTCCAAAACCTATGCCGGTGGCTTCCAAGCCCTCAAGGCAGTCGATCTGGAAATCGAAAAGGGCGAAATCTTTGCCCTTCTCGGCCCGAACGGCGCTGGCAAAACCACGCTGATCGGCATTATCTGCGGCATCCTCAACCCTTCCGAGGGATCGGTGTCGGTCGGCGGCCACGACATCATTGAGGACTTCATCAAGACCCGTTCGATGATCGGTCTGGTTCCCCAGGAGCTGACCACCGACACCTTCGAGACGGTCTGGACCACGGTCACCTTCTCGCGGGGCCTCTTCGGCAAGAAAGCCGATCCGAAGCACATCGAAGACCTGCTCAAGAAGCTCTCGCTCTGGGAAAAGAAGGACAGCCGGATCATGGCCTTGTCCGGCGGTATGAAGCGTCGGGTGATGATTGCCAAGGCCTTGTCGCACGAACCCAAGATCCTGTTTCTGGACGAACCCACCGCGGGTGTGGATGTAGAACTGCGCAAGGATATGTGGGAGGTGGTCAAGGTGCTGCGGGAATCCGGCGTCACCATCATTCTGACCACCCACTACATCGAAGAAGCCGAAGAGATGGCCGACCGGATCGGCGTCATCAACAACGGCGAGATCGTTTTGGTCGATGCCAAAACGGAGCTGATGCGCAAGCTGGGCACCAAACAACTGACCATCGAACTACAGCAACCCTTGGACAGGATCCCGGCGGCGCTCTCATCCCACGATCTGGAACTTGCCGCCGAAGGCACACAGTTGGTCTATACCTACGACACCCAGGCCGAGCGCACCGGCATCACCACTCTGCTGAACGAGCTCTATCAGGCCGGCATAAAGTTTAAGGACCTCAGCACCTCGCAGTCGTCGCTTGAGGATATTTTCGTCAATCTGGTGAAGAGGCCGTCATGAATCTGCGCGCAGTCCGGGCTATCTACCTCTTCGAAATGAACCGCACCTGGCGCACCATCGCGCAAAGCATTGTCGCACCGGTGGTCTCGACGGTTCTCTACTTCGTCGTCTTCGGCGGCGCCATCGGCTCACGCATCACTGAGGTCGACGGCGTCAGCTACGGCACCTTTATCGTGCCGGGTCTGATCATGCTGTCTGTCTTGACTCAAAGCGTCGCCAACGCCTCCTTCGGGATCTACATTCCCCGCTTTACCGGCACGATCTATGAGGTCCTCTCCGCGCCTATTACATTTTTTGAGATCGTGCTGGGCTATGTCGGCGCTGCCGCCACCAAGTCGATCATCCTCGGTCTGATCATCCTGGGCACCGCCAGCCTCATCGTGCCGCTGCAGGTCGCTCATCCCTTCTGGATGATGCTGTTCCTGGTACTGACCGCCGTCACCTTCAGCCTGCTCGGCTTCATCATCGGGATCTGGGCGGACAGCTTCGAAAAACTCCAGGTCGTGCCCCTGCTGGTGATCACCCCCCTCGCCTTTCTCGGCGGCAGCTTCTATTCGATCAACATGCTGCCACCCTTCTGGCAGACCGTGACCCTCTTCAATCCCATGGTCTATCTGATCAGCGGCTTCCGCTGGAGCTTCTACGAAATCGCCGACGTCAGCCTGGAAGTCAGCCTGGGCATGGTCACCCTGTTCCTCGTGGTCTGCCTGCTTATGGTCCGCTGGATCTTTAAGACCGGGTACCGGCTGAAGGGCTAGGGGGACCGACCAGCAGCACTTTGTCGCAGTCTGAACCTGTCGCCTTTTGTTGTTAAGGCCCTGTTACAGAACGTAAACTGACATCAGTTCCTTCACTTTCAGAGAGACTGAATATGGTGTCATCATCTGCAATTCCTGCACCACGGCCCGGCCTGCTGGGATCCTGGGACCGCTTTGTCGGTCCGGGTATGCCGTGGGACGAGAACCTGCTGGTAATCGGCTCCGGCATTGTAGGAGGCATCATGTCAGCCTGGGTGCTCGCAATGCAGGGCGCAAACATCTGGCTTGTTGCTCTTGGCGCGGTCATCGCACTCGACGTGATCGGCGGCGCGGTCTGTAACGTGACGGAGACGACGAAGCGCTGGTATCACCGGCCCGGCGTGACCATCGCCGAACAGGCCTCTTTCATCAGCCTTCACCTCTTGCACATCGCCATCGTCGCCTGGGCCTTCCGCGGCGAAGGCTTCGATACACTCTATGCGCTGACACTCTCCGCCTGCCTCCTCGTCGCCATGGCCACAGTGCTCGCGACACCGAAGCGGTTGAAGCTACCGGTCGCGGTCACCTTTTACCTGATCGCAATCGGCATGGTTCTCTGCTGGCTCGGTGCAACGCCGGGGCTCGAGTGGTTCGTGCCCGCACTCTTCGTGAAGCTGCTGATTGGACACCTTGTTCCATAGCGCAGCGCAAGCGCTGGGGCCGGCTCAGTCCCGTGACCCGACAACTCCGCGCACCGGTTCAAGTTCCAAGACCAGGTTGCGATTAAAGACGAGACCGCCTCGCTACGAGCTAAACACTCTTCGCTGCGATCAACGACTAAATTTTGTGACAAAGCGCGAAATCGAACCCGCGGCAATTACGAAAAAGCATCCAAAAAGAGAGGCAACCAGCGCACTGGGAAACGCCTCAAAGACATCAAGAGTCCAGAACGTCCGTTCTTGTCCGACAATAGAAATATAGGTCCAAATGACGACCGTGGAGACATTGCTCAGCACAAGCACAACGCCGGTCGCCAGGATGACGACGAACAGGCTCCCCTTGGGGTCCGGTTCCGCCTTTCCGGCGTCCGTTCTTTCAATCGGCCAGATTCGACGCGACAGCCAGTCTGCGCCGAACCAGAAGAAAAGCATCGGCGCGACGCTTGTCACAAACCCAAGTGCGATCGGCAGGTAAATGGAAGTCGTGCGATCAGCCGCAATCTCGTGGTCGCCCAACACGACAAACAACGTGCTGGTCAGTGTCGAATGGGCGTGTGGAATCCACTGAATCACGTCGTACAGAAAATACAGCGCAAGCAGCCGGCATCCAATAAAAGCGGCAGCCCTTGGATAAATCGCAGTATTCAATGATTCTCTCCCGACAATTCAACTCCACCACGGCCTTCACCAGCGCCTAAGCTTGACAACAATCTGCGCGATGGAATCCGACCCAACGATACAGACGATTCCGATAATCGTCGAAAAAAGCGCGTCGATGTTAAAGAACGACAAAATTGAGTAAACGCCCTGCGCGACCCAGAATAAATTGACCAAGCCGGGCAGGCTCACAATTAATACTAAGAGACCAAAAGCTGCCACAGCTACGGACAGTACCGCCTTACGGTCCCAATAACCCTCTACAGCTTCGCCTACGGCGGTCGGGTAAATTCGGCGAGAGATCCAGGTCGCGCCGAACCAGAGCACGAAGGCTGGCGCCAGTTGAAGAACTAACTGGAACACGATACCGGCAAACATCGCCAGAGAGCCCGTGACAGCCGGTACAGCTGTGGGCTCCAACAAGGCCCAAGCCCGTAGCACGAATGACTTCGCTGCCGGGAGCCAGTCATTGGTCTGAAACACAAAAAACAAGGCAAGCAGGCGGCAACCAACAAAGGCCGCATCTCTCGGGTTTAACATAACACTACTCAACACAAATTGATCGGCGACTGCAGTCTAAGCTGCAACCGACTTCCGTCCCAACTCAACCACAGCCTTCACCAGCAGATCCATATCGGCCAGGGTCGTTCGGTGATTGGTGATATTCACCCGGATCGACGAGACCCCACCCAGCTTCGTGGTCGAGGGCGCCGCAACACCGGATTCCTGCAGGTCCATCACGATCTCGGAATTGAGCTTATTCAGTTCTTCCACTGAACGCTCCGGCGCGACGAAACGGAAGCAGCAGATATTCAGCGAGACCGGCGCCGAGAGCTCAAGATCCGGGTGGGCCTGGACCAGTTCGCCCAGATAGGCCGCCTGACGGCAGTTGTCGTCAACCTTCTCGGCAATCCTTTTGATGCCGTGTTCCTTCAGCGCGAACCAGATCTTCAGTGCCCGGAAGCCGCGCGAGAGTTCGGGACCGTACTCACAGAACCAGGGATTGCCGGAGGCCAGACCACGCGGGGTCGCGGTCAGATATTCCCGGCGCAGAGTAAAGGCTTCACGGTGTGCCGCCTCATCGCGGATCAACACGAAGCCCGCGTCGTACTGAACATGCATCCACTTATGAAAATCGAAGGCAATGGAATCGGCCCGCTCGATGCCCTTCATGCGTGGCCGCAGGTTCTCACTCAATGCGGCCACCGCCCCGAAGGCGCCATCCACGTGGAACCAGAGGCCATATTCTTCGCAGATGTCGGCAATGGCATCGAGGTCATCGATGGCGCCGGTGTTCACCGTTGCCGGAGAGCCGGTCACGCAGAAGGGCTTCAGGCCCGCAGCCAGATCAGCCTCGATCGCCGCCCGCAGCGCGTCAATGTCCATTCGGTAGTCAGCATCGACGGCAACGTTCCGCAGGGCCTCCATGCCGAGCCCCATCATATCGAAGGTTCGCGCGACGCAGCTGTGCGCCTCGGCGGAGGTATAGCCGACCAGTTGCCCTTCTCCCGGCAGCACGCCTTTCTGCCGCACGTCGTAGCCCGCCTTCTGATGACGCGCCGCCGTCAACGCGATGAGAGTGGCGACAGATGTCCCACTGACCACCAGCCCGCTGGCCGTCTCTGGAAAGTCAAAAAGCTTGCGACACCAGTCGATGACCTGGCGCTCCACATAGATCGCCCCGTGATCGCGTCCACCCAGGTTCGAATTCATCGCCGCCGCCATGGTTTCGGCGATCACACCGCCCGGTGTCCCCGCACCGTGCACCCAACCGAAGAAGCGCGGATGGGTATTGCCGGTGGCGTAGGGCAGAACCCGTTCGATCAAATCCTCGCAGACCTGTTTCGTGCCCTGGCCTTCCATCGGCAGCGGTTCCGCAAGCGCTGTCTTCACCTCGTCCGGCACCGCTTTCCAGACCGGACGTTCCGTCGCCCCCTCCATATGATCCAGCGCGGACTCCAGCATGGCGTGAGAGAGCCTGCGAAACTCCGCCCAGTCCTGCGGGTCGAGGGATTGCTCCGGCGCTCCGGTGCCGGTCAAGTGAGAAGACATCCTGTGTTCCTGATGATTGAACTGCACGCCGCAAACAGGTTCCGTCCGCGTCATTCAGTTGATATTGGATTTCCCGGTAAGTTAGCCGCTGGTCACAGCTTCCGGCCTATGTGTCTTTACCCCTGCGGGTAATCGCATGATTATAGCGAGCGAAACCGAAGCTAAAAGCCTGATGAGATCACAAGTATGCCGCGGACCTTCTACAGCTACAGATTGGGGAGAGAAGTCCCGCTGTTAAGCGACGAGGAATATGAGCCGATCGGAGCTCACTTAGAAAACTACTCCGATGCGATCATGGAGTATCTGCGTATCCAAGGCTGCTCAATCACGGAGGCACGCAACAGGAATCCGTGCAGACAGAAAGCACTTGCCGATTACGAAGAACTGACTGGCGTAAAGCTTGAACATCCTGAACAAATCTACGCCCTTGCCCTCTCTCATTATGGCCGCCCCTGCCCGAATTGCGCAAAACCCTTCAGAACGCCGCAAGCCCGCATGTGTGCCGAATGTGGCCATCAACTCCCGGAAGGCGAAGTGGCCGGGCCGCTGACTGCTGAAGAATAGGACAGTTAAAGCGCGCCCCGACTTCACCGTCTGGCGACGGCGGCTGATCCAAGTCGCTGCAAACACGCGCGGGTGTTTGGCGCAATCCTCTCGGCCCGTCCAACCGACAAATGCGTCGACAAGATAGATCACGCGCAACCGCACCAACTATCCAAAATTCACAATCATTTGTGTACGACATTTCGACAAACCGATACACTGGAGCGCAGGAGGCTTTCGGAAATCTCGATCGCCCCTGGAACGAAACTTACACAAATATGAATTGGATAGATCGCTATGCCTGATCCAAACGTATTGAAAACCGGCGATATGGTGCGCTGCTCACAGGGAACATCACCAGGGACCTTCCAGGCGCTCAGTCCCACAATGAACGCGCAGCCTACCGACACAATCCCCATGGTGAACGTGCCGATGTTCGGTATGTGTATGTCGCCGGCGAACCCGCAAACCGCAGCTTCGACAGCCGGGTCACAGGGTGTCTTTACTCCGGGTCCCTGCGTTCCGGCGGTGGTCGGGCAGTGGGTCGGCGGCGCTTCCGTGCCCGGCGGCGTCAGCTCAGGGGCAACATGTCACTGCGGTTATGGCGGCGTTATCAACAAGATGGGCTAAGTGCCTGCCTTAAACAGGCGTGACAGCACTCATACAGGACCTTCCGGTCCATCATACTGCGTCGTTGCCTCTGTCCTTCGAGATCTTAACCCAAGTCAGAGACAGCTCTCACTGTCTTCGCAGCACACGCCCGGAATCCGTTTCTGTGCGCCCGCCCTCCTGCATGGCGAACTGGCCATTCACCAGCACGTGGGCAATGCCGGTGGCGTAGCGTTGGGGGGCGGCGATTTCGAAATGACTGGCGATCTGTTTGGCGTCAAAAACCGTGACGTCCGCATAGTTGCCGACCGTCAGCGTACCGCGGTCGCGAATCCCGAGGCGCGCCGCCGGAACCGAGGTCAGACGCCGGATACCGTCTTCCAGGGACATGACGCCGCGGTCGCGGACGTAATGCTGTAAAAAGCGTGCGGCCCAACCGTAACCGCTGAGCGACCCGATGTGATGCTTCAGGCAGCCATAGGGTGCCAGCGCCAGAGTGTCGGAAATCACTGCACACTCCGGCTGCGAGAGGGCAAGTTCGATATCGTCTTCGGAGAAAGACTGCGAGGTCCACATGAGATGGTTCATGTTGTCGCCTTCCTCCAGGAGCATATCGAACACCGCATCATAGGGGTCCTGGCCCCGACGCTGTGCGATATCCGCAAAGTTCATCCCGACCAGCGCCTGGTTCTCCAGGGATTGCATCAGCACGATCTTGTCCCACTGACCGGCACTGACCAGTCGCCACATGGGACGCGGATTCCGCCGGATGCGGTCCCGGCAGTCAGGATCTTTAAGCCGGGCGGAAACCTCATCGACGCCGCCCTCCTGCGCCCATTGCGGCAGGATCGCGAGCACCCGTGTGTGGGACCAGCGATGCGGGATGACATCGAAGGCAACGTCCACGCCGTGGCTTCGGGCCTTCTCGATCATCTCCAGACTGTGTTCCATCGCATGCCCGGGCGCGCCGAACTTGGGCTGAATATGCGAGATCTGCAAGCGGGCGCCGGAGACCCGGGCCGTGGCAAGCGCCTCGCCGAAACCCAGGTCGTAGAAGACATCGCGGTTGCGCACATGCGTGGCGTAGAGCACATCCTTCCCGGCCGCCACGGAACAAAGACGGGCAAGCTGATCGGGCGACGCCAGACTGCCCGGCCAGTATTCCAGACCGGTCGAGAAACCATAGGCACCTTCGTCGAGGGAGGTCTTCAACAGGTCACACATATCATCCAGCTCGTCTTCATCCGCCGGACGCAGCGCATCACCAAGGATTGCGCGATGGACGGTCCCGTGACCAACGAAGGCCGCGACATTCACTCCCAACGCATTCTGGTCCAGATGATCCAGATACTCGCCGAAACTCTTCCAGCCGATCTCGACCGCGCCCGGCACGAAGCCCGGCGACATCAGCTCCACATCAGCACGGTTGCGGGCGGGCGCGCAGGAGACGCCGCATTGGCCGACCACCTCGGTGGTTACCCCCTGATGCACCTGGCTCTCCGCCCTGCCGTTCACGGCCAGGGTAAAGTCCGAATGGGTATGCAGGTCGATGAAACCCGGCGCCACCGCCAGCCCCTCAATGGGAACCCGCTGTTCCGCGGTAGCCGCCGAGAGGTCACCGATTTCGGCGATCCGGTCTCCCTTAATCCCGATGTCGGCGGTAAATCCCGGCTGGCCGCTGCCGTCATAGAGGGTACCGCCCTCCAGAATAATATCCAGCATCGCTTTCGATCCTTTTGAAGTTGCTTCGACGATCAGAAAACCGCTTCGCCGTAAACGAGGTTTGGCAGCCACAGAGTGGCGTCGGGCCAGAAGATTAGGAACAGCAGTCCCAGGACGTAGGCCAGAATGAAAGGCAGAACCGCCACCGAAACCTGCTCGATGGTGATTCCCGAGATCCGGGCCGCCACGTTCAGATTCCCGCCGAGCGGCGGTGTCAAAAATCCGATCTCGCAGGTCATCACTGTGAAGATGCCGAAGAGGACCGGATCCACACCCAAAGTTTGAACCAGCGGCAGGAACACGGCGGTGAAGAGAATGATCTGCGCCAGGGATTCCATGAAGGTGCCGATGATGATGTAGAAGATGCCGATGATGATCATCACCAGCACCACATTGTCGGTCATACTGATGATCGCGGTCTCGACCGCTGTCGGAATGTCGTAGAAAGCCGAGAGCTGACCGAACGCAAGCGTCGGTGTCAGCAGCACCAGCAGCCCGGCCATCAGCGCCGTAAAGCGGAGGCTTTCGATGATCTTCTTGAGGGTCAGCTCCCGATAGATGAAGAGCCCGACAAAGAGCGCATAGAAGACGGCCACCGCGGCGGCTTCGGTTGGCGTGAAGGCGCCCCCGTAAATGCCGCCCAGAATAATGACCGGCGCGCCAATCGCCCATTTTCCCGACCAGAACGCGCTCAGAAACGGCCGCCAGGAGAAAGCATCACCGCTGCCGCCGTAGTTGTTCTTGCGCGCGATGATGTAGGTGGTGATCAACAGGAACACCGTCACGACGATGCCCGGCACGAAACCTGCCAAGAACAGCCGCGGGATTGAGGTCTCGGAAACCAGACCGTAGATGATCATCAGATTGCTGGGCGGTATGACACTGCCGAGTGCACCGGCGGAGGCGGCAATGGCCGCCCCGAAAGGCACGGAATAGCCCTCGCGTTTCATGGCCGGGATGGTCACCGAACCGATGGCCGCCGTGGTGGCAGGTCCCGAACCGGACAGGGCCGCGAAGAGCATGCAGGCAAAGACCGTCACCAGACCAAGACTGCCCCGGTAAGCACCCACCAGTTTTGTCGCAATGGAGATCAGCCGGTTCGCCATGCCCCCGACTTCCATCAGACGCCCGGCCAGAACGAAGAGCGGGATAGTCAATATCGGAAAAGGCGTAAGGCTCGTGTAACCGGTCTGCGCCAGGAGCGTGTAAGGAATATCGATCAGGAACAGCGCCAGCGCGGTTGCAACACCGACGGCGGCGAAGAGAGGCACACCAATCACCGTCAGCACGGTGAAGACGAGCGCGATCAGCAGGAGGTCACTCACAACTCAGGCCTCCGCAGCATCGATATCATGCTCGGGCCGCATGCCGGGAATCCCCCGGAAGCCACTGCGGACCCAAAGCACGTAGATCTGTATCAGGCGCAGGGTCATCAGCGCATAGCCGATAAACACCACGGACTGCGGATAGAATTCATTGATCCCGAGCCGGGGCGTCGTCGAGGTGAAGTTCCAGAGGACCGTCAGATAGTCCACTGAGACCTGCAGCATGAAGACCAGGAAGCCGAGCCAGGTCAGATCCGCGAAGATGACGACCGCCGTTGCGCCCAGGCGCGGCAGCAGCATCACGCCCGCCATGATCCTTATGTGAAAACGTTCCCGCACACAGAGCGCCGCGCCCATGTAGACCGCCCAGACCATACCGATGGCGGCGATCTCTTCGGTCCACTGCAATGCACTGTTAAAGCCGTAGCGCATGATCACCTGCAGAAACACGCAGACCGCGACCACACTCAATGCAAAACAGGAAAGAATTTCTTCGAAATGCCGTTCGAGAAAAGCAAAAGTCTGTCGAATCACCTGCGCCGGCTCCCCGTCTGGAGCGCGCACCCGGTTCCCGTCACCAGCCAATGTTGCTCAGCCGGACTTAAGTGAATCCGGCCTTATCAAACAGCGAGGATACTGCTCCGGGGGCGCACAAATTTGCGAGAGTTCGGCACGGGACACCACCAGGGCATCCCGTGCCGGGACTGATCGACTCAGTGGATCACTCCGCCGCCGCCTGGATTTCGTCGACGATGGCCTTGAACTCAGCGCCCCGTTCAGCCGCGAACTTCTGCTGCACTTTTTGCGCCGCCTTGATGAAAGGTGCACGGTCCGGACGCGTCACCGCCATGCCGCCTTCCTTGGCGAGCCAGGCGCGAATACCCTCGATCTCCTTCAGCTTGACCGAGGTATGGTATTCGCCGGCTTCATTGGCCGCACGCATGACCGCTGCTTTCTGGTCGTCATCCAGCTTCTTCATGAAGCGGTCCGACGCGAAGACCGGGGCAAAGCCCACGAAGTGATCCAGAATGATCAGGTGCTTGGCGAACTCGAAGAACTTCATCTCCTTGATGACTGAAGTTCCATTGTCGCCGCCGTCGATTGTCCGGGTCTGCAAAGCCGTCGGTGTCTCGGACCAGGCAAGCGGCACGGGCTCCGCGCCAAAGGCCTCAAAGGTCGAGAGCATCACCTGGTTCTTCGGCACCCGCAGCTTGAGGCCCTTGAGATCCTCGATGGAATTGACCGCCCGGCGCGAATTGAACATATCGCGGTAACCGGGACCGCCGAAGGTCAGAAGATGGACGCCGGTATCTTTCTGCAGTTGGTCGCGGATCTTTTGACCGACCGGACCACCAGACACTTTCAGCAGATGATCGGTGTTCTGGAAAATGTAGGGAAGAACGAACACGTCCATCATGGGCCAATGGGGCGAAACGTTGTTCTGCGAAATGAAGTAGGCATCGACCGTGCCGAGCTGCAATGCCTTGAAAGCATCGTCTTCTGACGCGATCTGCGCGCAGCAGCGCAGTTTCACATCGACAGTCCCGCCGCTGTATTTCTCGGCCAGTTCCTCGAATTTATTGGCCAGAATGCCGTAATCGGACTCCAGAGGTGTCGCCCATCCAAGATTCATGGTCACCTGATCAGCAGCCTGAATAGTTCCGGATGAAAGCCCAAGTGCCACAAGGGCGGCGGAACCAAGGGTAAAACTTGTTTTAAGTCCCTGTAACATTTGAATGCTCCCCGTTTTTATTGTGAACCACGGCAAAAGCATAGCTTCGCGGCATTGTCGAGTATAATATAAATCAGGCCTTAATTGATGCAGGAATTGCATCGTGCATCTGGGAATGCGCCATATCCGTTGCTTTGTCGCCGTCGCCGAAGAGCTGCATTTCGGACGCGCGGCGGAACGCCTGTCCATCTCTCAGCCAACCCTGAGCCGGACAATCAAGTACATCGAACAGGAGATCGGCGTCGTCCTTTTCGAGCGCAGCAACCGACATGTTGCCCTGACCGATGCGGGGACGAACTTTCTCGGCGGCTGCACCAAGGCTCTCATAAATATCGAAGGGGCGATCAATCATGCCCTCAAGACCACCAGCGGCGAGACCGGTCGACTGGTGATCGGCTACACCGACATCGCCATCGCCGGGGAGCTCTCGCCCATCCTGAAATCCTTCCGGCAACGTTATCCCGACATCGAGGTCGAACCGCGACACAACTACACCCATGCGCAGCTCAACGACCTGGAGGCGGGCATCCTCGATTTCGGCTTTCTAACGGGGCCGGTCATCCGAGGCGGATATGAGAGCGTTACCGTGCAGCGGGACCGCTTTGTCGTCGTTCTCTACGAATCCCACCCCCTGACGGCATTGTCCGAAATTCCCCTTTCGGCGCTTGCCGATGAACCCTTTGTCCTGGGTACCACCGCCAACTGGACCCATTATCATGAGCATCTCTACAGCCTTTGCAGACTTGCCGGTTTCGAGCCCAAGGTTGTGCAGTCGGCCTCGAACAGCGAAGGTATTTTCGGCCTGATCGCCTGTGAAATGGGGATCTCGGTCCAGACGGAAAGCGTCCAGAACTATTTCCGCAAGGGCCTGGAGATCCGCCCCCTGAAAGACTGCGCCGAAAGTATCTCAACCGTCGCAATCTGGAGCGAAACCCGCGCCTCACCGGTCAAGCAACGCTTCATCGACCACCTGAAGTCCTATCCGCACAGGCTTTGAATCGGCTTTCACAGCCTTAATCTAAAACGACAGAAAGAACTGGATCACGAAGGCATTTGTGATGTCCACGAAGAAGGCGCCCACCAGCGGCAGGATGATGAAGGCGGTCGGTGCCGGGCCGTGAGTTTTCGTTACAGCGGTCATGTTGGCGACGGCAGTCGGGGTTGCGCCCAGGGCAAAACCTGCGAAGCCTGCACTTAAAACCGTCGCCAGGTAGTCTCGCCCCATCAAGGGAAACAATACAAAAATGATAAAGACCACTGTGGCCAGTGCCTGCAAGCCCAGCAGGATCAGCAATGGCCCGGCCAGGTCGCCAATGGACCAGAGCTGCATGGACATCAGGGACATCGCAATAAAGAGCCCGAGCGAAAAATCCGAAATCACCGCGAGCGCCTTGGTCCGGGCAGGCCAGTGCATCTTTGGAAGAAGATAAGGAACGCTGTTGGACAGCAGAATGGCCACCAGCAGGCAGGAGACGAATAAGGGCAGCTTGAACCCCGCCTCTTCCAGCACCTCATTGACCACATAGCCTATGATGATCGCGATGTGCATCACCAGAAGTGCGGACATAATGCTGATGTGATTGATCTTCTCGGTATCTTCATCCTCATGCGAAATTCCGACGATTACGCCGTCAGGTTCCGCATCGGAAATCCGATGACGGCTCAGTAAAAACTTCGCTATGGGGCCGCCCAGCAGGCTGGCCAGAACCAGCCCCAGGGTCGCCGAGGCAACGCCGATCTCCAGCGCATTGGGAACGCCGTAAGTCTCGGCGATATCAGGTGCCCAGGCGATGGCTGTTCCATGGCCTCCGATCAGGGAGGCGGAGCCCGCGAGAACCCCGACTGCGTTCGGCAGGCCCATCGCCTGCGCGGCCAGAACGCCGATTGTATCCTGCAGCACGATGTAGCCGATTGTCAGACCCAGAAGAATGGCGAGCGGCTTACCGCCTGCCAGAAGATCGGACAGGCGTGCGTTGAGCCCAATGGTCGTGAAAAAGTAGACCAGAAGCGTATCGCGCGTCTCGAGTTCGTACGCGATCTCAATCCCGGTCGAGAGGTACACCGCGAGCAGCAGCAACGAGGCAAGCACACCACCGGTCACGGGTTCGGGGATATTGTAGTTCCGCAGAAAGTCGACGCGATCCGTCAACTTCATCCCGATGAAGTAGACGATGATCCCGATGGTGTAGGTGATAAAATCGTCAACGAGGAGGGTGTTTTCCATCATACTACAGAGCGAATTCGCACTCTATCCTGGATAACCGTGATCTCTGCTCGACTATAACAGCGGAGCTCACCTCTTGTCTGGGTCAAAGACCAGACACGAAACGCTGAATCCGGCGACAGCCTTCGTCCAAAGCGTCGTCACCGAGGGTGTAGGATAAACGCACATGCCCAGCGGTGCTGGTTCCAAAGGCGGCGGCGTCCAGCAGAGACACACCTTCCGCACGGAACAGCGCCCAGGCGAAATCAAGGGAGCTCATCCCCGTCTCCCGGACATCCAGCAGCAGGAACATGCCGGATTGCGACGGCACGACGGAAATCTTATTTGCGCCCCTCAATCCCTCGATCACCCGATCCCTGCGGGCACGGTAGGTATCGCGCATGCGGTCCATTTCGCCGCGCGCATCGCCCAGGGCCGTAATGGCCGCTTCTTGAATGAACCCCGGCACGCCGTAAAGCATGCAAAGCGAGAGATGGTCCGCGTGGGTGATCAACTCCTTAGGTCCAACCATCCAGCCGATGCGCCAGCCGGTCATGGCCTGGGATTTGGAAAGACTGGAGACGGTCACGCAGCGTTCCGCCATATCCGGCAGGCCCGCGATCATGCAGTGGTCCTGCTCGAAAGTGAGCGAACCATAAACCTCATCTGATATGACCCAGAGGTCGTGGCGTTTGGCGATTTCTGCGATTCCCTGCAGCTCTTCCGGAGTCATGACCACACCGGAGGGATTGCAGGGATTGGCGAACATGATGGCCCGCGTGCGCTCGGTGACCGCCCCCTTGATCGCTTCCAGATCCGGGCGGAAGCCGCTGTCCGCGCGCGCCGGAACCGGGACCAGCTTGGCGCCTGAAACCTGAACCGTCGCTTCATAGGTTACATACATGGGATCAAGCGCGATCACCTCGTCGCCCTGGGAGAAAAGGCAGAGCGAGGCTGAAAAAAGACCGCTCTGCGCCCCGGCCAGCACGATCACGTTCTCCGCCGTAACCTCGGGCCCGCCGCGTCGCATGGTTTCCTGTGCGACGGCGCTGCGCAGCGCATGACGTCCGGCAATCGTGGTGTAGTGGGTATCGCCGGACTCTAGCGCCTGAACAGCGGTTTCCACGATGGCCGGCGGCGTCGCGAAATCCGGATCGCCGATGGACATAACCAGAATGTCTTCGCCCCGGGCCCTGGCTTCAACGGCTTCCACATGGATCCGCCAGGCGGCGGCGCCTTCACCGGCAATCCGGTCAACACGGGGAGAATACTGCACGCTTTTGTTCCTGCTGAAGACTCTGTTTCCGGGACCAAGACATATCAGTGTTGAGCAGGGACGCAAGAGAGAGATGCAGGGCTACATCGACGCTTGAAGTTGCCGCAATTTCATCGGCGGAGTACAATCCTGAATGGTCTTCCCTCGCCTCATACGCCCGCTTCTTTTTGCTGCCGGAGTTGCCGCCATGCCCAGCCCTGCCTTATCCGACAGCACCTGGGAAAAGATCACCCCGGTGGAGGCCGGTTTCAGCGCGGGTGTCGGCGAGCGTCTTGACGAAGCGGTCAAAGACGGAAGTCTTCCCAATCTGCATGCAGTGCTGGTGATCAGGCACGGCAAGCTGGTGGTCGAGCGATACTATGATGGGATCGATGAGCGCTGGGGAGCCTCCTTGGGTCACCTCCTCTTCGATGCCGAGACCAAACACGACCTGCGCTCGGTCTCTAAGAGCATCGTCGGAATGCTCTACGGCATCGCGCTGGATGCAGGTCAGGCCCCAGCGCTGGATACGCCGATCATCGACAGCTTTCCCGAGTACAAGGACCTTACCGCGGATCCGCAACGCCGGCGGATGACCATTGCCGATGCCCTGACCATGCGCCTGGGCACCGAGTGGAACGAAGACCTGCCCTACGACGATCCGGATAACAGCGAAATTGCTATGGAGCTCTCCAAGGACCGCTATCGCTTCGTGCTCGACCGGCCCTTCATCACCGAACCGGGCACCCGTTGGCATTATAACGGCGGTACCACCGCGCTCCTTGCCGAAGTGATCGAACGCGGCAGCGGTCAGTCCGTCTTCGACTTCGCCAAGGAAAGACTCTTCACCCCTCTCGACATCGAGGATGTGGAATGGATCAAGGGAAGTGACGGCGAGTTTGCCGCTGCTTCAGGCCTGCGCATGCGTCCCCGGGATGTGGCAAAAGTCGGTCAAGTCGTTTTGAATCGGGGGCAATGGGAGGGCAAAACACTGATCTCTCAAAGCTGGTTGAACGAAGCCTTCATGCCCCGCACGCGCATCGATGACCACCTGGAATACGGCTATCAATGGTGGTTGGGCAACATGCGGGAAAGCGGTAAACCCTGGATGGCCGCTTTCGGCAACGGCGGGCAACGCCTCATAATTGTTCCCAGTCTCGACCTGGCGGTCGTCATCACCGCCGGCAACTATAATCAGCCTGATGCCTGGAAACTGCCGGTACAGATCATGGCCGAATACATCATCCCTGCGCTCGTCAAACCCTAAGGTATTGTTATCACTGGGAAACAGCGGCTTCCAGAGCTTTCACAGCCGCGGTAAGTTCGGCACGATGCTCAGCCTCGCGTAACGTCCCGGACTCTGCATCGAAGGTCTCGTTAAATCGCGGCAGGCTGAAGGTCGCAACCAGTTTACCGCCCCACCAGGGGGTCAGCTCAGCCACATGCTTCAGGTTGGTTTGGCCGCCATTTTTGCCGGGCGTTGTCGCCATCCAAAGCACCGGCTTTTCCTGAAAGATCTTGCCTTCGAAGCGCGACATCCAATCGAGCAGGTTCTTCAGGATCGCCGTCATCGACGAGTTATTCTCCGGGCAGGAAATCAGGAATCCATCATGCTCGCTGAAAAGCGCGCGCAAGCGCTCGGCGTTTTCCGGCATACCCTGCGCTTCGATGTCGACCGAGTGGATCGGCAGCGGATAATCCCGAATGTCGATCACCGTCACAGAGGCTGGATCAAGCTCTGCCGTCGCCACGTGGACAAGCTTCTGATTGATCGATTTGGAGCTGTTGCTGCCGGAAAATGCCAGGATCTTTTTCACGTGATTACTCTTTCCTTAGGTCTCTCTCCATGCGGTCTTATCGCTTCACCGCTTCCGGTGAAGTGGTGTCCGGCACCGCAGTCTGCAAGACGGAGCCTTTTTCGGGGAATACTATGCGCACCAGCAGTCCCTTCCCCTGCTCCCCTGTATCCAGTGTGACCCTGGCCCCAAAGAGCTCGGCGATTTCAGCGACGATGGAAAGCCCAAGGCCGGCCCCAGCTTGCGTGTCGGATGAGAACCTGACAAAGCGTTCCATGGCTTTGGCACGATTTCCGGCATCGATGCCGACACCGTCGTCTTCCACCTCAAGGACCGCTGCCTGCCCCTGTGCGCTGACCCGCACAGTCGCTTGAACCTCTTCGCCCGCATAGGCAATCACGTTTTCGATCAGATTGCGCAGAAGCTCGCCAAGCAACATGGAATCGCCCTTGATCGAGACTTTGCCTGGATCCGCCTCGAACCCAAGGTCTACGTTCTTCTCCCGGGCCTTGGCCAGATACCCTGCTGTGGTCGTCTGTGCCAGATCGGCCAGATCAAAGGTGGCTTCGCTCAAACGGTCTGCCGAAGCTTCGTCAACCCGCGCCAGCAGCAGCAACTGCGCGAGTGTACGTTCCGCATGAATCACGGCACCATCCGCCATCTGCAACGCTGCACTTGCGTCTTCATCGCTTTGCGCCCGACGGGTGAGTTCCAGCTGTGTGCGGATCACCGTCAGGGGCGTGCGCAGCTGATGGCTCGCATTGCCCGTAAAGTGGCGCAAGGCATCCAGCGCGCCGCCCAGCCTTTGCATGAAACCGTTGATAGAGACGACCAGCTGTTCGACCTCGCTGGGCACCGCGTGTTCAATCGGGCGCAAATCGTCCATGCTCCGCCGCCCGATCGCTTCTTCCAGTCTCTGCAATGGTCGCAACGCACGGGTGACACCAATCCAGACGATAATCGCGGCAATACCGACCAGCAGCGCCTGACGGACGGCGGTTCGAATCAGAATATCCTGCGCCAGTTTTTGCCGGGCGTTGGTGGTCTCCGCCACGACGACCCGGTAGGGGATAGAGCGTTTTCCGGTCGAGACCGCGCCATCCATCGTGGCTACGCGGATCGCATCGCCACGAAAGCTGGCATCCGAAAAGCGCGCGCGGTTGCCGATGGTCTCGTTAAACTCGCCCGCAGGCACAGGCAGTTTCTCGTAACCTGTTATGAAGCCACCGCCCGGCCCTTCTACCCGGTAAAAGACGCGATCCTGTGCCGAGGAGGTCAACATCTCGAGCGCAACGTAGGGCACATCGACTTCCAGCGTTCCATCCGCGCCGACAATCACACGCTCGGCAATTGCCAGTGCAGAGCCTGAAAGCACCCGGTCCGAAATCTCATTGGCGGTGATGCGTGCATCGCGGTAGGCGTCCACCATGGCCAGCACCCCGATCAGCGAAAGCGGCACCAGCAGAAGCACCAGAAGACGCCGGCGCAGGGAATGATGCCTGCGGGCGGTCTTTGCCTGATGTGGAGGCTCGTGAACAGAGGACTGAGTGACTTCGGCCATGGATCAGGCTGCTTCCAGGATGTAGCCGAGGCCCCGCGCTGCGCGGATCTTAAGACCGTTAGGTTCCAGGCGTTTGCGCAGGCGGCTGACGTACTGCTCAACCGCATTCTCGCTGATATCGTCATCGAAATCCGCAAGGCTTTCGATGATCTGCTGTTTGGAGACAACCTGTTCCGCCTTCAGCAACAATGCCTCGAGGACGTTCAGCTCACGGGCCGGCAATTCGATCCGCTCTCCATCGAGACTGACCTGTCGTGCCGAAAGATCCAGCGTAAGTGCGCCATAATCCAGCTTCGAGGAGCGAAGCCCTGCGCGTCGCCGAAGAAGCACACGGACACGGGCTTCCAGCTCGGGCACCTCAAAGGGTTTGGTCATGTAGTCGTCTGCGCCAAGATCGAGGCCCTTTACCCGGTCGTCCAACGCGCCACGGGCGGTCAACACCAGAACCGCGCAGTCCTTTCGTTGCTGACGCAGCGCCTTGAGCACATCCAGACCGTCCATATCCGGCAGGGTTAAATCCAGGATCACAAGGTCATAAGACGCAGTGGCCAGCGCAGCCTCAGCCGACTGTCCGTCCGTAACAAGATCCACGGCATAGCCCGAACTCTTCAGAACCGCGGTCAGGCCCTGCGCAAGAGTCTCGTTGTCTTCGACCACCAAGAGACGCAACTGAATCCCCCCGAAATATGATTGGCACCGGTTTGCTCCGCTGCCTTTATCTGGTTGCAACGCTATTGTGTCGTGACCAACTTGTGAAGCCTGCAGTGCTCGGGCAAGCTGAGGTTATGAGGAAATCCAACGTAAAATACCCGTTCCTGACCCTCTGGCTTGTTGCAGTGGCGTTGATCGCAGGAGCCCTGCCGAACCCGGCGAGGGCCGAGAGTATTTTCTTTCCCGCGAAAGCGGACGCCACCAACAGCCGTGTCCTGACCATATACGGCGCCCTCGACGAGGAAATCGCCCGACCGCTGATCGCGCGGTATCAGGCTGAAAACCCAAGCATCGCTGTTGATTATTCCGAACTTCAGACTCAGGAAATCTATGCGCGGGTTATCGACGAGAGCGATCAGGGCGGGCCGACCGCAGATCTGGTCTTTTCTTCAGCCATGGATCTGCAGGTCAAGCTCGCCAATGACGGTTATGCCTCCAGCCTCGATCTGCCCGCCGCGCGCTTCCTACCGGACTGGGCAACCTGGCGGAACACAGCCTTTGGCGTCACCTTCGAGCCTGCGGTAATCATCTATCATAAGTCGTCTTTCGCAGGACGCAGTCCTCCCAGAACCCGCGCCGCGCTGACCAGTTATCTCTACGAAACCGAAGACGATATCTACGGCAGGATCGGCACCTATGACATTGAGCGCGCGGGGATCGGCCTCTTCTTTCTCGCACGGGATCAGGAGCATTACCGCGACATCTGGCAACTGGTCCAGGCCATGGGCTCGGCAGGGGTAAAGCTCTATTCGAACTCCTCCGCGATCCTGGAGCGCGTCGCCGACGGGCGTTTTGCGCTCGGCTACAATATATTGGGTTCCTATGCAGCCTCATGGGCAGCAGAGAATCCGGAGATCGGCATTATATTGCCTGAAGATTATACCGTCGTGATGTCTCGCATCGGTCTGGTCCCGCGAGCAGCAAGATCTCCAGGCCTCGGTGCCAGTTTTCTGGATTTCCTGATCTCCCGTAACGGCCAGGAAGTCATTTCACGCGATCTGCGCCTGCCGGCACTTCATCCGGATCTGACCGGCGAGAACACTGCCGCCGGATTACGCGCGGAGGCGCAAGGCCGCCTGCGTCCGGTTCCTGTCACGCCAGGACTGGTAGTTTACCTCGATCAGGTGAAGCGTGAGCGCCTGATCAACCGCTGGAACGCCGCCCTCGGTGCACAATAGGACATTGTTCTAAAAGACTCTTTGTAGAAACATTCTAATTTTGCACCGCAATGTCAGGTTCATGACAGCTTCATTTGATTTTCTGCCTGCTAACAGCCGAGACTCGGAGAAGTCCGGCTGAGTTTGTATTACGGGAGGATACCAATGAAGCTCTTACGCAAAGGCGTATTTGCTGCCTTTTCAGCGACCACACTTCTGGCCGCGGCTGCAGTTCCTGCATCTGCCGCAGATATCGAATCCATTCACTTCCTGATCCCCGGCGGCGCCGGTGGCGGCTGGGACGGCACAGCGCGCGGTACCGGCGAAGCCTTGACCAAAGCGGGCATCGTGGGCGCAGCGTCCTACGAAAACATGTCCGGCGGCGGCGGCGGTAAAGCCATCGCGCACATTATCGAGACGAAAGACAAGGCCGGCGCCACCCTGATGGTGAACTCGACCCCGATCGTCATCCGGTCTCTTCAGAAAGTCTTCCCGCAGTCCTTCCGGGATCTGACCCCCGTCGCGGGCACAATTGGTGATTACGCGGCCATGGTCGTCAACACCGAGTCCTCGATCCAGTCCATGGGCGATCTGATGACCGCCTACAAGGGCGACAGCAGCAAGGTTGCCATCGGCGGCGGTTCCGTTGCCGGCGGTATGGATCACCTCGTAGCCGCCATGGTCATGAAGGCCGGTGGCGCAGAAGCCACGAAGGTCAAGTACGTGCCTTACGACGCAGGTGGCAAGGCCATGGCTGGTCTGCTGTCGGGTGAAATCCAGGCTCTTTCCACAGGACTGGGCGAAGCCCTCGAAATGTCCAAGCAGGGTCAGGTGCGGATCCTTTGTGTGACCGCAGCCGAACGCCTCGCGGACGCCAAAGATGTCCCGACCTGCAAAGAAGCCGGCAATCCTGCCGAGTTCGTGAACTGGCGCGGGTTCTTCGGACCTCCGGGCCTTTCCGCTGAGAAGCAGGCTGCCTATGCCGCCGCGCTTGAAAAGATGTATGCGACTTCAGAGTGGGAAGAAGTCCGTTCACGGAACGGCTGGGTGAAAATCTATAACCCAGGCTCCGACTTCGTTTCCTTCCTAGAGACGCAGGAAGCCGAAATCGGCGCTCTGATGAAAGAGCTCGGGTTCCTCTGAACCTGACATAAAACGCTGGAGCGGGCCTGACTTTCAATGCAAGCCCGCTCCCGCCGTTTTCTCCGCAGTGAAAGCTCCATCTTGATCGAAGCGGTCAAGAACGCGAGACATGTTCTCACGCGCAACTAATACCAACGCTTCTTGGTATAACTTCCTGGAAGACCACCATGCTGACCAATGATCGCATTGGCGGGTTGCTGCTTTTGGCCTTTTCCCTGGCCTATGGGCTGTTGACCTTTGACATTCCGTTGCTCCCCTTTCAGGCGCAAGCGGCCTTCACGGCGCGCACGATGCCGGAAGCCCTGAGCGTCCTCGGGATCGTTTTGTCCCTGACCATGATCGTCAAACCGAGCAACGATGCGCGGCCTGAGGTCGCCGGATTTCTCTGGGGCCGTGGCGCGATTATCTGCCTTGTCATGGTGATTTACGGTCTTACCGTGCGCCCGGGTGGTTTTCTAATCTCCACCAGCCTTTTTCTCATCGCCGGTATTCTGATCCTGGGCGAGCGGCGCTGGTGGATCGTTCTCGTTGCCTCCGTTCCGGTGGTTGTCTTTTTCTGGGTTCTGATGACGCAGTTTCTCGGCGTCTTCATCGAGCCCTGGCCCGAATTCCTGCGAGGATAGCGTTATGGACATGATCAACGGAATTCTCACGGGCCTCGGCACCGCGCTCTCGCCCATCAATCTACTGATGGTCACCGTCGGCTGCTTCGTCGGCACCTTTATCGGTATGCTGCCGGGACTGGGACCGATCTCTGCCATCGCCCTGATGATCCCGATCACCTACGGCTTCGATCCGGCGACCGGCATGATCCTGATGGCAGGTGTCTATTACGGCGCAATCTTCGGCGGCTCGACCTCCTCGATTCTCATCAACGCCCCGGGTGTTGCCGGCACCGTCGCCACGGCCTTCGACGGTTATCCCATGGCGCGTTCCGGACAGGCCGGCAAGGCCCTGGCAATCGCCGCATACTCTTCTTTCTCCGGCGGCACCATCGCGGCAATCTTCCTGCTGGTGGCGGCACCCTCGCTGGCCGTCGTCTCCCTCGCCTTTCAATCGACCGATTACTTCGCACTGATGGTGCTCGGCCTGACCGCCGTGGCCGCTTTTGCCGGTAAAGGCAACATCATCAAAGCCCTGGTGATGACCGTACTGGGACTTATGATCTCCACGGTTGGCACGGATCAGACCCAGGGTGTGCAGCGCTTCACCATGGGCATGATCGACCTCACGGACGGGATCTCCTTCCTGCTGTTGGCAATGGCGACCTTTGCGCTGTCTGAAGCCCTGATGCAGGTTCTCAGACCCAAATCCGATGCGGATCGCAAGCGTGAGATGGAAGCCCAGAAGAATCTGGGCTCAATGAAACTCACTTCCGAAGACAAACGCGAGATGGCGCCGGTGATCGGACGCTCGTCGGTTCTCGGCTTTATTATCGGGGTGCTGCCCGGCGCGGGCGCCACCATCGCCAGCTTCCTCGCCTACGGCATGGAGCAACGCATCGCCGGACCGATTAAGGGCAAGCTCTTCGGCAAAGGTTCGGTGCGGGGACTGGCCGCCCCTGAGACCGCCAACAACGCCGCCTGCTCCGGTTCCTTTGTACCACTACTGACCCTGGGCATTCCTGGATCGGGCACAACCGCGATCATGCTGGGCGCCCTGATTTCTTACGGTGTTCAGCCGGGACCGCGGCTCTTCGTCGACAATCCCGGCGTCTTCTGGTCGGTGATCATCTCCATGTACATCGGCAACGTGGTTTTGCTGATCCTGAACCTGCCGCTGATTCCCTACATCGCGCGCATCCTGGCAATTCCAGGAACGGTTCTGATCCCGATGATCCTCTTCTTCTCGCTGATCGGGGTCTACTTCGTCTCCTTCAACGCCTTCGACATCCAGCTGATGGTGATCTTTGCGATTGCCGCTGTGGGGCTGCGTCTTCTGGATTTCCCGATGGCGCCGATGCTGCTCGGATTTATCCTGGGCGGCATGATGGAAGAGAACCTGCGTCGCGCGTTGATCATCAACAACGACTCCTGGTCATTTGTCTGGGAACGCCCCCTGACCCTGTCGATCCTGGTGATTGCCGCGGCAATTCTCTTCGTGCCAATGCTGATGCCCTATATCTCAGGGCTCTTGAAGCGGCGGCGGGAAGCTGCCGGCGAAGGCGGTTGACTTCAAGATCAAACTCATAGGTATAACGACAATCTCACGGAGTTGTGTCATACTCTCAGTGGAGACAGAGCTCTGGGGCGACCATATAACGTCTCACGAGTGCCGCCACAGCAGCTGAAGAGATACGATGAAAAACCGACACCATTCCGTGAGATCATGGCGCCTGAAGCTGGCGGTCTCAGCCGTTTTACTTGGTGGCCTGGCCGCCTGCTCGAATCAGACAGTGCTCCGGCCTGTTCAACTGGATAACTACGATCCTAACGACCTTTTCTATCTGGCGGGAAAAGGACCGGTCAAAACCCAGGTGATCGGCAATCCCTTCGATGAGGCGAAGCCAAGGGTCGACAATGTCACGACCTCGGCTATGACCGGTTCGACTTTCCGTCCGAAACTGACCTTCAACACCGAGGTCCCGCCGGAGCAAAACTCGCCCTATCACGTGGTCATGCTGCTGGACGCGCCCGCCAATGCCCGACCGGAAAAGCTCTGCGCAAATCCTGAAGATGCCGCACGTCCAGGCTCGAGTCAGCCAAGCATCGATAACCTTCGCGTGGTTGCCGTCTACTGCG
The DNA here is from genome assembly GCA_947493695.1 of uncultured Kiloniellaceae bacterium. Classification (GTDB taxonomy): domain Bacteria; phylum Pseudomonadota; class Alphaproteobacteria; order Kiloniellales; family Kiloniellaceae; genus Denitrobaculum. The sequence goes on along the minus strand of CANLSF010000004.1, from coordinate 71,193 downwards.
TGAATGACCGCAGGCTTTCTTCGATTGCGGGAACCACGGCGCGGCCTGCATCCTCAAGCGACCCGCGGTTCCAGAAACTGATCCAGGAAGCGACGCTCAACCTCTTCCCGTTGGACAACCCGGATCGACGCGACGGTGATCGCCTGCGGCGGATCCGTTAAGCCAAAACCATTCAGCCGAACCAAGTTTGAAGTTCTTCGGTCACTCTGTCGGGGTGTTCCATCGGCGACAGATGGCCGCAGTCTTCAATAATGATCAGCTCCGAACCGGGAATCCCGGCGGCCATTTCCTCATGGCAATCAACCGGTGTCAGCCGATCCTGACGACCGCCGATCAAAAGTGTCGGGCAGGATATCCCACTCAGGTCCGGTAAGCTGTCAGGCCGGGAGAGAATGGCCTTCTGCTGCCGAACGAAGGCATCCTTGCCAACCCGTTCCGCCATCTTCTCGATTTCCCCTGTCAGATCATCATCGTCCAGGCGGTCTTCATGAATGAAGAGCGGCAGGAGACGACCAGTGGCTCCCTTGAAGTTGCCAACGCCGACCGCGCGCAGCAGATCCTCGCGCCGTGCCCGTTCGTCGGGCGTATCGGGCCGCGCCTTTGTGTTCAAAAGCGCAAGCTTCGCAATCCGTTCCGGCGCCTGGCGCAGAATTTCGAACGCGACATAACCGCCCATGGAGAGAGCCGCCAGATTGAACAGCGGCGGTGCATCGCGCAAAACCGCCCGTGCCATGTCCCCCACGCTCTCGTCTTTTGTCAGATCCGCGACACTACAATCGTAGTCACCCGAAAAAGCGATCATCTGCTCGCGCCACAGAGCATGATCGCAGATGAGGCCTGGCAGAAACATCAGGCTGTTTGTCTCGTTCGTCACAGAAATCCCCGGAAAACCACAAGCGTCTCGCACCCAGGAGAGCACGAAAAAGGTATAGAAAACCTATTTTATCAAGGCGGAGAGCTGCTTGAAACAATCCCTGTTGGCGCGGCGCGCCCACTCGAAAACAACCATTTCCGTGGAAACGACTTCAACACCCGCCGGCCGCATGCGATCAATTGCAAGATCGGTGTTTGCTCTGACCCTTGATCCCATACCGTCGTCGACAGCAAAAACCTCGTAGCCCGCGTCCCGAAGTTCCATCGTGGTCTGCAGTACACAGATATGCGCTTCCATCCCCACCACCACGATCTGCTTGCGCCCCGTCGCCTCGAGGCGTTCGGCAAAACCGGGCTCGCCCATTGCGGAGAAATAAATCTTCTCGATCATTGAATCCGCCGGAATAAGCGCCGCAACTTCATCAAGGGTCTTTCCCAGACCCTTCGGGTATTGCTCAGTCCCCAGACAGGGAACCTCCAGCAGTTTCGCAGCCTTTAAAAGTTTAATGATGTTGGCCGTAAGGCGTGGCGCATCAAAGATTGCAGGCGTGAGTCTCTCTTGGACATCGATCACGAGCAGTAACGATTTTTCGGATTGAATCAGCATATATCCCGTTCAGGTAGTGTAACTTATAGTTAACAATGCGCCGTCATTATGAATAAATCATACATACGACTAATTTTAGACACAGCAACTCTAGGCGTTTGGCCTCTTTTTTCTTTGACAGAGAGATTGAATTTCTTATGATGCGGGCAATGTGATCGCGCGGCAAATCCTTTAATTCAGGTAAGGCTGGATTTAGCTAGGCAGACACCTCTCCAACTGATTGAGCTACATGAATTTTTCTGATCTTGGACTTAGTCCTGAGATCCTGACGGCAGTCAATGATTCCGGTTACACCACACCGACGCCGATTCAGGAACAAGCTATCCCCTATGTTTTAATGGGGCGTGATGTCCTTGGGTGCGCCCAGACGGGCACAGGTAAAACAGCGGGTTTTACCCTTCCTATGATCGATATCCTGTCCAGCGGCCGAGCACGAGCTCGTATGCCGCGGTCGCTGATTATCGCGCCTACACGCGAGCTCGCAGCCCAGGTATCGGAAAACTTCGAAAAATACGGCAAACACGGCAAGCTTTCGATGGCCCTGCTGATCGGCGGCTCTTCTTTTGTTGAACAGGAAAAGAAGCTGGATCGCGGCGTCGACGTGCTGATAGCAACTCCTGGACGCCTGCTCGATCTCTTTGAGCGCGGCAAGATCCTGCTGGCTGACGTCAAGATCCTGGTGATCGACGAAGCCGACCGGATGCTCGATATGGGCTTTATTCCTGATGTGGAGCGTATCGTTTCGCTGCTGCCCAAGATTCGTCAGACCCTCTTCTTCTCGGCCACCATGGCCCCCGAAATCCGTCGCCTCGCCGATGCTTTCCTGATGAATCCGAAAGAAATCTCCGTCGACCCGCCCGCCTCTGCCGCCGAGACGGTGACTCAGGCTCTGGTGAAGGTCTCTGGTGATTCGAAAATGAAGCGCATGGCTCTGCGCAGCCTGATCACGAGCGAAGAAGTCAAAAGCGGCATCGTTTTCTGTAATCGCAAACGCGATGTCGATATCGTGTTCAAGTCTTTGAAGCGACATGAGTTCTCGGTTTGCGCTCTGCATGGCGATATGGCCCAGCCGGTGCGCATGGAAACCCTGGACGACTTCAAGAACGGCAAGGCAGATATTATGGTCTGCTCCGACGTTGCGGCACGTGGACTTGATATTCCCGCTGTCTCGCACGTCTTCAACTTCGATGTGCCGATCAACGCGGAAGACTATGTGCACCGTATCGGACGCACCGGCCGCGCTGGGCGTTCAGGTAAAGCTTACACCCTGGCCCTGCCTGAAGAAGCCCGCGCGCTTAGTAATGTCGTCTCGACTGTTAAACGCGACATACCCTTGGTCGAAGTCGAAGGCATCGATGCCTGGACCCCAGAAGAAGAAGCTGATGGCCGTAGCCGCAAGCGCCGCGGCGGACGCAAAAGCGAGCCCCGTGGCCGTAAGACGTCTTCTTCAAGCCGCAAGTCAGACGATGCCAACACGCATCTGAAAGTCGTCAGCGACCGTGATGAAGATCCGGCAAAGGCCGAACAGCCCGACGTCGTTGAAGAGACGCGGAAACCCCGGCGCCAGGCTGCTGCCAAGACGCCGCGTGCTTCCAGAGCCAAGGCAGTTCCAACGCGGGACCGCGACCAGGACGACGCCGCGGAAGAGAGCAGTAACGCTTTCGGTGATCACACACCCGCGTTCATGCTGCGTCCGGCACAGGTGGCCTAAATAAGATTTAGAATGTTGTCTTGGATTTGATGCGCAGATCTGATTTTTGACAAAAAGGGCTCCTTGCGGAGCCCTTTTTTATTCTGGCAACAAACTGCTATCATCCATTGAACATGAAAAGACAGCCGGGTAAGTCTGCTGTCGAAAAGCGATCCACTGGAGTCATCGACGCGCTATGCAGACAATATTTGTGAACATCAAATGCGAGCTCGGCAGAGCCTATGAAGTCGCCGATCAGGCAGTCCAGACTGTCGAGCAGGTATCGGAAGTACACTCCACCTCGGGCAAGTACGATCTGATGCTGAAGTGTTTCCTGGGAGATCAGGACGACATCGGACACTTCGTGACCGACTCCATTCAAACCCTGCCCGGCGTCAAAGACACCTTCACGATCGTCGCCTACAAGGCCTTCAGCTAATCGGAATTCTCTCTGCGGTCATTGCCCGAAGAAATGCGTCCCGAGAATAAAGCGCCTTCCGGACGTAACCGGCAGTACCTCATGCAAGAGTGCGCAGGACCAGATAATCGCACTACCCGTCTCAACCAGATAGTCCTGGTTGCCGTACTCCCGAAACCGTAACGCACCGCCCTCAAACTCTTCCGCATTCAAGGTTACAGAGACGGTAAAACGCCGATGCCGGGTCTTGGCTGTCGGGTTATCCCGATGGGCCGCCAGAGAGTCGCCGGCAACTGCGTCATAAGCCGCAACTCTATAATCTTCGCGCTTCGAAAAGCCTGTCTGAAAGGCCTTTTCGACCTCCGGCTTAATGCGGCGAATCAGTTTGGTATCCAGATATTGCTGGATCTGCCGATCCCGGATTACATACTGAAGAACTTTGTAAGGTGCCGCGCCCTGAACCTTGAAGTCTCCCTTTTCCGCTTCATGACCGTCGCATAACAAGCCATCGGTTTTCCATACGGGAACCGGCTGATGCCAGATCCGGATCAACCGATCACAGTCCTCGGGAGTCAGGGCGTTTTTGATTACGATCACCGGAGCGTGGGACTGCAGGCGTCGCCGTTTGTCCCGCTCCAGCAATCGCGACAGATAACGCAGTGCTTCGTCTAAATAAGCAACACCCCTGCCCCCTGTACTGCCGAAAATACGAAACTGAGGATCGAGAACAAACACGACCGCATCACATCCGGGAGGCATGGGTTCCAGGCCGCAGGTTCGATAGACGTCTCCCGTCCGATCAGAAAGGAGATCGAACCCAAGACCGAGCCTGTCATGAAGATCAAGGTTCTCGCTCTCCGAACGCCGGGTGATCGCGCGGATAACGCAACACCGCAGGCAGGTCTCATCAATCCTGTCGCGCAGGTGGGTGAGTATCCCTTCAAAGTTCGTTTTCGACAGTGCCTGCCCCTGTTCGAAAATGAGCAATGTCGGCAGGCCGGCGACGTCATCGGACAGGTTATTGAATGTCTCACCCCTTTGATTATTGAGCGCAAAGGCGTTGATCCGGTCGCCGACCTCCATCTGCCGCGCCGTTTCAAAAGGAATCAGAGTCTCTAAAAGCTCCACCATGCCGACCGCCTCCCCCAGTGCTGACATCATAGAGCAGCAGAAAAATATTACCACAACCCGTCAAGATCGCTTTGCAGGAACCTGCTTTAGTGCATTGAATTTATTATCTTTACCGAAGTAATTGGGCATGCGATCTTCGGTCATAACAATCACAATCCCTCACGTAATGTCCGCCACACAACTCTCGGTCCGCTACGCGGCCTTCTATACTGCCATTTTCGCTGCAATTGGCATCTACATCCCTTTCTGGCCGCTTTGGCTGGGGGGTAAAGGATTGAGTGCGCCGGAAATTGCGACCCTCCTGGCGACCGCATCCTGGCTCAAGATCGCAACCTCGCCCGGGTTTGCGCAGATATCTGATCGCAGTGGACACCCGAAGGCCACCATGATTGCAGTGGCCCTTCTCTCTGTTGTCTCCTTCGCCTTTCTTTGGGACGCCAGCGGCTTCTGGACAATACTTCTGATCAGCCTGATCGCGCTGGCTGCAATGCACGCTCTGCCTCCCTTGGGCGACAGCCTGACCCTCGGCGCCGTCTATGGACAAGGACTCGACTACGGGCGGATCCGTCTCTGGGGGTCTATCGGGTTCATTTTAGCGGCTTCGACAGCAGGGCCTCTTGTCGAGCGTTATGGGATCGGGGCATTTCTACCGATCCTTATGCTTTTACTTGTCCTCACGCTGGGTACGGTCGTTGTGCTGCCTGCGGAGGTTAAGGATCCGCAGGAAAAGGAACCGCAACGCAAAGGCGACTGGCGCCCATTGCTGAAACCGCGCTTTCTGGTCTTCCTGATCTGCGCCAGCCTGCTGCAGGCGAGTCACGCCACTTACTATGCCTTCTCGACAATCCATTGGCAGGCAGCGGGACACAGCGAAACCATGATCGGCCTGCTGTGGGCGGAAGGTGTCGTCGCCGAGGTTCTGCTCTTTGCCGTCAGCGGTCGTATCACTGGGCGCATTCGCCCCAGCATGCTGCTGCTCATTGGGGGCGCTTGTGGGATCCTGCGCTGGCTTGTCATCGGCGAGACCACCTGGCTCCCGGCCCTGATCGGCGTGCAACTGCTCCATGCAGCTACCTTTGGCGCGACGCACCTGGGGGCCATGCACTTTATCGCCCGGCGCGCGCCGAAAGCGTCGAGCGCGACCGCCCTCAGCCTTTATGCCGCAATTTCCGGGGGATTGGGTATGGGACTGGCGCTCCTGCTGGCAGGCTTTCTCTATAGCGACAGTCCAGCGCTCGCCTTCTTCGCCATGGCTGGTCTGGCAGGCCTCTCTCTTTTGCTTGCCCTCCGGCTGCTCAGTTTTCCGAAAGCACTGGAGGAGTCCGCGCCTGAAGGGTCTGGATAACCAGCTTCAGCTCGGACCGCGCTCGAGATAAGTGCTCAGCGCCACGTAGCTGCGTGTGCCTTTGACTCCGTCAATTCGGTAAATCCGCGCGAGAAGGTCTTCCAAAGCCTGGGTTCCCGGCATCCGCACCTTCAGGATAACGCAGGTATCCCCGGTGACGGTGTGGATCTCTTCCACTTCTTCCAGTTCGGCAAGCGCGCGCATGGGCGATTTGGCCCCCCAACCGGTCGTATCGATGTGGATGAAAGTCAACAAAGGCCGCCCGATTTTTTCTCCATCCAGCAGCGCGACCGTCGCTTTTATGTAGCCATCGCGTTTCAGACGCTTTACCCGCTCATGAACGGCAGGGGGCGAGAGATGGATCTCTTCGCCCATATCCGCGTAAGAGCGAGTCGCGTCCTGCGCCAGCAGCCTTAATAGCGTTCGGTCTTTTTCATCGAGGCCCGCTTTGGAACGCCCGTTTTCCCGAAGTCCATTCGTTTCTTTCGACATCGTCACAGTTTCCCATTTTCACTGAACTTCATTCGGTATTTATACCCGATGACCTCTCAAAATAAATCAAATGGCTACATCTCTTTCGTTTTGCTCGCTGTCGTCGCGACCGTTGGCTCAAACTCCCTGCTGCTCAGCCCGATCCTGACGGACGTTTCGCAGGGGCTGGCGACAACGCCCGCCACCGCTGCCCGCGCGATTGCCGCTTACGGAGGCGCGACCGCCTTTTCAGCCCTCGTACTCGCACCGCTCATAGATCGTTTCGGCAGTCGGACTATGTTGTTGTATGGCCTCTTTGCGCTGTTCCTGGGCATCGCCTTAAGCGCAACCGCGGGTAATTGGGTGATGCTCTCGCTGACACAGGCAATCGCCGGTTTGGGCGCTGGCGTTGTGCTGCCCGCAACCTACGCCCTGGCAACGAAAACCGCGCCCAGGGGCGAAGAAGCACGGGTCCTGGGGCGTGTTTTGACGGGATGGTCCGTATCGCTGGTTATGGGCGTGCCGGTCTCGGCTTTAATTGCCGATGCCTTTGGCTGGAGAGCCTGTTTCCTCGTGCTCGCCCTGCTCGCACTCGCTGCCTGCGCCGGTCTGCGCATGGTCCCCAAAGACGATCCGGACAAAAGGGAAAAGCAGCTTTCCTACACTCGGTCACTGCGAAACGCCATGACGCTCGAAATCATGCTGCTGCTCGCGATCTGCTTTGCCTTTATGACCGCTTTCTACGGGGTCTATCCCTTTATCGGCGATCATGCCCGCAGCCAGCTTGGAACCTCGACCTCCTTCGCCGGCCTCTTCGCTCTGGCTTACGGCGTCGGTTTCGGGGCCGCGAGCCTCGCGGACGGATTACTTGACCGAACCGATGCGAAGCGAGTCTTTCCCCTGATCCTCTTCGTTATCGGTCTGGCCTACGCCGGAATTGCCCCCGCGAGCGTAACGCCGCTGTCGCTGTTGGCAATTTGTCTCCTATGGGGATTCCTCAACCATTTCGGACTGAACATCCTGGTATTGCTGCTGAGCAGAGCCGCAGGCGACGCACGCGGGGCGATTCTAGGGATCAACTCTGCGATCACTTATCTCGGCGCGCTCGGGGGTGCCGCGCTCCTGGGACCGACATACGAAAGCATGGGCTTGACGGGCCCCGCCCTGATCGCCGCGGGTTGCGTCTTTGCCGCGGCACTGGCAAGTGGAGTCAGCTGGTATCTGGCGAGATCAAAGGCCTTACGTACAGAGGCATAGAATCGCAGATCTCCCGCCTCAGCGACACCAGGACGCCTAGATGTGGTTTACTTGGTGCCGTAAATCCGGTCGCCTGCGTCCCCGAGACCCGGCATGATGTAGCCCCTTTCATTGAGCCTATCGTCCAGAGCCGCAGTGAATATCGGAATATCCGGGTGAGCTTCGACCAGGGTTTTCACACCTTCGGGCGCTGCAAGCAGGCAAACGAACTTGATTTTCTGTGCTCCGGCGTCCTTAAGCCGCTGAATTGCGGCAACAGCGGTATGACCCGTGGCAAGCATGGGATCGCAGACAATCGTCAGACGCCCAGCCATATCTTCGGGCACCTTGAAGTAGTACTCGATGGCTTCAAGCGTCTCATGGTCGCGGTAGAGACCGACATGACCGGCACGCGCCGAAGGCAAAAGATCAAGCATGCCGTCGAGAATTCCGTTCCCGGCGCGCAGGATAGAAATGAAGCAGGGCTCCAGGTCCTTCAAAACCGGCAGCATGGCACGTGCCATCGGCGTTTCGATTTCAGTGTCGGTCAGCGGCAGGTCGCGCGTCACCTCATAGGCGAGCAGCAAACTGATTTCCCGAAGCAGGCGCCGGAAATCTGCGGACGGCGTGTCCTTCGAACGCATTTGCGACAGCTTGTACTGTACCAGCGGATGCTCGACGATTTTGAGGTTCTTGCTCATGCTTATTTTGCCTTCCCTGTCCAACCTGCGCTGATCTGCCACAGTCGGAAATACACAGCGCCGACCCGGCGCCGGATTCGCTGCGGCGATAGATAAAAGAGCGGATGCGTCCTGTCCAGAACACGATTGGCCCTATCGAACATTGGGTAAAGACTATTGTCATTTTACGAATGAGAATTACTCGCATTAACTTCTTCAAGAATTGCTCTTGCGTTTTGTTTTCGCTGTTATATTTAAATCCATACTGATTTGGTCTGGATTAAAAAGTTAAATCAGACTAATTTGGTATGGATTAAAAAATTGCTTCGGATTTATCGCTTCCGTTTCCCCGCTTCGAACGGGCTCAGCGTGGCCGAAACGTAAAGACGATCAGACGAATTGAGATGAAACGGGCCGGACCGCTTAAAGAGGCAGGTTCTTCCGCAACGGGATGCCCCGGAGATTGAGATGTTCAGACTGAACCGGCTTACAGACTATGCGGTTGTTGTGATGTCGCAGATGGCGCTACGGCCGGAGAAGACAAACAGCGCGCAGGACATCGCAACGGAAAGCGGTGTTCCCCTGCCCACGGTCTCGAAGCTGCTCGGCACCCTGACCCGGGCCGGATTGATGACCTCGCAGCGTGGCGCAGCGGGCGGCTACGTGCTCAGCCGAAACGCGCAGGACATCACCATGGCGGAAATCATTCAGGCGCTTGAAGGCCCCATCGCGCTGACCGCCTGTGTCGAGGGCGCGGAAAGCAATTGCGAAGTCGAGTCCCTTTGCCCCATGCGTGGCAACTGGAACCGGGTCAACACGGCAATCCATACCGCCCTTTCCAGCGTGACCCTGGCGGACATGAGCATCTCCATGCCGATGTTCGGTGTGCCCGCACCCGGCGAGAGCGAACAGGAAACACGGCGCAACAGCGCATAGAAGACTATTAGAAACTGTCGTTAAAGCATTGACGATCTAGGAGAAAACGGCGATGGCCGCCACAGTTGAAACGGTAGATCAGGTTCGCGCTCTTGCGGACGACAAGTACAAGTACGGCTTTGTCACTGACATCGAAGCCGACACGGCTCCCAAAGGCCTGGATGAGAGCACCGTGCGCTTCATCTCGGCGAAGAAAGAGGAGCCGGAATGGTTGCTCGAATGGCGCCTGAAAGCCTACAGGCAGTGGCTGACCATGCCCGAGCCCGAGTGGGCTAAAGTCGATTTTCCGGCCATCGATTACCAGGATGCATATTACTTTTCGGCACCGAAAACCACGGAAGCGCCGAAGAGCCTGGATGAAGTCGATCCTGAGCTGCTGCGCACCTACGAAAAGCTCGGCATCCCCCTGCGAGAGCAGGAAATGCTTGCAGGTGTGGCTGTTGATGCTGTCTTTGACAGTGTTTCGGTCGCAACCACCTTCCGACATAAGCTTGCCGAAAAGGGTGTGATCTTCTGCTCGATCTCGGAAGCGATCAAAGACTACCCCGATCTGGTGAAAAAGTATCTGGGCTCCGTCGTTCCCTACGGTGACAACAAGCACGCCTGCCTCAATTCGGCAGTCTTCACCGATGGCTCTTTCGTCTACATCCCCAAGGGCGTCCGTTGCCCCATGGAGCTCTCGACCTACTTCCGGATCAATGCCGCCAACACCGGCCAGTTCGAACGGACCCTGATTATTGCCGACGAAGGCTCCTACGTCAGCTACCTCGAAGGCTGCACAGCGCCGATGCGCGACGAAAACCAGCTGCACGCCGCCGTGGTCGAGCTGATTGTCCTGGACGACGCCGAGATCAAATACTCGACAGTGCAGAACTGGTATCCGGGCGATGAAAACGGCGTCGGCGGTATCTACAACTTCGTCACCAAGCGTGGCGCCTGCCGCGGTAAGAATTCCAAGATCTCCTGGACCCAGGTCGAAACCGGTTCAGCGGTGACCTGGAAATATCCAAGCTGCATCCTGCAGGGTGATAACTCGGTCGGCGAGTTCTACTCGATCGCCATCACCAACAACATGCAGCAGGCCGATACCGGCACCAAGATGATCCATCTCGGCAAGAACACCACCTCGCGGATCATCGCGAAGGGTATCTCCGCCGGTAAATCCCAGAGCACCTATCGCGGTCTGGTCCGCATGGGCGCCAAGGCCAAGGGCGCGCGGAACTATACCCAGTGCGATTCCCTGCTCATCGGCGACAAATGCGGCGCACACACCGTGCCTTACATCGAAAGCCGTAACTCCTCCGCTCAGATCGAGCATGAAGCCACGACGTCGAAGATCAGTGAAGACCAGCTCTTCTACTGCAGACAGCGCGGTATCGGCGAGGAGGACGCTGTGGCTCTGGTGGTCAATGGCTTCTGCCGTGAGGTTCTGCAGCAACTGCCCATGGAGTTCGCTGTCGAAGCCCAGAAGCTTGTCGGCATCAGCCTCGAAGGCAGTGTCGGCTAAGGCGAGATCAGCTTAACTGTTTTGATTACAATAAGATAACGAAGGTTCCAGGCGTAATGCTCGAAATCAAAAACCTCCACGCTGACGTCGAAGGCAAGGCCATTCTGCGCGGGATCAACCTGACCATCCAGCCCGGCGAGGTCCACGCCATCATGGGCCCCAACGGCTCGGGCAAAAGCACCCTCGCGCATGTGATTTCCGGTCGCGACGGTTACGACGTGACTGAAGGCGAAGTCCTGTACCACGGTAAGAACATCCTGGAGATGGAACCCGAAGAGCGTGCCGGCGAAGGTGTGTTCCTTGCGTTCCAGTACCCGGTCGAGATCCCCGGTGTCACCAACACCACTTTCATGAAGGAAGCGCTCAACTCGATCCGCAAGTACCGCGGTGAGGACGAACTGGACGCGATGCAGTTCATGAAGGTGATTCGCGAGAAGACCAAGCAGTTGGGCGTTTCCAACGACATGCTCAAGCGTGCGGTCAACGTGGGCTTCTCCGGCGGTGAGAAGAAGCGCAACGACATCCTGCAGATGGCGATCTTAGAGCCGAGCCTGGCGATTTTGGATGAGACCGACAGCGGCCTGGACATCGACGCACTGAAAACCGTTGCGGATGGTGTGAACCTGCTGCGCTCACCCGAGAACGCAACCCTGGTGATCACCCACTATCAGCGTCTGCTGGACTACATCGTTCCGGACTTCGTCCATGTCCTGGCAAAGGGTCGCATCGTTAAGTCCGGCGATAAAACCCTGGCGCAAGAGCTTGAAAAGAAAGGTTATGCGGAGTTCACGGATCAGGCGGCCTGACGCACGACAAAGTCACCTGACGCCTCTTCGGATGTTTGAACCGAGCATGCCACGATATGAAGCAAGATAACGTTATGACCACACCTTTCGTCTCTCAGTACGACAACCTCAAGCAGGCTCTGCCGGGATATTCCCAGCCCTGGATGACCACCCTGCGCGACCGGGCCATGGAAAGCTTTACGCAGGCAGGTCTCCCGACTCAGCGGCGTGAATCCTGGAAGTACACCAATCTGCGCGGCCTGCAGCAGCTGGAGCTCACGGAGCGGGCGCTTGAACCTCAGCCGATCAGTATCGATCGTGCGCCGAGCCTCCTGCCGGAGGGAACGGCACACCGCGTTGTCTTCGTAAACGGCGGCTTTCGTCCGGACCTCTCGGATCTCGCCGGTCTGCCGGAAGGTGTGATTGTCGGCAGTGTTGCTGATTTGGCTGAGCGTGAGCCCCAGCGCGTGGAGGCCCTGCTTGCCGCACACAGCGATGTTGAAGATCAGCCGCTCGTCGCCCTGAACACGGCCTTCATGCGTGACGGTCTGCTGCTAGAGCTGGAAGCCGGACGCAAACTCGACAGGGTACTTGAAGTCATCCACGTAAACTCAGCCGAGAACGGTGTTTTCGCACACAATGCGCGCAACCTGATCTCCCTGGGCGCAGGCAGCGAAGCAACGATCCTTGAGCACCACACCGGTCTGAATGGCACCGCTTACTACATCAATGCGGCAAACGACATGACCCTGGCGGAAGACGCGACCCTGCGTCACTACCGGATCCAGGCGGAGGGCACGAACGCGGTGCACACCAGCACCATGAACGGCCATTTGTCAGGCAATAGCTTCTACGACGGTTACACCCTGAGCATCGGCGCGGCGCTGTCGCGCAACGAGACCAACATGAAGCTCACGGCCGCAGGTGCGCGTTGTCATCTGAACGGCGGCTATCTTATGCGGGACAAGCAGCATTGCGACACCACCACCGTCGTCGACCATCTTTCGCCGCAGACCTCCTGCCGTGAGGTCTTCAAGGGCGTGCTCGACGATCGCTCGCGTGGGGTCTTCCAGGGCCGCATTGTGGTCCATCCAGAGGCCCAGCAAACCGACGGCCATCAGTTGAACAAAGTGCTGCTGCTGACCGACACGGCGGAGATCAACGCCAAACCGGAGTTGGAAATCTACGCTGACGATGTGAAGTGCAGCCACGGTTGTTCAGCCGGTGAAGTTGACCACGACGCCCTCTTCTACCTGCGTTCTCGCGGCCTCTCGGAAACCTCTGCGAAGGCACTGTTAATTCAGGCTTTCCTTGCGGAATCCGTCAGTGAGATCGGCAAGGAAGAGCTGCAGGACCTATTCCTGGAAAAGATTTCGGACTGGCTGGCGATATGACTATGGAGCAGAGCATGAGCAGTGCGTCACTGGCATCCCACGACGCGGCAGGCGCGAGCGCCATCGGGGACAACTCGATTGCCTCATATGATGTTGAAGCGATCCGAAAGGACTTTCCGATCCTGGGTCAGGAAGTATACGGCAAACCTTTGGTTTACCTGGACAATGCCGCTTCCGCGCAAAAGCCCAAGGTCGTTATCGATGCCATGCGCGAGAACATGGAGACCTATTACTCCAACGTTCATCGCGGTCTGCATCGGCTCAGCCAACTCTCAACCGACGCCTTCGAAGCAGCCCGGGAAAAGGTCGCCGATTTCATCAACGCCGAAACCAGCGATGAGATTGTTTTTCTGCGCGGTGCGACCGAAGCCATCAATCTGGTGGCCTGGAGCTACGGCCAAACTTTCCTGAAGGCCGGCGACGAAGTGCTGATCTCCGAAATGGAGCATCACGCCAATATCGTGCCCTGGCAGCTCCTGCGGGATAAGACGGGCATCGAGCTCAAGGTCGTGCCGATCGACGATGACGGCAATCTCACTCTTGAGGCATTCAGTGCGTGCCTGAACGCAAAAACCAAACTCGTTGCGATAACGCATATCTCGAACGCGCTGGGCACCATCGTACCGCTGAAGGAGATCATCCGCCTTTCTCACGCCGCCGGTGCCAAGGTCCTGGTGGACGGTTGCCAGGCCGGACCTCACATGAAAATCGACGTACGGGATCTGGATGTCGATTTCTACTGCTTCTCCAGCCACAAGGTGTACGGCCCGACCGGTATCGGCGTGCTCTACGGCAAGACGGATCTGCTCAACGCCATGCCGCCTCACCATGGCGGTGGCGAGATGATCGACCGGGTCACCTTTGAAAAAAGCACCTATAAGGAAGCGCCACATCGCTTCGAGCCCGGGACTCCGGCAATCATCGAGGCCATCGGCTTCGGTGCGGCTGTCGATTATGTCAAGGCGCTCGGTCAGGACCGGATTGCCGCACACGAACACGGTCTTATGGCGTACGCAACTGAGCGCATGTTGGAGATCGAGGGTGTGCGCATTATCGGGCAGGCTCAGGAGAAGGCGAGTATTGTCTCCTTTGTCATGGACAACGCCCACGCCCACGATATCGGCACCATTATCGATCGGGCCGGTGTCGCAGTGCGTGCAGGACATCACTGCGCCCAACCCCTGATGGACCGCTTCGGGGTCAGTGCCACGGCCCGGGCGTCCTTTGGTCTCTATAACACGCGCGCGGAAGTCGATGCTCTGGTTGCCGCCCTGCACAAGGTCAAGGAGCTCCTCGGCTAATGACTGAATTCAAACATCCCCTCGATGGTCCTGACGGCCCGGGTCTCGCGCATTTCATGCCGAATGGCCAGGCGATGGCCGGGACGGAACTCACAGCCCGCGCCGGTGCGCCCCTGGAGCCGGGTGTAAAGACTGCAGATGAGGAAACCGTCATCGAGGCGTTGCGCACCGTGCATGACCCGGAAATTCCCGTAAACTTATACGACCTGGGGCTTATTTACAGTATCGATATTGCCCAGGACGGTTCTGTCGTGATCGAGATGTCTCTCACCGCCCCGGCCTGTCCGGTTGCGGGTGAAATGCCGTTCGACGTCGCCCGCGCCGTCGCCGGTGCCGAGGGTGTGGGAGAAGTCGCCGTGAGCCTGGTCTGGGATCCGCCCTGGACCCCCGAGCGCATGTCAGAAGACGCACAACTGGCGCTGGGGCTCTTCTGAAATGCTGCTTAAAGGGCTGTTTTGAAAACCTGTTTTGAAAATGAATTCAAAATTTACGTTTTCTGCCCATATAATAACTGAGAAATCTGAGGTAGACTGACCGCCATGTTCGATATGTCAAAGCCCATGATCACCATGACCGACGCTGCGGCGGATCGGGTCAAGGAACTGATCGGACGCAGTGAAAAGCCTGTTCTCGGCCTGCGGGTCGGGGTCAACTCACGTGGCTGCTCCGGCATGAGCTACGTTGTGGAATATGTCGAGGAACAGGGCCGCTTCGAAGACGTTGTCGAGAGCAAGGGCGTCAAGATCTTCATCGATCCGACCGCGGTCATGTTTTTGATCGGCAGCGAAATGGACTATGTCGAGGATAAGTTCCAGACAGGTTTCGTGTTCACGAACCCCAATGAAAAGGGTCGTTGCGGGTGTGGCGAGAGCTTCCACGTTTAAAGCCTGAAGCCAGAAGCACAGAACCTACAGTCCAACGCCGTAAAAATATCGAATGCCCCTGAGGCAAAACATGCTACCTCTGTCAGCGTCTCGATAACGTTAGAAGGTCGCATGCTTTCAAATGAATTACCTCTTTCCGCCTGAACCAGCCGCATCGGTCGGCATTGTCGGGCGTCCCGAACAGTTTCCGGTCAGACGGATCTACTGCGTCGGACATAATTACCTTTCTCATATATACGAAACCGGTCGCGACCCCGAACGGGAGTCCCCTTTCTTCTTTAACAAGCCAAGCGATGGGATCGTCAGCGACGGCGGCTCCCTGCCCTATCCACCTGCAACAGCCAGCCTGCATCATGAAGTCGAGTTGGTGGTCGCGCTGGAACGCGGTGGCTACGAGATCCCCAAAGAGGAAGCAGAAGATCACATCTTCGGTTATGCGGTTGGCATTGATTTAACCCGAAAGGATCTGCAGCAGGTCGCGGAGGACCGTAGCCTGCCCTGGACAGCCGCCAAAGCCTTCGACCGCTCTGCGCCCTGTGGCCTCATCACGCCCAAGGCCGAATGCCCGCCGATGAATGCCGGGCGGATCGCCTTGAGCGTCAATGAGAGATCCCGGCAAGAGGCAGACCTCAAGGAGATGATCTGGCCGGTTCCCGAGATCGTCTCTTATCTTTCGCGTATGTTCGAGTTGAAACCGGGCGATCTGGTGTTCACCGGCACCCCCTCCGGCGTCGGCTTTGTGTTGCCGGGAGACAGGATAGCCGCCTCGATAGAAGGTCTCGCTCCCTTACATATCAAAATCGAAGACGCCGATTAGATCCGCACCTAGTTGGCGCCTGCGATCTCCAAAAGCCGCGTAAGGTCCAGATGTTCCGCGAGATGATCCGCCAGAGCATCCAACGCATCCTCAACTCCTTGATCGTAGTTGAGACCGGACGCTGCCCTTATGCCCAAGGAAGCGAGCAGACTCTGCCGATAGGCGTCAGCCGCAAAAATACCATGCAGATAACAGCCCGCCACCCTGCCGTCGGATGAAACAGCACCATCGGCACGGCCTGCCAACTCGATCATGGCTGATTGCGTTCCCGGGCCTGTCGTGTTCCCGATATGCATTTCATAGCCTCGAATAGCGTTTCCACTGGCGAGCTCACGGCCCTCGGCTGCGACCAGCGCCTTGTCCCCGGTCAGCTGGGTTTCAACATCTAACAGCCCGAGCCCCTCAGCGCCGCCTGGTGCTCCCTCAATGCCCTCCGGGTCGCCGATATGCTTACCGAGCATCTGATAGCCGCCGCAGAGACCAATAATGCGCCCTCCGCGCCTGTGATGGGCCAGAAGATCGATATCCCAACCCTGCGCCCGGAAAAACGCCAGATCTGCTAGTGTCGCCTTTGAACCCGGCAAAACCACCAGATCCGTGTTCCCGGGAAAAGCCTGGCCCGGCTGCACGAAGACAACATCCACACCCGGTTCCGCAATAAGTGGATCAAGGTCGTCGAAATTGGAGATCCGGGCCAGCACCGGCACCGCAACAACAACTCCCCCTGAATTCTCCAGGGCCGCAGGCGAAGTGGAGAGCTGAACCGAGTCTTCTGCCGGCAACCGCCGGGCTGCATCGCAATAAGGGACAACCCCCAGCGCCTCAAAGCCGGTTTCCCGCGCTATAAGTTGGAGCCCCTCGTCAAAGAGACTGGTGTCTCCACGAAACTTGTTAATGACAAAGCCTTTGATGCGTACGCGTTCAGCCGCAGGCAGCACCGCCGCCGTCCCGACCAAACTGGCGATAACGCCGCCCCGATCGATGTCACCGATCAGGACGACCGGCAGATCTGCAGCTTCGGCAAAGCCCATATTGGCGATATCTCCCACGCGCAGGTTCACTTCCGACGCGCTGCCGGCACCCTCGACCAGTACGAGGTCCGCGTCTTCGCTTAAACGACGAAAACTCTCCAGAACCGAGGGCATCAGCTTTGGCTTCATGGACCAGTACTCTCTGGCCGTCGCATTCCCCATAACCTTGCCCTGAACCACGACCTGCGCTCCAACCTCACTCTGCGGCTTTAAAAGGACAGGGTTCATGTCCGTATGAGGTGGCAGGCCGCAAGCACGGGCCTGCAGCGCCTGCGCCCGTCCGATTTCGCCGCCGTCATCGGTGACCGCGGCATTGTTCGACATATTTTGCGGTTTGAAAGGGCGAACAGTGAGTCCCATTCGCGAAAAAGCGCGTGCTAAACCTGCAACCAGGAGCGATTTCCCAACATCCGATCCTGTCCCCTGAAACATTAACGCGGCGGCGGTTTTCGACACTGTTACCCCTGTCTTTCAATACGAAGAATGGTTAATCGACGACCCTAAACCCGTTGAGTCAAAAAAGGCAATAGGTTGTGTAAAAACGATTTTTCTGTACAATTTTTTCTTTGCATACATCTCAACGCAACAAAGTAAACGCCTCTTTTGCTTAAACAAAATCAATATGTAGAATTTTAGATAAATTATATAGTAATTTTGTATTTAGTTTTCGCAAATATAAATCATTTTTCTCATGGTTTAACAATGAGTTACGGGAAATTTTGTCGATCTACATTTACTGTTTGTTAATGCGATTACGTCAATATCCTCCACAGGTTTTCTGCTAACTGGAGGTTTTAAGAATGTTTACGACCATTAAATCGTTCATCAACGACGAATCAGGTGCAACTGCAATCGAATACGGTCTGATTGCTGCTCTGGTTTCGGTTGCTGCTATCGGCGCCCTGACTGCTATGGGTAGCTCGCTGGACACAATGTTCACGAACGTTTCCAACGCTCTGAACGCGGTGCAGCCAAAGCCGTAACGAGATTTCGGGCGCACAGTAAGAGCGTCCGAAAAACTCGCCTAAAAAGGGCCGAGGAGCGACATCGCCCCTCGGCCCTATCTACTCGGGGATAGAAATCAGCGCCAATGTTTTACAGTCTTTTGAGCGATATACCAATTTACATCTTTGCGCTGCTTGTTGCGGCTGCGGCCTATTCCGACGTCAAAAACTTCACTATCCCAAATGTCTTTTCTCTGTCGATTGTCATTCTCTATCCAGCATATGTGCTGACAGCAGAGGTCCAACCAGAGTGGCTTACCTCAATCGGAATTTCTGCAATCGTGCTCACTCTGGGATTTGTTCTTTTCGCTTTGAGAATTTGTGGAGGCGGTGATGTGAAGCTCTTCGCAGCATCAACACTCTGGGCTGGTCCTGACCTGTTTGTTGTTTTTCTCGCACTCACCGCAGTTACCGGCGGTTTTATTGCAGTCAGCTTGTGGGTTGGACATCGAGCAGCCCAGACGCTCCCATTTTTGCCACAAGGATTAAACTGCGATTCTGAAACTTTCGCAAAAAAACCAATGCCCTACGGAGCTGCAATTGCATTGGGTGCTGTTTACGTAGCGTTCACACTGCTGAGATAGGCTAAAGCCATGTCGATACGAAACATCCTCTTGATCGCTGGTGCCCTCTTCATGATTGGAGGCACTGGGTTCGTCGCAAAGAACTGGCTCGACGCGCAACGAGCGCCGGCTCAGCAAATTGTCGCGGCTCCTCCTCCGGAAGTAGAGCTCACTTATGTGCTGATTGCGAAAGCCGACATCCCCATTGGTACCTTCATCAAGGAAACAGACCTGGATTGGCAGGCCTGGCCAGATGAGGTGATGTCCGAAAGTTATCTGATTCAGGGCGAGTTCGACGAAACGACGCTGCTCGGCTCCGTCTCAAGGCAACCGATTACGGCCGGCGAACCTATGGCTTTGGGCCGTGTGGTCGCGCCGGGAGAACGTGGTTTCCTAGCAGCTGTTCTGAAGCCAGGCTATCGGGCTGCTTCAATCAGCGTCGACGAGACATCGGGCATCGGCGGCTTCGTTTTCCCGGGCGACCGTGTCGATCTCATTCTCAGTCATTCGATCCAGACCTCAGAAATCGAGGATCGTGCCGAACGGCGTGCCAGCGAGACCATCCTGACGAACGTCCGCATTTTGGCCGTCGATCAATTGACCAGAACAGATAGCGAGAGCGAACCCACGGTCGCCAGCACTGCGACGCTTGAATTGACAGCCAAGCAAGTCGAGATGCTCGCCGCTGTTCGCAGCTTGGGACAGATTTCACTGAGCCTGCGCAGTCTTGCTAAAGATGAAGAAGAACTCGAGCGCCTGGTAAACGGCAATGACCCTCTAAAAGAATCAGAGCCGAAATCAGGCAAGACCTATACCTGGGAGAGTGATGTGAGCGTCCTCGTGCCTCGCCCGGGGAATGATGAAGTAAAAGTTGTTGTTGGACGCGGAAGTCAAGTCGAGCAGCTCGATATTGAAGTGGTAGGGGCCAAATGAAGAAGACACTTTGTAAACTCCTCTCGACATGGTTCCTGCTGGCGCTGCTTCTGCCTGCCGGCGCTCATGCCGACATTGTCGGCTACGCAGCCCCTGCAACGGGAGAGCCGATCGAACTTGAAGTCAACGAGGGTCAGCTCCTGCGTCTGGAAGAATCTGCTGTATCGGTGTTCGTTGCCAATCCTGAAATTGCCAACGTAAACGTCAAATCACCGCAGTTGATCTATGTGTTCGGCCAAGCGACAGGTGAGACAACGCTCTTCGCGGTGGATAACAATGACAATGTTATTGCAAATCTTACTCTGCGGGTGAGCCACAATCTGAGCCGGCTGCGTGCAGCTTTGACTGCGGTTGCGCCGCGGGCACAGATTTCTGCGACGTCGATCGATGGTGGTATCATCCTGGGCGGCCTAGCGAATTCCGCATCCGAAGTCGCCAACGCACAGCTCGTAACCGCACGGTTTGTCAATAATCCTGAAGACATCATCAATCAGATTCAGGTGACAGCCCCGAACCAGGTCAATCTCCGGGTTCGGGTGGCAGAGGTCTCGAATGAGGTTATCGAACAGTTCGGCTTCGACTGGAATGCCATTGCTGACGGCGCCTTCACCTTTGGTCTCTTCACCAACACATCTCGGATCCTCGCCGATTCTCCTCCTAGCTTTTTTCAGGCGCAGGGCTCCGCTGGGCCACTTGATCTTAATATCCTGATCGACGCTCTCGCAGATGACGAACTGGTGACGGTTCTCGCAGAACCCAACCTGACCGCGCTCTCCGGCGAAACAGCAAGCTTCCTCGCGGGTGGTGAGTTTCCGATCCCCGTCGGCGCTGAATCCAACGACGACGGCAGTCGAGACATTGAAATTGAATTCAAAGAGTTCGGCGTCAGTCTTGCCTTCACACCAACGCTGGTCGGTGAAAACCTGATTAGCATGCGCGTCCGGCCGGAAGTCAGTCAGCTTTCAGAAAACGGTGCAATCACCCTGTCGGACATCGTTATCCCCGCGCTGGCAACCCGCCGCGCCGAGACAACGGTGGAATTAGGCTCAGGTCAGAGCTTCGCAATTGCCGGCCTTCTGCTTGACGATACGCAGCAGATCACGAGTAAGGTTCCAGGTCTGGGAGACATTCCTATTCTTGGCAAGCTCTTTACCAGTGAACGTTATCAGCGCAAGGAAAGTGAGCTGGTCATCATCGTCACGCCATATCTGGTACGTCCGGTTTCGCAGCAACTGCCTTTGCCAACCGACCCCTATCAGGAGGCTTCCGAGGAGACAAAGACTCCTCAGCTCGGAAACAACAACACATCGAATCTACCTCTCTCGGCAACTTCGTCTTCGGCTTCAAGCTTGCCGCGCCCCCTTGGCTTCATCCTTGAGTAGAGTACGCGAAATGCAAGAAACAGCCCCTATCAAGCAGACTTTCGTACCAGTGCTCGTGGCAGCATGCCTTTTTCTCAGCGCTTGCGCCGGGAGCCAGCAACATGAGGTCAGCGAAGAAGAAGCGAGCAACTTTGTCTATGACAATACAGTTGGACTAGTCGAAAACACCTTTCTGACCGGGAGTTGGCGGCAAATCGATTCGATGGCTGAGCTGAATACGAAAACCGTGATGCAGGCCTACGCGACCAACTTTACTCCGGGCAGCACTGTGGTAAGTGAAGCAGAACGCACCCGCTTGCTGGCATTCCTGCGCAGCAAAGGCATTCAGCGCGGCGATCACATTGAGCTCGACGGACTGCGTGCTGACGACAACGAACTGCTGCCAGAGTCGATCGAACGCATAGAAGCGATGCGCCTTGAATTGGCGAACTATGGTCTGCAGGCACATGCGGCCTCTCGACCTATTACTATTCAATTTGCGCCGGACGACCGTATCGCGCTCATTGTCACGCGCACGCTTGTGCAGCTGCCCGATTGCAGCAGCATCCAGCCTGGTCGCGGCCACAGGCCCGAAAAGCTCAGAAATTGCGCTAATAAGAGCAACCTAGGCCTCATGGTTGCCAACCCGGCGGACCTGCAACAAGGCTCTCCAGGCGGCTACAGAGACGGCGCGGCAGCGGCTCTGTCAATCACACGCTACCGCGCGGGCGAAGTCACACCGCTCGATGAAGTTCTCTCGACACAGGGGATTGATGAGTAATGAGCACAGCTGAAGAGCTTTTTGGGTCGGACGAAAGTACCGAACTCACGCCGTTGGCTGAGTGCGCAGCTTTCGTGAATGACGGCCAAACGCACGATGTCATCGACTCAGTCACCCGGCAGTTCTACGCCGAGACTGTGATCCGGGACGGTGGAAGTCAGGAAGCGATGCAATACCTGACGGAATCGCCGGTTCCCCGCGTCATGATCGTCGACATCGGTGACTCACCCTCTCCGCTGACCGCAATGCTGTCTCTCACGGCTGCCTTTACGGAAGACACCCGTCTGATCGGCATCGGTTCGCTGAATGACATCAATCTCTATCGTGAAATGATCGGTGCCGGTATCTCCGACTATCTGGTCAAGCCGATTACAGAGAAGTCACTGTTTGGCGCATTGCAGCAACTGGAAGAACCGGACGAAGAAATCGAAGCGCCGGTTATAGATCCCGATGCGACACAGAAGATTGTAGTGATCGGGTCTCGAGGTGGATGCGGCGCGTCCACTGTCGCTCTTAATATCGCCTGGAGCATGGCAGAGGAAAAACAGCACACGACAGCGCTCGTCGATCTTGATCTTGAATACGGAACCATCGCCTTATCGCTCGACCTCGAACCAACCCGCGGTCTTCGAGAAGCCTTGGAAAACCCTTCGCGTATCGACAGCCTCTTCATTTCCAGTGCAACGGCAAAACTTACCGAGAAACTCTCGGTAATGGCGACCGAGGAGAATGTGAGTCAGGAAATCCTCTTTGATCCTGCAGCAACCGGCGCCCTCTTTGACGCCCTGGGTCGGGAACATGAATGCATCGTGGTCGATATGCCCCGTGCAGCCCCGGGGCTCCGGCAGGGTGTGTTCGACGCGGCGACCCAAATTGTTGTTGTCACGGAGCTGACCTTATCGGGCTTACGTGATTCGATCCGGATGCTTGCAAACATCGACGAGATGAGCCCGAACACTCCGATCAAGGTCATTGCGAACCGCACGGGAAGTGCGACGCAGGCAATGCAGCTTGGCGACTTTCAAAAGGCGCTCGGACGCAAAGTCGACTTTCAACTCGCCGAAGATCACAAAGCCTTCAATCTTGCCTCTAATACGGGCAAGCCACTTGTGCAGGTCGACGCCCGCTGTAAGGCGAGCAAGGTCCTGCAGCGTGCGACGACTGTGCTGGATGGCGCCAAGGATTCGGCTTTGGGTGACGGTGCTAAGAAGAAGAGCTGGCGCGACTGGCTTGGGAGGAAATAACCTCAATGTCGATATTCGCGCAGCGTAAGAACGCAAAACCGGGGAAACCCGGCACGCCTGCAGATTCCAATCTGACACCATACGTTGATCAGTTAAAGCCAAAGGTTGCCGAGTGTTTGAGCGGACTGGAAGTTTCCCAGCTTTCGCGTCCTGAACTGGGCTTGCGTCTTGGTCAGCTCGTCAGCTCTGAATTCGAGAAAAATCCGAATAGCCTGAACCTTCTGGAACGCCGTACCCTGCTCACCGAATTGATCAACTGGGTGAGCGCACAGTATCCAAAGCAATCCGCTCCAGCGGCGCCTCCTGCGCGCGAGCAATCCGCCAGCAGTACCGACGCGCCTCAGCCGGCGGCTCAACCCACTTCCCCTCCCCGGGCAGCAGCACCATCCAGTCAGCCCGACCCTTTCAAGGTTGACGAACGGCGGCTCGAAACCAAGGCGCCGATCACCGACACCGTTGAAGCGGCAAAAGGGGCGATCCACGCCAAAGTGATGGAAAGGCTTGATGTCTCGGCTGCCTCGCAGTTGCCGCGCGAAGAACTTTCCAGCCAGCTCGGTGAAATCGTTTCTGAAGTCCTTGCCGAAGAGAAAATCCGCCTGAACGGCCCCGAGCAACAGGGCGTCGTGGAGCTGATGCTTGCGGATATGCTGGGCCTCGGGCCACTTGAACCGCTTTTGGCGGATGAGAAAGTCACCGATATAATGGTGAACGGCCCCTACCAGGTTTATGTGGAGCGTGGCGGCAAGCTGGATCTTTCAGACGTAAAGTTCCGTGATAACGATCACGTCGTGAATATTTCAAGGCGCATCGTCGCACAGATCGGCCGGCGCGTTGACGAAACGACACCACTTGTCGACGCCCGTCTGCTTGACGGCAGTCGTGTTAACATCGTCATTCCGCCTCTCGCAATCGACGGCGCTTCCATCTCCATTCGTAAGTTCGCGAAAAAAGGCATTACCCTCGATGTCATGGCCCGGCAGGGCAACATCTCGGACAAGATGGCAATGGTGTTGAAAATCGCAGCGCGCAGCCGTTTGAATATCCTGATCTCTGGGGGTACCGGTTCGGGTAAAACAACCCTGCTGAACGCCCTGTCACAGATGATCGATCCCGGTGAACGTATTGTCACGATTGAGGATGCCGCGGAACTTCAACTGCAACAGCCACACGTAGTGCGCTTGGAAACCCGTCCGGCCAACCTTGAAGGCGAAGGCGCCATCGACATGCGCGATCTGGTGAAGAACACACTTCGTATGCGTCCTGATCGCATCATTCTTGGTGAGGTACGTGGTGGTGAGGCGGTGGACATGCTCCAGGCCATGAACACCGGCCATGACGGCTCGCTGGGTACAATCCACGCCAACAGGCCGCGAGAAGGTCTGACGCGTCTTGAAAACATGATTGGTCTGGCAGGTATCAACCTGCCTGCGAAAGCCGTTCGAACCCAAATCGCCGACGCCGTCCATATGATTGTTCAGATCTCCCGTATGCGTGATGGTCAACGCCGTGTGACCCACATCACCGAGATTGTCGGGATGGAAGGCGATATCATCACGACGCAAGACCTCTACACCTTTGAATTCGAGGGTGAGGACAATGAGGGCAATCTGCAAGGCAGTTTCAAATCATCAGGTTTGCGCCCCTTCTTTGCAACGAAAGCAGCCTATTTTGGTTTGGAACAACGTCTTCTGGAGGCAATGTAGTGGACCTCGCCTTCCTTACCGGCGGTGACCCGGCAACCACATTAATTTTAATGTGCTTGCCAATGCTTGGCGGCGTCATGCTCATCGCGGCCGCCTTTGCAGGTAACGGTTCGAACCGACAGTTCAAAAGACGGATCGATAGAGCCAGGGGCGAAGCGGGTGATATCGCCACGACGGTTCAAACCGTTGTAAGCGTGAGACGTGCGACGGGTGATAGCAAGTATGCCGTTGTCGATCGACTGATAAAAACGGCTCTGCCCCGACCAGACCTACTCCGTCATCGACTTGAACGGGCCGGTGTAAACCCGGACCTGGGTCGCTACCTGCTGATTTGCCTGGTCAGTGGTCTCATGTCTTTCGGAGTTGGGCATGTCGTTCTGGCAGTTCCGACTGTGGTTTCTGTACTTTTAGGCCTTTTCGGCGCAGTTGGATTGCCTCATTTCGTTCTTGGCATTAAGGCCTCTCGCCGTCAGCTACAGTTCATTGCGCATTTTCCAGATGCGATTGACTTGATGGTACGCGGCCTGAAGGCGGGACTGCCTATTACCGAGTCCATTAAGTCTGCAGGTCAGGAGATTCCTGGACCTGTCGGTGAAGAACTGACCCAGATTTTTGAGGCGGTCAAAATTGGCAGCAAGATGGATGATGCGCTTTGGGATACGGCCAAACGCCTTATGATCCCTGAGTTCAACTTCTTTACAGTTGCACTCTCCATCCAAACCGAGACTGGCGGTAACCTCGCCGAAACGCTTTCAAATCTGTCGGATATCCTGCGCAGGCGTAAGCAGATGAAATTCAAGATCAAGGCCATGTCATCGGAAGCAAAGGCCAGTGCATACATCATCGGTAGCCTTCCGTTCATCATGTTTCTCCTGCTGTTCTTTATCAACCGCGAATACGTCATGACCCTATGGCACGACCCGCGCGGTAACTTGATGCTCGCCGGTGGTTTTTTCATGTTCGCGATCGGTATCGGTACGATGTACAAAATGGTCAAATTTGAAATATGAGTATCGAAAACTACCTTCCTGCCGGCGTTACAATGGAAGACGTGATCGTAGTCATGTCCTCTATTACAGTGTTCATAAGCTTTGCTGCTGTTTGGTCTTCGTTGCTCTATCGCGATCCTTCGCAAAAACGTGCCAAGGCACTTACTGAACAACGCGAAGCACTGCGGAGTGGCATGCTCGCACCCAGACGGCGCAACGATCGCTTAAACACTGCATCCTTCATGCGTCAGGTTGTGGAACGCCTGCAACTCATGAAGTCTGCGCAAGCAGGTAACATTTCGAACAAGCTGATGAGCGCTGGATGGCGTTCTAAGGATGCTGTGGTGCAGTATCTCTTCTTCAAACTCGCCCTCCCCGTTGTTCTGGGCGGTTTTGTAACCTTCATGTTTTATGGCCTCAACTCCTATGACCTCTCGCCCGGTATTAAGCTGATTATATGTATCGGCACTATCGGCTTGAGCGCATATTTGCCAGATATCATCATCAAGAATGCATCTGCAAAGCGTCAGGAGGCGATTCGCAAGTCATTACCTGACGGCCTGGATCTCATGGTAATTTGTACCGAGGCCGGACTCAGCTTGGATGCAACCTTGACCCGAGTGTCTCAGGAAATGGCTTCTTCATCACCGGAACTTGCCGACGAGTTAAGCCTGACAGGACTTGAACTCGGATTCCTGCCGGAGCGCCGCGTTGCGCTGGACAATCTATCTCAAAGAACCGATCTGCAGATCGTCCGCAGTTTGGTCAACACACTGGTACAGGCAGAGCGTTACGGTACGCCTCTCTCTCAGTCATTGCGTGTCATGAGTACAGAGTCACGTGACGAACGGATGCTCAAAGCGGAAGAAAAGGCTGCAAAACTGCCGGCAATGATGACCGTGCCGATGATCCTTTTCATTCTTCCTCCGCTTTTCATTGTTCTGCTCGGACCTGCGATTATTAATACGCTAGATGCTATCTCCGCAATGTAGGCCTCAAATACACGGTTTACCCAGGCGGTGCCAGTTACGGGACGAAAGCGGTATCTACTTTCCAAGGTAATGGGTGACCAAGGATCGAATATTATGCTCACGAAGATGCCAGTTAGGCGCCTCATACGCCGTTTCAGAAAAGGCAATGAAGGAACGGCTGCGATAGAATTCGCTCTTATTCTTCCCGTGTTTTTACTGTTGTTGTTCGGCACGATTGAAATTGCAATGGTCATGTTCACCCTTTCTCTAGCCGAGGGTGGCCTAAGAGAAGCAGCTAGGTTTGGTGTTACAGGACAGGAAGTCGATCCTGACGCGCGTCAGGCTAAAATTCTCGAGATCATCACCGATCACACACATGGTCTCATCGATGTTACTGACGCAAACGTCCAAGTAACTGTCTATGCGGATTTTACGGGTGACGACAACGGACCAGGCACACCCGGAGCCGGTTCCGCGAACGACGTTGTGTTTTATCGCCTCAACTACGAATGGGAGTACCTGACGCCGATTTTTGCAGTGTTTACGGGTTTAGGTGATTCGCTCCCCATGACGGCCACAATAGCCGTTCGGAACGAACCCTACTCGGATGAATAGATTGATTGGTGTTAAAATGAAGACGACATACGGTCACCGCTTAGGCGAACTCCTACGTCAGTTCAAACACGATACATCAGGCATTAGCTTGATCGAATTTGCCCTAATCGTTCCTGTGATGATTTTCACCCTGCTCGGCATGTTCGATATGGGGCGTTACATGCTCCTCAATCAAAAACTGGATCGGGCTGCCGCTACCATGTCCGATCTTGTTTCTCGACCTTCAAACATTACGGCGGGAGAAGTAAACCAGCTCATGATCGCCGCTATTGAAATTGTCCAACCATTCAACCTTGGAACAAATGGCGGCGTCATTGTGAGCTCAGTCTACAAAAACCCTGGTGACGATGCAGAGGTCACATGGCAGATCACGGGGGCTGGCCCTACCCTTCCTCCGAGCCAATTCGGCGGCACAGGCGACACAGCGTCTCTGCCAGGAGGTTTTATTGTTCGCGACAATGAGAACGTCATCGCTGTTGAAGTCTTCTTTGACTACGAGCCGGTTTTTCTCGACACACTCCAAAACTTATTTGGATCAAGCAGCTTCATACCCGATGGCGTGATTGTACAAACCGCCCTTCGGCAGCCGCGTCTCGGGGATTTGAGCACGCTGTCTGTCCCCTGACCGGACTTTCAGTCTAACCCGCCTTTGCGGCGGCGGTTATCTCGGACAGGGTCATCTTGGGTGTGATCGCTTCGGGATCGATACGGATTTCCAAGAGGCTCGAGCCTTCCGCCGCCAGGGCGCGCTCAAAGGCCGGCGCGAACTGCTCGGTGCTTTCCACCACTTCGCCCTGCGCGCCAAAGGCGCGGGCATAGGCCGCGAAATCCGGATTAACCAGCTCAGTGCCACTGACGCGCTCAGGATACTCACGCTCCTGATGCATGCGGATCGTGCCGTACATGCCGTTGTTGATCACCAGAACGATAATCTTAAGACCGTATTGCATTGCCGTGGCAAGTTCCTGGCCATGCATCATGAAGCAGCCATCGCCCGCGAAGCAGACCACGGTCCGTTCCGGAAAGACAGAGCTCGCCGCCACCGCCGCCGGCAGGCCGTAGCCCATTGAGCCGGACGTCGGCGCAAGTTGGGTCGGGAAACTACGATACTGGTAAAACCGGTGTACCCAGGTCGTGTAGTTACCGGCTCCATTGCTTATTATTGCGTCTTCCGGCAGGCGCTCGCGCAGCCATCCCATGATATCGCCCATCTGCAGATCTCCAGGGATCTGCGGCGTCTGAATATAGGCCAAATACTCATCACGCGCCGTCGTCACCAATGCTCGGCGGGTGTCATCGGGTGATTTGGGTGGCGACATTGCGGTTGCAGCTGCTGCGAAGGCCTTGACTCCGGCGTTAATCGCCAGCTCCGGCTGATACACCCGGCCAAGCTCCTCGGCACCGGCATGCACGTGAACCATGGGCTGTTTGGGCACCGGCGAGTCGAACAGGCTGTAACCACCGGTCGTCATCTCACCGAGACGTGCGCCAACCACCAGAACCAGATCAGACTCGCGGACCCGCTCCGCCAGCTTGGGATTAATCCCGATCCCGACATC
The DNA here is from genome assembly GCA_947493695.1 of uncultured Kiloniellaceae bacterium. GTDB lineage: Bacteria > Pseudomonadota > Alphaproteobacteria > Kiloniellales > Kiloniellaceae > Denitrobaculum. Next base: position 42,364 of record CANLSF010000004.1, on the reverse strand, counting down.
GCCAACATAGTTTGGGTGCGTATTGTCGAAATAATCCTGACAGCGGAACGAAGCTGCTGCCGGCAGGCCGTGCGCTTCCGCAAAACTCTGAATGTTCCGGCAGGCCTGCGCATCCCAGGACGTACCGCCCAGGATCATTAACGGGCGCTTCGCCGCAGCAAGTAGATCGCCCAGGTGATCCATGTCCGCGGGTGCTGGGTGCGCCTCGACAGAACTGTATGGTTTGGCATCCAGCGCTGCGGTCATATCCCGCAGCATATCTTCGGGCAAGGCCAGCACGACAGGCCCAGGACGCCCTGAGGTGGCCGTCGCGAAGGCGCGTGCCAGATACTCGGGGATCCGGTCGGCGTCGTCGATCTGGGCCACCCACTTCGCCATCTGACCGAACATGCGGCGGTAGTCGATTTCTTGAAAGGCCTCGCGCTCAATCATGTCCCGACCGACCTGACCGATAAACAGGATCATCGGCGTTGAATCCTGGTAGGCGATATGGACACCGGCGCTGGCGCTGGTGGCACCTGGTCCCCGGGTTACGAAGCAGATCCCCGGCTGACCGGTCAGCTTTCCGTAGGCGTCCGCCATCATGGCTGCCCCGCCTTCCTGACGACAAATGCGGAAGGAAATTTCAGGCACATCGTAGAGCGCGTCCAGCACGGCCAGATAACTCTCACCCGGAACGCCAAACGCAGTGTTGACGCCGTGCAGACGAAGTTGGTCGACCAGAATCCGGCCGCCCGTACGCAAATTTCCCTGAGATGTCATGTTGGATTTCTTTCCTGATCCGCCGCTCAAATGTCACTCGACTTCATAGCCCAGCCCCACCTGCATCGCAATTGCTGTGCAGCGAACCTCTGGAAGCGGCACGGTCTCTGGCCGCAAATTGCCTTGGCAGGCCCCTGCCCGCTTTCTAAGCTCAACACCTCAGGCATCTATGCGACAACAACTGCGGCTCACTTATATGAAACTCGTCTTCGATCCGGCTCAAACCGCGCACAACCCAGCCAATTTTCTCTCCAGTGGAGTTCGCAAGCCCAATCCTGAGACACCTCAGCGCGCCGATATGCTGCTGGATGCCGGTCGAGCGTCCGGTTTTGAAATTATAGCGCCGGACGACTTTGGTCTGGCGCCTGCCGCCGCAGTTCATACACCCGAGTACCTTCGCTTTCTGGAAAGCATACATGCGCGTTGGCGCGAAATTCCGGGGGCATCGGACGAGGTGATCCCCAATGTTCATCCGAACGGACGGCCTCATGGCGCGAGCGCGAGCTATCCGGCTTCAGCGGTAGGACAGGCTGGATACCACATGGCCGACACCGCCTGCCCCATCTCCGCAACGACCTGGAGTTCCGTAAAGGCCTCCATGAATACGGCGGTGCATGCGACCCGTCAGGTCCGCGCCGGCGTCCGCGCCGCCTACGCCCTCTGCCGCCCACCCGGACATCATGCCTTCGCGGATATGGCCGGTGGTTTCTGTTACCTGAACAATTCGGCCATCGCGGCCCAGGATTTACGTCAGGATCACGACCGTGTTGTTATTCTCGACGTGGACCTGCATCACGGAAACGGCACTCAAGGGATTTTTTATCACAGGAACGATGTGCTCACGATTTCGATCCACGCCGATCCGCAGAACTTCTATCCCTTTTTCTGGGGCCATGCTCACGAACGCGGTGAAGCTGCCGGACTGGGTTACAATCTCAACCTTCCACTGCCTTTGGGATCAGGCGACAAACCCTTCCTCGCCGCGCTCGACAGCGCCTGCGAAGCGATCGCCGCATTCGCGCCAGCCGCGGTCGTGGTCGCCCTGGGGCTGGATGCACATGAAAGCGACCCCTTTGCCGGACTAGCCGTCACCACCGGGGGCTTCGGCGATATCGGACGCGTGATCGCCGACTTGTCGTTGCCGAGCGTTGTCGTACAGGAGGGGGGCTACGCAAACCCGGCACTGGGCGCGAATCTTGTGAGCTTTCTGGAGGGTTTCAACTCCTGACTCCTTCGCGAGGCAAATCCCAGTGCTTTGCAGACAAAACCGTAAGCCCGTGAGGAAGCGCGGCGGTCTGATCTATTCAGTGCAGGTTTAAAAAACCACCCACTCTATGCCTAAAATCCTGATGTGAGTTAATTTCGGGATGAGGGGCGATGTCCCAGATCCACTCGCGATCCGGCTCAGACAATGCGACACCGTAGAGCGCGTCTTCCCGCACCATCTCCTCGCCAGACAAGTTGCAGACGCGGCGCTCCAGATCGGTGATCAAACAGGTGCGCACAGCGCTCGCCTTTATCCAGAGAAGATGATTCGTGATGAGCGCGCGAGAAAAGCTCATCCCTTCGTCACTGCAATGCGGTTGGCCGCGTTTCTCGAGAAAAGCCATGGGCATCATCGGCAATTGGGAAAGAAGATTTACCGATGCCAGAAAGTCGACCTGATCAAAATTCAGGCTTTGAGATAAGGGTTTGGGATAGGTCTGTGGCAAGCGAGATTCGACGGGATCAGCAGCTCCGTTTCCAAAGGCCTTCACACTTGCAACTTGATCAAAGAATGGTTGGCAAACACCCGTCACATCCAGCGTATGAAAACGCACATTGGGGTAGCGTAAAGCGTGGCGTTTCACCCAGGGCAAGTGAAGAATATCCACCAGCTCCACCTGATCAAAACGATGCGAGAGTCCAGCCAATGGAATGTCCAACAAAGAACCTGACCCGAGGATCACGGCACGTTTGGTTCCTGTCGATTCCAGAGCGCTCTCCAGAATGACGGACTTTGTATGCTCTAGATGCGGGCGCCAGGCTTTCTTGCAGCGCCGGTAGCGTGCCTGTGTTGCAATTATCTGCTGAGGATACCCCAGCGCGCGCAAGAAGCCTGGACAGGGTGTGGTCAGGTATTGGAACCACTCAGCAAGCATTCACGATCTTTCCGCGAGAGCGGCGCGCCCCGCAAGCTAGATAAAGTGCAATTCACGGTGACGCACTGCATCACCGCTCTCACACATGAGAATACACATGCTGTAAAGACGCGTCTAAGCTCGCGTGATGAAAATCAGTGATTTACAACCTAAGGGTAGTCGCAACGATCACCGGAGATAATCACGAATCCGCGTGGCCCTTCGGTCAGGCTGAAGCGATACTCAGCGTTGTTGACGACCACTGAACGATGGATCGGCAGTTTACCGGATTCCTGGATATTTTTACCACCGATCAACGTGAAGTTCACGCTCAGGGGTTGGGCCGAGTCGTACCAGGCTTCAACGTTACCTGATGCGTCCTTCGCAGACTGGCCTTTCGCGGTGATGGTTATCGCCGACTTCGCAAAGCTCACTGAATCATTGGCGCCGCTGTAGAGATCCGTCCCGACAAAGAAGCGCTTGGTCACCGGTGCATTATCGCAGCTGCGCTCGTTCTGTGCCGATTCAATTAGAAACCTCAGGCGCTCCATGCCCACGCCGTTGTCCAGCTTGCCACTGGCAATGTCGAGAACCTCTTTCAGCGCCCCGGTCGGTACGTCGGTTTCGTATTTTTTCTGCCAGTCGCCAGCCGAGAGTTTTGCGCTGTCGAGCTGTGCCTGCAGATCCGTCACAGACTGGTTGACCTCAGCCAGCTCGCCGGTCAGCCGCGCAGTTTTTTCCTGTTCGGCGACAAGGTCGCGTTGCGCGATATCAGACCCGGTGTAGTAGGCTTTGACCCCCAACGCACCAATAATGGCAAGTGCCACCAACCACTTGATGACTCCCCACCAAAACTTGCGGCGGCGCTTTGCTCTACGTTCGTGCAACCCAAGCGACATCGACTGCTAACTCTTTCCAAGGTTCGTGCGTGATAGGTTCGGAGAATTCAAAAAATTCTTTAACCCATTGATTTTAATCTATATTTTCTGATTTACCAAGTATTATTACCATCCCTTTAACGCGCCTGCAAGCACGTGTCTGCAGAAGGTGATCCTGGGCATCGGATTCTTTAACAAAAGGAATTCGCCCTCCAACCCTTTACGTGTGAGACCGTTCCTTTTGTTACTGCTCTTCGGGTCGCTACATCCGCTTTTCGGATCGGCTCCTAAGTTGGCAGCGCCCAGGGTGGCGCTTTGTAGAAAAGACAGCAGCGATTGAATAGCAAAATCGGATAAATGGGCATAAGCTCTTAACGACTGCCGTCATAGGGTTGCTATCGCCAAAACGCCCTATCAGCCATTTCGCCCACTAACAGATTTGATGACACAGTATGGCCGAAGACGAACCCGTTGACCGTGACGCCCTTCTCAAACAGCTGGCGGAGCTACGCGCCTCGATTGATCCAGAAATCCTGAGGCGTGTGCAGCAGAAGGTCGGGAATTCCGGTGCGGAACCCTACGACAAAAAGGCCGCACGTCAGGTTGTTGAACAGTTTTTGGCTGCCCGCTACGACAATGGTGCCTTTGCGAAACGCCTGATGGAAGAGCTGGCGCGTACTCAGGACGACGATCAGGCAGAATGAGCGCTCAGATTGGGCCGATTGGCCAATGCGGTTTGCAGGACCTACCCGAGCTTCTCAGGCTCTCCCGCGCGCAGGAGTGGCCTCATGAAGAAGAGGATTGGCGAACAATTCTGGCCGCCGGTGAAGTCTTCGGTCATAGATCCAGCGCTTCGGAGATGCTTTCCTGTGCCGCGATGATTCCTTACGGCGACAGCGGCAGCGGACCGCTGGTCGCCCTCGGTATGATTATTGTCGACTCAAGCGCGCGAAGACAGGGACTCGGCCAGGCACTTATGCACGAAGCTATTCATCGTGCGTCATCAGCAGCAGCTTCTTCTCCCCTTCAACTCATCTCGACACGGGACGGGCGCCCGCTATACGAAAAACACGGTTTTCTGCAGATCGAGGACCTCTACAGCTATAGAAGACCGGCGACAGATACGCGCGTTGTGCCGGCAGACCTCGAACGAGATCAGGAACTTTGCCCGTTAGACGAAACCCTGAAAGACGCTATCATCGCACTTGATGCAGCTGCCTTTGGCCACAGCCGTAATCGAATGCTGCAACAGCGAATCGCCCAGGCCGAGCGAGGCCTTGTCCTCTTCGACAAAGCTAAGCCCGTGGGTTATGGCTTGCTGGTCCAACAGGGCGACCTCGCAAACCTCGGACCGGTTATCGCACCTGACGATGCAACCGCACTCAGCATAATCACGGGCTTGATGTCCACGCAGAGCGAAGGCTCCGCGTTCCGGATAGATTTACCCGCCCGACAGAAAGCACTTTTCCCGGCACTCGAATCACTCGGATTTACAGAGAACGACGTTCCGCCGATTATGCTGCGAAGCTCCGGAGGAGCACAAACATCAAATGGCCTCCCGGAGGCTCATCGGCATTACTACGGTATCGCCGCGCAGGCTTTCGGCTAAGCCTCCGCGTCGGAGCGAAGCCATTCTTCTGTCCCCCGCCAGGCCGTGACTTCAGGCGCCAACACTGGCTGCGGTCCCTTGTAACCCACTATCGGGATAATCTCCGCAATGGTGAGGCTGCGGCCTTTCACCAGGATTCCAGCTCGCACCAGCGCCGAAGCCGCAAGCCTGCCGTCTTCCCCGCGGAACTGCTGAAGGAAGTAGACGAAGCGGTCATCCCATCCGAGGATCCGACTGTGCAGGCTGTAGCGCTGAAAAGGTGCAAGCGAGCGTCGGTAGTTGATGACCTGCGAGGCAACGACCGGCATCCAGCGGTTTCGGATCGCGATCCCCGCAAGGCCGCTGCGCTGCATCAGATCAAACCGCCCCAGATCCATGATCGTAAGATAGCGGCCGTTGTTCATATGCAGATTGAAGTCGAGATCGTTCGGCAGGACCCGAAAGAACACGGTGGACTCATCCAGGAAGCCGATCTTCTCTCGAAAAAGGCCGGTGAAAAGAACGCGAATCAGACGGAAGAGCAGGTTCATATTGCTACAGGAACTCGTGAGGTGGACGCTGTGCCCTACTCGATCAGGCGCTGCGTTTGCGGCGTAAAAATCCGTAGACGACGAAAGCCAGAGACGGCAGCAGCAACAAAGCACCCAGCATGTTCGCCAGGAACATAAAGGCTAGAAGAATGCCCATATCGGCCTGGAACTTCAGGGCCGAAAAAGCCCAGGTACTGACGCTGATCGCCAGGGTCAGACCGGTAATCAGAACCGCGCTGCCTGTCACCCGGAGGGTTTCCTCGTAGGCCTCATGGAGCCCGAGGCCACCCTCGTTCAAAAGAGTCCGGAAGCGGCTGAAGATATAGATCCCGTAGTCGACGCCGATCCCGACACCCAGCGCCGCAACCGGCAGGGTCGAAATCTTCAAACCAATCCCCAGAACGCTCATGACCGCGTACCCGAGAACCGAGACGAGACTGAGCGGCAGCACAATGCAAAGAGTCGCACGCCAGGAGCGGAAGGTCGCAAAACAGAGCAGGATAATCGCCGCATAGATCCAGAGCAGCATTTCAGTCTGCGCGTCCTGCACCACCTCGTTGGTTGCGGCCATGACACCGACGTTGCCGGTGGCCAACCTGAAAGTATGACGCTCGCTGTTGTTTTCGGCCGCAAAGACCTTCACCGCGTCGATAACCCGGGAGATGGTTTCGGCCTTGTGATCTTCTGTGAAAATCAGGACCGGCATCACACTGCAGTCCTTGTTCAAGAGGCCGGTCGAGGTCTCGATGGAAGATACGGCCTGCACCATGGTCTGCGGGTTTCTGGGCAGCACGCGCCATTTCAGATTACCTTCGTTCCAGCCGGCATTGATGACCTTGGCGACCTGAGGCATGGATATCGTCGACTGCACGCCCGGCACATTCGACATCTGCCATTGAAAGCGGTCGATCCGGTCCATGATGTCGTGTTCGATACATCCGTCCGGCACCGTCTCCACAATGGTGGTGATCACATCCACACCGATAGCGAACTTATCCGTTACGACGGCGGTATCCCTATTGTAGCGGGAATCCTGCCGCAATTCCGGAACACCTGCATGGATATCACCGATCTGCAGGTTCGGCGCTTCATAAAGTCCCCAGGCCAACAGCAGCAGCGCGCAACCGATGCTGCCCGCCGCCACCTTTGGATCGGCAACCCGGGAGAGGAGACGCCAGAGGGGCTCGCGCCGTTTTGCTCCGGCATGCATACGCGTTCGGTACCCCTCCCCCAGTTTGACGTAGGAGAGGAGGATCGGGAGCAGGATCAGATTGGTCAGGATAATGACCATGACCCCAAGGCTGGCCGTCACCGCCAGCTCCTGAATGATCCGGATCTCGATCAGCATGATGGTCAGGAAGCCAATTGTATCGCTTAGCAGCGCCACCCCGCCGGGCAGCAGCAGCCGCCTGAACGCACTCCGGGATGCCGTGAGATTATCCGCACCATCGAAGACCTCGGCACCGACCGCGTTGATCATCTGCACGCCATGCGACACTCCGATGGCAAAGACCAGGAAGGGCACAAGGATCGACATTGGGTCCAGGCCAAAGCCAAACAGCGTCAGCAGCCCCATATTCCAGACCACCGCAACCAGCGAACAGAAAAGCGGGAGCAGAGTCATCCGGATGGAATGTGTAAAAAGATAAACGATGGCCGCGGTGATCAGAAAGGCAATGCCGAAGAATAGGACTACCCCAAGTGCGCCGTCCGCGATGTATCCAACGGCCTTGGCAAAGCCGATGATGTGGACGTCGATCTCGTCATCGACAAATCGCTCACGGATTTTGACCTCAAGTTGGTCCGCGACCTTCAGATAATCCAGCCGTTCGCCCGTCGCAGGATCGATTTCAACCAACTGGGCGGACACCATCGCCGTCGTGAAATCGTCCGCGACCAGACGACCGACGATCCCCGACTTCAGGATGTTCTCGCGCACCTCGGCCAGGTATTCCGGCGTCGGTTCGAATTCGGCGGGAATCACATTACCGCCGGAGAATCCCCCCTCGACAATCTCGATGAAGCGCACGTTCGGTGTAAAGATCGAGCGCACCGTGCTGCGATTTACGCCGGGCAGGAAAAAAACCTCGTCGGTGACGGCTTTCATGGTCGAGAAAAACGCCGGCGTGAAGATATCGCCGTCTTTCGCTCTGACCGCGATCAGCAAACGGTTCGCACCGCCGAATTCCTCCTTATGCTCGACGAAGGTCTGCATGTAGGGATGCTTCAGTGGCAGCTGCTTTTCGAAGCCCGCATCAATCTGCAGCAACGAGGTCTGATACGCCATGAAGAGAGTGGCGAGCAAAAAAAGGCCCAGAATGATTTTCCGGTGCCCGAAAATGCCCTCTTCGATTTTCGCCAGCATCAATTCGCCAATTCTGTCGATTGAGCGGCACGGGCGTCAGTCAGAAGCGAAGCCCCGTGTTCACTTAACAGCAGCAATCCCCCATCCGATAGGGGAAGGACCGACGCAAGGGCCTCGCGTTTGAGACCGTCAGACAAGGTGAAAGTACCCGCCGCATCATTGCTGCGCAGCAGAGTGCCGCTCAGCCCAACAATCAGGACTTCACCGCTCGTGCGCTCCGCAGCGTCCAAAAGAGAAGCCGTCACACCGCTCTCGATTCTCTCCCAACTCTCGCCCCGGTCCAGAGAGCGGAAAAGGTTACCGCGCAGTCCGAACAGCAGGATCTTGCCATCTGACATCCCCAGTCCGCCGAAAAAGCTTCCTTCGTAAGGGCTCTCGAGCCGTGCCCAGGTTTTCCCACGATCACTCGAGCGCAAGATCGTGCCGAACTCCCCCGCGAGGATCAGATCCTGATCCGCGGTTTCGAAGAGGCTGTAGAAATGAGGTTCGTCCTCGTCGATCGTCCGCTGCTCCCAGTTTTCACCAGCGTCGAAGGTTTCATAAACCAGCCCATAAGCGCCGACCGCCAGCCCATGGCCGCCGGCTTCGAACCAGACATCAAGCAAAGGTGTTTCAAGTTCGGGGTCGCTGTTTTGCAGCTGCCAGCTCTGGCCCCGGTCGCCACTGTGCAGGATGACCGCGTCGTGGCCGACCGCCCAGAGACCATCGTCACCTGTCGCGGCAACAGCCGTCAACATAGCCCGTGTCGGTACGCTCACCTGTGACCAGGGTTGCGAAGCAGGATCTTCGTTCAAGAGCACATGGCCTCTATCGCCGACGGCGATGACTCTATCCTCCAACTCTACGGCATCAAGCAGCAGAGCCTGTGCGGCCAGCGGCGCAATCCGGGAGTCATTCTGCGCAACCGCGTTCGCGGCGCAGATGCAAAGCAGGCCGAGAACCGTCAGCACTACATTTAGATGCAATGCCTCAAACCCCAGGCGGGCAGCTATTCGCATTGGAGATCCTGTTCCCGAATCAAAGAACACCACCCGATCCCGCGCCTTTAAGGAAACTCTCCAAAGGAAAGACGATCCACTTCCCCAGGACCACTTCCTGACACGCATCGTCACACGCCGGCTTAACGACGGCCCTTACGCCGCAAACCTTCAGGCGTAAACTGCCGCAGATCGAGGTCGTCATTGAAGACTTCGATGCGATCCTGATTGTTCAAACCGAAGGCCAGATAGCGTCCGTTCTGAACATCATACTGGGTGACGACGGTTTCCCAGAGCAGTGGAACTTCGTAGTAGTTAATGTTGTGCGCCTCGGACACGCGCCAGATTTCGCCGCGACCGTCATACTGATCCGCCGCGACGATCTGCCAACTGTCTTCATCGAAGTAAAACGTCCGGCGGGCGTAGATGTGGCTGGTGCCGTCTTTCAGGGTCGCATCCACTTCCCAGACCCGATGCAGTTCGTAGCGCGTGAAGTCCTGATTGAGATGTCCGGCCTGTACGATCTCATCATACTCAAGGGAATCGCTGTGAAGCTTGTATGAGTTGTAAGGCACATACATTTCGCGCCGCCCCTTGAGTTCCCAGTTGTAGCGGTCGGGCGCGCCGTTGAACATATCGAGCTGGTCACTGGTGCGCTGGCCGTCCGAAGCGGTTCCTGGATTGTCGTAGGCAACATTGGGGGCACGCCGCACGCGGCGTTGACCGGGATTGTAGGTCCATGCCTTCCGAGGTTCGGCCTCCTGGTTCAAGGTTTCATGCACCAGCAGGATTGTTCCTGCCAGACGTGCCGGGGCCGTCACTTCCTGAAGGAAGTATCCCAGGGTGTTGTTGATGCTCTCGATAGACGCACCCTGGTGGGCATAGGAGAGATAAATCTGCTCGTCAATCTTCACCAGATTGTAAGCCCCGCCAGAAGTTGGCGACACCTGCCCGATAATCCGGCGCACCGTATTGCCGCGATAGCGCAAAAGGTGATTCCAGATCGCATGCAGGCCGTTCTGAGGGATGGGAAAGGGAATCGACTCCCGGGCATTTACAATGCCGTTGCCATCAGGAGTGAGCTCAGCAGTCGTTGCATTTGCAATCGCGAAATCATAAATCCGTTGCGGATAGGACGCGCTGCGTTGGCTGGGGTAAATGTTCATCTTCCAGCTATCGGGATAGCGTTTGAACATCGCCAGTTGGCCGGGAGACAGCTTGTCCTTGAACTGATCCACATTGGCCGGGGTGATGGTCGCAATCGGCGCGTCCGCCGCGTAAGGGTCAGGATGATGCATTCCAGGCTGGTAACCTGCAGGCGGTGTTTTAATACCGCCATCCCATGGGGGGATTGTCCCCTCCGCATTACCGGCCTGAACCGCGCCCATCGGAGTGAGCTCCTTGCCCAGTTTGGCGGCTTCTTCCGACGAGACCTTGGCCTGCACCATCGGTGCGGCCAGCATGAGCGCGAGAGCGCCGAATGCAATCGGTGTTGATGCCAGTTTCATAGAGTTTTCCTCCCGTACCACACGGATTCTTTTCGTTGTTTAGAACGAGTAACTGACGACGAATGACGCAAAGTCCCGGTCGCTCAAAAGATTGAACGGACTGCCGCCCATAAAGTTCGTGTAGGCAATGCTGGCACGCAGTGAATCGAGATAGGTCGCCCCCAGTGACAGGGTCACGGTTTTGCGGTCTTCTACAAAGTTGGAGATCGGTGCAGGCGTCGTTCCACTGACATCGTGCGAGAAAGCGATACCCGGCTGGAGACTGACCGGGCCGATGGCATTGTTGAACTGTGCGCGGGCCCGCAAGCGGTATCCCCAAGAGATAGGGTCCGCAAAACCATTCGTTTGCGTTTCTGGCTGGATACCGGCCAAGGTGAAAATATTGGTTCCACTGGTAAAGGTGCCCGGTCCCTCGTACCTCAGTTCATCCTTGCTTTCCATATCATGGATGTAAGTGGCGCCGATTTCGCCCACCAGAACGATCTGATCTGCCCCTAGGTTCGGTCCTAACACCTTAGATGCGGTCGCTTGAAACTGACTCACGTCCTTGCGCCGGAAACCCTGGATTTCCTCGTCGAACCCAAAGGCCCCAAGTTGACCGGCGCTCCCAAAGGGGGTTCCACCGAAAGGATCGGTCGGCGATAAACCGGCAAACAGGAGTTCGACGTCGTCAACCTGAAGCGGTTGGTCTTTTCGGAAAGAATATTCACCCTGCAACGCAATACCGGTTCCCGGAATTTCAGTATTGAAACTGGCACCGATCAGCTTGATGTCATCGGGAAACTCTCTGAAGAATTGAGCCGAACCCGCGTAGTCTCCACCGGCCAGACCGGCAAAGTTTCCGGTGCGCGCGCTTAAGACAGGGAGACGGCTGTTGTACTGAATGTAGTAGAGGCCGAACTCAGTATCGTTAAGCGCCGGCTCGAAGTAGCGCAGGGCGACGCCCCACTGATTGTTATCCGTTGCGCTCCGGTCCGGTCCTCTTGGAATAGCAGACCCCACGCCAAGAGTCGGTGGATTATCAATCGGCAAAGGCGCCTGGCCAAAACCGAGGAAAACGAATTCCCCGCCCGGCGAAGCAAAATCATTTGTCGAGAAAAAGGTGCCCTCGGGCTCGATCTCCGTGTTGTCCCACTCGAGCTGCAGGAAGCCTTCGATAGAAAATTTATCAGTCAGGCCGACATTTACATCGATAATCGGCACTGGGATCAAACCTTCACGCACCTCGGCACCCGCAACCCGGAACTTAGTGACGTCAATCGGGTTGATGGTGTTGATACCGTTCTGAATAAAGGTGCTTTCCCCCCAGCTCAGAACCTGATTACCAACCCGCAGCGTCACGGGCACGTCACCGACATCAAAGTCGCCGAAAACATAAGCGTCCAGCAGTTCGAAATCTCGACCCGCACGCCCCTTCGCCTCGGTCCCGAGATCGGTGCGCGCTGTATCTCCATCCATGATCGCAGTGTCATAGAAGTAGGAGGCTCGACCGAAAAAGCCGAAATTACCGGCATTCAAGGAAAGCTCATGTGTCGCCTTGACGTTCGCCGAGGTGATATCGCCCTTCTCGTAATTCAGATTACCATTGTCGCCGTTGATCGAGTTCGCGGTGCCGCCGTTGCTGACACCGATCAGGCGATGGTCATGACCCTGTGTGCGGACCGATACACCGCTCGAAACCGTGGTATCGAAGGAGCCGCTTATCGCCCCGTTGTTCCAGTCGAAGTCTATCGCGGAAACCGGCGATGCCGTCGAGCTCACCGCCCCTGCGGCAACAAGGGCAAGCATGGAAGTTCTCGTAAACAGACCCGTTGTCTTCGGGTCGTTCGATAGATAATTGCGCAAGGATTTCATTTTACCCCCTTTTCCTCCCAACGTTCGAATATCCGCTTCAACGCATTCGTACGCTCCGAGTCTTTTTTTGACTCTCTCGTTAGTTTAGCCCTATCCCATTCGAACCGCAGCGTTTTATTTAATATCTCACTCCTAATTGAAGCGTTATCCGCTTGCGGCTTTCTTCTTAGCAGTTACCTCAGAATGCGACCTCATCCAGTTCCATCAAAGGTGCCTTGCCTGCCATAATCGTCGCAAAGAGCGACGAACTTTGCGGCAGAAGTCTTGTCATATAAAAGCGCGCAACAGCAATCTTGGCGCGGTAGAAGTCCGGCCGCTCGTCCATCTTCTCCAGACTGACCTTCACGGTCCTCGTCCAGATATAGGCGAGAGCCACCAGTGCGAAGAGCTTGAGATAATCGCTCGACGCCGCACCGGCTTCTTCTGGATCCCGGAGCCCGTTTTGCGCGATCCAACCCGTTGCCTGTTGCAGCCGACCAAAGGCTTTCGCCAAGGGTAAAATGAATTCCATCAACTCGGCAGACTCTTGATTCTCTTCAATGAATCCGGAAATCGGATGGAAGAAACGGCGCAGAAGACGCCCCATTCCCTGTCCGAGTTTGCGCCCGACGAGGTCAAGCGCCTGGATTCCATTTGCGCCTTCGTAAATCTGTGCGATCCGCGCATCCCGGACCAGCTGCTCCATGCCATATTCATGGATGTAGCCATGACCGCCATGGATCTGAACGCCCAGGTTCGTCGCCTCGAAACCGTAGTCCGTGAAAAAGGACTTGATGATCGGCGTCATCAGCTGCACCAGGTCATCCGCCTCCTGGCGGCGTTCCGGGTCCGGATGTTTTTCCGAGATGTCGACTTCCATCCCGATCCAAATCGCAAGCGCGCGCGCAGACTCATTATAAGCCCGCATGGTAAGTAAATTTTTTCTCACATCCGGATGAACAATAATCGGATCGGCCGCCTTTTCCGGCGCCTTGGTTCCTCCGAGCGAACGCCCCTGCCCCCGATCCTTGGCATAGGCAGCCGCGGTCTGGTACGAGGTCTCGGCCAATCCAAGGCCCTGAATACCCACATCCAGTCGCGCCGTGTTCATCATCACGAACATCGACGCCATTCCGGTGTGAGGTTCGCCCACCAGATAGCCCTCGGCCTCTTCAAAATTCATGACACAAGTCGAGGAAGCCTTGATGCCCATCTTCTTTTCGATCGACCCGCAGGTTACGCCATTGCGCATCCCCGGCGTGCCGTCTTCCTTGACCAGAAACTTCGGCACGATGAAGAGCGAGATCCCCTTGCTGCCCGGAGGCGCGTCGGGAAGCTTCGCAAGCACCAGGTGGATGATGTTGTCGGTCAGGTCGTGCTCGCCGGCGGAAATGAAAATCTTGGTGCCGCTGATCTTGTAAGCGCCCTTGCCGTCCGGGTCTGCCTTCGTGCGGATTAAGCCCAGATCAGTGCCGCAGTGCGGTTCGGTCAGGCACATGGTCCCCGACCAGGTGCCATCGATCAGCCTGGGCAGAAAAGCCTGTTTCTGTTCGTCGCTGCCGTAAACCGACAGCGCGTTATAGGCGCCATGCGACAGCCCCGGATACATCCCGAAACTCAGGTTTGTGGAGACGATCAATTCGCTCATAATGAACTGCAGGGTTTTGGGCAGTCCCTGCCCGCCGTAATCCGGATCGCAGGAAAGACCGGTCCAGCCGCCCTCGCAAAAAGCCTTGTAGGCTTCCTTGAAGCCTTTGGGCGTGCGCACGACACCGTTTTCGTAATGGCACCCCTCGGCATCGCCCGAGAGGTTCAGCGGCAGAAGCTCGTTGGTACAGAACTTTGCCCCTTCTTCCAATACGGCCTCGACCACATCAGATGTCGCATCTTCGTATCCCGGCAACGTGGGAATCGAATTCTGATAGTCGAAAAGCTCGTTCATGACGAAACGGATGTCATCAAGCGGTGCTGTGTAGGTAACCATCGTAACCTTCCTCGAATTCTATCGCCCAAGCCTCAGTTTCTGAGCGGCTTGCCGGTTTCGATCATATGTTCCATGCGCGAGAGCGTGCCGTTGGTTTTGATCAGCTTCATGAAGATCTCGCGCTCCAGCTTGAGCACATGATCTTCCGACACCGGCTCGGTGATATCCGCGTCGGGTCCACCGGTCAGAACCTCGACCAGGCCACCGGCGACAATCTGATCGTGCGGCGTGGCGAGGCCACGTGCTGTCAGATCCTTCAGAGCCAATCGCAACGCAGCAGCGCCGGACGGTCCCGGCAAAGTGAGTTCGGTGGCTTCCGGTGCCTCGTAACCTTCGACCAATGCAAGCGCCCTGGCTTTGGCATCGGCGAGAAGCCGTTCCCGGTTAAAGGTGATGCCGTCGCTGGCCTTCAAAAAACCAAACTCCATGGCTTCGAAGGCAGACTTGGCCACCTTGGCGGTACCAATGGTCTCGAAAGACGCTGATACAGACGGCATAGGTCCGCGCGGACGTTTGGGGTCGTTGGCCAGGCGCAGCAGCATCTCTTTGCAGCCACCCCAGCCGGGCACAATCCCGACGCCGACTTCGACCAGACCGATGTAGCTTTCCGCATGGGCCTGAACCGCATCGGAACTCAGCAGAACCTCGCAACCGCCGCCCAGGGCCATACCTGAGGGTGCGCCGACCACAGGAAAAGGCGCGCGCTTGAGTGCGAGAAAAGCCTTCTGGCCTTGCTCTACCATTTCCTCGACCAGCGGCCACATAGCCGTGTTCGCGGCAAACAAGGCCAATCCCAAATTGGCACCGGCGGAAAAGTTACTGGCTTCGTTGTAGATCACCAGGGCCTTGAAGCCTTTGTTCGGAACCAGAGCGACCGCCTTACCGACCATCTTGAGCATATCGGGGTCGAAGGTGTTCAGCTTGGTGTGGAACTCGAGGCAAGCCACGCCGTCACCGATATCCCACAAACTCGCCGAGCCATTCTTGGCAACCGGCTCGTTCGCGCGTTTGATGTCTTCCAGCAGCAGCACACCTTCCGGGCGCTCAAGGTCCGTGTAGGTGCCGTCTACGCCCAGAAACTGAAGCTTGCCGCCGTCTACCCGATAGAAACCCTCAGCGGCCGACGCCTTCTCCAGCAAAGCCGGAACATCTCGTCCCTCTTCTTTCAGCCGGGCGGCGAAGTCTCCCGCACCGAGCTTATCGATCAACTCGAAAGGTCCGAATTTCCAGTTATAGCCCAGCTTCATAGCCCGATCGACGGCGGGTACGTCGTCTGCAATCTCCGGTACCAGCGCCGAGGCGTAGGCAAGGATCTTGGACATCACCGCCCAGGCATAAGCACCGCCACGGTCGTCATGGGACATCAAAGCTTTCAGCCCGCCTTTACGGCTGGCGGAGACCGACGCGAGATAGGCTTTCTGCGCCGGTGCATATTCGCCTGTTGTCAGGTCAATGGCTTCCTTGACCCGCGTGCCACCTTCTTTGTTCAGGCGATAGAAACCGCCCTTGCCCTTACGGCCGGTATAGCCGTCGGCAATCATCTTTTCGATCAGAGGCAGTTCGCGACGCAGTTCCTGATAGGCATCACTTGCAGGCAGATTGTCGCCCAATCCTTTGTCCACGTGCGGCATCAGGTCGATACCCACCAGATCCATCAGGCCGAACACACCGGTTTTGGGAATGCCCATCGGGCGGCCCATGACCGCATCGACCTCTTCGATGGGCAGCTTCCGGTCCATGGCTTCGACGAGAGCACATTGAATCCAGAAGGTGCCAATGCGATTGGCGATAAAGCCGGGTGTGTCGTTGCACATGACGACACCCTTTCCCAGCCGTCGGTCGGCAAAAGCACTCAGATCCGCAACTGCGTCTGCGCGCGTGGCTTCACCGGCAACGATCTCCAGAAGACGCATATAGCGCGGTGGATTGAAGAAGTGGGTAATCGCGAAGTCCTGCGCAAAGGCATCGCCCATTCCCTCGACCAGCTTCGTCAGCGGCAGGGTTGAGGTGTTTGAAGTCACGATCGAACCGGGCTTCCGCGCGGCCTGCACTTTGGCGTAGAGGTCGTGTTTGATATCAAGACGCTCGATGACAGCTTCAACGATCCAGTCACAGTCCGCGATGTCGTCCAGATGGTCTTCGATGTTGCCCGGTGTCACCAGCTTGGCGGCGCGCTTGGACATGAACGGGGCCGGGTCTGTCTTGATCATCTTCTTGACCGCGCCGGCAGCAATCACGTTGCGGTCATTCGCGCCTTCGGGAACGATATCCAGCAGCAGAACCGGGATACCGGCGTTTGCCACATGGGCGGCGATCCCCGCGCCCATGACACCGGCGCCTATGACGGCAACCTTTTCGATGCTCATGCGGCATTCTCCAGAATAGTGGCAATCCCCTGCCCGCCGCCGATGCACTGAGTGGCCAGCGCCAGGCTCTTGCCTTCGCGCTGCATAATCTGTCCTGCCTTGCCGGTGATCCGTGCGCCAGTGGCCCCCAGCGGATGGCCGATCGCCAGCGCTCCGCCATCGATATTGACCTTCGCCAGATCGATCCCCAGGTCCTCGGCGCAGGCCAGCGCCTGAGACGAGAAAGCTTCGTTCAATTCGATGACATCGATATCGTTGATCGTCACACCGGCACGCTCCAGTGCCTTCTTGGTTGCCCCAACCGGTCCGATGCCCATGATCTCAGGCGCGCAACCGGCAACCGCGACGGACTTAATCCGCGAGATGATCTTCAGACCATTTGCCTTGGCATAATCTTCCGAGGTTACCAGCACGGCGGACGCCCCGTCAGTCAGTGGTGACGAGGTCCCTGCCGTCACGATGCCGTCTACTCTGAACGCGGGTTTCAATCCGGCCAGCGTTTCCGCCGTCGTCTCGGGACGCAGGCAGCCATCGCTGTCGACGGTATGATTGCCCTGAACAATCGGCACGATTTCATCTTTCAGCTTGCCGCCGCTTTGTGCTTCCGCCGCCTTGCGATGGCTCTCGACCGCCAGCTCTTCCTGACGTTCGCGCGAGATACTGTACTTCGCCGCTACATTCTCAGCAGTCTCCCCCATGGGCATGTAAGCCTGCGGGTAGTTCTCCGCGAGGCCCGGATGCAGCATGGGATTAAAGCCGGTCATGGGCACACGGCTCATGGATTCCACACCGGCGCAAATAAAAGCTTCACCCGCGTTCATCTGGATCGCACCGGCAGCCATGTGGATCGACTGCATGGAAGATCCACAGAAGCGGTTCACCGTGGTTCCGGCCACCGAGCGCGGCAGATCGGCAAGGAACCCGATCAAGCGGGCAACGTTGAAACCCTGATCTGCTTCCGGAAAGGCACACCCGACGATCAGGTCTTCGATATCAGCGGGATCAACACCGCTTTTCTCGACCAGCCCCTTGATCACCTGTGCCGCCAGCTCATCGGGCCGGACCCGCTTGAGATCGCCTTTCTTCGCGAAATGAAATGGCGAGCGGGTGTAACCCGCGATGACTACGTTCTTATGCATCTTCATTTCCTCTTGCGTCGTGGGCGCGGTGAAGGCTCTGAGTGATCCGCATCCTCTGCGTCATCATCCAATCCACCGTTGGTCTTCAGGTGCTCCAGCACCTCGGTTTCAATATCCCGAAGCTCTTCAATGGTCGCTTCGAGATCGTCGTACTGTGCTTCAAGTGTCGCCATGCGGTCCTGGGTCAAGGCCAGGAGGCGCTTCATTTGTTCAACCTGATCGGGGCCGGTGTCATAAAGCGTCAACCACTCACGGATTTCACGCAGGGAAAAGCCAAGGCGCTTACCGCGCAGGATCAACACCAGACGGCCACGATCACGGTTGCTATAGACCCGGCGGTTTCCGACCCGCTGCGGTGAGATCAACCCCTTGTCTTCGTAGAAGCGGATGGCACGGGCGGTCACGCCCAGTTCGTGAGCCAATTCAGTGACGGTCAGGAGTTTGGTCATATTGCGAGCAACCCTATCTGACTGAATTCGTGGTTTCGAAGATATCAGCGCGGCGCTTCACGATGCTGCTTCCGTTCGCTTTTCCTGTTCCTCGGCCACCAGCTCCTTTTTCGAGAGTTTCCCGATCATGGTTTTCGGCAGTTCATCCCGAAACTCGATTTCCTGCGGCATCTCAATGGGCGAAATTTTGTCTTTCAGAAAAGCTTTCAGCTCATCGGCCTCGAGGATCTGATCCTCTTTGAGTCGGATGAAAGCCTTCGGTGCTTCGCCGCGATAGTCATCCGGAATACCGACTACGGTTACTTCGGCAACAGCCGGATGCCGGTAAACCGCTTCCTCAATCGTGCGCGGATAGACGTTGTAGCCGCTGCAGAGAATCATATCCTTCAACCGGTCGATGATGAAGGTGAAACCGTCTTCATCCATGTAACCGATGTCGCCGGTATGCAGACGTCCGTTCCGAACCGTGCGGGCGGTTTCATCCGGCCGGTCCCAGTATCCTGCCATGACCTGCGGACCGGAAATACAGACCTCGCCGCTTTCGCCGATTGGCATCAGCTGGTCCGGATCATCCAAACCGCGGATCTCCAGATAGGTCTGCGGGAGCGGCAGACCAATGCTGCCTTCCTTGTTCACACCTTCGACCGGATTACAGGCGGCCACAGGCGAAGATTCGCTCAGACCGTAACCTTCCACCACTTTACACCCGGTTCTACCTTCAAAGGCCTGCTTAACCTTTACCGGCAAAGGCGCGCCCCCGGATATGCAGATCTCGATCGACGAGAGATCGTACTTTTCCGCCGTGGGTTCCTGATCAATGGCATTAAAAAGAGTCGGCACGCCCGGAAACTGGGTCGGTTTGGTTTTCTGGATCGTTTTTAACGTCGTAATGACATCAAAGCGCGGCAGCAGGATCATTTCCGCGCCTGCAACGACAGCCGCATTCATCACTACGGTCATGGCGAATACATGGAACAGGGGAAGCACCCCCAGAACCCGTGGCTGATCTTCACCCGGTTCGCCATCCCACATAGATACCTGCCGCGCATTGATGGCGATGTTCGCATGTGTAAGCATCGCGCCCTTGGGAACGCCGGTTGTGCCACCGGTGTACTGCAACACCGCGATGTCTTTCCGGGAATCGATCTCATAGCGTCGGTAATTGCCGTCGTTCTCGGTCACCGCCTCATAGCTGACTAGGCGGTCGTCATCCTTTGCGGACGCGATCTCGCTGTATTTAAAGACCTTGAAAAGCTGAGCCTTGGGAAAAGGCAGCGCAGCGGACATGGAGCAGACCACGATCTTTTCCAGCGGCGGACGGCCCAGCATGCGCTGCAGCTTCGGCAGCATCAGTTTGAGATCAAGTGTGATCATGATCTTCACACCCGAGTCGTCGATCTGCTTGCGCACTTCTTCATCCGCGTAGAGCGGGTTGAAGTTGACCACGATCGCGCCGGCCTTCAGCGCGCCGTAAAAGGCGATCACTGCATAGGGCGTGTTGGGAAGAAAGAGGCCGACCCGATCACCCTTGCCGACACCCAGATCCTGCAGGCCTTTTGCCATGCGATCGGAGAGTGTCGCGATATCACGATAGCTGGAAAGACGGCCAAGAAAATTAATGCAGCTTCGATCGCCATCAGCCGCCGCCTGCCGATCCAACACGGCGGGCATGGGCTCATCTGAAACCTGTGTATGCCAATCGATGTCCGGCGGATAACTCTTCGACCAGGGAGTAGAGACTTCAGGCGCCAGCGTCACATCCGCCCTCCCGTTTCATGAGCAGGAGCATCATCACGCCCGAATGCTTGCGACGACAAGCGGTCATCGGCAACTACGGTCCCCTTTGGGGATACCGGGAAGCGTACCAGAGACAGTCTCATTGGCTCCTCCTCAGTGCACTTCGGCCTTAACGACCTTTCACGGTTAGCGTGAAGCGCAACAAAACTATTATTACAACAACCTACCGATGTATTCCACTCAATGTCGCCAACCAACGTCCGATTCGCTGACTGCACTCGCAGTTGCTCACGTTTCAGGCGGCCATTTATCAAGCTCTGAAGCACTTTAAGATCGTGATGTCTGCAACCAGGACCTTGAAGCGTTTCACCACATCAGCGGCTGTCTCTTCCCTAGATATAGTGATAAATGACCGAATAGGTCAATAACTTAACGCATACGTGAACTTAAAGTTACAAAATCGGAGCGCCACCCTCTATCCTGCAATAGATTTCCGACGTTTATATGGTTAATCGTGTTGAGAGTTTTCTTAGGGATTAAATCGATGCCCGCGACGGAATGGCGAATTTCCCCCAGACCTTTCGCCTAACTCGGCGAGCGGTGGAGTATCGGGTCAACCCTGACGTTGACGGCTGGCGGCCGACACAGCCTGACTCGTCTCCAGCGCCTCCCAGGAGACCCGCTTGCGATATATTGTCGAGGGAGAGATCCCCAGATAGGCAGCCGCTTTGGCAATGTTCCCGCCACAGAGTTCGATCGCCTTTTCCGTCGCTTCTTTCTCCAGCTTCCAGAGCGGCACGATCCGCTCCGAGAGGGACATCTCGTCGACCGGCTGGACAATCGCCTGAAGATCAGGGGACTGGGTCTGATCCGCAGGCTTGGCAACACGCAATCCTGCCGGCTGCGCGATCTTCGCCGGCAGCATGACCGGCTCGATCACTTCCGCGTCGTAGAGTACAACGGCGTTACGGATAACGTTCTGCAGTTCCCGAATGTTGCCGGGCCAGGAGTATTCCCTCAACTCCTGCGCAGCTTCTTGCGATACATCGCGAAAGGCCTTGCCTTCCTCCTCGGCATAGAGCCGGATAAAATGGCGCACCAGGGTCAGGATATCGTCATCCCGCTCGCGCAGCGGCGGCAACTGGATGGGAATGACGTGTAGACGGTAATAGAGGTCTTCGCGAAAACGCCCTGCCTGCACCTCGACCCAGGGATCGCGATTGGTCGCACAGATAAAGCGCACATCCACAACCTCGGTCGTGGGACTTCCCACCGCTTCGAAACTGCCGGTTTGAATGAAGCGCAGCAACTTGGTCTGAAGGTCCGCGTCCATTTCACAGACCTCGTCCAGGAAGAGCGTGCCGCCATCTGCGCGTTTTGCAGCACCATGCTGATGCTGGGTCGCGCCGGTAAAGGCGCCCTTTACGTGCCCGAAAATCGCACTTTCCATCAGTTCCCTGGGAATCGCCGCGCAGTTAATCGGCACAAAAGGCTTGTCGCTGCGGGGTGAGAGATCATGAAGCGCATGAGCGCCGACCTCTTTGCCGGTCCCACTCTCGCCGGTAATGAAAACCGTCGCCTTACTCTGCGCAGCAGATTCGATCACCTGATATACAGCCTGCATTGAGACGGAACTGCCGACGAAACCGCAATAGGTATCTCTGGCGTAGCCACCCTTCACCTTTTCGACGATCGCGCTCAGACGCTGACGCTCCAGCGCGTTGCGCAGAGTCACCACCAGACGTTCCCGGTTAAAGGGCTTTACCAGAAAATCCAGAGCGCCCGCTTTCATGGCCTCGACAGCCGTCGAGAGCGATCCGTCCGCCGTGACGACAATCACCGCCGTATCGATCTCATCGCTCTGAATCCAGTTCAGAATCTCGATGCCGTTCATATCCGGAAGCTGCAGATCGAGAAAAACGACGGAGGGCTGATCGTCCTTGATAGCCTTGATGGCCTCGCTGCCGGTCGCAACATGGCTGAGGTTTACCGGCTCTGCCTGCAGAAAATTCACATAGAGATTTGCAAGCGAGAGGTTGTCCTCAACCAGAAGAACCTTAAGCGGCTTAACCTCCGCCGGTATCAGATTGCTGCGCAACATGACTTCACTGAGTCCTCAGCACCGAGGTACGATCCATAACCACAAAACGCTCTCTGCTCGAAAATCCGGTGTTTCAAAGGGCTTTTCAACACGATTTCCATACGCATACCAGCCCAATCAGGCAACAGGGCATGAAAGCGTTTACATAGAATACCTAAGAAAACACTACCAGTGCGTAAAAATACGCATGGCTTTTCTCGCATAATGGTACACGCCTGCCTTTGCCGCATCAGAAATTTTTGTGGATCAAGGCAAACCAGGACCGAGGCCTCGGTCGATTAGATTGAAGTACTGCTTCCGAACCACGAGGTCGTGATCACCATGCCACGCGTCACAGCGCCGCAGTAATGCCGGATCACCTGTAATAGAAGAGAAAGCTTTGGACCCGGGATCAAGCAAGCAAGTCATAACCTTAGCGGCCTTGAGCCATTTTATCCGGTTGCAGATACCAGGTTTTATCAACCTAAATAAGAGGTTTGTTCGCCGTCATGCAGGAACAAGCAGCCACGAAATGCCGTTGACGAATGACAGGACAAGGGCCTAGCTTGCAGCTTCATACGTCTACAGAGTTAACCAAGAGTAGACGAGAATAGAGATCGCAAATAGCAGGGATTTAAATCATGAGACGCCAACTATGGATGGCATCCGTTGCCATTGCCGCGAGTGTAGCCTTTGCCGGCCCGCTCAGCGCCAAAACGCTGGTTTACTGTTCTGAAGGCAGCCCCGAGGGCTTCAACCCATCGCTTTACACGGCCGGAACGACCTTCGACGCGTCGTCCCATCCGATCTTCAACCGCCTGGCTGAGTTCGAGCGCGGTTCCACGACCGTGATCCCCGGGCTGGCAGAGTCCTGGAGCGCGTCGGAAGATGGACTGGAGTACACCTTCAAGCTTCGTAAAGGCGTTAAGTTCCATACCACCAAGGACTTCGCCCCCAGCCGTGATTTCAATGCCGACGACGTGATCTTCAGCTTTGAACGTCAGGGCAAAAAGGATCACCCCTTCCACAAGGTTTCCGGCGGCTCTTACGAGTACTTCGAGGGCATGAGCATGTCCGAGATTATCGAAACCGTTGAGAAGGTCGACGACTACACAGTCAAGTTTGTGCTGAGCAAGCCTGAGGCCCCCTTCATCGCCAATCTGGCAATGGACTTTGCATCCATCATGTCTGCCGAGTATGCCGACAAGATGATGGAAGCAGGCACCCCTGAACAGGTTGACCTTGCACCTGTAGGCACGGGACCTTTCCAGCTGCAGCAGTACCAGAAGGACGCTGTGATCCGTTATAAGGCCAACGCCGACTACTGGGGCGGCAAAGCACCGATCGATACATTGATCTTTGCAATCACCCCTGATGCTTCTGTCCGTTACCAGAAGCTGAAAGCCGGTGAGTGCCATGTCATGCCTTATCCGAATCCGGCTGACATCGAGGCCATGAAAAGCGACAGCGACGTCAACCTGCTCGAGCAGGAAGGCCTGAACGTCGGCTACCTTGCATTCAACACGGAAAAAGCGCCTTACACCGACAAGCGCGTCCGTCAGGCCCTGAACATGGCCATCGACAAGAAAGCGATCATCGATGCCGTGTTCCAGGGCGCAGGCAAGATTGCCAAGAACCCGCTGCCACCGACAATCTGGTCTTACAACGAGGCCACCAAGGATTACGGCTATGATCCCGAAGGTGCAAAGGCACTCCTCGCCGAAGCAGGCGTATCGGGGCTGAAGACCAACATCTGGGCCATGCCGGTTCAACGCCCGTACAATCCCAACGCCCGCCGTATGGCTGAATTGATCCAGGCTGACTGGGCCAAGGTTGGCGTTGAGGCCGAGATCGTAACCTTCGAATGGGGCGAGTACCTCAAGCGTTCCAAGGCTGGTGAGCACGACACCGTGCTGCTGGGTTGGACGGGTGACAACGGCGATCCCGACAACTTCCTTTACGTCCTGCTCGGCTGTGACGCCGCAGTCGGCGGCACCAACCGTGCCCGCTGGTGCCACAAGCCCTTCGACGATCTGCTGCAAAAAGCCAAGCAGACCGCAGATCCTGCTGAACGCACGAGTCTTTACGAAGAAGCTCAGCTGATCTTCAAGGAAGAGGCTCCCTGGGTGACCATCGCGCACTCCGTGGTCTCCATGCCGGTCCGCAACGAAGTGGTCGACTACCGGGTTCACCCGCTGGGCGGTCACATCTTCTACGGTGTCGATCTCAAGTAAGACACCTGAAGCGCCTGTTGGCAGAAGTCCGGGAGAGGAACGCTTCTCCCGGAACTTCTCTTGAGCCAGATCATTTTGTATTTCGTTTAAATGCAGCATGAATCCGGCTCTTCGTGCGCAACTCTGTGAGATAGAGGCTGAAAATTCTTGGCCCGAAAGATCAAGGCCACGAAGCGTCCTCTAACCACACGAAATAGAGGCTGATGAGCGCGTTTCACCAGTGTCGTGAAAGCCAATCAGACTCAGAGTCAAGCAATGCTCAAATTCATCCTGACCCGTATCGGTTTGCTGATCCCGACCTTCATCGGCGTGACCATCATTTCCTTCTCTTTCATTCGTATGCTGCCCGGCGACCCCATCGAACTCATGGCGGGCGAACGGGGCATCGAACCCGAGAGACACGCACAGCTGATGGCCCAGTTCGGCTTCGACAAGCCACTCTGGGAGCAGTACCTGATCTTCATGGGCAAACTGCTCGACGGGGACCTCGGCGTTTCGATCGTCACCAAGAAACCCATCTTTGATGAGTTCTTCACTCTCTTCCCGGCAACGCTTGAACTTGCACTCTTTGCGATCGTCTTCGCGGTCGTACTGGGTCTTCCCGCCGGCATCATCGCCGGAGTCAAGCGCGGCAGTGTCTTTGATCACACCGTAATGGGGATCTCCCTCACCGGCTTTTCCATGCCGATCTTCTGGTGGGGTCTGCTGCTGATCATCTTCTTTTCCGGCATCCTGGGTTGGACACCGGTCTCCGGCCGGATCTCCGTCTTGTACTACTTTGAGCCGGTCACCGGTTTTATGCTGATCGACACGCTGCTGTCCGATGAAAAAGGCGCTTTCCGATCAGCCATCAGTCACCTGATCTTACCGGCCATCGTCCTGGGCACGATCCCTCTCGCGGTGATCGCGCGCCAGACCCGCTCGGCCATGCTTGAGGTTTTGAGCGAAGACTACGTGCGCACAGCGCGCGCGAAGGGCCTTCCTCCTTTCCGCGTGGTTGGTCTCCATGCACTGCGCAACGCCCTGATCCCGGTCATTACCGTAATCGGCTTGCAAATCGGCGTCCTGCTCGCCGGGGCGATTCTGACGGAAACCATCTTTGCCTGGCCCGGTGTCGGCAAGTGGATGGTCGACTCGATCTTCCGTCGCGACTATCCCTCCGTACAGGGAGGTCTGATGCTGGTTGCCGCTGTGGTCATGCTGGTCAATCTGATCGTCGACCTGCTCTACGGCCTCATCAACCCCCGCATCAGACACGCCAGGTAACGTCATGGCCGTAACCACAAACGACGCCTCCGCCCCAGAGCCCGCTCCGCGCGAACCTGAGGGCGTCACCGAGACCGCACCGATCCATCCAGTCCTCGAGTTCTGGCACTATTTCAGTGAGAACAAGGGTTCGGTTGCCGGCCTTTTCATCGTACTGATCCTGATTGCGCTCGCCGTCTTCGCGGATGTGGTCGCACCACACTTACCCAGCGAGCAATACCGCGATCACCTCCTGCAGCCTCCGGCATGGCAGGAGGGTGGCAGCTGGACCTTCATTCTGGGCACAGACCCGGTTGGCCGCGATCTGCTGTCCCGGCTGATTTACGGGACCCGGGAGTCCCTCTTCGTCGGCGTTATCGTGGTCTCGATATCGCTGACGGTCGGCGTGTCGCTCGGACTGGTTGCGGGTTTCTTCCCCGGCATTATCGGCACGGCCATTCTGCGCCTGATGGATATGATCCTGGCCTTCCCGAGTCTTTTGATGGCCCTGGTGCTGGTTGCGATCCTCGGCCCGAGCCTGACCAACGCCATGATCGCCATCGCCATTGTTCTGCAGCCGCACTTCGTGCGCCTGACCCGCGCAGCGGTAATGGCGGAGCTTTCCAAGGATTACGTCACCGCGAGCCGGGTCAACGGCGCGGGTATCTTCCGCATGATGTACATCACCGTGCTGCCCAATTGCATGGCGCCGCTGATCGTTCAGGCGACCTTAAGCTTCTCCACGGCAATCCTGGATGCAGCGGCCCTCGGCTTCCTGGGCATGGGCGCGCAGCCGCCGACACCTGAGTGGGGCACCATGCTCTCTGAAGCCCGCGACTTCATCCTTCGGGCCTGGTGGGTTGTCACCTTCCCTGGTCTGGCAATCCTGATCTCGGTGCTCGCGTTCAACTTGATGGGCGACGGCCTGCGCGACGCCCTCGATCCCAAACTGAAGCGGAGCTGATCATGGCCCTGCTTGAAATTCGGAATCTTTCCGTAGAGTTCGGAACCGCGCACGGACTCTTCCGCGCTGTCGACAGCATCAATCTGGACATCCAATCCGGTGAGCTGGTCGGGGTCGTTGGTGAATCCGGCTCCGGCAAGTCGGTCACGATGCTGGCGCTGATGGGACTGTTGCCTCCCACTGCCATCGTCACAGCGGACCGGCTGAGTTTCGACGGCGTCGATCTTTTGCAGATCGCGCCAAAAGCGCGCCGCAAGATCATCGGCAAGGACATTGCCATGATCTTTCAGGAGCCCATGACCAGCCTG
Organism: uncultured Kiloniellaceae bacterium; assembly: GCA_947493695.1. Taxonomy (GTDB): domain Bacteria; phylum Pseudomonadota; class Alphaproteobacteria; order Kiloniellales; family Kiloniellaceae; genus Denitrobaculum. Next base: position 15,276 of record CANLSF010000004.1, on the reverse strand, counting down.
AACCCCTGCTTCACCGTCGGCTTTCAGATCATGGAATCCCTCAAGGTCCATCAGGGACTGCCCCGTGCCGAGCGCCGGCGCCGTGCCATCGAACTGCTGGAACAGGTTGGCATTCCAGCGCCGGAGACCAGACTGAGCGCTTTCCCGCACCAACTCTCGGGCGGCATGAGCCAGCGGGTCATGATCGCAATGGCAATTTCCTGCAACCCGCGCCTTCTGATCGCCGATGAACCGACGACCGCGCTGGATGTGACCATTCAGGCGCAAATCCTCGACCTGCTGCGCAGCCTGCAAGAGGACCGGGGAATGTCGATGGTTCTGATCACCCATGATATGGGCGTCGTGGCCGAAACAGCCCAGCGCGTGGCGGTCATGTATGCGGGTCAACAGGTCGAAGTGCGGGGCGTCGAAGACCTCTTCGAGAACCCGCGCCACCCCTATACATCTGCATTGCTCGACGCCCTGCCCGAGCGCAGTGTCGAAGGCAGCCGGCTTTCGACCATACCCGGCGTGGTCCCCGGCGCGGGCGACCGCCCCGATGGTTGTCTCTTCAATCCGCGCTGCCGTTTCGTGCAAACTGAATGTCAACATCGCGAGCCTGCGCTGGTACCGACCCAGCAAGGCTCCGTCCGCTGTCACTTTCCGCTTCCCGCGGCGGTAACGCCCTCGCCGGAAACGCTGGCAAATGAGATTGCAAACGGCACGCCGTCAGGAGGCACCGCATGAGCAATACTGCAGATCACAGCCCATCACCCGTCCTGGAAGCTCAATCGTTGGCTCGCCATTACGAAGTGAGTGGCGGTATCTTCGGAAAAGCAAAAACCGTGAGGGCGCTTGCAGGCGCGAGTTTCAAACTTGAGGCCGGCAAGACGCTGGCCGTGGTCGGGGAATCCGGTTGCGGTAAATCGACACTGGCCAGAGCCGTCACCCTGATAGAGCAGCCGACATCGGGCGCCTTGCTGGTTGACGGCGTCGACGTTGCGCAGGCAAATCAGGCAGAAATGAAACGACTGCGCCAGGACGTGCAGATCATCTTTCAGGATCCATACGGCTCGCTCAATCCCCGCAAGAAGATCGGCACCATCCTGGAAGAACCCGCGGTCATCAATACCAAGGCAACTGCCGAAGAGCGCAAGGAACGCGCGATGGAGTTGCTGACCAAGGTCGGACTGCGGCGGGAACATTATAATCGCTATCCCCACATGTTCTCCGGCGGTCAGCGCCAACGTATCGCGGTCGCCCGGGCCCTGATGTTACAGCCGCGCATTCTGGTCGCCGATGAACCGGTTTCTGCGCTCGACGTCTCGATCCAGGCTCAGGTTCTCAATCTGCTGATGGATCTGCAGGAGGAGTTTAACCTCGCCTACCTCTTCATTTCCCATGACCTCAGTGTCGTGCGGCATATCGCCGACGAAGTGATGGTGATGTATCTCGGACGCCCTGTTGAACACGGCTCACGCGACGCTGTGTTCCAGAACCCCATGCACCCCTACACCAAGGCGTTGCTGGCCAGTACGCCCGCGGTCGATCCACGCCATCGGATCGAGCGGATCAAGTTAAAGGGCGAACTGCCCTCGCCGATGAACCCGCCGTCAGGCTGCGCCTTTCATCAGCGCTGCCCCTACGCGCAACCACGCTGCAGCGCCGAGCGGCCCGAGCTGACCGACTTATCAACACAAAAAGTCGCCTGCCACTTTACTGAGACGATCAACGAGGGACAGAGCGCGGCGTGAGGCCGAAAGAGAGTCGAAAACTGCGCAACTTAAAACTTGACCATCTGGACAAGAAAAACAGATGATTTAAAACAGCCGCGACAAAGACGGCTGAATAGATAACAATAGGTTACAACCTCCGTTATGACAGGGAAACGAGGCTACAGAATGAAACAAATTTTACTTGCCGCATCGGCAGCGTTAGTTCTGTCCGCCGCCAGCGTAAGCGCGGCCGACGTCAGTCCCGCCGTGGTCTTCGACATGGGCGGTAAATTCGATAAGTCCTTTAACGAAGGCGTCTTTAACGGCGTTGAAAAATTCAAGGCTGAAACGGGTATCAGCTACCGGGAGTTCGAGGTCACGAACGAAACCCAGCGCGAGCAGGCTCTTCGCCGCATGGCGCAACGCGGTGCCGACCCCGTCGTCGGTGTCGGTTTCGCGCAGGGCCCAGCGATGGAAAAGGTCGCCAAGGAATTCCCGGACACGCGCTTCACCATCATCGACATGGTTGTCGATCTGCCGAACGTGCAGTCCGTTGTCTTCAAGGAACAGGAAGGTTCGTTCCTGGTCGGTGTTCTGGCGGCAGCAGCCTCCCAAAATGCGAAGGTCGGCTTCGTCGGCGGCATGGACATTCCATTGATCCGCAAGTTCGCCTGCGGATACGAACAGGGTGCCAAGCACGCAAACGCCGATATTGAGATCATTCAGAACATGACCGGCACGACGCCGGCCGCCTGGAACAACCCCTCCAAGGGTGGCGAGCTTGCCAAGGGTCAGTTCGACCGTGGTGTCGACGTGATCTATGCCGCTGCAGGCGCGACCGGTGTCGGCGTCTATCAGGCTGCCAAAGACAACGGTAAATTCGCGATCGGTGTCGATTCCAATCAGAATTACCTGCATCCCGGCACCATGCTGACCTCGATGCTCAAGCGCGTTGATGTTGCTGCCTACAATGCCTTTAAAGGCGCTCAGGACGGCACATGGAAGCCTGGTATTCAGGTTCTCGGTCTCGCCGAAGGTGGCATTGACTGGGCCGTCGACGAGCACAACAAAAGCCTGATCACGTCTGACATGCAGACCATGATGGACCAGGTAAAGGCCGACATCATTTCCGGCAAGATTTCCGTTCACGACTATATGTCCGACAATAGCTGCAGCTATTAGTCTGCGCCTTTCAGTAGCTTAGCAGGTCTGCCTCATCTTTTTGGGAAGACCTGCGGGCGGCTGAAACGCTTGTTCGGAAGATATTGGGACAGATGGCGGGAGCCGATTTCCTCCATCTTTCCGGCTTACGATTGGCTCGTTTATGATCGCGATCGAACTCCGGGGCATTAACAAATCCTTCGGCCCTGTCCACGCCAACAAAGACGTGGCGCTCAATATCGATAAAGGCACGATTCACGGCATAATCGGCGAGAACGGTGCCGGTAAATCGACCCTTATGTCGATCCTTTACGGCTTTTACGAAGCCGACAGTGGCGACGTCCTCATCAACGGCGAAGTCACCAGGATCCGCAGTTCGCACGAAGCAATCGCTGCCGGGATCGGTATGGTCCATCAGCACTTCATGCTGGTCGATCCCTTTAGCGTGGTCGAGAACGTCATGCTCGGCGCCGAAGGTGGCGCCCTGCTGGATAAGGGCATCGATAAGACCCGCGAGGAACTTGAACGCCTGAAGCGCGAGTACGGACTGGAAGTCCCGGTCGACAGCCTGGCCGGGGATCTTCCGGTTGGATTGCAGCAACGGGTCGAGATCCTGAAAGCACTTTACCGTGGCGCACAGATTCTGATCCTCGACGAGCCTACGGGCGTGCTGACACCGCAGGAAACAGATCAGCTCTTCAGAATACTGAAAGCTCTGAAAGATCAAGGCGTCACGGTGATCCTGATCACCCACAAGCTGCAGGAAATCATGGCCGTCACCGATGGCGTTTCGGTCATGCGCGGCGGTGAGATGGTCGCGCACCGCAAGACCAGCGAAACAAGTAAAGAAGAGCTCGCGGAACTCATGGTCGGGCGCAAGGTTCTGCTGAAAGTCGATAAGGAAGCGGCTCAACCCCAGGAGGCCGCCCTAAAAGTTGAAGGCCTTTCGGTGATCGGCGCCGACGGCGTGGCGCGCCTCGACAACGTCAGTCTCTCGGTCCGACGCGGCGAGATTGTCGGCGTTGCAGGCGTGTCGGGCAATGGCCAGAGCGAACTGCTTGCCGCGCTTTCGGGCATTGTTGCGCCGAGTAAGGGCAAGATTGCCTTGAACGGAACGACCATCACACGCGAAAAGCCGCTCGATGCCAGTGAGTTTCGCGATCTCGGCGTGGCCCACGTGCCGGAGGATCGCCATCGCATGGGGCTCGTAACAGCTTTCACCGCTGATGAGTCCGCGATCCTGGGTTACCATCGCGATGAAGCCTACAACGGCGCAATCCTGATGAAGCGGAACGCCATCGTCGAGGACTGTGCCCAGAAAATGGCGGATTTCGATGTGCGGCCGCCGAACCCCAAACTAAAATCGGCAAACTTCTCCGGCGGCAACCAGCAGAAAATCGTCCTGGCTCGCGAGATGGCGCAGAAGCCAAACGTTCTGCTGGTGGGGCAACCGACACGCGGCGTCGACATCGGCGCGATCGAATACATCCATAAGAATCTGGTGGCGATGCGCGATGCGGGCGCTGCCGTTCTGCTGGTTTCGGTCGAACTGGAGGAAATCATGTCCCTCAGCGACCGCATTTTGGTGATGTTTGAGGGCAGGATCGTCGGCGAAGTCGATGCAAAGGACGCGAACGAACGCATGCTGGGACTTATGATGGCGAATGCCAATCCCGAGACGGATCCAAACGGCAAGGCGCAGGCTGCGGGCGACATGCAAGAGGGAGCTGAACTATGACCGGCTCTAACGGAGGCATTCCACGCTGGGTCGACGTCGGCCTGATTCCCCTGATCAACATTCTGATGGCCTTTTTTGTCTCCGGCCTGATCATCCTGTTGATAGGCGAAGATCCCATCGAGGCGGTCGGGATCCTGCTTTACGGTGCCTTCGGCACTGACTACGGCATCGGCTACACCCTCTATTACACCACCAACTTTATCTTTACCGGCCTCGCGGTCGCGGTCGCCTTCCATGCCGGACTTTTCAACATCGGCGGCGAAGGCCAGGCCTACATCGGCGGTCTGGGTGTTGGTCTTGTACTACTCTCGCTAGACAGCAGCCTGCCATTGATACTGCTGGTGCCGATTTCGATTCTGGCGTCCGCTCTCTTTGGTGCGGCCTGGGCTTACATCCCGGCATACCTGCAGGCTTACCGTGGCAGTCACATCGTTATCACGACCATCATGTTCAACTTCATCGCTTCGGCGCTGATGGTTTACCTGCTGGTCAATGTCCTGATCCAACCGGGCCAGATGTCCCCGCAGAGCCGGGAGTTTGCCGATACCTCGTGGCTGCCTTTCATGCACGAAGTCTTCGCATGGTTCGGAATGAGCATCACCCGCTCGCCCCTCAACCTTTCGATTTTCTGGGCGTTGATCTGCTGCGCTTTGGTCTGGGCCTTCATCTGGCGGACCCGCTGGGGCTATGAAATTCGCACCGTTGGCTTCAATGAGACGGCCGCCGTATACGCAGGTATCAATCCCAAGAAGATCGTCATTCTGGCCATGTGCGTCTCCGGCGGTCTGGCCGGGTTCGTCGGCCTGAACGAAATTCTCGGCGTGCATCACCGCCTGCTGCTGAACTTTCAGCTTGGTTACGGCTTTGCCGGCATCGCCGTCGCACTGATGGGACGCAACCATCCAATCGGTATTATCCTGGCCAGTCTGCTGTTCGGGACCCTCTATCAGGGCGGCGCGGAACTCTCCTTCGATATGCCCAAGGTGACACGAGAGATGGTCGAAGTGGTCCAGGGCCTAGTGATCCTCTTCAGCGGTGCCCTCGCGCTGATGATCAAACCAACGGTCGAGCGTATATATGTGGTGGTCGCCGCCATCGCGGCCGGACGCCGCAGCACGGTGGAGGGCTAGGTCCATGGACGACTTCTTCATTCTGCTCGTCTCGACACTGGACGCGACCATCCGCGTTGCTGCGCCTCTGGTATTGGCGGCACTGGCTGGACTCTATGCCGAGCGCTCCGGTGTGATCGACATCGGTCTGGAAGGTAAGATGCTGGCAGCTGCCTTCGCTGCCGCAGCGACCTCTTTTGTCATGAATTCGGCCTGGGCGGGTTTACTTGCAGGTATCTCGATTTCCGTCATTCTGGCGTTGATTCACGGCTTCGCCTGTATCACCCACAAAGGCAATCAGGTGGTCAGCGGGGTCGCCATCAATATCCTGGTGGCGGGCCTGACCGTTACCCTCGGCATTGCGTGGTTCGCACAGGGCGGACAGACGCCCTCCCTGACCAATGACGCCCGCTTCAGTCCCCTGCTCTGGCCCGGCGCAGAGGCGGTCAAGGACATCCCCTTCATCGGTGGCCTCTATACTGAAATCATCAGTGGACATAACCTGCTGGTCTATATTGCCTACCTGGCGGTTCCACTGACCTGGTGGGTGGTCTATCGCACGCGTTTCGGCTTGCGGCTGCGTGCGGTCGGCGAAAACCCGGCCGCCGTCGATACCGCCGGCATTTCGGTAACGGCCCTGCGCTATCAGGCGATGATCTGTTGCGGTTTTCTCTGCGGTATCGCAGGCACGTATCTCTCGACCGCCCAGAATGCCGGCTTCGTGAAAAACATGACCGCCGGACAGGGCTTCATCGCCCTTGCCGCAATGATCTTCGGTAAGTGGAAACCAGTGCCTGCCATGATGGCCTGCCTGTTGTTCGGTTTCCTCGACGCCGTTGCCAACCGTATCCAAGGTGTGTCAATGCCGCTCGTCGGCGAGATTCCGGTACAACTGATCCAGGCACTTCCCTATATCCTGACAGTGATCCTGCTTGCAGGCTTCATCGGCAAGGCCGTTGCGCCGAAAGCCAGTGGAATACCCTACGTCAAAGAGAGATAATGTGACTGAAGACCTGATCGCGGCGGCGCGTGAGGCAATGGGCAGGGCATACGCACCCTACTCCGGCTTCTCGGTCGGTGCCGCCGTCCGTGCCGATAACGGCCGGATTTACAGTGGCTGCAACGTGGAGAACGCCGCCTACCCGGAAGGCCTCTGCGCCGAGGCCTCTGCTATCGCGGCCATGGTGAACGCCGGTGCGCAACGCTTGAGCGAAGTCTGCGTCATGGGCAAAGGCGATGCCCTGGTCACGCCCTGCGGCGGATGCCGGCAGAAGATCCGTGAGTTCGCGGTCGGCTCGACCGCAATACATATCTGCGGGCCCGACGGGATCCGAATGACCACCAGTTTAGATGAACTTTTGCCCCACTCCTTCGGGCCGGAGAATTTGAAATGAGCACAAAAAACGCCGCCGAAATTATTCTTGAGGCCGCAGGAGACTCCCCACCGACTTTCGGACTGGTTCTGGGCTCAGGCCTGGGTGCACTGGCAGAGAGCGTCGAGAACGCCAAACATATCCCCTATGCCGAGCTTCCCGGCTTCCCGAAGCCCACTGTGCAAGGGCACGAGGGGCAACTGGTGCTGGGACAGCTTGGCGGTGTTTCCATCGCCATGATGCAGGGGCGCGCGCACTACTACGAGGCCGGCAAGGCCGATGCCATGAAGGGGCCGATCCGATCCCTTCAGGCCGCGGGCTGTAAATCACTGCTGCTGACCAATGCTGCGGGCAGCCTGGTCAACGGTGCCGGTCCCGGCAGCCTGATGCTGATCACGGACCACATAAATTTTTCCGGTACGTCCCCTTTGATCGGCGAACAGGCCCCGACCCGCTTCGTGGATCTTGTCGATGCCTACAACCCTGAATATCGCGCCCAATTGCATGAGGCCGCCCGGCAGGAAGGCGTGACGCTAAACGAAGGCGTTTACATGTGGTTCTCCGGTCCGAACTTCGAAACGCCTGCGGAAATTCGAGCTGCCAAGATCCTGGGCGCAGATGCGGTCGGCATGTCCACCGTGCCCGAGGTCATTCTCGCCCGGCATCTGGGCCTGAAGGTGTCCGCGCTTTCGATCATTACCAATTATGGCGCCGGTCTCGACGATACCCCGCTGAGCCACAGCCAGACCATGGAAAAAGCTGCGCTAGGCGCAGAGGATCTCAAGAAGCTGATCATTGCCTTCCTTAAAGGACAGTCCCATGCGTAAAGCGAGCTTTTCGCAGGAAAGGTGCTAGCCATGCTGCCACAGGAAATTATTCGACGGAAACGGGACGGCGAAGCGCTCAGCGACGAAGAAATCGCCTTCATGGTGCGCGGTCTTGCCGACGACAGCATCAGTGAGGGCCAGGTTGCTGCCTTTGCCATGGCGGTCTTCTTTCAGGGCATGACCATGGCGGAGCGCGTGGCGCTCACCCATGGGATGACCCAGTCCGGACGGGTTCTGGACTGGAGCACGGCAGGCTTCTCCGGTCCCGTACTGGACAAACACTCCACTGGTGGTGTCGGCGACAAGGTCAGCCTGATGCTCGCTCCCATGGTGGCTGCCTGTGGCGGTCATGTACCCATGATTTCCGGGCGGGGCCTCGGTCACACCGGCGGAACCCTCGACAAGTTCGACTCCATTCCGGGGTACGACACCTCGCCGACCATCGAGCAGTTCCGAGATGTCGTTCGCGATGTCGGCTGCGCCGTTATTGGACAAACCGCCGATCTTGCACCTGCCGACAAGCGTTTCTATGGCATTCGCGATGTGACGGCCACGGTGGAATCGATCCCATTGATCACGGCTTCCATCCTCTCGAAAAAGCTCGCAGCGGGCTTGGACGCTCTGGTCATGGACGTGAAGACCGGCAGCGGCGCTTTTGCGGCTTCGCATAAAATGGCGCGCTCGCTGGCCGAGAGCATCGTCGCGGTGGCGAACGGCGCTGGCATGGCGACGACGGCACTGATCACCGATATGAATCAGGTCCTGGGGCACAGCGCCGGAAATGCAGTGGAAGTCGCCGAGACCCTGGACTATCTTACAGGTCGGCGTCGCGATACCCGTCTGCACGAGGTGGTAATGGCGCTCTGTTCAGAAATGCTGGTGCTCGGCAAACTCGCTGATAATGCCGAGGATGCGGCGACACGTCTGAATAAAGCACTCGACTCCGGTCGGGCCGCTGAAATCTTTGAAAAGATGACCACAGCCCTTGGTGGACCCGCGGACTTCCTGGAACGCTCAAACGATTACCTCTCAAGCGCGCCAGTCATCCAAGCTGTCTATCCCGAAACAAGTGGTTATGTGAGTGAAGTCGATACCCGCGCCGTCGGCGTTGCCGTCGTCACATTAGGGGGTGGCCGGCGCCGCGCAAGCGACAGCATCGATCATTCCGTCGGCCTGACAGAAATTGCTGCCCTGGGCACTGAAGTCGGCAGCGAACAACCGCTTGCGATCGTACATGCGAAAGACGAAGGCGCCGCGCAAGCCGCCGCGGCTGAGATTCGCGGTGCAATGCGTATCGAAAGCGAGCGGCCTGAAACCACGGATAGCGTCTATGAGCGCATCACGGAGACGGGGGAATGACACGCGCCTTCATCCTGGTCATGGATTCCTTCGGGCTCGGCGCAACCCAGGACGCGCCAAAGTTCGGCGACCAGGGCGCAGACACCTTCGGTCACATCGCCCGGGAATGTGCTGACGGCAAGGCAGATGTGCCGAACGGACGTCAGGGACCATTACAGCTTCCAAACCTTGCCCGGCTTGGCCTGGGTCTCACGGCGCAGGAAAGTACCGGCACCGCCCCTGCCGGGTTCGTGCAGCCGGAGCGGATTACCGGCGCTTACGGACATGCTGCCGAGCGAAGCTTCGGCAAGGATACGCCCAGCGGGCATTGGGAAATGGCGGGCGTCCCGGTGGAATACGACTGGGGCTTCTTCCCCAAGGAAACGCCCTGCTTTCCGGCTGCCCTGACGGACGCCCTGATCGCGCGCTGCAATCTGCCGGGCGTGCTCGGCAATTGCCATGCGTCCGGAACCGAAATCATCGCTAACCTGGGCGAAGAACATATCCGCAGCGGCAAACCGATTGTCTATACCTCGGCGGATTCCGTCTTTCAGGTCGCCGCGCACGAAAGCCATTTCGGTCTCGAACGTCTCTACGAACTCTGCCGGATCGCGAAGGAACTGGTTGACGACTACAACATCGGACGGGTCATTGCCCGCCCCTTTGTCGGCGAAGACGCCGCGTCATTCCAGCGCACGGGCAATCGGAGGGATCTGACCACGCCGCCGCCCACAGCAACTCTGCTCGACCGCCTGAAAGACAATGGGCGGGAAGTTATCGCCATCGGCAAGATCGCCGACATCTTCGCGCACCGCGGCATGACGCAGACGATCAAGGCCAATGGCAACGACGCCCTGTTCGACGCCACGCTTGAGGCGGCAAAAACGGCACCGGATGGCGCCCTCGTCTTCACCAACTTCGTCGATTTCGACACGCTTTTCGGTCATCGGCGTGATGTCGCCGGCTATGCGACCGCCCTCGAAGCTTTTGACCGCCAACTGCCATCCTTCGAAGCGTTGCTCCAGCCCGGGGATCTTGCTGTGATTACGGCGGACCACGGCTGCGATCCCACCTGGCCGGGCAGCGATCACACCCGAGAACATGTGCCGGTCCTGGCTTTCGGGCCGGAGATCACGCCCGGCTCGCTCGGACGCCGCGAAAGTTTCGCCGATATCGGCCAGACACTGGCCCGGCATCTGGGTATCGCCCCCCTCGATCACGGAAGGGACTTCCTAGCGGCATGACACCCATCGCCCCCTCAACAGCGCCAGACACTGCTGCTCAGCCAAGACGCTTTCAACGCACTGCGCAGGAACTGGCTGCGAAAGGCCCGGACAGCGCCATGCTGTCCGCCTTTCGGGATGAAGGTTACCTCCTGATCGAGAATTTCATGCCTGCGGAACGCTGCGACGCTCTGATGGCGCGGGCCGATGAACTGGTCGAGGCTTTCGTTCCCGATGAGGCTGCCACGGTCTTTTCCACCACCTCGAAATCTCACATTCGCGACCGTTACTTCGGGGAGTCCGGCAGTAAAATACGGTTCTTTTTCGAAGAAGGCGCCTTCAACGAGAACGGCGAACTGGGACAGGCGAAAGCCCTCTCGATTAATAAAATCGGGCATGCCATACATGACCTGGACCCGGTGTTTGACGACTTCTCCCGCACCCCCGCCGTGGCGCGCCTTGCGGGTGCAATCGGTCTTGAGACGCCGTTACTCCTGCAATCCATGTACATCTTCAAGCAACCGAATATCGGCGGCGAGGTCGTGTGCCATCAGGACTCCACTTTCCTGACCACCGACCCTATGAGCGTCGTGGGTTTCTGGTTTGCGCTTGAGGATGCTACTTTGGATAACGGTTGCCTCTGGGCCCTGCCGGGGCAACACAGAGCCCCAATCCGCGAACGCTTCCGCCGTGGCGACGAGACGATGGTGACCGACGTCATGGACCCAACACCCTGGTCCGCCGAGGAGGCCGTGCCTCTGGAAGCAAAGAAAGGCACCCTGATCGTCCTGCACGGTCAGTTGCCACATCTCAGCGGCCCGAACCATTCGCCGGTTTCCCGTCAGGCCTATACGCTGCACGTGATTGATGGCGCCTGCCGTTACCTGGGTGACAACTGGCTGCAGCGGCCGGCAGACATGCCTCTGCGTGGCTTCTGATTCATGATCACCATGGTGCCCAAGGCCGAACTGCATTGCCACCTGGAAGGTGCAGCCTCGCCTGATCTGGTGCGCAGGCTGGCAGCACGGCACTCCGTTGTTCTGCCGTCGGAAACCTTTGACGAAAACGGCGACTTCGCCTGGAGTGATTTTCTTCATTTCCTCAAGGTTTACGACATCGCCAGTTCAGTCATCCGCACTCCGGAAGACTATCGTGACGTCACCTATCAGTATCTGATGGACTGTGCCGCCGAAGGTGCGATCTATGTGGAGGTGATGTCGTCGCCCGACCACGCTGCCGCCGTGGGTATGTCCTACACGGCCCACCTTGAAGGCATCGTCGCCGGAATCGAAGACGCACGAACCGATAGCGGGATCGAAGGTCGGATCATCGTGACCTGCGTGCGCCACCTTGGGCCTGAACGCGGTGTGGAAGTCGCCCGCCAGGTGGTCGCCCATCCTCATGACCTGGTGACCGGTTTCGGGATGGGCGGCGACGAGAATGCCTTCGAGCCCCGCGATTTCGCGCCCGCTTTCGAGATCGTGCACGCCTCCGGCCTTCCCTGCACGGTCCATGCGGGCGAAGTGGCGGGCGCCGAAAGTGTGCGCGCAGCTCTGGACGCCCTGCCCGTGCAGCGCCTCGGACATGGTGTGCGCGCAATCGAAGATCCGGACCTGGTCCGTGAACTGGTCGACAAGCAAATTGTGCTGGAGGTCTGTCCCGGCAGCAACATCGCCACAGGCGTCTATGATAACTACAGCGATCATCCGCTGTTGGCGCTGCGCGACGCCGGTTGCCGGATCACACTGAACTCCGACGATCCGCCTTATTTCGGGACCTCGATCGGACAGGAATACGACCGGGCCTCGAATCTTTTCGGTTTGGACGACACAGCGCTGCGAGAGGTGACAATGACAGCGATCGACGCTGCATTCGCCGATCCCGAAACCAAACGGAAACTTCGCGAGAAGGCGAGTTTATGACGCCACGGGTTAAAATCTGTTGCATCTCGTCGCCTGAAGAAGCCCGTCTCGCGATCGAGCACGGCGCATCGGCGCTCGGTCTGGTCGCGGAGATGCCCAGTGGTCCAGGCGTTATCGAGGATGATCTGATCGCCGAGATCGCAGCACAGATCCCGCCACCAATTGCGAGTTTTCTACTGACCAGCCGGACGGACGCAGACACCATTATCGAGCATGTACGGAGCTGTCGAACCAACACGGTGCAGCTTGTCGACGCGGTGCCATCAAATGTCTACGCGCGGCTACGTAAAGAACTGCCCGCAATCAAGATCGTTCAGGTAATCCACGTGATCGACGACGACAATATTGCCGAGGCCCGCGCGCTCTCAAGGCAAGTCGATGCCTTGTTGCTGGATTCCGGCAACCCGACGCTTCAGGTCAAACAGCTTGGCGGTACGGGTCGGGTACACGACTGGAGCCTGAGCCGAAGGATTGTCGAGGACGCCAGATGCCCGGTGTTTCTGGCCGGTGGCATCAACCGCACCAATGTGCAGCGCGCGATCCGCGAAGTGCGGCCCTATGGCCTTGATCTCTGCAGCTCGGTACGGAGTGAAAACCGGCTCAGCGCCGATAAACTGCGCGGCTTTTTCGAATCTGTGAATGCCGCGTAGCCAGCACTCCGCTTTCGCGTGTAAGCTGTCATATAATTGTAATAATCAGGGAGCAAGAGGGATATGAGGTTTCCGATCAGGGCATCCGCGTTCGCGGTCTCGACAAGCATTCTCCTGGCAGTGTCCACCGCCTTTGCGGAGCCGACCACGGTCACCTTCGTTCACACCAACGATATGGACCGGATGGAAGCTTCAGGCGGCAAAGGCGGTCTCGCCAACCTGATGGCCGTGGTCAAGGCGGAACGGGCGGCAGGCGAGCATGTCATCTTCACGCACGGCGGCGACGCCATCTCGCCATCTCTGCTCTCCGGTTTCGACAAGGGCGCCCATATGATCGATCTGCTGAACGCCGCAGAGGTCGATATCATGGTGCTGGGCAATCACGAATTCGATTTCGGACCGAAGGTCGCGATGGAACGCATTGCCGAGGCGAAGTTTCCCATTCTGGGGACCAATGCCATCGACGGCGACGGTGAAATCATCGACGGAGCCATCCACTCCTGGACCACCAAGGCCGGCGACTTCACCATTGGCTTTTTCGGACTGGTGACGCCCGACACCACTGAAGTCTCGAGCCCGGAAACCGTGACGTTCAAGTCCCTGGAGGAAACCTCGCGCGCGATGTCCGCGAAGCTGCGCGAGGAAGGTGCCGACCTGATCGTCGCCCTCTCCCACACCGGGGTCGAAGAGGATTTCGATCTGGTCAATGCCGACACCGGTATCGACGTCCTGCTCACCGGCCACGATCACCTGCTGATGAGCTACTACAACGGCAAGATCGCCATGATGGAGTCCGCAGCACAGGCGGACTACGTCAGTGTGCTGGAAGTCACCATGGACCGGGTCGAGAAGCGTGGGAAGCAGCGCTTTGTCTGGAGTCCCAGTTTCCGCACGATCCCGACTGCTGGCATGGAAGGCGACGCCGAGATGGCCGCCAAGGTCGACAGCTATCTTCAAAAGCTCAGTGTGGAACTCGACGTGGAGATCGGCGCCACCACGACCCAGTTGGACAGCCGGCGCGCCTCGGTCCGCGGCGGCGAAAACGCCATCGGCAATCTGATCAGCGACGCGATCCGCAAAGGCGTCGATGCTGATCTCGCCATTACCAATGGCGGCGGAATCCGCGGCGACAAGATCTACGACGCAGGCACGGTTCTGACCCGCCGCGACATTCAGACCGAGCTGCCCTTCGGCAACACCACGGTCAAGCTGGAAGTCACGGGCGCGCAGGTCGTCGAGGCCCTTGAAAACGGCTTCAGCCAGGTCGAAAACGGCGCCGGGCGTTTTCCCAGCGTTTCAGGAATGACTGTTACCTGGGACGCCAGCGCTCCAGCAGGTTCACGGGTAAAGTCAGTGGTGGTTGGTGACAGCCCGATCGATAACGGCAAAACCTATACACTGGCCGCCAACTCCTACATTGCGGTTGGTGGTGACGGCTACAGCGTATTCAAAGATGCGAAGAATCTGATCGATCCGGCTGCAGCGCAGCTGATGGCTCTGATGGTCGTCGACTACATCGAAGCGGCAGGCAAGATCTCGCCCATCGTTGAAAACCGTTTGGTCTCGGCGAAGTAAACGCATGGTCCTCAATAAGAAAGAGCGCCGGCGTTAAACCCGGCGCTCTTTTTTTATCCTACACCTCACGGTTTCGGAGGCGTTCTGTCTATCAGGCTCAGGCTCAGGTAATCACAAAGTTGTCTTCGAGCTCATTTGTATTACCCTCTGTCGTGATGAAGCCGATTAAGCCGACGGATGGTGCCGTGACGACTTGGGCAGAGGTGTCATCCACCAGATCGCTGAGAGTCAGCGGATCATCTGCTGCCCCTACACCCAAGCCGCTGAGCCGCACTTCGGTCCCACCATCAAGTGTCAGAACGACGTCACCACCCTCGCCTTCGTTGTCGATTGTCAAATGTGCGGCAATGTCCGCGAGGTCATTTCCTGCACCGTCGATCACATCGTCAAAGGCTAAAACATCCTGAGTCCGGTCAAAATCGAGAATGATGTCCTCGCCTTCGTCGACACCAAAGGTGAAGAGGAAGGTGTCGCTGTCCTCGCCACCGATCAGCAGATCATTGCCAAGATATCCGTCCAGAGTGTCTTCGCCGTCACCACCGGAGAGCCGATTGTTCCCCTCATTCCCCCAAAGGTAGTTGTTCAGCGTATTGCCCGAGCCGTTGATGTTCCCGCCGCCGGTCAGAACCAGGTTCTCGAAGTTGGCCCGCAGTCCATAGCTGAAAT
>CANLSF010000003.1 GCA_947493695.1 uncultured Kiloniellaceae bacterium | reverse complement strand
TCCGCAGTCGGCTCTTCAGCATCCGGGTCTTCAGCGGTTGGCTCCTCTGCGTCGGGATCTTCCGCAGTCGGCTCTTCAGCATCCGGGTCTTCAGCGGTTGGCTCCTCTGCGTCGGGATCTTCCGCAGTCGGCTCTTCAGCATCCGGGTCTTCAGCGGTTGGCTCCTCTGCGTCGGGGTCTTCCGCAGTCGGCTCTTCCACATCCGGATCTTCAGTCGTTGGATCTTCGGCGGTGGGATCCTCGGAGGTGGGGTCTTCAGCCGGCGTGTCGTCATTGTCAGCGACGACAGGGCTTTCCAGGTCGGTGTTGATGTCAACCTTGACGTTGCCGCCTGCGATCGTGACCTGTTTCTCAACAACACCGTTGATGCCTTCGCCTGAGAAACGGACTGTATAGTCGCCGTCTTCCAGGGCGATCTGATAACCGCCGGCTTCCCAGGTTGACGTGTCCACGGCATTGCCGTCTGCATCGGTGATCTCGATATTGACGCCGCCGAGGCCTTCGCCGACATCGTAGAAGTTATCACCATCGCCGTCGTCAAATGCGACGCCGGTCAGGAAGCTCTTGCCATCATCCGAGAAGGCCTGCGTGTAGAGGAACGCATTATCGAATTGTTCCCAATCGCCTGTCGCGCCGCCGATACCGGCTTCGCTCCAGCTCTCGTTCATGATGTTGGCGAGATGCCCGGGGGAGCGCAACAGAGCGCCATGCCGTTCTTCGACGACGTCCTGCTGGTTCACGTTGTTGCCGGAGGAGAACCAGCCGGCGATGTTTTCGCCAACGCCGCCGCCGTCCCAACCGGCAGCGTCCGCACGCTCCGTGGGGTTGGAACCACTGTCACCTGTGTGTGAGAAGGTGTCGGTGTTTTCCATCCACTCTGAATGACCGCGAGCGGCCTCCAGCAGATCCTCGTTCATGGCGAGAGGCTCTAAGGCAGAATCAGGGATGTTGCCAAGACTGAAGCCGTACTTCTCGGCAGCTTCGCCAGGGTCGGCACGCGCCTGATTTACCAGTTCAAGCATGTATTGTTCAAAAGCTGTTGGTGTGGCCATCGTGTATATATTTCCTTTTTTCTTGGGGAATACTACATGTGCTCAAGAAATGAGCAGGGCCGAGTATCGTCCGAAATGCGGCAGCAATTTGGCAAATTGGGGCTAAGGAAATGTCATTTCCATGTCTCGAAATGACACAGCTTCTGCGTGATTGTTTGTCTAAAAACGTATATTTTACAATGGATTCTCAGCTCATAATCGTAAAATTTCGATTCCGGAAGTTATCTGGAGCTGTATCCTGTGGGCGGTCGACACAGATTTGGCAGCGGGGATGGAAATTGCTTGCAACAATTTTGTATTAAATAACCCAATCCCTTAGAAGTGCAGAAAAATCCAATTTAAACAGATTGTTATGAAGTTCTCTTTATGTGGATAAAGTATCGAATGTGGTGTTTTTTATGCGATAACTGTGTTCACCGTAACTTCAACTTATCCATCAAACGCTGCCGTTTGTTGAGCCACCACCCGAACTGTGGTTTCCAGAAGCTGTAATCTGTGTCTTTCTCAAGGGACCGCGATGCGTGCAGCGCCCAATTGGGGTTGTCTAAAAGCTCGCGGGCAAGAGCAATCATGTCGACCTTGCCTTCCGCGATAGCGGCCTGCGCGACTTCCGGGTCCCAGAGGAAGCCGACACCCATGGCGGCGATGTCCGCGTCCTGCTTCAAGCGCTCGGCGTAGGGAAGCTGGAAACCCTGGCCCAGTGTCATACGGCGCGGTTTGAAACTGTCGTTATGGCCCGCACCGACGCCGCCGGTGGAGCAGTCGATGAGGTCGACGCCATTTTCCTTGAGGGCTTTCGCCAGGACGACGCTATCCTCGACCTCCCAGCCGCCGTCGACCCAGTCCGTTGCCGAGAGGCGAAAGAAGAGAGGTTTCCCGGCAGGCCATGTCTCGCGGATGGCACGAGCCGTCTCAAGCGCAAAGCGCATGCGGCCTTCGCGGTCGCCGCCGTAAGCGTCCTGGCGATTGTTGGTGACCGGAGAATAAAACTGGTGCCCGAGAAAGCCGTGGGCCGCATAAACCTCAATCACGTCGTATCCGGCTTCGTCGGCGCGCCGTGCGCTGTCTTTGAAGGCCTTGAGGACATCGTCGATGTCGGCTTGAGTCATCTCGCTTGGCGTATGCCAGTTCTCGCCATAGGGAACCGCGGAGGGGCCAATCGTTTGCCAGGGGGCTTCACCTCGCAGCGAAACGTCTTCCTCGTTGACCGGTGTTTCACCGTGCCAGGGACGCCTCTCGCTCGCTTTGCGTCCTGCGTGACCGAGCTGAACACCCGCAACCGCGCCCTGTTCCTTTAAGAAGCCGGCTATCCGGGCCATTCCTTCGATCTGTCCGTCTTCCCAGAGACCCAGATCACCGTGGGTGCGCCGCCCCCGGGCCTCCACGGCCGTGGCTTCGGTAAAGACCAGCCCCGCGCCACCGAGCGCAAACCTGCCCAGATGGACCAGATGCCAATCGTTCGTATAGCCATCCCTTGACAGATACTGGCTCATCGGAGAAACGGCGATCCGGTTCGGGAAGGTGACATCGCGCAGGGTAAAAGGCGTGAAGAGCGGCATGTTTAATCCTGATATGGGAAGAAGGATCTGCAGTTGTCACAGACCCTATCGTGATGCCCGGACAATCGCCAGACTGCCGGGCTTCACATCTTCGCGTGTGGGATTGCTGCGCCTTGCGTTATGCGCGTGGTTGATGCGTAGCTCTACCTATTCGACGATCGTTAAGCGATGATCCGGCCGAGCCGCACCGCGGTCTGACCTTGCCAAAGCCGCATCGACGGCATGACAAGGAAGCAGTTGTCATAAGGGGTGAGGATCTCCTCGCCGCCGTCATGGGCCAGAAGCGTACCCTGTTCCGGAATGATTTCACCGCCGGTGAAGGGACGGGCGAAAGTAAAATCCCGCTCGCTTTTAACGGTGACAGCTTCGGTCACTTCCACGAAGGTCTGTTTGGGTGTTTCACCTCGTGCAAGCTTGCCGCCGAAATCGTCCGAGATGGTGCCCAGACTGCGCAGCAATCGCAGACTCGATTCAATGGCGAGGTCGCCTGCGGCTTTTTCCCAATGCTGCCCGCATTCGATCAGAACCGCATTTTTCGGGCTGTCCGGATCAGAGAAGCCGGCGTAATCACGCATACGGACCCCGGCGGCATGTCCCTGGTCGTTGATCACGATCTCTGGCACACCGACCTGACGGGCGAGCTCGCGGCCCTTGGCGCGCATGCCTGCCATCATGAAGGGGGGGCTGGGGCGCTGCATGGAGTGTATGTCCAGCAGAATGTCGACGGAATCCATAAAGGGCCGGATTTCACGCGCGCGGCGTAACTCCAAACTGTCACGCTCACCAGTCAGAACCTCATCGGACCAGAGACGGTTGAAATCCTCATCCGCCCAGCGGGTGGCATTGGGATCTTTCGGATCGAAACGGCTGTAGGCGTCGATGTTGATAAAACCGAGCGAAAGACGCCCGGCGATAGGACGAACCTCCTCACGCAACAGCCAGTCCAGGGCGATCGCGCCGCAAATCTCGTTGCCGTGCACCAGCGCCGAAATCATCACGTGAGGTCCCGGAACACCGCTGTCGAACGACCAGATATAGGGCGTGCCGCAGTTCCCGGCGGCATAGGGCGTGATGTCGGGCGCTGTCAGCTCGACAGGGTATTCGTTGGGAATTTCGATAGCGCCAGCGGTCGAGGATGTGGTCATGAGCGAGTCTCCTGAATTTATCTGATCGTTTGTTGAGCCGCGACAGTGTCTGCGGTGAGTTGTTGAAAGGCTTGTTTTAAGGCTGGGTGCTCCAGGCTGTGTCCCGCGTCGGGAGCCATTTTGATCTTTGTCTGGGGCAGGGCGTCTTTCCAGGCGGAGAGAAAGTCCGGGTGACATATGTGATCTCGGGCGCCATGCACGATGGAGATTGGGATGTCTGCGAGGCGGTCGACGCCGCTGAACAATCCATCAGGGTTTTTCGTGTCGTTCGGGCCGGTATCCAGAAAGGCCCGGTGTTTCCAGTAATGCAGGCCGATCCGCGCTTTGATCATAGCCGTTTCCGGATTAAGCCCTGCATAGATCTCGTTGAAATTACCCGGCTCGGCGGTGTTGAAGGTGTTTTCGTAGGCGATCCACGTGCACGCGGCTTCAAGTGCCCGCTCAATGTCTGGACCGAAAACAGTCTCGTGGTATGCGGTTAGGATATTGCGCCAGTCATCTGCGCCAACAAGATTACTCAGTGCTTGCCAGGGCGCAGCCTTCACGGCCTTGCGGCCTTCCAGAGCCCAGGAAAACTTTTCGTCGCTCCAGATGGTGACGGCCCGCAGCAGAACTGCATGACAACGTTCGGGGTGTGCAACGGCGTATCGCAGAGCGAGCGTTGTGCCCCAGGAGCCGCCGGCCACAATCCAGCTTTCGAAATCGAGCAGTACACGCAATTGCTCGATGTCGGCTATGAGGTTATCCGTGGTGTTGGCTTCGACGCTGCCAAGCGGGGTGGAGGCGCCACAGCCACGTTGATCGAAAAGGATACTCCGGACAGGGAGATTGGCAAAAAGTGGGCCAGTGAATATGTCGTGCATTTCCTCGGATGACCCGGCGCCTGGGCCTCCATGCAGCAGCACAACCGGGACGCCGTCTTTGGGGCCATTGATGGACCAGGCAATGCTGTGGCCGTCGCCGACAGCAAGCTGGCCGCGCTTTAGACCTCTGTCTTCTGATGTCGATCGATCTGATACCGCCTTGTCTGATGTCTGGGCCATCGAAGCGGTCACTTTGAGCAGGCGGCGACAAGCCGGTCGAGAAAGTCATCGCAGGCCGCGAGCTGTGCGATCTCGACAAATTCGTTGGGCTTGTGGGCCTGGGCTATGTGACCCGGTCCGCAGATTGCGGTTGGGATCTCGGCTTGTGAAAAGAGACCGGCTTCCGTGCCGTAGGCGACTTTGGTGTGGTGATTTTTCCCGGCCAGGGATTTGACCAAAGCGATCAAGTCCGAGTCCGGTGGTGTTTCAAGTCCCGGAAAGCCTGAGATCGCGTCAAACTGGATTGATGTCTCAGGTGCGACGGCTTTCATTTCCGTCTCCAGAACATCGCGGGCGCAAGCCTTCACTTCTTCGACCAGCGCATCCACGTCGACGGCGGGCAGGGCCCGGAACTCAAAATCGAATACGCAGAGTTCCGGCACGATGTTGAGCTGGGTGCCACCGTTAAAAATCCCGGTGTGGGCCGTTGTGTGCGCCACGTCGAAATCCGGGTCCAGAGGGCCTTCCTTGCGAAGACGCTCTCCGATTTCCCGAATAAAGACGACCAGTCGCGCGGCATATTCGACCGCGTTGACCGCCAGCGGCGCAAGCGATGAGTGGGCGGCCTTGCCGTTGACCGTCACCCGCAGAGATCGCTTGGTTTTATGGGCAACCACGACCTCCATACCTGTCGGCTCACCGACGATACAGGCTGAAGGGCGGGGGCTTTCATCGACGAGTTTGGAGATCAGGCTGCGAACTCCCAGGCAACCAACCTCTTCATCATAGGACATGGCGATATGCACGGGGCGAGTGAGCTTCGCCTGTGTCAGTTCGGGAACCTTTGCTAGGACTGCCGCCAGAAACCCCTTCATATCCGATGACCCGCGCCCATAGAGCTTGTCGTCATGCGCGGTGAGCACAAAGGGATTAGTGCTCCAGTCCTGGCCATCCACCGGCACCACGTCTGTGTGGCCGGAGAGGATTATGCCGCCGTCTATGGCCGGGCCGATGGTCGCCCAGAGATTGGCTTTCGTGCCCTCGTCATTGTTGATGCGTTGGGACTCGACACCGAACGTCTGAAGATAGCGCTCGACCCATTCGATGAGTGCGAGATTGGAGTCCCGGCTGGTTGTATCAAAGCCGACCAGGGCTTCGAGACACGCAATTGTGCGCGCGTGACCGCTTTTGCTTGTGACACTCTCGATAGATGGAGCGGCTGTTTGGCTGTTCGGGGCGTTCATGCGGGTTCCCAAAGGTTGCTTTTAGGGGTGGAGAGACGGATGTGCCGCATGAAATCGCGGGCAGTAACCGAAGGTGGACGGCGGGCCGAGAGTGCGAAGCTGGTCCGGTAAGCTATTTCCGGCTGAAAGGGGCGTATAACGATGTCGGTCTCGGGGCCGGTGAACAACGGAAAAGGATTGGTAAGGGTCACACCAAGGCCGTTGCGGACGAACTCGCAAGCCGCGACAGAAGTCGCCGTCTCAACGACGATCCGCGGAGATACGCCGGCTTCCGCGAAGAGCTGATCAAGCTTCGAGCGGGCGGCATGGCGGCGGGTCAGGGCGACAAAATCCACGCCGTCGAAATGTTCCGGCCGAAGGACATCGTGCCTTGTGAGGTCGTGCCCTTTAGGCAGGATAAACACCCCCTTGGAGAGCCGATAGGGGATTAATTTCAGGCCTGCACGGGTCATATCGGCGCCGGTCAGGCCGAGATCGAAACGCTCGTCCATTACCCCTGCGATCAGGTCATCAGAAGTACAGATTTCCAGACTCACCATCCGGTCTGGATTGGCCTTGAGAAAACTGGAAACACATCGGACCAGGAAGCGGTGGGCGAGTGTCGGTGGAGCCGCGACCCGCAAAGGTTGTTGCGGAGAACTTTTCCAATGCGCACCGTCGATGCTGGAGAGGGCATCGAAGAGGGGATCGAGGTTTTCGTTTAGCGCAAGCGCTTCTGCCGTTGGTTGCATTCGTCCTTGCTCGCGCACGAAAAGCATTTGGCCGATTCGTCCTTCCAGTTGGGAAATCGAACGACTGACTGCCGATTGCGATATCCCCAGGCGTCTGGCGGCAGCCGTGGTTGAGCCGGCGGAAATGACCGCGCGCAAGGTCTCAAACTCCCTCAGACTATGCCAGTTTTTGCGCATCCTATTTTCCCTACACT
The DNA here is from genome assembly GCA_947493695.1 of uncultured Kiloniellaceae bacterium. GTDB lineage: Bacteria > Pseudomonadota > Alphaproteobacteria > Kiloniellales > Kiloniellaceae > Denitrobaculum. The sequence goes on along the minus strand of CANLSF010000003.1, from coordinate 689,722 downwards.
ACCGGGCGGGCCAGCAACAAGCCGACCGCTTGTCATGAGTATATGAGTAATTTGCATAAAGTTTTTAGTTCCTCATGCAGAAACTAATCGATAGCATTTCGGAACCAGCCGGTCTTGCTGCAGGAAAATCTGTTGATGGCCGGTGTTTCGAACAAGCCGATTACGGCGAAATGGGCCCTAAAATGGGTCGGAACAGTGACTTGACGTTACAGGGAGAGTCTTTGATGAGGAATGTTACCACAAGCGTGGGCTGCGCCTGCGCGGCCGTTGCCTTGATGGCCGGTCTAGCGACTTCGGTATCTGCCGAGAGTCTTACGATCGGCATATCTGCGGAGGCGACTTCGGTCGACCCGCATTTTCATAACCTGACACCAAACAACCAGATTGCGACCCACATCTTCGGCGGTCTGGTCAATCAGGACAGCAAGCAGACGATGTTGCCGGGGCTGGCTGTATCCTGGAAGCCGATTGATGATCTGACCTGGGAATTCAAGCTCCGCGAGGGCGTAAAGTTCCATGACGGTACGGACTTCAATGCAGACGACGTGGTCTGCAGTTTCACCCGTGCGCCGGATGTGCCGAATTCGCCTTCGAGCTTCGGGACCTATACCAAGGGTAAGACGGTCGTGAAGGTCGACGATATGACCGTTCACATCAAAACCGAGACGCCTTATCCGGTGATGGTCAACGATGTATCCCTGATTCATATCGTCAGCAATGAGAAGGGCTGTAGCGGTACGACGGAACAGTTCAACAACGGTGACGTCACCGTCGGTACCGGACCGTACAAGTTCGTGTCCTACACCCCTGGTGAAAAGATCGTTCTGACTGGTAATCCCGATTACTGGGGAGACAAGCCGGTCTTCTCCGACGTGACGCTGCGTCCGATCAAGTCCAGCCCGTCACGTGTTGCGGCCCTTCTGGCAGGCGACGTCGATATGATCGACGGTGTACCGACCGCGGATCTTGCTACACTGAAAAAGAACGATGACCTGCAGATCAGTGAAGGCGTATCGAACCGGGTAATCTACTTGCATCTGGATCACTTCCGTGACGATTCGCCCTTTGTGAAAGCTAAAGACGGCGGACCGATCAAAAATCCTCTGCGTGACGCCAAAGTGCGCAAGGCGATCTCTATGGCGATCAGTCGTGAAGCTATTGCCGAGCGTGTGATGGAAGGTCAGGCAATTCCAGCCGGTCAGTTGCTGCCGGACGGTTTCTTCGGTGTTTCCGAGAACCTGAAGCCTATGGAATATGATGCCAAGGGCGCGAAAGCTCTGTTGACTGAAGCCGGATATCCGGATGGTTTTCAGCTGCGTATCCATGGCCCGAATGACCGCTACATCAACGATGCCAAAATCGCAGAGGCGATTGCACAGATGTTGACTCGGGTTGGTGTCCAAACCGACGTGGAGACCATGCCGCGTTCGGTCTATTTCAAGCGGGCATCGCGTGGCAGTCCTGAAGGCTTGCCGGAGTTCTCCTTCGTGCTGGTTGGCTGGGGTGCTGGTTCGGGCGAAGCTTCTTCACCTCTGCGCGCGCTGCTGCACACCTACGACAAAGACCGGGGCTTTGGAGCTTCCAACCGCGGCCGCTACTCCAATGCGGAAGTTGATAAGTTGATCGAAGAAGCGCTGGCGACCGTAGATGATGCCAAGCGTCAGGACCTGTTGGCCAAGGCGACGGAAATTGCCATCGAAGACGGTGGCATCATTCCGCTGCACTACCAGGTCAATGCCTGGGCTGCGAAGAAAGGTATTTCTTATCGTGCCCGGACGGACGAGCAAACACGCGCCTACGACGTGTTCAAAGAGTAAAATCATAGGGGCGGTAGAGGTGTCGCTCCTGTGAATCAGAGTCGGTGTCCGGCTTCTTCCTGGCCTTGGTGCTTTAGTGGAGAAGCCGGTTCCCCCGCTCGTTCGAAGGCAAAAGCAGGTGGAAATACAAATAATAACAGCCTGATCTGAAAGTCCTGAGCTAGCGCTAAGAGCCCTAGAGCCCGGTCGTCCCTCTGAATGCGGGGCGAGCTCTAGACGGCGGAGAGGTTTCTCATGTCAGAGTTTATGATTCGCCGGTTTTTCCAGAGCGCGATCGTAATTCTCGCTATGTCGGCAATCGTATTTTTCGGTGTGAACGTCGTCGGTGACCCCGTCGATATGCTGATCAACCCGGAAGCCGATCAGGCGGATATCGAAGCGACGATTCGGGCGCTCGGCCTGGATCGACCGATAGGCGAACAGTATCTGTTTTTCCTGAAGGGTATCTGGGTCGGTGATTTCGGCAAGTCCTTCATTTTCGGTCAGCCCGCGCTGCAGCTTATTCTGCAGCGTATGCCGGCGACCATGGAACTGGCCTTCGCGGCGCTGTTCCTCTCCATCATCATCGGCATTCCGCTCGGGCTCTTCGCCGGCTTGAAGCCTGAGAGCAAAGTCTCGAAGGGGATTATGGCCAGCTCGATCATGGGCTTCTCCCTGCCGACTTTCTGGGTCGGGCTGATGATGATCATCATCTTTGCTGTGGAGCTTGGCTGGTTGCCTTCGACCGGGCGCGGTGACACCGCGACCTTCCTCGGCATTACCTCCAGCCTCTTTACGCTCGACGGTCTTTCGCATGTCTGCCTTCCGGCGTTCAATCTGGCTCTGTTGAAGATATCGCTCGTTGTGCGCCTGACACGTGCCGGCACCCGAGAGGCGGTGCATCAGGACTATATAAAGTTCGCGCGGGCCAAGGGCCTTTCGAACCGCCGGATCGTCGGTGTTCATCTGCTCAAGAATATCCTGATACCGGTCGTCACTGTGATCGGTCTGGAGTTCGGCAGTCTGATTGCCTTCTCTGTCGTGACCGAGACCATCTTTGCCTGGCCGGGTATGGGTAAGTTGCTGATTGAATCGATTCTCGTTCTGGATCGTCCGGTGATCGTCGCCTATCTGATGATCATCGTGGCGCTCTTCGTCTTTATCAATCTGGTGGTCGATATTGTCTATTCCCTGCTCGATCCGCGGGTTCGTTTGAGGGATCAAGGCGCATGAGTACAGAAGCCACACCCAACTTGGCGGGCGCTGACGGTGCTGCGCAGGCTGCACCTGAGCTTGCGGAAACCGGTGCCGTCGTCGAGACGCCCTTCAAACGTTTCGTCTCCGAGTTCTTTGAGAGCCGCGTGGCAATGGGGGCGCTCTTTACCCTGGTTGCGATTATCGTGGCTGCGATCCTTGCGCCGCTGATTACGCCGCAAGATCCTTACGATCTGGGACAAGTCGATATCATGGATGGGCGACTTCCGCCGGGTTCGGAGGCCTTTGCCGAGTACACCATGGTGTTGGGGTCCGACGGGGCAGGGCGGGATCTCTACTCCGCGATTCTATACGGTTTAAGGATCTCACTCGCCGTGGGGATTACCTCCGGTCTGATCGCGATTGCGATCGGGATGTCGGTCGGTTTGCTGGCGGCCTACGTTGGCGGACGTGTCGAGGCCATCATCATGCGGATCGTCGATCTGCAGCTTTCCTTTCCCGCGGCTCTGGTGGCATTGATGCTGGTGGCGCTGCTGGGTAAGGGGATCGATAAGATCATCCTGGCATTGGTGGTTGCCCAGTGGGCTTATTATGCCCGAACCGTTCGGGGATCGGCGCTGGTAGAGCGCAGCAAGGAGTATGTCGAGGCTGCAGCGTCTCTCGGCCTGTCGCACGCCCGGATTATGTTCCGTCACATTCTGCCCAATTGCCTTGCGCCGCTGATCGTGGTTGGCACGATCCAGACCGCGCACGCCATCGCGCTGGAGGCGACGCTTTCCTTCCTTGGTGTTGGGCTACCTCAGACCGAACCTTCCCTTGGTGTGCTGATCGCCAACGGCTTTGAATACATGTTGTCGGGCAAATACTGGATCAGTGTCTTTCCGGGTCTTGCGCTCCTGATCACCATCGTCTCGATCAATCTGGTCGGGGATCAACTGCGTGATGTTCTTAACCCGAGGCTGAAACGATGACGGCGGTGGATGAGACAATGGAAAACCCGGAAATCCAGCGTGACGATGAGACCGCTCCGACCCTGGTGGTCGAGAACCTCAAAACCCACTTCTTTACTCGCATTGGTGCTGTAAAGGCTGTGGACGATGTGAGTTTTTCTGTGAAGACGGGTGAGATACTGGGACTGGCGGGTGAGTCCGGTTCGGGTAAATCGATCACAGGCTTCTCTATCCTGGGATTGATCGACCCTCCAGGGCGCGTGGTCTCAGGCGCTATCCGCTTCAAAGGTGAAGATCTGGTCACGGCAACACCGGAGCGCTTGCAGGATCTGCGCGGTAACCGCATTGCGATGATCTTTCAGGATCCGATGATGACCCTGAATCCGGTTCTGCGGATCGACACGCAAATGATCGAGGCGATCCAGGCCCACCGCAAGATGGATAAGAAGGCGGCCCGGCAGCGGGCTTACGATGCGCTCGAGATGACCGGTATTCCCTCGCCGGGTGAGCGCCTGAATGCCTATCCACATCAGCTTTCCGGCGGCATGCGTCAACGGGTGGCCATTGCCATTGCTTTTCTGAATGAACCAGATCTGATTATCGCTGACGAACCCACTACAGCGTTGGACGTGACTATACAGGCGCAGATCCTGCACGAGGCACAGGCTTTGTGTAAGCGCACCGGTACGGCGATGATCTGGATTACTCATGATCTCGCGGTGGTGGCGGGATTGGCTGACCGGATTGCGGTGATGTACGCCGGGCGAATTGTCGAAACCGGCGTGACCGATGACGTGATCGACAAGCCCCTGCATCCCTACTCGGTCGGGCTGCTGGGCTCGGTACCCTCAGCGAATAAGCGCGGGGAGCGCTTGAACCAGATCCCGGGCATGACGCCGAATTTGATCGGATTGCCACCAGGTTGCGCCTTTAAGGCCCGCTGCCCACGCGCCAGCGACCAATGTGATGCAACACCGGAGGTCTCCGAGCTTTTGCCGGGACGAAAGATTCGCTGTCATCACCCGCATTTCGAGGAGGCCGCACAATGACGGAGCAAGCATCATCCAGCGTGCCCTTGATCGAAATCCAGGGTGTCAGCAAGCGCTTCGTCAAGCGCCTAGATTTTGCCGGTAAACTTGCTCGACGGCTTGGCGCCGGGCTTGAAGAGGAAACCGTGCATGCCGTTGATGGCGTCGACCTTTCGATTGCACAGGGTGAGGTCGTCGGGCTCGTCGGCGAGTCAGGCTGCGGCAAGTCGACCCTGGGCCGCATGGTCGCCGGCATTATGCCGCCAAGTGATGGCGCGGTTCTCTATAAGGGCCGGGACATCGCGTCTTTAAGCGGCGATGACAAGCTGGAAGCGACCTTTGCCGTTCAGATGATTTTCCAGGATCCTTTCTCCAGCCTGAATCCGCGCATGAGAGTTGAGGACATCGTCGGGGAAGCACCGGTGGTGCACGGTCTGGTATCGGGTAACGGTAAGTCGGACTACGTGGACGAGATCCTGACCAAGGTCGGTTTAGATCCCGCCCTGAAGCGACGCTATCCGCACCAGTTCTCAGGTGGCCAGCGGCAGCGCATCGGTATTGCCCGGGCCTTGGCTGTGAAGCCGAAGTTTCTGGTTTGCGATGAGGCGATTGCCGCACTTGATGTTTCGATCCAAGCGCAGGTCATTAATCTTTTCATGGATTTACGTGAAGAATTTGATCTGACGTATCTCTTCATCAGTCACGACCTTTCGGTGGTCGAGCACATCTCGGAACGGGTCGTAATCATGTATCTGGGACGGGTCGTTGAGGCGGCGCAGGCGGAGGCTTTGTTTGCTGCGCCAAATCATCCCTATGCCAGGGCTTTGCTTTCGGAGGTACCGCGTCTCGATCAGCGCAAACGCGACTTCCAGCCGATCAAGGGCGAGATTCCCTCGCCACTTGATCCACCGCCCGGCTGCCATTTCCATCCCCGCTGTCCGCAGGCCTTCGAAGCCTGTTCCTCCGCGCGGCCGATGCTGAAAACTATCGCGCCGGACCGGATTTCAGCCTGCCATCTCAACGACTGAAACGTTCTCGAGTCAATCCCAATTGCCTTAAAATGAGTTGTCGTGTCTGATCAGATCATCCTCGAAGCCCCTCGCGCAGAACCTCTTCCACTCATCTTTGACAGCCCGCATTCCGGATCGCGCTATCCGGCGGACTTCAATCATGTCCTCGATCGGATGATCCTGCGGAAGTCGGAAGACGCCTTTGTCGATGAACTCTATGATCACGTTCCGGATCAGGGCGTAACGCTGCTGCATGCGCTGTTCCCGCGGTGCTATATAGACCCCAACCGTAACCTGCTGGATATCGATCCGGCGATGATTGACGGTGGTTGGGCGGGGGAGGTGCGTCCGTCCTTCAAGCTGGAGAACGGTGTCGGGCTCATCTGGCGTCAGGTCAAAACTTACGGCCTGATCTATGATCGCCTTCTGACCCGCGAGGAAGTTCAGGCCCGGATTGATCTCTGCTGGCAGCCTTATCATTCCGCGCTGTCGGGTTTGTTTGAGCGGTTCCACGCCAAGCACGGATTTGTTTATCACGTCGATTGCCACTCCATGCCGGAGTGGGGGGACGCGACCACCGAAGACGGTGCGGTTCAACGCGCCGATTTTATTCTGGGTGACCGGGACGGGACAACCTGCGGCAAGGAGTTCTCGGGATTGATTGCCGAGACACTCCGTGCGGAAGGCTATTCCGTCGTATTCAACGAGCCCTACAAAGGCGTTGAATTGGTGCAGCGCTATTCCGACCTGGAAGCGAACCGCCACTCCATCCAGGTCGAAATCAACCGCGCGCTCTATATGAATGAAGACGAGATCACGCGGAACGAACGCTTTGATGGTCTTAAAAATTCACTTAAGAAGATGACCCAGGTCCTAGCGGATTATGTGGCTGCCCGGGTTGCTTGAGTTCGATTCCTCGTCGTTGTATGCGTGGCATGTCTTGAAATGAAGAGGTTCTATTCGGTCATGGGCTTTCGGACTCTGGTCGCAGCAACACTTTTTGGTGGCCTGCCGGTTTCGGCCGTACTTGCAACCGAGACTATTGAGCTCGGTCCGGAACAGCTGTGTGTTGTAAATCTCAAGGGCGAGGGGAGTTTGCCTGGCGGCATTGCCAATGGGAAATTAGCTGACCGGATCTCAGTGACCTTGTGTGACGGCTCATCCGGGCGACTCGTATTCACCGGTGAAAAACCTGAAGTCGTCGACATCGAAAAAGATGCTGTGCCCGTGCCTCGTGTCGAACCGGTTCACAAACTCCCGGATGGTGAGATAACGCCTGGGCAAGATCGGATCGGAACAGCGTGGCTGAGCGGGCCGACCAGACGTTACAATCATGCGATCCTCGGCGATGACATTGAGGCTTCCGGCCTTGCGCTTCAGTTTCGCGATGGCGGTAGTGCGAGCTTTGAGCTGGGGCCAGACTCGGTTTTCGAAGATCTGCGTGTCCGCGTCATAGACTTGAATGGTGATAAGCAAGACGAATTGCTTGTGATCCGCAGTTACCTTGAAGGCGGTGCAGCGCTGGCGGTCTACGGTCTAGAAGAAGAGGCTATCGTTCAATTGGGCGAAACAACCGCGATCGGGCTGTCTCACCGCTGGCTGAACCCGGCGGGTGCGGCTGATTTCGACGGTGATGGCGATATCGAGATTGCCTACGTGGAGACGCCACACATCGGCGGCATGCTGCGTTTCATCTCCCTCACGCCCAAGGGCGTGCTCGAGGAACAGGCGCTGCACGGCTTTTCCAATCACGCCATCGGCAGTCGGGAACTGGATATGGCTGCGGTAATCGACTGGAATGGCGATGGTATCCTTGATCTCGCGGTGCCTGATGCGTCGCGAAGCCGCTTGCAAATCGTCAGTGCCGCAGATGGAAAAGCCAAGGTGATTGCCAGCCTGCCTGCAGATGGTCGACATGCTGCACGCATTACCACGGCTGTCGTTGCCAGTGATCTGGAACGCGATGGCGTGCCTGAGCTGGCCTATGGCTTGAGCGACGGTACTCTGATTTTGATAAAACGCTAGGACTGCTGGACCTAACCCTGTGAAGCAGCTGCTGGGCTCTGGTCTTTCATGCCCGGCGGAGCTTCAGGCGTAGACATGAAATTAGCGGTTTCGTCCGCAGTTGCGAATTTCAACCCAGCTTGCTTGATGGCGTCGTTGCTGACCTTCTCCAGCTTGGTATAGCCCGGGTGATGGTGTTCCAGATAGGGATCGTTGCGTGCGGCATTGAAACAACAGAGCAAGGTCCAGCGCCGATTATCGGAGCGGTTCTGATCTGAGCGGTGCAGGGTGTTGCAATGAAAGAAGAGCGCATCGCCGGGCTCCATCTCCACATAAACGGTTTCGAGGTGCTTTTTCGCCTGCTCGACCCGTTCAAGGTCGGCGCCGACCTGTTCGCCTTCCAGGAGCTTATGATCGATCCGCCCCAGATTATGTGATCCACGCAGGACCTGCAGGCATCCATTTTCCGCGTTTGTATGATCCAGGGCGATCATCATCGACGCCATCAGTGGGAAGAGGCAGCCGTTGTCATACCAGTAGCCGTAATCCTGATGCCATTCCCACGCCCCGCCGACCCGTGGCTCCTTCGCCGTCAGCTTTGAATGGTAATGATACACTTCGCCGCCGAGGAGTTGTTCCATTGTTTCGACAACGCGCTCTGAACGTGCCGCCAGGCCGTAGACACTGTCGCCCGGGTGGTTCCACAACGCCATCTTCGTTGCCGTTCCACTGGTATCCTGCCGGTCGTAAAAATGTCCGCGTATCGCCGGGTCTTCCTCCATGCTCCGTCGCAACAACCCGATTTCCTCATCGTCGAACAGTGATCTGACAATCACATAACCGTCATTGACATAGGAATTCATCTGGTCCGGTGTCAGAATGGATGGCATCGTTACGGCTCCTCTTGGGGATGGTAGTGCGGCCTTTCTTCTATTCTATTGTTTGCATAGAAATCCGTACAGGAACGATTGATTGGTCACACGATCCGAACCGTCTGAGTGTTGCTATTTGAGTTTCTCATGAGGTTTTTTTTTAGGTATCGCGAGATTGGCTCTCGAATAGCGATACCATAGGGTTCGCGGTTTATTGGGGCCGCATAATTTATTGAGGATCAGGCATAATGTCTGAAACCCCGTCATCGCATCATATAGCGTTCTATAGAGGCGCAAAACGCATTGCGGAGCCCCCGCCGCATCACAACAATGCCATCGGGCATTTTGACTGCTATTGGCGCTCCTTAAATGCGAGGCTGGAACGCTTCCCATCACGAAAGGATCTGGACCCACTTGTAATGGGGGCGATGATTCTGCCCTGGATGCTGATTGTTGAGCTGCGTGAGGACGAGGAGGGGGTCTTTTTTTACTACCGCTTGTGCGGAACCGAGATGGCGACCCTCGTGGGCCATGATGTTACGGGCCGGACGTCACGAGAGGTCGTAAACGACAAGAGCCTCAAGGTCGTCGTCGAGCCATATCTTTTCACGCTAAAGGAAGAGATACCCAGCTTCTGGGAGACATCAGTCTATCACGAGCTCTACCACTGGCGTCCCGCTGTACGCGGCGTTTGGCCACTTTCGAGCGGCGGCGAAAACATTGATATGTTTGTGAATCTCACCGTGCCGGTCTTGGGACGCAAAGGCAGTCACACTTGATATTGCCCGAAGCCAACCGTCATGCCGATGAGGGCGGGAGTAGGTATTCCGAAATATCTATCAATCTATATGACAACCAATATGCAACCGCTCGGTTTTGGTGATTGATCGATCAAGGGGTATAATTTGGAAGCTCCAATTCCGTCCATTCGGAATGACATAAATCTTGACAACCCACACATGTATGCGATCACATAAAAAAACTCGTTAATGTTTGGTGGATAGTATCGCCACACAACCTTTGATCGGCGTTTTTCTTTGAAATCGGGTTTTTTCGACCGTTTGCAGAGCTCGTTGGTCTGCCCTCTGGGCGGGGTTGTGTCCTTTTGTCTTGTTGGAGTGCTCGTAACATGAAAATTCTTGCTGGATATCCGGCTCGTAGTATTTTTGCCCTTGGAATTCTTGGCTTGACCCTATCGGCCTGCGCGTCTTCAGACATCGCTGCGATCAAGGGAGCCGATAGAAGTAAGATCGACACCATCAAAGTAACTGAAATCAGTGTTTCCGTTGAAACACCAAAGCCACAACCGAACTTGCAGGTTCTTCTGACCGAAGAGCTTAAGCAGAGGGTGCCAGGTTGCTCACAAGGTGAGGTTGGACACAAACTGCATGTCGCAGTTGTTGAGTTTGAAGATCAAGACGTTGCCAAGTCAATTTTCATCGGTGACGAGATTGAGTTGGGGGGACGGGTAGAGCTGATCGATTCAGCCACCGGCGAGAAAACTGGCGAATATTACATTACCCGCGAGTTCGCATGGGGTGGATTCGTTGGCGCTGCTATGATGTCTGATGCTGAGAAATCTTTGAGCGAAGACTTTGCTAAGATTGTTTGCAAAGACATCTTTGGCGTTAAGGTCGAATAAGACCTAACAAAAAACCGCGTCATGCTGTCGTCGGATAGATGATACAGAATACATGACAATCGTAGCGGGGTTGCTCTCGACGAGTTGCCCCGCATTTTTTATAGCTTTCTTCGATACCGCCCAAGACGCTCGGTGAGCAGATCGAAAAATCCGTCGGCGTCGACGTCATAGACCCAATCGACATTCTTGGGGCGGTCCGAAACATGCCAGAAATCGACAGCGGTATGACCCATTGTCAGCTCGGAATGAATCTCGACCTGCAGATTGCAGGTCTTGGCCGTAAAGAGTTCCGGCTTGAGCAAATATGCGCTGGTGCAGGGGTCGTGAAGCGGCGCGCCGTCTGAGCCATACTTATGAACGTCGTGGCGGTCGAAGAAGGCCAGCATGTTGTGGGCCGCCTCGGCAACCGGGTTGCCCAGCTCCTTGATGCGTTTCAAGCGCGCCTGGGTAGTAAGCACCTGGTGCGTTACGTCCAGGCCCATGACCACAATGGGGCGTCCGCAGCGAAAGACGACGTCTGCCGCATGGGGGTCAACGTAAATATTGAATTCTGCGGATGGCGTTGTGTTGCCGCCTTCGCGCATTGCGCCCCCCATCAGTACGATTTCTTTAATCTTGCCGGCGATCGCAGGGGCCTTGACCAGTGCAGCAGCAATGTTGGTGAGTGGCCCGATCGGAACCAGTGTGATCGAGTTGTCTTCTGCGGCTAACAGCGTCTCCACGATGAAGTCGACAGCGTGAAGCGTCTGCAGAGGCGTCCGGGGCTCAGTAATCTCGATGCCGTCAATGCCGGTTTTGCCGTGAACCTCTTCCGCCGTGACCAGATTTCGAACTAAAGGCCGGCTGCAACCGGCGTAAACACCAATCTCCTGTTTGCCTGCCAGATCGCAGAGGATCCGGGCGTTGCGTGCGGTCAGAGCCAGCGGAACGTTTCCTGCAACGGTCGTGATACCAAGAATATCGAGTTCGTCCGGCGACGCCATTGAGAGCAGGAGCATAATCGCGTCATCCTGACCCGGGTCGCAGTCGATGATAATGGGGCGTGCGGTCATGATGAGAGTCCTTGCGCGAGAGGGATGGCGGCTGAGTCATGAACATGACTGTGAGCGATTAAATTCTATACCCCGAAACCAGTCCGGGCGGGAGGCGTTATCTCGCAAGCCTGGATTGTTTTTTGCTGGCCTGCACCGACTCCTCGAGGGCGCTCAGGAAGTTCGAGCGGTCACGTTTGGAAAAGCTGGGGCCTGCGCCTGAGATTTCCCCTGTTTCGCGCAGGGTCGCCTTCAGATCACGCATTGCCAACGCCATGCCGATAGACTGTTCTGTAAAGGGTTTGCCGGTCGGACCTAAAACACCGGCGCCATTTTTCAGGCAGCGGTCAGCGAGAGGTATGTCCGAAGTGATTGCGATATCACCCTTCCCGATGTGTTCGGCAATCCAGTCGTCGGCGGCATCGGGTTCTTCCGGTACGACAATGCGCTTCACGAGCGGGGTGTCGCCTACGCGCAGCCACGAGTTTCCGACCATATAGACGGTCAGGTTGTGGCGTTCCGCCACTTTCAGAACTTCCTGTTTAACCGGACAGGCGTCGCCGTCCACGTAGATTTCCAGCACGCTGAGCTTCCACTGCTTTCCTTAAGTCGTCAGGGATCAATGGCGTTTTAAGGGCAGCCGGGCAAGTGAAAATAGATTGGACGTACCTCTTACCTCACGACGAAACTTAGGTGCGTAACCCACTGCCGCTCGCCCGTGTATCCAGTCAGGGCAGGATTAGAGCTTCTTTCCTGGGGTATCTGTCGAGCCCGAAACGTGTTCGGTCGAATGCCAGTGCAGGGTCGTTTCCGGCGGATAGAAGCTGCCGGGCGAAATGCCGAACGTAGCAGGGAAGCTCGGCCCCATTCAGGAAAGCTACAAAGAGCTTTTCGATCTCCCGATCCTTGGCCCTGTTGCCATACCAGGCCATCCAGGCAGCGCGAAAGAGATCGTACTCACTGATTTCGCCGATACTTGCCGCATCTGCGATCGTGGCCCAGGTGTTCTCACCTTTCGGTCGGTAGGCGATCAAGCGGTTCCAAAGACGCCTCCCTATCTCCATGAGTTGCCTTGGACCTCTCCGCAATCCTTCTGTTGCCGCACCGCGGGGGCGGGGCTCCGTCGAGTGTCTTTGGTCATCGAATGAATAGATTGCCGGTATCTCCGGCCGAGCGGGAGAGCTGGTTTGTCCCGGAGGAGGAGGCGGATGACCCGAATTGCGCTCAGCGCCTTCCTGTACGCGGAAGTGCATTGGAAACCTCTCGATGTGATCTGGCGGCTTTCCGGGTGACGGCTGTGGTGCCGGTTGTTTTAACCCGCCCTGCGACGCTCTCGCCAAACTGAGATTTGGAGGCTAAGGGACAAAGGATAATTTTCGCTAAATCGCGTGCTGGAAAACTCTACCGGACAGCCAAACATCTGGATTTCGCTGAGCAGCAAACGCCGCATTGTGGCGTCTGTTAGGAGCTGACTGTTTATGTTGAGATAGGGTCATGACGGTCAATCACCGACAGTGAAGCCCTGTGCAGATCGGCATTGGAACGCAGCCGCAGCATAACTCTATATTTTCTCATAGAAAGAAGAGCGCACAGTTACCGCTGAATGCATCGGGGGCGGTGACAGAACCTACTGCAATCATGTAATTTGCAGGCGTTCAGACGATTCGCCGTATCTTGAATCAAGGTTAATGCTGCAGTGCAAAATTTTAACAAAATATACTCTTGAAAAGAGAGTGATACTGTGTATTTTAAAATGATTGTAAGACGCAAGTGCAGTGGGTTCAGGGTTTGAATTTCGAGTGCCAAACCTCATTGCACAATATCAATGAGGAAAAAAGACATGATTGGTAAAAGGCTTCCGGCCGTCACTTTTCGTACCCGTGTTCGCGACGAATCTCTGGGCGGTTCCAACCCCTACCGCTGGGAAAATAAAACCACCGACGATTACTTCAAGGGCAAGCGCGTCGCTATCTTCTCGCTGCCGGGTGCTTTCACACCGACCTGTTCCACATTTCAGCTTCCCGATTTCGAAAAGCTGTTTGGCGAGTTCCAGGGCAAGGGCGTCGACGAGATCTACTGTGTCTCGGTCAATGATGCGTTCGTTATGAATGCCTGGGGCAAGCAGCAGGGCCTGGTTAACGTCAAGCTGATTCCTGACGGGTCCGGCGAGTTTACCCGCAAGATGGGGATGCTGGTCTGCAAGGATAACCTCGGCTTTGGTATGCGTTCCTGGCGCTACGCGGCAATCATTGACGACGGCAAGGTTGAAGCTTGGTTCGAAGAGCCCGGTTTCTCAGATAACTGTGAGAGCGATCCTTACGGAGAATCCGCACCGCAGAATCTGCTGGCGAAAATCGGTGAGAGCCTTGAGGCAAGTGTACCTGCCTAAGGGTAGCGCTGCTTGATTGCAGAGTGACGCGTTTTTGAGGAGGGCGGTCTGTCAGCGGGTGGGCCGCCCTTCGCATGCCAGGTTGCCGCTTCCTGCATTGGCATTGCCGGCTTGCGAGAGGCTGATTGCCATACATGCGATCACAGCGGCTGTTGCGAGCGCCATCCACATGGCTGATCTCATGGTGAATTACCGGTTCGCGTCGTTTCAAAAAAAAGAGGCGCTGAGGTCATTGCCTCAACGCCTAGTTTGGGTGAAACAGGTAATTTCAAGCTAGTGTCGCGGTTCGCAGGTGAACATCATCGTTTTTCTATAGGCCTATACAAAAGTGTTGCGGTCTTTGCTCTTGAACATTGGAACTGCTTTCCAGTTCCAACACTCCGGCTGCTTCGCTATCATCCGGCGCTTTGAAATGATCCTTCACGGAAGAAGCTCAAACGATGGATGCAACGAAGAAGACTGAGGCTAATCAGCAGGCGTCGAAGAAACAGCTCGAAAAGACAAGCAAATTTCTCAGCTTCGTCCTGCGTCACAAGCCGGAGGCTATCGGACTTGAGTTGGATCCGAATGGCTGGGTTGATTTGGCGGAGCTGATGGAAAAAGCTTCGCCGGAAATTTCACTCGACCGGGACCTGATCGAGCAAGTGGTGGCCAGCAGCGACAAGCAACGCTTTGCGCTGTCCGACGACGGCGAGCGTATCCGCGCAAATCAGGGTCATTCAGTGAAAGTGGATCTTGAATTGACGCCGAAGGAACCACCTGCGGTTCTTTATCATGGCACCGCAACCCGGTTTCTGCCGTCGATCCTGAAAGAGGGATTGCGGCCGGGACAACGCCATCATGTTCACCTCTCTACAGATGTCGAAACAGCCAGATCAGTGGGTAAGCGTCATGGAGACCCCGTCATTTTGTGCGTATCTGCGACTGAAATGCACTTAAAGGGGCATCTGTTCTTTCTATCTGACAACGGTGTCTGGTTGACGGATGAAGTCCCGCCGGCATTCTTGCGCGAAGACTAAGTGGCGAAACTTCGGCGTCTACGGGACCGCTAGGTCCTCTTACTCTCACCTGGCTTGAGCAACGCCAGTTTGATCCCACCGATTACAATGATGACTGCGCCGATGATTGTGCCGCTGTCCGGAATCTCGTCGAACAGAAAGAAACCGAGAAGTGCGGCAAATACGATCCAGGTGTAACTGACCGGCCCCAGTACCGAGACGTCGGCCAGTCTAAATCCTTTGATCACAAAATACTGCGCGGTGATGGCGAGGGGGCCAAGAAGCAGGAACGGCAGGTTGTCGGTCACTTCTAGCGACTTCCAAGTCAGCAGGGCCGGGATCGACAAGAGAAGCATCCCGAACGCGTTAACGTATAGGAGGACCGTCATCGGCTTTTCCGAAACGGCGAGAATCTTAATCATGATGGACTCGCAGGCGATGAGGACCGCCCCCAGGAGTGCAAAGGCCGCTGGCCATAGATAACCGGCGTTCATCGTCTGAAACGCACCCTTGCTTGCCATCATGACGGCCGCCCCGGCGCAACTGACGAGAATTGCGACCCAATGCGGAGGACTGATCCGTTCACCCAGCAGGATAACGCCCAGCAGTATCGTAAAAATTGCTTCAAGAAGACCGATGGCAGTTGCGTCGACAATGGGCATGTTTGCCGCTGCATGGATCGCGCAGACACCACCAAAGGCACCAAATATCGCGCGATAGAAGTGCCTTGCCGGTTTGGCGCTGGTATAAAATTTTAGCCCCTTTCCACTCAAGAAGGCGATTGTTGTCAAAGTTGTAAATCCGCCGATGTAACGCAAAAAGAGGATCTGCAGAGCCGATGCAGTATCTCCAGCGAATTTTCCTGATGCAAAAACGACCGTAAAGAGTGCTGTTCCCGCTGTAACCCAGAGAACCCCTGTTGTGTTAACTGAAATTTTCTGTTCTCCACCTGGGTGCACTACGGACATTTTTGCGCTTTCACTATCGATGCTGCGGATCTGAAACTAAACGAAACGAACTGTTGTGTTGATTGCATCTTCGGTGCGTTGCTGTAATTTGATCAAACGATCAATTTTGACTTTGACTTAGTTTTTTAGATGCAGAAGAGGTCTCAAATCTCATTGAATGCGGTGCGGGTTTTCGAAGTTGCGGCCCGCAACGGCAGCTTGAAAGCAGCCGCTGAAGAGCTTGCCGTGACGCCGAGTGCGGTCAGCCATCAGATCAAATCCCTGGAGTCTGGTTTGGGTGTGGTTCTGTTCGAACGCCGGAACAATGCCGTGCTGCTGAGCGACGCAGGGCGCCAGTTTCTCGACGATGTTGCTCCACCCTTGCGCACCATAGACCGCGCGGCTGACGCTCTATTGCGTTCGGCGAGTGAAGTGGTGGTCCGCCTCGGTGTGTCACTCGCCGTTCGATGGTTGATCCCTCGTCTCGAAAGCTTCAAGAAACGGCACCCGAAGATTCGCATTCGCCTGGAAACAACCCACAACTCTGCCGTTCCCTTGAGTCCGGATGTCGATCTGGCCATTAGCTACAGCCGCTATCCGGAACTGCCAGACCTCAATGGCTCTGAGGCGCGTAAACGCCCGGCAGTGTCGAATGGGCCTGTTTTTCTCATCGCGGATTGTTGCAGGCCGGTTCTGTCTCCGGCTCTGTTAAACCAAAGCGGTTATCGGGGACTCGAGGATATCGGGCGTATCCCGGTCTTGAGCGCTACCCAGGATGACTGGGATTGGACGCTTTGGAGCAAGATCGTCGGGCTTGCACCGCCGAGAGGAACGCAAGGAAAAGCCCTGCCAGGCGAGGGCGCGACGGGCATCCAGGTGGTTGACCGGTTCGACACGGACGATACGGCCATTCACGGTGCGGTGGCGGGTATGGGAATGATCCTGATGCCGTCGGTGATGACGCAACGCGAAACTGAAGCCGGGTCGCTGGTGGAGCTTCCGGCTGCGCCCAGTGTTGTGCTTGGTGAATACGAGTTGTTGACAACACCGCGCCCGCGACCCGTGGTCGAAAAGTTCCGGAGCTGGTTGTTGAAACAGAAGCCCGAACTTGCCGCTTAGGGCTGTATCGTTGCAGCGCTGGAACCTGCTAGGCGCCTCCGCTTACAAATTTTGAAGTCTCGCCGCTCTGGGGTCGGCGGCGACGTTCACGTCTCGGTTGCTTGCCATTAAACAAGGCCGCGTCGGCCGTAATTGCGCGGGCAAGAAAGTCATAGGTTCGGCGCACTGGCCCGGTTTCTTTCAGGTCCCGATTGACCAGCAGCCATAGATCAACGGGAATGTCGAAAGTTTCGGGGAGAATGCGCACGAAGTTCGGGGCCGGGTCGGCCATGAAACAGGGCAACGCGGCAATGCCCAGCCCGCAGCGTACCGCCGCCATTTGAACTGTCGTATTATCGGCGCCAAAGTCGATTTCACCATTGGATACCACGTCCCGCAGAACCGTGACCTGGGGCAGGTTTTCAATTTCACCTTCAGAATCTATGACGGAATGGTTGCTAAGGTCATCCAGCGTTTCCGGCGCACCTCGGTCCTCAATGTATGACTGAGATGCATAGAGGCCGCAGTGTACCTGACCGATCCGACGTCCGAAGAGTTGGTCATCACCGGGTTCACCCATCCTCAAGGCGATATCCGCCTTGTAGCGACTGACATCCGTGCGTTGAATCCCGACCCGTATGGCCAGCCGGACGCTGGGGTTGGTGGTTTTGAAGGCGGCTAGTTTTTCTGCAAGCCAGCAGTTCGCAATGTTTAGTGTGGTGGCAATACGGACAATTTCCTTGGGTGTGCTGAGAAAGCGCGCAAGACAGTTTCCGGCACCCTCGGCTTCGCGATCCATGGCTTCCGCGAAATGCAGAGTCGCCTTTCCCGCATCCGTGAGGCAAAACCCGCTATCGGTCCGCTCGAAGAGCTTTATCTTCAGTTCGCATTCCATCTGGTCAACACGACGGCCCACAGTTGGTTGCGTGACGGAAAGTGCTCGTGCGGCGGCCGAGAGGCTTCCGCATCTGGCAACGGCGAGAAAGAAACGGTAGTCATCCCAACTCAGCATTATACGCTCCTGTTGTATCGGCCTCTGCGCCCTTTGATCCCGACGCTTTTAGGACCTCTACCCGATTATTGATCCCGGCTTTCTACCAGGCAGATTCAAATTGGGGGTCATTCGCTTAATGCCTGCGAATCCCCGAGCTATATGCATTATCTTGCAGCGCCACAGGTTTTGCGCAACTCCACGCAAACTTGCGTAGGGGTATGCAAAATTGTGTGATGCGCCGAGTTGGGCCAACGTAACGTTTCACGAGCGTCACATTTTCCGCGAATATCTGCCCTGACAAATGGGCGATTGCTGCCCGTGGTTCATCCGCGCTATTCAAGCGTCATCGCCGCGCCAGGTGCGAAGGTCCGAATGCCGAAGGTGGAGAGAGGAAGCAGGTTTATGATTCCGGTTATCGAGAGTGAACGGCTTACTTTGCGTCCCTACAAGGACTGCGATTTCGACGCTTTAGCCGCTTTTTTTGCCAGCGATCGAGCGACGTATTATGGCGGATCCTGTGACCGTAATGATGCCTGGCGCAGAATGGCGGCGTTTGTGGGGCACTGGTTCCTGCGCGGTTATGGAGTTTGGGCTCTGGAAGAAAAAGCCACCGGCGAATATATCGGACACGCGGGGCTCTGGTTTCCGGAAGGCTGGCCGGAGCGGGAAATCACCTGGATGCTCCTGGCCGGGTACGAGGGAAAAGGCTTTGCCAGTGAAGCGGCCATACGGGTGCGTGAGCACGCCTTCGAGACGCTCGGTTGGACGCGCCTGGTGAGCTGTATTCAACCCGAAAACAAACCCTCCATCAGGTTGGCAGAGCGGGTCGGAGCGGTTTATGAGCGCTCTCAATCCATTCCCGGACGTAGCTTTCATGTCTACCGGCATGCTGGTTCGGCGTCGGGTGATTGAGCGATAAGAACACTATGACCTGCTATGACGTGATCATACTTGGTGCCGGAGCCGCCGGGCTCATGGCTGCGATAGAAGCGGGCAAACGTGGCCGTTCCGTATTGCTGCTGGATCATGCAAAGGCGGCGGGGGAAAAGATCAGAATCTCCGGTGGGGGGCGCTGCAACTTCACCAATCTTCATACCGCGCCGGCCAATTTTCTTTCGCAGAACGCTCGCTTCTGTGTGTCGGCCTTAAAGCGTTACACGCAGCGGGATTTCATTGATCTGATTGAACGTCATGGCATCGCCTATCACGAAAAAACCCTGGGGCAGCTCTTTTGTGACGAGTCTTCAAAACAGATCGTCGGATTATTGCTGGATGAATGCGACCGCGCGGGCGTAACGCTTTGGACCCGGGCCAAGGCAGGCAGGATCGAGCGGCTGGAGGAGGGCTTTTCATTGGCCATAGAGCGAGGAGAGGGCAGAGATAGGTTTACCTGTAAATCCCTTGTCATCGCCACGGGAGGACCTTCCATCCCCAAGATGGGGGCCACCGGTTTTGGCTATGATCTTGCACAGAAATTTGGATTGAAGGTCATTCCACCCACACCGGCTCTGGTGCCCTTGACCTTCGATGAGATGACGCTTGGGAAGCTGAAGCATCTCGCGGGAGTTTCCTTGGATGCGGTGGTGAGCTGTGGCAAAACCCGCTTCGCAGAGGCCTTGCTCTTCACGCATCGTGGCCTCAGCGGACCGGCCATTCTCCAGATCTCATCCTACTGGCGGGCGGGCGAGGAGATTTCCATCGATCTCCTGCCGCAGCGCGATGCCCTCGTGCTTTTGAAGCAGGCTCGGAATGAACGCCCCAAGCAGGAGCTGAAGTCTATCCTGTCCGAACTCTTGCCTCGCCGCCTGGCATTGCACATTGCTGAGGAGTTGGAGCAATCCGAAGCGCCCGGCGCATTCGGACGTATGGCGGACCTTTCCGACAAGAAACTTCAGCGGGTTGCCACGGCGCTCAAGGATTGGCGGGTTTTGCCAAAGGGCACGGAAGGTTTCCGGACCGCCGAGGTGACCCTGGGCGGCGTCGATACCGATGAACTCTCTTCAAAGACCTTCGAGGCGAAGAAGGTTCCCGGCCTCTATTTCATCGGTGAGGTTGTCGACGTAACCGGACACCTCGGAGGCTATAACTTCCAATGGGCCTGGGCGTCCGGTCACGCCGCAGGCCAGTACATATAAAGCTTCGCCTCAGGGTTTGGCTTCGATGATCTCGGGCTCGATGGTGATGGGAAAGTTCACCGAACGGGCGATGAAGCAGTATTTGTGAACTTCGCCGTGCAGCGTGCGGGCTTTTTCCAGATCGCTCCCGGCGACCACGGTGACCTTCGGGTGCAAAATAGCGTTGGTGAAATTGCCTGACGCATCCGGGTTCATCACACCTTCGCCGATCGGATTGTCCTCGTAAGCGACGACTGTCACCCCTGCGCTGGAACTAAGGTGCAGGTACCAGAGCATATGACAGGAGGCCACGGCGGCAACAAGCATGTCTTCCGGGTTGTACTTCGTCGGATCACCGCCAAGCACAGGATCATTTGAACAGGAAACGACGGGTTTGCCTTCGACCGCCAGATCCCAGGTCCGGTCATAACCTTTATAGTGTTGGGTTCCTTGGCCGCGGTTACCGGTCCAGATGACACGGGCCGGATATAGGTGTTGTTTCGCCATACTGATCTCCTGTGCAGATGAGACGGGGACGCTAACACGCCACGCGGTTGTCCCGAATTAACTTCTTTGCAAATCAGCTTTGCGTTCTTTGATCGCGGGTAACGGCGTTTCTGTTAGCTGTTTGTCCGGCGTTGATTCCCATGTATCTTGCCGGTCCCGCCGCCAGAGGTGCGGTGCTCCAAGAGAAAGACGATAAGTGAAAGTCGCCAATTCAACCCTCTCCAGTTACGGCACCACGGTCTTCGAAGTGATGTCGCGTCTTGCCATGGAACATGGTGCCATCAATCTGGGGCAGGGGTTCCCCGATACAGACGGACCTCTGGAGGTCCGCCAGAAGGCCGCCGAGGCGCTGTTGGAGGCGCCTAATCAATACCCGCCGATGATGGGCCTGCCGGAGCTGAGACAGGCTGTTGCTGCGCACAACAAGCGTTTCTACGATCTGGATGTGGATTGGCAAAGCGAGGTCATGGTGACCTCAGGCGCCACCGAGGCGCTGGCTGATTGTCTTTTTGCACTGATCGAGCCAGGTGACGAGGTGATCCTGATCGAGCCGCTGTATGACTGCTATCTGCCCATCGTGCGGCGGGCTGGTGGTGTCCCCAAGCTGGTTCGGGTCGAGCCACCGAACTGGACCTTGCCGCGTCAAGCGCTAGAGGAAGCTTTCTCCGAACGCACCAAGCTTATTCTGCTCAACAATCCGATGAATCCGGCTGCGAAGGTGTTCGATCGGGATGAACTGGCATTTATTGCTGAGCTGGTGGTCAGGCATGACGCCTATGCGATCTGTGACGAGGTCTACGAGCATATTGTTTTCGACGGACGTCAGCACATCCCGCTCATGACCTTGCCTGACATGCGTGAACGCTGTCTGCGGATCGGATCGGCGGGTAAGACTTTTTCACTCACTGGCTGGAAAGTCGGTTACATCACCGCTGCACCTGAGCTCCTGGCGCCGGTGGCGAAATCCCATCAGTTTGTCACCTTCACGACGCCGCCGAACCTACAGCGCGCCGTGGCCTACGGCCTCGAAATGGAGCGAAGCTACTTCGATGGCCTCAGTGCAGAGATGCAGGCGAAACGCGAGCGTATTGCGACCGGCCTGAAGGATATCGGCTTTGGTATTATCGACTGTGAGGGAACCTACTTCATCACCGCTGATGTAAGGCCTCTTGGTTTTTGCGGCGATGATGTCGATTTCTGCCGCCACATCACGCTTGAAGCCGGTGTCACAACGGTGCCCGTCAGTGCGTTCTACCAGAATGAAGCCATCGACCACTACGTCAGGTTCTGTTTCTGCAAGCGCGATGAAGTCCTGGACGAAGCGGTCGCTCGCCTGAAGAAAATCTTTTGAGCGGGCTCAGTTTGCAACCCGCGCCTCGATGTGGGCAGGCGGGCCCTTTCCGCCCCAGGGGCGGTCATCGATGATCCGAACGTCAATGTCCTGGCGCTTGATGTTGGGATAACGCTGCAGCAGTAAGGGGATATCACGCTCCGAGCGGTCCAGAATGGCAGGTCTGCCGTCGGCGACAACCCTGATCCCGGCCAGGCTTCGCCCGGTCCGCAGATACATATGCAGGTTACCGATGTAGGTGGCTTCCCCTTTGCGGACAGTAAATTTCAGAGGCTTCGGATTTACCGGATAGAGTATCGCGGTCGAACCGTTGTCGAGATCCCAATTGTCAAAGACGTAGTCGCCAGGTGCCAGAGTGATGGCGAAGACCGTGCCGGTCGCATTCTTAAAATCCGAGGGCTCGGTCCGCCTCATCAAGGAGTTGTATGGGAAAGCCGAGATAAAGCCTCCACCTCTACCGCCGAAAATATCTGGTTCTCCGGCTTCGGAAAAATGAAAGCGAAACGATGCTTCGTACCATCTGTTTCCTTCTCCCAGAGTGGCCGAACCAATGATTAACCCTGAGTCTGTTTCGGGCGTGAAGGCGAAATCCTTGTCGACCGATCCCGTGTTGTAGGCGCAACCCGACAAAACCAAGAGGGCCAAAAACATACCGAAGACGCCAGGGGTCTGTCGCGTTTTGTTACCAAAACGGGAAATCGGAATTCTCATACCGGATTTACTTTCCTGCATTCACTCTGGACAGTGTGGGAGCAAGTTTAGCAACCCGGTCGCTGCCTGTGTAGGCAAAACCGGAGCGTTGACTGGAAAGTGCAACACCCGTGAAGACCCAGGCGCAGGGTTAGAAAAAGTTCAATAGGTTTTTGAAGGAAGTTTCGTAACTCTCTGGAATTTCGATCCAAACGGAGAAGCATGCGAGGCCTACTGCTCCAAGGGTCTTGGGCTTCGTGATCTTCTCCGCGTGGATCAGGTTGTAAAAGGGCCGCAGCAGGAAAGGCCAGAAGAGTCGGTGTGCCAGGGCGGTGACGGCGACAAGCAGAAAGACGATGCTGGGCACAATGTTCGAGAGGTTTGCGGCAGCAACAAAAACCGAGAGATGGGCGAGGGTGGTGCCCTGTTCGGCGACCCAGATGAACAGCATCCAGGGAATCGCGAGCATCGCGCCTGCCAGAAAGGCATCGACCAGAAAATACGCGGCAGCGATAACGGCGCTTTTCGCATCGCTGATTTTTTCGAGCAGATAGATGGTGACCAGAATACAAACCGCGTCACAGATAAACGCGATCAGGAGTGCGAGTAGGAAAATACCTTCGCCCACACCCTTTTCCTGAGCGTCCGCGAAGACGAAGCCGGTGGAGGAAAACGACAGGACTGCCAGCGCCGTGGGGAGGAGAAGTTTAGGCAGGTTCTCCGATGAGAAGGCGTCCTCCCACCAGGACTTTTTGCTTTGCTCCAGCGGGTCGTTTGAATAGGGGAGGTCCAGGCTGCTCCAGTACTCCGGGTTTTGAAGCAAAGACTGTCCAGGCTTGATGAAACCTCCTTCGTGCGTGTCTCTGTCCAGTCTATTGCTCAAGAGGTCCGCATACTTGTCGAGATTTTCCAGCCTTGTTCGCTCAAACTCCGCCGCAAGTTTATCCTGCTCCCGGCCGATCATCAGTGCAAACGCCAGAATGCCGGCGCTGAAAAGCGTTATGCCTGTAGGTACGGCCCATCCGTAGCCACCGATACTGAGCATGCCGATAGCGAAAGTGCTCATGGAGAGCAGGCCGGATGCAATGAAAAACCGGCTCGAAAGCGGTGCTCCGAACAGCCAGTCGAAGCCGGATTTGGCGGTTCTGGCTGTCATCCGGATAAAGGCGACATGCCGCTTCAGCGCCTGATCGCTGGCGTCATGCAGGTGCAGCCACCAGTCTTCCAGCCTGTTGTGAAGGCCCTTACGCTCTTCGGGATAGGTGAAAATAGCGGCATAGAGCAACAGCACCCCCACGATGCTTGCGGCGATGCGAAAAAGCCAAAAACCGATTCCTGGCTCGTCCATTGGGATCTCTGCTCAATTTGACCAGATACAGGTCACGCAGATTAGCACAGGGCGCGGGAGAACAAAAATTCGATCGTTTACAAACGAGATAAGGCCCTATGAATCTGCTAAAGCTTTCTTCAGGGCATCAAAGGGAAGCAGGACACAGCCGTGACGGCTGCGGTAATCGGCAACCGGTTGAAAATTAGCCATCTCTACCCAGTCCCCTTCGGGTGGCTTGCCCTCGGATTTCAGCATCTCGCGGACTTGTTGGGCTGTCTCCGCAACCTCTTCAGCAGTCCGGCCGACCGCCGTGCGGCTCAGCACGGCCGCTGAAGCCTGACAGATCAGACAGGCACGGACTTCACGACCGATGGCTCTCACCTTGCCGTTTTCCAGTTGAACATCGAGCGTAACCCGGTCACCGCAGAGCGGATTGTCCACTGTTATACTCCGGTCGGCCTGTTCCAGGCGTTCTTCCGGCAAGGCCGCCAGGTCAAGGAGCGTTTTGTGGTAGAGGTCTTCACTCACGCAGACTTTTCCTGATCTTCTGACGCTTTGCCGGTCAGCAACGCGAGGGCTTCCGGTGTATCGATATCCAGAAAGATCTCGCTACCTTCCATAGGAACCTCACAGACCAGCTCGGCGTATTCGCCGATCAGATGCTTTGCGCCGACGTCACCCGCCAGATCCCGCATGGCGGTGAAGAAGCGGCGGCCCCAGAGGACCGGGTTTCCGCGCTTGCCTTCGTGGGTCGGAACGCAGATTGCGCGGCCTTCGATAGGATTGAAGGCGGCAATCAGGCTGTTGAGTGTCGCGGGCTTCAGGCGCGGCATATCGCCGAGGCAGACGATGACGCCGTCTATGTCATCCTCAAGAGTGGCGAGACCGGTTCTTAGAGACGTGCTGAGACCCTGCTCGTAGTCCGGGTTCTGCACATGAGCAACGCCGTGTTGGTCCGCGAGCGCCCCAATCGCCTCGGCTTCGTGTCCGGTGACCAGCAGAGCCGCCACGCACTGACTTCCCGCGACCGTCTCCAGCACACGGCTCAGCATGGCCTTGCCGTCGATCTCGGCAAGCAACTTGTTGGCAACGCCCATGCGCCGGGACTGACCGGCAGCGAGGACCAGGGCCGCGATACGCGGCACACGGGGAATGCCGTCGTGATGGACACTGTCGCCTTCTCGGGGTTGCGGCCTGCTGGGGATCTCCTTGAGCAGTCCCCCGGCGCCCATGGCGGTGATGTCGTCCCTCGTAACCGGTATTCCGGCGACCAGGCGTTCCAGTACCCAGTCAAAGCCGTTCAGCTTGGGGGAACGGGCGCAGCCGGGCAGGCCCATGACGGGAACCTCGCCGTTGTGTGCGAGCAGCATCAGGTTTCCGGGATCGACCGGCATGCCGAAGTGCGCCACCACACCCTCTGCGGCTTCGATCCCCGCCGGGACCACATCGCGCCGGTCGGTGATTGCCGAAGCACCGAAGACAAGGATCATACTGCAATTCGTTGCAAGCAGATCCGTCACCGCTGCGGCTACATCGTACTCATGATGGGGAACGGTCACGCATCCCGAGAGGCTGCTTCCCAGGCTCTCCAAGCGGGCTCGAATAACAGCGATGGATTTATCCAGCAGCTTCTCCCGGGTATCGGGCAGACGCGTCAGGATCAGTCCGACTTTTTGCGGCTTAAAGGCGGCAACACGCACCAAGGGAGGCTCTCCTGCAGCAATCTGCGAGGCGGCCACGACCACTTTGGAGGGCGCGGACAGGGGAATCACCTTGATTGTTGCCAGCATCTGGCCCGAAGAGACCCGCTCGTAGGGTGAGAGCGTCGCGATAGTCATGGCCTCATCGATCCGGTTGAGCCGTGTCACGGCATCCGCATCGATCATGGCAACACCCGGTACCTTGGCGTAGAGGTTGCAGCGGCCTGTGAAGGGCGCGGCGACCTCTACGCCTTCGCCGCAGGCGGCCTGTGCAACCCGTTCGGCAGCGGTATCTTCCGGAATGTCATCCGCTTCAAGCTGCGCAGCTATGACTTCTGTCACATCAGCCGACAGAAGCTGAGCCACGTCGTCGGCGGAGAGGCGATGGCCTTTCTTGAATTTACGTTCGCCCGCCAGAACCGAGTGGCCGAGGACTGCGCCTTCCGCGTCGTCAGGTGCTATTCGCCCGAACTTCATGCACCGGCACTCACGGCGGGTGGGGCCTGCTCGACCGAGACTGGCGAGCCCTCGCTGGGTGTCTGACGAAGGGTCTGCGTGATCTTGGCCATAATCGAAATCGCAATTTCTGCCGGGGACTTTGCGCCGATAGCGAGCCCGATGGGGCCATCGATGCGGGCCTGCGCGTCGTCGTCAAACCCCACTGTGGTCAGGCGGGCGAGCCGCGCGGCATGGGTTTTCCGGCTGCCCAGAGAGCCGATGTAAAAGGCCGTTGAGGTCAAGGCCACGTTCAGGGCCGGATCGTCAATCTTGGGATCGTGAGTCAGTGTCACAATGGCTGTGCGGCGATCCGGTTTGAGGGCTTCTATTGCAACGTCTGGCCAGTCGTTTGATAGCGCAACCCCGGGAAACCGCAGGTCACTGCCGAAGGCGCGGCGCGGATCGACAACCGTTACATCGTATCCTGCGATCTGGGCCATAGGTACGAGCGCTTGCGAGATATGAACCGCACCGACAACAATCATACGCAGGGGCGGGTTGAAGACCTGCAGAAAGATACGCTTCCCATCGGCTTCGAAGACCTGACTCTTGTCCGCCAGTGCTGCATTCCGCGCGGCTTGAACAAGCGGGCTGCCGGAATCATCCTCAAAGGGACGGATGAGGTGTTCTTCCCCGCTTTCCAGGTCGAGCGCGCGCACGACCGGCGTTTTACCTTCTCTATCGTTCTGAATCTGCCCGAGGGTATCGCTCTGCATCCTGCTTGCCTTAATTCAAACGCTCGACGAAAACCTGGATCTTGCCGCCGCAGGCGAGGCCTACATCCCAGGCAGCGCTGTTGCTGACGCCAAATTCCAGCAGTTTGGGCATGCCGGTTTCCATAATTTCTAGGGCTTCCTGCACCACGGCGCTTTCCACACAGCCGCCGCTGACCGATCCGATCATATTCATTTCGCCATCGACGACCAGCTGGCTGCCGGCAGGGCGGGGGGCGGACCCCCAGGTGGAAACCACCGTTGCAATGGCGACATCACGGCCCTGGGCTTTCCAGTCCGCGGCCTGGCGCAGGATGTCGGCTTCTTCCTGTTGAACGAGGGAGGAGTCTTTCATGCGGCAGCATTCCCTTCGGTTTTGTAAAAATGGCCTTCCTGAACGCGCTTTGGCGGCTGACTGAGGATGCTTGCCAGTTCCTCAAGGCTGTTCAGGCTGTGAACCGAGCGAAAATCATCGACGTGAGGAAGGATCGCCCGGATGCCTTTGGATTTTGGCTCGAAACCCTCGTAGCGCAAGAGGGGATTTAGCCAGATAAGGCGTCTGCAGGATTTATGCAGTCGTTCCATCTCCTCACTGAGGCCGCTTCCCGCGTCTCGGTCGAGCCCGTCCGAGATGAATAGGACCATGGCACCCTGGCCCAGAACCCGGCGTGACCAGTTGACGTTGAACTCAGCAAGGGTCTGTCCGATCCGTGTGCCGCCGGACCAGTCATCGACATTCTCGCCGATCTTTTCCAGGGCCACGTCGACGTCGCGCGTGCGCAAATAGCGCGTCACGTTGGTCAGGCGGGTCCCGAAGAGAAAGGTATGAACCCGGTCGCGGTCGTTGGTGATGGCATGGAGGAAGTGCAGAAACATCCGGCTGTATTGGCTCATGGATCCTGAGATGTCGCAGAGAACCACCAGCGGCGGATGCCGTTCTATCCTTGCCTTGCGACGCAGCGGTATGCTGTCACCACCCGAGCGCAGGGACGCCCGCAGGCTGCGCCGCATGTCGATCTTCTGGCCACGTGCGCTGGGTTTGAAGCGGCGTGTCGGAACCGCGACGATGGGAAGACGCAGTTTTGCGATGGCTTTCTTGGCCAGGGCCACTTCTTCGGATGACATGGATTCAAAATCCTGATGTCGCAGATGTTCTTCGTCGGAATAGGTCAGGGTCGCATCGATCTCGATGGTTTCGCCTTCTTCCTCGCCCCTGGACGAGGGCATGCTCTCGCTCTCCGGCGCCATGGCGTCCGAGACCCGGCGGCTGGCTTTTTCGCGTTCCTGCTCCGGACCATCCTCCAGAAAGGTGGTCGGCAGCATCATCGACATCATCTTTTCCAGCAGTTCAGGGTTGCGCCAGAAGATATGGAAGGTCTGATCGAAGAGTTCACGCTGATCGCGACGGTTCACGAAGACCGCATGCAGGGTCCAGTAGAAGTCGTCCCGTCGTTTCAGGCCAGCGGTCTCAACCGCACGAATGGCCTCGACCACCTTGCCGGGACCAACCGGCAGTCCCGCACGCCGAAGGACGCGGGCAAAGTGCATGATGTTTTCCGCGAATTTGCCGCCGTCGCGTTCAGCGATCGAACCATCGAGTCCTATGTCGCTGCCGCCGGTCATTTTGGTGCCGCAGCCATTTCGGTCTGAACCTCATCCAGCAGGCTTGCCGCCTCGGAACCCTGGATTTTCGAAATGTCGTCCTGGTACTTCAGCAGGACTCCGAGGGTATCGTTGATCACCCCCGGGTCGAGCGACATGACGTCAAGCTGGGTCAGGGCCTGGGTCCAGTCGATGGTCTCGGCGATGCCCGGCAGCTTGAAGAGCTCGGCGTCCTTGCGCAGCTTTTGGATAAAGCTGACGATCTCCTGGCTCAGCCGTTTGTCGGCGCCCGGGACTTTCAGGCGCAGGATCGCTAGCTCGCGCTCGGCATCGGGATAATCGACCCAGTGGTACAGGCAGCGGCGCTTCAAGGCATCGTGGATTTCCCGGGTCCGGTTCGAGGTCACGATGACGATTGGTGGCTCTTCAGCCTTGATTGTGCCGATTTCGGGGATTGTGATCTGAAAGTCCGACAGCACTTCGAGCAGATAGGCCTCGAAGGGTTCATCGGTTCGGTCCAGTTCGTCGATCAGCAGGACGGGTGCGCCGCGCGGTGAGGGCTCCAGGGCCGTCATCAGGGGACGCTTGACCAAGAAATCCTGAGAGAAGATGTCTTTGCCCAGTTGCTGACGATCAGCGCCGCCTGTCGCTTCCGCCAGGCGGATTTCGATCATCTGTCGGGCGTAGTTCCATTCGTAAACCGCAGATCCGACGTCCAGGCCTTCATAACACTGCAGGCGTACAAGAGGCCGGTCGAGGGTCGTTGCAAGTACCTTTGCGATCTCGGTCTTGCCGACGCCCGCTTCGCCTTCAAGGAAGAGAGGGCGGCCCATTTTGAGGCTGAGAAAAAGCACAGTTGCGAGGCTGCGGTCGGCAACGTAATCGGCCTGCCCCAGAAGTTCGGCAACCTGATCGATTGATGAGGGAATGGTCGTGGCCATAAAACGCTGCGTACCTAACTGAATGAGGGCTCCCGGTCGCGGAAAGCCAATGTGCCGAAAAGAACGTTCAAAAGAACAAGGGGAGACAAGCCTGCCTCCCCTTGTATCTTAGCCTATGCGGGCTGATCAGCCACCAGCGGCCTGAACCGCGCGTTTTGCCATCACGGCAACCAAATGCGCCCGGTATTCGGCAGAAGCATGCAGATCGCTGTTCAGATCATCGGACGCAACCGCAATGCCGTCCAGCGCCGACGCCGAGAAGTTGGCATTCAGAGCCGCCTCCATGGCGCTCGCCCGGAAAACACTTCCTCCCGCACCGGTCACCGCAACCCGTACACCGTCAGCTGTTTTGGCGACGAAAACGCCGACAATTGCATAGCGGGATGCCGGGTTTGCGAACTTCACGTAGGCGGCTGCTTCCGGGACGGGGAAACTGACCTTGGTGAGGATCTCGTTTTCTTCCAGCGCTGTCTCGAAGATTCCGGTGAAGAAATCATCCGCGGCAATGCTTCGGCTGTTGGTGTGGACCGTTGCTCCCAGACCGACCACGGCAGCCGGGTAGTCTGCCGCCGGGTCCGCGTTCGCGACCGATCCGCCCATGGTGCCGACGTTGCGGACCTGGGTGTCGCCAATCCCGGATGCCAGATCTGCAAGCGCCGGGATAGCTCCGGCGACGGCACCCGACGCCGCGACGGAGGCGTGTGTTGCCGTGGCGCCGATCGTCACCGAGGATCCATCGACCGAGATATCCGAAAGGCCTGGAATGGCCCCCAGGTCGATGACGTCGGAAGGTTGTGCCAGCCGCAGCTTCATGGTTGGCAGAAGCGACTGTCCACCGGCGAGGATCTTGGCATCTTCATTGATGAGCCCAACAGCCTCGTCCACCGAGCCAGGACGATGATAATTAAAATCGTACATTCTTTTTTCCTCCTTACTCGGCTGCCTGTTGTACGGACTGCGCCGCATGCCAGACTTTTTCACGGGTCGCCGGCATATCGATCTCGACACCCAGAGCATCGGTGATGGCATTCATGAGAGCCGCAGGCGCAGCAATGGCACCGGCTTCACCGCAGCCCTTCACACCAAGCGGATTGCCGGGGCAGGGGGTGTTGGTGGTTTCGATCTTGAGGCTCGGGAAGTCATCGGCTCTCGGCATGGTGTAGTCCATGTAGGAGCCACTCAGGAGCTGACCGGTCTCCGTGTCGTAAACCGCGTTTTCCAGCAAGGCCTGACCGATACCCTGTGCCACGCCGCCATGGATCTGGCCTTCGACGATCATCGGATTGATGACGTTGCCAAAGTCGTCTGAGGCTGCCCAGTCGAGAACCTCGACCACGCCCGTATCCGGATCGATCTCCACCTCGGCGATATGTGTTCCGGCCGGGAAGGTGAAGTTGGTCGGATCGTAGAACGCAGTTTCATCCATCCCGGGTTCGAGATCCGGTGGATAGTTGTGCGGCACGTAGGCTGCAAAGGCGACTTCCGCCATGGTCACCTGCTTGTCGGTCCCGGCCACCTTGAAAACGCCGTGGGCATGCTCAATGTCTTCGACCGAAGCTTCCATCAGATGCGCGGCGACTTTCTTGCCTTTTTCGACAATCTTATCGACCGCCCGCATGATGGCCGAGCCACCGACGGCGAGCGAACGGGAGCCATAGGTTCCCATGCCGAACGGCACCTTGCCGGTATCGCCGTGCGAGATTTCGACATTCTCGATCGGCACGCCCAGATGCTCGGTGATAAGCTGGGCAAAGGTCGTCTCATGACCCTGACCGTGCGAATGACTGCCTGTGAAGACGGTCACACTACCGGTCGGATTGAAGCGGACCTGCGCCGACTCCCAGAGACCGACACCGGCGCCCAGCGAGCCCACCGCCGCCGAAGGCGCGATGCCACAGGCTTCGATGAAGGACGAGAAACCGATACCACGTTTTTTACCGCGACTTTCAGAATCCGCCTTGCGGGCTGCATAGCCGTCATAGTCGATCAGCTTCAGGGCTGTATCCATATTGAGGGGGTAGTTGCCGGAATCGTAGGTCATGATGACCGGTGTCTCGTAGGGATAGGCGTCGGGGGCGATGAAGTTGCGCTTGCGCAGCTCGACCGGCGACATACCAAGATCCCTGGCTGCCCGTTCCACAATGCGTTCAATCACATAGGTGGCTTCGGGCCGACCGGCACCGCGGTAGGCATCGACCGGCGCGGTGTTTGTAAAGACCGCTTTGACGTTCGCGTAGATCGCCGGTGTGGTGTATTGCCCGGCAAGCAGCGTTGCATAGAGATAGCTAGGCACCGAAGTCGCAAAGGTCGAGAGATAGGCACCCATATTGGCGATGGTGTTAACCCGCAGGCCAAGGAATTTGCCGTTGGCATCCATTGCCAGCTCGGCCGTGGTGTGGTGATCGCGGCCATGTGCATCCGTCAGGAAGGACTCTGAGCGTTCAGCGGTCCATTTGACGGCGCGGTTTATTTTACGTGCTGCCCAGGCGCAGACGGTTTCCTCGGCGTAGATAAAGATCTTGGAGCCGAAACCGCCACCGACATCAGGGGCAATCACACGAAGCTTGTGCTCCGGTGCAATTCCGACGAAAGCCGAGAGAACCAGACGTGCGACGTGCGGGTTCTGACTTGTGGTGTAGAGGATAATCTCGTCGGTCCCGGCGTCAAAGTCGCCAATGGCCGCGCGCGGCTCCATGGCGTTGGGGACAAGTCGATTGTTATAGATGTCCAGCTTGGTGACATGAGCCGCCGAGGAAAAAGCGGCGTCGACCGCAGCCTCATCGCCCAGTTCCCAGTCATAGCAGAGATTGCCGGGAACATCGTCGTGAACCTGCGCCGCACCTGAAGCCAGTGCGTCAGCGCCGCTGACCACCGGGGTCAGCTCGTCGTAGTCGACTTCGATGAGTTCGGCAGCATCCTTGGCCTGTGCGACGGAGTCCGCAATGACGAAGGCGACCTGATCGCCGACATGACGGACGGTGTCGACCGCAATGGCCGGATGCGCTGGCGCTTTGTGCGGCTCGCCATCTTTCGAGGTGATACCCCAACCGCAAATCAAGCCGCCGACGCCGTCGTCCGCAAGATCCGAGCCGGTGTAGATTGCCACAACGCCCGGGGCCTTGCTGGCCTCGGCGATATCGATGGATTTAATCTTGGCGAAGGCGTGCGGCGAACGGAGGAATACGCCGTAGGCCTGCCCCGGGCGGTTGATGTCATCGAGATAGCGGCCCTTGCCGGTGAGAAAACGCTTATCTTCCTTGCGCCGTACGGACGCGCCAATTCCGGTTTCGCTCGACATACTCAACCCCCCATGTTGTCAGATGCGGCTTTTACCGCTTTGACGATATTCTGGTAGCCGGTGCAGCGGCAGATGTTGCCTTCAAGGCCTTCGCGGATGGTCTGTTCATCGGGATTAGGGTGCGTATTGACCAGATCAATGGCGCTCATCACCATGCCAGGCGTACAAAAGCCGCATTGCAGACCGTGATGTTCCTTGAAGGCAGCCTGCATGGGATGCAGTTCGCCGTTCTGTGCCAGACCTTCGATCGTCGTTACATCCGCACCTTCGTGCTGTAGGGCAAGCGTTGTGCAGGCTTTTACACTCTTGCCATCGACATGTACGACGCAGGCGCCACACTGGCTGGTATCGCAGCCGACATGGGTACCGGTCAGGGAGAGCTTCTCTCTGAGAAACTGCACCAGCAGTGTGCGTGGCTCCACCTCAGCCGACACCGCCTTACCGTTGACCGTCATTGAGACGTTGGGCATGTTTTCCTCCTGTCATATCCACTGTTCGGGAGTCCCAACTTATGTTCGCCAGATCCATTGACCTGGCGAGTTGGGTTATCCGCTTTATTCCCTTCATAGCATGTCAGGTGTTGGCCTCGACATGAGATGAAAGTCTTATGTTTCACATTGAACGCAAGGTTCAGAAGCTAAAGTCTCGTGCCTGAGGCCGGAGAGGTCAACTTGCTTATGGTGAAATTTTAACTTTTGGGGTTCTCAGCAACTGCTCCAAACGATGGCCTCGCAGCAAATGTGGGACGCTGTTTCCATAAGACAATTCCACGTGAGTGAATTTGACGGACGCAGGTGTCTCAGTTTTGCGACTCCGGGCTGCGGTTTCCCATTTGGCGTGAAGTTAAAAAAAACTGTTGCGGAAATGCATCTCTGATCCCCGGAAAACCTTGTGTCTTGTGCTTTTACCCAATGCGATCTGACGGGAAATTCAAAAATACATACAATTTTAATTAATTTGCAGACAAAATAACCGTCAGTTCAGGTTGTGAATCCGTTAGCTGAATCTGCTCTCGGATCTCGCGGGTGAATGCCCCGCGACGCGGTCGTAAAAGGTAACGCATCGTCGTTTCTTGCGGTCTAATAGATTACCTGTAATTCGACCTTTTCGATCACGACCCGGCCGAGATTTTGACGCCGATGTGAATGATAAGATCTTGATTTCGCCATCTTTGGTGTCCAAATCTCATAGTAGACGCAGAGAAAAGTTGAGTACCACCTGCCAGGTTGGCGGGACGCCTTTCCGCCACCCAAAGCGAAAGAGGTTCAACTATGGTAAAGCCTGCGAGCGACTTTAAGAGCCTGATCGAAAAAGACCGTGCGGTGAATGCTGAGTCACGGTTCGAAGGCACGCTCCTCGACTATCTGGAAATCATCAAAGCCGATCCGTCCCTGTGCAAGTTGGCACACGCCAGGCTCTATGACGCGGTGACCAAAGACGGCACTGAATTGCTCTCAAACGGCGACGATCCGAAGATCAAGCGGCTGTTCGGCGATGATCCGCCCAAACTGCATAAATTTTTCAAAGACGAGTTCTTCGGCGTCGAGCGCGTGATCTCACAGATCGTGCGCTATCTCCATTCCGCATCGCTGAAAGGCGAGGAGAGCCGACAGGTTCTTTATCTCATGGGGCCGGTGGGCGCAGGGAAGTCCTCCCTTGCGGAAAAATTGCGCAAAGGCCTTGAGGCATCGGAGCCTTTTTACGCGATTGAAGGCTGCCCTGTTCAGGAAGAGCCTTTGCATCTCATTCCGAATCATTTGCGGCGTGAATTCGAAAAGATGCTTGATGTGAGTATCACTGGCGAACTCTGCCCCATGTGCCGATACCGGCTCGAAGAGGAGTTCGACGGGCACTACGAGAAGTTCCCGGTTACGACTTTACGTTTTTCCAAGGCTGCACGTCGGGGCATGGCGATTGTGCCTCCGGTCGACCCGAACAATCAGGATACCTCCGTTCTGATCGGCTCCGAAGACATCTCAAAGCTCGACCGCTTTTCCGAGGGCGATCCACGGGTTCTGGATCTCAACGGTGCTTTTAACGTGGGCAACCGCGGTATGGTCGAATTTATCGAGGTCTTCAAGAACGAAACGGAATACCTGCACACCATTATTACCGCGACGCAGGAAAAATTCGTGCCCGCGCCCGGACGTCACGGCACGGTTTATGTCGATACCGCGATTGTCGCCCATTCCAACGAAGCCGAATGGCAGCGTTTCAAGGCCGATCCTACCAACGAGGCGATCCTGGATCGGATCGTGACGGTCAAGGTGCCTTACAACATGCGCTTGACCGAGGAAGTGAAGATCATCGAGAAGATGCTCAGGTCCTCCGGTTTCCGCGCTCATATTGCACCGCACACCCTCGAGATCACCTCGATGTTCGCGATCCTGTCACGGCTGCAGCCTTCGAACAAATGCGACCTCATGACCAAGCTCAAGATCTACGACGGTGAAAAGATCGTCGAGAAGGGGCGGGCTAAAAAGGTCGACATCGAGGAACTGCGCGAGGAAGCGCCATTCGAAGGCATGAACGGCATCTCGCCGCGCTTCATCATGAAGGCGGTGGATAACGCCCTGTCCGAAAGCGCGGAAGGTCTGACGCCGATCCACGTCCGCGAGGCCCTGATCAATATGGTCAAGGAAGCAGATTTTCCGGATGACACCCGCAAACGCTATCTGGAATTCCTGCAGGACACGATCCACAAGGCCTATCTCGAGATCCTCGAGAAAGAGATCACCCGTGCCTTTGTCTTCGCCTACGAGGAGCAGGCTGATTCTCTCTTCCAGAACTATCTGGATCACGCCGAAGCCTATGTGACCAAAACCTCGATTAAGGATCAGAATACCCGCGAAGAGCTTGAGCCCGACATGGCGTTCCTGCAGTCAATTGAGGAGCAGATCGCGATTGTCGGTGCGGCTGCGGACGGTTTCCGGCAGGAGGTTATCGCCTACCTCTGGGCGGCCAGCCGACGGAACGAGAAGATCAGCTTCAACAGCTATGAGCCACTCAAGGAAGCGATTGAGAAGAAACTCACCAGCTCAGTGCGCGAGATCAGCCGTATTATCACCAAGGCCCGGACCCGTGACGAAGAGCAGGGAGAAAAATACGATGCGCTTGTGAAGAACCTGCTGGATCGCGGCTACAACGAGTTTTCTGCCGAGATCGTTTTGAAATACGCGGCGAACAATCTCTGGAAGGACTGAGCGGTAGCTGAACAAGAGAGGATTCTATGTTCGACAAGGAGCACTGTGCCGGACCTGGTTATGGAAAACCTGCGGGAAAGGGGCATAAGCCACCTTACCGCAGGCCTTCTCTGGAGGTGAGCTTATGAGTGCCGTGTTCCGGCCTTATTCCGCATCGGATGCTTTGCGTTCCGACCGCAGTGCGGGCGACCGTCTCAGACATCGTGAAAAGATCCGTGATGCGCTCAAGGAAAACATTGCTGAGATCGTCGCAGAAGAGTCCATTCTGACGCGCGGGTCCGACCGGATCGTCAAGGTGCCGATCCGCGGCATCAAGGAATATCGCTTTGTCTTTGGCGAAGGTTCGCCGCGTGTTGCCTCGTCTGGCGACGGCGAAGTTCAAAAAGGTCAGGTGATTGGCCAGGATCAGCAGGACGGGCAGGCGGGCAACGGTCCGGGGCCGGGCGGGGATCGCCCAGGTGTGGATTACTACGAAACCGATGTCACCATCGATGAACTGGTCGATCTTCTGTTTGAGGATCTGCAGCTCCCTGATATGGAACGCAAAAAGCTGCGCGAAATTGAGGTTGACCACGGCACGAAACGCCTTGGCTACCGGCGCAGCGGTATTCGTGTACATCTCGATAAAAAGCGGACTCTTAAATCCAAAATCCGCCGGAAGGTTGCGACCGGACCAAGAGACACAGCGGGCGGCATAGCGGCCGGTCCGGTTCCAACCCATCTGAAAGGGCAGTCCAGCGCTAGCGTTGGCGATGATCAGCGCTTTCCGTTTCACAAAGAAGACCTGCGTTACAGGCGGCGTGTACCGGACGTGCGTCCTGAATCAAACGCGGTGGTGGTTTGCATCATGGATACCTCCGGCTCCATGGATGTGATGAAGAAATATCTGGCACGCAGTTTCTTCTTCCTGCTCTACCAGTTCGTGCGCAGCCGCTATCAGACCACCGAGCTCGTGTTCGTTGCTCACCATACCCAGGCCCGTGAGGTCGACGAGGAAGAGTTCTTCAGCAAGGGTGAATCCGGTGGCACGATGATTTCTTCCGGCTATCGCAAAGCACTTGAGATCATCCAGGATCGCTATCATCCATCGCTTTGGAACATCTATGCCTTTCACTGTTCCGATGGCGAGAATTTCAGCAGCGACAATACCGAAGCCTGCAACGCCGCGCAGGAGCTCTGCGATGTCTGTAATCTCTTCGGTTACGGCGAGATCAAATCCGAGGCCGAGTACTTCGGCGCAACCTCAATGCGCAAGGTCTTTGAGAGGCTTGATGCAGAGAATTTTCACGCGGTGGTGATTGATGACCGGGAAGACGTGTGGCCCAGCCTGAAAGCGGTTTTGTCGAAAGAGCGCGTCGATCCTGAGCAGGAGGGGGCAGGATAGGTTAAGCCATCAGGGGGCTGCCCGAACTTCCCTTGGCAAATTGGAGCGGACAATCGAATGGAACGGATGTATCAAACCAGCGATCTGGAAGCCTGGGACGAAAAGATCCGGGAGAAGGTCGAGGCTTTCGGTCTGACCTGTTACGATCAGGAATTCGAGATTTGCGACCACACCCAGATGCTTGGCGCCATGGCCTATCATGGAATGCCGGCCCATTACCCCCATTGGTCTTACGGTAAATCCTTCGAGCGGCAGTCGACCCTCTATAATCACGGCGCGGCTGGATTACCCTACGAGATGGTGATCAATGCCTCGCCGAGTTTGGCATACCTCATGAGCCAGAACTCCCTTTGCCTGCAGATCCTGACCATCGCGCATGTCTACGCGCACAACGATTTTTTCCGGAACAACGCGACCTTCAAGTACACCAAAGCCGGAAGTGTGATTCCCTCCTTCAAGGCACGGGCGGACCGGGTGCGGGCCTATATGGAAGATCCTTCCATCGGCATCAACAGGGTGGAACCGTTACTTGACGCGGCACATGCGCTTTCCATGCAATGCAGCCGCAATCCCGCGATCCGGAAGCTCTCACAGGAGGAACAAAGGGCGCGGGCCGTAGCCGGTGCCGAGCCCCCGGTGGACGAATACAGAAAGATCCACAAACGCCCGGAGTATGTTGAGCCGGATCTCAGCCGCGTTCCTTTAGAGCCGGATGAAGACATCCTGTTATTTATTCGTGATCATCAGCCCCGCTTGTCCGATTGGGAGCGGGATTTGCTGACTATCGTGCACGAGGAGTCCCAGTATTTCATCCCTCAGATGGAAACCAAGATCATGAACGAGGGCTGGGCGACCTACTGGCATCGCGAGATCATGAACAGCCTGGATTTGCCGCAGGATATCTATCTGGAATTCCTGGTGCGCCATAACCAGGTGGTGCAGCCGATCGCCGGCGATATCAACCCCTATCATGTTGGCCTAAAAGTTTGGGATGACATCAAGCGGCGTTACGATGAGCCGACGGACGAAGAAATTGCGCGTCACGGGAAGCCCGCCATGACCGGTCATGAAATGATGTTCGCGTTACGCGAAACCGATAGGGATTCTTCGTTCCTAAGGCGCTTTTTGACTGAAGATCTCTGCGGTGAACTGGGATTGTTCGAATTCCAGTCGCAAGATGGCTCTCTCGTTGTGACCGAAACGACGGACGAGGGAGATTGGAAAACTATCCGAGAGACGCTTTTGCGCTCTGTTGGCACTGCATCTCTGCCTGTGATCAAAGTCGAAGATGCCGACTATGATCAAAACGGAACATTGCTGCTGACTCACGCACATGATGGCCGCAACCTCCATCCGGGCTATGCCGAGCATAGTCTGGCACATGTTTACCAGCTCTGGGGTCGACCGGTTGTTCTCAGGACCGCACATGATGGAGACGAGCAAACCTGGTGTTACGACGACGAAGGCTTCCGCGAGGCGGACTGAGAGTACCGCTAGGCTCCACCGGCCCTGAACACCTGATCCTTTCCGCATCGTGGAACAGCTGAAACACCCTCTGGATTAATCGACTTCCAACACATAGATTTCATCGCGCAAGAGATGATTCGCGCCGGACTCCGTGACGAAGGCCGCGGGTAATTCCAAAAAACAGTCGATGAAGCAGCGTCCATGTCCTTCGCATGGTGCGCGCACCAGGGAGTTAGTTGATGAGGGATTTTCAGGCAGGCGGTCGCTCGGCGGCTTATGGCGAGAACGGCATGGTGGCGACTTCGCACCCTGAAGCTTCTCTGGCGGCATTGGACCAGCTGCGCGCTGGCGGCAATGCGGTCGATGCCGCCTTGGCGGCCATTTCGACACTCTGTGTCGTTGAACCTCATATGACCGGCATCGGGGGAGATTGCTTTGTCCTCTATAGTCCTGCCAGCGGACCCAAGGCCGGCCAGGTTGTTGCGCTGAATGGTTCCGGCTGTGCGCCTTCGGCGATGACCTCGGATGCACTGCTGGCGCAGGGGATTACGGAGATCGATTACCAGAGCGCCCACGCGGTCACAGTGCCGGGGGCGATCGATGCCTGGTGCCGTCTGCACGAGGCCTACGGCTCCCGACCGATGGATGCGCTTTTCGCCCGGGCGATTGAGCTGGGTGAAAAGGGCTATCGGGTTTTGCCGCGTATTGCCCTGGATTGGGCTGACAACGCCGAGCGCCTGCAAAAAGACGCTAATGCCACCGCCGTCTTTCTGCCGGGCGGAAAGGCGCCGCAGGCGGGTGATCGTCATGCGCAGCCTGCACTGGCTCGGACCCTTCGAACGATTGCCGCCAAGGGGCGAAACGGTTTCTATGAGGGGGCAGTTGCTGAGGATATGGTCAGCACTCTGCGCGGCCTCGGCGGTTTCCACAGCCTCGAGGATTTTGCCTCCCAGAGCAGCGAGTTCGTTGATCCAATCAAGACGGTCTATCGGGATCACGAGGTTTATGAGTGCCCGCCGAACGGCCAGGGTGTCATTGCGCTGATGATCCTCAACCAGCTTTCCGGTCTTGGTTTCGATGGCAAGTTGTCAGAGCTTGACCGCGTGCACCTGCTGGCTGAAGCGACCAAGCTTGGCTATGCCAGCAGGGATCAGTTCCTGGCGGATCCTGCACAGGTTGAGGTTCCGGTAGATCAAATGCTGTCAGAGGCTTATGCCGACAGGCTGCGGAAACAAATCAAGCTCAAGTCCGCTTTGGCTACGCCTGATACGGATCTTCCAGAACACAAAGACACGGTCTACCTGACGATTGTGGATCGGGACGGCAACGCCATCTCCTTCATCAACTCGATCTTCGAAGCTTTTGGCAGCACGCGCCTCGCGGCAAAGTCCGGCGTCATGCTGCACAACCGCGGCGCCAGCTTTCGGGTGTCCAACGATCACCCTAATGGTATCGCTCCCGGCAAACGGCCCTTGCATACGATTATCCCCGGGATGGTGATGCGCGGAGGAAAGGCCGTCATGCCGTTTGGCGTGATGGGCGGTCACTATCAGGCGACCGGTCATGCGAATTTCCTGTCGCGGGTTCTTGATGAGGGCGTGGATGTGCAACAGGCTCTGGAATGGCCACGCAGTTTTGCGTCCGACGGGGAGCTGAAAATCGAGGTTGGATATGATGACAGCGTTTTCAAGGGACTGACTGCGCGCGGACACAAAGTCATTTGGGCTGATCGCGCCATCGGCGGTGGACAGGCCATCTGGATTGATCGTGTGCGCGGCGTGCTTGTCGGCGGTTCGGATCCGCGCAAGGATGGTTGCGCACTGGGACTATAGACCGCCCGTTTCGTTGGAATGAAGCTGTGGGAGTTGAAGCATGTTGAAGATCTGGGGGCGGCGCACTTCCTCGAACGTCCAGAAGGTCATGTGGCTGGTCGGTGAACTCGGTATCGAACACGAGCGGATCGATGTTGGCGGCCCCTACGGGCAACTGGATAGCCCCGAGTTCAAACGCTTGAGCCCGCACGCTAAAATACCTGTCCTCGAAGAAGGCGAGCTGGTGATCTGGGAATCCCATGCGATTCTCCGCTACCTCGCCGCCAGCTATGGCAAAGACCGTTTCTGGCCGGCAGATCCTGCCGAACGAGCTGCAGCAGACAAGTGGGTCGAGTGGGCTCAGACAACGCTGCTGCGCAGTTTCTCGGATGTGTTCTGGGGGTACTACCGAACGCCTGAGCAGGACCGGGACCCAGCGTTTATCAAGGGCGCCGTGGAACGATTGAACGGCGACTTTGAACTGCTTGATGGCTACTTGGCCGGACAGCGTTACTTGCTCGGTGATCAACTCTCGTTGGCGGATATTCCCACGGGCATGGCGCTCTACCGCTACTTCGAAATGGATATCGCGCGGCCATCCCTGAAGAATGTCGATGCCTGGTACGCAGAGCTGCAAGCGCATGACGCTTACCGTGAGCATGTAATGGTGCCGTTCGACGAGCTTTTTGGTCGTCTCTCTTTTTAATCTGCTTGCGACACCCCTCTATCGAGTCCCTCAAAGTCATCATCTCTGTTTGCGAATGCACTTTCATTTGCCTTGCTGAAACACCGGCTTTGGACGCGCGCCAATAGTCCATCATGCTTAAGGCGTGGAAGCGAATTTCTTGAGATTGGCGAGTCGTGGCGGAGCGGTCGGTATCGCGACCCGTTGAACTGGGCATTTCTTTCTCACGGGTCAATTCTCAGGGGGTGGATGTAGTTTTGTCATATTTTTACTTGTTATTTATTTATTTTTGTAAGTTTTTAGAGTTATGTGAAATGTAAAAAATAAATATAATGTATTTTTGTTATCGTAAATTTTTTTATACAACGAATATTGTGAAAACAATAATTTAATTAATGTTGTAAAATTATTATAAGATTACTATATGTAAGGTAGCGGCAAATGATTGTCGTTGAATTGAGAGGCGATTTAAATGTCCTTTAAAGATTTTTCGACGGCACAAAAAACATCGAACAAAGATGCTTCTGCCGTCAAATCTAAGTCAGCACTGGATTCCATAGAGGTCGCCAAGCCGTCCGACAAAGACGCCGCCAAGGACACTGCAACCGCCAAAAACTAGCAGAACTGCTCGAGGGACGCGGCCACGAGGGCTAACTGTTCCAGGGCGATCTGCGAAATCACCGACAAGCTCGACTGGCTTTTATACCGAATGCAAGGCGCGAGAGATGAGTGTAGCACAGAATTCGCGTCGCGTTTCTATGGCTACCTTGTTGTTAGTGCTGAGCCTCTCAGTGACTTCAGGCCTGTCGGGTGCTCAAACTGGCGCCGCCGCTGTACCAGAGAATGCCTCTGCAAGAAGCTACGGAACCGGGTGGGTTTGTGATC
Source organism: uncultured Kiloniellaceae bacterium (assembly GCA_947493695.1). Lineage (GTDB taxonomy): Bacteria > Pseudomonadota > Alphaproteobacteria > Kiloniellales > Kiloniellaceae > Denitrobaculum. Next base: position 647,569 of record CANLSF010000003.1, on the reverse strand, counting down.
GAGGGTTTCGGCAGGTTGGCGAAGTCTGCGCTGCCGTTCAAGTGCCTGAGAACGCTTATCCAACCGATATGTCTTTCGGACTCGGTTGGGAATGCAGGTGGGGTTTTAGGGAGGTCGATCTTGCCTGCGCAAGCGTCGTGATACCACCCAACGGATATTTAAATGCCTCCGGTGACGGATGGGAATGCGCTAGGGGGTATCGCAAGGCCGGTGAGGCCTGTGATGTCGTCAAGGTGCCACAGAACGGATACTTCGTAGAGTCGTCATATGGTGCGGGCTGGCGGTGCGACCGAGGGTACCGTGCTGTTGGAGAGCTCTGTCAGTTGGTTGAAGTCCCGGAAAATGGATTCTTTGTTGATTCGGCTTATGGATCTGGTTGGGAGTGTGAGCGTGGTTATCGGGTTGCAGGTGATTCTTGCGATCTGATTAAAGTGCCTTCGAACGGCTATTTGGCCGAATTTTCAAATGGGTCTGGTTGGGAATGCGCGCGTGGTTATCATGCGGCTGGCGAGGCCTGTGTTGCTCTGGTGCTCCCGGAAAACGCCCATGTGAACTTCTCGGGCAATGGTTGGGATTGTGATAAGCCCTACGTTAATCGGCAGGGCAGGTGCACGCTCGCGTCATATTAGGGAACCGCTGGGAGGCGGTAGCGCGGCTGGCCTGGGCGAGGCTGTGATGGAAAGATGCAAGGTTATGGCGGACGACACCGTTGATTTAGACGAATACCGCGGTCTGACTGCGCTAAGGATGATCGACATACGTCGTCAGCGTCTCCATGACTTTGACACCGATCCGGAAGACTCGAGCTGCCGCAACGAAAAAATAGCGAAATTGCTCGCTGAAGGCCCCTCTGAAACCTGGTCCATGGCTGCGGCAAAGGCGGCGTACCTCTTGCGATTATTTGCAGCAATACCCGACGGGCCAGAATCAAAGCGAAGTGAGTTGATCTTCCAGACTTTGGACGACCTAAACCGCTTGTCGAACTTCGAAAGGGAAATCTGATGAGAGATGCCCGGCAAACCGATTCCATCGAGAATCCGCCTACTATTTCTCGACACCAGCGCCGCAATTGTCTCAGGTGCAGCGAGGCGTTCGATAGCGAGTGGTCTGGTGAAAGAATCTGTTCGCGTTGCAAGGGCTCTACTGCCTGGCGCAGTGGTACGCCGCTCGTGCTTCCCAGCACCGGTTCCAGGCGTTAGATGGCTGGTACAAATATGCAAGAACCGCCAAGGACCTACGTTGCAAGGTTTTAAATAGAGCCGTTCATCGAGCACTTTGGCTGCGATGCCAACCTGAGGAGTATTTTCAACATGAGCAACATAAGCCGTGGCTCGAAACACGTCTGCCCCGATTGCGTCATCAAATATTACGATCTTGGAAAAGAAGTGGTGACCTGCCCCAAGTGTGGTGCTGCGCCTGCAGTCACTGTAGTGCTCAAGTCAAAGCGGCCGATCAAGAAAAGTGGTCGGATGCAGTCGGGACGCTATCCCTAGGCTAATGATCCGACCGGCAGCATCCCGGCGCGAGGAGATGCCGGTTCTATTTGTGCTAAGGAAAGAGGTCGTTTGAATTTTTAACCGAATAAGTAAAATATAAATTATGAGGTGCAGAGGGTTTATTTAATTACGAGTTTGTTTTTATTGAAGAATTTTTTTTATTTGATTATTTTGTGATAATAATAAAAACAATATAATATTTTTACGTGCGAATATTATTATATTATTATATAGTCAAAATAATGGGGAAAAATTATTTTTTCCAAATTCGAGGAAATGGGCATGAATACTCCGGAATGGACTAAACCTGGGCTCTATGGAGCGGCTATCGGTGCAGTTGCACTTGCGATCGTTGGCTTTTCATGGGGCGGCTGGGCGACAGGTGGCACGGCTCAGAAGATGGCGTCCGACCATGCGCGGATGGAGGTTGTTGCAGCCCTGGTGCCGATTTGCATTGAGCAATCAAAGAACGATCCTCAAAACGTTGAGACGCTTGCGAAGCTTAAGGAAGCCAGCAGCTACCAGCGCAGAGATATGCTGATGAAGGCTGGTTGGGCGACGATGCCAGGTTCGGACGATCCAAACCGCAACGTTGCCGGTGCCTGCATGGATGCGCTTGCTGCTCAGTTTTAGATGCGTCATGAGGCCTTTCTCTTGAAACGAAATTTCGTCGATTGACCCAAGTGAAAATAGTTGGCTGAGACTTCTGACTTGTACCAGATCCGATCTAAGGGAAATGGGTAGAGCAGATTTTCCAGAACGCTACGGCGTCCAAGATGATTGCACCCAATCTGGAAGCTCAAATTGATGAGAGGGGCGTTAACAAGACGCCCCTCCAAGGCTTCGGCTTTCCGGAGATTTGCCTGAGCCCCTGGATCAAGCTTTTCTGCAGGGGCTGGGCATGCTTCTTGGGGGCAGCAGTCAGTGTGAGGTAGGCAGTCTGTCACTTTCTGCGGCGCTGGAGCTTTGCCAGCCAAAGCCCGCCGAAGGCGACCAGTAAACAGCCCGTAACTGTAATGCCATCGGGCAGATGCTCGAAAAAGACAACGTCGATAGTGGTGGCGAAGATCATCGAGCTGTACTTGAACGGTGTGATGAGAGAAATCATTGCCCGGCGGATCGACCAGATGTTGCAGATTTGTCCCAGGATTGCGACCGGGCCCATGCAGCAGATAAAGAGCAACGTCGAGGTGTCCAGAGGCTCCCAGAGCAGGACTGCGGGTATGGCAAGCGCGCAGGATGCGAGAGCATTTACATAAAGTAACACACGTGCGGTTGGCTCGCGTCTGGACACGTGGGTCAGAACTGCCATCTCGCCGGCCATTGTCATGGCGCCGATCAAGGCAATGAAGGCCGCCGGATTGCTCTGAAATGCCGCAATGAGATCGGCTGACGGACGCGCCACCAGCAGGGCACCACCCAGACACAAAAGGGAAGCGACCCAGGCGAGACCTGCTATGCGTTCGCCGAAAAACAGAAATGCCAGGATGATTGCGAAGACGCCATTGGTCAGCCCGATTGCCGTCGCATTCGCCAGGGGCATATGCGTCGCCGCGTAGACACCGCATATGACAGAGGCGATACCGAGCGTTGCGCGAAACAGGTGCCATTGCGGCTGTGGTGAGATCAGGGATGTGCCCTTGCGGCGGGTCGCTATGGCGAGCGGGAGCACTGTGATAAGGCCCCCGAAGTAACGGATGAAGGCGATCTGCAGTCCGGGTATGTCGTTTCCGCTTGTGGCCGGTCCCGCAAACTTTGGCAGGGCGAACATGACAGTGAAAAGTGCCGTTCCCATAAGCGCGAGCAAAATCCCCTGAAAAGCGGCCGCTGGATGGTCAGAGAGTCCGAAGCTATTGCGTGCGTGTGATTCGCCTGTCTTGGCTGTGGCTGGAGAGGAGGTGGGCGGCGTCATAAAGGGTCCTGCAGGTCGCCTGATTGTGGAATATTTTCTCGCTGTCCTGCAGAAATAACGCATTCAAAAATGAAGCTGTATAATCTCTTTTATATATGTATTATTCATTTTTGAATAACCCTACTGAAGCGAAAAGGCGCGTTAACGCAATGGGTTCAGTCATGAATTGGGATGACGTCAGGGTGTTTTGCGCCGTCGCGCGGCTCGGAACTCTGTCGGCGGCAGCCCGCGAGTTGAAGCTGAGCCAGCCGACGGTCGGTCGGCGGATTCAGAGCCTGGAAGAGGCACTTTCCGCACGCCTCTTCGACAAGCGCCCGGATGGCTTTGTATTGGCGCCTGCCGGGGAAGAGCTCCTTCCCTTAGCTGAGCAGATGACTCTCTCCGCCGACGTTATCCAGCGGCGGCGGGATTCCTTTTCCGAGGAACTCACAGGAACGCTCCGGGTCTCGACCCCGGAGCAGATGGCCATGTTCCTGACGGAGCATTTGATGGGGCTGAAGGCTGCGCTGCCTGAAGTCGAGTGGGAAGTCGCAGTCTCTCATGTACAGGTAAACCTGACCCGGCGTGAGGCCGACCTGCTGATCCGGGAATGTTTGCCGGAGAATTCGAGCCTGATATCCAGAAAACTCGGGCGCGTCGCTTACGCGATTTATGGTGCGCATCACTACGTCGAAAGCGCACCACAAAGCCGGACCGATGCGCGTTTCGCCGCTTGCAGCTGGGTTGGATATGACGAAGCCCATGCGCATTTCGGAAGCCAGAAGTGGCTCGATAAACGCCGTGATCGGAACCCGGAGACCAGAGCCAACAATGGCCTCGTGATGGTGGAAGCCATAAGGCAAGGCTGCGGACTTGGTGTTTTACCCTGCTACGCTGCGGATTTCGAATCTGGTCTGCAACGTGTCTCGCCGGTTATTCCCGAACTCACGGTCGACCAATGGCTGCTTGTGCATCGGGACCTGCTGCGCACGCCGCGTGTCCGCGCCGCCATCGATGTGATCGCTGAACTCTTCAAATGTGAGGAGGCGCGTTTGCTGGGAAAGGGTAGCCCCGTGATTCGCCCCAGCTTGGATCAGTAGCCACTCTTATCGATTGGTGCGGCATCCTTGCCGCCGGTGCCCAGCAGTTCGCGGGTCTGATTGACGCTCTGCGACGCGGCAGCGGCGAGCAGCCGGACATCGTTGGCCAGTGTGGTCAGATCGAAACCCCAGCCGATGGCCTTCGCCGCGTATGCCGGACTACCGCAATGCAGGGCGGCCCGGATGCCCGCGTTCTTCGCGGCGGCGAGGATCTTTTTGATCGCTTCGACCATCTCCGGTTCTTCCCGGTCGAAGCCCGGCGGCAGGCTACCGTTGCTCAGGCCCAGTGTCAGGTCCGCAGGACCGATGTAAACCCCGTCCAGGCCCGGTGTAGAGACGATTTCCTCCAGGTTTGCCATGGCCTCTGCCGTTTCGATCATGGCGAGACAGAGGATCTCGTCGTTGGCTTCGCCGGCATAGTTGGCGCCGGCAGAAAAGTTCACCCGGGTTGGGCCAAAGCTACGTGTGCCCTTGGGGGGATAGCGCATGTAGGAGACCAGTTGCTCAGCCTCTGCCCGCGAATTGACCATAGGGCAGATAACGCCGTATGCCCCGGCATCGAGCACCTTCATGATGATACCGGGCTCCAGCCAGGGAACCCGGGCCAGGGGCGTGACGCCGCTCGCACGCATGGACTGAAACATCGGCAGCGCGCCGTTGTAATCGACGGCACCGTGCTGAAGGTCGATGGTCAAACTGTCGTAGCCCTGTGCCGCCATGATCTCGGCTGAAAAGGAATTGCCGATGGAGAGCCAACCATTTAACGCGGGCTTATTTTGGCTCCAAAGGCTTTTCAGTCCGTTCTTGATCATCGCGTTTTCCCCTTCAAGGTTATGACGCGTCAACCTAACACGAGAGAAAAACGCGCGCTCTAAAGAAAGGAGGAGAGCTCGGACATCTCTGCAATCACGGCGTCCGGACCGAGAGTTTCGAGGGAGAGGCGGTGACTGTCGGTCTGCGCGTGCCCACCTCCGGTAAAGCCGACCACGGGCATGCCCGCGCGCTGGGCTGCCTCGACGCCCGCCGGGCTGTCCTCAATGACGAGACACTGCGCGGGAGCGATGTTCATCTCCCCTGCGGCGTGCAGAAAGAGGTCTGGCGCCGGCTTGCCGTTGACGACCATGGAAGCACTGAAGATGTTCGGTTCGAAGATGGCGCGCAGACCGGTGACGTCAAGCGAAAGCCGGATGCGGTCCAGCTGGCTTGAGGATGCAACGCAGACTGGCAGGTCGAGCCCCTCCAGGACTTCCGCAATCCCGGGGATGGGGCGAAGCTCTGTGCGATAGAGATCGAAGAGCTGCAGGCGCATGGTTTCGAGGTCGGCATCGGAGAATTCGATGTTGAAGTCGCGGCTTAAGATCTCGGTGGTCGTGGCGAGGCTCTTCCCCAGGAACAGACGGTAACAGTCGTCCATGGGGATCGAAGCGCCTTTGATTTCAATCTGTTGCGATAAAACCTTGAAGGAAAGCGGCTCGCTGTCGACCAGCACACCGTCACAATCGAAGATGACGAGGTGAGGGCGACCGCGTGCCTGAGCAGCGGTGTTCTCTAAATTACCAACAGGTGTATCCGCCATCCGCCACCACGATTGATCCGGTCATCAGACTTGAGGCGTCAGATGAGAGGAAGTGCACAATTGATGCGATCTCGTCGGGCTGTCCGACCCGCCCCATCGGTGTCATCTCCAGCCATGTCTTATACATCTCGGGCTCTTCAGTCATGCCGAATTCTGTCAGGGGCGTTTCGATATAGGTCGGTGCCACCGCGTTGACCCGCACACCGCGCCCGCCCCATTCCGCCGCCAGAGACTTGGTCAGATGGTGTACCGCAGCCTTCGAAGCGTTATAGAAAGACTGGGGTTGTGGCTTGTTGACGATCAGGCCGGACATGGAGCCGATGTTGACGATGGAACCCTTGCCCTGCTTGAGCATTTCGCGGCCGAAAGCGCGGCAGCACCAGAAGAGGCCGTCGAGATTGACGTCCATGTGAAAACGCCAATGTTCATCAGTGGTTTGCTCGGCCGGCACGTCGCTCTTGGCCACGCCTGCGTTATTGACCAGGACATCTATCCGGCCATGTTCGGCCAGGATATCCCCTAAAACCTCTTCGACATGACTTGATTTTGTCACATCCAATGTCGCACCCGAGGCCTTTATCCCCAGACCCTGCAGTTCCGCCACGCTGGACGCCACCCGATCGGGCAGAAGATCGAGAACGATCACCGTCGCACCGGCCTCGCCGAGCGCGCGGGCGCAGGCGGCGCCGATGCCCTGTCCGGCGCCGGTGACTGCCGCAATCTTCCCATCCAGCTTTAACTTCTCTAGATACACGCTTCTCTTCCTTAACTTAATGCGAGCCTCAGCTCATCCAGTTGCCGCCATCGACGTTGTAGGTCTGGGCGACGACGTAATCGCTTTCGTTGCTGGCCAGAAAAATGGCCATGCCGGTGAGATCTTCCGCGGTGCCCATGCGTCCGAAAGGCACGGCTTCTCCGACCTCTTTTTTCTTCTCGCCGAGGGGCCGGTTTTCCAGTCTGGCGAAGAGGGCGTCGACGCCGTCCCAGTGCTCGCCTTCGACGACGCCGGGGGCCATGGCGTTCACGTTGATGCCGTGTTTGATGAGGTCCAGGCCCGCCGATTGGGTCAGGCTGATCACGGCAGCCTTGGTGGCGCAGTAGACCCCGACCAGGGCTTCGCCGCGCCGCCCGGCCTGACTGGCCATATTGATGATCTTGCCGCGCCCGCCACCCGGACGTCCCTTGTCGATCATGGAGCGCGCCGCAGCCTGCATCGTGAAGAGCAGGCCGCCGACGTTTATGGAAAAGAGCCGCTCGTAGCTTTCGCGCGTGATCCCGGTGATGGGCGCGGCATCGAAGAGGGCCGCGTTGTTGACCAGGACGTCGAGTCCGCCCTGGCGTTCTTCCACGGTCTTGATGGCGGCGTCGATGGAGGCCTGATCCGTGACATCCATCTCGACTGCATAGGCCGCGTCGCCAATTTCCCCGGCGGTCTCGCTGGCGCGCGCCAGATCGATGTCGGCAATGGCCACGACAGCGCCTTCACGGACATAGGCTTCCGCGAAGCTGCGGCCGATGCCTCGGGCGGCGCCTGTGATCAGCGCGGATCTTCCTTCCAGACGTTTCACCCCAGGACACTGCCTTCTGCTGTGAAGCGATGAATTTTGGCGGCGTCGGGGGTCAGGAAGACGTCTTCTCCATAGCGCAGATCGATCTCGCCTTCCGCGCGGGCGGTGACCTGACCGATGTTCTCCAGATGCACATGCAGGAAGGTGTCGGAACCCAGATGCTCGGCCACCCCGACCTTGCCTTTCCAGTCGCCCCCGTCACGTGACACGGTCATATGCTCGGGGCGCACGCCAATGGAGGCGGCGTCGTATTTCCCGGCTTCGGCCCCGTCGATGAAGTTCATGGTGGGCGAGCCGATGAAACCGGCGACGAAGCGGTTGGCCGGATTGCGGTAGAGCTCCATGGGCGAGCCGACCTGTTCGATCCGCCCGGCGCTGAGCACGACGATCTTGTCGGCCATGGTCATGGCCTCGACCTGATCGTGGGTCACGTAGACCATGGTGGTCTTCAGGGTCTGGTGCAGCTCCGAGATTTCCAGGCGCATGTTACCGCGCAGGGCCGCGTCCAGGTTCGACAGCGGCTCGTCGAAGAGAAAGGCGTCGGGCTCTCGCACGATGGAGCGTCCGATGGCCACGCGCTGGCGCTGGCCGCCGGAGAGCTGTCCGGGTCGGCGGTCCAGATAGTCGGTGAGGTTCAGGGTCTTGGCGGCCTCCTCGACTTTGCGGTCCCGTTCCGCCGGATCGATCCCGGCCATCTTCAGGGGAAAAGCGATGTTCTTGCGCACCGACATATGGGGGTAGAGGGCATAGGACTGGAACACCATGGCCAGACCGCGCTTGGCGGGCGGAATTTCCGTGGCGTCGCGTCCGTTGATCTCAATCGCGCCGCTGGTGACGTCCTCCAGTCCGGCGATCAGGCGCAGCAGGGTGGACTTGCCGCAGCCCGAGGGACCGACGAAGACCACGAACTCGCCGTCCTCGATTTCCAGATCAATCGGACGGATCACGTCGACGGGGCCAAAGCTCTTGGTCACCTGTTTGAGTGTAATGTTTCCCATTATTTTACCGCTCCAAAAGTCAGACCGCGCACCAACTGTTTCTGGCTGAACCAACCCATGATCAGGATCGGCGCAATCGCCATGGCGGAGGCGGCGGAAAGTTTTGCGTAGAACAAGCCTTCGGGGCTGGAATAGCTGGCGATGAAGGCGGTCAGGGGGGCTGCGTTCGTGGTCGTCAGGTTCAGGGTCCAGAAGGCCTCGTTCCACGCCAGGATGATGTTAAGCAGCATGGTGGAGGCGATGCCCGGAACCGCCATAGGCGTCAGGACGTAGATGATCTCGGACCAGAGGGTCGCGCCGTCCATCCGGGCGGCCTCCAGGATCTCGCCAGGGATCTCCTTGAAGTAGGTGAAGAGCATCCAGACGATGATCGGCAGGTTGATCAGGGTCATAACGATGACCAGCCCGATACGGCTGTCGAGCAGGCCCGTATCCCGGAAGATCAGATAGATCGGGATCAGGACGCCGACCGGCGGCAGCATCTTGGTGGAGAGCATCCACATCAGGACGTCTTTGGTGCGCTTCGCCGGCACGAAGGCCATCGACCAGGCCGCCGGAATGGCAATGATCAGACCCAGAATGGTCGAGCCGACCGAAATGATGACCGAGTTGGCGAAGTGCCGGAAGTAGTTGGAGCGCCCCAGAACCTCGCTGTAGTTCTCGGTCGTCCATTGGAAGAACAGCAGGGTGGGCGGGTCGGCGATGGCCTGGGCTTCGGTCTTGAAGCTGGTCAGGACGGTCCAGAGGATCGGAAAGAAAATCGTCAATCCGATTGCCCAGGCGCAGAGGGTGAAGGCGGCTTTACGGCGGGTGGTGACAGCGCGGGCCATGGCTAGATCTAAGCCTCCAGGTTCTTGCCGATCATCCTAAGCAGGAAGATCGCAACAATGTTGGCGAGGATGACGGCGACGATGCCGCCCGCGGAGCCGCCGCCCACATCGAACTGCAGCAGCGATTGGGCGTAGACGAGATAGGTGATGTTGGTGGAGGCCGTTCCCGGACCGCCGTTGGTGGTCACCAGGATCTCGGCGAAGACCGACAGCAAGAAGATGGTCTGGATCAGGATCACCACCGTCACTGCGCGCGAGAGATGCGGCACGACCATGTAGAAGAAGCGGCTGATCTTGCCTGCGCCGTCCATTTCGGCGGCTTCAAGCTGCTCGGAGTCCAGGGACTGCAGGGCGGTCAGCAGAATAAGGGTCGCGAAGGGCAGCCACTGCCAGGCGACGATGACGATGATCGAGAAAAGAGGTGCGTGGGCCAGAAAGTCGAAGGGCTCGATCCCGATTGCGCTCGCGCCATAGGCAAAGAGGCCGCTGACCGGGTTCATAAACATGTTCTTCCAGACCAGCGCGGAGACCGTGGGCATCACGAAGAAGGGCGCAATCACCAGGATGCGCACAATGCCCTGGCCCCACATGGGCTGGTCCAGCAGCAGCGCCAGCAGAACGCCGCCGACGGTGGTGATGACCAGCACGCCGCCGACCAGCAGCAGGGTGTTGCCCAGGGCCGCGAAAAAGGCCGGGTCGGTCAGGAAGTATTCGTAATTGAGCAGACCGATGTATTCCTCGGTGCCCGGCGACAGCAGATTGTAGCTCAGGAACGAGAAGTAGATCGTCATCGACAGCGGCACGATCATCCAGGCCAGCAGCAGCAAAACGGCTGGCGAGATCATGAGGCGGGCGGCGGTACGGGAATGGGCTGTGGCCACAACGAGACTCCCTTGAGTTCTTTCAGCGAGCGACTGATCTATCTTTTCACGAAAAGCGCGAAAGGCATCAGGCTCTGGTCAGTACAGTCTGACAAGCTTAAGGCCGACGGCGCGGACGCCGATCTCTTTTTTTAATTTTAAGCGAGAGGCTGATTCACGCTTTCACTCAGTTGGTGAGAGCAGACAGACTCTGAAAAAATCTCCACGACGGGGGCGTGTCTTGGCGGCGGGACGGCAAACTGACAAGGTATCCAAGTCCCGTCACCGCCCCGCCGTGGAGCAATCGCAAACAAGTCCGATGCTACTTGATGTAACCGGCTTTCGTCATGGCCCGTGTGGTCAGGCGCTGCGCGTTTGCGAGGGCGTCATCGATGGACGTCGTCCCGGCAAGCGCCGCGGAGAACTGCTGACCGACGGCGGTCGCGATACCCTGGAATTCGGGAATGGCAACGAACTGGACACCGACGTATGGGACCTTATCCACGGTCGGGTTGGTCGGGTCGGCAGAGTTGATGCTGTCCAGGGTCATCTTGGCGAAAGGCACCTTGGCGTACTCGGGGTTCGCGTAGAGCGAGGCGCGCGTTCCCGGCGGCACGTTGGCCCAGCCTTCTTTCTCGGCGACCAGCGCCAGATATTCCTTGGACGTGGCCCACTCGACGAACTTCTTGGCAGCGGCTTCCTTTTGCGTTCCGGCAGGGATGGCGAGGGACCAGGCCCAGAGCCAGTTGCCGCGTTTGCCAAGACCGGTGTCCGGCGCCAGGGCAAAGCCCATCTTGTCGGCGACAGTGGAGTCTTTCGGGTTGGTCACGAAGGACGCGGCGACCGTAGCATCGATCCACATGCCGCACTTGCCGGTCTGGGTCAGCGAGAGGTTTTCGTTGAAGCCGTTGGAGGAGGCGCCCGGAGGACCGGATTCATTCATCATCTCGATGTAGAAGGTCAGGGCCTCTTTCCATTCGGCGCTGTCGAACTGGGGTTTCCAATCCATGTCGAACCACTTGGCACCGAAGGAGTTGGCGGTGGCGGTCAGGAAGGCAACATTCTCACCCCACCCGGCTTTGCCGCGCAGACAGACGCCGTAGACACCGGCGTCCTTGTCGGTCATGGCCTTGGCGGCGTCGCGCACGAACTGCCAGCTCGGCGCTTCGGGCATTTCCAGACCGGCCTTTTCCATCAGGTCCGTCCGGTACATGACCATGGAGGACTCGCCGTAGAAAGGCGCGGCATAAAGCTCGCCGTCAACGGTCAGGCCGCCGCGGATCGCGGGCAGGATATCGTCAACGTCGTAAGAGGCGGGCAGGTCGTTCAGTGAAACCAGCCAGCCTTTCTGGCCCCAGATCGGAACTTCATAGGTGCCGATGGTCATCACGTCATACTGGCCGCCCTTGGTGGCGACGTCGGTGGTGACTTTCTGGCGCAGAACGTTTTCTTCCAGCGTGACCCACTCGACTTCGATACCGGGGTTTTTCGCGGTGAAGTCATCCGTCAGCTTCTGCATGCGGATCATATCGCCGTTGTTCACGGTGGCGATGGTCAGGGTTTCGGCGCTGGCGACGCCAGCCATGGCGAGCACAGAGCACGCGCCGAGCATCAAGGATTTGAATGTCATGTTTTTCCTCCCGCACAGGTCTTGGGGTGGCTCTTTGAATGAGCAATTGCCTATGTGTTGAGCAATTACTCACGAATATGCTTAACGAGTCAAGATTGAATCGTTGCTGCAGTGCACAAGAAATAGGCGAGTGAGCGACGACCGTCGCGGGTTTTTTTGCCGACCAGGATTGGACATTCGGTCCGGACGAACTTACCCTGTAGATGATTTTCCACAACTCTAAAGGGCGTGATGGTGACGTTTGCCGATCCCTGGAATCCCACATGGTCAGAAATCAATGACTGGGCTTTCGACGCTACTGCTCAGGACCCTTGTCAGGATTGGGGCTTGGCGCTTCTGTGGCAGGGATTCGAAGACCTTTATCTGGAATTGGCGGCGAACGACAACTGCCCCAAGAATCGCTTCTTTCTCTCCATTCTTCATCTGATGGTTGGGGACCAGGTGCGCCGGACGCCGGATGCCCAAGTCGCGTTCGACCTGAAAGACTTCATTGCAAAGGCGGATCGCTTTGACAGCAAGGCGCTCACAACTTGGCAGACCCGCTCAAGCGATCTGCTCCGTCATCCGGAGAAGTTCGATTATGACCAATGGTGCGCTGGGGGCCTTGCTTCGGAGGACTAGTTCGGTCTTTGAGACTTGATCCTAGTACTCCGCATAGATCTCGATGACGTTGCCTTCGGGATCACGGAAGAAGAGCGTGCGGTGCCGCCAGTCGGGCAGGTCGGTCGGTTCGCGCAGGATCGGCACGCCCTTGGCCAGCAGCTCGGTGTGGCAGGCATCGACGGCGGGCGGGGGCACGCGGAACGCCAACTGGACCGAGGCCGCGCCCGCTTCCGCCGGGCCATCATCCCAGACCGGGTTGGCGCCGCGTGGACGAAGGGTTAGCAGCGTCGCGCCGACCCGGAAACTCACCCAGGTCTCCATGTCGGCCTCCAGGGGAAAGCCCATGATGTCCTTGTAGAAGCTGCGGGTTTCTTTCAGGTTCCGGCAGAGCAGGATCGTGTAGTCGGCGTTGCGGATTTCTTTGAGGCTCATATCGGGTTCCTCGAAATTTTGGCGATAACTACAGCGTGCCGCGCGGCGGCTGCCGCAGCCTGCTCATGAGTCCGACAGCAGTTTTTCCGCGGTTTCTTCGTCGGTGATCAGGCCGTTGACCAGGCCGCCGCGCACGGCGGCTGAGATGGCGGGCAGCTTGCGTTCGCCCATGGCCAGGGCGGTGACCAGCCCACTCTTGCAGGAGGGCAGGGGCGCGCTGGCGACCCGGGCGTTGGTGGCGCCGGGGATCAGCTTGCCCTCGGCATCGAAGACCCAGCCTGTGATCTCGCCGACCGCACCGGCCTTCATGAGTTTCTCCATCTCCGGATCGCCGATGAAGCCGTCCTCGCGCAGGGGCGCGTGGGCGCCCATCTCGCCGATGCCGACAAAGGTCGTGTCGGCCTTGGCCGCCAGTTCCAGGGTCGAGTGGATCAGTTCCTGTTTGTGCAGCAGTGCGCGTTCCTCGGGCGAGGAGACGTAGACGGGCAGGGGCATGGGAAAGTGGCTGGCCTTGACCGCGTCCGCCATGCTGAAAATCACGTTGTAATAGGCCGCCGAGCCGTCCGGCGCGATGTTCCCGGTCAGGGACACAATCCTGTGCTGCGGGCAATTCATCTGCGGCAACTGATCCACGGCGGCCTTCAGGGTCCGTCCGGTGCCCAGGGCCATGATAACCGGCGCGCTGGATTTCAGCGCCTTCTCGATTGCCGCGGCCCCGGCCTCGGCCAGTCCCACGGTGGTCGAGGAAGAGCCCGGATCGCTCGGCACCACCTCGACGGATTTGAGGGCGAAGCGCGCCTTCAGATCCCGCCCCAGCTCCAGACAGCGCGCAATCGGATGATCCACCCGCACCTTGATCAGCCCCTCGCTGACCGCCAGGGACACCAGCCGCTGCGCCGACTGCCGCGAAATCCCCATGGTCTCGGCAATCTCGTCCTGGGTGTTCTTGGCGACGTAATAAAGCCAGCCCGCGCGCGCCGCATCGTCGAGACGGTTTCCGTTGGAGTCTTTGCGGCGTTGCATGAGCGTTTGACCGGGGTGGTTGCTGTGTGTGGCGGTGGCGTGGTGGTGCGGCCGCCGTCTATTCACTTACGACAGAGAAGGGGGAGATGGCAAATGTGTGGGGTGGGGGCGAAAGAATTGAGTGGGTTAAATACAAAAAATTTCAGCTGCTGAATTGTAAATTTTATATTAGAAAATTATTCATTTTGAGACTCATTTGAGTTGAAAAACACTCCTTTTCATAGAATAACTATATGAACATGGGGAATTAGAGCGGCGTGACTTTTCAGATTCTATCACTATCGGGTGGAGGCTTTCTTGGTCTCTATACGGCTGCGGTCCTTGCAAAAATAGAAGAAGAAAGCGGTAAGCACATCGCTGATAGCTTCGATTTGATTGCGGGTACGTCGGTAGGTGGAATAATTGCTCTTGGTCTTGCGTCACGAAAACCTGCCGCGGATATACTTGCTTCATTTAAGAAACACGGCGCAGAGATTTTTTCTCGGCGACCAGCTCCACAAAGCTGGGTGGGAAAGAAGTTGGATTTAGGAAGAAGTGCTAGAAGCGCTAAATATAATCCAACCAAATTATCTGAAGTGGTTAGCGAGATTGTTGGTGCGAAGTCTCGTATTGGAGATTTGAAGCACCGAGTAATCATCCCTGCTGTTAACTTAACGAAAGGAAAGCCACAGGTATTCAAAACACCTCACCATGAAACATTTGTTCGTGACTGGCGACTATCAGTTGTTGACGTTGCCTTAGCTACGTCCGCTGCACCAACCTATTTTCCCCTTCATCGGATTGGTGGCGAACTTTTTGCTGATGGAGGGCTTTATGCAAATGCTCCTGATCAACTTGCATTGCATGAGGCTGAGCACTTTCTTGGGCAGGATATCGCAGATGTATCTCTACTAAGTATCGGGACAACAACTGCACACTTCTCAATTTCGAATTCGGTCGACAGTAACATGGGTTGGCTCAGCTGGATGGACGACCAACGACTAACGAACGTTATGATTGCAGCGCAACAAATCAACTCGGACTATGTTGTGAGGCACAGACTTGGTGAGCGTTACTATCGGATTGATCAGGTTCAATCGCGAGAACAAGAGCGTCATTTAGCTCTTGATGTAGCCACTAAGAATGCAATTGCAGACTTAGAGGGGTTAGCTGAAGCTTCGGCCCGCGATCATCTGGTGAGCGATTTCATGAAAGCCCAGCTGGCGCACGAAGCGCCAGTGCAGAGTTTTTCTCAGACCAGGCAGGTGAATTGATGGGGATCGCTGCAAGTCTATTTTTTTCCACCGCAAACCCTGATGAATGCCTAGATTACCGCATTCGGCCCTCAGATGAGCAGTACGATGCTCAGAAAGAGCGGTGGAATAGTCTCGCCGAGCATTTGTTTGATGACCTCAATTCTAGGTCCGGTTATCCGATTTATAGCTGGCTACAGGGGTCGTACAAGTTTGGTACGCAAGTTCGGCCAGCGCACAAAGGAATGGAGTTCGATATTGATCTTGGCGTGTATTTCCGATGGCCTGGGGCTCCGGAAGACGGAAACTACGCACCAAATGAATTCAAAGACTTCGTTCAAGTTAGTTTGGAAGAATACGCTGATGATGAGGAAAACGACGCAGAGGGCGTGAGCGAACCAAAGTTGCGCTGTAACCGTATTCACTTTTCAGGCGACTTCCATATCGATGTGCCTGCGTATCATCTTGATGCTGCGCGTGACGCTCGATCATTGGCAACGATGGACGGTGAATGGGAGGATAGCGATCCAAAAGCAATTTACATATGGTGGAAAGAGAGTGTCGACGAAACACAGCGATCTCGGGCTCGCCGTCTCGTTAGATATTTGAAGATGTGGGCGTCGCTCAAACTTGAGGATGAATGTCGGCCATCGTCTATTTTGCTAACCGTTCTGGTTGCTGAAAGTCTACTTGAGCTAGAAACTGCAGACCTACGTGGAGACGATGAGTTCCTTAGAGCTACCGTCACCGAGATGCGGGCTCGACTCTACTATTCGACAGTTGTGTTAAATCCTGCGAACAGCACAGAGGATCTCAACCGTTTGTCAGAAAACGGTACAAAGTTATTTATCGACGCATTGGATACTTTCATTTCTATTGCGGAGAGAGCACTAGCTGCACCTTCAAAACTGGATAGTGCAGATATCTGGTCAGAGGCATTTGATCACTTCTTTCCCATGCCTAGCGAAGAAGAAATTCTTGAAGCGGCAACTGGGAAAGCACTGGTGCCAATACGTTTCGATCCTGAGGTACTTGTTCGCGCGACAACTGAGAGAAAGGTATTTGAGAAAATCAACCAAATTGGACCAATACCTAAGGGGTGTATGATCGAATTTAGTTTGGCAAACAGCGATGGTTTACCAGACGGCGCGGTCGTGACTTGGGTGGTTCGTAATTCCGGTCAAGAGGCTGAAGCTGAAAACGACCTTGGTCATAAATCTCAAAGTGGTCTTGTTATCGAAGAGCATTCCGCATATCGGGGTAAGCACCAAATGGATGTTTCGGTTCGACTAAATGGACGAATTATTGGGTTTAGGCGTGTACCAGTGACAATCACCGGATTGGGCATGCCGCGGAGGAATCCTACACGACCTAGTTGGACAAAATTCCGTAAACGAAAGTAAGGTGACGAAGTTTTTTGGGTGGCAAGGGTCAGATCCTAATTTGTGCGTAGCCGGGTTGGACGAGCGCACAAAAACACGTCTGGGCGGTCTATACTGGTTTCCCTTCCTCAACAAACCGCATCACACGAGCGATCACCCAATTCAACTCATCCTGATTGCACCAGAGGTCATCGATTTTTCCGTAGATCGTGAAGCGGGAGAGGTTGAAGCCCTCTTCGATCTCGTTGTACCAGAGCACCTGATGGCCGAAGACGCCGACCGCCCAGAAGCCGCCGGTCTCTCTCCCGTAATCTCCGCCCGACCAGCGCGCCGGTGAGATCTTGATCAGTTCCGAGAGCCGGAGTTCTTTGGGGTTGAGCTCGGCCTCTGCCGCTGTGATCATGGCCGTCAGCTCGGCTTCGGACAGAGAGGGTATCGACATGGTAGATCCTAACTCGCTCCTTTGCGCAATTTGCGTTTAAGCGGACTCAAAACCCGCTGCCTCTCAATCAGCATACTGCTGATCTCGAACGCAGGTTTTGAGAAGGTGTGTTTTGGAGAACGCAAATCGCTTGTTGGGTCTGTTCAACATCGTGATGTTGAACAGACCCTAATTAAATTTCCTAAAAAACCTCGTCCGGTCGAAAATATCTTCCAGATCCTCGATCCGGTGCCGGGTGTCGTCCCAGGTCTGTTTCTGGACCTCGGCGATCATGGTTTCCAGCAGCAGCAGGATGACGACCGAGGAATCCCAGGCGGAGGGGACGACGATGCGGCTGCTGATGCAGATCTCGGCGAAGCGGCTGACCGGGCTGCGCCACTGGTCGGTGAAGAGGATGATCTTCACGCCCTGTTCGCGGGCCAGCTCGGCGAGCTTGATGGTGGAGTTCTCGTAGCGCCGGTTGTCGAAGATCACCAGGACGTCCTCGGCCTGCATATCCAGGAGTGAGTGGGGCCAGGAATTCGAGCGGGATTCGATGCTGTTCACGTCCCGGCGGATCATCTGCAGGTGCATGTAGAAGTAATCCGACAGCGCCCGCGTCACACGGCCGCCGACCACGTAAACCTGGCGCTTGGGATCGGCGAGCAGAGCGCAGGCGGCGTCGAAGGTCTCCGGGTCGATCTGCGCCAGGGTCTGGTGGATGTTGTCGATGACGGCTTCGGTGAAGCGGTTCAGGATGTGCTCGTCGGGGGCGTTCTCGGCCCAGGTGTCGTGCTTGGCGATGGGGTTGGTGATCTTGGCTTCAAGCTCCCGCCTGAGCGATGCCTGAAACTGCGGGAAGCCGCTAAAGCCCAGCTTGCGCACCATACGCACCACCGTGGGGGTGGAGACCTTGGCGTTACCCGCAAGCGCAGTGATGCTGCCCAGGCCGGAGACGGGATAGTTCTCCAGGATCGCATTGGCCAGCTGCCGCTCGGCCCGGGTCAGCTCGTCGAACGAGCTCTGCAGGCGCTCCCCAATGGTCTCGACCGGTCCCGGCATAGGCTGTCCTTTTGTTGCAGAGGAGGATTCACGCTCCCGCCGCTTCGCATATTGCGTTTAACTGCATTCTCCGGCTTATCCGAACGCGTTCTGCTTCGCAAACGCTGCCTCGGATCTGCCGTCGAATTCCTCTATCCTATTGAACGCAACACACGCTTTGCGCCGGGAACGATCCTGCTCTGGTTCCCCACCTTGATCTTGTTTTCCACTACTCTAACAGGAGGGCGCGGTGTGTCGAAAGACTTTCTGAAAAGGAGTTGACTGCTTGGTCAGGTCTGTAATTATCTATACAGAATGGCTGTGGGGAATGATCGATTGCTTGAAGATGGCGCAAAGCCGGGGGAGGCGGGGCCCATCGCACCGGAGGTATTCAATGCCGGCGGCGCGAGCCCGGTTCTGCTGGTCTGCGAGCATGCTTCCAACGTCATTCCCGAGCGCTACGGCGATCTGGGGCTGAGCAGCGACGAACTCACCAGTCACGTGGCCTGGGATCCCGGCGCGGATGTGGTGGCGCGCAGCGTGGCGACCCACCTGGACGCGGCCCTGGTGGCGGCGCGGGTCTCGCGGCTGGTCTATGACTGCAACCGTCCACCCGGCGCTTCCGGCGCCATGCCGGAAAAGAGCGAAGTCTTCGAAATTCCCGGCAACAAAAACCTGACCGAAGCGCAGAAAAGCGAGCGGATCGAGAACATCTATCTGCCCTTCAAGGATAAGCTCTCCAGCGTGATCTCGGGCAGCGAGCAGCTGAAGGTCATGGTGACGGTTCACAGCTTTACACCGGTCTACTTCGGCGGCCAGCGGGATCTGCATATCGGCATTCTGCACGACAGCGACAGTCGTCTGGCCGACGCCATGCTCCAGACCGCTGCAGACTTCACCAGCCTGGACGTGCGGCGCAACGAGCCCTACGGCCCGCAAGACGGCGTGACCCATACCCTGATCGAGCACGGGCTGCACCACGATCTGCTCAATGTCATGATCGAGGTGCGCAACGACCTGCTGGCGCTGGAACAGGATCAGCAGATTATCGCGGACCTGCTGGCCAAGTGGATCGCCGCGGCCTGCGAGAAAGTCGGCGTACCCTTGAGCGGCGACCTTCTGGGCGGCAGCCTTTCGGGCGGCGCGTCTGGTGGCGCGTCGGGAACAGGGAAGGCGACCTCATGCCCGCAGTGATCCGGCATTACGTGCGTATCGTCGATGCGATCAACCGGCGGCTCGGGCGGCTGGTCATGTATATGATCTTCGTGATGGTCGGGATCCTGCTCTGGTCCTCGATCTCCAAGACCTTCTTCTTTCCCTCGCTCTGGACCCTGGAGATGGCGCAGTTCGCCATGGTCTCCTACTACATGCTGGGCGGGCCCTATGCCATCCAGCTCGGCTCCAATGTGCGGATGGATCTTTTTTACGGTGACTGGTCGGACCGCAAGAAGGCCTGGTTCGATGCCTTCACGGTCTTCCTGCTGATCTTCTATCTGGGCGTCCTGCTCTACGGCGGTTTGGAGAGCACCTCCTACGCGCTGCAGTACGGTGAGCGCAGCAGTACGGCCTGGCGGCCGGTGATGTGGCCGATCAAGGTCACCATGTGTCTGAGTATTTTCCTGATGATCCTTCAGGCCCTTTCCGAGTTCTTCAAGGACGTGGCGCGTATCCGTGGGGTTTCCATCTGATGTCCTACGAGCTGATCGCGATCCTGATGTTCTCGACCATGATGATCATGCTGATGACCGGGCAGCGGGTCTTCGGCGCCATCGGCTTTGTCGGCGTGGCGGCGGGAATGCTGCTGTGGGGCGACACCGGCGGCAGCGACATCGCCTTCTCGGCGGCCATGAAGCTGATGAAGTGGTATCCGCTGCTGACCCTGCCGATGTTCATTTTCATGGGCTACGTGCTGTCGGAATCCAAGATCGCCGACGATCTTTACAAGATGTTCCACGTCTGGTTCGGACCGGTGCGCGGCGGCCTCGCCATCGGCACCATTCTGCTGATGGTGCTGGTCTCGGCCATGAACGGCCTCTCGGTCGCGGGCATGGCCATCGGTGCGACCATCGCGCTTCCCGAACTGCTCAGACGCGGCTACGACAAGCGCATGGTGACGGGGGTTGTCCAGGCGGGCTCCTCCCTGGGTATCCTGGTGCCGCCCTCGGTGGTGCTGGTGCTCTATGCCATGATCGCGCGCCAGCCGGTCGGTCAGCTCTGGCTTGCGGGCGTCCTGCCCGGTCTGATGATGGCCGCCATGTTCGTAATCTATGTGGTTGTGCGCTGCCGCCTGCAGCCGGAACTGGGCCCTGCGCTGCCGGAAGACGAGCGCCGGGTCTCCATGGCGGAGAAGCTGCGCCTGCTGCGCGCGGGCATGCTGCCGCTGGTGATCTTCGCGGCGATGATGGTGCCCTTCGTCAACGGCTGGACCTCGCTGGTCGAGAGCTCCGCCATCGGGGCCATGACCGCCTTCGTCGCCGCCGTGCTGAAGGGGCGCATGAACAAGCAGGTCTTCGAGACCTCGGTGCGCCAGACCCTGGCCATCTCCTGCATGTTCATGTGGATCATTCTGGCGGCCCTGGGCTTCGGCGCGGTCTTCGACGGTCTGGGCGCGGTCAAGGCCATCGAGAGTCTCTTCACCGAACAGCTCGGCCTGAACCCCTGGATGATCCTAATCCTGATGCAGCTCTCGTTCCTGCTGATGGGGACCTTCCTGGACGACACGGCGATGCTGGTGATCGTGGCGCCTTTGTATGTGCCGCTGGTGGGCGCGTTGGGCTTCGATCTGGTGTGGTACGGTATTCTCTATACCATCACCACGCAGGTCGCCTACATGACGCCGCCCTTCGGCTATAACCTTTTTCTGATGCGCGCCATGGCGCCGCCGGAGATCGGCCTGAAAGACATCTACAGCTCCATCGTGCCCTTCGTCCTGGTGATGATCGTGGCCCTGGGGCTGGTGATGGCATTCCCGGAAATTGCCCTGTGGCTGCCGGAGTATGTCTACGGAAAATAGATCAGATCCGGGTTACATGGAATCGCTTAGGGCGATCCATTCACCCGGTGAATCTGATCTAAACATTAGAGGTAGAGCGGATTCACATGCTTTAGCGAAAACACGAAGTGTTTCCGTTAAAACATGACCCGCTCTAGTGAAGAACCGGACAGACCGCGTTTTGGGGAAGAGACGTCCGGAGTTGGTAAAGTGAGGTAACTTTTTGACAGGGGGATCGGCCTGATCGAGGCCGGTCCGAATAACCAAGGGAGAACAGGATATGACCAACAGACGTAAGTTTCTGAAGGGCGCCGGGTTGGCCGGTGTCGCCGCCGGTGCTTCGACGCTGGCCGCGCCTGCCGTTCACGCGCAGTCCAAAATCAAATGGCGCATGCAGACCTATGCCGGACCGGCGCTGGCCGAGCATGTGATCAAGCCCGCGATTGATTCCTTCAACAAGGTCGCCGGCGACGAGATGGAGATCGAGCTCTTCTTCGCCGACCAGCTGGTCCCGACCGGTGAGCTTTTCCGCGCCATGCAGAAGGGCACCATCGACGCGGTACAGTCGGACGACGATTCCATGGCCTCGCCGACGGAAGTCACGGTCTTCGGCGGCTACTTCCCCTTCGCCTCACGCTATTCGCTGGACGTGCCGGTGCTGTTCAACCAGTACGGCCTGGGTGAGATCTGGGATGAAGAGTACTCTAAGGTCGGCGTTAAATGGCTCTCGGCCGGCGCCTGGGATCCCTGCCACTTCGCCACCAAGGACCCGATCCGCAGCCTGGAGGACATGAAGGGCAAGCGCGTCTTCACCTTCCCGACGGCGGGCCGCTTCCTGACCCAGTTCGGCGTTATCCCCGTGACCCTGCCCTGGGAAGACATCGAGGTCGCCGTGCAGACCGGCGAGCTCGACGGTATCGCCTGGTCGGGCATCACCGAGGATTACACGGTGGGTTGGGCCGACGTGACCAACTACTTCCTGACCAACAACATCTCCGGCGCCTGGGCGGGTTCTTTCTTCGCCAACATGGACCGCTATAACGAGCTGCCCGATCATCTGAAAGAGCTGCTCAAGCTGACCATGGACAGCTCGCACTATTACCGTCAGTGGTGGTACTGGGGCGGCGAAGCCAGCCTGCGCACCCAGGGCACCAAGATGGAACTGACTTCCATCCCCGACGAGGAGTGGGCCCAGGTCGAGGCCGCCGCCGTCAAGTTCTGGGACGAGATCGCCGCGGAATCCGAGACCAAGGCCAAAGTGGTCCAGATCTTCAAGGACTACAACGCGACCATGGAGAAAGCCGGACGTCCGTATCGTTACGGGTGATTACAGCGAAATGCGTTTTCGTTGAATCGGAATTTCTCAAAACTTGCATTCGAGATCAGTAGGTTGCTGATCGAGAGGCAGCGAGTTTTGAGGCTGATTTAACGCATTTTGCTATGGGTTAAGATCTGAGTGAGAGGGGCGTCCTGTGAGAGCAGGGCGCCTCTTACTTTCTGTGGGAATGGGGCGCCTCTTTTTTTGGGGGGGTCTTAATGTGGTCGACTATGCTTGTGATGATCCTCTTTAAGGCGGGCCTTTTTTTGTGAGGAAGCGATGTCAGAGACGGTCGCGATTTCTATCGTTGCGCTGGGAGTAGGTGTCGCCTTACTGATCTATCTTCGTTGGCTTTTTGAACAACCATTTTGGGGCTGGGCTTATGCTGCTTCATTTGCATTCAATGCAATCGTCCTGATACCAATATGGATCGCTTCCTGGTTTGCCGCACGTTTTGAACCAGAACTTTGGTCGCAAGCCGACTCTCAAGTCTACATCTTCTCAGCCGTGTTCGTTTTACCAACGGCCCTGTGCTATTTTCTTTGGCAGCGAGCATTAAAACTGAGAGATCAGGCTAATACCGATTCAAACTGATCGTTGAACCGCGCATTCACGATAGAGAATTAGATATCGCAGACAATCTACTTGCGGCTGTAGCTTCAAAAAGTCATTGTTAGGTCAACACCGTAGTTATGGCCATTGATCCGAGGTAGCTTAGCAGCAAAGCGCCGGGCTTCGAACCCGGAGAGCGCGGGTGCGAGTCCCGCCCTCGGACCCTTCCAGAAGTAAAGATGCCCGAACAAGCCGGCCAAAAATATGCTTTCTTGAATCTCGCCAAAGCGCTTGGTGCAGGTAGCAAAAACAAGATCAGGCAGTGGCGCGATGTCCTTGCGGCCATGCAGACCGGTGATCTGATCGTGGGGAGGCGAACTCCGGTCATGGGCATGCCCAAATGGGCGACGCCAGAGATCGTCCGAGGCGGTTTTGCGACAACTGCCTTTGCCGCGGGTGGCAAGCTGCAACCCCATGAATTCAGTCTGGCTGAGCGGCTATCGCTGCCGACAACTGACACATCGCGACTCCGGTGTTCTCTGAACAATTGGCACCTGAGCGATGATGGGTTGAACATACTTCGCGATCAGGCGAAATCGGGAGAATTTGCAGCTCACACCCCCGAGGAAACCGCCCTTCTGGTCGTTGCGCTTCTTCTTGATTCTGCGCCTGACAGCGCCGAGGCGATTCTTAACGAGATTACCCCCTTCTTTGACCGGTTGAGATTCTATCCCGTCCCCCGCGCAACAACCGGTGGCGAAGGTGTTTTTGTTCGCAGTGTTGAGCAAATTCGAGACCAGTTAAAAAATAAAAAACCTAGGGCGCAGATTATCCTTCAACACAAGAGTCTGGTGCGCTGGATTCCACTTTATGATCGGTTAGTCGATCTGCTTGAAGCACGCGAGCAACCGCAGTGGAAAGTACTCGCCGACGCTTGGCTAAGGGATTACGAGCAGGCCACATGCGAACCGATGGCTCGACGTTGGCAGAAATCGAACAGCCCATTCCAAAGATGCAGGCGTGCGCTGATTCAAATACACGGTGGCGAGCCCATTACTCAAAACATGCTGGTCGACGTCGAAGCTATTATCGCGCGGCGTAAGGCAAAATATGGTGAAACACAGGCGCGGACAACTTACCGCAATGCCCAAGCCAAACAAGACGTGACGGTTTGGCATGACGCGGTCGCGCAGATCGTCGCAACACGTCTTGAGACACTACCCTCTGATATCGGGATCAGCGATCCGGCGAGTTTTGCCGGACCAATTCA
This sequence comes from uncultured Kiloniellaceae bacterium, assembly GCA_947493695.1. Taxonomy (GTDB): domain Bacteria; phylum Pseudomonadota; class Alphaproteobacteria; order Kiloniellales; family Kiloniellaceae; genus Denitrobaculum. The sequence continues at coordinate 623,354 of CANLSF010000003.1, read as the reverse complement.
GCAAGCTGAAGCGATCGCAGGCGCACCGGCCGGACGCGATCTGCCAAAACGCTTTGTGCATACAATCAACACCGCTCGCATGGCGCCTGTGGCTGACCTTGTCCGTAGTGGACAAATCGGTGCGCCAGAAGTCTTGGCAAAGGTCCTACCTCAAGTGACGGCAGCGATACATGCAGATGGTTTGCCGACGAATGCTGAGGTCGAGGTCTACAGAAGTCTGTATACTGCTTTCAGCCAAAGACGGTCCTTGCTCCTGCTCAACCTGCAATCCCAGGTGAGGATTGAAGAACTGCCGTGGGCCGCTGCACTGTTGAAGCGACGGGCGGGCAGTCGCAACAGTCAATCCATCGCCCGTGAGATGCTGAGTGAACTTGTCCGCATGTCGCTAACGCATTTCCCGCATGTTATCTTTCCCAATCCGCTGGTCCAAGAAATGTCAAACCTTGGAAAGACCGCCAAACTGGACATCCCCTTTACCAGCGAAATCGCCTCTGACATTTTTATGGGAGATTTTTCATCCCAGTTTTCAAAGGCCGCAACCATCAGTCTGGCTTACTACTCAGGTAAGCTTTACGCCAGGTACTACAATCTGCCAAAGCCCGGTCAACCCGTGTCCCTGAGCGTGCTGTGCGCTAAGCGCGCTGGCATAGGACGAATGCGCAACTGGTCTGTCGCGGCAAACGGTATGATTATTGAACAACAACAGATCGTTACGTCGCACAACCTGGCCCAGCTATTCACGACACTTGATCTCAGTGATCTGAATCACGCAGAAATGGTGACCGACTGCTTTGACTGGATCTGCAAACGCCAGCAAATTCCTATGAAAGACTGGCGAGCGAAACTGCAAATGACCAAGAATACCGCTTTTGCTTGGCGCCAGATGATCGCTTTCATGTCGGAATTGCGGTCGTGCGAACAACAAAGTGTTTTTGAGGAAATCAAGAAGACTTCTGCCGCTCAATCTAAAGAGTATCAGATACGCTTTGCCCCAGCGCTGGAAGGCTTGGAACGAGCTCTTTCTGGTGAAACACTTTTTGATACAGACCAAGTAGTTCTTGGTTGGGTTCAGGGCAAACATCCTTTTTGTCCGTAGCGATCGGACAACGAATGAGCGCTTATTGTCAGGTGTAACACTGCAATGTGTATGCGGGGTCAGGTTTAAATTTGTGCTAAACCCTTCCCGGTCCGACTTACAAATTCGTATCTGGCTCCGAAGCCTGACTACAGATGGTTCGGCGGATTCATACGTCCGTGCAGGATAGGGATCACGGCAACGCCGTAGCTGGTTGGCCGATAGTAGATCATATGCTGCGCACTTCCGTTTCTGCAGAGCAGCTGGCTCTCGCTTTGCGGCTCTAACTTTGTTCAGGTTATATCCTCCACAACGTCTCTAACATGATCAATGAAAGCCCGTTGTTTGAGTGTTGCGCCGCGACGGCTTGGGTAGATTGCGGAGAGTGTCGCGCTGGCGGCATCCCAATCCGGCAGGACTTGGGAAAGCCGGTCGGATGCACACTCCACGTGTGCGGCATAGGCGGGCAGCATTGCAATGCCGCCCCCTGCGACGGCCAGGTTTCGAAGGGTCAGGAAATCGTTCACGACAACAGCCCCTTGAGCTATGACTTCGGCTAATTCTTCGTGCCGTTTGAGCTTCCAGCGTGAGGTTCTGATCCCACGACCCATGATCAGACAAGGATGATCCTTCAGATCCTTGGGGGACTTAGGGGCACCCGAAGTCCGCAGGTAGTCCGGGCTGGCGTAAAGGCTCAGCGGAAGCGTTCCTACGACTTGAGACATAAGCGTGGAATCCTGGTTTTCACCAATGCGGAATGCAAGGTCAAAGCCATCCTCTATAAGGTTGGCCCGCGCGTTTGCCAGCTCCAGGTTGACCTGTACTTTGGGAAATTCTTGAACATAGGCCGCAATCGCCGGAGCAATGATTTGCTGTCCAACAAGCACCGAGGCGGAAACCCGTAATTCTCCTGCAGGTTCCGCCAGGCTCGTTTCGACCACGGCGTCTGCAGCATTCGCCTCTTCAACCATCATACGGCAATAGTCGGCGTAACTGACGCCAATCGATGTCAGCCGACTATTGCGGGTATTGCGCTCAATCAATTGAACCCCGAGCCGATCTTCCAATCGCGCCAACCTGCGGCTCACATTCGATTTTGGGAGCTTCATCTTTTCAGCCGCGCCGGTAATGCTGCCAGCTTGTGCGATCGCCGCAAAAACGGCCATATCGTTTAAGTCCCGTTGTTCCATAAATAGAACTCTCAATTACAATTTTGTATTATTGATCCAATTTCAGGATTATTTCATATTCTTGTCAAGCTAAGCAACAGGCTTGATTGGAAACAGCATGACACCGCAAAACCTCGAAATTCTGCACCGCAACGGGCTAACCGAAGGCGGCTTTGCGGGCTTGAGAGAGCATCGTCTGGTGACAGGTAAAAAGCTCTGGGGCGACCGTGCCAGCCCGGAGGCCTGGGATGGCATCGGCAACTTCGTCTATCTGGCAGATGCGCAGTTCGACCCCAAGGGCGAAACAACGATGCATCCCCATAGAGAGATCGATGTGATCTCGGTCATGGTGGAAGGCCGTGTTGCTCACGAGGGGTCTTTGGAACATGGCGGATCGCTTGATACCAATGACGCACAGGTACAACGTGCCGGTGGCGAAGGCTTCAAGCACAACGAAGTGAATCCGGACGACACAAAAAACCGGATGCTGCAACTTTGGGTCATGCCGGAAGTGAGCGGCGAACCCGCAGGGTACAAAAAGTTCAGTCCTGCGTGGGGCGAGACAACGCGCATCTACGGAGGAACGTCCGAAGAAGCGCTGTCTTTTGCCGCAGCAACCACGATTGACATCGCGATGCTCACAGCAGGCCAGCAGGTTGATCTGACGGCTCCGTATCTTGCCTATGTCGCCAAGGGAGAGGGGCAGTTTGAGGGCGCCGACTTAACGGGCGGCGATCTCTTCAGAGGAGCCGATGGCACGTTCAAAGCTACAAGAGATGTACAGCTCATTTTAATTGGCACGCTCGCGTAGCCGTTCCAATTCCCATGAAAGAAGAATCCCATGTGTAATAAGTTTTCAGAATTCCTTACGCCGGACAATGCTGTTCTGGCCATGATCGATCACCAAACAGGTCTGTTGGCAAGTGTTCGGGACATCCAGCCGGAAACTCTGCGCAAGAACATCAACGGCCTGACAAATATGGCCAAGACCGCGGGCATTCCATCGGTTGTCACGGCATCTTTGGCCGAAGGTCCCAACGGCCCGGTTTCTTCCGAAATTACCAATGTGCTGGGGAACGTTGTGATTAACCGTGCCGGTGAAATCAACGCCTGGGATTCGCCTGAATTCAAAGCTGCGATTGAGGCGACGGGACGCAAAAAGATCATCATGGCGGGCATCGTTACCGATGTCTGCCTGCTGTTCCCTGCATTGTCCGCGGTCGCCGAAGGCTACGATGTCTATGCTGTCGTTGACGCCTCAGGAACATGGGACGAGGTGACACGCGATACGGCAATGCTGCGCATGACCCAAGCTGGTGTGAAAGTAACCACCTGGGCCTCGGTTCTGGCTGAGATTATGAACGACTGGCGCTCCAATCGGGGGGGAGCGCTCGGCGGTGTTCTGGGCGGACACACCGCCTACGGTTTGGTTTATGAGAGCTACCTTGCCGCGCAACCGCGGTCGTCAGCCGACGAGTAATAACGTTAACCCCGGTGGTCACGCCATCGGCAGCCAAGTTTTGTGCGTCAGGCCTTGTTTTGGGTCAAGCTATCAGTGGGAGCGGGGTCAGGTCATAGTTTATGCGCACGATGATTTGGCGACACGCATAAAATTAGATCTGACCCCTACGATACTATAGAGGCCGGTGAGTCAAACCGGGATCTAGAGATCAGAAAGCTAAGCGATACCCGCCCTGTTGGGTTATCAGGATCCTCGCGTTCGTCGGGTCCTCTTCAATCTTCTGTCGTAGACGGTATACGTGAGTCTCCACCCTCCGCGTTGTGGCGTCAGTATTGTGGCCCCAAAGGTCTTTCAACAAAGCCTCGCGGCGCACGACGTTGCCGCCGGCTCGAAGCAGGTGTTTCAGGATGCTGGTTTCTTTTTCGGTCAGCCGGACCTTGCGGTTGCCGCCGGCTTCGGTCAGCAGCTTGGCACTGGGGCGGAAGCTGAAGGGCCCAATCGTAAAAACTGCGTCCTCGCTCTGCTCGTGTAAGCGTAACTGCGCCCGCAGGCGTGCAAGCAGGACACGCAGCCGGAATGGCTTAACGATATAATCGCTGGCACCGGCGTCGAGGCCCAGGATCGTATCGGAATCGGTGTCGGAGTTGCTCAGTATGAAGATAGGGACTCTGACTCCAGCGCGACGCATAAGCCGGCACACCGATTGCCCGTCCATGTCAGGCAAGTCGACGTCGAGCAGAATTGCGTCGAAATACTCCTTCTTTGCCGCTGCGATGGATGCGGCCCCAGTCGCAGCTTCTGCAATCTCAAAATTCTCATGCAAGTGAAGTTGTACGCCTAACGCCTGACGAAGTGTGGCGTTGTTGTCGACGATCAAAATTTTCTTGCGGTTCGTCACTATTGCTATTCCTCGGCATCAAAGACATTACAAACCGGTTCCTCCAGATTGATTCCCCTGCTCGGAAGGTTACGATTCTCGGCGGCACGCGCCGCAATTCGGCTCCGAAATCCATCTCTGATTTCCGGACTGCCGAGCCTGTGGCCCATCTGGTTACGTTAGTTAGATGCGAAGTGGCTGCATTGGTTACACCGGACCTCCGCAGCCTTCTAAAACGGAGAAAATTGCCCAGGGTTTGGTCAAAATGCCGTTCGGCTCTTCCCCTGGCATGTGAAGTCAATCATGGATCACACCTTAAGCAGGGGAGTCCCCGCTTTGCTTGCGGAGGTGTTTTATCTCTTTGTCGCTCTTTGCGCCGAGACGTCCACACATGCCCCCTCCCACGATTTTATCGCAGCCATCTCCCGCCGAGGTTTGCAAGCTTGAGCAAAGCCTTCTGCCGCCAAGACTCAATTTGTCCATTTCCTTTGAACCCTTCGGGGCCCGCCGACGACTAAGTGAAATACTGTACTTAAATATTTTGAACGGAAGGATATTTGGAATGGCGACAAAGTTTGGATCGGTTTGGGCGCAGTGGATCGGCTGGCTTGGTGCGGAGAATGCTACGCACACATCTCAGATAAATCCGAGCAACAGGTCTGTGACGATCACGTCCGGCATCACCCTGCGCAGCGCAGGCAACGGTTGGGTAGAAGCCGGGGTTTTTCAGATTGTCTCCGATGGTCAATTCGAGGAGTTCGATCCGCCTGTTCCGAACATTTCACGCGACAACGTGACCCAGATCGTCTTTATGACGCGCGCCAGTGGCTGTTGGGTCCGTGCAAGTCATGAAATCACTTATTGGAATTGAGGATAGCGTTATGGATATTAAGAGCATCGAGTTTCAAACGACTGACGTGGTTGTGGCCTACGACAGCGAAACCGGCGACGTCCTTCACGTTCACCAGGTTTCAGAAGAGGTGGTGGACGGAAAGCGCCACAGCAATGACCGCGGCTCGTTGGAAGTTGAGCGTAACCTGGTAGCGGAGCTTGCACGAAAGCAATTCCCAGGTCGCACCGTCAAGGTCCTGACCGCCGGGCCGGATGCAAAACCGAAACCCGGCATGCGCCAGCGGGTGGACGTCAGGGCAGAACGTGTAGTCGAAGAAATCGACCCCCGTCCTCGGCGCATCATCGAGCCGGCGGAGCGTCGGTAACGTCGGCTTCTTGCCCGACGTTTGCGGGTCTGGTTTCGGGCCTCAGGTCTCGGGCCTCAGGCCTCAGGCCTCGGGCAGGTAGCCATCATACACCAGCCTGACAGTGGAGAGCGGGGCGGCTATCGGGCCGTCCCGCACCGGCGTGCGCAACCCGGCGAGAAGGGGCCGGGGAGAAGGACGCCATCAAGGGGCAGAGGTATGTGGTGCCAGGGGTCGCCTGCGAATTTCTGCGCAACATGACCTGGTCCGGCGCACAGCTTCGGACTTGGTTTTGAAGTCTGGCTACGGACTACCTCAAGCTGCCCCCGGATGTACTGTGGGAGTGGTGCGCCCCTTTATTCCTTGCGGGAACAGCTCAGGCGACGCCGTGTACCTGTAGTGCGTTCCTCACGCCGGCAAAGGGCGGGGGGCGAACATCTTGCTGATCAAGAGCTCTGCGATCACCAGGTTGAGCCCCCAGGCGAAAACCATCATGGCGTCTCGGAGGGGACCTAGTGGTTCTGATCCCAAAACGACCATCCAGCCGACGCCAAGGAAGGTCTGCGTGGATGCGCCCTGGCCGATTGCGTAGGCGCGCAGCATTGCGGCGCTGTGCCTCGAGATATTTTGCGATCGGATCGCGATGACGGCCCAGGTAATCAGGCCAAGCATCGATAGGCTCAGGACAATCCGCACCCAATAAAGCAGGGGACCCTGAAGTTCATCCGGAAAGCTATAGAAATGGGTCATCCAAAGCCCTGTCCCAGCGCTTACGCAGCCCGCGACCGCGACCGTGCGGCCGAGCGCGCGATGTAGGGCCGGGAAATGGCGCCTTATGCTGGGTAGGAATTGCAGTGCACCGACGATGCAGAAGAGGAAACTGCTCAGAATATGCAACACGACAGGCAGGGGGGCTGCCAAGGCGCGCGGGTTTTCAGGTACAATCACCGGGCCACCCCCAAGTTCGATGACTCGAAACAAACCGCCAAAGGTCGGAACAAAGCAGTAGATGAGGATGATCGCGAGCAGTATCCATTCCCGCCTGCTCACAAACTTAATAGGGTGCCTTTTCATTTGCATCGCGTCTCTCCAGGTCAGGGGGGGTATAGCGATGGGCTGGTGTAGGGGGCAATTACTGAAATTCGTCTATCTGCTATACGTTCGTGCATGGATCGGCAGGCGATAGCCTTTTGCCGTCGAAATCTCCCTGATCACCAGGAGCCAGGGCGGTATTTATGTAAGTGCGCGGGGGCAGGTCTTGTTTATGCGCACGATGATTTAGTAACACGCACAAAACCACACCTGACCCCCGACGACACCTCACGGACTCTCAGGGCTAAGTCGGGCATGGGACCTGCTTCAAGGCTGTGCGAATTGAGCCGTTCAGGGGTTTGAGATCTGCGTCGCGTCCTGGATTTTTGGTGCGGGGAATACATGCCTTAACAGATAAAAGAAACTTGGAATACAATAGTATTATTCTGTGAAGTTAATGTCTAAGTCTATGTTTTTTAGGAGAATATCAGTGATTTTTGAGGACGGGGTGATCCTTTTGTTTTATATTGGTGCTTCAATTTGAATTATTTCCAATAGAAAATCATGAAAACAAAACAGATATTTGAAATGATTGCTTTTTTACAATAAATCGAGAGAAGAAATTAAATCAATTTAAATGCTTGGCAAATAAGGTGAGGCAGCAACCAGGGCGCGAGTAAATGTTGTTCAGTACGCGAAATGCCTGATGCCGTCGCTACTTTTGCGCAAGACAACCGTGAACCCGGCGCGGTAATTCCGCCAATGTCCGGACTTCGGCGGTCTACGAGCAAGGGCCCGGATTATGGCGGTGAATGCATGCTGCAGCACACGGGCCGAAAAAGGTTTAGGGAGAATAGAGGCTGACGTCCAAGTCACGCCGAAGTGTCGGTCCTCACGATGGACGAGTGCCTGAACTGCATCAGAGACGGCGTCCGAGCGGCGTTCGGGCCGTCAAAATTTGAATGAAGGAAAAGAGGAGCAGGGGTATGGGCTCGGAGTTTGGGAATGACTCTGACAGCGGTTATCTGAAAAGCGTCCTCGATGCCTTGCCGGATCAGATTGCCGTTATCAATGACTCTTCCATCATCGAATGGGTGAATGGCGCCTGGGACCGGTTTTATCTGGAGAACGGCGGGTCGCCCGACACGACATGGTCCGGTATCAGTTATCTGGCCTGCTGCCAGCATGACTCCCTTTCGGAGGAGTCTGAAATCTCGACGCTGATCCATGGCGTGCGAAGTGTCCTCACCCAATCTTCCAATCGCTTCGACTTCGCTTACCCTTGCGACAGTCCCACGGAACGACGCTGGTTTATGATGAGCGTTGTTCCCATGGCGCTGGAAGGTTCGCCGCGCTTTGTCGTCACGCACCGGAACATCACGCAAGAAAAACTGGCGCAGGAACAATTGAAGGAGCTGGCCGTCACCGACGCTCTGACGGGTATCCATAATCGGCGGTATTTCAATGAGCAGCTTGATTTGGAATGGCGCCGCGGGGAACGCAATCGACACGAGCTGTCTTTGATCTACTTCGATATCGATTTTTTCAAACAGATAAACGATACCTTCGGACATGTTGCCGGGGATCAGTGCCTGACGGCCGTCAGTGCGACCTTGAAGCACTACGCTCGCCGTCCCGGTGATGTGGCGGCGCGAATAGGGGGTGATGAGCTTGCCTTGCTGCTCCCCAATACTTCGCGTTATTCCGCGGAAACGATTGCGCAGCGTATTCAGTCTGAAGTCGCCGAGCTTGACATGGTTCTGCCGCTTGGCAACTCCAGTGCGCCTGTAACTCTCAGTATCGGTATCGCAAGCATGCTGCCGCGGCGCGGTACCGGCCAATGTGATCTCCTGGTTGCTGCTGACGACGCGCTCTACAACGCCAAACGTAACGGCAGAAATCGCATTTCGATCGCTAGCGAGGGGCTGCCGCTGGATCTTCACAAAGTTTCGTAGTGTTCCCGCTAGGCGCAAGGACTGGCTCAAACCCGGTAAGTGTTTTACGCCAATGTCTGACCGATCCCCCACCCCAGAACAGTTGCGCATCCCGCTGCACGTTGACCTTTTCGCGAGCGGTTGGCTTTTCCGTTGAACCTTGGGGGGGCAGCCTTCAAACTGCGTTCGCGAAATTCTGCGCGTATGCATTTTCGGGAGGATGCGAAAATTTCTGACGATCATCATCACGATCACGACAACCATCTCAGCGATATGGACGCGAAAGTCCGGGCTTTGCAGACCATTCTGGTGGAAAAGGGGCTCGTGGATCCCGCGGCTGTCGATGTTGTGGTCGAGACTTATGAACACAAGGTGGGGCCCAAGAACGGCGCAAAGGTCGTGGCCAAAGCCTGGGTGGACCCGGAGTTCCGGGCCTGGCTGGAGAAGGATGCGAGCGCCGCGATCAACTCGCTGGGCTATGTTGGCCGGCAGGGTGAGCATATGCACGCCGTCTTCAACACGCCCGAGCAGCACAACATGGTCGTCTGCACACTCTGTTCCTGCTATCCCTGGCCGGTGCTTGGGTTGCCCCCGGTCTGGTACAAATCCCCCCCTTACAGATCCCGCGTCGTCTATGAGCCGCGCAAAGTCCTGGGCGAATTCGGCGTGGAGTTGCCCGATAGCACAAAGATCAAGGTCTGGGATTCAACGGCGGAACTGCGCTATCTGGTGATCCCCATGCGCCCGGCGGGCAGCGACGGGTTGAGTGAAGACGAATTGGTCGAGCTGGTCTCCCGCGACAGCATGATCGGGACCGGCCTGGCGCATGCGCCGGGACAGGAGTAACGGCGATGGATGGTCCTCAGGATTTAGGCGGCAAGCGAAACTTCGGCCCCATCAACCCGGAACAGGATGAGCCGATTTTCCACGCGGAGTGGGAAAAGAAGGTACTGGGCCTGACGATCGCATCGAACGGCCTGGGTCACTGGAGCATCGATGAAGGCCGTTTGGCGCGCGAAAGCCTCTCGCCGCAACAGTACTACGGCTTGTCTTACTACGAGATCTGGTATGAGGGGGTCACGGCGCTGCTGAAACGCCACGGCGAATTGAGCGATGCGGAGCTGGCGGCGGGCAAGGCCCTGCAGCCGGGACTGCGCACGGAACGCCGGGTCTCCGGAGAGGCCATGTCGGGAGTCCTGGCCTCAGGCGGGCCGTCCGAACGCCCGCAGTCCAGCGAACCGCTTTTTTCCGTGGGGCAGCGCGTCCGCACGAAGCTCGCCCATCCGGCCGGACACACCCGGCTGCCCAACTATGCGCGCGACAAGATCGGCAGCATACAGTCGGTCCGCGGCATGCACGTCTTTCCCGACAGCAGCGCCCACGGGCAGGGGGAGCAGCCGCAATGGCTTTACACCGTTGAATTCGACGGTGCTGCCCTCTGGGGGCCGGACGCAGAGCCGGGCCTGAGCAACACAATCGATGCATGGGAAAGCTACCTTGACCTTGCCTGAAACCGCCAAGGATCCGACCCCTCTGGCCAACGCAATTCCACAACCGGGTTCGGCCAAGAAGCTTGATCCAAAGGTGTTTGATGAACCCTGGCAGGCCCAGGCCTTCGCCTTGACGGTTACGCTGCACGAGAACGGCCTGTTCGACTGGCCGGAGTGGGCTGAGTTCCTGTCGGCGGAACTGCATCAGGATTCGGCGAAGCAGGATGGCTCCGACTACTACAGTCACTGGCTGACGGCGCTGGAGAAGCTGCTGACCTCAAAAGGCCTTGTGGATGTCCCGAGCGTTGCCGCGCTGACGGAATCCTGGAAGCGCGCAGCGCACGCCACACCGCACGGCACAGCGATCACACTGGAAAATGATCCTGCCGGAGGGGCCGCTTAGTCGCGACGCTAGCGTTGGCGAGACCGGTTGCGTGTTCGTTGCAGGCGGTCTTGCCAACGGCGGCGCTTCGTTTCGAGCGTCTGACCGGTAAATCGTCGAAGCGCGCTGTACTGGCTGGCGAGCTGCGGAGCCCAGAGCCTCAATTGTCTTGAGAGTGAATGGCATTACGCATGTACAAAAACCATGACGACGAAAAGTACAAATAGAGCGGCGTATAACACTAAATCCCTTACATCCATTTTCCCGCCGTTCGTCAAAAAATATTACATGAAAGCCTGTTGCGGGCGACGTGCGCAACAGTGGGGTCGCGGTCACTGAGAGTTGGCGCGGAACGCAAGGATTGTCAGCTTGAGCAATTACATTAAGGTGCCAACATCATGGCCAAATTCTGCGTGAATCCAGCGCACCACATCGTTTAGCGGTTCGAATGCGATCTGTTGTTTTGGCCAAATCAGAAATAGATATTCCCCTGACGGCTCTTTATCCCTCCAGATTTTCCTGAGGCGGCCCGCGGCAATGTCATCCTGCACAAATAGCGATGGTACGATTGCCACGCCCTGCATGTTTATGGCCGCATCAATCGCCAAGGAAGCCGAGTTGAAGTTCAGGGACTCCGAAGTCGCCGACGAATAGGTGCCCCCAACCAGCTTGTCCCACCTGCGATGCGTATCCTGGATGAGAGGTAATGCCAGGATTTGCTTCAGACTGGGCCTTGGGCCGACGCACGGTAGGTTAGGGCTGCAGACTGCGACGAGTTCCAATTCGATAAGGTGGCGCATCTGCTCACCCTTCACGGAAGGAAAGCTCGTCCCATGGCGCATTGAAAGTTCGTTGTGATGCAGCGGCCGCGCCAACACTTCAGCACGCGCTTCGATAGACAGCTGCACGTTCGGGTTCAATTTGGAAAATTTAGGTAGTCGGGGCGTCAGCCACTTTCGTGCGATTGATGGTGAAACATGCAAGGTGATTTCGTTTTCATAGCGCCTGATCTTGCTCGCAGTCTTCTCAATCATTCCAAGTGAGGTTTCAACGGTCTGGGCAAGTTCCTTCCCGGCTTTGGTCAGGGAAACACCACGGGCTTCTCGCTCGAACAACCGAACGCCAAGTTCGAGCTCAAGCTGCTTGATTCTTTGCGATACCGCGCCCTGAGACAAATGAAGCTCTGCGCTTGCCTTGAGGAAGCTCCCAAGGCGCGCAGCGGCTACGAAAACCCGAAGGGAGTTGAGGTTTAGATTCTTCAACGGAAGCCTGTGGTATTAGTTTTTCTAAACCTTAGGCTTGGAATCATGGTTGGTCAACGCGGTGTGGCGCGTGCGATGGCAATGGAAGCTTGGAAATAACGCACGCAGAAAAACAACGATATGCTCCAACCAGAAAGTCTTATCTCCCTGATTGCGCTGCCGCTGAAGTTGGCACTCGCCTGGACGACGTCAGGTCCCAATAGGCTTGCCATGACAGCGGGCGGTTCGTGTGGCGATGGAGAAGGACACTCGATCTATTTTTATAACTCCCACAACCAGATGCTTGAATGCCACGGCGGCTCTTCAGAAAAACGACTTCGCACCTATGCTGCCAAGGCTTCCGAATGAGCACCTCCGTTTTTCTCGCTGTGTTGCTGGCTGCTTTGTTGCACGCGATCTGGAATTCGCTGGTCAAAGGAAGTGCGGATAAACATGCAACTATGCTCGCTGTGGCGCTTGGCCATGTTCCAATAGCAATTCTGTCCCTGCCGTTTGCACCAAGCGTTGATCAGGCTGCGCTACCGTGGATCATGGGTGGCGTCGCATTGCACCTCGGCTATCAACTCTTCCTGATAGCGGGGTATCGCGCGGGCGATCTCACCCTTGTCTATCCCATTGCGCGCGGCTCCGCGCCTGTGCTCGTCACCGCCGTCTCTATTGCGGTCTTGGGCATTTCGTTTTCGCATCTGGAGTTAGTGGCTGTGCTTTTCATAGTACTTGGCCTGGTATCGTTAGCACTGGTCAGGCGCGCAGACGGGGCACGAAATCCGCGCGCTGTTGTCATGGCTCTCTGCACAGGTGGCTTTATCGCCGCCTATTCTCTGGTGGACGGGATCGGTGCGAGGGTTGCAATGAGTGCGTTTGGGTTTTGGGGTTGGGCGGCGATTGGCAACGCCATCGCGCTCGCGGTTTGGACGGCCTTTGTGCGGCCTCGCGCTCTCACGGTGCTTAGATCGGAACGCTCCGTGATATTGTCAGGTCTGATTGGCGGCACCGCTTCATTTCTTGCCTATGGGCTGGTCATCTGGGCGTTCACACAAGCGCCAATCGCACTGGTCACTGCCCTGCGGGAAACCTCCATCGTGTTCGCACTGCTCATCGGTGTGGGCGTTCTGAAAGAACGGCTCGACCTCGTCAAAGTCATTTCAACGCTTCTGACGATTGCCGGCGCAATACTCCTGCGCGTGTCGAAACCATAAAGATTGAATTGGAGAGCGTGGTGACAAAGCTGATATGGATGTCGGACACTCATTTTTCCGCAGAGAGTGATGTGCTGGGTCATGACCCTCGGGCAAGGCTTCAAGCTGCGATAGATCACATCAATGATCATCACTCTGACGCAGAGTTCTGTGTCATAACAGGCGATATGGTGAACCGTGGACTGCGCGCCGATTATGAGGGGTTGCGGGCAAGACTGGCAAAGTTGGTCGTTCCTTACCTTCCGATGGTCGGCAACCATGACAGCCGTGATTTGGTCAGGCAGCTGCTGCCCTTGCCGGACAGCTGCATGGCGGGTTTCATTCAGTATAAGGTGGAAACGCCCGGTGGACTGATCGTCTGCGCGGACACGCAGAAAGCGGGATCAGATGCCGGAGAGGTCTGTCAGGCACGCAGTGAATGGCTGCAACAGACCCTTTTAGAGTCTGGAAGCACACCCGTTTTCCTTTTCATACACCATCCTCCGGTGCCGCTTGGCTTACCCATGCAAGACACGGAAAACATGGAGAATGGGCAGGTATTCATGGATCTGATTTCTGGCTTCGAATGTGTGAAGTATTTGTTCATCGGACATGTGCACCGGCCGATAACAGGCACCCTTGGCCGGATCCCGTTCTCGACCATGCGTTCGGTTCTATACCAGGCGCCACCGCCGCGACCTGCATGGACCTGGTATACATTTAAGCCAGGTAGGGAAGCGCCCAGCATTGGAGTGATCCAGCTCGAAGGGGCATCGGTGATCATGCAATATGATCAGTTCTGCCAATATGAAGTCGGGGCCAAAGGCTCTTAAATGAAGCTGTAGATGAGCTTCACGTCTGTGCACGATAAGGTGAAGCCCGGCTGTCACTTTACGCTGTACGGGTTAGAACTGAGGGAAAGAAAATGGAGGCCTCGCCTGTTCAATCCTGTTTTTCGAATCTCGGCGCTTCTGCTCGTCCTTGCGGCGCTGGTTTCATTGCCCAGTCGTGCTGATGAAGACCTGTTTGCGCTGAGCAAAGATCTTCTGATCGGAAGCACCAGTGAGCGGGAGGCCGCCGCCGAAAGCCTCATTGCGCGCGGAGATCGCGACATGATCCCCTCGTTGGTGCTTATGATGCGCATTGGCGGGGCGCATGTCGAAACACAGCGGGTGCTTCACGCGCTGACGGGGGAGGAGCTTCCGACCTGGCGGGCAGCGATGCTCTACCAGGAAGCCCATCCCGAGATCCTGCCGCATCCAAGTTACACCGATCTCAAGTTCTGGTACTGGCGCGGGATTGATGAGCGCTTTTTGTCGTTCTTCAAAGATCCGGATCCTGTGGCTCGGGACGCGCTGCGGATCCGCTTTGAGGAAATCACCTGGGGCGGGGTGCGGGTCGATGGCATTCCTGCCTTGGACAACCCAAAGCTCATTTCGGCGGGGGAGGCGGACTACCTGCTCGATAGAGATCTGGTGTTCGGAGTGGAGATCAACGGCGATGCCCGCGCCTATCCGCTTCGGATCATGGGGTGGCACGAGATGTTCAACGACGTCATCGGCGGGGTCCCTGTAGCACTGGCCTACTGCACCCTGTGCGGTGCCGGTATCCTCTTCGAAACCAAGCTCGAAGATCGGGACGAGCCTTTTACTTTTGGCTCTTCAGGGCTCTTGTACCGGTCCAACAAGCTTATGTTTGATCGCCAGACGGAAAGCCTCTGGAACCAGTTCACCGGCGAACCCGTGTCGGGCCCACTGGCGCATTCCGGTATTGCGTTGAGGATCAGGCCGACGACCATTACCTCTTGGGCAGATTGGCGCGCCCGGCATCCGGACAGCAGGGTTTTGTCACCGGAGACCGGATACTTTCGCGATTACGGTTCCGGCGTGGCTTATCGCGATTACTTCGCTTCACCCGACCTCATGTTTCCGGCGATCGCCGACCAGACCCGCCTGCAGCAGAAAGAACAGGTCTACGGCATTCGTGCCGCGGGCGGGGCGAAAGCCTGGCCGCTTAAGGCCTTCTCCAATGAGCCGGTGATCAACGACCGGGTCGGCTTTACGAATGTCGTCCTGATCGGCGATGCCGTGACCCGGACTGTTCGCGCCTACGATCGAGGCGATGTTTTCTTTTCAGGAGACCCGACATACCTGAACGGCCCCGGTGGGTTCTGGCAGATCACCGAAGATGCGCTTGTCGGACCGCAGGGTCAACGCCTGCCACGTGTCTCCGGCCATGTCGCCTACTGGTTCGCGTGGGACGGCTATCTGGGGGCAGAAAGCGCGCTTTACGAAGCCTCAGAATAGGGGGCAACGCGCGTAGCTGCGAGAATCGCCGCAAAGGTCTTTCGAATCTGTTGTCACGCCGATCCGGTCAAGTCTTCCGCAAGCATGAGGGCATTGCCGTCCGGATCGTAGAATGTGGCTGTCTTGACCATGCCTTCGACGACATCCGTCTCACCATCGAATTTAACCTTGGCCTGTTCCAGCTTGTCACGGGCACTGTCCAGGTCGGTGATTCCAAAAACGGGAACGCAGTTGCCCGGTGCCGGTTTGGTATGTTCACCAAGACCGAGTGTAACGCCGTCTGTTTTGGTCAGCATTTCAGACCAGCCCGCTTCATCTGCATGATAAATGGTCTGAAATCCGAGTGTTTCTTCATACCATTTTGCGCTTGCGTGACGATCCGAAACCGACAGGGCGATGGTGATTGTATTTTTGAGCGAAATGAGCGACATGATCTTTCCTGATGGCTTAAAATATAGTAACTATACTTTATGTACATTGAGCTTTTTGTCAACATCACCTCGAAGGCCTGGGGACTCCCCATTCTATCGAGCCTGCTTGATGGCGTTCCTGGGCGGCAAGCAACGCTGCTGGCGGCAACCGGCGCGGGCAGGGGGGCCTTTGCTCAAAGCATGGAACATCTTATCGACAGCGGACTGGTGGAGCGAAACCCGGGCTACGGCCATCCGCTGCGGCCGGAGTTTCGCCTTACCCGGCTTGGCAACGAGGTCGGCGTAATCGCAAAGAAAGTGCGGGGTGTGTCCAGCGATGAGGATCAGGAATTGCTTCGTCGCTCCTGGACCTTGCCGGTTTTGGCCTCGCTTCATTCGCCAAGCCACTTCAATGAAATCAAACGAAATCTCCTGACCATCACGGATCGTTCGCTGTCGTTGTCGTTGAAATCACTGGAGGCGCGAAGCTGGGTGCAACGGAGCGTTAGCGACGCGACGCGCCCGCCGAGGTCGATTTATCGCGCCGTTAATACAGGCGAAATGATCAGCAGGATCACTGGACCTGAAATCAGTTTTGCCCAGGTTGATAGGGTCGGATAAAACTGATGACTGAGGCACAAACGCCATGCCTACGCAGCAGGTTCGATTGAGCGCATCAGCACGCGGATTCTGGAGTGTAGTGATCTGATCGTTAGCGTCTGCTGTCCGCGGTAGGGGTCAGCCGAGTTCCAAGGTCGCTGTCGCAGAAAATACCGGCAGCTTTAACAAGGGTGCTTTTCCCTTGTACATCCGTGCGGTTTCAAAGGAAGGCGTAAAGCCCATATCCGAAACGTAGTCACTCAACGCCTTAGATTGCAGGGGAATGTCCAACGTGACCGGCTGTCGACCGAATTGCCGGGAGATCAATGCGAAAAGAGTGTCCAGTTCTGAAACCGAATTGGCGTAGAGCGGCCCGACCTTCACACCATCACGGCATTGGCGCGCAGTTGCAAAGCAACCCTTTCCAAGGCTGAACGTGCGGCGTGTCTGGGTGTCTGCGAACCAGGCCTGCGCAAAGTTGGGGCGCGTGAAACCACTAAACTCCGCATCCGCTGCAGATATTGCTGCGATCTCTTGAGGCACTTCGATTTGAGGCGGCGCATCCGTCGGCAAGCTGCCTGTATAGCGCACGGTTTTACCCGCCGAATCAAACCCCGAGCGTGCGTAGTTCGCCTGCTGGTCCGGCACGCCGTCCAACCCGATGCAGCGACCGCCTGCGTGGAGAATTCCCGCCTTCCATAGCGCGAGCCCGTGGCCTTGGCCGCGAAACTCCGGTGCGCAGATGTAAAGGCCGAGAAACGCGAAGGTGGGATCATGATTGACGACTGAAATAACGGCGGCGGGTTTGCCATCTACTTCACTGATCAAAAACCCATCCGGATCTGCAGCCAAAAACGCCGCCGCATCATCAAGACCGGGATTCCAACCCTCTTGTGCCGCCCAATCCAGCGCCAGTTCAAGGTCGGCTAATTTCATTGTGCGGATTGTCATTTTGAATTCCCGTCGGGGTGAAAATTATCATGCCAATGGCGTGCGATGTCGACTCTGCGGCATATCCAAACCTCGTCATGCTCTTTGATATGCTGGATAAACCGCTCCAACGCAGCGGTCCTTCCGGGACGACCGCTCAAGCGGCAGTGAAGTCCGATATTGAGGATTTTCGGAGCGCACGCGCCTTCACTGTAGAGATAGTCAAAGCTGTCTCTCAGATAATCCAGAAACTGCGTACCTGAGTTAAAGCCTTGCGGCATTGCAAAGCGAAAATCGTTGCTGTCCAGTGCATAGGGAATCACCAGATGTGGCTTGCCGTGTTCGATGTTCCAATAGGGCAGGTCGTCAGAGTAATCATCCGAATCGTAGAGAAAACCACCTTCTTCAACCAGCAGCCGCCGGGTGTTTTCGCTGATCCGCCCGGTATACCAGCCAACCGGCCGCTGACCGCAGGTGGCTGTGTGCAGATCCAATGCCTGTATTAAATGCGCGCGCTCTTCGTCCTGCGAAAAACTGCTGTAGTCGATCCAGCGCAGGCCATGGCTGGCGATTTCCCAGCCGGATCGATTCATGGCCGCCACAGCGCCGGGATTCAGTTCCAAGGCGCGCGTGACGCCATAAACGGTGACCGGGATCTCGTATTTTTCAAACAGCCGGTGGAGCCGCCAGAACCCGGATTTAGATCCGTATTCATATGTGCTTTCCGCGTTGAGATCGCGACGCCCCTGCATCGGTGCAGTTCCCACAATCTCCGTCAGATAGGATTCGGACTCACTGTCGCCGTTCAGCAGTGTTCGCTCGCCACCCTCTTCATAGTTGATCACGAATTGCACCGCTATACGTGCAGCGTTTGGCCAGCACGGATCAGGAGGCGTTTCGCCATAACCTACTATGTTCCTGGTGGACAAAGCTTGTCTCCTTTCGTTTTTTCAAGACCGCATCGGGCAAAGATCTGCCATTTCAAAGCGCAGCCGTACCGGTGCACCGACCGTCAGCCCGGATGTTTCGAAATCGCGATCAAAAACACGTGCAATAAGAGGGGCGGGGTCGCCGCGATCCAGGGTAACCTTGAAGGATGCCCCTTCATATTCGACCCTCGCGATTGAGGCTTCTATGCTTGGTTCTGCACTGTGCGACGACTGTGCCAACGGTTCGATGAGGGTCAGGTCCTGGCGTAGCGAATAATAGCCCGCATCGCCCTTGGGCGGTTCGGCAGTTTGTCCGCCTCCAAATTGCAAACGACCATCGCGCACAGGCACAATATTGTGCCCACCCATGAACCGGGCTGTATAAAGCGAGGCGGGGTGGTTAAAGACCTCGCGTGGAGGGCCTGCCTGATCGATCACCCCATCGCCCATCACAACAACCATGTCCGAGGTCGCGATCGCTTCGGTGTTGGTGTGGGTGACATGGACAAAGGTGATGCCGAGTTTCTGCTGCATCTGGCGTAATTCATTGCGCATGAGCACACGAAGGTTTTCATCAAGCGCGGACAGAGGCTCGTCAAGCAACAGCACTTTCGGCTCTGTGATCAATGCGCGCGCGAGGGCAATTCGCTGACGTTGTCCGCCGGATAACTGCGCAGGCAGGCGCTGGCCAAAGTCTCCCATCTGCACCATGTCCAGCATGTCTTTGGCTTTTGCATGACGGGTGACTTTATCAACGCCCTGCATCTTTTGACTGAAGGCAACATTGTCGAGGCAGGTCAGATGCGGAAACAGCGCATAGCTTTGAAACATCATCGCTGTTGGACGCTGGCGTGCGGGCAATCCAAGAATGCTCCGCCCGTCGATATGCATATCACCCGCGCTTGCATTCTCGTGACCTGCGATCATGCGCAGGAGCGAGGACTTTCCGCAGCCGCTCGGCCCAAGAAGACAGCAATAACTGCCTGCCGGTATTGTCAGGCTGACACCGCGTACGGCGTGAACGTCATCATAGAATTTATCAACCTGGATGATCTCGATTTTACCGCTGCTGATTTCCGACATATCTGTCAGGCCTTCTTGAGTTTCGTACGGCGCTGCATGCGGATGATGGACACCAGCGCGAAGAGGATGCAGGCCAGAGAAACGAGAGTTGTGATGGTGCCAATGGCGTAAAGCGACGGTGTCGTGAGTGTGTTTGTCATCGCCAGCACTTCCATGGGCAGCGTATTGCTGTTGCCGACCACCAGCGTGGTACGTGGAATTTCGTCGTAAGAGAGCGTGAAGCCGAACAGAGCAACGCCCACGATCCCCGGCGCAAGCAGGGGTAACGTAACGTGCCGTAGAGTCTGACTGCGCGATGCGCCCAGATCTTGAGCGGCTTCTTCCACGCTACGGTCGAAACGGGCCAGGACCGCAAACATGATCAGCAGACCAAAAGGCAGCGTCCAGGTCAGCTGCGCGCCCAATGCCGAGGTGAACCATTGTGCATCGATGCCCAAAAGCTGCAGGATCAAGCCCAAACCAAAGGAAATCAGAAACCCCGGCATAATGAGGCTGATCACAGCCACGTAAAACAACACCCGTGCCCCGGGAAACGCACGCCTGAAGCCAAAGCCTGCCGCGACGGAAACGCCCACGGTGATGACCATCACCAGCAGACCCAGTGCGATGGATCTTTGGAACGATCCGGCCACGTCGCCGCTGACGTTTTGGGCCCAAAGCTCTTTGAACCAGTGCAATGACAGACCCTGCAGCGGAAATGTCATCCCCCCGGTGGGACCCTGGAAAGACAAGAGGAAGATGACGAACATCGGACCATAAAGGAACAACACATACAGGCCAAAAAACGCACCCAGAATATAGGTTACCAGTGGCTGTTTCATCGGCTCACTCCGTCAACACTTTGCGCACATCGACAAAGCGCAGGATGATGCTGACGATCACAACGACGACCGCAACAAGGACCACCGCATTGGCAGCGGCAGCCGGATATTGCAGTCCGCCAATTTCATAAGCCATGCCGGAGGCGACGGTGCCGGACTGCGATCCGCTCATCACACGGACAATGAAAAAGTCTCCCATCACCAGCGTGACGATGAAAATTGACCCGAGCCCTATCCCGTTCAGCGTCAGGGGGAGAATGATGTTGCGTAAGACCTGAAATCCTGTCGCGCCCGCGTCCTGTGCGGCCTCGATGATATCGAAATCAATCTTGGACATCGCGTTGAAGATCGGAACGATCATGAAGAGCGTATAGAGATGTACATAGGTCAGAACGACCGAGAACTCCGAGAACAGCAGGAAATCCAGTGGCTCGTCGATAACGCCTCCTGCCATGAGCCCCTGGTTGATAGCGCCGTTTCGCCCCAGAAACGGGATCCAGGCGATCATACGGATGACGTTCGAAGTCCAGAAGGGCACGGTGCAGACCAGAAACAATGCCATGCGCCACACGGTCGAGCGGATACAGAAGGTCAGGAAGTACGACACGGTAAATCCGATGATCAACGTGATCATCCAGACCAGGAAAGCGAATTTCAGAGTGCGCTGGTACAGCGCAATCGTCGTCGGCGAGGTCAAGAGGTCTTCATAGTTCAGCCAGATGAAATCTGGATACATACCCCCTACGCTGTAGTCCCAGAAACTGACCATGACGATAACGGCCAAGGGCGCGATGAGGAACACGAGGAGGATTACGACCAGTGGCGCGGTCTGCAGCCACGAAATACCGCGGGGTGAAAATGACGCCATTATAGCCCTGATGCCGACGAAAAACCGGGAGAAGGATGGCCCGTATCCGAACCGGGCCATCCTAATGCGTGATCACGCAGAGATGAAGTCTGTCCAACGCCGTGTCAGATAGCGGTCTTCATCCATGATGGCATTCCAGGCCGCGATATTGCCCACTCGGTCCGAGTAACTGCCGCCGTCGCGCACCGCGCCCGCCTTGTCCTGCAGATTGCCTACCGGATCGAGGATGTCGACTGCAGCAGGTTTCCCCTCGTACCAATAATCCCATTCCTCCGGTGACAGCGCGGCCTTGGTGGTTTCCGGAACCGCACTGTAATAGCCTTGTTTGGCGATGAATGCGCCTTGCCAGCCGCTCAGATACCAATTGATGTATTCGTAAGCCGCGTCGCGTTTCAGACCATCAAGATGGGACATCATGCCAATCCCGTTTCCCCAACCGCGATAGCCCTCTTTCAGGGCGGCATAAGTGCAGGGCACGCCGCGCGATTTGACCGCTGTTACAGCAGGGGCCCACATGGATTGAATGATAACCTCACCGGAGGCCATCAGGTTCACCGACCCGTCGAATGTGTTCCAAAAGGACCGGAAATGGCCGGACTTCTTAAGGTCCAGCAAGACGTCGATGGTTTGATCAATCTCCTCGCGGGTCATGTTGCCCTTGTCGCCATAGGTCAGATCGCCCCGACCTTCCAGAGCCATGGCTGCGTCCATCATACCGACCGCCGGTGTGTCCACCAGACTGGCCTTTCCCGTGAATTCGGGGTTCAGCAGCTCCGCCCAGCTTTCGATGGGGCGGCCGATCAGGTCAGGGCGGATGCCCAGGGTATCGGCGTTGTAGATCGTCGGGATCAAGCTGGCAAAACCAGTGGGACCTTTCGCCCATGCACGTGCGTCTGCGCTTTCCAGATAGATCATCTCCGAAGGCGCATTACCTTGTTTGGAAGCCTCCGATCCATCCTCGTTCTTGCCTTGCGTAAATAGCGGGGTGATCTTGTCCCAGTTTTTGATGCGAGACACATCCATCCCCTGCATGACACCGCGCGGCGTAACCGCAGGCATGGATACAAAAGACAAATCGGCGATGTCGATCGTGTTTGGCTGCGTTGCCACGCGGGCGGTCAAGGGTTCGAACCCGAGGTTCTGCATTTCGATTTTGAAGCCCAGATCCTTACTGGCTTGCTCCGCAATTGGCTTCATTGCCGAGTAGGCGCCGCCGACATGCAGGAGCGTCACATCTTTGATGTTTTGCGCCCAGATCATCGGTGCTCCGATAATCTGGGATCCAGCGGCGAACGCAGTAACGCCCGCGGCACTTTTCATAAGGTTCCGACGATTGATTTTTGACTTGGGACTCATTGCAGCATCTCCCTGTGCAATTGGTGCTGTTAGCTTCCGCTCAATTTTATTATCGCTTAATGGTAATTTAAACGAATAATGAATTCAACATTCATTTTATATCATGTAAGAATGAATGGTGCTCTGGAAATTCATTTTGTATCTTCGCGGTGGTTCGGTGCCGTCGCGCCTAGGGAGTAAGCAGTGTCAGAACCTCACGCATCCGTCGCACGGCCTGTGACGCTGAGTAATCGAAAGCCGCGCAAGCAAGTTGCGATGGATTCCCTCATTGATCTGATGAACGCGGGACAGCTCTTGCCGGGGATGGTTTTAGTTGAAGGACCAATAGCCGATCGCCTGGGAATGAGCCGGATGCCGATACGTGAGGCTCTCAAAGCGTTGGCCGAAAACAAAAAAATACATCGCTTCGATGGTCGAGGCTATTTGGTCGGTCCTCCTAAGAAAAACCTGAAACCCATCCGGGTGGATCTTCGCAACATGGATTGGCCGAACGCAACTGTGCGAAACCAGCCCAAACCTCTACCCGCGTCCAACCAGATTGCCACCGAAGTCCAAGCCGCGATTACTGCTGTCATCCCTTTCGGGTGCTATCGCATTTCGGAAGCAGAGATCGGTGAGATGTATACTGTTTCGCGAACGGTGGTGCGCGAAATGCTGTACCGCCTCCAGCACCAGGGTATCGTCGAAAAGGACCGCTGGTCGCATTGGGTCGCGGGTCCGTTGACGGCTCAGAAATGCGCGGAGCAATACCAGATTCGTGGAGTCCTGGAGGCCGAAGCTCTGCGTTCCGCCGCGCCCTACCTGGATCGATCCAAGCTGACCGACATCCAGCAGCGGCTCGTATCGGCGGCAAGCCTTGGTACGGCGATTGGCGCCAAGAATATCCGGCAGCTTGAAGAAGATCTCCACGTGACCTGTCTTCATCCCTTGAGAAATGGCTCCATGCAGAGCCTGATCCGCCAAAACCAACTCCCGTTGATCGTGCATCATTTGTTTGCGGATCAATTGCCTCGCGTGAATCACGATCCGATGATTACTGAGCATCAGGCAGTGATTTCTCACTTGATCGCAGGTCAGTTCGATCAGGCCTGTCTGGCCCTGCGCGAGCACCTCCAGCGCGCAACCAAACGCACCATCGAGCGCCTTAAAGTCTTGTCGGTATTGCCGCTGCCATCGCACCCCATCTACCTGACGCCGTTTCATTAGAGCATGGGAAAGAGCAAGCGCATATTACGCGTAATCGGAACGCCGGATACCCTGATTGAATCCGTCAGACTGCGGGCGGAGCAGGATCTGGGTTTTTCGATACACTTTGAACCCTTGGATGGATTGGACGTCCAGCAGCGCGCGGTCAAATCTCCCGAGTCCTACGATGTCCTGGATCATTGGTCCGTTACAGCAGAGCTCGCATGGACTGCCGGCGCTCTTCAACCGATACGAACGGATCGGATCACAGACTGTTCTGAACTGCTTGGGGTGGAAGCTCAGACACCTTTCTGGACAGCGATCACCCATGGAAAAGGAATGGCCCCCGGACGCAAGCTTTTTGTGCAAGCTGACGGAACCCTAGGGGCTTTGCCGACAAGCCGGTTATCGATGATGCCGACGGTTCACAATATGGACGGGTTCGGATACCGGCCCGACCGCATTGAGGTTGCCGATGGAGATGAAAGCTGGGGCTGGCTGCTGGACAAGAAATATCGCGGGCAGGTCACATTGACCGCGCATCCTTCGATTGCGATTATCGAGATGGCATTGGCGGCTCAGGCGAATGAGCTTGCCGAATTCGACGATATTGGAAACCTGACTGTCGATGAAATCGATCACCTTATTGAAGTGATGATCGACTACAAACGCCGGGGACATTTTGCCGGACACTGGGCGGCAACAGATGAGGTTGTCAGTCTATTCGAAGAAAAAGACATCACGCTTTCCACTATCTGGGCGCAGGGAATATGGGTGCTGCGGGCCCATGGCTTCGAGATCAAAAACGCGGTTCCTAAAGAGGGGTATCGCGGGTGGTTGGACGGGCTCGCGTTATCCGGTGCGCTGGAGGGGGCGAGCCTTGATCAAGCCTACCGGTTCCTGGAGTGGTGGCAGTCTGGTTTGCCTGGCAGCCTCATGGCGCGGCGCGGGCTCTACATGACGCGGCCCGATAAAGTGCGCGCACACCTGAGTGAGGCTGAATGGGCCTATTGGTACGCAGGTCAGCCTGCACCCGATGTTCTCTACGACAATGATGGCAACGCCATCGTCAATCAGGGACAAACCCGCAGCGGTGGCGACTACGAGACGAGGTTGGGCGCGGTTGCCGTCTGGAATTCGATCATGAATGAGCACAATTACGTCACCCGAAAATGGAACGAGTTTATGGTCGCACTCAATCAATAGAGGGTTTCCGAACTTGCGACTGGCTTTTTCAAACCGACTAATACGTCGATCGCCAGTGCCCTTGTCACCTGTCTACAAAGGAATGTGAATGCCAATCAAATCGGAAAACCTCTTTGCTGGTGTCGGCCGTTCACACTATCCATAGGTCATTCGAGAGTCGCACTCAGGCGAGGGGCGAAGGCGCAGAGGCTGTAAAGGACAAGATTGTTTTGAACTCAACAGAAACCACGGGCTTTTCGCCGATCAGTCCTGCCTATAACGCGGTCTTCAAGCCGGGGCAGCTCAGTCTCGGGCTCATCGCGCCCCTCGAGGCCTATCAGATTGAAGAGATGCCGTTAATGGAGCGTCATCTGGAGCGGGTCAGGCTGGCCGAAGATTTGGGCTTTTCCGCTGTCTGGCTGCGCGACATCCCTTTCAGTGTTCCGTCTTTTGGAGACGTGGGGCAGATTTTCGACCCTTTCGTCTATCTCGGCGCGATGGCGGCCTGTACCGATCGTATCGGTCTTGGGATTGCAAGCGTGATCCTGCCGTTGCGTCACCCGGCGCATGTGGCCAAGGCCGTGGCGTCGGCGGATGTTCTGTCCGGTGGCCGGGTCCTGCTCGGGGTGGCGTCCGGCGACCGGCCGGAGGAGTACCCGGCGCTCAACATGGACTATGACGAACGCGGCGCGCGGTTTCGTGACAGCGTGAACTACATGCGTGCGGCCTTTGAGAGTAATCCCCACTTTGAAGGTCTTCACGGTCGGCTTAACGGACATTTGGATATGTTGCCCAAACCTGTCTCCGGGCGCATTCCGATGCTGATCACGGGCGGCTGTCAGCAAACGCCCGAGTGGGTTGCCGAACAGGGCGATGGCTGGATGACCTATCCGCGCAATGCCGACATTCAGGCAGGCATGGTCTCGGAGTACCGCCAACGCGTCCTGGATGCCGGCGGGACGGACAAACCGGTTATGCAGTCCCTTTACGTCGATGTCCGCGAGAAGGCGGAGGCTCCGGCGCGTCCGATCCATCTGGGGTTCAGCGCAGGGACGACATTCCTGCGGCAATACCTGCGCGAAGTGCAAAGCCTGGGTGTGAACCACGTGGCCTTGAACCTTCGGTTCAACAATGCCGATATCGAGACAACACTGAAGCGTGTTGCAGACGAGCTACTGCCTGAGTTTTCGCAGTAGGGGCGGAGCTGCTCTCAGGTGATCTCCGGGACAGTTCGGGATTCGGTTTGCGCGGATACATACTGGCGATATCAAGTCCGGAGTTGCGCGATCTTCGTTGGGATCTTGATGCAAAAAAGAAGACCTGACCCCAGTATCTTGCGCACCGGAGAGCGGTTTGATGTGAGGAATGCGTCGTTCGTCGCCTAGGCGATCTTAGAGGCGTGCCAGACATGTTTGACGGTCATGTAGTTGTCCAGGCCTTCAGAGCCTCCCTCCCGACCGTAGCCGCTGGACTTCACGCCACCGAACGGGGTTTCGGGCATTGACGCTTCGAGGGTGTTGATCGAGAGGTTTCCGACCTCGACCTCGTCGATCATACGGTCGATATAGTCCGCCCGATTGGTAAAGGCGTAGCCCGCGAGGCCATAGGGCACGGCATTCGCCTGCGAAATCGCGTCGTCCAAGGATGCAACGGGATTAATCACGGCAATCGGTCCGAAAGGTTCTTCCTGCATGATTCTGGCAGTGTCGGGGACATTGACCAGCACCGTTGGCTGGAAGAAATAACCCGCGTCTCCAAGACGCGCACCACCTGTGGCAAGCTCTGCTCCTTTGGCGCAGGCGTCTTCGACCAGCCCGGTGAGGACCGGGACACGGCGTTCATTGGCGAGCGGTCCCATCTCAACCCCGTCGTCCATTCCGTTTCCGACCAGGGTCGCTGCCGCACGGGTGACAAAGGTGTCCGTGAAGTTGTCGAAGATGTCCTCATGCACAAAGAACCGCGTAGGGGAAGTGCAGACCTGACCTGCATTGCGCATCTTACGCACGGCGCCAGAGGTCGCGGCGGCTGTGACATCGGTGTCTTCGCATACGATGACGGGCGCATGGCCGCCCAGCTCCATAAGGACGGATGTCATATGCTCGGATGCCAGCGTCGTCAGGTGACGGCCAACCGCTGTTGAGCCGGTAAAGGCGACAAGACGCACAGGGGGCTGCGGAATCAGGTAACCGGAAATCATGGCCGGGTCACCGAACACAAGGTTGAGGACGCCGGGCGGCAAGCCTGCGTCTTCAAAGGCGCGGGCGATGTGGATCGCACCGGCCGGGGTTTCTTCCGCCGCTTTTAAAATGACCGAACAGCCGGATGCCAGGGCGCCAGCAATCTTCCGGGCTGGCTGACTGACTGGAAAATTCCAGGGCGAAAAAGCGGTTACGACACCGATGGGCTGGTGATGCACAGCGAATTTGTGGCCGGCGGGCGCGGGAATAACCCGCCCATAGGTCCGCATGGCTTCACCTGCGTCCCATTCAAAGAACTCGGCGCCTCGGATGACCTCGAGCCGAGCCTGTTGAAGCGGTTTACCGTGTTCAAGGGTGATCGAGCGTGCGATTTCCTCCTGTCGGTCGCGCAACAGAGCGGCGACCTGCAGGAGAGTATCGGCGCGGTCTCGCGGAGAGGTCCTGCTCCAGATACGAAAGCCCTTTACCGCCGCGTCCAGCGCGTCATCCAGATCCTGCTGCGCGGCGCAAGGCAGGCGCCCGAGTTCTTTCTCCGTCGCTGGATTGATCACAGGCATATCGCGGCTGCAGCTTCGCCATTCGCCCGCGATAAAGAGCTTTAACTCTGGATACATGGATCTCGCGACTCCTTCTTGTGAGGAGGTCACAACATTCAAATTTGCCTATCACTTCAAGCGAATTAGGAGAATACAGATATCAATTTGGGGAATACCAAGCCGCTATCTTTCCTTGGCGGCACGATGCAAGGCCTCTTTGAAAGCATGTCCAGCCGGAGACAGGCTGTTGTCGCTGCGATAGGAGATGCCGACGGGGCCCTGGCCGAAGGGAACTTCCCAGTTCAGCCTGGAAATATTGCCGCTTTCGATGTCTTGAGCGATCACCTCGGCGGGCATCAGGCCGATCAGGTCGCGCGATTGCAGGAGCGCCCTGTTTGTCAGATACGACACTGATTCAATCGCGAAAGGCGGCATGTATTGTTGCTGGCCGACGAAAAACTGGTCGACCTGCCGCCGCAGTGTGGTTTCGAGCGGCGGAAGGATCCAGCCGAAGGGTTTGATCTGATCAAATGTCAAAGACCGCTTCGACGCAAGCGGATGATGGTTGCCCGTGACGGCAAATATCTGATCTTCGAAGAGTTTCTCCTGCTGTAGCTTGTCGCGGTGCCGATGGGACGGGAGCCTGCCAACGACCAGATCAATCTCGCCCGACAGCAGGGCCGGCATCAGGACTTCGTTGGTGCCCTCACTGATCTTGATTGCAACCTTCGGGCGGGCTGTCAGCAGAATGTCGATCGCGGCCGGCAGCAGTCCGGTGGAAGCCGCGAGCAGGGTACCCACGACAACGCGCCCACTGTTGCCTTCGCTCAGATCGTCTAGCTCCTGCGCGGCATTCGAGATCTGAGCAAAGATGAGCTTACCGTGCCGGATCAGGGTCTGACCGAACACCGTGGGGGTTACACCGCGGTTGGTACGGCTGAAGAGCTTTACTTCGAAATCGAGTTCCAGATCCTGGATCATCTTTGTTGCGGCAGGCTGGGAGATGCCTAGCTCGCGCGCCGCGTTTTGGATGTTCCCGTGGTTCTCAACGGCCAGCAGCAGGCGGAGCTGCCGCAGCTTTAGCCGGGTGAGCGCGCGATCGACAATGCGGGAGTGACGGCTGATCATAGCGTGATGGGCTGGAGCGTCTGATCCAGCTTGCTCAGCACGCTCATGGCTGCCAGGGCGGAACTTCGCGGGTTGTCCGGCAGGGATTGCCCGCTGATCCGGAAACTAAAACTGCCAAAGTCACCTGAGGCTGCGATCTCGTGAATGTTGGCCGTAACATCGGCATCTGCGATCAGCCGGACCTGCGTTGCATCGAAGCCGAGACCGGCAAGAGCCACCGCAGCGGCAACGTTCGCATTCTTTGGATAGGCCAGTGCCGCCTCGCGGGCAGTTCCCTCGAAATGTGTCCGCGCACCCACCGTCAAGCTATCGAGGTCGAGCTGTGTCTCAGCCGGCGAGCCGCGCCACCCAACGGGAGGTTTGCGCCCAATGTAAGTCACATCCTGCAACCGCCCAACACGCGCCGCCTGAAGGCAATCCAGCGCCCCGATGGCCCCGCTGGCGAGGTGCAACCGGGCGCCGCCGTTCTGGGCCGCTTTTTCAAGGGCTCGATGGATATTAGGATCCGCCAATGCGCCCAGGGAAACCGAAATCAGGTCCATGCCGCGCAACAGAATAGCCGGGCCATGTGCCGCAAGCGCCGTATGACCGGCGCAGTCGATTATCAATTCGAGGTCATCCGGTAGATCGCGAACCGAGCCGACATGGAGCTTCGGGTTTTCGGCAACCCGTTCCGGCCGCAACAGGATCGCGCCAAGGCTATGCTCGCTTTTCTCCAGCTCTTTACGCACAAAACCGGCAATCGCGCCGTTTCCGATCAGACCAATTTTCATTCCGGCTTCCTTTGGTTGAGTAAGGTTTAGCCGAAATTGAATGCGCTTTGATATATAAAATTTTGATAGCCAGTTTTGCCGTTTCGCGTTGGCAGCTGTGACGAATTGCGGCCTCTTGGCATAACAACATAGCGGCTCTCCAACCAAAGGCTCCTGCCGATGAAGTACGCAAAGCATGATGCGAAGGCCTACGCACGTGAGAATATGACGGGTATCTGGGCGGCGGCGCTGAATCCCTTCAGCGACGACCTGACGCTCGATGAGGCCGGGTTGCGCTCAAATATCCGCCACTGGATCGACGATCTGGAGATTCAGGGCCTGTTCGTGGCGGGCAAGCAGGGCGAGTTCTTCTCGATGAGCCTGGAAGAGCGCAAGCGGAACTTCGAAATCGCGGTAGAGGAGTGCGGAGGAAAGGCGGGGGTCATTGTTTCGGTCTCGGACCAGAACATGGGCACTGTGCTGGAATTGGCACAGCATGCGCAAGACTGCGGCGCCGATTACATTGTTGTGCACGCGCCGGTCCTGAGTTTCGTGCATGACCGCAGCGAAGTGCTCTATCAGTACTACAAAACCTTCTGCGATCGCCTTGATATCGGGATTGCGATGTGGAGCCATCCTGACAGCGGTTATCTGATGCAGCCCGAGGAATGCGCCCGTATCGCCGAGCTGCCGAACATCGTCGCCATAAAGTATTCTGTTCCCCGCGAGATGTATGTGAAGCTGCATCATCTCGTTGGCGACAGGATCCAGGTCTCGACCTCTGCCGAGCACGAATGGCTCGATAATATCGAGGAACTGGGCTGGCGGCTCTACCTCTGCTCCTCTCCGCCGTATCAATTGCAGACTTCCAACGACAAACGAATGCATGAATACACGCAGCTGGCCTTTGCCGGAAAGTTCGATCAAGCCCGCAAAGCCTGCGACAGTCTCGACCCCGTGCGCGAGGCCATGAAGCGCACGCGACCGGCGGGGAAACCAACGGCCTTCGGTAAATACTGGCAGGAGCTGTTGGGACAGGTCGGCGGGCGGGTACGGGCTCCGATGCTGGAGTTAACAGACGCCGAAAAAGTGGCCATTCGGGATGGCTTTGAAAGCTGCGGTCTCAAGCTATGACGTGTGAAATCCACACCGCGATATAATTAAATTCGATATCTAGATGCCGAGTTATCCTTTGCAGTTATAGATAAACTCATGGAAGTTTTTGTTAGATGGGAGAGGCAATGTCCAAACTGAAAGCGTTCAATTTTCAAGCCTGGATAGACGAGCACCGTCATCTTCTGAAACCTCCTGTCGGTAATCAGCAAATTTGGGAAGACGCCGACTTGATGGTGACTGTTGTCGGTGGTCCGAACAAGCGCACTGATTTCCATGACGATCCGGTTGAGGAGTTCTTCTACCAGCTCGAAGGCAACATGGTCCTGAAGATCTATGACGGTGATGAATTTTACGACGTTCCGATCCGACAAGGCGAAATTTTCCTGCTCCCACCGCACGTACGTCATTCTCCTCAGCGCCCTGAAGAGGGATCCATCGGGCTCGTGGTTGAGCCCAAACGCCAGGAGGGCGATCTCGACGCCATCGAATGGTACTGCTTTGAATGCGGATCGCTTGTCCATCGATCGGAGATGCAGCTGAAGTCCATCGTCGATGATCTGCCTCCGGTCTATGAAAAATTCTATGGCTCGGTCGAAGATCGTACCTGCGCGAAGTGCCAGGCGGTGCATCCCGGTAAAGAACCACCGGAAGGGTGGGTCAAAATCTGATGCAAAAAAAATCAAAGAAATAACAGGGAAACGACATGAAAAACTTCGTAAGGATTTTTGCCGCGACGGCTTTGGTCACGGCATCTGCATTCACGGCCCAGGCTGAAGAATTCCGTCTGGGCTTGATCACGCCACCACCACACATCTGGACAAAGGCCGCCGGCGCCTTTGGGGCTGAACTCGCCGAGAAAAGCGGCGGTGCGCACAGTGTGTCCGTCTTTCCGGCGCGCCAGTTGGGGAACGAGGCCGAAATGCTTCAGCAGCTTCAGACCGGCGCATTGGATATGGCCTTTATGACCGTCGCCGAAGT
This sequence comes from uncultured Kiloniellaceae bacterium, assembly GCA_947493695.1. Lineage (GTDB taxonomy): Bacteria > Pseudomonadota > Alphaproteobacteria > Kiloniellales > Kiloniellaceae > Denitrobaculum. The sequence continues at coordinate 591,916 of CANLSF010000003.1, read as the reverse complement.
CTCGAACCGGGCCCCCGAGCTGGGCGCGTTCTATGCGCCGTACCTGGCCAAAGACATCGCGCATGCGGGGCGTATCCTGCGATCGGACACTGCTGCATCATTGCTCGAACCGCTGCCCGGTCAGGTCGGGGTTGTCGGTATGGGTTTCGGGATGGCCGGCTTGCGGCAGATCGTGGCCCGCGGCGAAGTCAAGGCGGTTGGAGACCTTGCTGGTCTAAAACTGCGGATCACGCCTTTTACGCCGATCCTGGATTTCTACAACGCGGTCGGCGCTGCACCTACGCCGATGCCTTTGCCCGCCGTCTATGACGCACTCGCAAACGGTCAGGTCGATGCCATTGATATGGATGCCGAACTGATCTGGGTTCTGAAATACTATGATCATGCCGATACGATTCTTCAATCCGATCACATGATGTTCCCCATGGTCGGGTTGGTTTCTGCTAAGGTCTGGGCAGGTCTGTCGGACGGCGACCGCGAGATGATCAGTGAACTGATGGCCAAACACGTCGACAGCACCCTCGACAGTTACATCGCAAAAGAGGCCGGTTGGCTGGAGCAGATTGCAGGTACAGGCAAGACCTATACAAAGGTTGATGCGTCGTTCTTTGGCGGAGCGATTGAAGAGTGGAATGCGACCTGGTCCAAGAAAAGCACTTCACTCGACGCCCTGCGGGCGGTCGCGGCGGAAACCGAGTAGCAAAACGAAAATGATTCACAGAGGCGCGGGTAATCGCACCTGCGCCTTTTTTCGTGAGGGGCTATGCTCTATCGGTTATCAGCGGTCTGGGCGCGTATTGAACTCTGGTGCGCTGCTGTGTTGGCGATCTGCGTGACGGCATTGGTTTTACTCAATGTCGTTACGCGAACAGCCGGCAGCGCACTCTTTTGGGTCGACGAACTTGCGATCTACGCAATGATATGGATGACCTTTCTGGGGGCGTCCGCGGCCCTTCATCACCGCAATGCGGTTGCTGTTACCCTGCTTCCCGATGCGGTGTCCCCAAAGGCCAAAGCCGTGATTGTACAAGCTGTAAACATCGTGGTTTTCGCCTTCGCACTTGCAATGCTCTGGTTCTGTTGGCGCTGGTTCCTGCCTCTTGAACTTGCGGGCGCGGATTTCGACATCAAAGCGTTTCAGAGCCAAACCTTTAACTTCATCTATGCCGAGCCGACATCGACCCTGGGATATCCGAAATATCTCTTCTGGAGTGTGATGTGGCTCTTTGCGATTGGGGCGGTGTTGCATTCGACAATGCATCTGCTTGGCGGGCCGCCGCAGGAAGAAGCCGAATGAGTCCCTTCGTCTTCCTGGCCGCGCTGTTTCTATCCGTCCCGGTCGCCATCGTGTTGGTGGTCACAGCCGTCTGGTACATCTGGGAAAGCGGAAACACCGTACTCTACGACAGCTTTATGCAGAAGATGTTTGCCGGTCTGGAGAACTACGGCCTTTTGGCTATTCCGCTCTTCATGCTGACCGGGGAGCTGATGAACGAAGGCGGCATGACCAAGCGCCTGGTAAATATGGCGCGGGTTTTTGTCGGCGGTTTTCGGGGTGGCTTGGCCTATATCAACCTGCTGGCCAATATGTTTATGGCGGCGATCATCGGCTCGGCCACCGCGCAGATTGCGGTTATGTCACGCGCCATGGTGCCCGCAATGGCAGACGAAGGTTATGACAAGGGATTTTCCGCCGCGACCACTGCCGCAGGAGGCCTGCTTGCGCCCGTCATTCCTCCCTCGATGATGTTTGTGATCTTCGGTGTGCTGGCTCAAGTCCCAATCGGCGAAATGTTCATTGCCGGGATTATCCCCGGGCTGCTGCTGGCGCTGACCTTTGCGTTCGTGATCACGATTGTCGGCTGGCGGCAGCAGTTTCCCAAGGGTGTCTGGATGACACCCAAAGACGCCGCCCGTGCAGTGCTTGAAGCCTTGCCGGCGCTCCTGATTCCCCTGGCGATCATTGGGGGGATCCTCTTTGGCATCGCGACTCCCACAGAGTCAGCGGCGATAGCGTCATTGATCGCTTTTGTTGTGGGCTGGCTGGTTTACGGCGAACTGAAGCCCGGACAGCTCGGCAAGATGTTCAAGCGGACCGCCGTGAACGCATCCATGATCATCTTCATGATCTCAGCCGCGAGCGTTTTCGGCTGGGTCATCATCTATGAAGAAATACCGCAAAAGCTCGCCGGCCTGCTTACCGCGATCACGTCCGATCCATTCCTGTTTTTTCTGATCGTCAACGCCGCCTTGTTGCTGGTCGGAATGGTAATAGACGGTATCGCGGCGATCATCCTTATCACCCCGATCCTCCTGCCGATTGCGACGGGTAATTACGACATCAGCCCCTATCAATTCGGTGTCGTGATTTGCCTGAACCTGGTTTTGGGCCTCTTGACGCCGCCCGTTGGGATCGGACTCTATATCGCGTCTTCCATGAGCGAGACATCACCCGGCGCCATTCTGAAAGCGCTTTGGCCGTTCCTGCTGGGGGTCGGTCTTGTTCTGATTCTTCTGAGTTACTTCGCAAGTCTTTCCACCACCCTGATCTGAGTCCGGGTTCCGTCTGCTGCGTTAGTTGCCGGGTGAAAGACGAACGGCATGAACGGAACCTGGATCTTCGCTGCGGATGCGCATCAGGTCCTGCAGGATGGCCTTGGACTGACTGCAGTCGGCCAGACCGGGTTTGCACACAAAGTGCCAGGCTTCTGCGCTGCCTGTGCCAGGGATGATGACGAGGGCGAGCTCCGCGTAGGGACCTCCGCCCGGTCGGATGAGACAGTCTATTTCGTCGGTCCTGAGTTTCTCGACATCTCTGGTTTCCACCCAGTCCCGGACGTGGTTCCGCAGGTTCTCGCTGTGGTTCGGCCAATTCTCCGGCAGCATTGCCTTAACCTGTGAGCAGATACCGACCCGGAACTTCTTGCTGTTGATCCGGGGAGCGATGGCTTCCGTGGCGTCGGTCAGATCCTCAAAGACCTTTGTGATTGAGGGCAGATAGGTCTCACCTTCGCGGGTCAGCAGCAGCCCGTGCGGCAGACGGCGGAAGAGTGCGACGCCCAATGAGTTTTCAAGTTTCTTTACCTGCTGACTCACGGCACCGGCGGTCACGCCGAGCTCGCTTGCCGCGGTCTTGAAGCTGAGGTGCCGGGCCGCGGCCTCGAAAGCGCGCAGCGTATTCAGGGATGGAAGCCTGTAGGTCATTTCGTCTCTTTCCGTCTCCACTCAGGCCAGAATGACACAAGAGACCGCAGCTGCAGACTTAGTAATTCTAAGTCTCCGGGAGAGGTCTTCTGCTTTGTGAGGTATCGCTTTCGACCAGTAGCCTTGCAGCCAGGTATCGAGCAACGAAAGAAGACTATACATGACTTTGGATTATATCTCTTCACCACAAGCCCATGATTTGAAGAGCGGGTATTCGCAGGGTGTGGCCGTATCAGATACAACGCGGACACTTTATGTCAGCGGGCAGATACCGGTGCGGCCGGATGGATCGCTTCCGGAGAGCTTTGTCGAACAGGCGGAGCAGGCCTGGGCGAATGTCGAGGCTCAGCTCAAAGCGGCGGGTATGGGAATGGGCAACATCGTGCGGCATACCACCTATCTGTCGGACCGAAAGTACCGGGCCGAAAACAGCGCAGTGCGACGCAAGATCCTGGGCGAGTACGAACCGGCCCTGACGGTGATCATCGCCGGTATTTTCGACGAAGCCTGGTTATTGGAAATTGAAGCGGTGGCAGCAGAATGACGCAGACTGGAAACATCGGAACCGAGCAGCACTCGCTTCATTACGGTGCGGTGAGAGATCGCGCCAGGATCTATCTCGCCGTATTTCGCGAGTTGTCACAGCGCTACGGCGAAACCGAAGCGATCAGCGTGATGCAAAGCGCCAGTCGGGCACATGGGCTCGAAGTCGGCGCATCGCTGGCGCATCTCGCACCCCGTGATTTCCAGGGAATGCTCGATGCGTTTTTTAGGGGGCCGGACGAAGGCGCGACCTATTCGCCCGAGGTCAGGGAGATCAGTGACAGTTGTCTTGATGTTCAGATGATGACCTGCCCGCTCAAGGATGGCTGGCTCGATATGGGCTGCAGCGATGAAGAGGTCTGTACGCTCCTGAGCTGTGCAACGGCCTTCGATAAAGCGGTGTGGGAGGAGGCCGGCTTCGACTATGAACTCGAGACCTGGGCACCGGGAAAAACCGGCTGTTGCCACACGAGACTTATGGAAAAGTCCTGATCTCGCACGATTGCGCCTTGCGGAAATAACGGCGCCGCCGATCAAGCCGGAGGCGCCGCCCGGGCTAAGTTCCTATGCAAGGCTTCAAGCTGTTCGCTGCTTGTAGTAAGTATCTTTATGGACGATGAGCCCATCTTTGAAGGTGAGGATATCGATGCTTAGAAATTCTTCCGCCGTGCCATCCCGGTGTGTTGCGGTCCGGCGGTACTCGCAGTAGGCCTTCGATCCCACGATGCCACAGGCCAGCGTGACCCAATGCACCTTTTCGACCTTTTTGAAAAGACCTGCAAAGACCTCTCGGATTTTCCCCGCGCCCTCGAAGCGGACACCATGGACTTCGGGCCCAACAGCGTGATCGAACACTGCATCGGGCGCGAAGTACTGCATCACCGCGTCGATATCGTTTGCGTTGAAGGCGTCGCCTACGGCGTCCACCAGCTCTCTCGTCAACTCGGTCATCTGGGGGCTCCTTAAAGGCCAAGCATGGCGCAGGTCTTGGCGAAGAACGGACTTCCCGGGTCGGCAAGTACGTTGAGTTCGTCGAAATGGTCCACGCCGGGCACGATATAGACTTCCATGGGGCGTGCGGGAGTGGCGTATTTCTCGCTGTACATTCGAGCCTGGCGATGGAACTCCTGGGTCTCGGCGCCGCCCACGACGACGAGCTGTGGTGCGTTGGTGCAGGGCGGGTGCTTGGTCATGGGGCTTTCGGCCTGGGCCTCTGCCGGATCCATACGGATGCCTGCGTTGAGCGCCTCGGTCAGGCGCACGGGCTCCAGGTAACTGAGCGGCGAGACAGGGATACCCGCCTTGATGAGGTCGGCGGGCAGATCGGTACCTACGCTCGTCCAAGCGGTCGCCATCATCATCTGAGTAATATGACCGCCCGCTGAATGACCCATGACCGTGATCCGGTCCGGGTTGATCTGCAGGTCAGCGGCTTCGCGCCAGATATATGTCATCGCTTCGCGCGCCTCTTCTGAGATGCGGGTAATGGTCACGGCGGGACAGAGGTCATAGCCGACCACGACGACATTGACGCGCGCGGCCACGAAGGGCGTAGCAAGGAAGGAATAGACCGACTTGTCGCCGCGCTGCCAGTATCCACCGTGGAAATAGACCAGTGTCGGCGCAGAGCGATCACCGCAGCGGAAGACGTCGAGTTTTTGTTTCTCGCCTTCGCCGTAGCGAATATCGGTTGCACAGTCGAGCGTGGCACGTGCTGTCTCGCTGGCGTTCGTCCAACCGGGAATGACGGTCACTTCGTAATCCGGACGCCCGGCGCGCAAATTGTATTGTGCGTCGAATTCTTCCGGCGTGAAGCGCGTGTGGTAGGTCAGGGCGTCGCTCATATCTTGGCCTCCGGTTGGGGGACGGCAAAGAAGCTACCGCGGCAAAAGGCTAATGGTGCGATGGGACTGTGGTCATAGCTGTCGACCTGTCCCAGGAGGATTTCGTGGTCACCCGCATCGATGCGGGCATGCACTCTGCAATCAAGTCGGGCCGAGGCGCCGGGCAGGAGCGGGGCGCCGCTTGGGTTTGCCTCCCATTGCGTGCCTGTGAAGCGGTTCTCGGCCTTGCTTGCGAAATGCATCGCAAGGTCCTGCTGGTCTGCCGAGAGGATGTTCACGGCAAAGCGGTTCGAATGTTTGAGCGCTGGGAACACCCGCCCCGATTTGGCGATACAGACCGAGATCACCGGCGGTTCCAGAGAGACCGAGGTAAAGGAGTTGGCTGTCAGTCCCCAGGGCTCCCCTGTCTCGTCGAAGGCGGTCACAATGGTCACGCCCGTGGGGAAGGCGCCGAGCGCGCGGCGATAATCTTTCACGTCCATCAGAGCACGCCTTCGGAGGCACAGGCTTTTTCCAGAGCCTGCCATTCCTCCGGATTGGTGCCGAAGAAGCGCATGACATGATCCTGGTAGGCCGGCCGTTCGCATAGGCGCTGATACCAGGCCTCCAGATTGGGCAGGCTGGGCCGCTCAACCTCTACATTGAAGTAACGATAGGCCACACATCCCAGGGGGATGTCGCCCATGGTGAAATTATCCCCTGCGACGTATGCGCGACTGGCCAGATGTTTGTCGAGCAGCGCCAGGACTTTGCTCGCGTCATCCCGCAAGCTGGCGATCTTCACCGGATCGCGGTTGTCGGGCTGGGTGCGCACGGTGGCAAAGAAGAGTTGAATCACCGGAGGGAAGGCGCGCGACCCGGACCATTCCATCCATTGATCTGCGACCGCACGGCTTTCGGGGTCGTCGGGACAAAACCTGCCCCCGGCGTAGCGGCCGCAAAGGTAACGCACGATGGCGTGGCTCTCCCAGAGGGCGAAGTCGCCATCCCGGATCGCCGGGATCATGCGGTTGGGATTGATGCGCGCGTAGCTGTCGCTGTCGAGCTTGCCGAAGCTGCCGCCCGCCAGTTGCAGGCTGTAGTCGAGGCCCAGTTCGTTGGCGGTCCAGATCACCGGGATCACGTTGGAAGAGTAGGGGCGTCCCCAGATCTCAAGCATGCTCCAGCTCTCCCTTCTGTTCGATGGCATGTTTTTGCGTGGCGGCCCGTTGTTGTACAATGGACTGTGTGCCGAATTTCGGCACCACCTGTTCGAACAGACGGTTCCAGCTGGCGAGAATCTTCGCATAGGGCACGCCGGTATATTGCTGCATCAGCACGAGGTGATCGAGGCCGGTGGTTTCCTGTTTTTCGGCGAACTTCTCAGCCACAAACTCTGCGTCGCCGACCACAATGATGCCGCGCTTGTTGAGGAAGTCGAACCAGTCCATGGCCTCATCCTCAGGGGTCATCTCTTCGCCAACATCCAGATAGCCGTGCTTGGTCCATTCCCCCGCAGGCCGTGAGCCTCCAAGGAACTCGTAGTAGGCGTTGATGCTGGGTCGGATAGTGTCAATCGCCTCTTCCATCGTCTCGCCGACATAAAAGGCGGTGCAGACACCGACGCCTTCGCCGAGCTTGACCTCTCGCCCTTCGTGGCTCGATAGGGCATCCCGGTAAGGTTCCCAGCAGGCCAGCGTCCGTCTGGGTGCCGACGACATGGAGATGACACCCCAGCCCTTTTCGCCCGCCAGTTTGAAGGTGGGAGGCGCGTTGGACATCAACCATACCGGCGGATGCCCCGGCTGATAGGGGCGCGGATGGATATACATTGCCTTATATTCACCGTCTGCATCATGGTAGCGGGGGTCCAAAGGTTCGAAAAAGCGGTTGGTTTCTTTCCAGCCCGGAACGGGGAACTGATAGAACTCGCCCTTGTGGGTGAAGGTCTCTTGTGTCCAGGCCTTCAGGATAATCTCGAGTGACTCCTGGAACAGCCCCATCACCTTGGCGTTGTCCCGCCTGTCCGCGTTGCGGTTGAACTGAATCGTCGAGCGCTCGTTGATTCCTTTGGCAACGCCGAAATCGACCCGCCCGAGCGACATGTTGTCCAGCATTGCAACATCCTCGGCAACCCGGAGAGGGTGCCAGTCCGGCAGGACGATAGGACACGTCCCGACCCGGAGCGTGGGACAATGGGCGGCCACATGCGTGCACATCTGGATCGGGTTGGGCGGCGCATTCATGTAGCCGTTGTGCGCAAAATGATGCTCGGTAAACCACGCAGTGGTGAAGCCGGCCTGCTCAGCCAGAGAGCATTGCTCAAGGATCATCTCCAGTGTGCGGACCCAGGGAATCGTCTCACCCGGACTGAAATTGGCAATCAAATCAAAGCGCATCGATTTCTCCCATAGGTCATTTGTCAGTTGAATTATGACTATATTTTCAACTAAGTAGAATTTTTCTTTAAAAATCAACTAAAATCTTTTAAGTCTTCTTGATGTCGCATCCACCATCAGAAACCGACGCCCAGCGCCTCGGCAGTGAAATTCGTGAAGTCCGCAAGGCACGTGGGCTGACGTTGAAAGGCCTGTCCGATGTGGTGTCCTGCTCGACCGCCTATCTCAGTCGGATCGAGCTTGGCACCGCTCGGGTTTCCGTCGAGCTCTTGAATGAAATCAGCAAAGCTCTGGAGGTCGACGCGGCCTGGTTCTTTCCCAAACAAACAGGCGAGGGACCGCTGGAACGACGCCATGTGGTTCGGGCGGAAAATCGCAGATCGCTATCAGGGATGTACACCCGGTCCGCGGAAGAGCTCGGTTTTGAAGACGAGCTTCTCTCCAGCAGCCTGTCGGGCCAGTGTTATCTGATTTTATCCCACTTTCCGCCCGTCTCCGGCGCCGCCCCCGAACCACTCGAGGCCTACGTCTTCGAAGGTGAGCAGCACGCCATTGTGCTTTCAGGCGAAGTCGAACTGCGGCTGGAAGACGAGATTATTGTGCTTAAGGCAGGTGACAGTTTTTCCTACCCTTCTGCGATCGCACACCGTTTCCGCAACCGCGCAAACGCCGAAGCCGCAATGGTCTGGGCGATGTCCCCGGTGCGAATTACCTGGTGACTGCTGTGCCATTGCCCGGCAGGGAACCTTGTTCACACCGAGCTTATTCATCACACTAGCTGGGCGAGGGAGGAACACTAGATGAAGTTCGGCCACGTGAGTATAGTGGCACGTGATACTGACCGGCTGGCCGATTTCTACAACGCAGTCTTCGGCTGCAGGGACAGTGTTCCACGTTGGACCATGTCCGGTGAGCTTGTATCCCGAGGCAACGGCGTCCCGAAATCAGAGATCTACGCCGCGCGCCTGAGCCTGCCGGGTGTCGAAGGTTTATTCCTGGAGATTTTTCAGTACAGGAATTTCCTGGATCGTCCAACACCGGCCGTCAATCAACCCGGTTATGGGCACATGGCTTTCGAAGTTGAAGACATCAACGCCTCGATCAACGCAGTCATTGAAGCCGGAGGCACGCGGCTCGGTGAGGTCACCGATTTGGGGAGCCCGGAAGCACCTGTGCTATGTGTCTATCTGCGCGATCCAGAGGGAAATGTTATCGAACTGGAACAGCAATAGGATACTTGAAGAAGCTTGTGAAGCTGGACCCAGCCAATATTTTGCGGAAATTGAGTGATTCCGGTTTTATTCAATCCGTTCCATCATCGCTTTTAAGGCCGCCGATGATTTGTAGCCTACTCGCGCCGCGATCCGCGAGGCTGGATGGCCGGCCGCCATAAGCTCGCTCGCGGTCTGATATCTTAGTCGCTGCCGCCAATGGCCGAAACTCATGCTTGTCGCTGCGCGAAAAGAGCGCGTGAAGGAGCGGCGACTCATTCCCGCCTCGGCAGCCCAGTGGTCAATTGATTTTGTTGACGCGGGATCATTTAGTAGTTCATCAGCGACCGCACGCAGGTTCGATGGTTCCGGAAAGGGCAACGCCATCGGCGATGGTTGCGTACCTGCAATTTCAGAAATTATGACTGCTGCCAAAGGGGTGGCGATGTCGTCTTCATCATATTCAACGGGACGGCTCGCAAATCGGTCGATCGAGATTGCTAGTAATGGTGAAACCCGAATGACGCTACAGTTCTGGTTACCGTGCGCGGCCATCGTCTCTTGTTGAATATAGGCCGAGCGGAGCGAAACCTGTCCGAACATCTCCACCTCATGCTCAATCCCGGCGGGGATCAGCAAGCCGTATCCGGTTGGCACAATCCACGAACCCAAGCGGGTTCGCGCCCTCATAGTGCCTGTCTGCGAAAAGAGAAACTGTATCCGGGAATGAACATGAAGATTGGTGCGCGCACCGGGCTCGTAGTCCTTTGAGAGCATGACGACCGGGCGCGATACCTTTTGCAGTGAGTCTGCCGAGGATATGCCGAGGAGTTTCAACCTTTAATCCGAATGTGGCCCGATCTCGTGAAATATGGCCCCTTTGCTTGATCAGGTCAATCTAGACTCACACTCAGATGCCGGTGCTGACGATGCCGGTGTGTTTCCGGCCGCAGGCATTGAGACTATCTCGAATCGCCCGGCGCACATTTCTTTCGCCAATCTCTTTAATCTTGAGAGACAAAGCCATGACACCAAAAAAAATTTCGCCAGCAACGGTCGCGCTTCACGCCGATGGGGCGTTCCGCACAGATCATGCGGTTTCTCCCCCGATATGCCAGTCTGTGACGTACCTGGCAGACGATGCCCATGATTTTGCGCACAAGGCTGTCGAGCCCCATAACTCCGAGTTTTATGGCCGTCACGGGAACCCCACTGCGACCCGGCTTGCGCGGGTTATCGCCGATCTAGAAGGCGCAGAGAGCGGGATGATTTTGTCCTCCGGCATGGGGGCAATGACGACTACGATCTTAAGCATCGTCTCACAGGGCGATCATATTGTCGCACAGGACAGCCATTACAGCGCGACCACAAACTTCCTGCAGAAATTCATGACCCGTTACGGTGTTGACACGACCTACGTTGATCAAACCCGGCCTCAGGCATTCGCAGAGGCCATCCGTCCCAATACAAAGCTGATACTGATAGAGACCCCCGTAAACCCGCTTACCGCATTGACTGATCTGCATGCTGTATCGCGGATCGCACGGGCTGCCGACGTGCTGACTATCTGTGACAATACCTTCGCATCGCCGATCAATCAGAGACCCATAGACTTCGGCATCGATCTGGTGGTTCACAGCGCGACAAAATACATCGGCGGTCACCATGATCTGTTAGCTGGAGCTGTTGTCGGATCGCGGGAGCACCTGGAGCGGATATGGGGCACAACTATGGACCTTGGTCCCGTGGGTGCGCCTTTTGATGCCTGGCTGGCTCTGCGCGGATTAAGAACCTTAAAAGCGCGCATCGACCTTCACAACGCAAACGCCGGGAAGATTGCAAAGTTTCTCAAGGAGCATTCCAGCGTTGGGGAGGTCTACTATCCAGGTCTGACGTCACATCCCCAACATGATCTTGCCCGGCGGCAAATGACGGGTTTCGGCGGAATGCTGACTTTCGATCTGACGGGTGGCTATGACGTCGGGCTAAGGTTCGTTGCCAATCTCCGACTCTGCCTGAACGCAGCGAGCCTTGGCGGTGTTGAAACACTGGTCGTACAGCCTGCAGTGATGTTTCGTGCCCGACTGACCGACATGCAAATCAAGGCGCAGGGTGTTACGCCCGGCATGATCCGGATGTCTGTGGGGATTGAGGACAGCGATGATTTGATCGCCGACCTGGATCAGGCGCTACGGCAATCGTAGGGGCTTGAATGAGAGTCGTTCTCTTGAAGTTGCCTGTGTTCAACACTGTTTGCGCTTACACCGCAACGAGCCAATCCAGAAAAGCCTTTGCAGCAGGTCGTCCAAAGGCCGTGCTCGTTCCCACAGCCGCATACTGCGCGCCGGTGCCCCAGGTCGGACCGGTCTGAACGAGCAATCCGCCGGTGACGTCCTTGGCGACCAGGAACGTCGGCAGCAACGCTGAGCCGCTACCAGCCAATGCGCCTTCGCGGATCATGTAGAAGTGGTCGAAGGCCAGTTGGGAGGCGTGACCTGCGCTGGTATGGCCGGGGGCGACGGCGATGTTACGGGCTTCGGCGTAGGCGTCCCACGCGTTGGGACGGGTTGTGTGGGCGAGGCGAGGGGCGGTCCAAAGGTCGGCGGCGGCCTCGATTGCATGCCCGGTTTTGAAGTCAGGGCTGCAGACGGCGATCATCTCCTCGCGGAAAAGCGTCTTGGCGGTCAGGGGCGCCCAGCCGCCGTGTCCCCAGGTCAGGACGATATCCAACAGAGACGGATCCCAATTCACCGGGTCTTTGTGGGCGGCGCTGAAATCCGCATCGACGGTCGAGACGCTAACCGAAAGACCGGGATGAAGCTGCGTGAAGGCCTGAAGGCGCGGCGCCAGCCACAAGCCGCCGAGGGAGGGTAGGACCCCGATCCGTAAGCTGCCCGTCAGGGAGCCACTGAGTTCCAGACGCGTGGTTTCGATCTGACGAAGGATCGCTGTGGCGGTTTCTGCCAGCCGCAGGCCGTCTGTGGTTATTTTTACCGCGCGGCCCTGCCGGGTGAAGAGCGCGACACCAAGGTGACTTTCCAGAGACTGGATGCGGCGGGAGACCGCACCCTGGGTCAGGCCGAGTTCCTGGGCCGCGCGGGTGAAGCTGCCCAACCGCGCGGCGGCCTCAATGGCGGGCAACGCAGCCAGGATGAGGGAATCACTACCGCGCTGAGGCGTATTTTGCATGAGAAATTATCATGAATGATTGTTGGAATAAGTGCTTTTTACCGCGTGAATGATGGTGGTATCAAGCAGGGGTTCTGCAAAGGCGTGTGTGCCAAGCCCGTTGATGGGTGTTTGTTAAAGGGAAAAGAGAATGCTGGGATCCAATGAAAACCTGATCAACGAAGTGCGCGCGCGCTTTGCGCATGTAGCGAGCTGCCCCTACCAGGGAAACCGGGTTTTCTTCGAGAATGCCGGTGGTGCGCTGACCTTGAACTCGGTGGTTGAGACCTCGCAGGAAATGGCGGCCATACCTGACAATCAGGGACGCGATAATCCGGCGGCGCACGAACTGGTCCGCGTGATCGCCAGGGCCAAGGAAGATACCAAGCTCTTTTTCAACGCCACCGGAGGGCAGGTCTTTGTCGGCGAAAGCGGCACAGAGTTGCTGTTCCGTCTGATCAGCACGGCAATCCTGGGGGCTGAAAAAGGGGGCATCGTTTTAGGGAGTACGCTGGAACATCCGGCGTCACGCAGCGCCTGCATCCGCTGGGCCGGGATTGCCGGCAAGGACTACGTCTCGGTCGCGCACAACGCCGAGACCGGATCGGTCACCGCCGAAGACTATCTGCCCCACATCACGCCCGACACGCGGGTTGCGACCATCCTGCACACTTCGCCGGTCAGCGGCATGGGTGTTGACGTGGGGTCTATCGCAAAGGCGATCCGCAGCGTTGCGCCGGAGTGTTTCATCATTGTCGACGGCATTCAGCACGCTGCCCACGGCGGGATCGATATCGACTCCTACGGTATCGATGGTTACGTGATCTCGCCCTACAAAGCCTTTTCGCGCCACGGTTATGGTATCGCCTGGATCTCTGACCGCTTTACCCAACTGCCTCATGACGGTCTGATCGGCGCGGCGCAGGAACAGTGGGAGCTGGGCACGCGCGATACCGGCGCCTATGCGACCTTCTCCGACGTCGTGAACTACTTCGAATGGCTCGGCAGTCAGGTTACGGACTCCACCGACCGGCGCACCCGGATCGAGGCGGCGAGCAAAGCGATTCACGCCCATGAAAAGGATCTGACCGACGCCATGCTCTTTGGCACCGGCAACCTCAAAGGCCTGACCGAGATGCCGGAAGTCGGCGTGCTCTGCGGCCCGGAGAATCCTCTGCGCGAAGGCCTGGTTTCCATGTACGTCAAAGGCATGGACGCGGAGACACTGGTCAGCGCATTGCGTGACCGGGGCATCCGGACCCATGCCCGCAAGGCGGATCACTATTCGGCAAACATCCTAACCCCGCTTGGCCTGAAGGATTGCGTTCGGGTTTCGATGTGCCACTACAACACGGAACAGGAAGTGGCGCAGTTCCTGACCGCAATGCAGGAAATCGTCGCGCTGTAGGGTCTTCGGTGGCATGAGTTGAAAAGAACAGACTCCTCGACTTGTAATCCATCGACAGAGCGGCGGTGCGCGTAGAGCTTGTTTCTGCGTCATGATATCCGAGGTAATTGAAGTCCCTCGGCGCAGGTGAAATCCTTTCGGCGCAATTCAGCTACGAAAGGATTTGATATGTCGACCACCACTGTTTCCCGAAGGTTTCTTGCGCTGAACGCTGCCTTCTCTGCTCTGGTCGGGTTGGAGTTGATCATTTTTGCCGCGGATGTGGCGCAGATGATGTTTATGGATCCGACCGGCTGGAAACCTCTTGCGCTGAGGTTACTGGGCGTTGGGCTTCTCATTTTCGCGCTCGACCTTGTGCTGATGGCGAGCAACCGCTTTGTGACAAAAGCACAGGTGATGCTGGTTGTTTATGCGGACATCGGCTGGCTGCTCGCGAGTGGCGTGCTTGCCTTTTTGGGATGGCAGTTCTTCACCGAGATCGGGATCATCGCAATCGATGTCGTTGCCGCCTTCGTCGCTGTCTTCGCCATTGGTCAGTATGTCGGGGCCCGCAGGATTCTGGCGCCGGTCAGCCGGGCCAGTGTTCATCTAGAAGGAGGCGTGCTGATCGCGCGGGTGGAGCGGGCGGTGGATGCGCCTGCGGAACGGGTGTGGGAGGTCATGACCGATCATCCCGGCTACGCCGATGTTGCCAGTAATCTTTCCAGAGTTGAAGTGCTGTCAGGCGACGGTATCGGGATGAAACGCCGCTGCTTCGGTCCAAAGGGCGAAAGTTGGACAGAGACCTGCGATCTCTTCGAAGAAGGGCGCTCCTTCGGTTTTAAAATCCATACAGATGCGCCCGACTATCCCTATCCGATTTCCGATCTTCAGGGCCGCTGGTCTGTTGAGCCGCAGGGAAGCGGTTCGCTGTTTTCGATAAACATCGAAGCGGTTCCCAAGGGCGGATTGCTCTCCCGCACTCTCTTTACTTTCGTTGCTAAGCGTCAGTTCAAAAGCGTGTTGATTGATCTGGCTGACGCCTGGGCACAGCGGATGGAGCGAGACGCAGGAGGTGAACAGGTCATTGAAGGCCATCGGGAGAGCGCCTTGGTTGAGCCCGGTGCGCGGCTTCACCCTTCACATACCCTCTCGGATGCTCGCTCTTGAACTAGCGGCCCATCAACGAGAGTCCGGCGAAGGCCGCGACGCCAACCAGCATTGTTGCGACGACACTGTTCGTTTTCCAGGCTGTGCCGAGGGCCACCGCTGCCGCGAGCCAAGTCAGAATAGACTGCCCGGCCAATGACGCTGCGACGAGAGACACAACGATCAAGCCGGGCAGATCTTCGAGCAGGGGCGCCATGCGGGATTTCCGGATGGCGTTGCCTGCGATCCATCCGGTTAGGCGGATGGCAAAGGCTGCGACAGCAAGAATGCCGATCAGTATCCAATGAGAACTGGTCATCTTTCCCTAACCCGCGTGTGGCGCATCAGGAGCGACAAGGTAACGCCACATAGAGCGCCGCAGACAATTGCGTAGGCCTTGGGAAGTCCGGTGATCACCAGGACGCCTGTGACGGCAAAGCTGATCAGCCAGGGCAGGGTGTTCCGGTGTCCGCGCCACATGCCGCGCGCCATTGCGATGAAGGCCGCGGTGAAGGCAAAGCCCAGACCAAACTGCTCGAGGTCCGGCAAGGATGCGCCGAGGACCGCGCCAAAGGCTGTTGAGGCAATCCAAACGCTGATCATGACAAAGCCTGAACCCAGCAGGAATGCCGCCCCGACCGCCGGGTCTTTCGCCCGCTCGGCCATGGTCAGGGCCCAGTTTTCATCACCGGTTATGTGTATGGCCAGGAGCCTGAAACGAAGCGGAAGTCCCTGCAGTACCTCGGCCAGCGACGCGACGATCCCGATGTAACGCAAATTGAGCGCCGCCCCCGCCAGAGCGGCCCCGAGAAGTGCCGAACCGCCGGAGAACTGCTCGACGGCGACGATCTGAGATGATCCTGCATGAACCGCGCCGCTCATCATGGCGACTCCCCACCAGGGAAAGCCGGTCTGAGCCGCGAGGATGCCGAACGCGAAGCCGTAGATAGCGGCCCCGAACGCGAGGGGGAGAATGGCAATTGCACCTTGTTTCATTACGGCAAGTTAGAGTGATAGTTTGATTGGATAAATTGCCGATTTCGCGATAAGTCGATAGAGTGTGATCAAAAGTGATGGGAAATTTGATGGTATGAGTGAAATCGATGTGAAGGATCGGCAGTTACTCGCGCTGCTTCAGAAGAACGTCAAGACGACCGTACAGGACATGGCGGAACGGACGGGGCTCTCCACAGCTTCAATCCAACGCAGGCTTCGGGTTTTGCGGGAAAGCGGTGTGATTCAGAGAGAAGTTGCCGTGCTGGACCAGAAAAAGCTGGGGCTCGGCATCACCGCAATCGTCTCGGTCGAGCTTGAGCGGGACCGGCTGGATCAGATTGATGCCTTCAAACGAAAGGCACGACTGGACGAACAGGTTTTGAATTTCTACTGCATCGCCGGCGATGCGGATTTTGTCATGATCGTCGTAGCAAAGGATATTGCCGGCTACGAAGCTTTCACACACCGGTTTTTCTTCGCGGATAAGAATGTTCGAAAGTTTCGCACTTCGATCGTGGTGTCGGCTGAAAAGGCGACGTTGGAACTGCCACTGTAACGTCAGTCGCAGCACTCAGCGGCGGTATATGCTCGATGGGTGTTTCTGGCACCCAAAGACACCAGAGTTTGGTCTGCTTCGAGTAATGCGACCTTTCATAAACAGTGAGAATCAACGACCATCAAAGCGGGAGTCCGTAGACCACGCAAGGCTCGCCATAATGTTCTTCGATGCCGAGATAGGTCATTCCGAGCCGCTTCATCACATTGTGAGACGCCGTGTTGTCAGGGTGTGCCACCGCGACGATTTGCTCCCCCTCGAAGTTGCGATGGCCGAAGTCGATGGCTGCTTGTCCCGCCTCGGTCGCATAGCCCTTTCCCTGCTGTGAGGGCGCGAGGCGCCAGCCGATCTCAAGGCGGCCTTGCGAATCCCCGGGGAGGTACTGGAGCGTTACGCCGCCGACACATTTGTCAGACACCTTGTCGAACAGCGTCCACCAGGAACAGCCATGCTCTGCCCAGCACTGCATCACGCGCTCGATAAAGGCCAGTGTTCCGTCAAGTGTCTCGCCCTTGCCGGTGATGTACTTCATGACCTCCGGCAGCTTGTTGATATCGTTCAACGCAGTCGCGTGTTCCGGCTGGCAAGGCACGAGGCGCAGACGGTCGGTCTCTATCGTTCTATCTTTCAAGGTCATGGCTTCAATTCGTTTCTGTCGATTCCGTTCAGCCCGACAAGTCTTGCGGCAAAGCAAAATTGCGGGATTTGACGCCGCACTAGCGGGCTCCATTGAACCAATAGCTTATGAGCCCGGCGCTTGCGATCATTCCCATCCCCAGCAGGGTGGAAATCTCAGGCGTTTCGGCAAAAAGCAACATCCCAAAGAGAGTGGCGAAGATCAAATAGCTGTAGTCAAAGCTCGCGATGACTGCGGGCTGCGCTATCTTGTATGCGGTGGCGAGGCCGAGCCCGATTCCAACCATCAGTGCCGCAAGCAGGAAAAGAAGGCCCCAGTCGAGCAGACCAAGCGAGAGCAGGAATCTTGCAACGAAAGAGCTGACTGGCAGTTCGCCTTGCAGATATCCGAACGTGGAAACGATGATTCCGGCAGTGAGCAGGCAAAGGTTCAAAGCCAGTGCCATCGCAAGTGGCGATGCGTTCTGACAGCGACCGCGAGTCAGGACCGCAGCGACGGCATAGAAAAAACCAGCCGAGACCGGCACGAGGACTAAAGGGGCGAACGAATCCGATCCCGGTTTCAAGAGCACCAGAACCCCCAGAAACCCGAACGCAACGGCGCCCCAGGCCGCGGGTGAGACGGGCTCTTTCAGGAAAAACCCGGACAGCAGAATGATAAAAAGCGGACCGGTGTAAAAGCCTGCAGCCAGTGTGGATAAGGGCATCGACGCAATGACGGAATACAGCAAAGCGTACATCAGGGTCAGAAACACGGCGCGTGCAAGCGGACCGATCATAAAGGCATCGCGCCAGCATGCGCGGCTGCCCCTCGCGATCCCATGCAAGAGCAGGAGAACAAGGATCGAGCGGAATAAAAATATCTGACCAAGTGTGAGGTCGGCGCTGATGTATTTAATGAGAGCATCCTGGGTCGCCATCAAAAAAACGGCACCTACGATCAAGAAGCTCCCCAGCGTCGTCTTGGACGGCCTTTCTGTTTTGTCACTCGATGCCATAGAGGTGTTCCTGCAGATTTCAGGTACCCTATGCAAATCGATATATTTTCTATATACGAAAATAAGAAAATATATTATTCACAAAATATGAATAGTTATGAATCATCTCAAGGGTATCGAGATCTTCTTGGCTGTTGCCAAACACGGCTCGTTCAGCGCCGCCGCACGCGCGTTGGGTGTCGGCGTTCCTGCGGTAAGTCAGCGGCTCAAGACGCTTGAATTAGATCTTGGTGTATCGCTGTTAACGCGGACCACGCGGGCGCTGGATCTGACGCCGGCCGGTCGGATTCTCCTGAGCGGGGCAGGGCCGGCACTCGAACAGGTTCAGGCCACGGTCGAAAACGCCCGCAGCGCGGGCAAATCCAAGAGTGGAACCTTGCGGCTGACCATTCCCTGGAGCGCCTACAAAATTGCAGTTGCACCTGTGCTGGCCGAATTTCAGGAGATCTATCCGGAGATCCGCCTCGAGATGTCATTTGATGAAGCGCTCGTCGATATCGTTCGCGAGGGATATCATGCGGGTTTCAGGCTGGGTGATCGCTTGGCGGATGGGATGATCGCAACGCGTCTAACCGATCCTCTCGTTGCGGCTTATACTGCTTCTCCGGCGTATTTCGCTGAGCATGGTCGACCACTGCATCCAAAAGACCTCCTGTCTCATAACTGTATCTGCTACCGCTTTGTCAGTGCCAACCGGATTGCCGACTGGACCTTTAGTGTCGATGGACAGGAGACAACGATGTCTCCGCCAGCACGTCTTGTCTTTGACAGTTTTCGGTCTGTGGTGGAAGCAGCCCTGGCTGGTCATGGCATTGGCTGGTCCTTGCGTGCGGTTGTCGAGGATGCCCTGGCAGATGGTCGGTTGGAGTCCGTACTGGAGCCTTTCACGAAGATGCATCCACCCTTCTACATCTTCTACCCGGAAGAAAACCGGCAGTTGGAACCCTTGCGTCTTTTCATCGAGTTTCTGAAACGCGGGCGTTGAAATCCTGCCTTGCCGTCTGAAGTAGACGACGCGCCAAAACTGTGAGAAGGGACTTTAGTCCAGCGCGGCTGCGAGCCAGCTTACGGATTCCAACGCCTTGTCGAGAGCGGCTTCCGAACTTTCGAAAACCTGATCGCCGTAGTGCCCGACGCTGTACCAGCCGCGATTGTCTTCAGGGTCCCGCCGGAATTCGTCAAATCCGTATGTGCCGTCCGGTCGCTGGAAAGTGTCGACGCAAAGTCGCTCGCCTTCCAGGTTTACCGAGCGGATCACGATGTTTTTCCTGGGCATTTGTCTGGCCGTCATCTTGTCTCTATAGGATCGCGGGTTCGCCAGGATTTGCGCCGTGGCTGCTCTCAAGGAAATCCAGATCGCAGCCCTTGTCGGCCTGAAGGATGTGGCGGGTGAAGACCCAGCCGTAGCCGCGTTCGAAGCGGGGTTCGGGGGGCGTCCAGGCGGCGCGGCGGTCTGCCAGTTCGCTCTCCGATACCTTCATATCGATCCGGCGGGCGGGAACATCGACCGAGACGATGTCGCCGGTTCTGATCAGGGCGAGGGGGCCGCCGATATGACTCTCGGGCGCGACATGAAGAATGCAGGCGCCGTAACTGGTGCCGCTCATGCGCGCGTCAGAAATCCGCAGCATGTCGCGCACACCCTGTTTCAGCAGCTTGGCTGGGATCGGCATCATGCCCCATTCCGGCATGCCCGGCCCACCTTGCGGGCCGGCACCGCGCATGACCAGGACCGTGTCTTCGGTGACCTCCAACTTCGGGTCGTCGATCCGCTCTTTCATCTCGGCGTAGGAATCGAAGACCAGTGCTGGGCCGCTGTGCTTCAGAAACTTATCCGCACAGGCGGAGGGTTTGATAACGCAGCCGTCGGGCGCTAGATTCCCTTTGAGCACTGCGAGCGCGCCTTCGGCATAAAGCGGATTATCGAGCGTGCGGATCACGTCGTCATTCCAGACTTCCGCGCCCGCAATATCCTCGCCAAGAGTCGCCCCCGATACGGTCGGGGCATTGAGGTCGAGGTGGTCGGAGAGGCGGTTCATCAGCGCCCGCAGGCCGCCCGCATAGTAGAAATCCTCCATCAGATAGCGGTCGCCCGAGGGGCGGATGTTGGCGATCACAGGGATCACGCGGCTGAGCCGGTCGAAGTCCTCCAGGCCAATCTCAATATTGGCGCGGCGCGCCTGGGCGATCAGGTGGATGATTGCGTTGGTCGAGCAACCCATGGCCATAGCCACGACAATGGCGTTCTCGAAGGAGGCGCGGGTCAGGATCTTGCTGGGGCGCAGGTCGGTCCGTACCATTTCAACGATCCTCCGTCCGGCGGCGGCGCACATGCGGATGTGATTGGAATCCGCTGCGGGGATCGAGGAGGCGCCCGAGAGTGTCATGCCCAGGGCTTCTGTGGTGCCGGTCATGGTGCTGGCCGTGCCCATGGTCATGCAGTGGCCGTAGGAGCGGGCGATGCCTGCCTCGACACCCGTCCAGTCTTCGTCGGAGATATTTCCGGCGCGCTTCTCGTCCCAGAATTTCCAGGCGTCGGAGCCGGAGCCCAGTGTTTCGCCGCGCCAGTTGCCGCGCAGCATGGGGCCGGCGGGCACATAGATGGCGGGCAGGTCCATGGAGGTCGCCCCGAGCAGAAGGCCGGGCGTGGTCTTGTCGCAGCCGCCCATCAGAACCGCCCCGTCGACCGGATTGGACCGCAGCAGCTCCTCGGTCTCCATGGCGAGAAGATTGCGGTAGAGCATGGTGGTCGGCTTGACGAAGTTCTCTGACAGGGAGAGGGCGGGGAGCTCGATGGGAAAACCGCCCGCCTGCAGCACGCCGCGCTTTACATCCTCGACCCGGGTTTTGAAATGCGCATGGCAGGGGTTGATGTCTGACCAGGTGTTGAGGATCGCGATCACCGGCCGTCCGGACCAGTCTTCCGGCGCATAGCCCATCTGCATGATGCGGGAACGGTGCCCGAACCCCCGCAGGTCCTGGGTTTCGAACCAGCGTGCGCTGCGGAGTTTTTGGTCTGCCATGCGTTTCAGTCCCTGTGGGGTGTCATTTTTCGGAGGTGTTTCGTCTTGAGTGAAGGTTTATATATCAACCGATCAGGCGCTTCGTTCAAAGCGCTTTCGACAACACCGCCTTATCGCACCTCATAAAACACCGTTCCGAATGGACCGCATGGGCCTGCAGCATCAAAGCTTTTTCTACTCCTTGTTTCTGTCGCGGCTTGCGGATCAGATCCTCTTGTTCCTGGTGCCGCTGGTGGTGTTTCAGATTACCGGCAGCGTGAGCTGGTCCGGACTCGCGTTCTTTCTCGAGGCGCTACCGCGCTACCTTGCCTTTCCGCTCTGTGGCGCGCTCTGCGATCGGATTGCGCCCTTCCGTTTGCTGCGGGTCAGCCAGTTCTATCGCGCCGTTGTCTGCGTGATCGGGATTGCGGGCTACGCTCTGCTGTTCAGCTCGGTTGGCTGGCTGATTGTGCTGTCAGCGGTCACGGGCGTTCTCACGACCCAGGGCCTGATGGCGCGGGAGGTGATCCTGCCGCAGGTCTTCAGGACCCAGCGCTTCGAGAAGGTTCTGTCCTACTCTCAGATCGCCGATCAGCTGGGTATGGTGCTGGGGCCGCTGGCGGCAGCCTTTCTGCTCAAGTTTTGGAGCTGGGAATGGGTGGTGCTGCTTGCGGCGGGGCTGTTTGTCGCCGCAGATTTCACCATGTTTCTCTGGAAGCATATCGCACAACCGATCTTTGATCCGCCGCATCCGCATCAGGGGCCGTGGTTCCGTCCGTTGCAGACGGCTGCGATGCATATTCTCAAGATCCCTGGCCTGAAAGAGGCCGTGCTGTTGGCGGCGGCGGTCAATCTGGTCATCGGCGTGACCCTGGCAACCTCCGCCGCCATGGTGACCGGGCTTCAGGGGCACTCAGAGACCTATTATGCGCTGCTTCAGACGGCGGGCGCGGTGGCTACAGTGGTGATCCTCTTTTTCATTGCCCACGTCACGCTATCGCTGAACACACTGGGCCTGCTGTCGTACTCTTTGATCTGCGTGGGCGGTATTTTTACAAGCATGGGCGCTCACCCCTGGATCTATGCGGTTGGGTTTGTTGTGGTGATCGGCTTCGACAAGATGTTCAACATCTACATCCGAAGCCTGCGCAAGCGGATCATTCCCATGGAGGATTTCGGCAAGACCACCGGTCTGATCGTCATGCTGAACAACCTCTCGCAACCTTTCGCAGGAATGCTGGTGGCGCTCTTCGCCAGTGGCGCGGATGCCGGGTGGGTGATTCTCGCTCTGTCGATTGTCATGGCGGCGGTTGGGGCAGGGGTGCTTGTCTTCGGGCAGCGTCTTGCCGCAGCAGCAGCCCGATGACCTTATTCCGAATTGCTGATTAACTAGAGATAATATCTCTTGACGTAGAGACGTTGTTTTAGAGATCACTCATGGAGAGGGCGCGAAACCGCTTTTCACTGTTCATCAGGTGAGTCCGCATGGCTTCGCGCGCCCGTTCGGCATCCTGGACACCGATCGCTTCCACAATCTCCCGGTGCTCGTTCTTCAGATGTTTGGTCTTGTCGAGCTTTTGAGCCTCATCGCCGCCGTAGCCGCCCTTTACGGTCCGACCGATGGCCTGATCCGTCAGGAAGTCGAGAAACTCCGTGTAGAAGCGGTTGTTCGTTGCCTCTGCGATAGCGCGATGCAATTCGAGGTCATTGTTCGCGGCAATCTCACCCTGCTCAAGCGCCTGCTTGAAGCTGCGGTAAGCCTCTCTGATTCGGGCATCCTGGGCGGGGGAGCGGCGCAGAGCGGCTAGACCGGCGGCTTCGATCTCAATCCCGCGCCGCAGTTCAAAAAGGTCGAGGACGGCAGAAATCTTGGTAAAATTCTCCGCAAGAAAGGGATTTCTGTCACTCCGTTGCGCGGGATCGAGTGCGAAGACGCCGACCCCGTGACGAATTTCGATCAGACCGTCAGCGCTCAATTTCGCCAGGGCCTCGCGCACCACGGTTCGGCTGACGGCAAAATCCGCGACCAGATCTTTTTCCCGGGGCAGCTTCCCGCCAACCTCAAACTCACCGGAAATTATCTTCTCGCGAATGGCGACGCTTATTTTCTCTGTAAGCGTGTTGCGCTTTGCCCGGCCCGGCGGCATCTGTGACTCAACTGTCATTCTTAGGTTTCACCTGCGCATTTTTCCGACGAGAGCCGGTCGGCCCAATTCATCGCGTGATTCCCTTGGCATACAGTGTTTTGGCGGAACAGTCGAGATGACTGCGGGCGGTTCAAATGTCTTAAGTAAAGAGATAATATCTCTTGATCTGAAATTTGTCATGAGATAATAGCACATGACTTGCGATTTAACGCAAAGATGAAACTGGGAGAAAGCTTATGGGTATCGGAAGATCCGGCCGCCGCGTTGCAATTAGTGCTGTTATGGCGCTTGCGCTCGCTTTGCCGGCCTTGAGTGCTGCGCCTGCGAAGGCGGCAGACTGGCGGGCGTGGAACATTCATGTGGTTGACTATCCTGTGTCACACGGCATGGAAGCCTTCATGAAGGAAGTCACCGAAAAGACTGACGGTCGCATTAAGGGTAAAATTTTTCACGCTGGCGTTCTGGGCTCGCAGCCTGATGCCATCGAACAGGTTCGCCTGGGCGCAATCGATTTCGGTGTTTTCAGCCTCGGTCCGATGGGCCAGGCCGTTCCTGAGACCAACGTGGTTTCGCTACCGTTCATTTTCAAAAGCATCGATCAGATGTACCGCCTGATGGATGGTGAAGCCGGCGAAGCCATTGGCAAGGGACTGGAGAAGAAGGGCATCGTTGCACTCGGCTGGTATGATGCCGGTGCGCGTTCTTTCTACAACTCGAAGAAACCGATCAATGCGCCAAGCGATGTCGAAGGCATGAAGGTTCGCGTCATGAACAACGATCTTTTCGTTGGTATGATCGAATCCCTGGGCGGTAACGCAACACCAATGGCTTTCGCCGAAGTCTATCAGTCCCTGAAAACCGGGGTGGTTGACGGTGCGGAAAACAATCCGCCGTCCTACGAGTCGACCAACCACTTCGAAGTTGCCAAGTTCTATTCGATCTCAGAGCACCTGATCATTCCTGAGTGCCTCTGCATGAGCAAAAAGTCCTGGGATGCGCTGTCTGCGGAAGACCAGGCTATTGTGAAGGCTGCTGGCAAAGCCAGTGCCAACATGCAGCGAGAGCTTTGGCAGGCGCGTGAAGCCAAAAGCATGGAAGCCGTGCTTGCCGGTGGTACGCAGGTCAACAAGATCGCAAACAAAGCACCTTTCCAGAATGCTATGTCTACGGTTTATGACAGCTTCCTCGAGAAGAACCCGGACCTGACCGATCTCGTTAACCTGATCCGGTCTGCGGAGTAATCCTCCTACTGCACTGACCCTGGCCCCGGAGATTTCCGGGGCCAGGCTTTTTCAGACGGGCCGCAGCTCACAGCGATCATCTTGCTGCGCTGACACTGACAGAGCGACGCAGGCCAGCCCCTGCGGTATGCTGTTGTCTTTCGATGGGTCCTTTATCCTGCGGTAGCCAAACAGCGGCAAAGGTCAAAGTTCTTGGAAACGATCTTACTTGGCATGTCTGCTGTCAGCAGATGGCTCGGGTTCCTCAGAACCGCATGCATTTTCTTCAGTTCCTGTGCGCTGGTCGTGCTGGTGGCGATTTTCGGTTGGCTGGTGTTCGGGCGCTACGTCCTGAACGTGACGCCAACCTGGGTCGAGCAGATGGCCTTGCTGCTGATCTGCTACATCGCATTCCTTGGGGCCTCGGCCGGCGTTTATGAAGATACCCATCTCGGTGTTACTTTTTTCCGGGACTCGCTGCGTCCGAAATTGCGCCGGATCGTGCGGACTATCTGTGATCTTGCGCTCGCCGGATTTGGTCTGGTGATGCTGTTGTCCTGCATCGAACTGGTCGAGTTCGGCTGGTCGACTAAACTTCCGATGCTGGATGTTCCTGAGGGCATCCGTACCTTGCCTGCCGCGATTTGCGGGGCGTTGATGCTGCTCTTTTCCGGTGCGCGGGCCATTGATCAAATTGTTAAGCTGGCCGCCGGGGTGGCGCCGGCAAAAGACGGGACAGACTAAAGATGGGCCTCGCAATTCTACTCGGCGTCTTTGGTGTCAGCGTCGTTATCGGTATTCCCGTCGCTTTCGCCATGGGGCTCGCCGCAGCCTCTGCCTTTTTTTACGAGGGCTTTCCGCTGTTGATCACCTTCCAGCGGATCATCTCCGGCATGACGGTCTTCTCGCTGCTGGCGATACCCTTCTTTATCTTTGCCGGTGAGCTGATGCTACACGGCGGGATTGCTGTCCGTCTCGTGCGCTTCTCCTCGGCCTTGATCGGCCATGTGCGCGGCGGGCTGGCATCGGTCAACATCTTCTCCAGCATGCTGTTCGGCGGTATCTCCGGTTCGGCGATTGCGGACATCTCGGCACTGGGCTCGATCCTGATCCCGGTGATGAAGGAGAAGGGCTACAAGGGCGACTACGCGGTCAATGTCACCGTGACCTCATCGATTGCGGGCATTGTCATTCCCCCAAGTCACAACATGATTATCTACTCGGTGGCGGCAGGTGGCGGCATCTCCATTTCCAAGCTGTTCCTGGCGGGCGTGGTGCCCGGGGTGCTGATGTGCATCTGTCTGGCGGTGGCTGCCTACATTGTCGCGGTGAAACACAACTATCCCGCCGAGGCATTTCCCGGCTGGAAGGTGGTTTTGCATTCCGCCGTTAACGCCATTCCCGGTTTGATTACCGCCGTCATCATTGTTGGCGGTGTACTCTCCGGCGTATTTACCGTGACGGAATCAGGCGCATTCGGCGCAATCTATGCGCTTGTGATTACCGCTGTGGTCTACCGTTCCCTGAGCTGGGAAGGCTTTATAACAGCGGTGACGAACGCGGTGCGCACGACCGCGATGGTGATGATGCTGATCGGCTGCGCGAGCGCCTTTGCCTACCTGCTGGCGCTCTATCAGGTGCCGACCCACCTCAGCAATCTTCTGACTACCATCTCGGAAAACCCCATCATCATCCTGCTGATGATCAACCTGATGCTTCTTATGCTGGGCATGATCATGGATATGGCGGCACTGATCCTGATCTGCACACCGATCTTCCTGCCGATCGCGACCAGCATCGGTATGGATCCGATCCAGTTCGGCATCATGATGCTGGTGAACCTTGGGTTGGGGCTCTGTACGCCGCCGGTGGGCGCCTGCCTCTTTGTCGGCTGCGCGGTGGGCAGGGTGCCGATTGAAGAGGCCCTGAAGACCATTTGGCCCTTCTACCTGGCGATCTTCGCTGCGCTGTTGCTGGTGACCTACGTGCCGGCGGTTTCGCTGACGCTGCCGGGCCTGATTGACTAAGCCTGACTGACAAGAAAAAACCCGTTCGCGTGAAGCCATTGCCGGTTTCCCGGACCAGGAAATAAGGTGTTGTGAGTGCTATGACACACAAGATTCTATCGGATGCCACCCTGGCTGCCTATCGCAATGCATCGACGGCCAGTCTCTGCACGCTGCTTTACAAGCGCGGTCTGAAGAAGTGCTTCATCGAAGGTGTATCGCGGCTGAATACGACGCCGATCCATCTGGTGGGGCAGGCCTACACCCTGCGCTACATTCCTTCGCGCGAGGATCTCAACGGTATTGAGGTTTTCCGCGATCCCGGACACCCTCAGCGGGTTGCGGTCGAATCTGTTCCCACTGGCCACGTCCTGGTGATGGACTGCCGGGGCGATGCGACCGCTGCTTCGGCAGGTGCAATCCTGACCAAACGTCTGGAGGTGAGGGGCTGTGCGGGGTTAGTCACCGACGGTGGATTGCGTGATGTCGAGACCATCGCAGGGCTAAAGATTCCATCCTACTGCGCCCGTCCATCCGCGCCGACCAATCTGACCAAGCATCACGCATTGGATCTGAACGTGCCGATCGGCTGCGGCGGCGCGCCGGTCTTCCCGGGCGATCTGATGGTCGGCGACGGCGATGGTGTCGTCGTGGTGCCGCTCGAAATTGCCGAGGAAATCGCCGACGAGCTTACTCAGATGGAAGCTTTCGAAGAATACGTCTTTGAGCAGGTGTCGGCGGGCGAGAGTATCATCGGACTCTATCCTCCCAACGAAGAAACCCAGAAGCGCTATGCGGAGTGGTCGGCGCAGCAGTCGGAGTCGAAGAACTAAAGCGAATTTGCGCAGTCTCGGATGACATCGTAGGCGAAGAGGACATCCTGTTCGCTGGTTTCGAATTGCCCCACCTGGAAGCGGATCACCAGTTTGCCGTCCACACGTGTCTGGGTCAGGTAAATCCGCCCATCGTCGTTGATGGTATTCACGAGGCGCTGATTCAGGTCGTCGAGATCGGTGACACCTGACGGAGCGTAGCGGAAGGAAAAGAGCGAGAGCATCGGGTTGGTGACCAGCTCGAAGTCCGGCGCGGCGGCAACTTTTTGCGCTAGCTTCTCCGACCAACTCACATGGTTCCGAATCATGCTTCTGAGGCCCTCAAGCCCATGGGCCCGGATCAAAAACCAGATCTTGAGCGCGCGGAAGCGCCGTCCGAGCGGGATCGACCATTCAGAGTAATTGATAACATGGTCTTTGCCGTGGGTTTTTAGAAACTCCGGCTGTATGGCCAGCGTTTTGACCAGGCTGTCTGGATCTCGCAGGAAGTGGGCGGAACAGTCGAAGCTCGCGCCCAGCCACTTGTGTGGATTGAATACGATGGAATCGGCCTCTTCGATGCCCGCCCAGAAGTGACGGTATTCGGGACAGATCATCGCCGAGCCGGCCCAGGCAGCATCGACATGAACGTAAAGTCCGTGTTTTCGGGCTACGGCGCAGACGGCGGCGATGTCATCGGTCCCGCCGACACTGGTGCCGCCGACGCAGGGAATGATTCCAGCAGGCAGGTGCCCGGCGTCCTTGTCCTGTTGGATCAAGGAATCCAGGGCCGAGGCATCCAGTGCGCGTTGCGGGCCGGAAGTCGGAACACGGATCAGATTTTCTGAGCCGATTCCCGAAATCCAGATGGCGCGGTCGATGGAGCTGTGCACTTCATTGGAGGCATAAACCCGGATAGCAGGATGACCGGAAAGGCCATTCCTGTTGCCATCCCAGTCCAATGCCCGTTCGCGCATGGTGAGGACAGCGGCGAGCGTGGCGGACGAAGCTGAATCTTGAATGACACCGGTGAATCCCTCCGGTAACCCAAGAGCCTGGCGCAGCCAGTCCAGAACCACGGTTTCGAGCTCTGTCGCGGCAGGAGAAGTCTGCCACAGCATGCACTGCGCCCCCATGGCGGTAACCAGGTACTCTGCAATGACTGAGATCTCCGCTGCGTTTGCGGGGAAGTAGGCAAAGAAACGCGGATGTTGCCAGTGGGTCATGCCGGGCACGATCGTGCGCTCGAAGTCCGCGAAGATGGCATCGATCTGCTCTGGCGTTTCCGGCGGGGTTCTGGCGATCTGCGCAGCGACTTCGCCCGGGGCGCTGCGGGACCGGACGGGCCGTTCACCAAGAGTCTCACGATAGTCGGCACCCCAGTCGGCTGCCCGTCGCGACCATTTCCGGAAGTCGTCTTTGTTCACGTTTGTCCCCTGGTTTGCGACGCGCTTACTCAATGCAGCGCGGTTGTCTTTGGTTCGAGGTTATTGTTTTCGGGTTTCCGCTGTACAGATTTTTCGCTTTAATCCCAGATCGCACCAAGACTTAAAGTTCTGCAATTCGCGGTGCTCCAGGCTTTTTGGCCACACATCAGTGCAGTTTTTCCAACTTTTGAATTCAGCAGGTAGCTATGCCGATTACGATCCGAGAAGACGACCTTAGCGGCAAGGCCGTCGCCGAACTCCTGCAAAGACATCTGGACTTCACGGCAGGTGAATCACCGCCGGAGAGCACGCATGCCCTGGATCTGGACGAACTTCGTGTACCTGAAGTCAGTTTTTGGTGTGCATGGGACGGGGACAGCCTCCTGGGCTGTGTGGCCTTGAAGGAACTGAAAGTCGGTCCAGGCGAGCCCTTGCACGGTGAAATCAAGTCCATGCATACGGCGGAAGCAGCGCGGGGCAGGGGTGTGGCGCGGGCTTTGATGGAGCATCTCATGGCCGAGAGCCGACGCAGAGGCTATGCGCGACTGAGTCTGGAGACCGGGGCGATGGAATCTTTTGCGGTCGCGCGGAGACTCTATGCGCGTTTCGGTTTTACGACCTGCGCGCCCTTTGGGGATTACGTCCTCGACCCCTATAGCGAATTCATGACCGTTGAACTGACTGTCTGATTAATAAATGCGCTCTTGGCGACGGTCACTCGAACGACCAGTAGATCCCTTCGGGAGAAATCACCGGCGTTAGTCCTGGTCGTCTATCGGCGCTCCAACCGGTTTTTATGAGGTAGGAAATATCCGAGAGAACGGAATCCGCCTCTGCAAAGTAAGAGTGACCATAGAGTCCCGTATCGACGGAGGTTGCGTCAATCGTCTCAACACCGGGAACGACGACGAGGCCATCGCCCGAGTCGCCGGCGCGGGGATAGCCGTTGACTTGCTGAGATGCGGTCAGGGCTATATCGCCCGATGACGAATAGAGTGTCGTCGATTGCTGAGCCGCGGCAAGGACCGGGGCAATGTCACGCTTGAAGATGTCTGCATCAATATCCGGAGCTGTGAGGATAAGTTCTCCGAGACGCTTGCGCGCGCCGGGGTTTTCCGTCAACAGCGATGCGACCGCACGTGTAACGGCCCGACTACCCATGCTGTGTGCGACCAGATGAACCTGCTGCGCATCGGAACGGGTCAGCACATCGGCGAAGAAGCGCTTCAGGTTCGTTTCGCTCCACGCGATGTTTGATTCGTCGACGGTGTAGCCCTCCAAGCTGGCTTGCGAGGGCCAGCTGTAAAAGACCGGCGCGCCATCGAAGCCGAGATCGTATGAAATCTGCGCCGTGCGTCGCGCGGCATCCTCGAAACTCACGTTGTAGCCGTGGACAAAAACGAAGGCCTGTTTGGTCGCGCTACCCCGAACACGGGACGAGAGTTCAGCGAAGAAAGCGTCTTTAGACTGTAGGACGGCGTTCACCAGAACTACGTGCTTCTCGGGATCTTCGCTGAACTCGAAGCGCAAAAGTGATGGCGATTCCAGTTCTCCGGCAACATGGGAAGCGGGGATACTAACGAAAGTCGTCCCGTACTTGATGTTTGAGCGGTCGTTTCCGAAGCGGTCCTTCGGTGCAGCGCCTGGGTCCATCGAGCGGTCCGTCGCAAAGAAGACTCGAACACCCGTGAGATTATCGTCTCTTGGAGTCAGTACCGCCTCACACCCTGTCAACAGAAACGACAAAGTCAGAATGAACATCAGCCTTGGGGTCGTCATATCTCTTGTGGTCACGCCTGATCCACTTTTTGCACTGATTGATAATAGGGGCGTTGGTCGCGGCTATGGAATTGTGAACCGCAAATCGGACTTTTTTACGATGGATATCAGTTCGCAATCCATTCGTAGTAAATGTCCCACTCCTTTTGTTCTCGTTCGACAAAACCGTGTTTTTGGTAAAAGTCGTTTGCACGGCTTTGTTTCAGAGCGCCCAGTCGGATCGACTTCTTTTGGTTGCGGGCAGTCTTCTTGATGATTTCCATGACCTGACTACCTATCCCGCTGCCGTGCCGATTCGCTTCAACATAGAGGTGATCCAGCCAGAAATAGGTTTCCCGCTCCTGGAGAGCGTAGAAGCCGACAAGTTTGGACTGCGAAAAGACCTGAAAGGTGGTTTTGGGATCAAAATTGTTGAGGAAACGGTCACGCGCGCGCTGCGGTTCGAACCTGTCGACCGCCTCCAGGCTTTCGCGCATAGCCGCGACCCGGAGAGTCGCGAGGGCGTCTCCATCCGCATCCGTCGCCGGGACGATTTTTATCTCCATGCGCTAAAGCTCATCTTTGATCTGATCGACAAATCCGACCGACCGGGATTTCGTCACAGCTCTCTGTCCGAGGCAAGTATCGAATAGAGATAGGAGTTGCGCCAACGACCACGCAGGAATTTGTCGTCGCGCATAACACCTTCCCGTGTCATTCCGACCCGTTCCATGAGGTGCCACGAAGGATCGTTGTCGATATCGCAGGTTGCCCAAATCCGATGTAGCTGCAGCTCTTCGAAGCCGAAGATGATCAGGCGCTGAACGGCCTCAGTCATGTAGCCGCGGCCCTCATAGTCGGAATCGAGGGCGTAACCCAGGTCACCCTGTCTGTGGTCCCGGCTCCGAATCTCAATGCGCGTGGCACCGATAATGAATCCAAGATCTTTAGGTTCAATGGCGAAGTAGGTGCGGTCAGAGTTGTCATGTTGCTCCTCGAGCCGTTTCTCAAGAAATTCTGCAATCGTTTCAGGAGTCTGTTCCTCTATGGCGATGTAGCGGTAAAATGCCGGGCGTGTCGCATAACGCTGCATGTGCGCTAAATCGCGCTCCTCGAGCGGACGGAGTTCCAGTCGTTCGGTCGATAGCTTCATTTGAATGCATCTTTCTGGAATCTGGCGGGGTCTGGGGGAGAGGCGCGGCTTAAAACCGGCCTCTCCCCGCTGCTCCGTCATTCACCCCTGTTCGAACACAAGATCTGTGCCGTCCCACTTCAGGTCGAAAAGGTCACGCACAGAATCCATGCGCGGGTCGGAACGGCTTGCCCAGGCCAGCAGGCGCTTGACGGCCTCCCGGCCATCGTTGCCGTCCAGCATGGCAAAGAGGGCGCCATGCAGTCGCTGGTCCAACTTCTCCCGGGCGGCGAAGGCGATCTCCTTTCGCGGCAGAGCGCTGTGCTGCTGAGCGAATTCAGCAAGTGCTGCGACATGCCGGTCCAAAGCCTGGTAGACCTGATTCCGGTATGCGGCCACCTGCTGTGCGATATCGTCCGACAGCAAGGGGAGGACATCGTCGATGGCATCCTTGACGATCCACTCCAGCAGGTTGCGTTCCTTGGATACACCGGCAAGGGCCCTGTGCCGCAGGACATAAGCGTCGGCCTTGAGCTTAACCCGATGGCCATCCTCAAAGGCGATGACGTAACCCTCGACATCGGTGAGACTACGGCCTCGCGCGATGAATGCCATGGCATCCTCGACTCTGCCGAGCTGGGCGACCAGGGGAACGCAGTATCGCTCGGCCAGCCGTGCAAGCTCCGCATGACTCAGGTAGGTTCCACTTACCGTCTCCCGAACAGCAATCAGTGTAAGGGAGGTCTCCGGATACGCAAGAACAACCCGGTGATCGGGCGAAGTGAACTCGAAAACGGGCGTCATTCCTTCCAGGAGCAGATCCCGGCTGAGCCGCAGGACAGCCTCATCGGCATGGTCCAGTGCCGCCTTGGCCTGACCGCTTTCCCCCATACGGGTCATGAAGGTTAGCCGCTCGCTCAGGAAGCAGGGGTGAACCATAGAGCCATCCAGCTTGTCCAGAACCACATGGGGCTGCGTCCAGTCGATGTCCGCCGCACTCTGTTGCTCACCGATATTGAAGAACTTGTGGAGCGGCCGTGCGAGGATCGAGCCATCAAGCGCAAACTTCAAACCCCGGCATTCCCGCGCCATGGGGGTGGCGAAGGTTGCATCGGTGGTGAAGACGTAGTCGATGATCCGGACGTCCGGACGCTCAGAGACGACGATCCCGACATTGTTCGGGATATGAGGTAGGACATCGTCGATATGCTCGATAGGAAGCTGCATGACACACTCCAAAAACAAAAAAAGCCGCTTCGGGACGGAAGCGGCTTCGAATAGCTGTACGTGAAATGAGGTTACATCAATCTCAACTCGCACAGGCTACCAGCCGCATGCCTGGGGCACACGTCTGAGCCATAGCCTTCAGACACCGCGGCATGGAATCGGGTGTGTACGGGCGCGAAGGGGAAGTTAATAGTCATCATCAATATAATCCTCGGACGCCTTTTCCCTTATTTGGAGAAAAGGGTCAAGAGGAAAGCTCTTGAGATTCTATTTCGGTATCTCCGGAGTACTTGATTTTATGTGGTCTTGAACTGACTAAGGATAAAAATTATTAAATAAAACAATAATATATAATTTGTGTTTCGAGACTTGGTGTTCTTTGCTCCATCCGAGTGTGTTGCGCGCTGGATATAGTGTTCCGCATTCCTTTTCGAATGCGCTTGATCAATTACACGCGAAACGTGCCAAGTGCTCGACCAGGGCTTTGGTGTTGTTGTTGGCGGCGACGTTATCGGGCCAGACCGCATGGAGCGGCATGGGCTCGACGCTCCAGTCGGGAAGAATGACGGTGAGGGCCCCAGCGGCGATTTCCCGCTCGACGAGGTAGTCCGGCGGCGTGGCCAGTCCCAAGCCCTGCAGGCAGAGTTGTGTCATGGCTTCGGCGCTGTCGACGCAGATGCTGCCGGACTGACGCAACTGTACTGCTGATCGCCCGGATTTTTGGAGTGTTCTGAAGCCGGGCATCATCTCAAGCCTGATCCAGTTCCAGCCTTCCAGGTCCTTTGGCCGCACAGGCGGTGTTCTTTCCTTCAGATAGGAAGGTGCGCAGACAAGTTTACGGCGGATCTGGCCGATGCGTCGGGTCTTCAGGGAACTGTCTTCCATCTGCCCGGCGCGCACCGCGAGATCGATGCCGCCTGCGATCAGGTCCTGCTTGATGTCGGAATAGGAAATGTTCAGCTCGAGCTTGGGGTGGAGCTTGTGAAAGGCGGCGATCTGATCGTTGAG
Source organism: uncultured Kiloniellaceae bacterium (assembly GCA_947493695.1). Taxonomy (GTDB): domain Bacteria; phylum Pseudomonadota; class Alphaproteobacteria; order Kiloniellales; family Kiloniellaceae; genus Denitrobaculum. Next base: position 558,107 of record CANLSF010000003.1, on the reverse strand, counting down.
TGGCGAACGCATCAGTGCGGAGGTCGCCGCAATGGTCAGCTTGCCACGAAGGTCCTCGCCACTTGAAAAGACCTCCGACAGCCCCTGTTCGGCAGACATCAGCATATTGAGTGCATGACCGTAGAGCCGCTGGCCCTCGTGTGTCAGGGATAGCTTGCGGGTCGAGCGATAGATCAATGCCGTGCCGACACGTTTTTCCAACTCCGATATGTGATAGCTGACCACGGAGGGGGAGAGCTCGAGTTTCCTTGCGGCGCTCCGAAAGGAGCCCTGCCGGATTGATTCGGCAAAGATGGCAATGGCGCGCAGGTCATCAATCATTATCGCATTCAATCGAACAATGAATATCAATTAGACAAGATAGTATCGAACTCAAAGCATGGCTAGTCTTCCGCAGAAATTTGGAGGCGTTATGTCCAGTATTGTTGCTATGTGTTTGTTTTCACTCTCTATGTCAATTTCGCCGGGACCTGTGAATCTGATTACCCTGTCGACGGGCGCCAATCATGGCTTGAGAAACGCAGTACCCTTTGTTTCAGGTGCGACGATTGGTTTTACCCTGCTGCTGTTTCTGATCGGGATGGGCCTGGGCAGCGTCGCGGTGGAGTATGGCCTCTTTCTGGATATTCTGGCCTATGGCGGTACAGCATTGATTTGCTACATGGGATTCAAGATCGCGACATCAGATCCGAAGCTTGAAATTTGCCGCGAGTCCATACCGCGCTTTTCGCAGGGCTTTCTGCTGCAATGGTTGAACCCCAAGGCCTGGGCGGCCTGTATCGCCGGTGTGTCGGCTTTCGATCTCGTCGGCGCTCATTCCCGTTTGGTGCTCTTCGTGACGATTTACTTTGTCATCTGTTACTTCGGGATTGGTTGCTGGGCCGTCATCGGTGAGAGAATCCATCTGATCTTTCGTACACCCAGAAGCCTGAAGCTCTTCAACCTTGTGATGGGCGGAGCACTGGTTCTTGTCGCGCTGTATCTGCTCCTTCAGCGGCAGGTCTAATGCGACCGGCAGGGCGGTCTTCAAGATCGCTCGGGAATCAGTCGGTCATGGACATGTTCGGTGAGGAAGTCGATAACGGCCCGGATGCGCGGGATCTTGATGAGATCGCGATGCGTGAGCAGCCAGAGATCAAGCGCAAGGTCGAAGTCGTCCTTCAGGATCTGTTGCACGTTCGTGGTGTTGGAGATCATGTAGACGGGCAGGGCGACGATGCCCAGACCGGCCTCGACTGCTGAGAGCTCAACCATGATGTTGTCGCAGGTGAAGGAGACCCGGGCGCCGTCGCTGTTTTCCCGCAACCAGGCAGTCTGCGGAAAGTTGTTCATCTGCCGCACGGACTCGATGATGTTGTGGTTGGAAAGATCCTCAATGCATTTGGGTTCCGGATTGCGAGCGAGATATTCCGGCGAGGCATAGAGGCCGAAGCGGACTTGGCCGAGACAGCGTCCTACCAGATCCTGCGAGCGCGGATCGCCGACCCGAAGCGCGATATCCGCCTCGCCGTTGATGATGTCGACGGCGTGGTAGCCGATGATCAGATCCAGATCGATCTCGGGATGCTCGGCATGGAAGTTACCCAGCAGGTTCGAGAGCCAGAAATAGCCGATGTCTTCGGTGGTGGAGAGTACCACACGACCAACCGGCGATTTGTCGATGTAGCTGACCTTATGTTCAATCCATTGAGATTCGCCGCTGATCACCTTGACGCGGTCACGCACCAATTCGCCCAGCTCGGTCAACAGGTAGCCGTTGTGGCTGCGTTGAAAGAGCTTGGCGTTGAGGCGCTTTTCCAGCTCTGCGATCCGTCGTCCAACGGTTGGTTGGGTGGTTTCGAGCTTGCGGGCGGCACCCGAAACGCTGCCTTCCTCGGCGACGGCCAGAAAATAACGGTAATCATCCCAGTTCGTCATGGCGAAGCGATGGTCCCCTCAGTCTGCTCTAACGCAAGTGCGGAGCGGACATGTAATAATTTTCGCTGAAATGGCGAATAACGACTCAGCTCTGGATAGCATAATCGTTGGAAAGCGTATAATGCTTATAGCCGGTTTATGCGACAAAGTCGCCATTTCCTGAAGCCGAAAGCTCAGGCTTCTCGAGAGAGGGCGGTCATTTCCCGTCGAAAGAGCGCTGCGTCCCAGTCATCGCCCTGGAAGTTTTGCGCGGCCAGGTGACCCAGGTAGACGGCATTGGCGATCGTACCGGGCGCGAGGCAATCGCCGATGGACTGCAGGCTCTGGATGCCTGCTTCCGATAGCTGTTCCGGCTGAGTACTCAAAGAACGATGCAGAGCGTCATTTGCATCGCGCGCCGTGACCAAAACCAGTGCATCCGCCGCACGTTCTTCTGTGTGGTTGCTGTGCGTGCAGGCCAGGCGAAGGCCACCGGGCAGAATCTCAGAAATGTTCCGCCGGACGGTCAGCTCCACATTCTTTTCCAGCAGTCGGGTGATGATCTTGTCCTGCTCCAGAGTAAAGTCGGTCCAAGCGGAAACCGTCTGGGCCGGGGTGACAAGCGTCACATCGCAATCGGCCTCGACCAGCTTTTCGGCGATTACACCGGCCAGGTAATAGTGATCGTCGTCGAAGACCGTGACTTTGCCAGCATTCGGCAAGTTGCCCGCCATGATATCGTCGGGTGTGAAGATCGGGAGATGATTGAGGCCCGCAAGCGGGCGGTGGTTTTGCCGCCCGGTGCCGTCGCGTCGCCAGGTGGCGCCGGTGGCCAGAAAGACATGAGGAAAGCCAAACTCCCGGATGGCGTCGGCATCGAGCGGGCTCTCCAGATAGATCTCAACCCCCGCCATGGATTTCAGCAGCCCTTCGCGGTAGTCCTTGACCCGCGCGTAACTTTTCAGACCGGGCAATCGACTCTCGCGCAGGGAGCGCCCGCCCAATGCCGACGAACCCTCCGCCAGGGTAACGCGATAGCCGCGCTTTCCGAGTTGCAATGCGCACTCCAGCCCGGCGGGGCCACCACCAACTACAAGAACAGCCTCGTCGGAAACGCTCGGTCCGATTTTCTCGGGATGCCAGCCGCGCCGCCATTCCTCGCCCATGGTCGGGTTCTGGGTGCAGCGGATTGGAACGTTGAGATTGTCGCCACTGACGCAGATATTGCAGCCGATACATTCGCGGATTGCCTCGATCCGGTCATCGCGGATTTTCGAAGGCAGAAAAGGATCAGCTATCGAAGGGCGGGCGGCACCGATCAGATCCAGAGCGCCGCGACGGATCTGCGAGACCATGGCGTCCGGCGAGGTGAAGCGCCCAACGCCGACCACCGGTTTGCTGGTCATGGATTTGACGAAGGCAGTATAGCTTTCCTGATAACCCTCGTTGGGCTCGAAGCGCGCGGTTGCGGAATCGTTTGACCAGCCGCTGATATTCACATCCCAGAGATCAGGTAGCTCCGCGAGCAGGCCGACGATGTCACGGGCCTCTCCGTCTACGGACAGACCCTCTTCGCCCAGCAGCTCATCCACAGCGAAGCGGAACGCTACCGCGCAGCTGTCGCCGACCGCATCCTTGATTTCGGAGATAACCTCGCGGGTCAGACGGATCCGGTTTTCCAGTGATCCACCGTATTCGTCACTGCGCTGATTATGACGCGGCTGCATAAAATGCATAAGCGTCGCCATGTTGTGACCGGCGTAGGCATAGACGATGTCGTAGCCTGCCGCTTTGGCGCGCAGGGCGGCGTGGCGGTGCCAGCGGCGAAAGTTCCGGATGTCGGTGAGATCCATAGCCCTGGCCTGGATGGGATCAGAACTGTCCACGGGCGCAGCACTGGGCGCCATAGGGGGCAGGCGGCTGATACGGTTCGGCGCATGCAGGCCGTTGTGCACCAGTTCAATCCCGGCCAGGGACCCGTGCGCGTGGATGGCATCCGTCACCAGACGGTGGGCGGGAATGTCCTGGTCATCCCAGATCCGGCCTTCAACCGCGGGCGAGATTTCCGACGTGGGATGGATCTCGACTTCCTCGGTGCAGACCACACCCCAGCCGCCTTCGGCCTTGATCCCGCGCATGGCGGCCAGTCCCCTGGGCCGCAGGTGACCGAAGCCGTTGCAGTGCGGCACTTGATAGAAGCGGTTGGGGGCCGTAACCGGTCCGATCCTTACGGGTTCGAAGAGCAGATCATAAGGTGACTTCACGGACACGGTGGTTCAACCTTCTGTCGGTTTGAGAACTGCGTTGACAGCATTGATACCGATGGCGACCAGATCGTTCTCGCCAAAAATCTCGCCGGCCAGACAGCCCTCCAGCCAGAGGCCGTCGATGATGGCATTGATCGCGATGGCGGACCTGGCGAGCTCACTCTTGGGTGCGGGCCTGCCCTCATGATCCAGGACCGCGGCGATCAGCCTTTCGACCTCGTTGCGGAAGGCCAGATAACTCTCCTTATGGATCTCGGCCATTTCAGGGTCCACGTGAATGAGGCTGACGAAATTTGCCCAAAGCGAAAGCGTGCGCGCATCCACGACAGGTGGACTGAGGCTGGCCTTTACGAAGAACTCCAGATGCTGACGCGGCGTGGCTGTGTACTCGCGGGCGTAGTCGTCTGCCAAGGATTTGGCCAACCCTGTCATGCGGCTCATGGTTTCGCGGTAGGCCGCGTGGACCAGTTCGTCCTTTCCCGGAAAATAATAGCGGATCAGTCCGGCAGTGACGCCTGCGCGCAGAGCGATCTGCCGCACCGTGGCACCCTGCAGACTGTGCTCGGCGATGCAGTCGAGGGTGGCGTTGATCAGATCCTGGCGGCGCACGCCTTCGGGGGCATGCTGGAAGCTACGTCTGGGCATAGGTTCCCTCCGGGATGTCCCGGGCCGATAAATTCAGGAATTCTCTTGTCACAAAGGCCTCACAGTCCGTAGCGCTTTTATTGTGCCTACACTGCATGAAGCGGTACAGGTGACAAACGGTATTTCTAATTATACATTTGCATAAATAGCCGATAAATGCGGTAGTATGAAGCGTAAAGGCAGGATTTAGTGAGGGCGCGGCAGCATTTGCGCGTGACCCGAGTTTTCACGGAGACATTGCTTGGCGGGACAATCTGAGATGCGTTTGGCCAATATCGAACCCAGGGACGAGGGGCTGTCGCTTCACTGGGGTGACGGGCAGGAAACGCTGTTTCCCTGGTTCTGGCTGCGCGATCACGGACAGGACGAGGCCAGTCTGGACCCGGACACGCTGCAGCGGCGGGTCGATACATTCGAGATTTCAAACGATATCCGGGCGTTGGAGAGTAAGCTTCTCGATGAGGGCGCGGCAGTTGAAATCGCCTGGCAGAACAGCAGTACACCGAGCCGGTATTCAGCGGACTTTCTGGCAGGAATGGCCGGCCTGGTACCGTCGGAAGCGGATCTTGCTCCTCTGGTCTCCCGGCGTTTCTGGTCTGGGCGTGATCCGCTCGAACTGCCGGCCCCGCTCGCGCATGACGAGGTGCTGAGCAGCAAAGAGGGCCTGCGTGCCTGCCTGGAGCGGGTTCACGCGCAGGGGTTTGCCGTTGTTGAAGGCGTGCCGACGGACGATGCGGCGACTGAAGCTTTCCTCACTCGGATCGGTTATGTCCGAACGACGATTTTTGGAGGCCTCTGGACCCTTTCCGCGGAAATCCAGGATCATGATGACACGGCCTATAGCAAGCAGTACCTGGAACCCCACACGGACGGAACCTACAGCCACGATGCGCCCGGCCTGCAGTCGTTTGTCTGCCGGGAATTTGACGGCAAGGGAGGCGAATCGATCCTGGTGGATGGTTTCGCGCTTGCGGAGGAGATGCGTCGGGATGCGCCAGAGCATTTTCAAACCTTGCAGTCGGTTACGATACCGGGGCGTTACATCGAACCCGGTGTTCATCTGCGCGCCGAACGCCCTGCGCTTCTCACACAGGCTGATGGCACACTGAGGCAGGTCAGTTTCAACAATTACGACCGGGCGCCCTTCAGCCTGCCGCCTGAGCGGATGACCGCTTTCTACGCGGCTTACCGTGATTTTCACACACGGATCATTGATCGGTCGAACTGGCTCACCATTCCCTTGCGTCCGGGCATGGCTTTGGTTTTTGATAACTGGCGGCTGCTTCACGGACGAATGGGATATAGTGGCAAGAGAGTGTTTTGTGGCTGCTACCACAATCACGAAGATTTCGAGAGTGCGCTGCGCACCGTCACGGCGGAGGCGGGAAGCTAACCAGAGACGCGCAGCGCTTGGTTTACAGCGGCAGATAAATAGCCGCGTCAACAACAGGGAAAGAGCAAGATGAAACACTTCATTCAAACAGGTGCAGCGGTGCTGCTGGCAGCCGCGATCACGGCTCCCTGGTCACCGGCTGCGATGGCCGGCGAGACTTTGGACCGGGTGATGAGCAGCAAGACACTGACGCTGTCGTCTGATCCCGAGTATCCGCCACAGTCCTTCCTGAATGACCAAAACGAGATGGACGGATTTGATGTCGGCGTGGCACGGGAAATCGCCAAGCGCATGGGCGCGGAGCTGAAGATCGTCACTCCGGCCTGGGAAATCATCACTGCTGGAAACTGGGGTGGCCGCTGGGATATTTCCGTGGGTTCCATGACACCGACCACGGCGCGCGCCAAGGTGCTCGATTTCCCGGCGGTCTACTACTACACGCCGGCTGCCTTTGCGGTGCATAAGGATTCCCCTGCTGCGTCGAAAGCGGACCTGAATGGTAAAAAGATCGGTGTCTGCGGTGGTTGCACCTACGAAGCCTATCTGAACAAGAATCTGGTGATCGACGCCGAAGGGACACCGGAGTTCAGCTATGACGTCACCGCAGGTGAAATCCGCACCTACGAAACCGATGTCAATGTGCTCGACGATCTGCGCCTGGGTGATGGCGCCCGTCTCGACGGACTTCTGAGCGCGCGTCCGACCATCGACGAGGCGATCAAGAGCGGCTATCCGGTGAAAGTTATCGGAGACGCAGCCTTTTACGAGCCACTTGCAGTTGCCGTTGATAAGGGCGATCCGGAGTTTTCGGCAAAGGTTGCTGAAATCGTACAGGCAATGCACGACGACGGAACCCTGCGGGCGCTATCGATTAAGTGGTACGGCACCGACTTCTCATCCGCCAAGTAATCGGCATATCGCGTGTCTTCTAAAAATGACGGGGCGCCGGCACACGTGGATTTTTCCACGTTCCAGCGCCCCGCGCTTATTTTCGCAGCTGCCTTCATTGTCCTTGCGACCGCGAATGTCGGCGGCGGTTTTTTCGGTGACCTGATCGCGCCTGCTGCCGAGGCCGGCTGGCACGTCCGCATTGCGGCCGCGCTGGTTCTCTCGCTGATCATTGTTGCCAATCTGGAGGGCCTGCGTTACCTGCCGTTCAAGTGGCAGGTGGGGATCGTCTGGTGCGAGCTGCTCTTTCTCGCCCTGGCGTTTTTTAACTCCTTTGGCCTCAGTTACGACTTTATATGGTCACGTCTGCCGTTTCTGATCACACAGGGCGCCTTTACGACCATCTACATCTCGATGGCGGCCATCGTGATCTCCTTCGGGATTGCACTGGTTGGTGCTTTGGCAAAGCTCTCGAAGAGCGGCATCGGTTACGGTATTTCGACTTTCTATATTTCCTTCTTCCGCGGCACGCCGTTGTTGCTCCAGGTTTATCTGATTTATCTCGGACTGCCGCAGATGGGCTTCATCGTGGATGCGGTTCCGGCGGGCATCGCGGCGCTCTCGCTTTGCTACGGTGCCTATATGGCCGAAATTTTCCGCGCGGGCATCGAGGCGATTCCAGCCGGGCAGCGGGAAGCAGGGCGGGCGCTCGGTCTGCGCGACAGTGTTATCATGCGTAAGATCATCTTGCCTCAGGCCATCAAGGTCGTGATTCCGCCGACCGGTAATCAGTTCATTGCCATGCTCAAGGACTCGTCTCTGGTTTCCGTGATGGGAGTCTGGGAGCTGATGTTCCTTGCGCGCACCCAGGGCCGCTCGGAATTCAAACACCTTGAAATGCTGATCACTGCCGCGATTGTCTACTGGATGATCTCCATGGTCTTCGAGCTGATCCAGTCGCGCATCGAGCGACATTACGGCAAGAGCAGTCTGCGCTAATTCGATCTTGAAGATTGCGTAGCACAGATTTATATTTGATTTATCAAGAGCTTGATCGCATAAGATTAAGCGGAATTCAAAGTGATCGGGAACATGAAACAAACGCTTTCCATCTAGCAATCCGCTGTTCGCACAAGTGGCGCGGGCAGAGCTGTATCGTGATGGGAGCCGTTTTATGGCCCAGTTTTCCGCTGCAATTACCGCAGAGTCTCTATCCTTTCATTTTGATGATGGCAGGGTTCTTTTCGAGGACCTGAAGATTGCACTTGGTACGTTGCGATACGGTCTGGTGGGGCGCAACGGCACCGGCAAGTCAGTGCTGGCGCAGATCCTGGCCGGGCGCAGGCAACCCAGTAGCGGTCACGTCGAGTGGCATTCTACGCTTGGCTTTATGCCGCAGGATGCGGCGGATCGCATGCAGGGAACTGTGGCCGACATGCTTGGTGCGACCGCGCGGCTCAGTGCCCTGGCGCGTATCGAGGCGGGCGGCGTGGACCCCGCCGACTTCGAGACGGTCGGCGAGGGATGGACTCTCAGGGAGGATCTGTGTGCGTCGCTCCAGGACTTTGGGTTATCTGCAGACCTGTCCGAGGCGGTCGAACGTTTCAGTGGTGGAGAGCGCACGCGGCTTGCACTCCTGGCGCTGGAGCTGCAAGCGCCCGAGTTTCTGATCCTGGATGAGCCGACTAATCATATGGACCGGGCCGGGCGGCAGTGGTTGGCGGAGCGTTTGTCCCTTTGGGGCGGCGGTGTTTTGATCGTCACCCATGATCGGGAGCTGCTGGGCTCTGTTGAAGAGATCCTTGAGCTCTCCACTCTTGGCTTGGTAAGTTATGGTGGGAACTACGAACTCTACCGCATTCAAAAAGAAACAGAAATTTCATCTGCGCGGCAAACGCTTGCGTCTGCTGAAGCTGCCCGGGCAAGTGAGCGTCGGGGGGCGCAGGCCAGAAAAGAGCGTCAGGCGCAGCGGGACGCTTATGGACGAAAGCAACGTGGTACGGGAAGTCAGAGTAAGATGCTGCTCGATGCCGCAAAAGCCCGGGCGGAGGCCTCTGTTTCCAGGCTGACACGGATTGAGGAGAACCGCAGGGAAGGGGCTCAGGCGGCTGCAGACGCAGCGCGTGCCGCTGTTGAGCGCGTCGATCCCTTGCGCGTCACGCTCCCCGTCCCGGCGGCGGCACAGGGCGTGCTGCTTGCCCTGCGCAACGTTGCGCTTGCTTACGGCGGAGCGGCATTGCGAAAGGGCCTGTCGTTTCAGGTCGCTGCCGGTGAGCGGGTTGCGCTGGTGGGCTCGAACGGCGCCGGCAAGTCAACCATGATGCGCCTTATCGACGGCTCGGTCGAACCCCAATCCGGCGAAGTTTGGTTTCGAGCACAGAAGTGGGCGTTGCTTGATCAGCATCTGAGCTTCCTGAACGCCAAGCAGACCGCGCTGGAAAACCTTCAGGCACTTGAACCTGACCTTTCGCAGTCCAACGCCAGAACGCGGCTGGCTCAGCTGCGTTTACGGGGTGACCGCGCCTTGCTACCGACCGAGGTACTCAGTGGTGGCGAGCGCTTGAAAGTGGCGCTGGCTGCGATCTTTGGCGGCGAGACCGGGCCGTCACTGCTGCTGTTGGACGAACCGGACAATCACCTGGATTTTGAGTCCCTTGCGGCGCTGGAAGAGGCATTGCGCGATTATGATGGTGCTTTGCTCGTGGTTTCCCATTCCGAGAGCTTTCTAACGGCAATTGGGGTTGAGCGGCGGATCGATCTGGATATCGTGCTCTAGACTTAACGCTTAGAGGTCCGCCGTTACGCCGCCTTGCTGCCGATCAAGCGGGGAAAACCATTTTTTGGAATTCGCAGAAACGCTCGTCCAATGATCTGGTCGCTTGCGAAGGTTCCGAGACTCTCGCTGCTGCTGCTCATGGGGTTGTCTCCGCCGACGGCGATCTTGCCGGACTCTTCGGTTTTGAGGACTCGTTTGACCAGAACACCCAGTTCGGCATGCCTCAGAACAACGACGGAGCCGATGGCTGGAGGTCGCGCACAGACGTCATCGGAAAGGGCAAGGATAAAGTCGCCATCCGAAAGCGTCGGCGCCATACTGACGCCTGAGATGCGCAAAACCTCCAGTATCATCGCAACGCCCTAGAGGTCTGTGTAAACAACTTCGAGCGCGGGCGGGTAGGGGCAGACAGCTCGTTTGGTTTTGACATTCTTGGTCTGCCAGAAAATCTCGGCAAACTGATTGACCAGCTCGACCAGCTTCACGGCGTCCTCACGATTGGACTTCTGCTTGCAGGCGCTGCCCTGAAGCATAATCGAATGCACAAGTTCGTGGAGTCCCGGGTGTGCTTCCAGCTGAGGCGCTTTGATGTAATCGCCCCAGATCACCCGAACATCGTGCTTCACCTGTTCCGCGTGCTCTTCCTTTTGCGCGACCGCGCGGCTGAGGGTCGCGATGTACTCGGCGTCGTCTTCGGGCCGGTTCTCTTTCCACTCTGCGATGATATCGTCCATACGCACGACGGTTAGCGCTGCAATGATTGTGGTGGCCGGGTCATAGATTTTGCAGGGGATGTCGCAGTGCGCCGAAGCTTCGCGAAACGCCGTTTTTTCGTTTATATTTTTCAACAGGTTATGAATCATTTTTCACCTCAGGTTTAAGAGTGGTCAATGCCGGGTCTGCTCCGGCGAAGGATCGGGGAGGTCCAGGGCAGCGCGACGCGCCCGTGTTACCAATTGTGCGATTGTCTGTTCCGATCCGCCGGTTTCGGTAAGCGTTGAGATCAGCGGGCTCATGGCATGGGAGAGATTTCGTACACAAGCCGCGCGAGCTGGCAGCGGCGCGCTTTCCGATTCAGCGATGTCGAGGATGCGATCATAGGCCGCCCTGTAATGCTGGACAGTCTTGTCGGCTTGCCCGAGCGCTTGCCAGTTTTCCGCTGCGTTGTGGTATGAGATCACCAGGATCGGTACCGCTTCGATATCCAACCCCTGTAAAGCACGATCAAGGAGCCTCAAGGCCTCCGCGAGGGCTTTGGCGTAGACATCCGATGCCAGCTCGTGCTCGCCGTCGTTAAAGGCCTGATTGCCCTGCTGTGTCAGTTGTTTCCAGCGGAACTCATCGCCGTCTGCGACTTTGTGTGAGTCGGCCACATTGCTATCGAGTTTCTCAGCCATGGTCTTAGAGGCCCACGTTCATAAGTGTATCTTCGATTGTTATAATAAGAATGAGAATTAATTGCAATTAGAGTCGAGGCGATGAATTGAATTGCGTTGGAGGTATTGTCAACAAAGCGCTTGAAGCGTCAGCGGATTCGGCATGAACTCGGCATTCATGATTTGAGTGCGATCGGGCGTCGCAAGACGCCGGGGAATAAAGGTTGGTTATGCTGGAGAAGCACGCGAAATGCGCAATCAGGGGGCAGGTGCTTCAGTTCACGGCCGATCCTTTTCTGACGGGAACGGAAAGTGCGCACCGCTTCTGGTCAGATGGTCTCGTAAGCATTGAGGATGGTGTCATCCAGGCGGTCGGTCCGGCAGACGATCTCATGGCGGGTTTGGGGGCAGATGTGGAAGTCCATCACTATCCCGGCAGACTGATCATGGCGGGCTTTGTCGATACGCATGTGCATTATCCGCAGATGGAGGTGATCGCCTCCTATGGGGCGCAGCTGATCGAGTGGCTGAACGAATATACCTTTCCGGCGGAAGGCAAATTTCATGACCGGGATTATGCTTTAAAGGTCGCGCAGCTTTTTCTCGACGAAAGCCTGCGCAACGGCATCACAACTTCCGCAGTCTACTGCACCGTTCATCCGGAATCGGTCGATGCTTTCTTCGAGGCCTGTGCGCCAAGGAATTTGCGGGTGATCGCCGGCAAGGTGATGATGGACCGGAATGCCCCGGACTTCCTCACCGACACAGCCCAGTCTGCGTACGACGACTCAAAAGCCTTGATTGAGCGATGGCACGGCAAGGGCAGGGCGCTCTACGGCCTGACACCGCGTTTCGCACCCACCAGTACTGCAGCCCAACTCGAGGCCGCAGGTGCGCTCTGGCAGGACACTGAGGGCGTCTATATGCAGACCCATGTGTCGGAGAACCGGCAGGAACTGGCGTGGGTCGCCGAGCTCTTTCCGGACTGCAGCGACTATCTCGGAGTCTACGAGAAATACGGCCTGCTTGGGCCACGCAGCATTCTGGGGCACGGCATTTATCTGTCGGAGCGGGAGAAGGCGGTGATCGCTGAGTCCGGTAGCGCAGTGGCGCACTGCCCAACGTCAAACCTCTTCATCGGCAGCGGCCTCTTCGATCTCAAGGCTTCGCAGCAGCGAGAGAAGCCTCTGAGGGTTGGCTTGGCCACAGATATCGGTGGCGGAACCAGTCTTTCCATCTTCGCGACCTTGCGGGCCGCTTATGAAATCGCGCAGCTGCAGTCTTTCAGCCTGCATCCGATACAGGCCTACTATCTGGCGACCCTCGGCGGCGCGAAGTCCTTATACCTGGATGACAAGATCGGAAATCTCGCTCCCGGTTTCGAAGCCGACCTCACGGTGATCGACCTGAAGTCCACGCCTATGATCACCCAACGCATGGAGCACGCCAAGGATCTCACCGAAGCGCTGTTCATTCAGATGGTCCTGGCCGACGACCGGGCAATCGAGGCGACCTATGTGGCGGGACAACGGGTTTACGAACGCGCACCACTTCCCAACTGACGCTTATCGAAAGTTCCGATAGGTTTCCGCGACCCACTGCATGCAGGGGCGCTCCTCGATGCGGGCGAATTCTTCCTCTATCTCAGCCGGTACCTTGACCGCTTGATACATACGCTCCCGCGAGAGCTGGGCAAAGGGGGCCAGAAGGCTCGCAACAGCGAGATCCGCACGCGTCAGGTGATCGCCCACCAGATAGCGCCTGCCGCCTTCGAGCCTGCGATCAAGCCAGTCGAGCTGAGCATCAAGCTTCGCACGAGAGTCAGGAACGACATCAGGTGCGGCGTCCAGGGTTTGTATCATAGCGCTCTGAATTCTGGGCCAAAGCTTGTGACCCACAGATTTTACCTCCTTATCCAGATTACCGTAGAGGAGCTCGAGGATAATGTCCGGATGCCGGGTGAGTGTCTGGGCGTAAAGCAGGCGTCTGACTTCGACGCCTATCATATCATCCGCCCGGTCCTCGATCTCACGGATTTCCGCATTGTGCTGCTTGTCTTCGAGGCTTTTTGCCGAGTCAGTCCTGTTCAGATACGCCCAGTCGAGGATCTCCTGACTGCCCTGCAGCACTTCGCTGCCAAGCATGAGGATCGGAACCGTGCTGTTCGGTACACCGAGTTGGCGGCTCATTTTCATGTGTGGTCCGATCGGCCAGAATTCCTCCGTGTAGTCGATGCCGTACCAGTCGAGCGCCCAGCGGGCTTTCTCGCAATAGTGCGAGATCGCGAAGGAGATGAGTTTCGGTCTTGTCTGCGTCATCACTTCTCGTGCCTTCTGATTGTCCCGGTTTCTGACGGGTTTTTTACCAACCCGCTTGCAAAGTCCCGAATTTCATTGAGCAGTTGTTCCTGATCTCCTGCCCAGAACCAGTGGTCGTTGCCGTCGAGTTCCACAAAGCGTGCGCCGGGTATGCCTTGTGCGAGATAGCGGCCTGCTTCGCTGCGCACGGCACGGTCGCCGCGACGATGGATGACCAGGGTCGGTGTTGCGATATCCGGTAAAATCCCGCGGACGTCGATATCGCGCAAGGCTTCGAGCACGCCTTTGATCGCGCCGGGGCTGGAGGCGCTGCGCAAGAGGCTCGCCCACCAGTTTTCAGCCTGCCGGTCGCCGACAAAGCTCGGCGCAAAGAACGCGAGTTCCGCCGGACCACCCCATTCGCGAATGAGCCGTTCAAGCCAGGCATCATACTGCCGTCGGCTCATGGCAAAGGGGTAGCCTTTTTCGCGACTTCCCTTCGCGAGCGAGCCATAAAGGACAAGTCCGGCCAGACGATCCGGGTGATTGACCGCGAACTGAATACATCCGGGGCCGCCTTCCGACGCGCCGATCAGGAGCGCCCGTTTGCTTCCCGCCGCATTCATGACCGACAGGAGGTCCTCGGCCGTGGCTTCGACGCTTGGGATCGCGCCAACCCGGTCCGAGAGGCCGACCCCCCGGCGGTCAAAGAGGATAAGGCGCCCGATCCCTGAGAGCGCGGTCAGAAATTTCCGGCAACGCGAATCCTCCCAGACCCGCTCCACGTGGGAGACAAATCCCGGCACCAACAGGATATCCAATGAACCTCTGCCGATTGTTTGATAGGCGATATGCAAATCGCCGCTTTTGGCGTAACAGGTCCGAGATGTCTGGAAGTGTGATCCGGCGGCGGCTGGAGGCACTGGTGTGTCGCTCAGAAGCTGAGTGGTTTCCGGCGCAGGTTCGACATCAAGTTCATCGCGTAAGAGACTCGCACAGCTCGCATATTGCCGTTCTGCCGCCGCGCGGTCGCCGGAGAGAAGCTGTGCCTTGATCAGGTGTCGCTGCGCAGATTCGCTGAGCGGGTCGAGGCCGACAAGACGTGTTGCTGCGGTAACGGCGTCTCGGCAGTTACCTTGGTCAAGCTTCTGCTCCACAAGCCGCTCCAGCGCATTGATCAGCCGGCTGCGCAGGGCTTCGCGCCGATAGAATGCCCAGTCATCGAATTCCACCGAGTCATCCAACGCAAACCCTGAGAGATAGTCGTCACGATAGAGCCGAACAGCGTCTCCGAAGTCGTTGCTGTTACAAGCCGCTTCGAAGCTGCGGGCATCAAGGCTGATCGTAACGGAGGCGGAAAATCTGAGACTTTCCCGATCCGCTTCGATGATATCCGCACCGAATGCTGAGCGGACCTTATAAAGGGTTCGGCGCAGTCGGGCCCGGGCGCTGATTTGATCGGCATCGGGCCAGAGAAGGGTGCCTAGAACATCGCGGCTGACCGGGGTGCTTGTCTCCGCCATGTAAACCAGCAGTGCGACCCCCTTCCGCAGGGCGAGATCGATTTTTCGCGCCTCCAGAAAGAGTTGCGGAAATCCAAGGACTTGCAGCTCAATTTTCAATGTTGCTCCTCAGAGGACGGTCAGGGGACAGCAAAGGTTTATTCCCACGTCAGGAGAGCTTAGCGCAAGTCGCGTTCATCGGCAGTCTTTGACCTATCCGGAGGCATTCTGTTTTGCAAACGCTGCCTCGGATTGGCCTTCGAATGCATCTCCTCAAAGGAACGTAACACCCGCTGACACAGTCTAAGCGGATCAGAAGTGGAGTCATAGAGATGTGTTTTTCCTGCGCAACGGCGTACGACCGAATGGTCTCGCCCTATATCGTGCATGCAGGGTGCTCGCTTGGTGCTTTTTCCAAAATGAGACAGCGGATTGTACCGCAAGCGTCTGGTGCCGTTGCCGAGATCGGATTCGGCTCGGGTTTGAATCTTCCCTACTACGATGCGGCGCGTGTCGAACGTCTGGCTGCTATCGACCCCGACGAGACCATGTTGTCGCTTGCGCGGCGTAAGCTGGCGGGGCAGGAGCTTAAAGTTGATTTGTTGCCTGCTCGGGGCGAGTGCCTGCCGCTGGAGAGCGGCAGTATTGATACGGTCGTCGTCACTTATGCTTTCTGCACCATTCCCTCACCGGTCTGCGCGTTGAAGGAGATAAAGCGCGTCTTGAAATCGAACGGGCGCCTGCTGTTCTGCGAGCACGGGCGTTCAATCCGACCCTTTTGCAGTCGGATACAGAATCGCTTCAACGGCCTGTGGGGACAACTCGCAGGTGGCTGCAATCTCAATCGCTGTCCCAAGCAGTTAATCGAGGCGGCGGGATTTAAGGTTCGAAATCTGCAGCATGAACATTTTCCGCTGCATCTCTGGCACCTCGGCGCGCACTTTACCGGCGAAGCGGAATTGGCTGCTGATTTCACTGAAGCTGGATCGCCGCAGACAGCGTAGGCCTAAAACACGACGGCCCTGACGCAGATGCTCTCCGCGTCAGGGCCGTAAAGAGCCGATTTTTTTGGAACGAGGCCTTAAGCTGCGCGTCTGCGCTTGGAGCCCTTGTAGCCGCCTTCTTTGAACTTGCGGAAGTTCTGACCGTCGTTGGCGTGCTCCTGCTTCTGAGCGCCGTCGCCGCGGTATTTGCCCGCAGTCTTTGCGAAAGGCTTTTTACCGCCCTTGCGAGGCGCGCCGTCAGCACTGGCGGGTTTGAAGCCGTCCTTCTGGAAAGGCTTGCGGCCTTTGCCGGCGAAGGGCTTGCCGAATTTCTTGCCGTTGCGCTTCGGACCGGCATTGCGGCTACCGGAGAGTTCAGCGTGGAAGGGATGATCCTTCTCGATCGGAACCGGTTGGCGGATCGCGCGCTCGACATTGCGCAGCAGGTTACCTTCCTTGGTCTCGCAGAGCGACAGGGCGGTACCCTTGACACCGGCACGACCGGTCCGGCCGATGCGGTGGACGTAGCTTTCGGCTTCGAGCGGCATGTCGTAGTTGATCACATGCGTGATGTCAGGCACGTCAATGCCACGGGCGGCAACGTCGGTGGCAACCAGCACGTCGATGAAGCCCTTACGGAACTTCTGCAGGACCTTCTGACGGATTCGCTGTTCCCGATCACCATGAATGGCGTCAACCCGGCGACCGCAGTCCCGCAGTTCGTCGGAGAGCTTGTCGGCCATGGCCTTGGTGCGGGTGAAGATAAGAACGCGCTTGAGTTCTTCGTTTTTCAGAAGATGAAGCAGCAGGTCCTTCTTGTTGCGGTAATCGACACAAAGCACGCGATGATCGATGGTTGCGGCAACGGTGCTTTCCTTGGCGGCTTCAACCTGAACCGGATCGTTCAGAAGTTTGTCGGCCAGGGCGCGGATACCGCTGTTCATGGTCGCTGAGAACATGACGGTCTGATGCTCTTTCGGCAGGCTGGCGGCAACCTGTTTCACCTCGTCGATGAAGCCCATGTCGAGCATCCGGTCGGCTTCATCCAGGATGAAGGTCTGAACGTCGTCGAGCTTCAGATTGCCGCGGCGGATGTGATCCATCATCCGACCTGGCGTGGCCACAACGATGTGAACGCCGCGCTGCAGGGCCTTCATCTGCGGGAAGAAAGGCGAACCGCCGAAGAGAACTGTGTGGAACAGGCGCTGACCTTTGCTGAATTGACGGATGCATTCGCCGATCTGGTTGGCGAGCTCACGGGTCGGCGCCAGGATCAGGGCATTTGCCATACCGGGCTTGGTCGCCTGCTTTTCTTCGGCAAGCTTGTGCAGAAGCGGCAGAACAAATGCGGCCGTCTTGCCGCCGCCGGTCTGCGCGACACCTTTAAGGTCGCGGCCCTCAAGCAGCATGGGGATAGATTTAGCCTGGATTGCAGTCGGTGCAGTGAAGCCCTGGGCTTCAACCACGCGCAGGAGATCGGCGCTCAGGCCGAGCGTATCGAAAGATGCCATCGTCTTTGTCCTTCCGCAGACGTTACAGCCCCTTTTTCAGGCAAAGGAGCTGAGCATTCCGCGGTGTAACCCGTAGCAGGGCGTCAGGACGTTACTTTGGCCGAAGCCGAAGCACGTGCAGAGGCACGGCGGAAACATTTTTGTTTTTTGTAGAGCCGCCAACGGAGCCGAGAGAGGACAACGAGCAGCGAGAGACGGGGAAATGATGCTTTTTGACCCTGATGTCAAGCCTTATCGCATGAGATATTTCACTAATATCAATGGTTAACTGCCTGCGGTAAGAGAGTTGCATCGGCTTTCACCGAGTCGGTGAGAGCTGTGAAATGACCTCTAAACCATAGAGTTAGAGGGCGATTTCGCCTTCCCGGCTGTTCCCGCCAGGAAGGATTGGACTATATCGTTGATCGGCGGAACGGGGTTCGTCTTGGGGGAAATTTTTTTGACGAATCCCTGCATTAAGAGAGGGGCTTAAACATGAATAAAGCTTGTGCTGAATTTATCGGAACTTTCACCCTGGTTTTGTTTGGGTGTGGATCAGCCGTCATTGCCGGTGACTTTGTTGGCGGGCTGGGGATCAGTTTTGCGTTCGGCCTGGCGCTGGTCGCCATGGCATATGGGATCGGGCCGCTGTCGGGTTGTCACATCAATCCTGCAGTAAGCCTGGGTGTCCTGATTGCAGGTAGGATGTCTACCGGCGATTTTGTGACATATGTCATCGCCCAGTGTCTCGGCGGTATTGCCGGGGCGGGCGTGCTCTACCTGATCGTCAGCGGTAAGCTGGCGGGACATGACCTGGGGACCTCCGGGCTGGGTCAGAACGGCTGGGGTGCAGGCTATCTCGGTGAATACGGGATGATGTCGGCTCTGGTGTTCGAGGTGGTGGCCACTTTCCTGTTCGTGGTGGTGATCCTTGGGTCGACCCAGAACGGCGCGCCAGCCATGCTCGCGGGTCTCGCAATCGGCTTGACTCTGGTTGTCATTCACATTGTTGGTATCCAGGTGACCGGCGTGTCCGTGAACCCTGCCAGAAGCCTTGGGCCGGCAGTCTTTGTCGGCGGGCAGGCGCTGTCGCAGCTCTGGCTCTTCATCGTCGCACCCTGCGTTGGCGCAGCGGTCGCTGGTATCGCATTCCGCAGTAAGTTACTGGCGGCTGAAGCCTGAATTTGTTTTCAAGGCTAAAAGCATGCATTCCGACCGGCTGAAATAAACCGGTCGGAATGCGTCGGTGATCCCACCCACGCAGACATGAGCGTGTTCCGGATGGCGGGATTACCTGACAGGCAGACGATGTGGGCTTGATGGAGGTTTTTGGGCGAGGCCATAGATCAAGGTCGACCAGCCCTGAGATCACGCGGCGCAGGCGACAGCTTCAACTTCTACGAGCCAATCAGGTGACACCAGGCCCGCGACGAAGACCGTCGTGATGGCCGGGCGGACGCCGTAAAGCATCTCTTTGCGCACCTCGACCAGAGCGTCCATGTCCTCGCGCCGAACCAGAAAAAAGCCGAGCTTCACGATATCGCCCAACTCCATGTCGGCGACCTGAAGAACGCTCTGGAGGTTCACGAGCGCCTGACGGCACTGACTGGTAAAGTCGGGCGGCAGATCGCCCTCCGGGCTGGCGCCTACCTGACCGGAGACATGCATAATTCTCGAGCCCGCACGGGTTTCCACGCCGTGGGCGTAAATACCGTGAAAAGGTTTTCTGACAGGGTAGGGGTCGTGCCTGATCGAGGTGTTCATGACTGTTCCTGCTAGGTCAATTCTGTACTGCAGGAAATTGGCATGGTGCTGAAGCGGGCGGTAGCGAGCTTTCCGACAAGATGCTTTGAGAAAAAAGCGATTGCCTCTCAAGATGCTCTGCTGCGATGTCCTATTACTGTGTTAAATCAAATTGTTAAGAGGACTTTTGATAGTTGGGCACGTCAGCCTGATTTGAGTATTTCGACCTGGAGCCATTCGATAACGCTCCGTACTCTCGGTCGACGTTCGGCGTTCGGCAGGTGGGCGAGATGAAAGGTCTGATGCCAATCGATAGGTCTTGAAAACTGGCTCAGTTGGCCGCTGGCGAGTGATTCCCGCACGATAATTTCGGGCAGGAGCGCGACGCCCTGACCCGCAATCACCGCCTGAAGGGCGACAAGGAAATGCTCCATGACGAAGGGTCGTTCGGCGGCGGGAAGGACGGCTCCGGATGCTTCCTGCCAATTGCGCCACTCGCTGTTGGAAAAGACCTGGATAAGCCGTGTCTGCGCCAGGTTCGGTGAGGCTTCTCCGTCGGCGATTTGTGTCGTGAGCGAGGAAGCGCAGACTGGAACCAGCACACCCGCGACCAACTCGCTGGACACCAGTCCATCCCAATCACCGGCTCCGAAGCGGATGCTCAGATCTATTTCCTCGCGGGCGAGATCGGCGACACGATCGGACGTCAGGATTTCCAGTTCAACCTCGGGCAGGCTCTCTTTAAGGGCATCCAGGCGCGGCACCAGGAATTGCGATGCGAAGGAGGCGACGGTTGCGAGCCGGACAACGTTTGTCCTGGGCGGACGACGCGAAAACCGCTGGAATGCACCATTCAGCATTTCGAAGGCCGGCGAGATGGACTCCCTGAGTTCGCGTCCTTCGAGGGTCAGTGTCAAGCCGTCGGGCAGGCGTTCAAACAGCCGAGCACCGATAAAATCCTCAAGTGCCAGCACCTGCTTGCTGATGGCACCGGGCGTCACGCCGAGTTCTCCGGCGGCACGGGAGAAGTTGAGATGCCGCGCGGCGACCTCGAAGGCTCTAACCGCGTTCAACGGGGGGAGTGCTTTGACCATGCCTTACCTATAGCACCCGGAAATTGACGTGTAAGCTAGCCTTTGCTCAGTCGGCTTGCAGGCCGTTCCATCGGCCCAGGGTGTAGTTCTTTTCGTGATCCAGGTCCAAGGGCTCGTGGGTGTCGTTTTCCTGGTCTTCGTCCTTGAGAAAGCCGAATGCTTCCAGACTGTCTTTGACGCCGGAATCTGCGGGTAACTTGTCGATATAGGGGCGGTCGCACCAGGACATCCTGCCGTGGTCCAATCGGGCATAAACATAACCGCTGTCGTGGTCCGCCAGGTTTATCTCAGGAATCAGCTTTGCGCAGCGTTTGATAAAGCTGATGTTGTCTTTTAACGCCATGTCCTTGGGATCGAAGATCCCGTCCGGATCACGGGCTTCAATGTTGACCTTGCGGTAGCGGTCTATGTTGATCATGGACTTGATATCCAGAACCGTCATGGTCCTGTTCCAGCCGAAGGCGGCGGTGCGCGGCAGTTCGCCCTCCGGGACATCGTTGTCCAGAAATTCGAAGTGCACGCGCTTCTTAGTAGACAGTACCCAGGAAAAGAAAAGGTTGGGAATGCCGGTGTAAGCTTCGACGTTGTGGTAAAGCAGGTCGTCGACCGCCTTGTAACGCCCTGTTGTCAGACCGCGCTTCCAGGCCCGCTCCACCGTCTCGCTTGGTGGCGTGATCATGAAGAACATGTAGATCATATCACCGAAGCGCGTCAGGAGCTTGCTGTCGGAGGTGCGGTCCGGCTCCAGGGTGAAGCTGTCGAACCGGAAGCGATCGATCAGCAGGTGGGACATCTTGCCCCTCGCGGCTTTATCGGCCATGTAGCGATCGAGCTTTTTATCGATCATCTCCAGTTCCTGACCGGTCAGCATCGCCGCGTACTTCTTCTGCGCACCGAGCGAATCATAGTCCAGCAGGAACTTGCGCCAGTAATCGGGACTGATCAGGGCAAAGTCTTCCCATGGTATGCCGATCCGTCCGGCCAGTCTTCGTTGCTGTGGACGAATGGTGCTCTTACCCGAGGCAGAGGCACCCTTAACGTTCATCACCACCGGCTTTGCCTGGGCGGGAAGGAGCCGGTAGTTCTCTGCTTCCACGCCCTGCAGGATGAGCGGTTCGATGGAATGGCCGACCTGCATACTGCCATAGCCGTTGCAGACCAGATTGGTCGTGAGCCTAGCGATGGTCTCCTGATCTCCGATAAGCCGTCCGCGGTGCCCGAGGATACTGCCGATCAATTTGACCAGAGCATTGAGACAGGCGCGCTCCAAAGGATCCTCGCAGCTTGAAAGGCGACCCTGCCAGTTTGCCACGGCGGCAAGTTCCCGTGCAGTGTCTGATTGGTGCGTCTGGGAGGGGCTTGCTTTCCTGTCTCGTATTTTTGGGCCGCTCCCGAAGAGTCTTGCAAAAAAAGAAGGCGGTGCTTCCTGTGTGGGCGAGGGAGGCGCAGACGGGAAAAGCCGTTCTGAAAGTTCACTTTGAATAAACGCCGATGCAATTGAGCGGCTTTCATCAAAAGCTGCGCTGACTTCCTTCATGTGGGGCTCGATATGGCGTTCGAGGATGGTTGCCACCATCGTGCGCAAACTGATGCCGAGATCTTCGTAGTTCGGGCCGTCAGGGACCGAGAGGTCGGCTGTGACCCGGATCAGCAGCTCATGAACCACCAGGCGTTCGACACGCAAGGAGATCAGATCCGCTGTTTTGAGGCCGCAGAACTCCGCGGCCTCTTTTGCCTGCTTTAAATCCACTGTTGAATTCTCCGGCCGGTACAGCGTGACCAGAGGCATCAGTTCGCTCGGAATCTCCGAGGCTATACCGGGGCTCCAGGCCCCGGCATCTCTATCTGAGGTTTCAGACGTCAGGCTGCTCCTGCTTTCGAGGCCCGCAGCCGGTCACGGATGTACTTGAACAGCGGCAGGAAGATCAGAATAAGGGCGATGACCGTGATCGGGCCGGCAATTGGACGCGTGAAGAAGATGCTGAAATCGCCATCGGAGAAGAGGAGTGACTGACGCAGCTTCGGTTCGGCAATCGGACCAAGCACGATGGCCAGGACCGCCGGTGCGACCGGATAGTCGAGAATCCGCAGGAAGAAGGCGGCCACACCGACAATCACCATCAGCCAGACATCGAACATATTCTGATAGGCCGCGAAGGTGCCGACCAGGGAAAGGACGAAGATCAGCGGCGCAAGGATGGTGAAGGGCATCCGCAGCATCCAGAGGAAAATCGGGATGAACGCGATGTTGATTGCGACGGCGACAAAGTTCGAGATGTAGAAAGACCCGATTAGCGGCCAGACAAAGTCAGGCTGGTTGGTGAAGAGCAGCGGGCCCGGCTGCAGACCCCAGATGACCATGCCCGCAAGCAGGACGGCTGTCGTGGGTGAGCCGGGGATGCCCAGGGTCATCATCGGCAGCATGGCGCCGGTGGAGGCCGAGTTGTTGGCGGCTTCCGGTGCCGCAACCCCATCAACAGAGCCTTTGCCGAACTCTTCGGGCTTGTTCGAGGTGATCTTGGCAACGCCGTAAGACATCAGGGAGCCAGGCGTCGCGCCCGCGGCGGGCAGGATGCCCACGAAGAAACCGAGAGAGGAGCCGATGGCGGTACCGCGCCAGGCGTGGCGGAACTCTTTGATCGCTTCCCAGATCTTGCTGGCACGCAGATCAACGGTCGTCATGGTGTTGCCGTAACGCGAGGTGTTGATCGTCCAGATCATCTCGCCGATGCCGTAGACACCGATGGCCAGGACCAGGAAGCGGATGCCGTGGGTGAAGCCGGTGATTTCGAAGAAGATCAGCCGGGGTTCGCCTGAGACGATATCAAATCCGACGGTGGCCAAGACCAGACCGATACAGATCGAGAAGATCGTCTTGGGAATATCGTCGCCACCGAGGCCGACGAAGGTTGCAAAGGCCAACAGCATCAGCGCGAAGATTTCAGGATCGCCGAAAGACAGCGCAACGGACGCCAGGATCGGTGCAAAACCGGTGAAGAAGAGCGTGGAAACCGTGCCACCGACAAAGGACGCAAGGGCCGCTGTGACCAGCGCCAGATGCGCTTTGCCCGACAGCGCTAGAGGACGCCCGTCAAAGGTGGTTGCAACGGCTGTGGAGGCGCCGGGAATACCCAGTGTAATCGATGATATCGCGCCGCCGTACATGGCGCCGTAGTAGATTGCCGCCAGGAAGATCATCGGCGAGGTCGCGCCGCCAGTGAAGTTTTGAATTACAAAGGTGAAGGGCAGGAGGATGGCCACACCGTTCACCGATCCCAGACCGGGCATGGCGCCGACGAAGAGTCCAACAATCACACCGATAATCGCCAGGCCCAGATTGATCGGTTCGAGTGCGATCAAAATGCCATTCAAAAGGGCGTAGACTACATCCATTTTTCTTCCTGCCGAGAATTTCTGTATGTGTGAAGAGCTGCCGTATCTGACCGCCGGTCAGAGAAACAAGTCGTAAAGAGGGATAAACAACGGCTCGAGGTATCCCTTTGGCAGAACGATCCGCATCGCTATGTCGAAGAAAAAGAAGCTGACGACTGGAACGCAGATGGCGATGGTCAGGGTTTGTTTGATCGAATGACGTCCGAGAAAACGAAGGTAATAGATCAGAAAGGCAAATATCGCCCCGTAGAAACCGACGACGTGAACCAGTGCGAGGAAGCCGAACAATCCGCCACCCACCAACAGGAGCATTTTTTTGCCGTATTGATCGAGAAAGGGTTCTTTGGAAACCGAGGGGGGGGAGGTTTTGCGCGCCCAGTTGATCCCGATCCATATGCTGCAACCGAGCATGATGGCGGAGAGCCAGAAGGGCCAGAAACCACTACCCGGGCCTTCACCTTCGATCAGGCCGATGTTCGCGAAACGTGGCACGCTCGGATCCCAGGCCGGGGGAGCGCCGCTTTTCCACATGAGATAGATTGAGAGAATTCCGAGGATCACCGCAGTGACAATTTCCGCTCTACGCATGTCTTCAGAACTCTCCCAATTTTCTCTCTGTCGATTTTTTTTAGTTTTTATCGCCGGAGCGGTTACTTAATCGCGCCGGACGCCTTCAAGATCTTCTGGTGACGGTCACGCTGTGTCACCCAGTAGGCTTTCAGGTCATCGCCATTCATGAAATCGCCCATGAGCGATTTAGATGACTTGTACTCCTGCCAGTCGGCGGAATCGTAAACCTTCTGGAAGAGGCCCTGATAGTAAGCCTGTGCCTCCGACGACATGCCGGGTGCGCCGACAACGGCCCGTTGCATGAAGTAGGAAAAATCGCCGCCAAGCTCTTTCAAGGTTGGAACGTCCGGGAACATGGGCAGGCGCTCGTCCGTGAAGGCAACGAGAGGAATGAGATCACCGGATTCGAAGAAGCCCAGCGCCTCGGAAGGATTGTTCACCGAAGAATTCAACTGCTTACCGGCAACCTGCTTCGCAACTTCGCCACCGCCCTTGTACGGGATGTACTTCATGGAGAGGTTGTAGTTGTTGTTCAGGAAGTCGGTGATGATGTTGTCTTCAGAGTTTTTACCGGTGCCACCCATGACCCAGCCGGAACCGCGTTCCGCGGCAACCTTCAGGTACTGCTCGAAGCTCGTGATGCCTTCATCCTTGTGAACCCACAAAAGGAAGGTGTCTTCCGCCATGCGGCCGACCGGCGCGAACTCCATGATATCAACCTCAAGACCAGGCTGACGCAGAGGGGTGGTGAAGAAAGAGTTCAGGGTCACCATGATGGTGTGGTTCGGATCATTTGCCCCCTTCATTGCAACGAGAGCTTCAGCGCCGGAACCACCGGACTTGTTGACTGGTACCAGCGGACGCGGTGCCAGGTTTTCTTTTTCGATAATAGATTGCATCAGGCGGGCCATTTTGTCGGCGCCGCCACCTTTACCAGCCATAATGACGAAATCGACTGGTTTGTTGGGTTCGAAGGCACTTGCAATACCAGAAAACGCCGTTGCGGCCAAAGCGGTCGCTCCGACAAAGCTCACAATCATTTTCTTTGCGATAGTCATTTCTTACTCCCATGCAATTTTATTGCTGTTCGGCGTGAAAGCGTCACGCAACGTGGTCCTAAACTGAACTATCAGTTATCCCCTGTTGTCTCCTTTGTTTCTGTTCGCCTGCATATATTCAATTTCTTAGTGTACCAGAATAACGGGTATTTCAGCTTTGTCGACAATCACTTGAGTGTTACCCCCAAATACTGTTTCACGCTCGTGACTGTCGCCGTACGCGCCCATAATCATCAAATCGGCGCCGCAGGCCTGTGTTCTGGCCAAAAGTTCCTCACCCACCTTCATTTTGGCCTGGAATCTGTCGACTTTTGCCGTAATACCGCGATGTGAGAGGTATTCCTCCAGGTCGCTCGAACTGGCGCCGTGAACTTCGGTTCCGGCCGAGAGGATCGTCACTTCCGAGGCTTTTTCGATGATGCCGCCGGTCAGAGCGACTGCGCGCGCGGCCTCTGTCGAGCCGTTCCAGGCGATGGTGATCTTCTCACCCAGGGTCTTCGGCGGATTTTTCTTGGGTGGGCACATCAGGACGGGGCGTCCTGTGTGGAATAATGCAGATTTTAGGGTGTTTGCACCCAGATTTCGGTCAACATCAGGCTGCGCGACCGCAATGAGGTCAGCGAGACGCCCATGGTGCTTGATTACGTCGACCTGACGACCGGCTTCTTCAATCCAGGAGGCGCAGGCGCCACTGCCATTGGGTTTTTCCAGCACCTTCAGGCCCAAGTTCCCGGCCAGCTGGGTAAACTCTGTTTTAAGGACACCTTCTTCCTGATCGGCCAGTTCGACAGCCTGCCGAACCAGCTGATCTTTAAGAATGCCCGGAATCGGAACTCCGAAGGGAAGCATGTCCGCTGGCCTGGGCCGACAATGTGTGACGACCACCTGAGCCTCAAACCGGTGTGCAAGAGCGGCAGCATGGGCAAAAACGTTATTGCCTTTTCCATCGCCACGCACCGGTAGGATAATTTTGCGGATCATACTTCCCTCATTTCTGAAGTGCCTCTTTCGGTTAGAACAGACCCTCGATCTGGCCCTGGTCGTTGAGCATGATGGACTCGGACGAGGGAACCCGTGGCAGACCCGGCATGGTCATGATCTCGCCGCAGATGGCGACAATGAAGCCGGCACCGGCCGAGAGACGAACTTCGCGGACCGGGATAGAGTGACCGGTCGGCGCGCCCCGCAGGTTGGGATCTGTCGTGAAGGAGTACTGGGTCTTCGCCATGCAGACGGGCAGGTGGCCGTAACCGGCATCTTCCCACTGCTTGAGCTGATCGCGGGTTTTCTTGTCCATGACGACTTCTTCCGCACGATAGATCTTCTTCGCGACGGTCTCGATCTTCTCGAAGAGGCCCATTTCGTTCGGATAGAGCGTTTTGAACTGAGCCTCACCGCTTTCTGCGATCTCGGACACGCGTGTTGCCAGGGCTTCAATGCCTTTGGAACCGTCGGCCCAGTGCTTGCAGAGGATGGCTTCCGAACCCATGCCGGAGACGAATTCCTTGATGGCCTCGACTTCGGCGTCCGTGTCGGTCACGAAGTGGTTGATGGCGACGACAGCCGGAACCCCGAAGCCCTTCACGTTTTCGATGTGACGTCCGAGATTGGCGCAGCCCTCTTTCACGGCGGCTACGTTTTCGCTGCCCAGGTCGTCTTTCTTGACCCCGCCGTTCATCTTCATGGCGCGGACGGTTGCCACAATGACCACGGCGTCGGGCGCGAGACCGGCATGGCGGCACTTGATGTCCATGAACTTCTCGGCGCCCAGATCCGCACCGAAACCGGCTTCCGTCACGACGTAGTCGGCGATCTTCAGCGCAGTGGTGGTGGCGACGACCGAGTTACAGCCGTGGGCGATATTGGCGAAAGGACCGCCGTGGACAAAGGCCGGATTGTTTTCCAGTGTCTGAACCAGGTTCGGCTGCATCGCGTCTTTCAGCAGGACGGTCATCGCACCATCGGCTTTGATGTCGCGGCAGTAAACCGGTGTCCGGTCGCGGCGATAGGCAACGATGATGTCGCCCAGACGTTTCTGCAGATCTTCCAGATCCTTGGAAAGGCAAAGGATCGCCATGACTTCCGAGGCAACGGTGATGTCGAAACCGGCCTGACGGGGGAAGCCGTTGGCCACACCGCCCAGCGAAGTCACGATGTCGCGCAGCGCACGATCATTCATGTCCATAACCCGGCGCCAGACCACCCGGCGCAGGTCGATTTCCAGCGAATTGCCCCAGTAGATGTGGTTGTCGATCATGGCCGACAGCAGGTTATGTGCTGACGTGATTGCGTGGAAGTCACCTGTGAAGTGCAGGTTCATGTCTTCCATAGGAACGACCTGGGCGTAACCGCCACCAGCAGCGCCGCCCTTCATGCCGAAGCAGGGACCCAGCGAAGCTTCGCGAATGCAGATCGCCGCTTTCTTGCCGATGGCGTTGAGGCCATCGCCAAGACCGACGGTCGTGGTGGTTTTGCCTTCACCCGCCGGGGTCGGGTTGATGGCCGTTACGAGAATGAGCTTCCCGTTCTTCTTGTCGGACTGTGCTGCGATAAATTTTGCGGAAACCTTGGCCTTGTCGTGGCCGTAGGGAACCAAATCTTCCGCCGATATGCCGAGCTTTGCACCAATTTCCTGAATTGGCCGTTTGCTGGCTTCACGTGCGATTTCGATATCTGTCTTGTAACCCATGAGTTTGAACCTGCTTCTTAAGAACCGAATTGATCACCAGCGGACAGGCCGGACGCCGCGGCCCATTCCGCCGCCGGCTGTTTGTCTCCGCCTTTGGGACGCACGCGTTTTAACAGGATGCGTCCGCCGTCGGCTTGCACGGTTACGCCATCATCTGAAACGGACACGACACTTCCGGCCGTTCCAGAGCCCTCAACGCGGGCGCTGTCATAGATCTGAATTTCCTGGCCGTTCATGGTGGTCCAGGCACCGGGCGCGGGGTTTGCGGCCCGGATGGTGTTGTAAACCTCCGCCACCGGCTTCGCCCAGTCGATCTGGGCCGCGTCCTTCTTGAACCAGCTTTCATAAGACCCGTCGTCAAGCCTTTGATCATGCTTGATGATAATCCCGGCCTTGACCAGATCGAGGCTTTCGATCATTGCGTCTACGCCCATGGGGAAAAGCTTTTTGAAATACACGTCGCCCAGGGTTTCATCGGGACCGATTTCGCAGCTTTTCTGCATCAGGATCGGGCCTTCATCCAGGCCATCATCAGGCCAGAAGATGGTGAGACCTGTCTGGGTTTTGCCCATGGCGATCGGCCAGTTGATCGAGCTGGGGCCGCGATGCAGCGGGCAAAGGGAAGGGTGGTACTGAAACGTTCCGAATTTCGGAGCGTCGCGCACCGCCTCGGGAACGAACAACAGAACGTAGGCCATCATGCAGACGTCCGCGTTGAAGGACTTCATCAGCTCCAGGGCTTCAGGTGTCTTCCAGGAGGCCGGCTGATGGACGGGCAGGCCTTTTTCACGAGCGAATTCGACCAGGGGATCTTCCGGCCGACCTTCCTTGGTGGGGGCGGAGCAGACGGCGACAACGTTTTCGCCGCGTTCCAGGAGTTTCTCGAGGACAGCTTTGCCGAAAGCCTGCTGACCGTGAACAACAATACGCATTTAACTACTCCACAAGGCGCACTTCAGTGCGCCGTAAAACCGACAGGACTATTCCGCTGCGTCGGCGCGAACTTCGCCGACTGCACCTGAACCGATGACACGCTCGAGGTCGTCGCCGCTGTACCCAAGCACGTCGGACAGTATTTCCTTCGTGTGCTCGCCAAGCAGCGGTGAGCGTTCGACGGTGACATCGCTGTCCGAGAGCTTGATCGGGCAGCCTACGCTCAGATACTCGCCGCGCTCCGGGTGATCGACCTTGACCATGGTGCCCGTGGCATAGAGCCCTTCGTCCTCGGCAATTTCCTTCATGGAAAGGATCGGACCGACCGGAATGTCGTGCGGGTTACAGGTGTCCATGACTTCGAATTTCGTCTTGGTCATGGTCCACTGCTCGATACGCTCGAAAATCTCGTTGAGCTTGTCGAGGCGCTCGGGCGGTGTGGCGTAACCTTCTTTAGTCTTCCAGTGCGGTTCGCCGATCACATCACAGATCTTGCCCCAGATCGCGGCCTGACAGATGAAATAGGTGTAAGCATTGGGGTCGGTCTCCCATCCCTTGCACTTGAGGATTCGGCCTGGCTGGCCGCCACCGGAATCGTTGCCGGCGCGCGGGGTCGCTTCACCGAATGGAATGCCTTCGCCGAACTGGGAGTATTCTGTCAGCGGACCGGCGTCGAGACGCTGCTGATCGCGCAGCTTGACCCGGGCGAGGTTCAGTACGGCGTCCTGCATCGCAGTGGTGACCTTCTGCCCACGGCCGGTCTTTTCCCGCTGGAAAAGCGCGGTGACGATGCCAAGGCAGAGATGAAGACCGGTACCGGAGTCGCCGATCTGCGCACCGGTTACGAGTGGCGGGCCATCGAGGAAGCCGGTTGTGGAGGCCGAGCCGCCAGCGCACTGGGCGACATTCTCGTAGACCTTACAGTCCTGATATTTGCCGGGACCGAAGCCCTTGATCGAAGCCATGATGAGGCGGGGATTGATTTCTTGAATCCGCTCCCAACCGAAGCCCATGCGGTCCAGGGCACCCGGGGCGAAGTTCTCCACCAGCACATCGCACTGCTCGATCAAACGGGTCAGGACTTCCTTGCCTGTTTCGTTCTTGGAATTCAGTTCGATCGAACGTTTGTTGTGGTTCAGCATTGTGAAATAGAGGCTGTCCGCGCCGGGGACATCGACGAGCTGTTTACGTGTCGCATCGCCAACGCCGGGGCGTTCGACCTTGATGACATCCGCGCCAAACCATGCCAGCAACTGCGTGCAGGTCGGACCGGACTGCACATGTGTGAAATCGAGAATTTTGATTCCTTCGAGGGCTTTCATTGAGCTGCCTTTTGCTTAAGAATTTCAAGAACCTCAGGGTTCGTCCGCTTGGATACCACAGAGGTCGGATTGAGGCTGCCGATATTTCCGCTTTCCTTGCCGGCGGCAGGATCGATCACGGCATTGATCAGCGTTGGTTTACCAGAGTCCATCGCTTCGTTCACCGCGCGGGTCAGAGCATCGGGATCGGTCACATGGCGGCCTTCACCGCCGAAGGCCTGCATCATCATGTCGTAGCGGCTGTCTTCCACGAATACGGTCGGGGCCGGATCTTCACCGCCCGAGCGATTCTGGTCGGTGCCCCGATAGATGCCGTTGTTGTTGAAGACAACGATGCAGACCGGAAGCTTGTAGCGGCAGATGGTTTCGATCTCCATGCCGGAGAAGCCGAAGGCGCTGTCTCCTTCGACCGCCAGCACCGGAAGACCGGTCTCTACCGCTGCTGCAATTGCACTGCCCATACCGACACCCATGACGCCCCAGGTGCCGACGTCGAGACGCTTGCGCGGCTTGTACATGTCAATGATGGAACGGGCGAAATCGAGGGTGTTGGCGCCTTCATTGACCAGGATGGCATCGGGGCGTTTTTCGATGATCCGTTTCAAGGCCCCGAGTGCACCGGCGTAGTTCATCGGTGAGGCGTTGTTCTGCAGAGTCGGCGCCATCCGTGTGACGTTGGCGTCGCGTTTTTCACGCACCGCGTCGGTCCACTCCTGCGGTGGCGCGCTCCAGTTACTGCCCATCCCTTCACTCAAAGCGGAGAGACAGGATTCGATGTCGCCGACGACCGGCGCGACGATCTCGACGTTGGAGTCCATTTCTTTCGGCTCAATGTCGATATGTACGAATTTGGTCGAATGCGGCGCGCCCCAGCTTTTACCCTTGCCGTGGGACAGCAGCCAGTTCAGCCGTGCGCCGACCATGATGACCACATCAGATTCTTTCAGCACCAAGGAGCGCGCGGCACCGGCGGATTGCGGGTGATTGTCGGGCAGCAAACCTTTCGCCATGCTCATGGGCAAATAGGGAATGCCGCTCTTTTCGACGAAATTCTTCACGACCTCATCGGCCTGCGCGTAGGCGGCGCCTTTACCCAGAACGATCAGCGGCTTTTTCGCGCCTTTGATCACGTCCAGAGCGCGTTCGATCGCGGCAGGGGCGGGGATCTGCGCCGGGGCCGGGTCGATGACTTTGACCAAAGACTTGGCGCCTTCGATCGCGTC
The DNA here is from genome assembly GCA_947493695.1 of uncultured Kiloniellaceae bacterium. GTDB lineage: Bacteria > Pseudomonadota > Alphaproteobacteria > Kiloniellales > Kiloniellaceae > Denitrobaculum. Next base: position 526,569 of record CANLSF010000003.1, on the reverse strand, counting down.
CATGGTTTGCCCGAGCAATGCGCCCGGAATATCGAGATAAACACCACCGGGACGGCCGGAGACGGCAGCGCGAATAGCACGGGCAACGGCAATGCCGATGTCTTCGGCATGCAGCACACGGTAGGCAGCTTTACAGAGTGGCTTGGCAATCGCGAGCTGATCCATCTCCTCATAATCGCCCTGCATCAGGTCAACCACCTCACGCTCGGACGAACCGGAGATCAGGATCATCGGCCAGCAGTTTGTCGAGGCATGCGCCAGGGCGGTCAGACCGTTAAGAAAGCCCGGCGCGGACACAGTCAGACAGACACCCGGTTTCTTTGTCAAAAACCCGGCAATAGCCGCTGCGTTACCCGCATTCTGCTCGTGACGGAAGGAGAGCACGCGCATCCCTTCTTCCTGCATCATCCGCCCCAGGTCAGTGATGGGAATGCCCGGCACGCCGTAAACTGTATTCAGATCGTTCAGCTTCAGGGCATCGATCAGCAGATGAAAGCCATCGGTCAGCTCGCGTTCTGTTTCAGTCTCTGTTCCAATGTCTGCTGCGGTCGATGTGTTCATATTGTTTTCCAAATTCATTGCTACTTAGAGAGGCGGCTAGAGTGCGGGACAGTTAGCTGCTGCTCTCTTTTGTTCCGGATAGATTTTCGAGTTTCGTCCAGGTGCGCCGGACGTGATCATGCAGTGCCATTGTGTGCTCGCGAACCATGCGTGCGGCGAGTTCACCGTCCCGGCTTTCCAGGGCTTCGATAATGCTCATGTGATCGACAACCGAGCGATTGGCGCGGTCACCTTCGCCCATGGCCCTGCGGCGAACGGCGTACATATGCTGAAACAGTCCGTCCGCCAGACTTTTGAGCATGGAGCACTGCGAGAGTTCGAGAATGCGCTGATGAAACTTGATGTTGGCTTCCGAGTATTCGGCAATATCCGCGCGCGCCGTATCCTGGCTGTGTTTGGCACCCAGTTTACGAAGCGAAGCAAGCTCCGCGTTGCTTGCGTTCTCGGTCGCCAGTCTTGCGGCCATGCTTTCCAGAGCGGCCCAGACCACGATCATTTCCAGGACTTCATGAAGAGACTTGCGCCGCACGAAGACCCCCTTGCGGGGCTGGATCTCCACAAAGCCTTCCTGCTCAAGCTTCGCAAGCGCTTCGCGGACCGGTGTACGTGAGATGCCAAGTTGTTCGGCAACCTGCCGTTCGTCGAGCCGGAGGTCGGCCCCTTCGGCATAGATGTTCATGTCCATAATGGCGTCGCGCAAGACCTCATAGATATGATCCTTCAGTGTGAAGCTCACAGCTATAGGTTTTAGTTTGGCGCTAATCGACATGAACGAAGTTATGCCTCCCTGTGACCGGCTTCGAATGGATTTGGCAGAGAAAATTCCTTCTCAACAAATCCGTATTCGGCCGATTTCGTGGTATACCATACACTGACCGTTTTAACCGTCAACGGCAAAATTATGAGAAATTCCGCAGGTTTTTTCTTAAAATTTAGCTTTTTCAATGCATTTGCGACCAAAATCTGGCCTTGATATGTGGTATACCACAGGCGTGACTTGAGCGAAGGGCAGAGTTCGGGGTGCGCCGCTGAATCTGTGTTGAACTCGCCTTTTGAGAGAAATGAGCGGAATTACCCTGGTTTACGCTGTTAACTGACTGACATAGCTTATTTTGACACCGGTTTAAGCTTCTGACGGCCGATGTTTTTGTGCTGCAGCGCGTCACGAAGTCGCCGTGAAATAGGGTGCGGCGCAACAGGCTTCGCAAAACCCATGGATGGTGAGGGTTATGGCTCTCTGATGTCACGACACATACGCTTACGAGCGATTTGTGCGAGCTTGGTCTGTTGCGGTGCGGAAAGTCTGCCAAGCCGCCTCACGTCGTCGGGTCAATTGACTGGCCTTGAGCCTGGGCCGCTCGATAGACTATGTCGGTTAGGATTCGGGTCTGCGTAGCTGCAGTTTTTTGAAAGTTGAAACGGGCGAGACGATGCTTCACACCACGAGAGCTTATGGCGGCATGGTTGTCGCTCCCCATCATCTTGCTGCCCAGGCCGGGCAACGCGTGTTGGCGGAGGGCGGAAACGCTATCGAAGCGATGATCGCCGCCGCGGCGTCTATCGCGGTGGTTTATCCGCACATGAATTCTCTGGGGGGTGATAATTTCTGGTTGATCCATGAGCCCGGTGAGGCGCCTGTTGGCATCGACGCCTGCGGTGGCGCAGCCGGAATGGCATCGATCAATTTTTACAAGGAGCAGGGGCTGGATGCCATTCCGGGGCGCGGCCCGCTTGCGGCCCTGACTGTCGCAGGCGCACCTTCGGGTTGGGAGGCTGCACTCTCGGTCTCCAAGGGGGCCTGGGATGGGCGTCTCTTGTTGCCCCGTTTGCTTGAGGACGCCATTGCCTTCGCCCGTGAGGGCATTGCGGTAACCGAAACACAGGCGGCCAATACCGCCGCCAAAATGCCCGAGATGAAAAACTCGCCCGGGTTTAACGAGACCTATTGTCCCGATGGCCGTGTGCCGCGAGTGGGAGAGAGGTTTCTTCAGAGCCGTCTGGCGGAGACTATCCAGGTTCTGGCCAATGAGGGCATCGAGAGTTTCTATCGCGGTGATCTGGCCCGCAGTCTCGCTAAGGATCTGGAGGCGGTCGGGAGCCCTCTGCGTCTTTGCGATCTGGAGGGCTTCAGGGCCCGTCGCGTCGATCCTCTGTCAGTCGAGGTCGCCGGACATCGCGTTTTCAACATGCCGCCGCCGACACAGGGACTGGCGTCACTCATGCTACTGGGAATTGTCCAGCATCTGGATCTGGGCGATCCGGGCAGTTTTCAATTTATCCACGGGCTCTTGGAAGCGACCAAGCGCGCCTTCCTGGTTCGGGACCGTCACGTGACCGACCCGGATTACATGACGGTCGACCCGGCCTCTTTCCTGACGCCGGAGGTTTTGGAGAAGGCGGCGGCCGATATCGACCCGGGTCAGGCTATGGCCTGGCCCGCACCGGCCAATGCAGGCGATACAGTCTGGCTGGGCGCCATAGATCGGGAAGGGCGTGCGGTCTCCTTTATCCAAAGCACTTACTGGGAATTCGGGTCAGGAGTTGTGTTGCCGGAAAGCGGTATTGTCTGGCAGAACCGCGGCACAAGTTTCAGTCTCGACCGCGCGCACCACAACCATCTGCTGCCCGAGCGCCGGCCGTTCCACACCATTCAACCGGCGTTGGCGCAACTCTCGGATGGACGGACCATGGCTTATGGCACCATGGGCGGTGAGGGGCAGCCACAAACGCAGGCCATGCTCTTCGCCCGCCATGTGCTCATGGGGCAGGACCTGCAGGAAGCGGTCACTGCGCCACGCTGGCTGCTGGGACGCACCTGGGGATCCGAACACACCAATGTGCGTTTCGAGGACCGGTTCAATCCGGAGGTGATCGAACAGCTGAAGACGGCGGGGCACGATATCGAAGTGGTCGGTGCGTTCGAGGAAATCATGGGCCATGCGGGGGCGCTGGTGCATCATCCAGACGGTTTGATCGAAGGCGCTGCCGATCCACGCAGCGATGGACAGGCGCGCGGCTTTTAGGGTTGCGGTCAGTAGAAGGGGCGTTCACCAAGTGTGAAAGCGCCCCTCCAGTCTGTTTATGACGGTGTAAAGGTCATGCGGATGGTGCGTTGTCCGGAGAGCTCATGGGTGAACTCCTCTGAGCCTTGGAAGCCATAAGCCGCATAGAATCTGCGCGCTGAGCCATTCTCCTTGAAGACTTCGACCTGTAATGCCCCTCTCTCGGCGACGGCTTTATCGAGCATGGCTCTGCCGTAGCCTTTGCCGTGATAGGCCGGGTCGAGAAACAATCCGCCGACGACATCCTCAATCAGGGCGATGAAGCCGACGACCTCGCCATCGATTTCAGTCACCCAGGTTTCGGCAAGGGCGAGGTATACGTTCCGCACGTTCTCGGCTTCCCGGTCGATAAAGGCCTGAGTTAAAAAAGGATGGGCGAGGGCGCTTGCGCTGCGCCATGTCGCCACCACGGCGTAGGTATCTTCTTTTACGAATCTTCTGATCATTGTCCGGCATGTCTTTCATGCTTCGCGCAACGGTAATACCGCTGGCGTTCTATCTTTCTAGGATAAGACAAGGGAATAGGGTTGCGGCACAAACATGCTGGCAACTGCTTCTATTCGACTTGAGAGGGATGCCGTCTGGCACCCGAGGTGTCGTTCGACACCTGATATCAGCAGGACATGAAAGCTCCGATTGAACGATACCGCTTGATAGATCATTGCAGGCTGGAAGTAAATCGGATGTGTGGGCGGCAGGGTTTTACACTGAGTTTCCCGATCTCATAGTCACCTACGACGGCACCCGCTGGGCGGGAGGTCACGCGATTTTCCTCTGGACCCTTGAGGGACATCACGCCGAGACCAAGAATCACGTGAAGGTCGGTGGTTGGGAAGAGTGGGAGCTTGATGAAAACCTCAAGATTAAATCATCGCTCGGCTGGTTCGATGCTGAGGAATACGAGCGTCAGATTGCCGAAGGTTTGTGAGTTCTTCGGTTAAAGGCGATCAAAACTTCCGTGGGCATCGGCGATGACTGGAGAATGCGAGCTTTTCGGTAGCCCGGATCAGCCTCCATTTCGAAGCTATGAAGCCTGCTGAGTACCGATCCGTCATGTTCAGCCTAGCCAGAAGATGGGGAGAGGCTCGTCGCCCCCAACACCCCGCCGGTCTGTTCAACTGTCTGACCGTCACGTCCCAGGTGTTCTGCTATCGAGGCAATCACCTGAACCCGCGCGGCGTTTGACTCTGCCAGCTCGCCGTTCGCATACCAAAGGCTGTTCTCGAACCCGACCCGCGCGTGACCGCCCAGCGCCATGGCTGCCGTCAGGGACGCGGTTTCGCTGTGTCCGAAGCCGCAGACCATCCACGCGCTGTTCGCCTTTAGGCCAGAGGCATTGAGCGCATCTATAAAGGGCAGCAGGTCCTCAACATTACTCTCCAGGTTTTTGGCGTAGCGACCAAGGACAAAGAGTACCGCGTGGTGATCGCCGGGAATGACTTCACGGCGGACCAGGTCGGCGAAGCGATGGAGTTCCTCTGCTTCGTACAGGATGTGTTGTACCGCGATTTCTTCCTTTAGAGCCCAAGTATAGAAGGCTGCCGCCACGCTCTCTTGCTCAGGGCTTGCGATCAGTTCCTTGAGGGCGGCGCTGAAGCCGCGCGGCCGGAGTTCGCGCATGACCGCCATCTGTTCTTCCGGCTGATAGATGCCAACGGCTTCTGTGGTGACCTGGGCGAAGATGTTGTTACCGCACTCCCGGGCAATAGCGTCGAGCAGTTCCCGGTAGAGCGCCGCGTCGAGAATATGTTTGCCGTCTGCATCTCGAATGTGAGCATGGATGGCAGTGGCTCCGGCATCCATGCAGTCTGCGGCGGTACGGGCGGTCTCGGAGATGGTCACCGGGACCCCTGGATGGTCACTCTTGGTTTTTCGCGCGCCGTTGGGCGCCACCATGATTGTCGCGGGAGAGGTCATGCGGCATTGGCCTGTTTCATTACGCTGGTAAGGGCACGTTCGAGTTTGTCCGTGATTTCGTCAAGCTGCGTATCCTCCAGGATGAAGGGGGGCGCAAGCAAGACGTGATCACCGCGCTGGCCATCCAGCGTGCCACCCATCGGATAACACATCAGCCCCTCATCCATAGCCGCTTGCTTGAACCTGGCGTGGAGTTTCAGTGCCGGATCGAAAGGTGTCTTCGTCTCGCGATCTTTTACCAGCTCAAGCCCGCGGAAGAGACCACGGCCTCGGATGTCGCCAATGTGCGGATGCTGACCGAAACGCGCCTCCAAACGTTCGTGCAGGCCCTGGCCAAGGGGAGTGACCCGATCAACCAGGCCATCGTCGACCAGACGTTTTAAAACGGCGCCACCGGCGGCACAGGCGGTGGGGTGGCCGATATAGGTATGGCCGTGTTGGAAGAGACCCGAGCCCTGCTCGATGGTTTCGTAGATGCCGCGTGTGCAAAGCATGGCGCCGATCGGCTGATAGCCTGCACCCAGGCCCTTTGCGATGCAGAGAATATCCGGCGCGATGCCGTCATGATCGCAGGCAAAGAGTGTGCCCGTGCGTCCCATGCCGCACATGACTTCGTCCAGGATCAGCAGCACGCCGTATCGATCGCATATCTCGCGGATGCGTTTGAAGTAACCTTCGACCGCAGTGACTGCGCCCAGTGTTGCCCCGACGACCGGTTCGGCGACAAAGGCAGCGACGCTGTCTTCACCCAGGCGCTGGATCTCATTTTCCAATTGATTGGCGACCCGCTGGCCGTAGTCGAACTCGTTCTCACCTTCCGCTTGGCCGCGATAGGTAAAGCAGGGATCGATGTGGGCCATCTCGACCAGCAACGGCTCAAACTGTGCGCGGCGCCAGCGGTTTCCGCCGGCGGCCAGCGCGCCCAGAGTATTGCCGTGGTAGGACTGCCAACGGGCGATGATGTGCTTGCGCTGTGGCTGGCCGATCTCGACGAAGTACTGCCGAGCCAGTTTCAGCGAAGCCTCGACCGCCTCGGAACCGCCGGAGACGAAGTATACCCGGTCGAGGTCACCGGGGGCGAGTTCGATCAGTTTTTCCGCGAGCGCTTCGGCAGGTGGCGAGGTGAAGAATCCGGTGTGCGCGAAGGCGATGGAGTCCATCTGTGTGCGGACCGCATCGGTGACGGCAGGGTCCGAGTGGCCGAGGCAGGAGACAGCCGCTCCGCCGCAGGCATCGAGGTATTGCTTGCCATTGCTGTCGATGATGTAGGCGCCATCCCCATGGGAGACGAGCGGGAGTTTCGCTTTGGTGTGACGGGGAAATACGTGGCTCATGAGAATTTGCTTTCCTGAGGTCAGGTTGCAGCGGGTGTCGGAATGCTTTTCATGCGTTCACCGGTCGGATCGAAAGCCGCCTGCAGAGAGACTGTCGCAGCAATGCGGGTTCCTGCAATATCAATCTGCACTTCGCGGCCCTCCAGTGCGAATTCACAGGCAATGAAGGCAAGGGCAAGCGGACGTTGGATCCGAAAGCCGTAGGCGGCTGAAGTAACCTGTCCGATGTGACTACCTTCGCAAAGAACCGGTTCATGACCGATGGGCCAGGCATCAATCTGCTTTGGCAGCAGTGTGACCAGGCGCGAATTCGGGCCCTTCTGTCTTTGCTTCAACAAGGCGTTGCGCCCCATAAAGTCGATGTCCGTGTTCAACTTCACCGCAAAACCAAGGCCAGCGTCCAGAGGTGTTGTGTCCGGCCCGATGTCGTGCCCGATTGCAAGAAACTGTTTTTCGATCCGCAGCGCGGTTTGGGCATGGGCGCCGGCCAGTCGGATGCCGTACTTTTCGCCTGTCGTCATCAAGTTATCCAAGACAGCAAGCACAGAGTCATTCGGTACAATCAGCTCCCAACCCAGCTCACCGACATATGACAGGCGGACCGCTCGGACGGTCGCGCCGCCAATTGTAAGGAGCTTATGCGTGAAGAAGGGAAAGGCCGCGTTGGACAGGTTTGCGCCGCTGAGCGATTGCAGGAGGTCGCGGCTCTTCGGACCCATAACACCGAGGATCGAAAAGTCTTCGGTGACATCGGTCATAGTCAGATCTTCATCCGTTCGCCGTGCGCGTCGGAGCCAGGCGAGATCGCGCCGGATCCGGTTGGTGCCGGGCATCAGCAGATATTCATCGCGTGCAATCCGCAAGGCGGTCAGGTCGCTCTCGATGCCACCCTTGCGGTTCAGCATGGCCGTATAGATAGCCCGGCCCGGGGCGCGTGACATATCGTTGGCGCAAACGCGTTGCAGGAAGGTTACCGCATCAGGTCCTTTGACGAGAATCTTCCCGAAACTCGATTGCTCGAAGACTGCGACAGCCTCATGGCTGGCGCGGCATTCCTCGGCCACAACGTCAAACCAGCCTGGGCGGCCAAAGGTCAGCTCGACACTGGCGCTGTTGTCCGGATCAAAATAAAGCGGGCGCTCCCAGCCGAAGCGCTGACCGAATTTGGCGCCCGAGCTAACCAGACGATCATGTGTCGCAGTGTGGCGGAGATTCCGCGCTGTCGCGTGCTCCCGTCCGGGATAGGAGATTGCGTAGTGTTCGCCCAGAACCTCAGGCGCGCGCGCAAATAAAGCCGATGCTTTGGACTCACTTGCATGGAAGCGGGCGGGGTGCGTTTCATCGAGATCCATCGGCGCCTCGCCCTCAGTGATCCAGGATGCCAGCGCTTTGCCCGCCCCGCCGCCAGTTGCCACGCCGACCGAATTCATTCCGCAACCCAGATAGAGTCCATCCACTTCGGGCGCCGGGCCGAGCAGGAAGCTGCCGTCGGGGGTGAAGCTCTCAGGACCGTTTAGAAGGGTTCGTACCTGGGCTTCCTCAAGAACGGGTATGCGATGGAGGCCGGTCAGCATCATGGGTTCGAAATGATCCCAGTCCTCGCCCAGCAAATCGAAGGCGAAATCCTTTGGCAAATCCTCAAGACGGATTGCTTTTCCCATGGGCTCGAAACAACCGACCAGAAGACCGCCGACATCATCACGAATATAGAGATGACCGTCGTGATCGCTGAGGGTGGGGAGGTGGCCCGTGATGCCTTCGATCGGCTTGGTCAGGAGATAAAAGTGTTCGCAGGCCTGAACCGGGATGGTCGCACCCGCAAGTCTGGCAATTTTATTGCTCCAGAGACCACTGCAAATGACCGCTGTTTCGCATGCGATGCGACCGTGCTCAGTATCGACGCCGGTGATCTTGTTTCCATCTTTGGAAAAACCTGTCACAGCCGTGTCTTCGAAGACCTTCACGCCTGCCGCCTTGGCGGACTTGATCAGGGCGGCGCAAAGGTCCGAGGGGTTTACCCGCCCATCGCTGGGGGAATAAATTGCACCAATGACATCGTCCGTCCGCGCCAGCGGCCAGAAGCCTTTGACTTCAGTTGCCGACAGCTCTTCGACCGGCACGTCGTAAAGCCGCGCCAGTGCGGCCTGTCGCCTGATGTGGGTCAGGCGGTCCGGGTTGGTCGCGATGGAAAGGGAGCCGGTCTGATACCAGCCGGTGGACTGACCTGTTTCAGCTTCCAGGCTGCTGTAGAGCGATACGGAATCCTTGATCATCTCTGTGAGATTGCGGGTCGAGCGCAACTGCCGGACCTGGGCGGCGGAATGCCAGGTTGTTCCGCAGGTGAGTTGCTTGCGTTCAAGCAGGACAACGTCTTTTACGCCAAGCTTTGCAAGGTGATAGGCTGTCGAGCAGCCCATGATCCCGCCGCCGATGATCACGACGGAGGCGGTAGCTGAAAGTACATGATCTGAAGAGAGCCTGCTCATATATCTTGGTCGGTTTCGAACTGTTTCATGGTGTGGATCATTTGTTTCAGTAGTAATTGTTATTGAAACAGTCGCGTCAAGTGGTTATTGTCGCGAAATGGGGATCGACATGCATACGCGCCTTGATGCGGTTTATGAGCGCCTTGGGCCTCGGTTGAAAATTGCGGCCCGCTATGTTCTGGATCATCCCGATGACGTCGCGCTTTACTCAATGCGAACCCTGGCCGAGCGGGCAGGGGTGGCCCCGGCGACGCTGTCCCGCCTGGCCCGCGCGATTCAGTGCGAAGATTACGAAACCTTCCGGCACAGCTACCGGGCGATGGTGACAGGCAGGCATGACCCGGGCGCAAGTTTCGCCGGTCGGGCGCGCGCGCTGAAGGCGGATGCAGGTAACCGAAAAGAGGCGATGCGGGCGCAGGCTGACGCAGTTGTCGGCAATATCGACAGCTTTCTGGCCTCCGGCTATCAGGATAACCTGGCCCAGGCCGCGGACCTTCTGATCTCAGCCCGAACGGTGCAGGTGGTCGGGATGATGAGCGGTTTTTCGCTGGCGATCTACGCACACTACGTCGCCAGCATGGCGTTTCCCAACTGGTCCCTGCTGCGGACCCAGGGCGGCAGTATCGCCAATTCCCTTTACGATTTGACTTCGGAAGATGCGGTTATCGCCTTTTCCTCCGAACCCTATTCGCGCGCGACGATGGTTGCCTGTCAGGACGCTCTGGCGGCGGGCGTGAAGGTCGTTGCCGTCACCGACCGTCGCTCTGCACCGCTGGCCAGGATCGCCGATGTGGCTTTGGTGGCGCCCGCGGATTCTCCGCACTATTTTCCCTCGATCGCAGCGCAGATCACCGTTGTCGAGGGTTTGCTGAGCACCATGCTGAAGCGCGCCGGGCCAGAGACGCTCACCAAGATCGAAACCATTGAAGCGGCGCGCCATGCATATGGTGAATACTGGGACGAGGAGAAGGAAGCGAGCTCTGTAAGGTCGTAAAGCGGGCCATCCTTAAGTGACGTGTCCGCAGGTTAGGTCTGCGTTTCGGGTCTATCCTAAAACGGCGCGGCAGTGCAGAGTAACTTTGGACAGAAATGAAAGAACCGGTTGGACGAACCATTCACTTCGTCAAAAACGACCGGACGTAAGAAAAGAAAAAACATCAATCGAAGAGACAGGAGAACTCTATGAGAAAAGTCATTAGCCTACTGAGTGCGACAGCCATGACGCTGACCGCGACCAGCGCCTTTGCGGCGCAATGCACCAACGACGTCTGGAACAAGGTCATGTCCCGCGGCAAGCTGGTGGTCGGCGTCAAGGCCGACTACAAGCCCTGGGGCTTTCGCGACGAAAGCGGCAAGCTGGTCGGCATGGAAATCGACATGGCCCAGTCCGTTGCCGATGCCATGGGCGTCGAGCTGGAGACGGTCGCCGTGCAGTCCTCGAACCGCATGCAGTTCCTGGAGCAGGGCAAGATCGACCTGATGATCGCGACCATGTCCGACCGTCCGGACCGCCGCGAGATCGTCGGCATCGTCGGTCCGAACTACTACACCTCGGGCACCAATATCCTGGCGCCCAAGGCCCTGAAGTTCGCGGACTGGGAACAGCTGCGCGACCGTCCGGTCTGCGGTAAGCAGGGCGCTTTCTACAACAAGATCGTTGAAGAGCGTTACGGCGCCAAGGTCGTTGCTTTTGGTGGCAACGCCGAAGCCAAGCAGGCTCTGCGCGATAAGAAGTGCATTGCTTTTGTTTATGATGACAGCTCCATCGTTGCCGATCTTTCTTCTGGCAACTGGGACTCCTTTGAAATGCCCCTGAAGACCGAAGACGACAACCCCTGGGGCCTGGCCGTACCGAAGGCCGAGCAGAACTGTGTCTTTGGTCAGTTCATGTCCGGCATGCAGTACAACTGGCACCGCAGCGGCGCACTGGTTGAGCTCGAGAAAAAGTGGGGCATTCAGCCGACAGCTTACCTGCAGAGCCAGAAAGAGCGCTTCGCCGACTGGATCAAGTAAGTCTTTGTGTTTTCCGGACGGGAGCGGCCTAGGAAAATAGCCGCTCCCGTTTGTTATAATAATGCGCCACTGGTCAACGGTGGGTACAAAGTTCGGTGTAAAAAAAAGAGGGAGTTTGAGACGAGCTGCAGGAAAGGTTTTCTCGAGAACCGGAGCGTAGTTAAGCTACGTGAGGATCACAGAGAAGGCCTTGACGCAGAGATCGGCCAAAATACCGCTTTTTAGGGGGTAATCATCGAAGCGATACAGGAATTTTTTCGAGAAGTAGCCGCCAACAATCCGACCTGGAATTTCATCTTCTTCTACGAGGCGACTCAGTGGAACAAGGTGATGGGCGGGTTGTGGATGACGATCCAGCTGTCGGTCGTCTGCGTGCTCTTCTCTCTGGTCATCGGCGTGGTCGGTGCCGGCATGCAGGGCGCAAAGAGCGCGGTGCTGCGCGCGATCGTCGCGGGCTACATCCAGTTTTTCCGCAATACGCCGCCCTTCGTGCAGCTGCTGTTCTTCTACTTCGCGCTGGGTCAGTTCACGCCGACCTATTCACCCGACGGCTGGCTTGAGATTCCTATCATCAGCAACGTGGGCTGGGCGATCATTTCGCTCTCCTTCTTCGCCGGTGCGTTCAATGTGGAGATCTTCCGCGCCGGGGTCGAAGCCGTGCCGAAATCCACCCAGGAAGCCGCGGAATCGCTTGGCTACACGCGCCTGCAGATCTACGGCCACATCGTCTTCCCCCTGGCGCTGCGGGTGTCCATTCCCGCGCTCAACAACAACCTGGTCAACCTGGTCAAGACCACGACTCAGGCCTTCGTCATTGCGGTGCCCGAACTGCTTTACCAGTCGGTGACCATCTGGAACGACTATCCTTCGGCGCAGTACCCCATGATGACCTTCCTCTTCTTCGCCTATCTGGCGCTGGTCGGTGTGGTGGTCGTGGGCATGAACAACTGGGAACGCGCCATGCGCATCCCCGGGTATGGAGGCTGATATGCGCAGAGCTTCCTTCCGCCGTCCTTCCATCCCGGGTGTGAGCGCCACCGCCAAGACCGATCTGCCGGTGTTGCATTCCTTCAAATCCACCTATAGCGCACCGGGCGAGCTGGGTTTCAGTCGCTGGCTCGCCGGGGTGCCGGTCTGGGCGGTTTTTGCGTTGGTCTTCGCGGCGGCCCTCTGGCCGCTCTCCGCCTTCGCGCAGGGCGGCGGCTTTACCCCGATGCAGGCCTTCGAGGCTTTGCTGCGCTGGATTCCCTATCTGGTGACGACCGGTTTTGCGCTGACCATTCTGATCAGCTTCCTGACCATGCTGGTGGGGACGATCTTTGGTGTGCTGCTGGGGCTTGGACAGATTTCACCCAATCCACTCATTGCCAAACCCTGCTGGTTCATCACTCAGGTCTTCCGCAACTCGCCCTGGCTGGTGCTGCTTTTCATCGTGATGCTGTCCTTCCCGTTCGAGATCCAGATCGGTAGCCTGATCATCCCGGTACCGGACTGGATGAAGGCGGTCATCGGCCTCGCGCTGCCGATTATGGCGAACATCTCCGAAATCGTGCGCGGCGCCGTGAACTCTGTGCCGACGGCCCAATGGGAAGCGGCGGAGTGTCTGGCTTTCTCACGCCGTCAGACGCTCTTCGAGATCATCCTGCCGCAATGCATCAAGCGCATGATCCCGCCCTGGATGAACTGGTACGCGATCCTGACCATGGCCACGCCCATCGTCTCGATCCTGGGGGTCGATGAGGTCCTGAACCTGACCCGCCAGGCCATTGAGGCCGAGGACAATCACCCTGAGCTGCTGATCCCCTTCTACAGCTTCGTGCTGGTGATCTTTTTCGTCTACTGCTACCCGATTGCGCGCCTGACCATCCGGCTGGAGCGCAAGTTCGCGGTTAAATTTTAGGAACCGACGTTATGTCTGACAGCAACGTTGCAGCCGCAACTCTACCGTCCGGGGGCGGCTGGACCCCGGAACAACCCATCGTGGCCTTGAATGAAGTCCGCAAATCCTTCGGCGATCTGGAGGTCCTCAAGGGCATCACTTTCAACGTGATGAAGGGCGAGGTGATCTGCATCATCGGCCCTTCGGGCTCCGGCAAGTCGACGCTGATCCGCTGCATCAATGCCCTGAACCCGATTGACTCGGGCTCGATCCAGGTGGAAGGGCAGGAGGTCCACGACGCCCATCTGGATAAGCTGGCCCTGCGCAAAAAGGTCGGCATGGTTTTCCAGCAGTACAACCTCTTTCCCCACAAGACCGCGATCCAGAACGTCATGATGGCCCCGGTCCAGGTCCTGAAACAGGACAAGGCGGAGGTCGAGGAGCGGGCCCGCAAGCTGATCAAAAAAGTCCGCCTGGAAGGCAAGGAAGACAGCTACCCCGGTGAACTCTCCGGCGGCCAGCAACAACGCGTCGCCATCGCCCGCTCACTGGCCATGAACCCGGACATCATGCTGTTCGACGAGGTGACGGCGGCGCTCGATCCCGAGACGGTCAAGGAGGTCTTGGTCACCATCAAGGAATTGGCCCAGGACGGCATGACCTGCATGCTGGTGACGCACGAGATGGGCTTTGCGCGGGAAGTGGCGGATCATATTTATTTCACCGATAGGGGCGTGATTGTCGAGCACGGGCCGCCGGCGACGTTTTTCAGCGAGGCGAAGGATCCCCGGACGCAGGAGTTTTTGGGGCAGATTTTGTGATGGTTGAAATCCGAATAACGATACGCTGTAAAGACCTTGAAAAGCTGTATCCCAACTAACGCATCAAAAGTAACAAGCTTGTGTGACACCAACTGATTTCTAAAATTCGAGTAATTGGCTCATGAACATCATTGTATGTCAAATTCTCGCAGTTGAGGTCGAAGTAATGGAGCAGGCGCAGCCTCCGCATCCACGACAGATGGGGGGAAAAACTTTCTATGCCTTTGTTCAACGTAAGGCGATTCTAAGCAATAGGTGATGTCAAAAGGTTGATAGCACTGATAAAATCTTCGGTTGTCACCAGTGTCAGCTGAGGACATTGGGAAATTCAATGTTATTGAGTACTCCCCTTTTTGATCGTTAACAAAAGCTACTGCAGGTGATAACGTAGGTGATGAGGAACTAGTTGAACTAAATAGAATGTCTGAGCTTATTCCCGCGTCAAAAACTCTCTGAACACTAAAACTCGCCTTAAGTGTGAGTTCGGTGTCGCTTAGAACAGGTCCATAAAGTACAGTTTGATCTTCAGAGGTTTCATTATTTTCGGAGTCTCTTTCCCCAGATCTAACATTTTTATAGTTTAAATCAACAATATCTCGATAGGATGCAACAATTCTTTTTGAGAAGAACTCACCGACATCAATACCTTTTTCTTCCGTCTTGGCGCAAACGTCCCCAAATCTTTTCTTTGTTGTAATGCCAAATTTTCTTGTAATTTCTTCTGTGGCTGTGTTTGTCAATTTTCCTCCAACGTTTGGTGTAATTTCACTAATTCCTACTGGTATGACAATAGAGGCATCGCCCTCATCTGTTCCGGAGATTGTTGTTTTACCAGTGAATGTTGCAGTACCAGATAATAATTTAAAACCGGTTCTTCTAGGATCTCCCATTTGATAATTTTTTTTCATACTTTCTACTTGGTTTACGCCCTTTTCAACTTGGCATTGAAGCGCGGACAGTATCGTTGTTAATGGTATTGGTTCAAGTGATATCGACTTCGGATTTTCTCCAGGTATTGACGATTCTGGCACAGAAGAGCAAGAAGCGAGCGCAATAAGATAAAAACAAAAAAGGACAGATTTATTTTTCATTACTTCGACTGTTCGAGGGCGATTAAATTCACGAAAGAATATTCTAAACATTTTGATCCACACCTTATTTGATGTGCGAGTGTCAGCGGTTAAGCGCTGGAAAAAGGTATTTTCTCTACACTATTTTTGAACTGGGCAGGCGGAGCCGATACAAGTTCCGCAAGTGCCATTTTTACAACAATAGTTTATGGTCCAGTATTCATGGCTACTAAAAGTATGATCTTCAAAGGTGTCGACGAAGCTATTTACTTGAGTGGCCACTTCCATTTCTTCATTGGAGCCCGGTAGATCGACTGATGTTACATCAAAAATATGTGGACATTCATGGATTACTTCTTCCTCAGCATTGGTAAGAGTGCTGATGGCTTCATGTGTGCCTGTTGTCTTTATCGGGTGTAAGGAGTGAACATTCAGTTTATAGAGCCCGTCCGGAACATCGAGTTTCTTGCATTGATACTGCAATAAAGCGACGTCTACGCCCAAGTGATACTTTGAAGCAGGAGTTGTTTGAAACCCGTCAATAACAGCAGATTGAATTACAATTCCACGTGACTCTGCTCGTAAATAGGAACTTTCAATTAATCTCGAATGCTTAAAAATATTCGTTTGTTCTCGAAAATCACTAAAATGCGTCATTGGTCCCTCCATTTTTTAACGAGAATTCATGATATCGCGTTGCAATTGTTGTGTGTTCGTAATTGGATGATTCTTATTAAAAGTGGTTGTATAAACACTATTAAATTACGTTAAAAGTAAGCAAAAATCAACAAAAAATTGCTAAAATAAATTTTGAAAGCGTTTAAGTTGTGGTTACGCTGTTGAGTTTTGAATTTGCTCGCCTTGGAGCCTTTTGAGTGGCATAGCTGTTTTGCGTTGAGTCTTTGGGGTGTCCTAATTGACTGCACTCAAGAATGGTCTATCGTTTTTGGTGTCAGTTTTTTTTTCGTTCGCATGGTTTTTATGCAACGCTGCTCACAGCCGATGATTTGCAGTAAGGCCGCTCGTTAAATACGATGCTTCGCTATGAACTTTCCACTTTCCCAATCCGCCCTCTCCACCATCCTCGACTGCATAGGCAACCGCCGCTTCGCCATCGTCGGCGACGTCATCCTGGACCACTACGTCTACGGCCGCGCCGAGCGTCTCTCCGCGGAAGCACCCATCCCCATTCTGGATGCGGAGAGCGAGAGTTATCACCTCGGCGGCGCGGCGAATGTGGCGAACAATCTCTTTGCGTTGGGGGAGGGGGCTTCGCTCTACAGCGTGGTCGGGCGGGACGATGGCGGGCATCGTTTTTTGCGTATTCTGGGTGACAGCGGAGAGAGCGAACAGTTCGTGGTCATGGATCCGGAGCGCAAGACTACCGTCAAACAGCGCTGGATTGCCGATGGCCGGCAGATCGCACGGGCGGATTTTGAGACGCGGGCGCAGATCGATGACGCCCTGCGGGAACGAATGTTGGCGGATCTGATGGCGAATCTCGCACAGACCGATGCGGTGATCCTCGAGGATTACGACAAGGGCGTACTGGGGCCTGAGCTGATTGGTGAGATTGTTGCTGCGGCGCGGGAGCAGGGTGTGATCACGTTGGTCGATCCGAAGCTCGACAATTTCTTTGCGTATCAGGGTGTCACCGTCTTCAAACCTAATCTGCGCGAAGCCTCCGCTGCGTTGGGCCGGACGGTCGGACCTACAGCCGGAGATGTTGAGGCCTGCTGTCGCGAACTGCAGGAACGGCTGCGTTGCGAAAACGTGGTGTTGACCCTGAGCAAGGATGGTGTCGCTCTGCTTGACCGTGCTGGCAATTTCGGCATGCTGCCCGCCATGATCCGCTTCGTCCATGACGCTGCGGGGGCCGGTGATACGGTGGTGAGTGTGTTGGCCTCTGCGATGGCCGCCGGTGCCTCGCTGCAGGAGGCCGTTACCCTAGCCAATCTAGCTGGCGGTGTCATCTGCGAGAAAGTCGGTGTGCAGCCGGTGACCGTGGACGAAATCCGGCACGCGCTGGGGTATTTCGCGGACGGGGTGGCTTGATTGAAGCAAGGGCGTGTGCGCTGTCCGTTCCGAGCTGAAACCGCTATACTTGCGTTCGCTACGGCATCTGTTACGCCCTTGCCGCAGGCCGTAAGAATCTCGAAATTCATCTACCGGGTAAAAGCTTGGAGAACAAGCTATGGCAATAGCCCTGAACGAAGACGAGGCAGGTCGGAACCGGGAGATCTGGTTTCCCAATCTGCAAAGTTGCCTTGGTTTCACAGTCGTGCTTGATGACGGGCAGCTGCTCGGTGCTCATTTGACGATGCCCACAACGCTTGATCAGGTTCAGGATATCGGGGGATACTTTCATGAGATTCGTGAGGGGGCGAACATCATCAGCATGCTCCTGATCGGCCATATCAGGGAGTGGCGCAGAAAAGCCGAGCAAGAATTGCGCAGCGGTGGAAACCTGCGCCAAACTCTCCGAGGATTGATGAATACTGATTGCCTCATATACCAGTATGATTCGGTGCAATCTGCGTCGGGAGGGCTCGGAGCTACGGCGCACCTCATTCATCAGGGCGGTGCGTTTCCTTATCCCCATGTCGATCTCTTTAAACCGAATGCCTGTCCCGTCGCTGGCTGGCTGGATTCTGGTCACCCCTTGATGGCAAATCTTGAAATCAAACGCTCGTACGCAGCGGGACAACTGGGGCAAGAGAGGGGAATGCGGGCCCCATGTTCAGTCGCGGTGATGGCGGATGTCGGGACTAAAACGAAGATCACCGAGGGAATAATGAAGAAGACGTGACGGCCCGCAAACGCGTGCGCCCGGCTTTTTCTCTACTGCTTCCGTCAACCAGCCTGTAGTGCCTTCAATCGCTTCACCCGGCCATAGTCGTCAGGGATGATTCAGCGTGGGCGGGTTTCTGCGTGAAGACTCCCTGGGGCGTTTGATTGAAATTTTTACCCTTTTACTATATTCTTCGGGCAAGGTATTTCTACTTATACTGTTGCACACTTAAAGATAATTGCGATGCGGAGAATAAAACTATCTGAAGTAGAAGAAAAAAGTCCGATTTTTATTATGGCGGATTATTTTTTTCAGATGTCCCGTGTTGTCTGTCCTCAGGCACCTCTCTGGTCGGATTTTGACCCTATGGTGGTGCCCGGTGTGTTGGAGTGGATGATTGTACTTGAGCGGCAGAGTCCGACTCTGGAGGGGCATGTGGTGCGCCTGATGGGTGAGAGCGTAAAGAAGGTCTTTGGCGCAAATTTGACGGGCAAGACGCTTTCGGCGAGCCTGAGTGACAAGGATCTCGCACGGCGCCAACAGGATCTGAATGCCGTTGCCGAAGCCCGCCAGCCCTCGTTTCACGTCAGTGAAGTGCCGCTGAAGGAGCGCGAATTCATCACGATCTACCGCGGCTGTTTCCCCTTCTGCGACGAAAAGGGCGATATCATTCGCCTGGTCATTGTTGCCGCCCCGGCCAGCAGCGCCTAAACCCGCAGTCCAAAACAAGCATCGCACCGGTGACGTTTCGTTGATGAGAGTCCGCTGCATAGACCCAGGGGAACAGGGCGTTGCCAGTCTAGGGTTTCGTGACCCGGGTTCGCGGCCCGACGAGCAGGATTTCTTCCCGGTTTTTGTAGGCTTCGATGGCGGGCATGACACGAATGCCCTTGCCGCGCGTTACGCAGGCGCAGGCCGGTGGCATGTCGTCCGGGCAGAGGTCCAGAAGGCTCTGCTTGAGCTCCGTCGGTGGGTTGACTGCTTCTGAGGCTGTTTCGGAGAGTGATGGTTTGGTTTCCTCCGCCCACAGCGTGGTGCCGGGAAGGAGAAAAAAGATCAGGAGAAGGAATTTCATGGCTTTGGCTCTGGCGCTTCCGGATATCGCTATCCTGCCTTCTTCCTTCACGCCCGCCAATTGACCTTTTCGCGGGGTCTGTTTTCGGGCAATTCTCCGCTGGAGCTTTAGTCGGCTCTGCGCATGGAGCCCACGCGCTGCCGTTCACCCGCACGTTTCATGTCCGCCAGCTTCAGCCGGGCGTTGGCAAGGCGGCTCATAACCGTACCCAGTGGCACAGAGAGCGTCGTGGCGGCTTCGGCGTAGGTCAGGCCTTCCACATAAACCAGTAGGACCGTCGTGCGTTGAGCCTCGGGCAGGCAGCTGAGGACCTGATTCAGGAAGATCCGGGTTTCCAGTTTCTCGCGGGTATCGCTCGTCAGCACCTCTTCGGCCTCGACGAAACCGCCGCCACGGCGGATGCGTTCGGCGCGCAGCTCGTTTTTCCAGAGGGACGCCATGATGGAGAAGGTCCAGCGATCGAGGCGGGTGCCGGGTTGGAACTGGCAGCTGCGTTGCAGCGCGCGCAGGCAGGTTTTCTGCACCAGCTCGCCGGCGGTTTCGTCACTGTGCGAGAGTGCCATGGCGAAACGCCAAAGCCGGGGGAGGAGCGCGGGCAGGCCGGTCTTTACCAGGTCCTTGTTTGAGGTCGCAGGCGTTGAAGTTGGGGTTTGAGCGCTGGATGTCTGTGGGGAAACAGGTGTGGGGAATTCGATGCTTTTGTGTTCAGGTTTCATCGGTCATTTGGCGGCGGATCGTGAGGAACCGCGGCTCTCCAATACGCTTGTGCGGTCGTGAGGAAGTAAGCAAGGTTTTGCCGTCTTCCAGTTGATCGCGGTCAGCCGGTTGGTGTGACCGCAAGCCCTGGTTCGAGCCTGCGGGATGAGACGAGAGAAACGCCGTTGTTGTGAAAAACTTAGGGGCCCAAGCGTCCGGGGGGAATTGCCGAAATTTCTATAGGGCTATACGCAAATGATTATTGGCGCGCACTTGAAACGCGGGATCAACGCCCAGTCTGATGGGTCATTTAGCAGGAAGGTCTGTTGACTTCAGGGAGAACTCCAGTTCGGTCCGCAGCCATTTCTCGAAGAGCTTCACCGAGCGCGACTTCTGCAGATGGCGGCTGACCACAAGCCAATGGGATAGGCCGGTGGGGAAACGACCTGGCAGGGGCGCCACCACGCGCCCGGCCCTGAGCGCATCGGCGGCAAGAATCTCCCATGCAAGGAAGACACCCTGTCCTGCGATGGCGGCATCCAGACAGAGCGAGCCGTCGGAGAAGGTTGGACCTTCGCCCAGAATACGTTCGTCGCTGCCGTTGGGCGTGAGCCAGACGTTCCAGCTGTAGACCTGTCCGGCATCACGGATGATCGGCAGCTTTGCAAGATCTTCGGGTGATTTGATCCCTGCGGCCAGTGCGGGGCTGCAGACCGGAAAGACCCGCTGTTCGAGCAGCTTCTCGGCGCTGACATCGGGCCAGTTGCCGTCACCAACCCGGATACAAAGGTCCACGTCCGAGAGCAAGGGGGCAACCAAGGCGATGGTCGCGTCGACACGAATGCGGATGTCGGGATGCTTTTCGTTGAAGGCCTTCAGGCGCCAGACCAGCCATTTGCCGGCGAAGATCGGCGCAACTGATACGGTCAAGCTGTCTTCACGGTCGCGCTCGGCCAGATTGACGGCCGCGGAGAGCTCGCTCAAGCCGCTGGTCAGGTGGCGTGCGACGATTTCGCCGTGTGGGGTCAGGGTCAGGCCTTTCGGCAGACGTTCGAAGAGACAACGCCCGAGTTGCTGCTCGGTTTTTTGAATCTGCTGGCTGATCGCGCCGGGGGTCACACCCAGCTCCTCCGCTGCCGCCCGCAGGGAGCCGAGACGGCTCACCGCCTCGATCGCGCGCAAGCCGCCAAGATTGATACGATTCAGGTTTCTCATATAGCAGTACTATATCACACAGCAGAAAGAATAGATATTAACCAATGGTCTGCATCCATATCTTGCAGGTATGCTAAATAGAATAATTTTCCTCGCAATCGACCTGTTTGAGGAAGCTTTCTGCAAAAGAAAGCATCTATCCGGAAGGTGTCCGCATTGGTGGCGGGACCCGCTTTCTCATCCCGACCTTCAGAAAATGTCACTGGATCAACTCGCCGATCTACCATTCGATCCGGCCGCGATTGAAGACGAACCGGAATGATCGAAACCGGTCCGTCTCCAAAGGCGGGGTGATTAACCGATGGCTCAGACCGGGTTCACAGGAAGGATAATATCGCCATTGATGATTTTATCTGAACCCGGTCTGCTTCAGGCTTTTGACTCGTAAAGTTTATGCGGCGGGTGGCTGGAACCTTGCTCCTGTTTCCAGGTTTGCGAGGGGTGTCAGAAGGCCGGGGTCAAAGGCAGGGAAAGTTTCTTTCCTGCGCACACGTTCCGGCCAGTCGGGTGCCCCAAGTGCGCCCCTGCCGAGTGCGATAAAATCGGCATCGCCTTGTTGCAGCAGCGACAGGGCACGTGCCGGGTCTTCCAAGGCGCCGTTGGCGATGACAGGAAGGCCGGAGATGTTACGTGCGAGTGCGGCGAGTGTAGGGCCGGTTTCGAATGCAGGTTTATCGGCTGAGTGTTCGGTCGTATGGATGTAGGTGGCACCGGCAGCCGCGAGCGGCGAAAAGATACTGCGCGCGTCCTCGGTGCCACCTGCCCATTTATGGGTGTAGTCGTTCACCTTGGCCTGCGAGATACGGATACCGAGCGTGAAGCCCGCGGCAACCGCCTCGCGCACGCGTTCGATGATTTCGCAGGTCAGCTTGACGCGGTTCGATGCACCGCCGCCATAGTGGTCCTGGCGCTTGTTGGTGTAGTCGGTGAGAAACTGATCGAGCAGATAGCCGTTGGCGCCGTGCACTTCGACACCGTCTGCGCCTGCATCCTGTGCCCGCTTCGCCGTGTCGGCGAAGCCGCGGATGGCGGTCTCGATATCGGATGGGCTCATTTCTCGCGGAACCTGATAGTCACCC
The DNA here is from genome assembly GCA_947493695.1 of uncultured Kiloniellaceae bacterium. GTDB lineage: Bacteria > Pseudomonadota > Alphaproteobacteria > Kiloniellales > Kiloniellaceae > Denitrobaculum. The sequence goes on along the minus strand of CANLSF010000003.1, from coordinate 504,570 downwards.
GCGCCGTAGTAGATGTCCATCTGTCTGCCTTTGGGGGCAATGGCCGAGGGGCCGGCGGTACTCGCTTCGAATCGGTTGAACTGGGAGAGGGCGCCGGCGTGCATCAACTGGACGATGACCTTGGTCCCGGTTTCCTGAACACGTTCGATCAGGTGTCTCCAGCTTTGGGTCTGCTGCCGGTCCACCATTCCGGGTTGGTTTCTGTAACCCTGGCTGTAGGCTCTGTCGGTGTAGACGCCTTCGGTGATAATACTGCCGAAACCGCCACGCCCGTAGGCTGCGTAGTAGTCTGTCATCAAAGGGCCGACTTCGCCTTCAGGGGTGCCGCTGATCCGGGTCATGGGGGCGACCACAAGCCGGTTTTCGGTCTCCAGATTTCCCAGGGTTGCGCGATCGAACAATGTAGGCTGGGGCATGATGTCTCCATTATGAGGGGCTGTTCCTCTAGTATTTATTTTTTCTAATTCATATGTGTATATTTCGATTTGAATAAGTATCTTGAATAAAATATGCGGTAATAATGTCTGGCATCAACGTCGCTGAGTGTTTGAGGGTCTTTCGTGTCGTCGTCGACCGGGGCAGCTTCTCGGCCGCCGCCAAGCAGTTGCAGATCTCGCCCGCATGGGCCGCGAAGTCGGTCACAGGGCTTGAGGCGCATCTGGGGGCGACACTCCTTGTGAGATCCACGCGTTCGCTCCGTTTGACCGAAGCAGGAGAGAGTTGTTATCGCTCGGCAGGCAGAATTGCGGAGGAGCTCGACGCGCTGCGCACGCAGATGTGCGAAGAAGCCACTGAGATTTCCGGAAGTCTGCGCGTCAACCTGCCCAGCATCATCGCGATCCATGTCATGGGCGAGCTCGCGGTCGATTTCCAAAGGCAATATCCCGGCATCCGGCTCGAGCTGATCGCGAACGATCTCTTCACCGACCTGCTGAATGAGGAGTACGACGTCGTTCTGCGTCTCACACCTTCGCTGAACGACAGCGGCCTGATCGCGCAAAAACTCTCGGAAGCTCCAAGGGTTCTCTGCGCCACCCGGACTTACCTGGATGACGCACCCCGACTGGATTGCGCTGAGGATATACTGAAGCACAGGGCGCTGCTTTACAGCGGCCTGAAAACGCCGGATGTCTGGCAACTTCGTGAAGGGGACAAGGTGTCCAGCATCACACCGAATGCCGTGATCCAGGCGAACAACAGTTACATGATCAAGTCGGCTTTGCTGGCGGACGCGGGATTGGCTTTTCTTCCGCGCTTGATTGTAGAACAAGAAATCGAGAGCGGGGAGATTGTTGAGTTGCCGTTCCTGAAGGATGCCAACCCGCTGTTGCTATATGCCCTGCGGGCACCCTCAAAATACCTTCCGGCCCGTACGCGGGTCTTCTGGGACTTTCTGGTGCAGCAAGCCTTCAGGCGAACTCACTCGTAAGGCAGGCCGACGTAATTTTCAGCCAATGCAGTTGCGCCCGCTGTTGAGCTGGTGACGTAGTCCAGCTCGGCCCGCTGCAGGCGCAGGTCGTAGGCGCTGCTCTCCGGGAAGCGATGCAGCATCGAAGTCATCCACCAGGAAAAGCGCTGGGCTTTCCAGATGCGGCGCAGGCATTGTTCAGAGTATCGCTCAATCAGGTCTTCGCTGCCGGTCTCGTAAAAAGCCTTCAAAGCCCGCGACAGAAAGAAGATATCCGAAGCTGCGAGATTGAGGCCTTTGGCGCCGGTGGGCGGTACGATGTGCGCGGCATCGCCAGCCAGGAAGAGGCGTCCGAAGCGCATGGGCTCGGCGACAAAGCTGCGCAGCGGGGCAATGCTCTTTTCGATCGAAGGGCCGGTGATCATGGCTTCGGCGACATCGGCGGGCAGGCGGGTGCGCAGCTCGTCCCAAAAGCGGTCGTCGGACCAGGTCTCGGGTTTCTCATCAGTGGCGCATTGAATGTAATAGCGGCTGCGGGTCAGAGAGCGCATGGTGCAGAGGGCGAAGCCACGTTCGTGGTTGCTGTAGATGAGTTCGTCATTGACCGGCGGCGTGTCGCTCAGCAGGCCAAGCCAGCCGAAGGGATAGACACGGTCGAAGGTCTTCAGCGCATCCTGCGGCACCGAACGGCGGCTGATCCCGTGGTAGCCGTCGCAACCTGCGATGTAATCGCAGAAGACCTCGTGCGTGACGCCGTCTTTGCGGTAGGTTACGCGGGGCTTCCCCCCATCGAAGTCATGAGGAGTGACGTCCTCGGCTTCATAGACGAGCTGGCCGGCCAATGCGTCGCGCGCGTCCATCAAATCCCGGGTGACTTCGGTCTGGCCATAGACTGTGACCACGCTGCCACCTGTCAGGCTTTTCATATCGATGTGACGGCGGCCACCGTCGAATGCCAATTCAATACCGCCATGGATCAGGGCTTCGCGTTCCAGTCGTTCACCGACTTGCGCGCTTTTCAGCAGGTCGACCGTACCCTGCTCCAGAACGCCCGCGCGGATCCTGCTCAGGACGTAGTCGCGGCTTTGGCGTTCCAGCACCAGTGTATCGATGCCCTTCAGGTGCAAAAGTTGCGACAGCAGAAGACCGGAGGGACCGGCACCTATTATGACGACTTGCGTGCGCATGGTTTTTTTAGTCCTCCCGGTTTTTGATCAGCCCGACAAGAGTCGCGGCATGAAGAGGGTGAGCGCGGGCAGGCTCAGCAAGAGCGCCACGCGAAGAATCTCCGCCGAAAAGAACGGCATGACGCCCCGAAAGACCGCGCGCATACCGACGTTTTCGGCGAGGGACGAGATAATGAAAACATTCAGGCCCACCGGTGGCGTGATCAGGCCGAGCTCCACCACCACCAGTGCCAGGATGCCGAACCAGATCTTCAGCTCTTCCGTATCCAGGCCGTAGGCGGCCGTCGCGGCGGTGGTGTAATCGCCGCCGTTCAGGTCGATCAGCACCGGCCAGATGAAAGGGACCACCACCAGGATCATGGCCAGCGAATCCATGAAACAGCCGAGCAGGATCAGGATCACCAGCATGATGATCAGGATGATCCAGGGATCGAGGCCGCTGGTTCCGGCCCAACCTGCCATGGCGGTCGGCAGACCGGCGCGGGTGAAAAAGCCCTTCAGGACTTCGGCACCGAACAGGATGAAGTAGATCATGCCGCTGGTGACGGCGGTTTGCAGCAGAGCTTCGCGAAGGCCGATGAAGGTCAGGCCACTGCTTTGCGACCCGCGACCATTGGTGTTCTTAGCCTGAAAACGCCGCAGCAAACCGTAGGCCAGGATGGCGAAAACACCGACGGCGGCGGCAGGCGTCGGCGTGAAGAGGCCCATGCCCAGCCCCAGAATGATTGAGCCGAAAATTACCAGAACCGGGATCAGGCGAAAGAGGGCCTGTCTGCGCGCGCCGTCTTCCATGGGGGCGGCAAGCGGAGCGAGTTTGGGGTTCAGGCGAACCTGAAAGGCGATCACGGCGATAAAGAACGCGACGGCCAGAAGCCCAGGCAGCATCGCGGCCTGGAACATCTGAATGACTGAGGCTTCGACGATGATGGCGTAGATCACCAGTGCGATCGAGGGCGGGATCAGGATGCCCAGTGTGCCGCCGGCCGCCAGGGTGCCGGTGGCCAGTTTAGGGTCGTAGCGCATGCGACGCAGTTCCGGCAGGGCGACCCGGCCCATTGTGGAGGCGGTGGCCAGCGAAGAACCGCAGACCGCGCCAAACCCGGCGCAGGCGCAAACCGCCGCCATGGCCACGCCACCACGCAGTCGACCGACCAGCGCGTTGAGACCCTGAAAGAGATCGCGGCTGAGCTGGGTCTGCGAAGCGAGGTAACCCATCAGGACAAAAAGCGGCACGACGGAGAGTTCGTAATTCGCCAGACCGTTCCAGAGCAGGGTTTTGAACTGTTTCAGGTAGGGTTCGAAGCGCAGGTAAGGTGCGGCGATGCTGAGCGCGTAGTTGCCGCCGATACCGACGGCAATCATGGCCAGGCCGACAGGAATGCGCAGGGCCAGCAGGACGAAGAGCAGCGCCAGTCCGGCGAGACCGATGAGCTCAAGCTCAGACATGTTCTTCGGCCTTGAAGAACTGTGCGACTGCAATCAGTGCCCAGAGCGCGAGGGAGATGATGCCGGGCAGGTAGAAGGGCCACTCCGGCCAGCCCAATACCCTTGAGAGCGCGCCATCGGCGCGGGTTTCGTTCATGCCCAGGATCAGCCAGTAGGTCAGAAAGAGCGCCATTGCAGCAATGACAAGCAGAGAGAAACGGTCTAGTCCACGGCGCAGCTGCGCGGAGAAGTGGCTGACAAAAATATCGACTGCGACGTGGCCGCGCTTGAGCTGACAATAGGGAAAGAACATCGGAACGGCGGCGCTGATCGCGAGGCGGACGAAGTCCTCATAACCGGGCAGACCCGAGACAGCGCCGCCGAAAAGACCGGCCAGGCGGTCAAGCGTGAAGGCACCGACATTGGTGGCTGTCACCAGAACGATGGCGATCAGCAGCACACCGCCCAAAAGCGCCCAGGCAACCGCAAGCTTTTCCATCAGGGCAGGCACGCGTGTGTTTCTCTCTCGTCGTGATTTGAGCCATAGCCAAACGGCAGGGTCAGCGATGAAGTCAGCGGGGCGATCGTGAGGTCAGGCGGAGACGATAGGGATCATCTCCGCCCCGGTGCGATTCTGCGTTCTTACTTCGTCGCCGAATGCTTGGCGACCGAGGCCCGGGCGGCGTCGACCAGAGCCTGTCCGTCCAGACCCTTCTTGCCGGCGTCTTCGACCCAGCGCGCCACGACGCCTTCACCCAGTTTGTCGAAACCTGCCAGCGTGGCGGCATCCAGCTTGATCACTTCGCCGCCGGACTTTTCCTGCGCGGCTTTCCCGGGCGCTTCGATACCGTCCCAGAGCGTGCCGATCTCGTCCGCCAGCGCGCTGCCGGAATTGGCATCGATTACGGCCTTAAGGTCGTCGGGCAGTGCGTTGTAGCGGTCCTTGTTCATAGCGAAGAGGAAGACGGCAGTGCCGAAACGTCCACCGGTGTCACCCTCGACAGAGTACTTTGTCAGCTCTTGAAGCTTGAAAGGCAACACGACCTCGAAGGGTACCAGTGCTCCGTCGACTGCGCCTTTGGAGAGTGCCTGCGGCAGTGCGGGCAGGGGCATGCCGACAGGCTCCGCATTCCAGGATTCGATCATCCAGGCGCCGGTCCGGGAGGGTGTGCGCAACTTCAGGTCCTTCACGTCAGCGACCGAGCGAACCGCGGTCTCACGCAGGTGCAAAGCGTTGCCGGCGTGGGCATGGACCAGGATCGGCTTGAGATCCTTAAAGTCCTCGGCCAGCAGCGCGAAATTTTCCTGAATCGCCAGATTGGTGGCGCGTGCGCTGCCCTGGTGCACAGTCGGTAGTTCGAAAACCTCGGAGCGCGGGAAGACACCCGGTGTATAGCCGATCACCGTCCAGACCATATCGGCGGCGCCGTCGCGCACTTGCCGGTAAAGTTCAGGTGGCTTGCCGCCCAGGGACATGGAGGGGAAGATCTTCACTTCGATCCGCCCGTTGGACTGTTCCTCCACACGCCGCGCCCAGGGCTCGATGAAAGATTTGTGTGCCGGCGCCTTCGGGCTGATGAAATGATGGATTGTGATGGTTTCCTCAGCCGCAAAACCCGGTGTCGCAACTCCGGTTGCTGTGAGTGCCGCGGCTGTCAGCAGCCCGGTAAAGAGACCCTGTAGGGTTTTCATGGCTTTCTCCCTGTCATTTCGGCGCTCATTCGCGCACCTGTGCCGTATTTTTATCGTTATTTATGCCTTTGATTGGCGCAGTCTGGACGATCAATTTGGTTATGGGAAATGAAATTTTTGGGCACAATCATAACCAAATCGTCTTTTAAGCTCCGCCTTCAATCCGGCGCTCGCTCACATCCCGCACTGCTTGCATGATCATCTGCGTGGCCAGGCCCGGAGGTGTATCGGCCCGTGTGGTCAGGCCCACCGGTCCCAGTGTGTCGCGCGTGTCCACCGGCAGTTCCACGAGAACGCCGTCCTCGACATCGTTGGCGGCAACCCCGTTCGAGATAATCCAGACGGCGTCGGTGATGCGGGTATAACTGCGGCCGAAAGCCATCGAAATGGTCTCGATCTGATCCGCAGGTGTGCCGATGCCGTTCGCGATGAGAAAGCGGTCGACGTAGGGGCGGATGATGGAATCCTCGGTCGGCATCAGAACCGGATAGTCGAGCATACGCACAAGATCGAAGGGGCGGTCGGAGAGCAGGGGATGTCCGGGTCGGACAAGGAAGGAAATATGCTCGGAATAGAGATGCTCAAAGGAGAGCCCTGTCATCAGGTCCGGTTCACCGAGCCTCCCGACCACGAGGTCCAACTCACCCACGCGAAGGCGTGATAGCAGCAGGTCGTTGTCCCCCGTAATGATCCGCACGATGGTTTCGACGCCATCTTTTTTGAAGCTCTGTACGGCTGTAGGCATGATACGCGCGGCCACAGTCGGCAGCACGCCGAGGGTGATTGCGAAGCCGCCCTTGGCGCGTGCCTGGGCGATGCTGTCGACCCCCTGTCGCAGGGCAGTGACGCTGGCCCCGGCGTAACGCAGGAAAACCTCACCGAAGCGGGTGACCGATATACCGCGTTTGCTGCGGTCAAAAAGCTGCACGGCCAGAATGTCCTCAAGCTCGCGCAGGGTTTTCGACACGGCTGGTTGGGTAATGGAAAGCGCGTCTGCGGCCTTCACTACGCTTTTTTGCCGAGCGACTTCCAGAAAGCACTGCAGGTGGCGGAACTTAATACGACGGTCGATCATGAGGCGAATGGAGGGTTCGGCATTACAGTATATCTTTTTGGTTATTCATTGGACCTGAATTGTAAATTTACATAACCAAATCGAGAGGGCAATCTTGCCACAACGAGAAAATCGAAAGTTGCCGGCGAAGACTTTTGGTCCGGAAACAAAAGGCGGGAAGGAAAAGCGCGCATGCAGTTTGCGAAGATCAACGGGGTTGTTTTGCACTATGCGGTCAGGGGCCCCGAGAATGCGCCTGTACTGGTCTTTTCCAATTCTCTCGGCACGGACTTCAGAATCTGGAGCGGTCTGCTGGAGCGGATCGGCGCGCCCTTCCGGGTCGTTCTCTACGATAAACGCGGCCATGGTTTAAGCGAGGCGCCGGACGCTCCCTACAAGATGGATGATCATGTGGGCGACCTTGCCGGTTTGCTGGATCACATCGGCGTTCAATCGGCGATTATCTGCGGGCTGTCTGTCGGCGGCATCATCGCGCAGGGTCTGTCGGCAGCCCGGCCCGAGCTGGTCCGGGGTTTGATCCTTTGCGACACCGCACACAAGATCGGTCCACCGGAAATGTGGAATGACCGCATTGCGCAAGCGCGCGCCGGCGGACTGGAAGCGCTGGCGGAGACGATCCTGCAGCGCTGGTTCTCCAATGATTTGCGCGGCAATCGACCGGATGAACTGACCGGTTGGCGCAACATGCTCGTGCGGACACCGCTTGAGGGTTATATCGGAACCTCTGCTGCAATCCGGGATTCCGATATGACGGACGCGGCGCAGGCGATTTCTGTGCCGACACTCTGTGTTGTTGGCGATGAGGATGGCTCCACACCGCCGGAGCTGGTGCGCACGCTGGCAGGATTGATCCCGGGCGCGCGTTGCGAGGTCATCGCGGGGGCCGGGCATCTTCCCTGTATCGAGAAACCCGATGAGCTCGCAGAGCTTGTCAGCAGCTTTTTCCAGGAGACGGCACTTGTCTGAAGACCGCTATGACCGGGGTATGAAGACGCGGCGCGCGACGCTCGGCGACCGCTATGTCGATGGGGCAGAGGCCAGAAAGACGCCCTTTGACGAGGATTTCCAGCGCTACATCACAGAGGGGCCCTGGGGGTCCGTCTGGTCGCGCAACGGGATCACACCGCGCGAACGCAGCATGGTGACGATCGGTTTGCTGGCCGCGCTCGGCCATCATGAAGAATTGGCGTTGCATCTGCGCGCAACCCGCAACACCGGCGCGACTCCTGAAGACATCAAGGAGGTTTTGCTGCAGGTCGCTGTCTATGCGGGCGCGCCGCCCGCCAATACGGCGATCAAGATGGCGAAGGCCGCTTTCGAAGAAATCGCGGCTGAGAAGGCCGCCGAGGGAAAGTCGTAGCGATGGCCGACGTCTTCAAACCACGAGACTGGAGCAGTCATCCGGCCTACCTCAGCCCGGACTACAAGTCGACCGCGCTGCGCAGCCCGACCAAACCTCTGATTCCGTTGACGCAATCGCTGTCCGAGATCACCGGCCCGGTTTACGGGCAGGAGAGCGTTGGACCACTGGATGCAGATCTCACAAAAAATGGCGCAGGCACGGGTGAGCCTCTAGGTGAACGCATCATCGTGACGGGACAGGTTTTGGATGAAGACGGGCGGCCTGTACCCGATACGCTGATCGAAGTCTGGCAGGCCAATGCCGCTGGGCGCTATGTTCATGCGGCGGATCAGCATGACGCACCCCTCGACCCTAATTTCTTCGGGGGCGGACGCTGTGCGACAAATGCCGAGGGGTGGTACGCCTTCAGGACCATCAAGCCGGGGGCGTATCCCTGGGGGAATCACCTCAATGCCTGGCGGCCCAATCACATCCATTTTTCGCTTTTCGGCCCCAGCTTTGCGACGCGTCTGATCACTCAGATGTATTTCCCGAGTGATCCGCTTCTGGAACTGGATCCAATCTTTCTTGCCACGCCTGAGGGGGCTCGTGACAGGCTGGTGGCAGACTTTTCCATGGAGTCGACGGAAGCCGGTATCGCGCTGGGGTATCGTTTCGACATCGTGCTGCGCGGGCGCAATGAAACGCCGATGGATAGCTAGATCATGACCAAAAAACAAACGCCGTCGCAAACCATCGGGCCTTTCTTTGCCTATGGCCTGACCCCGGAGCAATATGACTACAATCTGAATTCTGTCGCCATGCCGCAGCTTACAGGCGAAAACCAGGAGGGCACGGCCATTCGCATTGAAGGCCAGGTTTTCGACGGGGAAGGTGCTGCGGTCGGTGATGCGATGATTGAGATCTGGCAGGCCGATACCGCCGGGCGTTACGCGCATCCATCGGATAACCGGGGCTCCAACACGGGCTTTAAAGGTTTCGGTCGGGTCGGGACGGGTACGGATCCCGAGCAGCGCTTTTTCTTTGAGACCGTCAAACCCGGCGCGGTCGGACAGGGGCAGGCACCGCACATCAATGTCATTGTCTTTATGCGCGGGATGCTTAATCACGCCTACACGCGGATCTACTTTTCAGATGAAGCCGAAGCCAATACCACCGATCCGGTGCTTGCAACGGTTCCCGCCGAACGGCGCGGCACTTTGATTGCGGAACGAGATACCCGGAAGGGGACAACGGTCTATCGCTTCGACATCCATATGCAAGGCCCGAAGGAGACGGTGTTCTTCGATCTGTGAAGGGTCGGTCTTTCATGTCGACGCTCCACAATCTGGTATAAGCTGAAACCATGACCGTCAGTCTTTTCGATTCTATTCTCTTTCAGTCGCTGTTTTCCGACCGCGAGGTCGCGCAGCTTTTTGATGATCAGGCTTATGTCGATCAGATGCTGCGCGTCGAGGCTGCTTTGGCGCGGGTGCAGGGCAGGCTGGGTGTTATTCCCACTGACGCGGCGCAGGCGATCGATGCAGCGTTGTCCGGTATGACGTTGCCGGTGGGTGAACTTACGGATGGAACCGGGGACGCAGGCGTGCCGGTTCCGACCCTGGTGGCTGCATTGCGCAAACGGATCGATGACGAGGCAGGGCAGTACCTGCACTGGGGCGCAACCAGCCAGGACATCATGGATACGGCGTTGACCCTCTCGCTCGGGCAGGCAGTTGCGGTACTCGAGAGAGAGTTGGACAAAATCGTTCACGCGCTGGCGCTGATGGCGAAAGCTCACCGGGGAAGCGTCATGCCGGCGCGAACCCGTTCCCAGCAGGCGCTTCCCATGACCTTTGGCCTGAAGGTCGCAAACTGGCTTGCGCCGCTGTTGCGACATCGCGTTCGCCTGGAGGAATTGCGTTCGCGTTTGCTCTCGGTTCAGTTCGGCGGCGCGGTGGGCACGCTTTCGGCGCTCGGCGGGCGAGGGCTGGAGGTGATGGAGGCTTTGGCCGTCGAGCTGGAGTTAGCCTCGCCCGATGTGCCCTGGCATACTCAGCGCGACGGTCTTGCGGAGTTTGCCGGTTGGCTGTCGCTGGTCTCCGGGTCTCTGGGTAAGGTGGGGCAGGACGTCGTTCTTCTGTCTCAGAGCGAAGTCGGTGAAGTCCGCGAGGGCGGGCAGGCGTCGGGTGGTGGCGGGCGTGGCGGGTCCAGTACCATGCCTCAGAAATCCAATCCTGTGTCGAGCGAAGCGCTGGTGACGGTGGCGAAGATGAACACGACCTTATTGCCGTCGCTGCATCAGGCCTTGCTGCAGGAGCAGGAGCGCGGCGGCGTTGCCTGGCAGCTTGAATGGCTGACCCTGCCGCAGATGGTGACCTGCACCGCCGTGTCGTTGAAACACGCGCGCTATCTGGCCGAAAACCTCGAGGTTGATACCGCGCGCATGCGATCCAACCTGGACGCCTCCAACGGGCTGCTGTTGGCCGAAGCTGCGACCTTCGCGCTTGCCGAACACATGCCGCGCCCGGACGCACAGGCTTTGGTAAAGTCGGCCTGCCGCGATGCGCTTGAGAGCGGACGGCACTTGATGGACCTGCTGCCCGAGCGCAGTGATGCGCCTGTTGACTGGTCGCATGTCCGTGAACCGGCCAACTATCTGGGTGTGACCGACGAACTGATCGACAGGGTGATCAAAGGCGTTTGAAGCAACTACCCGGCGGCAATTGCCAGCTTCTCCAGCGCTCGATCGAGGAATTCCACGCGATCCTGTCCCCAGAAGATTTCTCCATCGGGCAGGACGTAGCTCGGCGCGCCGAAGACCCCGGCGGCGAGAGCATCGGCAGTGTTGCGTTCGAGCCGGGTGGCGACGTCTTCCATCGAAGGCGCCGTGGAATCGAGGACGGCAACATCCAGTCCTGCGCGCTCTGCTGCGGCCGCCAGAACCCCGGCATCAGCAATGTCTTCATCGCGTTCCCACATGGCTCTGCCGAGTTCGGTGTAGAAGCGCACGCTGTTCATGCCTGCGTTGTTGGAGGCGAAGATCAGCCGGATCGCGGGCATGTGGTCCGTCAGCGGGTGTTTCGGCTCCAGAAGGATGGGGATGTTCAGTTGATCGCGCCAGCGCTTCAGCTCCATCATCCGATAGGCTTTTCGGGCGGGCGAGCGCTTGGCCAGGGGGACACCGCCGGTCTGCGAGAAAACCTCGGCAAACTTTGTCGGTTTCATGGTGACGCTGCAGCCTCTGCGCGCCGCAATTTCTTCCAGGCGGGCGTTTCCGAGATATGCCCAGGGGGAGTTCAGGGCAAAATATGTGTCGATGTTGATGCTCATCCGGTGAACCTATCTGGATTGGAACAATAGAGGCGGGAGTGCTCTCAGTCTGGACGAGAGACGCTGATTTATGTTCGCTGGCCTGTCAAAGTAAATTGCGCCAACCGGAATCACAACGCCTTGAGGTGCTTGGCGAAAAGATCCGAGGCATCACGCTTGAAGAGTCGGAGTCGCCCGGTCTGCTCCAGGATCAAAAGCCCGGTTGCCTGGGCCATGCCCGACGCGGTCTGGCCAACGGGATCGGTTTCCCCTGCGCGGACAAAGGCGCTCTCAACAAGATCGAAAATCTCACGCAGAAGCTTGTTCAGAGGACGGTTCAACTTTGTGCTCAATCCGGTGGGGTGGACACCGCCGAAAAGATAGAGACCCAGGGCCAGATCGTCCGGGTTCTTGAGATAGTAATCGAAGAAAGCCTGCAGTCCGGCTTGTGCTGCCTCATGGGGCGGGGAAATGGAGACAGCGTCCATAACCTCTGATTTCAGGGCCTCAAGCGTGCTGGTGAGAACCGCGGCGTAGAGCTCTTCCTTACCTTGAAAATACGGATAGATCGCACCTGTCGAACAGCCTGCCTCGGCGGCAATGCTCCGCATGCTTGCGCCTTCCAGACCGACGGCCTTGAAGACGGTTTTTGCAGCGTCCACCAAAAGGCCGCGCCGTACGTCGCGTAAAGCGATCGTCCGGCGCTCGCGGGCGGCCGCCGTTACTTGCCCACTCGTCATATCTTCTGCCTCAATTCAGGTGTGCCTGGTTACGCGGGATCATCGAAGGGCCGGTCCGCGGTCCAGTCATAACTGCCGGTATCGCGCTCCTGCACTGCCTGCTTCCATCCGGCGGTCTCGACGCGGTTCTTAAAGTTGATGCCTTCGGGACTGTGACGGGTGATGCCATCGAACACGGTGGCCATCATCTGGGTGTTGCGCAGGCCCATGGCTTCGATGGCCTGATTGATCACCAGTTTGTGCATCATCAGTTGATTGACCGGGACGCCACAGATGCGTTCGGCGAGGGCTTCAGCCTGAGCGTCCAGGTCGGCGTCCGCTACGGCCTTGTGGATCAGGCCGATGCGCTCTGCTTCGCGCCCATCGATCTTATCGCCGGTAAAGAGCATCCGTTTGGCGCCCTCGGCACCCAGACGGTAGACCCACATCGCAGTGGTGGGACAACCCCAGACCCGCGAGGGCATATAACCTATCTCGGCATTTTCACCCATGATCACCAGATCTGAACAGAGCGCGATATCGGACCCGCCGGCGACGGCGTGGCCATGGATCTTGCAGATCACCGGCTTATGACTCCGCCAGAGCGACATGAAGAGCTCTGTATTGCGCATCATGAAGGCGTAATCCTTCATGGGGTCCCACGGCATTTCCTGAATGGCCTGATTCGCGCCACCGTATTCGGCGTAGATTTTCAGATCATACCCCGCACAGAAAGCCTTGCCTGCGCCACTCAATAGAATGACATGGATCTCCGGGTCGGTATTGGCGCGAGCGACACAGTCGGCAAGCTCTTGCGGAAGGTCGTTGTCGATCGCATTGAGAACCTCTGGTCGGTTGAGGGTTATTCGGCCGATACGGCCGTCCTTTTCATAAAGGACTTTTGGCATAGAGAGGCTCCTGGGTATGGCTCTGAACCGGTCAGAAAAGGGCGCTGCACGCGTCTGCATAACATTGTTATATTTATAGATATATTGTTATGAAAGCCCAATCTGACAATGGGGAATTTCCTCTTCGTTCTGTTGTTGCAGGTGACGTGGCTATAACATGAGACTCTCAAGGTAAACTCGACAGATTTGGAGAGGAGACTCTTACTTGGCAGGCGGGAAAACGCTTCCGAAAGTCGTGGTGATCGGAACGGGCGGAACCATCTCCTTCGACGGCAGGCACGGGCTGGATACCTATGAGTATGTGGAGTTCGGCGAACGTCACGACATTGGCGAAGTTCTGGCCAGATTTCCCGAACTGAAGAGCCTGGCGGAAATTGAAGCGGTCTCCTTCCGCCGGCTTTCGAGTTCGGCGGTCTCTCCGGGCGACTGGATAGAGCTTGCTGGGGCAATTCATAATCTGGCGGAGGGACCGGGTGCGCCGGACGGCTTTGTCGTGACTCACGGCACGGCGACACTGGAAGAAACCGCATATTTCCTGAACCTGACGCTTAAGACGAAGATCCCCGTGGTTTTGGTTGGCGCGCAGCGGCCCAAGAACGCCCTGGGTTCAGATGCAGGTCCCAATCTTCTGAACGCGGTCCAGGTCGCGGTATCCGAGGAAGCCCCTGGGCTTGGTGTCCTGGTGATGCTGAACGAGGAAATTCAGGCGGCTCGCGAAGTCACCAAGACCTCAACGCACCGGCTGGAGACCTTTCAAAGCCCTGATCTGGGTATGCTGGGCTATGCGGATGCAGACGGTCGGGTCGCGATCTACCGGCGACCGGCTCGCCGCCATGCGCCTGATACGGAATTTGATGTCTCCGGATTGCAGAGCCTGCCGCGGGTGGACATTGCAATGACCTACGGAGGCGCGGACGCCACGGCTGTAACCGCGTTTGTCGAGGCTGGTGCTTCCGGTATCGTGATGGCCAGCGTGGCGCCCGGTCTGGTGACACCGCTGCAGCAGGAGGCTCTGTTATCCGCGCGATCAAAGGGTGTCGTCATTGTCCAGAGCACACGTGCAGGCAGCGGCCGCGTGCTGCGGCGAGCCTCCATGTGCGAAGCGGGTATTGTCGCAGCAGATAATCTGAACCCGCAAAAGGCGCGGGTGCTGACCATGCTGGCACTGAGCGTTACAGACGATCCGGAGCGCATTCAGGGAATGTTTGATCTCTATTAGTCCTGAACCGGTCCTGTCAGAGGATGAACTTTCGAGAAAAGTACAGCGTTCGAAAAAATGCTTCTTGACCCGGCCCCTGGGACCGGCCCGATAAGAAGGGCGATGAAACCAAAAACAAGAGGTGAGTCGTGAGCTCTTCAGCAGAATTTTTGAACCCGTCCGAGGCTGCAAGACGGCTCGGTGTTTCCACCAAGGCCCTGCGTCTCTATGAGCAACGCGGTCTGGTTGCACCGCTGCGAACCGCGGCAGGATGGCGGACATATGGGCCTACCGAGATGGCGCGTGCCGCCGAGATTGTGTCACTTCGGGCCTTGAGGTTGAGTCTGGCGCAGGTGGCGCAGGTGTTCGACGGCGAGCCCCAATGTCTTGAGCCGGCCCTGGCCGCGCATCAGACGGCACTCGAAGGCCAGATCGGTCAGCTTTCCGACAGCGTCGATAAACTGCGCAGGTTTCGAGCCGACCTCGCGAAGGGAAAGGCACCAGCCGGTCACGATCTTGCGCAGATGCTGGATCCAAGAGGTGGACCCAATATCGCTTTTAACCTGCCCTGGCCATGGGGCGGTGAGAGGTTTGAGCTGAATGTAATCCCCCCGCTGACCTATCTCACCGGCCCGCTGGGCAGCGGTAAGACGCGCTTGGCGAAGAAGATTGCGGAAACCTTGCCTGGCGCTGAATACGCGGGTTTGGAGCGTCTGGCGGAAGAGGGGGCAGACGCCTGGGAATACCTTGAGGCTGATCCGAAGCTGCGGTCACGGGTCGAAGGTGCCATGGCTTGGCTTATCGAGGATGGCGCATCGGCGAGCTTTGCCTTGACCAGTCTTCTGACCTTACTGGAGGCCGAGCTTTCGTCTGCGCTTGTAGTCGATATGATTGAGCAGGGGCTGGACCAAGCCTCACAGGAAGCTTTGATCGGGTATCTGCGAAACCGCGGCTTGGGAGCTCGACCACTCTTTCTGCTCACACGCTCCAACGCGATCCTCGATGTGGCCGCGGTTGGCGCAGGAGAGAAGATCATCCTTTGCCCCGCCAATCACAGTCGGCCGATAGAGGTGAAACCTTATCCGGGGGCAGCTGGATACGAAGCCCTGACGAGCTGTCTGGCATCGCCGGAGGTTCGTGCGCGGACCGAGGGCGTTATTGCCCTGCGGCCAAGTCAGGCATGAGGGGGCTCAGGACTTTTGCTTCAAGGAGGCGAGTTCGCTTTCCAGTGCCAGAATTCTGGTTTCAAGTTTCTTGACGGCCTGAGCCACGACCTCTTCGTCGTACTTGAGGGGAATGTGCTGGGGGCAGTTGGCATTCCAGGCCTCTACAGTGAAAATGATGGCGCGTTCCGGACGCCCGCGATAGCCTTCGACGATCAGACCTTCCATAAGTTCCGGATCTTCTGAAACCTCCGCGTGGCCCCAGACCTTCACCCTTTGGCGTCCCATGTAATCCATCAGAAAGATAAAAGCCTTTGAGCTTTCGCTCAGATTGCCGGCCGAGATGTATTGCTTGTTGCCTTTGAAGTCGGCGAAGGCCAGCCGTTTCTCATCGAGCGCTTTTAGAAAACCCCGGGGGCCACCGCGGTGTTGAATATAGGGCTGGCCCTGGGCGTTTACGGTCGAGAGGTAGAAGGAATTGCGGTCGGCGACGAAGGCGGCGAGGTCTGTAGTGATGAAGTCCGCCCAGTCCTCGTTACGTTCCATGTCAGCATAAATACGGCGCGACCCATAACGTTCCTGTAGTTTCTTGACCGCAGGGGTGAAGGCTATGTCACTGACAAAACTGTCTTTCGCCATGATGATTTCTCCGGTCGTGAAGTTTGCGAAGCATTGGTTCCGAATTGTGGCCCATGGGGCGGGTTTGAGAAAATTCGCTGGACCTCCGGAAACAAACTCTTGAAATCCGGCTTTCCAGTATATAATTTTACCGAACGATCGTTCAATAGCGTCAAGAGTAAGAAATCGCATGCCAGCCCCTTTGCTGTCGAAAGAAGAAGTCATCGAGCGTCTGGCGATCGCCTTTCGCGAGCTGGGGTATGAGGGCACCAGCCTGACCCGGCTCTCTGAGGCAACCGGTTTGCAGAAAGCCAGCCTCTATTACTATTTTCCGGGCGGTAAAGAAGAGATGGCGGCGGTTGTCCTTCAACAGATCGAGACCTGGTTCGGTGAACATGTCTTCAAACCCCTGCAAGGGCAGGGGGCCCCGATTTCGCGTCTCAAGAAAATGACGGCGGCGCTTAACCGCTTTTACAAAGGCGGCAAGCGGAGTTGCGTTCTTGATGTCTTTGGTTTTGGCCAGGCGGGCGTCTTGTTTGCTGACCATCTGGCGGCGTCGACAAAGGCGTGGCAAGAGGTTATCGCCGAGGTGGTAATCGAGACCGGTGTCGACAAGGTGACGGCGCGCGAAAGGGCGGAGGATGCCTTGATCTCGATTGAGGGCGCGCTGGTCTACACCCGTGTGACAGGATCATCGAAGAGTTTCAAACGCATTTTGGCCAGCCTGCCTGACCGGCTGCTGGCACCTGTTGTTTAAGGACGCAGGTTAGAGAAATTAAACCTGGATCAATCCGAATTGCACTGAAGTGTGATGGCGTATAACGGATTTGTGTCTGATATTTTAACAATCGTTCGGTAAAACACCGAGGCGAAATCTGGAGGAGAGAAATCATGAAACCAACGCAAGCAATCAAGCTCTACCGCCACCCTCTGTCGGGGCACTGCCATCGGGTGGAGCTCCTGCTTTCTATTTTAGAGCTGCCTTATGAAACCGTCGATCTCGATATGGCCAACGGCGCGCACAAAGCGGCCGACTTTATTGCGCTCAATCCCCTGGGACAGGTGCCGGTGATCGATGACGGAGGTGTCATTGTCGCGGATTCAAACGCCATCCTGATCTATCTGGCGACCAAGTACGACGATGGCACCTGGTACCCGCGCGATCCCGAGGGTGCGGCAGAAGTGCAACGTTGGCTGTCCGTCGCTGCCGGTCAGATCGCTTTTGGACCCGCGGCTGCACGTTTGGTCACTGTTTTTGGTGCCCCGCTGAATGCCGAGGAGCTGATTGCGCGTGCGTCGGGGATACTGGGTTTGATTGATGGTGTGCTGGCGAGCAGACCTTACCTTGCGGGTAAAAAGCCCTCGATCGCAGATATCTCTGGCTACAGCTATATCGCCCATGCGCCGGAAGGCAATGTCTCGCTCGAGGCCTATGAAAACCTGCGTGCCTGGCTCGACCGGGTCGAGAAATTGCCGGGTTTTGTTGCCATGCAGGCCACTAAAGCCGGACTGGTCGCCTAACGGCAGTGTGTTAAGAGCCTGGATAGGATACTGAGCATGAGCGAACCAGGATGGACTGACGAGGGCTCTCCCTTTCATGAGGGAGAGCTGGAGGCGCAGGAACGCGCCGGCGTTCGTAAGCGGATGGCATCTATTGGTCGGCGGGTCGTTCGCAATTATATGCCGGACCAGCACCGGGAGTTTTTCGAGAAACTCGCAACGCTGTTTGTCGGGCATGTCGACGAGCAGGGGAGACCCTGGGCCTCGCTTTTACTGGGCGAGCCGGGGTTCATGACCTCGGACGACCCCAGGGTGCTCAGGATTGCTGCCGCCCCAATGGCTGGCGATCCACTCAAAGGTAATCTGAAAGATGGAATGGATATCGGCTTGTTAGGTTTGGAACTGCACAGTCGCCGCAGGAACCGCATGAACGGTAAACTCCATTCGTTGCAGTCCGGTACTTTCAGTGTGGAGGTGAAACAATCGTTTGGAAACTGCCCGCGCTTTATCCAGACGCGCAAGCTTGTGCCGAGGTCCGATGCCTCTGAACCGAGCGTCACCCGCGCCACATCTTTCGGGCCTGCCCAACGTGAGCTCATCGCAAAATCTGATACGTTCTTTATCGCCACGCAGTTTTTGGATGGCGAGAACGAAGCTACGCAGGGTGTAGATGTATCGCACCGTGGAGGTAAGCCGGGCTTTCTGAAGATCGAAGGCGATAATCAAGTTCTCTGGCCGGATTTCCGCGGTAATGCGCACTTCAACACCATCGGCAATATTCTTCGCAATCCCCGTTCAGGATTGCTGCTGATGGATTTCGAGAGCGGCGATTTGCTCTATATGACCGGTGTTGCGGAAGTGATCTGGGAGGGGCCGGAGGTAGAGGCCTTTCAGGCCGCTGAGCGTCTGATGCGCTTCACCGTCAGCGAACTCATCCATGTCGCGTCGGGAATGCCCGTCACATGGGAATTCGAAGCCTACTCTCGGGTTCTGGAGAAAACCGGCTCCTGGTCATAAAACTGTGCCGCCTTTTCCCAGATGGGAGAAGGCGGCACAGCCTGTGATTTACCTACTAACGCATCCGTTCGAATGAACGGCAACGCCGGCTAGATAATTGCGCCTCTGACCTTGGCGGAAACCATTTCGCTGAGGATCACCGCCAGGAAGATCACCAGTAGGATCAACGAGACCTGCGGCCAGGCGAGGATGTTCAGTGATGACTGCATCTGCAGGCCGATGCCTCCTGCGCCGACCAGTCCCAGAACCGTGGATTCCCGGATGTTGATATCCCAACGGAACACCGTGATGCCAGCAAAGGTGGGCATGATCTGCGGTACGATGCCGTAAGCCATGACCTGCCAGGGACTGGCCCCGGTCGCTCTGATGGCTTCAACCTGCTTTTCGTCGATTTCCTCAATGGCTTCATAGAGCAGTTTGGCGCAGAAACCGATGGAGCGGAGCGCAATGGCAATGGTGCCTGCGAAGATGCCCGGACCGATGATTGCGACCAGCAGCAAGGCCCAGATCAAGGAGTTGATCGAACGTGAGGACACGATGATCAGCAGCGCAGGCCAGCGACAGAAAATCTGATGCGGCGTGGTGTTACGTGCGGCCAGAAACGCGACGGGAACAGCCAGAATTAACGAAAGCAGTGTTCCGATCGTGGCGATATTGATCGTGTCCCACAGCGGCTCCCAGAGTTCGTTGATGTAGGGCCAGCGTGGTGGCATCGCACGGGACATGATGTCGCCGGCGATATTCGGCGCGTCGTAAACGAAGAACCAGGTCGTCTGTTCTGAAATTGCCTGCCAGCAATACATGATGATGGCAACGGCAACGAACCAGGCGAACCAGCGGGTGAGTTGCGCATTGCGGTCGCGCAGCTGCCAGATCTTCTGGCCTGATTTGTTTGTGGCAACGGCCATTACTGAACCCTCCTGCGAATAATGCCGGAGAGATATTCAAGGCACATGACGATGGTGATGATAATGATGATGATCGCCGCTGCCGTGTCGAATTCGTAGCGGTCGAAGGCAGTGTTCAGCGTCGCGCCGATCCCGCCTGCACCGACTAACCCGAGGATGGCGGACTCCCGGAAATTGATATCCAGTCGGTACATGGAAAGACCGATCAGCCGTGGCATGACCTGTGGCTGAATGCCGTAGTTGATCCATTGCAGCCAGGAGCCGCCGGTCGCCTTGATGGCTTCCGCCTGGGAACGGTCTGTATCCTCGATGTCTTCCGCCAGCAGCTTGGCCAGGAAGCCGATGGTGGCGAATGAGAGGGTGATGAAACCGGCAAGAGGGCCGAAACCAAAGATCGCGACCATCAGAATGGCAACGATGATCTCATGCAACGCGCGGGACACGGCGATGATACCGCGGCAAATGATGTAGACCGGCAGAGGTGCGATATTCTTTGCTGCCCCCAGGCCGATGGGAATGGAGATGATGATACCCGCCGCCGTGGAGGTGATGGTCATGATGATGGATTCCAGCATCCCGGCGGAGATATCCGACCAACGACTGACGAAATCAGGCTGGGAAAAGGCCAGAATGAAGCGGCCGCCGCGATCCAGACCCTCGTAGACACGAGACCAGTTGACCTCCATGGAGCCGAAAGCCAGCAGAAGGTAGGCGAGCGAGCCGAGTAACAGACCCCAACGGAGTACGGGGTTTTTGATCAGCGGTGGTTTGCGCCATTTTCTGGAAGCGGCGGCGGACGCGCTCATGCAACGGCTCCCTCTTCGAGAGCGTCGGCTTCTTCGTCCTCCACCTTTTCGATGGTGGCTTCCCAGTCTTCCTCGCCGTAGATCTGGGTCAGGGTGTCCGGGGTGAGTTGATCGGGGGGACCGTCATAAACCACCTCGCCAAAGCGCAGACCGACGACGCGCTGTACGAACATCTGCGCCAGCGCAACGTCGTGGATATTGATGATGGCGGCCAGTCCCCGTTCCGCGCAGAGTTCGCAGATCAGGCGCATGATCTGGCGCGATGTCTTGGGATCGAGGGACGCGGTTGGTTCGTCGACCAGCAGCAGTTCCGGATCCTGAATGAGGGCACGTGCGATGCCTACTCTCTGTCGCTGACCGCCGGAGAGTTCGTCTGCCCGCTTGTCAGCCATGTGATCCAGTCCGACCCGCTCCAGCAAGCGGAAGGCTTCATCGACATCGGATTGTGGATAGCGCCGCAGAAACGAACGCCAGAAGCCGACGTAACCGAGACGGCCCGAGAGGACATTCTCCATCACGGTCAGACGCTCGACCAGCGCGTATTCCTGAAAGATCATACCCATGCGCCGGCGCGCCTGCCGTAAGGCGCCTGAACCGAGTTTGGTCAACTGCTTGCCGTTCAGCTCGACCGTGCCTGAGGTAGGTTCCACAAGACGGTTGATGCAGCGGATGAGGGTACTTTTCCCGGCACCGGACGGGCCGATCAACGCGACGACCTGCCCCTTGGGAATCTCCAGCTCGACGCTCTTCAACGCCAGATCGCCGGTCGCGTACTGCTTGGTCAGTTTGTTCAGTTGTAGCATGGCACTCTATCCGCAAATACGACACGCCCGGCAACTCCTGTGACATCGGAGTTGCCGGGGTGACGAAACGATCAGAAACGTCTCTTACTTACAGGCGTAGGAAACGCCGTTTGCGGTATCGATTTTACGAATGACGTTCCAGAATTCCTTGTAGGTCATCGGAAGGAACTTGCTTTCCTTTGACTTGGAGAATTCCTTTTCCAGAGACGTTCCGGCCCATTCAAAGCTGAAGAAGGCATCCTTGATCTGGTCCTGAAGCTCTGGCTTCAGATTGTAGGCGACACCGAAGCCGGTGGTCGGGAAGGTCTGCGACTTAAAGATCGTCACGACCTGGTCTTCCTTGATCACATCGCGCGAAATCATGCGGAACTTCACGGAATTGGCGATTGAAGCCGCAACGTAATCCTTGTTGGCAACACCCAGAATCGAGTTGTCATGCTTTCCGGAGAAAGTGGCTTCGAAGTCCCGGTCCTTGATCATATCGAAGTCGGCTTTCAGGATCGCGGACGGTGCCTTGAAACCGGAGTTGGACGTCGGCGAGGTGAAGGCGAGGCTCTTGCCTTTCAGGTCTTCGACCTTTTCGACGCCACTGCCTGGATAGGTGATGATTTCCATCTCATAGCCAAAGCTGCCGTCTTCACGTGCCATGATGGTGAAGGGCCGGAAGCCGGCGCAGTTCACGGCAAGCGGATTGGAGCCGGTATTGAAGCCTGAGATATGCAGACGTCCGGAGCGCATTGCCTCGATCTGGGCTGCGTTGGACTGAACCGGGAAAAAGATCACGTCCTTGCCGGTCTTTTCCTCGAGGTAATCCGTAAAGTCGGACCAGGCTTCCTTGTACACGGCAGGATCTTCTACCGGCGTATAGGCGAAAATCAGTGTGTCCGGATCGAGCCATTTGGACGAATCGGTTGGAACGTCGGCGATCAGATCGCCGTCGACATCGCAAAAGCGGCTGTCCAGGTCACCGCGCGGGCATTCGTCAGCCGCCACATTTGCGGTATTGAAGGACAGGCAAGCCAGAACGCTTGCACAGCCGAAAAGAAGGTCTCGCAATTTCATCAGTTTCTCCCTGTGTTTTCTCACCGTCTCACTTGGAAGCGAGGCTATTGCGCCACCTAACTCCCAATTCCTCCCGATGTCTCTGGTGGACTCTAAGAGGGCTGCTCGATTGAAACATAATTGTAATCTAGTTGTAACAATTACGTTTCAGAAAGCAAAATGATTCGAATCAAACAGAGCAATTTAGGTTTCGGAAAATTCTATTCGGCGTTTTCTACCGGATGAGGCCGCTTTTCGGTGAGGCGGCGAAGCAAGTGAAATTGCTGTGGAGGAAGGCCGAACTGTCAACTGAACTGGCGCGGTCAATGCAGGCAGAAAAACCGGTTTGAGTTTTCGGTTGTTTCGATTAAGCAGTGTTTTGAATTATAAATTAATATCAATGTGTTATGAGTATGATAATCTGCAGGTGAAACCGTGGGTCTGGCCCTTGTTTCCTTTGTCATGATTCCGGAAATAGCCAGTGCAGACCACGAAAAAAGAGAGGCGAATGTTGCGGTTCCGGTGCTGGCACTTCGCGCGAATATGACGTGTTAGTTTTGGGTGCGTCTATTTGCGGTTTATTTCATTTTCGAAAATAATCGAAAGTAAGACAGGGAGCGCGGAACCAGCGGATATTCGGCATGGCCTCGACGATGACCCTGAAGTTTCATTTATCGAATTTTAGTTTAGCGGCGATAATGTCATAACCGCAGCATCACCGCTCAGCGGATCTATTATGGCCCACGACCACGTTTCTCAGTTCCGCGCGCAAGGTTATAGCGTCGTCCCAGGCGTGTTTTCGCCTGATGAAATCGCGGAAATGGCTGAGGCCTTCGACATTATCCACGCAAGGGCGTTGGCCGGGGGACGTAACTGGCGGAACCGCAATACCTTCTTCTGTCTTGCTGAAGATCCTGCACAGGGCAAGATCCTGCGATACGTTCAATGGCCCGGTTGGATCGACGAGACTTTGGAGCGGATCCGCAGGGATTCCCGGATGCTGGATATCCTGGAGCCGCTGATCGGTCGCGACTTGAAGCAGATTATCAATCAGATGCACTGGAAGGCGCCCGGCGCTTCGGCTGAATTCGGATTCCATCAGGATTCCCGCTCGCGCCGGCCGCGTGAAGCCTACCGGGATCTGGCCAATTCCTACATTCAGACCGGTATCGCAATCGACCCGCACAGCCTGGAAAACGGCGCCATGGTGGTCTGTCCGGAAAGCCATCTACGCGGCGATCTGCCCTTTGACGCCGGGCAACGTTCCATGGATCAGGAGATGGATACCGCCGATCTTGCGCGCCTTGGGCTGCGTTCGGACAAGGTATCAGTCCTGAAGATGGCGCCCGGCGATGTGGCGCTCTGGCATGTTCACACCCTGCACGGTTCCGGCCCCAACCGCTCGACGATCGACCGGCGTTTTTACATCAATGGCTACGTCATCGGCGAGAATTGCGACCGGGGCGAATGGGCCTTTAAGGACGGTGCGCCTTGTCCGCTGCAGGGCGAACAAAGCCTGGTTCATTACGATGAGCTCTACAGCAACCCGGGACCCATGTACCTCGATTAGGGTCCCGGACGTCCTCTCCATCTACCCAATTCAGTCCGCGATATCTGCGACCGACGGCACGATGCAAGCAAAGCGGTCGGCGAGGGCTGCAAGCGCGCTGTCATGCAGAACGTCAGCCTCAACCGCGCCGCCAGCGGGGTTGGGCAGGGCGCGGGTGCTGCAGGTCTCGGCGACGATCGTGTTGTTGTAGCCCAGATCGAAAGCGGCGCGCGCGGTCGAGCTGACGCACATATGAGTCATGAAACCGGCCAGGATCAGGTCCTTGCGGCCGAGCTTCTGCAGTTCGTCCTGCAGGCTGGTATCGGCGAGGGCGTTGGGCTTGCGTTTCTCGATGACAATCTCATCTTTCTCGGGCGCAACCGCATCGATGATCTGACCGCGATGGGCGGTGCGGTCAAACGGCCCGCCGGCGCCCCCGACATGGGCGATATGGATGACCGGTGTCCCAGCCTTGCGGGCCCGCTGCAACAAGGCCGCGGCGTTGGACACGGCGGCGTCGATCTTGTGCAGTGCGACGGGGCCTTCCAGGTATTCGTTCTGCAGATCGATCATCACCAGCGTGGCTTTGGAGAGTTCTGCTTGAGGGATGGCGGCGCCTGCGAGATCGAGCAGCGTTTTGGGTTCGGACATCTTGGTCTCCAGTGGGTGGGTGTGTCTGTCGCTTTACTTTAGCCTCTGTCCGCTTCCTGCAAATCCTCGACATCTGCAGCCATATCCTGCATTTTTGCAGCCATGATCAATTGGGATGATGCAAAAGTGGTTTTGGCCGTTGCGCGTGGTGGCACCTTCGCGGCGGCCGCGCGGACGTTGGGGCTGGACGAAACCACCGTTGCCCGGCGCTTGAGCCGACTGGAGCGGGCGCTCGAAGTCGAGGTCTTTCAGGCCTATGACGGACGCCGTATTCCCACCTCGCGCGGTGCGGGTCTGATCGCCCAGGCGGAACGTTTAGAGGCTGAAGCGCTGCGGCTGGAACATCTGGCGGGAGACAGTGCAGAGGAAGCCGTCGGCTGTGTGCGGATCGCGGCGACCGAGATGATCGCGCGTCATATTCTGGCGCCGCGGATCGACGAACTTCAGAAGGCGCATCCGAAGGTAACGCTGCGGTTCCTGACCGGACATGAGAACGTCAGTTTCGCGCGCTGGGAGACGGATCTCGCGGTGCGTCTGGCGCGGCCTGAGCGTGGCGACCTGCTGGTGCGCAAGCTCGCGGACATCCGTTTCGCGGTCTATGAGTCGCAGTCCGGCCGGAAAGAGGGTGAACCTACGGCGAGCCGCCAATGGCTGACCTATCATGAGGATCTTGCCCACTTGCCGGAAGCCCGGTTCGTTGCAGCGAAACTCGATGGCGCTGAGCCACTCTTGCGCAGCAACGACCTCGATGGTCTTGCTATGGCGGTCGAGAGCGGGGCGGGTGTTGCCTGCCTGCCGATGTTTATCGCGCAATTGGCCGCGCGAGGAGAGGGGCGCGGCCTCGCGGTCGTGCGGGAAGAGGAAGACTTGAACCTGTTCCGTGAAGCCTGGTTGCTGATGCGGCCCGACCAACGTGAAGTGCAGTCGGTGCGCGCGGTGGCAGACTGGGTCGTGGAGGCCTTCCGGGCTGTGCAACCAAATCTGGCAGGCAAAACCTGAGAACGCGGGATTATTTGGAGGCGTTCTCGGTCAGGTGTCTGTACATCGTTTCGCCACCTTCCTCGATGTGCTGTCTGAGGCAGTCCATGGCCGCATTCTGATCCCGCCGGCGGCAGGCCTCCAGCAAGGCCCGGTGTTCCTTGTGAGATTTCCCGGCATAGTCCAGCGTCGCGATGGTGACCCGTAAATAGCGGTCCGCGGCGTTTTCGAGGTTTTCTATGTGGGCAAGCAGGCGGGGCCGTGCGCAGGGCAGAAGCAGTGTCCGGTGAAATGCGGCGTTCAGTGAACCGAATTCCGCGACGGGGGCTTCTTCCATCTGGATCTGAAGGTCTTCCGCGCGACCGATCTGGGCATTGGTCAGTTCAGGAACAGCCAGCCGCAAGGCGAGCGTTTCGGCGGCAACACGCATCTCATAGATCTCCTGAAGGTCCGCGGCGCTAATCGGGGCCACCATCGCGCCCTTATTCGGCGTAAAGGAGATAAAGCCTTCAGCCTCCAGGCGGTAGAGCGCCTCGCGGATCGGCATGCGGCTGACACCGAAGCGTTCGGCCAGGAGTTGTTGACGTAAAAGGCTGCCTGCCGTGAGCTCGCCGCCGATGATGTCCGCCCGCAGAGCTTCGAGAATCTCCAGAGCCTGTTCACCGTGACGGCCTGAGCCGTTGGCCGGGCTCTGTGTATTTCTCTGAGTAGCATCTTCTTTCATGGCTTTATGTTACCGCAGGACGGGCGTTGACAAAACACTCATATTGGATCCAAATATATAAATTGTATCCAATATGAGTTTAAGCACGTGCGCACCTCTGTCATCATTTCTGCTCTTGTCGCAATCCTGGTGGGGTTCGGCAGTTCGGTCGCGGTCATCTTGGCTGCAGCCAAGGCCGTGGGCGCGACGCCTGATCAAACCTCGTCCTGGGTCGCGGCCCTCTGTCTGGCGATAGCGGGAACCACAGCGATTCTGAGTGTCCGCCATCGCATGCCGATCGTGACGGCCTGGTCGACGCCCGGTGCCGCCTTGATCGCGACCTCGCAGGGAGTCGGAATGGAACAGGCCGTCGGCGCCTTTTTCCTGGCCGCCGTCCTGATCCTGGCCACGGCGGCTTTCCGGCCAATCGGTGCGCTGATGACCAGAATTCCGACCGCTATCGCTGCCGCCATGTTGGCCGGTGTGTTGTTCGGTTTTATTCTTTCCATGTTCGATCATCTGCAGGCCAGCCCGGCGCTGGTTCTGCCGTTGCTCGCGGTCTTCATCGTCTTCAGATTGTTCTCCGCAGCCTGGGCAGTACTGGTCGTGCTGATGGCGGGTGTGGCGCTTGCTTATGGATTGGAGATGACACGTCCAATCGAGACGCTGGAGCTGTCACGTTTTACTTACATCCACCCGGTTTTCGATCCTGTCACACTGATTGGGCTCGGAGTGCCCCTCTATATCGTCACGATGGCGTCACAGAATCTGCCCGGGTTTGCCGTCCTCAAGGCGGCCGACTACGACGCCCCCTCGCGTTCGATCCTGACGGTCACCGGGCTGGCATCGCTGATCACGGCGGCGGTGGGGGCCCATAGCAGCAACCTCGCGGCGATCACCGCGTCGCTTTGCACCGGTTCCGATACTCATCCGGACAAGGATAAGCGTTGGCTTTGCGGGCCGTTCTACGCTTTGGGGTATGCGCTTCTCGGCATCTTCGGCGCTTCGCTTGTCACCCTGTTCGCGAGTTTTCCGGACGCGCTGATTGCGACGGTTGCCGGGGTTGCCTTATCCGGTCCTTTCATCGCCTCTTTGAGCGCGAGCGTGACGGAAGAGCGGGACCGCTTTGCGGCGATCACAACGTTCGCGGTCACCGCGTCCGGCTTCAGTGCCTTTGGTTTAGGCGCGGCTATGTGGGGACTGATTGCCGGGCTCATTGTCTTTGGGCTCGAGCACCTGAAAAACCGAAACCGCTGAATCGAGTCTTCGTCTTGACATTGGTTTGATGTCGAACTAAATAGTTTGACGTCAAACCATAAGGATGAAGTGATGAAAAGACGCACTTTCCTCACGCTTGCCGGTGGTGGTGTAATTCTCGCCGCTGGCGCGGGCGGTTATCTCGTAACCCGCACACCCGATCAGGCGCTTCAGCCCTGGGACGACGCCGGTTCTCTTTATCGTGAGCCGCGCAAGAAGGCCTTGTCCTATGCGATTCTGGCGCCGAACCCCCATAACCGCCAACCCTGGTTGGTCGATGTTTCACAGGCCGGGCAGGTCGCGCTTTATGTCGATACAGAGCGACTGCTGCCGCATACCGATCCCTTTAACCGTCAGATCACCATCGGTCTCGGCTGTTTTCTGGAGCTCATGCGCATGGCCGCTCTGCAGGACGGCTTTCTGGTCGAGATTGATCATTTCCCTCAAGGACAGGACCGTGAAGCGCTCGACCAGCGGCCGGTTGCGATTGCGACGTTTCATGAGGACAAAACTGTTACGCCTAATCCCCTCTTCGCGCAGGTTCTTAAGCGTCGATCGCTGAAAGAACCCTACGATACCGCGCGTGAGGTTTCCGCCAATGCGCTTGGCAAGCTGCAAGCCGTCGCTGGCGCGGGGGTTTCGGTGGAAGGCAGCAACGATATGTCCAGGGTGGAGACGCTGCGTAAACTCACTCGTGATGCGATGATTGTCGAAATTGAGACCCCGCGCACCTACAAGGAATCCGTTGATCTCTTTCGGATCGGCAGCTCAGAGGTCGAAGCCAACCCCGATGGGATCGACTTTTCCGGCCCTGTCTTCGAGGCGATGCATCTGTCAGGTCTTTTCTCGCGCGAAGCCGCACTGGACCGATCCTCGACAGCTTTTCTGGAAGGTAGGGCAGCCGTGTTGGAAAACACTGACACGGCCATGGCGCATCTTTGGATGGTCACCGATGGCAACAGCCGCATCGACCAGATTCACGCCGGACGTGACTGGCTGCGCATCAACCTGGCTGCGACGGCCTTGGGCGTGGGCATCCAGCCCTTGAGTCAGGCTCTGCAGGAATATCCTGAAATGACGACGCACTATGACGAAGTTCACCGGATGCTGGCGCCGGAAGGCGGCACCATTCAAATGCTTGCGCGTTTGGGGTACGGTGTCTCCGTTCCCCGAAGTCCAAGGTGGCCACTCAGTGCAAAAATCATGAAGGATCAAGCTTGAACAAATCGGGTGTAACGACAGCGACTCTCTCAGGGCAAGAGAGACAGAAACTCGCGTTTCAGTTTTTCAATGAGGTGGGGATCATTCAGCAACTTGGAACGGCGCTCTTTAACAAGCGTCTGCCTGAGGGGCTGCATGTCTCGCATTTTTCGATCCTGAATCACATGATGCGTCTGGGGGACGGCAGGACACCGCTGGCGCTGTCCGACGCCTTTCAAGTAACCAAAGGCACCATGACCCATACCCTGGCCGGACTCTCGAAGCGCGGCTTGATCCGGCTCGAACCCAATGCCTCGGATGGGCGCAGCAAACTGGTTTTTCTGACCGACGCGGGGCGTGACTTTCATAAAACGGCGATCGAGAGCCTCGGTCCAGCCTTCGCCATGCTGGAAGAGAAGATCGACTTTAAAGAGCTCGTCAAGGTTCTACCGCTCTTGCAGGAGGTACGCCAGGTTCTGGACTCCAACCGCGATATCTGATCGGCGGGTTACTTCGTCTCGACTTCGATAAAGGCGAACTCGAAGTCGTTGGCGTTAATGACATCGTGTTCGACGCCGGTCTCACGATAGTAGGGGACGCCCTTTTTCAGATCGGCAAAGGTCTCTTTCCCACCTTCGGTCGCGATCTTGAGCTGCCCGTCCAGCATCGGGACGACAACGTAGTCCAGCTCATGTCGGTGCCAACCTGTGGCTGCGCCCGGGGCGAAACGCCACTCCGTGACCCGGACTTTTTCGTTATCGATGAAGACTGTAGGTTTTGCGGCTTCGGTCATTCTTTGTCTCAATTGCAGCCGGCGCTTTAGCCGTGGTTTTAAAGGGGGGTCAGGCGCTCTCGCTTGAGAGAAACTGGATTTCGATACGGTTTCCGTCCGGGTCGTTTACATTGACCTGCGTGTTGCCCAGCTCCGGGATTGTGCGAGTTGAGTACTCCACGCTTCGTTCTTCCAGATTGGCGACGAATTCGCGCAGGCCGGAAGCCATGAAGGCGAAATGATCTATTTGCCCGACGGAACTCTCGTTACCTTCCGTAACCTCAACCAGGTGCAACGCCGCCCGGTCGCCGCAGTACAGCCAGGCGCCTGGAAAGGAGAAGGGCGGTCGTTCGCCGTCGCGCAGACCCACAACTTCCTGATAAAAGCGCACCATCTCCGGCAGGTTCCGAGTGCGAATGTTGACGTGATCCAATGACGTAAGCGGCATGACGATCCATTTCCCTTTGTTGGAACGCGAGTGTCTCATCGCTATGCGTTGCGTGCCAGATTTTTTCTGCGATGTCTCTGGTCAAAGGTCGGAGTTGTTCCCATATCACTGGCCTGCGATCGCTATCACGCGACTGCGCCTCATAGGTGGATGAGAGATTTCAGTTTCGGAACACTTCAGCTCGGCGCCGCATCCGCGGGCCCTTACTGCTGTCCGCATTTTTGCCTGTCCGATGACGATGAGAACACCCTCCACAAAGCCTGTCCAACGAGCGATCGATCGTCCGAATAGTACGCCGAGTGGGGCAAGTCCTCTCGGACAAACGGAGGTTTTCCATGTACGAACTCAAAATAAATGGTGAGACCCGCAGTGTTGATGTCGATGGCGACACACCGCTGCTTTGGGTGATTCGCGACGAACTCAACCTTACCGGAACAAAATTCGGCTGTGGGGTCGCAGCGTGCGGCGCCTGCACGGTTCATGTCGACGGTGCGCCGACACGTTCCTGTCAGCTTGCAATCGAAGATGCTGCCGGTGTCGAGGTTACCACAATTGAAGGTCTGAACAGTCCGGTGGCGGAAGCGGTTCAGGCGGCCTGGCAGGAGATGGACGTACCGCAATGCGGATACTGTCAGTCCGGTCAGATCATGCAGGCGGTTGGTCTTCTGAGCGAAAACCCGAAACCCAGCGATGAGGATATCGATGACTCCATGGCGGGTAACATCTGCCGCTGTGGAACCTACGTGCGTATCCGCGGCGCCATCCACAAGGCTGCCGGTAAGTTGGAGATCTAAGCCATGCTGAAATCCTTATTGAAAGAACAACAGACCTCGCGCCGTGGCTTTCTTCTGGGTGCAAGTGGAACAGCTGCGGCTTTGGTGGTCGGCTTCCGGCCTTCAGTCGCGCCTTTAGCGGCAGGCGATGCAGAGGCCGTTCACAATCCCTTTGTCAAAATCACACCCGACAATAAGGTCACGGTCGTTGCCAAGCATTTCGAAACCGGGCAAGGGACCTCGACCGGGCTCTCGACTCTGGTCGCTGAAGAGCTCGATGCGGACTGGGATCAGGTGCTTGTCGAGTGGGCACCTGCGGATGCCAAGGTTTACAACAACCTGCACTGGGGCGCATTTCAGGGTACGGGCGGCAGTTCCGCCATTGCCAATTCCTTCATGCAGTACCGCAAGGCCGGTGCGGCGGCCCGGGATATCCTGGTCCGTGCGGCGGCTGGTGCCTGGAAGCTTCCGGCGTCCGACATCAAGGTCGAGAAGGGGCGCCTGATCCACGACGCCAGCGGGCAGTCCGCAAGTTTCGGTGAAATGGTTCCACATGCGGCAGGACTGCAGGCCGTCGAAGAGCCGGTTTTAAAAGACCCTGCGAAGTTCGAGCTGATCGGTAAGGCCATTCCGCGCAAGGACACTCCTGCGAAGACAACCGGACAGGCAGTCTTTGCAATGGATGTTCGGGTGCCGGATATGATCACGGCCGTTATACAGCGTCCGCCTAAGTTTGGAGCGAAGGTTGCCTCCTTCGACGCCGCCGAAGCTTTGAAGGTGCGCGGTGTTATTGACGTCAAGGCGGTGGGCAGCGGCGTCGCCATCTACGCCAGAAACACCTGGGCAGCGATCAAGGGCCGGGACGCGCTCAGCGTAGAATGGGATGAAGCGGAGGCGGAGACCAGAGGCAGCGAGGAGATCTTCGCGGAGTATGAGGCTCTGGCAAAGCAACCCGGCGCCATTGCACGACAGGACGGAGATGTCGGGACAGCGCTGGCGCAAGCCAGCAAGAAGGTCAGCGCGACCTTCCGGTTCCCCTATCTGGCTCACACGCCCATGGAGCCTCTGAATTGTGTGATCCGCAGCGAGGCGCAAAGCGCCGAAGTCTGGACCGGCTCCCAGTTTCCGACCATAGAGCAGGGTGTTACGGCGGCAATCCTGGGTCTGAAGCCTGAAGAGGTAACGATCCACACGGTCTACGCGGGCGGTAGTTTCGGCCGCCGGGCAACGCCCAATGCGGACTATGTCGCAGAAGCTGCGATGGTCGCAAAGGCAATTGACGGCAGGGCCCCTGTTCATCTGGTTTGGACCCGTGAAGACGATGTGAAAGGTGGCTTCTACCGGCCTCTCAACCTGCATCGTGTCGAGGCGGGCATTGATGGCGAGGGACAGCCTTCCGCATGGCATCAGCGTATTGTCGGTCAGTCGATCCTTGCAGGGACGCCTTTCGAGGGGTTCCTGATTAAGGATGGCATTGACGCCACCTCGGTCGAGGGCGCACAGAATCTTGCCTATGACGTGCCGAACATAACGGTTGATCTTCATTCGCCTAAGGTTGGGGTCCCCGTTCTTTGGTGGCGTGCGGTGGGACATACTCACACCGGCTACTCGACTGAAGTGATCGTCGACATGCTGGCCGAGGCGGCGGGCCAGGACCCAGTCGCCTACCGCTTGAAGCAGATGAAAAATCATCCGCGTCATGCTGGCGTCCTAAAGCTCGCGGCTGAAAAAGCCAACTGGGGTGGTGATCTGCCTGAGGGCTGGGCGCGTGGTGTTGCCGTGCATGAGTCCTTTAATTCCTACGTCGCTCAGGTTGCCGAGGTCGCAATCGAAGAGGGCGGGGGCATCAAGGTCAAACGTATTGTCTGTGCGGTGGATTGCGGGCTGGCTGTCAATCCCGATGTGGTCGTGGCGCAGATGGAAAGCGGCATCATCTACGGACTGGGTACCGCGATCCGCAACGCGATCACTCTGGATGGTGGCGAAGTCGATCAGGACAATTTCCCTGACTATGAGCCGCTGCGTATTTCCGAAACGCCGGAGATTGAAGTGCATATCGTGAACTCGACCGAGGCACCGACGGGCGTGGGAGAGCCGGGTACGCCACCTGTTGCACCTGCGGTTGCCAACGCGATTTATGCGGCTATGGGCAAGCGGATCTTCACATTGCCTTTCTCTGAAAGCGGCATCGAGTTCGCATAATGAACCTTCCCTGAAGACGCGGGCGGTGGCTCAGTGTTGAGCTGTCGCCCGTACCAGGCTGGACGCGGTGATTTCAGGGCTGTGTCTCTGTCTTTCTACAAAAGGCACCAGAAAGTGGGTCCTTTTTTGACGGCAAGGAACTGTTTGCGGAAAGACGCATCTCTTTATGTTTAGTTGCAGCCACTGTGTTCATAGCTCGGTTTTTTGGTTTGCGAGAATAGTCACGAATATTTGATCTTTTCTTGTGTCTCTGATGCCAAGGAAATGAACGCAAGTTTTAACAGGCGTCATTTGTGAATGCTTTCCAGTCTCCTGAATTTCCTCGTTCTTTTTTGATTTACAAGTTCTTGTTCTGGTAGTGCGAGATTTTTCTCCTCCTATTATTTGGTTAAACGTATTTTAATCCGATTGCTCAATATTTATGCAGATGAGGTGAACGCTGTTCGCATATCGGGCTGCACCTGTTTCCGGGCACCCAAGTAGCAAAAGATCAGAGAAAGAGGGCTGTTCCCGCAGCCTTGTCAAATGAGCTCAATAAGCATGACTCTGCATGGCGCAATTTTCGGCGCTTTCATTATAACGGCTTTTCCTGCCGTCGCGGCCGAGCAGGTTGCGAATAGGACTGTTGCCGAGGTCGACCCTGTCAGGCTTCAAAAGATGATCGAAGCAAATGTACGGCCGACGCGCATTCCTTTCCCCGATGAGAATCCATATTCGGCGCAAAAGGCTGAACTTGGTAAAATGCTGTTCTTCGATCCTCGTCTTTCCGGCTCGAATCTTTTGTCCTGCGCGTCTTGCCATATCCCTGATCTTGGATGGGAAGACGGACAGTCTACGGGATTCGGTCACGAAATGAGCCGCCTGGAACGACACACGCCGACAATTCTGAATCTCGCCTGGGGTGAGATTTTTATGTGGGACGGGCGTATAGACACTCTTGAAGAGCAAGCCTTGGAGCCGATCCAGTCAGGTTTGGAGATGGCGCAGCCCCTTGATGAATTGGTTGCAGAACTTCAAGCCATAGAAGGCTATGCGGAATTGTTCACCGCCGTGTTTCCGGATCGGGGGATATCCATTGAGACCATTGGGCAGGCGATAGCGACCTTCGAGCGGACCGTTGTCTCTAATTCTGCGCCCTTTGATCATTGGATAGCTGGTGACCAGACTGCGATTAGTGATAGCGCGCAGCGCGGATTCGTAATCTATAATACAAAGGCGAATTGCGTCGCCTGTCACTCTGGTTGGAATATGACTGACGACAGCTTCCATGACATAGGCCTCGATACCGATGATGTCGGTCGTGCCGCCGAAATGGACGATATGCCAGAGTTTAAGCATAGCTTTAAAACCCCGGGGCTTCGCAACATCGTTGAACGCGCGCCTTATATGCACAACGGCTCACTGACCACGTTAGGCGAGGTTATCGATCATTACGCTGACGGCTTTGCGAAGCGGCCAAGTCTGTCGGACGATATCAAACCCTTCAAGCTTTCAGCAGCTGAGAAAGATGATCTGATAGCTTTCCTCAAGAGTCTGACGAGCGAGGACAATCCCATCGAGATGCCTCTGCTACCCGACTAATCATGACGTTGCAGAGTGCTTCCATGCGTATCCTCAGGATGAAGAGCGTGGCATGCTGGAGAATTGCACTTTCTTCCCGAGTCCCAGCGGCCCGGACTGCTGACGAACCGCTTTGACGAAAAATAACCTGCCTGGATGAACCAGGAGGTTGGTTGACGCTCGCAAAACTGAGTCCAAAGGCCTTACAATACGAGGATCGTGCTAGCGTGCGGGGTTGATGACCCGCGCTCCTGGTGTGGTGTTTTCGCTCCAACTGCTGATTACAGAGCGTTTCGGAAGGAAGCGCCGGGAGAGGGGCAGGGTGTTGTATTGAGGAGTTTTGATGAGCCGCGCCGAGGCCAAAGACCTTTCGAAGAGGATCGAGAGTTACCTTTCCATTGATCCGGATCAAGCGCCATCGCGCTATCTGAACCTCGCAGTCAGTGACCTGTATATCGCGCGGGATCCTAACATGAGTGATTTGCCGACCGAACATCTTCGATCGGTTCTGCGTTTCTGGTTGCAGCTGCCGAAAGTTGACGGGGTTCCGAACGTCGTCAAGATCGAACCTGAAGCCGTCAGACCAGCGTTAGGTTATCTCATTCTGATCGACATCGACGAAGAGAACGAAGATTTCCGTTATGCGCTCTATGGCTCCAGAATTGCCGCGGTTTCCGGGTTCGATATGACCGGTAAGGGGGTTTGGGACCTTGGAACGAATTCTGTGATCCAGAATTTCTTTGCCGCCTGCTACATTGCCGCGAGCCGATTGCGTTGCCCGATCTATACTATCCACGAAGCGCCGCCGGCCATCACGGTAAGTCATTGGCACCGGCTTATTCTGCCGTTGGGGCAGGGTGGTCTGGTCAAGCGTTTCCTGGTTTGCAATCTACCGATTTTCAAAGGAGAAGTGCGCTAATATGGGCTGACCGCTTGTCGCTGGAAAAGTGGAAAGCGTGAAACAGCCGCTGGTATTCATCAGGGGAGTTTGGGCGTTTCCGGCAATCCGGGACCCGACGTAAACAAGCCCTTCTGAAAGTTCAAGGAGAGGATCTCGCACGTGCAATGGAAAACGACACATTGCTGCCGGGGTGTATCGGCATCCGGACGGCAGGGGTTTCTGGCAATGCTGAGCGCCTGCCTGCTCTTGCTCCTTGGTGCGCCTGCGCCCGTTCTCGCCGAAGCCTTAGGCAAACCTGTCGGGTTGATTGAGGATGAAAGGGCTCTGCTTAAGTCCTGGACCGGCGATTTCGAGGCCATGGTTGAGCGCAATCGCATCCGGGTGCTGGT
This sequence comes from uncultured Kiloniellaceae bacterium, assembly GCA_947493695.1. GTDB lineage: Bacteria > Pseudomonadota > Alphaproteobacteria > Kiloniellales > Kiloniellaceae > Denitrobaculum. The sequence continues at coordinate 469,065 of CANLSF010000003.1, read as the reverse complement.
GCCCTACAATCGGACTTTTTATTTCGTGGATCGTGGTCAGCAGCTCGGGCTCGACTATGAAATGGTGACGGCCTTCGAGGCGCAGATCAATAAAGAGCTAAAGCGGCGGACACTCAAGGTGCAGATCGTTTTTGTGCCCGTGAGCCGGGAGAGGCTGATTGATGGATTGCTGACAGGCCTTGGCGATATCGCGGTCGGCAATCTGACGGTGACCCCCGAGCGAAAGGCATTGGTCGACTTTTCCAAACCGCTATTGACGGACGTCGACGAAATCCTTGTGACGAATGCAGGCGTCGCTCCGCCTGACAAGCTGGAAGGCCTGGCGGGAAAAGCCATCCATTTACGCCCCTCCAGCAGCTATGCGGCAAGCATTCGACACCTCAACGAGAGTCTCAAAGCCAAGGGCATTGAGGTGGTTGAAGTCATCGATGCCGATGAGAGCCTCGAGGATTCAGATCTTCTCGAGATGGTGAATGCCGGTTTGCTGCCCATGGCGATTGTGGACCGGCACAAGGCGGATTTCTGGGGACAGATCTTCAAGGACATCCGGCTTCATCCTAAACTCGCCGTCAATACGGGAGGAGAGATCGCCTGGGCTTTCAGGAAAGACAGTCCTCAGCTGAAAGAGGTGGTCAATCGTTTCGTCGAAAAGAATAAAAAGGGGACTCTGCTGGGCAACATCCTTTTCAAGCGGTATCTGGAAGATACGCATTATGTCAGCAACGCACTCGACCCTGCCGAACTTGAAAAGTTCAATACCGCCGTAGAATTTCTGCGCAAATACTCCGGTCAGTACGGCCTCGACTGGTTGCTGGTCGGAGCTCTGGGATATCAGGAATCCGGCTTCGATCAGAGCAAACGAAGCCACGCTGGGGCGATCGGCGTCATGCAGCTTTTGCCAAGCACCGCCAGTGATCCCGTCGTGGGCATTCCGGACATTGAAGAACTGGAGCCCAACATTCATGCGGGCGTGAAATACCTTCACTTTCTGCATGACCGCTATTTTAAAGAAGACGGCATCGGGCTTCTGGACCAATGGCTGTTTGCAACGGCGGCCTACAATGCCGGACCCGCGCGGGTCGCAAAGTTGCGCAAAGAAGCCGATGCCTCCGGTCTGGACCCGAACAAATGGTTCAGGAATGTCGAACTGATTGCGGCCAAACGGATCGGCCGTGAGACGGTTCAATATGTCAGCAATATTTTCAAGTACTACACCGCCTATAAGCTGATCATGAAGGAACGCCGGCAGCGCGAGGAGAGCCGGGGGCAGGAGCTAAAGTAGGCGTGTGAGGAGGGGGCTGGTGCGTGACGTGTTAAGTCATCCCTTCGGATACAAAGGCAGGTTCGCGGCACGGGCTGCGAAGCAGATCGCGTTCGGATGAGGCAGAGTGTGAAATTAGGTTCAGCGCTTAGCGACTAACCGCTGCCGGCCAGGTCATTCAGGATCGGACAGTCAGGCCGATGGTCGCCATGGCAGGATGACACCAATTGTGAGAGCGTGCTGCGCATTCCGGCAAGCTCCTGGATCTTGCGTTCAATTTCTTCCAGATGGTTTTCAGCCAGCGCACGCACATCGGCGCTGGAGCGATCCGGGTCGTTGTAGAGGGAGAGAAGTGTGCGGCACTGCTCTACGGTAAAGCCCAGGCCACGGGAGCGCTGTATAAATCTGAGTTTATGGATTTCCGCCTCTCCGTAGTCTCTATAGCCGTTGTCCCGCCGGTCCGACCGCACCAATCCGATATCTTCGTAATAGCGAATGGTTTTGGTTGGCAGGCCGCTTAGCTCCGATGCTTCCCCAATTTTCATGATGTGACTCCGCGCGTGACTCTGATCACAAACGCATAAATAAGTGCTGAGGCGAAGCTGCCCGCACCGCGTGAAAACACGTTTTGCAACCCAATGAAGCATGCAGTGATTTCGAGACAACCATAACCTTCCTGTGAGTGGAAGGCTAAGCTATTCGACATCCTTTTCACGCTTTTGGCGGCGGCTGATACGCGCGTTCATTCGAATTTCACGCTGTAATCGAATCGTCAAAAAGAGGATGGACACCCATTTAACCCCGCTAATCAAGATATACACTGGTGGTTCTCCCCAGTGCGTTGCGGGGGAGAAACCGCTGGTAGGCTTCTTGAAAGGCCTGCGCGCGCGATTTCCTTCGGCACGCCTCTTAAAGCTTCAGCTTTCGCAGTCGAATACCACATCCTGTGACCTCGCCGACTCTCTGACTATTGCTGTCCTAACTGACATGTCAGATCGATACGGTGCCTACTCCCGGCACCAGGGACTATTTTTACCTGGATCGCTCGCCTTTAAAGCAAAGACAAACGTGAACCAGCCCCGACTTCACGTTACCTGAGTGCGATCCACGACTTTGATTGGCATCACCAATAGCGATCACACTCAAATTTTACTATTTCCTCTAGGTCTCTTTCCGTCTCAGCGGTATTCCAGCCGATGAGGCGGTCATATATCCGCAAGAGTTGAGATAATAGTTAACGTTATTAACCACCAGCACCAGTAATGATTGTGCTGTTCAGTATGTAGTGACGTACAACTACCTTCTCTTGCTCACGCCTCCGAATTCATTGCGAAAAGCTGCTGACTTAATGTTTGGAAAATCCATTTATTTCTACTTCAGATAGTTTTTGCTTGTTTTTCTGAATATTGAAACGAATGGTACAATAAAACAGCCTCTTTATACGTAACTTGTTTTTCCTAGGAACACATTCTGTCTGTCATTCAAATCAGTAACTTATGTCCTTTAGAAATTTTATTAAGGCTTTATTGATTTTGGATGTCAAGGCTGGGGGGCGTCGGCACAAGAAAATATGCCATTTAGAGCAGAAAACCTGCGAATTTACTCGGATTCATACTCTGTATTGGTCTCCTTTTACGCGATAAAAACAGCTTATGAATGTTATTTAAATTTAGGGAGCTATCAAAAGTTGAGCTTCCCTTGTCTGCGTTATCTTTTGCAGAGAGGACTGCGTCCAATGGGCGACTCTGTACGTATCTCATTTAGTCGATAATTTCAGAGAAGATTGACTTGAGCATCGCTTGCATCCAATCGTTTGGCGCGGAGTGAGGCCCAAGCTTTATAATGAGGAGTTGAGCTCTTGGGAATTTGGCAGCAGATGAAATGCCAGGATCCGCGCGTAAAACTTTTATTGTTGCCGGTTCTAACTCTCTTTCTTCAGGCCTGTTCGCCGCTGGCCCTCGTGGATGCCACACTCCCGACCGAGGGTTGGACGCAACGGGAAGCCCTCGAATACGGCTCTGATCCTCGGCAAAAGCTCGACATCTACCTTCCGGCTGAAGATAAGCCCCGGGCCCTGTTGGTGTTCTTTTATGGTGGAGGATGGGACAGCGGTGATCGGGCAGACTATCGTTTCATTGCCGCTGCCTTTACGTCTGCAGGCTATGCGGTAGCCATTCCCGACTACCGTCTCTATCCGCAGGTCCGCTATCCGGAGTTCCTGGAAGACTCCGCTAAAGCCGTCGCAGCGCTCGCGAAGCATCCTGAGCTTGCTGGGCTGATGCCGGAACGAACCTTTCTGATCGGGCACTCAGCCGGCGCCTGGATTACCGTCATGCTGGCGCTCGAGGAGCGCTGGTTGCAGGCGGGCGGTATCGATCCCAATCGTCTGGCGGGTGCCGTCGGGCTTGCGGGTCCCTACGACTTCGACCCCAGACTCTATAAAACGACCCGGCAGTCCTTCGGGAATGTTGAGACAATCGAACTGACTCAGCCTCTACATTTTGCACGTGGTGACGCCCCGCCGCTATTGCTGTTGCACGGTGCCGAGGATACGACCGTCGAAGCGATCGACAGCAGTATTCTTGCCGAGCAAATTCAGAGGATGGGAGGTAGGGCTGACTATCGCTTCTACGATGACATTGGGCATCTGCGCATCATTGGCGCACTGGCGCCCCAATTAACCTGGATCGCACCGGTGCAGGACGACATTCTATCCTTTATGGACCAACGCCTGATCGACATCGTAGAGGAACGGCGAGTAAGCCAACCGGCGTCGAGGAATTAAACCAGCCTGCATCAAGGAATGCTGCCCATTCGTCTCTGTTCGACATAGGTTCGGCAGGTTTTTTTGCTGTGGTTTTCGCTCGAACAAAACGATATCTATGAAGGTGAATCTGGGGCCGCGAGCTCTCTTTCTTCGAAACAATCTCTATAGCGGCGTCATCAGTTTAGTAGATTGAGTCTTCTTGGTCGGGGCTTTTGCCGATGTTCGTCCGGGGTTTGTGTTTCTGTCTTCTGCTGCCGGTCTTCCATCTGACTCCGGGTATCGCGCCCGCGCTGGCTGATTTCGAAGAGGTAAGGCTGGTCGTAAAAGAAGCGCGGGGTGAGCGCGCAGCGATCGAGAGCGAAGCTTCGTTTTTTGCGGCAGATGGCGCAAATGCCATTGTTTTCGTGCACCAATCAGGCAGCGACAAAGAGAGCTGGCATCCCTTGGCTGAGTACTTTCAGGCGCGCGACGTCGCTTCTGTCGCGCTGGAAGGGATCTTGGCTGAAGATGTCTGGGCAGGTGTCGATTTCCTGAAAGCCGAAGGCTATTCCGATATCGTTCTGATCGGGGCGAGCCTCGGTGGCGGTGGAATTCTGAGGGCTCTCCAACGACGGCAGGACGATGCGATTGGTAAAGTCGTTTTGCTTGCGCCCGGTCCAGGTCCTGCGCTTGAAGATGCCGGGATTGATAAGCTGGTGATCGTCGCCGAACAGGATTTTTATGCTGATCGGGCCCACGACGCGTTCGAGGAAGCGGCGGAACCGAAAACCCTTCAGCTCTACCCGGGAACGGAACATGCGCAGGCCCTTCTTGAAGGCGAGTACAAAGACGACGTGATCCGCAGGATTACATCATTTATGCAGGATCCAAATGGCCGGCCTTGAGCGGAGGCGTTGGGGCACCTGACTGATTTTCGCCCTGCTGTTCGCTGGCGCAGATGTGCCGGTTCTTTGACGAACCAATTTGTACCCTGACAAAAACACACTTGACTTTTTTCGCCGACCTAGGCAACGTCTCGCCTCTTAGTTGAGTTGTTGCGACCTGACCGGGCGCGGCGATTAATAATTTGGACGAGACCGATGACCCCGACCTTATACCGAAACGTCAATTCCCAAATGCAGTTCGCAGGCAAACGCCTCGCGCATACTGCGTGGGATATTGCGTGCCTCCGGGAGGGTGGGAAACGACTGCGGTAACATATAAAACGCAGTCTCCGGTTTCGACAAACACCCTCCCAGGCACAGGCTTCGGGAGGGTTTTTTTTTAGTTTTGGCCGAACTGCGTGAGGAAGAAGAAGCGCGGGAGGCAGGCTCCGCCAGGCAGGCGGAAGAGGAGAGAGAAGATGAGTGGCTTTGAAGTGATTGAGACGGGACGCGCCGTTGTGAAGATGTGGACCAAAGGGGTGCCGGTCGATGATTCGGCGCGCCAGCAGCTTACAAACGTCGCCCGGCTTCCCTTCGTGCATAGCCATGTTGCCGCCATGCCTGACGTTCATTTCGGACGTGGCGCGACGGTCGGAAGCGTGATCGCAACCAAAGGCGCGATCATTCCTGCGGCTGTCGGGGTCGATATCGGTTGCGGCATGATGGCGGTGCAAACCAGTCTCACGGCTGAGCAATTGCCTGATTCTCTTGCGGAAATTCGCTCGGTCATTGAGCGGACCGTGCCCCATGGCGGGACCGGTAAAAAGGGCGGATGGAAGAACGAGATTCCCTCGCGGGTGTCCAAACGTTTCCAGGAGAGTGGCCTGAGTGAAGGTCTTGAGCGGATCGAAGACAAGCATCCGGCAATCGCAGGGGCGAACTCCGTGGTTCATCTCGGGTCGCTCGGCGCAGGCAACCACTTTATCGAACTCTGTCTCGATGAAGCGGGCAAAGTCTGGATCATGTTGCACTCCGGGTCGCGGGGTGTGGGTAACCGGATCGGCAGTTACTTCATTCAGGAGGCACGGAAGTCGATCGAGAAAAAGGTCCGTGGGCATGCCTTGCCGGATCGTGACCTGGCTTACTTCATCGAGGGCGAAGATCAGCTCTTCGGCGACTACCTCGAAGCGGTGATGTGGGCTCAGGATTTCGCGCGGGTGAACCGGGAGGTGATGATGGAACGGATCCTGGTTGCGATCCGTCCCTTGCTGCCGCCCTTCACCACGACGAAGCAGGCCGTGAACTGCCACCACAACTACGTGGCGAGCGAGCGGCACTTCGATGCGGATGTCTGGCTGACCCGGAAAGGGGCCGTTTCGGCCCGCGAAGGAGAGCTTGGCATCATCCCGGGGTCGATGGGGGCGAAGTCTTTCATCGTCCGGGGACGGGGCAACGCGGAGTCCTTTCACTCCTGCAGCCACGGCGCCGGCCGGACCATGAGCCGGACGGCGGCAAAGGCGAAGTTCACCCTTCAGGACCATCGCGATGCGACGGAAGGGGTGGAGTGCCGGAAAGACCGGGGCGTTCTGGATGAGACGCCCAGGGCCTACAAGAACATCGACGCAGTGATGGCGGCCCAGGCCGATCTGGTCGATGTGGTTCACACCTTGAAGCAGGTTGTCTGTGTGAAGGGGTGAGACCGCGCCGCAAACGGGTGTCCCCGTCTGTTTGCGGCCAATAAGGCGGTGCCGCCGGGTCAATCCGGACCCGGCGGCCGAGCGCAGAAAAGCAAGCTCGAAACCGCTGCAAAACGTGAGAGAGAGAAGAGGGAGCGGAATGATGAAACTTTGGCGTCCTGTGGGACGGAACGAACTCGAGAAGATTGAAGCCGCAGGTATGAAAGGCTTTCCGCCCCGATTGCCGGAGCAACCGATTTTCTACCCGGTCTTGAGCTTTGATTACGCCGAGAAGATCGCGCGCGATTGGAACTCGACCTGCCCGGATCATGAGCATCTGGGCTTTGTGACCGAGTTTGAACTCGATGATGGCTTTGCCGAGTCCTTTGAGGCCAATGAGGCCGGCGGCTCGGCGCACCGCGAGCTTTGGGTTCCTGCAGAGGAACTCGAGGCTTTGAATAGAAATCTGCTGGGACCGATAGCGGTCGTAGCGGCCTACCACAACGGAGAGCGCGTGAGGTAGGCGAAGTATGGAACGGTCGTCGAGGACGGCCGGATGGAGGATGCAATGTGTGAAGCAAGTTTGGCGAGTCAGGCCGTAATCGATCAGGATTTAGGGTTTTGTGGGATCTGCGGGGTTGAGGTGCCGCTGCTGTCCCAGGCCCAGGTTAGTGAGATCGAGCAGACCTGCAGCTCAGCCTTGGAAAAGGTCCGGGCCTTCCGTGCAGCGCACGGCGGCCCGGACGCCCAGGTGCCGCAAGCCGAGCTCTTTGCGCCGGTTTACGAAAAGCATCTGGACCTGACCGGCGTGGACCTGCGCGGCGTCAGCACATCCGCGCACCACATCCTGGTCCACCAGAAATCCTGCCTCGGCCCACCCTGCTGGAGCTGCGGAAAGCTTCTGCGATCACAGTATGACCGGCACTGCAGCGAATGCGGGGCCGAGAAGAACTTGGGGTGAAGACGCCGGTTCGTTGGCGAGAAGAGACACGGCAGCACCGTTTGGCCTTGGCTGAACGGTGCTTTCGCTAATCCAGGCGGGCGATAGCGCGAAGCCTCCGTGACGTAATCAATCAGCGTGAAAACCTTGGGCAACAAATTTGGCATAGAATCAGTATCGGGAAGTTTGAGAAAAGTGAGTGCGGCGTTGTGATCGATCCAACTATTCAAAAAGAAGTTCAGCGGCAACTTGATCAGGTCGAGCAGGATTACGGCGTACGGATTTTGCTTGCTGTTGAGTCGGGCAGCCGCGCGTGGGGGTTCCCTTCGCCGGACAGCGATTACGATGTGCGCTTTCTCTATGTGCATCGGTCGGAGTGGTATCTGACCATCGAGCCGGGGCGTGATGTGATCGAGCTGCCGATTGTGGATGACTTGGACATCAACGGCTGGGACCTGAAAAAGGCGTTACAGCTTTTGATCAAACCAAATCCGGTGCTGCACGAATGGTTGGAATCGCCGATCATCTACCGCAGCGATCAGGCCTTTGTATCGCAGGTTCGGAAGCTGGCGGATTGCACGCTGCATCACACACCCGCTCGCTATCACTATCTCAAGCTCGGCGAGAAGCAGTGGAACCGCTTTATTGCCGACAAGGACGAGGTCTCGATCAAAAAGTACTTTTATGCCTTGCGGCCTGCTTTGGCTTTACGCTGGTTACGAGGCAATCCGGATCTGCGGGTGCCTATGTCTGTACCCGAACTTCGGCCGGGCTGTGACTTGCCGAACGAAGTATCGGACTTCTTGGATGAGCTCCTGGAGCGCAAGCGCGTCACCCGGGAACTTGGCAAGGGGCCGCGTATTCCGCTGCTCGATGACTTCATCACGGGTGAGTTCGATCTGGCACGAGGGCCGGATCACGAGATTTTTGTGCCGCCACAAAACCTTACTGACGGAGCCAATAAAATCTTCCGGTCTGTCCTGGGCTTCGGGAACGAGGCTTTGGATCGGTCTGGATAATGAAGAGTAAGACGATATGTTGCTGACCATTACCACCACACACCGCCCGGCGACGGATCTGGGTTACCTTTTGCATAAGAACCCGAATTCGCTGCATGCGCGTGAACTCGCTTTCGGTCGGGCGCATCTCTTTTACCCGGAAGCCTCGGAGGAGCGTTGCACGGCTGCATTGCTGCTGGACGTTGACCCGGTGCAACTGGTGCGCGGTTGCGAGGGGGCATGGCAGAGTGGGGCTTTTGGGCAGTACGTGAACGACCGGCCTTATGTGGCCTCGTCTTTCCTTTCTGCTGCCATCTCCAAGTTGCTGGGTACGGCGCTTGCAGGCCGCTCCAAGGAACGCTCAGAACTTGCCAAAATTGCCATCCCGCTTGAGGTTTGCATTGCACCCTTGGCTTGCCGGGGTGGGTGCGAGTTACTTGAGCGGCTTTTCGCGCCGTTGGGTTACGAAGTCGAAGTTGAGCCGCACCCGCTGGATCCGGCTTTTCCGGATTGGGGTGACAGTCAATATGTCACCGTTACCTTGCGGGCGACCAAGCGGATCACCGACCTGCTGACGCATCTCTTCGTGCTGGTGCCGGTGCTGGACAATCAGAAGCACTACTACGTCGGGAACGACGAGGTGGAAAAGTTGCTCGCCAAAGGCACGGGCTGGCTGGACGAGCACCCCGATAAGGATCTGATCGTACGCCGCTACCTGCGCAACCAGCGGAGTCTTACTCGAGTTGCGCTTGAGGGCCTGGCGGCTCGAGAGGAACCACAGACCGGTGAGGTTCAGGAGGTCCTGGATGCGCCCGAGGAAGAGCTGGAGAAACCGATCCGTCTGAACGAGCTGAGGATGGAAACCGTGACCCGCACCCTGCTGGATGCCGGCGCGACCAGCGTGATGGATCTTGGCTGCGGGCAGGGGCGCCTCTTGCGGAGTTTGCTGAAGGAAAAGCAGTTCACCCGGATCGCGGGTTTGGATGTTGCACCCAAGGTTCTGCAGCAGGCTGAGCGCCGTTTGCGTCTTGAACGCATGCCCGACCGGCAGCGTGCGCGGATCGAATTGCTGCAGGGGTCCATGCTCTATCGTGATCAGCGCATGAAGGCGTTCGATGCGCTGGCGGCGGTTGAAGTGATCGAACACTTGGAGCCGGAGCGTCTGCCTGCTTTCGAGCGTGTGGTGTTTGCCGAGGCTCAACCGCCGACTGTTGTGGTGACGACGCCGAACCGGGAATACAATGCGACCTTTGAGGACATGGAGCCTGAGCGCTTGCGACACCCGGACCATCGTTTCGAATGGACCCGGGTCGAATTTGAAAGCTGGGCTAGGGGCGTGGCGGACCGTAACGACTATCAGGTGGAGTTTGACGGGATCGGCGTGGTTCATGAGGAACACGGCGCGCCAACTCAAATGGCCGTCTTTTCCAGGTAGGATTTTTGATGACTGATAAGAACAGAATTAACATCCCGGAGTACTGCATGGTGCTGCTGGTCGGGCCGACCGGCTGCGGGAAGTCGACCTTCGCAGCGCGTCATTTCCGCTCGACCGAGGTGATTTCCTCTGACCGCTGCCGGGGGATCGTGTCGGATGACGAGAATGATCTGGAGGCGACCCACGACGCCTTTGCGCTGTTGAATTACACTGCGGAGACTCGCTTGAAGCGCAGGCGCCTGACCGTCATCGACGCGACCAATGTGCGTTCCGAGGACCGACGAGATCTCATCTCTCTGGCCAAGCGCTATCATGCACTGGTCGTTGCCTTTGTCTTCGATGTGCCGGAAGCGCTTTGCCACGAGCGCAATGCCTTGCGACCGGATCGTGCTTTCGGCCCCCACGTTGTACGCAACCACATCCGTTCGCTTCGGCGCGGACAGCGGCGCATGGATCGTGACGGCATCCGCTTTATCTACCGCTTCAAGTCAGAAGAGGAGGTGGACGCCGTTGAGATCTTGCGTGACCGGCTCTGGGTCGATAAGCGGGACGAACAGGGGCCTTTCGACATCATTGGCGATATTCACGGCTGCGCAACCGAGTTGGAGCAGTTGCTTGAAAAGCTCGGCTATGGCGTCACCCTGGATGAGAGTGAAGGCGATAGACGTTACAGTGTCACCGCACCTGAAGGGCGGCGCGTAATCTTTCTTGGCGACCTGGTCGACCGGGGGCCGCGCGTACCGGACGTTCTGCGTATTGCAAAGTCCATGGTCGATGACGGCATCGCCCGCTGTGTTCTGGGTAATCACGAGGCCAAGTTGGGCCGGGCGATGCGCGGGCGCAACGTGAAGCTGACTCATGGTCTCGCCGAGACAATGGAGCAGTTTGAAAGCGAGAGCGACGCCTTCAAGAAGGAAATGCTGCGTTTTATCGATGGCTTGATCAGTCATTTCGTGCTGGACGATGGCCGCCTGGTTGTTGCCCACGCGGGCTTGCGTGAGGAAATGCAGAACCGTTCTTCCGGCAAGGTACGGTCTTTTGCCATGTATGGGGAGACGACTGGCGAGACGGATGACTTCGGCCTGCCGGTTCGGTTCGACTGGGCTTCGGAATACCGTGGCAAGGCGCGGGTGGTCTACGGCCATACGCCAGTGCCAGAGGCGGAATGGATCAACAACACTCTGTGCATCGACACCGGCTGTGTGTTCGGTGGCAAATTGACGGCGCTGAGCTACCCGGAGATGGAACTGGTCGAAGTGCCGGCTGAGCGAACCTACATGGAGCCCGCACGCCCATTGATACCGGCGAGCGATGTGACCTCCGATCCAAACGCGGCACCGGATGCCTTGCTGGACCTGGAGGATGTGACCGGCAAGCGGATCATCTCGACCCGCCTGCGCCGGGCCGTCACCTTGCGCGATGACCAGAGTGCGGCCGCCCTGGAGGTTATGAGCCGCTTTGCCATCGATCCCCGCTGGCTGATCTACCTGCCACCGACTATGTCGCCATCGGAAACCTCAGCACGCGAAGGGTTCCTGGAGCACCCCGAAGATGCCTTGCGTTACTTTAAGGCGCAGGGTGTCGAGAGCGTTGTTGCGCAGGAGAAGCATATGGGCTCCCGCGCGGTGCTGGTGGTCACGCGTGATGACAGCGTGGCGCTGCGGCGATTTGGGATTGAGAGCGATGCGCTCGGGGCGATTTACACCCGTACCGGCCGACCCTTCTTCTATGATCCCGCTATAGTCGCGGGCGTTCTGGCACGTGTGTCAAAGGCTGCCGAGCAGTGCGGTCTCTGGGATGCGTTGGAGACGGATTGGCTCTGTCTGGATGCGGAGATCATGCCCTGGTCGGTCAAGGCGCAGTCCCTGATCGAGCATCAGTACGGTGCCGTCGGCGCCGCGGCCAACGCAGGTTTGCAGGCGGCTCTTGTTACGGTTCAGCAAGGGGTTGCCCGTGGCTTGGACCTGGAAACGCTGCGCGAAAAGATGTCTTCTAGGTTCGACAACGCCGTAGCCTACCGCAAGGCCTATGGCCACTACGTCTGGCCGGTGGAGAAGCTGGAAGATCTTCGTATCGCGCCGTTCCATCTGCTGGGAAGCGAAGGGGGCGTGCATGATGACAAGTCTCATCGCTGGCACATGGAACAACTGCGTCTGCTCTGTGAGGCGGATGAGGATCTGCTGTTCCAGACCGATCATCGCTTTATCGACGTCGCTGACGAGGCGCAGGTTCAGGCCGCGTGCGAATGGTGGTTGGAGATGACCGCGAAGGGTGGCGAGGGCATGGTGGTGAAACCCATGGACTTCGTGACTCGCGGTCCGCGCGGTTACGTGCAGCCTGCGGTCAAGTGCCGGGGCCGCGAGTACCTGCGGATTATCTACGGTCCGGACTACGACCGGCCTGAGCATCTGACGCGTCTACGCCGTCGTGGGCTTGGCCGTAAGCGGGCGCTGGCTCTCCAGGAATTCGCGTTGGGGATTGAGGCGCTTGAGCGCTTTGCCAATCGTGAGCCACTTCGACGGGTACATGAATGTGTTTTTGGTGTGCTCGCCATGGAAAGTGAGGCAGTGGACCCACGTTTGTAGTTTACGGCGCGGATCCTACCGTTATGCTCCCGACGATTGTTTTTGTTCAAGGAAAGCATGCACATATGAGCGACAAGATGACCGAACGGGAGAAGATGGCGGCGGGTCTGGATTACTTTGATATGGATCCGGAACTCTCGGCTATGCGCAACCGCGCGCGCAAGCTCTTGCGTGATTTCAACCGTTCGGATTTTCTGGAGGGCGATGGCCCGAATCCTGTCATGAAAGAGCTTCTTGGCACCATGAGTGAAGGCGTCTTTATCGAGATGCCCTTCCACTGTGCCTATGGCGTAAATCTGCATCTGGGCAAGAACGTATATTTCAACGCCGGGGCGGCCATTCTCGATTGCGCCCGCATCGAGGTGGGGGACAATTCCATGTTCGGTCCGGCGGTTCAGATCTATACCGCGAGCCATGACTTCGATCCGGTGAAACGTGCCGGTGGGCGGGAGACCGCTCATCCGATCACCATCGGCCACGACGTCTGGGTCGGTGGCGGCACGATCCTCTGTCCGGGGATCACCATCGGCGACAACACGGTGATCGGCGCTGGCAGTGTTGTCACCAGGGACATTCCGGCGAATGTGGTCGCGGTCGGGAATCCCTGCCGGGTGATAAAGCAGCTCGAAGTGGGATAAGGGCTATTTGGAGAGGGCGTTGGGTGTTGTCTTCAAGAGGAGCAACAACAACCCGGCTCCTATGACCACTGCCAGCGACGATAGTATCAGCGAGGAATCGAATGATCCGCTGCGCTCCGCAAGAAGGCCGGCAATAAGAGGTCCCAGAATCTGTCCCAGTCCGAAGGCTGCCGTCATCAGGCCGATGGCCACCGCCGTTGCGGTCGGGGCGACCTTGCGGGTGTATGCGACCACCAGCAGGGTGATGCCAACGAAGGTGCCGCCGAAAAGAGTCGCAGCGAGCAGGGAGGGCAGTAAAGCTGTGGAGAACAGGGGTAGGGCCACACCGACAGCCTGCAGCAGGTGAGCGGCGATCATGCAGCGCACTTCGCCCCAGCGCTGCGCGGCCCAGGACCAGATAAGGCAGGAGGGCGCGACCGCGAGGCCGACCATGACCCAGGCCAGGTTGCCCATATCTCCGAAGATCCCGAGCGCTATGGCATCACCTGCCTTATCCTGCAGGATGGCGACCAGGAAGGTACCGCTGACGATATAACCCAGGCCCTCGAGGAAATAGGCGAGGCCCAGGATCGTGAGGGGAAACACTACGGCGGGGGGAAGGCGCTTTTGTTGTTTGCCCGGGTTCGCATCGACCTGACTTTTCGCGCTGCCCGGCGCGTCTCGTAACCAGAGTATGGCCGGCAGGGCAAGGAGAGTCGCCAATAAACCAAGGCCGATCCAGTCTGCCTGCCAACTCCCCAGATGCGCGAGTGCGGGAACCAGCAATCCGGAGACGGCGATTCCGATGCCGACGCCGCCGAAGTAAACTCCCAGGAGGCGTGGCCGCCCTGAATCTGCCAGAACGCGCATCACCATATCAGCGCTGAAGACGAACAGCAGACCACTGATGATACCGGACGAAAGCCGCAAAAATCCCCAGAAGGCAAACCATTCACTCGCCGCCATCAGCCCGGTCGTTGCCGCCGAAAGCAGGAGCGCCAGCCGAAAGGCCGTGGTGCGTGCCGAACCTGAGGTGACATAACCCGCGGCCAGAGCGCCGATCAGATAGCCCAAATAATTCAGGGAGGCCAGCAGGCCGGTCTGCGCGTGACTGAGCCCAAGGGCGCTCTGCATCTCCGGCAGGATCGGGGTATAGGCAAAGCGACCGATGCCCATGGCGATGATGAGCGTACAGATTCCGCCGATCAGGGCAGGTTTTAGTGACAGTGCGGGCGCTTCGGGGGTCAAGTTAATCGATCCCGACGCTGGGTTTGAGGGCTCGCGAACTGCGTCGCCGTATATGGATTTTTCCTGCTCATGCTTGACAGGCTAATTGTGACAAGTGATCATTACAAATGATAAATTATCTAACTATCATTCGTTTTTTATGATGGATTTTCGAAACCTCAAATTCTTCTCGGCGATTGCCGATACCGGCGGCGTCTCCAGTGCGGCACGTCATTTGAACACCGTACAGTCAAACGTAACGGCGCGCCTGAAAGACCTGGAGCGTGAGCTTGGGGTTGAGCTCTTTTACCGTACCGGCAAGGGTATGGTTTTGACCTCCGCAGGCGAGATTTTGCGTGGTTACGCCTGGCGTTTGGAGCGTCTTGGGGACGAAGCCCGGCAGGCCATGCGCGACTGCGCCGGGGAAGGCGGACTACTCAGGATCGGCGCCATGGAGACGACGGCGGCGGTCCGGCTGCCCCCAATTCTTAAAACCCTGCAGCTTGAACAGCCGAAACTGGAAGTGCGGGTTACCGCCGGTCCGACCGAGACTCTGATTTATGAGTTGCTGGCTTACCGGCTGGACGGTGCCTTTGTCGCCGGTGATCTGAGTCACGGTGAATTGGTGGGAGAACAGGCTTTTGCTGAGCGCCTGGTGTTGGTTCGGCCCGCCAGCCGGGAAGCCGGCGGGGGCAGAGAAGCACCGGAGCAATTGATCGTCTTCCGGCGTGGCTGTTCCTATCGCGCGCGCAGCGAAGACTGGTTGCGCGATCAGGGGCAGTTGCCGTTCCGGGTCATGGAGTTCGGCACGCTGGATGGCATTCTGGGCTGCGTCGCCGCCGGCCTCGGCGTGACTCTTTTGCCGGAAGCTGTGGTCTTCGCGTCGCGCTTTGGGGAGGATCTCAAGATAGAGACCTTGCCCAAACGTCTTGCAGAGCTGCCCACTTATTTCGTCCGCCGCAAGGATACGGCGCCGAAGCACAGCCTCGACGCCTTCCTCTCCGCAGTGAGAAGAACCAAAACCTCACCAGTTCCAAAGCGTGCCGTCGGATAGACGGTTTACCGGCAGGTAGGCCCGGTCGTAGGGATATTTCGCGGCAAGCTCCTCGTCGATATCGACGCCGTGACCCGGTTTGTCTCCCACCTGCAGCATGCCGTCCGCATAGCTGTAGTCGTGAGAGAAGACCGCGTCGGTCTCGGGCGTGTGGCGCATGTATTCCTGGATACCGAAATTTGGTACCCAGGTATCGAAGTGCAGCGCCGCGCCCATGGTCACCGGCGAGAGGTCCGTAGCGCCGTGAAAGCCCGTGCGCACCTGATAAAGGGCGGCAAGGGCAGCGATTGTGCGCATATGCGTGATGCCGCCGGCATGGACCAGGGTCGCGCGGATGTAGTCAATCAGCTGATTCTGGATCAGATCCTTGGCGTCCCAGACCGTGTTGAAGATCTCACCGACGGCCAGCGGCGTGGTCGTGTGCTGTCGGATCAACTTGAAGGCTTCCTGGTTTTCCGCCGGGGTCGCGTCCTCGATCCAGAAGAGGCGGTAAGGCTCCAGGTCCTTGCCCAGACGTGCGGCTTCGATGGGAGTCAGCCGATGATGGCAATCATGCAGAAGAAGCGGGCCGTCGCCGTACTTCTCCCGGACCGCTTCGAACACGCTGGGGATAAAGCGCAGGTAGTCCGGCGTCGACCAGACCTCCTCGGGCGGAAGGCCTTTTTCAGCGGGTTCGTAATACAGATCGCCTTTGCCCACACCGTAAACGCTCGCGTTGCCCGGGACGCCGCATTGAATCCGGATGGCCTTGTAGCCCATCTCGACATAGCGCCCGACCGCCTCCAGAGTCCCTTCCAGGTCTTTCCCGTTCGCGTGGCCATACACCAGTACGCCATTGCGGCTGCGCCCGCCCAGCAACTGATAGAGCGGCATGCCTGCCGCCTTGGCTTTGATATCCCAGAGCGCCATGTCGACGGCCGCGATCGCGGACATGGTCACCGGGCCGCGCCGCCAGTAGGCGCCCCGGTAGAGGTACTGCCAGATATCCTCGATCTGTCCGGCATCGCGCCCGATCAGGCAGGGAATCACGTGCTCTTCCAGATAGGACACGACCGAGAGCTCCCGGCCGTTCAGGGTTGCGTCTCCGATGCCGTAGGTGCCGCTCTCGGTGGTGATCTTCAGGGTGACGAAGTTTCTGCCGGGAGAGGTGACGATCACCTTGGCGGATTCGATTTTCATAGGAAGGCTCCGGAGTGTGTTTCGGCCCAGTCGCTGCCGGGTTCGATCGTTTCGGTAAAGTATTGCGGATAGTCGTGCGAGGCCTGGGGCAGGGTCGTCAGGAGTTCGCGCAGATGACCACGCATCTGCGTCAGGGCCACTTGCCGATCACCTGCGACCACCGCGTCCAGGATCGCTTTGTGCTGGCTGATCAGGCGCTTGAAGGGCGGCATTGTCTTGAGGCTTAAGATACGTACCCGATCCATCAGGGCTTTCTCGCCCTCGATCATACCGCTCAACCGCTCAAAACCGGTGGCCTGCGCCAGTGTGCGGTGAAAAGCGTCGTCGGCGAGATGGAAAGCGTAGATGTCCTTTGCCGCCGCCGCGGATTTCTGGTCTTTCAGTGTGGCTTCGCAGATCCGGACGGTCGCGCTGTCCAAACGCCCGATGATCCGGTCGATGGCGGCGGTCTCGATGGCTTCGCGGATAAAGCGGGCCTCGAGCAGTTCCTGAGGCCGGATCTTGGTGATAAAAGTGCCGCGTTGCGGGCGGACCTCGATAAAGCCCTGCTGTGCGAGCTTGATCAGGGCTTCGCGGACCGGTGTGCGGCTAACGCCGAAGGACTCGGCCAGATCGCTCTCCGACAGCATCTGCCCCGGCGGCAGGTCAAGGCGCACGATAGCGGCGCGCAGCTGTTCGACGATCTGGCTGGCCGCAGGACGGTCCGCCGAGACCTTGTAGCCTGTTGTGGAGAGCATGATGAATTCAATCGGGTGCGATATCTTTAAGCTTGTGCACTAGTATACCAGTTGAGTTCACCAGACACAAGTATGGGCCGTCTGCTGGCGGATTCTCTCCTTTGAATTCATAACCCGGATCAGGCTATCTTGAGCATTCGAGAAGATGGGAACCACAGTGTTTGAGCATGTCTGACAGACATCACGGCTGAGCGCGTGTCCGAGAAAAAGGGAATTTAGATGATTACGGTATTCGGGTCGATCAACTTGGATCTCGTGACGCGGGTGGCGCAGTTACCCCGACCCGGAGAGACGGTTCACGGCTCTGACATTGCTCAGTATCCCGGCGGAAAAGGTGCGAACCAGGCACTTGCGGCCCGCCGGGCGGGCGCGGATGTGCGGATGGTCGGCGCGGTGGGAAACGATGATTTCGCGACTCAGGCACTCACTGAATTGCGCGTCGCCGAAGTCGATCTGAAGGCTGTGGAGGCACGCGGCGATACCACCGGCGTGGCCGTTATCACGGTGGATGAAGCCGCGGAAAATACGATCATCCTTTCTCCCGGCGCAAACCTGCGCTGTGATGCCACTCAGATTCCGGCGGAGGCTTTGGCGGCGGACGGCACCCTGATGCTGCAGATGGAGGTTTCGGAACAGGAGACCTTCGCGGCGGCCCGTACTGCCAGGGCTGCGGGCGCGCATGTGATCCTGAGCCTTGCACCCTTTCAGCCGCTTGCGCGCGAAGCCTTCAGCGATATCTCGATGCTTCTGGTCAATGAAACCGAGGCGTCGGATCTGGCCCGGCACTATGGCATTGCGGAGACCGGCCATGACGAAGTGGTGCAGGCGCTTGCCGGATATCTGGGCGTGACCGTGATCGCCACTCTGGGCGCGGACGGCGCAGTGGCATCGGAAAGTGGCGGTGACGTGACCCGCGTTTCATCGCCGAAGATCGACCCGGTTGACACCACAGGGGCGGGCGATACCTTCGCCGGTGTGCTGGCGGCGGGCCTCGACACCGGCGAGGATCTGGCAAGCGCCATGCGCCGCGCGGCGGTCGCGGGCGCTCTGGCCTGCAGGAAAGAAGGCGCGCAGCCCTCTTTCCCGACAAGGGTGGAAATCGAACAGACTCTATCGAGTGCCTGAGGGCTGGTTAGCCCAATTCACGAACTGAAAGCGGATCGACCGAATAGGGAATAACATCATCCAAAAAGTTCGCCTGTGACCTGATGCGCTTTGTCCAGGCGTGAAATGCCGGGTAGTCGGCGAGCCTGTATCCGGCGTCCTCTGCGAAGGCGGCGTAGGCGAAGACCGAGATGTCGGCGATAGAATATCGCCCGCCCGCCAGGAAATCCGTTGTGCCCAGATGATCGTTGAGCGCGGTCAGGACGCGTTGTCCCAATGTGCGCCGTTCTGCGGTTACGGGACTGTCCGGCGCGAGCTTGCCGGTCAGCATCCGGTGCCTGAGGGTAGCAATGCTGGACTGCACATATTCCTGCTCGAAGAACATCCAGCGCAGCGTCTGGGCGCGCACCAAGGGATCGTCTGAGTGGAATTCGGAGTCCTCGGCCAGATAGTTCAGGATCGCGTTGGATTCCGGCAGGTATGTGCCGTCTTCCAGTTCCAGCACCGGAACCGCGCCCATGGGGTTTTTCTTCAGGAAGTCTGGGGTGCGGCTCTCGCCGTCGAAGATCGCGATATCGACCGTTCGGTACTCTCGTTCGAGCTGGGCCAGAAGAAGGCGGACCTTGTATCCGTTCTGAGAAGGGCCGTAGTTGTAGAGCGTAATCATATCAGATGCCTCGCGTTGAATTCGCGGCATCTAATCTCGGACTTGACCGCGGCACACTCCGGTCCTTGCGATCAAATTTTAATAGAGGTGAGAGATATCCCGGGTGTTGCGCGAAACTCTCGGCGACACCCGGGATTAAAGCTCGGTTACGACTTGATCCGCTCCGATGTCGGATCGTAGAGCGGCTTGATGCTTGGGGTCGCGGCGATGCGTTTGCCCGCGACCTCGATTTCATAGCTGGATTCCAGCAGGGCCGAGGGCTTGGTGCCCGGCTCGCAGGGCACGTAGCCCAGGCCGATGGCGGCGCCCAGATGGTGCCCGTAGTTGCCGCTGGTCAGGTAGCCCACGATCTCGCCGTCGCGCACGATCGGCTCGTTGTGATAGAGCAGGGGCTCAGGATCATTCAGCTGGAACTGAACCATCCGTTTGCTCAGGCCTTCTTCCTTACGTTTCAGGACCGCATCCTTGCCGATGAAGTCACCGTACTTGGAGGCTTCCTTGCCGGTCTTGACCGCGAAACCCAGCCCAGCGTCCAGTACGTGATCCTGGTCGACGATGTCGTGACCGAAGTGGCGGAAGCCCTTTTCGATCCGGCAGGAGTCCAGGACGTGCATGCCGCAGGGCCGCAGGCCGTGGTTCTTGCCTTCTTCCAGGATCTGTTCGGCAACGTAGCGGGTCATGTCGCTGGAGACGTAAATCTCCCAGCCCAGCTCACCCACATAGGTGATGCGGTGGGCCCGGACCAGGGCCATGCCCAGCTCCATGGTTTTCGCCGTGCCGAAGGGGAAGGCCTCGTTGGAGAGATCTTCATCGGTCAGCTTGGAGAGCAGGTTGCGGGCGTTCGGGCCCATGATGGCGACCACGCCTTCGCCTGCGGTGACTTCCGTCGCAATGCAGTGGGCATCGTCCGGGATATGCTTCTTGAGCCAGCCCATGTCGCGCATACCGACAGCGGCAGCGGTGATGATCAGGAACTCGGTCTCCGAGAGGCGCGTGACGGTCAGATCCGCCTCGATGCCGCCGTTGCGGTTAAGCCACTGGGTGTAGACGATCTTGCCGGGCTCGACCGCAATGTCGTTGGCGCAGATGCGCTGCAGAACTGCTTCCGCATCCCGGCCCTCGACCCGGATCTTCACGAAGGTGCTGAGGTCGAACATGCCGACGGTCTCGCGCACCGCCTTGTGCTCCTCGGCGGCGTAGGGGAACCAGTTCTGGCGCGACCAGGTGTATTGATATTCAGCCACTTCGCCGCGTTCCTTGGCTTCCGGTGGCAGGAACCAGTTGGCGCGCTCCCAGCCGCCGAGCTCGCCGAAGCAGGCCCCGTTGTCCGCCAACAGGTCATGCAGTGGGGTACGGCGAAGGCCACGGGCCGAAGCATACTGACGGTAGGGGAAGTGGTCGGCGTAGAGCAGGCCCAGGGTCTCGGTCACGCGCTGCGTCAGATAGCTCTTGGTCGACTGCATGGGATACATGCGGCGGATATCCACGTCCCAGAGATCCAGAGTGGGCTCACCGGCCTCCATCCATTCAGCCAGGGCGCGTCCGGCGCCACCGGCGGATTGAATGCCGATGGAATTGAAGCCTGCCGCAATGTACATGCCTTTAACGTTCGGCGCTTCGCCCAGCAGATAACGGTCATCCGGCGTGAAGCTTTCAGGTCCGTTGAAGAAGGTGGCGATACCGGCCTGTTCCAGTAGGGGCACGCGGTTGATCGCAGCTTCCAGCACCGGCTCGAAGTGATCGAAATCCTCGGGCAGCTCATCGAAGAAGAAATCGTCCGGGATGCCGTTCACAGCCCAGGGTTTGGAAACCGGCTCGAACGCACCGAGCAGGATCTTGCCTGCGTCTTCCTTGTAGTAGGCGCATTCGTCGGGCACGCGCAGCACCGGCAGGTCACGCTGCAGACCATCGATGCCTTCGGTCAGGATGTAGAAATGCTCGCAGGCCTGCACCGGTACGCGCACACCGGCCATGGCCCCGATCTCGCGCGCCCACATGCCGCCGCAGTTGACCGCGTTCTCGCAGGCGATGTCGCCTTCGGTGGTCGAGACGCCGGTGACCCGGCCCTGAGATGTTTTGATCCCGGTGACCTTAACGTTCTCGATAATCTTGGCGCCATACTTGCGCGCGCCCTTGGCCAGCGCGAGCGCGATATTGGTCGGGTCGCCCTGACCGTCGCCCGGCAGAAAGACACCGCCGGTGACACCTTCCAGGTTCAGCAGTGGGTAATGCTGCTTGCATTCTTCGGGGGAAAGATCGTGCACGTCGACATCGAAACAGCGCGCCATGGAGGCGCCGCGCTTCAACTCTTCCAGGCGCTCATCGGAGAGCGCGACACTGACGGAGCCGTTTTGCTTCATGCCGGTGGCGGCACCGGTTTCCTCTTCCAGCTTCCAATAGAGGTCGGCGGAGTACTTCGCCAGCTGGGTCATGGTCTGGGTCGCACGCAGTTGCGCGATCAGACCGGCAGCGTGCCAGGTGGTGCCGCAGGTCAGCTGTCGCCGCTCCAGAAGGACGACATCCTTCCAGCCCTGTTTGGCCAGGTGATAGGCGACGGAGCAGCCGATAACACCGCCGCCGATGATGACCACACGGGCCGTAGTTGGGATCTTTGCCATGATTTTGTCTTCTCTCGTCTGCCCTGGGTTCTGGGTTTCTTGTTGATGTTGTCCGCTAATAGACGGGTGGGGAGAGGGTCCAGACCAGGATCGCGCGCCGTTCCGTCTTGTTACGCCAGCTGAAGGCTTCCCGGTCGATCCGGAAGCTATCGCCCTCATTCAGTGTGAAGCTGTTGTCGCCAATTTTGATCTCTAACGATCCGGAGACCAGATAGGCGGCCTCTTCGGCGCCACGGCTGATCGCTTGCTCACGCGCCGCACCGGGCTCAATCACGGTCAGGAAGGTCTCGAAACTGCCGCCCAGATCGGGCGACAGCAATTCTTCGGTGATGCCACTTTCCGGTGAACCCAGTCGGCGGCGCTGGTTGGCGCGCACGACGTAGTGGGCTTCGGCAATGGATTGCTGTGGTGTTGCCTCGCCAGCGGTGAAGAAGAGGCCCATGGGCACCTTGAGCGTCTCGGCGATGGCGCGCAGGTCAGCGATGGGCAGATCCGAAAGGCCGCGCTCAACCTGACTTAAGAAACCCACGGAACGGCCGATTTGATCGGCCAGCTGCTGCAGGGTGACCTGTTTCGATTGCCGCAGCGCGCGCAGGTCACGCCCGACCGCGGCCCGCTGTGCCGCCAGTCTTTGGGTATCTGCGCTCTGTGTGCTTCCGTCCATTCCGGCATTTGAAGGATCTCGCATGAAAAAATCAATAGAATTTTCACGAGAACAAAAATAGTTCCCTGATTTTCAACTCAGGTGTTGTAGGTCACGCTTCATTACTGCATTGAATTTGTTCGTTATTATCGCTAAATACACTGTCTTTGCAGTGTTCGGGATTGGTGATATGGACGGTTGGAACGAGTCGGCGAACGCCTGGGTCGAGGCCATGGGACAACGCGGAGACTGGGGCCGTGAGCACGTTCTCGATCCGGCCATGCTGGAGCGAGTCGGAGAGAGGCGTTATACGCGGGCGCTCGATGTCGGCTGCGGGGAAGGGCGCTTCTGCCGCATGCTGAGCGCGCGCGGCATCGAAACCACCGGGATCGATCCCACCGAAGAACTGATCCGCACCGCCCGGGACCGCCATCCCGAAGGACGCTATGAGGCCGCGGTGGCGGAAGAATTACCCTTTGAGGATGCCAGTTTCGATCTGGTGGTATCCTATCTGACCCTGATCGATATTCCCGATTTTCGCAGTGGCCTGAAAGAGATGACTCGGGTTCTTAAACCGGGTGGGACGATGTTAATTGCAAACCTCAACAGCTTTGTGACTACGACGCCTCATGGCTGGGTTAAAGACGAAGAAGGACGTCTGCTGCACTACGCCATGGACCGATATCTTGAAGAGTTCTCGGAATGGGTCGATTTCAGCAATATCAGGATTCAAAACTGGCACAGGCCGCTTTCAGCCTACATGCAGACACTCCTGGCGCTCGGTTTGACCCTGTCGTTTTTCGATGAGCCGGCACCGCGTTTGGGCGATGAAGGCACGCAGGCACGATACAGCCGCGTCCCCTGGTTCATGATGATGGAATGGCGTCGCGAGAAATCCTAGACTGCGCTCTTGAGTTCCTCGCAAATGACGACCTCGGAGCTACGGACATGACAATTCGCGCCGCAATCCCGGATGACCTGCCTGCCATGCAGGAGATCGTCGAGCGGGCCTACAGTCCCTACATCGAGCGCATGGGCCGTCCGCCAGGTCCCATGTTGGATGACTATGCAGAGCGCATAGGGCTAAAGCAGGCGAGTGTGGCGGAGTATGATGAGCAGGTCGGTGGCCTTCTGGTTCTGATCGATCAGGAAGATCATCTCCTGCTCGATAACATTGCCGTGCACCCGAAGGCTCAGGGGCGCGGACTGGGGCGGTTGCTTCTGGACTTCGCTGAGACAGAGGCGCGCCGGAGAGGTTACGAAGAACTCCGGCTCTATACGCACGAAAGCATGACAGAAAACATTCTGCTTTACGGCAAATTAGGGTGGGAGGAAACGGGCCGTGCCATGCAGTCGGGTTTTGAGCGGGTTTTTATGAAAAAGAAGGTGACAGAAGTCTCAGTTTGACAATGGGGTGTTCATACGCCGTCCGATGCAACGATTTCAGACACAGGTTTAGCAATGTCATAAAGACTGTTGGCTACATTGAAGAGGAATCGGTGTTTTCCGTGTCTCCGAGTTGCAAAGCAATGTGATGACTATCCGCCATAATTTTTATGTGTTTTTCGCCGTCAGCTATATCGTGTTCCTCGCCGTTGGGTTTGGGGTGGGCCTTGTTCTAGCCAGCGCTTACGCATGGAATGTTGGCCACATTGTCAACCTGTTGAGCTTCGCTGGTGGGATAAGAATCGCAACCCTGCATCGGGGAGGCAGGTTATGTGAAATTTCTGCGCCGCCCAGGCAGATTTTTTTTGCGATTTTGCGGACGAAGCTAAAAAAGCTCGCAATCTGCTTCGCCCTCTTGGCGGTTTCGATCGATGCAGCTTTTTATATGGTGGGGTTCTCCTACTTTACGGGCGCGATTCAGCCTTTGAATGAAATTCGGCTGCTTCTGATGGCACTGGCCTATTCTGCGATTGCGTATTTCCAGCTGGATTGGCTCTCGAAACAGGGAATGGCTTTTAGCAGAGAGCAGAGTGACGCCATCCGATGTTTTACAAGAGGTTATCAAGCACTTGGAGATGCCGATAAGTCGGTGCTCGTAGCAGGACTCAAGTTTCCCGGTTCTCCCATGCTTACGACGTCTGGATCGGCAAACGATTTGTTTTGGCAGGAGTTATCAGGTTATCAACTGATGGAAAGAGACGGTCTTCCAGAGGGTTTAGAAAATTCGGAGTTATCCGCGGAATTCGCAGCATGGACACTAACCGAAGCCGGTAGGCACCTGCTTCCTTTGCTGATTCATAAATTTGACAAACAGAACTAAGATATGAGTTGGAGCGCGCAGATGCTATCGGTGCGTTCAGGTGCCTTGTCAGCAACTTTTTTTATTAGCCCTTTGTTTCCCTGGCTTTCCGTCGCGCCGTCATCAGTTCGAGCGTATAGGCCGAAAGCTCATCCAGTACTTTAAGCGCGGCCCGCGCCTTCTTCGCCTCGATCGCATCGGCGAGCGCGCTGTGCAGATCGGCGATGCGGGTACGGTCGCGCATGCGGTAGGTGATCATGTTCATGAGCGGCTGCATGGCCTCGATGACCCCCGCCATCTGAAAGGAGAGCACCGGGTTGTCCGCCGCATCGGCCAGTGCGCGGTGAAAGCGGACATCGGATGCACAGAATTCCTCGTCGCTCTCTTCCTTGATCCGCTGATGGGCAATCTCGCGACGCATGATTTCCAGGTGTTTATCCTCCCGGCGTGATGCGGCGAGGGGCAGACAGGCGGCCTCCAGGGTAAAGCGGGCTTCGACCACGTCCTCGAAAGGGATGTCGTGCATCCCGATCAAAAGGGTACTCGTGGTGACCAGGGCATCATGAGCTTCCGACCAGCTCAGGCGATTGACGAAGGCGCCCCCGGTCGGGCCACGCTGGGTGCGGATCAGGTTCTGCGCGGCCAGGCGTTTTAGGGCCTCGCGCACCGTCGCACGGGATACGCCGAAGCGTTCCGCCAGCTCGTTTTCACTTGGCAAACGCTCTTCGACCACAAGGCGGCCTTCCATGATTGCCGTGCGGATGGCCTCGGCGATCTGGGTGGAAAGACCTTCCTTATTGATCCCACTGTACTCAATAGACATTCAACTTTCCCTCTTGTTCCAAGCCTATCGGGCGACTTGGCGGGCTGTCAATTCGCTATATGTTTAATTGTCAGACAATTAGCGTTTGACTTTTTTTCCCGAGTCTCACAGTTTCGATTTCTGAACGCTTGAGGTTCAATGTGTGAGTGCGCGACCCATCTGCCGGCATCAGCAACGGGAGGGGTCGTATGTTGGAGACAAATGAGATGATGTCCGCACCCAGTCTTTCCATTACCCGGCGTATCCGCCGCACCCCTTTCTCCAACCGTGTGGAGGCGAGTGGAGCCAAGGCCTTCACGGTCTATAATCACATGCAGTTGCCCACGCTCTTTGAGGGTGTCGAGGAGGATTACCGGCATCTGAAAAGTCACGTTCAGGTCTGGGATGTCTCCTGCGAGCGGCAGGTGGAATTGCGCGGTCCGGATGCGGGTAAACTCATTCAGATGCTCACCCCGCGCGATCTCGGAAACATGTCGGTTGGGCAATGCCTCTATACACCAATGGTCGATGAGACCGGTGGCATGCTGAATGATCCGGTGACCCTGAAACTGGCTGAAGACAGGTATTGGGTTTCCATTGCGGACAGCGATCTTCTGTTTTGGATTAAGGGCTTAGCTTACGGTCTTCATTATGAAGTCGACGTGGATGAACCTGATGTTTCACCTCTCGCGATTCAGGGCCCGAAAGCGGAAGACCTGGCGGCACGGGTGTTTGGCGATGTTGTGCGCAACATCCGGTTTTTCCGCTATGCGGTGCTGCCGTTTGAAGGACGCGATCTAGTGGTCGCGCGGTCCGGCTATTCCAAGCAGGGCGGGTTTGAAATCTATCTCGACGGATCCGATCTGGGGGAACCGCTCTGGGATGCGCTCTTTGCAGCGGGGGAAGACCTGCAGGTGCGGGCTGGGTGTCCCAATGGTATCGAGCGGATCGAAGCCGGCCTGTTGTCTTACGGCAGTGACATGACCCGTGAGAACACGCCGCACGAATGCGGCCTCGGAAGATTTTGTCAGACACAGGAAGCTATCGGCTGTGTCGGCCGCAATGCGCTTCTGCGGGTTGCCGTTGAGGGGCCGACCCGTCAGATCCGCAGCCTGGCCATCGACGGTGAACCCCTGGCACCTTGCGGCGGGATCTGGTTTGTCTATGCCAACGGGAAACGATGCGGCCGGGTCACGTCCTGTGCCTGGTCGCCGGATTTCGAGACCAATGTCGCGCTCGGCATGATCCGAATGACCCACTGGGACGATGGGACCCGTGTCGAAGTTGAAACGCCCGAAGGCATGCGAACGGCGACGATCAGGGAAAACTCCTTCATCTGAAATCGCTACGCAGGTAAAGAAAGGCCCTGAGTAAACAAGGGCTATCGAAAAACAGGTGCGAGGGCAGGAGAGAACTATGGATGCGGAGTACGAGGCATTAGGGAAAAACGGCGCCAACCATCAGGCGCTCTCACCGCTCTCTTTTTTGCGGCGTACGGCTGATCTTTTTCCCGACCGTCTGGCGGTGATCTACGAAGACCGCCGCTACAGTTGGGCCGAGACCTATAACCGGGTGCGACGTCTTGCCTCCGCGCTGGCGAAACGCGGCATCAGTAAGGGCGATACGGTTTCAATCATGTCGCCGAACACCCCGGAAATGTACGAGGCGCACTTTGGCGTGCCGATGGCCGATGCAGTCCTCAACACCATTAACACCCGGCTCGAGGTAGAGACGGTCGCCTACATCCTCGATCACAGTGACGCCAAGGTCGTGATGGTTGATACGGCGCTCTCCAGTGTTGTCGCGGAAGCCCTGAAGTCCGTCGCGCGGGAAATTCTGGTGGTCGATATTGTCGATGTTGCCGGGCCGGGCGGCGCGCGTATCGGTGCCCTCGACTACGAAGCTCTGCTGGCGGAAGGTGACCCGGAATTCGACTGGGGAGGTCCCGCCGACGAGTGGCAGGCTCTCGCGCTGAACTACACGTCAGGCACCTCCGGACGACCCAAGGGCGTGGTCTATCACCATCGCGGCTCCTACCTCATGTCCATGGGCACTGTGGTGGCCTGGGAACTGCCGCGCCATCCGACTTATCTCTACACAGTGCCAATGTTCCACTGCAACGGCTGGGGGCATGCCTGGACCATGACCCTGCTGGCGGGCACCATCGTCTGTAATCGGGCGGTCTCGGCCAAAGCCGTCTTCGATGCGATCCACAATCATGAGGTGACGCACTTCGGAGGAGCACCAATTGTGCTCTCCCTCTTGATCGACGCGCCCGCGGAAGACCGTAAAACGCTCGAACATCCGGTAAAGGTGATGACCGCGGGGGCACCGCCACCCGCTGCAGTTCTGGAGAAGGCCCGCGAAATGGGCTTTGAAGTGATGCAGGTCTATGGCCTGACCGAGACCTTCGGCCATGTGACCCAGGCGCTCTGGCGCGAAGACTGGGACGATCTGGATTTCACCGAACAGGCGGAACTGCAGAGTTGGCAGGGCGTGAGCTTTCCCATGAACGAAGGCGCTGCCGTGATCGACCGGGAAACTGGAGCGCTGCAGCCGCGTGATGGGAAGACCCAGGGCGAGATCGTGATTCGCGGCAACACCGTTATGAAGGGTTATTACAAGAGTCCGGAGGCAACAGAAGAAGCCTTCGTCGACGGCTGGTTCCGCACCGGCGATGCCGCCGTCTGGCACGACAACGGCTATATCCAGATCAAGGACCGTCTGAAGGATGTGATTATCTCCGGCGGAGAGAATGTCTCCTCGGTTGAGGTCGAAGGCGTGCTCTACCGCCACCCTGCTGTGGCCGCTGCGGCTGTCGTTGCCAAGCCCGATGACAAGTGGGGAGAGGTACCCTGCGCCTTCATCGAGCTTAAGGCAGGAGAGCGTCTGAGTGAGGAGGAATTGATCGACTTCTGCCGGGAGCGCATGGCTGGCTTCAAGCGCCCGAAGAAGGTCGTGTTCGGCGAGTTGCCCAAGACCGCCACCGGTAAAATCCAGAAATTTCTATTAAGAGAAGAAGTCCGAAAAGCTTAGTGTTATTAGAGGGTTGATTCCGTAAATTCACGTGAAGGGACAAGTGTTATGAGCTTCAAGGCATTGTTGGTCGAGAAAGACGACGAGGGAAAAACCACCGCAGCAGTGCAGCAGCTCGATGAGGCTCAGCTCCCTGACGGCGACGTGACCGTTGCGGTCGAATACTCAACGGTGAACTACAAGGATGGCATGTGCGTTGGCTCCGGCGGTGGGCTGGTGCGTAACTACCCTCATGTGCCCGGTGTCGACTTTTCCGGAACGGTGGAAACGTCCAGCGATGACCGCTACAAGCCCGGCGACAAGGTGGTGCTGACCGGCTGGCGGGTGGGGGAAGCCTGGTGGGGCGGCTATGCCCAAAAGGCCAGCGTCAAGGCGGACTGGCTGGTGCCTTTGCCCGAAGGCATCTCAACCCGCAACGCCATGGCAATCGGCACTGCCGGTTTCACCGCTATGCTCGCGGTTATGGCGTTGGAAGATCACGGCCTGAAACCTGGTGACGGACCGGTGCTGGTGACCGGTGCCGCCGGTGGTGTCGGATCTGTCGCGACGGCGATCCTTGCCAATCGGGGCTACGAGGTTGCGGCGGTAACGGGCCGTCCGGAGACTGCCGACTATCTCAAGTCGCTCGGCGCCAGCCAGATTGTGGCACGCGAGGAGATCAACGAAACCGTCAAGCGGCCGCTCGAGAAAGAACTCTGGGCCGGCTGCATCGATGCAGTGGGCAGCGCGATGCTGGCCCGCGTTCTAGGCCAGATGAAGTACGGCACCTCTGTTGCGGCGGTCGGTCTTGCCGCCGGTGCGGATCTGCCGGCCAGTGTGATTCCCTTCCTGTTGCGTGGGGTCAATCTGCTGGGGATCGATTCCGTTATGAAGCCTTACGATGCGCGGGTCGTGGCCTGGGAACGCCTTGCCAGCGATCTGCCGCTGGACAAGCTGGAAGCCATGATCGAACCGGCAACACTGGCTGATCTGCCCGCGCTGGGCAAAGCGATCCTGAAGGGCCAGGTCAAAGGCCGTGTGGTTGTTGACGTGAACGCCTGATACGAGGCGACGAGTTTCTGGATCTAGCGATTACCGGGTCTGGATCTTCTGTCTTATGCCGTCACCTGCTACCTGAAGCTTCTTTGCAGAACTTAAGGGGGGTGGAGGCATGACGCGTTGGGTGGTCATCTTCGACGATACGCCGGGCATGCTGCCGGTCCGTAAGGCACGCGGCGGCGAACATATCGCCTATCTGAAGGAAAACGCAGACCGCATCCTGATCGGTGGCGGTCTGCGTTCGGTTCCCGATGCGCCTTTTGTCGGCGGGCTCTGGATCGTCGAAGCGGGAAGCCACGACGAGGTTGTGGACCTGGTCCTGAATGACCCTTATTTCAGCCCGGAGCACCGCAGCTTTAAGATCCTCGCCTGGGGCAAGGCTCTGGACGTTGCGGTCACGCTCTAGGTCGCTTGATCCTTCAGGCAGCTGCCTTGCGCATGGATTCGAGATGCTCATCCCAACCCCGATCGAGTGACATCAGCATGCGCAGGGTCTCAGGTCCTGCGGCTTCGGCGACACCTTCGTGGGTGAGGGAGAGGCGGGTACCGCCCGCGGCTTCTTCCAGAAGCCAGGTGACGATTGTCTCGGTGCCGTCAAAAGGCGTGATGATGAAGCTGTAGACCAGCTTGCTCGGTGCATCCATGGAGATGATCCGGCCCCAGATGATCGGGGCCTTGGTGCCGTCCTGGTCGGTCCGAATCAGGGCATAGTCGGAACCTTCTTCGAGGTTTTTCTCGGGCGGATGAAACCACTGGGCCAGCTTGTCTTTCTCGGTCAGAAAAGCCCAGACCGTTTCGCGCGAGGCATTGAAGAAGACCGTCTTGCGAATGGTGGTGAGGGCCGTGTCTTGCAGTGTCATGGTGGTCATTTCTTTTTCGCTTTCTCTTTTTCTTCCTTTTCGACGGCAATCTGCAAGGCCTGCAAACGCTCGTCCCAGAATTGGTTGAAGTAATTGAGCCAGTCGGTCGCGGTCTTGAGGCCGAGCGGCTCAAGACGGTTGATGCGCTCTCTGCCACTCGCGTGGACCGAGATCAGTGCGCCTTCTTCCAGAATGGTCAGATGTTTCTTCACGGCGGCACGGGTGATGTCGAAGCGTTCGACCACCTCGCCGATGGTCATATCCTCCCGGCTGAGCATCAGCAGGATGTCGCGCCGCGTCGGATCGGCAAGGGCCCGGAACGCGCCCTGCGCCTCATGATGTCCAGCGCCGATCATTGCGGTCTCCCAAGGGGTAGTAGGTCGGTGGTTGATGACATGACAAAACTCATTATGAAACCAAAAGGTACTATTTTAATATGATACCAATTGGTGTTATGTCAAGTCGGATAATGCGGGCGACTCAGCTCAGCTCAGTTTAGCGCAGCGTTTCAATCGCTGCTTCGTGGCGGGCGAGGCTCTCGGAATCAAAACAGCAAAAGATTACTTCGTCGATGATCGCTTCACTCGACAGAAAGTCTGCTGTTGTGTGTACCGCAATCCGGGCAGCTTCTTCCGGCGGGAAGCGGTAGATGCCGGTGGAGATGGCGGGAAAAGCAATGCGGGGCAGGCTATGCCCGGCGGCCAGCTCCAACGATCGCCGGTAACAGGACGCCAGGAGCTCCGGCTCGCCCGCCGCACCACCGTTCCAGACCGGGCCGACTGTATGGATGACGTGCTTTGCGGGCAGCTTGAAGCCCTTGGTGATCTTGGCATCGCCGGTCTTACAGCCGTTCAGCATCCGGCATTCGATGGCCAGTTCCGGACCTGCTGCGCGATGGATCGCACCGTCGACACCCCCGCCGCCCAAAAGCGAGCTGTTCGCCGCATTTACGATGGCGTCGATCTCAAGCTTCGTGATGTCGCCCAGATGGAGGGACAAACGCGTGGTTACAGTCACTAGAGGTTTTCCGGTCATCTTCCGTGCTTTTAGTAGAGGCTGATTATAGCAGACCGGGTTCGCAAGAGAATAGAGCCGTGCGTCGTAAGCAAGCTTCCGGCTTTGGCGGGAGCGATCGTTCCTGCCATAAAAAAGCCCCCCGCCGAATTGGGCGGAGGGCTCTTTCTTCAATTTGCCGCAGAGGTCTTATTCGGCAGGTTCGGTTGCAGATTCAAAGGTGGTCTGCTGTCCCGCCTGTTCTCGTCGGCCATCATTGTAGATCGCTTTGACCAGCGCAAAACACTGCAGGACCATGACGACCGAGAAGGGCAGGGCGCCGATCACCATCGCCGTCTGAATGGCTTTCAGGCCACCCACCAGCAGAAGCGCTGTCACAACCGACCCCAGGGCGACACCCCAGAAGATGATGTGCGGACGCGCCTTCGGACCTTCGTCGCCCGCGGCGTTGATCGTGTTCACGATCAGGACGGCGGAGTCAGCGGTCGTCACCAGGTAGGTCATGAGCAGCACGACGATCATGACCGACATTGCCCAGCCCAGGAACGGCGAGAGCATGAACTGCACCATTGCGAAGATCTTGTCGCCATCCGGTGCGCCGGAGATCAGTCCGCCTGCGCCGCCGGTGAGCTCCAGGTCGATCGCGGTTCCGCCGGCCCAGGTGAACCATACGAAACACATCAGCGAAGGCACGATCATTGCGCCCAGGACGAACTCGCGGATCGTACGACCCTTGGAAATACGTGCCAGGAACAAGCCGACGAAGGGAGCAAAGGCAATCCACCAGGCCCAGTAGAACACGGACCATGCGCCCTGCCAGCCTTCCAGCTTCGAGGCGACACTGCCTTCAACGCCATCCGATGACCAAACGCGGAACATCATATCCGGCAAGGCGATCAGATAATCCCAGATGCCTACGATGAGCGCCTGCATGCCAAAGAAGGTCGAGCCGAACAGCAGGAAGAAGCCCAGCAACGCAATGCTGAGAACCATGTTGATGTTCGACAGCCACTTGATGCCTTTGCCGACACCCGAAAGCGCCGATGCCGTCGAGGCGGCCATGATAATGACAATCGCGACGATAACGCCCGCTGAGTTGGCTGTGCCCGCTTCGTTGGTGAGGCCACCGATACCGATGCGCGTTAAGCCCGAGACGAACTGTTCGACGCCAAAGCCCAGTGTCTGCGCCACACCCAGAATGGTGGCGACCACGGCTACGATGTCGATGACATGTCCGATTGAGCCGGAGAGCTTTTCACCGAACAGCGGAGTCAGGGACGACCGCATGGTCAGCGGCAGGCCACGGCGGTAGCTGAAGAAGCCCAGGGCAAGACCGGCGAGGGCGTAACAGGCCCAGGCGCCCAGTCCCCAGTGCAGGAACGACCACTTGTAGGCCATGCGGATATTATCCGCAGTGCCGCCATTAGTCAGTCCCTGGATCACCTCCGGATTATTGTTCCAGTGGTAAACGGGTTCGGCCACGGCCCAGGTGAGCATGCCCACACCGATACCGGCACCGAACATCATTGAGAACCAGGAGAAGTTCGAGAACTCCGGAACGTCATCGTCCAGACCAAGTTTCAGTCTTCCGGCGGTCGGCCATATCGCCAGGGCGATGCAGCAAAGCACGAAAAGCGTGACGGTCCAGATGTACCAGGCTCCAAAAGAAGCCAGAATGAAACTGTTGATGCTGTTGAGGACTGCGCCTGACTGCTCTGGGAACGCGATGGCCCAGATGACCAGGCCCCCGATCAGTAGTTTCGACGAGATCGTGACGATATGGCTGAAGCCTTTATAAAAGCCTGTATCAGCTGTTCTAATAGGTAAGTCTGTTATCGCTGGCTTGATAGACATTTGCCTTGTGTGTCCCCCATGGTTCCCGTTCGTAGATTGAATGGCCTTGTTCGATTCGCAAATTCGATAAAAAACTCGGTTTTGCGTCGATTTTTAGTTTCAGGCTCAGTTTTCTGGATTTTGATCAACAATAGTTGTGTAGCAATTTCCACAAAATTTGTAGTAGTTAATTAGTTATGATGAACATTAGCTCTGGTTATTGGAAGTTCAGTCAGAACCTCGCCGGCCTCTGTGCATTCGACCTGGTCGCTCAGCATGGAAACTTCACGCGGGCGGCTGAAGTTCTGGGCATTTCTCAGTCGGCGATTTCGCAGCGGATACGCAGTTTGGAGCTCGAGCTCGGCGTGGTGCTGTTCCGGCGCGAACACCGGGGCGTCACGTTGACGAACGAGGGGCTGCGCTTGCTCAACGTCGTGCATCCGGCCATGACGCAACTCTCGAACTCCTTCACGTCTCTACTGGAACGCAAATCGAAACCGAGGGTCCGGCTGTCCGCGGACTTTGCTTTCTCTACCTTCTGGCTGTTGCCGCGCCTGCCTCAATTGCGCTCTGACCTGGGGGAAGAAATCGAAATTCAGATTCTCGCGTCGCAGGTGCCTCCCGATCCCGGCAACGACGACTGCGACATCACCATTCATGTGAGTCCCTTGAGTGGGATGCTGGAGGGGGATGTCATGTTGCTCGAGGAGAGAGTCGCCGCTGTCTGCAGCCCTGAATTCGTCGCAAAAAACGGTGCTGTGTCCTCATCCGCCGCGTTGCTGCACACACAATTGCTGAGTTTGTCGAAGCCTCCTTCGGCGGAGTGGCAAACCTGGCAGGGGTGGTTCGACGAGCTTGGGATCGTCGGTGAGCGCTCGCAGAACTACGTCAGTTTCAGCAATTATGACCTTGTGACCCAGTCGGCGGTCGCCGGACACGGCGTGGCACTCGGGTGGTTGGGTCTTGTCGATGACCTGCTGCAAAAGGGGCTGCTGCTGCAGGCGACCGATGATGTGGTCGTCAGCGCTGCAGGCTATGTCATGTCACGGGATCAATCGAGCCCTGCTCGGGGACCGGCGCTTGTCTTCGACTGGATTGCGAACCAGGTAACGGACGCCGTGCGCCAGTGAGACCGGTGTCAGTCGCTACTTCAGCTTCCGATCCACGTTAAAGTTCGTCTCCAGATAATCCAGGATGATCTCCCGGTCGGCGGCTTCCAGTTCATCCATACCCTGTTCCTCGACCATCCAGTCGAGCAGCTCGTCCCAATCGTCACGCTTGAGGCCCTGTTGCTTCACGATGGCGAGAGAGTGGCAGGCGCCGCAGAGATAACCGGTGTCATCCCGGCCTGGCCCGAGCGGCCAATCCGGACCGAAGTCGTCATCTTCGTCAATCTTGGTCGCGCTGGTCTCGCCTGCCGCTGTCTGGGTCGGTGCGGAGGAGGGCTCAATTGTTCCCGCGGAACTGCCTGTCGGGATAAGAAGGGCAAGTGCCAGGACAGGCAAAGCGCGGGTGATGGAAAAAAGCATAAGTCGGATCCAACTTTGGAATTTATAAGCAGGCAAGGGAAAGCCAGCCTGGAACCCGATTGGTCTCGATGGGGGGATCGAGAGAACCGGATTCCAGGAAATGTGCTGGCTTTCCATGCCGTGCGGACAGGGGACTGTCCGATGGTTTCGCGTCTGGGGAACGTCAGGCGCTGACCGTCACGGCAATTCTGTGCATGGAGTTGTTGAGGTAACCCTTGGGATTCCAGTTGATCGCGAAAGGCTGACTGTTGCCCTTGTCGTCGGTCGCCCGGGCCCAGACCTCGTAATAACCCTTCTCCGGGAAGGTGACCTCTGCGGTCCAGTCCTGCCAGGAATAGGGATTGGGTGGTGGTGCCAGATCTGCCTGCGTCCAGGTCGCCCCGAAGTCATGGGAGATATCGACCTGGCTGACGCTGTTGTCGCCTGCCCAGGCATGCCCGCGTAACGCCAAACGCCGTTCGGAGATGGTCTGGTTGCTTTGCGGTGTCGTGATCAGGGATTTGACCGGCATAGCCTCGATGATCCTGAAATCCGCCTTGTCGACCTTGGTGCCGGGAGAGACCGGGTAGTAGGGCGTACGGTAGGAAGTGCCGGTCATCTTCGGGCCGTCGTGCACCACATTGCGCAGTTCGATCCGTTCCAGCCATTTCTGCGAGGTCGAACCGGGCCAGCCCGGACAGATAGTGCGGACCGGAAAGCCGTGCAGCGCTGGAATATCTTCGCCGTTCATGGCGAAGGCGATGATCGAATGCGGGTCCATGGCCTTGGCCAGCGGCACCCCACGCGAGATCGGCAGCTTTTCCGGTTTGCCGGAGAGATGGCCATCAAGACTGTAGTGCGCCGTGTAGATTGCCGAATCTTTGACGCCGGCAGCCTTTAAGACATCCGCATAGCGCACGCCCGTCCATTCCGCGTTTCCGATCGCACCCAGTGTCCACTGGTTTCCCTTGGCCGGCGGATTGAAGGCTGCACGTCCGTTACCACCGCATTCAAGCTGAAGCTTCAGCGTGACATTCTCGAACTTGCTCTTCAGTTCCTCGAGCGAGAGCTCAAGCGGTGTGTTGACTTCGCCTTCCACCTTCAGGCGCCAGTCGGAGGCATCCATTTCATACGCGATGTCCGGCACAATTCCATTGTTGCGCACGAAGTGGCGGTTGTTGGGGGTGACCGAATCATCCAGCAGGTGGGGCGGAGTTTCCGCGTTGATAGGCCGGTCGTTGAGCAAGGTGAGACCGTCTTTGCCTTTGAAAAGTGCCATCTCGCTGTCGTCGGCAAGCGCCGACGGGATCAGGCCGGCGGGGAAATTGCGGTGAAAGGGAATAGTCGCGCCCAGCATCGCGCCCATGGTGGCGAGGCCGGCGCCCTTCAGAAATCCACGGCGGTCCTTATGTGCTTCACGACCGAACACGACCTTGTCGGCGCGCTCGGGATCATTCTGGTACAGTTCGCATAGGCCGCGGTCTTTTTTCCCGTTCGGCATCTCTTCCTCCCAAAGTTTTTGCAATTTTATTGCTTTTTTGGCGAGCGGCAGGATCTTGCTTCCCTATTCAGGAGGCGTGCGATCAGGCACTCGGGAGAAGAAACGCCGGAGGAGCGGATTCTATTCCATCCGTATTTCACTTTTTTTCGAGAAGGTTCCGTTTAGGCGGTGCAGGGGGCGCTTTTATCGCGATTTTTCTGCAAGGCCGTGCGGATTTCCGGCGAGAGTGGGCGCCAGTCTGCTGTGACGTTTTGGAGTGTCCGCGCAATCAGGTCAAAGCGGGCTTCGGCCATGCCTTCGGCCAGCAGTAGATAATGGGCGTGATCATGACGCCATGCCAAGGCTTGCGGGGCGCCGTCTTTGCGCGCGGTCAGATGCACAGGAATTTCACCGTCACCCTGCAACACGAAAAAGCTGATGCGGCAACCACGGCTCCCGCCGTAACCGACGCGATAGCCGGTCATGCTGCCCAGTTGCGCCTCGGCTTGCAGGAGGATGGGTGTCAGGCCGCTGTCGGAAAGATCCGGAATGCGAAGCTCCGGCGCGGTCAGGGCGGCAGTGGCAGGAATGTTGAGGGCAGGCGGGCGCTCGCCGGACCGGCTTGCCACCCAGTCACGGTGGATGTCTGTAGCCTCTTGATACCAGGCCGTCACCTGGATGTTGGCCGTGTCGTGACGGGAGGTGCCCCAGTGCCAGATCGCACCAGCGGCCATGCAGATCACCAGCACTGCCGCTGTCGCTGCAGTATGCGCCGCCCGCCAAACTTGTGGTTTTCTGTCTGTTGCGGCCGGCGGCAAGAGCTCGAAGTCCCCGGGCGGATCTGCTTGTTCCAGGAGCGCGGATTTCAGGCTCGAGAGCGTCGCGGCTGTTTCCGCGGTACCAGGGTTCTGCGCAATGTCGCGTGCGACGGCGGCGGCCTCACTTGGCGCCAGTTCCCCATCGACGTAGGCGTTCAGCGTCTCCCAGTCTTTCTCAAGGCGGCTCATCGTCTCCTGCCTCCCTGGGCGGATTTGAGGGGCGTCACGTTTGAACCCGAGATTCGCAACAGCAGAGCCTGACGGGCGCGGCTGACGCGGCTCATCACCGTGCCAACGGGAATATCCAGCAGCACCGCTGCTTCCGCGTAACGCAGCCCGGCAATATCAATCAGCGCAATGATGTCGCGCTGACCTGTCGGCAGGGCAGCGAGTGCGACGCGGACTGTAACTGCGTCAACCATGCGTTCTTCGGCGCTCCAGACGTCCGGATCAAGATCCTCGGATTCCTCAAGGGTGAAATCTGCCAGCTTGTTGGCCGCGCGCAAGTGATCCAGAAAAGCATTGCGCAAAATCCGGAATAGCCAGGCGCGAAAGGCAGGTTCATCCTGCGGAATTTTCTTTGCACTCAGGGCTTTAAGGGCACACTCCTGAACCAGATCCCGAGAAAGATCGGGGTCTTGAGACAAGCTGATTGCATAGCCGTATAGCCTGTCCCGATAGCTTTCGAGACGTTCCCGTTGATCCAAAGTCTGTGCCGCCCTGTGTCGGTTTTTATCTGCGTTTCTTCCCTTGCCGACGCTCCGTTTTAAGGTCGGGCCGGCAGCCGGAGTATTTGCCCAGCGTCAGGTGTCTGTCAAATCGCATGCCTTTCAGATTGCGCCAACACGCCGGGCCTGAGGTCAATTTTTACCAAGACGTACCTGTCTCGCGCTGGTCTGATCCTGCCATTCTTTGTTCAGTGCGATTGGATCTATGTCCCAGTACCTATGTCATGAGAGTCCCGACCTCTTTGAAGTCGAGGCCGAGGTTGTTAGAGCGGAGACCGGTCGGGTGCTGTTGTCCCGTTCCAGTTTCTATCCCGGTGGTGGCGGACAGCCTGCGGATCGCGGTCTTCTGCATTGGAGCGGCGGTGAAACCGCCATCACGGGTATCGAAGCGCGCGGCGGGCAGATGTGGCATTTGCTGGCTGATCCGGTTCTGCCCTCGGGCGCTGTCACCGCGAAGGTCGATCCGGTCTTCCGGGCGCAGATGTGCCGTCTTCATACCTCCCTGCATATTGCCAATGCCCTGGTGTTTCAGGAGTTCGATGGTTCTCTGGTAACCGGCGTTCAGATGTCCGACAACGGCGTGGCGCGGATCGATTTCGACCTGCCGGACGCGGATAACGAGCGCCTGCGAGCGCTGGAACCCGGCATCAACGACGTCGTGCACCAGGATCTTGCCGTGCGGACGGCTCTTGTGCCACTCTCGGAAGCGGCGCAGGAGGAGGGCACTCTCCGCAGCAAGGCGGTGACGCCGCCGACCCAGGCGGATGGCCGGGTGCGGATCGTTGAGATCGAGGGACTGGACCGGCAGGCTTGCGGCGGTACCCATCTGACGTCGACAGGGCAGGCAGGTGAGTTGAAAATTCTCAAGGTCGAAAACAAAGGGCGGCATAACCGCCGACTGCGGATTGGTCTGGTCGAGTTGGTTTTGTGAGTAACGCGTTTGAAGACAAGGGCGTTCTGCTTTCCGGCGGAACCTCCGGTATTGGCAGGGCGACGGCTTTGGCTTTTGCTGCCGAGGGCGCGCGGGTCGTCATCACGGGACGCAACTCTGCGCAGGGCGAGTCGGTTGCCGCCGAAGCTGCGATGCTTCCTGGAGAAGTCAGTTTTTTGCCTTGCGACGTCGCAGAGCCGAGCCAGGTCGAAGAGGTCACAGAAGTGGCGGTCGCACGCCTTGGCCGACTCGATGTTGCGGTGAACAATGCCGGACACCAGGAAAAACGCGCGCCTCTGATCGAGCAGTCATTGGAGGTTTTTGACCGGGTCTTTGCCATCAATGTTCGGGCGATTCACGTGGCGATGCAGGCGCAGATCAAGGTCATGCTTGCGGCGGGCGGTGGCGCGATTGTGAATACGGCTTCGGTTAGCGGGATCAGGAACCCAAACCCGGGTTTCGCGGTTTATTCAGCCTCCAAAGCGGCAATGATCTCGCTGACCAAATCGGCCGCCATGGAAGTCGCGCCTCAAGGCATTCGCATCAACGCGGTCGCGCCGGGGCGTGTGGAGACGCCGATGTTGCACGCCTCAAAAGTCGCCGATATGAGCACAATCGCCGCGGGTCTGCCTCTACGCCGTCTGGGACAGCCGGAGGAGGTTGCCGAGGCCATTCTCTGGTTGGCGTCTGAGCAGGCATCTTTTGTTGTCGGCCATGTTTTAAGTGCGGACGGCGGTTTTCTGGCCCAGTAGGTCGAAGATTGCTAGAGTGGCGCCAGACTGAAAACAGGGCGGGACCGGGTGTCGGGTACGGAAGCAGCAAACCGCAGTATTCTCTGGAGTGACAGTGCCGCCCCGGGCGCGCTGATGATGCGTGCCGATTTCACGACCCTGGAGTTCGCACCGCATGTTCATGATGAGCTGGTCATTGCAGTGACCGAAGCCGGTGGATCGCGGTTCCGCAGCCAGGGCGTTGAAGGACATGCAGAGCCGGAGAGCCTGCTGGTCTTCAATCCCGACGAGCCGCATTCCGGACGGGTCGGGGATAAAGGCTGTTGGCGTTACCGGGCGGTTTATCTCTCGCTTTCCGCGTTGGACAACGCAATGGAAGATCTCGATCTGACCACGCCCCATCTTCCTTACTTTCGTGACAACAAGATTTCCGACCCGGATCTGGCCCGGCGTTTTGTAACCATGCATCGCGCCTTTGAGGAGGGGGAGTCGGTCCTGGCAAAATCCACCGCGTTGTTGGAGGGGCTGTCTGATCTCTTTGCCCGTCACGGCACGCCGCACTACCGGCCACGCAGTCCAGGCGACGAGCGCCGGATCGTGGCCCGGCTGATCGATTATCTGGCCGCGCACTTCAGTCAGGACGTTACCTTGTCGCAACTGGCAGAACTGGCCGGTATGACCGCTTTCCATGTCATCCGTTGTTTCAATCGGGAAACCGGTCTTTCCCCACATGCTTACCTCAACCAGCTGCGTCTGCGCGAAGCCCGACACTTGCTTGCAACGGGACAACGCCCGGCGGAGGTGGCCCTTAGTGTGGGTTTCTATGATCAGAGCGCATTAAATCGGCACTTCCGGCGTGCTTTCGGAGTAACGCCGGGACAGTACGCGCGGGCGTTGCAGCACGGGCCCTAAGCGATTGGGGGCAGGAACATTTCGGTCCTCCCCGAAGCACCTTTCTCCTCGCTTCGCTATCCTGCTGACCTGTTCGATTGGAACAGCTGCTCAATTGGGAGATGCCGGTGCGCGCTGTGGAGATTTACTCAATTGCCGGTCCACCGGCCCTTCAGTTGCGACGTTTGCGTCACGTTGGCCCGCCGGTCCTTTATGTGCATGGTGCAACCTTTCCCTCCGCACTTTCCATCGGCTATCGCTTCAGGGATGGAGAGTCCTGGGAAGAGCATTTACATAGTGAAGGCTACGATGTCTGGAGCTTCGACTTCGCCGGGTTCGGAGGATCGGAGCGAAGCTCAGAGACTGCATCTTCTCTCGCGGCAGGTCGGGCAAAAGCGGCGGCGAAGCAGATTGCCCGCGTCGTCGCACATATTCGTGCGCAGCGCGATGACGCGCTCCTGAGCATCGTCGCCCATTCCTGGGGCTCACTCGCGGCCGGCTGTTACCTGGAAAATCACAACCACTTTGTTGACCGGCTTGTGCTCTTCGGCCCCATTGCACGGCGTTCGGGCATAATGAAAACCGATCCAAACGGCTTACCGGCGACGCGCCTGATCACGGTAGCAGCGCAGTTGGAACGTTTTGTGAGTGACCTGCCCGAAGGCGAGGGGCCTTTGCTGGCAGAACCTGAACTCACTGATTGGGGGCCTGCTTACATCGCCAGTGATCCAGCTGCTTTGACCCGCGAGCCGCCTGCCGTCGAGGTTCCGGCTGGACCCGCTGCCGATATCGCGGCAGCATGGCAGGGTGAACTCGCGTACGATCCCGGCAGAATTAAGGTTCCGGCTTTGCTGGTTCGCGGAGAATGGGA
Source organism: uncultured Kiloniellaceae bacterium (assembly GCA_947493695.1). GTDB lineage: Bacteria > Pseudomonadota > Alphaproteobacteria > Kiloniellales > Kiloniellaceae > Denitrobaculum. Next base: position 427,908 of record CANLSF010000003.1, on the reverse strand, counting down.
CAGCCTCTGCCAAGATGAGGATGCCCGGAGTTTGCTCGATAGCTTCGGGTCCGCAGTGAAGCGGGACTTTGTCATTCCAAAGGCGACGCACCTGATGCACCTTGAAAGCGGTCGCTTCGAACTCTGGAAATCCGTAACCGGGTTTCTGCGAGACAGAATTTAATTGAGTGATAATAAATGAACTGGACGCTCTATAGCCTGTTCCTTGTGGCCGGCCTGACGGTCGCGGCGGCACCGGGACCGACGGTGCTACAGATTTTTGCGCAGTCGCTCACGGGTGATATCCGCCGACCGGTCAGTCTCATCGCGGGTTCTCTGGTCGCCAACACGCTGATGGTTTCGGCCACGGTGTTTGGGCTCAGCGCGTTGATCCTGGCATCGCAAACCGCGTTTGATGTTATGCGGTGGATTGGCTCGGCTTATCTGATCTATCTTGGCATTCACTACTGGCGGATGCGCGGGGGCGCCGTTTCCGCTGCAGGTCCAGCGCCTGCAAAGCCCTATCGGGTTCTCTTCTTTCAGGCGGCATTGACCTCTCTTACCAATCCGAAAGGTCTGGTGTTCTACATCGCCTTTTTACCGCAATTCGTAGCGCCCGGAGGCGATCCCCAATTTCAGCTCGCTGTGCTCGGGGCAAGTTACATTTTTCTCTGCCTGATAGCGGACAGCGGATATGTGTTGGCAGGGCGGATGCTGACCCATCTGTTCTCGACACCCCGCGCAGTGCGTCTGACGAACCGTCTGACCGGAACAGCCCTCATTGCGGCGGGCCTGTCCTTGTTGAGGGTGCAGCGGGCGTAGTTTCAAGCCTCATGTTGCGCTTGGCAGGAACTCCAGCGCGGCGGCGACGATCGCCTCGGGAGCATCCTCCTGCATCAGATGACCGCTCCCTGGCACCGCGATGAAACGGGTGTTTGGAAGCAGGCCTGCCAGTTCGCGACCTTTCTCCAGCGGAATCCACTGATCTTCCTCTCCCCAGAGGACCTGCACGGGGCAGCGCAACGTGCCATAGCTCTCCTGGACTTCGTCTGTATAACGCAGATCCATCTGCGCGATCTGCCGGTAGAAGGCTTTCTGTCCGGTCTCTCCAAGCCAGGGGGAGATGTATGGCTGATGGCGCGCGTCGGGCAGCGGCAGATGAACGCTGCTGCCAATATAGGCAGGCAGGAGCGCCTGATGAGCGTATCCCGGCATTCCGGCAAAAGCCGCTTCGTGATGACGGACATGCTGGACGAAGGGGGAGCCCCAGGGCCGGATCGAAACTGCATCGATCAGCGTGAGAGACCGGTAGTCGCAGCCGTTCAGAAAGTGAGCGCGCAATGCCGTGGCGCCGCCGAAGTCATGGGCGATGACGTCCGGCTTCTCGAGCCCCCAGTGTTGAAGCAGCGCGGCGAAGAGCCGGTTCTGACGCCCCAGCGATACATCCTGATCGTCGCGCATTTCCGACTGGCCATACCCAAGCATATCAAAAAAGTAGACACTGCGATGACGTGCCAGAAGTGGCGCGATGCGACGCCATTCGTAACTGGAAAAGGGCGTGCCGTGCAGCAGTACCAGCGGCGGACCTTCGCCCATTTGGCCAAAGCAGACTCTTTCTCCCTCGAACAAGAAGCTCTCAGATACTACCCAATCTGCCATTTCGACCACCATGATAACTGTTAAAAAGCGTTATAAAGGTTAGTTGACAAGAAAAATGAGATAAACTAACTCTTTTAATTAGTCAAGAAGGTTAGTTTCGAGATTGCTGGAAAGTCCTTTTAGTGTCGGAAAAAGAGCCAACCTCGCTAACGGCGGATGACCTGATCGCGGGGCATGCCTGCCTGGATTTTCTCAACACGACCGGCGGCGGGGCCAAAAGCCGCGAGAACGAGCGCTTGCTGAGCTATCAGGATCTGGTGGAGTGGGCACTGCTGTCAAAGGTGATCACAAACAGCCAGCGGACATCTTTGCGCCGTCTTGCCAAGACCTCGCCCAAGGACGCACAGGCATCGCTTGACCGGGCACAAGTTTTCCGCGAAGCGCTTCACCATGTCTTCGTTGCGCAGGCGCGGGGCGAGAAAATGCAAGCAGGGCCGCTTCAGGCTGTGCGCGTGGAAGTGACCCGCTGTCTTCTCCATAGCGAATTGAAGCAGGAGACTCACGGTTTCTCCAGGTCCATCGACCTGCAGGCTGCAGGCCTCGATACGATCCTGCTGCGCGTCGGACTCCTGGCCAACGACCTGCTGCTGAGCGATGACCTGCGACTGGTCAAAAACTGCGATCGTTGTTCTTGGCTCTACCTGGACAGATCCAAGGGTGGCCGCCGCCGCTGGTGCTCCATGCGGGCCTGTGGCAACCGCGCCAAGGTCCAGCGTTTCGCCAAGCGGCAACGGGCTGAGGAGTAAGCTCTTGCGAAATGTTTTTCGGGGAACACCTGGTTGCGGATACCTATCAAAATGACGAATGATCTCATCCATGTTGAGCGCAAGGCTTATGCTGAAATGCTTGTTTGGCTAGCCGACGAATTGGCGCGAGTTTACGGACTCGCTGACGCATCCGACCATCCTGAGCTCAAAGGTCTAGTTGTAGAACATGATTTCCAGACGTGGGCTGAGGATACCTTCGACCTGTTTTTACAGTGCGGTATCTTGGAGTCTTGTTCTTCTGACCCGTCCGAGGAAGCCTCTTTATATGTTGAGCGATTTGTTATCACGCGTGACCAAATTCGCGAAATGGCGGGGCAGGGTTATGAGGGCAAACCGGATTTCGATTTGGTTCTTGCCACCTTCATCGAACGCGTTGTCGATTTCCACGGAGTTAGCAGCTACCGGACAGCCTTTTCGGTTCGCAATGAATTCGTCAATATCTTTAACCTCTTTCATGATCTTGGTTATGTTTCGCGTTCGCAAGATACTTACGTCTGGATGGATCTGATTAGCCCGGTCATGATTCAATGCCGATTCTGGACGGAAGCAGGCCAAAGTCTGGAGGCGCTCGCGGAAGCGACGCTGCGTCGAAAGATCAGGCAACTACCACCAAATATTCTCGATGAAGTGGGGTATTTGGTTGCGCAGAAGCGAGCGATCAACGCCGTTAAGATCTTATCCAACTGTCCCAATTGGACGACTGCCGACGGGTTTAATGCTATGCAGCTAATGTATCCCGGCGTTCTTCGTTCTAAGATTCCAAGCCGTTAGGGGATGAGGCTTGAGGACTGCGACCGCTCGTCTTCTCAGCAACCACCTCGGCAAAAGACGCTTCCAATGCGGCCTGGTTAAAGTCTTTGGCAAAACCTATGACGACCAGACGGATGCGCTCGTTAGCGCTTGCTTCAGGCTTTGGCTCCAGGGTCGCGCGATATCCGACGAGGTTAAAGACCTGTGGATGGTCCGGGGTGTCGCTGAAACGGAGAATGCCTTTGGCCCGCAGGCATTTGCCGGGCAGTGACATGGCAAAAACCTCAAACTTCTGACGGTCCAAAAGACCGTCGAACTCGCAAGACCAGGACTGGTACTTGTCATCATGATGCGAGCTTGGATGATGGTCGTTGGCGGGTTCGGGGCGTTGTGCTGTGTTGCGTTGGCTTGGCGCGGCGGCAAGAATCATATCGCGCGCAACGTCGCAGTTTATGGTCTCGATGACCTGAGTGAAGGGGGCGGCCTCCGACAGCAGCTCCTGAATTTTTTTACAGGCCGGTGGCGGAACCAGATCGGCTTTGTTCAGAAGGACGATGTCGTTGACCGCGGCATGATCGATGATTGTCTCTGCGTCGTCGAAGTCGAGATCATGATAGTTCGCAGCATCTAGCACGTAGAGTTTGGCATCCGATCTTGTCATGCCTGCGGCCTCGAGCATCTTGAGTGAGCTATCCAGAGCCCGCGGGTCGGCGATGCCGCTGGCCTCAATGACGATGGCGTCGGGTGGACTCGTCTGCTTGACGAAGCCCGCAACGGCCCCCACCAGATCGTCGTTCAGGGAACAGCAGACGCAGCCGTTCTTCAGCGATATCCGGTCCGCGTCGCGGGCTTGAACCAGGTCGTAATCGATATTGATAGCGCCGAAGTCGTTGACGAAAACGACGATGCGCTGGCCGTCTGCCTGCTTCAGGATCTGGTTGACGAGAGTCGTTTTCCCGGCGCCCAGAAAGCCGCCAACGGTGATAAGGGGAACCCGCGCTGCGGGCTCAGGCATTTTTCCAGACACATTCACCTGCCAGATAGGTGGCTGCAATAGCGATGTCCGCCAGCTCCAGATGTGGGGTCTCCAGCGGATTGAGCGCCAGGATCACCAGATCCGCATGCTTGCCCGGCGCGATTGATCCCAGTTTGTCCTCCATACCGATCTGATAGGCGGCATCGATGGTGACCGCTTTCAGGGCCGAGAGGCTGTCGAGACGTTCGCTTTCGCCCAGACAGCGCCCGTCGCCTGCCAAACGTGTCGTGGCGGCCTTCATCAACTCCAGACACGAGGGGTCGGTCATGGGCGTGTCGGCATGCAGGCTGATGCGCATGCCGCTTTCTACGGCTGTGCCCGCAGGCATGTAGTGCGCTGCGCGCTCCGGCCCGAAAAGGGCATCTTCGATGGGCGCCCCCCAGTGGGTGATGTGATTGATGAAGAAGCTGCAGAGCACACCGAGTTCCTGGGCGCGGGTGATTTGATCGCTGCGCATCAGGGCGCAGTGCTCCAGCCGGAAGCGGTGATCGCCGCGCGGGTCCTTGGTCAGGATATCTTCGACCAGATCCAGCACCATATCGATTGTGCGGTCCCCTTGGGTGTGCACGGACATGCGCCAACCCTGGCCGAAGTAGGTCCGCGCCATCTTCTCGAAATAGTCCTGGGGATAGTTCAGGCTGCCGGTATGCCCGGGCTTTAAATCCATGCGTTCAAGGGTGATCGGCGTATCCAGGTAGGGCTCGGTCAGCCATATATTGCCGATGAAGGGCGAACCGTCCGCGTGAATTTTAACCCCGGCCATCCAGAGCCGGTCGTCTCCGACCTTCAGGTTCTCCACCTGCATATCGGCAGTGACCGCTTGCTGGTAGGCCGCCACGCGGGGCATCGGCAGATTCTGCTTCAAGGCACTGAGGTAGTAGGCCTTGTAGTGGGGCAGATAGAGATGCTCCGTAATCGTGGTGATGCCGTTCTGAATGAATTCCTGGATCGAGGCGTGAAACTCCTCGCTCAAACGGTCATCTCCCCAGGCGTCGTAGAAGACTTCCAGCACGCGCCACGTAATGGCTTCCGCGATCTTGCCGGTCGGGTGGCCCTCCGCGTCGCGCTCGATGATGCTGCCGGTCGGCGTTTCGGTATCCTTGTCGATGCCGCAGACTTCAAAACCGCGCGAGTTCATGAAGAGCGCGTGGCAGTTCGATGTCTGGATGCCGATGGGATTATCGGGCGCGATCTCGTCGAGCTGCGCGCGTGTCGGCTGTTCCATATCGGGATGGAGCTGAGCATCCAACCCGAAAAAGATGAGATGCTCGCCCGGCTTGGCTGCGGCCACCCGGCGGCGTATCTTCGCCAGCAGCGCCTTATAGGTGGGGACCGTCTCGGCACGCACGTCCACCACCGGTGCTCCGCGCGTTTTCGCCGCCCATAGGATATGGGAATGGGCGTCGATCAGGCCGGGCAGCAGTGAGCGCCCCGCCAGATCGACTTCCTCGACATCCGAGCTAGCGGCTGCACGCGCATCCGCGAGCGATCCCACGAAATGGATCTTGCTACCCTGCGTAACGACAGCCTCGGGCGCGGGCGTGTCTGCCTCCATGGTGACAATGGGGCCGCCATAGAAAAGCGTGCTATTGGCTTCCTGGCTCATTCCGCGGCGGTTACGGCGGCGTAGCTGTTGCGCAGATCACCAGCTTTCTTCTGGGCTGCGATGAAGTCGTCGTTGCTCATGAGTGGGATGATCTTGTGATACTTCGCCATACCGGTGGCCTCGGCCAGGTTCATGTTGGCGGCGACGGCGGACATGTCGGGCATCTCGTAGATGAAAAGCATGTCATATTCGCCCACGGAGCCATAGGCCTCGATCAGACGGCCGCCCATCGCAGCGACGGCCTTTCTGGAGACCGCGGCGCGATCGCTTGGCGTGTCGAGCATTTCGGCTTTCTTATCGTTTTCGTATTTGATCAGAAGGGCGACGGTAACAGTCATTGGATTTTCCTAGTTTGAGAGGGGGTCAGCGGCGCCGACCCTGAATAATGCGGTCCAGGATCATGGCGCAGAAGAGGATGGCCAGACCGGCCAGGATGCCTTGACCTTCCGAGGCGTATTGCAGGGCCTCAAGGACGTCTTCGCCCAGACCCTTGGCCCCGATCAGCGAGGCAATCACCACCATCGCCAGACTCAGCATGATGGTCTGATTGATGCCGGCCATGATGGAGGGGGCTGCCAGCGGCAGATCGACCTTCCAGAGCAGATAGCTTTTTGACGCGCCGAAGGCGGTCGCGGCTTCACGCACGGACTTCGGCACGCCGCGCAGACCCAGAACCGTCAGGCGCACCACCGGTGAACTGCCGAAGATCATGGTTGCCACGATGGCGGCGGGTTTGCCGGTGCCGAAGAAGGCGATAACCGGGATCAGATAAACGAACGCAGGCATGGTCTGCATGAAGTCCAGCACCGGTCGCACAAAGGTGTAGAGCCGCTGATTGCGCGCGCAGGCGATGCCGAGCGGGATGCCCAGGGCGATGCTGATACAGGCCGCCGTACCCAGCAGTGCCAGGGTCGTCATGGATTTTTCCCAGAAGCCGAGGTAACCCAGATAGGCGAGGGCGGCAGTGGCGAAGATTGAGGTACGCCAGCCTGCCGACAAACCCGTCATCAGGATGATAAAGCCACCCATCACCGGCCAGGGTGTCTCAACGAAGAGAATCTCCAGGGCATCCAGGATCGATTTGATGCCGAAGCTCAAGGCATCGAAGAAGAACTCCGTACTAATTGCCGCCGACGCCATCCAGGCCTTGATGCCATCCGCCGTCGTGACCTGATAGGCGGGATCCGTGGGAAAGTCGTTGAGGAATTCGATCTGTGCGGGAAAGCCGAATTTGAAGGCGCAGGCCACGTAGGTCAGAAGCGCAAGACTGGCGCTGGCTGCGATCTGCATCGGGTGGAGACCGGCCCGCAGGTTTCGGTCCGAACGCCAGAGGGTGAAGCGTTTTTCGAAGGCCGGGTTGGCGATCACGCCCTGAAAAAGCTTGACCAGAATCAACACCGCCAGACCGCCCAGGATCAGCCAGACTGCCGTTTCCTCTGCTGCCTGGGCTTCAGCCTTGATCCCTTCGACCGCCCGCTCCAGCGAGGCGATGGCATTCTCAAAGGTCGGAACCTTGTCCGGTGCGTTGGCCTGGGCAGCTTCGAGCTGACCACGCCTCAGCGTGAGGGTTTTTTCGATACCATCCAGTCGCTTCAGAAACGGGGCCGCGAGATCGCCCCAAAGTCCCCGGGTAATCTGAACCACGGCAAAGGTCTCGACCGCAACGAAGGGCAGGAACCATTTCCAGAGGTTCCGCGCGCCGAACCAGACCGGGCCGAGCAGGGCGGCAACCAGATTGAAGGTCAGCGTGAAGCGGGTGTTGTCGCCGATGTTTTTGAATTGCCGCTCGTAGTAATCCGTATTTGTGACCGCAAACTCCTCGATGAGTTTGCCATGTCCGTTATCGGTGACGACCGGATCTTTTGTTGCGATGTTCATGCTGCTTCCACCCCTGCAACCACCCCAGCCAGTAACTCATTCTTCGAAATTACGCCGAGAGTCTTTGCATCCTTGTTCTGGATGACGATGGGTCCGTCGTTGCGCACCGCTTCTGCGATCAGACGATTGAGCGTGGTATCTTCGGACATGACCGCCGCGCCCTCCGGCAGGGAGCCGTGGGTCTGTTCGTAGGCGCCAAGCGGCTGCATCAGGGAATGGGCCTGGATGAGGTTGAGGCGCGAAATTCCTGCGACAAAGTCGGAGACATAATCGTCTGCCGGTTTCATGACGATCTCTTCCGGTGTTCCGATCTGCACGACCACGCCATCGCGCATGATGGCGATGCGGTCGCCGATCCGTACGGCCTCGTCCAGATCGTGGGTGATGAAGACCGTGGTCTTTTTCATGATCGCGGCCAGCTTCATGAATTCTTCCTGCAACTGCCGGCGGATCAGGGGATCCAGGGCCGAGAAGGGCTCATCCATCAGCAGAACCTCTGCGTCCGCCGCGATGGCACGGGCCAGGCCCACGCGCTGCTGCATGCCGCCGGAGAGTTCATGGGCGAACTTGTCGCGCCACCCCGCGAGTTCAACCATTTCCAGTGCGCGGTCCGCGGCGGCCCAACGCGGGTTCTGGGCGATGCCGCGAATTTCCAGCGCCATGGCTACGTTGTCGCGGACGGAGCGATGGGGCATCAGGCCGAAGTCCTGGAACACCATGGCGATATGACGGTTACGCAGTTCGCGCAGGGCCTCCTCGTTCATCGCCATGACATCTTCGCCGCCGACCAGGATCTTGCCCGCGGTCGGGGCGAGGAGCCGGTTGATATGCCGCACAAGGGTCGACTTGCCGCTGCCCGACAGACCCATCACGCAGAAGATTTCCCCGCGCTTGACGGAAAAGCTGACGTCGGAGACGCCGACGACGGCATCGTACTTTTCCAACACTTCCGCTTTGGAGAGCCCGTCCTTGCGCACGGCCTCCAGCGCTTCTTGCGGTGAATTTCCGAAAATTTTCCAGACGCCGGAAATCTCAATTGCGACATCATTCGACGACGCTTCAGACATGATTTCTCATCCGCTACTACGTTGCGTTAAATCCAGAGAGAGAAGGCCCGGAGCGTGCCCTGTTGCACACGGGTTTTCCGTGCGGCAACAGGGCGTTCTCAGGCTTCTGACAGCAGGTCGGCTTAGAGCCCGAGCCAGCTGTCCACGCGGTCGGAATTCGCGGCGATCCATTCGCGCGCAACTTCCTGGCTGTCACGTTTCTTGACCACGATCTCGTGGGTCCAGCCGTTCACCGTCTCGGTGTCGAGCGCGATGTTGGACAGGAACTCGGCGATTGCCGGTACACGGCCTTCCAGAGACTTCGAGTAGGCAACGTGGATGGACTTTTCTTTGTCACCGGTCGTGATAGATGAGTTTTCGAACCACTTCGGATCTTCCGCGGGCTGCACCATCTTGTATTTGGCTTCTTCGAATTCCGGCTCTTCGAGCATCACCATATCGAAGATGAACCAGTTGTAGTGCGGTGCGTAGCAGTAGAAGGCATAGCCTTCGCCCTTGTTGATCGAATCGCGGATCGAGGCGGTGGCGATTTCTTCTTCAGCCTGGATCGGATTGAAGAAGTTGGTCACGCCATAGTCACGTACCTTAACCAGATTGGCTTTGGTCGAGGCCCACCCCGGCGCACCGACCCAGATGTCGCCGCTGCCGTCGCCGTCACGATCGGTCAGGGCTGCAGCTTCAGGGGTTGCAAGGTCGAAGATCGACTTGATGTTGTTCTTCTCGCTGAAGTCCTTGGACATGCAGAAGCCGGCCCGGCCGGCATAGGATTTCTTGCTCAGGGCGACAGAGTTCTTGGCATCCACATATTCGCTGGTGAAGTTGGCCTGGTTCGGCAGCCAAACATCGGGATGGACGTCAATTTCACCTTTGCCGCGGTCCATGGCTTTGAAGATCACCGCATTGGTTCCGGGTACGAGCTCAGAGCTGCCACCCAGGCGATCGTCGATGATGACCTTGATCAATCCCGCGATGGCGCGGCCACTCGCCCAGTTGGGTTCGGCGATTTTTACTGCGTCCTGCGCGTAGGCCGAGAGGGTCGAAGCCCCCAGAAACGCAGCAGAAACAGTCATCAACATCAGTTTTTTCATGATCTCTCTCCTGTTCAGGTTCTTTTTTTTCGTGGCAAATTTGACTGACATGTTACAATAGATTGTTAACATGTCAATTGTCGTTCGCGGCTGTGTCGCAAGGCATAGATGCCAATCGGCTCTGCAATGCCCCGGGTCTTTATCCGCCCGGGAAAATGAAAGACGAAGAATGCAGCCTGTATCTTTTATGATTGAGCGTGAAGACGAACGCCCGCTGAAGCTGATGGATGGGGCCTATAACCAGCTCGAGAATATGATCGTGACGGGGCTGCTCAAGCCCGGGCAATGGGTCTCGGAAACCGAGTTGATCGAGCTCAGCGGATTTAGCCGTGCCCCCGTGCGTTCCGCCATCCAGCGCCTGTCCGATCAGCAGTTGATCGCGGTTTATCCGCGCCGCGGCGCTCAGGTTTGTCCCCTGGACTATACGCAGCAGTTCCGCGCGCTCGAACTCCGTCGCGTTGTCGAACGTCTTCTCGCACGTTCCGCGTCGAAGCGCGCCGATCAGAGACAGAGAGCGGAATTTGAGGCTATTGCGAAATCTTTCCGGGCGGCGGCGAAGACCGGTGATCAGACCCGGATGACGGAGTTGGATTCTCTGCTGTTCACGCAGATCCTGGAAGCCGCCGACAACGCCTTCGCTTCAAAGGCCATGACCTCTGTGAAGGGTTTGTCGCGCCGTTTCTGGGTGCTTCATCAGGAAGCGCACGGCGATACAGCCATGATGGCGAACTCCCATGCGGAGGTGGCGGAGGCGATATCCGCGAACCAGGCCGACACCGCAGAGGCGGCTGTGGACGCCCTGATCGATTACGTGGAGCAGTTCACCTTGCAGGTGATCGGCTATAACCCGATAAAGTAGCCTTCGTACGACGTTTGCTCCGAGTCTAACGGGGAGAGGCTAGCTGTGATTCAAGTTATTTACCGATGGGATGTCTCCCCGGAAAACCGCGCGGCTTTTCTGGCCGCCTGGGAGACGACGACCAAGGCCATCCGGGAAGCGACGGAAGGTGCGCGCGGAAGCTTTTGCATCGTCAGTGTAGAGCGCCCCACGGAGATTCTGACCATTGCAAAGTGGGATAAACTGGCGCAATGGCAGGCCTTCGTCACCACCGCGAAATCCGATTCCATGAAGGCGATGCATGCTGTGGGAACCCAGCTCTCGCACGATGCCTTTGAAGAGGTCGCCAATTTCACCATCTGATTTATCTATCTGCGGGAAGAAACACACGTGAAGGAAATTCGTATCGCTGCGGCCATCATCCTCGACTCCAGCCGGCGGCTACTGCTGGTCCGCAAGAAAGATACCGCCTATTTCATGCAGGCCGGTGGGAAGATCGAAGCCGATGAACAACCAGAGGAAGCGCTTTGCCGCGAGTTGAAGGAAGAGCTCGAGCTGATCGTCGAAACTTCCGACCTGGAGGCGGTGGGGACCTGTTCATCTCCTGCCGCGAACGAAGAGGGCTTTGATGTGAAGGCCGATCTCTTCGTTTTGGAGCGGGATTTTGCAGCCTCTCCCTGTGCGGAGCTGGCGGAAGCCGTTTGGTTGACGGTCGATGATGCGCAGACCTATCCTCTGGCGCCCTTGACGCGCGACCATGTCCTCAAGATTGCAGCCGTTCGCGTTTAAAGCCGGGTGCGCTGGCGGCTACTCTAACTCCAGAAGGTACTTCACCAGAGGTGGTTCCCGTCCTTCGCTACGCCAAATCAGGTTCATACCGAGTTTTTCCAGGATCCGGTGCGAAATCTTATTGTCTGCCCGTGCGATTGCGCAGATGCGCACGAGTTTGAGGTGATCGCGGGCATGGGCGATGACTGCCCGCGCGGCTTCCGTAGCTAGGCCGCGCTGTCGGAAAGCGGGAGACAGGCCATAACTCAATTCGATGTCCAGATTATCTTCCTGCCATCTGATGCCGCATTCGCCGACAAAGGCGCCGTCAGCACTATCGGTCACGACCCACATGCCATAGCCGTAGTTCGCCCAGTGATCCAGCATCACCTGGACATGGACCCGCGCGGTTTCTCTGTCCAACACGCCGTATTTGCGCACCGACATGACCTGCGGATCGGCGTAAAAGCCTTCAAAGACCTGCATGTCCTCGACCTGAACCGGACGAAGGACGAGGCGTTCTGTCCGCAGGATCGTCAAGGACTTGTTCCCGTTTCGGACATCAACTTCCTTCGGCCAGCGCTTTGAGTTGTTCCGGCGCGCATAGTTCGATGGAGCCGCGGGACAAAGCGACCCAGCCGCGGCGTTCCAGTTCCTTCAGCAGGCGGCCCACCACTTCGCGGGCGCTACCCAGGTCGGTTGCCAGATCATGATGCGTTACCCGTACTGTTGTTCCATCGCCTGCGCGGGCAAGAAGGCGTTGGGCCAGGCGTTTGTCCAGTCGTTCGAACGCGACTTCCTCGACCACATGCATCAGATCAGAGATGCGTCGCGAATAATCGGCGAACACCAGGCGGCGGAAGCCAGGCGATTGCGCGATGGCTTCCTCGAAGGCTGCCTTCGGGACCGCTACTGCCTCTACATCGGTTTCGGTCACACCGTCCGCCGCGTAGTTCTCGTCCGCGAGCAGGCAGGAGGTGGTCATGATGCAGGTTTCTCCGCCGGTCACGCGGTAAAGCACGATCTCGCGCCCGCCCGGTGAGACCTGTTGGACACGCACCGTACCGCTCAGGATCAGAAGAAAGCTCTCTGCCGGAACACCGGGCGCAAAAACCGTCGTGCCCGTGGGCAGCGCAACTTTTGTGGCGCGCTCCGTCAGATACTGCCGGTCCTGAGGCGGCAGGGCCGCGAGTTCGGGAAAACGCTCGATCCAGTTGTCGCTCATAGGGGCTTCCTGTTGCCGCATTCAACCGCGGGTTCACGGGAACGTGACTAAGTCACAGACCACCCGGCGGTGCAAGACCTACTCTGGCCGGACTTACCCCTCATTCCCTAAGTCAGGAGAAAAACAATGTCTGCAAACATCGGCGCACTGGACCGCATGCTGCGTATCATCGTGGGCGCGGCTCTCATCGCGCTTGCCCTTTGGGATTCCACCTACGTCTGGGGTTTTGTCGGCATCATTCCTCTGGCCACCGGCTTCATTAAATTCTGCCCAATTTACCGCTTGCTCGGCATCTGCAGTCTGAAGAAGGCATAGCGCAACGGCCGTAACCTGCGCATCGAAGAAAAACAATAAACGGCCGCATTTCTTAGCTGCTCGTGACGCAGTTAAGGCTGCGGCCGCATCCGGAGGAGAACTCTATGCAGCCAAAGGTGAAAAGCTTCTTTGACGAAGCGACCAGCACCGCAACCCACGTGGTCAACGATCCTAAGACAGGTCACGCCGCGATCATTGACTCCGTCAAGGATTTCGATCCGAAATCAGGCCGGACCTCGACAGAGTCGGCGGACGAAGTGATTTCATACATCAGGGCCGAAGGTCTCGAGGTCGAGTGGATTCTGGAGACCCACGTTCATGCCGATCATCTGACCGCTGCGCCATATCTGAAGCAGGAACTCGGCGGGAAAATCGGGATCGGATCACAGATTCAGGCTGTGCAGGGCGTTTTCAAGTCCGTTTTCAATGCCGAAGAGCAGTTTGCTGTGGATGGCCGTCAGTTCGACAAGCTTTTCGCGGACGAAGAGGTCTTTTTCATCGGTGAACTACAGGCAAGTGTCATGCACACGCCCGGGCATACGCCCGCCTGCGCAACATACCTGATCGGCGATGCCGCCTTTGTCGGCGATACGCTTTTCATGCCGGATTTCGGAACTGCGCGTTGCGACTTTCCCGGCGGTGACGCCCGTGTGCTCTTCCGCTCGATCAGGAAGATCCTGACCCTGCCGCCTGAAACACGCTTGTTCCTATGCCATGACTATGCACCTGGCGGGCGTGAGTATCTCTGGGAAACGACGGTTGCCGCCGAGCGTGCGGAGAACATTCATGTGCACAACGGCGTCAGCGAAGACGACTTCGTCGAGATGCGCTCGACGCGGGACAAGCAGCTTTCCATGCCGCAGCTCATCCTGCCTTCGGTCCAGGTCAACATGCGCGCCGGTGAGCTGCCGCCCGCTGACGACAATGGCGTCCACTATCTGAAACTGCCGGTCGACGCGCTGTAAGCCCGTCGGAATAGAAAAATAAAACAAGCCGGGAACGAGAGGAAACGAACCATGGAAATCAAACGCGTTGATCGCGATATCTCCGTCTCACCGCAAATCACCGCCGCCGATATTCCCGATATTGCCGACGCGGGTTTTCGGGCCATCATCTGCAATCGTCCGGACGGTGAGGGCAACGACCAGCCTTTGTTCAAGGAGATTGAAGAGGCAGCCAAGAAAGCAGGGTTGAGCTGCTACTACCTTCCGGTCGAAAGCGGCAAGGTCAGTGATCAGGATGCAGAAAGCTTCAGGCAATTATTCGCTTCCGCACCCAAGCCGGCTCTTGCTTTTTGCCGCAGCGGGACGCGTTCCGTCACGCTCTGGGCACTTAGCCACAAGGGCGAGGTGAAGCTCTCGGACATCCTTCAGAAGACCAAGGATGCGGGGTACGACATGCACGGGGTGGTCCGGCGCATCGCCAACAAGGGCGCAACCCCGATCGACGCTGTTGACGGGAGTTTCGAGGTTGTGGTCGTCGGTGCCGGGTCGGCCGGAATTGCCGTCGCTGCGTCCTTGCTCGCACGGGAACCGGACCTGGAGATCGCCGTCATCGATCCTGCGGACATCCACTACTATCAGCCCGGTTGGACGCTGGTCGGTGGCGGGGTCTTCGGCGCTGACCAGACGGTCCGTACGCTTTCCTCGGTTCTGCCGGACAGGGTGCACTGGATCAAGGCGGCGGTCGCCGCTTTCGAGCCGGAGCGCAATGCCGTGCTGTTGGAGGGCTGTCGCCTGATCGAGTACAAGCGACTGGTCGTGTGCCCCGGATTGAAACTCGACTGGCATAAGGTCGAGGGTCTGGTGGATACACTTGGAAAGAACGGCGTGACCTCCAACTATCGCTTCGATCTCGCGCCCTACACCTGGGAGCTGGTGCAGTCTCTGCGCGGGGGCAGGGCGCTCTTCACCCAGCCGCCCATGCCGATCAAGTGTGCCGGCGCACCGCAAAAGGCCATGTATCTCTCCGCCGATCACTGGGCGCGCAGCGGTGTGCTCGATGACATCGATGTGGGTTTCTACAATGCCGGCGGCGTGCTGTTCGGGGTCAAGGACTACGTGCCAGCCTTGATGGAGTACGTGAAGAAATACGGCGTTGATCTGCAGTTCTCCCACAACCTGGTTTCGATCGACGGACCCGCTAAGACGGCGCGTTTCAAGAAGACCGACACTGAGGGTGGGAGCGAAATTGTCGAACGCGAATTCGACATGATCCACGTCTGTCCGCCACAGTGCGCGCCCGACTTCATCCGGGTCTCGCCTCTTGCCGATGCCGCGGGGTGGGTCGACGTCGATCAGAACACTCTGCGCCACAAGACCTACGAGAATGTCTGGAGCCTGGGTGACGTGATGAATGCCCCCAATGCCAAGACGGCGGCGGCGGCGCGCAAGCAGGCGCCGGTGGTGGCGCAAAACCTGCTCGCGGATATGGGCAAGGGCTTTAACGTCGGTCACTACGACGGTTACGGGTCCTGCCCTCTGACTGTGGAGCGCGGCAAGATCGTACTGGCGGAGTTCGGCTACGGCGGCAAGCTGCTGCCGAGCTTTCCGAGCTGGCTGATCAACGGCAAGAAGCCCAGTCATCTGGCCTGGCTGCTGAAGGAAAAGATCCTGCCGCCGGTTTACTGGCAGGCGATGCTCCAGGGGCGCGAATGGCTGGCCAAGCCCGAAAAGATCAAGCCGGAAGTGGTCAACTGATGACATGAGTGCAACGGCTTCAACGTCCCGGATCGAACGTGTGCTGCCCTGTGTCGGTTGGATGCGACGATACAATGGCGAGCTCTTTCGCAGCGATGCCCTGGCGGCGGTCATCGTCACGATTATGCTAATCCCCCAGAGCCTGGCCTATGCCCTGCTTGCGGGATTGCCGCCTCAAGTTGGCCTTTATGCTTCAGCATTGCCCCTGATCGGCTACGCACTCTTCGGGTCGTCCAATGCTCTGGCGGTTGGACCGGTCGCGGTCGTCTCCCTGATGACCGCCGCAGCGGTGGGAGAGTTCGCCGCCGTCGGATCGCCGGAGTATCTGGGCGCAGCGCTGGTGCTGGCCTTGCTTTCCGGCGTGATGCTGATTGCTCTGGGTTTGTTGCGTTTGGGTTTTCTGGCCAGCCTGCTCAGCCACCCGGTGATTTCGGGTTTTATCACCGCGTCGGGAATCCTGATTGCCGCGAGTCAGCTCAAGCACATTTTCGGAATTGATGCTTCGGGCCACACTCTGATCGAGCTTTCACGGTCTCTGGTGGATCATCTCGATGAAGTCAGCCTGCCGACCTTTGCGATTGGTACGGTCGCGACGATCTTTCTCTTTTGGGTGCGGTCCCAACTCAAACCGCTTCTGAAGCGCCTGGGTTGTGGTGAGCGTCTGGCGGACAGCATTGCCAAGGGTGGCCCTGTAGCCGCTGTGATCACGACGATCCTGGCGGTCGAATTTCTTGCGCTTGATGCTGCCGGGGTCAAGGTCGTCGGGGTTATCCCTCAAGGCCTGCCGCCGATCGCGGTTCCACCCTTCGATCCGGACCTCTGGCAGGCGCTGCTGCCCTCGGCACTGCTGATCTCAGTGGTGGGTTTTGTGGAATCGGTCTCCGTTGCGCAGACGCTGGCAGCCAAGCGGCGCGAACGCATCCAGCCGGACCGCGAGCTGGTCGGGTTGGGTGCAGCGAACGTGGCGTCCGCCTTTAGCGGCGGCTACCCGGTGACCGGAGGTTTCGCGCGCTCTGTTGTCAACTTCGATGCAGGTGCGCGCACACCTCTGGCCGGTGTTCTCACGGCGGGCGGAATTGCGCTGACGGCTTTGTTGCTGACGCCGCTGTTTCAGCAACTGCCAAAAGCGACCCTGGCGGCAACCATTCTGGTGGCTGTGCTTTCCCTGGTCGATCTGGGCGCGATCAAACGAACCTGGGTTTATTCCAAGCGGGATTTCGCGGCGATGCTGGCCACGATCCTCACCGTCTGGACGCTCGGGGTCGAGGCCGGGATCATCGCTGGCGTCGCTATGTCTCTGGTGCTCTTCCTGGCGCGCTCCGCCAGACCGCATTTCGCGCGGCTGGGACAGGTGCCGGGCACCCACCACTTTCGTAACGTGAAACGACACGATGTCGTAACCAGTCCTGAAGTTCTCAGCCTGCGAGTCGACGAGAGCTTGTACTTCGCCAACTCCCGCTGGCTGGAAGACAAGATCTACGACATGGCAATGGAAGATCCGAAGGTCCGTCACGTGGTGCTGAACTGCGCAGCGGTGAACGAGATTGATGCCAGCGCGCTGGAGAGTTTGGAAGCCCTGATCGAGCGCCTGGAGGTGGCGGAGGTGTCGCTCCATCTGGCAGAAGTGAAAGGACCGGTCACTGACAAACTCCGGCGCTCTCAGTCTTTCTGCATTCACGCCGGACGCATTTATCTCAGCCATTATGACGCCCTGGCGGCTTTGGATCCGGCGACGACCGAACGCGCCGACACGGGCGCGCGCCCTGAGCGCTCAAAGGCGTCCGTTGCCCTTGCGAAGGCGCCGGTTTCCGTGTCTCACTGACATAGCCGATTACATACCCAGTTTCTTCCGGCCGATGTTGAATGCACCCGTAACGAAATCTGACAAACCCACTTCAACGTTATCCAACGTGAGGATTTCTTCGCCGGTTGCGATAGCGCCGACAAAGCCTTCGCTATGCCAATGACCGGGCGCGGGCAGTGGCGGCAGGTCATCCTTGGGAAGGTGCGGCCAGGGATTGATGTAGACGTAGGGCTGCTCGTAGCTTTCGTCGCCGGGCGACAGGCCGACCCCGATGCCCCGTGCACTTTCGAGATCGCCGCCTTCAAGACCGACGTAGGTGGCAATGTCGAAATGGTGCGGCCAGCAGCGAACTGGACTCGGCCCTGGCTTAAGGGCGCTATTCGCAGCAGCGAAGTCGCCGAGGACGCCATGGGCAAGGTCGAACCAGGCGGCGAGTGTCTGCAGCGCCGCGCCTTCCTTACCTGATTGGAAGCTCGTTATTTTATCTGCATCGCTCGGCATCTTGTAGGGAATCACACCCTGCGAAGCAGGCGATAGCCCTGCGGCATGCAGCTGAGCATCCAGCCACTCGATGGCTTGCGCATAGGTGAGACCCTCGAGCATCAGGGTTTCAACGGCGACGGTTTCGTGCAGGACGCTGACGCTCAGGGGTGACAGGGATACGCCCACATACCAGGTGCCGTTTTTGTTGGAGATGGGTTGTGACAGAAAACGTTTGTTTTCCGGGTCCCAACCCAGGTTTGAATGACTGTCGTCGGCGGCGGCCGTAAGGTTGGCGCGGGCTGCTTTGGTGGCGAGTTGGACGGCTTTGTGCGCGATTGCACGTGCACCGTGCAGCTCGGCTGGTGCCCGGCTGCGAAGTTCGGAATCGGAAGACATTAATAAACTCCTTGTGGATTGCTCCAATGGCGGGGGCTAGTTAGACCAGCTCCGGGTCTGTGATGATCTCGACCAGCGCGGGGCCTTCGAAGGCCAGGGCCTTGGCAATGGCCTCCTCCAGTTCCCCGGGGTCGGTGACACGAATGCCTTTTCCGCCGCACAGACGCGCAAAGGCCGAGAAGGAGGGGTTCTGCAGGTCAGTTTCCCAAACCGGCCATTCACCGGCCCGCTGTTCCTTCGAGATCTTTCCGAGTTGGCTGTTATTCAGCAGAATGTGGGTGATGTTCATGCCGTACTTCACCGCGGTGGTGAAATCCATCGGGTACTGACCAAAGCCGCCATCGCCCGAGATGGAGACGACTTTTCGTCCGGTGTACTCCGGGAAATCCTGGGTCGCGGCCCAGGCGCCCATGGCCGCCGGGAAACCGAAGCCGATTGAGCCCAGGTAGCCGGACATCAGCACACGCTGGCCCTGACTTTCGAAGTAACGCCCGAAGGAATAGGTGTTGTTGCCAACGTCGCAGGCGATGATCGCGTCGTCGGGACAGTGCCGGGTGAGGGCGTCGAAGACGGCAGCGGAATGAATGCCTTCACCGCGCTGTTCGGCAAGCCGGCTCTTTTTTTCAATGCGCCAGATGATCCAGCGCTCGGCCAGTTCTGAGATTTGGTCATCTGCGTCCGGCGGGCGCTTGAGCTGCGGGCTGACCGCTGCGCAAAAAGCCCCGATTTCTCCCCAGACCGGCAGGGTTACAGGATGGAACTTGCCAAGCTGCATGCGGTCGAAATCCACTTGAAGGATTGGCTTGGAAGATTCGATACCCGTGTGGTTGGCGAAGGAGGATCCCAGAGCAATGATCAGATCCGCTTCGTTCATGAACCAGCTGGCGATGGGTGTCCCCGAACGACCGAGCACGCCACCGGCATTGGGATGATTGTCGGGTATGAGTCCCTTGGCTTTGAAGGTTGTCAGCACCGGCGCATCGAGCTTTTCCGCCAGTGCGATGACCGCGTCACGCGCCTCGACCGCGCCATGCCCGATCACGATGATCGGGCGTTTGGCGGCATTGATCAAATCCGCCGCAGCATCCAGGTCTTCTTTGGAAGGTACCACGCTTGAGCCACCCATCCGTCCTGTCGGTCCGCCGGCTGGCGCATCGCTGGGCAATGTCTGGACATCGTCCGGAAAGACCAAATGCGCAACATCGCGCTCCAACAAGGCGGTTTTGCAGGCGAGTGACGCCAATTCGGCGTGTTTCGAGCTACTCAGCACCGGCTGCGAAAATTTGGAAACGGCCTCGAAAGCCGATTTGAGGTCGATATCCTGGAAGGCACCCGGACCGAAAACCTGAGTCTGGACCTGTCCGGTCAATGCCAGAACCGGTGCGCGGTCGACCTTGGCGTCCCACATGCCGGTTAGCAGATTGGTCGCACCGGGACCCGCAATTGTCAGGCAGGCGGCGGGCTTACCCGTCAGTTTGCCGTAGGCCGAGGCGGCGAAGGCTGCCGCGCCCTCATGCCGCACGCCGACGAAGCTCATCTCTCCGGCCGCTGTACGCAGGCGAATAGCGTCGGCCAGGCCCAGGTTGGAATGACCGACCATACCGAAGACGCGTTTTACACCCCAGTTGACGAGCGTTTCAGCGACGACGTCGGTGACTGTGCGGGCGCGTTCCGGCTCCGGTTCCAGTCCGACGAAGATCTCGCCTTCACGGATCTCAACGGGATAAAGCTGCTGGCCGCTGTCTTCGTGCCCGCCTGGCGGCGCACCCGTCAGGGGGTCGAAATCCCAGCCATGCCAGGGACAGCGGATCCAGCATTGGCCTTCCGTGCCCCGTTCGATCGAGCCTTCGCCCAGTGGGCCGCCCTGATGCGGACAGCGGTTGTCCATGGCTGCCCAATGGCCGTCGAAGTGCGAAAGACAGATCGACACAGTGCGGGCGGTTACGGTCTTGACCCGGCCTTCGGGCAGGTCGCCGACCCGTCCAACCGAAATCCAATCCAGGTTTTCTGCAGTCATCTCTCGCTCCTTTTGAGTCTCTTGGTCTTGATCTCGGTCATGGTCATGCGACGCCGCCGTAGGTAACTGCGGAAAGTTCTGACATTTCCTTTTTCCAGGTCGTCAGATCCTCGATGGAAAACTGAGAGAGGTGGTCGTGGCCGCAGGCCCGCGCCATCACCTGCATCAATTCGACCGAGGCTTCGAAGAAGTTCTTCAATTGATCGGCTGACTTCTCAATCACCAGCCGGCTGACCAGATGTGGCTTTTGCGTCGCGATGCCGACCGGACAGTTGTTGGTGTGGCAGGCGCGCATGGCGATACAGCCGATGGCCTGCATCGCCGCGTTGGAAACCGCGATGGCGTCCGCCCCCAGGGCCATGGCCTTGATGAAGTCTGCGGGTTTGCGCAGTCCACCGGTGATGATCAGCGAGACATCGCTGCGGTCCAGCCTATCCAGATGACGCCGGGCCCGGGCGAGGGCAGGGATGGTCGGCACCGAGATGTTGTCGCGGAAGATGATCGGTGCAGCGCCCGTGCCGCCGCCGCGTCCGTCCAGGATGATGTAGTCGACGCCCACATCCAAAGCGGCGTCGATATCTTTTTCGATGTGCTGTGCAGAGAGTTTATAGCCGACCGGGATACCGCCGGTTCTGCTCCGGACCTCATTTGCAAAATCGCGGATCTGCTTTACGTCGGTCCAATCGGGAAAGCGCGAAGGTGAGATGGCGGCCTGGCCTTCATCAAGACCGCGTACGGCGGCAATCTTACCCTTGACCTTAGGGCCGGGCAGGTGGCCGCCGGTCCCGGTTTTCGCGCCTTGTCCGCCTTTAAAGTGAAAAGCCTGAACCTTGCCGAGCTTGTCCCAGTCAAAGCCGAAACGCGCGGATGCCAACTCATAGAAATAGCGGGAATTGGCCTCCTGTTCCTCGGGCAACATACCGCCCTCACCAGAACAGATGCCCGTGCCTGCCTTCTCCGCGCCCAGGGCCAGTGCGATCTTAGCCGGTTCGGAAAGGGCTCCGAAGCTCATGTCGGAAACGAAAAGCGGAATCTTCAGCGTTAGGGGGCGTTGGGCATTGGGGCCGATCACCACATCCGTTCCCACCCTGTATTCGTCGAGGAGAGGCATGCGATGCAATTGCGCGGTCAGGATTTGAATGTCGTCCCAGTCGGGCAACTCTGCCCGTGGTACGCCCATGGCGTCGACCTGACCATGATGGCCGGTCTTGGTGAGTCCTTCTTTGGCGTAACGTTGAATGAGGCCGTTGTAGGGTTCTTCTTCGGTGCCGTGGCTGGTGTCGGCATAGAGACCCAGGTAATCGTCCCGGTTAAAGGGTTGCGGATTCTCTTTGGCCCAGGCGAAAATCTCGTCGGCGTCGACCAGAACGTCGTCATCTTCAAGCCAGGACGCGAACTTCGGCAGAGCTTCCTGATTGTTGTACTCCGAGACCCCGCCATCAAGCCGATAATCCCAATAGTGAACGCCGCAGATCAGGTTGTTGTCCTTTACAAAGCCATCGGACATCAGCGCACCGCGATGCAGGCAGCGACCGTAGAAGACCGAAACCTCTTCATCGAACCGCACGACGACCAGATCGACTTCTCCGACCAGCGCGTAGGCCGGCTTGCGATCCTTGAGATCTTTCAAGGACGCGACAGTGACTTTTTTCATTGGTTTTCCTGTTCCCGCTGTCAATTCATTAAGAGCTGTGATGCGTGATCAGCGGTTTCGCCGATCCGGTGATTGCTTCGGTCTCCGGACAATCGCCTTGGGCGCGGATCCGTGCCGCGTAGAGTTTTGCGGCGGGCATGGCCGTCACGCCGTGCAGCAGAGCGCTGATCCAGACGGCATTGACCGCCAGGAACAGGACTGGTTCGGCAAAGTCGTGATCGATGGTCGGAACAACCAACAGGGCAAAAAGCGCGGTCGCCAGTCCGCGCGGCCCGAACCAACCGAAGAAAAGCCGTGTGACCGGTGCAGCGTCACTGCCGATCAACGAGATCCAGATTGCCAGGGGGCGGACCAGAAAGAGGCTGACCAGTATAACCCCGAGAGTCTGACTCGTGAGGTGCTCGATTGCTTGTGGCACCAACGCCAGTCCGAGCAGGAAGAAAGCGCTCCAGGTGAGGATCTGCCCCTCACTCTCGGTGAATTCGTAGACGAACTTACACCGGCCCTTAAGAATGTTGCCGAAGCAAAGTCCACCGACAAAGGCCGCGATGAACCCGTTTCCACCGACTGCGTCGGCACCCAGATAGGCCGCGCCGGCCAAAGCAATCGCGGCTATGCCTTCATAGATATCCGAAGTGAGCTTGTGGTTCTGTGCCGCAATAAGCGCGGCCCCGCCCGTCAGACCGATGGCGATGCCGACAAGGGGACCCAACAGCAGTTGCTGTGCGCTGAACAGCAGCCAGTTTCTATCCTCCTGACCCATTTCCTGTGCTGTGAGGCTGGCAAACAACAGGACAATGGGAAGGGCAAGGCCGTCGTTGAGGCCACTCTCGACGGTTAGTGCGCGCCGTGTGCGCTCTGGCACGACCGGGTTGGTGACCACCGCCTGCCCCAGCGCGGCATCCGTCGGCGCCAGGATGGCGGCGACCAGGATGACGGCAAAAATGGGCCAGGCCTCAAGAAAAGGCCAGGCGGCGAGACTGCCCAATAGGATAGACAGAGGCAGCCCGACCATCAGCATGCGTTGCGGCCATGCATGCCGGGCGCGCAAGGCGGTGAGGTCGATCTGCGCTGCATCCAGAAACAACAGTACGATCAACGCGATTTCTGCGACCAGATGCAAGCTGGCCTTGGCATCCTCGTGGGGTAGCAGGCCGGTTTTGGAAAACAGAAACCCAAAGGCGATGAAGACCATCGGCGCTGTGAGGATGGTCGACGACAAGCGCTTTGCGACCATACAGAAACCGACGATGAAGAGAGTTAAAAGCAATAAGCCCATGGAAACCTGAAATCTCACAAAAATTGCGGCCAAATCGAATTCAACAGGTCGCGACGCATCGGACCCGCCAAAATACTCGGCCGCGCATTAAGTCAGATGCATCCAGCAGGATTTAGGTTACAGTATTTCGGAAAGTTTTTGCGTCTGTTACGCCGTAGGCTCAAGTTTGATACATCTTCTGAGCGCTTTGAGGCAGGTTTCGGAGCGGATTTTGAGGCAAGTTTGCAGCGAAGTGTGCCAGTGGTGAACACGAGTCTTCCCGAGAAAGAAGAGCCTCAAAAAGGTGATGAACTCGCCTTGCTCCGCGCAGGTGATCCGGCTGCGTCCTCAAATTTTGTGCGCGATCATATTTCCTGGATGCTGGCGGTCGCGCGCCGCATTCTGCGCGACGCTGGTCATGCCGAGGATGCAGTACAAAACGCCTTTGCCAGTATTTTCGCAGGCCTCAAGAATTTCGAGGGCCGCGCGGCGCTGAAAACCTGGATGCATCGGATCGTCGTCAATGAAGCCTTGGCGATCTTTCGTAAAAATCGTCCTCAAAAAGACGAGTCCATCGACGAGCTGCTGCCGGTCTTCGATGACAACGGCTGCCGGATAGAAGCGCCTTGGGCCAGCTTCGAAACCCCCGAAAGCCTGCTGCAGAAATCTCAGACCACGGACCGAGTTGCCGAACTGATCGAGAAACTTCCGGACAGTTACCGTGTTGTCCTGGTGCTGCGCGATATCGAGGAGATGGCCACCAGCGAAGTTGCCGAGGCGCTGGGCCTCAGTGAGACCAATGTCAAAGTACGGTTACATCGCGCCAGGGCGGCGCTGAAAAAGCTTCTGGAACCGCTTATCAGAGGGCAAGAGCTATGACTGCGTCTAAGAAGACCATCAAACGGCGGATCCACGGCGTGATGTTTAAGCTGCCGCTGATGATTACCTGCAACGAGTTCGAGGACTTCATCCTGGCCTACCTGGAAGATGAACTTTCCAGCAGGGAGCGCGCGATTTTCAAGATGCATCTGAGTGTCTGCCGTGAATGCCGGGAGTACCTGAAAGCTTATGAGGCTTCGATGGAACTGACCAAGGCGACGATGACGAGCGAGGAAACGGCCCTGCCGGAGAGCGTGCCGGAAGATCTGGTGGCAGCGGTACTGGCTGCACGTAAGGGGTGAAAAGTGTCAGACAAAACAGCTAGGTATACATGAAACTAGCCCAGAGCTCCCTAATTGAAAGTCCTCGAGAGTTACTGCCATGCTGACTGTTTATTCTGAAAAACACCGCCTGCGTGATGCCAAGACCGAACTGCACGGCGGCACCTTCGTGCGGCCTTTTGAATGTCCGGAGCGGGCCGAGATCGTACTGGCACGTGTGCGACAGGAGGGCCTGGGCGAGGTCATTGCTCCAAAAGATTTCGGACTGGCGCCGGTGCTCAAGGTGCATGATCCTGACTTTGTGCGGTTTCTGGAGAATTGCTGGGAAGACTGGGTGGCTGCGGGCGGAGAAGGCGAGGCCTTACCCAATGTCTGGCCTACGCGTGCCATGAACGGCAAGCGAATCCCGCGCAATATCGACGGCAAGCTCGGATATTACGCCCTGGCGGGCGAAACCTCGATTTCCGATGGCACCTGGGAGGCCGCCCGAGCGGGGGCCGACGTGGTGTTGACGGCAACGGAACAACTGCTTGCCGGTACAGACACTGCGTCCTTTGCGTTGAGCAGGCCACCGGGACACCATGCCGCGGCGGATCAATACGGCGGCTATTGCTTTCTGAACAACGCGGCCATCGCCGCGCAGTTCGCCCGGGATCAGGGGATCGAACGTGTTGCCGTTTTGGATGTGGATTTCCATCACGGGAACGGAACGCAGAACATCTTCTATCGCCGGGACGATGTCTTCTTTGCGTCTCTGCACGGCGATCCCATGGATGCTTTTCCGCACTTCCTGGGACATGCCGATGAATTTGGCGAGGATGCAGGAGAGGGATTCAACATCAACTTTCCGCTGCCGCCCGGAACTGATTATCTGCGTTGGCGCGATGCCCTCGACGAAGCGCTTGAACGGATCGCAAAGTTCCGGCCTGGCCTTCTGGTCGTATCTCTCGGTGTAGATACCTTCGAGGAAGACCCCATCAGCTTTTTCAAACTAAAAAGCGATGACTTCAGTGATTATGGCGCGCGGATCGGCGCGGCGATGAAGGCCGCGCCGATACCCACACTCTTTGTCATGGAAGGTGGTTATGCTGTCGCGCAGATCGGGATCAACGTTGTGAATGCTCTGACGGGTTTCGAAAGCGCGTGAGCAGGAAGCTATCCCCAAGGCGATGAGGTGAAGTCGCCAGGAGCGGCCGTTCAACCTCTTGCAATCTCGGATTGCGAACAGCTTCATAAATGCATTTTAAGGGCGGCAAATCTGATGAAGCTGCTGCCATTACATTGGAACTTCGCTGGAAAAGTGCAATCCTGTTTGGTGAACCACGTGCTGCTCATGATTAAACTTCTAGGGTGCTTCTTCACAAAGTCAGTGCAGTGGGTTGCGCATATCGGTGTGACGTTTCTGTTCAATATGAGTTTCTTTGGATGAGTGTTTCTAAGCCGCCGCCTTCCGACCCTTTGCTTGACTCAAAGGAACTCTTTCGCGCTGTGTTCGACGCCAGCAGTGACCTTATGTCGGTCAGCAGGCTAGAAGACGGGCGCTGTCTCGCCGTAAATGCGGTCTGGCTCGAGGTCCTTGGCTTCAAGCTCGATGAAGTGGTCGGGAAGACGGCAGCGGAAATGCGCGTTTGGACCGAGCCATCGGTTCGCGCCAAGCTGATCCGTCGGCTCAAATCCGAGAAGGTGATTGAAAACCTCGATACTTCCCTGAGAGACAAGTTCGGCAATCTGCATGATTGCATCGCGACACTGCGCTTACTGCGTGTCGGTGAGGAAGAACTGCTGCTGTTCACCGGTCATGAGGTCAGAACCGATTCTTCGGTTGAGCAGGTCGTCCGCACATCACGGGCGCTTCTGATTGATGCGCTTGAATCCATCAACGAGGGCTTTGTTCTCTATGACCCCGAGGGGCATCTGATCATCTGTAACTCCAAGTTCAAGGAATTCTACGGTTACAGTGATGAGGAGGCCCGGCCGGGCGCGCACCGGCGCGATCTCGGATTGCTCGATATCGAACGCAATGCTGTCGTCGTCGATGATGAACTCGCGCAGGACTACGTTGATCGGCGCGAGGATCTCTTAACCGGGCCGCCTGAATCCTTTGTCGTACGGCTCCGGGACGGCAGAGTTCTGATTTTGAGCGATCGCAAGACCGATAGCGGCGGTATCGTCAGTATTCAAAGCGACATCACCGAGCTCAAGAAAGCCGAGGCCGCGATCTCGACGGCCAAGGACGAAGCACAGACCGCCAATCGTGCAAAGTCGGAATTTCTCGCTCACATGAGTCACGAGCTGCGCACACCGCTGAATTCCATACTGGGCTTTACGCAGATCATGAAGGAGGAGGTCTTCGGACCCCTCGGCGATTCGAGATATCTCAACTACGCCATGAACGTAAACCACTCGGGGCAGCATCTGCTCGCCCTGATCAACGACATCCTGGATATCTCAAAGGTCGAGTCCGGCGAAGTCACCCTGGATGAAGAGGTCTTCGATCTTGAGGACGTCCTGCATTCCTGCATTCAGATGGTAACGGGGCAGGCGGGTGAACCTGAACACCGCATCGACTTCAACGCTGTGGCAAATGTACGTCATTTCGTCGGCGATGAACGCATCATCAAGCAGGTCATACTCAACCTCCTGTCTAATGCCAGTAAATTCACACCGGCGGACAAACCAATCAGGGTCTCACTGACGATTGACGCGCTGGGACGGGTGACTGTGGAGGTTGCCGACCAGGGCTGCGGTATCGCGCCGGAGGATATCGAAATGGTCCTGGAGCCCTTCGGCCAGGCCCGTTCCGGCGCCCATCAGGCCCATGCCGGGACCGGTCTCGGGCTCTCCCTCAGCAAGATGCTGACCGAGTTGCATGGTGGCAGTCTGGTCTTGGAGAGCGAACTGGGCGCGGGGACCAAAGTTACCCTGCGTTTCCCCGTCGAGCGCCTGATTATACTTTAAGTATCTGTTCTTAAGAACAGTTTTGGGCTTAGAAGGTGAGTTGCTATCTGGCGTCTGTTAGCGATTGTCGCCTTGAAGCTTGTCAAAAAGCCTTCTTGCGGCCCGGCCTGCAGCTTCCGCCCGATCTTCTTCGCGGGCGATCTGTTTGGCTTCGCTCACCACGACACGGGCAGCCTGCGTCGCCTTTTCCCGGACGACCGGGTCGGACGCAATTTTCTGTGCGGCAAAACGCACGATATGTCTCAAAAGAAAAGCCATATCACTAATCTAACTGACTGAACGGCTTCCTGCCAGATCAAGCTGTGGTTAATTGCTCTAAGAAGGCCCGAAGAGTGCGCAGGTATTTTTAAAAATGTTTTAAATCAATTTGTTACGCTGTTTTCCGTAAGAAAATTTCTTCAGGCTCATCTTAATCGCATAGCTGCTTTGTGAGAAAGAAACAGAGCCGCCTCACTTCTTTTTATCAAAGGGGTCCAGTCCGCCGGCGCCGTAGTAACCATTCAGAACAAAGATCATATCAATGTTCTCGCCATCGCTCGCAAGCGGGTAGTACACCCGCTCGGAATCAATGAACTCCCGGTTCGGATGGGGCATTGAAAAGCGATCATAGAGCGGACTGCCGGTTTCCACGACTCGCTTCAGATTATCGATGATACGGTGTGCAAAGCGAGGCAGAACCGCCTCTTCGACGTAGAGGCCGGCGATGTCGCGCTTCGCCATTATGGTCTGCGTGGTGCCGACGAGACGAAAGCGAAACCTGGGATTTTCAGGCTCACTCTCAACATCAATCAGGTTCACGTACGTCAGAAGATCGTGAAAGTCCAAGGGGTCGATATGCTGGCGGCCAGGGAATCTACCTTCAGGAGCAACACTCTGAAGGTATTGATAAATTTTTAAAAATTGAGGACGCAGGGTCGGTGGGTCGATAGCGTCACGCGAGGTATGCGAGGCCGAGAGCAGACACCATGACGCTGCAGTTCCAATTTCAGTGCTTATGTTTTCACCGTCGCGCCGGGACAAGTCTTGAGGTTCCACATGACGTGATATTGTGGCGTAAGCTTCAGACATGACCCGGTGAAATGTAAATAAAAAACGACATTTTTTGCGCCTTTCATCATGTAATTTGATGACTCCATATATAATCACAAAATGTTCGTTAATTAAGATGTCAAAAATACGCAAACAATAAACTGTTTAGTGAGAAGTGTAGATTTTTCTTTTCTATTATTGGTTGTTCCTAGTTTTCATTTTTGACGGTTTTCTGGGCAGTTAAGAGGGGGCTCTTGATTGCGTGGTCTCGGAGAGATCGTTCCAGACGCGTTGTTCCACAATCCGGTCATTGCGGATGAGGAACCAATCGACGAAACGGATATCTTTGAAATTCGTGCCGTCAAGCCACTCGCCATGCAGGGAACCCTGACAGATAACCACGGACCCATCTTCAGCCCAGGTCTCATCGAAACGCTCATAGCTTTTGCCGATATGAGAATATCGGGTCCGCGCCCAGTCAATCATCCTCTCCAGCGAGGTAAAGTTTGCACCGCCGGGAAAGGTAAGCGTGGCGTCTTCTGCAAGCCATTGCTTGGCTGCGTTCAAATCCCGGGCCTCCATCGCCGCGAGGTATGACCGAACGATCTCATGGCCCGGCAGTGGGGGCGTACCCGGCGTTTTAGCTGTACCTCCCCGCATATAGTTTGCTGCCGGCAATTCCTGCAGCGCGACCGTGATGCCTTCCAAAGGGGCGCCGATTACAGTCTGCGCAACGCCGGTCAAGCCTTTGGCGAGACGCTGGCGCGTTGCTTCGTCGTACCCCTCGATCAGGGTAACGGTGATCACTGGCATGAAAAGCCTCTCAGGTTACGGTCACAAGGATATCGCCTATTTCGTCGATGTGACCTTCCATGCGGTCTCCCGCAACAACAGGGCCGACACCTGCGGGCGTGCCGGTAAAGATCAGATCGCCGGGGGCGAGTTCGACCAGATTGGAGAGAAACGAAATGGTCTCGGGAACACTCCAGATCTGTTGCGAGAGATCGCCGGCCTGTTTGAGTGTGCCATTGACCTTGAGCCAGATTGCGCCATTGTCGGGATGACCGATGTCGGCGGCGGATCGAAGGGCGGAACAGGGCGCTGAGTGATCGAAGCCTTTGCCCATATCCCAGGGGCGTCCCATCTTCTTTGCGACACCCTGAACATCGCGACGGGTCATGTCGAGACCGGCACCGTAGCCAAACACATGCGTTAGGGCATCGGCTTCATCGATTGCTTTGCCGCCGGTTCCGATGGCGACCACCAGTTCCATCTCATAATGCAGGTTTTCCGTTGCGGGCGGGTAAGGCATCTCACCACCCTCTGCAACAATGGCGTCGCGCGGTTTGGTGAAAAAGAAGGGTGGTTCGCGGTCCGGGTCAGCGCCCATTTCACGGGCGTGTTCAGCATAGTTGCGCCCAACACAATAGATCCGTCGCACAGGAAACAGTGCCTCCTGACCGACAATGGGAAGGGCGGCGTCGGCCGGCGCTGGAAAGATAAAGCTCATTCTGGTCTCCGCGAAGCGCGTCGGGCAGATCGATTTAGTGACCCGCTCGCCGCGGCAAAAAAACAGGGCGGCTGAAGTCGCTCAGCCGCCCTGAAATTAGCTAACCTGTGCCCTTAGGAAAAGCCCGGTCGAGATCAGGCCCTAACTCTATGGAAACATGTCTAGTTTTTGACCTTAAAGATCCGCTTGCGCGCCTTCTCGATGCGATTGAGGATCTTGTCGAGACGGTCGGGTTTGACCATGAATTCCTGGAATCCCTTCATACCGACCTTGGCCATTTCCGGTGGCGTGTCCCGATCGTAGAACTGCGCCGTGCCGGCCTTGGACAGCATATCGGCACCAATGTTCAGGAATGGATCGTCCTTTGCCTTGGCGTCGACATGGACCGGCAGCTGGAGGATCGCTTCGTTGAATTTTTCCTGCACGTCTGCGCGAGCCAGGTAGGCAAGGAATTTACGCGCGTCTTCCTTGTTCTTGGCATTGGCCGGAATATGGATTGTGTCGGTTGGCGCATCTTCGCCGATCCCAACGGATTCATTGATGATGGGGAATTGGAAGAAACCCATCTGATCTCTGATTTCATCCGGGAAGTTCGGCGTGATGAAGTTACCGATCAGGTACATCGCCGCAGAACCGTTGTAGAGGAAGGGCTGTGCTTCCTGCCACGAATAAGATGCGTGGTTTTCAAGGTAGTATCCCGGCTCGACCAGCTCTTTCCATTTTTCAAAGACGGCGCGAACCCGATCATCGGTGTAAGGAATCTTGCCGTCCATGAGCTCGATGTGAAAATCGAGGCCGTTGACGCGCATATTCAGGTAATCGAACCAGCCGGCTGCGGTCCAGAGGTACTTGGTACCGATTGCAATCGGTGCGATTCCGTCTGCTTTGAGCTTGGCACTGACCGCGAGGAATTCATCCCAGGTCTTGGGTTCTTCCAGTCCGGCCTTCGCGAAGATGTCCTTACGGTAATAAACGCCCCACTGATAGTAGGTGTAGGGAATCCCCCACTGTTTATCGTCGATGGTCATTGAGCTGCGTGCGGGCGCGAGCTTCGTATGGAGGTCGTCTTTATCCCAGAGATCACTGACGTCTTCGAGCAGACCGCGATCGACGAAGGTCTTCATCCGATTGCCTGCGTACCAGAAAACCACATCCGGCGGTTCGCTGGTCAACCAGTTGCGGATCGCTGTCTTGTAGCTTTCTTTTTCGAAGGTGTTGAATTGGATCTCGATATCCGGGTTGTCTTGTTTGAACTGCGCGACAACTTCGTCGAAGGCTTTCTTCGGTGCCGGATCGGCCTGGTCCGAGTTGATGACCAGCGTGCCGGCCAGGGCTGTTGCCGATAGCAATGTGGACGCAGCTATTCCGCCCAGCAGACTGCGGACAAAGGACATGATGATTTTTCTCCCGTTTTCGGGGGTCTCGCAGCGCGGAAAACGTAGGAACGATTTTTCTGCCTGCCTGACCCTTAGCTCCCTAAGGTCGAACGTCTTCGCGCTTACTGCGCGTATTCTTCGTTCAGATTCGAGTCTGATCGTTTTCACTGGATCAGCGAAAACGTGAATCAGCCTCTTCTTTATAGGATTGGAGGGTGATTCACGTTCTTGATCGCGTCAATCAAGAACGATCACACTCCAGGATTGTCCGGAGGTTTCTATTTGTTGTCAATCATTATCCTTTCTTTCGAAAGGCGGTGGTTTCAACAGGAATCGAAAACAGATGCTCTTGTGTTCAACTGCGCAATCCGGGTTCGCCAGACGTCCCGTTGTGACGTTTCGATCAGAGCAACAACGCAGCCGCCGAAGCCTGCGCCGGCGAGCCTTGCGCCAAGGGCGCCGCTGGCCAGACAATCATCTACCAGGCGATCCAGGGCGGGAACCGAAACCTCGTAGTCATCACGAAGAGAGAGATGAGAGGCATGCATAAGCTGCCCAAGCTCGTCATAGCGTCCGGCTTCAAGCGCAAGACTGGCCTGCTTGACCCTTTGGTTCTCGCTGAGAACGTGGCGGACGCGCCGATTAAGAGGGGGCGGCAGATCCTTCAGATCCGGTTCGTCACCGCTCAGTTCACGCAGGCTGTTCACGCTCAGAATCTGTGCGGCCCGCTGACATTCGTCCCGGCGCAGATTATATCCCACCTCGGCGAGCCGTCGTCGTTCACCGCTGTCTATGACCTCCAGGCGGTAGCGTGGATCGATAGCGATTGCGCGGCTTTCCAAAGAACGGGTGTCGATGAAGAGGGCATTGTCCAACGTTCCGTCGACCAATATGAGCGGGTCCATGATGCCGCAGTTCACGCCGACATGAATGCGCTCTATCCGTTGCGCCGTCTTGGCCAGAGTCTCGCCCTCAAGCGCGCAGTGAAACAGCTTCCCCAGTCCACGTAGCAAGGCGATGCAAAAGGAGGCCGAACTCGCCAGACCTGCCCCCACGGGCACGTTGCCGGAGACCGCGAGCCGGAAGGCTCTGATACTTGCACCCGCGGTCTGAAGCTCACGCACAGCACCGACAACATAATCAATCCAGTCACCGCGCCGGATATGCGATGACGGGTCGGTCTTGACCGGGATGCTGTGCGAAACACGATCACCGCTCAGGGTCGAGTAGCCCTCTATTGCGATTAGGTTCTCTTCGGAAGTGTCACCTCTGTTCAGCGCGGAGAGCTCGACGCTTGTGGTCTGCGGCATAGGTGCGGCGAGTACGAAGCCCTGATTGTAGTCGGTATGTCCGCCCAGGATGTCGACCCGGGAGAAGGCGGAGGCTGTGACATCGGGGGCTTCCGAGAAAACCTGACGGTAACAACCGGTTCCAGTTAGACCGCCTGGGGCATTCATATCCGTTAACTCCCACGCTAGAATTGGTCCGCAAGGGCCTGCAAGGTCATACGCTCTAGCGGACCGTCCAGGCTGCAACGCCTGCCGCCGGAAGCGTGCGGCTCCCCAACAAGAACTCCGCGCCGGCAGGTGCCGGTGCCTCGGTCGGACCGGCACCGTAGTTAAATGCAAACTGCAGCTCGCCACGACGACGAATGCGTACTTCGTTCAGTGTCGGCACCATCTCGATTTCAGACCATTCACAAAAGTCCATGATGATCTTATCGAGAAGCGGCTTTGAGGCCAAGCAGGCGAGATAGCGGAAGTTTCCGTTCTGGACCAATGCAGGGCTGCCGGAATGAAAATCACCGGTGAAGCGCCCAAGCACCGGATTGTCGGTTTCGAGGTGTTCACGCCACAACACAGCATCGTATTGCGTATTGCCAATTTGAACCGCTTCAACCCGCCCAGGCGAAAGAGATTCAACGCGTACGACTGAGAGGCCGAGCAGATCGCGCAGCGGGCCGGGTGCCAGATGATCTGGAATAGAAAAGTCGCGGGTCTTGCTGCCGCTGCGCGGGCCGATCAGTGCTTTGCCCTTAAAGTTTTTGAACCGGTCTGCCAGCGCATCACTCACGTATGGTTGGCAGGGCAGGATCAGGGCCTTGTAGCCGTCGAGAGCGTGATGCGGCGCAAGAATGTCGACATTCAGGCCCCGTTCGCGCAGGGACTGATATATATCGAAGGCCCAGCGCAGAAACGAGAATTCTCGGCCTTGCGGTTGGATTTCGAGGTTCCAGACGGCGTCGTAATCGAGCATCAATGCAACATCGCCGCGCGTGGACTCCGGCAGTTCAAGACTTTTGAGTTCCATCGCGATCTGCGCAACTTCGGCGGCGCCTGTGTCGGGGGTGCCATCGGGTCTCAAGAGTCCGGCGTGCATTTGCTCCTGGGCGAAAGGCGCTTGCCGCCAACGGAAGAAGGATGTGACCTCACCGCCGTGCGCGAAGCATTCCCAGGCCCAGAGGCGCAGCATGCCGTTAAGAGGCGCCGGGTTATGCGGGGCCCAATTGACCGGGCCGGGCTGCTGCTCCATGACCCAGAAACGACCATCGCCACAGGCCCGGTAGAGGTCGTGATGGAAGGCCGCAAAATCCGGATGTCCCTGACGCTGAAAGCGGGCTTTGGTGTCTTCGTCGAACCAGCCCTGGTCCAGGAAA
The DNA here is from genome assembly GCA_947493695.1 of uncultured Kiloniellaceae bacterium. Lineage (GTDB taxonomy): Bacteria > Pseudomonadota > Alphaproteobacteria > Kiloniellales > Kiloniellaceae > Denitrobaculum. The sequence goes on along the minus strand of CANLSF010000003.1, from coordinate 393,932 downwards.
CCGAGCGGGTAGCTGTCCCAGCTCGCGACATCCAGATCGGCCGAGACATCGAAATGATCGAAGCTGGTCTCAAAGCCCATGAAATTGTGCAGAATGTCCCGGTCGGGCGCGTATTGCCGCAAGATTTCCACCTGGGCGCGGTTGAAGGCCACAACCTGATCCGATGAAAAACGCCTGAAATCCAGCTGATGGGCCGGGTTTGCTTCGGTCACCGTCAGATTGGGGGGATCGATATCGTCGAAGTCATCGTATTCCTGACTCCAGAAGACTGTGCCCCAGGCCTGATTAAGATCTTCAATCGCGCCGTAACGCTTTGCCAGCCAGAGCCTGAAGGCCTTGGTGGCGGCATCGGAGTAGCTGACCGTAGTGTCGTGACATCCGTATTCATTGTCGGTTTGCCAGGCAACAACATATGGATTCTCACCGTAGCGCCGCGCCATCTGCTCGACGAAACGGCAGGCAAGATTCCGGTATAGCTCGCTTGAAAAGCAATAGTGACGCCGCGAGCCGAACTTGCGTGGCCTGCCGTCCGCGTCAAGCGCCAGAATTTCCGGGTGTTGTTTGATCAGCCAGCGCGGTGGTGTCGCCGTCGGAGTTCCGAGAACCACCTCCAGACCGGCGTCGCCGAGCGTTGCAATTGCGGTATCCAGCCAATCCCAGCTGTAGTTGCCTGGGCTGGACTCAAGACGGGACCAGGCAAATTCGCCGATGCGGACATATGTGATGCCCATCTCGGCCATGGCGGCAGCGTCTTCCTGCCAGCGACTTTGCGGCCAGTGTTCCGGGTAGTAACAAACGCCTAGTTTTGCCACGGCTGTACTCTCAAATCGCCAGGTGATCCGTTGGAAGAAAAGGGGGCTATAAACCCGAAGTCAGGCGACGTCCACAGCCAATCCGCTGGCTTTCAGCAGCTTCAGGTGCTCTCGGGCCGCGGCATTATCCGTGATCAGCAGTTCCGCGCAGTTGAGCGGCGCAATTGCAGCGGTCGATATTGCGTTCAGTTTGGTGTGATCTGCGAGAAAATAAACCCGAGCACTGGCGGCCAGCATGGCCTGCTTGATCTCAGCTTCCTGAAGATTGGAGTTGGTGAAGCCTTTTTCCGGATGGACGCCGTTGCAGCCGATGAAAGCCTTGTCGGCATTGACCTGGGCGAGCAGGCCGCCACCTAGTGGATTTACCAGAGAATGCTGCAAAGGACGCAGGGTGCCGCCGGTCACGATCACGGTCACGCCCGGGTGGTTCTCGAGGATCATGGCGATGTTCAGCGCGTTGGTGATGACCACGACGTTACGCAGATCAGGCGAAAAGGCCTTGGCAAGCGCGGTTAGAGTGCTGCCGACATCGATGATAATGGTGTCGTTGTCCTCGATCAGACGCGCGGCGCGTTTTGCAATGCGTTCTTTTTCGTCGTGAGAGGCCAGACTGGTCACTTCCAATGCCTGCTCATTGCGATGTGGAGGCATCTGGACGGCGCCGCCCCGGTTCCGCCGAAGTTCGCTCCGTTCCTCCAGGTATCCGAGATCTGCTCTGATCGTCACGACCGAGACATCCAGATCCTCAGCCAACTCCGTGACCCGGACGTTACCGTTCTTACCAAGCCGAGAGCGGATATGCTCATGCCTGAGTTGGGCATCAAGTGACGGAAGCATAATCTTCGATCTCTTTCCTTTTCTTGCGCTATCTGATCAAACTACAGTGATAGAAAGAAAAACTGAAGCCCTTTGGAGAAAAGCCGCTATGGCGTCGCCACAAGTAGAAACTCTGAGCCACGACGGAACCTGGCTGCAACTGGTTCCGGAACTGGGGGGAGCAGTGATTGGCTATGCCTCTGAAGGGCGCGAAGCGCCTGTGAATTGGATGCGCCCGGTCGAATTGGCGACAATCGAGGAAGCGGGAGCGATTGAGGCGTCCAGTTACCCGCTGGTGCCTTTCTCCAACCGGATTGCCCATGGCTGCTTCAGATACGAAGGCCGTGAGGTCAGTCTTCCTGCCGACCCTTTGTTGCCGCCCCATGCCATTCATGGTCACGGATGGCGTGCCGCCTGGGAGGTCACTGAGCGCACAGAGGCATCGATTGTCCTTAAATTTAGCCATGCTTCTGACAGTTGGCCCTGGCAGTACGAGGCCGTGCAGCGCTTTGCGCTCGATGAGACAGGTTTGCGGATCGAGATGGAACTGATCAATCAGAGTGAGACCAACATGCCGGCGGGACTCGGAATTCATCCGCACTTCCCCGCGGCGTCTCAAGTCCGTCTGAAGACAGGAGTGACGAACGCACATGTTGGCGATGAGACTCTCTTGCCGATTACGCAAGACGCCGATTATCCAGCTATCAAACCGCTAAGCGAGGGGACGTCTTTACCTGAAGGCCTTGATCTGTGCTTCGGTGGGTGGGATGGATCGGCAGAGATCCTCTGGCCGGAGGAAAACCGTGGCCTCCGTATCAGCGCGAGCCCGGAATTCGGTCACGTCGTGATCTTCACGCCACCCGGTAAGGACTTTTTCTGCGTGGAGCCTGTCAGTCACTGCGTGAATGCGGTCAACCTCGAAGGGACCGATTGGGGGACGACTGGACTCCTGCATCTCTCGCCGCAGCAAAGTTTCAAAGCCACCGCTTTGTTTCAGCCCTTCTTTATCTAATTTGCCGAAGTTGAGCTGTCGGAAATCTGCAGGAGTAACGCCGTATCCGGATCGAGAACTGGAATTTGGATGCCTGAACCTGCGATCGCACTGCCCGTATGAATCAGCGATCCGTCGAACAGCGCGTCCGGCATATTCTTCATCCGGCGTCCCGGATTGTTTGGCTGATTAAAGGCGCAAACCCGGTAGAAACGCTCCGGGTCCAGACCCGAGATGCGTAAAGGCGCGGTTAAGGCATCACGTGTTTGTTCCATCACCGCATAGCTGACGATAGCGTGGGCGCGGTCATCTGAAAGAACCCCGAAGAGCAGGGCGCGGCCATCTTCGAGCACCTGCCGCAGTACCTGTCCGTTGTGCAACACGGATCTCCATTCCTTGTGGAGCGCCACGTAAGCTGCGACTTTGGCGAGTTCGTCATCTGAAAGCTGGCTGAGATCGGCTTCCAGGCCGAAGTGGCCGAAGAAGGCTGTTATCGCGCGGAAATCGAGATCCAGGCGCCGTCCTGTTGTGTGGCAGTGCATGGGGCCGATATGTGCGCCCATGACTTCAGGCGGGAAGAAGAGACTGAAGCCCTGTTGGATCGATTGCCGGTCATGCGCATCATTGGAATCCGAGGCCCAGATTCTGTGTGTCCGACGCAGGATTCCGTAGTCCGCCCGCCCGCCGCCGGAGGCGCAGCTCTCGATTTCGACTGAGGGGTGGCTCTCGCGAAGCCGGTCGATCAGCGCGTAGAGCGCCTTGGTCTGCTGACCCGTGACAAAGCTTTGCCCATCAGCCTGATGGCTTAGGTCCCGGTTCATATCCCACTTCAGATATCGAATGGGATAGGCTTTCAAGAGCGTATCCAGGCTCTCAAAAAGGTATTGGGCCGCTTCGGGTTTTGTGAGGTTGAGCACATGCTGGTAACGCCCGGTGGGCTCTTGCAGGGACTCCAGATGCAAAACCCAGTCCGGATGCGCGCGGAAGAGGTCGCTGTCCGGATTGACCATTTCCGGCTCGACCCAGAGGCCGAACTCCATACCCAGGCCTTCCACCTCGTTGATCAGTGGCTCCAGGCCGTGAGGGTATTTCTTTTCATCCAGGACCCAGTCGCCCAGGGACGTGCGGTCATCATTGCGGTCTTTGAACCAGCCGTCGTCCAGAACGAAGCGCTCGACACCGACCTTTGCCGCCAGTTGTGCCAGGCGGCTGAGTTTTTCCGGCGCATGGTCGAAGTAAACTGCTTCCCAGGTATTGAGCGTGACCGGCCGCGGTTTGCGGGTCTGCTCCGGCAGGAGTTCTGCGCGCAGAAAGCTGTGAAAGTTGTGGGACAGGCCACCAAGCCCCTTATCACTGACGCTGAAGCAGACATCGGGCGATTGATAGCTCTCGCCAGGGGCAAGCATGACTTCGCCCGGCAGCAGAAGTTCACCCATCTGAAGCTGCCGCGTCCCGTCGGGCAGGCGCTCATGCAAAACCCGGTGATTGCCGCTCCAGGCCAGATGCGCCCCCAGGACAGTGCCGTTTGTTTCGTTGAAGCCTTCCGTGCCTAGGATCATGGCGGGAAAGCTGTCGTGAGAGGTCCGCCCACGCCGGTTTTCGCGCATCAGCGTGCCGACGGGGGCACGACGGCGAGCGGTCTGGAATTCGCCGCACCAGCGACCCCTGAAGCTTAAAATTTCCTCGTGACACGCAGGAATGGGGAGGGTGGCTGCCGCGCACCATTGCAGATCGTAGTCTGATGCACCGTCATTAGTCAGGCGGGTGTTCATGGTCAAAACATTGCTGTCGGGCGCCAGCGCTATGGCAATCTGCAGGGTCAAACCCGCGGCACTGTCCCGTGCAAGGACGTTCCAGCTGCTTTCACCCTGGGTGACCTCCACGTCCTGAAAACCCGGTAGGGCATGCCTGCCTTTTCGGTGACCGCTGAGGGCCGGCTGACCTGGAAATCCATTGACGAGGGACGGGCTTAGCGTGAGGGGGACCGCATCGTCCAAGCCCCCTTGCAACGCAGGACGAACCAACGCCCGTGCCAGACTCGCAGGCTGTTCGTTTTTGGGAAGCAGGCCTCCCCAATAGAGAATGCGCGGCATCGCGCCCGCAACCCGGTCTTCAGGGACTTCGAGCAGGACTGTGCTGCGGCTCGAATCAAGCCGATGATAGGCGCTGGTCATAATCGGATCTTATCCCTTGGTGGCCCCAAGCGTAAGGCCCGCGATGAAGTGACGCTGCATCAGGAAGAAGAGGGCAACCGGAGGCAGTGCGGCGATAATCGATCCGGCAGATATCAACTGCCAGGAGGCGAGCCATTGGCCCTTGAGGGCATTGAGGCCTGCTGTGATCGGGCGCACCTCGTCACTTTGAACCAGCACGAGCGACCAGAAGTAATCGTTCCAGACGAAGGTGAAGATCAGAACCGAGAGCGCTGCCAGGGCAGGGCGGACCAACGGCACGATGATATGCCGGAAGATCTTCCATTCGCTCACTCCTTCGACGCGGGCAGCCTCGATCAGCTCGTTCGGTAAGGCGGCGATAAAGTTGCGCATGAAAAGGGTGCAGAAACCAGTCTGGAAAGCAGTATGGAAAACGATCAGCGCCCAGGGTGTATCGTAGAATCCCAGGTCGATGGTGAGCGTTCGGACCGGGATCATCAGGATCTGGAAGGGGATGAAGTTTCCGCCGACAAAGATCGCGAACAGGAGGATGCGAAAGCGGATGTTGTATTTCGCCAGCGCAAAGCCGGCCATGGTCGCAAATGCAACGGAAACCACCACAGTCGGCAGGGTGATGATCACCGAGTTCAGCATGTAGGTCGCCATCGGCGTGACGCGGAAGATCTCGCTGTAGTTCTCGATCAGCATCCACTTTTCGGGCAGACCCCAGTAGTTGCCTTTGTTGAGATCTTCGATGGAACGCGCAGAGGTCATCATCACAGCGATCAGAGGCAGCAACCAGGCGATCAACGCGATCGGCAGTGCGACCTTGTAGGCGATCTGCTTGCCGTGCGGGGCTTTTTCGATTGGTCTTGGAAACATCGGCTTAACCCCGCTCTGCGCGAATCATGCGCCATAGGAAGAAAGCGATATAAATATCCATGATCAGGAAGAGGACGGTCGCGATGGCGGCGCCGTATCCCATGCGGTAATTGAACATGGATTGCTCGTACATGAAGTAGGCCAGAACGCTGGAACTGCCGTAGGGACCGCCGTCGGTCATGATAGCCACCAGATCGAAGCTACGCAGCGCACCGATAACGGTCACAACAATGGCGATGAAAGTGGCCGGCATAAGCTGCGGAAGGACGACATGCCAGAGCATGCGCAGACCCTTCGCACCATCGAGGCGCGCAGCCTCGATCTGGTCCGGGCTCAGGGAGTTAAGCCCGGTGAGATAGAGAATCATGCAGTAGGCGATCTGCGGCCAGAGACCGGCGGCGATAATACCGTAAGTCACGAGGTCTTCATCGGAGAGGACGGCAATCGGATCAACGCCGATGTTGCCGAGCAGAAGCGCCATCAGACCGTTATGTGGATCGTAGAACCAGGCGAAGATCAGGCCGACCACCACCTGTGAAATAACGAAGGGGAAAAAGAACAGAGACTTGACCAGTCGGATGCCGGGCACGTTCTGGTTCAGGAACAGCGCGATGCCAAGGCCGATCGGCGGCGCCAGCATGTAGAGCACCAGCCAGTAGACGTTATTCGTCAGCGAGATCCAGAACTGATCGTCGTCGAAGAGTTCTTCGTAGTTGGCCAGACCGATGAAGGTCTTTTCACCCAGGCCATCCCATTCGTGAAAACTGATCCAGACGCTTTGAGCAATTGGGTTCAAGACGTAGAGAGCGAACACAAAAAAGGCCGGCGCGAGAAACAGCCACGGCGCGATTTTGACCTGGTTCTTGCGCCAATACTGCGACATGAACCTCTCCCCTTGTTTGACGTCCTGACGGTCGACTTTCTTTTTATTTCGATATCGGGCCTAAACGGTGAGGCAAGCCAGAATGGAAAGCGAAGAGGCGCTTCCGCTTATCTTCCGAGTTCACATTGTTTCACCCGCAAAATCGATGGGGTTAAGTATCTCGTCAGAGCTTTCATCTTGTCAAATGGAAAGAAAGATAACGAAAAAAAAAGAAAGAGGCCGCTTGACGAAACCAGAGGCTCTGCTCAAACTGTCACGCGTCTGCCGCACACTCGGGTTGGGTTGTAAGGCGGACATCAAATATAAAAAAATAAATGACCCTGTTGGTCCCTTGGGAGGGTTGGGCAAATGGCTGATGTGCGGCTGAAGTCTGTCGTAAAGCGTTTCGGGGATGTTGAGATCATCCACGGTGTCGATCTGGAATTGAAACACCGTGAGTTTGTCGTTTTCGTCGGACCTTCCGGTTGCGGCAAGTCCACGCTCCTGCGTTTGATTGCGGGTTTGGAAGAGACCTCCGACGGCCAGATCTTCATCGATGACAAAGACGTCACCAACGTCGAGGCCGTAGATCGCGGTATCGCCATGGTGTTCCAGTCTTACGCACTTTATCCGCATATGACGGTCGCCGAGAACATGGGTTTCGGCTTGCGCATGTCCAACCATCCGAAAGCCGAAATCGACGAGAAAGTCGGCGAGGCTGCGCGCATCCTCCAACTCGGTCCGCTGATGGACCGGCGTCCTAAGGCCTTATCCGGTGGCCAGCGTCAACGCGTGGCGATCGGTCGGGCAATCGTACGGAACCCCAAGGTCTTTCTGTTCGATGAGCCGCTGTCGAATCTGGATGCGGAACTGCGGGTGCAGATGCGGGTCGAAATAGCAAAACTGCATCAGCAGTTGGACGCGACCATGATCTACGTGACCCACGATCAGGTCGAGGCCATGACGATGGCGGACAAGATCGTCGTGTTGCGCGGCGGTTATGTCGAGCAGGTCGGTGCGCCGCTCGACCTTTATCATCATCCCTGCAATGAATTCGTTGCCGGTTTCATCGGTTCGCCGAAGATGAATTTCGTGTCCAGTGAGATTGTCGGCAAGGATGACGCCGCGGTGACGGTCGCACTGCCCGGTGGCAGTAAGGCCGATCTGCCGGTCGCCATGAACGGCGCTGAGATCGGGCAGAAGGTCAAACTGGGTATCCGGCCGGAGCACTTCTCGGAACAGGATGACGGCAATCCGCGGATGGCATTCAACGTCGAGGTCGCTGAACACCTTGGTGGGACCTCGTTCTTGTACGGTCAGTCGGGCAGTGGCGAACAGATGGTGGTCGAAGCTTCCGGGGCAAACCGTGCGAAGCCCGGTGAGGCCTTGTCCCTCGCAGTGCCGCCAAGCTATTGCCATCTCTTCGACAGTGAAGGGAAGGCCTTCAAGCGCCTTCACTGGGCTGAGTAAGCTTCCGTTTTTAGCAAGGCTAAGCCCTTGAACTCCCGATCCGGCTGGCCTTGCGGCGGCGTAGCCATCTCACGTTTTCGAGTATAAGATCCTTCTGTAATTAATCAGACTGATTGTGTTGGTGGCTGTCGTAAGATCGGCTGCTATCAGATGCTGACGGCGGTTTTTGCTGAAATACCTTTGACGGGGAGTGCACTATGAAGCGGCTATTTCTTGCCTTGGCGACCTGTGTCGCTGGACTTGTCCCGCTCCAGCTTCAAGCGGCTGGGGATGGCCACCTCAATATGGGGGTCGTTCTGGAACCGCCGCACCTGGATCCGACCGCGGGCGCGGCGGCTGCGATTGATGAGGTTGTCTACGCGAACGTTTTTGAGGGCCTGACCCGCATCGATCGGAATGGTGAAGTCAAACCGGGACTGGCGTCGAGCTGGAACGTGTCCGACGACGGAAAGACTTACCGCTTTACGCTGCGTGAAGGCGTGACGTTTCATGACGGAACGACGATGGATTCCGCCGACGTTCTTTTTTCGATTGAGCGCGCCATCGCGACTGATAGCGTGAATGCGCAGAAAGCATTGTTTGAACCAATTGAGTCTGTCGCGGCCGAAGGTGCGGGAACGGTCGTTGTCACGCTTAAACGACCGACCGGGCACTTCCTGTTCAATCTGGGCTGGGGGGATGCCATCGTGGTTGGCGAAGAGAGCGCTGATGGCAATAAAGCCAATCCGGTCGGTACCGGACCCTTTACCTTCAAACGCTGGGTTAAAGGTGACCGTGTCGAGTTACAGCGGAACGACGCCTACTGGGGCGAACCTGCGAAGCTGGCGACGGCGACCTTCCGGTTTATTCCAGATCCCGCGGCGGCGGTTTCGGCCATGATGGCGGGCGACGTTGACGCCTTCGCGAACTTTCCCGCACCGGAGAACATGGTGCAGTTCGAGGCAGATCCGCGCTTCAAAGTGGTCATCGGCAGCACCGAGGGAGAAACCATTCTCTCGACAAACAACGGGCGTCCGCCCTTTGACGATATCCGTGTCCGTCAGGCAATTGCCCATGCCATCGATCGCAAGGCCATCATCGATGGCGCAATGTTCGGGTATGGCACACCGATTGGCAGTCATTTTGCGCCGCATCACCCGGCCTATGTCGATCTGACGAACCGCTATCCGCTGGATCTGGAGAAAGCCAAGTCCTTGATGGCGGAGGCCGGGCATGCCGATGGATTCAAGGCAACGATCAAGCTGCCGCCGCCTAGCTACGCGCGGCGCGGTGGTGAGATCATCGCCTCTCAACTCCGAGAGATCGGCATCGAGCTGGAAATTATTCCCGTTGAATGGGCGCAGTGGCTGGAACAGGCCTTCCGCGGTAAGGATTTCGATCTGACCATCGTCTCCCACACTGAACCGATGGACATCGGTATCTATGCCCGGGAAAGCTACTACTTCGATTATCAGAGCGAGGCGTTCAATGGTTTTATGGAGAAGCTGGCTTCCGAGGTTGACGAGAAAGCCCGCTACGCCGTGATGGCGGATGCGCAGAAGCAGTTGTCGGAGGACGCCGTGAACGGTTTTCTCTTCCAGCTTGCCAAACACGGTGTCTGGAACGCCAAGGTCAAAGGCCTCTGGGAGAACAGCCCGGTTCAGGCGAACGATCTGACGGAAGTTTCCTGGGAAAAGTAAGGCCCTCCAGCAGAGGGGAGCTGTAAAATGCGTAATTTCCGGGGTGAAGGCTTCACCGGCAATCGATGACTCTGTTTCTTGTTAAACGACTGATCATGTTGGCGGCGACCCTGTTGGTTGCCGCCATCGTGGTATTTTCGGTCCTGGAAATCCTGCCCGGAGATCCGGCGCTGGTAATGCTCGGCGTGTCCGCGCAGCCGGATACACTGGCGGCCCTGCGTGCCGAGATGGGATTGGATCAGCCTGCCTGGACACGGTTTTTCCAGTGGATCGGCGGTTTGATGACCGGCGAACTGGGGCGCAGCTACACCTACGATGTGCCGGTTTCGGAGCTGATCGGCGAACGTGTGGTGGTCAGCTTGCCACTGGCGGTTATGGCTTTGACTCTTTCGACGGTGATAGCCATTCCCCTGGGCGTAATTGCAGCATCGCGGCACAACAAGACTCTGGATATCGCGTTGACCGGCGCGGCGCAGTTCGGGATTGCTATTCCGAACTTCTGGTTTGCCATCCTGCTGATCCTGCTGTTTTCCGTCACGTTGCAATGGGTGCCCGCCGGTGGGTTTGCCGGTTGGGATGCGGGCTTCTGGCCGGCGACACAGTCTCTGTTGCTGCCCGCTTTTGCCTTGGCGCTTCCGCAGGCGGCAATCCTGACCCGTGTGACCCGTTCCTCGGTGTTAGAGGTTTTGCAGGAAGACTTCGTGCGCACGGCCAGAGCTAAGGGACTGTCGCGGAACGCGGCTCTCTGGCGGCATGCGGTGCGCAATGCCTTGATCCCTGTGATCACCATCCTGGGGCTGCAGTTCTCGTTCCTACTGGCGGGAACGATCATTATCGAAAACGTCTTTTATCTGCCGGGTCTGGGACGCCTGTTGTTTCAGGCGATTGCCCAGCGCGATCTGATCGTGGTCAAGGATCTGGTGGTTCTGCTTGCAGGCTCTGTTGTCCTGGTCAATTTCATCGTCGATCTGGGCTATGCCGTTCTCGATCCGCGCCTGCGTAGTGGAGGCGGGCATGTCTGACGGCCTGGCGGAGATTTGGCGGACGGGCCTACGTAATCGGGGTTTTGTGATAGGCGGCATAATCACAGTCAGCTTTGTCCTGCTTGCCGCGATCGCCCTGATTTGGACGCCTTACCCGGTGGAAGAAATCGTTGTGACACGACGCTTTCAGGGTATTTCCTCGGCGCACTGGCTGGGGACGGATCAGTTTGGCCGCGATCTGGTGTCATTGCTGATGGCCGGGGCGGTCAATTCAGTTGCCGTCGCGATTGTGGCTGTCGGACTGGGTGTTGGCATCGGTGTACCTCTGGGGGCAATTGCCGCTGCGCGTCAGGGTTGGCTCGACGAGATTCTGATGCGCGCCAACGACTTTGCGTTCGCTTTCCCGGCGCTGCTGTCGGCGGTGATGATTACGGCGCTGGCCGGACCGGGCGCGATCAATTCCATCATTGCAATCGGCATTTTCAACATTCCCGTCTTTGCGCGTTTGACCCGCGGTGCGGCGCTGGTGGTCTGGAAACGCGAATTCATCATGGCGGCACGTGTTGCAGGCAAAGGACCGTTGCGGATCTCAATCGAGCATATCCTGCCGAATATCTCTTCCGTGCTGATCGTCCAGGTAACGATCCAGTTCGCGCTGGCCATTCTTGCCGAAGCCGGATTGAGCTACCTCGGGTTGGGAACACAACCGCCACAGCCGAGCTGGGGCAAGATGTTGAACGAAGCGCAAACGTTGATGTTTCTGGCGCCGCAGCTGGCGATCTTTCCCGGTGTCGCGATTGCGCTGACCGTGCTGGGACTCAATCTATTCGGAGACGGCTTGCGTGATGTTCTGGACCCCCGTCTCAGGCGCGAGAGATAGCCATGACTTTGCTGTCGATCGAAAATCTCTGCGTGGAATTGGAAGGGCCGAATGGCGTTTGCCGTTTGCTCGACCAGGTGAATCTCTCGCTTTCAAAAGGCCAGTGTCTCGGTCTGGTGGGCGAGTCGGGTTGCGGTAAATCCATGACTGCGATGGCGATCATTGGTCTTTTGCCGCAGGGAATGCGTGCGCATGGGAAGATCCTATTGAATGGAGAGGACCTCCTGAAGGCGGATGAAGAACGTCTATGCCAACTTCGCGGTCGCAAGGTGGCTATGGTGTTCCAGGAACCCATGACCGCCTTGAACCCGGTGGTTCCAATCGGCAGGCAGGTCGCGGAAGGTCTGCGGTTGCATCTGGGGCTCACGCGTCACGAGGCGGAGACGCGCGCCAGCCAGACCTTGGCGCGGGTTGGCCTGCCGGTCGAGCGTTTCGCGCTCAGCCTTTTTCCGCACCAGCTTTCCGGCGGTCAACGTCAGCGCGTCGTGATTGCCATGGCGTTGGCTTGTGGGCCGGAGATTCTGGTCGCAGACGAGCCGACGACGGCACTGGACGTGACGGTGCAGGCACAGATTCTGGACCTGCTAGCCGATATCATTGATGAATTCGGTATGGGGCTCGTTCTGATCACCCACGACCTGGGAGTCGTGGCTGAGACTACGGACACTATGGCGGTGATGTATGCGGGCAGGCTGGTCGAGGATGGTCCGACTGTAGAGGTATTCGAGCGGATGGCGCATCCTTATACCCGCGGTCTTTTTGCCGCAATGCCGAGTCACAGTTCCGAAGGCAGTACGACAAGGTCGCCGCTGACGACAATTCCAGGACGAGTGCCGGATGCGCTCTCGCGGCCGGCTGGTTGCCCTTTCGTGACGCGCTGCGGCTTTGCGACAGATCTTTGCAGCCGGGAACTGCCCCTAATGAAGACCTTGGGGCATCGGCACAACGCCGCCTGTTTCAACATTGCGCACGTTGAGGAGGGTTCATGAATTCTCCAAATCCACAGCCTTTGTTGCAGGTTGAGAACCTTGTGCGCGAGTACAGGCTGCCCCGCAAAAGTCTCTTTGGACCGCCGGTGAGTTTTCGCGCCGTCAATGGCGTGAGTTTTAACGTCGATCCAGGCAAGAGCTTTGGAATTGTGGGCGAATCCGGCTGCGGTAAATCCACGCTCGCCCGAACAGTTATGGGTTTGGAGCAACCTGCGTCGGGTCGGGTCCTGTTGGAAGGTCAGGACGTTTTTGCCCTTCCGGCGCGCGCGCTTCGGTCGTTGCGGCGGAAATTTCAGATGGTGTTTCAGGACCCCTACGGCTCGCTGGATCCGCGTTTCAAGGTTGAGCGGATTGTTGCTGAACCGCTCGAGGTTTTACTGCCTGACCTCAGCCGGGCCGAACGGCGGGAGCGGGTGGGGGCGACTTTGGATTCTGTTGGCCTCAAACCCGCTGATGCGGATCGTTACCCGCATGAGTTTTCAGGGGGACAGCGTCAGCGGGTTGCTATTGCCCGTGCCTTAATTACGGAACCAAGTCTGATCGTTGCCGATGAGCCTGTTTCCGCGCTTGATGTCTCGGTTCAGGCTCAGGTGCTCAATCTGATCATGGATCTACAGACGCGCCAGGGGCTTACTTTTCTCTTTATCAGCCACGATCTCTCGGTCGTACGGCACATTACCGATGAAGTTGCTGTGATGTATGCTGGCGAGATTGTGGAGACGGGACCGACCCATCAGGTCTTCAGCGATCCGCAGCACAGTTACACAAGATCCCTGATCGGTGCGGTGCCAATCCCGGATCCCCGGCGCAGCCGACGGCTCAAGCGTACCGCTGGCTCTGCCGGGGAGAGTTAGGCGGGAGCCCTTTACAGAACTGAGAGCATACTGGCGACGAGCGGGTGCCGGACGATATCTGCGTCCTGAAGCCGGACAACAGAGATATCTTCCAGAGGTTCCAGCTTCTGGGCGATTTCCGACAGGCCCGAGATTCCTGGCAGAAGGTCGCTTTGATCCGGGTCTCCGGTCAGAACCATCGTTGAATGCCATCCGAGGCGGGTGAGCAGCATCTTGATCTGACCAAAGGTGCAGTTCTGGGCTTCGTCAATCACCACGAAGGCATTGTTCAGTGTTCTACCGCGCATGTAAGCAACCGGCGCAATTTCGATCGAACCGTCATTGAGCATGGACTTAAGTTGTTTGGCACCAAGCCGGTCGTTCAGGGCGTCATAAAGCGGCCGCAGGTAAGGCGCCAGCTTGTCTTCGAGATCGCCGGGAAGGTATCCGAGATTTTCGCCTGCTTCGACGGCCGGTCGTGAGAGCATGATTTTGCCGACACTGCCTTTCTCCAGAGCTTCGACGGCCTTGGCGATTGCCAGATAGGTTTTACCGGTTCCGGCGGGTCCCAACGCCACGACCATGTTCCGGGTGTCTATTGCTTCGAGCAATGCGGCCTGATTGTCATTGTATGGACGGACCTTGCGCAGATAGCTCTTGTCTCTTTGAGGAGCGTCCAGCGGCGACCAACCCGTCTGCTCCGGGTAGAGCGGACGCACGTTGTTGTTGTCATTGCGGGATAGTTTGCGCGAGGAACGCTTGGCCATAAAAGGTCTCCGTTTTCTGGAACGAATGAGTGGCGCGATGAGCCCTGCGCTTGCGAGGAAGGCGCCAGGATCGGACCACGGGGTGTTGAAACGACAAACGCCTCCGCAATGGGAGGCGCATCATTCAGAAACGTGGATGTAAGGGACGTTCGAATTTCCAGGCTGATGTCCGTCTGGAGCCTGGAACCAGGACTGTCCGTCTGGAGGAACAGGTCCGGCAGGTTTTCTGGACTTCGTTTGTTCGGCAGGCTTTGCCGATCAAGCAATCGCAAAGTTATATAGGCCCACGAAGGGGTCATAAGATTTAGCAATCTCCCTTGGACAGCAGTACCTTACGAATCTGAGGCTAGCGCGATTCGCATTTTGATGCTCTTACTTTTTGTGTCTTTCACGAAACAATCATACAAGATGTGGGAAAGTGTCATGGCCAAGCGGTGCGGAGATACAGAGGCTTTCAACGCCGCGACCTTGCCTTGAAATGAGAAAGAAACCGCGCGCCGAAGAACGATCTACGCGCCCGCGTTGAAAACCGCATGGAAATTCTGAGTTGTGATTGAAGACCCCCTGTTCTACCTGGTTGCGTTTCCTGCGCTCATGATCATGGGGATTTCAAAGGGCGGTTTTGGTGGTGGCCTGGGCGTTGTCGCGGTTCCGCTGCTTTCACTTGCCATTTCGCCGGTCCAGGCGGCTGCAATTTTGTTGCCGATCCTGGTGTTTATGGATCTGATCGGATTTTGGACCTTTCGTGGAAAGTGGGATACGGCGACCGCGAAAGTGATCATCTGTGGCGCGGTTGTCGGGATCGCTATTGGTACGGCGAGCTTCAAGTACCTGGATGAACATATGATCAAGCTTCTGATCAGTATGGTCGCTTTGGGATTCAGCGGCAATTATTGGCTGAAGCGGCGCAATGGAGATCGCGAACCCAAAGCCCCGAGTGTTCTGCGTGGCGGCTTCTGGTCTCTGATTGCCGGTTTCACCAGCTTCGCGGCTCACTCTGGCGGTGCGCCCCTAAATGTTTATCTGCTGCCCTTGAAGATGAACAAGACTGTGTTCCAGGCAACAACGGTGATTTTTTTCGCCATCATCAACTACGTGAAGCTGATTCCCTATGCCTGGCTCGGGCAGTTTTCATCCGAGAACCTGATGACATCGCTTGTGATCCTGCCGCTGGCGCTGGTCGGCATTGTCAGTGGGATCTGGCTGCATACGCGAATTCCGGAAAAGCTGTTTTACAATCTCTGTTACAGCTTCCTCTTTCTGACTGGGTTAAAGCTGCTCTACGATGGTGTCTCGGGGATGCTATAAGGGATGGCTAGACTCCAGAGTGCGATGACTTGAAGGAAAAGTACTGTTCATGACGATTAAGCTATACGATCTCGCGGGTGCCCAGGACGATCACCGTTTCAGCCCTTATTGCTGGCGGGTTAAAATGGCCCTTGCACACAAAGGTCTCGCGTTCGACGCCGTACCCTGGCGCTTCACTGAAAAGGAACGTATCGCTGCGTCCGGGCAGGGCTCGGTACCGGTGCTTGAGGATGGCGATCGCTGTCTGCACGATTCCTGGGAGATTGCAGCTTATCTGGATGAGGCTTATCCGGACCGTCCGGCGCTGTTCCCCAGTGCGGATGCGAAATCAGCAAGCCTCTTTTTGAAGTTTTGGGCAGAGCGGGTTTTGCATCCTTTGTTGATGCGTTTAATCCTCACAGACGTGCATGCCGGTCTACACGAGAAAGACCAGGAGTACTTCCGCACAAGCCGGGAGAAGATGTTGAAGACCAGCCTGGAATCGGTTTGCGAAGATCCTGAGACCCATCTTGCAAATCTCGGTAAAGGGCTCGCGCCCATGAAGGCAACGCTGGAAGCGCAGGCTTTTCTAGGCGGCGAGTCTCCGACTTTTGCCGATTACACTGTCTTTGGTGCCTTTCAGTGGGCGTGGTGTTCTTCACTGGTCGAGGTTCTTCCCAACGACGATGCGGTGAAGGCATGGCGTCAGCGCTTGCAAGATATGCATGACGGACTGGCTGCAAAGGCCGTGAGGCCCGCGGTGTAGTCATCGCGAGAGTTTGAAGTTCGCGAGACCTGACGGCAGTACCATCGAACTCGTGTGTCTGATAGTGTGAACCAAGCAGGAGAGGCGGGGGCATCTCTCACGCGATGACATAGAGAATTTGTGGATCCCTGGGGGTGACCAACGAGGAGACGGGTGTATGCGACTCTGTTCTTTTGTAACCCCTTGTTCCAACGAAGAAGGCCTGCAGCCCCCGGGTTCCGGTCTGGTCAGCAAGAAGCTGCTTACTCCCGAATTCAGTTGGCTGAGTTTGTCTCGTCGTTTAGCAGGTCTGTGTCTGATGCTGTCCGTCATGGCAGTTTTTCTGGCTGTCGAGGCCTTTGGTCAGCAACGAATGGATGGCGTTTTATCATCGGTAGTGCGCTTGCGGGCGGAGGTCCCCGGCGATGCGCGCACCGCGGCTTCGCTCGGGCAGGTGCGCGAAGGCAACGGCGTTGTCATTGACGACAGTGGTCTGGTGCTCACCATCGGATACCTCATTCTTGAAGCGCAGTCGGTGTCTTTGTTTGCCGCGAACGGCGAAGAGGTAGCTGCTAAAATTCTTGCCTACGATCATGAGAGTGGTTTTGGTCTCGTCCGTGCCTCCAGACCGCTCGGAAGCGGGCATGTGAAGTTGGGGGATTCCGCAGCGCTTGCAGAAGAAGACCGTGTTCTGGTTATTGGCCATGGCGGCGTCTCGAGCACACTCGGTGCAATGATCGCTTCCCGCCGGGAGTTCGCTGGGTATTGGGAGTATCTGCTCGAGAGCGCGATTTACACTGTACCGCCTCACCCGAACTGGGGCGGCGCAGCTCTGATCAATCCGGCGGGCGAGTTGGTCGGCATCGGATCGCTGATCGTCAATGACGCGGTGGAAGCCAATGGCGCGGTGCCGGGAAACATGTTCGTGCCGATCAATCTGCTCAAACCGATTTTTGCCGATCTACTGGAATCAGGCAGATCCTCGACACCGCGACGTCCTTGGCTGGGAATGCTGACCACGGAAGCTTACGGAAGGGTCATAGTGACCAATGTCACGCCGGGTGGTCCTTCGTCGCAGGCAGGCCTCCAGCCCGGCGATGTCCTGCTTGAGGTGAATGGCGCAGCAGTCCCCGACATGGCGGGGTTGTTCCGGAAGGTTTGGAGCCAGGGGGAACCCGGCGCCACAATCCCAATGAAAATTCTGCGCGGAACTGATGTGGTCGGTGTGACGGTGACGTCAGGCGACCGCTACGAATACCTGCGACTTGAACCGCGATCGCAATGAACGCAGCTGTAGCGGATTCAGCAAATATTCGTGCGCTGTCGAAAATTATTACAAGTATTTGCATTAACTGTGAATATACGTCGAAAATTCTTACAGCGGTCTCGTGGAGATTTCGCTCTGATAGTTTAGTGGTTTGATATTGTTTGATTATTGGACTTGGCGCGATTGTTGCTTTTGTACCTCTATGACGCTCTTGTTCATGGAGGCTGATATGGATGCCGAGAAGACACACGAATTTCTTATCCGTTGTGACGGTGAACCCAGCAAGTTGATTATGTTGCCGCCGTCGGATTTGGCAAAGTTCACCCGGCGGCTCAGGCAACGTTACCCCGATCATGATTGGGCTGTTGCGGACCGGTTCCAGCCACAGGGTGCCGATTAGGCCGAAAAGCCTAAGGATCACAGAACGATGAGTTCCAGAGTCCCTGGGGCTCGAACTGAGCTGTTGTCCGGTGTAGTATTGCGTGGCGTGACAATTTTTCGGCCCGTTGGGGCGTAAGCATAGTCGCTCCTATGGCAGGCGTTCGTGAGCGCCACGTGGGCTTAGGCGCTTGATACGGCGGTTGCGGGTACCCGCAGCGCCGAAGCTGCCGAGCCCTTATTTTGACTCTCGGCGTTCCGGTCACAGAAGAGTATGACTGGGGCCAGTTTGTTGCCGTAGCGACCAGATGTAGGGATTAAGCAATTGGGTAAAGACGTTACGGATAAGAGTGACGGTACTGCTGAAAGCGACGAGAAACCAGAAGTTCAAAGCGTGCGTGAGGAGAACCGCCGCCTTTTTGAGCTGGTCGACCGGCTGATCGCAACGCAGGAGAGCGAGCAACGGCATCGCAAAGTCATCGAGTCTGAGCTTCAACAGATGAAGTTCGCGCTGGTCAAAAAATCGACCGACGCTGAAAATGACGCGACTGAGCCTCTCGATACCTCGAAATTCGGCGAGAATTTTGAAAAACTCCTGGAGAATCTCGGCGCCGGTCTTGAGGAAAAGTTCCTTGCAAGGCTGGACGAGGTCGAAGAGCGGTTAACCGCTTCTGCCCCCGAGCCTGATGCTGCCGGCTCTGAGGATCCAAAGGTCACTGAAGATCTGGTCAACACAATATGGAAGATGATTGCGCCGTTGGGCGGCGAGCTTGAGCGTTTATCCTCGACGATGCAGGACATCGGCCAGCAGGTCGACCAGAGCAAAACAGAGTCTCCTCTCGCCAATACGGAGATCGCCCAGGAACTGAAAGCCCTGAGTGAAGAGGTTCAGCAGCTGCGTGGTGAAGGTTCACCTGTTCAGCAGGACAGTGGCGAGAAGAATGAGATATTGGAGGGATTGAGCGATCGTCTGGATGAGATCGGCCAATCCCTGAAGGATCTCACAGCCCGGCAGAACGATGCACAGGTTCAGACCGAGACGCTGCTTCGCGATCTTGTCGAAAACCATATGGAACGCTTGAGCCGCGAATGGGCGGGGCAGATTGCCGGTTTCCAGCGCTCGGTTGACGATCTTCTTCTGGATCGAGCGCCGCGCACCAGGCCGATTACTCAGGATTTGAGCGACATCGACAGCAAGGTCACGGCTTCGGGCAATGGCCGACCTTCGGACGCTCAAGACGCGACACCCAACGTTGTGACAGGGGATTTCGGGAGCTCCCAGAAGATTGAGATCTCTCCTGCGAGTGACAGCAAGGAGCCTGAAGTCGGCTCCGGAGGAATGAGCCCGGATTTAGAGCGCGAGATGCGGGCAATGGATGTAGGCGACGAGGCATCCGTTAAGTCCATCGACGTTAAAGATGCTCTGTCGGAAGGCCTTGGTGCAGATGTAAGCAGCATTGTGGCTGAAGGTCCGAATACGGAGGACGCACTGCTGACGAAACCCGCTGACTGGCGTATCGGCAAGGAAGCCGAGGAAGAAGCGATTCTGCTGTCGCACCCTATCGTCGCGGATGGTGAAGAGAAAGACAGCGAGGCTGAACCTGAAGTGGAGAGTGTCAAGCAGGTCGAACTGGCAAACGAAACCGCGGCGGCAACATCGGGCCGACGCGAAATCGATTTACGGGCCTTTAAGGACCTGCGCCTCTCCAATGAGCCTGGTGAGGGTGAGAATTCTCCTGCCAAGCTTCCGACAGGTGCGCGTGCGCCATCCTATGAGAATGCGCCCGCAGAGGCATCGCTGACCCGGTTCGTCAGACTCATTCGAGCTCGAAAACGTTCCTCGCCTTCTTGATTTCCAACTTATGTATGACGATTTACCCGGTAAGCGCGTCGTCGTAGACGGCATTGAATGCTCTCGCGCGTGTCCTTTCAATTCGATGGCACGCCTCGCAAACCAGGATCAGGAAAAAGGTATCTCGTCATGAAGGCTTTCGATCGCGTTCTTGTGGCTGTCCTTGCGCTCGGAGTTTGGGCGCTGGCAATCGGTCCGTTTGTTCTACCGGATCCCGTACATTCCCAGTCTGGGTTTGAGCGTCGGGATATCCGGCAGGCCATCACCAATTGCCAGGTTCAGGGGCCGATCTCGGGGTCGCAGATCAACGCCACTATCACCTGCCGATAAAATTCCTCTTCTGTAATCCCCTTCCGCAGCTATAACATGTAGCGGAGGTGCTGTTCTGTACGCATCGTTGTCGGGAGGGGATTCCTATGCTTCGGGTCGTGTTAACCGCAGTTTCTGCGGTCATCTCAGTTGCTGTGGGAGTGAGCGCAATTCCGGCGATTGCCGGAGAGCTCTCAAAGCAGGAGCGCTGTCTTGCGTTGGCAATGTATTGGGAAGCCAAGGCTGAAGGCGCGGAGGGCATGATTGCTGTCGGGGCGGTCGTGCTCAACCGGGTCGCGCATGCAGAGTTTCCTGGCTCAGTCTGCGAAGTTGTAACACAGGGAGGGGAGAAGCCACCTTGCCAGTTCTCCTGGTGGTGTGACGGCAAAAGCGACAATCCTACCGAGGCTGAAGCCTGGGCGACAGCCAGTGAGCTTGCGCCAGCCCTGCTAACCGAGTTACCGCACGATCCGACAATGGGGGGCTTGTTCTTCCATGCGTCGAACATCGCCATGCCATGGCGCATTAAGCGCGAACGGACAGTGCAGATAGGCCGGCACATCTATTATCGTTAGGTTGGAAGTCGAGCAGGTGTGCTGAGATGGCACGAGTCTGCGACAAGGTCGGCTTGGCGCTGGTCGTCGGTTTCTGAAGAGACTTGCACTTTGGGCTGACCAAAATCCGTTGTCATGCCATCGGCAGGCCAGTGGTCATCGCCGGATGTTTTCCGTCATTCAAGTCAAGATAGGTAAACCGGCCGCGTAAGGCTCAAGCTTCGTCGTTATCGTCGTATTGTCGAAGACGGCGCGCCAGCTCTTCGACGTTTTTCAGGTTTCTGCCGTAATCCAGAAGCGTTGTCGGCATTTTCGGACGGCTGACAATCTGGATTTCGCAGTGTCCCGGCTCATGCTCAATGACCCGCATTCCAATCGCCTGCAGAGCGGCGAAGAGATCCATCTTCGATTTCGAGATAATCGTGCCGTGTCCTGGATCCGGCTGAATCTGACGGCATCCATAGTCGCTGATGACCTGGGCGCAGCGCGTGAAGGCTGTGTCATAGTCCCAATCGACAAAAATGCTTTTGAGCTGCTTGACCGAATTGCTTTTGTCTTCTGCCGGAAAAGGCAGGCGAGCGATGGCTTGATTATGGAGTGTGACGAGAAGTGCGGATGCAACGGCGCCAAAGGCTGCACCAGCAGCAATGCCGGTGGCGACGCCACCGGTGACGCCCGCGTCCTTGGCCATAATGAACCCGGTCATCGCGGCGAAGGGTACCGACATGGCAAGGAAGACTTTTAGATAGAGGTTCATTGGATCCTGCGGCGCTGCACTTTGAGTGAATACATCACGAAAACATCTGAACTGGCTACAGCATCGTCGCGCCCACAGAAAGAACAATATCCCGCCAGAAGCGATTCGTAGAGGTTCGAAGCGCGTGGGACACCGCGTCGACGCACTTTACAGGTAAATTGTTACGTTAATTATAGTTAACAAGTTTAACACATTGGTATGTAATGATTTAATAATTTTCCGCCGGACACTTTCTTTGTCGACAGAGTTTACAAAAATTTGTTAGTATTAGTATGAAAATTATATAACAGTATGAATTTTAACGTAAAAATAAATTGGCATGCGAGTTGCTTGGTTATAGCCAGCTAGTTGTGTTTCTCGGCGTGCTTTTACGATGCCCGTAGAAGTCTGAGTGGCATCGGAATATCGTTTGGAGCCGAATATGTTCGATTGGATTTTGCTTGTCGCCCTGGTTCTGGTGACTGCATTTATGTGGTGGCGTGTCGCCCTGCTGGAAAAGCGCCTGGAGCGGGTGAGTACGCGGTTGCGCGCCATCCATGATGACACAGCGCATCAGCATCGGGCACTGGAAGTTCGGCTTGACCGAATTTTGGAGTATATTGATCGAAGCGCTGGCTGCGACAAAGCGGCCTGAAGATAACCTAGCCTGTCGTGCGCTCGTTCGTCGCTTCATCGTTTTAATCAGATTTGTGAACCTGATTTTTTGACGGTTGCTTTGCTGATGGATGAAGGTTTGGCCTTACATATCCTGGTGGCAGACTTAGTCAAAGTTCATAATCAATCTCTGCACGTGGAATATTCACATAAGAAATAGTAGCACTCTATAAAACGTGCTGCCAAAAAATGTCTGTAGTCACAGTGTATTGTCCGTATGTGAATTTCTGAATTAGCCTTATAATTAAGTCTGTTCGAAATCATGGAGGTCACATGTATGGTGCAGCCAACGATTATGGAGCGACAACTTGCAGGTTACCGGTTAGCTACTGCCGAAATTATTTATCGCATGCCGGATCATCTTGAATTGCTTCAGAGCTATGTCTGGCAAGAATATGACCTGGCGCCGGAATTTCCTGAGTTGCAGCGGTTTTTGCGGTTCTGGACCAAGAATCTGGATGGCCCATTGTACTCTGTGACGGTTGGTTCCCGCGAGTTGATGAGGCGAGGAGAGTGGCGCAATGCCGAGGCGGTCCTGACTCTGCATTAAGTCCAACCGCTGCAGGTTGCAAGCCTTCCGGTTTGGGGATTTTATGCAGCGACGATAATATCAAAGCGCCCGCTCAGCGCGTTTTCCCCGAGCTCCGGACTCTGTGTCAGGGGCACGATCAGTGAGCGGCGCAAGAGCGGGTCTGAAACCCGGTTTAAGAGCCCGTCTCTGCGATTCAGGGCTTCGCCTTCTACATACATCTGCGTGACGAGAAGGTCCGCATTGTCGTGGCGGACCAGGAAGTGAATGTGCGGTGTCCGTCCCGGATATGCGACCGGCTTGATGGTTCTAAAGCGGTAGCGGCCATCCTTATCCGTGATCGCCCGGCCATAACCCTGGAAATTCTTATCTCTGCGTCCACGTCCGGCGTCTCTGCTATGGATATAGCGGCCAAATGAGTCGCACTGCCAGATTTCTATGACGGCACCAGCTAACAGTGTTCCGTCGGGCAACCGGACCTGACCAAAAATATCAGTAGGCTGACCGATGGCGCGGCCTGGCCGGCCCGAAATGAACAGCAGGTCATTGTCGGTATCGAGCGGCAGTTGGTCGGGGAAAAAAGGTCCTAGTGATTGACGCGGCGTGAGGGGTGTGGGCTCCGCCATTGCCGGAAAACCGATGGAGAACGCCGCTGAGCCAACCACTAGGCCGCCTGTTTGTCTCAATATGCTGCGTCTGTTCATAGGGGAAAATGGCATTTGAACTCCGGGTGGAATGACCTTATTTCGCGATGACAGACGATGTTGGTTGCTACTCTAAGTCAAATGGGGTGGGGAATTGCGGGATTCAATCGATGCTCGGACACCTTACAGGAGATAGTCTGTCAGCCGTTGCGTTGTTCTATACTCGTGATGTCGAGCGGGAACAGTGTGCGGGAAAGCCAGTTCGAGTGTTTTTCTAACGCCACACAACAATCAGAAGTATCCGCCTTTTGAGTGGCGCCGAAAGACAACGAATATCCTAACTATCAGAGACAACGGGCTTTTTTTTGTCTGAACGGCATCAGGGTGGAGATTTGCGGGAATTGCCCAAAATTTATATAAAATCCTGTTTACCTTTCGGTCATAGATCGCTGTCAGACTTGTTGTTCTAAGAAAAACCGCAGGATAAGCGACATGTCAGTCATGCTGAAAAGCCCGATACCAAAACAGCCAGAAGTGGTGAGCGCTGACACGGCCTCTCTTTCTGAAATCGAGGTAGAGCGGTTGACAGCTATGGGCGATAAGATGATCGCGCTCGGTTTGGCAGGCCATTGTGTGCCTTTGGCAACAGACGCTGGTGAACAGGTGGTTGCTATTCTGGACACCGAAGGCGAGCGGATCTTATGTGCCTTTGGCAAAATCGGTGCTGTTTATTGCGCAATCGACGCTGATTCCAAGGTGCTTGGACATGGTCAAGCGCTAGAGGATGTACTGGCTGTCTTCCCTTACGTCTTCGGACCGCATCCTGAGCTGGCTGAAATTCCGACCTAAAGCCGACAAGGTTGCTTACGGCATTGCGTGCCGGCCCGGCCAAACTCTAGTCTATCGTCCCAGAATTGATCTGTTCAAAGCATTGAGCGCCATTAACTGCGTGATTTGAGCTGCAGAGGCTTGTGCTTTTCGATAGCGCCGCCACCAGTGGCGGCAATCCTCCCTATATCGTTGCCGCAGGACCGGATCTGTCAGGTGTCTGGTTCTCCGCGCTCTCTGGTTCGCACGAAACATTCTGCGCGCAAAGGCAACTTCCGTTTTTAACCTGTTGTGACGAGTGGAAAGTGGGGGGCTATTCCGGTGACGAAGCGCCTGCAGGATATTAGGCGGCATTGCGTCGTATCGGGCTTCAATGATTTCGAATTCGTCCAACTTGTCAGGTCTCCATCAGGTGACTGTCCAGGTATTTCGCTTCAGAAATACGCAATCAAAAAGCGAATTTCAGTTCTTAGAGTTTGATGACAATTACCCGAGAGTTCAACAAAAAGATCCAAATTGGGTACAAATTGAATTCTTCCGGATTACGGCGTTTTGCAGCCCGCGAAAACACGCTCTGTTCAATAAGGCGGAGAAGGGGCTTCAATAAGCTGATGACTTAAACGCCAAGGAGTTCCGAAGCGGTCAGAATTCGATACATTGCACGGATGTTATCATTGTCGAAGGCAATATCATCCCGCGCTGGGTTGAACTGCTGCAGCACAGTTCGTGTCGGAGTTTTTTTGACCAGGCGCTTGATGTAACACTGGCCAGGGTCTCCATTATGTCCGTGCAGCTCAACAATGACGTCGCAACCGCTTGTCGCGGGGCGTCCGGGGTGCACGAACACGATCTCGCCTTCCTCAAACCGAGGCGACATGGATTGTCCGACAACGTAGATCGCAAACACGTTTGACGCCCCGGCAATGCCGGGAGGGCGACGCACGCGATCAACAACTTCCCCATTGAATTCAAAGCAACTTTCGTTGCCACCAACGGCTACGCCCCGAACCTCGACGTCTCGTAAAAGGCTGGCAGTGGCGGGCACGACGACGGAAGCAGGGGCGGCTTCGCCTGAATGAGGCGCAAAGTCGGGTTCCGCCACATAGCTGCTGCTCTTGGATCCCTGGGGACGCGATTCCAGCGACCGTGATCTGTCAGTTGTCAGGTGCTCCGAGGCAGGTGCGAAATCGGTTTCGATGTCACTGAAACCTTCAATCGAGGGTTCAGTCACGAGCAGATCTGCAGGATGGCATTCAAGTGCACGCGCGAGCCGGCGCATCCATTCCACGGTCAGACGCCGCTCGCCACGCTCAAGCTTGACGACCTGAGAGCGACCAGTCCCGACCAGCTTCCCGAGATTGTCCTGGGTGAGGCCACGCAGGCGTCTGAGTTCTTTGATGCGATTGGTCATGTCGAAACTATAGCTCATATCCAAAATGGGTACAATGTGCAAAATGGGCACAACTTCATCTTGCAGAAATTGCACATAATGGGTACAAAAATATTCTATCATATGTAGCAAAAATGAAGAGTCATTCATGACGAAATTCTTGTCGACAGACCTGTTGGTATTTTCGCCCCCAGGTCATCTGCAGCCCCATCCCCGAACCGTGATTCTGCAATCGAATGGATCGCTCGGTCTGATTGCTGTTGATGGCGAATGCAAATCTGACATCTACGGGAGATCTTCGCGATGAACGACGAAGAGGCATTTTCCGCTGGACACTACCTCACGAAAACAGAGGCCTTTGTCGTCGAATGCCGCGAGCGTGGCATGAGCGATACGGCAATCCGGCGTCTATTGCAGTTGTCAGCTTCAGACGCTGCAGCTTTGGGGGTTATTCCGGGCCATGCGTCGGAGACCGCGTCGAAGCAGGATGCACCGGTACAGGCATCTGCAGGGACTTCCTGGCCACAGAGTGAAGGCAGACGCAGAGCTTTTCCCCGTCGAAGAAGATCTCGTACCGGGTTGTTGAAGCGACCACGCGTTGGCCAGAGGTCAGGCAGAGAGGGCTCACAGCAAGGGCGACCCAATCACAAATAGCGCAACAAAAGCAGAGGAGACAATGTATGAGCCGTTACGATCCGGAACAGGGAACTGCCATGGAGCCACGCAGGTTATGCTCGGGTGCTGAGGAGGGCTTTATAGATGGCTACAGAGGCTGCTCCGGCCTCATCACACCCGCGCGGATATTGGGTGTGATGGCAGAGGAAAGCGGAATCTCTCTTGCTCTTCTGCTCTGCGCCCGGCGCGATCGGAAAATCGCCCGGCCGCGCCAGCTTGCCATGTATCTCATGCGTAAGCTCTGTTTCGAACTCTCGCTAGCAAAAATTGGCGCCAGTGTCGGGGGCCGGGACCACAAAACCGTTATGCATGCCTGTGATCTGATGGATTATCTGCTGACCCGCGACGATAAGCTTCAAGATCTACAACAGCGGGTCCTGAATCGTCTCTACGGCAGCTCTGTTTAGCAAGGAAGCAGATGGGTGCCTCGTTCCCGAAATAGTCAACTACGTGGATGATCAATGACAAAAAGCGGCGATAGCGGATGGCGACGAGCAAACGGCGGTCAGGCTTCAATGTCCAATGAAACTGGAGATCGGCAGGCCTTGAGTTCAGATATTCTCAATGTGAGTGACTTCGGAGCCCGAAACCGGGCATATCATGGCGGCGGGATTGTTGTTGAAGCACGAGAGGTATCGGTCCAAGGCAACCTTGTGATGGTGGGGGCAAGAGCGAAATACGAATGCCTTCTCGATCAGTTACTTGACCAGGAAGTCATTGCGCCCGAGCTCTACGATGCCGGTGCCTGGTTGCGTTCGCTCTATCTCAGGACACACGGCAGCGAAGGCGTTTCGCGTTATGGGAATGTGGGTTTTGACCGGGATCGGGGGCGGTCGAGCTATGGCCCGGAAATGTCAGATGAATTAGCTTGGAATCTGCGCACGTTGCGAGACACAATGATCAGCGTCAGGGCGCATTGGCCTGCGCTGCGCAGATTATGTTGCGATGATCGTATGCCGGGGTCCCGCCGGGCCGTCGTAGATGGTTTATGTGCATTGGCAAAGCTGAGAGGTTTTGTTTGAGTCATACCCTCTCCCTGCTTAGTTCTATAGTCTGCTGTCGTAACAGCATGATAGTTGTTGCACGAAGATGTAAGAGGTCAAAGGGTTAAGGCGATGTCCAACGGTGAAGAGACGGACGATTCAGTTGAAGCTGAACAGGAACGCGAAGGCATCGTATTCGCGCGCATTATTCGCGGTGTTTCCGATCACTTTTCAAAGCTCGAAGTTGACGAGGGACCTCAGGACGTCGAGCAGATGCTGCGGGTTTTCGCGGAGCTTGCAGACGCTTTTGATACCACGAACGGCTTTGAGTTCGACCAGGAGCAGGCCCTGCCGCTCAGCTACGCCTTTACGATGCTGGAAGCAGGAATGCGTGTGATGTCGGGACAGGCCACGGAAGGCGGTTACTTCAATGCTGCGGCGAAGATGGAGTGGGCAGCGATTCAGGCCAAGGGAATGATTGGCGAGTTGGAACGACGGCATCGCTCGGACGAAGGAGGGGTGATCACCTTCGATGACGATGATGAGGACGGCGATATGGACTTTTCAGACTTGGACGGAGAAGGCGTAACCAAGCACTAGACCGGATCATGTTTCGCTGAAACATGTGATTGCGACCTACATCATATCGTCAGAGCCGATTCCCAAGCTCGAGGGGTCGCTATTGGTGATTCTATATCTAAACTTGAGCTGCTCCAATTTGCCGGAATCAGCGTGAATGTCGCTCACGAGCTCATGACCTAACGTAGATTTGAGCTGCCGGGGCTCTTTGGGAGATATAATCTCCGAAGATGGACAGCTATGCAGAGCCAACGATTTTGGCAAAATTCAGAGCCCTTGTCTCTCAGGATGGTTGCGCGCGCGGGTTTGTGTGCTTCGCGACTTTTATGATCTGCATGGCATTGGCAAGTCCCCAGGCGCGGGCCGGCTATTATGAAGGTGTCGCGGCCTATGACGGTGGCGATATCGCCTTGGCAGTTGCTGAATGGCGTGCAGCTGCGGATGAAGGTGATGCACGGTCCCAATCGGCACTGGGCAATGTCTATTCCACGGGGCTGGGCGTTGCGGTCGATCATCGCTTGGCCTTCCAGTGGTATCAAAGGGCTGCGAAGCAGGGCGATGCATCTGCACAATACAGCCTTGCTGCGAATTACGCTGCTGGCCTTGGGGTCAAAAAAGATATTTCGAAGGCTGTTGAATGGTTGCAGGCATCGGCTGCGCGCCATGAGGTGCGTGCGCAGTTCGACCTGGCGGAACGTTATGCACAGGGCGACGGCTTAAAACAGGATCCCTCCCATGCAACACGCTGGTATCTGGCCGCCGCCGAGCAGGGGCATATATTTGCGCAGATGATTGTCGCGGAGCGTTATCAAGAAGGACGGGGCAGCCGGATTGATCCGGTTGCCGCTTATACCTGGTACTACATTGCAAGTCGCCGGGACGCGATATTTGCGCGTCAGGTCGCCGAACCACTTGCGAAACTTCATGACAGCCTTTCGTCGCGTGACGTTGACCTGGCCCGGGAACAGGCAGAAGCCTGGTTGACCCGCAAACTCTAAGGTCAGGGCATTAATAAATTAATTCCTATGCAGGCGTATGATATTTGGCTGTTTTTATGTTTGCGGCTGTAGGCAGCACGGTGTTGCCAATGGTATAGTGAGCGTGATTGCCGACAAAACGGCATAGACCTTACATGCAGCGAGTTTGTTATTCCTGAGACCTTCACAGATGCCGAGCGGGAGCGGTTCCATAACCTGCTGATGCTCGCGGCCGAAAGCTCCTTTCAAGGCGAGCGGGACAATGCCCTGGCTGCGGCTAAACGCATGGCAGAG
The DNA here is from genome assembly GCA_947493695.1 of uncultured Kiloniellaceae bacterium. Taxonomy (GTDB): domain Bacteria; phylum Pseudomonadota; class Alphaproteobacteria; order Kiloniellales; family Kiloniellaceae; genus Denitrobaculum. The sequence goes on along the minus strand of CANLSF010000003.1, from coordinate 365,113 downwards.
CGAAAAGGCCTGACCCTTGATGAGGCGGCTGCGTTGCGTGCGCAAGGTGCGAGTGAGGGGCCACGGCAAGAGGCAAAACGCGCTCCAACTGAGGCGGAGCGGGAGTTCGCCAGTCGTTTTGCGACCTCTACCCATCTCATGGATCAGGAGATCCGGCGGGAAAAAGCGCGGCGTGAAGCGGCGATGAAAGCGGCTAAAGATCGCGGACTGGATGCTGAGGAGCGTCGGGCGGAGGAACGCCGAAGTCGCCAGCGAGGGACAAATCGTTCAAACAGTAAAGCGCGGATGAATCCCTACCGGCACGCTGCAGTTCTTTTGGCAGAGACATCCTTGCCGTTCCGTGAAGTCGCCAGCATTACGGGACTCAATATCTACCAGATTGTGGGTATGAAGTTGAAAATGCGGAATGTCGCATGAGTTTGATTGTCGCCTATCCGCGTGTCTCCAAACTATGAAGTCCATTCATGAGGTGACGCTGGCCGAGTTTCTGGCTTTGGATAGCACTGGAAATGCAGGTACTGGAGTGTCGGTTGATCAGGACATGGGGGCGTTGCGCGCCGCATATGCGGATCAATGGCGCTCCGATACCCTCTCCACCATAAAAGGACGGGATGGTCGCTACGCATTGGCCAGCGATTGGTTTGCGACGGCGTTTCTGCTCGTTCGGGGCAGGTGGAAGGGGACACCGCCACGTGATTCGCGCGAGGCCTGGTCTGTGGCGGGGATCTTTTCCGATAATCTGTTGTTTCTGGATCGGCCCCACCGCGGTTCTTTGCTGTCGATTGAACTGCAGATATTCGGGTTCGAGGCGAACGGTGGACAGGTTGGCCGCTTGCCTCCTTACACCGCCATTGGTCTGAAGTCGCGAAAATCTACCTATCGTGTTGCTGTTCGCCGCGCGATTGCAGCAGGAAAAGTTATATCGGACCAAGTACTTGAAGATTACCGGGCTCTGGTTGAAGAAAAGAAAACCAGAGACGAAACAGGCTTGGCTTCGCTTCAGGATATCCTGCCTCTGTAGGGGCGAGCGAGGATGATCGGGCGGACCGGTGCAGAGCCGGGGCCGCTTTAACACGACTTGAACCGCTGTTAGCCACGCTGAAAGCGCCCACATACCGGGCCTTCGCGTTATAGTAAGATAAATGACGACAAAGTGTGTGCGCAGGGGTGAGAAGCCATCATATTATCTGCCGAGCATTTGTATGGACGACGGGGAATTTAAGGCATGAGCAAGCAAAGGTTTGAGCGCGGCGAGATCGTGTTCCGTGAAGGGGGCCTGAGCGAAATCGTGTTTCGAGTCATATCCGGTGAAGTCGAGATTATTAAGGAGCTGCGGGGGAGAGACATCGCTTTGGGGCGCGTCGGTCCGGGCGAGTACTTTGGTGAGATGGGTGTCATCGAAGGACGCCCGCGCAGTGCCACGGTGAAGGCCGTCTCGAATCTCGAAGTCGAGACTATTCAGCGGGACGACTTCCTGCGCCGGGTCAGTGAGGATGCGGATACAGCGTTTGAATTGATGCAACGTTTAAGTGAGCGCCTCCATACTCTGGACGATGCGTTCGCAGCCTCCGTCGTTGTTGGCGGGCGCCGCAAGACCGACCCGCCCGAGGATGAGCCTTCGGAGGAGCGCCCCGCAGCCGGGAGCATCACCATCCTGGCGGATTCCGATGCCGTCGCCGCAGTTCTGCCGACTGAAGGCCTGTCTCCTCAGGTTTTGCCGTTTTTTGTTGGTCGACACCCGGTCGACGATGAGGCGTTGCCGCCGATAACCATCGATCTACCTCTTCATGATGGTGAGCCGCATCGCCTTGCTAAGGTACATTTTTCGGTGGCGAAGACGTCAAAAGGCTTTGCGATCCGTGATTTTCGGACCGAACTGGGAACCAGGGTAAACGAGGTCACCCTCGGCGAACATTTTTCGCGCGACGTGACTCTGTTGCAGCCAGGGGCGAATTCGGTTGTTGCCGGCGGAAGCGACTCGCCCTTTCGCTTTCGGATCCAGGTTGACGAGACGTCACCCGGCTAACACGGAGTCTTCGGGCCGGTGGTTAATCTTTGATCATCAAATGATCTTTGTACTCTTCGCGCAAACGGTTCTTGAGTATTTTCCCGGTTGCACCAAGTGGCAGGGACTCGACGAGGATAATGTCGTCGGGAAGCCACCATTTGGCGACTTGAGCGCTGAGGTAATCGCGCACTGAAGCCATATCTGGACTTGTTCCCTCCTTGGCGACAATCAGGAGCAAGGGGCGTTCATCCCACTTTTCATGACTGACCCCGATGACGGCGGCCATGGCGACTTCAGGGTGGCCGGTTGCCGCATTTTCAAGATCGATTGAGCTGATCCATTCGCCGCCTGATTTGATCATGTCTTTCACGCGATCCGTGATCTGCATGTAACCTTCAGCATCGATCGTCGCGACGTCACCGGTCGAGAACCATCCGTCTTTCCAGGCGCGATCAGAATGTTCGTCAGCGTTGTCTTGTTTGAAATAGGAACTGCAAACCCACGGGCCGCGGATTTTTAGTTCGCCCTGGGTTCGACCGTCGTGGGGCAGGGGTGCGTCGTCGTCATCCACAATCTTCAGGTCGACGCCGAACAGTTTTCGGCCCTGCTTGATCTGGACATCGTGGCGTTCGTCGTCGCTTAAATCCAGATGGGAGTCTTTAATCACATTGATCGTCCCGACTGGACTGGTTTCAGTCATGCCCCAGCCTTGTCGGACTTCAACACCGAAGCCCTGTTCAAAGGCTTTCACCATTGATTTCGGCACGGCCGAGCCGCCGATGACAACGAATTTCAGTTTTTCCGGCGCTCTACCCTGCTCGCGCATAGCACGAAGCAGGTCCAGCCATATCGTTGGCACGCCGGCCGAGGCCGTAACGCCTTCGGCCTCCATGAGATCCCAGAGGCTGTTGCCATCCAGTTTGGGGCCTGGGTTGACCAGCTTGGTTCCTGTGAAGGGTGTGGCATAGGGGATGCCCCAGGCATTGACGTGGAACATGGGAACGACCGGTAAAACGACCGATTTCTCGGAAAGGTTCATGGCCTGCGGCAGGGCTATGGCCATGGAGTGGAGAAGGGTCGAGCGATGGCTGTAAAGCACGCCTTTGGGATTCCCTGTCGTGCCCGATGTATAGCACAACGATGAGGCGGAGTTCTCATCAAACTCGGGCCAGTGGAACTGCTCGGAGGATGCCTCCAACAGGTCTTCGTAACAGTGCAAACCGGGAATCTTGCTTTCAGGCATATGTGCGCGATCCGTCAGCACCACCACTCCCTGTAAGGCTTCGAGGTGTTCGTGAACCGCTTCAATCAAGGGCATGAACGTGAGATCGACAAAGAGGTATTTATCTTCGGCGTGATTCAGGATGTAAGCGATTTGTGAGGGATGCAGTCTCGGATTGATAGTGTGGCAGACCGCTCCAAACCCTGAGACACCGTAATATATTTCAAAATGCCTGTAGCCGTTCCAGGCCAGTGTCGCCATCCGGTCGCCGCGCTCGATGCCAAACTTCTTCAGGACGTTTGCAAGACGTTTTGCGCGCTGATGGGCCTTACTGTAGCTATAGCGGTGCAGATCGCCCTCGACCGAGCGTGATACGATCTCCTGTTCGCCGTAAACCTCGGCGCCATGCTGCAGGATCGACGAAATCAGAAGAGGTTTGCCCATCATCAAACCGAGCATTTCTTGGTCTCCCGTTAATTCGTTGCGACTCCTGTTCGGGCCAGATGCAGATCTGTCGCCTGCTGGTGTAACTTGAGCACGGAACGCGCGTCTGCTTCAAGCACTCTGGCTTTTGTCAGCGATGCAAGTAGGGGCGGGCTTCAGTGACTTTGGCTGTGCGCACGGAACCAGGCGCCGGCAAGCTGACGGTGTTTCTCATCAGCGGAGTTTGCGAAAATATGCGCTTGAGCATCGCAAGCAATATCGGGCTCATCAATCTGATTCAGAGTTTCCGTAACGATCTCGGGAAAGACTTCGCAGAATTCGCTGAAGTCAGGGATCATTTCTTTAAGATTCTCATGAAACTGGTTCATCAGTTGGACGCGCTCTTCCCAACCCAAAGGTTTGAGTTGGCGTGCCCAGATTTCGGCCAGTTCCTTCGGTAGTTGCTCAGCTTGCATCGTTCCCCCAGCGATAGGCGCTCGAGTCACACTGTAAAGGGAGCGATGCCGTGGCAATGCATTTGCCGTTTTATGCAGAGGAACCGGATGCAGGCTCTTTTCGCCGTTGCCTTCATCGCAAGCAGAATAGCTATATCTGCTGTTCCAGTGCCGCCGATCGATCCCACGTTCACACTGTGTCTCGCAAGGACAGCCTACAGTGTAACACAGTCTTGACCAATGGTCGTTAACGGCGCGAAATCAACAAGTTGTAGAGTTATTCAATTTTTGATGCTGTTTGGATTAACCAAAAACGGCGCGTAGGCCACAGTTATTGCGGTCTGCAGATTTTTACAGGTTCCGTGCCGTGGCAGGCGTTTGCATTGATGGAGTGTCTCATTTGTTCGCAAGCGTAACCAATTGATCAAATATCCATAAAAAGCCGGTGTATCCCAGCCCGGAAATTGCGAATAAGGAACCGAGCGCGAAGTATCCGCGCAGAGAGTTTTTTCGACGCGTTCCCTGGAGCTCGCCGACTGCATGCGCAAACTCACTGTTCTGCGACAGCTGCGCAGAGGAATCTGCTACAGACTCGAAGTTGTTTAGGTCCACGGCTTGTAGAGTGGGCATTATCGCCAGTCCCCCCTTGCCATGCTCATTCCAAAATGAGCGCGACGCTAAAGTCGATTTACACAGATGAAGCCATCAAGCGAGTTCGGACTTTAATGTTCATTTGTGACCATACGATGGCGGCGTATGAAAAATCTTGTGACATTGCAGTGACATGCCGACTGAAGGCCGTTTAACACGATGCGATTGAAGTCTCACGCGCGCATCGAAACGATATCAGGAAAGAGTTGCCGGATGCTCTCTTGCGATGGTCAGTGTGTATGGGTGAGCCAGCGCTCAAGGCCTTCAGCAGCACAAACCGCGGTTGCAAAGGTTCCCTGTAAAAGATATCCGCCGGTCGGAGCGTCCCAGTCGAGCATTTCCCCGGCGACAAAGACGCCCGGAAAACTCTGAAGCATCAGAGTCTCACTCACAGTGTCCAGTTTGAGCCCGCCGACGGAGGATATCGCACGCTCCAGGGATTGCGTTCCTGTGAGCGTCAGGGGAAGGTTCTTTACGGCGTCCGCAATTTGATCCGGCGAGGAGAGTTCTTCGCCAGTGAAGCATTCACGAAGCAGCGCCACGGCGGCTGGTGTGAGCTTGATGGACTTGCGGAGCCTACCTGCCAAACTGTCTTTGCTGCGCTGACCGGCGAGGCGGTGGATTATTTTATCGCGATTGAGGTCTGGTTTCAGGTCAAGGACAAGACGGGCCGTAGGGTTTTCTTGAAACTCTTCGCGCAGTGCCTGGCCGAGGGCATATATCCCTCCGCCTTCGACACCGTAACTGGAGATCATGATTTCACCTCTGACTTCTTGTGTGCCCGCTTTTAGCTTCAGGTTTTTCAATGCGGTACCGGCATAGCGTTCCGCGAAACTCTTACTCCAATCCACGTTGAAGCCACAGTTGCTGGGCTGAAATTCCCGGCAGCCCGCGCCCAGCTGTCTGAGATGGCGGAGCCATTGACCATCGGAGCCCATGCGTGGCCAGCTCGCGCCGCCAAGTGCGAGAAGTACAGCGTCTGAGTTAACTGTGAACTCCGTGCCTGTCCGGTCCTGGAATTCAAGTTCAATCAGGCCTGCCGAGGATGCTTGCCCTGGGGAGGAGAGATTTTTTGCGCCTTGCCATCGGCAGCCCGGTTTCAGGTGCACGCCTTGTTCTTGGAGACGGGTCAGCCAGGCCCGCAACACTGGGGACGCCTTGAAGGACTCGGGAAACACCCTGCCACTGGATCCGACGAAAGTCCCAATGCCGAGATTATCGCACCAGGCCCGCAGATGATCGGGCGCGAAGCGCTTGAGCTTTTCGCGGAAAAAGTCGGCAGAGGGCCCGTATCGCGATAGAAAAGCCTCTGATGCTTCGGAATGTGTCAGGTTCAGCCCGCCACGTCCCGCCAGCAGAAATTTGCGACCGAATGATGGCTTCGCTTCGTAAAGCGTGACATCGAAATTCTTGCTTGAGAGGATCTGGGCAGCCATCAAGCCTGCTGGCCCGCCACCGACAATCGCAACCCTTAGTTGGGTCGGTTTCAACAAATTGTCTCCAAGAATTGTCTCGTCGCCCCGATCGCCAGAAACCATAGCTGTTTTCAGTCTGGCAGGTATGAGCCTTTGTTATACGGTCTCGAACGTAATGCGCAAGCGATAGAGCCTGAATGGGGTTTTGAACTGTCAATCGTCGCTGCGACAAATAAGGACAGCAAATAGCCACCCCTTTGACACAGCTTTCCGGCTTAGTACTGATATCTCATTTAGTGCCGCTATCGGTTTGAATACTCACGGCGTTCTGCAGGGAGAGGTCAAGGAGATGGGTCTTGTTTTGACTTCGCAGTTTTGGGAAGGGTTATGAGATTCTTGCGTTTTCTCAAGATTTGGTGGCAGCAGCCTTCGCAGAGTCTTGCTGACAGGGAAGAGCTCTTTCCGGTTCGAACGCCACTGGCAAGACCGCGGGTGCATCGAAAGATGCTCCCTGTGATTCGCTATCTGGAGAAAATCCATAACCGGCATGATGCACTGAGGTTCCGCTATGTCGGACCCAATCAAATGAACGGCGATGCGGAGGAATTGCAGGTCTTTCTCTCAAGCGAAGGTCAGGATTACGATCTTACAATCCGCTATCTCGACCGCCTGGAACTGTACTTTATCGACGGCCCGCAGAATGAAAAGCTGCACCATACGACCGCGCGGGAGGTTCTTGCCTGTCTATCTCTTTTGCTGGCGGCCTTCATTCCTGAAGAAGAGTCGAGAAACGTCGAACACGCGCGGGACTGAAACCGTTTGTTTTTTGCTGCTTGCTCCGGTTTTCATCTTTTCCGGAAACTGACGTGTGTATGGATCGAAGCGGCGATTAGACTTGTGACCAGAATGGTGAAGATCATGGGCAGCGCGCTGTCGCTCTGCAGATAACCGACCAACAGAGTCACGCAGGCGGACAGGGTCATTTGAAAGAAGCCCGCCAGGCCGGCCGCGGCACCGGCGATCTTTGGATTGACGCTGACACTGCCGGCTGTCGCGCTTGGCAAGCTCAAGCCGTTGCCGAAAGTGATGAGGGCCATCGGTCCGAAAATTGCGGCAAGACTGATGCTCTCCGCGAAGGCCAAGGCGCACATCAGTACGGCGCCGACCAGCGAAAGGCTCGTCCCCAAGGTGATCATGCGGTTTGTGCCCATGCGCTCGGCCATACGTCCGGTCAGGAAGTTGCCGGACATGTACCCGAAAGCAACCAAGCCGAAACAGATGCCGTAGACGGACTTTGGCTGTTCCAACAGCTCAATGACGACAAAGGGGCCGCCCGAAAGAAAAGCGAAAAAAGCGGCCGAGGTAAAAGCTGCAATAAGTGCATAGTGACGAAAATCACGAGATTCCAGCAAATCACCGTAGCTGGAGAGAATTCCGCGAAGACCCGGGATGGGCCGAAGATCAAAGTTTGTCTCCGGGAGCTTGAGGACCGTCGAGACGAGGACCAAGAAACCCACGGCGGTGACGAAGAGGAAACCTGCGCGCCAATCGAACCATTCGTCCAGGAAACCACCTATCAGAGGCGAGATCATCGGCACGACGACCATGCCGACGGTGATGTAGCCGATCATGCTCGCGGATTTTTCGCGGTTATGCATATCCCGGACGATTGCGCGACTTAACACCAGCCCGGCGCAGCCTCCCACGGCCTGGAGCGTTCTGGAGAACAGCAGCCAGAAAATGGTCGGTGCATAGGCTGAGGCAAGGCTGCCGATCAGGAAGAGGACAAGGCCGGTCAGAAGAACCGGCTTGCGACCGAAGCGATCGGAGAGGGGGCCATACAGGAGTTGCGCGAATGCGGTACCGAATAGAAAAAGCGTTATCGTGAGCTGGATCGTTCCGTAACTAACGTCGAATACGCGTTGCATGCCGGGCAATGAAGGCGTGAAAATGTTAAGAGCAAGCGGACCGACTGCGGCGACGGCGATGAGGATGGCTATGGCTGGGCGCGGTGGATCAGACGTCACTTTACGTGAAAGCCTCCCTGGCAAACGCGGGTTGATCAGGCGAAATTTTGGGTAGAGGATTTTTCGAATAGAGAGACTGCAGATTACACGGTGGAGGCAAGCTTGTCGCGTTAAACGTCAAGTTTTGTCATGGCTCTAGCTTTACTGAACAGAGAGCTTCGAGGGCGATGAAAGGCACAGCTGTGCACGAATACACTTAAGTGAATATATGCGTAGGAAACAAAAAACACGCTCGTGTTAATAGTAAAAGGTGGTGGATGAATTATTTTGATTTAACTATGTAGAAACATCATTGAATACAGGATAGAGCGAAACCTCTTTGCATTTCGCTTTGCAAAGTGTATAGCCGTTTGCGTTTGTAGTTTCCGTAAAGAATTTCTATGTTTGACGTCGAACAATCGGTCGTTGCTTTTCGTGATAAGATTAGTCCAGAGCCACTAATAAGACTCTATGATTACTGGTTGTCGAAATCCAAAGAGGAATCCATTCCAAGTCGGGCGCAGATAGATCCGCTTGATGTTCCCGAACTGCTTCCGATTATATTTCTTGTTGATGTAACTTGGCATAACGAGGAACCGGAATTTAGTTTCCGGCTGGTCGGCAGCAAGATTACCGAAGTTGTTGGTTCGGATCCGACTGGTAAGAACTTTCTGTCCTTTTACAGCGAAGCCAATCTGAAGCCGATGACCGAAATCTACGCGCAGGTGGCGCGCTCGGGAGTGCCCTTTGTGAACAACTCCTCTGCACCTTTTTCGGATAAGGATTTTGTCAAGCTGGGCCGCTTACTGCTTCCGCTTTCCGAGGACGCCGTGCGCGTGGATATGATTCTCGGGGCCCTGTTTTTCGAGAATGTTTAGAGAAGCTTCTCGATAACCCTGGTCAACTCTTCTTCCTCGACATGTGTTTTTGTAGCGCCAACACCGTGCACAAAATTGAAACTCAGGGCGCCGTTCTGATCAAAGACGAAGACAGAGGGAATACGACTTACGGTTCCGAAGTCATCTGAAATTTTCTCACCCTCTGCCAAAGTTACGAAACCCGGGTTTTTGAGGTCGAGAAAACCTTCAAGGCGTTCATCGCCGCCGGAACCGGCGAAGGATTCGAAGATATTCACCGCAAGGATTTTGACGGGTTTGTCGGAGAATTTTTGCCGGACCGCCTCCAGATGATCGAATTCCGGATTACAGGGCGGGCACCAACTGGCAAAGAAGGCGACAACGACAATCTGGTTCTTCAGATCTGCGGCAGCAATTCCGTCGCCTCGCAATGCAGGGAGTCCGGCGATTGCTTCGCGCTGCTGCGCATCTAGTACGGCGACTTTGGCTTGGGCGGTCTGAACCGTGAAGAGATTGGCGACCAGACCGGCAAAAAGGACTGTGAAGGCGAAACTCCACACCGCGTTCCGACAGATTTTCAATGACATTTCAAATCCTCGCATGACCTTGGAAGGTACTTGGTGGCCGTTCCTGAGGCGATCAAGCAAGCAAAGCCCTCGCTCACATAGAGTTTATTCAATGTCAGAGGGCGACTCGACGTGTTTTTGCTGCTGTTGTGCGCTCTTTAGGCTGCAGTGTCGCCGCCTGTCTCAAGGAAACGGCGGTAATCCTCAGCAACAGCCTGCGCGGCCGTTTTGAGAAGCTGCGTGCCGTGTACAGGCTTAGCTAAGGCTGAATCCGCGCCGACACGGCCATCGGGAAAGCTTGCGCGGTGTTCTGCCGGTGGGCCGTGCCTGTCACCGGAGTGGGCTTGCAGGAAGCCGTCGGGCAGCGGCTCGGGCGGCGTTTCGGCAAGAGGGTGTGATGGAACAATACGGCGCGCCGCCTGCGTGATAGCAACTTCTGAGGGGGTTGCGTGCATACCCTCCCAACTTCCATACAAACCGTTGCGCAAATCATTGACCTCATCAAAATCCCACCAGCTGCGGATCCGTATGTTGGCTGCGGAACTGTTTCGTGCGACGGCTTTGAGAGGGGCAAGGTTTGCGCCGTGAGCGTTCAGAAAATATATGGATGTGAAACCATGGTGGCGCAGCCCTTCAAGGATCTCGCCGACCAGATTTTCGAACAGGCCCTCGGAGAGCGACAGCGTGCCGGGAAAGTCCATGTTGAAGGGGGCCGGCGTGAGGGCGAGCGTCGGGGCTGTAATCGCACTGACCTGCTCTGCGGCTGCTTCGGCTATTTCCTCCGCACAGAAGGCGTCTGTGCCGATCAATCCGATCGGACCGTGCTGTTCCGTCGAGCCAACCGGCACAATAATGCCATGGGATGTCTTCAGATAATCCTCGACCTCCAGCCAGGTCATCATCTGAAGTTTCATGACGCCGTTTCCTCTTGAAGAGATCTCGCACCAGTAAGAAAAAAAGGGGGCAACGCCCCCTTAGATCATTCCGTCAAGCGCCACTTCTTACCGAGCTCATCGAAGAAGCCGGACTCTTTTTTCAGAGTGATCCAGGTGTTGACGTAATTGATCCAGACCTGGTCACCTTGAGGCAGAAGCATTGCAATCGGGGTCCGGGCGCGTGGTGCGGAGACCGGTACGATCTTCAGATCCGCGTACTTTTCGACCAGCTTGAAGGCTTCCACGTTCGAAGTGATGTGCGCATCTGCACGACCGGCCAGAACTTCCTGAAAGTCGCGGGCAGGGGCCTCGACAATCCTGTGGCTGGCATTCGGGAAAAAGCTCTTAACCTGCTTTTCCTGCGTGGTACCGAGTGTTGCCGCGACGGTGACGCCTTCGACGTCCAGATCGCCCCAGTCCTGGTACTTGTCACCGCTTTTCGCATTCACAAGCGGAACGGTTGCCAGCGCGAAGTAGCTGGAAGAATAACCCGCTGCCTTTGCCCTCGAGGGGGAAACCGATGCAGAGCCGGTGAGGTGGTACTTTCCGGCGGTTACTCCGCTGACCAGGGTTTTCCAGTCGGTCGGAACGAACTCGACCTCAACACCGAGATCCGAGGCCAGCTGTGTCATGACATCGATGTCGTAACCGGTATAGCTGTTGGTTGCCGGATCCTTCATGGTCATGGGATTCCAGTCGCCTGTCGTCCCGACCTTGAGGACGCCCTCACTCAGAATATCTTTCAGAGCTGACTGTGCGTGGACCTGTGTTGTTGCGAAAAGCAGTACGACCGCGGTCGATGCGAATTTAAGAAACTTCATTATGTTCTCCCCATTCCCTGAGCTTAAACGACGCTTTCAACCCTTACTCAATTCCATCGAGCCTTAAATCTGAAGTGCGGGCCAGCAAAAACTGCGCGTTTTACTCTTCTGTATTTGCTGAACATGGCACGCAAAAAGCCAGGCTGACCGCGTTGGTTCGTCGATAGGATATCATCCTTTCGAAGCTTCAAAATTGCAAGAAAATGAATTTATTGCGTGTGACGTTATGTTGCAGATAGTCTCTTTCTGTAAATAAAGTCCACGCAAAGCGCTGAAAACGGGGGATGAGCCATGGGAGAGCCGACGGAAGCGATCATCCGCTTCGAAGGTGTCGATAAGTATTTCGGCAACTTTCAGGTGCTCAAGAAGGTTTCAATGCAAGTTGCGCTGGGGGAGCGTGTTGTCATCTGCGGTCCGTCCGGATCCGGTAAGTCCACCCTGATCCGCTGTATCAACGGTCTTGAACAGCACGAAGGCGGGACGCTGTCGGTGGAAGGGGTTAAGCTCGGTGAGGGCAGGGCAAGCCTCGATAGGGCGCGGTCAAGCGTCGGCATGGTCTTTCAGCAGTTCAATCTCTTCCCTCATCTTACCGTGATCGAAAACCTGATGCTTGGTCCTGTGCGAGCCCGGAAACTGCCTGGAGAAGAGGCGCGTGACCTCGCGCAGCGTTATCTGGCGCGCGTTCGCATTCCCGAGCAGGCGGATAAGTATCCCCGTCAGTTATCCGGTGGACAGCAGCAGCGCGTGGCCATTGCCCGCTCCCTCTGTATGGAGCCGCGCATCATGCTGTTCGATGAACCGACCTCGGCTCTGGATCCGGAGATGATCAACGAGGTGCTTGATGTGATGGCGGAGCTGGCGGAAAGCGGGATGACCATGATTTGCGTGACTCACGAGATGGGGTTTGCCCGCCGTGTCGCCGATAAGATGGTTTTCATGGATCATGGAGAAATTGTCGAGGAGGCCGATCCCGAGACCTTCTTCAACACGCCGAAGAGCCAGCGGTGCCAGGATTTCCTCCAGAAGATCCTGCAGCATTAGGAGGGTGATGATGTTTAGAGCGCTTCCCTGCCTTGCAATCCTGCTGTTGCTCTCCGGCTGCTCGGACCAATGGGGCTGGTATGTTGTCGACCCGACAACGAAGAACGGTCTCGTAAATCTGAATTTTTTGCTCACCGGACTTTACTACACCGTGCTGCTGTCAGTCACCGCCATCAGCATTTCGGTTGTTGTGGGGCTGCTTGTTGCATTGCCCGGCCTGTCGTCGAACAGGCCCATGCGGGTTTTCAGCCGCACCTACGTTGAAATTGTCCGCGCGGTCCCGATTCTCGTGTTGATCCTTTGGGTCTACTACGGCCTGCCTCAGCTCTCGGGTCTGACCATCACAGTCTTCTGGGCAGGTGTGATCGCTCTGGCCTTATCGGACAGCGCCTTTGAGGCGGAGATCTTCCGCGCTGGTATTCAGTCGATTGCAAAGGGGCAGTACGAGGCGGCCCATTCGATCTCGTTATCCTATAGCGACACCATGCGTTTCGTGATTCTGCCGCAGGCGATCCGGCGCATTCTGCCTGCACTCGGCAATCAACTTGTCTACATGCTGAAGATGTCATCGCTGGTCTCCGTGATCGGCATGCAGGAGTTGACCCGCAAGGCAAACGAGTTGGTGGTCAGCGAGTATCGGCCCCTCGAAATCTATACGATCCTGGTGATCGAGTACCTCGTCCTGATTCTGATCGTTTCGGCCGGCGTGCGCTGGCTGGAACGGCGGATGAATGCCGACGAACGCAATTAAGGAAAAGAAGATGTCTGCCTGGATAAAAATGATCTCCGACGACGAGGCCGACGATGCGCTGCTTGATACCCTGCGCCTGGCGCGGACACCGCACGGTACGGTCGACAACGTCATGCGGGTGCATTCCTTGCGGCCCAACACCATGCGAGGGCATGTCATCCTCTATCGTGCCGCCCTGCATGACGACGCGAATACTCTGCCCATGTGGCTTCAGGAGACGATCAGTTCCTACGTCTCGATCCTCAATGATTGCGACTACTCATACGCCAATCACTGGGCCAATGCCCGGCATTTGATCGGCAACGACACGCGTGCGGATGCGATCGAGGTTGCACTGAAAGCCCGCCGTCCTGAAACCGTCTTCGACGGGCGCGAGTTCGCATTGCTGGAGTATGCCGCGAAACTGACCCTCAAGCCGGGCGAGATGCACGAAGATGACGTTGCAGCACTGCGGAAACAAGGGGTTAACGATGGCGAGATTCTGGAAGCCAACCAGATCATCGGCTACTTCAACTACGTGAACCGCCTGCTGAACGGCCTCGGTGTCACCACCGATGGGGACACCGTTGGTTACTATGCGAAAACTTGACATGTTTCGTGTTAATAAACTAATTTACTATAGGGAAATTTCATAATTCCAGGAGCCCTTCAATGATTTACGCCCGGGCGAAGCGGTTCGACGACGACCTCATCCCTGTCATCGACATCTCTCCGTTGCGCGATGGCAGTGACCCGCTCTCTGTTGGCAAAGCGCTCCATGCGGCCAGCAGCGGCCTTGGCTTCATCTACATCAAGGGGCACGGTATCCCGGAGGACGCCATTACAGCCGCACGCGCGACGGCGCTCTCGTTTTTCCGCAGTGACGCCGCCAAAAAAGAAACTGTGAAGGTCTCCGCCAGTCACCGTGGTTGGCTGGGGCAGGGCGGCGCGAAGATGCAGGACGACGCGAAAGCCGACCTGAAAGAGAGCTTTATCTGGGGGTATCAGAAACCAGGCGGCGCTGTGCTCACGGATCACGCCCTGCGGGGACCAAACCTCTGGCCGCAGTTTCTTCCTGAATTGCAATTTGATGCCATGCGTTACTTCGATCATGCCCATGAAGTCGCGCATCACCTGATGCGAGGCTTTGCTTTAGGGCTTGGGCTGGATCCGGACTTTTTCCTGCGAACTTCCGAGCGTCCATTGAGCCGTGCATCCTTTGTTTATTATCCACCGCAGTCCGAAGACATGGGGAACGAGCAGTTCGGTGTAGGTCCGCATACGGACTTTGGGGTGCTCACCGTGCTTTGTCAGGATTCTGTCGGCGGATTGCAGGTGCAGGACGTCAACGGAGAGTGGATTGAAGCCCCGCCAGTTGAAGGCTCTTTGATCGTCAATGTGGGGGACCTCCTCGCTCGTTGGACAGATCACGCCTATACATCCACTCCGCACCGGGTGGTCAACAGCTCCGGACAGGAGCGTCTATCGCTTGTTTTGGCTTTCGATCCGGATCCTCAAACAATCATTGATGCCCGGGAAATCTATGGTGTCGGGTACGAGCCACGGGAGGCGAAGACGACCTGTGGCGACTATCTTATCTGGCGCTTCGAAAAGGCATTTTCCTATCGGAAGACATGACCGGCATGAAGGATGTTCCAAACAGTGACGATACGGATCTTGCGATAGGGGTTGCGCTTCGGGCCTTGCGGGAAGAACAGGGCCTTTCGGCACGCAATCTTGCTCAGGAATCCGGGGTCTCGGCGTCCATGGTCAGCCGGATTGAAAGCGGCCAGGTGTCGCCGTCGATCTCTACATTGAACGCGCTCAGTCGAACCCTCAATGTGCCACTCGTGAGCCTGTTTCGCGAAACCACCTCGAATCACACGGATTTCACCTTCGTTCGGAAGGGTGAGGGGTTGCGGTCAACACGAATTGTCGACAAGCACACCCACGACTACATCAATCTGGCGTTTCACATCCGCCATGACCTTCAGTTCGAGGCGCGACGCGTAACCCTTCGCCGACAGACTGCGCGTCCTCCGATTTACGTCGGTCATGGGGTCGTATTTATCTACGTACTGGAAGGTGAAGCCGTCTACGGTTACGGCGATCGGGATATGGTGATGAAGGCCGGCGACAGCCTCAGTCTTGATTCAGAACTCAGCCACGGTTTCCGGAAGGTGGTGAGTGAAGAATTTACCTTCCTGACAGTGCAGGCGGAGCGGCGGCGATGAGTGATGGTGACAGGCTGTCGAGGGCTGCACGTAATCTTCTGCATCATTGCGGTGAGTTCACGCCCGGCAGCGAGATCCTGATCCTTCACGAAGACCCGGCGCTGGGTTGGTATGATGACGCACTCCCCATCAAAACTGCACTCGAGGCGGAACGTCTAGGCTTACGCCCGAAGTGCGTGATGGTCGGCCCACCTTCGGAGCCTCTCGACCCGACAGCCGCCGAACTGAGCGAGCGCTACGGCAACGTGATCTATTTTGCTCGCATCGGTGACCAGGACCGCTTTGCGGCGGTGCAGCCGGGCAAGACCAAAGTCATGTGCTATATCCGCAACGAAGAGATGCTGGCGTCGGCGTTTGGTACGACCGATCATCGTGCCATGCAGGCGCTGAAGAAAGCAGTCGACCGGGTCCTTCTGAATGCCAGACAAATCGAAATCACATGCCCTCTGGGCAGCCGTGTTTTCGGAGTGCCGCCAAGAGTTGATCCCTCGCAACCCGCTGATGTATCAATTCGCCGCTTTCCGCTTGGTGTGCCGCAACCGCTTGATGGGCAGGGCTTCAGCGGTCAGGTAGCCTTGGCACGCTACCTGACGCCGACCGGTTCCCAGGCTTATGAACCGGCTTTCCTCAAGATGGACGAGACGGTTTTCGCGCACCTTGAAGCTGGACGCATTGTCTCTTTCTCAGGACATGATGAAACCGTGGATCTGGTCGAAAAGCACTACGCACATGTGTCGCGGCTATTTGATATCGACCCTGCCGCCGTGCACTCCTGGCACGCCGGTATTCATGCCGGCTGTTCTTATAGCTGGTCGGCGGGGGATGATCCGGACCGCTGGTCGAACACGGTTTTTAACAGCCCGCGCATTCTGCATTTTCATACCTGCGGCGCCTATGCGCCGGGCGAGATCTGTTGGATGTTGCTGGATCATACTGTGCGTATCGACGAGACGGCGCTCTGGGAGGACGGGCGTCTGCTGCCCGAGAGATTTGCGGAAACGCAAAGCTGTCTGGAGCAGTGGCCTGAGCTGCAGACTCTTTTTGAAAAACCGTCGATGCGTATCGGGCTCTGAGACCGAATTCTTTAATCAGGCAATCCGGCACGCTGGCGCAAGACCTCATCGCGGATGGTGAGTTCCTGGCCTGCGAGATCTGCCGCTGCCGGGGAACAGAGATAGGCAATGACCTGCGCGGGCACGGAAGCCGCCGCATGGTCTTTACGATCCATCTGACTGACCTGATTGATACCTGACGCCTTGATTTTGATCTGCATGTCCGTGTCGACCGTGCCCGGGGCAAAGCCGAAAACTCTCACCCCATTGGCGGCATATTCCAGCGCGGTTGCCTGGGTAAACATCGCCACGCCTGCCTTGCCGCTGCAGTAGGCGCTCCAGCCCTCCAGGGCATGATGGGCGGCGCCCGAGCTGATGTTGATGATCACGCCGTCCGTATGCATCAGGTCGCGCAGAGCTGCGCGCGTGCAGTGATAAACACCCATAAGGTTGATGTTGATGTTTGCAGCCCAGTCCGCGGGATCGGTCTCCAGAATGCTGCCGATGGGTTCGATAACACCAGCGTTGTTGATCAGAATTGAAGGAGGTCCGAAGGCTTCGGAGGTTTTTTCGATCAGGTTGGTAACTGCGGAGTAGTCCGAGACATCGCAGGCGACGGCTATGGCCTGACCACCGGCGGTCCTGATGTCTTCGACGGTCGCTTCACACTTGCCCAGGCTTCGGGCTGCGAGAACAACTTTTACACCCAGGCCGGCGAGTGTCTTCGCGGCTGCTTCTCCGATGCCGCGGCTGGCGCCGGTAACGATGGCGACCTGGCCCGAGAGTTCCTGCATTGATCGTCTGTCCTCTTTTCTGAAACGCGGATGCTGAATGTCGGGCGTGATTGTCCTCTCTCCGCGCCGATGGAGCAAGCTCGTGCTGCGGTATCAGGAGGACTTAGAGGGTCTCGGTTGTGATTTTGTTGCCGGGCTCAGTAACCAGAATGGTCGAAGCGGGAACCTGTTGCCATTCGCCGACTGCGGTATCGAGGGGTTCGGAGACAATCAGAGTGTGTCCGGAACTCTCCTGCCAGAAGAGGCTTGGCGGATGAGAGTCCGTGGAAAAGCGGATCGCATAGTTTGTTTGGCCGTCGGTGAGGGCTGCCGTGCAGCGAAATGGCTTGCGCGTGCCCGAGGCTTCGGTTGCACGGGCGACTTCATCGAGCGTGGCGCGCAGAGCCTTCAGGGGGTTCTCTTCCAGTCCGAAATGGAACAGCAGGTAGAAGATCAATTCACTGTCGGTTGAGCCTTCACGACGGGCGTAGAGATCGTCCGGCAGCAGTGTTTCAAGACGACGGCGTTGAAGCTCGTAGTTGCCGATCTGACCGTTGTGCATGAAAAGCCATTTGCCGAAAGTGAAAGGGTGGCAGTTCTGGCGTGATGTTGCCGTGCCGGTGGAGGCCCGGATGTGGGCAAAGAAATGACCTGACCGGATGTTGGCTGCGAGGCTGCGCAGGTTACAGTCGCTCCAGGCCGGAAGAACCTCGCGATACACGCCGGGTATGTCGCGTTCGCCGTACCACCCGAGGCCGAAGCCGTCTCCGTTCACGCTGACCTTGGCCTTACAGGAATGCAGGCTCTGCGCCGCCAGAGAATTATCGGGCGTGAAAATCAGATCTTCCGGAAATATCGGCGATCCGCTGTAGGCCAACCATCTGCACATACTGGACGTCCTTACTTGCCCTGATGCAATAGAGCTGTGCCATTAAAGCGACAAGGAGTGGTGTTTCGGTTAATTCGAATGGTGTGGGAGGCGGTGTTGGCGTCCTACTCGGCCGCTGCGGGCTGAATAGAGGCATGATCCGTCGCATGATTCCCGCTTGCTGAGAGGCGGATGCGGTTTGTCACCATGCGGTCATGAAGGCGCGTGATAATCGCGCTGCCGGTCTTTTCGAACAGGAAAGGGAAAATGGCGTGGACCATCGCTGCAAACGCCCCACACAGCATCGCGATACCAAAAGAGGCGCTCATAGCCATATGTTGAGCGTAGGTCTCGTTGACGGAATTCGGATGTTCGGTGAATAGCGTTTTCATTGTGAATTCTTGCCTGGGTTATCTGTTCAACACGAAAACGATAGTTCGTATTCCTTGAAAAATGGTTCTAAATGTGCGCAGATAATCTAGAAAATTAGATATTATGTGCTCATTTATGGAATAAATAAGGGAAATAATTCCGTGAATTCCACAGATCGAAAAATTCTGGAGTGCCTTCAAGAAGATTCAGGCCTCGCAGTCGCTGACATTGCGGAGCGAGTCGGCTTATCCAAAACACCCTGTTGGCGGCGTATCCGACAGCTTGAGGAAAGTGGTGTGCTCCGACGGCGTGTCGCGTTGCTGGACCGGGACAAACTGAACCTCGGCGTCACCGTGTTTGTTGGCGTCAAGACCAGCAAGCATGACGTTAAGTGGCTGGAAGAGTTTGCGAAAGTTGTTGTGAATTTTCCGGAAGTCATGGAGTTCTATCGCATGAGCGGAGATGTTGACTATATGCTGCGTGTCGTGGTTCCTGATATCGCTGCCTATGACGCGTTTTATCAAAGACTGATCCAGCGTATCGACCTCACCGATGTCAGTTCCAGTTTTGCAATGGAAGAGATCAAATACACCACTGCGTTACCGCTTGCCTACGCTGGTTAGGAGCCTTGCGGCCAAGCCGGTCCCTCCGCTAATAATAAGATCTGATTTACCGACCTAGGGTCTGTTGATCGCCCGGGACTCAGGTTTTGGTGCGGTTGTCGGTCACTACTTCATTCTCAACGAAAGAAACAGGCGCAGTCGAACCTGCTTGCATCGGGTTGCGTCGCGCAAAGGGAGATGTTCATGAGCAAGAAAGTCGCTTTTCTCGGTCTCGGTGTGATGGGTTTTCCGATGGCAGGACACCTGGCGAATGACGGCTACGACGTCACCGTTTACAACCGCTCGCCTGCGAAGGCGCAAGCCTGGGCAGAGAAGTACAAGGGAAAGACTGCGGCGACTCCTCGTGAAGCTGCATTGGATGCTGAAATCGTCATGGCCTGTGTCGGCAACGACGATGATCTCAGATCTGTGGTGCTGGGCGATGATGGAGCCTTTAACGGCATGGGGAAGGGCGCGATCTTTGTCGATCATACGACCGCTTCCGCTGACGTCGCGCGTGAACTGGCTGAAGCCGGAGCCGCGCTTGGCATCGGGTTTATCGATGGTCCGGTTTCAGGCGGACAGGCCGGCGCCGAGAATGGCAAGCTGACGGTTATGTGCGGCGGTGATGAAGGGCAGTTCTCGGCGGTGAAGGGTGCCGTTGAAGCCTATGCGCAGGCAGTGACACTGCTCGGGCCGGTTGGCGCAGGTCAGCTGACCAAGATGGTCAACCAGATCTGCATTGCAGGCCTGGTCCAAGGGCTGTCCGAAGGCATGCACTTCGCGCAGAAAGCCGGCCTGGACGCCAAGCAGGTTGCCGGTGTGATTTCCAAGGGCGCGGCGCAGTCCTGGCAGATGGAGAACCGCTTCGACACCATGGTGGATGACAAGTTCGACTTCGGTTTCGCCGTCGACTGGATGCGCAAAGACCTCGGGATCGCGTTGGCAGAAGCCGATCGTCTGGATACCAGCTTGCCGGTCACAGCGTTGGTCGATCAGTTTTATGGCGACGTGCAGGCGCTGGGGGGCGGACGCTGGGATACTTCGAGCCTGATCCGGCGCTTGCGTCAGCTGGGCAAGGCCTACAAAGGCTGAACGAGGCTGAAACCGGGTTCAGGGAGAAGATGCAATGGGCGAGACGATTAAACTAACGGCCTCCGATGGTCACACGCTGGGCGGATATCGCGCAGAGCCGGCAGGGGCGGCCAAGGGCGGCCTTGTGATCGTTCAGGAGATCTTCGGCGTCAACGGACATATCCGCAATGTCTGCGACAGCTATGCTGCAGAAGGATATGTGGCTGTCGCGCCGGCCTTGTTTGACCGTATCGAGCCTGGCCTTGAACTGAAATACGACGAGCCGGGGACCGCGCGTGGCCGTCAGCTGCGTCTGGAAATTGCCTGGGACGATGCGGTGAAGGATATCGAAGCCGCAATGATCAATCTGTCCGGGAGCGGCAAGCTTGGCGTTGTGGGTTACTGCTACGGAGGCTCGGTGGCGTGGTTGAGCGCCACCCGCCTCCATCCGGCGGCGAGTGTCTGCTACTACGGCGGTCAGATCGTGGATTTCAAGGATGAGAAGCCCAACTGTCCCGTCCAGATGCATTTTGGCCGCACGGATCCAATGATCCTGCCTGAGCATATTGAGGCAGTTCAGGAAGCACAGGCAGCTGCGGAGCTGGAGGTGCATCTCTACGATGCAGGTCATGGTTTTACCTGTGACGAGCGCGGCGGTTTTAATGCCGACAGCACCGAACTTGCGAAAGGCCGGACCCTGGCGTTTCTCGACAGATCTCTGTCGTAAGCGGGAGTGGCGGTTAACTCTTGTTTTTCCCGGCTATGATAATTTCAGCTCCTCAGCAACTAGGACGTAGATGTTTGTGGGCTTTTTAGACGGATGGACTTGCGGTTAGACCAGGTGATTGAAACCTTGCATCGGGATGGTATTTCGGTGCACGAAGGTTATGTATCGGGCGACCGCCTGGACGCGCTTCGGGATGAGTTCGAGCGCTATTTGGTGAAGGCTGATGATGGTATAGCCCAGTTCGACCATCGGCCTGGCCGAGCATTTCGGATCGCGCTGGATGAGCCGCATCTTCGTCAACGCAATCAAGAACACTCCTGCATAGCGTCCATGTTCTTAAATGAGAGTTTCGAGAAGATCTCATCGGATTACCTGCCGAATGCTGAGTTCTGCAACGAGGTTCTCGGAACCAATGAATTTCGGGCCATGCCGGTGACTGACATTCACTTCGATACCCAGCGCAGCCTGAAATTTATGATTTATCTTGATGACACCTCGGAACGGAATGGCGCTTTCAGCTACATAAAAGGCTCCCAGAGGCGGAATACCAGCTACCGTAAGCTCTTTGCCAGGCTCGGCGGAGTGCCTGAGCTGATTCCCAACGCCTTGCCCGAAACACACCGTGCCCGTACCGTCAGTATCGAGGCTTCCGCCGGGACCTTGATAATTTTCGATACGGATGGCCTGCACGCGGGCGGCATACTCCAGCCGGGAACCACCCGGCGCGTCGTGCGCGCGCAATGCAAGGTGCGGGACCATGAACCCTGGGGGATAATGAAGTTGATGCCATACCGTATAAGGCACAGTAGCTTCAATCCCGCCATGCTTTACAGCAGGATCGCTGCGCCTGACTTTCGGGCGACAAAGGGCACCAGCCGCGCGCATCCGGGTTAAGGACGGGTTTTCTTTGCAGCTTGATTGTGCCAGTTCTGCACCTGCAATGCTGAGAGCGGAGAAAGTGTGATGATCAAACGGCTCTTTGCCGCGGTTTCGATGCTCATCTTCGCCTGTCTGGCAACCATAGTGGCATCCCTATTCGATATGGCGCCTGATCAAGACGCCTTTGTTCTTATGGTGTTGCCTGCGGCTTTGGCGGCGGCCGTCGTTGGGTGGTTTATCCAGTCTCGCGTTATCGGTACTGGGTCGAACTGGCTGAGGTCCACGTTGGTTGGCGCTTTGAATGCCTTTCTCGCCCTTCCTATTGCGGGTTCGATAATCTACGTACTTGAAGGCTTGGGATTTGTGGGTGGGAACATATTCGATGACTTTGGCTTGAGTGTCCTGGCGGTCACCTTGGCCGGGTTCCTCTTTCTCTGGTGGGTAATTATGCCCATCGGCGCAATTGCCGGGCTCTCAACGCATCTTATCTGGTCGTGGATCGAGCGAGGGGATGGCGACATCTGATCTTGATTCGCAGCGATGCTTCGATGTCGAGTGTCTTACAGGATTACCGCTGGTCAGGCGCGATGTTCTGCAAGGGCAAAGCCGTTGTGTTTTTTAGCTCGTCCAGAAAAATGCTGGATCGCACGGTGGCGATGAACGGCAGGACCAGCAAGCGATGCATGAGAAAGTCCGAGAAGGCTTTGAGGTCAGGTGCGACCACCCGCAGTACGTAGTCCGCATCACCGGACACAGCGTGGCATTCCAAAACCTCCGGATATTCGTGAATGGCTGCGCTAAAAGCCTGCACAGGGTTATCGCCGTGTTTCTCGAGTGAAACGTTCACATGCGCCATGACCCCGAAACCCAGAACGCCGGGTTCCAAAACTGCTGTGTAACCTCGAATAATTCCCTTGTCTTCCATGCTTTTCAGGCGCCGGTAGCACTGTGAAGCCGAGAGATTGACCTGTTCCGAGAGCTCGACGTTCGAGAGGCGGGCGTTACCTTGAAGACTCGAAAGTATTTTGAGGTCCATCGCATCTATCTGCATGTAACATCCAGTTTATCATTAAAATATGCACGTTTCTTGTGAAAATTTACAATTTCATACAGAAATTCGCAAGGATCTTGTGCTCCTTTTGGGTGCATGATCATAGGGTGGACCAAGGCTTCGCCGCGTGACCCAGATGGGGTGCCAAAACCAAGGAGCGGAGCATGACCAGGAAAAGCGGCAATTATGCCCCGCAGCCAAACCGAGGAGAGAGTGATGAGCGACGTTTGGGAAAACCCCATGGGGACCGATGGTTTCGAGTTTATTGAGTACGCTTCGCCGGATCCGAAGGCGCTTGGTGAACTCTTTGAGACCTTTGGCTTTACCGCAATCGCCCGTCACCGTTCCAAGGACGTGACGCTTTATCGCCAGGGGGATGTCAACTTCATCATCAATGCGGAACGCGAGGGTTTTCCGCGTGCCTTCAGTCAACTCCACGGACCTTCGGTTTGCGCGATCGCATTTCGCGTGAAGGACGCTGCCGCCGCTTGCAAACGGGCAGAGCATCTGGGTGGCTGGGTCGTTGAGAGCAAAGCCGGTCCCATGGAACTGAATATCCCTGCCATCAAGGGAATCGGTGATTCCCTGATCTATCTAGTGGATCGTTATGGCCAGAACGGCTCAATCTATGACGTCGATTTCGTTCCCATCGAAGGAGTCGATCAGAACCCCAAGGGCGCCGGCCTGACCTACATCGATCATCTGACCCACAATGTGCACCGGGGACGGATGGACGAATGGGGTGGCTTTTATGAGCGCCTCTTCAACTTCCGGGAAATCCGTTACTTCGATATCGAAGGTAAGCTGACGGGCCTGAAATCCCGCGCCATGACATCGCCCTGCGGCAAGATCCGGATCCCGATCAACGAGAGCTCCGACGACAAGTCGCAGATCGCGGAGTATCTGGAGCAGTACAACGGCGAGGGTATCCAGCATATCGCGCTCGGAACCGACGATATCTATGCTTCTGTTGAGGCTTTGACAGAGCGCGGTATCGATTTTCAACGCGATGTGCCGGAAACCTATTATGAAAACATCGACGAACGCCTGCCTAGTCATGGCGAGGATGTCGAGCGTCTGAAGAGTACCCGTATCCTGATTGACGGTGCTCCCACCGAAGACGGTGGTCGACTGTTGCAGATCTTTACGAAGACCGTCATCGGGCCCGTGTTCTTTGAGTTGATCCAGCGTAAGGGCGACGAAGGATTTGGCGAAGGAAACTTCAAAGCGCTGTTTGACTCGATTGAGCAGGATCAGATCCGCCGCGGTGTGTTGGACGTGGCTTAAGACTGATTCACGTGTTGAACGCTCAGGAGGGCGTGATGCAGCCACTGCCGAAAGCTTCATCACGCGAGGCGGATAGCCCATCCGGCTCAGGTGACGTTCGGGCCGACTTTACGGTCGATCAGAACTGGGAGAGATACAGCGATGAAGACCACGCCATTTGGCGTGAGCTCTTCGATCGTCAGGCGGCGCTGCTTCCGGGGCGGGTGGTCCCGGAGTTTCTGCAGGGGCTCGATTTTCTGTCCGTAGCTGCAGAGGGCATTCCGGACTTTGCTCGTCTGAACCAGCTTCTTGGTAAGGCCACCGGTTGGCAGATTGTTGCGGTCCCCGGTCTGGTGCCCGATGAAGTCTTCTTCGATCATCTCGCGAACCGGCGATTCCCGGCCACGCACTGGATTCGGAATCGGGCGCAACTTGACTACCTGGAAGAGCCGGATCTCTTTCACGATGTGTTCGGGCATGTGCCGCTGCTCGCCAATCCGGTATTTGCCGACTATATGCAAGCCTATGGCAAGGGCGGTTTGCGTGCATGCGGGAAGGGCGCCCTGCAGTATCTGGCGCGTCTCTATTGGTACAGTGTTGAATTCGGGTTGATCCAGACGCCCGAGGGGTTACGGATCTACGGCGCGGGCATTGTTTCTTCCAAAAGCGAGAGCATATTCGCTCTTGAGTCACCGTCTCCCAACCGTGTCGGGTTCGATCTTGAACGCGTGATGTCGACACTTTATCGCATTGACGACTTTCAGGAGACTTACTTCGTGATTGAGAGTTTCCAAAGTCTTTTTGATGTCACTGCGCAGGATTTCGCACCGATTTACGAAAGAATGAACCAGCGCCCGGATTACGACCCAGGTGTAATTCTGGAAACGGACAGCTTGCTGTCCCGCGGCAACGGCAGTTATCACCGCTAATCCGCTTCCTTATTGGTCGCATGAACCGCGTATCCAAGGTGCAAAAGAAGTCTTTTCAGACGGTTGGCGTTTTCGTCTTTCGGATTTTCAAATTTAAACAAACACTTTCCACGATCGGCACTGCCGATATCTGACATTGCGGGTGAGAAATTACCTTGGTGGCAAAAAAGGAAGCCAATTGCCAAGATGAAGGTTATGTTTCAAATCTAGGCCCAAGCGGGATTCTTCAGATCTGAGCTAACAGCGCTTGGCGATGATGCAAAGCCTGAGACGCAAAGCAAGCATGCGGTCGGCTTTGGCCAGTCGTTCAAGAAAATGGAAAGACCTAAAACCAGATGACACTCACCACCCAGAGTGTGGACAGCGATAATGACGCCATGAAAGAGGAGGTGCCGATCCGACAGGCTTCCTCGACTTTTCCGGTCTCCCTGGTTTTGGCAGGCAGTATGGCTGTGCTGGTTTTGAGCGCGGTCGTATTGGTACTCTTCATCGGGCTCTGGACCAGTCAGCGAAATACAATCGATCTTCTGAACGATCGGTCCGAGTTGATCATCGGTTCGATCGAAAGCGATGTGCGCGCCTATCTGAACCCCGCGCTGGCGCAGGTCGAGTTCATCCGCCGGCGCATTGTGACCGGTCAGGTGGATCCGGAAGATCATCAGCGTTTGATCGACCTTCTGTCTGGAAGTCTTGCGGCGGCGCCTCAGATCGAGGTGCTTTCATACTGGCATGCAGACTTCCGCCAACTCGTGGTGCTCAACGATAAACCGGGGGCTCCTGCCACCATCATTGACATCGAAACGGACACCTCCGAAACAGCAAGGATCAAGGACGCCCGTGCGCGTGAAGCGAACGGCCCCTTTTGGGATGATATCGTGTTCGCGCCTGGAGTCGGGCTCAGCTATGTGAATCTCGTGCAACCAATTCGGGTCAATGGTGAGTACGTCGGGTTTCTTGCCGTCGGGGTGTCCCTGCCCGAACTCTCAAAGTTCGTGACTGAAGTCGGAGACCTGTTCGATACGAACGCATTTATTCTCTACGGTCGGGATCGGGTTCTGGCGCATCCCCTGCTAACCCAACCGCACCCGGAGCAGACAATCGAAAACCCGGTGGTTGCTCTCAATCGGGTCGGAGACATTGTTCTTGAAGAGATTTGGTCCGGTCAACCTGCAGAGTTCTTTGATCGTGCGGCGAAGTCCGGGGTCAATGTGGTGATCATGGAGGTCGGCGATATTGAACATGTGGCCATCTATCGCTGGGTCAATGAATTTGGCAGCCCTCCCTGGGCAATTGGCGCCTGGCTGGTCTCAGACGACGCGGACACAGAGCTCGAACGTCTGGGCTTCGCGGCTGCTGCCGGTCTTGGGATCGCAATCCTTGCAACCTTGATGGCTGTGTTGCTTGGACGCAGATTGGCACGGCCGATCAGGCTGCTGGCGCAAAGCGCGACACAGATCGGCGCTCTCGATCTCTCTCATGTTCATAGTCTGCCCGGTAGCCGGGTGCGTGAGCTGAATGATCAGGCGCTTGCCTTCAACTCCATGCTGGCGGGACTGCGCTGGTTCGAGACCTATGTGCCGCGCACGCTGGTAACTCGTCTTATTCAGACCGGTGATGCCAGCAGTCTGGAGTCTCAGGAGCGCATTCTAACGGTCATGTTCACCGACATTGTCGGCTTTACCGCAGAATCGGAACGTTTGCCGGCTGGTGAAATCGCAAGCTTGCTCAACGAACACTTTGCCTTGCTGGGCGGTTGCGTCGATTCCGAAGGGGGAACGATCGACAAATTCATCGGTGATGGTCTGATGGCGTTTTGGGGCGCGCCTGATGAGCAGGGGGATACCGCGGCGCGGGCATGCCGGGCAGCGCTGAAGATGGTTCGCGCGGTTGAAGCTGAAAATGCTAAACGCGAGATCAACAGTCAGTCTGCTATTCGCGTCCGGATCGGGATCCATTCCGGACCGGTGGTCGTTGGCAACATCGGCGCGCCAGGCCGGATGAATTACACCATTGTCGGCGATACGGTGAATACAGGGCAGCGGCTCGAGACGCTTGGCAAGGAACTGGATCGTGGAGATTTCGTGACGATTCTGGTGTCCGATGCCGTGGTCTCGGAAGTTGAGGATGTCGAGGTTGCCTTCGAGGCGGCCGGAAGTTTTCAGGTAAAAGGCAGGGTGCGCGAGATCAGCGTCTACCGATTGCTCTCCAGCAGCCCGAATACATTGTTAAACTAGAGCACAAGAGCTGTATCTCGTGCTCGCTTCGGCAGTTTTCGAAGACTTCGCTTGCTGAAGCTACGCTGACACAACATTGCGCCCGGTACCTTGAAAGACAGCGTTCTGGATAGGTTCACCACGCGCAAGCCGGTCCAGGTTTGCGGCGACGAAGCGCCATCGGCGATCGATGGTCTCCTCCGTCCAGCCGGAATTGTGTGGCGTCATGATGATGTTGTCGAGTTCATGGAATGGAAAAGCAGAGGGCTGAGCCGAGGGGTTGTCTGGCGACGGGTATTGGTACCAGACATCAATAATGGCGCCTCCGATTGCCTTGGTTTTAAGGGCCTGGAACAAGGCTTCCTCATTGACGATCGGACCTCGTGCAACATTGAGGATAACAGCGTCGGGTTTCATGCATGCAAAGGCATTTGCGTCGACGAGATCGCGGGTCTGTTCATTCAGAGGGCAGCAAACGACCAGGTAATCACTCTCGCTTAAAAGGCGCTCCAGATCTTTTTGAGTGCCGATCCAGTCCACGTTTTCTTCGGCCGGTTTTGGTGAATTGGCGATTGCGGCGATCCGCATGTCAAAGGCCGCCGCGCGGCGCGCAACTTCGCGGCCGATATGCCCGTAACCCAGTATGCCGACTGTCTTACCTTTGAGCTCGCCGTGGGTGGGGCCCGCACCGGCGGTCCGACCCTCCCAGCTTTTTTCCCGAAACCGGCTCGACACCCGGCAGAGCCCGATTTCCCACTCGAGCATACCGAGCATCAGATATTCGGCAATTGCGGGTTCGTGTTCGTAGGCGTTGCAGAAGGTGCAGCCTGCGGGCAGTTCGTCCGGCGTTATCCAGTCATAGCCTGCAAAGGGAATCTGGAACATCTCAAGTTTCGGTAGGAAGGGAAGGGTGCTGTCCGGTCTGCCGCTGACCATCGCCTTGGCTTTAAGCGCCAGGTTGCTGAGTTCTTCTTCTGTGACCTCTTCGGGGACGCAGCCAATCACATCCCAATCTGTTGTGAGCAGTTCGCTCAGTTGTGAAGCTTTACTGGCGGCCTTCTGGCCAAACAAAATAACAGTTGGGGTGTTGCTCAAGACTCGGTTCTTCCCGTTCTGACTGCGAATGCAGATGCGCGCTTTTGCCGGAATTCGATATGAGTGATTGCACTCTGGAGTCTTGAGTATCTCAGATGCGCCGCCGAGCGCCAATCTTTGATCGACAGCTCACTCGAATTGGGATGATTGTGCGCGGTGGTCAGACGACGAAGGCGAAGACCGACTGCGATTGTCAATGCAATCTACTGCAGACGATCTATACCTGAGAGGTTTAGCGGGCTTTGAGGAGAGCCGAGCCGGTCTGGGCGATTTTGCTCGCCAGTCGATCCCTGGGGCGCGTGGACTTTTTGTTCGCTGGCTTACGGCGCTTGAAGCATTTGGAGTGAGCCAAAAGCGGATAACAGGTACAGATGCTGGGGTGCCGGTGACAATTTTTGCAATCATCGATTGATGCGGGGCGATGGAACAAAAGCATTCCTTTCAGCATGGGAGTCCTCGGCGATAGAGAGCCTATCGCGTGTTTATCCCTGTTGTTTTCACTACCTGTGGGTAACAACCTGCGAAAAGACTTTGCCGCGGTGAAAACCCTTTTAAATAAAATAGTGGCCCAGGACACGCCCGGGCCACTTCGCCGTCACTATACTTTGTCGGCTGAGTTGGTTTTCCCTGTAACTTCCATAGACTTAGAAACACAAGCAATCTGTTTCTAAGGGCTAGTGCCACATCGTGTAGTAGCAAGGGCTGTGCCAGTTTATGGGGTGGAGACTCTCTGGTCTTTATTTTTGTACTGATTTGAACAAAAAAGGCCGGAATATGCAGGTTTGAGGCAGGGTAGCCTGCTGCAGAAAGAACTATCGTACTGAAGATTATCGCTGTTCCGCAGCTTTGCTTTCGTCGCGATGCGTTGCAAAATGCAACGCAATTTGCAAATTGCAACGATCCAATTGAGAATTACCTGCAATTAGTGATTTAATTAAGTCTTTTCAAGTTGAAATTTAAGCTAAAAGTCCAAGTGCTTGAGGCGCTTTTCTTGCAGCCGGAGATGGCGCTGGATATTTGGCGACGGCGCAAGATTCCCTGGGAAAAACAGCGTTTTCACCGAATAGGCATTGAAGCGGCTTTGTTCCTTGTTTTTGCACCCGGATTTTTCATTGAGAGGCGGAGAGAACCCTACAAATACGTACGCTAATTCTTCTGTTAACGCGTTGTTAACCAAGGATTTCAGAAAGTCTTAACGGTCGTCTGTCATTCTTGTGTCATGGCCGGTCGGGTTGTTTACGGTCAGAAACCTAAGAGAGGAACAGATTATGCGTATGGTGTTTCCTTTGCTCGCCGGCCTGATGATGGCTTCGTCTCCGGCGCTTGCTGCAAAACAGTGTGACGACCGCGACGCGATTTTAAAGACGCTTGCCTCCAAGTATAGCGAAGCGCCGGTTGCCATTGGAGTGACAAACAACGGTGGTCTCGTTGAAATACTCACGACGGGTGATGGGAAGACCTGGACGCTGATTATGTCCTCGCCGAAGGGTCCCACCTGCCTGGTTGCTGCCGGACAAGGCTGGAAGAAGCTGCAGCAGGCTGAGTCGAGCAAACTCGCCCCAATGATTGATGAGCCTGACGCCTGATCGATAGCTTTAAGAAGACATGACGCGGGACATGTCCCGCCGTCAGACCTGCTTTTGGTATGATCACGCTTTGATAGATAAGAGCGTTTAGATCGGCAGGTGCTTCTACGGGCGGCTTTATGTCAAACCCGCAACTGCGTCTTTCTCCATGTTTAAAATAAATCGATAATAATTTGTATAAAACACAGGGTTTATTAATCTTCTGTGCTTGGTAATTATTATCAGTTTGTTAATTTAAGTTCGCTATACAATTTGTGTGAGAATAAATCAGGTCTTGATAGCCATTCGTTGGCGTTGAGCCGGTTTTGACGGGAGACACGCAAAATGCTTAGAAAAACCCAATTGATCCTGTTGAGCGCAGCGCTTGTGAGCTTTGTGAGCCCGGCGGCGGCTTCGGTTCCCAATAGTGCTCGCGATCTGGCAGTTCAGATGTCCTCCGTCGAGAAGAACGTCAATCCATTTCCTGCAGCATCGGGCGTGCCGTTGAGGGTCGCATATCACGATCTGGATCATGCCCAGTCTATGGATAACACCTACGGTGTCGGGGCGATCAAGCGTGGAGAGCTCAGGATTGACCGTCGATTGAACTGCTTTATGGCCGGTACGGGCGATCTGATCTGTTTCTCTGCGGGACTTGGCCAAAAAGTCGTTCCGACGCAGGCTGTCACGCAGGAAGACAAAGCTGCTCCGGCAACGCAAAAGCAGTAGCCCACAGATTGTGGCGCTGCTTTCACCGGCCTAACGTCTATTTCCGAAAAAATCTCTGGCTTGCGCGAGGCAGCGCTTTGGGGCTTCTGCTGCCAGGTCAATTCTGTGCGACTGCTCTGTAGTGCCATCCCTTAAGCTATTGAATATGAGAATAAAATCAACCTGATCTCACATCGTCAGGCGGATATGAGGCGTTTCTGTGCCGCGATCCGGCAGGCAAGACTTTTGGTCGAGCGGATAAGGCGTGGGGACATCGACGTGGATGTGATTACAGGGTTTTGATAGGAGGGTTCAGCCGTCGCCGGGATAGCGTGCGATCAGCGTATCGGGCGTTGCGTCCGCGGTTGCGCGAAGGGGCCAGGCGGTGCTGAAGCCATGTTGATCCAGATGTTTCTGCACCGATTTGATGGAGCGGTCGGCAAAAGGACCGACCAGCACACGGCTAAAGTGACGGCCGTTGACGTAGACATGCTGGATCCGGGGTGTCCAGAGATTGAACTTCCGGGCGACTTCAGTTGCTTCGTTTGGCGTCGCAAAATCGCCAAGGGCAACGTAGCGCCGCTGCGGCGCATCGCCGGCCGGTGTATGAGACCGGAATGCACCGGGGGTTTTCTGCGCCAGTGAAGACTGTGCGGTATTATCCAGCGTTGCCAGTGAGTTAAACCCGTCTGGGCCGCGCGGTGTGCGCGCGGTCACGTCCAGCGTGCCGGTTACTTTTGGCAGCTTGGTTACGGCGCGGGAGGGCTTAACCTCGTTCTTGGGTGCGACGGGTTGCTGCGCTTTTGCGCCGGACGTCTTTTCCGGTTGGCGAGCGGCCTGAGTCGAGCCACCGGGCAGCAGGGAGAGTGGTCCCGGACCTTTAGGTGAGGCGTTCCCACTATCGAGTGAAACCGGTGGGGTATCGACAAAGGTATCCGATGTGAGGCCAAGCGCGTAATCGCGCATGACGGCCTGATCGTGGCAGAGATTCTGAGCCGTTGCGGTCGCATTGAACGAGCAGTCGCCGGCGCTTTCGTTCGCTGCCAGCGCCGGGATCGAGGCGCCCAAAAAGAGAGCAGCCAAAACCGGGAGTTTATGTTTCAACATGACATACATTTGCCACAACATTAGGGCAAATAAGTAAACCACCAGTTAAGCTCTTTATGTCATTGGATTTTAGAGCATTTTGCCGCTTTTCAAGGTGCCTGGGGATCGATTGGAGGCGTGGTGAAAATGGTTAACGACAGGGCAAAATCAGCTTGGACTGAACAGCGGTCGAAATGGACATCTTCAGGTTCTGAAACAGGCGTCTTGCGATAATTTGTGCAGGCAGGTTCCGGTGGCCCCATAATCCCGGTCTGTCACCGGATGACTCCTGGGCATGGTGCCGCCGGACCCGGGTTACTTCAGCAGGATGTTGGCGACTTCCTTCAGCTGCGTGCGGGCGCGCAGGAGGTAAAAGCCCTGAACCGCAAGGTGGCTGGGCATGAAAAGGCCGTCGTTATAGCCGTTGGAGATGATCAAGGGGTCCATCTCGGCCGCGGTCCGCAAGTTGTCGAGCATCTTCTGCCAGACCACGCCGACACGCTTTTCATTGATCGTGTCCTGATAATCGACCCCCAGCTCGCGCAGAATCATATAATAGCCGTAAAGGCGGCCCTTGGTGGCGTAGAAGACGTCGTCGGCAGCGAGGTCGAACCAGCCCGCCGAGGAAGCATTGGCGCGCAAATCCAGCGAGGCCGAGGAACTGCCCAGATCTGCGCCCACCCGGTCGAGGAAAGCGATCAGGTTGTCGGCGCGCCGGTCGAACACTGCCTGACCCTGTGCCAGTCGCCGGTTATAGCTGACCAGCGCCTTCTTGCCGGCAATATACTGTCGATCGGCGCTGGCGGTCGGCAGCAGTGAGGTCGAGGGGTCCCAGATCCAGATCCTGCCATCGTACTTCAGCAGGCCCGAGGCCTTGTCCAGATCCGGGTCGACCTGGCTGGAGCCGCGCGAACGCCCAAGTTCGTCGGTCATTTCAATGGAAAAGCGCGACATAGCGTACATCAGACCGATCTGAAAGTTCGGCATGTTGTCGAGCAGGGAAGAAGGGAAGGGGAAAGGTTTGTTCGCAACCCAGCCGGTCTGCTCGACCTCGCGCTCGATCAGGGCGACGGACATGGCAACGGCCCGGCTGCCGCCTGGTGTGAGTTCTTCCTCCGCCAGGGTGAAGTCGACATTGTCGTTGATGGTGTGGTTCAGCAGCATGCCGACGGGATAGAAGACGAGCAGCAGCAGAAGGATCACAAGACCGATGACCAGCTTCTTCCGACCGGTGAACCATTCGTTGAGGTCGTATCGCATTTCGGCGCTTAACACTTGCTGGCTCCTAGCCCTATTTACTGATGTCTGCGTCACACTATCCTAATCGGGACATGACTTCCTTGCATTTAGTGAGCGCCGCGGCAAGTACGAGGGCTTGTTTTCACAGAATCCGGGATTTCCTGTTCATAGAGTCGAACGGACCCGTGAGCCTTCAGTTTACTACCTGCGTGATTGAAGTCTGACTGCGCAGAGCGGCTAGTAATGAGGTTCTCGACCACAAAGCGGTGCCTGCGTTTTCTCACCTGATCAAAAAGCGTTTCACTCGATCAAGGTGATCCGCGACGCAAACAACCGCCCCGGTGATTCCGGTATTCCAGACCTCCCCCATCGTCGCTGTTTGTTCTAAGGCCGATCCCACTGTCAACGAGCCAGCAAAAAGACTGATGGCCTTCGCATCCAGATAGATGCGCCATTCGCTGCCGTCGTCGGCAATGTTGACGCAGTAGAGTCAGTGCTCATTTCTGTCGGTGCAGTACCCGATGAACAAGCCTCAGTCTTTGGAGTTTGGGGAGGGACATTCATTCTTCCTCGCATTTCACGACCTCAGCGGCAAGCGGAACAGTGGCGCGGAGCAAATTCTCGGACCCTTAGGCGTTGCAAATCGACGCAACGAGAGCCTTGGCATTGAGTGTGATGTGTCGCAGTTTGGAATAGCTCCCGTAATGGGTTCTCGAATATTTATCGAACAGTGACGGGTTCGGCATTTTTGCCTCCTTTTGCTATGAGAGGACTTGAATCGCATTTTAACCCATCTTTGAACGATTCGAAAAACTCATGGACAACTCTATGATCGAAGCGACCAGTTTGATTGCGCCCCATTCAGGTAAATTATTACAGATCAATTGACGACGAGTAGGTTGGGAACTATTCGATGGTACGTGACGTTATGTTGATCGTGTTTTTTTTGTTCCTGAGTTTTATTGATGCAATATCGTCGAGAGATTGACGGCCTGAGGGCCATTGCCGTTGTGCCGGTGATTCTGTTCCACGCTGGTTTTGACTGGTTTCGCGGCGGTTTCATCGGCGTCGACGTGTTTTTCGTTATCAGTGGTTATTTAATTACGTCGATCATCATTTCTGAAAAGCAGGAAGGTCGCTTTTCGATCGCTAACTTTTACGAAAGACGCGCGCGGCGGATTCTACCTCCCTTGATCTTTGTGATGTTGGTGTGTCTGCCTCTGGCGTGGATATGGATGCTGCCGAGTCAATTGGTCGACTTCGGTAAGAGCATCATGGCCGTGTCGGCTTTTGTTTCGAACGTCCTATTTTGGATGCAGAGCGGTTACTTCGCCGGCGCATCGGACGTGAAGCCTTTGCTCCACACCTGGAGTCTAGCGGTTGAAGAACAGTACTATATTGTATTTCCAGTGGTTGTGACTCTGCTCTGGCGTTATGGACAGCGTTGGCTTGTCGGCCTATTGATGCTCGCCCTGCTCGCCAGCTTGGGTATGGCAGAGTGGGGCTGGCGCCACCAGCCGCACGCAAATTTCTTCCTGGCGCCTTCTCGTGTTTGGGAATTGCTCGTTGGAGCGCTTTGTGCATTTTACCTTTTCGGCAAGGAGAACGTAAAAGGTCAAGAGCTTCTGTCGCTGTTGGGGGCGGTGCTGATCGGATTTTCAGTTGTCGTCTTTGACGAAAGCACGCCTTTTCCCTCTCTCTACGGGGTGATTCCTGTACTGGGCACGGCCTTGATCATTCTGTTCGCGTCGCCAGAGACTTTGGTTGCACGGGTGTTGTCACTGCCTTTGTTGGTCGCGATCGGGTTGATCAGTTACAGCACGTATCTGTGGCATCAGCCGCTTTTCGCTTTTGGCAGGCTAAGTGGGTTCCTCACAGCATCGACCTCTCTTGTGCTGATTGCATTGGCGTTTGTGCTCGGCTGGTTGAGCTGGCGTTATGTAGAACGGCCTTTCAGAAACCGTCAGCGTGTAAGTCTCAGGCGACTTCTACAGACCGTCGTATTGTTATTCATTGTTCTTAATGCATCTGCTTTTGCCTTCGTGAAGACCGACGGTTTCGCCGGACGTTATCCTGAGCATGACCGTTTCCTGGTAACCCTCAACACGTCCGAACAGGGCAAATACGTCCATAGGCGTTTTGCGCAACGCGAACTGAAGCCGTTCATTGCGGACGACCGAATCAAACTGTTTGTCGTTGGTGACAGCTATGGCGAAGACATTGTCAATGCGCTCTATGAAGCTGGAATTTCAGAACGACTTCAGATTTCCACACACAAAATCACTAAGCAGTGCGGAAACCTGCTCGTAGGAAGTACCCTGAGCTCGATGGTTGACCCTGTTCATTGGCCGAACTGTGTCCGTAGGGGGTGGTATGAGAGCAATGAGGTTCGTCAGCTTCTAGCTGAAGCCGATGCCATATGGCTCGTGTCATCCTGGTTGGATTGGCAAGTTCCATTTTTGCCTGAGACTTTGAAGAACATCCAAGCAGCGTCGAACGCTAGGACGCTTGTGTTCGGCAAAAAGAATTTTGGTAAAATCGATGTAGAGTTGTTGCTTCGGACAAATTTAGATGACCGGATGAAACTGCAAAACACCGTCAGGCCGATACTCAACGCATCCATAGAAAAGATGATTTCCAGTGATTCGTACGTTGATGTTCAAGCTCTGATTTGCGGTCAGAATTGGGCTTGCCCCCTATTCGACGCTGATGCTGCATTGCTGTCGTACGATGGTACCCATCTGACAAAAGCCGGGGCAAAATTTCTAGGCGACAGGC
Organism: uncultured Kiloniellaceae bacterium; assembly: GCA_947493695.1. Taxonomy (GTDB): domain Bacteria; phylum Pseudomonadota; class Alphaproteobacteria; order Kiloniellales; family Kiloniellaceae; genus Denitrobaculum. The sequence goes on along the minus strand of CANLSF010000003.1, from coordinate 329,472 downwards.
TGACTACGCATCCACTCGTTGTCGAGGCATTGAAACTTCGGTCGGTTGAGTAGTTGGACTAAGTGAAAATCGAGTTTTCTGTCGACACCCTGCTAAACTTTTCCTTGCGATAAAGTCTTTCGGAGTGTCTGCGTTCGCCGGGGAGATAATCTTATAATTTGTCGATTTTCCTTGCGTCTGTATTCATGATTGAGCCGTAAGTTACCAAAAATACTGCGTAATTTTGTTTTCTTGAATGTGGAAATTGTATTCTCAAAATAGGAAAATATGGCAAAATAACGATAGATGTTACTTATTCTGTTTATTTCGCATTAATAGCTGATTAATCAGTTCTTCGCTTTAAGTTTACTAAGATCTGTCACCGTATTTTCACGCGCCGACCAGATATCCTTCTATTTCCGGTGCGGAAAGGAGCGCGTGATGTTGAAATCCGTAACTCTGGGTCTAGGCCTCGCAATCGCTGCGACGATTGCCTCGACACCGGCCCTCGCTCAATCACAGTGTGACAGCCGGGACAAGATCCTCAAGACTCTCGCAAAGAAATACAGTGAAGCCCCAGTGGCAGTCGGCTTGACCAGCAAGGGCGGCCTTGTTGAAGTGCTGAGCACTGGCGATGGCAACACCTGGACGATTATTATGTCGACCCCTGACGGCAAGAGCTGTCTGGTCGCCGCCGGTGAAGGCTGGCGCGAGAAAGAGGCGGTTGCCCTCAACACGGATCCAGAGATCTAGAAGCACACAATGCTCAAAAGGTCTTCAGCTTGCATTTGAGACCGATAGCATTTTCGGTTTCATTTTCTCTCGAAGAGCGATGCGCGTTCCTGAATCTTCCGCTCAGGGACGGTCGCGCTCCAGGGGCGCTTCGGTCCGGTCTTATCCGCCGACCGGCGTCTGTCCCCGACGAAACCTCTCGTGGCCGAAGCGCTCAGCAGACTCGCTTCTGCCGTATTGCGCCTGGTAGATCTTCAGGCGATCTATTCCTTGCTGAACGACACGCCGGCACACGCGTTTCCGTGAGGGCCATGGCCGGTGCCGCATTCCGCAAACGTTCGCGGGATGTAATGACTCACTTCCTTCATTTCGCGCGACGCTCCGGGCACTGCAATATTCCGCGCTGGCGCCGCGTCGCCAAGTTTCATCCGATCCGCGGAATCTATCCGAAAGCGTGAGAAAAGATAACGCTTGCCCAACCGGCATTGAGACGACGCTGAGATGGTGAGGCTTCGACTCTCTTGCCGGATACCAGCTTACAATAATCTTTTGACGTTGGGGCTTACTGCTGGGGAACTCGGCGTTACTCGCCGACTTCCGGAACAGCCATATAGAGCCAGCTCCAGATAGCGTTTTCCTGATCGAAGCAACGCAGCTTGGTGAAGACCCGCAGGCGATCGGCCGGTTGTGGCCGCGTGAGATAAAGCCGTGTGGTTTGGCACTTCTCAAAATTCGAAAAGGCGGTGTCAGTGAGCGGGTCGTATCCTTCGCTGTATGCGGGAAGGGTGGTGCGGATCATTTGAAAGCTTGTCTCGATACTTGCCTTAAGTCGGGAAAAGGAGAGCTCGAATTCCGGCGTCCCGATCCAACGGCCAATGGCGTAGTTGTCTTTGCTGTACCATTTCTGAAGGCGCGCGTCGGTCACGGTCTTGGCCGCACTGTCAAGAAGCGGGCGCGCGTTCTCTTTTGCCAGGAGGTCAAAGGGGTTGATCTGATCTGCGATGGATAGGTTGCGTATGCGGTCTTCGGGCGCGCGCGTGAAGACGTCACCTGATTCCAGAGTGCGCTGAACCGGCCAGGCATTGTCTTCCAGACCGTTCTGCAGGTTGATTGCGATCAGGAGCGTGTCCGTAAGCTCCGTCATGTGGGTTTCCAGATTGTCGCTGACGGTTCGAAGCACAAAGAGGTGTGTCGCGTTCTCGCCAAAGAGCACGTCTTCGACGGAAAGAGCGCGGGGCGGTGTTGCCTGAGACGGTGCTGGGGTGCAGAAGACGAGAGCCGTAAGAGCGGCGGAGAGGAGGGAAGGCGATAAAACGCGCAATAGCATCATGACCTGCAGAGACCTGAATGTTGGCTAGGAACCGATTCAGGATAGGTCGCGTGACCCTGAGGAAAGGTTCAATTTTTCTGATCAGGCTGTCCGGAGACTGGATCCGAGCGGATGTAATTTCCGTCCTGTTGCAGAAGGATCGAAGACCGGCGCGATATAGATTGAGGGCTTCAATACTTCGTCAGCATACCCTTCGGAAGAAAAAATCCTATGGAGAAGAGAGTGGTGATGATCAGTCCAATCGCAAGCTGGATACGGATGATGGTCCAGGTTTTTTGCGCGGGTCCGGAATCGCCGGCGATAATGGATTTGGGGTTCGTTGCGAGATAGCGGATCTCAACCTCATCCCCGATGCTGTGATCGAGGGAACGAAACTCGGCCACCGAACGGTGCCGCTGTCCCGCACCGTCCCGAAAGACTACGGTCACCATGTGAAGGCTGTTCTGCCCATCGATACAATAGTCGGTCAGGCCGCAGCTGCGATCACGCAGAGCGACGACCTCGCCCTGCGCGGGCACGGACTCCTGGGCGAAGGCGTCCGATATGTCACTGAAGTGCAGATACCAATATCCGAATGCGCCAGCGGCCAGCAAAAACAGCAGCGCAGCAGCACGCCGGTCCAGATGATAGTTGGGTCTGGACTGGATCGCAAAATGGACAGCCATGCAGTAACCATTGGCAGTTAAACCAGTCTGAAACGATTACGGCGGGCCGCGCTAACAAGCTGTTAAAGGCGGATTTTGAATAAAATGCCGGGAATCAAGAAGGCGAAATAGAAGCTTGTTTTGTCGCTCATATCGTCGATTGGCAAAAAGAGCTGGAGAGGGTATTTTTTTTGAAATTGATAAGAGCTTTGCATTTGCATTCAGAACCCCGTCTGACGAGGGTGAGGCAAGCTATGGGTCTCGCCGACCTAGACGAAACCCGGAATTGGAGCATGTGCGCTAAGTTGCGATGGCGTAATGCGGCCAGTCGACACCGGATAAAAAATGGTTCGGACCTTATGATGTGTCAGCCTCTTATTAACATGCCCTTTGACAAGCAGTAGCCGATTGCAAATATGACGCTGATGATGGCGGCGACTTTAAGCAGGATACGGAAAATTATTCAGATGCCGTTCTGGAATTCCAGGTTTCCGGCGACGATGTTAGAGGGATCGCGGGAGAGACAATGAACATCTATTCTTTGCCCGGGCGCGCAACTGCGGGAGCGCAGTTACACACTGGATTCCCAGCGCCTTCCTGACCGGTCCCTCAAGGCGGTCCTTGCGGTATAGATTACCGACTGATGTTCCATGCAATGGTCGGTGAAGCCACAGGCGCGTTCCTTGACAGCCAAAACTTTGCTGCGGGTGCCGACGGATTCTTCGCCGAAGGTGTCTGACAATTCAGTGAAGTGCAGGTGCCCGTAGCTTGTTCCGCAGGCAAAGAGAAGGGCGATGATCGCCAAGACTTTGCGATCCAGATAGGAAAGAGGCTTAGCCTTGAATTTCCGGTCTTCGCACATGCCACAGCCACCCGAGAAAAGCAGGTCTTCCGACGGAGAGTGACACAATGCTGATTTCTTCTTAAAGATGGTTTTTTTGCTCGAATGCTTCGCAGCCGTTGGCCGATTTTGAGTCTTCGGACTTTCGCTGCGAAGCGAACTCTGAACCGTGCCGGGGAACGCTCGAGACAGCGTACCTATATTAGGATACCTGCCTTGGAATCACTTTTTCACAGCGAGGTTTCGGCTGTTCGGCGTCAATGACCGAAACCTGGGGAAGGGCGGACCGCGGCGGTTTCTTCGAAACCCTGGAAAAAGTACAGGATCGGAACGTCGAGGACTTCACCGGCTTCGTACAGGCTCTGCGCAGCTATTGGTGCTTCGCCGTTCTCTGCAAGCTGGATGGCGTGGGGGGGCAGGCAAAGGGCGTTGGCCAGATCGAGCTGGGTGATGTTCTTGCTCTCGCGCTGCTGTTTAAGCCGTTGCCCAATGATCTGATCGACCCGATGAAGGGGGCTGGATAACTCTGTTGATTTTTGTTTTTCGTTTTCCATCTGTCTTGCTCTCCTGACGCGGTTCGATTTGAACCTGCTTTTTATTCTGCGCCTTGCAGCAGCGACATGTACCAGGGGCTGCGCTGAGGGAACGTTTCGCAAAAAAAGCCGCGTTGCTCAATTCAGGTAAACTACTTACGCGCGATTACGATTGTGTGTCATTTTGGTTAAGTTGCGGAAAGTTATCAAGTTTTATCCCCCAGTACTGAAAAATTTACCTGTGAACGAACTCAATGGCGTCTCGCTCTGGGGGTAAGTTCATGCTCCGTCGCCTTGATCTCATGGCCGGTATTTGGGATTATTGCGGCGGGCCAATAGGTCTCGAACCCGTGCCGGTGAAAACCGGAGCGGGATTTTTTTTGCCTGAAGACAGCGATTGCCGCGGGCGCTTTTCGTTGCGTCACTCGGACGTCTGTCCCGCAAAGACCCGGATATAGAACGCATCCTATTTTCGGACCTTTGCGCCTTCTCCCAACATCGCGAGGAATTAAAGCATGTCGCATTCAATTGCATTCTCGGGCCTATCCGAACGCGTTCTGCTGCGCAAACGCTGCCTCGGGTCTGCCCTCGAACATCTCCATTCCATTGAATGCGACAGGCGCTGATATGCCGCGGTTTCCGGTTTTGCCGCAGCGGAGATCTGTGCCCGCTGCCTTTTCCAACACACCCCGTGCCCAGGCCGCGCATTTCGGCGCCGGCATCGGGCGAAATCTTGCCAGCCTGGGTTCCGAGGCTGCGGAGTTGGGCCAGGTGATCAAGCAGCGCCAGGAGCGGCAGGTCAGACAGCAGATGTCGCAGTTCGATCTTGAACTGGCCAAGCAACGCGCCGAGAGCGACATGCAGGCGCCGCCGGGGGAAGCGAGCGAAGCGCGGATCGGTCGGCATCAGTCGATCTTCGACGCGGGTGCTGAGAGGTTGCTGCAAGGCACCGAAGGTCAGAGCCTGCAGGCGCGGTTGCGGGAAGATCTCGAGCTGCGGCGAGAGACCTGGAACCGGAAGCTTCTTGCGGGCGCGGCGCGGCAACGTTTGGGCGAAAGCCTGCAGGATGCCCGCGGGCTCGTCGAGCACTGGGCGGGGCGCGTGGCCGCCGATGAAAATGAGTTTGCTACAGCGTCCCGAGAATTATTGGGCGATGAAACAAGCGGTGAGGTCGGCTTATTGGCCGGTCTCGGTTTGCGTCCGGAAGCTTTGAGTGCTTGGCGCGACCATGTGTTGAGCCAGTTGCTGGATGCCCAGATGCAGAGCGATCCGGCGGGTCTGTTTGCGGATCTGGAGGCCGGGCGCTGGCAGAAAGATCTGCCGGAAGATCGCCGTGAGTCTCTGCTTGAAGATGCGGAGGACGCGCTCGCCCGCCGCAGGGCTGCGGATGAACTTAAGCTCAACCAGACACGCGGCGGAAAAGCTCTGGAGCTCTCGCAAGCCATTGCTGCTGGCACGTCAGGCTTGGCGGACATTCGTCAGGCGGAGGAAGCTGGGGCGCTTTCGCAGCCTCAGGCTGAGGCGCTGCGCAGTGAGGTCAGGCAGGCGGAGATCGCATTGCAGGCGCAGCAGGTGGCGGGCGACGAGCTGGCGATTTCACTGAGCAGCGGCATTGGCTTCGATCTGGAAAACCCTCAGAACCGGCAAGCGGCTGACGACTTCTATGAAAAGATATTCAGTGAGGCCATTCGCGAAGGCGCGTCGCAAGAGGTGCTGGCGCAAGTCGTATCTACTGTTGCCAGGACGGGTTACCTGCCGCCGCGTCTCGTGTGCGATGTGACGGGCCTGTTGTTCGGGAGTGATGAGACACGCCAAATCCAGGGCGCCGAGCTATACGCGGGTTTGCGGGAAGCCGTGCCAGAGATCGTTGCGCTCGCTTTTGATCCGGAGACGCGGGCGCGCGGCGGAGTTTTGAACCGCTGGCTCGACATGGGATTGGCGCCCAGCGAAGCGCTGCAGCGCGCCGAGGCGGAATGGCCTCGTGATGGCAGTGTTCAAATCCACGAAACCGATGAGCTGAAGGTCCTGAAACGCGATCTGGGCTCGCTTTTCACGAGCGCGCAGGCGGAACGTCACGTTGACCGGATCCTGACACAGCTCGAGCGGAATTATCTGGACGACCTGGGCAAGGGGTTAACGCTGCGGCAGGCGCGCCATCAATACCAGCGCGATGTCGGGCGGGTGATGCGTAAGCTCACCTTGCTGAAGGATAGCCAGCGAGAAGAGCCGGGGCTGTCTGACGATGGCCGTTCGCCGCTGCTGATTCCAACCGGTGCAAAGAGTGAGGCATTCAAGCAGGGTTTTCGAGGACTAGGCGGACAGGGCGGCGCGAGGTCCCGGCATCCTCTCTATGGTCCTTTCCACCCTTCAGATGACAAGCTTGCGGCGGCTGCAACGCAAGAACTGCAGCGTGGCGCGCAGAGTGGGATCGGCACGCTCATCGAGCTTTACGACATCTACAACACTTACATTTCGGAGGTTCGTGCGAGCAACTTTCCGAGCCACGCCGCATATTTCTTTAACAACGCGATGGTCTCGATTGGGGATGGCGAGAAGCACCTGAGTTATATCCTGGACGAGCACGAGCGCAACGGTACCCGTAGCCTGGGGTTCAAGCACCCTGAGCATGGCGAAATGGTCGTCCGTCAGCGGTATGATATTTCAGCAGAAAGCTTCAGAAATCTCGACATCACCTTCAAGGACCCTGTAACCGGAGAAGTCGTCACCGAGAGATACCCGAGCAGCCGTTTCGTTGTGCAGCTTGATGATAGTCGGGACGTAAGAAGCTTCGAACGTGATCCTGCTTTACCGAACATCATTGCTCCTGACGAAATCACCGCGACGGGTGATCACGCGAGAGACACGCCGTCGGACCAGCATCGTCCCACAATTCTGCCCGGGCGGCCGTCCGATCCGATACCGGTGCCGCAACTTCCACCCTCCGAGCCGGGAAGGGGGCGGGAGCTCGTTCCCAACCATACGGGCGGTAACCAGACCGAACTTGGGCCGCTAACAGAACTGGCACCCGGGTTCCCGACGCAGGAGCAGGAACCGCAGATATACATCAATCCTGATCAGAGCGATCAAATCCGTGGTCAAATGATTTTTCTGAATGAAGAAGGGACGCCGATCTATGATGGCATCCCGATCTCCGAAAGATTCATTCACAAAGCGGGACAAAAACACCATACAGAAGATGTATGGTTCGATGAAAAAGGGTACCCGATTTTCGATAAGTATGTCATCGAGACTGTCGAAATTGAGCTTACCGGAAGCCGACGACGAGATCGAAGAATAGCGTCAAAAAAGGCGTTAGAGAAAGGGAAGCTTACAAGCATTCCAAAAGGCTATGTTTGGCACCATCATCAAGATATGAAAACTATGCAGCTGCTACCTGATTGGATACATAGAAAGGTAGGACATACTGGTGGCGGAAAGAACTCAGGGAAAGGCTATAAATAGTGTTAGAAAACGTCTCTCAGGTTGAACGCGCGCTATCTGAATCAGATATTGTTGAATTCGAGACAAATAATGGAATCCAACTTCCAGAAAGTTATAAGAAGTTTTTGCTCAAGTACAATGGTGGAGTGCCAACTCAAGACACTTTCCCTCTTCCAAGCCATCGGGAAGGTGCGATGGACATCCACGTCTTTTATGATATCGATGGCGGTGACGAACAGTTACAATTGCAAGGGCGGTATAGGTTTCATCAGGAGAACCTTCTTGACCCCGCGTTCGCTGATTTACTTCCGATCGGACACGACAGTTTCGGCGATCCAATTTGCTTGGATCTTTCCAAAGAACGATACGGTTCAGTAATCTTCATCGACATGGTGCCGATCTGGAAAGAGCACACGGCAAAAGACCTCTACGTGATCGCTGATAGTTTTTCAGCGTTTCTTGAGATGCTCTATGAGGAAGAAGACGAGGACTAAGGCGTTGCTCTGATAAAAGCACGGTGCCGCCTTTGAAATCCTACCGAGGATGACGGTACGATTCTATCTTCCTTAGCTATCGCAGTCGCTGATTTCTAACAAACCTCTTTTCGAGGTTTTTTTTATGCGTCACATCTTCCGGGTTCTGCCGGCATGTGTGGCGTTTTCGTTTCCGGCCTTTTGAGCTTTTCCCAATCCGCTTGCTGCTCAGACTAACTGTTTTGGCGCGGGGCGCGCGCGGTCCTGCAAAGCCCGGCGCAGAAGCATGTGATCAGGGGCAGGTGATCGATTAGCGCCAGGAGCGTCAGATCAAGCAACAGATGTCGCGCTTCGATCTGGAGCTCGCAATAGAGCGGGCCGCGAGCGGCTGGTGTGGTGTTCTGAAGCGTTCTGTTGTGATCGACCATCCGGTGCATGGTCACATGACGATTCGTCAGCGCTATGACATCTCGGCGGAGAAGCACGAGAATCTTGATGTGACCTTCTGGGATCCGGATAAGCGCGAAAACGTCACCGAAGATCTCCCCAACAGTCGGTTTTACGTACAGGTTGATGATAGTCGGGACGTAAGAAACTTCGAACGTAATCCTGCTTTACCGGACATCATCGGCCCTGATGAAGGCGTAGCTGCAAGCGGTCACACGAGAGTCACGCCGTCGGACCAGCATCGTCCCACGGTTCTGCCCGGGCGGCCATCCGATCCGATACCGGTGCCCGAGCTTCCTCCCTCAGAGCCGGGAAGGGGCGGGAGCTGGTTCCCGACCACACCGGCGGTGATCAGACCGAGCTTAGCCCGCTCACAGAACTGGCGCCCGGGTTTCCGGCGCAGGAGCAGGAACCTCAAATATATTTCAGCCCTGATGAGAGCGATCAGATCCGTGGTCAGATTATTTTACTGAATGAAGAAGGGACGCCGATCTATGACGGCATACCGATTTCCAAGAGATTTATCCACAAGGCGGGACAAAAGCAACACCCAGAAGATGTTTGGTTCGATGAAAAAGGGTACCCAATTTTTGATCCACACGTGATTGCTACAGTTGAAATTAAACTTACTGGAAGCCGGCGGCGTGATAAAAGGCTTGCTTCCAAAACGGCTATATCAAAAGGTTTGTTGGTGAGCATTCCGGAGGGTTATACATGGCACCACTATCAGGACGCGAAAACAATGCAGCTTGTTCCTACAAGGTTACATAAGGCTGTGGGTCATGAAGGGGGAGCTATGAACTCAGAACTGGATTACAGATAATGCTTGAAAGTATCTCCAATACAGGACGTAAGATTTCTGACGCGGAAATCAAAGCTTTTGAAAAGAAAAATGACGTTAATTTACCGGAGAGCTACGTAAAATTTTTACTGCAAAACAATGGTGGAACACCTTCCCCCAATGAATTTCCTCTCGTCGGTCATCGCGAGGATGCAACCGATGTTCAGGTGTTTTACCGTTTGGCTGACGGTTTGGAGGTGTCTCAGCTTCAATATAATTACGACTTCCATCAAGAAAATCTTCTGGGCCGCGAATTTGTATACTTGTTTCCGATTGGGACTGACAGTTTCGGTGATCCGATTTATCTGGATCTCTCAGAAGAACGTTATGGTGCAGTGATTTTTTTTGACATGGTGCCGATCTGGAAAGAGCACACGGCAAAAGACCTCTACGTGATTGCTGATAGTTTTTCGGCGTTTCTTGAGATGCTCTATGAGGAAGATGACGAGGACTAAGGCGTTGCTTTGACAAAAGCACGGTACCGGCTTTGAAGCCTTACGGAGGATGACGGTACGATTCTATCGTCCGTAGCTATCGCAGTCGCTGATTTTTAACAGACCTCTTTTCGAGGTCTTTTTTTGTGCGCCACGTCTTCCGGTTTCTGCCGGGATGCGTGGCGTTTTTCGTTTCGGGCCTTTGTGTCTTTCCCCAACATCGCGAGGAATTAGAGCATGCCGCATTAACTGCATTCTCAGGCCTGTTCGAACGCGTTCTGCTCCGCAAACGCTGTCTCGGATCTGCCCTCGAACATCTCCATCCCATTGAATGCGACAGGCGCTGATATGCCGCGGTTTCCGGTTTTGCCGCAGCGGGTATCTGTGCCCGCTGCCTTTTCCAACAGGCCCCGTGCACAGGCTGCCCATTTCGGCGCCGGCATCGGGCGAAATCTTGCCAGCCTGGGTTCCGAGGCCGCCGAGCTGGGCCAGGTGATCGAGCATCGCCAGGGGCGTCAGGTCAAACAGCAGATGTCGCAGTTCGATCTTGAACTGGCCAAGCAACGCGCCGAGAGCGACATACAGGCGCCACCGGAAGAGGCGAGCGACGCGCAGATCGAGCGGCATCAGTCGATCTTTGATACCAGCGCGGAGAAGCTTCTGCAGGGGTATCAGGGCAAAGTCTGCAGAGACGATTACGGGAAGATCTCGAGCTGCGGCGAGAGACCTGGAACCGGAAGCTCCTCGCAGGTGCGGTGCAGCTGCGCCTGGGCGAAAGGCTGCAGGATGCCCGCGGGCTCGTCGAGCATTGGGCAGGGCGCGTGGCTGTCGATGCAAATGAGTTTGCTGCAGCGTCCCTAGAATTACTTGGAGACAAGACAAGTGGCGAGGTCGGCTTGCTTGCTGATCTCGGTCTGCGCCCAGAGACTTTGAGTGCTTTGCGCGGACACGTACTGAGCCGGTTGCTGGAAGCACAGATGCATAGCGATCCGGCGGGCTTGGTCACGAGCCTGAAGACAGGACGCTGGCAGGAAGTGCTGCCGGAAGATCGCCGCTCATTCCCCCTACGCGAGATGATATTCGGTTGGAGGGGTTTGGGGCGCAGGATAATTCAGGGAAGTCGATCACAACGGCAGGCGATCCTCCGGATCACAGTGTGCTCGAAGAGCCCGCACCGGGCTTTGTCACTATAGGCGATAACGGACCCAGAATCACATCGTTCCCGGATCAGAGCGACGAGCTCAACATTCCGATAATTCTACTGAGTAACGAGTATAAAAAGAATAGTACACTCACCTTCGGACCGTATGCTGGGAATCCTATACCCGGTTATCCGGAGCGTATCCGCGCAAAGGAGCAGAGACTTATCAATAAAGCGATCAAGAAGGATGGGTGCCATAGGTGTGGTACTCATCACCCGGGCACTTCCAGCAGCAATGCGATCGGTGATCATCAAAAACCAAGAGCTCTTGGTAAGTCGAAGTGGTTTTTACCTCACTGTCAGGAATGCTCTCGACGCCAGGCAGGTGAAGTTACCCAAGAGAAGCGGAGAAGGATGAAGAAAATGAAGAAGAAGGATGAAAAATGAATAAGACGATGTTCGTTCCAAACGGTGTAGTTTTCTTTTTCGACGATAATCATCCTGACGTTATTATTCCGATGCACGACGATGGATATATCGTCGATGCAAGTAACTCAAGCGTTTCTATCTTCACAAAGATAGATGTTGATGGTGAAGTATTTGTTGAATTGGCAAACCAGATCTCAGACTCGATGAAAAAGAATTTGCAACATGTCTTCGAGGGCGCAATTGACGTTCCAGGGCGCAAAGTTGCTATGTTCACAAGTGTAGAAGACGTCATTATGGAGGTCGATGTTGCTGACACAAAGGCGAAGTTATCGGTGTGGGTTGACGACTTAAACTCTGCCAATATCGTTTTAGTAGAGGCGACATAGCTCTCCATTTATCGCGGCCTGTATAGGACTTAAAGGTTCGTTGCAGCATCTCCCATAGATATGTCGTCGAGACATCCTGGAGATCGACGAGCTTTACGACATCTGCAACAAATATGTTGCGGAGGTTTGTGCGACTAGCTTCCCAGGCTACGCGGCATTCTTCTTTAACAACGCAATGGTCTCGATCGGAAATGGCGAGAACCACCCGAGTTATCTCCTGGACGAGCACGAGCGCAACGGTATCCGTAACCTGGGATTCAAGCATCCCGAGCATGGCGAAATGGTCGTCCGTCAGCAGTATGATATTTCAGCAGAAAGCTTCAGAAATCTCGACATCACCTTCAAGGACCCTGTAACCGGAGAAGTCGTCACCGAGAGATACCCCAGCAGCCGTTTCGTTGTGCAGGTTGATGATACTCGGGGCGTAAGAAGTCTCGAACCTGATCCTGCCTTACCTGCCATCATCGCTCCTAACGAAATCACCGCGACGGGTGACCACACGAGAGTCACACCGTCGGACCAGCATCGTCCCACCGTTCTGCCCGGGCGGCCTTCCGACCCGATACCGGTGCCCCAACTTCCTCCTTCAGAACCGGGAAGGGGTCGGGAACTGGTTCCCAACCATACGGGCGGTAACCAGACCGAGCTTGGGCCGCTGACAGAACTGGCACCCAGGTTCCCGGCGCAGGAGCAGGAACCGCAGATATACATCAGTCCTGATCAGAGCGATCAGATCCGTGGTCAGATTATTTTTCTGAATGAAGAAGGGACGCCGATCTATGACGGCATACCGATCTCCGAAAGATTCATTCACAAAGCGGGACAAAAACACCTTACAGAAGATGTATGGTTCGATGAAAAAGGGTACCCGATTTTCGATAAGTATGTCATCGAGACTGTCGAAATTGAGCTTACCGGAAGCCGACGACGAGATCGAAGAATAGCGTCAAAAAAAACATTAGAGAAAGGAAAGCTTACGAGTATTCCAGACGACTATGTCTGGCATCACCATCAAGATATGAAAACTATGCAATTACTGCCAGGTTGGGTGCATCGAATGGTTGGTCATACTGGTGGTGCGAAAAACTCAGGGAAGGGATACCGGTAGTGTTAGAACATGTTGATCGACCAGCATGACAGTTGTCAGAATCGGATATTGATGGTTTCGAAAGTAAGAACGGTATCGCGCTTCCTAAAAGCTACAGAAGGTTCCTTTTAAAGCATAACGGAGGAGCTCCAAAAGAGAATACTTTTGTCCTTTCCGCACACTTGGAGAGACAGATGGATGTTAAGATTTTTTACGGCATTGATCATCCAAGTGAGTCGCTACAACTTCAGTGGCAATATGATTTTCATCAGGAGAATCTTCTAGATCCTGGGTTTGCGACGTTGTTTCCAATTGGAAATGACAGCTTTGGTGATCCGATTTATCTGGATCTCTCAGAAGAACGATACGGTTCAGTAATCTTCATCGACATGGTGCCGATCTGGAAAGAGCACACGGCAAAAGACCTCTACGTGATCGCTGATAGTTTTTCAGCGTTTCTTGAGATGCTTTACGAAGCTGAGGATGAAGACTGAAGGCTTTGTGGCCTTCTGAGCCGTTCCCTGTAGTTCAGCCTCCCCTCTTAGAATTCGATACTCAAGTATGAATCCCAAGGGAAAATTTTCTGGGAGCGTTTATATCAAGACGAACTTCATGCTTTATGCGTGGAGTATGAAAAATCATCAGGAGCGTCAATAGCGACTTGGGAGCACGAGACAAATCAAACCTGGCCGATTTACATAAAAGTCATTGAGAAAAATGGGAAAAAATTCAAACAAAAGGTCAGGTACTAAGTCCATCATATTATCCCTTTAAAGGTTGGTGGAGCACCCATTGAACGGTGGAGTATACATCCAGCTAGGTTGCCCGACCAACACTGTGGAGGTCTGCATCGCGCAGATGAACCGCTCAGTATATTGACCAAGTAGGACGCGGCATTCGCGCACTCTGCGAACATTACACGCGAAGAACCACCTGCACCTCAAGTGAGAACGAGTGCAAAAAATTTTCGAACGACTTACAGCACGATTCTGAATCAAATGTCTTGACAGCATTCGTCGCTACTCTAGATTGTTCATGCTTTGTTCTTTTTGCTTTAAGGTGTGTGGGCGACCGAGCGACACTTGTTCGTGTGGTAGGGGAGGCGTGGTTTGACGGCGTGTGACATCGACTTCGATCTCGTCTTTCGTGAAGATGAGTTTCGGCACAGATTTCTTTCAGGTGAGGATGAAAATAGCGCGTTTTCTGCTATGGAACTGAGTGCAAAGACTGTTCTTTCTTTAAACTCTTGGTGTCCGCCGACAGTCGAAACCTACGTGGCTGCTTACTGCCCACCGATCGTGGCCGTCTTTCTGTACAAATTCGATACTCAACACCCGCTTACATTCGAAGATAAAGATGGTTTTCCGGAATGGATCTGGGTTGTGGTCGGTGACCTGCCGCCAATCTGCAGCCTATACGAACCGCTCAAAGATGGGCTGGATGCGTTACGGTACTGGGTTGCCGCTTATCAGACCTGGTTGGAAAGATTTGATGCGGGCCTTTCGCTTGAGGAACTGACCTTCCTTGATGTACCTGAGGACGCTGAACATGGTGAGATGCTCCGGGGTCGCGTAGAATTTCTCTTGAAACACTTTCTGTACAATGAACGGCCGCCGTTGTTTCCAGGCTTGCCATTTCATCTTAAGTAAGTAATCGCCCAGCCCCTTTCCACAAGACGTTAGAGGTCGCGCAAAGAACATATCGAATTCGATATGGGAAGAGGCGACTTCAAACGTTGGCAAGAGCAGAAAGGAAATTAGTCAGTGCGGTCAAATATTGACGAAACAAAAACTGTCAAAATAACTGAGGCTCGCAAGAAGATAGATCAAGAGGAGCGTGCAGGTTTTGAGGATTATAACATGCGCGCAGAGAAGTACATTGAATCTTTTTCCTGGTGCGACGCTGTAGTCGGCATGAGGGTTGGCTTGTTTTTTCCAGACATACTTAGCGTCTTTTTGGTGGAAATTGAAAGCAGTTTACCACACATCCCCGAACTCGTTTGGGTGGTAATCGGCGATCTGCCTCCGGCATATGTCCGGTACGAAAAAACTGCCTGCGGGAATGCGGCTTGCGCGCTGAATAGCTACGTCGGTGCCATGTACGAGTGGGTGGAAGCTGTGGAGAATGGGCAGTCAGTTGAAGGCTTGGTTCGAGTCAATGTGGCGCCAACCAAAGAGTGGGCGAAAGAGTTACGTGGCCGACTTGAATTTATCGACGAAGACATACTCCCAGAGTATGAACAATTTTTGACGTGATTGCGCACGCGTTTGCATAATTTCTCCAGCCGAGACCATTGCAACAGGCGACCATACAAATGTCGTTCTGTTGGACAACAATCGTCCCACAGTTCTGCTTGGACGACGGTTCGGATGGCTTCACCGTCGTCATCCGAACCACCCTGATGCTTCAATGTTCATCTACCATAACTCTCCTTTCCTCTGATTTTTAACAGGCCTCTTTTCGAGGTCTTTTTTTTATGCGCCACGTCTTCCGGGTTCTGCCGGGATGCGTGGCGTTTTTCGTTTCCGGCCTATGCGCCTTTCCCCAACATTGCGAGGAGTTAAAGCATGCCGCATTTAATTGCATTCTCGGGCCTATCCGAACGCGTTCTGCTCCGCAAACGCTGTCTCGGATCTGCCCTCGAACATCTTCATTCCATTGAATGCGACAGGCGCTGATATGCCGCGGTTTTCGGTTTTACCGCAGCGGAGATCTGCGCCCGCTGCCTTTTCCAACAGGCCCCGTGCCCAGGCCGCCCATTTCGGCGCCGGGATCGGGCGGAATCTTGCCAACCTGAGTTCCGAGGCTGCCGAGCTTGGCCAGGTGATCGAACAGCGCCAGGAGCGGCAGGTCAAACAGCAGATGTCGCAGTTTGATCTGGAACTGGCCAAACAACGCGCCGAGAGCGACATGCAGGCGCCGCCGGGGGAGGCGAGCGACGCGCGGATCGAGCGGCATCAGTCGATCTTCGACACCAGCGCCGAGAAGCTGCTGCAGGGGTATCAAAGTCAAAGTCTACAGATGCGCCTGCGGGATGACATCGAGGGTCGGCGAGAAACCTGGAACCGCAAGCTTCTCGCGGGCGCGGCGCAGCAGCGCCTGGGCGAAAGCCTGCAGGATGTCCGGGAACTGGTCGAGCACTGGGCTGGGCGCGTGGCCGCCAATGCGAATGAGTTTCCATCAGCGTCTCTGGAATTGCTTGGAGATGAGACAAGTGGTGAGCCCGGCTTGCTGGCCGGCCTTGGTCTGCGCCCGGAAGATCGTCAAAAGTCACTGCTTGAAGATGCGCAGGAGGCGCATCGGAGGGTCACGTCCCTTGGGCAA
This sequence comes from uncultured Kiloniellaceae bacterium, assembly GCA_947493695.1. GTDB lineage: Bacteria > Pseudomonadota > Alphaproteobacteria > Kiloniellales > Kiloniellaceae > Denitrobaculum. The sequence continues at coordinate 313,410 of CANLSF010000003.1, read as the reverse complement.
GCTGAACGCACGCGGCAGGGTGCGCAGAAAGCGCTCGAGCTCTCCCAGGCAATAGGCCGGGGAACAGCTGGGCTGCCGGATATTCGTCAAGCGGAGGAGGCCGGCGCGCTCTCGGCTCCTCAGGCTGAGGCCCTGCGCGTTGAGGCGCAAGCGGCAGAGACTGCGCTGCAAGCACGGAAGGTAGTCAGTGCGGAGTTCACGGCGTCCCTGAGCAGCGGTGTTGGGTTTGATCTGAAAAACCCGCAGCATCGCGAAGCCGCGGAGAGCTTTTATGAAACAACCTTCAGGGATGCCGTGCGGGCAGGTGCCGACATGGCGACCCAGGAACGCATCGCGGATGCAGTCGCGAAGACGGGTTACATCCCGAAGGCTCTGGCACGAGATCTGAGCGGCAGACTTCTGGGAAGCGACGAGGTTGGCCGGCTCCGGGCGGCAGAACTCTATGGCCGTCTGCGTGAGGTTGCACCAGAGCAGCTTGAAGACGCAATCGATCTTGAGACACGAGCGCAGGGCGGTGTCCTCCATAGTCTGTTGGAGATGGGATTGCCGGAGGGCGACGCCCTGGCGCGGGCCGAGGCGGAAGCGCCGAGCGACGGCATCATAAGCCTGGATGCGGACGAGGTCGCCGCTGTGCAGCGGGCGCTGCGTGAGGGCTTTGGCGATGGGGCCGCGGGTCAGGTCTCGCGCGGTCTCGTGGATCAGCTCCATGAGAGATATCTGCGCGATCTTGCCCAGGGTGTTGCGCCGCGTCAGGCGCGCGAGAGACTTCAGAAGCACGCGGCGTCCGCTCTGATCCGGCTGGAAGGGGTCAAGGCCAAGATTGCCGAAAAGGGTTTTGTCCTGGAGGAGCGGAACGGGCGCCTGGTTCCGGTTCAGACCGAGGCACGCCTGCATAAGGCGGAGGCCGCCACCCTGACTTTAATGGCACTGGGGACAGGTCTCCTTATCGGCGCGGCGTTTGTCTACAGCGTTAACAATGCCGAGGCCATGGGGCTCGATGTTTCGGACGACATCAAAGAGATGCGCGACTGGGTCAACGACCAGAGCTGGGAAGTGAAGGAGACGCTGTTTTTCGAATATCCCGAACTCGCCCCCTGGCTTGGCTGGTCAGTCATCGAAATTCCTGGGGATAAGAAATACCTGGGGAAGATCGTTATCGAAACCGAAAGCAAAGACTTTCGTATCATCGAGATTCAGTTCGGAAAGAATTTCCGCAGAATGTCAGCCTTGCAGCGAAGGAACGAGGCAAGCGGCACCTACGTCGATGAAACTGGTCGATACCTTGATTGGGACGGCAACGATATCCTGATCGACCTTAAGACAGGCCTGGTCATTCCACCTGAGGAGCGTGGACGCTACCTGAGTCCACCTCTGGAACCGCAGTCGGGTGACGTGTTCAATCCCGGTGGTTTCGGTGAGGGTGTCGAGGTTGAGCAGCTCATCACCACCGGCGGCGCACCGCCGGACAACAGCCTGCTGAATGGGCAGCCAGAGGTCTTTGTTCCGATAGGAGACAATGGTCCGAGAATGACGTCGTTCCCGGATCAGAGCGACGAACCCAAGATTCCGATTATTTTGTTGAGTGAGGGTGGTTATCGAAACGCGAAGAAAGGCGATCTGTCCGCTGATGGAACTTTTACGTGGTGGTATTCAGGGCGTTACACTACAAATAAAACGTTGAGGAAACAACATGCAGCGCACAAGAAACTTCCTTGGCCTATTGATCCCGACACCGGTAAAAATCAGGATGTGTCTCATCCAAACGCATTGGCCGACGGCGGCCCGGATTACTTTGAAGTTGTCAAGCCGATGACTCGCAAGGACCACATTGAGCATCATATGAACAATGGCGATTTCAAACGCTGGCGAAATCAGAGAGGAAAATAGATGGTGCGACCATTTATTGATGAGACGAAAATTGCGAATCTATCGGACTATCGAAAACTTATCGATGAAGAAGATTGCGAAATTTTGGATGAGTTCAGCGAACGAGCGCAGACGTACATCAAGTCTTTTTCATGGTGTGATGCGGTTGTTGAAGTAAAAATTGGCTTGTTTTTTCCAGGGATTCTCGGTGTTTTCCTAGTTGAAATCGAAACCAAATTCCCCGATGTCGACGAGAGAATATGGACGATTATTGGTGATGTGCCGCCTGCCTATATTGCAGATGACAATCTCGATTGTCCAAATGCGGCCCAGGCCTTGGACGGTTATGTCGGTGCAATGTTTACATGGGTCGAAGCAGTGGAAGAGGGGCGCTCAATTGAAGATGTCATTCCTGTCAATGTACCGCCAACTATAGAGTGGGCGAAGGAGTTACGCAGCAGGTTAGAATTCATCGATGAGCAAATTTTAACGGATTACAAGGAGTTTCTGAGTTAGCAATCACCATTAAATTTAAGTCAACTCGGTGATTGCTCTAAAGCACTGCACTTCTTTCTTCAGCCTGTTCCAGCTGCCTTATGTGTTTTTACGTCGGTCGTGGGCCGGTTGGGTTTTTTGCGACACCAGATTATCGCATATTAGGCTTGACTGAGTAATTTAATCGAAGCCCTCCAGAAGTAGTGATCTACATGCGTGACTGCGGCGTAACTACACAAGCGACGTGGCATGTCGCATTGACATCTTCAGGTAACTCTAAGGAGTTCGAGGATGTCTTTGGCGGGGATATGCGCGGTCCGGTTCGGGTTCGCTAGACGGATCCTGTGACACTGAGTGTGAAGGCCGACACCATCTACCGGCGGGGCGACTGAAAAATCTATGTTCGGGAGGATGAATGGAACGGCGTGCGGGTTCACTTTGTGATCATGGACTTACCATCGCGATCCGAACCACCCTGATGCTTCAATTCCAAACGCATTGTGAATTGTCCTGACCTTTGAAGTTTAGCAGGCCTCGTTTCGAAGTCTTTTTTTATGCGCCACGTCTTCCGGTTTCTGCCGGGATGCGTGGCGTTTTTCGTTTCCGGCCTATGCGCCTTTCCCCAACATTGCGAGGAGTTAAAGCATGCCGCATTTAACTGCATTCTCAGGCTTATCCGAACGCGTTCTGCTCCGCAAACGCTGCCTCGAGTCCGCCCTCGAACATCTCCATTCCATTGAATGCGACAGGCGCTGATATGCCGCGGTTTCCGGTTATGCCGCAGCGGAGATCTGCGCCCGCTGCCTTTTCCAACACGCCCCGTGCACAGGCCGCCCATTTCGGCGCCCGCATCGGGCGAAATATTGCCAACCTGGGTTCCGAGGTCGTCGGCCTCGGTCAGGTGATCGAACAGCGCCAGGAGCGGCAGGTCAAACAGCAGATGTCGCAGTTTGATCTGGAACTGGCCAAACAACGCGCCGAGAGCGACATGCAGGCGCCGCCGGGGGAAGCGAGCGAAGCGCGGATCGAGCGGCATCAGTCAATCTTCGATGCAAGCGCTGAGAAGTTACTAAAGGGCACCGAAGGTCAGAGCTTGCAGGGGCGCGTGAGAGAAGGTCTCGAACTGCGGCGAGACACTTGGAACCGGAAGCTCCTCGCAGGTGCGGTGCAGCAGCGCCTGGGCGAAAGCCTGCAGGATGCCCGCGGAATCGTCGAGCACTGGGCAGGGCGCGTGTCCGTCGATGCCAGTCAGTTTCCAATAGCGTCTCTGGAATTGCTTGGAGATGAGGCAAGCGGTGAGGCGGGTTTGTTGGCCGGTCTCGGCCTGCGCCCGGAAGCTTCGAGTGCTTGGCGCGACCATGTGTTGAGCCAGTTGCTGGAAGCCCAGATGCAGAGCGATCCGGCGGGCTTGGTCACGAGCCTGAAGACAGGACGCTGGCAGGAAGCGTTGCCGGAAGATCGCCTTAGTCAACTGCTTGAAGATGCGCAGGAGGCGCATCAGAGGGTCCTGGCACAGGGGCAGGCGGAGCGTACAAGGTTCGGCGCGCAGATGGCGCTGGAGCTTTCGCAGAATATGGCTCGGGGCTCGGCTGGTTTGGCGGATATACGTAAGGCGGAGGAGGCCGGCGCGGTCTCGGCTCCTCAGGCTGAATCGCTGCGCGGTGAGGCGCAAGCGGCGGAGACTGCACTGCAGGCGCGGGAGGTAGCCAGTGCGGAGTTCACGGCGTCCCTGAGCAGCGGCGTTGGGTTCGATCCGGATAACCCGCAGCAGCGTGAGGCTGCGGAGAGCTTTTACGAAACGACCTTCAGGGATGCGGTGCGGGCAGGTGCCGAATAATATCGCGTGGCCTGTAGATCCTGACACTGGTAAAAATCAGGATGTTTCTCATGAAGTGCCTCTGGCTGACGGAGGGCCTGATCATATTTCGAATGTGCAGCCAAGGACTCGTAAGGATCATATACGGCGTCATAGAGAGAATGACGACTACAAACGTTGGCAGCAGCTGCGAGGAAAGTGAATGACACGTCCCTATATTGATGAATCGAAAGTATTTTCTCTAGATCAAGCTCCTGAGGTTTTGGAAAAAGATGATTTGGAATTTTTCGATGAAATAGTTGGCCGGTCACGACGATATCTGGAATCGTTTTCGTGGTGTGATCGCGTCGTCAACGTGCGTATTGGAATTTTCCATCCAAAGGTTTTAGGTGTTTTTCTACTTGAGATCGAAAGCACCCGGCTCGACGTCGACGAGCTTATCTGGGTGATTATGGGGGATTTGCCTCCAGCTTACATCTCAGGGCAGAAACCCGAGGATTGCCCGAATGCTGCTTTCGCCCTTGATGGCTATGTCCTCGCAATGATGGATTGGGTGGAGGCTGTTGAGAAAGACCTATCTGTAGAGGAACTGATTCCTGTGAATGTTCCGCCAACTAAAGAATGGGCAAGAATTCTTCGTGGCAGGTTAGAGTTTATAGAAGAGGAAATTTTATCTGATTATCAAGAGTTTTTGAAAGTAAATACTAAAAATGAATAATACTTAATGTTTTATATCTCATCTCTTTTTTTAGACGACGCTTGTTTGGAAAAATCATGCTGAAAAAGATATCTAATTATGATCAGCCCCACCTGAATGGTCCAGTTTGAATGTTAGTGCATGTTCGGCCTGGTTTCCATCGGGACGATGGATTCTGGAGCCGGTGGGCGGTAACCTAAAGCACTATGTGGTCTTCTGGTGTTGTAGTGTTTCCTCCATTGTTCAATCAGGATTTGTGCCTCCCGCAAGCTGCAAAAGACTTCGCCATTCAGCAGTTCGTCACGGAACCGGGCATTGAAGCTTTCACAGTACCCGTTTTCCCATAGCGAGCCTGGCTCGATGTAAGCGGTTTTTGCGCCGACCACTGCGATCCAATCTCTGACCGCTTGAGCAATGAACTCTGGGCCATTATCTGACCGGATGTAGGCAGGAACACCGCGCAAGATAAACAAGTCCGTCAACACGTCTATGACCGCTATCGAGTTCAGCTTTCGCTTCACCCGGATAGCAAGGCATTCCCGACTGTGTTCGTCTATGATGTTTAGTGTTCTAAAGGCTCTCCCGTCCTCCGTTCGGTGGTGGACAAAGTCGTAGGATTAGTCGTGATTGCGGTGCTCGGGTCTCAGTCGGACACATGATCCGTCATTCAACCAGAGCCGCCCCTTCTTTGGCTGTTTCATCGGCACTTTGTGCCCCTCACGTCGCCACAGTCGTTCGACACGTTTGTCGTTCACCAGCCATTCAGCATCTCTGAGTAAAGCTGCAATCCTCCGATAGCCGTATCGACCATATTGGCGGGTCAGCTCAATCATATTGGCCACCAGACGATCCTCATCAGCACGACCCACGGGCAGACGCCTTTGCGTGGACCGGTGTTGACCCAAGACGTGGCACACCCGCCGTTCTGAGACCCTGATGTTGCTCTGGTTGTGATCGATACAGGCACGACGGCGCGAGGGGCTCAGAAGTTTCCCCGGACAGCCTCAGATAGAATGAGCTTGTCCAAGGTCAGATCCGATACCGCTCTGCGCAATCGGGCATTCTCTTTTTGAAGGCGCTTTAGTTCCTTCAGTTGTTCTGTTCCCATGCCGCCATATTGCTTACGCCAACGATAGAATGTCTGTTCGGTTATTTGCATCTGTCGGATTGCATCAACCCGTGGCATTCCCTGGCCGCAAAGCACCTCAACCTGCCGCAACTTCGTGACAATCTCTTCTGGCTTGTGTCGTTTGATTCCCATTCTTGATCCTCCGTTTCCTAACTATAGGGCCGGACCAACTCAATGGGGGAAGAGCAAAAGAGATGCGCGACTGGGTCAACGAGCAGAGTTGGGAAGTGAAGGAGGCGCTGTTTTTCGAATATCCCGAACTCGCCCCCTGGCTTGGCTGGTCAGTCATCGAAATTCTTGGGGATAAGAAATACCTGGGGAAGATCGTTATCGAAACCGAAAGCAAAGACTTTCGTATCATCGAGATTCAGTTCGGAAAGAATATCCGCAGAATGTCAGCCTTGCAGCGAAGGGACGAGGCAATCGGCACCTACGTCGATGAAATCGGCCGATATCTTGATTGGGACGGCAACGATATCTTGATCGATCTCAAGACCGGCCTGGTCATTCCATCTGAAGAGCGCGGACGCTACCTGAGTCCACCTCTGGAACCGCAGTCCGGTGACGTGTTCAATCCCGGCGGTTTCGGTGAGGGCGTTGAGATTGAGCAGTCGATCACCACCGGCGGCACACCGCCGGACAACAGCCTGCTGAACGGGCAGCCGGAAAGCTTGATTCCGCCGGAGCGGATTGGTGATGAGCTTACGCCTTTTCGAGATCACAGCGACATCGCGCGCGGTCCGCTTGTCCTGTCCAGTAGGAAGAACCCTGGCCAACAGGACATGAGGTCGATGCAAGAACGTTCTATCCGGATTGGCAGGGCCTTCAGGAAGTTGTGCCGAAGGTTCCGCTGGAATGGGGGGTAAAACCAAATAAAAAGGCTGCGAGACCAGGGAGAAGAACTAAACCCGGTGTACGCTGGCAAGACCCGAGCTATCAGGGCAACCACATTCGGGTCGATAAAGGTGATCCGATTAGTGAATTCGAGTACCAAAGGGTTGATCACGTAGTCGTAAATTACAGAGGGACTAACCGTGGCCGCGATGGGAAACCGATCGTTGGACCGTTGGACAAAAACCCGGAGGCTCAGCATATTGCTGTTGCAACAAAAATTTTCTCTACCCCTGTTTGAGTGTAATGCGTGGTGATGCCGAGCAAAAAACGCTTCATACGCTGGTTCATGGCAGAACTTCAATTTAAATGGATAGAACACTATAATGGTAAATAATGAACTACAGATTCCCCCGATGCGCGAAACGCTTATTCACTACTTGAATAAGTTGAGTGATCTTGAACTTCAGCGCACTGCCTGGGCCAAAGACCCAGGCGCCGGTGTCCCCAGACATGACAACCTCGATTTTCCATTAATTTTCCTCTACGAAGATACCGATCTTGCGACCAATTCGGAGAATTGGATTGGGGTCATTCTGAAAAACGAAAGCGAAATGCGGGCGGTAGATGAAGTGATCGCAGCCATCGATGCTTTCTTCGAAAAATACAACACTGACATGGCCGATGAGGAGTACATCAAGAAACCGGAATGGCAAGGTGTGGTTGATGCCGCGAAAAGCGCCTATGAACTGATCAGGGAACGCAATCCGTCAGCTACACTGCCGACTGAGGATGAGAGCAAATCATAATCTTGGCGACGGCCTGTGGAGGCGAAAGCTGCGCTCGAGTTGATCAAGGCAGGATGAGCGATCTGTCCGAAGCTGATCGGGGTGTAAGTCTTATCCCCATCTGATTGACTCGCAGGCCTGATTTTGCGATTTTTGGTGCGGGCCAATAGGTTCGGATCTCGTGACGGTGAAGACCGGAGCGGGATTTTTTTTGCCTTGCCGCCTGGGCGTTATCTACCTCGGGAATTATGCGAGGCGGGACGCGGCCGATCCGCTTTTCACGCGATAAATGACAGTTACGGGACCCTTGGCCTACGCCCGCAATGAGCCGGGACGCCGGGGTGCTGGGCGTTGCCCCATGCAAAAGGAGTTTCATGCCGAAATTAAGGAGCTGCCGTCAGGAGGCCTTTGCCGATCTGGTGGCGTCGGGCATGGAGCCCAGAGACGCGGTGACGGCTGCGGGATATCGGACCGAGAACCCGAAGGTGCGCGCGCAACAACTGCTGATGCGGGCCGACCTGCTGAACAGGATTGCAGAGCTGCGTGATGACAAACCGAAGCAGGAGGAAGTGGGGTTTGGGGGCCATGTACCCGAGCGATCGGGCGATGCGGCTTACGCAAACAGGCGGGACCCGGAAGCAGCACTGGAAGACCTGCTGCGCTCCGGTGGGGACCGCGCCGTCGACAAGGACTGGATCGTCGAATGCCTGGTGGAAAACATAGAACGGTCTTTGGGACTGAAACCCCTGAAAGACCGAAGCGGGCGGACCGTCGGCAGCTATAGCCATCAGGGCAGTGTTGCCAACAAGGCGCTGGAGCTGCTTGGGCGGCAGCTCGGGCTGTTTGGAGAAAAACGGGATGGGAAAGGCGGCGGCTTCGATGACCTCAGCGATGAAGACCTCGACGAACTCGAGCGGGATCTTGAGCGGCGGATTGCGGCACTTGAAGGAATCCAGCGTCGCGTTGAAGCGCGAAAAACTGAAACGACTGGAGAGCAATGAACTCAGCCGGTACCGGCCTTATGAAAAGCAACGCCTGTTCCATGAAGCCGGGGCGAGTCATCGCGAACGCCTCTTCATGGCGGGCAACCAGCTGGGCAAAACCCTGGCCGGTGCGTCGGAATGGGCCATGCATCTGAGTGGTCGTTATCCCGACTGGTGGCGGGGGCGTCGCTTCGCGCGCCCGGTAAGGCTCTGGGCAGCGGGGGTGACGGCGGAATCCACCCGCGATAATCCGCAGCGCATGCTGCTGGGGCCGCCACAGCGAAAGGACGCCTGGGGCACGGCTGCCCTGCCGGGGGATTGCATTCTGGGCACCAGTGCCGCGCGCAGCAGCGCAGACACAGTTGACAGTATCGTGGTACGCCATAGCAGCGGCGGCGCATCGACCCTGGCGTTCAAGTCCTACGAAAAAGGCCGCGAGAAATGGCAGGGCGAGACCCTCGACGGCGTTTGGTTCGACGAGGAACCGCCGCTGGATATCTACTCGGAAGGTCTGACACGCACCAACGCAACCGGCGGCATCACCATGATCACCTTTACGCCCCTGCAAGGGATGTCGGAGGTGGTGCGTCTGTTCCTGTCCGAAGCGGCGTTCGGCAAAGAAGCAGCACCGGGGGCACCCGGGCAGGCAAGCATGGAAAGATAAATACTATGTCACGCCATGTCACCAGCATGACCATTTGGGACGCGGAGCACTACGACGAGGACCAGCGCCAGGCGATTATTCAGAGTTATCCGGCACACGAACGTGATGCCAGGGCCCGGGGAATTCCGGTGCTGGGCTCCGGCCGGATCTTTCCAATCAATGACGAAGACATTGCGATCCCGTCGATTGAGATTCCCGCCCACTGGCCGCTCATCGGCGCACTGGATTTCGGCTGGGATCACCCGACAGCCGGTGTCAGGCTGGCCTGGGACCGGGATGCGGACTGTCTTTACGTCACCCATGCCTACAAGGCGCGGCAGGCGACGCCGGTTATTCACGCTGCGGCCCTGAAGGTCTGGGGGCGGGGGCTGCCCTGGGCCTGGCCGCATGATGGCCTGCAGCATGATAAGGGCAGCGGGCGCATGCTGGCGGAGGTCTACCGTGACCAGGGCTTGGCCATGCTGAAGGAGCACGCGCAGTTCCCCGATGGCTCCAACGGCGTTGAGGCCGGACTGATGATCCTGCTGGAGCGTATGCAGACCGGTCGCCTGAAGGTCTTTGCCCATCTGAACGAATGGTTCAATGAGTTTCGCCTCTATCACCGCAAGGACGGCAAGGTGGTGAAGGAGTTCGACGACCTGATGGCCGCGACCCGTTATGGCCTGATGAGCCTGCGCTTCGCGTCGGCCTCCACACGGCGGGTCAGGGCGAAACTCGCGCGCAGCGACTACGATCTCTTTGGATGATGATGACTTGTTCCGATGACAACCATAACTGATTTGGAGATTCATAAATGGGTGGACTGATTTCACCGAAAAAACCCAAGGCACCGCCACCACCTCTGCCCCCACCGGAGAAAGAGGACACAGAAGTTCAGGACGCGGCGGTGGCGGAACGGGAACGGCAACGCAAGGCGCGGGGCAGGGCCTCGACCATTCTGACCGGCGGCGATGGCTTGACCGGCAAGGCACCCACGGCGCGTAAGCAATTGCTTGGTGAATAAAGGCCGCACACTGCTTGGCGGATAAATTCCACAATAAGGAAAAGGCAAAAATGACACTGAACCTGATTACCAATAACGAGAACGCAGGCTGGCGGAACTGGAGCGGTGGGCGCGGGACCTTTTCGGTCGCTGGCAGCTTCGGCGGCGCGGCGGTAAGCCTGCAATACCTGGGGCCCGATGGGTCGACGGCCTTGAGCGTTGGAAACGAGGTGACGCTGGGTAGCCCCGGACTGGCGAATTTTGAGCTGGGGGCCGGACGCATCCGTGCAGATGTGACAGGCGGCACACCGGGCGGTCTCTATGCCCGCGTGTCACAGATCCCATGACGGCGGCCTTCGCACCGGCAACACCCGCCGCGGGTGATAGCGCCTGGAGTGGCGACGCACGACCCGGCTATCGCGGGGGCGCGCGTATCGCCTACGTCTCAGATGCGGTGATGGAGACGGAAGCGGGAAGTAACCTCACCACTGAAGCCGCGGTAAATTTCACAACGGAGTAAAAGATGACGAAGTTTTCCGAACTCGGCACCACCAGTGTGCTGGGCGACGCGGATCTGATCGCAGTCACCCAGGGCGGCGTGTCCAAGGCGATGAGCGGCCAGTCCCTGAAAACCGCGATCCCGATTAATCTTGCGGGACAAAAGGCGGCGGTGACCTATTTCGATCCGAGCCCGAGAGAGGGTGATGTGACACTGGTCTTTAAGATGCCCGCCGGGGTGCGCCTGGACTCGTTGGATTTCGATCTGGCGGCCGGCAGCCTCAATCTGGCTGTCAGAAAAAACGGCGCGGGGTTGAGCGGCCTGACCGCTGTGGCCGTGTCGGCACCCGGGCAGGCGACCCCCCTGGGGACGGGTAACGACAACGACTTCACCGCAAACGACAAGCTGAGCGTTACGCTTTCTGCCGTCACAGGAGCCCAGGGCCTGGAGACGAGTTTCAACTTCACGCGTCTTTAGAGCGGGCAGGATTCAACAGAAGTTCCACAGGTGTGAATTCCCGACTATGCGGGGACACAATCAGTGGTTCGAATTTAGGAGTGTTCCGGTTCCTGCCCTGGCACTGGGGAAGATTACCTTATGGGATGGATCGTACTTTGTCGGTCCTGCCTGAACAGGTTTTTCTGTCGCCAACCTGAAACTCACATCCCCGTATTTATTCCGGTTCTAACCGTGACTTGGGCCATCGTCCGGTGCGCAAACACTGCGGTTTGTCATGAGGCGACGAGGAAAGACTCACAGCCGCCGGCGCACCCGGCGCACTGCAGCCTCGGTTTTTGCTCAAGATTTCATTGTTTTAACGTCCCCTGCAGATCAAGGCCGAAGGGTTCATTCCAGAACGCGCGGGCTTTTGGTGTGGGTGACGCGAGCTTTGCCAAACCACTGACACCTTCACCAGACAAGAATGAAAAGGAAGAGAAAATGGTCACACGAATTCCAAACGCCGCCGCATTGGCACGTTGCAACGCACAGGTCGAGCGACTGGATGCCGGCGCGGGCCCCGGCTACATCGAGCTGCGCAGCGGCGCACAGCCGGCATTCGGCGACGACCCGGCCAGCGGCGTACGCCTGGTCACTATCCCCCTGCAAAGCCCGGCCTTCAGCAGCGCCACGGATCAGGCCCCCGGCGCCCGCGCCACGCTTAACGGCTTGCCAAGCGCCAACGCCGAAGTTGGCGGAACCGCAGGCTGGTTCCGGGCATACGATAGCAACGCAAACCCCGTTCAGGACGGCGCAATCACGATCACCGGCGGCGGTGGTGAAATGGAAATCGACAATCTGTCAATCACCAGCGGGGCCCTGGTGACAATCACATCCTGGAACGTCGACGAACTCGAGTCTGCTTAGGAGTAAGACGGAATGGCTCTTAGCTTTGATGGGATCAATGATCGAATTGATTACCCAAGTGTGCATACGCCGGTAGGCGGACCATTTTCGTTTGCTTGTAGATTCAGTTTGTCCGCCGCCTCTGAAAATGAGTATTTCCTATTAGTTGAGTCTGGTGTGTCTGATTTCGGTCTTACCATTTGGCTTCGAGACGATGCTGGACAACAAGGGTTGGCTGTTACTTGTTCAGGTGCAAATGCTAGTGTTCTTAGATACTCCGCACCTCAAGCGCTGGTAATCGATATTTGGTATGACTTGATCGTGACCTGGGATGGGAACTCCTCTGCGTCGAACATCCATATTTACTTGAACGGTACAGAGTTGAATTATGTGACTTCAACTGATGGAGCCGCGCCACTTCGAGCTCAAGATGGCAATTGGATTATCGCTGGCCGCGCTATTGACAATTTAAGAAATTTCAGCGGTAGACTTGCTGATGTCGGCGCTTGGAACGTGATCCTTTCCGAAGCACAACGAGCGATGTTCAACGCGGGGCAGCCGCCTGCCCGTATACAAGGGGCCAGCTTAGTATTTGATGCTCGGTTTGTCGGAGGTAACACCATTGATGCAGTGACTTTAAACTCTGGGCTAAAGTACGGAAACCCCCAGACGTTTGGTCATCCAACAAACATCGTAGCGATCAACTCGCTAGCAGGTACCTTTCGTCAGACGGTTGTTTCTAGCAATGACAGCCCGTTGCCGAGTACTGTAAATGTTGCAGCTGGTGCCATCTTGCCTAGCAATGGACAATCTGTTTTTTCTACTGTCTTACAGGTCGCCTCTAGTATTACGGTTGAAGATAATTTTGAAGGAGGCAATACAGACATTGGAAGAGTGCAGATTGCGAATACATCTTCTGTATCACCTCTTATTACCCTATACGCACGACCAAATAGGAATATAGAGGGAAATTCACCGAGCCAAATATACTACAGTCTAGCGTGTCGGTTAACAGGCGTTTCAGGTAAAGCACCCACATTTAGATTTAATTTAACGGATGAGAATCCAAACTCGATTTATGGGGCTGGTGGTTGGCCGGCGGACTGGAGAGCATGGTTCAGCTATGATCAGTTGTCATGGCAGAGACTAAGTAACTCCTCCGTGGTTGGAAATTTTCAAGAAGTATCTGGCGATTCCGTTTTCACTGAGGATACGGTCTACATTGCCACAAGATTACCGTACAATCCTTCAAGAGTTAACTCCCATACAGACGCCATAATGACAAACTCGGTGGTTTCGGAACCTGCGAGTTCACTCGGAAAAAACTTTATCTATGGGCAGTCTGCGACAACTACGCGTGACGGTGATGGGGTAGTCGTACCTGCTCTCAATCTGATAAGCTACAGAATCTCAAATGATGCTTCTGGGCCAATTGACGGAACATTGAAACGGAAGGCCGTGTTGATTTCAGGTCAACACGCTTCTGAAGACCAAGGCAATTGGCAATTGGAAGCGTTCGTGAACTTTCTCCTCAATGATAGTGTGATCGCAAATGAACTTTTGAGAGACTGGGAGTTCTTCGTTTACCCGATGGTGAATCCATCGGGACGCTGGGGTAACGCGTATAGAGGAACCCTACAAGAAGGCCAACGAGGTGTAGACCCCAATCGGGATTGGCCGGGAGGTTCGGCCTCAGGTCGTCTACAAGTGGTTTCGGCGACTCGACTTGCAATTGAGCAGGATACGGGAAATAGGATTACAGCATTTATAGATTTTCATGGGAGGTTACGTGAGACTGATTCTATCTTCAGGTTTCCAAACTCCATAAACGATAGTTTCGTTCAATCAGTGAATGCCCGACATCCAGTGAACTCAGTTGTTAGTTCCGCAGCTGAAGGGATCGCTGAAACATACTATAGAACAGCATTAGGTGTACCTCTGTCAGTTACGTCTGAAGGCAGTGCAGTTGTTACTTCCGTTTCTGAATATGCTTTGCTCGGAGAAGCTATTGCCAAGGCATTAAACGACTGCTTCAGAGAAGGTCTTTTCCATTCGCACAGCCTGTCGGTATCTGGCGCATTTCAGGTGCCTAATCAACTGGCTAATGTCGGGAATGTAGAAAATCAATTGGCACAGATTAGTATTGCGGAACTATGGTTATCGTAACGCGAGTGGTCGTTTTACATGACCGCAACTAGAACAGTGTACATGGCCTATTTTATCAAGCGCATATGATTCTATGTATTTCGGATTGGAGGGTAGGATTCCAGATGCGTGATGTAATTTATTAAGAATGGTTGTAGCCATGAAATATCTGCGTTCTTTCCTGAAAGTAGTGCTTTTATAATCCGAACCGCAACTTGAATTTTCATTATCGCAGATGGTGCATTCGCGGATGAAACTAGCTGCGGGACAAGTCCTAGTAAGAATCCTTTCTCTTGGCGCGATTTCGCGTGGCTTATCTTGCCGGACTTCGCGAAGGCAATATCATTGAAGTCTGGATATGCTATTGCGATGGCTTCTGAGTGAATGGAGCGCTCATTTCCTGGAAGACTTGAGTATACAAAATCAAACAAATCATGGTCTAAGAATGGAGTGTGTACCATCAAACTTCCGTCTTGGAGGCAGAACGTCAACGCGTTGGTTGAGCGACGAGAGCGACTCCAGAACTGAAAAGAGGCCATTGGATGAACTTGGTCAGCATGCTTTTTCAACTCCTCAGTCATGCGCGCAATTGCTCGGGTTCGGTTAAAACGCTTGTTTGCTTCTGGCGTAAAAATCATCCCGAAGGCAGCCTCCGAATCTCCTAACAAATCTATGGCAAGCGACTCAAAAGCTCCTTCTTTGTATAGTTTTGCGCGAAGTTCACTATACCAAATGGTGCTAAAGAATACGTCCAAGCCAAATCCATCATAGCTGACAGCTGTATTGGCGTGCAGGAAGTCGAAGAGTGGAACGGCCCATCCGTGTTCGAGGGTGCAGAAGTTTGTGGCGAGGTTTTTGCGTTTTTCGTCGGCGCTGCCCGGTGCGGCCGGGGGCAGCACAACGTGAGGGATGTCGAGGCGCTCGGCGAGCTGTTTTGCGATTTCCCTATCCTCATTGAGCAGAGGAGGTGGGAAAGACGCGGTGACGCAGGCCTTGGGCAAGGCCTTCTGGCGTGCCAGCTCAAACAGGATATGGCGGGAGTCCTTGCCGCCGGTCAGCGGCAGATAGAATTCATCTGTTTGCGGAAGACGTCGCGATATCGATTGCGCGAAAAGCTCTATAACCCCGTCGACCATGGCCGAACGTGTGAGAGTCTGGGGTTTGACTGTGAAGGCCTGACCCTCCTGCGTCATCTTGCCGTTCGTCCAGGTCAATCTGGCGCCAGGCGGTGTCGCGCGGATCTGTTTGAAAGGGGTATCTTCACCCAGGAATGTTTGCCGGCGGATAAAGACCGCCATCGCGTCGTCGTCCCACTCGCTGGGAGCGCCGAGCTCAAGGAGCTTTGGGATCGAGTTGGAGATATAGAACTCGGCTTCACCACAGTAGTAGAAGAGCGGAGACATGCCGTAACGGCAGGTGCCGGCCTTCAGCGTCACGCCGTCCCATGACCATTCGGAATAGACGCCGTTTCGGTGCCCGTCGGCCAGCGCGATGGCGTTGCCGTGGTAATAGCTGCTGTCTCCCTCGACCGAAATACCGTCTGGACCACAGGAAAGCTTTAGAAACACGGGTTTCATGAAAAAATGATAATCCTGGAAATTTCAGGCGATAACTCTCAGGGTCGCAGAATTGCTGAAAATGAAAATATCTGAACTAACTAATATTTCCTGTGAACACTTTTGTATCCAAGCGACTTCCCCTTGAGCGTAGGCGATATTAAACTCAAAACTGACTTTTTTTGCCTGTGAATCTGATCTCTCTCCTAGGCGTAAAAACCGCCTAGTCTCTCATTACATATAAGAGCGATCAGGAACTTAACACTCTCAATTGTCCAAAACTATCTCGTATCATTCCAGTATCTTTCGAGCCTCCCAAATTTGATGCTCTGTCTTCCTGACAGCGGATGGCAGGTGGGCGATCTGTTGATCAATCTATGATAGCTTGATGTGTGATGTGTTTTTGTGTTGCTTAGAGAAACTCGCCGTGAGGAATGTAGGGTTTTGGGGGTTAACAATTCCTAAGTACGAGCAGTGCTTGAGCTGCGTCGAACCCGAATTACACTAGTTTTGGACTGGCAGAGCTTTAATCCATTTGGCGTACTCGACGATTTGAAAGACGAGCCTTGTTGTCTGGTAATCGCCGCCGTCGGGTGATGCCTGAATTAACGCGCGGACTTCATCTGAGAGATCCAATTGAAGATCGAAGGTATCCTCCAGCAGTTCCCGTCCGTCTCGAATCGACGCATTCATCTGTTGTATTTGCGATTTGTTGGCCATGCCCTGACCCAACGACCATATCGAATCTGGGCGATAGCCTGTAATGCTGCCGTAGAGTCTTATGAAAGCCTTTCGTGCCAGCGTATCTAGCAGAAGCAATAGCTGGTTCTTTAGGTTGGGTGTTATCGGGGCTGTTTCCTGGTCTCTGGGGATCTTGGCGAGCTCAGGAAACTTGTGGGCCAATTGCTGGCGTTGGAGATATCGTTTGTCCAGCACGGCCCTTGGCATGCTGATCCAGGTTTGCAGCATCTCACGGTCGTAAAATGGTGCGATGACATCGAATTTCTGACCAAGCATCAGCAGGTGGGGGGAAATCAGTTTTCGCTGACGGACCTCGATGTCCCACAGAACGGCGGATTGATATGCTTTCTCTGTGGGCGGAAGCTCTGACCTGATCTCCTGTTTGAAGTCTTCTAAATCAAATGAGAAACCGAGTATTTTTTGAGCGAGTTCAAGCTGCGGCTTTGGCGGCTGGAGTATTTTTACGAGCCGGTCAGCGACTTCGTCGAGATTATTGAGATCATCGTTCGGAAACCAGTCAGTAAGGTGGCTGCCGGCAATCGGATCGGAGAGGAAGCCATGGACAAGTGCGGTGCCCGGGTCAGTGTCTATCTGTAGAAGGTTGGTGACCTGGGTGACCTTACTCTCGCTTTGCCCTTCTACGACTGACATAAATAGTTGCAGTCTCTGATAAAAGTTATCGAGAGGATAATCCAGGTACGCATGTTCCACATTGAGGGATTTCGCAATTCGCCGCGCTGTTCTGAGCTCGCGATGATGCCATTTGCCATATGTAAATGTGCGAATTGGATAGTTTTGACTCGCCATCGCGGCTGCCAGAATGCGAGAATCAAAACCCCCGCTCAGGGCTACATTGATTGGCTTGCGTGCGCCCGAACAGTGACGCCGCAGGCTTTCATTCAGCGTCGTTTCAACTTGCGACAATGCAGCGTTCAAGTAGGTGTCAGACTGAATCGTACCCGCTACGCCATAACGTCTCGGTCGCGACAGTTTTAACCCCTCACTCTTCGACCACACGAGGCGTTCACCTGTATTCGTGCGATGCAGATCTTTATGAAAAGTGCGGGATCCTAGAGCATAACCCATCATGAGAAACTGCGCGAGCGCGTCTCGATCCAGAGACTTCGATAGTGCCGGGGCAATTGAACAGATGTCCGCAATACTGCTCGCAATCAAAGTTCCCTCGTCTGTTACGACGCGGTAGACGGGCTTTATTCCAAGCGGGTCGGACTCGATTGTGAAGCTGTCATCCGTTAGGTAGGCGAGATTATAGACCTGAGCTTCGGCTTCGGCATACTCGTGCCATTTATCCCAGCTTGGGCTATCGCTTTGAAATTCAAACTTCCTGCCGGAATTGATTTTGCCAGGCAGTAAATCGCAGACAAGAACCGGATGCGTTCTTTCATCAGGCGCTAACTCCTGCGCCAGTTCACATGCAAAGAAGTAGTTCTCTGTTTGGAGTGGTGTGAGCTTCTGGGATTTGCAAAAATCGAGAACTTTGTCTTGCGTAGGAAAGGTATTTGCAGAGGGCGCTGTAGCGACAAAAGCTACAAACCTTGACGTAATTGCATTACGGCGCATCTATTTGTTTGCTCCAAATATCGGGTAAGTGCCCATTCAGGTGAACTGGGTATCCCATTTTACTAACTGTTACAAAGCTTGATGCTTTAACCGATTGCTCGTGAGCACAAAATTTATTGCTGGAAAAAGAGGCGTCTGATTTAAGTGCCGTTTCAAACCCCGGCACACTTGCGGCGTTCGTTGATTTAGCTACTCCAAATTCGATCTACTTCTTGACATATAACGACTGAGCAACAGGGTTGATAGAGGTGTTTTGGTCGCTCGGAGAAGCTCTTAGTATGGAATTTAGGGGGGGCGAGGGTTAACAACTCCTGACCATGAGCAGCGCTGTTGGTATATCGAACCCGAACCATTACCTCAGAATTGGCAGAGCGTTAATCCATTTGGCGTACTCGACGATCTGAAAGACGAGCCTTGTGGTCTGGTAATCGCCGCTGTCAGGTGATGACTGGATTAACGCACGGACTTCATCTGAGAGGTCCAATTGAAGATCAAAGGTATCTTCCAGCACTTTTCGTCCGTCCCGAATGGAAGCATTCATCTGTTCTATTTGTGACTTGTTGGCCATGCCCTGACCCAAAGACCATATCGAGTCTGGACGATAGCCGGTAATGCTGCCGTAGAGTTTTATGAATGCCTTTCGTACGAGAGTATCTAGCAGAAGCAAGAGCTGGTTCTTCAGGTTGGGTGTTATCGGCGCTGTCTCCTGGTCTCTGGGGATTTTTGCGAGCTCAGGAAATCTATGGGCCAAATGCTGGCGCTGGAGGTATCGTTTGTCCATGGTGGCTCTGGGCATGCTGAGCCAAGTCTGCAGCATCTCGCGGTCATAAAATGGTACGATGATATCAAATTTTTGACCGAGCATTACCAGGTGGGGACATATCAACTTCCTTTGCCGAACCTCGATTTCCCAAAGAATCGCCGATTGATAAGGTTTTTCGCAGGGTAAAAGCTCTGATCGGATCTCTTGCTTAAAGCCTTCCAGATCAAATTTGAAACCGAGTATTTTTTGAACGAGTTCAAGCTGCGACCTTGGTGGCGTGAGTACACTGGCAAGCCGCTCGGCGACCTCGTCGAGGTCTTTGAGATCGTCGTGCGAGAACCTGTCAACGAGGAAGTTGCCGGCAATTGAATCGGAGAGAAAGCCGTGGACAAGCGCAGAACCGCTATTGGCCTTTATCTGTAAGAGATTTGTAACTTGAGTTACTTTGCTTTCGCTTTGTCCCTCGATAAGAGACATGAACATGTGAAATTGTTGATAAAAATTATCAAGAGGGTAGTCCAGATATGTGTGCTCGACGTTAAGGCTTTTAGCAATTCGCCGTGCTGTTCTCAGTTCGCGATGATGCCACCTGCCATATGTAAAAGTGTGGATCGGATAGCCTTGGTTTTTCATCACTGCCGCTAGAATCCGCGAATCAAAGCCTCCGCTTAGTGCGACGTTGATCGGTTTGCGCGCTCCTGAACAGTGACGTTCCAAACTGTCATTTAAAGACGTTTCCACTTTAAGTAATGCGGCATTCAAGTGGATGTCGCTCTTAATTTTTGTCGAAATGTTAAAACGTCTCGGTCGCGATAGCGAGAGGCCGACGGCTTTTGACCATTCAATGCGCTCACCCGTGTTGGAGCGATGCAGGTCTTTATGAAAAGTACGAGACCCTGAAGTGAAACCCATCATAAGAAATTGAGCGATGGCCTTCGGGTCAATACGTTTTGACAACTCAGGGGCGATCGAACAGATGTCCGCAATACTGCTCGCAATCAAAATTCCTTCGTCTGTTACAACGCGGTAGACAGGCTTTGTTCCCAGCGGGTCGGACTCGATTGCGAAGCCATCATCCGTTACGTAGATGAGATTATAGACCTGAGCTTCGGCTTCGGCATACTCGTGCCACTTATCCCAGCTTGGGCTATCGCTTTGAAATTCAAATTTCCTGCCGGAACTGATTTTGCCAGGCAATAGATCGCAGACAAGAACCGGATGCGTTCCTTCAGCAGGCTCTGGCTCCTCCGCCAGTTCACATGCAAAGAGGTAGGGCTCGGTTTGGAGTGGTGTGAGCTTCTGGGATTTGCAAAAATCGAGAACTTTATCCTGGGTTGGAAAGGTGTTTGCAGAGGGCGCAGTAGCGACAAAAGCTACAAACCTCGACGTAATTGCGTTGCGGCGCATCTTCTTTTGCTCCAGGTATCGGGTAAGTGCGCATTCAGGTGAACTGGTTGTCCCATTTCACCGGCAGTTACAAAATTTGATGTTTCAGCCGACTACTCGTGAGCACAAATCCAATGATGGACAAGGGGCATCTGATTTACGAGCTGTGTCAAGTTTTGGCACATCTATGACTTTCTTGGATTTAGGCTCTCTAAATGAATTTGAAGATTTGATTACAGAACCTAGCTTGTTGGGGCGCGCGAACTAAGGGCTTCTATTTGAGAAAGGTAGAGCATCAAGCGTGGATGAAGCCACTCCAAATCGGATCTGTTTCCTGACACGAAACTTTTGAGCAGTAACAGAGTTGTTTTCTTTTGATTTAACACCGTCGGAGCAAGGAAGTTAAGGGATCGGTTCACGATCAGATCTAATGATGTTTTCCGATTGTATTTCTCATCTCCGTCGCTCTGCTCTTCATGCTTTTGGAATCTGGTGCTCTCGAACATTTTATAAGCGTTCGTGATGGCTTCAATGTGTAACGACGGACCTCTCAAAGACGCCTTTGGCAGGCTTGTGACAAAATCAAACAAATCATGATCCAGAAACGGCGTATGCAAAGTGGAAATCGAGTGCTGTACACCGAAGGTAAGAGCACTCGTAACGCGGCGCGTGCGGCTCCAGAACTGGAAAGAAGCCACGGGGTGTGGGCGATCTGCGTGACGCTTCAGCTCCTTGACCATATGGGCTATTGCGCGGTCGCGGCTGAAACGGCGGTTCGCGTCACCTGTCAGAATCGTTGCGAAGGATACTTCAGAGTCACGCAACAAGTCGATTGCGAGATCCTCGAAGGCGCCATCTTCGTATAGCTTTGCCCGCTGGTCACTGTACCAGATTGTGTTGAAGAACACGTCCAGCCCGAGGCCATCGTAGCTGACGGCTGTGTTGGTGCGCAGGAAGTCGGAAAGAGGAACAGCCCAGCCGTGCTCGAGGGTGCAGAAGTTCGTTGCGAGATTTTTGCGTTTTTCATCTGCGCTGCCCGGTGCGGCCGGGGGCAGCACCACGTGAGGGATGCCGAGGCGGTCGGCCAGCTGCCTTGCGATTTCCTTGTCCTCATTGCGCAGGGGAGGCGGGAAAGACGCGGTGACACAGGCCTTGGGCAAGGCTTTCTGGCGAGCCAGCTCAAACAGGATATGGCGGGAGTCCTTGCCGCCGGTTAGCGGCAGATAGAATTCATCCGTTTGCGGGAGGCGTCTCGATATCGATTGTGCAAAAAGTTCTATCACCCCGTCGAGCATGGCCGAACGCGTGAGAGTCTGGGGTTTGACTGTGAAGGCCTGACCTTCCAGCGTCATCCTGCCGTTCGTCCAGGTTAACCTGGCGCCGGGCGGTGTCGCGCGGATCTGTTTGAAAGGCGTATCTTCGCCCAGGAAAGTCTGCCGGCGGATGAAGACGGCCATGGCGTCGTCGTCCCACTCGCTGGGGGCGCCGAGCTCAAGGAGCTTGGGGATCGAGTTGGAGATGTAGAACTCGGTTTCACCACAGTAATAGAAGAGCGGAGACATGCCATAACGGCAGGTGCCGGCAATCAGCGTCACACCGTCCCATGACCATTCGGAATAGACGCCATTGCGGCGCCCGTCGGCCTGGGTAACGGCATTGCCGTGGTAGTAACTGCTGTCCCCCTCGACCGTAATGCCGTTGGGGCCGCAGGAAAGCTTTAGAAACACGGGTTTCATGAAAAAACGATGATCCTGGAAATTTCAGGTGATAACGTTCAGGGACGCAGGATTTCAGAAAATGAAAATATCTCGGTTAGTTAGTATTTCCTGCAAACACTGTTACATCCAAACAACTTCCCTTTGAGCGTCGGCCATATGCAACTCAAAGTCGTCCCTTTTTTCTCGGGTGGCCGGTGACCAGGGGGAAATCCCCGTAGCGTATAAATATCTGCGCGTGCGTTGTATATAAAATCGATCGGGAGCTTAACACTCTCAATTTGTCAAAACTATCTCATTTCGTTGATGTGTCTTGAGGGCTGTTTTCGCAGAAAGAGGAGCTTTGCCGCCCGAATTTAACTCATCTACGCGAATGTCGTGTGGCATTCCTGTGAATTTTCGTGAACACAGATGCCGCCAGAGGATAACTGTCAGTGCGAAGCAGTCCGAGTGTGCATAAGGCCCGCGCCAGCTGATTTCGCTCGACGAGAGCGGTCTGCCAGAACAGCCCAGCGAACTCAGATTTCGCTCTACGAGGTTTTCAGGTAACTCCGTAGGGGTACCAGCCGCTGGGCGGTATTTCGCGCGCGATCGAGGCGGAGATTAACGGATCCAAAGCGTGAGGCCAGGTCGGCGGTCGTGCCGCCTGCAACGCTTTCGCGCTCTCCGAAGGGCCTGCGGCCGGGGAGCGGGGGTTTGCGGAAACCCGGGGGAAGCGATGCTTTTTTCATGGATTTACTGGCTCGAGGCGGAGCGCTGGAAGATCTGTGCGCCCGAAGTCGCCGTTTGTTTGTCCGGCGGCGTTTCCTGCGGTGCGGCGTAGAACATCGGCTCCTGATTGTCTTCACCGGATTCGGCGGGCCGGCGGATCTTCACGTCACTGCCTTCGCGTTCGGCCCCCTGTTGCGCGGCGTGCAGCTCTCGGGCTGTCTCCTCTGTCCAGGGCAGGACATAGGAGCGTGGCTCATCGATACCGGCGACCGCCAGCCAGAGAAAGATGGATTCCTCTTCGTCAATCCGCGCTGCGAGCACGCTGGCATCTTCGAGATTTTCTGTGGCCCAGTCCATTTCGACCGGTTTTGGCCGGCTCAGGAGGGTCTCAAGACTGATGTAGGCGACTGGCAGAAACAGAGTCATGGTGACCAGCGCCGTAATTTTGATCCAGAGTTTGCGGGGAGACCAGACGGCGATCTGGGCCAGGATCGCGACCAGGGCGACGGCAACGGGGAAGATGATGCGGATGGTGTCCATCAGGATTTCCTAGAGCGAAGTGGCCGGGGAAGGTCGTGAACGCTGCCTGAAACAAGCCGGCCTTTCTCGTCCAGAGAGAAGCGGAACGCAGTGATCTCCTGACCTTCGTGCTGGAGGTCGACGCCCGTTGCCAAGATCTGTTTCGCCGGCGCGTCTTCCGAAGGTTTGACGCTGATCACGACGGTGACCGGGATTTTGTCGGCGCCGCTGAGGTTCCGGTAAAGGTGGACGTTGACGGTGTATTCGCCGTGCGGCACACCGCGGCTGTAGGATACTTCGTAGTTCATCTGTGTGGCATCGGCCAGGTTGCCCAGGTCGTCGCGCAGCAGATTGAAGGACACCCCGCCTTTGTTGGAATAGCCGACAGGCTTGTCGCCGGGTGCTTCGACCCAGAGGTCCACGTCGCTGTTCAAATCATCCGGCCAGCGCAGCTCTACAATGACATTGCCCGGCGCGTTGGTTTCAGCGTCCGCTTTGGCAGGCGGATTCAGATGGGGCAGCAACAGCAAGACGATGGCGACGAAACCGGCGAGCGCCAGGAAGATAATGTCGCGAAAGACCGTGTCGCCGGTGTTGTCGTCGAAGTGGTCAAGCCCTTCCATTACTCTCTCCAAATTCAACCAGCGCCGTGATCAACTTGACGGTTCCGGAGGCCAGAAGCTGATAGTTGATCATCAGCCAGACGTTCAGGATTGCGCCGACCAGGGTTGTGTAGAGTGCCGTCGACATCCCCTCGATCAGTGTTGAGACCATGGGTGTAATGGCGCTGACGTCCGATGCCTGTTCCGGATCGACGCCCGAGAGCGCGATGATAAAACCGACCACCGTACCGATCAGGCCAAGCAGAACGAGAGCATTGGCGACATTGCGCACAACGGCAATGCGGTGGGTCAGTTTCATCCGCAGGGACGAGGCAAGAAGCGAACGGCTGTCGCCGGCCCGCCCACGCAAGCTTGCGATATAGCTGGTGGCATGGCTCTGACGCAGCGGGTCGAACGTGCTGATCTGTTCCAGGTCGCGGCTGGTTTCCCAAATCCGGCGTGCACAGACAATCAGCCCAGCGACGAAAACAATGAAAATCGCAACGGAGAGATAGGTTTTGTCCGCGACCAAAGCGCGCTCCACCAGACCCTGCTGGTAAGCAGCGCCGAGCAGACCAAAAGCAATGATGTTCACCAACATGAACCGCAGAACCAGAAGGTGGCTTTTCGAGCCGCCGGTTACGGCACTGCTCTGGGCTGTGAGCCAGGCGAGTTGCTGTGCGCCGGCTGCATCACCCTGTTGTTCAATTTCCTGGTCGCTTTGGGTGTCTAACGAAAAGGGCGATGTTTGCGCGTAGGCCATAGTCCATGACTCTCCAGTTTTGACCGTAGTCTTCCGAAGGGTGTGGACAGTTGTTGCGCTCTGTTGTGCAGATTTCTCTTAACGACTGGCTCCCGCCGTCTCCGGCGCCCGACCCTTCATCGTATTCTGCACGAATCATAGTGGGTCGATGGTTAACATGTGCTTACCAACGAATTTGAATAAAATTTTATCTATCACTTTTTCCCTTCACCTCGTGTCTTCGCCAAAATAAGGAACCCATCTATGCAAGATAGCCGGGCCGACGCATTGATCCGTCGCCACCAGGAGCTCGCCTCGTCGCGGGCAACCTGGGAAAACCACTGGCGAGAGATCGCCGAGCGTATTCTGCCGCGTCAGGATTCCTTTCAGACCAAGTGGTCTGAGGGTGCGAAACGGAACGAGAAGATATTTGATTCGACCGCGCCGATTGCCCTGGAACGCTTCGCGGCGGCTATGGAATCCATGCTGACCCCGCGGGCCCAGCGCTGGCATCGTTTGCGGGCTTCCGATCCGGCTCTCAATGATGCGGACGGGGTGCGCGACTGGTTCCGGCAGGTCGAGAATATTCTTTTCGCGGCGCGCTATAGCCCGCGCGCCAACTATGCGAGCCAACAGCATGAAACCTATATGAGCCTGGGCGCCTTCGGAACCGGTGTGCTTTTTGTCGGCGAGGAGGTCGGCAGTGGTCTGCGTTACAAGTCTATCCATCTCTCGGACTGTTGCTTCGCCGAGGACGCCAACGGTCGGATCGATACGGTCTTCCGGAAGTACCGGCTTTCCGCCCGGCAGGCGGCGCAGCGCTGGCCGGAAAAAGATCTGCCGCGCGGCATCCAGCGGGCGTTGGAGAAAGAGCCCGAACGGCGCTTTGATTTTCTGCATGCGGTCTTGCCGCGCAGTGAGGTTAAGGTCGGGAAGTCCGACGCTAAAAATCTCCCATACGCGAGTACACATGTCGCGATCGAAGATCGTGTGGTGTTACAGGAGGGTGGCTTTGAGCAGTTTCCCTATGCGGTCTCTCGGTATGTTACCGCGCCGAATGAAGTCTATGGTCGCTCACCGGCCATGGCGGTTCTGCCGGATATAAAGATGCTCAACGAGATGAGCCGGACGATTATCAGGGCAGCGCATAAAACTGTCGATCCCCCGGTGCTGATCCATGACGACGGCATTCTGGGAGGGCGTCCCGATCTGCGGCCCAACGCGATCAACTACGGTGGGGTGGATAGCGCCGGACGCCCCCTGATGCAGCCTTTTCAGAATAATGCCCGGGTTGATATCGGCCTGGATATGATGAACCAGCGTCGTGAGGTGATTAACGATGCCTTCCTCGTCAGCCTCTTCCAGATACTGGTGCAGGGTCCGGCCATGACTGCCACCGAGGTTCTGGAACGCGCTCAGGAGAAAGGTGTCTTGCTGGGGCCGACGGTGGGACGGCAGCAGTCTGAATCCCTGGGCCCCATGATCGAGCGGGAGCTGGCTATTCTCGCCCGTGCCGATGCTCTGCCGCCTATGCCGGCAGCCTTGCGCGAAGCGGGTGGTGATTACGAGATCCAGTATGATTCGCCTCTGACCCGGGCGCAGCGTGCGGAGGAGGGCCTGGGCGTAATGCGCGCTTTGGAAATCGCCGGCGCGATGGCCGCCGCCGATCCGACCATCTTCGATAACTTCGACGCGGATGCCGTGGCCAAGATTGCCGTCGAGGTCCATGGGGTCGAGCATATTTTGCGCAAGAAAGACGATGTGGAGGCTCTGCGCGGACAGCGGACACAGCAGGAAGGCTTGAGCCAGACTCTGGCTGCCGGTCCCCAGGTCGCAGATACGGTCAGCAAGCTCTCCGCCGTTGAAGGCGGTGGTGCGGGGTTGGAGGCCGTACTGGCGCAGGTAGCCGGAGGCGTGGGCGTGCCGGGAGTTGCCGGCGATCCCGGTGTGGCTGTCCCTGTCCCCGGCAACGCGGGAGGTTTGCCTGATGCGTGAGATCTTCGCTCGCCTTATGCGCCGCCGACGTCTTGCATACCGCCGCACCTTCGCTGGCCGTGACGGGCAAGCGGTGCTCGCTGACCTGCGCAATTTCTGCTGTGCGACCCGGCCCAGTTTTCAGCCCGGCGATACCCACGCCACGGCCTTGCGCGAAGGTCGCCGCGAGGTTTGGTTGCGCCTGCAGATGCACCTGAATATGACCGAAAAGCAGATCTGGCAGTTGAGTGACGACAACTCGTCGGAGTGACGTCCGGCCCCGGTCTTGCTGACCGATATGACCCGAAAAACAAAAGAGGATGACGGAATGCCGCAAGATACGACTGAAGGACCAACGATGCCCGGTGACGCAGCTGATGGAAGGCGCAACGAAGGTGGTGAGGCTCAAATCGGGGCGCACCAGAACGGTGAGATTTTGGACTGGACCAGCGAATTGAACGAGGAGCAACGTTCCCTTCTGGAGACCAAGGGGTGGAAGGGACCGGGGGCGGTTTTGGAATCCTACCGTCATCTGGAGAAGCTGGTCGGGCGTGATAAAATCGCCATTCCCAAGGCGGGTGACGGTGAAGCCTGGAACGCGGTCTATGACCGTCTTGGCCGTCCTGAATCTGCGGAAGGATATGAGATTGCGGTACCGGAGGGGGTGCAGCGCGACGAAGCCTTCGAGGAACAGATGCGCGGTCTGTTTCATTCCGCCGGTCTGACCAAGGCACAGGTCGCGAAACTCTCTGAAGGCTGGCACGGCTACCTGGGAGGTGAAAACGCGCGCTCGGAACAGGGCCGGATCGAACGGGCCGAGCGGGAGGACGAGGCTTTACGTTCCGAGTGGGGCGGTGCCTTCGACCGCAACATGGAGCAGGCCCGGCGTGCTGCCCGTTCTTTCGGTGACGCCGAGACAATCGACGGTCTTGAGGAAGCAGTCGGCCGTGCCGCCGTCTTCAAGATGTTTGCGCGCATCGGTTCCGCCATGGCGGAGGATAATCTGGAGGGGGAGGCGAGCGAGAGCTTCTCTCAACCCGGCTCGGTGCGTTCGCAGATCGTGTCCCTTAAAGCGGACCCGGCCTTCCGCGAAGCCTGGCTCGAACACTCCCACCCCGGCCACCAGCAGGCCGTTGCCCGCATGGCCGCCCTGACCGAAAAATTGGAGATCCTGTCATGAGTGAAGCAAAATCGGAAAGCCATCCAACCATCAGTGCCACCCGAGATACTCAAGGTTCCGATATCCAGCGTGAAGACCTGCGCTTGGATTGCCTGCGCCTGGCGGCGCAACGTCAGGGCGCGCGAGATAGTCGTGGCCTGCTGGAAATTGCGGAGGAATACTACGGCTGGGTAACGGCTGAGTGTACGAAAAAGCTGACTTCTGCGTCCGTGCCGCAGGTCGCGCCGGGTATCATTGACTGGCCGAGTGTGAATTCAGCACCTGCTAGCCGGGCTTCGACGCGGCTTTCTCTCGGCGTGAGGGCTTCATCTACTGGTGCAAAGGGCAAGAGGAACCCGAAACGCACGCGCTATGTGCTCAGCGATTGATAAAACTGCGGTTGACCTTTTTATCAAGGAGCTTGGCCCGTGACGCGCCGCTTATAAATAAACCCCACCTCTGATTTTTAGCAGGCCTCTTTTCGAGGTCTTTTTTTGTGCGCCACGTCTCCTGGGTTTCGCCGGGACGCGTGGCGTTTTTCTTTTCAGGCCTTTGTGTCTTTCCCCAACATCGCGAGGAATTAAAGCATGTCGCATTTAATTGCATTCTCGGGCCTATCCGAACGCGTTCTGCTTCGCAAACGCTGCCTCGGGTCCGCCCTCGAACATCTCCACTCCATCGAATGCGACAGGCGCTGATATGCCGCGGTTTCCGGTTTTGCCGCAGCGAACATCTGCGCCCGCCGCCTTTTCCAACACGCCCCGTGCCCAGGCTACCCATTTCGGCGCTGGGATCAGTCGCAATCTTGCCGAACTTGGTGCCGAGGCCGTCGACCTGGGCCAGGTGATCAAGCAGCGTGAAGACCGACAGGTCATACAGCAAATCGCACACTTCGATCTGGAGCTCGCGAAAGAGCGTGCCGCGAGCGACGCGCAGGCACCGCCGGGAGAGGAGAGCGATGCACGGATCACGCGCCACCAGTCACTCTTTGAAACAGGTGCCCAGAGGTTAGTGCAGGGCTACGAGGGACAGGGCCTTGAGGAAGTTGTTCGCGAGGCTGTTCAGGTGCGGCGCGAAAGCTGGAGCCGCACACTGCTTGCCGCCGAAGCACAGGTGCGCGCCGGTAAAAAGCTGCAGGACGTGGCCAGCCTCCTTGACAATTTGTCGGGAGGCATTGTCGAAGACCCCTCCCAGTTTTACACGGCGTCCCAGGAACTCTTTGGCGACGAAACGCTCGGCGAGGCAGGGGTGCTCTCCGGGCTTGGGCTGCGGCCAGAGGCTTTAGCAGCCTGGCAAAAGCATGCACTCGTCCGTTTGCTTGATGCGCAAGCGAAAGGTGACCCAGCAGGTTTGCTGGCGGAGTTGGAGACTGAGCGTTGGCAGGGAATCCTCTCCGAAGATGATCGCACGCGCTTACGTGAAGATGCCGCTGAGGCACGCCAGCGCCGGGACTCCAAGGACGCAATCAAGCTGGAACAGGAACGTATCGGTAGAGCTCAGGAGCTGTCCCGAGACATTGGCGCAAACGCGGCAGGCTTGTCGGATATTCGTCAGGCAGAGGAAGCGGGCCTGCTGTCCGGGATGCAAGGGGAGGCACTGCGCGGAGAACTGGAGCAGGCCCGGATTGCGCGCGTAGCGCAACAGGTCGCTGGTGATGAGCTGGCCATCACCCTGAGCACCGGCACCGGATTTAATGCCGAGAGTCCGCAGCACCGTCAGGCTGCAGATGACTTTTATGAAACGACTTTCCGACAGGCTGTAAGGGAGGGCGCTGACGACCCGACCCGGGAGCGTATCGCTGACGCTGTTGGTAAAACGGGTTACGTGCCAAAAGCGCTCCGCCAGGATCTGAACGGCAAGCTGCTGGGAAGCGACGAGGCGGGGCAGGTTCAGGCTGCGGAACTCTATGGCAGTCTGCGGGTGGCCGCGCCGGATGCCATGACTCTGTCAGTGGATCTCGAAGCGAGCGCCTGGGGTGGCGTTCTGAACCGCTGGCGCGGGATGGGGCTTGAACCCGCCGATGCCCTGCACCGGGCCAAGGCAGAGTTCCCGCGCGATGGGGCTCATAACGCCCTGAGTGACGAGGATACGGCAGCTTTCCAGCGGGACCTGCGCAAGCGTCTGGGCGGGACGGCTGCAGGGCAGGTTGTCGGCGGTCTGCTGGCTGGTTTCGATAAGAGGTATCTGGAGAGTCTGGCAGCAGGCCTGCCGGTGGATCAGGCGCGGGCGCTGGTCCGGCGCGACATCGGCAGGGCTTTTGTCAGGTGGGACGCGATCGATGCGCAGCTCGCCGATGCGGGTTTCGTCTGGCGCGAGCAGGACGGCAAACGGGTATTGGTGGCGACCGAGGCGCGCCTGGAGAAAGCGGCCGTACCGCTTGCTGCTGCCGGAGCCGGCCTTGCATTGCTCATGGGCACTGCGGCCGCTTTGTCTTACGGCATACAGACCTCGCGTGACTTTGGTTTTGATGCTTCGGATGCACTCCAGGATCTCAGCGACCTGCTCAACTCCGCATCGCTGGAGTCCAAAATTCTGATGTTCGACGCCATGCCTTTCATGGGCGAGTGGTTCGATCAAGTGGCTGTCGAACTCGATGACGGCGACAAAATCCTCGCTCATGTTGTCGGCTATGACGATCAGATCAAGGCGCGCACTCTTGAGGGCAGGGCGCCGGAAGGCGTTTATGAGGTTACGCAGTTCTTTGACTGGCGAGAGGATGGATATGTAACGCGTCGTATCAGGTTGAAGGACGACCCGCCCGCCGGTCGTCACTTGAGCGCTTCGAACAGTGCAGAGGGAACGGGGGCCGAGGGTAGTGCCGAAGGGTCCGGCGACGATTCCAAGACGCCGGCAGAAACAAAAGAAAAAAAGTCAGGCAAGACCGCGCAGGACAGTGGTAAAAGCGAACCGCATGGCGATGGTGGACGCGCGCTGGAGAAAATAAAACCGCAGATAGAGCTCTTGCAACAGCAGCTTAAAGACGCAAAAACCAGGAGAGAGAAGGTCAAGCTTCGAAACAGGATCGAAAACATTGAGAAAGATGCGCGCAGAAAGAGAAAAGGCGTCACGCATGGCAAAAGAGGGCAATGAAGAAAATATGAAAGAAATAGTTTGGGATTGGGTGCCGAATGAGCAGATTGGTCCGATCGTATATGGAAAACCAATAGCTGATTTTATTGAACATCTTGGCCTACGCCATGTTCACGATGACACTATTCCCGGGCACGAAACGGAGTTCTATAACGTGCCTGGAACAGACACAGACATCTATGAGGAAAACGGTCTCGTCGAAAGCGTCATTAGTGGGGATTTTTTCATTTACAAGAATGCAAACTTAATTGGGATGAGTGAGCATGAAATCATAGAGCAGTTAGGGCTGGAGCCAAGTGATATTGACGAGTTCGACCTTGCTGACGACGAAGGTGGCGCCCCTCATAGAGTCTTAAGTTTTGATGATATGGGCATTGATGTGTGGTTGCTGGATGACGTAGTTGAGAGCGTAGGCAGTTGGCGCGACGAAGGAGACGAAGAGGAAGATGTGTCGGCGGAAGGGTGACCATGCAGTTCCCGCAATGAAACACATATATAGAAGTGACTATGGGATTGGATTTCTCTTGGTTGGGTGCCAACAAAGATGTTGTCGAGGTCGCGCTTGATGGAATATCGCTCTGGTCCGTAAAACCGGCCTTTAGCGAGCTGCAAAGATACCCTGGTGTAAACTCGATACCTACGCCGACTCAAGAATTAGTCCTGATCATGCGCGCCTGTTGATCAAGAGCATTGCGTCATCCGACGCAACTTCAAACCCGGATGTCAGAGCCTTTGTAGAAATGTTGGGCAAGGCTGTAGGGGATGACGAGTGGATTTTTGCTGATGGAGATTGAAGACATCTCGATGGAGGCGTCATTGAAATACCAAGCGGGTCAGTCCTGGCAGTATCGAGCGCGCGAGGGTGAAGAGCATTCACGTATCGTGGTGTTGAAGACCGCGACACGCCGTTCGGAACGGAATGTCGACATCACAGTTGTGGACGGCGGCGTCGATTCACCTTTGCATATGCCCTTTTCGATATGTGCCATGGACAAGCGCGTGACGGCTTTGGACGCGGTAATAGTTTCACTCCCGGAGTTTGAGGGGGCGTGCGTGTGGTCCTGCAAAACCCGGCGCCGAAGCATGTGATCAGGGGCGGGTGATCGATTAGTGCCGCAGACCTTACCTTTCAACGGGCGTTATCTCGAGCTTTGCAACACTTCGTCTCGAGCGAACCTCCATCAGTTTGGGTTCGTCGCACGAAGGCGCGAACAGGAAATCTGCGCTGGCGGTTGTGCCTGCGGCCCCACCTGCTTCGACCCAGACGTCTTCCGGGTATTGGAGCACCGGTATCCTGCGCCCATGCCGATCGAAAAGTCGCGCGTCGATTTGACCGGCCTTAATCGCTCGCTGTCCACTCGGGCGTGCGATCAGTATGCTGACGCGCCACCCTTCGCCGCAGGTGCCCTCAATCTGGCTCATAACGACACTATCGGTGTCGAGCGCTTTACTGTCCGTGGCGAAAGACTCAAGATCTCCACGCGGTCGGCCATGTGGCACGGCTTGTTACCTTTCGAGTCTTTGATTAAGGCACCGTGTCGCTGCCTCGAACACTCCACGAGGCGGATGCCAGCTGACGATTGCTATCGCCTTTGTCGATGAGCACGCCCTGAAAGTCCAGGTCGACGGTCAGGGCTGTTCCCGATGCGGCGGAAATTCCTGGAATGTCCTGGCCTTGGAACTGGCAGCCTCCTGCTTGATCGGGCTCGAAATGAGAGTAGGTGGTGCGATAGTTTCGTCGGCCGAAATAGTTCGCCGTCGTCGCGTTTCCGTCGAGCTGAAACCTTGTTGGATGAAGTGTGAGTCCCGGCCCTATGTGATGTGTCACTGGCGAACCGTTGGCGGTGAAACTGCCTCTCACAGATTGCCGGTACTCGCCTCGCGAACAGTTACAAGGAGCTGCTGCGTCGAAATCGGCGATCATGTCAAAGGTAGTCCCAAGTTTGCTTCCGGTCATGGTTGCTGCCAGCACTCCCGAAGGAATGCTGGAGAAAGAGCCCGTGGTGCGACAATGATCTTCCGACGCTGACGGAGCAGGTGTTGGTGGCGGAGGCGACGGTGGAAAGACACCTGGCGCAGGGGCTGGGCCTTGGGTTTCCGTCTTCACGCCTTCTGCCTGGAAGGTCGGTGCTTCTGGAGCGCTGTTCGTGACAACCGAGCCCCCGCCGGTATCATACCCGCCGGACGCAGGACTGCGAGCCCCAGCCTGGCATTTGGAACACCCACCGCCGCACGCACAGGCAGTTTGTGTCTGCGTGTTGGACCCGTTCTGCGCTTGACGGCCTACTTTTTGACTGAGGGGAGGATGCGGCTTGATCGCAGCTTGTCTAGGCCGATGCAAGGCAACCGAAGAGCCGTGGGACGATGTAGACTTTGGATTTGCAATGCGTGCAGCAAACATATTTCTGACCTTTCCAAAGAGTGCTCTTACGAGAAACCTCATACGGGACCAGTCGCCGACTGGGCATAATATACTACCAATGGGTGAGCAATTCCATTCAGAACGCGAGAGGCGGGTGTGCCTGGAGGCATTCTTCTGTCTTCTTGAGCCAACAGGAGGGCTGAGGGGGAGCTGACTTTGCGGATCGTGAATGAAGCATTGCTTCGTGGGAGCGCCCAAGGTGGAAATAATAGTTCGTGTGCTTGCCTGACCATAGATATCGCTGAAGTGAGCCGGGGGGAGGTTTTCGCTGCTGTTACTGGCCGTCGATGTAGGGTCGCGCAAAAAGTATCCGAAAATGCTGTTAAGGTTCCGGCGCTACAAACGCTTTGGTAATCATCACTGTGTCATTAAAGGGAGTGGGTGGTTACTGATCGGGTCTTTAATGTTTGTGGTCGGTTAAATTGGAGTTGGGATCGACTGTAGGATTAAGGAAAAGAATGTCTGACAGAGCCCGTCAGACCCTCGTTTTGTGACACCAAACTGAATGATGTACTTCTCGAGACGTGTGATCAGTCGTCAGGCTCTCGATAGATCTATGGGATAAAGGTTGCGACGATGGCAGAGGATCTAAGCACTCAAGAGACGGACGGCGCCGGTTTCCTGTGGGATTGGGTGCCCAACGAGCGTCTGGGGCCGGTGTCGTTTGGAGCGCCGATTTCCGACTATACGAGTATGCTTGGTCTGGAGCTGGAGCACTACGAAGAGGTCGCCGGATACAAGGAGAGCCACTTTAAGGTAAGTGGTGTTGATATCGATATCTACATTCAGGACAGCCTTGTCGATACGATTATCTCGCGTGAAGTCTTCATGTGGAATGATGCCAATGTCATTGAATCGACAATGGAAGAATTGACCAGAATCCTGGGCACCGAACCCGATGAAAAAGACGAACTCGACCTTAGCGTCGACGATGAGACGGCCCCCTATCAGGTTCTCGACTATCATGATTTGGGTCTTCAGGTCTGGCTTCTGAACGGTAAGGTCGAAAGCATCAGTTGTTCTCACGATGCGGAGACGGAAGTCGAGCTGGAGACCGAAACGGATTAGGTCCTGTAGCGCGATTTGAGCGTTTGCTCTATTGCAGGCACTTATCCCCAAGCCATTGACCTAAAGACCTAAATTTGCGATTTTTGCTTTGGGCCAATAGGTCCGGATCTCGTGACAGCAGAGGCTGGAGCGAGATTTTTTTTTGCCTTTCGTTCCGCGGGCAGCCTTTTGTGGTTCGACCAAACCTGACATCCGAGGCGCGTCCATGCATGGCTGGCGTGCAGAAAAATCATGTCAGTAATGCTGACCTATTATATATGATTGTTTCCATTGAGAGTGCTACAGCGAAATAATCATATGATGGATGGGTCAGATCATGGCAATTATTCCTTTTGACGAGCGTGACGGCACGATATGGCTGAACGGGGCTCTGGTACCCTGGAGTGACGCCAGAGTGCATGTTCTGACTCACGGCCTGCACTACGGCAGCAGCGTGTTTGAGGGGGAGCGCTTTTACAACGGTCAGGTTTTCAAACTAAAGGCCCACGGCGAACGCCTGGTTAACTCTTGCCGCATCATGGGGATGGACTGCCCCTACAGCGCGGGCGAACTCGACCGGGCGGCGCAAGACGTGGTTCGCGCCAGCGGTCTCGCCGACGGCTATCTGCGCCGGGTGATCTGGCGCGGCAGTGGCGAGATGGGGGTTGCGGCCCAGGCGAGCGGCACCAACGTGGCGATGGCGGGCTGGGACTGGCCAAGCTACTTCACACCGGATGCGCTGCAGGCGGGCCTTCGCCTGACGATCTCCGACTGGCGCAGGCCGCCACCCGAATGTGCGCCGACCCAGGCGAAAGCGGCAGGCCTCTATATGATTTGTACGCTCTCGAAGCATGCGGCGGCACAGGCGGGATATGACGATGCGCTGATGTTCGATCATCGGGGCCTGGTGGCGGAGGCGACCGGCGCCAACGTATTTTTCGTAAAGGACGGTGCGCTGCACACTCCTGATCCGGATTGCTTCCTGAACGGTATCACCCGGCAAACTGTGATGGAGTTGGCGCAGAGGCGTCAGATCCGGGTTGTTGAACGGGCAATCAAACCCGAGGAGCTGGAAGGCTTCGAACAGTGTTTCCTGACCGGAAGCGCCGCTGAGGTTTGCCCGGTCTCTGAAATCGGTCCCTATCGATTTGACGTCGGTGATATCACCCGACAGATGGTGTGTGACTATCATGACGAGGTCAGACGTACGCCGGTAGGCCGGATTGCCGTTGCTTGATTTATCATGTGCCAGTGCTGGCCGGTTTTTGCCGGTCACCGCAAAAGCGAAGTCAGTCGAAGAGGCCTTTGATGGCTTTTCCGGCGGCTTCGGCGCCTTCGCTGACGGCCTCGCCGGCCTGTTCAGCGCCTTCGCCGATCGCTTCGCCAACGTCGCTGGCGGCCTTTCCGGTCTCCTCTGCGGCATCTTCGATAGCCTCGCCGGCGTCGGTAGCGACATCCTCGGCGCCCTGGCGAATGCCGTCCAGGTCGATGTCGGCGACCGCGGTGGTGATGCCACCGCCGACTGCGGCCAGTGTCTGTTCAACGATGTCGCCGGGACTGGCGCCGGCGCCGTCCTGCCCGACATCGGTGAGGTGAATATCGGGAAGGGGAACGGCAAGCTGCTCGTCGAAGAGGCCGGTGGCTGCGAGGCTGACGGTGCCGTCGCGCAGATAAAGGTTTTTGATGATGAAGGAAGGCGTCTCTGTATCGTCGGATGATGCGCCGCCGCTCTGCTGGGATTCGACGTTGCCGCGAATAGTATCGATGTTTGTACCCTTTTCTCCGATTTCGTAGCGGATTCGTGGTTTCTCGACGACGATCTCGTTGATAACAACGACATCACTTGCCAGGGTCGAAAGGTCTACATCGATTGCGATGACTTCAAACGCGAAGGCGTCGGTTTCCTCGAAGCCGCTGGGATTCGTCATGTGCAAGCCATGCAGGCTGCCTTTTCCATCGGTGAGCGAGAGCTGGACGTCATCCAGGCGAACGGTGGTTTGCGTGAGGTCCGAGCCGACCTGTTCAACCGCGGCCTTCACGACGGAGCCGATCGAAGGGAATACGTAGGTCGCAACGACGAACCAGAGTATGGCGATGGTGGCGACTACGCCGCCACCGATGGTTAGAGCTCGTTTCATCAGGCTGTTTTCCTATGCTTGGCGTCCGGTTGCACAGCGCTCTCTCCCGCGTTCCAGTTCAGACCAGGCGGCGGAAACAGAGATTACTCAAGATATGTATATGGAATGAAAAGCGGTGACACGCCGAATTGCAATGCAAAAAACGCAGGAAGTCGGGGAGGCGTTGTTGGGTTGCTCTGCTTTACTCTAACAGCAACGCTGCTTCCCGGTGGCCCTGCTGTGAGGCAACTGAGAGAGCTGTTTCACCGGAAGGCGTCCGATGGCCGGCATCTGCGCCGTGCTCCAGAAGGACCCGCACGGTCTCGCTATGCCCATTCCAGGCTGCGTTCATCAGAGCTGTCCAGTTCTGGGCATTTACTGCATCCACCTGGACGCCACTCTTCAGCAACGCCAGAACCGTCGAACTATGTCCGTTCCAGGCGGCATACATCAGCGAATTCCAGCCTTCTTTGCTGGTTGTTTCAATTTCAGCGCCGCCTTTGAGCAGGATCGAAACAAGCGATGCGTTGCCGTTCCAGGCTGCAGCGATCAAAGGCGAGCGGCCCATGCTGTTGGTCTTGTTAACATCCGCGCCGCGTTCGAGCAGCAACTTTGTAATGGTTTCATTGCCGTTGATCGCCGCCGTCAGCAAGGCCGTTTGCTTGCTCACATTCTGGGCGTCCGGTGATATGCCCGCATCAATCAGAAGATCGGTAATTTCCAGGTTTCCGGCCTCGACAGCGCGCAGCAGGCTGCGTTCGCTGACTTCAATCCGAAGTGTTTTCAGGCGTGCTCTGGCGGCTTCACTCTGTTCCGCATCCGACGCGGATTCAATCTGCTCAGTTTCAGCTGTCGCTGTAGGTGCCGTGGCTGTGCTTTCAGCAGGCGCCTGCTTGCCTTCCAGGGCAGCGATACGGGCAGCTATTTCGGCATGACCGGGAACGACTGAGAGAGCTTTCTTGTAGTAGCGAAGGGCTTTTCTCTTGTTGCCGTTATTAACTTCGGTCTCGGCCCAATCGAGATAGCGGGAGGCGATCTTTTCGATGCCGGCAGTTGCTTTGGCATGCCCTGGGTTGCCTTCAAGGATCTGCATGTAGACGTCGTAAGCATTGTTACCTGCCGGGGTCGTAAGCATATCCTTCAAATAGAGGCGACGTGCCTTGTGCATCAGCAGGGCAAGGGTGTGCTTGCTGAAGGTTTTCTTCGCAGGTGCAGGAAGCTCTTCATCGGATGCGGAGAGCGCTGAGATCTCTTGACTATCGGACGCAGGTGTTGCTTCAAGCTCGCCGCTATAGTCAGGCGCTCCGGTTTCGCTGATCTGCGGGACACCGGCGATGATGGGAGTGTCGTCACCATCTGACTGGATAGGACCCGCTGCGGTAACGATCGGTTCTGCCTCGTTACTGAGGTATTCCAACTGCGCAGCAGTGACCGGCTGGTCCAACGTGGCGACTTCGGTTCGCTCGGGCTTCAGGGCGGCTTTTGTGCTCTCGTCAGTGCCGGGCAGTTCTGGTGTCGCGCTTTGCCAGGACGATGTGGCCGCCGGATTTCCATCCTGACC
Source organism: uncultured Kiloniellaceae bacterium (assembly GCA_947493695.1). Lineage (GTDB taxonomy): Bacteria > Pseudomonadota > Alphaproteobacteria > Kiloniellales > Kiloniellaceae > Denitrobaculum. Next base: position 275,485 of record CANLSF010000003.1, on the reverse strand, counting down.
TGATTTTCCGCTGTCTCCAGCATTGCTTTTCGAGAGTTGCGCCATGGCTTGCAGCGTAGAGAGATCACCTTCGAGATCAGCAACCTGTTTACGGGTTGAGGCAAGTGTGAGTTCCAGCTGTTTATGTGCAAACTGAAGCTGCGATTGCTTGACGACCAGTTCGTCTCGTTCGCTTGTCAGTGCCGCAACCCGCTTTTGAAGGTAATTGCGGTTCGAGGCTGTCGTTCTAAGATTCAGCTTCACCTGTGCAAGCTCTGAACGCAGCGCCGAGATTTCGCTCAACTGGCGCCCTGACGATGTTTTCTCTGCTGCCAACTCTTTTGGAGCCGACGCGACCTCGGTGACGGCTCCATCGGATGCGCCCCGATCCGTAAGCTGCGGCGTGTCAGGTCCTGGAATGAGCGTGATCAAGCCGATAAAAGCCGCCACAAGCACCAGACTTGCTACTGGCCAGGCATACCGCCGCCGAAGCTTAAATCCGCTGTTTCGTTGCAGAGCACGGATCCAGGCGAAACTTGCGAGCGCAGAAGCTTTCGCAAAATGCCATGTGAGAGCGGTGAACCTCCAGAGCTTTGCGACGGCGATCAGTGCGACAACGCCGAAGCGTTCAAGAAGGCGTTGCCCCCAGTTGAGGACGGGTCGCAGGTTAGGACGCTTCTTCGCCATATCGCTGAGCAGGGGGGAGATGCGTGCTGCAAGTCGGCTTCGTGCTCTGGGTAGCTTGGAGAGGGTGCTTGCGGCCTTTTCCGCGGCACGTTTGATTGGTGTCGCGGGCGATGCAGAGGCTTGGTCAGCCTCGTTCATCTCAAGCCAGGACGGGCTCGAGGTTTGCCGTATAATCTCGCGGGTGACGACCTGGGTTTTTTGCCGGTAGGCAATCTCAAGCGCCTTGTCGCAGACCTGATTGATGTCGCTCGGGCGGCCCGACGTCGTCTGGGTGATTTCGCGGATTGCCGGTTCAGAGAATATGTCCGAGCGCATGCTGCCGGCGACCCGGATTTGATGGTCGATGAAAGCGGCAATTTCTCCTGCGGGGAGGCGGTCCAGCTTCGCGTGCTCTGCTACCAGTTGCGACGCTGCGGACAAGGCCGGATCTGTGAGTTTTACGAGAAGCTCAGGCGAGCCTGATAAAACCATTTGAAGCTGATTGCTGCCGTCTTCGGCCTGTATCAGAAGAGGCAATACCCCCAGAGTGTCTGCTGGCAGATTTTGTGCATCGTCCACGAAGAGGACACAGCTCTGTTGGCGTTCCGACAGGATTTTCATGTGGTCGCGAAGCTGAACAATTAGAGCTTCCAGAGGCGCGCGCGACCGTCCGGCCTCCTCGACACCGAGTTTGTCGAGCAGACGTCCGACCAGATCCTCGGGTGTCAGGTTTGAATTCTGCAGATATATGAAGTGAACGCTGTCGTCGAGGTCCTGCGCCAATCGCTTGAGAAGCGTGGTCTTTCCGGTGCCGTGGTCGCCCGTCAGCAGGTTCAGGCCGCGTTGCTCGTCAATTGCGTCCAGCAGGTTGCAGTGGGCGTCAAGGAACACTGCGTTCGTGTAAAAAAAACCGGAGTCAGGCGTAATTTTAAATGGTGGTTTCCGGAACCCAAAATACTGGGTGTACATCCCTCGCAACCTTCTTCAACGCTCAATCTCCAGCTTCTTTTTCGTCAGGCCAGAGCAAGTAATAGACCAACAGTTCGCACAACGCTGCGCGGACTCCAATGCAAATCTACGAAAAATTGAGTGTCATTGTTGTGACAAATGAGGTTTTTCAAAATATTAGGCGTGTTTTTTGTTCAAGCTCTAAGCTAACCCGTCTTTATGTAGGGAATAGTTGAGAAAAACGAATGAACGCCGCAAGATAAAAAGCCTGGAAGTGAAGAATAGAATTCCTTTTGCGGGAGTTATTTTGAAAAAATCACAACCCGCGCATGTTGGCGACGTGTCCTCAGGGCGCTGCCTGGATGACGATGTCGACTCTGCGGTTGCGGGCCTGACCTTCCGGGTCGGCACTGCCGTCTGGTTTTGTGTTGGAGGCGATGGGCCGTGATTCGCCATATCCGATCGTTGTGATACGGTCGGCGCGGACCTGATTAAAAACAAGCTCTGAACCGACAACCTCGGCGCGCTCAGTCGAGAGTTTGAGGTTGTAGCTTTCCCGTCCGACAGAATCCGTATGTCCTTCGATTGTCAGAACACGAGTGTCAAACTCACCGTTGTTCACAATCGACGCCAGTTTCTGAAGCAGCGACCGGGCCGCGGGTGTCAACGATGAGCTGTTCGGAGCGAAGGAGACACCGGCGAGTTCGACCACAAGGCCCCGTTCGTTCAGAGTTGCGGGTAATCGCGCCGATGTGAGTTGATTCTGAAGAAGCTCGTCGCTGGTTAATGCGGGTTTGGCTGCCTCAGACGATTGGTCTTCCTGCGGCGCGGACTGACAGGCGCTTAGGGCAAAGGCGAACAAGAATACAATCGGTCTTAAATTCACGACTCAATACTCCGTGTTGCGAGTCCATCAACGGCACGCGCCATGAATAACGTGTTTATCCCATTTGTAAAAAAATAATTCGCGCCTGGCCGGCCGCGACGTCTTCCAGATCGTCGACTTCGAGCGACATCAAGGCCTGTTCCGGGTGTTCAGGCCATGGGTTCATGGCTTGGTTCGATGAACCCTCATATTACTGGGAAACGATTCCAAGATTCAGGGCAAAATCTGTGTCGAGGTCAATACGTTGATTCTTAACCTGTTGCAAAACGCCGGATTCCCTGCCGACAGCCTGGAGAGACAGCCGCCGCAACAGGCGTAAAAAGTAAGGGGAAGGTCCAGTCGGATCTGTAGACTCTGCGTTGGCGGGCCGCGTTTTGCTGCCGTGTTATCCGACGTAGAACGCAGTCCGTCACGTGGCAACCTCTCCGACAATCACCTTATTCGAAGATTGTTGGAGGACTGTATGTCCGATCAAATACCTGTTTTTAACTACCAATCCTACAGCACGGGTGTCGAGCTGCTTGCGCAGCAGATGTCCAGCCAGACCCGCCAGGCCGTCCGGGAGGAATCCATGTCGGGCAAGCGGCATGCGTTTGATCAGGTTGGTGCTGTCCGGATGCAGAAGAAGGAAGGGCGGGCGACGGATATCCCGCTGGTCAACACGCCGCATGCGAAGCGTTGGGTTACAGCGCAGGATTTCTACATTCGCGATTTTGTGGACGAGTTCGACAAGCTGAAAATTCTGAACGACCCCACAAATGCCTATACCCAGGCCTTTGCAGCGGCGGCTTCTCGCGAACTCGATAAGGCGGTCATCGATGCCGCGCTCGGGACGGCCTATGTCGGCGAAGATGGTACGGATTCCGTGGCGTTGCCGAATGCGCAAAAGCTTGCCGCCGGCGGTACCGGCTTCACACTGGAGAAACTTCAGGAGGCTTCCGAAAGGCTCAAGGCTGCGAACGCCCTGATGCCCGGAGATACCTGTCATGTTTTTTGGACCGCACGGCAGGAACGTGAATTCATCAACACCAATCAGGTCAGTTCCGTTGACTTCAATCGCGAGCGGGTTCTACCGGATGGTACCGTAAAATACTTTTACGGCTGCCATTTCCACCTGCTCGAGGACGACGCGGAAATCGGACACCTGCTACCGAAAAACGGCTCGGTCCGTTCCTGCGTCATGTTCCTGCGCTCCGGTGTCAATCTGGGAACCTGGAAGGCCCCATACGGAAGGGTCGCGTGGATCGATGAGCGCGAGTCCTACCAGGTCATGGCCGGCATGAGCGTCGGTGCGGTCCGGATGCAGGACAGCAAGGTGATCGAAATTGGCGTCGAGGAGGTTTGAGCATGGCTGACTTTAATGCAACGAACTATGCGCGAACCCAGAGCGTTCCATCACGCTCGGTAGACGGTGGTGATTACGGCGGTCGCCAACGCGTGGTTTATGACGAATACGTCACGACCGGCAGCGAGACGACCGGTGACCGGATCAAAGTCGGAACCCTGCGCGCAGGACAGCGCTTTTTGGGTGGGCGTTTGACATACGGTGCAATGGGAAGCGGTCGTACGCTCAGGCTGGGCGATCTGGAGGATGACGACCGCTACATGGCGTCGACTTCGGTGGCTTCAACCGGGCAATCCACAATCGCTGCGGTTGCCGGGTTTGGACATAAACCGCTCCAGGATCATGATCTTTTTTTGACGGTGGGCGGCGGTACGCTCGCCAATGGTCAAACGATCAAGGTCCGTTTATCGATCGTGTCCGACTGATCTTCTGTCTTGCATCGTTAGCAACCTGGGGCGGCTTTGGCCGCCCCTTTCATTTTGAGGGTTTTATGACATCGCGTGTGGAGATTTGTAATCGTGCTTTGGACAAGTTGGGGTCGGCAGCGATCACGTCCCTGGACGACAACGTGAAATCAGCGCGTGCTTGCGCGCGCATGTTCGACGGCGTCAGAGATGCGGAATTACGGGATCATCAATGGAATTTCGCCACCACCCGGGCATCTCTCCCTGCGCTGGATGAAGTGCCGGTCTACGGTTTCTCCAAACAGTATCAATTGCCCGGTGATTGCCTGAAGGTGATTGAGATCAATCCCTTCGCCGACTGGAAGATCGAAGGACGAAGAGTGCTGACAAACATCACTGCACCCCTTCGCATCAAATATATCCGAAGGGTCACGGATACCAGCAGCTTTGATGCCTTGTTTGCTGAAGCGCTTGCTGCGCGGTTGGCGCAGGAACTCAGTGAGGCCCTGACTCAATCCAATAGCAAAAAACGCGCAGCGCAGGAGGATTATGCCCAGGCGATCAGACGGGCAAGGCGGGCGGATGCGATTGAAGGAACCGCCGACGCGCTTGCAGAAACCTCCTGGATAAAGGCGCGCTTCTGATGCCCAAAGCTTCTCCCGCTCAAACCAATTTTACGGCAGGTGAACTCAGCCCGCGATTGGAGGGCCGTGTCGATCTCTCAAAGTATTTTAACGGGGCCTGCACGCTTTTGAATCTGGTGCCTCAACAGCAAGGCGGTGTCCAACGCCGCAGTGGCTTCAGGTATGTGTCAGATACCAAGAACAACGGCGTCTCTTCGGCGCTGCTTCCGTTCGAGTTTAATGTTGAGCAGGCATACATCCTGGAATTTGGTGACTTCAGTTGCCGGTTTTATCGCAATCATGGACAGGTAGTGGATGGGGAAGGCAGCGTCTATGAGATTTCTACTCCCTACGCCAAAGAGGATTTGTTTGATGGTGATGGGCGCTGTCTGATTAAGACGGCACAGTCGGCGGACGTTCTGTATCTTTGTCATCCTTCACACCCGCCTTACACTCTGAGCCGAACAGGTCACACCAACTGGACGCTTGAGAAGCTGGCCTTCCAGGATGGGCCTTATCTTTCGACCAATACGCAGAGTATTACGCTTTCTTCATCTGCGAGCGCCGTTGGATCGGGTCGTACCCTCTTTGCCAGCGCGAATCTCTTCGTTGAGACGGACGTCGGCCGGCTTGTCCGCAAGAAAAATGGCGGGGGCTGGGGCTGGGGAATCATCACGGAGTTTATCAGCGCCACCCAGGTCACCTGGCAGATCAAGAGCCCCGTCACAGCTTCGGCCAGTAAGGAGTGGCGGTTTGGGGTCTGGTCCGGGACAACAGGATACCCAACCTGCGTAACCTTCTTTCAGGACCGGCTGTATCTGGCCGGCGCGAAACTCTACCCCCAGCGATTGGACGGCTCCGTTACGGGTGATTATGCAAACTTTTCGCCCAGCAAGCCTGCCAATGGAACGGTCGAAGATATCAACGCCGTCGCCTTCACGTTGAACGCCAACAACGTAAACGTGATCCGATGGATGATTGATGACGATAAAGGGCTCGTCGTCGGATCGGTCGGCGGCGAATGGCTGGTCAGCCCATCCAGTCTTGGTGAGGCACTGACACCGTCAAATATTCAGGCGCGGCGTTCCACAACACGTGGGTCCGCGAACGTTCAGCCTGTTCAAGCCGCGGATGCGATCCTGTTCGTGCAGCGTGCCGGGCGGAAGGTGCGAGAGTTGGCCTATGTTTTTGAGGCAGACGGATTCCGGTCACCTGACATGACTCTACTGGCGGAGCACATCACCGAGAGCGGCATTTCCGGCCTTTCCTATCAACAGGAGCCCGACAGCGTCGTCTGGGCTGTCAGAAGAGATGGCGCTCTGTTGGGCATGACCTATGAACGCGAGCAAGAGGTTGTCGCCTGGCACCGTCATGTCGTCGGTGGCACGAGCAACCAGGAGGGGACGCATCCTGCGAGGATAGAATCCATTGCGGTTATTCCTTCACCGGACGGGAACAGAGACGAGGTCTGGGCCGTTGTGCAACGTTGGGTCGACGGTCAGATACGGCGCAGCGTCGAGTACATGGAAGCCCCCTTTACCGCCTTGGCTCAGAACCCGCTCCAAAGCGACCTGAATTACAAGGAAGCTATTCTCTCGCGGCAACGCGATGCTTTCTTTGTCGATGGAGGGCTGAGCTATCGCGGCGCGCCTGCCTCGGTCATAAGTGGATTGAACCATCTGGAAGGCGAGATGGTGCAGGTGTTGGCCGATGGCGCAACACATCCGGACCTTAGGGTTTCAAATGGCAGTATTGAGCTTATGAGACCTGCGTCTGTGGTTCATGTCGGCCTGGGATATCGCTCGGTCCTCGAGACAATGCGGCTTGAAGCGGGAGCTGCCGATGGAACGGCACAGGGAAAAACCAAGAGGATCCATCGTGCCGTTATCCGGTTTCATCAGACGCTTGGGGCGCAGTTCGGTCCAAATGCACAAACGCTGGACCGAATAGAGTTCCGCAGCGGTTTGGACCTGATGGACACTCCCCCTCCGTTGTTCGATGGCGATAAACTGGTGGATTGGCCAGGGGACTATGAAACGGAAGGGCGCATGACCATCATCCAGGATGAGCCCTTGCCCATGACGGTGCTTGCCGTATTCCCCCAGGTTCATACACAGGATTCGCGATGAACGTCGTCTCTTTTGAGGCGCAGCATCTGGAGGGCTTGCGCCTGCAGTCGGCACAGCGGGATATGACCCGATACATGTCGCAGACTTATGGCACCACTCTGGCGAGGTCAGGCAACGCCTTTAGTGCAATAAAGGGTCGCCGGATCCTGGGCTGTGCGGGCGTCGAAGTTATCTGGGCCAATCGCGGCATCGCTTGGTCCCTGCTTGGTGATCTGACGCCAAGTGAAATGCTGGCGGTCCATCGCCGGGTCTCCGCATTTCTGGATGATCAATCCTTAAGACGCATCGAGATGACCGTCGATTCCGGACATGCGCCCGGGCATCGCTGGGCCGGGATGCTTGGATTTAAACACGAGGGAAAACTGCAGGCCTACACCCCTGACGGACGGGACTGCGACCTCTACGCGAGGATAAATTAAATGGGACCTGAAGCTTTCCTTATTTCAGCGGCGATTGGCGCATTCGGTGCGATCCAGGAAGCGCGCGCCAGTTCTGCCGCGTCTGAATTCAATGCCAAGATCGCCGACAATAACGCGATTATTGCCGAACAGAACGCGGCTGCCGATGAAAAGAACCAACGTCGTTCTGCAAGCCGTCAGGCCGCGAGCAGCCGCGCTGCAATCGGCGCGGCGGGCGTCACGCTGGAGGGGTCTCCACTTGATGTTCTTGAGGATCAGGCTCTGGAGGCGGAACTGGATGCTTTGAACATCCGCTACGGCGGTCGTTTGCAGGCCAGTAACTATCGATCACAAGCGCAGTTGGATCGTTCCGCTGCCCGGAACGCGAAGACGCAGGGCTTTCTCTCTGCCGGCAGCACCCTGCTGCAAGGCGCGGCGCAGTTCGGGAAGGCAAAGCCACTTCCTGATCCGGTTTCAACGATCGTTTCATAGCGAGCTGACGAATTTTCCGTTCGTCCTGATTCCATCCAACGCAATGCATTTGCGCGACCTCTATCAACATCCGTCCCTCGCATTGGAGGCGATATGACAGTTACTCAACAAACCAGCAAAGTGACCTACGCCGGAAACGGTCAGCAGGTCGAATTCTTTGTACCCTTTGTCTTTTATGATTCACGGGATCTCATCGTCCTGAAAGTGATAACCGACGGGTCGGAGCTGATGCAGGTTCTGGATACCGACTACAGCGTCTACAGCGGCGAGCAGAATGGCGCTATCACCATGACGGTGGCACCGCTCAGTGAGGAGCGTCTGGTCATTGTGCGTAATCTGCCGCTAGAGCAATCGGTTGATTACCGTGCGAACGACCCGTTCCCGGCGGAAACTCACGAACGAGGTCTGGATCGCCTGACACTCCTGTGTCAGCAGCTCGACGAACGTCTTTCCCGGACTTTTGCTCTGTCGCGTGGAAGTGCATCCGACCCCACTTTGCCGCCGGTTTCTGCCGGCGCACTGATTGGTTGGAACGCGGCTGGCGACGGTCTGGAAAACAAAGTCATCTCCTTGCCCGAGGAAGCAATTATCGCGGGGAGCGGATTAAACATCGTCAATAATGAGCTCTCCCTCGATCTGGCACAGAACTCAGGACTGGAGATCAATGCCGGCGAACTGCTGATTAAAGTTGACGGAACGACAATTCGAAAAAGTGCCAACGGCGCTCTTGAACTGGTTGAGATCTCGTCACCCTGGGTGACTGGAGATGTGAAGGTGACGACCCGCACCACCCCGGATCCGGGGTGGCTCCTGATGAATGATCAGACGCTGGGGAGCATAACATCCGACGCCGATCATAAGGGCGATCAGTTTCAGGCGCTCTTCACGCATTTGTGGACGGTGATGACGAACCAGTGGGCGCCGGTATCGGATGATCGGGGCGAGACCGCGCTGCAGGATTGGATTGACGGTAAAACACTGAAGTTGCCTGACGCGGCCGGGCGTAGTTTTGTCGGACTGGGCTCGGGGGCTGCGTTAACGGCTCGGAGCATGGGCGAAACCGGTGGCGAGGAAAGACATACGCTGACCCTCGCAGAGATGCCCAACCACCGCCACACCATGACCGGTAAACGTGCATCGTCTCAGAGTGGGGGGAGTCTACCTGCCTTCGGTGCCTATTCGACCGGTACGAACCGAGATCGCTACACAAATTTCGCCGGTAGCAGTCAGCCGCACAACGTTATGCAGCCGTATCTCGTCCTCAATGTCATGATCAAAGTATAAGGGAGACGCATGTGCAATTGACTATTCACGACGGTCAGATCGATATCGCCGGTGTCAGGCTATCGGTCTCTGAGTTGGAAACCCTTCGCCCGGCAATCAGCCTGCCTACCGAGTATGTAACGATCAGTTACAACGGGCTGGAACACCTGCGCAGCGATGGCCTCAACCAGACAGCAGGTGAGCTGCCGTGGGGAGTTGGGGAAAGTCTACTCGCGGAGACTCAAGTCTTGGCCAATGAATTGGATGCCTTGCGTGCACCGGCCGTCACCTTGGAAAGCGCCCGGGCGGAAAAACGGACGGCCGTTAATTTTTTGCGTGATGAAAAAATCTCCGAGGGCCTGAGCTATCTTTTTCCTGATGGGCTCACTGGCGTTGTCGATATGAGTGAGCAATCCGATTTCGATAACCTGCAGGCTCTCACCACTTTGGCGCAGGTGCTCCACGCCGAAGGTGAAACCACCCCGGTCATCACCTTCATGGACAGCGAAGACCAGGCGCATAGCCTGACACCCGGCCAGATGATCGAGCTTGGCGTTTCCGTAACCCAGCAGGTGGCTGTGATTTACGCTGCGTCCTGGCCGATCAAAGCCAGCATTAAAGCTGCCGCCACGATAGCTGAAGTCGAAGCCGTCGATATTTCAACAGGGTGGCCATGACAGAAACTCTGTCCGCTCTGAAGTGATCTGAAGGAAGCAGGTCAGTCGATTGATCTTCATCGAGGAGTAATCCAATGAATTCCAGTAAGTTTGCCGCCATTCTGGCGGCTTTTTTTATGTCCGCATTTGTACCGTCGGATCTGGTGGCTGAAGAAACAGGCCCGGGACACGAATGTCGTCCTGCATCCTACTTCGTAACCAATCTCTCGACCGCCGAAAAGGTTGCAGCACACCTCATTGGCGCTCAGGCGGGGCGATTTATGGAGGTCTACAACGCAGTGCCCCCGAGGACCGCTTTGCCGGCAGATGAAATTCTCATTTTGACAAAGGATGGCGTCCCGAATGTAGCGGTCTTGCGGTTTGTTGCGGGCTGTTTTCAGGATTATGGCGTTCATCCGAGAAAGTTTGCGGTCTGGCTACTGCGTAACTCGGTCGGACAGTCTCTATGAATCAAACCGATGCTCAGGAGATCGCTGCAGCCGCGGCGAAAGAGGCGGTTGAGCTGACCTTCGTCAAGATGGGGCTCGACACACGCGATCCCCGCGAGGCGCAGGCGGATATGGCCTATCTGAGGACACAACGTAAGGCGTCGGAACGTGTTGGCCTGGCGTTGCGTGTGGCGCTCTATACCACGGCGGTTACGGGCCTGCTCAGTATGTTGTGGATCGGTTTCAAACAGGCTTTTTCCAACAGCTGATCATACCTGCCCGAAACGAAATGACGCCGAACCCCGAAATTACCCGAACGCCCCTGCCAACAGTTAGAAGAGAGGAATCGATGTTTACCAAATACGACAAGGCCGCTGCAGCGGCGATTGCAAGTGCCATTACAGGCGTGATTGGCGCCGTTACGACGCTGGATGTGGAAGTGATCGCTGCGCTCGGCGTAATCCTGAACAGCTTGGCCGTTTTTCTTGTGCCCAACGTGGAGTGATATCGCATGAATAAATTTACTTTAGCCGCCGCTTCGGCGGCTTTTTTATTGGCTGGTTGCGCATCGGGCGTGTCGCTTCAGGAGAATCTGCAGATCTCCTGCCGCGCCTACGCCGCCAGTCTGACATCTCTCGCCGGCTTTCGGGCCGCTGGGCGTCTAAGCGAGCAACAGGTTGCGACTGTTGAGCAGTGGCGTCCGACCTTGAACGAAGCCTGCAGTGGCAACGTTGAAAACACGGACGATCTGATCGGCCTCGTCGAGGCCGGTGTCATCAGCATGATCTTTATAGAGACGGAGGTTCGAAATGAATCCTGAGACAATCCTGGCGTTGGTCCAACTGGGACGTTTCGCAATCGATGCCATCGAGGCCCTGCAGAGTGGCGAAAAAACCGAGGAGGAAATCGCTGCGGAATGGCAGGCGGTAAGACTTCGGCTCGATAGTGCCAATGCGCTCTGGGAAGAGGCGGCACTTTTGCCGGAGTAGGCGACTTAAACCGGTACAAACCGGCGATATTTTAGCACCTAGATCTTTTTATCCCGGCGGCCTCCATTCGGAGGCCGCCATTTTTTTGTATCTACGAAATGTCACCGACATCCGTTACCTTGTGAACTGGATCGGCGATGACAAGGGATACGGCTGTTGAACATCGAGAGGTTTCAGTTAAGTTTTTTTCGACATCTTTTGTCACGCGCGACGGCACTGATGGGCGCGTTCCTGCTCTCTGCAGGAATGGCGGCTTTTGCGTCGCAGGCTGCAGTGTCACAAGAGACCGCTGAAACGGGAGAACTGGATTTTCCGTCGACGCCTGGCAAGATCCAGCCGGAGCCCTCGACCTTTCATTCGATTGCCCTGCGCTGGCCGATTGTTGGAGACGGTAACAAGACTGCAGAGATTGAAGTCAGCTATCGAGAGGCTGGTGAGCAGGGGTGGAAGCAGGCCTACCCATTGTTCCGTCCGATGCCGGAGCACATGTCCTCCGACAATCTGGTACCCGGTGGTTGGCTCTTTGCCGGCAGCATCGTGGATCTGAAACCGGCAAGCGACTACGTCGTCAAGCTAACACTAACGGATGAAGACGGTGTGATTGCGGGGGGGCGTTCGTCCCCGGAGCTGATAAGAGAAGTCACGATCGCCACACGTACAGAGCCTGGTGAGGTCATGGCCTCGCGGTCGTTTTACGTTGTGCCTGGGGAGAGCGGTGGAGGTGATGGCTCCTCTGAACGCCCCTTTGAGGGGATTCAAGCCGCCGAAGCAAACGCGCAACCGGGCGATCTCTTCATCTTGAAATCCGGGGTTTATCATCCTGGCGGTCTCCAGATTACGCGGTCGGGAGAGGTCGGTCGGCCGATTGTCTACCGTGGCGATGAGGGCGCAGTGCTGGACGGGGAGGGTGCCGAAGTTTTGCTGAATGCCAACGCTACGCGCCATCGCTGGTTCGAAGGACTGGTCTTTCGAAATGCAGATCATCTCCTGAGCGCCGACAGGGCGAGCCATCTCGTGGTTCGGCGCAACCGCTTCGACTTTACAAAATATGGCGTCACTTCGCGATGGGCCATTTACGGGGAGTCCCAATACAACTCCGTACTCGATAACGTTTTTCAGGGCGTGACGAAATGGCCGCGTTCGAGAGGGATCGAGGAGACCTATGGGGTCGAGCTGACAGGCTCTGGTCATGTCATTGCTCACAACCTCTTTCGTAACGTCGGCGATGCCGTGCATAACGGCGATCGGGGCCGGTTGTCGGCATCGGATGTTTACGGGAATGAGATCGTGACCTGCACGGACGATGGCGTTGAGACCGATTACTCGGACACCAATGTCCGGGTCTTTCGCAACCGGATCACCAATTGCTACGCTGGGATCACCGGCCAACCGGTGCACGGCGGTCCTGTCTATATCTTCCGCAATGTGATCTACAACACGCAGTACGCCCCCTTTAAGCTGCACAACCACACCTCGGGTATGCTGCTGTTTCACAATACCTCGGTGCGCGCCGGTATTCCTTTCAATATCCAGCCGGGGCGTGAGACGGTTTCTAACGTTGTCACGCGCAACAATATTTTCGTTGGTACCAGAAGCCCGGCATTGCGCAGCACCGGACGCATGATTGAGACTGATTTTGACAGTGACGGTTATGCCTGGGGGATCGGAGCTGGAGATTTTGCCCTCTGGAATGATAAGCGGTACCGCTCGCTGGGTGATGCCAAAGGGTCAAAACGGCTCTATAGAACCCACGGCGCATTTTCGCTCTATAACCACCGAACCTTCAGGGATGGCTTTCTGCCACCGGCGAAGTACCAGGATGAGTATGAGGCAACTGACAATCTGCCGATACTCCGCCCGAAGTCCCAGGCTATCGACAAGGGCGAAGTCCTGCCCAATTTTAGTGATGGTTTTACGGGAAAGGCACCGGACCTGGGATGCTGTGACGTGGAGCAAGGACTACCAAAATATGGGCCACGTCAAATCAACTGAATAATTGATTTCATGGTGGGCGCGACAGGGATTGAACCTGTGACCCCTGCCGTGTGAAGGCAGTGCTCTCCCGCTGAGCTACGCGCCCGAGAGGATCCGACCCCTGCAAGGGGATCGCGGATACCTGTCGTGGGTGCGACTGTGGCGTCGCTCGGCCTGATGTAGGGCAGGGGCACGGGTGGTGTCAAGGATCGTTCAGGCGTCTGGAGCGGGAATTTCTCGACTGATGTCAGACAGGGGTGTTGAGGGCGCTTAAGAGGCCTGCAAGATCACCGAAAGCCGCGATACGCTGATCCGGGTCTTCTTTTTCTGCTGCGGCGCCGCCATAACCAAAGCTGGCAAGGATACTCGGAATCCCGGCGGCGCGGGCTGCGGCCACGTCGGCCGGGCCGTCGCCGAACATGATGGCGGCCTTCGGTCCGGCGTTTACCTTTTCCAGAAGCGTAAGGAGATGCCTGGGGTCGGGTTTGCGATAGGCATAGCTATCGCCACCGGCGACGGCCTCGAAGAGTGGGGCGAGGCCCAGGGCTTGCAGGATCTCATGAGAGGGTGCTTCGGGCTTATTGGTACAGACAATCAGCGTCCAGCCGTCACTCTTCAGTTTGGTGAGGGTGTCGACCGCACCCTTGTAGGGCTTGGTCTCCACGGTCAGCCGGGTATTGTAAATCTCTATAAAGCGCGTCACCAATGCATCGAATTCAGGTGCATCCGGGCAGGTGCCTGTGGCCGTGAAACCACGTTCGACCAGCTTGGCGACGCCGTCGCCGATCATGGATTTGACCTGAGCCAAAGACAAACCTTCCCGACCTTCTTGTGTCAGCAGGGTTACGAGCGCGCCGGCAAGATCCGGGGCTGAATCGACCAAGGTGCCGTCGAGATCGCAGATTAATGTGTTGTACTGGCTCTGTCCGTTGATACGCATTTGGCCGTTTTGTCCTTATGGTGTCATCAAGTTGTGTCGTTATGGCAGGTGCCGATGCTACTTAAACGCAGCTGTCAAAGCCTGCTGGGTCGAGGGGATCGGCTGATAAGCCTCTGAATTTATTGTAACGCACCGCAACAATTGGTGAATTGCAAAGAATCCTTAACCTATGCCAAATTCGTCTAAAGTTAATTCTATGTAAAACGCTTATCTGCATTCTATTTGCCTGCTACAAGGCGCGGCTCTATCTAATTTTCAATCGTTTGTCTCTTTTCAAAGTTCCGAAGCAAAATGACATCTAACAAACTTGCCGTAGTTGTTCTGGCCGCCGGCCAGGGAACGCGAATGAAATCCGAGCTTCCCAAGGTTCTGCATCCGATTGCAGGCCGAGCTATGCTGAGGCACGTCCTCGATGCAGCTGAAAGCCTCGATCCCGAGCGTATTGTCGTGGTTGTCGGACCGGGTGCGGAGGAAGTGCAGAAAGCTGCGGAATCTCATCAGATCGTAGTCCAGGAAGAGCGTCTTGGCACCGGGCATGCGGTGATGTGTGCGGCGGATGCTTTAGCAGATTACGCCGATGACGATGCGTCGGACATCCTGGTAATCTATGGCGATACGCCGCTGTTGACCGGCGATACTCTGAAGCAGATGCTGGAAACGCGCCGCGAAGCATCCTCGACCAAACTGGTCGGACTTGCCTTCCGGCCTGCCGACCCTGCGCAATACGGACGCTTCGTATTGGAGGGGAACGGCGTTGTTAAAGGCATCGTCGAGTTTGCCGATGCGGATGCCGAAGTGCGAAAAATCGATCTCTGCAATGCAGGGCCTTTGATCGGGGAAGGGCGCACTTTCCTGGAATTGATCAAAGGGCTCCAGAACGATAATGCACAGGGCGAGTACTATCTGACGGATCTCTTCGCCGCTGCGCGCGCGCAGTCGATGGATGCGCGGATAGTTGAAGCACCCGCCGATGACGTTCTGGGCGTGAATTCGCGTGCTGAACTCGCGGTTGCCGAAACTGTCATGCAAGGCCGCTTGCGGGCAAAGGCCATGGCCGGTGGTGCAACCCTGACTGCGCCTGAGACTGTCTGGTTCTCCTGTGACACCGTCATTGGCCGCGATGTGGTGATTGAACCCAATGTTATCTTTGGTCCTGGCGTTGTTATCAGCGACGATGTTCAGATCCGCGCTTTTTCTCACATAGAGGGCGCCAAGATCGAATCCGGCGCCATTGTTGGTCCCTATGCGCGCCTGCGTCCCGGAACGGAAATCGGTCTGGGCGTAAAGATCGGCAATTTTGTGGAATGCAAGAACGTCGTCTTCGGCGCGGGGGCCAAGGCCAATCACTTGAGCTATGTAGGCGACTCGAGCGTGGGGCCCAAGGCGAACATCGGTGCGGGAACAATCACCTGCAACTACGACGGCTTTAATAAGTCCCGAACCGTGATCGGCGCAGGAGCCTTTATCGGATCGAATTCGGCCCTGGTTGCGCCGGTGACGATTGGCGAGGGCGCGCTCGTCGGGGCGGGTAGTACGATTGTTGAAGACGTACCGAAAGACTCAATGGCGCTGGGGCGTGGCCGTCAGGCCGTGTTCCCCGAACGCGCAGCGTTCTTCAGAGAGCTGCAGAAAAAAGACTAAACCTCCGCGACAGGTATACAGAAGGCTAAGCAAGTATGTGTGGAATCATCGGGATTATCGGAAATGCGCCAGTGGCACCTTTGTTGCTGGACGGCCTGAAACGTCTGGAATACCGCGGGTATGATTCCGCCGGGATCGCGACGTTGGTCAATGGCTCCATGGATCGTCGCAGAGCCGAAGGCAAACTGCATAACCTTGCGACCCTTCTGGAAAGCGAGCCTGTAGAAGGCACGATTGGGATTGGGCACACGCGGTGGGCCACGCACGGCCGTCCGACGGAAGCCAATGCCCATCCTCATGCCAGCGATCTCGTTTCTGTCGTTCACAACGGAATTATCGAGAATTTTCAAGAGCTAAGAGCTGAACTCTCAGAAGCGAAACATGTTTTCGAAACCGAGACGGATACCGAAGTCGTCGTACATCTGGTGTCGGAATACCTTAAGCAGCAGATGAGCCCGCAGGATGCAGTTGCCAAGGCA
The DNA here is from genome assembly GCA_947493695.1 of uncultured Kiloniellaceae bacterium. GTDB lineage: Bacteria > Pseudomonadota > Alphaproteobacteria > Kiloniellales > Kiloniellaceae > Denitrobaculum. Next base: position 259,224 of record CANLSF010000003.1, on the reverse strand, counting down.
TTGGCCCGGTTGGAAGGGGCTTTCGCGCTGGCGATCATCTTTACAGGCCGTCACGACCTGATGATCGGGGCTCGACGTGGCAGCCCATTGGCTGTGGGGTACGGCGACGGCGAAATGTATCTGGGCTCGGATGCGCTGGCTCTGGCGCCGCTAACCGACCGGATCAGTTATCTGGAAGAGGGCGACTGGGTCGAGCTGACCCGCGACAGTGCTGTGGTTCACGACGCCAGCAATGCAGTGGTGGAGCGTGAGATCAAGCAGACGGCCATGTCCGGTGCCATGATCGGCAAAGGCCAGTATCGCCACTTCATGCAGAAGGAGATCTTCGAGCAGCCTGCGGTGATTGGTGACACCCTGCACAGTTTCCTGAACCCGGCGACGCTGTCGGTTCAACTGCCCAATCTTCCCTTCGATCTTTCAAAGGTTTCGCGCTTTACCTTCATTGCCTGTGGCACTGCTTTTTATGCCGGCATGGTCGCGAAGTACTGGTTTGAGCAGGTGGCGCGTCAGCCGGTCGAGATCGATATCGCCTCTGAGTTCCGCTACCGTGAAGCGCCCATGCCTGAAGACGGGGTGAGTGTTTATATTTCTCAGTCCGGTGAAACCATCGACACTTTGGCGGCACTAAAGTACGCGCAGTCTCAGGACCAGAAGATCCTCTCGGTCGTCAACGTTCCGGAGTCCGCGATCGCGCGCAGTTCCGACGCTGTGATGCCAACCCAGGCGGGGCCAGAGATCGGCGTGGCTTCGACCAAGGCCTTCACGACTCAGCTGACCGTTCTGGCCTGTCTGGCCATTGCGACCGCCCGTGCCCGTGGTGCAATCGATGTCGCAAGAGAGCGTGAGCTCTCCGCAGCGCTGACGGAAGTACCCGCGCGTATTGCCGAGGTTTTGAACCATGACGAGGCAATTCGGGAGATTTCTCACGACATCGCAGAAGCGCGCGACGTGCTCTATCTGGGCCGGGGAACGCTCTATCCGATTGCGATGGAGGGAGCGCTAAAACTCAAGGAAATCAGCTATATACATGCTGAAGGTTATGCGGCAGGCGAGATGAAGCATGGTCCCATTGCCCTGATCGACGAAGCAGTGCCGATCATCGCCTGTGCGCCGAGCGGTCCCCTGTTCGAGAAAACAGCGTCCAACCTGCAGGAAGTGCATGCCCGGGGCGGCAAGATCGTGTTGCTCTCGGACAAGGAGGGTCTCGCCAAGGCTGGTGAGCTGGCCGTGCACACCATCGAGCTGCCGAAAATCGATCCCTTTGTCGCGCCGATTCTCTATTCGATCCCGATCCAGCTTCTGGCCTATCACACGGCAGTCCTGAAGGGTACGGACGTTGATCAGCCGCGGAACCTGGCGAAGTCGGTCACTGTCGAGTAGTGAAGTTACCGCCCCTGTCAGCCATGCGTTCGTGTGTAGGTTGAAGGGGCGGGAGCCACCCAGCTCTCGACTTCCGGAGCGTTGGATTTGAAGATCTCGACTTCCAGCGGGTAACAGGCAGCTTCGTCCGAGGAATGCTTGGCTGAGCAGTCGCCGCCGGGGCAGGCGGAGAGGCCGCCCAGAAGATCTGTTTCCGCGAAGAACTCCAGATAGTCGCCAGGACGTACCGGACTGGCCTTCATGAAGTATTGGTGTGTATCCAGGGTGAAGCCGGTGCACATGAAGACGTTCAGCACATCGTGAACGTAAAGCTCGGCCTCTTCTCGTGAGAGTTTCCGGTGATCCGCCAAGGCCCGAATCAGGTTTGAATGGCAGCAATAGTGATAGTCGATGCCCGATAGGAGCTTGGCCGTGTAGGGGTCGCAGCGGGTGCCGATCACGTCATGAACAGAACCGCCGAATTCATCCCACCCATACCAGTCGAGTGTGTCGTGCGTGATCGTCGCGAGAGGGCGCAAGTAGGGAAAGCTCGACCACATTCTGTCGCCCGTTGAGAGATGGGTGCCGTGGAGAGCACGGGTCTTGCCGCTGTAGAATTTTTCGTTGAGGTCGTTGAGTGACCAGAGATTGAGGTCCCCGACCTGGGCGCCGTCGCGGCTGACGATGCGGAAGAAATGACCCGCGGGAACTTCGAAACAGCGCGCGTCACGCGGCGGTACCGTGACTGCACCAACCTTCTCCAGATCCTGGCGGGCCGCGAGAAGGCGATCCATCTCTGCCGGTACGAGGCTTTCGACCGGGTAGCAGACGACCGGTTCTACGGCCCGTCGCTCGCGTGAATCCTGGGGCTCGTTTTCTGGATTGTAGTGTTTCATGCTCGTTTAACTCTGGCGGTCATCTGATTGAAAAGGCGGGTAATGATCTCTGTCAGGTTCCGCGCCCACAGGCAAGGGTGACATTGCGCTTTTCGCAAAGGACCCTGCTTGTCTATAATCCCGCCGCCTTTGAAACCAACCGCCGGCCGCTTGTGTCCTCAAGAGACGCCGCGCATAGGGAGAACACCTGAATGACCGTCCAACTGAAAGACCCGTCTCTTTTCCGGCAGCAGTGCTATATCGATGGCAAGTGGGTCGATGCGAATGGTGGCGGGACCCTTGAGGTGAAAAACCCCGCCAACGACGAAGTGATCGCGACAATCCCGAAAATGGGTGCCGACGAGACTCGGGCAGCCATCGAGGCCGCGAACCGTGCCTGGCCGGCCTGGCGCGCGCTGACCGCCAAGGAGCGTTGCACGATCCTGCGGAACTGGTTCAACCTGATCATGGATAACGCGGACGACCTGGCGCTTCTTATGACCACGGAGCAGGGCAAACCCCTGGCTGAAGCTAAGGGCGAGGTGACTTACGGAGCGTCTTTCATCGAATGGTTCGCTGAGGAAGCCCGCCGGGTTTACGGCGACACGATCCCCCAGCATCAGGCGGATAAGCGGATCGTAGTCATCAAACAGCCAATTGGCGTTGTTGCCTCGATTACGCCCTGGAATTTCCCGATCGCCATGATCACCCGTAAATGCGCGCCGGCATTGGCTGCGGGCTGCCCGGTCGTGATCAAACCAGCGGAACTGACGCCGCTTTCGGCTTTTGCGCTTGCCGAGTTGGCAGAGCGCGCCGGCATTCCTGCCGGGATCATTAATATTGTGACAGGTGTTGCCAGCGAAATCGGCAGCGAAATGACCTCCAACCCCATCGTGCGGAAGCTCTCCTTCACTGGATCGACACGGGTCGGTAAGCTCTTGATGGAGCAGTGCGCGGGTACGGTCAAAAAGGTCTCCATGGAGTTGGGCGGCAATGCGCCCTTTATCGTGTTCGACGATGCCGATCTGGATGCTGCCGTTGAAGGGGCCATGATCAGCAAGTTCCGTAATGCGGGGCAGACCTGCGTCTGCGCGAACCGAATCTTCGTACAAGACGGCGTCTACGATGCTTTTGCTGAAAAGCTGAGCGCGGCCGTTAAGGGAATCTCGGTCGGTGCAGGCACCGAGACCGGCGTCAACCAGGGACCCCTCATTAATCTTGCCGCCATCGCAAAGGTTGAGGATCACGTCGCAGATGCTACGTCGAAAGGCGCCAAGGTTGCCGTGGGTGGCGGACGTCATGCTCTGGGGGGCACCTTCTTCGAACCCACCGTCCTGACGGAAGTGACCACCGATATGAAGGTTACCTATGAAGAGACCTTTGGTCCCGTCGCGCCGTTGTTCCGCTTCAAGACCGAAGAGCAAGTCATTGAAATGGCGAACGATACCGAATTCGGCCTGGCGGCTTATTTCTACGCCAAGGAACTTGGGCGCGTTTGGCGTGTTGCCGAGGCGCTGGAGACCGGCATGGTGGGTGTGAACACCGGTCTGATCTCGACCGAGGTTGCTCCTTTCGGCGGTGTGAAGGAAAGCGGTATCGGGCGCGAAGGCTCCAAGTACGGCATGGATGACTTCCTGGAAGTGAAATACATCTGCATGTCGACGAGCTAAGGCTGGTAGCCACGAAAACGTGAGCGATTAACAGGGTTGCAAGCTTGTATCTGGTAGGCTTGCTTACTCGTCTTATCTGTTAAAGCCCTGAATTGAAGACGGCGCAGAAGTCGTCAAACCTGGAATGTGGAATTGCGGACATGAGCGCATATGATTTCGATCTTTTTGTGATCGGTGGTGGATCCGGTGGTGTGCGAGGCGCGCGTATGGCGGCGGCAACCGGCGCGCGGGTTGGCGTGGCGGAATCCTATCGCTACGGTGGAACCTGCGTGATCCGAGGCTGTGTCCCCAAGAAGCTGATGTCCTATGCCAGCCACTTTCATGAGGATTTCGAGGACGCTGCCGGATTCGGTTGGACCGTGGGCGAAACCAGCTTTGACTGGAACAGTCTGATCGCCAACAAGGACAAAGAGATCGACCGCTTGGAAGGCATCTATCAGAAGCTGCTCGATAATGCCGGGGTGAAAGCCTTTCGCGCCCATGCCGAGTTGATCGATGCGCATACGGTCCAGGTTGGAGACGACCGCATCACGGCGGAGACGATCCTGATCGCCACTGGCGGCAGCCCGAGTTTTCCCCCAGGTGAGGGCTGGGAGCATGCGATCAGTTCTAACGAAGCCTTTCATCTGACGGCTTTGCCGAAGCGCGCAATGGTTTACGGCGGTGGTTTCATCGCTGTGGAATTTGCCGGTATTTTCAATGGCATGGGCAGTGACGTTAAACTTGTCTACCGGGGTGAGCAGATTCTGCGTGGCTTTGACGATGACGTGCGCAACACCCTGGCCGAAGAGATCGTCAAAAAGGGGATCTCTCTGCAGGTGCAGACCACGATCGAGAAGATCGAAAAGGGTGATAACGGCCTTTTGGTGACGCTTTCAGACGGCACGACCGTAGAGACCGACCTGGTCATGGCGGCAACGGGACGGCGTCCGAATATCAAGAACCTGGGCCTCGAGGCCGCAGGTGTGAAAGTCAGCGCTTCCGGCGCGATCGAGGTCGACCCTCAATCCCGCACCAGTCAGCCGAATATCTATGCTGTGGGAGACGTTACCGACCGGATCAATCTGACGCCTGTTGCCATTCAGGAGGCCATGGCCTTCGTTGACACGGTGTACCGGAATAATCCACGGGCCATGAACCACGACGACGTGCCCTCCGCCGTGTTCAGTCATCCGCCGGTTTCGACCGTTGGATTGTCGGAAGCCGACGCGCGAAAGACCTACGGCGCGCTGGATATTTATCGCTCGAATTTCCGTCCCATGAAGCACACTCTTTCCGGACGGGACGAAAAGACCATGATGAAGCTGGTGGTCGATCGGGCGAGCCAACGTGTGGTCGGCGTCCACATGGTGGGGCTCGATGCGCCGGAAATCGTGCAGGGGCTCGCCGTCGCCATAAAGGCGGGGGCAACCAAGCAGATGTTCGATGCCACTGTCGGTATTCATCCAACGGCTGCTGAAGAGTTCGTCACCATGCGCGAGCCGGTGCCCGAAGTTGCTGAAAAAGCTGCGGAATAAAGTATTCCTCATGCAGGGTCCCATTTCCCGGAACTCGGGTGTTCGTCTGACGATCCGGGTGGGCATCTGATCGTTTTTCGCTGTTTCGGTGAAACGCGATCAGGTTTTGGTGAGGAAACCGAGGTGATGTCGTTATTTCCTGTTCGTGCGGGCGGGAATGGGCTTTGCTGAAGATGCGCAGGTGAGGCCGTCGGCACGAAGCGCCTTTTCGGGTGGTAAAGGTGCTGAAAGCCTTGTAAAACCCTCGCTCCGCGCAGTTCTTATGACTGCGCTGCTTTTGAAATTGATGAAGAACGAGGCTGGTGATGACCGCCAACTGGACCCCTGTTTCCTGGCGCGACAAGACGATCCGTCAGGTTCCGGAATACCCTGATCAAGCCGCTGTAACAGCTGTTGAAGAGACTCTTGCCGCCTATCCACCGCTGGTGTTTGCGGGTGAGGCCAGGAAGCTCAAAAAGCATTTGGGCGAAGTGGCCGAGGGTAAAGCCTTCTTGCTCCAGGGGGGCGATTGCGCTGAGAGTTTCGCCGAGTTTCATCCCAACCACATTCGCGATACCTTCAAGGTGTTGCTGCAGATGGCCGTGGCTCTGACGTTTGGTGCGGCCTGTCCAGTCGTGAAGGTCGGTCGCCTGGCGGGTCAGTTCGCCAAGCCGAGGTCTGCGGGAACCGAGACCATCGACGGCGTGGAACTGCCGAGTTACCGCGGCGACATCGTCAATGGCATCGAATTCACCGATGGTGCCCGTCAGCCGGACCCGGAACGCCTGCTTCGCGCTTATAACCAGTCTGCCTCGACCCTGAACCTGCTGCGGGCTTTTGCTCAGGGCGGTTTCGCCGACCTGCACAAGGTGCACCAGTGGAACCTGGAGTTCGTTGCCGGCTCGGCCCAGGGCGAGCGCTATTCCGAGCTGGGACGGCGGATCGACGAAACCATCGCCTTTATGAAGGCTTGCGGTCTGACTCCAGAGAAAAGCCCTGAGCTAAGGGAAACCGACTTCTACACCAGTCATGAAGCTCTGCTGCTGAACTACGAGCAGGCGCTGACCCGTGTCGATAGCTTGAGCGGCGAATGGTACGACTGCTCTGCGCATATGGTCTGGATCGGTGACCGGACACGGAACATCGATGAAGCGCATATCGAATTCGCACGCGGTATCAAGAATCCCATCGGTATGAAATGCGGGCCCTCGATGGAAACAGACGATCTCATCCGTCTGATCGATGTGCTGAATCCTGAAAACGAGGCAGGTCGCCTGACCCTGATCGCCCGCATGGGTCACGAGCAGGTCGAGGAAAAACTGCCGCGGCTGGTGCGTGCGGTTGAACAGGAAGGCCGCAAGGTTGTGTGGTCCTGTGATCCGATGCATGGCAACACGATCAAGTCTTCCAGTGGCTACAAGACCCGGCCTTTCGACCGGATTCTTGCCGAGGTAAAGGGCTTCTTCAATGTTCACCGGGCAGAAGGAAGCTACGCCGGCGGCGTACACTTCGAAATGACCGGGCAAGACGTAACCGAGTGCACTGGTGGCGCGCAGGCGATCAGCGATGACCGTCTTGGCGATCGCTATCATACGCATTGCGATCCACGACTGAACGCAAGCCAGGCGCTGGAACTGGCGTTCCTGATTGCAGAGCAATTGAAGCAGGAACGAGAAGAGCAGAATAACGGCGTCAACAGGATTGCCGCTGCTTCATAAACGCTGCACATCAAGACGACGAGAAAGTTTGAGCGGTTTTTGTTGAATGAAACAGACAAAGCCGCTCTACTTTTATCTGCGTAATTTTTCCTCGCGGCGCCAGCGGGTTAGCGGTCGCCGCCAAAATCACTAGGGACGGATCAGTCTCATGCCAGATGATGCACTGGAACGTCAGGCCGGACCTGACAATTCACACAACGCCTCTGAATGGCCGGTTCGAGAGCCGGATATCGTCAATTGGACGGACCACTATTTTCTTCGGACGAAGAAGTCGGTTGAGAAGTTTGGCGACGTTTCGGTAGTTTATGCACTCTTCATGCGCCGTCCGGTGATTTCTGCGCCGCGGCTAGCAATCGACTGGCTCAATAGGGTTGCCGAGACGCGTGGCACCAGCTTTGAGATTGACCTTCGCTTTGACGAAGGCAGGTGGGTGGGTGCCGGTGAGCCGATTATGTACGTCTCCGGGCCTCTCTATCATCTTGTGGATCTGGAGACCCTGGTTCTGCAAAAACTAGGTCCGACCTGTGTCGCTGCCTACAACGCCTTTACCATGTGCTCCGACCTGCCAAAGGTCGGCTTCCTGGCCATGGACGCGCGCCACTGTGCGGGCACGGAGATGGCCGAGCTCATGGCGTATGCCGCATCGGTTGGCTCTGAGCGGGCGAAACGCAAGGCCGGCGCGGTTGGTTTTATTGGGAACGCGACGGACGGCACGGCGCATTACTTCGGCGCGTCCGGAGGGAAGGGGACGATGCCTCATGCCTTTATCGGTTATGCGGGTTCGACCCTGCGGGCGTCGGAAATGTACGATGAAGTCTTTCCCGACGATCCCATGACTGTGCTGGTCGACTACTTCGCGCGAGAGGTTACCGACGCCCTGACTGTCTGCCGGCGTTTTCCGAAGCGTGCAGCGAACGGTCAGCTCGCCATTCGCCTCGACACTGCAGGTAGCCGCTTCATCGAAACCCTTGATCCGCCGAGCTCTTATGCCGTGCTCGAACGCAATGTGCCCCAAGCGGTCCGTGGATACAGAAACGAAGCTGAACTGCGCCATCTGGTGGGGCCGGGTGTATCCGCCGCAGCGATCTGGAAGCTGCGTGAGGTGCTCGATAACGAGGGTTTCTCCAAAGTGAAGATTGTGGGCTCCTCCGGCTTCAGTCCGGTCAAGTGCCGCATGATTGCCGAAGCTCAGGCCCCGATTGATATTGTCGGTACAGGAAGCTATTTACCTAGTAGCTGGTCTGAAACCTACGCGACCGCGGATATCATTGAATATGACGGCGAGCCACGGGTTAAGGTCGGGCGTGAGTTTTTGCTGCGCAAGTAGCTGTTAGAGAACAATAATTTTGGCAGGTTTTCTGAGCGAGCCTGTCTTGGGGAATTAAGATGGGTAGCGAGCCTGTGGCGATGACATCGGTCGATGAGTTGGTCGAAAACTTTGAGTTTCTCGACGACTGGGAAGACCGCTATCGCTACATCATCGATTTGGGGCGCAAGCTGCCGGAGTTCGAAGAAGCCGATAGAAACGAGGAAAATCGTATTCAGGGCTGCACCAGCCAAGCCTGGGTCATCGCCGAAGTCTCGTCGGATCCAAAGCCCATCCTGTCCTTTCGCGCGGACAGCGATGCGCATATCGTCCGGGGCCTCTTATCCGTTTTGCTGTCAATCTATTCCGGTCGGACCGGGGAAGAGATTCTGGCCGTAGATATCAAGGACGTACTCCGTCGGCTCGACTTCGAAGCGCAGATCAGCCCGAACCGCGCCAATGGCTTTCATTCGGCGATCGAACGCATTCGGGCCCTGGCACGATTGAATGCCGGGGAACCGCAGCAAGATAGCTGATTGAGGTCTGCGGATTACCCAGTGACAGCCGGATGTTTTTGCCAGCGTCCGACCGTTTTCGAGGCGACCATTGGGGCAACCTTCTTATCGAAGTCGAGAAAGTGATCGCTTTTGAGGTGCAGGTCGAACGCCGCTTCGTCGCTGTAGACTTCATAGAGGAAAAAGCGATTCGGCATTTCAGGATCGCTGCAGACGTCGAACACCAGGCAATCCTGCTCCTTCGTGACAGAGTTGTGGGCCTGTGTCTCCAAGGCAGCGGCAAAGGCTTCGGTCTGTTCCACATGACATTCGAAAAGAACTGTAATAACAAACATTTATTCTAACTTTCTTATTGTAGTTTCAACTGGATTTCACGTCATTGCTCATCCACTGTCTTAGCGTGCGACGCTTCGTCTTGGAAGCAGTGAAAAGGATCTGACTCATGAAAATCATCCGCCAGCCAGTCAGTTCGACTGGCTTTTTTTATCGTGCAATAATGCATTAGATAATGTATGCATTAATTCATCAAGGTAAATTGCTTGGCAGAAAACCTGGTAATTGTAACCGTGAATCGTTGGGCATTGGTTCGAGATCATGTCCGTTCGGTCGCACGGATATGGTCTGGGAATGTGCCTTGGGGCCTTTTGTGCAGGGGCGGAACTCTTTATTGAGTTTGCCGGAGCGAGAAAGCGCTGAAGCAACCGGGAGACCGATCTAGGGGCGGATCGATCTGCGGATAGATGTGATCGAGTCTGATTCAGGTTTTTTCCCGATTCGGTGAAAGACGTGATGCAGGTGCTAGAGCTGTGAGTGTTTGAGAAATTATGTCGGAACTGACGTTTATTGGGTTTATGGGGGCGGGACTAAAGCGGCCAGAGTGCGTTCTCTGCACCTCTGACGGTCGGACGCATACCTCTAATTGGGATGGCGGCGTGAGCATCCTTGCGCCGGACGGTGAACAGTTCGATCTGGTGGGCCAGGCAGGTGGACTGGACGTGAAGCCCAACGGAATCTGTCTGATGCCTGACGGTTCTTATCTTCTGGCGCATCTGGGCGCTGAAGAGGGGGGCGTTTTCCGGCTCGACAAGGATGGTGTCATTCGCCCGTTTCTTCTGGAAGTGGACGGGGCCCCGTTGCCGCCGACGAACTACGTTCATCTCGATACCAAAGGACGCGTCTGGATTACGGTCAGTACCCGCAAGACCCCACGCAGCCTGGGATACCGGCCGGACGTTGCCGACGGTTTCGTTGTTCTGGTCGAAAATGGAGAGGCCCGCATTGTTGCTGACGATCTGGGTTATACGAATGAATGCCTCGTTCATCCGGACGGTAAGCGCCTCTTCGTGAATGAGACCTTCGCCCGCCGGATGTCATCCTTCGACATTGGTGACGACGGCAGCCTGTCGAACAAAACAACGGTTGCCGGGTTCGGCATGGGGACCTTCCCGGATGGCCTGACCTTTGATCAGGAAGGCGGGATCTGGATTACCAGCATCGTGAGTAACCGGGTTATCCGGATCGCCCCGGACGGTGAACAGCAGGTGATCCTGGAGGACAACGACCCGGCGCATCTTGCCTGGGTTGAAGCCGCATTTCTGCAGGGTACGATGGACCGTCCACACTTGGACTACTGTGAAAGCAAGAGGCTTAGGAATATCTCGAGCCTAGCGTTCGGAGGTTCAGACCTGAAGCGAATACATCTCGGGTGTCTGCTGGGCGATGCGGTGGCGGTGTATGAATCGCCGGTGGCTGGATATGCGCCGGCGCATTGGAAGTTTTAGAGCGATACATACGTGTGATCGGCGTTGAAACGCCGAGGGGATAAACAAAGCCCGGTCGGGCAATAAAGCAAGTGCTTGCTACAAAAGGTGTGAGGTAAGAATGTCTTCGTCGAATTCACTATCGGTTGCGGTTTTACCCGGGGACGGGATTGGTTCAGAGGTGATGGGCCCCTGTCTCGAGGTTGTTAATGCGGTAACCTCGCGGGTCGGCGATATCTCGCTCTCTTTCAAGGAGGTACCCGCCGGGGCGGCCTGCTATCGCGATCATGGCGACGCTTTACCCAAAGAAACGATGGAAGAGGTTCGCAACGCCGATGCGATCCTGTTGGCGGCGATGGGCATGCCGGACATCCGCTACCCGGATGGAACCGAGATTGCGCCGCAATTGGACATTCGTTTTGAACTGGACCTTTACGCCGGGGTACGTCCGGTGCGTTCGATCCCCGGAGTGCCGGGACCGCTTTCCGACCCGCGTGCTGGGGCACTGGATTTCGTACTGATCCGCGAGTCGACGGAAGGGCTCTTCGCTTCTCATGGCAAGGGCACGATCGACGATAACCGCATTGCCCGCGATACCATGGAGATCACGCGCGACGTATCGGAGAAGCTGTTTGATTTTTCCTTTAATCTGGCGCGCAAACGTAAAGCAGCCGGCCATGAAGGCCGATTGACCTGTGTGGACAAGGCGAACGTCTTCACCTCCTTTGCATTCTTCCGCAGCATCTTTGACGAGCGGGCAGCGGCCTTCGGTGACCTGACGGCAGACTACGCTTATGTTGATGCGATGGCGCTGAACCTGGTGCGAAACCCCTGGGTTTATGATGTTGCCGTCACAGAGAATATGTTCGGGGACATTCTGTCAGACCTGGGCGCGGCACTGATCGGCGGCATGGGCATGGCACCGTCAGCGGATGTCGGTGACAATCATGCCGTCTTCCAACCCTGTCATGGCAGCGCACCGGACATTGTTGGCAGCGGTAAGGCGAACCCGACCGCGATGTTCCTGTCGGCGGGGATGATGCTGGAGTGGCTTGCCGACAAGCATGACCGGCCTGCTTACGGCAAGGCCGGAGCGCTGCTAACCGCCGCAGTGGATAAAGCCTTCGCAGGCGGAGATCTCATGCCCTTCGAACTGGGTGGCGAGAGCGGCACCAGCAGTGTGACCAATGCGGTCCTTGCGGCTGTTGATCAGGTCTTCAACGAGATGGATTTAGGCTGACACGACAGGCTCGGAAAATGACAAACGCCACAAGCAAACAACTCCGCGTCGCCTGCGTTGGTGCCGGCTATTTCAGCCAGTTCCAATATGAGGCCTGGCATCGTCTTGACGTCGATCTTGCTGCCATATGCAACAAGACAGAAGCAAACGCTCAAAAAATCGCCGACACCTACGGTATCGCGCAGGTTTTTACCGATTTCGAGAAGATGCTCGACAGCGTTAAGCCGGACCTGGTGGATATTATTACGCCGCCCTTGACGCATGTCGCCTATATCGAGTTGGCAGCGGCGCGTGGTATCCCGGTGATCTGCCAGAAGCCCTTTACGCCGAGCCTCAAGGAAGCTGAGTACGCCACGAAGCTGATGGAAGACGCCGGTGCGATGCTGGTGATTCACGAGAACTTTCGCTTCCAGCCCTGGTACGGTGAGATCAAGCGCGCAATCGATGCCGGTACGTTGGGTGAACTCTATCAGGTGGCCTTCCGCCTACGTCCGGGCGATGGACAGGGGCCCGAAGCCTATCTGGCCCGGCAGCCTTATTTTCAAGAGATGGAACGCTTTCTGGTCCATGAAACCGCTATTCACCTGATTGATGTGTTCCGCTATCTCTTTGGAGAGATGCGTTCGGTGACGGCGCAACTCAGGCGCTTGAACCCGGCGATCAAGGGCGAAGACTCCGGCGTGATGCTTTTTGAGTTTGAAAACGGCACCGCAGGCCTCTTCGACGGGAACCGTCTGGCGGATCACCCGGCAAAGAACCGACGCCTGACGATGGGCGAGTTGATGCTCGAAGGCTCAAAAGCGAGCCTTCGCCTTGATGGAGATGGTCGCGTGTTTTTACGCGAGCACGGTGAGGATCAGGAACGTGAGCTCGAGTATGACTGGCAAGACCGGAACTTTGGCGGAGACTGCGTCTACGCGCTCCAGCGCCATGTGGTCGATCACCTACAAAACGGCACCCCGGTTATGAATCGTGCCCGGGACTATTTGACCAATATACGAATCGAGGAAGCGGCCTATAGTTCGAATGAACTCGGCAAGCGAGTGACATTATAGCTTGAAAGCATAGAGGTCACATATGGTCAGCGAACTGGCAGGTTTGAAAGAAGCCCTGTTCGATGCGGAGACGGCGACGGCCTCTTCGCAGGGACGGCGCTCGTCCTACTCGGACCAAGCCTACAGTCTGCTGCGCCGTAAGATCCTCGATAACGAGATTTCCGCAGGTTTTCAGGCGACCGAACAGGAAATCGCCGAAGCGCTGGGGATGAGCCGGACTCCGGTTCGCGAAGCGTTGGTCCGACTCGCAAATGAAGGGCTGGTTGAAGTCCGCCCTCGCCACGGTATGCGGGTTTTGCCGGTTTCCGGCGAAGACATGCGTGAGATTTACGAGATTCTGACCGGTCTTGAGACAGTTGCGGCGGAATCCGTCGCCCGCAAGGGATTGAGCGATGCGCAGACCGAGCGGCTGGAGCAGGCTGTGGTCGATATGGACGAATCGCTCGGGCGTGAAGACTTGCGGGCCTGGGCTGAGGCTGACGAGCGCTTTCATTTGCTGCTGGTGGATTTCTGCGGGAACCGCAGGCTGCGTTCCTTGGTCGGAACCTATTGGGATCAGGCGCACAGGGTTCGGATGATCACCCTCAGGCTGCGTCCGAAACCCACCAAATCCAGCGAGGACCATGCTGATCTGCTCGATGCTCTGCGCAGGCGCGACGGAGAGGCGGCCCGCCGCATTCACCGCAAGCACCGTGAAGGCAGCGGAGAGATGCTGATCAAAATCCTGGAAACCCACGGATTGACGGCGTTGTAAGGCAGCGGGTATCGCACCGTATCGCCTGTTTTCTACAAAATTGAGACCAGGTTCTTTTTCTCGTCCTTGCTGTGATCGCCCGGTGGAGCTAAGTAATCTGCTATGACTGATACGCTGAAAATCTGCCTCGCCCAGTTGAACCCCACTCTGGGCGACATTGAGGGAAACCTTGCGAAAATTCGTGCCGCCAGGGCTGAAGCCGCGGCGCAGGGTGCGGAGCTGGTGGTTGCCAGCGAAACGTACATAACCGGCTATCCGGCGGAAGATCTGGTATTGAAGCCGATGTTTCTGGATCGGGTGGACGCTGCGCTGGAAGCGCTGGCCGCAGATACTGCCGACGGTGGTCCGGGAGTCCTGATCGGTGCGCCCTGGCGCGAAGACCGAGAAGCCCGTGCTCCCTTACGCGGTAAGGTCTTCAACGCGGCTGTCTTAATGGATGGTGGCGAGATTTTAGGGACTCGCTACAAGCACGAACTGCCGAACTACGGCGTTTTTGACGAGGTCCGGCTGTTTGCCGCCGGTCCTCTGAACGGCCCGATGAACTTCAGGGACGTTCGCCTCGGTATCTTGGTTTGTGAGGATATGTGGTTCCCGGAGGTGTCTGAATGCCTGGTGGAATCCGGCGCCGAAATACTGGTCTGCATCAATGCCTCACCCTACGAGCTTGAAAAAGAAGATGAGCGGCTTCAGTTGGGCGTCGCCCGGGTTCTTGAGACGGAATTGCCGCTGGTTTATGTAAACCAGGTCGGCGGTCAGGACGAGCTCGTCTTTGACGGCGGGTCCTATGTGCTCGGTAGCGACCGGGATCTGCGGGTTAAGCTCGCCATGTACAGCGAGGCCGTGGTCAGTACTGATTGGACACGGACGGCGGATGGTTGGGCCTGTGCAGAAGGCCCGCGGATTGCCCCGAAACCGAAGCTGGAAACAGTTTATAGCGCCCTTGTCCTGGGTCTGCGGGATTATGTGGAGAAGAACCGCTTTCCGGGCGTTCTACTGGGGCTGTCGGGGGGAATCGATTCCGCATTGTCGGCTGCCATTGCCGTAGACGCCCTGGGCGCCGAGCGGGTGCATTGCGTGATGATGCCCTCGCCGTACACAAGTCAGGAAAGTCTGGATGATGCCGCCGAGGCTGCAAAACTGCTGGGCGTGAAACTGGACAGTGTAAGCATAGAACCGGCGATGGAAGCCTTTGATTCCATGCTCAAACCGCTCTTCAATGGGACAACGCCCGATATTACCGAAGAGAACATTCAGTCGCGCTCCCGGGGGCTCGCGTTGATGGCATTGTCGAACAAGCTTGGGCATATGGTGCTCTCGACCGGCAACAAATCCGAGGTGTCGGTGGGTTACGCCACGCTCTACGGTGACATGTGCGGCGGCTACAATGTTCTGAAGGATTTGTATAAGACGACGGTTTTCGAACTCTCGCGCTGGCGGAACCAATCTCAAACCGAGGGTCTTTTAGGCCCGGAAGGTCGTGTGATACCGGAGCGTATCATCACCAAACCGCCCTCCGCCGAGCTGAAACCCGACCAGAAGGACGAAGACAGCCTGCCGCCCTACGACAAGCTGGACGATATTCTCGAATGCCTGATCGAAGGGGAGGCGGGGATCGATGAGATCGTCGCCCGTGGCCATGAGCGCGAAACCGTGAACCGCATCTGGCGTCTTCTGGAACTTGCGGAATACAAGAGGCGTCAGGCGGCACCCGGCGTTAAGATCACGCGGCGCGCCTTCGGGCGGGATCGCCGCTATCCCATCACCAATGCCTTTAAAGGTCCTTTGTAAGCTATGAAAGTCCGGTTCGCCCCCAGTCCGACGGGGATGCTTCATGTCGGAAACGCGCGTCCGGCTCTGCTCAATTGGCTCATGGCCCGTAAAGCCGGCGGTTCGTTTCTGCTCCGGATCGACGATACAGATACCGAGCGCTCACGTGCCGAGTATACCCAGACCATCAAGGAGGACCTCCTGTGGCTTGGACTTCAGTGGGACGAAATCGATGTTCAGTCGGAACGCCTCGAGCGCTATGATCTGGCGGCCGAGAAGCTGAAAGCTTCCGGGCGGCTCTATCCTTGCTACGAGACACCTGAGGAACTGGGCCTGAAACGGAAGATCGCGCTGCAGGCTGGCCGCCCGCCGATCTATGACCGTGGTGCGCTGAAGCTGACGGACGAAGAACGTGCGAAGTTCGAGGCGGAGGGGCGGACGCCCCATTGGCGCTTCAAGCTCGAACATGAAGACATTGAATGGGAGGACCTGGTCCGGGGCGCTGTGCATTTCAATGGCGAGCATCTGACCGACCCGGTTCTGATCCGTGAAGACGGCCGTCCGCTCTATACGCTTTCATCCGTGGTGGACGATATCGAACTCGAGGTCACCCATATCCTGCGTGGTGAAGACCACGTCTCCAACACTGCGGTCCAGATTCAGCTATTTGCTGCCTTGGGCGGTGGTGTACCGGTTTTTGCCCATTTGCCTCTTGTGGCCGATGCCAGCGGGCAGGGGCTCTCAAAGCGGATTGGAAGCCTGAGCCTTCAGTCGCTTCGCGAGTCAGGCATGGAGCCCATGACGCTGAACAGCTATCTGGCGCGATTGGGGTCTTCCGACGCAGTGGAGCCGGTGACCGAATTGGCGACCTTGGCTGATCAGTTCGATATCACTCACTTCAGCCGGGGCACGCCGCGTTTTGATCCTGAAGAACTGGATCTCCTGAACGCCCGGCTGCTGCACCTCATGAGCTTCGAGAGCGTTAAGGATCGTCTTTCGGATGACTTTGATGAGGTGCTCTGGAACGCGGTCCGTCCAAACCTGACCAAGCTGAGCGATGCCAAACTCTGGCACGACATCTGCCGCGGTGCCGTGACACCGGTTATTGAAGATGCGGACTTCACGCATTCGGCTGCGGAACAGCTTCCGGCAGAGCCTTGGGATGAAGCGACCTGGAGCAGTCTGACGGGCGCTCTGAAAGCGTCGAGTGGTCGCAAGGGGAAAGCGCTCTTCATGCCGCTTCGCCTTGCGCTGACGGGTCTCGATCACGGCCCGGAACTCAAGGTGCTGCTGCCTCTGATCGGGCGTGAACGGGCAGAGGCACGGCTGAGGGGCCAGACTGCATAGAGAGTGACCGCTTAACTTGCTTTCCATCTTGTTCGAATTACTATCGCCGCGGTTTAGCGGTTAACAGCCTTAGTGGTGAAACATGGCACTTCAGATATACAACACGCTTGGACGCGAAAAGCAGCGCTTTGAGCCCATCGATCCGTCGAATGTACGGATGTATGTCTGCGGCCCGACCGTTTACGACTTTGCACACATCGGCAATGCCCGCCCGGTCGTGGTGTTCGATGTCGTTTTCCGCCTGTTGCGCTGGATCTACGGCGAAGATCACGTCACCTATGCCCGGAACATCACGGATGTTGAAGACAAGATCATCGACGCGGCCAATGCGAAGGGTGAGTCCATCGAAGAGGTGACGTCGCGCACGACCCAGGCTTATCACGATGACATGGCGGCCCTGGGGGCCTTGCCGCCGAGCGTGGAACCGCGCGCGACTGATCACATCGCGCAGATGATCTCGATCTCGGAACAGTTGATCGAAAAAGGCCACGCCTATGCCGCGGATGGTCACGTGCTTTTCAATGTGCCATCCATGGCGGAATACGGCGCGTTGTCCGGCAGAAATCGCGACGACATGGTTGCGGGTGCCCGGGTTGAGGTCGCGCCTTACAAAAAAGACCCGGCTGATTTCGTGCTCTGGAAACCCAGCTCCGACAGTCAGCCCGGTTGGGACAGTCCCTGGGGTCGGGGCCGGCCCGGGTGGCATGTCGAGTGCTCGGCCATGTCTGAAGAACATCTGGGCAAGACCTTCGATATCCATGGCGGTGGCCTGGATCTGACCTTTCCGCACCATGAAAACGAACTGGCGCAATCAACCTGCGCCCATGGCGTGCCCTACGTGAATTACTGGATGCACAACGGTTATGTTGTCGTAAACGGCGAGAAGATGTCGAAATCACTCGGCAATTTCTTCACGGTCCGGCAGTTGCGGGATGAGGGCTTATCCGGTGAGGCCATGCGTCTGACTCTTCTGTCCGCGCACTATCGTCAGCCTCTGGATTTCACGCGAGAGAAAGTGGCTGAATCCAAAAACCAGCTTGATCGCCTATATGGCGCGCTACGTGCAGTCGAGGGAATTGTGCCGGGCGGTTCAGAACCGTCGCAGTCGCTGGTGGCGGCCCTTGAGGACGACGTGAACACACCTCTGGCGCTTGCGGCATTGCATGAAGTCGGGACAGCCTTGAACAAGGCGGTTGGTGCCGATCCGCGAGATGACGCGTTACTCGCCAGGCTAAAAGGTGAGTTGCTGGCCGGCGGCCGTTTGCTGGGGCTCCTGGGGACTGATCCCGAAACCTGGTTCCAGGGGGATGCAGGTGATGACGATGCGGCAGAGATTGAAGCCTTGATCGTTGCACGGGCCGACGCTCGTAAGGCCCGTGATTTTGCTAAGGCCGACCAGGTTCGCGATCAGCTCGATGCGATGGGGGTTGTTCTGGAGGATGGTGCCGGCGGCACGACCTGGCGCCGTAAGTAGGTCTTTCTCTCGCCCACCTCGGGAGCCCCTGTCATTCAATAGCGCCAAGCAGTGCCGGCGTCATTGAGATGATCAGTAAGGCTGCCATAACGATGTTGAAGGTCGCGATTTTTCGTGTGCTGTCTAAAAAATGTCTAAGAGCAACGCCAGATGCAGCCCAGAGGCTGATGGAAGGTAGATTTACCAGGGCAAACAGCAGGATCACGAGAATTAGACTGGACAGGTATTGTTCAGGGCTCGTGTAGGAGACGGTCACGATCAGAGCCACTGCCCAGGCCTTTGGATTGACCAGCTGAAAGGCAGCGGCTTGAAAGAAGGTGATCGGCTTGGCCAACTGATCCTGACTGTCGCTTCCCATGGAACGGCTGCGCGCAATTTTGAAGGCTAGCCAGAGAACATAGCCGGCGCATACAAACTTGAGGACAGTATAGATCACCGGGGCCTGCTTCAGGATCTGTCCTAGACCAATTCCGACACAAAATACCATGGTCAGAAACCCAAAGCTGATTCCGAATACGAGCGGAAGGCTGCGTCGGAAACCGAAGTTTACGCCTGACGTGAGCAATAGAAAGTTGCCTGGTCCAGGCGAAACGGACATTACGAAGGCGAAGCCGAGCAAGGCGATACCGGTTTCTTCTGACATCACTGTTCCCTGTATGATTTCCGGCACAGCTTGACATGCGGCAGAGTGAGAAACATTCTGAGAGCATCTCGATTTTTTATCAGATCGTCTCAAGAGTTTCGAAAAAATGGATGATTCGGATGTCCTGACAGAGGTATTCGCGAATCTGAGAGTTCGCAGCAGTCTCTACTTTCTTGCAAAGCTGCACGGCGATTTCTCTATCGAGGTACCCCCGGAGCGCCGACGGATCCGCTTTCACTTCGTGCGCGAAGGTGGATGCTGGTTGCGTATGCCGGATGGTAAGTTTGAGAAACTTACAGCAGGTGACATTGCCATTGTGCCCAATGGAGCAGGGCAGGTGCTTTCAAGCCTGCCTGACTTGACACCTGTTCCCCTTGGGGAAGTTGTTGCAGACGGAGCGCTTCAACAGGGTGTCCTTACCTATGGTGAAGGAGAGCGCCGAACACGCCTTCTTTGCGGGTTTTGCCAGTTTGATGAAGAGGTAGATCATCCTGTCCTGGCGAATCTCCCAGCAATCATGCTGCTTCGTCCCGAGGAACTGGGAAGAGAGCCCTGGACAGCGGCAGTGCTAAGTCTTCTCGCGATGGAAGCCGAATTGGATACACAAGGAACGACCGCTATCCTGACACGCTTGCTGGAAATCCTGTTTATTCAGGCCGTCAGGCAGATGAAAAGAGAGTCGGATAGCCCGACAGGCGGGTTTATTGCCGCGCTTTCGGATGGGAGGATTTCAAAGGCCATTCACGCCATTCACCGGGAACCTCAGAGAAGCTGGAAAATTCATGAGCTGGCGGGTGAGGCTGGCATGTCGCGTGCCCGGTTTGCGCAACGCTTCACCGAAATCGTCGGCGCTCCACCGATCAGTTATCTGACGCGGTGGCGCTTGATTAAGGCGAGAACATTGCTTGAGAGTTCCAATCTCGATATGGCGGAGATTGCGTCGCGCTGCGGTTATGCCTCAACTCCCTCTTTTTCCAGGCGCTTCAAGGAAAGTTTTGGCATAGGACCGGGGGCCTATCGGCGAATCGCCAAGGCGAATTAGTGTCGACTATGAGGGGGGCTCGTGCCGATAAGCCGACCTAACGACTTAGGCGTCGGCGATGTCGGGAGCCGATTTCTCGAGCTCTTCCAGTCGTGAGATGCCGTGACGCATATCACTCATGATAAAGTCCGCGCGCGCCACGACAGCGGCGCCCTGACTGTTGGTGCCGAACTTTGATTCCCAGGCATCCATCTTGGTCGTCAGGCCACAAAGAACGCCACCAACCGTCTTGTGGTGGCTCTTGATCATTTTCCTGATCCTCTGAAAGGATTCCGCAGAGACGTTGTCCCAGAGGTTTTTGGTGTGCTGGTCAAAGCGTTCGAAGCGACCGGTGATCGAGGTTATAATCGAGTTCAGGCGAGGTTCCATGAAGTCGCAGGTGTCCAGGAAACCGGCGGTGCGCTTCAATTGAAGGTTCGATTTCAGATCGCTGATGTTTTCCAGAAACGACATGACGTCAGGAACCACCTGGTCCATGCATTCCTTGAAGTAGGCCAGGGAAAGGAAGGTGTCGGCATAGTCCTCGAGGAATGCGGGCACTTCCATGAGATCGATTTCGAGCTTGTCAGCGAGTTTCTGAAGATTCTTCTGTGCTTCAGCCCGGTTGGGCGAGGCAAACATGGAAACCAGTTGCCCGAAGTCCTGAATATCGTTGTTTTCGCCGCCGTAAACCTGTGCGAGAAGAGGACCTGTAAAGGTCTTCATGTAACCGGCCAGTTCCTTGCTTTTGGCGTCGGAAAGGGTCAGGGCCTTGTGATCGTTTACATCGATGCCCAGGCGCCGCAGTTCAATGCGCAGGCTGTAGACATCGTAGCTGCTGAGGCTCGCAAGCGCGCGGATGCGCGTTAAGTCAGCGTGGTCTTTGTTGGGATCCCAGCCGAAGTATGTCGGCAACTGGTCCGGCTCAAGCTGACCACTGCCTGTGCTTTCGTCCTGAAACATCTCGACAACGCCCTGCAGGTGCAGGTTTTTCACGATCCGGGCACGTTGGAGCGGCGCTGTTTCCAGTGGAATACAGGAAAGCGGCAGAATACGCAGAGAATCCCGCGCGAGCAGATCGGCTGCTTCTGAAATTTCATTCTGAGTGGCGTCGGTCGCCGCTTGAGCTTGAGACATTGATACCTGTCGCGTTCCTACAAAACTGCCGCAGTTTGGTAAAATGCCGTAAAGGTATTGAGGATGAATTAAGTTTGAACTCTCCAGGGCACGCAAGAATGCTGTGAAAATAACAGCTTATACACTCCTGGTGGTGTCATCTGCCAAGCTGTTCAATCGTATCTACAGATGATTCTCATCAGAAAAGTACTCTCATGAGCAGTGAAATGCGCCTTCGAAGCCGATCTAATTGTCGGTGATGTTCTTCTCTACAAGGCGGTTCGTACATTCCAGAGTTCGGGGAAGAAGCTGTAATCAAGGGCCTTCGACAGGTAATTGACGCCTGTCGTACCGCCAGTACCGCGCTTATGGCCAATGATACGGCTAACGGTTTTCAGGTGCCGGAAGCGCCATTGCTGAAACGAGTCCTCCTGATCGACCAGTTTTTCCGCCAGATCATAGAGTTCCCAATGGGTTTCCGGAGCCTGATAGATTTGTAGCCAGGCCTCCTCCACAGACGGGGAGGCTGTATAAGGCAGGCTCCAATCCCGGTTCGTTACCTCACTCGCGAGCGGGAAACCACGCCTTGCCAGCAAGAGCAGGACTTCGTCATAGAGGCTTGGGGCTTCGAGGACCGACTTGAGATGGTCGTGGATTTCCGGTTTATGACGATGAGGCGCCAGGAGTGCCGCTTTCTTATTGCCGAGCAGGAATTCGATTTCACGATACTGATAAGACTGAAACCCGGATGAGAGCCCGAGCTGATCCCGGAACCGCAGGTAATCTGCGGGGGTCATGGTCGAAAGCACGGACCAGGACTGGATAAGCTGTGATTGAATGCGTGCAACGCGGGCCAGCATCTTGAAGGCAGGCGCGAGATCGTCCGATCGGATGCAGCCTACGGCAGCGTGCAATTCGTGCAGGATCAGCTTCATCCAGAGTTCTGTGGCCTGGTGGATGATGATGAAGAGCTGCTCGTCGTGTTCGCCGCTGACCGGTTCCTGGCTGGTTAAAAGGCGGTCCAGGCCCAGATAGTCGCCGTAACTCATCGAGTCCGTGAAGTCGCTGTGAGCACCTTCAGGGAATTTCGGTGCCTGGGATTGGGAGAGTTTCTTTTCTGACATCACGCACCCTGCAGTCTGAATTTGTTTAAGTTACCGCCAAGCGTTTGTGAAATTTTGGCTGGTCCCAGCTTTTGTCGGTCATGATATCACGCAGGACCTGAACTGCGTCCCAGATATCGCCAAAGCGCAAGTAAAGCGGCGTGAAACCGAAGCGCAGGATGTCTGGCGCACGAAAGTCGCCGATCACGCCCCGGTCAATCAGGGCGGCCATGATCGGATAGCCCTGTTCGTGCCTGAATGAGACCTGACTGCCACGCATTTCCGGATCTCTGGGGCCATAAAGTTCAAATCCGAAACCTGCGCAGTGAGTTTCTACGAGTTCGATAAAAAGTTCGGTCATTCGAACCGACTTTTCCCTGATCGCGTTCATCCCGGCCTGATGCATGATGTCGAGCCCGGCATCGAGCGCGGTCATGCTGAGGACCGCAGGGGTGCCGCAGAGGTTTCGGGAGATTCCATGAGCGGGGCGGTAGTCGCGGTCGAACTGAAACGGCGCTTCATGACCCATCCAGCCTGACAGGGGAGGGCGCACCTGGTCCTGTAAACGCTCTGCAACAAAGAGAAAAGCCGGAGCACCCGGGCCGCCGTTCAGATACTTGTATCCGCATCCGACCGCAAAGTCAGCATCGGCTCCCCGCAGGTCGACAGGAAAGGCACCGGCAGAGTGCGCCAGATCCCAGAGCATGAGGGCCCCGGCCTGATGCGCTTGTTCTGTGAGTGCGGACATATTGTGAAGACGTCCCGAGCGGTAGTCGGTTTGCGTAAGCATGACCAGCGCGACGCTGTCGTCGAGAGCCTCTACGACCTCGTCGGGTTCCACCAAGCGTAATTCATGACCTTTGTCGAGAAGATCGATCAGGCCCTGAGCGACATAGAGGTCGGTCGGGAAGTTCCCTTTGTCTGACAGAATAACTTTGCGTTCGGATCGCATGCGAAGCGCAGCTGCAAGCAGTTTAAAGAGGTTGACCGAAGTAGAGTCTGCAACCACGACCTCGCCCGCGTCAGCGCCGATTAAGCCGGCGATCTTTGCGCCGCAGCGTTGCGGCAGGTCGATCCAGCCGTGCTTGTTCCAGCTTCGGATCAGATCCTCGCCCCATTCCTCCTCAACTGCTTTGGTGACTCGTTCCGGTGTGTTCCTTGGCATTGCGCCAAGGGAGTTCCCATCCAGATAAATGATGTTGGCCGGGATGCGAAAATGCGCGCGCATCTGTGCGAGGGGGTCGTTCTGATCCCAGGTTTCAAGGTCTTCTCGGGTTAAAGCACTCACGATGGAACAGGTCCTCTCAATACGGCGCGCACCGGTGCCGCGTCCAGATTAGCGAGTTTGATCGGCAATGCGATCAGTTCGTAATGGTCCGCCGGGACGTCATCGAGCACAAGCCCCTCAAGGATCGCCATGCCGGCGCGGCGAACTGCATGATGCGCGTCCAATGTTTTGGATGTCTGCGGGTCTAGAGACGGTGTGTCGGTGCCGATCAGTCTGACCCCGCTGGCGGCGAGGGCATCGATGGTCTCGGGGGCGATGGCCGCGAAGTTGTCATCCCACTGTTCTAACGGCGTTTTGTGATAGGTCTTCAGCAAAAGACGCTCCACCGTGCCATCGAGTGCAGCAGCGATGTCCTTCGGTTGGATAAGCCCGCCGGCGCCGGTGACGTCCAGTAGCAGGCAGGGCCCGATATAGAAGCTCAAATCGACGTCGCCCGAGGGCAGGCCCTCGGGATCGTAATGCAGAGGTGCGTCGGCATGGGTGCCGCTGTGGGTCGAGAGTGTGATCTTCGAGACGTTGACCGGGCAGTCGTCATCGATCTGCCAGGTCCGCTCTTCGGTGAAGGCTGTGTCTCCGGGCCAGACGGGAATTCCGGGGCGAAGCGGTTGCGTGATGTCCCAGAGTTTCATTTGATCACTGTTCCCAAAAGTGTCTGTCGATGCCGGTTGCCTAAGTCTCGCTGAGGCCGCGCTGGGCCTGACGAAGTATCATGCGGCTTCGGAAGATCACCATCTCCTGCCAATCCGGTGTTCCCGGATAGTAGTGATTTTTGAGCCTTTGTTTGATCGCGCGTGTTTCGGCGGATTGCCAGTTCACGTTCCCCTGGGCATGAAGCCAGTGATCAGCACGCAGAGCAGCCCGTCCTGCATCGGGTGTGTAGGTGCCGTATTCGAGTGCAATGTAGGTGTGGATGTCGCCGACGATCCGGGTCCAGCCGTATTCGGAGAGTCCGACCTTGGGGACCGAAGAAGAGGTGCCGAGATCCGGTTCCGTCAAGGATTGCCCGTACCAGCTTTTTGCGCGCTGATGGCCTGGTGTACCAGGTTGATTTCCGCAGATCGGTTCGCCGTAACCGAAGGGTCCCAGACCTGTGTGGTAATCAATGACCGCGATATGATCCCGCTGCGGCAGGTTATAGTCGCGCATGATGCTCTCCAGTGTAAGGCGCGACCAGGTGGGGGCGTTTCCGCCGTAGAACATTCCTTCCGGATGGCTGTACTGTCCGCCGCCGCGCGCGACGTGAAAGGCGGTTTCGCCGTGCTGCGCCCGCCAGCGTGCGATTTCCTCTTCAGCCTTTTCAAAGGCGGGCCCTGAAAGCTCGGATGGCAGCAAGACGTCCCGTAAGGCTTCGAACCCTGGATTGAGCGGATATGGCGCATCGAAATCGATCCAGTTCCGGTTCAGGTCGCAACCTTCCTCGGTAACTCTGCGCTGCCAGGCAAAGCCATGCGGGTTGATCGCATGGATGATCAGCATGGCAACGCCGCCGGGCAGGCTCTCGGGTCCTCTGTTGCGCAGCCAGTCGAGTTGTGCGCCCGAACCGCAGAAGCCCTCGACTCCGTGGGTTGCTGATAGAGTTACAATGACGTTCCTGGCGTCTTTGTCCCCGACCCAGGCTGTATCTGCAGCCAGCTCTTCGCCCTCAGGTCCCTGGTTGGGGTTTTGGTAGGAGCGGACTTCAAGGCCTAGTTGATTGCAGTGGGAAAGAAACCTCTGACGGGCAGAGGCATAGTCAGCAGAGAAACAGGCCTGAAGTTCGGTTTCCACGTTACAGCGCTTTCCGGAGTTGATTGTGACTCCGGTAAAATAAAGCAATGCGGCGCTGACGAAAGAGAGAACCTGAAGTTTGGCCAGACACTCAGGCGGAAAAAGGAAGGGAAGGGTGCTCGCAACGGCAAGTTACCCCTCCCTCTGCATATGCTCGATGTCTTCGAACTTTAAAAACGGCGTGAAACACCGATCCGAATGACGGCGGCGCCAATCCCGATATCATGGTCCGACCCGGCAATCCGGCGATCGTCTTCGCCGAAGCTGTAGCTGATGCCTTCCAGACGGCCCGACCAGTCTTCGTTTATTGCGAGTTCTGCACCCAACCCCAGCGCAAGCCCTGCGCGGACACCATCATCTTTGTCGCCTGCGGTCTCCACGTGAATGTCCGAAAGCGCAAGGCCAGCAGTCCCGTAGAGATGAAGAACTTCCCAGGCGTAGCCGGCTCTGACACGTGTAGAGGCGACCCAACTGCTGTCGAGCGATGCTTTGCCCAGGACGGAGTCATTTGAGCTGTCGTCGCTACCCAGGGTTTGCGCATCGATTTCGGCGCCGATCAGCCACTGTCCGGACTCAGATCGCCCGAAGGGGGCGAAATTGTAACCCCCTACCAGGCCGATCGTGGCGCCACCTTCGTCCAGATCAATGTCGTTGCCATTGGCACCGTTATCGATTGATGCCCCGACACCGTAGGCGCCGAGCGTCAAACCAATATACGGTCCGGTCCAGTTGTCTTTGACCTCCTCTGCCCAAGGTGTGCCTGGCACCAGCAGGAGGACGATAGCGCTCAGCATCGCCAGGCTGGAGTGCGATTTGACCGCATTTGCGGCGCTCGAGAGGGATAATTCCTGCTTCAAGAAGTTCATTTTAGATCCCATTGTTATGTGTTAAACGACGCGATAAGATCGTCGAATGAGAAATAATTATTGTTTTACGATAATAAATTCAAGTTAAATGTGATGAGTGGTGGTCAGTGATACCGCCACTCTGTAAACGGGATCGGAAATGTCGCGCATTTAAAGACCCTGAAAGAGAACGGAAACTTTGGGGCAGGCGGCTGAGGCCGCACAGAGGAGAGACTTTGATGACGATGGAAGAGACGATGTCAGCGCCTGCGGAAGCCACAA
Source organism: uncultured Kiloniellaceae bacterium (assembly GCA_947493695.1). Lineage (GTDB taxonomy): Bacteria > Pseudomonadota > Alphaproteobacteria > Kiloniellales > Kiloniellaceae > Denitrobaculum. Next base: position 232,823 of record CANLSF010000003.1, on the reverse strand, counting down.
GCCGGATCCGCTCCCTTGCGCGTGTCGGAGATATCATGACGCTATTTGGGATGGCGCTTATCGTCTGGTACAGCGCAGAAGCAGCCTACACGATGATCTTCGCGCCAGCGGAGTATGACCGGATGCTTGCGTTTGCCTATTCGGTTTTAAGCGCCGACCCGGGCTTCGCGGCTATTTTCGAGGCGGGGCAACAGAAGTATCCCACACCGGAAAGCTATTCGCTTCTCGCACGCGTGCTGGTTCTCTTGAGTTCGAATCTTATCAATTTTCTTGCCCTTTATGCGCTCTACTGGGCCCGGGAGTTATTCCGCGGTTATGGTCGGGGTGAGATCTTTACTGAAGCCTCCGCCATGCGGCTCGGCCGTGTCGGGTGGATGATCACGCTGCTGGCCCCTGTAGGTTTCGTCGCGGATTTCGGTGTGCTCAAGACGATCGTCGTCGCGGCGGCACCCGTGGCGGATGCCGTATCCTTTGGCGCGGCAAATCTTGCGATCCTGGTCTATATTGGGGTTGGCGAGCTTGATGCCTTTGCAATTGTTATCGGCCTCCTTATCGTGTTGGTAGGCCGAATCCTCAGCGAGGCGTCGAAAATCTCGGACGAGAACAGGTCGTTTATATGAAGGCGCTGCCTGGCTGCACCTTCGCTGCCGTAATCATAGCCTGTGATCTAGGACTGAATTCGACCTGATTATGCCGATTGTTGTCACTCTCGATGTCATGCTCGCCAAGCGAAAGATGCGTTCCAAGGATCTTGCGCGTCACGTCGGAATCACCGAACAGAACATCTCCCTGCTCAAATCCGGCAAGGTCAAAGGCATGCGTTTCGAGACCCTGGACAAGATCTGCGAGATTCTCGAGTGTCAGCCGGGTGATATACTGGTCTATGAGCCGGAAAACGAAACCTGACGTGTAAGTTCCGGCTCGCCTGGAAGAGTCCCAGAGGGCTTCACTAGGCGATCGTCCGTTCTTTGGGAAAACTGAGGATCGCGGTGGTTCCGGTTCCCACTTCGCTCTCGATTTCAATCTTACCGCCGTGCAGCTCGATCAAAGCCTTGACGATGGAGAGGCCCAGCCCGGTTCCCGGATGTGCCTTGGCGGGCTGGCGGTCTGCGGGATAGCTGTGGGGAGATGTGCGCTCGATCTGGGCGAAGGGCTCGAAAACCCGATCCAGGCTTTCCGGCGCGATACCGATGCCGGTATCGCTGACCAGGATGCCCAGGCCCTCCTGTCCAAAGCGCGCATCGACACTGACTTCTCCACCCTTGGGAGTGAATTTCACAGCATTGGATAGCAGGTTTAAGAGCATCTGCCGTGTCGCGCGCGGGTCGATATGCAGGTGAGGGAGGTTGGCCGCGATTTCCGACTTCAGGCGGACGCGCTTCTTGAGGGCATCGGGCTCGACCAACCGCATGACCTGGGTGACGACATCCGGCAAGGCGACGCTGGTTTCCGATAATGCGTATTGCCCTGCTTCGATTTTCGACAGATCCAGCAGGTCGTTGATGAGGTCGAGAAGATGGCTCCCACTGTGATGGATATCCTGCGCGTAGCTTTTGTAAGCATCAATTGAAATGGGGCCGAGAATCTCGTTCTCAATGATTTCCGAGAAGCCCAGAATCGCGTTGAGCGGTGTGCGCAAATCATGACTCATGCGCGCGAGAAACTCGGACTTGCTCCTGTTCGCGTCTTCCGCCTGCTTTTTGGCAATTTGAAGGGATTCTTCTGCTGCCTTGCGGGCCGTGAAGTCTTCAACCGTTTGAAACACACGGCCCCAATCGTGTTCGCGTCCGCGTGCGATGGAGGTTGTGGTCCGGATATAGATGATCGAACCGTCGAAGGCGGTATCGGGACCTTCCATCTCGACGCGCGTCTCGCCCTCACTGAAGCGTTGCACGAGCTCAACGAAGATGTCGGACAGGCCAGTCACGGGGTTGTAGGTCGTCAGGTCGGGCGGCGCATTGAAGGCCTTGAGGAGTTCCTGTTTGCTTGCAGCCCGATAGGTCTTTACCGCCGCATAGTTGGCGTCGAGAATTTTGACCGCAGGTGCCAGTTCTGCCAGCAGTTCCGGGTGCTCGCGCACATACTGCCGGATGTCCGTTACGCCTGACGCCCGTAGGCCGTCCGCAATCTTCTTGGCCGCTGACCAGTCTTCATCGGTCATGGGAATAGGCGAGTTTTCGAAACGGTCCTCGCTTGAAACGCCCGCATGGCTAAGGCGGGTACTGGGAGCAGATGACCCGGACAGGGACGAGAGAAGTTCGGCTTCGCCGTCCGCGAGCCAATCGGCATTTTCACGCTCTAACGCGTGCAGCCGGCTGCGTAATTGCCGAATTTCTTCCAGTATCTCCGGCTTTTTTCGGAGACTCATAGGTCATGTCTTCACGAATTGCTCAATCAGCTTGATCCTAGCACCGAACGCCTCCTTTCAAAACGGCTTTTACCTATATTGCTTCGCTGTTTTAAAAATAAAACAACCACAAGCTTCTCTTTTTGCAAATAACTGTAAGAATACGTGTGATTTATTGAAGGCTTGGTTTGGTGAATGCCAGTTTTACTGCAAGTATTGAGGGCGGCTCCCGGATCGCGCGCGGCTGCGGAAGAGTGCCGAGAACGTTGACGCTTTGCCGCCCATGTGGTGAATAGCGCGGGCATTCAATCCATGGTGACGGACCAATGACCGACAATCGTGTCTACCTCTTCGATTCCACATTGCGCGATGGCGCACAGACTCAGGGCGTTGATTTCGGAGTTGCCGACAAAATTGCCATTTCCATGGCTCTGGATGCGATCGGGCTCGACTATATCGAGGGGGGCTGGCCAGGCGCCAATCCAACCGACGACGCTTTTTTCAAGGATCCCCCTGCGTTTGAGAAGGCCGGTTTCGTTGCTTTTGGTATGACTAGGCGTCCCGGACGCAGCGCGGAGAACGACCCTGGGCTCTCAGCGCTCCTCAATTCGAAGGCTGACGCCGTCTGTATGGTGGGCAAGGCCTGGGACTTCCATGTGGATGTGGCGCTGGGGATTTCGCAGCGCGAGAACATCGATATGATCGCGGAATCGGTCGCGCACTGTCTGACCCGCAAGGGCGAGGCCATGTTCGATGCCGAGCATTTCTTCGACGGTTACAAGTCCAATCCTCAGTTTGCAATGGATTGCGTTAAGGCAGCTTACAGCGCCGGCGCCCGCTGGGTCGTGCTCTGCGATACCAATGGCGGCACACTGCCGGCGGAAGTTGAACGCATCGTCGGTGAGGTGTGCGAGCAGATCCCGGGGACGCATGTTGGCATTCACTGCCACAACGACACCGAAAACGCTGTGGCCAATTCCTTGCTCGCCGTCAAAGCAGGCGCCAGACAAGTCCAGGGGACCCTGAATGGCCTGGGCGAGCGCTGCGGCAATGCCAACATCGTGTCGCTGATCCCTTCGCTGATCCTCAAAACCGATTACGAGATCGGCGTATCGGACGAGGATCTGAAGCAGTTGACGCACATCTCGCATCTGCTGGATGAACGTCTGAACCGGGCACCGGCACGGAACTCCGCCTATGTGGGTGAGAGCGCTTTTGCGCATAAGGGCGGGCTGCATGTCTCGGCGGTGGAGAAGGATCCTCGTACCTACGAACACATCGATCCGACTCTGGTTGGTAATCAACGTCATATCGTTGTCTCCGATCAGGCCGGTCGCTCGAACATTCTGGCGCGGCTACGCGAAATCGGCATCAATATCGACAGCGGTGATTCCAAGGTCTCATCGCTGGTCGAGCATGTGAAAGCCCGAGAGTACGAGGGCTATGCCTACGACGGCGCGGAAGCGAGTTTTGAGCTCCTGGCGCAACGCGCGCTCGGGGCGGTGCCCGAGTACTTCTCGCTCAATCGTTTCAGGATCATGGATGACCGTCGCTGGAATGCGCGCGGTGAATTGGTGACAGAGTCCGAGGCCACTGTCACGCTTGAGGTCTCCGGGCAGCCAAAGATGGAAGTTGCCAACGGGAACGGTCCGGTCAATGCGCTGGATACGGCGCTGCGTAAGGCGCTGGTGCCGGTTTATCCGAGTTTGGAAGGCATGCGGCTGGTTGATTTCAAGGTCCGCATCCTGACTCCGACAGACGGCACCAGAGCGGTGACCCGCGTGATGATTGAAAGCGCCGATGGGGAAGGGCGTCGCTGGACCACAGTCGGGGTTTCCACCAACATTATCGACGCCTCCTTCAACGCGCTGCACGATGGGATCACCTGGAAGCTCATGCAGGATGGCGCCGCGGTCCCCGGCGCGAACTAGAGCGCGTCGTATGGCTGGAACCGACAAAACCGAAACTCCGATCCAGGGTGGCCCCGCGATCATCCTGGTGCGTCCGCAGCTCGGCCAGAACATCGGCATGGTAGCTCGCGCAATGCTTAACTGTGGCCTGACCGAGCTACGTCTGGTCGCGCCCCGGGACGGCTGGCCAAACCCTGACGCGGAAGCCTCAGCGGCGGGTGCAACAGACGTTCTGGAGCAAGCTAAGGTTTTTCCCACAACGGCTGACGCCGTTGCAGACCTCCAGCGGGTCTATGCCACGACCGCCAGAACCCGCGATATGACGAATATCGTTGAGACTCCAAAGCAGGCGGCAGGCGGTATGAAGACCGCAGTTGCGAGCGGGCAAATGGTGGGCGTTCAGTTCGGGCCCGAACGGGCGGGTCTCAAGAACGATGATATTGCCCTGGCCGATACGGTCATCGAAGTCCCCCTGAACCCGGCATTTTCGTCGCTCAATCTGGCGCAAGCAGTGCTGTTGATCGGATATGAGTGGTTTCAGGCCTCGGATACTTCGCCTGCGCGCGAATTGATCACTGCCGGCAATCGGGTCGCAACAAAGGGCGAGCTGGTCAACTTCTTTGCCCGGCTTGAAAAAGCACTGGAGGAATCAGGTTTTCTCCATCCCCCCGAAAAGACCCCCATCATGGTGCGCAACATCCGCAACATGTTTCAACGCGCAGACCTCACCGAGCAGGAGGTGAACACTCTGCATGGCATCGTCTCGGCACTATGGGAAAAGCGGCGTTAAAAGGGCGGAAGAAAGCGGTTTTTTAAGCTATAAACTCATTTAGTATTTAATTGCGACCCTAGCCTGAGGAGCACGGCGTGAAAGTAAAATGTGGTTTTACTCGTAATTTCCTTAGGGGGGCAGTGCTCACTCTGCTTCTCACTATGATGGGAGTGGGAGGCGAAGGCCTGCCGGTACAGGCTGCGGGAGCGCTGAGTTCGGAGAACGGCATTACGAGTCTACCCGAGCGACTTGATAAAAACTGTCGAAAGGGAAATGCAAAGCTCTACGATGAGTGCGCCGACCAGATTGCATTGTTTGACGCCGCGCTCAAGTTATCGGTTGATCAGGGCAAGGTGCTTTTGGTCTCCTATGGTGCTGAGTGGTGTATCTGGTGCCATGTCTTCGAACAGCATATTCAGGGTAAAACATCCCAGTTCAAGTACACTTTCGGTTATCCGGACGACCCGGAAGCCCGTGATACAATGACTATGTACGAACGGGAAAAACGGGACGTGACGAGTGAGGCAAGGGAACTCAATGCGTACGTCTCCAAGTCGTTTGTGTTGGTGCATATCGAGGGGTACGCTTCGCCAAACGGCTATAGTGTGTTGCAGCTGACCGGTGCCGATCAGGAGTTTGACGGCGGTGTGCCGTACATCTTCTCGGTGACCTCCAGCGGTCGCTATGTCGCCAGTATGAACCACGATCGTGCCGAAACTCGTCGTGACGGTCTCTTTGAGACTTACCGAGGGTATGACCGGCGCCGTCTCCTTGAAGAACTTAACGGGTTGCACAGCGCGGCTCTTACTGGCGGATAAGTGCTGAAGGTCTTGGCATCGTCGCAAGATTGGATGAAAGTGTGATATTCAAACCATTCGCGAGCGAGTGTTTTAGGCTTCGGGTGTCGTGCTTCACCCGCCGCTGTGACCGGTATTTTGTCTGAACCGGGATCCATTCATGATCATGGTCAATGCCGATAGACTGGAAACCTACTGGATCACGTTTCCGCGCGACCAATTTCTACCGTTAGGAATCGGTGTAACCGCGTACTCGGAGGAGGACGCGTTCGCTTTAATCGTCGAGCAGGGATTCGACCAGTGGTACGAGGGTGCTTCAGAGATCAAAGTAACCCCAGGCGTTAGACTGGAAGATCTCGATCTGAAGCACGTGGCCGTTAACTTAGGTCCTCTTCAGTTTCGCGGTGTCTGGTACCCAGCGGCAAACATTGGATTTGGGTCACCTAGGGGCGGCACATACAGATCGTTTTAACTTTCACCGGCGCGAGAAGTTCAGCCTCGTACTTCTGCCGTAGCTCTCCGCTGACGGTATCTATGTAGACTGTACATCGAGTGCAGCAACAAGGTGGCGACAACAACCGCGCCGCCGATCATACTGTAGAGCCCGGGTTCCTCGGAAATCACCATCCAGACCCAGAGCGGGCCCAGAACCGTCTCGATCAGCAACAACAGGCTGACCTCGGGGGCGGGCAGGTAGCGCGGGCCGATGGTGATCAGGGCGAACGACAGCGGTGCAACGACAAAGCCCATGGTCCAGCCAGCCAGCATTTGCGTGTCATTCATGACCGGAAAGACGGCAAAGGGCAGGGCAACGGCCGCTGCCATAAAGCCGCTGACCGCCATGGCGGGGATCATGTTCACCTCCCGGGTGGCTCGGACGATGGTGAAGTAGGCGCCCATGAACGCGGCGACACCCAAAGCGGCGAGGTCTCCCACAATTGACCCGCTGCCCGCGCTGTCGAGCGTCAGCAGGGCGATGCCCGAGAAGGCGACAACGATGGCGATCAAAGTGTGGCGGGCGACCCTCTCCTTAAGAAAGACCAGACTGAAGCCGGCTGCGAAAAAAGGTGAGGCGGCAACGATCACGAGGGTATTGGCTACCAGGGTGTAGGAGACCGAGATGATGAAGAGGATCGTGCTGCAGCAAAATACCGCCGCAAGCAGCAGGCCGAGGCCGCCGATGGAGCGAAAGACTTCGAAGGTCCGGCGTCGGTAAATTAGTGAAATCAGCAGGAAAAGTCCCAGAAACTGCAGAGAGCCGCGCCAGACAACGACCGTCCAGTGGTCAACCTCCATCAGACGGATCAGGAGCGAATCAGGCGTGAGGATCAAAACGCCGAGCGAAGTGATCAACAGGCCTTTAGAGTGGTCGGAGAGGGCGTTCAGAAGGCGCTCCTGCGGCAGAATTCCGGGTTTTTCCGGGTGATTGATGTTGGATGCGGATGTCTGTTTGACATTTCCCGCGCGATTCGTATAGTCCCGGCTTGAATTCCCGGGAAAGTGGGCCAGAGAGACTGCTCTGAACCCCGTCCAAAGCGCCGTAGTCTTTATCTCACGGCAGGGCCTACCGGGACAACATGACCTCAAAAGGGGTCGCAAATAAGGAATGAGTTCGTATGTCGAAGCGTCTTGCCTCGAAGTATAAGATCGATCGCCGTCTGGGCGTCAATCTCTGGGGTCGCCCCAAAAGCCCAATCAACAAACGTGAATATGCACCTGGTCAGCATGGTCAGCGCCGCCGGAAGCCTTCTGACTTCGGTACGCAGCTTATGGCCAAGCAGAAACTCAAAGGCTATTACGGCAACATCGGTGAAAAGCAGTTCCGGCGTTACTTCGCTGAAGCTTCGCGCCGCAAGGGTGATACAGGTGAGAACCTGGTCGGCTTGCTTGAGCGCCGCCTGGATGCTGTGGTTTACCGCTCCAAGTTCGTTCCCACCGTTTTTGCTGCCCGTCAGTTCGTGAACCACGGACACGTCACGGTGAACGGTAAGAAGGTCAATATTTCTTCCTACATGGTCAAAGATGGTGACGTGGTTCAGGTCAAGGCCAAGAGCCGTGAGCTTCCGCTGGTTCTGGAAGGTGTCGAGTCGGTCGAGCGTGACCTGCCTGACTACATCGAAGTCGACCACAAGGACATGAAGGCAACCTTCGTTCGCGCACCGAAGCTGGCGGACGTGCCTTATCCGGTTCAGATGGAACCGAACCTGGTCATCGAGTTCTACTCGCGTTAATCCGCGGGAAAACGAACCAAAATCTGCCGGAAACGGCAAAAAGAAACCCCCGTCGCAGAGAGTGCGGCGGGGGTTTTTCGTTGTTTGACTGCCGGGCTTATTCGAACAGCAGGAAGGTCGAGTAAGCCACCAGGACCGCCGGGATTGCACTGTAAAGTGTTGCGACCATGGCAGCCTTCGGCGCCAGCGCCAGCGCGGGGAACAGGGCGTCACCGTCGTTCGAAATCGCGTTGCCGAGTTGGGCTGACAGCGGAACCGTTCCGGCCAGATAGAGGGTTGTGACCACGATCTGCGGACCGCAACCGGGCAGGAAGCCGACTAGGACGGCGAGCAGCGGCACCAGCGGTGCCCAGGTCTGAGCTATGACCGCCAGATCCCAACCTGTGGCGTGGACACCGACCTCATAGATCAGGAAGCCGACGATAACCCATACGGTTACGAAGTTCGTTGTGCCGACCACACGGGTCGTCGCAGAACCGGCCATGAGTTTGTTTTCGGCGCCCCGCGCTGTGAAGCTCCACATCAGGATCGAGAGAACCGCACCGATCAAACCAATGGTTTCTGTCGGCTGATAGGCCTGCAGCGAACCGAAGAGAAGATCCGTGTCGATTTGCAGCAGCAGCAGAATGCCCAGTATCAGACCCGGCATGAGTAGTGCAATCCAGAGAAGTTCGGTCTTACCCGGTCCGGTTGCGCGGGCAGTGAGGCAGGCGGAAGCCCCCTGCGGACGCTTGGGTCGCAGGAAGTCGACACCGTGTATTTTGTCGACTGTGTAACCCGATACAACACCGACGATGGCGCCCAGGGCGAAGATCAAGGTGCCGTCGAGCGGAGCCTGGGCAAGTAAAAGGAAGGCGGCATCGCCCATGGTTGCCGTCAGTACCGAGACCAAGGCGCCGAATGAAAGGCGTCCGTTGACGAACTGGGTCACGACCATCACGGCTCCGCCACAGCCGGGCAGGGCACCCAGGGCGGCGGCAATGGGGACATGCCAGGCCTGATGACGCTCCAGCAACTCGTCCGTCCCGACCTTTAGACGACTTTCGATCAAAGCAAAGACTGCGAGGGTTGCTGCGACGAATACGCTGACCTGAAGGTAGGCATCCGCCATGGCCGGAATAACCACATCCGGTAATGCCACCATCGCAGCGAAAATAAGCCCTGCCAGCAGGAAGCTGCCGGCGATTTGGAGCATACCGGATTGTTTAACCTGGTTTGCATAGGCCCTGGTTGAGGCGACGAGTACAGTCATTGCATTGCTCGATCGAGGTTGAGGTTCGATCTGATATTATGCTCTTTAATTGCAATTGCAACTTAATATTATTCTAAACTATATCCTGAACCAGTGTAGCTTTGCGAAGAATGCAGGGGTGGTTGGCGTGAGAAGAAGAAGTTTATCTGCGAAAGATCAATGGTTTGAAACGTCATGCAAAGAAAAAGGCTTCTCCAGAGAGAAGCCTTTTGCATCATAGCCTTAACGGCATGTATTTCGGTTCAGGCAGCAGTCTGGGTCTCGACACCCGCACTTGAGAAGTGCTCTTGCAGCTCGCCTGACTGGAACATCTCGCGAATGATGTCACAACCGCCGACGAATTCGCCCTTAACGTAAAGCTGGGGAACCGTTGGCCACTCGCTGAAGTCTTTAATGCCCTGGCGCAGGCCGGGATCCTGCAGCACATCGATTCCTTTGAACTTCACACCCAGGTGCGAAAGAACCTGGACCACGGTGGCCGAGAAACCGCACTGGGGGAAAACCGGCGTTCCCTTCATGAAGAGAACCACGTCGTTATCCGAGATATCTTGCTTGATGCGCTCTGCAACGGGGTTATCCATCTTACTCTTTCCTCTGAACGGGGCCTCTAGGACCTGGATTTCTATCGATCAGCGCGTATAAAGCGCGCCGGATCATGCTTGATTAACAGACAGTCTCAGCTATCCGCCGGAGTTGAGGTTTGCAAAGCCAGCGCGTGCAACTCATTCCCCATGCGACCCTGAAGCGCCTGATAAACCATCTGATGCTGTTGAACCCGTGACTTTCCCTGGAAAGCCGCTGAAACCACATAGGCGGCGTAGTGATCGCCGTCACCTCGAAGATCCTCAATTCTGACCTCGGCGTCGGTGATCGACTCTTTTATCAATCCTTCGATCTCAGTCGGGTTCATTGGCATAGTGGTTATCCTTGTCTTGTCTCTTTTCGGGAGGCTTTTTGCCTCCCAACGCCGTTGATTTCCTGGTTACAGGAGTCGTTTCAGTTAACTGTACCTGCCATGTAACCGGGGAGCCAGCCCTCATGCGCGCGCGACAAGTCACCCAGGGATGTGGGGCTGCCACCGGGCAAGGTCAACGTTTTCCCACCTGTTCTGCCGATAATGCTGGCTGAAACACCTTCAGCCTGTGCGTCTTGGAGCAGCTTTTCGGATGATGCTGTGGCAACCAGGTAGCGCGCCTGATCTTCACCGAAGAGCCAGGCATGGAGTGGAACGGTGATACCTGACGGCTGTTCGACCGTGGCACCGATGCCGCCCGCAAGGGCCATTTCCGCGACAGATACAGCAAGGCCGCCGTCCGAAATATCATGACAAACAGTGACTTGTCCGGATTTTATGAGGTTACGAACGAAGTCGCCGTTGCGCTTTTCCTGCTCAAGGTCGACGACCGGCGGTGCACCGTCTGAACGTCCTTCAATTTCCGACAGATACGTCGTGGATCCCAGGTGGCCAGTCGTTTCGCCGATGAGGACAATGTCCACACCTTCCTCGGTAAAGCCGACGCCTGCGGTTTTGGTCGCGTCATCGATGACACCAACGCCGCCGATTGCAGGGGTCGGCAGGATCGCCGCGCCGTTGGTCTCGTTGTAAAGCGAGACGTTACCGGAGACGACGGGATAGGCCAGCGCATCGCAGGCGGCCCGCATGCCTTCGATACAGCCGACGAACTGGCCCATGATTTCAGGCTTTTCGGGGTTTCCGAAATTCATGTTGTCGGTGATGGCAAGCGGTGTGGCGCCAACGGCGGTCAGGTTGCGCCAGGATTCGGCAACAGCCTGCGCGCCGCCACGTGCCGGATCGGCCTGGCAGTAGCGCGGGGTGCAATCGGTCGAGATTGCCAGCGCGCGCCCGGTGCCGTGCACGCGGACAACCGCGGCATCGCCACCAGGACGGGCCTGGGTGTCGGCCATAACCATGTGATCGTACTGTTCCCAGATCCAGCGGCGCGAGCAAAGGTTCGGCGAGCCCATAAGCTGGTGCAGCACCTTGCCTGTGTCGGCCGGGATGGGGAGGTCTTCGGCGTTGAGTTCATCACGGGCCGGCGTTGGAACCCAAGGTCGGTCGTATTCGGGGGAGGCTTCTGCCAAAGGATCGATAGGCAGATCTCCAACGACTTCGCCGTGCATCCGCAGCACCATGCGTCCACTTTCGGTCAGGGTGCCTATGACGGCAAAGTCCAGGTCCCATTTTTCCATGATCGCGCGGGCCATGTCTTCATTGCCCGGCTTGAGCACCATGAGCATGCGTTCCTGGCTTTCCGAGAGCATCATCTCATAAGGCGTCATGCCGTCTTCGCGGCAGGGCACCTGATCCAGGTTCAGTTCGACGCCCATCCCGCCCTTGGAGGCCATTTCAAAGGAAGACGACGTGAGACCGGCGGCACCCATGTCCTGGATGCCGATAATGGCATCGGTTTCCATAAGTTCCAGGCAGGCTTCGATCAGCAGCTTTTCCGTGAAGGGGTCGCCGACCTGCACGGTCGGGCGCTTCTCGTCCGAATCGTCATCGAACTCAGCCGAGGCCATGGTTGCACCATGGATGCCGTCGCGGCCGGTCTTGGAGCCCACGTAGATGACCGGATTGCCGACGCCCTGGGCTGCGGCCTTGAAGATCCGGTTCGCCGGGGCCAGACCCACTGTCATTGCGTTGACCAGGATGTTGCCGTTGTAGGAGGGGTCGAAGTTGACCTCGCCGCCCACAGTCGGCACGCCGACACAGTTGCCGTAACCGCCGATGCCTGCAACGACACCCGAGACCAGGTGCCGGGTCTTGGCATGGTCGGGCGATCCAAAGCGCAGGGCGTTCAGGTTGGCGATGGGGCGCGCGCCCATGGTGAAGACGTCGCGGAGGATGCCGCCGACGCCGGTAGCAGCGCCCTGATAGGGCTCGATGAAGCTTGGGTGGTTATGGCTCTCCATCTTGAAGACGGCGGCCAGACCGTCACCGATGTCGATGACACCTGCGTTCTCGCCCGGACCTTCGATGACATGCGGTGCTTCGGTCGGGAGGGTTTTGAGCCATTTCTTGGAAGACTTGTAGGAGCAATGCTCCGACCACATCACCGAAAAGATCCCGAGTTCGAGCAGGTTCGGTTCCCGCCCCATGATCTCAAGGACCCGTTGGTATTCAGTCTCGTTCAGGCCATGTTCGGCCACGACCTCTGGGGTGATCTCGCTCACGAAAGGCTCTCCAGCAGACTTGTGAACATGCCTTTGCCATCGATACCGCCAAGCTGCGGGTCGGCAAGGCGTTCGGGATGGGGCATCAGGCCCAGAACGGTTTTGGTTTCGTTGTAAACACCGGCGATATTGCGCGCAGAGCCGTTGGGATTGGCTGCGGCTTCGACGCTGCCGTCCTGTTCAACATAGCGAAAGGCGATCTGCCCGTTGCCTTCCAGACGGTCCAGCTCTTCTTCGCCTGCAAAGTAGTTGCCGTCATGATGGGCCACAGGGATGCGGACGACCTGTCCGGTCTCATAGGCCGAGGTAAAGAGGCTCTGACTGCTTTCGACCTTCAGATGAACGTCCTTGCAAATGAACTTCAGATTGGCATTGCGCATCAGGGCGCCCGGCAGCAGGCCGCTCTCGGTCAGAACCTGGAAGCCGTTGCAGATCCCCAGAACCGGCACACCGTTGCCTGCACGTTTAACCACTTCGCGCATCACCTGGGACTTAGAGGCCATTGCGCCGCTGCGCAGATAGTCGCCGTAGGAGAAACCGCCCGGCAGGACGATCAGATCGACATCCTCGAAGCTGCTTTCCTTGTGCCAGACCATCACCGGCTCGACACCGCTGACGTCGCGCAGCGTCACCTGGACGTCGCGGTCGCAGTTCGATCCGGGGAAAACGATAACCGCGGCTTTCATTGCGTGATTTCCTAGTTTTTGAGCTCTTTCCTGTCAGAGACCAAGCAGATTGGAGATGCCTGGCTCTGGAAAAGCGCCATTGTCAGTCATTGATCGCGAACGTCCGGACTTAAAGTCAGTCCGCAAGCTCGATCGTGTAATTCTCGATCACGGTATTCGCGAGCAGCTTTTCGCACATGGCCGCAACGTTATTGCGGGCAAGTTCCGGATCGGACTCGCTGAGGTCGAGTTCAATCAGTTTGCCCTGGCGGACCTGGTCGACGCCCTGAAAATCGAGGGCGGAGAGGGCATGCTCGATGGCTTTGCCCTGGGGGTCGAGGACACCGTTTTTGAGGGTGACGTAAACGCGAGCTTTCACGCGGGACTCCGTGGATTTATGGGACTGTGGAAGCGCGCGAAATCTAGCGATACGGCGATGCCGTGACAAGGACACTTGAAGGCCTTTTTTCGATAAAATGCAGCTTCATGGGCCCTTTTGTGAGAGACGGCACAAATCCTTTACGTCTGTGTCAATATATTGACGTCTCTTGCATCCCAGCAGGTCTTGGCGGCTTATAAATCTGCGGTCAGAAGCGGGGAGTCGGATCCGGAGCAAGACATCGTAATGCGCAGGAGGGGCTGGGTGTGCGATGAGGAGATGACACAGCGGAGAGAAATCAATGACACGGTATGGAACACCAATCGCGGTAGCGTATCTGCTGATCGCGCTGGTAAGCATAGGGGCAGGCGCTCAGGCGGCGAGCGAAGGCGCGGCTAAATTCGTTCAGGATATGGGAAATCAAGTGGTTTCCATTGTTGCGGCAGAAGATTTGAGCGCTGACTCGCGCAAAGACGCATTGGACACGGTCCTTCGGGAAGGTGTTGGCATCGAAAGCATTTCAGCCTACGTGGTCGCGGGGGAGTGGTCCAAGGCCACCGACGACGAGCGCGCTAGGTTTCAGGATGTCTTTTCAGATTATCTGGTGGCCGCCTACCTGCGTCTGGTGACGGAAGCGGGGCCCACGAGCTTTGCCGTCACATCGACGAAAGACCGGGGTGAAGGACGCAGTGCTGTAGCGACTCACATCGAAAATACATCGGGTGCGCCGCTGAACCTCTCATGGATCGTATCAGGTGATGGTGGGAACTATGAGATCACCGACGTCATGGTGGAGGGCGTCAGTCAGGCCAAGACCTACCGCGAAGAGTTTGCCGGCGTGGCAGCGAGCAAAGGCGTCGATGGCTTGACAAATGCGCTTGAGCGACAGGTAAAGAGGCGAAAGTAACTTCTTTATTTCAAAGAGAAAATCTGTCGTATTAAACTGGCAGTTTAACGGGTGGCCTGGCGTTTCGCGGCTTCGAGCTTCTCAAGCACACCTTCCGTGAGTTCAATGTTCTTACCGGAGCCTGTGACGGCCGCTTCGGCGTCCTGCTTGATCTGATCGAGACGGTCGGCCACCGAACTGAAACGTTCGGCCTGAGCGCCGGCCTGGCTGGCGGTTTGCTTGGCGACATTGACCGCGTCATCGATGGCTTCTGAGATCTTGCCTGTTTGTGACTGGCCTTGGGCGCTGGCGTCCAGGGCATGCTTCAGATTTTTGGACAGCTGTTCCAGGTGCTTCAGGACTTCCTCGATACTCTGTGACAGATCGCCCAGGACCCCGTTGATCTGCTCGGCGGATTCTCCTGCGTTGTTGGCCAGGGTTTTGACCTCTGCGGCAACGACCGCGAAGCCCTTGCCAGCGTCGCCGGCCCTGGTCGCTTCGATGGTGGCGTTGAGGGCCAGCAGGTTGGTTTGTTTGGCGATTGCGCCGATCCCCTGAGATATCTCGGTAATCTGAGCGAAGTCTTCCTGCAGCTTATTGATCGAGGACACAACGTTGTCGGAGAGCGTCACGCCCTCTTCGGCGGTCGAGGCGATGTTTCGGGCGTGGGCGACAACTTCGCCCGCGTCCTGGTGAGCGGCGAGCAGGCTGGTGTCGATTGCGGTTGCAAGTTCCTGAATGGCATCGACTTCTGTCTTTACATCCTGCGATGCCGAAATGAGATCTGTGATAAAGGCGATCCTGGCCTTGGAGGCTGTATTGACCTTGACGGCGTTGCCCTTGATCGTCCCGACCATGGTGCTGGCTTCGTCCAGCAGGCCAGAGTCCAACTGCGCATAGGGCTCTGCCGGGTTGTCAGTTTTGGGGTGCTCCGGCGCAGTGTTCAATGAGGCTTCAGTGTCAGCAGAAGCCGTCAGCCTGTCCGGGTGAGGGGCTGCAGCAGAGTTAACCGAAGCTTGGTTTTCGCTGGAACGCTTCGCCTGTACGGCACCTGCGGTGGCGACGATGAAGGGGACTACAAAGGTCAATGCGGCCTTTCCCAGATCGATATTCGCCCCGGACCAAATAGCGTCGCCCTGGTTGATGGCTGTTAGTATCGGACCGACTACAGCCGCAGTGATAAGGGATCTCAGCGGTGTACCGTCGGAAACCGCGAGTTGGAAGGGAGAAGGCTTTGACATTGGTACCCAGCGAAAAGAGATTTGTGTCTCAAGCTTGCCAAGTCATGCTTTGACAAACATTCGTATAGACATAATGGGCATAAAATATGCTGCCCGACCTTAAGCTAGGGTAAATTCCGGCTTAACCACACCAGGATTTCGTCAAATCACAGAGATTTGCACGTTTACAGCGTTGTTGAAGTGTCTACCTGATGTCCGCATGCCTCGAGATAGCGGCGAACAGAGCCATCCATGCCGTAAAGCAAGGCATCTGCTGTGAGACAATGGCCGATCGAGACTTCCAGCAGGTTGGGAAGGGCTGCAACAAGCGGAGGCAGATTGTCGAGTGTCAGGTCATGGCCGGCATTCACGCCGATTCCAGCCTCAACTGCGGCCCGTCCAGTCGCCACGACGCAATCGAGTTCCCGGCGTTGCGAATCCGGCTCCAACGCGCCGCCGTAAGGGCCAGTGTAGATTTCAATGCGGTCCGCACCGACTGCGCGGGCCTGGTGTGCCGTTTCGGGTGTCGGATCGACAAAGACCGAAACCCGCATGCCACCTGATTTTATGCGCGCGATGATGTCGGTAAGAAATCCCTGGTGTTGCTCAATGTCCCAGCCGTGATCGGAGGTAGCCTGACGAATGTCGTCTGGAACGAGCGTTACCTGATCGGGCCGAACCCTCTCGACCAGCTCGATGAAGCGGGCATCCGGATTGCCTTCGACGTTGAATTCCCGGTCCGGGAACTCTGCAGATATCATTTCTGCGATCTCAGGCACATCGGAGAGTTTGATATGCCGCTCGTCGGGGCGGGGATGAACCGTAATGCCCGCCGCGCCGGCTGAGAGCGCGATACGGGAAAGCGCTACAACTGACGGCCATGGCAGGTTACGCCGGTTCCGGAGCTCAGCGACGGCGTTGACATTCGCGGAGAGGGCAACCGGCATAAAGTCCTCGCTACTGCATCACCTGGGGGCCCTGCATATCGACAGGGCCGGCTTCGGGTAGAACGCCGAGGCGGCGCGCCACTTCCTGATAGGCTTCTTCGACCTTGCCGAGATCCTTGCGAAAGCGGTCCTTGTCCAGCTTCTCGTTGGTCTTGATATCCCAGAGTCGGCAGGAATCCGGACTGATTTCATCCGCCAGAACGATGCGCATTTCTTCTTCGTCCCACAGCCGGCCAAACTCCAGCTTGAAGTCCACGAGCTTCATTCCGATGCTGTAAAACAGGCCGGTCAGAAAGTCGTTGGATCGCAGCGCGTACTGCATCATCTCGTCAAGATCCTGGGTCGAAGCCCAGCCGAAGGCGGTCACGTGCTCTTCTGAGACCAGAGGATCGCCGAGTTCGTCGTTCTTCAGGTAGTATTCGACGATGGAACGCGGCAGCGGCGTGCCTTCCTCGACACCAAGGCGTTTGCAGATCGAACCAGCGGCGACATTCCGGATCACAACTTCAATCGGAATGATCTCGACTTCACGGACCAACTGCTCGCGCATGTTGAGGCGGCGTACGAAGTGGGTTGGGATGCCGATTTCCGCCAGACGCAGCATGAGGTGCTCGGAGATACGGTTGTTCAGAACCCCTTTGCCGGTGATGGTGCCCTTCTTCTGATTGTTGAAGGCCGTTGCATCATCCTTGAAGTACTGTACTACCGTGCCGGGCTCAGGGCCTTCGAAAAGAACCTTGGCTTTACCCTCATAAATCCGTCTGCGTCGCATCTTCTTGTCCGATCGGGAAAGGTTCGCCGCGGTCCGGAAACAGACCGGTATTGCGTTTTAACGACCGGTTTGAAACAGCTACAGACCAAGGCGGGAGGCTCCATATAGCAGGTGATTCAGCCTGGCACAATTAGGCTGTTGCGACCGAAGGACGCCTTTGGCTCTTTGACCGTTTATCCCTTTGTTTTCGCTTCTCTTTCCCGATGCAGGATATAGAGACCGCTGCAGATCACCACCGCGGCTCCCACAAAGGTCCAGTTATCCGGGACATCGCCCCAAATAACCAGCCCCAGCAGGACGGCCCAGAGCAGGCTGACATACTTGAAGGGCACGACCAGCGCAGCTTCGGCGAAACGAAAGGCCTCGATCATCAGGTAATGGGCGCAGGCAATCAGAATACCGCACAGAAAAAACAGCCCGACATCGAAAGCCTGAACAGGCGCCCAACCGCCGACGAAGGTCACGCCGCCAGCCAGGGTGACCGCCAGCGTTGAGTAAAACAGCACCGAAACCGAGCTATCGTGCTGGGACATTTTCCTGGTCAGAATATCCCGCAAAGCCCCGGTTACGCTGGCCGCGAGTGGAAATATTGCCGCCCATTGGGCGACTTCGCTGGTCGGCCGTATAATGATCAGGACACCGGCAAAGCCGATCACCACGGCAAGCCAGCGGCGCCAGCGGATGACCTCACCCAGCAGTGGTGCCGCCAGTGCGGTAACGAAGAGAGGCCCGGCAAAGGTGATTGAGATGGCGTCGGCGAAAGGCAGGTGGCTCAGGCCATTGATAAAGAGGAATGTCCCGGCGATCATTAAGCCACCTCTGAGCAGGTGGGGCTCGATACGGGTCACACGCAGGCTTCTTAGCCCGCCCGCGTGCCAGACGAGCAAGATGATCGGTAGAAAGACGAAGACACCGCGTAAAAACATAATCTGGCCAACGGGATAGTCGCCCGTGAGCCATTTGAGCACGGCGTCGTTCAGAGTTAAAAAGAGTCCTGCACCTATCATGCAGAGCACGCCCTTGAGCGGCGAGAGCGAGCCCCGGGATATCAGTTGGGTGCTCACGTTTCGTCCAGGCGCAGCTGTTGGTAGCTGGCGGTTCTGGGAGAGCCATTAGCGTAGAGCCAGCGAATGCGCGCCCTTTCAGACTGTTCGTTGCTGTATTCGGCAGAGGGGAGAGCAATCAGCGAACTGGAAACCGTCTCAAAGCCGTTGTCCAACTGGACAGACATGGCGGCATAAGGATCGCCACCCGAAGCGCTCGCGTCGCGGCGCAGCAGACGATGCCATGCCTCCCAGCCACTTGGGATGAAGTTACCGTCATCGCGCTGTTCCGATTCAGGGTTCGGGATCTCTGCTGCTTCGAAATCAGCCATGTGGCAACGAATACGCGCTGAGTCCTGATCGTTCAGATCATAGGCCGAGATCATCGAGAGCCCTTCGGGGATCGGAAAGCATTCGACTTCACGGGTGTCATCTTTGCCTTTGTTTCTCAGCCAAAAGGCGTCCCGGTTATCGGCGATCACCAGATTAAAACTCCGATAGGCCGCCGGATTGAGATTGGAGAGGGCTTCTGCTGCGGTTGCGGCGTCACTGTGTTCCATGGCTTCGAGGACAAGTTCGCCGCGACTGCGTTTGCCGTCTTTCGGCCCCAGGCTCCCGATCCGGTTGAGAACGCTGGAGAGCAGGCCGTGTTCATTCACTGCCAACCAGGTTCCCCCCGCTGTTACATCGAGACCGCCCACGACAGAGGGGCGGTCATCCCAATGCATTGCGGGTGGTTTCGAGGGCCGGTCACGCATCTCGTCGCGATTGCCAGCGAAAAGCAGCGGCCATTTCTGCCCTGGCCGCCGGAGAATGACAGCGGTGCACATTATAAAAGGCGATCCACTAAAACTCGAAAATCGGCACGCAAATCGGTTTTCCTGAAGTTGTTTAATGACTATATGTGAGAAGAGACCTAAACGCCTAACACCTGTGCCTGCTGCAGAGCCAATGTCAGCAGCAGTCACGATAAAGCAGCGAGGAGAGACGGCGAGATGAGTAACTTCAGTGAACGCGAGAAAGCGTTTGAAGACAAATATAAGCACGATCAGGAATTGCAGTTCAAGGTCGAAGCGCGCCGCAACAAGCTGGTTGGTCTTTGGGCCGCTGAGAACATGGGGCTGACCGGTGGCGATGCGGAGGCCTATGCCAAGGAGGTCGTGATGGCCGATATGGAAGAGCCGGGCGACGATGACGTGAAGCGCAAGGTTCTGGGCGATTTCGCCGATAAGTCGATCGATATCTCGGCCCATCAGCTCGATAAAAAGATGGAAGAGATGATTGCGACAGCTAAAGAACAGGTCATGAGCGAGTAGAAACGCTTCGCCGATTGAATGGCATAAGACCGATTATGAAAAAGCCCGCCGGAAGTAAAACCGGCGGGCTTTTTTGCGTCTTGTTTTCCGGCCTTCAGCTCTCGCCGAAAACCCGCGCGAAGATCGTGTCGACCTGTTTCGTATGATGACCCGCGTCGAAGCAGGCCGTCAGCGCCGCATCGTCCATCTTGCCCGCGACATCCGGATCGGCCCGCAGCAGGCTGAGGAAGTCAGCCGATTCCTGCCAGACCTTCATGGCGTTACGCTGCACGATCAGATAGGAGTCTTCGCGACTAATACCGGCCTGGGTCAAGGCCAGCAGTACCCGCTGCGAATGCACCAGCCCGCCGAGCTGATCCAGGTTTTTCTGCATATTATCAGGATAGACGTACATTTTCTCGATGACCCCGGCCATGCGCGAGAGAGCGAAGTCCAATGTGATGGTGGCGTCTGGGCCGAAGACTCGCTCTACGGAGGAATGCGAAATGTCCCTTTCATGCCACAGCGCGACGTTTTCGAAGGCCGGCGTGACGGCGGCGCGCACAACGCGGGCGAGGCCGGTCAGGTTCTCGGTCAGGATCGGGTTGCGCTTGTGCGGCATGGCCGAGGAGCCTTTTTGGCCCGGTGCGAAGAACTCTTCGGCTTCCCGGACTTCGGTCCGCTGCAGGTGCCGGATCTCGACCGCCAGATTCTCCAGGGAACTGGCGATGACACCGAGGGTCGCGAAAAAGGCGGCGTGCCGGTCGCGCGGGATCACCTGAGTGGAGATGGGCTCTATCTCCAGGCCCATTTTTTGGGCCACGTGAGCTTCGACCGCCGGATCGATATTGGCGAAGGTGCCGACCGCGCCGGAGATGGCGCAAGTGGCGATTTCCTTGCGCGCCTGAACCAGCCGCTCGCGCCCGCGCTTAAAGGCGGCGTAGTGAGTAGCCAGCTTCAGGCCGAAGGTGGTGGGCTCGGCGTGGATGCCGTGACTGCGGCCCAGGCAGACCGTGTCTTTGTGCTCCAGCGCGCGTTTTTTGAGGGCTTCCAGTACCCGGTCCATATCCGCGAGCAGAATATCGGTTGCCTGGGTCAACTGGACTGCGAGGCAGGTATCAAGCACATCGGAGGAGGTCATGCCCTGATGGACAAACCGGGCTTCTGGTCCAACGTGTTCGGCCAGATTGGTCAAGAAGGCGATCACGTCGTGCCGGGTTTCCCGCTCGATCTCATCGATCCGCGCGACCTCGAAAGCGCCCCGGTCCCAGACGGCTTTGGCCGCATCCCTGGGGATGACACCTAAATCAGCCTGAGCATCGCAGGCATGGGCCTCAATCTCGAACCAGATGTGGAAGCGGTTTTCCGGCTCCCAGATGCGGGTCATTTCGGGACGGCTATAGCGGGGGATGGACATGCGGTTCGGTTCCGTTTTTTCAGGCAGGGAAATCTGGCGCCAAACAAGCGGGCGGGCAGGGCTTTGTCAAGATGATGCTGGTCATGGACACTCAGTTTTGGAGGCGGTTTTCTTGCCTGAAGTATGTTGCCAGACACCATAGGCCTATTATCAGGTGTAGCAGAATTTGTGTTGTTGCGGCTGACAACGTCGGATTCAGCGGGCCTGAATAAACAACTGTGCCAAAACCGAAATAGAGATCAGGACTTGATACAGGGTCTACGTCAAAGACCATTACACTCCAGTTCCATCCGATATGGATACCAATCGAATATTCGAGTCGACCCGTTACGAGCGCTACTATCGTAAAGAGAAACGCTGCAAGCGCGTAGTCCAGGTAGGCCAGCCATCCTAAAATCTCGACCTCGGGATTCCCAAGGTGCAAGGCAAAGAAAGTGCCTCCGACGATCAACAGGATCGCCCACCAGGACTTCGTTAGACGACCGACCATTTGCAGAAAATAGCCGCGTAACAGCAATTCTTCAGCTGATGCCTGGAACGCAATCATGATGATGATGACAGGCAGATAATGCCAGAGTTCTGGAGGGAGTGGGTCGAAGTAGAAGTCTTCAGCAGGTGTGCTTGCCCAGAGGCTGAGCATTAAGCTAAGCACCACAAAGCAGAAGGTGGAGATGGCTGTCGTCCCGATGATCCGCCATTTTACCTGATCGAGCGGCGCAATTAGACTGGACAGCCGGAGTCTGAGCACGCGCATCGTCAGTGCGATTGCAGGCAGAAACGCTGCAATGAATGCAAACATAAAGATCGTGTAAATAACATGATCGGATCGATCGTAGAACGGTGTTTCACCAGAGATCAGTAACTCGGTT
Source organism: uncultured Kiloniellaceae bacterium (assembly GCA_947493695.1). Lineage (GTDB taxonomy): Bacteria > Pseudomonadota > Alphaproteobacteria > Kiloniellales > Kiloniellaceae > Denitrobaculum. The sequence continues at coordinate 210,826 of CANLSF010000003.1, read as the reverse complement.
TCTTCACCGAACAGCCATGGTATCGCCTGAATAAATGCAAATGCGATGGCACAGAACGCAACGCAGAACACTATAAGACTTAGTGTCCAACGCCAGAATCCCGCGTCCGCTCGATCCCCTGCTGCCAAGAGACGCGCAGTTCCTGCTTTTAGCTCGTTCAAAGGTATTCCAAACGCCGATTTCGAGATGGGGAGCATAGGGACAGTGATTTCATCTGTCATTTTGAATTGCGGGTGAGCCGGGTCCACTCAATCACGCGTGGCAAGCGTACGTGCACGCAATCAATATCGTGGTAGCTCAAAAAAACGAAAGTATTCAGGGGAAATCTGGCTGGGGGACCTGGATTCGAACCAGGGTTGCTCGGGTCAGAGCCGAGAGTTCTACCGCTAAACTATCCCCCAACAAGCTGGACTGATCCGGACAGGACCGCCAATTCGCTGTTGCGTGCCCCTATGTAGTCCCAGTCGTCCGCGCTTTCAACTGCTTTTCTACTGGTTGCGCAAATTCCTTGTTTCGTACTTTCGACTGTCTACTAGCGGAGACGCTGGCTTGTTTTAGGTCAGTGGGGTTAAACTGGCGTAAAGGCGGTCAACCTAGAACCGTCGCGACTGAACATTGGGAGGCTGGACTCTTGAGGCCAGACACGGGGGCGCGAGCAAAGGCTCGTAATGCCGGACACGTGCCGTGCGCGTGAAATCCGGTGCAGGAGCAGTGCAATGCGGCGGCGCTGGGGGAAATGCCGCCGGGACCAAATCTGGATGCGCCGGTCATAGTGCGCGTCACCAGGTTTTTGGGGCGCTGGATCTCGGCACCAACAATTGCCGACTGCTTGTCGCCAAACCCTCCCAGCAGGGGACTGCCCAGCAGGGCTACCGTGTGGTCGATACATTTTCTCGGGTTGTACGACTGGGCGAGGGGTTGAGCCAGTCCGACGTCCTTTCAGATGTTGCAATGGAGCGTACGTTGCGCGCTTTGAAGGTCTGTTCGGGCAAGATGCAGCGTCTTGGCGTCACACACGCGCGCTGTGTTGCCACAGAGGCCTGCAGGCGTGCGGCCAATTATCCGGCTTTTCGTGATCGCGTCGAAGCCGAGTTCGGTCTGAAACTGGAGCTGATTTCAAGCCAGGAGGAAACCCGGCTTGCTGTCTATGGCTGTGCGCCTTTGTTCGACCCTGACGTTGAAACGGCCCTGGTGTTCGATATCGGCGGCGGCAGCACGGAGGTCTGCTGGGTCGCTCTACCTGATCACGCCGAAGAGGGGGAGCGTCGTCCTGCCATGGGCGGTGTCGCGAGGGCGAATGGATCGGTTCCGGCGGGGGCATCGGTTCAGGCGCTGGCAAAGCGCCTTCCTGCCTCGGTCGTTTCGGCCGCCCAGCCGGAAGTATTGGCCTGGAAATCCCTGCCCATGGGGGTGACCAATCTGGCGGAGCGCTATGGCGGTGGTGATATCTCGGATCAGGTCTACGCACGCATGGTGTCCGATGTGCTGGAGGTCCTGGAACCCTTTGAGCGGGAGCATGGGATTACGCGCTCGGTTGAGGGTCGCAAAGTCCAGATGCTGGGCACCTCTGGGACCGTCACGACCCTTGTAGGGATCAAGAAAGATCTGGTCCGCTACGACCGGCGGCGCGTCGACGGCAGTTATTTGTCGCGAGAGTCTGTGGAGATATTGAATAGGCGAGTCGCAGGGATGACCTACGACGAGCGGGTTGCGCATCCCTGTATCGGGCGGCAGAGAGCGGATCTCGTGGTGGCTGGTTGCGCAATTCTCGATGCGCTCTGCCGCACATGGCCGGTCGAACGCCTGCGGGTTGCGGACCGCGGCCTGCGCGAGGGGATCATCTTCACGCTTATGCAGGGATTGTGACTTTAGGCTGCGTGTTGTAATTCTCTGGTACAGATTACCTCTGAAGCAGCATTGATATAACTGGGTTTCTCTCTTTATGACCGGCTCGTCTAAAGGCAAAGGTGGTGGCCGCGGCAAGTCTGGCACCGGCAAACCGGGAGCCAGAAGATCCGGCTCTGGCGCTTCAGTTTCCAGAACCGCAGGCGGCGCGAAATCCGAGGGTAGCCTTTCCGGGCGCGGCCTGAAGGTTCGGGTCAAGACCGCGAAGCGGCGCTCAAACTCCTCGGCGCGCTGGCTCCAGCGACAGCTGAACGATCCTTATGTGGCGGAAGCCAAGAAGCGCGGATATCGCTCACGAGCGGCCTTCAAGCTTTTGCAGATGGACGAGAAATACGCGTTTCTCGCCAAGGCGCGCCGGGTGGTTGATCTGGGCGCCGCTCCCGGCGGCTGGACCCAGGTTGCCCTGGAGCGGGCGGCCAAGGATTGCAAAGTCGTGGGGATCGATCTGCTGGAAATCGAGGAGATTCCCGGCGCGGTTCTGCTGCAGGGCGACTTCCTGGATGACGATGCGCCGGATCGCTTGACGGCGGAGATGGACGGGCCTGCGGATATTGTACTGTCGGACATGGCGGCAGCGACCATCGGACACGCGAGAACCGATCATTTGCGCATCATGGGGTTGGTTGAAACGGCTTTGGACTTCGCCGTTCAGATTCTGGCGCCCGGCGGTTCCTTTGTGTCCAAGGTTATTCAGGGCGGGGCCGAACAAACCCTGCTGGACAGCCTGAAACGTCATTTTACCAAGGTCCGCCATGTTAAGCCTGCGGCCAGCCGTAGCGACTCGGCAGAGATGTATCTGGTTGCGACCGGCTTTCGCGGTTTGAAATCCGAAGACTAAGGTCCAAAGTCTCTTCAGACTTTGCGAAAGGGCGGAAGCCCTTGATTCCACTCATAGCTTCCTGCCGCGCGATTGACTTTAAAGATTCATATGCAATCCGCTTGGCAACTCTTTGCCTATGTGTATGATGCAGCGCCAATTCGACCCTGGAGCGCGGTCGTTCCTGATTAAAACAGTCAAGAACGTGAACCGCCCCGTTACACTCAGATGTAGAGGCTGATTCACGGATTTCGCCGATCCTGTGAAAAATGATCAGTCTCTGGAGAATTGGCATGGAAATCCGCGAAGCACTGACCTTTGACGACGTTCTTCTGGAGCCTGCGGCTTCCTCCGTTCTTCCTGCCCAGACAGATACCCGCACCCGGCTGACACGCAGCATCGAGCTCGGTATTCCCTTGCTGTCCTCCGCGATGGATACCGTGACGGAGAGCCGCCTTGCGATTGTGATGGCGCAGGCCGGCGGAATGGGCGTGATCCACAAGAACCTGACCATTGAAGAGCAGGCCGAGGAGGTCCGGGCGGTCAAAAGGTTCGAGAGCGGTATGGTGGTCAATCCCGTCACCATCCACCCCGATCAGCCGCTCGCCGATGCGCTTTCGCTGATGGAGTACCACAAAATTTCCGGTATCCCGGTGGTCGAGCGGGGCAACGGCAAACTGGTCGGCATTCTGACCAACCGCGATGTGCGCTTCGCCGACAACCGGCGCCAGCCTGTCAGCGAACTGATGACCAAGGAAAACCTGATCACCGTGCAGGACAACGCCGATCACGACACGGCGCGCCGCCTGCTGCACCAATACCGAATCGAAAAGCTTCTGGTCGTCGACGGCGACTATCGCTGTGTCGGACTGATAACCGTCAAGGACATGGAGAAGGCGATTGCCTATCCGGACGCCTGTAAGGACGAACAGGGACGCCTGCGTGTGGCTGCTGCGACCGGTGTTGGCGATGACGGCTTTCAGCGTGCGGAAGCTTTGATGGACGCAGGGGCGGATGTCATCGTTGTCGATACGGCGCATGGGCATTCCAGCGGTGTTATGAACGCGGTTGCCGCCGTAAAACGTCTTTCGAATGAAGCGCAGGTCATTGCGGGTAATGTTGCGACCGCCGAGGCCGCCAAGGCCCTGGTCGACGCCGGTGCGGATGCGATCAAGGTCGGTATTGGCCCTGGGTCCATCTGCACTACGCGGATGGTGGCTGGTGTTGGCGTTCCGCAGCTGACCGCTTTGTTCGATACGGTCGAAGCCTGCCGCGAGAGCAATACGCCGGTGATCGCCGACGGCGGTATCAAGTTTTCCGGCGATCTGGCCAAATCCATTGCTGCCGGCGCGGATTGCATCATGATCGGTTCTCTGCTGGCCGGGACTGAAGAAAGCCCGGGCGAAGTCTTCCTTTACCAGGGGCGTTCCTACAAATCCTATCGAGGCATGGGGTCGCTGGGCGCGATGGCGCGGGGATCGGCAGATCGTTACTTCCAGCAGGAAGTCTCGGACAGCCTGAAACTGGTTCCCGAGGGTGTCGAAGGCCGTGTAGCTTATAAGGGGCCCGTGTCGGCGGTGATCCACCAACTGATCGGCGGTTTGCGCGCCTCCATGGGATACACCGGAAACGCAACCATCGCCGATATGCGCGGAGGCTGCCGCTTCCTTAAGATCACCAATGCGGGTCTGCGGGAAAGCCATGTCCATGATGTCTCGATCACACGCGAAGCGCCCAACTATCGGAATTCGGTCTGATCCGGCGACACTAGCCCAGGAGCAGCCATGAGACCGGGTGCGCGCGTCGGCGCCGTTATCGAGATTCTGGAGGAACTCGAGCAGAGAGGTCTGACCGCTGATCGAGCAGTTACATCCTATACGAGAAGCCGCCGCTACATCGGATCCAAAGACCGCCGGGAAATCGGGAACCTCGTATTTTCGATCCTGCGGGCCAAGCTGCGCCTCGACTGGTGGCTGGAGCGTGCAGGGCATTCGGGCGCATCGCCGCGTCTGCAAGCCCTAGCGTCGCTCCTCCTGGTCAAAGGCCAATCGCAGATCGAAGTTGCGGCGCTTTTTGACGGTGAAGGCTACGGGCCTACGAAACTTACTCCCGAGGAAGAAAAGCTGATCGCGGATCTGAGCGGGGCAGATCTTATTCATCCCGAGCAGCCAGCCTGGGTCCGCGACGAGGTCGTATCCTGGCTTCATCCTCTTTTGCTCGCTCGCTTTGGGGATGATATGGCGGCGGAGATGGCAGCCCTTCAGCAGGAGGCGGAGGTCATCCTGCGCGTCAACAGCCTCAAGGGAAGCCGGCACGCCGCGCGAAAGACGTTGACGGAAGATGATGTCGCAACTCAGGCGACGATCATGTCTCCCTTGGGATTGCGTGTCGAAGGACGCCGGGCCTTGCAGGCGAGCAAGGCTTTCCGGGAAGGTTTGATTGAGGTCCAGGACGAGGGTTCGCAGCTTATTGCCCTACTGTGCGACGCTGGGCCGGGCATGGCGGTGGCTGATTATTGCGCTGGCGCAGGCGGCAAGACTCTCGCGCTGGCGGCTGAAATGCAGGGGCAGGGACGTCTTGTTGCGCTGGATTCTGACGTGAAGCGCCTGGAGCGGGCGCGGCCAAGGCTGGCACGGGCTGAGGTGGATATCGTCGAACAGCAGGCACTCCCCGATGACGTATGGATGACTGAGAACGCCGGGGATTTTGATCGTGTCCTGGTCGACGCCCCTTGTTCGGGATCCGGTGTCTGGCGCCGCCAACCTGATGCACGCCTGGCACTGACGCCGGAACGTCTCGCAGACTACCTTGAAGCTCAGAGAGAAGTCCTGCATGCAGCGGCGACGCTGGTCCGCCCAAGGGGGCGCCTGATCTATGCGACCTGTTCCCTGTTACCCGAGGAAGACGAGCAGCAGGTTGAGGCATTCCTCGCGGAAAACTCCGATTTCACCCAATACCCCGTGGCGGAGATCTGGAAATCGGTGCTCCCGGACGTCGCCTGTCCGTCGGGAGAACCTCATCTTTTGCTGACGCCGGCGCAACATGGGACTGACGGTTTTTTTGTCTCGGTCCTGGAGCGCGCGCCTTCGCGAACCTAAGTTTATGGAATGAGCGAGAGATTGAACCTGCGCGTAGCGCGCCCGGAAGACAGTCGTGCATTGGCTCAGGTTCATATTGAAACCTGGCGTCATACCTATGCAGGTATGGTGCCTGATCACTATCTTGCGTCTTTGACGCTCGATGGAGAAGCGCGGATCTGGCGGCGCTGGATCAATGCCCGCGGCGCGCGTGAATCCATTCTGGTGGTGGAAACCCTTCCCGGGGACGCTGCGCTGGAACAGAGCCGTATCGTCGGATTCGGACACGCCGGTCCCGCCCGGGACAGAAGTCCCTCGCATGACGGTGAAGTCTATACCCTCTACGTTGACATCGACTGGCAGGGCAGGGGCGTAGGGCGTCAGCTGCTGAGCCAGCTTTTTGCAGGCCTCTCCCGGGCCGGTATGGGGTCGGCGATCATCTGGGTGTTGGCGCGCAATCCCTCGCGCTTCTTCTATGAGGCGGTTGGCGGAGAGCGATTCGCGGAGCGGCAGGAGCGTTTTGCAGGAGTTCTACTGGATGAGGTTGCCTACGCCTGGTCCGATTTGACGGCTCTTCAGGGACTAAAACCCGAGGTCTGAGCGCCGTTTTGCGCGTTCGGCCGAAAATCCCGCAAATTTTCTGCCCTGGCGGCGGTTGCGCGCTGGACTTGGCCCGGCGCGCGGCCTAATTTCCCGCGCATGACAGACCGCATTCTTATCCTCGACTTCGGCTCGCAGGTGACCCAGCTCATTGCCCGGCGCGTTCGCGAAAGCGGAGTCTACTGTGAAGTAATCCCTTTCAACGCCGATCCGGCCCGTGTGCGTGACTTTGATCCGCGCGGGATCATCCTCTCCGGTGGTCCGGCTTCGGTCACGGCAAGCGACACGCCCCGCGCGCCGGATGTGGCATTCGACCTCGACGTCCCGGTTCTGGGGATCTGCTACGGGATGCAGACCATTTGTGCGCAGCTCGGTGGACAGGTCGACCCCTCGGATCATCAGGAATTCGGACGCGCCTATGTGGATGTGTCGGATGACTGCGGTCTCTTCGAGGGACTCTGGTCCAGCGGCGAACGGCATCAGGTCTGGATGAGCCATGGGGACCGGGTTGTGAGCCTGCCTGAAGGCTTCCGAATCGTCGGCACCTCGGAAGGCGCGCCCTATGCCATGGTGGCCAACGATGAGCGCAAAATCTACGGCGTGCAGTTCCATCCGGAGGTTATGCATACGCCGGATGGCGCGAAGCTGCTCTCCAACTTTACGCACAAGGTTGTCGGTTGCCAGGGCGACTGGACCATGGCGGCCTTCCGGCAACAGGCGATCGACAAGATCCGTGCTCAGGTCGGGACGGGCCGGGTGGTCTGTGGTTTGTCCGGCGGGGTGGATTCCTCGGTGGCTGCCGTGCTGATCCACGAAGCGATCGGCGATCAGTTGACCTGCATCTTTGTGGACCATGGACTTCTGCGGCAAGACGAGGCGACCCAGGTGGTCGATCTCTTCCGCGATCACTACAACATTCCGCTGATCCACAAGGACGCCAGCGACCTCTTTTTGGGCAAGCTGGAAGGGGTTTCCGATCCGGAGACCAAGCGCAAGATCATCGGCAGCACCTTCATCGATGTCTTCGACGAAGAGGCCACGGCCCTTGGCGGCGCCGACTTCCTGGCGCAGGGCACGCTCTACCCCGACGTGATCGAATCGGTTTCCTTCATCGGCGGTCCCAGCGTAACCATCAAGTCGCACCATAATGTGGGTGGTCTGCCGGAACGCATGAAGATGTCCCTGGTCGAACCGCTGCGCGAACTCTTCAAGGATGAGGTGCGTGAGCTTGGCCGTGAACTTGGTCTTCCAGAGAGCCTGATTGGCCGCCATCCCTTCCCGGGCCCGGGCCTCGCGATCCGCATTCCCGGCGATATCACCCGAGAGAAGTGCGATATCCTGCGCAAGGCCGATGCGGTCTATCTGGACGAGATCCGCAAAGCCGGACTCTACGATGCGATCTGGCAGGCTTTTGCCGTGCTACTGCCGGTCAAAACCGTAGGTGTGATGGGCGATGGGCGCTCCTATGACTTCGTCTGCGCGCTTCGGGCCGTGACCTCGACGGACGGCATGACCGCCGACAGCTACCCCTTCGATCACGAATTCCTCTCCGGCGCAGCGACCCGCATCATCAACGAGGTGCGCGGCATCAACCGGGTGGTCTACGACGTGACCTCGAAACCACCAGGGACGATTGAGTGGGAGTAAGTGAATAATACTCAGTATCTGAATGTTACTCAGTGTGCTTCAGAGACCGGGCGTGTTTCTTCGCCAGCGCCGGTAAAAACCAACGCCTAGCAATTGGTTTTTGCTTCTATCTCCGTGGGGTGACAGTCGTTTTACGGGAGGTATGGTTTTTTTTATCCCCCAGATTACTCCGTCAAACAGACCGTCAAAACCCCGTAAACTGACACATTCAATCTCAATATTCTTAATCTTCGGGAGGTTCTTGAGATGTTTCTTCCAGGAACTTGCTTCTTTTAGATTCAATTTTGACCGGGTCTGCAGTCAGGTCGAGTACCTTGTTGAGCTTATCGTTTGAATCTTCTTTCGAGTCGGATACCGTTTCGTCCGCTTTCTGGATTCCAGCGATGATCGAGCAACTTTGGTGGTACTCCAAGGCATCAGCAATGGCGGTTTCGATGCTATAGCTATCGTGCTGGTTTAACTGCGCTTCGCGGATTTTTGCCAAAATTTCATTGCGGGTGTCATCTATCGATTTGAAGATAACCGATAACGTCAGCGACTTCAGATAGGCTGCGTCCGCTGTGGTGCCCACACCGAGAACAGCGGCACTAACTCCGGAGAGGATTTGGCTCGCCCCACCGGTTGTCAGGGCCCCTGCTGCATCGAGGCTTAGAGCGATGGATTTGCTGAAGAAGTCAAGGTCGCTCTTAAAACGCAGAACATCTTTTTTGTAATCGGTACAGGAGATGACAGAGGCATTGATGAGTCGGTCTTGGACACTGTTACGCCTCAACTCTCTCGACTCTGTATAATTGCGGTCCCTGAAGCCGAGAAATGCGTTTTCGTAGATATCAGCGCCCCGATTTGTTTTTTCTTTTTCAGGATCGTTGGGGTCGCTGATGGCTCCAGCATTATTGACTGCACGCCGACCGTACTGCATGGGGTCGAGTTGCGCCAAGAGGTCCACCTTCATGAATTTTCTTTGTCCCTCTATGTTGGGATCTGCTCCAGAGGTCACGTTGGAAGGTCTGAGTGATGTACAACCCGAAACGAACAGAATGTATAAGAGTGTCATAAAAATACCCCGATTTTTTCTACGTTTGGAAAATCGGTCTCCGACGACCAGAGTTGTTTGTTGCGCGTTGCATGACTGACGTATCTTTTGAGGTAAATGAACAGCATTTGAATTTGAAGTAGGCATGATATTTCCCCTTTTTTTCTTGAGTCTAAAATTCATGATGAATGAATTGAGCGTTGTTGCAGATCTTGCGTGTCCCTGCGTGATCTCAGCGTGAATCTCAAAGCCGGATCAGGTCTGAAGAATTCCGAAGATTATGCTGCGCGATTATGTTGATGTCGGATAGGGCACCCAATACTTGCCGTCACAAGAGGCTTATGTTCCCGATTTGCGGAGCCGTGACTGATTAAACCCTGGAAGACAAATACGTTGTCGATGCACTAAATGGGACAAAAGTGTGCACGTAGTGGACAAAATGCTTTTCCACTCTTCTCATCCTCAAAGATAACTGTCTCTATTTCGTAGAGCGCGAAACAGATGCACCTGCTCCTGTTCGAAAAGCTCTTAAGCATCAAAGCAGTTTTGTACCGCGGCCACGTGTGGATCGAGAATTTGGCAGTCTTCGGCTCTCATCAGGGATCAAAAGGGAGTGTTGCCGCGCGCCCCGCTGGTGTACGGTTTTACGGTTACAGCCCGCGTCAGATTGGTGCCGCACTGACGGCCGGTCTGATCTGCGGATTGTTGGCGGTGATCTTCGCGATCTCAGATGCGGCTCTGCTCTTTTCCGGAGATCTGAGCCATCACATCACGCTGGGCATCGGTCTCTGTCTCTTCAGCACCATTGTGCTGTCCGCTGTTGTTGCCCTGAGCAGTTCCTATCCGGGGATGCTGGCTCTGTCGCAGGAAGTAACCATCGTAACGCTGGCGGTGATTGCCGCGTCGATGCATTCGGCCATGGAAGGCAGCCGCACTGAGCAGGAGATTGCGCTGACGATTGTGGTTGCGATCGGCCTGGCGACCTCGGTCACGGGGCTTTGCCTCTTCGCCCTCGGTGTATTCAGGTTAGGCCGCTTCGTCAGGTTCATCCCTTACCCTGTTATCGGCGGTTTTCTTGCCGGCATGGGCTGGCTGATCGTTCACGGCGCGTTGGGTGTGATTGTTGGCGAGACACTGACGCTGGAGAACTCTCAAGTTCTACTCGATCCGACGAATGTGGCGAAGTGGGCGCCCGCCACCGTCTTCGCCGCCTTGCTTTGGGTCTTCACCCGGGGCAATGGCGGCGCTTTTGTTTTGCCGGTCGCGCTCTTTGCTGCATTGCTGCTTTTTCACACGGGCGCCTGGGTCCTGGGAAACTCCATCCCGATGTTGCAGTCAGATGGTTGGCTGTTCCTCTCGCCCCAGCAGGACAAAATCTGGCCGCCTTTTACCGATGTTGCTGTCGAGGCGATAGATTGGCCCGTGATCTGGGCCGAGGTGCCTAAAGTGATGACCATGGTTGTCGTTACCGCGACCTCCGTGCTGCTTGCATCAAGCGGCATTGAGCTGACGGTGCGCCGTGACGTGGACTTGAACAGAGAGTTGCGCGCAGCCGGTGCGGGAAACTTCCTGGCCGGCTTTGGAGGCGGGGCTGCCGGGTTTCAGGGGCTCGGGTTGTCCCTGCTAGGATATACGCTGGATGCATCCTATCGGCTGGTCGGTTTGATTGCGGCGAGTGTCTGTGCGGGTATGCTGTTCTTTGGCACCTCGTTGCTCGCCTATATGCCGATCCCGCTGTTCGGCGGACTGCTGCTCTGGATCGGTCTTTCCCTGCTTTATGACTGGCTGGTCGACTCTTTTCAGAAGATGCCGCGCCGCGAATATCTGATCATCCTCGTTATCCTCTTCGTGATCAGCGCCGTAGGGTTTCTCGAAGGGGTGCTGGCCGGCTTGATTTCCGCGGTGATCCTCTTCGTGCTCGATTACAGCCGCGTTGAGATCGTGCGTTATGCGGTGACAGGCGAAAACCTCAGGAGCAGCGCGGATCGCTCACCTGAGGACCGCGTGTTCCTGCTTTCGCGCGGACAGGAGATTTTGACTGTGCGGCTGCAGGGTTTCGTCTTTTTCGGGACCGCGCATCAGCTTCAGACTTTTGTCAGAAAGCGGCTGTTCGACGATGCACAGCCGAAAGTCAGGTTTCTGTTGCTGGATTGCGGTGGCTTGACCGGCCTCGATTCTTCAGCAGTCCGCAGTTTTATCAAGATCGCGCAGTTGACAGACTCATCCGGTACGGTTCTGGTGATGACGAACCTGTCACAGAGCATCGATCAATTGCTCAAGGAAGGCGGCTTTGGACCGGAGAGTCCCTTGAACGTCCGCTTCCATCGCGATGTCGATCAGGCCCTGGCATGGAGCGAGGATCGTTTACTGGATGAAAAACAGACCTCCAAGTCAAAGGCAGAAGATCACGGGATCGAAAGCCAGCTGGCGAAGACGATAGGCGACCGGCAGGTATCGCTGAATCTGATGTCCTATCTGGAGAAAATCGAGTGTGTCCCTCGAGACGTCGTTATTCGTCAGGGGGCCGAGCCGGAAGACCTCTATTTCATAGAACAGGGAAAGGTGAGCCTGCTGCTGGAGACACCCGACGGCTCAAGTATCTGCCTGCGTACCTTCAGCCCGGGTGTTGTGGTGGGAGAAATAGCCTTCTACCTGAACCAGCGTCACTCGGCGTCTCTTGTCACGGAAGGTCATGCGACCTTGTGGCGACTGAGCCGTGGATCTCTGGCAAAAATGGCAGCGGAAACGCCAACAACGGCTGCATCGTTCCATCAGTATCTGGTGCGTATTCTTGCAGAACGCCTGAGCTTGCGAACCAGGTAGGCCATCCAGTTAGCTGTATCCGTGGGAGAACGCGGTGACGGGCCGGGGCTGTTCGATGCCGTCGACCAGAATGCGATCAACGAATTCGCTCGCGAAGCAATGCAGGCCCTTGATGCGGGACGCCCCTTCAATGGGTGCAGGGTAATGCCAGACGATGTCGTTGAAAGTTTCCCCGCCTACATGCGCGTGATGATAAGCGGCCCGGCCTTTGTAGGGACATTCTGAGAACGACTCGCTCGGTGTGAGAAACTGAGTCTGGATATCTTCCGGCGGCAGATAATAACGGGTGGGCAAACCCGTCTCGAAGAGAAAAACACCCCTTATCGAGTTTGCAATCTCTTCTCCATTTAGAAAAACCTGAACCCTGCGGCTTGAAGGCAGGCAGTCAATGCGCCGGTAAGGGTCGCGGGCGTGGACGAAGATTTCTTCATCCTCCTCGAACCAATGATCGACTTCATGCCAGAGGAAGGAGACGTAGTCGCCGATTGCCGGGCAGGCTTCAATCGGATCCTCATAGGACCACATGATATTGCGGTAAGTGTCGTCATGTCCCTTGAGGCTGTAGTAGGACGCCTCGCCTTTGTAGGGGCAATGGCTTGTGCGGTCGCCCGGCGCTAAGAGATCCATACGCACCGAAGCCCGCGGAAAATAGTAAACCGGCAGGTGATCGGACTCGAAAAGGATGAGGCCCGCGGTGGTGTCCGCGATTACCTCACCACCGACTTTGACCCGCAAGCGTTTGGGGGCGGGCAGGGTGAAGACCACGTAGCCCGGCGCAAAATCATACTGGGTGACCTGATCAAGGATCGGGAGATCCGGACCGCGGCCGCGAAGGTGAGGCTTACGCTTATGCATCATTGAGCCTTTTCATGCTTTGAGTCCCGTTCCCTGGCTTTGTCTCTTCGCCGGTTTAGTAAGCAGGTTCGAGTCAGCCCCACTTGACGCGCGTGAGGCCGGGATTGCGCGCTTGCCACGCTGTCGCCTGATGTTAGAAATGCGGTATGACACAGGATCTGCAAAATAGACTCGATTTACTCGAAGCACACGTCGCCGAGCAGGAACGGGTACTCCAGGATATGAGTGACGAGATGGCGAAGCAATGGTCGAACCTGGATACAGCTGCGGCTAAGATCGAACGTTTGCTGGATCGTATTCGGGCGCTTGAAGGCCAAAGCGAGGCACCCGATAACGCACCACCGCCGCACTATTGAGGATTTACTGAGGTTGCATTCCGGTCGGCAGTGGGCGCTTTCACAAACAGGTGGCCTCGGGCGTCAGACGGCGTTCAAGTTAGTGTTCCCGTTGCTGTCTTCTTCGCTGACCACTCGATTGCGGCCGTCCTGCTTGGCGCGGTAGAGCGCTTTGTCGCTGCGACGGATCAGGTCTTCGGCCGGTTCTCCTTCGTGATACCTCGCGACGCCGACCGAGACAGTCAACTTGCCGAAGGAGTCCCCGGTGCGCAGATTCTTCAGAACCTGATTGGCCAGGTTAACGCGGATGTTTTCGGCCAGCTTTACCGCGATCTCCAATGGCGTGTTGGGGAGGATGATGGCAAATTCCTCACCGCCGTAGCGCGCGGCCGTATCCTGGCCTTTCAGGGTTTTACTGAGGTTTTGCGCGACAAGTTTTAAAACCTGGTCGCCAATCTGATGACCATAGGTGTCGTTGAATTTCTTAAAGAAATCGATATCCATAAACATCAGCGACAGCGCCTCTCCAGTTTCCGCGGAATTGCTCATACCCTCTGAGAGACGCCTGTCGAAACACTTGCGGTTGGCCAATCCTGTCAGATCATCTGTCATGGCCTCCTGTCGGGCCTTGATGAGATCATCGTGGAGTCCGTCGATTTCATCTGCTGACGAATTCAGGCGGGCCTCAAGATCCTTGTTCCTTTGCGCAACCTTCTGCGTTTCGATCATGACAGTCCGGATCGTATCGTTCAGCTGATCGGCGTCGCTATCGGTCGCCTTGGCGAGTTGCTTCGAAAAGTCACCTAGGGTTTTACTATAATCCGCCGTGATGTCGGTCGCATTCTTGAGCTGAGTGACGACCTGTTCGGTCACGCTTTGGATCTGTCCACCGACCTCGTGAAGGTCGCGGCTGCTCTTCTTGATGCCGAAGTGTTCTGAGTAGAGGCTGGCGTTCTCGTCGTCGGTGAACTTCGCCTGGTTTTCGACAAGACGTTTGACGGCCTTGGAGAGACCGGGGTTGTCGCCGTTGCAGTACTCGTACCAGATGTTGAAGTTTTCCGGGGTCATCGGAATCTTCCTGATACGCATTTCGGCAAGGGCGGCGTCCGTTACCTTTTCAGAATGAACGAAATCGTCGGTCATCTCTGTCGTCCTTGTCTTAACGTAAAGCATTCCATTCAAGGTAGGTGCTTATGCCACAACCTATAGAAACGGGCTTTACTCGGAGCGGACAAAACTACGGAAAAAGTCTTAGGGAAGAGTTATAATCGTTGAATTATAAAGGCTTGTTTGTTCGCCTACCTGGTGATTTTGCCCGCGGCAATGCACCGGTTTGCGCGACGTTGCCATAAAAGATTAAGGCTTTTCGTGCGCTTGATTGGTTAACGTGAATTCAAGTGGGAATATACTGTCTAAATTGGTCTTATCAGGAAGGATTATTCAGTCTTCAGGTTTAATTGCAACCTGTGCGAGCTGAAGTCCTGTGGGGACAAGTTCAGTCACAACAGTTGTCGCACCGATGTTCTCCAACTCCTGCGCATGCCCAAGGTCGCGCGCACGGGCGTGGATTTTCAGGTCCGGGAAGATATAGCGCAGGATTGCAACGATCTGCAGCGAGACATGCTTGTCGTCCAGTGCGACCACGACGGCCCTCGCTGCCTCTACGTTGACGGCTTCCAGGATTTCGGCCCGGGTCACGTCGCCGTAGTAGACCGGTAGGCCGCGTTTTTGTGCTTGCAGGATCGTGTGCGGGTCCATGTCGACGGCCAGGAAGGGGACTTTGGCATCCATCATCTGTTTGGCGACGGTCGCGCCAACACGGCCGAACCCTGCAATGATCACATGGTCTGAAAGATCTGATTCACCCTCAGGGAGGTTTTCAATCGTTGGGACCTCGTTACGTTCAATCCGGTTTGACGCTTTCTGTCCAAGACCGGCCAGGAAAGGCGTCGCCAGCATAGTAAGTGCGACAACAACAATCACCGTTTGCCCCAGATCAGGGCCGACGATGCTTTGGGCCATGGCCGCGCCGATCAGCACGAACGCAAATTCGCCGCCCTGCGCAAGCAGCACGCCCAGGTTCACAGAATCTGCGAAGGAGAGCCGCGCGATTTTGGCCAGGAGTATCAATATGAGCGCTTTACCCGCCAGCAATGCCACCACGAGAGACAAAATCGTCGGTGCATTATCGAAGATCAGCTGTGGATGAATCTCCATGCCGACCGTCATGAAGAAAAGCCCAAGCAGTAAGCCGCGGAAGGGTTGAATCTCAGCAGCCACCTGATGACGAAACTGGGTTTCAGCCATCAGCATACCGGCTAGAAAAGCGCCAAACGCCAGAGACAGACCAACATGTTCAGTGGCGACGCCGGTTCCCAGAACCACGAACAGGGTCATGGCGGCGAAAATGGCCGGCTCGCGCGCTGCGGCCACCTGGGTGAAAACATGCCTTAGCAGGATGCGCCCGATACCCAGTATCAAGGCCACAGTGATCAACATCTTAAGGGCGGCTTCGCCGAGCAATGGTAGCAGATCATTGCTTTGATCGCCGATCGCAAAGACGGCGACCAGCAAGGGGCCGACCATCAGATCCTGAACAATCAGAATCGCGAAGGCGGCCCGTCCGGTCTGCGATGTCAGGCCGCCCCGGTCAGCAAGAAGTCTCAGGACAATGGCGGTCGAGGAAAGGGCAACACCGAAGCCGATGATAGCGGCTGCTTCCGGTCCGACTCCCATGGCGGAAACTGCCACCGAGATCAGAGTGCCGGTAATGAAAACCTGGGCGATGCCTAGAAGAAATACCCTAAGCGGCATAACCCGAATGCGCGCAATCGGCAGTTCGAGTCCCACTGTAAAGAGCAGGAAGACCACGCCGAGTTCAGCAAGTGCATGGATGGTCGCAAGGCCCTGCACAAGCCCCAGGCTGTAGGGGCCGATGATCGCGCCGGCACATAGATAACCCAGTACGGGATCAAGCCGCAGCCGTCGAAACAACGAGACAGAAAGAACCGCTGCCACAAGAACGATTAGAACTTCGAGCAAATAGCTCGATTCAGTCATTGCCTGCCGCTTTCATTTTTCCGTCTTGGATCATTGCGTGGGAGCATTCCTCATTGGGTTGCAGCTGAGGCCTTCTTGATATTCGGCCTTTTACATTAATTTATAGTGTCTTCGTTCCATCAGCCCAACCGATGCAAGGCAGCAGCGGATCCGCAACCGATTCGCGTATCGGTAAAGTATAGTCTTTCTGATACGGCATGCGACAGCCGCAGACAGTCTTTTTTGCATGTGCGAAATTACTTGGTCTCGGGTAGGAATACCGGGAACCCGGCGGTATCGTTTGGCACATGGATAATGCAAGAAGAGCGGAAGGCCACGGACTGTGCTATTATGCCGCTCTGAATGTTGGTTCGGAGCGGATTTGCGCAGGTTTTCTTAGGCTTGCAGGGGGATGTGATGATCGATCCATCTGGGAGAAAACGATGCGAAGTCTGTTTCTGTGTCTCGTGGCGATGGTTGTACCAAGTCAGGTCTATGCCGCGTGCGATTGGTTAGCGAATCCTGACCCTGACACTCATGGTATTATTTCCTCTCGTCTGGCATGCCTCAGTGATCCCTATTCGCTGGCCTGTGTTCGACTTGACGAGGTCCCCAGGACCGAGCGGGAAGCCGATCGCCAGCGCCGCATTCTTGCTCTGTCGCTTGACGAGACGGATGCTGCCAATCTCAAAGACCGAGGCGTTTGGCTCGGCATAACCCGTGAGATGGCCTGTCTCGCCTGGGGGAAACCTCATCGCGTTGAAGAGGCGGCCGCGAACCCCTTCGGCCAAACCTGGTTTTACGGCGAAGTGGACAGGCTTGAATTCGATGGAAACGCGGTGGTCGAGATCAGCACGGTGACAAAAAGCCTGAAGGCATCTCGTCGCGAATGATTGTTTCATCCCGCGCAATTACGGCGCAGGGGTGATGAGTCACGTGGAGTGGAGGGCTGACTGTCCCTCACGTGTTACCAGCTGTTTCTCAATTCTCTCAGCTTGACGAATACGGTCTTTGGATCGGGGGCTTCCGGCAGATCAGGAAAGGACTCACGCAGAGCGGCGATCACGCTTGGGCTGTGCAGGCGAAAGAAGGTGTTCACCTCTTTTTCCAACGCGAGCGTTGAAACCAGAGCTTCCTCGGTATCCTGGTCGGCGATCCGGTCCAGTAACTCGGCTGCGCGCTTGTTATCCGGCTCCCGGTTCAGCGTGAATTCCAGATTGTTGGCAATGTAATCGTGGCCAGGATAAATCCGTGTTTCATCTGGCAGATTGGCCAATTGCGTCGCGAAGGTTTGGTAGAGCTCGTTGGGATGGCCGCCGTTATGACAATTTCCGGCGCCCGCATTAAATAGCGTGTCGCCACAGAAAAGCCCGGCGTGGTCGCCGCGCGACAGCAGACATACGTGGCTCATGGTATGACCGGGTGTGTCCAGGGCTTCCAGCTCAACAGAGCGACCGACCCGCACCACGTCTCCGGCATCCAGGCCGCGGTCCATTCCGGGGATAGTGGATTTGGCGTTTTTGTGCGCCAGAAGTTTTGCGCCGGTTGCGGCGATCACAGCGTCATTGCCACCGATATGGTCGTGATGCTCGTGGGTGTTGAGTACCTGCGTGATGGTCCAGCCCTGCCGCTTTGCCGTCGCGAGGCATTTATCTGAATCCAGAGGATCAATGGCGAGCGCTTCTCCGGTTTCGCTACAGGCAATGAGATAGTTGAAATTTCGAAAGGCGTTGCCGGTCCAGATTTGCTCGACGATCACGGTTTACTCTCCTTACTGCGGCTACTCGCATTATCTCATCGCCTGGCCGGAGACAGGTGATGATGAACCGTGAAGAGTAACGGGACGCAGCTATGAACGAAACGCCAATATTGTTACGGGACCATCACATTGGAGTGGGAGAAGGCGGGCGCACGATAGGATTGGAAAACGCGGTTTCAGGAAATGACTCGCGGTTTCTTCTCCAGAATGGCCAGGGCCTCCGACATGGTCTGTGCCCGCTTTAACTGGCGGCGGCCACTGTAGACAACGTATTCCTTGTTTCGTCCGCGCGCGACAAGGCGCTTTGCAATCGAAAAAAGCGGAGAATCCATCGTGTGTCTGAAAACCGAGAAGGTGGCACTGCCGTTGCCTTGATCGATGGCGTAATCCCGCCATTCGCCGCTTGCCACTCTGCGGCTGTATAGATTCAGCAGCTGACCGAGTTCCTGCCGATCGAAGAACGTTGATTTGTTTTTTCCACGGCGTTCATCGAAGCGATACAGCTCTGCCATACAAGACTGTGCCTCCCATCAGTTCCGGTAAGTTTCTCCGAAAATCGTCGCGACGTCCAGTCACAGGATGGAGGCAGGACCTGGATATGAGCCAAAAGCACATAATTCACACGCTTTTAAGTGTTTAACCTGGGTAAAAGCGGTTTTGGTCTCAAGTCTCAGTAGACCTTGGTCTGCGCACTGGCGGATTTGTCAGGTTCCCGATAGCAGGAAACACCGCCAATAGTGCGATAGCAGTGCAGAACCTTCTCCGGCGCCTGCATTGCAGCTTCGTCGGGGAACTCCTGGCAGTATTCCCGGCCGTTGACGTACTTCAGGGTTGAGCAGTCCTTGTCGAAGGCCCAGGTGCTGAAATGATCGCCGACGGTCTTTTTGGTGTGGGCAAGGCTGACCACGCTCGCGCCGGTCAGCATGACCTGAGTCGAGGGATCGCAGGCGGTTAAGCCGAAAAGGCAGGCGCCTAACATGGTCATACGAAACATAGTCTTCTTCACTCCTGCCAAATACCTTTTGGGGGGCGAAAACCCTACGGAGCGGCAAATCCGTGCCCGTTAGTCTGATACCTGCCGGTTAACAAAGGATTAGATTGAACGCCTTGCAGCTGGTAGGGCGCTGATCCAAAGGCTCGTTGTCAAAGTAAATCCAAGCTTTTTCGTCTTAGCCTGCTGGTTTGGTTTGTGTTTTTGGCGCCAAAATCCTATGTCCTTTGTGTTCCGGGTGAAATTCGTGTCACCGGTGAAAAAGACATCGGGTCTGAGGCGATGGAAATGGCGGTAACCCTGGATTTTCCGCGGTTTGAAGCAATGTCGGGCCGTCGGGTGCTATATCGCCCGAATGTGGGAAAAACCTTATCAACCGGGTGCTGGCGAGCTATGTTAGCCCCGCTTTGGCACTGCAGGGCAAAGAATGGCAGAGTTCTGCCAAAAAGTAGGTAGTAAGAGGAAAACGCGTGGCTGATATTTTTCAGGAAGTAGAAGACGATCTGAAGAAGGACAGGGCAACCGCCTGGTGGAAACGCTACGGTCGGTACGTCATTGGCCTTGCCGTGGCGATTGTAGCCGGAACGGCGGCGTATCAGGCTTGGACCGCTTACGACCTGGAGCAACGTGGCGCGCGCTCGGACGCTTATGCCAGCGCCTTGGCTTTGGCTGCAGGGCAGTCGGACGAGGCCAAAGCGCTCTCCGATCTCTCTGAAATCGCTTCCGGCGACGACACTTACGGCATGCTGGCGTCCTTTGATGAGGCCCGCCTGCTGGCGGCCGCGGACAAAACCGATGAAGCTGTCGTCATTTGGGACCGCATCGCGGCTAAACAGGGCACCGACCAGGCTTTTGGGGCCGTGGCGACACTCTTGTCGGTTATGCATCAGGTTGACGATGGAGACGTGGAGAGCCTGAAGGCACGACTGGAGCCTCTGGCGGTAACCGGCAATGCCTTCCGACCGACAGCAACCGAGCTCCTGGCAACATTGGCGCTTCGGGAAAACGATAGGCAGACAGCACGGGATCTCTTCACAGAGCTGTCCGACGATCTTACGGCGCCACCCGGTATCCGGGCCCGTGCGACGCAAATGATCGAGGCTCTTAAGGACTGATTTCCATGCTGAAGCGATTTTTGACTCTCACTGCCTTCTGCGGTTTGGGCCTCGGTCTCAGTGGCTGCGGGATCACCGACTGGTTTGATTCGGCAGAGGAACCCCGCTTGCCCGGCGACCGGATTGCTATTCTGGCGCTGGACAAAGGCTTGACCCCTGATCCTGAGATCGCCGACCTGCAGATCATTCTGCCAAAGCCCTTCGAGAATAAATTCTGGACCCATGCAGGCGGAAACCCGCCTCATGCCATGTACCATCTTTCGATCAACGATGGTTTGAGTGAAGCCTGGAGCACCGGTATCGGCGAAGGCTCCGATGATTCGCAGACACTTCTGGCTCAGCCGATCGTTGTCGAAAATGTCGTCTTCGCTATGGATGCCCAGACCGACGTTTCCGCATACGACACGATAAGCGGCAAGGAGTACTGGCGGGTCGATCTGGAGCCTGAAGACGAGGATGACGGCTTCTTCGGGGGGGGTATCGCATACTCTGACGGAAAGATTTACGTCACCACCGGTTTTGCGCGTGTCTTCGCGCTCGACGCCCGCTCCGGCGATATTCTCTGGCAGCGTGATATGCCCGGGCCTTTGCGCGCAGCGCCCACGGTGAATGGTGGACGGGTTTTCGTCGTCACCCTCGACAATCAGTTGCTGACGCTCGCAGCAGACGATGGCCGCAGACTCTGGAGTCATATCGGTATTCAGGAAGATGCCGGATTGCTGGGCGCTGCCAGCCCGGCTGTCGCAGGATCGACCGTCGTGGTGCCGTTCTCATCGGGTGAGATCATCGGACTTTCGGTGACTGACGGACGCGTGCTCTGGAGCGACAGTCTGTCGTCGGTCAATCGCATCGATCCTCTTGCCGATCTGGCGCATATTCGCGGCCAACCGGTAATCGATCGTGGCGTTGTGATGGCGATCAGTCATTCCGGCCGCATGATTGCCCTGGATATCGAGCGCGGTGCACGTTCCTGGGATATCGATCTCGGTGGCGTGCAAACGCCCTGGGTTGCAGGCGACTTCGTGTTCGTTCTGACAAACGACGCGCAGTTGGTTGCGGTGCGCAGGCGGGACGGTCGTTTGCGTTGGGTCCGGCCGCTGCAGCGTTTCGAGGACGAAGAAGACCAGGAAGATCTGATCCAGTGGTCGGGACCGGTTCTGGCGAGTGATCGCCTGATTGTTGCCGGCTCGCACGGGGAAGCCATTTCGATCTCGCCTTACACCGGCGAGGTTCTGGGATTCATCGAGCTTCCCGACGGCGCGGCGTTGCCGCCGGTTGTTGCGGGCAACAGCCTTTATTTTGTGACGGATAACGCAGAGCTGGTTGTGTTGCGCTAACGTCTTTTCACTGCACCTCGTCTCCCTGGAGCTGAGGGCAAGTAAGTAAGAAAATGGATTTTAAAGTAGCCATTATCGGTCGACCGAATGTCGGCAAATCGACGCTGTTCAATCGGCTGGTCGGAAAACGTCTTGCGCTGGTCGACGATCAGCCGGGCGTGACGCGCGACCGCCGCGAGGGCACAGCGAAGCTCTACGATCTGACCTTCACGGTGATCGATACGGCCGGTCTGGAAGAAGCCTTCGACGATAGCCTCGAAGCGCGTATGCGCCTTCAAACCGAGCAGGCGGTTGAGGATGCGGACCTTGCCTTCCTGATCGTAGATTCGCGCGCCGGTGTCACACCGCTGGATGAACACTTCGCTCAGTGGCTCCGAAAGTCACCGACACCGGTCTTCGTTCTGGCCAACAAGTGCGAGGGGCGGCAGGGCGACAGCGGTTTCATGGATGCCTATCGTCTTGGCCTGGGGGAACCGGTTCCGATCTCGGCGGAGCACGGGCTCGGCATGACCGACCTTTACGACTTCGTCGATGAGCAGATGAAACGCCAGGAGGAAGAGCGTGCTGCCCTCGAGGGCATGCCGTCGGAGGACGAGGGCGACGCGCAGGAGTTGTCGGATGAGGAAGAACTTGAGAATCGTCCGCTTCAGCTTGCCATTGTCGGGCGCCCAAATGTCGGTAAGTCGACCCTGATCAATCGTCTGATCGGCGAGGACAGGCTGTTGACCGGTCCGGAGGCCGGAATCACACGCGATTCCATCAGCGTCGAATGGACCTACAAGGACCGGGCCATCAAGCTTTTCGATACCGCCGGGATCCGAAAGCGCGCCAGAGTTCAGAGCAAAGTTGAGAAGCTGTCGGTCGCGGACAGTTTACGCGCCGTCAAGTTCGCCCAGGTGGTCGTTCTGGTGCTGGATGCGGAGGCGGCTCTTGAAAAGCAGGATCTGACCATTGCCCGTCTGGTCGAGGAAGAAGGCCGCGCCCTGGTGATCGCGGTGAACAAATGGGATGCCTGCCGCAATCGCGAGGAGGTCATCAAGGACCTGCGTGACCGGCTCGAGCGCTCATTGCCGCAGCTCACGGGTGTGCCGGTTGTGACTATCTCCGCTCTGCGCGGCCAGAATCTCAACAATATGCTCGACCGCGTTCTCGATGCCTACAAGGTCTGGAACAAACGGGTCTCGACCTCTGCGTTGAACCGTTGGCTGGAGGCCGTGACTTCAGCGCATCCGCCGCCCGCGCCGGGTGGCCGCCGTATCCGCCTCAAATACATGACGCAAGCCAAGACCCGACCACCGACCTTCGCGATTTTCTGCACCAAGGCAGATGATCTGCCTTTGTCCTACGGACGTTATCTGGAAAACACACTGAGGGCGGATTTCGACCTTTACGGCACGCCGATCCGCCTGAACTTCAAAAAGGGCGATAACCCCTACGCGAAAGACGGGCGCTGATCCGCGAGACTTTTTTTCGAATTTTTTGCGTCCTGTTGCGACTCTCTACGTCTTATGAAGTGAAAGAAACTTTCTAGGAGGTGAGACTATGCGTCTTCAGTTGGCCCTAAACGTCCGTGATATCGATGAGGCTGTCGATTTCTACAGCAAGCTTTTCGATTCTCCACCACACAAGCGCAAGCCGGGGTATGCCAACTTCGCGCTATCCCAGCCGCCGTTGAAGCTCGTGCTCTTCGAAAACACCGGCGCTTCGGAACGTCTGAATCATCTGGGGGTCGAGGTTTCGGATGCTGAAACTCTAAATGATGTAACAAAGCGCCTTGAACAGGCTGACTTAGTGGCGCGTGTGGAGCGCGATCAGGTCTGCTGTCATGCAGCACAAGACAAGGTCTGGAGCCGGGAACCGCAAGGCCTGGGATGGGAGTGGTATCGTATCACCGACGATGCGCCGGACGCAGAACAGCACTTGGGGCAGAGCAGCTGCTGTGCCGAGGGGGCGCGTGAAAGCTGTCGATAGGATTGTGAAACAGCAAGAGAGATTGACGGAAAAATTGGAAACTGATCGTCACGACCTGAGCGAAGTTACGTGGGGAGCGTTCCGGACTCGATTACGTTGCTACGTTAGCAAGCGGGTTCCTGCAGAAGACGTTGACGATGTCGTTGGCGATGTCCTCGTCAAGCTGGTGCGCTCGAGAGAGGCTCTTGAGGCTGCGTCGAACCTCTCCGCGTGGATACTGCGGGTCGCTGCAAACACTGTCACAGACTATTACCGGACCAGGTCGAGCGAAAAGGCGAAACGCGCGTCGCTTGACCATGAGTACCTTCTTTCCATGGAAAAGGAGGGGGAAAGCAGCGACACGTCGACCCGGGAAATCTCCGGCTGTTTGACTCCCTTCATCCAAAACCTGCCGGCGGCCTACGCTGAAACACTGATACTCACCGATATAGGCGGTATGAAACAGTCCGAAGCAGCCCGGCAGCTTAATGTATCGCTTTCTGCGGTGAAATCCCGCGTCCAAAGAGGGCGCGCGAAGCTCAAGCAAGCGCTTTTGCGTTGTTGCGAATTGGAGCTGGACCGGCGTGGCGGCATCATCAACTACAGACCGCGAGGCAGTTGCTGCGACAGGCCATAGCGTTCATTGAATTCGCCTCGGCAGAGCGTTTCTCTATTTGACTGCTTTTACGTAAATCCATGGGACACTGAAATAAAACGACCCTTGTTGATCTTTTTCTTCGAGTTCGCAGAGCCATTCCCTCGTGTCGTTTTTGCTGATCCCGGCCCGAAGCGCTGCATGTGCGGCGTCCTGGCAGTAGCTTCTGGCATATGTGCCTTCTCCAAAACTGAGGTCGACAAACTGACGGGTTTCCGTCGTCATGCGTGAAAAGCTTGAGGAGCGCGTAAGTGCTGGCAACTTGCGACCGATTTCCCCATCGGAGACCTTCATCCAGTTCTGTGTCTCGTCAGCGTAGGCGGCAACAATCGTGCGTGTGAGAGTGGACTTCGAACTGTTGATCATCACGCCGCCGTAATCGTGATGCGCCAGCATGAACACACCATCGGCTTTAAGGCAGCGGAAGCAGTCTGCAATGAGCTGCTGTTTGTCTTCTATGCATTCCAGAACATTCTGGCAGATGATTATGTCAAAATTGGTGTCGGGAAACGGTATCGCTTCATTGTTCAGGTCAACTCTAAGAAGCTCAAGTCTCTTGCCGGTCACCGCAGCTTCAAAGGCATTGTATGCCGCTTCTAGAGGCTCATCTTTGTAATCCAAGCCAACGACTTGCGCACCGGTTTCCAATAGCGATCGAAGTGTTTTACCCGCGCCGCAGCCGACATCCAGTACATGAGAGTTCGTCGTTGCACCTGTCAGTTCGACGAGTTCATTATGAAAACGAACATCCTCGTAGCAACGGTTTAGAGACTCCAAGCCTGCACCTCGACTGCGTTTCCGGATTGTTTGGCCGCAGTTTAACCCGGATCACATTGCGACAGGTAAAGTGTTTTCGCCAACATAGACCAGAGGCGTCGATCAGACTAAGCGCCTGGCACTCGTACGATCTCGCCATTGCGCTGGCATTCAGCAGAAGCCAGTTCGACAAAGAGATCGGTGATTTCTTCCGGTGTGCGCAAGGTGTTGGGATCTTCGCCTGGAAAGGCTTTGGCACGCATGGTCGTACGGATCGGGCCGGGCGAAAGCAGGTTGGCGCAGATATTGGTTTTCTCGTTCTCTGCCGCGTAGGTCTTTACCAGGACGTCGAGGGCTGCCTTGGTGGCGCTGTAGGTTGCCCAGTAAGCGTTGGCTTTCGAAGCGGCCCCGGAAGTCACGAAGATGGCGCGTCCGGCATCCGAAAGTTTCAGCAGGGGATCGAAACTCCGCAACAGCCGCCAGTTGGCAGTCAGGTTGATGTCCAGCGTTTCGCTCCAGACCTTTGGGTCGATATGTCCGACCGGCGAGAGCGTGCCCAGCAGTCCGGCGTTGCCAACCAGAATATCCAGTCGGCCAAAGCGTTCGTACAAAGATGCTCCCATCTGATCGATGGCGTCGAAGTTGCGCAGATCGAGCGGGACCAGTGTGGAGGCCGCGCCGCCGGCAGCGCGAATCTCGTCATCGATTTCCTCAAGGCCGCCCACCGTCTTCGCCACCAGAATGAGATGTGCACCCTCAGCCCCGAAGCGTTTCGCCACGGCGGCGCCAATGCCCCGCGACGCGCCGGTAATGACTGCGATACGACCTGCGAGACGCCCGGTGCCTGTTGTTTGGGAGAGGGTTTCTGGTGTGTTTTCAGTCATTGCGGTGCTTTTCGACGAAAGAGGGAAGGTATGGAACGGAGTGAGCGAAGCAGGAAGATACCGAGCAGAGCGCCAACACCGGCATAGACGAAACCTTCCGGCGTTATGGGAACGGCAGGCTGATAGGCCGTCGCCGCAGCTTGTAATATATCCGTCTCGGCGTGGCTGGCCATCAGGAAGGGCCGCTGCCAGATCGGAGCTTGTGTGAGTTGTTCCAGGCTCTGGTTCAGGCGATCCGCTTCGCCGAGTTCCAGTTGCAGAATTTCCCCCTGTCGGCGGTGCGCCGAGATCTGGCTATTCAGAAAGCTGCCCAGATACTCCTGAATTGAGAGCTTCTCTGCAGCAGCGGCTTCCTGAATGCGGATTGCCTGTATCTTTGCCTGGTCGACATGACCTCCCAGGCGCTGCAGGTACTGTTGAAAGAACTCGGGAAATTGCGAGGTCGCCGATCCGCCTGCAGCAGCAGCGCTCAGATACACGACCCGCGCTATCATCGGCATTTGATGCCCTCAATCAGTTGTGACCCCTCCTGCGACAAGACGTCAGGCGAGCTCTGCCAGCAGGGAAAGCTGTGGCACGCTGGCGGGCTCGGCATGGTCTGTCAGTCGTGTCGGGTAATCACCGGTAAAGCATGCGTCGCAGAACTGTGGCGAGTCGTTATCGCGGCCCTCTTCACGCATGGCCCGATAGAGACCGTCCATCGAGATAAAGGCCAGGCTGTCGACACCGATGTGGGTCGCCATTTCTTCGACGTTCATGCGCGACGCCAGCAGCTCACTGCTTTCCGGCGTATCAATCCCGTAGAAGCAGGAGTGTGCCGTCGGTGGTGCGGCGATCAGCATATGAACCTCGCTGGCGCCAGCAGCGCGGACCATCTCCACGATCTTGATGGAGGTCGTGCCGCGCACGATGGAATCGTCAACCAGAACGACCCGTTTTCCCTCAATCATTCCGCGGTTGGCGTTGTGCTTCAGACGCACGCCGAGATGTCGGATCTGCTGCCCGGGTTCGATAAAGGTTCTGCCGACGTAATGGTTTCGGATGATCCCCAGCTCAAAAGGAACATTTGCCGCGGCCGCATAACCGATTGCGGCGGGAACGCCGGAATCCGGAACCGGGATGACCACGTCGACGTCGAGCGGGTTTTCTTTCGCCAGTTCGACACCGATGCGTTTGCGCGCCTCGTAGATGCTGTGACCTTCCATCACCGAATCGGGACGGGCGAAGTATATGAACTCGAAAATACAGGCACGCTGCTTCATCGGCGGGAAGGGGCGCATCGAGCGTAATCCATTAGCGTCGAGCACGATCATCTCACCAGCCTCAACGTCGCGGACGAAGTCGGCGCCGATGATATCCAGGGCGCAGGTCTCGGAGGCAACGACGTAGGCTTCGCCGAGCTTGCCGAGAACCAGAGGGCGCACGCCCAGGGGATCGCGCACTGCGATGACGCTGCTATCGGTGATAGCCACCAGGGAGTAGGCGCCTTCGATTTTGCGGACCGCTTCGACCATGCGGTCAATCAGCGTGACACCCCGGGACATGGCAATCAGGTGAATGATGACCTCGGTGTCCATGGTCGACTGGAACAGTGAGCCGTTGCGGACCAGATCCGTGCGCAGGTGCCGGGCATTGGTCAGATTGCCGTTATGCGCCAGTGCAAAACCGCCGTAGTGCAGATCGGCAAAGAGCGGCTGCACGTTTCGCAGAGCCGTCTCCCCCGTCGTGGAATAGCGGACATGACCGATGGCCGACTGCCCGCCCAGACGGGTCATGACATCGCCGGAGGAAAAGATGTCGCCCACGTGCCCCAGGTCCCGGTGCGCGTTGAACTGCTCGCCGTCGTACGCAACGATACCGGCGGCTTCCTGACCGCGGTGCTGCAGGGCATGAAGTCCCAGCGCGGCGAGGGCTGCTGCATCGGTATTGCCGTAAATGCCGAAAACGCCGCATTCCTCGCGCAGCTTGTCGTCGTCGAAGGGATCGGTAGTCATCATTGGGCCTGCTCCCGCACTGGCTCATTGTCTCCGGCGGCCTCGATGGCACGGCGCATCTGCTCGCGCATCAGCCGGTTGTATTCGGGTTCACCCTCACTGGCTTCCGCCTTGGGGCGCGGTGAAACGATATCCTGGAACGTCTGGCTTGCGTCCTGAAGGTCCTGCGCCTGGTTCAGCGTATCGCGCGCCGCACCTTCTGCTTCGGTGCGATAACGCTCCGGCAGCAGCGCTTTGAGGACGTAGGAGCCGTGCTCGACCAGCGGCTTGGTTCTGGCTTCTTCAATCCAGGCAGGACGGTCCTGCTGTGGAATGGCGAAGGTGTAGACACCCCAGGCGACACAGACGATCACGGCGCCACGGGCAAAACCGAACAACATACCCAATGTGCGGTCAAGCGGCCCTAGGCCACTGTCCTTGACGCGCTGAGAAAACATGCGGGTAAAGATCGTCAGCACAACCAAGACCGATATGAAGAGCAGGATCGCGGTGGTGACCTCGGCGAAGAGATCGACAGTGATCACCTGTTTGACGTAGGGCAGGGCGTGGGAAAAGCCGTAGAGCGTCGCAAAACCTGCGCCGATCCAGGATCCTACGGCTAGGACCTCATGCACGAGGCCTCGAAAGAGCGCGAGGATGCCGGAAATCACAACAACTGCGATGACGGCGATATCCGCAACGTTAATAGGCAGACTATCCATGCTTCTTGTCTCAGGCTCTATTCATGTGGTGCGTCATTCGTCCCCGGTGTCCTGCCGTTGGACAGATTTTGCAGCAAACATCGCAACGAGATCCTGTAGGTGTTCGATTTCCCTGATCTCCAGGCCGTGGTCCGACTCACGTTTCTTGGTTCTGGCCCGCCTGGGTGGAATGAGAGCGCGCGTGAAGCCCAGTTTTGCGGCCTCTTTCAAGCGCGTATCCGCTTGGCTGACCGCACGAACTTCGCCGGAGAGGCCGATTTCGCCAAAAACCACCGTTTCATCCGTTACCGCCTGATCCGTCGCTGCGGAGACCAAAGCCGCGGCCACCGCCAAATCCGCGGCGGGTTCACCAATCCGTAACCCGCCAGCCACGTTTAAATATACCTCATTGCCCGCCAATGCCAGCCCGCATCTGGCCTCCAGAACAGCTAAAACCATCGCCAACCGGCCGGTGTCCCAGCCGATTACAGCCCGTCGTGGTGTTGCCTGCGGAGAGGGTGAAACCAAGGCTTGTATCTCGACCAGCACGGGGCGGGAGCCTTCTAGACCGGCAAAGACGGCTGAGCCTGAGACATTGCCGCGCCGTTCCGCCAAAAACAGGGCCGAGGGATTGGCGACTTCGCTCAAGCCGTCCTCGGTCATTTCGAAGACGCCTATTTCATCGGTTGGCCCGAAACGGTTTTTGACCGCGCGCAGGATCCGGAAGGGATGCCCGCGTTCGCCCTCGAAGGTCAGAACCGTATCGACCATATGTTCCAGTACTTTAGGTCCGGCGATCACACCTTCCTTCGTGACGTGCCCGACCAGAAGCAGCGCAAAGCCGCGCCTTTTCGCGATCCGGATCAGCTCCTGCGCCGAGGCGCGGACCTGTGTTACGGTTCCGGGCGCCGAGTCGAGGCTGTCGACGTACATGGTCTGGATTGAGTCCACGACCACGATTCGCGGAGCATCGGCGTTGTCGAGGCTTGTGGCGATGTCCCGAACCGAGGTCGCTGCCGCCAACAGGATGTTGGAGCTGCCTAATCCTAGCCGTTGGGCGCGCAAGCGCACCTGGTCGACGGCCTCTTCTCCCGAAATATAGACGCATTTTGCTGCCGGACCGCCGGTGCCGGCCCCAAGTGCCGCCACCGCCTGGGTCAGGAGAGTGGATTTTCCGATGCCGGGGTCACCGCCGATCAGGACCGCCGAGCCATTGACCAGTCCGCCACCGCAGACCCGGTCGAATTCTGCGATCCCGGTTGGTAGACGGGGCGCTTGCTCGCTGGTGCCCTGAAGCTCAACGAACTCCAGGCGCTGGCCCGCGCTGCGCCGTCCGCCTGTCAGGCCTTTGCTCTGACCGAGACCACCCGGAACCGTCTCGCGCGGCGCTTCCTCGATGATTGAGTTCCATTCGCTGCAGGATTCGCAGCGGCCGCTCCATTTTGCCGTGACGGCTCCGCAGGACTGGCAGACGTAGCGGGACTGAGATTTAGCCATTCAGCGAGGCATACCTTATATTTTCTGTCGCGTGGCCACGCAGTTCCGGCTCGATCGCGTGCCGGTCATAGCGAGCGGACCTGCATCTGGATCGGACCTTCGGAGTTCCCATTGATAAATTGTTCGACGTAGGGATTGTCGGAGCTATCGATAGAAGCGGTCGGTCCCGACCAGATGATTTTGCCCTTATAAAGCATAGCGATTCGGTCGGAAATACGGCGTGCACTTGCCATGTCATGTGTAATCGAAAGTGCGGATGCGCCTAGCTCCTTGACGCAACTGACGATCAGGCGGTCGATCACATCTCCCATGATAGGGTCCAGGCCGGTGGTCGGTTCGTCGAAAAAGATGATTTCCGGATTGCCGGCAATGGCGCGTGCCAGTCCGACGCGCTTGCGCATACCGCCGGAAAGCTCGGCGGGAGAGAGTTCCGCGACATCTGCGTTCAAGCCGACTGAGGCAAGTTTCTCAAGCGCGACCGCCTTGGCTTCCGCGCGCTTCATGCCTTTGCCCTGGATAAGACCGAAGGCCACGTTTTCCCAGACCGGCAGTGAATCGAAGAGCGCCGCGTTCTGGAACAGCATCCCGAACTTGCTGCGGACCTCTTCCAGGGCCGACCCATACAAACCGACGACTTCCTGTCCATCAACCAGGATACTGCCGCTGTCCGGGTGCAGGAGCCCCAGAATACATTTCAGCAATACGGATTTGCCGGATCCGGAGCCACCGATCACCAGCACGGATTCGCCTGAGCCGACATCGAGATCCACGCCGTCCAGGATGACTTTGTCACCAAAGACCTTCCTCAGACCGCGGATCTGAATTTTAGGCGTCTGCTTCAAGGGCGTGGGCTCGTTCATTGGGCAAAGAACAATTCAGTGATGAAGTAGTTGAAGCAGAGGATCAGGATCGACGCGGACACCACAGCATTGGTGGTGGCCGTTCCGACGCCCTGTGCGCCACCGCGGGAATGATAGCCGTGGTAGCAGCCCATCAGGGTGACCAGAAAACCGAATACCGCGGCTTTAACCAGCCCGGAGACCACATCCTGAACCTGGACGAAATCTACCGTGTTCGCGATGTAGGTTGCGGGATTGAAGCCCAGTTTATAGACCGAGACCAGATAACCGCCGAAAACACCGATGATGTCGGCAATCAGCACCAGGATCGGCAGGGTGACCACACCGGCGATCAAGCGTGGCGCGACCAGATACTTGAAGGGATTGGTCGAAAGCGTATAGAGCGCGTCAATCTGTTCGGTTACGCGCATGGTCCCGATCTCGGCCGCCATCGAGGCGCCGACGCGTCCGGCGACCATCAGTCCTGCCAGGACAGGGCCCAGCTCGCGCGTGATCGACACGATGACGACATTGGGAATGGCACTCTCGGCAGAGAAGCGCGCGAAGCCCGTATAACTCTGCAGCGCGAGGACCATGCCGGTGAAGATCGCCGTCAGGCCAACGACCGGCAGCGAGTAGTATCCCACAGCCATCATCTGGCGGATGACCAGGCGGGGATAGAAGGGCGGGCGGAAACTGTGCATGATTGCCATAAAGGCAAAGATCGTCAGACGCCCCGCCGCGCCAAGAAACGCGATAAAAGTACGGCCGATAGGTTGAAGAATCGGCATATATCAGGTGCCCAGGTATTCGCGGTGATAGCGCTGTCCGAGCGCGGTCAGGATTTCGTAACCGATTGTGCCTGCCTCAGCGGCGAGCGCGTCGGCGCCAATTTCCGGATCGAACAGATCCACAAAAGTACCCGGAACCACGTCATCTGCGGGGATCGCGGTTACGTCTAAAGCCAGGAGATCCATGGATACGCGTCCCACCACATTCACACGGCGATCGCCGATCCAGGCGTGCCCTCGGTCAGATAAGGCACGCAGGTAACCATCCGCGTAACCCACAGCCACCGTTGCAATCCGCATCGGACCGGCTGCCTGATAAGCCGCACCATACCCAACGCTCTGAGAGGCGTCAATCTCGCGCAGTTGCAGGATTTTACCTTTTAGACGAACCACTTGTCTCATCGGGTTCACATGTCCCGGCAAGGGATTTATGCCATAGAGCGCGACACCGGGCCGGGCGACATCAAAGTGATACTCAGGTCCCAGGAAGATACCTGAAGAGTTTGCAAAGCTTGCCGGAGTGTCCGGAAAGGCTGCACGGATCTGCTGAAAGGCCGTTAGCTGCTGTCGGTTCAAAGGATGATCGGGCATGTCTGCGCAGGCCAGGTGGCTCATGATTACACGAAGATCTATGCCTTCGAGCTGCTCTTTCGACGATTGTAATGCCTGATACTCGCTATCGGGCAGGCCGAGCCGGCACATGCCGGTATCCACATGAAGGGCGGCGGGCAAGATCTGATTTTTGGCCCTGGCGAGGCCCTGCCAGCTGTCGACTTCGCCGAGGCTGTTGAGGACCGGCCGGATGTTGTGAGCCACAAACTCCTCTGCAGGGGCTGCGATGAGGCCGTTCAGCACAAAAATCTCGCAACCAGTATGGACGTCGACCGCAGTCTGCGCTGCCAACGCGCTCTTTAAAGTCAAAGCTTCGTCGAAATGAGCGACAAAAAACCTCCGCGCCCCTGCTTCCGCTAGGGCTGGTCCAACTCTGACCACACCTAGACCGTAAGCATCGGCCTTTACAGCCGCGGCGCAAGCCACATTCTGGCCGATCTCATCGCAGAGCCTTCGGTAGTTGGATTGCAGCGCTGCCAGGTCGATCGTCAGCAGCCCGCCGGCGCGCAAAGCAATGGAGTTTTCCAGGGAGGAACTTGAGCGTTGGTTCTGCATTCAGGGCTTATCGGACTAATAATTGGAGTCGGGCAGGTGATCGTCGGTTATTAGATCGCTGAACTGGGTAAATTCGCCGTTAAAACCAAGTTCGACCGTGCCAATCGGTCCGTGGCGCTGTTTCGCGATAATGACCTCTGCTTTGTTCCGGGCCGCCTCCAGATTCTCGTCGTATTGCGCCATGCGCTCCCGGAACTTGTCCGGGGTCTCGTTGGCGCGCGGACCCGGTTTTTCCCGGGCGAGGTAGTATTCTTCCCGGTAAAGGAACACGACCATATCCGCATCCTGCTCGATCGACCCGGATTCACGCAGATCCGAGAGCTGAGGCCGTTTATCATCGCGTTGCTCGGTTTGTCGCGACAGCTGGGAAAGCGCAATGACCGGAACATCCAGCTCCTTGGCGATGCCTTTCAGGCCACGGGTGATCTCCGAGACTTCCTGCACCCGGTTTTCACTGCGCCGTCCCGGCGGACCGGACATGAGCTGGAGGTAGTCGATTACGATCAGGTCCAGGCCATGCTGTCGCTTGAGCCGTCGGGTTCGTGTTCTGAGCGCGGGAATGTTCAGGGCCGGCGTGTCGTCGATGAACATCTTGTAGCTGTGAAGCTTGCGGCTGGCCTGGAACAGGCGCTCGAACTCGGTGTCATGAATTTCACCACGCCGCATGGAATCGGATCGCACATGAGCCTGTTCGGAAAGAATACGGGTGGCTAGCTGCTCGGCGGACATCTCCAGTGAGAAGAAGGCAACGACATGGGGAATCTCAACGAGTTCACCCGTCGCGTCCTTGGCGAGCTTCTTGTTTGAGGCCGCGTGGAACGCGACATTGGTCGCAAAGGTGGTCTTACCCATGGAAGGCCGGGCGGCCAGGATGATCAGATCCGAGTTATGGAGGCCGCCCATCAGCTTGTCGAGATCGCGAAAACCAGTCGGAACACCGGCGACGCCGGTATCCTGCTGCATGGCAGTCTCGGTCATGTGAAGCGATTCGACCACAGCGTCCTTGAAGCTGGTAAAACCGCCTTCGGTCTGACCGACCTCTGCCAGGCTGTAGAGCTTTGCCTCGGTCGCCTCGATCTGTTGGGAAGCGCTCAGATCCAGGTCGTGATCGTAGGCGTCATTGACCACGTCGCTGCCCAGGTCGATCAGTTCCCGGCGTAGGAAGAGGTCGTGGATCGTCTTACCATAATCCAGCGCATTGATGATGGTGACGTAGCTGCTCTGCAGTTTGGCGAGGTATTGGGCCCCACCAACTTCTGTCAGGCCTTCGTCGCCTTCAAAAAGATTCTTGAGCGTGACTGCATTCGCGATTTGCCCGCGCTCGATGATCCGTCCGCAGGCATCGTAAATCCGGCCATGAACCGGGTCTGCGAAGTGCTCCGCGTGGACGAAATCCGAGACGCGTTCATAGGCGCGGTTGTTTGCCAGAATCGCGCCAAGCAGGGCCTGCTCGGCCTCGTAATTGACCGGCGGACTGCGCAGAAGATCGTTCTCGCTGTCTTCCCCGGCAAGGGACAGGGGCTCAAATGCAGTGGGCTGTGTGTTTTCCATAGCGTCAGAAATTAACAGATCAGGCAGCGAATCACACGATTCGAAATGCCATTCTTGCTGTGGGTAACCTAAAACAGTGGGGATAACTTGAACGAGGATTGCGGCGATTTCATGCCGCAGAAAGAGAAACGGCGGCCCGATGAAGGACCGCCGTTTCTTTAATCAGTACGATGGAAGATCAGGCGTTGGCCTCATCCTCATCGGAAGCAGGGGCCTGGCTCTCGGCTTCGGCTTCTGCCTCGGCACGGGACTGGGCTGCTTCTGCGGCGATTTCCTGAGCGACGGCTGCATCTTCAGCGTCACGCAGTTCTGCAGCATTGAACGCCGAACCGGTTTCAGCCTGCGTTTCGGCTTCTTCGGTGGAGCGGGCAACGTTTGCGGTAACCTCGACCGAAACTTCCGGGTGCAGCACGACTTTGACGGTGTGCATACCCAGAGTCTTGATCACTGCGCTCAGAATGACCTGCTTGCGGTCAATCGTGAAGCCTGCTTCAGCCACAGCGTCGGAGATGTCCCGGTTTGAGACAGATCCGTAGAGCTGACCCGATTCGCCTGCCTGACGGATGATGATGACTTTGAGGCCATCAATCGTCTCGGCAACCTTCTCGGCTTCGCTTTTACGCTCGAGGTTTTCGGCTTCGAGCTGTACGCGCTGGTTCTGAAACTGCTCCAGATTGGCTTTGGTCGCCCGAAGAGCTTTCTTCTGCGGCAGGAGGAAGTTGCGCGCAAAGCCAGGCTTGACGCTGACGACTTCACCCATCTGACCAAGTTTCTCAACGCGCTCGAGTAGAATGATATCCATTATAATCGTCCTTGCGTCTTACTTGAGAACGTACGGCAGAAGCGCGAGGAAGCGGGCACGCTTGATCGCCTTGGCGAGCTCGCGCTGCTTCTTCGTCGAAACCGCGGTGATCCGGCTCGGCACGATCTTGCCGCGCTCGGAAACGAAACGCTGCAGAAGCCGAACGTCCTTGTGGTCGATCTTGGGCGAATTGGGGCCCGAGAAAGGACAGCTTTTGCGGCGGCGGAAGAAGGGACGGCGTCCACCTGAACCCTGGCTGACAACACGAATGGTCATGCGCTTTCTCCTTCAGGGCTGGCGGCTGGCTTGGGTGCCGAGTCATGCGAACGGGGCGGACGGCTGTCGCGGCCACCGTCACGGCCTCCGCGATCGTCACGGCCACCACGGCCACCGCGGCCACCGCGATCGTCACGGCTGTTGCGGTTCTGCATCACAATGGAGGGGCCTTCTTCAATCTCGTCGACCCGTGTTGTGAGATAACGCAGCACATCGTCGTTCAGCCGCATGTTGCGTTCCATTTCATGGACCGCCTCTGCAGGAGCATCGATGTTGAGCAGGACGTAATGTCCCTTGCGATTCTTTTTGATCCGGTAAGCAAGGTTACGCAGGCCCCAGTATTCCTGTTTGGCCACAGAACCCTGATTATCGGTAAGGATGGTGCTGAACTGTTCGACCAGGCCTTCAACCTGGGTCGACGCAATGTCTTGGCGCGCGATGAACACGCACTCATATAATGCCATGTTTGAACTCCTCACGGCTGTTATCGGGCCGGAGCTGGTCGTCTTAAAACTCAGCCGTTCGGCCCTAGCCGGCAGTGACGTGTTCCGCGCACGCTTGCCGGCAAGGAGTAGGTCTTACTAGCGGATACTTCGAAGAGCGGGAATATACAGAAATGGCCCAGTGGTGCAAGCACCGAGTCTCTCCTGCGAAAAAGCCCGGAAATCTCGGCTTTTTTCGGCCCCGGGCGCGAGAAAATCGCGACTGAGGGGGGGAAAGCTTGACAGGGGGACGGGTGCGAGTATGTCTGAGCGCCATATTAAGCATAAAAACCGAACTGGAGTATGATGTATGAGCCGGGCGTTTGTCTTTCCTGGTCAGGGATCGCAGGCCGTTGGAATGGGAAAGGATCTGGCTGATGCCTTTCCGGTTGCCAGGCAGGTCTTCGAGGAAGTCGACGATGCGCTCGGGCAGCATCTGGCAAAGCTCATGTTCGAAGGGCCGATCGAGGATCTGACCCTGACGGAGAACGCCCAGCCGGCGCTGATGGCGGTCAGCCTCGCCGTTGTGCGGGTTCTCGAGGCTGAAGCCGGGATTGCCCTGGCTGATAAATCGGCCTTTGTCGCCGGGCATTCTTTGGGGGAATACTCGGCGCTCGCGGCTGCCGGCACCTTTACGCTTTCAGACGCCGCCCGTCTGCTTAAGCTGCGTGGCCAGGCCATGCAGCGTGCGGTTCCAGTGGGTGAGGGCGCTATGGCGGCGGTTCTCGGGCTGGACCTGGAAGTCGTCCGGGAAGTCGCTGAAGAAGCCGCTCAGGGCGAGGTCTGTGCTCCTGCGAACGATAACGCGCCGGGCCAAGTGGTGGTGAGCGGCAATACTGCAGCCGTCGAACGGGCGATTGAACTGGCCAAGGAGCGCGGTGCCAAACGCTCTTTGCTGCTGCCGGTCAGCGCGCCGTTCCATTGCAGCCTGATGGCTCCCGCGGCAGATGAGATGAAAGAGGCATTGGCCAATGTCACAATGCAGGCTCCGAAAATGTCTCTGGTCGCCAATGTGACTGCAGGCTCTGTGAACGATCCCGAGGCGATTCGCCGTTTACTGGTCGAACAGGTGACCGGCGCGGTGCGTTGGCGCGAATCGGTGCTTTATCTCAAAGGACAGGGCGTATCCGGCTTGTTCGAACTGGGTGCCGGAAAGGTTCTCGCAGGCCTGACCCGCCGCATTGACCGGGAAATGACCGGCCAGGCTGTCGGGACACCTGCCGATATCGAGACGGCACTCAAGGAACTCTAAGCGAACTGCAGTGTGGATTTGGCATCTGCAAGCTGATACCACGCACCCTGATATTGCAGTCGCACGGCAGGGGCGGCCTAAAAAGCAAAGTAATCGGAGTAAGACCTATGTTTGATTTAACCGGTAAAGCGGCACTCGTCACCGGTGCTTCGGGGGGCATCGGCGGTGCCATTGCCAAAGCACTGCATGCGCGCGGCGCGACGGTCGGCCTGACCGGAACCCGGGCCGAAGCGCTGGAAACGCTTGCGGCTGAATTGGGTGACCGTACGGCGGTTCTACCCTGTAATCTGTCGGATCGGGACGCCGTTGCGGCTCTGCCCGGGCAAGCTGAAGCAGCGCTGGGTAGCCTGGACATCCTGATCAACAATGCGGGTCTGACCCGGGACAATCTGGCCATGCGCCTCAAGGACGACGATTGGGATCAGGTCATCGAAGTCAATCTGACCTCCAGCTTCCGTCTGGCCAAGGCCTGCCTGCGCGGGATGATGAAGCGCCGCTGGGGCCGCATCGTTGGAATCACCTCAATCGTGGGCGTTACGGGAAATCCGGGACAGACCAACTATGCCGCTTCAAAGGCGGGTATGATCGGCATGTCGAAGTCCCTCGCGCAGGAAATTGCCTCACGCGGGATTACGGTCAATTGCGTGGCGCCGGGCTTTATCAAAACCCCGATGACGGACGCGCTGGACGAAAAGCAACACGAACTTCTTTTGAACGGAATACCAGCTGGCCGCCTGGGCTCGCCGGAGGACATCGCAGCGTCTGTGGTTTACCTCTCCAGCGACGAAGCGGCTTACGTGACCGGCCAGACCTTGCATGTAAACGGCGGAATGGCCATGATATAACCGAGTTTTGGGGGCGTTTCGGATATTCTTATCCGTGACCGTTGGCAAACCCGGAAAAACTATGATATGAGGCGGCGCGCTGCTGCACCGCAGGAGACAAAACGACCGGAATCGGTCCCCGCTTCCCGCCACGAAGCGCTAGCGAAATCTGAGGGCTAAGGTTTATGAGCAACGATACTGCAGAACGTGTAAAAAAGATTGTCGTCGAACACCTGGGTGTTGATGAGGCAAAAGTTTCCGACACCGCGAGTTTTATTGACGATCTTGGGGCTGACAGTCTCGATACCGTCGAACTCGTAATGGCTTTCGAGGAAGAGTTCGGGTGTGAAATCCCTGACGATGCTGCGGAGAAGATCGTGACCGTCAAGGACGCGATTGACTTCATTCAGGACAATGCCTGAAGATTCGGGACTGACGGTGCCGGGCTTTTCCCG
The DNA here is from genome assembly GCA_947493695.1 of uncultured Kiloniellaceae bacterium. Classification (GTDB taxonomy): domain Bacteria; phylum Pseudomonadota; class Alphaproteobacteria; order Kiloniellales; family Kiloniellaceae; genus Denitrobaculum. The sequence goes on along the minus strand of CANLSF010000003.1, from coordinate 172,638 downwards.
GTACCGCATCCGAAGAATGCAGTTTCCTGTAATTATTGAATGTAAATTATGAGACGAGTCGTCGTCACAGGTCTCGGACTTGTTACTCCGCTGGGAGCAGGCGTCTCGTATGTTTGGGATCGCCTGCTAAACGGTAACTCAGGCATACGGACTGTCACAGAGTTCGATGTATCGGATATTCCGTCGCGAGTCGCAGGAGCGGTTTGGGGCGGAGAGACTAACGAAGGTCGCTTTAACGCCGACGACTACATGGCGCCGAAGGATCAGCGTAAGGTCGACCGTTTCATCGTCTACGGTATGGCTGCCGCTCAGCAGGCGGTTGAGGACTCCGGCTGGAAGCCGGAAGACGAAGAAGGCCTGCTGCGTACTGGTGTCATGATCGGATCGGGCATCGGCGGTCTCCAGACGATCGCCGACGGTGCCGTGACCCTTAAAGAGCGGGGCGCCAGAAGGCTGTCTCCCTTCTTCATTCCAGCCGCACTGATTAATCTGATCTCGGGTCAGGTTTCCATCCGCTACGGCTTCCGCGGCCCTAATCATTCTGCCGTCACGGCCTGTTCTACCGGCGCACATGCGATCGGTGACGCGGCACGCCTGATCATGCTCGGTGATGCTGATGTCATGGTGGCAGGCGGAGCGGAAGCAGCTGTCTGCCGCCTCGGTATGGCCGGGTTCGCCGCCTCTCGCGCACTCTCCACCGGCTTTAACGATACGCCTGAGCGGGCATCGCGTCCCTGGGACGTTGACCGGGATGGCTTCGTCATCGGCGAAGGCTCCGGGGTTGTCGTTCTGGAAGACTACGAGCACGCAAAAAAGCGTGGAGCGAAGATCTATGCCGAGGTTGTGGGGTATGGACTTTCGGGAGACGCCCATCACATTACGGCGCCACCGCCCGATGGAAACGGTGGCTTCCGTGCGATGTCCGCGGCCCTGTCCCGTGCAAACCTGAACCCGGGCGATATTGATTACATCAATGCGCACGGTACCTCGACTCCGCTTGGAGACGAGATTGAACTGGGGGCGGTTAAACGGCTGTTCGGAAGCGATATCACTGATGTGAGCATGTCGTCGACCAAATCGGCCATCGGCCATCTTCTGGGCGCTGCCGGAGCTGTAGAATCGATTTTCTGCATCCTCGCGCTTCGGGATCAGGTTGTTCCACCGACTTTGAACCTGGATAAGCCCTCCGAAGGCTGTGAAGGCGTTGATCTGGTGCCCCATGAGGCCAAGAAACGAAGTGTGAAATACGCACTTTCCAATTCCTTCGGATTTGGTGGCACCAACGCGAGCCTGGTGCTCGCAGCAAATAACTAGGTGCTATGAGCTGGAGACGGGTTTGCGGCCTTGTCGTGACCACCGTCGCCGTATTGGCGATAGCAGCTGGTGTTGTCTGGATCGAGGGCCGGGATCGCTTTGAGCGGCCCGGCCCTTTGCCTGAGCAATCGGTCGTATTTATTCCAGCTGGCAGCGGTCTCGTCGGGATCGCTCAATTGCTTGAAGATCAGAACGTCATTGAAGATCAACGCATTTTTCGCGTCGGTGTGCGCGTTCTCGGGCAGGCGCGCTCGTTAAAGGCGGGTGAGTACGCTTTCCCTGCGAAAGTTTCCATGCGCGATGCCCTTGAAATTCTTGCAAGTGGCAACGTCGTTGTGCGCCGTCTGACCATTGTCGAAGGGGTGACCACACGAGAAGCCATCAGCCTTATTGAAGCGGCTGACGGACTCGAAGGCGTTCTGACGGATTTGCCGCCGGAAGGCGCTCTGTTGCCCGAGACCTATCATTACCGCCGTGGTGACAGCCGTCAGGCTCTGTTGAGCCGAATGACGGCATCCCGTGACAAGGTTCTGTCGGAGCTCTGGGAGGCACGGGCCGAGGGTCTTCCGATCAACACGCCTGAAGAAGCCGTCGTTCTGGCATCCATTGTGGAAAAAGAAACCGGCATAGCCGATGAGCGCGGGCTGGTGGCGGGCGTTTTTGTCAATCGCCTGAGAAAGGGGATGCGGTTGCAATCCGATCCCACGGTCAGCTACGGCATCACGCTTGGCGCGGGTCCTTTGGGGCGGGAGCTTAGACGCTCGGATTTGAAGAAGCCGTCTGCCTATAATACATATGTTATCAAAGGTTTGCCTCCGGGGCCGATTGCGAATGCCGGGCGCGCTGCGCTTGAGGCCGTGTTGAACCCTGAAACAACCAGTTACTTGTACTTTGTTGCCGATGGCACGGGTGGCCATGCCTTCGCGAAGAGTCTAAAAGAGCATAATCGGAACGTTGCCAAGTGGCGCAAATTTCAGCGATCAGGCAGCAAGTAAACGCTCTTTTGGCCAATTGAATTAGAATAGAACCCTATAAATCCTGCCTGTAATAGGTAATGGCCTCTTAACCATACCGTAACGTCGAACACTGAAATGTTCGTACTGAAACGATTCTACTGATGGTGGCTATGATTCAGCAGCATAGAATTTTTTTATATCTGCTCCGCTACCCGAAAAGCATTCTCTTTGCCTACATCCTGCTGGCCGGTGCTGTTCTTGCGTTCATTCTGATCCAAGGCGGCCGACACATCCGCGCAGAGGCCGCAGTGGCGATGGCTTCGACCTATGCGCATTCCATTACGACCTTTCGGGAGTATTACTCGTCTGTTGTTGTCAGTCGGGCGACAGATATGGGCGTGGCGGCGTCGCATCGCTATCTGGAAGAAGAAAACGCGATTCCCATTCCTGCCACCCTGGCTATTGAGCTGGGACAGGAACTTTCGTCGAGCAGGCTGGAAACCGGCTTCCGGTTTTACAGTGATTATCCTTTTACGAACCGGGCGGACGGTGGACCGATAGATGACTTCGAACGTGCGGCGCTCCAGGCTCTCAGAGATGGTGAGCAGGAAAGCTATACGCAGCTGACCAGCATTGACGGGAAGGATGTGCTGCGACACGCGGTTCCGGTTAACATGAAAGAGAGTTGTGTCGCCTGTCACAACAGCCATGAGGAAAGTACAAAAACCGATTGGCAGATCGGTGATATTCGCGGGGTGCAAAGTGTCGCGCTGTTCCTGCCGCCATTGGATCCGGTGGGGAATCCGGGGTACTACCTGATGCTGTTGGGTTCGGTGGGCGGCATTCTCAGTCTCTTTGGCTTTCTCTACATAAAAGTGCAGCGTTTCGTAAGAGATGAACAGCGTATGGCGGATCGCCAGGAAGCCGAGCGGCACATCCTGGCCAAGGAGAAACAAGCTGCGGAAGACGCCAACGCCTCCAAAACCGTTTTCCTGTCGAACGTCAGCCATGAGCTGCGGACGCCGCTTAACGCGATTATCGGTTTTTCCGAGATGATCAAAACAGAAGCGCTGGGGGAAATCGACAAGCCACGCTATGTCGAATATGCGGCTGATATCCACCAGAGCGGCCTGCATCTGCTGGCGCTGATCAACGACCTTCTCGACATGAACCGAATTGAGGCAGGCAAGTTCGAACTGCACAAGCAGGAAGTCGATGTCGACAGGTTGACCGTCGAATGCTGCGATCTGATACGCGGCGAGGCGGAAAAGGCAGGTGTCGCGCTGAAAAGGGAAGTTGATCCCAATCTTCCACCGATTGAGAGCGATCCGCGCGTGATCAAACAGATCATACTCAACATGCTCTCCAATGCCGTGAAGTTCACACCGGCAGACGGGCTGGTTACGTTGCGAATTTCCTGCGACGCTTCACAGCGGCTGGTGATCGAAGTCAAGGATACCGGTATCGGGATCGCCCGCGAAGATATGGAAAAGATTATGAAGCCATTCGGACAAATCCGAAGCGGCCTCTCCTCGAAATACCGTGGCTCAGGCCTGGGCCTGCCGTTGATTGCCGAATTCACGAAACTTCTGGGTGGCAGTTTTGATCTGCAGTCGGAGCTGGGGCAGGGCACCGAGGTTCGAATTTCCCTTGCCTCCAATGCGATTGCCAACTGAGGCTTTCGTATCTGCGCTGTTGCGTGCCGATCAGGTTTTTTGCGGCAAGCGGCGCAAGATCGGGTCGATCACGATTGAGGGCAGTAGGGCCAGCATCCAGACCACGCTGTAGAGCCGAATTGGAAATGCGATCCTCGGTCGGTTCTTTGAGAGACCCCGTTGAATAATCTTCGCGGCACGATCTCCATCCATCAGAAACGGCATGGGAAATTCGTTGACCGCGGTCATACGGCTGCGCACGAAACCGGGACAGATCACCGATACCTCAACATTGTGTGTGAAGAGCTCACCGCGCAGACTCTCGCCCCATAACCGAACGGCGGCCTTACTGGCGCAATAGGCAGGTGCGCCCGGAAAACCACGGAACCCGGCCAGGGATGACATGATGGCGACCTGTCCTGCGCGCCGCACTTTCATGCGTTCTATAGCAGGTAGAAGGGTGTTGAAGACGCCATCGACATTGACGGCCATGATCCTGCGGGCCTGTTCCGCGGTCTCTCCGCCTTTGCCGGTACCGGCTGAAATCCCCGCATTGGCGATCACAAGTTCAAGCGGTGCCTCATTGTCAATTTCACCGATCCACTGCTTCATACTCTCGCTGTCCTGCACGTCGATCGTCTTGGCGACAACCTGGGCGCCCTGTGAACGGCATTGGGATGCCACGCCTTCCAGGCGCTCAGAGTCCCGGCCTGTAATCGCGAGGTTTACGCCGGATGCTGCGTAGAGCCGCGCGAGTGCTTCGCCAATTCCGCTGGACGCACCGGTGATGAGGATCGATTTCGGTTTTTGCATATTCGCCTGAGGCTTTTGAGAAATTGGACTTCGCCGAGTTTTGGGGCAATTGTTGTTGTCGACCGATGCCACGTATATAAAGGCTCCGCATTGGAGCCATATTAGCGTTAGGGCGTGTCGAGTGTCGGAAAATACAGGTGTTCTGTCCAGCATGACGGGGTTCTCCCGTGCGGACGGTGGCGACGGGTCAGCGACCTGGTCCTGGGAAATCAAGAGTGTGAACGGCCGCAACCTGGATCTTCGATGCAGATTGCCGAATGGATACGAGGATCTCGATCCAATTGTGCGCTCCACCTTGTCCGAGACCTTTGCCAGGGGAAACATTCAGTTGAACCTGTCGGTGGATCTCGGCAAGCAGAACACGAGCTTTCAGGTTAACCGCGAAGTCCTCGCACAGCTCAAAGACGTGATCGCGGAACTGGAAACCGAAGTGCCGAGTGCTCCGGCGCGGCTTGACGGTTTACTTGGACTGCGCGGTGTTATCGAAGCCGTCGAGGACGTTGAGACCGAAGAGCAGATCCAGGCGCGCAAGCAGGCGATCAATGAAGACCTGATTGCGGCGGTCTCCAAGTTGCGTGACGCGCGACAAGAAGAAGGAAAGCGCCTGGATAGCGTGGTGCGCGGTATGCTAACGCGCGTTTCGGAACTGGTTTCGAGCGCGACGGCCCTTGCTGTCGCACAACCCGATGCTCTGCGGGCCCGACTGCGCGAGCAGGTGGCAGCGCTTCTGGAGGCATCACCGGCCCTGCCTGAAGAGCGTTTGGCCCAGGAAGCTGCTATTCTGATCACCAAAGCGGACATTCGCGAGGAACTCGATCGTTTACGCTCGCATGTGGAAGCAGCACAGGAACTGTTGGATCATGCAGGGCCTTGCGGCAGGCGTCTGGATTTCCTCTGTCAGGAGTTCAATCGCGAAGCCAACACGCTTTGCTCGAAATCTTCGGACGTGGAATTGACTCGGATCGGCTTGGAACTTAAAGCCACGATCGAGCAGTTCCGCGAGCAGATACAGAATCTGGAATAGCACTATGGTTGGGGCCAAAATGCAGCACGGGGATATCCAGCGTCGGGGGCTGATGCTCGTTTTTTCTTCACCGTCCGGTGCCGGTAAGACGACGATCTCGCGCAAGCTGCTTGAAAAAGACGATAATCTCGAACTTTCCATCTCGGCGACCACGCGCCCGCGGCGCCCAGGCGAGGTGAATGGCAAAGATTACTTTTTCGTTTCTTCCGAACAGTTCGAAGCCATGGTTGCGCGCGGCGAGATGCTTGAGCATGCACAGGTATTCGACCATCGCTACGGGACGCCCCGCGAACCGGTGGAAAAGGCCCTACAGGCCGGTCGCGATGTTTTGTTCGATATCGATTGGCAGGGAACGCAGCAGGTCGCGGACAAAGCCCCGAGGGACCTGGTGCGCGTATTTGTGCTACCGCCATCGGTGCAGGAACTTGAGCGTCGCCTCTACGCCCGTGCGCGGGATCCTGAAGACGTGGTGCGCAGCCGCATGGCTAAGGCTGCAGACGAACTCAGCCACTGGGCCGAGTACGACTACATCATCGTGAATCATGACATTGATAAAAGCCTGTCGGATGTTCAATCGATCCTGAATGCTGAGCGGCTCAGGCGCGAGCGCCGGGTAGGGCTTCGGGACTTTGTCGAAACACTGCGGGCACCCTGAGACCCGGGTCTACTTTCGCGTCTTCCGCTACGCGTTCAGCTTCGCGTCTGAGGTGGGTCGTTTGCGGGTTACTACTGCTTCACCGCCCGGGCGAGGGCGCAAAAATCCTCGACCGAGAGCTCTTCGGCCCGCTTGGTTTCTTCGATATCGCAGCCAGCGAGCAGGCTGGACGGGTTCTCTGCAACACTCTTCAGGCTCTGTCTCAGCATCTTTCGACGCTGGCCGAATGCCGCCGCGGTAATCCGTTCGAGGCTTGGCATGTCTGCTGGTGAAAGCGGTTTGGGTCGCGGTCTCAAGCCAGCGATTGTCGAGACCACTTTAGGGGGCGGTGTAAACGCCTGCTTCGGCACATCGAAGAGTAGGCTGATCTCGCACAGCCACTGCGTCAGAATCGACAAACGGCCATAATCCTTACTGCGTGGTACTGCGTGAAGGCGCTCGGCGACTTCCTTCTGGAACATCAGGGTCATCGCAGTAAGGGTAGAGGGATCTTTGTTCAAAAGCGCCAACCATTGAACCAGCAGGGCCGTGGAGACGTTGTAGGGCAGGTTGGCGACGATCTGGCGCGGGCCTTCGCCAAGCTGACTGATGTCGATTTCCAGCGCATCACCGGCGATCAGTTCAAGTCGTCCCGGATAGGCCTCGGCAAGCTCCCGTAACGCTTCCAGGCAGCGACTGTCTTTTTCTATGGCGATGACCTTACGGGCGCCTTCTTCCAGAAGCCCGCGTGTCAATCCGCCCGGCCCAGGGCCTATTTCAATCACGGTACCCTGATCCAGCGGCGCGGCTGAACGCGCGATACGGCGTGTCAGATTGATATCGAGCAGGAAGTGCTGACCAAGCGCTTTGCGGGCGCCCAGACCATATTTGGCAATGGTTTCGCGCAAAGGCGGTAACTTGGCAGTCTGCGGCGGTGTGTCGGATGATGACGGCATGGCCGTGTATCCTATGGACTCTGGATCGAGTGAGGTGGAACTGAGGTTCCGCAACGCGAGCGGTTCGCCGCCATGGCACCCGTCATCTGCAACGCCGCGATCATGTTGTCTGCCGGGCTTTTAGAGCGACGTCGCCGCCAATACGCGCTGGTGTGTCCAACGTCACGACCAAGGCTTGTCCAGGCTCCGGCGTACTGTGGAGTCCGGCCTCTGCGCTCATATACGGATATCCACGTTGGCTGTTCTGCGCAGATCTTGAAGATAACGCTGCGCCAGAACGTCGAGCCTCTGGTTGGTGAGTGTGGTGATGATCTTTGCGCGATCAACACCGGCGTCGCTGCCGGTACGGCTGCAAACCACCAGAACTGAGATGCCGCCAGAAACCTCGACGGGCTGGCTGGGTTCGCCAGTCGCCAGGTCTTGAACCGCGGCCCGAAGTGCTGCCGGAAGCTCGCTGGTTTTGACGGTTCCCAGATCACCGGATCCCGGGCTGCCAATAGCTGACGCAACTTCGTCGACTGCTTCGCAACTGACCAGCTGCGCGCGAACGCCTGTGGCGCGGGTTCGCGCGCCTTCAAGCTGTTCCGCGGTTGGATTTGCGGGCAGGGCGAAGAGGACCTGCTTGAGACTAAGCGTCTCTTCCTGGCCGCTCTGTCTCTGCTCAATGAAATTGAGGAGGTAAAATCCGGAAGTTGTTTGAATGGGGCCGACTATATTGTTGGGAGGCGAGGATGACAGCGCCTGATCCAGCTCGGGCAGGAGCTCTCCCTGAGACACCCAGCCCAGATCTCCGCCAAGTGAGGCACTGGCAGCCTGCGAGAACTGTCGCGCCAGCGTTCCAAAATTAGCGCCCTCTCGAAGACGGGTGATAAGCCGCTGGGCGTTCTCTCTGACTTCGGCCTCGCGCTGGGCGTTTTCCACGGCCAGAAAAATCTCCCCGATCCGGCGCTGGGTAGCGCCTGCGGTCGTAGAGACGCGGTCGACCACTTCCTGCACTTCCTCGTCCGAAATGGTCACCGAGGGACGCAGCCGCCGGGAAACCACCACGGACCAGGCGATCTGGGCGCGGATCTGGTCTGAAATCGTTGTTGCCAGCACGCCTTTGCGCCGGAGGAAACTGACAAACTGGTCACGGCTCATCTTGTTCTGCTTTGCAAGATCCGTGAGCGCGGCTTCCACTTGCCGGTCGTTCACAATGACTTCCAGCCGTTCAGCTTCCTGCAACTGAAGACGTTCGTCGACCAGACGTCGTAAAACCTGTGGGATCAGGCGCCGACGAACTTCCGGGCCGTCTTCCTGACGGGTTGCAAGCAGGGTAAGCCTGGCTCTCTGCGTCAGATCGAGAACCGAGATAACCTCATCGTTTACGACGGCTGCAGGGCGCAGCATATCTTGCGCTGAAGTCGGCGATTCAAGGGAAACCGTCAGCCAGAAGGCGAATGTGAGTAAGAAACTCGTTCGGAAAAACTTCATTATGTCTGCGCCGCTATGAGCCATGTTACATCGATATACAGTATAAGCTCAGCTAACTACAGGTTCCAGCGGTCTTGAAAGAGTCACTTTCTGGTTTGGCTTTGGCTTACGTTTGGATCAGTTCGTAGAGAACTCACCTAAGTGTTTGAAAACAAAGCGTACCGCAAAGGTATCTTCGGGTTCAAGATCGCGATCGGTGAAGAAGGTCCGCTCCACCAATCCCTCAATCAGGAAACACTCATCCTGGTAGGTCAGACCGACCCGGGTCTCCAGTGAACTCTTTTCTTCGAGGTCGCGCCGATGGGATGCGAAGGTGGACCAGTATTGGCTCAACTGAGAACTCACGCGGACTGTGACTTCCTCTCGGTCGTCAAACTCATCGAGTTCATTCGTATTTTTCAGGAAGAGATAATTGACGCCGACATTGAGCAGAGGAGGACCAACCCTTAAATCAAGTTCGTTGCGCCTGGCTTCGAAATCTTCGTCATCAACCCTGAAGCGGTACAGCAGGTCGATTTCATCAATCGGATTGATGCGAACCCGTCCGACGAAATCGGAAAAATTATCGGCCAGCCCCGAGTTTTCACTGAAATCATCGTTTTCTTTCAGTGCGTAACTCTGTCCGATGAAGGCTTCGCTGGAACTGGCCCCCTGGAAGATGTTCCATTTAAAACCATAGTTCACCCGGCTGCCTGAATCGACGCGATCCAGTCCCGCGAAGCGGTTCAGGCTAAAGAGATTTGTGTCGTCGAATTCGAAATCGCGGCTGTCTTCATTCGGGATTTCACCCGGATTGGAACCGTTAGGGGCGGCAATAACCTGTACGATCGGTTCCACGACCTGACTGAAGCTTTCATTGGCCTGAACCCAGGGATAACGCCACTCCGCGGCCAACTGGGGAAAGACGCGGCCGGTAAAGCCGTCAAAGGTCGAGCCGTCAGGATTAACCTCGTCACTGTCTGGGTCCACGCCATTTACCCAGTATCCGTCTGCCTGCACCTGAGCGGTGAATTTGTAGCTGTCGCCGAGTGGCGAAATGAACGGCAAATCCCAGCCGCCGATGATCGATGCGCGACGGCTGTCCCGGCCCTCGGTCCGGGTCAAGGCGAGGACGTTGGCGTCAAGGCGCGCAACGCTATTGGCAAAGAGGGGCTCACTCGTGAAGTTGTAGTCGGCCAGCGGCAGAATAATGGGCGATTCATCGTTGACGTCGCTTTCTCGAAGACCCTGATAGGCGAAGCTGTTCACCGCAGCATAATTCCGCCCTCTGAAGCCTTCGACGAAGGCGCGGCTGGTTAAGGTGCGATCTGATCCGAAATCGTAAACGCGCTGGTAGGTGTCGTCACTGCTGCGTTTTGCATCGAACCCCCAGCGCCAGGTTTCATCGATGTCAAAGCGCCCCTCGGCATCAATGTGCCCTCGAAAGCGGTTTTCCTCGACCTCGCCACCGCTGTCCTCACGATCGGCAATTGTCGCGCTGCCGCTGATATCGAGAGTTCCGTTTGTAAAGAGATGCCGATACTCACCCGCGGCCACTGGACCCTGTTCCGACGTGATGATGGGGGCAAAAGTCAGATCCTGGTTGGAGGCGATGTTCCAGAAGTAGGGCACCTGAGCACTGAAGCCGAGCGTATCGGAGTTCCGGAACGTCGGCGCCAGGAAACCGCTCTTCTTTTTGACCGTGGGATCAGGATGAGAGAGGTACGGGGTGTAGGCCACCGGAATACCGAAGATCTCCATCCTGGCGTCGTAGTAACGGATCTCCTGCTCTGCCTGATCGTGGACAATTTTGTTCGCCTTGAGCTGCCACAGGGGCGCTTTCGTGGGATCTTCTTTGCAGAGCTCACAAGGGCTGAAGATCGCCCTGTTCAGAACCGTTCGGTTGCCGCCGCTGCGCTGACCACTCACGGCGGCCATCCTGCTCCGATCGGAGAGGAGGACCCTGATGTCGCGGATGAAGCCTTCGCCCAGATCATCGGTGAGTTCGACGTACTCGGCGAACAGCACATCTCCCGAGGGCTCGAGAAGGGCAACGTTGCCGGTCGCCGAAACCACGTTGGTGTTCACATTGTAGGATACCGCGTCGGCCTTGACGATCCTGTCACCCTGGGAAATCTCTACATTGCCTGACGCTGTTACGATGTTCAGTTCTTCATCGAACGTCACCTGATCAGCGCTGATCAGCGCTGGCGTATCTGTGTTGAGTTCATCAACGGAAAGCTGTGCGGAAGCAGGCTGTGCGAAGAATACAAAAGCTGTTGCAAAGGCGACCGCAAGGTGACGCCTGTAAGTGTTCCCCCGAACCACCACTATTCTAACCATCCTCCAAGTGCAGGAGTGCTGCAACGCCGAGCATCATGCTTACACCCGACGGCAGCCACGCCGCCAGGATGACCGGAATTTTGCCCGATAACCCAAGTGTAAACACGAAGTTTGAAACGAAGTAGAACAGAAATCCGGTCATAACGCCGCCCAGAAGGATCAGGCCGACACGGCCCCGACGCTGAGGCCTTAAAGAAAAGCTTGCCGCAAGAAGGATCATTGCAATTAACAGGAAGGGAGTGGCCAGCAGGCGGTGAAGTTGAAGCTGATGACGGACGGCGGAAAACCCGGCCTCTGTCATCAGGGCTATAAAGCTTGGCAGGCTCCAGAAGGAAATCGTCTGCGGATCGGCCAGACTCTCCTGGATTTTTTCGATCGTCAGGTCGGTTTCGAGATCGATGGTATCAAAGAATTCGGCGGCAACACCCGGCGCGGTTTTCCAGGCTTCAAAGAGAACCCACCGTCCTTCTCTCAGTTCCGCAGACTGTGCATCGATACGCCCGGTAAAGCGATCATCGTCCTCGTAATCGAACACGATCACATTGTTCAGGACCATACTATTTGGCGTCACCGAGACCGCATGGATCACGGACTGGCCCTGGTCACTGCGTTGCCGAAGCCATAGACCGGTTTTGGAGATCGCAAAAATTGAGCTCGATTTACCTTTAAAGGTGCTCTCGAGAGCCTCATAGCGGCTGAGCAGGATCGAGGCGACCGGGTTTAGGAGAGTCGTCGTGACAACCCCCAGCAACAGGCCTGCGACCAGCACGGGCAGCAGGAACTGCCAGACCGAAACACCCGCCGAACGCGTCACCACCAGTTCATGATGCCGGGTCAGGCGCCAGAAGGTCGTCAGCGCCGCAAAGAGTGCGGTGAAGGGCATGACTTCCTGGGTCAGGTAGGGGAGTTTCATGAAGGCGAGCTTCAGCATGGTGACGAGATCGGCACCTTTCCCGGACACGCGGTCGATCACATCGACCACCGTGAGCAAGAGGATTACGGTCGCCAGTCCGAAAAAGAACATCATGAACAGGCTGAGGTATTGCCGGCCTATGTACCATGAGAGAGTCGGTGACAACCGCATGTTGCGCGGTAATGGAATAGCTGTCGGTATCATGTGCCTGCCAGTGCCGGATTGCTTGGGGGCGACACGGCTTTCCTTCTGCCGGCCCGCAACACGAATATCAGGGAGACGGCAACTGCGCTGAGCGGTGTTGCGTAGATTGCGGGGATGACCGTCAAGGTGGATCTGGCGACATCGTTCAGTGTGAGCAGGGTAATCTGCAGCAACGCCACACAGAAAATTGCCACCACAACCCGTTTGACCTGTCCACGCCGCGAGAATTCACCCGAAAGAAGGCAGGCGAGCGCCACAAGCACAAAGGCGAGGGTGTAGATCGGATACGCCATCCTTTGATGCGCTTCGGCGATGTTGGTGCGCTGGGTCCGGGCAGGCAGAGCGGGGTCGGGGTTGAGCAACTGAATGATCGTCTGCTCCCGCCGGGTCAGATCCCGCTCCTTCGAGGCTGTTTCGAACTGGCTGAGGTTAAAGGAGTATTTGTCGAAATAGAGCATCTGCAGCCGGCCGTTCTTGATATCAACAACCTGCCTGTTCCCGTTCTCTAAAACGATGTGAGGGCCTTCATTGCTGCGTTGGAGCGTGCCCGACTCCGCCATCATTGTAACCGGGTTATCCAGATCCCGATTATCATGGGCCAGAATGCCTTTGAGAGCACCGTTCAGACTGCGTTCGCGGACGAAAATCGTAATGCCGTCAGTCAGGGTGTTGAATACGCCTTCCTGAAGGATTGCCGCAGAATACTCGTTGCTGAGCTGATACTTCAGGTCCCGGAATTCACGGTGTGAGACCGGCAGGAGGTAAACGGAAATCAAGTAACCGACGGCGGTGATGCTCACGGCCAGAATGAGGGCGGGGCGAGCCAGGTCGAGTTGGGAGAACCCGGCGGAGCGCATGACGATCAGTTCCCGGTCCGCAGTCAGCTTGTAATAAACAAAGAGTGTGGCGCAAAAGGCCGCAATCGGGAGAACGATGCTCAGAAAGGAGGGGAGCAAAAGCGCAACGAAATAGAGAAACGTCGTCGCATGCAGACCACGGTTAACAATATAGTCAAGCAGCCGAAGGGACTGCATGAGCCATATGGCGGCGGTCAATGCCAGGGTGACGGAAAGGGTAGCGCCGGTCAGCTGCCCCAAAATATGGCGTGTAAGCGTATGCATTTACTCTACGATCAGCCCGATACAGCTAGAGGAATAGCCGGAACAGACTCCTGACGTCCAGACCTTTTGAACGCTTAAGGCAAGCCTTTGGATCTTCAAAGCTATAACGTTTGCCCTGTCATTGACGCTCTCGATTACGCTTAGCGTAACAAACTCGTCATTGACAGGGAATTGAGTGACCGATATCGCATAGTTAAGCTAGTTTGTCCCTGGTCATCACAAAATCGTTTCCCGACCTTCCATTCCAACAGCTCGAGAACCCCATCATGAAAATTTCCTTCGCTGCGTCGGCCCTCCCCAAAAGTGCCGCAATCGTTACAGCTGTCATGAAAGGCGGCAAGCTGTCTCCGACTGCCGCGCAACTGGATAAATCCACTGGTGGTGCGCTCTCCAAAGCCATCAAGGCCAATGCCTACGGCGGTAAAAAGGGCGAATTTCTTGAGATTCTGGCTCCCGCCAACATCGCGAACAGCCGGATATTGCTCGCTGGCGTCGGGAACCCGGCTGAGATGACGGAGCGTGATCTCGAAAATCTCGGGGGATCCATCTACAAGCATCTGGTTTCGGCTGGTGAGAAAGACGCGGCCGTGATGGTTGATGATGTCGGCGCTGGTGTGCTCGATCCCGCCGATCGTGCGGCGCGCACTGCTTACGGTGCATTGCTGCGCTCTTACCGGTTCGACAAGTACAAGACCAAGGAAAAGCCCGAAAAGAAACCGAAGCTCGCCAAGCTGACCTTTATGCTGGGCGGAGCGGCGAAAGCCAGGAAGCTCTATGGAACTCTGAGTAAGGTTGCCGATGGCGTGTTCATGACCCGCGACCTTGTCTCCGAGCCCGCAAACATTCTTTATCCCAAGACTCTCGCGCAGCAGGCCAAAGAGCTGAGCTCGCTTGGTGTGAAGGTTCAGGTCCTGGGCGAAAAGGAAATGGCCAAGCTGGGCATGGGGGCCTTGCTCGGGGTCGGGCAGGGGTCTGAACGGGAATCGCAGTTGCTGGTAATGCGCTGGGAGGGCGCTCCCAAAGCCAAGGACAAGCGGCCCATCGCCTTTGTCGGCAAGGGCGTGACCTTCGATACCGGTGGTATTTCCATCAAGCCTGCGGGCGGCATGGAAGACATGAAGTGGGATATGGGCGGCTCAGGCGTCGTTGTCGGTCTCATGAAGGCGCTGGCGGGCCGGAAAGCCAAGACCAACGTCGTCGCGGTGTGTGGACTGGTGGAGAATATGCCTTCGGGGAACGCACAGCGGCCCGGCGACATCGTGACCTCCATGTCCGGGCAGACCATCGAGGTTCTGAACACGGATGCCGAGGGCCGTCTGGTCCTTGCAGATGCTCTTTGGTACACCCAGGAGAAGTTCAAACCCCGTATGGTGATCGACCTGGCCACCCTGACCGGTGCGATTATCGTCGCATTGGGCAACAGCCATGCAGGCATCTTCTCCAACGACGACGATCTCGCTGAGTCTCTGAGCAAGGCGGGAAGCGCGGTTGGCGAGAATGTCTGGCGGATGCCTTTGAGCGAGGATTACGACAAGCTGATCGATTGCGATGCGGCCGATATGAAGAATATCGGTGGCCGGGGCGCGGGCTCAATCACGGCCGCGCAGTTCCTGCAGCGCTTTATCCAGAAGGACGTGCCCTGGGCGCATATGGACATCGCAGGTGTCACCTGGTCCTCGAAGGATGCGCCGACCGTACCGCGCGGCGCCACGGCTTTTGGCGTCCGTTTACTGGATCGTCTGGTCGCCGATCACTACGAGGGCTGAGAGCTGGGCAGGGCGCCGGGGCTATGACCGAGGTTCGCTTCTATCATATGACGCGCAGCACGCTGGAAGCGGCGCTGCCGCAGATGCTGGAGAAAACGCTCGAGCGTGGCCAGAAAGCTGTCGTGATGGCCGGATCTGATGCCAGGGTCGAGGCCTTGAACGGTTATCTCTGGAGCTATCACGACCGCTCGTTCCTGCCCCATGGATCCAAGAAGGATGGCTATCCCGAGCGTCAGCCCGTGTGGCTGACGCTTGAGGACGAGCGCCCAAACCAGGCCGAGGTTCTGTTTCTGACGGATGGGGCGACCTCGGCAAAACTGGAGGATTTTCAGCTCTGTGCTGTCCTGTTCGATGGTAAAGCTCAGGAAGCCGTGCAGGCGGCCCGGGAGCAGTGGACCGGCTATAAGGACGCCGGACACAAGGTGACCTATTGGCAGCAGGACGACGAAGGCCGCTGGAGCCAGAAGGCTTAACGCCGGTTTTCCGGCTTCTCCGCGCCTTCCAGCCATTTCATTGTCGGCAGCTCCAGACGTCGATCCGGGCCGCCGTTGCTTTGTGAAATGCTCAGAACCAGCGTCGGCTTCGCATCAGGTTCTCTGTCGGCAAGCGTAAGAATCCCCAGATCCACCAGATTCTGTAGATCCGGCGAGGGTGTAACGCCGTGTGCGAGTGTGAGTTCCAGCGCTGAGATCTCGGTCAGTCCGACTGCGCGCTGACGCTCTCCGGCCCGGCCGTCTTTCCATTGATCTGGCCGTGCATTGCCGGGAGACATAAAGAGGAGGGGTTGCGTGGGATCGTCACTCGAAAGCGCGACCGGGATCGACACACCGTCCGGCAGATAGGGGGGCGTATAGTCCCACGTCGGGTAGGGTGCCGGGTTGTCTCCACGCAGCGCGATGCCGAAAGCGTTTGCACCGTTGTTTCGCCAGTCGGCGCGCTCCGCCAGACCAGTTCGCGAGATGATTGGCGAAGATACAGCGGCCTGGTCCGTAACCCAGAGCAGCTCCAGATAGGCATTGTCGAAGCAATAGCAGACGTTCGCCGTACCCTGCCCGGGGTGGTCCCGCCGGCAACTCTCACACAGACCAAGATCATCCAGCTGCCTGGCTTCAGGTGCCTCCGGCTCGACAAAGACAAAAACATGGCAGAGCGCGAGGCCGGTCATTTTTTCCTCAGTTGCCCTGAAGAGTAGGATCGCTCTCCAGCGAGCTTTGGGCTTCCAGCCAGATCCGTTCGGCGTCAGCGATGGCCTTTGATATCTGCCCGAACTTGATCTGCAGGGCTTCCAGGTCCGCCGTTGAAGCGTCGTACATCTTTGGATCCGCCAGCTTTATCTCCAGATCCTTCTTCTGCTGTTCCAGCCGCTCGACTTTCTGCTCGGCTGACTTCACTTTCTTGCGCAGGTCGGAGGCTGCGGCGCGCGCATCCGCAGCGGCCTTGCGCTTATCCTTCTTGCTCAGATTCTGCTGTTTGCTTTTGCTCGCCCCGTTCTCACCTGAATCGCGCTCGCGCCGGTCGCTGCGGGCCTTGGCGCGTTCATCCCGGCGTTGGTCCAGCAGGAGTTGTCGATAGCTGTCCATGTCGCCGTCGTAGCTGTTGACGCCACCGTTGTTCACAATCCACAGCCGGTCCGCCGAGAGCTCAATCAGATGAGGGTCATGCGAAACCAGTATGACCGCGCCATCAAAGCCGTTGATTGCCTGAATCAGGGCCTGACGAGCATCGACGTCCAAATGGTTGGTCGGCTCATCGAGCAGGAGCACGTGCGGCTTGTCGCGGGTCATGAGGGCAAAAAGCAGCCGGGCCTTCTCTCCGCCCGAGAGTTTACCGACCTTAGTGGTGGCATGTTCCTGACCGAAGCCGAAGCGACCGAGATGGCTGCGCAGTCTGGTCTCGGTCTCCATGGGTAGCGCTCGTGCCATGTGCTCAAGCGGCGTCCCGTTCAGATCCAGCTCGTCGGCCTGATCCTGGGAAAAATAACCGACCTTCAGCTTGGAAGACTTCACAAGTCGTCCGTTCATGGGTTTAAGACGTGTGGCTAAGAGCTTGATAAAAGTAGATTTACCGTTGCCGTTTGCGCCAAGCAATGCAATCCGGTCATCCATATCGATGCGCAGATTGAGGTTCGTGAGAACCGGTGTATCGACACTGTATCCGACCGAAGCGTCTTCCAGATTAATCAGAGGCGGCGAAAGCTGAACCGGTGTCGGAAAGTCGAAAGTCGTCGTGCGTTCCTCGATCGCACTGGCGATTGGCTCCATCCGCGCCAGGGCCTTGAGGCGCGACTGTGCCTGACGGGCTTTACTTGCCTTGGCCCGGAACCGTTCCACGAAGCTCTCGATATGACGGCGTTCGGCGATCTGCTTGGTACGCATCGCCATCTGGCGTTCCTGGTTTTCACGCCGGGTCCGTTCGAAGCGATCGTAGTTTCCGTTGTAGATGTTCAGCTTAAGTTGCTCTAAATGCAGGGTTCTCTGCGCAATATTGTTCAGGAGATTCCGATCATGCGAAACCAGCAACAAGGTTCCGGGATAACCTTTGAGATAACCCTCCAGCCACAGCGTGGCTTCAAGATCCAGATGGTTGGTCGGCTCATCGAGCAGCAGCAGGTCGGGTTCCGTGAACAGCAAGGCGGCCAGGGCCACACGCATACGCCAACCACCCGAAAGCGAAGAGCAGGGCTGCTGCTGGGCTTCTTCGCTGAAACCGAGACCCGCCAGAATGCGGGCGGCGCGCGCGGGCGCGGTTTCGGCCTTAATGGTTGCCAGGCGCTCGTGGATCTCCGCAATACGGCCGGGATCTTCGGCGGTTTCAGCTTCGGCCAGCAGGGATGCCCGCTCGACGTCTGCGGCCAGAACCGTGTCGATCAGGCTTGTCGAGCCAGAGGGGGCATCCTGAGCGACGGTGCCGACGCTGGCGCCGCGCGGGATCGCTATATCGCCGCCATCGAGCGGTGTTGTGCCCATAATCAGGCGCAGAAGCGTGGATTTTCCGGAACCATTCCGACCGACGAAGCCGACGCGTTCGCCCTTGTGAACAACAGCTGTGGCCTTGTCGAACAGCAGGCGGCCTTCAACCCGTTGGGTTATTTCTTTGATATGCAGCATGATAGGCGGGGTGATAGCACGACGAACGAAGGTCGCGAAAGACCCTCTGTGCCCCTAAAGAACTTCGTTGCAGGCGCGATTTCAGGCCTATGGTGATTTCTGGTGCAGGTTAATACGACGCGGTTATTGCAGTGGCACGCCCCGACGGTTATAACGCGCGCGAAATTCAACGCCCTATTCATACCTGGACCTCGTCAATCAAGGGTCCATCCAAACGAGGAGAGCCAAGACCATGGCCATCGAGCGTACTTTTTCCATCATCAAGCCGGATGCCACCAAGCGGAACCTGACGGGTAAGATCATCAGCAAGTTCGAAGATGCCGGACTGCGTGTCGTCGCTTCCAAGCGCATTCAGATGAGCCAGGCTCAGGCTGAAGGTTTCTATGCAGTGCATAAAGAGCGCCCCTTCTACGGCGATCTCTGCAGTTACATGGTTTCCGGTCCGGTTGTGGTTCAGGTGCTGGAAGGCGAGAACGCGATTGCCAAGAACCGTGAAGTGATGGGCGCAACCAATCCAGCGGACGCAGCTGCGGGCACCATTCGCGCTGAATTCGCCGAATCCATCGAAGCAAATTCAGTCCATGGCTCCGATGCACCGGAAACAGCGGCTGAGGAAATCAAATTCTTCTTCACCGACGCTGAGCTGGTTGGC
This sequence comes from uncultured Kiloniellaceae bacterium, assembly GCA_947493695.1. Taxonomy (GTDB): domain Bacteria; phylum Pseudomonadota; class Alphaproteobacteria; order Kiloniellales; family Kiloniellaceae; genus Denitrobaculum. Next base: position 153,728 of record CANLSF010000003.1, on the reverse strand, counting down.
TGAACACTAAAGAGCTGAACGCACGAAAAAGGGTGGAGCCTGACAGGTCTCCACCCTTTTTTTTATTGTTTTCTCAAGTGATTGAGAATTTTCGTTAAAGCGTTACCACGGCCAAAAGAATCAGCAGAACGATCACGACCGCTGTTGAAATCGTTGATACGCGGACAAAACCCTCCCAGGCGCGCTGATGTTCGGCAAGCATTTCATCTTCATTCATGGAACGGTTTCCCCTCGCTAAGGCATTATCGCCGCTTGAATAATATGCCGGAACTTAACCGGCACCGATTATCTGCGCAAGTCCCTGTGAGACATCGCATTGTTGGATATTAGTTTAGTGCGCAGGGCTTAAGAGAATCTGTGAGTCCGCGCCCTCGGCACTTTTTATCGTGGCGGTGTCTCCCTCCACCTTCACGCGCCCTTCGGCGACAAGTTTGAGGCAGAGCGGATAGAGTTGATGCTCGGCCCCCAACACACGGGCGGCGAGGCTCTCTTCGCTGTCATCGTCTAAAACCGGAACGGCGGCCTGCCCGATGATCGGGCCGACATCGACCTCCTCGCGGACATAGTGGACGGTGCAACCGTGCAGTTTTACGCCGGCGTCGAGAGCCCGCTGATGTGTATCCAGGCCCGGAAATGCGGGTAATAAAGAGGGATGGATGTTAATCAGCCGGTCGTGCCAGTGTGCGAGGTATTCAGCGGTCACGATCCGCATGAAACCGGCATGACAGATTATTTCGGCCCCGGCACGCTCCATGGAGGCGGTCAGGGCGCGTTCGAAGCTCTGCCGGTCGTCGAAATCGCGATGATTGATTGTTTCCGTGGCGACACCGGCCCGCTCGGCGCGTCGCAGGCCCTCCACATCCGGATTGTTGGATATGACAAGCACGATATCAGCAGGAAAACCGGCTGCGTTACAGGCGTCGAGCAGTGCCTGCAGGTTGCTGCCGCGGCCGGAAATGACCACGCCGACCTTGAGTGGATCGCTCATTTCCCGGCCTGAGAGCTGTCTTTTGCGGCTGGCCAGGCGTCATAGAGATCATGGAAGACAACGGCGGGCCCATCATTGTCCTTTTTGACGACTTTACCGACTGGGAACACCGTTTCTCCTGCTGCTTCCAGGGTTTTCTTGATGTCGTCGGCCGTCGCCGCTTCACAGGCGACGGCCATGCCGATTCCGCAGTTGAAGGTTCGGACCATCTCGTCCGGCACGATTCCGCCGACTTCCGCAAGCCAGGGAAAGACACCCGGTATCTGCCAGGGCAGGCCGTCGATCTCAATTGCCAGATGATCCGGCAGCACCCGGGGAAGATTCTCGGTAAAACCACCGCCCGTAATGTGTGCCAACGCGGTTACACCGCCGCCGCGAACAGCATCCAGGCAGCTGCGGACATAGATCCGTGTGGGCTCCAGGAGGGCTTCACCCAGACTCAGTTCGGGCGCAAAGGGGCAGGGGGAGGCGTAGTCCAGGCCATTGTCGCTGATCACCTTGCGCACCAGCGAAAAGCCGTTGGAATGCAGGCCGCTTGAGGCCAGGCCCAAAACAACGTCGCCCTCGGACACGCGGTCTTCGCTCAGAACCTGGTCCCGCTCCACGGCCCCGACAGCGAAGCCGGCAAGATCGTAGTCTTCGCCGTCGTACATGCCCGGCATTTCAGCCGTTTCGCCACCGATCAGGGCGCAATTGGCCTGCTTACAGCCTTCGGCGATCCCTGCGATGATGTCTCTGCCGGTTTGAACGTCAAGCTTGCCGGTGGCGTAGTAATCCAGGAACAGCAAAGGTTCCGCACCCTGGACCACGAGGTCGTTGACGCACATGGCGACCAGATCGATCCCGACCTTGTCGTGCTGTCCCGCGGCGATGGCGATCATCAGTTTTGTGCCGACGCCGTCATTGCAAGCGACCAGCAGCGGATCCTTGAATCCCGCGGCTTTGAGGTCGAAGAGAGCGCCGAATCCACCCAAACCCGCGTTGGATCCGGGCCGGGACGTGGATTTCGCCAGCGGTTTGATGGCTTCAACCAAGGCGTTGCCCGCATCAATGTCGACTCCAGCGGCCTTGTAACTTTGCTGTGTCGTATTGCGCAGCGGGGTGTCCTGCTTCGATCCGCTTGTTATGGTGTCCTCCGGCGTCTTCGCGTAGTAAGGTTGTTCGACGTGGGGCAAAAGGCCTTGTATCGTCGTTGCGACGCGAAAATACTTTATCCGGGACGGTTTGCAATGCGGTTTCGCCGCTTTAATACGAGCTTTAGCAGGTTTTTTTCGGCACTGGTCTTGATCCTGGCCCTGGTTCCTCTGGGATCTACCCAGGCCGCTGAGGTCTTTACGGTCAGGAATGTGCCGGTTGATGCGACGGCGGCAGCGGCGGCCAATGCCCGCGACGAGGCCGTGGCCAAGGGCTATCTCGACGCCTATGCGCTCCTGATGCAGCGCCTGGTGCCCCGGGAGGAGCTGTCGAAGATCCCTCAGCTGACGTCGAGTCAGATCGCCAACTATACGGTGGACTTTTCGGTGGCGCGTGAACGAACCTCCACGGTCCGCTACCTGGCCGACATCACCTATCGTTTCCGGCCCGATGAAATGCGGCGCCTCCTGCGGGATAACGGCGTCGGTTTTGCAGAAACCAAAAGCAAGCCCGTGATCGTGCTGCCGCTGCAGGAAGCCGGTGGGACAGAGATCCTTTGGGAAGACGGCAACGCCTGGCGGGACGTCTGGTCGCTGAGAGAGGTGAGTGACGGTCTGGTTCCGCTGATCGTGCCGTTGGGTGATCTCAGCGACATTCTGTCGATATCGGCGGACGAGGCGATTGCGGGCGACGTGCAGCGCCTGTCGGGTCTGGCGCAACGCTACGGTGCCGGTTCGGTATTGGTCAGCCGGGCTGTTTTGCGTGGCGATGCGCAAACCGAAACCGCCGAGCTTGATTTGAGCACCACCCGATTCGATACGGATGGATCTGCGCAGCCTTTCCTAGCCGAGACCTACCGCCAGGAACCGGGCGAGACGTTGGAAGACTTTATGCTGCGGGCCTCCAATGCCCTGGAGAGCGTGATCCAGGAAAGCTGGAAAGCCAGCAATGTGCTCCAGTTCGGCGTGCAGAGTGTGATCGAGGTGGATGTGCCCCTGACCGGGCTCGGTGACTGGGTGAAAATCCAGCAGCGTTTGAAGAACGTTCCCGCGGTTGTCAGTAGCCGCGTGCGCTCCATTTCGAAACAGCAAGTTGATATGTCGCTCACCTATGCGGGTGATGAAAAGCAACTGAGTCTTGCATTACGGCAGAATGATCTCACATTATCCCTGAACGAAGTTCTTGTGTGGGAATTGCGGTTGAGCGGCCTGGATGGTCCGGTAAACGGCGGATCTATAATCCCTTCTTCGCCGACCGGGTTGCAAAATCCCAATTCCCTGCAACAAGAAGAACAACTGGTCCCAGGCTCGGGTGCTTCGACAAACCCTGATGAGAGTATTCAACCTGAAGGGGTTTCTGCAGTGGGAGGCACAGCCGGCGCGATCAGCCCGCAACCTGTGGAGTGAGCAACCGCGCTATATGTCCTGGCTACCCAATGTTATAACCGTTGCGCGGATCTGCGCTGTTCCGGTCATTATTGGTCTCATTCTTTTTGAGGAATACGCTTCCGCATTCTGGGTGTTTGCCATTGCCGGCCTGTCAGATGCATTGGACGGCTACCTGGCGATCAAGCTGAAGGCGAAGACCGAGCTTGGTGCGTACCTCGATCCTCTGGCCGATAAAGTGCTGCTGGTCGGACTTTGTCTTACTCTTGGGTTCCTTGGTGAAATCCCCGGCTGGCTGGTGAGTTTCGTCGTACTGCGCGACGTCCTGATCCTGAGTGGAGCCCTTTTTGTTCTGATGGTGACCGGCAGTCTCTCCATGGAACCCCTGACCGTGAGCAAGCTCAATACCCTGGCGCAGATCCTTCTGGTTGGCCTGGTCCTGGCGGCGCAGGCCTTCAATTTGGGGAGCAAACTCGATCTGGCCTGCGATATTGCGATCTACACCGTTGCCGCCACCACCTTTGCCTCGGGTGCCGCGTATATTTATCTTTGGAGCAGGCGCGTTGTCATGATGCAGCGCAGAGCGTGAACAGAAGCTCGTGACCGGAGAGAATTGCCGCACTATAACGACAGTCTGGATTGCGAGTGTTTTGTCATCGGGTCCGAACCGCTCTGTAAGAGACTGATTGAGATACTGGGTTTTATGATCACGGGATTGGCGCGATGACGGCGGAACGGCAGATCCGGTTCTGGTTTTTCGGCTTGCTGGCCTTTCTGGTTCTGCTGTTTTTTCTGAGCAGTGTTCTTCTTCCTTTTGTCGCGGGCATGGCGATCGCCTACCTGCTCGACCCGATTTGCGATCGGCTTGAGGCGATGGGGGCCTCGCGCACCATCGCAACGTCGATCGTGACGCTGATCTTCCTGATTCTGGTTTTACTCGCCATCGTGCTGCTGGTGCCGCTGATCGTTGGTCAGGCCGCGCGGCTGCTCGAAAACCTGCCGGGCTATTTCGAATTCCTGCGGACCAAGATCGCGATGCTGCTCAATATGATCGAGATGCGGGTCGACGATCAGATGCTGGAGAAGCTCCGCTCTGCAGTCCTGGGTTCGGCGGACAACGTCATTTCCTGGCTGACCACAGCATTTGTCGGCGTCCTGAGCGGCGGTGTGGCCGTTGTAAATCTGCTTTCCCTGCTGGTGATCACACCGGTGGTTGCCTTTTATCTGCTGCGCGACTGGGATCGCATCGTGGAACGGGTTGACGGCTGGCTGCCCCGGGATCATGCCGATGTCATTCGCGGACTGGTCAGCGAAGTCGACACGACCCTGTCCGGTTTTCTGCGCGGGCAGGGGATGGTGTGCCTCGTCCTGGGGGTCTTCTATGCGGTTGGCCTGAGTATCGCCGGTCTCGATTTCGGGCTGATCGTGGGAATGACAGCGGGCATCCTCTCGATTGTGCCCTATGTCGGCTCCATCGTCGGGCTCGCTTTGTCGGTCGGTCTCGCGCTCGGGCAGTTCGACAGCCTGACGGCTGTTGTTGCCGTGGCTGCGGTCTTTTTCGCTGGGCAGATACTCGAGGGCTACATCCTCACCCCCAATCTGGTTGGCGATAAAGTCGGCCTGCATCCGGTCTGGCTGATTTTCGGCCTCTTGGCCGGTGGCACGCTCTTTGGCTTTGTCGGGATCTTGCTGGCGGTTCCGGTTGCGGCCGTGATCGGAGTCGGCGTGCGCTTCGGCCTGGGGCAATATTTGACGAGTCACTACTACCAGGGGACGCGACCAAAAGAGCCCGTACCCGAAGATGAACGAGACGAAACGGTCGAACCATGAGCCGCCCAGCACAGATACCGCTTGATCTAGGACATCGACCGGCGCTCGGACGCGACGATTTCCTGGTCATGCCGAGCAACCAGCTCGCGGTGGAGGTGATTGACAGCTGGCCGCAGTGGCAGGCGTCCGCCATCGCGCTCTGCGGCCCGCCCGGCAGTGGCAAATCCCACCTCTGTCAGGTCTGGCGCGCCAGCAGCGGCGCTGCTGAAGTTGACGCCACGGCGCTGGCGCAGCACGAGCCGCCGGAGCTGGTCGGCGATGCCGTCTGCTGCGTTGTGGACGGCGTTGAGGAGGCACTGCCCGATAACCCGGAGATACAGCGTCGGCTGTTTCATCTCTACAACATGATGCGCGAACGTAATGGCTATCTTCTGGTCAGCGGGCGCGAAGCACCTGCGCGCTGGCGGTGCAATCTTGCCGACCTGCAATCACGCCTCTCGACACTCCCTGTGTTTGAATTGGGCGCGCCGGACGATATGCTGATCGAGGCTGTTCTGGTGAAGATGTTTTCGGATCGCCAACTCAAAGTCAGCCCGGAGGTCCTGCGGTACATTCTGCCCAGAATGGAGCGCTCCTTCGAATCTGCGCGGGCTCTTGTCACCGCAATCGATACTTCATCGCTGGAGCTACGACGCGACATCACCGTACCCTTGGTGCGTGATGTCCTGGAGGCCGAGAGCGAAACGCATTCCTGATGCTTTGGGTTAGGGAAGAGCGACTCTTGGAGGAAAAGTCTGTGCAGTTCGAGAGAACGGGCTCACGGGTTACGTCACGGCAGGTCTGCCGACCTGCACCGGCTCAACGTCGGGCAGGGTGTTTAAGTTTGTATTGGGAGAAAATCCATGGATCTCGGAATTCGCGGTAAATCCGCGCTGGTATGTGCGGCGAGTAAAGGGCTTGGCAAGGCCTGTGCCCTGTCGCTGGCGCGCGAAGGTGTGGACGTAACGATCGTTGCGCGGACCGCTGGGCCGCTGGAGGCGACTGCAGAGGAAATCCGTCAGGCGACCGGCGTGACCGTAAAGGCCGTGGCCATCGATATTACGACTCCGGAGGGACGGGCGGCCGCGCTGGAAGCCTGCCCAAATCCAGATATCCTGGTGAACAACGCCGGTGGTCCGCCGCCGGGCGACTTCCGCGATTGGGAGCGGGAACACTGGATCAAGGCGATCGATGCCAACATGCTGACGCCGATTGAACTGATCAAGGCGACGGTTGACGGCATGATCGAACGGCGGTTCGGTCGGATCATCAATATCACGTCCGGGGCTGTTAAAGCGCCGATCGATATTCTTGGCCTGTCCAATGGCGCCCGCGCCGGTCTGACCGGATTTGTTGCCGGCGTTGCCCGCAACACGGTGCGTCACAACGTCACGATCAACGGTTTGCTGCCTGGACCTTTCGATACGGATCGTCTGCAGGGCACGCTTGCGGCGGTCTCGAAAAAGACCGGGCGCCCGCTTGAAGAAGTCCGGGATGAGCGGATTGCGACAAATCCGGCCGGGCGTTTCGGTTATCCCGAAGAATTCGGCGAAGCCTGCGCTTTCCTGTGCGGTCAGCATGCCGGTTTCATCACCGGACAGAACATTCTGCTGGATGGCGGCGCGTTCCCGGGCACACTTTAAAGGACTTGCGCTCCCGGTGATTTTCGCCGGGAGCGCAGTGTCTCTGCAGAAGATGGCAGCGCGACATCATGTCAGGTTCCAGGCGGGTGCTTTTGCTCGCAAGACTGACATAAAACGGTAATAATATTTGTAGACTCGTGTGCTATTAGCTGGATCGAACCCAGAGCGTTTCGAACGAACGGGGTAAATCGTGGACGAATCAGCGCAGATTGTTGTGACAGAAGACAAAAACGAATCTCAGGTCGAAGCCGGGACCGGTATTGATATTACCTCGCCGGAACGCTTCATAAACCGTGAACTCTCCTGGCTTGCGTTCAACGAGCGCGTTCTTGAGGAGGCCGGCAACAAGCGACATCCTCTCTCGGAGCGTGTCCGGTTTCTGGCGATCTCTTCGAGTAACCTTGACGAATTCTACATGGTCCGCGTTGCCGGCCTCAAAGGTCAGCTGCGCGCGGATGTCACTACCCGCACACCTGAAGGCGCGACGCCGGAACAGCAGCTGCTGTCCATCAACGCGCGGATTGTCCGCCTGCTCGAGAATCAGCAAGCGGCGTGGCGGACTCTTGTAAAGGAACTCCGGCAGGAAGGGGTGGCTGTCCTCAGCAGTGAAGAGCTAACCCCTGAAGAAAAGAGCTGGCTCGACGATTATTTCACCGATCAGATTTTCCCGGTTCTCACGCCGATCGCCATCGATCCCGCGCATCCTTTTCCCTTCATGCCCAACCGTGGTTTCTCCATGGTCCTGGAACTGGACCGGGCCGAAGACAGTGCGCACATCAACGGCCTGATACCCCTGCCGTCGCAGATTCAGCGTTTCATCCGCCTGCCGGGTGACAGTCCGCGCTACATTCGTCTGGAGCAGGTCGTCCAGCTCTATCTCGATATGCTGTTTCCCGGTTTCATTGTCACCGGACACGGCTATTTCCGAATTCTCCGCGACAGTGACATCGAAGTCGAGGAAGAGGCCGAGGATCTGGTGCGCGTGTTCGAGACCGCGCTCAAGCGCCGTCGGCGCGGCTCCGTGATTCGTCTGACGGTGGACAAAAACCTGCCGCCGGACCTCCTGGAGTTCGTGGTTCGGGAGCTGGACGTGGACTACGCGGATGTCTTTCAGCTCGATGGTCTGCTTGGATTAGCCGATGCCTCCCAGGTAATCGCGCGAGACCGGCCTGATCTGGTGTTTCCGCCATACAATCCCCGCTTTCCAGAGCGGGTCCGGGATTTCGGTGGCGACTGCTTTGCCGCGATCCGTGCCAAGGACTTCGTCGTTCATCACCCCTACGAGAGCTTCGACGTTGTTGTGCAGTTCATCCGCCAGGCAGCACAAGACCCCGCAGTTGTGGCCATCAAGCAGACGCTCTATCGGACCAGCGAAGACTCGCCCATTATCAAGGCGCTGACCGAAGCAGCAGAGGCGGGTAAATCGGTGACGGCGCTGGTTGAACTGAAAGCCCGCTTTGACGAAGAGCGCAATATTCGCTGGGCCCGAAATCTGGAGCGCGCGGGCGTGCAGGTCGTCTATGGATTCATTCAGCTTAAGACCCACGCAAAGATCTCGCTGGTGGCACGGCGGGAGGGATCACAGCTGCGCACTTACGTGCACTACGGCACCGGCAATTATCACCCGATCACCGCGCGGATCTACACGGATATCTCCTTCTTCTCCACCGATCCGGCCCTTTGCCGGGACGCCTCGCGTCTGTTCAATCACATGACAGGCTATGCCAAGCCAAAACCGATGGAGAAGATCGCCTTTGCGCCTTTGACACTGCGTCAGCGACTCTTGAGCCTGATTGACGACGAGATCGAACACGCCAAGGCCAAACGGCCCGCAGCAATCTGGCTCAAAGTCAATTCTCTGGTCGATGCGGAGATTATCGACCGCCTCTATAATGCCTCCAAGGCGGGCGTATCTATTGATCTGGTCATCCGCGGGATCTGCTGCCTGCGCCCAGGCGTAAAGGGCCTGTCGGAAAACATCCGGGTGAAGTCTATCGTCGGACGTTTCCTCGAGCACAGCCGGATTTTCTGTTTCGGTGCGGGCAAGGGACTGCCCTCGACTGAAGCGAAGGTTTACATTTCCTCGGCCGATCTGATGCCCCGCAACCTGGATCGCCGGGTTGAAACCTGTATCCCTGTGGAGAATTCGACGGCTCACAAGCAGATCGTCGAACAGATCATGATCGCCAATCTGAACGACGATGCTCAAAGCTGGGTGCTGGAATCCGATGGCGAATATCGACGCATACTCCCCGGCCGCAAGCCGTTTTCAGCGCACACCTACTTCATGACCAACCCGAGCCTGTCCGGACGGGGGTCGGCCCTGCTGAAAACCAAGCGAGGCAAGAAAGCGCCTCGGCTGGTGTTGAAGAAAAAAAGTTAGTTGTTAGAGGGAATTTGGTTTTGCACGCAGTCGAGTCTGTGCCGTTCGTAAACGGGGAGCGAGTGGCAGTGATCGACATCGGGTCTAACTCGATGCGTTTGGTCGTGTTCGATGCTCTCAAACGGGCACCGGCGCCGGTTTTTAACGAAAAAGTATTCTGTGGTCTCGGGCGCGGTCTGAAACGAACGGGCAGTCTGGACGAGGACGGCGTGACATCCGCGCTGACCAACCTTGCACGTTTCACCGGCCTTGTCCGTTCCATGGGGGTAAAACAGCTGACCCTTCTGGCGACGGCGGCGGTACGCGAGGCCGATAACGGTGCTGCCTTTGTCGAGCAGATCGCGGAGCGCTTCGGCTTGGAGGTACAGGTTCTCAGCGGCAAGTCGGAGGCCCGGTTATCCGCGCTTGGCGTTGTCTCGGGCATGCCCGCGGCAGACGGCATCATGGGGGATCTCGGCGGTGGCAGTCTCGAGCTGGTAGAGCTGAACGGCGGTAAGATTGGCCGCTCCGCGACCCTGGGACTGGGACCCTTGCGCCTGATCGAACACTGTCACGGTGACCGCAAGGTGGCCAAAGCGGAGATCGATCGTCAGCTCGAGACCGTTAATTGGTTGAAGGAAGCCAAAGGCCGGACCTTTTTCCCGGTCGGTGGTTCCTGGCGTGGCCTTGCGCGCATTCATATCAGACAAACCAAATATCCTCTGACGGTCGTACACGGTTACGAGATGCAGAGCGACGAACTTGAAAGCCTCGCATCGCTGGTCAGCGGCCTGGGGTCCGAGTCTCTGTCGCAAACTTCCGGTGTGAACCGCCGGCGGGTTGAGACCTTGCCATTCGGTGCGCTTGTCCTTGGACAGGTGCTGAGGCGCAGCCGTTTCAAACGTATTGTCTTTTCGTCCTGTGGTTTGCGTGAAGGCCATGTCTTCGACCTCTTGAGCAAAAAAGAGCAGGCTCAGGATCCGCTCATCGCAATCGCGCAGGACATTGCCGCGCGTGAAGGGCGCTTCGCCGACCTGGGCGATCCGCTTGCCGAGTGGTCCGCGCCTCTCTTCAGCCAGGACGATGAAGAGATTGAACTGCTGCGGTTGGCCACTTGTCATCTTTCGGATTTCGCCTGGCGTGAACACCCGGAATACCGGGCGGAACAGGCCTTGTTCCGGATCCTCCACCATCCCTTTGTCGGCGTGAATCACAGCGGCCGCGCTTTCATGGCCTACGCGGTGTTCCTGCGCTATGGCGGATCACTGAATTCGCGGCGGGTTGCCTCCATTCTGCCGCTCATGAAACCGAAGATGCTGCGCCGGGCTCAGATCCTGGGCTTGAGCTTGCGACTGGCGTTCATGTTGTCCGGGGGGATGCGCAATATTCTGGAACGCACATCGCTGGCGGTGAAGACCAATCGTGTGAACCTCATACTGCCGTCGGACGGCTCGGTCCTGGCCGGTGACGTTGTCGAGCGGCGCTTGAAGGCTCTCGCGGATGTTCTTGAGTTAAAGGCAGGCGTTGTCGTCGAGGATTAAGCGCTGGCCTGGGATGTTTTCGGAACGCTGGATCTGACCTAGCGAACCTCGACCCTTCGGGTGACTCTGAGAACCTCATCGAAGCTTCCGGTTTTCGATGAGTTCTCGCGTTCCAGCAGGTATTCGCCTTTGTAGGTTCCCGCTGGCCAGGGATTGGTATCACGAGTCACCGACAAGGACCTTAGTTCGATGGGCACGTGATCTTTCGCGTTCCGCAGTATTTCGGACAGGAGAGTCCCGTCGGCTGCGTAAAGCCGCATGCGGATACGGTCGTTGCGGCGCAGGCCCCAGATATGTGTCCAGAAGACGAGTCGCTTGGCGCTGACAGACAAGGCTTCCCTGCTTCGCCTGTCCCCGTGGAGTTCTGTACGCGGCGGAACGGCTTCGGAAATACCGGCATCAAGAAGACCCGAAGGACGATAGGTCAGGATTCTGGCTGCTTCCGCATCCCAGAAGGAATGATGGATCTGCGCGCCGCAGCCGCTGTCGGGAAGGCGGCCGCTGTAGGGATCAATCGTCTCTTCACGGTGTTTGAGCGTAAAGTGAAGATGGGGAAAGTTTGTGTTGCCGGATGCCCCGATAAGCCCGATCTGCTGGCCGCGCTTTACCGACTGACCGTTCTTGAGAGTGGAACTGCCTTTGCGCAGATGCCCGTAATGGGTCGTCCAGCCGTTGCCGTGATAGAGGGAGACGGTATTGCTCAGCTTGCGCTTGCCGTTGAGCGCCAGGCGGACTTCGGGGCCGCTCAGGAACCGGTCCTGCATATTATTCCGGTTCGCAATGACCTTGCCATCCGCCGCCGCCAATACGGCGACACCGCGTTCCATGGCGGCGATGGATTTCAATCGGATATCGATACCGCTGTGACCGTTGTAGGTCAGTGGACCGCAGGTATGATCAAGGGCATTCGGTCCCGGTGCAAAGTCCACGTAGTTCTGTACGGAACAGAGGCCCCGTTCGCTGCAGTCGACCGGAACACTTAATTCTGGCGCATCCTCCAGCGGGTAATCTGGCGTCTTAGCCGTATCCGCCGCTGCTATGCTGCTGACCGCACAGGCTATCAGGGCAGGGAAGCCGGAGAGCCACCGCATTGCTGCTCTACTGCGCTTCCTCGCCGGATCCCAGCGGCACGACGCGTATTTTTCGATTGCGCGTGGTCAGGGCGAGGCGGCCGTTTTTCAAGGCGAGGGCGTCGTTGCCGAAAAGCTCCCGGCGCCAACCGTTCAGGGCCGCAACGGGGGCGTTGTCGTCTGCGGCGATGTATTCCAGGTCCGCGGTATTGGCGATCAGTTTCTGCGCGACGTCGTGTTTCTCACACTTCATTTTCAGCAGAACTTTCAACAGATCGATGACCGGACCCAATCCGTTCGGCAGATCGGGTTTACTGGGCGGCGAGGGGCAATCGGCCTTTGGTATGGCTAGGCCCTGATTGATCGCCGTCAGGATGCCCTGTCCGATCCGGCCATTGGCGACGTCCCGGGAGAGTCCGCGTGTCCGGCCCAAAGCGTCGGCGGTTGTCGGACGGTGCGCCGCAATGTCAAAGAGCTGTTCATCGCGTAATACCCGGTTGCGCGGTGTGTTCCGGCGCTGGGCTTCGCGCTCTCTCCAGGCCGCGAGTTCCTTCAAAATGGCAAAATAACGCGGATCGTTGGAGCGGGTCTTCAGGCGCGCCCAGGCATTCTCCGGGTCCATCTTGTAGGTGTTGTCACTGGTCAGGGTCGCCATTTCCTCGTCCAGCCAGGCGGCGCGACCGGAGTTGTCGACCCGATTCTTAAGCTTTTCGAAGGCCGGGCGCAGATGGATGACGTCGGAAAGGGCGTAGTTCAACTGCTTGGGCGAAAGCGGTCGGTGCGACCAGTCGGCGAAACGCGAGGATTTGTCGATGTGCTCGCCGGTCAACTTTCGGATCATGGTGTCGTAGCCGACAGAATCGCCGAAGCCACAGACCATGGCGGCGACCTGGGTATCGAACACCGGACCGGGTACGTGGCCCATGAGATTATAGAAGATCTCAAGATCCTGACGGGCGGAATGGAAGACCTTCAGGATATCCGGGTTGTCCATCAGCTCGTAAAGCGGGGCGAGATCTATCCCCGGCGCCAGGGTGTCGATGGCGGCAACTTCGTCGGGGCCACCGACCTGCACCAGGCAGAGTTGTGGCCAGTAGGTCGTGTCCCGCAGGAATTCGGTATCGACCGCGAGATAGTCCGCCGTGGCCTGTCTGGCGCAGAAGGCGGCGAGTTCGTTACTGTCGGCTATGATTGTCATGGAACCGATATACACGGTAATGCCCGGGGATAAAAGCCAAGGTCGGCTATCCGGGTGTCAGAGTATTTTTCCTGGGGGTGAACAGCGGGTTTTCGGCCTGCAGCCCTTGACAAAAGGGCTGGTTAGATGCCTCTTTCGCCCCGCTTTCCATTGATGCTACCAAGAGTTCCAGAGGACCTGATATGCACCCCTATCGCACGCATAATTGTGCAGAACTGCGCTTGTCGCACGCTGGCGAGACCGTACGCCTCTCCGGATGGGTCCATCGCAAGCGCGATCATGGCCAACTTCTGTTCGTCGATCTGCGGGATAACTTCGGTCTGACCCAGTGTGTGATCGATATTTCGAGCCCGCTGTTCCAGAAACTCGAGTCGGCCCGTAACGAAAGTGTGATTACTGTGACCGGCCGGGTCATCGAGCGGACCGCCGAGACCACGAACGACAGGCTGCCGACCGGCCAGATCGAGATTGGTGTGGACGAGCTGACGGTTCAGTCGACCGCGGATATGCTGCCACTCCAGGTGAATGCTGATGAAGACGCCGGCGAGGACATTCGCCTGCGCTATCGCTATCTGGATCTGCGCCGGGAAAAGATGCACGAGAAGATCCTGCTGCGCAGCCGGGTCATTTCTTCGATCCGCCGCCGCATGATCGAGCAGAACTTTACCGAGTTCCAGACACCGATCCTGACCGCCAGCAGCCCGGAGGGTGCACGCGACTATCTGGTGCCGAGCCGGATCCATCCGGGCAAGTTCTACGCCTTGCCGCAGGCACCGCAGATGTTCAAGCAGCTGCTGATGGTGGCCGGTTTTGACCGCTACTTCCAGATCGCACCTTGCTTCCGCGATGAAGACAGCCGTGCCGACCGTTCACCCGGCGAGTTCTACCAGCTCGACTTTGAGATGAGCTTCGTTACCCAGGACGATGTTTTCGCGGCGATTGAGCCGGTCCTGCATGGAGTCTTCGAGGAATTCGCCAGTGACCGCGTGATCACACCGGCGCCTTTCCCGCGCATTCCCTTTGACGAGGCGATGATGAAGTACGGTTCCGACAAGCCCGACTTGCGGAACCCGATTGAAATTATCGATGTGACCGAAGCCTTCCGCGGTTCCGGATTCGGCATCTTCGCCAAACAGGTCGATGCAGGCGCGGTGGTGCGGGCAATCCCGGCGCCGGGCGCTGGCGGCAAGCCGCGCAGCTTCTTCGATAAGCTGAACGACTGGGCGCGCGGCAATGGCGCGGCTGGACTCGGTTACATCAATTTTGCCGACGGTGAGGCCAAAGGTCCGATTGCCAAGAACCTCGATGCCGAGCGCATTGAGCAGATTAAAGCGGCAACGGGCGTTGCCGATGGTGATGCCGTCTTCTTCGCCTGCGACAAGGCCGGCGCTGCTGCCAAGTTTGCCGGTACGGTCCGCACCAAGCTGGGCGATGACCTGGACCTGCTGGAGAAGAACTGCTTCAAGTTCTGCTGGATTGTCGACTTCCCGATGTTCGAGCTGGATGAAGACACGGGCAAGATCGAATTCAGCCATAATCCTTTCTCCATGCCACAGGGCGGAATGGATGCGCTTGAGAACCAGGACCCCCTGACGATCAAGGCCTATCAGTACGACATCGTCTGCAACGGCGTGGAGCTCTCGTCGGGAGCCATCCGGAACCATCTGCCGGAAGTCATGTATAAGGCCTTCGCTATTGCCGGTTATGCGCAGGAAGAGGTTGAAGAACGCTTCTCCGGTCTGCTCTCGGCTCTCAAGTTCGGCGCCCCGCCGCATGGCGGTTCAGCACCTGGCATCGACCGGATCGTGATGCTGCTGGCGGACGAGCCAAATATCCGCGAAATCGTAGCCTTCCCGATGAATCAGAAGGCGGAAGACCTGATGATGCACGCGCCCGCCGAAGTACCCATGGAGCGTTTGCGCGAGCTTCATCTGAAACTGAACCTGCCGCCCGAATAAGAGGTGGCAGGCGTTTCTATAGGAGACTTGCTGCTGTTTCGCAGCAGTCTCCTGGCGAACGGCTTGAGTGCCGGAGCGGAATGTGGCGCTGCCCGGATAGACTGTATTTTTTCTATCTATCCAACCTATTGGTGTTTGCGTTATTCTGCATAAATGCGTCGATTAGGCCATTTGATCCAATTGCTATTCGTACTTTGCTCACCTAGAGTCTGCCGCTGCTTACTCATACGTCAGGGATTGCATTGATGACACTGCCACGTGATGACGGGTATTTCATGCCCGCCGAGTGGATGCCCCACAGTAGATGCTGGATGGCATGGCCGTGCCGAGAGGCTCTTTGGGGCGACCGTTTGGAGGTGGCCCAGGAAGCCTATGCCGAAGTCGCCAATGCAATAGCTCAGTTTGAACCGGTCACGATGATTGCGAATCCGCAGGACCTCGCAGAGGTGTCTCTGCGATGCGGATCGGGTGTCGGCTGCCTGCCGATCCCGCATGACGATTCCTGGACCCGGGACACCGGTCCCAGCTTTTTGGCAAACGAGCGCAGTGAGTTGGCGGGCGTGGCCTGGGGCTTCAATGCCTGGGGCGAAAAATACAGCGACTACGCCAAGGACCAGCAGACGGCCACGGCGATCCTGGAACATCTGGACCTTCCCGTGTTCAGCGCGGACATGGTTCTGGAAGGCGGTTCGATCCATGTGGACGGGGAGGGCACGCTACTGACGACTGAACAGTGCCTGTTGAACCCTAATCGTAACCCGGAGATGTCGCGTTCTGATATCGAAGCGAAACTGCAGGCTTATCTGGGTGTTTCGACGGTGATCTGGCTGAATGAGGGACTGATTGATGACGAGACCGATGGTCACATCGATAACCTCGCCTGTTTTGCCGCGCCGGGCGTGGTCCTGGCGCTTTCAAGCGACGACCCGAGCGACGAGAACTACACTGCGCTGCAAGATAACGTGAGCCGCCTTAGAGCATCGGTGGATGCAAAAGGCCGCGCCCTTGAGGTGATCGAGGTGCCTCAGCCTGATCGGATGAATGACGATCACGGAAGGCGGCTGAGCCGGTCCTACATCAACTTCTATATTGCGAATGGCGGGATTGTGATGCCGTCCTTCGAAGACTCGCAGGACACACGCGCTTTCGAGATTATTTCTGAAGTCTTTTCGAACCGTTCGGTCGTGAGCGTGGATGCAAACGACATTGCGTTTGGCGGCGGCGGCATTCACTGCATTACCCAGCAGCAACCCCTGGTCTGACGGGACTCAGGCGTAAGCGTCAGCGGTGGTCCCGGTTGAAACCACCGCTTGGAGGAACGGCTCTTTAGCGAAGGATCTCCGGACGCCGGCTTATCTGGCTTTCTGGCGTCGGCTGGGCTTGGCCGGTGATGCGAGCGACTCACGCATTTTGTTCTTTCGTGCGTAAAGCGCACGATCCGCCAGGAACATGACCGTGTCGCTGGTTTTACCCGGACCGTAGGCATCGAAGCCCAGGCTCGCGGAAACCGGAATCTGGTGGCCGTTCCAGGTGACAACCAGGGTATTGAGCATTCTGTTGAGTTTGGTCGCGAGATTTGCCGCCATTTCCGGGTCTGCCTGAGTGAAGAGGACGGCGAATTCGTCTCCGCCGATCCGCGCAACCGCGTCGCACTGCCGTGTGTTTCGGGACAACTTTCCGCCAATTGCACTCAAAACGGCGTCTCCAGCCAGATGACCATAGGTGTCATTGATTGCCTTGAAGTGGTCCAGATCGCAGAGCACAAGCAAACCGCTCTCTTTTGAACGATCTGCACGCGCCATAGCCCGACTGAATTCCGCTTCGAAGCCGCGCCTGTTGAGCAGACCGGTCAGTTCGTCGGTAACCGAGAGACTCTCCAGATAACGGATGCGTTTACTCTGTTCCGCCACGGTCTGTTCCGCCTCAGCTGCGAGGGCAAGAAGCTCTTCCAGCAGCTCTTTGGATGCGGGGTCGACTTTCCACCTTCGCGGCTCCGAAAGTTTTTGCAGCCGCTTGCTGACTTCACAGAAATCTGTGATCTGGTTTTGGTCGTCTTGCTCGATCTCAGGCTTCAGGACTTGTGATGCTGGCACGGCACCTATTCCCCTTAGTCAATGTTGGTGTGCGTCTAACACCAAGCAAACCGCGTGCCAGGAAAATGGGCTATTTTTGTGACATTTCGAAGTCTCAGGGCGGCAGTTTTTGCCAGGGCGGTAAAAAAATCCTACTTGGCGGGTCGGAAACCGCCCTGACTATAGGTCCTTCGCAGGGGCAATATTTCCCCGCCCGGCGGGTTTTACGCCAGACGGTCGGGTGGAGGCGCACCTTTGAAGAAGGCATCCAGGTTATCGAGGCATTTAAAGCCCATGGCGTTGCGGGTTTCGACCGTCGCGCTTCCGACGTGCGGCAGAAGGAACGTGTTGGGCAAGTCACGGTAGGCGGGGTTTATGTTCGGCTCATTCTCGAAGACGTCCAGACCGGCTGCTGCGATCTTTCCGCTCTTGAGGGCATCGATCAAAGCCGCGTCGTCGACGACATTGCCGCGCGCTGTGTTCACAACGATGGCGCCATCGGGCATCAGCGCCAGATGCGCTTTGTCGAGAATATGATGGGTTTCCGGGGTCGAAGGGCAGTGGATGGAGAGGAAGTCGCAGTGCGGCAGCATGGCCTCAAGCGTTTCGTGATAGGTCGCGCCCTGTTCCTGTTCTGCCGAGAGACGCTGGCGTTTACTATAGTGGATCTTCATATCGAACCCGCGGGCGCGCCTGGCCACAGCTTCACCGATACGTCCCATGCCGAATATGCCCAGACGCTTCCCGGTGACTTCGGTGCCGACCATGAAGTTCGGCTTCCACCCGGTCCATTTGTCCTCACGTACCAGTCGTTCCCCTTCATAGGCACGGCGCGCGGCGGCCAGGATCAGCAGCATCGCCACGTCCGCGGTGGCGTTGGTCAGCACGTCCGGGGTGTTGGTAACGACAACGCCCTTCTCCTTGGCCGCGGCCAAATCGATGTGCTCGAACCCAACCGAGTAGGTCGCGATGATCTTTACCTCTTCGGGCAGGGCGGCAATGGTTTCCGCGTCCATCTTCTCCGTCGAGGTGCAGAGGATGGCCTGGCAACCGGTTGCGCGTTGGAGCAACTCTTCTTTGGCCCAGAGCGTGTCGTCTTCATTCAGGCGAGGATCGTAATCCTGCTTGAGACGGCTGATCACGTCGGTCGGCATGGCTCGGGTCACGAGAAGGCTTGGCTTGTTCGGCATTAAAAAGGCGCTCCGTGAATTTAGAGAATCGATCATACTGAGAGTTAGCAGACGGCGCGCATTTGGCGCGGACAAATTAGTACACGCTGAAGGAGTGGCCTGCTAGACTCCCGACGTCCTATTTTAGTTGAGATAGCTTTTTGTCTGGGAGTACTCCGATACATGATCGATCGCACCGGTTCAGGAACGTCCTCGGTTCAGCTTTTTATGGCCGCGGCGCTGGCGGCTATTTTTGTACTTCCTTCGGCTGCGATGAGTCAGATTTTGCCGCATCGGGCGATCTATGACCTTAAGCTGAGTAAAACGCAGGCAAACAGCAATGTGACGCATGCGAGCGGGTTCTTTGAGTTTGAGTGGGAGGATGCCTGTTCAGGTTGGACGGTGCTGCACAAGACGCGCCTAAAGGTGGATTACGCCGATGGACGCAGTCTCGATTTCGGAGCTTCGCATAAATCCTGGGAAGCCAAAGATGGCACGAGCTATCAGTTTTTCATCAAGCGGGATTACAATGGCGGCGCGACTGAAGAGGTGCGCGGTGAAGCTCAACGCGGGGAAGGTGATAAACCTGGAATCGCCACCTACAGCATTCCGGAAGAGCGAGAAATCACTCTGCCGAAGGGGGCTATCTTTCCCACACAGCACAGTCTGGAGCTCTTGAGTGCCGCAGAAGGCGAGAGCCTGCCGCTATGGCGTGTCGTGTTCGATGGTTCCGGGGATGACGGCTTCTTTGGGATTTCGGCGGCGCTGGCGCGTCCGCTTGCACCGGGCGAGGACCTGGGGGAGATCGCCGACGCGGTGGCAGCGGAGTCTTCCTGGCGCTTGCAGCTCGCATTCTTCGATATCAAGAATCAAACCGGCGCACCCGAGCAGGAACAGGCGCTGCGCATTTTTGCTAACGGCATTGTCGATGAATTGGAACTCGACTACGGGGACTTCGTGGTGAAGGCGCGATTGCGTGAGCTCAAGCCCTTCGAAGCACCGAACTGCTGAATGACATCTTAGTGGGGTGGAGCAGCGGTTATTTCAGGCTTCTACCTTTCTTGATCGCATCGTCGCCGAGTTTGAGGCGCACAGCATCCATGGCACGCTCAACCTTCGCGACCTGGGCCAGTTCAGGAACCAATAGGCTCGGCGGATCTGCCGTTTCCCCGTCCTGTAGGTCGCTGGTGCCGACACCGATCAGCCGGAAGTGCCGTCCGTCTGCGGTATTCTCCAGCATGCGCCTGCTTTCCTGGTAGATGACCTCGGAAAGCTGCGTCGGATTCTCCAGGGTTCGGCTTCGGGTGATCTGTTTAAAGTCCGACGTCTTGAGCTTGAGAATGATATTGCCTCCGGCCAGTGCCTTGGCCTTCAGGCGCTTCGAGACTTTTTCACAAAGCGGCCATAGCTGCTTTTCCAGTGGCGCAAGGTCGTTGATGTCATCGTTGAAGGTCGTCTCGGCAGAGATGCTTTTCATCGCGGAGTGAGGCTCGACCTTTCGGTCATCGATTCCCCGCGCGAAAAAATACAGACGGCTGCCGATCCGTCCGTATCGCGCGATCAACTGAGCTTCGTCGTAAGGCAGCAGATCGCGCACGTGACGGATGCCGTCGTTGGTCAACTGCTTTCGAAAGGCTTTGCCGACGCCCCAGATGATGCCGATCGGCTTTTCGGCGAGGAACGCCGGAGCTTCCGCCTCGCCAATCATTGCAAAGCCGCGGGGTTTATCCAGGTCCGATGCTATCTTTGCCAGAAACTTGCTGTAGCTGAGCCCGACCGACGCCGTTACGCCGATTTCGTCCTCGATGCGCTTGACGAGATGGGCCAGTGTTCTTGCCGCGCAACCACCGTGTAGTTGGGCGGTGCCTGAGAGATCCAGGAAGGCTTCATCGATTGAGATTGGTTCAACCAGTGGCGTGACAGCTTCCATCAGAGCACGAACCTGGCGGCCGACACTGCTGTATTTTGCCATATCCGGTTTGATGACGATAGCATCGGGACAGGCTTTCAACGCCTTGAACATCGGCATGGCGGACCCTACGCCGTACATCCTGGCCAGATAGCAGGCGGCGGAGACAACGCCGCGATGTCCACCACCGACGATGACCGGCTTGTCCTGGAGCTCCGGATTGTCGCGCTTTTCGACACTGGCGTAAAAAGCGTCGCAATCGATATGCGCGATGGTGAGGCTTTCCAGTTCCGGGTGGGCGACGACACGCGGCGATCCACAGGACGGGCAGCGCGGATGGCGCCGTTTTTCGGATACAGCGTCTTTTCCGACCAGAAAACAGTCTCGGCACAGTGTTGTCATAGGTCCCGTCTGATTATGACAGTTCGTTCGCAGCCGATTCAGGGAGGCCTTCCGCTGACCAGAGTAAGCTCAAACGCTCTGATTCTTCCTCACTCCAAAGCCAGGCTGCGCCTCTGACGCCGCTGGAATCGCCATGTTTCGGGGGAACGATCACAGTATCACATGAATCCGAAAAAACGTAGTGGCGAAGCCGCTGCGGTACGGAATCGTATAGGCGGGATATGTTGGATATTCCGCCGCCGAGCACTATGACATCCGGATCCAGAATGTTGACCACCATTGCCAGCGCGCGGGCCAGGCGGTCTTCGTAGCGCGATAAAGCAGCTTCTGCTGGATCGTCTTCCAGATTCTTGGCCCGCAAGACCATCTCTTTTGTCGATCCGGCGCTGCCGCCCTGCGCTACGTAATCCTCGTACAAGGATGGGCCGCAAAGAAACGTCTCGATACAGCCCGATTTGCCGCAATAGCAGGTGGGGCCGGGGATTTCGTCGGGATTGGGCCAGGGCAGGGGATTGTGCCCCCATTCGCCGGCGATGGCGTTGCGACCCGACAGGGCGTGACCGCGGGTCACGAGACCACCGCCAACGCCAGTCCCAAGGATAATGCCGAAAATCATCTGGGCATCGGGAAAGAACGTCGGGGAAGCCGCTCCGTCCGAGGCTTCGGAAAGAACGAAACAATTGGCATCGTTCATCACCCGCACGGGCCGGCCTACGGCAGCGGCGAGATCCTGTTGGATCGGATGGCCGATCAGGCAGGTCGAATTGGCATTTTTAACCCGTCCCGTGATCAACGAGATGGCGCCTGGAATTCCGACGCCGATCGTGCCGTGTGCGCCAAGCTCTTGCTCGAGGGCCCGGGTCAGTGACGCTACTGCAGCGATGGTTGCCTGGTAATTGCCTGCCGGTGTATCGATTCGTCGGCGTAAGACTTCCGCGCCGTCACTTGATAGAACAATTCCCTCGATTTTAGTTCCACCCAGATCAATTCCTATTCGCACAGCGAAATCTTCCTAGCCAGTATCGTCTAAATGTATTGCGCACTCGCCACCTTCGACTTAATTGGTTACTCTAAATTAACTTTAATCGTATAGATCTCTCAGAGTACATTCCATAGGCCCGCATTTCCTGTGGGCCGGTCGGCAGCTCGGGGTCGACAGTAGTTTTATTGCGGCGGCAAATGTCATATCGGTTGGAACAAAACCCGTGACTTTAGTCAAAGGTTGAGGCGACGCGAACATGCAAAACGGCAAGAACGATGCCAAGACGGTCTTGGTGGTCGAAGACAACGAGCTGAATATGAAGCTCTTTCATGATCTGCTCGAAGCCCACGGATATAACATTCTGCAGTCCAAGGATGGTATGGAAGCCCTTCGCATAGCACGCGAACACCATCCCGATTTGATCCTGATGGATATTCAGCTACCTGAAGTCTCAGGACTTGAGGTGACCAAATGGATCAAGGAAGATGACAATCTGAGATCGATTCCCGTGATCGCGGTTACGGCCTTCGCCATGAAGGGCGATGAAGAGAAGATCCGTGAAGGAGGCTGCGAGGCCTATATCGCGAAGCCGATCTCGGTAACCAATTTTCTTGAGACCGTCGAACGTTTCCTGAGCTAAGGTTTGCTGAGGTTCAGGATACTACCGGGTTTCCTCAGAGATAAACCTCAACAGGTCCATATCGCCTGCAAAGTTTTTCGTTTGTCATAAACCGGGCCCCTAATGACTGCCAGAATTCTCGTTGTTGATGATATACCCGCCAATGTGAAGCTGCTTGAAGCTAAGCTGATGGCGGAGTACTTCGAGGTTCTTACCGCCTCCGATGGCCCGACTGCGTTGGAAGTGGCGACGCAGGAGATGCCTGACCTCGTTCTGCTGGACGTCATGATGCCTGGCATGGACGGGTTCGAGGTCTGCACGCGCCTGAAATCCTCGCCTGAGACCAGCCACATCCCCGTGGTCATGGTGACGGCGCTGAGTGATGTCAGCGATCGGGTGCGTGGGCTCGAAGCCGGCGCCGACGATTTTCTGACAAAACCCGTTAACGACATTGCGCTTTTTGCCCGGGTGCGCTCGCTCGCGCGCCTGAAGGTCATGATGGACGAGTTGCGTGTCCGTCAGGCTGCGTCCGGACGTGATCCGGTCCTGGAACAGAAGAAACTCGGTAGCGACGAAGAAACAGCCAACGCGCGCATTCTCCTGGCGGAAGCCAACGAGCTGGTTGCGGAAAAGGTCATCGGATATCTGGGCGAAGCCGGGCATACCATCGATCGGCGGACAAATGTCGCCGAAGCGCTCGAACTGGGGTGCAGCGAATCCTACGACTTGATGATTGTCAGCCTGTTCCTTGGCGACGAAGACGGGCTGAGGCTCTGTTCGCAGTTCCGGACCCAGGAAGAAACGCGACATGTACCGATCTTGCTTGTGCTGGAAGAAGAGAACCTGCCGCAGCTTGCCAAAGGGCTTGATCTCGGGGTCACAGACTATCTGATCAAGCCGATTGACAGTAACGAGCTTCGGGCGCGCTCCCGCACCCAGATCAGGCGCAGGCGGTATCACGATATGCTACGCGAAATGCTGCAGCAGTCTGTATCCCTGGCTTACACAGATGGCCTGACAGGGGTCTATAACCGGCGCTATATGAACGCGCACCTGGACCGCAAGATCATGGAGATCGCAGAGAGCGCGAAGCCGGTCTCGGTCATGTTGTTCGATATCGATAAGTTTAAAGACGTCAACGACAACCACGGTCACGCCGCGGGCGACGCCATTCTAAAGTCCTTGTCGTTACGTGTTGCAGATTCTATCCGCGATTTTGATCTTCTGGCCAGATACGGCGGTGAAGAGTTCGTAGTCATTATGCCCGATACAGCCTCGGTGATTGCAATTACCATCGCCGAACGTGTTCGCAGACGGGTGGCCGAGGAAAAATTCCAGACGGTTGAACTGGGGGATCCGCTTGAGGTCACCATCTCGATCGGCGTGGCGACGACTACTGACCCGATGGAGATCGCCGATAGTCTCCTGGCGCGTTCAGATGCGGCGCTTTACCAGGCCAAGCGCTCCGGCCGTAACCGCGTGGTTTCGGCTCAACCGCTCAGTCAGGCGGAACGGGAGCCGGTCATTGCGCAGATCGTTCCGAACGACCAGTCTAAAGTTTCCTGAAACCTATCTTATCTGCCACAAGTCATGAGCGTTGATGGCCGCGTATTTTCGTGGAGCTGTTCTGACGACTTCGCCTGGTCAGAAACCGGAACCTGCTCAAAACAAAACAGCCGCCCGATAGGGCGGCCGCTTGTCATTCCGTAAGATCCGGAGAACTTACTTAATCTTCGCTTCCTTGAAGACGACATGCTTGCGTGCGCGCGGGTCGTACTTCTTGAGCTCAAGCTTCTCGGTCAAGGTCCGTGGATTCTTCTTGGTGACGTAGAAGTAACCCGTATCGGCCGTGCTGACCATCCGGATGAGCTGTGTAGCTGGCTTAGCCATGGCGCAATCCTCGTAGCGTGTTCATTCCCGATTGGTCCAATCAGGAAGGAAAATCGCCCTTCACCTGTTGAGTAAGAGACTGATTCGCGCTTCATTTCTTAAGAATCATGAAACGATCAGGCCCTAGAAAACCTAAAGTCAGCGCGCAAAATAGCGACAGAAGCGGTTAAGTCAAGTCTGGAGTGTCGTTCGGGTGGCGGAAACGCCGCCCTGATGCTTCGAGCCGGTCCATCGAAACATCGCTGCAGGGCGGGTTTTGCCGGAGATGTTATCATTTTTTATTATATTATAATGACTTAGTGCCTCTTCCAGAACCAGTTTGGTAATATTGGCCATCGGAAGGCCACTGATATCGCCAAGCGGATACCAGTTGATATCCTCCAGCTCACCGTCGCCAGCGATTTCCCCTTGGGCGAATCGGCCATCGCCGAGGAGAAAGCGCGTGTGGAAACGGCGCGGAGAAAAGGTGGGCGTAATGGCCCGCGCGATGAACCAGAGCTGCTCGAAGACCGGACGGATGCTGGCTTCGGCGTAACAGTTCCAGATCTGGTGGCTCGGCATCACCACTCTGGAGGTCGGCTTCCCTATCTTGGTCTCACTTCCGTAGAGGAGACCGGTTTCCTCGTAGGTCTCGCGCAGGGCGGCGCGCGCAATCGCCGTTGCGCGCTCATGGGTGGCCTTATCAAGTCCCTGTGGCAGCGGCGGGAGTTCTTCCTCAAAGCCGGAAAGTTGACCGTCCTCCGGCTCGACACGGCCACCCGGGACCACATAGATCCCAGGCATGAATCTGGCACTGTCGTGCCGCCGGCCCAGCAGAACCTCCATGGATGAGGCACGGTTCTCGCGCAGCAGTACAAGCGCAGCCGCCGGAACGGGCCGGACGGGTTGCTGCTTATGGGAGGCAGGGTGAGGGGGGAAGCTTGGCAGGGGCTGGCGCTCTGGAGGGGCAGGGAACGAAAACTGAGGACTTATTCTGCCATCAATAAGCTTTCAGTAAAACCGCAGCTTTCTTGCTGGGGCAGGAATTGCGCAGGATTAGCGGGCTTCTTTGGCCGCCGGCTTATCTGACTGTGCGGACATCTGATAGCTGAAGGCTTGCGCGGTGCTGGCAGGGGCCACGTCACCGAGAGCTCTGACATAGAGCGAAGGTTCGCTCAGAAGCCGTTCGGCGACTTCCAGATCTATGTTCGCAGCGGTCCGGCGGGGAGGGCAGTTGTCCCTCAGAAGCTTTATGGCAGCCGGATCATCGAAATCTGGGGAAACATTCCGGATGTCATGGTCGATCGGCATGGTTCCCTGTCGCAGGGCCTTCAGAACATCTTCTGCAGAGTCGATCACGCCGGTCGTACAGATGTCCGGCAAGACGCCGCGCTGGTGCAGGGCATAGCCGGATGGGGCATGAAACCGGGCCCAGGTGAGAGCCAGTTCGCCCTGATTCGGCAAGGGGAATACATTTTGAACCGTACCCTTGCCGTAGGAGTTACTGCCGATAACCACGGCGCGCCCCGCGTCCTGAAGCGCCGCCGCAACAATTTCGGATGCTGAGGCCGAATTGCTGTTGATCAGCACGACGATAGGCAGGCCATTGGCAATGTCGCCCGGTTCGGCATCAAAAAACTGTTCGCTGTCCGGATGACGTCCATGTGTTGAGACGATGCGGCCGTCATTGATGAAAAGGTCAGACACCTCGACAGCCTGATCAAGTAATCCGCCCGGATTACCGCGCAGATCGATGACGTAACCTTTTAGATCAGACCCAAGTCTTTGCGCGACTTCCTTAACCTTCTGTCGAAGTGTCAGGCTTGTATTCTGATTGAAGCCACTGACGACAATATGGGCAATCTGGTCAACCTTCTTGAGGCGGACTGTCTGAGGCACAATCCGGGCGCGCGTCACCTTGATCGGCAGGAGGCTCTTGCGCCCCGCGCGTTCGATGTCCAGCGTGACTTCGCTGTAAAGGCGGCCACGCAGGCGTTTAATCGCTTCTTTTTCCGATAATTCCCGGGTATCGACGCCGTCGATCTTCAAAATCAGGTCCCGGGCCTTAACGCCGGCTTTCTCGGCAGGGGTTCTTTCCATGACCGAGAGAACCCGAATGCCTTCGTCGGAGATATCGATCCGAATGCCGACGCCGCCAAAACCCTCTCGGTTTGCACGGTTTTTACGTGCCTGCTCCCGACCGGAGTAGCGCGAAAAGGGATCGAGTTCCGCCAATAGCCCGTCGAACACGGTTTCATAGAGACGTTCCGTGTTGCTCTCTTGGAGTTCTTCCGACTTTGACCGAGCCACCGATATGGCTTTGGCGGTCAAATGAGCCCAAGCATCGATGTCGTTCGGTTTCGGCTGTTGAAAGCTGAAAGCTTCGCCGCCCTCCAGCGCAATGCGGAGTTCCTTGCGCTCAATCTCGACGGAAATGTCCGGATCGATTGTTGCGAGGCCTTCCAGTCCGGCAATCGCCAACCTGTCCATTTCGACTTCATCGATGTAGCTGCCGGCGACGTCACGATAGCTGGCGACAAAGAAACGATCGGCCCTGGAAGTATCGAAACCGGAGGATTTGGTAGTGTCCTGCGAAGCGCAGGCAGCCATGAGAAATGCAAGCGGAAGTAACGTGCTGCGAGAAGCCGTTCGTAATGCCCGGTGTTTGCCTCTTGGTTCTACCGGCGCGTGATCGCCGGGAACATGCTTTGGCACCGATGGTTCAGCCAACCGTCAGTTTCCTTAATTTGAGTACAATCAAACACTAAGTGATGTTTGGTCTACTTCACCATAGTTAATATCGCAAACACACAATTTATTTATCCGGCTGGATAAGCCGTGATTGAACCGCAAGGCCGTCAAGGATTCGTAAATATTCGCCGTCACGAACGCGGAATCATTTTGATCGACGGCGCGAAGCCCTGGATCCGGTCGTTTTCTTGCGGTTTTTCGCTTTGCCGGGTGTGCGGCTGCCCTTGCCCCGGGAATTGCGGTCGGCCAGCTTTTTGTTTGCGCTCGCTTTTTTCAAAGGATCCCATAAGGGGCTCTGCGTTTCCGTGTCGTTGCCGGATTGGTCGTCCGCGTCCTCATCGCCTTCGATGATCTGAAGCACCAGCCCACCGGTTACCGGTGTAGCCTCCATTAACCTTGCTGCCACCCGATCGCCCAAACGGTAGATTCTACCCCAGCGGCGTCCTACCAGGCAGTGTTTGGCTTCGTTATGATCGTATCTGTCATCGGGCAGGGAGCTCATGGGAACCAGCCCGTCAGCGCCACTGTCATCCAGGGTGACGAAGAGGCCGAAACGGGTGACGCCGTTAACACGGCCTTGAAAGATGCCTCCGACCTTGTCCGACATGAAGGCTGCAGTCAGCCGGTCGACTGCATCGCGTTCCGCCGCCGACGATCGCCGTTCAGTCTTGCTGATGTGTTGCGCAATTTCTTCGAAACGCTCTGCAGCATCCGGTGGAAGGCCGTCATCGCCGAGTTTCAAGCCTGAGATCAGGGCACGATGCACCAGAAGATCCGAGTAGCGTCGGATCGGGGAGGTAAAGTGCGCATAGCGAGCCAGGGCGAGGCCGAAGTGGCCGATGTTTTCTGGTGCGTAGACCGCCTGGCTCTGGGTGCGCAGGATCATCTCGTTGATCATCGGCTTCTCGGGCCGCTTCTCTGCCTTTGCGAGGATCTGGGTCAGGACCTTGGGTCTGATGACCTGGCCACGCGCAAGGTGCAGATCCATGGAAGCCAGGACACCCGCAAGGGCTTCGATCTTGACCGGATCTGGCTGCTCATGAACCCGATACATACAGGGACGCCGCAGTCGTTCCAGCTCCGCGGCTGCAGCGACATTCGCGGCAATCATGAACTCTTCGATCAGCTTATGGCTATCCAGCCTGTCTCTCGGCACGATACCGGTGACCTGACCCTCGTCATCGACCACCACGCGGCGTTCCGTCAGATCAAGCTCCAGCGTGCCGCGGGCCTCGCGGGCGGCGAGGAGCGCGGCGTAGGCACCGTAAAGGGGCTTGATGACCAGATCGCTCAATTGTCCGGCAATGTCCGTCGTTTCGCCGTCTCTTGCTGCCTGAACCTCTTCATAGGTCAGGCGTGCGGCTGAGCGCATCAAACCCCGGATGAACTTATGCCGCAGCGGGTTGCCTTCGGCATCGATCCACATATGAACAGCGAGGCAAGGCCGATCCACGCCGGGCTTAAGCGAGCACCAGCCATTGGACAGCTCTTCAGGCAGCATGGGTACGACCTGATTTGGCAGATAGGTCGAGTTGCCACGCTTGTAGGCGTCTCGATCAAGAGCACTGCCATCGGTCACATAATGTGCGACGTCGGCGATGGCCACCATCAGATGCCAGCCGCCGAGATTCTCCTTGTCATCGTCGGTCTCGGCCCAGACCGCGTCATCGAAGTCCCGCGCATCAGATCCGTCGATAGTGACGAGGGGCAGTCCTCGCAGGTCCTCTCGTGATCCCAGACCGGCTGCCTTAGCTGCCTTGGCGGCATCCTGGGCTTCGCTGGAGAAATTCATGGGAACGTCATGTTCGTAGAGCGCGATCAGGCTGAGCGAGCGCGGCGTATCGATGGCGCCGATGCGCTCCAGGACCCGGGCCTCACGTTGAGAGCTGCGATGACGGGTCGACTTTACGGTCGCCACGACCAGTTCGCCGCTTACCGCGCCACGCGCGTCTTCCGCACGAATGATGAAATCGTTCTTGGCCCGCCGGTCGGTCGGATGCAGGCGACCGCCTTCACGTCCTACCTGATAGATGCCAAGGACCCGGTCCGGTGATTTACCGATCCGACGGATGACCTGTGCGTCGTAGCTGCCGTCTTCGTTCCGCGACAAGCGTGCAAGAATATGTTCGCCGGCCGTAAAGGCTGCGCGGCTGCGTTTGTCCGGCGCCAGGAAAATGCGCGGAGGTGGAGTGTCCTGATCCCAGGTGCCAGGTTTCGCGAGCTGCTCACCATCCTCATCGATATCTGCGACTTCGATCACCAGCACAGAGGGGAGGTGGCCCGGTAGCATGACTTTCTTCTTTTCCCTGAGCTCCAGGTGACCTTCGCGTTCCAACTCCTTCAGCATGGCCTTGAGGGGAATGCGTTCGCTGCCCTTGATGTGAAAGGCGCGCGCAATCTCGCGCTTGCCGACGGGAACCGGGCTTTCGCGGATAAAGGCGAGAACCTCGTCCTTGGAGGGGAAAGGTGTCGCCTTGGGTTTGATTCTTGCCAAGTGAGTCTCGATTTACGCGTCGCTAGATCGGATCAGATAGTCCGAGCAGTGTCATCGGAACGACAGATTGCCTATGTCGACCTGTCTAATCCGAATCTGAACTGCTTGCCGTCTTCTTGGCAGGCGCTTTCTTCTTTGCAGCAGTTTTTTTCGCCGCAGCCTTCTTCGCAGGGGCTTTCTTTGCAGCAGGCTTTTTAGCTGTCGTCTTTTTGGCGGCTGCCTTCTTGGCCGGCGCTTTCTTGCCACCCTTTTTGCTTTTCGTCTTTTCGGCTTGAACTTTCAGCAGTTCGACAGCGGCTTCAAGCGTGAAGCTGTCCATATCGGCGGTCTTCGGCAGTGAGGCAATCAGCTTGCCGTGCTTGACGTAAGGGCCGTAGCGTCCCTTGAAGAGATTGATCGGCTCCTTGTCATCCGGATGCTCTCCGACGACCCGCAGGGGTTCGGCAGCACCACGACGGGCAGGGGCTTCCGCAATCAGAGAGACGGCCCGGTTCAGACCGACGGTCAGAACATCGTCGTCATTGCTGATCGAGCGATAGGTCTTTCCGTGTTTGACGTAAGGGCCGAAACGTCCAATGCCGGCAATGATCATCTCGCCGTCTTCAGGGTGAGGTCCGATGTCCCGCGGCAGGCTCAGCAGGCCGAGCGCGGCCTCAAGCGTGACGTCCGCGTGGGGCATGCCCTTGGGCAGTGATGCCCGTTTGGGCTTTTCTTTCTCCACCGGCTCACCTAGCTGCGCGTATATGCCGTAGGGGCCCTTGCGCAGGGAGACTTCCAGACCGCTCGCAGGGTCTTTACCGAGGATGCGCGGGAAAGCGGCCTCGCCGTTCTCGCCATCTTCGCCTTCGCCGGGAACAGCCAATGGCCGGGTGAAGCGGCATTCGGGATAGTTCGAGCAGCCGATAAAGCCGCCGTTACGACCCAGGCGCAGTCCGAGCCGACCTTCGGAGCAGGTGGGACAGAGCCGCGGGTCTTTGTCAGGCTTCTCTGCGTCGACCGGGAAGAAATGCGGACCGAGATCTTCGTCCAGTGCGTCGATCACTTCGGTGATGGTCAGATCTTTTGTGTTGCCGACGGCCTCGTTAAAGGCGTCCCAGAAGGAGCGCAGAACAATTTTCCAGTCGATGCGTCCACCGGAAATATCATCAAGCTGTTCTTCCAGTTCAGCGGTGAAGTTGTACTGAACATAGCGCTCGAAGAAGGAGCTCAGAAAAGCAACGACAAGCCGACCACGGTCTTCCGGCACAAAGCGGCGCTTGTCCAGGACCACGTAGTCCCGGTCCTGGAGAACCTGAATGATCGAGGCATAGGTTGAGGGACGGCCAATGCCGAGCTCTTCCATCTTCTTGACCAGGCTGGCTTCACTGTAGCGGGGCGGCGGCTGGGTAAAGTGCTGCTCCGGCTCGATGGCGTCACGGGTCGGGCGGTCGCCTTCGGTCAGTTTGGGCAGGCGACGATCCTTGTCGTCTTCGCCCTGTTCGCCGACCTTGGTTTCCTTCTGGTCGTCCTTGCCTTCCTGATAAAGCTTCAGGAAGCCGTCAAAAGTCAGGATCGAACCGGTGGCGCGAAGTCTTGCCTGCCCGACATCGACGTCGACATCCACCGAAACCTGATCGAAGCGTGCGGATTCCATCTGGCTGGCGACGGTACGATTCCAGATCAGTTCGTAAAGTCTCGCGCCATCGGAATCGAGAAAGGCTTTCATCTCGGAGGGATGCCGCTGAACGTCGGTTGGGCGTACGGCCTCGTGCGCCTCCTGGGCATTCTTGGCTTTGCTTTTATATTCCCGCGGCGAGTCAGGTAGGTAGTTCTGACCGTACTTTTCACCGACCATATCGCGTGTCGCGGCGATGGCTTCGGCAGAGATCGAAACACCATCCGTCCGCATATAGGTGATCAAGCCGACTGTTTCGCCGCCGATTTCAAGACCCTCGTAAAGCTTCTGGGCAGTCCGCATGGTGCGGGTCGTGCCGAAGCCCAGCTTACGCGAGGCTTCCTGCTGCAATGTGGAGGTCGTGAAGGGCGGATAGGGATTGCGGCGGACCTGCTTGCGATCGACCTTGTCGACGGTAAAGCTGGAAGCGTCTTCCAGCCGCCGTACGGCGGCCATCGTGGTGGCTTCATCCGGCAGGTCAAAGCGGTCCAGCTTGTTACCGTCCAGGTGTGTGAGGCGCGCGGAGAAGATCTTGTCTTCGTCATTGCGCAGCTTGGCGATGATGCTCCAGTACTCGCGGGGCTTGAAGACCTCGATTTCGGCTTCCCGCTCACAAATCAAGCGCAAAGCCACAGACTGTACGCGGCCAGCGGACTTACTGCCCGGCAACTTGCGCCAGAGGACCGGTGAGAGTGTGAAGCCAACGAGATAGTCCAGAGCCCGGCGGGCGAGGTAGGCGTCGATCAGTTCACGGTTCAGCTCTCGCGGCGAGCTGAAAGCGTCCAGGACCGCGCTCTTTGTCACTTCGTTGAAGACGACCCGTTGAACGGCGACGTTCTTCAGAACCTTGCGCCGGGTCAGTTCTTCGGCGAGATGCCATGAAATCGCTTCACCTTCGCGATCCGGATCGGTCGCGAGGATCAAAGTGTCCGCGCCCTTAACCGCGTTCTGGATATCCTTGATGCGCTGCTCTGACCTGCCTTCAACCTGCCAGACCATGGCGAAGTCTTCGGTTGGATCAACCGATCCGTCTTTCGGCGGCAAATCGCGCACATGTCCGTAACTGGCCAAGACGTGATAGTCGCTGCCGAGGTATTTATTGATGGTCTTGGCTTTCGCGGGAGACTCGACGACGACAACCTTCATACGGAGTGACTTACCTGCATCTAAATATTCAAAACAATCGATTAAAACGCCGGTCGAGCCGAAGCTCCCGATCTAAGCGCCACCATATTCCCCGGAAGCCGATCAACGGCGCCGGAGAGTTCCAGCTCAAGGATCGCCGAAGACACGGCTGCGGGAGACAATTGGCATTGCCTGATCAGTTCGTCAACAGCAACAGGTGTATCGGATAACAATGACACGATGTCGCCATGGGCTTCCGCAATTTCACTTTCGTCATTCGCCGGCGTGCAAAAGGCAGACTTCTCAAGAGCTTGCCTCGTAATTGGCAGCTTGCGGAAACTGCTTTCGAGGTTCGACAGGATATCTTCGGCGGATTCGGTCAGAATCGCCCCATTCCGGATGAGATCGTTGCCGCCCTGTGATCTGGGATCCAGCGGAGAACCGGGTACCGCGAAGACTTCCCGGCCTTGTTCGAGGGCAATTCGGGCCGTAATGAGGGAGCCGGAGTTGCGGGCGGCCTCGACCACCAGAGTGCCGCGCGAGAGACCTGATACGATGCGGTTGCGCCGCGGAAAGTATCTTGCCTGAGGGCGTGTTCCCGGGGCCATTTCACTCAGCGCGGCGCCTCGCTCCACAATTGCTTCGAAGAGGCCCTGGTTTTCGGAAGGATAGACGACATCGAGGCCGCCGGCGACCACCGCGACGGTGCCCGTCTCAAGCGAACCCTGATGGGCAGCTGTATCGATCCCGCGTGCAAGGCCGGAGGTAACAATCAAACCTGCTGTTCCAAGATCCGCGGCGAACTGCCGCGCCAGCCGGCGGCCGTTGGCAGAGGCGTTGCGGGCCCCGACCACTGCAATGCTCCTGCGGGTAACAAGCTCAGGGTCGCCCAGTCCGATAAGGATAGGAGGAGCATCCTCGGTCGCCGCGAGGGCTTCCGGATAAGCTTGGGACTGCAGAGGGATGACCCAGGCACCCAGCTTCACAATTGCATCGAGTTCCTGTTTGGCTTCGTCCCTTGGCCGAAGGGAGAAGCTAGCTGTACGGTTCCTTTTGCGAAGTAGAGAGGGAAGCGCGGTCAGCGCAGCGCCGGCGGATCCGAAGCGGGCAATCAACTGCCTGAAGGTGATAGGACCAATGGAACGGCTTCGGCTGAGCTGCAGACTGTCGATGATCTCGTGCTCATCGTGGGAAGGGTGTTGGCTATTGAACATGAGCTACCTTGGGTCGCAAATGTGTCCGGCGTCAAGGCGGCAATCGGCCTTATAGGTCATTCGGCCTTTTTCTGGCCAATCTTGGATTCTTCGCCTTTAAGTAGACGGCCAATATTCTCCTTGTGACGATACCAGACCAATATGGCGATTGCGGCGGTGAGCTCGACCATCTGAAGATCACCCAGGATAAACCAGGAAAAAACCGGAGCTGCCGCTAGCGACAATAACCCGGCGAGGGACGAGTAACGAAAGACCGCCGCGACCAGCAGCCAGGCGATGCAGCAGGCAATGCCGACCGGCCAGGCGAGTGCGCCGATTGCCCCCAGAGTGGTAGCGACGCCTTTACCGCCTTTAAACTTCAGCCAAACCGGAAAGAGATGTCCGACAACGGCGCCAAAGCCCGCCATTAAGGCCATGTCCGGTCCCCAAAGCGTTGCGATCAGAACCGCAGCCGCCCCTTTCCCGCCATCCAGAACGAGTGTGGCAAAGGCGAGGTCTTTGCGGCCCGTGCGCAAAACGTTGGTCGCCCCGATATTACCCGAACCGACCGAGCGTAAATCGCCCAATCCGGCCAGCTTTGTGATCACCAGACCAAAAGGCACTGAGCCAAGGAGGTAACCGCCGAACAGGGCAGCCATCAGATAGGGGGCGGCGTGTGACCAGGAAATCGGATCCGGCATGACGTGCTAGCTTTCCTCAAATCTGCTGTGTGTTTTCCGGGCCATAGATGCAACGACCGTCAACGATGCAACGTCTTACCATCCCTTGCACCGGGTAGTCGGTAAAGGGGGAGTTTTTTGATTTACTCTGAAAACTGTCCGGATCGATCTGCCAGGGTTTGTTAAGGTCGAACAGGGTCAGATCAGCGGGCGCACCGGCTTTCAGGCTACCGCCATTCAGTCCCAATATACCTGCAGGACCCGAGGTCAGCTTGGAGAGGACGTCCAGAAGACTGAGCTGTTTGTTGTGGTAGAGCTGCAATGACAACGGCAGCAGAGATTCGAGCCCGACGATGCCTGGTTCGGCAATCGCAAAGGGCAGGCGTTTGGAGTCCTGATCGTGTGGACTGTGATCGCTTGCGATAACATCAATCGTGCCGTCTGCGAGGGCATCTTCAACTGCCTTGCGGTCTTCTTCGCCACGCAGCGGCGGTGAGACTTTCGCAAAGCTGCGGTAGTCGCCAACCGAATTTTCATTGAGTGTGAAGTAGTGCGGGGCCGTGTCGCAGGTCACGTCCAAACCACTTTGCTTGGCCTTGCGGATAGCATCGAGTGCGGCGGCGGTTGTGACATTGGCCACGTGATAGCGGCCGCCGGTCAGTGCGACCAGGCGGAGATCCCGTTCGACCATGATCACTTCCGCGGCTGACGGGACGCCGGTTAGCCCAAGCCGGGTTGCCACTTCGCCTTCATTCATCGCGCCACCCGCCAGCGCTGGGTCCTCGGGGTGCTGAATGATGACCTGGTTGAAGGTTCGGGAGTAACTCAGGGCCCTGCGCATGACCTGGGAATCAGATACAGCCGTCAGGCCGTCAGTAAAGCCGACGGCACCAAACTCGGTCAGAAGCCCGAATTCAGTGAGCTCCCGACCTTTGAGACCGCGTGTCACCGTACCGTAAGCATAGACCTTGACCAGTTTGGCTTCGCGGGCACGCCGGGCGATGAATTCCAGAATCGCAACGTCGTCAATCACCGGCTCGCTGTTGGGCAACGCGACCATGGAGGTGATGCCCCCGTGCGCTGCGGCCCGGCTGGCGCTCTCGATCGTTTCCTTATGTTCCGCACCTGGCTCGCGCAGCTGCACGCGCATGTCGATCAGGCCGGGCGA
The DNA here is from genome assembly GCA_947493695.1 of uncultured Kiloniellaceae bacterium. Taxonomy (GTDB): domain Bacteria; phylum Pseudomonadota; class Alphaproteobacteria; order Kiloniellales; family Kiloniellaceae; genus Denitrobaculum. The sequence goes on along the minus strand of CANLSF010000003.1, from coordinate 118,553 downwards.
GAGGCAAAGCCCCGCGCAATCGACCACCTGGGCGTCTTCCGGCAGACCATCATTAAAGAGGTGAGAGCCCAGGTCGGCGATCTTAGTGCCGTCGGTCAAGAGGCCGCCGGTTTCGTCCAGTCCGGTGGCGGGATCGAGCAGACGCGCATTCACATAAGCGACACGTCCGGGATTTTTCGTGCTGACGGGTTTCATACCTGCGGAAATCATGCTGGGCCTCCCACCTGGGTGGCGGCTCGTTTTGCAGAGTTGGATCGGAGGGTTCTGGTCAGTGCATCCAGGCACGCCATGCGCACGGCGACCCCCATCTCAACCTGATCGCGGATCAGGGACCGATCGATATCGTCTGCCAGTTCGCTGTCTATCTCCACGCCGCGGTTCATGGGGCCCGGGTGCATGATCAGCGCGTCCGGTTTGGCGGCCTGCAGTTTTTCCCGGTCCAGACCGAAAAAGCGGAAGTACTCGCGAATCGAGGGAACGAAGCTGCCTTGCATGCGCTCGGTCTGCAGTCGCAGCATCATAACGATATCGCAGTCCTTCAGTCCTTCCCGCATATCGAAAAAGGCTTCCACGCCAAGGCGCTCGATATTGTTCGGCAGAAGGGTCGGCGGTGCAATGACGCGCACATGCGCGCCCATAATGCCGAGCAGCTGAATGTTCGAACGCGCGACCCGGCTGTGCAGAATGTCGCCGCAGATGGCAACACGCAGCCCCTGCAGACTACCGCGCCGGCGGCGAATGGTCAGAGCGTCCAACAGAGCCTGGGTCGGGTGTTCGTGACTGCCGTCGCCGCCGTTGATGACCGCACCATTGACCTTTTCCGAGAGCAGCTTAACCGCGCCGGAATCCGGGTGCCGCACGATCAGCACGTCCGGATGCATGGCATTCAGGGTCATGGCGGTATCGATCAGGGTCTCGCCCTTTTTGATCGAGCTGGAAGAGACCGACATGTTAATTACATCGGCCCCCAGACGCTTACCCGCCAGCTCGAACGACGTTCGTGTGCGTGTCGAATTCTCGAAAAAGAGATTGATTACGGTCCGTCCGCGCAGCAGCGAGGTTTTCTTGTCGTCTGAGCGGTTCAGCGCGACGTAGCTGTCGGAAAGATCCAGAAGAAAAGAGATTTGTTCCGCCGTCAGCCCGTCGATTCCGAGCAGATGGCGGTGTGCGAAACCCAGGTCGTCCGCAGTGTGTCGAATATCAGTCATTAAAGCGGGACTATGTCACCCTCGTGTCGCTCGTGCAACGGGTGAGACGGGGTGAAATGTCACTATCTTGATCGTTCTTTTTCAAGACGTGATCAGAGCAGAGTTTTAATGCTCGAATTTCCACCCGAGGAGTCATTTCAGGGGGGCGCTTTGCTCGAGCATGACCGGAAATGTTCCCTGGAAGCTAAATTTTCTTTCATGCAGCGGACAGCTTTTTGAAAGCCGCAATCCTCTAATTGGATCTGCACGCGCAATCCGCGCGCCGACGGGCGATCGCCCGGTGATCCTGTGCCCGCTCTTTAAGGCGCTTTTCAGATCAGAATCACAGAAGGATTTTATTTATGCGGCTTCAACGGCTGACCCTTGCTGTCATGCTCATGGCCTCAGGCTCGATTCCTGCGAACGCTCAGGAGGAAGACACGGCTCAAAGCGTCACGGAATGGTCAATTGAGAGCGGTTGGTCGTTCGAACTGGGGGCCGGGGCTGGGATCGGGCCAGACTACGAAGGTTCCGACGACTACGAGGTTTCTGCGGTTCCGATTGTCGATGTTTCCTGGAACAACCGTGTCCTTGTCACCACAAAAGGCAGGCTTGGAATTTATGCGACGCCCTATCAGGCAAACAACCTCACGGTCGATCTCGGCGTGTTTTATGACGGCGGAAGGGACGAGGATGACAACGAAGCCCTCAAGGGACTCGGTGATCTCGATGTCGGTGCGGTTGCGATGGGCCGTCTCGGGTATGATTTCGGTCTGGTTGAGGCCGGGCTGGAAGTCACCCAGGATCTGACAGGCGATCGCGATGGGATGACAGTGACGGCTGAGCTGGAATACGGAAGGACATTCTTCGATGATCAGGTACATTTCGGTGTGACGCCTTACGTGACCTGGGCTAATGGCGATTACATGGACAACAGCTTTGGGATTTCCGCGGCCCAGTCAGGATCATCGGCCCGCGGCTTCGCGCAGCATGATGCTGGTTCCGGTCTCAAGGACGCCGGTGTCAGCATCGACCTTGGATACAGGATCACCGAAAACATCAGCGCTTTTGGTGGTGTGCAATACAGCCGTCTCCTGGGCGATGCAGCTGATAGCCCGCTGGTCGCCGACGAAGGCAGCGAGAACCAGCTTGGCGCTTTCCTCGGCCTCAGTTACCGCTGGTAACTGAGGCGGCCTGGCAGGCACCTTCATTTACGGTTGGTTTCTGCCACAGCCTTCACCGCTGCCTGCGCGCCCGGCGTTACCGCGATCAGATCACGCCCTGGTCGCGCAGCTCGGCGATGTCATCCTCCGACAGGTCCAGCAGTTCATGGAGGACCTCCTCAGAATGCTGTCCCGCAGTTGGCGGGGGACGCCGGTAGCTGACCGGGGTGCCCGAGTACTTGATAGGATTTGCGATCAGGTCGAGCTCGCCACTTTGGGCTTCGGGATAAGGCATCGTCAGTTTCATGCCCCGCGCCTGAACCTGAGGGTCTTCGAAGACCTGATCCAGCGTGTTCACCGGTCCCGAAGGCACGTGGATCCCGGCGAGGCCGTCAACCCATTCCTGCTGGGTCTTGCGTTTCGTAACTTCGGGCAAGAGCGCATAGAGCGCTTCGCGGTTTTTGACCCGGTCGGAATTGGTGATAAAACGCGGATCTTCCGCCAGTTCGGGTGCGCCTGCATAGTCGCAGAAGCTTTTGAACTGGCGATCATTGCCCACGGCGAGAATGAAAAAGCCATCGGCGGCGGGCATGACCTTATAGGGCACGATATTGGCGTGTTCGTTGCCCAGCCGTTTAGGCACATTGCCTGAGGTCAGATAATTCAGACCTTCGTTCACCAGCCAGGAAACCTGGGTATCCAGAAGTGCCAGATCGATGTGCTGGCCTTCGCCGGTTTTGGTCCGGTGATGAAGTGCAGCCAGGATCGCCGAGCTGGCGTACATGCCGCACATGACATCGGCGATGCCGACCCCGACTTTCATGGGCGCGCCTTCGCTTTCACCGGTCAGGCTCATGATGCCGCCGATACCCTGGGCAAGATAGTCGTATCCGGCACGCGGTGCGTAGGGACCGGTCTGGCCGAAGCCGGTGATGGAGCAGAAGATCAGGCCGGGAAACTCTTCTTTCAGGTCTTCATAGGAAAGGCCGTACTTTGCCAGTCCGCCGACCTTGTAGTTCTCAACAAGGATATCAGACTGCGCGATCAGGCGCTTGGCGAGGGTCTGTCCTTCAGGCTTGCTGATATCGATGGCGAGCGAGCGCTTGTTGCGGTTGGAGGAGAGATAATAAGCGCTCTCCTTGGTGTCCTCGCCCTGAGTGTTCTTAATGTAGGGTGGGCCCCATTTTCGGGTGTCGTCGCCTTGTCCGGGGCGCTCGATCTTGATGATATCTGCCCCGAGGTCGCCGAGCAGCTGTGTACAGGTCGGACCGGCGAGAATGCGGGTCAAATCGAAAACACGAAGGCCGGAGAGCGGTCCACTCGCTACTTGAGATGAGGAGGTATCAGTCATGAGTGTTGGTATCTCGTTTAATGAGGGGCGGCTGCTTTCTTAAAGCATATATTTGCGGCGTTAGACCAGCAGGCCGAGCAGAAGTGGCAACGTGATCATTGCCGCAGCGGTTTGAATGGTAATGATCCTTGCCATCAGATCGGCGTCGCCACCCAGTTGACGGGCCAAAATGAAGGATGACGATGCGACGGGCAGGGCGTTGAAGAGGATCGCTACATAGGCCGGCACACCGCTCAAACCCAAGAGGCTGCAGGTGAACGCGGTAAGGACCGGCAGAACCAGGAGTTTGCCGACCACGGGCGCGACCAGTGTTCCCAAAGAACCGCCATCGCCCTTTAGTTTAAGGCCGGCGCCCACGGCGATCAGGCCAAGCGGCAGCGCAGCGCGTCCGAGAATCTCCAGGAATCCATCCGAAATTGAGGGAAGGCCAGTGCCGCTCATGTTGAGGAGGATCCCGACAACGCAAGCGACAATGATCGGATTCTTTGCGATGGCCAGTATCATGGCCTTGAAGGATCTGGAGCCGTTGCTGCCAAAGCGGCTGAGCGCGACGACGCTGATCAGATTGACGAGGGGCACGCTGGCGGCGATGGCGAGGGTGGCCGTGGCAAAGCCCAGCTCGCCGAAAAGACCGGCTGCAACCGCCAGTCCGATATAGGTGTTCGGTCTGATGAAGCCCTGGAGCATGCTGGTCAGGGCGGGACCGTCGCTCATGAAGCGGGCCACCAGGGTCATCAGGATCAATGCGGTAAGGACGAGCGGAATATTGATAGCGGCGATGATCGGAAGCACTTGCATTGCCGAGAAGTCAGCTGTCGCGAGCGTCCGAATCAGAAGCGCCGGGAACAGGATCATGTAGGTCAGTTTTTCGACCGCTTCCCAGGCCGGGCGATCGATGAAACCTCTCCAGCGCAGCAGAAACCCGATCACAATCAACAGGAAGATCGGCAGCGTTGCTTCGAGTACGAACCCCATGGACTATCGCTTCACAGGGTTGGGGGAAGTTCGGGGGTCGGATCTGCGGTCTGATTCGCCAGCGCATCCAGTGCGCCTTGTAAAATGTAAGCCGCGGCCATTTTATCGACCACGTCCGCACGGCGTTTTCGCGTCATGTCAGCTTCTCCGACCAGGAAACGCTCCACAGCCGAAGTCGAGAGACGTTCGTCCCAAAAGGCAATCGGCTGGGTGAAACCCGCCTTGTCGACCAGATTTTGCGCCAGCTGGCGCACGGACTGGCAGCGCGGTCCTTCGGTGCCGTCCATATTGACCGGTAAACCCATGATCAGGCCGCCGACATCCCGTTCCTTGCAAACCGCCGCAAGTTCTTCGGCGTCTTTCATGAATTTACTGCGGCGGATCGTGCCAATGGGGGAGGCGACCATGAAGCCGCCGTCTGATATCGCAAGACCGATTGTTTTGGTCCCCGGGTCAAGGCCAAGCAGGCGCATTCCCTTCGGAACCTGTGAAACGAGATCGGTGAATGCGACAAGAGGCAAGGCTATGACTTTCGACAGCTGCGAAGAGGTGGCTTGGTTGAAGGGCTGGAGACTTAAAAAGACATACAGAACGCAGGGGGAGCGGGCAAGGCGGGCAACAACAGACTTGAGATTCCCCTCGAGTTGAGCATAGCTAGTGCTCTGATAAAAAAGGGAGAGGGACTATTCTATGTATCTTGCAGAACTGAATATCGGCCGCCTGTCGCAGCCGATCGATCACCCTGATATTGCTGACTTTGCCGACAATCTGGATCGGATCAATGGCCTTGCGGAGCGCATGCCGGGCTTTATCTGGCGGTTTCAGGACGACAGCGGCAACGCTACCTCCGTCCAGGCCTTCGATGACCCTCTGATCATTGCTAATGTCTCCGTCTGGAAGAGCGCTGAAGATCTGGAGCGCTTCGTCTGGGGAACGCTGCACCGCAAGTTCTACGAACGCCGTGATGAGTGGTTCGGCAAGATGACCGAGCATCAATTCGTCATGTGGTGGGTCGAGGAAGATCATCTGCCCGATATGGCAGAGGCCAAGGCGAAACTAGAACATCTCAGAACACATGGCCCCAGTGATGAGGCTTTTGGCTGGGCCGAACTGAGGTCCGCGAAGCTCTGGCAGAAATCCCGCTGCGCTTAAACTAGGTCGCTAAAAATCCGAGGCTCGCAGCAATGTCTTCAGTTAATTGTAAGACAGCTGCTGATTGAGATTTCGGATTGCGGTGTACCGCGATTTCGATTGGGGGCAGCCCGGGAAAGCCCTGCTGTTCCCCAAGCGAGACGAGAAGAGGCCCCAGGGTGCTCCTCGGCAACACTGTAATCGCCAGTCCAGCGGACACGGCTGCCCGTACGCCGGCAGGTCCCTCGCTATGAAGTGCGATCCGCCAACTCCGTCCCGCCTTATCTAGTGCCGGAAGCGCGGCAGCACGAAAAGCACAGCCTTCCGGCATGAACGCCAATGGCAGAGGACCGTCTTGCGGCAGCGGGTAGTTCCGTGCGGCGGCCCAGGCGAGAGGCTCTCGCCGAACCAGTACGCCGTCCTTCCGATCATCTTGTCGGGTAATCAGTGCCAGATCCAATGCGTCTCGGTCCAGAGCGGTGAGTAGCGCGCGACTGTTTTTGCAAAGCACTTCCAGTTCGACGCCGGGGTTGGCCTGTGTGAAGAGAGATAAGACGCTGGGCAGGTAGCTTTGCGCGTAGGTGTCGGTCGTGCCCAGGCGGATGCGACCCTGCATGGTACGCCGACCGACCGCCGCCAGAGCTTCCTCATTCAGCGCCAGCATGCGGCGTGCATAGACCGCGAGGGCTTCTCCTGAATCGGTCAGGGAAACGCTCCGTCCACGTCCGCGACTGAAAACATCCGCTCCAACGGCCTGCTCGAGCTTTTTAATCTGTGCGCTTATGGCCGACTGCACCCGGCCAAGGCGTTGCGACGCTGCGGTAAAACTGGCGCTGTCAGCCACTGCCAAAAAGGCGCGCAGTAGATCGATATCAAGATCCGGTTTCATTTAAAATCTCAATTGGTGATTTTAATATCATTAATATTCGTTTTTATGATAATTGATCCTGCCGCAATCTGAAAATCAAATCTTGTTCGAATTTTCAGATTGGGAGCAGCGCTTCTATGGATTCAAGTTTCAAAACCGGCTCAGGCAGCGTCCGTAGCGGTGTGGTGGAGATGGCTGCTGCGATGGCGATTGCGGGCAGCATAGGTGTCTTCGCGGTGGAATCCGCGCAGCCGCCCTTTACGGTCGTTTTTTATCGATGTCTCTTTGGTGCGCTTGCGCTGGGTGTTTACTGTTCCTTTAGGGGATTGTTCCAGCAAACCGATTGGCGGGCCCGTAACCTTGCCTTTATCTGCCTCGGCGGGACTTTTCTGGTTTATAACTGGGTGTTGATGTTTGAGGCACTCAACCTGACATCAATCTCGATCGTGACGATCGTTTACCACGTGAACCCTTTCATCATTCTGCTGATGGGCGCTGTGTTCTTCTCCGAACGCATTGACCGTCATAAGCTGAGTTGGACTGCCTTTGCCTTTGCCGGTCTTCTCGGTGTAATCGGGGTTCCTGAAGCGATGCAGGGCGACTATGTCCGGGGGATTGTCTTCACGCTGTTGGCGACAACGCTCTACTCCTTCACCATCGTCTTCTCAAAGTGGGTGAGGGGTGTGCCACCTGCGGTCATCGCGTTCATACAGGTGAGCGTCGGCGTGTTTCTGGTGCTGCCGTTCGTCGAGTTTTCGCAAAGCCCCGTCGGACAAGAATGGTTCTTTCTGATCTCTCTGGGAGTTCTGCATACGGGCGTCGAGTATGTGCTGCTGTACTCAGCCTTTCAAAAGCTTCCCATGGCTTTGATCGCCATTCTGTCCTTCATCTACCCGGTGGTCGCGATCTTGTTGGACTATCTTGTCTACGGTCACCTGCTTACGCTTGCACAGATGATTGGGGTCGCGATGATTGCAATCGCCACGCTCGGTGTGCGGCTCGAATGGAAGGTCCTTCGTCCAATGAGAAATACGGGTCCTTAGGGAAGCTGGCTTTGTATTCCTGTGAAGCGTTGCGAGAGGGTGGACTACTGTGCGAAACGCTGTCCGATCATGGCGGCCAGGATGACGTAGATGATTTTTGTGCCTGCGAGGACTGTTCCCTTGAGCGTGCCGGAAATTTTCGATTGCCCGATGCGCCGGCGGTAACTAACCGGCACTTCACGCACGCAGAGTTTTCGCTGAGAGGCCTTGACCTGCATTTCAACGGTCCAGCCGAAATCCTGATCGCGCAGATCGAGCAGCTCAAGGGCAGACCGGCTGATCGCGCGGAAGGGGCCGAGGTCGGTGTAGCGGGTGCGCCAGATCAGATGGATCAGTGCGCAGGCGAAGCGATTGCCCGCGCGTTGCTGAGGTGTAAGGGAATCACGCGGGTTGCCGAGGAGGGTGCGTGAACCGACCACCATGTCGGCCTGACCCGAGAGGATCGGCTCGACCAGCAAATCCATTTCGTCCGGGTAATCGCTGTAGTCGGCATCCAGGAAGACAATCACATCAGATGCTTCGACATGCGCCAGTCCGCGCTGACAGGCCTGGCCGTAACCGCGCCGGGGTTCGGAAATCACCGTTGCACCAGCCTCTTTTGCGACCCCTGCGGTATTGTCACTGGAGCCGTTGTCGACCACGATAATCTCGTTCACCCAATTTGGAATAGCGGCGATGACCTTGCCGATTGATGCCTCTTCATTCAGCGCAGGAATAATCGTGGTGATATGAGGTACAGGTTTCATGTTTCGGGAAGCTTTCCGTGGGGGGTGGGATGACCGGATAGGGGCTCTCTTTGCCGGTCTTTCATCCATTGCCAGGCCAGTAACGCGAGAACCGGGCCGAACTGCAGCCAGGCAAGCAGGGTCTCTGCGGTGGCGGCGAAGTCAAAGACTTCGAAATAGAAGCGCAGGTAATAGAGCGGCAGCAGCGCGGTCAGCAGCAGCAGGGGCATGGAGGGCAGGATCGCCAGGAACGGTAAGATCCAGCTGTAGTACCAGGGGTACTGTGTCGGGCTGAGCAGGAAGAGCAGGGCAGCGATGAAAAGAAAACGCCGCGCGACATCGACCGGTTCCCTGATGTCTTTGAGGTTGATACCGACTGCCGCAAAGGCGATCACCAGCGCAACGGCAAAGCGTGCGATACGACCACCGTCAAGAGACGTGAGAGCTAGCGCCTCAAGTGCGGTGTCGGAGAACCAGGCAACCAATCCGAACAGAGCATCGTTGCGTTGCCAGGATTGGGAGTAGGCGACAAATCCGGAGTCCTGTGTGAATCCTGTCCAGAGAAGAGGCGTCGCGAGGAGGCCCGTGATTGCTGCGAAGACGAGGAGTGTCGGCAGCGCCTGCCGCCAGTTCCGGATGAGAGGCCTGACCAGGGTCGGAAGCAACAGGACCGGCCAGACTTTGCATCCGCTCGCGAGCGCCAGTGTCACGCCTGCCCAGGTCAGTCGGCTTTTGAGGACAAGGAGGAGGGTGGCGAGCAAGAAGGGCACAAGCCCCGCATCCATGTGTGCCGAATTGAAGAATTCCTTCACCAGCAGTGGATTGCACCAGTAAATCGCCGACCAGAGCATCGGCCGCCCGAGGTGTCGCATGACGGCAATCAGCAGACCGAGCGAAACCAGATCAAAACCGAAGATGACCGTTCGCCAGGCCATTAGGCTGAAGGGCTCAAGCCAGTTTGCCAGCAGGAACGAGATCTGAGCAACGGGGGGATATATGGATTTCAGCGTTGGATAGCTTACCCGGTCCAGCAAGCCGCCGGACGTGTTGGCGAGCTTTTTCAAGCTATCGGGCGCGTTGCCCTCCGCAATGGACTGTGGGGCATGCGCATAAGGGTTTTCAGCAGCCGCGGTTACGGCGCCATCCCAGAGGTAACGGAAATAGTCGTTTTCGAGCATCGGCGTGGACGGCAGCATAAGCAGGCGCATCACAAGTCCGACCAGCAGAAGGCATGTGAAGCTTCCGCTCACGCCATGTTCGTTCAGGCTTCCCAGAATAATGTTACGGCAGAGCACGAGGTAAAGTGCGCCTGCGAGCATAGCGATCCCGACAAGCCAGAGAATGGGATGGATGCCGATAATCTTTACGGTGACCGGGTGATGTGAGAGCAAAAGCAGGAGTAAAGAAGAAACAGCCAGACCAAGACCGTAAAGCCCCCTGGTGATGGCTGCGGTCCTGCTCGTAAGGTGACTGAGAATAGGAGAGCGGTCAGCTGCCACGACTACGCCACGCGGGAGCGGCTTTTCGTTTTTTTGTCGTTTTGGTGAAGGCCACTGTACCGTTCAGGTCCCAGTCGTAACGGTCATCATCGACCTTGCTGACATTCGCCAGTGCTGCCTTCAGCCCCGGTTTGGCGTATTGGCGCAGATGCGCAATGACGCCGGCGTCATTTCCGCCGAAGTCATCTTCGAACCAGTCATAGATGCTGGAGACGACCAGTTTGCCTCTCACCATCTCGGCCCCGCGCCGGTGATTGATGTACTCGACAGCGCCAGCGTTCAGGTAGTCTTCCGTATTGGCCGCAGTCATGGCCTCGGTGCGCAGATTCGGGCAACCGATTGATGCACAGTTGACGGCGTAGTGGATGCGTGGATCCCGCCAGATCGGACGAAGAATGCGGTGCTCGATGTCGTCGAGGCTGACTTCCTCGTTTTCGATCTTCACCAGTTTCTTGCCCCAGGGGCCATCGCTGAAGATACCGGGGGAGATATCGATGTCGCGGATAGAGGCAACGGGAAAAGCATCCAGGATCGTAATGACCGTGAGGGCATTGTAGAGGTTTACCCAGTAAGCCTGTTGTTCGCCGCGGTTTAACCCGGTGACCCGTGTTGCCGTCAGAGCATCGATGTAGTCTGCGAGCTTGCGTTTGTCCGCGCGGGTGACGCCTGCATAGTCGACCCGGTTGACGCCGTCGGCCTGTTCAGAGACGTAGCGCGTCAGGAACTGGTCCCAGGCATCGTGCTGTAAAACAACAGTGGAGGCGGGATCATGTGCGCTCCAGCGCTGCCAGAGCTCGGCGGAGGGGGCTGCCCGCACTGACTGTGCCGCAAGGAGAAGTGCAATTGAAATAAGCCCAAATACCGCAAGACGATGAAAGCCTACGCTCGTTGCTTTGGGTAGAGTTGTCACTCTGGTCTGCGTTCGCATGAATTCTTCTCCTGAAACGCGCTGTGTTGCCTGGTTTCCGCTGCCCAGGACCTAAGAGCAGCGTGCTTCACCCGCCAGTCAATCGAGATAACAAGATCGCGATTAGCGCGTGTCCCGTCTATTAGCACTTGGGTATTCAAAGCTCGGCCGGAGGACGTGTCTGCAGTCCGGAACGGGTGGGATTTGGTCGGCGAATTGGATTAAATGCGACACGCGGTGGAAATGAGTTTTAACCACAAGTAGTGCGTCCGATTGGGCAAGAGGTGGTTGGGGTTGGGTACGGATTGTCAGGCGACTTCGCGTGCTGCGTAGTGTTAGGATACCCACAAACAGGACGTTCTGGTGTTGGTTGCCAGGCGTTTGAAAATTGATCGCTCTACGCAGTCTCGGGCCAGCGAAGGTCGCGAGCGAGCAAAGCAGCAGGTGAGTTGAGGCATAGCTATGCAGTCCAGACCGTTGGTTATCACGTCCCTTTATGTTGCTTTGGGTGCGGCGGGCCTTGCTGTCCCGCTGGGACCGGTCGCGGCCCAGGAGTCAGCGCAACCGCCCAGCGTTATCGTTGCCCCTGCCGAACGCCGCGACATCACACCCAAGTTTTCCTATCTGGGCCGGGTCGAGGCTGTCGACACCGTTGAATTGAGGGCGCGGGTTTCAGGTTTCCTTGAGAAGCGAAATTTTCGTGAAGGCACTGAGATCAAGGCGGGTGACGTGCTTTTCGAGATCGAGCGGGACACCTATGAGATTACCGTTCAACAACGACAGGCAGACCTGACGGGTGCCAAAGCAACCCTGGAGAATGCTCAGGCGGATTTCGCCCGCAAAGAGACTTTGGTGAAGCGTGGAACGGCCAGCGAAGCTTCTCTCGATTCCTCCCGTGCCGAACGCGGAACTGCCCGTGCATCAGTCTTGCAGGCCGAAGCCGCTCTGCGCGCGGCCAATCTGGATCTCAGCTACACAGAGGTGATCAGCCCGATCAAAGGGAAGATCAGCCGCGCACGATACAGCGTGGGCAACTTCGTAGATCCAAACAGCGAGCCCCTGGCGACAGTGATCTCGCTCGATCCGATTTACGTCACGATCGCGGTGAGCGAGAAACAGCTGATCGAAGCACGGCGCGAAGGCATAAATCTCGATAACCCGGTTGTCGCGCCGTCGCTTCAGCTCTCGGATGGGAGTTTCTATGACCACCCCGGTGAGTTCGACTATCTCGATTCGACGGTGAACCGCAGCACGGATACGGTCACGGCTAGGGCTGTCTTTCCAAATCCGGAACGTCTTCTGCTGCCCGGTGAGTTTGTGACCGTCGTTGTGCGCCAAAAGACTCCCCAATCCGCCGTCGTCATTCCTCAGTCATCGGTTCAGAAAGACCAAAAGGGCTACTTCGTGCTGATCGTCGATCGTGCCGACAAGGTCGAGGTGCGACGGGTATCAATGGGAGAGCAGACGGAAATGGATTGGATTGTGAACGACGGCCTGACCGAGGGTGAGCGGGTGATCGTGCAAGGCCTACAGAAGGTGCAGCCCGAGATGCTGGTCAATCCGGTCACCGTGACCGAAGGCGGGCAGGGATAAGCACCATATGTTTTCCGCGTTTTTTATCGATCGTCCGAAGTTCGCCTTCGTAATCTCCATTGTCATGACCCTCGCGGGTTTCCTTGCGTTAAACTCCATCCCGGTGTCGGAATACCCGGAAATCACGCCGCCCCAGGTCAAGGTTACGACAAGTTATCCCGGGGCGAGTGCTTCTGTGGTTCAGGAGTCCGTTGCGGCGCTGATCGAAGCACAGGTGAATGGCGTGGACGACATGATTTACATGTCGTCGACCAGTTCCAATGACGGTAGTTACGAGTTGACCGTTACCTTCGCGGTTGGCACAGATCCCGACATTGCTGCGGTTAACGTTCAGAACCGGGTCGCGGTCGCAAATGCGCAGTTGCCACTCGAAGTGACCCGACAAGGTGTGGTGACCAAGAAGCAGTCTTCCAGCATGCTGCTGGTCGTCAATCTGGTTTCCCCGAACAATACCCACGATGCGCTGTTTCTCAGCAACTATGCCTCGATTAATATCGAGGATGTGCTGGCGCGTGTGAATGGTGTGGGAAGTGTCTCCCAGTTTGGAGCACTGGACTATGGCATGCGGGTCTGGCTGGATCCGAACCGCCTTTCATCTCTGCAGCTGACCACCACGGACATCTCGACCGCAATCGAGAATCAGAATATCCAGGCCACAGCCGGACAGCTTGGCGCACCTCCCTATGACGGCGCACCACAATTCCAATACTCGATCCAGGCGAAAGGGCGGCTCGTCAGCGTCGAGGAGTTCGGGAACATTATCGTGCGCGCAGCCGAAGACGGTTCGATTGTGCGTCTGAAGGATGTTGCGCGGCTCGAGCTCGGCTCGCAGTCTTATGGTGCCATTTCGAAACTGAACAACAAGCCTGCGGCCTCTATTGCCGTTTATCAGTCGCCGGGTGCGAACGCGCTTGGCGTTGCCGATACGGTCTATACCGAACTGGACCGGATGGCGGAGCGTTTCCCGCCGGATATGGAATATCGGATCCTTTATGATACGACCAAAGCGGTCAGGGCATCTGTCGCAGAAGTCTTAGAGACCCTGATGATTACCTTCGGATTGGTCGTGGCAGTGACCTTTCTGTTTTTAGCGGACTGGCGATCGACCCTGATCCCTACTCTGGCAATTCCCGTTTCTCTGATCGGCACCTTTGCGGTTCTCTTCCTGGTCGGTTTTTCCGCTAACACCATCACACTCTTTGCCATCATTCTTGCGATTGGCATTGTGGTCGACGACAGCATTGTTGTGGTGGAGAATGTCCAACGCATCATGACCGAGACCGGGCAGAATGCGCGAGACGCGACCCGGCAGGCGATGAAGGAAGTTACGGGGCCCGTCGTGGCCACCACGCTGGTGCTGCTGGCCGTCTTTGTGCCTGTGTCTTTCATGCCGGGCATTACGGGTGAACTCTACAAGCAATTCTCCGTCACTATCTGTGTTGCGGTTTCGATTTCCTCGATCAATGCACTGACGCTTTCTCCCGCCCTCTGTTCACTTCTGTTGAAGCCTGGGTCGGGCAGTCCGCGCGGACCGCTGCGTCTTTTTGCGAATCTGGTTGATAAGAGTCGGGATGGCTACGCCTGGATGGTTGCGCGCATGATCCGGGTGACGGCCTTGACCATGCTGGTCTTCGGGGTTTTCGTCGGGGCGACTCTCTTTATGTTCCAGAATGTGCCGACGGGCTTCATTCCCCTCGAGGACAAGGGCGTCTTTTTCGGTAACATCCAGCTTCCGGACGGCGCCTCATTGTCTCGCACTGAGCTGGTGGCCGATCAGGCAACCGAGATGCTGCTGGAAGTCGACGGCGTCACCGACGTCATCGCCATTAGCGGATTCAGTATCCTCGGTGGCGCGGCTTCCAATTCCGCATTGCTTATTCCGATTCTCAGCGAGTGGGACGAACGAACCGAACCGGAGCTGCGCTGGTTCGCCATTCTGCGCAATATTAATCAGCGTCTTGCGAGCCTGATTGAGGCCGAGGCTTTTGCCTTCCCGCTGCCACCGATCGCCGGCCTTGGCACAGGCGGCGACATCGAGGCACAGCTACAGGATTTCCAAGGACGTAGCCCGCAGGAGCTGGCCGCTGCCATGCGAAGCCTTGTGTTCGGTGCGAACCAGAGGCCGGAACTTTCGAATGTCTTCAGCACCTTCTCGGCCAATGTTCCCCAACTCTTCCTGGAGGTGGATCGGGATAAGGCAGAGGCGCTGGGGCTTTCGATTGCCGAAATCTTTTCGACGCTACAAGCCAATTTGGGCTCGTCCTATATCAATGACTTCAATCTCTTTGGGAAAGTTTATCGCGTCATCATTCAGGCCGAGGCTCGCGACCGGGATGCCATCGACGATATAAATCAGCTCCACGTCAGGAACTCTTCAGGTGAAATGGTTCCTCTCAGTGCACTTGTGGAGTTGAAGCCGATCTTGGGGCCGCTCTCGATTACCCGCTACAATCTCTATCAATCGGCCTCTCTGACAGGCTCCAGTGGTGGCAATTACAGTACCGGCGATGCGATTACCGCTCTTGAAGAGGTTGCGGCGGAGGCCTTGCCCGAAGGCTACGGCATCCAATGGACAGGGACCTCACAGCAGGAACTCGAAGCGGGCGGCCTGATTCTATTCATCTTTGGTCTGGCATTCCTTTTCGCGTACCTCTTTCTTGTCGCGCAGTATGAAAGCTGGTCGGTGCCTCTCTCCGTGGTTACCTCCGTGATCATTGCCGCCTTCGGGGCGTTGGTGCCGTTAATGCTTTTCCCATTCCTGGATAACAACCTTTACGCCCAGATCGGTCTTGTGATGCTGATCGGTTTGGCGAGTAAGAGCGCCATTCTGATTGTCGAGTTTGCCAAGGAGCGTCGGGAGCAGGGCCTGAGTATCGAAGAGGCGTCGGTTCAGGCAGCCCGCTTGAGGTTCCGGGCGGTGATGATGACGGCATTGTCGTTCATCTTGGGTGTGCTTCCCTTGATCTTCGCTACAGGTGCCGGTGCAGCCAGCCGCGTATCCGTCGGCTTTGTCGTCTTTGGCGGTATGTTTGCAGCCACGGCAATCGGGATTTTCTTTATTCCAGTCCTCTACTACCTGTTCCAGAGTGTAAGAGAACGCGTCAAAGGCATAGGAAAACCGGCTTATTCAGACCAACCGGAAGGCTGAGGAGTTTCAGCCTGGGACGAAGGAACACGCTACAGGTCTATGTAGTAGGCATCCACAAGATTACCTTGCCTGCGGGTCGGGTATTTTCCTGCCTCGGCTTCTTCATACTTGAAGCCTAGTTTTTTCAGGACCTGGGTAGATCTGAGGTTTTCCTGGTCCACCGTTGCCACGATTCGCCTGACGTGGAGATGATCGCGGGCATAGGTGATCAACGGCTCGATGGCCTCGAAGACGTAACCCTTGCCCCAGTAGAGTTGCCCCAGGAAGTAACCCAGGGTCCAGGTGTTGTCTTTTATCTGACTGTCGATTGATGCGGCCCCGATCAGCTTTCCCTCGTCGCGCAGGTAGATACCGAAATGTTCCGGGGAAAGCTTCTCGTGATCTTTGCGAACCTTGATGATCCAGTCGATCGCATCTCTTTGCTTGTAGGGAAAAGGAGGGGCGATAAGCCATTGGGAAACCTCCCAATTGTTGAGGATTTCCACCAGATCATCCTTGTCGTCCATGGCGACGGGGCCAAGCTCTAGACGCTTTGTTCTCATCCGCATTGATAGGTGGATCCGGTAAAATACTAGCTTTTGTTCGACAGGCTGCGCCGGTACGGAGCATTGGCAAACAGGATGGTCTGTCTGTCCGAAGCAGGGTAGCGGTGGTCCGCGGCAGGGTGGTGTGACATCGTTTTGATCGAATTAAAAGGGTCAACAACGAGCTGAATTGGCCTTCAGTTACACTGCCTCCGCCGGACGCACCAGCCCCAATATTGTCCTTGAGCAGCCTTGGCATTGCGGGGGCGAAACACCGGTGCTATTTTCCGCGCGCTTCGATCCCGCCCCGGAGTTCGGCCAAACCCGGCCGGGCTTTGACGGGATCTCCCAAAGAACGAGAACAGGACCCGTTATGGCTGTCGATAAGGACACCGTCGCGCGGATCGCCAAACTGGCGCGGATCCGCATACCCGAGGAACAGCAGGAAGCCCTGACTGGCGAACTGACCGAAATCCTGAACTGGGTCGAGCAACTTTCCGAGCTCGATACCGAGGGTGTTGAGCCCATGACCTCGGTCGTGGCCATGACCCTGCCGCAACGCCAGGACGTTGTGACGGACGGTGATTGCGCCGACAAGGTTCTGAAGAATGCGCCGGAAGGCGCGCACGGCTTTTTTGCCGTTCCAAAGGTGGTCGAATAATGTCCAAGCTGACCCATCTGACTCTGACCGAGGCCCGGAACGGTCTGGCCAAGGGTGATTTTTCCGCCCGCGAACTGACCCAGGCGCACGTTGAAGCCGTCGAGGTTTGCCGCTCGCTGAATGCCTTTATCACCGAGACACCGGATCAGGCCCTCAGCGGCGCCGATGTCTCGGACGAGCGTCGCCGCAAGGGCGATGCCGGTGTGCTCGAAGGTATCCCACTCGCGATCAAGGATCTCTTCTGTACGCAGGACGTCCTGACCACGGCGGGATCTCATATCCTGGACGGGTTCCAGCCACAGTATGAATCCACGGTTTCGGCCAATCTCTGGTCCGCCGGTGCGGTCATGCTGGGCAAGACAAACCTGGACGAATTCGCCATGGGCTCGTCGAATATGACCAGCTACTACGGTGGTGTTGAAAACCCCTGGCGGCGTAGCGGAAGCAACGAGCCCCTGGTTCCTGGCGGGTCGTCCGGTGGTTCCGCCGCGGCAGTGGCGGCGCGCTGTGCCATGGGCGCAACCGGTACGGATACCGGCGGCTCGATCCGTCAACCGGCGGCTTTCTGCGGCATCGTCGGCATGAAGCCAACATATGGTCGTTGCTCGCGCTGGGGCACGGTGGCCTTCGCATCCTCATTGGATCAGGCCGGTCCGATGACCAGGACGGTGCGGGATGCCGCGATTATGCTGCGTGGTATGGCTGGACACGATCCGAAGGACTCGACCAGCGTCAATACACCTGTGCCTGACTATGAAGCCGCTATGACCGGCGATATCCGGGGGCTGAAGGTCGGAATTCCCAAAGAGTACCGTATTGACGGCACGCCTGCGGAAATCGATGCGGTCTGGCAGCAGGGCATTGAATGGCTGAAGGCAGCCGGCGCAGAGATGGTCGACATCAGCTTGCCGCATACAAAGTATGCGCTGCCGACCTATTACATCATTGCACCTGCGGAGGCCTCCTCGAACCTGGCGCGCTACGACGGTGTGCGCTACGGCCTACGTGTGCCTGGCGATACGCTGGACGAGATGTACGAGGCGACACGGGGTGAAGGTTTCGGGGCGGAAGTCAAACGACGGATCCTGATCGGGGCCTATGTGCTCTCTGCGGGTTACTATGATGCCTACTACAACAAAGCCCGCCGGATCCGTACCCTGATCGCGAACGACTTCAAGGCGGCCTATGAAAAGGTCGATGTGGTGCTGACCCCGACGGCGCCAAGCGCGGCCTTCGGTATGGGCGACAAGATGGACGACCCTGTCGCCATGTATCTCAACGACGTCTTCACGGTTCCGGCCAGTCTCGCCGGCCTGCCGGGCGTCTCGATCCCTGCCGGTTTGTCGGGCGATGGCTTGCCTCTGGGGCTTCAGCTGCTTGGTCAACCCTTCGAGGAAGGGACACTGATGAAGGTTGCTGAGGTGCTTGAAACCGCAGCAGAGTTTGATGCCTTACCCCAGATCATTTCTTGATCCGCTTGGCCTGAGGCAATGAAGAAAGACGTGCAGTCATGACGATAATCGAAGGTAAAACGGGCCCGTGGGAAATGGTGATCGGCTTGGAAGTCCATGCCCAGGTCATTGCCAACTCAAAGCTCTTCTCAGGAGCCGCCACCGCATTCGGCGCGGAGCCCAACAGCCAGGTTTCGCTGGTTGATGCGGCTATGCCTGGCATGCTGCCGGTCATTAATGAGATGGCCGTGGAGCAGGCGATCAAGACCGGTCTGGGTCTGAATGCCAAGATCAACCTCTTCTCGGAGTTCGAGCGGAAGAACTACTTCTACGCCGATCTGCCGCAGGGTTACCAGATCTCACAGTTCCTGCATCCGATCGTGGGTGAGGGGACCATTATCCTGGACCTGGAAGACGGTAAGACCCGTGAAGTCGGGATCGAACGGCTGCATCTGGAGCAGGACGCGGGCAAGAGCCTGCACGATCAGCATCCGACCATGTCCTATATCGATCTCAACCGCTCCGGCGTGACGCTGATGGAGATTGTCTCCAAGCCGGACATGCGGTCTGCCGAGGAAGCCGGGGCATATCTGCGCAAGCTGCGCTCTATCCTGCGCTATCTGGGCACGTGTGATGGCAACATGGACGAGGGCTCCATGCGCGCTGACGTCAATCTTTCCATGCGACGTCCCGGCGATCCTCTTGGGACACGGACCGAGACCAAGAATGTGAACTCGATCCGTTTTGTGCAGCAATCCATCGAGCTGGAGGCGCGGCGTCAGGTTGCGATTCTGGAGGAGGGCGGCACGATCGATCAGGAGACTCGCCTGTTCGATGCCAGCAAAGGCACCAGCCGTTCGATGCGCAGCAAGGAAGAAGCGCACGATTACCGCTATTTCCCTGATCCGGATCTACTGCCGTTGAATGTCGATGCGGACTGGGTAGAATCCCTCAAGAAGGATCTGCCCGAACTGCCGGATGCCAAGAAGCAGCGCTTCATGGATGAATTCGGATTGCCTGTCTACGATGCGGGTGTGCTGGTCGCTGACCAGGAGACTGCTGCATTCTATGAGACTATTGCAAAAGGCCGGGATCCAAAACTTGCCGCAAATTGGGTCATCGGCGAATACTTCGGCGCCCTCAACAGGACCAGCGGCGCCAATCTGACCAATGCGCCGGTCGATGCCACGAAGCTGGGCGGTTTGATCGACCTGATTGCCGACGGCACCATTTCGGGTCGTACCGCGAAAGAGGTCTTCGAGGCCATGTGGGACAGCGGCAAGGACGCTGGCGCAATCGTCGAGGAAAAGGGGTTGAAACAAATCAGCGATACCGGTGCGCTTGAAGGCGTGATCGATCAGCTGATCACCGATAACCCCGGACAGGTCGAGCAGTACCAGGGCGGTAATGTCAAGTTGATCGGCTGGTTTGTCGGTCAGGTTATGAAGGCGACCCAAGGCAAAGCCAACCCGGGTATGGTCAATCAACTGCTCAAAAAGAAGCTGGACTAACAGTCTGTTAGCTTTCGGGCTGGAGAGCTGTCGGGTTTTCCAGCCAGACGCCTGGAGGAAGGTTGGGGCCCTGCTCTGAGTTTCCTTTCCCGGCTATCCACAGAGATGTGGCTTTTTAGGTCGCCGCAGGCTATCCAGTCGTTATGACTGATTCAGATACGCGCAGGCCCGCGACCCTGGCCGCTCAAACCCTCGAGTGCATCGATCCTGCAACAGGCGGTGTCGTGCCGGCAATCCAGCCGTCGACAACCTTCGTGCGCGATGCGGACTACCAGCCCCTGGTCGATGGACGGATTTATGCCCGCGATCATGCGCCGACTCCGGAACATGCGGAGGGGCTGCTGGCGCGCCTGGAGGGCGGCAAGGATGCAATGCTCTTTGCGTCTGGAATGGCGGCTGCGACAGCTGTGATTCAGGCTCTGCGTCCCGGCGATCATATCGTTGCCCAGGATGTGATGTATTGGACCCTGCGCGCCTGGATGGTCCCCTTTTGCGCTGAGTGGGGCATCGGTCTGGATCTGGTTGACACAAGCCGGGAAGGTGCCTTCGAGGCGGCAATACAACCCGGCAAGACCAAGTTGGTCTGGGTTGAGACACCGGCCAATCCCACCTGGGATATTGTCGACATCGCCGCTGTTGCTAAGGTGGCGCACGCCGCCGGTGCAAAAGTGGTGGTTGATTCGACGGTCGTGACCCCTGTGTTGTCTCAGCCCCTTTCACTCGGCGCAGATATCGTATTCCATTCGGCGACAAAGTATCTGAACGGACACAGTGACGTCCTTGCAGGTGCTTTGGTCACGGCAGAAGAAGATGCTTTCTGGCAGAAGATTAAGGGCAACCGCCTCAACATAGGTGGCGTCCTTGGTACCTTCGAAGCCTGGCTGCTGTTGCGCGGCATGCGGACGCTTTATTTGCGGGTCGAGCGCTGTTGCGAAAATGCGATGGCAATTGCCCGCCACTTCGAGGGGCACGAGGCGATCGATGCTGTGCTTTACCCGGGACTGGAAAGCCACCCCCGGCATGCAATCGCACGGGCACAGATGCAAAATGGTTTCGGTGGTATGTTGTCTTTGAGAGTCAAAGGCGGTCGTGATGCAGCTCTGCGCTGTGTCGCCAACCTGCGCTGTTTTCAACGCGCAACGTCGCTCGGTGGGGTGGAGAGCCTCGTCGAACATCGTGCTTCCGTCGAAGGGCCGGACAGCCCAATCCCGGACGATATGCTGCGCCTGTCTGTCGGCATCGAAGATATCGACGACTTGATCGCAGATCTCGAAGCGGCGTTGGCCTAGCGGAGCCAATCCGCTTCATTCGGCCCCGTCCAACGAGCGAATCAGCAGATCCGAAGTTAGTGCGTAACCGTCGTGCGAGCGCGTCCACGTGGGCCGCGGGAGATCTTGACGATCTCAGCAGGCTCTTCGCTTTCCCTGCCGGCGAGCGCCAGTAACTCGCGCCTACCTTGCTCGAGCCGGGCCAGTTCTCTGGCGTCGTCACGATCATAGACCTCGACGCAGCTCAATTTGATTTCCACCAGGTCGATAAGTGTTTCGACCGTTCCCCGTGAGAGTGACATCTGATGCTCCTAATGCGGCAGTCCGTCTCAAGTCTATTTCGTTTTCGCCGTATGCGCGAAAACGGAGAAACAACCCCTAAATCATATAGTTAGAGAACGAGTTGCGCTCTTTACGGCTTTGGTTAAAAGCGATCGTGCTCTGAAAGAACTTTGGGCGGCACGTGCTTAAGATTGAGTGAACACAATCGAGTTTCTCCAAACAAAATCCGTGCTCTAAGGGGGATTAATCAGTCTAGCTATAAAGTGCGATGGTTTAGCTCTTTACTCTCAAGGTTAATCACATATTTTTCTGCTAAGTATTTGAAATAAATTTTCGATTAACTGATTCGACCGGGTTGGCAGCTTGTAATGAAAGTCGCTGGGACGGGAGAGGGCAGTTGATCAAGCCTTATCCCGAGACCCGCTCAGACCCTGAACAACCCGGTCTTCAGTCGATGTTCCCGACAACATCTCCTGTGTCCTCCAGCGCCTCAAATGAAGCGGTCTGCAGTGCGGTCTGAACGGAAGTGCAAACGGCTTCTCCTGCGCAGAACTTCAAGACAGCGAGGCGTTATTCCTGTTTGACAGCTAATCATTAGCTTGCAATTTTGTTCGAGAATGATAATGAGTCGCGCTTGCAAAATTGCAAATCGTTAACTATGGTCTTATCAATTGAAATGTAATAACATTACGTTTCGAAATCAATGCTGCACGCCTTGGCAATGCCAAGACATGCCATTGGATGAATGCCTTGTGCGTGTTTCTGAAAATTGGGGGCGCAACCGGGCGAGTTGTGGAAAGGAACGAAGTTGAGTTTTCGAAATAAATTACTGGGCGGGTCCAGCCGTGCTTCGCTGATTGCGGCATCGGCATTTGCGCTCGTGCTCACGGGCGCGGCCGGCGCTCAGGCTGAAGAACCTATCAAACTCGGTCTTTCCGGGTATATGGAGCAGTTCTTCGGTTATGCCGACAACGACACTGCCCAGGATCACTTCGACCAAAAGAGCGACACCGAGGTGGAGTTCGGCGGCGAGACGACTCTGGACAACGGCATTAGTTTCGGTGCTGCAGTGGTTCTCAACGGTAACACGGATGACGAATCTCAGATTGCCGAGAGCTTTGCTTATGTCGAGGGTGACTTCGGTCGGGGCGAGTTCGGATCGCGGGACAATGCTGCGGCAATTATGCAGTACGCAGCTCCTGATGTCGGTATCGGCCTGAACGATGGCGATGTTTCTGACTGGATCGAAAACACCACGTCTTCCGATGCGGATTCGGCTTTCGAGTCGACGTTTCTGTTCCTTGGGGAAGATAAAGCCAACAAGGTCACCTACTTCACGCCGCGGTTTTCAGGTGTTCAGGTCGGTGTCTCCTACATTCCCGAGTTCGAGCGCGACAACAACGCACAGCCTGCGGAAGATCTCTACGAAGACGGATTTGCCGTTGGTATCAACTTTGTCGAGACCCTCGGTGAAGTCGATCTTGCGCTGGCAGCCGGCTTTTTAACAGCATCGGCGCCTAACGGCGGCGACGACGATGCCGAGGGCTACAGCCTTGGCTTCAATGTCGGCTATGCGGGCTTCACGGTCGGCGGTTCCTATGCCCACACCGAGGGCAATGCCGGCGCTGGCACCGACACTGCGACGTCTTTTGACGGCGAGGGCTACGACATTGGTGTCTCCTATGCCTGGGACGCCTCAGCGGTCAGCTTGTCTTACTTCCACGGCGAAGTTGAGGGACTGGTCGGCACGGACGGCGATGACGAGAACGACACGGTCATGCTTTCCGGCAGCTATGGCATTGGTCCGGGCATCGATGTCATCGGTTCCATCTTTGCGACTGAATACGACGGCGATGCCGCCGACAGCAGCAACGAAGGCTGGGGCGTTGTGACAGGTTTGGTCCTGAGCTTCTAGGGCCGATCCGGTTCAGGTCGAACCGCGAGCCGGCTTTGACCATACGCGATCCGAATGAAAGGGCAGGCTGTTTTGCCCTGATTTAGGAGACCATGTGTATCTGCGTTGAGTGGCAGACACGAGGAACGCGTTAAAATAAATGCACTGCTATTGCATCTCGTTGCGATAGTGGAAAACAGAGCGGCTCGGATACGCTGGTTCCGGGCCGCTCTGCCGTTTCCATATCGGCTTTTAACGTGCGCCGCTGTTGATCGAAGCTGCATAGTCGAAAGTAGAGCGGGGTGGCTCTTTGCGGGGCAGAAGGTGTTCGAACCTGCGGGAAACGCACCTCAACCCGCCAAGACGCTCTTCAACTGCTCAACCTAGATCAGGCGCGCGCGAATCGCGTCGGGATACTGCGACTTTAGAAAATTCCATTGTTCGGTTTGGCTCTGCCGTCCCATGCGCCGCGTGGTTTTACGCCATTGCTTTGCTGTGGTGTCCAGGGCTTCCTTACAGCTGATTTCATCGTTGTACGCTCTGATAATATTCTCCCGCAAGGCATCGAAGTACTCGCCCTGACCCTGAAGGTAGAGGTCGGGAATACTCTTCTGCATGGAGGCCTTATGAGCATCCAAAAACTCGGCACTGTAGACTTCGGTGATCATGGGGTCGTCGTAGTGCTCCTCGCGGAAGGGGTCGAAGTAGCCCTCACGGTGCTGCACGGCGATCGTTGACATCTCGGGGCTGCAGGCGAAGAGCGCAAAGAGATAGGCGATCTCGGGTTCCTTCGTCGTGCTGGAAACCGTGTAGTTCCAGCCCCAGTTGAAGTAGGGCGTCTGCAGGAGTTCACCCTCGACGATGCCGCCGGGTGTCGGTCCGAAAGCAAGTCTGCCGCGGATTGCCGAATCTGGTCCGTTCAGAAATTTTTGGGTCCCGCCCCAGCCTATATTGCAGAAAATCTGACCGTCGGCGAAAGCCTTCCAGTTGTCGAAAAGACCATTTGTAGCGGCATCAGGGTAGAGATGTCTGGAAGCGGCGATCAGTTCGTCGAGTGCTTCTTCTCCGGCTTCGTTGTTGATCTGCGGGTCCATGTCCTCTGTAAACGGCCAGTAACCTTTTGCGTGAAATCGAGTCCACCACTCCCAGGCGACGTAATTCGCGCTTCTAAACAAGGCGCCGCCATAGCGCTTCTGATCCGGCCGATGGAAAAAAGCCATCATGGTGTCGAGCTCTGCCCAGGTATCGGGGACTTTCAGCTCATACCCATGCAGGTTTGCGAAGCGCTCCTTTTCCTCCGCGTTCTCCAACCAGCTTCGGTTATAAAACATCAGATAGGTATCGCCGTCGGTTTGATAGCCGTAGAGACTGCCTTTGTAGTAGTCGCCGATTGAGAAGAGAGCGTCCCGCTGAAAGTCAGCAGGTGCATAGCGTGCCGCAAGATCATCGAGGTTAAGCAAAGTACCGGCCTCGATGAGATCGGGCAGCCCGAAGGTCGCCGGCAAAGCGAGATCGAATCTGCCTGCGTTGGACAGCTTGTCGATGATCATTTGCGTATTGATGTCGTCGACCGGCTCCTCGATGTAACTGATTTTAACGCCTGTCGCTTCTGAGAAAATATCGCCAAGAGGTTTGATGTTCCCCAAAGAACCTTCAGGTTGCAGAATTGAGAGCTCTACCCCACGCTGAGCGGCCAGCGATTTGACCTTTTGCATGATTTCACTGTGGAGACCGTTAAGTGAGAACGGTGCTGTTTGGCCGTAAAGGCTTGTGGTTGGGAGCGTGAAACCGGCGCCGATCAATGCCGCTCCCGCACCTCTGTACAGGAGTTGTCGACGCGATACGCCACCAAAGGGAGAGTTGCCGACCATGCTATTTCCCGCGATGCATTAAGTAATTTAAATAATAGTATATCAGGCATTTATGAGTTGTTACGTTTATTATTGTAATTCGGAGGACGCGAAAAAGAGCAGATGATAAGAATTCGATGATTGTAAAGTGGGTTAAAGGACTGGGTGTTGGCGCGCGCTTGAGAATTGCATTTTATGCTGTCTCGGGATTGTCTTTCGCTGCCGCGGCCGTTGCTTTCGTCAGCTACAGCGTCATAGAAGAGGCACAGACGCGGATTGTCGATCAGGCTGTCCCTTCGATGATTGTCGCTGAGCAACTGGTGCAGCAAACCTTTGTACTCACCACTTCGACTTCTGCGCTCGCCGGGGTCACCTCTCAAAATGAGCTGAGCTATCAGACCGTCAGCATCGAGGCGCAGCTGACTCAGTTGCCTACGCTGATTCGCCGCTTGAGGAAGAGCGGAACGGCGACCGGCCTTGTCGGGCACCTTGATGATCTGGTTGCACAATTGTCGGCAAGTCGAATTTCTCAGGAAAGACAGGTCGCAGAACGCATCGGCGCACAGAGGCGCCAGAGCAGGCAGCTCGAACGTGCGCATGCGTCTGCAAAAGCGATACTGGAGTCGGTGAAGCCGATAGTCATCGAGTCCTCTTCCAAGTTCATAGAGAACAGCGACCGGCTAAGGGAGTCCCTGCATGAAGGGGACGCGGTAACAGAAGAGTTCCTTGGGCTTTTTGATCGCGTGACCGGTTCTGATATCGAAGGTATCGAGCAACTTATCGAACTGCAGTTTCGCGCTGAATCGCTTACCCACAAGCTTGATCGGAGCTCGTTCGAGCGCGATATGCATCGCCTGGGTATATTGAAGTCGGAGATCGATCTTGATCTGCGTGCGCTGGTTCGCCTGGTGTCGAGCTTGGAGGATACAGAGCTACGCACAAAGATCGGTGGTTCCCTTCGTGACTTGTCCTCTGCTGTATCCGGACCTGAGAGCGTGTTTCTTTCAAGCGCTGAGGTGTTGAGGCTGCAGGATAGAATCGATCGTCTCCATGCAAACATCGTGGAGATTTCTGAAGTCATCAACCAGCGCGCCGCGGCTCTCTTGCAGCAGGCTGAAGACGCAATTTCCGAGGAAGCGGTGTTTGCGTCTGACGCTATTTCCTCCAGCCGCATTCTTTTGACCGTTATTGTTGCCATGGCCCTGGTCGGGTCTTCACTGATCATCGTTTTTATTGTGAGCCGGCAGATCGTAAAGCGGCTCGAAACTCTGACCTCGGCGACCCTTGATCTGGCTAGAGGCGACCATGAATCGCGAATACATGTTCATGGCCAGGATGAGCTCGGCGCGCTTGCCAATGCCGTTCGCGTGTTCCGCAACAACTCAATTCTACTGCGCGACCAGGAAATGGAGCTCCGGCGTCAGACTGTTGCATTGAAAGAAAGTGAAGAGCGCTTCGCTCTGGCGGCTGAGGGTTCGAGTGTCGGGATTTGGGACTGGATTAATATTAATGAGGACGAAGAGTACTGGTCGCCGAACTTTTACCGTCTGCTTGGCTATGAGGTGGGGGAACTTCCTGCGAGCTTCTCTTCTTTCAAGTCCCTAATCCATCCTGATGACCTCGATGAACTGACGCGTGTTGTGCAGACGCATTTTGATGACGCGACACCTTTTGATTTGGAATACCGCCTACGCCACAAGTCGGGCGAATACCTCTGGTTCCATGCAAACGGCCTTGCTTCGCGGAATGAGGTAGGGGATCCCGTGCGGATGGTGGGCTCCATTGCGGATATCACAGAGCGTAAATTGACCGAAACAAAGTTGGCCCTGCAGTCCGAGGAACTCAAGCGCTCGAACACCGAACTCGCTCAGTTTGCCTACGTGGCCTCGCACGATCTTAAGGCGCCGTTGCGCGGTATCGATAATCTCGCCACCTGGATCGAAGCCGATATGGGCGCGGTGATGAATGACGAGAGCAAAGAAAACATGACGCTTCTGCGGGGCCGGATCGCCCGTCTGGAAGCATTGCTCGATGATTTGCTCAAGTTCTCCCGCGTCGGGCGGTCGGATGAAAAGGTCGGAGGCGTCGACGCCAGGCTGGTCATTGAAAGTGAATTTGATCTGGTAATGCAGGGAAAGAATTTCAGGCTGATCCTGCAGGGCGAATTCCCGAGTTTCGTAACAGCCAAGGCGCCTTTCCATCAGATCTTCCGGAATCTCCTGTCGAACGCGATCAAGCACCATGACCTCAATGAGGGAACGATCACTGTCGGGGTTGTGGAGCAGGACGACTGTTATGCGTTTTCTGTGCAGGATGATGGACCGGGTATCGAGCCAGAGTTTCACGAACGTGTCTTTGGCGTCTTCCAGACCCTTAAGGGCCGGGACGAAGTGGAAGGAAGCGGTATGGGATTGGCGATCGTAAATAAGCAACTCCAGGTAGCCGACTGTTCCATTGAAATTGTGTCTGATCCTGCAAGCGGACGCGGTACGCGTTTCAACTTCACCTGGCCCAAGTTATGGCAATTGCGTGTGAGTGCCGAAACCGAGAGAGCT
The DNA here is from genome assembly GCA_947493695.1 of uncultured Kiloniellaceae bacterium. Lineage (GTDB taxonomy): Bacteria > Pseudomonadota > Alphaproteobacteria > Kiloniellales > Kiloniellaceae > Denitrobaculum. The sequence continues at coordinate 90,967 of CANLSF010000003.1, read as the reverse complement.
GTTGCGGCCGGTTAGTTGAGAAGAGACCGAAACTGCTGTCTCCTGACGGTGCCGTTATTCCGCCTTGGCGGCGCAAAATTTTACACTTCTCAAGTTGTAAAGCGATTCAACCTGCGTGCTCATTTAGTTCGCCAGCTTGTTTACAATAAACAATTGGCGTTACACTTCGAGGCTGTATCCCTGAATATTTCCAGGCGGACCAACCGTCTTGTGCCGATAGTGTGACTGTAACATGACTGATAAAACGGTAACTTTTCTCCTCGTTGAGGATGATGAAGTTGATGTGAAAGCCATCGAACGTTCGCTCAGCGAGCTCCGAATCTGCAATCCTCTGCTTGTTGCGCGAGACGGCAGGGAGGCGCTGGAGCATCTTCGCGGACAGAATGGCCGGGAAAAGGTCAGTGCCCCTTTTCTGATCTTGCTTGATCTCAACATGCCGCGCATGAACGGCCTCGAGTTTTTGGCTGAACTTCGCAGTGACCCGGAGCTCAGTACGTCCGTGGTCTTCGTTTTGACCACATCCAAAGACGATCGCGATAGGCTGTCGGCCTATGAAAAGCATGTTGCCGGATATATCGTGAAATCCAACGTTGCCAACAGCTTTTCAGAGGCAATGAAGCTGATAGATCATTACTGGCGCGTGGTCGAACTTCCGTAACCAGGAACCGACGATCGCGCTCAGCATGCGGTAGACCAGGATTTTCCGGGTCGGGTTCGGGCGAGGGGCGTCGAGCTTTCCGCCTATCTAGCCCTTGTTATCCGGAGTCTTGTGTCCGGTAACAATATGCCTCCTGCGGATCTCATAGGAACGCTCCAGCTCTTCAATCACGTATCTGGCTGCCACCCGGTATCCTGTGTCCGGATCCTGGCCTTTTACTCTGACGAGAACCCTTGATCGCTTGAGCGCCTGGGTGATTTTGCTGGAGATTTCATCGAACATGAGGTGACATTAGTATAAGAACAAAAAGAGAACAATGTGGATTTATTACCAATTTTTACGTAGACTGTCCGCATGTGTGGACGTTACGGAATTGCGCGCCTGACCTGGAAAGAGGTTGTTGACGCCCTTGGCTTGACCGGGCTGGCGCCGCCGGCGTTCGATCTGGAGCCGCCGGCGTTCGATCTGGAGCCGCGTTACAACATCGCGCCGACCCAACTCGCGCCTGTGGTGCTCAGTGACCTGCACGAACTGCGCTGTGCGATGGCGCGCTTCGGCCTGGTGCCGGAGTGGTTCCATAAGCCGCTCGAGGAGCTCAAGTTTGCGACTTTTAACGCGAAGTCGGAAGAGGTGATGGAAAAGGCCAGTTACCGTGGCCCGCTGAAATCGCAGCGTTGCCTCATACCTGCGGCGTTTTTCTATGAATGGCAGGGCAAGGGCAGGCCGTGGATGATCAACGAGCAGGACGGACGCATCTTCTTCATGGCCGGGCTCTGGACGGCCTGGCGTGGGGTTTTCAAAGGCGAAGTCGTCGATTTTTACAGTTTTACCATCCTGACAACCGATGCAAATGAGGTGATGGCCGACATCTACAAGCGCATGCCGGTCATCCTTCAGCCTGAGGATTACGAGACCTGGTTGACGGCCGATGTGAGCGACGCCCTCCGGGTCGCCGGTCAGTATCCAAGTCAGTTGCTAAGGGCCCAGCGAGTCGGGCCGGACGTCGGTAATGTTCGCAACGAGGGTCCGGAACTGACTGCCGCCCTGTCAGGTACCTTGTTGTGATAATTGAATAGGTCGCCGAAGGCGCGGGCTGCCTCATTTTGGGACGGGCAGGGCTGACTGCGCGATGCCTCGAATAGGGTTGAAGCTGTCAGGCCTTGGAGTCGGAGATCATCAGCTTTCCCGCCGTTCTTCGGAAAGCATGATTTTTCGATTTACATCGGCCCGTAAAAACCATAGATATTCAGCCGCTTCGCGCGAACGGAGAGATGGCCGAGTGGCTGAAGGCGCTCCCCTGCTAAGGGAGTATACGTTAATCGCGTATCGAGGGTTCGAATCCCTCTCTCTCCGCCACAAGCGTTTCGCAAAGCGGAACGCTCCTACACCCGAAATAAATGGCAGGTCAGCTCGTTTTTGAGCGCCTCCACGCCCGCTGTTCCACCTCAGAAAACCTTATCCTCGAGAGCTTGATTGAGCGCTTAGTGCAACGACGTGAGATTTGGCGTTGCGTTCGATATCAATGAAGGCCGGAGTTTTTGCTTCTGTGTGACCTTGTTTCGAGGACCATGGTTTTGCATGTTTTCGACAGGTTTGCGCAATTCGATCATTTGCATAGCCGTATGTGCAAAATCCTGGAGTTCGGCAATGTCCTCGGATGGGAGATCCGTACGTGGCTCAAAATCCATAATGCATAAGCTGCCGAGCCGGTATCCTTCGCAGGTGAGCAAAGGAGCACCCGCATAGAAGCGGACACCCGGACTGACACACACCAGCGGATTGGCTCTAAACCGCGCGTCCCGTTTTGTGTCGAGAACCACGAGGGGGGCGTCCGATAATATTGCGTGTCCGCAAAAGGCCAGGTCTCTGGGAGTCTCGGGCGTATCGAATCCCTGGCGCGACTTAAACCATTGCCGTTTGCCGTCAACCAACGACAGCAATGCGATGGGAGTCCCGAACTGCCCGCATGCAAGTCTGGTCAGGCGATCAAAGGCCTCTTCGGGCGAAGTATCCAGAATGTTGTACGACGCAAGCGACTTCAGGCGCAGGGCATCGTCAAAGGGAACCGGGAACATCAGGTCGTGTCCTTACGTTTAGTGCCCGATATTCTACACGGTAAGGTATTTAAAATTTATGAGCCCGCAACTCATGCAATCGAAGTCGGTGAATGGGCGTCTGAAGTGTGCAACCTAGCGTTCGCGGAGGCTTAGGCGGCCGTATTTTGCAGACTGCGATAGAGGTCTGTACCCTCCTGCGCAAAGCTGTTTGCGCCGCTGATGGCGGCGGCGATTGAATCGAGGCTGGAATTTACGTCACCAACTGCCGAAGATGCCGACTGCATGTTCGAGGAGATTTCCCGTGTTGACGCGGACTGCTCTTCTACCGCACCGGCGACCGAGCCAAAACTGGCCTCGATCGATTCTATTGCCGTGAGGGGATTTTGCGTTCAGACGCACCATTCCGAGTACGCGCTTGGCTGGGAAAATTTATTTCAAACAAATGCAATTTATCTAGATAGTTGACAACCCAGAATAGTAATCACTATTAGGTTGTATCGAGAATCTCGTGAGCAGAGGCCTGGAACCCGTAAGGTTTGAGCAAAATCAATGGTCTTTGGTTCAAGTTCGCCGTTCATTAACATCTTTTTATAAGGATGCCCCTTATTCTCCATAAGCAAATTTATGCAGGCTAAAGCTGGTCTGCGTGACAAAGAGTAAGGGCTTGCCTTGATTATGTGCGCTGGTTATTTTCGTCGCGCTTTAAATTCTGCGCTTTTGCAGCGGTCACGGGACGTCGCGAGTCGTCTGGACTGCGCGAAGGCTCCGGGGGATATTTCGTCAGTGCGCGATCGATTCAATTCGCGCAACGGTTCCGATAATGGCGGCCTGGCGTCTGTTGCCAGCGCTCCAGCCTCAGCAAGAGGCGGGAACTGATATGGCGGAACAGATGGAAGGGGAGAAGACACGAGTGCCCGCTAAGGTATTGAAAGGCCGCTTTTCTGCTTTTCTCGACCGGGTCTTCGTGCCGCGTGAGATCCACCTGCGGTCGAATGACAAAATCAAATTTATCCGATTGTCACCGCGCATGCAGAAAACCGCTGCTGCCGGTGTGCTCGCTGTTGCGACCTGGATCGGAGTCTCGACAAGTGGCGCGATTTTTATGGGTGGCCTGGTCAACTCAAAAAATCACGACACGAAGATGGCGTTGGCTGCGAAAGACGCCGAGATCGAACGTCAAAAGCTCGCCTACTTCGAGCTGCTCGCAGAAGTCTCCGAATATCATACGCAGTTTGCCCAGATCACTGAAGGGCTTGAGAAGAATCAGGACCTGCTGCTTTCGCGATTGGGGAACGCCAGTGTTGCGCCGAACGAACTGGCTGCAATTCAGGAAGAACTGAAAAGCTCGAGCACCGAGCGCGCGCGCGCCGTCATTGCCCGCGAGGGCCTGACCGAAAAGCTGCAGAAATTCGAATCCGATTTGCTGAAAATCGCTGGGCGAAACTCAGCTCTAAAAAATCAGGTCGCCGAAATTCAGGACACCTTGAAGAATACCGAAGCCGGCAGGCGCGAGGTTGTCCAGGCACGTGAGCGTTTGGGACGCAAACTGCAGGATGTTCAGACGACGCTCGCTTCGACTCTGGACGAGAAGCAGGGGCTGGAAGCGGACCTGGCTGAGCTGTCATTGAATTTGGAAACCTCGCGTCAGGCTTTTGACAGTGCTGTCGCAGAGTCGAATGCGACGCGTGCGAATCATCTCGCGGCTCAGGCCCTGGTGGAAGCACGCATAGCGGCATTGAATACGCGACTGACAGCAAACGGCCAGCGACGCGAATCTCTGAACGCCGAGCTTGCGTCAACACGTGACGTCTTGGCCGAGATGGAAAACAAGGCGCAGCGCTTTGCAGAAGAAAACGGGCAGCTTAAAAATCACATCGTCGAGCTTCGCCAGGAAATGGGCCAGGTCAAGGATGCGCAGAGTATCGTTGTTCGCCGCCTGACCGAGCGCACCAAGCTCGGGATCGAAGCGATGGAACGTACCGTCGCGATGACCGGCTTGAACCTGGACGATCTTCTTTCCGGCGCAGGAGAGGGCTTGAACGGGCAGGGCGGGCCGTTCGTACCGGCTGACCGGGAGCATGAATCTGAAAGCGACCGCGACTACGATTCGGCGATGTCTTTGCTGGATGTGCGGTTGAACCGCTGGGCGGCGCTGCAGGAAGTGGTTTCGATTCTGCCGCTTGCACCTCCTCTCGATCAGTACCGGATCACCAGCACCTTCGGGAAACGCCGTGACCCTATCAACGGTCGCACAGCTGTTCACAACGGCTTGGACTTTTCGGCCCGGTCCGGTGTTTCGGTCTATTCGACAGCGCCCGGCAAAGTCGTTTACGCCGGTTGGCGCGGCCGCTTCGGACGTTTTATCGAAATCGATCACGGCAATGGCATTCGTACGCGTTATGCCCATCTTCGCAAAATTATGGTGCGCAAAGGCGATACGGTCGCCAATCGTGATAAAATCGGTCTCTTGGGCAGTTCCGGCCGCAGCACAGGCCCGCACGTGCATTACGAGGTTCTTTTCAATCGCAAAGCGGTCGATCCACGTAAGTTCCTGCAGGCCGGCAAGCACGTTTTCAAGAGTTAAGGTTGGGCGGAGCCTGCTGGCGGCAGTGTGTTTGATCGTAACGCCTTGGCTTCGTTATGACTCTTTTTCGACACAACGTAATGCTCAGGTCATCGTCGTGTCTTTGCTTTCCATTAACCATTCTCATGGTAACTTCCGTTAACACCTTGTGATGCGCTGACAGTTGATTTTGCGGTGAGCGACCGGCCAGATCTTAATGGTTAACGTTGCTCGAATTCATGCTAGTATCCCGCCGCATTTCGGCTGGTACAGGCGCGCAGAATCCGCCTGCGCCGAGAGTGTTCGCGCGTTACCTCACTTCGAACTGAATTATAGGGTTGGCTGACTGATGTTTTCGAAATCCAACAAGTCCAGTACCGAGGGCACCAAGTCCAATGAGGCCGGCCAGCAGGCGGCATCTTCACAGGATAGCGGTGTACCTTCGATTATCTCCGCAGATCTGACGATCGTGGGGAACCTGACAAGCAGTGGCGACCTACAGGTCGACGGCACTGTTGAGGGTGATATCTCCAGCCGTACTCTGACGATCGGTGAAAAAGCCCAGGTCAGCGGATCGGTGGTTGCTGATTCCGTGCGGGTTTGCGGCAGCATCAATGGCCAGCTTCAGGCAGCCTCCGTCGTACTTGCCAAGAGCGCGCGCGTCACCGGCGATATCTCTCACAGCACGCTTGCGATCGATGCCGGCGCGTTTATCGAAGGCAACATTCGCCGCCTTGACGAGAAAACCATCGGTTACTCGGCAGCGGCCAAAGGCGCATCCACATCCGCCTCGCCAAACGTCGCTGCTGCGGCCACAGCCAACTTGCAGAACACGGCAGCGGCCCAGTCGAACGGAAGCGCGACCAAGCAGTAAACGCTGGTCTGCGGCTTAAGTGAATTAAAGGAAACTGCGGTTTGGGGTTTGCCCAAGCCGCAGTTTCCTTGTTTCCGGGTAACCGAGATTACGTCCAGAGTATCGGGAACCAGTCCTCGCGCAAACGCTGGCCTGCCGTCATGCCGTGATCAGGGAAGGGGGGCGAGGTTCGCCCCGGTCGTTCTACATACCGCGCGTCTTCGCCTACCCAACGCAATGACAGCGCCCGCCGTCGCCGGTTTGTCATATTGGCACGGGCACCATGCACAGTCCGGAAATCGAAGAGAACCGCATCACCGGGCGCCATCCGCCACTCCAGCGTTTCGAATTTATCCGGTTCACGGTCGGGGTCCGGCACCGGCAGATAATCTGCACTCTCTGAATAGAACTCGTCATTATCCAGCCACTTGACCGGCAGAACCATTTTCTCCCAAAGGTGCGATCCTTTGATCAGGCGTAGCGAAGCCTCCTCAACCGGGTCAATGGGAATCCAGAAGCTCACGCTTTGCGTTCCATCGACGAAGTAGTAGGGCGCGTCCTGATGCCAGGGCGTCGTCTTTGAGGTTCCGGGTTCTTTCACCAGAATATGATCGTGAAAGAACTGGGCGCTCCGGGAGCCCATAATGCGCGCCGCCGCCTCTGCACAGGGAGAGTTCTCGACGATGTCCCTGAGCGCGGGAATGCGCTGCCAGTTGCAGTAGTCGTCGAAAAAGCGTCCGCTGTCTTTATCGGTGACATTCTCCGCCGCATAGACACCGGGGGAACGCATGTTCTCGTCGATTGCCTCCTCGATGACGCCGACCCAATCGCTGAAGAGGCCTGGGATATGCACGGCGCCATCGCGTGCATAGGCCGCGATTTGCTCCTCACCGATCAGGTCTGCGGCCAGGGTCATCAGTCTCAGCCTTTCAGGACCGAGCCGAAAACAGCCGGGTCTACATTTCCACCCGACAGAGTTATGGCGGTGACCTTGTCTTTGGTGTCGACACGACCATTGAGCACGGCTGCGAGAGTCACAGCGCCACCAGGCTCGACAACCATTTTCAGGGTGTTGAAGGCAAACCGCATAGCGTCCCGGACTTCGCTGTCGGTTACGCGCAGGCCGTCTGTGACGAGCTTGCGGTTGATTTCGAATGTGATCTCGCCGGGCGTTGGCGTCAGAATGGCATCGCAGATGGAGCGATGTCCCGCCTCGTTACTGACCCGCTGCTGTGCCGCAAGTGAGCGAGCAGTGTCGTCAAAGTCCGCCGGTTCGACCGCATAAACCTTGGTTCCGGGGCTCTTTTCGGCCAAAGCCAACGCCACACCGGCCGTCAGCCCGCCACCGCCGCAGCAGACCAGCATATTGTCGAGGGTTTCCCCAAGCTCATCGACCTGTTGTGCGATTTCAAGTCCGCAGGTGCCCTGGCCGGCGATGGTGTGTGGATGATCGTACGGCGGGGCGAAGGTCATATTGGTGCCTGCCGAAATCGAAGCGACGATTTCTTCCCGGGATTCCTTGTTTCTATCAAAGAAGACAACTTCGGCGCCGTAACCCCTGGTGTTGTCGATTTTGATCTGCGGCGCATCTTCGGGCATCACAACGATGGCTTTCAGTCCGAGGATCGAAGCGGCTGAGGCCACGCCCTGGGCATGGTTTCCTGAAGAACAGGTCACGACCCCTGCAGCTTTATCATCCTCGGGAATCTGACTGAGCAGATTGAAGGCACCACGGAATTTGAAGGAACCGGTGCGCTGCAGGGTCTCGGCCTTCATCAGGACCCGGCCGCCACAGATCTCGTTTAGCTGAACGTTCTCGAGCAGTGGCGTACGGATGGCCCGCCCTGAGAGACGTTCCGCAGCCTGCTCAACATCCGCGAAGGAAGGGGGATCGAACGATGCGAGACCTCCGCTGATCATAAGCCCAGTCCCATCAGTTCCATGAGATCGACAAGCGTGTTGATCACCACCTTGGGTTTGCCGGGCAGAACTTCCTGAATTTTGTTGAAGCGGTTCAACCACGCGACATTGAAACCAAAGTGCGCGGCACCTGCCGCGTCCCAGGCATTGGTGGACACGAAACAGATTTTGTTGGGCGCGACGGAAAGCCGGTCAACAGCCAACTGATAGACCCGGTTGTCGGGCTTATAAATGCCGACATCCTCAATCGAGAGATTTTCATCGAACAGCTCATCGAGGCCCGCTGACTGTACCGCGGCATCGATCATTTTCGGTGTTCCGTTGGAGAGAATGGCGGTCTTAAGACCGGCTTTCTTCAACTTCTGCAGGGTGAGCTGAACGTCACCGTAGGCATCAAGGGTAAGATACAGGTCCATGAGCTTTGCATGGAGTTCGCGGTCGTCCACGCCATGCGCCTCGAGGGCATAGTCGAGGCCATCCGATGTGACCTGCCAGAAATCGGCGTGCGCCCCCATGAGGCTGCGGAGCCAGGTGTATTCGAGCTGCTTCTGGCGCCAGGTGTTGGAGACGTCGTCGGCTTTCTCGCCCAGACTTTCTCCGCCGCGGGCAACCGCAGAGTGAACATTGAATAGGGTACCGTAAGCGTCGAAAACGCACGCCTCAGCCGTGGCAAAATCTGGGTGGCTCATCTGCATTCCTTTTTATCCGGGGCAGTGATTGCCCTGGGAAGAGACGATCTAGAATCATGACGGATACCGCCGCGATTTATCGTGCTCTCGATGATCAGGCGGCAATGCTAGCCGAAAGAAGGCGGGGCTGAAAGATGCTGAACGTTAAAGCTATGGTGATCGCAGGCAAGCGCAGTGCTTTAGGGATGCCCCCAGGGGCAGCTGCCGAAAACTATCCGATTGAGCCGCTGCCCGTTAGAAGCAACAGGGCGCTACAGCGGCCTCATGGCCCCAGGATGCGAAGGGATTAGAGTGCGAATGCGGCGCCGCGGATGGTGCCGAATGCCCATCAGCAAGCATCAGACGGTAGACCGAGAGGCTCTCGAGAATTCGCTGCACATAATTGCGAGTTTCATCGAAGGGGATCTGTTCGATCCAGTCGATCGGATCAATGCCCGGATCCCTTGGATCTCCGTATTCGCGAATCCATCTTTTGGCCCGGTGGGGACCCGCGTTGTAGGCAGCAAGTCCAAGAATGTAGGAGCCGTCAAAGCGCTTGAGGACCTGTCTCAGATAGGCCTGACCCAAGGACAAATTATACTCCGGATCGCTGGTCAGACGATCCCTATCAAATTTCTTGCGTTGAGTGCCTGCGACTTCCCTGGCTGTTGCGGGCATGAGTTGCATCAGGCCCCGGGCACCGGCATGACTCTTGGCGCGTTCGTCAAACGCGCTCTCCTGGCGAATCAATGCCAAAGTGAGAGCTGTTTCCGGTTCCGCTTCGCCGATCTCAATCGAAGGATAGAGATGTTCAAGCAGGGTAACGCTGTTGAATTGAGCTGCCTTGGCAACCTTCAATGCGCTGCCCAGGCGTTCCTGTTGCCGCGCCAACTCCGCGGTCAGGATGTATTCTGCGGGTGTCTTGGCGTTGAGGCGAAGACGACTCAGGAAAGCATCCTGGTACCTGGGCTGGTCGACCAGCCCTAAAAGCTTGACGATTGATACCAGGTCCTGACTTTCGAATGCGCGACGTTGGATCTCGGTCGGCGGCGTATGCGGGTTGATCGGCAGGCTGATCTGACGTCCAAGGCGATGGGCGGCAAGCTGCCCATAGAAGGTCGTGCGGAAGCCCGCAGCGATTTTGTACCAGCGTTTGCTCCAGGTTTCGTTGCCCATGGTCCGGGCGGCTTCACCGGCCCAATAAGCGCCGCGTGATTGGCTGATGGGCGATTTAACACCGTAGTAGAGTCGCGCAAAGTGCTCGTACCCGCGACGCGGTTGCTTGAGAAACCGGAGCGAAATCCAACCGGCGAGCCATTCGCCTTGCGCAAAGCCGATACCGCTGCTCAGGCCGTGGTCGCTGCTGATACGATAGGCCTGTTCAACGTCGCCCTTGGATAAGGCATTGCGCGCCACGTTATGGCGCATCGACCACCAGAGATCAGGACGAGGTGCTTCGGCGCCGGCCTGTTCAATCAGCTCCAGGACTCCCTGGCGGCGTCCCTTTCGCCAGCGCCAGCGAGCGCGCTCGTACAACAGGCCCGGGTCTTCTTTTAAATGTGCCGGGACACGTCCGATGGCCGCGTCGACACCCGCCGCTCTGCGGCCCAGTTTAATCCGCGCTTCCGCCAGTCGCCGTTGATCGTTCGGAACAAGTCGTGCCTGCTGAGATGCTGAGGCGTACTTGCGGCTCCAGAGCAGACGTTCCAGACGGCTGAGGTGCATTTCCGGTGTGATCAGCGATTTATAGCGCCGATGGAAGTTTTTAGCTTCGACCCGGCCAAAATCCAGTTCTACCCAGCCCTTAATCACCAGAGCTTCAAGTTCTGCGTTGCGCCCGGCGCGCTTCAGGGCACCTGCGTAGGCCGCGGCACCGCGGCCGGTCAATGGAGCATGATTGTCGAACCACGCGAGAATATCCTTGTCAGCCGTTTGCGACGTAAGCCTGGCTTCGGTTTTTCTGCGCAGTTGTGTCAGCCACGGCCAATGCAAATGACCGGACGCAAATTCGACATGAGTTTCGAAGGAGGAGGGGTTGCTGCCTTTGTCGAGGCAAACCCAGGTGGCCAGCTCCCGTGCAATGCTGTGCGAGATTTGCGTGCGGCCGGCACAGGCTTTGGAGATATGTCCGGCATCGATCTCGGCGAAAAACTTTTTAAACCGAACCTCATCTGCAGAACTGAGCGGCTCGATTTCTACGACGACAGGTGCATGCGCAGGGGCAGGAGAAGAGACCTTAAGGCCGGTCTGCGTGCGGTCCTTATAGCTGGACTCGCTCGCACCGGCTGTTCCGAAGCCCTGGGTGGCTCCGAAGCAAAGGGTCAGAAGAAAATACGCCGACAGTACACGCATGACTTTTCCATGTGGGGGTCTGCGGCCATCTTTCAACGCGTCAGAGACCGGGTTCGGATGTCGTCTGCTCGTTGGAAGAGGATCATACCTGTAAGACTAGCAGCCCGCTTTTGTATTCCAAAGTGATCGCTGGAGGATGTTCGTGAAACTATTGTGATGAGGCTTTCATGACACAGATAGCGACCGGTGAGCGCTCATGATTGCGTCTATCAGGAACGATCCGGTCACTGCGCTTCGTGACGCCCTTGCCGGGGTTCCGGCGAGAGAGTATCTTCGCGCGTTGCAAGTATGCAGACACGACGCTTTATATTTGATTACTGGGGAAAAATTATGGCTGGCCCGATGTTCAGGGGCTCACTCCCGGCGCTGATTACACCGTTCACCAATGGTTCGGTGGATGAAAAGGCGTTTCAGAACTTCGTTCAGTGGCAGATCGACGAGGGCAGCCATGGGGTTGTGCCGTGCGGTACGACTGGTGAGTCGCCGACGCTCTCGCACGACGAAGATATGCGCGTGACCAAGCTTTGTGTCGAAGTCGCGGATGGGAAAGTGCCGGTCATCGCCGGGACCGGTTCGAATTCGACCGAGGAGGCGATTGCACTGACATCAGGGGCAAAAGCGTCCGGCGCCGATGCCGCATTGGTGGTGACGCCCTACTATAACAAACCCAGTCAGGAAGGCCTGTACCAGCATTTCAAGGCCATTCATGATGCGGTCGAAATTCCGATCGTGATCTATAACATTCCCGGTCGCAGCATTGTCGATATGTCGGTTGAGACCATGGCCCGTCTGGCCAAGCTTCCAAACATCGTCGGTGTCAAAGATGCCACGGCTGATCTTGCGCGGCCGGCGCAGACGCGCCGAGTGATCGGCGAAGATTTCGCTCAGCTTTCTGGCGAGGACGCCACTGCAGTGCCGTTTCTGGCGCAGGGCGGCCACGGCTGTATTTCGGTGACCGCCAATGTGGCACCGGCGCTTTGCGCGCAGGTTCAGAATGCCTGGCAGGCCCGGGATTTCGATCGCGTTGATGAAATCAACCAGCGTCTGATGCCGTTGCATGAAGCCATGTTCATGGAGCCGAGCCCGGGTGGTGCAAAGTATGCTCTCAGTCTATTGGGCCATTGTGAAGACCGTTTGCGCCTTCCCATGATCTCGATATCCGAGACCTGTCGCGTTGCTGTGCGCGATGCAATGGTACATGCCGGTCTGTTGAACTGACGGAGCAGGTAATCGGTGTGCGCTTAAGCGCCTGATAGAGATCAGATATGGCAGCCAGTGAAAATAACCTCGTCGCGCAGAACAAGCGTGCGCGGCACGATTTCTTCATCGAAGATGTCGTTGAAGGGGGCTTGGTTCTGACCGGTAGCGAGGTTAAATCCTTGCGTCAGGGGCGTGCGTCGATCCTGGAATCCTATGCCAGCGAAGAGAACGGCGAGATGTTCCTCGTCAATGCTCATATCCCGACCTATGACGCCGCGAACCGGTTCAACCATGAACCGAAACGGCCACGGAAGATCCTGCTTAAACGCAAGGAAATGGCCAAGATGATCGGTATGGTGCACCGCGAAGGCTACACTGTGGTGCCGGTTACTCTCTACTTCAACAAGCGTGGTATCGCGAAGGTCGGTCTCGGCCTTGCGCGCGGTAAGAAGCAGGTCGACAAGCGGAATACCGAGAAAAACCGGGATTGGCAGCGCGATAAAGCCCGCCTCATGCGCAATAAGACACTCTAGAGACTACGCCAGAGGGTGAGTGCTAAAGCGCAATCTGCTCGCGCACGGTCTTGAACACATCTTCGAACATCGCTTCCGTCAGACGCCCTGTATTGGTGTTGTAGCGCGAGCAATGGTAGCTATCCACCATCACAAGTCCGTTGGGCAGTGCGTGCACGGCATTGTGCGCAAACTTGCAGTGACTCTTACGCAGGCCGAGCGCGCTGAGAACCGAGCCATGGGCAATGCCACCCAGGGCCACCATGACCTTCAGGCGGGGAAGGGTTGTCAGTTCGGAGGTCAGAAACGACAGGCATTCCTTACTCTCCTGCGTGGTGGGCTTGTTCTCAGGCGGGACGCAGCGGACGGCGTTGGTGATCCGGCAGTCTTTAAGAGAAAGACCGTCGTCCGGACGTTTGTCATAGCTGCCGCTGGCGAAATCGAACTTTTTCAGAGTGGCGTACAGAAGGTCTCCGGCGTAATCACCGGTAAAGGGGCGACCAGTCTGATTCGCTCCCTTAAGCCCGGGAGCGAGGCCGACGATAAGCAGGCGAGCGTCTGTTGGTCCGAATGACGGAACCGGCGCATTGTGAAAGCTTGGGAACTTTTCCTGGTTGGCCTGCCGAAATGCCTGCAGGCGCGGGCAGATCGGGCAGTCAGATGCTGGGGCATCCGGAGCGATGATTGACATTTACGAAACCGGAATCAGGCGGATTCTGCCTCGAAAACTTCGTCATAATCTTCGAAATCATCTTCTTCGCCGTCAGGCTCGCTGGTCGGGCGACGGTTTTCACCACCACCCTGACGTTCGATCTTCGGCTGCAGATCGTAGATGTCCAGGAACGTATCTGCCTGTCTGCGCAATTCATCGGCAACCATCGAGGGTTGTGACCGGACGGTCGATACGACGGTGACCCGTACGCCTTTGCGTTGAACAGCTTCTACCAAACGCCTGAAGTCTCCGTCTCCGGAGAAGAGCACGATGTGATCCAGATGATCTGCCATTTCCAGAACGTCGATGGCCAACTCAATGTCCATGTTCCCTTTGATTTTCCGGCGACCGGTGGCATCTGTGAATTCCTTGGTCGGCTTGGTGACCATGGTGTAGCCATTGTAGTCGAGCCAGTCGACAAGCGGACGGATCGGGGAGTATTCCTGATCCTCGATGAGTGCAGTGTAGTAGAAGGCTCTGATCATATTGCACTGACTTGCAAAAAGGCCTTGCAAGCGCTTGTAATCAATATCAAAACCTAGAGCTCGGGCTGTCGCGTAAAGGTTCGAGCCGTCAATGAATAACGCTACCTTCTCTTGGGGGTAGAAATTCATGTTAATTCCTTACGCTTGGGGATAACGAAAAAATTGTTTGCATGTAAATCGACTACAGATTGAATTAGCTCTAGAACGCCAAAAACATAAGTCCGTATCTTGAGTAATACTTAGGACAAATCGACCCGTCAGCAAGAGACAAAAATCAGGATAGCGATTTCGTGATCTTAATCGGAATAGGTGCGAACTTATCAACTCCAGACTTTGGACTGCCAAGGACTGCATGTGAATCTGCGCTCGAAGAGATGGAAAATCAAGGGATTAAGATCGAATCGCGATCCCGATGGTATCGGAGCGAGCCTGTCCCGGTTTCCGATCAACCCTGGTACACCAATGGCGTGATTGCTCTGGATACGGCGCTTCCGCCAAAAGAATTACTCCAGGCCTTACATGAAATCGAAAATAAATTCGGTCGTGTACGAAAGGTTCGAAACGAAGCGCGCGTTATCGACCTTGACCTGCTGGCATATGGAAACCTGGTATCTGCCGAGGGAGAGGTCCCGATCCTGCCACATCCGCGCCTGCATGAGCGGGCTTTTGTCGTTCTGCCGTTGCTCGAAATTGCGCCGGATTGGTGCCATCCGGTAACCGGAATATCCGGTCAGCAGCTGATATCCGAGCTACCGCCGGGGCAGGTTACCGAACTGGATGAATAATCGGCGGTAACCAGCGGCATCAAACGATTCCAGGAATAAGCGTAAATGCCGCCAAATACTTGACAAACCAGCTTGCCTAACCAAGCTGAGATGCCTATAGTCCGCGACCTTAGGTCCCTGACATGATAAACTGAATAACCGGAGCTCCGAATTCATGGCGCGCGTTACCGTTGAAGATTGCGTTGTAAAGATCCCTAATCGTTTCGAGCTGGTGATGCTGGCCGGCCAAAGGGCTCGCGATATCTCGTCCGGCGGAAGCCTGACGGTCGAGCGCGACAACGACAAAAATCCGGTCGTTGCCCTGCGGGAGATCGCCGAGGAAACCGTCAGCGTTGACGCGCTGGGCGAAGAGCTGATCCAGGGTCTTCAGAAGCACATCGAGACAGATGAGCCTGAAGACGATATGCCGGAGTTCGACGAGCCAATGGTCGATATGGCCAAGGCCGCTGGCGAAGAACTGGTCGCTGCTGGCGTTTTGGGAGTTGAGACGGCAGATGGTCCGGTTGCAGCCGAGACTGGAGATGCAGCAGTCGACGACAGTCCAGAAGTCGCCTGATTGGGTGGACACCGGCATCGGTGCCTTTGAACGACACACCATCAGGAAGACCGCCCGGGTTCACGGAGCTGGTCAAGGTAGAGCGCCTGCTAGTCATTCCTGTTTGGGAATTTGTCCGATAGGATAGATACCGGACGATAGAGCAGGCGCGGAATGATCCGACAATTTGAGCTTGTAGAACGGGTTAAGGCCTACGATCCAAACGTGGATGAGGAGGCCCTTAACCGCGCCTACGTTTATGCGATGAAGTATCACGGCTCGCAGAAGCGCGAGTCGGGCGATCCCTACTTCTCACATCCGATCGAAGTTGCGGGCATTCTGACCGAGCTGAAGCTCGATGACGCTTCCATTATTACGGCGTTACTTCATGACGTTGTCGAGGATACCGAGGCAACACTGAGTGATGTCGAGCGGGTCTTCGGCAAGGATATCGAGCGTCTGGTCGACGGCGTCACCAAGCTGACGCGGCTGGAATTGCAGTCCGAACAGACCAAACACGCTGAAAATTTTCGGAAACTGGTCCTGGCGATGTCCGAGGACATCCGTGTGCTCCTGGTGAAGCTCGCGGACCGTCTGCACAATATGCAGACCCTGAGGTTCGTTAAGTCTGCGGACAAGCGCCGCCGGATCGCACGCGAAACCATGGATATCTATGCGCCGCTGGCCGAACGCATCGGGATGCAGCGCTTCAAGGATGACCTGGAAGACCTGTCCTTCGCCGAACTGAACCCGGATGGCCGGCAGTCAATCCTGGCGCGTTTGGAGTTCCTGAAAGGGCAGGGGGACGACCTTTCGGTCAGGATTGTCGAGAAGTTGAAGGCCGACCTCGCGGAGCAGTCGATTGACGCCCAGGTCTCGGGCCGTATGAAAACGCCGCATTCGATCTGGCGAAAGATGCAGCGCAAGGATGTCGCCTTCGAGCAGTTGTCGGATATCATGGCGTTCAGGGTTGTGGTCGATGACATAGGCGACTGTTATGCGGCCCTGGGGGTGTTGCACGGCAGCTACCCGGTCGTTCCCGGTCGCTTCAAGGACTATATCTCGACCCAAAAGCCCAATGGTTACAGCTCGCTTCACACCTGCATCATCGGCCCGGAGCGCCACCGGATTGAAGTTCAGATCCGTACCAAAGAAATGCACGAAATCGCCGAATACGGGGTCGCGGCGCATTGGGTTTACAAACAGGGGCATAATCGTGAAGGGCGGCAATACCGCTGGCTGCGCGAACTCCTGGATATTCTGGAGCATGCCTCCAATCCTGAGGAGTTTCTGGAGCACACCAAGCTTGAGATGTTCCAGGATCAGGTCTTCTGTTTCTCACCCAAGGGCGATCTGATTGCGCTGCCGAACGGCTCGACCGTGGTGGATTTCGCCTATGCAGTCCATAGCGAGATCGGAAACACCTGTGTCGGCGGCAAGGTGAACGGACGGATGGTTCAGCTGAGGACCGTTCTGAAAAACGGCGATCAGGTCGATATCATCACGTCCAAGGCACAAACCCCGTCGCCTGATTGGGAAAAGTTCGTCGTCAGCGGGAAGGCCAAGGCCTGTATTCGCCGCTTCGTACGCCTGAAGGAAAAAGACCAATACGGCGAACTGGGGATGCAAATCCTGCAAAAAGCCTTCCGTCTGGAAGGTTACGATTTTACCGAGAAGGCACTCGCCGGCGTTTTGAAAAAATTTCGCTGCGATGCGCTCGATGATCTCTACTTCCGGGTCGGCCAGGGGCATCTGACCGGGCGCGAAGTGCTGGTTGCAGTCTTCCCGGGTGCGAAAGACGACAGCAAGGCACAGCTGGTCGTGCCAAGCAACCGGACCAAGCCGAAGTCGACGAAGCCCGCGGATAACGCGGTGCCGATCACCGGCCTGATTCCCGGGATGGCCGTGCACTATGCCCACTGCTGTCACCCGCTGCCGGGAGACCGTATCGTCGGCATCGTAACGACAGGAAAGGGCGTTACGGTGCATACGATTGATTGTGAGACACTGGAGACCTTTCAGGAGACGCCTGAGCGCTGGGTCGATGTTTCCTGGGATTTCAAGGATAACGACGATCGGCACACCGGTCGCTTACACCTGGTTGTTGCAAATGAGCCCGGAAGTCTGGGGGGACTTTCGACGATTATCGGCAAGAATTATGGCAATATTAGTAATCTTAAGATTACTAATCGGTCTATGGATTTTTTCGAGATGCTCATTGACGTTGAGGTTCAGGACGTCAAGCATCTCAGCAATATAATTGCTGCCCTGCGGGCAACGCCCGTTGTGATTTCGGTTGATCGGGCACGCGGATAAACCGCGGCTTGATCTATGGGAACGGCGTGATCACGTAGGGGAGCGGGGGTAGAAGGCGGCGCGGGTGCCTGGGAGCGGTCGCGCCAATCAGGGTGTAAGCGCGCACGATGTTTCAAAGACGTAATCCACTTCCCTGGGCGAGCCGCGTGGCTCACTTGATTTGGCCCAAGCAGGGCTGGCGCAGGGCGGGATCCTATGTTGCCCACAGGCTCAGACGCCTGCCTGGCACGCCTTACCGCATTGCAGCCGGGTTCGCGAGCGGCGCGGCAGTGTCCTTTACCCCGTTTCTTGGATTTCACTTCGTTCTGGCCGCCTTACTGGCACTCGTTTTGCGCGGAAACATGATGGCTGCGGCCATCGGGACCGTCGTCGGCAATCCCTGGACTTTCCCCCTTATCTGGACCTGGATCTATAGCCTGGGGATCTGGATCATGGGTGGAAACGGTTCGGAGGGCGTGTCTGAGGAATTCAGCGTTTCCTACCTTTTGATGCACCCCACCCATATTTTCGACAATTTCTGGCAGCTTTTCGTGCCCATGGTGATTGGGGCCGTCCCGACTGCGACCCTGGCTTGGTTCTTGTGTTTCTGGCCGCTGCGCCGCATGGTTGACCGCTATCAGACGGCGCGCCTGCGGCGGATACAGAAGAAAATGGAGCGAAAGCGGCGGAAACTCTCAGCAACCGCTGCTGCGCTGCCTTACGACCATGCGGCGGAGACAAAAAGATGAGTGATTATCTGCGTTTAGGGGTGAACATTGATCACGTAGCGACGATCCGCAATGCCCGCGGCGGGCGTCATCCCGATCCTGTGCGTGCGGCGCGCCTGGCTGCAGCGGCGGGCGCGGACGGTATTACCGCGCATCTGCGTGAAGATCGCCGGCATATCAGCGACGGCGATATCGAACGCCTGACCAGGGATATCGACCTGCCGCTGAACTTCGAGATGGCGGCAACCGAAGAGATGATCGGCATCGCATTGCGCTACAAACCCCATGCAGCCTGTCTGGTGCCGGAAAAGCGGACCGAGGTCACGACGGAAGGCGGCCTGGATGCCGCCGGTGGCCTGGAGGCTCTGCGGCCGGTTGTCGCCCGATTGTCCGAGGCGGGTATCCGCGTATCTCTCTTCATTGATCCCGACGGCGCGCAGCTGGAAGCGGCGGTCACGCTCGGCGCGCCGGTTATCGAACTGCACACAGGCGCGTACTGTGAGAGCTATATCGAACACGGCGATGGCGCCGAGACGACGGCCGAATTGGCGCGTATCGTTGAAGCTGCCGGGATTGCGCAGGATCTGGGCCTCGAATGCCATGCTGGTCATGGGCTGACCTTTGATACGGTCGGCGATGTGGCGGCCATACCGACGATCAGGGAACTCAATATCGGGCATTTCCTGATCGGTGAGGCGATTTTCGGAGGCCTGGACAGCTCGATCAAACGCATGCGTGCCCTGATGGATAAGGCACGAGCCGAGGCAGGCGGCGCGCGCACAGCGTAATCGACCATCGCGAATCATGCTCTTGTGCTGCGACCCGGGGCTTATTAGCTTTTCTTAATGATCCGACGAACGAATAGACTTTAAAGGGCTGAGGTGATTGATGATTTTGGGAATCGGCAACGACCTGATCGATATTCGCAGAATCGAAAAGTCTCTCGAGCGTTTTGGTGACCGCTTCACCAACCGCGTTTTTACCGAGCTTGAGCAGAAGAAATCAGACCGCAGGAGGCTGCGTGCCGCGAGCTATGCCAAGCGCTTTGCCGCCAAGGAAGCCTGTGCGAAAGCTCTGGGGACCGGTGTGCCGCGCAAGGGCGTTCACTGGCGCGATCTCGGGGTCGCAAATCTGCCGTCCGGCAAGCCGACGATGATTCTGACTGGAGGTGCGGCCGAAAGGTTGCAGGAAATAACGCCCAAAGGGATGACAGTTCAGGTCGATCTGACTATAACCGACGACTTCCCGCTGGCGCAGGCCATCGTGATAATTTCCGCCGTACCGGCCTGATGCCGCTGGCGGTAAAGAGACGAAACATCCGGCGTACTGCCATTTTTGCTATGCCGTAAGGGACGACCGAGCAGAGGTCGCCCGGAACGCGGACAGCCAAGGAACTGATTAGAGAATGTCGAAAAAGCAAGAGAGTTCGGGGCCGGATGCGGACGGCCAGGTTCCTGAGAATGGCGCGTCCAAGCAAGAGGCGGTACATGAAGAGGGCGCGGCGATGGAGACGATCAAGACGGTCGTTTATGCCGTTCTGATTGCCTTTGTTGTGCGAACTTTCGCTTACGAGCCCTTTAATATTCCCTCTGGTTCGATGAAGCCGACTTTGCTTGTCGGGGATTATCTTTTTGTTTCGAAGTTCTCTTACGGCTTCACGCATTATTCCCTGCCGTTCAGCCCCAAGCTTTTCGAAGGTCGAATCCTTTTTGACGAGCCGGAGCGCGGCGACGTGGCGGTCTTCAAGAAGCCGCCCGAGGACGAAACCGACTACATCAAGCGCATTGTTGGTCTTCCTGGAGATACCATCCAGGTTATCGGCGGCATTCTTCACATCAACGGCGAGGCCGTGACGCGGGAAAAGGTCGCGGATGTGCCTGACCGCAATGCCCTGGGCATGCCTGATACGGCAGTTGAATACATTGAGACCCTGCCGAACGGACGCCAGCACCGGATCTGGGAGTACGGTGACAACCTTCGTTTCGACAATACACGGGCTTACAAGGTTCCTGCCGGGCATTATTTCGGCATGGGCGATAACCGTGACAACAGTCAGGACAGCCGCGCCATTGGTCCAATTCCAGCAGAAAATCTGATTGGTCGCGCCGAGTTCCTTTTCTTCTCGCACGACGGCTCCGCGCGGTTCTGGGAGATCTGGAAATGGCCGACGGCTATTCGCTTCGGACGGCTCGGTGATGGCATCGACTGATCTTCATGTGACTGACGATCTCGAAAAAGACCTTCAAGCCGATAAGCAGGTGCAGGAGTCCAAAGCTGATCGTGGCGGCGAATCACCTGAGGCACTCGCAAAAACCCTTGCGTATGTTTTCAAGGATCCAGCGCTTCTTAAACGTGCGCTTACCCATCCCAGTGCAGCGGCAAAACGCACAGCAGGCGCAGCCGACAGTTATGAGCGGTTGGAGTTCCTGGGGGATCGCGTTCTTGGGTTGATTGTCGCCGACATGCTGCTGCGCCGTTTTCCTAAGGAGAGCGAAGGCGCACTTGCCCGTCGGCATACAGCCCTGGTACGCCGGGAGACCCTGGCCGATGTGGCAGGGGATCTCGAAATCAATCGCTACCTCAGGCTGGCCAAGGGCGAGGATGAGGCGGGTGAACGCCAGAATCCGGCAATCCTGGCGGATGCCTGTGAAGCGGTTATCGGGGCGCTTTATCTGGACGGCGGCCTGGAGATTGTCCGACGGGTTGTCGAAAGTGCGTTGGAGCCTTACCTCAATTCAGCAGGCACACCGCCTCAGGATGCGAAAACCGGGCTGCAGGAATGGGCGCAAGCCCGTGGATTGCCGTTGCCCCAGTATCGCGAAGTCGCGCGTGAAGGGCCGCCGCATCAACCGGTTTTCTCGATTGAAGTATCGGTTGAAGGTCATTCCCCAGAACTGGGGCAGGGACGTTCGAAACGTAATTCTGAACAGAACGCGGCGCAGGCGTTACTGAAACGCCTAAAGGCCGGAGGCCAAGATGACGGAAAATAGCGAGAAGGGCGATACTGGAGGCGATACAGCGCCAGGTGTGCATCGCTGCGGCGTTGTGGCTTTGCTGGGAGCGCCGAACGCAGGGAAATCGACCCTGCTGAACGGCCTTGTCGGCGCGAAGATTTCGATCGTGACCCACAAGGTTCAAACCACGCGGGCCCGGATCCGGGGTATCGCGATGGAAGGCGATAGCCAGATCGTTCTGGTCGATACACCCGGTATCTTTGCTGCGGAACGCCGGTTGGAGCGTGCCATGGTCGCCGCGGCCTGGGCCGGAGCACGAGACGCGGACAGCGTGGTGCTGATCTACGATGCTGCGCGTTCGCGTATGGGCAAAGACACCCGGATGATTATCGATGGTCTCAAGAAGACCAATCGCCGTGCGATACTGGTGTTGAACAAGATCGATACCATCAAGCGAGACCGCTTGCTCGAACTCATCGCCATGTTCGACGCCGAAGGCATCTTCGATGAGACTTTCATGATTTCCGCGCTCAAAGGCGATGGCGTAAAGGATCTTATGGCGCATCTTGCGAAGTCCGTTCCGGTCGGTGCTTGGCTGTTCCCCGACGACCAGCTCTCGGATCTGCCCATGCGGCTGCTTGCAGCAGAGGTCACCCGAGAGAAGTTGTTCCTTCATCTGCATCAGGAACTGCCTTACGCGTTGACGGTCGAAACCGAGACCTGGGAAGATTTCAAGGATGGCAGCGCCCGCTTGGAGCAGACGATCTACGTTCAGCGGGATCAGCACAAATCGATCTGCCTGGGTAAAAAGGGCCAGATGATCCGCCGTATCCGCGAGGAGGCCCAGGCCGACCTGGAAGCCATGACCGAACGCAAAATCCATCTTTTCCTGTTCGTGAAAGTTCGGGAGCGCTGGGTCGACGATCCGGAGCGGTACCGCGAATGGGGTTTGGAGTTTAATGCCTGACTGCGGAAATACGGCTCCCAGGCGCGGGACTGCCGGATGATCGAGTGGAGCGACGACGGCATTGTCTTGTCCGCGCGTCCTCATGGCGAGACTGCCGCTATCATTCATGTGCTTACGCCGGATCGGGGCCGCCATGCCGGTCTGGTGCAAGGCGGGCAAAGCCGAAAAGCCCGGGCGCTTTACCAGCCGGGCAACAGACTGATCGTCACCTGGTCGGGGCGCTTGGCGGACAATCTCGGGACCTTCAAGTGCGAACTCGAAACCAGCCATGCGGCCAGACTGCTGGACAGTCCTAAGCGTCTGACGGCGCTAACCGCCGCCGCGGCGATCTGTGAACGTGCTCTGCCCGAGAGAGAACCGCATCCGGCATGTTTCCACGGTTTCCTGGCTTTGCTCGGGGCGCTGGAAGGCGACCATTGGGCTGAAGTCTATGTGCGATGGGAGCTTGGGTTGCTGGCCGATCTTGGATTCGGACTGGACCTTTCGGCCTGCGCAGCAGGGGGAGACAACGATCAATTAGCATACGTAAGCCCGCGCACGGGACGCGCAGTCTCGCTCGCGGCCGGTGAACCCTACCGTGATCGGCTTTTGCCTCTACCACCGTTTCTGATTGGCCGTGGTGCCGGCGGCGCCGGGGAAGTTGCTCAGGGATTGCAGCTCTCCAGCTACTTTTTGGAGCGCTCGGTTTTTCACCTGCAAGACCGGCCTCTACCACCGGCGCGTGAGCGCCTGGCCGCGTTGTTTCCCCTGCCGACTCCGGAAAACGGAACGGAGTGAAATGCGGCTCAAACAGCCCTGTAAAAATCACATCGGATCGAGCGCAATCGGTTGTCATACGGCATCACTCAGGTACTATATCTGGTAGCCTGATGAGGAGAATATGAGTCAATCCGTTGTACCTGCCGCCGGCGGCGAAATTCGTGACGTTCGTCTGACTGACGCACTATCCGACCGCTATCTGAGTTATGCCCTTTCCACCATCATGGCGCGGTCGTTGCCTGATGTGCGCGACGGTTTGAAACCGGTTCACCGGCGCCTCGTTTATGCGATGCGTCAGTTGAAGCTGGATCCGAATTCCGGCTTCAAGAAATCGGCCCGTGTGGTCGGCGACGTGATCGGCAAGTTTCACCCGCACGGCGACCAGTCGATCTATGATGCTCTGGTGCGTCTCGCTCAGGAATTCGCACTGCGCTACCCCTTGATCGACGGTCAGGGGAACTTCGGGAACATCGATGGCGATAATGCCGCCGCGATGCGTTACACCGAAGCGCGGATGACGGCTGTGGCGACAGCTCTGCTTGAGGGGATCGATGAGGACACTGTCGACTTCCGGCCGACCTATGATGGCGAGTCGGAAGAGCCGGTGGTTCTGCCGGCCAACTTTCCGAACCTGCTCGCAAACGGGTCTCAGGGAATCGCAGTCGGTATGGCGACATCGATACCGCCCCATAACGTGGGTGAAATCTGCGATGCGCTGATCTATCTGATCAAAACTCCGAATGCCGGGTTTGAGAAGCTTGTCGATTTCATCCCCGGACCCGATTTCCCAACAGGTGGTGTGTTGGTCGAGAGCCGTGCATCGATCCTGCAGGCTTACAGCACCGGACGCGGGTCTTTCCGGGTGCGCGCGCGTTGGGAGCAGGAGAATCTGAAAGGCGGCGGCTATCAGATCGTCGTCACCGAGATTCCGTTCCAGGTCGCGAAGTCCCGTCTGGTCGAAAAGATCGCGGAGTTGCTTACGGTTCGCAAGCTGGCGATGCTCGGCGATGTCCGGGACGAGTC
This sequence comes from uncultured Kiloniellaceae bacterium, assembly GCA_947493695.1. Lineage (GTDB taxonomy): Bacteria > Pseudomonadota > Alphaproteobacteria > Kiloniellales > Kiloniellaceae > Denitrobaculum. Next base: position 66,941 of record CANLSF010000003.1, on the reverse strand, counting down.
GACTGATGAAGTCCGTTTGATCCTGGAGCCTAAGAGCCGGAACGTCGATCCACAGGTTCTGATGGAATCCCTGTTTCGTCAGACCGACCTGGAGACCCGGGCCGGGTTGAACATGAACGTCCTGGATGCGGACAATACACCACGGGTGATGAACCTGCGCGAAGTCCTGCAGGCATTCCTGGATCATCGTCTTGTGGTTCTTGAGCGGCGAACGAAGCACCGGCTCGAAAAGATCGCACGACGGCTTGAGGTTCTTGAAGGCTATCTGATTGCCTATCTGAATCTCGATGAGGTCATTCGGATCATCCGTGAGGAGGACGAGCCCAAAGCGGTCATGATGGCGCGCTGGGATCTGACCGACGCTCAGGCGGAAGCGATCCTGAACATGCGCCTGCGCTCCCTGCGCAAACTCGAAGAAATTACGATCCGGCAGGAGCACGACGCTCTGTCTGAGGAACAGGTCGACCTGAAGAGCCTGATGGAAGACGAGGGGCGCCGCTGGAGTGTTATCTCCGGTCAGGTGCAGGACATCAAAAAGGCCTTTGGACCGAAGACCGAACTTGGCGTGCGACGTACAGAAATCGGCGCACCGCCATCGGATGTTGTTATTCCTATGGAAGCCGTGATCGAGCGCGAACCGATTACGGTGCTCTGTTCGTCCAAAGGCTGGATCCGCGCCATGAAGGGGCATCTGGAAGATGTTTCAGACGCGAAGCATAAGGAAGGCGACCGGGGACGTTTTGCGGTTCATGCCCAGACCACAGATAAACTGCTGATCTTCGCAACCAACGGCCGGTTTTACACAATCGGTGGCGACAAGCTGCCCGGCGGTCGCGGATTCGGTGAGCCTCTGCGTCTGATGATCGATCTTCCGAACGATCAGGATATTGTCGGGCTCTTTGTACATGACCCGGAGAGAAAGCTGATTGTGGCTTCGGCAGATGGGCGCGGATTCCAGGTAGCGGAAAAGGACGTTGTCGCGCAAACCAAGGCGGGCAAGCAGGTTCTGAATCTCTCCGCCGGCGTTGAAGCTGCGATCTGCGCGCCGGCTGAAGGCGACATGGTTGCCGTGATCGGTGAAAACCGGAAGCTTTTGGTCTTCCCGTTGGCACAGGTGCCGGACCTCAGTCGGGGACGGGGCGTCATTCTGCAGCGCTATAAGGATGGCGGTCTTGCCGATGTGAAGACCTTCACCATGGCAGATGGTCTGACCTGGTCTATCGGCTCAGGGCGGAAACGCACCGAGACGACTCTGGACGCCTGGCTTGGCAATCGTGCCGGTTCCGGTCGTCTTCCGCCCAATGGTTTTCCACGCTCCAACAAGTTTGGTTGATAAAGCGGTTTTCGTGACGCAGCGAAAGGCTTAAAAGAGGCTATGCTTGACTGCGGTCGCAGTCGTAATCCAGTTTCGGATGATTAATGAGGAAAATGAAATGCAGGCTGCTCAGACTGTAAACGCAACGCTCGCAGAGGCGCTTTGGCCATCGGGAAGCAAGGCAATGAGCGCGGCACGTGCCGTTCTTCTGGTGTTCGCCGGCAGCGTTCTGCTGACTGTTGCTGCGAAGGTGCAGGTTCCCTTTTACCCCGTTCCGATGACCATGCAGACCTTCGCCGTCCTAGGCTTGGGTATGGCACTGGGTTGGCGGATGGGTGCCGCTGCTGTGCTGTTCTATCTGGCGCAGGGCGCGGCTGGTTTGCCGGTGTTTTCCGGAACACCCGAGAAGGGAATTGGCCTTCTCTATATGGCGGGTCCGACCGGCGGATATCTCTTTGGGTTCGTGCTTGCGGCTGCGGCCTGCGGCTGGCTGGCAGAGCGCGGTTGGGATCGTAAGGTTCTGACGACAGCTCTTGCGATGCTGATCGGCAATGTCGTGATCTATGTTCCTGGAGTGCTGTACCTCGGTGTGCTCTTCGGTTGGGACAAGCCAATCCTGGAATGGGGCCTGACACCCTTCCTGTTCGGCGATCTTGCCAAATTAGCACTCGCGGCTGCTGTGTTGCCCGCCGCGTGGCAGTTGATCAAGCGGTTCAATCGCGGCTGAACGATCTGAAGACTGTTACGACAAAGGGCCGCTGGAGAGATCCGGCGGCCCTTTTCTATTTCCTGCATCCAGCAATGCCGATGCTTCTCTGCGAGACGCTTGTATTAACCGGCGGCGTGGTGGAGCCGGTTATACAGCAGAGGATTCTTGGCGTAAGGAGCCAGGAACTTGGCCACGGCAAGAACCGCAAGATCAGCCAGTGGCTCCAGGATGATGACTGCCATGTAGGCAGCACCGAAAGAACCGACTGCGGCAAGGTTCGCGGCTGTAAATCCACTGCCGTAGAATGCCCAGAACGCCACCCATGCAACGATACCACCCTGATAGGCCGTGGAAAGTGCGAGCGCCTGAGAATACTTCACGTCGACGTAGGCTGTGTCGGCGGGAATGATCCGCTTTGCCAGGAGGCTCAGGCCCCACAGGGGAACGATCAGCGTGGTTACGTTGAGGCCGTATTGCGGCAGATCGAAGGGTGCAAGAAACAACCCCTGAAACAATAAGCCTGCAGCCAGGCCGATGGCGGCCGGTCCCGCGCCGAACATCAAGTAAAGCGTCGAGCCCAGGATAAAGTGCACCTCCGAAACGCCGACGGGATAGTGCGGTAATATTTCAAAGAAGCAGAAGACGAGGGCGGTCGTGATGACGCTGCGCATTGCCAGGGCAGAAATGCCGCCATCTTTCTTAATTGTATCTAACGCCATTTTACCGAACAGGCCAAAAGCCGCTGTTGCCGTGGCGTAGCTCAAAACAATCTTGGCGCCGTCGACGACGCCGGGTTCGATATGCATGTGATCGTCCTTTCCACACCCACCGTGCGAGAAAAAGTTATGATTTGCGCAAAAGCGCATGGATAGAGATGGCAGGTCTCCTGGCTTGCGGTTTACTGCTTCATCCGCCTTCCCAGCCTCACTGGCCAGTGGCACTCCGGATGTTGCTCGCGCCGCTCACAGTTGCGGGGGCAGCCACGGTCTCGGTCCCTGATGGGTACGCCTCACCGTGTTCCCTTTTGATCCGCCGCACGTTCAGCTTGGCAGAACCATCTCGTAAAGATTGCAAGAAACCGCCGGGAGTCGCAAGAGCGCCCGTAGAAAATTTTCACACGATTTGATCGTATTTTCGTGAGGAGATGAAGTTCGGCCAGAGGAGGGCATGTTGCCGGTGAAAGAGTTCTGTGCGTCGAACGCAGCCATAAAAAAAGGGCTGCAGGATTTCTCCTACAGCCCTTCTTCGTCAGTTCTGTCCGACGCTATCCGAAAATAACCTTTGGCAGCCATGTGGCCAGTTCAGGGAACTGCGCCAGGACCAGCAGGGCAATAATCTGGATGACCACAAAGGGCGCAACACCCTTGTAGATGTGCATCGTCGTTACACTCTCCGGCGCGACCCCGCGCAAATAGAAGAGAGCAAACCCGAACGGTGGCGTCAGGAACGAAGTCTGGAGGTTCATAGCCATCATGACCCCCAGCCAAACCGGGCTGATATCGCTCTGCAGCAGAACTGGCGCCACGATCGGGACCACAACGAAGGTGATCTCGATGAAGTCCAGGAAGAAGCCCAGGAAGAACATCACCAGCATCACGATCAGGATGGCGTAAGGACCAGCCTTACCTCCTGGAATGTTGTCCAGGAATTCGTGAACATAGTCGTCACCGCCCAGACCCCGGAAGACCAGAGAGAAAACGGCCGCACCGATCAGGATCACGAAGACCATGGAAGAGATCTCCATGGTGGTCCGCATCACCGGGGTCAGGATGCTGGTCGCCCAGACACGTCCCAGGCTGACAAGTAGACCCCAGCCGAGTCCGACACAGCAGATGGCGGCAATCACGATGCCGATCATGTCGCCCGACCCGATTTCATTGCGGGAAACCCGCAAGTCGAAGAAGCCCTGCAAGATGAGCATGATGACCAGTGAGAGGGCCGCGACGATGATCGGGCGTTTTGTGCCGTCATCCAGAGCTTTGCCGATCAGGCTGTTGCCGCTGGTCTGCACATCGTCGAGCATCCCGAGTTCCTGCACCCGCAGGCCGGCCAGCAATGTTGCTCCGATTGCGCCGACCGCGGCGGCTTCGGTCGGCGTCGCAATACCGGCGAGGATCGAGCCCAGAACGGCGATGATCAGAGCAACGGGTGGCACCAGTGCGTGCATGACCTTTGCAACGAAGGACGGGCCCCCGACAACGATTTCGTCGCGTGGCACCGGCGGCGATGAGCTCGGAACGAAAAAGGCCATCAGAAGCTGGTAGGTAATGTACATACCGACCAGCAGCAGACCCGGGATCAACGCACCCGCGAAGAGATCGCCGACCGAAACCGGATCCGGAGACCAGTTGCCGATAATCCGTTGTGCATCTGAGTAAGCGTTGGAGATCTGGTCGCCCAGGATCACCAGCACGATAGATGGCGGAATAATCTGTCCCAGAGTACCGGATGCGCAGATCGACCCGCAGGCGAGCGACGGGTTATAGCCCCGGCGCAGCATGGTCGGCAGGGACAGCAGTCCCATCGTGACCACGGTAGCGCCGACAATGCCGGTCGAGGCGGCAAGCAGTGCACCGACAAGGGTGACCGAGATGCCCAGACCGCCCCGCAGCGAACCAAAGAGCTGCGCCATGGTGTCGAGCAGTTCTTCGGCAACCTTGGAGCGTTCAAGCATGACGCCCATCAGAACGAAAAGCGGAACCGCGATCAGCACCTCGTTGGTCATGGCATTGCCATAGATCCGTGAGGGCAGGGCGCCGAACAGCGACATGTCGAATACACCGTAGGCGTTTGCGACTAGTGCGACCGCGAGTGAGACGCCGGAAAGCGTAAAGGCAACCGGAAACCCTGCCATCAGGCAGAGACAGGCCGTCCCGAACATAACGAATAGGAAAATTTCGGCCATGATCTCAAAATACCTCGTGGTCTTCGTCAGCTGGCATTTCTTCCACGCCACGCAGGATGAGGAATGAGTGAATTGCGAGCGAAATGCCTTGTGCCAGGACCAGCACGCAGAAGATCGGGATCATGGTCTTCAGCAAAAACACTGCGGGAATACCGCTGGTTTCCTTGGAGTGTTCCAGAACCGCCCAGGAGCTGGTCACGTAGGTCGTGCTGTAGACAATGATCAGGATACAAACCGGCGCCAGCAGAAAGATGACACCCAGCAGATCGACCAGAGCCTTGGTGGTTGGCTTGGCTTCGCGATAAAAGATGTCGACCCGGACGTGGCCGCCGTGCAGAAGGGTATAGCCGGCGCCTGCCATGAAAAGGATACCGTGCATATAGACCACGGACTCCTGCATGAAGATCGAGCCGATGCCAAAGACGTAGCGCATGACCACGACGATGAACTGGACCAGGACCATAAAAAGCGCCAGCCAGGCAATTTTTTGGCCGATCCCCTGATTAAACGAGTCGATTAGTTTTGCGAACTTGGCCAGAGAACTCACTCTGCCTCCTTTTTCCGTCACGGAATTTAACTTAGGTGTCCGTTTCGGCCCCTTGGGTCTGATCGGCTTTATTTGAGTCCAGGCTCAGCCGTGGCCAGACGATGTGTTGAAATCTCAACCTGTCCGAAGTCGTTGCCTCGGTTGTCCAGATGGCGAAGAGGTCCGCTCTGATGTTCAGTGCGGACCTCTCCTTGCGTATTCACGCTCACTCCATGGCTTCTGGCTCTAGGCGTCAGCGTGGTTTTTTCTTAGCGTCCGTATTTGAACGGCAAGGAACGGGCATTCCAGTAGCCCTGATCCGAAAGCTTCGACCAAGCGATCGAGCCACTGCGGAACGCCATGTAGCTGTCGTAGACCTTTTTGGTGATGCCGCCTTCGTCAGCTGCTTCCGCAACGACTTCGCCCGAGGCGGTGCCGATTGCAGTCATGACATCGTCGCTGAACTGACGCAGCTGAACACCATGGTCATTGATCAGGGTCTTCAGAGAGTCGTTGTTCCGCGCGTTGTATTCCGCCAGCGAGTAGTTGTTCTCAGCCAGCGCCGCACCGCGGATCAGAGCCTGGTCGCTTTCGCTGAAGCTATCCCAGACGTCTTTGTTCAGGCCACAACAGAGCATCGAGCCGGGCTCATGGAAACCAGGCCAGTAGTAGAACTTGGTGACCTTGTAGAAGCCGAAGGCCAGATCGTTCCAGGGACCGACCCACTCGGTTGCGTCGATTGCACCGGACTGCAGCGATGGGAAAATCTCGCCACCAGGCAGCGTCACCGCTGCGGCGCCGATCCGGCGAAGAACTTCGCCACCCAGGCCAGGCATACGGATTTTCAGGCCTTTGTAGTCTTCAAGGGAATTGATTTCCTTGTTGAACCAACCGCCCATCTGCACGCCGGTGTTACCAGCAGGAAGATGCTTCAGGTTAAAGCCCGCGCCGAGTTCGTCCCACAGCTCCTGACCGCCGCCATGGTTGATCCAGGCATCGATTTCAGTTGCGGTGAAGCCATAAGGTACGGCTGTGAAGAAGTTGTAAGCCTTGGACTTGCCCTGCCAGTAGTAGTCGGCGGCATGGTACATGTCGGCGGTACCGCTGGAGACGGCATCGAAAGACTCAAACGGCGGCACGAGTTCGCCGGCAGCGAAGAGCTTAACCGAGATCCGGCCATCGGTCATTTTGGTGATCGAATCAGCCAGACGCTGAGCGCCGGTGCCCAGACCTGGGAAATTCTTCGGCCAGGTTGTGACCATCTTCAGTTCGCGCTTGCCCTGTGCAATCGCAGGTGCCGGAAAGCTGGACGCGACCGCTGCGGTTGCTGCAGCTGCGGCGCCGGTAACCGAGGCCCGCTTAAGGAAGTCACGACGTTTCATATAATATCCTCCCTGATACAAATTTTGGCAGAAATCCCGACGAATTTTGTCCCCATCCGGGCTGCCGTTGCGCGACAATAGAGACCTTCTCTTGCCGTTGCAACAGAGAGAAAATCGCGCCTAGATATTAGGCAGACAAAGGATTTACTACGTCCCGTAAGTCATAAATAAACTTACATTTTTTGCAAAAATAATACTTTTAAGCCGTTGTTTTGGGTCTTTGGGTCTATTCTACAGAATCCCATCCTTCGGCAATTTTTTGGTTTATCGGCGGTAAGCGCGACTTATTGCGACGATGTGCCGCTGGGTGACGCGCGGCGTCCTCGTTACGTAGCCGAAAAAGTCGCTTTTGCGAGCCTGAATTCTGATCCGGAGCCCGGCTAGGCCCTAGTCAAACAGGATTTCCCAGCCCTGTTTGCTAAAACCCTGTATCGGACGGAAGCGCGTTTTATAGGACATCTTGGGAGATTCTTTGATCCAATAGCCCAGATAAACATAGGATAAGCCACGCTCAACAGCAGCCTGGATCAGCCAGAGCACCATGTAGCTTCCAAGGCTTCGGTCTTCCAGGTCTGGATCGAAGAAACTGTAGACGGCGGAAGGACCGTCGATGAGCCAGTCAACAAGGCAGGCAGCGACCAGTCGGCCGTCGTCCTCGCGGAATTCCACCACACTTGTGTTCAAGCGCGTGTGTTCGATCATACCGCTGTAGTCGTCAAAGCGCATTCCGATCATCTCGCCGTCCGCGTGGCGGGAGGTCAGATAGAGGTCGAACAGGGAATACTGCTCGCGTGTTGCCACGGCGGACTGTTCGACGATCCGGAGTCCTTTGTTCCGGCTCTTGACCCGTTTCAGGGATTTACTGGGCCGAAACTCTGACGCAACGACTCTGACCGGCACACAGGCGTTGCAGCCGCTGCACGCCGGTCTGTAGGAGAAAAAATGACTGCGGCGGAATCCGGCACGTGAGAGCAGGTCGTAATGTTCGACGGCGTTGGCGCCCGCAATGTCGGTCATAACCTTGCGTTCCCAGCGTCCTTCAATGTAAGGGCAGGGAGTCTCAGGCAGCGCACAGTAGACCTGCGGTGGGACTTGCCACTGATTGGCTAATTTACCCGGTCGCGCAGCGTTTTTATCAGGTTTCATCGACGCTCTCGTACAGAGGCCTTTTGCATAGAGTCATATATTATAGGCCAATTTACGTTTTTCACTACTCTCATGAAACGCGATCACACTCTCGCATGCTCTATGCTTCTTCGTAACCGAAGTAGTCCCGACCCAGCTCGTTGTGCACATTGATCAGACTGGACTGGATCCAGTCCAGAAACTCATGCAGACCGCTTTTTACAACCGCATCCGCGGTTTGATTGACCAATCCGCCGCGCAATCCATCCAACTGCTCAAGGGCACCGTTACCCTGCTTCAGGCCATAGGTTGACTTGAGCTCGTTCAGGAGCTCTTCCAGTTCCGCGATGCAGGCCAGGACCGATCTGGGGAACCGCTTGTGAAACAGCAGGAACCCGGCGACGCCAGTTGGAGACATTCCACTGGGATGGACCCTCCTGAAGGCATGATAGCCCGCCGTGGAACGCAGGACTGAATTCCACTGGCTGACATCCAGCGGCGATCCAATCGTCTCGCTGGACGGCAGCAGCAGGTGATACTTCACATCCAGCAGACGGGTCGTCTGATCCGCACGCTCGATCCAGCGGCCGAGCTGATAAAAGTACCAGCCTTCGTCCCGGTAAAAGGTGCCCTCGGTAATGCCTGTATGGCTCTGGCAGGCCTCCTTAATAAAGGAGCAAAGGCGCGCGATACGCGGTTCCGCCAAATTGGCGCGGGTCATGGCGCGCAGGTGATTGTAGAGAATATTCAGTTGTATCCACATCTCTGTGGAAATCAGCGGTCGCAGGGTGCGTGCGTTCTCCCGCGCCATCTGGATCGAGGATATGATCGAGGAGGGGTTGGTCGAATCGAGCACATAGAAATAAAGGACATTGTCCGCACTGGCATCCATGCCGGTTTCTGCAAACCTCTCTTCGTCCCGATAGAGCTGCAGGATGGATTGCCAGTTCTGGCTGCCCCGGCTGTCGCGGCTGAAGGTTTCGTTGACGTCGAGCACACGTGCAAGATTTTCTGTCCGCTCGACATATCGGGCGAGCCAGTAGACCGCTTCGGCATAGCGGGAAAGGAGATGATTATTCAAGAACCCAGGTATCCTTTGATCCGCCACCTTGGGACGAGTTAACGACAATTGATCCTTTGGTCAGGGCCACGCGCGACAATCCGCCCGGGAGAATCCAGGTCGATTTTCCGGTGACTGCAAAAGGCCGCAGATCGACATGGCGCGGCTCGATGCCCTCGTCCACCAATGTTGGACAGACCGACAGGTTGATCATTGGTTGGCTGATATAGTTGGCCGGGTCTTCAAGAAGCTCCTTGCGGCAGGCTTCGAGGGCTTCGGCTGACGCGCGCGGGCCAATAGTGATGCCGTATCCACCCGCTTCGCCTACCGGCTTCACGACCAGTTTGTCGAGGTTGGCCAGCGTATAATCCAGGCCTTCTTTTTCCCGGCAGATATGAGTTTCGACATTGTCGATTATCTGGTCTTCATCGAGGTAGTATTTGATGATGCGCGGCATGTAGGCATAAACGGCCTTGTCGTCCGCAACGCCCGTGCCGACCGCATTGGCCAGTGCCACATTACCCTTGCGGTACGCGCCCATCAGACCCGCGGCACCGAGTGTTGACTCTGGATTGAAGACGGTTGGATCCAGGAAGTCGTCGTTGATCCGACGATAGATCACATGAATTGGCCGCAGGCCATTGACCGTTTTCATGAAGACGCGGTCGTTTTCGACCACCAGATCCCGACCTTCAACCAGCGGCACACCCATCTCGCGTGCCAGGAAAATATGCTCGAAATAAGCAGAGTTATAGGTGCCGGGAGAAAGCAGAACCACCTGCGGGTCGAGCACGGACTCCGGCGCCATCTCGGTCAGAGCCTCATGCAGCTTCTGGCCATAGTTTGAAACCGACCGGATGCCGATATTGCTCATGAGATCCGGGAAAATTCGCTGCATCAGATGCCGGTTTTCCACAACGTAGGAAACCCCGGAGGGCGAGCGGGCGTTGTCTTCGAGAACATAGAACTTGCCATCGCCGCCGCGTACCAGATCTGTACCGTTCACATGGACGTAGTTCTTGTGTGCGACGTTCAGGCCTTCCATCTCGGGCCGGTAACCGGGATTACCGAGGACCAGTTCCTTGGGAATGATCCCGTCGCGCAGGATTTTCTGATCGTGATAGATATCCCAGAGAAAACAATTCAGCGCCGTCACCCGCTGAGCGACCCCGCGTTCGATAAAGGCCCAGTCTTCTGCCGAGATGATCCGTGGGATCACATCGAACGGCAGAATGCGGTCGATAGCCTCTTTCTGGGTATAGACGGTGAAGGTAATACCGAAATTATAGAGCTCTAGTTCCGCGTCGTGGGCGCGGTCTCTGAACTCGTTGACGGGGATCTGCCCCAGTTTGTAGCGGACCGGCTTGGTATGCGCTGCGAGCGAAGCATCTTTTCCGAGCATCTCGCAGTAAAACTCGTTCGGATCATAACTATCGAGCAGGCGCACGTGTTCTGTTTCGGTCATGCAATACCCCTGATTTCAGCGGTTTGCGTTTTTTGAGCCAACGTAAACACAAACTGCTTTATTTCGCCTGTTCTTGTCTCGGCGTATCAGGTTTCTATCGCAACTTGCGGCGATAGCGACCCGTCGCCGTATTTAATTACACAGAGTATTGCAGCTAATTGCTGCAGGATGCCAGCACGGAATGAACAACCTTGCCTGATCGTTGGATTGTCGTCCTTTGATTGCTAGAGCTACTTGTCTACCGGTGTTACTGAGGCCTGGTCCAAAACACTCTGAAAGTCACCTGATGAAGAACCTGCCTGAAGTGCGCGAATGCCTGTCGCTATGGCTGGCCGCGTTCAATGCGAAGGATATTGAAGCGCTCATGGTCCTCTATGATCCTGACAGCGCCTATGCAGGGGGGCGGACGCCGCTTATACGTGGCATCGATGCCATCAGAGCCTGTTACGAACATGCTTTCCCTCAGATCACAGGTACGTTGCTTTTCGAGGAAGAAGCGGCTTTCCAGCAGGATGGAATGGCACTGATCTATGGAAAGTTCTATTTCAAGCCCGTGGCCGATGGTGCTGAGGCCGGCACGACCGGCCGTGTCGGGCTGGTTTATCGAAAGGCGAGGGACGGCAACTGGAAGCTCCTGTTCGACATGGACAACTGCCCTCCTGATGTTACCTCGCAGGATTTCTCAAAACGGGCTTCCCGGACATAATGGTTTGGCACCCTGGCGCGCTCCGGTATCAGATCCGGTCAGGTGTGTTTAACAGTCCCTCGCGCCGGTCAATCTGGCGCACCGATAAAGCTGCCAACAGTCCGACCGCTGAGCAAAACAACATCATGCCGACCAGGGCGACCGCGCCGTTTTCCGGTGTCAGGATTGCTCCGGTGATCGAGGTGAAGATCGCGCCCACGCCGACCGTCAAAGCCCCCGAAAGACCAGACGCGCTGCCTGCGAGCTGCGGACGGACGGAGAGGGCGCCGGCGTTGCTGCTGGGCATGGTCAGGCCGTTGCCGATTCCCACGCAGAGCGTTGCGCCGAAAAGGGTGAACAGATTGACGGTCCCGCTTGCAATGAAGGCGAGTCCTATCAGTAATCCGCTGCAGGCCACGATCCGCCCTGCGAGCATCATTCCGGTCAGGGTATGACGTTTCGCGAAACGTCCGGACAGGAAGCTGCCAAAGAAAAAACCGCCCGTGATTGATCCGATGTATAGGCCAAGTTCCGCCGAGCTGACCCCGAGCATCGTCTGCGCGACCAGAGGGGCGCCACTGAGAAAGCTGTAGAAGGCGGCGGTCGAGAAAGCCATACAAAGAGAGTACCCCCAGAAACGCCGTGACCGGAAAAGTTCGGGGTAGCTGCGGAATTGCCGCGCGAAGGTCTCCGAAGGATCTTTGTTGGTTTCCCCCAGATCCGCCCAACACAGCAAAAGCAGGATGGCCCCCAGGCCCGTGAAAGCCAGGAAGTTCGCTCTCCATCCGAAGATGGCGTCCAGGGCGCCTCCGAACATTGGTCCCAACATGGGGGCGACTGCCATGGCCATGCTGACGTACCCCATCAGGCTGGCCGCTTCCTGTGCCGGAACCATGTCCCGGATCACGGCGCGTGATAAAGCGGCTCCGGCGATGATCGCTCCCTGAAGGATCCGGAAGGCCAGAAACACCCAGACATCTGTTGCCAGGGCGCAGCCGAGTGAAGCCACGACGAAGATCGCCAGTCCTGCCAGCAAAACGGGCCGCCGTCCGTAGCGGTCGGAGAGGGGGCCCATAATGACTTGCAGAACCGCCGTGATGGCCAGATACCCGGCGATGGAGAGATTAACCAGCGCATAGTCTGCCTTGAAATCCGCAGCCATACCCGGCAGGGAGGGCAGAAACATGTTCAGCGACAGCACCGATAGAGCGGTCAACAGCACCAGCGTGATCATTCTTGGGGGCGATGTTGCAGCTTGAAACATTGGTTGAGCTTTAGTTTCCGATGGGCGAGGTGACGCGCATAAAAAAAGCCCCCTGTTTTTCGGGGGCGCATGGGGTGATCCTTTGGCTTCGTTACCGGGCCAAGCGCCTTTTCCTGACGGGGACGACGATGAGGGGCATGAGTGTGATTCCAAGGAATTACTAGGTTCTCAACCTATGTGTGCCTGCCGACCGCGTCAAGAAATCGCCACTGCTTTCACTTGGACCCTCTCTACGTTGGTTATGAGTTTGACAGCTTTCAGTGTCAGTGGTACCTCCTTCCGATCAATCTGGAGATTTCATGTCCCGTTAAGGTGGGGAGGCAAAGCGCCCTCCCAGAGCAAATCTGAACCGTAGTGACCGTTTTCCGCCGTGCGGAAAGCGAACGGAGGTTTGCGATTTCATACATTATGACACCTTTGGCGCAGGCTATGCCTGCAGCCGGAACATGAAAGACAATCCCAATGACACGGGACTATTCCCAATTTTTACCGTCGGCTTCGCCTGGCGGCTCGCAAAGACCTGCGCTGACAGCCCTCGAGATGCTTGGCTGGCGGTCCTATTTTTCTCAGCAAATCAGTCTGGAGGAATTGGCTCTTAAGCCTCCGGTCCGTGTAACTGAAGTGCATCGTGGCGGACTTTGCGTGCAGGGCGACGGCCTGGATGAAACCATCCCGCCACGCTCTGATGTGACCATCGGGGACTGGTTGCTGTTTGATCGTGAACGGACTGCTTCGAGCAGGCTTCTGACACGCAGCAGTCTCTTCAAGCGCCGCGCACCCGGGACCGGCAGGCAAACTCAGTTGATCGCGGCAAATGTCGATACGGCCTTTATCGTGTCTTCCTGCAATCAGGACTTCAACGTCGCCCGCCTGGAGCGCTATCTGGCGCTCGCCTTTGAGGCTGAGGTGACGCCCGTTATCGTTCTGACCAAATCTGACCTCAGCTCGGACCCCGAGAGCTACCTGGAGCGGGCCGGCAGTATTTCGGAGAAGGTACCTGCCGTGCTTCTGGATGCGCGCGGCGAGCAGCCGGGGGTGAGGCTGGCGGAATGGTGCAGGCCCGGCCAGACGGTCGCCTTCATGGGATCGTCGGGTGTCGGGAAGTCCACATTGGTCAACGCCCTGTCGGATAACGGCACTGTCACGACGCAGGCTATTCGTGAAGATGACAGCAAAGGACGGCACACCACCACTCATCGGCAGCTTCATATTCTACCCGATGGCTGCGCAGTACTGGACACACCAGGGATGCGGGAGCTTCAGTTAACGGACGCCGAAGCCGGGGTCGCGGGTGTTTTCGCTGACATTCATTCCCTGTCGCGGCATTGCCGTTTCAGCGACTGTCAGCATGAAACCGAACCTGGCTGCGCCATACTTGCTGCCCTGGAGCGTGGTGAGGTCGATACAGGGCGATTGGCGCGATGGCGCAAGCTGGCCCGGGAAGAACGGCACAATTCAGCGACCCTTGCCGAGAAAAAATCGAAGGCTAGAAGCCTTGGCAAGACCATTCGCATGATTCAAAAGCAAAGCAGAAAGTAAGACGATGATCAGGCGTTACGTTTTAGATGATACCGATGCTTTGATAGCAATCTGGGAAAAGGCAAATGCATTTGCGCATCCCTTTCTTCCGGAAGCATTTGTGACACAGGTGGCGAGGGATATGCGTGAGCTTTATCTCCCGAACGCCGAAACCTGGGTGTTGGAAGACGCGGGACAAGCGGTTGGTTTCATCGCCCTTGTGGGAAATGAAATTGGCGGTCTCTTCCTGCATCCATCGCGGCACAGGAAGGGTTTCGGCAGAGCCCTAGTGGATCACGCCGTGGCCCTTAAAGGCTCGCTGCAAGTTGAGGTGTTCAAGGAAAACACCTCGGGACGGGCTTTCTACGAACGCTATGGCTTCGTGTCGGAAGAGGAGTACTGCCACGGACCCTCAGGCCATGTGGCTGTGAAGATGGCGATGCCTGCTGGATAAGGGCAATTCTTCGGGGCCGCTCCGCTGTGGAGCGGCCCCCTTTGCTTCAGCTCCGAACACAAGGCCGACGTTCTCTTATCTCGCGTCTCCAGAGGCCACTTTCTTGCAGCCTCAAGCTGCGACTTTCCGCCGCCCAGCGACCGCTTCAGCCAAACCATAGAGCACCTGGACGGTGCTGGCCCAGTCGATACAGCCATCTGTCACCGATTGACCGTAGGCAAGGGGCGTGTTGGAGAGGTCCTGACGTCCGGCGACCAGATGGCTCTCGATCAGCAATCCCAGAATACGCTGCTCGCCGTCAGCGATCTGTCCGGCGATGTCTGCGGCGACTAGAGGCTGATTCTCGGGCTTCTTGGCACTGTTGGCGTGGCTGGTGTCGATCATGACGCAACCGCGCAGGCCGACGGCTTCCGCTGCCTGACAGGCCGCATCGACGGAGGCTGCGTCATAGTTCGGTGCCGTGCCGCCGCGCAGAATGACATGGCAGTCTTCGTTGCCTGCGGTCGCGGCAATGGCGCAACGTCCACTCTTGGTTACGGCCATGAAGTGGTGCGGGTGAGCCGCCGACTGCACAGCGTCGAGGGCAATCTTCACATCACCCGAAGTGCCGTTCTTGAAGCCGACAGGGCAGGAGAGGCCGGACGCTAGCTCCCGATGGATCTGGCTTTCCGTCGTCCTCGCGCCGATCGCGGCCCAGCCGACCTGATCGGAAATGTACTGCGGCACGGTTGTATCCAGAAACTCGCAGCCGACCGGAACCCCCAACTCGTTGATCTGTGCCAGTAAACGCCGCGCGGTGGTCAGTCCCTTGTTGATATCGAATGACCCGTCGAGATGGGGGTCGTTGATCAGGCCTTTCCAGCCGACGGTGGTCCGGGGTTTCTCGAAGTAGACCCGCATGACAACTTCCAGACTACCCGCGAGGTCCCGGCGCAGGGTGGCCAGACGATTGGCATAGTCCAGGGCTGCCTCGGGATCGTGGATGGAACAGGGCCCGACCACGACCACCAGGCGGTCGTCCTGAGCTTTGAGAATGCGTTGAATCGCACTGCGCGTCCCCTGGACCGTCTGCGCGGCCGCCGGTGTCAGGGGAATTTCCTTCAGCAGGGCCTCGGGTGAGACCAATTCGGTGATTTCTTTAATTCGCAGATCGTCGGTTGTTTCTTGCATCGTTCGGGGTCCTTATCTCTGGCTCCCGGCGGAAACAAAAAAACCGCCAGTGAGCTGGCGGTTGGTTCGGCTTCGTATGTCTCTGTTGTCGTCAGAACATAGGATCCCCTCCGTCCGCCTGTGGGCCCGGATAGCTAAAGTAAAACCAGAAAGTGGCGAACGAGTTGATCATGACCTAAGCGTTGCACAGGACAGGAGAGACTGTCATCAATTTTTTTTCATGACGTCTCCAACAGGCATTCAGATTGCCGGAAGACGAGCTGCGTGTATGGAGATGAAACCATGATACGCAATTTTTTCTACTGGAATGAAAAATCGAATTTGCGCTCGCTTTCGACTCTAGGCTATGACGGATAAGAAACAGAATAGGTGTGTAACCGGTTACACACCCGCGCCGTATAGGAAATGGCGGCTTTGCTGAGGTGCTGACCGGTCTGATGCGGGCCAATTGGGAGAAAAAAGATGAACATCAACGTCGACGTCAACGATTTCAGCCAGGTTATCGAGAATGACCGCACCCGTATTTGGCACCATCTGACCCAGCATAAGAAGTTCGACACGGTCGATCCGCTGCTCATCATCGAGGGCAAAGGCTTGCGAGTCTGGAATCAGGCCGGGCGCGAGCATCTTGATGCCGTCTCCGGCGGCGTCTGGACCGTCAACGTCGGCTATGGCCGCGAGCGCATCGCCAATGCCGTGCGCGATCAACTTGTTAAGATGAACTTCTTTGCAGGCTCCATGGGTACCATTCCCGGCGCCAACTTCGCGGAAATGCTGATCGCCAAGATGCCGGGCATGAGCCGCGTCTACTACTCCAACTCCGGCTCCGAGGCGAATGAGAAGGCGTACAAGATTGTTCGTCAGATCTCTCATCAGAAGCACGGCGGCAAGAAGAACAAGATCCTCTATCGTGAGCGCGATTATCACGGAACCACTATTACCGCCCTGTCCTCCGGCGGGCAGCAGGAGCGCAAGGGCATGTACGGGCCCTTTACCCCTGGTTTTGTCGAGGTTCCGCACTGTCTGGAGTACCGCTCCCAGTGGGGTGAGGTTGAGGACTACGGCATCCGCGCCGCCAATGCGATCGAGGAAGTCATTCTGCGCGAAGGTGCCGATACGGTTGGCGGCCTGATTCTGGAGCCCGTGACGGCAGGTGGCGGCGTGATTGTGCCGCCCGCAGGCTATTGGGACCGGGTGCAGGAAATCTGCGCCAAGTACGATATCATTCTGATCATCGACGAGGTCGTCTGCGGCATGGGCCGCACGGGCGAGTGGTTCGGATATCAGCATTACGGCATCAAGCCAGATATCGTGACCATGGCGAAGGGCGTTGCCTCCGGCTATGCGGCCATCTCCTGCACAGTGACCACCGAAGCGCTGTTCGATGAGTTCAAGACCGACCCGGACGACCCCATGAGCTACTTCCGCGACATCTCGACCTTCGGCGGCTGCACCGCCGGACCGGCAGCAGCCATCGAGAACATGCGCATTCTGGAAGACGAAAACCTTCTCGGAAACACCGCCAAGATGGGTGATTACCTGGTGGACAAGCTCGAAGGCCTCAAGGGCAAACATGAGATGATCGGCGAAGTCCGCGGCAAGGGCCTCTTTGTTGGTGCGGAACTGGTAGCCGACCGTGAAACCCGCGATCCGGTTCCTGAGTCCGTGACACAGGCTATCGTGGGCGACTGCATGAAGCACAACGCGGTTGTGATTGGTGCGACCAACCGCTCACTGCCGGGACTGAACAACACGCTTTGCCTGTCACCCGCGCTGATTGCCACCAAGGATGACATCGATGAGATCGTCTCAGCGATTGATGAAGCTCTTGGGCGCGTGACGGCGGCCTGATGTGAATGTCGACGAAAGGGCGGGCTTTTGGGCCCGCCCCAATGTTTTCTTGCCTTGAGAAGAAATGCGCCGTGGGCCCTGCGATACCGGATTATGCGCGATAGTTCTCGGGGCTTATGACTTTTGTCCGTGTTACCCCGGGGCCGTTAAGCTCCACAGCACTTCTTGTATTTCTTGCCCGAACCGCAGGGGCAGGGTTCGTTGCGGCCGACCTTGACGGTTTGGCGCGGAGCTTCCTTGGGATTGATCTGGCCGGTGGTGTAGACCCAGCGGCCTTCTTCACGCTCGAACGCGGCCAGCTCATGGTGAGCTTGACGCTGGCCGTTCAGGGAAAAGAGCGCGACGAATTCCACCGAGCCAGTCTCGTCCTTTTCGCCGCCGCCTTTGGTAGCGCGGACTTCGAGGCCCAGCCATTTTGCGCTGTCGGCTGTGTTCTGGGCATCGGCCGCGTCGAAGTCGCTGCGGGCTTCAGTGGAAAGTGTCTGCGAGAGGTAATCCACGTTGCCGGTTGTGAAGGCGGTGTAGCGCGAGCGCATCAGGGCTTCGGCGGTCGCCGCAGGCGTGCCGCCTAAAATCGGTTCGCAACAGGCGTCGAAAGTCCGGCCGGAGCCGCAAGGGCAATTAGTCATACTGTCAGGCTCCTTTAGCCCAGTCGTCTCTGTTCTGCGTCGGAGCTCGAGGTTGGAGACCTTCCAAAGCCTAAGACTTTCGTCAACCAGGGTAACCCAGCGCAGCAAGTGTTAGAGGCCGCAATAGGGCAGCGCTACGGCGGCATACCCAATGGTTTCTGCAGGTGCAAGGGCTTTTGAAAAAGGTCTGCCCGTCTTCCGCACCCTTACGCCCGGTTTATCGAGACAACCGATGAAATAAGGGGGAGCAGTTGACTGATTATGGCGACCGGGGAGCTTGGGAACTCTACGCCGGAACCCGTGTCCCTATCGCAGGACCAGTTGTTTCGATGAGGACCTTGAGCTTGTCGGTCTCAATGCGTTCGGGCTTTAGCCGGCCTCGTTGTCTTCCGCGTCGATCGCCTGATTCTCACGCAGCAGGATAATGGAAATCCTTCGGTTCTGGGGTGAACGCGGGTCTTCGACGATAAGCGGATCCATGGCCGCCCGGCCAACAACAGAGACCACGCGCTCGGGAGACAGGCCACCGCCAATCAGGGCGCGCCGACTGGCGTTCGCACGGTCTGTTGAGAGTTCCCAGTTGGTGTAGCCATTCCGGCCTGCGAAGGGTGTGGCATCCGTGTGGCCCTTAATGGAGATCTTTTGCGGCAGGTCGCCGATGGCTTTGACGACCAGAGCCATGAGTTTCGTCGTATGCTCGAACATGTCCGCCTTACCTGAGGGGAACATGGATTTCTTGTTTTGATCGACGAGCTGAATACGCAGGCCCTCAGGTGTGTGGTCGACCACCAGATTATTGACCAGTTCGCGTAGTTCAGGCGCTTCGATGATGGCGCGTTTCAAGGCTGCCTCTGCTTCGTCGAACTGTTTGGTTTCTTCTTCGAATTTGGCTTTTTGCGCTGCCTCTTCGGCTTCGCGTGCAGCCTTCGCGGAAGCGGTCTCGCCAGGAGGTGCATCCGGGTCAGGCTCTTCTTCTGTTTCCTCGGCGGGGGGAAGTGTGACCTGGACTCCGATCGCCGAACGATCGTCGATCATGGCGCCCTCCTCGGTAATGGTCTTCCCGCCGAGCACGCCGTCGGAACCACTGGTGGAGGAGGAAACGCGAGGGTTGGGAGTGAAGTAGTCTGCGATACCTTCTTTTTGCTCTTCGGAAGTGTTGGCCAGCAACCACATGAGCAGGAAGAAGGCCATCATTGCGGTTACGAAGTCGGCGTAGGCAATTTTCCAGGCACCGCCATGAGATCCATGGCCGCCCTTTTTTACCTTTTTGATGATGATGATGTTGCCACCATCATCGCCACCACCAGCGCTTTCGCCTTCTTCGGCCATCTAAGCTTTCTTTCCTCCAGAGTCTGACCAGTTTTCGTTAAAGCGGCGAAAAGTGGCCAGCGCGGTTCTCAACTCGTTTTGCTGTGGGGGCGCTAAGCAGGCGCGGCCAGGGCGTCAGAAGCCTCTTCGACCTCTGCGAAGGTCGGACGGTTATGGGATAACAAACACTTGCGCGCGTATTCCACCGAAACGGTCGGCGGATTTCCGGCCATGTGCGACAGCAAGCCCGCCTTGATGCACTCGTAGTATTTGGAATCTTCAGCGACGACCACGTTAAAGGCACCTGCAAGAGGGGTGATCACACCGTAGGCCATGAAGATACCGAAAAAGGTTCCCACCAGTGCAGCGCCGATCAGCCCGCCCAGAATTTCCGGGGGCGCGGAGATGGAGCCCATAGTTTTGATAACGCCCAGCACTGCCGCGACGATGCCCAGGGCCGGGAGGC
This sequence comes from uncultured Kiloniellaceae bacterium, assembly GCA_947493695.1. Classification (GTDB taxonomy): domain Bacteria; phylum Pseudomonadota; class Alphaproteobacteria; order Kiloniellales; family Kiloniellaceae; genus Denitrobaculum. Next base: position 47,109 of record CANLSF010000003.1, on the reverse strand, counting down.
TGTCACCCAGGCCGGCGATAGCCCCGCCGACCGCATGTTCTTCGGCGTGATGGGTTTCTAACTCCAGATCCATGATTGCTTCAATTTCGTGGGGCTTGTTGGCGCCCAGCGACATGAGACGCAGATAATCGCACACGAAGTCCACCGCGTGATGATCGCCGTGGAACTTAGGAAACTCGGAGAAGAGCGAGCTCTCGTGCGGGTTCTCGATGTGGGGCTCCAGCGCCAGCATGCCCTTGGTCTTGGCCAGCCGAAAGACCTGATACTGCATGGTCAGCAGTTCGAGAAAATCTTCCTTTTTATAGACCGGTCCCTTGAAGAGTCGGCCGAGGGCCTTGCCGACCCCGCCCAGGATCGCTTTTGAGTTGTTGGTTACGATAAAGGCACCAAGACCGCCACCCAGAATGATGACGAATTCGAAGGGTTCCCAGAGAACGCCGAGTTTGCCGCCCATGGCGGCATAGCCACCAGCGACGCAGCCGAACACTACTACAAGACCGACGATTACAAACATTGGGCCCAAATTTCCTATAGAGAGAATTTGAGTAAAGTTAGATCGATACCGGTTAATAACTTGTTTAACTGAGGAAAAGTCGCTCCAGCTTGAACGCTGATCAGATGCGGTAGAGCAGAAGTTCGGTCTCTCTGCGGTCATCAACCCTGACAACATCGTCAGTTGCGACCCCTGGCACACTAAAGGAGTTACTTATCAGGAGCTTGCCCGGTGACATCTCGCTTTTTGCCTTCTCGTAGAGCCTGGGCATGGGTTCGGGCGAGAGAAAGCAATAAACGAGATCAAAGGTGCCGAGGTCCTGTTTCCAGAGATCGCCATACCTGACCGAGAGGTTGGAAAGGCCACTGAACGCGACGCGCAGACGGGCAATAGCGTAGGGAAGGGGCGCAGACTCTATGCCGACGAATTTCGCATCGGGGCATTGTCGCGCAAGGAAGAGCAGGGCGCCGCCAAGACCACATCCGATGTCAGTGACCGTGAGTGGCTTTTTCTGGACGCGTGTTTCCGTAGCAATGAGGGTCTGCAGGCTCCGCCAGGTTGTGCGGTTGGTCAGGTACAGCGGTACCCTGTCATCGGCTGAGTTCCAGAATACCAGGGCTAAAACGATAAAAAGCAGCGGATAGACCCATGCCGGCAGATTGAAGGAGAGCGCGAGGACCACGGCTGTGGGGATCAGGAAGTTGATCAGGAGCCACCACTTGGCCAATCCCATTGCCTGACCAAGACCGGCAGCGATCAGTCCCTGCAGGACCAGCAGAGCCGGCAGCGGGAGAATGAGGTCGAAACGGCTTCCCAGAATCTGATGACCGCCGATGACAACGGCAGCAGCGGTCAGATGGGCAAAAATTGCGCGAATGAGCGGATAGCTTCTGCGACTTGTCGACAGTGTTTGCGCCTCGTCCGGAGATGAGTCGTGATCGGCTGTATCGCGCTCAGGCAATTCCGGTTCCGGCACGCAAGGGCCGGAGTCATTTCTGTTTGGCGGATTGGGAGCGGGCAGGGGACAAATCCCTACGTCATCTGGGTTTATGATAAGAAAGGAAGTCTAAGCCGATCCAGCGTGGCCCGCAACTCGTCCAGCGCCTCGGATCAAAGGTCATGAAACCTGTGCAAATCTCTTTCGGCCCCTATGTTAGAGGAGAATAGCCGTTCACGGTTTGCCTGCAGGCTTTATTGAACTGGATTCCAGTAAAAACCGGGAAGAATATTTATTTTTTTACGACTGTGCTGTATCGATGCGCCACAGTCATGCCAACTGCGGAAATGAAAAACGCGATGAACTTCGATTCACAGGATTACCGGACGGCTCTGGGCGGTTACGCGACGGGCGTTGCTGTGGTCTCGGTATTGGACGATGCGGGCCTGCCGCGGGGCGTGACCGTCAATTCCTTTAATTCGGTGTCGCTTGAGCCACCGTTGATTTCCTTCTGTATCGACCGGGCAGCCTTCAGTTTTCCCTGTTTTCAGAAGGCAGAGCATTTTGTTGTTAACGTACTGGCTGAGCAGCAGGAAGACCTGTCGGTTCGGTTCGCCAGCCCGCATCCCGATAAATGGGATGGTATCTCATATGATGTCTGGGAGAGTGGTGTTCCCGTGCTTCCCGATTGCCTGGTCAATCTGGAATGCGCCTTGAACGCCGTGCACGACGCAGGAGACCACATCATCGTCATTGGTTTGGTGACCAAGCTTGCGACAGGGCCCGTTGGTTCCAGGCCGCTGCTTTATTTCCGTGGCGCCTACACCAAGATGGCCGGCTGACCATCTCTCTTAAATCAATGTCTCGAGGGCCATCTGCTCCTTGCCGAGCTCGGTCAGATCGGCTGCCGTCGCGCGGCCAATGAAGTTCACCTCGTAGTTTTCCGGCGCGAAGTCGGGGGCTGAGAGCCCTTCGATGAAAGCGCGCGCCTGTTTCCTGGCGTAGACCGTGTTCTTCGCACAGCGTGGCGATGCGCCGACATAAACCACATTTGAGTAGCCCGTGCCCTTGTGCTCGTCCTCCACAGCGTGGATGACGTCCGGATGCCACCAGACGGTATCGCCCGGTTCGACAGTGGGGATCGAAACGAGACCTTCCATCAGGACCGGATGCCATTCCTTGTTGGCGCTGAGCGCCCGGCCCGGCAGGGCGCCGCAGAGATCATCTTCGGCCACATCATCTTGCAGGGCGCGCAGCAGCATGTAGGCGATAGCCTTGGCGCTGGGCACCAGTTGCAGCGTCCCGTCGTTCGGTCCCTGGGTGGTCAGGCCGGTCCAGCCCTGAAAGGTACGGAACATCGAGCAGACGGCCGGGGAAGGGTATTCGATGGTTTGCGTGCGCTCGGCGGCGTTCCAGGGATCGTAGGCCTGCCAATCGCCTGCAAAGACGGCCTCGTAAATGCTTTGAAATGCAGGGTCCGTCCAGCGTTCGTAAGATCCCGCATCCATATGGGGGGAAAGGCCGAGTGTCTTGTCGCCTGGCTCGCGGCGCCGAATACGGTCGGCATAGGTATAGTCGTTATCTGGATCGAATTCCTTACCGTTTGGACTGGCAATATCCCATAAGCCGTTGAGAAACCGCTTTGTTGCGGCCATGGTTTCGGCCTGGCGGATCATCACCTGCGGTTTTGACCAGTAAAGGCCGAAGATCTGAGGCCGTCCCGACGCCAGTTCGTCGAAGTATTTGTCCAGACCGCGCTTGCTGACCTCCTTGGTGTAGTAGTCGTTGTCGGCGATATAGGCAGCCAGTTCTTCGTTCCAGTCTTCAGCCTGGGTGCGATCAAACACCCCTCGTACGACGACAGCGCCGCGTTTGCGGATATCGGCACGGGTCTGGTCGGACACCATGCCGTCGCGGATTGTCGCGAAATCGAGCTCCGGGATGCAGGGCCGTCCCGCGGCAACCGTGGCCTGGATTTCGTCAACTTCCGCCTTCATGGCATCACCGAGGTGGGCGAATGAGGACTTTATCTTGGCTTTGTTCCGGCGGAGCATGCGCTTGGCCGCCATGATCTGGGTCCGGAGTGGTTTATCGAGGTCTGGCGGCGTTGGAGGCTTGGCCGCCTCTTCCATCTTCGCCTTTCCGTTCGTACCACGTATGACGGTGCCCTCTGCCGTAGCTGAAGCTTGGCTCGTGGTGTGCTTGGACGCTTGTGTGGCCGAGCGCGCGCCTGCCGGTTCGGATGTAGCTGTGCGGAACCTGAGTTCCGGTTTTCCGATCGTCTGAAGACTTGCAACAGGACTGCCGTCCAGACGTCGCAAAATGATGTTGGCGAGCTCCTGACCGGTCGCTGTCAGGTCTTCGTAGATCGTATCTATTTGCGGAAGGGAGTGATTGAAAATACTGGATGTTTGCTTCGCAACGATATCAACGTCCTGGCCGATTTTGAGCCCTGCGTCGTCGAGCCCGGCCATCAGGGCAATTGCAGATATCTCACCGCCGCAGACAAAACCGTCCGGGCGCTGCCCCTGCACAGCGAATTCTCTGATGGCGGTTCTGATCTGTTCCGGTGTGCTGTCCAGATCGACCTGAGGCATGAAGATCTGCTCGACACCGGCCTCGCGGACAGTGTCCGCGAAGCCGCGCGTCATATGTTGGTGATATGTGTGCGCACTCGGGGGCGCGATCAGGACCAGGCGTTTGCGGCCCTTTTCGATCAGGCGCTCGGCAGCAAGCCTACTGAATTCCGCGTTGTCGTAATCATGGTAGGGGTGCTCGGTCGAGAGCTCGGTCCGGCCATGGCAGACGAAGGGGAAATCGATCTCCATCAGATAGCGGACGCGCGGATCCATGGGTTCGGTGCGGGAAAAAACGATACCGTCTGCCGCGCCGCTTTCCGTGATGTAACGCACAGAGTCCATCGGGTCAGCGTTGAGAAAATGCGGTGTTACCACAAGGTGATAGGGCGTAGAACTCAGAACTTGCGACAGTCCCAGGATAACTGAGGAGCCGTAGCCGACCACCTCGTCATGAGGATTGAGAACCAGACTGATGACATTGGTTTTGCCGGTGCGCAGTCGCACGCCGGCACGATCCGGATAATATCCGACTTCGCTGGCGATCTGGCGGACTTTGCGTTTGGTCTCCTCGGCAATCTCCGGACCGTCTTTCAAGGCTCTTGAAACCGTGGTGACGCCCAGGCCGGTAATTGTGGCGATCGTCTTTAAAGTCGGGCGTTTGCCACGTGCGCGCATCGCAGTTTGAGGGGATGCTTTGGGCTGTGAAGTCTCGGGAGTCTTGTCAGTCACGGGCGCCTCGAAGAAGAGTAGTCTGTCTGAGAGTGTAACTGTAACGTTACAGGTTTCAGGAAATTTTGCAAACTTGTCTTTCGCATATTCACCTTAACAAACGCCTAATATTTATTAAAAACAAATAGATAAGAGGATTTTTGAAGTCGCTTTCGTGTGTGCGGAAACGGCTGTAAGTGGTTTGTAACGTTACGGAATACCTAGACTGCTGAGCCTGATTTCAGGTGCTGCGCGAGATTTACGCCGAACACCTAACCCGGCCGCCGGGCTTGAAGGGCATCAGCTCATCCTGAGAGACGAAGCCGTCTTGGCGGCAGCGAGCGTTGTAACGATACAGAGCCTGATGCCGAGCGCGAGAAGGCCTGTTCGCAAGGTTACAAATAGCAGAGTCTTGGCGTTCGGGACTTAAACAACCCTGTGAAATTGTCAGAAAGGCTGACTTGTAACGTTGTGAATGTCAGTTAGTAACGTTACCGCTACGAGTAGTAACGTTACCGCTACGAGAGATGGGGTGTCTCTAGGCAGAATGATCTGAACGATGTTCCCGCGGCTTTACTCTCTGCCGTCTCTTTTGAGGTTGTCAGGGAGATGCACCAAGCCGACGACGCTGTTCCTGTAACGATACGGCGATAAAGCTGCTTCCTCCCCCGTTACGAACTCGGGTGTGACGCTGGAATAATTGTAAGCGCCTCGGCTTATGGGGGAAACCGGTGCTGCCCTGAAGTTGTGACGCCAAGGCTGTATATCTTTGTAACGTTACAGGTTTTTAACTGTCGCGACAGGACGTGGCAGTGAAATCGCACTGAACTTGGCCTAATCATCAATCAAAACCAAATAGGTGAAAGGTTTGACGAACAAATCGGAATCGGACAAACTGTAGCTCTAAAATATCTGTAACGTTACAGATTTACAAGATTCTGGATCGGTGAACCGAAATCCAGTGTCACGCTTACGGGAGGATGAGACATGAAACGAACTCTATCAAAGCTGGCATGTGGCGCTGCCGCCTGCGCAATTATGGCTGGCGCGGCGAACGCCGTTTCCGCTGCAGACAGTTCCGTGGAGGTCCTGCACTGGTGGACATCCGGCGGTGAGGCCAGCGCGCTGAACGTGCTGAAGGAAGATTTGGAGAGCAACGGCGTGGCCTGGAAAGACATGCCTGTTGCCGGCGGCGGCGGTGAACAGGCCATGACGGTGCTGCGCGCGCGGGTCACTGCTGGAAACGCGCCCACCGCGGTTCAAATGCTTGGCTTTGATATCCAGGACTGGGCAGCTGAAGGCGCGCTCGCCGACTTGAACTCGGTCGCGGCCAAGGAAGGCTGGGATGAGGTGGTTCCGGCTGCGCTGCAGCGTTTTGCCAAGCATGAGGGGAAATGGATCTCGGCGCCGGTCAATGTGCACTCGACCAACTGGGTCTGGGCCAACAAGAAGATTTTTGATGAGCTAGGGATTGCACAGCCATCGAGCTGGGACGACCTGGTCGCCGCCCTCGACAAGATCAAGGCGGCCGGTTACACGGCTGTCGCGCATGGTGGTCAGCCCTGGCAGGACGCAACGATCTTCGATGCTGTGGTGATGAGCGTTGGTGGACCAGACTTCTATAAGAAGGCCTTCGTTGACCTCGATCCAGCGGCGTTGGGGTCGGACCAGATGAAGGAAGCCTTCGACCGCATGGCGACGTTGCGCTCCTACGTGGACGATAACTTCTCCGGTCGTGACTGGAATCTGGCCTCGGCAATGGTCATTGAAGGCAAGGCCGGGGTCCAGTTCATGGGCGACTGGGCGAAGGGCGAATTCCTGAAAGCCAATCAGAAGCCGGAGGAAGACTTCCTTTGTTTCCGCTTCCCGGGAACTCAGGGCACCGTAACCTTCAACTCGGATCAGTTTGCGATGTTCTCGGTCGATGAAGAAGGTCAGGCCGCGCAGGTGAAACTGGCGAGCTCGATCATGGCACCGTCTTTCCAGTCGGCGTTCAATGTGGTCAAGGGGTCGGTTCCGGCGCGCACCGATGTGTCCGATGCGGACTTCGATGCCTGCGGCAAGAAGGGTATGAAGGAACTCGCAGAGGCAAACGCCTCGGGCAAGCTCTTCGGATCCATGGCGCATGGTCATGCTGCACCGGCTTCCGTGAAGAACGGCATTTATGACGTGGTCACGGCGCATTTTAACGGCGAGTTCGATTCTGCGACTGCGGTCGAGGAACTGGTGTCCGCTGTTGAGGTGGCGCAGTAATCTCGAGATACCGGTAACGGTCTCATTCGGTTTGGCGATGAGGACTCTTCGGGGTGCTCATCGCCACTCTTTTCTCTTCAGATCCCTTGAGCTTCGTCAGCGGCAAGGCAAAGCCCCTGTGTCAGTGGCGACTGAAGCTACTATTTGAGAATGCGGTCACCATGATCGAAAGGCTCCAGACATACCTGCCTCGGCTTGTGCTCTCGCCAAGTTTTGTGCTGATCCTGCTCTTCGTCTACGGCTTCATCGCCTTCACCGGATATCTCTCGGTATCGGACTCGCGCATGCTGCCATCTCTGGGCTTTGTCGGCCTGGAGAATTACGAGAAGCTCTTTAGCCTGCGGCATTGGTCGATCGCGCTGAAGAACCTTGCCATCTTCGGCATCCTCTACATCGTGATCTGTACCGTGATCGGTTTGGGCCTCGCGATCCTGCTGGATATGAAAATCCGGGGCGAGGGCGTGTTGCGGCCGATCTATCTCTATCCCATGGCATTGTCCTTCATCGTCACCGGCACCGCCTGGAAGTGGTTTCTCGACCCGGGTATCGGCCTGGAGAATGTGATGCATCTCTGGGGTTGGGAGAGCTTTTCCTTCAACTGGATCAAAAGCCGCGAGATGGCGATCTACACGGTGGTCTTGGCCGCGGTCTGGCAGTCCTCAGGCTTTGTTATGGCAATGTTCCTGGCTGGTCTGCGTGGGATCGACAACGAGATCCTGAAGGCCGCTCAGATCGACGGAGCCTCCAACTGGCAGCTCTATCGGCGCATCGTTATTCCGATGCTGCGTCCGGCCTTTCTCTCCGCCTTCGTGGTTCTCGCGCATCTGGCGATCAAGGCCTACGATCTGGTCATCGCTTTGACCAACGGCGGTCCGGGGCGGGCGACTGAGCTGCCGGCGACCTTCATGTATTCCTACAGCTTTACCCGCAATCAGATGGGGATCGGTGCGTCTTCCGCCGTGATCATGCTGATGATGATCGCCTCCATCATCATTCCCTATCTCTATAGCGAGCTGCGGGAGAAGAAGACATGAGCGCGGCTTCCAAGGACACCGCTTTGCGCACCGGGGTTATTGCCCGGGCGCTGATCTATTCGATCCTGCTCGTGTTCGCGGTGTTCTATCTGCTGCCGCTCTTCGTGATGCTGGTGAATTCGCTCAAGACGTTGGATGAAATCCGTCAGGGCAACATGTTGGCGTTTCCTGAGGTCTTCACCTTCGAGCCCTGGATCCAGGCCTGGGGCGAGGCGCAGATCGGTGTCGAGCCGACTGGTCTCAAACCCTATTTCATCAATTCTCTGGTGATGGTCGTTCCGGCGGTGATCATCTCCACCCTGCTGGGGGCGATCAACGGTTACGTCCTGACCAAGTGGCAGTTCCGGGGGCACCGGGTGGTCTTCGGTCTGATGCTTTTCTCCTGCTTCATTCCCTTTCAGATCGTCCTGATCCCCATGGCGCGCATTCTGGGCATACTCGATCTGGCGGGCACGACCTCCGGGCTTGTCCTGGTGCATGTCGTTTACGGTCTGGGCTTCACGACGCTGTTCTTCCGGAACTACTACGATGCTTTCCCGACGGAGCTGATCCGGGCCGCGACCATCGATGGAGCAGGATTCTTCCGGATCTTCCGGCGTATTTTGCTGCCAAGCTCCGGGCCGATTATCGTCGTCACCGTCATCTGGCAGTTCACCAACGTGTGGAACGATTTCCTTTTCGGGGCATCCTTTGCCGACTTCGACAGCCAGCCCATGACGGTGGCGCTGAACAACCTGGTCAGCTCTTCGACCGGCGTGAAGGAATACAATGTACATTTCGCGGGTGCGATCCTGGCGGCGCTGCCCACTCTTATCGTTTATGTCGTCTCCGGACGATACTTCGTGCGTGGCCTGATGGCCGGCGCGGTGAAAGGCTGATTGCTATGGCGTTTCTCGAAATCAATCGGCTGCATAAGCAGTACGGCAGTGTCGAAGTCCTCAAGGGAGTCGATATCGCCATCGAAGAGGGCGGCTTCCTGGTATTGGTTGGACCGTCGGGCTGTGGCAAGTCCACACTGTTGAATACCATCGCCGGGCTGGAATCGATCTCGTCGGGAGAGATTTCAATCGACGGCAAGGTTGTAAACGACCTGCATCCTTCCAAGCGCGATATCGCTATGGTCTTCCAGTCCTATGCGCTCTATCCCTCCATGTCCGTGGGAGAGAACATTGCCTTTGGCCTGGAGATGCGCGGTGTGTCCAAGGCAGACCGGGAAAAGGCAATCCAGGGCGTGGCAGGTATGCTGCAGATCGAGCATCTGCTGAAGCGCCGTCCGGGGCAGCTCTCCGGTGGTCAACGCCAACGGGTGGCCATGGGCCGGGCCCTGGTCAGGGATCCAAAACTCTTCCTCTTTGACGAGCCGCTCTCGAACCTGGACGCCAAACTGCGCGTCGACATGCGCACGGAGATCAAGCGACTGCACCAGAAGCTTGGCACAACTATTGTCTATGTGACGCACGATCAGATCGAGGCCATGACGCTGGCCACCCAGATTGCGGTTCTGAAAGACGGTATCCTGCAGCAGGTCGGTTCGCCGGACGAGGTCTATTCCAAGCCCGCGAATATGTTTGTGGCCGACTTTATGGGGTCACCGACCATGAACCTGATCGAGGCCAGAATTGAAAATGGCGGAGGTTCGTTGTCCGTGGAGATCCCGCAACGTGATCGTTCTTTGTCATTACCTGTGCCGCAGCCGCCAACATCGCTCCAAAGCTATAGCGGCAGGTCCGTGGTTCTCGGTATCCGCCCTGAAGACATCACCGATCTCGATGGCGCCGATCCCAAGGCGGAACACATTGCCCACGCTAACTGCAGCGTCGAGGTGGTCGAACCGACCGGCGCAGATACCTTCGTCGTGACCCAGCTTGGCGGCAAGGAGGTCACCGGGCGCATGCGCAGTGCGAACGGCCTCTCGGTGGGGGCGGATGTGCCTTTCGCCTTCAACATGGGCAAGATTCACTTTTTCGATCCTGCGACCGAGCTCCGGATCGCATAGTTCGACTTTAACAGAGGACACAAGGTTTTATGGCAGTACGGGTCGGGCTGATCGGGTATGGGCTGGCGGGGCGCGTTTTCCACGCACCGCTTTTCGCTAAAGCGGGTCTTGAACTTGCGGCTGTGGCGTCATCCCGGCCTGAGGAAGTCAAAAAGGACTATCCGGATGCAAAGGTTTATGCGACGCCACAGGAACTTTTTGGTGATGAGGCGGTTGATCTGGTGGTCGTGGCCGCACCGAGTGACTTGCATTATCCGCTCACACTTGAGGCCCTTGCCGCCGGTAAGCATGTGGTGTCCGACAAACCCTTTACCTCGTCGGTCCTGGAGGCCGACGCTGTTATCGCTGCAGCGGAAAAAGCCAACCGCATTGTCTCCTGCTTTCAGAACCGGCGCTGGGATTCTGATTTTCTGACGCTGCGCAAGTTGATCGAGGATGGGGTGCTAGGTGAAGTGCATTCCTACCGTGCCCATTTCGAGTTCTTCCGACCGGAGGTCAGCGACATCTGGCAGGACCAACCGGGAAAGGCGACGGGGCTGCATTATGATCTTGGATCGCATCTGATCGATCAGGCCTTGGTGCTGTTCGGAACGCCGGATTGGTTGAGTGCAGATATCGCGTCGCAACGTCCCGGCGGCAAGGTGATCGACGGCTTTCACATTCGTATGGCCAAGGGGCGGCAGCGGATCGACCTCATGGCGAGTGTCCTCTCGCCGGATTTCTCTACACGCTACGCTGTTCATGGCACGCAGGGCTCCTACATGAAGAAGCATATGGATATCCAGGAAGAGCAGCTGCGCGGCGGGATGACGCCCGAAGATCCGGGGTATGGCATTGAGTCGGAAGACCGTTGGGCCAAGGTGACGTCCCTGGTGAAGGGTAAGCTGTTCGCACGGCAAGAGCCGAGTATCCCCGGCGCGCACTACGAATATTACCGGGGCATGGGTGAAGCGATTGAACGCGGCGGCCGTCCACCTGTTCTGGCCGAGGAAGCGCGCCAAACGATCCGCATGATCGAGGCGGCCAGACAATCCAGTGAAGAAGGGCGGAGGATCGAATTCTCATGATCAGGCATTGTGTATTTGTCCAGTTTCAAGCTGGGACCCCGGATGATCTGAAACGAGAGATCTACGAAGGCCTGGCCGGACTTCAGGATCATCATTCCGGGTTTCTCGGCATAGACTATGGCGTCAATGTCAGCCCGGAAGGGATGGATAAGGGCCACAGCGAAGGCTTTATCATCAACTTTACCGATGCTGATGCACTGAATGCTTACCTTGTAGATGAAGAGCATCAGAGGATCGGCGCGAAACTCGTCGCGGCATCGGAGGGCGGCAAGTCCGGTATTCTGGTTTTTGATATGGAAGTTGCGGCTTCGGCCTAGAAAGCAGGGAACAGGAAAATGAAACGCTCGGAAATCAATGAGATCGTCCGCGAAGGGCAGGCTTTCATCGAATCCTTCGGATTTGTCCTGCCACCTTTTGCACACTGGAGTGATGCGGATTGGGCCGACCGAAAGGAAAGCTGCGGCGAGATCTTCCGTGCGGGTCTCGGCTGGGACATCACCGACTATGGCCTGGGCGACTACGATAAGACTGGCCTCTTCCTCTTCACCGTGCGCAATGGGCGCCAGGAGGATCTGGCGTCAGGGAAGGGCATGCTCTACGCCGAGAAGATCATGATCTCGAAGAAGGATCAGCTCGCGCCGATGCACTATCACGACTCAAAGGCTGAGGACATCATCAACCGTGGTGGCGGTGATCTGGCGATCAAGCTTTACCATGCCAATGATGAAGGCGAGTTGGACCGGGAACGCGAAGTGACGGTCTTTACCGACGGTGTCAAACGGAACTTCGAGGCGGGTGACATTCTGCGTCTGAAGCCGGGCGAGAGTGTTACGCTTCTGCCGCGCGTCTATCACGCTTTTTGGGGTGAGGGGAAAGACGTGCTGGTGGGTGAGGTTTCGACCGTCAACGACGACCACGTGGACAATTATTTCCTGAATCCGATCGGCCGCTTCCCCGATATTGAAGAAGATGAGCCCAAGCATCGGTTGCTGGTTGGCGACTACGAGAGTTTATAGCCGCGACGAGTATGCCTGGGTTAACTCATTGAAGTATGCGCCAGCAGGGCGCGACCCATCGCGTCCACTTCCTTTCGGCTGATCCCAACTCTTTGATAGGCGGCTATGGGTAATCGCCCCAGAGGCGGCAGTCCATCTGCTTGTGAGAGTGTTTTCAGGGGCGCCGTCGCGGCGATCCTGGGCATTACAGTCAGCGCAAGATTGGCAATAACGAGGGCGCGCAATCCGATAGGATCAGGACTGGTGTGTGCAATGTGACTCTCCTGTTTCGTTTTATCGAGCGCGTTCATGGCAAAGCGCCTGAGATCACGGCCGTCTGTTAAAAACGCGAGAGGAATGCTCATCGAGGGATCAAGGTCAAAGCGCGGACCCGACACCCAGGCCAGATCGACATTCTCAACAAAAAGCCGTCCCGGACGTTTGCCTTGATCGGTGACAAACGCGAGGTCAAAGTCACCGTTATCGAAGCGGCGGATTGTGGTCGTGCTTCTGCCGCAGGAGACTTCAACCCGGACCTTGGGGAACTGCGCCGCGAAGTCTTCCAACACACTCGAAAGAACCGAAACCGCGAGTGTGCTCGTGGTACCCAGCCGGATCGTGCTTTGCGCCGGAGATTGCCGGATGCTGTCGATTGCCTCGTCGGTCAGATTGAGAATGCGCCGGGCGTAGATCACAAAGGCTTCGCCCTCTGCCGTCAGCCGCATGGATTGACCGCGTTTCCGGTCGAAGAGCCGTTGCCCGACGATGTCTTCGAGCTTGAGAATGTGGCTGCTTACAGCCGATTGAACCGTGTTCCGGCGTTTTGCGGTCTCTGAGAAATTAAGTGTCTCCGCCGAAATGACAAAGCTCTCCAGCTCCTTGAGGTCGAGCGGCATTAACATCTCCAAAACAGTTTTTTATAATCATATAAAACTGTTTCCTATATTTCCAATGCAAGCCTATTTCCTGCCGAGCGCAATCATCAAGCAGGGAGGTGAAGCTTGTCCGTCGAGTTTTATCTGATCGCCGCCTTGGCGGTGGTCATCACGGGTGTTTCCAAAAGCGGTTTTGCCGGTGGGCTTGGTGTGCTTGCCGTACCGTTCATGTCGCTTTTTGTGACTCCGCAGGTCGCGGTTACGGTGATGATGCCGGTTCTTATTGTGATGGATTGCGCGAACATCTGGAAATATCGGCACTCCTGGTCCTGGGGGGAGGTAAGGACACTTCTGCCTGGCGCACTCTGTGGGATTGCGCTTGGCGCATTGACTTTCCGCTGGCTGGACCCGGCGTTGCTGAAACTCGCGATCGGCGCAATGGCAATCCTGTTTGTTGCCCAGTTCGCGTTTCGTCAATCTGCAGGCCAGCATTCGGGGTGTTCGAACCCGATCGTGACCTTTGTCTTGGGTGGGGTGTCGGGTTTTGCAAGTTTTGTAGCCCATGCGGGCGGACCGCCTGTGAAGGGGTATTTTTTGAGTCGAGGGATGGAGAAGTCACTGTTTGTGGGGACCAACAGCGTTTTCTTTTTCACGCTAAATCTGATTAAGACCTTCTCTTACATTGCGCTTGCTCAGTTTTCGCTCGAGACTCTGACCGCAAGCTTTTTACTGACACCTTTCCTGGTTCTGGGCGTCCTGCTGGGTTTTCGTCTGCATCATCTTCTGAGCCAGGCGGTCTTCACCAGGATTGCGTACCTCTTCCTGGCGGTGGCGGGCTCGAAGTTGCTGTGGGACGGGGTGCTGTTGATTTAGCCTGTTTATCCCGAGCGTAAGACAAAGAGGGCTCCCACACTCAACAGAGCCGGGCACAGATGCTTTCGATTTTTTAGTGTTTTCGCAAAATGAGCTCTTAGTCAGCGTTCAGCACTTCATTTCGCGGCTGGTCGGGGGATGTTTGACCGCTTGGGATCTTGTTTTGGGTCTCAATGAACTCACCAAAAAAACTGCGCAGCGAGATACCAAAAACCTCACAGGCTTCGTAGAGCATTACTGCCGGTAAGCGGTCCAGTCCCAGCTCGGCGTTCTGGAAATCCTGAACACTGATGCCCAGTTGCCGGGCAAGTCTGTCTTGGGTCAGGCCCATGCGTTCACGGTGCTGCTTCAGGTGTCGGCCTACATAGCGGTTCAATACAATATCATCTTTCTCGTGTTCCATCGCTTTCGCGCTCCTGGGCAGAGGTCTTGTTAAACTGATTTTCTGAGGCGTCCGGGTTTCGCTTGCACGCGCTGAAGGGCGGCTGCGGTTCCGATGGTGCGATGTATCCCGAAAGCCACATTCAGCTCAATTCGGGAAACTACTTACAGGCGTGTTCCCAACAAGGTTTCGCGTTGTTTCATGCATGCGCCTGACGGGCTTCTTTTGGATTGGGTGCGCAGGTCCAGCCTCAGCATGGGGGCATATTGATGCTGGTGAGTGTGTCGAGGTGTATGAATTTATTGGAAAAAATGTTGCTTAAGCGGCCGCTTCGCCGGGCGGCGGCAGCTATGAGAGGTCGGGGCGCACAGAAGGCTTTCGTTGTCGTGAACTTGTGTGCTAGCATTTTAGTAAGCTCTTTGCTCTGATGAGGCACAGGCAAAAATCTGTGTCACGCGGAGCTGTAAAATAGCATTTTAGGGAGAAAATTTATGATCAACCGGAAACAGTTTCTCGGCGCGGCGGCTGGCTTTGTCGCTGCCGCTTCAGTCGTAACAGGCGCGACGCTCTCACAGGCAGCCGAAGTGCTCAAGTGGGCGCATGTTTATGAGGCGGGATCGCCTTACAATACTTCGGCACTCTGGGCGGCTGAAGAGTTCAAGAAGCGCACGGACGGCCGCTACGAAATTCAAGTTTTCCCGGCATCTTCGCTGGGTAAGGAAGTTGATATCAACGAAGGCCTCGCTATTGGCTCGGTAGATATGATCTACACCGGTCCGGCTTTTGCCGCGCAGTCATACAGCCCGCTGGCAATCTCGGATTACCCTTTCATTCTGCGCGACTTCAATCACTGGAAAGCCTACCGCGACAGTGACCTCTTCCAGGAAATGGGTGCGGGTTATAAAGACGCGACCGGCCACACCATTACCGGTCTGGTCTATTACGGGGCGCGGCATGTCACTGCGAACAAGCCGATCCTGACGCCGGACGATATGAAGGGCCTTAAGATCCGCGTTCCGAACGCACCGGTCTATGTCATGTTCCCTGAAGCTGTTGATGCCAACCCGACGCCGATGGCCTTCTCCGAAGTCTATCTTGCACTTCAACAGGGCGTGGTCGATGCGCAGGAAAATCCACTGCCGACGATCCAGTTCAAGAAGTTCTATGAAGTCCAGAAGCACATCAACCTGACCGGCCACATCATCAATTCGCTGGTGGTGATCGTTTCCGGCTCGACCATGGACAAGCTGGGAGAAGCGGATGCGGCCATTCTGACCGCTGTCACCCAGGAAGCGGCTGAACGGGCGTCCAATGAGATCGATACCGCCGAACAGAACCTCGCCAAGTGGTTCGAAGCGCAGGGCAATGTGGTGAACGTCGTTGACCGTACGCCTTTCATGAAAGCGGTTGAACCACGTCTGACCGCAGACGACGCCCCTTACTCGATGGAGCAGTTCAAGCGCTTTGTCGCATTGGGTAAGTAAGTTAAATCGGCTAAACTTCTCCAATGAACGACATACGTGACGATGAAGGGCAGTCCGCTGAACGCGGGCTGCCCAAAATCGAGTTTGAGACGGAAGTACACGATATTTCCGATATCAAACTCATCGACATTCCTGCGCTCTTTGTCTTCTGGGCGCTGATGATTGTCGTGTTTCTACAGTTCTTTACCCGTTACGTGCTCAATGATTCCCTTGGCTGGACGGAAGAGATCGCGCGCTTCCTGCTGATCATCGTCGGCTACGTCGGGGCCGTGACCGCCGTACGCAAAGGCTCGCACATCTTTCTCGAATTCTTCTATCGCTACCTGCCGGTCAAGGCGGGGAAGGCGGTTGCAGTGTTCGTCGAGTTCATCAATGTCGGCTTTTATGGTTTCCTGGCCTGGGTCGCGGTTCAGCTAGCGGAGAAGACCCGCCAGAAAATGGTCTCCATCGATGTTCCCAAGAGCGTGATCTATTGGGTCGTCGCGGTCTGTCTGGCGCTGATGGCTATCAATTCGATTATCTGGCTGTACAAAAAGATCCGGCAGCCGAGCTCCGAAGTCGTCGCACAGCTCGAAGAGCGCGCGATCAACGAGTGACCGTCACCGTGACCAATTAGCATAGGCTGCCATGTCGATCCTTTTCCTTTTCCTGATGCTCTTTGTGCTGCTGGTTATCGGTGTACCGGTTGCTGTCGCGCTGGGGCTGTCATCGCTGACTTTTATCCTCTTCAACGGCATGCCCAGCCTTGTCGTCCTGCACAATATGATCAACGGGATCAACAGCTTTCCGCTGATTGCGATTCCCTTCTTCATTCTGGCCGGTCATCTGATGAACACCGGCGGCATTACGACCAAGATCTTTAACTTCGCGCGGGCGACGGTGGGGTGGGCTCACGGTGGCCTGGGGCATGTCAACATCGGCGCCAGCGTGATCTTTGCCGGGATGTCGGGGGCCGCGGTTGCCGATGCCGGCGGTCTTGGCAACATCGAGATCAAGGCCATGCGCGACGCAGGATACGACACGGATTTCTCGGTCGGTATCACGGCGGCGTCTTCAACGATTGGCCCGATCATTCCTCCGTCGCTGCCGCTGGTGATTTATGGCGTCATTGCGGACACCTCGATCGGTCAGCTTTTTGCCGCCGGATTAATTCCGGGCCTGCTGATGGCGATTTCGCTGATGATCATGGTGGCGTGGAAAGCCCGCCTGAACAACTATCCGCGCGATGAGCGTTTCAGAGTGAAGCACTTCTTTGAATCGCTCTTTGACGCAACGCTGCCGCTCATGACCCCGATCATCATTGTCGGCGGGATCATCACCGGTGTCTTCACGCCGACAGAAGCGGCAATCGCTGCCGTTGCTTACTCGGCTTTCCTGGGGCTGGTCGTATACCGAACCTTGACCTGGCGCGGTATCCTGCGGGTTTCCATGGATACCATTGAAACCACCGCGGCCATTCTGATGATCGTTGCCAGCTCGGCAATCTTCGGCTGGATCCTGACCGCCAATCAGGTGGCGGGGCAGTTCGCCGACCTGTTGCTCGGTTTCACGGACAACAAGATTGCGATCCTGCTGCTGATCACCCTGATGGTCCTGATCATCGGCTGCTTCATGGAAACCATCGCCTCGATCACCATCCTGGTGCCGGTACTTCTGCCCGTGGCTGTGACCATCGGTCTGGATCCGGTGCATTTTGGCATCATCCTGATTCTGAACCTGATGCTCGGATTGCTGACACCGCCGGTGGGGATGGTGCTCTACGTGCTCTCGAAGGTCTCCGCTGTGCCCTTTGAACGCTGTGTCACCGCAACGGCACCGTTTCTGGTGCCGCTGGTAACGGTTCTGCTGCTGATGACCTTCGTGCCTTTCTTCACCATGTGGCTGCCAACTCTGATCTACCGGTGAGATAAGCTGGCGCCTATTGATAGGTGTAAGCCACTAATACTCAGTTCGTATCGAATGATTGACGTTTCATGTCCGTACGGCCGCGAACATCAGCGTACTGCTGCTTTGTCTAAGAGACTCCGCAGGGCGTTATCGATCTGTTGTGCCGTCCATCCATTCTGTAAAAAGTAGTGACGAGCGACGTTCATGCGGCCAGTGTCGTCTGTGGACCGGGGTGGGGGGAGGCCTGCAATCTTCAGCATCATCATAAAAGTCATTTTGCTCTGATGGGCACGATTACGGTTTTCAATTTCAATTATTGAATTGGTGTTCTTTCTTTCAAAGCCGCCACCATGCTGGGAATTTGTTCTTCTCGGAATGATCTCAAGCCTGATGTACCAATCGTGAGGCGCGTTTGCATGATTGTAGACGTGGTCGACAGGATAGAGTCTGCGGTCTCCATAGTGGACGTCGCCGTAGAGTTCTTGCACGAAAGCCTCGAATATATTTCTCGTCGTCTTTCCCTCGTCTAGAGGACGCGCCCAAATGCTGCAGTCATCTTTGTTCGGAAGACGCCAGATCCACGCTTGGTTCGGATAGGGGGCAAAACGCTCAACTGTACCGACTTCTTGACGATGATACGCTGCCTCAGATGGAACATCGCGGGCGAGAACCATTGGTGGCAAATAGTCTTTGTGAAATTTCCTGGCGAGTGCCGCCGCACGGTTTTGTGAAACAGTGACGATGCTGATTGGAGGCAATACGCATACCTTTTTATGAGGCGACTAGTTTCCAGACGACGAGAAGACTCCAGTCTTAAGTGGTTTCATAGTCTGGATGCTGTGTGTTTTTTGGTCTTGGGACAAAGCCTAAGCCAGTGCCTGCTCAATATCCGCGATCAGGTCATCAATCCCTTCGACACCGACCGATAGCCGCACCAGCCCATCGCTGATGCCCAGAGCTTCGCGGTTTTCCGGCGGGATGGACGCGTGGGTCATGATGGCCGGATGCTCGATCAGGCTCTCGACACCGCCCAGGCTTTCGGCCAGGGCAAAGAGCTCAACCCGTTCCAGGAAGCGTCGGGCGTTCTCGAGACCGCCTTTTAACACCGCAGTGACCATGCCTCCATAAGCATGCATCTGCCGCTTCGCGAGGTCGTGCTGCGGATGGCTTGCAAGACCCGGGTAGTAAACCTTTTCGACCTTGGGGTGGGCCTCGAGGTATTCGGCAATCGTCTGTGCGGAGGCGCAGTGACGTTCCATACGTAAAGCGAGGGTCTTGAGGCCGCGGAGTGCCAGGAAGGAATCGAAGGGGCCCTGAACAGCTCCGACCGCATTCTGAAGATAGGCCATCTGTTCCACGAGATCCGGCCGGTTCCCGATCACCAGGACACCGCCGACCATGTCGGAGTGACCATTCAAATACTTGGTCGCCGAATGCATCACCATATCGAAGCCCTGTTCGATCGGGCGCTGCACCCAGGGCGAGGCGAAGGTGTTGTCACAGACGCAGAGGATACCGCGTTTGCGGGCCAGTGTCGCGATAGCTTCCAGATCAACCAGCTTCAGAAGGGGGTTGGTGGGAGTCTCGACCCAGATCATTTTCGTCTCGGGCCGGATTGCGGCCTCCAAGGCCGAGAGATCAGTCATGTCGACGAAGCTGAAATCCAGGGCCGCCGAGCGCTTGCGGACGTTTTCGAACAGACGGTAGGAACCGCCGTAGAGATCGTCCATCGCGATGATATGGCTGCCGCTGTCCAGTAGCTCCAATGCGGTGCCGATAGCCGCAAGGCCCGACGCGAAAGCAAAACCCTGCGTTCCGCTTTCCAGATCTGCGATGCAGCGTTCGTAGGCCATGCGGGTCGGGTTCTGCGAACGGCTGTACTCATAGCCCTTGTGAACGCCCGGGCTCTCCTGAACATAGGTTGAGGTGGCGTAGATCGGTGGCATGATGGCCCCGGTCGAGGGGTCGGGGCTTTGTCCCGCGTGGATAACGCGGGTTTCAAAGCTGGCGCGGTTGGTCTTTGCGGGGCTGTCAGGCATGTGTCTCTACTTCATTCTGCGACGCAGATAGTTCAGAAGATCGATCCGCGTGATGAGTCCGAGGAAGGTATCGCCGGTGACGACTATGGCGACCATATCCCTATTGAAAATCGGAAGCAGGGCTTCCATCGGCGCGTCGGACTGGACCGTTTCCAGCTTGCTGGTCATGGCTTCGCCGACTTTCTTTTTGAAATGGTCTTCGTTTTCCGTCACCGCCAGCAAAATATCGCTCTCGTCGATAATGCCGACGACCTTACTGTCCTCGTCCAGGACGGGAAGCTGTGAGACGTCGTAGAGCTTCATGCGGCCATAGGCGACCAGCAGCGTATCCTCCGGACCGACCAGAACCGTCGCATGTTTCTCATGCAGGCGCGCGATCAGGTCGCGCAGGTCGCCATGCTGTTCGCGCTGGATGAAGCCTTGATCCAGCATCCAGAAATCATTGAACATCTTGGAGAGGTACTTGTTACCGCTGTCGCAGACAAAGGTGACGACGCGCTTTGGCTCCGTTTGTTCCCGGCAATAACGCAGTGCGGCAGCGATCAGCGTGCCGGAGGAGGAGCCGCCGAGGACACCTTCCTTGGTCAGCAGTTCCCGTGCGGTGATCAGGGCTTCCCGATCGCCGACTGTATAAGCCGATTTCGCCAGCGAGAGATCTGAAACCGGGGGGATGAAGTCCTCGCCAATGCCTTCGACAACCCAGGAACCGACATCGTCCGAGAGATGGCCCGTGTTGACATACTCTGCAAGTATAGAGCCTTCCGGGTCGGCCAGCACCATTTCGGTCTTCGGTGATGCCTTGGCGAAATAGCGGCCCAGTCCTGTAATCGTACCGCCTGAGCCCACACCACAAACCATGGCATCCAGATCGCCATCCATCTGCTCCAGGATTTCGGGGCCGGTCGTGGTTTCATGGGCGTAGGGGTTGGCCGGATTGTCGAACTGATTGACGAAGATCGCGCCGGTTTCGGCGGCGATACGCTCGGCCATGTCTTGATAATACTCTGGGTGTCCTTTGCCCACGTCCGAACGGGTCAGGATCACCTCGGTGCCCAGGGCCTTCAGATGAAAGATTTTTTCCTGCGCCATCTTATCGGGAACGATCAGGGTCAGGTGATAACCTTTCTGCGCAGCCACCAGTGCCAGGCCGAGCCCGGTATTGCCAGCGGTTGCTTCGATCAGCTTCCCGCCCGGTTTCAGACTGCCATCCTGTTCAGCCGCTTCGATCATCGATTTGCCGATGCGGTCCTTGATCGAGCCACCGGGATTCTGGCTTTCGAGCTTCAGGAACAGACGGCAGGGACCGGTGTCCATATGTTTGACTTCCATCAGCGGCGTGTTGCCGATGGCTTCCAGGACGCCGCCAAAAACCGGTGCTTTTGCTGTCATAGCGCTCTTCCCTGACTCTATCGCCGATTCCGCGCCTCGGCCCATTTTATAGAAAGGTAAGGCGCTGCGGCAGGGAAGGCGACTCAAAAAGCGGCCCAGGTATCATCTCCGGGTGGGCTCGAACTGCACTTGCCTAGGCCACGGTGGCATTCAATATCAATTCACACGGCTGGTCACCGATCAGTTCTTCGCGGATGAGGAGAAGGGAGCAAGCGGCAATGCGATGGACACTGCAATCCTCTGCGGCCCTCTTAATCGGAGCTGTAACCCTTGGTGCTTGTGCGAGTGAACGCGATCTGCTCCTCGAACAGGGTTACCCCGTGGCCTACGCCGACGGGTTCGAGGAAGGATGTCACAGCGGTAAGAAGGCGGGCGGGGCCTTGTTCGAGGAATTCAAGAAGGACGTCAATCGCTTCGAAGCGGATAGCAAGTATGCGCAGGGATGGTCGGATGGGTTCCGGCAGTGTGAGTCTGAGCAGGAAGCTCTGGACAGGCAGATCCGGATGTCACTGGAGATCCAGCAGATGGAAGAAGCGCGCAAGGACCGTATTGGCCGGGACGCTCTTAAGGGTATCGATACACGTGGACTCAAAGGCTTGAAATAGGACTTTGCGTCAGGTAGCGCGCTTTTCACCTATGCCCATGTTCTTGATTTTGGAATAGAGCGTGGTGGCCTTCATGCCCAGCCGAGTTGCCGCGCCGTCGGATCCCGACACCTTGCCGCCCGCCGCCCGCAATGCGCGTTCAATATTGGCCTTTTCGAAGGCGGTCATTTGCTTCGACGTCAGAACCCGGTCTTCGTGTGAGGTTGTGTCTTTGGGCTTGCTTGCCGGCGCGGTATCGCCTGGTAGATGGAAATGCAGGCGACCATGACGCGCCAGGATCATAGCCCGCTCCATGACGTTCTGGAGCTCGCGGGCGTTCCCCGGCCAGGCATAGGCACGTAGCGTCTCGATGTTGGCGTTCGTGAGTGACAGCTTTTTGAGGTTGAGGCGCGCGGCCACCGTCTTCAGGAAATGCTCCGCCAGAATGGGAATGTCGTCGCCGCGTTCGCGCAGAGGCGTGCACTCGATGGGGAAGACGTTGATCCGGAAATACAGATCCTCCCGAAAGCGTCCCGCGGCCGCTTCCTTCTTGAGATCCCGGTTTGTCGCGGCGATCAGGCGGATATCGACCTCGCGGGTTTTCTCGTCGCCCAGGCGTTCGAAGCGACGGTCCTGCAGGACCCGTAAAAGCTTGGATTGGAGATCTAGGGGGATCTCTCCGACCTCATCCAGAAAGATGGTGCCGCCGTCCGCCAATTCGAAACGCCCGACGCGATCTCGCAATGCACCGGTGAACGCGCCCTTCACATGTCCGAAGAACTCACTCTCGAAGAGTTCGCGCGGGATGGCCGCGCAGTTTACGCGGATCAGAGGGCGGTCCCGTCGGTCCGAGGCCTGGTGAATAGCGCGAGCCACCAGTTCCTTGCCGGTGCCGCTTTCTCCCGTGATCAGAACCGAAGCGTCGGTCGGGGCCACCAGGTCGATCTGCTGCAGGATTTTTTTGACGGCGGCGGAGTTCCCGAGAATTTCGTGGTGATTGGACTGGGTCAGGATTTCTTCCTGCAGATAGGCGTTTTCCTTTTCCAGACGTTCGCGCAGAGCGGCGTTTTCCTCTAAGGCCTGACGCAGCTGCTCCTCAGACTGCTTTCGCTCGGAAATGTCCCGGAACACGATGACGGCCCCGACCATGGCGCCGTCGTCGACAATCGGGGTCGAGGTGTATTCGACCCGGAGCGGTTTTCCGTCTTTGCACCAGAAGACTTCATCATCGACCGTATTAACCTTGCCGTCGCGAAAGGCGTTGAAAATCGGACAGCTGGCGTTGGGATAACAGCTACCGTCAGCATGGCTGTGATGGATCATGCTGTGCATATCGACGCCGACCAGTTCCTCGGCTTTCCAGCCCAGCATGACCTCGGCTGCCGGATTGACAAAGGTCGTGATCCCGTCGGCATTGACCCCATAGATGCCTTCGCCCGCAGCACTCAGGATCATCTGGTTCTCTCGTTCTATTTCACGAAAAAAGCGCTCTGCGCGTCGCCATTCGTCGAGCCCCTGGCGATGGTAACTGTTGGCCTCGCTGTCGATGCTGCGGTAACGCAGGGACGTGAGATCCAGAACCGAGAGAAGCAGGTAATGCCTGTCCCGCTGCTTGCAGGTCACGAAGCTGTGCTCCAGATCCATTGCACTGCCATCCGGCCGCCGCAGGACCAGATCCCGGCTCCAGGCGTGGCCGCGTTCGAAGGCTTCTTCCGTCACCACTAAAAGTTCGCCCCGGCATTCCCGGTAAAGGGCGGAAAAAGAGCGTTTGAGCAGTTCATCCATGGTGAGGGCGTAAATCGCGCAGGCGGCCTTGTTGGCGCGCAGGATGACGTCGCTTAGCGGATCGATCAGCAGCAGCGGCTCAGGCGCACTGGCAAAAGCCGATTTCAGAAGTTCGCCGGTCATTGGCCTGGGACTGTCCAGCAGGCTGTTGTGGTCGGTCGAAACCCCTAAGCGTTTCATTGTTTGCGGATCGGAAAGCTTTACCGGCACGGCGTGAAATTTCCTGAGAAGGTCGATTACGAAAAATCATAACTGAATTACGAAAAAATATAAATTACGAATTTTCGTAACGAGTTTTAGCCAAATGAAATGCGCTTAATGCCTTGAATAAAAACAAAACTGTGCGCTGCACAATAACTGGCACAGTCTTTGCGAAGGATCCCTCAACGGCCACGCGCCGAACAACGATCTATGACAGGGGACAGAAATGGCTTCGAAACAACCCAGCAACTCCTTAGGCAATCCCTATAGCGCCGAGACGGATCTGCGCCATGGCGCGAACTGTGGCTGCGATACCTGCAGCGCCGAAACCGTGTCTTATGAATTGGAGACTTCTGAAGGCACGGATCCATTGACTTCCAGCGAAGCCGTCATGGAGCGCACGATTGAGAGCGCTGTGGTGCGTTCGGTTTTCGGGCACAACGAACTTTCACGCCGCAGCTTTGCCGGATTGTTGGGAACGACGGCGCTGGCGGCTGCGATCTCGAGCGTCTTCCCGATGGAGAAAGCTAAGGCAGCAATCCTGGACACTCTGGGCAAACCCGAGAAAAGCAAACTCAACGTCGGTTTCGTGCCGATCACCTGCGCGACGCCAATTATCATGGCGAAACCTTTGGGTTTTTACGAGAAGTACGGCCTCGACGTCGATGTCATCAAAACGGCGGGCTGGGCCGTTGCACGCGACAAGTCCCTGAACAAGGAATACGACGCAGCGCATATGCTCACACCGATGCCATTGGCCATCACCATGGGCGCGGGGTCGACCGCGACACCTTTCATCATGCCGGCGGTGGAGAACATCAACGGCCAGGCCATCGTTCTGCACGTTGATCATAAAGACAAGAACGATCCGAAGATGTGGAAGGGCTTTAAGTTCGGGGTGCCTTTCGAATACTCCATGCATAATTTCCTGCTGCGTTACTACGTGGCTGAGGCCGGGCTGGATCCGGACAAGGACATCCAGATTCGCGTTGTGCCGCCGCCCGAGATGGTCGCCAACCTGCGGGCCGGTAATCTCGATGGTTATCTCTCGCCGGATCCCTTTAATCAGCGTGCGGTTTGGGAGAAAGTCGGTTTCATTCACGCGCTGACAAAAGAGATCTGGGACGGTCACCCTTGTTGCGCCTTCGCGTGTTCCGCCGAGTTTGCGGAGACCCTGCCGAATACCTACGGCAATCTTCTAAAGGCCTTGGTGGACGCTACGACCTACGCCAGCAAAGCCGAGAACCGGAAGGAGATCTCGGCAGCCATTGCCCCGACCAACTACCTGAACCAGCCGGTTCCGGTGATTGAGCAAGTCATGACCGGGCGCTATGCCGACGGGCTTGGCAATATCAAGGACGTGCCGGACCGGATCGATTTTGATCCATTCCCATGGCACTCCATGGGGGTCTGGATTCTGACCCAGATGAAACGTTGGGGCTATATCGAGGGCGAGGTCGATTACAAGGGCATTGCCGAGCAGGTTTATCTGACTGCGGACTGCGCCAAGATCATGAAGGATCTGGGCCTGACGCCGCCGACCGAGACCTACGAAAGCTACAACATTATGGGCAAGACCTTCGACCCGAGCGAGCCCGAGGCTTATGCCAAGAGCTTCGCAATCACCCGGGTCTAAGGCATGACCGTGATGTCTTCGCTGGCCGCACGGGCCCTATTTCTCTCAGGCCTCATCCTGGTGGTGAGCCTGGGAGTCTGGGAGTTGTCGACACCGGCGGTGAAGGCCGCCGGTGAGATGACCGAATACGAAAAACTGATGGGCGGGGCGGACCAGGAGGCCAGGGTGCCGCCACCATCACAGGTTCTTCTGCGGGCATGGGAGGAGCTTTCGGATCCCTTCTACGATAACGGGCCCAATGACAAGGGGATCGGCATTCAGGTCGGCTATTCACTGTTCCGGGTGCTGACCGGATATTTCCTGGCGGCGATGATCGCGATCCCGGTCGGGTTTCTGATCGGCATGTCGCCTCTGATGTACCGCGCGTTCGATCCTTTCATTCAGGTTCTTAGGCCAATCTCTCCCCTGGCCTGGATGCCTCTGGCGCTCTTCATCATCAAGGACAGCGAAGCCTCGTCGATCTTTGTGATCTTCATCTGTTCCATCTGGCCGATGTTGATCAACACGGCCTTCGGTGTCGCCGGTGTGCGCAAGGACTGGGTGAATGTCGCCCGCACTCATGAACTGGGCTCGCTGCGGACGGCGTTGACGGTAATCCTGCCCGCTGCCGCGCCGACCATTGTGACCGGCATGCGCATTTCCATCGGCATTGCTTGGCTGGTGATCGTTGCAGCGGAGATGCTCGTGGGCGGGACCGGTGTTGGCTACTACGTCTGGAACGAGTGGAACAATCTCGATCTGACCAGCGTGATCTTCTCCATCCTGGTGATTGGTGTCGTGGGCATGTTGCTCGATGCCGCCTTCGCCCAGGTTCAACGCGCCGTGCGTTATCAGGAATAAAGGCACTATGGACAATCCGTTTTTAGAAATCGACGCGCTTTCGAAGCGCTACCCAAGCCCCGGCGGCCAAGACCTGACCGTGTTCGAGGAGGTCAGCTTCGACATCAATAAGGGCGAATTCGTTTGCATCATCGGTCATTCCGGCTGTGGTAAATCCACCATCATGAATGTGCTGGCCGGTCTGGACACGGCGACTTCCGGTGCGGTTACGATGGACGGTAAGGAAGTCGTGGGGCCGAGCCTCGATCGGGGTGTGGTGTTTCAGAACTATTCTCTGCTGCCCTGGCGCTCGGCTCTGAAAAACGTGACCTTCGGTGTAAGGGCGCGTCACCCGGATTGGAGCAAACAGCAGGTTCTGGACCATTCCTATAAGTATCTTGAGATGGTTGGCCTGTCGGGAGGAGCTGAGCACCGCAAGCCTTCGCAGCTTTCGGGCGGCATGCGCCAGCGGGTCTCGATTGCCCGTGCCTTCGCGATACAGCCAAAACTGCTATTGCTCGACGAACCCTTTGGCGCGCTGGATGCCCTGACACGCGGCACCATTCAGGACGAGTTGATCCGCATCTGGTCGGGCAGCGAGCAGACCGTCTTCATGATCACCCATGACGTGGACGAAGCGATCTTGCTGGCGGACCGCATTCTGCTGATGACCAATGGTCCCTACGCGCGGGTTGCCGAGAGTGTGGTGATCGACATTCCAAGGCCGCGGAACCGGGCCGAGATCATACACGACCAGGGTTACTACAAGATCCGAAATCATCTGGTCGAGTTCCTGGCTCTGCGCTCGAAAGTCCTGGCCGAGGAGCATCCGGACGATGGGGGACCGATGAAGCCCCGGCGACCGGAAACCGTGCGTCCTGCGTTAGCAACTGAAGATGCGGTATCGGATGAGGGCTTGTCTTCGCCGCGCATGGAACCGGAGCTGGTCTCACTGGTGCGATAACCTCTCCTGAAAAACAGATTCAGAAATTTTTGAGAAAGGCGAGACGATGAACAAAGTCGACGTTGCGGAAATGATCATCGAGAAAAAGAAGACCGCGGGTCTGACATGGGAAGGCATTGCCGAGAGTATCGGGATGTCACCGGTCTTCACGACCTCGGCCTGTCTGGGCATGAACTCTCTGCCGCGTGAAAAGGCGGACCTGTTGGTCAAGACTTTGGCTTTACCTCAGGAAGCCGCGGTGGTGCTCGCCGAGTTCCCGACCAAGATGTTTAATCAAACGATCCCGACAGACCCCTGCATCTACCGGCTCTATGAAATCGTCGGTGTCTACGGGGATACCATCAAGGAACTGATCCAGGAGAAAGGCGGCGACGGCATCATGAGCGCCATCGATTTCGAAATGTATGTCGACAAGATTCCCGATCCCAAAGGCGACCGCATCGAGGTGAAGATGAGCGGAAAGTTCCTGCCTTACAAAGCCTGGTAGCGGAGCGGTTATTCCGGTTTCAGCAGTAATCGACGCTTCGATTTCATCGCTATGTCGACGTTGTCGATTGTCACATACTCCCCGTCGCGCCAGCGCTCGGCGAAGTTGCCGTAAAGGGATGAGAGCGGGTTTGCTGACTGACCGGTGGAAATCATGAAGCGCGAGTTGTTCGGGTTCGCCAAGTCGTATACAGCCCGGTAACCGGCGCCGTGGCGGTCATTAAAGCGTTTGTCGATCGGGCCGTTAAAACTTACGCCCGCACGCTTGACCGTCTCGGCGCCGCCGTCGGTTTCCACGGAGACGTCGAAGATATCCGATAGAACCGGGATGCGACTTAAGACCGGATGGGGCAGGGTGGCGCGGTGAACGTCACCCCAGCGCCAGGCGCTCATGTCGTCGCCGTAGGTTGTCGAAATTTCCCTCAGCGCGTCGTCAAGGGAGCTTGCCAGGATCTGCGCGCAGCTTTCCTGTTGCGGAGTGCGGACGTCGTTGCACCAGTCGAGCGGCGGACTGGCGGCGGCGGCGCGGCCGGAAAGTATCCGTGCGACCAGTTCGGTTTTGGGACGCCTGAAGCTGTTGAATTCCTGACCCAGCTCATCTTCCAGAAGCGCTGCGTTGAGCTTGCTGAGCCAATTGTTGTAGATCAGGGCTTCCGGCCGCGTGCGGTCCAATCTGAAATCCCACGCCGACAGTAAGGACAGCGCCTCTTGTGCGGCGGGCGAGGTGGCATCGGTCTCAAGCAGGAAAGGCATCAGCGTGCGCGCCGGAATTGACAGGATATCGTTCTGCAGCTCCATCGAGGCTTCAATGCTGCCTCTCGGTGTTGCGTCCAAGACTTCTTGAATACGCGCGGCGCGATACTGGCTCGGCCAATCCGCCGTGATCAGATGTGGGTAGCTGTCGTCGACGATCTTGTTGTTCGCCACAACGTATACCCCACTCTCAGGGTTGCCGCCCTGTGGCATCTCCTCGAAGGGAATGAATCCTTTCCAGGCGTATTCGTCGCTCCAACCGGGAACCGGCACACGCCCGTCACCACTGGCCCGCATCGGTACCCGTCCCGGTACAACCAGGCCGATGTTGCCTTCGATGTCGGCGTAGACAATGTTTTGTTGCGGTGAGTGGAAGAAGCGACTGGCGTCCAGAAACTGGGTCCAATTGCGGGCCTTGTTGAAGCCATAGATCGCCTGGGGAATGAGGTCGTCATCGCGTAAAGCAGGCCAGGCAAGCGCGAGAACCGTACCGTTGTCAGCACCTGTCGTGCCTGCGGCGCTCTCAAGGTCCTGCGGATCGGCAATCCCATCCAACAGCGGACCATGACGGCTGAGGCTAACCTTCAGGATGACATCTTCCTCGCCACGAACCTTGATAACTTCCTCTCGTGTTTCGAAGAGGATCGAACCCTCCGGTGTGAGATAGTGATCGGGTTTCGCCGGATCGAGTTTCTCGACAAAAAGGTCCTGGGTGTCGCTGTGAGTCGTGGTGAAACCCCAGGCGAGATGACTGTTCTGGCCAAGCACAACGAAAGGCACGCCCGGCGCCGAGGCCCCGCGGATCCGGCCTTCTGGCGTCTGGATGTCGACCAGATACCAAAGCCCGGGTGAGTCGAGTGAAAGGTGAGGGTCGTTGGCGAGGATCGGTTTGCCGGTGGTGGTCTTTGCGCCGGAGAGCACCCAGGAGTTGGAGGCATCCTTGGGTGCGAGCGGCCAGGGCAGCTGTTCCAACGGGTCCAGTGCGGCTTTACGCTCCAGACCGGCCAGCGCGACCGGTGCGTCCGCCGGATAGTCGGGCCAGAGCGCGCGGATCTGCTCCGGCTTCAGAAATTCGTTCAGGCGTGCCCGCAGAAGCTCACTGCGCCAGTTGCCGGAGAGCTGGATCGCCATCAACCGCCCCCAGACCAGCGAGTCCGCCGGGGTCCAGGGCTCTGGACTGTAGCGCAGAAGATAGAACTCCGGCGGCCAGGCCCCACTGTTACTTTCCATGAAGCCGTTCACCCCGGCGCTGTAGGCATCAAGGCCCGCGCGCACCTCTGGGGAAAGCTTGTTGTAGCTCGCTTCCGCAAGATTATAGAAACCCAGCGTGCGCATGATCTTGTCGATCCGGATCGTTGCCGGACCCACCACTTCCGAAAGCCGCCCGGCGCCACTGCGGCGCATAAAATCCATCTGCCATAGACGGTCCTGGGCGTGCAGGTATCCCAGCGCCCGGTAGGCATCCAGATCGGAGCCCGCCTTGATGGTGACGATACCGTCCTGGTCGCGAAGGACGGTCACATCTGCGGCCAGACCAGTCAGCACGGCTTCGCCGTTCAGATCCGGAAGAGAGGTCCGCAGCCAGAAGAACCCCGCAACCGCTACAACAAGGATCAAACCGATCAGAGAGACGAGCCCCCGAAGGCCGTAGCGCAGAACTTTTCTCATAAAATCTTCCCAGGATTCTGTCTGTTTTCAGTACGTGCCAGTAGGACGTTGATCGCTCCGGCCGTTTGGCGAGGTAGCATTTTCAGCAAACCTTGATATGACTGTCGATCTATTAGTCCCAAGCAAGAGATGGATTCGCAAGTATGACGGCTCAAGGGTCAAAGAAAGTCATTTACGCGGCTTTGGCGGGAAACGCATTGATTGCAGTGACCAAGTTCACCGCGGCGGCCTTCACGGGGTCTTCCGCGATGTTCAGCGAGGCAATCCACTCCAGCGTCGATACGGGCAACCAGTGTTTGCTGCTCTATGGTATGCGCCGGGCTGAACGACCTGCAGACCTGCGTCATCCCTTCGGCTACAGCAAGGAGATTTATTTCTGGGCTTTCGTCGTGGCTATCCTGATTTTCGCGGTCGGGGCAGGGGTGTCTTTCTACGAGGGAGTTCAGAAAACCCTGCATCCTCACGCCGTGACCAATGTTCACATCAACTATCTGGTGCTGGGCGCGGCGATCGTTTTCGAGGGTTTCGCCTGGTACGTCGCCTTCAAGGAATTCAAGCGCGGGGTCAGAAAGCGGAGCATGCTGCGCGCGCTCCTGCATAGTAAGGACCCCTCGATCTTCACGGTGCTGCTCGAGGATACCGCGGCCATGCTGGGCCTGATCGTCGCCCTGGTGGGTATTTTCCTGGCGGATCAGTTGAACATGCCGGTTCTGGACGGCGTCGCCTCCATGGTCATCGGTGTGATCCTGGCGCTGGCTGCGGTGATCCTGGCCTACGAAACCAAGGCGCTGCTGATCGGCGAGAGTGCGGATGAGGAAGTGGTTGCCGGTGTTCGCGGGATGCTCAAAGACAATCCGCAGGTGACGGCCATCAATGAAGTGCTGACCATGCACATGGGGCCGGCGGATGTGCTTACCAACATCAGTATCGATTTTGCCGACAGCGCCAGTGCGGAGCAGATCGAGACCACGATTTCCACCCTGGAGCGTCAGATCAAAAGTGACTATCCCGAGATCAGGCGCGTCTTTATCGAAGTACAGTCCCGTCATGGCCACACACTGGATCAGAAGGGATGAAGTCGATGCGCATTCTTGTTTTGGGGGCCGGTGGAACCGGCGGGTACTTCGGCGGTCGTCTTGTGGAAGCAGGTGCGGACGTGACCTTCCTTGTGCGGGCGCGACGGGCCGGGCAAATGGCGGAACAGGGGCTGCGGATAGAGAGTCCCTGTGGTGATGCCGAACTTCAGGTCAAAAGCCTGACCGCCGATCAGATCGAGGAGCCTTACGATCTGGTTCTTCTCAGCTGCAAGGCTTATCACCTGACACAGGCGCTTGATGATATTGCGCCGGCGGTCAGTGAGAACACGCTTGTTCTGCCTCTCCTGAACGGGATGGCGCACCTCGACCGCTTGATCGACCGCTTCAGCACAAAAAATGTGCTGGGCGGTCTCTGCCATCTGGCGGTTACGCTGACGGGCGAGGGCGTAGTTAAGCACATGAGCAAACTGCACCGCGTGACCTTCGGGCCGCTCGACGAAAGTCAGAGCGCAGGCTGTGAAGCGATTGCGGCGTTGTTCTCACGAGCGGCGTTCGACAGCAAGCTGAGCGACGGAATCCGCAAAGATCTCTGGAAAAAATGGGTGCTGCTGGCGACCCTGGCGGGGATCACCTGTCTGATGCGCAGTTCCATGGATGCAGTTGGCGCGACCGATCGCGGCAAGGCTTATACCCGCGCCATGCTCGAGGAATGCGTCGCGATTGCCGAGGCTGAGGGTTTTGAGCTGGGTGAAAAGTTCCTGGAGGACACTTACGGTTTTCTGACCCACAAGAGCGCCGTTCAGACCTCCTCCATGCTGCGGGATATCCAAAACGATGCGGAGGTCGAGGCGGACCACATTGTCGGTGACCTGATAGCACGTGGGGAAAAAGCCGGGATCGGAACTCCCATGCTGGATATCGCCTATTGTCACCTTCAGGCTTATGTTGCCGGCCGCCGTTCGCGCGAATGCTGAGCGACGCGTGAAAACCTCTGGATCGCGCGATGCGGAAGGCCTGTTCTACGGTCTTATCGGCGTCCTGATTTTTGGCCTGACCCTGCCGGCTACACGTATTGCGGTGACTGAACTCGATCCGGTGTTTGTCGGTCTTGGGCGCGCGATACCCGCCGCGGCCTGCGCAGCACTTTTACTCCTAATTACCAGAACGCCTGTTCCTGCGCAAAAGCACTGGTGGAACCTTGCCGTCGCGTCCGCCGGGGTCGTATTCGGCTTTCCGGTCTTCGCGACCATTGCCATGGCGACGGTTCCAGCGGCGCATGGTGGCGTCGTGTTGGCGATCTTGCCGCTTGCAACCGCTGTGGCGGGCTCCTTCTTTGGCGGAGAGCGTCCGTCACTGGCCTTCTGGCTCTTCAGTCTGATTGGGGCAGGTCTGGTCTTTGCTTTCGTGGTGATCCGGGGCGGGGGCGTCGGCGGTATCGCGTTTGGTGATCTCCTGCTGGTCATTGCGGTGATCTGCGCAGCGATTGGCTACGCGAAGAGCGGCGTACTGGCGCGTGACATGGCGGGTTGGCAGGTGATCTGCTGGGCGCTTGTGATAGCCGTGCCCTTTCTGCTGGTGACCGTCTACCTGACAGCTGGGCCGATTGACTGGCAGGCAGGTGTTTTGCCCTGGAGTGGCTTTTTCTATGTTGCGCTCTTCAGCCAGTTCCTGGGCTTCTTCGCCTGGAATCACGGCCTGGCCCTGGGCGGCATCGCCCGCGTTGGTCAACTGCAACTGCTGCAACCTTTTGTCACGCTCCTGGCGTCGGCGCTGTTACTCTCGGAACAGGTTGGTTGGATCGAAATCGCCTTTGCTCTCGCCGTTGTAGCGTCCGTGATGGCGGGGCGACGGACGCAGGTTAGACGAGCATAGTTACGACTTGCCTGATCTGTCGTTAACTCAGGCTAAGGCTCTCGTCCTTTTTCCCTTCGTCGATCAAACGCCGGGCCTCGTGGTGATCATCTGCATCAGGTTCGGGAGGGTCATGTTCCTCCTGCGCTGAGTGGTCAAGTAGCAACTCGCAGTACAACGGGAAATGATCGGACCCGAAATAGGGGAGTCTACGCAGACTGAGCAGGCGAAAAGAGCTGCTGTGAAAGACATGGTCAAGCGGCCAGCGGAAGAAGGGTATCTTGGCGTTGTAGGTGCTGTAGAGACCCCGCCCGATCCGCGGGTCCAGCAAACTGCTCAAACGCAGGAACAGACGTGTCGTATGTGACCAGGCCACGTCGTTCATATCTCCGGCGACGATGACAGGCCCGGAATGGTTCTGAATTTCCTTAGCGACAATGACAAGTTCCGCGTCTCGTCCAACGGTATCCAAGCCGATCTGAGGCGGATTGGGATGCAGGCCGTGGAACAGAACTCTATGGCCCGAGGAAAGCTGCAGGAATGCGCGGAAGGAGGGGATGCCGTCATCGACAAGAAAACGGATTTCGGACTCGATCAAAGGATACTTCGAATACATCAACATGCCGTAAGTGTTGTCGAGTGGTTGTTTGATTGTGTGAGGGTACTGCGCTTCGATGACATCGAGTTTCTGCTGCCACCAATCGTCCGGTTCCAGGATCAGAACAATGTCGGCGTTCTCGTCCCGTATGATTTTGAGCAGGTCATCTGAGCGTCGGTTCGGGGTGAGGACGTTGGCAACCAGGACGCTGATCCGATGCGGAGCGTGGCCTTTCTCGGTTCTGACCACCTGACTGTTGAAGAAGGGTGAGAAGGGGATCACCAGCCAGAATTGATAAACGAGAGCCGCAAGAAGACAGATGGTAATTGGCCATTGGAGACCACCCGGTATCTCCAGTACGAGGAGGCCTGCCAGCGCAAGAAGGCCAAAGACCCCGATTTGTAGCCGCGGATAGTCGCAAACCCGAATCCACCAGTGCCCGCGTTTGATCAGGGGCAGCAGCGTGAGGGCTATCACCAACAGCGCTGTTGTCAGCGCAACATAGGAGAGGACTGTTGAGACCATTTCAGAAATGAATATCGGCCCGAGTGTAATGAGGTTGAGGCTTATCGCGGCTCAAGGTAATCCGCAGCCCGCGGTGGGTCCAGCCGCACGATAAGATTGGCTCTAATCGCCGGCGTTTATGAGCTGCGCCATCGTTGTTCGTAACCTCAAAAGACCCTGATCCGGATGCAAGATAGGTCGGGTGGCGCTCAGCATTAAGCTATCTTTTAATCCCCACACGTTCATGCCATTCCGCCAATGACTCATCAGGGTAACCGTCGAAGCACTTACAATCTGAAGACTTGTCGATCGGAACCCAAGAGGCTTTGGAATCCAGCAGGATGTGATTGTGTGCTGGGGCGGTGGGCAGCTCGCTGTCGATGGCCGAGGCAAAGGGATGCAATAACTCCGGCCAGCGTGGATCCCAGACCCAGAGGGCCGAACCGCAGAAACCGCAGAAACTGCGTTCGGCGGAGCTTTTGGAGGCCTTGCCTGTCTGAGGGTCTTCAATCATGGCCTGGTACACACGCAGATTTTCTTTGCCTTCGACACGCAGGCTCTCGAAAACCGCCCCCAGGTTAATTGCATAACCGCCGCCACCGCCCGTTTTGCGGCAGATGCTGCAATAGCAGCGCATGTAAGGGGCTGGATGGGGACTTTCGACAGAGAACGTCACCGATTTGCAATGACAGGAGCCTTCCAGGTGCATGGTCTATTTCCCTGAATCCGTTGCGAAGTATCCGATCCTGGAAGTCTAGGACTTTTCTAACCGGATGGCACTTATGCTTACGCATAGGGGCCATTCCGCCAAAAAACTTGCTATCCGTCACAGACTGTTAGACAAATCTGGATCTACTTTACAGCAGAAGGAGGCGGCCCGATGGGCGCGCGGGTGTTTATTGACGGTGAGGCAGGCACGACCGGGTTACAGATCCGGGCGCGCCTGCAGGAGCGGAGTTCCATCGAACTGCTGAGTCTGGATGACTCGCAGCGAAAGGACCCCGTTCACCGTGCACGCCTGCTGAATGCCGCCGATCTGGTCATTCTCTGCCTGCCTGACGCGGCGGCGCGCGAGGCCGTCAGCCTGCTTGAGAACCCGGATACCCGGATGATCGACGCCAGTACGGCGCATCGGACCGACCCGAACTGGGTCTTCGGTTTTCCCGAGCTGGATGCCCGGCAGGAGGAACTGGTGGCCAAGGCGCGGTTTGTCAGCAATCCGGGCTGTTACTCGACGGGCGCTATCGCGCTGATCCGGCCCTTGATCGATGCCGGTCTGCTGACACCTGATTTTCCGCTGACCATTAATGGTGTCTCGGGTTATAGCGGTGGCGGCCGCAGTATGATCGAGTCCTACGAGGACGAGTCTTCGCCGAACTACACCACGCGGACGTTCCATAGCTACAGTCTTGGACTGCATCATAAGCATGTGCCGGAGATCGTCGTGCGCGGCGGTTTGACCCAACGGCCGATTTTTGTGCCCTCCGTGGCCCGCTACGCGCAGGGAATGCTGGTGCAGGTGCCGCTTCAGCTTGGTGCCTTGCCGGCGAAGCCGTCGGTGGCTGCCGTGCATGCGGCTCTGAGCGCGCACTATGCGGGGCAACGCTTCGTCTCGGTTGCGAGCCTGGAAGAGGCCGAGCAGGCGGCGTCAGCACTCGACCCTCAAGCGCTGAACGGCACCAATGACATGCGGTTGTATGTTTTTGGCGACGAAGAGCTGGGGCAGGCGGTTCTGGTCGCCCAACTCGATAATCTGGGCAAGGGGGCATCCGGCGCTGCGGTTCAGAACCTGAACCTCATGTTGGGCCTGACCGCCGACGAAGGGTTGGAGACCCGGGCCGCTGCTGAATAAATCGGGCGACGGCTATGCTTGAAAGCTGTCTTTGTAGGTTTCCCGCAGGACGTTCTTCTGGACCTTGCCCATTGTATTGCGCGGCAGTTCCTCCAGGAAGACAACTTTCTTCGGCACCTTGAAATTCGCCAGATCGTCCTTCACCGCATTGATAACTGACTGCGCATCGAGGCCGTTTTCGGAAGTTCGCGTAACGACTGCGACCACGGCTTCGCCGAAATCCGGGTGCGGCAGGCCGATCACTGCGGATTCACCGACACCTTCGACGGCATCGACGCAAAGCTCGATTTCCTTGGGATAGACATTGAAGCCGCCTGTTATGATCAGGTCTTTAGCCCGGCCTACGATGTGCACATAACCCCGTTCGTCGATCTTTGCCACGTCGCCGGTGATGAAGAAGCCGTCGGGACGGAATTCTGCGGCGGTCTTTTCCGGCATGCGCCAATAGCCCTGGAAGACGTTCGGGCCTTTGACTTCCAGCACACCGGTTTCGTTGGTCGTCAGAGTCTTGCCATCATCGTCGGCGATCCGCACTTCGACGTCGGGCAGGGGGAAACCGACCGTTCCGGCGCGACGTTCACCCTCCAGAGGGTTGGAGGTATTCATGTTGGTTTCGGTCATGCCGTAGCGCTCGAGGATCGTATGACCCGTGCGCGCCTGAAACTGCTGGAAGGTTTCCTCCAGCAGGGGCGCAGAACCGGAGATAAAGAGCCGCATGTTGGCGCAGAGATCTTTGGTGAAGCGGTCATCGGCGAGCAGGCGGGTATAGAAAGTGGGCACGCCCATCATGATGCTGGCGCGCGGCATCAGCTCGATCATCTTGTCCGCATCGAACTTGTTCAGGAACAGCATGCGGCCGCCGTTCAGCAGAACGCAATTGGTTGCAACGAAGAGACCGTGGGTGTGAAAGATCGGTAGGGCATGCAGCAGAACATCGTCCGGCTGGAAGCCCCAGAGCTTGTGCAAAGTCTCGGTGTTCGATCCAAGGTTCCCATGGCTGAGCATAGCGCCTTTGGAACGGCCGGTGGTGCCGCTGGTGTAGAGAATTGCGGCGACTTCGTCTTTTCCGGCTTCGACGCATCCGACATCCGGGTCCAGGCCGTTGCTGCGTTCGATCAGTGTGCCGTCGCGCTCCTGCCCGAGAGTCAGAAGCTCTGCAACGCCTGCGCCCTTCGCGATCTTACCCATAGCTGCTTCGCTCGCGGGGCGGCAGACAACGACGGTCGGCTCGGCATCGCCCAGGAAATAGGCGACCTCGGATTCCTTGTAGGCCGTATTGAGCGGCAGATAGATTGCACCGATCCGAAGGCAGCCGAGATAAATAAAGATCGCCTCCGGCGACTTTTCAACCTGAACCGCGACCCGGTCGCCCTTCTTGACGCCAAGATCAGAGAGCAATCGCGCGAAGCGGCCCGAGTGGTCAATCAGATCATTGTAGCTATAGGTCGCGGCATCAGCCGTCTCGATAAAGCACTGGGAGAGATCTTCAGGAAAGCGGGCGGATAAGAGGCTGTAGAGGTTTTCATTCATGGATTTGATCTCTGGGAAACTCTCTCGGTGCAACTGTTGCCGACTGCCGTGCGTTCGGATTTAGCCGGTTCGGGATTGTACATACGACGGAGGCAGCGCGGAGACCAGATCCGTAAAGACATCTCCCTGAATGCTGACATGTCCGCGCATCCGTTCTGCGGCCATCTCCGACTCGCCCTCGCGAATGGCCTCGACCACCGAGGCATGTTCCTGCAGTGATCTTCTGATCCGCCCGGGGTGATGCAATTGAAAGCGCCGGTAGGGCGAGAGGCGGTTACGTGTGCTGGAGGTCATATTCTCCAGAAAATCGTTGTGTGCCCCTGCGTAGAGCGTCTCGTGAAAGATCCGGTTTTCCTCGTAGTAGGCGTCAATGTCGCCCTTTTCCGCCAAGTCGGCGCAACGTTGGTGGCTTTCTTCCAGTCGCTGCCTTTCGTCGGGCGTCATGCGGCGGGCCGCCAGACCTGCGCACACGGCTTCCAGTTCGGCCATAACTTCGAACATCTGCAGCAATTCCTGAACGGTCACCGCGGCGACCACGGCCCCC
The DNA here is from genome assembly GCA_947493695.1 of uncultured Kiloniellaceae bacterium. Classification (GTDB taxonomy): domain Bacteria; phylum Pseudomonadota; class Alphaproteobacteria; order Kiloniellales; family Kiloniellaceae; genus Denitrobaculum. The sequence goes on along the minus strand of CANLSF010000003.1, from coordinate 9,306 downwards.
TGGCGCGGACGGAGTTCGATCAGCTTTGCGGTCGCCAATTGATGCAGGGCTTCTCGTACCGGCGTTCTGGACACGGCGAAGCGGGCCGCAAGCTTGGTTTCGTCCAGGCGGTCGCCGGGCGCAAGCTCGCCTGAGAGGATTTCGCCTTCCAGGCGCAGGCGCAGTGTGTCGGCAAGGCGGGTCGGTTCTTGTTTCATAGCCCAGGTGTACCGCATGCAATTTGTCTGCACAAGAATACACGAAATTCATTCTTGTATACAAGACTGGACTCTCAAATCGGACCGCGATAGGTTCGATAGGAGAATCAAGATGAATGCGACCTGGCTTCAAGGTCGTCACTAGGGAGGAAAAGATGAAAAAGCTATCGGGTTTCATGGCGGGGGTCGTGAGTGTCGCGGCCATCGCAGCCATTTCCACTTCGGTCCATGCCGCCGACATCAAGCTGAAGGCGTCGCATCAATGGCCGGGCGGCAAAGGTGACGTACGCGACGAGATGGTCCAGATCATCAAGCGTGAAGTCGAAAAGGCCGGTGTCGGTGTGACCATGCAGGTCTATCCGGGCAAGTCTCTCTTTAAGCCGAAGCAGCAGTGGGATGCCATGGTCAAAGGGCAGCTTGACGTTTCCGCGTTTCCGCTCGATTACGCCAGCGGCAAGCATCCGCAGTTCAGCTCGACCCTGATGCCCGGTCTGGTGAAGAACCATGATCATGCAAAGCGCTTGAACGACTCTGACTTCATGGCCGACATCAAGAAGATCATCGATGACGCCGGGGTCGTGGTGATTTCGGATGCATGGCTCGCCGGTGGCTTTGCCTCCAAGAAAGAGTGCATCCTGGATCCCACCGACGCAAAGGGACAGGTTCTGCGCGCGGCGGGTCCTGCTTTCGAGCAGATGCTGGTGGCCGCGGGCGCATCGATTAATGCCATGCCGAGCTCTGAAATCTATACCGGTCTGCAGACCGGCGTTCTGGACGGTGCCAACACCAGTTCCGGCAGCTTCGTTTCTTATCGAATCTACGAGCAGGTCAGCTGCCTGACCGAGCCGGGCGCTAATGCGCTCTGGTTCATGTACGAGCCGATCCTGATGTCCAAGAAGACCTGGGGCAAACTTGACGAGAAACAACAGGCCGCCTTCATGGCAGCCGGTCAGGTTGCCGAAGATTACTTCTTCGATGCCGCGAAGAGCCTGGATCAGAAACTGGTCGATGCTTACAAGGGCGCAGGCGTTAAGGTCGTCGGTATGTCATCCGAGCAGCACGCCAAGTGGGTCGCGATCGCCAAGGAGTCTTCCTACAAGAACTTCGCCGAAAAGGTTCCTGGCGGTAAGGAGCTGATCGAGAAGGCGCTGGCTGTCGAGTAGGCACGAAAGCGATAAAAAGGGACGATCGCCAGATCGCGCGGTGATCGTCCCTTTATCCAAAGTCACGAGAGATTGTCGATGCCTTTAGGGGCATTCTCCTTGATCGCCTGCGGTCATTGGTTGCTTACGCACGTCTCTAATGCATGTCGAGAAACCTGCTTTCGTGCAGATCCAGTAGCTAAAAGAGCATAAGCATGAACTTCTTTATCGAGGCTGTCCGGCGGCTTTCTATCGTCTGTGGCATTGCGTCCGTCTTGCTGTTGATCGCATCGGTGGTCGTGGTCTGTCACCTTGTGATCGTGCGATACGCACTCAATGAATCCGCGATCTGGCAGCACGAGTTCGTGACCTTCAGTCTGATCGGCGCGACCTTTCTGGGGGGGCCTTATGTTCTCTTGACCAAGGGGCATGTGAATGTGGATCTACTGCCGATTTATCTCGGTCACAAGGGACGGGTCGCTTTAGCACTGCTGTCCTCGGTGCTTTCGCTGACGTTTTGCGTGATCATTGCCTGGAGAGGCACGATCTGGTGGGAAGAAGCCTGGGTCGGGAACTGGCATGGGGAGACGGTCTGGGCGCCACCGCTCTGGATCCCCTATATCGCGATGCCCCTGGGTATGGGGCTGCTGTCGCTGCAATACGTCGCCGATATGCTTTCCCTGATCACAGGGCGCGATATGCCCTTTGGCTTGAAGCCTGAGGAGCAGCAGTCATGAGTCCCCTGGGTCTTGGCGTGCTGGTCGCCGTTGTCACCATCGTCATCCTGATGTCCGGAACGCCGGTGGCCTTTTCCCTTGGCATTGTTGCCGTCGGGTTCCTGCTGATCTTTGACGGCATGGGGGCGCTCGACGTCATTCCGCAGATCTTCTATGGCGGTATCGACAGTTTCGCGCTGCTCTCAATCCCGATGTTTATCGTGATGGGGTCTGCGATCGCGTCTTCCAAGGCGGGCAGTGATCTCTACGAGGCGCTGGATCGCTGGCTCTACAAGGTGCCCGGCGGCTTGCTGGTCTCCAACATCAGCGCCTGTGCGATTTTCGCTGCGTTATCCGGGTCTTCGCCTGCGACCTGTGCGGCGATCGGCAAGATGGGCATTCCCGAGATGCGCAAGCGCGGCTATCCCGATGGCCTGGCGACGGGCTCCATCGCTGCCGGGGGCACGCTCGGCATTTTGATCCCGCCGTCTGTCACCATGATCGTTTACGGCATTGCGACCGAGACCTCTATCGGGCGTTTGTTCCTGGCGGGCTTGCTGCCGGGACTGATGCTGACAGCGCTCTTTACCGCCTGGGGGCTTTATGTGGCCTGGCGCGGCGGGTATCGCTTCAGCGACGCGTCGGCGCACTTCACGCTAAAGCAGCGCTTCGAGATTTTGCCGAAGGTTCTGCCGTTCCTGATCATCATCGCCGGTATTCTCTGGGTGCTGTATGGCGGTGTGGCGACGCCGTCGGAGGCCGCCGGTGTCGGTGCTGTCTTCTGCATCCTGGTGGTCGCGGTGATCTATCGCATGTGGAAGCCGCTGGCCTTCTGGAAGATCTTCAAGGAATCCATGCGGGAGTCCGTGATGATCATGATGATCATCGCGGCTGCGGCGCTCTTCAGTTACATGATGTCGTCTCTTTTCATCACCCAGTCGCTGGCGATCTGGATCGGTGAGCTGGAGGTCAACCGCTGGGTCCTGATGCTCTGCATCAATATTTTTCTGCTGGTCGCCGGGTTTTTCCTGCCGCCGGTCGCGGTGATCCTGATGACTGCGCCGACGCTGGTGCCGATTATCGAGGCGGCGGGCTTCGACCCGATCTGGTTCGCGGTGGTCCTGACCATCAATATGGAAATTGGCCTGATTACGCCGCCGGTAGGCTTGAATCTCTATGTTATCAATGGGATCGCACCAGATGTGCGCCTGCCGACCATCCTCTGGGGTGCGCTGCCGTTCATGTTCTGTATGGTTTTAGGGATTATCATCCTTTGTCTTGTCCCAGAAATCGCCCTGTGGCTGCCGCGCACAATGATGCAATAAATCCATGTTAGGATTGAGGACGGCAGTTCCTGCGTGAATATCCGGGGCAGGGACGGACGTTCGGAAGAGGTGATGATATGGCGGTTCCAGAAACGGAAACACTGGTTGAACGGACGCTCTCCAACTTGGCCGGGGCCTGGCGCGATATTGCCAAGAGCGCGGCGCGTTCGGTTGGATTAAAGGCAGTCCCGGCGGCCAACGGCGACAAGAAAACCATCCGCAAACTGATGGCCGAGTGCCTGGAGGCCCGCGGCGGCGAGGTTTCCGCCCGGATGCGCGCCGCCGAACTGGGAAAAAGCTACCTGGAGCTGGATGCGGAGGGGCGTGCCGATTTTCTCTCCACTCTGGCGAGCGAATATGCCCTCGATCCGGACCTGGTCGCCAAGGCGATTGAGAACTATCAGTTCGAGCCAGATCCGGATGCGAAGCTCGTGGCCGAGGAACGTCTGCGCCGTGTCGTTGTCCCACCACGGGTCAAACTTCTAAAACAATTCAATGGCTTGCCGGAGGGTGTAAAATTCCTGGTCGACCTGCGTGCCGACCTGTTGCACCTCAGCAACGGGGATCCTTATCTGCGTGGGCTGGATCATGATCTGCGCGACCTGCTCGCCTCCTGGTTCGATCCGGGTTTTCTCGACATGGTCCGGATTACCTGGGATTCCCCGGCGGCTCTTCTTGAAAAACTGATCGCCTACGAGGCGGTTCACGAGATCCGTTCATGGGATGATCTGCGCAACCGGCTTGATTCCGACCGCCGCTGCTTCGCGTTGTTTCATCCGCGTATGCCTGAGGAACCCTTGACTTTCATAGAGGTGGCGCTGGTGACCGGGATTGCCCGCAATGTTCAGACCCTGCTGGACGAGAGTGCGCCGCAGGCTGATCCGGGGGCCGCCGATACTGCGATCTTCTACTCGATTTCCAACACCCAGCGCGGCCTGCGCGGGGTGACTTTCGGCGATCATCTGATCAAGCAGGCGGTCCAGTCTCTGGCCCATGATCTGCCCGGGCTCAAGACCTTCTCGACGCTCTCGCCCGTGCCCGGATTCCGCAAGTGGCTCAGCGATGGAGAAACCGAAAAGATTGATGTTTTTCTGCAGGATAACGAGCGCGATGGTATCCGGGCGTTAGGCGAAAACGAAAACACTCTCGAGGCGCTGAACAACATTCTGAAGGTTGAGAACTGGTTCCTGGATAAGGTGACGGAGGAGACTTTGCGGGGACCACTGATGCGGCTTTGCACGGCCTATTTCCACGCCCGGCAGGATAAGGGCTTTCCGGTTGATCCGGTTGCGCGCTTCCATTTGAAGAATGGCGCCCGTCTGGAACAGATGAACTGGCTCGGCGACACCTCGGAAAACGGCTTCAAGCAATCCGCTGGCATCATGGTGAATTACCGCTATATCCTTGGTGATATTGAGAAAAATCACGAAGCCTATATGAAGGACCACCGTATTGCCCTGGGCAGCGAAGTCAAAGCGCTGCTCAAACCCCTGAAGGATGTCGGCGCCGCGCAGCTGAAGCGTCTGAATATCGTCCGCAGTTAGCGCGAAGCTCTCTGGCCGGCTTTTAAAAAGCCCCATTCAGGGTCCTGAAATTTTTCGTTATGACATACAATTGTCACAGCCTGCGACAGCGGGCTGGACTTACCCCCCGGCTTGTGGCTTTTTGCCCCGCGCCCGCCGGATTGAGGCGGTGTTTTTCACGAAATCGGCCGCTTCGAAGTGGCCAAATGCAGGACAGGATCAAGGCCAGTGCGCAAGGATGTACGACGCTTCGCCGATGCCACTGCGGTGGTGCGCGCGCTGGAGCCCAGTTACCCGGTTTTCTGCCTGCGTCCCGATGTTATCCGCGACGTGACCCGGCGCTTCCTGGAGGGCTTTCCCAGCAAGGTGCTTTACGCCTTGAAGTGCAATCCCCATCCGCTGGTCTTGAATTGTCTTTACGAGGCCGGAGTACGGCATTTCGATACTGCGTCCTTGCCTGAGATTGCGCAGATTGCCGAGACCTATGAGGAGGCTGACTGCTACTTCATGCATCCGGTCAAGGGCCGCTCCGTGATCAAGACTGCGCGGCGGGTGTATGGCTTGACCCACTACGTGGTCGATCACCCGGACGAGCTGGAGAAAATCCTGGAGGAGACCCGGCTTGCGGCCGGTGGCGCAGAGACCGACTTCAGCGAGCTTGTCATCCTGGTGCGCGTGATCACGCCACCGGCCGAGGGAACTCTGCTGCATCTCTCCTCCAAGTTCGGCGCGAACCCGGTCGACGCCGCGGCGATCCTGCAGCAGGCGCAGGCGCGCGGGTGCCGGACGGGGATCGCGTTTCATGTGGGCAGTCAGTGCTGCCACCCGGAAGCCTTCACCACCGCCCTGAAGATCGTCGGCGAGATCCTCGAGATGGCCGGGGTCAGGATCTCTTGCCTCGATGTCGGCGGCGGCTTTCCGGTCAGCTATGCCAATGTCGAGGCCCCGCCGCTGGAGGCGTTCTTCGACGCGATCCGCCAGGGTGTCGCGGCGCTGGAGCTTGGCCCTGATCTGGAACTGCTTTGCGAGCCGGGCAGGGCGCTGGTGGCGGAGGGTTGTTCCCTGCTGACCCAGGTGCATCTCAGAAAAGGGCAGCAGCTCTACATCAACGACGGGATCTACGGCAGTCTGTCCGAGCTGGGCATGATCGGCATCGAGCCCCCGGCGCGGCTGATCCGTTTGGAAGGCGAGGCTTCACCGATCCACACGCGCTTCACCATCAATGGCCCGACCTGCGATTCCATCGACGTGCTGCCCTGCCAATTCAGCTTGCCCGACGATGTACGCGAGGGTGACTGGATCGAGATCGAACGCATGGGGGCTTATAGTTCCTCGGCGGCGTCCCGGTTCAATGGTTTCTTCGCGGAGACCTTTATTGAGGTCGGGGCCGTGTCTTGAGCTCGGTGTGGTAAGTCCGAACTCCCGAACACAGCCCCGTTCTGAGAAATGCCGCGGCCTGTCCATGCTGTTGCCTCGGAGTCGCTTGAGACGCGCTTAAAAAAAAATCCCTCTACAACCTCCAGCATTTCTGCCGTTTAGTTGATTTATCCACCTAAAATGTATCCCAGGATTGTCGTTTGTGTATTGTCAGTGACTTTATTGTGATCTAACCTGCGGCTGTAAATTCAACACGGCACAATCTTTAAAAAAAGTGAGGAAGCGTAATGAGTTACGCTTTTGTTTCGCAATCTTTGCGAGGTGCTTTTGCTTGGCTTTTTGCTGGAGACTTCGGTCTTTGCAATAAAGCGGCAGGTTGTGTGGTGTGTTCGGCGAAGCCGGTTCCGTTGGGAGCCGGTTTTTTTATGGCCTGAAGTCTTTTTCAGGTTGGGGTTTTAAAGCTTTTTAAGTCGCTTTTGCGGGTTTTGTCTTTGCCTTGGGGAATGACCGATGATTTCTAGCGTATCTCGTCTACTGTCGTTTGGATCTCAATCTCAATTCAGAGCCTTGCCCAGCCGAAACAGTCTGTTGCTGTCCGTCGTTGCCGCGGCAAGCCTGATGCTCGGCGGTGCTCCCGCGTCGGCACAGACGACGGTGGCCGGTGTGACGCCCGGCGCCATTGCGGTGGATGAAAGCGGCTCGGCGAACTACTCCATTCCCATCTCGGTGCCGCCCGGTGTCGCGGGTATGGCGCCCAGTCTCTCGCTGATCTACGGCAGCCGGGGCGACAATGGGATTCTCGGTGTCGGCTGGTCCCTCGGCGGCCTTTCGGTGATCCACCGCTGTGGCAGGACGCTCGCGCAGGACGGCGCTATCGGCGGTGTTGATTACAGCGCGGATGACCGCTTCTGCCTGGATGGTCAGCGGTTGGTGGCCATCGATGGCGGCACCTACGGAGCGGATGGCACGGTCTACAGCACAGAGCTTGCCTCCTTCTCCAAGATCGTTTCCTACGGGACTGCGGGCGCGGGTCCGGCTTACTTCAAGGTCTGGACGAAATCCGGTCAGGTGATGACCTACGGCAACACGGCGGAGTCCGCTGTCGAGGTTCCTGGTCAGGCGGACGTGCGCTACTGGTCGGTGAACCGGATCGAGGACCGGGTCGGGAATTATCTGGATCTGGTTTATTCCGATGATACCACCAACAATGTGCATCAGATCGACCGGATCAATTATGCAGGCAATACGGTTGCGGGAACCCTGCCGACAGCCTCGGTGCGCTTTGTCTATGAAGCCCGCACCGATACGCGTGTGCACTACATGGCCGGGGCGCGCACACAGACCCTGAACCGCCTGAAGTCGATCGAGACCTACGCGACCTTTGGTGCCGTCGACACGCTGGTGAAGCGCTACGACATGGCCTACGAGTACGGCACGGCCACCGGCCGCTCGCGCCTGACTTCGCTGACCGAATGCGACGCCAGCGGCAACTGCCTGATGCCGCACAGCTTTACCTACAGCGATCCGGCAGCAGGGAATGTCTTCGTTCTGGATGCGAACTACGATCACCCGGATCAAGCGCGCGACTACAATGACAATCGCCCCGATAATGGGGCTTACATCGACGCGGACGGCGATGGTCTTCCGGATTGGATCAGGGCATATCGGGCGTCTGATGGCACCAATACTTTCATTACTTGGCTCAATCTCGGAGCTAAACCAGGTAGCAGCTGGGACAGCAGTAACTCCAGCTATGATCTCCCCGATAAAATCTACGACTACAAAAAAGATGTCCGTTACGGTGTGTTTGCCGACGTTAATGGTGACGGTCTGAAGGACTGGGTCCGCTCGTTCCGCCAGCAGGATTCCACCGGATGGAATTCCTACATGAATACCTGGCTGAACACTGGCAGTGGCTGGGACGATAGTCAGAGTCGCTACGACCTGCCGGTTTTACTTTTTGATTACAAGTACGGCTTTGAAACGCATGGCATCTTCATTGACGTCAATGGTGACGGCTTAAATGACTGGGTGGAATCCTGGAAGGGGAGCGACGATGTCAACCACCGCGCCATTCGTTTTAACGACGTAACCGGCTGGGTGATCGATAACGACTACGAGCCACCGGAGCGCTTGTTCGATTATAGCGGTAGCGCGGAAGAGCAACGGGCTCAGGTGATCGATGTGAACGGCGACGGCTTGCCGGACTGGGTCGAGTCTCTTCAGCGCCATAACGGTACGGTCGTTAAGAATACCTGGCTGAACACAGGCAGCGGCTGGAGTCTTGCGCCGAATTATGCCGCGCCTGAACGTTTCATTGACTATAGCGGCAGCGCCCCGGAAGCACGAGCGGAGTTGATCGACATCAATGGAGATGGACTGCCGGATTTTGTTGAATCGCTGAAGCGCTACAACGGCACTGTCTCTAAGAATACCTGGTTGAATACAGGCAAAGGGTGGGTTCTCGACCCAAGTTATGAATTGCCCGAACGCTTGCGCGATTACAGCAGCGGCAAACTTGAGCAGCGGGGCGAGCTGGCAGATATTAACGGTGACGGTTTGCCTGATTTTGTCGAGTCTCTGAAGCGCTATAACGGTACGGTTTCCAAGAATACCTGGCTGAACACTGGAAGCGGCTGGAATCTTGCCGCAGACTACAGCTTACCCGAACGCATTCGTGACTACAGCACCAATCAGCTCGAACAACGTGGCGATCTTATCGATATCGATGGCGATGGGCTTACAGACTTTGTTGAGTCCCTGGATCGTTACAACGGTACGCGCTACCGCAATACCTGGCTGAATACATCCGGCGTTCCGGACCTTCTTGTCTCTGCGAACGACGGCCTGGGCCGGATGGCGGAGATCACCTACAAGCCCCTGACCGACGACAGCGTTTACACAAAGGGCAGTGGCGCGGCCTTCCCCGAGGTCGACATCACTGCGCCTATGCAGGTGGTCTCTTCGGTCACCCAGGATGACGGCAAGACCGAGACCCCGGGTAACCTGGAAGGTCAGGCGGTCAT
>CANLSF010000002.1 GCA_947493695.1 uncultured Kiloniellaceae bacterium | reverse complement strand
TTAGCCCGAAGGCCCGGCACGGGCGAACAGCCCGCGCGCAGACTGCGCAATGCGCAAATCATGACCCCGAAACCAAATCAAACCGATGTGAAGCTGAAAAAAGACCCGGCAACCCAGGTCTTTTTGCTAAGCGAAACACGGTGAAGATCCCCCGGAGGGACACCCGCCACATGACAGGTTTTTTTATTGGGTATGAGGCAAGCTTTGAACCTGCGACCCTTGGGTATTCACAGCAACCGTGAACCCAGTGTCCTCGCGTAAACGCAACGAATGACGAAACTCCCGCCACCGTAACTAAATCAGACGATGCCTCGCAAAAATGCGAGGCTTTCTTGCGTTCAAGGGCAAGCTTTGTGACTACGGCTCCTCTGTGTTACCGGCCTGGATCGGAAAACGCGGCGGTTGAGGCGTAAGAAAATGTTCCAATATGTTCTTTCGCTTGATCTCTGCGCACGGGTAGTGCGTGATCATCGCGTGTTGGGCCATCCCAGTATGTCTGTTGGCGCGAAATACGGAATTGCGCCAAAGAGGACAACTTCACTCTTGCGGATTTCAATTACTGCCTCGCTCGACTCTCGCCCTTGGAGGGCGCATTGTCCAGCTGGGGGCGTCCCGGCCCGGAGTGAAATTACGCGAAACGATGTGACACAGGTTTCCACTTTGGGCGCGTTGAATCTGCGCGGTATCATTGGCTTCGAACACGTGAAGGGAAAGCGAAAGCGCGCGGATGGAAATCAAATGGCTGGAGGATCTGTTGGCGCTGGCTTCCACGGGGAACTTTCGGATCGCCGCCGAACAGCGCAACGTGTCTCAACCGGCTTTTAGCCGCAGGATTCAAGCTCTTGAGGCCTGGGTTGGCGCGCCCCTGGTGAAACGGGGAAGTCAATCTTCGCGTCTGACCAAAGCGGGCGAGACCTATAAATCCGTGGCGCAGGAAATCGTCAAACTTGCCTATCAGTCTCGTGATGACATTCAGGCCACGACCGCTCGCGAGAAAGAGAAAATCCGTTTTTCGACTTTGAGCACGCTGGCCCAGTTTTTCATGCCTGCGTGGTTGAAGAGCCTTCAACCCTTCATCGAAACAGACCAGTTCGTGGTCAGGACCGATTTCGGAGCGATCGTTGAATATCTTGATGCGCTTGAGGATCAGGTCGTCGATCTTTTTATCTGTTACGAAGACCCAACGGCCGGCTTTCAAAGCGATGCGGACGTATTTACGTCGATAAAGCTAGGCGAAGAAACGCTTGTTCCTGTCGTGGCCCCGAATGAAAAGGGAGCGCCGATTTGGTGGCTGCCCGATAAGCCCGAGGGTCCGATCCCCTATCTTCATACCGTATCGACGCTTTCCCTGTGGCCGATCAAACAGCATCTTGAAAAGCACTATGCGGATCTCTCCTTCGATATCGTCTATGAGACATCCATTGCGACGGCCTTGAAAGCCATGGCCATCGAGGGCTATGGTGTGGCGTGGGTGCCGAGCGTCATCGTCGCCGAGGATCTGGCGACAGGGCGGCTTGTCCGTGCGGCTGAACGAGCCGATGACATTGTTGTCGATATAAAGATTTATCGATGCGGTAAATTCAAGACACCGAAGGTTGAGACCTTCTGGCAGGTTCTAAAAAAGAAAGCTGTATGATCTAGGGGCAAAACCAGTTCCTTTGGGATTGCCTTTCCTGGATGCTCTGTGGAGTGCGCGTTACCCGCTGCATTCGTTGCTTTCTCACGTCCATACTCTTTTTGCATGACCTCACGGGGCGATGCGTTTCTTGCATCAACTGCTCTGACATCGGCATTGGACGCTGCCGCGCGGCGTCCCATAGAGTCTGGCACAAAAAAATATCAGCAGGGAGATTAGAGAATGAAACAAGTATCGCTCATTGCGGCTTTTGCAGCTTTGACCACTTCGGCATTTGCGGGCGCCGGCACTGCCGCTGCCGAGAGCACTCTGGACATTGTCAAGGAACGCGGGCACCTGCGTTGCCAGGTCGGCAGTCCTTCGGCGGGTTATTACAACCTCGATAGCGATGGCAATTGGTACGGGCTCGATGTTTCGGTCTGCCAAGCTGTCGCTGCCGCTATCTTTGGTGACAAGTCCAAACTGGAAATCCAATCCGTGTCTAGCCAGGCGCGCTTCACCGCTCTGGCAAACGGTGAAAGCGACCTTCTATCGCGAACGGCCACTTGGACGCTGACACGCGACAGTCAGCTCGGGATCGATTTCCTGGCGCCAAACTTCTACGACGGCCAGGGTTTCACCGTTCGTAAGGACAGCGGCATCACCAGTGCAATGGAACTGCAGGGCGCTAAAGTCTGCGTGACCACCGGCACAACCACTGAACTGAATCTCACAGATTACAGCCGGGCCAACAAACTGAATATCTCAAACGTCACGTTCGAAGATTTCAACGTACGTGACGATACCTATCTCAATGGGGGCTGCGACGCGGTCACGGGCGATAAGTCCTCGATGGCCGGCAACATTGCAGCCTTTCCTGTACCCGCCGATCACATCATCCTGCCCGAAACCCTCTCGAAAGAGCCGCTGTCATCGGCAGTCCGTCACGGGGACAACCAGTGGTCCGACATCGTCCGCTGGAGCATTTTCGCACTGATCAACGCCGAAGAGTTGGGCATTACCCAGGCCAATGTGGATGACATGCTGGCCAATTCGCCCGTTCCAAGTGTGCGCCGCATGCTTGGCGCCGAAGGCAACCTGCACGAGGGGCTCGGCCTTAAGTCGGATTGGGCCTACAATATCATCAAGGCCGTAGGCAATTACGGCGAGATCTACGAAGCCTATATGGGCCATGGCAAGCAGGGGATCGGCATTGATCGTGCGGGTACACTGAATGCTCTGTGGACCGATGGCGGACTGATGTTCTCCCCGCCGATGCGATAGGAAAAACCCGCGGCGCCGGACTCTTCGTTCGGTGCCGCGTTCTTACGCATGATGCAAAGTCACCAGAGGCGGCCGATTGGGGGGGCTGAATGTCAAGTACTGTAAGTCAAACCGGCGCCGTGCGCGTCAGGCCGAAAGAGAAGTTTGACTTCTTCAACGACGCGCGGGTCCGGTCGGCTTTTTATCAATTGCTGACGGCGGGTGTTTTTGCCTGGCTTGTCTGGTATCTGGTTTCCAACACGGCGCATAATCTCGAAGTGCGCGGGATGAACACGGGTTTCGGCTTCATCAACAACTCGGCCGGTTTTGACACTGATTTCAAGTTGATCGACTATACGCCCGGCGTTGGAACCTATGGCCGTATCTTTCTGATCGGTGCGCTGAACACACTCTTTATCTCAGCTCTGGCGATCGTTTTCAGCAGTATTTTTGGTTTTTTCGTCGGCGTCCTGCGGCTTTCCAGCAACTGGCTGGTGTCCAAGGTGGCGCTGGCTTTTGTCGAGATCTTCCGCAACACGCCTTTGCTGATCCAGATCGTGTTCTGGTACATCGGCGTCTTTTCCCTGCTGCCGATGGTCAAGCAAACCCTGGACCTCTCTCTCGGCGCTGAGATGCTGTTGCTCAATAACCGCGGTCTCTATCTGGCGACACCGGTTGCGGGTGATCTCTTCTGGTTGACCCCGCTGGCGCTTGCCGTTGCCGCAGCAGGTGTTGTCCTGCTGCGCAGAAAGGCGCGCAAGCTGCAGGAGCATACGGGGCAGCAAAGTAAAACGCTCCTTCCTTCGATTGCTTTGCTGGTCCTGCTGCCGGGTGCGGCCTTTTTCTTTACAGATATGCCGTTGACCTGGGATGTGCCTACCTTGCAAGGGTTCAATTTCGTGGGCGGAACATCGGTACCTCCTGCTTTTCTGGCGCTGCTTGTGTCGCTCAGCATTTATCATTCCGCCCAGATTGCCGAGGCGGTGCGGGCCGGTGTGCTCTCGGTCAACAAGGGGCAGACCGAAGCGGCGCTCTCTATAGGTTTGAAGCCGGGCAGGGTGATGTCGATGGTGATCATCCCGCAAGCGATGCCCGCAATCGTGCCACCTCTGATTTCCCAATGGATGAACACGGTCAAGAACTCGTCTCTGGCCATCGCGATCGGCTATTCCGACGTCGTATCCCTCTTCATGCAAACCGCGTTGAATCAGGCCGGGTATGCTGTGGAAATGGTCGGGATGACCATGGCGTTCTACATGGTGATCAGCCTGTCCATTTCCGGCCTTCTGAACATCTATAACAAACGTGTGCAGTTGGTGGAGCGCTGAAATGGCTTTTGTTAAATCAGAGAAGACGCCGGACAGGCCAGCGCCGCTATCCGAACGCTCGGTCACCGGCTGGATGCGCAAAAATCTCTTCAATTCCTGGTTCAATTCGATCCTGACAGTCGGAACGCTCCTGCTGATCTACTTTATCGTGAAAGGCATCTGGGACTGGGGTTTTGCCGATGCGACATTCATGGCGGAAAACAGGCGCGAGTGTTTCGACAACAGTCTGACCGGCGCCTGCTGGGCCGGTGTCATCGACTGGCTGGACAACATCTTTTACGGCCGCTACCCGCGCGATCAGATCTGGCGGATTCATTATGGCGGGTTGATGCTGGTGCTATGGATGGCCCCGCTGTGGATGGAGCGCGTTAAGGGCAAAGTCCTGATTGCCGCGGGCGTGGTTGTCTTTTATCCGTTTCTTTCCGGCTACCTCTTTGCCGGTGGAGACAAAGGCGTGTTCATGCAGCTCATGGTCACGGGCGCCGTTGTCGCGCTGATCGCAAATACCGCGAACATGATCACCGGTCTCCTGAAACAGGAAAGTCTGAAAGGGTTCCTGCTGCGCGTATCCGGTCAAACAATCGCCCCGGACAAAACCCAACGCAATATTCTACTGGCGATCACGGGCTGCGCATTTGCGGCCGCTTTCATCTGGCAGATGAACTGGCGAGTTGATGCGGTACCCTGGACCAAGTGGGGCGGTCTGTTCCTGACCATGGTCATCTCGGGCATCGGCATTGCGTCATCACTGCCCGGCGGCATTATCCTGGCACTGGGCCGCCGCAGCAAACTGACGGTGATCCGGGTGCTCTGTGTGTCGTTCATCGAGGTTTTTCGCTCGGTGCCCCTGATCACGGTTCTCTTCATGGCGACGACCATGTTCCCGCTTTTCATGGATGAAGGCTTTGTGCTGAACAAGCTGACGCAGGTGATCATTGCGGTCGTCCTGTTCAATGCCTGCTATATGGCTGAAACCGTGCGCGCCGGGCTGCAGGCCATTCCCAAAGGCCAGTACGAAGGCGCTCATACTATCGGACTGGGCTACTGGCGCATGATGGGACTGGTCATCATGCCGCAGGCGCTTAAGCACATGATTCCCAACATTGTCGGCAGTTTTATCGGGTTGTTGAAGGACACGACGCTGGTGTCGATCATCGGGCTTTTCGACATCCTCGGGATGCTGCGCTCAATCAGCAAGGACGTGCCCTGGCTGGGCCTGCACAAGGAGCCGCTGATCTTTGGCGCGATGCTGTTCTTTATCCTCTGCTTCCTGATGTCCAAATACAGCCGGTATCTGGAAGTGAAACTTTCGGCCGGCAACCGGCATTGAGCTGGAACTCGAGGACCGCAACATGACAGGCACACGACCACAGGGTCAGCTCGCTTCGGCGGCATCAAGCGAAGTGATCATCGAGATCGACAAGATGAACAAGTGGTACGGCGCGTTCCATGTTCTGAAGGATATCGACCTGATCGTCCGCAAAGGCGAGCGGATCGTGGTCTGTGGCCCGTCAGGTTCAGGCAAATCAACGTTGATCCGCTGTATCAATGCGCTGGAAGAGCATCAGGAAGGAGACATCGTTGTAGATGGGATAAAGATGGGGAAGAATTTGAAGAATCTCGACCATATCCGCACCGAAGTGGGCATGGTGTTTCAGAACTTCAATCTCTTCCCGCATATGACCATTCTCGAGAACCTGACGCTGGGTCCGATCTGGGTTCGTAAAATGAGCCGAGCCGACGCCGTCGAGACCGCGATGACCTATCTCGAACGGGTGAAGATCCCCGAGCAGGCTGGTAAGTATCCCGGTCAACTCTCCGGCGGACAGCAACAGCGGGTGGCCATCGCGCGGTCCTTGTGCATGAATCCGAAGATTATACTCTTTGACGAACCGACTTCCGCGCTAGATCCCGAGATGATCAAAGAGGTGCTCGATGTGATGGTCGAGCTAGCGGATACCGGTATGACGATGATCGTGGTGACCCATGAAATGGGTTTTGCGAAAACCATCGCCGATCAGGTGATCTTCATGGATCAGGGCGACATCGTTGAACAAAACGAGCCCGCCGGCTTCTTCGAGAATCCCCAACATGATCGCACCAAACTTTTCCTCAGTCAGATCCTTTGATCCACAATTCTGAGACCCCAATGCCTGAGGTGCGGAATGTCATTTGAGCTCTTCGTAGAGGTCACACGCAATAAAATCGTCGAAAGCCGTCATTTCGGAGCGGCGGTTGTCTGCGATCATCACGGCAGAATTCTGGAAAGCTGGGGTGATGCCGAGCAGCTGGTCTTTCCGCGCTCCGCCCTGAAACAGATGCAGGCCATTGATGTCATCGAGAGCGGTGCCTGTGAGCATTTCGGGCTGAGCGACGCCGAATTGACGCTGGCCTGCGCTTCACATCAGGGCGAGCCGATGCACCGGGACCTGGTCGAGGCCTGGTTGCAGCGTTTGGGCCTGGGAACCGACGATCTGGCCTGCGGCAGCAGCTTGCCCGACGATATGCAGTCTGCGCACCAGGTTCTGGCCTCAGGCGAGCAGGGTTGCCGTTCGCACCATAATTGTTCAGGTAAACATGCAGGCTTCCTGACCAATGCGCTGCACCTCGGGCTGCCGACCGCTGGTTATCATCTGATTGAACACCCGCTGCAACAGCGGGCTATTGATATTCTGTCCGACCTTTCCGACTGTGATCTACGTGCGTTCCTTATGGGGATTGATGGCTGCGGCTTCCCGGCCCTGACCATGCCCCTGGTCCGGCTGGGACAGGCGGTTGCCCGCTTCGCCAATCCCGTGGATCTGAGCGCTGAGCGGCGAAAGGCCATTTATCGGCTGCACGCCGCTATCGCGGAAAACCCGCTCTACGCGGCGGGCCATGGCACTATCGTCAGCGCTTTAATCGCTGCAACCAAAGGGGCGGTTCTTGCCAAAACCGGAGCCGAAGGTGTGCTCATCGCCGCCGTGCCGGCGCAGGGGCTCGGCATTGCGCTGAAAATAGCAGATGGCAATGCCCGCCCGCGTCCGGTCGCGTTACTGGCAATTCTGGATCACCTCGGGGTTCTGTCCGATACCGAGAAGAGCCTGCTTCAGGATCACATGACACCCCCTGTCGAGAACTCTCTCAGAGTGACTGTGGGTGAGTTACAGCCTGCAGCATCATGGTTAAAATGACGCATCCCAGTGTTGGCGGACGGTACGCGTTAAGTCTTGATCTTGAGGCAGTGTGCAGACTGCAATCAAATTGAATTCGGGTTGAATACAAACCCACGCGTTCAATAGGACAGACACGTGTCGTTTTTGACGGCGCGTATTTGTCTCTCTTTGACAGGTGGGGTTGATAATAGCTGCCTGAGTACCCATCTACACTACATCGAGAATCAGAGGCCCAGATAAGCTGGAACCTTAGCCAGTTGATGGACGCCTGATTTCCTATCAAAAAAATGAATATTTGCCCCTGTTCCGGGGGCTCGACGCTTTGGAAGGTTGCCGATGACTTCGCGCACGACCACGTCGACTGTATCGTTTGCCTACCCATTTATCTTAGCTGGTTATTCTGACGAACTTCCTGCTGGTGATTATAAGATCTTTGTCGAAGAGGATCTTGTTGAGAGCTTAAGTTTCACCGCCTATCGCAGGACAGCGACACTTCTTCGGATTGAAGGACAAACAGGTCCAGCGCGTACAGAAATGCGGCCGATCGACCCTGAGAATTTGAAGCTGGCGCTTTGGCGCGATCACAAGCGTTCTACCAAGATAAAAAAAGGCGAAGCGCCGCTTTCTCCGCTGGAGGATCGATCATCACCAATTCCGAATGGCTAAAACCTAAACTCAATAGCTCTGTCATTGGTGCAGTTACAGATTTAATCATTAGACTTTTCCGGAGTGGATGGGTAGCCGACAGAGCTTCGGGTAAGAGGGACGTCCTGACCACTCATGAATACGGCGCATCAAGGAAAGCGCCGTCACTTGTCCTGCAATTTTTTGAACCTCAGCCCCGTCTGTCGATCCAGTTCTCGAGAAGGGAAGATGTGACCGGCCGACTGGCTTCGGACGTTAATAGGCGAAGCGTTCTGGCACTCATGCTGTTGACAATTGCGTACCTCCTGACATTTTCGTCGCTGTCTTACGCCCAATCGACGCTTGCATCGATCCCTGAGAATGCCCATGCGAAAAGCTATGGCGATGGATGGGAATGCGATCTGGCTTTCAGGGCGGAAGGAGATAAATGTACAGCGATTCTAGTTCCGGAAAATGCCTATCTCACGAACCGGAATTATGGGTCGGGCTGGAAGTGTCATCACGGTTTCAATGAAGTCGGAGACGCGGCTTGTTTAGAGGTCGTCATTCCAGCTGACGGGTATCTTGACCCATCGGGCAAGAATTGGGGCTGCCTGCGCGGATACCGCAAAACCGGTAACAGTTGTGAGCAGATTCTGTTGCCGGCTCATGCTTATCTGTCTGACAGAAGCTATGGCTCAGACTGGCTTTGCGAACGCGGCTATCGTGAAGTCAACGGCAGCTGCGAAGCTGTGGCGATCCCGGAAAATGCGTACTTCGATGACGCCTCCTATGGAGCGGGATGGAAATGCGAGCGTGGATTTTCGGCATCTGATGATAGCTGTACGGCCATTATCTTGCCCGCAAACGCCCATCTTGACCGATCCGGAAACCGGTGGGACTGCAACCGGAATTTCCAACGTTCAAAGAGTCTCTGCGTTCTCCGCAACTAGCGCCGAAAGGTCGGGTTCAATGTCGGACCCTGGCTTCAAGACACATGCACCATTGGCACAATCCTGTCGCCCGCGGCGCAACCATACAAGGACGCACATGGAAACCGAGCCCAAAAGTACCCAACCAGTCGGATCTTATCCGAGTGATCCACTAACTGCGCCGATAGGACCTATCTCGAAAATTACAAACCACGCATGGGGGAGGTCTGTGGGGGCGCCCTCTGCGATCGTGTATTGCGAAGGGAATTTTTCCAGAATTGACGGGAAGACCGCAAATGGGCTCGTCCGGCACTCGGAGAGCTATCGTATCCTATCGGTCATCGACAGTACCTGTGCAGGTCACGACAGCGGACAAATGCTTGACGATGTGCCGAACGGAATAGCGATCTTCAACGATCTTAAAGCGGCTCTTGCTCATGAAGAGGAAATGCCCGACACCTTGATTTATGGCATGGCGCCCTCAACCGGAAAGCTCTCCGGCGAAGATCGTGGCGTCATACTTGAGGCGATTGCGCTTGGTATTAATATTGTCGGCGGACTACATGAATATCTGAGCGATGATCCTGAATTTTCAGCGGCGGCAAAGGTTGGCCCGGGAGTCCGGATACGCGATATTCGAAAGCCCCGACCAAGCAAAGACATGCGTCTCTTTGATGGCAGTGTAAGTGGGGTGACCTCCAAGAAAATTGCGGTCCTTGGAACAGACTGTGCGATCGGAAAACGGACCACTGCTACTGTGCTGGCCCGCGTCCTGAACGAACGGGGCATCAGGACAGTCTTGATCGGAACCGGTCAGACAGGTCTGATGCAAGGCGCGCGCTACGGGGTTGCAATGGATGCGGTGCCGCCACAGTTTTGTTGTGGCGAGCTTGAAGGTGCGATTGTTGCTGCCTTTGAGGCCGAGCAGCCCGACGTCATTCTCATCGAAGGGCAGGGCGCGCTCAGCCACCCGGCTTTCTGCACATCCGCCTTTATTTTGCGAGGCAGTCAGCCTGACGCAGTCATTTTACAGCACGCCCCAAAACGCGCCCACCGGTGCGATTTCCCCGCTATGCCGATGCCCGATCCGGTGGATGAAATTGCGCTTATTGAAGCCTTTTCGGATACGGAGGTCGTCGGTCTGACGGTCAATCACGAGGGTATGAATGAAGCTGAAATTGATTCCGCGATCAAATACTATTCCTTGAAACTTGGTTTGCCTGTTACTGATGCGTTGAGCCGTCCCGACGAAGATCTGTTGAAAATAGTTCTCTCCGCATTTCCTCAGCTCGTAGAACGCCCCATCGTGGCCGCGGAATGACGACTCCACGCATTGAGTTCGATCTAAACAAAATACGTTGTAACACCCGGCACCTCGTCCAGCGTCTCGGTCAGCGCGGTATAGGCGTGACAGGAGTCACAAAAGCCGTTTGTGGACACCCCGACATTGCAAGAGCAATGCTTGATGGCGGTGTGACTGGGCTCTCCGATGCGCGCATTGAGAATGTCGAGCGGATGCGCCGTGCCGGCATCACATGCCCGATAACTCTTATCCGCACACCCATGCTGAGCCAGACAGACCGGATCACGCACGGTTGCAGCGACAGCTACAACACGGAACTGGATGCACTTCATATGCTCGCCAGCTCCGCCCTGCGTAACAATAGGATCCATGGCGTCATTTTGATGGTCGAGACGGGAGATCTCAGAGAAGGGATCATGCCCGGCGCCCTCGAAGACATCGCACGCAAGGTGATAAATATCCCAGGCATTACCTTGAAGGGCATCGGGGCGAATTTTGCCTGTCTGAACGGGGCGGCCCCTAGCGCTCAGAAAATGAGGGAGTTTTCTGCGCTTGTGTGTGAGATCGAACGGGCGTGCGGGCTCAAGCTTGAAACAGTATCGGGTGGCAATTCCGCCAACCTGCCCTGGGCTTTTGGAAGAGAAAGCTCAGGCCGGGTCAACGATCTGAGATTGGGAGAAGCGATCCTGCTTGGCGTTGATCCGGTTTCCGGACGCCGGATTGACGGGTTGTTCACGGATGCTTTCACGCTTGTTGCGGAAGTTATCGAGTCCAAAGTCAAACCCGAGAACGGCAAATGGCTGGCCGCTGAACCTGTAACCGCGCGTATTCGCATTGTGTCCGGTCGCAAGCAAATTCGGCAATCGATCCTTGCACTCGGACATCAGGATACGGACGTCGAAGGCCTCACTCTGCCTGAAGGGCTTAGCCTCATTGGTGCGACCAGCGATCATCTCGTCATTGAAACAGCAGACGTATGTCTGACGATTGGCACTGAAATCTCTTTTCAAACGAATTACAGCGCATTGATGCGGGTCATGAGTGCACCAAACGTCGAGAAGGTTATCCGAAACCTGGAGCCCTACAAATTCGACCGTTTGCCGGAACAAAGTCAGTCTGACTTGGCGATGGCTTGAGCCGCAAGGGCGCAAATCCGAGGTTTAACCTGGAGGTTCAGGGCGCCTGAATACGAGTTCATGCGGCAAATGCTTGATGGCTGTCGATGGTCAGGAAACGCACCGGCTGGGCGACAAAACTTCCTCAGTCACTTCCTGTGCGACCACTTCGTCCGGAAAAGCGCCCGTCTCGATCATGGACCTGGAAGCCCGCGCCAGTGTTGGCGCCATCATGATTCCATAGCCTCCCTGTGCGGCAAGCCAGAAGAAATCGTCGAGCTCGTCGTCAAAGCCGACCACTGGCGCGCCATCGGCAACAAACGACCGTAGCCCCGCCCAACTATGTTCTATCCGCCGCAGTGAGATCGTCGTGTGACGCTCGAGCCAGTCGGCAGTCAGAGCAATGTCCAGTTCCTCTGGCTGTGCGTCTTGTGGTTCGCATGGCGTCTCGTCGCCGAACGAAGCCATGATCCGCCCCGCCTCAGGTTTAAAGTAGGCTTCTGATCCAATCATTTCGACGGCAGGCATTGTGTGAAGGGTGACGTCAGTGGGGGCGTCGACCACGATTGCGGAGCGGCGTTTCGGGACCAATCCGATGGGCCGCGCGCCGGCCATGCTGGCGACTTCATCCGCCCATGCGCCTGCCGCGTTGATCAACAAGCGGGCGGTAATTGTTTCCGTGCCGAGCTGCAATTGCCAACGCCCTTTGCGGCGATTGATCTCTCGAACGCGCGCCTTGCAAGTGAGCTTGCCGCCGCGGGCCTTAAAACCGCGCAGGTAGCCCTGGTGCAGGGCGTCCACGTCGATGTCCATGACACCGGGTTCGATAGCTGCTGCCGCCACTTTCTCCGGGCGAAGAACGGGCGCCCGCACCAGCGCCTGTGTCGATGACACGCGGTGAACCGGGGCTTTATCCGATGCCAGCGCAAGGATCGCGTCGAGCCCTGCCTCATCGCCTGGAGCCGCCACCGTCATGAGGCCACGCGGTGTCAGGAGGGGATGCTCGGCGAAGCCCGATGGTGGATCGAGAAAGAACGGTACGCTGAGCGCGTTGATCCCGCGCACAACGTGGTTGCCGTAATTAGGTGTAAAGAGCGCGGCTGAACGCCCGGTACTGTGATAGCCAGGCTGTGCCTCGGCCTCGATCAGTGCGACAGATCCCGTTTCGGCAAGTTCGAACGCCACCGATGCGCCCGCCATGCCTGCGCCTATGATGGCGTAATCGTACATTATCGCGAACAGCCTTTCAGGGGCGGAAGCCGACTGGCCGGCGGAAGTGTTTAGCAGCCGGCCGCCAAAAATGGATGAGGCAGGCCTGTCCGGTGTTACCCAATGCCTGATCCGCAAGAGATAGCAGATCAAGAAGGCCAAGTACGCAATAAAAATAAAAAAGATTGACCATATGTAATATTTCTTACAAACATGTATGTGTCAGGGGAGACACATCAATGAGTGGATCAGTACGCGAGCGACTGTTGGCCTGCCTGGAAACCGCCTCGAAGGCGGATCGGACTATTGCCAACTTTATGCTGTCTCAGCTCTCAAGCGTACCGTTCGAGACGGCGGCCAGTCTTGCGACCAAGGTCGAGGTCAGTGAGCCGACCGTCGGTCGCTTTTGCCGGTCCATCGGTTACAAAAGCTTCAAGGATCTCAAAGAGCATCTTAAGCAGGATATCGGAGATAAACCGTGGCTGGTCAGTGACCGGCTGCGTGACCTGCGCGACCGGGCGAAGGCCGGTGAGGATCATCTTGCGGCTGGGTTGGAACTCGAGATCTCGGCGCTTGTCGCGATTTATGAGCTTGCCCGCACTGAGGAATGGGCGCGTCTGGTCAAGCGCCTGGCGACGACCCCCAATGTCTATGCGACCGGATTTCAAACCGAGCGCGGGATGGCGCAAATTCTGGTCAATCAGCTGCAATATCTGCGGGACGGCGTGCGGCTGCTCGATCTTGCGGGCGGTAATTTTGCCGAGCTTTTGGCCTCGGACGCGTCACAGTCCTGCCTCGTGATCTTCGAGGCGCGGCGCTACTCGCGTCTGGCACGCGAGCTGGCTATTGAGGCTAAGGAGGCGGGCATTCCGGTCACCCTGGTCACTGATCCCTTCTGTGACTGGGGCAGGGGGCTGGCCGACGAAGTCTTTGTCGTACCGACTGAGTTCAATCAATTCTGGGAATCGACGGCCCAGATGGCGAGCCTTGCCAACTTGCTTGTTAACGGCGTCTTCCTCGAACTCGGCCCCAAGGTCGAGGCGCGGATGGAGACGATCACACGGCTCTATAGCCGCTTCAACGGCTATGTCGGTGAACCTGCTATCCGAACACCCAAGTCAGAAAACGAGACGACCTGACCCGGTCGACTTAACCCAGTCGACCTAACGCAGACGACCAACAATAACTATAATCACAGGGATTTCTGTCATGCGCTTCACGACCAAGTCACTCATATTATCAGGCTCGCTCCTTGCGTCCGCCATGGCCTTTGGCCCGGGCGCAGCGGTATGGGCACAAGAAGCGACCTTCGTCATGCCCTCGGACGATGTCGGCGCACCGAGTTATGATCCTATCAGGGGTACGAAGCTCAACGCCGCCACCTCGTTGATCTATGACCGCATGGTGATCCAGGACGCCGACCAGAGTTTCCACGGTCAGCTTGCCACCGAGTGGGAATCGTCCGACGACGGTCTGGAATGGACCTTCAAGCTGCGCCCCGGCGTGACATTCCACGACGGCGAGCCTTTCAATGCCGCGACGATCGTCTGGTGGGTGCCGCAGTTCGCGGGCACCGAGAACGCCTTCATGACGGATGCGATTGAGAGCGTTGAAGTGGTTGACGGCCTGACGGTCAAGTTCGTGATGAAGAATCCCGACCCGAACCTCTTGTCGAATATGTCCTCGATCTTCATGGGCATCCCTTCACCAAAGGCCTATGACGCGATGGGGGCGGACTATGGCGTCACCAATGCTGTTGGCTCGGGGCCTTTCACGCTTCAGAGTTTCACAATCGGGCAGGAGACGGTGCTTGCCAGCAACGAAGCCTATGCCTGGGCCTCGGATCTTTCCGAGAACCAGGGGCCGCCGCATATCAAGACGCTGACTCTGCGTGAGATATCCGAAGCCTCCACGGCATTTCTCGAGTTGCGCACCGGCGGTGTCGACATGTTGCTGAGCGTGCCGACGGATTTCCTGCCGCAGCTTGAAGCCGAGGACTCGATTGCCGTTGGAACGTTGCCCGGCACCGGGATTTTCTACATCCCTATCAACACAACTGTCGCACCCTTCACCGACATCAAGGTACGCGAGGCGGCGGCACTGGCAGTGAATCAAAAAGAGATTCTCGACAATCTCTTCGGTGGCATCGGAGCTGAAGCGAATAACTTCCTGATCAGTTCACTGCTGGCGGCCGACGTCGATCCAAAGCTCAACATCTCCTACAACCCCGATCGCTCGAACAAGTTGCTTGACGATGCGGGCTGGGCAATGGGCAGTGATGGTGTGCGCGAAAAGGACGGAACCAAGCTGCAAGTCGCACTCTGGACCCAAAACGGCACAGAGTTCAAGCGCGTGACCGAGGTTGTGCAGGCGCAACTGAAGGCAGTTGGAATCGGCGCAGATATCACCGTCTTCGACAGTGCCACGATTAACGACCAGTACCGCAAAGGCAACGAGCACCAACTGGCCGTCCGGTCCTATTCTTGGGCGAATGCGGACATCATTGACTGGTTTTTCGCAGGCTCACGGCTCGGCTATCCGAACGTGTCGATGTGGAACGATCCCAAGGCGGAAGAGTTGAACAAGGTTGCGATGACCGGCTCGCGTACCTGGGAAGAGCGGGTCGCGAACTTCAAGGCCTATCATGAGTATGTGTTGGGCCAGTTCGTCTTTGCGCCGATCTACCAGCCGGTTCAGAGCTACGCCTATTCGAAGGACAACATCACCCTGCCTAAGACGGTTCGCGGCACCCGGGTACAAAGCCAGACGATAGTGGACATCACTGTCAACTGAGCCGCCTCGACCCCTGAAACCGACTGACGAGGCACTGGAATGATTAGCTTTTTCATCAAACGTCTGCTGCTGCTCATTCCGGTGTTCCTTGCCGTGTCGATGGTGATCTTCATGATCGTCCATCTGGTGCCGGGGGATCCGATCGACAATCTGGTCCAGATCAATTCCACGCCTGAGCAAAAAGCCGCGCTGGCCGCAAAGTATGGGCTCGATAAGCCGCTCTATCAGCAATATGCGATCTGGCTTGGCAAGGCGTTGAGTGGCGATCTGGGGGATGCGATCATCCTGCGTCGCCCCGTGGTGGATCTGATCGCGCTCAACCTGCCGCATTCACTGGCGCTCGGGGCACTGGCACTGGCGTTCTCTACTGTGGTGGGGATCGGGGCCGGCGCACTGGCCGCAATCTACAAAGACAGCTTGATTGACCGCACGACAATGACGCTGATCCTGCTTGGCTCGACCGTACCTGGGTTCTGGTTGGGCTTGCTTCTGATCATGCTCTTTGCGGTGCAGCTCGGCTGGTTCCCGGTCTCCGGCGCCAGAAGTTGGGATGCGCTGGTTCTGCCGGTGCTGACTGTCGGACTCGGCGGTGTCGCACTGGTTGCCCGCGTCACCCGCGTTGCAATGATGGAGACCGCCCGCAAAGATTTCGTGATGATGCTCCATGCCAAAGGGGTGCCGCCCTGGCAGATTGAGCTACGCCACGTGCTGCGCCATGCGCTCTTGCCAGTGGTCACCATCCTGTCTTTACGCATCGGCTGGATCCTGGGCGGTGCCGTGACGGTAGAGTTCGTGTTCGCCCGCCCCGGGCTGGGCTCGCTTTTGATCACCTCGCTCAATCAACGCGACTATCCGGTCGTCCAGGGCTCGCTCTTGATGCTCGCCATCGCCGTAATGCTCGGTACGCTCTTGGGTGATGTGGTGCAAGCCGCCATGGACCCGCGTGTCCGCGAAAGGATCAAGTAATGGCCGCTCTCGACCCGATCAGGAAAGCCATCCGCTCGCCCAGGGGGGCAGGATCGGCAGCGGTCCTCGTGCTGGTCGTGGCCTGCGCGGTCTTCGCGCCGCTGCTCGCACCCTATGCTTACGACATTCAGAACCTGCCCGGCGCCAACACCGAGCCCGGCTGGGCGCACTGGATGGGTACCGACGAGTTCGGGCGCGATCTCTTTTCGCGCATTGTCTACGGTGCGCGCACATCGCTGACCGTTGCCATCAGCGCGATCTCGATTTCGGTTGCGGCCGGGCTGACGCTTGGGGCAATGGCCGGATACTTCGGCGGACCTTTCGACCGCGCTGTGACCGCGGTGGTGGACCTCACCTGGTCCTTCCCTGAGATCCTGATCGCCTTGATCCTGATCGCCATCATCGGTCCTGGACTGGAAAGCACGATGGTGGCGATCTCGATCGCCTATCTCGCGCAGTTCACCCGGCTGACCCGCGCCCAGATCATGGCGCTGAAGAACGAGACCTATGTGGAGGCGACGGCCAATCTCGGCGCCGGCCACTTCCACATTATATTCCGTCATCTGCTGCCCAATGCGCTGACGCCGGTGATCGTAGCGGGCATGCTGGCCACGGGCGATGCGATTATCCTTGAGGCGACGCTCGGCTTCTTCGGCCTCGGCGCGCAGCCGCCGACCCCAAGCTGGGGTGCGATGATGAGTAGCGGGACGGCTCAGATTTTCATCGCTCCCTGGATCATCATCTTCCCCGGCCTCGCTATCGCGCTGACAGTGATCGCCATCAACCTCTTTGGCGATGCGTTGATCGAAGCGCTGGATATCCGCAATCGGCTGAGGAGTTCGTGACATGGCGCTTCTATCGGTTAAGGACATCTCGGTCACCATCGGCAAACTCAATCTGCTGGACGGCGTCGCGTTCGACATAGGTGCCGGCGAGATCCTGGGACTGGTGGGTGAATCGGGGTCGGGCAAGTCGCTGACGGCGATGTGCGTAATGGGGCTCTTACCCCGCATCGGGGGAAGGATCACCGAGGGCTCGATCATTTTTGATGGCCGCGAGATGATTGGCCTGCCTGAGGTAGAACTCCGCCATCTGCGCGGCAAGCGGATTGCCCTGATCAGTCAGAATCCAATGACCTCGCTCGATCCGATCATCCGCATCGGTGCCCAGATCGACCAGGTTTCGACGCTACATCTGGGACTCAGCGCCGAGGCCGCCAAGGCCCGCAGCCTTGACCTAATCGCCCAGCTTCGCATTCCCGAACCGGAGGCGATCCACGGGGCCTATCCCCATCAGCTGTCCGGTGGAATGAAACAGCGGATCGTCATCGCCATGGCGCTGGCCGCCGACCCTGATCTGATCGTGGCAGATGAACCGACCACGGCGCTCGACGTCACCATTCAGGCGCAGATCATTCAGATTATGGTCGAGTTGGTGCGCGACCGAGGGCTCGCTTTGATGCTGATCACCCATGACATGGGCGTGGTGGCGCAGGCCTGCGACCGGGTCGTGGTGCTCTATGCCGGCCGGGTGGCCGAGACCAATACAGTGGAGGCTATCTTTGCTGAGCCCCATCACCCCTATACCCGTGAACTGATCCGCTGTATCCCGCGTCTGGGCCAGGCACCGGGCAGTCTCAAGGGCATCCCCGGCGCGGTGCCGAGCGTGGTCGACTATCCCGCCGGCTGCCGCTTCAATTCGCGCTGTGGAGCGGCGGAAGATCTCTGCCGCAACACTGTGCCAGCGCTCGAGCGCAAGACGTCGGGCCTTGCGGCCTGTCATTTCAGTGAGGTTTGACCACATGGAAAGCGCAGCAGCCATGCGCGAGGGCGACCTCGTCAGAATCACGGGACTGACCCGCGAATTCTCGTCCGGTGGCGGCCTGATGACACCACGCCGGACCATGCGCGCCGTCAACGAGGTCTCGCTCGATGTGCCGCGCGGTAAGGTTACGGGTGTTGTGGGCGAGAGCGGTTGCGGAAAATCTACGCTCGCACGTCTGGTGCTGCGGCTGCTCGACGCGACCGCCGGCACGGTGACCTTTGACGGAATTGATCTTGCCAGCCTGTCTCCGGGTCAGATGCGCAAGCTGCGCCGCCGGATGCAGATGGTCTTCCAGGATCCCTATTCCGCGATAGACCCGCGTTATACGATCCGCCGCGCTCTGCTTGAACCGTTTCAGGTGCAGGGCGTTGTCCAGACCGCCGCCGAGGCGCGTGCGACGGTCGACGAGTTGATCTCCATGGTGGGGCTTAGCCCGCGTATGCTGTCGAGCTTTCCCCATCAGCTCTCCGGCGGACAGAAGCAGCGGGTCGGCATTGCGAGGGCGCTGGCTCTCAGGCCATCGTTTCTGGTACTGGACGAGCCAACCGCGTCGCTTGACGTATCGATCCAGGCTCAGATCATCGACTTGCTTGAGTCTCTGAAGGAAGAGCTGGGCCTCACGTATCTCTTCATCAGCCACGATCTCAGTTTGGTGCGGTATTTCTGCGACCGGGTTGTGGTGATGTATCTGGGGCGTGCGATGGAGATATTGCCGGGCGCTAAGGCGCAACCGCGCCACCACTACGCTCATGCGCTCCTCGATAGCAACTTCGAACCGGACCCCACGCAGCGCAAAGTTATCACTATGTTAGCCGGCGAAATTCCTAGTCCCTTTGCGATGATCCCCGGCTGTGCCTTTGCGGCCCGCTGCCCGGCGGCGAGCGACCTTTGCCGCCGCGAGCGGCCGGCCCTCGAGGATCTGGGCGGGGGGCACATGATCGCGTGCCATCATCCCAAGAATTAGAACGCTCCAAGGACCGATTAACCTATGACATTCCGCGTTTTGACGGCTGAGATCAGCCACGAGACGAATCCTTTCTCAATCCGCCCAACCGATCTCTCCGCTTTCAAGGAGCGGTACTTTCTTTTTGGTGAGGAGGCGATCCGCGCGTGCGGGCAGGCGAACACCGAACTTGCGGGTTTTCTTGATGTCTCGCAGGCGCATCATTGGCAGGTGACACACGCCGTAAGCGCCTCGGCACGACCGGGCGGTCGGGTGACGTCGGTCACATTCGCTGCACTCATCGAACCTCTTCTTGCGCTTGCGCGCGCACAGCCCTTCGATGGCATCCTGCTGGCGCTCCATGGCGCGATGGTGATCGAAGAGAGCGACGATGGCGAAGGCGAGCTTCTCGCTCGTCTTCGCGCCGTCGTTGGCTCGGATATCCCAATCGCCATTACTCTGGATCCCCATGCGAACGTCACGGAGCGGATGGTAGAATTGGCGAATATAGTGGTTTCCTTCAAGACCTATCCTCATGTTGACATGCGCGAGTGCGCTGTTCAGGCGGGTCAAATCCTGCATCGTGCCATGGCCGGCGAGATTGCGCCCCGCACGCTTTGCGTCGGTTGCCCGATGCTGGAGGAAGTCAATGGCGGACGCACCGATGTGGGCCCGATGATCGAACGCCTCGTCATGGCCTGCGCGCATGAACAGCGCCCGGATGCCTTTGCTGTCAGCATCAATGCCGGGTTTGGTAACGCTGATATCGTCGAGGTCGGTCCGACGGTTCTGGTAACTTATGAGGGTGACCCCGAACCTCACCAGAAACTTGCGGATGCTATTGCCGACGATATCTGGAACCGCAGGACAGAGGTCTTGAACGACTATCTCAGCGTCGAGGAGGCCGCTGTTCAAGCCGTGGCTCACACGCAGACTGTTGGCAGCACGCAGGGCCCGCTTGTCGTTGCTGACTATGCTGATAATCCGGGGGGAGGGGCGTACGGCGATGCCACGGACCTGCTTGCGGCCCTACTCGACGCAGGTGTGAGCAACGCCTGCTTCGGGCCGATGGTCGACGCGGAGGCTGTGCGCGATCTCGAATCCTATACGGTCGGTGATACAGTAACCCTCTTGCTCGGCGGCAAGTCTGAACCCAGCATGGGCGGTGGGCCGCTTACGCTCACAGGCACACTGAAGCTGTTGAGCGACGGGGCCTATATCGGATCGGGTCCGATCCTGGGTGGCCTCGAGCGGAGTTGGGGTCCGACCGCGGTTTTCGCCGTTGCCGGGATTGAGATCCTGATCGTAAGCAATGGATCCCAACTCCTCGATCTTGAACAGTTCCGTGCCTTCGGCATTGAGCCCGCCTCTAAAAGTATTGTGGCTCTGAAGTCGATGCAGCACTTTCGTGCCGCCTTCGAGCCGATTGCAGCCCGGGTAATCGTGTGTGACTGCGGCGCTCTTTGCACACCGGACCTCCGTCGGCTTACCTATCACCGGGTGCCAAGGCCGATCTTTCCTTTGGATGGTTGAACGGGATGGCAATGCTGGGTGTGGTGGATCGCCGGTGGGGTTTAGATCTGCTGGAACGAACGGACTTGAGCTGCAGTACAACGTTGGCATGCGACCGACTTTGAAGCCGGCGGAGCGGAACTGGGGTAATGGGCAGGATGTTATCGCGGAAGTGTATCGGTGTTTGTTCAGAGTTTGTTTTTGGTTCCTAGAGGCAGGAAAAAACCTTACAGACTTCAGCGGCTGTGGTATCCGCAGCCGGTTATCATCCGCGGTTTCTGCCTCGAAGTCCATTAACTGGAAAGAGTCTACAAAGACCAAATCCGGTCCGGGATTTCAACTGCCCAGAGGGCGATAATTCCTTGAAAGTCCCATGACTGAGAAAATGTCGCAAAGCGCAAATCCTGCCCCCGCAACCAAAAATCCAAATAAAGCCCCGCAACCTCAACAGGTTACAGGGCTTATATTTTTGCTAAAATTATATCCCCATAGAATCAATAGCTTAATCTCGTAGGTTCAAATCACCCGCAGCCAATTGCGCATCCCGCAGTGACTACGAAAAGAGATACCAGGTCGCTAAGGTGTGGGATTAATTCCCGAAATTGCCAACATCAAGCCAATCTGTAGCTAAAAGACCTGTATCTGCTATGGTCGTATCGCAGGGATGTTATTCAAAAAATCACGAGCTTTTGGGTGATTGGGGTATAGCTCGAGCAACTGCTTCAGTATTTCCCGTGCTTCGTCCGGCTGACCCCCATCCGATAACTGAGCTGCAAATGCATAGAGAATGTCCGGGTCCTCGGGCGCTAATGCCGCTGCCCTGCGCATCGTGGTTTTTGCTGCGTCCTGGCGGCCCTCGCGCTGAAGAGAAAGACTCAAATTATAATGCACCCTAGCGTCTTCCGGCTGCAAGCGGGCTGCTTGTTCCAGCGACATTGAAGCCTGTTCGAAGTCTCCACGTTCGGCATAGAGAAGGCCAAGCAGTGTATGGAGACCGCCGGCTTCCGGCAGTTCTTCCGTGGCCCTGAGGAAGGTTTCTTCCGCCTGTGCGGACTGGCCCATGGCGTTTTGCAGTGCCCCAAGCGATTGCCAAGCTTCGAGCAGCTGGGAATCCATTTCCAGCGCTGTCTTGAGTGCAGCAATTGCTGCTTGCTGATGGCCGGTACGGGATGCGAGCGACGCCAGGTTCATCTGCGTTTCCGGAAAATCGGCGGTGGCTACAAGCGAGGCCCGATACTCTCCGAGAGCTGCACGTAGAGCAGGCAGTTTTTTCTGCGGGATCAGACGGCCGTCGACGTCGACCAGGGACTGTGCTGCTGCGATCCTGACTGAGCGACGTGGATCCTCGAGCAGCGGAAGAAGGCGGCTGGTTCTGCGGTCAGGGTCAACTGCCGCCTGCAGCCGGGCGGCAGAACTGCGGATCAGAGGATTAGGATCGGAAAGAAGATCGGTGATGGCATCCGCATTCAATCCTCCTGCGCCTGAAGTGTCGGCTATGCGCATGAGGTCCAGGGCAGTTGCGCGCACGATGGCCGGTTGAATGCGGTCCAGTGCCAGGCGCAGCAGCTTGAGAGAGGCGAGTGGATCGCCGCTTCGCGCCGCAGCCAGATCCTCGCCGTAGTGTGCCGTACCCATTCTGCCTTTTGGATAACGGCTTTCAATCTCCCGGGCCGCCCAGTCGTTGCTTTTGCCGCGGTGGCAAGTGCTACAGGCATTGGGGGTGCCCAACTTGTCCGAAAGGTCCGGGCGAGGCACGCGGAAACTGTGATCGCGGCGACCGTCGACGACCATGTAAAGACGTTCAGGCATATGGCAGGAAGTGCAACGCGCAGCCTCACTGTCTACGTCGTGAAAATGGTGTTCAGCCGAATCGTATTGAGCCTTGGGGAGAGTCGGAAAGTCTGTATTCCCCAGCGGGTTGTGGCACTGGGTGCAAATGGCGTCGCCTTGCGCCCTCAATTGGCCCGAGTGGGGCTCGTGACAGTTCGTGCAACGCACGCCACGGTCATACATCTTCGACTGCAGGAATGAACCGGCGACATAGACCTCGTCCTGTATTTGTCCGTCGGCGAAGTAAAGACCCTCGCGCAGCAGGGCGAGGCGGTAACTGTCGTCGAACGGGGTGCCGGCAAGCGGGCTGCTGTCGGTAAGCTGGCTACGCCGGGCATGGCAGGCGGCGCAGAGTTCGATTTCGATCTGCGCGTGTTCGGGTTGGAAATTGAAGGTCAATCCCTGAGCGTCAACCCCTTGCCAGGCCGCGGCCTTAAAGGACCCGGGATCTTTCGCCCAGGTAACATGGGCTTTTGCGGGGCCATGACAGGCTTCGCAGGTGACACCGATTTCCGACTGATGGCTTTGGTAGGTCTTGCTACGAGGGTCGTAGTTTTTTACGTAACCGGTGGCGTGACAATCCGCACAGCGCGCATTCCAGTTTTTATAAGGGCCGGTCCAATGAAAGCCGTCCTTCGCCGCAAGCTCCTGATTGGGGTAGAGGTGATACCACTGCCGTTTTTCGCTGTCCCAGGCCACATCGAACGACTGTAGTTGTCCGGGTGCGGTCTCCAGCAGATACTGTTGTAGCGGTGTCACGCCGACGGTTGAGTGCACTTCATATTGTTCAGTTTTGCCGGAAGGGCCTTCGGTCTCCACCAGGAAGCGGTCGCCCTGTTTGCTGAACCGCGTTTCGAAGCCACCATGTAGAAAGGTCGTGTCCCCGAAGTCGCCAAACACGTTGCCTTCCGTCGGAGCGCGCCATGCCCAGGCGTGATGGGAGTCTTTCCAGGCTTCTGTGGCCTCCCTGTGACAGGTCACACAGCTCTGTGAACCGGCGAAATCTGCTTTGCGCTGGGAGGTAGCGTCGGCGAAATGCATCGTTACACCGGTCAGGAGGCAGAGAGCCAGCGCCGGCAAGGTGAGGCGTGCGACGCTTTTGAAGCCCGGGGCAAAAGTCATGGTGAAGCGGTGTCCGTTTCAGACCGGGGATAGAGCGGGACAAGTCCAAGGTGTCCAGTGACTAAGTTTTGTTTGTCGAGAAGTTTCCGACGCATAGCCTTAAGTTCAACGCGAAGTTTGCGTTGCCGGGTTCGGGTGAAGGTCGTTGCGGCATTTTCCGGTCCGAAGTGACTGCGCCCCACAGCATTGAGTTCGGGTATAAGAGTGAATAGGGATGTCATCGTGACATCGGGTGCGATGCGGTCACGCCAGATACGAAGCGCTGGATAGAAGGTTCCAACATCGTGCTTTTTCAGACTGCTCTGAAGCTTTCGGAATGCATAAGCTTCGGACGCGTGCCAATCGCGCCACCGAGCTAAAGACCAACTCTTCAAGACGGCTCTGAAATGCCAGAGCGCGGCGGCCAAGAGCAGACCTATGGCTGCAGAGCCAGTCAACCACTTCAATAGAGTTGCTTCTAACAGTGACCGGCCGGCTTGGTTTTTGGCGCCAGGCGCTGTTTCCACCTTCAGGATGATGGCGGGCAGTTGCGTGGTTTCAACAGCTTGCGTTTTGCTGTTCCACCAGCGCAGTTCGATCTCGGGAAGCTCGAAGATGCCACCGCGCTGAAAGACGTAGAGTGCACTCTCTTCGCGCTGGCCGGCGATCGGCCCACTGCGTGCACCCGGCTTATCGGAGATTTGAGACTCTCTTGGATAGAACGTGATGCCGTCAATTGATGGCGCATCGAATAAGGGGGGCAGGAACATTGCCGGTGTGCCTTCAATCCTTGCGGTTACCCGCCGCTCGATCGCATCGCCTACTTGAAGGATGCCCTGGCTTGGCGATGTCGACTGCTCAAGAGTAAGTGACGTGCCTGCAAGGAAGGGCGAGAGACTTTCTGCGCCCGCCGGGATACGAGCTGCAAAGGTGACGTCCGGAACGACAACACCCTCGGTTACAGCTTCGTTTGTTGCCGGATCTGCATAACTGACTTCAATGCTCTCTCCGCTCAGTGCATAGCGTGCGGCGGTTTGCGGATAGACGACATAGTCTCTGACGATTCCGCTCCAGTTCGCGCCCGCTATGCGTTCTGTGATGTTGAAGGAACTGCCAGAGGGCAGGCGGATGACGGCATTGGGGAGCTCGAACGCAGGATAGATAGAGGGCTTCACAAACCAGGTGGGCACCAGGACAGTGACCCGGAGGCGAAGAGGCTGACCAGGGGGGGCACTTTCGGGCTCGATCTCGGCGCGTACGATAGCGCGCTGAACGTCTTGCGCCTCGAGCACGCCAGAAGACACAGACAACAAGGCTATGAGAAGGATAGAGCGGATCATTCTTCACCGGCCTTGGCTGCCTCAAGCGCGAACCTGGTTTTCAGGAAGTCTTGCGGACCACTGTCGACCGAGCGCATCCATTGTTCGGCGGAGTCCAGCTTTAACGCGCTGTCGCCGGTAATGACGATCTCCTTGCCTTCGCCACTGGTATCATCGAATGCAAAGTCGTCCGCGCCCAATTCGTTTTGCTCGCCGGTATCTTCCGCCATACGAAGTCTATCGAGGTAAGCGATGATGGCTTTGGTGACGGCGAGATTCTGCTGTGCGCCTTCGTGGTCCGGTTCGCGGTCGAGCGCTCGGTGAAAGGCGGCGAGGGCGTCGTTGTACGCGCGGGCCTTGACCAAAGCAGTGCCTTGACTGAAAGCTGCCTCTGCCGTCGGCACCTGGGCATAGATTTCCGCAGCTTCCTGATAGCGACCGGACCGGTAGGCGGCAATTGCCTTCCATTGAGGGTCTTCGAAGAGTTCCGCAGCTTCAACGTAACGCTTGTGCTCATAGGCATAACGGCCCTGTTGATCCGGCGTGAACCAGAGATCCGCAAAGCTCTCTGCGCGGGCATTCCCAGGCGTGCTCATGTTACCAACCAGGACCAAAAGCCAGACCCACGGCATGGTCCAGCCTCGTCGAAACCAAAGGAGGGTAAGGATGGCTGCCGGCCATAGCAGGAGCCAGCCCTGATCCTCCCACAGGGTTTCCTTGGAGGCTTCAAGGGTTGCGCGCAGGTTCGATAGGAGTTGATGCTCGACGAGTCTGATATCGGTATCTTCCGGTGTCGCCTCGATAATCGAGACGCCGCCTTCCTGCTCCAAACGCCGGACCGCGCCCTGCTCGTCTGTGGCGAGGATCAGGGCGACCACGTGATGCGGATGATCCGCTGCGTTGTAAGCGGCAAAGGCAGATACATCCTCTGGATCGATGCCGTCGGTTACCAGGAGGAGACTCCCAGGTGTTTCGTCACTCTCCAGAATTTCACCGGCCAGTTTGAGCGCTGCTGCTGCATCCTGCCCGGATCGCGGCATGATTTTGGGATCCAGGCTCTCCAGGAAGGGTTTCAGCACCTCGGGGTCTTCGGTCAAGGGCAGAACCAGATGAGCGGAGCCGGCGTATGCGATCAGCGCATGCCGCGCACCGGGCCGAGAGGTTATGAGATCCAGAAGCTTGAGTTTGGCGCGTTCCAGCCGGTTAGGTTTCAGGTCGTTCGCTAACATGGAGTCAGAAATCTCGATCGCGATCACGAGCGGAGCTGTTTCACTTAGGAAGGGGTTGGGGGCTGTCCTCCAGGTAGGACCGGCCGCGGCGAGGCTTAGGCAAAGCAAAACCACTGCAACTAGATCCACGGGCCGCAAGCGGGCGGTGTTGGCGCTGTTGATGGTCAGGGCTTCAAGAAGGTGTGGCGCGATGTGGGTCCGCCAACCTTGTTCCGTGCGTCCTCTGTCTCGCACCAGCCACCAGATCACCGAGATGCAGGGCAGAGCGGCCAGCCAGAACGGCCGGAGGAGGTGCAGCTGTGCAAGAGATTCAGCGAATGCATTCATGCCGCGCGCCGGTGGGCTGTTATCAGGAGGATGACATAGGTAAGCAGACCCAGCAGCAGCGCAGCCGCCGCTGGCCAATGCACGAGGCTGAGGCGCGGGCGGTAGCTGCTGGTTTTGATAATGCGCGGAACCAGAGCAGCGATCTGGTCATAAACATCGTCTAAAGCCTTTTGATTCTCCGCCGTAAAGAAGGTGCCGCCCGTGATCGAGGCGATTCGCTGCAGGGTTTCGAAGTCGACCCTGTCTTCGCCCCGCGCTTCAGGGTCGCCCGCGCCGACCGTGAAGATTGTAACGCGGTTTTGCCGGGCGATTTCGGCGGCATTCAAGGGTGTCATGCGGCTGCCGGTATCGCTGCCGTCGGTCAACAGAATTAGCAGACGTTCCTCTACCTCACTGGTTTCGAAGACTCGGATGGCGAGACCGATGGCATCGCCCAGAGTGGTGTGGGGGCCGGCCATTCCGGCTTCGATGCTATTCAGCAAAGCCTTTGCCGTTTCCAGATCCTGGGTAAGCGGTACCTGCAGGAAAGGCCGGGTGCCGAAAACGATCAAGCCGACCCGGTCATCCCGGCGGTCGTCAATGAACCGGCTGACCACCTTCTTTACAGCTGCCAATCGCTGAACAGGGGCGCTGTTTTCCGATGCGAAATCCCGCCGGTCCATGGAGTCCGAGATATCGACGGCCAAAATGATGTCCCGTGCGGCTTGAGGGTTTTCCACCGGCGGTCCGACCCACTGCGGCTTTGCGAGGCCGGCGACCAGAAGGACCCAGATCAGGCCTGCCGACGCGACTTGAAGCGTGCGGCGATTGAGGATGACCGATCCTTCGCGCGGCTGTTGGTTGAGAGCAGCGGCGAGTTGCGCAAAGAAGGGAACCCGCACGGCGGAGAGGCTTTCGCGATGCGGCGGCGCCAGCCATGTGACGAGAAGCGGCAGGGGCAGGAGCAAAAATGCCCAAGTATTTGCGAACTCAAGCATGCCCGTCACCGGTTCTGTGTCTGCGGACCCAGCTTCGCGCGACCCGCAGCAAGCCAGCTCGATCTGAGGCCGACAGGAGGTGCGCGGGCAGATAAGGCGCGTCTGCGATAACCCGCCTGGGACCGTCCGAGAAATCCTTACCACCGTAACTCTTGTCTAGAAACACGAGCCATGCCTCGCCATGCAGCGACGCGACGCTTGCGCGCGGATAGACGGAAAGGGCCGCGCGGCGCAGGAGGGCAGCAATCTGAGCTTCGGAATGATTGTTCGTCGCGGATTGCCGTTCGATCTCGATGAGTGCCGCGAGGGCTTCTCGCCGGTAGTGGTTTACCCGGTAGCGCGCCACGCAGCGCCATAAGGTCGCGGCAAGGATCAGCAAAAGGAGTGCTGCCAGCAGATACCATGCGGTGGTTTGCGGTATGTAGGATACTGGTTCGGGCGTGGTGATGTCATCCAGGCGCGCCAGCAATTCGGGCAGGGTCAGACTCTCCAGCTCAGTCATCTTGAATACTTCCGCCGAGCCGGCAGACGCCCCATCAGGCGCCGCACTTGTGCAACGGTCTTCTCGCCGGAACTCAGGGATAGGACCGGTATGCCCAGGGATTGCTGCCAGGAGAGGATATCTTCGAGCCGTCGTGCCGTTGCGTCGCGCAATTTGGAAAAGGCGCCGCTGGTGCCTGTATCAATAGTCATCTGCATCCGGCCGTCACTGGCCACCATTTGTAGATCTTTTGGCGGCTCCCGGGCGATGGGGTCTTCAATCAGCACTGAAATTACATCGTTGTGCCGGGCGATGCCGCTGATCAGCTCTTGGGTTTGCCCGTCAATACCGTCGAAGTCGCTGATCACGATGACCAAATGATCGTGCCGCGCTAACTGTGCCGCTGCCTGGAGTGGAGCATTGAGCGGACTTGCCTCGAGCATGGGCTGTGTATCTGCCTGCAAGACTTGGTTCTGTTCGGCAATGGCAGCGATCAGTGCGTGCAGCGCCCGCCGGCTGCGTTGCGGCTTTACTTCCGTCATGCCGTGATCGTTGAAGACGATGCCACCTACACGGTCTCCAACATCCAGAATACGAAATGCCGCCAAGGCGGCGGTCTCGGCGGCCGTGACTGACTTCATGTTGAGGCGTGATCCGAAAAACATCGACTGGCGTTGGTCGATCAGCAGCAGCGCTGGCCGGTCCCGCTCTTCGCTGTAGATGCGGACGTGAGGTTTCCCCGTGCGGGCCGTCACCTTCCAGTCGATGCTCCGAACATCGTCGCCAGGTAGGTAACCGCGCAACTCCTCGAAGTTCAGACCGCGGCCGCGCATGTGCGAGGCATGGCGCCCGTTGAGGGCACTCCCGACCGGTTGGCGCGGCAGAAAGGTCATGGCGCGCGCATGACCTTCGAGCTCCCGCAGCCGGGCGAGAGTCGAATAGACACGGTCATCAGGCACGGTGGGGGCCTGCGGCATCCATCCCTTCCTTCATTGCCGACAAAGTCAATCGCGATCTAAGATTTTCTCGCGCTGCTCGTCGTATTCTTTCTGCGTAAGAGCACCGGCATCGAGGGCTGCCTTCAGATCCAGCAGCTCCTGGCCTTGCGTGGTGGTTTTGACGTTGGTCTCAGAGTCCGCGCCGCCGCCGCCGCTGCAACCACCGACGAGGGCCAATCCACCAACAATCAATAAAGCCTTTGCGACTGTCCGAAATGCGATCATTTGCTTTCCCCGTTCAAAAATTTACCCACAGAAAACGTTATTCTTGTCCTTTGTTTCGGGCTCGAGCAGCCTCATGTTAAGGCCACGAGTTCCAGGACCTCGTCGATAACCCGATCCGGTCCTGTACCTTCGCCTTGCGCCTGATAGGTGAGCATCAGGCGATGACGCAGAACGTCATGGAGGATCGCCTGCACGTCGACCGGGTCCACATAGTCCCGGCCCTGAAGCCAGGCGTGGGTCCGGCTGCATTTATCCAGCGCGAGCGATGCCCGCGGGCTCGCGCCGACTTCGATCCAGTGACGCAGTTCGTGAGAATAGTTTTCGGGTGCCCGTGTCGCATAGACCAGTTCGACCATGTAACGTTCGATGGGCTCCGAAACATAGATCCCACCGATCTCCCGGCGCGCGGAAAAGACGGTTTCCTGCGGTATGCGCTCCGGAGCCGCGCTTCCGACTTCCTGTGCATGCGCTGATGCTGTTGCGGCGATTTCCTCTGCACGGACCAGGCGCACCACCTCGACCTCGTGTGCGCTTGCGGGATAGCCGATCTTCACATGCATTAGAAAGCGATCCATCTGCGCTTCGGGCAGCGGGTAGGTGCCCTCCTGATCGATGGGGTTCTGTGTTGCCATGACCATGAAGAGGGGTTCCATGGCATGAGTCTTCCCGGCGACGGTTATCTGCCGCTCCTCCATGGCTTCCAGCAGGGCCGATTGAACCTTTGCCGGTGCCCGGTTGATCTCGTCGGCCAGAACGATGTTGGCAAAGATCGGTCCCGGCGCGAAGCGGAACTCGCCTGCGCCGCCCGACGTGTAATAGATTTCAGTGCCGGTCACGTCGGAGGGCAGGAGATCCGGTGTGAATTGTATGCGGCTGAAGTCGGCGGCCAGGTTCTCTGCGAGTGACTTGATGGCGCGGGTCTTGGCGAGACCGGGCAGCCCTTCGACCAGAAGGTTGCCGTTCGCAAGCAGTCCGATGACCAAGCGCTCGACGACCATCTCCTGGCCGATGATCGCCTGGCTCATGCGAGTCTTAAGCTCGAGGATGTCATCACGAACAGCCATGATCGCCTACCGCATCTGGAAAGGGTATATAACTTTCCACTCCCTCGCCATGTCGACGATGGTCCAGCCCTTCTCGACGGCTTCGTCCAGCGCCTTGTCCAGATGGCCGACGGGTGAGTTGCGGTCATATGCCCATTCGCGCTCGGCATCGGTATGTCG
Organism: uncultured Kiloniellaceae bacterium; assembly: GCA_947493695.1. GTDB lineage: Bacteria > Pseudomonadota > Alphaproteobacteria > Kiloniellales > Kiloniellaceae > Denitrobaculum. The sequence goes on along the minus strand of CANLSF010000002.1, from coordinate 1,351,436 downwards.
GACGATCAGCGCGAAGCGGGGGCCTTCACCGGCCATTGTCCACTGCAGCATCTGCAGGTCGCCATCCGAGTTGCCGAAGGCGGCGATTGGCCGCCGACCGATGAACTTCTGAATGCCGACGGGTTTCCCGGCCTTATCGTCGATGAAGTCGATCTTCGGCAACCGCAGCAGAACCGGTTGCCCGTCGCGCATTTCGAACTTCAGCTTTATCGAGGAGCCGATGATTTGTTCCGGCGGAATACCATAGGCTTCCTCAGCCCAGGGGCGCATGAATGAAAGTCCGCCGCCGGATGTGATATATGTCTTAAAGTCGTTGTTGCGCAGATAGTTGAGCAGCTCCAGCATCGGTTGATAAACCAAGGCATTGAAAGGTTTGTCAAACCGCGGATGGCGCGCGGTTTTGATCCATTCGATCACTCGTTCCCGGAATTCAGCCTCTGTCATGCCCGCGTGTGTTGCCGCGATGATCTCCAGCAGTCCTTTTTTCCCGCTCGAAAGCAACCCGGTCATGTCGTCGGCAAGAACCGACTTAAAGGGTTCCCGGGTTTTCCATTCGGGATGTTGCGGCGCGAGGGCCTTTACCCGGTCGATCGCGTAAAAGAGTTGAAAATACAGCGGCTGCTCTGACCAGAGCGTGCCGTCGTTGTCGAAGGTCGCAACACGGTCTTCTGGCGGCACGAAATCCGGCCCGCCGGGTTCTGTTACGCGAGTTACGAAGTCGGTGATCGCGGCTTTCGACGGGCTCTCGTACCACGACGGCAGAGGATCAACGGCAAGAGCTGAGTTACCTTGCGATGCAATTAAAATGACCGCAATCAGTAGAGCGCGCATAGGTTTCGAACCTGGTTACGTGAAATGAACTTTCTCCAACACTCGTTGCGGTGAGGGTGCCATTGGCCCGAGGCGGTGAGTTGGTTTGCTCACCGCCTTGACTCACTCGGCTACTTCGATCCTCCGCTGGTCTGCAGTTTTTCCATGACCTGGTCGATCGAGAAACTTGCCGCCTTTTGGCGCGGCGGAAACTCCCGGAACGTCGAGAGAAACTGGCCGACATACTGCTGGGCCGGAACGAGGAAATAGACCCGGTCGATCAGCCAGTCGTAATAGGTATTCGAAGTGAAATAGGCGCGCTCGTAGGGGTCTCTACGCAGATTGAAGATCAAGGGGACGCGTAGCGGCGTCCAGGGTTCGATCCAGGCACGGAGTGTCTCTTTTTGCTTCTGCTCCATGAAGACGGCCTTCCAATCGCCATATCGGAGAGCAGTCAGATCGCCCTCGTCAGAGAAGTAGAAGATTTCCTGGCGCGGACTTTCGTCAACCTCACCGGTCAGAAGCGGGAGAATGTTGTAACCGTCCAGGTGCACTTTGTACTCGCGCCCGATCGCCTGAACACCGCCTTGTTTCAGCTTTTCTTTTATCTCCGGTTCTCCGGCGGCAGCGACAAAGGTTGGTAACCAATCCATATGGTGCACGACCTCATTGGTAACCGAGCCTGGGGCGACTTTGCCGGGCCAACGCACCATGGCCGGTACCCGCCAGCCACCTTCCCAGTTCGTGTTCTTTTCTCCCTGGAAGGGGGTCTGCGCCGCGTCGGGCCAGGTGTTCATGTGCGGACCGTTGTCGGTGGAATAGAGCACGAGGGTGTTGTCGGCGATCCCAAGGTCGTCCAGCTTTTTCAGCAGCTGCCCGACATGCATGTCGTGCTCGACCATGCCGTCGGCGTATTCGTCTTGCCCGGAGATCCCCCGCAGTTCGTCTTTGACGTAGGTCCGGAAATGCATGCGCGTGCCGTTCCACCAGACAAAGAAAGGCTGCTCCTGGGCATGTGCCCGGTCGATGAAATCCAACGCGCCTGCCAGGGTTTCTTCATCGACGGTTTCCATGCGTTTGCGGGTGAGTGGGCCGGTGTCTTCGATCTGTCCGTCGGCAGATGATTTGATCACACCACGTGGCCCAAACTGCTTCCGAAACTCCGGATCCTTCGGATAATCAACGTTTTCCGGCTCTTCTTCGGCGTTTAAGTGGTAGAGGTTGCCAAAAAACTCGTCGAAACCGTGATTGGTCGGCAGCATTTCATCCTTGTCGCCTAGGTGGTTCTTACCGAACTGCGCGGTGACGTAACCTTGTGCCTTCAGGAGGCCGGCTATCGTCGGGTCTTCGACCTGCATGCCCAGGTCTGCACCGGGTAACCCGACTTTTGAGAGACCGCTTCGATAGACGCTCTGACCCAGGATGAAGGACGCGCGTCCGGCCGTACAGGATTGCTCACCGTAATAGTCAGTGAACATCATACCCTCCTGCGCGATCCGGTCGATGTTCGGCGTGCGGTAGCCGACCAGGCCGAAGGTATAGGCGCTGATATTGGACTGACCGATATCGTCGCCCCAGATTACCAGGATATTCGGTTTCTCAGACTGTGCCCTGGCTGGATTGACTACGACGAAGCTCGCGCAGGCAATTGCCAGGGTTGTGGCCATGAACAGTCTCTTCATCTCCTTTTCCTTTCGTTCGAGGCGTGGCAGCGTGTTGATCTGCTGCAAGCTTGAAAACGCGTCATTCCCAAATTGTTTTCGTCACCAGCTGTAGGCGAAACCGGCGCCAAAGATGAATTGATCCGCCGACCCACGTTCGTCGACGATAGGACTGTCGGCCGCGTCATCAATCAGGCGGGCGTAAAGAAGCCCCGCGCCGATGTGCCACTGCGGCGAGAGGCTGGTCATCAGGACTGTCGTAAAGCGCATGTCCCGGAAACCGTCCTCCAGATCGAAGGCCGGTAGACCACTGCTCGTGGTGTCCGCCGCGTCGATGCCGAAGAAAGTCGACATGTAATCGATGCTGCCGTAGGAGGTCGCGACGCCCACACCCATTTCAAAATACTGACCTAGCGGATGCCAGGCGCGGACGGCGCCGCTTGCAACGAAGCCTTCATGCTCGCCGAGGACGTCCTGAAGCACTTCGACCGAAAAGCGCAGACGCTTTTTAATGTCCTTCGGATCAACGAATTCCGCAGCGGCGAAGACACCCAGTTCGATCGTGTCGGAAATTGAGGAGAGCTGATCGATCACCTCGTCATCGAGATCCTCACGCCCGAAGCGATAGAGTCCCGAGGGTCCCAGCCTGAGAATGGGATGATCCAGGAGATTAGCGCCGAGATAGTTGCCTTCCAGGGCGATATAACGATGACCCCAGGATTTACGTCCGAACGGAAGACCGCCTGGAATGTATTCATCCGCACCGACGTAATCTGGGGCCGCACCGATACCAATACCGATGTAGTTGGGAATGGAATCTGACGCCAGCGGAAAAGACAAGCTGTCCTGCGCCACGGCTGCTTGCGGCATCGCAAACATGAGGCAAGAGAAAAGCAGAAATCCGGGGGCTGTTGTCGTGATTATGCTCGTCCTCTTCTGGTCTCTTCAGCCGCCAACGGAGAAACGCGGATCCATCATGTTAGTGCGGGGCGATCGCGTTTTTCGTACAGGCGCAACGCGGTTGAAGACAACAAATCAGGACATAACGGGACCACGAGATGATGGCGTGCGTCTTGTCATCTCGCGCCAAGTCACCGCAAATCCCAACTGTAGATTTAGACCAGGAGTCAGGGGCGTGCGGTTTACTGGTGCAATTTGAGGTTGCCGGATGGATGCTGCAGCTCGTAGCAAAGAAAAATCCTCGTGTATCGCCTGGACTTTTGTTTCATCGCCCTATCTTTCTTTTAAGCACCCCATCTTAAGCGTGTATTTTTCATAATTTGTAAACCCGTGGGTTACTTCTTCGGCGAGCGTGTGAGAGGACTTGCAATGGGATCTCTAGACTCAATCCCGTTTATTCATGCGGGTATCGTATCGCCTATTGCAGAATTGCTTGCGGCCAATGGCGGCAATAACGACCAGGCCTTTCAGCGCGCGGGGGTTCCTGTTGAGCTTTCGGCTGCCAAGGGGCAGATTCTATCGGCGACCGATTATCTTGCATTGCTGGAGTCCGGGGCGCGGGAAATTAGTGACCCGCACTTCGGTGTTGCGCTGGGTGAAGAGCTTAAGATTTACGAGCTTGGACCTTTCGGTCAGCTGCTTGCCGCCGCGCCGACATTGGGTGCGGTGATTGCGACCGCCAACAGTCTCATTCACCATTATTCTTCTGCAGCACGCAGTTGGCTGGAAGTCGAAAGGGGTGTTGCCTGTTGGCGCTATCGGATGGATTGGCGGTGCCGCGCCCTTGACCTCACTTGTCTGGAGGGGCGTCGGATTGATGGCGAGCTGACTTTGGTTCTGCTTCGCTCTCTGGTGCGTCTGGCGGCCGGTGCTGCATGGCAGCCACAGGAAGTGATGTTGGATCGGGCGACGGCGCGCGATGTCAGTAAATTCCAGTCTCGCATCGCTGCACTGTGTTGCCGCAGACACGATAGCTACGGCCTCGTGTTTCCGAGCGATCTACTTGGTCTGCCGATGACCTGCCAAAGACCGTTGACGGAAAGTCAGCGGCAAGGTGTTTTTGATCGCTTGGCCGCGCTGAACCCGCGCGATTCCTTCGTACTCCTGTTGAAGGCGATCATCCGTGCTCAGTTACACGGCGGATACCCCGAGATATCTTCGGTGGCGCGCTCAACCGGCTTGAGTGTTCGAACCCTCCAAAGACGCCTTTCCAATGAAGGTTGGACCTTCTCGGGTCTAGTTTCTGCCGTTCGGCAGAAAGCTGCCTGTGAGCTGTTGGCGGATCCGGATCTGGGGCAGATCGAGGTTTCCTTGTCGCTAGGCTACGCCGATACAGCTAATTTCAGCCGCGCTTTCAAGAAGTGGACCGGAACGACGCCAAGTGCGTTTCGGCACGTCAGAGTCTGAGCGCCTCTAGAGTCAAAAGGGCGAAACGCTCTGCCGGTATATGGCACGCGAAGACAAGATTATTGCGGTAAGGATCGGCAAGCTTTCCTTCTACGATCGGCGCTTTGTCCAATTGGAGTTCCCAACTGGATGTCTTGCTCCAAACTTCATACTCGCGAACCTGATGCAGAGATGCTGCAGACTCAGGCTTTTGTCGGTGCATTCCGTTTCATCGTAAAGAATCTGCTTCTGTCCGGGCATGCGGACCTGTCGTTGGCCGCCGACCGCGCGCAGATGCCGGTGCGTACGTTGCAACGCAGACTGTCGAACTTTGGCGTCAGCTACTCGGTTCTTGTGACGGAAATCAGATTTGACCTGGCCCGTGAACTGCTCGCGGATCCTGCGGAGAAGATCGAGACGATTGCCGGGCTTGTCGGTTACACGGATGCTTCCAATTTTACCCGCGCTTTTCGTCAGAATACCGGTATGACGCCGACGCGTTACCGAAGGTTTTTGCAGAAAAGCGGGTAGGCGGCTGAAAGCTCTCAAATGCGTTGGCATAGAATGACAAGAAGCAACGGCTCGGAAATTTTATCCTGTGAATTCAGAAGACTTGGTTGGGATCGAGCAGAAATCTGAGCGCTAGCAGAGAGGCAGAAAGCTCACCTATTCGCGCCATGACCCAACCAACAAGAAGGATGGGACCATGCTCAACAGATCTCCGCGCGAATCACTTTCTCTTCTCTCGATCTCAATCATGATTTTGCCATTGCTCGGAATTTCCTTGAGTAAGGCGGAGTCAATGCGCGATCCGACCGCTATAGCAGACACGGCACCGGCACAGACTGATTCGGCAAAGGTCCTGACCCCGGTTGTTTCTTTCTCCAAAGGGCCGCTTTGGGACCAAAAGCGGTTTGAGCTCCTTGCGAAAAAAGCAGACAAGACTTCGGGCTCCCTGGCGCAAAACCCTGATGCCAAACCGGGACAGGCTGATCTCGCAACGCTTGCGAAGAAGGCCAACAATCCGATCTCGGATGCCTGGTTGCTGATTACGCAAAACGATCTGACCTTTCTGGAAGGCGATGCGGTCGACGATACCGAAGTTCTCAATTCTTTTAAGTTCCAGCCGGTCATATCCGCGCCGGTGTTCGGCGGTGACTGGAATTTTGTTGTTAGACCAGTACTTCAGTTTAACTCAGTGCCGTTGGATGACGACGTCGGGCAACTCTTTGGAGTGAGCCCTAACGATATCGTGGCCAATCCTTCCCTCAGCGAGATTGCTGCCGATCCTTTCGGACGGACGACAGGTCTGGGCGATACGGTGCTTCTGACTTTGCTCGGGCCCAACACGGACGATGGTTGGATCTACGCCGGCGGGATCTCTCAAATCTTTCCGACGGCCAGCGAAGACGTGCTGGGGCAGGGCAAGTGGCAGATCGGTCCGGCTGCTTTGCTGGCACGCCTGGGCAGTGACTATGGCAAGTTTAATCTCGACAGTTTTAATGTTGGCGCACTGGCGCAGCAGTGGTGGTCTTATGCCGGAGATGACGATCGCGATGGTACAAACCAGGCCGACATTCAATACTTTCTGAATTGGAAAGCCGACGCGACTGCGTTGATCGGCATGACGCCGAACATTTCTATCAACTGGGACGCGGGCGGCAGCTTCGACGACAAGGTCGCCCTTCCTGTCGGACTTGGATACATCGACATGTTCAGGGTCGGAAAACTCCCGGTCCGATGGGGTGTCGAAGGTCAATACTACCTGACCGGGCCCGATGAAATCCGGCGCGAAGCGAACCTGAAGGTCTTTATCGCCCCAATCATTCCGAACCTGCTGAAGTAGTGAAGCACGGCACCAACCCTCTGTTGCTTTACCGAGAAGCAGTATACCCGTGCGGTTAGGCCCCGGGCCTGCAAGCCTAGGTGTGAAGGACCTTGTTCAGATTTTCTGAATTGATCCGGCACGAAGCTTTCGCGAGAAATGATGCTAAGTTACAGATAATAAGAGATGTTTCTCTGTAACCAGCCCTTTCGCCGAAAATACTGCACAAAGTTGGTTGCGTACCTCCGCAACCAAAAATCAGCCTCGCTATCAAGCGGTGCTGTCGGCGTTTGTGGAAAAGAGGTCAGTATTCAAAATCCGACCCTTGTGAATTGGAGGACGACCCCGGACCGATTTGTTGCAGCCTAAGTACATTAACGTGAATCTTGGCGAGCTTTCAGAATCTTGCTGATCTCGTCGAGGGCGGCTGGGTCCTCAATTGCCGCCGGCATCTTCCAGTCTTCAGAGTTAGCAATCTTTTGCATTGTTCCGCGTAGAATCTTACCCGAACGCGTTTTGGGCAGGCGCTGGACTTTGATCGCTGTTTTGAAGGCTGCGACCGGACCGATTTGCTGGCGAACGAGCGCGACGAGTTCCTTTTCGAGGGCTGCATCGCCTAGATTCGTTCCATCGTTTTGAACGTAGAATCCGACCGGAATCTGACCCTTAAGAGGATCAGCGACCCCTATAACGGCACATTCAGCGATGCTTTCGTGCGCCGCAATCACTTCCTCCATCGCGCCGGTAGAAAGCCGGTGGCCTGCGACATTGATGATATCGTCGGTGCGCGACATGATGAAAACATAACCGTCTTCGTCGATAATGCCGGCATCTGAAGTTGCGTAATACCCGGGAAATTCTTCGAAATAGGCGCTTCGGTACCGCGCCTCCGCATTCCATAATGTCGGGAAGCAGGAGGGCGGCAGGGGGAGTTTGACGACTATGTTTCCGAGTGTGCCGGGGGGCACCGGGCGAGCGTCGTCGTCCAGTACTTTGATGTTGTAGCCGGGCATGGGGACCGCGGGAGAACCGAGCTTGACCGGAACCGTTCCGAGCCCGACCGGATTCCCGGCCATGGCCCAGCCGGTTTCGGTTTGCCACCAGTGGTCAATGACCGGGCGATTCAATCTCTCCTGCGCCCATCTGATGGTGTCAGGGTCCGCGCGCTCGCCGGCCAGAAACAGAGTCCGAAAATGCGATAAATCGTAGTCGGCAATGAGCGCACCGGAGGGATCTTCCTTTTTAACGGCACGGAAAGCTGTAGGCGCCGTGAAAAGAGCCGCGACCTTGTGGTCCTGGATCACGCGCCAGAAGGCTCCGGCATCCGGTGTTCCCACCGGTTTCCCCTCGTAGAGCACAGTGGCGCAGCCATGCAGCAGCGGCCCGTAGCAAATGTAGGAATGCCCGACTACCCAGCCAACATCCGAAGCCGCCCAGAAGACTTCGCCGGGAGCGATGCCGTAATGATGTTCCATAGTCCACTTCAGAGCGACCATGTGTCCGCCGTTGTCTCGTACAACGCCTTTGGGTTGCCCCGTCGTTCCTGAGGTATAGAGGATGTAAAGTGGGTCAGTCGCCGCCACCGCCACACATTCGGTGCCATTACCTTCCGCACGGGCTGTCGCCACTACTTCGGCGTAGTCTGCGTCGCGGCCCTCGGTCAAACTGCAACGATGGGCTTCGCGTTGCAGAATGATGCAGGTCTGCGGTTTGAATTCTGCAGTGTTGATGGCTTCGTCCAGCAGAGGCTTGTACTCAACAATCCTGCCTGGCTCGATGCCGCAGGACGCGGAGACAATTACTTTAGGCGCTGCGTCGTCGATGCGTGTCGCCAGTTCGTTTGCTGCAAAGCCACCGAAAACCACAGAGTGGATGGCACCCAGGCGGGCGGACGCCAACATGGCAAAGATCGCCTCCGGCACCATCGGCATATAGATGATGACCCGGTCGCCTTTTTCGACGCCTCGATTCCGCATGGCGGCAGCGAGCATGGAGACTTCATTCTGCATTTCCGCAAAACTGTAGGTCTTCTGGTTGCCGGTGACCGGACTGTCATAAATCAGGGCGGCGCGATTTCCATGGCCTGCCTCTACGTGTCGATCAACGCAGTTGTAACAGGTGTTGCAAGTCGCGCCGTCGAACCAGCGGCCAAACCCCTCCGCCGCAGGCGTGAAGACTTTCTCCCAGGGCGAGAACCATTCGATTTCGCGCGCTGCCTCGGCCCAGAATGCCTCCGGGTCGAGCTGCCACGCTCCGTAAACCTCATGATATCGCGTCGCCATCGGCGGGGTTCCTCAACTTTTCTAACAGGTATAGTTCATGCCGAGACGACCGCCATCGACATAGATGGTCTCGCCTGTAACATAGCTCGCTTTATCGCTCGCCAGGAAAGCGACCACATCGCCGATTTCACGCGGGCCACCGACACGCCCCAGCGGCGTGCGCGACATAACCATCTTCATAGCCTCCGGGTTGGCGTTTACGCCAGCCATCATCTCGGTATTGATGGAACCGGGACCAACTGCGTTGACGCGGATGCCGTGCGGGGCAAGGGCGAGGGCTGAAGCCTTGGTCAACTGCATGACACCCCCTTTAGAGGCGCAGTAGGCGGCGATACTCGGGATCGCAACCTGTGCGTTGATTGACGACATATTGACTATGGAACCCTTGATACCCTGCGCGACCATGGATTTTGCGGCCCTCTGCAAAGCGACGAATGTGCCCGTCAGGTTGACATTAAGGACAGCCTGAAACTCCTCCAGAGAGGTTTCCAGAAAATCTCCCGGGCAGGCAATGCCGGCGTTGTTGACCAGTACGGAGACTGCCCCGCATTCCCTCTCAACGCGATCGAACATTGCCTCAATTGCGACCGGGTCGCCCATGTCACAGGTGACGGGCAGTGTGCCGTTGCCGAGCTTCTCAGCAGCGGTTTCCACACCGGCGGTATTGATGTCAGCCAGGACAATCCTCGCGCCGCTTTCGGCAATGGCCTCAGCGCAGGCATATCCAATTCCCTGGGCGCCGCCGGTAATGAGGGCAACTGTTTCGTGGGCCATTATTTTCTCTTCCAAGTGTTCGTGCGCCTGTAGCTCAATCGGGTTTCGTCAGCCGGCCAATGATTGGGTTGGGGCTGGCTTAGAGGCTGCCGAGCAATTGATTCGCCTTGAAGGCCGTTTCATAGAGGCGCGACATGATCGGGGCGGAGGTGACCGGCTTCAGATCGGTGATCGGCAGCGGCAGGTTTTCTTCGTCGCCGTCATTCAGAAATGTGGCAATGGCCTGGCCAAAAATCGTGCCGGGGGTGATGCCACGGCCATTGTAGCCGATTGGTGTGTAGAGATTCTCGGCGAGGCGGTGAATACGAGGCAGGTGATCGCCGGTCATGGCGATCTGTCCATGCCAGGATTTTTCCCACTCGACGGGGCCGAGGTCAGGGAAGAGGCGCTGCAGGCGTCGCGTCGCCCATCGCTGCGAAAGGCCTTTCTCTCCGCCAACGACTTTTCCCATGCTGCCGATGATGAGGCGGCCGAAAGCGTCGCGCCTTAGCGAGAACATGATCTGGCCTGTGTCCCACAGACCCTGTCCGTCTTTGAGGATGTGCCGGGCTCGGTCACCCAGGGGTTTCGTCGCCAGTTGAAAGTAGTGGATCTGCGTAAAAACGCGTTTCAGATCAGGCCACAATTCATCGGTATAGGCGTTGGTGGCCAGGACCACGGAATTCGCTGTGATCTCGCCTCGCGGGGAGGCCAGGACCCACTTGCCGTCACGGCGATGCAGTTTCGTAATCGTGATGCCGGTATGCAGTTTTGCGCCCGCGCCGTTCGCCGCCCGTGCCAGGCCGCGGACGTAACCCATCGGATTGATCGTACCGGCGCGATGATCGAGTAACCCACCGTGAAAGGCGGTGGTCCCGATCTTTTCAGCGGCCTGATCCTTGGTGAGAAGATCGACGGGTGCGCCCAGCCGATGCCATTCCTGTGCGCGCCGTGACAGATCTTCGAAGCCCTTTGGAGAGTGAGCGGCGTGGATCGTTCCCGTACGCGTAGCCTCGCAACGGATCTGATGTCTCTCGATCAGTGAGAAAACATACTCTGGGGCGTCGCCGAGTATTTGAATGAGGCGTGAGCCCCGCTTTTCACCCAGTTGCGTACGGACGTCCTGCGGTGGCAGCCAGAGCCCCGCATTGACGAGACCGACATTACGACCCGAGCCGCCAAACCCGATCTGTTTTGCTTCCAGCACCCGGCAGTCGATGCCGCGTTCACCCAGATGCAACGCCGTCGAAAGTCCGGTGAAACCACCGCCGACAATTGCAACGTCAGTCACGATGTCACCTGTCATCGGTTCATCGACGGGTCGCTCTTCGGCTGACTTGTCCCAAAGTGAAATTGCCGAATCCTGATGGGCGGACATGACGATCTTTTTTCCGTTGCAGCGGTGGTGTTGCGGTAAGCTTGCTTTTGCTTACAGCAGTTGTTTGTTGTTTCCGACGACCTTGTCTGAATCAACTAATTGTGTCAATATAAAGAATATATGTTCTATATATCAGCACGAAAGAAAATCATGAGAGAACTGAAGATATCGGCGGCTGAGTTGGTCGATGCGGCGCGGGAGCGCGTAGAAGAGGTTGAGACCCAGGACGCTATCGCAATGGTGGGCAAGGAAAGTGTTGTTTTTGTCGATCTGCGTGACGTGCGCGAGCGGCAGCGCTCAGGTTTTATCCCCGGCAGCTTTCATTGTCCGCGCGGGATGGCGGAGTTCTGGGTGGACCCGAAAAGTCCTTACTTCAAGGAGGTTTTTGGCGAAGACAAGAAATTCGTCTTCCATTGCGCTTCAGGATGGCGGTCTGCTTTGACCGTTGCGACCCTGAAGGATATGGGCTTCGAGGCCGCCCACCTGAAAGAGGGCTTTTCAACCTGGGAAGAGGCTGGCGGGCCGGTTGAACGGATTGATCCCAAATAAAAGAAGTCAGCTCGCCGCAAGTCTTTCCGACACGACAGCGGCGGCTTCAGCAACGGCCGCGCAGATTTCGTCTGCCCGGTTTCCACTCAGATTGACGTCGGGAACGGAAACGCCAATGGCCGCAACGGCTTCAGTGTTGGGGGCTCGTATGGCAGCGCCGAAGCTGTATATGCGTTCCCGGTATTCGCCGCTGTCAACTGCGTAACCGCGTTTTTGAGTCTTTGCGACGTCGGCGTCCAGTTTCTTGATTGAAGTTATGGTTTTGGGTGTGAACTTGACCAGGTGGTCTTTGACCTGATCGCGCAGCAGGTCATAATTGGCAGCCAGCAAGGCCTTGCCCGTTGCGACGCAATGGATGGGCGCACTGCCCCCCTTGGGGGTAAAGGAGCGAATGGGCTGAGTGCTCTCGACCTTGTCGATATAAAGCACTGACAGACCGTCGGGAACCGCGAGATAAATAGCTTCTCCAGTGGCCCGGGATAGAGCCCTCATCTGAGGCGCCGCCAATTCGGGCAGGTTCAGATTGCCGATCACCTTTTGCCCGACCTGCCAGGCTTTCATTGTCGCGAAGTAGGCTTTGCTGTCTGATGGCTTCACATAGCCCAGGGTCGTGAGCGACTGCAGCAGGCGAAAAGTGTTTGACTTGCTGAGATCGAGTTCGCGGGAGAGTTCGGTAACGCCTTTGCCCTGGGGCGACCCAGCCAGGGTTTCGAGAATGCTGAGGCCCTTTGCAAGTGTGGAATCAACTTTAACTTTGCTGCTTTTTTCAGGCTGTTTCGTATGCTCGGTCAAAATCAGGCTCTCGAAGTCAATTTCTGCTCTTCAATTGATGTAACAGTCCTTTCGGTGACGCGCAATCACAGCTCAGATTTCGGCACTTGAGAGCGGCGCTTCAAATGCCGTGACCGGTGGCAACTCACCCTCGAACTTCTCGACTTCGACCAGCGTACTTTGAGCGGCAGGCCCCTGTGATAGTTTGGAGGTCCGCAAATCGTGCGTTAGTACATTTGGGTTGCCGTGGATGTCGCGGTGGTGCGGATGTGCAAAATCCGGTGTGAACCAGGCGCCGGTCCAGAGGAACACGACATTTTCGCGAATGCGATCGGTCACGACCGCTCCGGCCAGGCACTGACCGCGATCGTTGCGGATGCAGACGATATCGCCATCTGTGATACTCCGTTTGGCAGCGTCTGCGGGATGAAGCAGAACCGGTTCGCGGCCCTTTATCTTGCGGCTTTTACTGAACGCGCCGCTGTCGAACTGACTGTGAAGTCGGGTTTCCGGCTGACCGGATATGAGATGCAATGGATAGCGTGCCGCTTGTTCGGCGCCCAACCATTCCCGGGGTGGCAACCAGGTCGCATGACCGGGGCAGTCGTCGTAACCGAACTCGGCAATGACCTCGGAGAAGAGTTCGATCTTACCGCTTGGTGTCTTCAGGGGGTGGCGAAGCGGGTCTGCTCTGAAGTTGCTTAGAAAGACCGCGTCTGGCGCAGGATCATCAAAGGTAATGATGTCGCCTGATAAAAAAGTCTTGAGTCCGGGCAGGTCATAGCCGTGAGAACGGGCAGTATCGGTAAGTTGCCCCCACATGTCCTGCAGCCATTCCCGGCTGGTTTTGCCTTGACTGAATGCAGTTCCCAGACCGAGCTTCTTCTCCAGCGCCGCATAGATCGTGAATTCGTCCCATGCGTCGCCGACCGGGGCGACGGCTTGTGGCATGGGCACAAGCGCACGGTCCTGAGTGCCTGCGCCGATGTCCGTTCGTTCCATTGCCGACGTCGCGGGCAATACGATGTCCGCATGCCGCGCAGTCGCGGTCCAATTGATCTCGTTGACGATGATGGTTTCGGGCTTCTGGAACGCGCTGCGTAGGCGATTGAGGTCCTGATGGTGATGAAAGGGATTGCCGCCGGCCCACCACAGCATTCGGATATCGGGGTAGACACGTTTCTCGCCATTGAAGGAATAGCTTCCGCCGGGGTTCAGAAGCATGTCTGCGATCGCAGCGACGGGAATGTAGTCTTCCACGGGATAGTCCCCAATCGGAAAGGAGGGCCAACGCATCGGCCGGTCGACTGTTCCGATACTCGAATCCGCGCCGTAGCCGATACCGTAGCCGCCGCCCGGCAGACCGATCTGCCCAAGCATCGCCGCCAGCGTAACGGTCATCCAGAGTGGTTGCTCACCAAAATCAGCCCGCTGCAGACTGGCGGAGGTGCAGATCAGAGTGCGTTCTGCCGCCATTTGCCGGGCCAGGCTGCGCAGCCGTTCGGCGGGTATGCCAGAGCGTTCGGCTGCCCACTGCGCGTCCTTGGCAATGCCATCATCTGCGCCTGTAAGGTAACTCGCAACCTTCTCGAAACCCACCGTGTAGCGTTCGAGAAAACTACGGTCGTGGAGTCCTTCGACGATCAGGGAATGAGCGAGTCCCATCATGATTGCGGTATCGGATCCCGGACGCGGCGCTAGCCATTCAGCCTTGAGGTCTGCTATGGCATCCCCGTGCAGGGGGCTGAAATTGATAAAACGCACACCGGCGGCTGCGCAGGCTTTCAGATCGTCCCGGAGCTTGTGCTGTGCAACGCCTCCACCGGCGACCTGGGCATTACGGATCGGGATGCCGCCGAACATCACGACCAGGCGGCCTTCCTTCGCGACTGTGGTCCAGCGTGTCGCCTGTTTTACGTGTTCCCGGAAATTGCCGACGATATGGGGCATCAGCACCAGGGCGGCATGATAACTGTAGTTGCCTTCGGAACGGACGAAACCGCCAGCGCAATTCAGGAATCTCTTCAGCTGACTTTGGGCATGGTGAAAGCGGCCGGCGCTTGCCCAGCCATAAGATCCACCGTAAATGGCCTGATTGCCATAGGCCCCGCGCACGCGAACCAATTCGTCAGCGACCAACTGCAGGGCCTGATCCCAGCTTACCGCAACAAACACCTCTTCGCCGCGGGCTTTTTGCGCGGCCTTGGGGCCCTTTTCAAGGTAACTTTTACGTACGGCGGGTCGACGAACGCGCGCCGGTCCGTAAACGCCGTCCACGATGTTCTCGTTTATTCGCGAAGGATCGGGGTCACTGGGGTGCGGGCCGACCGATGTCAAGATGCCATCTTCAATCTCAGCGACACCGGTGCCCCAGTGGCTCGCGGTAAGCTGACGGATCTTCGAAGGTTTTGATCCTGATGACATAACAACCTTTTGTGCTGATATATAGAACGAATATATCGTATATTGACACACTTAGATGAGGCTGTCACCTTTGTCAGCACCCCATGAAAGATGAGAAGACGATGTCCTCAGGCGACACCAAGCTGACCAACGCGCTCGCGCATCTCGGGCGCAATCCTGCCATCAGCGGGCGGGCTGTCAACCTGCCGATCTATCAGAGTTCGACGATGCTGTTCGATACTCTGGCCGAGTTCGAGCAGGCACGCGAGGAACGTTACGAGCCAGGCGTTCTTTACTACGGGCGCTACGGCAATCCGGCGAGCTTCGAGCTGGAAGCGATGATGGCGCGCTTGGAAGGCGGTGATGGCTGCATTTCTCTTTCTTCCGGTTTGACGGCGGTGACTGTTGCGATCATGGCGGCGGCAAAGGCCGGTAGCCATGTTCTGGTAGCCGACAATGTCTACGGCCCGACCCGGATGTTCTGCGATAATGTCCTGACGCGCTATGGCGTAGAGATCGGTTACTTCGATCCCATGATCGGCGGTGGCCTTACGGCATTGATGCGAGACAACACTTCGGCTGTGGTTTTCGAGGCTCCCGGATCCGGCACCTTCGAGGTTCCAGACGTTCCGGCAATCGCTCAAGCGGCGCATGCGCAGGGAGCATTATCGATCCTGGATGCGACCTGGGCCACGCCCGTATTCTGCCAACCCCTCAGTCTCGGCGTCGACGTGGTTGTGCACTCCGGCTCGAAGTACATCAGCGGGCACGCCGATGCGATGATCGGCTTCATCGTATGCAAATCGGCGCACTACGATGAAATGCGCAAGATGGCACTGGCGTTCGGCGATAGAGCCGGGGCGAACGACATCTTCCTGGCACTGCGTGGCTTGCGGACGCTCGAAATGCGCATGCGCCATCATCACGAAAGCGGCATGAAAATCGCGACTTGGCTGGCGGAGCAGCCCTCGGTCTCGCGGATCTTGCACCCTGCCTTCGCGGATTGCACGGGACATAATTTCTGGCAGCGGGACTTTAGGGGCGCGGGTGGGCTTTTCTCCGTTGTCATGCAGCCGGTCGGCGCGGGGCAGCTTCGGGCTTTTATTGACGGACTGACGATGTTTTCCGTTGGCCTGAGTTGGGGCGGTTTTGAAAGCCTGGCTTTGCCCGTGAACCCATCGCCGATGCGCACGGCAACTGAATGGTCAAGCGAGGGGCCGCTCGTCCGTTTCAATATTGGCCACGAGGATCCGGACAGTCTGATTGAGGATCTGGCGCAGGCCTTTCGGCATCTAGCCTGAAGGCCTGCCGCGCCATTCCAAACCCAAAGCAAAGACGAGAGACATGAACAACAAGATCGACCATTTTGCCATTGGCGCCACAAGCCTGGAACAGGGTGTTACAGCCTTAAAGAATCTTATCGGTGTTGAAATTCCCCGTGGGGGAAAGCATGACGCCATGAGCACCCATAACTGTGTTGCTCAGGCCGGCATCGAGAGCTTTCTGGAGATTATCGCGATCGACCCCGATGCGGGTGATCCGGGGCGAACCCGCTGGTTTACGCTGGATGATCCTGCAACACAGACGCGGCTTAAAGATAGGCCAGGCGCCTTATGCTGGGTTGTCGGCACGGATGATCTGGATGCGGTCATCGCGGCAAGTCCGGTGGATCTCGGCGAAGTGGTGAATTTCACGCGAGGCGAGAGGTCTTGGCGTCTGACGGTGCCCAGGGATGGATCTTTGCCTGAAGGGGGGCTGTTGCCCGCCTTCATCGAATGGTCCCCCGGGGCTCATCCCAGCAGCGGCATGCAGGATCTCGGTATTGCTCTAACCGCTATCCGGCTGGGGCATCCCGAACCATCCGAACTTATTGATTTGCTCAAGACTCTCGGTGTTGATCATCTTGCACGCGTCGAACAGGCGGCCAAGCCCTCGCTCGTCTTTGTTCTGTCCAGGCCCGACGGAGAGACCGTCGAGATCAGCTAGGATCTAATGCGACACCACGGCCATGCGGCGTTCGAGATAGGCGCCGTACTGGCCGAGCGAGAAGATAAAGGTCCAGTAAATCAGCCCGACAAAGGCGTAAACCTCCATGTAGTAGGGCGCCCATTCGCCGGTCCCGAAGGCGGCGTTGGCGGAGGCCAGCACGTCGAATAGGCCGATGATGATTACGATTGCCGTCTCCTTGAATGTCATCACCACCATGTTGATTGTGCCGGGCAGAGCATGGCGGAACACCTGTGGCAGCAGAACCAGACTCAGGATCTGCCATGGCCGGAGCCCCAGCGCTCGGCCAGCCTCCATCTGGCCCTTGGGCACAGCCTGAAACCCGCCCCGAAAAACCTCCGCCTGATAACAGGCGAAGAAAAGCGAAAAAGCCAGGATCACGCGCCATATCTTGTCGCCCTGCAGCCAGCTTGGCAGCAGGATCGGCACCACGACCGCAGCCGTGAAGAGAGTTGTAAGCAACGGCAAAGACCGGATGAAGTCGATTAGGACCGAGACGCCCCGGCTGATTACCGGAAGTTTTGACCGCCGGGCGAGGGCAAGTCCTAAACCCATCGGCATTCCTATCAACACAACCGACGAGAAGAGGAAAAGCGTCAGGGACAGGCCGCCCCATTGATCCGTCGTCACCTGTTGCAAGCCAATCAGGCTTCCTTCCATGAGGGCGTAGTAAGTGCCGAAGCCAAGGATCCACAGACTGGTAAGCCGTTTTGCTGTCCAGAAGAAGGGAAGGCATGAAAAGACGACCGTCGCAATGATCGCGGCGCAAGCCAGTGTCGAACGCCAGTGTAGTTCATAAGGATAGAGGCCAAAGAGAATCAGGCGGTGCCGTGCATCGATCACCGACCAACAGGCGCCTTTAGCTTCACGGCAGGCCGCAACGTCTTCAGTTGACCACACGGCACCGAAAATCGCCCAGTTCAAGGTGACGAAAAGACCGTATAGCAGTAGGGCGCCGAGCAGGAGTGTGAGCAGCGTATCGGACGGCGACCTGAAGAGGCGTTGTTTCAGAGGTTTTAAAAGCCAATCAGACTTAGGTGCGCTCATGGCACGACTCCCTCGCGGTGTAAGGCGTCAGTTGGTGACCAATTGCAGGCGGCTGTTCAGGAGATTGATCATCTGTGCCAGCGAGAAGTTGATCAGGAGGAAAGCAGCCATCAAAACCCCGATCAGTTCGAGCGTCTGTCCTGATTGGGTGATTGAGGTCGAAACAATCATGAAGAGGTCGCTGAACCCGATTGCAACACCGATTGTGGTGGCTTTCATCAGGAAAATCCACTGATTGCCGAGCGGTGGGATGATCGAGCGTAGTGCCATAGGCATTGTGATTTTGAACCAGATGGCGCGTTCGGAGAGACCGAGTGATCGTCCGGCCTCGATCAGGCCTTTGGGGACGGCACGCAGGCCGCCCTTGACGACTTCTGCAATATAGGCTGCTCCGTAGAGAACGATAGAGATGATCATCGCGACCAACTCGACCGGAATGGTGACGCCACCTGTGAACCGCAGGCCTTTAAGCGCGGGAACAGAGAAAACAGCGGTGTCACCGGTACTCGAGAACAGCAGAAGTACGGCCAACAGCAGGATGTTCGCAAGCAGCCAAATCAGGAGGCGTTTTGTAAAACGGCTTTGCACGACTTTGGCTGCGACAAAGGCCGAGCCAATGGCAAAAGCGAAGGCCGTTAAGGAGGCAAGCGGCGGCAGAGTCAGGGTCGGGGCATAAAATCCCCGATTCGAGAGAAATGCCATATCGAGCAGCGACATGGCCTGCCGAGGGCCCGGCATGTGAATAAGGATGGCATACCAGAACACAAGCTGCAGGATCAGCGGGATATTTCGGAAAATCTGAACAAAAACCATGGCCGCGCCTTCAAGCGCGAAGTTGCGGGCGTCTCGGGCAGCGCCAACGGCGAAACCGAGCAGTGTGGCGAGGATAATCGAGACCACACCGAGGAAGAGTGTGTTGAGAAATCCTACAAAGAGAGTCCAGCGGTAGGGATCGTCAATTGATCGCTCTACAAGGGAGAAGGAGTAAGACCAGCCGGTAGATCGATCGAGGAAGCCGAACCCACTGGAAATACCCATGGCGTTCAGATTGGTGCGGGCGCTCTCGACCGCCGAAACGATCAACACCACGACCACGACCAGGAAAACCGACTGAATGAGGATATCTTTTGGGTTTGCTTTTCTGATAGGCGCCGACTCTGTCATCAGACTCTCCCGCCAATGCGCAAGAAGGAGCTGCCGGAGAACAGCTCCTTCTTGTGGTTTCGGAAATCAGTCGAGGATTGGGGCGTAGAGAACGCCGCCGTGGCTCCAGAGGTTGTTCAGGCCACGGTCCAGTTTATAGGGCGAATCCTTGCCCAGATTCCGATCGTAGATCTCGGCGAAGTTGCCCGTGGCCGCAATCATTTCGCGGGCCCAGGTTTCGCGGAGACCAAGGCGTTCGCCAATGCCGGGAGTCACACCGAGCAGCCGCGCCACGGTTGGATTGGGCGGGGTCGCAGCCACCTCTTCCACGTTGGCCTTTGTCACGCCGTGCTCTTCAGCCAGCAGCAAGGCCGCCAGCATCCAGTTCACCACATCGACGAAGTCCTCGTCGCCCTGGCGCATAGCCGCGGCGATCGGTTCGCTCGAGAGCTGGTCGTTCAGAATCTTGTGTGACTCCGGGTTCTCGATCTCGGTGGCGCGCAGGACGGCGAGGTTCGGACCCCAGCCGGCGAAAGCGTCACAGCGGTTCGCCAGATAGGCCGACCGCAGCTCGGCCGCCTTTTCGTAGGACACCATCTCGTGCTGCACGTTGATGGTTTTCAGGTAGTCGGCCACGATCCGTTCGATCGTCGTACCTGCTTCCACGCAAACCGTACCGCCTTCGAGGTCCTTGGCGTCAGAGATACCCAGTTCGCCGTGTGCCATCAACTGCGTGCCGCCGAAAAAGTAGGGGAGCGAAAATTGAAGACCAAGCTCTGTATCGCGGCCCATGGTCCAGCCTGTTGCCTTGATGATGACATCCACATCCCCGGACTGAAGGGCCGGGAAACGCTGCGCCCAGCTCAAGGGAACGATTTGCGCTTTGTCGGGATCGCCGAGAATAGCTGTGGTGAGGGCGCGGCAGAGGTCGATATCCAGACCCTTCCACTCGTTTTTGTCGTTCACTTCGACAAATCCGAAATAGCTTCCATTGTGTCCGCTGCAAAGCATGGTGCCGCGGTCTTCGATTTTTTGAACAGTCGCGCTTTTTGCTGCTGCTGATTGAGGCGTTGCCACCATACAAGCCAACACAGCCAGCCCCGCCATCTTCTTCAAGTGTTGTTTCATGATTTGCTCCCACGTTGCAATTTTTCTTGTGCTGTATATCAGCACATATGTTTCTATATAGAATACAATATTGACATTCTGAAAATTGTCAACTTCGATGAGGGGAGGCGTGAGAGCGCTTTGACAGGTCGACTAACTGGCCTCGTTGACATCAGGGCGATAGGTTCGTCGGATGATCAGATTTTTTATAAACGCCTTGTCGGTGCTGATTGTATGAGGCGTTTCCCAGTCATTCAGGTCCCTCAGGGCTTTGCCTAAGAACCGCTTCGCTGCCTCGGTGTTTCGGGCGACAGAGAGGTAGAAGTCGATGATATTCCCGAGCTTGTCCGCGGTACGGTAGAGGTACATCCATTTGCCGCGGAACTTGATGTAAGTCTCATCAACACGGCCTCTTCGCTGAAATGGCGACCTTTAAACAGACTCCTGGAAACACTGGCTCATTATGAGCTAATGCCTAGTCGCAATACGTCGACAGGTTTGCAGCAGCGCCTTCGTAGGCGACAGTACAGACAAGCCAGTAGTGTGATGGAAGGATGAGCCGTGTGGCTGCAAAAAATATGAATTTGAACAGGTAAAAAACCAAAAAAATCTTGAAATCTGTTGCCAATGTGCAAATTTAACGCCCCCGCTTCTGACGTGCGATGGGTGACGAAGTACAGCTATACGTCAAAGTAAGGTAGAGAAATTGCGCGCCAGCGAGCTATCGAAGAAGATCTCCAGACGTCTGGCCGAAGAGATTGCGGTGGGTGCAATCTCCTGTGGGCAACATGTCGCTGCACAACAGCTTGCCGACAAGTACGGTGTCTCCCGAACGCCCGTGCGTGAAGCACTTGAAACACTTGAAGAGCACGGAATTCTGGTTCGGCGCGTCAACCGGGGTTACTTCGTGCCGGACGCGCTACCGGAAAGCCTCAGCGATTTGCTGGATAGACAGACTGCTGAAATCACCGACGATTACCAGAGTCTCGCAGACGATTGGCTTGTCAACAAACTACCCTCGGAAGTGACCGAGCATCTTCTCCGCCAGACCTACGGTTGGACTAAGGCCAAGGCGGGCGAGCTCTTGGCCCGAGCGGCGCGAGAGGGATGGGCGGAACGTAAAGAAGGCTATGGCTGGCGGTTGTTGCCGGTTGCAAAGACGCCTGAGGCGTTCGACGAGATTTACCGCTTTCGGATGGCTATCGAACCGGCGGCAGTGCTTGAACCGTCCTTCAAGCTCGACCGGGCTGTTCTCAGCGAACAGCGGAGAATCCAGGAAGGCATGCTAAAGATGGATTTCTCGGCAGTTCCGGCGGAGACGCTCCTGGCAAATGGCGCACTCTTTCATGAGGAGGTCATTAAGCTCTCTGGCAACCCCTTCTTCCTGATGGCGCTCCAGAGGGTCAACCGGATGCGCAGGTTGATGGAGTATCGTGCCGAGGTCAATCACGACCGGCTCGTCGAACAATGCACTGAGCATCTTGAGATATTGACGCTCCTTGAGGATGGGAACTTAGTCGATGCTTCTTACAGAATGCGCCAGCACCTGAGTGGCGCACTGAAGCGCAAATCTCCGATCGCCTGGAACTGGGCTGCAGAATCCCAAGCAGAAGCCGCCAGCTAAGAGCAAGCTTTCGAAGCCAATCGAGTGCTGTAAGAATGTCGCGCACCGCTTTGTACGCCGGCGCCGCCCTGCTCTTCAGGGCAATCACCCCAGCCTCGATCTCGGCGGAGGTGGGTGTTGACGGGATGCTGGCGAATTGCGCAGTCCGGAGCTCACCTTTGGCGGCACGCCTTTGACAAGCGTATTGGCGATGACGCTCGCACCGGTCAAGTTGTCTGCAATCACGCCGATGAGCAGGTAGCACCCTTCTGATGGGCGGTGTCGACCCTGCGGCGAAGCTCGTGGATTGCCGATTCAGGACTCGTTTTCACCGTGGTCTCTGTTCGGGCCCTTAAAAGCGGCGCGGCTCCGGCCATGGAGAACTGGGCCAGCAGGATGGCGTCATAGTGCTGAAGCGCTTCGCCACATTCCGCGATGAGATGATCATGGGTCTCTTGGTCGCCGGCCTTTAGTGCATTAAGCGCACCTTCGCAGAGCACGCTCGTCAAACGCGCCGATCCCTTCTGACTGGCGACCAGCGTATCAAATTCCACTTCCATACCGGCGGCCGCCGGTGGAAAGGTATAGATCATCGCAATTCTTTCGCCGTGGGATAGCGCGTCTGCGAACATGGCTTCGTTTGGCTTCAGGACGGGTATGCCAAGCGCTTTGTTCGCGGTCTCTACAGCGGCGCCAAAGGCGGAGCACGTAAAGAGTATTCCGTCCGCCTCTGCACGTTCCGCATAGCGTGCGAGGTCGAGGATGCGTGTTGCGAGGTCATTGGACAAACGTCCGGATCGCTCGCGATCAATCTCCAGACTCTCGTCGAGAAGCGAAATCATTTCTGCCTCTGGCCATAGCGCCGCCGCGGCCCGTTCGACAGGGGCGATGGCAAGCCGTGTTGCGTGAATGAGGGCGAGGCGTGGTTTTTGTCGGGTCATTGGTACTTCTGGTTTCGTAGGGTTGCCGGTTTAGGCGGCCATCCCTGCTCAGACTTGGTGTGCGAAGGGACGTTGCACAGCGATATTGAGCTCGCCGATCCGGTTGGCGACGAGACGACCGAAGGCATCGGTGTTTACCGTTCCACCGATGTCTCTTGTCCGGTTTGCAGGTTCATCAATCACGTCATCGACGGCTTTGGAAATCGCATCACCCGCAGCGAACAGACGGGCTTCGTTACGCTGCTCGCCAAGCCAGCTCAGCATCATCGCCGCCGATAGGATCAACGAGGTCGGATTGGCGATATTCTGACCTGCGATGTCGGGCGCGGATCCGTGCTGCGCCTGCGCGCAACATCTCCCTTTCTGAGCGTTCGCGTTGATCGAGCCAGCGAGTCCCAGCGAGCCCGATAATTCGGACGCTAAGTCAGAAAGAATATCGCCATAGAAGTTCGTGGCGACCACAACGTCGTAGTCCTGCGGCTTTCGAACAAGAAGCGCGGCGAAGGCGTCGACGATCAATTCCTCAGTCTTAACCTCGGGATACTCTTTCGCGACCTCCCGGAAGCACTCAAGAAATAGCCCATCTGTCATCAGAAACGAGTTGGCTTTGTGAATGGCTGCGACTTTTTTTCTACGCTGCATGGCAAGCTTGAAGGCTTCCCGGCAAATTCGCATCGAGCCATGACGCGTGATCTTGCGTACCGATAGAGCCATATCCGGGTCGGGCATCATCTCGCCTACGCCCTTGTGCATGTTCCGGTCGGGATAAAAGCCTTCGGTTGCTTCGCGCATGATTACCAGATCCATGTCGGGCGCCTTGTTCGGCAGGAAGGCTCGCGACCGGGCCGGGCGGACATTGGCATAAAGATCAAGGCCAATCCGGAATCCGGCAGAGACGTTGCGGCCACCCTCGGCGACAGACGGGTAGTCCATGTGCGATTGAGTGCCAAGAATGACGCCGTCATAGTCTTCCCGGGCACGATCCAGAACGTCCTCGCGGAGAGTCGTTCCGAAGCGCTTCAGGCTGTCAAAGCCGGAGATCTCCTCGTGGAACGATAGGCCAAGATCGAACTTCGTGTTGGCAGCGCTCACGGCTTCGAGGGTTGCACCCATGATCTCAGGGCCGATTCCGTCGCACGGCAAAACCATTAGTCGCATCCATATTCTCCCCAGCTATCCTTAAGTGTTGTCTATATAATTGCTTTTTAAGTTTTAAATATACAAAAATCAATTAGAAAATACCTATGCTTCTTCTAACCGTGTTGCAGGGTGTTTTGGGTCAATTTAACCCATAATGCCGGCCTATTCATGGAATGTGTGACTTGGCTTTATGATGGCGAGAGATGATATGCGTTAATTGCTTTTTTAATTGACATAGTGCAGTTTCTGTCATTATTGCACTGTAAAGCTCAAAAATGCAAAGTGATCTATGGGAGGATACTATGATCAAGCGCGCGATCTTCGGGACAATGGCCGCTGTTGCAGCTCTGTCTTTTTCCGCCACTCCTGGCATTGCCGAAGAATATCCAGCCGAAAGGTTGACCTACACAATCGCCTTCGGGCCCGGCGGCGGCAACGACCGGATGTCGCGTACGCTGGTCGACATTCTCAAGCAATACGAACTTTATCCGGGAAACATTGTCGTCGAGAACCGCGAGGGCGGTAGCGGCGCGGTCGGCTTTAGTTACGTCAAACGTCAGGCCGGAAACCCATATTCTGCGACCTCTACAAGCGGCAATTTCATCGGCACTCCACTCGTCGCGGATACCGATTGGACGTATGCTGACTTCACGCCCATTGCCCTTCTCGCCAGTGACGCGATGTTCCTGGTGGTGCGAACCGATTCCGATTTCAAATCGCTCGACAAGGTTGTCGCCGCTGCGAATGAGGGCCGTATCACCATCGCCGGCAGTGGTTCGGCCGGACCGGAGCGCGTGACGGCAAGCCTATTTGCGCAGGCGGCCGGGATCAAATACGAGTATGTCCCGATCGGTTCAGGCGGCGAACTCGTGACCGCACTGACGTCGGGAAGTGTCGATGCGGTCGTCGCGAACCCGTCAGAGGTTGCGGGGCAGATCGAAGCCGGCACGTTCACAGCCCTTGCTTTCTCCGATACCGAGCGCAGCACAAACCACCCCGAAATACCGACCTTCCGCGAGTTAGGCTATGATTTCAATTTCTCGCTTCCGCGTGGTGTCGTTCTGCCGCCGGACCTTGATCCCGCCGTGCAGGATTGGTGGATCGCAGCGTTGAAAAAGGCTGTCGATACGCCTGAATGGCAAGATTACCTCGTAACCAACGGGATGTCCGGCAACCCGATCTGGGGCGCGGAGTTCGGTGTCTACCTTAAAGAAACCAGCACCAAGTACGAGACGGTTCTTAAAGACATCGGCGCGATCGATTGAGCTTCCAGGTTACGGGTGGGCGCTCAGTGCCGCGCCCACCCGTTCCAATAATACCACCTGGGAGGACAGCATGAAAAAATGGTTTGCAGCCGCACTCTTTGTTCTGGCGGTGGGGTACACTGCATATGGCCTGACAACCCAGTCGCTTTTCACGTCGTCTGGTCGTCCCGCCGCCGGATTCTTTCCCCTTGTGATCGGCCTGCTTCTGATCGTGTCCTGTGCCGTGAACCTCTGGACCGATGTCCGAGAATGGCTGTCTGAGCACGCTGCGGGCATCGCCCATATTCATCAGGTGGATACTGCCTCGGAGGGAACTGCCGAAGCGATGGGCCTCGATACTGAAGCTCTGGACGGCGGTCCTGAGTTTGGGCGCGACGTTGGTATCGTCTTTGCGTATCTTTGCGGCTTCGTTGCCATTCTCAAGATCACAGGTGCGCTTCTTGCGATGATCCTGTTCATGTTGGTGTTTCTCTTCACCTTCAACAGGTCGCACCTCGTCAGCAATGTGATTTACAGCCTGGCCTTGCCCGGCTTTCTCTACTGGCTGTTCAAGATCCTGTTAAACGCCTCCTTGCCTAAGGGCCCGCTCGGCTTCTGACAAACCTGCGTTGCGACGCACCGAATGAGTATCCCCCAATGTTTGCCGACATCGTTTCCAATCTCTCCCTCGGTCTTAGTATTGCTGCATCGCCAGAGGGCATCCTGTTTCTCCTGATTGGAGCATTCGTCGGAATGATCGTCGGCCTTTTCCCGGGCTTCGGTCCGGCTGCCGGGATCGCGGTACTGATTCCGCTGACCTTCGGGCTGGAGCCGACCATCGCGATAATCATGCTGGCCGGCATCTACTACGGCTCTATGTATGGTGGGACAATAACGTCTATCCTTATCAACACGCCGGGTGAATCGGCGACAGTGGCTTCAACCCTCGACGGCTATCCCCTCGCGCAGAAGGGGCGGGCGGGGCCGGCACTCGTAATGCAGGCCGTCGCATCGTTCTTCGGCGGGACGATTGGCGTCATCCTGATCACGGCTCTGGCGCCTTCGTTGGCCAGTCTGGCTGCGTCATTCGGACCTTCTGAGTATTTTCTCATCATCGCGGTCGGACTGCTCATGCTGACCACGATGATGGGCGACAACAAGTTCAAGGGCTTCATTTCGGCACTGATCGGCTTCGCCGTCGGAACGGTCGGCGTTGACGTGATGAGCGGTCAGCAACGCTTCACATTCGGGTCGCCTGAGCTGATTGGCGGTGTCTACTTCGTTGCGGTCGCTATCGGTCTCTTTGGGGTCGGCGAGCTGCTTCATTGTATTTTGAACGGACAGCATCGCGAACCGGCAAAGAAACTGCGTATCAGCTTTAGAGACAAGGAGTTCTGGCCTTCGAAACAGGACTACTACGAGTCCCGCTATACCTTCTGGCGCGGCTCTATCATCGGGTTCATTGCGGGTGTTCTTCCTGGCTCGGGGGCAACGCTCGGTTCGATTATCGGCTATTCGGTAGAAAAGAAGATAGCGAAAGACCCCGAAAAATTCGGGAAAGGCGAGATGCGCGGCCTTGTCGCCCCGGAGACTGCGAACAATGCGGCCTCTGCGGGCGCGATGGTGCCTCTCCTTTCGCTCGGTATTCCCGGCTCGGGCGCGACTGCCGTTCTGCTTGGCGCGTTCATGATGTGGGGACTCCAACCAGGTCCGCTTCTGATCGTCAACGACCCAGGTTTCGTCTGGGGCCTGATCGCCAGCATGTATCTTGGTAACATGATCCTGATCCTCCTGAGCATCTTTGCAATCCCGCTCTTCGTAAAGTTCCTCGACGTTCCTTATGTCAATGTCGTTCCGGTGATCGTGCTTCTCTGCGTCATCGGCGCATTTGCAATCAATGCAAGCATTGTCGAGACCTGGATTCTTGTCATCAGCGGATTGATCGGCTTTGCCATGAAGACATACGGCTACTCGCCTGCAGCGACCGTTCTGGCTCTAGTCCTAGGGTCGATGGCCGAAGAGACGTTTCTTCAATCCTACATCATATCGGACGGCACGATGAGCCTCTTCTGGGAGCGTCCGGTCTCGCTCGTATTGTCGATCGTCCTGTTGACCATTATCGCCGTACCTCTAACTGTTGCGACACTTCAAAGGTACCGGAGTAACCGGATGTTTTCATCAGACGACAAGGCCTGAAGCAGTCGGCTGATGGTTTCCAATGTCGAACGCATCGGGCAGCGACAAGCTAAATCATCGATGACATCCGTTTTGAATGATCAACCTGACAATGCCTCGGCGCCTCTACAATAGTGAGGCTTGTCCTTGTTCCATATAAAAGCCTCCTCAAGATACCAAAACACAGCTTTGGTAAGGTCAGTGTCGTCCAGCTTAGTCAGAGGCAGAGGATATGCTGTCGATTACATGTGCCAGCTGATGCGCGATTTCTGTGCCGGTTTCGGCATCCTGGGCGGTATAGTGGGCTGTTCGGTCAAGCAGGTTCATAGTGCCGACGATGCGGCCGGAGGACTTTATCGGTACATTGAGAACGGCGTGAAGGCCCAGGTTTAAGATCAGTTCGCTGTCGTCGAACACCCATCTAATGTCATCGCTGTTATGGCCGATGAAAACCTTGCCCTCTTCGAGAACATGTCTCCTCCATTCACTGTCGCCCTTCGGCTTGCGGCCGCCGATGGGATAGACTTCTGGATTGCTCGAATACAGTCGTTCCACCATCATCCGCGTCGCGTCGAACCGCATGACCGTGAAGAGGCGATGCCCTATCGATGTCTGCGCCGCGGTCTCCGCCGCGCCGAACACGTCACGCAGATTCGATGCGCTGGATACGCTCTGTCCAAATGCATTGAGAACGTCAGAAGTATTGTTTGCCGTCATAATGTTAACGACCTCGCGCCGTGCCGGCACGCCTGGGGTCGGCCCCGGCGAGGATACGTCCGGTTTCCGGGTGCCGAAGCACGGCCAACACGCCGCCTGCTTTCCAGGTGCCATCCGGCCAACGTTCCGCCTTGTGGCCAAGCGCCAGCAATTCGGCGAAGACCTCATCTGAAATAGAGTCTTCGACCGTCAGGAGGTTCGGGTGATAGGCATTCGGTGCAAAGGATGACGGAAAACTGTAGGTCGCGAAGCGAGGCAATCGCCAAAGCACCGTCCCTTGAGACCGGTCGTCCGATCTCTCAGTCGGCAGGAGGGAGTGGTGCTGCAGTTAAGCCGTTCGAATGGCATGCTGGCGAAGCTGAGCGCCTGTTTGGCGACATGATTCCGTCACACCAGCGTGGCCGATCAATCCGCGGAGCGTTTTGCTGCCGAGGCGAAAGCACTGATGTTGGGCGACCGCCTGGACCCGACCAGTTCTATGGGGCCTCTGACGTTGGAGGCTGGCAGGGATAAGGTTGAATGCCTGATCGAGGATGCTGCAGAGAAAGGTACGCAGATCCTCACAGGGAGGGCGCCGTCCAGAGGAGCGCAACCCCCGGGTTTTCCTTGAGCCTACGGTTCTCGTGGATGTTCCCGATCGGGCTGACATCATGCAAGAGGAATCCTTTGGTCACGTCGCACCAATCGCACGGTTCAGCACATTTGACGAGGCCATTGAGAAGTCGAACAGCAGGCCCTTCGGCTTTTCGGCTTATGCGTTCACGGGAAACCACGAGAAAGCCGAGCGTCTGTTTCGTGAGTTGCATGCAGGTATGGTCGGGGTGAACACGTTTCTCGTCGCTCATGCCCAAGCCCCTTTCGGAGGGATAGATCATTCCGGCATGGGGCGCGAGGGTGGCCGCGAGGCTATTCGCAACTATCAAAATACCAAGCTAACGCACATGGTGTGGGACTGAGAGCTATCTTTGGCGCTGATACTCAACCTGAACCCCGTTTCCAAGCATCCGTGTACAAATCCATCTCTATGTAGAGAGACAAGAGTGCCTCCAAGTCAGATTCGAAGGTATTTCGAAGCCAAGCTTCGTATCCGAGGAATGAGCTGGTTTCTGTGACAATGCTCTGCTCTACCTTTGCGATGCTGTCACCCGCCAGAATACCTGTCATCAGTGCCCTCAAGACTCCATGTGAGGAAGCTGGATCGAGGACGGACGCAGCATCGCCGGCAACGAAAAAGCCAGGACCCGCTAAACTGTCCAAAATCTTCCAAGTGACATCGGCACCGCGTATAGCCCCCCTGATTGGATGGCCTGCTAAGAGCTCTGGCGCTGTTGCTGGGCGCCGCCGGTCTTGATTGATGACCAGCCGCACCCAGGCACTGATGCTGTTGCCAAGGGGGGCAATCCAGGTCCAGCCGTTGGGCTCGACAATCAGGCGTGGGTCGCCATCGCAATAGGCTGGCCGGCCGTCGACATAGCCATACCAAGCCGTCAGCTGCGGAGAGCAGCGCGTGATCGTCAGGCCGAGCTGCCTTTTCAGCCAGCCAGCCGAGCCAGTTGCATCCACGAGCCAGCGGGCATGATGACGCCGGTGTGCAGTCTCCACGCCTGTAACACGCCCGGCGCTATTGATGAGAACTCGCTGGGCTCCGATACCGCTCCGGACCTGGACGCCACAGTTCCGGGCTTTCCTTGCCAGTAATCGGTCGAGCGTGCTCCGTTGCACTTGAAAGCCCCGCCAGGGCCCATCGGCGTCTTGCCCGTAGGCCTGATAGACATCGCCGTCGGCGCTGACTCGATGGCAGCCGCGATGACGTTGAAAGCCAGCTTCGGAGATCGCTTTTGCCACACCGAGTTGTTCAAAGAGAGCCTCAGCACCGGGGTGTAGCGTCTCGCCCGGACGATCACAGGGGACTGCAGACCGTTCCAGCAACATTACGGAGAGACCTCGTTGTGCCGCCGTGATGGCAGCAGAGCAGCCAGCAGGACCAGCTCCGACAACTATGAGGTCGAACTCAGGAGTGTGCGAGAACTTGGTCAATGCGTTTTTACCTCTAGGCTGGTTTGAATTCGAATGCCGCCCCGCCATTCTTATAGGCAATCCCATTCTCTCCGAACTGGCAAACATGGCGCTTGTGAACAGCTTTGTGGACGCGCCGCAGGTCGGCGGTCGGCATTTGACCGCCGCGAAGCTCTGCAAACTCCAGCAGATAGCCGGCTCCTCGCAGCTCGCTCCTGCCAGGTCCGGCCTCCTGCCAGTCGATTATCGTCCGGAAAACCACTAGGCATAGGTCCGGCTGCGGCCCCAGTTCCAAAATCCTCTCGCATGCGATCAGGGCCTGATGGCGACTGATAAGCTCTTCGCTCTGAATACTAGCAGTCAGTGACAGGTCGACTTGACCTGCCAGAGCGTGGTTTACGTAATCCGAACGCTCGATCGCGACGAAGTTGACGTGAAGTTGACGGCCGGAAGTCTCAAAGAAGGGACCGAACTCGCCGTCCCAGCCAGGCCTCGAAACTTGGTGGCCCGATAGGACTTGGTCATGGTTCGGGTGAAAGCCGAGCTCCTCGTCGAGCATCGGGAGCTGATTACCAAAACCCTGGTTGCCGAAGGTGCGTCCATTGTCGGGTGCGGCGGCGGGCCAGAATGAAGCAAGCGCGGCGCAAAGCTTGGCATCCTCTGGAAAGGGCGATCCGAGGCCTGAGCTGGTCAGGAAAGGTCCGAACCTATTTCGACTCCGTGAGGCGTCCCATCCCGGAGCGAAGACATTTGATGCGGCGTCTGGTAGATAGCTGGTCATTCTGTTTACCTGCCCCACAATGCTGATCTTCTGTCCTGTCGCGAAGGCGCCGACAATTGCCGTTACAGTCTTGTCCTCCTGGTCGAATGCGAAGGAGGTTAGGTCGCTTGGCCGTGGCAAGGATGGATTGACGGGTAGGCGACCTTTGGAAAGTGGTGACACTCTTACGATCGTCTGGTCGGTCTCTACCTCACTCTGATCGGCGAGCGGGAAGAAATCCGGCGCAGTAACCAAGGAAAATGCGGGAACAGACTCCACGCCCTGAAGTGCTGGCGGCAGTCCGTCGACCAGCACCTCGATACAGCCATCGCAGGAGTCATCGATGAAGTGAGCGGCGGCATAGCCACCGTTTTTCATCTTGGTTTCGAAAGCCGGAGTTGCCAGTGTGTTAAGATTGATTGGTGTCTGGTTGACTGGGCCGTTCGGGTCGATCTCGTGCCTTATGTTCACATACTCAGGAGACAAGCGATCTTTTCCGGAAGCCGGTATTTCCAGAGTCGAGCCGGCAAAACGCGTGGAGCGCAGACCGACCTGGCGGATCGCCGGAACCATGAAATGAACCAGCTTGTCGCTGTTCGTGACTGTGTTGTTCTGCGAGGCGGTTCGCACCAGGCTCCTTGCGGGTGTTGGAACGACGAGGGTCGATGAACCGGCAGGCTGCAGCGACGTGAGATTACCGCCATTGCGAGAGTCTCGAACATAGGGTGCCTTCGAGATATCGAAGCCAGCAGGGACCGGCAGCCCCCCTTGCCGTATAGGTAACCTGTGCGTCATCCTCAACTTTTCATTCCTGTGGAATTCGAGATAATCGAGACTGATAGTGTGCTCCGCGAGACATTCGGTTCCATCGAAGAGCTTGTGGAGTGGAAAGATGTAATCCTGGTCCTGTTGCCCGTTGTGCCCGTGCTGAACTGAGCCGTTTGCACCAGGCTTACCGCGGCGAGCTAGAAAGGCACCGTAGCGTGCCGGCAGGACTGGCAGGGACTCGGTACCGCTTTCCGGAAGAATCCAAAAGCTTCGGCGTGAAGCATCGTAGTGCGGATCGGCTGTCCCGACGCGCGCGATACCGGTGCGCGAATACGCTATGTCTGCATGCCGCAGGTGCGGTGTTCGGGAGCCGGCCCGGTATTGATACGCAAAAACGGCGACGAAGGTGTCGTCAAGGTCGGACCGGTCAGCCATCAGGCTGTAGATGTAGTTTTCGAGCGTGTCCAGCTCATGTAGAGTCGGATAGTCCTGTGGGTTGCTTGACGGTTGTCCGCTGGTTGTTGGATGGACTGCGGGTGAGGCAAGCGCGTGGTACAAAAGGCTGTGAGAGGGTCGTCCGGCATCAATCGCGAGATTACTCGTGCCATGAAAGTCGTCGAATCCGGCATGACCACGGTTGATTGTGCCGATGGGCTGGATCAGCGCGGCTGCCAGACTCGCTGCATTCGCCTGTGAGATATCCAGACCGTTAGCCGTGACGGATAGGAGAAGATCGCGCCAGCCACGCGGCGCAAGCCGGTCGCACAGGGCTTTCACATCGTCGATTAAGCTCATTTCTCGGACTCCTTCAGCGTTGATTTTGTATCAAGACGAGACGCGGCTCTACCGCGCCTCGCGCGACCGCCAGGCATAGTTCTCGCTAGCCGAGCGGGTTGAGGTCGTCGACGTAGTTCAGCATCTCGGCCATTGAGAACGTGCGGCCGGGACTCTCCGTGAGCAGCGATGTCGGGCTATTCTGAATCAGGCCTACAAAGACCTCGGCCATGATTCGGCTGCCGACCGGCCCCAGTTTGTTGCCATCGTGCGTGATCTTTGCTTCGCGGAGTATGTAGTACCAAAGCGGTGTGTTCTCATGAAATCCATGGCGCCGCAGAATCTCCTCATGCGGGCCCGCAGCAATCTCTTCGCTTGTGATGGGCGCGAAGTTCAAGCCGGTGTGCTCCATCGACTCTGCGACCTGCTGGCCTGTCGGCAGCCTTAACATCCGGCCACGCAGCAGGTTGCGGGTTGCAAGGGACAGGAACATGGCTGGCATGCCGTCCTTCTGGAACTCCGGCAGGTTTTGCAATGCGAAGGATAGCCTCGTGTCGATCTCACGGGCGAAGTTCAGGTCTGGGTGGGTTTGGACGCCTTCAAGCTGTGAGAAGTCGTAAAAGCGCGTCCAGTCGATGATCCAGTTTGATGGCAGTGTCGGCTTGCCAAAGAAGGGATCATCTCCTGGTCCCCTGCTGCCGCTGACCTCGGAGAATTCGAAAAGCAGCTCCATAGTCGCGATAGTCTGTTTGGAGTTGAATACACGGTTCCACTCGTAGTCTGACCGGATCATGCTATGTCCGAGTCGGTAAGCGGCAACCGAAAACTCGATGGGCATGCAGTCGACCAGATCGTCAGTGTAAAAGGTTCTGCCGTTCTCTAGGACGTCCGCTAGCACGTCCTCTTGGACAAGGCGTGGCAGAAAGTCGGTCAAGACGATCGCCTGGTAGAGGAGTACGACCTCCCGCCTGACAGCTTCGAAGAGGCCCGGTCCTGCCGGTGCGTCGGGCAAGGCAGCCAGCTCGTCGAGTTTTTTATTGTGGAACTTTAGGAAGGCG
This sequence comes from uncultured Kiloniellaceae bacterium, assembly GCA_947493695.1. Classification (GTDB taxonomy): domain Bacteria; phylum Pseudomonadota; class Alphaproteobacteria; order Kiloniellales; family Kiloniellaceae; genus Denitrobaculum. The sequence continues at coordinate 1,318,158 of CANLSF010000002.1, read as the reverse complement.
AGATGTGTCTGCGCGACCGCGAGATTCTCGTCATTGCGCGCATCCCCGATAATTGCCTTTTTGTCAGGGCTGCGCGGAAGGTCGTTCGGAAAGTCGCCTTGGATCGGTGCGCCGGGCTCTCTGCCAACTGTGGGGCTGGTACGGCCGGTTCTGAGGTGAAGGCCATCACTCTCATAGAGCTCCTGACTCTCCACTGGCCCTTTGCCGTATAGGCTGTCGAGGTCGAGTGCGGGGCTGCGTCCATTCATGATGTCGCTTGGATCAGTACTTTCAGTCACGGACAGTGGGGTTGGATCTGCCGTTATATCGTGATCGACAAACTGTCCGAAATAGGTGAAACCAGCGGGAATATCGCTGTCTCCATCCGCTTCCAAGTTACCGCTTCGCTCGGTCTCCATAGCCATGCCAAGTTCGATGAGGGCCTCCGTGTCCGGTTCTCCTCCCTCGCCGAACAGGCGGCAGAAGATGCGTCGAGGTTTGGTCGGCGGATCCTGTGGGTCGCGGTCAATTGGGTCGGGCTTCGGTGTTGGAAAGAAGGGTGCGTACTTGGAGAAGATCCGTGTGAGGTTGGCGGATGGAAAGAGCCTACCACTAATCCAGCCGTTACCTTTGATGAAGTAGTGTTCTTGTCCGTGTTTCATTTTGTCCTCTCTAAGTAACTGGGTTTCAAATCTGAGCTATGGAGGCTTGGCCACCGTCGGCGGCAAGCACTTGGGCTTGCCACATGGTGCAATTGCGAAACGAACGCCTAGCGATCGTCGCGCCTAGCGGTAGGTTTCCGGTGTCAGGTAAAAAAGAATGGCGGTTACGAGTGTGCCGGCAGCGGCGGTAACTTCCGGCGAGAGCGCGTATGCTGTGTCTTTGAGGAGATACGCGAGCAGGGTTACGACTGCACCGCTCAGCGCACCGACCGTCACCTTTCGTGTCCCGGGCTTGGGAACTGTTCCGTCAGCCATTTTTCGTCTCCTATGCTTGACTTGTTTTGCTGCTATGTTGTTCGACGGGTTACTGAGAAACATCGGGTGGCTCTGGATCCACTGTGGCCATTGCTATCAATGACGCGACGATTCAAGCCGCGGCTCTAGATGAATCGCGGATCGCCTCTGGTGCTGCCGTCAGCGATTTGATCGGGCCGCGGCAGAGAGACACATTGAGGCTGACAAGTACGCTCGTATGATGGAGGCGAATCACGCAGCTCGCGATCTGTGACGACGCGGACACCGACGACGCCCTCAACTGCTCGTTTCCAAACAGGCTGACCAACGATCGATGTGATTTCTGGAAGAGAGGTGTCGTTCGCTAGGTCTGCAGCAAATTCGAAACCGAGTGTGTCATCCCTGGATAGACTCATTTCAAGCAGCGCCAATTTCGGATTTCTCCAACCTGGCAAAGTAATGCACCCTGACGCGATGATTGAGGGCTTGGGTGGATTGCTTTGTAAAATCTCCAAGCCAGTTGCTTCGGCAGTCATCACGCACATGATTTTCTCCTCAATTGTGCGGCTGTGATCAGGTGATAGGCATTCTCTATTCGTCGCGTGATCCCATCGTGATTTGGAATTGCAGGTACGGACTTCGTGCTAATCCGAAGCCGGGCGCCTGGCTTGCCTGTGCAAAGCCGGAAGAGGCCGCCGCGCTCGATTGCGGCACAGCACGTGAACTGTCGTTGACGTGCTTTTCTTCTGAAGCGCTCTGTGCCGCCCGCAAGAATGCCAGACCCGCAGCGCTGCATACCGCCAACTCCAGTTCGTTAAGGGTTGCCTCAAGACAGAATCACGATGGACTCACGATTGTTCTGCAAAGCTGATGTCCATCACAGCAGGTCGAAAAAACAGACTTGTATGAAAGCGTGAGGGGGGATTACGGAGTGACAATGGAAACCAACACCGCGAGGCCGGCTTTATCGGGGGTATCGTTAAGTCTTGTGCGCAAAAACCAAGACCCGGGTCGTGCCAGTGAGCCAGATTTGAAGACTGCTGTTTGGTTTTAAGTCGATCCTCCCGAACTCGGCGATAGGGCTCAAACTCAAAAGAGCCTAAGTCCTATCGCTAAATTTTTCAGACAGGAGAGCAACAACCGCGGCGGTTGTCTTTGTCGGTTCGCGCAAATGGGAGGGGAGAGCTCAAGGTCTGCGGCGAAGAGATACAAACTCATAAAGCCAAACTGATGGATCTGGCAGGCGCAACTAAAAATCCAAACGCCGAAACAATAGGAATAGTCAATTTTGGGGGAGGCAGATATGCCAGATAGTACACCGAACAAACTCAATTCTGAGAGTGCTGAAGCACCCATCGAGCTTGTTCTAGCCGGGTGTCCGGTTGACAAGAATGCAAGTGCATCCTTTCGTAATCTCTTCGGTAAGCCAAAGCCCGCTGAAGAGTACAAGGGGACACGCAATAAAAAACACACACGGGAAATGCTGCGTCGTTTAGCGCAATCGATGCGACGGGCGACGTTGGTAGAAGATTCGACCGGGCAGACCGCAGGAGCAAATAAGATACCCGCCGGCTATACCTATTTAGCCCAGCTCTTGGCGCACGATCTGGTACACAACCCGACACGTATCCCTAACCTATATGATGAAATGACAGCCCGGCATGATCTTCGGGAACAGCGCCTCATGCTCGAAACACTCTACGGTGGAGGACCAGGCGCCTGTCCACTTGCGTATCGCCGAGAGGGGAAAGAGCACTCAGGAACCCTTAGCAGAAACAAACTGAGGCTACTCTTTATCCCCGATCAGCCTACGAATGGGCGAGGGCCGGTCGCCGTACCGTCGTTGAGCATTTCACAGAATTTGCAAAGCGGTGATTTTCGCGACCTGCCGCGTGTCGAAATCGAAGGTGACCATTCCTGGAAGGGCGATACTCTTATTGCCGATCCGCGCAACGATGATCATTTGATCATCGCTCAGCTCACGGTCCTCTTCGCTCTGTTGCACAATTCGGTCGTCGACTACTTAAGGACAACTGGCGAGCGACTCTCGAGCAGGCAGTTGTTCATCAGGGCCAGTAGAGTCACTACCTACGTCTATCGACAGATCATTTTTGAAGACCTTCTCGAGCGGCTACTCGATCCGTCGGTCCTAGAGAACTTCCGAGAGGGGTTCCGTTTGGAACGGGATTGTGTTGATCGAAGGATGCCCCTTGAGTTTGCGCACGCTGTGTTCCGTGCAGGCCATGCCATGGTCCGTGCACATTATGATCTCAACGGAAAGAAGACAGCCGCGCCGATCGATGGTCTCATCAATAGGCGCGGCAGCACTCTGCCAAAACGAGTGCCTCACGTGGGGAAGTGGTTAGTTGCGTGGTCAAATTTCTTCGACTTCGAAGGTAAGGCAACAGCCCAGAGAGCGGCTGCAATATCGCCTAGTATCGAAGAAAAACTGACTAAGCATCCCGCATTCCATCAAGAGGGCGAGTCAGAGGGTCCTGATCTGTTGTTCGCCGATCTGCAGCGAGGTGCGTTTTCTGGGCTTCGCTCCGTGGACTCTTTGATAGGCCAGATAATCAGTCGAAAACTGCCCGGTGCAAATACCCTCAAGCGTCAAAATTGGGAGCCCGAACTTAGAACCTGGCTTGAAAGCAAATTGAGCTCTCAGAGCAATGGACGACTGAAGCAGGAAGATATCCAACCTCTGTTGCAGGACCCTCCATTACTTCTATTTGTCATGTTCGAAAACAAGGCAAGTGCAAACGGCGGTTTTGGTGTCATGGGCTCGGCAATTGTGGCTGAGACACTCTTTAAATTCCGAGATCAAACTGCTCACTTAATTGAAAGAGATCGCGAAGTTCGTTCCGATGTGGAGTCTTTCTTCAATCATATGACTCCCTCTGTCGCTGTGCCGAGATCTATGTCTGATCTTATTTCTTTTCTGGCAGATGCCGAAATCGTCAATGGCGCAGTTGACCCGTTTATCTGAAAACAACATTTTTTAAGGAGATGTAAGATGTCTGTTCCCGAACCAACACATGTTTCGCAAGTTGATCACGAACGCGACACTCCAACCATACTGGATACCACAGATGCGTGGAAGGCTGTCGGTGCGGTTCTGATTGACATGATCGTCAATGGAGATCGTCCTTTGGACCCTACTACTAGTACACCAATTGAGTCCGGCGATATTCAAGTCCTTGAAGACTACATAAACAACAATGCAAGGGGGACAGGATATACCGGCCCACTCCCAATCATTACATTTCCGAAGCACCGGCTTAATACTTTTCGCATTGAGCAATCCAGTTGGACGGAATTTGTGCTCAGATTCCCGTACAATCTAATTGGACAGGCTGGTCATGACCGTGTTTGCGATAGCAATGGGAATGAATTGCCTTCGGGCGACTATGAAGAACCGCCATTTTACGAAGAGCGGATTAATGTACCGCCACCGCAACCCGTAAACAAATGTGACTTTTTCAAGTGCCGCGTCGCGGACTACACAATGAGTATGTGTAAGTAAGAAATGTCTTCTTTTCCTATGCCGGGTATCGCTCGTCGAATTCTTCCATGCCCGGCATAGGTGCGCCTGCGCCGGCCAGGCCATCGTACAGGCGTTGCCAGTGTTCCCGCCGGCGGATCGGGTAGAGCTGCAGAAACCACCGGATGATGGCCGCGTCGCTCCCGGGTTGATCACCGACCCATTGCTTACGGACCAATGACAGGAAACGCTGTACTTCAACGGACGCTTCGCGTTGGCGGCCGAGATGAAACAGGGCCGCGGCTTTCCACGCCGGCAAGCCAAGCATCATATCTTGAGCACTATCGGCCGCCTTGACGGCAAGTTCGTAGTCGCCCGCCAGGAAGCGGACGCAGGTTTGATAGCCCCAATGCAGTCGGGACGCTCCAAGCCCGACATCGAGGGCCTGGTCAGCCATTTTCTCCGCTAAGGCCAATTCATCGCAGAATGCAAGTCCCAGAGATGCCGAGACAAGGGACCAGGGATCATTTTCGTTGAGATCGCATGCCAACCGAAAACTCAGTTCCGCCTGGCCGAAGTACTGAACCATGGCATTCGACCATGCGAGGCAGAGATGCGAGCGTGAATCGAGCGGATCCAGCATTACCGCAGTCTTGGCCAGGCCAATGGATTCGACCGACCTTTCATGGGACCGAAAGGTACCGGGAAAGATAAGGTGACGGGAATTGATAATCTGAACCAGGCTGCTGAAGGCCGGCGCAAAGTCCGGCGCTTCCTCAATGATCTCGTGAAAGATCTTTTCGGCCTCCATCTCGCTATCCGACTGCCAGCGAAAGCTTAATTCCTGCCCTAAAAGCCAACGATCATGCAGCTTCGGTTGCAGTCTGTTGGATGTAGCCATTTGCGCCAAACGCTCTGCGGATAACTGCACATTCACGGCAATCGCCAATCTGCGCACTACCGCCGACTGGGTCTGGAACCAGCTTTCCGGTTCCAGGTAAAACCAATCGCTCCATATGTATTGCCGGCGCTGTTTGTCTTTCAACGTAATCACCAGTCTGATGCGGTTGCCTTCAGGGAATGCGGTTCCATCAACTTCATAAGTGTCGGTATCCTGTTGGCGTGAGATCGACAGGGATTCCTGTTCGCCTTTCAAGTCGTCATCTTCCACGACCGACCATTCCCGAAAACGAACCAGCCGTGCAATCAGGTCCATACGCATGCCTTGCACCAGGCGACTATGATCCTTCGCGGCATTCTCCCGATCGAAAGGGAGGACACGAATAATCAGTCGCCGGCTTTCAGTATGCTGCGATGGTGACAGGGTGTTTTCTGTGGGGTGTCTCGATTTCTTAATGGTTTCTTCGTAAGCACCGCTTTTTATCGAAATCGCCAATTCTTGGGTCTCTTGTGACGGCGGCATATCGAACTCTTCGTCCAGAAGAGCCCATAAGTCGTTGTAGTTACGAATTGACGCTGCAATATCGCCAGCCATGGCATAGTTGTGCATTAAGCTTCGGCACGCGAGTTCGTTCGTCGGATCTAGCTTGTTGAGAGCCGTTGCGGCTCTTCTTCCTTGGTTGCCGGTCGTAAAATCTCTATCTGATAGTAGTGTTTCCAGGGTGGACGTTAGCTGGTCTTCAAACACTTTCCGCTGGACCATTAACCATCCGCGAAACATCGGATCGAGGTCTTCAAAACCATAGAGGATTGTCTCACCGAGACGATCGGCGCTCATCAACTCCTTGTCAATCCGACCACGTTTCGCGTCCTCAAGCGCTCGTTCAACATCGATGTTCAGGCTGGTGTCGACAACTCTGACTTCCACTCGGCCGACATGAAGGCCGGGAAAGCTGCAGTCTTCCAGTGCCACCCGAAGATGTCGAAGAGTTTGCCGTAACGAGGTTCGCGCGCTTTGTTCGTCGGACTCCCCCCAAAGCAGCCCGGCCAACCGTTCACGGGTTTCGGCGCGCGGAGCGATCCAGGCCAAATAGCAAAATAGTGCCATCGCTTTTTTGTTTTTGATTTGAACCAATGCTTCATCATGGAGAAAGCTGGCGCCTCCAAATAGAAGCAGACTGAAGCGGCTGCTCTGGCGTGGTTCAACACTTACCGCGTCGGTCTGCTCATTTCGGAGAGAAACAGCGGTTGTCGACATATAGTTTCCTTCCCAAGAACGGGTTCAGAATCACACTAAGGAAAAACCGTATTGCGGCCGTTGACTGGATGACAGCTGCGCTGTTGCCGTTACGCAACCGTCTATCACTTCGCATGGATACGGAATTAAATCGGCGGAGCCTGCCCAAATTGCGGGGATCTGAAATTCCGGCCGCGTGAGGTCAACGACATACACTGAGATCGAACGTTCCTGGAAACGATCGATGACCTTGGACAGCAAATCGTCAATGGTTTGTCCGTCTGGAATCGGAGCGGACAATCGGCTGCTGCCTTGTGGTTTGAGAATGGGACTATCTTTAGCTCCCACCCAGCCTTGGCGTTTTCGATGATTGAAGTCTGCTGCATTCAGTTTTTCGGAGCCGTAAGCCTCTTCCTTCATGTCGACAATCTGGTATGCCATTTCGGTTTGGCAGAGTTCGTTGAAGGCTTTTTGGACAGCGGTTGACAGGATGGGGTGCGCACCCAAACCCAAGGCAAAGCTATTGCCTGCGGGAGTAAGAGACACAGCCGCAACAACGGGCAAATTCAAACCGGTGCTGATATCGATAAACCAGGTGTTCCTGTCGGTTACATCTTGTCGTGTTGCGCTGATCACACCTTCGATGCCTGCCTGTTCCATAACGTCAGGGCGGATTGGACGTCCAGGCTGATTGCCCAACCACCAGTGAGCGACCGCATCCCGTTCCACAAGCTCCATCAAGGCGCTAAGCTTTGCGTGGCTCATTGTGCGCCCGGCAGCACAGCCTAGGCTGAGTGAGGTACGACAAGAGGTGGGGGACCCATTGGAACCGCGTCTCAGTACCAGATCAGCGGGAAGTATGCATGATGAGTCCGTCTCGAGTTTCTGACCGACAACGCATTCAATTTCGCTGAATCGCATCCCGGCAGGCATGTGCAATCTGTGCAGGAGCGCGTCGGCCTCGGTTTCTGGGATTTGATAGTCGATATCGCTATTAGCGTTTTGGCTGAAGATATCGTCATCACGCTCGATCTGAGAGAGATATTCGACGCCTTCGCCAAGGCACGCTTCTAATGCGGCGCCGAAGGTCGGGCCCGAGCCTGCCAAACTACCTATGGATATTCCACTGCCGCTTAATCCTATTGTCGCTGGATCCGCTTCGCCACCAAGAATGTAAAGTCCCGGGGCTTCTGAAGACTGGAATTGAAAAATGCGCCGAATTTTCGTGCCTGCGCGCAGTAGTCGCGAGGCCTGTGCTTTTTCCAACCCCTTAAGCGAACGGTAACCTAGGACTTCCAAAAGGGCCTCAGCAGCGCTCGAGTCCCTGTTGTCTTCGTTGCCCTGTCCGTCCAGCAGGCGTGAAGCCATGCCCAGAATGTGTGTATTTTTGTCGCCTGTCCCCATCGCCATCCCCCAAAGCACATAGTTTAGAGCAGCGGGCTGTCACCATTGGCTGTGGTAACACATATATTTTCGCAGTATCAGATCGCATATGCAAAAGATAATCACCTTTTACGGTCGTTCTCGTCACAGCTTTGAAACCAAGACGGTAAACTTTCTTACTCTTTGTGATTTGGAATTTCTTCCATGGGTAGTAGGGGGCGATCACGTTTAAATCACACTTGCTCAGGTATCGATGAATACGGCCTAGGTTTGAGGTCGCGGTTATTCGTGGAGGATTAACGAGTGGATATCGTGGTGATTTACAAACAAGACGGCACGGTGCAATGCCATCCTGAAATTCTGCCAAGAACACTATCGCACGACGAAGCGAACCTTAGGAAAATCGGTGTTCAGAACATTTGCGCGAGCGGGAACGTATTGGGGCCTATTATGGCTCCGCAATGGTGTGGAGCACCGACTTCTCAGGTCAATGCGATTGCTATCTCTGACCCAGATTGGCAATCGCTTAGTCATGGCATTGTTGGAACACTTGGGTTCAGACTTTGGATAGGCGCGCCGGTTCCCCAGTTAGACTGGACAGAAGAGTCCGTATCAAATGCACAACCGATACCAACGGCCGCATTAATGTCGGTTTCCATGATGCCCGCGTTGATCAGAGACCTCATAGGGCGTCCGGTTCGATGTTACGCGCAAGGTGACTCTATAGAAGAAGATTTTGTGCCTGATCGGGTAAATATTGAGCACGATGCTGCAAAGCGAATTTCAAACATCTGGTTCGGATAACGTCATTCAATTCTCTCCTTGCCATTGAGGGTTGCTATCATAGCCTCGCAATTCTACGCGGCACCATAAGCTTTCGTCTTGACGTCACCGCAGCAGGAGGTGGAGTGGATTTCGACACGTTTGTAGTTCGAATGCGAAGATACCTCGCACCACTCTTCAATGTGACTGCAGGGTAGGCTTATTGCGCGTGAATCACTTAAGGCTCCTGTCGGAGGGTGCTTCAAACAGCGTTAGCGTCCAAAGTGTTGACGAGTAGTCAACTCCCGTTTCAGTATTCAGTTAAGAGAGAAGGTGGATCTCGTGTAGCCTGGTAGCTTTGTGCGCTTCATAGAAAGGTGGTTGTAACCCAGCGGCCTTTAGTGCGTTCGTGGCGAGTATCAGAATGCTCACCAGTCTGGCATACAGGTTGGCGACATTCGCTGGATAACTGTTTCTGATGGATCAGATGTTCTCGATCGCATTTTAGAGTTGCAATGCATGCGTTGCATGCGTTTTGTTCGCTTTTGCTCATGCAGAGCAGAAAACTCTTCAAAGTTTGTCAAAGATGGTAAATTTTTATGCGCTAAGAGGGATTTAGCATTCCTTTAGAAATCGAGGTCTTCATCATTGATTACACTGTGAACCGCCGTGGAAACGGAGTGTCGAAAAAGTTTACGCACTGGTAGTTTTCGAATTTTGGAATACCCAAACTATTGCAGCTCAATGTTTTCCCATTTGGGCATGATTATTGTCTCATTAAGTACTCTTCGCTTTGAGCCACTCAGGTTCAAACCATTCGGAGGCTCTGTGTCGTATGGGAGAGCTAGCTGCGATACTCGATCTGAGCATCGATGTCGAATCCTCTGACGCTCACACATTGCCGATATCAGGTGTTTTGCCTGCAAAGTGGTAGTGGCAGTGTAGGGTCGGTCTAACGATAGAGCGTCATGTCCTTGATGCTTCTGAAGATCCAATCGCATGTCATGGCACGGATGTATGTACAGCCGTTTGTAATCCAAAAAGCTTGCCGAGACTAACCGGCCATCATGGTCGTTTTTTCTTTCGGCCCTGGGCCTTGTTTTAGCTGTACCATGCGATCGGTAAGAAACTCTCTCACATACGTACGGACCTCGCACGGGCCGCTTCACCATTCCTTGCGAGTGCGGATCGCGAAAAGCTGTCAAATCTGCAACGAGCGGTGGCTTCAGGCTTCGTTCTGGATGGGTGATTGAAAATACTGTGACGGCGATCTGCCGAACTGTTTGCGAAAAAAGCGGGAGAAGTAAAGCGGATCGATGAACCCAAGATCAAAAGCAACCTCTTTGATTGAGCGTTTTCCTGATCTGAGAGCGACACGAGCTTCAACTGCTAGGCGTTCGTTCACCACCTGCATCACAGTTTTTCCGAGCTCCTCTTTGACGTGCCTGTTTAGCTTGGACAGGGTTACACCAAGCGCTTCACTGTAAAACCCGGCCTCCTTCCTTTGCGCGAAGGTCTCCTCCACCAAATGCTGGAATTTCAGAACTAAGGGCGAAAGCTGTTTTATCTGCTGAACTTCATGCAATCCTACGTCGACAGACCTGGACTTGAAGTCGGCCGCATGCAGCAGCAGCGCGCGCAGCACATTCAGTGCGCGGTCATGACTGAAGGGACTGGGGTTCCTCAGGATACTGGTCAGCTCCTTAAAGCGCCCATCGACAATTCCATGTTCCGACTTCGGGAACGGCACGACAGGCAGGCCTGTCAGTCGGTTGAAGACAACACCGTCACAATAGACCTCATCGCGCTGTACCCTGATGCAGAAGAAATCGTGATGGAAGCCAAGTGAGAGGAGCCTTGTCCCTTGCGCAAACTTCACGTCTTCGCCGGGAGATAAAGTCAGCAGCTGTCCGTTTCCCAGGGTGATCTCTTGCCCTTCCAGCGTCAACGCAGTGCCCTCGTGCGTGGCCAGATACAAGCGATAGAGCTCTATCGCATAATCCGGTGGCGGGCCTATCTCAGGCTGAATAACGAGACCTGGAAGGTCCTCGGTGCCGGATGTTTCCGCTGAAAGCGTCAGGCAAGCTTCGGTTTGCATCAGGTCAATCCATTCTGAATGGGCAAATTCAGTGTTGTTCGGGCAACTCAAGGTACTCAAATACCTGCGTAATTTGTATCATAGAAACATCCCTGTGAAGGTTTTGTCCATGTCAACGTCGGAACTGTGTATGGGCTGCAGATGGGGATTGTGAGACTCTATGCGAAGAAATAAATCATGGAAGGCATTGAATGAACCCCTCTCCGATTATCTCCGCTGGTGGACTACACGATCTCCTTGGACGCGAGGATGTACGGATATTCGACGTGCGCGGCACCTGGAAATCGCCTGCCGGTGCGTTGCATGATGAGTATCTGGACGGCCATATTCCCGGAGCCATCTTTGTCGATTGGACCAGAGATTTTCTGACGCAAGAGCAGCCACTCGGGCTTGCACCTGTCTGCGATCAGGAGGCTGCGGCTGCAGCCTTCAAGTCGTTAGGGGTTAAGGATGGAGATCTCTGTGTTCTCTATGATGACTATGCTCATATGCTCGCTGGTCGGGTCTGGTGGGCAATGCGCTACTGGGGCTTTGCGAATGTACGCGTCTTGAACGGCGGCTGGGGATATTGGAAGGCCCGGGGCTTAGCAGTTTCAACGGATGTGCCCGAAGTAACTCAAGGTTCATTCCAGCCGCAGATCAATAGTGCTGTGCGTGTCAGCCTCGCAGAACTACAGGAGCGGAAAGCGCTATCGTGCCACATGGATGCGCGCGGCCCGATCAGCTACGCAGGCACAGCAAAAGATCCGCGCAGCGGTCATATTCCCGGCGCGTTGCATGTGCATTTCAATGAACTGTTAGATCCGGATACCGGTCTCTTTCTGGAGGCTGACGACATGGAGAAAGCTTTCGACCGGCTTGCGCCCGATTGGCGGACACGTCCCGTCATCACTTCCTGTGGTTCCGGTTACGCCGGCACTGTTCCCATGATGGCTCTGAACGTCCTCGGGGTGGAAGCAAGTCTCTATGACGGGTCCTTTTCCGAATGGAAACAGGGTCCATCGCGGCCGGTTGAGCAAAGCTGAAATGCGGAAACTGAAGATGAATTCCGCTGAGCTCGTTGCTCAGGCGCGCCATGGTGTCGAGGAAATCGGAACCCCGGAGGCGATTGAGATGTTCGGCGACCCGGATCTGGTGATTGTCGATATCCGGGATGTCCGCGAACGACAGCGAAAGGGATGCATACCGGGCAGCGTTCACTGTCCTCGAGGGATGATTGAATTCTGGGTAGATCCGGAAAGTCCTTATTTCAAGAAGGTCTTTGGCCAGACGGATAAGAAGTTCCTGTTTCATTGTGCCTCGGGTTGGCGTTCGGCGCTTACGCTGCAATCGCTGCAAAAAATGGGTTTCGAGGCCAGCCACTTGAAAGACGGGTTTTCGTCGTGGGAAGCAGCGGGCGGTCCCGTTGAGTTTTCTGAAGTCAATTCTGCGAAGTGAGGTGATGACGTGATCGGACACAGCCAGCATATCGACAGGGTTCTGGAAACAGCGGCGTCTTCGAAAGCGGCGGCGATGTCGCGACTCGCGGCGTCCTGGTCCCGATCCCTCTCAAAACACGGCCTGCATCCGGGTAAGCGCCGGGCACCCGAACGCATTACCTCGCATCAACTGCGACAGCGGCACGACACCTTTGGTGAGGCAATGACTTTGGCCTCACCCTGGCTCGACCGCTTGTTCAACATTGTCGGCAAGCCGGGCTGTGCGGTTTTGTTTACGGACGCCGAAGGCATTGTGATGGACCAGCGGCTGAATGATGTCGATGAGCACACCTTCAAGCAATGGGGGTTTTGGCAAGGCACGAACTGGAGCGAGGAAGAGGAAGGTACAAACGGCGTCGGCACCTGTCTTACAGAAAAGAGGCGGGTCGTCATCCATCGCGATGAGCATTTTCTGGCGCGCAATACAGGCATCAGCTGCATTGATGCGCCGATTTTCGGACCTGACGGAAACCTGATCGGCGCACTTGGCGTTTCGTCGGCCAGATACGATCAGAGCCCGGCTCTTAACGCGATGATTGCTGCGCTGGTTTCACAAATTGCGCAGAACATCGAGGTTTCAAATTTCCGCGCTGCCTATCCGAAGTCCCGCATCCTGATGCTGTCGAACGAAACCTCTGAGGCAAATTCTCTCCTGGCAGTGGATCAGGACGATCTGGTCGTTGGCGCAAGCCGCGGCGCGCGCCGCAGATACCTGCTGGGTGTCGGCGGCACGATTGATCCTTGCCTTGTATCCGATCTGCTTTGTGACGGGAAAAGCGATATCGGGTTTGCAAAGGCGGAACGCACAGCCGTATTGCAGGCGCTTGCGCAAACTGGAAACAATGTTTCTCAGGCTGCGAGCCGATTGAAGGTTGGCCGTGCAACGCTGTATCGCCGAATGAACAAGCTCGATATATCAACCAGGAAAAACTGACGCTTTTACACCGCCGTTGAGACGCGGTTCGGACCGGGATTTTCCTTCAACTGATTGAACCGAGCGCGGTGATTCAAGCTGAGGCACCGCGCTCGGATTTCTATGGATGACTATACCGCAGTGTCGATCTGTTGCATCGCGCGCGTGAGTGCGCGTTCGGGATTCATAACCATCGTATCGGCGGCAATGACGGTCACGTCCGTGATTCCGAGAAAGCCGAGAATGTGAAGCATGTAACCGGTCGCAAAATCGATGGGCCCATTGACCTCTGTACCGCCTGATGTCACCACCAGGAAAACCTTCTTGTTCTCTAGCAATCCGACGAAGCCGTCAGGCTCGGCGCGGAACGTAAGACCCGGACGGCAGATCTGATCGATCCAGGCCTTTAAAGCACCGGAGATCGAAAAGTTGTAGATCGGTGTCCCGATCACGATGATATCGGCAACCTGCACTTCCTCGACAAGTGTTTGCGAATACTGCAGCCGTGCCCCCTGTTGTGCGCTGCGCTCCTCCGCTTGCGTGAAGTTTGCAACAACCCAGTCCTCGTCCAGAAACTCAGCATCCGTTGCAGCATCCCGTTCGATCACACGTGCGCCCGGATTTTGTGCGATGAGTTTTTCAACAAGCGCGGCACTGAGTTGGCGCGATGCCGAGCCATTTCTGCGACCGCTGGAGTTAAGGTGTAAAATCGTCGTCATAACCAGTTCCTGAAATAGTGACAGAGTTCGAGGTCAGACCGTGTTTGGTGCCACGTCTGCCGTGCAATTCAGGTGGCTCTCCCTGTGCCGCTTTTCTTCCATTCGGCTGCTGCGGGGCCTCTGGAGTGTCTCGAAAGCGAGACAGTTTCCCGCGGACAGCGGTTGGCGGCTGTCGTTTTCCCCGGATACATCGCCAAGTTCATTCTGTAGCAATCAGAAAGGAACAAAAATGAACGCAGCATCCCTAACCCTGGCAGTATTACTCGCCTTTTCAGCATTTTCAGCTCCTGCCGCATTGGCCGATCATCACGGCAGCACAAAGGTGGCTATTGAAGCGGTGGATGCCGAATTCGAAGCTGCTCTGAAGGCCGGCAACGCGTCTCGCCTGGCGGCCGTTTACACAAAAGATGGTCAGGCATTGCCCCCGAACGGCCCAATCGTCACTGGCCGGGAAGCGCTGGAAGTCTTCTGGCAGGGTGCCGTCGACGCGGGTATCGCCTCCGCCGAACTTGAAACGGTTGAGTTGGAAGAGTTCGGCGATAGCGCGGTTCAGATCGGTCGCTACCTGCTCAAAACAGCGGACGGCACGACAGCTGACGTGGGCAAGCTCATGATCTTCTGGAAGAAAGAGGACGGCGAATGGCGGTGGCACCGCGATATCTGGAACAGCTCGAATCCTGCCAATTAGGTTCGGCGGGCGAGCGGGAAACACATGCCTCAGAAGTCTGAAAGGAAAAGCCATGCGAGAAGATATTGAAGCTGTTGATCGTGAATTCGAAGCCGCGATGCGCGCCGGAAGTGCCTCACGATTGACAGATGTCTACACCAGAACCGGGCAAGCACTTCCGCCCAACGCCGCTATGATATCCGGACGCGAAAGTATAATGGCGTTCTGGCAAGGGGCGATCGATATGGGGATCGCCAGCGCAGAACTTAAAACCGTAGAGCTGGAGGAGCATGGCGATACAGCTATCCAGGTTGGAGAGTTCCTATTGAAGACGGCGGATGGAACTGTCGCCGACAATGGGAAATACATTGTCATCTGGAAGCAGGAGGACGGCGCCTGGAAATGGCATCGTGACATCTGGAATAGCTCGAACCCGGCGACCTAGCGCCCATCGCATTAAGACGCGTCAGAGAATGCAAGATCACCTGAGACTCACCATAGCGGCATGTGCCCTGTGGGAAGCACTCAGTGTTTTCATAAAAAAACGCCTTGGCGATGCCCGCCAAGGCGTTTTTCTTTTCTCCTGACGGTCATGGATCAGGAAGCTTCGTTAATCAGAGGAAGGCTCCAGCCCGTTCGGTCATACGCTCAATCAGAAACTCGGCGAAGGCTGCGGTTGCCGGGCTCGGTGTATCCCGTGCACGGCTGATCAGGTCGATTCTTCGGGGCGCGACAGAACTTGCGAGTTCGCGAAAGGTAATCTGCGAGTCTGCTTGCCGGCACACCAGTTCTGGCAGGAGCGTCACACCGAGACCTGCACGCACCATCGTTAGCAGCGTCGTGGTGTTGTGAACGCGTAAGCGGGCACTTTCGAGTGCCGTGTGCAACGTGGCTTCGTCGATCCGTTCGCAGAGCGGATTGGCAATGAGTTCTGCTTCGGACAGAGCCTTCCAGGATATCTTCTTCCGACCGGCAAGGGGGTTGTCCGACCGCATTACGACGCCGAAGTGATCAGAGGCAAGTTCAACCAACTTAACCTCGGTGCTCGGTCGGGCATCGGAGACGATACCCAGATCGATACGTTCGCGGTCCAGCTCCCGATGGATAGAGGCGCTGTCCATATCGTGGATATCGAGCCTGACGTTGGGGGAGTTCGCCGTGAATTCCAATACGAGTTCCGGGAGTATGGTCATCGCGAATGACGGCACCACTGCGATCCGGACCTCGCCTCTGCGTGCGCTGGCAAAATCGGTGAGGGCGGAGATAGTTCTGTCGAAATGAGCCAGTTCCCGGTTTGCCATCTCGAAGACATAAGCGCCCAGCGCGGTCAGGCGGGATTTTCGCTCTGATTCGAACAACGGCTGACCGAGGTGTGCTTCGAGCTGTTTCAAGGTCATAGACACCGCTGAAGGGGCGCGCCCCAGGGTTTCGGCAGCGCTGACCAGATTGCCTGCGCGGGCAACCTCGACGAAGACGCGCAGCATCTCTGTTTTAATCATTTCAGTTTTTCTGAAACTTATTTCAATTCTTTCTGATTGAATGAAACTCAAGCTCATGTCAAGCCTTTCAACTGAAACTGGGAGGTGTTGAATGAGCGGTGTTGGGCGAAACTTTATTGCCGGTGAATGGTGTGATGGCGAAAGCGAGGTCGAGAACCGCAACCCTTCGGATGTCGCGGATCTGATTGGCCGTTACGCTCAAGCCAGCGCCGGTCAACTGGATGACGCCATTGCGTCGGCCCGGGTCGCGCAGGCAGCCTGGTCCAAAACCGGTCCGGAGCAACGTCAGGCGGCACTGCAGGCGATTGGTGAGGAACTGATCGCGCGCAGCGGTGAACTGGGCGAGCTTCTCAGCCGGGAGGAAGGCAAACCTCTGGCTGAAGGCAAGGGCGAGATCTACCGCGCGGGGCAGTTCTTCACTTACTACGCAGCAGAAGCCCTGCGCCAACTCGGTCAGAACGCCGACAGTGTACGTCCCGGCATTGAAGTCGATATTCGCCGGGAGCCGGTCGGGACCGTCGCGGTGATCAGTCCCTGGAACTTTCCGACGGCGACGGCGGTGTGGAAGATCGCTCCAGCGCTCGCATTCGGTAATGCGGTTGTCTGGAAACCGGCAAACCTGGTTCCCGCCTCCGCAGTTGCACTGACGGAAATCATCGCCAAACAGGATCTGCCCGCCGGACTTTTCAATCTGGTCATGGGGGCGGGTGGTGCTGTCGGACAGCGCCTGGTTGAAAGCCCGGATATCGACGCCATCAGCTTCACGGGATCGGTCGCCGTCGGCAAGGGTATTGCCGCCTCGGCCATCGGCAACCTGACCAAGTTGCAAATGGAGATGGGCTCCAAGAATGCGCTCGCGGTGATGGACGACGCCGATCTCGATCTTGCTGTGGCGGCCGCGATGAACGGCGCTTTCGGCGGTACGGGTCAGAAGTGCACGGCGTCCTCGCGCCTGGTCGTGCACGAAGCGATCTACGATGCTTTTGCCGAAAAACTGATCGCTGCGGCGAGCACCATGAAGGTTGGCCATGCCCTGGCTCCTGAGACACAGATGGGGCCGGTTGTTTCGGAAGTGCAGCTTCGTCAGAATCTTGAGAACGTTGCTTTAGCGCAACGCGAAGGCGGAGAACTCCTGACGGGCGGTGTGCCTTTGCAGATGGAAACCGAAGGCTATTACATGACACCGGCGGTCATCGGCGGTACTCAAAACGACTGGCAGGTAAACCGTGAGGAGCTCTTTGCGCCAATCGCCTGCCTGATCAGGGTTGGCTCTTACGACGAGGCGCTCGCAGTCGTCAACGACACGCGTTTTGGCCTGACAGCGGGTATCATGACCCGCAATCTTGCCCGTGCCACCCATTTCCGGCGGAACGCCCGAAGCGGCTGCGTCATGGTGAACCTGCCCACTGCGGGCACCGACTATCACGTTCCTTTCGGTGGTCGGGGCGAGAGTTCCTACGGCCCGCGCGAACAGGGACGTGCGGCTGCTGAGTTCTATACCACGATTAAAACCGCCTACATAAATGCGGGGGGGCCGGAATGATCATTGACGCACTGCAATATGCAAACTGGTCACCGAAGATTTTCCGCGAGATGCGCGAGGGCGGTGTCGATGCCGTCCATGTGACGATCGCCTATCATGAGAATTTTCGCGAGATGGTGCTGAACATCGAACGTTGGAACCGCTGGTTCGAAGACTATCCCGATCTGATCTGTCATGCCCGCAGCGGCGACGATGTGCGGACCGCCAAAGCCGCTGGGCGGACGGCGATTCTCTTCGGGTTTCAGAATTGCTCCCCGATTGAAGACGACATCGGTCTGGTTGAGATTGTCCATACGCTTGGCGCTCGATTCATGCAGCTCAGCTACAACAATCAATCGCTGTTGGCGACCGGTTGTTATGAAAGCGAAGATCCTGGCATCACCCGCATGGGCCGTCAGGTGATCGCCGAGATGAACCGGGTCGGACTGGTGATCGACATGAGCCATTCCGCCGAACGATCCACGCTCGAAGCAATCGAGATCTCAGAACGGCCTATCGCGATTACGCACGCCAATCCCGCTTTCTGGCACCCCGCGTTGCGCAACAAGTCCGATGCCGTGCTTCGGGCGCTGGGACAGAGCGGCGGCATGATTGGTTTCTCACTCTATCCGCATCATCTGAAGGATAAGTCGGATTGTAGCCTGGAGAGTTTCTGCGAGATGGTCGCGCGGAGCGCCGAGATTATGGGCGTGACGCGGATCGGTATTGGATCGGACCTTTGTCAGGATCAACCGGACAGCGTTGTCGAGTGGATGCGGGTCGGCCGCTGGACCAAAGAGATCGACTACGGCGAAGGGTCTCGCACTGACGTCGGCTTTCCGCCGATGCCTTCATGGTTCCGAGACAACAGAGATTTTGGAAATGTCGAGGCGGGCCTCAGGCAGGTTGGCTTCGACGCAGCCGATGTTGCGGCGATCATGGGAGGGAACTGGTTGAGTTTCTTCGACCGCAGTTTCGGATCGCAAGGCTTGAACGAACATGAGCGTCGGACACTGGTTGCCGAATAAAAACCTTACCGGCCCGCAGATAAGAGGTCGGACGGACAGGAAACTTTACGAAACACTGGGAGGGAAAGATGTCGATCAAACCACCATTTACCGACCTGGAGATTGCGAAAGCTCCGGGCGGATTTTACGAAGGCTACAGTCTTCCAATCGCGCTGATCAGCAAGTTTACAATGGCCTTGCTCGTGATTTGGGCGCTGTTCTGGCCAGCCAATGCCAACGGCGTTCTCGGGAGCGTCAATTGGTCGTTGCTGGAAGGCTTCAATGGTTTTTACATAGTCATCGTCGGCTTTTTTGCGGTCTTTCTGGCGGTACTTGCCATTTTGCCGCAAACCGGCAAGCGCCTGATGGGGCGCGAAGGCGAGGCGCCTGAGTTCTCGAACTTTTCATGGTTTTCCATGATGTTCGGTGCCGGCCTTGGAGTCGGCCTGATGGTTTTTGCCACGGCTGAACCTCTCGGACTCTGGGGGTCCAATCCCGTCGTCCTCGATGGGGACACGGCTGCCAATACTGAAGGTGCGGTTCAGGCCGCCTATCGCTACACCTTCCTGCACTACGGCTTCCACGCCTGGGCAATTTATGTCGTAACCGGGCTGTCGCTGGCGTATTACGCCTACACACGTGATATGCCTCTCACCATTCGTTCGGCACTGACGCCCTTGTTCGGCAAATACGTAAATGGCCCCTTCGGCCATATCGTTGATGTACTGGGCGTCGTTGCGACCATTCTGGGTGTATCGGTCACCATCGGCTTCGGTGTCAGCCAGTTTGTTGATGGCATGTATGCGATCACAGGCATGGAGTGGATGATGGATATGACGGGTGACGCGCCCAAGCCGGGCACTGTGGGACTGATCGTGTCTCTGGTCCTGATCATGGGCATGTCGATCATCTCCGCTGTGTCAGGTGTTGGCCGTGGTGTGAAATACCTGTCCAATCTTAATCTCGTTCTCTCGCTGATCCTCTTGCTGACCTTTGTGATCTTCGGCTCGTTTCTCTTTGCCATGACCACTTACGGCATGGCGCTGGCGGATTACCTTCTGAACTTCCTCTCGCTTTCCTTCGGGGCTTACGGGCCGCAATCGGCGGAGGCATTCGCCGCCGCTCTGCCTGCGGAAGCTGCGCCTCTGGCCAGTGACCTTTATGCCGGGGCCACCAATGCCTGGGGCTCTCTGGAGAAATTCCAGAGCGGCTTGACGGGGGCGGCAGCAGCACTGCCTGCCGAGGTTCAGGTTGCAGCCTACGCAGCCGGGACGGAGGGACGCCAGTTTGGCTGGCAGGCCGGTTGGACGACCTTCTATTGGGCCTGGTGGATTGCGTTCTCGCCTTTCGTGGGTCTGTTCCTTGCCCGTATTTCGAAGGGCCGTACGGTTCGTGAGTTCATCCTTGGCTGCGTCGTTGCGCCTGCTCTGGTGTGCTTTGCCTGGATGACCATTCTGGGCGGCACGGCGATTGATCTGGAGTTAAGTGGTGCGGCAGAGGGGGCGATTATCGGAGCGTCCAATACCGCGAAGCTCTTTGTCACCCTGGGGCAGATGCTTTCAGGCGGTTTCCTCTCGGCAATCACCGTGATGTGTGTTGTGCTCATTCTGACGTTCCTGGTGACGTCTGCTGATTCCGGCATTCTGGTAATGAACACCATCATGTCCGGCGGCGAGCAGGAAACCGGCGTCAAGCACCGCATCGTCTGGGGTGTGATCCTAACGCTGGTCATCGGAACTTTGCTGGTTGCAGGTAAAACAAACAGCGGAGCCGACCCTATGGAAGCCCTGAAATCTGCGATGATCATCGGAGCTTTGCCCTTTACCATGGTCATGGGGCTGATGTGTGCCTCATTGATCAAGGCGCTTTATCGTGACGGGTTGCGTGACAAGCACGCTGTCTCGCAAGCCAGTACGCAGGCTGCCGAGTAAGTTCTCAGGTGCTGGTGCCTTTGTGCCCAAGGGCATAGAGGTGCCAGCTGTCCTGAAGTTGGAATTCTTTGACGCCGGAACGCTCTAACACATGGGATGCCTGGTTCGTGATCTTGCCACGTGAACATCACGGCGACGTGCCGCTAAGGAGCGCTGACAGGGTCATGCGTTTGGCGCGGATGGGCTCGTTTCATCCGACGCGTCTCTCCTTCATGCAGAGCTTGCTGCGTCGGCTCAAGCGCGAGACCTGGCGGTTCGAACGCCGTTGCTGGGAGGTTAACGCCGACGGTGTTGGTCATGCGGTCTACAGTGTAGAAGGTGGAGAACGCAGCTACTCGCTGGTCTGTTTCGCCCATGATCTACCAGACGAGATGCGGTCGGACAGGGTGATTGCGACCGCCTGGGATGCGACCTTTGCGCTCTTCGACGGAATACCCACTGAGGAAGACATACAACGTTTGGCGCGAAACGTGCCCAAGCAGGAAGCAGGTCGAGTTTCTGACAAGGAACTCTCGCTTTCCCGTGCCAATCGTTCCGTGCGGCTTTTTGAGTATGTTGTCGAGTGCCTCACCGAAGGCCGGCAACCGGATGCCGCGCAGATTGATGCGGTGGGCTATCTGATGCGCACCACCGCGGTCTATGGCTCGGGCAAATTCGGGGCTGCTGACCGGGTGAGGATCGCGAGCCGGCCAGAATTGAAGGGGCCGTTTCAGGCCGAAATGCTGTCGGTCTGGCTGACCCGAAGCTTTACACTCGATCTTGTTGAACACATGGCGCGCGTGAGAGGCGGCGCGCGTGCCGTGGTCCTTGAGCCGGATCTGCGCCGCCGCTTCGGCGTGGGCAACTCGACCGGCCTGGGGATGGCGCCCTTTCTGATCAATCATCCGGTTCTGCTCAACAACTGGATTCTTGCACGTGAAAAAGCGCTTGCACGCGTGCGGGCTCTTAACGGTACCGATGCCGTCAGCATCGAAGGCTTCCGCGGCGCGCTCACTCGAGCTTCTGACAATGTTGAGGTCTGGCATTCTGAACACCCGGTTCAGAAGGAAAAACTGGCGGCCCTCCGCGACGATCTGGATGCCTTGATTGCCCGCTGTAGTGGCGATGATGTCTTTACCCGGCAACAGCCCTGGAACGCGATCTGGCTCTGGGGTGAGAAAGCGCTTTCTCTGGAGGGTCAGGAGCTGTTGGTGTCACTGCTGCTCGAACCGCACGGCGATCTGGTCGACGAATTGGCGGATTTGATGGACGCGGATGAGGACGCCGCTTTTCGAATTGATGGCAGTATGACCGCCGCTGCTCTGCGTGACATCCTGGCTGAAAACTACGGCTGGGCGCTTTCAGTGGACTACGACGCGCCGTCGAATCAAGCGCGCTTCTGGTATGTGTCAGAGGAAAAACTGGAACCCCGGCTTGGTGAACGCGATGCTGAGGAGGGGTCGGAGTACGAGCAGCCGCTCTCGACCGGACGTGATGCAGCCCGGCTGGCGGCTGATCTCGATGTCTGGCAAGGCGAGCCTTCGCTTGCTGCGTTTTTGTTAAGCCACTCCGAGCATCGTCATATTGCCCGCCGGGCTCAAATTGCGGCACGTTTTCCCTATGCGGAGATTCGCGACAATCTCATCTCCGCAGATCTGATGCCGATTGACCTTCTGCGATGCAAACTGTCCTTCTTCGGTGCCGACCGTTTCGACCCACGCTCCGACCGCTGGGTGCGGATATGCATGTACAGGGATGCACCTTTCCCTCATGAGATCCTGCAGGCATCGGAATGAGCGATCCGACCATTCAATCCCCGACCGGCCCCAGGGTAGATGCGACCGGCGACTGGTGGGTCTCGCTGGCGGAGATCGATGCCATGGGACGCAAGGCAGCGAGGGGGGCAGGTTTCACCTGGGGCATGGCGGAGGAGGCTGGGCGCGCTGCGCGCTGGTTGGCGGCCTACCGCTTGCCTGGTCCTGATGCGCTCGCGGCGGTTCTTACGGAGATTGATGCCTCGGTTTCAAAGCATGTGCCGCGCGTTGACGGCAGTATCTGGCTTTGTGACGCCGGTGTGCTCTGTCCGATTGCGACGGGGGCAGCGCTTTCCGACCGGGCCGAAGAGATCGCAGGGGGGGCGCGTTTCGGTCTCGGTCCTGTGCATTGGCCGATCCTCATCGTGCCGTTTCTCTGTCGCGCCGCCCGTGATCTTGAGTGTCAGTTCCTGCTGGCAGGCGACGACTTTCAGGTTGTGGCGACGACCGAAGGACCTGCGGCTATGGACTGGGAGGCGGTGAAAGTGCCTCTGAGCGGTGAGCTGCTGGTCACTCGGAGTACAGAGTTTCTTTGTGAGGCGCGTCGGCCTGGATCCGATGCTCAGGTTCTTCCGGTGGAGACCTGGCGTGTGCTCGATGGCTTCGCTCAACGAACTTATGCACCGGCAACCGAGGCGTCGCGCCGGGCAGGGGCCGGTGCAGGCCTGCATGATCAAGATTAACGGAGATTTCGCCAATGACTGACAGCGTGATTATGAACCCGGGTGAGATCGAGGCACTGGCCTTTGAGATACTGGAAGCCGCAGGTGCGCGGGCAGAGAATGCCCGTCCGCTCGCCCGTGCCATCGCTGCTGCGGAGCGGGAAGGGATCGCAAGCCATGGCCTGATGTATCTGCCGATTTATGCCGAGCACTTGCGTTGCGGCAAGGTCGATGGGCAGGCCGTACCTAAGGTCACCTGCCCGCGAGAGGGCACTGTCCTGGTCGATGCCGGTACCGGCTTTGCGCATGCCGCGATCGATGCGGGCTTCGTAGAGCTGATGCCCCGAGCGCGAAAGCATGGTGTTGCCGCGCTCGCAATCCATGACTCATACAACTGCGGGGTCCTTGGATATCATACCGAACGTCTGGCCGCGGAGGGGTTAGTTGGTCTTGGTTTCACCAATGCACCGGCTTCGATTGCGCCGGTTGGCGGTAGTCGCCCGGTCATCGGCACAAACCCTTTCTCGCTCGCCGTTCCCGATGGCGAGGGTGGGGCCGCGATCCTGATCGATCAGAGCGCAAGTGTTGTCGCTAAGTCCGAGGTCATGAAGCACGCCCGGGAGGGGCGGCCGATTCCCGAAGGCTGGGCACTCGACCCGGATGGCCAACCGACTCGTGATCCGGAGCTTGGCATCAAGGGATCAATGGCACCCTCGGGCGGCTACAAGGGGGTTGGTATTGGTTTGCTCACGGAGGTTATGGCCGCGGCGCTGACCGGTGCCTACCTTGGGATTGACGCGGCACCCTTTAGTGGCACAAAAGGTGGCCCGCCCCGCACTGGGCAGTTCTTTCTGGCAATTGACCCTGCGGTCACAGCCGGCGGTGCCTTCGCAGGCCGCATTTCGGCGTTGGCCGATGCTATAGCTGAACAGCCGGGCGCACGTCTCCCAGGTCAGGGACGCCGTGCGGCGCGCAAACGTCATGATCGCGAAGGAATCCAGGTATCTACCGCGCTGCTCGAGAGAGTTCGTACGGCAAGCTGACGAAGGGCAGCACAAGAGTCGACTGGAACGGGTGGCTCTGTCCGGTTTGTGATGCCAGTTTTTTTACGCTAAACGCTCAGCAAGCTCTTCCAGTTCCAGGCAACCCGCATTGGCAAATGCCACGCGCAGAAAAGCGTCTTGCCCCTCACCGAAGAAGGTGCCCGGCAGGCTCAGAACACCGCGTTCTGCAGCAAGGCGCTCCGCGACCTCTATGGAATTGGTGTTCTCAAAGGGATGCTGGATATAGCTGAAGTAGGCGCCCACTGATGCGATCTCCCAACCTGGAAGGCCCGCAATCACCTTTTCCAGGGTTTCGCGTCTCCGCGATATTTCCTGACGATTCTCCTCTCGCCAGTCTCCCAATTGAGGCATTGCTGCGGCGACGGCCGTCTGGGGAGGCCGTGGGGCGCAGATCTGAAGGTTGTCCATCACCTTGGCGACTTGCTGGACCATCTCCGCGCCTGCTGTAATTGCGCCCAGCCGGTGTCCGGGAATGCAGAAGGACTTTGAAAAGCTGTATAAGCCGACAAGGTGCTCACGCCAATTCTTGCGCTGAAACAAACCATGCGGTGGAGTCCCGCCCTCTGGCAGAAAATCGCGATAGGTTTCATCAACGATCAGCCAGATGTTCCGGTCGACAGAGATGTCGAACAAGGCCTCCATGAGTTCAGGGGGATAGACTGCGCCGGTTGGGTTGTTGGGGGTGATGCACACGATGGCCTTCACATCCGGCGTTATGGCGTCTCTCACCGCCTCAGGATCCGGTAGAAAACCGTCTGTCGCCTGAGCAGCCAAGGCCTTGGTTTTGATGCCGAGCATGCTGAGGCTTGAATCGTGGTTGAAGTAGAAAGGCGTAATCAACAGCAGTGTTTCGCCGGGACCGGCGAGTGTAAGGGCTGTTGCCACGAACGCCTGGTTACAACCTGCTGTGATGTGTACTTCGGTGCTGTCGAAGTCGGTTCGGAAAACCTGTTTCAGATCCTGTGCATAGGCAGCGCGCAGGGATTGCTCGCCTTCGATGCTTCCGTAACCGAGCAATTCGGGTTGCCTCGCCGCTGACTCAAGTTGATCAAGCAGGAGAGGGTGGGCCGGATAACCCGGAACGGCTTGCGAAAGATCGATCAGGGGGCCGTAACGACCGTCATAGTTCGCGGCTGATTTTTGCACAGCGGGTATGGGCGGCATACTCAGTCGAGTGATGGCGCAATTGATAGGGGCAGAAGATATGACGGGGCCTCCGGGAAAAGTGAGCAATCGGCTTAGTGTGGTGGAAGCGACCTTTCTGGCGCCTTTGCAAGTCTCGCGGATGTCGTTGCGAGGACTTTGTGATGCTCCACATCACCGCAGCCCTCGCGCCTAACCGCGTAACAGGCAAAGACGTCATAAATGACACGAACGTCACTTCCACCACACTCACCGACCGTCACGGAAAATTGCTGTAACGCTTCTGCGCAGTTCAGTCCAATCAGGCGGTAAATTCAAGAAATAAGCACTTGCAATTCCTTACATTTGCAACTTTCAATGATTTTATGAAAATATCCGGCTCTGATCTGCATCTCCTGACCGTTTTCGACAGCGTTGTACGAAATGGCGGCTTCTCCGCAGCCCAGGCTGAGCTGGGCCTGAGTCAGCCAACGATCTCAAATCACATCACCGCCTTGGAGGAGCGCCTGGGCATCAAGCTCTGCCAGCGGGGTCGCCGCGGTTTCCTGCTGACCGAAAAAGGTCGCATGGTGCACGAGGTCAGCCAGAATCTCTTCACCGCGATTGGAGACAGCTCCAGCAAGCTCGCCGAACTCAGGGGGAACATGGTCGGCTCCCTGCGCGTCGCAACAGTGGACTGTATCTCGACGGACGATGCGATGAAGTTGCCCGACGCGATCAGCAGATTTATCAATCATGCCCCGATGATCCGTTTCGAGCTCTCGCAACAGCGGCCACAGGAAATCCTGCGGCAGGTCATGGACGGTGGTCTGCATGTCGGGATCGGCAGTTTCGATAAGGCGATCCATGGGCTTGAGTACGTGGACCTCTATTCTGAGCAGCACTCCTTCTACTGCGGCGCAAGTCATCCCTTGTTCCCGGTGCCGGACGATGAAATCACCGACCAGATGATTGAAGACAGTGCGCGCATCGACCGCGGCTACTGGAGCCGCCAACGACAGCGGGCGCTTAACATCCGCGAAATTGACCTTTCAGTGCACGAAATCGAATCCCAGCTGATGATCGTGCTGAGCGGCCGCTACATCGGCCTGCTGCCCGACCACCTGGCGAAGTCTTATGTTGAAGGAAAACGTCTGCGACGGTTCGAGCTCAATCAAGCTCCCTACCGTTGTCAAATGCAGATGGTCACCAAGTCCGGCAAGAAACCGGTCGTCATCAGCGCCTTCTGTGAGACCTTGGTCCGCGCACACCAGGCATAATACATTTGTTTTTTCAAATATATGGGTTGAGACGCCTTTATTGATGCTTGCGAAGACGATTCGGTATCGTTGGGCTTAATTTTCATAAAGGCATCGATGTCACTGATGAGTATTGTAACGAAAGGCGAACTGAATCAGCCTCTTGGCGGCAATCAAATGCCGCGTTTCGGGGGTGATGCGACGATGATGCGTCTGCCTGCTCAGGAGACGGCGGAAGGTCTGGACGCCTGTTTCGTGGGGGTTCCACTGGATATCGGCACTTCGAACCGCTCCGGCACGCGCTTTGGGCCGCGCGCAATGAGGGCCGAAAGCGCGATGTTGCGCCCCTTCAATATGGCCACGGGCGCGGCGCCCTTCGCTGAGATGCAGGTTGCGGATATCGGCGATGTGGCGATCAACACGTTCGATCTCAAAAAGTCGATTGAGATCATCGCCCGAGCTTACAAAGAGGTTCTCAGCCACGGTGTTGTTCCATTGACGCTCGGTGGTGATCACACGCTGACCTATCCGATCTTGCAGGCGATGAAGGAGCAGCACGGACCTGTTGCCCTCATTCACATTGATGCCCACTCGGATACGAATGACGAGATGTTCGGCGAAAAGATCGCCCATGGAACGCCGTTTCGCCGGGCCGTTGAGGAGGGGCTGCTGATCAACGACAAGGTCTTCCAGATCGGGCTGCGCGGCACAGGTTACGCGCCGGATGACTTTGACTGGGGACGGAAGCAGGGCTTTACGGTCGTTCAGGCCCACGAATGCTGGCACAAGTCCTTGTCGCCGCTGATGGCGGATATTAGGGTCAGGATCGGAGATGCACCGGTCTATCTGTCGTTTGATATCGATGGTCTGGATCCGGCCTTTGCGCCGGGAACCGGCACTGTCGAAGTCGGTGGACTTACATCGATGCAGGGTCTGGAAATTGTGCGCGGCTGTGACGGTCTGAACCTCGTTGGCGGAGACCTTGTCGAGGTTTCGCCGCCTTACGATACCAGCGGGAATACCGCGTTGTTGGGCGCCAATCTGCTCTACGAGATGCTTTGCGTTTTGCCGCGTAAATCCAGATCGTGATACTTGAGGCCGGAATTCGATCCGTCCTCGCGAAAATAACAGGGAGAACGTTATGTTCAAAAAAGTAACCAGACGTCAGTTTCTGAAGACTACCACAGCGGCGGGCCTTGGAGTGCTGGCGGCACCTGCGATCCTTCGGGCCGCGGGTGAGCCTCTCAAAGTCGGCACGTACGGTGGATATTTTCAGGAGTCTTTCGACAAGCACATCTATCCTGCCTTCACCGAGGCGACCGGGATTGAGGTCGAATCCATCAGCGAGCCGACCGGATCCGCATGGCTGGTTCAGCTGCAGGCTGCGGCGCGCGCCGGGCAGGCACCGGCTGACGTTTCCATGATGACCCAGACCGCTGCTTCAAAGGGCGCGAAAGACAAGCTCTGGATGCCCCTGGATAGCAGCAAGTTGGAAAACACGTCCAAATTGCCTGAGCACTTTGTGCGCAAGTACGATGATGGTTCGGTCTACGCTATCGGGGCGCTTTCGTGGTACATCACACTGGTGACGAACACAGAAACCTACCCTGACGCACCGACCTCCTGGAAAGACATGTGGGATCCGAAATACAAGGACACCCTCGGTCTTCTGGCCAAAGTGGATAACTCCTTCCTCCTGGAAGTCACGGCGACGACATGGTTCGGCGGAACGGACATCATGGATACCGACGAAGGTATTCTGAAGGTGATGGCCAAGCTCGCCGAGTTGAAAGACAACGTACGTCTCTGGTACCGGGATGAAGGGCAGTTCCAGCAGGCGCTGGAAACCGGCGAAATTCCGATGGGTCAGTACTATCACGACGTCACGGGGCTCGCCGCAGCCGATGGACAGCCGGTGCGTTCAACCTTCCCGAAAGAAGGCGGCATCCTTGATTCCGGCTCCTGGTGTCTGATCAAGACCTCCAAGCGTCAGGAAGAGGCCCAGACCTTTATCAACTACATGAGCCAGACCGACATTCAGGCAAAGCTCGCGCGTAAGGTCGGAACGGCTCCCACCGTGCCACGGGAGCTGACGGATCTGACCGACGAAGAATTTGCAGCGGTTTCGAGCGACATCAAGCCGATCATTCCGCGCTACGACCTCTACAACAGCAAGGGTGACTGGCTTAACCAGAAGTGGGCAGAGCTGATTGCCAGCTGATCAGGCGATGGGTATCGGTGGAGAGGGGCTTTGTACCTCTCCACCGGTCTTGTCCTGCGTACCTGAAATTTCATTCGCTTTTAAAGCAACAAACGATTCCATAAGGTCTTTCCTTGTCAGATTCTGCCAGCGGTCTTGAGCTGCAAAACCTCAATATGAACTTCGGCTCCGTCCGCGCGATTGACGGAATTGATCTCACACTGCCAGAAGGAAAGTTCGTTTGCCTGCTCGGTCCCTCCGGCTGCGGTAAAACCACGCTGCTGCGCCTGATCGCGGGACTGCAATACCCGAGCAGCGGCAATATCGTATTCAACGGGAAATCGATCGTCGATGTTCCCTCGCACAAGCGTGACTTCGGCATGGTCTTTCAATCCCTTGCCTTGTTCCCTCACCTCAGTATTGCGCAGAACATCGCCTATTCGCTGCGTATTCGCGGACAGTCAGCCGCCGAGATGAAGTCGCGCGTGGATGAATTGCTCGACATGGTGCATCTGCCCGGTGTTGGCGATCGTCGTATCACGCAGCTTTCCGGTGGCCAGAGGCAGCGCGTTGCCATTGCCCGGGCTCTCGCGATTCACCCGCGCCTGTTTCTGCTCGATGAGCCACTATCTGCGCTCGACGCAAAACTGCGTGAAGCCATGCAGGTCGAGTTGCGGCAGCTGCAGAAAAGCCTTGGCATCACGACCATTGTCGTGACCCACGATCAGCGTGAGGCCATGACCATGGCCGATCATGTCGTCATCATGAAAGACGGCAAGGTCCAGCAATACGGCCCACCACTCGAAATCTATCGGAGGCCGGCAAACGCCTTCGTCGCCGACTTCATCGGCGCGAGCAATATCTTGCCTTGTAGAGTTATCGACGATTCCACCGTGGAACTCTTTGGCCGCAAAGTTGCGACTTCGGAGCGACCGGATGCTTTGAGTCCTGGTCAGGATGCGGTGCTCTCCGTGCGTCCCGAAGATCTTCACATTCTGCCCGACACGCAGCGCGACACAAATACGCTGAGCGCAAGCGTCACCTTTATTCGGGATCTGGGCGCGCAGGTTGAGATCATGCTTGCGCATGACGCCATGGAGTTAACGGCAACCATGACCCCTAAAGACAAACCGAATGTTGCTGTCGGTGATGAGGTCACGGTCGAATTTCCGCCGGAAGCCTGTACGGTGTTTCCGGCATGAGTGCTGTCGAAAACCATTCTTCCGTTCCTGAACGGATCTTCTCTGCAAAGCTGCTGCCGCCTGCCTATGCGTCATTGATGCTGGGCGTCTTCTTTCTGATTCCCCTTGGCATCATGTTGGCGGTCAGCTTCTTTCATCGCGTCGAAGGGGCGTTTTACGAGCCGGCGTTCGAATTCGCGAATTACGCTCGGTTCTTGGATGCATTCTTCATCAAGATCCTGGCGTTTTCGATCGGCCTGTCTATTTCGGCTGCGGTCATTGCCGTGATGATTGCCTTTCCCTTTACCTACAGTCTGACCCGGGCGAGCAGGAGCACGCAGGTCTTCGCGTTGGTCTTTCTGTTGGCGGTTCTGTCTCTGTCGGAGGTAATTATCGGCTTCTCCTGGTCGACGCTGTTGTCCCGGACAGCCGGTATTTCGAATCTGTTTGCCGCGCTGGGATTGCTGGAACGCAGTGCCGCTTATTATCCAAGCCTTCCCGCTTTGCTGCTTGGGCTGGTTTACCTGAGCTTCCCCTACACAGTGTTGGTTCTTTACCCTGCGCTCTCCAGGCTCGACCCGGAACTCTCCGAAGCAGCCCAGATGATGGGGGCCTCACCGGTCAGAACGTTCTTCACTGTGGTCGTGCCGGTGATGAAACGAACGATCATCAGCACAATTATCCTGGCGTTCGTTTTCACGCTTGGCGCCTACATCCTGCCGCAGACACTCGGGAAGCCGCCGCACTGGACGCTTTCGGTACACATCACCGACCAGGCTATATTCGAAGCGAACCTGCCCTTTGCGGCTGCGATGGCGATCCTGCTTCTGCTCGTATCCCTGCTCATGGTGGCGATCACGCTTCTGATGGGAAAAGATGACGCGGCTGGAGGTAAGGCATGAAGGCAATACGCACGATTTTTATGATCGCCGTCTTCTGTTTTATGACCGCACCGATCCTGGTCGTGGCCGGCGTGTCGGTGAACGAGAAGAAACGGCTGCTCTTTCCGCCGAAGGGCTTTACCCTGGACTGGTACGGCGAACTTTTCACGCAGAGCGCCTGGTTTAACGCCCTTCAGAATTCCGTACTGATTGCGTTCTTCGCCAGTATTCTGGCGGTTTCTGTCGCACTTCCCGTTGCGCTTTTCCTTTGGCAGCGGGACTCCCGCTTCGCGCGTTTGCTGTTCAGCATCGGCCTGGCTCCCTTTATGCTGCCCCCGGTGATCACGGCTCTCGGGCTTCTGATTTTCTGGGTCTCGGTTGGCGGCTCCGGACATATGGCGGCAACCATCATTTCCCACGGCGTCTTTCTGGTCACCTTGCCGTTGGTGACGATTTCCCTCGGACTGGAATCCATCAACCGTCAACTGATCGAGGCGGCACGGACGATGGGCGCGAACGAGAGGACGGTGTTCTTCACGGTCGTCCGGCCCCTCATCACACCCTACATCGTGTCTGGTTTTGCCTTTGCATTCGTTCTCAGTCTGAACGAGTACATCATCGCCTACATGGTGGCGGGCTTTACGGTCGAGACACTGCCCATCAAGATCTTCAATTCCCTGCGCTACGGTTACACACCCGTTATGGCGGCGGTGGCGGTCATCTTTGCTCTGGTTTCCATCGTCGTGTTTGGACTGGTTGCCCGTTTCGGAGATCTTCCGCGCCTGCTCGGCGCCGCGGCAAGAGACGCTAAATAGGAACTGAGATGAAACGCATCGCACTTTCCCAGATGGCGGGCGTGCCAGGCGACCTCGAAGCTACCATGGCCCGGGTTCTTTCGGATGTCGAAGCGGCAGCGCAAAAAAACGCGGACCTACTGATTTTCCCTGAAGGCATCATGACCGGGTATTACAGCGCTGATCTGACAGCGGCGCGCGTGCCCGATGTTTCCGATTGGCTGCTTGAATTGCAACGACGGGCAAAAACGCATCAACTCGCCATTGTGGTCGGCGCTCTTGTGGCAAAAGAAGAAGGCATACGAAACGTCGCCTTCGCCATTGACGAAAAAGGCGAGATGCTCGCGCACTACTGCAAGCGGGCGCTCTATGGCAAGTGGGAGCAGGAAACCTTTGTTCCCGGCGCGAGCTGTGAGGTCGTGGTTCTGGCCGGTATTAAAACCGGTCTGTTGATTTGCTACGATATCGAGTTCCCCGAACTTACCCGTGAGCTGGCACAGGCCGGGGTCGAGCTGATTGCAACGCCGACGGCCCTTATGGCACCGAGTAAAGAAGTTGCTCAGGTTCTGGTGCCGGCCCGCGCCATTGAGAATCAGGTTTTTGTCGCCTATTGCAATCGGGTGGGGCAGGAGGAAGATCTCGACTTTCTCGGTCTCTCCAGCGTCGTTGCGCCAGATGGTACAATACTGGCTGAGGCCGATGCAGACCCGGCACTTATCTTCGCTGACCTGTATTTAACGGATGTTCGCAGCAGTCGGAATCGCAGCTGCTATCTCGACGACCTGAAGAGGCTCGGCCATGTCGAAGCAGAGTAAAGGTTCGGACAAGGGTCATACAGATGGTCACGGCCATGAGCATGACCCACTCGAAGAAGGCGCGGCCCTGCGGGTGCGGGCACTTGAGGAGATTGTCGTCGCCAAAGGCCTGGTTGATCCGGAAGCCCTGGACAGTATCGTCGAGTATTATGAGCGCGAGACTGGGCCAAGAAACGGTGCGGCGGTTGTTGCCAGGGCGTGGAGCGATCCTGAATTCAAGAACTGGCTGCTGCAGGATGGTACGGCTGCGATAAACAGCATGGGGTTCAGAGGCGTTCAGGGGGAACATATTCGGGTCATTGAGAATACAGACGAAACCCACAACGTTGTCGTTTGCACTCTCTGTTCCTGTTATCCCTGGCCAGTGTTGGGATTGGCGCCTGCCTGGTATAAAAGCCCGGCCTATCGCTCGCGTGTGGTCCGTGAGCCCCGCGTCGTTCTTGAGGAATTCGGGTTTGAGTTACCACGTGGTACGCAGGTGCGTGTCTGGGACAGCACGGCTGAGGTGCGGTATCTGATATTACCAGTGCGGCCGGCAAATACGGGTGACTTGAGTGTCGAGGAGCTCGCGCAGCTGGTTACCCGCAACGGCATGATTGGGACAGCCGCAGTTTAGGACAGTCGATGGACGGCATTCACGATATGGGCGGCAAGCAGGGCTTCGGAAGAATTGCTGTCGAGGAAGACTATATCTTCCGGTCCGCCTGGCAACGCCGGGCCTTTGCTTTGGTCGAAGCGTTGGCCTGGTCGACGCCTTACAATACCGACCAGCATCGTCACGCAGTAGAGTGTGTGCCACCCGCAGACTATCTGCGCCTCGATTATTTTGAGAATTGGATCGTTGCTTCGGAGATGCTGCTGAAGGAAGCAGGCCTCGTTGATCAGAGCGAGTTGGACGATGGCAGGAAGCATTTTGATGTTGATCAGAAGAGTCATGCGCCCGTTGGCGTGCATGAGATCGTCGACGCCACAAAGGCAGGTGCTGACCTGCGGTTCCCTGAGGATACACAGTCCGCGCGTTTTGCCGTTGGTCAATCTGTTCTGGTGTCGCACACTCAAGCGGCCGGGCATACACGGGTGCCGCGATACCTGCGTGGCAAGACCGGTCGGATTGTAAGCGATGAAGGTGTATTCCAGTTCGCGGACGCGGTTGTGGCGGGGCGAGGGCCAGACCCTCAGCACTGCTACACGGTTGTTTTCTCCGCTCAAGACCTCTGGGGAGAAGAAGCTCAGGTAGGCGACTCGCTTTGTGCGGATCTATGGGAGGCCTACCTTGAACCCGCTTGAGCAGCACCGCGACGCACTCGACCTTGCCCGGGCGACCCTGCCGGTGCGATCAGAGAACGAACCTTTGTTCCGCACACCGTGGCATGCCCGTATCTTTGCCTTGATTGTGGCGCTGGTGAAAAACAACCAGCTTCCCTGGAAGAGCTTTCAGCAAAGACTTGTGGCGACGTTGAAACAACATCAGTCTGCCGATGTTCAACTGACTGCCGAAGAAATTGACCTGCAATACTTTGATTGCTGGCTGATTGCGGCTGAGGAAACGCTTCTTGAAGCTGGTTTTGTGGAAACAAGTGACGTTGCACGGCAGATTCATGAAATCCGTGAGTCAGTTGCGCAAACGCGCGCTGATCAGCTCTCAGGTTAGTGCAGATAAATCAGAACTCGAAACCATGGGAGGCGATGCCCTCCAACCTCGATTTGCTCAAGCCGGGTTGGCGTCTGAATATTCCGAACTTAGTCGATCTCAGGCTCTTTGCCTGATGTCTTCAGATGTTTGATCTGTCTCTGTAGGCGTTTCAGACCCAGTTCTCCGGGAGATGTCGCCTGCGGTTGCTGCTTCAGGGATTGCCGCAATTCTTTGAGATAGACGAGTTCTTTGCGCGCCTCTTCAGAGCGCTGCAGGTAGGTCTCAACAGAAGCCCGCTCAGACTGACCAAGTGTCTGGTTTACATAAAACGGCAGTAGCTTCATGAGCTCGTGATCGCTCAATTTGTTCTGCTCTGTCACTCGGCGCCTCCGGTCCCGATTATGGTGCCGCCTGTGCATCGCCTGACCAAAAGGACCATCGCGCTCATCAGGCTTGCAACCATCGGCACCTGTCCTAGCAGAATTTTCTCAGATCGCAAGAGCGAGCGATAACAATACTGCTCGCTCTCGCTTTTTGTAAGCCCACCGGTCGCTTATTGATCCTCTATCATGAAATCGCGCGTCGGTTTTCCCCTGGGATTGCGGGGGGGCGCTGGTTTTATCTGCGTGTATCTCTGCGGCAGCTGCCCCATCTTCTGTTCACGTTGGTTCAGGGCCTTCAGGCTCGGGCACGACGGTATAATCCCAGAACTCCTGCATCTTCTCTTCCATGTATTCCGGGTTAAAGTAGCTGGGGGCCAACTCCTTCGACGCCTTCAGAAGCTCGCCCGCTTTTTCCAGAAATTCCTTTATCTTTGCGTCATGGGGTGGAACTTCGCTCTCGATCCGGGTCTGCACCAATCCGAGATAATAGATCGCGTGCTGCTGCTCTTCTGCGCCGGGCTGGATCTCGAGCAGTTCCTGTTTCGCAACCACATACTCCTCGGCATGCGGCTCAAAACGTTCCAGGATCTCGTCCAGGGGATAGTTGGCGTCGTGTTCCTGGATCCGTGTAACGGCCCGTGCGGTATCCCAGATCGCCAGTAAACGTGCCTCCAGCTCTTTCTGGCTTGCAACACCGCGTTCGGCGCCGGCTTCCAGGTCTTCAAGTCTCTCATGGAGCAGTCGGACAAATTGCTGCGCCGGGCTGATCGCTTCTTGTTCCTTAGCGGCGAAAAATACTTTTACAGTCTGGTAGCGGCTGTTCAGGTCTTCGATCTTGGCTTTGCTCTCTTCCGGCAATTCCTCTGACTTGAGGTTACGCAAGTGAACACGGACGAACTTCAACTGCTTAGGGACGGTGGATCGGGCTTCGCCACCGAGTGATACATTGGGGAGGGCGTCGCGCTGAAACCTCTCTAAGGATTGCAGCGATTTTTCGACAGATTCCAGGGATCGTTCGATCTTTTGCTGATTGCGGAACTTGGCTTTCCACTGGGCTTGTTTACTGCTGGCCGATGCAGAATCCAGGCCGGGAGCAACAAAGACGATGGCCAGAAGAAAGACGAAAATTCTATGGGCGGATTTCATGGGGCTAATCACCTGTAAAAAGGGGGGCAAGGCCCCGAGAGGTCCTTGCTCCGTTTCTTTGGCCAACTGATTCTAGAGATACTGTTCCACGGCCTGACAATGGACCGTATGGTCAGGCTCCTTGCGGTCCAGCGAGAGACCGCCTGCGTAGCCGGTGCCGTCAAAGACCTGTTTCATCCACTGGACGTAGACTGTGCAGGTGTTGTCGGCATGCTTCTGTGCTACCGTTGTGGCGATGACCTTCTTCAAGGGAATGCCCAGGATATTCTTCACCACGGTCATTTCCTTGCTGGTGACGTGCAGCACATCGAACTTGATCTCGCTGCGTGCCATCGCCCGTTCCGCATTATCGGCAAACGCGCTGTGCAGCGGGCCCGGCGGTGTCACGCCGACAAGGCCCTGTAGCAGATAGGTCCTCGCGGCGTCCGTGGAGGCATCCAGTTTAAGACTGCCCTTCGCGATGAGGGGACCATCTTTCAGAGCAGCCTCCACCTTATCGTCCCGGTTGAAGGCATAGAGTTCGATGTCAAGAACGGCTTTTTCCTTGTCTGCATCCAGCATGGCGAAAAACACGTCGCGCAGGTTCCAGTGATAGCCACTGTTTCTTGACGGTGGATAGGTCGTGATCAACTCTGCCTGCACATGCTGTGTGGTTTCGGAATGCTTTGGATAGAATGCAAAGAGTTCCTCGCCATCCAGCTTGTAGACAACCTTGACGGTAATGCCGTTCGGCACGCCAGAGGTAAGTTCATGGTTACGTCCAGCGATATAGGCATTCGCGGGAATGTCCTCGAAACCGACACGCATATGCAGCTTGTCACCGATCGTGTACTCGGTGATGAAATCCGCGGGGTCGCACTCGTCGGTGAGATAGTCGCTTCCGAAAACGACCTTGCCGGCGATTGCTGCCTGACAAGAGGTGTCGACCTTTTCATAGGCGATAAACTCGTGCCGGTTTGCGGCTTCTATGGCCTGATGGATGTTGCCCAGTTCGGTTTCGAACACTTGCGTGTTGTAGTAGTCAATGGATTGCGACGCCTGCTGAAGCTCCGGTAGACGTTTCTCTGCCGATTTGACCAGCTCCAGCATCTTGTCTTTGTCTGCTTTCGCTCTGTCAATCACGCTCTGGTCACTGCTGCCTTGGGCGACAAACATGGTTAGGACGTACCGGTAGCCGCCTGATGTGGCGTACCTGGCGATGTTCGCGAAATCCGTCGCAAGACTCTGCTGCTCCGCGTAACCCTCCATGTGCTCGAGAAGCTGACCGGTGCCTGCAACAAAATTCCGGGCGTAGGGATCGAACCTCTCAAGCAATTGGGTGAAATCGTAATCTGGGTCCAGGCGCATTGCTTCGCTCAGATGCCGGGAGATGGTCTGCTCTTCAAATTCACCTTCCGAGACGAACTCTAAGATTGGTGATGGCGCGAAGGTGCGCACCGCGTCACCTTCAGTGTCTCTTTCCAGGAGCTTCAGATCGAAGACCATGCTTCTGATAGACTTGGCGGCGGGACTCGCTGTCTCTGCCGCCTTGTTTTCAAAGAAGGCTTTCAAGGGCTCATAGCGCCCGTTGATTTCGCTAAGATCATACTTGGGATCCGCTTTCACCAGTTTTTTGATGGCGCGGTCCGTATCTTTAACTGCCGAGTTTACTCTCTTGGCAACAGGAGACGTGAAGGGCACAAGAGGAATCGCTTCATCGACAGAGCTTTCAAGTTTGCTGAGGCTTTTCTCAATATCCTTAAGTGCTTTCGCGACCTTTTTTTCCGCGGCGGCCTTTTTCTTGTCTGCCAGCTCTTTCTCTCTCGCAGCCTTCTTTTCAGCCTTGATGCGGTTCTTCTCCGCTTTCTCCTCAGCCTTGATGCGTTTTTTCTCGGCGCGTTCTTCCGCCTTCTTTCTTTGTTTTTCTGCCCTCTCCGCGGCAGCTGCTTCCTTATCACTCGCTGCTGCCATCTGGAGAGACTGGGTGGCAGGCGTACGGCTTGTGGCTTCCGCTGCGCCGCTGTTGATCAACATCAGAGCAGCTAGAATGGGAATGATCTGACCAAATTTCTGCATTGGGTGTTCCATAGCTATTCGAAGTTAAGGGAGGTCGGAGTTGGGCAGGCGGCTCGCTATTGGGTGTTCCATAGCTATTCGAAGTTAAGGGAGGTCGGAGTTGGGCAGGCGGCTCGCTGCTGCCCTCTTGGCGTTTGTTTGAATTTGTTTAGATGTGACTGCAGAGCTCTGCTCTTTCTGGTTGTTCCTTCGTGGCATACCTAACGCATGTGTTCGCCTTGTTGAATGCATGTGTAAAGTATAGAGTTGTATTAATGTGTTTTAATTTCTTAATATTTTGGAAAAAAGAAAAATATTTATTTTTATACACAAAAATATAAATACAATCAATGTGTTATGGGTTTTTCACCAACGTATCAGAATATGCGTTTTTTCATATTTGTCCGCTTTGGTCCTTGAGATTCAGATCGCAATGAATGCGAATAAAATATAATATAAACAGTATGTTGTGGCAATATCCTTCAGGCATGTAAGGGGCGAATTTGCGTCCTCTTGTGGGATGAATTTCTTTGCGTGATTTATGTAATTCGTGAATTTTAATATTTTAAATATCATGAAAATAGTAAGATAAAATTCAAGCAGGTGATTTTTTTTATTGCCGAAATGAAGAGTAATTCTTCTGCGGCGCCGTTTGCGATTGAGAGCCCTATCTAGAGCAAAAGCTCCGAAGGGCGTTGGATTGGATAAGCACAAGGCTCCTGTACTTATTGCCTAAGCAGGTCAAATTGATTACGTGGCTGCGGTGAAGATCATCAGAGTTTAAAATTGATGTGAATATTTTTATCCCTTTGTGAAAGTGATGTGTAATTAATCGAATGGAAGAGTGGGTTTTTTAGGGTTTTGTGCGTCAATAAATACAAAATAACTTTTTGTATTTATTGACTTATTTTGAAAAGTAGAGTGCTTGGTTGGCGACGCAATTTCTTATTATTCACTTTTTTTCTACATTTGGCATATTGGTCGTCATAAGTATTTAGATGTTTGGGGCTGTTGGATTGTGAAGGTTGGAAAAGTGAGAAGTGCTGTCGTACGCCGGAGTGTGCAGCTTGTAAGGTGTGCTTACATTATTGGTTAGAATTTATTCATTTTTGTTAGAAAAGTTCATAATTATACTCCAGCCCGGACACGAGTGGTAATGACTGGAGTATCGATTTGTCCTCGGACAAGGAAGAGCTGGAGGTTTCGATCTGGCGCGGCGACGACGCTGGGGGTGCGTTCGAGGATTACAAGGTTCCGGCGCAGGACAGCCAGACGGTTCTGGATGTGGTCTCCTGGGTTCAACAGAATACAGATCCAACACTATCCTATCGATACGCTTGCAGGGTTGGCATGTGCGGTTCCTGCGCAATGATGGTCAACGGCGTGCCGCGCTGGACCTGCCGGACGCATGTGAAGAAGGTGCTCGACGGCAAGAAGGTCACCGTGGCACCACTGCGCAATTTGCCGGTGATCAAAGATCTCGCCACCGACATGGATCCATTCTTCGACAAGTGGGTCAAGGCGGGCGGTGTGCATCATCCTTCGAAAACCCGCGACGATCCGATTGAGCCGATCAATCCCAAAAGCATCGCGCGGAGCGAAGCGGATACCGGGATCGAGTGCATCAATTGCTCCGTCTGTTATGCTGCCTGCGATACCGTGACCGGCAATGCCGACTATCTGGGGCCTGCGGCATTGCAGCGGGCCTGGACGCTTTACAACGATGCGAAAGACGCCGATCAGCAGACTATTCTGGATGCGGTTTCCGGGAACGGCGGTTGTCACAATTGTCACAGCCAGGGCAGCTGTACGCTCTTCTGCCCCAATGAGCTGAACCCGATGAAAGCAATCGCAGGCCTTAAACGGGCCACGGCGACTTCCCTTTTTAAGAGGAAGAAGTAGGCGATGCTGGATATGCGACTTTATATGCTGCAGCGGATCACGGCGCTGATCATGGCGCCCCTCACCCTGGGGCACATTGCGGTCATGATCTATGCCATACAGGATGGCCTGACGGCTGCGGAGATCCTTGGCCGGACTCAGGGCAGCGTCTTGTGGTTTTTGTTCTACGGTAGCTTTGTCGTCGCGGTTTCGCTGCATGCCGCGATCGGCCTGCGGGTCATTCTGCATGAAACCTTCGCCGTTCAGGGAAAGGCGCTCAGCGTCTTTACCTGGAGTATCTGTCTGATCCTCCTGGCGATGGGAGGACGGGCCGTCTGGGCCGTGACGGCTGTATGATCCGCCCTCATCGCAGTCACCCGCTCTGGTTCGCTTTCATTCTACATCGTTTGTCCGGGCTCGGGCTTGCGCTCTTCCTGCCAGCGCACTTCTATCTGCTGTCACTGGCACTGACGGCACCTGAGAGTCTGGATGGCTATCTGGCGCTGGCGGAAAACCCGCTGGTGAAGGTTGCGGAGTTCGGTCTGGTGTTTTTGCTGGCGGTGCACTTTTTTGGCGGCTTGCGCTTGATGGCGATGGAATGGC
Source organism: uncultured Kiloniellaceae bacterium (assembly GCA_947493695.1). Classification (GTDB taxonomy): domain Bacteria; phylum Pseudomonadota; class Alphaproteobacteria; order Kiloniellales; family Kiloniellaceae; genus Denitrobaculum. The sequence goes on along the minus strand of CANLSF010000002.1, from coordinate 1,278,175 downwards.
TGCCCTGGTCGGGACGACAGAAGAGCCTAGCCGCAGGCGCGGTGGCCGCCGCCTTCCTGGTGTCCGGAACCTTCTTTCTGCAGGCGGTATAAGACATGGCCCTTCACAGCGATATCGATCGCCACGACACTGACATTCTCATTCTGGGTACCGGTGGTGCCGGCCTCTTCGCGGCTCTGCATGCACAACAGTCAGCGCCCGCAGGCACGAAGATCACGATCGCGGTCAAGGGGCTGATCGGCAAGTGCGGCTGCACCCGGATGGTCCAGGGCGGCTACAACGTTGCCCTGGGCGGTGGTGACACCGTCGAGCGTCACTTCATGGATACGATTGTCGGTGGCAAGTGGCTGCCCGATCAGGATATGGCCTGGAAGCTCTGCGAACAGGCGGTGGTGCGTGTGCGCGAGTTGGAGAATGAAGTCGGTTGTTTCTTTGACCGTAACGCGGACGGCACGCTGCATCAAAAGGCCTTCGCCGGTCAGACAGCGGATCGCACGGTGCACAAAGGCGACCTGACCGGCATTGAAATCATCAATCGTCTGATGGAGCAGGTGCTCTCGCGCCCGCTCGAGAAATTGCAGGAACATCGCGCCATCGGGCTGATCCCAACGCGGGACGGTGCATCGCTGGCAGGGGTTCTTTTCATCGATATGCGCAGCGGTAAGTTTCGTTTTGTCCGCGCGAAGACCGTACTGATGGCCACAGGCGGCGGTCCGACCATGTACAAGTTCCATACGCCCTCGGGCGACAAGACCATGGATGGTCTGGCGATGGCGTTGCGCGCTGGACTGCCGTTGCGTGATATGGAGATGGTGCAGTTCCATCCGACGGGGCTTCTGGCAGGCGAGCACACCAAGATGACCGGGACGGTGCTTGAAGAGGGCCTGCGCGGCGCGGGCGGGCAGTTGCTCAATGGGTCGGAGCAACGCTTCATGTTCGATTACGACGCGCTCGGTGAACGGGCCACGCGTGATGTGGTCAGCCGCAGCATCTATTCGGAAATGCGCAAGAGCAACGTATCTGAAAACGGCGGTGTCTTCATTTCCATGAGCCACCTCGGGCCGGATAATGTGCGCCGGAAGTTCCCCGGAATGGTCAAGCGCTGCGCTGATAGTGGCTTCGATCTGGCGGCGGGTAAGGTGGAGGTTGTGCCGACGGCGCATTACTTCATGGGCGGCGTCGTGGTGGATCCGGATACGCGCACGGCAATGGAGGGCCTCTACGTGGCGGGCGAGGACGCGGGCGGTGCCCATGGCTCGAACCGTTTGGGCGGAAATGGTGTGGCCAATTCGACGGTCTATGGCGGCGTCGCGGGCGATGTGATGGGCAGCGATATTCGCAAGATGGGCGCACTGCGTGATCCCGACGAAGCTGTGCTAAGCTCAGAGATCGCGCGGGCCTCGCACCCTCTATCGAAAAAGCCGGCTAATATTCAGGAACTCCGAAAAACGCTTCAGGACGTGATGTGGGAAGATGTTGGCGTGATGCGGACAAAGCCGGGTATGGAACGCGGTATGAAGCGCGTCTCCGAGATTGGCGCGGAGTTGATGGAGCTGGGGGTGGATGGAGGCAATCTGGCGTTCAATCTCACCTGGCACGACTGGCTGAACCTGCGGTCGCTATGCGATGTTTCCCAGGTTATTGGGAAGGCTGCACTGGCGCGCGAAAATTCCCGTGGTGCGCATTTCCGCGAAGACTTCCCGGATGCGGGTGCGATGGAAGACTCCTATTTCACAATTGCCCGCAAAAACGGAGAGGATGTTGAAGTAGATCGCGAGGATGTTCGCTTTACGATCGTCAAGCCGGGTGAGACGATCTTACCCCAGGGCGAGCCCGATACACTGGTGGAGGCAGGATAATGATCTCCCTTGATCTGATACAAGAGACCGCTGAAATCCTGATGGACAAAGCAGCCATCGAAATCCCCGAGGATTATCTTGGGGGACTTCGGGTGGCGGCCAAGGTCGAGGACGGTGATCTCTCGTCCTTTGTTCTTAATGCGATGCTGGAAAACTACAAGGCCGCCAAGGAAGACCGGCGTGCCATGTGCGGTGATACGGGTACGCCCCGCTGGTACGTCAAGATGGGGAACGAAACCCAGATTGAAGGTGGCCCGATTGCCTTGGAAGCCGCCTTGCGGCGTGCCACCGCCAATGCGACCAACGGCGTGCCTCTGCGTCCCAACCGGGTTCATCCGCTCTGGCGAACCGACCACAACAACAACGTCGGTATCGGCGCGCCCGAGATTGAATACGGTTACGAGCCGGGCGGGGAATGGATCGATTTGATCACCGTGCACAAAGGCGGGCTTTTCGGCACGGATTACCGGATGCTGTTTCCGTCCGACGGCATCCAGGGCATCAAACGTTTTTACCTCGATAGTCTGGTTGCCTTTGGCAAGCGCGGGCTCGCATGTCAGCCGGCGATCATCGGCATTGGCCTGGGTGGCTGTAAAGACACCTGTATGGTTCTGGGTAAACGCGCGGCCTGCCTGCGGGTTGTCGGTTCCAGAAATCCGGACCCCAAGATTGCCGAACTTGAGCTGGAGATGAAGGAGCTCGGTAATTCTATCGGCATGGGCGCGATGGGCTTTGTCGGCAAATCCATGGTGATCGATGCTAATATCGAAGTAGGCTATTGCCACACGGGCGGCATGCAGATGTCGGTCCATGCCTTCTGCCTTTCCTCGCGCCGGGCCGTGGCGCGGGTCTATCCCGACGGGCGTGTGGAATACCGCACGGACCCGGACTGGTTCACTGACTATCAACGCCGGGAGACTGTGGAATGGGAAATCCCTCAAAGCCACGAGAAATCCGCTTAAGCACGACGCCGACACCGGAAGCCCTGGCGGAGTTGAAGCTGGGCGATATCGTTTATCTCGACGGACTGATCTATACCGCGCGCGAGGGAGTCTACATGCGTGCGCTTGAGCAGAATGCGAATATCCCCATGGAGCTGCCGGCTGAAAGCGCTGCGAACTTTCATTGCTCGCCCGCCGCCGCAATTAATCCGGACGGCAGCTACAATATGGGCGCGGTAACCGCAACCGCGTCTTTCCGCTTCTCCAAGTGGATCGGCGAATGGATGGCGAAGTCCGGCGCGAAGCTGATCATCGGCAAGGGCGGGATGAGTGTGAAGGACTACAAGGAACACTTCGTCCCCAACGGCGCGATCTATCTGACGACTGTGGGCTACGGAACCGGTGCTTTGCTGGGGCGCGGGGTGAAGCGGGTGAAGACGGTACACTGGAATGAGGAGCTCGGGCTCGCGCAGGCTATGTGGGTGTTGGAAGCCGAAAAGATGGGCCCCTTCATCGTGGAGAGTGATCTGGCGGGGAACTCTCTTTTCGAGAGGGAGAACGAGAAGATTTCTGCCAATCTGGCGAAAGTTTACGAAGGTACAAAGCCCGCCGTACTCAAACGCTTTGGTGAGACCGACGATCGCAGCGATGAACTGATCGGCTGACATGCCGTTCGAGTCTGGTTTCTTGTTTTTCTAACCCAGCGTTTCGCGGGCCAGCAGCACGATACCCGAAAGAAACATCATGCCGATGATCAGCCTGCGGAACTGATCGTCGTTCAGTTTCTTAAAGACGAAGATGCCGATCTGCGCTGCAATCATGGTGGACGGCAGGGCGATGGCGATCAGCTTCAGAGTTTCCCAGCCATAAGCACCCTGAAAGGCAAAGAGGAGGGCCGTCAGTCCCAGAACCACGACGTTGTAGGGTTGCAGCGTTGCGCGGGTTTCTGCCTTCGGCCAGGGCCGCATGGAACACCAGATGGTCGGCAGGGCGCCGGAGAGTGAAGCTGCGCCGCCCAGTACGCCTCCGGCAAATCCAACGGTACTGTCGATAACGGGTGTCGGATGGGTAAACTTGGGCAGATTACGCCGTGCCGTAAAGAAGCCGCCGTAAAAGATCAGCAGAGCCGCGATGACCAGCTTCAGGATTGTGGGGTCCAGGATCGCCAGTGCCGCAACACCGCAGGGAACGCCGACCAGCGCAGGCAGCAGAAAACGCAGGAGTCTTCTTGGTTGCGCCATCATACTGTGGCGTACAAGCCAGACGCCCTGAACGCCGCTGAATACAGACATCACCACAGCGATGGAAACGGCTTGTACCGGCGGCATGATCTGTAGCCAGAAACCTAGTGCGAAAAGAGCCGTGCCGAAACCGGCAAGACCATTGATAAACCCGCCCGCGGCTGCGCCTAGAAGCAGATAGGAATAAAATTCAACTGTCACCGCTGGCGGCGCTCCTGAGTTTGCCCGGTGAAAATTCGCCGATCTCCACGGCGTCCCGAAGCTTGAGGCAGATTTCGTCAATAACGCGGGCTTTCGCGTTGTCCTGGCGGCTGATCAATCCCAACTGGCGGACTGGCGCGTCGGGGCCAAGCGGCAGGCGTTTAAGGGGCAGAGGGTTCATAACCTGAACGCAGCGGCTCGGGACAATCGAGACCCCCATATTGCAGAGCACCATGCTGGAAATTGCCTCCAGCCCCTCCAGCTCCATGCTGTCCGACACCTCGATCTTTTTCTTCTGGAGCCAGCTTTCGATCATCATCCCCACCACAGCGTTGCGCGAGAAGCGGATGAAAGGATTGTTCCTGAGCAGGAAGACCGGATCGTCGCTTTCGGTCTCTTGCGCCGCAAGCAGTTGCAGTTCTTCTGAGGCAATATCGTGCCAGGCGAGACCTCTTGGAATCATGCCGGGTTTCGAAATGATGGCCGCGTCCACGTTTCCGCGTTCGACCTGATACAGCAGGTCCGTTGTCAGGCCCGGCTGCACGCCGACATGCAGGTCGGCATAACGTGCCTTGAGCAGAGACACTGCAAGGGGCACCAGACCCGTCAGGGTAGTAGGGACGGCGCCAAGCATCAACTCCCCACTCAGACCGTCGTCGCCCAAAACCGAAGGCACGATGTTCTCGTAAGCCTTTACGATTTCGTGCGCTTTTGCCACTAGAGCACGTCCAACCGGCGTGAGTTCAGGTGTCCTGCGCGAGCGGTCGAATATCGTGACACCCCACTCAGCCTCCAGGGCTTTCATCTGCTGGCTGACCGCGGCGTGCGTTACAAATACGGCGTCGGCAGCGGCGCTGAAGGTGCCGTTTTCCTCAACGGCAATCAGCGTTTTCAGCATCCGTATTGACATTCCAGGTAACCTTTAATGTAAGTGAAACTTACAAGTAATGTAATCTATTGTGGCTTTTTACAAAATTGCCTTAACATTATAATTTGTCAAGAAACCGTATCTTCCGGGTTGGTCGTATGACTGTTCCAGATTGAATTCGGACTTGTTTTGCAAGGGAGGAAAAAATGAAAAAACTTAAACTCGGAATGCTGGGTGCTGCAGTTCTTGGCTTCACGGCAACCGCTGCGCTCGCCGATGACTATCCGGAACGTCCGATCAACATGATCATTCCATACGGTGCAGGCGGCGCGACCGATATTTCGGCGCGGACGATCGCTGAACCTCTGGGAAGTGCAGTCGGCAAGCCCCTGGTCATGGCGAATGTAACCGGCGCAGGTGGCGCCACCGGCTCCGTCGCCGTACAGAATGCCAAGGGCGACGGTTATACAATGTTGTTCGCGCGTGTTGGCTCGCATTCCGTTAATCCGGCGATGAAAGCGACGCTGCCTTACACGCTGGATGATTTCCGGTTCGTTACGGTCTACGAGATCAATCCGGTGGCTTGTGCTGTGCGGGTTGATAGCGGGATCGACTCAATGGATGATTTGGTCGCCAAAGTAGGTGAAGGTGGGGTTTCCTACAGCTCCTCAGGTGTTGGCTCACTGCTGCATCTGGCCGGGGTGATGGTTCTGAAGGAATTCGGTGTCGAAAACCCGCTTGAGCAGGCAACCCATATTCCCCAGAAGGGCGGCGGCGCTGCTGCGACAGCCGTTCTGAACGGCACGGCGACATTCCTGTGTACCAACTCCTCTGCGCTGGCGAGTTTTGTCTCGAATGGACAGCTGAAGCCGATCCTGGTGACGACCGCTGAGCCGGTTGCCGGCTTCGACGCCCCAACGGCTGCCGACCTGGGTAAACCCGCTTTGCATCAGCTTGTCGGCTGGACGGGTATTGCCGGCCCGGACGATCTTCCCGACGATGTTGCAACAAAGTGGGGCGACTGGATGGCGACAGCCACCAAGGACGAGAAGTTCCGCGGCACGATGGAAGCCCGTGGCTCTATTATCGAGCTCATGAGTCCCGAAGATGCTAACGTGTTCATCCAAGGCCAGTACAACACCTTCCGTAAGTTGGTGGATGAGCTGGGGATGCGGATCGAAGGCTAAGAAGAGTTAGAATTCGTCGAGGTGACGTGCGCCGGGCCCCGGGTAGTGCCCGGCGCAACCGTCTGGGGCTTTGCCGTCTTTTTCTGAGTGGTCAGGAAAAGGGTCAAGTTCTTGGGGGAGGTGGAAAATGCACAATCGAACAATTCAGGTACAGCTGGGAATTGGGGCTATCCTGGCTTCTGCGTTCCTGTTGTTGATCGCAATCCCAAATTGGGTCTCATCCCCCAGCAACGTGCCGAATATTATCCTCTCTCCACTCTTCTGGCCCAACACGCTCGCGGGTTTGACGGGAATTGTCGGACTGGGTTTAATCCTGACGTCGATCCCTGCACCGAAGCCCGTGACCGAGGAAGCCTCTGATGTTGATGATCGGGCTGCGGCTTACTTTCGCCTGCTTGCGATGGCCATAATCATGGCGCTGACGATGTTTGCTCTGCCGCGGCTGGGTATGGTCTGGACATCGATGCTGGCCTTCGCATCGGTGGCTTTGCTGATCAAAACCAGTCATCCTAAAGCCGCGTTGATTTCCGCTGTTGTCATGCCCCTGGTTCTCTATCTCTTCTTTGCGCATGTTGCTGGCGTTGCTATCCCGCAAGGCCTCTTCGTGAGGCTGCCATGAGTTTTATTGACAGTCTGCTGGCCGGACTTTCGCTGGTCGGTAATTTCGAGAGTTTTCTGGCGCTTGGCATTGGTGTTGCGATCGGGGTGATCGGCGGCGCGATTCCTGGCTTGTCGGCCACGATGGCCGTCGCATTGACGCTGCCCTTTACCTTCGCGATGCAGCCGATCACAGGCATTTTGCTCTTGTTGGGTGTCTATAAAGGCGGGATCTTCGGTGGCTCTATCCCTGCCATCCTGATTAAGACGCCGGGAACCCCCGCGTCATCCGCGACGGTCCTGGACGGCTACCCGCTGGCGGAAAAAGGACAGGCCGGCAAGGCGCTCGGCATGGCGCTCTGGGCGTCCTGTACGGCGGATGTCATCTCCAACCTATCGCTGATTCTCTTTGCAGGCTGGCTGGCGTCTTTCGCGCTGAACTTCGGTCCGCCCGAGTTTTTCACGCTGATGCTTTTCTCCCTGACCATTATTGCTGGCGTGTCGGGTGAGAGCCTGTTGCGCGGGGCGCTTTCCGCCATGCTGGGTCTGCTGCTGGCGACAATCGGTCTTGATCTGATTTACGGCACGAACCGCTTCACCTTCGGGGATCCCAATATGATGGGCGGACTGAACTTTATTGCCGTCCTGATTGGCCTCTTCGCGATCCCGGAAATCCTGGCCATGGTCTGGAACCCGCGGTCCCATGACGGGACGACGCGCGCCATCGGGAAAAACTGGGTCACTTTCAGCGAGTACAAAAAGAGCTTCAAGTCCATTGTGCGGGGCAGTTTCATCGGCGTCTTCCTGGGTTCCATCCCCGGTATCGGCGCTGCGCCCTCGGCATTCCTCTCCTATTCCGAAGCACGACGGACGTCACCCAATAAGGAGAATTTCGGTAAAGGCGAGATTGAAGGCGTCGCTGCTTCCGAGGCAGGCAATAACGGCGTCGCCGGGGCGACCCTGATTCCGCTTTTGGCGCTTGGTGTGCCGGGAGATGTAATTACGGCCATTATCATCGGTGCCTTCATGATTCACGGGCTGCAGCCCGGACCGATGATGTTCATTCTGAATGTCGACATAATCTACGGGCTCTTCATCGGCCTGATCGTCAGCTCGGTCTTTTTGTTCCTGATCGGCTCTGTTGCGATCCGTGGGTTCAAGTACGTCGCCGATATTCCGCGCGGGGTTTTGTTCCCGGCTGTGCTGGTTCTCTGCGTCTATGGTGTCTTCGCGGTGAACAATAATATTTTCGATGTCGGCGTGATGTTCGCGATGGGATGGGTCGGCTTCGTGATGCTGCGCTACCGTATCCCAGCCGCACCCTTTCTGATTGCCTTCATTCTTGGACCTCTGCTGGAGGATAATTTCCGTCAGGCCATGCTGATGAGCGGCAGTTCCCCCCTGATTCTCTTCCGCGGACCGATCACCTGGTTCTTCTGGACCATGACCGCCATCACAGTGGTTGCCATTGTACACACGGGGATCCGGGCGACGCGAAAAGGGCTCGATCAGCACAAAGAAAATGAAGAGTGAGGTTTTCAGGGGCCGAACGATTTATCCAACTCAATCTTGTAGTCGTGAGTATAGAATTAGCATGACGATGATACGGGGCGCCGACCTTCTGGTGCAAACGCTTGCGGCTGCGGGCGTGACAAAAATCTTCTCCCTCTCAGGCAACCAGATCATGCCGATCTATGACGCCTGCCTTGATGCCGGGATCGAGATCATTCATACGCGCCACGAAGCCGCTGCCGTATTCATGGCGGATGCCTATGCGCAGCTGACCGGTCAGATCGGCGTCTGCATGGTGACCGCTGCCCCAGGTGCGTCCAACGCACTCGGTCCACTCTTTACGGCCCGTCAGTCTGAGAGCCCGGTGCTGTTTCTGACCGGGGACAGCCCCTTGGCCCAAGATGGTAAGGGTGCCTTTCAGGAACTCGATCAGGTTCCTATGACCGCGGCTTTGACGAAGCTTTCCTTCCGGGCAAAGTCCGCGGCCGGTTTGGGCAAGGACATGGCGCGGGCGATCCGCACTGCGCTTTCGGGACGTCCGGGACCTGTACATGTTGCCCTGCCTTTTGATGTCGTCGAAGGCGATGCGGGGGCTGTTGGCGTCCCTGCTCAACTGGCCTTGAGCCTCGAACACAGCGCTATGGGCGACGAAGAGGCCTCGCTTGTGGTGCGCGCCTTGGCTGACGCCAAAACTCCTCTTATTCTTTGTGGTCCCGTGATGAATGCAACCCGCCAGGGAGCGATGCTGAAAGCCTTGGCGACCGCTGTGGATGCGCCGGTTGTCCCCATGGAGAGTCCGCGCGGGTTGAAGGATCCGTCACTGGGCGATTTCGCGCGGGCACTTAAGAAAGCCGATCTGGTGGTCTGTCTCGGCAAGCCTGTAAACTTCACTCTGGGCTTTGGTGGCGCACAGGTCTGCGCTGAAAGCTGTGAGTGGATCGTGATTGATGCGGAGGCGCGGGAGCGCGACCGGGCATACTTAAACCTTGGTGATCGTCTAACTCTTAGTGTGGCAGCGGATCCGCGCGACGCGGCCGCAGCACTCGCCGATGCTGGCGCGGCTGGTGAGGAACGCGTGCACTGGCGTGCCGAAGTCGACGCACTGATCTCGGCGCGGCATTTCTCACCTAAAGACACAGACCCTAGTGGAAAAATAACCCCGGCAGCACTGTGTGAGGCAGTTCAAAGGCAGATTGATGCAGCTGATGAGGCTGTTGTCATCTGCGACGGCGGCGAATTCGGTCAGTGGGCGCAGGCGGGGACAAAATCCGAGCGACGTCTGATCAATGGACCGTCCGGCGCCATCGGCGGTGGCCTCTGTTATGGCGTTGCCGCCAAGAAAGCCAAACCTGGAGCCACAGTGTTTGCTCTGATGGGTGATGGGACTGTGGGTTTTCATTTTGCCGAGTTCGAAACGGCGGCTCGAGAAGAGACGCCTTTCGTCGTGGTGATCGGCAATGACGAATGCTGGAATGCGGAGCATCAGATCCAGATGCGCGAATACGGTCCCGATCGCCTGATCGGCTGCCAGCTCAGCGGTGCGCGCTATGATGAAGCGGTCAAAGGCCTGGGTGGACACGGCGAGTATGTCACCGAATTGGCTGACCTGGACGCGGCCCTCACCCGCGCGGTTCAAAGTGGTAAAGTTGCTTGTGTGAACGTCATGATTGCCGGATTGCCGGCACCCAGCGGTTCGGCGCACTGACGGACTTGCGTCTTCCGTCTCCTGCAGCGAAGCTGCGCCCTTGCAGATCAGATTCTTGACCTGATGAGGGGTAAGCGTGCGACCGGAGTATCATGTTCAAAGCGTTGTTGTCGGCGGCGGCGTTATCGGCCTCGCCATTGCGAGGACGCTGGCGCGGGCGGGCCATGAGGTTCTGATCCTCGAAGCGGAGGACGCCTGGGGACATCACACCAGTGCCCGCAATTCCCAGGTTATTCATGCCGGAATGTACTATGCGCCGGGCTCGCTGAAGGCGCGCTTTTGTGTTGAAGGTAAAAAACGGCTCTACAATTTCTGCCAGACCCGCCACATCGATCACGACCGTATTGAAAAGCTGATTGTGGCGACAGCGCCCGACCAGACGGCAGCTCTAAAGGCCATCCATGATCGCGGCCATGAGAACGGTGTTACCGACTTAAAGTTCGTCACTGCAGAGGACGCCATCACTTGGGAGCCGGAGCTGGCTTGCTGCGCCGCTATTCTTTCTCCCTCGACCGGCATTATCGACGCGCCCTCCTTTATGAATGCCTTGCTGGGGGAGGCCGAGGCTTCAGGTGCCTTTATCGCCTACCACTCTCCGCTGGAAGCGGTCACGGTTACCGATAACGGGTTTGAACTCTCAGTCGGGGACGCTACCAACACCCGGATGTCCTGCGACCATCTGATCAACGCCGCCGGACATGGTGGCTGGGACGTGGCGCGCGAGATGAAGGGGTTCGATGCCGGACTTATTCCCCCCCAGTGCCTTGTGAAGGGGCGATACGTTTCCCTTACCGGCAGGAAGGCGCCCTTCGAACGACTGGTCTACCCCATGCCCGATGGGGCGTCGCTGGGCGTGCACTATATTCGTGACACCGCAGGCCGGGTGACCTTCGGTCCCGACGTGCGGCCCATGGAAGGTTATGATCTGGATTACAGCAACGATCTTTCTGATTTGAGCGCTTTCGAGCAGGCGGTGCGGACCTACTGGCCGGGCTTGCCCGACGGGGCATTGCAGCCCGATACCTGTGGCATCCGCCCCCGTATCACGCCGCCGGGCGAGCCTCTGGCCGACTTCATGATCCTGGGGCCGCAGTCCCATGGCGTGCCGGGCCTGGTGCAGCTTTTCGGGATTGAGTCTCCCGGCCTGACCTCGTCACTCGCCATTGCCGAATATGTTGCGGAACTGATCTAGCTTTTTGGTGTGAACATCTGGCGTTCGGCTTGAACCAGATCGTCCAGGAATTGTGCAAAGATCGCGATGCGTTTGGTGTTCGTCATGCTTTCGTGCCAGACCGTGTAATAGCTTCTTTGCAGCGATTTTTCGGGAAAGAGACGCACCATATCGGGGCAGGGCGCCGCCATAAAGTCATGCAGGACACCGATGCCCGCGCCCGATTTCACGGCCTCGAACTGACCGAGCGCGCTGGAGATCTCAATGCTTGAATGCCAGCCGCGCAGAATCTCTGTTGTGTAGTTCAGTTCAGGTGTAAAGATCAGGTCTTCAACGTAACTGACCAACTGATGATCGTGCAGATCGGTCAGTTGTAACGGGGCACCAACACGCTCGAGATAACTCCGCGACGCATAGAGGCCCAGACTGTAGTCTGTGAGCTTCCGCGCGCGCAGCCGTCCCTTTATCGGGCGTCCCACCATCACGGCGATGTCGGCTTCGCGTTGGGACAGAGAAAAACTGCGTGGTGCGGGGACCAATTGAATCTGAAGGTCGGGAAAGCGCGCCGTCAGCTTGTGCAGGCGCGGCGAGAGAAATGCGATGCCGAAGCCGTCGGGCGCACCGATGCGGATTGTTCCGGAAACATCACTTTCCGATCCCTTCAGCGCTGACTGCGCACTCAGGAACTCGCTTTCAATCCGCGAGGCGATTTCCAGAAGGGCGGTGCCATCCGCCGTCAGCTCGCAGCCTCCGGTGCTGCGGTCAAAGAGTTTACTGTCCAGCGCCTGTTCTAAAGCATTGATCCTGCGGCTGAGTTTGGCCTGACTCACGCCCAGTCGTGTTGCCGCGCCAAGCATCTGGCCGGCGCGGGCCACGGCAAGGAAGTACTTCGTGTCGTCCCAATTCACAATCAATACCAGGGAGAGTCGATGTTATGGCCAAAAATGAATAATAGATCACCTTCATTGTGTATATCAGTGGATTGCTTGAGTCGATAGATTTGCCTCCAAATACAGGAGGAAAGCATGACCGAACTTGCGCATTACATTAACGGTGCCGCCGTTGCAGGCACATCCGGCCGTAGCCAGCCGGTCTTTAACCCGGCAACGGGCACATCCGAGAAAAGCGTCGCACTGGCGTCCGTTGAGGACGTAAACACCGCTGTCGCCGCTGCCAAGGCCGCCTGGCCAGCCTGGTCCAAAACTCCCGCGCTTCGCCGTGCCCGGATTCTGGACAAGTTCAAGAGCATGCTCTGGGACCGCGCGCCACAGCTGGCTGAGGCCATTTCCTCCGAGCATGGCAAAACCCATGATGACGCCCTGGGTGAAGTGACCCGTGGACTGGAAGTGGTCGAATTCGCCACCAGTGCGCCCAGCTTTCTGAAGGGTGAATTCTCCGAGAACGTAGGGTCGGATATCGACAGTCACATGATTCGCCAGAGCCTTGGTGTCTGCGCCGGTATCACGCCCTTTAACTTCCCGGCCATGGTGCCCATGTGGATGTTCCCGATTGCCCTGGCGACCGGTAACACCTTCATCCTGAAACCTTCCGAGCGGGATCCTTCCGCAGCCCTTCTTATGGCCGAATGGCTGACGGAAGCCGGATTGCCCGAAGGCGTGTTCAATGTTGTGCAGGGTGACAAGGAAGCCGTTGACGCGATCCTGCAGCATCCGGATATCAAGGCCGTCAGCTTCGTCGGCTCCACACCAATCGCACAGTACATTCACCAGACCGGGACTGCCGCGGGTAAGCGCGTTCAGGCGCTGGGTGGTGCGAAGAACCACATGATCATCATGCCGGACGCCGATCTCGACATGGCCGCCAGCGCGCTGATGGGGGCGGGTTACGGTTCCGCCGGTGAACGCTGCATGGCGATTTCGGTTGCCGTACCGGTGACGGACGCGGTGGCCGACGCGCTCATCGAGAAGCTGGTGCCGCAGATCGAAGCGCTCAAGATTGGTCCGGCTGCTGACCGCGATTCCGAGATGGGTCCGCTGGTGACCGAACAGCACTTGAACAAGGTCCGCGGTTTCATCGACAGTGGTGAGTCCCAGGGCGCCAAGGTCGTCGTCGATGGCCGAAGCTTCAAGCAGGACAAGCAGGGCTACGAAAACGGTTATTTCATCGGCGGTACGCTGCTGGATAACGTAACCGAGGATATGGACTGCTACAGAAATGAGATCTTCGGTCCGGTTCTTTCCGTCGTGCGCAAGAACTCCTACCAGGACGCGGTGGATCTGATCCACGGTCACGAGTACGCCAATGGCACCGCTGTCTTCACCCGCGACGGCGACGTGGCACGCAACTTCAGCCAGGATATCGAGGTTGGTATGGTCGGCATCAACGTGCCGATCCCCGTGCCTATGGCCTTCCACAGCTTCGGCGGCTGGAAAGCCTCCATCTTCGGCGATCATCACATGCATGGCATGGAAGGTGTTCGATTCTACACAAGGATCAAAACCACCACCACGCGCTGGCCGAGCGGTCAACGCACGGATCCGGAATTCACAATGCCGACACTCGGCTGATCTCCGTTGCACGCCCGGTCCTGACAATAGGGCTCGGGAACATGAAGCGTCCTCAGGTCGCTTTATCCGAATTACACAGCTTACACACTTACCCCCGTCAGAGTTGTCTGGCGGGGGATTTTTCTTGGGAAGGAGCGTTCCGGCTATCTGTGTCGATTGAAGAGAGTGTTATTCCGGCGGATACCAGTAGCGGGCGATCTCATCGTCGCGCCGGATGATGATGAAGTTATTGGCAAAAACACGATAGGGCGCGCTCCAGCTGCCATCGGGCCATTTGATACGGATTTCGGCGCGCTCGGCAGTGCCCAATCCCACATGCAAAAAGCCGAGCTTTCCAGACGCGTGCCCGCCACCGATCTGAACTTTGCGGATACGCGTTTCATTGCCGGACTTTACGGTGACGGACGCGCCGATTGCATCACGGTTTGCGCCTGCTTGCTGCAGTTCGATCTGCAGCCAGTTACCCATGGGGCGCGTGCCGAAGTCGGCCCGCGCGCCTCTGTTTCGGAAGAGGCTGACGGGTTCCTCCCGATTGACGACTGCCAGGTCGAGCAACCCATCTGCATTGAAATCTGCAACAGCTGCGCCCCGACCCCGGCGCGCAAGTGCGATACCGGCCTGCATACCGGCTTCGTAGAAACGTCCATCGAACTGACCGAGCAATAGGTTGTCCGGATCAAAAGCTGCGAAATCCGGCATCTGTTCCACGTTGCCTTTGGCAACAAAGAGATCGAGGCGGCCATCGTTGTTGAAGTCCGAAAAATCGACGTGCCAGCCCGTGGAGGGTTTAAGGTCATCACCGGTGTAGGGCCGGTGCGCGGTCGCGCCGCGTTCAAAAGCAATGTCGCGATAGGTTGGACGGTCTTCCTCGCTCTCCTCGTCAAGAGTCTGCAGCTTCGTGTCACCCATCGAGCTCAAGGCGTACTCCGGGAAGCCGTCGGCATTCAGGTCCGCCTCCGCAATACCCATGCCCCAGATCTTGACGCTCTTCCACCCATCAGCGGCGCGATAGGGACGGGCAGGACGCCCTGCCTCCAGGCGCCAGAGCTGTTCCTGGCCCCCGCGATAATACTGGCGGTCGTTGGTGAGACGCAGGGCCGGTTCACCGGAGCGGTTCCAGTCGGTAAAGAGAATTGAGAGCGCACAGTATCCGGGGGATAAGTCCTGACTCTCCGCATAGTTTGGCGTCCTGCTTTTCCCGTCGGGCCGGAGCAGCACATTGTCGTGGCATGTGCCCCAGGGTGAGCCGGGGGCTGAGCGGTCAACATAATTGCCGAAGGCCAGTGTCGGGAAAGCTTGTTCCGGTTCGAAGGTCGCGGCAAAAGCGGTGGTCCAGTTGCGCCCACCGTCGTAGGAGAATACGCGGTTCGACTTGGTAAAGCTGCAATCGGGACCACCCTTGAGGATGGCGTTTTCACCGACCCTCAGGGTGACGAGATCTGGACGACCGTCGTTGTCGATGTCGATGGGATAGAAGCCCGTAACTTTGGATGAAACCTTTTCACTGAAGGCATCCGGCTTGAGTTCGAACTTGAGGGCGCCGCCGCGCGCGCTGCGGTTAACGTACAGCTGCGCTGTGCTGCTGCCACCGGCGATCGCAAGGTCAGGCAGACGATCGCCGTTGCAGTCGAATGCCGCGATACCGCCGCCGACGAAATGCTCCCAGGGTCCGTTGTAGCTGTGCTCTATACCGGCCTTTACCGCTTGTTCCTGCATCACGGGAATGTCCAGCGCCGGCGTCACGGATTTGCCTGCCGTGTCAGCCATCGCGTTTGTTGCTCCGAGGCAACAGGCAAGTGCAGCAAGGAAACGGGGATGCTTCATTCAGGGATCACCAGTGTTTTCAGAAATGCTATGAGCGCGGATTTCTCGTTGCCAGAAAGCGCGATGTAAGTGTCTCGACTTTCGCGGCCTTCGCCGCCGTGAGCACGGATCACTTCGTCGAGTGTCGAGAGATCGCCGCGGTGGCCGTAGGGAGCGGTTGAACCTATGCCCCAAAGTTCCGAGGTCTGGAAAACGTTCCGTTCCACAAACCGTTGAGACAGCAGTTCATTCCCGAGCGTCGCCACCTGACGGTCGGTCATGGAATGACGTTTCAGATCGCTGAAGAGGGGAACCATGATCTGTTTCTGCGCATTTCGAGGGAGAGTCCTGGCCCAGGCGAGCAGCGCCAGGTCATAGGTCAAAGGTGATTGTGCCTCGCCTTGCCGGAGTGTCCCTGCGGCATCGAGCGGACCCGGATCCTGAAACAGCAGTGTCTCAAGCGGCAAGGCTTTGATATGACAGCCGCTGCAGCCAATTGCCTCAAACAGCTCATTCCCCTGTGCCGCTGCTTCGCGCCATTCCGGGTTATCCGGATTATTTTGAGCGGGCGGCGGGCGGGTTGCCTGCCAGGCGACCAGCGCAGAGATGTCGCCGGCGGTAATCTCACCGGAGACACCATCCTCATCAAAATCGTTCTCGCCGGTCCAGCGTGCGCCGAAGCGTTCCTCGGCCTGCATGCCATGGTGGTGATTGAGCGCGTTGATCGTGAATTGTCGGAGCGAAGTCATAACACCCTTTTGGCCAAAGGGGCGAATGACCAGGTCATCGTCGATACCTTCGGTTTCACGAAGATCGAGAATGCCATCGGGGCTCGCTGTGATCTTGCCGAAGTCCACGCCTTTTGTGACCAGTTCGCGGGTTTGAGGCTCGGCACTGCGGCGGGCATCGCGCAGAGTGTCCCGTCTGATTGCGTGGAGGTCCGCGGTCATTTCGCGCGCCAGCAACTCAACCAGACCTGCGCCCATCAAATGGTTGGTGTTGCGCTCGTTGGAAAACTGCGGATCGGTTGTATCAAAGTCCGCATTGTCGAAACCTTCAGATACAAAGACGTTCACGGAGAAATCGCCGGCCCCACCCACAATCGGGTCATTGTGACAACTGGCGCAACTGTTTGCGTCGAGACCGGCCGTACGGTGAAACTGCTTCTCCTGCAGACGCTTTCGTTTCGTCGGGATGATCGCCTGTGTGGCCATCGGACGCCCGACGCCGTCCAGCGCTGTGAACTTCGCTTTGAAAAGTGTTTCACCCCGGCCAATCAGTTCCTCGAGCGTCTGTGTATCGAGTTTGCCTGAATAGAGCGTTTGATCGACGTGGGATTTCAGTGCCCGTTCTTCCCATAGCTCCTCGCCCCAGGCCGCTGTTCCAGCAACAGTCAGTCCCAGCGTAAAGATCCGGCAGAGCCATGCCTTCGTCATTGATTGTTTTCCCCCGCAGCGCCGACAGTCTCTGTTTCTCAAAGTTTCGTGGGCAAGTTAGCGATGTGGCGAGCTTAGTGCATTGTATCTGGCAAGTCACATGCATCAGGCGCCAGCCGCACTGCGTGAATCTGGGTCAGTCTCGGCACTCCGTTTTGCTGATTTTTCCAGAAAATGCACGATTCTGAGTTTCGAAATTAAAAGAAATTTTTTGTAAGCTGCTGATTTTCATCATTAAAAATAAAAAACGACACTGAAGGCATTTTTTTCGGGAAGGATTTCCAGTCGCAGTCGTTGTTCTGTTGAATGGCCCGGATGAGAGGGGCCCGAAACAGGAGATACAACGATGAAATGTCTTTTAGTTCCCTTGATGGTCTTACCGCTCGCGGCTTGCTCAATCGCCGATGATTTTGAAATTCCGACGATGTCTTCCGTCACGTCGCTCTTCGCTCCACCCGGTCCCGAGACCCGGCCTTTAACGGCAGCGATTGCACCAGTGAAACGGCCCTCGGTCGGTGCGATTCCGTCCATGACTGTGACGGATCTCGAAACCGGCGACCGCAAAACCTACAACGTTAAGGCTTACGGAAACGGTGTGCGCGTGAGTGAAGGAAACGGATGCATCTGGACGCGGGCCGGGGATTGGTTCGCACCATCTGATAGCTGGTCGAACTGCGGGACCTCGGGAAACTGGCATACAGGTCAGGCAAAAGTTCACGCTCTTGACTCCCTTTACCCGCTGCGGGTCGGGAGTGTCGGCAGCTATCGACGCAACGCGGTGTCCCATACAGGACGCAGCTACAGCCGCACGACCCAATGCAAGGTTACCGATGCGGTAGAGGTTTTACGTCAGGGACGGGCTGCGACACCGGCGTATATCGTTAAATGTGACGACAGTCGCCGGGTCCGGACGACCTGGTATGCCCCCGGCGAGGGTCCCATTGCCTACCGCGAAGTACATAGGCGCAAGGGTCTGGAAGAAGCATGGGTCCGCAGCAACTGAACTGCGAAGCCAGCCAAAGATGAAATTCAGATGAAGCCATCGTGAATGCCAGAGCAAGAAGGCATGAACGAAAACCAAAATTACCGTTAAAAAACAATTTAGTAACACTGCCGATCTGTCAGTCGTGTTATCTGCCGACATACAAGCTGGTGATCTTCTTTGGGAGAACCACCGGGATACAACTACCGAAACTGAGCAGGAGCGGCGTGATCCTGCGACCTCGTGGAGAACGATCGACCTTTGACGACAAGCGTCAAGATCGTGAATCGCTCTCTAAAAAAATGAAGAAGCTCATGCCCGTTTTTCACTGAAAAGCGATCAGGCTTCGAGGAGACAACATGCGGTATTTCCGACGTATCAGAACAGCCATCGACACCCAATCGTTTCTCGATGAAATCGCTGCCGTCGAGGGAGCGTGGGACCAGTCAACCGGTCGCCAGACCAAGATCAGGGTGCAGCGCGAGGCGCAGGCGATCCCGTTGCGTGGCCTGCGCAAGTCGGCAATCGCTGGGCGCAAACGCAGCGATGTTCATGAAAGCCGCTGGACAAGCGGCTCGGCCAACTATCCGCTTGCCTGCCAGTTCCTGCGCGATACGGCCAAAGCAGAAAACAGCCTCTTGAGCCGCGGAAAGATTGTCTGCCTGCCTGCGGGCCGGCGCGTCTACCCGCACATTGACCGTGGTGAATACTACGCGGTTCGCAATCGCTATCACCTGGTTCTCAAATCTGCCAGCGGATCCTGGCTTAAGTCGGGAGACGAAGAGATCCGCATGCAGGAGGGCGAGCTTTGGTGGTTCGACAATAAAGAGGTCCACGAAGCCTACAACGATGGCGACCAGGACCGGATTCACATGATCTTTGACCTGTTACCAAGGGCCGCCGCCGAACGCGGCATCGGCACCGCAGCCTGAAAAGGACAAGGCAATGTTAAACCCTGTATCCGACCTTACGGCATCCGTGCCCTCCGAGACGGTCACCCTTTTGTACCGGCCTGCAAAAGGCAAAGATGCCCTTGCCTGCTGGCTCGCCATCCCTTCGAATATGTCGGCTGGAACTTCGCCGCTCGTTGCGGTTCACGGCATTCGGCGTGGCGCGAAACAGCAGGCTGAGCTGTTGGCACCGAGAGCGGCCGCACTTGGGCGACCGATCATCGCCCCGCTGTTCGACAAGGTGAACTGGCCCGCGTATCAACAGGTCGTACGAGGTAAACGGGCCGATCTGGCACTCCTCGACCTGATGACCGATCTGCGTCTCGCAGGTACCTGGCAAAGCCGGAGTTTTGAGCTCTGTGGATACTCGGGGGGTGCACAGTTCGCACATCGTTTCGCCATGCTTTACCCGCAACTGGTGACACGCCTGACCGTCGCATCGGCGGGCTGGTACACTTTCCCCGATAACGCGGCTTTCCCATACGGCTTGAATGAGACAAGCGGAAAAGCCGGGCACTGGGGCCCTCGCATTGCAGCGGGTCTGCAGCAGTTTCTGGAAATTCCGATCCAGATTTGCGTTGGAGAAGAGGACTGCGTCTCTGACCCCAACACACGTCAAAGCGCGGAAATTGACCAGCAACAGGGCGTTGATCGTGTAACGCGAGCCAGGCGGTGGAGCATGGCGTTGCAGCAGGCTGCGAGCGACCGGGGCCTGCAAGCAGAGATCAAGCTCTCGATCCTGCCTGACTGCGGTCATGATTTTCAGGACTGCGTTCAGTATGGCGGCCTTGACCGCCTGATCCTGCCGGACAACGGCGGGGCCGCGTCCGAGCACTCTCAACTCTATCATCCGCAACCAGAAACGGTGCTATCCGCGAAACAGAGCTGATGTCTCTTTCATGTGGTGTTCATCTGCCCTTGAAGGCCGGTTCACCGCAGCGACAGGAGCTCTTCAGCAGAGCGTCCCATACTGGGAAACACATGTTCCTTACACTTTACTTTTCGCACTTTACAGCGTGCTGGAAAAATTCAGGAGAAATCATATGACCGTTCTCACCCCAATCGCTCTCAACACTCTCGATCAGGCCAAATGGGCCTTCTCTACACGGCGCGTATCACGTCAGGATGCCGTCTGTATGCTCGATATGCTGTCGTATGCAACATCAGGCGATCTCGTTCTCGGCCGTGTCGAACGTATCGGTTCCCACAAGAAAATACAGTTGGCAGCGGGCCGGGCGTCCGAACTCTACGTTGGCGACCTTGTCGTTCTTGCCTGCGGCGACCGCTATGCCCCGGATCAGTTCGAAGGTCTTGCCGAGCTGGATCCAGAAGGTGCAGACATGCTGGCCGGTGGCGGTGTGCTGGGTCGTATGCGGCATCGCCATGCAAAGATGTCAGCGCCGACCCGTATTATTCCACTTGGGCTCCTCGCGAATTCTGCCGGCAAGGCGATCAATCTTGCAGACTATGCTCTGGAGAAGGTTGCGCGGCCCGATGGTCTAAAAGTTATCGGTGTTGTCGGCGCTTCGATGAATTCCGGTAAAACCACTGCGGTGGCGGGTCTTGCGCATGGCCTGAGCCGGGCGGGTCATCAGGTTGCCGCTATAAAAGCCACCGGGACTGGAGCGTTCGGCGACTTCAATGCATTTGTCGACACCGGCGCACGGTATGTTGCCGACTTCACCGACGCAGGCATGGTCTCGACCTACCGGCAACCGCTTTTGCGGATTGAGACCGGGTTGGACACACTCCTGGCCCATGCGAAACGCGATGGTTGCGATGTGGCTGTGGTCGAGTTGGCTGACGGTGTGTTTCAGAAAGAGACAGCTGATTTGCTGAAAAAGCCGCAAGTCCGCGATGGTTTCGCCGGGATCGTTTTTGCGGCCCCTGATGCGCTTGCTGCGGCTGGCGGTTGTTCGGCCCTGCGGGCACTGGGTGTAGAGCCTGCGGCTTTGACCGGTATGGTCAGTTGTTCGCCGCTGGGTGCCGCAGAAGCGGAAGCCGCCACGGGTGTGCAGGTTGTCACGCGCGGCACACTCTGCGATCCGGCGCAGGCCAATGCTCTTTTGGCGCAGATGCTCGCGAAGCATGGTCGGCACGCCCTGCAGGTTTCGGAAGTCGGAGTGGCGGCATGACCTGGTTTTCCAGGTGCGGGCAGCGTAGAAGCCGCTTGCCGCGCATATTTGGTGAGGGCCGTAAGATCAGCATTATGCTGGTCGCGGTCCTTGCCCTCGGCCAGGGTGCCGCGGCAGGCGTCGCTGCCTTCGCGACACGAGACGTATTCACGGCCTTTCGCGAGAACGAACTACATCTGCCGACACTCGCCCTGACTTTGATTATTATGGCAGGTATCGCAATCGCCGCGCTGAGAGTTGGTGAGCGCCTGATCGCCGAACGTGTCGGGCAAGACTATGCTGCTTCCTTACGTCTGAAGCTCTTCAAGCATCTTTCCCGGATGTCGGCACGGAGTGTTTCCGAGCGCCGAAAGGGCGCTCTGGCAATGCGCTTTGTCGGGGACCTCGCCTCAGTGCGCGGTTGGGTCAGTCTTGGTGTCGCGCGCTTGATTTCCGCCTGTATTTTGCTTCCAGTGTCCGGGTGTGTGCTGTACTTCCTGAATCCCAAGCTCGCAATGGCTGCGGCGGTTCCAATTGGTCTCGGGTTGCTTGCAATGATGCTGATTGGCCCCCGTCTGGGGCCAGCGCACAAGCGTTTGCGCGCGCGCCGCGCCCGTCTGGCTGCGGATATGAGCGAACGCGTGCCGCATGCGCCTGAACTGCGTCTGCTCGGGCGCAGCGAAATTGAAACAACACATCTGCGCCGGCGTACGGAAAAACTGGTTGCCTCGGCTCTGGAACGCGCCCGCGGTGCTGCACTTCTAACCGCGATTCCCGATATTATTTCAGGTCTTGCGGCGGCCGGGGTTTTCTGGACGGCCCTGCGCTCAGGTGCTTCCGGCGCCGATGCCGCCGGTGCGATGGCTGCTGTGGGGTTGCTGATACAGCCGATCCGCGATTTGGCTGGGGTCTGGGACAGACATCGGGCCTGGATCGCGGCGCGAGATAAATGTGATGCGATGCTGTCGGCGCCCAAGCTCAACCTCCCCAGTGAGAGACCGGCGAAGCCTTTGCCGAGCGCGCCCTGCGTACTGCGGTTTGCGGATGTATCGGCAGGCGTGCTGGATGGCGTGAATGCCACTGCTAAACCAGGCCAGAAGATCGCCATTGTAGGTGGAAACGGAGCCGGGAAATCCACCATTCTCGGTCTTGCAGCAGGTCTCGAACAGCCTGACAGCGGCACCGTGATGTTCGGAGACCGTAATCCGGTTGGCATGAGCGCCAAGGAGCGCCGCCGCCTCCTCGCCTTGGTGGGCAAGCACTCGCCGATTCTAGCCGGCAGTCTGCGCCGCGCTCTTACCATGGGGGTAACCGACCGACCTGCAGACGCGAAAATCCTGAAAATGGCTGAAGTCTTCGGCGTGCGCGAAGCTATTGACCGGCTGGGAGGGCTTGATGGAAAAGTCTCGGAAGCGGGCCGAAATCTCTCCGCTGGTGAGGTCAGGCGGCTTTTGTTGACCCGGGCTGCGCTCTCGGCACCAAAGCTCTTGCTTCTGGACGAACCTGACGATGCGTTGGATACCGACGGTCCTGATTTGATCGATAGCCTGGTCCGGCAGAGTGAGGCAACCGCACTGGTGATCACCCACAATCTGGCTGTTGCCCGCCGTATGGATCTGATATGGTTTGTCGAGGATGGACGGATAGTAGAAGTCGGTTCGCCTGCTGAGCTCCTTACCGGTGAGGGGCCGACCAATCGATTTTTTACACCTCGCCGCGTGGCATAAAAGGGCTGGCGTGAAATTGCGCTATCTGACGAAACTTACCCTATCCTTCAGTGCATTACTGGCAATTGCACTGGTTTCTGCGGGTATCGCATTTTGGAGCGCGCATTCGGCTGAAAAGCACCTCGAGCGCTCGCAGCTTGCCTATCGCGTACACGGCCAGTACCTCTCGCTTTCCAATCATACCTATCAGCTCTTCAAGCAGTTTGGCGACGCACTGATGATTGGCGATCGGGACCGCGGGCAGGGCGAAGCTGCTTTGCTGACGGCTATTCGCGGTGATATCCGGCAGCTTCGCGTCATGATCGCTGAAGAAGTCCAACTGGTCGGGCATGAGGAGATCGAGGAACTCGAACTGCTGGCTCAGATCGAACGCAAGATCGAGTCGGTGCTGCAGGAATTTCAGCGACTGCATACCACTGCCCAGAACTCGGATCCGGCGGGTTTTCAGGACCGCCTTTCAAAATTCCTGGACGAAAAGATAGATGCGGATTTCGAAGCCTTGATCGCAGCGGCGCTTGCCGAGGAAGAAGAGGAAGTGCGCGAGGCTGCAGCAGAGATGCAGGCCGCCATTGTTCTCTTCGAGATCGCGGCGATTGCGGCAGGGGTGATCGCGGCTCTGACGGCGGTCTTCGGCATCATGTTTCTTCGCCGTGGCTTGACGGTGCCGCTGCAACGCTTGCTCGCAGGTGCGAAAGCAGTTGGACGCGGCGAGCTTGATCATCGCATTGATGTTCCGGGCGGCACTGAGCTTGGTAGCGTCGCCCAGGCATTCAATCGGATGATCGACAATGTTGCGGAACGCCAGGATCTGTTATCTGCGTCGCGTGACGCACTTGAACACGAAGTCTCACGCAGGACCGAACAGCTGCAGAAATTGCTCAAAACACTGCGGGAGTCTGAAGACAATCGCAAACGTCTTCTGGCCGATGTCAGTCATGAATTGCGCACGCCCTTGACGATTATTCGCGGCGAGGCCGATGTTGCCTTGCGTGGCGGCGATCGCAGTACCGATGAGTATCGGGAAGTCCTGAACCGGACACGTGATGCAGCTGATCATACGGCCCGAATCGTGGATGATTTGCTGTTTGTAGCCCGCCAGGAAAGTGGAGAGGTCAGGATTCGTCCGCGCGAAGTGGATCTGATGGATTTGGTCCAGCGGGCCGTCACGACAGCTAAGACGTTGGGCGGTGAAGCTAAGAAGACCGTCAACTTCGAGACATCTGTAAGTGAAGCCAAGCTGCAGGCTGACCCGCGCCGGGTGCAACAGGTGGTTACAATCCTGCTGGAGAACGCTCTGCGGTATGGTGGAGAAAGCGTCGAAGTCCGCCTGGACTTTGCGCCTGGTGGCTTTGCGGTGACAGTTGCGGATGATGGTCCCGGCCTCACGGAGAGCGAGCGCGAGCACGTTTTCGAACGGTTTTTCAGAGGCTCCAACGCCGCGATCCGATACGACGGTGGCGCTGGTCTGGGGCTGCCTGTTGCAAAGGCAATCGTCGAAGCCCACGGAGGCCAGATTGCGCTGACAAGCGAATCTGGTGGCGGCGTCCAAGCCCGCTTCACGCTTCCCAATCGTGCCCGGCTGGAAGCTGCGTCTTAAAGCTCACAGCATCAGAAACCCTGCGGTATTTTCTCTGTCACCTGGTCAGCGCGTATTGCGTTGAACCAAGCCCGTGTATTTGAAGGCAGGTTCGGGAAAAGGCTGGCGGGGTTCAATGTGTTCGGATGGCCCGAAGAATCCCATTATATCCGATAGGCGCCGGATTCCAGGTTTGCCTACAGCACCCCTTTTTTATCATGCCCCTTTTTTATCACAGTCGGGCAGGGATTAAATCGCCGATGCGCCCGTTGTTGTCATGTAACTCGACTCGTTTCCCTGAGCTTCAGCTCCTGCCGGAGTGCTCAACAGGGTCGAAATGACACAGACCATTTGAGGTCCGTGTGATGCGGTTGCAGCGTCGCGGGATACTTCGCCCCGGACTGCAAAGTGTCACTCGCGAACAGAAGGAACGGCAATATGTCTCTCTCTCTCATCGCAATGTGTACAGGGTACGCGTTGCGGAACGGCCAGCCCAGGGAGGTCCGGAAGCGATGAACCTTTTATTGGTAGAAGACGAGGCACGTGTTGCCGACTTTATCGTCCGGGGTCTGCGGGCTGAAGGATGGGTGGTGACCCATGCGCCCGACGCGGAAATTGCAATGGAATTGTCCCATCAGGATCGTTTTGACGTGATCGTGCTGGATCTGGTCTTGCCGGGTATGCAGGGGCAGGATTTTTGCCGCAAACTGCGTGCGCGACGTGACCTGACGCCGATCCTTATGCTTTCGGCGCTGGACGCTTTGGATGAACGGGTGGCCGGCCTGCGTCTCGGTGCCGATGACTACATGGGCAAACCCTTCGAGTTTGATGAGTTGATCGCGCGGGTCGAAGCGCTCGCCCGTCGCTCCACTCAGTTCACCGAACCGCCCGCGCAATCGCTGCTTCAGGTGGGTGCGGTCACACTTGACCTGGAGAGTCTGGAGGCGACCGTCGATGGAGAGTTACTTGATCTGACCGCCAAGGAGCGGGAGATCCTGAAGCTCTTCCTCTCCAAGCCAGGCCGCGTCTTTTCCCGTGAGCGAATTCTCAACTCCGTCTGGGGCACCAACGAAGACCCGCTCACCAATGTCGTGGATGTCTACGTGGGCCGCCTGCGTCGCAAACTGGGGACCCACTGCAATAAGCTGCAGACGGTCAGAGGCGCAGGTTACCGCTTGAGAGGAGATTGAGGAGGGCGGTTTTGCGGCGATATTCAAAACTCGCGAAACACCCTGTCGAAAGACTCCCGCAGCCATCTGATCGTGGATTGAATCCGGAGGGTCTGCACCGTGTCATGATAGGCATGGGCATAGATCACGCGTTCGAGGTCAGGTTCACCCGGATTGACACGCACCAGTTCCGCGTCCGCTTCCGCAATACACATGGGCAGCAGGCCCTGTCCCAGACCCTCCTTGATTGCGGCCATAAGGATGTCCGCGTCTGTTGCGGTAAAGCGTAAGGTCTTCTCCTTCTGGCGCAGGCGCCGGTTCGCACGTTCGAGTAGGGGACAGGTCGAGAGCTCATCCTGGAAAGCCACCCAATTCTGCGGGTCGTGTTCTAGATTGCGCGCCCGATAGACGGCATAGGGGATCTTGCCCAGCGCAATCGTAAAGGCGCCGTCTCTGGGTTCGGTCTCGAACCAGAGAGAGAGGGAGGCGTCACCACGCACCATGTTGTCGGGAGGACGTGTCAGGGTACGAAGATCGATCTGTGGATTCTCCTGCAGAAAGGATGCGAGGGTCGTTTGTGTCAGGCGTTTGATGACCCAGCCGGTTGCAAAGAGACGGACCGTGCCAACTGGGCCATCATTTGATTCTGTCACGTCGTCGACGAGCGACGAAATCTGATTCTGCACGACCATGACCCGGTTGATCGCGGACTCACCGGCGTCGGTCAGCGCAAAGCCGGCTTTCGTCCGTACGAAAAGCGGCACACCCAGATCTGCTTCCAGCGTCGAGAGGCGCCGGCCGGCTGTCGAGGTGTCAACGCCGAGCACCTGGGCCGCACGGGTCAGTGAACCCGTCCGGCTGATCGCCAGAGCGACCTTCAGATTGTTCCAGTCCATGTTAAATTTCGCTTCGTCTGTTACGTTGGCTCAGGCCGATTGCCTCAGCGGCATCAGCCAGTGAGGAGCCAGGTGGCTCATGATCGCGGCATGAACGTCGCTGGCATGTGTGACGTGTCCCATGTGGCCTGCCCCGGAGACATCGATCAGCCGGGCGTTGGGCAGAATTCCCGCCAGAGCCTTTGCAATCGCCTCGGTCGGTGCCGGGGTGTATTCGCCCCTTAAAAGCAAGACCGGCATCTTGAGCGCAGCGTACGCCCACAGCAGCTCGGATTCTTCCATAAGGGCATAAAATTCGAGAGGGGCCTTCGGCGCCCAGCGGAGCATCAGCGCCTGATATTCCGGTCGCATCGAGTCCCAGGCGTTGTCGCCATTCCAGTAATCGATAAAGCTCGCCATCGCTGCTTTGTAGTCACCCACGGCGACCCGCGCGTTGACAAAGTTGTTCAATTCCATGATCTCGGCATAGCCGATTTCACCGTCCTTACCAATCTGACGAAGCAGGTGATAGGCGCAGGGTTCATAGAGGGCGAGGCTCGCAATTTTCTCTGGCCGGGCCATGGCGATGTGCAGTGCGAGTGCGCCACCATAGGAGTGCCCGATTAAATGCACCGGGGTATTGCTGGCGTCGATGATTTCCAGCGTTTCAGCGGTTTCATCCGCGAGCGTGAAGGGACGATCTCCCGGCCAGTTCCCCCGGGTTTTGCAGCCATAGAGTTCCGGTGTTACCAGATCAAAGTCCGGGCCGAGCACTGTACGAAGCGAGCCCCATTGCTTTGCGTTCCAGCCGGAGCAGTGAAGGGCGACAACCTTTGTACGAGGCTTCATCTCTAGAGGAAAGTCCTTCACAGACTTCATATATGAGAGCTTTTCCATCATGCCTATACCTAGCTTTCTCTGGGGTTTTCGATGCAACCACACTTCTCCTGGTGCGCTCGAAACAGGATCACCCTTCTTAACTACCCCCGGGATCTTCCCGGATGAACCCGTATAAGCGCACGGAACTCATGCAATCCTGCAGGACGTCCCGAACAGACAGAGATTATCGTGCCCACCTGGATCGAATCATGTGTCGGTTGAGAATCCATATCTATGAATTCTCAACCTGGTCGGAACCACTTTGTGGTTTCGCCGAAACATGTGAATCCGCTCCACATAAAATAGTTAGAGCAGATTCACCGGTACGGCAGATCGCCTTCAGCGATTCCGTCTAAACCGGGTCTGCTCTAAGGGGCTTCGGTTTCGGCTCTGTTTGCAAAAATACTTTTTGATTTTGCAGCCATGCGGCTTCTGCTCGCGCATCGAGCGACTTAATAAAACACGAGTGAAACAAATTCGTAGGCAAACGATTTTTATCACGACCTCTTTTCGAAGAGGGATCTGAATGTTCAAAAACCAAATTTCAATATCGGCAGGTTTCGCCGCATTTGCGTTCGAATCAAATTCAAAAAAGGGATGAAAGTTATGATGAACAGAAAATTGAAAAACCTCACCGTTGCTTCTATGGCTGGTGCTTGTCTGGCCGGTGCGATGGCCGTGACGGCCGCTGCTCAGGACACGACGACCGGTACGACCGCACAGGCCGCGCCGGCCGCGGATCGTTATGCCGGGCGGAACCTTCCTGAACTGGAGTGGAACACCACGCTCAAGTTCTACAATTTCGACAATGACAAGTTTATCGGTCAGCGTTTCTCTGCCGTCTGTCCGCCGCGCAACGTCCGCGACAAGAACGACGACCTCTATGGCAGCGACGTTTATCCCAGCAACAACCCGATCTGTGTCGCTGCGCTGCACGCCGGTAAGATCACGGCTGCGGATGGTGGCCCAATCACCGTTCAGGTGAACCCGGGTGCCGAGGCCTATACGGGCAGCAGCCGCAACGAAGTCGACTCCGCAAACCTGCCGGGGACGCCACGGTCCTTTGTCTTCCTCGATGCTGTGGACACCACGACGGCGGATGCCGCCCAGGCGCCTTACATTCCGCGGGTGAAATGGGATATGAAGTTCACGAAGTCCGGGTTCGCCTACAAGAAACTCCGCGGTCAGCGCTTCACCTTCAACTGCCCGGCAGCCCCCAACGGCAGGCTCCGGACCGTCACGGGTACGGATTCCTACACCCTGAACGCCGTGATCTGTGTCGCCGCAGTCCACGCGGGCAAGATCACCAAGGACGGCGGCCTGGTCCACATCCAGATGGATGAAGGAAAGTCAAAACTCGTCGGCAGCATCCGCAACGAAATCGAAAGCCGCGACGGCTCGGGCTCCAGCGGCACCGTCTCCTACGTCGACGCCACGTTTTAAGCGAATTGGGTTTTCCAGCGCTAAAGCTGCTCAAAATTTGCGTTCGAAATCAGTACTCCACTGATTGAGAGACAGCGAATTTTGTGACCGCTTAAACGCAAATTGCTTCAAGCGGATGTCGCTGACGTAACTGAAGAAAGCAAAGGGGCGTTCCTGCTCGAGACGATCGGGAGCGCCCCTTTTTGCCGCCTTCGATTTGCCCCCTTTAACCTTACTTCAAAAGGTCCGACCATGATCGCCGCCCTCATGACCCACCTCTGCCTCCTGGCTGCGCTCGGCCTTATGGCCGCCGCCATCGCCCACAACCAACTCGCCCCCAGCTTTTCCACCGCCATGACGGTCCCCATCGCCAACCTGGTCAGCCTGATCCTGGCGCTGCTGGCCTCGGCCTTTGCCGTTTACAGCCACCGCCGGGATCAGAGTTCAGGGAAGGTGAAGCGGCGCATGTGGTTCGTCATCACCTGCGCGTTGATTCTGGCGACGCTGCTGCCCCTGGCGGATTTGGGATATTTGAGCCGGTTTCGTTGAGGGATGGTGGAGGTGTAGTAATTCTGAGCTTTTGGTTCATTGGTTTGGTGTCTAGATTTAGTTTCATTTGAAATAATTAGGCGGTGTGCGGCCTTGCGCTAACTATGCATAGGCTAGACTTACGAGAGAGTTTGGCTAATCCAAACGGCACTCAATCGTTTCAATGCTAACGCACTTCACCTCTCCTTTATTTTGGTGGATTCACGGTTTAGCTTCTGACGATGGATACACGTGACCCAAAGCAGCGACGGCGTATTATGCAAGCCGTTAAAAGCGAGAATACCGAACCAGAGATCTTGGTTAGGCGCATTTTGCACAGAATGGGCTACCGGTTTCGCCTTCATCCAAAGGAGTTGGCTGGACGGCCTGACATAGTGCTACCGAGGCATCGCAAAGTCATTTTCGTACACGGTTGCTTCTGGCACGCACATGGGTGCAAAAAAAGGCCAGCCTCCAAAATCACGTCTGGATTATTGGCTTCCAAAGCTAGAAAGTAATGTTATAAGAGATGGAACAAAAAAGGAACAACTTGAGTCGTTAGGGTGGGAAACTTTTGTGGTGTGGCAATGCGAAACCAGAGATGCCGACGCACTCGCTGCTCGGTTAAAAGAATTTATAGAAAACGATCGACATGCTTCGTTGTACGCAATAGAGTAGCGTGATGAACCAACTGGAACGACCAGAAGCGAAGCAAGACATGCGACCGTTAGGAATTGACCTTTTTGCAGGTGCTGGGGGGCTAAGTCTCGGCTTCGAGCAGGCTGGATTTGATATTGCTGCAGCCGTCGAGATCGACCCTGTGCATTGTGCTGTTCATAGCTACAACTTTCCAGGAACGCCAATCATACCGCATTCCGTCGAAGGGCTCAGCGCAGACTTTATTCGCGAGACAGCTGGTATTGGTGATCGGCAAATCGATTGTGTTTTCGGCGGCGCACCTTGCCAAGGTTTTTCACTAATCGGCCATCGTGTGTTAGACGATCCGCGTAACAAACTTGTCCTAGAGTTTGTGCGGATTGTCTCAGAGCTAAAGGCACGCACCTTTGTTTTTGAGAACGTCAAAGGACTTACCGTTGGAAAGCATAAGACGTTCTTGAAGGAGCTGGTTGCTGCCTTCGATGCCGCGGGATACGAGGTTCGTATACCATGGAAGGTATTGAATGCTGGTCATTACGGCACACCGCAGTTTCGCCAACGCCTTATCCTTTTCGGTTGCCAAAAAGGCGAAACGCTGCCGGATTACCCAATGCCGTTGACAAACGTAGCCGGTCGGAAGCCGATATTTGAGGATTTGCCTGAAGGACCAACGTGTTTCAGTGCTTTGGGCGATCTACCGGACGCTGATTGCTTCCAGATGCTTCGCAAATCCGATACTGTGAAAACAACAGGTTATGCAGAACCTTCAACTTACGCGTCCGAAATGCGTTGCATCACAAACGATGCGTGGCACTTCGGGTATGTTAGGGAGTGGGACCCATCATCCTTAACGTCAAGCGCTAGAACCGAACACACGGAAATTTCCAAACAGCGCTTCTCTGAAACAGCCCCGGGCACCGTTGAGCCAATCAGTCGCTTTTTCAAGCTGCCGATGGGCGGCGTGTCCAATACCTTGCGTGCAGGTACTGACGGCGCGCGTGGGGCATTCACAAGCCCTAGACCTATCCACTACCGCTATGACAGATGCGTGACTGTACGAGAGATGGCACGGTTGCATGGTTTCCCGGATTGGTTCCGTTTCAATGTTACCAAATGGCATGGCGCTAGACAGATAGGTAACGCGGTACCGCCTCCACTTGCACGGGCGGTCGCAGCGCAAGTGATGAAGTCGCTTGGCGTAGAACCGAACAGACCTCAATGTGCTCTCACGCTTGGTGATAAAACTCTTCTTTCTCTCGATTTATCCGGCGCCGCGACGTATTTTGGGGTGAAAACACCTCATAGTCGTCGAAATCGGAAGAGTGGGATAAAGAAGCGGAAACAGATTGATATCGAACGCGAACGTTTAGCCAAGCAGGTGGCGAATGGCTAAAAAAAATAGCAATCGGTATCAAGCGCTTATCGAAAAGATTTTTTTTGACCACTACACCGAGGGCTCCGCTGCATTTGATTTTACGCGGCAGGAGATCAAGGATGCAGCCGTAGATTTAGGGATCGTTTTACCAGATAACCTAGGCGATGTAATCTATTCGTTCCGCTTTAGAATCGATCTACCAGAAAATGTGTTAGCTACCCAGCCAGAAGGCATGGAATGGGTGATCGAACTGGCGGGGAGGTCTCGTTATCGATTCTCGCTTGTAAAAGTAAACCGGATTTTACCACGTGACGATCTCGCGCGGATCGATATTCCTGACGCAACACCTGAGCTAATCAGAGTTTATGCGCTAGATGATGAGCAGGCGCTTTTGGCGATTGTCCGCTACAATAGGCTTATCGACACTTTTCTAGGTCTCACGACATATAGCCTTCAGAACCATTTACGTACGACTGTAAAGGATGTTGGTCAAATTGAGATTGACGAATTGTATGTCGGTATTGACAAACATGGGTGCCATTACGTTATTCCGGTGCAGGCTAAGGGAGGTACAGATCAGATTGGAAGCGTGCAAACGACGCAGGATATTCTCTTTGTAGCTCAAAAATATCCTGGTATGCGTTGCCGAGCTATCACCGCCCAGTTCATGGAGAACGGTGTAGTTGCGCTCTTCGAGTTGACGCTTCAAGATGATGAAATTCGAGTCGTTGAAGAACGTCACTACAAACTTGTACCGGCGAAGAAGCTGGATCTAGAGGCTGTGCGAGCGTATCGAGATTGAGATTTTAAGAAGCTTATCTGAGGAAACTTTGTGATGTCTATGTTTCTGAGTTCTATTTGATGTTGGGCGATTGACGTTGGCTTAGCTTTGTAAACTTGGTTCAGTTCCCAAATACAATCCCCCAAACTCCCCCAAAAACCTAACAACCTCCTCAACCCCTACCCGCCGCTTCAAATCCGTAAACACCACCGGCCGTTCCCCGCGCCCCTTGGCGGCGTCCGCCTTCATCACCTCCAGATCCGCCCCCACATGCGGGGCAAGATCCGTCTTGTTCACGATCAGCAGGTCGCTCCTCGTAATCGCCGGGCCGCCCTTACGCGGAATATCTTCGCCCTGGCAGACGCTGATGACGTAGAGCGAGAGGTCGGCGAGTTCGGGGGAGAAGGTGGCGGCGAGGTTGTCGCCGCCGGATTCGATGAAGACCACGTCAAGGTCCGGGTGGCGGGCGTTGAGGTCGGCGACGGCGGCGAGGTTGATGGAGGCGTCTTCGCGGATCGCGGTGTGGGGACAGCCGCCGGTTTCCACGCCTATGATGCGGTCCTCGGCGAGGGCCTGGACCCTGGCCAGATACATGGCGTCTTCGCGGGTGTAGATGTCGTTGGTGACCACGCCGACGGAGAGGCGGCCGCGCAGGGCTTCGCAGAGGCGCTGGGTCAGGGTGGTCTTGCCGGAGCCGACCGGGCCGCCGATGCCGACGCGCAGGGGGCCGTAGGGGGACTTCATGATTTGGGCATCGGGGCGGGTAGTCATGATCGGAAGAGCCTTAAGATCTAAACAAGCGTGTGTGCTGAGTTTCGTGAGTCATGGCACAGATCTCGGCCATGATGTTGTTGGTGGTCAGGTCTTCCAGCCGGGTTATGGCGGCGCGGGTCGCGGTCTCAGCGATGACCTGCTCCAGGTTGGCGAGGATCGTCTGGCCTTCACTCTGGCCCAGGGGCACGAGGCGGATCGCGGCGGAAACGAGATTGGAGACTGCGGCGTGCAGCCAGGCTTCCAGGGCCGGGGCGCGCGATATGCCATGCCCGGCGGCGGCGGTGGCCACGGCGAGCGGGTATGCCGCCTCGGCACCGATGTTTTCCCCTACGCTCGCGAGCGCGTCACAGGGCCAGGCTTGCTGCGTCGTCCGCAGGAAAGCACTACCCAGAGCCAGACTCTCCTGCCGCAGTTCCTTCGCCGGCTGGAAGGCGAGGGCGAAGGCGTTGATCTCGGAGAGGGCTTTTTCATCGCGTGCCTGCGCCGCTTCCTGGGCGCGGGTGAAGATGACGGCGTCGCTCCAGAGATTGCCGGAGGTCAGGCCGTCTTCGATCCAGTCCCGGGTGGTGGCGAGATCCGTCACGATCCCCCGTGCGATGGCGGTCTCCAATCCCTGGCTGTAGGCGAAGGCCCCGACCGGATAAGCGGGCGAGAGCCAGGTCAGCAGGCGGTAGAGGGCTTGGCCATCAGTGGTCATGGTCGTGACCCTGGTTATCGCCGTGCCCGTCTGCGTGATCGTGCCCGTGATCATGACCATGTGCCTGCCCGCTTGCGGCCACTCCGTAGGCGCCGCCTTCCGGGTTGAAGGGCTCGACGACCTTGCTGACCTTCGCGCCCAGGCGTTCCAGCATATCGGTGATCACCCGGTCGCGGCGGATCAGGATGCGGTCGGGCTCGATCTGGGCTTCCAGGTGCCGGTTGCCCAGATGCCAGGCAAGCCGCAACAGGTGAGGCGTGTCCTTGGCGCGAACCTCCTGAAGAGGTTCCGGCAGGGCCCGGACCTCAATCCTGCGACCGTCTTCTAACTGCAGAGCGTCGCCATGCCGCAGCAAGACCCGCTCCGGCAGATCTAAAAGAAACCGCAGGCCACCATCGCTGGTCAGGGCGATACGCCGCCGATCCCGCTGCTCTTGCTCGAGGGTGATGCTGTCAGCAGGCGCGCCGGTCCAGTGACCGGCGGCGATATGCTGGGAAGCGCGGATCATCTGCCGAGCCCCTAGAAGAGGAAATAACGCTGCGCCATGGGCAAGGTTTCCGCCGGGTCACAGGTCAGAAGCTCGCCGTCGGCACGGACTTCGTAGGTCTCCGGGTCGACCTCGATCTCAGGGGTCTTGCTGTTCAGGACCATATCGGACTTCGTTACCGTGCGAGTGTTGCTGATGCCCAGCAGTTCGCTCTCCAGACCCAGTTCCTCCCGGATATCGCCAGCCATCGCGGCTTCTGACAGGAAGGTCGCGCGGCTTTTGCTCAGGGACTTGCCGAAGGCGGCGAACATAGGCCGGTAATGGACCGGCTGCGGCGTCGGGATCGAGGCATTCGGATCACCCATTGGCGCCATGGCGATGCTGCCCATCTTCAGAACCAGGTCCGGTTTCACGCCGAAAAACGCGGGAGACCAGAGCACCAGATCGGCGAGCTTGCCCACTTCGACCGAGCCGATGTGCGCCGACATACCGTGGGCGATGGCGGGGTTGATGGTGTACTTGGCGATGTAGCGCCGGACCCGCAGGTTATCGTTGTCGCCGGTTTCCTCCGGCAGCTTGCCGCGCTGGCGTTTCATCTTGTCGGCGGTCTGCCAGGTGCGGATCAGAACCTCGCCGACCCGCCCCATGGCCTGACTGTCCGAGGCGATAATCGAGAAGGCACCAATGTCATGCAGGATGTCTTCCGCCGCGATGGTCTCTTTCCGAATGCGGCTTTCCGCGAAGGCAACGTCCTCGGCGATGGAAGGATCCAGGTGGTGGCAGACCATCAGCATATCCAGGTGCTCGTCCACCGTATTGACCGTGTAGGGCCGGGTCGGATTGGTCGAGGAGGGAATGACGTTCTGCAGGCCGCAGACCTTGATGATGTCGGGCGCATGCCCGCCGCCCGCGCCCTCGGTGTGGAAGGCATGGATGGTTCGGCCTTTGAGGGCGTCGATGGTGTGTTCGACGAAGCCCGATTCGTTCAGGGTGTCGGTGTGGATCATGACCTGCACGTCCATTTCCTCCGCCACCGAGAGGCAGCAGTCGATGGCCGCGGGGGTCGTACCCCAATCCTCATGGAGTTTCAGGGAGCAGGCGCCCGCCTCGATCTGTTCGATCAGACCTGCAGGTTGGGAAGCATTGCCCTTGCCCGAGAAGGCCAGGTTCATGGGGAAGGCTTCGGCGGCCTGCAGCATGCGTCCGATGTGCCAGGGGCCGGGCGTGCAGGTGGTGGCGTTGGTGCCGGTGGCCGGGCCGGTACCGCCCCCCAGCATAGTGGTCACGCCGGAGGTCAGGGCCTCTTCGATCTGCTGTGGGCAGATGAAATGAATATGCGCATCGAAACCACCGGTGGTCAGGATCTTGCCTTCGCCCGCGATAGCCTCCGTGGAGGTGCCGACGATGATGTCGACGTTCGGTTGCGTATCCGGGTTGCCCGCCTTGCCGATACCCGCGATCCGCCCATCCTTCAAACCGACATCGGCCTTGTAGATGCCGGTATGATCGACGATCAGGGCGTTGGTGATGACGGTATCAACGGCACCCTGCGCGCGGGAAGCCTGGCTCTGGCCCATGCCGTCACGGATAACCTTGCCGCCGCCGAACTTGACCTCTTCACCATAGGTGGTCAGATCTTTTTCCACCTCAATGAAAAGCTCGGTGTCGGCCAGGCGTAGCTTGTCGCCGGTGGTAGGGCCGTACATGGCCGCATAGGTCGAACGGGAAATCTTTGCGGGCATCAGTCGAGATCTCCCATGACTTTCGCATTGAAACCGAAGACGGCGCGCTTGCCACGCAGGGGCACCAGCGTCACCTCGCGTGTTTGGCCGGGCTCGAACCGCACGGCGGTGCCTGCGGCGATGTCCAGACGCTGACCGCGGGCGGCCTCCCGGTCGAACTCGAGGGCCGGGTTGACCTCATAGAAATGGTAATGGGAGCCGACCTGCACCGGACGGTCGCCGGAATTCGCGACCTCCAGTGTCGTGGCTTCGCTGCCTTCGTTCAGCGTGATCGCGCCGTCGGCTGCGATGATTTCACCTGGGATCATTGGGGCTGTCTCCTGTGGCCGGGCTCAGCGGATCGGTTCGTGGACGGTCACCAATTTGGTGCCGTCGGGAAAGGTGGCTTCGACCTGAACGTCATGGATCATCTCGGCGATGCCCTCCATAACCTGGTCACGGGTGATAACCTTGGCACCCTCAGCCATGAGGTCGGCCACGCTGCGTCCGTCCCGTGCGCCCTCGACAACGAAGTCGGTGATCAGGGCGATAGCCTCGGGATGGTTGAGTTTGACGCCCCGCTCCAGCCGGCGGCGCGCCACCATGGCGGCCATGCTGATCAGCAGCTTGTCCTTTTCTCTGGGAGTCAGGTTCATGTCAGTCCTTGGTATTGTTAACAGGTCCAGACGCGCGGCAGGTCGCCGCCACGCAGTCTTTCGAGAAGAGGGATGAGGGTGGCGCGCAGCTTATAGCCGCTGGGCGCCAGAATGCGAGTCAGGACGACGCCGCCAAGATCGCTGCAGCCCGCCGTGATATCGGGTCGACCCAGCAGGGGGCGAATTTGGTCGCAGAGGTCGCTGCTGTCGGGAGTGCAGACGATGACGCTGGCGAGGGCGCGGGCGCCTTGACCGGTGGCGGCACGGTTCAGCTGCGCCACGGGATCGCCGGAAAAGCCCAGGCGGTCAGCGAAGAGCAGTTTCCCGTCGCGCTCGACCCGCCAGCTGTCGCGCAGGAAGCCGGAACGCACCTCCTCACCCATCGCTGGGCGTCCGAAGATCACCGTCTCGCAGGCGACGAGCTTTGAGGACGCGGTAAGGCTGACGGAGGTCTGCCGGTCCAGCTGTCCATGATCGAAAAGAATGGTCTCCTGCGGCAGCCAATAGGCCGCAGCATCTGCGCCGACATGCAGACGGGTTTCGATCCGGGCGGGCTCGGCGCGGGATTTGTATATCCGCTCGCAGGCCTGGGTGGTGATGACCGCGCTGGTGCCTGCCTGCCAGGTGGCGTCGATGGAGAGACGGTCGCGATCCGTCAGGCCGCCGGACGTATTGACCAGAACCGCCTCCGGATCCTTCGCTGCGATGCGGGGCAGGCGTGCTTTGAGGCAACCCTGCTGGAAAAGATCGTCGATCCTGCTGCGGTCGCCGGAGCGTTTGAAGGAGAGGCGGACAGCACCTTGGGCCCGCTGCAGTTTTGCCTGTGTCGGCGGGGTTGCAAGCTTTGGGTCAAGGGCTTCCAGGGTCGGTGGTCTCGTCAAGCTCTCTACGATCATGCCTTTGGCTGTCCCGTCAGATCGTCAGGTGCTTCATGATGGCAGCTTCATCGTCACTTTTCATTTCGCCCGACATTACGATTTCGCCCCGGTCCATGACCGCATAGCTGTCGGCGAGCGCCCGGACAAAGTCGAAATACTGTTCGACCAGAAGGATGCTCATTCCACCCCGTGTGCGCAACAGGCGAATGACCCGCTCGATGTCCTTGATGATCGAGGGCTGGATGCCTTCGGTCGGCTCGTCGAGGATCAGCAGGCGCGGTTTCATCACCAGCGCGCGTGCGATGGCAAGTTGCTGTTGCTGACCGCCCGAGAGATCGCCGCCACGCCGCGAAAGCATGTCGCCCAGCACCGGGAAGAGTTCGAAGATCTCATCCGAGACCCGGCGGTCTTTGCGTGGCAGAACGAAAAGACCGGTTTGCAGGTTTTCACGGACCGTCAGCAAGGGAAAGATCTCACGTCCCTGTGGCACATAGGCCAAACCCATGCGGGCGAGGTCTTCGCTGCTGGATCTGGTGACGTCCTGCCCTTCCCAGGTGACCGTTCCCTTCGATACCGCGGCCTGCCGCATGATCGCGCGCAGCAGACTGGTCTTGCCGACGCCGTTGCGGCCCAGCACGCAGGTGACCTTGTCTTTGGGTACGTCCAGGCTGACCGAACGCAGGGCTTGAGCCGCGCCGTAATGGAGATCAAGGTTTGTGACGCTCAGCATGATTTATCTCCCCAGGTAGCTCTCGATCACGCGCTCATCGGCGCTGACGCTGTCCAGGGAGCCTTCGGCGAGGACGGAACCCTCCGCGAGGACGGTGACTTTCACGTCGAGATCGCGCACGAAACTCATGTCGTGCTCGACCACGATGACGGAGTGGTTTTCGGCGATTTCCCGCAAGAGTCGAGAGGTTTCGACGGTTTCGGAGTCGGTCATTCCGGCCACCGGCTCGTCAACCAGCAGAACCTTGGGGTCCTGGGCCAAAAGCATGCCGATCTCCAGCCACTGCTTTTGTCCGTGCGAGAGTGATGCGGCCATGCGATCACGCAGGTGCGTCAGTCGGATGATTTCCAGCAGTTCCTCAATCCGGGCTTTGTCCTTGCTGCTCGCGGACCAGAGGAAGGTCTCGAAGACCCCGCGCACACCTGAAAGTGCAAGTTGCAGATTATCGGCCACTGTCTGACTCTCGAAGACCGTGGGTTTCTGGAACTTACGCCCGATTCCCAACTGGGCGATATCGGCTTCATCGAGCTTGGCCAGATTGACGGCGCCATCGAAATAGACTTCGCCGCTGTCCGGTTTTGTCTTGCCTGTGATGACGTCCATCATGGTGGTCTTACCAGCGCCATTGGGGCCGATGATCGCGCGCATCTCACCCGGCTCGATGTAGAGCGACAGATTGTTGAGCGCCTTGAAGCCGTCGAAACTGACATTGATGCCGTCGAGATAGAGTACCGAAGAAGGCAGATCGCTCATTGGGCCGCTCCTTCGTTCGTGGCGGTTTGCGAAGGCCCGGGCTGCGCTTTCCTGTCAGCCAGGGCCTGCCAGCGCTGGAGCACGAAACCCGCAAGGCCTTTGGGCAGGAAGAGCGTGACCGCGACAAAGAGTCCGCCGAGCGCAAAGAGCCAGAGCTCCGGCAGTTCGCCGGTGAACCAGGTCTTGGCATAGCTGATCAGGACGGCTCCCAGTACCGCTCCGATCAGGGTGCCCCGCCCGCCGACCGCCACAGCGATGACGATTTCGATCGAGTTGGCGGGGGCGAATTCACCCGGGTTGATGATGCCGACCTGCGGCACGTAGAGCGCGCCGGCGATCCCGGCGAGGCAGGCGGAGACGACAAAGACCATCAGCTTATAGTGTTCGACCCGGTAACCCAGAAAGCGCGTACGGCTTTCGGCATCGCGGATCGCGGTCAGGACCATTCCGGCGCGCGAGCGTGTGATCAGGCGGCAGAGGATGTAACCCAGGCCGACCGCAATCGCGGAGGCGGCAAAGAGCGTCGTGCGTGTTGTGTCGCTCTGCAGGGAAAAGCCGAGAATGTCCTTGAAATCGGTCAGACCGTTATTGCCGCCGAAGCCCATTTCGTTGCGGAAGAAGGCCAGCATCAGGGCGTAGGTCAGGGCCTGGGTGATGATGGAGAGGTACACGCCGGTTACGCGGGAACGGAAAGCCAGCCAACCGAAGACAAAGGCCAGGATGCCCGGCACAATTATCACCATGGCAAGGGCGAAGGCGAAGCTGTCAAAGCCGTACCAGTACCAGGGCAGTTCCGACCAATTCAGGAAGACCATGAAATCAGGCAGCTCAGG
This sequence comes from uncultured Kiloniellaceae bacterium, assembly GCA_947493695.1. GTDB lineage: Bacteria > Pseudomonadota > Alphaproteobacteria > Kiloniellales > Kiloniellaceae > Denitrobaculum. The sequence goes on along the minus strand of CANLSF010000002.1, from coordinate 1,238,562 downwards.
ATTGGCATAGACGCCACGGTCTCCGATCTGACGCATGAGATACATACCCATGGCGTAACCGCCGAGCGCAAAGAAAGCCCCGTGTCCTAACGAAAGGATACCGCAATAACCCCAGACCAGATCAACCGAGAGTGCCAGCAGGCCGTAGCAAAGATACTTCCCCATCAGGGCGACCGCGTAGCCGGGCACATGGAGTGCGCTTTCCGGCGGCAGCAGGAGATGTAAGGCCGGGACCAGCAGAGCGATGAGGGCGAGAGCTCCCAGGAACCAATAGCTCCCGCGGTCGAGAGAGCGCAGCAATAAGCGCGTGATCATGCCTCCACCCCGCGGCCCTTGAGAGCAAAGAGACCTTTGGGCCGCTTCTGTATGAAGAGGATAATGAAGACCAGAACCAGGATTTTTGCCAGAACTGCGCCGGAGTAGGGCTCGAGGAATTTATTGGCGACGCCGAGGGTCATGGCGCCGACAAGCGTACCCCAGAGGTTTCCGACCCCACCGAAGACCACGACCATGAAACTGTCGATGATATAGCTCTGACCCAGGTTCGGGCCGACATTGTCGATCTGGCTGATGGCGACACCGGCGAGCCCCGCGATGCCTGAGCCCAGCCCGAAGGTCAGGGCGTCGACCCACTTGGTGCGGATCCCCATCGCCGCCGACATGCGCCGGTTTTGCACAACGGCGCGCATCTGCAGGCCGAAACTTGTCTTACGCATGGCAACGAAGAGGGCGGCAAAGATCACCAGGGTAAAAGCGATAATGCAGAGCCGGTTATAGGTCAGCGTGAGCTGTCCCAGTTCCAGTGATCCGGACATCCAGGAGGGATTTCCGACCAGGCGGTTGTTGGGGCCGAAGATACTGCGAACCGCCTGCTGCAGGATCAGCGAAACGCCCCAGGTGGCCAGCAGTGTTTCCAGTGGACGGCCATAGAGGAAGCGAATGATCCCGCGCTCCATGGCGATCCCGATCAGGGCCGTGACGCCGAAGGCCAATGGCAGGGCGATGAGCAGGGACCAGTCGAAAAGGCCCGGCATGGAGGCGCGGATGACGTCTTGAACGACGTAGGTCACGTAGGCGCCGATCATGACCATTTCGCCGTGCGCCATATTGATGACGCCCATGACGCCGAAGGTGATGGCCAGCCCGATTGCCGCAAGCAGCAGGACGGAACCCAGGCTGATGCCGTACACGACGTTCTGCGCCGTGCCCCAGAGTGCCAGGGTGCTTTTCATCTCGGCGATCGCGCGCTCGGCCCGTTCCGCGACAACGCCGCTGTTGCTGTCTGCGACCTGAGTCAGAAGCGCGAGGGCATCCTGATTGCCCATGGAGGCGATGATCTCGATGGCGGCGAGTTTGTCGCTTTCATCGGCTTCGGAGGCCAGAAGAGCGGCGGCGCGCGCCCGTTCCATCTCGCGTTTGACGGCGGTATCCGTTTCGGCGGCGATGGCATTCGTGAGGAGAGGAAGCGCGCTCACATCGCGTGTGTTGAAGATGCTGCGGGCTGCAGTGAGACGGCGGTTCCGGTCTTTGCTGCCGAGGGTTAGAGTGCCGAGCGCTTTTCGGATCGCGGAGCGCATGCGGTTGTTGATCTTGACCTTCTTGATCGCTGCTTTGGCGTAGCTTCCGGCGCTCTCACCCGTCGCGGCGAAGAGATATGCACCGCTGGTCGCTGGGTCCTCCATGACAATATGCTTGCCCGGATTTGCGACGAAGAGCTTGCCTTTGGTCAGGGTTTCCAGAATTTCGCTGGCCCGCTCGTCCTGGGTTGCCGCGATTTCGTCCACGGCCTTCAGGCGGGATTTGAAGCTTTTCTCGGCAAGACCCGAGAGAGCCGTTTCCAGATCAGCCGCCTGCGCGGGCCGGGAAGCGTTCGAAATGCCGATCAGCGCGCAGAGGAGCGGGATCAGGAGGTATCGCAGGCAATACATCGGGATATAGGTCCAAGAGTTCTGGCTAGGGGATGGAGGCAATTTGACCTCCCTGCGCCGGGGGACGCGGGGAGGTCAAAGTTTGGCAGCGGATAGAAAGTTTAGCTGCCGCTGCCGCCGCACTTACCGCTTTTGGTGTTGAAGTTTCCACAGGCCATGGGCTTGCGCCAATCGGAGATCAGATCCGCGGAACCTGCCAGATAATCGGACCAGGCATCACCGACAACCGTGCCGGAAGTCTCCCAGACGATTTCGAACTGACCGTCTTCCTGGATCTCTCCAATCAGGACCGGCTTGGTGATGTGGTGGTTCGGCATCATGGCCGAATAGCCGCCCGAGAGATTGGGCACCGTCACGCCGATGATGGCATCGCCGACAGCATCCGGATCGGTCGTACCGGCCTTTTCAACGGCTGCAGCCCACATGTTGAAGCCGATGAAGTGAGCTTCCATAGGATCGTTGGTGACACGCTTCTCGTCGCCAATGAAGGTCTTCCATTCCCCAACGAAACTTTCGTTGATCGGCGCGTCGACGCTCTGGAAGTAGTTCCAGGCCGCCAGGTGTCCGACGAGAGGCTTGGTGTCCAGACCGGCGAGTTCCTCTTCACCGACAGAGAAGGCCACGACGGGAATGTCTTCGGCCGCAATCCCCTGATTGCCCAGTTCCTTGTAGAAGGGAACGTTGGCGTCACCGTTGATGGTGGAAACCACAGCGGTTTTCTTACCGGCTGAGCCGAAGGTTTTGATGTCCGAAACAATTGTCTGCCAGTCGGAGTGTCCGAACGGCGTGTAATTGATCATGATGTCTTCGTCCGCGACACCTTTGGACTTCAAATAGGATTCGAGGATCTTGTTGGTGGTACGCGGATAAACGTAGTCGGTTCCCGCGAGCACCCAGCGTTTGACCTCACCGCCTTCTTCGCTCATCAGATAATCAACGGCAGGGATGGCCTGCTGGTTCGGTGCTGCGCCGGTGTAGAAAACGTTCTTGGAGCTTTCCTCGCCCTCGTACTGAACAGGATAGAACAGCAGGCTGTTGAGCTCTTCAAAGACCGGCAGAACGGATTTGCGCGAGACTGAAGTCCAGGCGCCGAATACAGCAGCAACCTTTTCCTTCTCGATCAGTTCACGGGCTTTTTCCGCGAAGAGCGGCCAGTCCGAGGCCGGGTCGACCACGACGGCTTCGAGCTTTTTGCCGAGCAGTCCGCCCTTGGCGTTTTGCTGCTCGACCAGCATCAGCATGACGTCTTTCAGGGTGGTTTCTGAAATGGCCATGGTGCCGGACAGCGAATGAAGGACTCCCACTTTGATGGTCTCTTCCGCGGAGACCACTGCCGATGTGGACAGTAGCGTCGCGCCGAGAACGGCGGCGCCAAGGCCTTTCCGTAAAAGATTGAGTTTGGACATGATGCTTCTCCCGTGCATTTTTTGTTGCGTCGCAGCATGTCATTACAAGCGCCGTGCCAAGACTCGCTTGCCCGGAAATAAAGTCATTAGTCCTTTGTAAAGAATTGAGAAAACCCCAAGGATGAACTTTCTCTTTCTCAGGAAAGCAATCAAAAAAGCCTAAAATTTATGCGATACTTCAATGGTGCATAAATTTTAGTCAAAAAATGACAGGCATTGCCCGATTGCCGCGTGGCACCAGACGGGGTCATCCCGCAAGCATTGCAGGTTAAGGCGTATTTACGACAACCGTCAGTTCAGCTAAAGATCAGAAGGTGACCTTCCTTGCCCAACGGTCGTGGAGGTGCCGAATTTCACGGGAATAGTGTTGTGAGCCAGGAAAGCCCTCTCGATCTCTCTGTTCGTGCCCTGCGTGTCCTGGTCGCTGTGGACGAAGCGGGCTCCATGGCGAAAGCGGCCGAACGACTCGGAGCCAGCCCGGCCGCCGTATCACAGCAGATTTCGAACCTTGAAGCCTTTGCCCGGACAACCCTTCTTGATCGTGGCGAGCGTCCGATCCGTCCCACGCCGGCCGGTGCTCTTCTGCTCAGCCATGCCCGGAAGGTCCTGATGGCGATCTCCGAGGCCCAGACGCAGATGATGGAGCTCAATCTCTCGTCTTTGCCGCAGCTTCGTTTCGCGATCATCGACGACTTCGATGCGTCTGTTACGCCTCATTTGATCGGGCGTCTGCACGAAACCTACCCCAAGACCGTCCTGAGCGCAGTATCCGGCCGGTCCGATAATATGACTGAGCTTTTCACGCGGCGTGAAGCGGACATCGCTATCACTGGACTGCCGCCGGACGATCCTTCGATCTATGATGTCTTTCCTCTGCTGCAGGAGACCTTCGCGGTCGTAGCGGCGCGTGGGGTCCTGAAACCGGATATGCCGCTCCGACCTCAGCTCGAGCGGCTGCCGTTTGTGCATCACGACGAAAAGATGCCGATTGGCCGTCTCGTCGAGCAACACCTGCGCCGTCATCGTTTTTCTGCCGAACGCCGATTCTCCTTTGAGGCCTCCCGCTCGATCCTGGCCATGGTTGGCATGGTGAAGGGTTGGAGTTTGGGGACGCCGCTGAACATTCTCGACAGCGCCCGCTTCGAGGCTGGGACCGAGGTGATCAAATCCCCTTTCACCCGTCTGACCCGTAAGGTCTATCTTGTTGCCCGCCGCGGCGAGCTGGGCAGCCTTCCGGCACAGACTGCCGGGTCAGTCCGAAGCTTTTTGCGTGACAGTGTCATGCCTCAAGTCGAGCGGCTTTCTGGTGACGATGGCGATTTGTTCAAAATCTTGTCGGATGAGGAGATCGGGCCCGAGAGTTAACGCTCATTCGTGGGTTTCATGTATTCGCTTGGCAGAAGAATATTAAAGCGATCTCTTATGGCCTCGTTGATCGCAGGTTCGATGTAATCAGGATAGTGGCTCGACAGGATCGTGTCAGCGCGATCTTTGGCGCGGGTCCAGAGGTCGGTTGCGCCGGCTTCTTCCCAGGTGCGTGGCTCGTTCCGGTCAGCCAGGGAGGGATAGAAGTAGTCCCGCTGCATGGCGTCCATGGTTTGAGACGCACCCAGAAAGTGGCCTTCTCCGATTACCGCTTCGCGGATGGTCTCAAAGCCGAGCGTCTCCTCACTTACCTCAATCCCCCGAATCGCGCGATGCACATGACTGATCATTTCATCGTCTGCGATGAAGGCTTCGAAGGAAACCCCCAGCAGGCTTGCCGTCATGCCCAGAGATTCGTAGATCATGTTTGCGCCGCCCAGACCTGCAGCAAGCGCGGAGATCCCTTTCTCCATACCCATCTGCGCGTCGAGGGCCTTGGCGTCTGACATGGAGGAAGCAACCCCGCTGGGCAGGCCGAGGTGATTGCTGATCTGTCCCGAAGCGGCATTCATGATGCTGATCTCGCCGCCTCCGCCGCAAAACGCCCCGGTCCTGAGGTCGATAACCAATGGCCAATTTGAAAAGATCATCGGATAACCCGGCGCAAAGAGATTGACCATCACAAGCGCGGCCAGAGTCTCAGCCGTCGACTGCACCAGAAAACCCGCCGGTGTCGCAGGTGCGGTCGCGCCAGACATTGCGGCAACGATGGCGTTGATCGGCACGCCGAGCCGGATGCATTCCAGGGTTACGCCCACCGCGTCCTCGCCATAGCGCAGGGGCGAGATGACGGGACTGATATGTGCTTTACAGAAGGGGCGTTCCTTGAAGCGGCCTTCGCCACCGAGGGCCATGTCAAACATCTCGATCACCGGTGCGACGTACTCGGGCATCGTAAAGGAGGTGCCCACGGGTTTCGTTGTGCCGGCGAGTAACGCGTAGGCGGTGTTGATATCGAGGTCGTAGTTGTCCGGAATGTCGGTTGCCACACAGCAGCGGGTGAACCAGCTCACATTTGGCAGCGTGTCGATCAGGCGGGTAAAGTCATATAGATCCGTGAGCGTTGAAGGCCGATAGAGTCCGCTTTTGCGATCCAGCGTCTGCACTGCGGCTCCGCCGGTGCCGAAGTAAACCTTGTCGCCGCCGACCTCAAAGTCATGTTTTGGGTCGCGGCCGTGATAGATAAAGCTTTTGGCCGCGCCGTCGATGATGTCCTCGACCATCGCACGCGGATAGCAGAGTCTTCCGAGTTCGTTCAGCCGTGCACCTTGCGCCAGTGCTTGTTCCTGCACGACCCGCGGCACTTCGCTCATACCGATGTCTTCAAGAACGCGGAAGGCCTCGTTGCAGATGGCCAGAAGTTTACTCTCGGACAGGGGGCGGTAGGCGCCGCCGATCTGACCTGGCGGGCAGGGATCGATTTCGACTTCCGGCGCCAACCGCGCGGCCTTGCGCGCAGCACGGCCTCCACCGCGCCGGCCGATCCTGTTTTCCTGCGACGTCATGGTCTCGAACTCCCGCGTTATTCCAGAACAGTCTGCCCGATCTTGCGGCTGCATGCATAAGGTGATGAAAGCGGTTCAGGAAAACCGAAGGCGGACCCGCGATCTTCCTTAACCTGGATTTTAGCCGTGAATTCTCCCCTTTGCTTTGTGCAAGCTGAGGCGGTTCAGAAAATTTACGGGTACGAGAAGAGAGAGCGGAGATGAAATCGCACGCGCGTGTTGTTGTGATCGGTGGCGGCATTGGCGGATGCAGCGCCCTTTATCATCTGACCGAGGAAGGTTGGAGCGATGTTGTCCTGGTGGAGCGTGATGAATTGACCTCGGGCACCACCTGGCATTCAGCAGCGCAGGTGACCAATTTCGGCGGCGTTCAGGTCATGGTCGGTCTGAAAAGCCATTCGATCCGGCTTTACAAGGAACTGGCCGACGATCCCGAATACCCGATCAATTACCATCATGCCACCGGTGGGCTGCGTTTGGCTTCGACGCAGGATCACCTGGACGGTTATCGGCACTTCATGTCCCTGGCTAAGGGCATGGGGGTTGAATTCGAGCTGCTCGATCCGGAAGAGTGCAAGCGGCGCCATCCTCTGATTACCACCGACAATCTTCTGGGCGCGCTCTGGGATCCGCTCGATGGCGATATCGATCCCGCGCAACTCTGTCAGGCTCTTGCCCGCCGGGCGCGCATGGCAGGTGCGGAGATTTACCGGCATACCGCGGTGACGGACCTCACGCAAAAGCCGGGTGGAGACTGGATCGTTCACACGGAGAAGGGCGATATTCACTGCGAGATGATCGTCAACGCGGGCGGTTACCGCTGCAACGAGATCTCGGCTATGATGGGTGTGGAGCTGCCGGTGGCTTCGATGGAGCATCAATACCTGTTGACGGAGCCCATCCCCGAAATCGAAGCGCTGGATTTCCGGGTACCGTTGCTGCGGTGCCCCACCCATGATTTCTATTCCCGTCAGGAAAAGCACGGTCTTCTGGTCGGGTTTTACGAACAGGACTGCAAGACCTGGGGCCTCGACGGTATCGACCCGCACTTCACCAACGCACTCTGCCCAGACGATCTGGACCGCTGCATCGATACCATGGAGGAAACCTTTACCCGGCTGCCCTGTCTGCAGGAGGCGGGTATCCACAGTATCATCAACGGTCCGATCACCTACACGCCCGACGGTGTGCCGCTGGTCGGAAAGATTCCGGGTAAGCGCAATGCCTGGTGCCTGACCGGCTTGCGTGCAGGCCTTGGAGAAGGCGGGGGACACGGTTGGCTCTTGGCACAGATGATGGTGCAGGGCGAGGCCTGTTATGACACCTGGGCACTCGATCCGCGGCGTTTCACGCGTTATGCCAATGTCGAATATACGGCTTTGAAAGCGATCGAGGACTATCAAAACGAGTTCCGCTTCCATATGCCCCATGAGCACCGGCCTGCCGGTCGACCCATGAAGACGACGCCGTTGACGTCCAGTTTGCGGGACATGGGCGCTGAATTCGGTGTCGTGAACGGATGGGAGCGCGCGCTCTATTTCAAACCGGATCAGGACTTCAAAGAAGAGCACTCTTTTCGCTTCAACAATACTTTCGACATTGTCGCCGGGGAGGTGAAGGCGGTTCAGAACGCCGTTGGCATCATGGAGGTCTCCGGCTTCAATCGTTACGAGATCACCGGCGAGGGCGTATCGGATTGGCTGGATACCATCGTCTGCTCCCGGGTTCCCCGTAAGACCGGCAAGTTGGCGCTGACTTATTTCTTGAACGAGCTCGGCAATGTGAAGGGGGAGGCGACGCTGGCCAATCTTGCCAAAGACCGGGTTTGGTTCGGTTCTGCGGCGGCGGCTGAATACCACGATATGGACTGGTTGCGGGATCACTTGCCGCAAGACGGGTCAATCCGGATCGAAAGCCTTACGAACCGTACCACCATTCTTGTGATTGCGGGTCCGCAAGCCCGGGCTCTGCTGGCTAAGGCCGCGCCGCGGTGCGATTGGTCAAAGGAGTCCTTCCCCTGGCTGTCGGTGCGCCAGGTGATGATCGGCAATGCTGAGGCCGTCGCTATGTCGGTTTCTTTCTCGGGCGAACTGGCCTGGGAGCTTCATATTCCCAACGAACAGCTTCAGCTCGCCTTTGAGACATTTCGCGACGCCGGACAGGACTTCGACCTCAAGCCCTTTGGCCTCTACGCAACCGAGTCCATGCGTCTCGAAAAGGGCTTCCGCCACTGGAAAGCCGATCTTATTACGGAATTCAATCCCTTCGAGTCCGAACTCTCCCGCTTTGTCAGAATGGATAAGGATTTCATCGGTAAGCCTGCCCTGGAGAAGATGGTGGCCGAGGGACCGCGCCGTCGCTTTGTCAGCATGATCCTTGATGACGACACGGCGCCGGCGCAGCCGGGTGATTCCATTCTGCAGAATGGACAGCTTGTCGGCAGCGTTACGTCCGGCGCGTGGGGATATCGGGTGGGAAAGAACATCGCGATGGGCTTTGTCGATCCGCAGTCTGCCTCGATTGGCACAGGTCTCGAGGTCGAGGTCATAGGCGAAACGCGCGGCGCCGTTGTGTCTGACCCCTGTCTTTACGACCCCGACTTTGCGCTTGTGCGCGCTTGAGCGTGGAGGAAGCCGGAATCTGCAGAAAGCGAAATCGGGCGTGGCGGTGCCGTGGATTTTCGCACCACCAGCGTCGTCTCGATCGGCCGAGGGGCGACAAGACGTTCGCCTCGGAGCTGAGCAAGCAGATGCCGGGCGGCCTGGCGTCCCATGCGGCCGCGCGGCGTTCGCACGGTGGTCAGCGGCGGCGAGATCTGGCTGGCCAGCCACATATCGTCAAAGCCGGTGACAGAAATGTCGCCGGGAATATCGATGTTCATATCCTTGGCCTCGAAAAGCGCGCCGTAGGCATGTGGCTCGGACCCGCAGAGGATTGCGGTTGGCGGATTTGGCGCGGAGACCAGCAAATGAAAGGCGTCGCGGCCCGCATCCGGATCGAAAGGGCGTTGCAGCAACTGATCGGGAGGCACGCTCAGACCATGGCGCGCAAGAGCATCGCGCACGCCCCTGTAGCGTGCTTCCGCGCGGTCGTTGTGCTCAATGAAGCCGGAGATCATGCCGAAATGCCGATGTCCCAGGGCGACCAGGTACTCGACCAGCTGTTCGGCGGCTGCGGCATTGTCAAAGCCGACGCAGTGATCCTTGCGGGTGTCGCTGGAAATCCAGGTCAGGACGTAGGGAATGCCCTGCCGTTCGATTTGCCTGTAAATGTCCGGGTCACGTCTTGCGCCGACGAGCAGCAGCCCGTCGACCTGACTTTCCAGAAAGTTTCGAACGTGGATTCGCTCCTGGTCCAGGTCGTATTCGGAGCAGGCGACCGCGACCGTGTAGCCGGCACTGCCGATTTCTTTCTGAAAGGCCTCCAGCGGCCCGCCGAACAGCATGTTGTCGAGCGACGGCATGATGGCGCCGATCATCCGTGTCTTGCGGGACGCCAGGGCGCGCGCGGAACCGTTGGGGACATATCCCAGGCGTTCAATCGCGTTCATGATGCGTTCGCGCTTCTCGGCACGCACGCTCGCAGGTTGGTTTATGCAACGCGAGACGGTTGCAGGGGAGACACCCGCCGCCAGGGCGACATCGTCCAGGGTCGTGGTTTCACGGCGTTTCAATCTGAAAGCCTTTCCATGAAGGGCTTCATATACCCTTCGCATTCTACCGATTTGATTCGTCAGCCAGCATATATTTTTTCTTCAACTAAGACGATGACAGAAATTTTACTTATATAACTCAATTACAAAGTAGCGGATCTAGCTGACGTGTTGACTCAATGCCAAGCTATGTGATCTGCTTCGTTATATAAGAGCGCGATGAAAGCGCTTTCAGAAAGATGCCATTAACAGGTGCAACTGGCTTTACAGGGACAAGGCTTGCGGGCAATGCGGAATCTGTTCAAGCTGACATACAAGGCCGACTCTCATGTCGGTCCTTGATGGGCAGCGTGAAACCATGAGCGAAGTGACCTTTGCCGGCGATCTGAGCGCCCCGGACCCTGTTCCGGAAGCCGGAATTGACGCCGCTGTGCGTCTGTTGCGCGATGGCCGGCTGTTCCGATACGGCGAAGATCGCGACTCAATTCCCGAGGCCGCGTTGCTGGAGCAGGAGTTCGCGACCTACCAGGGGCGCAAGTACTGCGTGGCGGTGAATTCCGGCGGCTGCGCTCTTTTCATTGCCATGAAGGCGGCGGGTCTTTGTTCCGGCGACAAGGTTCTGGTGAATGCCTTCACGCTCGCGCCGGTCCCAGGTGCGATTGCCCACGCTGGCGGCGAAGCTGTTCTGGTCGACATAAACGAGCGCTACGTTGTTGATCTTGAGGATCTGGATTGCAAGGCCGCAGCGAGCGGCGCGAAATTTCTCCTGCTCTCCTTCATGCGCGGTCACATCCCCGACATGGATGCGGTCACCGAAATCTGTGCGCGCCACGGTATCACCATGATCGAGGATTGCGCCCATACCATGGGCGGCGGTTGGGATGGACGCTTAACCGGAACCTTCGGCATAGCCGGGTGCTTCAGTGCGCAAACCTTCAAACAGGTAAACTCCGGTGAGGGTGGCCTGATCGTGACCGACGATGAAGATCTGGCGGCGCGCGCCATACTTCTGTCCGGCAGCTATATGCTTTACGAGCAACATCGCGCACGGCCAGCTATGGAAGTTTTTGAGCGTCACCGTTTTACGACGCCCAATTGCTCGATGCGCATGTCGGGTCTCGTGGCCTCGCTCCTGCGCCCGCAGCTTGCGACTCTTGACGATCGAAACCGGCGCTGGCGTCATATTTATGACTGCCTGGCAGCAAAACTTGCCGCTGTTAACGGGCTCAATCTTCCAGACAGACCGGCAAAGGAAGATTTTGCACCGACATCGATTCAATTCTCCATCAGCCCTGACCTTCTGAATGACCGGCAGCTCGCAGATTTCATTCAGGAAGCTGATGCGCACGGTGTGCACGTCAAATGGTTTGGAGCGCCCGATCCTGTGGGCTTTACCAGCCGCCACGATCATTGGCGATATGTGGATGGAACGCGGGCCGGCGCCGTGCCGACTGCAGATCGCATTCTAAGGCGGCTTTGTGATTTCCGTCTGCCGCTCTGGCTCAGCGATGCGGATTGCGAGACGATTGCCACTGTTTTGAAGCAGGCCGTCGCAGTGGCAGGTTTCAATGAAACCGAAGCAAATGGGAATAAGTCTATTGCCTGATGAAGAGGAGTTTTGACGAAGGAGTAAGCGTCCTTATTGGGGAATCTGGGCGTTTGTAAAAGAGACGTGAGTGCGAGTGGCGATGCGGTCTTAAAACCTTCCGTACGCCGGTTGTGAAATGAACAATAAATACCAGCAAAAAAAAGTAGGACAGGAGTAAAAGGTCATGAAACTTAACAAAATTTTCTCAAGCGTCGCCGTTGCCGCGGTTCTTTCCGCGGCTGCGCCCGCTTACGCTGCGGACGTCGTCATCGGTGTGCCGAACTGGCCGTCGGTACGGGTGACCGCCCATGTTCTCAAGGTTGTTCTGGAAGATAACCTCGGTCTTGAGGTCGAGCTGCAGAATGGCACCAACCCCGTGGTCTTCGAAGCCATGGATTCCGGCGCAATGCACGTGCATCCGGAAGTCTGGCTGCCGAACCAGGCAAACCTCCAGAACAAGTTTGCCGTTGAGAAGAAGACTGTGAGTATGAATCCCAACGGCGTTGCCGGCGATCAGGCCATGTGCGTGACCAAGGGCACGGCAGAGCGGACCGGGATTTCGGCACTGTCAGATCTGACCGATCCGGATATGGCTAAAAACTTTGATACGGACGGCGACGGTAAGGGCGAAATCTGGATCGGCGCTGCCGGCTGGGCCTCGACCAACGTCGAGAAGATCCGGGCGAAGTCTTATGGTTACGCCGAGACCATGAACCTGAAGGAAATCGACGAAACCCTGGCTCTGGCGGAAGTCGATAACGCCGTGGCTCAGAAGAAGAACATCGTCTTCTTCTGCTATACGCCGCACCACATGTTTGCTCTGCATGACCTCGTTATGCTGAAAGAGCCGGCCTACGATGAAGCGAAATGGAACGTGATCCAGCCGACGGATGATCCTGAGTGGCTCGAAAAGTCAGAAGCAGGCGTTGCATGGAACACTGCACGGCTCCACATTTTCTACGCTTCGAAGCTTGCGGAATCGCAGCCGGCTGCTGCCGACGTATTGTCGAAAGTTAAGCTCGACACGGCAGCTGTATCGGCCATGACCTACGCCCTTGTGGTCGAAAAGCAGGACCCTGAAGCCTTTGCTAAAAAGTGGGTTAGCGAAAACGGCGCACTGGTCGATAGCTGGCTGAACTAAGCCCTGTAGATGGCGATGAAGCTGGGTGCTTTCTTTTGTGGAAGCGCCCAGCCTCCCATTTTTTCGAAAAGTCGAACGCAGCTATCAGGCATGATTGCTTTGGGTGTTCGAGAGTCGGGTCGTCGTCGCTTGATACGTCCAGGCTCGAGCAGGGGGAAGCTAAGTGCAGGAAAATGTAATTGAGCTTGAGGGTGTCTGGAAGATCTTCGGCGAGCGTGCCGATGAAGCTATGGAAGCGGTTAAGTCCCGGGATTTATCGAAAGCCGAGGTCCTTCAGGAATTCGGTTGTGTTGTCGGGATCGCGGACTGTTCTTTCACCGTCGAACGGGGCGAAATCTTTTGTGTAATGGGGCTGTCGGGTTCCGGTAAGTCGACGATGGTGCGCCATCTGAACAGACTGATCGAGCCGACGGCGGGACGCATATCCCTTCTAGGGCGCGACATGCTCGCACTCGGGGGCGAGGAGCTGCGGGAAATGCGGGCCATGCACATCGGCATGGTCTTTCAGCATATGGCCCTTCTGCCGCACCGCACGGTGCGCGACAATGTGGGGTTTCCGCTTCAGGTGCGTGGCGAACCCAAGTCGAAACGCTGGGAAGTGTCCCAGCAGTGCCTGTCACGCGTGAACCTCGACGGTTTCGAAGACCGTTTTCCCAGAGAGCTCTCGGGCGGGATGCAGCAGCGTGTCGGCCTGGCCCGTGCATTGGCGTCAGATCCGGAAGTTCTGCTCATGGACGAGCCTTTTTCCGCGCTCGACCCTTTGATTCGCAGGCAGCTTCAGGATCAGTTTATGGCGCTGTCGGCTGAACTCAAGAAGACCACGGTCTTCATCACGCATGATCTCGACGAAGCCATCCGTATCGGCAACCGTATTGCCATCATGAAAGACGGTCGTGTCGTTCAGATTGGAACGCCGGAACAGATCGTCACTCAACCGGCGGACGACTATGTTCGCGATTTCGTCGAGGGCATTTCGAAACTTAAACTGGTCTTCGCCCATTCCATTATGAAGCCGATCGAGAGCTATCAGGAAGCGCATGGCGAGGATCTGGCGAAATCACCCCGCGCGTCGCATGGGACGGATCTGGATCAACTGATCGATATCGCGACGACCACCGAATACGCAATCGTTATTCAGGATGACGACGGCAAGGACATTGGTGTTGTCGACAAGTCGACGTTGCTCAAAGGCATTCAAGGAGGCAAGGCATGACCGACACTGGCCTCGAACTCGGGCCCAAGGCGCTCGACAGTTCCATCGGTGAATTCGTCAAGGAAAACGAAAACTATTACACGGCGGCTTTTGCCAAGATCCAGGGCTCGACCGGCTTTGCCTGGTCATGGAATCCCATGGCGGCGGTGTTCGGTCCTTTATGGGGCGCATATCGTGGTCTCTGGGGATTCTTCTGGACCTTCCTCGTGCTCGAACTCTTTGCCCTGGTGCAGCTTGGCCGCGGTCTCTGGGCTGATCTCGGTGCAGACAGTCTGGCAAGAGTTGAAAAGCTGACGGCCAATATTGAGGCGCGCAGACAAAAGGCGGCCGAGGCCCTGGCGGCGGGAGACGAGGCTGCGGCGGCGTCTTCAACGAAAGTAGCTGAAAACCTTGAAAAAGCTGTAGCCCAGGCACAGGCCGCCGCCGATGCTGCCGCTGCGGATTCCTTCGCAATTCTGGTGGCCGGGATCATATTGATCGTTCTGGTCAAACTGATTGCAGGCTTCTACGCCAATGTGGCTTACGAAAAGCAGTATCTTCGCTGGCGGACGGATGAAAACACGCAGTCTGGGTTAAACCCTGTCAGTGCGGCGCTTGGTGTTTTGCTTCTGGTCGGTATCTGGCCCCTGACGCTCTACCGCTTCACGGTCTCGAAACCAATCGATTTCGTCGTGGAGTTTCCGATCAAGAAGGAATACTTCACGCCGACGGCCAACTGGATGGAGGGCGGTTTTGACTGGCTTGCCAATCAGTTCGGTGGTGTCTTCAAGGGCGTGACCACCTCGATTAAATGGGTGTTGGACGGGCTTGAAGTGATCCTGGTGGATACGCCCTGGCCTGTTGTGATGTTGGTTATTTTCGTCATGGCCTGGCGTCTGGCAGGACCACGAGTCGCTATCTTCTCGGCAGCGGCGTTGGCTTATCTGGCCTTCTTCGGGCTCTGGGAGGTCTCCATGGTGACGGTTGCGCTGCTTGGTGCCGCCGCCTTCCTCTGCCTTATTTTCGGGATCCCGCTGGGTATCTGGTTCGGTAAAAGCCAGCGCGCCTACAACTTCTCGCTGCCTGTGCTCGACTTCATGCAGACCATGCCTGCTTTCGTCTATCTGATCCCGATTATCGCTTTCTTCGGGACCGGTAAACCTCCTGGCGTTCTGGCGACCATCATCTTTGCCATGCCGCCGGTGATCCGCCTGACGGCGCTGGGTATGCGCGGCGTTCCGGCGGGGACAAAGGAAGCCGCGGTGGCCTTTGGCTGCACGAAATGGCAGCTCCTGCGTGATGTGGAGATTCCACTTGCCATGCCCTCGATCATGACCGGTATCAATCAGACCATTCTGATGTGCCTGTCCATGGTCGTGATTGCGTCGCTGATCGGGGCCGGTGGCCTGGGAGCTAACATCCTCGAGGCCCTGCAGTATGCTGCCAAGGGGCAGGGTATGCTTGCCGGTCTGGCCATTCTCTTCTGTGCGATGGTGATCGATCGGATCATTCAGGGCAGTTACCGCCGCTCTGAAAAACAATCCGGCGGATAACCAGCTAATTCAATAACCCCGCGTCCTGGTCGGGACGCGGGGTATTCGCAGTTGCCAGCACAGAATTTCCTGTTAGGGATCGCCTCAGCCGCTGACCTCGTGGCGCGCTGTTGCGTAGTGCGCGCTGCCAAAATCGATGAGTGGCTCAATCACCGGGACATAGTCGAGGGCCTGGATCGGGCTTGGGATTTCTCCGGTCGGCAGCACGCGGTCTCTGCGCAGACGTTTGGGATCCGCGATCGGCACGGCATCCATAAGGCGTCTGGTGTAGGGGTGCAGCGGGTTTTCAAAAACCTGGTCCCGGGGGCCTGTTTCGACAATCTGGCCCAGGAACATCACCGCCACCCGGTGGCTGATCTGTTCCACCACGGCCATGTCGTGAGAGATGAAGAGATAACTGAGGCCCAGTTCTGCCTGGAGCTCGCCCAGGAGGTCGAGCACCTGTGCCTGAACGGAGACATCCAGTGCCGAGACCGATTCATCGGCGACGATGACCTTCGGGCCCAGGCTTAGTGCCCTTGCGATGCAGATGCGTTGCCGCTGACCGCCTGAAAACTCATGCGGATGGCGATCCATCATGACGGGATCCAGGCCAACCCGCCGGAAGAGTTCCGCCACCCGGTCTGTAAGCTCGCTTCCCTGGGCGAGGCGGTGGATGACCAATGGCTCCCCGACCAGCTCGCCAACCGTCATGCGTGGGTTCAGTGCGGCGTAGGGATCCTGAAAGACCAGTTGAATATTCCTGCGGACCGCCTGCATGCGGTCTGAGGAAAGACCCGCTATCTCCTGCCCGGCGATCCTGATACTCCCGCTCCAGGGAATGAGATTTGCGAGCGATTTCCCGATCGTGGATTTGCCACACCCGCTTTCCCCAACCAGTGCAAGAGTTTCGCCGGGAAAGAGATCAAGGGACACCTTTTCAACCGCGTGAACCCGTTTGACCGGCCTTTGGAGCAAGCCGCCGTGGATATCGAAGCGCACTGTGAGGTCGCGGATTTCGACGATGGCTGGCTGCCCCGGCACATCGCTTTTGACTTCCGGTTTCTGCCCGCGTGTACTGCCGAGCTGGGGGACGGCGGCAAGAAGCTCTTGTGTGTAGGCTTCTTTCGGCGTGGCAAAAAGATCCCGGACCGCTTGGGATTCAACAATCCTGCCGCCGTTCATCACCACCACCCGGTCGGCCATTTCCGCAACCACGCCCATATCGTGCGTGATCAACATGACCGCCGTCCCGAAATCCTTCTTGAGGTCGTTCATCAGAGCCAGAATCTGTGCCTGAATGGTGACGTCAAGCGCCGTGGTTGGTTCGTCGGCGATCAGGACCTTGGGGTTACCTGAGAGGGCCATGGCGATCATCACGCGCTGGCGCATCCCGCCCGAAAGTTCATGGGGATACTGTAGCAGTCTGCGTTTGCTCTCAGACATCCGCACGGCATCGAGGGCCTCGAGTGCTTTGGCACGGGCAGCAGCGCCCCGCAGGTCATGATGGGCGGTAATGGCTTCCGTCAGTTGCGCGCCCACTGTCATGACCGGGTTGAGAGACGTCATGGGTTCCTGGAAGATCATGGCGACATCGCCGCCGCGTACCTCCTGCATTTGCCGGTCGCTCAGTTTCAGGAGGTCACGGCCGTCCAGTCGAATCTCCCCACTGGTAACCTTTGCCGATGAGGGCAGGAGGCCCATGATTGAGAGCGATGTGACAGATTTTCCCGAACCGGATTCACCTGCGACGCAAAGTGTCTCACCCAACCGAAGCTGGAACGAGATATCGTCGATAATCGTCTTTGCGCCTTCCGCTGTGGCAACCCTGGTCGTGAGGTTACGCACATCCAGAACCGGTCCTTGGCTCGCTCCTTGCTGGTTCATATCCGCCACGGTCTTCTTCTACTCCAGCACAATGCGCGGAAAGTAGAAGGACACGACCCAGTTCGGCTGATCGACGATTTCGCTGATCCGCAGATCGCCGCAGACCGAGCAGAGCATATAGGCCTCGACCGGCGCCATGTTGTAGCGCCCGGCCAGCAGATCGACCATCTGACTCAAGGCGGCACGCGCCCCGGCGAAAAGATCTTCGCCGATTCCGGTGGTCACTTCGTAGCCTTTTTCATCCAGATGACGGGTCACAGGTCCAGGTGTTGTGAAACGCGGCATCGCCAGCTTGGCGTCCTTGACCAGATCCAGTGTCACCGCGACATTCATCGGGCTTTCGATGGCTGTCCCGCAGACTTCACCGTCCCCCTGCGCCGCGTGTGTGTCGCCAATGGAGAAGAGTGCTCCCGCGACCTCGACCGGCAGGTAGAGTTCCGAACCGGCTGAGAGATCACGGATGTCCATATTGCCCCCCACGCGCCGGGGCGGGACGATTGAATGCAACCCCGGTTCCGCTGGTGCCAGCCCGATGGTCCCGGCAAAGGGTTTCAGCGGTACTTTCCCGCCCGGTCCGTAGAGGGAGGGGGCCATGCTGTCCGGGTCGTATTTCCAGATATGCAGGGCGGGGTCTTCGAATTGATCTGCCAGCAAGCCGAATCCCGGAATGTTCGCGGTCCAACCGAAACCGGAGGGTTCGAAGTGTCGGATGGTGATCTTGACCGCGTCTCCCGGTTCGGCGCCGTCGATGTAGATAGGACCGGTGACCGGATTGATCTTGCCGAAATCGAGGGTGCTTACATCTGCAACAGTCGACTCTGGGGTGAGTTGTCCCGCCGAAGAGTCGCGGCATTCGAAAAAGACGGTGGATCCCGGGGCGACGGTCTCGACGGGTGGGATCGAATGATCCCACCCGAAGTGATGGTGCGCGCCATGGATCGTATAATCGTTAGGCCCGCACATGATTACTGAACACCCTTGTCAAAGACGTGATCGTAATGCACCGGAATATGCACCGGATCGACGAAGATGCCATCGGGACCGTCCAGTCTGTCCGAGCGGATGGTAAAGCGTTGCTCGTTGAAGATCGGCACCCAGGGGGCTTCTTCCTGGATCGCCGTGAAGATGGCTTTCCATTCCTCGATCCGTGCGTCAGCCTGGGAAGGATCGGTCATGGCGTCGGCCTTCTTGGCCCGTTCATCCAGTTCCGCATTGCAATACCAGGACCAGTTCCAGCCGCCCTGAACCGCACCGCCACAGCCCAGGATCGGGCCGTAGAAGTTGGAGGGGTCCGGGAAGTCGGCAATCCAGGCCATACCGCCCGACCAGATCATCGGGGCCTGATCTTCTTCACCACCTGCGGCGATCACATTGGATTGGGCCAGGGACCTGAGCTCCACCTTGATACCGATCCCCGCCAGATCCTGCTGGATCGCCTGGGCGATGCGTGGCTGCGGGTCGGTGTTCGCGACATAGAGCTCCGTCGTGAAGCCGTCGGCCATGCCTGCGTCAGCCATCAGCGTCTTGGCACCGGCAACATCGTAGGGCTGGCCGCTGTAGTCGCTGTCATAACCGGGCATCAACGGCGGCAGAGGCTGGTTGGCCGTGACCGCGCGGCCATTGATGATACGCACGATACGGTCCTTGTTGATCGCCATGGCCACGGCCTTGCGTACCCGCACGTCGTCGAAAGGCTTCATCTTGACGTTCATGGTGACATAACCGGTGTGGAGTTGTTTGCCCTCGACGATCTGATCCTTGAATTTCGGATCCTTCATGGTCTCCAGGAACTTCGCCGGCGGAATGCCGTCACCGGCAATATCCACTTCTCCGCGCTCAAGACGCAGGAGAGCGACAATCGGCTCCTGACCGACTTCAAAGGTGATCTTGTCGAGTTTCGGCAAACCTGCCTGATAGTAGTCGGCATTGCGTTCGAAAATCACATGCTGGCCACGGGTCCAATCGGTCATCTTGTAAGCGCCGGTTCCGACCGGATTGGTGCCGAAATCCGCGCCGTGCTCAGCGACGGATTCCTCGGGGACCACCGAGGCGAAGTTTAGAGCCATGACATGCAGGAAGGTGGCGTCGGGCCGCGCAAGCGTGACGCGGATGGTATTGTCGTCCACCGCTTCGACACCGGAGAGCCCCTCGGCAGAACCGCTGGAAGCTTCGTCGAAACCCTTGATCGAGCCGAAGAAACCGGCGCCGGGGCTTTGCGTTTTGGGATTGGCGACCCGATCGAGCGAGTATTTGACGTCCTTTGCCGTCATCTCCCGGCCGTTATGGAACTTCACGCCCTGACGGAGCGTGAAGGTATAGACCAGGCCATCGTCCGAGATCTCGAAACTCTCTGCCAGATCCGGCACCAGTTCGGTCGTGCCCGGCTTGTAGTCCATGAGCCCGTCGAAGAGCGATTTGATCATCGACCAGTTCTGCCAGTCGTAGCCGATGGCCGGATCTAGGGTGGAAACGTCGTCCTTGTAGGTGACGATCATCGATCCGCCCTGCTTGATGTCCGAGGCGCCGGCCCCTGCGGCTGCGAAGATTGCGGCGCTGGCGACGCCGGTGAGAAGCCATTTTTTCATTTTCTGTCTCCCTGGTTGAAGTGAAGTCCAAAGGGAAATCGTTTCCTCCCAAATTCCCCGGTTTTTAATGCTTTGCTATTTCAGTTTGATCCTTGGATCGACAAAGAGCGCGACGATATCGGCGAGCAAATTGCCTATGACGATTGCGCAGGCGGCGACCAGGGTGACACCCATGATGATTGGGATGTCGACCCGCTGGATGGCCTGCCAGGCCAGTTGACCGATACCCGGCCAACCGAACACCGATTCCACCACCACAATGCCGCTCATGAAGATGCCGATGTCGATCCCGATCATGGCGATGATCGGCAGCAGGGCGTTGGGAACCGTGTGACGTAGAAGTATCCGGGCTTTGCCCAGCCCTTTGGCCCGCGCCGTCCGGATGAAATCCTGACCCAGTACGTTCAGCATGGAAGAGCGCATCATGCGCGAGTACCAACCTGCGCCCATAAAACCGAGAGTCATTGCCGGGAGCACAAGGTGTCCGAAGGTGCCGTAACCGCTGATCGGGAACCAACCGAGCTGATAGGCAAAGACGTAAAGCAGCAGGATGCCAACCACAAACTGAGGCGCTGAAACGCCGACGAAGGAGAGCACCATCAGGCTTTGGTCCGTCGAGCTGTTGCGCCGGACTGCCGAGACGATCCCCATGGTCAGGCCCATTGCCAGTTCAGCGCAGATCGCCGCGACCATCAGCAGGAGACTGGCCGGCAGGCGTGCGGCGATGAGTTCCGCAACTTCACTGCGCTGGATGTAGGAGCGCCCGAGGTCGCCCTGCAAGAGAGATGTCAGGTAACGCCAGTACTGCTCGTAAAACGGCAGATCCAAACCGAGTTGACGGCGGATGCTCTCGACCGTCTCCGCCGTGGCGCTGCGTCCGGCGATCTGACGTACCGGATCTGCGGGCAAAAGGAACAGCAGGATGTATGTAACCAGCGAGACGCCGAGCAGGATGAGAGCGGCTTCCAGAATCCGTCGGAAGAGATAGGCGGGCATCAGTGCCTCCCCTTCATGGTCGGATCGAGGATTTCACGCAACGCATCGCCCACCAGATTAAATGCGAGCGCCAGCGTCAGAATGGCCATGCCGGGGAAGAACACCAGCCAGGGTGCGGTGGCAAACCATGTCTGGTTCTCGAATACAATGTTGCCCCAGCTCGGGGTCGGCGGCTGCACGCCGACACCCAGGTAGCTCAGGGTTGCTTCAAGCAATACGGTCGTAGAGATCCCGAGGGTACCGAACACGATGATGGATGACAGCAGGTGTGGGGCGATATGGCGCAGCAGGATCCGCGTCCGCGATGCACCGATGCTGCGCTCGGCTTCCACGAAGTCGCGCTCGGAGAGTGAGACGGTTTCAGAATACATGATCCGTGCGACCTGAACCCAGTTCACCATGGCGATCACCAGGGCGACGATCCAGAGACTGGGCTTGAAGATTGCCGAGAGGACGATGGCGAGCAACAAAGCGGGAAAGGCCATCATCAGGTCGGTGAAACGCATCAGAATCGCGCCGATCGCACCGCGCAGGAAACCCGCGACGATTCCGACCAGAGAACCGATGATCACGGAGACGCCGTTCGCGACGACACCGATGACGAGCGAGGTTTGCGCTCCGTAGACCAAGCGGGAGAAGAGGTCTCGGCCAAGCAGATCTGTCCCCAGCCAGAACTGGGCATTGGGCGGCAGCGGTGCGCCTTCTATGGTCAATCCCTCAAAGGGCTGATAGTCCGGTGCGTAGGGCGTGATCCAGGGGGCCAGCAGGGCCGCCAAAACGGTGCCGCAGATCACCAGCAGGCCGAACAGCGAGAGCTTTCGCCGTATGAGTTTTCCCAGAATGGTCATTCCTCGACGCGCCACTTGCCGCGTGCCTGATGGAGGATCAACTGGTTCAGTCGATCGCCATCCAGGCGGCTGCAGAATTCCTCGATCGTGATGCGCTCATCCATGGCTGCCGAGCGCAGGCAGCCGAAGGCGGCATCCTCGTCGAGCAAACCAAGCTGCATGAGGTTGACCACGGCCTTGATGACTTCGGGTCTGCGGCCCAGGCGGGCTTTGAGGTCCTGGAGCTCTGCGCGTTGCGCTTTTGCGCTGTCGAAATTGGAGGCCGCGATCACGAGCGCGCTGAACACACCGCTTGACTGCACCGGTTTGACCACGTGCGATGCGATGCCCTGCGCCAATGCCCATTCGAGACGGCCCGGGAGTTCCGAACCCAGCAGTGCGATCAGCGGCATCGGTGCTTCGCCCGGCGACCAGGGGAAGAGGCCGTCAAAGCCGTTGTCAGCGTCAAAGAAAATCACGTCCGCCGTCAGGTTTTCCGTCGGGAGGGCGGGCCAGCATATCTCCACCGTCATGCCAAGGCGCTCCAGTTGCCGGGCGAGCTGCTCAGTACCGTTGCTTTTGCGGTGCAGGATGACCGCATGGCGCCCTCGGAAGTTCGGGGTGCGGAAGCGGATCATTTCACCAGCCTCAAGTGGCGCGCGCCTGCCTCGGTATCCCGGGCGACCTGATCGGCAAAAACCTGCGGATCGAAGTCAACCAGGTAGGGGTCGGCAGCCACCGGCGCTTCGGCGGCGAGCACGATGTCGAAGCCGCCGTGATCGTTGATGCGCCCGAGATGCGGAATCAGTGCGGCGTGGTTGGTTTTTGCATCGATGGTGATCGGCCCTTGCGCCGTCTCAAAAGTCTTCGAGAACAGCGCTTTCTTGACCGGCTCAATCTCGTCGGTGCCTGCGTCCGCAATGGCTTCAGCCAGCATGTGAATGGCTGCGTAGCTCCCGACCAGGAATGCCGACAGAGGCCGGGCCGAGCCGAATTTTTCGCTGACCTTGGCGCGGAATTGAGTGTTGAGTGGGTTGTCGACGCCTTCGAAGTAAACGGCTGAGCATAGATGACCGGCAGCGGCCTCAAAGCCGATGTCGGAGAGCTCGCACTCGGTCAGGTCGCAGCTGACCACCGGACGTTTCGCCGGCAGAAAGTCGGAATCTCTTTTCCCCAGCGCGTGGTAGGCCTGCAGAAAGGCATAGCTGGAGCTTCCGATCAGGTTATTGAGGATGAAATCCGGACGCTTCTGCTCGATTTCAGCGATCATGCGCGCGACGTCGCAATCATCCATCGGCAGATAGCGTTCGCCCAGAATTTCACCTTCCGTGGCGAGGACCAGTTCCCGTGCGATCCGATTGGTTTCCCAGCCCCAGATGTAATTGGACCCCGTCAGGTAGACGCGATTGCCATAGGTGGGGATGAGATGTGCGAAGAGCGGCAGGATGTGCTGGTTGGGGGCCGCCCCGGTATAGATGACGTTCTCACAGGCTTCGAAGCCCTCGTAGGGCAGGGCGTACCACAAGAGAGCGTCGTGCTTTTCTATGATCGGGATGACTTCCTTCCGCCCGATCGAGGTGATGGTGCCCACCACATGCCGGCAGCCGTCTTCGCGCAGTATTTCCTCGCTCATACGATGGTAGCTGTCGATGTTGCCACCGGGATCTTTGGAGATCACCTTGAAGCGGATCGGACAGGTTTCATCTCCGTTGATCTCGTCCAGCGCCAGCAGCGCGCCGTCCAACGAATCCCGTCCCATGGCTCCATAGGTTCCGGTCACCGAGTAGAGCAGACCGAGGGAAATCTCCCGGCGCATAAAAAGCCTCCTGCGAAAACGAAAAAAGCCCCACGCGCCGAATTCCCTATGGAACTGACTGTGAGGCTTCGTCGCCGATTGCGGTTTTCCCGCATGATGTCTTCGCTTCACAAAATGTGAGGTGCGATGTCCATTAGCTTAACTCTTTCGATGCGGTTGTCAAATCGGCCTGAAGTGTGTCGGGCAGTCTGCACGTTGAAGTAGTCGATGACTCGATCGGGCGCAGCGTTTGTTTGAAAATCGCACTTTTCTGCCTGTTTTGAGAGCGTTCCTGCCTCGATTTCGGGCAGAGCAGAACATTGAGAGGTATAAGATGTATTAAAAATATTGCTTTTACTTCGTGGAGGCAATATATGACCATTCAGGAAGTCACACGACCGTCCCGCCTGTTGTTTTGAGTGAAGCCCATGACGGATACGCCGCGTTCAACTAAATCAGTCTCAAAGGCTGCAACCGAGCTGGATGCTATTCCGGATCCACGTTCCGAATTTCCGCGGCCTCTTCGGCTACCCCTGCATTCCGACATTACCGAAGAGCTGATCGAGCAACTCGTGCGCGGCTTCTACACAAAAGTACGAGCCGACCCTGAGCTGGGGCCGGTTTTCGCTGCCGAGATCGGGGAGGATTGGGAGCCGCATCTTGGCAAGATGTTTGATTTCTGGTCGTCGGTAACCCGCATGACGGGGCGCTACCGGGGTAAGCCCAATGCGGTCCACAGCCGCCTCAAGGGTGTGGAACCGGAACACTTTCTGCGCTGGCTGACCCTCTTTCGCGAGACCGCCCGTGATCTTTGTGTCCCCGAGGTCAGTGCGATCTTCATCGACCGTGCCGAGCGTATTGGCGAAAGCCTGCAGTTGACCATGTTCTTCGACCCGGTAAACCCGGGGCGTATCCTGGATCTGCGCGAGAAAGCGGGCTGACCGCCCGCTCGTTCCTGAGCTCAAAACGCTAACCGCCGATCCCCTGTTTCCAGATGACCGGCGGTCGTTCGCTTTACACCTTTGGCAGATCAGGCCTGCGGTGCAGGAGCCTCTGGCGGCGTTTCCTTGCCCGGCAGGATCTGCGCCGGCTTGGCGCTCAGTTGCTCATTGAGCGCGGCGGTCATGTTGCTCCAATCGCCGTTTTCCAAACCCAGTTCCTTAAGCAGGCCGTCGATGAGCGGAGCCTGCGCCCGGTATTTCAGAGCGCTTTGAACGATCTGGTCGGCCCCGCCGCCGCCGGAGCCGCCGGCACTACCTGCGCCAGCGCCACCGTTCGGTCCTCCGGCAGCCATACCATCGAGCTGCAGGATCTTGATGGAGTCGATATTCTCCATCGGTTTGACCGATTCACGGATGATGTCTCGCATCTGTTCAATCAGCGCCAGGCGGACCTTCATCTGAACGATATCCTCAGAAAGCAGGTTGTCGGCTTCGTTGAGCGACATACGGCCCTTGGCATCGACCTCGTAGCGCAGCCGTGCTGCTTCCGCCCGGAGCTTCTCGGCTTCAGCATCACCTTCGGCCTCGATGCGGCTCTTGCTGGCGCTCGCCTGCGCCAGGGTCGTGATGGAATCCGCCTCGTCTTCCGCCGCCATCTTCTCGGCTTCGGCCTTGACCTGGACGGAGATGGCGTTGCGTTCCGCCTCCTTGCGGGCTTCGATCAGCTCAATGGCTTTGTCGCGCTCCGAGCGTTCAGTCTCCCGCACCGTCACGACCTGCTCTTCCGCCTGCACAGCGATAGCGCGGGCCCGGTCTGCTTCCGCCTGTGCGGCAGCCTGCTGCTGAGATTTCTCGGCGATCGCAATGGTCCGGTCCTGATTGGCGACCTCAACGGTCTTTTCACGGTCGATGTCTTTTTCGCGGATCGTCCGTTCTTTCTCGATGCGCCGTTCCTCGGTTTCGCGTTCGGCGCTGATCCTGGCGAGCTCGACTTCCTGCGCTGCGACGATCCGGGCTTCTTCGGCAATACGTGCCCGCTCGGCTTCTTCACGCGCGATCTCACTGGCTTGTGTTGCCTTGCGGATCGAGACCTCTCGCTCCTGTTCCAGGCGGGCGTATTCGGTGTCACGTGAGATTTCGAGACGCTGCTGTTCTGTCTGCAGGTTCTTCTGCTCGATCTGGACGCGTGTGTCCTGCTCGATATCGTTGCGGCGTTTACGTTTTGCTTCGATTTCTTCGGTCAGTTTGGTCAGACCGGCAGCATCGAAGGCGTTGTCCGAATTGAAGAATTCCTTCTTGGTCTGGTCAAGACCTGTCAGGGAGACCGACTCAAGTTCTAGACCGTTCTGCAGCAGATCTTCGGAAACAGCTTTCTGCACCTTTTGCACAAAGCTGACCCGCTGCTCGTGCAACTCTTCCATGGTCATTTCCGCCGCCACCGCGCGCAGGGCGTCAACGAATTTACCTTCAATCAGGTCTTTCAGGGCATCGGGCTGCATGGTGCGCTGACCCAGGGTCTGGGCGGCCGCTGCGATGGATTCCGAAGTCGGCTGTACGCGCAGATAAAACTCGGCAAGTACGTCGACGCGCATCCGGTCCCGCGTGATCAGCGCCTGTTCGTTCGAGCGTTGAACTTCAAGCCGCAGGGTGTTCATGTTCACCGGGATGACTTCGTGGAGGACCGGAAAGACGAGCGTTCCGCCGTTCAGGACCACCTTCTGTCCGCTGAGACCGGTCCGTACGAAAGAAACTTCTTTCGAGGCCCGGACATAGAGCCGGGCAAAGATCAGACCGATGGTGATCAGGGCCAGCAGGGCGAGACCTGCTGTGATTCCGATACCGATTAATTCACTCATATTTGTATTCCTTACGCCATTATCGAATTCAGTTTGAAATCAGAGCGACTCGCTGGGTGCGGGGATCGCCCGAAATACGCTGCTGTTGCGTGAAACCAGCAGCACACGCGTGCCTCGCGGCAGGGTCTGGCCCGGCAGGTCGGGTTCGACCAGAACCCTGTGACTGTGACCTTTTGCGTCCCTCAGGCGGGCCCGGGCCGGTTCACCCTCCCGTGCCGTGCCAAGCGTGACTTCTGCCACGCGCCCGACAAAAGACTCGGCGGAGACCGCATCTGTTTCCACCGCGGGGATAAGCTTGCCGAAGAAGACGGCGATGCGCCCGCTGAGGGAAGATCCGATCACCAGAGCCGGCATTGCTGCGATGGTCGCCGGTAAGTACGCACCGGTGAGACTGCTCATGAGGTACTGAGTGCCCAGGCCGACCAGACCGAAGGAGGTCAGGAACGCGACCAGGACGACCAGAAAGGGAACGGTTCCTATGCCGAAGAACCCCAGAACACTGCTCAGGGCAGAAGATCCGCCTGCATCTGGCACGTCGGTATCGATATCAACATCGATGTCCGCGTCCAGATCGATAGAGGCCCCCAGACCTTCCGGCAGGACCGCATCAACAAGTTGAGACAGACCGCCAAGTCCGCTCAGCAGGAAGCCCACTTCGAGTCCTGCCAGACCGGCCATCATTGCCAGAGCGACCGTAAAGGGGCGCGTGTCCGTGGCGAGCAGCAAGTCAATCATGGGCAACTTCCCCTTTTAAACTCCTCTATTTGCGCTTTACCGCCTGGGGTCCGACCTCTCCCAGCAGGCGATGGTGAATTTGTCTCAGGTTCAAGGAACCTCGCGACCCTCCGTCAGACCCGCTCTCTGAAGGCTAACAGGCGTTCTTTGACCCGGTTTTTGCGGGCGAGTTCTTCCAGTTCCGCGGTCGCTGCAGCGGCTTTCCGGTCGAGAGCGCTGCCGCCGAGCCCGATGCCTCCGGCACGTTCCATGATGCGATTGAAGCTTTCTGAAGCTTTTTCGACCCGGCGTTCCACACCGCTTGCGGTGTCTACGGCGCCAACGACTTCAGGTGCATTCGCTGCAGATTGCCGCGCGGAACGGAAGTCCTTCAGGTCCTGCTTCATTTCCCGACGATGGGCCTGCAAGGCACTGATGTAGCCTTCCAGCTCCGCCTGAGCTTCGCGGGTTTCCGCCAGGACAGACTCCAGAACCGGGATCTGTGCTTCGATATCCAGCAGACGCTCAACGCCGCTTTCCGCAAGATCCGCGCGCTCTTCAGTCAGCGCCACGCGGATTTTTTCGTTCAGATCTTCATGGCGCTCATTTTCCGCTGCTATGCGTTGACTCGCGTGATACTGACGGGTCATGACCTGACCCAGTTCAGCGCGAATATCATCGATGGCCTGATCGACCTCGCGGATCGCTTCTTCCATCACCATCTCCGGCGCCAGGTCCTCTACAGCCGAGACGACCTTGTTGGCACTTCCGGAAATCAGGCGCTTTACGCGACCGGCCAATGCTTCATTCATTTTCGTCCTCCATTGCTGATTGTGACAACCTTATCCAGGAGGCGTGACACCTCGAGGACGGCAGGCATGCGCTGAAGCAGAATTTTCTGCTCATAACTCTGTTGATCCGCCGTGATCGCCATGTTCAGAACAGCGATGATCAGGGCAAAGACCCGATCCGAGAGTTCCTGCTCCATCTCGATGAGCTGCTCGGATTTAAGTTCCTTTTCGTTCGATCGCGATGTGGCGAGCGCGATGATGTCAGGCAGCCAGTTCAGAACCTGAAGCAGAAATTCTGAATGAATATGGTGCTTCGCCTCTGCGACCCTGACGGCATGCGCGGTCGGATTTATCTGTTCCTCACTGAGCTCAAGCGCGGCATCGAACTGATGCTTTGCTGTCTCTCGCCGATAGGCGTCCCGCACCAGTTTTCGGAGCTTTTCGCTTGGCGTGACCGCACCCGGTAAAGAGAGCGATGAAAGCATCGCCATGTCGTTGGCGCTCATGCGAACGCTCAGGGGAACCGACTTTTCGACCATGTTTTTTCTTCCGGAAACTGCGCAATTCAGAAGTGATCATGCTTCGAAGAATATACACTAATGAGAGAATTGTCAACATTTGTAGTACAAAAAATTACAAATGTCATTAGATCGAACATGATTCTGCAGATGCACGGAAGCGCAGGGATCCCACTGCGAAAATTTGGGAGCACTGAGAGGAAGCTGTGCCGGATGAGAAAATAGGGTGGAGATTTGCCGTCGGGACTCAGCTCTTGCGGCGTGCCGTCCGGATCGTCAGGTAATTCGCTGCAAAGACCATTACCGCTCCAATGAAGAGCCCGGTATCCGGCTGCTCACTGTACGCGATTACGCCCACAACGGTGATCAGGGGCAGGCGCAGAAAGTCCATGGGAGCAACAATGCTGGCATCTGCATAGCGGTAAGCCTGCGTGAGGCTGAAGTGGGCGGTGAGACCGCAAAGGCCGATCAGCAGAACCCATAGAATCGCATCACCCTGAGGGATGATGGGCTGGCCCCAAAGCATGACCAGGGCCATCACGGTCTGAGACAGTGTCATCCAGAATATGATGGTCAGGGTGCTTTCTGTTCGGGTCAGAGTCTTTGTGGCGATGACTGTGCCCACAAATCCTGCGACGCAGGCCATCGCTGCGAGCTCACCGGAGCCGACAGCCGTGTAGCCGGGTCGGATAATGACGAGGATGCCCGCAAAACCAAGCAGGATTGCGCCCAGACGCCGCGCAGTGAAATGCTCGCCCAGCAGGAATGGCGCGAGCAGTGCGACCCAGATCGGTGTGGTGAGCTCGAGAGCGAAAACCTGCGATAACGGCACCAGGGCCACGGCGTAAAACCAGAGATTCTGCCCGGCGAAATGAAAGACGTTCCGAGTGAGATGCAGGGGAAGTCTGCGGGTTTTGACGGCTGAAAAACCCTGCCGGGAAAAGGGCAGAATGCAGAGGACAACTGCTAGTCCAAAGAGGCTTCGGTAAAACATGACCGAGAAGGTATCGAGGTCAGATGCAATCTCCCGGCCCGCGACCGCCATGGTCGAGAAGGACAACACGGCCATGCACGCCCATGCCACTGCCCGCCCGGTGGAGGGACTCGGTGTACCGATCGCAGGATTTGCGGAGATGGAGGACATGGAAACCTATGAAGAGTGCATGGCGCGTGTCGCGCTCAATCGAACCCGTCTAATCGAAGGCAGATCCGAGGCAGCGTTTGTGGAGCACAACGCGTTCGGACAGGACGGAGAATACAATTCAACGCGACATGCGCTGCTGTCTTACCGCGTGGCCTGAGGATGGTAAAGCCCCCGGTCGACAATTGGCAGGTGCGCTCTGTCAGTCCCAGACGAAGCTCTGTGACAGGAAGTTGGGCGTTGCACCGTATTCTGTGAAAAGATCGGACAGCTCCTGTTCATCCGCCTCGATCAGGATGCCGCCCTTGATCAGCAGGCTTGATGCACCGATGCCCTGCGCACCCGCGATGTCGTGTTCAATGCTGTCGCCGATGCCGATGATCCGCTTGCCTTCGGCGCCACCACTGCGGTCCAGTGCAAAGCGATAGATACTTGGCCAGGGCTTGCCGATCCATTCGACAGGACCGCCGAGGGCTTCGTATTCTTCGGCGATACGTCCGGCGCCGTAGCGCAGACCGGCTGCTGTGATCATGATCTTGTCGGGATTGGTGCAGAGGCAGGGGACTTTCCGCTCTGCCGCGGGCCGAAGCTTCTCCAGATAGTCTTCCAGCGGTACACTATCCCCGTCACTGCCGGCCAGCAGAATCAGATCGGCGTCCGCGCCCTTCTCAACCAGTTCAAGCCCTAGGCCCTCGACAGCGGAGGTGAGTCCGCCCCGCGCCAGCAGAAGGCAGCGGCGGGCCTCTCCTGTGCCGATGCTTGCCGAAAGCTGGTGCCAGGCGACCTCGCCGGAGGTGACGAAATGGTCATAGAGGTCTCTTGGAAATCCCAAGGCTTCCATACGTTCGACGTTTGCCTCGGAACGCCTGCCGGAGTTGGAGACAAGAGTTACGGTTTTGCCCTTCGATTTGAGTGCTTGCAGCACCCGGATCGCATCCGGATAAGGCGCTTGTCCGTCGTGCAGCACCCCGAACTGATCGATGAGAAAGAGATCGTAGTCATCGGCAATCTCTCTCAGGCCGCCGATGCTTCTGAGTGAGCTCATATCAGGCTCGCCGTGCGTGCCGCCAGCAGAGCGAGGCGTGCCGTTCCGGCTGCGGCATCGTTGGAAGCGGGAGGCAGGAAGGGCACGGGCAGTGCGCGCTGACGAATGGCTGTCCAGGTGGGGTTTTGCGCACCGCCACCCACTGTGCGCAGAGACTTCAACTCCGGCGCGCCCAATTCCTTCAGACGCTGGTAGCCAAGCACCTCGACGGCTGTAACCCCTTCAAACAACGCCTGCAGAAACTGCGCATCCTTGAGCGGTCTCGGCTCCATGCGGGGCTGCAATTCCGGGTCATTGATCGGAAAGCGTTCGCCCTCCTGGGCAAGCGGGTAGTAATCGTACCCCAAGGGTGCATACGGGTCGATCTGCGTTGAGAGATCGCGCATTTGCTCCGGACTGAAATACTTGGCCAGAACCGCACCGCCGGAATTCGACGCACCGCCTGCGAGCCAGCGGTCTCCGATCCGGTGACTGTAAAGCCCATACTCCGGCGCAAAGAGCGGTTTGTCCGAGAGCATCTTGAGAACCAGCGTAGAGCCCAGGGCCGTTACCGCATCGCCGGGCGCTTCGGCCCCGGTTGCCAGGAAGGAGGCGCAGCCATCCGTAGTGCCGGCCGCGATCACGGCCTGTCGCGGGATTCCAAAAAGCTCGGCGGTTTCATGCGTGATTTCGCCGGTCACGCTGCCGGGCTCGACCACGTCCGGCAGGAACGCACGTCTCGCCGCGGTCTTATCCAGCCAGTCCGGCCAGCAGCGTTCGATCGGATCGTATCCGGTTTTCAGCGCATTGTTTTCGTCACTGATATCGAAACGGCCACACAGCCGCCCGGCAATCCAGTCGGCCTGATGAATAACCTTTGCGGTCCCTTCGGTATCCTGCAGGCGCATGACTTTAAGGAGTCCCGATGTCGGACCATGCGCTGCCGAGGTCTCAGGGGCATAGGCGGCAATGTCGGCAATGGCCTCCGGCGTGGTGACCACATCGTTGTACATCAGAGCGTTGGCCAGCGGCGCGCCCTTTGCATCGATGGGCAGGAGCGTTCCCGATGTACCGTCAACGGCAATGGCTACAACGCGGTGTCCATCCAACGCCTGCATCAACGTATGCAGGCTTTTGCTCGTCGCAGTCCACCAGACGTTTGGGTCCCGGGGGTTGGGACCTGCCTCTGCCATGGGCGTATCAGCCTTGGCGACTTCGTTGTTCGCACTATCGATGGCCACGGCCCTGACACCTGACGTGCCCACGTCGATGCCGACTGTTACGTTTCCTGAATCTCTGTCACCGCCGGTCACGAAGCGTCTCTCTCCCACATGTTTTTTCCACGACCGGCTTGTAGCACCAACCGCACCTCAGGTCAGCTCTCTGATAGTTCGGTTTCCAGTTGCTTGCGGTATTTTTCGGCGTCCCAGTTCAAAAGCTCGTAATCCTGTTCTGCCGTTAGATAGCGCACTGGTGTATCTTCAGCTATGCGGCTTGTGACATGCGCCAGACAGCGTGCCAGTTCTTCACCGCTCTCGGACACGGACTCATGCAACAGCGTCCCTGTACCGGGAATGATAAGCATGGCTGGGGCTTGTTCTCTCTTGGCAAGCATGTCCTGGGGCGTTTCCTTTGGCGCAAGTGCGGTCGCGCCTGAACCCAGAAAGATTACGTGATCCGGATAGAGCGAGCCTCCGCTTGCGATGCGGCAGGAAAGAGGGTCCAGCGCAACGGCGTGACTGTCGCCGTGACGGGGCAGGCGATAGGGAATATCCTGTGCGATCTCTGCCAGCTTTCCTGTGTCTGCAACCGGGAGATCACGTGCCGGGCTTCGCAGGGCCTTACAAACGGTGGTGAGCAAGGCTTCTGCGTCCGCTACGCTATCGGCGGCGACCACCAGGCCATGATTGGCGAGAACCAGCACCGAAGTTGTCTCGCTGGTCCGTTCCGCAATAGCGCGCGAGAGCGGCAGGCCGGGGCGGACGTAGGGAATCCAGGCCCAATTGAAGTCCCGCAGTTTGTCCTTAAGTGCGCTTTCACCGTCCTTCAGGGCTGACCAGGCGATGGTCTCGACGCAATGGGCGTGAACCACGACTTTTTGCGGCATGGCGGCATGCAGCGTGGTTTCGATCGAGGGGCGCAGCTTTTCCGGATTGGCGTCCTCGACCACGAAACCTTGAGCTTTTTCGGCCGCCGGGTCGTTGGCGGCAAGGGCGCTCAGCAGAGGTTTCAGCCGAACGGGCACCATGATGTTGCGTTCCAACGCCTGGCTGAGCCAGGTGCCCGATGCCTTGATCCAGAGAATTCCGTCCTGCTTGATCGAGGTATTGCCACCCGCAGCCTGTACCAGCGCCGGATCCTGTCCGATTCGCGCCGAGAGTCTTCGAAGAGCGAGAAGCTCGTCATGGTTCGCCGTCATATCTTGAGCCATTTTGCTAACCTGCCTTTGCGATTTTGCCTGCGCACCATTCTTCGAAGCTCTGACGCTGTATCTGTGTCAGATGCAGTCCGTGCTTTGTGCGGCGCTCCAGGATGTCCTCGGCCCTTGTGGCCCATTCATTGTTCATCAGATAGCGTGCCTCGGCTTCGTAGAACTGCCCGCCGAAATGCTTGCCCAGATCCGCCAGGGTCGATGCCCGACCGAGCAGCGCATGCATTCTGGTGCCATAGAGGCGGCTCAGGTGATCGGCCAGAGGGGCCGGCAGCCAGGGGTGCGTCAGGGTAACGGATTTACGGAATTCTTCGAAGTCTGCATTGGCGATGTCACCGCCGGGGAGACTTGCGCCTGCCGTCCAGTCCGGCCCGAGATCGGGAAAGTAAGGTTGCAGCTTTTGCATGGCGTGCTCGGCCAGCTTACGGAAGGTCGTGATCTTGCCGCCGAATACCGAGAGCATGGGGGCTGTACCGCTCTCGTCGAGATCAAAGACGTAATCACGCGTGACGGCGCTGGGGTTCTCCGCTGCGTCATCGTAAAGCGGCCGAACACCGGAAAAGCGATGGACGATATCGGTTTCGCTGAGTTGCTGCCTGAAGTAGCGATTGACGGCTTTCAGCAGGTAGTCGACTTCATCTTGATCGACGGCAACTTCGTCCGCGGTCCCCTCGTAAGGCACGTCCGTCGTTCCAATCAGACAAAGATTATCTTCATAAGGATTGATGAAAATGACCCGTTTGTCGGTGTTCTGAACCAGATAAGCCTGTGGGCCGTCCCAGAACTTGGGCACGACCAGATGGCTGCCCTTGACCAGCCGGATGTTGCGCGTGGAATTGAACCCGGTCACCTTGCCGATAACCTCCTGCACCCAGGGGCCGGCCGCATTGACCAATGCGCGTGCGTATCGAACCTGTGTTTGACCTGTCGTTCCGGATTGCAGCTCGATCCGCCAGAGGTCACCCTCCCGGCGGGCGGAGGTGCAGGTGGTCCGGGGATAAATTCTTGCACCCCGTTCCTGCGCATCCAGCGCGTTGAGCACAACCAGACGCGCATCGTCGACCCAGCAATCGGAATACTCGAAGGCCTTGCGGTAGTGTTCCTGGATGACTGTACCCTCTGGTGCAGTGCGCAGATCCAGTGTTCGGGTACCCGGCAGGCGTTTACGTCCCCCCAGGTGATCGTAGAGAAAGAGACCGAGACGGATCAGCCAGGCAGGTCGGTCCTGCGGGCTGTGCGGCAGGACAAAGCGCATCGGCCAGATAATGTGCGGGGCGGATTCCAGCAGCACTTCGCGTTCGATCAGGGCTTCACGTACCAGACGGAATTCATAATATTCGAGGTAACGCAAACCGCCGTGCACCAGTTTACCGGAACGCGATGACGTGCCCTGCGCAAGGTCGTCTTTTTCGCAGAGTGCGACCGAGAGGCCGCGCCCGGCTGCGTCCCTGGCGATTCCCGTACCGTTGACACCGCCGCCGATCACGCAGAGATCAAGGATATCGGACTCACTGCCAATGCTTGTTTTCTGAATGGACGCTGCGGATGTCGACGGTGTCATGGTTCCAGTATTCTCACTACGGGCCTGATTTGCCGCGCCTCGAGATTATGCGCGCTTCCTTGTTTTTGGTTTAGGTCGGGCGCTGGGTTTCGCCTGGGCACGGGGCTTTGCCAGGGTTTTGGGTTTCGCGCGGGTTTTGGGTGTCGTTGCGGCTTTCGCCTTCGCTGGAGATTTAGCTCTGGATTTGGCCTTAGGCTTGGCGTCGCTGTTCGCCGCTTTCTTGTCCTGCAGCCCATAGCCTTTGAAGCGTTCCAGCACATTGGCGATCTCGGCGTCGCTCAGCAAATTGGGGCCGCCGATTAGCAGACTTTGGTAATACTGCTTGGCGATGGTCTCCAGCTCCACCGCAAGCCACATCGCTTTTGCGACGTTGGCACCGGTTGTGATCATGCCGTGGTTTGCGAGTATACAGCCGGTGCGGTTTTCCAGGGCCTTCAGGGCATTGGCGGAGAGCTCTTCGGTGCCGAAGGTGGCGTAGTCGGCGCAGCGGATCGTCGGGCCGCCGAAGGCCGCGATCATATAGTGACAGGCTGGAATTTCCTTACCTGCGATGGAGAGGATCGTGGCGTAGGTTGAGTGGGTATGGACAATGCCCCCCACATCAGGGCGGTCAATCATGATGTCCAGATGAAAGCGCCATTCGGTCGAGGGTTTGAGCGGACCTTCCCAGGAGCCGTAGTCTTTGGTGATCGGCATGGTGGCCAGATCGCTCGGCTTCAGGACTTCATAGGCGATGCCGCTTGGGGTGATGAGCATCACATCCTTGTAGCGCGCGCTGAGATTGCCGGAGGTCCCCTGGTTGAGGCCGGTCGCATTCATCTTCAGGCAGTTCTCGACAATCGCCTTACGTATTTCTCGTTCCGTCATGGATCTCTCCGTTATCCTTCTGCGCCGCGACCTTGCTTATGGCAGGCGCTTTATCGATTGGTTTTGGGCTCTTCGTGAAGCTATCGGGGTCTGCTTGTCAAATTGGACTCGGTGGGTCAACAGGGATTGATCGGCGGTTTCCCGCTCAGGAACCGGCGCACCTCCTCGGCGGCCTGTTCCGCTGCATAGGTCACGGTGCGGACAGAGGCACCGGCGATATGCGGCGTCAGGGTGACGTTGGGCAACTGCAGCAGTGGCCAATCCACCGGTGGCGGTTCGATCGCGAAGGTTTCCAGCATGGCGCCGCCCAGATGGCCGGAGACCAATGCATCGTACAGAGCGTCATAATCCACCATGGGACCGCGCGCGGTGTTTACGAAAAGACTGCCGGGTTTCATTCTGGCAAAGGCTTCGGCATCGATGAACTTTGTGGTTTCCGGCGTAACACGAGCATGCAGCGTAACCACATCCGACCGCTCCAACAGCTCCGGCAGGCTGACCTGCTCGACACCGGCCTTCAGGTCTTCAGCAGAAAGCTGTACGTAGGGGTCTGCGACCAGGATCCGAGTGCCGAAGGCACGTAAAAGCGGTACCACGCGCGTGCCGATGTTACCGTAACCGATGACACCGATCGTCATTTCGTTCAGCTCCCGCCCGGTCCGATCGGCACGGTAGAGATCGCCGCGCCATTCACCCTTGCGCAGGGCTTCGTGTCCGACCCGGATCAGGCGGGTTTCCGCCAGGATCGCACCGATGGTGAACTCGGCCACGGCGCTGGCGTTGCGGCCCGGTACGTTGACGACACGGATGTCGCGTTTGCGCGCCGCCTCCATGTCGATGTTGACCGGCCCACCGCGCGAGACTGCGACGAACTTCAGATTCGGCAGCCGCGCCATCATGTCCTCTGACAAGGGCGCGAGATGGGTCACGAAAATCTCGGAGTCTCCGATGAAGTTTACGACCTCGTCCGGATCACCCATGTATTCCTTCAGGCCGTCCATACCCGGCGTGGCGTAGCCGTGCTCCATGGGTTCATCCGGCCAGGCAAATTCCAGGCTACGGATTTTGTGCTCTGCGCCACAGGCCTTTTCAATCGCGTCGCTGAAGGCATCCGCCATCATAAAGCGGTCGCCGATGATTGTGATTTCTCGCGCCATATCAGACTCCATTTCTCTGTGCCAGAGATCGCCAGAGAGGCGGCATGCTGCGCCGGGCTTCTTCATAAAGCGCGTAGGTTTTCCCGTAGATCGCTGTCAGTTCAGGGTCTGGTGCTTCGCTCTCGCCGAGATAGGGCGTCACCCACTCTGCCGCGCAGTCAGCCATATCGGCGTATACGCCCAGACAGACGGCGGCCATCATGGCGACGCCGGCGGCACCCGCCTCCACGCGCTCACTGGTGCGGACCTTGGCGCCCAGAGCCGCGCTCAGGATATGGCGGATCTGCTTGCTGCGGGCTGCACCGCCGGTCAGGCGTACTTCCTTCGGCAGATCTCCCATGGCTTCGTAGCAGTCGCGGGCCGCAAAGGAGAGACCTTCGTAGGTTGCGCGCAGCAGATCGCCGTAACCGTGCCGGGTGGAGAGACCCAAAAAGGCTGCGCTGGCGCTGGCATCTGTGAAGGGACCGCGCTCGCCCGCCGCCGAGATATAGGGTTGATAAAGCAGGTTTGCCGGCTGTGCCGCAGCCACCAGAGCATCGGCCTTGGCCAGCAGGTCTGCGCGCTCGCGTTCGATCCCCTCGCTGGAGAGGACCCCCAGGGCCACGTCCAGCAACCAGTCGATGTTCAGAGTCCCGGCAAGGTTCGACTGCATCTGCGCATAGCTGCCGGGGACAGGGAAGGGCATGGTGTAACCGGTCGCATGGGGGTTTATCACCACATCGTCCGCCGACTTCACGAAGCGCATATGCATGCCGGTGGAGCCGACGATGGTGCAGCCCAGATCCGCAGAGGGATCGTAAAGACCTGCGCCCAGCGCCGCGCAGATCACATCGACGTAGCCGAGCACTACCGGGGTTCCCTCCGGCAGACCGGTCGCCTGCGCTGCCGCGAGGGTGAGCGCGCCGTGCTGTCGGGTGCCTTCAATCATATCAGGCAGCAGGTGCCGCTGCGCGCTCAGATCCAGATCGGCGATCACCTCGTCCGAGTAAGTTCG
This sequence comes from uncultured Kiloniellaceae bacterium, assembly GCA_947493695.1. Taxonomy (GTDB): domain Bacteria; phylum Pseudomonadota; class Alphaproteobacteria; order Kiloniellales; family Kiloniellaceae; genus Denitrobaculum. The sequence goes on along the minus strand of CANLSF010000002.1, from coordinate 1,201,108 downwards.
GGTTCGGAAATTTCCGTAGGTGAAAGTCCCTTCCGAGGGGTCGGTCGCCCGGTCGCCGCAGAGCTTGTAGTAAAGCCAGTCTTTGCAGTGAAAGGCGGTCACCGCCTTCTCCAGAATCTCCGGTTGGTGCCGTTTCATCCACTGCAGTTGCGGACCCTGTTGGCAGGCGGCGAGCCCGGTGCCGGTCAACTCGAAGCGGGCGCGGTCTTCGGGAGATTTCCGCATCTCGTCGACGATCTCCGCTGCGCGGGAATCCAGCCAGAGCCAGGCCGGGCAGACCGGTTCACCTTCCGCGTCGATCAGCCAGGTGCCGTCCCCCTGACCTGTGACAGCGATCGCAAGCGTGCGCCGCACGAGATCCGGCAGTTGCGCGGCGAGTCCGGAGATGGACTCGACGGTGTCCTGCCAGGTGCGCGCGATATCTTGTTCCACACCGCCGCTGGGCAGGTTTTCGTAGCTGTTGGGCTGTGCGAAAACCGCAAGTTGCTTGCCCTTGGTCGAAAAGGCGACGGATTTGATGACGGAGGTGCCGGCGTCTATGCCGATCAGGATGTCTTTCATCCAACCGCCTCCGCACCGTGCAGCAGTGCTCTGCCGTCATCTTCAGCGAAGATGTGAACGGCACGGGCCGGGATCGAGAACGCGATCTTCGCGCCCAGCTCTTCCTCGACGCGGCTATAGCTGACCGCGACCATGGTCTGTCCTGCCGTCTCGATCACAACATGGGTCTGATCGCCGAGCCATTGGTTCGATACCAGGATACCCAGGTTCTCGCCCTTGCCGATGGCGACACTGTGTGGACGCACGCCCAGATGAACCGGAGCGCCGTCCTGCAGTGCGCTGTTTGCAGACAGGGCGATTTGGCCCAGATCGACGCTGAACCCGTTAGCGGTTTCTGTTCCCTCAACCGAGACCTGCATATGGCCGCCATTCACCGAGAGCCTTGCCGGGAACACGTTCATGGGCGGTTCGCCGATAAAGGTCGCGACGAAGAGGTTCGCGGGCCGGTCCTTCAATTCCGCCGGGCTCGCAATCTGTTGCAGGACGCCGTCCTCCATGACCGCGATCCGGTCCGCCAACGCGTTGGCTTCGGTTTGATCATGGGTCACGAAGACCGAGGTCAGGCCATGCTCGATCAGGTAATTTTTGATCCGTCCGCGCAGGACCGAGCGCAACTGCGGTTCCAGCTGAGACATGGGCTCGTCGAGCAGATAGAGATCGGCCTTGCGGATCAGGGCGCGGGCCAGGCTGGCGCGCTGCTGCTGACCGCCTGAAAGTGACGAAGGATATTTGTCGAGGATGGATTCAATTTCGAGCAGCGCCGTGATGTGGTCTACCTTTCGTTTCACCTCGTTCTGATCGAGCTTCGCTGCCTTGAGGGCAAAGGCGATGTTGTCACGGACCGTCAAGGGCGGATAGAGCGAATAACCTTCGAAAGCCATGGCGACATTGCGCTTGGCGGGTGGCAGACTGTCAATCCGGCGCCCTGCCAGATTGATCTCGCCCCGGCTGACGGTCTCAAAACCGGCAATCATGCGCAGGGTCGAGGTTTTGCCGCAGCCGGAGGATCCCAGCAACGCGACGATCTCGCCCTGGGCAACCGCCATGGAAAAGCTTTTTACCGCGTGGACCACTGGATTGGACGGGTCGCCGTAGAATTTATCGACCGCATTCAGATGCAGCGCGACCTCCGGCCGGGAACCCGTTGCGTGTTCCGGTGTCTGGTTGGCCATATAGGTTCCTGGGGATGATGGTTTCACGGCGTCAGGGCTCATGGTGTGTGCGGTTGAATGCGTTGTCCGCTCTCGCGGTCGAAGATCAATAGAGTTGCGGGGTTGATGCTGGCGAAGGCGGGGCCGTGTTCGCGGCTGTCTGCGGCACCGTCCTCCGGTGAAGAGGCAAAGAACTCCGTACCGTCGGCCAGATGCAACAGCATGACAACACGTTCGTTGAGCGGTGTCACCGCAATCAGCTCGACCTGCAAGGCATCTTCTATCGGTGTTTGAGAGACGCCGATTGCCTCGGGCCGGATCCCCGCATAGATCTCGCGCCCGGCGGCATGGCCGTAGTCCGCGCTCAACGCAACTCTGCTGCCCGCCAGATCGATGTGTATGTGGCCGCTTTCGCTCACGATGCTGCTGGGAATCAGATTGATGGTCGGATCGCCGAAGAGTTTTGCGACCTCGATGTTCACCGGATCACGGTAGATGTCCTCCGGTGTGGCCACCTGCGCGAAGCCGCCGTTCAGCAGCACTGCGATGCGGTCGCCGAGCGCCATGGCTTCCTTGTAGTCCTGGGTCACGTAGAGCGTCGTCGATTGAAACTCACGCAGCAGTCGGGGAAGTTCCAGGCGCATTTCGAAACGCAGTTTCGCGTCGACATTGCGCAGCGGATCGTCCAGCAGCAAGATCTTCGGACCCGCCACCAGGGCACGGGCCAGGGCTGTGCGTTGCTTCTGACCGTTCGAGAGCTCCTTGGGCCGATGACCCAATACGTGATCGATCTTCAGCAGAGAGGCGATGTCTCGCACCTTCTCGGCGATCTGCGCTGGGGTTCCGCCCCGCGCGTGCAGCGGACTGGCGATGTTTTCCGAGGCTTCCATGTGGGGATAGAGTGCGAAGTTCTGAAAGGCCATACCGACCCCGCGTTGCTCTGGCGCGATGCCGATCATGGATGTCCCATCCATGCGGATATCTCCATCGTCGGGATCGTAAATGCCCGATATCAGGCGCAGCAGGACCGTTTTTCCGGTACCTGAAGGTCCGAAGATAACCACCGTCTCGCCTTCATCCGCCGAGAGAGAAAGCCCGGAGAGGACTTCATCGTCCTTGAAGGACTTTTTGACGGCGTTCAGTTCCAGAGTTGTCATGGTCTATCCCTTCACCGCGCCAAGAGAAAGACCTTCGACGAGATAGCGCTGGGCGTACAGCGCCAGCAGCAGGGTCGGCGTGACCGACAGCACGATGGCGGACGCCACTTGACCGTATTGGATCCCCGACGCTGTCACAAAGGCAAGGGCACCGACGGTCACCGGCTGTTTGTCCGCAGAGGCCAGAACCAGGGCAAAGACGAAGTTGTTCCAGCAGAAGATAAAGGCCAGCAGGCTGGCGGCCGCGATACCGGGCCGGGCCAGGGGGATGGCAATCTTGCGGAAGGTCTTGGCCCAGGAGTGACCGTCGATGCGATAGGCGTTCTCGATGTCCGGGCTGATGTCCTCGAAATACCCGCGCACGATCCAGAGGATCAGCGGCAGGGCTATCAACTGGTAGACCCAGACCAGACCGAGGTAGGTATCACTGAGCCCCAGTTCGCTGAAGTAAAGCGACAGCGGCAGCAGCACCAGAAGTGGCGGCGCAAAGCGAAAGGACAGCAACGTAAAGGCAATATTCTCACCCAGGCGGAACTTGAAGCGGGCGAAGGCATAGGCGGCGGGGACGCCCAGGATGAGCGCCACACCGACCGAGAGGCTGGAGAGCAATACCGAGTTCCAGAGGTTGCGCATGAAGGCGATATCCAGATCGCCCGCCACGGTCGAAAGCTTGCCGGAGATCAGCGCGATGTAGTTCTCCAGTGTCGGCGTGAAGAAGGGGCTCGGCGGAATGCGCAGAATGTCCTCGTTGGTCTGGAAGGACATCAGGAAGATCCAGAAGATTGGAAAGAGGAAGAACAGCAGGACCAGGGTTAGAAGAATGCCCCTGAGCATGCGCTCGGCTGTGGAGGTATGGTTCATTCTGGAGCGATCCTCACCCGTGGCCATGCGCGCGTTCGCGCAGCTTCAGCCAGTGTTTGACGAAGAGATTAGAGAGTATGTAGGTGATCAGCCAGAGCACCATCAGCAGCGCAGCCGAGCGTCCCACATTGGTGTACTGGAAGAACTCCAGATAGCTCTGCACCTGAAACACCATCAGCTTGTCGCCCGGGCCGCCCTGGGTCATCGCGTAGATGATGTCGAACTGCTGGATTGAATCCAGCAGGCGGAACAAAGTCGCGGTAATGATGTAGGGTAGCAGCATGGGCAGGGTGATGCGGAAGAAGACGAACGACCGTGGCACGCCGTCCAGCTCCGCCGCTTCGAAAGGCTGGCGCGGCAGCGAGCGCAGTCCTGCCAGCAGCAGGATCATAATGAAGGGCGTGTAGACCCACATGTCCACCAGCACCACAGTAAAGAGCGCCGAGGAAGGTGATGAAGCCCAGCGGAAATCGCCAAATCCCAACAGGCCGATCAGATAGCTGAGCACGCCGAAATTCGGATTGGTCATCAGCTTCCACATCAGAGCTGCGATCGCGGGCGCGGTCATGAGCGGCAGCAGCAGCAGGATGGAGACCATGTTGTTGAAGCGCCCTGGTTTGCGCAATAGCAAGGCAATACCCAGACCGAGCAGCAGCTCCAGCACCACGGTCAGAAAGGTGTAGAGCAGGGAGACTTCTATTGTGTTCCAGAAAGCGCTGTCGGAGAAGAAATCAATGTAGTTCTCCAGGCCGATAAAGGCCCGCGCCTGAGGAAATGACAGGTTATAGCGCTGGGTCGAGTAGTAGACCGCGGTGCCAAAGGGAATGAGAATGCCGATGCAGACCAGCAGGGCAGGCAAACTCAACATATAGGGTAGGGCACGGCGAAACACCGGAACGACCTCCGATCGATACCTGTTGATATTCTACACTTTTAACTTCGCACAGCGAAGGGGCGGTACGGCCTTGGGAGTGAAGGCCGTACCGCAGGGCTCCGCGCAGTCCTGCGCCGGACACCCTTGGGACGCTTTAGAGCCCCGCCGACTTGAGCTGACGGTTGACGCTCTCGGCCAATTGGTCGAGCCCTTCGTCCACCGGCACTTCACGTGTGACCATCTTCTGCAGACCGGCGGCCCACTCGGTGGTCAGGGTCGAGAAGAGCGGCTGCGGCGTGAAGTAGATCTTCGCATCCGGGGCCGAGGCCTCGTACTGCTCAATATAGCCGGGATAGCTCTTCGCGATCCGGTCCCGGAACTCCTGATCCTTCCAGACCTTGCCGCGGACCGGATTGACGAAGTCCATCTTGCGGGCACCGAAGAGACCGTGCTCGGCGCTGGACGCCCACTGCATGAAGTACCAGGCTGCGTCGCGTTCCTTGGAGAAGTTGGACATGGCAAGGGACCAGATCCAGACGTTCGAGGTTGGGGTCGGCGCATCTGGATTGGCCTTGAAGGAGGCATAGGCCAGATTGCCGGCTTCCTTATTGTCGCCGCCGTTCATGAAGTAACCCAGAATGTCGGCGTCGTAGATCATGCCCGAGGCTCCGGCGCCCAGATCGGTGCCGACCTGATACCAAGTGTAGGTTGCCCAATCCTTGGGACCGGAATCCTGGATCATCTTGACCCACTGCGCGGTGAAGGCCTTGGATTCAGCAGAGTCCATGGCCGCGCGCAGTTTGCCGCCCTCCTGCGTCAGGTCTTTACCACCGAAGTTGGTGTAGGCGGAGAGGAAGCCGGGATGGATCGTGGCCCAGGAGCGCGAACCGCGCACACCGATGCCATAAGGACCGCCGGCATCCTTGGTGATCTTGGCCGCGACCTCCATCATCTCGTTCATGTTCTGCGGCGGTGCGAGGCCCAGTTTGTCGAAGATCTTGCGGTTATAGGCCAGATTGTTCAGCTCGAAACCCCAGGGAATGCACCACTGTTTCGAATCAGCGCCACCCAATTCCGCACCGGGCACGCCGGACCAGGCTGTCGAGGCGCGCAGGCCAGGCAAAACATCATCCCAGTCGTAGGTCGGGCTGGTTTTCGCCGGATCGCTGATGAACTCGTTCATATCCGCGATCCAACCGGCGGGACCGTATTGCCAGGTCTGATAGGCGCCGGTCATGAAGGCGTCGTACTGGCTCGATTTGGACGAGAGGGCGGCGGTGACCTTGTCGAAATAGACATCCTCCGGGAAGATGTCATAGGTCACGTCGACACCTGTCAGGGACTTGAAGTTGTCGATATTGGCGATCATGGCATCTGCATAGGGATGCTTGTTGAGCAGCAGCTTGACCGACTTACCCTTGTGCTTCATCCAATCGAAGTCCGCCGCCATCGCTGCGGTCGAGGCGGAATTCAAAAGGAAATTTGCGGTACCCGCTGCGACGCCGAGTTTCAGTGATTTTTCAATCAGCTCGCGACGGCTCATTTTCCCGGCCGTATAAGACTTGAAGAGGTCCTTTTCCCTATCGTACATAACGTTTCCTCCGTATGAGTGGGGCGATTTTTTCGCCTCTGTTAACTGTACTCTGCCACGCCCTTGGATTTTTTTGGCGGGATTGGCAGCTGGCCTGCGAGCGCGCTAGCCGTGCTCTCGTTGGTGATCAGGCCCTTCAGGTATCCGCTTTTCAGAATCGAGCGGATCGCATCGGTTTTTTCTTTTCCTCCGGCGACGGCAACCATGCGCCGTCCTTGAAGTTCGTCTCGGGACAGTGAGAGTGTGCGGCTGGAAAGATCAGTTTCCACGGCGGCGCCGGTCTGGTCGAAGAAATGTCCCAGCAGTTCTCCGCAGCCGCCCTTGCGTTTGATCTCGCTGATTTCCTTATGTTCAATCATTCCGGTCTCGACCAGCGACGCGCCAGGCTCCGCCGTGCCGATCCCGACTAACAGCAGGTTCGCCTGCTTGCCGAGCTCGAAGATGTCGCTGATGCCGCGCTGGTTCAGCAGCACCGACCGGTCTTCGATAGAGTTCGCGAAGAAAGGAACCGGCATGACATAGGCTTCCGCGCCGGTGCGCTCTGCCAGTCGGTGAATCACATCATGGGGATTTGCCGCGAACTTGCGGGTCAGGCCGCCCAGCAGGGAAACGAAGCGGGTCTTTCCGGCAGAGGTTCGCGGCAGATAATCGATACAGGCGGCGAGGGTGCGGCCATGGCCGACGCCGATCAGTTGATCCTGATCGCGTTCAAGGGCCAGCTTGAGATACTGTGCCCCTGCCATGCCGAGCGACTTTAACGGCATGCTGCTGTTGTCGCCTTCACTCTCGTCCAGGTCAGGCACGACCTGACAGAACTCCAGTCCGTAACGGCTGTTCAGTTGCTCTTCCAGTTGAACGCATTCGGAGATTTCACCGTCGATATAAACCTTGATCAGGCCCTCGCGACTGGCCCGTGCGATCAGGCGATGGGCTTTCAGGCTGGTCAGCCCCAGGCGCTTCGCGACTTCGGACTGGGTCAGCCCGCCGGCAAAGTGCAGCCAGGCCGCACGGGTGGCCGTGCTGGCTTCGCTGTCCTTGAGTGCGCCGTTCGCCGATTTGCTTGCCATGACCTGTTTGGAAAAAAATATCAACTAATGAAAATTTTTTCATATGCGCCGAAAGGAGTCAAGAAGAGTTGGGGCGCGAACCACTGGACTTTCGGCCAAACTGCAAGGAAAGCACGGCTTTATTGGACTGGCGGATTGTCGGAGCGTATCGGGCGGGGCGGGGCTATAAACCGCTAAGCCGCTTAAAATCTGCGAATGTCAGCTAAGCGTATGTCGAATTGGCCGGACGTTATCATCGAAGGGCACATGCCGTCGGCGAAATCTTGGGCCCTCCAGGTATTCGGGTTCGCTGATCCGATCCATTCGAAAATGCCGGAAGTCTTGGCGTGATGAGTCCCAGGCGACCAGATACCAGAGCGGTGGCAGGATCAACATGGCTTGAGGTTCGACATGTCGCGTGGTCTCAACGCCTTTGGCATCGCGATAATGGAACCGCAAATACAGTCGTTTGAGAAAAGCCGGTTCAAATGCGGGCAGGAGTGCAGGATCCATCGTTCCCATATCGGATATGTCGACTTGAGGCGCGAGTGTCCCGACGTAGAGGCAATCCAAAAAGCAGCGCAAGTCCCGGACTTTATCTTTCGGCAATGCTTTCTCGATTTTGGCAAGCCCTGCGTCGGCCAGACCGGAAAATGGAAGGCTCCCGGCCGCACGCATGCTCGCGACACTGATCAGAAGCGCAAAAACTTCGGCCACCGATAGACGCGCTGTGGTCTGTACAGACTGCGGATCAAGGGACAGGCCGCCTCCACGGCCCGGTTCAGAATGAACGACGTAACCTTCGTCCCGCAGGGCCGCGATGTCGCGCAAGACAGTGCGCCGCGATGCGCCAACGTCACGCGCTAAAGCCGCGATGGTTGAAGTCCCGTTACGGCGAAGGCTCCGCACGATGGCGTCTTGCCGGAGGCGAATATTCATTTCAGCAAACGATCATACAATGGTGCCAATTTTTGGCACCATTTAAGTCTAAGCAGATGTTGAAGAGTTCAACAAGGAGACAATGCTGTGTTTAGCCTCGCCAATTTTCCCGCGCCGAATCTTATTCCGGTCAACGGTGTGGAGCTTGAAGTTTTTGAAACCGGTCAGGAAAACGCAGGAAACCCGATTCTGCTCTGCCATGGTTGGCCGGAGCATGCCTTCTCCTGGCGCTATCAGGTGCCGGCACTTGTTGAAGCGGGCTACCATGTCATCGTTCCGAACCAGAGGGGGTATGGCAACTCATCGCGTCCGAGCGACGTCACGGACTATGACATTGAAAAGCTATCGGGTGATCTCGTCGGGCTTCTTGATCACTACGGATACGGCGATGCCACCTTTGTCGGCCATGACTGGGGAGCTATGGTCGTTTGGTGGCTCACCCTGTTGCATCCAAACCGCGTAAACAAGGTGATCAACCTGAGCATGCCGTACCAGGAGCGTTGGGAAAAACCCTGGATCGAATTGATGGAGCAATTCTTTGGTGGCGACTTCTATTTTGTTCATTTCAATCGGCAACCGGGTGTCGCGGACGCTGTGTTGGACGAAAATACTCCCCGGTTCCTTTGCAATTTATTCCGCAAGAACGTACCCCCGGCACCGCCAGAACCTGGTATGGCGATGATCAGCCTCGCCAGAGCGGAAGCACCGTTGGGCGAACCCCTGATGAGTGATGACGAACTGGCCGTTTTCGTTTCTGCATTTGAGAAAACAGGATTTGTCAGCAGCATAAACTGGTACAGGAACCTTGACCGCAATTGGCATATCCTGGCGGACGCAGACCCGATCATCCAGAAGCCTGCGCTCATGATTTACGGTGATCGCGATTTGATCCCGAAGTCGGAAAGTCTATCAAAATTCGTTCCCAATGTTGATGTGGTCAACCTCGATTGTGGCCATTGGATTCAGCAGGAAATGCCCGAAGAAACGACCCGCGTGCTCTTGAAATGGTTGGAAGGGCAGGGCGTTGCGTAGGCTCTGACAGCTCCAAATCGATTAGCCCCCCGGTTGGTCGGGGGCGCATTCAAGTGTTCAAAAAATACGAGCCTGCACAGGGCACGCGGAAATCGCCGATGCGCACACCTTCGGGTTTCGCGCGTTTTCCATGCAGGCCGGGGGATTTGGGTTCGAGCGATGACTGAAGTGATATTCTTCACGCGCCAGGAAGAGTTTGCCGACTGGCTTGAGATCAACAGTGGTACCTCTGAACTTTGGCTCGGCTACTACAAGAAATCCACAAAGAGAAACAGTCTGTCGTGGCCGGAGACGGTGGAAGTGGCACTCTGTTACGGCTGGATCGATGGCATTCGCAAAACCATCGACGACTATAGCTATATGATCCGATTTACACCGCGCAAAGCGGGAAGTCCGTGGAGCATCGCAAACATCAAGAAAGCCGAAGCGCTCATACGGCAAGGGAAGGTGAAACCCGCTGGCCTTCAACTCTTTTACAACAGGACGCGAGCAAAAGACTATTCGCTCAAGGACAGAAACCTTCCGATTGCCCAAGATTATGAGGATCAGATCAGGGCAAATCCTCATGCCTGGAGGTATTTTTGTAATCTCGCTCCTTCATACAAAAGAGATTCCATCTGGTGGGTTATGAGCGCCAAAAGGGAGGAAACGCGCTTGAGAAGGTTGGGAATTTTGATCGCATCATCGGAAGACGGGCAAAAAATACCGCTGTTGCGAAAGAATAAAGAGACCCAGGGATAAGGCTATAACGGCGCTCACCAGACATCGGGCTGAGGCCGCGGCACCGCGACAAGCTCCGCAGTTCGGTCGTTGGTTCAAAGTACAATGAAGGTCCGCTGTGGACCCCTGTTAAGCGATACAGCGCATTCTCCAAACGACTGGTTTGGGGCTTAAGGCGATGGAGGTCGCACGCTACGCGCCTTTTGGAGGCTGGCGCAGCTTGCTTTCGTCAATTGGCTTGTAGGTCTGATCGATGATAAACGCAGGTTATCGAACAGAGATTCGTCGAGCGGCTTGAACGTAAGGAAGTAGATTTAGTGCTTAAACGTATTTTGGTGATCGGTGCCGTCGCGATCTTCGCGCCTTTGCTCGTCGTTTTCCTGGATGCCGTCCTTGGACCCCACTCTCCGTTTGGTGGCCGTCTTGAGGTTAAGCTCAGCCATCTGATAATGGGTGGACCGCAAAGCAAAGCAGTCGATGTCAGCGTCGCACTCGAGCTGTTCGACGACACCTGCATGATAGGAACCGTATTCAAACAGCCGCCCTTTGCTGTGGACGATCAGTTCTTAACCGCCGGACTGCAAGAAGATGACGATGGCAGCTTTTTTCTGCCGACACGCCCTTTGCGCGCACTCGCATTCAACCGCCCTGAAGGGGCAGGGTTTGAGTGTTTGATCAACTTTGTCAGCTTCGAAGATGTGGACAAAGTCATCCGTCCTGCATTTGCTTCTTTTACCGACACTCGATTAAAGACGCCGATGATCGACAATCCCGACGCATTTCAGTTTACGAACCCATCCCTTCCCGAAGGCGTGCAGTCGGATCGGCCGACAAAGCCTGATCCCGCGATAATCCGCTCTTTTGCGGACAGTGACGACATCCAGTACTTTGTGATCCTGCGACCGGACAGCTATTCCTTGAACCACATCATTCAACTTATCGTTCTGCCTATCGCGGAAATTGAAGGTTAGGGAGATTTCTTCTCTAAAAAGCGTTGTCGACCCGGCCGAGACCAAAGCCTGCATAACCGCCAATGACAGAATCTGAGTTCTTCTCGCGGGAATTCGCGGAGACTACGCGCGTTCCAGTTCCTGTCCCTTGCGCCGCGTACGATAGAGAAAATCATCGCTCTGCGCGTGGGAGTCTTCCTCCGCCAAGGCCTCAAGCATTGCATGGTCGGGCGAGAGAGCGCAGGCGGGATCGACATTGTCCGCAGAACCGGTGAGCGCAAAGGCCTGACAGCGGCAACCGCCCCAGTCAATTTCTCTGCGATCGCAGGTTCGGCAGAGCTCCGGCATCCAGTCGGTGCCCCGATAAGCCAGAAAGGCGTCCGAGGTTTCCCAGATCTCCCGCAGGCTTTTCTCCGGGAAGCGGTCGAAGGAGAGCGAGGTGATGGATTCCGCCGCGTGGCAGGGCAGAACCTTGCCTGCTGGGGAGATGTTCAGGAACTGCTGACCCCAGCCGCCCATACAGGACTTCGGGCGCTTGGCGTAGTAGTCGGGCACCACGTAGTCGATGACCAGAATGCCCTTCAGGCGTTCACGGGCTTCCTCGACAATTTCAGTGGCGCGTTCCAGTTGTTCGCGTGTCGGCATCAGGGCGGCACGGTTGACGTAGGCCCAGCCGTAGTATTGCACATGTGCGATCTCAACCCGTCGGGCGGAGAGTTTGACCGCCAGTTCCAGCATTGTCTCGAGATTCGCCAGGTTCTGCCGGTGGACCACCATGTTTACCGTCAGTGGCAGACCGAGCGCATCGACCGATTTCGCGAATTCGAGCTTCTTTTCAAAGCCGCCCTTCAGGCCGCCGATCCGATCGCATCCTGCTGCTTCGCTGTCCTGAAAGCTGAGCTGGACGTGATCCAGTCCGGCATCCGACAGGCTGTTCAGCCGCTCGTCGCCGACCAATACACCTGCGGTGATCAGATTGCTGTAGAGGCCGACTTCGTTGGCCTTGGCGATCATGAGCTCAAGATCCTTGCGGCTGGTTGGTTCGCCGCCGGAAAAGTGGATCTGCAGTGCGCCGAGATCAGCGACTTCCTCGATCGCCTGTAACCAGCTCGCCGTATCCAGTTCGGCGCTTGCCGCCTCCAGCGCGACGGGGTTGGAACAGTAGGGACATTGCAGCGGACAGCGATGCGTCAGCTCCGCCAGGATCGCCAGCGGGAAGGAGGGGGCGGGACCTGGGGAGGGACTGTTCATGCGGTCAGTATCCGCTTGTCGGTCAGATCCTGCAGCAGTGCGATGACGTCTTTCAGGACCACATCCTTGGGCGCGGAAAAGCTGGTGGCGAGATCCTCGGCGATGGCGTCGATATTGGCTTCACCCTTACAGCGTTTGACGATTTCCAACGCGATGTCGTCGAGCACAAAAAGGCGTTCCGGCGCCAGAAGCACCCATTGATCGCGTTGCTTGTCAAAGCGCAGCTTGACGCCGCGCGGCAGCGCAGGGACCGAAGTTTCCGTGATTTCGATCCGTTCCGCCGTCATGGTTTTGCTTCCGCGAGCGCGCCGACCCTATGATGAACTTCGCCGCTGTGGCCGTCGGGAACGAATGCGCCCGGTGGAATGTACCCTGGCGCGACGTAAGCGCTGTAGAGCGCATCCAGCTGCGCCCAGAGTACGTCGGTCTTGAAGCGCAAGGCGGCCATGACCTGTTCCTGCTGTTCCCGGGTTCTGGCTTCGCGAATGACGTAGGCCAGACCGAACTTCACGTCCTTCGGGGCTTCGTTCAGGCGGTTGGTGAAGTAGGCAATGGTGCGATCGCTGGCAAAGTCGTAGTGCTCCAGCAGACCGGCGATGCGCTCTTCGTGAATCTTTGGCGCAAAGAGTTCGGTCAGGGATGACGCGACGGCTTCCAGCAGGGACTTGTCGCGCACGAAACGAACATAGGCTTCGACTGCGAATTTGGTCGCGGGCAGGATGCCATCGGTCGAGGCCACGTAGTCGCGCTCCAGACCGACCGCTTCAGCAAGAACGAACCAGCGTTCGATGCCCCCGGCGTTCCCCGCATGACCATCATGGTCCTCAATGCGCTGCCGCCACTCGCGGCGCAGATCCAGATCTTCCGCGCGCGACAGCAGGGCGGCGTCTTTCAGCGGGATACGGCTCTGATAGTAGAAACGGTTCAGCACCCAGGCCTGCACCTGGGCGTGAGTGCAGCCTCCTGAGTGCAGGAGTTTGTGGAAAGGATGGAGATTGTGATAGCGCTCGGCGCCGATCTTACGGAGCCTGCGCTCGAATTCTTCCGCATCCAGCAACTCATCGGCGCCGTAACTTCCAGACGAAGAGTCTGCAGTGCTTGGGACTTCGGCAATGGCGTTCATAGCGTGATCTCCATGCCGTCATAGGCGACCTGCCAGCCCGCGTCTTCGACCGCCGTACGCTCTGGCGAATCGGACAGCAGGATCGGATTGGTGTTGTTGATGTGGATGAGGACCTTGCGTTCGACCGGGCTCTGCGCAAAGGCGGCAAGCGTCCCATCCGGACCCGAAAGGCTCATGTGCCCCATGCGCTGGCCGGTCTTGCTGCCGGCGCCTTGCAGCGGCATTTCGTCATCCTGCCAAAGGGTTCCGTCGAACATCAGCAATGAGGCTCCGTCGAGTTGATCCGTGAGCGCAGAGGAGAGTTTGGCGCAAGCGGGAACGTAAAGGAAGTACTTGCCGCTTTCCCTGTCTTCGACTCGCAGCGCGATGGTGTCTTCTTCAACGGTTCCGAAGTTGCTGCCCGCCGAGTCGTCTTCCAGATAGAGCGCGACCTTGCCAGGAACGGCGAAGGGCACGATGCGCAGCCCGGTCCCGCTGCCGTCTTTTTTCTTCGGCTCGAAACCCTCGTCCAGGGCGATGGAACGCCGGTCGACGAACTCCGGATTGAGCACATTAAAGATCGAGTTTGCACTGAGGACCTCCAGAACGCGCCCGGTGGCGTAAACCGCCAGGGGATAGCGCTCACGCAGGGTCAGCAGTCCGGCGACATGGTCGACGTCGCCGTTGGTCAGCAACACGCAGGCGATTGGGCTATGCCGGACACCTGTCTTGGGATGCATCTGCGGATTGTCGTTGATCTGCTGCCGGATATCCGGCGAAGCATTGAAGAGAACCCAATTTTCGCCATCGGCTGAAACGGCGATTGAAGACTGACTGGACGGTCGCGCAGCAGGATCGCCGCGACGTGCGCGCTGCGATGCTTCGTTGTTACTGTTCCATTGTGGAAAACCGCCGCCTGCCGCAGCACCAAGCACCAGGACGCGAAGCACACCCACTCTCCCTGAGTTTTAATTCAAATTACGTTCAAAAAGAAAAAGCCGGGAGCGTTAAATCCGAATGATCGGACCGCGCACCCGGCTCTTTAATCAACGATTCCGGAGAGTCGTTTCAAAGCTCCGCGCAAGCGTAGCAATTGATTTCCATACCTACGGAGATCTCGATGACTTTTGGGGTTGCCCAGCTCATTTTTTTCTCCTCAGAAACACGTTTGTCAAAAGGCGGTGCTCTGCATCAACAGCTCGCGATGCAAACAAATCCCACCGCTGGAATTTGCAGTAAACCGCGAGCGGATACTTGCAACGTTTACCATGGTAGCGCGTCGTCTCTTCTGCGCCCACCCTACTAAAGTCCTAGTCTTGAAAGATTCCAAACTAGCGCTTTCCTTAGGTCAACGGGATGCTGTCAGATTGAAGGTCCTGGCGCTCTTATCAACCACTTCCTCAGGGTCTGCACAACAACCGATAACACAAAGAATATAGTCGTTAGCCTGTTGTTTTACAGTTCTTATCTGGCGGCATCACCAGGATGTGAGTTTCCGGCTTTTCCCGAATGCATGTTGCGGCGCAATAATTTCTGCGGTTTGCCAACGTGCTTTATTTCTCTGGCCAGAAGAGGCAGGATCAAAAGAAAACGAACAAAAATATAGCGGTTCCAGGCGTTCGAAGTCTACAAGGAGCTGCATGAGGGAGACACCTATGTATCCGGCGGCGGCACAGGGGGCGGCGCAGATTACGACGGGCGTGTCTTGCGCTCTGGACACAGTGACTGCGGCCCGGGAGTTTTACGAAGCCGTAAACCGTCCGAACCTCGACACGGTTCTGTTTTTCTGCTCGCCTCAATATGACCTGGGGCAGTTGAGCGCTGAGCTGAATCTGCTGTTTGGTGACGTGCACCTGGTCGGCTGCACGACGGCTGGCGAGATTACCCCGCGCGGTTATATCGAGGGCAGTATCACCGGAGTCGGCTTTTCCGCGCCTGACTTCAGCGCCGTATCAGAGGTGATCGGCGATCTGAAGGATCTGAGCATTGCCACGGTCCGAGAAGTCGTCCAGAGCGCGATCACGCGTTTAGACCGCAAGGCCCCCGACAGAGCGCCCGGCACCACCTTCGCGTTTCTGATGATCGACGGGATGTCGCAGCAGGAAGAACAGGTGGCCTCATCCGTCTTTAATGCGCTAGGCGATATTCCGCTGCTGGGCGGCTCGGCGGGGGACGATCTCTCCTACGTGGCATCCTACGTTTTTCAGAATGGCAAGTTCCACAGCGCTTCCGCCGCTTTATTGCTCGTTCACACAAAACATCCTTTCAAGATCTTTAAGACCGAGCACTTCAGCAGCACAGGCAAAAAGATGGTGGTGACTGCCGCCGGCAGCGACCGGCGCGTCGAGGAACTCAACGCCGTGCCTGCGGCCCGCGAATATGCCCGGGTGATTGGCCTGCCCAAGGAAGAGCTCAATCCGCTGGTTTTCGCTGCCCATCCTCTGGTCGTGCGGGTTGGCGGCGAGTATCACGTGCGCTCGATCCAGCGCGTCAATGAAGACGACAGCCTGAGTTTTCTCTGTGCCATCGATGAAGGCATTGTGCTGACCGTGGCCGAGAGCGGCGATATCGTTCAGGACCTGGAAAACCAGTTCAAAAAGCTTCAGGCCTCATTGAACAACGTGCAGGTGGTCATCGGCTGCGACTGTATCCTGCGGCGTCTTGAAATGGAGCGCAAAGAGGTCAAGTCGGCGATTTCGGAAATTCTACTCGGGAACAAGGTGATTGGATTCAGCACCTACGGTGAACAGTACCACTCCATGCATGTGAACCAGACCTTCACGGCGGTCGCGATCGGGTTAGAGCCAGACTGATGTCAATTCAAGATAGCGATCCGCCAGTTGACAGCAAGGCGAAGAGAGACCGGAAAAGCTCTTCGGGTCTTTCAGCCGCCGAAGTGATGTCGCTGGATCAGCGCCGCGATCCGGCCAAGCGGATCGAAGAGCTGGAAGAGCAGGTCACGCGGCTGTCCAAGATCAACGATGCGCTCATGAAGCGTGTCGAACGCAGCATCGATTATCATGGCAATTCCTTCTCGCTGTTCCAGACCGCAATCCTGCTGGAAAATCAGGTGCGCGACCGGACCGAGGAGCTGAACAATGCGCTCAGCAATCTCGAGCAATCCAACACCGCCCTAACCGTGGCCAACGAAGAGGTTGAGACCGCGCGGACGCGCCTGAGCGACGCGATCGACTCGCTGTCCGAAGGTTTTACTCTCTTCGATGCCGACGACCGACTGGTCCAGTCGAACTCCAAGTTCCGGGCGTTTTATCCTGATGTCGAGAGTGAGATTGTTCCGGGAATGACCTTCGAGGCTTTCCTGCGCAGTATTCTCGAGCATGGCGCGCTGGCGATTCCCAAAGAAGATCACGAAGCCTGGATCGAACAGCGCCTCAGTCAGCATCGTAACCCTGGCGATACCGTTCTCCTGTCCCTGACCAACGGCCGCTGGATCCAGGTCAGTGAGCGGCCGACGAAGAACGGCACAGTGGGCATCTACACTGACGTCACCGAGATCAAGAAGGTCGAGTCCCAGCGGCGCGAGCGGGAACTGGAAGAAAAGTCGATCCAGCTGACCGCCACGCTGGACAATCTTGCGCAGGGCGTCTCGGTGTTTGACCAGCATCATCATTTGGCCTACTGGAACAAGCACTTCGTCTGGCTGACGGGGCTATCCCATCCGACGGTTCGTGAGGGCATGCGCTTTGATCAGATTCTCGGTTCTCCCGAGGTCAGACGTGCCTTTCCGAACACGGACATGGTTACGGACCTGATCGACTGGCTGCGCTACGAAGGTGGCGCCCGGCCTTTCCGCACGGAGTATCACCGCCGCGATGGTGTGGTGATTGAAGTTCGCCGGAACGCAATACCCGACGGTGGTTTCGTCTCCACCTACACGGATGTTACCGAGCAGCGCCGCACCGCCAAGGTGCTGGAGGAGGCCAAGGAAACGCTCGAAGTCCGGGTCCAGGAGCGCACCGCCGAACTCACGGAACTGAACGGGCAGCTCACGACCGCGAAGGCCATGGCGGAAGAAGCCAACCTCAGTAAGACAAAGTTCCTGGCGGCGGCCAGTCACGATCTGTTGCAGCCCTTGAATGCGGCCCGGCTCTTTGTCTCGGCATTGCTGGATTCCGATCCCTCGACCGAGGTCAACCGCCTGATCGAGCGGGTTTATACCGCGCTGGAGTCGGTCGATGGCCTGTTGAAGGCTCTGTTTGACATCTCGAAACTGGATACCGGAACCGTCACGCCGGAATGGCGCGAATTCCCGGTTGATATCCTGCTTGAGGCGCTGGCCAGTGAATTCGCGCTTCTAGCGGAAAACAAGGGTCTGTCCTTCCGCGTCGTGCCAAGCCATGTGGTGATCAAGAGCGATATGTTGCTTCTGCGCAGGATCCTGCAGAATTTCGTCAGCAACGCAGTACGCTATACCTCGAGCGGCCAGGTGCTGCTGGGATGCCGGCGCAAGGCCAACAGTCTTTCCATTGAGATCTGGGATACGGGGCCGGGCATTCGCGAAGAACACCAACGCGCGGTGTTCGACGAGTTTCAGCGTTTCGTGCATCCGAATTCCGATGCGGACACCGGTTTCGGACTTGGGCTGGCAATTGCCAAGCGTTCAGCGCGGATTCTGAACCATCCCCTGAAGCTGCATTCGCGGGCGGGACGCGGCTCGATGTTTGCGGTCGAGGTTCCTTATGGCAAGGCCAACGGCCTGAACACCATGGACCTGACCCCGGCGCTTCATAAGAACTACGGCCTCGGCAACGCCACGGTCATCTTTATCGAGAACGATCTGGATAATCTGGAGGCGATGGCCGCACTCCTGGAGCGCTGGTCCTGTCATGTGATCGGTGCCCACGAGGGGGTAGAGGCCAGCGCGATGATGGCTGAGGCCCAGGTCACCCCCGATCTGATCATCGCCGACTACCACCTCGACGACGGCCGCACCGGCATCGATGCCATATCCGAAGTCCGCCGCCACTGTCTCGCGCCCGTGCCGGGCATCATCGTGACGGCGGATCACACCTCCGCCGTACGGCTTGAGGTCAAGGACGCCGGCTTTGAGCTCTTGCAAAAGCCGGTCAAGCCGGCGGAGTTACGCTCCCTGATGTCGCATCTCTTGGCTTAGTCAATACCTAACCAGAAGCTTGCGAGTTTTCACGTAGCCAGACCGCAAACTGCGCTTCATTCATCTCACTTGATGCCAAAGCTAATACAGCGTTGGTTGCCGAGACTTCGTCCGCGGAAAGTTGGATGCCGTTCCGGCTTAGAAAAACGTAGGCGGAGAGAAAAGCCGTTCGTTTATTGCCGTCTGCGAAGGGATGGTTCTTTACGACCCCGAACGCATAGGACGCTGCCAAGACGTGAAGATCAGTCTCTCCGTAGCTGTAAAGATTCTTCGGGCGCGCGAGTGCCGATTCCAACAACCCTTCATCTCGCAGCCCGGCGGGACCGCCGTGCTCGGCCAGCAGCATATCGTGCATGGCGTCAATCACTGCACGTTGCAGCCAGAAGGGCTCGCTCACTTAGAGAGTTCACGCAAGGTGTTGCGGTACTTGCCCATGCCTTCTTTCGCGGCCCGCATCTGCTCCTCGAACTCCGGGTCGTAGGGCGTGATCCGCATCGATCCGTCCGGGGCTTCGGTCAGGTGGAGATTGTCTCCGTCTCTGACGTTCATACGAGCTAGGGCTTCCTTGGGGAGAACCACTCCCAGGGAGTTACCGACGGCCCGCACCTTCAGTTTGGTCATGAGCGTGCTTCCTAACGTTATTACAAATATTATAACGTTAGGAAATATTTGCGCAAGAAAGTGATCGCCACCAGCTTATTTTTGTGAAAACTCAGAACTCAAGAGTCCAAGCAATACTTGTTCAGCGAGCTAGGTTTCCTCGTCGGTGGCCAGGATGTTTTCGAACTCGATGTTCTGCGCCTTGATCACGGCCTGGGTGCGGCTGTAGACCTTCAGTTTGCGTAGAATGGCCGAGACATGGGCTTTGACCGTGGTTTCCCCGACGCTGAGCTCGTAGGCGATCTGCTTGTTCAGCTTGCCTTCGCTCAGCATGCGCAGCACACGGAATTGCTGGGGGGTCAAGGTGGAGAGCTGTTTGGCGAGATCGCCGTTGTTCCCCGCAGCGCTTTCCTCATCATCGGCATCGCGCTGATAGCTTGGTGGCAGGAAGACACCGCCGGCCAGCGTCTCCAGAATGGCTTCTTTCAACATGGATTTTGGTGAAGATTTCGGGATGAAGCCGACCACGCCGTAACTCAGGGCTTCCGCGACGATCCGCCGGTCGTCATTGCCGGACACCACGACGACCGGCAGCTTCGGGTGCTGGGTCCGGATCGTCAGAAGGCCGTTAAAGCCGGTCGTGTCGGGGATGTTCAGATCGAGCAGCACCAGATCGATGTCGCTGTTATCCGAAATGGCTTCGACGGTTTCCTGCAGATTCCGAGCTTCGAGAACTTCGGCGTCATCGAAGGCCTGTCTGATTGAGCTGCAGACAGCTTCGCGGAAAAGTGGGTGATCATCGACGATCAGGATTTTTTGCATAGTTTGTTCCAGGTCGGCGTGCGCACTGGTCCAATCTTGGTTTTCTTGTTCCGTCAGCCCGGAGCGGACTTTACGGGCAGCACGCACAATGGTCGGATATGACCGTTATACGCCTCTCATCGTCCATCGGTGGGGCGTCTTTGCGACTGTCCAGGATCTTTCAGACCTGTCGAACTAAGGTCTTTCAGACCCATCGAATTAGGGTCTTTTAAGACCTAAGGAATAAAGACAGCCGCCCTATCGTTTAATCTGCCCCGACTTATCGTAACCCTGTTAAATGGCTATATAATTTTCATAAGAACGTTGAAGTATGAACAGCGCAATTGCAACAGGCTTCGTTACGGAAACAGTTTATCCATACCTTTGGTGATTGCCGCATAAGACTTTCGTATCACACGACCGGATTCTGCCCCTGTCGAGCGGCTGTAGCAGGCGATCTGTCGGGAGAGCTTGAAATCTTCTATCCGGTCTTTTCAGAGGCGCTGTCAGGCGGTTTCTGATCGTTTTCATTGCTGCAGACACCATACCAGGGCGGTCGGGCGGTGGAGTAGAGTGAGGTGAAAATGTTGTTTCGCGTCAACCATGCCCCTTGAACGCGATAGGCTTCCTGTTCCTTGTAAGCCCAGTTCAGACACTCGGTGTCGGCCTCAAAGGCATGGTTCTCCTGCTGCAGGTAGTGCACCAGTTCATGCAGCAGGACACCGCGGGCTTTGAGGTTGCTGACGGGATCCATGCGATCGTCCAGATAGACGATGTGGCTGCCACGGGGATGCCAGCCGAAGACTTCACAGGGATTGTCGCAGGCCTGGCGTTGGAGTTCGGCCTGCGCGACAAAAATCACTTCGGGTGGCCGTTCCGCAGGCGCATATCCGGTAAAGCCCTGCGCGAAGAGCAGAAGCTCCGCCACGATTTCAGCCAGCCGCGTCAAGCGCAGGACCTCAAGGAGGTTTGAAGCAGCCGCAACAGCCGCCTTGCGGTGCGCGTGAAAGTCCCCCTATTGTTCATTGGCATAATTGCTCCTGTTCACCGGGCTTGCTATCAAAGTCCCAGCAGTCGGATTGAGTTTGAGCGGATCATGTCGGTCCCGCAGCTTACGGAACATGACCGGACTCGAAAAATTGATCGAAAAGCGAGGTGCCTAAGTGTCGAAAAATCTGATGATACCCGCTCTATCGGTCCTCTTGCTGCTGTCCCCCGTTTCCGGACAGATGGCCCGGGCTCATGACGTGACCAATGATTATAGCACGGCCACGCGGGCCGATTACGTCTTTGCCTGTATGTCGAGCAACGGCCAAACCCGTCAGGTGCTTGAACGCTGCTCCTGCAGCATTGACATTATTGCGTCGATCCTGCCCTACGATCGCTATGTGGAAGCCGAGACGGTTCTCCAGATGCGTCATCTGGGCGGCGAAAAAGGCTCGGTTTTCCGGGTCGGGTCCAGCTTTAAAAATGTCGTTGCTGACTTGAAACGCGCGCAGGCGGAAGCCGAGATTCGCTGCTTCTGATCACCGGCATTTCGCTTAGTCTTCAGGAGCCTGATTGTGACGCCTGGATCGCCCAGGATTTGGTGAAAACCTGTTCTTCCGTGTCTTCGATCACGACTTTCAGTTCACTGCTGCCGTTCGGCAGGTAGTGAAAGCGGATTGACGGATCCTCGCTGAGCGAGATGGCACCCTCGACCGAGAGAAGCAGTTCATCGCCCTGCCGCACTTCAATATCGCTGACGTAGTGCGCGGGAACGAAGTAGCGCGTGAGCTGGTCCATCTGCAGACCGGAATGGTTCGGGTGACGAATCATGATCTGGGCTTCGCGCAGCTCACTCATCTCTGCTTTGGCCGGCGCGGGGGCTGAGGAGGCTTCGGGTTTCGGCGTCATGGCGAACTGCCGCAGCTTCATTTTGCCCATGCTGGCCAGGGCCTCATCGGGATCCTTGGTTGCCGGTGCCGAGCAGCCGCCCGACGCCTTCACAAAGCGGCTGACCATATAGAGTTGCCCGTCGTTGGCTTCGGCTATGGCCCGGACGTGGGAATAGGCATTCACCCGCACCCGGGTGGAGAGCGAGGCGAGGCCGATGGATTTGCCCAGGTGAAAGACGGCGGCAACCGGCGCCGGGTTCTCGTCGATCACCAAAGTGATGCTCTTGATGAAGCGGTCTTTTTCCTGAGGGCGCAGGGCGGCGATATCGATCGGCACCACAGCGGCATCATGGGCGCGGTAGGGTGCTTCCAGCTGCACCCAGTCCTTACCGTCCAGAATTGGCCGGTCTCCATAGATATCTTCCTTGAGATCTGACCAGGTATCCTCGGCGGCAAAGGCCGGACCGGCGGAAAAACCTGCAGCAGCGACAAGGGCCAGAGACGCGAACAACCGCCGCGTCATCTTTGTCTTCACCGGGTCAAAAACGCTCATACTCTCACTCCATTCACCTGGTCGCTGTCGTTTAAAGCGGTCTCTATTCTATGCCAATTTGGCGGTTTCGTCACCCTCGACGTGTGAGCAACGAGAGTCATCTAACTTAAAGTTGTGTTATTCCCATTCGAGTTCAGCGAAGCCCGCCGTCGCATTTCGGGTATTGAATTCCTCAAACAACAGCCACTTGTCTTTTTCCGACTGCCCGGCCTCATCCGATGCATTGCGCATGGTTTTGCCTTCCGTGATCAGCCTGCGCAGATCCGCCGCCAGCTTGGTCAGGTAGGCCCGTTGCGGCGCAAGCGCTTCGGGCCAGGGCAGGGAAACGGGACCGTGACCTGCTACGACGCGTGTCGCCGGCAGGGCTTCGAGTTTCTTCATCACTTCGAGCCAACCCTTCAGGCGGCCATCCACCACCGGCAGATGTTTCTGGAACAGAAGGTCGCCGGTCCAGAGCGTGCTCGTGGTTTCATCCAGGACCGTCAGATCAGCATCGGTATGGGCGGTTTTATGAGCATCCAGGATCAGACGCCGTTCCCCCAGATCGATGATGCTTTGGCCTTCGACCAGTTGTGACGGCAGGATGATCTCCGTGCCTTCGAAGGCTTCCGCGTCCAACAACAGCTTGTTGGCTTCCAGATAGTGGGCGCCGCGGGCCTGCATTGCCCGGGGCAGGTTGCGGTGGCCGATAAAGCTGGGATTGTCCTGCAGGAAAGCGGCGTTGCCGAAGATGTGGTCCGGATGGACATGGCTGTTGATAACGTAACGGATCGGCAGGTCGCTGCGCAGCTTGATCGCGGCCCGCAGGCGCGCACCGTCCAGAAAGCTGCCGCCGCTGTCGATGACCGCAATGCTCTCCTTGCCGATGATGAAGCCGATATTGGCAATGCCCCCGGCGTTGTCTTTATCGATCAGGGCGTGAACGCCGTGCCGCACAAAGGCCCCTGGCGCGACTTCGGTAACTTCTGCGGGAACGACCTCTGCTCGAACGAGGGAGGTTTGCAGGAGCAGCAGGATTGCGATCAGGGGAAGGCGCATTTTGTGCTGCCTTAATCAAACGTGGCGTATTTTACGTTCAGCGCCTGATCGAGATCCACGATCTGATCGACCCCGCTGGCGCCGTTGAAGCGCGCGCTTTCGATGTCTGCTTTGCGGAAGACCGCTCCGGTGAGTTCGGCCCCTGTGAAGCGGGCGCCTGCTGCTTCCACGCGCATCAGGTTCGCGCCGGTCAGTGTGGCGTTCGTGAAGTTGGCGAATTCGAGCATGCCCATGGCCAGATCGGCATTTTCCAGATTGGCGCCGGTCAGGTCCGCCTTGATCAGTGAAACCCGCATCAGCCCCATGGGCTGGTTCTTCATGTCTGCAGAGAGCGTTGCGCCGGAGAGGTTGGCATTGTGCAGTTTTGCGCGCTCGAAGTTCGAGACCAGCCGCGCGCCGCGCAGATCCGTATCCGACATATCGCTCTCGGCAAAGACGGTCGAGAAGGCGCTGGCATTGCGCAGATCGGCCCCCACCAGTGTCGCCTTGCGGAAGATCGCCAGATCCAGGTTCGCCCCGGTGAGCTTCGCGCCGGTCAGGTCTGCCTTCTGCGCCTCGACGCCGCGCAGATTGGCTTCAGAAAGATCGCTGTCTTTCAGAATGGTCCCGCGCAGGTTTGCTGCCAGAAAGTCCAGGCCCGAAAGATTGAGGCCCGAGAGGTCCCGCCCGGAGAAGTCCGGTTTCTTTGATTCCTTCGCATCGCTGGTTAGCTGCGCCATGACCTGCTCTGCTGTCATGTCCTGTGCGTTTGCGGCAGGCGCGGCCAAGAGAGGGGCTGTCAGAAACAGCGCGCAGAGCAGCCGGATGCATGAGCATTTCAAGTCGGCGCGTGTTCCGGCTGCAACGGGCGTCTGCATGTGATGGGCTCCAATCGCAAAGACCAACCCCCGCAAGAAGCAGCCTTCGCCCCTCAGGTTTTGGCCCTGGGGCGAGGTCGTCTCGCGGCGGTTACGTCATTTTCCGATTGGAAGATTAGCGCAAACGCAGACCCCGCCCCAATGCTGCTATGGTATAAGGCCCTACGCAGCAGGACAGGCGATCGCCTGATCAATCAACTTTGTCAGACCCTCACTGGCCGGTGTCATGGGCAGGCGCACTTCGGGACTGTCGAGCAGACCGTTACGCCAGAGCCAGTGTTTGACCCCTGCAGGGCTCGGTTCCGAAAACAACAGGCGCGGCACGGATGAAAGCTTCTGCCAGTCTGCCAGAGCGTCAGGCTGGTCCCCCTGGATCAATCGCTCCCGAACAGCCGCGAAAGCCGATGTCATGACGTGTGCGGATGCCAGAATGCCGCCGTCCGCGCCCTGGGTGAGTGCGCTGTAATACAGCGCGTCCTCGCCTGTGAGTACGGTAAATCCCGCTGGCCGGTCGCGCAGTAGCTCAAAGGATTGCGCGGTATCGGCGCAGCAGTCCTTGAGGCCTGCAATGTTCGCACGCTCAGCTAGGCGCAACAGGGTCTCGTTGCTCAGATTGACGCCCGTCCGGTAGGGAATGTTGTAGATCAGGATGGGCTTTTCCGTGCCGTCGGCCAGGGCGGTAAAATGTTGGAACAAGCCGGTCTGTGATGGACGGGAATAGTAGGGGCAAGCAATTAGATAGCCTTGGATCGGCCAGGTTGCGGTATTCGAGAGGGCCCTGACGAGCTTGCGCGTATCGCTGCCTGAAAGTCCCAGATAGAGCGGCAGAGACCTGCCGCTTTCGCCGATGACCTCGGCGCTGATCGAGACCAGCCGCTCGGTCTCGGCGTCATCAAGCGTCAGGCCTTCACCGGTGGTGGCCGCAAGGATCAGGCCGTCAACGGCCTCCTCCAGGTAATGGGCGATAAGCCGCCGTACCGAGGTTTCATCGAGGGTGCCGTCGCGGAAGGGTGTGACCAGCGGCAGCCAGAGGCCGCCCAGGGTCGGAAGATTACTTCCGGGTGTTGTGATGTTCATCAGTCTTGCTCTCCTATGATGCCGGAGACGAGACAAAAATAAACCCCGTCCAAACCGGCGGGGTTTAATGCGATCGTTATGTCTGCGCTAATTACCGCGCACGATGATCCCAGGCCCCCATGAAGGGAGCCCGTTTCAAAGCGAAGAGTTTCGTGCCTGCGCAAGTCATATACGAACCCTGCAATCAAGACCGTGGTTTGTCAAGCTGGGCTGTCTGGCAAAGTCAACCCGGACTGAGGGCCTGCTCATGATATACAGCCTATTCTTGAAACAACGTGCAATGCTCACGCTGAAACAGGCGCTGCAGGTAACGCAGGACGTTGGGAAGTCCTTCGTCCAGGTAACCGCAGCGCCGGCCCAGGTTGGCCGCATATCCGACGATGATGTCGGTAACCGAAAAACGATTGCCAATCAGATAGTCGGAACGTTCCAGTTCAGCATCAAGCACTGCGGCGCTTCGTTTGAAGAGAAAGGCCATCTGGGGACAGATCTCGGGAACATGCTGTTCTTTCGACAGCAATAGCGTGCGACTGTTCAAAACAGCCGTCCAGGCCCAGGTTTCCAACTCACTGTGGGCAAAAGAAGTCCACTGGTAGTGCAGATTGCGTTCCCAGGTGCCTGGCTTGGCAATCAGATGCCGCTTCGGTGCAAGATCGGCGACGGCGGTCACGATGGCGGAAGATTCGAACAGCGCTTTTCCTCCGATGACAGCCGCCGGTAGCTTTCCGAGCGGGTTGACCTCCTTCAGCTCTGCGCTGCCCATGATCGAGTAGCTGTTGCCCCGCGACTCATAAGCGATGCCGGCTTCGAGCAGTGCCCAGCGACATTTCGCGGAGCGGGTGGTTTCGTATTCGTACAAAATGACAGCTGGCATCTCTAATCCTCAAGTTACGATGGTGTTACCGGTAAAACGTCGGCCAGACTCGGATTCACAACGCCGACAGAGCGCCCTCATCGATTCTGTCTAACCGCGACCCGCTCTAAGCACTGGAGTTTGCGATGCATTTTATATATGTTCAAAGACATATTAAAATGCGTCGGCGCAGCTGCACGCCTGAATGATAGGAGAAGCCCCTTGCCTTTGAGTCGTGAACACAAGCGTAAAACCCGCCACCGGGTGGTCGAGGCCGCGCGCCGCCTCTTCAATCAACGCGGTTTTGTCGAGGTCTCAATCGATGACATCATGGGGGCAGCGGGTTTGACGCGCGGTGGTTTCTACAATCACTTTAAAAACAAGGACGAGGTCTACGCCGAAAGCCTGCGTAGCTTTGTAGCGCGGCGAAGCAGGACGATTGGTGAGATCCCGCATAGCGGATCCGATTTGCTCAAGCTCGTCGTCCAAAGCTATGTCTCACGGGATCATCTCGATGACGTCGGCGGGCAATGTCCGTTGATGGCTTTATCCTCCGATGTCGCGCGTGCGGGGCCCGAAGTCAGGCAGGCTTACCAAAGAGCATTCGAAGGTTTGGTTGCGCTTTTTGAGGAGAATCTTGATCGGGAGAAGGATCAATCCCTGCGTCAGCGCGGAATTGCGGCGGTGGCGGTCTGTGTTGGCGCAATGGTTCTTGCGCGCACAGTGGAAGACTCAGATCTAGCCGAAGAAATCTGCGATAAGGTCAGTGCGTTCGCTCTCGAGACAGTGGTCTAAAGACTGTCCAGGGAACGCTGTGCCTGTGTCGGCAGGAAACACGACTTGAAACCATAGAGAAAACAAGGTTGGGTCCTCGCACTGACCCAATCTCTTTCCGGAAAACAAGTATCTATTCTATGAAGCATCCAGTTCATCACGCCCGCGTCACGCCGGATAAAATCGCCTATCAGATGGCGGAGTCCAAAGCATCGATCACCTTTGCCGAACTGGATGCCCGTTCGAACCAGGGGGCTCATGCCTTGCGTTCGCTCGGCGTGGAGGCCGGGGACCATATTGCGTTCCTGTTGGAGAACCGCCTGGAGTTCATGGAGATCTGCTGGGCCGTGCAGCGTTCCGGGGTCATCTTCACACCGATCAGCCGTTATCTGAAGCCTGACGAGGCCGCCTACATCCTCGCCGATTGCGGCGCCAGGGTTTTCATTACCTCTGATCGCTATGCCGAAGTCGGCGCGCAGATCCGAAGCATTGCCGGGGCCGAGCTCAACTGCCTGATGCTCGGCGGGGCACAGGAAGGTTTCGACGATTGGAATGCTCTCGTGGATTCCATGCCGATCGAGCCCCTGGCAGAGGAATCCGCCGGCGCGACCATGCTCTATTCCTCGGGAACGACCGGCCGGCCGAAGGGGATTCTCAAGCGC
Source organism: uncultured Kiloniellaceae bacterium (assembly GCA_947493695.1). Taxonomy (GTDB): domain Bacteria; phylum Pseudomonadota; class Alphaproteobacteria; order Kiloniellales; family Kiloniellaceae; genus Denitrobaculum. The sequence continues at coordinate 1,173,647 of CANLSF010000002.1, read as the reverse complement.
AACCAAAGCGATGCGATAGACGCCCTCAGTCCGGTGTTTCTCAAGATCCTGGGAGAACTCGCAGCGATGGATGCGGACTCCGTCTATCTTTCGCCAGCACCGCTCTATCATTCCGCGCCTCTGGGGGCGGCGATGGTAGCGGCCGGACTTGGCGCGACAACGCTGATCATGGAGCGTTTTGACGAGGAGAAACTTCTCCAGGCCATCGAAAGCCACAAAGTCACTCATACACAAGTGGTGCCGACCATGTTTGTGCGGCTGCTGAAAATGCCGGAGGACATGCGCCTGCGTTACAACACCAGCAGTCTGGTATCTGCGCTGCATGTGGCCGCGCCCTGTCCCGTGGAGATCAAACATCGGATGATCGACTGGTGGGGCCCGATCATACTGGAGTACTACGCCGGGACTGAAGGCAACGGTGTGACCGCCGCCACGACCGAGGAGTGGCTGAAGCATATCGGGTCGGTGGGGCGCGCGCTCTTCGGGGCGCTGCGGATCCTGGACGAGGAGGGAGCTGAGCTGCCGCACGGTGAAGTCGGGAATGTCTACTTCGATACCGGCCTGAAGTTCGCCTACCACAACGACCCGGAAAAAACCGCCGAAGCCTACACCAGCGAAGGTTGGTCGACCCTCGGCGATATCGGCTGGCTAGACGAGGACGGCTTTCTCTATCTGACCGACCGGCGTTCCTACACGATCATCTCGGGTGGCGTGAACGTCTATCCACAGGAGACCGAAGATCTGCTGGTGGGTCACCCCGCGGTGGCGGACGTCGCGGTTTTCGGTGTTCCGAACGAGGAACTGGGTGAAGAAGTCAAGGCGGTGGTCAGGCCGATGGATTTCGAGGCCGCCGGTCCTGAGTTGGAGCGCGAACTGATTGCCTACTGCCGCGCAAAACTCTCTGCGATCAAAACGCCCAAGAGCATCGATTTTCGCGAAGAACTTCCACGCACGGCCACAGGGAAACTGATCAAGCGTCACCTGAAGGCTGAGTACTGGCCTGCTTAGTATCTCGCTGAAATGCTGGTTGTTGCAGGCAATGCTGTCCTCGCATGGGAGATGCGGTTTCTCATGCCGCGGAGCTCGACAAGCGTACGTTCCTTCAGACTGACGCCAACGACGGCCTGGAGGCTAAATGGTCGGACGCTGCAAAGCGTAAAAATGATCCGAAACTGTACAAAGTCGCCGTTCAGCACAATCTAAGGTAGACGTGATTTCTGGTTGTTGAAACCATTCATTCACCCTCAAACGAAACGACATTTATATACTTTTTGTTAGCGACCGCAAATCTGAGTCCTTCGCTATCGATAGCAATTGGCGGCAAACTATCAATGTGATGAATGATACTACTGGTTTGTTTGCCTGATTCGATATGAGACCATTCGTTGATAACGACGCCGTCAGATACTCGTATCAACTTGGGGTGCTCATAAAAGGAAATTACGTGGTCCTCGCCAAGCGGCATTAACAGACCAAGCGTCGTATTTGGCACTGACAATCGAGACCATTGCTTAGATTGCACCGACCACAATCCAAGTGACCCACTTGTGAACGGCTCCCCTTCTTCAATTTCATAGCTATCGGCATTCGCGGCCAATACCAATTCATCTTTGACCCAGGCACATGCCGAGACTTCGTTAGCCGTATCGACAGTGGCAAATGGAGTATCAAGGTCACTAGTTCCCTTGGGATTTGGTAATCGATAGATGTTTGCGACATCCATAGGATGCCAAACCCAACCGGCGCTCATTAGATATGTCCCCGAAGGGTTTGTGCTCAGTCTCGAATGGAAAAAATCTGGAGGGTTGCGCTTGCCATTGTAAGAAAGGCGTCGGCCAGAAACAGCGTCTTCTATCTCCAACTGGTTATAGTCATCCGGACAATGAATGATCATTGTTGGGTTTTCTTTTCTCTCCCAGAGACAAATTGGATATTCATAGGCATTGGCATGATAGAAACTTCGATTGATCTCTCTCACGACCTGCCCGTTTTCTAGAACAATAGCTTTTGTCCCTAGCCGCTTGTAGATCACCGCAATATCACCAGCAATTGTGGCTATCGCTGCATCAAAGTCTCCGGCGAAACAGGCAGTGGCCGCTGTTATTGTCCCGTCCGGCGAAAACCGAGTACCTCCAGCAACCCAATCAATCAAATCGTCGCCTTGCCAAACAAGTGAGCGCACAGAGCCATGCTCAATTTCTCTCTCCGCAAATTTCATACCTAAGTGGTCCCAATGTAAGGCGTGTGTTGGCGGTGTTGGGATGACCTAACGTACCGCTTACAGTTTTCACTCGTCGAGTAAAGGATCAAGGCTATAGCGTGTGGGGTGCAGGTCAATGTACCTAACCAAACCGTCGTGACGCAGCAGTTCGTTTAGAAATCGTCAAGGTCCGGTTTATCCGCACTGCCGTCATTCGTTCGAAGTGCAGCGAATAGGCTGAACGAGCCCAAAGTGACGTCAGCTTTCGTTGAGGTTCCATGAAATCTTCGCGTCTTCACATATCAAGAACCCGTCCCACCATTGGACCAAATACCCTGTTAAATATGAGATTGTTGACCTTGTGATGGTGTGTTTCACATCTTGTCTATTGAGCTCTTCGGAAACGAATTCACAAACAGCACTGGGCCCCTTTGCGATTTGGAACTTGCTCGATTTGGAGAGATCAATGAAATCCGCGATGATCTCGCCGCAGTTTAAGAACTCCGAATGTTGAAAGGGGCACTGGTTATCAATCAGGAAGCGGTCCAGTGAGGTTAATAACGAAATCGGATTTTCAACCGGCTCCGAACAAAATACTTCAGCAGAATTTCCTTTGTTCCAAGTCGCTTGCGCCAAATTGGTGATACTGAAGTTTTCAAGGTCTTCCTTAAAAGGATCGGAAGAGAGGCAAGATTCGGTCAGCCTTGCTCGAGAAACAGAAGTAAATTCAATGATCGCTGAAGAGTCTCCAATGCTCTTGGCTTCTTCGAAGGGGAGCCACCATGGAAATCCACCAAGTTCCATAACAACTGTACCATTGGACATTCTAAGTTCGCGAACCGCGGTTGGATGAATGATCTCTGTTGCTTCCAGCAATGCAAAAAGCGATTCTGGTGTCATAGTAAAAAAAACAGTCCGCTGTCTTACAAATTGAGCGCCCAATTTGCAGCCATACTTGTCAATCGTCAACGGCAGCTTCGTCCCGCTTTCCGGCCATCTGGACCAGGTGTCTCACGTAATAGCAACTTACCTAAAGCTACCCTCAAAACAACTAGTCCAGAGTGCAGACATCGTAGCGGCTGAAAGCCTCTTCCCGAACGGGTTTCAACGCAACATAGCTGGGGTCCTCGAAGACCTGACGCAGCGCCCCTTCATCCGGGTATTCGATGATCGAGAGAAATTGCGGAGGCTCAGATCCGGAGATCTTTTCCGTAACTTCATAGCGGCTGATGAGTTTTGCCCCCGCCCGCTCCATCAGGGGCCTCACCACAGCCAGATAAGTGTTGAAGGCGTCATCGCTGTCCGGGCTTCGTGTTGTCATCGCCAAAACTCTTATAGCCATCGTCATGCTTTCCTGAAAATGTCCTGTAAAATTGATCAAACCCCAGCTGAAGCCAGAGTCCCACTCCGAAGGTTCGGATATGGCGCATGATCGCGGTGCGCAAAGCGAAAGACGGGGATTCGATAATCCGCATAGGCCAGTGATAGCGGAAAAAACCCGCTCAGGTAAGAACCCTTCTGACGCGAGCTGTTTTTGACCCTGGCCGGACGCTGTTCGTATAGAAATTTGTTTGCTGCACTGCACGCGAATCCCGCGCTCGCGCTGGTGTTGTGCGAAGGTACAATTGCCCGCTCAGGAGCCCTTTCCTAGGATGCTTACAAGCTGGCGTATCTGCAAAGCCCAGCCCGTCAACTTGCCGTTTATCGTGTTGGGTTTTGCGGGGCGTCAGTGATTAAGGAGCATGTTTGCAATGCTTTCGTCGAGTGACGGAGACGCAAGCTGCCGGGTACCTAAAAAACGACACATCGTGTACGGCAGGTTCATGAGCTGCCGATAAAAAATCGGTGGCAATGAACAGAGTTTTCATTCCTGAAAACTTATGTCGGCAACAAATTAGGGAGGAACCGGAGTGATAAGGACTCTCAAATATTCTGGTGTTGTCTTGGCAACGGCCTTGCTCGCGTCTGCGGCAGCCACAGCCAGTGACGAGCTTTTGAATATGCAGAAGAACGCGGACGATTGGGTGATGCCAACCGGCAACTACGCCAATCAGCGTTACAGTGAGCTCGATCAGATCAACAGAGACAACGTGGGCGACCTGAATGTTGCCTGGACATTCTCGACCGGTGTTCTGCGCGGCCATGAAGGTGGCCCGCTGGTGATCGGCGATACCATGTACGTGCATACGCCTTTCCCGAACATCGTTTACGCACTCGATCTGAACGATAGCGGGCGGATCATCTGGAAGTACGAGCCGAAACAGGATCCCGATACGATCCCTGTGATGTGCTGCGATACCGTGAACCGCGGTGTGGCTTATGGTGACGGCAAGATCATCCTGCATCAGGCTGATACCACAGTTGTTGCGCTCAATGCCGAGACCGGCGCCGTCGAGTGGAAAGTCGCCAATGGCGACGCCACGAAGGGCGAAACCGGCACCTCCGCTCCAATGATCGTCAAAGACAAGGTGATGATCGGTATCTCCGGTGGCGAATTTGGCGTCCGGGGCAGCATGACCGCTTATAACCTCAAGGACGGTACGCGGGCCTGGCGCGCGTATTCCATGGGGCCCGATTCCGACATCCTGGTCGATCCGGTAAAGACCACGCATCTGGGTGAGCCGGTCGGTAAGGACTCAGGGATGAACACCTGGGAAGGCGATCAGTGGAAAATCGGTGGTGGCACCACCTGGGGCTGGTATGCCTACGATGAGGAACTCGATCTCATCTACTACGGCACAGGCAACCCAAGCACCTGGAACCCGTCTCAGCGTCCTGGTGACAATCGCTGGTCCATGGCCATCTTCGCCCGCAATCCCGATACGGGTATGGCCAAGTGGGTCTATCAGATGACGCCGCACGATGAGTGGGATTTCGACGGCGTGAACGAGATGATCCTCTCGGACCAGGAAGTCGGCGGCCAGATGCGTAAACTGCTGGTTCACTTCGACCGGAATGGCTTCGGCTACTCCATGGATCGTGAAACCGGTCAGCTTCTGATCGCGGAAAAATTTGATCCGGTGGTCAACTGGGCAACCCACGTCGATCTGAAAACCGGTCGTCCGCAGGTTGTCTCCAAGTACTCAACGGCACAGAACGGTGAAGACGTAAATACGACCGGCATCTGTCCTGCGGCTCTTGGAACCAAGGATCAGCAGCCCGCGGCCTTCTCGCCGAAGTCCGGCCTGCACTATGTACCGACCAACCACGTCTGCATGGACTACGAGCCTTTCCGGGTGTCCTACACCGCCGGTCAGCCTTATGTCGGTGCTACGCTTTCCATGTACCCGCCTGAGGGCAGCGATCACATGGGTAACTTCATTGCCTGGGATGCGACCAAAGGCGAAATCGTCTGGTCCAACAAGGAGAAGTTCTCTGTCTGGTCCGGTGCGCTTGCAACGGCTGGCGATGTGGTGTTCTACGGTACGCTGGAAGGTTTCCTGAAAGCGGTCGATGCCAAGACGGGTGAGGAGCTTTATAAGTTCAAAACACCTTCGGGCATTATCGGTAACGTCACCACCTACATGCAGGACGGCAAGCAGTACATCGCCATTCTGTCGGGTGTCGGCGGCTGGGCCGGTATCGGCCTGGCAGCGGGTCTGACCGATCCGAATGCCGGTCTCGGTGCGGTTGGCGGTTACGCTGCCTTGAGCAACTATACGGCTCTTGGTGGACAGCTGACCGTCTTCGCCGTCGACTGAGTGAAGGCTTAATCCCTGTTGCCCGCTATTACGTTGTCTCCATCGTAATAGCGGGCATTTTTTTTCCGATCGATCGTTAACACCGCGAGCCTCTGAACTAAACCGGCCATCGCTTTAAGCCCGCATAAGGAAACGAGATGAAACTTCGCCAGCCCTGGATCTTGATGTTTGTTTTGCCCCTGCTTTCGTGGAGCGTACTCCTGGATGCCAACGAGGCCCGCTCCAGCGAGGTCGCCAGCTCCGAAGACGGGAAGTACTTCGACAAGGACGACAATCCCATTTACAAGATCGATGAAGACGGGACGGTGGACTGGTTCACCTACAGCGGCTTCCGGCGATACCATTCCGAGTGCCATGTCTGTCATGGCCCTGACGGGCTGGGCAGCTCCTTTGCCCCCAGTCTGACCGATTCCCTCAAAACCATGGACTACGAGGGTTTCGTTGAGGTTGTGATCAACGGCCGCGAAAAGGTCGGCGCATCCGATACCAGCAAGATGCCGTCCTTCGGTTTGAACCGGAACGTCATTTGCTATCTCGATGATATCTATGTTTACGTGAAGGCTCGTTCCGATGACGCGGTACCGCGCGGCCGTCCGAAGAAAAAGGAAGCCAAGTCGGATGCAACACGTGAAGAAGAGAATTCCTGCCTCGATGATTGATATCTCTCGCACTCCGAAGATGCCGTTCCGGTCACCCAGGAGTCTCTGGGGCGCGCTTTCGGTCTTTCTGGGACTTATCTTAGCGCTGCAGACACCGGCGCAGGCGCAGACCTCGGATCTGGTTGACCGTACTTCACTGCGGGTCTGTGCCGATCCGGCGAATATGCCTTTTTCCAGCAAAGAGCAGACGGGCTACGAGAACAAGCTGGCCGACCTGCTGGGCGAAAAGCTTGGGCTTCCGGTGACCTACACCTGGTTCCCGCAGGCAACCGGCTTCGTGCGCCGCACCCTGCGGCTGCGCAAGTGCGATGTCATCATGGGCTTCGCCCAGGGGCACGAACTGGTGCAGAACAGCAACCATTATTTCCGCTCGGCCTATGTCCTGCTTCACCGCTTTGATTCGGACCTGAAGGGGATCCAAAACCTCGACGATCCCCGGCTTGAGGGTAAAAAGATCGGGGTGATCGCAGGAACCCCGCCGGCCACCGTCATGGCGATGAATGGCCTGATGAAGGACGCCAAACCCTTCCAGCTTGTGGTCGACCGGCGTTTCGTCTCACCTGCCGAAGATATCGTTTCAGAAATTGTCGAGGGCAGTCTGGACGCCGGTGTCCTCTGGGGCCCCATCGGTGGCTACTACGCCAAACAGAGCGATGCCGCGATAACCCTGGTGCCCCTGACGCAGGAGACCAAGGGGCCGCGCATGAGCTACCGCATCACCATGGGCCTGCGCCCGCTGGAGCCGGACTGGAAGCATCAGCTCAATGACTTCATCAAGGAGAATCAGGCTGATATCGACAAGATTCTGATCGATTTCGGCGTCCCGCTGCTGGACGAGAACGACCAACTGATCAAACGCTGACGATGGCAATCCGGGGCTCATCCTCACTGGCTCCCTCTCTCTTCTGCGCAGCTTTGCTTGCGCTTGGGAGTTCGTGGCTTTCGGGCGGCGCGCAGGCCCAGGCGGTCGCGGAGCCCGAAGGTTACCGCATGCAGGCCTTTCGGGCGCCTGTGCCCGAGACCTTGAAGGGGGCCGAGGTCGTTGCAACGGAGCAGGTCATGGACCTGCAGGTGGCGGGGGAGGTCATCTTCATCGACGTTCTGCCGCGTCCGCCCAAACCCGCGAAGCTGGCCGACGATGTTGTCTGGCGCCCCCGGAAACGCAATAACATCCCCGGTTCCGTCTGGTTGCCCAACGTCGGCTTCGGCGCCCTCAATCCCCAGACCGAGCAGTACTTCCAGGATAATCTCGACCGCCTCACCAAGGGCGACAGGTCAGCCCCCATCCTGATCTACTGCCTGGCTGATTGCTGGATGTCGTGGAATGCCGCCAGGCGCGCGTTGACCTATGGTTACAGCAAGGTTTACTGGTATCCGGAAGGCACCGACGGCTGGACGGGGTTCGGCGGCGAAGTCGAGCGTTCGGAGCCGGTCCCGGCGACGGAGTAATCGCCGTGGATTTCGGGCTCGTATCTCGACAAGGCTGCCCATCGGCAACCTCAATGCACTTGAAACTGTTTTCTGTATTGTGATGGCGATGTTTTGACATGGCGCAGGAAGGCGCGCCTCATGCGTTCGTCGTCCTTAAAACCGCAATCAGCGGCAACGCTCTTTATGCTCTGATCGCTCGCCGTCAGCAGCGCGCGTGCAGCATCGACCCTGATGATCTCGATGGCTCTCGCCGGTGATGTGCCCATAGTTTCAGTGTAGCGGCGTGAGAAATTTCGCGAACTCATGCCACACTCCTGCGCCATATCGTCCACCGAAATTCTCTGTTGAATGTGCTCGCCAATCCAGGCGTGCAATAACGCAAACCGGCCTTTGGTATCTCTGGCCTGCCTGTCCAGCTCCGGGCTGAACTGGGACTGCCCACCTGAGCGAACCATCGGTGTAACGAGCGAACGTGCCATCTCCATAGCGGCAGGTTTTCCCAGGTCTTCTTCGATGATTGCCAAAGCCATATCAATGCCGGCGGTGATGCCCGCAGACGTCCAGATGTTCCCGTCTTTGATATATATCGGATCAGGTTCCACTTTGACTGCCGGATACTCCCGTGCAAGCTGCTCGCAATCTTCCCAATGTGTGACTGCGCGCCGGCCATCCAAAACCCCTGCTGCGGCAATGACGAGTGCGCCGGAACAAACTGAGCATACCCGGCTAGATCGCGCGGCCAGTTGCCTGACCTGCTCGACCAAACGCCGATCAAGCGCGGCTTCGATTGCGCCGTCGCCCCCGACAACCACAAGCGTGTGGATGGGCGTATCTTCAGGTTTCAGTATCCAGGTTTCGAGCGGGTCACTTTCCACCGGCAGGATCGTATTGGTGCCAATGCGTCCCCCCGACCGAGAGACAATAGTGGTTCGATAAGCGGCATCGGATAGCGGGTCTTTGCGTGCATGGGTGAAGACCTGAAGTGGCCCCACAAGATCAAGCAGCACAATGTTCGGGTAAACTAAAAAAAGGACATCCCTTTGGTTAGGTTCATCAAAAGAGGAAGTGGCATAAAATGAGGTCATATTGTCATTTATGCCAAATTCTCAATGGTTAGTATAGGCCTCTCACACAGCCAGGGACGTCTCTATGAGCCGTTATCAACGCTTCTTGGCATAAGTCGATTTTTGCAAAGGCGATAGAAAATGAGAACACTTGCAGCACTGGTCTTCCCTGGTTTTCAAACCCTCGATTTTTTCGGTCCAATCGAAATGCTGGGAGATGTCGGCGATGAGATTGAGATTGTCACGGTCGCGAAGTCGGGCAAGCCGGTGCCGAGCTACCATGGGCAGAAAATCGTTGTGGACAGCCTGTTGTCTGAGAAAAACGACTACGATCTCTTGCTCATCCCCGGCGGCGACTCAGCCTTGATCGAAGCGGAAGATGAGGAACTGATGCAGTGGATCAGAGAGGCTTCAGAAAACGCCGAGCGGGTGATGGCTGTCTGCACCGGAACAGTGCTTTTAGGAATGGCCGGTGTTCTTGACGGGCGCAAAGCGACGACCAATAAGCTCGACTTCACCGACACTGTCCATCTGGCGCCTAGGGTCGATTGGGTAAGAGAAGCGAGATGGGTCGAAGACGGGAAGTTTTTCACCTCTTCGGGTGTTTCGGCAGGAATGGACATGGCGCTTGCTGTGGTCGCAGATTTGTTCGGAATGGATCAGGCTGACAAGACTGCCAGGTCCTGTGAGTACAGTTGGCATAAGGACGCGACTTGGGATCCTTTCGCAAAATCGGCGGGACTGGTCTGAGCAAAGCAAGCATGACCGGCCATGACGGTATCCTGAATCTCAACTGACTCTGTATCAGATGATGGACCTCCGGTGTTAAGTCGTCGTACGGAAGCCACGACATACCACGGCGCCGGTTTCATGCCGCTATGGGCAAACATGGTGCCCTTGGCGTTGGATCTGCTTGTTTTGAATGGTCACAGGCTATAAGCGTTTGGCTTTATTCTCGCAGTAGGACTCACCATGAGCATTCGTGTCGGCATAGTAGGTGTCAGCGGTTTTGGTGGCGGCGAAGCGATGCGCCTGATCGCCAACCACCCGTCTTTCGAGCTGGTTTACGCTGCGGGCGAAGGCAGTGCCGGCAGCCGGTTGGTGGATCGCTTCCCGGGGGTGCCGGACAAGCTGGCCGAGCTGGTGATCGAGAAGTGGGATCCTGAAACCCTGCCGGAACTCGACGTACTCTTTGCGTCGCTTCCCACAGGCGCTTCGGCCGAGGCACTGGCGCGCGTTTCGAAGGACGTGAAGATCGTCGATATCGGCGGTGATCACCGCTACGTCGAGGGTTGGGTGTACGGTCTGGCCGACGTCTGGCCAACCCGGATCGAGGGCCAGTCTCGTGTTGCCAACCCCGGTTGCTTTCCCGCGGCTACGCTGAACGCGCTCGCACCCTTGCTGGTTAACAAGCTGATTGAGCCTGGTAACATTGTAATTGATGCCAAGACCGGCATCTCTGGTGCCGGCCGCGGCAGCGCTGACAGTCAGTTCGGCTACGCCGCGAGCAACGAGAACCTGATCCCTTACGGCCTGCTTAAGCACGTCCACATGCCCGAGATGGAAAAGACGATCGAGCGGCTGAGCGACGGCAGTGCCGCCGGACTCGTGTTCACACCACACCTGGTGCCGATGACCCGTGGCGTACTGGTCACCATCTACTGCCGCGGCCAAGCGACCACGGACCAGTGTTTGGACGCGGCCCGGCGCTTCTATGCCGATCGCGCTTTTGTCCGCGTGACCGACAAGCCGCCGCAGACCAAATGGGCGACCGGCTCGAACCTATCGTTCGTCAACTATGCGGCCGATCCGGAGCGCAATCTGGTGATCGCGATGGGCGTGGTCGACAATCTCGGCAAGGGGGCCGCCGGTCACGCGGTGCAGAATGCCAACCTGATCTGCGGCCTGCCGGAAACCGCAGGACTGGACGGCGTACCTGTTTGGCCGTGATACCTCTGATTTCGGTGCGACCTCTGCGAGGCATTGCCATGTCGCATGCGGGCTCCATTTTCAGCAACAGCTGATCATGGGCAATCCATCGACACAGAGCGGGTCGAGAAGATTTCTCGGTTGTGTGCGGTTTTGTCTCCGATCAGCCTAACTGACAGGGGTTTAGGGTTTTCGTGCCTCGACCCGATTTTTGCGAAGTGGTTATCTGCTGCGGTGCTCACCAATGACGGTAATACGGACAAAGCGACCATTCACAGATATGCAGCAAATGGTCGCTTTGGGTTTTTGTTGAGCTGCTAGTCAGTCCCGATCATCAAAAATTTCTTCAATTGTCGTGTTGAATAACCGTGCCATCTTGAATGCTAATGGCAGCGATGGATCATAGCGCCCAGCCTCAATCGCATTTATCGTTTGCCGGGATACACCAAGATGATCTCCAAGGGCGGCTTGAGACCAATCTTGTTCGGCGCGAAGCGCTTTGAGGTTGTTCTTCATTAGAAGACGTCTTCACGTATCGAGAAGAATAAGGTTGCTAAGCCTTGTGCCGCCCAAAATATCGGTAGCAGCCAGAACACTGGCAGTGTTGCTGCATCAGCCAGTCTCTCCAGTTGACCCCACCCGGACACGATAATCAACACACAGCCAATGGCAAAAAGAGTGGCTTTGATTTGTATGAGGCGCAGAAACTCGTCGAGCTCAATCGCAAATCGCCAATGCGCCCAGAAAACAAAGAAAATCGCAACAATCGAAATGAGAGCCAGCGCGTAGTGGACATAGTCTGGGAAATTGTTGCTGTCCGGCAGCAAGGCGATGCCCTCGGTTGCGGCAGCGTAGATGATCATCGCCGGGATGAAGATTGTAAAATAGCGGTAGGTGGCTCGTTCTGCTGTCATGTTAAGCGCTCCTGAATTGGAAAGTAAGCTTTACATATACGAGATTCGCGCAATGTAAAGCTTACTTTCCAAAATTTAACGAAGACGAGCGGTCTTTTATGACGAATCAAAAAGAACAATTCTGTCAAAAGCCGAGCTTTGCTGCGCTTTGCATGAACGACCGCTGAGAAGTTGGCTGTTGTTTCAATCTATCCTGAAGACGACCCGCTGCAATGCCCGAGAAAGCCATCAATTTTTTGGCGTAACACAGGGGCAGCAACGCAGGGCCAGGTTTGAATTTCTGCGCTTGGTGCCAAAGTATGATGCGCAAAAACGGACCCGACCTCAGCCTCAATTGCAAGCGGCAGTGTGGGCTCTGGCCGTTGTCTGACCTCCCGAGGGATGAATTTTGCGGCTTACAGAAAGAACAGTGGCTGCGGTGTGGAGCTTACGGACGGGATCACGCCTGGAGTCGTGCCGTGAGAATTTTTAAACCGGCAGCTCCAAACCCGATTGCAAACGCACCTTCAAACCAACGACGAAGACGCAGGTAGAGGCGAGTCATCGCTTTTGACGAAAACAAAATCGCGTAACCGTGAAAAACGAAAAAGCTTTGAACCCCTACGGCGCAGATGACGATAGCGAGGTCTTGAAGAGACGACCCGGCCGGAACGCCAATTGAATACAAAGATCCAAAAAACAACACCGCCTTCGGATTGGTGATGTGTAGCAGCAGCCCTTTTACGAACAACGTCGACTTGCTCCCTGCCATCGACTTAACTTTGATTTCCTTCGGTGAAATCGCAGAACATGCCGATTTATAAGCAAGGTACATCAGATAAGCCGCGCCAAAATACCTTATCATTTCAAACACCCACGCGTTCGCAAGCATGACCGCGCCAAGCCCGAGTGCTGCCGAAACCGACCATATCAGCGAGCCGGTCGTGATGCCCGCTGCCAGTGACAAGCCCGCTGCTCTATCCGAAGCCATCGACGTACCCGCAATTGCGAGTGTTGCCGGCCCGGGACTTGCGCTTGCAACGAGGGCGGCGACGAGAATCAGCGATAGGTTTATTTCCAAAAGCATTACATAGTGGCCTTTCCTGGGGTAGTGCCGAGCGTTTCGCTTTTGTCATAAGTTGTCAATCCGGCTCGGAACGGACGCCTGTTCCACTTTGAACAGATGATGGCAGTGGGGACTTTGCAGGCGTTGGCTGCAAGAGGAAAACGATGCCACGCCCGTAAGAATTTCGAATGGCGAATGATCTCAAAGGTGGAGGTACATATGTATTCCGTCAGGGGATTTTTTGAAACCAAGAGACTCATAGAAATCATGGGCATCTTTGGTCCCCAGATACCAACTCGGCACCTCTTTAAGGTCAGGATGCTTCAACAAGCCTTGCATCAGGAGGCGCCCAAAGCCTTTGCGCTGAAAAGCGTCCAATACAATGAAATCCTTCAAATACGCACTGGTAGCACCGTCGGAGATAGCACGGGCGAAGCCAACCTGCTGGCCGTTGAGCAACAAGCCAACACACGAGGACAAGTTAAAGGACTTGATGATCTGATCCCTGTTGAGAGACTTTCCCCAGTATGAATCCAGTATGAACTGGCACACCACGTCAGTGTCCATTTCTTCCAGTTGATACGTCAGTAGCGGATTAGCGGAAGTTTTCTCCATACTTCACCATTTCAAAAAACTTTCACCCATTCAACGGCCAAAAAAGGGCTCAAACCGGTCAGTTCAGGAACGATTAGCTTGATAGGTTATATGCACTGCAATTGACAAATAATGGCATATCGGTATATTTCGATATATGGATATCACAAAGACACTCGCAGCCCTTAACAACCCCGTGCGCCGGCAGATTCTGGTCTGGCTGAAGGACCGTTCGAACTTTCCGCCCGCGCTCGCGGAACATGCGGATCTGGATGGGGTCTGTGTGGCCTACATCCAGGCCAAGGCCGCGTTATCGCAATCCACGATTTCGAGCTACATGGGGTTGCTCAAAGACGCCGGATTGGTGACCTCCGAACGACACGGTCAGTGGACCTTCTATGCCCGCAATGAAGCCGCGATTGAGGCGGCGATGCAGGCGCTCACGCAGGAGCTGACGAAGTCATGATCGAACAGCCGCTCAAGCTGCCGAACGGAGTGGTTCTGAAGAACCGTATCGTCAAGTCCGCAATGTCAGAAGCTCTGGCGGATGCCTGGAACAATCCCACCTCTGACTTGATCGGCCTCTTTGAACGCTGGGGCGCGGGCGGCGCCGGCTTGCTGATCACGGGCAACACGCCGATTGACCCGCAGCACCTGGAGCACGCTGGTAATTTCGTGCTCGACGAGCGCTCCGATATGGATCGGGTATCCGAACTGGCAGCCAGAGCGAAAAGCGGCGGCGCCCGGATTCTGGCGCAACTCGCCCATGCCGGTCGGCAAACCCCCGAGGCGATAAATCCGCACCCGCTCTCGGTTTCCGACCTGCGCTTGAACCTGCCCGGCTACGGTACACCTGTCGCCGCAACGCAGGCGCAGTTTGAAGAGGTGGTGGAGAGCTTCACGCGCTCTGCTCTTCTCGCTCAAGCGGCACGATTTGACGGTGTCGAAGTCCATGCCGCCCATGGCTATCTCCTGAGCTCCGCCCTGTCACCGCGCATAAACACCCGCAGCGACTCCTGGGGCGGATCTCTCGAGAACCGCGCGCGCTTGCTGCTGATGGTGGTTCGAGCCCTGCGCGCGGCTGTTGCGCCCGACTTCATTCTGGCTGTGAAGCTGAACTCCTCGGACTTCGAAAAAGGCGGCTTCGACCATCTTGAAAGCGCCCGTGTGGCGCAGATGCTTGAAGTTGAGGGCGTCGACTTCATCGAGATCTCAGGGGGCACTTTCGAGGCACCAACCGCCTATCAGCACACTTCGAAAAAGCAAAGCACGATCGCACGCGAAGGCTATTTTCTGGATTATGCCGCCGCCATCAAGTCTGCGCTCTCGATCCCCCTGATGGTCACCGGCGGATTTCGTTCAAGCGCGACCATGAACGCTGCAATCGCCGAGGAAAAGACCGATCTCATCGGCATGGGGCGTCCCTTTATCGTCGATCCTGGTTTTCCGGCGAAGCTTCTCTCCGGAGAGATTGAGGCCGCTCCTGCGGTCGAACGCGAGTTTCCACCCGCCGATGACTTGCCGCGCGGCGCGGTGCTCAACTGGTTTTGCCATCAACTCGCCCTGCAGGGCAGCGCCGGTGCGCCGGAGTTGAGCTTGCCTCTAATCGAGGGACACAATGCCTACCTGGAGAGGATCGAGCATAAGACTGCGCAGCTTTTAGAAGTACGGCAACAAGAGCCCTGAACGCGCTGACAGTCAGCCTAAAGAGCTATGCCGATTGCGATGCATGATCCCTTGATCCCGTGCCGAGTCCCTACTTCAGCTTATCGTTGATCCCGTCAAAGCCTGCGGTATAGATGCCGCCGACAATCTTTTTGGCTTCGGCTTCATCGACACCTGCGGGCTCGAAGGTGGATGACCATTCGATCACGGATTGTCCTTCCGAGTCGCCGGGGCGCACGGTGATCTTGGAGACGTAGTTCTGAACCGGCAGGGGCCCTTCAACGATGCTGTAGCTGTAGGACATGTCTTCGAGAGAATAGCTCAGGAGCTTCTCTTTCAGGATGGCCCCGTCGGGCAGTGTCAGCGAGCGATAGAGACCGTTGCCGCCGTCGCCGGAGAGCTCCAGCTTGACCACGGCGGGATGCCAGTTGTTGAGATGGCCGTACTCGCCGATCAGCGCCCAGACTTTTTCCGCTGAGTGATTGATCACCGTGGATTTCAGGACATCTGTGGCATTGGCGCCTGATGCGGCGCCCAGGCCGCTTGCGGCAAAGGCGGCAAGCGAAACGACTGTGGTAAATCTCATGCTTCTCTCCTCCTTGTAGGTTTGTTCTTCTTGTTATTCCAGGTGCGTCGCCAACTGACGTGCCAGCGCAAACAGGCGTTGTTCCAGCAGCACCGGAACCTCGCAAACGTAGGTCAGGGATTGTTCCCGCTCGTCGAAGACCCGGGTATCCCAGAGCAGCTTCTCGTCGAGCGCCTGCGCCTGTTTCAAGGCTTCCGGGCCGGCGTCGCCTGTGCCTGTAAGTTTGTTGGATTCGGCAGCGGTCTCCTTGATCTGTTTGGAGAGTGCGATCTGCCTGCGGGCGAACTTCTCGATCCCGGCGATAATGTCGGAGCGCTCCGCATTGGTATGGCTGAGCAAGCCGGTAAAGAGGACCGTCAGCTTGGTCTGCTTGTCCTCGCCCAGACCGGCGGCATAGCTGTCGATCCGCGCCTGGGCTTCCTCAATCGGCATACGGCGCGCGGAAAGGGTTTCGACCAGGCCTCTCACCTCGTCGTCCCTGCGCCAGCTCCGGTCGCTCTCGTCGACCAGAGGCCCGCCCCACATCATCCCGGCGGAAATATGCGGCACCTTGCGCTGAATGCAGGGCCAGTAGGGGTTGTCGGGATCCGTGGCGAACGCCGCGCCGGGGCCGAGTGTGCTCACCACCGCCGTCAGTGCGCCCAGCAGCAGGGTTTTACAGGCGAGGTTTTTGAGATTTGCTTTCACGATTGCCTTCACTCGCGTCCTGGGGTCAGTCTCATTCCCCGCTATTTTCCACCAGGACCGCCACGTCTGGCAATCAGTCCTTTAGAAGGATTGTATGCGAAAATCGCGCCGCCCAGAAACAGGATGGTGAAACCGGCAACGACGGCCAAAGCTTCAAGGTTCAGTTGTCCGTAGAGCGCATAGCGGATTAATTCCACCACATAGGTAAAGGGGTTGAGCAGGCAGATCTCATAGAGCAGCGGGCTGGTCTCCTTCATCCGCCAGAGCGGGTAGAGGGCGGAGGAGGCGAAGAACATCGGAAAGATCACGAAGTTCATGATGCCCGCGAAGTTTTCCAGCTGCTTGATCCCGGACGACAGCAGCATCCCCAGTGCCCCCAGCATCAGTCCCGAAAGGATCAGCGCGGGAATAACCGCGAGGTAGCCCCAGAGCGGCGGTTCGACTTCCCAGAACCAGGTGATGGCGAGAAAAACGGCAACCTGCAGCAGGGAAACCGCGACCCCGGCCATCAGCTTCGAGGTCAGCAGAAACCAGCGGGGGAAGGGGCTGACCAGCAGCGTGCGCATATTGCCCATCTCCCGGTCGTAGACCATGGAAAGGGAAGACTGCATGCCGTTGAAGAGCTGGATCATCGCCACCAACCCGGGTGTTACATAGACCTCGTAGAGCACATAGGTTTCGTAGGGGGGAATGATCGAGACGCCCAGCACCGAGCGGAAACCGGCGGCGAAGATGAAAAGCCACACCAGCGGGCGCACCAGCGCGGCGATAAAGCGTTCGCGCTGCTGCAGAAACCGCAGGGCCTCGCGCCAGACGATCCCGCGCATGCAATGCAGGTAGCCGGAGAAGCTTAGCCCTTTCGCTTCCTCCTGTTCGGATGCCTGCGTCATGCGCCGCCACCGTCAAGGCTGAGGCTGTCGGACTTTGCTTGCGTCAGCGCGGCAAAGGCAGCGCCTATATCACCCGCGCCGGTGGCGCAGAGGACCTCGTCATGGCTGCCGTCGGCGACGACTTTTCCATGATGCATCACCACGACCTGCTTCGCGGGGGTTACCTCGTCGATCAGATGGGTCGCCCAGAGCACTGCGAGTTTTTCGTCCTGACAAAGGGCGGTGGTGTGCTCCACGATGTCGCGCCGGGAGTCGATATCGAGCCCGACAGTCGGTTCATCGAGCAGCAGCATATGCGGATTGTGCAGCAGGGCCCTGGCGATCTCGACCCTGCGCATCTGACCGCCTGAGAGCCGCCGCGCTTTTTCCTTTGCCCGATCCGCCAGCTTGACCCGTTCCAGCTGCGCCTCCGCCCGCCGGCGCGCTTCGCGCGGGGTAAAGCCGTGCAGCGCCGCGTGGTAGAGCAGGTTCTGCATAACGGTCAGGTCGAGATCCAGGGTGCGCTGCTGAAAGACTACCCCCAGGCGCTGAAGCGCTTCGCCCGGGGCACGGCGCACATCGTGGCCATAGACCCGGATCGCGCCCGAGGTGTTGCTGTACAGCCGGGTGATCAGGGAAAACAGCGTGGTCTTCCCTGCACCGTTCAGACCCAACAGCACGCAGAAGCGCGAGGGCGCGATTGAAAAACTCACATCGTCCAACGCCTTATTGGCGCCGAAGGCATGAGTCAGACCGGCCACCTCCAGCGCGCGCGTCGCGTCCTTCTGATCGGATGCTTTCACCTCTGCAGGCACGGTCTCATCTTGCGGCACGGCTTGGGACGCTGTCACGGATCGACCTTTGTTCGGCGCGGCACTGCGGACTTCAGTACAGCGTCATTCTTTGGAGATTGCCACACCCCAGGGGAAGCGGCCCACGCCAATGGATTTTATGACCCGAAGCTTCTCCGTGTCGATCACCGATATGTCGTTGCTGACACCGTTTGAGGTAAAAAGCATCTTTTCGTCGGGGGTGAAGGCCAGTTGCCAGACCCGCTGGCCGACCAGCAGGTACTTCTCGACTTCATGAGTCTCGCCGTTGATCACGGCGACCCGGTTCGAGGGGCCGAGGGCGACAAAGGCGCGCGAGCCGTCTTTCGTGACGCGCAGGCCGACCGGCTGAATGGCTTCCGGCTGCACGCCCGGCACCTCGAAGGAGATTTTGGTGATCATCTTGCGGGTTTTCGCATCGATGACCGCGACGGTGCCGCCGATTTCTGACGTTACCCAGAGTTTTTCACCATCCTGATTGAACTCCGCAAAGCGCGGGCGGCTGTCCACCAGCAGATTGTCGAAGATCTCGTTGGTTGCCGTATCGATAAAGTGGGCCATGTTGGTGGTCTCGGAGGTGTTGACCAGCACCTTGCCGTCCGGGCTGATGCCCATGCCTTCGGGTTCCACACCGACCGGAATTTCCGCCAGCACCTTGTTGTCGACGATGTCGACCACGGTCACCAGATTGTCGTCTTCATTGGCGATGTAGAGCGGATTGCCGCTGGGGTGCAGCACGAAAAGCTCCGGATCGGGGCCGGACGGCAGCTCGCGGATGACCTGCTTGGTCTCGACGTCGAAAACCTGCACCGTATCGTCGTCACTGGCACAGATCAGAAGGTACTTGCCGTCATTGGTCAGCAGAATCCCGCGGGGCCGCTGACCCACGGCGATGGTGTCGGTAACCTTCAGCGTCGTGCTGTCGATAATGCTGATTGTGTTGTCTTTTTCGTTGGAGACATAAACCGTATAGGCCGAGGCGGAGGACGCGAAGCCTAGAGTGGCCGCGAAGCTCGCTGCGGTTAGAAGCCTGATCGCCGTTCTCATATTTCCCTGTTCCTCCTGAAAGTGCGGTCTTGTAGATGCCGCTTAAAAGAAATCGCTACTCAAACCGGCATTCGGATTCCGGCGCGTCCAGTCCCATGGTATCCAGCAGCGAGCGTTCATGCAGAAAGCCCTGCTGAGGCGAGGCTGAAACCAGCGCTCTGGCTGCGGTCAGCAGGATCGGCTGGCGCAGCTGACCGTTCCATGCGCGGAAGGTAAGCTTCTGTCCCTTGAAGCCCGCCAGCTCAAAATCATCACCCCTGATGTAATTCTGGATATCGCTAAATGCCGTTGATTGCGTCCTGGTCGCGCCTTCACCGATGGCGCGGATCGCCGCCCAGACATGATAGTCCAGCGGCGCCATGAAGCGTCCGTTGGTCTTCAGGAAGCGGCTCTGAAGCTGTGCGGCGCCCCATTGCTCGTGGGTGCGGTGCCAGGTTGTCGGCGTCAGACCCTGGGTGCCGGCAATCGGGCGCGGGTCCCAGGTGCGGTAAGCCAGGTACTCCCCGAACTCGCCGATTTCATCGGCCACGATCAGCACGTCGTAATCGGCGTCCTGGGTAAAGGCGGGGACTTCGGATTGTGCCGTGCGCCGTGCGTCGGGGCCATAGTCCCAGCGCTTCTCCGCGACGATTTTCGCGCCGAAACGTTTCGCCGCGCGCTTTATGGCGTCACCGAAGAGGGCATCGCCGTCGCGGCGGCCGATCACCAGGAACCAGTTGCGCCAGCGTTTCCAGGCCAGAAACTGCGCCAGGGCATCGGCCAGCATGGCCCGGCTTGGTGTAATGTGCAGGACATTGGCGCGGCAGTCGGCGCTGCGCAGGCGGTCATCCCGGGCGCCGGCGTTGAACAGCATTACCTCTTCGCCCTTGGCGCGGTCGGCCATCTGCAGCAGTGCGTCGGCCGGAACATTCAGCACAATATGCTGCAGTCCTTCGGCGCGCAGCGCGTCGAAGGCGGCGAGGACATCGCCGTCCGCGGGGACCTCCACGTGCTTCAGCGTGTAGGCCTGCTTCATGAAACGCCCGGTTGTATTGTTGTCCTTGATCGAGAGCAGTCCACCGGCGAGGCCCTCGTCCTCCGGCGGGATGTCGAGATTTGAGAGCTTGGGTGGCCGTTCGACAATCTGGCTCAAATAGGCAATCGAAACTTCCTGACTGTCCTGGGCGGCTGCGCTATGAAGTGTTGCGGGCGTCAGCAGGGCCGAGAACGCCAGTGCGCTCAGGAGCTTGCGCAGTGCGGCGGAGCATCCCGAACCAGGTGAGGAGGTGTCGTCACGCAACGCCGTCTCATCGGCGGGGCGGACAGCGGGCTTTGCGACCTTCGTGATCGAGATCATTTCGATGCCGACGCGCTCCTATTATTGATGTCCTGCAACAAAATACCACTTAGAGGCGCTTCCCTAAACAGGGATTAACGTGCCGGACCTAGTACTATTTGCTAATTGTTCCGCTCAGGAGCCTACGGAGAATCCCACCGGAGACTCAGTTTTCGATCTCAACTGTGGTCTGCCCGAACAGCGAAATTCAAGCCGGAGGAGGTATGAGGACAATGCGCACTCTCTTCGTTTCAGCTCTGGTTCTTTTGCTCTGCCTTTCAGGGCCGCTTCGGGCGGAGTCCGAAAAAACCAGGGTCGCTGTCTTCAATTTCGAGCTGATCGATACCAGCCTGGAAGGGGAGGTGAAGGGGATCAATGACGATGAGACCAAACGACTGGTTCTGATCAGCGATATTCTGCGTGAAAAGCTCTCAGAATCAGGTCTCTACGAGATCGCGAATTTGACCGCCCTGAAGCCAAAGATCGAGGACGCGGGCTACCTGCACAGCTGTAACGGCTGCGAGGTGAAACTCGCGGGTGAAGCCGATGCCCAGATTGCGATCACCGGCGTTGTGCAAAAGGTCAGCAACCTCATCCTCAACATCAATGTCTATATGCGCGACGTGGAAAGCGGGGAGATGGTCCGCAGCGCCTCCGCAGACATTCGCGGGAACACCGACCGGTCCTGGAGCCATGGGATTTCCTGGCTTGCCCGTAATCGGCTGCTGAAACCCTAAGGATAGCAGGAATGATATTTCGCATCTCGCGCAGGGCGGCATTGATCTCCGGCCTTATGGCCTGGGCTCTCTCGCTCGCAGGACTGTCCTTTGCCAACGCTGACTCCAAAGCTTTGAAAGTCGGTGTGTTGAAGTTCGGCACCGTGAACTGGCAACTGGAGAGCCTGCAGTTCAATGGCTTCGACAAAGCCGCAAATCTGGACCTGGAGGTGGTCGCGCTGGCCTCGAAGAACGGCACCAGTGTCGCCCTGCAGGCCGGTGACGTGGATATGATTGTCTCCGATTGGATCTGGGTGAACCGACAGCGCGCCAGTGGCGAGGATTTCGTCTTCGTGCCCTATTCCCATGCCCTGGGGGCCCTGGTTCTCGCTGAGGGGAGCAGCGTCAAAAATATCGGCGATCTCAAGGGCAGGAAAATCGGCATTGCGGGTGGGCCGGTGGACAAGAACTGGCTGGTGTTGCGCGCCTGGAGCAAGAAATTCCACGGCTTTGACATTGCCGACAGTGCCGAGGCTGTCTTCGCCGCGCCGCCCTTGCTCAACGAGCAGCTTCGCCAGGATCGGATCGATGCAGTTTTGACCTTCTGGCCCTACGCAGCGAGGCTGGAAGCAGCGGGCGCGAAACGCCTCTTCAACGTTGGGGAGCTGGTGTCGGATCTGGGTGTCTCGGGCCCTGCGGCCCTGGTCGGCTATGTGTTTCGCGAGGCCCTGTTGAAGGAGCGGCCCGGTGCGGTCGAGGCTTTCTTCGCGGCGATCGAGACAACCAATGCCTTGCTGGCAAAGTCCGACAATGAGTGGGAACGCCTGCGGCCCGTGATGCGCGCCAAAACCGACGCGTCTTTCGAAGCTTTGAAAAGCGGGTTCCGCGCCGGCGCGGCGTCGCCCTTTCTACCCGGTGACCGGAGGGATGCGGAAAAGCTGTTCGAAATCCTCTCCGTCACCGGCGGTGAAAAACTGGTTGGCCGGGGTGTGACCTTTGATCCAAACACCTTCTGGACGCCTGAAGTGCCCAAAGCAGGCGAGGTCACGCCCGGAGCCCCTAAAACCCAATGACCGGACGGCTGGTATCTGCGGCCAACTTCATCCTGTCGCTCGGTCTTTTCGTGCTGATCTGGCAACTGGCGGCAGCCTGGGCGAAGAGCCCCGCTTTGCCGTTCCCTGCGACGGTTTTGGAAACCTTCCTGCTTGCGAGCGAATCCGGCGAACTTCCCTATCATTTGGCCGTGACTCTGGCACGCACCTTTGTTGCGTTTCTGCTTTCCATGATCATCGGCGCCAGTATCGGTCTGGTGATGGGGCGCAGCCGCCGGGTGGATCGCTTCTTTGACTCCTGGCTGATCCTCTTTCTGAACATTCCGGCGCTGGTGGTCATCATCCTCTGCTACATCTGGTTTGGTCTGACCGAGGCCGCGGCTGTGCTGGCGGTCTCGATCAACAAGATTCCCAATGTGGCGGCAACCATGCGCGAAGGCGCGCGGGCGCTGGACCGCCAGTACATGGATCTGGCGCAGAGCTACCGCTTCGGGGCATGGAAGACACTGCGTCATGTGATCCTTCCTCAGCTCTCGCCCTTCTTCGCGGCCTCGGCGCGTTCCGGACTGGCGCTGGTCTGGAAGATCGTGCTGGTGGTCGAACTGCTCGGGCGCAGCAACGGCGTTGGATTTCAGCTGCATCTCTTCTTTCAGCTCTTCGACGTGCCCTCGATCCTGGCCTACACCATCGCCTTTGTGGCGGTGATCCAGATGATCGAGATCTTCATCTTCAAGCCCTGGGAGCGCCACGCCAACAGGTGGCGGCCATGAGCTGGCTCTCGATCCAGGTCGCGCAAAAACACTACAACGCAAAGGCAGATGCGGATCGCGCCGCGCCTGAAGCTTCGACGGCGGTGTTGAAGGACGTGACCCTGAACGTCGAATATGGCGAGTTCGTTTGTATCCTTGGGGCATCCGGTTGCGGAAAGACGACGTTGCTGAACCTGGTGGCCGGTCTCGACAAAAATTTCGAAGGTCATATCGCGTTGCGCGCAGCCAACGAGCGCCGGGAACCCCGTATCGGCTACGTCTTTCAAAGCCCGGCGCTGTTGCCCTGGCGGAGTGTCGGCGAAAACCTGCGGCTGGTGATGCGCCCGGACCAGATCGGAACCGGCATCGAGCGGGAACTGCTCGCGGAAATGGGCCTGGAGGGCAGCTACGATGCTTTCCCCGGCGATCTCTCGCTTGGCATGAGCCGACGGGTTGCCCTGGCCCGTGCGCTGGTGATCGAACCGGATCTGCTCTTGATGGACGAGCCTTTCGTATCGCTGGATGAGAGCAAGGCGTCCGAACTGCGGCGACTGTTGATGCGGTTCTGGAAAGCCCGGCCCATGACGGTGCTTTTCGTCACCCACGACAGCCGCGAAGCGATCCAGCTCGGGCAGCGGATTATTGTCATGGCGGGATCACCGGCGACCATCCAGCGCGACGAAATGGTGATGCTGACGCCGCAACAACGCAAGGACCCCTTGTATATCGAATCCGTCCGTCGGCAGATCCTGAGCAACAGTGGTCCGCAACTCTGATTTCCGTCACTAGTGCGGTGGTTTACGTCATTGTAGGCAGGCGTAGTATTTCCCCAAATTTATAAGTAAGCTGATAAGCGGCGATTCGCTGAAGTGATGGAAGTTTTATAAAGGGGAGACGGGGATGCGGGGCGTGATGGGGAAGTTGGCGGCGGCCTGCATGATGCTTGCGCTGTCGTCCTGCGCGGCAGTGCAGTTTGTCGAGGATTACGACGTTGTCCTGGATCAGGGCCTGTCGGATTATCAGGGCGAAATGGCGGCCTTCATGGCCCGCATGGCGGCGCTATCGGGTGCGGAGGAAGGTAAGTACGAATCTGCCGATGTGCAGGCCTTCTATGCGCGCACTTCGGCTGAACTTCAAACCTTCGTCGAGCGGGCAGAAGCCATCGACAGTTCCGGTAAATGCGTTACCGCCGATTACCTCGGGCGCGGTATCAAGGGCGTGGTGGAACGCAGCGCCAGCTTTATCGACGCCCAGGAACTGCCCCTGGGGAAATACACCAACGTGACCGAGATTGTCCGCAGCTACGGCGAGGGCGCGGACGAGGTCGGGATGGGAAACTGTACCGTGGTGATTCTGAAGGTCGTTCAGGACAATCACGGCGTCGTGCAGGAATTGCACAAAACCAACGGGTCACTGCCCGGGATCATCGTCGATATCGCCGGACCGCTGCTCGATCAGTCGGTACGGATTGCCATCAAGAATGAAGTTCTGAAGAAAAACCGGGGAGAAGATTGATGTCGGTGAATCTCGAAGCCTTAAACGTATCCGCCATTTTCCCCCCGATGCTCACAGCCGCGAAAGACGTGGCCGGTTCGAGCTGGGGCGAAATCCGTGCGGTGATCAAGATCGAGTTCAAGGCGCTGGCCAAGCGGATCAAGGAAATCGGCAAGGCCTTCGCAAATGGCGAGATCAACAAGCCGACCGCCAAGATGCTCATGAAGATGGTCCGCAACAACGTGACCGCCGCCATCGCGCTGGTGACCAACCAGGTCATGATCATGGCCGAGAAAATCGTGAACGCGGCCCTGAAGATCATCCGTGACGTGGTCAACACAGCCCTGGGGATTGCGATTCTGTAAGATCCGGTTGCTTTGTATGTGTCGCTGCCCGATTGCCCTGGTCTGCAGGGCTGTTTCCTCGCGACTTTATTGCCCGGTCTTCTGCCATTTCCGGTACTTCAGGATCGCCGAGAGGCAGTGCTGGGTATAGTCGATGCGGGTCAGTGGGTTTCTGCGCCCTGCGATGAATGCGCCGGCGTAGGTCTTCAGGTGCGGTGAGGTCAGCGCGATCCCATCTCCCATATCCAGTTGGGCTTGGTCCGGCTGGATCTGAAAGCGCATGATCTTGCGCATCTCCCATTCGATCCGCGCCTCCAGGGGCTGACGCAGGGCATTGTCCGGTTCCGTCAGTGTCAGGGCCGGGATCATGCCTTCCAGGGAATAACAGGTATTCGCGTTCAGGCTGCGTTTCGGCCTGAGACTGATGAGGTAATTCTTCGCCTGACTCTGCGCGAAGCGCTTCAGCTCCTCGCGGCCCGTATCGCGGAAGCGTCGTTCCGCCGCCATGGCGCCCCAATGAAAGAAGCCGATGTGGGGTTCCTTCCCGTAGATGGCCATCATGGCGCGGTCGACATCGGCGAGCTGTGGATCCAGCCAGGCGGCATCGAAGGTAGCCCGATAGAAGGCAAGAGCCAGCCAGACCTCACCGTTGTAGTAGTGGGACTCCTCTTGCGAGTCGGGCGCCCGCAGGAAACCCGCGCCGGGCCGATGCAGGCTCAACAGACCGCGCAGCCAGGCCTCACGCTGCGCGGCGAAACGGCCGTTGCCGCTGTTTCGGTAGTAGTAGAGCTCCGCCAGTAAGGCCAGGGCGGTCGCGCCACCCTTGATGCCGCTCCGCTTGCCGTTGAAGGACACCAGGGCCCCTTCGTCGACGGCAATGGATTGACCGGCCAGACCGGCAACGACCTTTTGCAGCGCGTCTCTCAGTTCGCTGGTCCGCTGGTGGGAATAGGCTTCGCCCAGGGCGTAGGCAGTGCCTGCCTGGCGCACAATGTTGCTCTTGCCGCTCGGCTTGCCGCGCAGGAAGTCAAAATCGTAATCGAAAAATCCGCTGTCCAGCTGGGCTTTGATCAGTTGGTTTTGGGCCTGTGTGACGGCTCTGTCGAGACGCTCAGGGGTGAGTTCTGCGCCAAGGGCTGTAGCCGATGTGAGTAAGCCTGACATCATGATCCCGCCAAGCCACGCCAGGGGGCGTTTCGTTCGCGCGCACGGCGACGGGATACTGCGGCCTTTCATTTACCGCCAGCCTGAGCCCAACAGGCGGGCTTCCGCGTCATCGTCAAGCGGCTCGCCCTTCATGTTTTCGCTCAGGAAGGTTTCCAGGGCACTGTTGGCCTGACCCGACGCCGGGCGATAGACACTGCTCGCCGGGACCTCCTGAACAACCGCAATCTGCTGTGTCCAGGCGCCGCCGTCGCTGCGGCAGGCCACGCCTGTCAGGTCCTGCGTTCCGGTCGTGCCGCTGCCGATGACCCGGTATTCCCGGCAATGACGGTTGTTGGTATCGACGAAGCTGAGCAGGGGTTCGATCTGGTTCCTGGTCAGGCCGTCCTGCGAAACCTCTTCGAGCGTCTGAAGGCTGGGGATGTTCTCGAGGGCGGCATGCAGAGCGGAGGATTGGGGAATCGTTCCCGCGGCGATTACGCCGGGGGCCGAGGGGGCGTTGAAGTTCGACAGACCGATCCCGCCGCCGATCCCGATGATCAGCGCCACCGATGCCGCCAGTGGCAGGGCATAGCGCCGGAAGCTGCTTTGTGCTTCGTCGGCTGTGACATTTGTATGGCTTTTCGTTTTCCGGGCGGCCCGAATCTGTGACAGTTCCGCGACATTTGATGCGGCGGGGGCAGGGGATTGCTGCGGCGCGTCTTCCGCCTCGGGCTCCTCGAAGAGCTTCAGCAGACGTTCGGGGACTTCCTCCTGCATCGGGTCGTCGAAGGCCTCGCCGGCTAACCGTGCAGCCTCTTGAAATTTCTGAACAATTTCCTGTGCGACCGGGTCTTTTCGCAGGGCGGCCTCGACCTCGGCGGTGGTTTTTTCATCCAGCTCCCCGTCGGCATAGGCGATCAGGACGTCGTCATTGAGATCAACCATTGTTCGGTTCCAGGCTTGGGATGGGCGTGATGTTCGCTGTGGTTTCGTAGGCGACGTCATACAGCCGTCGCCGGGCGCGGGCCAGCCGGCTGGTGATGGTTCCGACTGGAACATCAAGGATTTGCGCCGCTTCCTTGTAGGAGCGGCCGTCGATTGACACCAGGGTCAGGACCAGCCGTTGATCCTCCGGCAGCTCCTCGACCGCGCTGCGCACACGTTTCAGGGTGATGCGGGCTTCCATCGCCCGCTCGCCATCATCGCCTGCAACGTCGTTGGCGGCATCCAGATCGATTTTATGGCCTCTGACTTTCTTTGCCCGCATTTGATCTATCCATATTGTCTGCATGATTCGAAACATCCAGCTGTCCAGCCGTGTCCCGCTTTGCCATTGATCAAGGCGACTGAGCGCCCGCTCACAGCCAGCCTGCACCAGATCGTCTCCAAGATCGGTCGATCCTGTAAGAGCGTAGGCGAAGCGTCGTAAACGCGGCAGCATGGCCACCATTTCCTGCTTGGTTTCTTGCGTCACTGATCAACCATTCCCGTCTTGATAGTCAGATAACGTGTCAAAAAGAGTTTCCTTCCCCCGGTTATAGAATTTTTTCAAATTTTTTTCGTGGGTTGGAAAATTATTTATATAAATCAATGAAATAATGTCACGGCGTCGCACAGGTGGATAGTCTCAGCGGTTTCGTCATGCCTTGTTCGGGGCACAGAAAAGATTGGAAAATTTATGGATTTACGGGAAGTTTTTCTCTCATCAGACGTTGTAGGATTGCATATGGTGCTTCAGGTTATCCGGTGCCACGCTTATGTACGTCAAATCTGACTCAACGATCGCGAAATGATGATGTCTCTTTTCAAGTTCACGCGTTTTCTCATCGTTCTATTGATTGCCTTTACCTTGATCGCATCAACACGCGTGCAGTCCTTGCTGACAAACAGCGACGACCCGTTTTTCCGCGCGGCGATGGCAGACGACGACGATGATGACGACGACGATGATGACGACGATGACGACGACGACGATGACGATGACGACGACGACGACGACGATGATGATGACGACGATGAAGATGAAGATGAAGATGACGATGATGAAGAAGATGACGATGACGATGACGATGACGATGTAGGAGAACAGTCGTCAGGCGAAACCGACGGTGAAGGCTATTCCTTCGAGCCTGATGAAGTTCTTGCGGTAAATTCCAATGCGGGAGACCTGCAGCGCGCCGCGGATCTGGGCTTTGTGGTGCGGTCTCAGTCTATCTTCAACAGCTTTGGGCTGGTGGTCACACGCCTTGGACTGCCCCCACAAACAGATGCAATTGAAGCCCGGAATCTCCTGATAAACTCCGTGCCGGGTATCTATGAACTCAACCATCTTTATAGAGTTGCGGAGGATGTGCCGACATCTCTAGCAACCAACATTGCCGCTGAGGCCTGTGGCTCAGACCTCTGCCTGGGGCGGGCAATGATCGGATGGGACAATGCGGCTGGCCGCTGCGGCGCTCAGGTCAGGGTCGGCCTGGTGGATACCGCCGTAAACCTGAAGCATCAGGCTTTGAGGGATAGCAAAATAACGGCGCGTAGTTTTACGGCGCCTGACCAGATTGATGCTGCTGACGGACACGGCACGGCGATTGCCGCTTTGATGGTGTCGACCGACCCCAAAGGCGTTCGCGGGCTTATGCCTGCCGCGGAACTCTTCGCGGCCAATGCGTTTTATCAGGATGAAAAGGGTGGCTCGGCAGCCAATGTCGTCTCCTTGCTCGACAGCCTGAACTGGTTGGCGTCCCAAAAGGTTGCGGTGATTAACATGAGTTTGGCCGGCCCGCCGAACATTGCGCTGGGCGCCACGATCAAACGGCTTGAAAACGCGGGCATACTGGTCGTCGCTGCGGCGGGAAATGGCGGGCGCGCGGCACCAACCGCTTACCCCGCGGGCTATGAGACCGTTGTTGCAGTGACCGCAGTTGACAGCAGGCGGCGGCCCTACCGCCATGCAAATCGGGGTGACTATCTCTCGCTGGCTGCTCCTGGAGTGAAGATCTGGGCGGCGAGCGATAACTCGGACGGCAAGTTCCACTACGGGACCTCTTTTGCAGCGCCCTTTGTCACGGCGATTGCGGCCGGAATGATGCAGCCGGGACAAAAACTGGATCCGCGCACGCTCCGCAAAAGGTTGCGTCAGGGGACGGTCGATCTTGGAGCGCGCGGCAAGGATCCGATCTTCGGCTGGGGCCTGATTCAAAGTGGGGACATCTGCCCGGGGCGATAGTTTCCGGCTTTGAGTCACCGCTATCTGCTGTCTCGTACACTGCAGGTGACCTGCCCGCCGGATCTCGTCTATGCTGGCGGTCCTCTCTTCGAATCATGATCCATCCCCTCAAAAAAGCCGAGAAATTCCTATGATACCCCTTATCGGATACTGTGATCGCCTTTCCGGTCGACCAGGCGACAAGATCGAATTCAAGGTGAGTTCGTATGGCGCTGAGGCCTACCAGGCCAGACTTGTGCGCAGCGTTTCTGCAGATCCCAATCCTGCTGGTCCGGGCATCGTCGAGGAAGATGTTCCTGCGGACATTGCCGGATCCTATCCGTCACGGGTGCAGGATTTTTACCCCGGGTCCTATCTGCGTGTGAAGACCGGGACAGCAGCGCGCGCGATCCGCAGTTTCACCGCCGTGGCCAATGTATGGCCGACCCTGCCGGGGAATGGAAAGGAACAGGTCGTCTTCTCCTGGAACGATGCGGAATCCGTTTCGGGATTTGCGCTGCTACTTGATGCAGAGGGGCGTCCGTCGGTGCGGATTGCTGACGCCGAAGGCCGGGGAATTACGCTGGCGGCGGATCGGGCTGTGAAGAACCGTGCATGGGTTCGAATCTGGGCCAGCTTCGATGCCGATAATCAGAGGCTTCAGGTCGGGGTTATGCCGCTCGAAAACGCCGCCCGTTCGGAGGATAGGCAGACACTGTCCGTAACGGGCTTTACGCCTGCGGCAACTCATAACGATATTCTTATTGCGGCAATGGCGGGTGGCGAGCGTGGTGACGGTGTTACCGGCTGTTTCAACGGAAAGATCGAGGCCCCTGTTCTGTTTGGTCGTGCGCTTCCGATCGAAGAGCTCACAGACTTTGGTGCCGGAGATACCGAAGGCCTCTTGGCGCACCCGGATTTCGCGCGCGGAACATCCGGCATCCGGGTGGAAGACACCGGGCCTCTCGGTCTGCATGGAGAACTTGTCAATCTGCCCGCACGCGCCATGACCGGCTCGAACTGGACCGCGCGCGAGATGTGCTGGCGTCATGCACCTGCAGAATACGGTGCCATTCACTTCCATGATGACGATATCTATGACTTCGGCTGGAAAACGGATTTTACTTTTGAGATACCGGAAACGCTCAAACCGGGTATCTATGCCGTGCGCTTGACCTGCAACGGCTATGAAGACGCGATCCCTTTTTTCGTTCTTCCGCCAAAGGGTGGACGGCAGGCAGAACTCTGTGTCCTGATTTCGACCTTTACCTATTCCGTCTATGGCAATCATGCCCGTCCTGATTTCGAGGCGAGCTGGAAAGAGCGCTTTGCAAAGTGGGACGCCTATCCCTGGAATCCCGCGGAGCATCCCGAGTACGGGTTGTCGACTTATAACAACCACAGTGACGGCAGCGGGATCTGCCATGCCTCGCATCGCCGGCCTTTGATGAATCTGCGGCCCGGTTATGTCACTTACGGTTATGGTGAAAGTTCCGGCCTGAGGCATTTTCAGGCCGACAGTCATCTGATCGCCTGGCTGGAGGCGGCGGGCTTCGACTATGACATCCTGACCGATCAGGAGCTTCACGACGAGGGCGTTGCGGCCATTTCAGGCTATGCCGCCGTGACCACCGGCAGCCATCCCGAGTATCACACCAGCGAAACGCTGGATGCGTTGACGGACTATCGCAATCAGGGCGGTAAACTGCTCTATCTTGGCGGAAATGGCTTCTACTGGCGCGTAGCCTTGCATGAGAGCGAGCCTGGAGCCATTGAGATTCGCCGGGCCGAAGGCGGAATTCGTGCCTGGGCCGCAGAGCCGGGTGAGTATTTCAATGCTTTCGACGGTGCTTATGGCGGTCTCTGGCGCCGCAGCGGCCGGCCGCCACAGAAACTTGCTGGTGTCGGGTTTTCCGCTCAAGGACAGTTTGAGGGTTCCTATTTCCGCCGCAACAGAAAGAATCCACCGTCCAGCGCCGCCTGGGTCTTCGACGGGATTGAGGATGATATCCTGGGCGACTTCGGTTTGTCCGGCGGAGGTGCTGCGGGTTTCGAGCTCGACCGGGCGGATGTCCGTCTGGGTTCGCCGGAGAACATCGAGATTCTGGCGAGCTCTGAAGGCCATAGTGATGCCTTTGTCCTGGTGCCTGAAGAACAGCTGACCCATATCACCAACTGGCCGGGGGAGCCGGTCGAGCATTTGCTGCGTGCTGATATGACTTACTTCGAGTTACCCAATGGCGGGGCGGTCTTCTCAACCGGTTCGATCACCTTTTGCGGCAGTCTGCCTCACAATAACTTCGACAATAATATCTCGAAACTCCTTGGGAATGTGATCCGGCATTTCATCGAGAAGGCTTAAAGAAGCGGCTCTCAGCAGATTGGTCCTGCCGGTTCTCCAGAAATGGCTCTAGGGAAAGACCACTTCGCGGCGGTATTCTTGCCTATGCTTGCCGGAAGGAACCCTGAGTCATGAGCAGTCAAGAGATCGTCACAACCAAGCCGTCCATTTGCCCTCTGGATTGTCCGGACACCTGCAGCCTCTCGGTTGAGACCGATGGCCGCAGTGTTCTGAAGGTTCGTGGGTCGGAGGCCAATCCCTATACGGCTGGTGTGATTTGCAAGAAAGTCTCCAGTTCCTATCCCGATTTCGTCCATGGAGAGCGCCGGCTCACGACACCTTTGCTCCGGACCGGTCCGCGCGGCAGTGGCGATTATCGCCCGATCTCCTGGGACGAGGCACTTGATCTGGTTCATGAGCGGGTAGCTCCCGTAATCGAGACCTACGGCCCGCAAGCTGTTGTGCCTTTAAACTATGCCGGACCACATGGGCAAATCGCGGGCGGTTCCATGGATCGCCGTTTCTTTCATAAGCTGGGTGCCAGCCTGGTCGACCGTGGCCCGCTTTGCGGCGGTGTGCGGGGAGCGGCCTATACAAGTGTCTTTGGCGCTGCGCCGGGTATGCCTCCGGAACAGGCACGTCATGCTGATCTGATCGTCGTGGTCGGCAACAACGTCACCGTCTCCAACCTGCACTTTGCCCGCGCGATCAAGGCGGCCAGACAAAACGGTGCCCAGTTGATCGTGATTGATCCAAAGCGGACTAAGATTGCTGCCCAGGCGGACCTTTTCCTGCAGATCAAGCCCGGCACCGACGTGGTGTTCTTTCTGGCACTGGCTGCTGAACTGGAGCGGCGCGGAGCCTTCGATCAGGACTTTATCGATCAGTGGGTTGATGGCGTCGATGCCTATATGGCGGAAGCGCGAAAGACTGGTCTCGCAGAAGCCTGTGATCTTTGTGGTTTGCTCATGGCGGAGGTCGAGCGCTTTCTTGAACTCTATAGCGGTGCAGATAATGTCGCGCTTTCGGTGGGTAATGGACCGGAACGTGGCCACAGCGGCGGTTCTTCGATCCGCGCAGCCATCTCGCTACAGGCGCTGACCGGCCAATTCGGAAGGTTGGGGGCGGGCGTCTTTGCCAAGCCCGGCTTCGCATTTCCAGCCACACCGGCAAAGCTGCAGCGTCCCGATCTGGTGCCGGAAGGAACGCGGACACTGAATATCGTTGATATCCCGCGCCACATGCTGAGCGACGATATCGACCCGCCGATCCGGGCTGTATTTCTCTACAATCACAATGCAGTTTGCACCCATCCGGATCAGAACCGTCTTCGCGCGGCACTCAGCCGAGAGGAGATTTTCGTTGTTGGCTGTGATGTCGAGATGAACGACAGCATGAGCTTCGCTGACGTCATTTTGCCCGCGGCCACGCATTTTGAGTTCGATGACATCTATGCGGCCTATGGACAGGCATATCTTCAGCGCGCCCAGGCCGTGATTCCGCCAGTCGGCGAGTCCTTGCCGAACAGCGAGATTTTTCGGCGCTTGGCGGCGCGCTTCGGTTTCGACGATCCAATGTTTCAGGCAAGCGATGCGGAGCTGATGGACGATGCGTTCGACCCTGCCGATCCGCGTTTGAATGGCCAGCGTCCAAGCGAACTGCCTCTCGACGGTGCGCTTGCGATGAAGAGCGGCGATGGTGAGGAACTGATCATGTGCAAGAGCGTTCTGCCTGGCACCGCCAGTGGCAAGATCGAGCTCTTTTCTGAGGGCCTGGAGAGGCAGTTCGGATATGGCGTGCCCAGGTATGAAGCCGTTCCAGGCCGCTATCCCTTGGTCATCATCACACCCTCGTCGTCCAAGCGCACCAACGCGACCTTTGGCGGTCAATCTGAATCACAAGGTCCCGAAAAACTGGAGATTCATCCGCGTGACGCCGCTGAGAGGCGCATTGGACAGGGCGATCGGGTCACGATCTGGAATGACCTCGGTAAGGTGACACTGATCGCAGAGATCAGTGAAGACGTTCAGCCTGGCGTCCTTTATTCACCCAAGGGAACCTGGCTCAGCAGCAGCGAAACCGGCCAAACGGTCAACGCGCTGATTTCTGCAGATCTCAAGACGGATATCATGGAAGGTGCCTGTTACAATGACACCTATGTCGAGGTGGCGGTGAGCGGCTCCTGACGCTCCCCTGCGTGATTGAGAGACATTAGCTCTCCGTTGCCAGAGCCACTGCGTTGGTCAACGCGCCGTGAATTTTCGTCCGGATGTTTTCCTTCTGCATGTCGCCGCGCGACAGCAGTCCGATGCTGCGGAAGGTCGGCGGTGCGCCGAACTCCAGGATGCGCAGCCGGGGCAGGAAAGGCATGCGCATGCCGGTGTCCGGGATGATCGATGCGCCGAACCCGGCGGCGACCATCATGCATATGGATTCTATGGATTCGATCTCGGCGCGGGTGTCCATGGAGATGCCCATTTCTTCCAGACGATGCTCGATTAAAGGGGCTGCCCAGGCGCCGCGATTGAAGCGGATGTAGGGGTGCGCGCTGAAAACTTCCTGAACGGCGCGTTCAGTGGAATCGGGTGGGGCGACGATTACGATTTTCTGGCGCGTTACCGGCTGCCAGTCCAGATCCTCCTGCAGATTGCTGGGCTCGCTGATCAAGGCGGCATCGATCTCGCTCTTTCGCACTTTCTCGGCTAACGCACCCGATAGGCCCGATACGACGTTCAGGGTCAGACGCGGTTCACGCTGGGTGAGGAGCATGACCGCGCGGGGTAGAATATTCGTCAGGGTTGTGGGGACAGCGCCCAGACGAAAGACGCCGGAGTAGGGTTGAGTTTCCGCAAGGGCATCCTGAATGCCATCGTATTGGCGCAGGATCTCCCGTGCTTTGACAATCACGATCCTGCCGGATTCGGTCAAATGTAATGGGCGGTGGCTGCGATCGAAGAGTGAGGTGCCGAGCGCTTTCTCCAGAGCATTGACTTGCATGCTTACCGCAGATTGTGTGAGGTGTAAGGCATCTGCAGCTGCGCTGAAGGAGCCGTGCTGGCTGGCGGCGACCAAGGCCTTGAATTGTTTGATGGACACCTGGATCTCCAATAACACCAAAAATATTGATGATAATGGAGTAAAAATCCGCTTTGTAGAAGAAAAATTGCTGCTATCCTGATGTTGTTTTCTGGTGAAGTAAATTGATGGGTTGTATCTGAGTTAACAAAAAAACGACATCAGGCCGAATAATGCCTGAGAAACAAATGGGGAGATAAACGTGATCAATAAAAAAAAGGCCGCTGGCCTTGCCATTGGCACACTACTGTTATCCGCGACGTCTCTTAGTCTTTCTGCCGCCGAATTACTTGAAAAGCCCGCCGGATTTGGGGTCCGGCCGCTGACCATGATTGTTCCCTTTGGCGCCGGTGGAGGGTCGGACCAACTTGCCCGTTCCATGGCCAAGGCCATGGAGGAGGTCGCGGGTCTGAATTTTCAGGTCGTAAACAAGCCCGGCGGCGGTGGCACCGCAGCCATTCCTGATTTTATGCTCTCGCCTGGTGACGGATACACAGTGATGGAGCATATCGACAACGCGATTTCAGCGTATGCCAAAGGCGATATCCGCGAGAACCCCGCCGAAGACTGGACGCCGCTCTGCATGACGCAGATCACCTTCAGTCAGATCTACATTCGTGGTGACGAAGATCGTTTTACCGACTGGGATTCCTTTCTGGCATTTGTGAAAGCCAACCCCGGGCAGGCCTCGATGGCGAACCTGGGTAAGGTCGGATCAATGGAGTTGGTGGTCATGTCGCAGTTGCAGAACGCGCTGGATATGAAGGTCAAACAGATTGCTTTCGATAAACCTGCGGAACGTTACGGTGCACTGATCGGTGGGCATGTCGATGTATTGTTCGAGCAGCCGGGCGATGTGCGGAGTTTCCTGGATTCCGGCCAGATGAAGCCGATCCTGACGTTCCTGGATGAGCGCCCCGATGTTTTCGCCGATACGCCTACGCACAAAGAAGTCGGAGCGGACTTTGAAGCGCTGACCCGGTTTCGTGGTTTCTACGTGAAGCGCGATGTGCCGAAAGATCGGACGGAGTTCCTGGCCGCGGCCTGTAAGGCAGGCTTCGATACGGAGGGGTTTCAGGCTTTCAACGAAAAGAAATTCATGAACCTGATTAACAGCTATCGCGATACTTCAGGTTCCGTGAAGCTGATCAATGAAGCGGTTCAGACCTATCGCACCGTCTACAAAGAGCTGGGGATCGGGAAGTAGGCTCCCGGTCGCCACGACGTCTTCGTGGCGAGAGCCAGCCGCAAGTTATCCTTCGCCGGGAGAATGCGATGTCGGGACAAAAGCCGGTGGCTTTTTCCCGGCGGAGGGAGACTTGTGTGAATCTGACACCCTCTTGACTGACTTAAGTTTTGCGTAAGATGCAGGTCAGTTTTCCCAGCTCAACACTCCTAGGTATTAGACGAGGGATGCCGTGTCCTCTTCCGATAACAGGCCTGACGGCCAAACCCTGACTGTCTCGATCAGCCCGCTTTTTTCGACGCCGGTGCTGGAGTGGCTGTTCTGGCTGGTGCTTGCCGGAACGCTTTATGCCTTGACCGATAACTTTGATGAACCGATTGCCGAATATCGCTTCGGGGCGTCGGGTTGGCCGCGTGTCCTTTGTGCGGCGGTGGCTTTCGGTGCGACCGCGCAGCTGCTCTACAAGCTGACCCGGAAACACGCTATGCCGGTTGAGCCGAGCGGCCAGTCGGAAAATCAAGCGGATGAGGCCGCGCCGCCGGTTCTTTCGCTCGGGTCAAAGCTGCAGAGGGCCGGAGTGTTCGCGACGCCTTTTGTGTATCTCTACGTGATGCCGGAGATTGGTTTTTACGTCGCCACCCCCTTCTTCATTCTGGCCATCCTGCTTCTGCTGGAGGTGCGCAGCCTCAAGGCTTTGGCGGCAGTTACGGCAGTGGTTTACGGACTGGTGCTTCTGATCTTCACGCGTCTGTTTTATGTCGCCCTTCCGGTTGGCCGTATCGAGAGCTTTTACGATCTCAACAACTGGATTATCGGTCTTGTTCGGATCGGGATGTGAGGCGGGGCAATGGTTGAATTCTTAAACGGTACTCTCACACTCTTCGGCGATCCGACCGCTGTCATGCTGTTTGGACTGGGTTTGATCGGCGGCATGTTGTTCGGCGCTATCCCGGGCGTGAATATGTTGACCCTTGGGGCGGTCCTGCTTCCCTTTACCATCAATATGGAGCCGAACCACGCGGTGATGCTCTTCTCGGTCATCTACTGCGCGGGCGTTTTCGGAGGGGCGATCACAGCAATCCTCTTTAACATCCCGGGTGCGCCCGAGAATGCACCCACCTGCTTCGATGGCTATCCTATGACGGTCCAGGGCAAGTCGGGAAAAGCGATCGGCGCGGCGGTGTCCTGTTCGGCCATCGGCGGCGTTGCGTCTGCGGTTGTTATGATGGCCGCGACCCCGCTGATCGCCGGCTGGGCCGTGCGCGCCTTCGGGCCGCAGGAAATCTTTGCGCTGATCTTTTTCGGTCTGGCGGTGTCCGCGTCGGTCGGGGCAGAGACGCTCTGGAAAGGATGGCTTTCGGTCTTCGCAGGCCTGATGATCGCGACCATCGGAACTGATCCGGTAGGCGGCGTACCGCGTTTCAACGGAGGCTCGCTCATGGGATTTGAGTTTTCCTCCTATTACCTCTCGGCGGGTATTCACTTCATTCCGATGATCCTGGGTTTCTTCGCGGTGTCGGAGGTTTTCGTACAGGCGATGAGCATAGCCGAGGGCAAACGCAAGCGCCCGAAAGCAAACCTCGAATTTCCGTCGCTCCTGGAATTCTGGTCGGTCCGCTTTACCATGCTGCGTTCCATGTTCCTGGGCTTCTTCGCCGGTATTCTGCCCGGCATCGGCGCGACGCTGGCGGCCTTTCTGGGTTACAGTCAGGCCGTGCGTTGGTCGAAGACGCCAGAGCGTTTCGGCAAAGGCGAACTGGCCGGTGTCGTTGCCTCCGAGACTGCGAACAACTCGGCCACCGGAGCGGCTATGATTCCTCTGCTTGCTCTCGGCCTGCCGGGCGGCGCCTTGACCGCGATGATCATGGGGATTTTCCAGATTCACGGCATGGAGCCGGGGCCGCTTATTTTCATTAATTCCTCCGATCTGGTCTGGGTGACCTTCGCAGCGATGTTTTGGGCAAACCTCTGCATCGTTGCGCTGGGGTGGCTGCAAACCAAGACGGTGGTTCACATCCTGAATGTGCCCTTCCGCTGGCTGGCGCCCGGGATCCTGCTGCTCGCCACCATCGGGGCTTTTGCCTTGCGGAATCTGACGATCGACGTCTGGGTCATGTTCCTGGCTGGGGCGATAGGGTTCTTTCTACGCCGCACCGGTTATTCGGCAGCGGGCATCGTGCTCGGTTTGATCCTGGGCAAACTGGGTGAGTCGGCTTTCGCCAAGTCCATGCAACTGATGGATTACGATTTCTTAGGCTTTTTCTCGCGCCCTATCGCCGCCTTCCTGCTGGTCGCTGCAGTTCTCACGGTCGCCAGCAGCATCTGGAATGAAGTGCGCGGACATAAACTGCAAAAAGCCCTCATGGACTGAGCGTCAGTGAAAGAAACCTGCAGGCCGTAAACGACGTATGTCCTGCAAGACAGCATTACGAGACAAGGAAGGAACTATTATGTCTGCCAAGGTAACAGCACTTGAACCTGCATCCGGATCTGCGGAGCAGGCTGTTGCGGACCTGATGCGGCGGGCGCATGGCGCCATGGAAGCTTTCGAAAATCAGGACCAGTCCCGTGTCGACGAGGCGGTGACTGCGCTGGCCTGGTCAATCTACAAGCCTGAGAATGCGAAGCTGCTGGCGGAACTCGCTGTCGAGGATACGGGCCTGGGCAATGTGGAATCCAAGATCATCAAGAACACCCGGAAAACCTTCGGGGCTTTGCGTGATCTGCTGCGCGCGAAGACCGTGGGTGTGATCGATTCTGACCCGGACAAAGGTATGGTGAAGTACGGTAAGCCGGTCGGTGTTGTCGGCGCGGTCTGTCCTTCGACCAACCCGGCGGCCACACCGGTGAACAAGGCCATGATGGCGCTTAAGGGTGGCAACGCGGTTATCATTGCGCCGTCACCTGCAGGTTATGGCACAACGGCCAAGACCGTCGATCTGATGCGTGCGGAATTGAAGAAGTGCAATCATCCCGAAGACCTTGTGCAGATCCTGCCCGCGCCCGTGACCAAGGATATGACCCAGGCGCTGATCAACAGCTGCGACCTTGCGGTCGTCACCGGATCCCAGAACAACGTCAAGCGTGCGATGACGTCGGGCACTGTGGCCATTGGTGTCGGCGCGGGCAACGTGCCGGTGATTATCGATGACACCGCCGACCTGGATGATGCGGCGGAAAAAATCACCGCTTCGAAGATCTTCGACAACGCGACCTCCTGCTCGTCCGAGAATTCCGTGATTATTCTCGACGCCGTCTACGATCAGGCCCTGGAAGCCTTAAAGCGGGCGGGTGGACATCTTTGCGACGCCGGGGAGAAATCAAAGGTCCTCGCCGGTCTCTGGCAGAAGGGTCACCTCAACCGGCACGTCATTGCCAAGGACATGAATGTCTTTGCCGACGTCATCGGATTGTCTCCGGCAGCGGCCACGGCCAAGTTTGCCATGGTGGAAGACGATCGTCCGGGCCCTGACCGTCCCTTGTCTGACGAAAAGCTGGCGCTGATCCTCACAGTTTATCGCGCCAAGGACTTTGCTGACGCAAAGCGGATTACGACGGCCATTCTTGAGGTAAAAGGCAAGGGGCATTCCGTGGGCGTACACACGGCCAATATGGAACATGCCCGGGAGCTTGCGGAAGAAACCGATGTGGTTCGCGTGCTGGTCAATCAGGCGCACACCTTCGGAAATGGAGGCAGTTTCAACAACTCGCTGCCTTTCACCCTCTCCATGGGCGGTGGTACCTGGGCCGGGAACAGTATCAGCGAGAACCTCAACTACCGCCATTTCATCAATACCACGCACCTGGTGACGACGATTGCCGAGGATAAGCCCTCGGAAGAGGCTCTGTTCGGAAGTTACTGGTCGAAATACGGCAAGTAACGCATCTGGATCCCATAGGAAGACGATTCATGAATTTTGAAGAATACAGGGCGAAGCCCTTGCTGGAGACCTGCGGCGTTGCCGTGCCAGCCAGCGAACTGGTCTGGGACGCCGATGCAGCCGAGGTCGCAGCCGCGCGGATCGGCAAGTGTGTCGTCAAGGCTCAGGTGCCGACCGGAAAACGCGGTAAGGCCGGGGGCATCAAGCTGGCCGCAACATCGGAGGAGGCCAAGGCTCATGCGCAGGCGATCCTCGGCATGGAGATTGACGGGCATCGGGTCGAGAAGCTGCTGATTGAGGCACAGGTTCCCATTGCGCAGGAGCTCTATGTTGCGGTTCTGAACGATGTGGCCTCAAAGAACCCGTTGATCCTCTTTTCCATGATGGGTGGCATGGATGTGGAGGAGGTCGCCGAGACCGACCCTGAGGCCATGCGGAAAATTCCCGTGGATATCACCAAGGGTTTTGACCTTTCCTCCGCACAGCGGGCGCTTGAAGGCTGCGGCCTTGGTGAAATGCAGGCTGCGGTCGCTGACGTGCTGGTGAAACTCTATCGGGCTTACCGCGACCGGGATGCGGAGCTGCTGGAAATCAATCCACTGGTGCTGACGGATAACGGGCAGGTGGTCGCCCTGGATTGCAAGCTGACGATTGATGATTCGGCGGCTCCCCGTCAGGCCGAACTTGTCGAACAGGCAGCGCCGGAACTCATGACCGCGCTGGAGTTGAAGGCCCATGAGGCCGGGCTGAAGTACATTGCGCTTGGCGGTTCTGTCGGGGTGCTTGCGAACGGCGCGGGACTGACCATGACGTCGATGGATGCAATTACTCATTATGGCGGGGAGCCTGCGAATTTTCTCGAGATTGGCGGCGAGGCCTATACCAAGTCGAAGATTGCGCTCTCGATCCTGCTGGAAAACACCGACATTCGCAGTCTGCTGGTCAATTTCTGCGGCGCCTTTGCGCGCACGGACGTGATGACCGAAGGGCTGGTTGCAGCCTGGAAGGATCTGGCGCCGGATATTCCAATTTTTTTCACCATTCACGGTACGGGCGAGGACGAAGCTGTGAAAATCGTGCGTGAAGAACTGGGACTTGAGCCTTTCGATCTTATGGATGATGCGGTTAAGGCCGCAGTCGCGGCAGCAGCGGAGGCGGCGTAATGATCGTCAGAAAAGAACATAAAGTCCTGGTTCAGGGCATTACCGGTAAACAGGGAACCTTCTGGACTAAGGCGATGCAGGACTATGGCACTTCGGTGGTTGCCGGGGTCAATCCCAGGAAGGCCGGGACCGAGCATCTGGAGGTTCCGGTGTATGCCTGTGCCGTGGACGCTGCCCGCGACACGCCGATTGATGTTTCGGTCATGTTCATTCCGCCGATGGCGGCCAAGGCAGCGGCAATTGATGCCTGCGAGGCCGGCGTGAAAATGCTGGTCTGTCTGACTGAACACATTCCAGCCCATGACGTGATGGAGATGCATGCCGCTGCGGCGGCTAATGCTGTGCGGATCGTCGGACCCAACACGGCGGGAGTGGTGACACCCGGTGAGTGTTTTGTCGGGATCATGCCGGCGTTTAACGCCAATGTCTTTCGACCCGGGGAAATCGGTGTGATTTCCCGTTCGGGCAGCCTGGGAACTCTGGTCAGTTTGAATCTGACCCAGAGCGGGTTTGGTCAGTCGGCATTTTACGGTGTGGGCGGCGACCCGATGATCGGCACGACTTCCCGTGATGCATTGGAAATCCTCGACGCGGATGCCCGCACCAAAGCGGTCGTACTCTGTGGGGAGATTGGCGGATCTGCAGAAGAAAGTGCGGCTGAATACGCTGCAGAGATGTCCAAGCCCGTGGTCGCCTTCATCGCCGGGCGTGCATCGCCACCTGGCAAAAAAATGGGGCATGCCGGTGCGATTGTTTCGGGTAGTTCTGGCGCATATGGTGCAAAGCGCGCCGCGCTTGAGGCAGTCGGTGTGAGTGTCGCCGATGTACCCAGCCAGATACCAGTTTTGCTCAAAGAAGGACTGGATCGGAAAGCCGCCTGAAGATGCAGATAAAAGCCTGTTCGACGATACCTGAACTGAGGTAAATTCGCCTGACTGGGGTTAGTCTGGTGCGGGGTAAGTGTCCATAACAGAAAGTTGCGGTCGCTTGTGTTCGTTTCGGTCTTGTGACTGAGCAACATTGCGGCAAAGCGGCGCACCTTCTTTTGGTTGAGTGAATTTACCAAAAAAGCTCTTAAAGAGGGCTTTTTGTGGGAAAATTGCTTGAATTTGGTA
Organism: uncultured Kiloniellaceae bacterium; assembly: GCA_947493695.1. Taxonomy (GTDB): domain Bacteria; phylum Pseudomonadota; class Alphaproteobacteria; order Kiloniellales; family Kiloniellaceae; genus Denitrobaculum. Next base: position 1,131,644 of record CANLSF010000002.1, on the reverse strand, counting down.
ATGCGGGTCTCATTTATGGTGGTTTTTGTCATAAAACTACCCTATTCGTTCTTGTCATCCGTTCCGTTTAATTGGGGGGAACTCCGGAGCCCATTCAGGCGCTGCCGGTGATTTCTCTCACCGTGGAGATGCGCTGATGTTTTCTTCGGTTGTTGCATTGGAAGCATGGACATCGTTGGCATGTGGAATCGCCAACCTGTTTTGGGGAGAATATTCCGCATGAGTTTGTTTGAACGCGAAGCCCTGGACCCGTCTCCGAAGGTCTCGGATGAGATCCGTAAAACGACCTGTTACATGTGCGCGTGCCGTTGCGGCATCAATGTGCATCTGCGTGACAACAAGGTCCGCTACATCGAAGGTAACCGTGATCATCCGGTCAACAAAGGCGTTCTTTGCGCCAAGGGTTCCGCCGGGATCATGCAGCATTACTCGCCTGCGCGCCTGAAGAAGCCGCTGAAACGGGTTGGCGAGCGCGGCAAGGCCGAGTTCCAGGAAATCGAATGGGACGAAGCGATGGAACTCGCGACCTCCTGGCTGAAAGATATTCGCGAGACAGATCCCAAGCGCCTGGCGTTTTTTACGGGGCGGGACCAGAGCCAGTCACTGACTGGTTTCTGGGCGCAGGCATACGGGACACCGAACTATGCAGCGCATGGCGGGTTTTGCTCAGTAAATATGGCGGCCGCCGGGATTTACACCATGGGCGGCGCATTCTGGGAGTTCGGTCAGCCTGACTGGGAGCGCAGCAAGATGTTCATGATCTTCGGTGTTGCCGAGGATCACGATTCGAACCCGATCAAGATGGGTCTGAGCCGTCTCAAGGAGCGCGGCGCCAAAATCGTGGGCGTGAACCCGGTCCGGACCGGCTACAACGCCATTGCCGACGAGTGGGTCGGCATTACACCGGGAACCGACGGTCTCTTTATTCTCGCGCTTATTCATGAGCTGCTGCGCGCCGGCAAGATCGATCTGGACTACCTCATCCGCTATACGAACGCGCCCTGGCTGGTGATCCGCGATCCGGATGCGAAGGATCACGGTCTCTTCGCCCGCAATGACGAGGGCGAGGTTCTGGTCTGGGATCGTGAGGCCAAGGCCTGCGTTTCGCAAAAACAGACCGGCGTTAAACCGGGCCTCAAGGGCGAAGTGACCCTGCCTGACGGTCGTAAAGCCGTTCCGGCCTTCGAACTGCTGGCGGAAAAGTATCTCGACGAGGCTTATGCCCCCGACGCCGTCGCGGCGCAGACGGGTGTGTCGGCGGCACAGATCAAGCGACTGGCTGCGGAACTAGCGCATACCGCCTTTGAAGAAGAGATCGTTATCGATCAGCCCTGGACCGATATGAAGGGCGAGCGGCACGAGAAGATGATCGGGCGCCCAGTGGCGTTCCACGCGATGCGAGGGATCTCTGCTCATTCGAACGGTTTCCAGACTTGCCGATCTCTGCATCTTCTGCAGATCCTGCTGGGATCAATCGAGTGCCCGGGCGGGTTCCGCTTCAAGCCGCCTTATCCGAAGCCCATGGAAGCGCACCCGACGCCACATGCCGAGTACGCGGCGAACAGTCCTCTGCCTGGGCCGCACCTGGGTTATCCGCGCGGACCGGAAGATTTAGCCCTCAACGAGGACGGCACAGCAAAGCGCATCGACAAAGCTTTCTCCTGGGACGCTCCCATGTCCGTGCACGGCATGATGCATATGGTGGTCTCCAACGCCTATGCCGGTGATCCCTATCCGGTCGATGTGCTCTTCATGTACATGGCCAACATGTCGTGGAATTCCTCGATGAATTCGCGCGGTGTGATGGAGATGCTGGAGGCAAAGGACGAGAACGGCGAATACGTCATTCCGAAAATCATCTACTCGGATGCCTATTCCTCCGAGATGGTGGCCTACGCCGATCTGGTTTTGCCGGATACGACCTATCTTGAGCGGCATGACTGCATTTCACTGCTCGACCGGCCGATCTGCGAGCCTGATGCGGTGGCGGATTCCATCCGCTGGCCGGTTGTTGAACCGGATCGTGACGTACGTGGCTTCCAGTCGGTTGTGATTGATCTCGGCGCCCGTCTGGGCCTCCCCGGCTTCGTCAATGAAGACGGCTCCGCAAAGTTCAGTGACTATGCAGATTACATTGTCAGTCACGAGCGCAAACCGGGCATCGGTCCACTGTCGGGCTGGCGTGGCGAGAATGCCGATCAGGCCGGGCGCGGCGCGCCGAACCCGGATCAGCTTAAGCGCTACATAGACAACGGCGGTTTCTGGATCGAACATATTCCGGCAGAAGCGCAGTTCTTCAAACACGCCAACGCTGCCTATCAGGATTGGGCGGTTGGTAAGGGCTTCTTTGATGCGCCACAGCCGGTTACCTTTCAGCTCTATCTCGAACCGCTACGCAAGTTTCAGTTGACCGCGGAAGGCAAGGCCGACCAGACCCCGCCTGAGCATCTTAAGGCCCGTATTCGGGACTGCTTCGATCCTCTGCCGATCTGGTACGCACCTTTTGAAGGTACGATGATCGACGAGGGCGAATACCCATTGCATGCGATTACTCAGCGTCCAGCGGCGATGTATCATTCCTGGGGTTCGCAGAACGCCTGGTTGCGGCAGATCCACGGCACCAACCCGATGTATGTGCCCGGTGACGTTTGTGATGCGCAGGGACTGAAAGATGGTGACTGGGCCTGGGTGATCTCCCAGCACGGTCGTATCAAGGTTCCGGTCATGCGCATGGAAGCCGTGAACTCAAAAACACTTTGGACCTGGAACGCGATTGGCAAGCGCGCCGGAGCCTGGGGTTTGTCTGAGGATGCACCGGAGACCAAGAAGGGTTTCCTGCTCAATCACCTGATCCACGAACTTCTGCCTGAGAACGGCGACGGTATGCGCTGGTCGAACTCCGATCCCATCACGGGACAGGCGGCCTGGTACGACCTGCGGGTGCGTGTTGAAAAGGCCGAAGCCGGTGACGAACTGAGCGAACCGCGTTTCGATGCTCAGAAGGGGCCAGCCGAGGCCGGACCTTCCGAACTGCGCTACGGGAAGGAGTGGACGAAATGACGTCTCTGCCCACACATACCGAGAAGGCGCTCGGCCTTGTCATCGATCTGGATATCTGCGTCGGCTGTCATGCCTGCGTGGTGAACTGCAAGGAATGGAACACCGGCGGTTACGGTGCGCCGTTGTCGGATCAGAATCCTTACGGCGCCGATCCTGTCGGCTCCTGGTTGAACCGGATCCATACCTTCGAAGTCGAGGCGTCCGACGGATCAGGTTGTTCCAGCTCTGAAGCTCAGATCCTGGCGAACGGTAAGGACGCCCGGATCGTCCATTTCCCCAAATCCTGTCTGCACTGCGAAGATGCGCCCTGCGTGACGGTGTGTCCGACCGGCGCCAGCTACAAGCGGACCGAGGACGGCATCGTTCTGGTGAACGAAGACTGGTGTATCGGCTGCGGCCTCTGCGCCTGGTCCTGTCCTTATGGCGCGCGCGAGATGGATGCTGCTGAAGGGGTGATGAAGAAGTGCACCCTCTGCGTCGACCGGATCTACAACGAAAATATTCCGGAAGAAGACCGCGAACCGGCCTGTGTAAGGACCTGTCCGGCTAATGCCCGGCACTTCGGGGACTTCAGCGATCCCAATTCCGATGTTTCAGTGATGGTCGCGGAGCGTGGCGGCATGGACCTGATGCCTGAGCAGGGCACGAAACCAGTGAACAAATACCTTCCGCCACGCCCCAAGAGCCGACCTGTTCAGAGCGCGCCAAGCGATCTGGCTGCGCTGGCCGAACCGGAAGCCAAAGGTTTCCTGGGCTGGCTCGATTCCGCTCTCGAGAAGATGGGATAAGAAAATGCATCCTGCTTCCTCAATTATCGTTTTCACAACACTGTCCGGAATGGGCTTTGGTCTGATTGCCATGCTGGGTCTGGGCGCTGCGCCCAGCGACGGCACGGCCGGGCTTGTTGTCTGTGCGCTCTCGTTCATCCTGACGGGCATTGGCCTGGCTTCTTCGACCTTTCACCTGGGGCATCCCGAGCGGGCCTGGCGTGCACTCACTCAATGGCGGTCTTCCTGGCTGTCGCGCGAAGGTGTTCTTGCTGTTGTGACCCTCGGCATTTTTGCGATCTACGCAGCACTGTGGGTGTTTGCCGCTGATCGCGTGGCAGTGGTCGGAATTTTGCTCACGTTGCTTTCTCTGGTGACGGTCTACGCCACGGCGATGATCTATGGCTCGCTGAAAACCGTGCCGCGCTGGCGCACGGGCCTGACGCCCCTGTGTTACCTCCTCTTTGCGGTTGCCGGTGGGGCGCTCCTGGCGGCCACTGTTTCGGCCCTCATGGGACATGGGGCGGAGAACACGCTCTATGCAGCGCTGGTTTTGATGGTGATTGCCTGGGGCGCGAAATTTGTCTGGTGGAACCGGTCAGATCGCACGACGCTGGCGTCAATCGGATCGTCGCCGGAAACCGCGACTGGTCTGGGCGATATTGGCAAGGTGCGTTTGCTGGAAGCCCCGCATTCGTCGCCAAACTACCTGATGAAAGAAATGGTCTATCGGGTTGGCCGCAAGCACGCTCAAAAGCTTCGGCTTATGGCGGTGGCCTTGGGTGGTGGGATTCCGGTGCTTGCGCTTCTGGCAGCGGTTGTTTCGGCTGGTGGCGGATTCATACTGGTGATCGCCGTTCTGTCTCATCTGGTCGGGATGATGACCGAACGCTGGCTCTTCTTTGCAGAGGCCGAGCATTCAGTGTCTCTATACTACGGGCATAGATAATGGGGTGAAGCGCGCACAGCTTTTTTGATGCGCGCTGAAATACGATACGGCCGGCCGGGCGTGGTTGCCGGAAAGGGATCGGCGAGTGAGTTTCAGTGGCGCGTTCTTGAGCAGGCTTCTGCCCTGCTTGACCTGGCTTCCGTCAGTTGACAGGACGAGTCTGCGCGCAGACCTCTTCGCCGGATTTACCAACGCAACGATAGTTCTGCCGCAGGCCATAGCCTTTGCGACAATCGCCGGACTGCCACCGGAGTTCGGAATCTATACTGCGATGATCACGCCCATCGTTGCCGCGATCTTCGGATCGTCCATGGTGATGATCTCCGGTCCCACAACCGCCATTTCGGCGGTTGTCTTTAACGCACTCTACCTGAAACACGATCCCGGTTCGCCTGAGTTCATTGAATCGGCGCTGATCCTCACACTTCTGGTCGGGGCATTTCAGCTTGCGCTTGGCGTTGCAAAGCTTGGACGGTTGGTAACCTTCGTGTCGCACTCCGTACTGGTCGGCTTTACGGCGGCGGCGGCCATCCTGATCGGCATCAGTCAGATGGGCGATGTCCTGGGGGTCGCAGTTGCGCGCGGTGGAACCGTCGTTGAGCGGGCCTATAATCTGGTCATTTCGGTCGATGTGGTGAACTGGCGGTCTATTGTAATCGCGGTCTTCACACTGGCCCTCGTCGTGGTGTTCCGGCACATCTCCGAACGTCTACCCGGCTTTATGCTTGCGATGGTCGGGGGCGGCGTCCTGGCTTGGTTGCTTAACGCCAGGGAACACGGTGTGGCGATGGTGGGCGAACTGCCGTCGATCACGCCCAGCTTTTATATGCCGGATGTGACGCTCGAAAGCGCGGGCGCTCTCTCCGAAAGTGCCTTTGCTATCGCCCTGATCGCCCTGCTGGAAGCTGTCTCGATTGGCCGCGCATTCGCGACCCGAACGCACACACGTTTCGATGCCAATCAGGAAATCATCGGGCAGGGGATGTCCAACTTCGTCGGCGGGATGTTTCAAGCCTATCCGGGTTCGGGCTCTTTCACCCGCAGCGGGGTTAACTACGAAGCCGGTGCGAAGACTCCTCTGTCGGCAATCATTTCTTCGATCCTACTGGGCGGCATGCTGTTTTTCATCGCGCCGCTGGTCAGCCTGACGCCTTTGCCTGCGATGGCGGGGATCATCCTCTACGTCGCCTGGAAACTGATCGACCGCAAGGAAATCCGACACATTCTGCGCTCCAGCCGTTCGGACAGCGCGGTGGTTATCGCGACGCTTCTGGCGGGCCTCTTTGTACGTCTCGAATTCGCCATCTACGTTGGCGTGATCCTGTCGCTTCTGATCTTCCTCTCCAACTCCGCCCGACCCAAGCTGGCGATCAGCTCGCCGGATCCCAGCAGCACCCGGCGCAGTTTCCGAAATGTGATCGCCCATAGCCTGGTCGAGTGCCCGGAGATCGTCTTTGCCCGGATCGATGGCGCGGTTTACTTCGGGTCGGTGGAAACCATCGAAGCCGAATTCCGCAAGCTCGAGCGGGATCATCCCGGCCAGCAGCATCTGGTACTCGTCCTGAAAGGTGTCGGCGAGATCGATCTGGCTGCCGCCGATATGATTGTCGAGGAGCATCTGCGCCGCCGTGCGCGAGGCGGCGCGCTCTATATCGTCGCGCGCTACCCGCCGATGCTCAAGCGCCTGCGCAAATTGCGGGTGATGGAAACGATCGGCTCGGAAAACGTTTTCGAAAGCAAGGGAACGGCCATCGAGCAGTTGGTGTCCCGGCTTGCTGACGATACCTGCCGCAACTGTTCCGCGCGCGTGTTTCTCGAGTGCGTGGGCAGGCCGGGTGCGCCGGAGCTTGAGACTTCGGTTGCGCAGGAAGAAGAGGCCAAGGTTATGGAAGCGCTTGCCGCTGCGCGCGAGGTAGAGGGGGCGGTGGATAGTGATGGCGCTGCGGTTTCCTCTGATGGGCAGTTGCCGCAGGCAGAACCCGAGACAGACATGGCCGCGCCCGCCAACGACGAGATCACCGAAACCGGTTCAAAGCGACCGCCGGCAACCGCAGCTGACGCCTAAGGTCAGCCTTTGCCGCTATTATTCCGTGGATTGCCCTCAGGCGACTCTGTCGCCGGGCTCGCGACCCGCAAAGACAGCATCCAGGTTGTCGATGGCACGGAAACCCATGGCGTCGCGGGTATCTTTGGTTGCCGAACCGATGTGGGGCAGCATGAAGACATTGTCCAGCTTGCTCAGTTCCGGATTTCCCCCGGGCTCGTCGCAGAAGACATCGAGCCCGGCAGCGAAGAGGTTGCCGTTCCGGAGCGCACTGATCAGGGCTGCTTCGTCAACCAGAGGACCGCGTGCTGTATTTACCAGAATCGCGTCCTTTGGCAGCATCGCGAGGCGTTCCGCGTTGATCAGGCCTTGGGTTTCAGGTGTCGATGGGCAGTGAAGCGACAGGACGTCGCAATGGGGCAGAAGGTCCTCAACGCTCTCATGAAAAATCGCGCCCTGCTCGATTTCCGGCGGCAGGCGCCGGCGATTGCTGTAGTGGATTTCCATCCCGAAGCCACGGGCGCGTCTGGCAGTGACCTGACCGACCCGGCCCATGCCGATGATCCCCATCCGCTTGCCGGTCGTCTGGACACCGACCATGAAGGCCGGGCTCCAGAAATCCCAGCGACCCTCTCGGACCATTCTGTCGCCTTCACTCGCACGCCGGGCGGCGCTCAACATGCAGAGCATCGCGATCTCCGCGGTTGCGTCCGAAAGCACATCTGGCGTGTTGGTGACGATAACGCCCTTTTTCTTCGCGGCGGCGAGGTCGACGTGATCGACACCGACGGAGTGGTTGGCGATAACCTTCAGGCGGTCCGGCAGAGCGGCAATGACATCTGCTGAAAAGTGCTCCGAGTGACAGGGGATCACCGCGTCAACCGATTGGCAATTGGCCATCAGTTCGTCCCGATCAAACACACGGTCGTCCAGATTGAAGACCGGATTGTAATCTCTTTCCAGCCTTGCGTGAACGGCGTCGGTCAATCTGCGGGTGACGAGAACAGCGGGACGATCAGGCATCAGTGTATCTCCTGCTGGCGCTGGCTTGCTTATCGCGTTTGGCGATAAGTTTCAATCAGGCCCTATTTTTGAAATGCATGGCGTGAATCTGAACGGCTGCTCAGGTTACGGATTGCACAGCGCCAGACAAGCGCACGCTGTTGTAAATTCTGCATTGTGGGATGTAGAGGCGCGTGATTCGCCAATATTCAACCTTTCAGCGTAAATAGTGACCGCATCTATCGTGATGTGAAGAAATATCCTGGGTTTATACAGTCTTGTCATTTTATGATTGAAAATGCGAGTCATTCTCATTAATGATTGAACGAACGCGACCTAGGGCTGATGGGTGTTCCTCGTTATTGGACGTTCGGCGCAAGAAAACAACAAAAGCCAGGGATATGAAGTCGTTCCTTTAGCCCGATTGCAGAGGTTTTAGCGGGTTACCGCGTGCGAGTCTGTGATCTGGGAGGAATGTCAGGAAGACAAATGATCGAGAAACTGAAGGAAAGTGAGCGGGGCCAACTCCGTTTGAATGGTGCCTCGGCGTCGGGCTTTTCTTCGCGCGGCGTCAGAATGCTGCACAGCCGGGAACTCCTCGCCGACCTCAAGGAGGTCGTGATTGAGCATGAGGGCGAGCACTACCGCCTGCGCGCGACCAGGAAAGGGAAACTGATCCTGACCAAATAGGCCCACCGCTGCGTCAGCTTACAGGGATCTTCCTTGCACGGCATGGCGCGATACCGGTGGTTCAACACACGACAATTCAGAGTCCAAGCCAGCCATCTAAAGGCCAAGCATCTTTCGCAAGCCAGCCAGGACAACCAAAGCTTAAAAGCCAAGGGGAAGACATTTATGGCTGGTTTCATTCACCCGATGCGTAAGGGTACGGCGTTTACTCTATCGACAGTAGGATCCTGTCTTATTTCTGTGGCTGTGCATGCCCAGGACACTGGCGTCTCGGACGAAGTTTCGACATCGCACGACAAGATCCTTGATCCGATTTCCGTTACTGCGACCCGTAATCCGATTAAGGCCTTTGAATATCCCGGCATGGTTTCCGTTGTCGGTCGGGAGGAGATTCAAAGCCGGCAGGCATCGTCACCCGATGATATTCTGAACTTTGTGCCGAATGTCGAGTTTACCGGTGGGCCGCGCCGCACGGGTGAAGTCCCAACAATTCGGGGGTTCTCGGGCCCTGATGTCATCGTCTTGATTGATGGAGCACGACAGAATTTTGGATCGGCGCACGATGGACGGTTTTTTGTCGACCCCAGTCTACTGAAGCAGGTCGAGGTCCTTCGGGGGCCGGCCTCCTCACTTTATGGCAGCGGCGGCACCGGCGGCGTGATCGAGTTCCAGACCATCGATGCCAGTGATTTCCTGGCACCTGATGAGACATTCGGGGCCAAAGTTTCCACGGGTTATCAGACGGCAAACCGGGAAAGGCTCGGAACCGTGACCGGCTTCGCCACACCTGTCGAAGGGCTCGATTTCGTTGGCAGCCTTACGCGGCGGGAGTCCGGCTCGATTGAGCTGGGGGACGGCACCAAGCTGGATAACACCGACGATGAAATCATTTCCGGTCTGTTCAAGGGCAGCTATGAGTTTGCCGAGCACCATCGCATCGAAGGTTCTTTCAACACCTTTCGTAACGACGCGCAGGAACCCAACAACGGTCAGGTGATCAGCAGCGAGGTTTTCGACAAGGAGATTACTTCGGACAACTACCGGGTTGCCTACAGTTACAATGACCCAGAGAACAACCTCGTCGATCTGGATATCTCTGCCTACTATACGGATCAACGTGTCGACGAAGTGGAGCTTGATCCTGCAACATTCGCGGTGACGGGCGAGCTTCTGAAACGTAATGTCGATACATTCGGTTTCCGTCTCGATAACCGGTCACGGCTTTCTCTCTCGGATGATGTCGGCGTTACCTTCACTTACGGCGGTGAATACTACGAAGACGACCAGGACGGTGCACGCGGTTCAGGTGAGCGCGACGGTGTGCCCGATGCCGAGGATCGCTTCATCGGCGTCTTTTCACAGGCTGAAATTACCGTCTCCGAGGCTTTTGGGGTAATCCCCGGAGATTTCCTGATTATCCCCGGTATCAGGTTCGACAGTTACGAGGTGTCCAGTTCGATCGCGGACAGCAACGACGAGACTGCCTTCTCTCCCAGACTCGGCGTTAGCTATCTTCCGACTGACTGGCTCCTCGTATTCGCCAACTATGCCGAAGCCTTCCGGGCACCGACCTTCGATGAGCTTTTCACGACGGGCACGCACTTCCAGATTCCAGTAGGCGCAGGCGTGGTCAATCGCTTCGTTCCCAACAGCGATCTGAAATCTCAAAAAACACAGACCGTCGAATTTGGCGGCGGATTGACCTTTAACGAGGTGCTCGACCCGGGGGACCTGCTTCAATTCAAGGCGTCGCATTTTATTATCTGGGGTGAGGATTTCATCGACCAGACTGTCGTCCAGCCAGAGCTGTTTACCGAGTGCAATCCCTTCATTCCAGGTAACTGTGACGGCACGACAAGTGCTTTCAATGTTCCGGACGCAAAGCTCTGGGGTTCCGAGATCGAGGCCTCCTACGAAAACGACCGTTTCCTGGTTTCCATGGGCTTCTCGCGGATTGACGGTGAAGACGAAGACACCGGCGCGAAATTAGGCTCTCTCACGCCGGATCAACTGACCTTGAACACGGTGGTGAAGCTTCCAGAAATCAATTCACTGGTCGGGTGGCGGATGCTCGCAGCTGACAAGTTCGACGAAGTCAACACGGAGGCTGAAGAGCGTGATGGCTACACCGTACATGACGTCTACTTTTCATGGCAGCCGACCGACAATCTTCTGGAGGGCGTTCGCGTTGACCTCGGGATCGACAATCTTTTCGACAAATCCTACGCGCGGGTCAACACCGACGCGAAAGAGCAGGGCCGCAACTATAAAGGCCTCGTCAGCTATACGCTGAAGTGGTGAGTAATGGCGCCGATGAAGCCAAGGCGGCGCAGAAAAGGAAGAATGAAGTGACAGATCTATTGACCGCGGAGACATCGTCAACAGACGTCGGGGCAGCATTGAAGCTGCGTAATGATCTGGTGGCCTTACGGTCCGCCGAGCCGATGCTAAGGGCCCGTGATGCTGCTAAAAAACTTGGCGTGTCAGAAGCGGAGCTGGTCGCTTGCCGTTGCGGTGAAACTGTCCGTCGCCTTGCCGGGCCATGGGGCGAGGTCATCAAGAGTTTTCCGAGCCTGGGCGAGGTCATGGTCCTGACCCGCAACGATCACGCGGTTCATGAGAAGGTCGGAAGCTTCTCGAAGATCTCGATCTTCAAATCGATGGGCCTCGTGCTCGACGAGGAAATCGACCTCCGGCTGTTCCTCGATCACTGGCAAAGCGGTTACGCGGTCATCGAGAACACCCGCAGCGGTGTCCGACAAAGCCTGCAGTTCTTTGATCTCGACGGGACGGCAGTTCACAAGGTCTACTTGCGAGAGGCCAGTAACCATCAGGCCTACGAGGACCTGGTTTCCGGGAACCTCGATCCGAACCAACAGCCCGGACAGTCGGTTTCCCCATTGCCGGCACGTCAGGCCGAGCGTCCCGATGCGCAGATCGACCGCGCCGCGTTGCGTAAACGCTGGTGCGAGCTGCAGGATGTGCATGACTTTCATGCGATGTTGAAAGACGTCGGTGTCGGCCGTACCCAGTCTTTTCGACTGGTTGGCGAGGATTATGCCTATCAGGTTGGCCTTGAGACCTTCAAGACCGCACTGGAAGCGGCCGCCGGAAATGCTACGCCGATTATGATCTTCGCGGGCAATCCCGGTGTTATTCAAATTCACACCGGCCCGGTTGAGAAGCTGAAGGCGCTCGGTCCCTGGTTCAACGTTCTGGACGAGGGTTTCAACCTGCATCTTCGGATGGACGCTATCGATACAGCCTGGATCATCCGCAAACCAACCCGGGACGGCATTGTGACGTCGCTCGAGATCTATGATGCGGCGGGTGACCAGATCGCCTGGATGTTCGGCAAGCGCAAGCCCGGTGAGCTGGAGCGCGAAGACTGGCGTCGACTGGTTGCTTCTCTGGAGCCGCTGGGAGTGCAGGTATGAGCCGGAAATCGTTTTTGCGTAAGTCTCTTTCTCTGAAGTCTTTTTGCCTGGCGCTTTGCGTCAGTGTTGCGGTGTCGATGGTTCCTTATGCTGTCGGAGCACAGTCGTCGGTTCTTGACGCCTCCGGTCAAAGTCTGGCGATTGAGGACAACAGCGCGGTGGTCTCGGTCGGCGGATCTGTCACCGAGATCGTCTACGCACTTGGTTTGGCGGAGCGGGTGATTGCCGTTGACGCCACAAGTTTATTCCCTACGGCGGCAACAAAGCTCCCCAATGTCGGCTATATGCGCCGGCTCGCCGCGGAGCCGATCCTGGCAATGGCGCCATCGCTGGTTCTGGCCGTGGAAGATTCCGGCCCACCGGCGGTTTTGGACCAATTGCGCGAGGCCGGATTGCAGGTCGTCCTCGTACCTGACGATCCAAGCCCCGCGGGCATTACGAAAAAGATCGATTTGATTGCCGATGTCATGGGGGTCTCGGAAAAAGGGCGGGTGCTTTCCGCGCAGCTCGAAACCGACCTCAAGCACCTGAGAGAAGCCCTGGCGGAGACCGCGTCCCGACCAAAGGTTCTCTTTCTGCTTTCTATTGGCAACGGGGGGGCGCCACTGGCGGCAGGGCGTGAGACCTCAGCCGCGGCAATTATCGAACTGGCTGGTGGAGAGAACGCCATCGATGCCTTCGAAGGTTACAAAGTCCTCTCGCCCGAAGCATTGGTAGAGGCCAAGCCTGACGTGGTTCTGGTGACAGAGCGGTCCTTAGGATTGCTGGGTGGCGCCGAAAATATCCTCAAGGGGCCGGAGATTTCCCAGACGCCTGCCGGCCGGAATGGCCGCCTGGTCTCGATGGATGACCTCTTGTTGCTGGGTTTCGGCCCGCGTACGGCAGATGCAGCGGCAGGATTAGCTCAAAAACTTCATCCGGGGCTCGCTTTGAAAGTGGGTGAAATCCAATGACAACGATGCGGCTTACGAAACAGGTCTCGTGATGGCAGGCTGGAGGATCCGCGGGTATGTCTAGTCTTACGGCCAATGACGTTATGCCACTGGCGCTTCAGCGGCAGCAGCGGAGATTCCTGGTGCTCGCGCTTCTTGCGGTTTTGCTTTTGACTGGCTTTGCGGTGTCGGTCGGCTGGGGGGCTGTTGGCATTTCGCCAGCTCAAGTCTTCGCCATTCTGTTAAAGGCCCTTGGCTTGGGGAATCTGCTGACCGGCGATGTTGTTGGCGACGAATCTGTCTGGGCCTTTGGGCGACGGGAGGAGACGGTGCTGCTGGCGATCCGCTTGCCGCGGGCATTGCTTGCGGTTCTTGTCGGGGCCGCATTGGCCGTCTCGGGAGCGGCCCTGCAGGGCCTGTTTCGAAACCCGCTTGCCGACCCTGGATTGATCGGTGTTTCGACAGGTGCCGGTCTGGCTGCCGCAGCAACCATTGTGCTCGGGAATGGCCTTGCGTCGTTTCTGAGTCTTCGCTTTGGTTTCGATTGGCAGACTGCCGACGCTTTGCCATTGGGTGCTATGATCCTGCCCCTCGCCGCCTTCCTAGGCGGTCTCGTCTCGACTTTCCTGGTCTATCGTGTTGCCAGCCGCGCCGGGCAGACTGATGTCGCGACACTCTTGCTGGCCGGCGTGGCTATGAACGCCATATCCGCGGCCGGAATTGGCTTGCTGGTTTTCGTTAGTGACGATCAACAGCTCCGTGATCTCAATTTCTGGATGCTCGGCAGTCTGGGGGGCGTGACCTGGGCGAAGATACTCTCAGTTGCACCTTTTATTGCGGGGGCCAGCGTCGCCCTGGCGCTGTTTTCCCGACACCTCAACGCGTTGCTGTTGGGAGAGCGCGAGGCACAGCATCTGGGGTTTCGGATCGAGTGGACCAAGCGTTCGATTGTTTTGCTGGTTGCGTTGGCGACAGGTGCATCGGTCGCGGTGACCGGAGTGATCGGTTTCGTAGGCTTGGTTGTTCCCCATTTGGTGCGCCTGACCATGGGCGCGGATCACAAAACACTCTTGCCGGCCTCTATGCTGTTGGGCGCGAGTTTGATGCTGTTCGCTGATCTGGCCGCGCGCACGCTTGTTTTGCCCGCAGAGCTTCCGATCGGGATTCTCACGAGCTGTGTCGGCGGCCCATTCTTTCTTTGGCTTCTTGTGCGAGCGCGCGCCAGAGGAATTTGGTGATGCTTGATGTAAAGAATATCGAGGTCGAGCTCGGGGGCACGACCATCTTGCAGGATCTCTCTCTTTCGATTTCCGCCGGCGAGGTGGTTTCTATCGTTGGCCCGAATGGTGCCGGCAAGTCGACGCTGTTTGCTGCAATGTCTGGAGCGTTGCAGTCCAGGCAGGGGGCTGTGGAGCTCGATGGCCGGGCTTTGGGTCGCTGGTCAGCTGAGCAGCTGGCTCGCAAACGGGCTGTGCTGCCGCAGCATTCAGAGCTCACCTTTCCGTTCCGGGTTCTTGAAGTTGTTCTCCTGGGCCGTTCGCCGCACGCAGGCTACAGCAGTCGGGAAAATGATCTTGTGATTGCGCGGCTGGCGCTGCTCGAGACCGAAACCCTGCATTTGGCCGACCGTCTTTACACGACGCTTTCCGGCGGTGAGCGTCAGCGGGTCCATCTGGCGCGTGTTTTAACCCAGATCGAGTTCTGTGGTCCGGGAGGGAGGGACGAAACGAACCCGAACGAAAGCAGGGACCGCTTTTTACTGTTGGATGAACCTACATCGAGCCTCGACCCGGCGCATCAGCATACAACGCTGCAAACCGCTGTGCGCGCGGCAGAACGCGGCATCGGAGTGGTTGCGGTCCTGCATGATCTCAACCTAGCCGCAATGTACGCCGATCGGATCGTGATGCTGAAAGAAGGCCGGATCATCGCGCAAGGTACAGCGGTTGAAGTCTTAACCGAAACACTGATCGAAGAGGTCTTTGAGCTCCCAGTCAGCGTCTTGGTTCATCCGAAGCGTGGTTGTCCTTACGTGATTGCTGCATGACTCATATGACTGGAAATAGTGCAAACTATGCGGATGCCGGTGCGGATGTATCGGATCGTTATTCTATTGCTTTCGGTCTGGCCGTCCTCACTTCCCTGGCGATCCATGGCGCGGTTGTCCTGATGATGCCAGGTGAGAACTCCCAGGGCGTTGCCTACTCCGGTCACGGTGGGATCACGGTCTCACTGGGACCGGCAGGTCGCGATGCCGGGGGTGAAACTGCGGCCGAGCATGAGAGCTTCGAAGCTGTCCAGGAGACGGTTGTCGCCGAGGCTGAGGCCCTTGAAGCTTCGGAAACACTCGAGACAGTTTCCGCCGAACCGGTTTTAACAGAAACGCTTTCTGTGAAACCCGAGCCGGAAACACCCACGGTTACGGAAGCGACGGATAGGGAGGAGGTCGAAGAGGCTGAGACTGAAACGCCGGAATCCGAAGCCATTGAGGTCGATACGTTCGATGTTGTCGATGCAGAAATTGCCCCGTTAGAAACGCCAAGAGTCAAATCGACTGATGAGGTCGTCGTGGCAAGCAAGGTTGCGACACCGCCTCTTCCAAGGCGACGACCGGAGCAAATCAAGACGCCATCGGCTAAAGCGCCGCCAAAAGCCAAGATCGCGGCCAAGCCCTCTGAGCCTGTTCATAGGGAGGCCCGTAAATCCGCAACAGCGCTCAAGCCGGCCCGCGCCGAAGCTGTGGATGGTGATGCCACGACTCCAACGACAAATCAGATTGCTGGACAGGGTGGGCGTTCGGGAGAGTCCGGCCTCAGCGAAGTTGGGCAGGGAGACAACTCGGCTGGGGGCGGCACGCCTGGCGCCGATAGCGATTATTATCGCGAGGTCTTGGCCTGGCTTGAAAAGCACAAGCGTTATCCACGTCGTTCCAAACTCAGAAACGAACAAGGTGTTGTATTGCTCCGCTTTGTGGTGAGCCGCGATGGAATGGTCACGATCTCCAGGATCAAGAAAAGCTCCGGCCATAAGCGTCTGGATAAGGAGGCGATGGGGATGATCGAGCGCGCCCAGCCCTTGCCTGCAATACCAGACGGCATGCGCCAAGCAAAGCTTAGTCTCGTCGTGCCGGTTGAATTTCATCTTCAATGATGTTTTGACCCCACGGGCTGTGCTACTGAGATGACCTCCATGTTTTCGTAGACGAGGGACTCTATATGGGCGACTGGAACGCAGCTTTGTATCTGACATTCGAGCGCGATCGGACACGGCCATCGATTGAAATGCTTGCCCGTGTATCTCACGAAACGCCAAAGCGTATCCTAGACCTCGGGTGCGGACCCGGTAACAGCACGGAACTGCTCGCGCGCCGTTATCCCGATGCCGAGATCCTGGGGCTCGACAGCTCGCCGGATATGCTCTCGAAAGCACGTCAACGCCTGCCGCAGGCGAGATTTCTCGAGGCGGATATCACTTCCTGGACGCCGGATCAGGCCTTCGACCTTATCTTCGCCAATGCAGTTCTTCAGTGGTTACCTGGACATCAGGCGCTTTTCCCACGTCTGATTTCCTGGCTTTCCAGTGGCGGTTGTCTCGCCGTCCAGATGCCCGACAATCTGAATGAGCCGTCCCATGCTTTGATGCGGGACGTTGCCGCAAAGGGACCCTGGAGGGAGAAATTCGCAGGCGTTGACGCCTTGCGCGAAGAGATTCCGGCGATGGAGAAGTATTACGATTGGCTCAGCGCAGAAGGCGCCGCGGTCGACATCTGGAAGACCACCTATTGCCATGTGATGGAGGGGCCAGGCGCTATCGTCGAGTGGGTGAAGAGTACCGGTCTCCGCCCATTTCTGGAGCGCCTGACGGAACCTGAACAAGAAGAGTTCCTGGTACGCTATGAAGCGGCATTGGCCGACGCCTATCCTATGCGGGCAGACGGGAAGCGGTTGTTGCGTTTTCCCAGGATCTTCATGGTCGCCACGCGCTAGTGCAGCATGGTCGCGCTTTGCGGAACGTCGTAGGTTTCGGCAGGTATCGAGGGAGCACCGCAGCGCTCCGGAAAAGTCAGGCCATGGCGATGCATGCCTTCGGCAAGGCGCCTGCCGGCTTCGATAATTTCTTCCGTACCCTCTGATTTGATCAGCCATTCGGCGAGCGAACGCGCTAAGCGCAACTCGCCATTCTGACAGGCGGCCACAAAACACACGATACTGACCTCATCCGCCCCCAGATAGGGACAGCAGGGCTGATGATAGCAGATCCGCCTTCGTGCATTGCATTGCAGGGCCTTGATCATACCAGCAAAACCCGACAGTGCGTCACGGCCATCCTGAGGGCCAAGCTGGCTGGCGAACTCCTCCCAGACATAGTCCCAGTGATCCGCTGTGTTGTGCTTCAACCCGAGCACCCATCTTCGAAAGGACCGGACGACGAGGCGCTCCGCCGGGTCGAGTTCACTCGTGGAAGTGGGCCAGGGGAGGTCTTTCTGGCCGGGTTGCGGAAAAGACAATCTCTGCTCCTGGAGTTGGTTGGACCCTGTGGCGGTCTGGAAGCCCGTGTGCCAAGGCGGGTTTGTCAGACTTCTTCTCTCGCGAGGAAATGGAGTGGGGGTGAACCGCCCAAATCTTCCATCTCGGCGTGCGCGTATCAATCATGATATTAAGAATGATTATCATTATCAAATTATTTTTGCAGTATAGCCGTAACAAAATCGCAGAGAGCTATGGATGTTATCGGGTGAGAGTAGGGCCGCGAAGTCCTTGAGCGCATTCCTGTTGCGGGTCAATTCACCGACGAACGGGGCACGCAGAGCCGGTATGAAGCCTTCTCAGATGCATAGATCTGAGAAATTTTAACCAAATTATGCAATTGACAATCATTCTTAACGCAATCACTCTATGATCATACGCGGATTGGAGTGGGCCTGATGGATATTATCCAGCAGGTTACTGGCTTCCCCCGCTTGTGGAGAAACGAATGTACGTTTGCCTTTGTAACGGATACCGGGACTCAGAGATCAGCGAAGCCGCCCGCGGCGGTGAACGCTGCGCAAAGCGTGCTTACTTCGCTATGGGCAACGGTCCACGTTGCGGCCAGTGCCTGGAGATGGCGCAGGATATCATTGATGATGTTCATGAAGCCGAGAGCTCCGAGTGCTCATCGTATCCGCTGACCGGCGAACAGCGCACGGCCACAGAAGTCCTGCCGGCTGGGGGCAGTCAGACCCCGACTGCGCCAAAATCCCGGATTTCATTTTCTAAAGCTTGAGGCTCAAAAAGATTCTTAGTCTCGTCGTTGCGGCGGCGTGGAATCCGGTGAATGGTTCCACGCCGCGACAGCGAGACTGCTGTTAGTCTTCGGCCGGGCTGCTCTGCAGCTGAATATAGTTTTCGAGGCCCATCCGCTCGATCATATCGAATTGCGTCTCGAGGAAGTCCACGTGTTCCTCTTCGCTGCTCAAAATGCTCCGGAACAGCTCGCGCGATACGTAATCGCTGACGCTCTCGCAATGTGCGATGGCTTCGCGAAGTTCAGGTAACGCATTCTGCTCAAGTTTAAGATCGCATTCGAGGATTTCTTTGACGTTCTCACCGATCATCAGCTTGCCGAGTTCCTGCAGATTGGGCAGTCCCTCAAGGAAGAGGATGCGCTCAATCAGCTCATCGGCATGCTTCATTTCATCGATGGATTCTTCGTACTCGTGCTTTGCGAGTTTCGAAATACCCCAATCCTTCAGCATCCGTGAATGCAGAAAGTACTGATTGATCGCCGTCAGCTCGTTCTTCAATACCGCGTTCAGGAACGCGATGACCTTCTTGTCGCCTTTCATCTCTCCACCTCTCGTTTGGGATCCGTATTCACCTCACGCCTCAGCATGTAGCCCTAATACGGAACACCGATTTCTTGTCTTTTATTTCGCAGTTCTAGCGACGCATACCGACTTTTGCTGAAAGTAGAGTTAACGGCGCGTGTTGACAAGAAATATAGTGTTAAATCAAGTATATAGATGAGAGTGAAACGCAATCGAAGTGAGAGTGCTTGTCATTACCACATGCTGTTGGGCAGCAGAAGCGAGAGAACTGGGAAGGCAACCAGCAGGGCAAGCACGATTACGTCCATTGCAAGAAAACGCAGGATCCCGGCAAAAATCTTTTCCAATGAAACCTGCGTCCCGACAACGCTGGAGATGACAAAGACGTTGAGCCCGACCGGCGGCGTGATCAGGCCGATTTCCAGCAGCTTGACGACGACCACGCCGAACCAGATCAGATCAAGCCCCATTCCCTCCACCAGCGGCACGACGAAAGGCAGGGTCAGAACCATGATGCCAAGCGGGTCCAGAAACATGCCCATCGCCAGATAAATCGCTACGATGGCGGCCATCACCAGCCAGGGAGCCAGTTCTGCAGCCTCGACTGATGAGACCAGGGTTGGTGCGATGCCGGTCAGGGCGATGAAAGCGACAAACATCTTGGCGCTTGCCGCAATGAAAAAGATCGCGGAAGTCTGGGTGACAGTGTCCCACATTGCGGACTTGAAATCTGCAAAGGAAAGGCGCCGCTGCAATACGCTGACCAGAAGCGTGATGGAAAGACTGATAGCCGCTGCTTCCGTCGCGGTGAAAACACCGCCGTAGATGCCGCCGATTACGATGCTAAAGAGGAGGAGGGCTGGCCAGGCCTTAAGAGCTGCGGCACCACGCTGCCCGCCTGAAGTTTCGGAGATATCGGGGGTGGGGCCGGCTGACGGATCCCGTTTGACCCAGATGTAGATCACCAGCACAAAGCCTGCGAGCGATAGAAGTCCTGGAATAACCCCTGCCAGAAAGAGCTTGTTGATCGAGGTCTCGGTGAAGATGCCGTAGATGATGAAGAGCACGCTGGGTGGAATAAGGGAACCAAGGGTACCGCCAGCCGCGACCGAGGAGGTTGCCAGCCGCGGGTCGTACTTGAAGCGCAGCATTTCGGGTACGCAGATCCGTCCCATGGCCGAGGCGCAGGCGACGCTCGAACCTGTAATAGCTGAAAACCCGCCGCAGCCGATAACCGAGGCCATCGCGACTCCACCGGGGACGCGCGCAAGCCAGATTCGCGCGGCGTGATAGATATCGGTGGTGATTCCTGCCCGGTAGGCGACATGTCCCAGTGCGATGAAGAGCGGGACCATGCTCAGGTTATAGGAGTGGATCAGCTCAAAGGTATTGGAAAACAGCAGCGTTGTTGTTGGACGGAAAGCGCGGACCAGATCAAAATTGCCTGATTTGGTCGCGAAAAAGATCAGCGTGCAGATAGTCGCCATACCGGCCAGCGCGAAAGCGATCGGTACGCGCAGGGCAAGGAGAATGAGTACGACGAGAAAACCCGCCGCGCCGAGAACGATGGGATCCACGCCTTATACTTCCTTTGCGTTACCGGCGGATCGTCCGCCATTCCAGGCGTCCCGCAGGTCGCTTGCCATTAAGAGGCTGAGTCTGATGATAAAAAAGAACAAACCGACAAAGAATGCCAGCTTCCCGGGCCATTCAGGAAGTTCAAGATCGCCGAAGAAGTAGGTCTCCGATTCTACGGCGTAGAGCAACTCATTCCATGCCGCGTAGACCAGCGGCAACAAGGTGAGGAACCCAAATACGGTTCCGAACGCCATGAGACAGAGCTGTGTGCGCTTGCCCAAGCGGTCGTAGAGCACCTCGACCGCAATATGGCTCCGGTTGCTGGTCACGTAGGCCAGCGGCAGTATGATGGCACCGATCATCAGCTCTCTGACGATCGTCACGTCATCGGGTATCCCCCAGCCCAGCAAGCCGCGCGACAGAACCGTTCCGGTGATTATGGCGCAAAGGCCGATCACACAGAGCGCCGCGACGCTGGAAAGAGCGCGTTCGATAGTTCCAAGCATCGCGGTGTCCCCTGTGCGAAGGAAAAAAGGAAATCAGAGTCCGTTGCTTTATCGGGCCCAGGGATAACCTTTTTCGTCACGCTCTGCCTTATACTTAGCAATCAACGCCCGGTATTCTGACAATACGGCTTCACCCGGCATGCCGTCGTCGTTGGCTTTTTCGACCCACTCGGTGACATACTTCTTGCTGGCCTCGAGCAGTTTGGCGCGCTCGGAAGCTTCCAAACGGATGATTTCCATCTTCCGGCCGTCAATCCCGTCAGTGAAGTCCTTTTCGGCGGCGGTATTCGCCGTTGCGAGCACTGCGCCATAATGGTCGGCGAACTCGCTGGAAACCTCACGCAGGACCGCCCGCTGTGAATCTGAGAGAGCGTCCAGACTGTCCTTGTTGCCCAGGATCGCAAAGGCGCCGATCTGACCCCAGTCGAAGATGGTCAGGGTATCTGCGACTTCGTACTGCTTGAGCGCGCGATAGGCGTAGGTGTATCCCTGCGAGCAGTCAATCAGGCCGGTGTCCAAACCCTGATAGGCCTTGTAGATGCTCATACGCACCATGTTGGCGCCGAAGTCCTTAAAGACCTTGCCGTAGGCGCCGATACCACGAACCTTTTTGCCCTTGATGTCCTCGACTGAACGGATCGCAGAGCCTTTGCAGGCGATCTGTACGGCAGAGGTTGAGAAGGCTGCAACAAAGCCGACGTTATGCTTTTCGAACGAAGCTTTGAGCGCGTCGTTGGTCGAAGCGAGGTCGTAAGTCGCCCGCATACCGACCCAGCCATCCGGGTTCCCGAGTGGCAGATCCGCCACGGAAAGCGCGTGCATCTGCTTGGGCACATAGGCTGCGATCACCGACCCAAGGTCGGCTGCGCCATTGCCGATACCTTTAAGTGAGGACTTGGCGTCGAATAAGGCGCCGCCCCACTGAAATTCAATCTTCAGATCACCGTTGGAGCGCTTGGCGATCTCATCGGCAAACCAGTTGAGGGCCTTGGCGCGTGCGCCGCGGTTCGGTGAAGCTTCGGCGTAGGTGAGGACCGTTTCAGCTTTTACACTCTCGGCCGTCGTCGCCAGTGTTGCGCCGGCGAACGCGGTAAGAACCGTCGCGCCTGCAAATTTCATCCATAAACTCATTGTTTTCCTCCGCCTGTGTATTTCCTGCATGCCGGTTTCTACGAACCGTGTTGCTCAATGCGCTGCACTCGATTTGACTGGAGAGTGAGCGAGGTTTCATTTTTTCACAAAAGAAAACGCTCGATTTCCAGTCTTTTTCGCAAGATCAGACCGAGAATCGCGCAATTGCGGTTCTCAGCGGTCGTTTCTTTTCAATTCCAATATGCGGAATATGTTTCCGCATATTGACCGCAATGCTAACGCGTGATTTTCTGTGGGGCAATCGGCAATCAACATACCACTGTACTGCAAGTGCTGTTCCGGCTGTGATGATTTGCTTGCTTGGCGCATAATCCGCGCTGGAATCGAGCGTCACGGTTTTCTCATATGCGGGATACGGGCGTTGAGAAGACAAAGCTTTTGGAAGGTAAGGACGCAATGCAGCGGATCCACGAGACGTTGGACCAATGGCTGGAGCAAAGGCCAGAAGAGCAGGCTTGCGTCGACTTCGACGGCCGTGTCCTGACTTACAATGGCTTTAATCAGGCGGTCTTGGATGCCACCGAACTGCTCCGGTCTGCCGGGGTAGGTCCGGGAGACCGGGTCACGTTGGTGTCCGAGAACTCAGTTGCCTCCGCCGCCATAGTCCTTGCCTGCAGCCGTCTGGATGCCTGGGTCAATCCGTTGAACGCGCGCATGACCGATAACGAGATTGGTCGGATTGTCGCGCATTGCCAACCCCGCGTCATGGTCTTTACTCACAAAGTTTCCGAGGGCGCCGCGCGGCACGCAAAGGTTTATGAGGCACGAGAGTCTGAATCGGCGGCCTTCGGGCAGGTGATGTTGCGGGAATTTCCCGACACCGCGTCCGAACCGGTCTTCGAGGCGGCGGAAGATCAAGTGGCTGCCCTGCTCTACACCACAGGGACGACCGGCGATCCCAAGGGGGTGATGCTGAGTCATCGTAATCTGCTCTACATGGCGGAGGCCTCGACGACCGTTCGTGGCCTGAGCGCAGGCGAATACCTCTATTGCGTTCTGCCCATGACCCATGTCTTTGCGTTCGCATCTGCCTTTCTCGCATCGATCTACTCCGGCGCAATGATCCGCTATGTCGCGCGCTTTGTGCCTGCTGATGTGCTCGAGGCCTATGCGGAGGGCGTTGTGGTCATGCAAGGGGTGCCTGCGATGTATGCGCAGCTCCTGAAATACTGCGCCGATCAGAACATCACCGAACCGAGGGCCCCGAAACTCAGGTACCTTTCTGCAGGTGGCGCGCCGCTGGACGTGGACTGGAAACGCAAGATCGAGACCTTCTTTGGTCTTACGTTGCATAACGGTTACGGCATGACGGAAACCTCACCTGGGATTTCCGCCACTGTCCCCGGGTATGAGCGGAATGACGACAGCTGTGGCCCGCCCTTGCCGGGACTCGATGTCCGCATGGTGCCGCCTCCGGGTCAGAGCGAGCTGCATGATGGGGTTGGTGAGATTGTGGTCAAGGGCCCCAACGTCATGATGGGCTACTACAAGAACCCTGATGCCACCGCGCAGGTGCTCGATGCAGAGGGCTATCTGCATACCGGTGATCTGGGGCGTTTTGATGACAGCGGTTGGATCTATGTCGTGGGACGCTGCAAGGAACTGATCATCCGTTCCGGCTTCAACGTTTATCCGCCTGAGGTCGAGACGGCGCTCAACTCCTTCCCCGGTGTGGTGCAGTCTGCGGTCGTTGGGGAACGTCTGCAGGACGGCAACGAGGATGTGATTGCCTTTGTCGAGGTCCGCGCGGCTGCAGGAGTGACTGAAGACGCGCTCAAGCAGCACGTTAAGGATCGCCTCGCGCCCTATAAAGTACCGTCGCGCATGGTTCTGACGGACAAACTGCCCGCCGCCGGAACCGGTAAGATCCTGAAACACAAGCTCCTCGAATTTTTCGCTCGTTCCGATGAGGAACTGGCGAGCTGACCTAACATCTGAATTACTCTCAACCCTCTGAGAAAGCCTGGAATTTTTAAAAATGCTCGATGCTTATATCTACGATGGTTTGCGTACTCCCTTTGGTCGTCATGGCGGCGCGCTCGCGCCGGTTCGTCCGGACGATCTGCTTGGTCATGTCATCCGGCAGGTTGTTGAACGCGCGCCCTTCGCCAAGGAAGATTATGAGGATGTCGTGGTGGGCTGCGTCTGCCAGTCCGGTGAGGACAGCCGCAATGTCGGGCGCTTTGCTGGACTGCTCGCCGGTCTGCCGGTCGAAACGGGTGGCCTGACCGTCAATCGCCTTTGCGGTTCCGGGATGTCGGCGGTGCTCGATGTCGCGCGCTCGATTACTCTTAAGGAAGCGGACCTCTACATTGCCGGTGGTACAGAGAGCATGAGCCGCGCGCCGCTGGTGATGGGCAAGTCGGAAGCGCCGTACCAGCGGACTTTCGAGATGTATGACAGCGCGATCGGCAGCCGCTTCCCCAACAAGAAGATTGCCGCCGAGTTCGGGATCGAATCCATGCCGGAAACCGCCGACAATATCGACAAGGATTACCAGATCGGCCGTGAAGCCTCGGATGCTTTCGCCTATGGCTCTCAGCAAAAGTTCGAGGCGGCCCGGGCGTCTGGCTTTTTCGATGAAGAAATCTGTGCGACCGAAGTGCCGCAGGGCCGCAAGAAACCGCCCTTGAGCGTGACCGCCGATGAGCATCCGCGTCCGGAAGCAACGTTGGAGAAGATGGGGGCTATGCGACCTCTTTTTCAAGACGGTGTGGTCACGGCGGCGAATGCCTCGGGCATCAACGATGGCGCAGGCGCGCTGATCGTCGGTTCCCGAGCTGCTGGAGAGAAAGCAGGGATTGCGCCACGCGGGCGGGTTCTATCCGGCGCGATTGCAGGCGTGCCGCCGCGGATCATGGGCGTCGGTCCTGCCTATGCGATTCCGAAAGCCCTGGCGCGGGCGGGACTTGAGATGAAGGACATGGATGTCATTGAGATCAATGAGGCTTTTGCTACCCAGGTGTTGGGCTGTTGCAAGATCCTGGGCCTTGAGGCCGACGATCCGCGTCTCAATCCCAATGGCGGCGCGATTGCCGTGGGTCATCCCCTGGGGGCGTCGGGCGCGCGCATCGTCCTGACAGGCCTGCGTCAGCTGGAGCGCACGGGCGGACGTTATGCCCTGCTGTCCATGTGCATCGGCGCAGGACAGGGCATCGCGATGGTGATAGAACGAGTCTGAGTTTCAGTAGGTTAGAGATCCGATTGGCTACTGGTCGCCGACCGGATCGATGACCCCGCCGTTGCAGCCCGGCGCGGTTTTTTCTCCGGCCCGAAGCGCATCGGCGAAGCTCGTCGGTTCGGCGAGTGGGCCGCCCAGATAGATCCTCAGTTCCGTGATCAGCCGGCGATTGCCGTCATTCCTGCAGGAGACCTGAACGCGTTTACCGCTGCCCGGACCGAATGCGCTGTTAAATGCCTCACGAATGGCCTTTGCGGAAACGTTATGACCGACATTTGCCACAAATAGTTTCTGTACGTCTGAAGAGTTAAGCGCCTCCATCATGCGCAGCGAATCCCGGTAGTAGGTTTCGGCATCTTCCGAATAGCAGGTGCCGTGTTTTATCCATTCGTGGCGATGCAGAAAGGACGCGGTTCCGGGCATAACTTTTTTCAGCTCGTTCCGCGTCGAGGCTTCCAGGTCCAGGAGCGGAAGCCAGTCCCAGCGGCGGCCTTTGTCGTCGCGTTTCATACGATCGCTGACATCGCAGTAGACATTCTCCCGCGGCTGCGGCCAGAGGCCGTGGAGGGTGAAATGCGACGCATCGAAGCGGTCCTGATGTTGGCTTTTGCATTCTCTCTGCTGTGGGCGGGATTCGCAGAAGGCGGGTTGCCAGGAGACAGCCAGCAGCAGGTCCGTTCTGGGTCCTGAAACCTTGCCGCCGCTGTTCCCGTCATTTTCGCCGCCGGGGACTGCGATCTCAGTTTCGGGCGCGTCCGTATCGGCCCGGACCACATGAACGCCGCACTCAATCCTCACCCAGCGGTCACTGTTGCCGCCTTGTCCGAGACGGATCTGATAGTGGCTGGGATCGTCGACCCGATTCGTACCCCGCAGAACATACGCCCGTCCCGGCTCCAGCTCTTCCCCGCTGGAACCACGCAGAGACCGCGAAGCGACACAGGCTTCCTGAGCGATCAGCCAGCCTTCCAGCTTTACCGACGCGGTCGCGCCGTCGCTGAAAGTGGTGAGGGCTGTGGCGAGACTTGCGAGGAGAATGATCCGCTTCATCCGGCTTCCTGTGCTTTGCGACTGTTATTCACAACAGCCATATCACATTTCGCGGATACCTGTGGAACTCATCCTATGGTCGGCGGGCGCGGGAAGCGAAAGTGGCCGGTGATGCGGTTGGAGAAGAGCATGTCATTGCGACGCGTACCGAAACCGGCGTTGTGGATGATCAGCGGCCGCTTGCCATCCGGGCTGGCGTGCGCGCTAACGATAGCGATGTGGACGCGGTTGTTGGGGAAGACATAGGTCACGATATCGCCGGGCAGATAATCTTCCGGCTTCTTCGATTTCGGGAGAGCCGCGCCCTGGCGGGTGAAATAGGTTGCGAGATTGGGGACGCGCCGGTGGTCGATGTTCCGGTCGGGTCCTTTCAGATTCCAGAGCTTCGGATAGGCGGTGAAGTCGCGGCGCATATCTTCGTGCACGGCCCTCTGCAGATCCAGGGAGAAGGCGTCGCGGTAGGCGCGGATGATCACATCGGTGCAGACGCCGCGTTCCAGGGGAATGTCGCCGCTGGGATAGGCAATCCGCACATAGGCCGGGTCATAGCTGACGGTCTTGCCGATCTGGGTCTCGGCGGCGTCGACCAACTGGCTGTTCCAGGCCTCCGGTTCGGGTGCGGGCAAAGCCGCATAGCGTTCCGGCGGTCCGGAGAGAGCCTGTTTCAGTTCAGCCTGCACCAGAGGCGCGGCGCGCCCGATGCTGTTGCGTTCCAGATAGGCCCAGCCCGAGAGCGCGGCGAGGCCCAATCCGCCAGCCAGAAAGCTGCGTCGTTTGATTCCCATGGAGCGGGAGTGTCGTCAGGAATTGAGGCCTAACTGTGGAGCCTTTGGGGCAATTTCCGGCAGGTCTTGTCCTGAAGTTTAACCTGCGGAGATTGCGTTCAGCCGCGAAGATGCCCTCAGCATCTCCTGCTCGAAGCGGCGGACAATATCCGCCAGCGGTTCGATGGCATCGGCAAAGACCACTGACTGTCCGACCGAGAGAAGACCCCGCGTGCAGTCGCCGGTCTCATAGGCCTGCTTGCCGATCTTGCCGGAGACGTAGGGAATCAGATCCTGGATCGTGACCTCTTCCTGTTCCGCCTCGATCTTCGCGACGATCTCGGTGGTCTCGTTGCGCAGGGCGCGCACGGTGTTGCGCACGGACTGCATGATCATCTGTGTGTCGCGTTCGTTCGCATCGATCAGGCGCTGTTTGTAGCCGTCATGCGCCCAGATTTCCTCGGCGACGGTAAAGCGGGTCCCGATAACAACACCTGCTGCACCCATGGCGAGGGCTGCGATCACCTGCGAACCGGTGCCGACACCGCCACCGATCAGATAGGGAATCTCGATCTGCTCGTCGGCCATGGCGCTTTGCACGAAGCTGCCGATGACATCCAGTCCCGGATGCCCGCCGCATTCCGCCCCGACGATAGAGACCGCATCCACGCCGACGGATTGCGCCTTGGCGGCATAACGCACGGCGGGAACCTTATGCAGCACCACGATGCCCGCGGCCTTGAGAGGCGGAAGATAAGGTTCAGGATTGCGGCCTGAGGTTTCGACGAAGCGCACGCCTTCTTCGACAATCAAGTCGAAAATCTCGTTGGTCCGCTCGCCCTGCACCAGCTTTGGCAGCATGGAGACGTTGACGCCGAAAGGCGCGCCGTCGCAGAGGTCCCGGCACTTGCGGATCTCATCGCGCAGGGTCGCAATGTCCGGAAAGCTGGCGGCAGTAATAAAGCCGATAATCCCGGCCCGTCCCGCTGCCGAAACATAGTCGGCGTTGGCAAGCCATTGCAGGCCACCGGCGACGATGGGCAGGCGGATGCCGAAAAGCTCGGTCGCAGCGGTTTTGTAGCTTATACCAAGGATCATTGATAATGACTCATATAGACGTCTTTACGCGCCTTTCGGACAGGAGCGTGGGGCGCAGCGATGCGGGGCATCGGAAGTCGCGCGGGACGCAACCCGAAAGTCGCGCAAAGACGCTGTTTTGGTTGCCTGCAGGGACCTTCGGAGGGCGTCGAAAAGCCTTGCCGATGCTCCGCATCGCCCGCGCCTCTTCTCCTACCCGAAGGTCCCTGCAGGCAATCTCTATGAGTCATTATCAATGATCCTTGGTATTAGGGGCAGGCTGCTATCGGGCATCAGTGGGTCTCTCCAGCCTCGTCGTCCGCTGTGGGACGAAAGCGGGGTTTACGTTTTTCCAGAAAAGCGGCGATGCCCTCGGCACCTTCCGCGGTGCCGAAAGAAGCCGCCATGGACTCTGCCTCCAGTTCGAGTTGGTCGTCCAGGGTGGCGGTCGCACCACTGTCCACGAGGCGTTTGATGCGCGCCATGGCACCTGCGGGACCCTTTGCAAGCTGCTGCGCGAGTTCCAGTGCTGCCTCACGTGCGCTGCCCGTATCCACGATCCGGTTGATGGTGCCCAGGTCGTAGAGGCGCTGCACCCCGATCCTGTCTCCGGTCAGGCAGAGTTCGCTGACCAACTGGCGTGGCAGGCTGCGGGAGAGAAAGGCGGTCGCGCCGCCATCCGGCGTAAGACCGATTTTGACGTAGGCGACGGAGAAATAGGCGTCACGGGCTGCGACGATCATATCGCAGGCCATGGCCATGGAAACGCCAGCTCCGGCGGCACCGCCTTCGATAGCCGCAATAATGGGTTTCGGGCAGGCGCGCATGGCGGCGATCAGGCTGTGCAGCTTATCGATGCCCTGACGCCGCTCGCTTTCCTTCATCGTCGTGCGTTCTTTGAGTACGGTCAGATTGCCGCCGGAACAAAAGAAATTCCCCGCGCCGGTCAGGACGATAGCCGCAACGGAAGGATCTTCGCCCGCGTCTTCCAGCACTTCACGAAAGCCCGAGTAGAACGCGGGTGTCAGGGCGTTGCGTGTTCCCGGATCGCTGTTGATGACAATGAGGACGCTGTCTTCTTTTTGGGTTTCAATCATACTGTCCCGCTATTTCGAGCGCTTGAAGACGCCGGTCGCCGTGGCGATAAGGCGGTCGTCCTCGCTTCTGACCTCCGCCTCACAAAAAAGCGTCTTGTAACCGCCACCGGTTACGCGCCCGGTTGCACGGATCGTACCTTCGGCGACGGGGGCGATAAAGTTGGTGGTCAGGGACATGGTGACGAAGGGAATACCTGCATCCTCGGCGGCATGTCGGCTGCAGGCATAACCGCAGGCGGAATCCAAGACGGTGACGATGACGCCGCCATGTAGCACATCGCGCCGGTTGCGGTGTTGCGGACCAATGGTGAGTAGAACATCGGTGTGCTCGGGATAGACCCGTGCCATATAGCCCATGGATGCCTGAGTGCCGGTGTCGTTCTGGAAAATCAGCGCACCATCTTCATCGCGGCGGCCGTGACTTTTCTCATCGTCTGTCATGGAGGTCTGGCTCTACGAGGCTTGAGAGAGTGTAGCGAAGCGCTCCAGGTGATGATCCGCATCTCCGAAGAGATGCTCGATCATCGTCAGGCGTTTGGCGAAGTGGGGCAGGGCGTATTCCCAGGTCATGCCAATGCCGCCATGCATCTGTATGGACTCTTCCGCCACCAGGCGGGCTGAGCGTCCGACCAGGTTTTTGGCAGCGCTGAGAGCGGCTTCCCGTGTCCTCCGGTCTTCATTCATGCGTCCGGCGGCGAGAATGGTCGCCGAGCGGGCCTGTTCGATCTCCAGACACATTTCGACCATGCGGTGCTGCAGGACCTGGAATTTGCCTAAGGGTACGCCGAACTGCTTCCGGGTCTGCAGGAATTCCAGGGTCATGTCCTTTGCCGCATCCATGGCGCCCAACGCCTCGGCGCAGACAGCGAGGATGCCACGCCCGATGGCGTGCTCGATCACCGGGAAGGCTTCACCCACCGTACCGATCACTGCCTCCTGAGCGACTGAGACGTCTTCCAGCGTGACCTCCGCCGCCCGTCCGCCGTCCACGTTGGCATAACCGCGTCTGCTGACGCCCTGCGCGTTCGCGTCGATCAGAAAGAGTGTCAGGCCCGCTTCATCGTCATCGCCGCCGCTCGTGCGGGCCGAGACGATTAACTTGTCCGCTGTGTCGCCGTTCAGGACGACGGCTTTTTGTCCGTCCAGCACCCAGCCGTCATCGACCTGTGCGGCGCGGCAGCGCACTTCGGAGAGGCTGTAGCGGCTTTCCGGTTCGCCGTGCGCGAAGGCCAGCAAAAGGTCTCCTGAAATCACTTTCTCCAGCAGGGCCTTCTGACTGTCCGAGCCTGCGTCCGCCAGAATGCCCGCGCCGAGAACGGCGGTGGGCAGAACCGGTTCGACAACGATGGCCCGACCAAGTTCTTCCATCACGGTCATGACGTCGAAGCCTTCACCACCGAAACCGCCAACCTCTTCAGGCAGCATCGCGCCGATCAGGCCCAGCTCGGCCATCTGCGCCCAGAGTTCCCGGCTGAAGCCCTGCTCGGAGCCGGCAATCTCGTTGCGGGTTTCGAAGCCGTAGCGGTCCTGCAGAAAGCGCGAGAGGCTTTCCTTAAGCATGCGGCGGTCGTCAGAAAGGTTGAAATCCATCGTTTTAGAGTCCCAGCATCATCTTCGCGACGATGTTCTTTTGTATTTCATTCGAGCCGCCGTAGATCGAAACCTTGCGCATGTTGAAGTACTGCGAAGCAACCGGGTTCGCATAGTCAGGTCCGATTGGCGGTTCGTTGTAACCTTCATCCAGCCCCTCGGGCACGAAGGGCGCGGCATAAGGCCCGAGCGCCCGGCGCAGCAGGTCGGTGATCTCCTGACGGATCTCAGTGCCCTTGATCTTCAACATGGAACTCTCGACACCCGGCACACCGCCGTGCTGTGCCGCAGAGACGATGCGCAGGTTGAAGGTTTCCATGGCCATAAGGTCGATCTCGACCTGGGCAATCC
This sequence comes from uncultured Kiloniellaceae bacterium, assembly GCA_947493695.1. Taxonomy (GTDB): domain Bacteria; phylum Pseudomonadota; class Alphaproteobacteria; order Kiloniellales; family Kiloniellaceae; genus Denitrobaculum. The sequence continues at coordinate 1,100,608 of CANLSF010000002.1, read as the reverse complement.
GAGAGGCGAACAGCGGGTCCTGGGCGAGCGGCTTGCGGCCTTTCATCTGTTTGGACGCGACCTGCTTGAGATGGGCGAGACCGCTCTTGGCGAAGGCAACCCCAGCGATGCCGGTGCGCTCGTAGGTCAGCAGGTACTTGGCGTAGGTCCAGCCTTTGTTCTCCTCGCCGACGAGGTTTCCGACCGGAACACGGACATCCTCGAAGAAGACCTCGTTGACCTCGTGCTCGCCATCCAGGGTAACAATCGGTTGTACCGTGATCCCGGGGGTCTTCATGTCGATCAGCAGAAAGGAAATCCCGGCCTGCGGCTTGCTCTCGCTGTCGGTGCGAACCAGACAGAAGATCCAGTCGGCGAAATGCCCAAGGGTGGTCCAGGTTTTCTGACCATTCACCACGTAATGATCGCCGTCGCGAACGGCCCTGGTCTTGAGCGAGGCAAGATCGGAACCGGACCCGGGTTCGGAGTATCCCTGGCACCACCAGTCATCGCCGTTGAGGATGCGCGGCAGGTAATGGGCACGCTGTTCGTCACTGCCGAATTTAATCAGTACAGGCCCCAGCATATTGAGGCCAAAGGGCACCACGCGCGGCGCACCGGCGGCGACGCACTCTTCCTCGAAAATGTGTTTTTCAATCGGCGTCCAGCCGGTGCCCCCTTGTTCGACCGGCCAGTGCCATGCGAGCCAACCACGTTCGTTCAGGCGTTTGTGCCAGAGCTCGTAGTCGGCCTTCAGCAGGCGTTTGCCGCCCTTGACCTTTGCCGCCAGGGACTCCGGCAGCTTGTCCTTGAGAAAGCCGCGCACCTCGTCCCGAAAGGCGATCTCTTCAGGCGTAAAGTTCATGTCCATGACGCTGCGCCCTTCATTTGTTGAGGCTTTCGAAATTCTCGCCGCGTTCCACCAGGTCGACCAGCAGCTTGGCGGGTTGCCAGGCAAAGGCGTCTTCTTCGGCGTAGCTGCGGATGTCGGCCAGGATCTGATCGAGGCCAACCATATCGGCGTATTTCATGGGGCCGCCGCGCCAGCGCGGAAAGCCGTAGCCGTAAAGCAGTGTGACGTCGATATCCAAGGGCCGCAGGGCGATACCTTCTTCCAGGACCTTAGTGGCCTCGTTGATCATGGCAGCCAGATAGCGGCGCTGGATCTGTTCGGGTGTAAAGGCTTTAGCCTCAATGCCCTTCTTGCGACGTTCTTCCGTGACGATGTTTTCAACCACAGGGTCTTTCGCACCGCGGCGATCCCCCTCGCTGTAGAGGTACCAGCCCGCGCTCGACTTCTGACCCATCCGGCCTGCTTCATAGAGCCGGTCTGCGATTTCCACGTAACGTTCGCGCTGGTCTCGGGTGGCGTCCAGACGGCGTCGGGTCATCCAACCTATGTCGACACCGGCCAGATCGCTGACCTGGAAAGGCCCCATAGGGAATCCGAAAGCGCGGATCGCGTCGTCGACCTCGTAGGGACTGGCGCCATCCTCGACCATGTAGTCGATCTGCTTGCGATAGGTGGCCAGAATGCGGTTGCCGATAAAGCCGTCGCAGACACCGGCGCGCACGCCGATCTTGCCCAGGCGCTTGGCCAGATTGAAGCCGGTTGCAACGACTTCAGGGGCGGTTTCCTTGCCGACCACGATCTCAAGCAGTTTCATGACATGCGCGGGAGAGAAGAAGTGCAGGCCGATCACATCAGAAGGGCGTGAAGTGCCAGCGGCCAGGGCGTCGATGTCGAGATAGGAGGTGTTGGTGGCCAGGATCGCGCCGGGTTTCAGAACCGCATCGAGACTTTCGAAGACCTTCTTCTTGACCTCCATGTCTTCAAACACCGCTTCGACGACGATATCGACATCGGAGAGAGCGGCGTAATCGGTCGAGCCGGAGAAGCTCTGCGTCATGACAGCGATCTTGCTGTCGGAGGTCAGCTTGCCGCGTTTGACCGAGGCGTCGAGGATCTTGTCGACGGTGGTGCGGCCGCGCGCGAGGCTTTCTTCATCACGCTCGATCATCACGACCTGCAGACCGGACAACAGCATGGAAACGGCAATGCCCGCACCCATGGTGCCACCGCCGATAACCCCGGCGGAAACCAATGGCCGCCGCGCAGCGCCTTTCAAGCCCGGGACCTTACCCACCTGGCGTTCGGAGAAGAAGGCGTGGATCAGGCCCGCACGCTGGGGAGACTCCACGCACTCCAGAAAGAGCTCGCGTTCCCGTTTGATGCCATCGTCAAAGGGCAGTTCGACCGCCGCCTGAACCGCATCCACGATTTTGTGGGGCGAGAAGAGGCCGCGCGCGGTCTTCTTGAGCTTTTCGCGGGCAGCGTCGAAGACGTCAGACTTTCCTCTGTCGGCGAGGATCTTGTCTTCCAGATCACGCACGCGACGCAGGGGATAAGCCTCATCAACGGCCTTGCGTGCGAAGGCGAGCCCGGCTTCCAGGGGTGTTGCAGTCTTGGCGGTTTCATCGACCAGGCCCAGGACGAGGGCTTTGTCCGCCGGAACAAAATCACCTGAAAGGATGATCTCCAGAGCTTTTTCGGCGCCGACAAGACGCGGTGTGCGCTGCGTTCCGCCGGCACCTGGGAGAATCCCGAGTTTGACTTCGGGCAGTCCGACCTTCGCAGACGCGAGCGCGACCCGGTAATGACAGGCAAGCGCGACTTCGAACCCGCCGCCGAGCGCGGTGCCATGCAGCGCGGCAATGATCGGCTTGGGACTGGCGTCCATGGCATTGAGCACGTCAGGGAGCGAGGGAGCTTGCGGTGGCTTGCCGAACTCGCGGATGTCGGCGCCGGCAATGAAGGTTTTATCCGCGCCCAGAATGACGATCGCACGGATCGCATCGTTGCCGATAGCCTCGCCAAGCCGCTCCATCAGGCCCTGCCGAACAGCCTGCCCCAGTGCGTTCACCGGAGGATTATCCACGACAATGGCTGCGATATCACCGTGGCGTTCGAGCCGAACCACCTCACTCATTACAGTCTCCCGGCTGTTTTTTAGTTTGTGCCGTCTTAGCTTAAACCAACCGCCCTGCGCCTTCGACCGTCTTTACATTCCGGCGGCGCGTGGGGTGAATTTTCCAGAGGATAGCGGGCGCGCTTCGTTATTCCAACATATAAAATACAATTCCGCATGTCGGAATTTCAAACTAACCCTGCTTATACAAAATGCTCAGGATTCTGGTTGCTTGAGGGGAGGCTTAAGAGATCTGGCCCATTCTGGACTCGAGATCGCCGACCCGGCGGCGCAGGAGCGGACCGACTTCTTCGGTGATCCGGCTTTCCGTGAGGTTATCGCTCAGGTCACCACAGTTGAATACGAAGGCCTGTGAGGCTTCGTGACTTCGAAATGGCACCGCGACCGCATTGATGGTATCGACCCAGCCACCGATGGATGTGGTGTAGCCCTGTGACAGGAGCTGCCGGCGGGCGGTCTTCACGATGCCGTCGAAGGCTTCGGCGGTCAGTTCACCTGAAGCGACGAATTCCTTGCTGAGATCCCGGCATTCGCGTTCTGAGGCTGAGGCCAGAAAGCAAAGTCCCGATGCCGTCTTATCCAGAGGAATTTTCCGACCGACCTCCAGCCAGATGGTCGCTGCGGCGCGGGGCCGCCAACAGTGAGCGTAGAGCATGGAGAGCTGATCGCGGACGGTGAAGGCAACCAGGGTCCCGGTCTCGTCGGCGAGTTCCTGCATGATCGGGTTGGCCACCTCCAGGAACGGCAGATTCACGCGGGCAACATTGCCCAGCGCGAGCGCCGCCGGACCAAGGCGGTACTTCTCGATCGAACGCAGATGATCGAGGTAACCAAGCTGGGAGAGCGTGTAGGTCATGCGCGAGACGGTGGATTTGGGCAGACCGGTGCGCTCGGAGAGCTCCTGATTGCCCAGCGGGCCGTCCGAGGTGCGAAAGGCGCGCAGCACGCTCAGGCCACGGGCGAGCGTGGTGGCGAATCGACGATCCGGGCCAGCTTCCTCAGGGGAAACCTCGCCGTTTTCATCTGCTTTCGATATTGGATTCACGCCTTCGCCCTCGCTACCATGCCCTAGACCGGACTACAGCAGAAACCCTGCGTAGGTCAAATGATCCGGGATTGGGTGGTGCGGCGTGAGGCGGTCAGTGCAAGCCATTCGCTCAGGCGTGCCTCGGGGCTTTCGGCCAGCAGGACGTCGGTCACGACCGATATGGAGTCCGCGCCCGCTTCGAAAACGCCGGGAGCGCGCTCGATGTTCAGTCCGCCGATGGCGACCAGGGGTACGTCACCGACCTTTTCTTTCCAGCCGGTGACCTTCTCCACGCCTTGCGGTGCCCAATGCATGGCCTTCAGGATGGTGTGATAGACGGGACCGAGTGCAACATAATCCGGCGTCAGCGCAAGGGCGCGGTCGAGTTCCTGGTCGTCATGGGTGCTGACCCCGAGACGCATGCCGCCTTCGCGGATCGCCGTGACGTCCGCATCGTCCAGATCTTCCTGGCCCAGGTGCACATAGTCGCAACCCAATTCCAGGGCCAGTTGCCAGTAGTCGTTGACGATCAGCTGGCAGCCTGCCTTGGCGCAGGCGGTCTGGGCTTCTGCGATTTGTGCGCGAAGTTCGTCTTCGGGTTTGTCCTTGATGCGCAGCTGGACCAGCTTCAGGCCCAGGGGCAGAAAACGCGGCAGCCATTTGACATCGTCGATGATGAGATAAAAGGGATCGAGCATTAGGTTGAGGACTCACATTCTTTGATGATCTTGACGATAAAATGATGTTTTCTGGCAAGGAGTTAAGAGCGGATCTATGCTGCAGCGTCGTGCCCCTGCCAGAATTGGACCGATGGCACGGCGGTTCCCGGAACGCGGTTCCCGGAACGCGGTTCCCGGAACGCGGTTCCCAGAACTCATAATCTTATCGCCTGGGGACCACGTTCCAGGCAGGTCGTATTTTGCCGGGTTTTAGGTGCGTTGACGCCTCTTACCGGGCCGATAGGCCCGCTTTCGAGACCTCGCCTGCCTAAAACCCGGCAAAATACAATCAAGACCATCAAAGATTATGAGTCCTCAACCTAGTTATTCCAAAAAGGCGTGCCGGCGACGGGGGTCGAGGGGGCAGCCATGTCGCGGGTTTCCATGGGATCGGCTTCATAGGCCGTGCGGCCTGCGTCCGTGGCTGCAGCAAAGGCCCTGGCCATGGCGACCGGATCTCCGGCCTTGGCGACGGCGGTGTTGAGCATGATGGCATCGTAGCCCATCTCCATGGCCTGGGCGGCATGGGACGGCAGACCGATGCCCGCGTCGATGACCAGCGGCACCTTGGGAAAATGAGCCCGCAGGCTGCGCAGGCCGTAGAGATTATTCAGGCCGCGTCCGCTGCCGATGGGCGCGCCCCAGGGCATCAGGACTTCGCAACCGGCGGCCAGCAGCTTCTCGGCGACTACGAGATCTTCCGTGGTGTAGGGAAAGACTTCGAAGCCTTCGAAACAGAGGATACGGGCGGCTTCGACCAGTCCGAATACGTCCGGCTGAAGGGTGTCGTCTTCGCCGATTACCTCCAGCTTGACCCAGGGCGTGTCGAAAAGCTCGCGCGCCATCTGCGCGGTGGTGACGGCTTCCTTGACGGTCTTGCAGCCGGCTGTGTTGGGCAGGACCTGGACGCCGGAATCCTTGATCAGAGACCAGAAGGCCTGACCGGCGCGCTCGGTGCCCGACTCCCTGCGCAGGGAAACTGTTGCGATCTCGGCGGCGGAAGCCTTCAGGGACTCCAGCATGATTGCGGGCGAGGGATAGAGCGAAGTGCCGAGCAGGAGGCGGGATTGCACTGTCGTGCCGTAAAGGTCGAGGCTCATGTGGTTATCCGCCCTTCATGGGGGCGATGACTTCGATCTGGTCGTTCTCTGTCACCGCCAGTTCCAGGCGTTGGCCTTTGGGCGCGAACTCGCCGTTCAGCGCGGTGGCAACCACCGCGCCATCATAGTTCAGTTCGCTCAGAAGTTCGGCGAGCGTGGCCGCCGCGGTCTCATGCGGCTGACCGTTAACCGTGACCCTCATTCGTAATCTCCTCTGGTGCCGATATCTTCCGGCACCCTCCCTTCCAACAGATAGTCGGCCGCCCGGCGTGCCACGGCGGGGGCAGCCAGATAGCCGTGGCGGTACATACCATTGACCCGCAACGTGCGCCCATCCTTGCGGATCCGCGGAAGGTTATCGGGAAAGGCGGGACGGGCGTCGACACCGATTTCGATAACTTCCGCCTCGCCGAACGCCGGGTGCAGCGCATAGGCCGCCGAGAGCAGCTCCAGCATCGAACGCACCGTGGGACGGTCGCGTTCTTCGCTTTCTATCATGGTCGCCCCGACCATGAACAGGCCGTCGGCGCGTGGAACGATATAGAGTGGAATGCGGGGATGCAGCAAGCGGATTGGCCGGCTGAGCGTGACTTCGTTGGTCTTGAGCAACAGCATCTCGCCCTTGACCCCGCGCAGATCCGGCAGCTTGTCGCGCGCCGCCAGACCCCGGCAATCGATCCGCCAGTCAGCCTCCGGGTCGGCTTCCAGGTGGCTGTCCGAAAGAGCTTCCTCGAAGCGGAAGGAAACCCCCAGGCTTTTCAGGCGTTCGACCAGGGCAGGCAGGACTTCGCGTGGATCGAAATGGGACTCTTGCGGAAAGAAGAGACCCGTGGCGAAACGCTCGGCCAGATCCGGTTCGAGCGCCGCGATGCGGGCGGAATCGGCGGGCTCCCAGCCTTCGGTGACCCGTCCGAAGCGCTTGAGGTCCGGTGTGTCGCGGGCTGCGGCAACCACCAGGGTGCCGTTCTTCACGGGCTTCGGATCGAGCTGATCCCAGAAGGCCATACTCTCGGCGCCCAGGACGCCGATGATGGGCTCGGCGGACTCCATCTCGCAGCCGGGCGCGAGCATGCCCCCGGCCCACCAGGAACAGCAGCTCGCATCCGGTCCGGCGCTACCCGCGATCAAGGTGACCGGACAACCGCGCTCGGCGAAAGCGAGCGCGCAGGTCAGGCCGACGACCCCCGAGCCGACAATCTCGACCCGGGGTGCATTGCTGCTAGAGTTCGGCATTGGATTCCTTCTCTGCGACTTTCGCATCGACATAGAGATCGCCGCCGAGGCGTTTGAAGGTTTCGCTCATCTGGGCCATGCCCTGTTCCTTGTCGTTCAGTTTGTCGGCGAAGTCCCGGACCTCCTGACTGATCTTCATGGAGCAGAACTTGGGGCCGCACATGGAGCAGAAGTGCGCGACCTTATGGGCATCCTTGGGCAGGGTCTCGTCGTGGAACTGCTGCGAGGTTTCCGGGTCCAGCGAGAGATTGAACTGATCCTGCCAGCGGAAATCGAAGCGGGCTTTTGAGACCGCATCGTCGCGGATCTGCGCCCCCGGGTGACCCTTGGCGAGATCCGCCGCATGGGCCGCGATCTTGTAGGTGATGACGCCGACCTTCACGTCGTCGCGGTTGGGCAGGCCCAGATGTTCCTTGGGTGTTACGTAGCAAAGCATGGCGCAGCCGAACCAGCCGATCATGGCCGCCCCGATGCCCGAGGTGATGTGATCGTAACCCGGTGCGATGTCGGTGGTCAGCGGGCCAAGGGTATAGAAGGGAGCTTCGCCGCACTCGCGCAGCTGCTTGTCCATGTTGATCTTGATCTTGTGCATGGGCACATGGCCGGGGCCTTCGATCATGACCTGACAGCCTTTATCCCAGGCGATTTTGGTCAGCTCGCCCAGGGTTTCCAGCTCGGCGAACTGGGCGCGGTCGTTGGCGTCGGCGATGGAACCGGGCCGCATGCCGTCACCCAGCGAGAAGGAGACGTCGTACTTGTTGCAGATCTCGCAGATGTCGGCGAAGTGCTCGTAGAGGAAGCTTTCCTTGTGATGGAAAAGGCACCACTTGGCCATGATCGAGCCGCCGCGCGAGACAATCCCGGTCACGCGTTCGGCGGCCAGATGGACATATCCCAGACGCACGCCCGCGTGGATGGTGAAGTAGTCGACGCCCTGTTCGGCCTGCTCGATCAGGGTGTCGCGGAAAACCTCCCAGGTCAGGTCCTCGGCCACGCCGTTGACTTTCTCAAGGGCCTGATAGATCGGCACCGTGCCGATGGGCACGGGCGAGTTGCGGATGATCCATTCACGGGTGTTGTGAATGTTACGACCGGTGGAGAGATCCATGACCGTATCCGCGCCCCAGCGGATCGCCCAGACCATCTTCTCGACCTCTTCTTCAACGGAGGAAGTGACCGCTGAATTGCCGATGTTGGCGTTGATCTTCACCAGGAAATTCCGGCCGATGATCATCGGCTCCAGCTCAGGGTGATTGATGTTGGCGGGGATGATCGCGCGCCCGGCGGCGATCTCGCTGCGCACAAACTCAGGCGTTATGAATTCGGGCACGTCCGCGCCAAAGCTCTCGCCGCCCTTCAGGATCTCGGCGGCATCCGGAAGCGCCTGCTTGCGGCCCATGTTCTCGCGCTCGGCGACGTAGACCATCTCTTCGGTGATGATCCCGGCGCGGGCGGCCTGGAACTGGGTCAGGGGCTTGCCGCCCTTGCCGCGCAGCGGGCGGTTTCGGATCGGGAAGGCGCGGGCGAGATGGTTGCCACTGACGTTCCCGTTGTCCTCCGGCCGGATATCGCGGCCTTCATAGGCCTCGACGTCGCGATCGTTCGTCCAGTAAAGCCGGTGGCGGGGCAAGCCCTGCTCGACATCTATCTCGACGTTTGGATCGCTGTAGGGACCCGAGGTGTCGTAAACGCGCACTGGCGCTTCCGCCGGATCGCTCAGCGCGATTTCCCGGAAGGGTACGCTTAGGTCCGGTTTGGCATCGGGATGGGTGTGAATCTTGGTGGAGGCCGGCAGGGGGCCGGTCGTTACGCGCGGGGCTGCAGTGGTGGATTCAGAAAAGGTCGTTTCAGTCACGAAAAATCTCCCGGAGAGGTTGCGAGTGAAAAGACCCGGGGAGAGCTCTGGGAAAATGTGGGTATGTATCTGTCTGTAACATTGAGACTCCACTCCCTTCGCCGGCATGACCCGGATCAGGTTCTAAGAGTCCGACGCGGCAACAGCGCCATCTCAGTCCTTTGCCAAAAGGACACCCCTAGGAATGACTAAATCGATATCACGCAGGCGCGTGCAGTTCCAGTTTTTTGTACGGTGTCTGCAGCGATTTAACGGCGATCAAGCGCAAGCTTCGCGGCCAGTCCCAGAAAAATACAGCAGGTGAGCCAGCGATAGACCGCCATCAGCTTCGCGCTCGATGCCAGCGTGCGTCCGATACCGCCCGAGAAGGCGCCGACGATGCCGTTAACCAGCGTGCCCCCGATATTCAGGATAGCGCCGAAGATCAGGAACTGGATGATCGTCGAGCCGCGCGAGGGGTCAACAAACTGTGGGACGAAGGCGAGTATGAAGATCGCCACCTTGGGATTGAAGAGGTTTACGATGGTTCCGTCGCGCCAGGCGGTAAACACACTGCCCGATCCAACCTGCGTTGCCGACAGAGCAACGTCGCGGCTGCGAACGGCCTGGATGGCAAGCCAAACCAGATAGCTCACGCCCGCCCAACGCACGATCTCAAAGGCAAAGGGATAGGCTGCAAGCAACGCCGCCAACCCGAAGGCGGCGAGCAGCGAATGAATGAAGGAACCGGTGGCCACGCCGAGACTTGCCGCGATTCCCGCACGCGGGCCCGATTTCAGGCCTTGCCCGAGACAAAAGAGCATGTCGCTGCCGGGGGTCATATTGAGCGCCAGGGCCGCGGGAATGAAGATGAGGAGTTGGGTCGGATCGATCATTTGCTGGATCTTTGCAAAGTGGGAGCGCCGTTAAGCCAGGATGGCCTCAATTTTCTCCTGAACACTCAGGGCCTCGGCGGGCGTCGCCAAGAGATGCGGCTCGCGCTGCAGGCAGTTGTCCAGCTCGTTGAGCTGTCGCTGCAGACTGTCCCGACGGGGATCGGCAGGGCGTTGGAGTACTTCTTTGAAGTCTTCGCCTTCAGACGACCAGAGCTGATAAAACTCCGAAACACGATAGCTGCGGTTTGCGCCCTTGATCGTCACCTCCTGACGGTCCGGCTGTGCACCGCCGACCGAACCCAGGATCGTCACTGGGACACCCTGGGCATTTTCGAGCCGCGCCAGAACCTGTGTCTCACAGAGCGTCTCGTCCGCCGGATAGCTCGGGTGCGCGGCAACCAGTTTAGTAGGACCGATCACTCGCTCGCTGAAGAACAGAAAGTGCGAGATGACTTCGCGGGTAAAACCGCCTTCTGCCCGGAAACGGAGCCAGTCGGCGTCGACCTGCCAGGCGCGCGGCCAGGCAGGATAGGTGACCACGATGTCGACCCCTTCAAGTTTACCCATTTCGCCTGCTTTTTTGGCCCGCTGTATCTCGGAGAGCGCGCGCCCGGCCGCCTGGGTGAAGTTGACGGCGGTGGGCACCATTGCCTGCTCCAGACGCAAAACCAGATCGCGGCTTTCTTCGATATCGATGCCCAGAGGTTTCTCGAGAAAGACGCCCTTGCCCGCCGCCGCTGCGGTGAGCGCGTAGTCCTTGCGCGGCACTGGTGGACAAGCGAGATAGACTGCGTCTGCCGCGGCCATGGCTTCCTCGGCGGAAGCCATCACGGGAACCTCGGGGGCCTCTTCGCGAGCCTTGTCGCAGGCTTCATTGGAGGGATCCCAGAGCGCCACCGGCTCAAAGGCAACGTGATTGCGCAGGTTGGCCAGCAGACGCCGCCCCATGATTCCCAGACCGATCACAGCGATTTTGTGAGTTGGCGGGACTTTGTGTTTGGACGACATCTACTTTCCTTACCTTGTCTACGCTTTTATTCGCTACTTGCCTGCGTGGAGTTTACTTCCGGGCGGGGCCGGGGCGTTCAGCCGAAGCGGCCCAGAGATTGACACCGCCGTCGATCGCGTGGCGGTCGATTTCTTTCAATTCCTTGGCCGTGAAGTCCAAGTTGTCGAGAGCGGCTACAGAATTCGTCACCTGCTCAGGCTTGCTGGCGCCGATCAGCGCTGTTGTCACCCGGCCTCCACGCAGGGCCCAGGCAATTGCCATCTGTGCCAGGGTCTGGCCGCGCTTTTTCGCGATTTTGTCGAGAGCGCGGATCCGGGTGAGGTTGTCTTTTGTAAGGAAGGCCGGCCGTAGAGCCCCACCCTTGGCGGCGCGACTGTCGTCGGGAACACCCTTGAGATATTTGTCGCTCAGCATGCCCTGCGCCAGTGGCGAAAAGATAATCGAGCCGATGCCTTCCTCGTCCAAAGCGTCGAGCAGTCCGTCTTCCTCAATCCAACGGTTGATCATGGAATAGCTGGGCTGATGGATCAGGCAGGGGGTGCCGAGGTCGCGCAGGATCTTGGCGGCCTGGCGCGTGCGTTCGGCGTTGTAGGAGGAGATACCGGCATAAAGCGCCTTGCCCTGACGCACGGCGGTATCAAGAGCGCCCATGGTTTCTTCCAGCGGCGTGTTGGGATCGAAACGGTGGGAATAGAAGATGTCGACGTAGTCGAGCCCCATACGCATAAGGCTTTGGTCCAGGCTGGCAAGAACATACTTGCGGCTGCCCCATTCGCCGTAAGGGCCGGGCCACATGAGATAGCCAGCTTTGGTCGAGATGATCATTTCGTCGCGGTAACCGGCAAAATCGCCCCGCATCATGTCGCCGAAGTTCTCTTCCGCGGAACCGGGAGGCGGTCCGTAGTTGTTGGCAAGATCGAAATGGGTGATGCCGAGATCGAATGCCGTGCGGCAGATCTCCAGTGCATTATCACGCGGCGCGTTGTCGCCGAAGTTATGCCAGAGGCCGAGGGAAATCGCGGGCAGGCGCAGCCCGCTCTTGCCGCAACGATTGTAGATCATGTTGTCGTAGCGATTTTCGGCCGGAAGGTAGCTCATGTGTTTTCCTTCTATGAACGTCTCAGGGAAAGACGCGTGTTCCTAATTTCTCTGTTCGAGCCAGGCTTCGATCACCATTGAGACGTCAGACGCCGGTGAGCGTTTTGCGAAGTGGCCGGTCGCGTTTCAGGTGCCATTCCCGGTTCATGGCTTCGCCGCGGGTTTTATAGCGCTCGGCATAATTCAGAGTCCATTGACGGCCGCGTATCGATTTCGCGCCTGTCCCGGCGTTGTGTTTTTCGAGGTTGTTGGTCCAGCCGACGTAACTGCGCCTGCTTTTTCCATCGAAGGTTCAAATAACATAAACGAAACTGGACTTCCCTTCAGAAATCCGTGAGTTCTCAACCTAATGATCGGAAGGTGTCATAAAGTGATGACCCAGGCCCGTATCGTAAGCCAAGCCTTCAGGGGTCAGGGTCGCGATCGCCATTGGGTTTGCTGTGTGAATCAGTTTTTTCCGGGCAAGTGCTGACCAGACAGCCGGATTGGTCAGGCCGCTGGCGTCCCGCGTGGAGACCGTGAAGTCGCCGACGTGCAGGTGGTTGCCATGGGCGTGGGGCACTTGCAGCAGCGCGGCTTCCCCGGTTGTCTCAATCTGCTGCGCCATCGCGGGATCACGCGCCAGGATCTGTGCCAACGCCAGGGTGCGCAGTTGAAGTTTGTTGAGTTTAAGCGGATTCTTCTTGGGAGGCATGGTTACCCTGTCGGAGCTGATCGTTGTGCAAGCATAAACTCACCAGATGTTGATGCCTGAGGCGACACCGTGCTTGCAAATCTTGAATTTCTGGTTTGTCGTGCGGACATTGTAACGGCTGTTGTCGCCAATGCAAAAGAGACTTGCGACCCGCACAGGGCTTAAACGCGTAACAAAGAGGAACGAGCTTTGGATCAGATTATCTTTCATGCCTATCCGCAATCTCCGGTCTCGGAAAAGGTCCGGGTCGGTTTTGGCATCAAGAACCTGCCTTGGCGTTCCGTCGAGGTGCCGCGGATTCCGCCCAAACCGCTTCTGATGCCCCTGACCGGGGGCTATCGGCGCGCGCCGGTGATGCAGATCGGCGCTGATGTCTACTGCGACAGCCAATGCATTTTGCGCGAGCTCGAACAGCGTTTTCCTGACCCGACCTTTTATCCCGGTGGCGCGGATGGCATGGCCTGGGGCGTAAGCCGCTGGACCGATGGCGTCTTGTTCGACACCACAGTCAAGCTGGTTTTGGGCGCGGCCGCCGATGAATTGCCGGAAGCCTTTGCCAAGGATCGGGGGCGCCTTTATCTGGGACCGGACGCAGACTTACAGGCGGTCAAGGCCGACCTTGGGCATGTGCTTTCGCAGGTTCGGGCGCAGATCGGCTGGATGGATCAGCGTTTGAGTGGCGGTCGCAAGTTCATGCTGGGCGATCATCCCGGTCTGCCGGACGCCGTCGCGTACTATCACATCTGGTTTATCCGGGGCCGTTGGGCCAAGGGCCCCGAGTTCCTCAGCCAGTTTCCAGCCCTCGAAGCCTGGGAAAAACGTGTCGCGGCGCTTGGCCACGGTTCTGCGAGTGATATGACCGGGGAAGAAGCTTTGGCAATTGCCAAAGCGGCTGAGACAATTGCGCCGCAGGGTATCGATCCACTGGATCCGCTTGAATTGCAGGTGGGCGACCGGGTGAGCATCGTCGCGGATGTCGACGGTGGCGAAACCGGTGTCGAGGGACCTGTACGTCTTGTCGAGCGCGACCGTATTGCGATTGAGCATGAGGCGCCCGAAGTCGGCAAGATCGTGATTCACTTCCCGCGTGTCGGCTACCGTGTGACGCGGGCTTGAACAGCATGAAGCCCTTTATTCCGCAACGCTTTGAGTTTCTGGTCTTTGGGTTCCTGCTGTCGGGTTTTATGTCCTGTCTGGTGACCCTGATTGCCAGCGTACTGACTGTTGGGATGGAACCCGGCTTGCTTGGTATCTGGATGGAAAACTGGCTTTCTTCCTGGGTCGTTGCCTTCCCTGCTGTCCTGGTGGTCGCGCCGGTTGTCAGGCGGATCGTGCATCGCCTTGTGATAACGGGTTAAAAATTCCATGAAAAAGCTGTCCGCCTTCTGCCTCCTTCTGCCTCTATGGTCGGCCCCTCTCGCTGCGGAACCTGCGGCGTTGCTCAAGGAACATCCTCTTGTGGGAACGGTCTGGCATAGCGGTGAAAAGCGTCAGGCAAGTCCTGACGAGCTCTACGCGGCGGCCTCCGGTGCGCGTTGGGTGCTACTTGGCGAAAAACACGACAATGCAGAGCATCATCGGATTCAGGCAGAGGTCGTGGCTGCCATGGGAGAACGCGGACGCCGTCCCGCGCTTGTATGGGAAATGGCTGAACCAGAGCACGATGCAGCTCTGAAGGCCGCCACCACTGAGACTGTAGAGAGCTTGGGCAAAGCCATTCAGTGGGAAGAGCGCGGCTGGCCGAGTTGGCCGGAATATCAACCGATTGCCGAACAGGCACTGAAACATCAGATGGTCATGGCGGCCGGTGATGCGCCACCTGAGGTCAGGCGGAAACTGGGGAAGGGCGGTACGCTCGATGCCGATACCGCCGCCGCCCTCGGCTGGTCGCGGGAATACAATGATGACCAACAGCGCCGTTTGACCGAGCTTCTGGCGCTCTCTCACTGTGGCATGCTGCCCGAAAAGGTCCTGCCTGCCATGGCCGATGTTCAGCGCCTGCGCGATGCCTGGATTGCGAAAGTCATGCGTACTGAAGGCGTCGAGCAGGGGGCGATTCTGATTGCCGGTGCCCAGCACGTCCGCAAAGATCGCGGGGTGCCCTGGCATCTCCTGCCATCGGGTGGGGAGAGCTTCGCGCTTGCGGTTGTCGAGGTTGCCCGGGACGTCGTAGATCCCGAAGACTACCCCTCCTTCGACCCGGAGCAGTTCGATTACGTCTGGTTTACCGCCAGGGTTGACGAAAAAGACCCCTGCGAGGCCTTCCGAAAATCCTGAGTGCCGGGTTCCGCGGACGCGTTCTAAAGACTGTACTCACCGCAAGCTAGGCCTGACGTTCCGCTGTCGGCGAGAAGCGGCATCAACGGTAACGCGTGTTAACCATCTATCGGCGCAAATTTGGGGCTGGAACGTCGTTTGACATTATGAAGTTGTGAAACTGATGAAATAAAATCTGCAACCATGAGTACTCTATTCGGATTGTGGGTAACGAAAAATTTACCTGCATAATCAAGGGCTAAGGTATTTTTGTGTCAGGCATTGTTTTGCTGTTTTTCGGGTCTATCGCGCGCGCATCTGGTTGGTTTGATCTTTAAACGCTAGAACGGAATACTCAAATATGTAGAGTGCTGTTCTCGAACAGGTCCTTCTCGCTATGGGAGTTTTTACATCGATGCAAAAATTCGACACCGCAATTCAATCGGCTGAATCAGAGGTCCGTGAGGCCAAGGCAAAGGTTGCTGCTCTGTCGAACCAGATTGAGGGCGCGAGATCGCGCCTGAAGGAGGGCGGGGACATCGATATTGATATCGAGAATGCGTCTCTGGAGGATGTTCATTCCCACAACGAAGCGATGAATGCGAACATCGCAGACTTAATTATGGGGCTGGACGAGGTGACAGCCGGATTTTCCAAGGACTTCGACGAGATGCGCGAGCGTTCGGGCATGGAGACCTTCATTGGTTTCTTCTCCAGCGCGAAGTCGGACTCCATGCGCGAGGAGCGCGTCCGCAATTCCTCGATCGACGACAAGCTGCAGGACCTGATCTCCAAGTCCGATGTCATTATCAAGATGCTGAGCGATCAACTCGATGTTTTGAACATGCATAAGGAACAGGTGAATACGAACCTGTCCGAAACTCTGAACGATCGCGAAACCGTGGTCGCGGAACTGGAGGCCGAGCGGGCCGAGATTCTGGCTATGGACCCACAGATCATCGATCTGGAAAACCGGATTTCCATGGAGCAGGACGCCGCAGCCCGGACCGCACTGGAGACCGAGCTCGCAGCACTCAACACCCGCTATAACGAACTGGTGCAGGGCGAGCAGGTCAAACTGGCCCGGTCGCAGACGCTGGAGCGCTACATCGAGAAGGGTAAGTCATGGGTTGATTCCCTTCAGAATCAGGCTGCGACCCAGATGGTGCTGATCAACAAGCTGCAGACCGATACGAAACAGCGGGTTGTGCTGTATGACGCATTGACCAAATCGCTGAAAACCGCACAGCAGCAGGACGTTGCGCACCGGATCAACGAAATCGGTGTTGCGACCGACGAAAAGGCCCAGGCAGCGATGGCAGCTATCGGGTCTGCGACTCAGAACCGCATGGCCGAGATGATGGAGAACCACGAAGATCACATGGTTTTCGCGCGGAAGGTTCTGGAAGAAAAAGCGAAGTCCGACGAGCGTTTCGTGCGCCGTTTCGCGAAGATCGTTGAGAAGCACGATAAGAATCTTTACGGCGAGGAGAGCATCTGAGGCTGCAGACCGGGGATCTAACGCTGTGACAGACTCAGAACGGGAAACCACCGAGATACGCGACAATGCGGACTGCCGCAGGTATTTCGCCAAGTTTGAGCGGATCGTTTTAAACCTGCGGGCGGTTGCTGCGCTTGACCGGCCTGAGGAAAGGGAAAGCTTCGGCGCGTTGCAGCTTGATGCGATCGAAGGATATCTCAACGCTCTCTCGAACAGCTTCGAAGCTCTCTCGACCAAGTATCTGTTGACGGGAACGCATGGCAGATCGGTTTCGTCGGCGCTGGAGATTGACCGGACCGATTCCGGCTTTCCCGTGTTTCGAGAGCTGCTGCAGATGGCGAACGATCTGTCCCAGGTGGACCAGCATCTGAGCAACCTGCCAGAGCGGCAAATCCTGAAACAGGAGATGGTGAAGCACATTCTGCAGAAGCGCGAAAAGCCGCGCGAGCTGCAATATGCCATGAGCCAACGGGTCTATTTTGAGATGTTGCGTGACCGGAATCTGTTCCTGGCGCAGAACCAGCCGCAGCTGGTTTGGCTCGGCAAGAACAAGCCCAAGGACATCAACAAACGCCGTCAGTATTTCGTTCATTGGGCAGTCTATGACAGCTCGCAGAATTTGCCTGTGCTCTATCAGATGATGATGGAGGACAGCAGCGATCAGGCTTTATCCACCGATGAAATCCGTTGGCCCAGGGCGCAGAAGCATTTGATGGCGCAGTCGCTCTCGGACCTGAAACTGCTGACCATCGCGCGGGGATTCGATAAGGATTTTCCGGACCTGCATCCGAAGTTTCTGCGGCGGGTCCACATCGGTCCAATGTACTCGCATGCCTTTACGCGTCAGAAGGGACCGCTGCGCGAAATTCTTGCGGAGGCCTCGGGCGCACCTGGTCTTGACTGGACCATGTCGTGGTCTGTCGAGACCTTGCTCTCCAAAAAAGCAGAAGAGAAATCATCGGGGATCTTCGGCAAGGTCGAGTCCGAGGTTTTTCACCTCGATCCCTACGACGCTGCATCGCATGACGCCGGGGTCACGCATCTGGAACGTTCGATTATTCTGCCGCATCGGCCCTACCAGGTCCTGATCGACAAGGATTTTTCCAGTTTGCGGAATGTGCGGAAGTATGTGGTCGCGGCCGATGGCAGCGTCATGACCGGCGCTTGAACAGATACAGGAGAAAAAATGTCGGTCGCTAAAAACCTGATGGAAATTCGCGAACAGGATATTCGCAGCCACTACGAGCCGGCCTTTCAACTGCTCGAAGGCTTCGAACATCATCCGCGCATCGGTAAGGCCCGCGCCGAAGCCGCCACGAGCAGTGACGCGTCCGCGCGTGGCGGCATTCCCGCCCGCCGGGCCTTTCGTTCAACGACACCGGGCCTCGCATCACGGCGGACTGTCCGCAAGGAAGGCGTCGACCTGATCGCCCGAATTGAAGCGGCGGATGAAGGCGATCCTCTGGTCAGCGCAACCCAGGCGTCGGTCCTTTCGAGCCTGCGCCGGGCGATTGCGACTGCTCATGCCGTGAGCGATCTCTATGACGAGCAGACAGCTCTTGGTGCCCTGAAACGCAGCAATCTGGACGGCAGCCTTGAAGCGGGGAAGAAGGCGGAGTTCGGTGAACTTCTGGCGGCCTCTTCGCTGATCCTGTTGCACGTCTTCGCAAATATGAGTGCGTTCCTGCTGGCGGCGCACAGTGGCGAGGCCGGTGATCACGAGGTTGAAGTCGAGGATCTGAAGGAAATCCTGACCGACAATCCGGCGTTGGCGGTTAAGGGCGCACTTTGGGAGCTGGATCAGGTGGTCGCCGAAAAGGCCAAAGCGGAAGCGGACCTGATTCCGGCGGTAACAGCCTTTATGGAGCGCCTGATGGAAGAGGTCTCCATTCGTGCGCAGTCGGCGGCGCGGCTGGAGGCTTTCCTGGGTTCGAGCTTCCGGGTTGAGGCGGATGATTTCCAGATCGACGGCTTTACACCTGCAACCCGTGCCCGTTCCACCACCCTGACCATGACCTTCAAGAAGCCTCATGAGGTGGTCGGTAATCATATTGCCAAGTACCAGTCGCTGAAGCTGGCCAAGATGCTGATGGCCTATGATTTCGACCGGCGACTCAATCCCTTCGCTGAACTGGGCGGATTTATTTTCACCTTCATGGGGGATGGCAAACCGGGCACCGGCAAGACCACGCTGATCCAGATGATCGCCGGTTTGCTGAACGACTATTGTCAGAATGCCGGTTATCCCTTCCGTTATGAAAACCTCTCGTCGGATTCCATCGACAGCTATCAGGGGAAATCCGGTCAGAACGCCAAAGCCTTTATCCGTGCGGTTCTGGATCCGCATGTGATTGGTTTCGGAACGATCGACGATATCGATCAGATTGCAGGCAAGCGCGGCGACCGCCAGTCCTCGGCGGGACAGCAGGAAGTGACCGCGGTCCTGATGGAGAGTTTTGCCGGCGCCAACACCGTGGTGCGGGGCAACTGCACCTTCGGCATGTTCTCCAACTACCCCGAAAACGTCGATGACGCGTTGCGGCAGCGCGCCGGCGCCCGGTTCCTGGTCGATGGTCCCCAGACCCGTGAAGACTATATCGATATCCTGCATCTGCTGCTGGGCTCCAATCACGATATCCCGGTGGGCTCTCACGATCTCTTCGCAGCGCAGGAGATACAGTCCGCCGTTGCGGCGTCCTATGAACAGCACAGCCGTCCCCAGGAAGAGCAACTGGCCAGGGTCTTTGATCGGGCGCGCGACGCCATCGGGGAGCTGGACACCATCGAAAAGATGGGTGCCTATCTGAAGGCCATTCAGGAAGCCGACGAGCGCTTCACCGGCCGGGCGATCAAGAACATCACCGACGCAGTGAAGGTCCGGGCCATGGATTTCGAGCTGCCTGATGAGTGGATGGAGAATACAGAGCTCTTCCTGCAAAAGGATTACGACACCAAGCTGGCGATGATCCGCGAACTGACCCGCCCCATCACGCCGGAGATGGTGGTTCAGGAGATCAACCGCTACGCGGACAGCGAATTCCGCTACGGCAATGCTTCAGACGAGGCGGCGATCGATGCCCAGGTCAAGGAAATGACCCACCTGGCTGCTGCGCGCGAACGCTTCGCGGGCAAGGAGGGCTGACTTCATGTTGAGGCTGATCGAGCGCGGGCTGATGTATGGCAACCTGGTCGAGGTTTCCTCGCCGACCCAGGTTAAGCGCTACAACGCCGCTCTGGAAAAGCTGACCGGGCGCCGTACGGCGCTGGAGTCCTTTCACATTGATCTTTCGGGCTTCTCTCCGGAAATCGGCGATGAGTTCGGTGACGAAACCTACCTCAACCCGAACGGCTGTAATCGGCAATTTATCCTGCTCACTCTGGCGCAGTCGACCTGTCCGCTGGTGGGCGCGAAATTCTCGACCAGCCGGGCGATCCTCAAGCAGTTTATCGAGGATAACCGGGATGTGCTTTTTGCTCTGACGGCGCGCGATGCGGTGATGGGTGAACTGGTGAATTCGGTTTACCGGATCGAGTCTCCGGCAGACCTGCTGACCATCCGGAGTATCCGGGTTGAAGCCAACACGCCGCGCGGGCTGGTGTCCGATGCGGAAAATCTGATCCTGCAGGCCAAGGAATTTCTGGAGAGTGACAGCGCCTGGTGGGATGAGGATGTTGTCGAGGAAATGGTGGCTCTGGCCGAGCGGGTCGGTGATGTCTCCCGCCATCCGCTCACGCCGACCGAGACGTCTTACCGCAAGGGTAACTTCTTCACGTCTCATCTCGGTGGTCTCTATGTCTTTCGGGACGTGCGGAGGCCTGCGCTGATTTATTGCGATGCCGACTTCGATCCGGCGACGACCGATATGACCGCAATATCGATCCAGGACGCAAAGGCGCTTGCCGAGTTCCTTCGGGATAACCGGCTGGTCGAGAATGTCTTCGATGCCCGTGGTCTCGACGAGCGCGCCCTCTTGCGTCAGCGACTGGATTTCATCCTTGTTGATCATCTGGCGTCGAATGGCACGTCCGGCGATCTCGATAAGCTGACCCGGGACGATCTGCGCTCTGCCGTGCACCGGCACCTTGATGCCTTGCCGGAAGAATTCCATCAGATCGCGGCCACGCTGCGGGCAATCGATCAGGAGGGCGCGCGGCCGCCTCTGCAGCCTGAGGAGACAGCGTACTTCTATCACCTGCGCTCGGCATCGCATATCGACCGGGATCTGGTGAACCACTTGCTGGCCCATGTCACGCCCCTGGATGTTCGCCAGCTCTTCATCTGCAACAAGGACCGTTTTTATCTGCATTACCGCGAATGGGGAGATGCCAAACGCGCCTATGTGGCCGAGTTTCTGGCCAAGGAATACGCGATCGACAAACGTGGCGTGCGCGACGCGCTTTACGGTCCCGAGCCGGGCATGGACGCGGTCGTGCCGCCGGACGAGGAAGACCTGCATCTCGAAGAGGACTCCAGTGAGGATGCGGTGCTTCGGGCCCGCGAGGGAGGCTCAGTGCCGTCGTCAGGGACACTGCCGGAGACACCGGACAAGCCCGTAGCGATTCCCATGCAGAACCCCCGCCCGCAGTCGGGATCCAAGCCTCGTGTCCGATCGAATGTGAATGCCGGTCCCTGGGGGCCAAGGACAGGAGGGAGGCGTTAATGCTGGGTTTATTGATCAGACTGGTTTTTCTGTTTGGTATCCTGACAGTCATTTACCTGCTGTTATCGAAGTATTTCCGCTGGAATCGGGAGCGCGAACTCAAGGATCGCTTCGACAGCGGCCAGGTCCGTGCCAATGATCGCGAGAGTTACGTGGCGCGCGGGATGGCGAAGTATGAGAGCTCGCTGACCAAGAAGCTGCTGCTGGGTATTTTTCTCCTGCCGATCGGGCTCGCGGTACTGCTGATCTACATTGCCGACTTTACCTGAGAAGGATCCTTGAACATGCGCCTGGTGAAATACGCACTGCTGGCCCTGCTGGTTCTGTTGGTAACGGTCTTTCTGAACTTCTATCTGCCCTCGAAGGATGTGGTTCGGATCGTGGGAACCGACGTCAAGCGCATGGACGTGGTAAGCCGCGACTTCGTGGAGGAGGGCGATGGAAACACCGCCCGTAACACCCGCGACGTACGCTTCGTCAACGCGGTCTGGGAAAACGGTAAACCCAGAGTGTACCGCAACGAGGAAACCGACTGGGGCTTCCCCTGGTACTTCAAATTCGACAGCGGCAACGTGCAGGCCAAGGCGCAGAACCTGACCTCGAATTCTGAAAACCCCAAGTGGGTCGTGGTCACTCACTACGGCTGGCGCATCCAGATTTTCTCCATGTTCCCGAACGCGGTGGATATTGAGCAGGTGGACGGCCCTGATTACACGCCGATCCCCTGGTTCAATATCGTTTTTCTGATTGGGATGGGAGGGCTGATATGGATCGTCTTAGCCTTCCTGGCCCGCTTGCGCGAACGCCATGTCGATCCACTGGTCGATCAGTTCGAGGAGGAAACCGCGGCTTACCGGGATGCGGCGGAGAGCAGTGCGGAGGAGATCAAACAACAAGCAACCGGAGTTTATGGGTGCTGGCAAAGATGGCTGGACACCTGGCGACCGAAGGATAAGAAGCGTTATCCGCGCCGCTAGCCTCTCTTCATTCTGAACGTGCCGATCAAAAAGATTGAACGATTCTCCGATCGGATACGACTCATCTGAAAGTCGCTTTGACGAAGCTTCGAACCGGTGCGGACTGATAACCGTTTCGCAGTTGCCGGAAGCGGCGTCAGCTTGAAGAGAGAGACGAAACGAGATGGCACCGACTTCGAGTCTTTTGGGACTTCTTCTGCTCATTTTTGTCCTGACTGTCGCGGTGGTTTATTTCTTACCTCTCGCATTCAGCGACAACCGCTATTTTTTATTAATTTGGGGGGGTGTCGGGCTGGCAATTGCCTATTTCGTCTGGTTTCATCTGGCGCCACCCTCGCTGCTTGCTGACGGCAATTATGATGCCGGTGATTCGCGAGTCCGGAACTTTCTGATTATTCAATGGCTCTTCGCCGCTCTTGCGCAGCTCGCCGACAGATCTGCGCGGCGCCGGGGTATCAATCGGCGGTGGGTCATCATTGGCGGAACCTGGGTTTTTTCAATCGGAACCGTGCTGGTAATGATCTGGCTGGTAAATCTCTATTCCGTGTAAAGACAGCTTCAGAGTTCTGAACGCAGCCATCTTCGGAAGCGTTTTCCACCAGCGGATAGCTCCCGGTCGGAGGGAAAATTCAGGAAATAATGATCGCCTGTGTCGATGTTCACATTGAAGGGTTGGATCACGCGTCCGATCTTCAGATCGTCCTCTGCCAGAGAGCGAAAGAAAAGTGTGATCCCGTGCCCCTCCAAAGCGATGCGTCGCAGCGCATTGGAGTCGTTGATTCTGGTCGCGGCAGGCGCTTCGGATAGCGTTATCCCGGCAGCCTGAAACCAGTCTGTCCAGTCTTTCTGACGAAATTCGTAGAAGAGAGGCTGTTGGATAAGACTATCCGGCTTCAAGGTTTTTGTATCGTCTTTGAGGAAGTCCGGTGAGCATATTGGCGTCAGAGATCCATCCAGCACCTTTTCAGCTTCAACGCCCGGCCAGTTGCCGTGACCCCAATTGATGCCGAGGTCGATTTGATCGCGACGATAATCCGGTGGCTGGTAAGAGTGATGCAGTCTTAGGTCTATCTCCGGATTAGCCTCTATAAAACGCATGATCCTGGGCGTGAGCCAGTTGGCTGAAAAGAACGGGGCAACACTGACTGTCAGGACTCTTTGTCCAGGTTGCGACGAGACGGCCCGAACACCTGCTTCCATTCTGTCCATGCCGTCACGAAGGGCGGCAGAGAGCGTTTCCCCGGCGAGGGAGAGCGTGTTGTGCGCGGCATGACGCTCAACGAGGCGAATGCCCAGTTCCTGTTCCAAAACGCGAACCTGCCGACTTACCGCGGCCTGTGTCACGCCGAGTTCCCGGGCGGCGCCTGTAAAACTGAGAGTGCGCGCCACGGCTTCAAAAGCTCGCAGAGCAGCGAAGGGCGGAAGGCGCCGGTTTGGCATATCATTACCAAAGGTTATGAGTTGGCGAATTAAAGTTGTTTGCGGATCACACCATTATGTCTCTTCATAGCCTTCAAAGCCCATAAAAATCTGCAAATTATAAAGAAAACAGGAATTTCCTAGCAATGTTTGCATCTGATTCGTCACCTCTCCGCGCGGCCGAAATCGTGAAGGGAGACTTAAAAGTTATGACACTCAGTGAAACCGAGGTCATGCAGAGGCTCAGCCTGCCTGCTTTGTTGGATGGTTTGGCTTCCGGCTTCCGATCAATGGCGTGGGGAGAAATCCAAGCGCCCGCACGTCCCGAAATCAAGGTGCCTGAGCGAGGTTTTATGCTTGCGATGCCGGCCTGGCGCGAAGGGGCGCAGATGATGGTCAAGACTGTGTGTGTCTTCGAGGAGAATCTCCGTAAGAACCTGCCGAACCATCTGGCGATGATCAATCTTTACGATTCGGCTACGGGAAAGCCGATGTGCGTGATGGACGGTACCTACATTACCGGCATTCGGACTGCTGCGGCCGCTGTGTTGTCGGTTCGCGAGCTCGCGCGGTCAGATGCGAAGGTCGTCACGGTCATCGGCGCGGGTGTTCAGGGACGTGAGCACCTTCGCCTTCTTCCAATGGCCCGTGACTTCGATGAGATTCTTGTCGGCTCTTTGCACTTTGATGATGCGCAATCGTTGGCTCAAGGATACGCCGGAGTTCAGGCGGTTGAAGATATAGAGACTGCAGTGCGGCGATCCGACGTTGTTTGCCTCGCAACCCATGCCTATGAACCGGTGATCGCTTCTGATTGGGTTCAAGCGGGAACACATGTCACTTCCGTCGGATATGCGCCGCCCCAAGGTGAATTGCCGGTGGCGCTCGCACGTGACCATAAGCTTTATGTGGAAGACGACGCGGCGTTCGAGCCACCGCCGGTGGGATGCGGGGAGCTACAGGCAGTCGATCGGCGCGCGGCAATCAAATTCGGCGATGCCCTCATCGGTCGGGCGCCAATGCGCTCCAATGCTGAGGAAATCACGGTTTACAAGGCAATGGGGATAGCCATGGAGGACCTTGTCGCTGCCGAACTGGTTTATCGCAACGCCTTGGCTTCTGGCGTTCCTGCAGCTGTAACTTTTTAGACCGTTCTATGTGCGTCACGTTCAGTGTTTCGAGTGGCCGACGCCATGCTTCTCTCGGCGCTTTGGCAGGCCATGAGAAGGAAAAAAACAGCTCTTTTAATCAGCCTGAAGCGTGCGAGAGGCATCGATAATGGATTGGAACAATCTGAAAGTGGCGTTGGCGATCAGCCGGGCCGGGTCGCTGACGCGGGCGGCTAAAAAACTTGGTGTGGATACCTCCACGGCTGGTCGCCGACTTTCTTCTCTTGAGGCCGAATTGGGCATCATGCTTTTCGTGCGAACGAAAACGGGGTTCGTTTTGACCGACGCGGGGCGGGTTGCGATTGGCCACGTCGCCGAAGTGCAAAACAAGATCGAGCTACTGGTCGACGCTGTGACCGAATCGGAACAGAGTCCCGCCGGGACCGTTCGTCTGGCCGGCGACACCTGGATAGTCAGTCGCCTTGCCGAGGTAGCCGTTCCCGCTTTTCTCAATGCATATCCTCAGATCGAACTGCAGACGGTCGCGTGCCCCGCAGCGCACCTGGTGCAAGGAGATGTATCCTTGTCTCTCTGGTTTGACGAAGAGCCGCAGGAGGGCGCGTTTCGAATTTCCCTCGGCAGTGTTCCGTACGCATTCTATTGCGCCCGCAACTCAGTAGGCCGTGATCCCGGATGGGTATCTTTAAGCGACGGAAAGACGGCGTCTCTCCTGGTCGAACGTGCCAAACGACGTTTAAAGAGGCGTGAGGGCCCTACGCGCTTTTCTTCAACCGATGCAGGCGTCTTGTTGAATGCTGTTCGTGCCGGTGTTGGGAAAGGCTTATTGCCGATGTGTCTGGCGGAATCAGATGAAGGTCTCGTTCGGATCAACGCAGACGAGCCTGCAATAGAGCGGGTGCTTTATATTCATGTTTGTCATGATACGGTTGAGACACAGCGCGTTCAGGCGGCCATCAAGTGGTTGCGGGAGTGCTTTGCATCCGTCTTTCAGCCTACGCTTCCGGAGTGCGTTGATCCTGAACGGGGTGAAGAAGATCTGCAGACACGACGGAGATCAGGAAAATTCTAAGCAGGAAGTGCGTAAATGCATCCAACTGATTGCATTTGAGACGGCTTTTTGCGGACTGAATTTATATGCTTGTCGTGCCTGGTCCAAAAATTGTATCGCGCCTTGATTAATTTTTTTCGGCGAATTTCCTGGGGTTGTGCTCCAGCAGAAGAGTCTATTTTCTTCGATACGCATTTTTTTTCAGAATTTTGCCAAGGATTTGCCGTCTTCCTGCGTCTAATGACTGAATATGCGCATGAACACGAGTGATAGCGAGCTGGCCTTGCAAGCGGGCAATGGCGATCCGGCGGCATTTAAGGTGCTGCTGGAGCGGCATTATGACGGTATTTACCGTATCGCCTTTCGCTTTACCGGCATGCGCGAGGATGCCGAAGATATCGCCCAGGCCGTCTGCACCTCTCTTGCCGGCAAACTACGTTCCTTCAAGGGCGAGGCGCGCTTTACCACCTGGCTCTACCGGATCGTTGTCAACGCGGCGCAGGACCATCATCGGCGGCAAAGCGCCACCAGCCGACTGCATGCCGCCTATGGAGAGGTTTCTGAGCTGACGCGAGGTGCGGAGGCCGAGGCTGCGAAGGAGCTGAGTTGGCTTTATGACGCCCTGCAGCGTGTCGGGAGGGATTTGCGCGAGACCGCGGTGCTGGTTCTGGCGGAGGGCCTTACACACGCAGAGGCTGCCGATATTCTGGAGATCAAGGAATCAACCGTGTCCTGGCGCATGCATGAACTGCGCAAGGAACTCAAAGCCCTGGTGAAAGCGGAAGCATGAGCGACGAACTGGAAAGAATGAAACAGGCCTTCCGGCGTCAGGAAACCCTCCGGCCCGATGACGCCGCGCGGCAGGCGGTCATGCAAGCGGCCATGGAGCAGTTTCAAAAAGAAAATGCAGAAATCCGCCAAGGATCCGGCATCGGTGCGCGTCTTAGAGAGCGAAGCATGAACTTGCTAACCGCACTCAAGAGGAAACCGATGATGAATTTTGCCCCTTTGAATCTACGATACACCCTGGCCGGCGGCGTTAGCCTCGCCGCCCTGGCTTTTGTGATCGTGAATGTGGATCAGATCGAACAGGTTTTGATCCCGGCAGCGTCCAAGTACGAAATTGATGAGACGCGCTTGCCTGCTGATAAGGAAGAACTTGCGGCCCTGCCGGATGCGGCCCAACCGAATGCAGCGCCACCAGCGACCCGGGCAACAGGGCCAGAGCTTGCACCAGCGCCCGAACCAGAGCCGTCAGTGGCCGCGTCGAAGCCTAAGATTGAGGCCTTGGCGAGAGGTGGTGTTCCTGCGGCGGCGGTCGGTCGTACCGCCGGGCAGGCAATTTTGTCCGAAGAGAGCCAGCGGCTTGCCTTTTCTCCTCAACAGGCGAGGATCAAGCGGAGCCAAGAAAGCAATGAGTTCGTGGTCCCTCACTACCAGGATCAGGGGCGCGATAGTTTTTCGAACATCGTTCCTAATCCGCTCAAGATTGTAACGCAGGAACCGGTCTCCACCTTCTCAGTGGACGTCGATACCGCATCCTATGCTTTTGTGCGCGGTGCGCTGAACCGCAGTGTTTTGCCGCAAAAAGATGCGGTCCGTGTTGAGGAGCTGATTAACTACTTTGATTACAACTACGATGTCCCCGAGGACCGTGCGGAACCCTTCAAGGCGAACATCTCGATCATGCCGTCGCCCTGGAATGTGGATACCAAACTGCTGCGGATCGGCATCAAGGGGTATGAGCTGCCCAGGACAGATGCGCCGAAGGCCAATCTGGTCTTTCTGATCGATACTTCGGGTTCGATGAATGCGCCGGACAAGCTTCCGCTGCTGCGCAATTCCTTCAAGCTGCTGCTGTCTTCGCTCAAACCCGACGACACGGTCGCGATCGTTGCCTATGCAGGTTCTGCCGGGACGGTTCTGGAGCCAACAGAGGCTGCCGATAAAAACAAGATCCTCGCCGCCCTCGACCGTCTGAGCGCAGGCGGATCGACAGCGGGCGCGGAGGGCATCCGTCAGGCCTATCAGCTCGCGGAACGCCAGCTTGATGAGAGCGGAGTCAATCGGGTGATCCTGGCGACGGACGGTGACTTCAATGTCGGTATTTCCGATACCGAGGAACTGAAGAGCTTCGTCGAGCGCAAACGAAAGACCGGAGTAACTCTCTCCGTACTGGGATTCGGTCACGGCAACTACAATGATGAGCTGATGCAGACCCTGGCGCAGAACGGCAACGGCAATGCTGCCTACATCGATACGCTCGGCGAGGCCCGCAAGGTTCTGGTCGAAGAAGCCGGTTCCACGCTCTTCACCATTGCCAAGGACGTAAAGCTGCAACTGGAGTTCAATCCGGCCATGGTGAGCGAATACCGCCTGATCGGTTACGAAACCCGTATGCTGAACCGGGAAGACTTCAACAATGACAAGGTTGATGCTGGTGACATAGGTGCCGGTCATACTGTGACTGCACTCTATGAAATCACACCTGCCGGTTCGCCCGGACAGCAGGTAGACGATCTGCGCTACCAGTCCGAGCGCCCTGCAACGACAACAAACAACAGCCCGGACAAAAATAACGAATATGGCTTCCTGAAGATTCGTTACAAACTGCCGGACAGTGACAGCAGCACCTTGACGTCAACCGCCATCACGCGTGCATCTGAAGTGACATCTGTCGGCCAAGCCCCGCAGTCCACACGCTTTGCAGCGGCCGTCGCCGGCTTTGGACAGGTCCTGCGCGGGGGGCGTTACACGGGAGACTTTTCATACGACCATGTAATTGATCTGGCGCAGTCCGCCAAGGGTGAAGATCCCTTCGGCTATCGCGCTGAATTTATCAATCTGGTGCGGCTGGCCAAATCCGCGGCAGCGCTCACGCCTCAGAGACAATAACTGAGATTATTCCGCAGCGATGGGTTTAGGGTGATTGAGACCGCTCAATTCGGTCTCAATCATTTTCTCGATGCGGGAGCGGGGAGTGGTAAAGCGGGCCAGCAGGTCGTATAGCACCGGCGTGAGGAAGAGGGTCAGGACACCTGAAAGCATCAGCCCGCCAACAATCACCGTGCCGATCGCCATCCGGCTCTCCGCGCCTGCGCCGCTGGCCAGCACCAGTGGCACCGCGCCCAGAATTGTCGAAATCAAAGTCATCACAATGGCCCTTAGGCGCAGCACTGTGGCTTCCACAGCTGCATCTCGCACACTCATCCCCTCATCACGCAGCTGGTTGGCAAACTCCACGATCAGAATGCCGTTCTTTGCCATCAGTCCGACCAGCAGGATGATGCCGATCTGGCTGTAGATGTTCAGCGTGATCCCGGTCAATGCCAGTGAGAAGACAGCACCGGCTACACCCAGCGGCACCGTCAGCATGATCACGAGTGGATGGACAAAGCTCTCGAATTGGGCGGCAAGCACCAGAAACACAATGAGCAGCGCAAGCATGAAAGTGGTTGTGGCACCGCTGGAGGTTTCTCTGAATTGCAGCGACTGACCGGCTAGGCCGATTTGGGCTTCGGTGGGGAGGGTCTCTGCGGCCGCCTGTTCCATGAAGGCGATGGCTTGACCCAGGGTATAGCCTTCGGCAAGCGAACCCTCGACCTGGATCGAGGGCAATCTGTTGTAGCGCCGCAGCTCTGCAGCTGCCGCGACCGTGTCCACATCGATCAGCGCACTAAGTGGGACCAGAGAGGTTCCGTCACCGGCGCGAACGAAAATGAAATCGATATCGGATGGCGAGACCCGGTCATTCTCCTCGGCCTGTAGAAGCACGGGATATTCACGACCCCGGTCCACGAATTGGGTCACCTCGCTGGAGGCCAAAAGGGTTTGCAGAGTGGAGGCGATGGTGTCGAGGTTGATGCCCAGATCGTCGGCGCGGTCACGATCTACAGAGACATCGATCTGCGGCTGGTTCTCTTCGTAATCCATCTCCATGTTCTGGAGGTTGGGATTGTCCTGCGCGACGGCGAGCAGGTCACTGGCCCAGGCTTTCACACTCTCAAAGTCTGGTCCGCTGACCACGATGCGCAGCGGGGTTCTGCTGCCGCGCAGACCAAGGCCCGCAGGTGTGATCGGGCGGCCTCTCGCGGCGGTGATCTCGCGCATTTTCGGATTCATCGCAGCAACGACGTCGCGGTGGGAAAGGTCGCGATCCGCCCAGTCTGCCAGACGCAGCACGACGAATGCACGGTTTTGGCTGCCGAAACTCCCGCTGTAGGTAAAGACAGTCTCCACATCACCCGAATCTCGCAGCGGCTCAATGATCCTCTCGACTTGCTGCGATGCCGTGTCGGTGAAGCCAACGGTACTTCCTTGCGGCGCCGACAGGGGTACGAAGACCACGCCACGGTCCTCGCTGGGGCTGAGTTCCTGCGGAATTTGTTCATAAACAGCGATCCCGGATCCCGCGATCCCAAGCGCCAGAAGGATTACGAGGATCGGGGCGCCGATGGCAAAGTTCACGCTGGTGCGGAAATGGCGCAGGAACCATCCTTCACGCTGTGGCGTGCCCTGGTTCCGAGGCAGGGAGTGGCGGTGTTCGACGGAAGCTTTCGATCCGCGCAGGATCTTGGAAGCCAGGGCCGGGCAGGCGGTCAATGCGACGAAAGTGGAGATCAGAACGGCGCTGGCCATGACAAACCCGAATTCCGTAAAGAGACGTCCAACCTGTCCCTGCAGAAAAGAGAGCGGCACAAAAACGGCAATTAAGGTAAGCGACGTGGCGATAACCGCGAAGGTGACCTGACGTGATCCGAGCACGCTTGCCTTTAACAGACTCTCGCCCTGATCAAGGCGCCTCTGGATATTTTCGAGAACCACAATGGCGTCGTCCACCACCAGACCAATCGCGAGCAGCAGTGCGAGCAGCGTGAGCACGTTGATGGAGAAACCCATGGCGCCGATCATGGCGAGCGTGCCGACGAGTGCCACGGGGATGGTAATCGCGGGGATGAGCGTCGCCCGCCAGGAGCGCAGGAATACAATGATGACACCTACCACCAGTGCTAGCGAGATGCCGAGTGCTATCACGACTTCGCGGATCGACGCGCCGACAAAAATTGCATCGTCTGATCCAACCTCAATTGCCATGCCTGTCGGCAGGCCGTCCGCCATCGTCGCGATGGCGTCACGTATGCCGTTTGAAATCGCAATAGTGTTGGACTGACTCTGCCGGACCACCGCGATGCCCACAGCGGTGACTCCGTTATTGCGCACGATAGTACTGTCATCGGACACACCTGACACCACCCGCGCCATATCGCCGAGGCGGATCGGATGACCTGCCACCCGTTCGATGACGACGTCTGCGAAGGCCTGAACCGTGGGAATGCGGCTGTTAAGCCGCACGGTAAGCTGGCGGGAGGAGGTTTCGAGTTCGCCCGCGGGAAGTTCGATGTTGGCGCGCTCGAGCGCCGTCTCAATATCGGCCACCGTCAGATTACGGGCGGCCATCGCGCGGCGGTCAAGCCAGATCCTGACTGCCATCGGGCGGTCGCCATAAAGATCGACGCTGGCAACGCCCGGAACTGTTGCCAGCCGGTCGACGATGTAGCGGTCCACGTAATCGGTGATTTCGGCTGCGGTCATGTTCGGGTTGACCACTGCAAGGCGCATGACCGGGTCGTCGTCGGCGTCGTTCTTGATGACCTGTGGCTCGTCTACATCATCAGGCAGATCGGCGCGAACCTGTGCCACGGCGTCGCGTACATCATTGGCCGCTTCGTCGATGTTGCGGTCCACTTCGAATTCGACGGTGATGCTGCTGCTGCCGCGGCGGCTCCGGGAGGTGATGGTTTTGACACCGGCGATGCCGGCCATGGAGCTTTCCAGCACTTCGGTGATGTCCGTATCGACGATTTCCGGCGCGGCGCCGGTGTAGACCGTACGCACCGAAACCACAGCGGCGTCGATGTCAGGCAGTTCGCGGATCGGCAATTGTGTCAGCGCGCCAATGCCAAACACGATGATAAGGAGGCTGGCGACGGCGGCCAGGACCGGGCGTCGGATCGCGATGTCAGAGAGCGTCATGAGCGATGCTGCTGGAGTGGTGAACGTGTATCTGCTGGCGTTCTTGCGGCGTCCGCCTGCGGAGGTTTGCCCTCATCAGAGTTCAGGGATGGCGTGAGCATTACTTCAACGTTTATACCATCGCGCAGGGATTGAATGCCGCGCGAGATGACGGGTTCTTCAGCCGTGACCCCCGAAAGAACTTCGACCATACCCTCCCGGCGTGTCCCGGCGAGGATGCGCCGTTGCACGGCTTTGCCGTTCTCGACGACGAACAGAAAGGTGTTCTCTCCCTGCACCAGGATTGCCTCCTCCGTCACCATCACTGCATCGCGCGTTCCCAGAGCAAGGCTGAGGCGCATGAACATACCTGCCGGCAGTTCCCGCTGATCGTTCGGAAGCCGGGCGCGCAGTGTGAAGGCGCGTGATGTCTGATCAATACGGCTGTCTACGGCATCGACGCTCCCGATGAAACTCCGCCCGGGAAAGGCCGCAGCAGTGGCGGTGACGATTTGGCCCTCCTTGATCTGTCCGTAGACGGTTTCCGGCAGGCTGAATTCGATCTCCACGACTGAAAGGTCGTCGAGGCTGGTCAACACAGAGTCCGTATCGACCCGCGCGCCGAGGTCCATCGATTTGATACCCAAAACACCGGTAAAAGGTGCGCGGATCACACGATCATCAAGGTGCCGTTTTGCCCTCTCCTGTGTTGCCCGCGCGATTGCCGTTTCGGAGCGAACCAGATCGATGGTTGCGCGGCTTACGGTTTTGCTTTTGAAAAGTGTTTCGGCTCGCGCCTGAGCTGCGGTTTTTTCATCCAGCATGGCCTGAGCTTCGGTCAGTGTTGCCTGCTCGATCTCATCATCCAGCCTGGCGAGCACCGTTCCGGTCTCGACCTCGCGGCCGGCTGTGATGTCTATCGCGACAATCCGTCCTTCGGCATGAGGAACGATGTCTACAGAGCGCAGCGCGCGTGTGGTTCCGACCGCTTCAAGAATCATACTCAGCTCGCGGGTTTCGGCGGGTGAAACTTCTACGGCGATGCTCCTGGACGCGCCGCGTGCGGGCTGATCTGCCGTATCTACAGAAGCAAGGATGACCTTTTGGTAGTAGGCGTATCCGCCAATCGCGAGACAGGCGAAGACGGCGACTAAGAAAATTTGGCGTAGATTTCCCATCATCCCTCGCTCGGCGCGTGTCCGCCGGATGCATTGCAGAGTTTCAAAGTCAGATCTCCGGGAGGTTTTGATCTTCAGAACGACGATATGCCGGGTCCGTACCGGCAGTGCGAAGAGGCTTCAACTCACAGCGGGCATGTTTGAACCGAATTCCAACGGACGTTGTCCATCAGTAATTCGATAACATTACAACAGGTTACCCTGTTTTCCAGGCAGGCTCAGGCAAAAAAGTGTCGCAAAATGTAACAGCGCCCCTGTTTGCGACAAACCGCGACAAAACTGCTTGCGGGGCGATCTGTTTTTCCGGCGATACAGCATTTATCTATCGGTCGTAAGAACTGAACCGAGAAGCATTCCACAGAGAGAATGACGGTTGTGTGAGGGATCGGTCTTTTGATCGAAGCGACGCTGAACGGGTTGAAAATCCCGAGGCGGAATGACCGGGAAAAACCGGCCAATCATCATTTCCCACAGAACGAACCATGAGATCCAAACCATGCAAAAAGTTTTGTCATATGACTTCACATCCCGCATCAATCATTGGGTGATCGCGCTTGCAATGATCGGGATGCTGGGCTTCGGCCTTTATCTGGCATACGCCGGACTTCCGCGCGCAGAACGAGGCGATTTGATCGGTATGCACAAGGCCATCGGCGTTCTCGTTTTCGGCTTCGGCCTTTGGCGCGTATTCTGGCGAATCCTGCAGGGCTTTCCAAAATCCCTTTCAGTTATGCCAGCCTGGCAGGAAACCGCGTCGAAGCTTGCCCATTGGGCACTGCTGGCGGGCATCCTGCTCATGCCGGTATCAGGTATTGTCGCGTCGCTTTTTCACGGGCGAGCCATCGATGTCTTCGGCTGGTTCACGATCCCGGCGCAGGCGGAACTGAGCTGGCTGGCGTCACTCGGCTCCGGGGTGCATCAGTTTGCCGGTTACGGGCTGATTGGTCTGATCGCGCTGCACGCCGGCGCGGCGCTGAAACATCACGTTTATGATGCTGATCCAACACTGCAACGCATGTTACGCGGCTGCTCGGAGGCGGATAGTGCGGGGGAAACCCACCAGGACACGCGTGGGGCCGGAGAAGTGAAGGGTTAAAGCTTACGCAGCCTTTTTCTATGCTGGTGCAGGAGAGCCTGTTCCGCAAATGGCTAGGGTTTTTCCTGCATCAGTTCCGACAGCAAGGGGTTCGGGAAACGGCGCTCTACGGTCACACCGTAAAAGGCCTCCGTCAGGTTGGGCAGTTGTGCGCTTTCGACCAGAGCACCGCTTGCGAGCTCATCCCGCACGACAATGGGGGGCAGGACCGCGAGCCCGATCCCTTCACGTGCAAGCAGACGCATCATCGCCATGTCGTCGACCTCTGCGATGATCTGCGGCGTCACGCCCAGGCGATCCATCAGGGCATCGAAGCCCATGCGCAAACCGCTGGCGGCGCTCGGCAGAATGAGCGCCGATTGGGTGAAGCGCTCTGAAAGCGGCAGGTGCGGCGGGCAAAGTTCGGGAACGCCGATCAGGCTGAGGGTCTGTTCGTCCAGACGCTGCACGACAAAAGAAGTCAGGGCATCGGCTGGTGGCGGCTGGTTCGTCAGAACAAGATCCAGATGCAGTGCGGCCAGCGCGCTGAAAAGCTCCGCGGCGCTGCCCGAGCGCAGGATGACTTCAACATCGGGGCGCCCGAGCACAGGACGCAGGAAGGCCAGCTGAAAGTTCCGCGAGAGCGTCGCAAGTGAGCCGACGCGCAGCGGCTGCCGTTGTTCTCCGCTTTGTTGGAGGGTGGCGATCAGTTCGCGCCCGGTTGCGAAGATTGCGTCGGCATGGTCCAGCGCGATGCGCCCGACCTCGGTCAGGTACAGGGCCCGCCCACGGCGCTCGAAGAGAGCCTGCCCAAGATTTTCCTCAAGTTGACGTATCTGTGTCGATACGGCCGACTGGGATACGTTCAGCTGAGCCGCGGCCCGGGTCAGGTTACCTTCGTGTGCAACCGTCTGGAAATAACGCAGATGATGATAGTTGAGCTCGGTCATATTGTTCACTTAAACAGAACGTAAACTCAAAAACTATGTATTTTTCTTAATTCAGAAAGAAACGTAAAAGCGTGGGCGTTTTGAAGCCTCAAGGAGACGACCCGGCTATGCCTTACGACCTGATCCCCTTGATCGCACCCGCAATTCTGCTGTTGGCAGCAGGTTTCGCGTTCACGCGGCCAGGCCGTCGCCCGCGTTTCGTGCCCAAAGTCACAGAAGCTGCTGCGCTGATTGCGCTTGCTGTCGCGATCCTCTCCGCGGGTGTCCTTA
This sequence comes from uncultured Kiloniellaceae bacterium, assembly GCA_947493695.1. Classification (GTDB taxonomy): domain Bacteria; phylum Pseudomonadota; class Alphaproteobacteria; order Kiloniellales; family Kiloniellaceae; genus Denitrobaculum. Next base: position 1,065,552 of record CANLSF010000002.1, on the reverse strand, counting down.
TGCTTCAAGGCGCCGGGACCGGACCGGTTTTGGGGATTGCAGGTGCGGGACTCTCCACGCGGCTTGATGTTGTAAGCGTCACGATGCTTGTGCTCGTCTCCTTCGTGGGTTGGGTGGTAGTGCGCTATTCTGCCGCCTATCTGGACGGCGAAGCGCGCCAGGGCGCGTTTCTTGGCTGGATGGTGACGACGCTCGCCGTAGTGTTGTTGCTGGTTCAAGCGGGTAATCTCGTCCATCTGGTCGTCGCCTGGATTGCGACCAGCCTTTGTCTGCACCGCCTCATCCTCTTTTACGATGACAGGCGCAATGCGATCCGTGCGGCCCGCAAGAAGTACATCGTTGCGCGGATTGGCGACGTCGCGCTGATTGGCGCATCGGTTCTGCTGGCGATTGGCTTCGGCAGCCTTGATATTGCGACAATCCTGGCATCTGCGGGAGAGGGCAGTGTACCTGCTGCTGCGCCCTGGGCGGCGGGATTGATTGCGCTGGCAGCGATTCTCAAGTCTGCACAGTTTCCCATGCACGGCTGGCTGACGGAAGTGATGGAAGCGCCGACACCGGTTTCGGCCTTACTACATGCCGGTGTGATCAATGCTGGCGGTTTCATTCTGATCCGATTTGCCGATGTCATGCTGCTCTCGCCGGGCGTGCTTGCGGTCCTGGTCATGATCGGCGGCTTTACGGCGCTCTTTGGTGGTCTTGCGATGCTCGCGCAGCCAGCGGTAAAGACCTCGCTCGCCTGGTCGACCATTGCACAGATGGGCTTCATGATCATGCAGTGCGGCCTGGCGCTCTTCCCGCTGGCACTTCTGCATATTGTCGCGCACTCGCTTTACAAAGCGCACGCCTTCCTGGCGTCGGGTACGGCGGTTGATCTGGTGGCAGCTATTCGCAGGCCGGGGCCTATCGCCATCCCTGATAGCCGGGCGGTTGCCCGAGCGTTTGCATTGGCCCTCACCATCTATGTCGTCATCGGCTTCGCGTTCGGTTTCGACAGCAAATCACCGCAGGCGATAGCACTGGGGGCGATTCTGATCTTTGGTGTTGCCTATCTTTTGGCGCAGGGTCTTGCCGACGCCGCGCCCCGTGTGCTGACCCAGCGTACGGCGATTTACGCGATTACCGCTTCAGTCAGCTATTTCCTGCTGCAGATCGGGGCCGAGTGGCTGACCGCCGGAACCCTGCCGGCAACACCTTCACCAGGACCCCTAGAATGGGCGCTGCTGGTGCTTGCCCTATTCAGTTTCGGTCTGGTGGCAATCGCGCAGGCCACGTTCCCCCTCTGGGCATATCACCCGGCTGCGGCAGGACTTCGGGTGCATCTGTCGAATGGGCTTTATGCCAATGCGATTTTTGATCGACTGATCGGGAACTGGTCACTGCGCCGTTCCGATTGATATTCGAGAAAGAATAAATGTGATGAAAAGTAATCCTGAAACCGGACGTCTCGATCTTACGGAACTGAGCGCCGTCGCGGACAGAGCCGCCCGACAGATTCCACCGGTCTGGCCGCTTGCCTCCTATGTCGCGGTCAATCCTTTTCTTGGTCAGACAGAGGAGACACTGGCTGATGTCGGTGCCCGGCTCGGACGTGTTGGTGGAACGCCGGTCACGATGCCGCGTACCTGGTATCAGGATCGCATCGCGTCGGGGAAAATCTCCCATGCCGATCTAACAGCGGCGCTCGCGGCGTCCCCTCATCCCGGCAAACCGCTGAATGTTGCGGCGCTCAAAGCTGCGGCGGCAACTGTGCGACCTGCCCGCGAAGCCCTGCCGACAATAGCGGACCTCGCCGCTAAAGCTTCGCAGGAAGATTGGCCGGGCCTGGTCTCGAATTGCTTCGGCAACTGGGCGGCGGGTTACTTTGATCAGGGGCAGGCGCTTTGGGCTGCGCCGCGCGGACGGCGCGCGTGGGCCGCCTACACTGCCCATGCGAGCCATGACCTGACCCCCGAAATCATGGGCTTAAGAGGCTTTGGCGTCTTTGCCGCCGAAGCCCCTCAGAATCCACTGGAGGCGATTGCCCGGGCGGTTCAACGGCTCGGCCTGAGCCCAACTGCGCTTGACAGTTATTTTCATCAGTTACTCTTCTCGTTGGGCGGTTGGGCGCAGTATGCGCGCACCCAGCTTTGGCGCGCCGAATTGGCGGAGGAGACGGATGTCACAATCACCGATTTCCTGGCGATCCGATTGCTTTGGGAAGAAGCCCTGTTCGCGCAGCATGAAGCTGCGATTGGGGAAGACTGGGCCAGAGCGCAAAAAGCGCATGAGACGCCCGTTGCGGCAGGTGATGCGGAGATCATCGATGAAATCCTTCAGGAGGCAGCCGAGCGCGCCGCCCAATGCGGACTTGCCGAGACCCTCGCCGCGCCCGCAGCTGCGAGAGGTGAGGCGCGACCTGCCCTGCAGATGGCTTTTTGTATCGACGTGCGTTCCGAAGTCTTTCGACGTGCTCTGGAAGCGGTCGATACTTCCATTCGCACACTGGGTTTTGCCGGTTTCTTCGGTGTGTTCGCCAAGCATCGGAGCTTTGCGTCGGATGTTGACGAGCTTCGTCTTCCGGTCCTCCTGAATCCGACTGTCACGTCGTGCTCCGGGGGCGTCGAGCAGGAAAAGAGCGATCTGGCCGCGCGCTATTCAGCCCGCGCCAAGCGCGCCTGGGGACGTTTCAAGCTGGCTGCGGTTTCCTCCTTCGCCTTCGTCGAAGCCATGGGGCCGGTCTACATCGCCAAACTGCTGCGTGACGCGCTCGGATTTAATACGACCGCGACAGTCAGTGACCTCGCGCCCCGCTTCGATCCCGAACTCAGTCTGGAGGCACGCACAGATGCCGCTGAAAGCATATTACGGGCCATGTCTCTGACCAACGGTTTTGCACGGCTCGTTCTTCTTGCCGGTCATGGCGCCAATGTGGTCAACAACCCGCATGCCAGTGGGTTGCAGTGCGGTGCCTGCGGGGGCTATTCGGGGGAGGTCAATGCCCGGTTGCTGGCTTCTCTCCTGAACGACGCCGAGGTTCGTCGGGGATTGGAAGTGCGCGGGATCAACGTACCAGGGGATACACTTTTTGTTGGTGCGTTGCATGATACGACGAGCGATGCTGTGACTCTCTATGACAAGGATATGGCCACTAAGACCCATGCTGAGGACCTCACGCAAGCGCGCCAATGGCTGGCCGCCGCGGGTCGTTTAACACGTGGCGAGCGGGCGCTGCGCTTACCGCGCGCGACCGGCCAGGGCGATATTGCCGGACGGGCCCGTGATTGGGCCGAGGTGCGCCCCGAATGGGCGCTGGCCGGTTGCAAGGCCTTTATCGCCGCTCCGCGCACACGCACCAGCGGTCGCAATCTGGAGGGCCGGGCTTTTCTGCATGACTACGACTGGAAGCAGGACAGCGGGAATGGCTTCGCCGTACTGGAACTCATTATGACGGCACCGGTGGTGGTGGCGAGTTGGATCAGCTTGCAATACTACGGTTCGACCGTCGCGCCGGACACATTCGGTTCGGGCAACAAACTCCTGCATAACGTCGTCGGTGGTGTAGGCGTTTTCGAAGGCAATGGCGGTCAGATGCGGGCCGGCTTGTCCTGGCAGTCAGTCCATGATGGCGAGCACTACGTTCACGATCCTCTGCGCCTGTCCGTCTGTATCGAGGCGCCGCGTGAAGCGATGAACAGCATCCTTGAACGCCACGAGAGCGTGCGGGCCTTGTTCGATAATCGCTGGCTCCATCTCTTCGCCATGGATGAGGAGGGGCGGTTGGCCCAGCGCTACGTCGGTGATTTGAACTGGGAGGCAGTTGAGCCGTCAGCCTCTGCGCAAACCCTCGAGGCGGTTGCGTAGCGACACCGGATAAGTTTCGTGGGCACTTAGGCCGGACAGGTTAGCGGGTCAGTCTTCACGTTTGCGTCCGCTTGTTAAGCGCTGACTGTTGGACAAGCTTTAAGATATATATACAATGCATTAAATATTGGCTGGAGTATTTTGGTGAAAGCGCTCCGCTTGTCCTTGGATCATCAGGATCTCTGGAGTGGGCTGTCGACTGTTCAGCGAAAGGATCCAATGGTGACGAAAGTTCGAAAATTCGAAAAGCACCGTTGGTGTGATGAGGTAAAGGCATGCGGCTGACGACATTTTCGGACTACGCCCTGCGGGTGCTCATGTATGCAGCTAGCGCAGGGGACCGCCTCATTACGATTGAAGAGACGGCAAAGACCTACAATATCTCACGTGCCCATCTGATGAAGGTCGTCAATGTCCTTACACGTACCGGCTTTATAAGGGGTGTGCGCGGACGCTCGGGCGGCTTCACTTTAGCTAAGAAGGCTGAAGACATCGTCCTGGGGGAGGTTGTGCGAGCCACTGAGCCCGATTTTGCTCTGACAGAGTGTTTTGCCACGGACTGTCAGTGTGTCATTACCAGGAAATGCCGCTTGCCCGCGGTGTTGAACGAGGCCCTAAACGCATTTGTCGCGACTTTGGATAGCTACACGCTCGCCGATGTTATTCTGGCGCCCCGTGATTTTTTGACACCGTCGAAGCCCTTTAAAAAAACGCGAGGCCCTTTTCTTGAATCCCGGTGATGGCGCTGCGGAATCACTGTCTTCAGCGCACATGGGATAACTCGCAGGTAATGGGATGGTTAACAGCGGCGAATACTTAAGACAGTGGCTGGAATAGAGCTCAGACTCGCTGCTGGAGGGTTAGTCTGGCGGGTGGCATCGTGCATATAGGATTATGGCGGAGGGAGAGGGATTCGAACCCTCGATACGCTATTAACGTATACACACTTTCCAGGCGTGCGCCTTCAGCCACTCGGCCACCCCTCCGTCTTTTGCCGTTTTCCGTGCGTTCGCGAGGAACCGGCTGCGCAAAATCATGCGCGGCGGGAAATTAGCCGAGCAGTTCCTAAGATGCAATGCCCGAAAGCAGGTAAAATAAAATGCCTTTCTGTCAGGGCAGTTCTGGGCGGCTGCCGGTAATCTGAATTTCATCGCAGCGGGATGAGGTTTTCTGTCGTTTGAGGTCGGAGGACGGCTCACTTTTTAAGAGACTCTAGACAGAACGTTTGTGTGAATTGGCAGAGTCATCGTTTAGCTGATATGCTTCGCTCACTTGGAGTCTGATCGCGATGTATCTTTCACGGCGAAATGTAAAACAGTCTCCAAATCATAGGGTTAGGGCGTGATTCCACGCTGGCTCGCGTCGCCCGGCGGGTGCTGCATAAGACGATATTTTTGAGGCGCGAAGTGAGAGTTTTCGGTCGTTTTTTTGGATGGTTCCTGGTTGCCATAGCTCTGATAGCACTGGGTCGCGACCTGGTTGCTATTGCGGCGGGAGAGTCTTTTCGTCTCGCGCCTCTGGGAGAGGTCTGGTTCAAGCTGCACTCTGCCAGCCTGAATATGTTGCAGGCCGGGGTTGAGCGCCGTTTGGCGCCGGAGATCTGGGATTCGGTGCTCGCGCCGGCTCTGCAATGGCCGAGCGTGGCGATTTTCGCGGTTCCGGGCATTTTGCTTGTTCTGCTGTGCCGGGACTGGCAGGGGCATAAGCGGCGATTCAGATGAGTAAAATGCGGGCGAGGAGTGCGACCCGAAACCTGATCACAAGTTTTTACCTGCCTGCAACCTATCCAACCGCAGACGATGGCGGGCATCGGTGAGGCGCCGGCCGCCGGCCATGACCACACCCGTTGCGCCAATCGAGGTCCCGCCGGCAATCAGAAACATGACGAGCAGCTGATACTTTACGGCTTCGGCAGGGTCCGCGCCTGCAAGGATCTGCCCTGTCATCATACCCGGCAAGGCCACCAGACCGGTTGCTGCCATGGAATTGATGATTGGCATCATGGCGGCCTTCATGGCTGTCCGCGTTACCGGCAGCAAGGCTTCATGGCGGTTCGCGCCCAGCATCAGACGCGCCTCGACTGCGGCGCGCTCGCGGGTCAGCGTGGACGTCAGGGTGTGTAATCCCAGGCTCACGCCGGTCATGGTGTTGCCCAGTACCATCCCGAGCAGCGGGATCGCATAGCGCGGATGATACCAGGGGTCGGGACCGACTTGGGTTGCCAGTGCGAAGACGGTCACAAGACCTGCGGCAAAGAGCATACAGCCCGTCCCGAGGCCGTAGCTCCATCCGCCCGCCAGCCGCCGTTCCTGGCGCGCCGTAACCTCGCGACCGGCAAAAGCGATCATGGCGAGGGCGGCCAAGCTGGTCCAAAGTGGCGATACGAGTGAAAAGAGTGTGGTCAGGACCAATCCAACCAGAATCAGCTGCACGATCATTCTGATCGTCGCGATCAGAAGCTGCCGCTCAAGTCCCAGAGATAGAATGACCGACAAACCGCCGTTTATCAGGATCAGGGTGGCCGCGAGGGCGAGGTCCCAGTTGGAAAGAGCAATCGCATTCATCGCAGATTCTCACCAGGTGAATCAGCAGAACCCTCCGGCGAGGTTGAGTCCTGTTTCGCGGAAAGCGGGTCTTCGGGAAGCGGGAATGCGTCCCTCAGGCAGCCGTTTTCCAGGTAGAGCCAGCGGCTGGCGACACGCTCCGCCTGCACAGGATCATGGGTTACCCAGATGACACCGGTCCCGGTTTTCCGGCTTTCCGCAATCAGGTCTTCGACGGCGAGGACTGCGGCCTGATCCAGGCCGGATGTCGGTTCGTCGAGCAACAGGATTTTCGGATTGATTGCCAAGGCCCGACTGAGAGCCAGCCTTTGCCGCTCGCCGGTCGAGAGGCGGGAGATTGGCCAGTCTTTTTGGGCGCCGTCCAGCCCAAGACGCTGAAAGAAGGGAAGGGCGCGCTCCCAATCCTCGAAGTGCGTGCCCAGATCATCGGCCCACCATCCTGCCTCCGCAGGAAGGTAACAGACCTGTCGGCGCCAGTCGGGCGCTGGAATAGCGTCCCGGGAGAGATTGTCGAGTTCGACTTCCCCTTCGTTGGGGTCCAAATCCGCAATTGCCCTTAACAGGAGGCTTTTGCCGGAACCTGAGGCACCGCGAATTGCCAGACATTCCCCCTTGGCGAGCGTCAGACTCGCTTCGAGGAGGTTGGGGCGGGAAAGGCGGTGGACACTGAGCATACTGTCTTTCTGGAGCGTGATCGTTCCTGACCGGACCGATCACGAAGATGATACCTCCTTCGACTCTACAGAGCAGAGCCTGGCCGTTTTGGCGGCATTGGCGACGAACGACCGGATTTCATAAGCAGGCTAAAGACTGCGAGCCCTGACGGTCAACCGAGTAAAGCCCCTGCGCGCGGGGCTATCCGGCTATTCAAAACCTGCCTTCTTGTAGAATTACAATTTCCTTGTGCGGCGGTGCGGCTTCTCGTCTGGCGACAGGGCCATTATGACCATATGCGAACGGAAGTACTCCCGTTGTCTCGCCGTGGCGCTTAAGAGTTAAGGAAGAGTAGCAAAATGCCGGATGAATGGGTGCCTGTCGCTTATGCGTCGGTCATCGTCAAGGGGCTCGACCTCCAAAAAGCCCCGGTGGCAGCCAGACCGGTGTTCTTCGACAACAAGGCGGCGTTTAACCGATTTGCAGCGCCGTTCGAGGCGCCTGAAGGCTTGAATGAAGTTGCGCTGGACGGGATGATCGAGTCTGGCCCCTGGCAGAAGCAGCGAGACTGCGCGCGCGCAGGGCCTGCTGAAATTGACGATAGAGTTACCTTCGCATCCGTATTCGATGCCCGGCTTGCCGCGCTTAAAATTGAAGGCCTGGAGGGTATGGCAATTGGTCCTCAGAGTTGCTTCGCCGATCTGAACATTCTTTTTGCACCCGGCGTCAATGCGATCGGGTTTGATCTTTTTCAGATGGACGCTGCTCTCGAAGGACTGACCGTTAATCTTTTCGACTTGGCCGATCGGCTTATCGGAACCAAAGGAATCACCAGCGGCGGAAAGTGTGGCTTTTTCGGCGTCGTCGATGACAAGCATCAGATCGGCCGTATCTCACTTCACGCGAACTACAGCGGACAAACCGACACCACCGCCCTGCATGCTGCGCAGGCCGATGCGGAGGCCTCGGTTGCAAATGACAATTCCGAGCCTGGAGCGATTATTCTTTTCGCCCTTGGCCTGGCGAGTTTAGGTGTTGCGCGGCGATCCGGCTCAGCCGTCGCCCATCTTAAGGGCCGCTAGGAACGCCGTCTGAGGGATCTCGACGTTGCCAACCTGGCGCATGCGCTTCTTACCGGCTTTCTGTTTGTCCAGAAGCTTGCGTTTCCGAGACACGTCGCCGCCGTAGCATTTCGCCGTAACGTCCTTGCGCAGGGCTGAGATGGTTTCACGGGCAACGACTTTGCCGCCGATGGCCGCCTGGATCGCGATTTTGAAGAGCTGCCGGGGGATGAGATCCTTCAGGCGCTCGCAGAGCATCCGGCCCCGTGGTTCCGCCTGACTGCGGTGCACAATGATCGCGAGGGAATCAACAGGTTCTGCGTTCACCAGGATCGCCACTTTCACCAGCTCATTCTCGACGTATCCGTCCACGTGATAGTCGAAGCTGGCATAGCCGCGGGACACTGATTTCAGGCGGTCGTAGAAGTCGAAAACAACTTCGTTGAGCGGTAGCCGGTAGATCACCATCGCCCGTGTGCCCGCGTAGGTCAGATCAATTTGCTCACCGCGCCGGTCTTCGCAAAGCTTCAGGACGGACCCGAGGAACTCGTCGGGTACCAGGATCGTCGCTTTGATCCAGGGCTCCTCAATCGAGCTGATCTTGACCACATCCGGGAAGTCGGCCGGATTGTGCAGGTCGATCACTTCACCAGAGTTCATCTTGATCTTGTAGACCACGCTGGGGGCAGTGGTAATGAGATCAAGGTTGAACTCGCGTTCCAGCCGCTCCTGCACGATTTCCAGATGAAGCAGGCCCAGGAACCCGCAGCGGAAGCCAAACCCAAGTGCTGCGGAGGATTCCGGTTCAAACTGGAAACTGGCGTCGTTCAACGCCAGCTTGGCCAGACTGTCACGCAGGGTCTCGTAGTCGGCGGCGTCGATGGGAAAGAGGCCACAGAACACAACTGGAACGCTGGGCTTGAAACCGGGCAGAGGGGCTTCCGCGAGACGGCGTTCCTCAGTCAGGGTGTCGCCCACGTTCGTGTCAGCGACCGACTTGATGCCCGCGGTGATAAATCCGATCTCACCTGGCCCCAACTGGGTCAGGTTTTGCATTTTTGGCGTGAAGGCGCCGACCTTGTCGATTGTATGAGTCGCGCCGCTCCCCATCATACGGACCTTCAGACCGGGCTTCAGGACGCCGTCGACGACCCGGACCAGGGTAATCACGCCGAGATAGGCATCATACCAGCTGTCGACCAGCAGGGCCTTCAGCGGTGCTTCCGCATCCCCCACGGGCGCTGGGACATGCTTGACCAGGGCTTCCAGGACCTCGGGGACGCCTTTGCCGGTCTTGGCCGAGATCTCCAGAGCCTCAGACGCATCGATGCCGATGACTTCTTCGATCTGCTCCTTGATGCGCTCAGGTTCCGCCGCCGGCAGATCCACCTTGTTGAGCACGGGAAGAACTTCGTGATCGTTGTCGATCGCTAGATAGACGTTGGCCAGGGTCTGAGCTTCAACCCCTTGACTGGCGTCGACCAGGAGCAGCGATCCCTCGCAGGCGGCCAGTGAGCGGCTGACCTCGTAGGCAAAATCCACGTGTCCCGGGGTGTCGATCAGGTTCAGGGCATAGGTCTCGCCGTCCGACGCTTTGAAGGTCAGGCGCACCGTCTGCGCCTTGATGGTAATCCCGCGTTCGCGCTCCAGATCCATGGAGTCGAGAACCTGGTCTTTCATCTCCCGGTCAGCCAGTGCACCGCAGTGTTGAATCATGCGGTCGGCCAGGGTCGACTTACCGTGATCGATGTGCGCGATGATCGCGAAGTTACGTATGTTTTTAAGCTCTGTCATGGTCCGCTGGCTATAGCATCGGCGCAGCCGGACGCCAAGAGGCGATGCGGCATGAACGATGATTCCTGCCGTGCAGGCATCGGAAAAGAGCCTGGTCGGCGTTGTGTGAAGCGCTCTAGAGAGTGAAAAGCCCTCTATCTAAAGGGTTCAGAAGCTGGTTTAGTGAAGAATTGATCTGTCATGAGGCTGGGAGCGCCGTGTTTCGATCTAATCTTCACGCTAAAGATACCAATTTGGCCGCGATCTTATGATCTACCAATTGATGTACTACAGCACTGCATGCCGGGAACAAACCGACGACGAACTGCGTGCGATTCTTGATGCTTCAAGACGTGGGAACAGCCAGAGGGGCGTTACCGGCCTTCTCCTCTACGGTGATGGGGTCTTTTTTCAGATTTTGGAAGGGGCCGAAACGGACGTTAAGGCGCTTTACGCCAAGATCGAGACGGACGGTCGGCATCAGGGCATTCTCATTGCTGCCGAACGAGAGGTCCCGGCGCGAAGCTTTGACAGCTGGGCTATGGGCTATACGCCATTGAATCAGGAAATTCGGTCCGGTGTGGACTCACTTGTTGACGTGAGACGGCAACAGGCTGGTGCCGCAGCCACAGGAGCCTGCGATCCTCTGGTCCGGCTTCTGGTTGAGAGTTTTATCGGGAATCAGCAACTTTCGTGAGTGTTGAAACAGGCGGTCCACGACCGCTGGTGATGCATCAACGCCTTATCAACTCCCGTTCAATAAAATTTTATCTATCGTGACACATGCCTCGTCTTGAAAAGAGGCAGACTGCGCCCCGAGTGCTATCAAAATGAGCTCATGAGGGGACAACTTTATCATGTTAAGAGGTATCAAAACCGCAGCGCTTGCGGTCGCGCTGGGGACCGCGGCTTTTGCGTCCGGCGGTGCGAAGGATGTTGAGGCGAAAAGGCTTCTCGTCACCTTCGAAAATCTGGCGCAGAACGGCGGATTCTTCTTCACGCCGGTTTACGGCGCGTTCCACGACAACTCCGGCTTCGACATCTTTAATGTCGGTGAAGCGGCAAGCCCGGTTTTCGAGCGGCTCGCCGAAGATGGTACTTTCACGCAGCTTCGTGATGACCGTGTGGCCAACTTCCCGGATTCCCAGGGTGTCGCCCTGACCGGTATTGGCCCGATCGGCCCGCAGTCGAGCGTTTCCTTCGAAATTGATGTCAACGGCAACATCAATACGCACTTTGTTTTCGCGACCATGCTGATCCCTTCGCAGGACGCGTTTATCGGCCTGGACGAGTCGGTGGAGCTGTTTGATTCGAACGGTAACTTCATCTCGCCCTTCTCTCTGACGTTCGATCGCAGTGATGTGTATGATGCGGGCACAGAGGACAACAACGACAATTCCGCTGTTGCTTTCCTGAATCAGTCGGCTCCGGATACGGGAACCTCAGAAAACGGCGTGATCGGACTGCACGAAGGCCTGAGCGACGATATCCTCGACTCTGCGTTCATTGGCCCGGCCGGGAACATTCCTTTCAGCCGAGACGCCGCCGACTTTCTGCAGCCTGATTTCGGTCCCTTTGCCCGGATCACGGTGACGGCAGTTGACGTGCCGGAGCCCTCGACCATTGCCATGTTTGGCTTTGGGCTTCTGGGGTTTGCGGCACTGCGTCATCGTAGAAAGCAGAAAGCAGCCTAAACAAAGCTTTCGGGCTCGCATAAAAGAAAACGGCAGCTCCTTGCGGGGCTGCCGTTTTTTGGATGGAGCGGCTTTCGGTTGCTCATCCCCGTAGAGTTCCACCTGTTGCCTTCGCGACCTGAGCGACTACCTTTGCCGCAACCGCTTCGATTTCCTCGTCGGTCATGGTTTTCTGCGTTGGCTGCAGGGTCACGGAGATGGCGAGGGATTTCTTGCCCTCTTCGATCCCCTTGCCGCTGTAGACATCGAAGAGTTCCACACCGGTGATGAGCTGCTTGTCGGCACCCTTGGCGGCGCGCAGAAGCTTCTCGGCAGGCGTATCGGCCGCCACCACGAAGGCGAAATCCCGTTCGACCGGTTGATAGGGTGAGAGTTCAAGCGCAGGCTTGATCTTGCCGGCAGCTTTGGCTTTGGGCTGCGGGACGGCATCGACGAATACCTCGAACGCAACCACTGGGCCTTTCAGGTCCATGGCGTTGAGCACGCGAGGATGCAGTTCGCCGAAGTAACCCATCACCTTGGGGCCGAGCTTGAAGGCACCGGAACGACCCGGGTGATACCACGAAGGGGCGTCCGCCGAGATTTGCAGATTAGCCACCGGCGCGCCGATAGCCTCCAGTGCTGCGATGGCATCGCCCTTGGCATCGAAGACATCGAGTACGCGGCCCTTGGCCTCCCAGTGACGGCCCTGTGCCGCGCCACTACGAAGGCCGGCGGCGACGAGCGTTTGTCCTGTAGGACCGTCGTCATGATACTGCGGACCGATCTCGAAGAGCGCGTTGTCCGGGAAACCGCGGTCGCTGTTCCGTGCCGCTGAAGCGACCAGCGTCGGCAGAACCGATGGGCGCATCACGTCCAGATCACTGGAGATCGGGTTGACCAGAGTCAGTTCGTCCTTCGCGCCGCCGAAGAGTTCGGCCTGTTTGCGCGAGATGAAGGAGAAGGTGACGCATTCCTCCAGCCCACGCCAGGCAAGCGCTCCACGCACGTAGCTGCGCCGCTTTTGGTTGAGGGTCAGAACGCCCTGCGGCAGGATCCGATCACGGTCCAGGGGGACAACGGGAATGTTGTCGAAGCCGTGGATGCGCATGATCTCTTCGACCAGACAGGCTTCGCACTCGACATCGTTGCGCCAGAGCGGGATCACCGCATCCAGGCCGTCAGCTGTTTCTGTGACCTCGAATTCGAGGTCCTTCAGAATCCGGACCTGTTCCGCAAAGGGGATCTCGATGCCGCCCAGGGTCTGGACCCGGTCCTTGCGCAGGGAGATCGCGCGCTTGACCGAGGGATGTTCGCCGGCGGAAACCGTCTCGCTGGCCTCGCCGCCACAAAGTTCCAGGATCAGCTTGCTCGCGACCTCGACACCCCACAGCGCAGAGTCTGCGTCCAGGCCACGTTCGAAACGGTAGCGGGCGTCGGAGAGGATACCCAGCTTGCGGCCGGTGATGGCGACACGCGCCGCATCGAAAAGGGCGACTTCGAGGAAAACGTCCGTGGTTTCGTCCGAACAGCCGGTGAGTTCACCGCCCATGACGCCGCCAATGCCTTCGGGGCCGTTGTCATCGGCGATCACGACCATTTCGCTGTCGAACTTGTAGGTTTCTCCGTCCAACGCCAGGATTTCTTCGCCCTCGCGGGCCATACGCATGGTCACGTCGCCCTTGACCTTCTGGGCGTCGAAAACGTGAAGAGGGCGGTTCAGGTCGTAGGTCACGTAGTTTGTAATATCGACCAGTGCCGAGATCGGACGCAGGCCGATGGCGCGCAGGCGGTCCTGCAGCCAGCGCGGGCTGGGTCCGTTCTTGACGCCCCGGAAGTAACGCCCGGCCACGTAAGGACAGAGGTCCTGCTGATCGGCGGGCAGATCCCTGCGCCACTTGATCGGGGAGTCGAAGTCGCCTTTGGTGGCGGGGAAGGTCAGGGGCTTGAGCTTACCCAAACCTGCAGCCGCCAGATCCCGCGCGACGCCGCGCACACCCAGGCAATCGCCCCGGTTCGGCGTGATGGCGATATCGATAACCGGATCGTTCAGGCCTGCCAATTCGGCATAGGGCACGCCGATGGCCGTACCCTCCGGCAGTTCGATAATGCCGTCGTGTTCGTCGGAGATGCCCATTTCGCGCTCGGACACCAGCATGCCGTTGGAATCTTCGCCGCGGATGTTGCCGGGCTTGAGGACCATATCGGTTCCAGGCACGTAGCTTCCCGAAGGCGCGAAGACGCCGATCATGCCGGTGCGGGCGTTGGGCGCACCGCAGACGACCTGAACCTCACCGTCCTCGGTCTCGACCCGGCAGACACGCAGCCGGTCGGCGTTGGGGTGCTGCTTCGCCTCGATGACATGGGCGGATTTAAAAGGCGCGAGAGCCGCAGCGCGGTCCTCGATCTCTTCAACTTCGAGGCCGATCATCGAGAGGGCCGCAGCGATCTCGTCCAGGGAGGCCTCGGTTTCGAGGTGATCCTTGAGCCAGCTAAGGGTGAACTTCATGAGCTTAGAGTCCTCTCACCATGCTGGGGGTCTCGAGCGGCAGGAAGCCGAAGTGCCGCAGCCACCGCAGATCGGAATCGTAGAAGGGGCGCAGGTCGGGCATGCCGTACTTCAACATGGCAAGCCGCTCGATCCCCATACCGAAGGCGAAGCCCTGATACTTGGTGGAATCGATGCCGCAGTGCTCGAGCACCTTTGGGTGAACCATGCCGCTGCCCAGGATTTCGAGCCAGTCTTTCCCACCGATCTTGAGCTGACCGCCGTCACGTGTGCAGCCGATATCGACCTCTGCTGAGGGTTCGGTGAAGGGAAAGTAGCTGGAACGGAAGCGCACCGGCAGGTCGTCGATGCCGAAGAAGGCCCGGCAGAACTCGATCAGCGTGCCCTTGAGGTGTCCCATATGGGTCTTCTCGTCGATCACGAGGCCTTCGACCTGATGGAACATCGGCGAGTGGGTGGCGTCGTGGTCGGCGCGGAAGGTGCGGCCCGGCACGATGATGCGGATCGGCGGTGTCGTGCTCTGCATGGTCCGGATCTGGACAGGAGAGGTATGGGTTCTGAGCACCTGACGGCTGCCGTCTTCGCGTTCGGGCAGATAAAAGGTATCGAATTCCTGCCGTGCCGGATGCTCGGGCGGAATGTTCAGCGCGGTGAAGTTATGGAAATCGTCCTCGATGTCCGGACCCTCGGCCACGGAGAAGCCCATCTCGCCAAAAATCGCGATCAGCTCTTCAACGGTCTGGCTGAGGGGATGCAAGTGCCCGAGACTGCTGGGGCGCGCGGGCAGGGAGACGTCGATGGTCTCCTGGGCCAGGCGGGCTTCCAGTTCGGCTTCCTTGAGGGTTTCGCGGCGGGCGTCGATGGCCTGGGCCAGCGTGGTCTTGACCACGTTGAGGGCCTGCCCCGCTTCCCGGCGTTCGTCCGGCGACAAGCCGCCCAGCGTTTTCATCAGCTGGGTGACCTGGCCTTTTTTGCCGAGAGCCTGAACACGGATCGTCTCCAGCGTCTCAACGTCGCCGGCACTCTCGATCTCTGCTGTCAGGCTGTCGCGAAGGTTTTCGAGGTTCTCCATGTGCTTCCCGGTCGGTTTTGCCGGGAACCTGGAGTCTCACCAGCGTCAGATCCGCCGGCACTCCTGCCCCGATCTCCGCCGGTCCCTGTTCGCTTTAATGGGGCGAGATCTGTCCTGGAAGAAAACGGAGAAACCGTACCCGGTTTCGTCTTTCCGCCGTATCTGTCTCGCGGGTCGTCTGGTCGGCATCGGCTGCCGCGATGAACGCAGCAGCCGCATTGCCTTGGTCTTTAAGCGGTCTTGAGAGCGGCCTGAGCCTGATCAACAAGGCCCTTAAACGCAGCTGGCTCGTGGACTGCGAGGTCCGAAAGAACCTTGCGGTCCAGCTCGATGCCAGCCTGTTTCATGCCGTTCATGAACTGCGAATAGGTCAAACCATGCTCGCGGGCACCGGCGTTGATACGCTGGATCCAAAGAGCCCGGAAATTCCGCTTCTTTACCCGGCGGTCGCGGTAAGCGTACTGGAGACCTTTCTCCACCCGCTCGACGGCAACCCGGAAAACGTTTTTACCGCGTCCCCGATAGCCTTTGGCCATCTTGACGACTTTTTTGTGGCGCGCACGTGCTGTGACGCCCCGACTTACTCTTGCCATGTGTCAGGTTTCCTTAAGCGTAGGGGAGGAAGTTGCGCTTGATGATCCGGGCATCCGCATCGCACATAATCGTCGTGCCGCGCGCTTTGCGCTTCATCGACTGACTGCGACGGCGCAGCATGTGGCGTTTACCAGCCTGATTCATAACAACTTTTCCGGATCCGGTGAGCCGGAAGCGCTTTTTGGCGCCTGACTTGGTCTTCAACTTGGGCATTTTGCATTCCTTTCGTTTGAAACGAACCTTTCGTGAGCCGCTGGGCATGCCCTTTCGCCCGACCGCTCGATTGAAGCCGCAGGTTATAACGGCCGAAGTCACCTATTGCAAGAGATCCCGGCGCTTCGCACAGAGATCTCCCTGACTTATTCTATCTTATTGATAAGTAAGTCAATTTTTGAGCCTTTTCAGGCTCGCGCCGTCTCGTGGGAGGGCGGTGCAGGTTCTCGGGCATTCCCCTTGAGCCTGATCACCCTCCAGCCGCCGGGTGCGAACACCCGGCTGCGGGGCAGATGGCAGCAGCGATCCGTTACATTAACGGGGCGCCAGAACCATGATCATCTGACGGCCTTCCAGCTTGGGAAACTGCTCAACCTTGGCAATTTCCTCCAGCTCGCCGCGGACCTTGTGCAGGACCTTGAGGCCCAGATCCTGATGGACCATTTCACGGCCGCGGAAGCGCATGGTCACCTTGACCTTGTCGCCTTCGCCGATGAAGCGATTGGCGGCACGCATCTTCACGTCATAATCATGCGAGTCGATATTCGGCCGCATCTTGATTTCCTTGACGTCGATGATCTTCTGCTTCTTACGAGCTTCGTTCTTTTTCTTCTGCGCCTCGTAGCGGAAACGCCCGTAATCCAGAATCTTACAGACGGGCGGGTCTGCGTTGGGCGAAATCTCAACGAGATCCAAACCGGCGGCGAACGCACGCTGCAGCGCATCGCTCTTCGAGACGACCCCGACCTGCTCGCCGTTTTCATCAACGAGCCGGACCGAAACAACGCCAATTTGTTCGTTCACACGTGGTCCATCTCGGGACGGCGTGAGATCTACGGGTGGACGTGCTATTGCTAAACTCCTCCGTTAGCCAAAAAATCTCTGAGCCTGATCGTTCCACTTTGAATCAAAGGAAAACGTTAATCAGCCTCCAAACTTAATTAATGAGAGGGCGATACGCGTCTTGGGTTGTTTGAATCACTCAAAACCGACCGCTCTCTCGTCCATAAGGGATGCCGCCCGCGGCTGCAGATACAGCCGGACCGGAAAGCCGATATGGTATTTCCCCTCTCGCCGGGACGACTCTTAAGTCCCGGTTTAACAACATGCTAGAAAGCGTGAGCTTTCTAACCTTCTTTACTTATGAGACTGATTCGCGTTTCGCCCTTCAGGTTAAACGATCAGGCTCCGGTCGGCGATGCCGACTCTTCCCCCAGCAGGGCGACGGCTTCTTCCAGGCTCAGGATCTGTTGTTCCTTGCTGCCCAGACGCCGCAGCGCCACCTTGCCTTCTTCTGCCTCGCGTCGACCAACGACTGCGATCACCGGCACCTTGGCCAGGCTGTGTTCACGGATCTTATAATTGATCTTCTCGTTGCGAAGGTCAATTTCCGTACGTAAGCCAGCGGATTTTAGCGCAGCCTGGACCTTACGGCCATAGTCGTCTGCATCTGAGGTAATCGGGGCCACCGCAACCTGCACCGGTGCAAGCCACAGCGGGAAGCGTCCGCCGAAGTGCTCGATCAGGATTGCGAGGAAACGTTCGAAGGATCCGATGATGGCCCGATGCAGCATAACCGGGCGGTGACGCTTGTCGTCCTCTCCGGTGTAACTGGCGTCCAGGCGCTCCGGCAGGACGAAATCCACCTGCAGAGTGCCGCACTGCCAGTCGCGTCCGATGGCGTCGCGCAGCACGAATTCCAGCTTCGGTCCGTAGAAGGCGCCTTCGCCGGGATTAAGCGAATATTCGATGCCGGTCTTCTCGACCGCCTCTTTCAGGGCCGTCTCGGCCTTGTCCCAGGTTTCGTCGGTGCCTGCGCGCACATCCGGCCGGTCCGAGAACTTTACCACGAAGTCCTCGAAGCCCAGGTCTTTGTAGATGCTTGACAGCAATTCGCAGAAAATCACCGTTTCGCTGTTGATCTGGTCTTCCGTGCAAAAGATATGGGCGTCGTCCTGGGTGAAGGCGCGCACCCGCATCAGCCCGTGCAGCGCGCCTGAGGGCTCGTTGCGGTGGCAGTTGCCGAATTCGGCCATGCGCAGAGGGAGATCGCGGTAGCTGGTCTGGCCCTGACGGAAGATCTGGACGTGCGCCGGGCAGTTCATGGGCTTTACCGCCAGAACCCGGTCATCGTCGCTCTCCGCCGTGAACATATGCTCGCGGAATTTCTCCCAGTGGCCCGAGGCCTCCCAGAGCGAACGGTCGATTAGTTGTGGCGTCTTGACTTCGACGTAATCGGCGGCTTCCAGACGTTTGCGCAGATAGCGCTCGACCGCCCGGTAAAGTTCCCAGCCCTTTGGATGCCAGAACACGGAGCCCATAGCCTCTTCCTGCAGATGGAAGAGGTTCATCTCCTTGCCCAGGCGCCGATGGTCGCGCTTTTCGGCCTCTTCCATCATGTGGAGATAGGCTTTCAGCTGCTTTTCGGTTGCCCAGCAGGTGCCGTAGATGCGCTGCAGCTGCTCGTTCTTGGAATCGCCGCGCCAGTAGGCGCCGGAAACCCGCAGCAGCTTGAAGGCATGGCCCAGCTTGCCGGTCGAGGGCAGGTGCGGCCCCGTACAGAGGTCGAGCCACTTGCCCTGCCGGTAGATCGAGATCTCCGCATCGCGGGGCAGGGTCTCGATGTGCTCGGCCTTGTATTTCTCGCCCATTTCCATGAAGAGGCGGATGGCGTCATCCCGGTCCCAGACCTCGCGCGTGATGGTTTCGTCGCGGTCGACGATCTCATGCATGCGCTTTTCGATGACCTCCAGGTCTTCGGTCGTGAAGGGCTCTTTGCGGGCGAAGTCATAAAAGAAGCCGTTCTCGGTTGCGGGGCCGAAGGTCACCTGGGTCTCGGGATAGAGTTCCTGCACGGCCTCGGCCAGCACATGCGCACAGTCGTGGCGCATCAGCTCCAGGCTGTCCTCGTGCTTGGTGGTGACGATTTCAACGGTGGTGTCCTGCTCGACAAGAAAGGCCAGATCCTTGACCGTGCCGTCAGCCTTCAGCGCCAGGGCGTCTTTCGCCAGGCGCGGGCCGATGGCGGCGGCGATTTGAGCGCCGGAAACCGCCGCCTCGAAATCGCGCCGACTTCCGTCGGGCAGATTGATTGCAACCATGAAACTTTGCTTCTTAACCTCTTGTACCATGTCGTCAGAAAAACCACCGCGGCTATGCCGCAGTGCGAAACGCGCAATGTAGAAGGATTCCAGAGGCTGTCAAGAATAGTGGGTTTGAGGCCATGCTAGTGTCAGCTAAAGAGATTCGGGAGAGTGCTTCCTTTGGAGAGATGGTGAGGTACTTTTAACAGTAGCGCGGCCTCGCTCGTTCTTTCTTCCTAACGATTTACTTTCTGCCGGAGCAGCTCGCATTGCGACCCTACGACTCCCGTGCGAAGTTGATGCCTTAAAGGTGTATTTTCATGGCTTTGTTAGAGAAAGCCGGTTCAAGGCTCGGCGGTGTGAAATGATCGATAGAAAAGACGTTGATACTAGGCTGTTCGGCCTTTGGACCGTCGTGAAGGATAGCACCAGCGCATTGAGAGCCTTGCGTGCCACTCAGTATGTCGCGTTCTACCTCACATTCAGTGGCGTGCTAGAACTTGTTTTATTACTGGTTATTGGCAGAACTTTTGTCTCTTCTCCGCCCCCTGGAGGGTCTCAATTCTATGCTGAATTCGCAATTGGCTTGATCTTTTCGGCTCTGATTCTCTGGCTGGGTCTGAGAATTCGCAACGGAAAGTATGGTGCGGTTCCTTACGTATGCGCTTTGCTTCTGTTGGATGTCGTTTTCAACCTCTTCGAAGCTCCGTGGGTGGGGGTTATCGGAGCTGGTATATTCTGTGCCATTGCCTTATGTGGTTTGAAGGCTTGGATTTGGCGGAAGAAGTACGGAATTCTTGGTGGAAGCGGGAGAAGAAACTGGCTCCCTATCTGCTTTGGAGCCATTTCCAGCGTGGTTTTTGTGTCTGCTCTGGGGGTGGTCTTGTTGATTGGATTCGGTATCTCCCCCGGCACGAGAGTTATTACTGGGCACGAAATACCGAGGTATCAGATTGAGGTCCTTCTTGATCGCCAGATCTTGGGCCGAAATGACGAGATCGAACTTTTCTACTCGGAAGGTCCGTTTAGCGTTGCCACAGGTGGGCAATTCATGACATCGGAAAAGCTTGTTGCTTATGAAGAACTCGATGGCGAGTTACACATCTACGAAATGCCGTACGCCGAAATTGAGAGCGTTGAGCTGGAGAGTCAGGGCGGGTTTCTTGCCGACAGTCTCTACACTGTTTACGGCAAACCCGACGCCGGTTGGGAGTGGATCATAATCATTTTGTCAGTCGAAAACGGAGGTGACCAACGTTTCATCGACCGCTTGGAACAGCACATGGCCGACACTTGATTGATTCTGTCCGTTGCCTTACGCCAGTTTCTTTTCGGGCAGTAGCTGACGATTTAGAATGTTCCGGCAACTAACTTGATGAGTTTGCAAGCTAGGCATTTTTACGAACGTTCCCCAACCCTCACCGCCAATTCTGCAGGCACCGTCCCTACCCCATTCATGCTGGTCATATCCTGCGGGTAGGCGGACATGACCGCGATGCCCTCTTCCAGCGTCCGCAACACCACATAATCCCCTGGCTTTCAGGCCAGCGCTGCCCAATGGTAGGTCCCGTCCCGCGCCACCGGCACGTTCATCCAGATGTTGAAGGGGCAGTGCACGTGGATTGGGGTGACGCCGATGGGGGCGAGGCTCATGCGAAAGTTGTCGGCGCAGTTGTCTTGTTAGTCGGTACAGCTGAGCTGCCGGTAGCGGGTGTGGTCACAGGCGACGATTGGTGACCAACTGGTCGCCTGACTTGACGATGATGCGGCGGAGGGCCGTGTGGCGCCGCAAAGGTTTATGTCACAGCCTTTGAAAAGATCGTGATGACACCTGCCAAGAACCTGTTCTTGCACCATGTCCGTTGTTAGTGTCCCAACTTCCCCCTCAGATGCTTGGTGAGCGCAGGCTCCCGTGGAGAAAAGAGTACTTATGGCCGATAACACGACGAGCGAGAGCGCTGCCGCGGCAGATACGGCGGCAGTTGGTCCGTTCGATCAACTGCTGCAGTGGATGAGTGATGGCGGGCCAGTGCTCTATGTCCTGGCGGCGGTTTCCGTGATCACCCTGGCTATTATTCTCGTGAAGCTGTTTCAGTTCTCGCGGATCGGCAAGCGGCAGTTTGTAGAGGCCGCGCTGCAGGATGCGCGGGCAGCGAAACCTGACGCAGCCCTTGCTGAACTGACGGCACGTCAGAATCCGGTGGCCCGGGTGATGGCGACAGCCCTGCGGGGAACCCTGGATCCAGCTCTCTCCGAGGAGACTGTGAAAGAAGAGGTCGAGCGGGTTGCCAGCCTGGAGCTCGATAATCTCCGCAGCGGCCTGAGAAGTCTGGCGCTGATCGCAACCCTCAGCCCGTTGATCGGACTGCTTGGGACCGTTCTGGGAATGATCAATGCCTTCCAGGCCCTGGAATCTGCCGGCAGCCGGGTCGATCCGGCGATCCTGTCCGGCGGCATTTGGGTTGCTCTCCTGACAACAGCCGCCGGATTGATCGTTGCGATTCCGGCAGCCGCGGCACACAGCTGGTTCGACGGGGTTATCTACCGCTGCCGCCGCGCCATGGAAGATGCCGCGACTCAGGTCTTCACGCTCGGCAGCCTTCAGAGCGCCAAAGGCGCTCCACCTCAAGCAGCCGAGTAAAGCGCTTGAAGCTGGGAAGCGAACCACCTCCGCCACGCCTGATCGCACTGACGCCCCTAATCGATGTGGTCTTCATTCTGCTGGTGTTCTTCATGCTGGCCTCGAGCTTTCTCGACTGGCGCGCCGTCGATCTTCGGCTGACCGCCGGGGCAGGTGAGACCACCGCTGAGAGCGAGGTTCTGCTGGTACGACTTCTGGCCGATGGATCGGTCAGTCTGAACGGCGCAGACCTCACGGAGAGCGAGCTCGAGGAGCAGGTTTTGGCCGCTGTTGCGGAAGATGGAGATCTTCCATTGATCATCCGACCTGAAGCCGGTGTCGAGTTGCAGCGTGCGGTCAGTCTTCTGGATCTCCTGAGGCGTGCGGGGGTGACCAAGGTTTCCCTTTCGCGGGATCCACAATGAAAATCCGCGCGCCCGATCCCGAGGTCCAGACCGACCCGATCCTGCCCATGATCAACGTGGTATTTCTGCTGCTGATCTTTTTCATGCTGGCAGGCGCGTTGCATCGGATCGAGGCTCTGGATGTCGAGCCCCCGGTTTCGGCGAGTGAACGATCGGAGGTCGATCAGGATGCCGTGGTGCTGGTCGGTGCCGACGGTCGGCTGGCGTTCGGCGACACGGAACTCGACGAACTCGATCTTCAACTTCGGGTCCTGGACCTGCTGGCCGCACAGCCCGAAACGGAAATCCGCCTCAAAGCCGACGGCCGCGTGGAGGCAGATCGCGTCATCGAAGTGATGGAACTGCTGAGCAGCGTGGGTGTGGACGAGGTCATCATGCTCACGCTGGAACCGAAATAATGGCGGGTGCGGTCTCCCAACGCGCTCCGAACGGGTCTATTCGGTCCTGGCATTGGGGGGCCGCGCTTTTGCTGGCGATTGCCTTGCATCTCTTTGCCTATCTTGGGCTGGTCAGCGGTGTCGATACCGCGCCGGTGCTTCGCGGCGGCGGCAGTTTCGGGGCCGAAGGAGATCAGGCCGCGCCGGAAGGTTTGCGGGTTGGTCTGGCGCCCCCGAGCCGTCCGCCCGCGCCGACATCGCCGACGCAAGCGGTGCCTACGCCGGTTCCGGCACCAAGCGAACAGACAAGCGCCACAGCGGACTCGGTGCAACCCGAGACACCACCTGCCGCGGCAGTGCCGGAGGCGCCGGCGCCTGCTCCGAACCCGGCGCCGCTCGAACCAGCAGCGGCCCCGCCGCAAGCAGCGGAAGCGCCGCCAGCTGATGAAGCAGAGGAGGTCGCGGAGGTTCCGGAGGTTGTAGAAGCGCCGCGGCCAGAGGAGACAGATCCGCGTGAGTCAGCCTTAGTTGATCCAGGCCCAGATGAGCCCATCCAGGAAGACCCGGTCGTCGCCGAAGCCGCGCCTCCGCAAGAGGTTGCAGAGCTTCAAGCCGCGCCGCCGGTGCCGAGCCGGAAGCCGGCCCCACCGGCATTGCCCAAACCTGAGCTCGGATTACTGGAAGAACGGCTGCCGCTGGAAGCGCCTGCACCGACTGATGACTTGAACAGTGGCGAAATTTCGGAACTGCGGCATGTCCAGGGTGAAGGTGCACTCGGCACGGCGAGCCTCAACAGCGAAGGGCAAATTCCGAAGCTGAACTACAAGGACCAGGTCTTGTTGTGGGTGAAGCGTCATGGCTCCTATCCACGGGATTCCCATCGTTTTCGGCAGGAAGGCACGGTCTTGCTTCACTTCGTCGTCGATCGCAGTGGCGAGATTCTCTATTATAACATTCGCAAATCATCCGGTTTCTATCTGCTCGATCAGGCCGTGAAGAAGATGATGGAGCGTGCATCGCCGGTGCCGCCGATTCCCGAGCGGATCACGCAGGACGAAATCGAGTTCACCGTACCCGTTCAGTTTCTTCGGAACCTAGGATAAGGCTATGGGGAAGCGCGCAAATGATATCGTTAAGTATGGCGCCCAGGCGGTCTTCCTGATCGTTTTGGCGTTGATAGTTCTGCCAACCCCGGCACGTGCCGATTTCGAGGCCGGTTGGCGTGCCTATCAGGCCGGGGAACTGGCCGAGGCCGTCAAACTCTGGGAAACGGCTGCGGGGCAGGGCGATGCCAGGTCACAGTACAATCTCGGCGTTCTCCACGACCGTGGTCTCGGTGTCGAACGGGATCTTCAAGTCGCACGCGACTGGTGGCGTCAGGCCGCGCTGCAGGATCATCGTTCGGCCCAACACAATCTTGCTCTGACATTGATTGAGCGCGGAGGTGCGGCCGATCTTGCCGAGGCGGTAGAATGGCTGAAAGCGGCGGCGCTCGCCGGTTTCACACGCTCTCAATACAGCCTGGGGAAGCTGTACGAGGTGGGGTTCGGTGTCACTGAAGATCAGGTCCGCGCGTTTCAGCTCATTGCACAAGCTGCCGAGAGTGGCCTTGTATCGGCGCAATATAGTGTCGGCAAGATGTACCGCGACGGACGCGGCACCGAGGCTGATCCGGCAAAGGCAGTCCATTGGTTTGGCCTCAGTGCAGCTCAGGGCTACAGCAAAGCTCAGAGTCGGCTTGCCGCCCGCTATCGCTCAGGGGAAGGCGTGCCGCAGGATCTTGTTGAAGCCCTTAAATGGGCGAGCCTGGCAGAGGCCCATGGGGATAGGGAAGCGAACGAGCTTTCTCTGGAGCTCCGCAGCCTGCTCACCGCCGAAGAGGTTTCCGAGGCCGAGCAACGCGCCGAAAACTTCCGTCCTTGATTGCCGGTCATTTTTCCTCTCTTCCGTGGTCAGCGCTCTTTGTAACTTGAAGCGCTGGCAACAGGACTTGCGCCGAGCGAGTTTTTTGTTGCGCAGGGCCTTAGGGTCTGTCTCCATTTGATTGCGAAGATTCAAGCATCGTGCGAGAGTGCGGCGAGGTGACGCAGACTCTGGGTTGCAGCTTAGAGTCGCCGCCGGACTTCTAATGGACTCTATTTCGATGCGTAGTTTTTTCCGCCTTTCAGCTATTCAGGGCGTCGTTGATGCGTCGCCTCGACGGCTGAGCGTTGGGTCGCGTGATCACGCGGCAAGCGGGTGTGGCGTGCGAGTGAGTCCTGGCCGCTTTGCCGCGAAGCTGCTGCATCTTCTGCTCGCGCTTTCTCTGATTACGGCTTCCCTCGGCGCTGTGCCGCTTGGCTTCGCGTCCCCGGCTATGGGGGCTACAGGTTCCATCGATTTGTCCGACTATGCGCTGCCGGACGGCAGTCTGCCGGTGCTCTGCTGGCGGGGCGAGGAGAACGGGGAGAGCGGCGCCGGGCTCACGGAACACTGTCCCTATTGCCGGATTGCCGGTGATCTTGAGATTCCGCAGCCGTTTGATGCTGCGCGAATTTCTCTGCCGTCTTCTCTTCAAACCTGGCACAGCCGGAGCGTTGCGCAATGGCTGGCGGTCTTTACACCCGATACGCCGCCGCGCGGACCCCCCTCCTTTTTCGCACAGCGCTCCTCATAAAGAGCTGACGTCTCATCACGGGGATGCGTGCCTGTTCAGGAAGGCATCTCGCGTTCCCGGTCCTTTGGATTGAGATCCAGCCTCTTTGGGTCAATCCGGTCGCGATTCTTCGAGAATCTCGCCGGGACCAATCAAAATATTACGAAAACGAGATCCGCATCACTTTTGAACTCCGCCTGTCATCCGGCGGTTTAGGCGGGTCCGGCATTACAGGAAATTCTCATGACTGACTTAACTTCCATGGGTACGGGGGCTTTGTCCTCTGACACGACGCATGCAACGTCGCTCTCCACCCGTTTCTACAGTGCTGTTTGGCGCTGGCATTTCTATGCCGGAATCTTCGTTGCGCCCTTTCTGATCATGCTGGCGCTGACCGGCCTCTTCATGATGTACACCGCGGTCATCGACGGTCGTGAAGGCGAGAAATTTACGGTGGCGGCTGAGGGAACGGCGCAGCCGGTCTCCGCGCAGGCGGCGTCTGCGCTGGCGTCCGTACCGGACGGCAGTCTCGTCGAATGGATTTCACCTTACGACGAGACCATTGCGTCGGTGTTTCGGGTAAAGGACGGCGAGGCTCAGAAGATGATCGCCGTGAACCCCTATAATGGCGAGGTCATGGAGACCTGGAGCCGGCGGGACGGCTGGTACGACTTCGCCAGCGATATTCACGGCAGCCTGCTGCTGGGCGATACAGGGGATATGATCATTGAGACCGCTGCGGGCTTCGGCATCATCCTGGTCATCACCGGGCTGTACCTCTGGTGGCCGCGCAACAGCAAGCGTGCAACGTCCCTGTTGGTTCCGGATTTCTCCGCCCGGGGCAGGGCCTTCTGGAAGTCGCTGCACCAGACGGTCGGTTTTTACTGCTCGGCGCTGCTGCTCGTCTTTCTGCTCAGTGGCATGTCCTGGACCGGTGTCTGGGGTGAGAAACTGGTTCAGGCTTGGAGCACCTTTCCCGCTGAAAAATGGGACAATGTGCCATTATCCGACAGCACGCATGCGGATATGAACCACGGCGCCATCAAGGACGTGCCCTGGGCGCTGGAGCAAACCGCCATGCCGGCCTCTGGCTCGGCAACAGGTGTGACGGGCGTCGTGGAGGGGACGGCCATCAATATCGATTCCATCTCGGCGCTGGGCCGATCCCTGGGCTTCGAAGGCCGCTTTCGTGTGAGTTATCCGGGCGGCGAGACGGGTGTCTGGACTCTCTCGCAGGATTCCATGAGCAACGATTCCCCGGATCCCATGTCGGATCGCACGGTGCATATCGATCAGTACAGCGGCAAGGTTCTGGCCGAGGTAGGCTTTAAGGACTACTCCCTGCCCGGCCAGGCGATGGCGGTTGGTATCGCTTTTCACGAGGGCGATATGGGGCTCTGGAATATCGTCCTGAATACGGTCTTCTGCCTGAGTGTTGCCTTCATCGCGATCAGTGGGTTGGTGATGTGGTGGAAACGCCGTCCGTCACGGGCGGGCCGTCTGGCCGCGCCGCCGATGCCGCAGAACCTGCCGCTCTGGAAAGGGGCCGTGGTTGTGATGCTGCTAGTTTCGCTGGCCTTCCCGATGGTGGGTATCACGCTGCTCAGCGTCCTGGCGCTTGACGTTCTGGTCATCCAGAAGATCAAGCCGCTTGCGCGGGCGATGTCGTAAAGTTGGTGTTGCCGTGGTGATAAACCACGGCGCGCTCTGAAATACCTGCAGTCTGGATTGGCTTTGCTCGTGACGATCCGGGCGGCAGGTGTTCTGTCTCAATCCTTAAGAGCCTATGGCTTGAGGGTAGTCGGGGCAGTCACTGACTCTAGGTAACCCGAAACACCAGTTCCGCAGGAACCGTCCCGTCGCCGTTCACGCTGGTCATATCCTGCGGGCAGGCGGACATGATCGCGATGCAGTCTTCCAGCGCTTGCAAGCTCACGTGATCGCCCGGTTTCGAAACCGGCGCCGACCAATCGTATGATCCGTCCGGGGCCACCGGAATGTTCATCCAGATGTTGAAGGGGCAGGGCACATGGATCGGGGTGACGCCGATCGCAGCGAGGCTCATGCGAAAGTTGTCGGCGCAGTTGTCGTGGTAGTCTGTACATCCAAGTTGCTGATAGCGGGTGTGATCGCAGGCGGCGATCAGGATGTCGTGCACACCGGGAGAACTGTCTTCCACGATCTCGATCAGCGCGCGGCGGCGGTTGGTGACCAGGTGATCGCCTGTCTTTACGTAAACACGGCCTAGACTGGTCCGGCAATGCTCCATGGAGAGGAATTCCGCGGGAGAATCGGCTGTGATCGCAAAGAAATCGCAGACCTGATGGCCTTGCGGGTTGGTGATCTTGAGATGCTGCCCACGCTTCAAGCGAACCGCCCGGCCCTGGCGGGCGGGGATCAGATTGTCACACCCCAACTCAGGCCAGCCGTCCGGTGAGATCGGGTTGTCAGCGGTCGGGTTGTGCCCGTCAGATTGTTCAGCGCGGTAAGGACTCATGTCGTTCTCTTGGAAAGGGATCGCGTTCCGGTTACCCTATACGCTTCACCCCAGCTTATGGGCGTCCTTGCGCATCAGCTCGTTGTAGAGGCCGAGCGTGGCGTTGCACATGCGATCCTTGGAGAAGAGGGTCTGGACCCGGTTGATGGCAATCTTGGAAAGTTTGGCGCGTTCATCTGCACTTAGGGTCAATGCGGTGCGCAAGGCTTTGGCGAGTGAACTTGCATCGTTGTTTTCGAACAGGAATCCCGTCGTGCCGGGGATCACCTGCTCGCGGGCGCCGCCGTGATCGCTGGCCACCACCGGGCGGCCCATGGCCTGCCCCTCACTGACCACGCGGCCGAAACCTTCCGGATCGGTCGATGCAGAGACCACCACGTCGGACAGCATGTAGGCGGCCGCCATATCGGTGCAGTTGTCGAAGATGAAGGCCTTGCCGGCGAGATCGTTGGCGATGATCTGGCGTTCCAGTTCCTGACGGTAGCTGGTGCGGCCCTGATCCGAACCCACCAGCGCGCAGCAGAAATCAAGGTCGCGCAGTTCTTTCAGAGCTTCGAGCAGAATCGCCTGGCCTTTCCAGCGGGTCAGACGGCCCGGCAGCATCACCAGCGGGACGCCGTCCGGCAGCCGCCAGTCGGTTGCCAGCTTGATCACCCGCTCGGCGCTGACCTGATCCGGATCGAAGTGAAGCAGGTCTACGCCGCGCTGCACGACCCGCAGCTTGGTGCGCTCGACCTTATAGTTCGCTTCGATGTGTGCCGCGATGAACTGCGAGATCGCGATGACGCGTTCGCCCTTGGTCATGATCGCGTTGTAGCGCCGCTTGAAACCGTTTGCGATGTTATAGGGAGCATGAAAGGTGGTGATGAAATGCCGTCCTGTCGCCTTGGCCGCAAAGTAGGAAGACCAGGCGGGCGCGCGGGAACGGGCGTGCACGATATCCACGTCGTGCGCGATGATGGCCTTTTTCAGACGCGTGATATTGCGCGCCATGACAAACGGGTTCTTGGATGCCATGGGCAGGCGCAGATGCATTGCGCCGATCCGCTGCAACTCATATTCCAGGTGACCGCCCTCAGATGCGATGATGGCGGTACCGCCGGCTTTGGTCAGAGCGGCAGCCATATCCACAGCGCCTCGTTCCACACCGCCAGTGATAAGGCTGGGAACGACCTGAAGAACCGTCGGCGAGCCATCTTTTGTACTGGCTGCTGGAGTGATAACCTGGGTGGCAGTTGTCATTGCCAGGCCATAGGTGATTGAACGTTCATGTCTTCCGCAGAATTCCCCAAAGGACCGAGGTCCACAAACCAAGAGCTTTCAGGTGTGCAGGACGACCCGGCCACCCAGCAGTCAAAATCGCATCGGGATTCGAAGCCCGACGCCGTGCCCCCGAATCCTAAAACCTTAGCACGCAAAGACGGCGCGAGCATCGCGTATCATAAGATGTCGAGTGATAAAAGCGGATCTGTTCAACCCGGTATCGTATTTCTGGGCGGATTCATGTCCGATATGACGGGAAGCAAAGCCCTCGCGCTGGAAGAGCATTGCGGGAACTGGGGGCTGGGCTTCGTTCGTTTTGACTACCTGGGGCATGGGCAGTCGTCAGGGAATTTCACGGATGGGACGATTGGCCGCTGGGCAGAGGACGCGATCGCCGTGCTCGACGAACTGACCCAAGGGCCTCAGATTCTGGTCGGTTCCTCTATGGGGGGCTGGATTATGTTGCTGGCGGCGCTGGCGCGGCCTGAGCGGATCGCCGGTCTGATCGGAATCGCGGCGGCACCGGATTTTACCGAGGATCTGATGTGGGCTGAGTTCACCGAAGAGCAGCGGCAAACGATTTTGAGTAGCGGTCGTTTTGAGCAGCCCAGCGAATATGGCGACGATCCCTATGTGATCACCCGCAATCTGATTGAGGACGGACGTAATAACCTGCTCCTGCGTGCGCCACTCCCGATTCGTTGTCCAGTGCGCTTGCTGCAAGGGATGCGCGATGCGGATGTGCCGTGGAAGACGGCTCTGCGACTTGAGGAAACCCTTGAAAGTGAAGACGTGGAAGTCACCCTGGTCAAAAAAGGTGATCACCGGCTGTCCGAACCGGAGGACCTTGCGCGGTTGACGCGGACTCTGGATGCCTTGTTAGATCAGGTTGGTTAGCAGGCCGGAACCGCTTATGCCAAACCGCCTAAAGCAAACTCGCCAGTCCAGCCTTATAGTCTGGGTAGCGAAGCTCGACGCCCAGTTCCTCATGCAGGCGCTTGTTCGAGACGCGCTTGTTGTCGAGCCAAAAGGTTCGGCCCATGGGAGAGAGTCCAGCCTCTTCGAAGGGCACTAGGGGCGGTGGTTCCACACCCAGCAGTGCGCAGGCGTGGGCTGTGACTTCCGCCGGCGAGGCGGCCATGTCGTCGCAGACGTTGTAGATCCGGCCCGAATTGGGGGCCGCGATCGAGGCTTCCAGGACGGTCGCGATGTCTTCGACGTGAATGCGGCTGAAGACCTGTCCGGGCCGGTCGATGCGTTTCCCCTTACCGGCTTTGACTGTGTCCAGGAGGCTGCGCCCCGGTCCGTAGATCCCGGCCAGACGGAAGAGGTGAACAGGGACGGCGTGATTTGCGTGCAGGTCGAGCCAGGCGCGTTCAGCGGCGACCCGATGTTCGCTACGTGGGCTGCTGGGACTCAGAGGTGCGTCTTCATCAACCCAAGCGCCATCGTGATTGCCGTACACCCCCGTGGTGGAGAGGTACCCGAGCCAGCGCAGATTGCGCAGCGCGGCGATAGTGTCTGCATGCTGATTGATCACCGCATCGCCCTGCGCGTCCGGCCCCGCGGAAATCAGCACATGTGTGACGTCCCGAAGGGCTTCTGCGGGATCTTTCAGGGGGTTATCCTTGTCAAAAAGCACAATATTCTCAAAGCCCTGATCGGCAAGAACCTGCTGTTTCTCAGCCGTACGGGTCGTACCGGTGACCTTCCAGTCTTGCGCGTGAAGACGTTTGGCCAGAACCCGGGCGGAAAACCCTAACCCGAAACAGAAGAGATGGTTTTTTGTTTCGCTCATAACCTGTGCTTAAGCCTTACCTGCATGAAACTGCGGCCAATCAAGGTTAACGTCCCCGGCCACGAACTTCGCTCTTGAACATCCTGCCTCTGCAGCCGATTTTAGGCCTTCGTTCTCGGCAGAGTTCCGAGATATGGCATTGATTGAGCCTGATTTGAAGAGAGTTTGGGGTATTGCTTTGGCGTTTCCCGGGATAAGAGCTGCGGCCCTGGCTGTTTTGATGGTCGTACTGACGACCTCTACAGGTGTGCTCCCGACACTGGCGCAGCAGATCGACCACGCCGAACAATATGCGGCCTGCATGCAATTGAGCCAGATTCAGCCCGAAGAAGCCTTCGAGGCCGCACTGGTTTGGGAATCCCAGGGGGGCGGCAACGCAGCGCGACATTGCGGAAACGTTGCTTTGATCGGCCTTGGGCAGTTTAAGAAAGCGGCAGAGCGTCTCGAGGTGCTGGCCCAGAACATGACGGAATCGCCCAATGCCCTGCGTGCCGATGTGTTGGCTCAGGCGGCGCAGGGCTGGTTGCTGGACGGCAATGTGGATCGCTCTTACAAGGTTCTTACGGCGGCGCTCAAGCTTGATCCAGATAATGTTGAGCTGCTGATCGATCGCAGCGTCTCGCTGGCGGCGGGGGCGAGCTACTGGGAAGCGATCGACGATCTCAACCGAGCAGAGGAACTGGCCCCTGAA
This sequence comes from uncultured Kiloniellaceae bacterium, assembly GCA_947493695.1. Taxonomy (GTDB): domain Bacteria; phylum Pseudomonadota; class Alphaproteobacteria; order Kiloniellales; family Kiloniellaceae; genus Denitrobaculum. The sequence goes on along the minus strand of CANLSF010000002.1, from coordinate 1,034,207 downwards.
CGGGTCGATGTTCTGGTCTTCCGGGCGACGTCCTATCGCTATCTGGATGCGAACGAGCTGGCACTGGAAGATGTCAATCGTGCACTTGTGTTGCGTCCTGAGAATGCGGAAGCACTGCTGGAGCGGGGTATCCTGCGGCGCCTGGGGGGCGACGACCAGGGCGCCAGAACGGACTGGCTGACCGCTGCACGCGTTGCCGAAGGCACGCCGACCGGTGATGCCGCGCAAAAGAACCTGGAAAAACTCGATGTCACGGTCGAGTAACGGCCAAAACTAACCTTAAAAATCTGGATCCGCGTAGTGCTTGGGTGGTTTGGTTCCCAGCACGTGATCCGCCAGGATTGGCCGCATACTGGGCCGCGATTTGACGCGCGCATACCAGTCCTTGGCATCCGGATGTTTGTCCCAGGGAACGTCTCCGATGAAATCGAGGCAGGAGAGCTGGGCGGCGGCGGCAATGTCGGCGAGCGAAAAACTGTCACCGGAGAGCCAGCGGCGCCGGTCGCAGAGCCAGGCAATATACTCCAGGTGATAGTGAATGTTGCTGTGCCCCGCCCGGATCGCACCGGAGTCGGGCTGGCCCGAGCCGTGCAGGCGCTTGGTCACCTTCTGCTCGACCAGATTGGCGGTAACCTCGCGGTGGAATTTACCGTCAAACCAGAGGATCATGCGCCGGGTTTCGGCTCGTTCCATCGGTGTTTTGCCGAGAAAGGAAGTCTCGTCGTAGGCGTCTTCCAGGTATTCCGCGATCACGGGGCCGCCGGAAATGGCGGTGCCGTCGGTCTCGGTCAGAACTGGCACTTCACAGGCTGGGTTGAGCTGCAGAAAACCTTCCCGGCGCTCCCATACGGGTTCGACTTCGAGATCAAAATCCAGTTTCTTCTCGGCCAGCAGGATACGGATCTTGCGGCACTGCGGATCAATGGGCAGGTGAAAGAGGTAACGCATCACAGAAAATTACAGAACTCTTGGAAATCTGTCGGCGCCGAAGTGAATAACCCGGCTGGGAGGGCGTGGCACTCAAAATCTCAAAAAAAGTTGGGCGCTTCCAGATTTGAGAAGCGCCCATTCCAGTTCTACAGCAGTTACAGGGTATGCTGCTTGGTATATCTCTGTGGCATTTAAGCCCGCTTTTCGCGTGAGCTTGCGCCGATCGGATGCTCCAGTCTGTCGATCATTTCTTTGGGAACGATCTGCCAGAACTTACCGCGTTCATGAGTCCAGTCGATCAACAGCCGCTCTGCGAAGCGCGACTGGGTCTCACGGACATGCTCCTCGATCAGCGATTTCAGAACGCCTTCCCAGTGCTCGGTCTCGATCCTCTGGAAAATAACACTCTCGCTGTTGATCCGGTCGGGCAGAGTGCCTTCCTCGTCGTAGATGTAGGCCATGCCGCCGGTCATGCCGGCACCGAAGTTGTGCCCGACCTGGCCTAGGATGACTGCTGTCCCACCGGTCATGTACTCACATCCGTTGGAGCCACAACCTTCGACAACCGCAACCGCCGCGGAGTTTCGCACGCAGAAGCGTTCCCCGGCCTGACCCGCCGCAAAGAGACGGCCTGCGGTCGCACCGTAGAGCACCGTGTTGCCGATAATGGTGTTCTCGTTGGTGTTGAGCGGACTGGCGGTGGTTGGACGCACCACGATGGTGCCACCCGACAGACCTTTACCCACATAGTCGTTGGCGTCGCCGAAGACTTCCAGCTTCAGGCCCTGAACAGCGAAGGCCCCGAGGGATTGCCCCGCTGAGCCCCGCAGACGCACGGTGACGTGGCCGGGATTCAGACCCTTCATGCCGAAGCGGCGGGTGATCATGGACGACATCTTGGTGCCGATGGCCCGATGGGTATTGCGGATCGAATACTGCAGCTGCATTTTCTCGCCGACATCAAAGAGCGCACGGGCGTCCTCGATGATCTGTGCGTCGAGAGTCTCCGGCACTTCATTGCGGCCTTTGGCGGTGCAGTAAACCGGATGCCCATCGCTTTCCGCCCGCGCCAAAAGCGGATTGAGATCGAGGTCATCCAGATGGGCAGCACCGCGGCTGACCTGAACCAGCAGGTCGGTGCGACCGATGATCTCTTCCAACGAACGCACACCGAGCGAGGCCAGGATTTCGCGGACTTCTTCCGCGATGAAGCTGAAGAGGTTCACGACCTTCTCTGGTGTGCCCGTGAACTTTTCACGCAGCTTTTCGTCCTGCACACAGACGCCAACCGGACAGGTGTTTGAGTGGCATTGACGCACCATGATACAGCCCATGGCGACCAGCGATGCCGTTCCGATACCGTATTCCTCAGCGCCCAGGATCGCCGCGATAACCACATCCCGGCCGGTTTTGATGCCGCCGTCCGTGCGCAGCGTTACGTTGTGACGCAGGCGGTTCAGGGTCAGAACCTGCTGGACTTCGCTGAGGCCCATTTCCCAGGGAACGCCGGCGAACTTGATTGACGTCTGCGGCGAGGCACCCGTGCCGCCATTGCCGCCGGCGATCAGGATGACGTCCGCTTTTGCCTTGGCGACACCGGCTGCAATCGTGCCGATGCCTGAACGGGCGACCAGCTTGACGCAGACCTTGGCGTCCGGGTTGATCTGTTTCAGATCGTAGATCAGCTGTGCCAGGTCCTCGATCGAATAGATGTCGTGATGCGGCGGCGGTGAAATCAGCATCACGCCGGGGGTGGCATGACGCAGCTTCGCGATCATTTCCGTGACCTTGAAACCAGGCAACTGACCGCCTTCACCGGGCTTGGCGCCCTGGGCAACCTTGATTTCGATCTCACGGCAGTTATTGAGGTACTCCGCCGTGACGCCAAAACGGCCTGACGCGATCTGCTTGATTGCAGAGTTCTCGTTGTCTCCGTTGGGGTGCGGGACAAAGCGCTCGGGAACTTCGCCACCTTCGCCTGAGTCAGACTTGGCGCCGATCCGGTTCATGGCGATGTTGAGTGTGCCGTGCGCCTCCGGGCTCAATGCGCCCAAGGACATACCCGGTGTTACAAAGCGCTTGCGGATCGCCGTGATCGATTCGACTTCCTCAATCGACAGGGGTTCGAGGGTATCGCGTTTGAAATCGACAAGATCGCGCAGACTGCTGGGGGGAAGATTGCGGACGCCCTCGCTGTACTTGCGATAGGTGGAGTAGGCGTCGTTGGCGACCGCCGACTGCAGCGTATGGATCAGGCCAGCCTCCCAGGCATGGCTCTCGCCGCCGCGCCGGTAGCGATAAAAGCCGCCGACGGGAAGGGTGATGAAGTCCTCGCTCCAGGCCTTCTGATGCAGGTCGAGCAGCTTTTGTTGAATGCCCGACATACCGATGCCGGAGATCCGGCTGGGCATGGCCGGGAAATATTCATCGACCAGCGTCCGAGAGAGGCCGACGGCTTCAAAGTTATAGCCGCCGCGATAGGAGGATATCACGGCAATGCCCATTTTCGACATGACCTTGAGCAGTCCTTCGTCCACCGCCTTCTTGAAGCGCCGGACACATTCCTCCAGCGAAAGCTCACCGAAGAGGCCGCGCCGGTGGCGGTCGGCAATAGACTCCTGGGCCAGATAGGCGTTGACCGAAGTTGCGCCGACACCGATCAGGACCGCGAAGTAGTGAACGTCCATGCATTCGCCGCTTCGGACATTCAGCGAAATAAAGGTGCGCAGCTTCTGCTTCACCAGATGAGAGTGGACCGCCGCCGTCGCCAGGATCATCGGCATGGCGGCCTTGTCGATATTCACGTCCTCGTCGCTGAGGATCAGATGTTCACAGCCTTCGCGCACGGCGTTCTCTGCTTCCAGCTGAATACGTGCGACGGCGTTGCGCAAGCCGAATTCACCCTCACCGGCATCGAAGGTGCAGTTGATCGAGGTGACCGTGTCGCCCATATGCCGACGCATGGCGCCGAATTCCGCGTTGGAGAGTACCGGGGAGTCGAGCTGCAGCAGATTACACTGGGTCTCGTCTTCATCCAGGATGTTGCCCAGATTGCCGAGACGGGTCTTGAGGGACATGACTCGGCGTTCCCGCAGGCTGTCGATCGGCGGGTTGGTGACCTGACTGAAGTTTTGCCGGAAGAAGTGATGCAGGGCCCGATAGTTGTCCGAAAGGACGGCCATTGGCGTGTCGTCACCCATGGAGCCCAGGGCTTCCTTTGCCTCTTCGACCATCGGATGGAGGATAAGTTCCAGGTCTTCCATGGTCTGACCGAAACTGAGCTGGCGCCGGCGCAGTTCGTCCCGATCGAACTTGGATTTCTCGCCCTTATCCGAACTTGCCCGTACCAGATCGTCGATAGCCGTAATGTTGCCAACCCATTCGCCGAAGGGTTGCTGTTCGGCCAGAAAGTCTTTGATATCGCGATCCCGGTAGAGCTTACCTTCTTCCAGGTCGATAGCGATCATCTCACCTGGACCCAGGCGCCCCTTTTCGCGGATCAGGTTTTCATCCAGGCGGACCATGCCCGTCTCGGAGCCCGAAAACAGCAGCCCGTCGTGGGTGATGGTGTAACGCATGGGGCGCAGGCCGTTCCGGTCCAGACCGGCAATCACCCAGCGTCCGCCGTAGCCACAGATCGCCGCTGGGCCATCCCAGGGTTCCATGACGGCGTTGCTGTAGCCGTAGAGATCCTTGTGGGATTGCGGGACCGCGGAATTATTGTCCCAGGCTTCAGGGACCAGCATGATTTTCGCCATGGGCAGGCTGCGTCCGGCACGGACCACCAGTTCGAACACCGCGTCCAGGGCCGCGGAATCGGAACTGCCTGGCTGGATGACCGGCTTCAATTCTTCGATGTTGTCACCGAAGGTTTCCGAAGCCATGCGGCATTCATGCGCTTTCATCCAGTTGACGTTGCCGCGGACCGTATTGATTTCGCCGTTGTGGGCGACCATGCGGAAGGGTTGGGCCAGATGCCAGGTCGGAAAGGTGTTGGTCGAATAGCGCTGATGGAAAATCGCGAAGTTGGAGACGAAGCGCTCGTCGTTCAGATCCGGGTAGAAGTCGGCAAGGGATTCGGCCAGGAACATCCCCTTGTAGATCACGGAACGACAGCTCAAAGAACAGATATAGAAGTCTTTGATCGAATCCGTCTCAGCCGCTTTCTCGATCCGCCGGCGGATAATGTAGAGGTCGGTTTCAAACTGCTCGAGCGAGACGCCGCGGCTGTTGGCGATCATGATCTGCTCGATCTCCGGCCGGTTTGCCGCCGCCTTTTCGCCAATCACAGTGGTGTCGACAGGGACCTGACGCCAGCCGTAGATGGTGTAACCGAAATTCAGGATCTCGCGCTCGACAATAACCCGGCAGCGTTCCTGGGCCGAGAAATCGGTGCGTGGCAGAAAGACCATACCGACGGCCAGTTTTCCTTCGATCGGGGTGTGACCGGTCCGCTCTACATGCTCGTGGAAAAAGTCCTGAGGGATCTGAACATGAATACCGCAGCCGTCACCGGTCTTGCCATCCGCATCGACAGCGCCGCGATGCCAGACGGCCTTCAGCGCCTCGATGCCGGCTTCGACGACCCGGCGGCTCGCGGAGCCATCGATTGTGGCAACCAGGCCAACACCGCAGGAAGAATGCTCTTCAGCTGGGTCGTAAAGGCCGTTTTCCGCAAGGTAACGGGCGTTGTCTTCCCAACCCTCTACGAATTTAATGCCATCGTTGTGCAGCTGATTCCTGCTGTCGATTTTTTTCGTCATAGTCTTGCTTCCCTCAAGAACCGCGCTGGATCAGACGATTCTTTCGCCCTGCACGGGGCTATCTATTGTCCGGACCTGGATGTCAGGTCCCTCTTGCGGTTGCGCTGGTTCAGGCGACAGCGCGTTCTCCGCTTGTGGTTGCCCCGGATTTTGTCTCGTCCGCGGCTGACTTCTGGATGTAACTATGGATTTGTTCGGCAACATCGCGTCCATCGCGCACCGCCCAAACCACCAGAGAGGCTCCACGGACGATGTCACCCGCGCCGAAAACGCCGTTGAGGCTGGTCATCATGGTGCGGAAGTCGACCTTCAAGGTTCCCCATCGGGTTACGGTCAGATCTGCGGAATCGAACATTTGCGGCAGATCTTCCGGATCGAACCCAAGGGCCTTGATGGCGATGTCAGCGTCGACCGTGAAACTTGATCCCTCCAGAATCTGTGGGCTCTGGCGACCCGTTGCATCAGCGACGCCCAGGTGAACCCGGGATGCGCGCACCGCTTTCACTTCGGTTTCCCCCAGGAACGCCTCGGGTGCGGAGAGCCAGAGGAATTCGACGCCTTCTTCCTCGGCGTGCTTCACCTCACGTTGTGACCCCGGCATGTTCTGACGGTCGCGGCGATAGAGGCATTTGACCGATTTGGCGCCCTGGCGCACAGCGGTGCGCACACAATCCATCGCAGTGTCGCCGCCGCCAATGACCACGACGTTCTTGCCCGCAGCATCCAGTGTGCCGTCGTCGAACTCGGGAACTGCATCGCCCAGACCCTTCCGATTCGAGGCTGTGAGGAAATCCAGAGCCGGCGGGATATTTTTAAGCCCGACGCCCGGCATCTTGATGTCCCGGCCTTTATAAACACCCGTTGCGATCAGGATCGCGGCGTGTTTGGCGCGCAGTTCCTCCAGGGTCGCGTCCTTACCGATCTCGAAGTTCAGATGGAAGGTCACTGCGGAGTCTCTGAGAAGGTTTGCACGCCGTTCAACGATATCCTTCTCAAGCTTGAAGTTGGGGATACCGTATATCAGCAGGCCACCGACCCGATCGTAACGATCATAGACATGAACTTGATAGCCCTTGCGCCGCAGTTCCTCGGCAGCGGCCAATCCGGCCGGGCCCGCACCGATAATGCCAACCGACTCGCTGCGCTCGCGCAGGGGTTTGACCGGTTTGACCCAGCCTTTTTCCCACGCGGTGTCCGTGATGTACTTTTCGACGGACCCGATAGTGACCGTACCGTGCCCCGCCTGTTCAATGACGCAATTGCCCTCGCACAAGCGATCCTGCGGGCAGATCCGCCCGCAGATCTCCGGAAAATTGTTCGTTGACTGAGACAGCTCGTAGGCTTCTTCCAGGCGGTCTTCCGCCGTGAGCATCAGCCAGTCGGGAATGTTGTTGTGCAGTGGGCAATGAACCTGACAGAAGGGGACGCCACATTGCGAGCAACGGCTTGCCTGTTCCGCCGCAGCCGTCGGATTGTATTCCTGATATATTTCGCCAAAGTCCTGGCGCCGCGCCGATGCGTCGCGTTTCTCCGGCAGATGCTGATCCCGATGGACAAACTGCAGCATTTTCTTCGTCATGTTCCGACCTCGTTCCTGACGGCGCTTTGTATCGCCGTTTTCTCTATTCCTGCCATGCGATCAGCATCTCTATCCGTCGGATTGCCACACGGAACATGATGCTGAAAAATCTTCTTGCCGCTGTTGCTTCCTGGCGTGAACACGACCAGAAATCCCGTTGCTGGTTTTTGCTCGGGGATACTCGCCTCTTCGACCCGGATGGCGTGGTTAACGAGACGTACCTTCCAGGACCAGTTCGGCAGGCCGCTATGAAGACACAAGCGTCATCCTGCCAAACCACAGCGTTGTTATGTGAGAGCTATAACCGATCTGATGGGGGTTGGCGATAGGAATCTGATTAATTAGTCAGTATTGCTGACATATTTGGTTCGAGAGCTCATTCCCGATTTGCCGGGATAGAAAATTTGCGTGAATAAATTTGGTGGATAGTACCGAAAAGGGACTAAATTTTAGTTATCTCAAAGACTGTGTCAAAATTACAGTGAAGTGCTATAAGGCGCTGGGATCTTGATTGACCCGACACTCCAAAAAATCGTGCCGAATGAAAAGTAATCGTTAGATATTAGCGGTTTAGAGATTTCTGGCGGAACCCCCAGGTTTGGTTAACGAAATGTGGAGAATGTTTGAGTACATGATTGAGTGTGAAAACAGGCGATCAGTAAAAATCTAAGAGGAAAACGCCTTGGCGCTCCTTCATGTCTTTGTCCTTGCAATCGTGCAGGGACTTACGGAATTCCTGCCAGTCAGCTCATCCGGACATCTGGTTTTGGTGTGGGAGGGCGTTGACTATGCCGGTCTGACAGTGCCGCAGGAAACGGCACGGTCGCGCCTGATGCTGGACATTGCGGTTCATGTCGGAACGCTTTTGGCGGTGTGTGTCTATTATCACCGGGATCTGGTGGCGATGCTGGGCGGCTTGTTTGCCCTGATGACCGGCCGCATAACCCCAGGGGCACGGCTGGCGTTTCTGGTTGTCGTTGCGAGCATTCCGCTCGGTCTGGTGGGGTACTTTTTCCTGGATCAGATTGCAGGAGCTCTGCACAGCATCGAAGTCGTTGCCTGGTCGACAATTATTTTTGCGCTGGTTCTTTTTGTGACCGACCGCATTGGAATGACCCTGCGCCGGATCGAACATATGACCATTTGGTCTGCGCTTTTGATCGGCTGCTGTCAGGTTCTGGCCCTTATTCCGGGGACCAGCCGGTCCGGAATTACCATGTCTGCGGCCCGGCTGCTTGGTTACGAACGTACGGAAGCGGCGCGCTTTTCACTGCTGATGGCGATCCCGGCGATTGCCGGTCCGGCACTTCTTCTCGCCCGGGATATCGTTCGGACACCGGATGTCCAATTCGGCGAGGAAGCTGTTCTGGCCGCTGGTGTGTCCTTCGTGGTTGCCCTTGCAACCATCGCTTTGATGATCCGGTGGCTGCAATATGCCGGCTTCGCTCCCTTTGTGGTTTACAGGCTCCTGCTGGGCGCGGGCCTGCTCTACTGGATTGCCTGATCTCGAGGGTCGGTTATTTCCGCCAAGTGTCTCGTCAATCAGCCGGATAAGGTGCTATTGAAGCGGCCACCCGGGCGATGCCGGTCCAGGTACGTGGGGATGACAGCCTCAACGGCACTCGGGGTAAGCCCCAGCTCGGCAAAACCCTTCGCACCTTCCGAGACGATGTTGTCGCTGCGCAACATACGAACCTGATCGCGTGTCAGCGGTGGGACCGGCAGAAGCTCGAGGAAAGTTGCCTGCAGGCTGGCCAGCGCAAAGGGCAGGGGCACCAGCGCCCGGCGTTTTCCGATCTGCTTGAGCAGCATTTCCAGAAGTACCTTAAAACTGTAGACACCCGGTCCGCCCAGCTCGTATGTCTGGCCCGCCAGCGACTTCTGCTCGAGACCCATCTGGATCGCCTGCGCCACATCTCCGACGTAAACCGGTTGGAAACGGGTTTTTCCTCCGCCGACGAGCGGCAGAAACGGTGAAACACGGGTCATATCAGCAAAGCGATTGAAGAATCCGTCCTCCGGGCCGATCACGATGCTGGGGCGCAAAATGGTGGCGTCTGGGAAGGCCTGCCGCACGGCTTCCTCTCCCAGGCCTTTTGAGCGCGCATAGCTGGCCTGGGCGTTTGGATCGGCGCCGATCGCGGAAATCTGGACGAGGTGTTTAACCTTTGCCGTGGCGGCAGCGCGCGCGATGTTGGCTGCACCGGTGTTGTGAACACCGTCGAAGCGCTGGCGCCCGGACTCATACAGGATACCGGTCAGGTTGACGACGGCGTCGGCGCCCTCGACCACCTGGGCGACGCGGGCCTCGTCCTGCACCCGCGCTGCGACGGCTGAGATCTGGCCGACGTCTCCGAGGGGCTGGAGGAAGTGTGCGCGGGAGGGGTGCCGCTCAGCCAGCAGGATTGACCAGCCGGATCGTGCCAGGCGCGTAACGAGATGGCGCCCAAGGAAGCCCGATCCACCAAAAATTGTGACCTGTTTGCGCGACATAACGTCTCCGTTCATTTGGGCCCCTGCTCCTGGAGCCAGAGAGGAATCTTTGCTGGTAGGAGAAACATGCATCCCGCTTCTAAGAAGTCCAGGTGCAGGGTAAAAGCAATAATCCTAGCCGACAACAGGCTTCCAGCCCTGGAAATGCCTCTGTCGATCAGCCTATGGGTGGCTGCCGTGGTCTTAATATAGATGAGGTCTAGAGCTTGACAGGCCTTCCGGCGTTGTGAGAATGCCCACGATACTGTTTTTATAGGCCGATTGTGAATTTTCCGGCCGTTGTAAAGGTCTAGCTGCGTGAACGCTCCAGAAATACACCTTCATCAAGACGATTTGCCCGATGGCGTCAGTTTTGGTGATTCCGTTGCCATAGATACCGAGACGATGGGGTTGAATCCGCTGCGGGACCGTTTATGTCTGGTACAGCTCTCCGCCGGTGACGGAGTTTGCCATCTTGTTCAGCTCCGTGATGGCGTATTCGATGCGCCAAACCTCAAGGCACTGCTGATTGATCCGAAAGTCACCAAGCTTTTTCATTTTGCGCGGTTTGATCTTGCGGCTCTGAAGCAGTATCTGGATGTCGAGTGCAGTCCTGTCTACTGTACAAAGATTGCTTCGAAGCTGACGCGTACCTTCACCGACCGGCATGGATTGAAAGATCTCTGCCGGGAGTTGATTGGCAAGGATATGTCGAAACAGCAGCAGTCGTCGGACTGGGGCGCGGAGACTTTGACGCAGGAGCAACTGAAATATGCGGCTTCGGACGTTCTTTATCTGCACGAGATTCGCCGGAAACTCGACGTGATGCTGGCACGGGAAGGCCGGAGCGCGCTGGCGAAGAGTTGTTTTGAGTTTTTACCCACGCGATCCGCGCTCGATCTGGCCGGGTGGAGTGACGTGGATATCTTTGCGCACTGATTTAACTGGCTCATTTTCAGTCTACAGGCGCTTTGACCTCTGTCATGTCTTCCTGCGTCTAAAGAGTGTAGTCTCAGGACTGTCATATGCGTCAGGGGTGGGAAAAACGACGTCAGCGGCTAGGATGTGATCATCCTCTCACTATCTGTTGAGAGGCTGCTTTGTATTTTGGCAATGATTTTGCGCCGATTGAATGCCCTGGGCCGGGGATGAATGCGATGAAAAACGGGATGAGATTTTTGGCATGAAGCCATTTGCAACGCAGCCTTCACATCTTGCCGACCCGCGGGACCAGGAAGCTTCAGCTGCTTCTGACGATGATCAGCCGATCGTTGATAACAGTCGGGGGCTGGAGTTCGGGCGCCGCGTGTTGCAGAGCGAAGTGCGCGGTCTTCAGGACCTGGCCGAGAGTCTCGATGAAAGCTTTATCCACGCGCTCGATATCCTTGCGTCGCTGAAAGGCCGGGCGATTATCACCGGCATGGGTAAAAGCGGCCATGTGGCGCGAAAGATCGCAGCAACCCTGGCGTCCACCGGGACGCCGTCGCAATTTGTTCATCCCGGTGAGGCGAGCCACGGCGATCTGGGCATGATTGCCCGCGACGATGCTGTCCTGGCATTGTCGAACTCGGGAAATACGACTGAGCTGACCGATATCGTCGGCTATACACGACGTTTCTCCATTCCGCTGATCGCCATGACCAGCCGGGCCAAGAGTGCCCTGGCCGATGCCGCAGATGTTGCCTTGATCCTGCCGCGCGCGCCTGAGGCCTGTTCTATTACCGAGGCGCCCACGACCTCGACGACCATGGCGCTTGCGCTGGGGGATGCGATCGCGGTTTCACTGCTTGAGTGCAAGGGCTTTTCCGCGCAGGACTTTCATGTGTTCCATCCAGGCGGCGCCCTGGGCACGAAGCTGGTGCGCGTCTCCGAGATTATGCGCGGGCGTGATGAATTGCCGATCTGTGACCCTGACACCAGTGTTGCCGACGCTATTCTTCTGATGACAGGCGGCGGGTTTGGCTGTGTCGGTGTTGCAGACGAGGCCGGAAGGCTGATCGGGATCGTCACTGATGGCGACCTGAGACGGCATATGGATCCCGCTCTTTTGCAGTGTAAGGCACAAGAGGTCATGACCCCGGATCCGAAGTCGATCCGGCCTCAAGCTCTGGCTGCAGAGGCGCTGGGTGTGATGAACGATAACAAAATTACGAGCCTGTTCGTGCTTGAGGATGAGCATCCCGTCGGCATCATCCGCATGCATGACTGCCTCCACGTCGGCGTGGCTTGAGGAGGTCGAACGGCTAGATGGCGCAGGCATTTGCAAGTGACGGGGTTGAAGCCGATGCGCCCAGCGAGCGTCAGCCGCCACCGCGCTACTCCCAACGCAGCAGCTATAGCCGCTTTGTCGGTGTCCTGAAGGTTCTGTTACCTGCGACGGCCGCGGGTTTGATCATTCTGGTGATCGCCTGGCAGCAATTCATACAAATTGGCGATCCGACCGAGGTTGTTCTGCCGGAAGTTGATCTGCAGGGTGGGGAAGTCAGTGTTCTCAATCCACGCTGGAACGGTGTCGATAATGAAAACCGGCCCTTCACGGTGACGGCGGACCTGGTTTCCCAATCCAAGGAAGACCGCAATCTCTACGAACTCGAGCTTCCAAAGGCCGATATCACGCTGGAAGACGAAACCTGGCTGGCACTTACGGCCCGGGCAGGTCAGTTCTTTTACGAGGAGCAACAACTGGACCTGGCTGGCGATGTGGATATGTTCCACGATCAGGGCTTTGAAATCCGTACTGAAGCGGCCTCAATCGATCTGAAAACAAAGGATGCCTGGGGAGAGAGCGCTGTTGAGGGGCACGGGCCTGCCGGGCGTCTCACTGCAGAGGGCTTCCGTATTACGCAAGAAGGTGCGAGAATCGTATTCACAGGCAAAAGCCGCCTGATTGTCTATCCGGATGCGCAGGAGGCTCTCCGATGAATACGAGCAGATTTAAGCGAGGGGCGGTGTTTCGAGACCCGACAATTCTGGTTTTAGGTTTTTTTATAGCTGTTCTGGCCGGAACACCGTCGTTGCAGGCTCAAGGGTTGTCCGGTCTGGACAAAGGTGACTCACCCCTTGAGATCAATGCGGAGCAGGGCATCGAGTGGCGGCGCGACGAGCAGACCTATGTGGCACGTGGTAATGCAAGGGCAGCCCGCGGCGAACTTGAGGTTTTTGCAGATGTCATGATCGCCAGTTACAAGGCAAGCGAGAAATCCAGTACCGATATCTACCGCATTGATGTCCACGGAAATGTACGCATCGTGACCCCCAGTGAAGTGGTTTACGGCGAAGACGGTGTCTATGACGTTGAAAACGGTATCCTGGTTCTGACGGGTGATAACCTTAAGCTCACCAGTGGACCCGATGTCCTGACCGCCAGGGACAGCCTGGAGTACTGGGAAGGTAAACAGCTTGCGGTGGCGCGGGGTGATGCCGTGGCAGTACGTGAAGACAAACGGATACGGGGCGACGTCCTTACAGCCCATTTCGAGCAGGACGCCGACGAAAAGTTGGAGCTGTCGCGCGTTGATGCGTTTGATAACGTTGAGGTCGCGACCCTGCAAGAATTTGCGCGCGCTGACCGAGGGCAATACTTTGTTAAGCGCGAAGTCGCACGCTTGACCGGGAATGTTAAAATCACGCGCTGCGGCAACCAGATGAATGGCAGTGAAGCTGAAGTTAATCTCGCGACGGGTGTCAGTCGAATGCTTGCGGGTCAAGATGGCAGGGTGGACGCATTGATTATCGGTTCGACCGATACCTGCGGGCAGTAATAGCCCAAGCAGTCAACGAAGAGAAAAGTAAAGGCAGATCCTGAGCGTTCGTGTTACCTATACTAAACTGAAGCCGCCGCGAATGCCGGTGGTTGAATTGAGAAAGTTGCAATGCGGGAAATAGAGAGCGGTCGGACCGACGAAGCGGACGACGAACGCGGAAAACCAAGACTTGTCGCTGATAACTCCGGGTTGATGTGTGTCAACATCGGGAAAAGCTTCAAAAAAAGACCGGTCCTACGCGGCATCTCGATGGAGCTGCAACGCGGCGAAGCTGTCGGCCTACTGGGGCCGAACGGTGCAGGCAAGACGACCAGTTTCTATATTATTACGGGGCTGCTCTCGCCGGATTACGGCTGGGTCACCCTTGATGGGAACGACATCACCGATATGCCTATGTACCGGCGCTCACGCATGGGCGTCGGTTATCTGCCGCAGGAAGCGTCGATCTTTCGCGGTTTGAATGTCGAACAGAACATTCGCGGCGTTCTCGAAGTCACGGAGTCGGATCGGGAGCGGCGTGAGGCGATGCTCGAAGATCTCATGGCTGAATTTTCGATCACGCATCTGCGTCTGACGCCGGCGATGGCGTTGTCCGGCGGAGAGCGGCGCCGAGTCGAAATCGCGCGTGCGCTGGCGTCTCAACCGAGCTTTATTCTGCTCGATGAGCCTTTGGCAGGTATCGATCCGATTGCTGTCGGTGATATCCGTGATCTTGTATCGCATCTCAAGGATAGAGGTATTGGCGTATTGATTACGGATCACAATGTCAGGGAAACGCTGGAAATCGTGGATCGCGCGTACATCATTCACGATGGAATGGTGCTCATGGAAGGCAACCCCTCCGAGATTGTTGCACATGAAGATGTGCGGCGTGTTTACCTCGGAGAAAGGTTTAGCCTTTAAGGGTTTAACCATATGGCGGTGACCCAAAGGTTAGAACTCCGACAGGGCCAGACCCTTGTCATGACGCCGCAGCTGCAGCAGGCGATTAAACTGCTGCAACTCTCCAATGTCGAGCTTGCGGCTTTCATCGACAGGGAACTTGAGCAGAACCCTCTGCTTGAGAGAGACGACGGTCCTGATGCCGGAGCCAGCGAGAACGCAGCACTTGATGGTGTCGCGGCAAACGAACCTGCGCTTATGAACGGTCATGACGGCGCCGCACCGGGTGAAGCAGCCGGTGGTCAGGAGAACGCCGCCGAACAGCAGGCCGAGCTGACGGCATCGGATTTGTCGGACACAGCGCCCGACTCGCTTGAGCTTGCCAATGCGGAAAATGTGCCCGGTGCCAACGATGCGCCGCTCGATACTGATTTTGAAGATGTTTACCAAAGCAGTCCCGGAGACCACCAGGGCCAGGAAGATACGTCGTTTTCAAACTGGGGCGCCGGTGGCAACACCCGCTTTGAGGATAGCGACCAGTCGATTGAGAGCCAACTGACGGAAGCAGTAACGCTTCGTCAGCACCTGTTAGATCAGCTTCAGATGGATGTTACCGATCCGATCGATCGCATGATCGGTATTCACTTGATCGATATGCTCGATGTCAGCGGGTATCTTGTCGGCGAACTCACGGATTTGGCCGAGACGCTGTCTTGCGATCTCACTAGGGTCGAGGCGACACTCGCGATAATGCAGAAGATGGAGCCGGCAGGCGTTTTCGCACGTTCGCTCCAAGAGTGTCTGGCGCTTCAGCTTGCCGAGCAGAACCGGCTCGACCCTGCGATCGAACTTTTACTGGGAAACCTCGACCTTTTGGCCAAGCGACAGTTTGGCGAGCTCCGCAAAATCTGTGGTGTGGACGAAGAAGACTTCCTGGAAATGATTGCCGAGATCAAGGCACTCAATCCAAGGCCGGCGGGAACGTTCGATAACAATACCGCAGAGCCGATTATCCCGGATGTTCTGATGCGCGCGCAGCCTGACGGAACCTGGCTGGTTGAGCTGAACAGCGATACGCTGCCCCGGGTCCTGGTCAACACCCGCTATTTCACCAATGTTTCTGAGCGTGTCAGAACCAAGGAAGAACGCGAATACCTTTCCAACCAGTATCAGACTGCGAACTGGCTGGTAAAATCCCTGCACCAGCGGGCCACGACGATTTTGAAGGTTGCTGCTGAAATCGTGCGGCAGCAGGACGCGTTTTTCCGCAAGGGTGTGCAGCACATGAAACCGCTCACACTGAGGCATATTGCCGAGGTGATTGAGATGCACGAATCAACCGTAAGCCGGGTTACATCCAACAAATATATCGTAACACCTCGCGGTACTTATGAGCTGAAGTACTTCTTTACGGCATCGATCGGAGGCTCCGACGGTGAATCTCATTCGGCGGAAGCGGTGCGCTATCGGATTAAGGTGCTGATTGACGCAGAGAATTCAGCCAAGATTCTCTCCGACGACACCATTGTCGATATGCTGCGTGCCGATGGCATCGATATTGCGCGCCGCACTGTGGCGAAATACCGCGAGTCGATGCGTATTCCCTCATCCGTCCAGCGCCGGCGGGAAAAGGCTGCGCAGCATTAGCAGCCTTTGCGGGCCGTTAAGAATTGACGCAGCGATTAAAAATCCTTTCAGAGAGCTCTGTAATTCTGCAGATTCGCAGGGTCCTGACCCGGATCTGCGTTAAAGTGATGCGAGGATGCTGGCAAAGTATGTTCGAAGGGTTTAAGATTACCCCATGGTTTTGGTGAGCGAGGCGTCTCCTGGTCCAAGAAATCCTTGAGGCGAATCGATCTCTAACCCATTGAAACAGAGGCTGGATTACGTTTCGTTTTAATCTGGAATGAAGCGTTCAGGCTCTAGAGCTGAGGTTCGACGGAAACGGGAGTCTCAAGAGTGATAGCGCAACTATTGACTCCATGCAGGCCCGCCACTAATGTGCGCCGTCCTGGGCAGAGCAGAAGCCGAAAAACTTCGAAAACCCGCAGAAATCCTAGAGAAATATAGAAACATGCAGCTATCCGTAAAAGGGAAGCAGCTCGACGTTGGTGACGCAATGCGCACCCATATCGAGGACAGTCTGTCACGAACTCTCGACAAGTATTTTGGCGATGCCATTGAAGTCGACGTGACACTCACGCGTGAAGCCCATCTCTATCAGGCTACGGTTTCGGCCCACGTTGGCCGAAATATCCGCTTGCAGGCTAATGGCGCAGCCGCTGAGCCTTATCCTGCCTTTGACGTTGCGGCCGAGCGGCTGTCCAAACGTCTGCGGAGGCACAAGCGCAAGCTCCGTGACCACGGGAATTCGAATGGCCGCGATGTTGAGACTCAGCTGGCGCAGCAGTATATTCTATCTGGAGATGCAGAATCGACTGAGGACGAAGGCGTCGATGGCGACACCAAGCCTCTGATCGTAGCCGAGATGGCCACCGACATCTCGAACCTGACGGTCGGTCAGGCAGTCATGCGTATGGATTTGGAGGATCTTCCGGCGATGATGTTCCGTAACAGTTCTCACGGTGGTCTGAATATGATCTATCGGCGGCCTGATGGTAACATCGGCTGGATAGATCCCCGCGGTAATCGCGGCGAATAGTCTTTCACAACCAAGATAGCATCATGGAAATTGCCGATCTCATCAGCCATGGCAGTGTTGTTGCCAACTTGCGGGTGACCAGCAAAAAACAAGCGCTGCAAGAGCTTGCCAAGCGCGCATCTGAGCTGACGGGGCAACCTGAACGGGTTCTGTTTGAAGTTCTGATCGAGCGGGAGCGCCTGGGAACAACCGGCGTCGGGAATGGCATTGCCATTCCGCATGGCAAGTTGGCAGGTCTTGACCGTCTTTATGGGATGTTTGCACGCCTGGAAACGCCGATTGATTTTGACGCAATCGACGAACAACCGGTCGATCTCATCTGCATGCTTCTCGCACCTGAGACGGCCGGAGCTGATCATCTCAAGGCACTCGCAAGAGTATCGAGACTCCTCCGGAACCGGAGCGTTTGTGAGAAGCTCCGAGGCACGGACAGCACTGACGGCATCTACGCGCTCTTGACTGAATCGACTGCCAACGCAGCCTGATTGCAGGCATTGGGCTCTGACCCCGGCGTGTTCCCTGCCGATTACAATTCCTTATAGTCTGATATAGGTTTCACACTGATTTAGTGGCTATGAATCAGGCTCTAAACCTTTGCTGTGCTTCGTTTTCGGAGACCTGTTTAGTCTTCTAAGCGATTTACGCTTTCAGTGTGTTCGGATTTTCCAGCCCGAACGAGAACTGCTGCTTTGCCATTGTGCTAGGGGTATAGCGCATCGAACTGGAACACCATTGCCAGACCCTGCTCTGCGGCGGAGTCGCTATTTGCAATCCCGTTACCACTCAGAATGCCGTCATCTTTGTCTTTTCACGCCGGTTTATGAGTCTGTCGGGATCCAGCTTTCGTATAACGGTGTATCCGCACCCAAGGGTAACTCTACGACTTTGCCAGAGCGATCGGCGTGATAGATACCCGTCACGAGTTCGATCGACCGGCGCCCGTCTGCAAGGGTGACCTCTCGACCGCCACGTCCCTCCAATGCATCCGCCAAGGCTTCGAAAAACCCGGCAAAGCCCGAATTGACCTCAGGCATGTTCGCGAGAATTTCGTCTATGCGAGCTTGGTTCGCCGGTGCGCGGGCTTCAAAGCGCCAGTCTCCTGTCGCCGGTGCGTAGGGTTCGTTCCCGCTTTCGACCGTCAGGCCTTCGAACGCAATCCGCAGGCGAGAGGTGTCGTTGGCGGCGCCCAGTGTGATTGAACTGGATGCTACGGCGCCGCTTTCCATTTGAAACGAGAGTGCCGCGCAGTCTTCGACCTCAATCTCGTTGACCCGGGTTGTTGTCATTGCCGAGAGGCGCGCGACCGGCCCGAGAATGTGCATCAGGAGATCGTGGTTATGAATGGCGTGCCCTAAAACTGCGCCGCCCTGTTCTCCGGACCAGGTGCCGCGCCACGGGATCGCGTAGTACTCGGTATCCCGGTTCCAGTGGGTCTCCAAGCTGGCGGCATAGGCCCGTCCCGCTAATCCGGCATCGATCAAGGCATGTAACTGCGCCATGGCAGGGCCGTAGCGGTACTGAAAGACCGGGGTCAGAGTCCCTTTGGATCGGGCGGCCGCCTCAATAAGAGCGTCTGCTTCCTTCAGTGAACTGACCAGAGGCTTCTCGCAGATAACGTGTTTGCCGGCTTCTAACGCGCGCAGGGTCATCTCGAAGTGCAGGTGAGGGGGAAGGCAAATGTCGATCAGATCGATGTCGGGGTCCGCAAGGATAGCAGCAGCATCCGTTTCGATTCTGATGTCTTTGCCTTGGGTAATCGAGGCTGCACGATCTCGATCGAGGTCGCAGATAACCGACACTTTAAAACGGTCAGTAAGCTGCAGATAAGCTTCCAGGTGTTCCCGGCCAATACCTGCACCGAAGATCGCGACCCTGATCTGTTTGCTCATACTTTCCCGTCCGTTATGCCCTCTGCTTTCATCTGCGCCTTGATCGCCAACTCCATCACCTTAAAGGCGTGGGCTTGGGGCATTGCCGTTTCCGTGCGGTTTCTGATGTCGTCAGCTAGCTTGCCGAAGTAGGGGTAACCGGCATCCGAGCAATCGATCTTTTCGCATTTGTCGCCGTTGACGAGATAGAGGTGATCGATTCCGTCGTCGCGGGCGACGTCGACATATTTCCGCAACTCGATGTAGCCTTCAGTACCCAGAATTGTCAGCCGTCCATCGCCCCAGGTCGGCAAGCCGTCCGGTGTGTACCAGTCGACCCGGATATAGGCGTGGCCCTTGTCGTTCCTCAGAGCCAGTTCGCCAAAATCCTGAAGCCCCGGGTGCTTCGGGTTCGCGTAGTTGGCAGCGGAACTCAAGGTGATCTCCGCATCATCTGAACCCGTGAAATACAAAAACTGATCGATCTGGTGCGAGGCGATATCGCAAAGAATGCCGCCGTATTTCTCGCGCTCAAAGAACCATGCCGGCCGTGTCGGTTCGTTCAGCCTATGTGGACCCAGACCTACTGTCTGTACGACCTTTCCGATGGCGCCTGCCTGTACGAGCTCAGCCGCGCGGGTCACGCTCGCCACCTCAAATCTCTCGGAAAAATCGATGGACCAGATCCGCCCGGTGCGGTGAACGGCGTCTTTTATCGCATCGAGTTGTAGCAGTGTCGTGCAGCCGGGCTTATCGGTCATCACGTCTTTGCCGTGTTCCATTGCTTCGATGGCGAGAGTTGCCCGGTCGACTGGAACCGACGCGATCAAGACAAGGTCGACATCCGCCTGATTGAGCAGCTCGGCGCGATTTTCAAACCTTTGCGCATCGGGAAAGCGTTTGAGGAATCCCTCGAGGGTCTCTGGGGCACCCTCGGTCCACCAGCCGACGAATTCGCCGCCCACATCCAACATATTCTGGATCTGGCCGAAGATGTGTCGATGATCAATTCCGAATGCTGCAAATGTTAAACTCTTGGTCATTTACGACTCCGCTGGCGAAAGGGTAATTGCGCGTTCTTGTCTCGAAGAATCAAGCATCGCATCGATAAGCCTGTGAACGGCCAGTGCCTCACGACCTGAAGCGGCAGGCGCGCCATCGTTTGTGATTGCCTCTGCGAAATCCTCAATGATTTTCTGATGCCACTCGTGTGTAAACGCCATCGGGTCGGCACCGCCCCCGGTCGCCGTCTCTTCCCCGAATGATTCTTTACGCCCGTCGTGCCAGTCCACGTCCAGTTTACCCGACTCCAATTTGACGGATGCTTTCGTGTAGTGAAGGGCGATGGATTCGGCTCGGCCGGGGTAACTCGCAGTAGAGGCGACCATAGAGCCGGATGCACCGTTCGCGAACTCCAGGCCCGCCGAGACAAAGTCTTCGGATTCCATCTTGTGCAGCGCGCTGGTTCTGGCGAAGGCCTGTACTTTATGAACGGGCCCGGTGAAGGACAGGGCAAGGTCGAGGGTATGGATCGCCTGTGATATCAGCACACCGCCGCCGTCGCGGGCATAGGTACCCCGACCAGGCTCATCGTAGTAGGATTGTTCGCGCCACCAGGGTACGAGGATTTCCGCAACGGCCAATTCTCCCAGCGTGTCCTTGCCAATGAGCTCCGCGAGTTTAGCCGCCGACGCACGCATCCGGTGTTGAAAAACGATCCCGAGTTTGACGCCAGCTGCTTCACAGGAGGAAACAATTTCGGCCGCGGCGGTCGAGCTACGTTCGATTGGTTTTTCCAATAGGATGTGTTTGCCGGCTTTTGCGAGGGTCTGCACGATTTCAGCTCGTGCATTTGGGGGCGTGGCCACGATGACAAAGTCGATTTCGGGGTCGTCCGCGATTTCCTGGGCGGAACCATAGACCTTCGGAACCTTTCCCAGTTCCGGAGAGATTTCCTGTGCAAAAGCCTTCGCCTTGCTCGCATCGCGAGAGCAAACGCCGTGCAGGGTGACATTCTGCCCTGTCGCTGCAATCGCACGAACATGGGTGCGTGCAACCATGCCCAGCCCTATCAAAACAGTCTTCATCGTACCCTCGAAAAAAATTGAGTCGCTTTAAGCTCGACCCATGACGAATTTTGTAGCATACCAGTATACCGGCTGCAAATTCTCTAACGCCGGGAAAGGGTTATCGAAAGCGTAAATCTGAGAGATGTCAGAGTCCGACAGAGCAACTGGAGCCAAAAGTCCTGATGCAGATTCGCTGTCGGGGCCTCACTTTGCTCGGATTGATTTTGCGCGTCCGGCCGGGACTCAGATCTTTGAGGCGCTCAAGACAGCAGTGTTGAAAATGGACCTGCCGCCTGGTTGTTTTCTCTCGGAGAGCGAAATCGGCGGCAAGTTTGGTGCTAGCAGAACCCCGGTGCGTGAGGCCTTTATGCAGTTGCGCGAGGCCGGGCTGGTCACGACCCTTCCGAGCCGCGGGAATTTTGTGACCCGGCTAAATCGGGAAAAGATCCTCGAGGCGCGGTTTCTGCGTGAAGCGATTGAAGTTGCCAATGTGCGCCGGCTTGTCGAGATCGGAATGGAGGCTTCTTTCAAGCAGGCTTTGCAAGCCAACATGGCCGCGCAAAGTGACGCAATCGCTCAGGAAAACGAACTTCAATTCCAACTGATGGATGATCGCTTCCACTCTTTGCTGGCAGAGGCGACCGGGTATTCCAGAGTGGCGCATGTTTTGGAGCGGGAGAAGATGCTACTGGACCGACTCCGGTCCTTGTCGCTGCGTGATAAAGGGCATCAAAGCAGGTTACTGCGGGAGCATAGAGAGATACTGGAGGCGGTTTTATCGCGGGATCTGTCGGCCGCCGTTACCATCACGCAGCGTCATCTGAGTTCCATTCTCGAAACTCTTTCGAGCCTTGAAGCAAGGCATCGCGATTACTTTGATTGAAGCAAGTCCGCTGTTCGATGGCTAGAACTGTCATCAACCATCGGACTTACTCGACAGAATGCGCCAATCGAGATTTCTTAACCGATTTGGAGCATTCCAATCTCAACTGGATCACGAAGAGCGATCTGCTCTAGTGAATGCTCGCCGGTTCCATATTGTTCTGTCGTACCGTGACGACCGCCACTTCGCGCTCCGGTACGCGGGCCACTTCGGTGCCGTCGGCGGCGTGGATGGTATAGAACACCTGACCGTCCGATTCCTGAGGTTTGATGTACGCGACTTCGTTGATCCCGAGCACCCGAAGATCATGGGTCGAAATGCTGTTCACAAATTCCAAAGAGTTCTGCATTTTTCGTCACCTCCATCATGGAGCGTATAGCCCAGATGTTAACAAGCTTCATATTTAGCGGGATTTGACTGAGATTTCCCTAAGAAGGGAGCTCAACTCTCCGAATCGAGGTTTTCCAGCGTCGGCATCTTCACCGTTTTTTGGTCTCCGCCGTTGCGAATCGCGATCGTTTTCACTGCTGGCTCGACAAGTGGCCATTCCAAATCGATATGTAACAGGCCATTATCGAGAGATGCGCCACTCACCTCGACTCCATCTGCGAGAACAAAGCTGCGGTGAAATTGACGGGCCGCGATGCCGCGATGAAGGTACACGCGACCCTGTTCATCGTTCTGCTTGCCATGGATAACGAGTTGATTGTTTTCGATCTGAACCTGCATGTCATCCGGCGTGAAACCTGCTACTGCCAGGGTAATGCGCAGCTGGTTGTCGCCGAGTTTTTCGACATTGTACGGCGGATATCCGTCCGATGAGGTCTTTGAAATCCGGTCTATTGCCTGTTCGAACTGTTCGAAACCAAGCATTAACGGGCTGTTAAATAGAGACATCCGTGTCATCTACCAGCTTCCTCCTCTCCCATGAGCAAGGGCTGTGTTGCGTCCTTGGACCTGCTGTGCAGCGTCCGATGTTCGGACGCCTGCTTTTTGGCACGGCGCCCTATCCTTACTTGGGAGGTTTTTCCCCAGGATCAAGTTATCTCCATGACCCGTGATTGGCGGGTTGTCCCCGCTCTTCCTTGAGGAGTCGTTTGAGTTGTGCCCATGTCGTCTCCGGATTGTGGAAATCTTTCCCCAGGGCACATCAGCCAATACGGCTGAGAAACTATCTTTTGTTGTCATAGTCTTAGCGTATGACGAGCGAGATTATAGTTACCAAATTGTTTCGCTTAACGCTTTGTTAACCCCAGATAAGGTAGGTTAATTGCACGAACATACTACATCTTGTGGATAAGACTGTGGATAAGATGCTAAAGAATAAATTTAATCAATCTCTTAGTCCCTATCTCAATCGACCACTGCGCAGTCTTCACGAGGTCCTCGGGAACCGCCTTGAAGCGCAGACGTCGAGCAGGGACGAGCGAGCTGTGAATTGCACGCACACCGATCATCTCAAGCAGAAGGAAAATACACAGGATTCAATTGTTTAGAATGCCTGTTCGCACTCCATAACAACCCTGTTGTCTATTCAAATCCCACAGTTGGTTTGCTCTCGCATTTTATCCTCTACAGTCCGGTCACAGTCCCTGCATCTTGGCTTTGGTGGAATTTTGGCTGCTTCTTCCGCATGTTGCCGACACCGCTTAAAGGCTTGTCGCGCCGGAAGAGGCGCGCTAGGAAATGCTTATGCGCGGCTCTCTATCGTCCCTCAAGCAACTCTTCTCTGGTTCCAAGTCGTCCTCCCAGGGCGGCTTTCGAATTCCTGACGGTCACCGCGTTTACGCAATCGGCGACATCCACGGCCGGGCGGACCTGCTGAACGAACTCCACAACCAGATCGCAGACGATCAACGTGGCGGAAGTCAAAGTGTAACTTCGACGGTTGTGTATCTGGGCGACTATATTGATCGGGGAACGGAAAGCCGGGGCGTCATTGAGCTCTTGCTGGAACAACCCCTCGCGGGCATGGCGTCGATATATCTCAAAGGCAACCATGAAGAAGCCATGCTGAAATTTCTTGAGCATCCGGGCATTGGACCGCAATGGTTTGGTTTTGGTGGAGAAGCGACGGTCATCAGCTATGGGGTGGCAGCGCCCAGAAATCTTGACGATAGAGCTTATTATGAAGAGTTATCGAGGCAACTGAGCGCTTCGGTGCCCGCCGAGCACAAAGCCTTCCTGGAAAGCCTCGAATTACAATATCGTGCCGGCGACTATCTTTTCGTCCATGCCGGGATTCGCCCAGGGTGCCCGATTGATCAGCAGGATCCGGACGATCTTCTCTGGATTCGCAGCGAATTCCTGAATTCCCGTGAAGATCATGGCGTTATGGTCGTGCATGGACATACGCCCACTGCGCGCCCGGACGTTCGCAGCAATCGAATCGGGATAGACACAGGGGCTTTCGCGTCGGGCGCCTTGACGTGTCTTGTGCTGGAAGGAGCCGGTCGGCGCTTCTTGTCCACCTCATTAAGGCGTTGATAAAAAATAAAAAAGTTAACCTAAGTGGAGATTTTGTCCGACCCACGAGTCGTTACAGAACTCACTGTCCGGGTTCCGTAAAGAATTTCTTAAAGTTCGCAGTGTTAGGCCTGGATCGCGGTAATTCGGTGGTGTGGTCGAATCTTTTCACCTAAGCTGCCGATTATTATAGTGGTTTTCTGCCGAATCGGGACAGTTAATCGGTTCTCAAGGCCTCGACTGCGTAACGAGGTTGATATATACAGTCAGTTGTTTACGCACAGAGTCGGGTGCCTTGTCGCATCTCGGGGGTCTGTTTGTTCTTGGAAGCGCAGCATCAAACGCGGAGCATATGAGCAAAGCGATATCATCTGACCGTTGTTTGCGGTCTGTCGCTCGGGGGGTTTTGTTAGGTGGGGTCAGTGCTACGGCATTGAGCTTGTCTTTCGGTGGTCTTGCGTCCGCGACAGAACGCGGCGTGGATGCTCAGAAAAACCTCTCGCAACAAGCGGCGCAGAAACCTGACGGCGCGCTGTTTGACGGCGAAGTCGCATCTCCCGATTACCTGATTGGACCGGGGGACGTGGTTGAGCTTCTGGTTCTGCGCAATCCCGATCTTTCCGGTGTTTATACGGTTCGGCCTGATGGCCGTGTCTCTACGCCATTGATCGAAGATCTGATGATTGTGGGTCATACGCCCACAAGCTTGTCTCGTGAGTTGGAAGAGAAGCTCAGTGTGTATGTCCAGGATCCGGTTGTAACCGTGATCGTGCGGAGTTTCTTTGGGGATCTGAAACAGCAGATTCGTGTGGTCGGTAGTGCGCAGCAGCCACAAGCCATTGCCTTTCGCGACCGCATGTCTGCGCTGGATGTCATGATCGCCGTCGGTGGTCTCTCCAGTAATGCTGATGGTAATTCGGCTGTTCTGCTCCGACGCGAAGGGGACCAGCGCCGACAGATTCCTCTGCGCCTCGACGATCTGATCGATGATGGCGACTCGACCGCAAATATCGCGATGGCGCCAGGCGATGTGATCATTATCCCTGAAGGGTTCTTTTCCGGCGATTGGCGTGTAACGCCGACAATTTCCTTCCAGGAAACCTTCAGCGATAACGTTGACCAGGACCCGGATGGGGAAGAAGAATCGGCGTTTATCAGCACCGTCAGCCCTGGAATTAGCTTCTTTGCCAACGCCGCAAGAATCAACTGGGCTTTCGCAGGCAGTGTGGGACTGAGCAATCAGAGTGCTGGCGATGACGAAGGCTTTGACGCTGATGTAGATCTGAACAGTTCCGGCACGGTCGAAGTCTTCAACGATCTCTTTTTCATCGACGGCAATGCATCGGTGAGCCAGGAAGTCCTCACCAACGAGGGATCTTCTTCGGGATCTGGTGATAACGACTCCAATCGCGAGACCATTCAGAATTATCGCCTGAGCCCTTACGTGACCAATCGGCTTGATGATTTTGCGCGCATGGAGACCCGCTACACCTTCTCGCAGGTCTTCATCGATTCGGACGATGCATCCGATACCTCGACGCACGAGGGACGCGTCAGTCTGAACAGTGGTCCCGATTTTACCCAGTTCTCCTGGGGATTGTCGGCGTCGGCGTCGGAAGCGACCGCATCGGACGACGACGATGTTTCGCGCCGGGACGTGAACTTCTCGACGACCTATGCCGTCTCGCGGACATTCTTTCTGATTGGGTCCGTTGGGTATCAGCAGTTTGACGATGGCGATAACGATAATGAGGTTGATGATCCGACCTGGCGGACCGCTGCGCGCTGGCAACCAAGTTCGCGGACCCAGGTTGAAGTCGGCTATGGTCAGCGCGACGACGAGGTCAGTTTCGATGGAAATCTGAGGCATGCCATTACGCCCCGGACGACTCTCAGCGCCAGCTATGCCGAGGTGCTTCGAACCTCACAGGAACAGCTGGGTCGAAACTTCGAAAATGTCGCACTAAATCCAGAAACCGGACAATTTGAGAACAGTGAGACGGGGCAGGTCTTCACCTCCGTCAACGACATCCCCTTCGATGTGAACGACGAGACGTCGCGGGTTTCGACCTTCCGTCTCGGACTCAATGGTTCCCGGAATCGTGATAATTTCGGTATCAATTTCCGGGCGGAGTTCGAAGATAACGACAGTGATGACGACGAGTCCGAGTATGGCATCGTGGCTGATTGGGGACGTGCTCTTAACGACCGCACACGCTTCACGACCTCCGCCGAATACGAATACAATGATCTCGGCGAGAGCATCGAGAACGAGTATACCTTCCGGACCGGTTTGAACTACAACGTCTTCACGAACATATCTGCGAACGTCAACTATACCTTCCGTCTTCGTGAGTCTGACGAAAGCTCAAGTGACGAGTTCAAGGAAAATACTATTACCGTCGGCCTTCGCGCGAGTTTCTAGAACTTCTGGAACGGTGCCAGTCGGGAGTGTGGTCGTTCAGGTGTCCCGCGGTGGCTTGGCACGGCTCTTCCAAGGATGTGTATTGGCACGGATGCTTTGCGAAAGCCGCATAGAGCGTGACAGCGTCCCGGTGATGTAACGCACTTCAGCAGGCTGTAGCCTGCCCGCATGATTGACTTTCAAGAAGCAGCAACGTTGATCTGATAGCAAAACGGCCGGCCCCTGAATTTAGGAACCGGCCGTTAGTTTGTGCTGCTGTGCGTCTGGTCAGACCACGATGTCGTCGGTCGGATCACTGCCGACAGTCAGCGTGTCAGTGATACCGGTCAAGGTCACCATGAAGTCTGTGGCACCGTCGACGGTAATTTCAGTGTTGCCACCATTGACGGTAACCGTGACATCCGATGCGTCTGCACCCAGTGCATCCAGCATAGCCTCAAGGTTGACCTGATCCTCGCCGACGGTGAAATCCTGGATGATGTCGTTGCCATCAAAATCGAGCTCGCCATCAACGTTGCGGGCGCCAAAGGCAAAGTCGTCCGCACCGGCACCGCCAATCAAGATGTCATCACCGCCCAATCCGATGATCAGGTCGTCTCCGTCACCGCCGGTAAGAGCGTTTTGTCCGTTATGCCCTTCAACGATGTCGAAATCATCGCCACCGTTGGCGGCTGCATCTGTTGTGACATCGACATTGATTTCGCCACCGACCTGATCACCTGTAGCATCGTTGGTGACGGTGAGCTTTATGTCGGGATCGTTGTTATGGCCCTTGTCCAGCGGCGCAGAGAGAGTGACTTCCCAGGTGTGCTCGCCTGTGTCCGGATCGACAACCGGATCACCGATCGAAACATACTCGTTGTCGTCGCCTTCGACGTTCAGGGTCAGATCTTCGGTAATGCTCTGGAGGCCCTCTTCGATTGCACTCACAAGATTACTGCTGTCGAGCTCGAGAGGAACGCGGGCGCCTACGCCGAGTTCGGCAATGACGTCGTCGTAGAAGTCATTAATGAACTGTTCGCCTTCTTCACCGGCTGCGACCAGGAAAATGGGGATGACACCGGAAGCCTGAAGATTGGCTTTCAGTTCCTGCCTGAAGGCCGGATTGTCCCAATCCTTTGAGGTCGCATCTGTGATGATGACCACAACCTTGGACGATCCGTCACGGAAACCGAAATCTGATGATGTTCCGCCATTGCCGTCCTCGGCTTTGGCTGCATCGATTGCGACCTGGTTCAGAGCAAACATCTGACGCTCGGGCAGGTCGCCACCCAGTCCGGTGATTGCAGCATCGGGATCGCCCGCAAAGAGCTCGTCGTATGCAGCGCCCTCGTCAGCCGGCAGGTTCGGGTTGGCTGGAGGCACTGCTGCCGGTGCGCCATCAAGACGCTGTCCGCCCTGGCCAGCTTCAAGGTCAAGGTGGTGGGCGAAGCCGTACTGCCCCCCGGGGGCTGACCCGCCATCTTCTCCGAAATCACGGAAGCTACCCAGACCGAATTGCACGTCGGACGAGATTGTTTCAACACCGTTCACAAGATCGTCGAGGATTCCGAGGTCGCCGGCGTCGTTGCTCGCGTTCTGATCGCCTCGCACTATGGGCAGATCGTCCCGGAAGGAACCAGTAAGATCCTGGAGAAGATAGAGATCGAGCACGTCCGGAGCCTCAGGGTCTGCAGTGACCGTGAAGGTAACGTCGCTGTTCGGGTAGAGTTCAACATTGACGTCAAACGGATCGTTCGAGGTGCCATCGGCGCCATCAACATCGACCAGCTCTGTATCAATTGAGCTCAGAAGCTCGGTCCGCTCTGGATTTGAGTCCGGAACCTCAACGATGCGCTGTACGCTGACATCCTGACCGATGGTCACATCGACGGTGGTCTGTGCACTCAAGCCATCGGGAGTGGTCGCGGTATAGGTGAACTGAACTGTTGTTTCAGTAACGCCGACCACCGGTGTGAACACAATCTGATTGTCCACGATCACTGCAGTGCCAAGGGCCGGGTCGACATCGACCTCGGTAAGCGTCAAGGGCAAGCCTTCTGAATGGCTGTCATTTGCCAGAACGTCGATGGTCACCGAGGTTTCCGGCGCGTTTGCATCACCCGCACGATTTGGCCTGACATCCTCGACATCGGGCTGGACCGTAAGGACACCCGGAGGGCCGTCTGCGAAGTCGATGGTGACGATTGCGCCATCGCTGGTCAGGCCATCGGAGTCCGTGGTGAAGTAGTTGAAACTGACAAGCTCGGGCAAGACAGGTCCATCGCCGTTCAGATCGCCCTCGAGGATTTCCGGGCGCTCACTGCCAAAGGGAAGGAAGTAGCGAACAGAGTCGGCTGTCGTTAGATTTGCGCGGTCGGTGCCGAGATCTTCCGGCTGCAGGATGTAGTCATCTATGCCGTCAGAGTTAAGGTCGATGATGAGATATCCATCGGCTGGCAGGCTGGTGATCGTGAAAGCCTCTGTTGTGCCGTCTTCCTCGTCCGTACCCCGAATGTTGTCGTCCGGTGTTTCCGCAAATCCGATCTGGAAGTCGTAAAAGAAGCCGGGGGCCTCTTCTTCGCCTTCAATAACCAGAACGCCTTGACTGAAAGCGGGTGCAATCGTCGCGGGCGTACCGAAATTGCGTAGCGCTGTTACGGAGACATCGAAATCGACGGGAGAGAAGAGTTCTCCGCCAGGTGGGGGGGGAGGAACGTCATCAAGTACGTCCGATGTCAGGTCCAGGGCTTCACCGGGTTCCGGGTCGGGCAGGCCGAACAAGAGTGCGGTCGGTGGGATGACGCCCTGGGCGGCAAGCAGGTCAATGGCATCCCCGAGATTGTCGTCATAAACGTTGCTTCCGCCGCCAACAGCAACTTCGCCTGCTGCAGTCTCGAAGGGAATCGGTTCGCCATCGCCGCCGCCCAAAGCAATCGTCTGTGCGACAAGCAAGCCACTGCTGACAACCTGACCGCCGATAACGAACTGCGGTGGGTTTTCCGAGCCGGCCTGATCGACCAGATTCAGGAAGACAACGCGGCTATCGATGGTGCCGTCGCCGTCGCCGTCGAAGCTCAGAACGAAGTTGGCGCCGTCAACTGCGATGAAGGTCTCGTCGGCAGCCATGGTCAGCAGCACCGGTTGGCCGGCTTCGAGGCTTATCTCCTGGGTCTGTCCGGTCGCCGGCTGTACAACAACAAGAGGTTCAGGCGCAGCTGCCTGACCAAGTGCAACAGCAGATGAGGCCCCTGTCTCGATAGTGATGTCCGTAGGATGGCTGTCGGTTCCATTTCCTTTGGACGTTTCTGCAGGTGACAGGTTTGGTTGCTGCTCAGTCATGCCGATTGACCCTTCCCGGACCGCGTTGCCGTTCCCTTTCAAAATTCAGGCCTGACAACGCTTTGGTTAACACCAGATTAACAGTTTGCAGAGTGTGGGGATGTACGCGAACGCCGTCAACGCGCCTGCCAATCAAAACGATACAATTATGTATGATTTTTGTTAACGTGAGGGTAAGCATCAGATCAGGTAAGAGAATATAAAAGCATTTGTTGATAATGGGATAGCGTGCAAATCTTGGCTCCAGGCTTCAATGAGGTCTGGAGTGCTTTGCCATCACCTTGGAAGTGAAACGGGCCTTCGGATGCAAGGAAGATGATGATCCGACCGAGAAAGATAGCGGCCAGAGCCTGGCCTGCGGTAAGCTCGATGCCCGGATGGCGGTTGAGCGGGGCGGCCTCATGACTGCGCGCATTATCACTGTCGCAAACCTCAAAGGTGGTGTGGGTAAGTCCAACATTGCCGTCAATCTGGCTTGTGAGTTGGGCGGCGACACTCGGCAAGTGGCCCTGGTGGATGCAGATCCACAAGGAACTTCAACGCACTGGATGTCCAGGGGGCGTTATCCCGCAAAGATCTATTCACTGCCTCTCGAAGACGAGCGCGGCGCCCAACGCTGGGTAACGCAAGTCCTCTCCATCGAGAGTGATTTCGTGTTGATAGACTGCCCCGCGCATTCCCGCGCTGTGACCGAGACGGCTCTCGGGCTCTCGCGCCTGGCGGTCATTCCCTTGACGGCCTCCGGTCCTGACCTGATTGCGACGACAAATGTTCTGAATTTGATTGAGACCTCGCGGTCAATCCGCGACGGCAATGACCTGAGCTTTCTGTTGGTGCCTTCCAAAATCGACCACCGAACCGGTGCCGGGCGGCGTATCGGTGACGTATTAAGGCATCTTGGTGATGTTGTTGGACCGGAAGTGCGGCAAAGGACCGCCTTTGTAGACGCTTTTGGCGAGCGTAAGTGGATCGGCGATTTTGCGCCAAAGAGCGACGCAAGGCTTGATATCGTTAATTTGGCCAACGCTGTTCTGACCAAGCTGGAGGAGATAGAGCGTTTTTCAGGAGATAACGAAGCTGCTCAGGTCTCTTAATCGTTTAATTTCTTGACCAATTCCGTGTCTGGCTCGAATTTACATCTATAAAACCTGCTACACTTTATCGGAATTCATCTCTCAAACATCTCGTGCTTGTAATTTGTTTGTCCCTTGACGTTTATGGCGTTAACGGGGGATTAGAAGCTCAAATACTAAAACAGTGCGTCCATGACCTGCTTCTTCGGGTGGGCCATCACGAACGTATCCGGGAATTGATACCACTATGCTGACTTCAGAAAAGATTGCCGTTATTGGATTAGGTTATGTCGGTCTGCCGCTGGCCGTTGCGTTCGCCAAACACTTCGAGACGGTCATCGGCATCGATATTGATAGCCGCCGGATCGCTGCCCTGCGCGAGAACGAGGATTGGACAGGCGAAGTAACGCCAGAGAACCTTGCGGCCGCTTCAATCCAGTTCACCGATACGGCGTCCGACCTTGAGGGAGCGACCTTCTTCGCCATCACAGTCCCAACACCGGTTGATGGAGACCGCCGCCCTGATCTTGGCGCCGTTAAAGGCGCTTGTCGGATGATTGCACCGTATCTCAAGAAGGGTGGCGTCGTAGTTTTGGAATCGACGGTCTATCCCGGAGTTACCGAAGATATCTGCGGTCCTATACTCGCCGAAGCATCCGGTTTGCGGCAGGGAATTGATTTCAAGCTCGGTTATTCGCCGGAGCGGATCAATCCAGGCGACACGGAGCACGGACTTGAGGCCATCGTGAAGGTGGTGTCGGGTGAAGACGCCGATACCCTGGAGCGCGTTTCAGCCGCTTATGGCAGTTTTGCTGCCGCCGGGGTGCACCGAGCACCGTCGATCAAGGTCGCCGAGTCGGCCAAGGTCATCGAAAATACCCAGCGCGATCTGAACATTGCCCTGATGAACGAGCTTTCCATTATCTTCGAGCGTCTGGAGATTTCGACCCGGGATGTGCTGGCTGCTGCGGCTACAAAGTGGAATTTTCTCAATTTCACGCCGGGACTGGTTGGCGGACACTGTATCGGTGTCGACCCCTATTACCTCACGGCACGGGCCGAGGCTGTCGGATATCATCCCGAAGTCATTTTGGCCGGGCGCCGCATCAATGATGGGATGGGCGCCTTTTTGGCACGTAAACTCATCAAGATGTTGTTGGCGAGCGATCGGATGTCGGCGAACGCACGCATCGGTATCCTTGGGTTGACCTTCAAGGAGAATGTGCCCGATATCCGAAACAGCAAAGTGCCTGATATCGTGACAGAACTGCGGGAGTTCAGCCTGGAGCCCCTGATTTTTGATCCTTACGTCACTGCAGCGCTGGCGAAAGAGGAATTCGACCTGATTCTCTCGCCGGAAGATCAGCTCAACGATCTTGATGGCCTGATCCTGGCCGTCTCGCACGAGCAGTTTCTGGAAAATGGGATGGATGCTCTGACGGACCGGCTCAAGCCGGGCGGAATTCTAATCGACGTCAAGTCGGTGCTCGACGACAGCACACTACGGTCTGATGTTCAGTACTGGGGCCTGTAACACAGCCTTTTGAGGCAATCTTACTCTGTTGTGAAGCACTGAGGCCTGGATTTGACAATAACGCCAGGCGCTCAAAGTCGATTTAGTGATGCCGAAAAAAAATTTAGCTTGTTGAAAAGACTAAACAAGTCTTGATGCAACTTGTATCTACCGGATAGCAAGTTGCCATGCCGTGGCCCGATGCCCATAATTAGCAATCTTAGTTTCCGGGGGGGAACGTAGAGTGCTGATAAAAAGACGATGACCGCGAGCCTTGTATCGCGGCACTTGGGTGTAGGCGACATTTTTCCATACGTCCGACTCGAGACCGCTGATGGGCGGTCACGGGTGTTGGCTCAATTCGCGGGCCGGCCTTTGCTTGTGCATCTTTGCGCGGCAAACCATGCGATAACCGGAAATGGCATGACGAAGCCCCCTTCGATCCTGCCGATGTCCGATAATACGAAAAATGCGCTGGCAGATTTGAGGGTGAAGCTGCTGATCGTGGGCCAGACCTCGGATCAGTTGTGCGAAGCTTCGCTTTGCGGTGACTCGAGCTTCAATCTGGATGTCGAGCGTCTGAAGGATACTGCTGGCGCCATTGCGTCGGCGTTCAATTTTGGTGAAGCAGGCGCTACTCTTCTGCTGAACGAGAATCAGCGGGTTCTGGCGGTAATCGATCCTCGTACGACGCCTCTTGATTCAGAAGGAATCCTTGCGACTGCAAAGTCTCTCCTTCCTGAACGCATGGCGTTTTTTGAAGCCAAAACGCATGCTCCGGTTTTACGGATTCCCGGTGTATTCGAGCCAGGTTGCTGCAGGCATCTGATCGATGTATTCGAGAGCTCCGACCACGCGCCTTCGGGATTCAACGAACAACGGCGTGATGGCGCACCGTTGGTGTTTGACGAGAAGGTCAAGAAGCGCCGCGATTTTGTGATCACCAGCGATACGGCTCTTGCAGAGCAAATCAGGGTCTTGTACCTGCGCCGCATTGTACCCGAGATCGCCAAAGCCTTTCATTTCGAGGTCAAGTCGCACGAAGCTTTCAAGCTTGCCCGTTACGATGCCAGCGACAAAGGGTTCTTCCGTGCACATCGTGACAACACCAGCAGCGTCAATGCCCATCGTCGTTTCGCGGTTTCGATCAACCTCAATGCAGAGGAGCATGAAGGAGGGCATCTGGTGTTTCCGGAGTACTGTTCAGGCGGCTATCGGCCGGCGACAGGAGAGGCACTGGTGTTCTGCTGTTCGCTGCTCCACGAGGCCCGTCCGGTCACCAAGGGCAATCGTTATGTCCAACTGGCATTTCTTTACTGACGTTCGTGTCCATACTTACTCTCTGACATTGTTTTCTTCTCCGCTGCCTGCATGAAGTGGAGCATCTGCTCATTGTCGGCAGTGCCTGAGATTTGAGTTGGTGCTGCAGCCCTGCACAGCCATATTATGGAGCCAAGACAGTCAAGAGCGGTTCTATCGGTCGGGAACGGGATCGCTCCCTGTCTCTATCAGAGATTACATCATTCCAGTGTAGGTAAATGTCCGAGCAAATTACGTCCTTTCGGCAACTGATCGATCCGATGCCGCCTGAGAAATTTTTCCAGGATTATTGCCATAAACGGCCAGTCCACATTCCCGGGCAACCTGGAAAATTCGGCTCTGTCATGAGTTGGGATGATCTGAATGCCATCCTCGACATGTCCGTCTGGACGGCCCGATCATTGCAACTCTCGCTCGATAGGCAGCGTATTCCGCCTGCCGCGTACTGCCGCAACGGCGTGGACCGGAACCAGATGCAGGTACTGCAGCCGGATGCCGAAAAACTGCTTGGATTCCTGAAGCGGGGTGCCTCCCTGCTTTTGAATGAAATCGAGACTCTTCATCCGGGTGTATGTTCGGTGATGGAGACGATTGAAGCGGCCCATGGGGGGCGTGGTAACGCCAATCTCTACTGTTCCTGGAAACAACACCAGGCCTTCGATTCGCATTTTGACCGACACGAAGTGTATGCGCTCCAAATTCTTGGGGAAAAACGTTGGCAGATCTATGAAGGTCGCGCTGAGAATCCGATTGAACACCCGGCCTTTCTGAATATGCCGCAGGCGGAATATGATCGAATGAAGGGCCGTGTCGCGCAGGAAATCGTCATGCGCCCTGGCGATCTTCTCTATCTGCCCCGCGGGCAATTCCACGATGCTCTCGCGAGCAGCGATGCTTCACTTCACGTCACCTTCAGTTGCAGTGAGCCTATCGGCCTGGAGTGGCTGACAAAACTGTGGGAACTTGCGGTAAGGGACCCGTTGTTCCGGGCAGACCTGCCGCCCTGTATGACGTCTGAGGATGAAGAGCAGTTCATACAGCACCTGAGCCGCCTTTCGGAGAGGTTCGGGAAAATTGCAGGAAGCTCGGAAGGTCTGCAACTTGCGCGGCAAGTCCGGAATGGCTTTACGGTTCAGCGCCCTCATTTTCACTTACCGCTCTTCGAAAAACCAACCATGTTTCAGGTGCTTCGTCATGACTTGCGCGTGGTACGACGAGGGAAAGAATGGATTCTGCAGGGCGAGGGTTTAAAGGCATCTCAATCCGACCGGGAGGGGCCGCTCGTCAGCTGGATGCTTGAGCAGGGGCGGTTCGAAAAACCGGCACTGATGACCGCGTTTCCGAAGCTTGATGAAGAAACGCTCGATCAGCTTCTGCAAAAACTCTGTGCGGCGGAAATCCTGGAGCAACAAGGGTGCTAGAGGGCATTTCAGGCTCTGCTCGACAAGAAGTGAAGTGATTCATCGCCTGAATTGCATTGCGGGTGCGGACTCCTGACCTGCGCCTGTGATATAGATGCAGGAAGTAAAAGCAAATAAGAACACCGCCATTTCGTCGTCCCGGGAAATTGAGCGCTAACGTGCCGATTTCATTGTTCAATTGGGATGGAGTAATAGGCGGTGCGACTTTCATACGGGGTGTGTGGACGTGAGAAGCCGATTTGCAGGTGCGGTGTATCCTGTCGGTGATCAGGTGAAAGCCGGGTGCCGCAGGTGAGATCAAATCCAAAGACTTTTAATCTCGACGCAGTCCGGGCGCCTAAAGGGGCGCAACCGGACCATGTCACAGGCCGGCGCAGAGCAATCGTTGCGCCCGATCTCGGTAGAATCCGAAGCCTCACTGCACGGGTGATTGTGGCTGAGCTCTGGTTGGCCATAGGCGTAATTGCCTTGCTTTCGAACCTGTCTGAGGGCGACTTCGCAGTGGTTATCGCGGTTTCCACTCTCCTGGCCCTTCTGCCTTCGTTGGTGTGGGTCTGCGACCCTGTGCGGGTTGTGGCGCGCTACGTTCTATCTGTTGGGTTTGTGGCGCAGGCTGTGCTCCTCGCTACCATGAGCCTGCAGGTTGAGGGGCCTATCACCTATGGTGTCTTTGCGTTCTCTGTGGTTTTGCTGGCTCAGATTGCCGGGTTTATCTGCTGGCGGAGTCTTTTGGTTGCGGGTGGCCTTTTGATTGCCTCGACGATTGTGGTGGACTTCTGGCTTGCCAGTTCCGGGACCGCAGGCGCTCTGATGCTTGCAGGCGATCAAACGAGCGAACTCCTGGTCGCTTTGTTGCCTCTTTGGCTGCTTGCGCTGTGTGTTCTTTTGCCGATGACCTATCGTGTGGAACGTGCGCTGGGGGAGGCGCATGCATCACGCTTGGCGGCGCTTGAAGCTATGACATCTGCTGTTGAGGAGGCGCGTTCGGTTGCTATCGGCAAGCGGCCGAATGCTCGAAGCGCCGCTGCTGCGTTGAATCTGCGTAAGGCTGTTCTGGATGCGGACATCGCCAACACGACAAGGTCGGGGCGCGTTAATTCCGCAGAGGATGTCCTCCTGCCCGATCAAGAGGATCTGGCACGGGAGCTGGCGTTTGGACGTGACGTAAATCCGGACAATACGGTTGGTGGCAAGGACGATGACGGGCAATACCAGATCAATAATTCTGTCCATCGGCAACAGCAGATACTCGCGCGTGCCCTTGAGAACCAGGATCCTCACTAAGCTAGCTCTGTGACACTCTGCCCCGTGACACACTGTGTGTGGTGCGAAGGAAGCGCACAGCGTCGTTTGTATCGCGGGCAAGATACTGGTGGTTCGGGAAGGGCGGTTTGTCGTGATTCAGGCGGTGAACTTTAAAGGCAGATCAAAAGGAAAGTAACTATGGGGCAGACGCTTAACACCGATCTTTGCATCATCGGCGCTGGGTCGGGTGGGCTTTCAGTGGCCGCCGGTGCGGTCCAAATGGGTGCGGACGTTGTCCTGATCGAAAAAGCCAAGATGGGTGGCGATTGCCTGAACTATGGTTGCGTTCCTTCCAAATCGATTATTGCTGCCGGGCACACAGCGGATGTTATGCGGCGGAGCAGCCGTTTTGGGATCAAGTGCGTGGAGCCCACTGTCGATTTTTCTGCTGTCCGCGATCATGTCAGGAGCGTGATCGCAGCGATAGAGCCACATGATTCGGTCGAGCGCTTTGAAAGTCTCGGCGTAAAGGTTTTGCAGGATGCTGCTGTTTTTACCGGGCCGCGTGAGGTGAAAGCTGGCGATACAGTCGTTCGTGCCAAGCGTTTTGTGATAGCCACAGGCTCCTCTGCTGCTGTCCCGCCTATCCGAGGTATTGATGATGTTCCCTATCTGACAAATGAAACCGTCTTTGAACTGGACGAGAGGCCGGAACATCTGATTGTGATCGGAGGCGGGCCCATCGGGTCGGAGCTTGCGCAGGCGCATAGGCGACTCGGGGCTGAAGTGACCCTGTTGGAGATGTTCCGGGTTTTGGGTAAGGACGATCCTGAGGTTACTGAGCTCGCTCGCCGGCGCCTGGCTGAAGATGGGGTGGTGATTCGCGAAGGTATCAAGATTCTGTCTGTTGCGGCTGAGGGAAAAGAGATCTCCGTCGAGATCGAAACAGGTGGACAAAAAGAGACGATTACGGGCTCACATCTGCTGGTGGCTGCCGGGCGACGTGCAAATGTCGATGGTCTGGCGCTGGAGACGGCCGGGGTCACCTATTCGCCCCGTGGCATTGAAGTTGATGCGCGTCTTCGGACCAGCAACAAGCGGATTTTTGCCATTGGCGACGTTGCCGGCGGCCTTCAGTTCACACATGTCGCCGGTTATCACGCGGGCATTGTGATCCGGAACGCGCTGTTTCGACTCCCGGCGAAGGCGTCTCACGATTTTGTGCCCTGGGTGACCTTTACCGATCCAGAGATTGCCCACGTAGGATTGACCGAGACGCAGGCGAAGGAACGTTTTGGCGACGAAGTGAAGGTTCTGCGCTGGTCATTTGAAGAAAATGACAGGGCGCAAGCGGAACGAGAGACAGAAGGCCTGATCAAAGTCGTGGTGGGAAAACGCGGCAAAATCCTGGGGGCGTCAATCGGTGGCCCGCGTGCGGGTGAGCTCCTCCAACCTTGGGTGCTTGCGCTGAGTCAGGGTTTGAAGATCGGTGCCATGGCCAATGCCATCGCACCTTATCCGACCTTGAGCGAAGTCGGTAAACGGGCCGCCGGCAGTTACTATACCGAAGCTCTGTTCGGTGAACGGACGCGGAAAATTGTGCGCTTTCTTCTGAGGTTCGGATAATGAGTTTGCTCGTCGTGTGACTGAATACTGATTTTCTCAACTTATTTGCTGATTTGACTGCGATTTTAACCTTTGTCTTGCCGTTGCCCTAGTATTGTCAAAATTGCAACGGTATATCGGATGGTAAGCACGCCACATCACGTCGTGCCATATTTTGAAAGGGGCGGTTTCAGTGAGCCGCACGTCTATTTTTTTGAATTGCAGCTGGCGTATTTTCGTCAGACTTTCAGTCGCCGCTGTTGTGGTGACAGTTGGCTTGTCGTCCTTACCTTCAAGCTGGGCCGAGGACATCAGTTTCTTTCGCATTGGCACTGGATCTACCGGCGGCACATACTTCCCGGTCGGTGGCATCTTGGCGAATGCCATCAGTAACCCGCCGGGCAGCCGGGCCTGTAACCGTGGCGGCAGCTGTGGTGTCCCCGGTTTGATCGCGGTTGCGCAGTCGACTGAAGGCTCGGTTGCCAACGTGAATCAACTGGCGAACGGTCTTCTTGATTCCGGCTTCAGTCAGGCTGACATTTCCTTTTGGGCATACCGGGGCGAGGGTATTTTCAAAGACCAGGGGGGCGTCCCCGGTCTGCGGGCAATCGCAAATCTCTTTCCCGAGTCCGTGCATCTGGTGGTG
This sequence comes from uncultured Kiloniellaceae bacterium, assembly GCA_947493695.1. Classification (GTDB taxonomy): domain Bacteria; phylum Pseudomonadota; class Alphaproteobacteria; order Kiloniellales; family Kiloniellaceae; genus Denitrobaculum. The sequence goes on along the minus strand of CANLSF010000002.1, from coordinate 995,300 downwards.
CGACGAAACAGCGGCATCCGCTCTGTGCGGGACCTCAAGGGCTTGCGGATCTCTATTGATCTGGAAGGATCGGGAACACAGGTCGACGCCCTGCTGATTCTGGAGGCCTATGGCATCAGCCCGGATGACTTTGAAGCTGTCTCGGTTCAATCCGGAATCGCATCCGATATGTTGCGCGATGGTGAGCTGGATGGATTCTTCATCGTAGCCGGAACCCCCGTCAATGCGGTGAAGTTCCTCGCTGCGGACTCCCTCGTGACCCTGGTGCCGATCGACGGCAAGGAGGCCGAGACGCTACGTCAAGCCTATCCTTTCTTCGCCGAGGAAACGGTTGCGTCAGGCACTTACTTTAATGTTCCGGCCACCAAAACCCTCTCTGTCGGCGCGCAGTGGCTGGTGACTGATGCTGCCGATGAAGATCTGATTTACGATATCACCCGCGCGCTCTGGCACGAGAGCACGCGCAAGATGCTCCTGCGTGGTCATCCTAAGGGCAGGTTGATCACCATCGACACCGCCATCAGCGGTCTGGGGGTGCCTCTGCATGAAGGGGCGCGGCGCTATTACCGAGAAATCGGGCTAATCGACTAGCACACTCGGTCGAATACAGCATTCACTTGGGGAACAGGGCGTTGAATTAATGAAGCTTTTGACGATGGCGCTTTTAAGCCTGATCGTAATGCTTGGGTATCTTGAAGCGTCCGGGCCAGCTTTTGCTACAGAAAGTGAGGCACCTTCCGATGAGATCTAAATTCCCAAAAATTTAAGCGATTCTTTTGATGAGCTCAAAAGGCAGCTCCGCGCAGAGGACATTGATCAAATGCGGAGTGGAACTGAAGCAGATATGATTGAATATCACTTCGGTCTGGGAAGAGTGATAAGGAATCGATGGGGTCTGTTCGGAGGGTCACGCCTTTCAACCTGGTTCAATACGCAAGGCCTTAGTCATCCCGATGACATGTCGGGAGTTATTTTGACTTCATTCTGGCGTCATCTCAATGATCAGCCGATCGAACTCGAACAACAAATTAAGACGTACCAGGATTATTGGAAAAAACAGAAATAAGCTGTTCGATTTTCGAGAAACCAACGGGCTGTATGAATTTGAGGCCTTTGAGGCGTTGAGTCTTCGCGACGTAAAGTGTGTCCGTCAGTTTTCGAAATCGATGATCCAGGGTTCGGCCAGTCCAGCTTCGATCCATTCCTGCATTTCCGGGCGCGCCATGACTGCGTCACGATAGGCGCTGCAGATAGGGTCGAGATCAACATCGTAGGTGACGAAGCGAGACACTACCGGTGCGTAAAAGACATCGGCGATGCAGAAACTGCCGAAGAGAAAATCGCCATCGGTCCCGAAGGTCGTCCGGCAGTCCCGCCAGACTTCGGTGATGCGCTTGATATCTTTGTGGGTGTCTTCCGAAAGCGGCCGGCCCTTGTAGTGGGAACGCACATCCATTGGACATTCGTTGCGCAGGCTTGGAAAACTGCTGTGCATTTCCGCTGTGACCGAGCGTGCGATACCGCGGGCCCAGGGATCTTTGGGCCAGAGTCCCGCGTTAGGGAAGCGTTCCGCCAGATACTCTGCGATAGCCAGACTGTCCCAGATTGCACCTTGAGGTGTCTTTAAAACAGGAACCTTGCCTGCGGACGAAGCGTCGAGCAGACGTTCTTTACTGTCGCTTTGCCGCAGGGGCACGATAATCTCATCAAAGCTTACGCCGCAGAGCTTCAGAGGTAACCAGCCGCGCAGGGACCAGGACGAGTAGGCTTTGTTACCAAGGACAATTGTGAATTCGGACATGATTGGATTTCCTCACACTGAAGCGCTTACATCTTGAGATCGGGGCGGTCGTCGGCTACCCATGAAACAACAAGACTTTATATCTTAGTGTTTAGCGACCCTGCCGAATTTGGAAAACAGGAAAAGCGATCGTATGACCAAATACCTTACATCACGCGCCACTGCCGAAACGCGACCCATCCATCTGGTCGCTCAAGATGGGCTCAAGGCCTGGCTGAAGGGCCAGCCTGTTGCCGTCAGGCGCTGGCTGGAGGCCTCCGCTTTTGATGGCGCTCCCGGTCGCTTCACGCTTCTGCCGGATGATAAAAAGGGTGTCGCTGGCGTGTTGGTGGGGATCGACAAGACCGACATGCTCTGGTCCTGCGCAGCGCTGCCCGCGAGCCTTCCCTTCGGGCGCTATCGGATCGAAAGTGATCTGAGTGCGGAAGACGCTTCGGCGGTGGCGTTGGGGTGGCTTCTGGGAACCTATCGTTTCGATCGCTACAAGAGCTTTGACAGTGATTTCTCTTCGCTGGTCCTGCCTAAGCAGGCGGATCAGAAAGCCGTTCTTGGGATGGCCGAAGCGATCTTCCTGACTCGTGATCTGATCAACACGCCGGCTGAGGATATGGGACCCGCCGAATTGGCGGAGGCGGCGAAGGCTCTTGCGACGGCGCACAAGGGAAAATTCAAGGCCATCGTAGGCGACGATTTGCTCAAGAAGAACTACCCTTCCATCCATGCGGTCGGACGGGCTGCGGAGAAGCCGCCGCGCTTGATTGATCTGAAGTGGGGCAGCAAGGGGCCCAGGATCACACTCGTGGGGAAGGGGGTCTGTTTTGACAGCGGTGGACTGGACCTGAAGCCTTCGGGCGGGATGAAGATGATGAAAAAGGATATGGGCGGCTCGGCTCATGTGCTGGGTCTCGCCTCGATGATCATGGCGGCGAAGCTGCCTGTAAGGCTCCGTGTTCTGATTCCAGCTGTGGAGAATGCGGTTTCCGGCAACGCGTTCCGGCCTCTCGATGTCCTTGATACCCGCAAAGGTCTGACGGTTGAGGTCGGTAATACGGATGCCGAGGGCCGTCTGGTGCTGAGCGATGCCCTGACGGAGGCCTGCAGTGAAACACCGGACCTCCTGGTCGACTTCGCCACCTTGACCGGTGCGGCACGGGTGGCGCTGGGAACCGATCTGCCGGCCATGTTCTGCAACAATGATGCTGTGGCTGCGATGCTGCTGCGTCACGGCGAAGTGGAAGGCGATCCCGTTTGGCGGATGCCTCTGCATAAGCCCTACCGACGGCAGCTCGAGAGCAAGGTCGCGGATCTCAGCAATATCTCGAACGGGCCTTATGGTGGTGCGATCACCGCGGCACTCTTTCTCGAGCACTTCGTTGAGGGGACGACGCCCTGGGTGCATTTTGACGTCATGGCTTGGAATCTTGGTGCGCGTCCCGGACGGCCCGAGGGCGGTGAGGCAATGGGCGTCCGTGCGACCTTTGGCATGATCAAGGAGTTCGTTGCCGGTGGTGGTACCGCCTGACGCGTGTGATCGCCAATCGCGCGCCGGTCTGAAAACAACGGCTTGCATTCGCGCGTGACCTCGACAAAACTTGTTGCGTCTGCGTAACGAGTTTAGCGCTCGCGCGAGGGAGGCAAGCGTGCAGGTCGAACCGAATGATATGTTGAAGCTGTGGCGCAGCGTCATGGTCACCGCTTTGCGCAAGGACCTGCCTGATCTGACCTGGCGGCAGTTCACTCTTTTACTGCAGATCTACACCAGTCCGCCGCCGCATACGGTGCGTGGTCTCGCCGAAGGTCTGAATATGTCCAAGCCTGCCGTGACGCGTGCGCTTGATCGCCTGGAGAAGCTGGAGTTTCTGCGTCGCAAGATCGATGAAGCCGATCGGCGTTCGGTTCTCGTACAGCGGACAGTTTCAGGCTCGGTTTTCTTGCGGGAATTCGGGGATATGGCGAGCGGGTTGGCGAAGGAGTTCTGATGTCTGATTGGAGTTTAATAGCCCCGTTCAAAATCCACCACGTTTTGAAGGGCTTCGCCTTTACGCACGGCCTCGATCCCTCTCGCCACATTTTCTGCTGCTGTTTTCGGTAGGGTGACGCTCGCGCAATGCGGGATCACCAGAACCCTGGGGTGATCCCAGAAGGGGCTCTGCGCGGGCAGGGGTTCTTCGGGAAAGACGTCCAGCGTTGCCTCGGCCAATTGACCGCTGTCCAGCGCCGCGAGAACATCTTCAGGCACCATATGTCCGCCGCGCGCAACGTTGATCAGGGAAGCACCATGAGGCAGCAAGCCAAGGTTCGTCGAATTGAGAATGCCTTTTGTGCCTGTAGTCAACGGCAGGAGGCAAACGAGGATTTCGGTGCGTTTTAGGAAGGCGCGCAGGCCTTCATCGCCCGAGTAGCTCTCAACGCCGGGAAGGCTTTTCTGAGTTCGGCTCCACCCCGCAACATCAAATCCAAGGTAAACCAGCTTTTCGGCAGAGTCTGCGCCCAGCACCCCTAGACCCAAGATACCTACTTTCCGATCCGGGGCCAGTGGCGTGACAAGCTGCGCCCAATGCTTTTGGCGCTGCTGGGTCTGGTAGTCGTGAATGCGCCGATGATGCCTTAGAACCGCCATGACCACGAACTCGGTCATGCCCTGGGTCAAACCTTCGTCCACCATGCGCACGACAGGTACGTCCTCGGGCAAGTCGGGGTCTGATGCCAGATGATCGATGCCGGCGCCCATCGAGAAGATCGCCCTCAGGTTCGGGAGTTTGGCAAGTTCACCCACGGGAGGATTCCAGACCAGCGCAAACTCAATATCAGCCGCATTTCCGACGTCAGGCCAGACCCGCACTTCCAGGTCCGGCATTAACTTGGCAAGTGCCTCTTGCCAGATGTCAATTCTATCGGTGTCGGATTTGAAGAGGAGCGCCATAAAGCCTCAGCCACAGTTACATCGAAACAACGCCGCTCTCGACAGCTTCCAGGTCGAAGGCGGCTTTTATCAATGCCTGTGTATAGGGATTCTTTGGCGCGTTAAAGATGTCTTCTGCGGTTGACTGCTCCACGACCCGGCCTTCGCGCATGACAATCACTTCGTCTGCCAGGGCGCGCACCACTTTCAGATCATGGCTGATAAAGAGATAGGCGAGGTTGTGCTTGGCCTGCAGGTCGCGCAGCAAATCGACGATCTGTGCCTGGACAGACATATCCAGTGCCGAGGTTGGTTCATCCAGCACCACGAACCGGGGTTTCAGGACCATGGCCCGGGCAATCGCCACCCGTTGACGCTGCCCGCCCGAAAACTCATGGGGATAGCGATGACGGCTTTCAGGGTCGAGACCGACTTCTCGCAACGCCTCCATAATAAGGGCTTCGCGTTCCTGATCGCTGCCACCTAACTCATGGATTTTCAGGCCTTCCTCGATGATTTGGCCGATCGACAGACGAGGACTGAGCGATCCAAATGGATCTTGGAATACGACCTGCATTTCCCGGCGCAAAGGCCTGAGGTCTCCCGAACTCAGGCCCTGGATTTCCCGGCCGTTGAAGGAGATATTGCCATTGCTGCCGATCAGTCGCAGAAGTGCCATTCCCAGAGTCGTCTTTCCCGACCCACTTTCACCGACCACGCCGATGGTATGTCCCGCCCGCACGGAAACCGAAATTCCATCGACAGCCCGGATGTAATCGACGGTCCGCTTGAACAGCCCTTTCTTGATCGGGAAGTGTACCTTGATATCGTCGCCGGACATGATGACCGGAGCCGTGAGGTCCGCGGGCAGAGGATCGCCCTTGGGTTCGGCGGCCAGAAGCTTGCGGGTGTATGCGTGCTGCGGCGTCTCGAAGATGGCGTCCGGCGGGCCCGCCTCGACGATCTCGCCTTGTGTCATCACACAGATTTCGTCGGCCATTTTACGAACGATACCCAGGTCATGGGTGATCAGCAGCATGGCCATGCCGAGCTTTTGCTGCAGCTCTTTCAAGAGTTTTAGGATCTGCGCCTGAATGGTGACATCCAGCGCGGTGGTCGGCTCGTCAGCGATCAGCAGATCTGGCTCGTTGGCGAGTGCCATGGCAATCATGACACGCTGGCGTTGGCCGCCGGATAGTTCGTGCGGGTAGGCCGTCAGACGTTGCTCGGCATCGCGAATCCCCACCAGTTCCAACAGCTCGAGCGTCCGGTCGCGGGCTGCCGTCTTGTTCATGCCCTTGTGCAGGAACAGGGTCTCGTTAATCTGTTTTTCGACCGTGTGCAGCGGATTGAGCGACGTCATCGGCTCCTGAAAGATCATAGAGATCTCGTTGCCGCGCACACGCCGCAGGGTGCGTTTGTCAGCACCGATCAGTTCTTCGCCGTTGAACTTGACCGAACTGCCCGCGGGGTGCTGCGCCAAGGGGTAGGGCAGCAACTGCAGTACCGAGAGGGCCGTCACCGACTTGCCCGATCCGCTCTCACCGACCAGGGCCAGAGTTTTGCCCTTCTCGATATCGAAGGATGTTCCCTTGACGGCGGCGGTGGTCCCAGCAGGACTTCTGAATTCAACGCCCAGATTGCGGACCGAGAGCAGAGGTGTCGTCATTGTGCGGCCTCCGTGGCTGGTTTGCCGGCTGTCGCGGAGGGTTCCGCGGGCACCGAGGTACCGACGAAGAGTTTCCTCGGATCAAAGGCATCACGCACGGCCTCACCAATGAAGGTCAGCAAACTCAGCATAATAGCTATCACGAAGAATCCTGTAAGGCCGAGCCACGGAGCCTGTAGGTTGGCTTTCCCCTGCGCGAGTAGCTCACCCAGTGACGCGGAGCCAGGCGGTAGGCCAATCCCCAGGAAGTCTAATCCGGTCAGCGCTGTCACTGATCCGGCAAGTGTGAAGGGCATGAAAGTCAACGTCGCTACGACCGCATTGGGCAGCACGTGGCGAAACATGATAACGACGTTGGAGGCACCCAATGCGCGTGCGGCGCGGACATAATCGAAGTTTCTGGCGCGAAGAAACTCCGCTCTGACCACTCCAACAAAACCCATCCAGGTAAAGAGCAGGAGCACACCGAGCAGCCACCAGAAATTGGGTTCGATGATGCTCGCAAGAATGATCAGGATGTAAAGGGTCGGCAAGGACGACCAGATCTCAATAAAACGCTGCATTAAGAGATCCGTCCAACCTCCGAAGTACCCTTGTATAGCGCCCGCGGAGACACCGATTAGCGCCGAGATGATTGTGAGTACGAAGCCGAAAACAACTGAAATTCTAAAGCCATATATCATGCGCGCAAGAACATCGCGGGCTTGATCGTCTGTGCCTAACCAGTGTTTTGCATCAGGTGGAGACGGGGCGGCAACACCAAGATTCCAAGAAACAGTCTTGTAACTGTAGGGAATCAGAGGCATCCAGAACCAACCCTTTTCCTCAATCATTTCGATAACGACGGGGTCGCTATAATCAGCCTCCGTCAGGAACGTGCCGCCGAACGTAGTTTCGGGGTAGCTCTTGAAGATTGGGGAGTAGATCTCGCTATCATACCAGACGACAAAGGGCTTATCATTTGCCAAGAATTCAGAAAACAAGCTGAGCACCAGGACAAACGCGAAAATCCAAAAGGAAATATATCCTCGCCTGTTTGCTTTAAAGTTATGAATTCGCCTCCGCGTGATTGGCGTAATGCGCATGCCGAGAAAACGATCTGAATTCATCGATTGGCCGTTCGTAAGCGTATTCATGCTTGTCACGTCAGGCCTCCCTTGTTTCGAAATCGATGCGCGGATCAATGATCATGTACATGACATCTCCCACCAAACTCATGATCAAGCCCAACAGAGAGAAGAAAAACAACGTTCCGAAAATGACCGGGTAGTCGCGCGCGAACGCCGCTTCAAACCCGAGACGCCCCATGCCGTCGAGGGAAAAGATAATCTCAATGAAGAGCGAGCCTGTGAAGAGAATGCCAATAAACGCCGAAGGGAATGCAGCAATGACGATCAGCATTGCGTTGCGAAATACGTGTCCATAAAGCACCTGTCGTTCTGTCAATCCCTTCGCACGCGCTGTCGTGACATATTGTAGATTGATTTGATCGAGGAAGGAGTTCTTGGTCAGCATCGTCAGGGAGGCAAAACCTCCGATTACCATCGATGAGACTGGCAACACCAGATGCCAGAAATAGTCTTTTGTCTTTTCGAGCCAGGACAATTCGGACCAGTTCGGCGATGTCAGTCCGCGTAGAGGAAATATGTCCAGGTAGCTTCCACCGGCAAAAACAACGATTAGAAAGACCGCGAAAAGAAATGCCGGGATGGCGTTGCCGATAATGACGAGAGCACTGGTCCAGACATCGAATTGAGTCCCGTCACGCACCGCTTTCGCAACGCCTAGAGGGATGGATATCAGATAGACGAGAAGTGTTGTCCAGAGGCCCAGAGAAATTGAGACCGGCATTTTGTCGATCACCAGATCGACCACCTTGCGATCTCGAAAAAAGCTCTCACCAAAATCAAAAACCACGTAGTTACCAAGCATTTGGAAAAAACGTTCGTGAATCGGTTTGTCGAAACCGAACTGTTTCTCCAGTTCTTCTATGAACTGTGGGTCAAGGCCTTGCGCGCCACGATATCTGCTGGTGGGAGCTTCTCCGCCACCCGATGGACGCGTATCGGTCAAAGTCTCCGCGCCGGAGCCGCCTGAGCGCGTCACCCGTTCGGTAATATCGGTGCCGGTTCCAGTGATCTGGCCGATCATTTGTTCTACGGGACCACCAGGTGCCAATTGGATAATGGCGAAGTTGATCACCATGATGATGAAGAGCGTCGGTACAATCAGCAGCAATCGGCGGATGATGTAGGCTGTCATCTCTTGGTGTTCCCTAGCTGCTCGGTTTTGCCATGACACGGCGGAAAACGAAGAATCCGACAAGTAAGAGACCAGCAAGAGCGGCAAATGTTGCTGCCAATCCAGGTGTTCCGCTTTCTGAAGGTGCGTTGCTCTGCCTCTCGCGGGAGCGTGCTTCGCTGAGCTTGGCCGCTTTCTGTTCGTCGTACCACCAGTAATTGGTTGAGGTGCCGCGTTTTGGCGTTACCTCGGGGCGCGCGAACTTATCCCAATACAGAATCCGGTCGTACTGAAGGTGCCAGGCTGGAACCACCAGGTGTTTCCACAAGAGTACTCGGTCCAAAGCACGCGTTCTGGTAACCAGCGCTTCACGAGTTGGCGCGACAATCAACAACTCGATCAACTCGTCAATAATGGGATCTTGAATGCCGGTATAGTTCTGACTGCCGGCTTGATTCGCTGCCGTGCTGCCCCAGTAGCTGCGCTGCTCGTTGCCGGGAGAATCAGACTGTCCCCATCCAAGAGATATCATGTCATAGTCGCGATTGCGCAGCCGATCGATATATTGCGAGGTATCGACGATCCGGATACGAACATCCATGCCAAGACGTTCGAGGTTTCGTTTGAATGGCAGAACGATGCGTTCGAATTCCTGGTTTGACAGGAGAAATTCAAACTTGAACACTTCGTTGGTTTCTCTGTTCCGAAGTTTGAGGTCGCGCACCTCCCAACCGGCTTCACTCAATAATGCAAATGCTTTTTCAAGGTTGCTGCGTGGCCAACCCTGTCCGTCGGTTTCAGGCACAGCAAAGACTTTGTTGAATACTTCGTCTGGGATCCGACCTCGGTAGTCTTCCAGAATTTTCAGTTCCTCGCCACTAGGTAAGTCTCGCGACGCTAATTCGGAGTTGCTGAAGTAGCTTCGCGTCCTAGTGTACTGATCAAAGAAAAGTGTTGGATTGCTCCATTCAAAGTCAAAGGCATATCCAATCGCCTCCCGCACTTTCGGGTCTTGAAACAGCGGTCGGCGCATGTTGAACAAAAATGCCTGCATGCCTGTTGGACGTTCGTGCTTGAGCTGATCTTTTTTAATCCACCCCTTCTGAACTGCGGGAACTTCATAAGCCGAAGCCCAGGCTTTTGCCTGATTTTCATTTCGATAGTCGATGGTGCCCGACTTCAGCGCCTGTCGAATAACCGTTACGTCTAAAAAGAAGTCTGTGCGTATGCGGTCGAAGTTGTTCTTTCCCACATTTACCGCAAGATCCTTTCCCCAATAATCTTCTACCCGTTTGAGGACGATATAACGTCCGGCTTCGAACTTGGACACTTTGTATGGTCCGCTGCCCAGCGGTGGTTCCAGAGTGGTGGCGCCGAAGTCCCTGTCCTGCCAATAGTGTTTGGGAAGAATTGGTAGCTGGCCAACAATGAGAGGAAGTTCTCGGTTGCCCGATTCAGTGAATACGAACTTTACTTTGCGTTCACCAGCGGGTTCCGCCCGCTCCACACTGCCATAGTAAAAGCGCCACTGGGGGTGGCCTTCACTTTTGAGAATATTAAGCGAGAAGATTACGTCTTCGACGGTGACGGGTTCGCCATCGTGCCAACGAGCTTCTTTCCGAAGAGTGTAAGTTACCGAAGAGCGGTCTTCGGGCCATTCGATAGACTCAGCTAACAAGCCGTATTGAGTAAAGGGCTCGTCGGCACTGCTTATAGTGAGAGTTTCAACAGCCCCGGTGCCAGCAGAGGTACCTTTAGCGATGTACTGATGAAAGCTGTCAAAAGTTCCACGTGCGCCCAGACGAATTTCGCCACCCTTTGGCGCATTGGGATTCACGTAATCAAAATGCGCAAAGCCTTCGCCATATTTTGGTTCGCCGTGCATGGCAATCGCGTGGGATTTGTAGACCGCCTGCGAGGCAGGTTCTGTTGCGATATTGACTGTGGGAACGGCGGGGAGTTGCTCGGCCTGAACCGGAACGACCAAAGATGCCGTGGGAAAGGAAAAAGCGGCGAGCAGCAGAGGCGCGAAGATTCGATGCATAAACACCAGCAAATGTCAGTCGGCTATAGCTGTAAAGCAATTTAAGCTACTGAGCGCTTTACGCAAGCCGACTTCACGTATTTGTTGGTTCGTCGCTTACACTTTCGACGAATACACAGCTTTTCAAGCCTTGTGACTGGTCATGACCAACCCGCCTGAATCAATTTCCTGACAAGTGCTTCAAGGCTTCCATGTGACAGGCGGTGTCGCCTGCCGCCAACACCCGTCCATCCGAATCCAGATCCAGTGCCTTACCGTCCCAGTCCGTGATGATGCCGCCGGCTCCTTCAATGACAGCGGCCAGCGCCATGTAATCGTATGTGCCCAGTCCAGCCTCAATGACCACATCGGTAAAGCCGCTCGCCAGCAGGCCATAGCTGTAACAGTCGCCGCCGTACTGGGTCAGTTTTGCGGCCTTGCGGACACGCTCGAAAGCATCTTCGTTTCCGCCTTCGAACATTTCGGGTGACGTGCTGGCCAGGGCCGCGTGATCCAGGCCGGGGCAGGGGCGGGTATGGGCCTCTGACGTGCCGGCGGCGCTGATGAAGGTGCTTGGACGCCCTTTTGCGCCGATCCAGCGTTCACTCAGCATCGGCATATCTATGACACCCAATATCGGCCGGCTATTGTGCAACAGCGCAATGAGAGTGCCGAAAAGCGGGTTGCCGGTGATGAAGCGCTTCGTGCCGTCGATCGGATCCAGCACCCAGACGTATTCTGCATCCGGATTGGTCGTCGCTTGCTCTTCACCGATCACGCCGTGGTTGGGCATCCGCTCAGCTATCACGCTTCGCAGGGCCGCTTCGGTCTCCCGGTCGGCGATTGTCACCGGGCTTTGGTCGGCCTTGTCATCGACAGCCACAGACTGTCTGAAGTAACGGCGAATGACGGCTGCCGAAGCTTCGGCCATCTCTGTTGCGAGCTCAATGAACTCAGGCGGACAGGTCTGACTCGGGGGGCTTTGCGTCATGTGGAGCCTCGGCTGGCGGTCGAGAGAAGTTACAAAAAGAAAAGGCGGCGCAAAACGCCGCCTTCTTGTCTCAGTCCGAGGCTCACTCGGGAAGCGGTGCCGGCGTGTCGCTCAGGCTGCGCAAATATGCGATGATGTTCGCCCGTTCCTCAGGTTTTTTCAGGCCGCCGAAGCTCATTTTCGTTCCGGGTGCATAGGCTTTCGGCGAAGTTAAAAAGTCATTCAGGGCCTCATAGCTCCAAGGCTCAGCTGCCATCCCGGTAAGCGCGCCGGAGTACTTATAGCCCTCCTTATGAGCGTGTGGGCCCATCACGACGTTCCAAAGGTTCGGACCGACCTTATCTTTGCCGCCATTTTCGACGGTGTGACACGCCGAACACTTCTTAAAGCTCTTCTGGCCCGCCGCAGCATCGGCAGAGGCCATGAGCACCGCAATCGATACTTCTACCGGCGCTTCGGCAACATTGGCCGTCTGCGTGTCATCGGCGACAGCGACCATGAAGGCGTTTTCTGCCAATGGCGCTTTGTGAAACAGCAGGTCGGCAACAAAGCCGGCGGTCATTGCTACAACACCAGCCGTCAGGACAGCGGCGCCAATTTTGTTCATCTCAAGTGAGGACATGCTTCAACTCGTTTAAATCGCAGAATTCAGCGGACAAATTTGGCGGACAATAGCCTTCGGCTCGCGCGCATTCAATAGCTCCGTTACAAATGCGCGAAATCATTATGCTTGAGCAAATTTCGCTCGGACTGCCGACCAGGGCCCGAGACGTGTTTACTGGGGGAAATCCAGCCGCTCGCCAGCCGATGACGCGGAGCGTGAAGCCCTGCGCCAGGCCTTGAAACTTTGAGCAACCTTTATTCCTGGTGCCAGCTTGCCCAAGGAATACTGCGATATCGTAAATTTATGTTTTGCGAAAATAAATTATTGTTTTATAGTAATTTTAGTAGCTCATTACGATGCCAAGGATTGAATATGTCAAATCTGAACCGCATCCGGCGCGCCGGCCGGGTGATGTCGGGACTGTGTCTTACTATCATCTTCGTCCTTCCTTTGGGGCTTGCGCTGATATGGGTGAACCTGGATTCGCTCGGTCCCGAGTTCATTGCGCAGGTATCACATGCTGCTCGGATCGATACCCTGGGTGTCGGGACCCTGATCCTCGGATTCGCCATTTCCATGATCCCGGTTTCGATGCTGATCTACGGTCTCGTCCAGCTTAGGCGGCTTTTCTGTCTCTACGGAGCCGGGCAGATTTTTTCAAACCTGCATGCAGTTTATCTGCGTCGCTTTGCCCTGGCCTCAATTCTCTCGGTCTTTCTGCAGATTTTGTCCGGGAGCCTGCTGTCAGTTCTTCTCACGTTTCAGAATCCTCCCGGCACACGTCAATTGACGGTCTCAATCACCTCCGATCATCTGGGAACGGTTTTTCTGGGTAGCGTGCTTCTGGTGATTGCCTGGATTATGGTTGAAGGCAGCAAGATGGCCGAGGACAACGCTCAGATCGTGTAACGGCTTCGCAAAAGGAAAGGGCAGCTACGACGACATTACCTCCGTAGATGCCTTTGGAGAGAACGTCCTTAGCAGGCAGCGCATGGGTTTCGGTCAGGGCTACAGGATCAAAAAAAGCTGTTTTGTTCCTGTTCGGGCTCGCTATGCTGCGCGCGCATCGCATCTTGAGCTTTGAAGAGACCGTCCGACCATGTCGCTGCCTCAAAATCCCATCGTGGTGATTCCTTCGCGAATGGCCTCCACGCGCCTGCCGGACAAACCACTCGCAATGATCCACGGCGATGCCATGATCGTGCATTGCTGGCGGCGCGCTGTTGAGGCTGAAGTCGGACCGGTTATCGTGGCTTGCGCGGAGACCGAGATAGCGGAGGTGGTGGAAGCCGCGGGCGGCAAGGCGGTCCTGACGGACCCTGACCACCCTTCCGGATCGGACCGTATTTTTGATGCGTTGCAGCAGGTCGACCCCGAGGGCAAGCACGATGCCGTGATTAACGTTCAGGGCGATTTGCCGACGATTGAACCGGCGGCGGTTCAGGCGGTCTTTCAGCCGCTTGAGAACCCTGACGTCGATATCGCTACACTTGCGGCGCGGATAACTGAGATCAGGGAGCGCACCGAACCCAGTGTCGTGAAGGTTGCCGCGCCTTTCGCCCCCGGCCAGAACATCGCCAGAGCGCTCTATTTCAGCCGGGCTCCAATTCCCTGGGACGGCGGTAACGAAAATTTACCGCTGTACCATCATATCGGGCTCTACGGTTTTCGGCGTGCGGCGCTGGCACGCTTCGTTTCCCTACCCAGCTCGATCCTGGAAGAACGCGAGCATCTTGAGCAATTACGCGCGCTTGAGGCCGGAATGCGCATTGATGTGGCACGCGTTGACACCGTTCCCTTCGGCGTCGATACTCCCGCCGATCTTGCGCGGGCGCGCGAACTTCTTGCTCCTGCCTAGGACGCGACGGAGAGGCTGTTTCACGACTATTGCCGTTGCCGTGAACACGGGACTGTCTCTCGGGGCAAATCTCTTCAGAAAGCTACGTTTTACGCGAAGGCTTGCGGTGCTGTGCCGTGGGTGAACTCTAACCGACCTTGGACCTAAAGATGACAAAGGCTGATACCCTTCGAAAAGTGATCGCATTCCAGGGCCTCCATGGCGCCTACTCGGATAAGGCGTGCCGGGCCGTTTTTCCCGAGCTTGAGACACTGCCATGCGGATCTTTTGAAGACACCTTTGCGGCGGTTCGGGACGGCAAAGCCCAACTGGCAATGATCCCGATTGAAAATTCGAGCGCTGGACGTGTGGCCGATATTCACCACCTTTTGCCGGATTCGGGCCTGCATATCATTGGTGAGCACTTCCAGAAGGTGGATCACCAGCTGCTTGCGCCCAAGGGCGCGACCCTCGAGGGAATCAAGCAGGTTCACAGCCACACACAGGCCCTTGCGCAGGTCCGGAATTTCCTGCGTGCGCAGGGTATCGAGCCTGTAAACCACGCGGATACAGCCGGTGCTGCTGCCGATGTCGCCAGGATGAACGATCCCAGCCAGGGTGCGATTGCATCGGATCTGGCGGCGGAGATCTATGATCTCGACGTCATCCGGGGCGATGTTCACGACCTGGCGCACAACACGACGCGCTTCATAATTATGGCAGAGGAGCCCCTGGATCCGGATCCCAAGGATGGACTGGTTGTTACGACTTTTGTCTTCCGGGTTCGTTCGGTTCCGGCAGCGCTTTATAAAGGCCTGGGCGGCTTCGCGACCAACGGCGTTAACATCACCAAGCTCGAAAGCTACATCATCGACGGGGGCTTCACGGTCGCGCAGTTCTATGCGGACATCGAGGGGCACCCGGATCAGCGATCGGTGCGTCTGGCGCTGGAGGAACTGAGCTTCTTTTCCAAAGAAGTCAAGATTCTGGGTGTTTATCCGGCCAACAGTTTCCGGGGCGGGAACAACTGAGGGTCTGTTTGAAGTGTCACGACGGACATCGAACCTGGATTCCTCCGTAAGCTCAACTTGTCTATTTGACCCAACTTAACTTTTTAAGTTCGTCCGTGTTAGGTGCACGCGGCTTCCAAGCCTCTTCAGAGCCGAGCGAACGTGATTCCGCGTCGTAATTTGCCGTTACCCCGTAATCTACCCATTCTTGTTTTTGATGTTTCCCATCCCAAAAGAAACAAATCTTTGAGAACGACTGGCGGCCAATGGCTGCGTGAAGGTCCGGATGAATCCGTTCTATGCTTGAAATCACATCAAGTTGCTTCCCGTCAGAGCCGTTCCGCAAGTAGGTTGCCTTACGACCGACCATATCGTCGGCCGTATCGTACGTGACGGAGCTGCCGACTCGCCCAAAGCATCTCGTCCAGATGCCGTGTTTAGAGCCCAGCTCGGCATGTAAGACACCCGTGAAACTCTTCATTGAGAGGGATAATTTCATAGAGTCAGCGCTTTTCCCGCTCCCACCGGCCGCTCCGTGGCAGGCGGTAACGCTTATTAAGCCGATTTCCTTGCTTAATCCATTGCGATTGAGAAACGACGCGACCTCTTTTCCGTTCAATCCTCCACAGGTATGATTCGCCCAATCCCCGTGCCCTTCAATGTATAGCCGCGCGCCTCTGCCAAGTTTCTCCAAGTGGGCTTTTAGTGTGCCAATCACTGAACCGATTTCCTTGGGATGTATAAATTGAATGAAGTGTGGCTTACCTTTGTTTTTCTTTTCCCATTTGAGTCTCAGATCTCTTGCGCCGTCCTTTATTACGCTGTCATCCCTTCCTGTTATAATTCCAATAATGACTTGTCGGTCGTGCGGCATGTCGGTCCTCCCCGAAGCTTGATGGTTTATTCAAGCGATGCTGAGATTCACCGCTTTTACGCCATCTGCGCGCGACGCTCCATTGCTGGCGTTGCGGTCAGATGGTGGAGTCCTTGCGTGACGATCTGCGGTGCCGTTTGAGCCCTGTCAATGCCAGCAATCCCGCGAAAAGCAGGGTTATAGAGGCCGGTTCTGGGATGGATTCAGGGGCCAGGGAGGCAGGGCTGAAAACGGCGAATGTCAACTCGGGAATCAAAGTAAGATCGGTGTCTGTGGGACCGTTTCCGAAGCGTACTTCGTCAAGGTCGGGAAAATTCACGGCACTCGCCAAGTCAAACAGCCCGTTTTCAGCAAGGAATTCATAGGGTACGAGGGTATTGCAGCGTAACGGGCTGGTACAACCCACTGTGAGTTCTGGCTCGGTGTCGAATAGGTCAATGCCGTCAAGGAAGACCTGTTCCAACAATGCTTCCGCAGCGGCTGTTGCGCCGTTCCGTGTAGTGAAAGTGAAATCCGAGGCCTCGTCACAACCGCTGAATAAGTCGGTACAGGTCCCGTCTTTGAACTCGACATCGTAGAGGGAGCCCAGGATGGAGACGTTACGGGCACCGAGCAACTGGCCCCCGACAACGTCGAGTATCGGTGCGGCGCGTGCCTGGGTTGCTATGAGCCCGACGGTGGTAATGCCGATGACCGTTGCTACGACGAGCGAAGTTAGTTTTTGCAAGGTTTCAGTACCCCGCTGTATTTTAAAGGCGCAGGGATCGGATTCGCCGACCCGTTGAGACGTCGTTATTTGATTGGCGCTTGGGGTCATATCTGACACTGGATCAAACGCTGGAAGCGGTGCTTAGCGCGTTGCGCCGCCGTCTGGTGCTGACCAATCCCAATAAACCGGCACCGAATAGGAACAATGACGCCGGTTCCGGGATTGCTGCCGGTTCCGGTTCCGGATCCTGATTGGCAGGAGTGATGAGGGCGAAGGTGCGAAAAGCGTCACCGTCTGAATCGTATGACTCTCTGTTTCTTCTATCGACCAGGTCGCCTTGATCACGGTTGTCGAGGGGCTGGTAGTAATTGAATGCAGCCCTAGCATCAAACCTGTTTCGGCCAACAGCGGCATAGGGGATAATGCTGACGCATACCCCTAGATTCTCGCAGCCTTGGGTGAGCTCAGGGTCTGCGTCGAACAGACCGAGGAGCGGGTCATCGAGAAATATCAGGTTCAACAAAGCCAGCGCCGCGCCATGCGCGCCGTTCACTGTCGTGAATGTGAAATCCGAGGCCTCGTCACAGCCGTCAAATAAGTCGGCGCAGGTCCCGTCTTTGAACTCGACATCGTAGAGGGAGCCCAGGATGGAGACGTTACGGGCACCGAGCAGCTGACCCCCGACAACGTCGAGTATGGGGGCGGCGTGCGCCCGGGTTGTAGTCAGTCCGGCCGCGGCAATGCCAATGAAGGCAACGGCGATGAACGAAGTTAGTTTTTGCAAGATTTCGGTTCCCCTGTTTAAAATTTCGATTCTTCTGCTGTCGTAAACGCACCACCCGATAACAGGTGACTTACTCACAACTAAACGGCCATAAGCGGGCGTACCTGAGCCGGAAACATCGGCTTAGGTAATCCGTGTTCTGCGATAGGCAGCGGCGTCAGATGGACCACTTGCGCCCGGAATGCCGGTCGCGACTTACGACTGACCCGACGCTTCAGAACGCTGTGTACGGAATAAAAGGGCGCTGGTACTATTTACAAACTATGTTGAGCGAAAAGAATATTGAACATAAAGTATCTTGATGGTCAAGAATAATGAGTGAGCGAGACCACCTCGTTGGTGATTTCATGCAGGCGGCGCGTGAAATTTATGCGGCAGTGGATCTTGTCGAAGCCAACATTGCTGCAGCTTTGGGCATTCATCGCAGCGACCTGCGCTGTTTGAACATCCTCGAGAATGGGCCTTATACGACAACCGAAATCGGCAGGCGGATGGGCCTGACGAGCGGGTCCGTAACGGCGCTCGTTGACCGGCTTGAACGTGCAGGCTTCGTCGAGCGGCAGCGCTCTAAGACTGACCGCCGGTCTGTTCTCGTCGGAATCACCAAAGAGAGTTTCCCCCGAATCGCTGCCCTCTACGAGTTGGTTGGAGGGGGCGTGCGTGCCAGGTTCGAGAGTGTCGACGACGAAGGCCTAAAGGCCGCCGCCGAGATTTTGAGAACCTTCGCAGCGGGGTGCGCAGACGCGAGAGTTCCTGATAAACCGTCCGAAAAACCTCGCGCTAAATGATCGCCTGTGCTCAAGCGAGAAAAAGCGCAGGTTGGGGAAGCGTGACAGTCAGGGGTTTGCTCCTGCTTCTTGACCTAAACCGGCCATGGCCATCCGGGTTTTCCCACTTGCAGCAGGACGCGGCTTCTCGAGGTGCTAAGAGGTTTATTCGGATGAGGGAGGTTTTTTTGCGCTAGCCCTCGTTCAGCCAATCCTCGACCAATCGACGCGCAATGGAGTCCCGGCGCGGCAATCGGAAGCTCTCGTCCTCTGGCGAGTTCCGCAGCTCGTCGCGCGTGTACCATTGAGCACTCTCCAGTTCCCGCTCATCGACCTCGATCTCAGTGCTCACTGCACGCGCTGAAAAGCCAAGCATGATGGACGAGGGGAAGGGCCAGGGCTGCGAAGATTGATAGGCCACCTGATCGACTGATAGCCTGACCTCTTCGTATACCTCCCGGATCACGGCTTCCTCGAGGCTCTCGCCCGGCTCGACGAACCCGGCGAGTACTGAGTGCATACCCGGTGGCCAGAAGGGCTGCCGGCCAAGCAGACAGCGCTCGCCATCATGTACAAGCATGATCACCGCCGGATCGCTGCGGGGGAAGTGTGATGCACCGCAGGCTTCATTGCTGCAGCGCCGGACGTGACCGTTCTGCGTGCTTTTGGTCGGATGGCCGCAGAGACCGCAGAACGCGTGGGTTTTGTGCCAGTGCACGAGGCCCCGCGCGTAGGCCAGGATGGAGCCTTCGTCTTGCGGCAACAGTGGCCCTACCTCGCGGAGATCGACGAATTCACCCAGCGGTGCCAGGTCAGGGTGCTCTGAGGGCTCATCGACCGTGGAGAGGTCCAAGGCAATACGGACCTCGCCGTCGCGCAACCCCAGGAAAATCATTTCCTCGGCCAAGTCGATCAGACTCGCGGCTGTTAAGCTCGGCAGCCATACCGGACGGGGCGCTTCGCGCGTAGCTGATCGCGATTCGATCATGTTTTTTGTGCGCCAAACCGGCAAAAGGCGGGTGGTCGGCTTGGTGAGCTGCGCCAGCAGCCATTCGGCGTCGTCGCGCAGGTGTTCAGCGCGGTCCAGGCCGCTGCCGGTATAGAAATTTCTCGAAGGCATAGGGTGAAGTTGGCACAAGCCGACGTTCTGCGCAATCGTCCGCCACGATAAAGTGTGATAGCGCAAATCCGGCTGGATGCTTGCCATTCTGAAGGCTGTACGCCAGTCTTGATGAATGCATGACTTGAGGTGGAAGTTTCGAGCGTACGGGCTGAACGGCTCGCGGCAGACAACCTGGATTATTAGTGCGGTCGCCGGGTTCTTTGGTGTGCTTGGACTTATTCTTCTTGTTCCAGCCCATAGTCAGGCGGCAGAGTGCCTCAGGTTTCCGTCGGACGGAGAACGGCTGTTCGATATCTCCAGAAACGGCAACCTGGTCGGGTCTCAACGCTATAGCTTCTCGCGTCATGAAGGTCGGTTCCTGGTTCGTAGCGATATCGAGATCCAGTTGAACCGAGGATCTTCCGTCCTCTACCGCTATCGCCACAATGCAGAGGAAAGCTGGCAGGCGGGGCGCTTACAGACCTATGTCAGCGATACCGATGATGATGGAGCTCGCTATCTCGTGCGCGCAGAGCGGGTCGATGGTATTTTCGAGGGACGTGTTAATGGCCAGTCATTCACGGTTTCTGGCTTTGTGGTTCCGGCGAGCTTCTGGCATCGCGATACACCGGCTTCCCAGGTTTTGTGGGACGGGAGAGATGGTATGATCAAGGTTGTCCGGGGCCTGGACCGGGGACCCGAACTGATTGAGGTGCGTGGCGAAACCGTCGAAGCGCGCCGTTTCGAGCTTTCCGGTCAAATTCAGCGCATTCTGTGGTACGACGCGCATTGCGCATTGGTTCGGATGAGTTTCTTGGCACGGGACGGTTCTGAATTCGTTGCCGAGTTGCGTTAACATTCCAGGTCGCGTTGCCGGTCCGATGCTTTGAGGCCGGACAACCCAGGAAGAGGAGAGAAACCAGATGATGGAGCCCGAAGCTTATCAGCGCTACGCCAAGTACAATGCCTGGATGAACGGCAAAATCTATGGCGTTTGCGCGGATATGGACGACGCGCTTCGAAAACGTGACCAGGGTGCTTTTTTCAAGTCGATCCATGGGACCCTGAATCATATCTTGTTTGGAGATAGGGCCTGGATGAAGCGATTCACGGAACGGCCCTACAAGATCGCGGCGATGGGGACAGATCTATATGACGATTTCGAAGCTCTCCGTGCGGCCCGGACCGAGATGGATGAAGAGATTCTGGAATGGTCGTCCGCACTGGACCGCGAATGGTTGTCGGAGACTCTGACCTGGACAAGTATTGTTGACGGTGAGACGCGTAGCCGCCCCTGCTGGCTGCTGGCGTTGCATATGTTCAACCACCAGACCCATCATCGCGGCCAGTTAACCACGCTTCTTTCACAACAAGGTCTCGATGCCGGCGCCACGGATATACCCTGGATGCCGGGCGTTTAGAGCGTTTCAGGATTATGATGAGTCGGACCTAAGCACTCTGTCAGCTTGGTTGATGGACCGGAGAAGCGAATATTTGCCAAATTTCCCACGTAAATCCCTTGCCTTGGAGGCACAGAAGATTGATATAGTCCGACAGGGAGGTTGGCCGCGGACGGACCGCTCGCCAACCCGGTCAGGTCCGGAAGGAAGCAGCCGTAACGAGTTTGGCCCGGGTCGTCGGTTCAGCCTCCCGCCTCATCAGGCAAAGCTTTGGGAATCCAGGGCTGATATAAGCTTGAGAGGCTATTGGCGGGGAATGCACCTGACTTTGGTGCCGCAGTTTTCGAGCGCTCAAGGATGACGGATCAACCGATAGTCGAAACTTCAGCCCTGGAAACAACAGCCGCACCGGCTGATTCTCAGATGGATAGTGATTCTGCATCCGCAGTAAGCGCCGCGAACGGGGATCCTTACCGGGTTCTTGCTCGGAAATATCGCCCTACGAACTTTGATGACCTGATCGGTCAAGAAGCCTTGGTCCGTACGCTGACCAATGCGATCGAATCCGGCAGGATGGCCCATGCCTTTATTCTGACCGGTGTTCGGGGCGTAGGAAAAACGACTACGGCACGTATTATTGCCAGAGCGCTGAACTGTGTCGGCGAAGATGGTCAGGGGAATCCAACCCCTCAGCCCTGCGGAAAGTGTGAATTCTGCGTCTCGATTGCCCAGGACCGGCACGTTGACGTGATTGAGATGGACGCCGCCAGCCGTACAGGTGTGGCGGATATTCGCGAGCTGATCGAAGGTGTGCGCTATCGCCCGGTGTCGGCGCGCATGAAGGTCTACATCATCGACGAAGTGCACATGCTTTCCAACAACGCCTTCAACGCCCTGTTGAAGACGCTGGAGGAACCGCCGGAGCATGTCATCTTCATTTTTGCGACCACCGAGATCCGGAAAGTACCCGTTACAGTGCTTTCGCGCTGCCAGCGCTTTGATCTGCGGCGAGTCGAACACGATACCCTTTCGGCACATTTTTCACGGATCGCCAAGGCGGAAACCGTGGAAATTGACTCGGAAGCGCTGGGCATGTTGGCGCGTGCCGCCGACGGCTCGGTCCGGGACGGCCTTTCCCTGCTGGATCAGGCGATTGCGCTGGGTGGCCGGACTATCGATGCCGGGCAGGTCCGCGACATGCTGGGGCTCGCCGATCGGGCGCGGGTGCTTGACCTCTTTGATTCGCTGATACGCGGGGCTACGGCCGAAGCGCTTGGTATCCTGCAGGATCTTTACGCATCCGGGGCTGATCCGGCAGTGGTGCTGCAGGACCTGATGGATTTCACGCATTTCCTGACCCGTGCCCGTCTCACACCGGAGAGCCTGAATGCTCCGGGCGTGCCTGAAGCAGAACGACTGCGGGGCAAGGAACTGGCCGAGAAGCTTTCGATGCCGGTTCTGACACGGACCTGGCAGATCCTGTTGAAGGGATTGGGGGAAGTCCAAAGTGCACCCAACCCGCTGCAGGCAACGGAAATGGTCTTGATTCGCCTGGCCTACGCCAGTGAGCTCCCGACGCCCGGCGACTTGATCAAGCAATTGCAATCGGATGCAGCGGGGACCGGAGCGGCGCCTGCATCGCAATCGAACTCTGGCGCGCAGACGAGTTCCGCCCCGCAGGCGAATGCAGGAAATCAGAGCGGTCCGCCTGTCACGTCAGGATCTGGGCAGCAGGACACCGGACAGGTGGTCGCGAGCCACCAGGGAGCGGGCGCAGCCATGCTGCGGGCCCTAGAGCCGGAAGCCCAAGACGCCGTTGAGATGGAGACCGCACCGCAGCCCGCTGTGCCGGAAATGCCGACGCCGAAATCTTTTGCAGAAGTGATCGAGCTGGCCCGCAGTCGGCGTGAAGCCATCATGGCGGCCCACCTGATCAATGACGTGCATCTGGTGAGTTTCGCCGAGGGCGCAATCGAGTTCCGTCCCAATGACGATGCGCCACGGGATCTGGCGAACCGCCTAGGCAATCTGCTGCAGGACTGGACCGGACGGCGTTGGATGGTCAGTGTTTCCAGCGAGGCTGGTGCGCCATCTATACGCAATCAGCAGGATACGATTGAAGCGAACCTGACGGCGATTGCCATGGAGGACCCTCTGGTAAAAGCCGTGATGGGGTCGTTCCCCGGCTCGAAGGTCGTTGCCCGCCGCAATGGCACCATGGTTCCGCCGCAAGAGAACTTCACGCCGCCCAATGGCGACGACGCCCTTATTCCCGACGATATGCCGATTGACGATGAGCTCTCAATCGATGAATAGGAAGTAATATGAAAAACCTCGCTCAGATGATGAAGCAAGCCCAAGAGATGCAGTCCAAGATGGCGGAAATGCAGGAAAAGCTACTTGAGCTGGAAGTCACCGGCGTGGCAGGTGGCGGCATGGTCAGTGTGACCCTGAATGGTAAGAGCGAGATGCGCGGGATCAAGATCGACCCGGCCCTGATTGACCCCAATGAGCCCGAAGTGCTTGAAGACCTGATTGTGGCGGCGAATAACGACGCGAAGCAAAAGGTGGAAGCCCAGGTTGCCGACAAGATGAAAGACATGACCGGCGGATTGAATCTGCCGGAAGGCTTCAAGCTTCCTTTCTAGACGGTTTCCCGGCTTTTCAATCGCGGTTCAACAATCTTCAGCGTCCTGCATGGCACAAAACGATATCGAGCGTCTGATCCAGTTTCTGGCCCGCCTGCCAGGCATGGGGCCGCGTTCCGCGCGCCGGGCGGCGTTGCATCTGATCAAAAAACGCGAAGCTCTGATGCTTCCGCTGGGCAATGCCATACAGCGGGCCGCGGATAACATCCAAACCTGCACGATCTGCGGAAACCTGGATACGCTCGATCCTTGCGAGGTCTGCAGCGATCCGAAGCGGGACGCGTCGCTGATCTGCGTCGTGGAAGAAGTCGGCGATCTCTGGGCGCTGGAGCGCAGCGGCGCTTTCAAAGGGCGTTATCATGTCGTTGGCGGCACCCTCTCCGCGCTGGATGGCCGGGGACCCGAACAGCTGAATATCGGATCTCTGCGCGGGCGCGTGATCGAAAGCGGTGTTGCCGAGATCATTCTGGCGCTTGGGGCGACCGTCGATGGTCAGACAACCGGGCACTACGTGGCTGAAACCCTGGCGGGATGCAACGTGAAGATCTCACGCCTGGCGCATGGCGTGCCCGTTGGAGGAGAGCTGGATTACCTCGACGACGGCACCTTGACGGCCGCTCTGCAGGCCCGCCGCCCGGCAGGTTGACGCCTGCAGATTTGATTCCGCAGGTGCAGCGCAAGTTTTCTCTTCGTTATGCCGCGTTATTGCCACAATCCTTGCGCAGTTTCCCTCTCGAATTACAACTTTGGAGATTTTCATGAACGGCTTTATGAATTCGGCGAGACGGGCCGGTCTTTCGGGTGTTGCGTCGGGTGTTTTTGTGACCGCTCTGACAGCGGCATCCGTGGCAGCCGAGGTGAAAATTGGTGAGGATGCGCGCAGTTCCGTCGCGTTGACGGTTTACAATCAGGATCTGGCGCTGATCAGCGAAACCCGGCGGTTTGAGTTGCCGAACGGTCAGAGCAAACTTGCGATTGAAGGTCTGCCGGCAAATCTTTTGCCGCAAACGGCCCGCATCGGTGGTGATGGCCTCCGGGTTTTGGAGCAAAGCTTTGATGCCAATCTCGTTTCCCAGCAAAGGCTCCTTGAGGCTTCCGTCGGTCAGGAAATTCGGGTTATCCGAACCCATCCGACCACGGGTGAGGAGACGCTGGTCACGGCGCGCCTGATCAGCATTTCGCATGGGATTGTGCTGCAGATCGGTGATCGGGTCGAAACCTCCGTGCCCGGCAGATTGGTATTCGACAGGATTCCGGAAGGCTTGCGTGAGAATCCGACGCTCCTGGCTCAGGTTGAGAGCGAAGCGGGCGGTCCGAGCGAACTGGCTTTGCGCTACCTGACCGGTGGATTGTCCTGGAGCGCCGACTATGTTGCGGAGCTGAATGAAGCCGAAGACCGGCTGGATCTTTCTGCAATGGTAACGCTCAGAAACAACACCGGTTCTGCATTCGACAATGCGACCCTCCGGCTTGTGGCAGGGCAGGTGAACCTGCAAAGCTCTTTGCCTCAGCCATCGTCGCCTGCAATGACGATGAGATCACAAGCCAAATTCGCCAGCCCTGCGGAAGCAGACATGTCGGCGCCGCGGTCCGCCGGCGATCGCTATGTGTACGATCTCGCGCGACCGGTCGTGATCGGCGCACGGGAAACCAAACAGATAAGTCTGCTGTCGGCCGATGGTGTGGCGGTTCTCAAAACCTATCGCTTCGATGGTCTGGCCAACGCGCACGGCGGGGCGAACGAGGTTGGACCTGTAAATGCGGCGGTCACTCTTGAAATTGAAAATGGCGAGGAAACCGGCCTCGGTTTGCCGCTGCCTGCCGGAATTGTCCGGGTCTATCAGCCGGATCAGGCCGGCAGCCTTTTCCTGGGCGAGGATCACCTGAACCACACGCCGGAAGGTGAGAAAGCGGAGCTTCGCCTGGGCGATGCATTCGACATTACCGCCCGCGCGAAACATACCGCAGTCGACCGGATTTCCCGCGACACTTATGAGTCCGAACAGGAAATCGTGATTGAGAATGCGAAAGATGAAGCGGTGAACGTCGAGGTGGCCGGGTTCTTCCCCCAGGGCTGGAAGATGCTCAAGGAGACCAGTGTCCATGAAAAAGAGACCGCAAACCAAGTCGTCTGGAAGCTCGAGGTTCCCGCCGGCGGTTCCACGACCTTGACCTATCGGGTGCGGGTCAGCCGCTGACATTCCCATGCGCGGCGTGTGTCCGTTACCGCCAGTAATCCGGCGATCAAAAAGTAGAAGCTGCCTGCCAAACGATTGAAGAGTCGTTGACGTGCGACGGACGTAAGCAGTCTTGAAAGACCACCGCCGGCCAGAGTGTATCCGCTGTAGACCAGGGCCAAGATGGCGATTGCTGTGGGCACGACGACAGCCAGTTGGGGAAGCAGAGGCTCGTTCGCTGAAATGAACTGCGGAAAGGCTGCCATGTAGCTCAGGATTGCCTTCGGATTGCTCATTGAAATGGTGAATCCTCGGCGCAGAAGATGCCAGGCAGGCTCCTTTGCGCGCTCCGCCTGCCCTGAGGCAAACACAGGTTTGCGCCAGAGTGAAACGCCGAGCCAGGTGAGATAAACAACACCCAGCTATTTCACGGCCAGGTAAAGTTCGGCATAGGCAAGTAACAGTGTGCCAAGCCCGAGTGTCGCAATTGCCATGTGCGCGAGACCGGCAACGGCGATTCCAAGCACGGTCCAGAGAGCGCGGCGGGTTCCGTTCGACACGCCGGCCGTCATGCAATTGATTGCGTTTGGGCCGATCGGCAAGGAAAGCAGCGTCCAGATCGCCACAAATGTCAACCATTCAGCCAGTGTCATAACCTTTCCTTCGTTTTTCGTTGCCTGAGGCAATCCTGCCTTGGGCCATCTGACTTGTCGAGCGTCAACACTTCGGCTATGGTCGTAGTATGATTGAAGGTCCTTATATTGCGGAAGCGGCGGCGTTAATCGGAGATCCTGCGCGCGCCAACATGCTCTCGGCTCTCATGGATGGCCGGGCCTTGACCGCGACCGAGCTCGCGCATGTTGCCGGGGTGACTCCACAGACCGCCAGTGGGCATCTTGCGAAGCTCAAGGAAGCCAACATGCTGGTGGTTGAGCGTCAGGGACGGCACCGCTATTTCCGCCTTGCAGGCCCTGAAATTGCGCAAGCCATCGAGGCGATTTCTGTGGTGGCGCAGCAGGGCGCCCCCCGCCACCGGCCCACGGGGCCACGTGATGAAGCCATGCGCTTTGCCCGCACCTGCTACGACCATCTGGCTGGGCAGGTGGCGGTCGCAATTGTCGAGCGTTTCGTAGAGCTCGGTTATCTGGTTGAGGGGGATGACGATTTTGATGTCAGTGACGCAGGTATCCTTGCCCTGAAGGATTTTGGGGTCGAGGTGGAGAGCCTGCGTGGTCAGCGGAGGGCTTTTGCCCGGCGGTGTCTCGATTGGAGTGAACGAAGGGCGCATATAGGTGGTGCGCTCGGTGCAGCCTTCCTCGCGCGTTGCGAGGCGCAGGGATGGCTTAAGACTAAAGCAGGCAGCCGTAGTGTGTTGGTCACGGATGCGGGCCGTAAGGGGCTCTCCAAATCCTTTGGGATCGGGTTGCCTGCGTGACTGCGGCTTGATTAGTCGACCACAAGTCGGGGTTGAGCCAAAGGCTGCAGCTCGGCAACCTCTTCTTCGGTATCCTCAAGCTGCAGATCCTCAATCCGCTCTCCGCGTTTGGTGATCTTATCGGCTGAGGTGCGAATATCCCGAATGTCCTTATCAGCCAGTTGAAAGTGCTTTTGCAGTTTGTCGACCCGTTCGTCGAGTCGGTTGACATCAAGCATCATCTTTTGAACTTCCGCCTGGATAACGCCTGCCTGCTCGCGCATACGCACATCTTTCAGAACAGCGCGTACGGTATTTAGAGTCGCCATCAGAGTGGTGGGGGAGACGATCCAGACCCGCGCCTTGTAGGAGTCTTCCACAACGTTTCGGAAATTCGCATGCAGTTCAGCGTAAACCGCTTCACTTGGCAGGAACATCAGGGCTGATTCTGCCGTTTCACCGGCGACGATGTAACGTTCGGCAATATCCTTGATGTGCTTGCGCACGTCGGCGACGAAGGCGCGGCGGGCGGCAAGAGAAGCTGCTTCATCCTTCGCATCCCGCAGCGCCTGATAGCTCTCCAGGGGAAATTTGGAATCAATAGCGATGGAGCCGGGTGGGTTGGGCAGATGCAGCAGGCAGTCGACGCGCCGGTTCTCGCCAATCGTGGTCTGAAAGCTGTAAGCCGACGGCGGCAGGATCGAGGTGACGATATCCGAGAGCTGGACTTCGCCAAATGCGCCGCGCGCCTGCTTGTTGGCCAGGATATCCTGGAGTCCGACCACCTGGGTCGAGAGTTCGGTGATGTTCTTCTGCGCCTGATCGATGACCGCAAGGCGTTCGCCCAGAGCACCAAGGGCCGTCTGGCTGCGTGTGGCGTGATCCTGCAGGCGCTCGCCGACTTTCTTTGTCAGATCACCTAAACGCTCCTCCAGAAGCTTTCCGATGGCGCGTTCCTGTGCTTGAAAGCGCTCTGCGGTCTGTGCCTGGGACATTGCGAGGGTTTCGGTGAGCTGACTGATCCGTCCGGTGACCTCTATCCCCTCGCGATTATCTTGTTCTTCAGCTTTTTCAGCCGCTTTTTCGGCGTCTTTGCGCATCGAAACCATGGCGAAAACACAGAAACAGAGGGCGGCAATTGCCAAAGCAGCGATGACGAGGGCGACAATAGTGAGGTTCATGTCCATTCCAAATGGGATCTCATATAGTGATCCCCGTGTTTCCATTTCGTTCCGCACACTAAACAGAGCTGCGGCCAAGTGTTGAGGGTCGAATCCGCCTGGATTTAGATTAACACTTTCGCAGCCGCCTTGGCAGGCCCGCATTTCATGACTTTTTGATAGCTTTGGTGTAGATAATCCAGACGTGAAGACCCAAATTTCATTGGTGAAGTGGCTTGACGCTCTTACCTCGCCGCAATACCTAAGGGGCTTGGCTCCATTCGAACGACTTAGTGTGAAGATCGACTATGGCTCTTTTGCCCATCATTACAGCTCCAGACCCACGCTTGAAGCAGGCCTGTGACCCGGTTGACCAGGTTGATGACGAGGTGCGTCAACTGCTCGACGATATGCTGGAGACCATGTACGACGCGCCGGGTATCGGTTTGGCAGCCCCGCAAGTGGGTGTGTTGAAACGAGTCATCGTCGTTGATGTATCGCACGAAGACGAGGATAACGCGCCGCTGAAGATGGTAAATCCGGAACTGACCTGGGTGTCGGACCACGATGCGAGTTACGACGAAGGTTGCCTTTCCCTTCCTGAGCACTACGCGGAAGTGGTGCGGCCTGCCGAAATCAAAGTGACCTATCTGGACGAACAGGGCAAAAAGCAGGAGTTAGCCGCCGAGGGTTTGATGGCGACCTGTATTCAGCACGAGATGGATCATCTCGAAGGGATCCTCTTCGTTGATCATATTTCGGCACTGAAGCGCAATATGATCCTGCGCAAGCTGCTCAAGGCCCGTAAAGCCGCTTAGCCGGTTTCTTGCCCAAGGTGATCGGGTAAGCCTTTACAGCGTCGAACCCGGAAGCATAGGCATTATGCGGCGGCTGGCATTGCCTAGCATCATTACTCCCTGATAAAGAAGGTTCTTAGCGTTGCAGATCCGGATCTGCGGCGAGAGAAACCTTACGTCATGAGAATCAGGGAAAAGCGATGACGCGGCTCAGACTTGTCTTCATGGGAACGCCGGATTTTGCGGTCTCAAGCCTGCGCGCGCTTGCCGATGCCGGTCACGAAATTATTGCGGTCTATTCTCAGCCACCACGCCCGGCAGGGCGCGGGCACAAGGAACATCCCTCTCCGGTCCATGCCTTTGCGGCTGAGCAGGGTTGGGAGGTTCGCACGCCCAAGAGCCTGAAGGGTGAAGTTGAACAGGCGGCCTTCGCAGCTCTGAAGCCGGATGTGGCCGTGGTTGCCGCTTACGGCTTGATACTGCCAACAGCGATCCTGGAAGCGCCGCGAATGGGCTGTTTGAATGTTCATGCCTCGCTGTTGCCGCGCTGGCGCGGGGCGGCACCGATCCAGCGTGCGATTCTCGCTGGGGACAAGGAAAGCGGCGTGACCATCATGCAGATGGACGAAGGCTTGGACACAGGCGGGATGCTTTGCAGGGAAAGTCTTCCGATTACCCAGGACACCACAGCGAGCGATCTTCATGACCATCTCGCGGAACTTGGCGGACGACTGATTGTCGAGGCGGTCCGCGACCTTCACAATGGTCAGCTTGAAGCTACACC
Source organism: uncultured Kiloniellaceae bacterium (assembly GCA_947493695.1). Taxonomy (GTDB): domain Bacteria; phylum Pseudomonadota; class Alphaproteobacteria; order Kiloniellales; family Kiloniellaceae; genus Denitrobaculum. The sequence continues at coordinate 965,606 of CANLSF010000002.1, read as the reverse complement.
TCAACCTGACGAGGGTGTCACCTACGCGGCCAAGCTGAACAAGGCCGAGAGTCTCCTCGATTGGCGGCGTCCCGCAATCGAGCTGGAGCGGCAGGTGCGCGCTTTTACGCCCTGGCCGGGCGCAGTCTTCCAACTCGGCAAGGAGCGCATCAAGGTGCTTGAAGCAGCGGTTGAGCAGAAGGCTGGTCCGGCAGGTAAGATCCTGGACGATGACCTGACCGTGGCTTGTGGAGAGGGGGCGTTGCGTCTTCTCAGACTCCAGCGTCCCGGCAAGGGTGCGATGGCTGCAAAGGATTTCCTGAACGGATTTGCGCTCCCGTCCGGAACTGAATTGCTTCAGGACGAGCGCCCATGACCCGCTATAAGCTGGTTGTTGAATACCATGGTGCCGACTTTGTCGGTTGGCAGCGCCAGGACAACGGGCCGGGCGTGCAGGATGCGATTGAACAGGCGGTGAAACTCTTCTGTGGCGAGACGGTTGTTGCGTCTGCGTCGGGCAGAACAGATGCCGGTGTCCATGCGCTGGGGCAAGTGGTCACCCTGGATATCGAAAAGGACACCGATGCAAACACGGTCGGTAAGGCGATCAACGCGCATCTGAAGGGGCCACGCGTTTCAGTCTTGTCGGCAGAGGTCGTGGCCGATGATTTTCACGCGCGCTTCTCTGCCACGGGTCGTCGCTACCGCTATCGGATCGTCAACCGGCGCGCACCGCTCGCGCTGGATGAGGGACTGGCGTGGTTCGTGCCGATGCCGCTCGATGCAGAGGCTATGCACGAGGCGGCGCAGTATCTTGTGGGACATCACGACTTTACGTCTTTTCGCGCCAGTCACTGCCAGGCCAACTCGCCGATGAAGACTTTGGACGAAATCACGGTGACGAGGCTGGGTGAAGAAATCCACGTCACCGTCGCGGCGAAATCCTTCTTGCATCATCAGGTACGCAACATCGTCGGCACTCTCAGGCTGGTCGGCGACGGCAAATGGAGCGCCGGTGATTTTAAGGCGGCGCTGGAAGCTTGCGACCGCAGTGCTGCCGGACCGACGGCGCCTGCCCATGGCCTTTATTTTGTAGGAGTGACTTTCGAATGAAGTTGCCGGCGGTATGAATGGTCAGCGCCCGGGGGCGCCTCAATTCGACCGCTTTACGGCATTCATGATCCCGGTCGTGCTGATCTCCGCGAGTTTCGCAAGTGTGCTCTCGACGGATCTTTATCTGCCTTCTATGCCCTCGTTGGCGGAATATTTCTCTACCGACGCCAAAAGCGTGCAGCTGACCATGAGTTTGAACCTGGCGGGGTTTGCGCTGGCGCAGTTGATCCACGGTCCCCTGTCTGACCGCTTTGGTCGACGCCCTATTTTGTTGATCGGAATGGTTGGTTTTCTGCTGGCCAGCCTCGCCTGTGCTGCCGCGCAATCAATCGGGCAACTGGTCGCTGCACGAGCCCTTCAGGGAGCCGCAGCCAGCGCAGAGGCGGTGCTTATCCTGGCCGTCATTCGGGATCTGTATGACGACAATAAGGCCGCCAAGATGCTCGGCGTGTATGGAATGTCTATTTCTGTCGCGCCGGCGATAGGGCCCTTGCTGGGCGGGTACATTTTTGTCTGGTTTGGATGGCGGGCAAACTTCTTGCTACTCTCCGTTCTGATCGCCCTGATTACTTTCCTGATCTGGCGACACCTGTCTGAAACCACGACTCCCGATCGCAATGCCCTGAAGCCACGCCGTCTGTTTTTTGGCTACCTGGGCCTTTTGCTGAAGCCGGGTTACATGATCTATGTGGTGCTTCTCTCACTCGCGCTTGGGGGGCTTTTTGCCTTCATCGCGGCTGCGCCCTTCGTTCTGATTGACCGGCTTGGCGTCCGGCCACAAGACTACGGTTATTATCAGGCGCTTGTCGTCGGTGCCTATTTCGTCGGGAATTTGATCGCCAACCGAATTGTCGAGAAGGTTCCGAGTGAATGGTTGCTCCGCGCCAGCCTTGTTTTCATGGCGCTGGGCGGCGGTTTATTGCCTCTGTTGCTTCTGGCGGATATGGAAACGCCGCTCGCACTCGCTGGCGCGATGTCGTTTTTTGGTTTGGGGTTGGCCTTTATCTTTGTTACGGCGCCCATGCGCGCGCTTGCGGCGGCGGGAACCAGCGTCGGCCTCGCGTCGGCCCTGTTGAGTGCAATCGAAATGGGCGGCGGTGCGTTGGGGGCCGCGGCGATCAATATCTTCTACGATGGCACCGCCTATCCAATGGCAATAACCGTTGCGGTCTGCGGTATATCGAGTCTGGTGATCTACGAAACCTGGCGCCTGCGCACGTAAAAATTCTGGCCGAGGTCTCAGGTGGCCGGAACGCCCCCGCCAAGGCCGCTGGTCACGCTAACAATGATTGAATGTACCAGACTCCAGATCAGGGCTATCACGAGCTCCACGATAACGACACCAAAGCCGGCGGGGATTGAGATTTCGAGGCTACGGCTATAGATAAAAACTTCGAACGCCAACAGGTAAACGGCCAACGCCAGAACAAACAGCATTAAGCCTGCAGAAGGCCGCTCAGCTGTGTTTGCCGAAGACATCAGCTCTATGGAACTGTTATCGCCCGTAGAGACAAGAAACATCGGCAATATTAGGCTGATGGGCAGCAGAAGGCTGATGTAGCACACCCGCGTCCAGTTCAGCGCAACGATGCAAGCGATGAAGTTCTTTCGCCATCCCATCACATTGCAGATGCCGAGAAAAACCAGCGGGAATACGAAAAGGTAGGCGACGTTGTTCATGGCGACGCTGAAAATATTCAACAGCGTAACAGGCAGATCCCGGGCGAGAACGAACGACACGATGGTCATAAGCGGTATCCAGAAAACCGCCGCGTAGAAGGATTTCCAGAAGCCGTCCACGCTCTTGTCGAAGTAGCTCATGGCCTTGGAATCGAACCGCATCAGCCGCCAGGCGCCGTAGAGTGCGGTTGCAACCTCTCCTGAAGAGGGCCTCATGCCTTGAAATAACCTTCCAGTATTCCGCCGTAGATTGCTTCCAGTTTTTTAAGGTCGGAAAGCGGGACCTGTTCATCGACTTTGTGCGCGGTGTCGTTCAGAAGACCGAGCTCCGCAACCGGGCAGAAATCTTTGATAAAACGTGCGTCCGACGTGCCGCCGGTTGTGCCGAGTTCGGGTTCCTGCTGCATCACCTCAGCAACGGAGGCTGCGACCAGGTCACTGAAAGGCCCGGGCGCCGAGAGGAACGATTCGCCGGAAACCTTAAAGTCGAGATCATAGCGGCCACCGGCTTTGTCCAAGCGTTCGCGCACCCATTCGTGCACGCTTTTGCTGCTGTAGAGGTCGTTGAAGCGGATGTTAAACATCGCTTTGGCGTCTGCGGGAATAACGTTCGTTACCGGATTGCCGACATCGATCGATGTGACCTGCAAGCTGGTCGGCGGGAAGTGCTCGCTTCCGCCATCCAGCGGTTCTGTCGAGATTGCGTGAAGCATCTGAACGAGGCTGTGAATGGGGTTGTCGGCCAACTGGGGATAGGCCGTGTGGCCTTGCGTACCGTGGACCGTCAGTTTGCCGTTCATGCTGCCGCGACGGCCAATCTTGATCATGTCACCCAGCTGCGCATTGCTGGTGGGTTCGCCGACAAGACAGCAATTCAGAGTCTCACCCTGTTTTGCCATCCATTGCAGGACCTTGCGCGTGCCGTTGATACAGATGTCTTCTTCGTCGCCGGTGATCAGAAGGCTGATGGAGCCGTCAAAATCGGAGCCGCGCCGTTCCAGGAAGCTCGCCAGCGCAGTTACAAAGCAGGCGATAGAGCCTTTCATATCAACTGCCCCGCGCCCGTAGAGCACGTCGTCGATGATTTCGCCGCCGAAGGGATCAACTTTCCAGGCGGCGGCATCGCCAACCGGCACTACGTCGGTATGACCGGCGTAGCAGAAGTTGGGGCCGCTGTTTCCCAGGCGGGCATAGAGATTCTCGACATCGGGAATGCCCTCGTCCGAGAAGGTCATGCGATGACAGGTGAAACCCAGGCCAGTGAGGATTTGTTCGAGTAGCGCCAATGCGCCGCCTTCAATCGGAGTGATCGAAGGACAGCGGATCAGTTGCTGACTGAGTTCTACGACGTTGGGTACAGCTGTCATGTTTTGCGATCTGTTCCGTCCGCCGATTAATCGCGCAGCAGGTCGTTGATTGAAGTTTTAGAGCGGGTCCGCTCGTCAACCTGCTTGATGATCACCGCACAATAGAGGCTCGGACCTGGTGTGCCGTCCGGCAGCGGTTTGCCTGGAAGCGCGCCGGGAACCACGACGGAATATGCTGGTACGCGGCCCATATGGATTTCGCCGGTCGTACGATCGATAATCTTGGTCGATGCGCCGATAAAGACGCCCATGGAGAGGACGGCGCCCTCTTCGACCACGACACCTTCGACGACTTCGGAGCGCGCCCCGATAAAGCAGTTGTCTTCGATGATGACCGGCCCTGCTTGCAGGGGCTCGAGGACACCACCGATACCCGCACCGCCGGACAGGTGCACGTTCTTGCCAATCTGGGCACAGGAGCCGACGGTGGCCCAGGTGTCGACCATGGTTCCGCTATCTACATAAGCACCCAGGTTGACGAAGCTTGGCATCAGGACAACGCCCGGCGCGATATGGGCCGAATGGCGGACTGTACAGTTTGGAACCGCACGGAAGCCTGCCTCGCGGAACCGGTTCTCGCCCCAGCCTTCGAACTTGGACGGTACCTTATCCCACCAATTTGTCGCCTGACCGGGGCCGCCGGGGATGGGGCTCATGTCATTAAGCCGGAACGAAAGCAGGACGGCCTTTTTAAGCCATTGATTGACCTGCCAGCCGTCTGCAGTTTTCTCGGCAACGCGAAAGCTGCCGGCGTCCAGGCCGTTCAGGGCCTCGCTCACGGCGTCGCGAACTTCGCCGGTTGTCGTGGTCGATATCTGGTCACGATTGTCCCAGGCGGCGTCGATGGCGGTTTGCAGGTCGGTGGCGTTCATTTCAAATCCATAGCGTAAAGATCGTTGGAGTTGTTCGGTCAGGGCGCTGTCTGCAACACCTTGTTCGAGCCGTGGGAAGATGCGCGAGGGGCCCGCCTCTGTCAATGATTCTGGCGGCTCCCGGGACCCGCTCTCTTCAAAGGGAACTACTGCCAATTCTGCAGGCGGACGCTGATAAACCCTGTCTCGTCACTGAGGTCTGCAGATCACTCCGCCGCTGGCGCTAATGATGCTGACATGAGCCAGCTGACCAGGTCGTCGATCCGGTGGTGCACATAGTCGTTCTCGGCCCCTTGTGCACTGCCATTGCCGTAAGTCTTCAGCCACACGGTCGTCATGCCCATCGCAGCGGCAGGTTCAAGATTTCGGGCCGTGTCCTCGAAGAAAATCGCTTTTGCCGGGTCGACCTCGAGCGTCGATGTGAAGTCTTCATAGGTCGCACGTGCCGGTTTTGGCAGATAGCCGGCACGCACGATGTCGTAGATGTCGCTGAAGTGCGATGCGATGCCGAGCCGTTCCATGACATTTTCTGCATGCGGTACGGAGGCGTTGGTGAAAATGACTTTGCGGCCAGGCAGACGCTTCAGTGCGCTATTGAGCTCGGCATTGAATTCTATGCCGGAGACATCAATCTCGTGCACGAATTCGAGATAGCTCTGCGGATCAATTCCATGAACAGTCATAAGACCGCGCAAAGTTGTGCCGTGTTCGCGGAAATACTGCTTTTGAATTGCCCGCGCGCTCACAGGATCCAGCCCCAGAAGCTGCTCCACATACAAGCCCATGCGTCGGTCAACCTGATCGAAAAGATTGCAGGATTCAGGATAGAGTGTGTTGTCGAGATCGAAAATCCAGGTGTCGATATGTGAGAGTGAGGTTCGAGGTTCTTGCATATCCTGTTGTTGCGCTTTCGGGATGCAGGGGTGACTGGTCATAAGGTCTCTCATCGGGATCGGGGCCGCTGACGTTAAAGATGGTGTCAGGCACGCCCTATAGGTAGCGCCCGCGCTCCAATATCTCCAAGGTGTATTCACGATACGTCATGCCAAGTTCCTTGGCACGCTTGCAACGCATCCGGACCACTTCAATCGGCGGCGACTTCCAGGCATCCTTCTGGGCCTTTTCCCAACAAACCTTCAACCAGCCGGTCGATGGGTTCAGGGGTGGGCCGTTGTTATGCCCGATGGCGGGCGGAGAGGGCTGCGGCCCCCGGAGCGCCTGTAGCTCCGGTTCTCGGTAACCAGAAGTGCTGCGCTGTCCATAAGGCCACAGGTTTCTCTTACCTCTCGGCATTGAAAACGGCCTTTGTGCTGGCTGATTTAATCAATTTCATCTAAATTCCATTAAAGTAAAAATAATCTACTAAAGGGTAATGCGGCGTGCAATGACGGAAACGCTGGACATTGTGAAGCTTGGAAAGCGGGTGCGAAATTTGCGCCAAAACCGTGGTTTCTCTCTCCAGGAGATTTCAGAATGGGCTTCTGTCAGCGTGAGTATGCTCTCCGCTGTTGAGCGTGGCCAGAAGGTCCCATCAATACAGGTTCTGCATCAGATTGCGATGGCCCTGAAGGTCTCGGTGGGCCGCCTTATCGAAAGTGAAGAGTTGCCTCGTGTGATAACCCTGCGGAGCGACGAAGAGACGCTTGTAACCAGCGGAGCAGGGTGGTCACGCAAAGTATTGTCGCCATTCCTTCCAGGATTCGAATTTGAATTCACCCGTACTGTTATCGAACCTGGGGTTGAGGCGGGCGAGATTGGGCCTCAAAGAACTGGAACGCGTGCATTTCTGGCCGTCGAAGCGGGAGTCTTGACGATGATCCTGGATGGGAGAATTCTTCAACTCGGTGCAGGAGACAGCGCTTCATACGCAGGTGATTGCCGGTCAGTCTTTCGGAATGATGGTGAAGTGTCCTGCGTGTGCTACCTTTCCGTGAATCATGAGCCGACAGCGATTTAAGGCCTATCACATAGAAACCAGCAAATCCCGCTGCGGATAGGAGATGCACTCGATTTTCCTCGTAACTATTTGTTTTTAAAAATAATTTATTCTTGAGATCGTGCAGATTCGGTCGTGATTTGTATGTGCGGAAACTTCGTATTTAAGTGGCTGTTAACGTGATTGAGGCAGTGTTCCGAGCTTGGGTCGAAGGTATCGGCCTTTACGCAGATAGTTGCAGAGTTGGTTCCTCAGGATGAGCGTTCGATTATGGCGAAAACACAGCCTTTAGCGGTTTCACAGCAGCCGGTGTCAGATGAGCAGGAAGTGCGCTCGGCGGACAGCTTTGCCGATCTTGCTCTTTTTGCGCCAGGTGGCCCCTTCGAGAGCTATCCAGGCGCCGCCATGGTCGTGGGCCAGAATGGACTGGTTCTCGGGGCCAACGCCGATGCGGACGCGCTTTCAAGATTGTTGCGCTCCGATCCTCCCCGTGAACTGCTTGCGGCCATCGAGGCGGCGCTCTACGGAAAATCTGCTCAGGTAAATCCCTTGCTTGTTCGCTCAAGACCACAGTTCCCAGGCCTTGATGAAATCGAAACGGCAGGCGGAATCGGAACGGCGCCTGATGGGACCAGCCAAGATACAAAGTCATACGCGCTCGAAGCACCTGTTGAGCAGGCGCTGGATGTGGCGGTTTTGCCCTGGGTCGAGGGGGCTGCCGCATTGCTGCTCGGGCGCAATGTTACCCTGGAGCGCAGCCTGCGCGCAGCACTGGTTGAATCCCGTCAGCGTTACAAGGATCTGGTCGAAATTTCCTCGGACTTCGCCTGGGAGACGGATGCGGACGGAGACTTCACATTCGTTTCTCCACGCGGTGCATTGGGCTACGCCGCTTCGGAGCTTGCCGGAAAGTCCGGGAAGTCTTTGCTGGCCGACCCGAGCGGGGCTTCACCCTTCAGTGTATCCTCGGCTGTGAGCGAGCAGGAGTGCTGGGTTCGCGATGCCGACGGTGAAAACATCTGTTTGCTCGTGACCGCTTTGCCCCTGACGACTGCGGACGGCGGATGGAGCGGTGCCCGTGGTCTCTGCCGCGATGTAACGGATGCGCGCAGCCAGGAGGTTGCCCGCGCTGGAGCGCATCATCGCGAGCGCTTGCTTGGGCACATCCTCAGGATGGTGCGCGACGAGATCGAACCGGATCGCATGCTGGCGACGGCAGCAAGTTCCCTTCTGCCCGCACTGCCTGCATCGGGCGCTGTTATTCACAGCAAAAGTGAGGACGGCGGTATGGTCGCGGCGGTTGTGGCGGGTGAGGCCGTGCCTGAAGCGATGCTGTCGGCACAGGTCGATGAAGTTCTTAAAGGGGCCGTCGAGGTGGAGACAGCAGATGAAACCGGCGTCGCACTCTCTCTGGCTACCCAATACGAAGGTGAGATCAACGGCGTTGCCACTGTCTGGAGAGGCAAGGGCACACGCGCTTGGCACGCGGAAGACCTGTTTGTCCTGCGTGAGGTCGTCACTCAACTGGGCCTGGCCAACCGCCAGTTGGTTCGGCAGGAAGAGCTTGAGAGGCTCTCCGCGACCGACCCCCTGACCGGCCTGCTCAACCGGCGCAGTTTCACCGAGTCGCTTGAAGCCCGTTTCGATTGGGCCAGAAAGCGCGGAAGCTCCGCAGCTTTGTTCTATATCGATCTGGATAACTTCAAGCTCGTGAATGACCGGTTTGGGCACCAGGCCGGTGATGAGGTGCTTCTGCGCGTTACAGAGATCCTGCGCGGCCAGATCCGCAACCGGGATGTTGCGGCCCGGCTTGGTGGGGATGAGTTTGCTCTGTTCTTTGACGACATGTCTTCAGAGGCCGTTGTGCGTAAGGCCAAGGATCTGCTCACGGCGTCCGAATCCCTGCAGGCACAGTCGGGCGCCCCTGAACATCCATTGGGTTTCTCGCTTGGGATCGCGGCGTGGGATCCAGCATCGAAGGAAAGCCTGGACTCGCTTGCGCAGCGGGCCGATACGGCAATGTATGCAGCGAAGCGGCGTGGAAAAGGTGGCTTTGAAGTCGCCGCACCTGTTGGGGAAATCGAGTGATGGGGGAATTAGCGGCCGTGTCTGATCAGACGCCGATATCTTACGAAGAGTCCAAGGAGCTTGCGAAAGCTTCCGATGTCTCCGTGAGGTTGAATCTTGCGAGACGAAGTGATCTGCGTCCGGAGATCCTTTATTTCCTGGCGGAAGACCCTTCAGCCGAAGTCCGTCGTCAGATTGCTTCAAATAATCAGACACCCATTCAGGCCAATCTGATCCTTGCCCGGGACAGTGATGAAACTGTCCGTGTTGACCTGGCGTCCAAGATTTCGGCTTTGAAGCCTGAGCTGGATAGCGATCAGCGTGAGAAGGCGGAACGCTACATCGCTGATGTTCTGGATATCCTTGCCCAGGATCAGACGACGCGGGTTCGACAGGTTCTTGCTGACACATTGAAAGACGTCACCCATGCGCCCTCGGCGGTCATCCGGCGCCTGGCAATGGATGTTGAAGATGTCGTTGCCAATCCGATTCTTCAGTTCTCACCGATACTCCGCGATGAGGATCTTCTCGAGATCATTAATGGCGGCTGCGCAAGTGGACGTTTATGCGCAATCTCGCAGCGACAGGGGGTGGGAGAAGCGGTCGCTGATGCAATTGTTACCACGGATGATCGGGACGCTGTCACGGCACTGCTGGATAACAAATCAGCGCAGATTCGAGAGGAAATGCTGGATAAGCTGGTCGATCAGGCGCCTCAGGTCGAGGTCTGGCATAAACCGCTTGTTGAACGCCCTCAGCTTTCACCGAAGGCAACGTGCCGACTCGCTACTTTTGTGGCAAAAACCCTCCTCAAAACGCTCGAACGCCGTGCCGGACTCGATGAAGAAACCGCGCAGCTCCTCGAGGCCGAGATGACCAAGCGGCTTGAGCAGGAAGAAGGCGGCGAGGATGATGACTTCAAGCGAGCGGAAGAGCTGCATGCGGCCGGAAAACTCGACGATGAAACTCTCTCCGAAGCCCTGATATCCGGGGACCGCAAACTGGTTCGCTCAGGTCTGGCGGTGCGTTCGAAGCTACCCGCCGATATGGTCAGCGAGATCCTGGCCTCCCGATCCGCCAAAGGGGTCACCGCGCTGGCCTGGAAGGCAGATTGCTCCATGCGGTTTGCCATGCAGATCCAGCAACAACTCGGGGGCATTCCACCGAAACAACTCGTACACGCCCTCGACAATGGCGATTACCCGATGGGTGACGAGGAGTTGCAGTTTCAGTTGGAGCTCTTTCAGGCCTCCTAACGCGGTCCATAGAGTCAGAACGAAGCCAAGACTCAGGCTGACGGTAAGTGGATGCGCCGCTCTCAGGAGGGTGGTGGCTTTACTGCCTGCCGATCAGAGTTCCGATACCGCGATCGGTAAAGATCTCCAACAGCATGGAATGCGGCATGCGACCGTCGATGATCACAGAGGCATCGACACCATTCTCCACTGCATTTACGCAGGTTTCCAGCTTCGGAATCATACCGCCGTAGATCGTGCCATCATTGCGAAGTTGGCGTACGCGTTCGGTACTGAGATCGGTCAGCAGGTTTCCGTCCTTGTCCAGAACTCCGGCGACGTCGGTCAGCAGCAGAAGGCGTGATGCACCCACAGCAGCGGCAATCGCGCCGGCGACCGTATCGGCATTGATGTTATAGGTTTGACCGTCGACACCCAGACCAATTGGGGCGATCACCGGAATCATGCCGGAGCGCTCCAGTGAGGTCAGGATCTGAGGGTTGACGCGGTTCGGCTCGCCGACAAAGCCCAGATCGAGGATCTTTTCGATATTCGATTCTTCGTCGCGTTTTGTCCGACGCAGTTTTGTTGCCTGGATCAGGTCGCCATCTTTGCCGGAGAGACCGATCGCGGTCCCGCCGGCGGCGTTGATCGCGCTGACGATCTGTTTATTGATTGAGCCCGAAAGAACCATTTCGACGACTTCGACGGTCGCGGCATCCGTGACGCGCAGTCCGTCGATAAACTCGCTTTGAACCTTCAAACGCTCAAGCATCTGCCCGATTTGCGGCCCGCCGCCATGGACGACGATCGGGTTGATGCCGATTTGCTTGAGCAAGACGATGTCGCTGGCGAAGATATCCGCGAGTTCCTGGTTGCCCATGGCGTGGCCACCGTACTTGATCACGAAAGTCTTGCCCGTGTAGCGGCGCATAAAGGGCAGGGCCTCGGTGATGGTCCGGGCGGTTCTCAACCAGTTCTTGGTGTCGCTGAAACTCTTGTTTGTCATGTCGGAAGTCTAACGTTCCGGCGCCGGATCTGCCAGCGTTGCGAGCATGGCACGCAACTCGGCAATGCCTTTCGCCTTATGAGAAGAGGTGACGGCCACTTCGGGATGCGCTGCAGGGCGCTTTGCCAGCTCGCTCTGCACCGACTTAAGAACAGCCGCCAGACCGGAGGCTTTCAGCTTATCGGTCTTTGTGAGGATGACCTGATAGGACACAGCGGCGACATCGAGTTCCGACATAATTTCCCGGTCGTTCTCTTTCAGGCCGTGGCGGGAATCGATCAGAAGACAGACCCGGCGCAGTTCGGTCCGGCCCTTCAGATAGTCCCGGGTCAAACCGGTCCAGCGTTTGACATCTGTCTTGGAAGCGCGTGCATAGCCGTAGCCTGGCAGATCCACAAGAACCAGCCTGCCGCCGAGCCCAAAGAAGTTGAGTTGTTGCGTGCGACCGGGCGTGTGTGATGTCCGGGCCAGCGTCTTACGGCCGGTAAGCGCATTCACCAGACTGGATTTGCCGACATTGGACCGGCCCGCAAAGGCAATCTCCGGGAAACCCAGGTCAGGCAACTGTCCGTCCTGGGCCGCGGCGGTCAGGAACTGGCATTCCTTTGCGAAAAGAAGACGTCCGACTTCAAGCGCCTGCTGCCGTGCCGCTTCGTCATCGGTTTCAAGGCCGAGGGACGAACCGGGCTCAATGTCGTTTGCCATGGTTTCTGGATCACGTCTTGCTTGGAGGCGGTGTCGGGTTCCCCAATGGAACGCCGGCCCGCTTCATGATGACTGCCTGCTGGATGATCGAAAGCGTGTTGTTCCAGGCCCAGTAGACGACCAGGCCAGCCGGGAAGGTTGCCAGCAGGAAGGTAAACATGATCGGCATGAAGAGGAAGATCTTCGCCTGGATCGGATCAGGTGGCTGCGGATTGAGGCGTTGCTGAAGGAACATGGTGATGCCCATGATCAGCGGCCAGACACCCAGATTGAGGACATTGAGCACGCCCAGTTCCGGAACACCCCAGGGCATTAAGCCAAAGAGATTGAGAATGGATGTCGGATCCGGCGCAGAAAGGTCTTTGATCCAACCGAAGAACGGCGCCTGCCGCATTTCGATGGTCACGAACATGACCTTATAGAGCGCGAAGAAAACCGGAATCTGAATGAGGATCGGCAAACAACCCGACATGGGGTTTGCGCCCTCGCGCTTGTACAATGCCATCATTTCCTGGTTCAGGCGCTGCTTGTCCTCACCGAAGCGCTCGCGCAGATCAAGCATTTCAGGCTGCAGCTTGCGCATTTTAGCCATGGCTTTGTAGGACTTGTTGGCGAGCGGGAAGAAGGCAAGCTTGATGAAAACCGTCAGGATCAGAATGGCGACACCGAAGTTGCCGATTTTCTCATTGAGCCAGTGAAGAGCGTGAAACAGAGGCTTGGTGATGTAGTAGAACCAGCCGAAGTCGACAATTTTGTCGAAGTGGTTGGCTCCGAGGGCGGCTTCATAGCCGTCGATCTGAGAAACGACCTTTGCGCCTGCAAAAAGCGAGTTTGTCGTCTCAACCGAGCTTCCAGGTGCGACGACTGTGCCTTCGCTGTAGAGATAGTCTGCCTGGTACCGGGCCACTCCGGCCAGTGTCTGGCCCGTAAATCGGGTAGACACGGAAACCGACTGATCTGGAATGAGCGCTGCTGCCCAGTATTTGTCCGTAATGCCCAGCCAGCCACCATTCGAGCTTTCGCTGATCGTGCGATTCTCTGCTTCCAGAACATCACTGTAGTCGATTTCTTGAAGGGTCTCATTGAGAACGCCGACCAGGCCTTCATGAAGGATGTAGAATCCGAGGGTTTCTGGGGTTCCTGTGCGGTTGAGCAAGCCATACGGCAGAGCTGTAAAAGCTTTGTCGCTATCGTTTACAACGCGCTGACGCACCGTGAAGAGATAGTTCTCGTCAACTTCGAAGACCTTTTCAAACCGCAGACCCTCGCCGTTTTCCCAGCTCAACGTGACTGGTTGCGAGGGTGTCAGGCTGGTTCTATCCGCAGTCCAGACGCTTGAAGGGTCGGGCACCACAACGGAGCCGTCGCCGATCGACCAGCCGAAGTTGGCATAGTAAGGCTCGGCTGTGCCCAGCGGCGAAAGCAGGACGATGTTGGGGCTGTCTTCTTCGAGGGTTTCGCGCAGATCGGTTAAAATCAGATCATCAAGCCTGCCGCCGGTCAGCGATATCGAGCCACGCAGTCTAGGCGTCTCAATCGCCACGCGGGGCGTCGATGCCAGGAGGTCGTCACGTGACTGTTGTGCCGTGACGCCAGTACCACCGCCCGGTGTGCCCGGAATTGAAGGTGCTGCAGCTGAACCGGTAGCTCCAGGCACATTTGAGGGTACCGTTCCGCCCTGACCTGCTTGTCCAGGCGCCTGTCCGGCAACCTGTTCGCTGGTTTGTGGTGCTTCCAGCGGCGGCTCCTGCGGCAGAAAGAACTGGAATCCCAGCAAAATAGCGAGCGAGAGAACGATCGCGAGTAAGAGGTTTCTTTGGTCCTGTTGTCCCATGGTGCCTTTTGCTCAGTGACGTTCTTGACAATGATGATGAGTTGGAAAGCCCTTGTCGGTTCCGCTGACGCGGTCTGCCGGCTCGGGCACCGGATCGTAGCCTTCGCCACCCCAGGGGTGACAACGGGTTAACCGGACAAGGGTCAGCCAGCTGCCGCGCACAGGGCCATGCGAACGCAAAGCGTCACAGGCGTAATGCGAACAGCTGGGGTAAAACCTGCAATGCGGGGGCATGAGGGGAGAGATGGCGTACTGATAGAGCCGAACAAGACCAATCAGGCCTCCGCTTACCAGTTTCATGCTCTAGCTCCCTCTGGACGCCGGGTCAGTCGTTGGACCTCGGGTGCTTCCCTTGCGGCCTTTCGACCCTCGTTTGCTTCCGAAACCCTGCTTCGTTGTTGCGCGTGCAATAGACATACGCAAGTCAGATTTCAGGTCTTCGAAGTCACGAGTCAAGGTTGACCCGCGACCTATGACCACATAGTCGTGACCAGGACGCCCGAGTTCCGGCATGACCTCGTCGACAACCGCACGCAGACGACGACGTGCACGATTACGCTTTACCGCGTTACCAACCTTTCGGCTGACGGTAAAACCCACGCGCAGATCTTCGCCGCTTTGCGCGGTATGATCGGACGGTTGCCCACCCGACTTACGCTGCAGAACCTGCAGAATAAGGCCGGGAGCGACCCACTTGCATCGCGACGCCGCCACCCTGAGAAACTCCGGACGCGTTTTCAGGCGCCCGATGGTCGGCATCATCGGCTTAAGCGGATAGCCGCTTACGGCCTTTGGATCGACGGTTTACCAGGACTTTGCGTCCGCCGACGGTCGCTTTGCGGGCGCGGAACCCATGGCGGCGCTTGCGGACCAGCACGCTGGGCTGAAATGTGCGCTTCACTGCAATACTCTCCGTAGTACGGATGGTTGGAAAATGACGAGGCTGTATAAGCGCGCCGTAGAGGTCTGTCAACGGCCCGCTGGAGCATTCTTTCATTAAGTGACGGAAAAGCCGAATCACCAGCTGTTTTTCGCGGAAAATACGAAAAGCGTTCGTTAACGTATATTTCGGAAAACGATGGTAAACCAAGGTCTTCTTTTGAACAAACTGTGGGGTTGTGGCCAGGCGCGCGTTGCAACCGTCTCACAGACATTCAAAACTTCGTGGGCCGCGTAGCCTATGCTTGCTATCGAGTGGCAGTGTCACAGAGAATGGCTTTATGACCGAACCCAACAAACAGACCGCCTCAGGCGGTTTTTCTCTCGCCCGCGTGATTCCAGCCGTTATCATCGTCGCAGGTTTGGCGCTCGCCATATCGCAGGGTTGGCACAAATACCTGAGTTACGAGACCCTGAGAGACAATCGTGAGTGGCTGTTGGGGCAGGTTGAAAGCCAGGGCTTGCTTGCGGGCCTCGCTTTTATCGGCATTTATGCCATGGCTACCGCCTTCTCTATTCCCGGCGGGCTTTTTCTGACAATCGGTGGCGGTTTTCTCTTCGGTACCTGGCTGGGTGGAAGTTTCGTTGTCGTCGGTGCAACCTTGGGCGCGACGGTGGTATTCCTTGCTGCCCGGACCGCGTTGGGGGATATTCTGCGGGCCAAAGCCGGGCCGGCACTTCAGAAGATGGAGGCAGGATTTCGCGAGAATGAGCTGAATTACCTGCTCGTGTTGCGGTTTATCCCGATTTTTCCGTTCTGGCTGGTCAATCTCGTGCCGGCGTTCCTCGGCGTTTCCCTGCGGAATTACATGATCGGGACGTTTTTCGGCATTATCCCCGGCACATTCGTCTATACCAGTGTCGGCAGCGGCCTGGGCGCGATCTTCGATGCTAACGAAACGCCGGATCTCGGAATCATCTTCAAACCTCAGGTTTTGTTACCGATTGTCGGCTTGATCCTGTTATCTCTGGTGCCGGTGATTTATAAGAAAATGAAGGCCCGTAAAGAGGCTGTTGATTAATCGACGTTGAGTTGACACCGCGATTCGGGTGATTATTTGTTGAATCCGTTCTGTTTACGCGATTCCTTTCTCCGATGATCGAGTGTTAAGCGCAGGGTATGACAGGACACAGACTTAAACTGCCGCCGTTCGTCAGGGGCCTCTCCGCGAGGTTGCTGATTTTGACGATAGCCTTCGTGATGCTGTCCGAGGTCCTGATCTACGCGCCTTCAATCGGGCGGTTCAGACTTTCGTTTCTGGAAGGACGCCTTGCCGCAGGTCACCTGGCAATTCTGGCTCTCGAAGCCACCGATGACAAAATGGTCACGAAGGATCTGGAGCAGGAGCTGCTGGACCACGTCAATGCCTACTCCGTCGCCCTGACAAAACCCGATACCAGTATCAAGCTGATGCTGATGGTCGATAAGCCCGGCGAGATCGACGCCGCGTTCGATCTTAGGAAGGAGAGTTTCTTCGGCCTGATCGGCGATGCGTTCATGTCTCTCTGGCACAACGAGAACCGACTTCTGAGGGTCGTGGGTGTTTCTCCCAAAGATCCAGGCACTCTGGTCGATGTGGTGTTGGATGAAGCACCGATGCGCGCTGCGATGCTGGATTATTCGCAGCGAATTCTGGCGCTCTCATTCGGAATCGCATTTTTCACTGCTGCGTTGGTTTATCTTAGCCTGCATTGGCTTATGGTGCGCCCGATGCGCCGGATCACCAGTAGTATGGTGTCGTTCCGCGCAGCACCGGAAGACGCCACGATCAGTCTGCCGCACTCAGACCGGGGCGACGAAATCGGTATTGCCCAGCGCGAGCTTACTTCGATGCAGGAAGGTCTCCGTTCGGCGTTACAGCAGAAGACAAGACTCGCTGCCTTGGGGACGGCTGTTACCAAGATCAATCATGACCTCAGAAACATTCTGGCAACGGCGGTGCTTGTGTCGGACCGCTTGACCGGAAGCGATGATCCGGAAGTCCGCAGGGTTACACCGACCTTGTTGCGGGCCATCGACCGTGCAGTGAACCTCTGTGCCCAAACGCTGAATTTTACGCGTGAAGGGCCGCCGGTCCTGGATCTCAGTCATTTTGATCTCCGGGATCTGGTCCAGGACGTTGGCGAGGAACTTCCGGAGCATGTTGCCGGTGAGTCTGTTTGGCTGAACAGGCTTGATGCGGGGACCGATGTCGAGGCCGACAGGGATCAGCTCTTTCGGGTGTTCGCCAACCTTGGTCACAACGCAATACAGGCGGGCGCAACAGAGGTCTCAGTGAGCACACGCCGCTCCGGGGACCGCATTGTTGTCATGGTGAAGGATAACGGCCCAGGCTTGCCGCCAAGGGCTCGTGAGAAGCTGTTCCAGCCCTTCGAAGGGTCGGCACGGGTCGACGGCACCGGACTTGGGCTGGCGATCGCACGGGATCTCATGCGTGCTCATGGCGGTGATATTGAGTTGGAAACCTCCGACGCGGACGGCACCTGCTTCTGTCTGGTGCTGCCGACGACCCAGTCCCGCCCCAAATTGACTGCCAATGGCCGCGCAGCGGCTTAACGTGCGTTCTCAGCTTGCAGCTCGATACTCCAGACGCAAAAGCCGTCACGCTTGGTTGCGTTCTGACTCACATGCGTTCCGATACATCTCTTCGATCAAACGCGACAAGCGTTAATCGAGCGCCATGAGGATAGCTTTCAGGTACCCGGTTTCCGGGAGGGCCGGATGGACCGGATGATCGGGCCCTGCACCGCCGTTATATAGGATTCTGCCCTGGCGGCCTGCATCGTTCAGGCCCCGTTTGACCTGTTCGGCGAAGCTCACCGGATCCGCATGATGCGAGCAGGAGGCGATAAAGAGAGTCCCCTCCCTGGCAACCAGGGCGGCGGCCAGGCGAGCCGCCTTGCGGTATCCCTTGAGGCCTTGAGCCAGATCTTTCTTGCTTTTCACGAAGGCAGGAGGATCAGCGATCACCAGTTCGAAGGTTTCTTTCTGCTTTGCGAGATCCGCCATCTGAGTAAAGGCATCGCCCTTGACGAAACGGCAGATTTCGGAGACGCCGTTTGCCGCGGCGGCTTCTGTGGCCAGATCTATTGCGGTCTGGGAGCGATCGACGGTGATGACCTCACGGGCTCCGGCAAGTGCGGCCTGGATCGTAAATCCACCGGTAAAGGCGTAGCAATCCAGAACCCGGTTCTGGCCGGCGAACTTGGCGGCCCAACGGCGGTTAAGGCGCTGATCATAGAACCAGCCGGTCTTCTGGCCGCTCTCCAGATCCGCGAAGTAACGCGCGTCGTTTTCCATAACTTCAATCCGACCCTCCAGTTTTCCAACCGGTACTTCGAACGAAGATTGAAGACCTTCCAGCTGTCGTGAAGGCGAATCATTCCGTAAGACGATGGTTGTTGGCGCCAACACCTGCTCAAGGGCTTCAAGCAACGCAGGCTTCAAGAGTTCCGCCCCTGCGGTGTTCAACTGGGCCACAAGGACATCGCCGAAACGATCGACGATCACACCTGGCAAGCCATCGGCCTCGGCGTGGATCAGGCGATAGTAGGGAACATCGAACAGGCGGGTTCGAATCTCCAGCGCACGCTTCAATGTGGCGGCGAGAAAAGACGTATCAATCCTCGTTTTGGGGTCTCTGGAGAAGAGCCGCGCCGCGATAAGGGGATGCCGATTAAACATCGCTATACCCAATGCGTGACCATCCGCACCCTTCAGGCTGACAATCCCACCGGGTTCGAGCATCTTTGCTGCAGGATCTATTTCAATTTCGTTTGAAAAAATCCAGGGCGAGCCGTGCAGTACCCGCTTGTGAGCATTTGGTTTGAGACGAAGTTCAGGGTAGGCGGACATAAGGCAATCTTCATTATTTGATGTGAAAAGCGACTGTGCGCCATAGAGCTCTGGCCGAATGCCACGCAGGTCCGCACTCTAATGGACTTGGCCCGGGGGGTCTAACCCGCAAATGCCAGTGTCCTGAATGCCTGAAAGGCAGTCTTCCGCGCTGCACAAAAAATAGCGTTTACCGCAAAATAGAGCGCCTTTTGCGCTGGTATTTCAGTGAGAACAGAGTGGTTCAAATTATTTGCAGCGCAGCAATCCAATCAGTACGCTTGGAAAAACAAAGACGGGTGCCGTGCCAGTTTCGCAGATTGCAGGCTGAGCGAAGAGTGTACCGGCAAGGGTGAGGAGAAGCTGTAATGACGGTCGAGAGTTCGCCGAGAAGGGCAGTGAGCCTTCAGACACAAGCAGATGGGACGCAGCTGCCTATCGTGCGAACCGTTAAGGACCTCAGGACGCAGGTTTCCAATTGGCGTTCCAAGGGTGATCGGATTGCTCTGGTACCCACCATGGGTGCGCTGCACCAAGGGCATCTCTCGCTGATGCGCGACGGGCGCAAGCTGTGCGACCGGGTCATCGCAACGATCTTCGTAAACCCCAAGCAGTTCAATCGCGCAGAAGATCTGCAAAGTTACCCGAGTGATAACCTGCAGGACATTGCGCTCTTGACGGAACTCGGGGTCGATCTTCTTTACATGCCTGGCGTTGAGGAAATTTATCCGCCTGATTTCCAGACTGTTGTTTCGCTTCCCGCGCTTTCAGGCTGTCTTTGTGGCGCACATCGGGCCGGACACTTCGATGGCGTGAGCACGGTGGTTAGCAAACTGCTTCTCCAAGCGCTGCCGGACGTCGCTATTTTCGGAGAAAAAGACTTTCAGCAGCTGCAGATCATACGGCGCATGGTACTGGATCTGAATATCCCGGTTGCCATCGAGGGGGGCGCGACGGTCCGTGAGGCTGATGGCCTGGCGCTATCCTCGCGCAATCGCCTTCTCTCCGATGACGAGCGTTTGCGCGCTGTTTCTTTACACAAAGTGCTGTCGGCTGCTGTTACTGCTATCGAAGCAGGTGAGCCTGTGGTCAAGGCACTCGAGATGGCCCGCCAACATCTATCGGAAGCCGGGTTTACGTCGGTCGATTACTTCGAAGTCAGAGAAGAGCAAAACCTGACACTTTTCGACGGAGGACACCCGAAATCATCTCTGCGGATTTTTGCAGCTGTTTGGCTTGGTTCGACACGCATCATCGATAACCTGCCGGTAAACCCAACGCGTTCGCCAATGTAAGTGCATCGCGATTCTGTTGGAAATAGCAGGTTTCTTGAGCTCTCCGGCTTTTCAATCTCTGTAGCTGTGAAGCAAAATTTCTCGTGATTAAGAAAAAAAACCTTGGGAAATTTTCTCCCATAAGGGTAATGTAATTCAATAATATCTCTTAATGCGTGTTTTTAGCTTGCGTTGTTGAATGTGGAGGCTTCGGTCATGTCACAGGGCGTATTCTCGCGTGTATTTCAGTTTTTAAAACAGAAGCTCAAGCTTTTCTTTCGTGTGTTTCTCGTTTTTGTCGCTGGTGTCCTGATTGTACTGGCTATCGGCAAAACCTATCAGGCATGGGACGATGATCCTGAACGTGGTGCCATTGCCTTAGAGGATGGGGCTTTGGGAGAGAACTTCGCAATGCCGGTCTATCTCGACCAGGGGTGGGACGAAAACGACAGTCTTTGGTTCTACAATGTGACGCAGGGCTCAGGCCTCTTACCTTATGACTTCTTTCTTGTGCTGGAGCAGGCCGAAACACAAGAGGCCTTTCGTTCAGACAGGAACATGGACCGGTTTCGGTACCTGCCGCAGAAAACCACGTTCTTTAACCCCGATGCCTTGCCGGTCGGTTTTGTAAAAGACAGCTACAAGGGCGACGACTATGTCGGCTTTACCTGCGCGGCTTGCCATACGGCGCAGGTAAACTTCAAGGGACAGGCGATACGGATCGACGGCGGCCCGGCCATGGCCGATATGGTCGGTTTTCTGCTGGAACTTGAAGCAGCAATGCAGGCGGCCCAGAAGGGCGAAAAGAACAAACGTTTCGTCCAACGGGTGCTTGATCTGGACGGCGGTTACAGCTCGGCTGACGAGGTCAACGCCGATCTCAAGCACTGGAGCCGGACCGTTACGCTCTACAACACCGTCAATCATAGCGACGTCGAATATGGCTACGCGCGCCTGGATGCCTTCGGGCGTATCTACAATCGGGTTCTGCAGCATGTGATCAACAAGCCGCAGGTAGCCGAGGCCCTTTTACTGACGCGCTTCGACGATCGGGCGTTTCTCTCCATGCCTGAGGTCGGCAAGGTGCTGGAGGGTATTAATGAAACCATCATCGACGATGATGAATTCATGGTCGTTTTGGAGCGCCTGCAATCCACGGACACCGGGTATCCCGGATTAACGCCAGAACAGATCCTCAAGGTTCGCGACAGGATCTTTAATTCCCCCAATGCGCCTGTCAGCTATCCGTTTTTGTGGGACATCGCCCAGTCCGACTACGTCCAATGGAATGGATTGGCTAACAATGCGGCCATCGGGCCCTTGGGCCGGAATGCGGGTGAGGTCATCGGCGTTTTCGGAATCCTGGATTGGGAAGCCAAAGACCCGGGATTGAGTCTTTCCGCCAGGATCAGCGGTCAGAAAAACAAGAAAAAGCGAATCGACTTCACATCTTCTATCGATCTGGTCAACCTGCAGCGGGTGGAGAGTCATCTGCGGAGTTTGACGTCGCCACAGTGGCCCCAGGACATTCTTGGGGCGATTGATCAGGAGAAAGCCGGGCGAGGGCGGTTGATCTACGCGAAATACTGTCAGGCCTGCCACGAGGTGATCGACCGAACCGACTGGAGCCGGCTGGTGGTTGCCAAGATGTCGGGCTTAGAAGAAATTGGAACTGATGAAGCCACCGCTGTGAACAGCGTCACTTACAAAGGCAAGGCGGGCAACTTCAAGCACACCTATCAGAAAACCGATGTCGGCTCGGTGATTATTGAGGAAGATGCGCCGGTCGTACAGATTCTGACCAGTGCCACCCGGGGCGTAATCGCAACGCCGGATCCTGACAAATGGTTCATCCGGCGCTGGGCTGACTGGGTTTATCTGCTGGTCATGTCACTGGCGGACAATGAAATCGAGAGCAGCGTCAAGGCCGGGAACTACACGCCCGACACAACGGCTGCGCCTTACAACTCTCTATTGGCCTACAAAGCGCGATCATTGAATGGGATCTGGGCCACCGCGCCCTATCTGCACAATGGATCGGTCCCTAGCCTCTATGATCTCTTGCTGCCGGTGAAACGGCCCGGCGATGCCGGTGATGGCGAGTATCGCCCCTCTGAGTTCATGGTCGGGGCCCGAGAGTTCGATCCTATCAGGGTCGGATTTATCACTGAAGGCTACGATGGCACGCTCTTTAAAGCCGACAAGCGCGGCGATATGAACGATGGGCACGAGTATGCCGCCGGTAAGACCGCGCAACCGGATGGCACAGTCCTGCCGGCTTTGAGCGCCGAACAACGCTGGGATCTGGTGGAGTACCTGAAAACCCTGTAATCCGGCAGGCTCGGAAAAGGCTGAGCGGTTAGCGGCTGGAATGAATGATCGGTGGGACTGACTGCAACTCCATGTCCCAGGGGAACAGGATCCAGGTGTCCTGACTGACCTCGGTGATGAAGCTGTCCACCAGCGGCCGGCCAGCAGGCTTGGCGTAGACCGTCGCGAAGTGTGCCTTTGGCATCAGTTCCCGCACGGCCTGCGCGGTTCGGCCGGTATCGACCAGATCGTCGATAATCAACCAGCCTTCGCCGTCGCCGGGAACATCCTTGATCACCCGCATCTCGCCCTGCGAGCGATCATCATAGCTGGCGATGCAAAGCGTATCGATCAGGCGAAGGTCCAGTTCCCGTGCGACCACGGCGGCCGGAACAAGACCGCCACGGGTGACGGCTGCAATACCCTGCCACGGCCCTGCCGCGACCAATCGCCAGGCGAGGGCCTTGGCGTCGCGATGGAGTTGTTCCCAGGATACGGGAAAGGTTTTTTGTGGTTGCTGCTCGGAGGACACTTTGATTTCTCCCTGATCTCTCACCTGATGGACGTCGGTGAACGGGACTCTGAGAAGGTCCGTCTGCGTCCATCTGAAATTTGATCGGCGGATTAAATCGAAAGCGTCCCGCTACGACAATGGCATTGCTTCGAATCATCGAAGAAAAAGTGACTCCAGGGAGGAATTCAGAAGAAATCCGCTATTCGCCGGCAGCATCAACCAGAGTTCTTATAATCGCCCGCCGGTCCAACGACCGCCATGCGATTGAGGTCTCGAACGGGGGGTAGTCTGTTGCGTCCCTACCGCGTTCCCGTTCTCCGCTTTGCGGAAAGTCGATTGGTGCGGCGTAGGGGCCGTAACCGGCTTCGGAGAGGATCGATGCCCCCAGGACCGTGTCGGCTTCTGCGAGATTCTCGACAAATCCTATTCTCTCGCGCTCGCGACGTCCGAGGGCTCCCATCAGAACCGGCGCTTCAATCTGTGGGAAGCGGATCAATGCGGCCTGTTCATTGCCACCAGGATTGAAGCGATCCATGGGTACGGAAAGCAGATGTTTTTCCATCAGATCCGAGGCGTGCAGGGGGGGATGCAGAAAAGCGACATCCAGCCGCTTTTCCTGCAGCATGGCCTCCAAAAGGGCTGTGGTGGCTTCAAACAGTCTGATGCGCGCCAGTGGATGCTGGTTCCGAAAAGTGCTTAGTGACCGCGCGACGACCTGATAGGCCGCAACCTGAGTCATTCCAACGCGGATCGTCTGGCCGAGCCCGTCTCTTGCGCCGCGTACCGCGTCGGCGGTTTCCTCGGCAGTATCGAGCATCTGACGTGCGCCTGAGACAAAAGCCAATCCTGCGTCGGTTGGCTCAACGCCGGACCGGCTGCGTTCGAACAGGCGTGCGTTCAGCTCGGTTTCAATTCTCCGCAGACGTGCGGTCAGGGCAGGCTGGCTGACACCGAGGCGTTCCGCGGCACGCCGGAAATGGCGTTCCTCGAAAATTGCGATGGCGCAGAGATAGTCGGTAAGTGCGAGCATTTTTGATAACTAAAATTGATCAAAGTTATTATTTGTTAACCTCGAACAACAGAACCGTAAACCCATATCCGACTCTCTTGAGAATTAAAAAGCAGGAGACGGTTATGTTCCGACAGCGAAACCCAATGAAGCCAAGTATCGCCGGTGCGATGTTGGCCACAGTCCTTGCGGCGAGTTCAGCCAACGCAGTCGAGCCCCAGAAATTTCCCGGTTACTTGAACTTTGAAGGCCGATTTCTGGCGGTTCTTTCCGATGTGGACATGGTGGCTTCCGCCTATATGGGGCCACCCATAGGTCCGCGTTCGGAGGTTATGCGAGACCAGCTAACACTCTTTCCTCTGCAAGAGGGAATGCCGGGAGAACCGGTACAGATCCCTGTTACGAATGCAGTCACAGCCTGGCCGTCGCTTCTGGCTTTTGCCCCTGATGGCCGAACTGCCTATGTCGCTGAAACTGAAAAACCTGCCGGTCCAGAAGCCCGATCCCGCGCAGATCTAGAGCCAAGCGGATTGCTGAGCGTGGTCGCGATCGACGATAATTTGCAGGGTGAAGTCGTACAGATGATCGAAACCGGCAGCCGGGCGGTGGCCGTTTCTGTTCGTCCACAGGGCGACGTCCTTGCCGTTTCCACTACTCGGACCGGGCCTTCGGCCAATAATTCCCCTGCGCAGGCTATGCCGCGGCTCGGGCTGTTTCCGATCGGTCAGGACGGCCGGCTTGGCGACATGATGGCCATTGCGCTAGAGGGGGCCGAGAGCGATCCGCCTCACATCGAATGGAGCCCGAGTGGTGAGATTCTGGCCGTTACCATGGCCCGCAGCGATAGGGTCCGTTTCTACAGATGGGATGGTGCGCGCTTGAGTCCTCACGGCGTCGCCGTTTCGACCGGCAAACTGCCGGGCGTTGGCCACTGGTCGCCTGACGGTCGGTTTTTCTTTGTGACGAACCTCCACTGGGGCGGCGACGTTGAAGGCGTTTATCTTGGATCGGATATCAGCACCATGTCTGCTGTCCGGGTTGCGCCGATAGAAGAGGAAAACCCGAAACACCTGATGGTCAGCACTGTCGCAACCGGAGCATCGGCTGAGGAATTCGCAGTGTCGCCTGACGGAAGGATGTTGGTGTCGCTTAATATGGAGCGTTCCTTTCTGACGCCGGAAGATCCGCGTTTGACCTATCACTCCTCTCTGACCTTGATGACTTGGGACGACAAGTCGGAGACTCTCAGTGAGCGTGGAACCTTTGCCTTCGAAGGTGTTCTGCCTGAGGGCATTACTTTCGACGCTTCAGGCGGATTTGTCGCTGTTGCTAATTTCGCGCATTCGAATCCCAGGCGCCCTGTGCAGGAGAGCACCTTGGACTTCTGGCGTGTCGTGACCGGTGCTTCACCCATTTTGGTACAAATGGATATGAAATTACCGGTCATGCGCGGCGCACATGTGGTGAAGCTTCAGAGGTAACCTCAAGCCGTTCGGTGTCGCGCCCGCGAGTAACCGTGTGGGCGCGGTCGGACCTCTCACGTGATCTCTTCCTGAGGGAAGTGGAGACAGAAGTGGTGTCTTAGACCGCCTGTTCCGGCGCCGGTACGATCACGACACCGTCAATTAGCCAGCTTCCGTCAGGAGCCTTGACCAGACTGTAGAGTGCGATCACGGCCTCGCCGTCAGGTCCGATGAAACGGATTTCCTGCACCAGGGTTGAGCCTTCTTGGTGCAGCTTGCGGAACTCTGTGGCCTGCGGGCGGTAGACGGCAGGATATCCGCTCCGCACCATGGACATGAAACGCTCAGGGGTACCGAATATCCCCTTGATTGTCGGCGACGCATAGGAGAAGGCGGTTTGTCCATCGTCGCGCTTAAAAGCTTCAAGTTGAGCCTCTATCACGCCGCGAATGGCGGCCTGGTCGTTGGTTGCGACTACGAGTTCTTCCGCTTTCAAAGCAGAAAAAGGCGCTGTCAGAACAAACGTCAGAACGAAACACAGTGATCTTATCATCGCCGATGGCCTCCAGCCCGATATCTCAACGACTGCGCCACAACGAGACAGTCAATGGATAAAGAACTGGTGTCGTATGCGGGCAGCGACCAGTGTTACAGCGTATCTGGTTACGGCTCTTTTGCGTTTAAAATCGCAGCCCTTCGATTGGATTCGAGCGAATTCATGCATTTAACGCCAGCCGGGAGCCGGTTGGAATGGCGTGATTACGTCGACTTTTTTGTACGTTAGTATCTCTTTCAACAGTCCCTGCTTGTTCATTGGCGTAAATTCCAATAGGCATTCAAGCAGGCTAAAATATCGCCTTTTCTTCCTGGAGGAATACATGACCGGCTTGCTGCCCAACGTCGACCCAGACGGGCTTCTTGAATATTCAGTGGTTTTCACCGACCGTTCGCTTAACCACATGTCCCAATCCTTCCAGGGTGTGATGCGGGATATCTCGGATACGCTGAAGCAGGTTTACAACGCCCATTCGGCTGTGGTGGTTCCCGGAGGCGGTACCTATGGAATGGAGGCGGTAGCCCGGCAGTTTGCAACGGACAAGAAGTGTCTCGTGGTTCGCAATGGCTGGTTCAGTTTTCGTTGGACCCAGATCTTTGACGCAGGAAACATCCCGTCGGAAGCCATTGTTCTGAAAGCCCGCCAGATCGAAGAAGGTAGTCAGACACCCTTTGCGCCGGTTCCGGTCGATGAAGTCGTTGCGACGATCCATGCTGAGAAGCCGGCGATGGTGTTCGCCCCTCATGTTGAAACTTCGTCGGGGATGATCCTTCCCGACGATTACCTCCGCGCAATCGGGGAAGCCGTGCATGCGGTCGGTGGGCTCTTCGTTTTGGATTGCATCGCATCGGGCGCAATCTGGGTCGATATGAAGGATGTCGGTGTCGATGTGCTGATTTCAGCCCCGCAGAAAGGCTGGAGCGCGTCACCCTGCAGCGGCCTTGTGATGCTGAGCGAGCTGGCGCGTGAGAGAATTGATGCGACAGTCAGCTCCAGTTTCGCCTGCGACCTGAAAAAGTGGCTGCAGATCATGGAAGCCTATCTGAACGGCGGGCATGCCTACCATGCAACGATGCCGACGGACGCACTTGCCGCCTTCCGCGACGCCATGAAGGAAACCGAAGCTTACGGTTTCGACAAGGTTCGGGCGGAACAGCAGGAACTTGGCGAGCGGGTGCGCGCATTGCTTTCCGCAAAGGGTTTTAAGTCCGTGGCGGCGCCGGGCTTCGAAGCGCCGGGTGTGGTCGTGAGCTACACCGACGATCCCGAGATTCAGAATGGTAAGAAGTTTGCCGCTCAGGGCATGCAGATTGCTGCTGGGGTTCCTTTGCAGTGTGATGAGCGCGAAGACTTCAGGACGTTCCGACTCGGTCTCTTCGGGCTCGATAAACTCCACAATGTGGATCGATCCGTGGAGAGTCTGGAGAAGGCACTTGGACAGATTATCGACAAGACCAATCTGCGCTGATTGAGGGGAGGCGCCTGAAAAGGTGCCTTCCTTATTCCCTGTGCAGTAATCAGGAAATTGCTGGGCCCTTCAGCTCCACCGTATTTCCGTCCGGATCCTGGATGTAGAATGATGGGCCTTGTCCTTCGGCGCCGAAGCGCAGGCCCTCATCCACTATCTCGATGCCTTTTGCAGCAAGGTGTGCCCGCAGTTTCTCTTCATCGAAGGGGACGATTGCAAGACAGATGTGGTCGACATTGCGGCCTTCCGCGCCCGGCGCCGCGCCGCCGATCTTTCCCAAGACGCCGTCGACGGGAATCAGATCGATTAAAGAACGTCCGGCCCGCAGTTGGGTGAGGCCGATTTCAGACTGAACGCGTTCAACGCTGCAGCCCAGTACCTCTTCGTAAAACCTCTGTGTTGCCGCCAGGTCAGAGGTCCTCAGAACGACATGATCTATACCGGTGATGTCGAAGTCAGTGCTCATGATCTGCGATCTCAATTTTATCGAGTGATTACGTGCCCACTATACACTTTTCTGTGGTCGAAAAGGCCACGTCATACTTCGAGGCACCGGAAGTCAGAGCCTTTCAGGGGCCAGCCGTCAGGTTTGCCGAAGGCATTGGTGTTCCAGCAGGTTCAAAGAAAAACGGCCGCTGGTAACCGGACCCAAGTCCATGTCATCCAGCGGCCGTTCTAAATTGTCGGCCTGTGCGCGTATCGTCGCGAAGACCCGGTTGTCCTAGCGGACGTAAACGTGAACTTCGGAAACCCTTGCAGCCGGGCTGCTGGTTGCCGAGAGACTGACGCGATCAGCAGCCAGACCCATGTTTGTAAGGGAGCGTAGAACACCCTCTGCATTGCGGCGCGAGGCGTTGGTTGCCAGCGCCACCTGTGCAGGGTTACCGACACCCGGCGCGACCGAAACCAGATCGAAGCCTGAATTCGGGCGCCGCTCAAGCGCGCGGCTTACGGCGGTGAAGAGGGCTTGCTCGTAAGCTACATCCGGACGGTCAAAGCGGATAATGACCAGAGGTTGCCGCTGTCCGACCAGGCCGGCTGCACCACCCTGTGGGGGCGGGGCGGGAACACCGAAGGCTCGGCTGGCGAGACTGCCGCCAATGTACTCACCATTGTCGATCGCGACCTGCATGGCGGTCAGGTTGGCGCGTTCGCCCGAGAAGTAGTTCTGTGAACGCGCGACGTCATCGGTCAGCTCGTTCAGCAGGCGATCGATTATGACCACGGTCTGATTGACTTCATCTTCCAGGATCGCAAGCTGCCTGTGGTCTTCTTCAAGGGCGCCGCGCAGTTCGAAGGTTGCGCGGGTCGACTCAAGCATGAAGGCGGCAAGGGCGGAGGTTGAGGAAGCTTCGCTTGAAAGGCTGTTCAAGGTTGCAATCGAGTCGCCGACTTTTTCAAGTTCGCGCTGGGCCTGATTCCACTGGTTCACCATGATCGGATTGCCAGGGGTCGTACCGACCTGAAGGCGTGTGTTCATGGCGCCCACAAGGCCGTGGTAGGCACCTGCGCTTCCGCGGGCACGGGAGCGTTCGCTTTGCAGTGAATTGTTGTGTGAGGTGACCCGGGTCTGCAGCCGCGAAAGATCGCCGCGCAGTTCCTGAATCTTTTTACCGACATGCGTACCGGTTGGTTCGCCGGGCGTTACACCCGGTGCCTCAAAGACGGTTGTTCCCAGAATGGGAGGCGCACCGGAATTCGTATTGTTGGCGGCGACCACCGATTCGCCGGCCTGTGCAGCCGCTGCCTGAGCGTCACCTGCAGCTTCGTCAGCTGCCTGCGTTGCGTTTGCCTCGGACTCTTCGGGTGAAAGTGAAGGCCACAATGTATCCTCCGAAAAGGAACATCCCCCTAACATCACGAAAGCACTGAATACGAAAGCGGCTCTGCGCGCGAGAATCGCGTCTCTTACTGCCATTGAGTAATCCGTCAAATATCTTGGGGGCAGCACCAGCCGAATCGACTCAAGAAAAGTGCAGCCCAACCCCCTCGTCATTGGCCGATACTACTTGAAGGGCCAAAAGGGAACAAGTGGCATTTCCTAGGAGATTCAGCCTCATGCAACCATTGTTTTGCCAGATATTTTAGGTGTTTGCACGTTAAAGCAAGATTAAGATTTCTGATCATTAACCACTTTTGTGTCCATCAAGCGATGAAATTCCTAATAGCGGATTCTCGCCAAGTGAGTGATACCTGCCATCTACAGCGACTCCCGGTCCGGCCAAACGATCAGATTCTCTATCCAGGGATGGCGGTCAAAGAGAAGTCCGAGTCCATTGTTCTGCAGGATATTTCGCGATTCGGCTGCGATGGACCGGGGGACATCGCCCAGCGCACCCTTCCGTGCGATGAGTTTCAGACGGCGCGAAAACTGACCGCGCTGGATGGGCTCGACTCTCACCTTGTCACCTACCTTGCTGTATTCCTGAAGCAGGCAGAGTGGGGTCGTCACACTCCAGCCCGTACCCGCGGCTACGGCGGCGAGCTGTCCCGACGCTGTGTCAAATTCCGCCGTGATCGGCAGATCCAGGCGCAGGCGGTTAATCTGCTGTTCGACCTGGCGGCCGATAGCAGACCGCAGCGAATAGCGGATAAACCTTAAATCAGTGAGCGCTTCGAGGCCGGTAACGGGAGTTTTGTAGCTTTCCGGGAAAACAAGAATGAAGGGCTCTTCCAGCAGGGGATGGATTTCCAGGCCCTCGAGCGAATCGAGTTCGTCTGTCGTTGTCACGATCATATCAACCGTGTGGTTCATCAGGGCGTCGTGGTTCTCGGGCGAGATCCCGGACCAGATACGCCACCTGCTCGCGTAACGATCCAGGCTTTCGGTCAGCAAAGGTCCGACTGTGTTGGCGAAACTTTCCGGCATTCCGAGCGTCACACTGGACAGACGGCGCCCCTGCTGCTCCCGCAACGCCTGTAGAGTGTTGCTGGCAGCACTCAGGATATTCCGGCTGTGATCGTAGAGCGTGATACCTGTCGATGTAAGGGCAATGGGGCGAACCGTGCGATCGAAGAGGTCCGCGCCGAGAGCCTCTTCCAGATTGCTGATGGTTTGGGAAACGCTGGATTGAGTCATCGCCAGGCGCTGGGCGGCCTGAGTCATTCCACCCAACTCCACGACGAAGGTGAACGTACGGATTGATTTCAGATCAAATCCTGCCGGAAATTCCATAAATGCGTCCTGCTAACCCAGGAAGTTGGCTTCGTCGCATCCGCCATGGATGTAGCTGCCAAGTCCGCTGCTGCTCATCTGCATCCAACGATGTGTGTAGAAGAACCACCAGTCGTCGATATTCACGCCGAAGTTTGTGCCTTTGAACTGATGGACGCTCCCCATGGCGTCCATGTAGGAGGAGGGGCGAATAGACCAGAAATCACCGCCTCCATAGACTTCCGCAAGCTGTTCATGTTGTGCAGCGGCCTGGTTCGCTGCGCCGCCTGCTTTGCCTGCCGCTTTATTATTGGCATGGGTTACGTAGCAGGCGCCGTCGCCGCCCTGCGAGCCGACGCCCAGCGTGCAGCCGTCCATGTTGGCGGTGAAAGCCATGCGCGAATTCTTGTTCAGGGTGCCCGAGACTGTGTCGTTGTCTTTGTACCCGACGAAATAGACCAGGGCTTTTTCGGCGCGGCTGCAGCCGTCGACTTGATCTGACAAATAATAGACATTGCCGCCAGGCCTGTTGACGATCTTAGGGCTGCCTCTCATTTCCTTGATTGTAAGGACGGCGGGACGGCTTTCGGAAATTCTAAATCCACCGTCAAAAAACTGACACCGCACGATGTTGTCGCGCATGAAGGCAACTGGATCGCTGACAAAAAGTTCTCTCGCCGTCATGTGAACACCCCCCCGTACAAGTGAAGAGCCACATACTAGGCTTTGTGCCGATCTCCTGACCAGTAGCAACTCTTCTTCTGACGTTAGCGGCTATTCCATGGTGAGGCTCATGATTTGTTGAACCTTTGTTGCGCAATCAACGACCAATAGCTGAGCGGAAGCGCGCTGGTGTTTTCCTCATGTCGAGACGAAGCGAAACGGGAGAGAGACGGCATGCCCGAATGGATTTCAATTGCCCTGTTAACACCCATCGCGCTGTGGCTGATGGTATACGGGATTCTCTTCTTTCTGACAGATGGCGAAGCCTTGGTGGCGGGTATCGGCGCCGGCCCCAGTTTTGCCTTTGCTTTCCCTCTCTTCGGGCTCTGGCTGTTGCTGGACGGATTGATTTCCAACATCGTGGAACAGATCGTGGGAGGGCTGCTTGTTCTTACCTCAATGGGGCTCATCATGGCCGCAGTCTATTTGTTCCGTCGTTTCGGTCGTGCGAAACAGGATTGAGTGCAAGGGGCAACTGCCAAGCAATCCGTTTCTTTTAAGATATTGTGGTTTCCGCGATGAGACCGCTATTTCGCAGGAAAGATAGTCTGCGGCACGGCTGTAACCTCTGGAGACTTGCGCTTGTCGGCCAGTGTTGAGAGATCACTTAGCAGAGTAAAAGTCTTACACGATTATGTTTTATGGACATGAAAAAGGTGTATTGTTTAGCATCGGTTTGACGTCAGCATTATCCGAGACGTAGCGGCTATGCCGATCTGGCGCATCTTTCTTCCGGCAACAGGACCTGGCCTTGGGCTGACCTATTGCTTAGCCATGTGGGATGCTGGCCGCGAATGCCGCGCCCGCCGAAACCCGGGCGGTGAGTTCCAGTTTGCTCTCGGTGCCGTTATCCTTTTGATGCTGAATCTATATTTGGGAGTGAGGGTTTTGGTCCAGTACCTTGGATCTAAGCAGCTGCGTCAGGAGATCCTGTCTCAACAAGATTGGGGGGTGACTCTGGCGGTATTGAGTATTGCTGCTGTTGTGGCCATTCAAACCCTGTCCCCCGCATCGGGGGAGTCTGAGACCGACGATGCCCTTCTGTTCACGGGTGACGGCGCTGACCTGAACTTAGATTTTTGAGCGGCCTTCTCGAAGGTTCGCTCACGGACTTTTTTCGAGGAGAGCGACCCCGTATTTATCTCGGAACCATATCGGTTGCACCGCGGTCGAAGACCAGAGTCTTTCTTGATGGCCTGACCTGGCGAGACTCAGAGAAAGTCCCGTATGAACTCCGAGACGCGCTCATCGAGCTCTTTGCGCTTCCGTCAGTAAATACCCGTGACAAACCGAGGAAAAGCGACCTTGTTCTGGACATTCTGGTTCCGGACTATCGACTCGGCGGCGACGTCTTCGTCACAACGGACTGGGGTGTTCTCTCTTTCTTCTGGCGACCAAAGGTCACCGTTGCAGCCCGTCTGGTGCAGATCGAAACCGATAAGATCCGACGAACCTTCAAAGCAACGCAGGCTCTGAGTTGGAGAGAATTTGCTTTGCGGTTTTTCCTTCAGCCCTTCCAGTCTTCTCCGTTAGACGGAGACGTCAAGATCCTTCTCTACAAAGCCAGCACCAAGATATTGCTAGAGATAAAGAAAACTCTGAGCTAGTGATCAATCCTAACAACGTGATTATGGACGAACGCTCGTGACCTGATAACCGTACTCCAGCGCCGCATCGGTCAGGGCTTCCCAGAATGAAACCGCAAACCCCCGAAAGACAAGGAGTTCGAAAGTTGTTTCGTCGGTTCTATGCAGGGTCACGCCAATATGATGAAAGCTGGTCTGGGCGACCGACTTCACCGGGAACGCGCGAAGATCGAGATCAATCGCAACTCCTTTGAGCAGTATGTTTGCGGCGTCAGGTCCGCTTATTCTGATCCCCGCCCGTGCGTGGCTGAGATCGGTAACGACACCGGTTTCCGCAGCGATCTGCTCGGCCAGACGTTGGGCGACGTCAGGATTGTCGCTCACCAATAGATATCGACCGGGGCCAATGACCATCAAGGCCGTTTCCGACGAAACGGCCGCCTGACCGGTAGCTGAGGGAACATCGACTTTGAGGGTTGAGTTCAGGATGCCCTCGAAAGCACCTTTGGTGTCAGGCCAGGCACCAAGTTGCAGCATGGCTTGCGGACGGAGTTCCGAAAGCGTGACGCCTGGACCGTCAGCAGAAGCTGCGCCGTAAACACCGGGTTGGGCAGCTTCGGTGAGGGCATAATTGAGATCAGACATGCATACGACTCCCGTCCTTGTCGAAAAAGCAGGGGGAAACAACCTCAACCGGGTCGTGGCCACCTCGAAGAGGGTCTGCCGCGAACAGGGCGCGCTCTGCGTTCGGATCCACGCCGCCCTCAAGCAGAGCCAGAGCGATAAATTTATCAATCGCCGGACTGTAGGTGGTCGAGGAAACGTGCCCGAGGCTCCGACCTGGGTGTTCGGCGGAACTGCCTTCCACCAGATGGGATCCGGCGCGCAGCGGTGTCCCGTTGCGCGAGATGACACCGACCAGCTTGAGACGCTTGTCTTCGTTGAGCGCGTCACGCTCCATCAGAGGCCGGCCAATGTAATGCTTCTTGCTTGAGGTCATGCCACCGAGGCCAAGGTCCTTTGCTGTGGTGCGACCGTCCAACTCCGGACCGGCGACGTGCCCTTTCTCGATACGCAGTGTACCAAGGGCTTCCGTGCCGTACGGCACGAGGCCGAAGGCTTCTCCCGCCGTGGTCAGCTTTTCCCAGAGCGCTGCGCCATAGTTCGATCCTGCGTAGACCTCGTAAGCCAGCTCGCCGGAAAAGGAGAGGCGCGCGACCAGTACTGGAATAGCGCCCAGGGTGGCGGGAAACACGCCCATAAAAGGGACACCCTCGTTGGATAGATCGAGGTCCTTGATTACAGTCTGCAACAAGGCCCGGCTTTTCGGTCCGGCAACCGCTACACCAGCCCATTGTTCGGTGACCGATGTCACCTGAACGCGCATCTCCGGCCATACAGTGGCTAGCAGGAATTCCAGATGCGACAGTACCCCGGCGGCGTTGGCTGTCGTTGTGGTCATGAGATACTGGGTTTCGCCCAGACGCCAGGTCGTGCCGTCGTCGAAGAGGCAGCCATCTTCGCGCAACATCAGACCATAGCGGGCCTTGCCCACGGGAAGGCTTTTAAAGCCGTTGCTGTAGACCCGATTGAGAAATTCCTGCGCGTCCGGTCCCTGAATGTCGATTTTACCCAGAGTGGAGACATCGACCATTCCAACGCTCTCACGAACGGCCTTGGCTTCGCGTACGTAGGCGTCAAAGACATCTTCGCCGGTTTTCCGATAGACCTGTGGGCGCATCCACTGACCTGCGGTGAGCATGTCTGCGCCGGCTTTGACATGCAGGTCGTGCATGGGCGTGCGTCGGACGGGACTGATGTGATAGCCCGTTTCCCGGCCTGCCAGTGCGCCGAGGGCGACCGGCGTGTAGGGCGGGCGGAAGCGTGTCGTGCCTACTTCAGGGATCGAGCGTTCAAGCGCGGCGGCCATCAGCGCCAGGCCGTTCACGTTGGAGGTCTTACCTTGGTCGGCGGCCATGCCCAAGGTGGTATAGCGTTTCAGATGTTCGACGGACTCGAAGCCTTCGCGTTGCGCCAGGCGCACATCTTCTGCCGTTACGTCGTGCTGCAGGTCGACGAACTTTTTACCCTTGGGGCCGTTCGGACGGGTGATCTCCCAGAGAGGGTATGGCGCGTCGTTGCTACTGATGTGGGCGGGAACCGAAACCTCAAGGGTTTTCATGGATTCGGAAGAGGCGAACCCGGCGTCGTTGGCGGCAGCGGCACCCTTCGCAGAGCCTTCGGAAAGGCAATCGGTCAGCGCGAAATCACCGTTGCAGGCACCCACCGCCCGCCAAGCCTGAAAGGCTTTGCCGGGAACGAAGGACGCGATCTCTTCGTTGAAGATGGGTTTGTCTCCGGCCTGGCTTGCCAGGTGGATCGTTGGAGTCCAGCCGCCTGATACGGCCAGAGTATCTGCAGGCAACCATTCATAGGACTCGTCTACCTTCCGACTGAGTGTATCGATCGGCGCTATCTCGACTGCCGTGAGCGCCTTGCCGCCTTTGGTGCCTGCCACGACATGACCGGTCAACAGCCGTATTCCGCGTGCTTTCACTGCATTGCTAAGGGCGCTGGAGATGCTGTCACGGGGATCGATTATGGCCGCAATCGTAATCCCTGCGTTTCGCAACTCCAGAGCAGCGCGATAGGCTGAGTCGTTGTTGGTGAACACGACGATTTGTTTACCTACTGCAACCCCGTGGCGCTGGGCGAAACGGCGTGCAGATTCCGCAAGCATCACGCCGGGCTTGTCGTTGCCGTCAAAGACAATCGGTCGCTCGATTGCACCAGTCGCCAGCACGACCGAAGCACAACGAATGCTCCAGTGTTTCTGACGCGGCTGATGCGCGTCGGGCGTCGCGAGGTGATCCGCGGTACGCTCAACCGCCCCCAGAACGTTGTGGTCATAATAGCCATAGACCGTAGTGCGCGGCATGAAGATGACATCGGGCAGGACATTGAGTTCGGCGATGGTTTTGGTAACCCAGTCCTGTGCGGGCAGGCCGTCGATTGTTTCGTTCCTCTCACCCAGCAGCGCGCCGCCGGCTTCGGCATTTTCGTCCGCCAGCACAACGCGCGCTCCTGCGCGTGCCGCTGCAAGCGCCGCCGTCAGGCCCGCCGGTCCCGCGCCGACAACAAGGACATCGCAAAAGAGGTTGGATTTTTCGTAGCGGTCGGGATCGGCTTCCTTGGCTGCTTCACCCAGGCCGGCTGCCTTGCGGATAAAGTGCTCGTAGAGCATCCAGGCTTTGCGGGTCGGGCCCATGAAGGTTTTGTAGTAGAAGCCTGCGACCAGCATCGGACCGCCAAGCTGGTTGATGCTGAGAAAATCGTGTTTCAGGCTTGGCCAGCGATTTTGACTGTGCGCTTCCAGACCTTCATAGAGCTCTATCACCGTGGCCTTTGTATTCGGTTCCGCCCGGCCGCCGCTGCGCAGTGTCACCAGGGCATTGGGCTCTTCCGGACCGGCAGAATAGACCCCACGGGGCCGGTGATACTTAAAACTGCGGGCAAAGAGCGAGACGCCGTTGGCCAGAAGGGCCGAAGCGAGCGTGTCACCGGCAAAACCGCTGTAGCTTTTGCCGTCGAAAGTGAAATTCAGGCGTGTGCCACGGTCGACCAGGCCGCCGCCATCGAGACGATAACCGCTCATTTCACCGGCCCTTTCTGTTCGGCAGGCACGTCTTTGCCTGGTGATCCGGACCAGGGGCCCACCAGTTCGCAAGCACCTACTTCGTGGGTCAGGACGTTGCGCTGCAATTTGAACCAGGCCCGGCAGCCACCGGTGTGTTGCCAGTATTCGAGATGGGGGCCACGCGGATTTTCGCGATCATACACGAAACGGTTCCAGACCGACGTATCGGTTTCGTCCATTGCGGGGCGGCTGAGCGTCGCGTCGCCGCCATAGGTGAATTCGCCGACATCACGTTCGCCACAGATGGGACAGGGAATACGCATAGAAAAAAGCCTCGGAGTACGAAAAAGTTAGGTCAATGCAGGCGAGGCTGCGGTCCTGCGCCGCGCTCGTCGATGGTCCGGCCCTGATGGAAACGCTCCAGGGTGAAGTCTGCGTTGAGTGCGTGCGGCTGGTTTTTTGCGATGGTCCAGGCGAAACACCAACCCGAAGCAGGCGTCGCCTTGAAGCCGCCGTAACACCAGCCGGCGTTAAGGTAGAGGCCGTCAAGAGGCCCGGTCGTGATGATCGGACTGCCGTCCATGGACATATCCATGATGCCGCCCCAGTGGCGCAACACGCGCAGGCGGCTGAGGTTCGGAAACATGGCCACGGCCATCGAGGCGACATGTTCGACAATCGGCAGATTACCGCGCTGAGCGTAGGAGTTGTAGCCGTCGATATCTCCGCCGAATACAAGCCCGCCCTTGTCCGACTGGGAGATATAAAGATGCCCGGCGCCGAAGGTCACCACCGTGTCGATCAGGGGTTTCAGCGGCTCGGAAACGAAGGCCTGCAAGACATGGCTTTCGATTGGAAGACTGTTCACACCGGCCGTGCGCAGGACATTGCTTGTATTGCCGGCGACCGCGACTCCCACCTTGGCTGCCCGAATATCGCCACGTGTGGTTTTGACTCCGGTGACTTTTCCCGTTTCATCAAAGAGGAAACCGGTAGTCTCGCATTGCTCGATGATATCGACGCCCCGGTCGCTGGCCCCTCGGGCGTAACCCCAGGCAACGGCGTCATGCCGCGCCGTGCCGCCGCGCGGTTGGCAGAGTCCTCCGATGATTGGAAAACGGGCGCTTTCCGACACGTCGAGACCTGGAACCATTCGAGCCACCTGATCCCTATCGAGCAGCTCGGCGTCAACACCTTGCAGACGCATGGAATTACCCCGGCGGGCAAAGGCATCAATCTGGGCCGGGGTGTGGGCCAGGTTCAAAACACCGCGGGAGGAGAACATGACATTATAGTTCAGGTCCTGGGACAAGCCCTCCCATAGCTTCATGCTCCATTCGTAAAAACGGGTATTGGCAGGCAGCATGTAGTTTGAGCGTACGATCGTTGTATTACGCCCAACGTTCCCACCGCCCAACCAGCCCTTTTCTATCACCGCAACATTGGTGATGCCGTGCTCTTTGGCGAGGTAGTAGGCCGTGGCCAAGCCGTGCCCGCCGCCACCGACGATGATGACGTCGTACTCCGGCTTGGGGGCCGGTGAACGCCAGGCACGCTGCCAGTTTTGGTGTCCGGTCATTGCATTCTTGACCAGAGAGAAAACCGAATAGTTACCCATTTTAATGAATTCCCGCCTTTCGGTATGGGCAGACCTGCCGCCCATAAGCCTCCTACCGAAATGTTGCCTTATTATTCGTGGGCGTCGCGCCCCGGGCTCAGATCCCGTTATGGCGAACGCTAGCTGCTAAGACTATCGGCAAAAAAGGTATTATTCGACAGCATTAGAATTTCTGTTTCCTAGAATCGCCATTACTGATGTGCGGAGCCTGTTCTCTGCCTCATTCGAACGGTATGGGATGTGGCTCATTTCTTTGGGGCGGAAATGCGACTTTTTCTTATGTAGAGAATGTGCAGCCGCGCTGGGAAGCATGTGTAGTAAGCCTGTCTTGGGTCGAGTTCTGCGCAGAAATTCGCCATTTCTTCGCCGAAAACATGGGCGGAAAGTGATCGTAAATTTTCTGTCATTCTGGGGCTTGCACCAACGGCAGGCTTAAAGTAGTGTCCGCCCCGCTTCACCAAGAAGCTGCAACCTCGGTTGCTCGGCGTGCCCGTAGCTCAACTGGATAGAGCACCTGACTACGAATCAGGAGGTTTGGGGTTCGAATCCCTACGGGCGCGCCATTTCCTTTTCAAGCCATTGATTGTACTCAACTTGTTGTAATTTCAGCGTTTGTCGTTTCGGCGCTGGTACAAAAGGTGGTACAAAAATGGCTATGTCCAAGCCGTTCAAGCACAAATCCGGGATCTATTATTTCCGTCGGGCTGTTCCCGAGGATTGTCGTGAAATTGTGGGTAAACGGGAGTGGAAAGTGTCGCTGGACACGGCTTCCCGAACGGAAGCTGAAAAGCTAATCCTGCCTCATTTGGCTGAAACAAATCAGATCATCGATGACATCCGATCTGGAAGTTACCGACGATATTCAGATGATCAGCTGGAACAGATTGCCATGAGCTGGTCAATGGATTTCCAGGTACAAATGGAGCAAACCGCCGAAGTCACCGACTTTGATCAGGATTTCACAGACGAGGTTTATGGGCCGATATATTCTGAAGCCGGATTAGACGAATCCATACAGAAGTATCTGGATCGGATGGATTGGACCAAGTTGGGCCCAAAGATCGAACAAGACTGGCCCGATTATGAGGTTCTGCGGAGCCACTGTTTTGACGAACATTATAATGCTCACGTGATTTCGCGCCCGCCGGTACTGGAACGGTTGGAGAGTAAGCGGCAGAAGGTCAAACCCGGTGATGGTCCAAGATTGTTGGACGTGTTTGAGCTTTACTTAAAAGAAGCTCAGCCGAGAGATCGGACTGAGCAAGAATACCGGAAATCGATTAGTGATTTTTGTGCGATCCATGGCGCGGACATACCGATTCGTTCCGTCACCAAGGGGATGATTGTCGAGTACAAGAACCTCCTTTTGAGACGGCCCAAACACATCTTTGGGGAACAACGAAAGCTAAGCCTGCGTAAACTCGCTGAGCTTAAGGGGGATCACGAAACCCTCTCCGGGGCTTCGATCAATAAGGCGCTATCCGTTGTCTCAGTGACCCTCGAATATGCCGTTAAGAATGATCTCATAGCGGTAAACCCCGCACGTGGGGTGAAGGTTCCGAAGGGTAAAGCCAGCAAAAAGCGCCTTCCTTACTCGATAGAGGATCTGAACCTGATCTTTTCCAACCCCATCTTTACCGCTCGGAACGATGAAAAGTCCTGGCTTCCATTGCTGGGATTGTTCACCGGAGCCCGGCTTGAGGAATTGGCGCAGTTATACACGAGCGATGTCCAAGAACATGATGGTACTCACTATCTGAATATCGCGGAGATTGAAGAGGGCCAGACCTTGAAAAATCGGAATTCAGTTCGCCGGGTTCCGTTGCATCCCAGACTTATCGAGTTTGGGTTTCTCGATTATGTTAGATCTCGCAATACAAAAATGGTTTTTGAATTGAGACCGTATCGGGGTCGGTACTCTCATGCATTCAGCAAGTGGTTCGGGCGGTTTGTCCGGGAGAAGATCGGAATTACAGATTCCAAAAAGGTATTCCATAGTTTCCGTCACAGTTTTAAGGATGCTGGTCGCGATTGCGGCTTGGATAAGGCGGTCGTCGATGCATTACAGGGCCATTCGGATGGATCCGTTTCAGGTGGGTATGGCTCGGGATATTCCTTGGCGGCACTGGACCGCGCGATGAAACAGATCCGATATCCAGGGTTATGTTTGAAGGCCCAGGAAGCTGCCTTGCCGTGAGTTGAGCGTCGATGGAACTCTATAAAAAAACCTGCTTCAGTTTTTAAAGCACGTCCTTCGAATACACTTGTGCTGACAGTGTCGTAATTACCCGATATGCATTCGGCAGAGCCTTGCGAGAGTTGTCGATAACGATCGGTCGTGCCGGGTGTCTGAGTTCGATGATTTCCCGGTGACCGTCAAGATTGGCCCTGATCAGTCTGACAGCGAGTTGACCAGTTAGAGGCATTACATAAAGCCCAGGGTGCGCTGGTCGAACGGGACAGGTGTCGAAAATAACCAGCGACCCATTAGGTATTTCAGGCGCCATGGCGTCGTCTTCAACAGTTATGGATGCCGTTTGCGATGCGTCGATTTCTCCAGGAGCGTTGCTAATGAGTTCTTCAAGCCAAGATTCATTGAGTTGAACCAACGATGAAGCTGAAGCAGCAGCGCTGAAATCAGCGTCTATATCGCTCAACTGGAAATTTGGAACTCTAATAAAATCGCCATCGCGAGAAGTCTCAATCGCATCTGTGCCGTTTAGTAGCCAGTTGAGGTCAACACCAAGTTCCCCGTAGCTAGCAAGCACCTGCCCGCCTGGCACGGCTTTGCCCTGCTCGTAGTCCTGCACGCTGCGCCAAGCGCAGCCGAGCTGCTTTGCGAGCTCTTTTTGCGTTGCTCCAATCGTGCGGCGAGCCTGGACCAGTCTTGCTGTGAGAGCCGGAGGAGGCGTTTTTGGCGTGCGCCCACGTCGGGGAATTATTGCTTCGACCATACGCGTTCTGATTGACAAATACACATTAAAGCCGTATAAGACGGCCGATATGAATACGAATAAACAATCATTAGCACGAAAAAATGTTCTCGATCAAGAAGAATCTCTCTTGATCGAGAATGCCGGTTGGCATCCCGCTCGAATCAAAATGGAGCTTGAGTTGCGTGGCTGGTCTCTTGCCTCTCTGTCGCGCGAGCACGGCTATTCTCCGACTGCAGCAGGACGAACTCTCCGCACTGCCTGGCCCAATATGGAGCTAGTTATTGCAGAAGCATTAGACGTCGAGCCTCGTATCATTTGGCCTGACCGCTACGACGCCAATGGAGTTCCACAAAAATACCAGGCGCGTAGGAGGGCGACAAAAGAGGACAAGGAGGGGTCATCGGGATGACTAAGACTACGAAAACCTGCATTCGAATTAAGGGTTAATCGGTCGTGTCTGATCGCATGTATCTGGGTCGATGGGCCGGTATCGAAGCATTAACCGCAATAACAGAGAGAGGTAGTGAAGCTTGAGAGATTTCAGTTCCATAACACCAAATGTGGTCGCCAATAGGCGTAAGAGAATGCGTGGGATTGGCGAGGTAACAGTTTTACTGATGTTTGCAATCTCAACTCACCCAGCGCCATTGGCTGCCCAGGTTTTTGAGACCAGCGTGAGCTCGGACGGAGGTGTTGTTGTGTCGTATTTTACTGCTTCTGACTATGAACTGTTGGAGCAGCGTATCAAATACTCCGCCACTCAACGCGTACCTGACCGGATGAACTCAGCAACCTCAAATTACAAAACGGGCACTGCAGCGATCGTCACATGGTTTGGAGACCGCGATGCTGATTGCAGATCGTTCCGAGGGGATCTCTATTACAAGAATCGATCAGGACCTATTGAGCCAAAGCCTGGGCTTCTCGATCCTGACATTCCGAAATGGCTTCAGTTAATTCCCGTGGAGTCATACGCAGGTACATACTGCGCGGGCGATGTGGTTGATCTCGAAAACACCGTGCGGACCGTGAATGAAACATGGACACCCGGCGGGGAGAGCTAAACCGCAGTTTGGCTTGTTGAACACCTAGCCCTTAAACGTGAGCGCTATTTGATTACGCCTGTTCTGCAGAAG
Organism: uncultured Kiloniellaceae bacterium; assembly: GCA_947493695.1. Taxonomy (GTDB): domain Bacteria; phylum Pseudomonadota; class Alphaproteobacteria; order Kiloniellales; family Kiloniellaceae; genus Denitrobaculum. The sequence goes on along the minus strand of CANLSF010000002.1, from coordinate 923,651 downwards.
TCGAACGTTGGTGTCGAATTAGCTAAGCGCGGTTTGGAACAACTGATGCGCGGCATAGATTTTAGAACCTCACAAACGGCATAGGAGATTGAACTGAAAGCACTGAATAGGAGTCAAAAAGCAAGTCGCCTGGTGGCAATCGAAGAGCCTTGCATTTTCGGTAGAGCTCTTGGATTTGAAGCCGTCTTTGTGCGCCTCGATCGAGACGGAAACCGTTGGGAAATTGCTGTGCGTCGCATTGATGGTAGTGGATACCTACAGGCCGGTGGGCCGCGGCAGGTCGTACGGGACAACCGCGCCGATGTTCAAAGTTGGTTAAAGCAACTTTCACCGAGAGCCGATTGATGGGGCAAATCATTATTACTTCGTATTGGTTTGCTCGTGAACAGATTGAAGACCTGCGACCTCGTTTCGTACTGAGTCTTATGGATCCGGCGTCAAATTTTAATCTGCCGCGTGTAGACAGCGTTGAGGCCCATGAGACGATTTGGGTTCATGACATCGCATCCGATGCTTCGGAGTTTGATCGCCCTTACGTCGCACCTTCACTCGGGCATGTCCAAGCAATCGTTGAATTGGCGCAGCGCTGGGGGTCTAAGGATCGCGTGCTAATTCATTGTATGGCGGGTGTAAGTCGAAGTGCGGCGGCCGGGCTCATATACCTTTCGGCGCTTAATCCGTCCAGAGTTGGACAAGTCGCCAGCTTGATGAGGTCTGCGGGCCCTTGGTTGAGTCCGAATCCTCTAATGGTGCGTTTGGCAGACAATGCATTGTGCTTAAACGGGCGCCTTGTTGCTGCGCACAATAGTATGGGCGAGGCGAGAATGTATGGCGTGGTGGAGCCTCTTGTGCTCCCCATGCCCGCGTAGGTGTTGGAAATACGTTGGTATCAAATCCAGTTTTGTGAAGAAAATAATCTAGCTATACTTAAAGTATTCGTCACAAAATTCATTAAATAAAATAATAAAGTGAAATACTATTTAATTCACATGAAATGTGCACTATTTAATGTGCATGAAGCATTTAACTCAGTTCTCCGGTGAAACCGATCTCCTTAAAGGACCAGCAAAATCCCTGCTGGTGCGTGCCTATCGTTCGCCAATAGAAAAACGTAATGGGCTTTGGACCCACTTCTTGAAACCCAACCTGCTCAATCAGGAACGACAATCCTACGTTCCGTTACTACCAAGGGCAAAATACGAAGGCAGTAGGCAAGAGCACATCGAATCACTCATTGAGGAAAGTGCGACTGACGATGAGATTTTAGGTTTGTCACCGCTCTTTAGTATGCCTCTTCTGCTGGCGCGATTTGGACCGGAGTATAGTCGCGATGGAGTAGCTAAATGGGAAAGGCCCAGCGACCGACTGATAAACGCTGGCTTTTGGGTTTTCACGATGGAAATTGATAGCCCTGAGCTTGCTGTGCTTGAGGAACAATTGTTGTGGTGTCGAAGCCGCGGCAAGAAATTGACTGATTCTCCGATTGGTAATGTCGATAAAGAGTTGAGACAGTTTAGAGATTACCGAGGCGTCACAGCAGTTTACGGTGGCAACAAGTCCGTACACTTTCACTTTGTTTTCGACACACGCCACATATTTTCGGATCTCTCGCTTGGTAGGCAGGCAAAGGCGAATTGGCAGGGCGATGTCTCGGATCCTTGCCTGAAAGATCTATACAGGCTTTGCTGGAACCAACTGGCGGAGGTGTTTACTCGAGTTCTCGGAACTAACCTGGAAGTCGACAGAGCGTTATCTAGTCCGTTTCAAGCGCGTCGGACGCCCTGGGGTATTCGTGAGGTAGAAGAGGGGCATATCCTTAAACTCGAACCTGGGACGATGGTTCAGCAAGTGGTCCTATTTGACTTAGTTCAGCAGCGCGCCCCTCGAAGTTCTGCTGCCTGGCTAATCCATCCGGATAAAGTCGACATGGTTGCTGATGTTGTCGCAAATGCGCGTTCGAAGTCCCGATCAACGCGGGTGGCGCAAGGTGATGAAAAACAGGTTCTTGCAGAACTAAGACAACGGCTTAAAGCCGACTGGGATACAGATTATCCAATGCCGGTCGAAGTTCTCGAGGAAGGCGGAGAGAATGTTGTACGGTTCCGAAACCATGCTGGAGATAAGAATCCTTCCACGGTAATCCGCGGATCCTATCGAAGATTGCTCCTTTGCGGTGCTAATCAACCGGCGGGCCCATTCTATATGCCAGACGGATGGACTTTGGATGATCATCTTGACGACATTAGGGGGATCACGTCAGACAAACGTGCTGGTTCGACCTTTAACCAGTCTCGCTCGTTTTGGGAGAAGAGGTATTGCGCCGGCGCCACTTCGAAGGAAGAAGCTCGCTCAGCCCTGAGTAAGCTTACGCGCCTTGTAACGGGTGCAGGTTACTTTTCCTGGATAAAGTCGGTGGAGGGAATTGGCAAAACACGCTCCCTGATGTGGTTGTTGCCGTACCGTCGTTTGGATCATTATCTGGATCGCTATCGCGCAGCATGGAAATTCTCCGGCGATGGTGAGGGCATTACTGAACCTGGGTTTCTGGCCTTCGCCTGCAGATCCTATGATCAAGCCGAAGAGAAATGCCGCGAATTTAATGAAATGCATCAGGTAGATGGCCGTTTCCATGGTCGTGTGCTTCCGTCGTTTTCCAAACTCTACAAAGATGCTTGTTCGGTGAGGAGTGTGACGCCGTTCTCGTATGCTGATGTAGCGAAGCTCGGATACACCTCATCCCTCGAAGCAGTGCAGTGTGAACAACCTGAAATCTACAAAGAAATGTGCCGGCGTAGAGATGAGCTCTGGACGAATCCGTTTGACCCTGAAAAGCCATTCCCCGGTCGGCTAGAGATTGTTTGGTTTACGGTCCACTCGCTGATTCAGAATTGGGGGAATCAAAGTACTTCTCGGGCATGGATCCATCCCGGTTTTGAACAGGCGAAAGGAAATGTCGAAGAACTTGCGGCTTGTCAAAACGACCTCTGGATTGCCCAGGTTGTCTATGATGAGATCTCTATAGATGACCTTGTCGACATTAAAGAGGGAGCGATTGTTCAATGGTGCCACAAGGTAAAGAAGAGCCATAAGAATTGGGACGACCTATCACTGCCGGAGCAGTTTAGAGCCTTTTCCAATGCCGTCGAATCTAAGCCACATAGCGGAGGGCAGGAGATCAGTTTCGACGAGTTCCGTCGGATCATTTCAATCGGTTTCACGCCGTCAGACGTTCAGTCAGTCGATACCTCTGCTGCACCCTTCGGAAATGATCACGACTGTAATGGTGTCTATCGATCTCAACACGATCAGAGTTTTTATGTTAAGCCACGACGGTGGTGGCAGACACTGGATGCAAAGGTCGTTGTGTTAACGACAGAAGAATTGCCGACATGCATGGTCGATGAAATTGATTGGGCAGGGAAGAAGAAGGAAGATGGCGAGCGTAGTCAGATCAAGTTCAGGGTTTATCGCTTCGACGATTCGGATCAATTCATAAATGAAAAAATCCCATTACATCTGGATCCACGTGCTGCAAAAGACCGAGATGATACAGCAAAGTTGTCGGCGCTCATTGATGACATTAAAGCGAAATATCCGAGCTCCAGGATTATAACCAACGGTGCTGGTAATCATGAAGGTACGATCACACATGTAAGCGCCAAAGGCAGTAACGATCTGAAGGGATTTGATCTCTTTACAATCCTGCAGTATCTCAATCCAAATCTATATGCTCGACTTTGCCTCATCGCATCGGAGTTTGAGGTGTCCAACGTGATTGAGCTTTTTTATCAGGACGAATTGTTTCAATCCATTGGTCGGAATCGCGGTATGCGCAGAGACATGGTTGCGGCAGGATTGCATAAAGTTGTTATGTCGGCCCGTCTCTATAAAGATCTTGGTATGAGTGGATTTACGTCTGGTTGCCGTTACAGTTTGATCAAACAAAAAAATCTTATTTAGTCATCATACTGTAGAGCCATTACCACTCAGGTGCAGGGCACCTTCGGGCAACGGCGTAGCGGGTTCAGGTTTGTCTCGCAAGGCTCAACATACCTTTTCCCGCGCCCAACACCTCTTTTTTTGGTCTAGCGATCGGATGATAAAACTTAATGGGGATCGGAGCCCTTCCAGGGCTCGAACCCCCGTCAATTTACATCTCTAATATAATATGTAGCCTGAAACATTAATGGGGGGGTGATTGAACGTCCCAGTGCAGACCGCGAAGACAATGGCAGCTACGATTGTCTGAAGGTGTATTCAGTCATTCCGTTATTTGGGAGAGAATAACTGCAGCCTATGGCTAAGCGCACACTAAATTCGAGTGATGGATTTAGAAGCTGTCACTGATTCTCAATTTCGATATCTTCATCGTCCTCTTCGAGATTTTCATACCAGTCCGACACTGCTTCATTTAGAAGCTCTCCGGCTGTAAAGCCGGAAAATTCTCTCATCAAATTTATGATTTCGATCGTTTCAGGATCTACGTTCCTGACTGTCCAGCGTTTAAAATCTTGCATGACGTATTCCTCCGCAACGTATTTAGCGATGCAGTTACTTTTTTCACGTCTGACCATGCGTAATCTGATCTGTAAGGAATAGATGAAACATTGAATGGATTATTTTTTTGGCTCTAAGCATCGTTGAACCGATACCGGGGCGACATTTAAAATCCAAGTGAGTTTCAAAAAAAATGGCCTGTTTCAGATTTCTCGAACAGTTAGTTCTGCACGACTGGTACTTTAATGGACATAATAATCAATCACTTGTGATAATTAACCCTCATCGTAAGTGATGGAATCCCCTGTAATCCCGCCACTGCCGGGCGGCGTTAGCCTCATTTTGCGGCGAAGTGATGAGGTGAGGGGCTCCATCGCCATAGATGAGAACGCGGAAGGAAGCACCAAGCCTGACCAGGATCCGAGCGCTCGTCTGGGCTCATTGATTTCCGTCGTGTCCTTAGAACAGCTGGACCTGGTCACCGATCTCTTGACCGAAGCAGATCTCGACACTCTGAAGTATTTGGCGCGCAAGGGAACACCGGCAAACACTCTACGGGCGCTGACCTCGGACCTTGCTTATCTAGAAGCCCGGTGTTTGGCGGCAACTGATCAGGTTCTTTCCTGGCCAGTGCCTGAATCACTCACCCTGAAATATTTGGCTCATCATCTCTACGATGCGGCTGAGCGTGCCCGAGATTCACAACATGGTATGCTGAGATTGCACGACGCACGCGTGGACTACTTCGGACCGAGGGGCCTCAGGCGCCGACGACAGTGCAGCGGCAGCTTTCCTCATGGGCAACGCTCCACCGGATCCGGGGCGAGAGAGGTCCCTTTGAATCCCCAAGCCTGCGTGAGGCCGTCAAGCGAGCGGCAAAGGCCGCTGATCGGCCGCGGGTTCGGATAGCAATAGGGCGATCACGCGGCGTGTTCTGGTAGATCTCTTGGAGACCTGTGAGGATGGTTGTCCGGTACCAGCGGATCCCACAGATCCGGACAGCCCGTTGCTATCTTGTATGACCATCCAACTCGGTCGCACCAAGACAACCGATGCTGATGATGGGGCTCAGGTAAAGCCGATTGGCCGACCTGCTGAGGCATTGAAGACGGTTTTGTCTTTCGGCACATTGATCTCTGGGAAAACTTTGCTGACTGCGCTATGACGGCGGCAGGGATCAATCACATGGCAAAACGTCGCCTACAGATTGATTGCTATGAGCCGGTTGATTACAGCGCGCTTGAGATCCGAGTTGGTTACCTAACACAGGCGAATAGGGAAAGCATACCACTATCGGAGACGATGCAGCAATCGTAACACAAGTCGGTACAGCAGGTGTCGGAGTATTACAACGATGCAGAGGCCGAGTTGAGCCGTGCGGCGAGGTTGATGGGGGTAACCGTGTAAGTCAGGCGAGACCATTGAGAATCGCAGGTTCAAATCCAGCGCCCAAAACCAAATCGAGCCGATACGACGCTGAAAAAAGACCTTGGTAGCCAGGTATTTTTGTTATGCGAGGTACGGCGAAGATCCCCAGGAAGGATACATCCGGGGACTTGTCACCGAGTGGTACGACCGGAGACGGTCAGTTTACTCATGCCCTGATTATAGCGCATCCAATTCGCCAGTTAACGTGTTAATGCCGAATACCCGGTTAAGAAAGATCATCACGGACCCGTCGTTGGTAGAGCGCGCGTTGGATAGCGCATCAGTCGAACCTGACGCCGGCCGCACGTAGTATGCCGTTCGAATCCCATTCGAGTCGAACGTGCGACAATGAGCGACCTGTGGAAAGCTCCGCAAGTTGACGTGCGATGTCGATGGAGAGGCCCTGGTGCTCAAGTAATGCAATCCTGTCCAGCGCCTCGAAGCTGCTCAGATCGCCGATTAGCTTGAGCGCTTTGTTGAGTCGCTCCTTGTAGTCTTTCACACCGCCGCCGTTGCATTCCACCGCACCATCAATAAGCCGATCCCTCGATAAATCTCCGCATTGATACGATTTGTCTCCTGCCGTCGTATTGATCCGGTGGATAAGATAGCCGACACCCCAGTAATAGCTGTGGTTCTGAGAGAACTTTCCGTCTGTATGCCCTTTCTTTTTGCTTCCGAGTCCGGACATTTTGGCGGCGTCGGGAAAACCGTTGAACGCCTCGGCCTCGCCCACGAATTTGTTCGCCCAGAGGTTGCTCAGGTTTGGCCCGTGAATGAATCGTGATCCCTTCCCAGACTGACCGGTCAGTTCCTTCCACCAAGCATCCTTCGGGTTGCCGCATTGGATTGGGTCGCGTTCCGGTTGGTTTTCGCCGGATGTTCCGTGTGCGCTCTCAACCCACGAAACGGCGCGCAGAATCTTCAACAGTCGACCCCGGGCTGCGGTGTCAATCTTCTGGTCGTGCTGCGCCCCTTTCCGGCATCCAAGGAAGGTGACATAAAAATCCAAAGCCACTTCGGCAGTGCCTTTCACGGCCGACCACTTTTTTTGCTTCGTCAGAGCGAAGGGGTCCAATTTTCGTCTAAACAGTCATCTATTCATCTCCATCTGAGTTACTTCTTCGACTCTCAATTCACACCGTCAATGAAATTTGATCTCGAATCACTTTCTTAGGGCGGTATCATTTCCGTCGCCAGATTGCTTTGGACACGATGACCTGATTATGCGCTAAGGCTCTGGCTTGCCTTTGCGCCCATTCGCCGTTTGACCGATCTGCAAGCGGCGTTTCTCGATGGCCCTGACATTTAGTTCCTTTGTCTCGCGAAAAGGACACCGAGTTCTATACAGTAGACGCGCGTCCCGATTTAAGGCTGCTCGACTCAACGGTTGTGCCGAAATCGTTGAACGTAGTATTCGAAATAGTTGCGTATGGGGCATTACTGTGTAGCCATTTCAGGAAGCAGCTACATCAGTCTCTTGTTGCTGAGTCGGTAAAAGTACCAATGGCAGTGTAAAAAGGGGCTCGGGGCGGAGCGCACGCTGGTCGGTTCCGCGCCAAAGCGGTGAGAAACTCGCGTCGCGCAGCCACAAAGGTGTGAGAAGCGCATTTCTGAACTTTGTCCGAGTCAGCTTTCGAAAACGTGACGGTGCCGAAAAAACAAATTCTACAAATTGCAAATTTCTGCAGGAGGCTCGGAAGGAGGATTTTGAAGCTCATTTCTTCGAAACAAATCGAAAAAACGTTCGATTAGACTCTTGGAGCATGCCGAGTGATCGCCATCTACAGACCAGTGGAAGTGGTCCTTGTGACCCGATACGGCGTGATCTTTTCCAAGTTTCTTCTTGATACTTGGCCCAAAATTTTCACGACGCTTTGGGGCATTTTCGAAAGAAGTTTGAAGGCCATCTACAATAGATTTTACAGATGCATCGGTTTCGTAATCTGAACTGATGTACTTGCCATTCACCCTAGAGATATCGACTCCATTGCCGGTAACATGGCGGCTAGGGCACTTATGGGAGTCCTTAGCAGATGAAATCCATAGTTTTTCGATCGTCTCCCCACTGACAGCACTTGTAGAGATCGTAGCTGTGAGTGCATCTAACATGTCTTGAGTCACTTCATTCGTTACCGAGCTCGCAAACTCCATGGTTACACCGCCGATTTTGTTGGGAATTTTTGGCATAAGCTCTTCCTTATGATAGTGTCAATCCAAATCTACTCGAACTATGCCGGCTGGCCGCGTCGCGGCCTGTGATCCGATGCGCTTGATGTGCTCGGCTCCACTGCCCGTGTGATAGGGATCCGGGTCTGATGCGTAGGTATCGCTCTCGTAGAACAGAAGATAGTGTGGCCGTCGAACCTTATTGTTTGGCGGCAATTCGAGCTTGAACTCCCAAACGAGATCTGCTGTGAATGAGCCTCCAAGACTCCTTTGCCAGCCGATCAGTTTTGCGCAGAGGTTATCGCTGCACACTACCGATCCCGTTTGTTCATTGAAGACGCTTAACCCTTCAGAACGTTCGTCAAGGGATTCCATCATCTGTACCGACATTCTCGGCAGGTCGAACTGGTCTCGATCTTCCGAGTTAGCGGGATTGGTGAGAACTAAGTCTTCCCAATCAGCTTCTTTACGAAAGTACCCAAGACCTGAGACGGTGATCGCGAAATTTTCGTTGCTTTCCGCCCTACGACGCTCCACTTGAATCTCCCGGTCGGGGCGTACTTGTGACCAAATATTGCCCACGGGTGTGGACATGCGAAGATCGCGGTTAGGGTCCTTTTTCGGAAAGGAAATTGTATTCGCTTGATACCGCGCGACACCGAACCGTACGAAGGGGCGCGCACTTTGGTCAGACCGAATATTGATGTCGCAATACCAGCGACCCGTCGTGGCTTCAAGCTTCGGCGAGAACAGAGCCACTGTCACCTTTTTAGTCGTCACTTTGCTACCGTTGATTTCTACCGGCAAGTTCTGGTCGTAAAGTATTTCCTCCGCGTTTGAGAGGTGTTGGGGCATTATCAGGCTGGACAGCGTGCCAGATTGCTCAGTTGGGTCCGCTCCCCACCGCGTCACGGTACTCTCGAGCAAGTCGAAAGCGGGGCTGTCAAGGTCTTCGGTTTTTTTGCGCCGTTCGAACCAATAGGAGTGCTTAGGATGTCCGGGCCACGGCGCCAGGATCACGGCTAGCTTTTCGCCCTCTCCCGTCACAAACCAGGGTCGTTCCAAATAAATCCTTTGAATGTATGTAGTTGCCGCTCGCCTTTTCTCCTTAAACCAAGACTCCAATGTGGTTTTGGCAGCCAGATGTGCCCCCACAACAATGGGCGGGTCCGGTCGAACCACGGATGGCATATTGTAGGCAACTTCATCACTGGTCTTGGTGAAGCTATTGGGTTTGCCTTCTGCCGCCTCCTTGGGGAAAAAGTTGGCGTATCGAGAGTATCCGTAAACTATGACTTTCATCGGGCGTGCAATCCGCGCCTTGAAAGTAGGAGAGTGGATATTAACGGCGTCGACAGAACCGTGGATGTCGATGTCATCGACGTTTTCTTCCTTCTTCGTTGGCCGTTCCAGGTTGTCCACATTGAATAATTCAACTGACCGGTCCTCTGGTTCGAAGGAATAGAGCCTCTTTCCCAAATCGTACTTGATCGCCACCGCATCACTGTGGTCGCTCCATCTGCCGATGCCACGAAGCCGAACAGTAGAGGCCCGGTGGAATTGGACCTTGGCTGCAACGAAAGCCTGTGTCCCGTCTGGCTCGCTCGTCCATTGCGCCAAGGACCTTGCCTGATTGGCTATGTAATATCGTTGGAAGTCGACCCGGCCTTCAGGATCGGTCGTTTCGCTCGTCGGTGCAGGAGTTGTTAATACTACTGCGAATTCGGGTTGGTTCTCTGGATTGCTATTAAGAATGATCGGTGGGCTGATTGGCTTTTGAACGGCATGCACTGCGTCCAAGGTGAGTAGTGGAAGCATGTTCGGGACGGGGGGTAACTGGCCTTTGAAGCGGCTACGGAACGCTTTCAGAATATCTTGTGGTCTGTTCTCTAGGTCTACACTGACACCAAGGATTCGACTCGCATTGCTGGCTTCTTTCCTCGCCCAACTTGCCATTTCAACAACGATATCCAACGCACATGGGTGTGTCGATGCGTTGGCGGATGACCCGGCCTTGTCATATGCCAAGTCGTCTGGCGCACACCACAGATAGATCTTCCCCTGGACTGCTTTCGGAAGAAGCAGTTCAAAACGCCTCGTCAGAATTCCTCTCCATTTGCCGCCAGGCAATCCTTCGTTGCTTACTTCGAGTTTAGTCTGACCTGCGGAATCGGATCGTTTGCATTCTATCAGGTGGGCCAGGGCCTCCTGCGGAACTGGGTTGGTGGGGTCTTCATAAAAGGTTGTGGACTCGATAATCATATCATCATTGGATTGCGCGGTATCCGGTACCCATGCCACGTACAAACGCTGCGCCATCGGATCGGGGTAATATGGGTTATCGGGTTCCGGCCGGTTTCGGTCGGGAATTGCGATTTGGTCGCTAGTCCGGCCTGTGTAGCGTTTGTCCGGGCATTCTGCGTCGCGCTTGTCACCGATGTCGAAATCCGTGAGTCGGCCCTTAGGGTCGTCAACGGTGGGGAACTCCCCGGTCTTTTTCATCAAGCGTAAATTGGGGAAAGCGCCCGGTGGCGGCCAGTCGCCCCGGTAACGGGAAAAAACGTCATGCATATCGGCGAGGTTCACCGGGACCTCTTCAGGCACAATGACACGACGAGATCGACTCGTTCCTTCTTGGACGTCGGTTTTTCTGCGGTCTTCAAAACTGCGCAGGACAAGATTTCGCGTTTGCGCACGATTATTCTTCGCATCCTTATCCTTCAACTCCAACCCTTTCACCGACTCAACCTCAACGTCTGATACTTCTTTTAGGCCCATTGCTTGACGCTCCTTAGGTTCAGATCCGTCCAGCGGCTCGTAAAGCAAGATCAGGGGCGGACGAACCGTTTCGAAGCGTCGGAATACATGTCCGTCGGTGGTGGGAATGGTAGTCTTGATCGTCTTATCGCGATAAAGATCGTATGCTTCCCGCCAACTGATACCACTGCCATCGATGTAGCTAAGGCGCGCGCGCATGAAATACTCGCGACAGAATTTAAGTTTGACCAGTGTGTTCGGAAGACGTTGTCCCGACTTGCTGCGCGACACAGAATCCGGATGCCCGTAATAGAGAGAAACGGGCAGTTCGCCGGGCATGAGTCTGGTCACGGAGGCCCGCGTGGGGAGACCGAATGACCATCCTTCGTAGTTTTGGACGAGACTGTTGGTAACAATCGACGTCTGTGTCAGGTCTTTGTTCTTTTGGTCTTTTTCGGCCGACCGTTTGATTTGATGAGGTATTTGAATGGTTGCCTCGTCCAAATCGCGCAGCCATGGACGAGTGGCGTCTCGAGTGTCGGTCCTTTCTGAAAAATAGGCGTCGACAGAATCTTGCAAAGCCACCTTGCGCATGCAAGCTGAACGCCAGTCGATCGATCCATCTAACTGTCTGTCATGGTCGAGATCACGGAAACCGATGTCGAGCCGTAGTCCGTCGGTTAAATCTTCGGCGAACAGGTCTATTATCTCGCCGCCCAACATCTTGAAATTAGCGGCCTCTTGTTCGATCGCGCTGCTTCCTCTTTGGTCCCGATCGATCAACGAGATCCCAGCTGTCCGGCGTTGGGGAGATGTTGTATCAATCATGCTGTCAGGGACCCCGTTCGCGCGACTACTCGCGACCTCGTGGGATGCACGTAACATGGCTTCGATGCTTGCACGCATCTCGGTCGCCCGAAGAGCATAGCGTTTGCCTTGACCGTTGCTGCGCAACATTGAGAGATTGAGGAAGCCATCGCGGGATTGGCTTGCATTCTTGTCGAATTTGTCCCCCAGAAAGTATTCTGTGCGGCTCGCGGGGCGGAACGAAGTTCTATCTTTGCGGCAAATCGAACGGGTCTGAAAATCGGGAACCAACTCTTCGTCGATCTTAGCCACGATTTTTGGGAAACCATCACCGATCTCATCGTCGGGTATATCAATGTCGACCATGGTTGCTAAGAAACGTGCTAAGCGCGGATAATTGGCGATGGCCGTCAACTTTCGAAGCATGTTGTCCTCGCGCGCTCCGCTGCCGACATCCTTGATATGGCTGGACACGGTTTTCCGAAGCCCGGATCGTCGAGATGCCAGCAGGTACTCTGCTACTCTCTCTTCACCCAGACCTCTCGTGCCCGCCACATCCGCTTCCTGTAGCAGTAGGGCTGTCATGTACTCCGCACTGAACGTCTTGTTCTCCTTCCCACCGACTAGGTTCGATCGAATGGCTTTTGCAAATAGATTTATGAGGCCTTCTTTAAGTTTATCCGGGTCCTCTTCGATCAACGTATCGGACAAAACATCAGTCCTAAAAACATCTTTGGCACGTCCAAGCGGTTTGACAGGACCAGTTCCAATGGTCGCCAGTTGGTTGTTGAGCTGTGCCAAAATAGCCTTCGTTATTCGCTTCTGATCAACCTGGTGTTTGCGAAGACTATCAGACATATCCATTATGAATTCTTCAATACGGGGCTTCAGGACGCCATCGATTTCTGGATTCCAGAAGAGTTGATCTTTGTCGTCTCCGAGTCCCCGCTCGCCGCGCCCAATCAACAGATGCTCCTTATCTCCGCGCGCTAGGTAACGGGCAAATTCCGGTGTCGTTGCTGGTTGTGTTGGGCAGAATAGATGATAGGTAAGGGCCGCCTCATCCAAAAAACCCGGACGCAGGCGCGCCCCAGAGATGTAACTGTTCGTGCCTAACGAAAGGAGCCCGGCCGCCGTTTGAATGATCGAAATAGCGTCTGAAAGGATCGACGGATCGTGCCCTTCGATCAGGGAGTTGTAACCTATCCGGGGGCGTGCTCCTGGACCGCCGGGTTCTGTCGCCATCGGTTCCGCATAGCCTTTCTCACCCGATGTGTTAGGGTCTTGTTCCATCTTGAGGGCTTGGAAAAGCTTTTCGAAAGCATTCTTGTCGTCCAAAAAATTGAAGGACTTCTTCCAAAGTATTGATGCTTCCTTGAGCCAGTTACTGGTCACATTCTCTAGGTCCTGGGCGAGGGCCGTCCGGCTAACTTCCAAGCGCCCTTTCTTCGTGGGAATCTGATACTGAACCTCACCTCTGTAAGGGACTCCATTAATGCTGATTTCTAGATTGGCTAGCCGTTTGATTATCTCATACGGCCATTGCGATAGTTCAAAGGTCTTCGTCGTATTGCCATAAGCTATGGGATCAACAACCAAACCCATGCGACACCAGTTCTTGTCGTGGCCGTCTGTCCACTTGCCGTTGGGGACAACACGAACGTTCGCTGCTACTAGAGCCATTTATTCCTCCCCTTTCTATTTACGTGTCAGACGAAAAGGTCCCTATAGTTCTTCCAGTCCGAGCGGTCGTGGACACAGGCGACGATGGCCTTATCTCCTTCCTCAATACTTTCGCTGCGGCAAACTCGTTCCAGGTCCGCTTGGTCCATGTTTGGACTTTTGTAAGATACATAGAAGCGGATGCCGTCGACGGTGATCGTGTCGATTTGGCGACTTTGGCTGTTGTTTAAGACGGAAAGGGCGCTCGGACCGCTTCCGGGCGAGTTTTCTCCCCCCTTAAGGGTATATTGGACATTGATTTCAAACTTCGCTTTAAAGAACCCAATCTTGAAAGAGAAGCTGTACCAAGCGTCACCCCACATGTCCGAATCGACCATGGTCAGCGACACCCCAAGTGCGGCACAGACCCCGAAGCAGGCAATACTGCATTCACCGTAAGCTTGTACAAAACCGGTTATATATATGCTTCGGCCGGCTTGTTTATCGACGTACACGCCGCTGGTGACCCTCCCATGTCCCGTTAAGGGACCGAACGAAATATCGACAACGGCACCCATTTCGAAACCCGCGGTGAAGCCGACCAGATCAGCCGCCTCCATCTGTATTGAGACGAAGCCGCCGCCGCCGTAGGGAGGCGCCGAAATCAGGAAGGGCTTGGACCGATTCGACAGGCCGAACTGGAAAAGGGCACGGCGGTTGTCCAGCGGCAACAGGCAGGCCACGTCCAAGGCAATGTTGATGAAGGCAACGCCACCCAAGTTGATCGTACCCAGGTTCAGGCGGAAACCGGCGATGACAGTCGGTGGCGAGAAGGTGAAATCCAGGTAGGGCCCAGTGTCAGGGCTTAGCATTTCCGCTAGCCGCTTGATATAGGCCAATGCTGGGCCGATGATAACGTCTTCCACCTTAATATCGAAATCGGACCCACCGGCTCCTCCTTCGAAATATGCCCCCTTGAAGTTAATTGTGAGGGCATCGAAGCCAGGAAACAACTTGATGGAAAATGGACGGAGGTAGCTTCTGACTGCTAGATCTCGCTCGCCTGAAATGACATCAACCGCACCCTTCACATCGATCAAAAAATGGTTTTTTTTGTTTTTCTTTTCCTTAAAGACTTTTTGGCTTTCCCAAAAATCCGAATTCTTGTTCATCAGGAAAAGGGGATTGGAATCTGGGAATGGCCGGAGCGTCGTTCCCCAGTCATAAGATAACGATAGGCTTGTGGGTATCAGGTCCAGAATCGCCTTCTCGAGTTCATCTTCAAGTCGGTCAATAATTCGGCTCTTGAATTGGTTCAGGTCCAGAAGCTCATTGATATCGCCCGTAACCAAGGACTCGACCATGTCAATAAGCCCTTCGCCGACGGTTACTAAACCGACACTGCCACTTTCCCACCGGTCTTGAAGCTCTTGCGCTTTCTCCAGCCCAACTTTCCAGTCATCCGGAAGTTGGCCCTCCAGGTCATCTAGCTCCTCTTTTGATTTAGGCTTAAGATTGGCCGCGATGGTCTTGATTGTAGTAAGGTCATTTTTCAGGTCTTGGTAATCTTGCGACGCTGGCAGGTTGCTTAGGGTATCGAGTTGTTTGAATACTTCGTTCCGGAGGATTAGCTTGAATTGATTGATTTCGTCGCCGATATCGCCAATTTCTTTCGATAGAAGTTGCAAGCCATAGTCTGCAAACACGTGAACGGCATAGAGGCTTAGCGCCGTGGGTTGAACAAATTTTAGTACCTCGTTCAACGACTCGTTACGAAGGGACTTGGCGAGGACCGTTCCCTCCATGATCAATGAAACGAATTCGCGTTCGACCAGATCGTTGTAATTCTGGACTTCCAGGATGGCATCACGGATGGAGCCTTCCAGCATCTGTGCCTGCTGGGTTTGCGCCAGTTTCTCAATAGCTGTATCAACAAGAGCCTTAAACTCCGAATCCGTGTCAATTGTCTCAAACCGTTTAAGGCGAACCTTGTAGCGGTTGATCGTCGCGGTAGTTCCCTTAACAAAGGCTCCAGTTTTCGTGGCAAGGGCTTTTACATCGGACAAACGGTCAACGGAGGTGATTTCCTTGATTAGATCCGCAACCGATTTGTGGGTAAAGGCAACGTCTGTCTTGACGTCCTTCCAAAGATCCTTGATTAGCCGCATGTCGTTGGTTGCAGCAACATTCAAGGTCGATATAGCCGGAAGCCTGGATGAAAGAGAGTTGATCTCGAAATGAGCGTTGACCATGCTGGTCAACAGCAGTTCCAATTCCCTCAGTGCGTCGCGCCGAAGTTTCATAAGCTTGTTGATGGCTTCGCTGAGATCTGCTGTTGGACCTTTTTTGACGAAGTCTTCGCATGTAGATCCCACCTGTTCTTGAATCTTGAACAACTGGGTCAGAAGCTCACTGACGCGCTGGCGGCTCTGCGGCAAACGCTGCATTAATTCGACAAGAGCATCGTGGGCGGGGCCGCCGTGTCGAGCACTATATTTCTGAAGGAACTTCTGATGCTTCGGCTTTTTGAATTCCGTGTGTATTTGAGCAAGGTGCTTATCGAGTGTCGTCAGTTTGCTAGAGACTTGGCTAGCTCGCCTCATAAAGGTCATGGCGATGGGACCGATGGCTTGCTCACAATACTCGGCGATTTCAAGCTCGATCATCGCCGAAATAGAATGCAATTCGTGTATTTGCGTCGCCGTCTTGACCGCGTTCAGAAGCGTTTCAACGAGTTGATTGAGTGCATCCTGCTTAAGTCGTTCCAACTCCTTTAAATCGTTGTACAATCGCAACAGCGGTTCCGCGACGAAGTTATCATAAAGAGAGTCCCGAAGTGCACCCACATCCGGACGGTTATCGAAATCTTTTAGGAAGAACGGTTCGTAAACACGAACAGTCTCGTAGATTGGTGGATCGCCTTCTGCTGCTAAATTGATTGTGCGTTTGATGCCGACCGGGCGTCCGAGCAAAGCGGCAAAGGCATAATCTAAAGAACCCTTGAGCTGGGACGAGGACTTTTCATAGTAGTCCATGAACTTAGCGTTGGCTTCTTCTGTAATCGCTTCCTCAAGGCCGTTTCGCGCGTTATCGAGCAGTGTTAGGATATTTTTTACCTCACCGTTCAAGACCAGACGCAGTTCGTTCTCTAGGGTCTTTAGCTCCATTTCCAAGTCATTAAGGGCCGCTTTCTTGGCATCCTTTGCCATCGTCACCAGCAAAGAAACAGCTTCTTGGAATATGGCTCTTGGCAGGTCTTTTGCCACGGCAGCAGTATTCCGGATCCTACGGATGGTGTCGCTGACGACGCCGGGAATCGGGTTTCGAGACAAACGCTTCAATTCATCAAGTAAGGATTTGACTTCGTTCACAATCTTGCCGATAGCGGCTTGAATCTTGGGATCCTTTGTGAGCGCTTCTGGAGAAGGTCTTGGAACTTGTTCGAAAGGCGCGATCGCTTCACTTAAAGCCGCATCCAGGGAAACCAGTCGTTCCGAAAGTTTCGGGTAGAGCGTTCGCCAGTTAGCCGTGGCGCCGGACACACCTGGGATTTCTCCTTTCAGGTTCTTGTCCAGCGTGTTGGTAAAATGTTTGAGTTCTCGCTGCAGGCGTCTAATCAAGTCGGGAATTTGCGGCGAGACGTCATAAAGGAACTGCTCCACCATTTGCGGAGCACCGGTGGCGAACAGAGCAGCGCTCAGCAAATCGGCTAAGTCCAATCCAAGAAACTTTGCATCGGTAAAGGCTTCCAGTGGATTAAAGTTGCCAAGATCCGAGTCGACGGTCGCCTTGGCAGTGGTCCGAGTCCGTGATGCCGCAAGGCTGCTGCGATAGAGCGTGACACTTTTGGGATCACTGTTAGGTGCCGGGACAGTCTTTCCGCCCACCAAACCATGAGAGCGGGACAGACCTACCACCTTTGAGTTCGGTTTGGCTATACCGCCGCTGGCTCCACCATTCTGAGAGAAATTCAAGGACGGTGCGTTCCGGACTACGCGAAGAAACACCTCGGATGGATTCTTTGATCCACCGAGCTTTGTCGGCTTGGCTGTGTCAAAGCCATAGCGAATGAACAGTTCGTGGAACTGGACGTCAATAATGCCCGTAGCGGATCCCGTCATGGCCTTGATTGATTGAGCCTGAATGCGGGCCTCTTCTACAAAGGGATAGAATGGCGGTTGATCGGCGCTTTCCATGACAGAGTCCATGGAATAGGCAAACTCCTGGATTTTGGAGATGTCAGCACTGGTGGGATTTTCTTTTACCTCTAGATCTTGAATCTCCAGGGGAACGGTTCGGCCTGCTGCCTTTAACCGCCAGTTATAGGTGGGAAACTCTGTGTCTCCCGCTCTGGTGCTGTCGGCATATTGGCGCCGGATCGTCGGAACCTTAAGGTTCCGAAACTGGCTGTTCGAACTGATCTCGTCGTTATAATGCTTAACGATCTTATAGAGTTCTTTGGGACTGTGCGTAGCCGTGTTGTCTACGAACATGAGCGGAAGTTCGAGTTCTTGGTCATCGTCATCGAACCGGACCTTGAACGGGAACAGTCCCTCATACCCTTTGCCCGCTTGAGTCTTCGGCCAGAACGCGTTCCCGCTCGTTAATCCGATTGTTGTACGTCTACCACCGTAGTTTGGTCCTTTCTCGGGCCTCACCAGGTCTGGTGTCGTTAGCGTGACCATTTTCAAGGATTTCACTGGCCAACCACGCCCGTCATGGCGTTGGTTCAACGCTTTGTAAGTTTTTTCGGGTCGGCTGACCTGGATGTACCGGCGCTTGATCAACACCGCGATGGGAAAGCCGTACTTGGGATGGGTGTGAAATTTCCGCTCCGTAATTTCGATGTATGACGCGCGAAGCCCGATGGGAAACAGGAAGCCCTTACTGACGATCTCCACATAGGTGTCGCGTCCGAGGATCGCTTGATGGCGCCACCGTTCCAAATTCAGGGCGGGCCAAAGATCGGCGTGCGCCGCAGGCGGCTCCCAACTGCCTTCAGAGTCCAGATAACCTCCGAAACTTGTCAAACCGAGAGCTCGGGGAGTGATCGCGCGCGGCACATAAAGGCCCTCGAAAACTAGGCGTTTGGGGTTAGGGTCCTTAAAGAGCGGTATCTCCTTCGGCGATGGGACAACGCTTGCGTCCTTGTTTGAGTTATCCTTCGGTTTTGGTTGATAGGGTTTGTTGGGGTCCTTTAACGCTGCTTCATCCACGTCCACTGAAATCCCCATGAGGGCAGGTAAGCCGAAGACAGACGATACCAACACCATTTCATGTCGATTGAAGGCGGTCGTGCTCATAAGGAATTCGTGATCGGCTTGCTCAGGGGCGGAGGGGCGCTCGTTAGGACCAAGTTTCAGCCAAGGCGGTGACGAGTTTCGGGTAGGTGGTTTCGGCCGTCCTCCTCCGGCGTCGGATAGGACCTCCGGTATGACGTCCGGCGACCAGATTGCCCTGAAACTTGGGTCTCCGCGCTTGGTGTTGATATCCGCTGACCACAATGGGATCGGTTCCTCGCTGGGTAGCATATCTATGCGAGACGTCGTCCAGCGGGCGTTTGAAGAAGGCGATAGGATCACTCGGTAAGGAAGCTCTATGGCAGTCTCGAACGGCCCTGGCATCTTGATGGCATCACGAGCCGCGTCGCGCAACTTCCTCCGGTTCGTTTGCGCATCACTTGTCGGAGTAAACTCAATAGTTTTGAGTTGCTTCTCTAAGCCTGCCGTTTGAGGCAGCGCTCGAGCATTGACTGCTGGCTCCAACTGCGGCCAATTAGTTAGGCCCACAAGCGAGAAAACGAGCGAGAAAGGAACTTGCGATCCATCAGGTATTTCGGTGTCGGGTATCGTTTTAGGAATGTTGAAAGCAACACGCGACCGGTTCGCTAATCGGCTTTCCAGAACATCGATATCGGCTGCGATCTTGCGGGGTCGGTCATCTGGACTGTCGCAATCATTGGGATCGCAGATGGGAGCTGTTTCGTCTTTCTTATCTAACGCCCGCTCCGCCAAGTGTTGAGGCGGTAGTTCGACTACCATCGTGGCCTGATCATCGACAGCAGCAAGTGCGGGCGGCGGCGACCCTTGACCCAAGGTCAACATTACGCTCCGATAGCGAAACGTCAAATCAAGGTTCATGTCAGCTCTGAGTGTACGAAGGCACCCCAAATCCATCCGTGATCGCCAGATTTGATCAGCATCGCAAGTGAGTTCAGCGAAGGTCAATTCTCCTAGCTCATCGGCTCGGGCTCTGTCAGCATCGATCCAATCAGGCAGGATCATCAAAACCGGGGTGACCAGTTTTCCATCGTCGCCCCGAGTACCAAAGTCTATGTGGGCATAATCTGCACCCTCGAGTGCGATATCAGCGCAGATTTGTGCCAAGCAGCACTTGAACTGATTTTCCCCGTTGGCACGTATCTTGAGGGACAGAGTACTAGCATCCAACCCCGGTAACGCCTTGGCTAACAACCGGCCATTGGTAATGGCAATTGGAAACACGGCCGCAGAGATTTGACCGAGGAATTCCTGCTCGGCTCCCTTGGGACGTCTGACCTCAATGGCGGACCATTTTTCCAGGCGCACAGCATCAAGCCATACATTGGCGCCGCGTTGAAGAATACCGCGTGCAGACCCGATTCCCGAGAGGCAATGAATGATCGCTTTTGGCCGTTTGGTGACAATATCCCATCTGCACTCTCGACCAGCAGTAGCGGGGGGCTGCGCGGGTGAATTTACGTGATAAGCAACGATCGACGCTTGGAGTATTGGCTCATCCTGGTCAACGCGGAAACTATCTTGCTTGTTCGGCGCCATCACTTGCATAACGTCCGCGGAGAGATCGGCGCCTGTTTGGTCGCCTGGAATGGGTGTGGACAAATCTGCCAGAACAATTCCTGTTGCAGCATCTAATTCGGCCCGCGCCCAATCAGGACAACGAGATGCCGGGTCGAGATTGGCTTCACCCTCATCCAGCGGTGTCGCCACGACCAGTTCCCCGGTCAGTTTGTTCGACCAATAATTTGCGCCTATCGCGTTCAGGCGGATGGAATTTGGTATCGCATCCTGAACTTCCTCCGCCTCCAAGACGAAGCGCCAGTGCGCATCAAGGGACAATATCAGTCCTTTGCGAATGAAAAGCCCGAGATCCTCCAACCGATCAGCAAAACCTCTTCGCAGGAATCCGAAGCCATCCGTGGTGAGACTATCCAAGCGGTGTCGAAGGGGCGCGCCCCGCATCCAATTCTCAAGCGGTTTGCCTTGCCTATCCAGATTGATGCCATTCAATCGGATCGTGACATTCCAGAACCAATCGAGCCGCGACGCGGTTTGCAAAGTAATGTAAAAACGGGCCTTCAGATCCGTTCCAGGAAATCGGCCGTTGCGGACCTCCAGTCTTTTAAAGCGCGTCTCGTTCCGCAGGATGGCGACACAACACTGATCACCAAACATTCGCGGGTCGAAGGTCCAGGTTCGCTTCTCCGAGTCCGGAACCTGAGTTGCCTCCGCATCGTCGATGTCTTTATGTTTTTCGTCGAGGTCGATTACGTCGACTATTTGTGCGGCCCCAAGGCGGCGAATGACCCTCACATGGCTCCTTTGGCGAGCTGAGGGATCTGGCTTGGGAAGAGTGGTGCATCCAGCCAGTCCTAAGATACCCGGCATCGACACACCGAGAGTAAGCACTCGCCGCCGAGTAACCTCCAGGCGACTAACTCTGTCGCGCAACTTTTGGAAGTGATCGGTCAACGTGGCAAAAGTACGCCACCTTTCCAGAATGTCACCCATTGCGATGCCCCCTGAGTTCCACCTAGTGCGCCAAGTAGAACATTTAGTATTGGATTCGCGCAAATAAAATTCTTGCTAAGATATTAAAAAGTGTAGTGATTGCTACTTAAGGTTTCCATCAAGACATACTTGACGCCGCACAGCGTCCAAAGCCGAGGTGGCTGCCGAAGTAACAATGAACTTCAAGAGCGACAATTTGGGGAACATCAAAAAGCGTGGGGTTTACTCTGCTATCGCGATCTCTGTTTGACGGTTGGCTTCGGTGGGAGAGCGCTCCGGATACCATACTTCGAATTTTGCTCTGAGCGTTTTGTCGAGGACTCGTGTCCAGGTTTGAAGCAATTAAAGCGCTCTGGCTTACTTGCTGGCGTCTTGAGAAGCGTTTGCCGTCAACCGTGTTCACGACCGACTCCACGAGAGCGATCGAAACCCGCTCATCATTGCAATGGCGCTCGGCGTACTTAGGAATCGTGTACGCGTTGTTGGCGATGTAACTGCTCAATTCATGAGAGGCTTTCCGGAGGGTCCTGATACTAGGATAAGCCGTTTCCAGGATATCCAGATCATCTGTAAACCAATCGATAAAGGGCAAGTCTTCATGAAGAATCCCGTATTGGTATGGTGTGCTAACGCTTTTACATACTGTATCAGAACGGTCAGACGCATGGTGATGTGGAACCAGTCGAGGATTGCTCGGTGCTGGATGACATGTCCACTGCCATGCCGGAATGCTGTCACGGGCATTGTCAGAGCGAAATGGTTTGAACCGCTGCAGCCGCTTTCTTAGCGTCATTGCATGAGAAACCATTTCCGCTAATTCAAAGCGCCTCCGGATGTCATCCATCTTGTGGTGATTGTGTATGTTCGCTTTCGACTCTCTGTGCGCTAGGTCGAAGACTTGCGGGATGAGCGTGGCATTGATATCGGCAACGAGACAGGGCGTGCCTGGAGGAACCGATTCAGACCGTTGTTTGCAGCTGAGGTTAGAAAGAAGCGATTAGAATCAATTCGGAGCATGCCACAATGGTGTGCTGCCGTTCTATCGCAAGCTCGATCTGCCGGTCAAAGCGATCCTGACGGACAATGTTGGCGCATCTACTTGACGGATTACTAAATGCGGTCAATCTGGCGCGTCCTCGAGCTCGCAACTGTGGAAGCCGTTGAGATCTAAGTTGAGGGACCGTGCTCAAGCTCGACCCCAACCTACTGTCCACCATTGGGCTGCAGTGCCAAGTTGCAGTGCGTCGCTCCAAACATTCATCGACGTCGGGTGCCTTGTTCAGCGCGTCGATGGTAAGCTTGGTCGGCACGAACTGGATCGGCGGCGTGGAGGAAGTAATACTCACGAGAAATACACAAGTTTGGAACCTGCTTTGAACGCAACGGTTCTTTTGGTACAAGTCGTCAAGATTCCAGCGCGCTTATCAATTCCTGTGTATCGAAGCTGAGAAGAAACTGAGCGTAGGCATTGGTGAACAGATCAGAGATGTATTCAGTGATCTCAACCGACACGCTGTCCGTGTCCTCCGCCTCACGCTGAATGACGTATTTGCGATTTCGAGTGATTGCAAACAAAAACAGAGTATGGAAATACACCGCCGAAAAGTAGCGCTTTTCCGCTACAGTTATCGCTTCCGGAGTTTTTAAGCCGCTGCGGTAGTTCAGCAGTGCCGTGCTGTCCATGTTAACATAGATCGCGCTTAAACCTTCTTCATCAGCAAGCGGATGAACAACCGTTTCGTGGGACATGTCGATGCCGCTTTCATCTAGCTTTTCCCACGTCATCACATTGGCGGGTCCGTCTTCGCGGGGTTCTTTGTAGACCATCACAGGTTCGGGCAAGCCAAGTCGGTCATCGGGGCTATCACCGGGATCGTTCGATGGTTTCTTGTTTTCGGGTTCTGTTACCTTCACCATGAAGACCTGCTCCAACGAACCGGATGGCTGGGTCAACTCGGCGCGCACGGTGACGGCATCGCCGACGGCAAGATCGTCGGTGGCGTTGACATGCACGCGAATGGTTCCAGATGTGGGGCTGGATTTGACGACGTTTAGGACTGACTTTATATCCGTTAGTCTGCCTAGTTTATCGCCGCCCTCACTGTCTGGTGATTCTGGTCCCAAGAGGGCAATCCGCAACTCACCAGGTTCCGACACGCGGTCGAAATAATGGTCCTCGACGTCGGTTGAGAAACGGATGGTCTTGGAGTTTCCGGCCGGGAGCATCACCAAGGGCAAGCCGAACTCATCCTTCGCCTTGACCTCGATCTGGAACGTTGAAGGGAAGCGCTGAGGATTGAATTCAGGCTTTTCCGGCTTGGGGGTCTCGGTCTTCTTTTTCGTCTCTGTTTTCTGGCGTTTGCCCTCATGTGGGTCTTCAAGACGAAACGTCTGGCCAAGCAGCTTGGCCAAGTCCTGTTTTAGCGGCAAGTGCCTGGTCATGTTGCGCAAGAGGTCTTCCGCATCGTTGCCTTCGATATTCAAGGAGGCCTTGCGCGAAGCATTGATTTCCTTGAGGCGTCCGCTGGCAAGCAGTGTGGCAAGACGCCTGCGCAGGGCGCGCGACTCCTCGCCACCTTTCAAGCGATCGCGCGATGCCATGAACAGTTCGTTTCGCACGCTGGTCCTAATCCCCGTGCAATCGACATGAATCAACAGATGATCTTTCAACAAGGGAAATTTCAAAGAACGGGTGACGAATTCCGATGTGAGATTGCCGTGAACCTGGCCGTTTATCGAAAAGATCACCGCCATATTGTTCTTGAAGAATTCGCGCTGAGTCGTGTTGCGGGTGTCTTTGGAGGATCGCCCTTCCGCACGAGCGTTGAAGACGTACGAGGTGACCTTCAATGTCCCGATATCGGCGTCGTTGATCTCATCGGAAAAGTAAGTTTGGACGTACTTGCTGTCGTCGTCTTCTAACCGCCGCTGAAGCCCGAAAAGATCTCGCGCTAGATTGCGGTCTTCAGGATATCTCTCTTTCGTATCGACGGTCAGAATCGGCAGCGCAGGTCGAAAGAGGTATTCGTTTAGACTCTGATTGAGATCGCGGGATATGACCGAGCGCGAGCCAGATGGCAAATCGTAGGAATAGAGTTTTATGACACTGCCCGTTCGAAATGTCCGGTTGGCCAATCCCAGATCGATTGTGTCGATTTTGAAAGACGGGATGCGGCCATCGATCACCAGATATTCATACCAAGTATTCTTCCGGGTGATTTCCTCGGACGCAGTCAGTGGGTGTCGGCGGACAAGCGTGAAGCCAAATTCGGATTTATTGTCGAAGCGCTTCGAGGCGATGAGTTGGTATCGGTGCTTCCCGCAGAACGCGACCGCACCGGCACCGCCCATATTGTACTTGCCTTGCACAAAATGGATTTCGTTCTTGTTGCCGCGAAGAAGCGACAGAAAAGTATCCTCAAAATCCTCCGGTGCTTGCCCAATTCCCTCGTCGAAGATCATCAGGGATGTCTCCATTCGCGGGCCGTCGGCGATGATCTGCAGCATTTCCGATTGTTGCTTCCGGTGTGCGGTCAGATCCCAGTTCTTGTGATCCGGAAAGAACTGGTTGACGCCGTCCGGTATAGATTTTGGTGCTTCTGGCGATTTGGGATCGATCCCTTCTTCAAGGCATCGTCGCTCTAGGATTGCGTCTATGCCGTTTGTTATCTTTTCAACGAGAGCTGGGATTGGCGAGGCCTGTTGGTTTTCGACTACGCCGTAGTTATTGTCGTTCCCGCCGTAGGGTTTCCAGTTCAGGGGAGATTCGAGCAGGCTTGCGTCTTCAAGAACAGTTTGAACATCAGCCTCGACGGGGCAGCGAAACAATCGCCAGAATAAATTCTCTACGTTCACAATGCCCCCAATACTAGATTCTATTCGGCCGCTCCATCATCGGCTTCCGAGCGTCTGAGCAAGGCTTCAACAGCACCGGGCACTTCGGCAAAATCGTTATCCGATGAGATTGGAATTATCTGGATCAGATAGTCTTTAAGCCAGCGATCCCTTTCCACAGCGTTGATCTCCTCTTCTGCAATCAATGCATAGTGAACAGGTCTAGAGCCTGGTTCAAACGTGTCAGCTAAGTAGTCCAGCAAAACAATCAGTTCAGGATCGTTGAAAGAGATGCCAACAAAGAAAACTGTATGCAATGTAAAAATTGAAGCAAGTAGGCTCTGATATGCCCGCTCTCTACTCAGTTTTCTGTAATCGCTCGTCGTCAAGATGATTCCATTCCCGGGCTTTGCCGCATCGCCATGAGCCTTGAGTATAAAGAACTTGCGTTGCAACATTAGACGGCGCATCTCACCACCATCATTAAACGTAAGAACGCTTGGTCTACGGCCCAGAGCAGTTGTGTACGTATCCTCGAGCAAGGTGTCATAATTGGTCGTTATTACCATGGACAACTTGTCTAGCTGCGGAAGCAGAGTATGCACATCTGCTGGGTCCTTTGGATCGTCATAGAACATCTCAGCGATGATCTGATCCCAAACGTCGCCCAATTTATCTTTGAGAGCGCTTGCCAACGTTAGGTACTTACCGGCTTCCCCAACCAGGTCCTTGTAGTTAGCGGCATCGTCATCGGACAATCGGCTCTCTTCGATGCAGCGATCGATGAGCGTTTCTAAAAATTTATCCCAACCAGGATAACCAGCAGCTTGTGACGCACCAGCCCCGACAAAAACGGCACATCTCCTTTCTGAGTACGCTTTAACAAGACTAGCGGGTAGGCGTTCGATACCAAAACTCATGATATGCAATCCTTGAACAGACGCTCTATCACAGCCGCTCTCGTGGCAATACTTTCCTTACGCCCCCCTTCAATTCGAAAGGCCTGAATATAGTCATAAAGATCCTGATCTTCGTCGCACTGGTCGCCCTCAAGGAGAACATCCGCGTTCTTAGTGTGTATCAGCCGGCGTACATCAAATTCCTGATACGTCGCGGCCAATCCTACCGGATCAACGGTCGTTCCATCCCGAACGCTCTTAATCAGAAAATACATAAGGTCGCAGAAAATCCATTTTTGTGTAATGCGTTGGCTTGCAGCGACATTGACAGCTTGGAGAAGTGTGAGAGCCTCCTCAACTTCCTTGGATTGATTCGAAAGTTCCTCCCTGCCGACCTCTGTCGATTTTATATAAAGTTCGCGAAGATCAGGCGCCTTTAAGTCAGCTTGATCGCCATTTGCGCAAAGTGCATAGACATGTGCTACATAGTCTTGGTGTTTCATTCGACCAGAGGAAATACGGCAGTCGCGAAAGAATTCGTGGTTCAAAGCCGTAGCATCAACTTCATGGCGTAGGGGACAAAGTATGGCGTTCCTTAGTTCAGCGGAGTTCAAAGGAGCCGCAAGCTGCAATCGAGCAAACAGAAGGGTTATGTCTTGTGTTTCCGATCTTTCGATTAAGGCGATCGACACCTCGAAACCACGAAGTTTTTTCTTAAGTCGCGCGTTTAGTTCAGAATACGATTTACCAGCAATCTCGGTTTTGCCAATCGGTTGAAGTGACTGAGAGTGAATGAGTTTGTACTTCTCATCCATAAAATCCCAAACAGCGCGCAGGCGCTGCTGACCATCGACAACATCGAAGCTCTGGCCGTTTTTCCTTCGGCGCCAAAGATAAATCTTTGGCATATCCATACCGCGCAAGATTGAGTCGATAAGAAGCACTTGCTTTTGCTGTGTCCACGCGCGACCACGTTGCCACATCGGGGTGAGGTTTATTTTCTCTCGGTTGCGGTGGAGCTCTTCGAGAGTTTGACGCTCATGCTCAATCTTCACAGATACCTCTTCCCCACTTTTGGATCGTGCGAACTTTATATCCTAAGCTATTTCCACTCGCTCGAAAGAACACACCTAAAGTTACTTGTGACAAGTAAGACATGCTTTGGCCGCTCCACCGTAGACATCGTCTACATCGATCGAGGTTCCCGGTCGCAACGGATTTGCTTGAAGGCGTGAGCGCGCCCGCTCAAGACGCCGCTCGTGATCTAATCTGATCTGCTCTTGGCGCTCGGGCTTCTCAAGTTCACTGAGAGACTCACCTTGGCTCCACGTGAATGGAGACCCGTGTTCAATTGCGTTCTTCTCGTATTGTTTGGCTTCCTCAAAAGCCTCCGGATGACGTTCTCGTAGGCGTACCCATTCGATTTTTTGCTGAAAGAAGCAGAATGTGCAGCCGCTTCGCGTTCGCCAGTCATAGTAGTCGGGTAGGCCAAGGCCTGAGCCTTCCAGAATCTCGATGACACCTGCTTTGTCGATACCGCTGTCTTTGAACGGAAGTCGGACAAGCAGCTTGTCTTTGTTGGACTGGTAGCCTTCGCGATACTCTTCGTCGCTGCGGATGGCGACATAGGAAATGACAGTCTCATCGGCTTCGATAAATTGGTTTACCCATTTCTCAAAGGGTCGGAGTTTTAGCTGTCGCGTGCACCAGCGAGACTGCGGGGAAGGAAGGTAGCTCTTGTAGCTCTTGAGCCAATAGTCGAAATCCCTGTCGGGGTTCAGTCGCAATATCGATCTGCCGAGATAACCCTCCAGCCGGGTGAGATAATTGTATACCTCAGGCAATTCCTTTCCCGTATCGGTGAAGAAGTATTCCACTTCGATTTCCGGGTGCCGTTGGCGCATGAAAACCGCCAAGGCGGCGCTATCTCGTCCACCAGACAGACCAAGGACATGGCGGGTTCCGGTCATGCCTGTTCTCCCACTCGGTGTTGTCTGTCTGAACCGATGTACTTCGATGTTACCTCGACAAGAGCTGCCAAGATTATATCGCGTCGTTGCTGGTCTGCTTCGCGGAGTACTTTGTCGACGATGTTGGCCAAATGCTCAACATCTTGGCGGTCGACATCCGCAATCTCGAATTCTCGGAAGAGCGAATGCGGCGCGGAATCTTTACCGACCACGACCGCGAGAGCGTGACGGCGATCTTTGCGCCCTTTCACCCGTGCCATTGTTTCGGTTTTCAAGAACGACGCAGCGAGTTCCACAATTCCAACCGCTGCGCGCTCTCGATCTCCATCGTTCCAATCGCGTGGCAGCTTGTCGGCTGCGATACTGGCAACGCCTTCCATGTCTTCACGTGTTCCGTGAAACTGCGTTAGCCGACCGACGAACGCTTCTAGGCGGAGATCGCCACCAATCTGCCGGATATTGTCTGCCCGGTCGCGCAAATCCTTGAAAGCTTCTACGCCTTGCCCGCGGACATCAAGCTCGGTCAGCATCAAGCCTTTGAGTTCATCAAGAACCTTAGGATAGGCGGCGCGCATTTCCGCCAGCGCATCTCTGAGAAGGAGAGCAGTTGCTTTGGGGTCAAAACGACCGTCCGGAAGCGGTTTTGTCAATCGTGGCAAATCGTCAAATAACAGCTTGTTTGGATCGTTCGCCCGCTTGAGGATTTCGCGGACCTGCAGTGTTTGCGGTGAAAGCGACTGGGTACGTGCGGTCCAAGGTACGAGGGCGTCGAAGTCCCCGATGATGGTGCGCGCGACAAGAAGGGGTTCGGCCGCCCCTTTGAGTTTCAAGAGGTTGCCCAACTCCTCAAGTGTATCTCCGATAAACCCTTCCATCTCGACACGGCGTAGACCGATATCTTTAGCATTTCTTGCCAGGAATTCGACGCAAAGTTCGTTGAAGTTGCTTTGAAACACACCTTCGCCATAGACGGCGACGCTAGCGCGGCGTGACAAAATATAGGCTGCGATGAATACGGGGCCGAGTCCTGCTTTGAGCCCTATTGGATCCTTACCCCAGGTCTGGATGATTTCATCCGCTGTCATGATGCCATGCTCGGCATCGGCAAGCATCACATCTGCCTTCTGCCATAGTGGATGCAATTTGTCTCCCTTGTTCGGCGCCCGATACTCCCCGTCGATATGCAGTCCTGTTTGCTGCAGAAGGGATATGTAAAGGCCACGCTCGGCCGGATAGTTCTTGCCCTCAAATCCCAAGTTTGGTTCGGAAGCACGCATTGCCATCCGCTTCATGAGCTTAGTTCGCGCACTGACAGCGTTTGAGGACGGTTCCGAGCAGTTGAGCAGCTCGTTGCGGATATCAGGTGCGTCGCGGAAGATTGCGTCGGCGCTGAATGACAATTGCTCATTCAAGAGACGTTTGGTCAGGCGTCGCGGTTTGTTGGCACCTTCGTACCAAACGCATTCTCCGATCAGCTCGTGTAAATTGTCTTCGAGTTTCTGGCGCACTTCGGTAATACGTGAATCGATCTCACGCCGTGCTACCGGATCCCCTCTTAGTTCGGGGAAACGGTTCGCTAAGCTGCTTAGGCCGGTCAGTTCTCGCGCAAGCTCGAGCAATTTATCAGCGTTGGAATGATGCCCGATGAACAGTGGATGAGACTTGCAGGATCGTATAACACATTCATAGGTGCTGATTGCTTCTTCAGATGTTTCGCTTTGAGTTGGCAAAGGGAATACAATGCGTCCGATTGTGTCTTGGGAATGCTTTGGAGCAGGTAGAGATTCCAGCCCGGATACTGGTTCGATCGACATTTCGAACCACCGCATGGCTCCGGTTTCTTCATGATGGCGCTTGGCCAACATTGGCTGCAGGTCGGCCAGAGTCCGGACCAAACTCAAATCGACATGGCTCGTCTCGGCGATTGCTTCCTGTAGCCGTGCTTCGACATCGAAATCAGATCCTGCGTAAAGCACATAGATGCCAGCGTGTTTTCGGAAGACGATTTCTGATTGCCGTTCCAGTCGTGCCAATGCGTCATCGACGTCAACCCGGCCAATCTCGTGAAGTGCTAACGCAATCGTCGCAGGCTGTGTCGCCAAACCGGACCTGTCCTTTAGAAGATCCAGGATCGCTATTGTCTTCAGAGCCTTCAACTCTGCATCGCTAGCCCCTCGCGATATCGCTCTTTCGATGACATCGTATGCTAGCGCCCACCGGCGGCCGTCAGGGGAGGATAGAATGGCGGGCTCAAAATTGGCTTGCAGATAACTCCACAGGAGATAAGGCGGGTAGATATTGTCGATAGCCTCTGCGGTAAGTGCATCCTGCAAACCAAAGGGTTCCGCCGAGCTGAGAAACGAGAATAGGCTCCGCTGGTTTTGGCCAAATCTCCTTCGAGACAAAGGCCCCAGCAGGCAAGCCGTAAAGGGATGAAGCGGTGCTGTTCGCGCTAGTTTGCCGGCCATGCGTTTGGAGTCGGATTTGCTCTTCGCTGGCCGAAGATGATCTACGCACGCTTCAGCAAGAGGAAGCGCTTTTCGAACCGCGCGCTGATGGCCCAGTGCCTCGCCGACAAGTTCGATCGTTTCTTCCAACGAAACGGAGATCGAAATATCGACAAACCGTCCTTGGATTTTGGCCCAGGAATTCCGCGCTTTTCTGGTCAGGCGCTCGGCGTATTCCTCGAAGGCCTGGTGCAAGATTCCGAGAAAGATCAGCTTGCCTTGGCTTCGGGAAGCGAGTTCCGCAATATCCTGCAAGAGGTGTATGTCGCCTTCGCCCTCAGCAGCGGCTTCCAATCCTCTTCCGAGTTCGTCCAAGATAAGAAGGAGGCCGCGGTCTTTTGATCTGCTTTGGATTTCTCCAAGAATAGCGGACGATGCAGTATCCGCAGGAAGTCCCAAGAGCTCAGCGAGTTGCGCGGAAATGGAACGGCGTTCGGTGACCAGTGGCAAAACGCTCCAGCGAGCCGGGAAGTGGGGTAAAGCGGCCTTTAACGCTGTTGTGACAGTATCGCCAAACAAGAATGCGGCCTGTTCCCGAACAGGCTTTGGTGCGCCAAAAAGGCAGGCAAGTGCCAGTGCCAGACTCGATTTGCCACCCCCATAAGGACCAGTCCATGTGAACGCGCCTTGTTCGGTGTCAGCTACGTGCGCAGCCATGAAGGTCACCGCGGCTTGAAACGATGGCGGACAATGGAAGCCGTCAATTGCCGTGGTGGAGGCAAAGTCGGTATCGATCCGTACTGAACGACGAAATCTCGGTGCAATTGCTACGGAGTCACTCATGCAGCCTCCCTTACGTGCGCACTAGCGAGTGCGTCGCGAAGGATGCTCCGTTCAGTGTCGACTGAACGATTGCCACTACGGATGATCTGCCGCAGCCCGGCTGTTTCCGACCAGACAAGTGTTCCACCTGATACTTCTTCGAGCTGCGCAAGTCGTTCAACGATATCGTCCTCGTCGAGCAGAAAGATTCTGCCAGGGGATCGCGGTGCATATACCACATTTTCGAAAGACATCGAGTTTTGGGTAGGTGCGAAATTCCCCCAAAACTCATTGAGACAAAAAAGAAACACGACGTTGGGAAGATTAGGTTTTCGCCCGCGCGAAAGCCGATATCTTTGCTTTTCCATGGGGCGAATTAGCCCAAGTTCAGCAAGTATCGAGTCTCCCGCATCGCTTGAGCCGCGCCCGCCAATATAAGTTCTGAGCAGACATTGAAGATCTCGATCGACAGTCGTGGAGGCCACCCGACTCCACGCGCGTTCTTGAGCAAGTGTCAGGAGGGCAGCAACGATATCTTGCCTTACAAAGCTGCCACCACGAAACTCATTGAACAGCCAATAGACTGACGTCAGGTGGGGACGTGCAGCCAAATGCCAATGGAGCAGCCAAAGAGAGGAGTCTTCTTCAAGATAAGGATCAATCCCATGCTCACCAAACAGCATTTCTCCGAGCCACGTCGTTACAAGGCCCTCGGTTGTTTCATCAAGGATGCCAGAACCGGTTGCCCAATATCGAATCGCGCCCACCATGTTCCGGCCGACGCCAAAGCGCGCGATTGATTCCGGATCGCGAAACATATGTATGGCATCCTTGGGCGAGAGAGCTCCATTGACCGCGCGATAGGCTTTTTGCAACCAACCATAGCGCAAAGGAAAAGTCTCATGCCCCGAAAAGCATGGGCGATACTGATCGTTTTTCAGTTCTTGAGCGTTCACTTCGACTCCTGGGGATATCATCCAGCAGGAAAAAGTTATATAAGGTACTGGAGAAGTCGTCCAGTACTGAGGGTTTCATGCAAGTTGGAGAATCCATATATCTAGACTATCAGGCCGCAACGCCATTGGATAACCGTGTTCTACGGGTGATGCAGGCGGCGTACGAGACGCACTTTGCTAACCCGCACGCGGCCGATCATGTGCTTGGGTGGCGAGCAGCAGCGGCTATTGAAGCTGCTGCTTCGCATGTTTCTAGCCTATTTGGCCTTCAGGCCGATGATGTAGTTTTTACTTCAGGCGCTAGCGAAGCCAATGCAATGGCCTTACGTGCCGCACAGGCAATTGCATCCCAAACAGGACGTACAGATGTACTTATCGGCGCGGCGGATCATGGATCGATCTTCAATGAGGCAAACAATAGCGGATTGGTTACGCAGCATATTCCTCTCAACACAAAAGGGGCGCCTAACGTTGACCAATTGCAATCAATGATAAGCGATCACACGGCGCTTGTTTCCGTGGTCGGCGTCAATAATGAAAACGGAGCAATCGCGGAACTCGCTACGATAGCAGCCCTCTGCAGGTCCCAAAATGTCCTATTCCATGCGGACCTTGTTCAGGCCCCGCTCGCAATGGATATCGACCTCCTTGATCTCGACATCCCTTTTGCAACGATTTCCGCACACAAGCTCTATGGACCCAAAGGTATCGGGGCGCTGCTCACAGGTCCTGGCGCGTCTGAGTTTGTCAAACCTGTTGTCGTGGGCGCGGGTCAGCAGGGCGGAAGACGTGGCGGGACGATGCCAACAGAGCTGATCGTGGGTTTTGGTGAAGCATGTCGCCTGGTTTTGCAGAATCGACGCAGCGAGCATGAAAACGTCGCTGACATTCGAAACCATTTCGTAGAAAAACTTGAAGAAAAACAAATCGCTACTTTGGTCGGCACGCTCGAGTCCAGGCATCCAGGGAACGCGCTTATGCGTTTCTCGGGGCACAGTGCGGCAGATCTTCTCATCCGCCTTCAGCCACATATTGCCGCTTCGACACAGTCCGCGTGTTCGTCCGGGTCGATAGAGCCCTCACACGTCTTGCAAGCCATGGGGCACGGTAAGGAGTTTGCATCTGAGTGCATTCGGTTCAGTTTTGGGAGATTTTCGGACATGGACCAAGCGGAGCGCGCAATTTTGTTGATTGCCAACGCAATGGACCGTGTGATCTGACCGCTCAACGAACTTCAAACAAATCGACTCAATACAAAAACAAAACTTCTGATCTCGTTTGCCTCGCGAGCGATCACCTCCAATTCCCCCTTCCATCAGCGTCGACTGATATGAGGCATGATGACTCATGCGGATTGCAAGATTTGTCTATACGCTACGCAGTACACCTAGCTGAGATCGGTAACGGTGCTTAGCTGCGTCGAATCAGATGGCAGCAGAGCCCTGTAGAACGGGCGTTCACACCGGCCTTAGCGAAAGACCGCTTCCTGCCCGTTTTGATCGTTTACTGCGCTGCAGCTGATGCCAGAGATGGGTTCAGACCAGTCATTCGCTAAGCGCCTTGCGAACGGCGGCTTTACCGGAGCTAGGAAGCGCCATCTGCTTCAAAGGGCCATTTAACTTGTCAAATTTGGGGTCAGATTATCTGAGAAATCATAGAAGATTCACATCGTTCTTCAGCTATGCTAACAGGTGGACATAAAGGAAGTTATGTCCTTCTACCTGCTACCTGTGCGGAGTGGTTATCGGCTGAAAGTTGCCGTTGGTACAAATCTCTGGTACAAAAGCTTTGTCGAGCGATTCGATAATCCTTTGAAATTAAACAATTAATGGCCGAAAGCGCCTAATCCCTACGGGCGCGCCATCTCTCTTGAAATGTCCGCCCCCCACCGTTTAAATGAGTGTTCGAACTTTGTTCGTATAGGCGCACCAATTCACAATCTTTTATCCTTCAAAGCCTCTAAGGCCTTGAAGGAATCGGGTAATGGAGCCGCAAAGACCAATTTGATGAGAGTCCTGCGGTGTGCCGGGTTGGGTGAAGTCCAAAGACTTCGGGATTTGCGAGAAAATTCATTGCGGTTCAAAATCTCCTGCCAAAGTCGCGGTTGAGGTTCTGTTTTTAGGCCAGATTTTCATGAATGAGCATTTTCTAGACCTCAAGCTTTTCCTGCCTGGTTTCGTAAGCCCCTGTCATTGAGGAACTTGTCGTCTCAACGAGTCGATCCATCAGCTTATTGATTGTCGAGTAGACCTTTGTGAGGGCCTGCTTTTGCTGGATCCCTTCGATGCGGTTATCCCAGATATCCCGGAACATGGATGCTACTGCGGACAAGATCCCGGCAGCGGACCGCATCTGTTTGATGAGGTCTTCAAAGATGGTTTCCAAAGCATCTTTGCGAATGGACGTGCTGCGCTGCTCGCAACCTTTGTTGAAGCATTCATATTGGGGATAGCGCTTGTTGAGCCCTTTCGCCCAACAGGCGGTCAGTGGACGATTTCAAGAAACATAGGTGGCAAAGTCTCTGAGTGGAAATTCTTCGCCTTCTTCGTTTCGTCGCTCACAAATAGGTTCCAGCCAGCGTAAAGACTTCGCCGCCGAGGCCGAGCTTGAAGCGGGCGATACCGTGTTGGCTTTCGGTGTTGACGCCGCCGAGGTCGAGCCATTCGATCCCGCTTGCCTTCAGGGTCTCGATGCCACGCCAGAGCAGCAGGTTGTGGGCCTGGCCGGCGCGTCCTGCGTCGCCGGTCCAGGAAGCAAGGTAGGTGGCGGCTCTGCCGTGGCGAGCCAGGATGATTCCGGCGACTTGCTCGTCGCTCAGTCGTGCAGTGAGGGTGATCACGGTCTTGCGGTCGTGGTCTGCCACGGCGGCGATGAAATCGCCTTCGGGGCCGACGAAGCGCTTCTCGCGGCGGAAGCGATCGTACTGCTGCAAACTTTCGTTCAGGTGGCGAGGGTGGGTTGACTCCTTCACGTCGAAATCGGCCTTTTCCGCCTGCCGCAGGGCATTGCGCCACTTGCCGTGCAGGCCGGCGCGCAAGGCCTCCAGCGGTGGTCGCAGATCGAGCCAGATCGAACTGTAGCCTGTTACGACCGGGCGCAGGCTCTGAGCCCGCAGCATGGCAGCGCTCTTCGGATTGTCAGGCAGTTCGGGCAGCCAGAACAGGAAGTCGCCGAAGTGGCGGCGGCGGAACTGATGGGCGATGGTTTCGCAGACCTCTGGTACGCGCGGGTCTTCCCGTGGGTCGATCAGCCAGATGGGGCCTCGCAGCACACGGGCGATGCGGGTGAAGAGTGGGTCCCGGCAGAAGGCCTGGACCAGAGCCAGCGGTTCGCCGTCCTGGCTGATCAGGCCGCGCTCGGCCCGCAGGCCCTGCTCGCTTTCGATCGCCGAGCCGTAAGCCCAGGCCTGTTCGAGGCTGCTCTTCTCAGCCTGGTGAGTGAGGGCTTCCCAGGTCTCGCGGGCACAGGGCTGCCAGGTAATATCGGCGTCGGGTTGGGGTTCAGGTTCGGGGGCGGTCACCATGGCCGTCATAATCCCGGTTTTCACCGGGCCTGGCAATCTTTAGTCTGTGATTATGACCCAGTCGACCGACAGCCATTCATTGCAGGTGAAAACGGTGGCGAAAGTCCGGGGACACCGGATTCCCAAGCGCCGCTTCACGCGCTGGGCGCTCTACTACTTCATTCTCTACGTCGTACTGCCGGTGCTGGCCATCAGCCTGCTGGCCGATGCCCTTATGTATTTTCTTTTCACCCGCTTCACCGATCACTGCTACGCGCTGTTCTGTCTCCTTAACTGAAGCGTCATTGTAGCTCATGGCCATCCTTCGAA
The DNA here is from genome assembly GCA_947493695.1 of uncultured Kiloniellaceae bacterium. Lineage (GTDB taxonomy): Bacteria > Pseudomonadota > Alphaproteobacteria > Kiloniellales > Kiloniellaceae > Denitrobaculum. The sequence goes on along the minus strand of CANLSF010000002.1, from coordinate 887,781 downwards.
ACAGCCACTTCCCGTCCGCCTCCAGGTAGATTCGATTTCCCAGGGAAAGGAATGTCGGGTTTGTTGTCGCGCTGATGAGCGATTAGCTGATCTCCAAGGAACAGTGCAATTTTCGTCTCGTCAACCATCAGAATTTCGCTGAATGAGGCCAAGGTGTCAGCCTTTGATGTTTCGGTTTCTGACGGAGCGACGAACCAGCCGTCAGTTTTCGCCGCTCTGGCGTAAAGCAGGAACAGTCCGGCGGCACGCTGGACTCACTTAAACCCCGCCAAGTTGCTAGTTACGAGCCGGGCAGTTTGTCGCCACGATATCCGGGAATACTGACCAGATGAGGAATTGAGATGACTGAGGTCAAAGTGTCCGCGGTGACTCCGGTAGCTGATCCTGAAACGCCGCCTCCATCAGAGTTGAACTACGCACCTCCGCTCGCCAAGTCCATCCCCTTCAGCCAGATACCTCTGGTTGACTTCAGAACCTTCCGAGATGGGACCACCGAGGAGAAACAACGCGTCGCTGATGAGATCGGTCGCTCGCTAAACGAAGTCGGTTTCTTTTATCTGACCAATCATGGGCTGCCGACTGAGGTTTTAGATGGTGTTTTTCGCGCGGCTCGGAATTTTTTCGAATTGCCTGACGAGGTTAAAGATAGAGTTGCCAGCAGCAACACCACCAATCACAGAGGCTACTTCCCAATCGGCGGAGAGAATGTCGATCCTCTTCATACACGCGACATCAAGGAAGGGTTCGACATCGGGTTCGCGGGCACTTCCGCGGCAGAAAACAGGGAAAAGACGGGATTGCGCGGTGCCAATCAATGGCCTGCAGATATACCCGATTTCCAGTCTGCTCTGGAGCAGTACTACGAGCATAGTGTCGCACTGGGCCGAGATCTTTGCCGTGCGTTTGCGCTCTCCCTTTCCCTGGACGAGTCCGAGTTCGATCAGGATATCGCGCATTCAGAGTCGCGGATGCGGCTTTTGAGCTATCCCGGTCAACCTGGTGGCGCCGAGTCGGAACGTGCTTTTGGCGCAGGCGCACACGCGGACTGCGGTTGCCTGACGATACTGGCGCAGGACGATGTCGGTGGCCTTGCGGTTCGCAACGCGAACGGCGAATGGATTGCGGCGGATCCGATAGAAGGGGCGCTCGTGTGCAATGTTGGCGACATGATGGAGCAGTGGTCTGGCGGACGCTTTTCCAGCACGATCCATCGCGTGATCAATAGCAGTGACAGAACAAGGAATTCTGTCGCTCTGTTCTTTAACCCCAGTTTCGATGTCATGGTCGAGGGCTTCAAGAGCCTGGTGGGAGATAAGACTGAGGATCCTGGCCGCGCGACCGCCGGAGAGTACCTTAAGTGCTGTTACGACGAGATACGCTCCGCGTGCCAATTGCCGTGACAGGTCACTACTCCTTGAGAGAAGACCCTGGAGAGTTCTTATCACCGCATCGGGGAGGTTGTCATGCTCCAGCGTCTGAAAGAGGCTAAGCTGCCAGGGGCCGTCGACATCCGCAGAGATGCCGTTCAGAGGCAGCAGGGTCAAGATTTACTGGATGAGTGGGTTCGTACTTCGAAACCGGCACATCCAAGCTTTGTCTTGAATCTGGAAACGTTGCAGTCCTGCGTCAGTCTCTTCAATGATGGGATCGACGCGGAACTCCTCTATGCCGTCAAATGCAACCCACATCCGCGTGTGCTTCAGGCTTTGTCGGATGCAGGTATTCGAAGCTTTGATACAGCATCCTTGCCTGAAATCCAGCTCGTTGCAGAGGTAAATCCCGAGTCGCAGAGCTACTTCCACCATCCGATTAAGTCGCGCGAGGCGATCCAATGTGCTGCCAGGGACTTTGATGTGCGGCATTTCACCATTGATTGCATGGCTGAGCTGGAAAAAGTCGCCGGTCTTGCTTCGCAGGGTTCGACACTGCACGTCCGTTTGGCTCCACCGTCCAGTGAAGGAGCTTGCGGTTTCAATGACAAATTCGGTGTGGGTGTCGCGGAGGCTTGCACGCTTCTGGAGACGGCAGCAGGTCAGGGTTTCCAGACCGGTGTGTCTTTCCATGTCGGCTCGCAGTGTCGCGATCCGGATCGCTTTCTTCCTGCGCTCGAGATGGTTGCCGAAGTTGCCGGGCGCACCGCAGTCGACATAGGCTGGATAAACTGTGGTGGCGGATTTCCCGTCGAAACATGGCCGCAGCAAACAGTACCGCCGATTTCCGCGTATCTTAAAGTGCTCTCGGATCGCTTGCCTGCGCTATGTCGAGAAACCGGTGCAAAAATCCTCATCGAACCCGGGCGGGCCCTTATTGCCGAAGCGATGAAACTCATCGTCCAGGTTCAGCAGCGGCGTGACCAACGGCTTTACCTCAACGATGGTACCTACGGTGCCTTGTCGAAGGGCTGTTGCGGTTGCGGCCAGCAGTTTTCCGTGCGTCCGATCGGCGACTTCAGCGGAGCGGCGAGCGCGTTCGAGATCTTTGGACCGACTTGCGATGTAACGGATAAGCTTTCGGACCAGTGGCTGCTACCCGATGACATTGGCGAAGGTGATTGGATTGAGGTTGCGACGATGGGGGCCTATACAGGAGCGCTTTCAACCGGGTTTAACGGCTTTCATGTCCATGACCTCGTCGTACAGAAGCCGTCAGGAATTTCCAGCTAGACTGGATCGTTATTCCAAGCTGGATGCCGGAGCTCCAAGGACGGTTTGCTCCTTTTTAACACCGCGTATCCCGCGACGACAGTATTGATGAGGTTATCGGCGCTTGGGCGCTTCAGATTTCCGTGGGGTACTCAAGCGCTTTAAAACTGATCCCATCCGCTTGCGGCGCTCGGCCGATCCTGCGGATGTCCGCCCAAACATTCTTGTAGTTTGGCAGCACCAATTCGTTGGTATGTGCACTGACGATGTTACCGACCTGCCCCAAGGGTGAGGAGAACAACATAAAGCACTCGCCCTCTCGTGCGTTTTCCATGGGGTACACCATGGCCTGGGTCGATCCCACATCGTTGTGGATTTCCACCAGATCGCCGGGCGCGACGCCGATTAGAGCCATATCGTTAGGGTTCATCTCGATCGGGGGCAGGGGAAAGCGCTCCCGCACGAACGGTACGCGCAGATCATAAAAAGCGCTCTGCCAGATCATATTCTTACGGCCGTTATTAATCAGGAACCGGAACTGCTTGCGCTGTTCCTCTCGTCCTGCGGCCTGCAAACCGCGCCATTGTGCAGTCTTAAAGTGTGCCTTTGTGTCATCGGTTCCGAAGCGGCCGTCTGTATAGAGGCGTTCTGTTCCAATCAACCTGGCTCCGTCGAAGCCGATGCAGGGTTCCTGAACACCATTTGTTCCCATGGCCCGCAGACGCTCGTAGGTCACATATTTCCCGCCATCGGCGTGCTTGTGATAACCGTCCATAAAGGCGTCTTCCTCACGCTGCCAATCAAATCCCTGGAACCGCTTTGCGGTTTCGGTATCGCCGGCTCCTTGGAAGGATTGCTCCAAGTGATTGGCCAGGCGCGCTGCAATCAAACAATCCGGCAGCGCCTCACCTGGGGGGTCCATGTATTTTTCCGACAGGCGTAAACGCCTCTCTCCGTTCATGGAGGTGAGGTTCATTTCTCCCGCGGTGGCGGCCGGAAGGACGACATGACAGGCTTGGCCGATAGGGGTGGGAAGGATATCAACATCCACTGAGAAGAGGCCGCCTTGCCGGATTGCGTTCATCACAGCGTCAACCTGAGCGGCGTGGTCGCCATAGGACACGCTGTCCATAGCTTCTTTCACCAGGTTTGTACGACGACGGTACACGCGGCGGAATTCTTCGGCGTTCAGCGTCGATTTGAAGTGATCGGTCGCCCAGATGTGATGGATTCGGCCTTCCCCCTTGATAAGAAGCTGATCGACATAACTGGCCGGTCGGCCAACGTGGTCGCCGGGCGGGCGGACATAACCTTCCTGATGTCCGCCGAGCCGGACACAGCCGGTACCTTCACGCCCGACGTTTTGCGTCGCGAAGCACAGATTTGCGAGTGCAGCATTTGTTCGATAGTTGTCGTTGCCCCAGATCAAACCCTTCTCGTAACACATCATTGTTCGGCGCGGTTGGTTTGCAGCCTTTGGTTCAGCGATCCATTTCGCAGCCTTTTGGATATCGGCAGGGGCGAGGCCGGTGATCTCCGCGGCGTCCTTGACGGATGTGCGATTGGCCTGCATGGCTGTGTCAAAGCCGCTGGTGCTTTGAGCAATGAAATCGCGGGCGTGCCAGCCCTGCGCGACAACTTCGGTCAATAGAGCGTTCATGAGCACCAGATCGGTGCCCGGTTTAATCGCAAGGTGTAAAACATTTTCCTTGCCGGCTTCGTATTCGCAGGCGTTCACGCTCACGGTCCGCCGGGGATCGACGATGATCACTTTAGCCGGCGCGTGTGCCTCGGCGGGAAACCGGCGCTTTTTTTCAACAAGCGTGGTACCGCGTAGATTGGGGACCCAATGTGCCAGGAAATAGTTGGTTTGATTCTCGAGAGGATTTGCGCCGACGCAAAATATGGTATCGGCGAGCTCGGCGTCTTTATATGAATTGTTGAGCTCACCCATCCCCATGTCGCGGGTTGCGTGAACTTCTGAGTTATAGGCAGGGCGGTTATGAATCCGGATATTCTTGATTTTCATGCTCTCGAAATAGAGCTTTCCGGTGCCCCAGGTGTTCTCGTAACCGCCAGCGGCACCGCCATGATCGAACGCGGAGACGATGATGCCGTCCTCTCCCCATTCCTCGATGACACGGCGTGTCACATCCGCCACCAGTGAAAGGGCGTCGTCCCAAGAGCTGGGCATATGTTGCGAATAGCGCCAGATGAGTGGATGCGTTAGGCGGTCGACCATGGTGCCAGCCTGCTCTGAATAGCGCGTTTCTGCCAAGCGACCACCACGAACCGAGTTGAGCCCGGTATTCACAACACAATCCTGATCTGGTTTAACGATCAGGTGAACCGGACGACCGTCTTGTTGAACCATGTTGTACATCGAAGGCTGATACCAGGTGGGAGACTCGGTTTCTTGCTGTTTCGAGAGATCAACTCCAAAGGCATTCTCGCCGGGCGCCGTGCCGCCTTGTTTACTGAGATCCCAGCTGTAGGCTTTGTAGCCGCATCCCACGATGCAAAAGTCACAAGTTACGTTCTGCACCCTGGCGTCTTTCGGTGGGATTGGGAGCTGGTCTATTCCGCGTTTGTAGGTCATGGCCGACTCCGCTATCCCTCAAGTACGTTACTGGTGCGTCCATAGATCAGCTCGTCAGCGCCATCGGCAAAGATGTCGCCCTTGTCATCGAGGTAAAGACTGAACTGCGGCAGGCTCTGGTTACACATTCCGAAGATCTGCTGACCAGAAAGTTCGGTATCAAAGCGTGAATAGTGTCCCGGGCAGTTCAAAGTCTTGTCAGTTGCGTCGTAAATCAGTCGAAATCCTTCGTGAGGACACAGAGTTGAATAGGCAACGATGTCTTGATCGGGCCCTACACCGTTTGAGAGCTTCCTGCCCAGCCTGACAAGAACACCTGGAGATTCTGCATCTGGATAATTGATATCGATGGGCTGGTTTATCCTGAGATCTCTTAGGTTGGCCAGGCGTGTCGAGGGGTAGTCAACGCGTGCGCGGAAACCTGCTTTTGCGGTCTGGTAGGGTGCTGTTGCAGTGGCAATTCCGGCAGTTGCAAAGGTCTTGAAAAAGGAGCGACGGGTTTGATTGAGCGACTGTTTATCTCTCAGCATTCGCAGTGTCCTCGTTCTTTAAAAGAAATTTGCGTTCCAGACAGTTGACAGTTTACGGGGGTGAAGCGTTGCTCAAGGGGGTGTCAATTCAGGTCCGTATTGGTGGAGGCGCACTTTTTCCATACTTGCTCCTGATCGACCCCTGACAGAAAAGCCGCCAACTGAGCCTTGGACTTCGTTTCCCTGCAGCACTCCTCCAACAGAAAGCCGGCAAGATCACGGGTCGCGATCAGGTTGACCTGGTAATAAATGTTTCTGTGCCGACGGCACGATTGGACGAGTTCCGCCCGCTCAAGCCGTGAGAGATGAAATGAGAGTGTTGAGGGGGGTATTTGAACAGCCTGCGCGACGTCGCCAGCGGAGAGTTCGCCGGGTGCATGGCGTAGCAACAATCGCAGAATTGCAAGGCGTGTTTCCTGGGCAAGCGCGCTGAAAGCGCGCACCACCCAATCCTCCGCCAGGTTGTCTGACCCGGAAGAGGGGGGGCTGTCTGCCGTCGTCTCGTTTTTCTGCGCTTTTGCCATTTCTCAAAGGTTGTTTTGAATTTGCGAGAGTGCCTCGTTTTTTGGGATGGTGTCGTTTCGAACGGTGGAAAAAGGCTGTGCGTGGCATTCGACGCTGGCTGTCTGCACCCGACCGGCGGGGAGTAACCACAAAGGCTGCGCCAGGTAGTGGGTTTGAAACGCGCTGCCGCCCACCTCGAATGTAAGGTCCATGCCGGTCGACATGGCGACGTGGTGTCCGCCGATGTGATCGAGACCGGGACTCAACGTAGGTTTGCCGAGTTTCAGTGAATAAGGGAGATCCCAATGGCGCTGCGCGCCGTCCAAATACGTCGAGATCCAGCAGTGCATGCCGTCCGCGCTCGAGCTGCGATCGCTGTCGGGAAAATAGTAACCCGCAAAGTAGCAGGCGGGTATGTTGTTTTGCAGCATTGCGGAAATCAGAAAACCGTTGATATCCACGCAATTGCCTGATGCAAGTCCGCATAGAACTTGGGCGGCGACAGGAATTTCTGCCCGGGGGCCGTAGGAAAAATTGTCTGCCGCGAATGTGATGACAAGACGCTCGCGCTCGCTGATGGACGTCGTGTTGTTCAATAGTCTCTGCAGCCGTTCAGAAACGGCATCTGGCAATGCGGTATACGATTTCTGTCCCTTGAACATCCCTGCAGGACTCTTGCCGCCTAGTTTTAGCGCATAGTTGATCACTATCGGCTGGCCGCGCCGCGGCAAGACAAGCAGAGCTTCCTGATGGCCGCTAACCGCATGATGGCGATCAATAACCTCAGCCCCCGCAATGGTGACCTTCTCCAGAGACTGAAGTCCGGTTTCTGGAGGGACGGGAACAAGAAGTCCTATATTTTCGGGGCATTCTGCGGGCGATAACAAATCAACAGTCAAGTGCAGAGACATAGCTACGGCGCCTCTACTTGCCGCGGCTGAAAGTCCAGCAGCGGGGGATGCATGGAGGCAGGACAAGGCTTCATCATTGACGCCAACACGGACGAGGCAACATTGGCGAGACTTCCTTCGTGCACTCGCCAGGTCACGTGGTGTCCTGGGCTTGGAACAACAATAAACGGGACTGGTCGCGCAGTGTGCGAGCCAAAGGCTTTTCCGGTCTCTGTCTCGACGCGATCGGCGTTCCCGTGATCCGCAACGAAAAGGGTGTTCCAGGAGTGACGTGCGGCTGCTTCACAAATACGCTGCGCCACCGCATCGACCTTGGCAGCCGCGATTTTTGCGAGATCCAACCGGCCGAGATGACCTATTTGGTCCAGGTTGGCGATGTTGACGACCAGAAGATGACTGCTTCCTGTCTCGATTTCGTCGATGACCTTATCCGCCACCTGGTCCGCAGACATCTCGGGTTGGTTCGGTAAGTCGTCCTCTGCCGGCGTTGGAATCGGAAAGCTGTGCGACGTGATCGTTTCATTCAATCCGTTGAAGAAGGAAGTCACATGCGGAAATTTGCAGTCTTCAGCAATGCGGGTGGTCTCCAGGCCCGCGGCTGCAAGCTCTACGGCCAACCCGTCCTGCAGAGGTGTTGACGGGAAGAAGGTCTGTTCGGCAGGAACGGCGTCCGGCAGCGCGATTGGAGCGAAAACACGGAAATTTTCCCGCATGACACGCGCGACCTGGACGGCCCGGTCCGCGCGGTGGCTGGTCAGAACGATAGTTTCTCGTGCCCGGGCTCCCGTAACTCCCGGGTTGCCGTGCGGTTCGAAATCACGTTCGTTTTCGATTTTTGCCAACGCACTTTCATCAAAGCTGGGCAGGTTTGGAATGTTGCTCAGTGCCTCGACGAACTGCCTGGCCGGTTCTGGAGATCCGCTTCGGTCGCAAAAACACTTCCGCCCCATAACCATGCCGAGGCGTAGGTGCGGTAAATCAGAGAGCTTTTGCCGAAGTCTCTGAAGAAGTTCGGATGCGCTGCCGGCGGGCGAGTCGACTCCGTCCAAAACAGGATGGACGATAACGTCGGTGCAACCATTGGCAACCGCAAGTTCAGCGCTTCTCCAGAGAGTATCGAGGTGTCCGTGGACGCCGGCGTCGGAGAGCAGACCGACAATGTGACAAGGTTGCCGGGACACAATCTCGCTCCAGAGCGGGTGTCTTTGCCAGCTCCCGTCCGTATAGGCCTGATCCATCCGGTTGAGCGTCGAAGGAACAATGCGCCCCGCACCTATCGTGAGGTGGCCGACTTCGGAGTTGCCAACGACATCTTCACGCAGACCCACAGCTTCGCCCGATGCGGCGAGGCGGGCATGGCCATGTAGATCCATCTGCGAAAAGAGGAACGGCATGGTTTCGGGGGTTACCGCATTCCCCACCGGATCCTCGGAGAGGCCCATGCCATCTAAGATAATGAGTGCTGTTTTCACGTCGCTCACGCCATGGTCTCAGGTGCAGGATGTACTTTGACGGCCACTTCAATCAGAAAATCCGATTCATCTATGGCAGCTGCGCTAGCGCTCTCACGACCTTCGATGAGAGTTTTTATTTGCGCAAAGCCTGCCTGACGCAGATTGGCTGCAAATTCGCTGCGGCGAACAGGAAAGGTTCTGAAGGAAAACTCCTTACCGTCCGAAGATCTGTAATGGCAGTTTACCAGACCATCCTCGTCGATTGTCAGGGTTCGCGGTGGGGCATCGCCGCAACAACAGTACCCGCTCGGTTTTTCAATGTAGGTGCCGGCTTCGACGACCCGGTCGTAGTTGCGATGATCGATAATGACGATACCGCCGGGTTTGAGGACGGCAGCAAACTGCCGCAACACCGTTAACTGCATGTCGCTGCTTAGAAGATGTGCGAAGGAGTCGCCGAGGCAAAGAACGGCATCGAAACCGGAACCCATCTTCTGCGATAAGGTTCGCCAGTCACACACTTCAAGGGGCATCTGCAGGTTTCGCGCTGCCAGATTGACGCGTGCTCTTTCGATCATTGCCGGGGCACCGTCGCTTCCGAGTAACTCGAAACCCCGATCAGCAAGAAGCGCCAGGTGGAAGCCGGTACCACAGGCAGCGTCGAGGACACGCTGCGCACCGTGCTGTCTCAATAGAGATGTCAAATGATCTCCCTCTGCAGCCGAACGGGCTTCCCAGCCCGCAATGCCGTCAAAGGAGTCAGCGAAATCCTGCGAATATTCTTCGGTGTAGAGTGTGCTTTGCGAAGCATCTGCATAGGTCATAACGCAACTTCCAATGCCGAGTGGTGTTCCTGGAAACGTGAAAGCTCAGCCCAGTAGTTCGGGAAGGATTTGCCGACACAGTCGGGGTCTTCTATTTCGATCCCCTCCTGCATCAAGCCGGCGAGTGAAAACGCCATGGCAACCCGGTGATCGTCATAGGTACTGATCCGACCTGCGTTGAGAGACTCACCCGGGGTGACTATCAGATAGTCCGGTCCTTCACCGCTTTTTACACCGAGGCGTCCCAGGCCTTCTGAGGCGGCGTGGATACGGTCGCATTCCTTGACGCGCAAATTGGCAATGTTGGTAATTTTCGTGGGGCCCTGAGCAAAGGGTGCGACCGCGGCAAGCGTCAATACTGTGTCCGGCATGTCTTCCATATCGACGGTCAGGCCGCGCAGCGGTGCGCCGGTGAGAAGAATTTTCCCGTCTCGGCCATCAAGATCACAACCCATCTTCTGGAGGACCTTCGCAAACCCCACATCACCCTGTGCAGAGGAGAGGTCAATGCTTGGAACGACAACACGGCTTCGTGTGATGGCCGCTGCGCCAAGCATATAAGACATGGCGGACGCATCGGCTTCAATCGGGATCCTGTCGACGTCTGGTTGAGTCGGGAAAACCCGGAAGCGCGCTGGATCAATTGTCTCCACCTTGATCCCACAGTCTTTCATCATCCGTAACGTCATGCGTACGTAGGGCTTCGAGACAAGATGATCCCGGACTTCAATCTCGACCGGATCTCCTGGCACCTGTGCCGCGTGAATCAGGAGTGATGTGGTAAACTGCGACGACACGCTACCGCTGATCTTCCATCGCCGATGTGCGGGGCTGCCGCTATGGACGCGCAGCGGTAAACAGCCGGGCGTTCCCAATTCTTCGATGTGGTAGCCTGCATCCCGCAAACTATCGATGATGTCGTTCATGGGTCGTTCGCAGAGCCGGTCATTGCCGGTGATGGCGGTCGCGCCTTCAGCCGCTGTTGCGAATGCGATCAAGAGGCGTGCGGGCGTTCCGGCACCTCCGATAAAGAGTTCTTTTTCGGGCGCGCCAAGCTGTTTTGCGCTGCGAACAACCTGGAAACCGTCATCGGTTTTTTCGACGCTCAGGCCGGAAAACTGGTTCAGGCATTCTGCCAGCAGCAGGGTGTCATCGGCGTGAAGTGCGTTGGTGATTTTCGTTGCACCAATTCTCTGTGCGGCCAAGACCAGGGCTCGGTTCGTGTAAGACTTCGATCCTGGAAGCTGTGCGACAAAGGGATTGGGATTTCGATTGACGAGTCGGGTGCTCCGATACATGGCGTCCGTCCTTTATGCCGACTTTGATGGGCAGGGCTATTGAAGTCGAAAGGACGAAAGAGCAGCAACTGGACAAGTTGCCAGTACCGGGGAACGAAATTGACGCTATGCTGTCAAAAGACCTAGTTCTGTTGCCTTTGCAGCAGCCTGCGTTTTGTTAACTGCATCCAGCTTGCGCATAGCGTTCTGTAGGTGAAAATTCACCGTTCCGCGGGAGCGCGCCATAATCTTGGAAATCTCCCAGGCTGTCTTGCCCCGAGCGGTTAACAGTAAGCATTCCTTCTCCCGTATTGTGAGGGATATACTTTCGCCACTGCGTTTCTTGAGAGTGCATTCCGTGATGGTGGCGTGCACGTTTAGAGCCAGCATATGGATATCACTGACATCCATGATGCCGGGCATTGGGGCACAGCCGCGCCAGTTCCCCAATACGTTAAAGAGCGCGAGCTCACCATCAGGTCCGTGGATGGGAACGACAATGCCTCTCGTCGGTCGCGTCATCGCCGTGTCGATTGCGCTGAGCGATTGCGAGACATATTCGAGCTCGCGGGTTGTCATCAGAAGCGGGACCCTACTTGCGCAGGCGCGTTTCATCGCTGGATCTCTCAGATGTTGGTCTTCGCGCCGATAAGCGCTTGCCCAAGCCGGAGAAATGTTTGTCAGGATGATTGGTAAGTCACCTTCCGAGACTTTGTGTCCCGGCATTCGCAAGCCGATGTAAACGAAAAGGGCAACTTTACCGTTATCGAGGATCTTTTCTGTTTGTTGGACGACCGACCCGATGTCACATGTTTCGCATGCATCGAACAGATAAGGAGTGTGTGACCAATTCATCTAACTTCCCATGCATTGAATGTTGAAGCGATTGAAAGGTCTCGGTCATGCAGAGCCGGGACTCAGGTTTTCTCTTTACCTTGGAATGAAATCTTCTCTTGTGTTGGATTCAGCGGCGGGTATGCGTCAGGTCGATAGAGTTCCGATCTCAGCGTTCAAACTCTGGGCAGGCTGGAGGCAGGTAAGTACGAGGCGGTATGAAGCAACTTCCCAGCTGCGCCCCGACAATACACTGGTGTGTGAAAAGACTCTTTTCAAGCTGATACCCGTTAAAAAGTTCAATCACTAGTGCGTATTTTGTTGCTCAACTAACAATAATACATGGTTTATGTAAAACCATCTATGGTAATTTTGTGAACGAATTAAAAAAGCTGTTTTGTGTTCTGATTTTCGTGACAGCATGATTGCTTTAAGCGCCAATTTACAAAGAGGTCCGCCCCTGCCACTTTCGTCACGGGCAACCAGTTATCTCTCATACAATCAGGGGCTTAATCGAGATCGGTGATGATGGAACCGGACCTGCGATACCTTCGGTCACTCACTGGCTTTCGCTTCCTCTTCCAGCCACTCTCGGAATACCCGGATCTTTGTTTCAGACTCCCGGTCGGGATGCACCGCAGCGTAGTAGGAAAATGCAGTGGGTAGGATAACGTCCGTAGGGCACACCAAGGCCCTTGAACGTATTGCGTCACAGGTGAGCGCAGTGCTGCCCAGCGCGACGCCGTCCCCTCGAATAGCTGCTGCCAGTGCCAATGCGTGATCGGAAAAAAGTAAGCCACTGACCTGCGCAATCTTGGCTACCTTTGCAGCGCGAAGCCAATCATTCCACGTCGGCCAGGTGCCCTGACGCGATGACCAATCGAGATGAATGAGTGTCAGATCGGCGAGCTCACTGGGGTGCAAGGCTGATCCTGATACAAGCAAGTCCGGACTGCAGACCGGAAAAACGGACTCACGGAACAGTATCGTTTTGACCAGATCGGTCTCGCGGGCTGTGCCAAAGCGAATCACCATATCGACCGAGTTTTCATTCGGCTGATCGTAACGGTTTGTTGCATCGATCAAAACGTCGATCGATGGATGACGCAGTCGAAAGCCGCTCAGCCTCTGCACCAGCCAGCAGGATGCGAATGCAGGATCGACGCTGACAGTCAGAAGCTTACTTGGTCTTGGTTCCCGTAGTTTTCGAACCGCCTGATGCACGAGCTCAAAAGCTGCCTCCAAGTCCTTGAGGCCGTCATGAGCCTCGGCCCTGGGCACAAGGTTGCGTTCAACACGTGTAAAAAGTTTTGTCTCCAGATCAAGTTCAACGCCACGGAGCAGCTGACTGATGGCGGCCGGCGTGACGCCCAATTCCATGGCAGCTTTCTTGACGCCACCGAGCCGGGCCACGGACTCGCAAGCGTGAAGGGCGCGCAGGGACGGTACATGAGATTTCTTCATAGTTAAGTTTAGCTTAATCATGAAGAAAAACAAATGACTTTGATAGGGAAGTGCTCGCCCGTAAGTTTGTCCATGTATGTTGTAAAATATGCATTTTTTGTACCGTGCTACCTTCGCGTCGATTTTGATGCTGATCAATAGTTCAGAAAAAATGCACATCTCACAATGCTTCGACAGGAGACACTCGTGAGCAGGCAGATGCTATCAGGCCATAAAAAACGACCGGTCACGGTTGCGGTTATTGGTGCAGGGCCGGTGGGCCTGTCCGCCGCTGCCAATCTCTTGGCGGCGGGTCAGATTCCAATCGTTTTTGAGCAGGGAACTGATATCGCGGAGCATGTCAGAGACTGGTCCCACATCCGGATGTTCTCTACATGGGACACGCTTATCGACCCGGTTGCCCGACAGTTGCTGGAAGCGACCGGATGGAAGGCACCGCAGGATGATGCCCTGCCGACAGGGGGGGAGCTGATAAGCGATTATCTTGAACCCTTGTCAGAATTGCCTGCGGTTTCCAAAGCGCTTCAGCTGAATTGCCGCGTGATTGGAGTTGCGCGAGCCGGTCTCGACAAGACGCGAACGGCGCGTCGTGAGTCACAGCGCTTCACCGTTGCGTTTCGACGTGACGGCGAAATCGAGCGTTGTCTGGTCGACGCGGTGATCGATGCTTCGGGGACCTGGTCGCAACAGAACCCTCTTGGCAGCGACGGTATGTCGGCTCACGGTGAGGAGCGCAGCGCATCTCGGGTTCGCTATGGTATTCCCGATGTCTATGGCCGCGACCGAGCGGATTACGCCGGAAAAAACGTTGCGATTGTCGGAAGCGGTTACTCGGCGGCGAACACTGTTTTGAATCTGGTTCATCTGAAGCAAGAGGTGCCTGAGACCAGCATACTCTGGTTGATCCGGAGACCCGACCTGGAACACCTCGTCAAGGACGAGGCTGATGACGTGCCGGCGCGGCTTGCTCTTGGGACTAAACTCACAGCGCACAAGCGTGCTGGAGCCTTCGAGCTTTTGACGGAGTTTCAGGTCCAAGAACTCGATGGGAACGATGCGGAACTCTCAGTCATCGGAACGCATGCCGGGGAGCAGAGACGCCTCGATGACTTGGATTGTATCCTGTGCAACACAGGTCAGCGACCTGATCTCGATCTGACACGCGAACTGCGCTTGAGACTGGATCCGGCGTTGGAGTGTGTTGTGGATCTTGCGCCTTTGATCGACCCTAACGAACACAGTTGCTATTCAGTCCCGCAGCACGGCTGGTCTGAACTGCGTCATCCCATGGAACCTGATTTCTACATAGTGGGCGCCAAGAGCTACGGACGGGCGGCGACGTTTCTGGCGTTTACCGGCTATCACCAGGTGCGCTCTATCGTTGAGGTAATTGCGAAGGGCGCAGCAGACGATAAGGACGTTGCAGTCCGTGAAGGCGTCGAGTTTGTCAGCCTGGATGGGGCAATCTGATCCGTGAGCGCCCACGCGCGTGCAATCGACGAAGTTCAGAGACCTGTGCGCCCGGTCGCCGTCCTTGTTGCTTGTGCTTTTATCATGTTCTGGATCGGGCCACTCTACGCCTGGAGCCTCTTTGTCGAACCGCTTGAAAGTCTATTGCAAGAGTCTCGGGCTTCGATCAGCGGGGTGTTTTCGATTGCAAATGTCGGCTTTACCGTTGGGCTTCTTGTCGGTCCGTTCAGCTATGGCCGGGTATCGCTATCGCATCTTTCGCTTTTGACAATTGCGCTCGGCGCCAGTGGCCTGTTACTGGCTTCAGGCTTTATGTCGCTCTGGAGCGTGTGGATCGGCTATGGCGGTTTGTTCGGTCTCGCCAACGGCTTGGGTTATGCACTTTGTCTTCAGATCGTGCACAACACGCTGCCGGGGCGCGCCGGTCTGGGAACGGGCGTGATCGTGTCGAGTTATGCCCTTGGTTCCATCGCCTGGTCACCCCTTTTGAGTTGGTCGATTTCGCAATATGGCCCTGCCGCGACACTTATGGGCTCAGCAGTGGCTGCCGTGTTAATCGGCGGCGCGGCACATGCAATCCTGATGCGATCCGGGGCCACTTTACAGGCACAGACTTCGAAGCAAGATGAAAATTCCACGACGCCGCGCCTGATGCCGATTGTCATTTTGTGGTTTGGGTTTCTGTTCGGAAGTATCACGGGCATGCTCACAATTGGGCATGCGTCTCCCATCGTCAGCGCACAAGGCGGAGGAGCCGCGGCAGTAGCTTTGGCTGTCGTTTTAGTGACGATTGGAAACTTTATTGGACGCTTCGCAGGCGGTTGGACGAGTGACCGGATGGCGCCACACCGCTCCACGGCCGCTTTGCAGGCGCTCGCGGCTGGCTCCATCGCCGTGGCGCTCATTTGGCCAGGCCCGAATTCGTCTCTGATGATGCTCTTCGCTGTGGGGTTGGGGTACGGTTGGATGTCGGGGTCATATCCCGTCATCATCGCGCAGAAATTTGGCTCTGCGTCGGTCGGCAAGATTTACGGATATGTGAATACAGCGTGGGGCGTTGCGGCCCTTGTGGCGCCCTACGCCGCCGGCATGATCTTCGACATCGCCGCTAACTACGATACGGCTCTGACCATCTCGGGCGCGACGGCCTTTTGTGCCTGTCTTGTCCTGCTGGCGATGCAAAGACTGCGCAGCTGATACCCCATCTGTCATCTCAATTTCATGAGAGCGCCGATCCTCCTGAACCCGGAGCCCTAACAACCTGACCAGTGGATAGTGTTCGGGTCTTACGCGAGCATAGCCAAAAAGCAGGAGGCAAAAATGAACGCAGGATCACGGTCGTTTGGCCGTTTTTCAGTGATGGGTTTTCTCGCCGTATTCGTTTTGAGTGTGTTGTCCACCGGAGTTTCAGCGACAGAGAGACTGATGGTGACCGGGTCGAGCTCGGTCGCGCCGATCGCTCTTGAAATCGCGAAACGCTTCGAGGCAACACGGCCGGACGTTCAGATTGAAATTCAAACCGGTGGCAGTGCACGCGGTATTCACGATGCGCGCAAAGGCCTGGCCGATATCGGTATGGTGTCTCGTCGCCTGGAACCGTCAGAAGGTGATCTGACCGGGCATACGATTGCGCTCGACGCCGTCACCATGATCACGCATGCAAAGAATCCCATTCTCGGACTCGATCGATCTCAGATTATCGACATTTACACCGACAAGATCGATGACTGGTCTCAAATCGAGGATTTCAAAGGGCCGATCGTGGTCGTCAATAAAGCCGATGGGCGGTCGACACTCGAAGTTTTCCTCAAATACACACAGCTGAAATCCAACGGTATCAAGTCCGACATCATCATTGGCGACAACGAACAGGCTATCAAAACCGTTTCAACCAACCCTCTTGCGATTGCGTATGTTTCTGTCGGTGCCTCCACCTACCATATCGAAAACGGACTGCCCTTACGGATGGTGGCCGTCGACGGTGTCGTACCCAATGCCAAGTCGTTGGCTGAGGGGAACCTGCCGATGATCCGCGAACTCAACTTCGTAACAGCTGGAATGCCCGAAGGGCTGACGGCTGAGTTTATTGCGTTTGCCACTTCGCCATCTGTCGCGGATATCCTGGATGCTTTCTATGTATTACCCCCCGCGGAGTAAGGATTGGCTGGCGCATAAATTACTTTTGTTTTCAAGCCGTTCTGCCGCCGCGGTTTCCGCTTCTGTGCTCGTACTTGCCATCGCGGTCGTGACGCTGGAATCCCTGCCCGCAATACGCGATATCGGTCTTTGGAGAATGCTGAGTGACGAAAGCTGGCATCCCTCGAGTGACAGCTTCGGTCTCGCGCCGATGCTCTTGGGAACAGTTTTGGTTACCGTGTTGGCGATTGTGATCGCCGCGCCTTTGGCGGTGGTATCGGCGGTCTTCAGACAGTTCTACGCACCGAGAGCTCTGGGTGGGATTTACCGGCGACTTATCGAGCTTTTGGCCGGGATCCCGTCTGTCGTATTCGGACTCTGGGGCCTGACCGTGCTGGTGCCGTTAATCTCACGTATTGAGCCGCCTGGGGCGAGCCTTCTGGCTGCTTCTTTGGTTCTGGCGCTTATGATACTGCCGACGATTGAGTTGATCTCCGCGACTGCGCTCGCCGATGTGCCTCACCACCATTACCTGGCCGCGCGCGCTTTGGGGCTCTCGAGGGAGCAGGCGGTCTGGAAGGTTGTTATGCCCTCTGCTGTCTCCGGTATCTGCGCCGGAACTATTCTGGGGGTCGCCCGCGCTGCTGGTGAAACGATGGCTGTTATGATGGTCGCTGGCAACGTCGTCCAGTTTCCCGACAGCGTGTTTGCACCTGTTCGCACCTTGTCGGCAAACATAGCGCTGGAAGTCGCCTACGCCGTGGATCTCCACCGTGCTTCGCTTTTTGCGAGCGGCCTGATCATGATCATCATGACCTTGTTCGCATTTTGCTGCGCCGAGGCTATCGCCCATTCAAGAAAGTCGTACCGTGTCGGTCGCGCTTGACGATCGGCCCACCAACGCTTCCGGTCACGGGAGATTACTTGTCCTCGCTCTGACCTGGCTTGCGCCTGCGATCGTCGCAGCTGCGTTTCTCTGGCTGATCGGTGATGTCGTGCTGAGAGGAATTGGCGGAGTCGACTGGAATTTTATCGTCGACGTGCCGCGCAACGCCGGACGCGCCGGTGGTATCGCACCCATCATCGTCTCGACGTTTCTGGTTATTCTGGTTTGCGTCGCGGTTGCCGTTCCCTTATCGCTTTTCGCGGCGCTGTTTTTGGCGGAGTTTTCGCGCGCGTCTGTTCCAATGTCGCGCATTATCAGGCTCAGTCTGAATTGCCTCGCAGCCGTGCCTTCTATCGTTTTCGGTATCTTTGGAAATGCACTTTTTTGCGTTGCCCTGGGAATGGGCTATTCCATCCTGTCTGGTGGATTGACCCTTGCCTGTATGGTTTTGCCCATTCTAATCCGAACGATGGAGAACGCTATTCGCGCAGTGCCGGAAGACTATCGGCTGGGCGCAGCGGCGTTGGGTTTGAGTAAGTCTCAAGTAATCATTCGCGTTATCCTGCCGCTCTCGATACCGGGGTTGCTGGTCGGGTTATTGCTGGGCGTCGGGCGGGCGTTAGCCGAAACCGCGGCTCTGGTATTTACGAGCGGCTATGTCGATCGCATGCCAAGCAGCCTGCTCGATTCAGGACGCACGCTCTCAATCCACATTCTTGACCTTTCGATGAACGTGGCTGGGGGTGACAAAAATGCCTACGCCAGTGTTCTTGTCCTGGGCGTGCTGATTCTGGTGATCAATAGCGGAATCGCCGCTTTGCTCTTTTTCAGTAAACGACGTTCAGGATTGACTTCGTGAGATTCGATGTGATTCCCATCCAACCTGATGAAAGGTAGCTCGATGGCTCCGCTCGACGTAACTTCAGACTCTATTTTCTGGCGCGTGAATGATCTTACGGTGTCGTACGGAAAGGCGCTCGCGTTATCGTCCGTATCGATCGATATCCGCAAGACGGGTGTGACGGCCATCATAGGACCATCGGGCTGCGGAAAGTCTTCGTTTCTCTGTTGCCTCAACCGACTCTCTGAAATGATTCCCGGATGCTGTGTGTCGGGTCGAATTGAAATTCAGCGTGAGAATATCCTGGCAACAAGGTTTGACAGTACGTCGCTGCGGCGGCGTGTAGGGCTGATCTTCCAAAAACCCAATCCCTTTCCGATGTCAATTCGACGGAATCTTGAGTTGCCCCTGCGCGAACATGGCATGCGGGACTCGCGCGAAGTGGATTCAACCATTACTCGCTGCCTGACTGAGGTGGGGCTTTGGAGTGAAGTGAAAGACCGGCTGGATGCGCCTGCGCTTTCCCTATCGGGTGGTCAGCAACAACGCTTGTGCATTGCGCGCGCTCTTGTGCTTAAACCAGACGCTTTGTTGATGGATGAACCCTGCAGCGCTCTGGATCCTGTCTCAACCGCAGTCGTAGAGTCTCTGATCCAGTCTCTTTCGAAGAATTATACAATCGTAATGGTCACACATAACCTGCGTCAGGCGCGACGCCTGGGGTCGGACGTTGCATTTTTCTGGATGCGGGATGGCGCGGGAATGCTTATCGAAGCCGGTTCAAGTGACCAGATATTCAATTCACCGAGGCATGAACTGACACAGCGTTACGTTCTTGGGCAGGTGGCCTGAAGGCGAATTTGCACGGTGACCGCTATGGCAAGAAATCCCGCACCATCCTTGATACTTATGCAAACGCCCTCCATAGGGGGGGCCAATTTCGGTGAGATGTCGCTGACTTCACATTAACCAAAGCAACTTTGATTGATGCGAAGTCAGTATTTTTTTTGCATTGCACAATTATCTCGCATGCGCAGAATAAACCCATGTGTCATGCGCAGCTTTCCGTACTTGTGATCGATGAAAACCAGATCCGGGCTTCCATTATCGAAGCGGGGTTGCGGGATGCTGGTCATGATCAGGTGACGCTGGTCAAGGATGTGAACGGCATCGCACAGCGCATTGGCGATCTTGAGCCTGATGTAATCGTCATCGACCTGGAAAACCCGAACCGGGACATGCTGGAAAGCATGTTTCAGCTTTCACGGGCGGTGAAAAGGCCGATTGCAATGTTCGTCGACCGCTCCGATCAGGCGTCCATTGAAGCTGCTGTAGAGGCAGGCGTCTCGGCCTATGTCGTCGATGGCCTCAGGCAGGAGCGGGTCAAATCCATCCTAGATATGGCGATCAGCCGCTTTAACGCTTTTTCCCGGATGGAACGCGAGCTGGATGCGGCGCGTAACGAACTTGCCGAACGGAAGCTGATCGAGAGAGCGAAAGGAATCCTCATGCGAACCAAGGGAATTGGCGAAGACGAGGCTCATGCCCTCCTGCGCAAGACAGCGATGAACCAAAACCGACGGCTTTCCGAGATCGCGCAAAGCCTGGTGACTGCCTCCTGCCTGCTTGACCCGGAGAGTTAGGCTATGCCCGGGGCCGATCTTTATGAAATACGCGCCGGTTTTTTACCGTTGTTGGATTCCGCGATTCTCGTGGTTGCGCGTGAGAAGGGCTTTGCCAAAGCCGAGGCGATCGACCTGACCCTGATCCGGGAGAATTCGTGGGCGAATATCCGCGATCGTATGGCTGTTGGCCACTTTCAGATGGCGCATATGCTGGGGCCTATGCCGATCGCAGCCTGCCTGGGCTTAACGCCGCTGCAGCTCGACGTCGTGGCGCCTATGGCACTTGGTTTAGGCGGCAACGCAGTTACGGTCTCTCGCCGTCTTGCTGATGAACTTGCACAGGACGGCGATCCGGGTGGTCTCGATGCGACCATGAATATCAAGCGCTTGGCGCGGGTCGTGCGGCGACATAATGCCGAGCATGAATTGCCGTTGAGTTTTGCGGTGGTCCATCCCTTTTCGGCGCATAACTACGATCTCCGCTATTGGCTCGCTGCCGGCGGGATCGATCCAGAGCAGGATGTACGTATCGTTGTGGTGCCACCGCCGCTGATGGCCGATGCGCTTAACTCCGGACAGATTGACGGTTTTTGTGTCGGCGAGCCTTGGAACAGCCTCGCGGTGAAGCTGGGAGCAGGCGTGATCGTTACAACGAAGTCGGCGATCTGGCGGTCAAGTCCCGAGAAGGTGTTGGCGGTCTCCGCAACTTTTGCAGCGGATCAGCCCAGCGCTGTGGCTGCAGTTTTACGGGCGCTTTACCGCTCCGCCGAATGGTGCGGAAATCCGGAAAATCATGAGGAACTTGCAGTGCTCCTGGCACGCAAGGAATACGTCGGCCAGGATCAGGCCGTGATCCTGCCGGCCCTTCAGGGCAAGCTGCGGTACCAGGACGATGAAGTAGCTACTGTTCAAGACTTCTTCGTCCCCTTCGACAAGGCGGCGACCTTTCCCTGGCAGAGTCATGCGCTTTGGTTTTACAGCCAAATGGTGCGCTGGGGGCATGCGGTTTGGGACCCCGACAGTGTTGAACGTGCTGCCCAGGCCTATCGCCCGGATCTCTATCGTGCGGCAATCGCGCCATTGGGAGCGGCAGTGCCTGCTGCTAACGCAAAGGTCGAAGGCGCGCTGAAGACGCCTATGCACGCCGGGTCGTCGGATGGCAGTCTGATTCTCGGCCCTGACGGCTTTTTTGACGACAGGGTTTTCGACCCGGAGCAGATCGAGACCTACGTAAGAGAACAGCAGGTCTAAGCAGGTAGAGGCAGTGCTCACGTTTTTGCTGTGCTGCACAAAAAACAACCAAGTCGACTTTCTATTGTGCAAGTGCGAAGGTGTTGCGGCTTCAGTCGAAACAGATATTTCCTTCTCCAAGCATCTGAATTAGCACGAAAACACGTTCTGAAACCGAAACTGGCACGGATCCTGCTGATGTAACTGTAGTTCCAAGCTCGGAACATAAGTTACGCGTCCAATGACGGGCGCATCAGGCAAAGCCGCCAAACTGGTATCGCATTCCCACCTCCTCCCGGGATGCGCCGACTGGTTTGGCGGCTTTTTTTATTTCAAACGGGATTGCCCAGCCGCGCCAAGACTGCCGGTCAGACAGGAGATGAGATGTTGCCAATAACTGGAAAAATCAGGGCGTTCCTTGCCGCAGGCATCACGGCCACCATCGCCGCGGTTATGCCCCTGCACGCGGAAATGCTGGACGTCGAGAAGGATGAGCTGAAATTCGGTTTCATCAAGCTGACCGATATGGCGCCGCTGGCAATTGCCTATGAAAAGGGTTTTTTCGAAGATGAAGGTTTGTTCGTAACGCTCGAGCCGCAGGCCAACTGGAAGGTGCTGTTGGACAGGGTGATTACCGGCGAGCTCGATGGCGCCCATATGCTGGCGGGACAGCCGCTGGCGGCCACCATTGGCTTCGGCACCAAGGCCCACATCGTGACGCCCTTTTCCATGGATCTGAACGGCAACGGCATCACGGTTTCGAATGAAGTCTGGGCGATGATGAAGGAGCATATCCCCCACGAGGACGGTAAGCCGGTCCATCCCATCAAGGCGGATGCCCTGAAGCCGGTAGTCGAAAAATTCAAATCAGAGGGCAAACCCTTCAAGATGGGCATGGTCTTCCCGGTCTCGACCCATAACTACGAACTGAGATACTGGTTGGCGGCCGGCGATATCCATCCAGGCTACTATTCTACAACAGACGTCTCCGGGCAGATATTGGCTGACGCCCTGTTATCTGTAACGCCGCCGCCGCAGATGCCGTCGACCCTGGAAGCCGGTACGATTCACGGCTACTGCGTAGGAGAACCCTGGAACCAGCAGGCTGTGTTCAAGGGGATCGGTGTCCCGGTCATCACCGATTATGAGATCTGGAAAAACAATCCTGAGAAGGTTTTTGGTCTGACCAAAGCCTTCACGGAAAATAATCCGAAAACGACGCTTGCACTGACCAAGGCGCTCATCCGGGCGGCAAAGTGGCTGGACGAAAACGATAACGCCAACCGCGCGGAAGCGGTCGAGATCCTGGCACGTTCCGAGTATGTCGGGGCCGATGCCGAAGTCATCGCGAATTCCATGACCGGCACCTTCGAGTATGAGAGAGGCGACAAGCGCGCGGTGCCGGACTTCAACGTCTTTTACCGCTATTTCGCAACCTATCCATACTACTCGGACGCCATCTGGTATCTCACTCAGATGCGCCGCTGGGGACAGATCGCTGAACACAAGGATGATGCATGGTATGCCGAGACTGCCAAGTCGGTTTACCTTCCTGATATGTACCTGAAGGCTGCCCGTATGCTTGTCGATGAAGGGCATGTCAGCGAAGCCGATTTTCCCTGGAACAGCGACGGCTACCGCGCCCCTACACCGGCCGGCGATATCATCGATGGCATTGCCTACGACGGTAAGACACCGAACGCCTACATCGATTCCCTTACGATCGGTTTGAAATCCAAACAGGTTGTGGCCGGCAATAAGCTTGTCGGCGGCTGACCGGCGGCCACGCGTCAACTTCAGGCAGGCCGGATCCTACCAGGCCTGCCGAACCGAAAACAGACCTACCTGAGGACAAGTTTTATGGCCAACGCGACCGACGCCATCGATACAGCGCAAAGAGACGCTGCCCGAGAGCGGATCTTTTCCGCCATCAACCGGGCCAGTGTCTGGCTGGAAGCGCTTGGCTTTTCCTGGCTGACGCCCATCCTGAAAATGATTGCCGGTGAAAACCCACGAGAGCAACTGGGAGAGCTGACCCGTGTGCTGGTAATTCCGCTCTTGGGGATTGGTCTTTTCTTGCTGGCTTGGAGCAGCCTGGCACCGCAGGTGCAGACTTCTCTAGGCGCCATTCCAGGGCCGGCGCAGGTCTGGGAGCAAGCCGGGCATCTTTGGGATGACCATGTCCGAGAACGCGAAAAAGCGGCGGCATTTTTTGAACGCCAGGACATCAGGAACGCGAAGCTCGTGGCGGCGGGCAAAGCGGATAAGGTCAAGCATCGCAACTACACGGGTAAACCGACTTATCTCGACCAGATTCTGACGTCGCTCGTTACTGTCGGTTTGGGATTTGTGATCGCGACGATCATCGCTGTTCCCATTGGGGTTGCGTCCGGACTTTCGAAAAGCTTCAACGGCGCCATCAACCCCTTGATACAAATCTTCAAGCCGGTGTCGCCACTTGCCTGGCTTCCGATCGTGACCATGGTGGTTTCGGCGCTCTATGTGAACCCAACGGATCTGCTGCCGAAATCCATGCTGATCTCGGCGGTGACCGTGACGCTTTGCTCGCTCTGGCCGACCCTGGTCAACACGGCTTTGGGCGTATTGTCGGTCGATAAGGATTTGATGAATGTCGGCCGCGTGCTGCAGTTGCCAACGAGTAAAACCATCACCAAGGTGGTGCTGCCGTCAGCGCTTCCGCTGATTTTCACCGGGTTGCGGCTTTCGCTGGGTGTCGGTTGGATGGTTCTGATCGCTGCGGAGATGCTGGCCCAAAACCCGGGTCTGGGAAAGTTCATTTGGGATGAGTTCCAGAACGGATCCTCTCAGTCCCTGGCCAAGATCATGGTCGCAGTCCTTACCATCGGATTGGTCGGCTTTATGCTCGACCGGCTGATGTACGCTCTGCAGCGCGCTTTTACCTTCTCGGCGAACCGGTGAGGAGAACGACATGAGCATTCTCGAAATCTCCGGCCTCTCCAAGCACTATGGCGAAGGTGTCGAACGTAGTGAAATCCTGTCCGAAGTGAATCTGAAAGTGAACGAGGGCGAATTCATCGCGATCGTGGGTTTCTCTGGTTCCGGAAAAACCACATTGATTTCCGCGCTGGCGGGTCTGATCGAACCGGATCAGGGGGGTGTGATCTTCAGGGGGAAGGAGATCGTGGGCCCCGGACCGGAACGTGGCGTGGTTTTTCAATCCTATTCTCTGATGCCCTGGCTGTCGGTGCAGGGAAACGTAGCACTCGCGGTGGACAGTGTTTTCGGAGCGAAATCACGAGCTGAACGCAAAGAAATCGTGACGAAATACATCGATATGGTTGGTCTGTCGCCCGCTCGGGATCGAAAACCGTCTGAGTTGTCGGGTGGAATGCGCCAGCGTGTAGCGGTCGCCCGCGCGCTGGCGATGCAGCCCGACGTCCTGCTGATGGATGAGCCTCTGTCGGCGCTCGATGCGCTGACCCGTGCCAAACTCCAGGACGAGTTCGCCGCTATTTCTCAACAGGAAAAGAAAACTATTATCCTGGTCACTAACGATGTGGACGAGGCTATCCTGCTCGCCGATCGCATTATCCCACTAAAGCCCGGCCCCAATGCGACATTGGGACGGGAGTTCAAGGTCAACCTGCCGAGACCACGAGACCGGGGGGCGATGAACAGCGATCCGGAGTTCATCAGTCTGCGCGCCGCGGTGACAGAATTCCTGATGGAAGTAGGGCAGGAGCGCAATGCAGATATCGAGCGCGATATCTCTCTGCCCAACATCGTGCCCATCACCCAGAGCGAAGAATTACCCGCAGCCTATCAGCGTGAGTCTGAAACCGTGCGGCAGGAGCGCTATCTGGAATTCAGTCAGCTTAAAAAGGTCTATCCGACGCCCAAGGGCCCGCTTACGGTTGTTGATGGTTTCGATCTGAAGGTCGCCAAGGGCGAGTTCATCACCCTGATCGGGCACTCTGGTTGCGGCAAGTCGACCGTCTTGTCGATGGTTGCCGGACTGAATGAAATTACTCAGGGCGGAATCATTCTGGACGGGACCCACGTGACCAGGGCTGGACCTGATCGAGCTGTTGTCTTTCAGGCGCCATCGTTAATGCCGTGGTTGAGTGCGTACGACAATGTCGCGCTTGGAGTAGACCGGGTTTACCCGCGTGCGAGCCGCGCTGAACGCAAAGACGTCGCAGAGTACTATCTCAGTCGTGTCGGTCTCTCGGACTCCATGCACAAGATGGCGGTCGATCTCTCCAACGGTATGAAGCAACGGGTCGGAATTGCCCGGGCTTTTGCGCTTTCGCCCAAGTTACTGCTTCTGGATGAACCCTTCGGCATGCTCGACAGCCTGACGCGTTGGGAGCTTCAGGACGTTCTTATGGATGTCTGGAAGCGCAGCAAGGTCACGGCGATCTGTGTCACCCACGATGTCGACGAAGCCATTCTGCTGGCGGACCGTGTGGTCATGATGTCCAACGGACCCAGCGCCCGGATCGGCAATATCATGAAGGTCGATCTGCCTCGGCCGCGATCGCGCAAGGAGCTGTTGGCCCATCCGGATTACTACGCCTATCGCGAAGAGTTGCTTGGGTTCCTCGACGCCTATGAAGGCGGCGCGAACCCCAGCGATGAGCAACTCAAATCCATTCAAGAAAAAAGAGCCGCCAGGCTTGCGCGGCAGCGAGCGTCTGCCGTGACAACTGCGGCCTGAGGGAGGTGATGATGAAGCAGAAGCAGAAGCAGAAGCAGAAGCAGAAGCAGAAGCAGAAGCTGGTCGTTATCGGCAACGGAATGGCACCCGGCCGAATGCTGGAGCATCTCTTCGAGCGGGCGCCCGATTCCTATGAGGTGACAATCTTTAACGCGGAACCGAGGGTAAACTACAACCGCCTCATGCTGTCTCCGGTGCTTTCCGGTGAAAAGGCCTACCGGGACATCGTTACCCACGACGAGGACTGGTATGCCGGGCACGGTGTTACGCTGCACAAGTCGTCCAGGGTCGCTGAGATAGACCGCAGCAACAAGACAGTCGTGTCGGAAAACGGCATTACGGCGCGTTACGATAAGCTGGTGATCGCAACCGGCTCCAATCCCTTCATCATTCCGATCCCAGGACATGATCTGGAGGGCGTACTGGTGTACCGGGATCTGGACGATGTCGAGCGCATGCTTGCGGCAGCAAAGTCGGGAGGCCGAGCGGTTGTGATCGGTGGTGGACTCCTGGGACTGGAGGCTGCGGCCGGACTCAAGCAACAGGGCATGGATGTTACGGTTCTGCACTTGATGCCGACGCTGATGGAACGTCAGCTCGACCCCGCTGCGGGTTACCTTCTTACGAAGGCTTTCGAAGACCGTGGCATCGAAGTCGTAACTCAAGCCAACACCAGCGAAGTTCTGGGGCGAGAGGGCCGGGTTACCGGCGTCAGACTCGAAGATGGGACCGAGATCGACGCAGCCATCGTTGTCATGGCGATCGGTATTCGTCCCTCCAGCGGCCTCGCACGCGAGAGTGGTCTGGAGGTTGGTCGGGGCATTCTGGTTGGCGACGACATGCGGACGTCCGATCCTGATGTCTTCGCCCTGGGTGAATGTGTGGAGCATCGTGGTCAGTGCTATGGTCTGGTAGCGCCTCTTTATGAAATGGCGAATGTGCTTGCGGAGCAGCTGACCGGTGGCACGGGGCTCTATAAAGGGTCCGTCATGGCGACCAAGCTGAAAGTCACTGGCGTCGATCTCTATTCCGCCGGTGACTTTGCAGAAGGCGATGACCGCCAGGAGATTGTTCTGCGCGACGCTGCGGCAGGGATCTACAAGCGCCTGGTTCTCAAGGAGAATCGGATCATCGGCGCGGTCCTTTATGGCGATACCAGTGACGGCCCTTGGTTTTTCGACTTGCTGAAGAAACAGCTCGATATTACCGAAATGCGCGAGACGCTGGTCTTTGGACAAGCTTATCAGGGAGGGCCCCCACTGGACCCTATGGCGGCCGTTGCAGCCTTGCCGGATGATGCAGAGATCTGCGGCTGTAACGGCGTATGTAAGTCCAAGATCGTCACTTCCATAACAGAGCTGGGTCTCGGTGCGCTGGATGAGGTCCGGGCGCACACTAAGGCTTCGGCATCCTGTGGCACCTGTAGCGGGCTGGTCGAACAACTTCTGGCGCTGACCCTGGGAGACAGCTACACACCCGCGGCGATGCAACCCATGTGTGCCTGCAGCGATCTGGGACATGATGAGGTCCGCAGATTGATCAAGGCAAAGGCGCTCAAATCCATTCCTGCCGTCATGCAGGAACTGGAATGGAAAAGCTCCTGCGGTTGCGCCAAATGCCGCCCGGCACTCAACTACTATCTGGTGTCTGACTGGCCGGGTGAATATGCCGACGACTATCAATCCCGTTTCATCAATGAACGGGTCCACGCAAACATCCAGAAAGACGGGACCTATTCGATTGTGCCAAGGATGTGGGGCGGCATGACGTCGTCCAAAGAACTTCGTGCCATTGCCGATGTGGTGGACAAGTTCTCCATTCCGGCCGTGAAGGTCACCGGCGGCCAGCGTATCGACATGCTGGGGATCGCCAAGGAAGATCTTCCCGCTGTTTGGGCGGACCTGGGCGAGGCGGGTTTCGTTTCCGGACACGCCTATGCCAAAGGCGTCCGGACGGTAAAGACCTGTGTAGGAACAGACTGGTGTCGCTTCGGAACGCAGGACTCCACTGGTTTGGGCATCCGGATCGAGAAATTTATCTGGGGGTCATGGACTCCGGCCAAGCTCAAACTGGCGGTCTCGGGCTGTCCGCGCAACTGCTCCGAAGCCACCTGCAAGGACGTGGGGATAATCTGTGTCGACAGCGGGTTCGAAATTCACTTCGCCGGCGCGGCCGGACTGGAAATAAAAGGCACGGAAATTCTGGGGCTGGTCAAGACTGAGGACGAGGTTCTGGAACACGTTGTCGCGCTGGTGCAGATGTACCGCGAGCAGGGACATTACCTCGAGCGGATTTATAAATGGGCCGCGCGCGTCGGCGTTGAGGAGATCCGCCAGCAAATCATGGAGAATGCCGAACGGCGTGCGGCCTATTTTGATCGCTTTGTATTCTCTCAAAAGTTTGCCCAGGCCGACCCCTGGTCGGAGCGGGTCTCAGGCTTGGACAAGCATGAGTTCAATCCTATGGCAACCCTGACTCTGGAGGCAGCGGAATGAACGCGATGTTCGATGGCTGGGTGAAGATCGGTAATCTTAGTGACGTACCGAGGCGAGGGGCGCGTTGCGTTAAAAGCGGTGGCGTGACTATCGCGATTTTCCGTACAGCGGACGACCGTGTTTTTGCCTTGGAGGATCGCTGCCCGCACAAGAAGGGTCCCTTAAGCCAGGGGATTGTTCATGACGGCTGCGTTACCTGTCCTCTGCATAACTGGGTCATTTCTCTCGAAAGCGGCGAGGCCCAGGGGGCGGACAGCGGAAGCACGGCAAAGTTTGAAATCAAGCTGTCTGGAGACGATATCCTGCTTGACCTCAAAGCCGTTCATCAGGCCGGGCAAGCTTGATGATGGCAAGGATGCCGGACACCAAGACTGTGAACACGACCTGTCCCTACTGTGGTGTCGGCTGCGGTATTAAGGCCTCCAGGGATAGGGATGGTTCTGTCTCGGTTACCGGTGACCCCACGCATCCTGCGAATTTTGGACGGCTCTGCTCGAAAGGGGTTGCCTTGGGGGAGACCGTGGATCTGGAAGGACGGTTGCTTGCACCGGAAATCGATGACGCGCCGGCGACCTGGGACGCAGCTTTGTCGCTGGTTGCCGAACGCTTCAATACAGCCATAGCTGAGCATGGCCCGGACTCCGTTGCCTTTTATGTCTCCGGTCAACTTCTCACCGAGGACTACTATGTCGCCAACAAACTGATGAAAGGTTTCATCGGTTCTGCGAACATCGACACCAATTCCCGGCTTTGTATGGCCTCCAGCGTTGCGGGACATCGTCGGGCGTTTGGTTCGGACACGGTGCCCGGTTGCTATGAGGATCTGGAGCTTGCCGATCTGATCGTATTGGTGGGGTCCAATCTCGCCTGGTGCCATCCGGTTCTTCATCAGCGGATTCTGGCCGCTAAATCAGCCCGACCGGATATGAAGCTTGTTGTGATCGATCCGCGACGAACAGTGACGGCCGATATTGCGGATTTGCACCTTGCCATCGACCCTGATGGTGACGTGGCGTTGTTTTGTGGTCTGCTCAGCCATTTGGCGACAGCTGGTGTTCTGGACGAGGCCTATGTCGCCGACCATACGGAGGGCTTCGCCGCAGCACTGGCGACGGCCGAAATAGCTCTCCCCCAAATCCTTGCACAGACCGGTTTGACATCGCATGAGATTGAACATTTTTACGAGCTCTTCGCGACGACGGAAAAGGCTGTCACGCTCTACAGTCAGGGCGTCAATCAGTCTGTCTGCGGGACCGATAAGGTCAACGCCATCATTAACTGTCACCTGGCGACAGGACGCATCGGACGCCCGGGCATGGGACCTTTTTCGATTACGGGCCAGCCCAACGCCATGGGGGGGCGTGAAGTGGGCGGATTGGCCAACATGCTTGCCTGTCATATGGAACTGGAACGCGAAGATCACAGGACTTTGGTTCAGGATTTCTGGCAATCGCCGGCGATTCCGGATCGGGCAGGATTGAAAGCTGTCGATCTGTTCCAGGCCATGGCTGAAGGGCGTATCAAAGCCCTTTGGATCATGGCGACCAATCCGGTCGATAGCCTTCCCGATGCGGACGAGGTAAAAGCTGCCATCGCCTCCTGTCCTTTTGTGGTTGTCTCCGACCTACTGGCCAAGACAGATAGTACTCAAAACGCGCAAGTAAAACTTCCCTCCGCGGCGTGGGGAGAAAAAGATGGTACAGTCACCAATTCCGAACGCCGGATCTCGCGGCAACGTGCTTTCCTGCCACTGCCAGGGGAAGCCCGTCCGGATTGGTGGCAACTGGCGCAGGTTGCGCGACGCATGGGACACGCCGAGGCTTTCAGCTACCCTGACGTCGCGTCGATATTTCGCGAATACGCCGCGCTCTCGGCATATGATAACGCGGGAACCCGCGACCTCGATATTGGCGCCTGTGCCGATATGAGCTCGGAGGCCTATGACCGGCTTCAGTCTTTTCAATGGCCGCGTCCTAAAGGCGGCCCGGCTGGGCAAACACGCTTCTTTGCTCAGGGTGGTTTCTATACGGCAAACCGCAAAGCGCGTTTTATTCCGGTTACTCCGACGACGGAGCTGCTGGCCGACAAATCTCACCAGTTGCTCCTGAACAGCGGTCGCGTCCGCGATCATTGGCATACAATGACACGGACGGGAAAGAGCGCGCAGCTTTCAGCCCACACGTCGGAACCCTTTGCTGAACTCCATCCAGAAGACGCAATGCGTCTGGGAGTGAGCGAGGCGTCTATCGTTGAAGTCAGCAGTGGCGCGCAGAAGGTTTGTCTGCGGGCGATGATCACTCGGCGGCAGAAGCCGGGTCGACTCTTTGTACCCATGCATTGGAATGATCTCTTCGCCTCCGCCGCACGCATCAACACGTTGGTGCCGCCGGTAACGGACCCCTACTCGGGACAGCCCGCTTTGAAAAATGCGCATGTGTCTGTCAGGCCTTTTAAGGCTGCTGTCTATGGTTTTGCCGTTTCGGCTGAAAAACCCGATCCGGGTGACTGCGATTATTGGGCTCTGGCGCGCTGTAAAGGGGGATGGCGGCTGGAGTTCGCGCTCGCTGAACATATGCCCGCGATCGAAGCCTTTGCACTACGTTTATTTGGTCTTGGCGCAGGCCTTCAACCCGAGACACTGGCCTACAGCGACCGGCAGAAGAATGACAGCCGCCAGGCCGGTTTCGATGCTGGACGCCTGTTGTACGCCCTTTATCTCGCATCGGAGCCTGTGGTGGTGTCACGTCTTTGGGCAGTGGGGCAACTGACCGGCGATCACAGTCAGCGGCAGTCTCGCTATCGTATCATCGCAGGCCGGCCCGGAGAGGACGGGCACGACCCGGGCGCGACGGTCTGTTCATGTTTCGGTGTTGGCGCGAAGGACATTGTGACCGCCGTGCGTGCCGGCTGCGCTTCCGTGGATGAGATAGGTCGCGTTTTGAATGCCGGAACCAATTGCGGCTCCTGCCGCTCCGAAATACAGGAGATCGTTAATGGCCAGCGTGTCCTTGCTGCCGAGTAAAAAGAACGAGGTGGTTAAACGTCCGACGGCGCGAGCTATAGGCCCGCTCGCAACGCTTCCGCTATTCTTCAAGCTTGAGGGAAGTCACGTACTGGTTGCTGGCGGAACCAAAGCTGCAGCGTGGAAAGCGGAACTCCTGGTGGCGGCGGGTGCGCAGGTCCAGCTCTACGCCGAAAGCCTCAGCGCTGAGTTTCAGACGCTTATGAATAGCGATGCACTGCTCGAGCATATCCACTGGCACCGGCATAAATGGACAAGCCTTGCGTTTAAAGACGCGGTCGTTGCGGTTGCGGATATTGAAAATGATGATGAAGTCCAGGCTTTCTGCCGCGCGGGTCGAGCTTTCGGTGTTCCGGTGAACGTAATTGATAAGCCGCAACACTGCGTCTTCCGGTTCGGCTCAATCGTCAACCGATCCCCTGTGGTGATCGGTATTTCGAGCGATGGGTCTTCTCCCATTCTGGCGCAGGCTATCCGCAGACGGATCGAAACCCTCATTCCACCCTCGTTGTCGGACTGGGCGAGAATTGCGCAGGACTTGCGCGGGCAAGTATCCAGGCATTTGCGGTCGAAACAGCAGAGGCGGATGTTCTGGGAGCGTTTCTCCGACCTTGCATTCACTTCGGTCCCGGGCGTCGGCGCTGCAGGTAAATTGTTTGCAGACTGTCGGCAACAGGTGTCGGGCATTCCCCCTCAATCCGGTCATGTGACTCTGGTCGGTGCCGGTCCAGGTGATGCCGAGTTTTTAACGCTTAAGGCGGTTCGCGCTTTACAGGCGGCAGATGTCATTCTTTACGATGATCTTGTTTCGGACGAGGTTCTGGAACTCGCGCGGCGTGAGGCAAAACGCATGCTGGTCGGCAAACGGGGCGGCCGGAAAAGCTGCCGCCAGGAAGACATCAACGCAATGATGATAAAGCTTGCGAAGGCGGGCAAAAATGTCGTTCGCCTCAAGTCCGGCGATGCGATGGTGTTCGGGCGGGCAGGGGAGGAAATCACTTGTTTGCAGGATGAAGGTATTGCCGTTTCGACCATCCCCGGGATCACCGCGGCTGCTGCCATGGCTGCGTCGCTCGGTATTTCGCTCACTCACCGCGATCATGCGCGTTCGGTGCGGTTTGTGACCGGACATTGCCGCAAGGGAACATTGCCTGACGATCTGGACTGGCGAGCGATTGCGGATCCGCTCGCCACGACAATTTTCTATATGGGGCGTGGCACGGCCGATCAGATTGCTGAGACTCTTGTCGCCAAGGGTTTAGATTCGTCGACGCCTGTGGTTGCGTGCGCTGCGCTGTCACGCCCTTCCGAGAAGATCTGGCATGGATCTCTCGGTGATCTAGGTGCAGGCGTGCGGGCGCTCGATCAGAACGAGCCGATACTGATCGGTGTTGGAGCGGTCTTCGGTCTGGGGCAGAAACTTGGGAATGCAGAATCCCCTAACACCGAAAATGCGTCTAGTGGACAGCTTTGACGGATGCTTCTCTGTTCTGGACTTAAGAGTTTGCGTACAATTGAATAAAAACGTTGGTAACAGGGAAACAAACTACCTGTTGAGAAAACCGTATAAAGTTGATTGCATGCTGTAAGAGTGATGAGATACGGCGACAGCAACGCGCTTCCTTGCAGATTATTGTCTTGCGATAGCCCCTTGTTGTTGGAAAACATCGGCACCTATTCGGTGTGTGGCGCTCGTGCGGTTGACGGTTTGCACACAATTCTCATTGGGATTATTGGTAGAGCATGTTGGCAGAAGGTGCCTCGACCAGAACAACGTCGGATTTCTCGTTAAATTCGATTGACGGTCTTTCAGAGAGACGGCACATGCCGCCGGTGTTTCTGTAAAGCTCCAAATGTGCGCAGTGTAGTTATTCCTGCGTTGCACAGTCTCTTGCAGTGATCCTGACGAGGTATTGGCCACGCACGCGGGGATTTATGATGCAGTATTGGGTCGGTGAGTGAAGAATTTCACTCCAATCATCGTGTTAGAAACACGCAGAAAGAAATCCTCGAGCGGCTGGTTTTGACGAATTGAGAAGACGTTGTATGACAGTAAAACGGCAAGTGGACGTATCTCTCTCTCATGGGACTGGAAAACTCGGTAAAGCGGCTCGATTTTTTGCTTTCCGAACGCCGCAATAAGATCGCCTTGGGCCGTCTATGGTTTTGCCTCGGAATCGCTTGAGGCGCGCTTGAAAAATACCCTCTACAACCCCAGGAATTCTGCCGTTTAGTTGATTTATCCACAGGAAATGTATCCCAGGATTGTCGTTTGTGTATTGTCAGTGACATTATTGTGATCTAACCTGCGGCTGTAAATTCAACACGGCACAATCTTTCAAGAAGTGAGGAAGCGTAATGGGTTACGCTTTTGTTTCGCAATCTTTGCGAGGCGCTTTTGCTTGGCTTTTTGCTGGAGACTTCGGTCTTTGCAATAAAGCGTCAGGTTGTGTGGTGTGTTTGGCGGAACCGGTTCCTTTGGGAGCCGGTTTTTTTGTGACCTGAAGTCTTTTTCAGGTTGGGGTTTTAAAGCTTTTTAAGTCGCTTTTGCGGGTTTTGTCTTTGCTTTGGGGAATGACCGATGATTTTTTGCGTGTCTCGTTTACTGCCGTTTGGATCTTCGTCTCAAATCAGAGCCTTGCCCAGCCGAAGCCGTTTGCTGCTGTCCGCGTTTGCTGCGGCGAGCTTGTTGCTCGGTGGTGCCTCCGCATCGGCAACTTCAACGACGGTGGCAGGCGTCACACCTGGCGCCATCGCGGTGGATGAAAGCGGCTCGGCGAACTACTCCATTCCCATCTCGGTTCCGCCCGGTGTCGCGGGTATGGCGCCCAGTCTCTCGCTGATCTACGGCAGCCGGGGCGATAACGGTATTCTCGGTGTCGGCTGGTCCCTCGGGGGCCTTTCGGTGATCCACCGCTGTGGCAGGACCCTGGCGCAGGATGATGCCATCAGCGGCGTGGACTACAGCGCGGTTGACCGCTTCTGCCTGGATGGCCAGCGGTTGGTGGCCATCGATGGCGGCACCTACGGAGCGGATGGCACGGTTTACAGCACGGAGCTTGCCTCCTTCTCCAAGATCGTTTCCTACGGGACTGCAGGCGCGGGCCCGGCGTACTTCAAGGTCTGGACCAAATCCGGCCAGGTGATGACCTACGGCAACACGGCGGAGTCCGCCGTCGAGGTTCCTGGTCAGGCGGACGTGCGCTACTGGTCGGTGAACCGGATCGAGGACCGGGTCGGGAACTATCTGGATCTGGTTTATTCCGATGACACCACCAACAATGTGCATCAGATCGACCGGATCAATTATGCAGGCAATACGGTTGCGGGAACCTTGCCGACGGCGTCGGTGCGCTTTGTCTACGAGGCGCGAACCGATACGCGTGTGCACTACATGGCCGGGGCGCGCACACAGACCCTGAACCGCCTGAAGTCGATCGAGACCTATGCGACCTTCGGCGGCATCGACACGCTCGTTAAGCGCTACGATATGGCCTACGAGTACGGCACGGCCACCGGCCGCTCGCGCCTGACCTCGCTGACGGAATGCGACGCCAGCAACAACTGTCTCATGCCACACAGCTTTACCTATAGCGACCATGCCGCCGGCACGAATGTGTTCCAACAAGATGCAGCGACTGCGCTTCCTGACTTCATCGAGGATAAGCAGCGCGGTGTTCAGCGTGGTGAGTTTGCGGACGTAAATGGCGATGGTCTGATCGACTGGTTGCGGGCGTACCGCCACAATGGCACCAACTATCAGAGCACTCGTCTGGGCACGGGTTCGAGTTGGCCGTCCAGTGCAAACTACACTCTGCCGAACATCATCTTCCATAGCACGATCCCAATGCGCACCGGTGAATTCGTAGATGTGAATGGCGATGGCATCACGGATTGGGTGCGGGCTTTCCGTTATGGCGGCACGAACACTCGCTCAACCTGGCTCAATACCGGTTCGGGTTGGCAGGTCGATGCCGGCTATGAGCTGCCAGATAACATTTATAACCGTAGCTTGGAATTGAAGATCGGCGAGTTCGCGGATGTGAATGGCGATGGCCTGGTTGACTGGGTGCGTTCCTACCGCCTTGCATCCGGCGGCATCAGTCAGATCACCTGGTTGAATACAGGGTCGGGTTGGGCCGTTGACCCTGGTTACGCTCTTCCAGACGTTATTCACGATAAGAAAGCCAACCTGACGCGTGGTCGGTTTCAGGATGTGAATGGCGATGGTCTGGTTGATTGGGTGCGTGCCTACCGCCTTGCATCCGGCGGTATCAGTCAGGTCACCTGGTTGAATACAGGGTCGGGTTGGGCCGCTGACCCTAACTACGCCCTTCCGGACGTTATTGAAGACAAGAAAGCCAATCTGACGCGTGGCCAGTTTCAGGATGTGAATGGCGATGGTCTGGTTGATTGGGTACGAGCTTACCGCCTTTCATCCGGCGGCAGTAGTCGGGTGACCTGGTTGAATACAGGTTCAGGTTGGGTCAATGACCCTAATTACGCTCTTCCGGACTTTATTGATGACAGGCAAGCTGGCGTGATTAACGGTCAGTTTCGCGATGTGAATGGCGATGGTCTGGTTGATTGGGTGCGTGCCTTTCGCCGTCCGAGCGGCACCAGCAGTCAGATCACTTGGTTGAATACAGGGTCGGGTTGGGCTGCTGACCCTGATTACGCTCTTCCAGACTTTATTGACGACAGGCAAGCTGGCGTGATTAACGGTCAGTTTCAGGATGTGAATGGCGATGGCCTGATTGACTGGGTGCGTGCCTTTCGCCGCGCGAGCGGCACCAGCAGTCAGATCACTTGGGTGAACCAATCTGGCGCTCCCGATCTCCTGATCTCTGCGAATGACGGCCTGGGTCGCATGGCTGAGATCACCTACAAGCCCCTGACGGACGACAGCGTCTACACCAAGGGCAGCGGTGCGAGCTTCCCCGAGATCGACATTGTTGCGCCCATGTATGTGGTCTCTTCGGTGACGCAGGACGACGGTAAGACCGAGACCCCGGGCAACCTGGAAGGCCAGGCGGTCATCAATTACACCTACGCCGGCGCCAAGGTGCATGCCCAGGGCCGGGGTTTCCTGGGTTTCCGTACGGTCACCGCGCGGGATGAGCAGACCGAGATCCTGACCACCACCACCTATAACCAGACCTATCCCTTCACCGGGCAGGTGGACAGCTCTGTCACACGCCTGGACAGCGGCGCGGTGGTCGATCTGGTCAAAGAGGTTGAGTCGAGCTACGCCAGCCTGACCATCTTCGATGGTTCGAATCCTGATCCGGCGCTTAAGCAACCTTCGGTGCTCTTCCCCTATGCGGATAGTTCGACCTCCAAGGCCTATGAGATTTCGCGTATCGATGCGCAAAGCCAGCAAGTTTCTGGCTTCCTGGTCTCCACCACCACCACGAGCTCGACTTACGACAACTTCGGTAACGCCACCGATATCACCCAGACGGTGACCGACGAGACTAGTGGCGCGACTGCGGGGCAGGTGTTTTCTACCCAGATCGCCAGCGTCTACACCAATGATGAGGTCAACTGGATCCTGGGCCGTGTCACCAGCACCACCGTGACCAAGTCACGACCCGGCGCACCCGATCAGTCCCGCAAATCGGCCTGGGAGTACAATGCGGCCAACGGCCTGCTGACCAAGGAAATCATCGAACCGGATATCCCGGCCCTCAAGGTCACCACCTCTTACAGTTACGACAGCTTCGGCAACGAAACCGGCGCCACGGTCGATGGGGCAGGGATCACCGCCCGCGGTTCCACCACCAGCTATGACGCCATCGGCCAGTTCCCGATCTCCAGCGCCAACGCGTTGGGCCACAGCGAGTCCATGGTCACCGATGCCAGGTTCGGCGTGGTCACCAGCCTGACCGGCCCCAACAACATCACGACGACCTGGGAATACGACGGTTTCGGGCGCAAGACCAAGGAACTGCGCGCCGACGGCACGGAAAGCCGGATCGCCTACGAGCTCTGTGACACCCTCTGCCAGCCCGGTGCAGTCTATAAGATCACGACCCAGGATTTCGCGACCGGCGGTGCCGCCATCAACACGCCGTCGATCCAGTACTACGACAAGATGAACCGTGTGTTCCGCACGGAATCCATCGCCTTTGACGGCGTCACCAAGATCTACGTCAACACCAGCTACAACCCGCGCGGCGAATCCCACATGGTCTCGCGGCCCTACTTCGCGGGCACGGCGACTGACGACATCAAATGGGCCACGACCCACTACGATCAATTGGGCCGGCGCATGAGCGTGATCGCCCCGGATGGCGGCATTCAGGAGTTCGACTACGGCGGGCTCACCACCGAGACCACCAACGCGCTCTTCCAGACCGAAAGCAAGACCCAGAACGCCCTCGGCGAACTGGTGCTCAGCGAGGATTATGTCGGTGGCACGGTTTCCTACAGCTACGACGCCTATGGCAATCTGCTGGAGACCAATGCCAACGGCGTTCTGACCAGCATGTCCTATGACCAGCGGGGCCGTAAGACCGGCATGGTCGATCCGGACATGGGCACCTGGTCCTACAGCTATAACATTCTGGGCGAGCTGACCTCACAGACCGACGCCAAGCTGCAGAGCGTCACCATGACCTACGATCTGCTGGGCCGCATGGCGACCCGCATCGAGGCGGAGGGCACCACCACCTGGACCTACGACACGGCCACCAAGGGCATCGGCAAGATCCATCAGGTCTCCGGTCCCAACGGGTATCTGGAGGTCGCCAACTACGACAGTCTCGGTCGCCCGGACACCACCACCACGACCATCTCCGCGACGGTCTATACGACCTCGCTGACCTACGACGCGTTGGGGCGTCCCAGCACCATCACCTATCCTTCGGGCTTTGCGGTCCAGAACAACTACACCGCCAACGGCTTTCTGGGTTCGGTCTCCGAGATCCTGGGCGGCACGGTCTACTGGCAGGCCAACAGCGTCGATGCGGAAGGCATGGTGACCCAGGAGACCCTGGGCAACGGCGTGGTCACCGACCGGGCCTACGATCCAGCCACAGCATTGCTGGATTCCATCCAGACCAACCACAGCGGCACCTCCATCCAGAACCTGACGTTCGACTTTGACACTCTGGGCAATCTCCAGGAACGCAACGATCTGGCGCGGGATCGGAAAGAGGCCTTCACCTACGACGGCCTGAACCGGCTTCTCTCCAGCACGCTGACCGATACCAGCTCTGCAACCACCCTCAACACCACGACCTACGCCTACGACGCGCTGGGCAACATCACCAATAAGTCGGATGTGGGAGCGTACCTCTACGGCCAGAACGGGGCAGGACCGCACGCGGTCACCACGGCGGGGGCCAACACCTACAGCTACGATGCCAACGGCAGTATGATCTCCGGGGCCGGGCGGACCACGAGCTGGACCTCCTTCAACAAACCCCAGAGCATCAGCGACAGCCTGACCGGCAACCAGACGTCATTCGTCTATGGCCCGAGCCGGGCGCGTGTTCAGCAGAACAGTCTGACCAACGGCCTGACCACCACCACGACCTACATCGGCAGCAGCTACGAAAGGCGCAGCCGTCTGAACCAGCCGGATGAGCTGGTGCATTACATCCGTTCCGGCGGCGGCACGGTGGCGATCTACACCCAGATCGACGACGGTCAGGCGCTGACCGACAAGACCCGTTATCTGCACAAGGATCACTTGGGCTCGGTGGAATCCATCACCGACGAAAGCGGTGTGGTTACGGAGCATCTCTCCTACGATGCCCACGGCAAACGCCGCCTCACGGATTGGAATGCCGGGACCCCGACGGCACCTGCCGAGACTCCCCGCGGCTTTACCGGGCACGAGCATCTGGATGGTGTGGGGCTGATCCACATGAACGGCCGGGTCTACGATCCCACCCTGGGACGCTTTCTGTCTGCCGATCCCAACGTGCAGGCGCCGGACGATACCCAGTCCTTCAACCGCTACAGCTACGTCAAAAACAACCCGCTGAGCTATACGGATCCAAGTGGGTTCTTCTTTAAGAAGATCTTCAAGAAGATCGCGAGCTTCTTTAAGAAGGCCTTCAAGGCGGTCGTGTCCTTTGTCAAAAAGGCACTGCAGAACCAATTCGTCACGACGGCTATTCAGATCGGGATCAACTTTATACCTGGGATCGGTCAGATAGGTGCCATAGCGCTGTCTGCAGCTTTCTCAGGGCTCGTGACGCTCGCGAATGGTGGGGACTTAGGGCAGGCTCTGATTTCTGCTGGGATAACTGTGGCAACAGCGGTGCTCACTGCTGGTGTGGACAAATTACCTGGCCTCAAAGAGCTAGCCAGAAATGGGCAGATCGCTGTCAAAGCGGTCGCCCATGGTGCCATCGGTGGTGTCGCTAGTGTTGCACGCGGTGGCAAGTTCGCTAGTGGTTTTGCTGCAGGTGCTTTCGGCAGCCTTGCAGGCGCAGCTGCTGGGCGGTTGGGGTTAGAAGGCCCACCGGCCATTGCCTTTGCCGCAGTCTCTGGCGGCATAGGCGCAGAGCTTGGCGGAGGTAAATTCAAGAATGGTGCCTTCTCAGGCGCG
The DNA here is from genome assembly GCA_947493695.1 of uncultured Kiloniellaceae bacterium. Lineage (GTDB taxonomy): Bacteria > Pseudomonadota > Alphaproteobacteria > Kiloniellales > Kiloniellaceae > Denitrobaculum. Next base: position 847,769 of record CANLSF010000002.1, on the reverse strand, counting down.
TTTTCTGCACTTGCTACTGATGTTTTTAGCGCTTCTTCGACTCCTTCGCCAGGTCCCGATGACGGATTCATCAGCGGCGGTGATGGTGATGATGTTCTAATTGGGGCTTGTGGCCCTGATTGCAGAGATCCCGGTCGGTCATTTGTCTGTGACGGTGGTGTCAGTTGTGCAATTGCCGAAGCATTTTGGGAAGCGGCTTTCTCTGCGGTGCCTGGTGGCAAGGTTGTTTATAAACTATTTTCTAGATACAAAAGCTTAATAAAAACTGGGAGTTCATTTAGTCGCGCGCCAAAAAGTATTCAGGATCAGCTGACACTTGATGCGGCAAGACAAGGGCAAGGGATTGTTAAAATACCAAGCCTGAAAGATCGTAGGTATCGTGGAATGCAAAAAATGGAATTAGAAATTATTTCTGCCGGTGGACGGAAATCCAATGTTCACTATGTACGCGATCCTAAAACAGGAAAGCTGATGGACTTCAAGTTTAAGAAACACAGCACAGATAGAATCCATAATTACGAAAAAGTCAGATAAAATTGAAAGTAGTAGGTGACCTGTGAAGGTTCTATGTGAAATCAACAATATATTTGATTTGCCTGAAGTGGGTATGATTGAAAGAGCAAGAAAATACGTGCGTTTATCTGACGGCCAGCTAAATTTACAGAAGGCTGAAGAATATCTTGTTTTGGGTATTGCATTTAGAGATAACTCTCCTTGGTGTTTCTTATGTGTAGATGAGGATGACGAATATCCGACGGCTTACCCGATTGAGTTGTTCAGGGTTGTTGACGATAGGATGTCTTCGTATTGGAGATTATCTTATTTGGAAGGTTCTAACGGAGTTGCAGAATCCTCATTATTGTTTGTTGATTGGGCAAAAGACCCATTGTTTCACGAGAAGCTGCTAAACGATGACCCTAAAACAATTGAAGTGTTTCGAAAATATCGCGAGTTGATGAGCTGCGAGTATATGTAACCAGAGTAATCAGGGTCATGTGTGGACGTATATGGACACCCGGCAGATTACAAGGGTTAGCCTTGGAGTGGTTTACTGAGTTGCAACTGCTTACGTATATCCGGCTTCTTTCGTGCCGCGCGTCGTAGGTGCGGCGAGTCACAATGGTTTTTCGCACGCCTTTCCCTTATCGGCCCCGTGACATGATCGATTGATCTGCCGGTCCACACATCAGGTTTATGTAATCAGGGTCAGGTCTTGTTTTGTGCGTCTGACCCAGTTTGAATATCTGTCGAAATTTTAAAGCGTTTGTAGCAACGCCTCTCCGAACACGCCCCAGTCTGTGAACGGGGTCAGGTCTTGTTTTGTGCGCCCGATCCAGTTTGATTATCTATCGAAATTTTAAAGCGTTTGTGGCGACGCCTCTTCGCACCTGCTCCAGTCTTTCATTGCCACCAGCGCTATCGCCACTCAAGGCTCGAGAGCCCAGGGCTTAAATCAGAACGGGTTGCCGGAGTCTTCGAGTTAGCCCACCTTCACCCGCTGGGGTAAAACGCCTTACTCCATCATCATGATCAGGTTTCGCTTTGTCCGCATTGCAAACTTGTGGTGCGATGAGGCAAAGAGAATCTGGTCATCGAAGGGGGATGGAGCAATGCAGCCATCGAGGAACCGTCCGCACTAGAATACTGATGCCTGCATGTATCTGGCGGTCTACACGCGCTTCACGCTGGGGATGTATGGAAGTACGGCGAAACCACAACGAACAATCGGTACAGTGAAACGTCGTTAAATAGGAGGAACGTGAGATTCGTTACAGAATACAGAGGGAATCGAATGCAAATCAAAGTGATGGAGAAATATAAGATTTATGGCTATGCACTTAGGAAACAGATGTTGCCTCCGGGAAACAAAATTTTCAGGTGAATAAATTATGAACGTGGGCATTGGGATTTATTCAGATTTAGAAGCCGAATGTAAAGTGCACTTGATTGTAAAGGCGGAGAGTTGTCTGAAAAATTATTTCAAACACAGGGATTACGGGCCTGGCATAAAGGAAATTACGATCGGATTTATATGTGAACGGGATCAGCCTGGCTTCGAAAAGTTTTCAGAAAAAAGGAAGCCACGGTATAGTTCCAGGCGGAAGGTCGAAACTATTATGGGCGAACCCGTCGAAGATATACATAATCACTTTAGCTATAGCGTAAAACTAGACGAAGCCAGCTACGATCTGTTTGTGCAATCGTCTGATACACAATCCCTTAGTTTAATCACTGCTGAGCTAATAGAGGGATTATCAAGTTTTGATAAATTGCCGAAGAAAGTAAAAAATTTTGATGTCGCTAAGTTCAAGACGGATATGGCTGAACTCTTGAAAACTTTGCCCGGTCAGTTGTAGGCAGCGTCAGATCTCATTTTTGCGTATTGGGCGGGTTCATGTGTGGACGTATATGGACACCCGCCAGATTACAAGGGTTAGCCTTGGAATGGTTTGCTGAGTTGCAACTGCTTACGTATATCCGGCTTCTTTCGTGCCGCGCGTCGTCGGTGCGGCGAGCCACAATGGTTTTTGCACGCCTTTCCCTTATCGGCCCCGTGACATGATCGATTGATCTGCCGGTCCACACATCAGGTTTAAATGGCGGCGGCGCAACCGTTTTTCCATTCCTTGGTATCTTGTTGCAATTGCGGTGGGAAGCTTCGTAACTGGATTATGCTTGCCTGTGGCTACACTGCTGCAACTGATAGTCTCTGATCATAGGCCGCGCCATAGCGCAACAGGGCCCAGGCAATCCGGGCATTCTTGTTGGCGAGGGCCACTGCGGCAACGTTGTAGGGCCTGCGGCCGCAGAATTTCTGGAGCCATCGGCTCCGAGGATCTGTCTTGTACCCGATACGCCCAAGTACGGCGCGTGCACCGTGGATCAAGAGGGTTCGGATATAGCTATCGCCGCGTTTGGAAATGCCGAGCAGACGTGCACGCCCGCCACTCGAGTATAACCGGGGTCAGGTCGCATTTTGTGCGTCATGTCAAATTCGATTGCCTAATCGAGGGCTCAGATCGGTTTAACCGTCCGCCGCATTTATTATGGCTTCAAGTCCCATGGCCGCATTTCTTCAAATCCCTCTTCCTGCGAGAACGCCGCCACAAAAGACTAGCCCAAGGCTTGAGTCAGCACGTAATCTCTCTGCGTGACACTCCAGAACACCTTTCTCCTCATCTTCGCGCCCTTCGCGGGGAGTTTTCTCGGCCTTTTGGTCGCACGCCTGCCGCTGGGCCGAACCGTCGTCTTTGGTCGCTCGCTCTGTGAGAGCTGCGGGGGACAAATCGCGGCGCGGGATATGATTCCGCTGGTGAGCTGGCTGTTGCTCAAGGGCCGTTGCCGGAGCTGTGGGACGCGGATCGGGTTGATGGCACCGGCTGTTGAGCTCGCGGCTTTCGGTATTGCAGGTTGGGCGGTGCTTCTGCTGCCGTCCGAAGGTTACTTGTCCTGGATCGGGGCGCTGTTGGGTTGGACACTTCTCACACTGGCACTGATCGATGCGCGGCATTTTTTGTTGCCGGATGTGCTGACCCTACCCTTAATTCCAGCGGGATTGCTGTTCACCTGGTGGAGTGATCAAGGCTTCGCGGGGCCGGGTTTGCTGTTCCACCATCTGGCGGGTGCGGTAATCGGATTCGGTGGGCTCTACGGGCTTGGATGGCTTTATCGGCGGCTGCGCGGACGCGAGGGGCTGGGGATGGGCGATGCCAAGCTTTTGGCCGCCGCCGGGGCCTGGGTCGGATGGGGTGGTCTGGGGAGTGTTTTGCTCTGGGCGGCGCTGCCCGCGCTGGTTGCCGCGGTCATCTGGGGTCGGTTGCGGGGTGATCTCTCGGCCAGTATGGCGGTGCCTTTCGGAACTTTTCTGGCCTTCGGCTTTTGGTTGACCTGGCTCTACGGCCCAGTTGGATTTTGAGAAGGTCTCAGGCCCGCGTCAGCGGTCAACCGAGATGTGTCACGAACGAATGCCTATCGAATCCTGTAATTTTTAATTCTTCCGGGCGTTTAGCTTGAAAAAACAGATATCTCAAGCTCCTGTGACTTCACTTCTTGGATGAGAATGCCGGCGGATTTCCTGGCCCCGTCAGTTGTAGAGACGCTTTGTCTGCAGGAACCGCTTTATTGCGACAGGATAATATTCCGATTCGCCCTTTGGGTGTGTACCGCCCGGCGTAATGCGCTAAGCTGCCTACTCGGCTTTGGAGAATAAGGCCTTCGCGCGGAGAAGTCCGGGTGTTTCGCTTTGATCCCAGGCGAATTGCAAGTCTCTCTCCTGTTTTCGTGTGCGAAACGGGCGTGAGACGCAGGAGGCGGGCGCTCAAACGGCGCGCACTTAGGGGAAAGTTTCGGCGTTGGACGGTGGTAGACATTCTAAGCAGGCAGACTCTTCGAATGTGAAGGAGAGTCCCAGTGTTGCCCCCATGAGGCGCGAGGCTGCGACGTGTCAATCCGAAGCCCGGGCGGGCGCGCAAAACGAAGCGCCCCTCTCAAAGACCGATCGCAACATTTCAATATCTGCGCCGCAATCCGGTCCGGATGCTTTGCCGAACGCTGAAGTCTCGCCCCAGGCCGGGGTGGGGGCATTGTTGGTGGCGGAAGGCAAGCTTGACGCGGCGGCGCTGAAGCGTGCCGAGCGCGCTCAAGCCGAGAGCGGTGAACGCCTGGACCGGGTGCTGACCCGTCTGGGGCTGGTCGGCGACCGGGATATGGCCGAGACCATGGCGCGTCATCTGGGAATCACGCTTGCTACTGCGCCCGACTACCCGGACCTGCCATTGCTCGATGGGATTCTACCTGTCCGTTTTCTGAAAAGCAGTCATATCCTTCCGCTGCGCGAAGACGAGACGAGCGTTTCCCTCGCTATGACCGACCCGCTCGATCAGTCGGCGGCGGAGGCAGTGGCTCTGCGCACGGGCCGCAGGGTCGAGATCTGCGTTGCGGTGGCCGCAGAACTGGAAGCAGCGCTGGAACGGCTTTATTCAGAGGGAAAGTCTTCGATCGATCAGATTGCGGAAACTCTGGACAGACCTGACGAGGAATCCACCGATGCCGATGTGCAGCGCCTACGGGATCAGGCAAGCGAAGCGCCGGTTATCCGGATCGTCAACCTGCTGATCAGCCGGGCGGTCGAGGCCCGGGCTTCGGACATTCATATCGAGTCCTCGGAGGCGCAGCTACGTGTGCGCTACCGGGTCGATGGCGTGCTGCGGGATGTGGATGCGCCGCCTGCGGCTTTGCGCGCGGCGGTGATCTCACGTGTCAAGATCATGGCCCGCTTGAACATAGCCGAGCATCGTTTGCCCCAGGACGGCAGGATCAAAGCCGTGGTGCGCGGCAAGGAAATCGATCTGCGTGTTTCCACCCTGCCAACCCTGCACGGCGAGGGTGTGGTCATGCGTATTCTCGACCGGGACGGCGTGGTGCTGGATTTCGACTCTCTGGGCTTTGACGAAACGTCGCTTAAGGAATATCTCGGGTTGCTCGACCGTCCCAACGGTATCCTTCTGGTCACAGGACCGACGGGTAGCGGCAAGACCACCTCGCTCTACACCTCGCTGACCCACTTGAATTCACCGGAAAAGAAGATCGTGACGGTCGAGGATCCGGTTGAGTACGAGCTGGAAGGTCTCAGCCAGATCCAGGTGCGACCGAAGATCGGCCTGACCTTCGCCCATACCCTGCGGTCCATCCTGCGCTACGACCCCGACATCATCATGATCGGCGAAATACGGGATCTGGAGACCGCGCAGATTGCGGTCCAAGCTTCGCTGACCGGGCATCTGGTGCTCGCGACGCTGCATACCAACACGGCGGCAGCGTCCGTCACGCGGATGCTCGATATGGGGATCGAGGATTATCTGCTGACCTCGACGGTGGTTGGTATCGTGGCGCAACGTCTGGTGCGCCGCCTCTGCCCGCATTGCCGCGAAGCCTATCGGGCGCTGCCCGAACTGGCCGATCAGATTGAGCGCAGCAGTGCCGGGATGGCTGGTAACGCCGTTGAAGAGCGAGAGGACGATCGTACGGTCACGCTGTACCGCCCGATCGGCTGCGCGAGTTGCAATGGTCTGGGGTATCGTGGACGTGTGGGTATTCTGGAAATCCTGCCTATGAATGACGAGATCCGGCGTCTGGTGCTGCGTCATGCCGAAGCCCGGGAAATTCACGCGGCGGCCATGGAGGCCGGTATGCGCTCCATGTATCAGGACGGGCTGAAAAAGGCCCGCCAAGGCGTGACTTCGCTGGAAGAAGTCATGCGCGTCATCAGCGATACCTGATCATGCCCCTGTTTCGCTATAAATCGATCGCCGGATCGGGAGACGTGGTCAAGGGCGAACTGGATGCCAGCGATGAAGCGGCTGTGGTCTCCTCGTTGCGGCAGCAGGGTCACATTCCCGTCAAGATCGAGGCCGCGGGCAAGTGGTCCTTTGCGGGTTCGGGAGTCCTGCAGCAGGAGGTCTTTGCCAGCGGCGGGATCTCGGCGGACGAAATTTCCACCCTGACCCGAGAAATCGCGACTTTGCTCGGCGCCGGGCTGACATTGGAACGCGCCCTCGAAATTCTTGCGAGCCTGGGCCTGAAGCCGAAAGTCAAAACCGTGGTGGATAGCGTTCTTGAACAGGTTCGGGGCGGGCGGAGTTTCGCCGATGCTCTTGATCAACAGGAAGGCGCTTTTCCCAAGTATTATCGAAGTATGATCCGGGCGGGCGAGGCAGGCTCTACCCTGGAGACCGTGCTACGCCGACTGGCGGATTTCATGGAACAGTCGCGGGCTTTGAGCCGAACCGTGCGCTCCGCGCTTATCTATCCGATCTTCCTGCTGGTGACTGCAGGGGCGTCGGTCGTCATTCTGCTAACCTACGTTGTGCCGACCTTCCAGCCGCTCTTTGACGATGCGGGGGCGAAGATCCCTCTTATCACCCAGATCGTCATCGGGTTTGGTGAGTTGGCTAGAACCTATTGGTGGCTGCCGATACTCAGCATTCTGATCGGGGGGCTGGCGATTCGACTGCATATGGCACGTCCGGCCGGGCGGCTCTGGTGGCATGGGCAGTTGCTCAGGCTTCCTTTGATTGGTGGTCTCTGGACCCGCATCGACGTGGCTCGTTTCAGCCGGACACTGGCGACACTGCTGGCGAATGGCGTTCCCATGCTATCCGCTTTGACTCTGGTGAAAGAAGTGCTCGGCAATGCGGCGCTCAGCAACGCGGTCAAACAAGCGGAGCCTGAGGTCAAAGCGGGGCGGGGGCTCTCGAAGCCACTCACCGAAACCGGCCTCTTTCCCAGCCTGGCTCTACAGCTGCTGCAGGTCGGTGAAGAAAGCGGCCATCTGGAAGACATGCTGTTCAAACTGGCGGACATCTACGACCAGGAAAGCCAAGCCAGCATTCAGCGCATGTTGGCGCTGCTGGTGCCTGTTCTCACTCTTGGGCTGGGGGTTCTCATTGCTCTTATCATTTCTTCGATCCTGCTCGCGCTTTTCAGTATCAACCAATTGGTCGTTTAACGTGATGCGAAGACAGCCTGACACCACCGAAACGAACGCGCGGCCTGATCACAGGCCCGTCAATGACCGCAACCGGGGGCAGGCGGGCTTTACGCTGCTGGAGTTGTTGGTCGTGATTACGATACTCAGTCTTCTGGCTGTTGGTGTGGGAACCGTGGCAATCAACTACCTGGGGCGGGCGCGAACAGATACCACGAAACTGCAGATCGATCAGATCTCGGCAGGACTGGATCTTTTCCGGCTGGATAACGCGCGATATCCGACCAAAGACGAGGGTCTGATCGCGCTATTCGATGCTCCGGACGGTCTGGCGCGCTGGCAGGGCCCGTATCTGAAAAAGCGTGAAGCCCTGAACGATCCCTGGGGCTTTCCCTTCCGCTATGAGAGCCCCGGTCAACACGGCGAAGTTGATATCTATTCCTATGGTGCGGACAACGCCGAAGGCGGAGATGGTGAAAACACCGATGTTACCAACTGGTAGTCGTGCAAGATCAGGTGAGGCCCGAGCTAACCACCCGCCGCCACTTCGGCACGAGGATGGGCGAGGTTACGAAAGCGGCTTTACCTTGCTCGAGCTTCTGATTGTGATGACTATCATCGGGATGATCTACGCGCTGTTGCCGGGAAGCCTTTTTTCCTCCACCTCCTCATTCGAGGTACGTTCGACAGCGCGCAATATAGCCGACACTTTGCGCCAGGCTCGAGGATGGGCGATCGCGGGCAACAAAGAAGTGGTGTTCTTCCTCGACCTTCGCGAACGGCGCTATGGCATCACAGGCGAGGGAGAGATAAGAACTTTTCGCGATGATATCGATGTTCGCTTCACGACAGCGCGTGAAGAACTCCGTGGAGAAAATGAGGGTGCAATTCGTTTCTTCCCTGATGGAAGTGCCACCGGTGGTATCGTGACGGTGGAAGGTTCTCAGCAAGAACTGCAGATTAAGGTCCGATGGTTGACCGGGCAGGTTGCCTTTGCCCAGTAAATGGACGATGCCAGGCACTGCGCTGCTCACCATCTCCGGCGCTAACGCAAAGCGCGGGCAGCGCGGCTTTACGCTCATGGAGGTGCTTGTCGCCTTCACGATTTTTGCGGTTACCTTCACCGCCGTCCTCCAAATTCTTTCGACAAGCACACGCAACGATGAGGTTGCGGAGCAATACGGTCTCGCTGTGAGTCACGCAGAATCTTTGTTGGCGCGCGCGGGTATCGAAACATCGCTTGAGGCGGGCGAGACCTCAGGGGATTTAGGGGCAGGTATGCAATGGCGGCAAGTCGTTACGCCCTACCGCGAGCAGGCAGAAAGTTGGCCGGCGGAAGATACGACCGTTTTTCCTTATCGTGTGGAAGTGACGATCTCTTGGGGGGAAGGCAGGCGCGCTCGATCGCTTACGCTGTCGACCTTACGGCTCGGAGAGATGGGATGAGCTGCACCGCGCGTCAACGAATTGTTCCTGTCGCAGCTGCCTGTCACCACGTCCGGCAAGCGGGCTTTACGCTTCTGGAATTGCTGGTCGCGATCACTCTGCTTTCGATGTTGAGTGTCATGATGTACGGCGGTTTGCAGTTCGGCACCCGGGTTTGGGAGCGAAGAAGTGAGGACGGCGGGAAACAAAGTCAAGTTCTTGTCGTTCAGGACGTCCTCAGGCGAGAAATTTCTCAAGCTGTATCCCTGTTTTACCGAGACCGGCGACAGCAGACAGCCGTGGCTTTCGCGGGGACGGAACGGGAATTGATCTTTGGCGGCCCGGTGCCTGCAGCGCTCGGCGCGGGTGGCCGACATCTGATCAAGCTGCATCTGGATCAAAGCGATGCTGGAGAAAACCTGGTGCTTGCATGGCAGGCTTTCGTATCCGAATCCTCTGATTTGAGTTTTGGAGAGGGTGCTGAAGCCGAAGTGCTTCTCGATGATGTTGCCGGATTGCAGATTTCTTACTTCGGACGCCCCAATCAAAATTCACCAGCACGTTGGAGTCCTCAGTGGCAGAATAAAACCGATCTTCCCCGACTGGTGAAGATTGAAGTTGCGTTTGCGGACGATGATCCACGGGTTTGGCCTGAACTGGTGACGGCTGTCATGACACGGAGGTTGAGGAGATGAGCGTGGTCGCATCTTTTCTGGATCGGTGTGTTCGCTTCTGTCACTGGTGGTTTGGAGAATTGACAGCGTTGCTGCCTGGTTTTCTTCGCCGGGCTGTAACCGGTCAGGCGCCGGATCTAATTCTTGAGCCGCGCGGCGGAAAGATTCTCTTCCATAGCCGTCAGGGAGAGAGAATCGATCAGTTAGGAGACTGCGATGCACTGGCCACGGGATTGCCGGAAGACTTAGCAGCGAAGCTTAAGAGAGGAAGAACTCAGGCAGGTCAGACTATTCTGGCACTTCCGCGCGCGCTGGTGACGATGCAGGACGACGAACTGCCCGTGGCGGCAGCTGAAAATCTCAGAAATGTTGTGGGGTTTGAGATGGATCGTCTGACTCCGTTTCGACAAGATGAAGTTTACTTTCACGCCAACGTGCTGGAGCGGGATAGCGAACATCAAAAGTTGACCATAGCGTTGACGGCGTCGCCGCGCACAACAGTCGATACCTTGCTTGAGCGCGCGCGAGCATGGGGCTTGGCGATTGACCGCGTTGATGTTGTGACCGAAACCAATTCCTTTCTCATGGGTATCAATCTTCTGCCGACGACCTCCGGGGGCGCAACAAGAGTGATCGGACGTGCGATAACGGTTGGCCTGTTGTTGGTTTTTGTTGTGTTGGCGGGATTGGCAGTTTCAATTCCGCTTGATCGAAAGGAACGTTTCGCTGAAACCCTCAGCCAGGAAGTTCTACTGGCTCGGAAAAAACTTGCCGCTGTGCGCAATCTCGCGGATGAGATACAGGCGCTGGAAAAAAGTAATCGTTACGTCGCGGATGTACGACAGGACACCGTCCTCGTCTCGCGGGTGCTGGAAGATATGACCCGGTTGCTGCCGGATGACACCTGGCTGAGTCAGCTGCGCTTGATTGAAGATCGACTCGAGATGACAGGCTATTCACAGGATGCCGCTCAGCTTATCGCAGTCTTTGACGAGTCGCCGCTGTTTGATGAACCGAAGTTTCGATCCCCCGTAACGAGAGACCAGCGAAGCGGTGTAGAACGGTTCAGTTTAACCCTGAAACTGGTGGAGGTCGGCTCATGACAACGTTGGCGCTTCGACCTCCCTTCAGCAGGCTTGCGGCGCTTGCGATCCTGGTTTTTTTCGTCGCGTTCTTGTTTGTTGCTCTGGTTCAGCCAGTTCAACAGGCCTTCGAACACCGGGATCAGGAAATTCAGCAATCTCTCGATCTACTGCAGCGCTTTAGCGGTCAGGATCTTGAGACCACGTCTCTGGAGCGGCGACGTGATTTTCTCAAAAGAGAAGCCCAGAATGGCGTCAATCTGCTTCGGGGCGCGAACCCTTCGGTTGCGGCAGCTTCCTTACAGCAGTTTATTCGAAGTGCCGTTCAGGCTGAACGCGGCACACTGCGGTCCGTCCAGATTTTGCCGGCAAAGGCGCAAGAGGGCTATCGCAAGGTAACGGTCAGGTCCCAGGTTGATCTGAATGCGACAGGACTTAGAAATATTCTACACCGAATTGAGTCCTCTCGACCGCTTCTTTTCGTCGATAACATCGATATTCGTCCTGGTCAGCAGGTCTCGAATGTTGCTTCGGGCGAGATTGAAATGCGCCTGACTATTCGTTTCGATATTCATGGCTTTGTGCGGGCCGCCGAAGAAACTCCGGGCGGGTGATTGGATGTATTTCGGTATTGTTCAAGGCGCCTGTCCTCCGTTTGACTGCAAGGGAAGAGATCAAAGTCTACGAAGGCTATCGGTGATGCTTAATTCGAAGCGTAGTGCGGAATGACGATATTCAGCAAAACAAACCTGACGCTTTTTTTGATGTGCGGGGCGCTTGGTTACTTCCTGTATCATGAGGTGAAGCGTCAACCCGATGAGGTTCCCAGGGTGGCAGCAGAGACTGTTCAGCAGACGAGTGAAGGAAGCCGGACGCAATCTGTCCAGCTGCAGTCTATGCCACCACGACAGCAGTTTTCACAATTGATTGCACGCCCCCCTTTTTCAGCAACACGACGTCCGCCGCAACCCCGCCGTGCGGCTGTTGTCACAAAACCGCAGCCAATTGCCAGGCCGAAAATTCTACTAGTGGGGACTTTTGTTAACTCGGCGTCGGGAGTCGCAGTTATTCAAAAGGCTGGTGTCGAAAAGCAGATACGCCTGTCGTTGGGTGAAACAATCGATGGCTGGAAACTCGAGACAATTTTACCGGATCGAATTCTTCTTAGGTCACAGGATGACGCTTTCGAGGTGAAACTCCGCGAACCCAGTTCTTCAAAGCGCCAATGACGGTTTATTCGCAAGCATTTAATCGTCTTCCCGGCCTATTGAAGCTAGCTTTCCGCAGGTTGAGGTTGTTAAACTCCGGTTCGTGTATTTGGTTGGGGGACGGCGGGTGATTTTGAAGCCAAGATGGCTCCTACGTTTGGTCGCATTTAGCGTGCTGGGTATGGCAGTGACAGCGTGTGAGCGCTTCAGTTTGCGGGACGAGTCGACCTTTTTTGACGGAATCTTCACCGAAACGCCCAAAACCAGCCAAAGTGCCGAGAACACTGAAAAAGAAATATCGAATGTGGAGGCTGGGTCGCTCGATGTGCAGGGCGATAATGCAGGATCAAGAGTTAATGGCTTTGAGATTCGTGGTTCTGGACAGCTTGTCGCGCCTTCCGAGTCGACAGGCGATGGCAGGCCCGGTATCCCATCCATTACCACAAGTGACGGCGGCTATAGCCTGAACTTTGTCGAGGCCGAGCTTCCCGAGGTCGTCCGGGCCGTGCTGGAAGACGCACTTGGACTAAATTACTCCATCGATCCACGCGTTCAGGGAACGGTGACGCTGCAAACCAGCCGAGCGCTTCAGCGGGAGCAGGTATTGCCGACGCTGGAGGAAGTTCTGCGGATGAGTGGCGCCGCTTTGATCGAGAGTGACGGTTTGCTGCAGGTGGTTCCGGGCGATCAGGTGGGGCGACTTGCCTCTAACTTTTCCTTTGGAGCGGATCCAGGCCGTGGCCAATCGGTCCGGGTTCTGCCGTTGCGGTTCGTATCTGCGACAGAGATTGAAGCTCTCTTGAAACCCTTTGTCTCCAATCCGGAAGGTATCCAGGTAGATCGTGCAAGAAACCTGCTGTTTGTTACGGGCTCTCAACGCGAATTGTCCAGCGTCACCGGTCTGGCGTCGACACTCGATGTCAATGGTCTTTCGGGTATGTCCTTTGCGCTGATCCCTCTGCGCAACGTTGCGCCGGAGACGATGATTGGCGAGTTGGAGGCAATTTTCAACGATCCGCAAGGCCCCACGCTTTCTGATCTGGTTCGCTTCGTTCCGATCGAGCGGATGAATGCGGTTCTGATCATCACAAAGCAACCGCGGTATCTTGACGAAGCACGAAGCTGGGTGTCGCGGCTTGATCAAGGGAATGCCGATGCAGAGAACGTACATGTTTATTATGTTCAGAATCGGCGTGCGGCGGATCTCGCGAAAATTCTAGGTGAAATTTTTGCTGCAGAAGGCATTGAAGTTTCAACTGAAACTTCTGGTCTGGCACCTAATCTGACGCCGATAACCTTGGAGTCGGATGACTTTAACGCCGATCCCGCTGATGCCTTGGCGCCAGCGCCGAGCCTTGCAGGCGGCGCCGTCAGTTCGGGCGCGGCATCCGGAGGGGCCATTTCACTAAGTGGCACCGGGAGGATCCGCATCCTGGCTGACGAGGACAGCAATGCACTTGTTACTCTGGCGACAACAGAAAGCTACAAGACCGTAGAGGCAGCGATCCGTCAGCTGGACATACTACCGCTTCAGGTCATGATTGAAGCGACCATTGCTGAGGTAACGCTCAACGATGATCTGGAACTGGGGCTTCGTTGGTTTTTTGAATCTGGCCGAGCCAATAGCTCCGTAACGTTCACCGATGCGGCGACCTCGTCTGGAGCCGCCGCACTTGGATCGGCATTCCCGGGCTTTTCTTATGTTTTCGATTCTGGAAATGTTAGTGCGACCTTGAACGCGTTGCGCGGGATGACCGACGTAAAATTCCTCTCCGCGCCAACCTTGTTGGTCCTTGATAATCAAACTGCCCGTTTACAGGTTGGAGATGAAGTCCCGGTGGTCACCCAGTCTTCGGTCGGGACCACCGATGCAAACGCGCCAATTGTGAATTCTATTGAATTCCGGGATACGGGTGTCATTCTCGATATTACGCCTCGGGTCAATGCGAGCGGACTGGTAATCCTGGAGATCGAGCAGGAAGTCAGCGAGGTTACGGAGACTACAACGTCAGGGATCGATTCCCCCACGATTCAGCAGCGCAAGGTCAAGAGCACAATTGCAGTCTATAACCAGGATACCATTGCGATGGGTGGCCTAATCCGTGATCGGATCGAAAAAGCCACGACTGGTGTTCCCGTATTGTCGGACATTCCAGTTGTGGGCAACCTCTTTAAGTCGATCGATGACAGCGCGACCCGGACCGAACTTCTTGTGCTTATAAAACCTCAAGTGGTTAGAAACCAGGATGACGCGCGGGCGGTTACCGAGGAATTGCGTCAGAAACTCCGTGGGCTGATTGACGGAGACGAGCGGCCAAATGACGGCCGCGTACCGTTAGTGAACTTTGACTGATTTTTGTGTGAGGCCTCAGTCCCAACTAAAGATGTAGTACGGCGGATTTTCGCTTGGAACCAGGGCGATGATTGCTTCGCGAGTAAATCCTGCGCCACTTTTAGTTGTAGCATCTGCGATGATTGTCATTACCGGTGCGACATTGCTTGAGTAAAGTGATGATGCCGGGAGGGATTGTCTGAAATCATCTTCAAGCATGTTTTGCCGGCGCTGGAGAAGAGCTATGGCTTCTTGCCGATCCACACCCGGCAGCGCCATAAAAGCTTCGATCGGTGCATAGTTTGGATTAAAGCCTTGAACAGCGGAATATACGGTCAGAGCTGGGCGTATTTTCTGGTAAAGACTACGAGTCACACCGGGAATGAGCAGGAGTTCATCCACCGCTTCAAAGTTACGGTTTTTAGCGCCGTATTTGAGCCCTAGTGCGACATAGCCGGCTGTCTCGCGTCCGTAGGTGCGTTGTTCTGAATCCGGATCTCGAAAATCTAAAACTGTGTCCGTGATACTGCGAACATCTGTTGGCGTTAGTCCGGTTGAGCGCAACAAGCCACCCAAAAGTTCTTCGTTCTCGGCGTTCAGATTGATTTTGCCGCTTTCCAGGTGGACCGAAATTCGCACGCTGCCGCTGTTGAATGGCCAGACGTACTCTGTGCCGTCACGGCGTAGTGGTTGAAGGCCCTGGATTAGCGCTAGTCCCGGGCCAGTCGTCGGGTTTGTAGATTGTCCGTTGTCGGATTTTGTGCGAGCGCCATGTTGAGACAGGAGCGTCAGGAGTGCGCGCTGGACGCCTGCGTCTGCCAAGGCTCTGGCTTGAGCATTCTCCACCCGATTGCGACTAAGGCTTGTTTCGGTTTTGCTTGAGGTAGCAACGCTTGTTGCGATTATGGCTAGGACTGACGTGACCCAGATAACCGCGACCAGAGCAACGCCCCGACTGGTCCTAAGGAGTGGTGTTTTTCGCAAGGGATGCCTGAATTCGATCATCACTGTCGTAAGAACTGTTTGGGCTCCGCAACCCAATCGTTGTCACCCGGTTTGTTCGCGAGCCTCCATTTCGATTGCAAACACACGAACTAATCGGTTGAGAAAGCGGGGCGCGAAGAGCGAAAAGATGGGTCGAGACCCCCACCAAGCAATTGGTCCAATTAGTTTCGCTGGTGTCGACAAGTGTTCGTTGTCAAGCGATCTAAGGCATATGACGTTTTGACTTTGAGTAGTCATTGCTCATCTGGTTTCAGTTAAACAGCGGATTTAGCGTGCTGCAAGCGCCTTAGCTTCATAGGGGACTGTCAGCCGTCAGAAAAATAGCGAATTTGGCAGTTCTATCCGGATATCGGACTCATAAGGCTCTGGTGCAGAATTGCTTCGAGCCAGGAACTGTAGTGAATCACGTGAGGCAAAAACGTGCTTTCCCTTGTGGGCAACCAGAGCATTGTGACAGAACCGGTTCCAATGACATTGAGTTACGGTTCGTGAAGCCAGGATCCTCAATCCCAACCTGATTTTATCTCCGGTCACCTCCAGGGATGTTATGAGTTTTGAACTTAACTTACCACGGCGACGGTGCGAGGCTCGTCCCGTAACAACAGAACCATTGCGCCTGCGAGGACGGCCAGCCAAAGGGACGACCACCAGACCCAGTCGTAACGGGCGTAGAGATCGAACAACACACCCCCGAAGTAAGCGCCGAAGGCGGCCCCCACCTGATGTCCGGCCGAAATGAGGCCGAAGGCAAGGCCCATCACGCGAATCCCGATGTGGCTCGCGACCAGGCTCGCGGTGACCGGGGTTGTTGAGTAATCCACCAGTCCGAAGACGACCGCGAAGAAAAGCAGGGTCTCCAGATCGGTGCCGACCTGCATGAGCAGAATGAAAGTCAGCCCACGGATGAGATAAATGCCGCCAAGCAGAAGCGGGCGGTTCACGTGATCCGTCAGCCAACCGACCAGAATCATCCCAAGCAGATTGATTGCCGAGAGCAGGCCGTAAGCGGTTGCAGAGGGGATCGGCCCGAAGCCGCAAAAGGAGGCGTAGGGAAGGAAATGCGTCTCGATCACACCCGTCGTGGTGTAGCCGCAAAGAAAATAACTCCAGAAGAGGATCTGGAAGGGCGGCATGCGCAGGATGCTCCAGGTATCCTGGGCCAAAGAGGTTTGAGTGTCACCCTCCACTTTCGCCTGCCCACTGGGGCCGGTGCCGCCCGGAAACCAGCGTCTGACGCACAGCATCATGACCAGGGTCACGAGGCCCAGCGCGACAAATGCCAGGCGCCAGTCGTAGCTGGCCATCAGCAACGCCAGGAGAGGAACGACCAGAAGCTGACCGGCGCTGGCACCCGAGGTGGCGATGCCTGTGGCCAGCCCCTGGTTCGAGTCAAATTCCTGCTCGACCGCCGCGGATACGACATGCACCGCCACAAGCCCGAAACCGGTCGCGGCAATGCCCCCGAATGCCAGCATGAAGGCCCAGGGATGACTGGTCACGGCGATCAGGAAGCAGCCGGCGGCGAGAAAAGCCATACCCAGAAGCGTGACAGCGCGCGCGCCCTGCCGATCGACAAGCCGACCGGCCAGCGGTGCAAGGATCGCCGTCATCATCAGTGCGGTTGCCGCAATTCCCGAGGTGAAGCTGCGAGTCCAGTTGAGTTCTTCTTCCAGCAGCGGCATGACCAGCCCGAAGGTCGCGCGCGTCGAATAGGTCAAAGCCAGGGCCAGGAAAGAAAGACCGACCATCAGCCAGGGACGCCAGTTGGTTCGCTTGGCTGTCTGCGCGGGATCTTTCTGCATGTTTCATCGGCCTTCTGGTTATCAATTGTTCTTTTTCTGGTGTACCTTTCAGGGCAAATGGCATAAATGACAATATGACTTCAAATTCTGCCAATCCGGCGAATGGCTCCATGCATCGGGCCAAAACCGCCAGTGAACCCAGACGGGTTACGGATCCCAAGAGAATCGTAATTGTGGTTTATCCCGGTGTGACTCTCCTGGACGCGGCCGGGCCCGCACAGGTGTTTTCGAGTGCCAATGACATGCTGCGCAGAGCGGGCAAAGAACCGCCTTACGTGCTTTTGCTGGCTTCTCCGCTCGGGGGAGAAATTCAGACCGATACGGGCATCGTGTTGAAAACCGTCTCTCTTCAGGTCGCATCGGAGCAGCCGATTGATACTATGATCATATCGGGTGGAGTGGGAGTGTTCGATCTTCTCGAAGAGGAGAAATTCCTCAAATGGGTCGTGGCCCGTCACGCGGAATGCCGCCGGGTTGCGACCACCTGCATGGGGGCGTTCGTCACCGCCAAGGCGGGATTGCTTGAAGGTCAATGCGTCGCGACACACTGGCGTTATACGGGTGAACTCCAGAGCCAGCATCCCGAAGTCGCTGTCCAGAAGGATCCGATCTTCGTGCGGAGTGGAAAAATGTGGTCCGCCGCCGGTGTAACTTCGGGCATCGACCTCGCGATAGCCATGGTCGAAGAAGATCATGATCACCGTGTTGCTATGCAGGTTGCGCAGTCGCTTGTGGTTTTCTTCAAGCGTCCCGGCGGTCAATCGCAGTTCAGCAACGTTCTGAATGTGCAAAAGCAGGACGAAGCGGGCAGTTTCTCAGAGCTTCATGCCTGGATTGCCGAAAACCTGAAGGATGATCTGGCGGTTGAGGCGTTGGCACAGCGGGTTGGCATGAGCCCGCGGAGCTTCGCCCGCCACTACAAGGAACGCACCGGTTTCACGCCGGCCAGATCGGTGGAGATGATCCGGGTGGACTCCGCGAAGCGCATGCTGGAGTTGGAACCCACTCTCGCGTTGTCCAAGATTGCCAGAAACACCGGCCTTGCCGACGAACAGCGCCTGCGCAGAGCTTTCGTCCGGCACATCGGGATCTCTCCCCTGGACTACCGCGCCAAGTTCGGCCCGGCTGGCGATTGATGAACGCTCCCCCAGACACTCCAGTTTCTCTCTTGCAACAGATGTAAGCTCCGGGTTATCCCCTTTGTCGACTGTGTTGCCGCGGCTGCTGAACCCGACAACACAGGAGCGAACAAGTGTCTCACCACAGAACACGTGCCTGGCGGCGGGCAAAACGCGCAAGGCGTGGCCGGTGTGGGAAAAAGCAAAAACAGTTTCCGGATCTTAGCGGCGACAAGTCCTGGAAGCTCATGTATATGCGAAGCTGCAAACTCCATCGCGCGCGGCAGCTAGGTCATGTTTGGCCTTATCGGGAATGGGCGAAGCTCTTTGAGGATACGGCGTCCGTGAATGTTCTTTTCGTTTGCAGCCGAAATCAATGGCGGAGTCCGACAGGCGAAGAGGTTTGGCGTAAAACGCCTGGCGTGGAGGTTCGCTCAGCTGGAACGAGCCGTAATGCGCGGCGCCGATTATCCCTTGTCGATATTCGCTGGGCCGATCTGATCCTGGTGATGGAGCAGAAACACAAGTCGAGAATCAGGGCCGATTTTCGAGACGAGGTGAAGTTCAAAGCGCTCCAAGTCCTCGATATTCCCGATGACTACGGATTCATGGATCCCGAATTGGTTGAGATCATCCGGGAAAAGACAGCGTCGCTGATCACTTTGGGCAACGACAAAGGATAGTCCGCTACGCCGCCCTGTCTTTAGTGCCAGCCAGAAGTCCCATGTAGAATGCCATGACCGAGGCGCCGTTCAACGCGGTGATTTCGCCGACGTCATAGGCCGGGGCGACTTCGACCACGTCCATACCGATAAAGTTGATACCGCCGAGGCGGGTTAGGATTGAACGGGCCTGCCAGGCCAGCAGACCGCCTGTTTCCGGCGTGCCGGTGCCCGGTGCACAAGAAGGGTCGAGGCAGTCGATGTCAAAGGTCAGATAGGTCTTTTCCGTGCTGCCGACGACCTCATGAATTCGGGCCGCGACATCGGCGGGATTACCCATGTGCACCTCCTCGGCGGTGATGATGGTGACGCCCTGGTCCAGAGTCCATTGCCAGACTTCCGGCTCGACGCGACATCGAATGCCGATCTGGATCATGCGTTTCGGGTCGACCAGACCTTCGTTGATGGCGATGCGAAAGTTGGTGCCGTGGGTGACCGGGACGCCATAGTTCTCGTCCCAGGTATCGACATGAGCATCGAAATGAACCAGTCCGAGAGGGCCACCATGTTTTTTTGCGGCGGCGCGCAGCAGAGGCAGAGTGACGAGATGGTCGCCACCGACCGAGATCAGGTGCTCGTGCTCAAGGGCCTGCTGTTCGATCAGCGCCAGGGACTCTTCCAACTTACCCATCATGAGACTGAAGTTGCCGACATCGGCGAAGTCGAGGCTATAGAGGTCAGGCCAGAGGTCGGGATAGGTGCCACCGGCCATGCGGCTCGCGCGCCTGACGGCAGCGGGCCCATCCCGGGCACCGGCGCGGTTTGTGGTGGCGATGTCCATTGGCACGCCGGCGATGGAGATCTCGGCATCGCCGCTCTTATCGGTGCCGAAGAATGTTTCTTTGGCTGCGAAGGTGGGGAGAGGACGGTCAGGCGATTGGCTCATAAAGCACCTTATTGCGAGAATTCTTTGTTTTTTCAAACCTTGAGGGACAAGGCAATCTGTCGTGTTCTGGCGGTGCCCTGATTATGCGCGACAAAGCCGGCGAAGCCGGAATCGGATGCCTCTGCATTGATGATCTGGACATGATCAGTATCAAGCCGAAGCGACAGGGCCGCAAGAATGCTGGTGCCGATGCTCTGTCGGCGATGATCCCGGTGGACGGCCAACTGTGCGAGCGTGGCGGTCGGGCGGATGACGATTCCGTAACCTGTCAATTCCTTCCCAAGGTAAACGCCCTGGATCTCGAGGTCGTCTCTGATTCGACCAAGCGCTTCAAGGCTATTCTGCCAGGTGGGATGCCAGTCCCATGTTGTGGAGGCCGCCAGCTCTATCGTCTCAAACGGGATTGGTTGGGCTGTCACCTGGTTTTGGACCGGAGAGCCGCGGGTTGGTATAGGAAGCTTATAGCAAGCCACCTCTCTTCGGGGCGTGAATCCAAGTTTTTCATATGTCTTTCGCGCGGCGATGTTTTGATCGATCACCTCCAGCTGAAGGTTTTCGACGCCGGAGGCTGCGAGGTTTTGGCATAACGGTTCGAATATTGCGGTCGCTATCCCCTGGCCGCGGTGCTCCGGCAGACTTCCGGTTGCGATCACGTAAGCCGTTTTCCGGTTTGTGCAGCCGTTCGAGCCAATCAGCCAGAATCCAACGATCCTGCCTTCGGATATAGCCAGCCAGGAGAGATCTTCGTCGTAGCCACGTTGGCGCAGCATGAAGCGAAACTGGTTCGGCGTAGGCTTCATGGGAACCAGATAATCGCTGAAAGCTTCGCACAGGGCTGCGTGAAGTGCGTCGAATTCGATGTCGCTGCAGGGGATGATTTTCAACATTGTGAGGAATCTGAAGCAGAAATCACGAGGCGTAAAGGCGCAGCAGCACATGACGTTATTGCGTTAGAATGTGTGTACTCCCATTGCCGCTTTGCCAGAATCGGATGGATGTGGCTCAATAGGTCTTCTCTGCTCACATCACCAGCGAAACTTAATGCCAGGTCAGGCCGGGTTCGGCGGGGTCGTTCGCACCCTGCAACACAGGAATTTTCGTATCTACATCTCGGGTGCTTCGATCTCGCTGATCGGGACCTGGATGCAGCGCGTTGCCGTGGGCTGGCTGACCTGGGAGTTGACGGAATCCGGGTTTTGGCTGGGGTTGATCTCCTGCGCGGATCTTCTGCCTGCCGTTTTCGTAGGGCCTTTCGGCGGAGTTGTGGCGGACCGCTACAACCGCATCAAGATCATGCTGACAGCGCAGAGCGTGTCTCTTTGTCAGGCCATCGCGCTCTTCGTTCTGACAGCCTCGGGCAATGTTACGGTCGAGTTGTTGGCATTGCTTGTACTGATCAACGGGATTGCCATGGGGTTTAATCAGCCTTCGCGTCTGGCGCTGATGCCCAGTCTGGTGCCGCGCGAGGATCTTTCGACCGGGATCGCGATCAATTCCATCATCTTTAACCTGGCGCGTTTTATCGGTCCTGCGGTGGCAGGTTTATTGATCGTGACCGTGGGCGTCCAGGGGGCGTTCGGCGCCAATGCGTTGACCTTCTCGGCCTTTCTGGTTGCCCTGCTGCGCATCAAGGTGCCGCGCCGACCGGACCGGGGGAAAGGCAAGGTACCTCCCTCGATCTGGGTGCAGCTTGGCGAGGGGTTCACTTACGCCGCGCGTCATCCGGGCATC
Source organism: uncultured Kiloniellaceae bacterium (assembly GCA_947493695.1). Lineage (GTDB taxonomy): Bacteria > Pseudomonadota > Alphaproteobacteria > Kiloniellales > Kiloniellaceae > Denitrobaculum. The sequence goes on along the minus strand of CANLSF010000002.1, from coordinate 826,298 downwards.
GGGCCGATGCTCTTGCTGCTCGCCACCGCCTCACTCTGTGTGCGGCCTTTTGTTGAACTGATGCCCGGTTTTGCCGACAGGGTTTTTGGCGGTGGGGCAGACACGCTCGCCCTGCTGACCTCGACTGTGGGCGTGGGGGCGGTGATGAGTGGCCTGTGGGTTGCCCGGCGGGGCGGTGGCGGCCTGACCCGGTTGGTACTGCTCAACACTTTACTGTTGTCGTTCTCGATGCTGGCTTTTGTCGCAACCGACTGGATCTGGCTGGGGCTGGTGAGTGTGGCGGTCGCGGGGATGGCGATGGTGGCCACAGGGGTCAGTATGCAGACCCTGTTGCAGATGTCGGTCGACGGGGATCTCCGCGGACGGGTGCTCAGCCTCTACGGCATCATCTTTATCGGCGGGCCTGCGGCAGGCGCTTTGATCATGGGGGCGCTCTCGGAATCCGTTGGCCTGCGGCTGCCTTTGGCTTTTGGGGCGATACTTGTGATGCTGATGTGGATCCGGACCTGGCGCAAGCGCACGACAATCACCGAAGCGCTGGAGCCAACAAACATCGACATCAAACCTGGACCCGATCAAACCGAGAGTAGAGTCTGATCGTTTTTCACTGATTAAGTGAAAATCGTGAATCAGCCTCTAAACCGTATAATTGGAGGGCGATTCACGCTTTTGACGGGACTCGTCAAAAACGATCGCACTCCCGGCGTTACCACACCCCGAAATAGATCCCACGGGACTTGGCGCCGCCGGTGCGCCGTTCCAGCTCGGCATCACTAACCGTTGTGCGTAGTTTTCGTTTGCGCATCCAATCGAACAGCAGTCCCTCCATTTCGGTGCGCACCTCGGCATGGGCGTTGGAGCGGCCCAGGTCATTGAGTTCCTTGGGATCCTTCTGCAGATCGTAGAGCACGGGTGGGTGGCTCTCGAAGCGCATGTATTTCCAGTGTGTCGTACGCACCATGAAAGCGCGGGCGCTGTCCGGTTCCATATTGAGATCTTTGCGGGCGTCTCGTAACGCAAAGCAGCTGTCTGCAAAGACGGCGGTGCGCCAGTCGTCCGGTTTCGCGCCCTGCAGCAGGGGTGTGATGGAACGTCCCTCCAATCTGTGTGACTGGGCTTCACCGCCTGACCAGTCCAGGAAAGTGGGGGCGAGATCGATGGCCTCGACGAAGTCGCCAATTGTGCGCCCCCGGGTCATGTCGGCCTGAGAGCGGGGGTCGTAGACAATCATCGGCACTTGCATGACCTCATCGTGGAAGAGGTCTTTTTCGCCAAGCCAATGGTCGCCGAGATAGTCGCCGTGATCGCTGGTGTAGACGATAATCGTGTTCTCCGCCTGTCCGATTTCCTCCAGAAAGGCGCGCAAGCGGCCCAGGTGGTGATCGAGCTGGCTGATCAGGCCCATGTAGGTCGGGATGACCGTCGCGCGCACTTCGTCGCGGGAGAAGTTGATGCTTTCCTCATGCTTCATGAAAGCGGCGAGCACCGGATTGCAGTCGGCCTTTTCGTTTTCAGTGCGGTTGACCTCGATCATGTCCTCCGGCCCATAAATATCATGGTAGGGCGCGGGGGCCATGTAGGGCCAGTGGGGTTTGATGTAGGATAGGTGCAGGCACCAGGGTTGGTCTGGTGTCTCCCGGATGAAGTCCATGGCCCGGTCGGTCATGTAGGCGGTTTCCGAGTGCTCTTCCTTCACGCGCGCAGGCAGGCGGGCATTGCGCAGGAACCAGCCGGAGAGTAACTCGCCGTCCTCGCCCTCGGCGGCATTGGCATATTCGTGCCAGGGGTTGTCTCCCTCGTATCCCTGCTCCTTCAGATAGCGATTATAGGCCAGGTTCGGATTGACCAGTTGATCCGGATGCAGGCCGTCGTCCCGCTCCACCGGTTCGAACCCGCATTGGCGCATGAGGACGCCATCCGCAGATTCAGAATCAAGGCCGAGCCGCTCGCAGGTTTCCATATCGGGCCGCATATGGGTCTTGCCGACCAGGGCGACGCGGTAACCTTCGGGCCGCAGGTAATCGCCCATGGTCTTCTCGTCGATGCGCAGCGGGTAGTTGTTGTAGTAGGCCCCGTGGGAAAAAGCGAAACGCCCGGTGTAACTGCTCATGCGCGAACCGCCGCAGACGGGCGCCTGCACGAAGGCATGGGAAAAACGCACGCCCTCCGATGCCAACCGATCCAGGTTCGGTGTCTTGAGGGTCGGGTGCCCCGCGCAGGCGAGATAGTCGGCGCGGTGCTGATCCGCCATGATGTAGAGGATGTTGGGCTTTTTGGTCATGTGATTCGAAACCGCGGTTCGTTCAGGAGAGATCGTGGCGCACAGTAGTATTCTTCAAACACTATTCGAAGAGTTTGTCCAACCAGTCAATCACGACCTGAACGCGGGGTAACTGCCGCACTTCCGGATGCACCAGCAGCCAGACTTCGCGCGAAAGCACTGCGGAACCGTCAGTGACACGCCGCAAAGATGGATCGTTCAGAGCAATCTTCTCCGGCAGGAGCGATTGACCCAGGCCTGCGCGCACCGCCACCAGGGCGCTTTCGGCATCATTAACGCGTAGTTGCGCGACGCTGTGCTTTTCGACCTGTTTGGACATCCAACGCGCCTGCGGCAGATGCGCATGGGTCTCTTCATAGGTGATCAGGGCATCCGATCCTTGCCCTTTCGCCGCCGCGCCATAGAGCGCGTAGGATATGTTGGCCAAACGGCGGCAGAGACCCGCGTCCTTTTGTGGCCGTGCGAAGCGCATGGCAAGATCGGTCTCGCGGCGGTTGAGACTCAGATTGCCGGTTTCGGCGATGGTCTCAAGCTGGAGCTTCGGGTGTTTCGCCAGGAGCGCCGCCAGCCCGGGAATCAGGAGATGGTTCATCAGAATCGGGACGGCGGTGAGGCGGACTCGGCCCTCGCAGCTTTTCAGAGAGCCCGAGAGACCTTCCTGCAGGCTTGCAGCGGTCGCTTCCATGTTTTCTGCCGCCGCAATTGTGCGTTCACCCGTTTCGGTTGGAAGCAAGCTTCCGTCGATCCGGCTGAAGAGCGCGGTGCCGAGATCGGCCTCGAGGGCCTTCAAACGCCGCGATACGGTGGTCTGATCGATCGAGAGGCGGCGCGACGCAGCAGAGAGCGTTCCGGCTCTGGCGACCGCAAGCACGAGTTGGAGAGCGTTCCAGTCCATGATATTTCACCTCTGCAAATTTGCAGAAAAGACTATCACAGATCATAAAAATATTGAGATTTTTGCAGCACTATAAGAGCGATTGAACAAAGAAAAACCAGTGGCGCAGTTTCCTGCACCACCGGTCTCGTCAATCAGAATCTCTGATGAGAGCTTACTTGCCCCAGATTTTTTTGTACTCGTCACGGTATCCGTTATCCGGATCGAAGCGGTTGTCCGGGCCGCCGTCATAGGCGATGTTGTCAGGTGTCACCACGTGCAGCGGCGAGACGTAGCTGGACCATTTTTCATCAGCGAAGGCCCGGTTCAATTCGTCGACCAGCTGCCAGCCCTGCAGATTGAGGGGCTCGGCGACCGTGACCGCCTGATACTGTTGGGCACGGACCCGCTGATAGGCGGATTCCGATCCGTCACCGGCGGCCACGTTGATCGGTGCGCCGTCTCCCTTGATGCCCGCTGAAGCCAGGGATGGGCCCATGAAATCAAAGTATAGATCGTTGATCGCCAGGGAATGGGTCCACTTCTCGCCGTAGCGCTGCAGCAGGGTCGTGGTCAGCTGCGGCATGCGTGTCGAGGTGTCGGCGATGGGAGTATCGACGTACTCCAGAACCGTGCCGCCGAGATCCTCGATGACCTCTTTCATCCGGTCGGCTTTGGCGATGGCGATGGAATAGGTGGAATCCGTGAAGATGACCACGGCGGGTTTGCCGCCCGCGTCTTTAAAGGCCCAGTTTGCGGCGGCCCGCGAAACTTCCATGGCGTCGGTGGTGACGTTGGCGAAGACGCCGGTGCCCTCGACCGGGCCGATCACCGGCGCGGCATGCCAGGACACCATTTTGATCCCCGCAGCCTGAGCCTGCTCAACCCCGGCTTTCTGCTCCAGAATGTCGGCGCCGTTGATCACAATGCCATCGGGCTTGAGTGCGAGCGCCTGACTGAAGGCCGCCTGCCGGCCCGAAACGGAGCCGGCACCGTCGATCACACGTACGTCCCAACCGATGGCTTCGACAGCTTCCTCGATGCCCGTCGTCACGCCGAGCACACCGCCGTTCTTTAGGTCGGCGGCGAGCACAACGATGGTTTTCCCTTCCGCGGCTTTAGGGCCGGTAGTCGGTCCGTCCCAGGTGTCCTGACGGCTGGCGTACTTTTGGACGACCTTTTCAGCTTCCATCATTTTGTCCTGGGCTAAGCTCCCTGTTGACTGTGTAGCTGTGACCGCGAGTGCTGCGGCGGCCAGGGTTAGTGCAATGCGTTTCATGATCTCTCCTCCCTCTTTCTGTTTCGTTTGTTACTTGGTTACCGCTTGTGCGGCGGGTTGTTTATCGGTTGGGTCGCCGGTGGGCGGTGCCGAAAGCTTACGCGCCGCGCGGCGTTTTCGCTGGGCGTAACCGGCGATACCGATGGCGACAAGTAGGGTTACGCCGTTGAACATAGGCTCGACCCAGAAGGATCCGCCGAACTGCTGAATGCCGGAAATACCGACGGCTAGAATGGCGACACCGATGATCGTGCCCCAGACATTCACCCGGCCGGGTTTGATAGTGGTCGAGCCGAGAAAGGCGCCGACCAGTGCGGGCAACAGAAACTCCAACCCGACGCTGGCCTGACCGATGCGTAACTTGGAGGCCAGGATGACGCCGGCCAGGGCAGTCAGAGTGCCGGAAGATATGAAGGCGGCCATGGTATAGCGCTGTACGGGAATACCGTTCAGGGAGGCGGCTTTCGGATTGGCGCCGATGGCGTACATGTAACGGCCTATCGGCAGGTACTCGAAGATCAGCCAAAGCGCGAGGGCTATCGCCAGAACGTAAAATCCGGTGATCGGCAGGCCAAAGACCATGGTCCCGTTCAGGGCGTAAAAGCCGTCGGGAAGAATGCCTACCACCTGTCGTCCGCCGGTATGCCACAGGGCGAGGGCATAGAGGACTGTGCCTGTGCCCAGGGTCGCGATGAAGCTGTCTATCTTCGCGACTTCGACCAGCATGCCGTTGCAGAAGCCGACAAAGGCTCCCAGCAGCAGGACGATCAGGACCGCGAGCGGCCAAGGCAGTCCGCCCCAGGTCTGCAAACTGATTGCGAGGATGTGCCAGAGAACTATGCCGTATCCGACCGTTAGATCGATCTTACCCGTGACCATGGGGATCATGGCGGCCAGGGACAGCATCGCGATGATCGATTTATCGCTCAGGATGGACCGAACGTTCAGCAGGGTCGGGAAGGTGTCGGGCAGCAGGATCGAAAACAGCACAATCAGAAAAACTGTCAAAAGGACGAGACCGTATACCGGCAGAAAGCGGATCAGTTTTTCGCCCGGCGTGGCGGACTTGAGTTCGTGCCGGGTGGGCTCCAGAGCGTTTGATTCGATCGATTGCATAGTGATTTGATCCGTTCAGATACTGGCTGACGCAGCGTCGGTGTCGTTAGAAGACGCAGGGTTCGAGGGGACTTCCGCAGTGGTCTCACTTGGTGCTTCCGCTGCCGAGGCCGCATGAATCAGGGCTGCGATAGTCAGGTCTTCACCCTTGAGACTTTCCACGACCTTGCCGCGGCTGAAGACGATGGCCCGATGGCAAATGTTGGCGACTTCCTCGAAGTCGGTGGAGATGATGACCAGGGCAGTGCCGCCTGCGAGCGCCTGGTTCATAAGCCGGTAGATCTCTGCCTTGGCGCCGACATCGACACCTGCCGTGGGATCCTCCGCGATCAAAAGCTTCCGGCCCGTTGCGAGCCAGCGTCCAACGACCACCTTTTGTTGGTTGCCGCCGGAGAGCGCTTCGACGGGAAGCTCCGGGTCATTTGGGCGCAGGCCGACAGTTTCACCGATTTCCTGTGCTTTTTGAGCCTCGGTCCTGGCCGAGGTAAAGGACAGCAGGCCACGCCCGACAGATGCCGGATTGAGGAAAGTGTTTTCCCGAACCGAGAGTGAGGGCGCCACAGACTCCTCCGTCCGGTCACGCGCAACCAGGCCAATGGCGCTGTTGAGCGCGCTGCGCGGCGAGGAAAGATCAGGTGCCACGCCATCCAGACGCACGCGGCCTGCATGAGCCTCGCAGCCGAAGAGTGCGCGCCCAACCGATTCCTGACCGGCACCGCGCAGACCCACAAGGCCGAGAACCTCTCCGTCGTAAACATCGAAATCCACAGGTCCAGCGGACTCGGTCGCGAAGTCGCGAACTTCCAGCACCAGTCTGCTGGGCAGTGTATTTGCCTTGTGAAACATCTCGTCGCTGGGACGTCCGACAATCAGCTCGACCAGATCGCGGGGGCTGGTTTCGGCGATGGGCCGTTCACCGACCAGCCGACCGTCACGCAGAACCGCAACCCGGTCTGCGATCTGGAAGATTTCGTCGAGACGATGAGAGACGTAGATGATTCCGACACCGCGTTCGCGCAGAGGACGCAGGGCCGTGAACAGGCGCTCGACCTCGTCCGCCGGAAGGCTGGCTGTGGGTTCGTCCAATACCAGGAGATCCGCGTCCACGGCCAGAGCCCTGGCGATCGCCACCAGAGATTTTTCGATCCGGGAGAGTTCCTGCACCCTGCGGGTCGGATCGATGTCACAGCCCATGGCCTGAATTGCCCGTTCGGCCAGCTTTTCGGTTTCGGACCATTTGATGAGGCCGACGCCTTTCGGAAAACCTTGGGCGAGAGAGATGTTTTCAGCCACCGTCATCCATTCGATCAGGCCGAGATCCTGGTGAATGAAGGCAACGGTCTGGCGTTCGCCAAATTGTGAGGGACGGTGCTGGTATGTCTCACCGCGGACAAGAATACGACCGCCGTCGGCCATGTGAATGCCGGCCAGCGTTTTGATCAGGGTGGATTTGCCCGCGCCGTTTTCGCCGAGCAGCGCGACGATCTCGCCCGCGTCTACGTCCAGCGAAACGCTGTCGAGAGCAAGCGTTCCCCCGAAGCGTTTGCTAATGGCTTCAAAACGCAGGAGCGGCTGGCGAGCCACCATTCTTCTTCTCCCTGATTTACGCCGTTGTTTGCGGCTTTTTCTTGTCCGGCTTCGGTCATTCGAATGCCTTGCCGGTTCGTCTATTCTCTATCCTCGGAGTCTCATTATGCTTCGGGTTCTGCAGCTGTCGGGTTGGCTCCCCAGCTCTTCAAGTCCGGTGACTGCAGTATCTCGTCGATCATCTTTTTCACCGGTTGGGAAATGTTCACCGCGAAGGCGCGTTCATCCCGGTCCGGCCGTTCCAAGGTTGCCAGTTGACTATCGAGCAGGGTCGCCGGCATGAAGTGACTGGTGCGGCGTCCAACCCGGCGCTGCAGGACATCCTTTGAACCGTCAAGCAGGACAAACAGCAGTTCCATATCCGAGGCGCGTTTTAAACGCTCCCGGTAGGTGCGGCGCAGGGCGGAGCAGGCGAGGACGGCGACGCCCTGTTCTTGCGCCACCTTTGCGATCCGCGCGCCGACGTCGTCCAGCCAGGGCTCCCGATCCGCGTCGTTAAGCGCCTTGCCGCTGCTCATCTTTTCGATGTTCGCGGGGGGATGGAACTTATCGGCATCCAGAAACTTAACGCGCAGGCTGCGCGCCAGCGACCGGGCGATGGTCGTCTTCCCACAGCCCGACACGCCCATAATGACGATGCCGAGCGGTAGGCTGCTATCAGAGGGTTGCTGTGACACCGCCGTCAACATAGAGCACATGACCATTCACGAAACTGGAAGCAGGAGAAGCGAGGAAGACCGCGGCGCCGATGAGCTCTTCGACATTGCCCCAGCGGCCTGACGGTGTTCTGCCGACCAGCCAGGCGGTGAAGGCTTCGTCCTTGACCAGCGCTTCGGTCAGCTCGGTCTTGAAGTACCCCGGACCCAGGCCGTTGACCTGGATGTTATGCTTGCCCCAGTCAATCGCCATGCCTTTGGTCAGCATCTTCACAGCGCCCTTGGAGGCTGTGTAGGGGGCGATGGAGGGACGGCCCAGTTCACTCTGAACCGAGCAGATATTGATGATCTTGCCATGTTCGCGTGGGATCATGCACCGCGCGACGGCCTGACCGACAAAGAATACGCTATCCAGGTTGGTGCGCATGAGTTCTTCCCAGGTCTCGGCGGGAAAGTCCTCAAGCGGCATGCGACGCTGGATGCCCGCGTTGTTCACCAGAATGTCGATGGCGCCGACCGATGTTTCAATCTTTGCGATCCCGTCTGTCACCGCCTTCTGATCCGTGACATCGAATGAAGCGGTGTGGACGTTCGCACCCTCGGCGCGCAGGCGCTCGGCTGCCGCCTCGAGCTTTTCCTGATTACGGGCGTTCAGGACGACCGTCGCGCCGGCGGCAGCGAGGCCCTTGGCCAGAGTATAGCCGATGCCCTGGCTTGAGCCGGTGATCAGCGCGATGCGGTCGGTGAGGTCAAACAGGGCTGCGCTCATGGAGGCTCCAAGTGACTGAGTGTTAAACAAGCCGATGACTCGGAACTCAAAGGCGGCGGTTTCGTTGTGCTTGCGTTTGTTTTCCGCTTTTCCGGCGCTGACCTTCCGAGCCGCCGAAACTCGTCATAACAGGCAGGGAGTAAGCTGAAAACAGATAATATGTTATCGATAACAACTCTGTGCTGTCAAGCTACCGGGCATCAAATATCAGTGACAGGGAAGATGTGGGCGGCGCGCCGAGCAGCCTTGTCAAAGCCGGGTTTTGCCCTACAATGTTATCGATAACTTATTTGAATGGATTCAGGTCGGGCGAAATCGCCAGAAGCGACCTGGTGTCGTGTGTGCAGGAGTTTTACATGTCGAAGCCGCATGTCCTTGTTATGGGCGCCTATCCTCAGTGGGATATGGACGCGCTGGAAGAACGCTTCACCCTCCATCGCTATTGGGAAGCGGCTGATCCGGATGCGCTGGTGATGCAGCAGGCCGAAAATGTTCGGGCGGTTGCAACCCGCGGCGATCTGGGCGCGGATGCGTCTCTCATGAAACGCCTGCCGAAGCTGGAAATGATTTCCTGTTTCGGGGTCGGGGTCGATGGGATCGATCTGGAACATGCGCGCGCCAGTTCCATCCGGGTGGCGAATACGCCTGATGTGCTGACCGACGATGTTGCTGACATGGGGGTCGCGCTGATCCTGGCCGCCGCCCGTCGCATTCCCCAGGGGGACGCGCATGTTCGTTCGGGCGCGTGGCTGGAAGAGGGCAACATGGGCCTGACCAGCCGGGTCACCGGCAAGCGTCTCGGTATTCTGGGGATGGGCCGGATCGGCGCTGCACTGGCGAAGCGGATGCGGGGCTTCGATATGTCGATTGCCTACCACAATCGCACGCCACGCGAGGGTGTCGATGCGACCTATGTGGAAACACCGCAAGCGCTGGCTGCAGCGTCGGACTTCCTGGTGATCTCCAGTGCGGGCGGGGAAGGTACACGGAATATTGTTGATGGCTCCGTCCTGGAAGCCTTGGGCCCGCAAGGCGTTCTTGTTAACATCTCCAGAGGCTCGACAGTCGATGAAGAAGCGTTGATCGACGCGCTGGCCCAGAAGCGCATCGGCGGTGCCGGCCTGGACGTTTTTGCTTCGGAGCCCGATATGGACCGGCGGCTGCTTGATTTCGATAACGTGGTGGTTCAGCCGCATCACGCGAGCGGTACGGTGGAAACCCGCAAGGCTATGGGCAAGCTGGTGCTCGACAACCTCATTGCGCACTTCGATGGCGCGGAGCTTTTGACGCCGGTCGTTTGATCTGGCGTAAATCTGAAAGGGATAGCTGTCATGCGTGCAGTCACCATACATGCGCCGAACGATCTTCGGGTCGATGATGTCACCACCGGCGAGATCGGCGCGACCGATGTGAAGGTCCGCATCGGTGTTGGCGGAATCTGCGGGTCGGATCTGCACTACTACCAGCACGGCGGTTTCGGTGCCGTGCGTATTCGCGAGCCGATGATCCTCGGGCATGAGATTTCCGGTACGGTGGACGCAATTGGTGCGGAGGTCACCAGCGTCGCGGTCGGCGACAAGATTGCCGTGAACCCCAGCGTGCCCTGCGGTGAATGCGGCTACTGCCTGGATGGCAAGCCTAACCACTGCCATGATATGCGTTTCTACGGCAGTGCCATGCGGTTCCCTCACGTCCAGGGTGCGTTCCGGGAGATGCTGGTCGCAAAGCAGGAGCAGTGCTTCCCGGTACCGGCAAATGTGGACCTGACCACCGCAGCCTTCGCCGAGCCACTGTCGGTCTGCCTGCATGCCGTGAAACGCGCGGGATCGGTGATTGGTAAGAAAGTCCTGGTGACCGGCACCGGACCTATTGGGGCGCTGGCGGTGGCCGCTGTGCGCCGGGCTGGGGCTAAGGATGTTGTCGCGACTGACGTAATGGATGAGCCGCTGGTGGCGGCAAAGCAGGTCGGGGCGGATGAGGTGATTAACGTCGCCAAAAACCCGGAACGCCTGGAAGCCTATGCAGCCAACAAAGGCACCTTCGATATTCAGATTGAGGCCAGTGGCAACGACCGGGCAATCGTTGCGGGGCTCGGCGCGCTGAAGCCCCGCGGTGTTCTGGTGCAGCTCGGGGTCGGTGGCGACGTCAGCCTGCCGCTGGGTCTCATCGTCTCCAAGGAAATCGACATTCGCGGCACCTTCCGCTTTCACGAAGAGTTCGCCTGGGCGGTCGATTTCCTGTCACGCGGTCTGATTGACGCCACGCCTTTGCTGACCGATGTGATTTCCATCGACAACGCGCAACAGGCTTTTGACCTGGCCGGTGATCGCTCGAAGGCGATGAAGGTGCAGCTCTCGTTCGACTAACAGAGTTGTATTGAGGCGACACTCGTCCAAACCCTCTGTCCAGCCACCCACGACAGTATGCGAGGTGGGCTCGGGCAGAAGTGTGGGGCGGTGTCGATCCGACACCCGACCAAAGCCCGGATTTTATAAATCCAGATCCGCACCGACGGCTTCAAGCCCTGCTTTTGCGACAGCCCGGTCCTGATCGCCGCTGCCTGAGCCAACACCGATGCCACCGATGGGTTCTCCCTCGAAACGGATTGGCAGACCACCGGGCAGGGGCGTCATGCCGCCATCTGTAGCGAGACCCAGCGCTAGACCGATTGTCATGTCGAGCTTGCCGGTCTCCGCGTTGGTTGAGGCTGCCGTTCTGGCTTTGGCGGTCGCGCTGCGTAGGCTGAGGAATTTTGCGCCATCCATGCGCAGTGACGCGACCACTTCTCCGCTGCGATCCACAATTGCGATGCATTGTGGAACCTGGAGCTGGGTCGCATGGTCGACTGCTGCAGAAAGCATCTGGAGTGCGCCGCGATGGGTCAGCCTCCGGGACGAAACGACGAAGGCTTCGATGTTTTCGCTCATGGCTGTTGAACTCCACGGGTGTTTAGCAGGATCGAGTAAAGCGAAGAGGAGGCCACGATGAAGAGCCGATTCTTCTCCGGCCCTCCGAAGGTGCAGTTGGCAATTTTTTCCGGCACCAGAATCTTGCCGATACGCTGGCCCGATGCCGCGTAGACCTGAATGGAATCTTCCGAGCTGGTGTAGAGGTTGCCATGCACATCGAGGCGAAAGCCGTCGGCCAGTCCCGGATCGACCACTGCGAAGACCCGTCCGTTGGCGAGGGATTTGCCCTCGAGCACGTCGAAGACCCTGATGTGATGGGCGCCGGCCGGATCGTGCGAAGCTCCGGTATCGGAAATGTAGAGCAGGCTTTCGTCAGGCGAGAAGGCGAGGCCGTTGGGTTTGTCGAAGTCATCGGCGACGACACTCAACTCCTCGAGGGCAGGATCGAAGCGGTAGACGTAGTTTGCACCGATTTCACTCTCCGCCTGATATCCCTCATCGTTGCTCATAATGCCGTAAGGCGGGTCCGTGAACCAGATTGTCCCGTCCGACTTGACGACGACATCGTTGGGTGAGTTGAGTTTCTTGCCCTGGTAGCTGTCGACGACGCAGACCACGCTGCCGTCAGTTTCTGTGCGGCTGATCCTCCTTCCGCCATGCTCGCAGCTGATCAGCCGCCCCTCGCGGTCACGGGTGTGGCCGTTGGTGAAGTTCGAAGGTTCGCGGAAGACGCTCATGCCCTCCATCTGAGACCACTTGAGCATGCGGTTGTTGGGGATGTCGCTCCAGAGAATATAGTCGCCTTCAGAGAAGTAGACCGGCCCTTCGCTCCAGATCGCGCCGGTGCAGTGCCGTTCCAGGCGCGAGTCCGGCAGCAACAGATCCGTCATCCCTGGATCGAGGATCTCAATATTCTCCCAGGACATGTTTTTCCTTTCTAGGTCACCGGCGTGCGGCAGTTAGGTGCTTTCTCTGGAGACGACCTTAAAGCCGACTTTTTGTGTGGCGGGTTTGACCTCTGCGCCGGAGCGGAGACTGTCGAGCGTTGCGAGGAGAAGCTCACCGGCTTGTTTACCAATGTCATAGCTGTTGACGCTGACGGTTGTGATGGATGGCCAGCAGCAACGCGAGACCTCGAAATCGCCAAAGCCTGCGACAGCGATCCGGCCCGGGACATCCCAGCCGCGCCTGTGGCACTCCATTATGACACCGAAAGCCGAGAGGTCGGACACGCAGATTACCGCGTCGACCTCCGGCCATTGTCCGATCATCTGTACGATTGCCTGCCCGCCTTGCTCCATGGAGATTGGTGGTGTGCCGAAGGTAATGACGTGGCCTTCGCCCAGGTTTAGCTCAGCCATGGCGATTTCGTAGCCCGCGCGCCGGTCGGCGCCACGGGTGTCGCGATTGCTGGAACCCCCGATAAAGCCGATATTGCGATAACCGCGCTTGTAGAGATCGTGCACCATGGCGCCGGTTGCTTCGGCGTTCGAGAAGCCGACCACCTGATCAATCGGGTTGTCTGGCAGGTCCCAGGTTTCAATGATCGGGATCGCTGCGGAGTCGAGCAGATGCCGAGCCCGTGGCGTATGAAAGCCGCCGGTCAGGATCATGCCCTCGGGACGCCGGCGTAGCATGGCGGCCACCAGTTCTTCCTCACGGGCGGCAGAATAGTCGGTGTAACCCAGCAGCAACTGAAGACCGTGTTTGGAAAACGCATCGGTCAGGCCGCAGGCGGTGTCTGAAAAGTTCGAGTTGTTGATGGTCGGAATCAGGGAGGTGACGAAACCTGATCGTTTGGAAGAGAGGCCGCCAGCGGTTAAATCCGGAACGTAGCCAATCTCCTCGATAACGTCGAGTATGCGTTCGCGGGTTTTAGCTGACACGGAAGCACCGTCTTTCAGGGCACGCGACACGGTCATTGCGGAGACGCCGGAGAGACGGGCAACGTCCGCCATAGTTGGGCGCGACATGATCGAGCGCTGTGGTCGGGAGCTGCTGTCCTGCTCTGTCACGTCATCGGCCATCGCACGTTCCGTTTCTGTGTCGGCTTTCGTTGCCTTAAATTGATCGTTGCTCTTGCGTCAACGCAAATCGATCCAAAATGCCTTCATGTTATCGGTAACAAATGTTGCCTCGACGATCAAGCCGTGTCCGTTTTGCACCACCGTACGAACCCTCGCGGAACTTGGTTGAGCTGAAGTGAGCCTTGTCCACAGGTTCGGCCCCGCGGTGGTCAGGAATGTTTCTCACCATCGTGGGCGGATTTTCGGATGCGCCGGACCATGAGCCAGATGGAGAGAATGATCAGGGGAGCGGCGACAGTTGTGATCACTGCAGGGTCGACCGGCAGGAAGGTTTTGGGAATGCCTTTCAGCAGCCAGGAGAGAATGCCGATGCAGTAGTAGCTGATTGCCGCGACCGATAGGCCTTCGACGGTTTGCTGTAGTCTCAGTTGCAGTTGCGATCTTCGATCCATTGAGGCCAGAAGGTCCTGGTTCTGACGCTCCAGTTCGACGTCGACCTTCGTCCGCAACAGCGAGGACGCGCGGGCGATTCGTTCCGACGTTGAGTTCTGCCGGTCGAGAATGGCCTGAAAGCTGCGGATTGCCGGCCCAAGCCGCCGCTCGATAAAACTTGAGAGGCGCTGATTGCCTTCAATCCTTTCCTCGCGCAGTTCCCCCAGCCGCGATGTGACGATGGAGTAGTAGGCTTTGGCAGCGCTAAAGCGAAAGTTGGTTTCTGCTCCGACTGTTTCGGCGCGGGCAGCAAGTGCGGTCAGTTCGGACAGGAGCCGCGCCTGGTCCTGCGGGCCGGCACCGCCGATCTCCTGAATGAGTTTGCGCAGTTCACTGTCGATCTGACCGATATCCCGGCCCGCCGATTTTGCCAGGGGCCAGGTGATCAGCGCCAGCGTACGGTAGGTTTCGATGTCGATCAGGCGCTGAGCCAGTCGTCCCAGGCGATTTGGGTTGTCGGAGTTATCCGAAACAAGAAAGTGCGAAAACCCGTCCGAGTGAAAATTGAAATCGGTCATGATCTTCGTTTTCCCGCCGTTCGCCGTGACGGCAATGATCCGATTGCCAGACAGCAGTTCCCGTTCACCGCTGTCCGACCAGCGAGGGGCCTGAGGCGTGTCGATGTATAAGCGAAGAGCCACGACTGGCTCTCCCTTGGCTCTAATTGATAGAGCGTCGGTTAACCTGGTGGTCGCTTGCATGTCTTGTTTTTGCGCGGTGATGTTTTCTCCATCCGATGGGATATCAGTTCTGAATATCCTCTCCAGATCCTCTGGCGGGTTCTTGTGCAGGACCGTGTAGGAACAGAACTCCGTATGGCGCTCCCACTTGAAGATGACATCGTCGTCCTCGAGGACCAACTGCTGCTCGGCGTCGTTGCCCAGCGTTTTACCGAGCTGTTGTGCAACGCTGCGGACATTCTCCCAGTCTTTTTGTGCGTCGAGCTCGCCGGAAAGGAAGACCAGGTGTTCGCAAAGGCAGGGGGGCGCAGCCGGAAGGGCCGGCCGGGCGTTGGTTTCCGCCATGACTTCGTGCCGCAAGGGATGAATGCCGTCGGCCGCGGTGTGCTGGGATGACGCTGTTACTCCATCTCCCCCGCTCTCAGGCTCTTCCTGCCTGTCCGGCATGCAATTGCCTCCTGCTTCATGCTCTTGTTTCTGCATCTCGCCTTTTTTCACATCAAACCATCTTTGTGGGATTCTTAGAGTATTGTGCAGCCTTCTCGCTGGAAATCACATCTAAAAGCTATTCCTGGTCAGGCATGCTCGGCTTGCGACAGCGTCTTGGGGCAGGTGCACTGTACCTCGTTAAAAGAGAATCGGTCCGAATCCGGGTTTCTTGTGATTCAGCTTAAAGTTGTGCGAAAAATATAAAAATACAACACTTGGTTAGCGTGATGCAGCCTTGGCTAGCATTCGGGCCGATACGGCAAAAACAAACAACCTGCGCGCGCCTGGATTCGGAGTGGCCTGATCACAGCGATGCTCAGGATTCATCGTTTCGGTCTGTGGTCTCATGGGTTGGAAAAAATAGAGTGGCGCGCGAATGCATTGCTTTCTTTCGTATCGTTCTATGTTGCGACGCAATGGGCGAGTATCATTTTGTAATTCCAGCATAAATAGCGTCTTTGAAACGCACACCTAAAGTCTAAATGCTTTGATTCGCCGAATTTTTCGGACTTTCGGGCGGTTGATTTTTTTTCAAACGAGATATTTAAAGTTTGGTTAAAGTCGTGTTACGCTCATCTTAATAAGAGATTCGCAACGAAAGTCATTCAGCGAATCCTGTTGAGGGAATAGAGGATGGATAAAATGGACCATCAAGATCTCCGCAGCTTTGCGGGATCGCGCGAAAACGGCAAGTGGCCGGCGCTACGCTCGACGGCATTTATCCTGCTTATAAGTGTGGTGATCTGGCTGGCCTTCGTGATGGCAGTAGCCAATATAGGTTAACGACAGCGAACGGCGCTCAGCTTTAGAGCACCATCCGCAAGTTGTTTTGCGAGTGTTGAGGTGGATCGGTCTTTGACCGAGCAGATCGTGTAAAAACTGCGTTAAGCACTCATGGCCGTAACCCGTTTCCCCAAATGGGGCAGATAGGGTTTTTGCTGTCTGGCTTCAGCTCTTTTCCATGCTGGCGAGCATCTGCCGGAGCACCTCGCAGGTGAAGTCTTTGTCCTGCACCGTGCCGAAACCCCGAACATCGTAACCACCGTTTCCGTCGTCTTTCAGCCCGATTGCAATGAGGTGTTCTGCACCGAAATCCTGCATCTCGCGCACCAGATCATCGAATTTTGCCGTGCCGGCTGAGGGCTTACTGGTCATGGTAGGGTTTCCTGTTCTTAGAGACGCCCGATTGCTAGCACGCGATCCCTGATAAACCAATGGCCCAGATGTGCTGCTTGCCGAAAACCCGGGCGAAGCGCAGGCAATAAAAAGTGATGCCACTTGGCCTGGGAGGTTCCGATTGGCACCCTGTCGCGATTTTGGCAAAAGCCGGGGTTGCGCGTCATCTCGCGGGATTCAGGCGGAATCGCAGGACCAGCAGATCTTCAGTTGCGACCCTGCCAAAACCGGGGATGCTCAGGCGGCTCATCGGATTGGCCACAAATCTGTCCAAAGACCCTTGACAGAAGGGCGTCTGACCACCTATACGCCTGCCTCGAACAGCATTCTTCAATGCCTGTGGCGGAGTAGCTCAGCTGGTTAGAGCAGCGGAATCATAATCCGCGTGTCGGGGGTTCAAGTCCCTCCTCCGCTACCACCCTTCTTTCAATAAAAATTGATGCGTTAGCAAGCCGAGCGAACCTGAAGTTCGCCTGTTTCGCATCCTGTAAGAGCAGCGCGGGAAACCGCGGGATCCTGTGATTTCCAGAATACTCCTGAAAAAAGCTTAGAACATCGGTAAGATGTTCTACCGATGTTCTTGCGTTGAAAGAATTTGTCGAAGTTGGTCTAAGCCAGGATGTTGGGTTCGCTGGCGGTGATCTTTTCGTTGTCATTTTTCGCGCAGCGCAAAAGGTCCGTATAGAGACTGCAATTCGCCTTGAGTGCCGCGTGACCCATGCGGATCGGCGCTTTTCTTCGGCAGCAATCCATTTGCAATAAAGAGGTTGGCTGCGAAGTGCTGTAGCGAACTGAGTGGAGAGAGCGTTGCTCTCCGGGTTTGTTTAATCTGTCGGTCGTTGATAATGCAAATTGCGTCGGTGACGTCACTCAGTGGCGAGTGCAAACGTCGCTAGCGCCACTCAAGATATTGAACCCAGCGTAAATCCAGCCCAGGAAACCGGTTATTGGCCTCTCCCTATCTCTCGAAGGTCGCCAAAAGGTCAAGCCTGTGTGACCCGGATTCTGGTGTCGATTGCGTCACATAACCAAAATTTTTCCGAAAACTCTCTGTCACATGGCTGCTCTAGAGATGTCTCCGCTAAGGACTCATTAACCCTGTTTGCGGCGGAGCAAGCGGCGTTTGCGACGAAGTGCGCAGTGCGTACTTCGCGACGATTAATCTCTAAGGGGACTCGAATATGCAGCCGGTCATCAATGAATTTGTTTTCAATCATACAGGTAGTGATACGAACGAGTTTGTGGAAATCCTGGGCGATCCACTCGCCGATCTTTCGAATTTTTGGATCCTGCAGATCGAGGGTGACTCTAATTCTACAACGGGTGCCATCGTAAGTGCGACGCAGCTTGGAACAACCAACGATGATGGCTTTGTCACAACAGGATTTGTGAATGCCCTGTTCCAGAATGGAACCTCTACTCTTCTTCTGGTCGAGGGTTTTACCGGTGCGGTCGGCGATGATATTGACGCAGCGGGCGACGGTGTCATTGATAACGCCCCTTGGAGCGGCATTATCGATTCGGTCGCAGTCAACGATGGTGGCGCAGGCGATCTGACCTTTGCTGACACCGTGCTGACGGCGGCTTTTGACGGCGGTCAGTTCACACCGGGAGGGGCGTCACGCATTCCCGACGGAACGGATACTGACACCGCAGCAGACTGGGTCCGTAACGATTTCGACCTTGCCGGAATCGACGGTTTCCCGGGCTCGCTTGTCGACGGCGAGGCGGTCAATACGCCGGGTGTCGAGAACACCACGGAACTTGACCAGGGTGAAATTGACGCGCCATTTATGTCGGTGTTCGAAATTCAGGGGGCCGGCCACCGTTCTTCGGTCGAAGGTGAAGTTGTCAAGACATCCGGTGTGGTCACCGCCATCGACAGCAGTGGTTTCTATATTCAGGACCTCATCGGCGATGGCGACATCGCGACCTCCGACGCGATCTTTGTCGCCGGGAATCCTTCGGAGGTTTCCATTGGTGACGGTGTTCTGGTCACCGGCTCCGTGATCGAGTTCCAGGGCAACAATCGCCCGAACGATCTGACCGTGACCCAGATCGTTGCCGCCGAGGTCTCCGTTGAAGTCGACAATTTAGATCTGCCGGACGCGGTCGTCCTCGGCGAAGGCGGCCGGCTGCCGCCAACCGAAGTGGTCGAGGATGATGCCTTCGGTTCCTTCGACCCGGAAACCGACGGCATCGATTTCTACGAAAGCCTGGAAGGCATGCGCGTCACGATCCCGGATGCGCAGGCAACCTCGGCAACGAACCGCTTTGGCGAAGCCTGGGCTGTGGCTAATCAGGGCGACAATGCGACCGGCATCAATGATCGCGGCGGCATCCAGTTGACCGAAGGGGACAACAATCCCGAGAAGATGCAGATCCAGCTCGACAGCGGTATCCTGCCGGATTTCTCGCCAAGCCTGAATGTGGGTGACGATCTGGGTGATGTCACCGGTGTGGTCGACTACAGCTTCGGTAACTTCGAGCTCAAGCCGACGGAAGAGTTCACCGTTGCACCCGGTAATCTTGAGCGTGAGGAGACCGAACTGGTTGCTACGGATGATCAACTGACGATTGCCAGCTACAACGTCCTTAATCTGGAGCCTGATGCGACGGACGGCAGCGACGATGTTGGGAACGGACAGTTCGATCGCCTGGCACAGCAGATCGTCGCGAACCTGAAGAATCCCGATATCCTTGCGCTGCAGGAAATCCAGGACAACAACGGTACCAACACCGGTGGTGATTTTTCTGCCGACGTGACCCTGCAGACTCTGGTCGACGCCATCGTCGCCGCAGGCGGGCCGAAGTACGAATTCCTTGATGTCGCGCCGACAGCGGAGAACGAGCAGGGCGGTCAGCCCGGCGGCAACATTCGCAACGCCTATCTCTACAATCCGGAGCGGGCTACTCTGGTCGAAGACTCTCTGACCGCGCTGACGCTGGAAGCGCTCACGCAAGCCGGAGTGTCAAACCCGGATGCGTTCAACGGTTCACGTATTCCCCTCTTGGCTCAGTGGGAATTCAACGGTCACACAGTCACGACCATCAACAACCATCTTTCCTCGAAGTTCGGTTCGACGCCGGTTTACGGCGACACTCAGCCCTTCATCGATGCGGGACTGGAAGAGCGCAAGGCGCAGTCCCTGGCGATCAACGAGTTCGTATCAGGCAAGCTTGCCGACGACGCGGACGCCAAGATCGTCGTGCTGGGTGACCACAACGACTTCGAGTTCGCCGAACCTCAGGCCATTATGGAATCCGGGAACGACGATACCCAGGAACTCTTTGATCAGATTGACACGATCGACCCGCTTGATGGGCGTTACACCTTCAATTTCGAGGGGAACTCGCAGGTGCTTGACCATCTTCTGGTGACTGAGAGCCTGAATGACAAAACCGAGTTCGACATTGTCCATGTCAATAGCGACTTCGGTGATCCCGGAAGCAGCAATCCGGATGTCGTGAACGGCGCCGCCAGTGATCACGAGCCGATCATCGCCCGTTTGACGCTTGAGCCCGTTGTCGACATTCCGCCGGCACCGCAACCGACCAACGAAATTGTACTTGAGAAGATCGGTGGATTTGAGGGTGACGGTGCCGAAATCCTGGCCCATGACCCGGCGTCGCAGCGCCTCTTTGTCACCAACGGCAGCGATGACTCCGTTGATGTCCTTGATATCTCAGACTCGACAGATCCGAAGAAAATCCTGACACTGGATCTGCCTGATGGACTCGATGTCGACGATATCACGTCTGTTGCTGCCAGCCAGGGTGTGGTTGCCGTGGCAGCCCCTTCCGATACACCTGAGAATGACGGCCAGGTCTTCTTCTTCACCAACGATGGCTTCTTCTTGGGCAATGTCGAGGTCGGTAATCTGCCCGATGCCATCAGCTTCACGCCCGACGGCAGCAAGCTTCTGGTCGCCAACGAGGGTGAGCAACTCGATGACAGCGACCCGGATGGTTCTGTCAGCATCATCGATCTTTCAGGCGGCTTTGTGGGTCTGAACGATAAGGTTCAGGAACTCGACTTCACGATCTTCAACGGGCGGGAAGAAGAGTTCAAAGCTAAGGGTATCCGTATTCCTGACGGCGCCACCGTCGCGCAGGCTCTTGAGCCTGAGAACATTGCGGTTTCGCCAAACGGCAAGATCGCCATGGTCACCCTGCAGGAAGCGAATGCGCTGGCGCTACTTGATCTTGAGGCCGGTGTGGTGAAAGACATCATCCCGCTTGGCGTCAAGGATCACTCCAAAGGTCAGCCGGTTCTCACGAACATAGATCTCACGGATTCCCTGCCGATATTGGGCACGACCGAAGCCGGTCAGGAGATCAAGCTGGGCGGCCTTTCCGGTCTGGATTACGCGGGCACAACCGACGACGGTAAGCTGATCTTCTATACCGTGCCGGATCGTGGCCCGAACCCGGACAGCCAGGATGTCGATGGTGACGGCAGCAACGAGCGGCCTTTCGCATTGCCGGATTATCAGGCCCGCGTTCACAAGATCGAGGTCGATCCTGATACCGGTGAAGCCGAGTTCACCGACACGATCATGCTGCGGCGGTTCGACAAGCTCGGCCAGGAACAGCCGATCAGCGGCCTGCCTAATGTCGAAGGCCTCGATGAAAAGCCTGTGGATGCCAATGGTGATCCACTTCCCTACGATCCCTTCGGCGCCGATCTGGAAGGCGTTGTCGTTGATAGTGACGGCAACTTCTGGATGGTCGATGAGTATCGCCCGGCGATCTACAAGTTCAATTCCGACGGTGTTCTGCTAAACCGCTTTATCCCCGAAGGGACGGCAGAGGCCTTCGGTGGCGTCCCTGCAGATACCTTCGGCCTGGAGACCCTGCCGGAAGACTATCTCAGTCGGCGCCCGAACCGCGGTTTCGAAGCCATGGCCCTGGATGAGGAAGGTGGCATTCTCTATGCCTTCATCCAGACCCCTCTGGCCAATCCGGATCGGGCGACCAGTGATGCTTCCAGCATCATCCGTATCCTGGGCATTGACGTTGCCACGGGTGAGCCGGTGGCCGAGCACGTCTATGTTCTTGAAGATCCCGTGTTCGATACAGGTTCCGAGAATGTCGATAAGATCGGCGATGCGGTGTATGCCGAAGACGGCAAGATCTTCGTGATCGAGCGGGACTCTTCGATCGAGGAAAACGCCAAGAAACCTATCTTCGAGATTGACCTGAGCAGCGCCACGAACCTCCTGGCTGATGATGCACCGGACCTTCCGGATGGCCGGACACTCGAAAGTCTAACGGTAGATGAGCTGATCGATTTGGGAATCGATCCGGTCAACAAGATCAAGGTTCTGAACTTGCCTTCCATCGGCTACAACGCCGGTGATAAGCCGGAAGGCCTTACTCTGTTGCCGGACGGCCGTCTCGCCGTCATCAACGACAATGACTTCTCTCTGACCGGTGATCTCAACACTGATACGGGTGAAGTCGGCATTACGGCGGAAACCCTGCCGGTGATCCTTGGTCTGATTGACTTCAGTGACGGTAATCGCCTGGATGCCAGCGACAAAGATGGCGGGATCAACCTTCAGAACTATCCGATCTACGGCATGTATCAGCCGGACGGCATCGCGGCCTACGAATCCGATGGAAAAACTTTCTTCGTCACTGCGAATGAAGGCGACTCCCGGGATGAGGATGTGCGCCTGAAAGATCTGGTGCTCGACCCCGAAGCCTTCCCGAACGCCGCCGAACTGCAGCAGGATGAGGTTCTGGGACGTCTTGAGGTTTCTTCCATCGATGGCGATACCGATGGCGATGGCGACATCGACCAGATCTTTGTCTTCGGTGGCCGCTCCTTCTCAATCTGGGACGACCGTGGCAACCTGGTCTTTGACTCGGGTGATGATTTCGAACGGATCATCGCCGAGCAGCGGCCCGACCTCTTCAACTCTCAGGGCGAAGCCGACAGCTTCGACAATCGCTCCGATAACAAAGGACCTGAGCCCGAGGGGATCGCGGTCGGCGAGATTGACGGTGAAACTTTTGCCTTCATCGGCCTCGAGCGGGCCGGTGGTGTGATGGTCTATAAAATCTCGGATCCGAAGAATCCTGAGTTCGTGCAGTACATCAACACCGCCAACGAAGACGGCACGGCAACGGACATCTCGCCCGAAGGTCTGGTCTTCATCTCTGCGGAAGACAGCCCGAATGGTAAGCCGATGCTTGCGGTCGCTCATGAGGAGAGCGGCACGACGGTACTCTACGAGATCGACGTGCCGCCGAAAGAACCGGCCTTTACCCTGCAGATCCTCCATGCGTCGGATCTTGAGGGCGGCGTCGATGCCATTGAATCAGCGCCTAATTTTGCGGCGATCGCTGACTTCCTGGAGGATACGCACGAGAACAGCATCACCCTCTCGGCTGGCGACAACTATCTTTCAGGACCTTTCCTGAATGCGGCCAGCGACCGGTCTTTCCGGGACGATGGGGTTTTCAACGATGTCTATAACGAACTCTTCGGCCTGACCGTCAATGACGTGTATGCGGGGCTTCGCGAAGGTGGCGGACGGGTCGATGTCTCGATCATGAATGTGATCGGCTTCGATGCCTCTGCTATCGGAAACCACGAATTCGATCTGGGTTCCGATGCCTTCGAGAGTATCATCGAGGAAGATTTCCGGGGTGACGGGCTGGGCGATGATCGCTGGGTCGGTGCGCAGTTCCCGTATCTCTCGGCTAACCTGGATTTCTCAGGTGACGCCGATCTGGGCGATCTCTTCACCGATGAGATTCGGGTCAGCAGCGATTTCAAGAGTGGACCAGAACAGTCTGCAGCGGGAGACGGCAATATTCCAAAGATCGCACCGGCCACCATCATCGAAGAAGGTGGTGAGAGGATTGGTGTTATCGGAGCCACAACCCAGGTGCTGGAATCGATTTCCTCACCGAGCGGCACCGAAGTGATCGGCCCGAATGAGAACAACATGCCGGCACTTGCTGAAATCCTGCAGCCGCTCATCGATCAGATGCTTGCGGACGGCATCAACAAGATCATCCTGGTCAGCCACCTGCAGCAGATTTCCCTGGAGCAGGAACTGGCAACGCTTCTGCGAGGGATCGACGTCATCATCGCAGGTGGCTCCGACACTCTGCTTGCGGACGAGGAGGATGTGGAACGCGGTCTTCATGACGGCGATACTCCTGCCGGTGATTACCCCTTCACCACCACCAACGCAGACGGTGATCCGGTTGTCGTGGTCTCGACCGATGGTGAATACTCCTACGTCGGTCGCCTGGTGGTCGACTTCGACGAAGACGGTGTGCTGATCCTCGATGAAGATGGCGATGCAACGGATGAAGATGTTTCCGGCGTCTTCGCCACAACCGACGAGCAGGTCGAAGCGCTTTACGGCGATCAGGATGCTTTTGCCGAAGGAACTAAGGGCGATCTGGTTAAGGATCTGGTCGATGTGGTTTCCGGGGTTGTGCAGGATCAGGATGGCAACATCTTCGGCAAGAGTGGCGTCTTCCTGGATGGGCGACGGACCGAGGTCAGAACCGAAGAGACGAACTTCGGCAATCTGACTGCTGATGCCAATCTGGCCACAGCTAAGGCCTTTGATGACACAGTTGAAGTGTCGATCAAAAACGGCGGCGGTATCCGAGCTCCGATAGGTGAAGTGGACTCTGATGGTAATTTCCTGCCACCGCAAGGTAATGCGGATGCGGGTAAGGAAGCGGGCGAGGTTTCGCAACTCGACATCGCGAACTCGCTACGCTTCAACAATGCTCTAACGGCATTGACCCTTACGTCGGAACAGCTGCTTGCGGTTCTTGAGCATGCGGTTGCGGCCACAGGCGATGGAGTAACGCCTGGACAGTTCGGTCAGTTCGGCGGTATTTCCTTCAGCTTCGATCCCAGTCAGCCGGCAGGCGAGCGTATCGTCTCGGCAGCCCTGAGCGATGAAGACGGAAATCCGACAGAAATTCTGGTCGAGAACGGTGAGGTTGCCGATGCTGGCCGGAATGTCAGAGTGGTTACTCTGAGCTTCCTGGCCGATGGCGGCGACGGTTATCCTTTCCCTGAATTCGTCACCGCAGATCCAACCTTTGCAGACCGGATCGATCTGGCTGATGCCGGACTTGCAGAAGGCGATGCCAACTTCGCGGCAGCCGGCACGGAGCAGGATGCTCTCGCCGAGTATCTTCTGGATAACTTCTCCGATACAGCGTTCGACGATGCAGAAACGGCACCGGAAGACGATACCCGGATCCAGAACCTGTCTGTCCGCGAAGATACGGTGCTTGACGGCATCAATGACGGAACGGATACAGACAGTGAGGATGGAGAGGAAGGCGAAGCGGGTAACAGTATCGAGAGTGAGATCGACTCCGATTTTGATATGGTGACGGATGGTACGACCTCGCCGGATGCTCTTTTCGGCTTGTGGGGTGACGACCAGCTGCGTGGCCACGACGGCAATGACCTCATCAAAGGTGGTGACGGTGATGATCGTCTGAAAGGCGGTGAGGGCGACGACCGGCTCAATGGCCAGGGCGACAATGATCGCCTGTACGGTGGTGAAGGTGATGACGAGCTTGAGGGTGGCGAAGGTAACGACATCCTCAAAGGTGGCGACGGTGAAGATGAGCTCATCGGCGGTGAAGGCAACGATATCCTCCAGGGCGGCGAAGGGGCCGATATCCTTGAGGGCGGGCTTGGAAACGACCTGCTGCTTGGCGGCGCAGACGAAGACCTCTTCGTCTTCAATGCCGGCGACGGTCGGGATGTTATCCGTGACTTCGAGCCGGGTATCGACAGCATCACGCTTAATGGTTTCGATGCTGCCATGGTCGAAACGGCGATTGATAACGCTGTCGAGACAGATGATATGCTGATCATCACCCTTGATGAGGCGTCCGGCGATACGCTGGTTCTGGAAGACATCAGGAAAGATGATCTTTCCGAGGGCGACATTGTCATCTGAGCGTAATCAAATCGCAGTATGAATTGGAGGGAGGCGGAGCAGTCCGCCTCCCTCTGTCTTTTCAAATTCAAGAATAAAGCAGGCTATAGTGGGCTCTTCCGATGGCACGGTGTTAAAGACGGCACTTTCCGAATCGCGGTCGATTTTTCTGTCCGCAGGTTTTTTCAGCCTCTTTATCAATCTTCTGATGCTCGTGGGTCCGCTCTACATGTTGCAGATCTACGACCGCGTCTTGACATCCAGTAGTGTTCCGACATTGGTTTATCTCTCGATTGCAGCGGTCGGCCTTATTCTGGTGAGCGCGATTCTGGAATTTCTGCGCAGCCGCATCCTGGTGCGCCTGAACGGTGGGCTTGAGCAACGCCTGACGGAATCCCTCTTTAGCGGTATCTTTAAAGCACCTGTCGAAGGACAAAGCGGTACGACCCAGCCACTCAAGGATATGGAGACCGTGCGCAGCTTTTTGACGGGACCCGGTCTCATTACCTTTTTCGATGCCCCCTGGGCGCCGATCTTTCTGATTTTGATCTTCGCATTGCATCCCGTTCTGGGTCTGATTTCACTCACTGGCGCCGTTCTGCTTTTTGGACTCGCGGTTGCCAGTGAGATTTTCACGCGTAATCTGTTGGTCAAGGCCTCGCAAAACAGCGGTGCGGCCATGAGTTTCGCCGACAACGCAATCCGCAACCGGGAAGTCATCGAAGCCCTTGGCATGCTTCAGGGCCTGCAACGCCGCTGGTACCAGCGTTACGCAAGCGGGCAGGCCTCACAGGCACGCGCGAGCGATCGTTCCGGATTGCTGACGGCCTGTGCGAAATTTATCCGCCCGCTCTTGCAGGTTGCGATGTTGGGTGCCGGCGCGATCCTGGTGTTGAACCTGGAGATCAGCGCGGGCGTCATGATCGCGAGCTCGATTATCATGGGGCGTGCCCTCGCACCGGTTCAGGGTGCGATCAACTCCTGGCGGAACTTTGTACTGGCCCGTGCGGCGCACCGTCGTCTCGGCGAATTTTTCGACAAGGCTGAAGCAGCCGAAATGCAGTCTTCGTTACCTAAACCCGCCGGTTCCATATCGGTTGAGCGCGTTGTTGCACCGGCGCCCGGCGGAACAACGCCTGTGATCAAGGGACTGTCTTTCTCTGTCGCACCCGGTGAATGCGTGGGAATTATCGGACCCAGCGCGGCTGGTAAATCCACACTCTCACGCCTTCTGGTCGGAGTTTGGAAACCAACCAGCGGGCAGGTGCGGCTGGACGGCGCGGACATTGCCAAATGGAACCATCTGGAGCTGGGGCCGCATTTGGGGTATCTGCCGCAGGATGTTGAACTCTTCGAGGGTTCTGTTTCTGAGAACATCTCCCGTTTTGACGATGGTGAGCCCCAAGCTGTGATCGAAGCCGCCCAAAAGGCAGGTGTCCACGAATTGATCCTGCAGCTCGAAAAAGGCTACGACACCAATATCGGCCCGGGCGGTCGGGTGCTCTCCGGTGGCCAGCGGCAGCGGATCGGTTTGGCGCGCGCCCTGTATGGTGAACCAAGTCTTGTGGTTCTTGATGAGCCAAACTCCAACCTGGACGCGGAGGGAGAAGAGGCCCTTCGCCGCGCATTGATAGGCCTGAAGGAACGTGGAGCAACTTCAATCGTTATTGCTCACCGGCCTTCGGTTCTCTCCGTGGTCGAAAAGCTGCTGGTGTTGAAAGACGGCATGATCGAACACTATGGATCGAAGGAAGAAGTTCTGCCGAAGGTGACCAGGTCCGTCACGAACAACGGCCAGAAAACGGGCCCCGCGGTTGCGGTGGGAGTGCAGGGATAACGATGACCCTGGCAAATCAAAATAACGCGGATGCGACTGCACCAACTAACCCCTGGCCCACGATTTTCGCCGGGTTTATCGTCGTGTTTGGCGCGCTGGGCGGTTTTGGCGCCTGGTCGGCCTTTGCCAACCTGTCCAGTGCGGTTGTTGCACAGGGAACAGTCAAGGTCTTTTCAAACCGAAAAAAGGTTCAGACGCTGGAAGGTGGTGTCGTCACCGAGCTTGCCGTCAAGAACGGTGACCGTGTCGATGTGGGCGATATCCTTGTGACACTGGACCGCACGCGCGCGGCGGCGTCCCATTCCATCATGCAAAGCAACTATGATACCTCCTGGGCAATTGTCGCCCGTCTGCGGGCGGAGCGCGACAGTCTACCGGACATTGTCTACCCGCAAGTTATGGCTGAGCGCACAGAACTTTCGGGTGTCAGGGAGATCATGGCTGCGCAGGAAAAACTCTTCAGCGTTCGCCGGGATGCTCTGGAAGGCCAAATCGCAATCGTTACCGAACGGATTGGACAGCTCGAAGAAGAGATCCAGGGTCTCAACGCGCAGGTGCGCGCCAAGGACGAACAGATCAAGTTGATTGATGAGGAGCTTTCGGGGCTGCGCGAACTCTACAAAAAGGGCTACACGACCCGCACCAGAATTCTATCGCTTGAGCGCGAAGCCGCCAATCTCGGGGGCAAGCGGGGCGAGCATCTTGCCGCTATTGCCCAGTCCAGACGCCTGATTGGAGAGGCGCAGCTGGAGATCGTGCAGGTTCAGAAGAACTTCAGTGAAGAAGTCGTGACGGAGCTTCAGCAGAAAGAAAGCGAGCTTTTCGATCTGGAAGAACGCCTGAACGCGACCAACTACTCACTGGAACAGACGCAGATCACCGCGACGGCCAAGGGGTTTGTTGTCGGTCTGGCGGTGCACACGGTGGGGGGTGTTTTGCAGCCCGGGGAAACCCTGCTGGAGATTGTTCCCGAGAACGACCTGTTGATTGTCGAGGCTAAGGTCCTGCCTGTCGATATCGACAACATTCAAATCGGTCTTCCCGCCGATGTGCAGTTCACGGCGTTCTCGCAGAGAACGACGCCCAAGCTTCAGGGCGATGTGATCTACGTTTCGGCGGACAGCCTGATCGACCCGGACACCAAAGCGCCTTTCTTCGTGGCACGTATTGCGGTCTCGGATGAAGAGGTCGCACGACTGGACGAGAAGACTCTGCAGCCCGGTATGCCTGCTGACGTGTTGATTATCACCGGAGAGCGGACACCGATGAATTACCTCATAAAGCCGATCAAGGAGAGTATGGATAAGGCCTGGAGGGAAGACTGAACATAAAAAGTCATAAAAAACGCCAAACCTGAGCCCGCAGTTGTATTAGCGGCTAGTAGTGTCCTTTCACACGTTCCTTCGTCGGGTCGAAATGAGGGAAGGGAACGACGGTCGCCAGCAGCCGTTTTTGATCACCATCAAGACGCCCTATCTCCAGTGCGGTACCGGGTTCAGCGCAGGAGACATCGACTCGTGCCAATGCGATCGTCTTTCCGAGAACTGGCGATTTGACGGCAGAAGTTACGATGCCAACCTGAGGTTTGCCGTTGTGAATGCAGTCTCCCGGGGTTGGCACCACACCACCTGTCAGTTCAAGTCCTACAAGTTTCTTCTGAGGATGGGCCTTGCGTCTTTCCAGTGCGGAGCGTCCGATGAAATCATCTTCCTTGCTCTTTAACGGCACGGTGAAGCCAATTCCGGCCTCGATCGGGTCGGTCTGGTCATCGAATTCCGAGCCTGCAAAGATCAGCCCGGCCTCGACCCGAAGCATATCTAGTGCGGCCAGGCCCGCCGGGAGCATGCCCAGTGGCTCACCTGCAGCCCAGATTGCATCGAACACCTCGGTGGCATCCTTCGGGTGGCAAAAAACCTCGTATCCCAGTTCGCCGGAATAACCGGTGCGGCTCACCACAACCGCGGGACCGTGGAAGCCACCGACGCGGCCGGTGATCAGCTTGAACCACGGCAGTTCCTCGATCGTTGCCTGTTGAGGCGTTGTCCAGATCACCTGTTTCAGGATTTCCCGCG
Organism: uncultured Kiloniellaceae bacterium; assembly: GCA_947493695.1. Lineage (GTDB taxonomy): Bacteria > Pseudomonadota > Alphaproteobacteria > Kiloniellales > Kiloniellaceae > Denitrobaculum. The sequence goes on along the minus strand of CANLSF010000002.1, from coordinate 797,109 downwards.
ACAACGGCCCTTGGATCGCCACATTGCAGTGGTGGTCAGTCGAACTGCGGACCCAGGCATTCAGTCCGCGTTCGCTTGCCTGTTTGCGCAGCCACAGGCCGGACTGATCATTGCCGCCGATCCAACGGAAATTCATCTCTCCGAGACGAAAGACGGTGCCGTCATCAATCATTCCCCCGTGTTCGTAACACATGGCCGTGTAGACGATGCCTCCAACCGGGAGCTTTTTGATATTCCGGGTCACGCAGACCTGCATCAGCGCTTCCGCATCTGGGCCGGTGACCTCGTATTTCCGCAAAGGGGAGAGATCCATGATTACGGCTTTTTCCCGCGCGGCCCAGTACTCTGAAATGGCACCGTGCTTCGTCATGGTGTTGGGAAGCCAGTAACCAGCATATTCAACGAAATCCCGTGTGTGGCGGGCAAAGCACTCGTGAAATCCGGTCGTCTTCGTTTCTTCCAAATCCGCCTCCGGCGTTTTGCGCCACCCGATCGAGCGCTTGAAGTCTTCATTCTTTCCGTAGACGCGCACCTGAATGTCGGTCGGGTTCCAACCGTTCGCTGGATCGACATCGCAAGGACAGCCTGTCGAGACACACAGCAAATCGGTCAGTGCGCGCAGCAAAACGAAATCGCCCGGTCGCGAATAGGGTTCGTCCATGCTGATGGCATTGGTGTCATCCAGCAAAGTGTTGAAGAAGAAATTGATTGCAGGCCACCCGGCGCGCGGACGGACTCCGAATTCCGCCAATTCTTTGTTGATGTTGTCTGAACAATTGACGTGCCCGGGGTATCCCAGGTCTTCGTAGTAGCGGGCAGTACAGGCCAGACCAAAAGTGTCATGCCGCCCGACGGTATCCTGTACGAGCTCAAGCAGAGGTTCCTGCGCCATCGAAAAGTACTTCGAATAGAGGCCCGGCTGGGGATAAAGCGATCCCATCAAGGAACGTGTGGTTGTCGGGTCGATAGTCTGCTCAATTCCCTGGTCAAGTGCCCTCAAGGAGAATGCCTGAAAGTCAGTACATTCACGGCCCTGCACATCCAGAACTTGAATGTATTGCCCTGCCTTGACCTGGTACGGGCGAGCCTGTCCCGGCTGGATATTGATATCGATAAGCGGATCCGCGAGCGGGGCCGGTGGCGACAGGGCTGTCTGAAGGTTGCCCGGCGTTGCGCGGCGCAGGTAGAGCACAACATCAGTCGGTGCCCATTGCTGATGCGGCAGCATCGCGCCCCCTGGTGCACAGGCAATCAAGAGACCGTCGGAGGAAGCTACGAAACTGGCAAGTTCGCCTGCGCGTGAGGCCTCCTCAAACAGGAGCGTGCCGTCTGCCTTGTCGATGTCGAAGCCGGCTTTCTTCAGGGTTTTTAGCACCCTTACGCCGGACGCATCGGAGGAGAGCGCTGCTTTCAGCCCAAGCGGGTCTCGCCCGCCTTTGGCGCCGATCATGGCGGCATCAGAGCGCCCGTCCGGTGAGAAGAATACAAGCTCGACTGGCTGCAAGCCTTCGCGATCCTGGAGGGTGATCTCGTCGCCGCGAAAAATCTGGACGGCGCGACTGCCACCGCCGGGCACCGGATAACGCTCGACCCCATGCGGCAGAATCGGCAGGCCAGGGGTCACCACACCGGCGCGTGCGTAAGGTTCAGGGAAGATGGAAGGCATATTCATCTCAAGCGACTCCTAAAGCCTTACGGCGGTCGTTCGACCAGCGCATGATGATGTGGTTGAAGGCCAACGCCATCAGGGCAACGCACATACCCAGTACAAAGTTTTTACCCAAGTCGTTGCCGGCAAGCGTTTTTTGCAGTTCCTGACCCAGATCCTGGGTGCCGATAAAGGCGGCGATAATGACCATGAAAAACGCAAACATGATGGCCTGATTGAAACCGACCGCCATGGTTGGAAGCGCCAGAGGCAGTTGCACGTTCATCAGTTTCTGATGACGTGTTGCACCCGACATGTCGGCGGCTTCGGTCAGTTCCTCCGGAACGGCGCGCATGCCTTCGATGGTGTAGCGTGTCAAAGGAACGGTGGCGAAGACCAGAATAGCAAAGACGACGGCGACATCATTGACGCTGAAGAGCATGATGGCGGGGATCAGGTAAATGAAGCTGGGGAAGGTCTGCATCGTATCGCAGGCCAGAAGCGTCGGCTCGGACCACTTCTTATTGCGGGCCGCGGCAATCCCCAGTGGTATCCCAATGATTGTCGCAAGGATTACCGCCGACATCACTGCGTAAAGCGTGATGATCGAGCGGTCCCACCATCCGGTCAATGCAATGATGCCGAAGAAGCCTGCCGCAATCAGCGCGGAAGTCCGGCCGCCAACGCAATAGCCCAGCGCCGCGATACCCAGCAGCACAGAGCTGGTCGGCAGCCATAGCAACGCGTTGCGCAGAGGGATCAAGACCCAGGTGATGAGGAACCAACGCAGCCAGCCGGTGACAGCGGTGACGACGTCATTTGCAAGGATCGCACGGATGACATTATCGATATCCTTGCCGATCGAAAGATCCTGTGTGCGGGTGATGTGGCTCAGCACTTGGATAAACTGCGCCAGGATGAGAAAGCCTATGAACGTGCCAAGTCCGAGCAACAGGAGTTTGTGGCGTGCCACCCAGGACGTGCCGCGCGCGAAATGTTCGGGTTGTTTGACAACCCACGCCTTTGACAGGCGGTCCAGCGTTACGGCGATCAATACGATGGTGATGCCGATCTCGAAGCTGCGTCCCAGCTTTAGCGAATTCATCAGCGACAGCAGCTTGGCGCCCAGGCCGGGCATTCCGATGAATGCCGTCAGGACAACCATCGCCAGACACAGCATGATAACCTGATTGACACCGACCAGGATCTCGGTTCGTGCAGCCGGCAGATAGACATGGCGCAACATCTGCCAGCGTGTCGATCCACACATATGGCCCGCCTCTACCACCTCGTTCGACACTTTTTTCAGACCTAAGGAGGTCATCAGAACCATGGGCGGAATGGCGTAGATGATAGTGGCGACACAACCTGCAGTCGGACCGACCTTGAAGAAAATGACTGCAGGTAGAAGATAGGTGAAAAAAGGCAGGGTTTGCAGGACGGACAAGAACGGAGCCAAACCGCGTTCGAAGCGTGGCCATTTCCAAGCGGCGATACCCAGAATCAGACCGATAAGTACCGCAACCGGAGCGGCGACGGCGATCACGGAAAGCGTTTGCATCGCCAGTTTCCACTGGCCGATTAGAGCCACCCACACAAAGGTGCCGCCCGCCAGTACTGCCATACGCCAGCCCCCGAGCCAGTAGCCGATGACGGCGGCGACAGCGGCGACCGCACCCCAGGGGATTGGGCCTAATTCCGGCCAGCGGCGTTTGCCGTAAAGCAGATTGGCGGTGATATCGAGGAGCCATTCCAGACCCGATGCGATGCCGCGGGTCACATGGATCAGGCCCAGGTCGTCCTTAATGAAATCGAACAGCCATTGGAACCAAAGATCATATGGAAGAATGGCCCATTCCGGCACTCTGATGAGCATGTCTGGAAGTATGGGTTTGGCCACAGCCAGTACGATGGCCAAACCCAACAATATCTGTGCGATCTGCTTTTGAGACAGTGCGGCTTTTGTACCGGCCATATGTGTATCGGCAAGGGCCATCAGTCGGTACCGAGAAGAACGTCCAGGGCTTCTTGCCGGTTCATGGCGCCGACAACGTTACCGGACTTGTCCGAGACCGGCAGGAAGTCACGGCTGTCGTTCACCAGTTGGCGCGCCAGCTGCTGGATCGTGAAATCTCCGGATACCGGCAAGCCGGATAACACGGTTCCGTTGATCGGTCTGGAGAGAACCTTGGCGTGGACCACCCGCGACTTTTCAATGTCTTCGGTAAACTTCGCGACATAAGGCGTTGCTGGTTTCAGAACAATCTGATCGGGTGTGTCGCACTGCTCGATCGCGCCGTCCTTCATGATGGCAATTCGGTCCGCGAGACGCAGGGCCTCGTCGAAGTCATGTGTGATAAACACGATGGTCTTGCCCAGCATCTCCTGTAACCGTAGAAACTCGTCCTGCATCTCGCGGCGGATCAGCGGATCAAGTGCTGAGAAGGGCTCGTCCAGGAACCATATGTCAGGTTCGATCGCGAGACTCCTGGCAATGCCGACACGTTGCTGCTGACCGCCAGAGAGTTCGCGGGGGAAGTAGTCCTCGCGTCCTTCCAGACCGACCAGTTTGATCACCTCGAGAGCGCGGTCGCGGCGGTCGTGTTTGTCCTGTCCGCGCATCTCCAAAGGGAACGCGACATTTTCTAGAACGGTTCGGTGTGGGAGCAGACCAAAACTCTGAAAGACCATGCCCATTTTCCTGCGCCGCAAGTCGATGAGTTCGCGTTCCGACATTGCCATGATGTCTTCGTCTTCGATCTGCACCTGGCCGCCTGTGATATCGATCAGTCGCGACAGGCAGCGGACAAGCGTGGACTTTCCCGATCCCGAGAGTCCCATGATAACAAGCATTTCACCCGCAGAGATGTCCAGCGAGACATCCCTTACAGCAGCGATATAGCCGTCATTGCGGATGTCGTCGAACGAGTGGCCCTGGCGCAATGAGTCTAGATATTTCTCCGGATCGTTTCCGAATAGTTTCCAGACGTTTCTGCAGGAGATGACCGGGCTGCTATCGTTCATTCGATGTGTAGATTCCCTTATTTCTCTCGCCGGAACTCACGCCCGGCGAGAGATTTGAGTCTGAAGAGATTGACTTACTTGGTCCAACCGCTCCAGGTGTCTTTATTTGCCTTTAGCCATTCTGCGGCGGCGTCTTCGGGCTCCATTTCATCGACGTCGACCAGTTTGGCCATTTCGGCAATCTGCGGATTGGTGAAGGAAACCTGGGTGAGGGTCTTATACGCGGCCGGCCAGTTTTCCTTCATTCCGTCCCAGGCGGCGATCTTCAGATAGCCGGTGGCCGGGTTGCCACAGTCATAAGCAGCATCCGGGTTCGGGCCTACGCTGGGGTCTTTGTCGCAGCCCTCGACCCAGGTGGGGAACTCCACAAATTCACCGGGCCAAACAGCTTCGGCGAAGTTAGGCGTCCAGTTGAAGACAACGATCGGCGTTTTATTTTTCTCTGCCGCGCCGATTTCAGCCCAGAGCGCTGCTGCTGACCCAGCATTCACGACGGTGAAATTCATGCCGAGCGCGTCAACCCGCTCCTGATCATGCTTTAACCAGTCCACCGGGCCGCCTAGGAAGCGGCCGGTGTCGCCGGTTTCCGGTGTGGCGAAGAGTTTGGCACAGGCGTTCAATGCCTCCCAGTCGGGCAGTCCGGGGCAGGCCTCTTTGGTCCACATCGGGTACCACCAGTCTTCGCGCGTGACGGCACTGTGAGAACCAGCGTCATGCAGGCCACCCTTTTCCAGTGCGGCTCTGAACGACGCCCCAAAGGCGCCTTCCCAAACCTCAAGCTCCAAGGTCACATCGCCCAAACGCACTGATTCATAGACAGCCTGGGAGTCCGTGGTCACGAACTCAACGTTGTTGCCCATGCTTTCAAAAATCTGGCCGACCACGTGGCTCATCACGATCTGGGATGACCAGTTATGGATCGGGATAATGATCGGATCGCTGCTGTCCTCAGCAAAGGCCCCAGTCGTGGCCAAGGTGCTTAGCAGGGTCGCAGAAAGAACATTCCTCAGTTTCATGACAACTCCCCGTGGGTTGGAATCTGTTAAATCCCCGGATCTGGCGCCCGGTCTGTCGCAATAGTGGCAAAGAAACCGCTTTTCGCAGCCAAGATATTTGATGGCCTTTGCCCAAAGAAATTAGTGGCAAAAAAACAAATCTGTGGTTCTATCAATTCATGAGTCAGGAGCTATTCAGGATATGACGCAAAGATACCGTATCTGAACATGGCGGAAATTCACCCAACAGCCCCCAAAAAAAATGTATTGCCGCCGCTGGATTATCTCCTGGCATTCGAGGCTGCCGCGAAGGATCAGAGCTTTGTTGCGGCGTCCAGACTTCTCAACATCAGCGAGACGGCAATCAGCCGCAAGGTCCGGCTGCTGGAGCATCATTATGGTGTGCAGCTCTTCACGAGGGGGCATCGCTCCATAACCCTGACGCCGCGAGGACAATCGCTCCTCGACAGTATCCGGCCGGCTTTGCAGCTACTGCGCGAGGCGTCCCAGGATTTGCTTTCTGAACAGCAGGGCGGGCTGGTCACTTTAGCCGCTACAAATTCAGTCGCTGCACTCTGGCTGATGCCAAGGTTGCAGCAATTTCATGCCACAAAGCCGCACGTCCGCATCAACCTTGTCGCCTCGGACAGCGATGAAGAATGCCTGGCGGAATCAGTGGATCTGGCAATTTTGCGTGGTGATGGTCTGTGGTCCGGGTTTACAGCGCACAAGCTTTTCGGCGAAACCATTTTTCCGGTCTGTTCACCTGCTTTTCTCCAGCAGAATCCAGAGGCAGGGCAATTGGAGAACCTGAGATCCCTTGCCTTGATCGAGGTCGCCAGCAGTCATACAGAATGGATGAACTGGCGCGCCTGGTTGGCGCATAACGCCATCACCGGTGAGCCTGCGCAGCGGGTTACAGTATTTAACACCTATCCCCTGTCGGTGCAGGCGGCTGTCGACGGTCTGGGACTGGCACTCGGTTGGGGACATCTCGTTGACCGTTTGCTCGAGGCCGGCGACCTTGTGCGCCCGGTTCCGGATGCGCGTGTGCGGACCGAGTCGGGATATTACCTCTTGAGCCGCGACGGCATCGTTCCCTCTCATCAAAGCGCGGAAGTGGAACGCTGGTTGCGAGAGATCAGTGCGGCTCGGATTCGTTACAACGCAACTGCGTGCTGAAAGTCTGGGTGCAACTGTTCCTCTACAGGCAGAGTCTATTTTCAATAGGGCTTTCATTAAGCGCCAAGTATCTTCTAGACTGAGATTATGTCTGAAACCTTCAAAGCGGCCTGTGTCCAAAACTGCGCCACGGCAGACGTCGCACACAACACGGCTGAAACGCTCAAACTCACACGAGAGGCGGCCTCTCAGGGTGCGTCGCTGATCTGTCTGCCCGAATATTTTTCAGGTTTGGAGGGCATTGACGGCCTGCTGCACCCTGCGGCATTTCCCGAGCAGGATCATCCGGTTCTTCCGGCATTCAGTGAGGAAGCGCGCAAGTTGGGAGTTTGGGTTCTCCTGGGGTCTCTGGGTGTAAAATCCGATGACGGCCGGATTTTTAACCGCTCCTATCTGTTGGATGCGTCGGGTGCTGTGGCGGCGCGCTACGATAAAATTCATATGTTCGACGTTAACCTTGGAGATGGAGAGGTCTATCAGGAGTCTGCGACGGTGGCGCCCGGTTCCGAGGCCGTACTCGCACAAACGCCCTGGGGCGGCCTGGGGCTCTCAATATGCTATGACCTGCGCTTTGCGCCGCTCTATCGGACGCTGGCTAAGGCGGGGGCCACATTGCTTTCGGTGCCCGCAGCCTTTACCAAGGTGACAGGCGAAGCTCACTGGCATGTGTTGAATCGTGCGCGGGCTATCGAGCACGGCTGCTTCGTGATTGCGCCTTGTCAATATGGCACGCTCTCGGGGGGCAGCCAGTGTTTCGGTCACTCCCTGATTGTGGACCCCTGGGGTAATGTCCTGGCCGACGGTGGCGATGGGCCTGGGATCATCGTTGCAGAAATCGATCCCGAGGCTGCGGTGCGGGCACGCAGCAAGATTCCGGCTTTAGAGCATGACCGCGCGATTTCCTTCCTTGGCGGCAGGCAGGAAAAACCGAAATCTGCAGCCGAGTAGCTTCGCGCGATTCGAGGGTGGCTGCGGCATTTCCTGGGCGCAAGGAATCCCTTTAATCCACCGCAAGGCAAGAGAACGGGTAAGTCAGGTATGAGCATTCAGGCAGCGCTTCGTTCTTTGCCAACCAAACCCGGTGTTATTATCGCGGTCGTCATCATTGTAGTGGTCGGGGGCTGGCAAGGATATTCCCTGCGCGCCGCCTGCCTGCAGCGGGCTGATCTTATGTTCAACCTGACCTCGGCCATTGAGGCCGCAGTGGTGAAGGGTGGGGATGAGAATGCTATGCACCTGAACCTCGCCGACGTGGTTCCCTTTGCCTGGGATGAGGTCAAGATCGTGCAGAATTATCGCCCGACGACGGCATCGCTCGACTGCCCCTTCGGTTGGCATTGGACGGAGCAGGCCCGAGATAAGCTCGCCGCCGATGGTTTGCTGACGGTGCTTGCGTTTTTCGACAAGGGAGCTTTCGTGGATTTCATGGACTTCAGCGGAGGGCTTGCGAGCTTCGAAGTCGATGACCGTAAGATTGCGAGAGATCAGGCACTCTTTAGCGTTATCCCGTCCGGTACTGGGACAGGCCCACATATTCTAAGACCGCTTCAGTCGGATAATTCGTAAGTCTCAGGGGCGTCGCGTACTACTGCAGGTTTAAGTTTCGGAGGCGCCGAGCAGGTCGTGTCTGGCTTTTTCCAGGTGACTGTTTATATGCTCGACCGCTTTGTTGACGTCTCGCTGGCATAGCGCGTCGTAGAGGCTGCGGTGCTGAGTATTATAGGCATCGATTTGGGCAGGCGTCAGAATCGCCTCTTTCATCATCGCCCACTGCGCATGCGTTCGCACATTGTTGATCTGCTGATAAAGGTTGACCAGCAACGGGTTCTGAGAGCAACGCGCCAGAAGCAGGTGGAACTCGCTGTCCCAATGCCCAAAGGCGTCCTTGTCGTTGTTTGAAGCCTCAAGGTGCTGGAGAATGGCCTCCATCGCGTTCAGATCCCTGTGAGTCGCGTGAATTGCCGCGAGGCGCGTCATGTAGGGTTCGACCGACAAGCGGGCTTCGATCAACTGCAGGGGTGAGACCAGGTCGGTGATGTCTTCCGCACTGTTCTGCAACGGTTCGGCGTAATTCACAAAGGTCCCACTGCCGACCTTGCGGATAACCACGCCGTTTTCTTCCAGCGTGTTGAGAGCCTTGCGGACTGTGCTGCGGGCCGCGCCCAAAGCGATAGCCAGTTGCCGTTCTGCCGGCAACTGTTCGCCGTGAGCATAGACGCCGGTTTCTATGGCGCGGCGCAGCCGTGTGGTGATTGCGCCGGCACCGCGTCCGGTAACAGGCATCAGGTCGCCGGCTGTGGAGTTCGCTTTGGTCGTTAATCCAGGTTCAGCCGTCCGCACGGAAGTGTTGTCGGTGCCTGTTGGTTTATTGAGCGGCAAGATATCTGACCATTGGTTCGAAATTGGAAAAAATTGGTTTGCAATCGGTTTGGAGTCGTGCAGAGTACTCTTACCGGTCCAGCGCCGATTCCTCTGCGGCCTTTAATAGGGGCGCACACGGTTTCTTGCAAGACTGGTCATGTATTACTTATGGGTGTTGGGTGATATGGCAACTCCAGAGGGTGTGAAATATGTGGTTGTCGGTGCCGGTATTCACGGTCTGAGCACCGCATACCATTTGGCGGTGGCGCTACGGACAAGTGGCCGTGGTTCGGGCAAAGACATTCTCGTCATCGACAAAACCGCCATTGCCGCTGGTGCGTCCGGCATCGCCTGCGGCGTTGTTCGGAACAACTACTTTCAGCCTGCGATGCGCGAGCTGATGGCCCAGTGTGTAGAAGTCTGGGAGAGCGATCCAAAGACATACAGCTATCACCCGGTGGGCTACATGCAGATCAGTCCGGAATCCATGCACGCCGATGTCGGGTCGATTTACGAGCAGCAGAAAGCCATCGGTTACGAGTCGGAGTTCATCGAGGGTGAAGCTGACTGCCTGTCCTATATGAAGGGCCTGTTCGATGACTGGCAGGCCAAGGGCATTACCTCTGTCCTGCATGAGAAAAAAGGCGGTTACGCCAACAATACAGCCAGTATCTACGGTCTTGCGACGAAGGCTGAGGGCGAAGGTGTGCGGATCCTGACCGGGGCCGAAGTGACCGGGTTTGAATTCGCATCCGGCAGCAAGGCTGTGAGCGCGATTCAGACCAGTAAGGGTCGCATTGACTGTGAGTATGTCGTCGTTGCTCCAGGCCCCTGGGTCAGCCGGTTCTGGGAGCTTCTCGAACTGCCACGCCGCATTTCCGTGAAGGGTCGAGACGGTCATCTGCATGATGATGTGGCGATGTGGAAGTACTGGTGCCTTGAGGAGGGAACGCTTGGTGTCGATCCCAACATGCACAAGACCAATGAAGGTGCCATGCCTCCGGTCCTTCATGTGGATTCAGACGCGCCGCTCTTTGCCGATGACGATGGCTCGCTGATCACCGAGGAAATGTGGGGCATCTATTACAAGCCGGACTTCAATTTCGGCGGTATCCAGGGTGGTGCGGCCCCCTATGTGGTGGATCAGGATCCATATCAGGTTGCGATCGATCCTTATGGTCCGGACTCTCCTGATTTTATCGTTGGCGCTAACTTCATCAACATGTGGTGCTCCGCGCTGGCACACTGCCAGAAGCGCTTTGAAGGTCAGATCCGCTACTACAAGAACTCGGACCCTTCCGGCGGGTTGGGCTGCTTTACACCTGACAGTTTCCCGGTCTTCGACGTGTTTCGTGAGAACGTCTATGTCATCGCCGATTCAAATCACGGCTACAAGATGATTGGTGTTGGAAAACTGGTCGCGCAGGAGATCCTGGGGGAGAGCAGTCGGCTGCTCGAGCCCTTCAGGTTTTCCCGTTACGCAGAGGGAAAACTCCACCCGGTTTCCTGCAGTCCCTTCCCCTGGAGTTAGGAACTGATCCGCCGAGAGTGAAAAAAAGTTAAATTGGTTTCTATTTTTTCCAAAATTGGTATAAATTGGAATCATAAAACATACCAATAAGCGACAGGGGTGATGTTACCATGGCAACGGATCTTGAAGGCTTTGTGGAACAACCGGGGCGAAGTGACCTCGTCAAACAGGTTCGCGAAAAGATCGATGAGTTGGGTATCGAGTATCTCTACCTGCAATTCGTCTCCATAACAGGCCGGATCTGCGGCAAGGGCATTCCCGCCGATCATTGGGAGACGGTCGCCGAAAAGGGGTTTCAGCTGGTCTATGGTGCGACGGTCAACCTTTTCCTGAACCGGCATGGGGAATACCTGGGGTACGGACCGGAGTCGATGGAGCTGGTGGGAATTCCGGAGCCTGAGACCTTCATGCAGCTGGCGTGGGACAAACGTGTCGCGCGGATCTGGTGCACCCTTTTTCGAAACCGTGAAGAGCGGGAAGATGCCGGCAGTTTTCTGACTTCCGATTGCCGCGGCAACTTACGGCGTATCCACGACCAGTTTAAACAGGATCATGGCGGCCTGCATCTGCGCCACGGCACCGAGCCTGAGATGATGTGGCTGAAGAAGGGGGAGGACGGCAAGCCGGACGGTGGTTTCTCGAATCCCTATTGCTATCACATCGATCAGTTCGAGAGTCTTCGCCCTGTTTACATGAAGGTGATTGAATACTCTCGCAAGATGGGACTGGATATTATCCAGGGTGATCACGAGGATGCGCCCGGCCAGCTTGAGCTAAACTTTACCTTTGACGATGCCTTGCGGACTGCAGATCGCCTGACGACCTATCGTCAGATCTGCGCTCAGGTCGCGCGCGAGTTCAATCTGATCGCCTGCTTCATGTCGAAGCCCTTTATGAATGTCTCGGCCTCGGGCTGTCACCATAACATCTCGCTGTGGAATGGCGGTGAAGACGGCGTCAAATCCCTGGGCAATGATCCTGCCAAGCTACCGGGGATGGCGGAGAACTTCATGTACCGCCAGGGCGGCGAGAATACCTTTATGCCCGACACAGACGATCCGCAGATGCCCGGCAAGGTCGGCTTGCAGGTTGTGGGGGGAATCGTCAAACATCTGGGTGCGCTCACTGCCATCGGTTGCTCGACCGTGAATTCCTATCGTCGGCTTTGGGATACGGGCTTCTGGGCGCCGGTCTTTGCCGACTGGGGATACCAGAACCGCACCACCGGGTTGCGGATTTCAGCGCCGGGCCGCTTCGAATACCGCGCAGTGGATTCCATGGTGAATCCCTATCTCATGGCCGGTGCGATTATCAAAGCTGCGGACGACGGCATTAAGAACGACATCGATCCGGGTGAGCCGGAAAGCCGCAATATCTATCAGGCGATGGAGGAGGGTAAGCAAGTCAGGAAGCTGCCCATGACCCTTGGGGATGCGCTCACGGCGTTGGGTGATGACGAGGTGATCCGCTCGGCCATGCCCGGCGAAATGTATCGCCTTTATGACGAGTACAAGCGCGACGAATGGGAGCGCTTTTTGCACACGACGACCGATTGGGATCTGGAAACCTATCTCGATTGTCTGCCGTAAGACCTGCGCAGGGGAGCGTGGTCCTCGCACCGCGCAGCCCTTGCGATTTGTACATTTCAGTGTAGGAGAAACAAAGGCAATGTGTGGAATAGCAGGGCTTATCCACCGCGATGGCGCCGCGGGCATCGGTCAGGAAATGACTGCGATGCTCCAGGCTCTAAGACATCGCGGACCGGATTCAACCGGCTTCGCAATCTACGGCGATGCCTCGAATGGCGAATATGTGCTGCGGTTCAAGGTCGCGGAGCAGGAAGACCTCGCCTCGGGCTTCAAGATCCATGACGAGATCAAGCAGCGGCGCGCCGAGGTGGACAGCCGTCTGAAATCACTGGGTGTGGATGTGACGGCGGCGGAAGACGCAACGGAGTACGCCTATCGCTACCGCATCAAGTTCGCCGGGGATCTGAAGAAACTCTCTGACTTTATTGAAGATGTTGAGGGTGCAGAGATCCTGTCCATCGGGAACGGTTTAGAGCTGATCAAGGACCTTGGGGACGCAACCGTCGTGTCAAACCAGTATGCGCTCGGCGGTTTCATGGGAACACACGGTATCGGACACACACGGATGGCGACGGAGTCGGATGTCGATATCCGCTCGGCGCACCCCTACTGGGCTTATCCCTACAATGACATCGCCGTGGTTCATAACGGGCAGATCACCAATTACTGGCTGATGCGCCGTCAGCTGGAGCGGCAGGGACAACGTTTTGTGTCAAACTGCGATTCCGAGTTATTGGCCGTCTACACCGCCAACAATCTGGAACAGGGTGCAACGCTCGAAGAGTCTATGAAGCGGTCAATCGAAGAAATCGACGGTGTCTTCACCTACCTGGTTGCCACCGAAGACTCTCTCGGTATGGCCAAGGACACCATGGCGGCCAAACCGATGGTGCTGTTCGAATCGGATAACCTTGTGGTCCTGGCCTCCGAGGAAGTGGCGATCCGTTCCATTATGCCCCAGGAAATAGACACTTGGGATCCCTACGATGAGGAGGTGCGGGTATGGCACAGGTAGGCACACAGGACGACGCATCCCATGAAATGGGGATGCACACCGAGCAGCTCTCAGGACGCACGCAGCAGGTCTTTTTTAATTTGGATGAAGAGGGTGGTTTTGCCTATCCGGATTCCTTTGAGGTGGACTTCAACAAGCGGGCGGAACTCGATGTCGAGAACATGACGCCCAAGGAAGTCAATACAGGCATTCGGGAACTCATGGCGTCCGGACACGGGACCATCGTGCTCAAGAATCCCGGCGCGAAGCATTCGATTGCAGTGGGGATTCTGAACAAGCTCAACCTGATCATCGAGGGCAGTCTTGGCTACTTCGGCTGTGGGCTTTGCGACGGCCCGAATATCCGGATCAGTGGACGGGTCGGCTGGTCCTGCGCGGAAAACATGATGTCGGGCACGCTGGTCATCGAAAAAAACGCAGGCTCTACGTTCGGGGCGGCGATACGCGGCGGTGATCTGGTTTGTAAGGGCTCGGTCGGGTCGCGCACGGGCATCGACATGAAGGGTGGCAACATTATCGTCGGCGGTGATACCGGCGCTTTTTCCGGTTTCATGATGCAGCGCGGCAGGATGATTGTCTGTGGTAACGCGGGCAAAAACCTGGGCGATTCCATGTATGACGGTACAATTTACATCGGTGGGAAAATCGCTGATCTGGGTGTGGATGCGGTCCCGGGTGAACTGACCGACCTCGATAAGCAGTGGCTGACGCGCAAGCTCAAGATGTATGAGCTGCTACCCGAAAAGGGAGTCGATCACTTCACGAAGATCGTCGCCGGCAAGCAGCTTTGGAACTACGACAATCTGGAGCCGACCGAGAAGAAACTAATCCTCTAATCAGCCTGCAGGGCTGAGCTTCCGAAGAGATTTAGTTCAGGGATGCGGCGGAAGCCAACAACCGATCAAGGGTTACGATATGACTGGGAATTACACCAAAGAGAGCGGCGCGGCGCGGGTTGCGGAAGAGAAAAAGTACCGGCTTGGACAGAGCCAGATCTTCACGCCGGAGGTCATCAACGACATCCACGTCAAGGCCGAGCTCGGCCGCTATCGCATGCGCGGGTTTTCACTCTTCAAGAAAATTCCGCACTGGGATGACCTGACGTTTCTGCCGGGCACCTTGACCCGCTTTGTGATCGAGGGTTACCGCGAAAAGTGCGAAACCAAAACCGTGATCGGTCCGCGCGCCAAGCGGCCGCTGGAACTCGATATCCCGGTCTACATCACCGGCATGAGCTTCGGTGCTCTTAGCTACGAGGCGAAGATGGCGCTGGCGCGTGGCGCGACCATGGCGGGTTCGGCAACCTGTTCCGGCGAGGGCGGCATGATCCCGGACGAGCGGCGTTATTCCTCGAAGTGGTTTTACCAGAACATCCAGTCCCGCTACGGCTTCAATCCGCATCACCTGCGTCTGGCGGATGGTTGCGAATTCTTTATCGGTCAGGGCTGTAAGGTCGGTTTGGGCGGACATTTGATGGGACAGAAAGTCACCGACCAGGTCGCTGAAATGCGTTCGCTGCCTGCGGGCATCGATCAGCGCTCACCCGCGCGGCATCCAGATTGGCTCGGACCTGATGATCTGGCTCTCAAGATCGAAGAGATCCGTGAAGCGACTAACTGGGAAATCCCGATCCAGCTGAAACTCGGCGCGGCACGTGTCTATGATGATGTGCGTATGGCGGTGAAGTGCGATCCCGACAGCATCTACATTGATGGCATGGAAGGCAGCACCGGTGCAGGGCCGCACTTGGCCACGGAGGAAACCGGCGTGCCGGGCATGGCGGCAATCCGGCAAGCCCGCCGGGCAATCGACGATCTGGGCAAGCGTGGGGACATCTCGCTGATCTACGCCGGGGGAATCCGAAATGGTGGCGACATCGCCAAGGCCATTGCCTTAGGCGCCGATGCCATTGCAATCGGTCACTCCTCAATGATGGCGCTCAACTGCAACAAGGATATTCCAGAAGCGGATTTCCCCAATGAGATGGGGGTCGAGGTCGGGTATTGCTATCACTGTCATACAGGACGTTGCCCGGTCGGAGTCGCCACACAGGATCCGGAACTGCGCAAGCGCCTGGATCCGGATGCGGCGGCGGAGCGGGTATACAATTTCCTGCACACGCTGACCATCGAAGCGCAGATGATGGCGCGGGCTTGCGGCAAGACCAACATCCATAGCCTGGAGCCCGAGGATCTTGCGGCTCTGACCATGGAGGCTTCGGCCATTGCGCAGGTTCCTCTCGCCGGAACCGACTTTACGGTCGGCGTTGCCGACTATCACCATATTTGATCCGAAGTTCACGATACAAGCGGCCCGGAAAAGGGTCCGAGGGAGCAAGACCCATGGCAAGCAATGACGACGTTGACAAGTTCATCACCGGTGACGGTCTGGACAGCGAGCGCGAAAAGACAATCGGCCAGCACATCGGCTACCGTTATGATGTAAATCTCCTGCCGGACTACGAGCGGATCACGCCCTTCCTGAAAGACTATATCGAGTTCATGGGCTGGGACGACCTCAATTGGCTGGAAGACATCCATATGGGATACGAGGAAGGCCGCCCTGCGGTTTTTGACCGTAACATCAACGGTTGGGTCGGCATTCCCGGCGATGTGACGTTGCCGGACAATCAGCAGGACAGGGACATGATGGCGCGCGAGCTCCTGATCAAGTTCCAGATGTCGCCGAAGCATCCCATGGTTCAGCTCAACGAAGCTTATCGCAAGTTCTGACCGGGGCTGGCTGCAGTATTGTGCTGCGGCTTTGTTTAGCCTGTCGAGGACATCAGGGCGCAGGATTTGCAGAACTCTTGGTCCAGTCAGGCAGAAATCCCAGAACCAGTAATTCCGCCGGTAAGGACGGATTGAACAAGCGGTTATGCCAGATGGTGGCCTGAGCGGATGGGTCGTCATTCATCAGCTCTTCTACCCGGCAAGTCAGTTTGTAGCTCTGGCTGAACTGCTTGAATTCGAGAATGCAGTGGCCTGTGTCAAGCAAGGCGGCAGGGATAGACGCACCTTTGTTGAACAGAGCGGTCAGCCGCCCGCTGAAGGACCTGGCGTTTTGAAAGTGCGTGGCCTGCAGATAGGTCAGGCCCTTTTCGTAAATCTGCCGCGGGTCGTGGGTTTTTTGAGCCTGAAAACGGAAAAACTCTGTGCTTTCAGATGGCTCCTCAGGGACGATTACAATTGAGATGCCAGCTGCCAGCTCTCGGCCATCGTTCAATAACAACTTGGGCCGCATGCCGCTGGACGGGCGGCCGCCGTCTTTGCGCATGGCGATCTGACGGATCCGACATTGCCAACCGAGAAAATGCTGTTTGAGTTTGTCGCCGGATTGCACCCTGTCCATCGTTGTCACCACCTCGTTTCTCCAATTTTTGTAGCTCGCGACCGTGGATTGCGTGGGTTGCCTGCCTCGGGTGCTTATAAGAGCTGAACCGATATTCACCAATTTAGCACCATAAGAGGCGATATCCATCACTTAATGGTATCGATTTGGATTTAATCGGTTTATATTTGGTACTCGAATCCTTTTGAGTTTTGAAGTGGCTGGGACGCTGTTGAAGTGGAGATTTTGCGAATTTCTCCGTTAACACCCTGAAAACTAAGCAACCATGTTTGCGTGGGTGATGTGAAATCTACAGCGGACGACGATCCCTTCTCGGGATAAGCCCGATCGTCGCCAGCGGTTAATCCAGCATTTGTCCGTCACCCGGATCGCTGGCCGGATAAAAAGGGGAGCACGTCGACTAACCAGAATCGCCTGCTAAGTGATCCTAACACTGCGCGAAAAATCGCTCTCCGATAGCGCTTGATGACGCCAGCAGGTTCAAGAGGTCCCAACGCAAAGGATCGATAGTTCGGTTCTCCCATGAGCACTTTCCAGATCTGAGGGCAGGTGTTCGCTGGGGTGACGTTTGATGTTTTGGATCTCAAGCAATTCATAATAGGGGGAGATTCATGGACGGTAATCTCAATGCGCTTACGACGGTGTTCACCGAGTTTTATTACTGGGTGACCGTTGTCTTTATGTTTCTGATCCACGTCGGATTTTGTATGTACGAAGTCGGCGCCAGCCGTCGGCGAAATCATCTGCACACCCTGATGAAGAACACGATGCTGATACCGCTGGTCACCATCACCTTCTTCTTCTTCGGCTGGTGGATCTACTGGGCCTTCCCCAACGGGCCTTTCATCAATGGGGGACTGGAGTTGGAGGCCGGTGCGGCCAACTTGCCATGGGCCGATACCATGAGTACGAACCTGGGGGATCGGATCACCGGTGTCTTCTGGGCTGCATTCCTGCTGTTTTCCTGGACAGCGGCATCCATTGTATCCGGCGCTGTGATCGAGCGGATCCGGTCCGGGGCCTTCTGGATCCATGCTGTGTTGATCGGATCAGTCTTCTGGATCATCGATGCATCCTGGGGCTGGCACTATGGCGGCTGGATGGTTCAGATTCTGGGCTACCATGATGCTTACGCGTCGGGCGTCATTCACGCGGTCGCAGGTGGTTATGCACTTGGTGTTCTGGTGGTCCTTGGGCCACGGCTCGGTAAGTTTGCCTCTGATGGAACGCCGCGGGATATCCCACCGCATAATGTCTGGATGGTGACCATCGGCCTCTTCATGATCTATACCGGATTCTGGGGTTTCTATGCGGCCTGCAATGTGCCGATCATCGCGCCTTCGGGCATTGACGGTCAGATTATCGGTGAAACCTGGACGGCGACCAATATCTATCTGGCACCAACTACCCTCAGTGCAATTACCTTCAACTTCCTGATGTCTTTGTCCGGCGGCCTGCTCATGGCTTACGTGGTGTCCAAGGGCGATGCTTTCTGGACTTACTCGGGTGGCCTGGCCGGGATTATCACCGCCTCTGCAGGCAACGATCTCTATCATCCGATCCAGGCAATGTTCATTGGTGGTGCCGGGACCTGGTGTGCCTACAAGCTGCACTTCATTGTCGAGCGCAAGTTCAAGATCGACGATGCTGTCGGCGCAGTGGCGGTCCATGGTTACGCCGGTTTCATTGGTCTCGTGATCTGCGGTTTCGTACTTTGGGGCGCGCCTGCTTCACCTTACGAAGGTTATGCAACGATCAGCCCCTGGGGACAGTTTGCCGGTGCGGTGATCATGTTCTTTGTTTTGGGGTTTGTGCCGGCGTGGATCGTTTCGAAGATTATGGCTGCCTGCAACATGCTGCGCGTGCCGCAAGAGGTCGAGCTTCTTGGTCTGGATTTCAGCACGGATGAGGCCTACAGAAACGCCGTTGCGGATGTTCAGTCCGCCGAAAAATCGATGGCCTGAACAACGGATAGAAGGAGAAAACCATGTCTACCACTGGTTACGAAAACTGGGCCGTCGATCTCAAGGATGTCGGAGCGGTCTACCCCTTCCAGGGTTCGGAGGGAGTGCTGGTCCTTATCGCGGTTGCTCTATGGATTGTGTGGCACATCGTACAGATCAAGAACGAGAACAAGGAGATCGAGTACGAAAAGCAACACAATCACCGAAAGGAAAATATCGAACAAAGCGTTGATCGATACTGACCCTTCTTAAAATTTCTGCAAAAATTACAAGCGTCGGCATTTGCCGGCGCTTTTTTTTGCGATGTTGTTGGACAGTCTCTCGAAAACTATCAGTCACCTGCATCGAAACAGCACTACTGGATCAGGTCGGTCGGTGACAGGCAGTCTCCACGTTGATGGGATGTGGTCTTGCTGTTCATGTCGCGTCTTTCAATGCTCGACAGATTGCAGGCTTGCGCCGGATATTTCTGCGGCATCGATAAGTTTTGCAATAAACGCCCTGGCCGCGTGATCCCAGGCTGCTCTCTCCAGGGCAACGGCGATCTGGTCCTTGACAGCCTCGAAGGGAAGCGTTTGACCAAGAGCGACGGCATCCATACGAACGACGTGCCAGCCGTGCCTGCTGAGCACAGGTTCGTGCGTGATCTCTCCTTCAGACAGCTTATGGAGGACCGCTTCAAACTCCGGCACGCTATCGCCAGGACCGAGTTGACCCAGAGCACCGCCGTTGGTTTTGGAACCACAGTCGCTTGTTGTGCTTGCCAGTTCCGCAAAGTTCCGGGGGTTTTTCAGAGCCTTTTCGGTCAAGGATGAAGCCCGGGAGCGCGCGGTTTCCCTGGCTGTTTCATCTCGTGGATCGCATGCACAGAGGATATGGGACACCTCCCAGAGCGGTGGACTGCGAAAACGCGACGGGTCGCGCACCCACTCGGCATGAATCTCCGGGGCTGCCGGCGAGCTTGTCTGAATGGCCTGTTCGAGGAGGCCCCGGATCAGGGCCTCCTCCTCGGTTTCAAAGCGCCTTGGTGCAACTTCGCTGGGTTCGGCCTGCAGACCGCGCCGCCGGGCCTCCTGCAGCAGAAGAGCTCGTACGGCAAGTGCATTTGCGGCCTTGCGACGCGCAACGAAGGGTTTGTCCTTTGGAGCGACGTGGTTCTGGGTTTCTGCGTCCAGTTCGGCTTGTGGAACAATTTGGCCGTTTACCACGAGGTCAGGGAAAAGCGATGTGCTCATAGTCTTTACTCCGCTGGTTTGACGACACTGCCTGCAGATGGCCGTGCGGCTGGTGCTCTCGCTGTTGAAGCAGAGTCCTGTCGGGCCGGCAGCGAAGCCTGACGGCGCGACCGCACCATCTGGTAACCCGGCCGCCAGAGAAAACGCACCGGTGCCGAGAGCATGTGAACGAGCCGGGTGAAGGGAAATAGAATTACGATCAGCAAGCCCAGGAAGATGTGGAACTTGAAGAGCGCATGCACATTGGTCACTTCAAGCCAGGCGTTGAGCTGCATGCCCATCACGCTTTGGGCCCATGTCATAAAGCGCACCATTTCACCGCCGTCCAAATGGCTCATGGATAGGAAGATCGTGCCCAGGCCGACCAGCAACTGCAGCCAGATCAGAGCCAGAATGCCGATATCCGCAAAGCTCGAGGTCTGCCGGATACGCGGGTCGGTCAAGCGGCGATGCAGCAGCATGCTCGCGCCGACCAGGGCCACGACCCCGGCGATGCCGCCGACGACGATGGCCATGAGCTGCTTGAACCCGTAACTGATGCCGATGGCGTCGAGAACCCAGATGGGTGTGAAGAGGCCGACCAGGTGGCCGAAGAAAACAATAATGATACCGACATGGAACAACACTGAGCCCAGCATCAGTTGCTTGCGCCGCAGGAGCTGACTCGATGAGGATTTCCAGGTGAAGGGGTCGCGTTCGTAACGTGCGATCGAGCCGACCACCAGTACGGTCAGCGCGACGTAGGGCATGATGCCGAAGATGAAGAAGTCGATGCTCATGTCTCAGTCCTTCGTCATTTGGCCGCGGCGTGGCGGGCCGGGATTGAGGGGATGGGCGGGTCCATGCGCGAAAGCATCTCGTGCACCTGTGGGCAGCCGGCGTTAGGGTCGGGACCAAAGGTGACCTGACTCTCCTCCCAAACAGTATCGAGGGCGGTGAGGTCGCCGGGATCGTCCTCGGGTTGCTCCAGCAGCTCGGCTACAGCTTCGCTGTCGGCCCGCGCGCCGGAAAGCTGAAGGAGGGCTGCGAATACGGCGGAATATGGGCTTTCACGCCGCACAAGTCGGGTGTTGAGAGCTTCGAAGATATGGGCGGTGTTCGCCAGAGTCTCCTGAACTTCGGATAAGGGTTGCGTGGCGAGAAATTCCAGGAGAACGGGAAGGTGGTCGGGTAGTTCGGACGTGGCGGGCTCGAAGCCGCCCGCCCTATAGGTCTCAACCAGACTGACCATGGCACCGCCCCGGTCGCGGCTTTCGCCGTGAGCATGTTCGAAGAGGTTGAGCGAAAGGCTGCGCGAGCGGTCAAAGAGCAGAACGAACTCTTCTTCCAGGTCGTAGATGTCGCGGTTGGTCAAGCTTTCGACCAATGGACGCAGCGCCCGGCGGGTTGCCGCGGTAAGGCGGGTGTCGGAGGCGAGAACGCCCCCGATCTCCGGCATGGCCGCCTGCAAAGCGCGTGTCGGATAACTGAGTATCAGTGAGAGAGCTTTGATCGTGCGGTCCATTACACTGCCTCCGTTGGCATTTTAAGCGGGCGTTTGTTGCCGCCAAAGAGGTTGCCCTTGCTGATCCCGCCGGAACAGCCGTTGGAATCGGTGAAACCACAGCCGCCGCGCAGGTTATAGGCGTCCTCGACCTCTTCACGGTGTGTGGTGGGGATCACGAATCGATCTTCGTAGTCGGCAATCGCCATGATCTTGTACATGTCTTCGATCATCGGACCGTTCAGCCCGACCCGTGCGGCGATACCTTCGTCGATCACGCCCTCTACGGTCTTTGAGCGCATGTAGGAACGCATCGCCAGCATCCGTTCGAGCGCCTGCACGACTGGTTCCTCGTCACCTGCAGTCAGCATGTTGGCGAGATATTTCACCGGGATGCGCAGGCTGCGCACGTCCGGCATTTCGCCATTCATGCCGATTGCCCCGGCCTGGGCGGCGTTCTGAATCGGGCTGAGCGGTGGGATGTACCAGACCATGGGCAGCGTCCGGTATTCGGGGTGCAGAGGGAAGGCGACCTTCCACTCCATCGCCATCTTCCAGATCGGACTCTCCTGCGCTGCGTTGATCCACTCCTCGGGAATGCCGTCGGCTCGCGCGGCCTCGATGACCGCATGGTCATTGGGGTCAAGGAACACATCGAGCTGCGCGTCATAGAGATCGGTCGTTTTTTCGGCATTGGCTGCCGCTTCGATCTTGTCGGCATCATAAAGCATCACGCCCAGATAACGGATGCGTCCGACGCA
The DNA here is from genome assembly GCA_947493695.1 of uncultured Kiloniellaceae bacterium. Taxonomy (GTDB): domain Bacteria; phylum Pseudomonadota; class Alphaproteobacteria; order Kiloniellales; family Kiloniellaceae; genus Denitrobaculum. The sequence continues at coordinate 774,970 of CANLSF010000002.1, read as the reverse complement.
AGTTTCCGAGCAGACGGTCGGATTGCCGGATTCAATCCGGGGATAACACAGAGTGCATTTTTCGGACTTACCGGTAGACCAGTTGTAGTAAACCTTCTTGTAAGGACACCCGCTGACGCACATCCGCCAACCACGGCACTTCTCCTGATCGATCAGGACGATACCGTCTTCCTCGCGCTTGTAGATCGCACCTGACGGACAGGACGCGGCACAGGCTGGATTCAGGCAGTGTTCGCAGAGGCGGGGGAGATACATCATGAAGGTGTTCTCGTACTCCCCGTAGATCTCCTTCTGTATGCCGTCGAAGTTATAGTCCTGGCTGCGTTTGGAGAATTCCCCACCGAGGATTTCTTCCCAGTTCGGGCCTTTCTCAATCTTCTCGATGCGCTCGCCCGTTATCTTGGAGCGCGGACGCGCGGTCGGGAAAGCCTTCATCTCAGGCGCCGACTTAAGGTGATCGTAGTCGAAATCGAAGGGCTCGTAGTAATCGTCGATTTCGGGCAGATCCGGGTTGGCGAAGATGTTCGCCAGGATCCGCCACTTCGATCCTTGCTTGGGTTGAAGCTTGCCGGACTTCGTTCGCTCCCAGCCACCGTTCCAGCGGGCCTGGTTTTCCCAGTCAGTCGGATAGCCGGTGCCGGGTTTGGTCTCGACGTTGTTGAACCAGGCGTATTCGACGCCGTCCCGGCTCGTCCAGACGTTTTTGCAGGTGACAGAGCAGGTGTGACACCCGATACATTTGTCGAGGTTCAACACCATACCGACTTGTGCTCGTACTCTCATTTCGCGGTGTCCTTCTGGCTGGCGGGTTGATCGAGCCAATCCACCTTGCCCATTTTTCTGACAACGACGAACTCATCCCGGTTTGATCCCACGGTGCCGTAGTAATTGAAGCCGTAACTCTGCTGAGCATAGGCGCCGATCATGTGGGTGGGTTTGAGTGTGGTGCGCGTCACCGAGTTGTGGATGCCACCTCTCTGGCCGGTCTTCTCGGATCCCGGCGTGTTCACGATCTTCTCCTGAGCGTGATACATGAAGATGGTGCCGTCCTTCATGCGTTGGGAAACCACAGCGCGGGCTGTGAGAGCGCCATTCACGTTGTAGGCCTCAACCCAGTCGTTATCTTCGATCCCGACGCTTTTGGCATCGCGCTCGGAGATCCAGACCACGGGACCTCCTCGGTTCAGCGTAAGCATCAACAGGTTGTCCGTATAGGTCGAGTGGATGCCCCATTTCTGATGCGGCGTGATGAAGTTCAGCACCAGATGCGGGGTGCCGTCGCGGGCGTCCTGGTTGAGTTCCCTAGTGATGGTCTTGAGGTCGACCGGTGGACGATAGGACATAAAGCCTTCACCGAAGGCACGCATCCAAAGGTGATCCTGATAGAGCTGCTGCCGGCCCGTTAGGGTCCGCCAGGGAATCAGTTCATGGACGTTTGTGTAGCCCGCGTTGTAGCAAACTTTTTCACTTTCAAGGCCTGACCAGGTCGGGGAGGAGATGATTTTGCGCGGTTGAGCCGCGATGTCGCGGAAGCGGATCTTCTCGTCTTCCTTGGGCAGTGCCAGGTGAGCATGTTCGCGGCCCGTAGCCTTGCTCAGAGCTTCCCATGCCTTCACCGCGACCTCGCCGTTTGTCTCCGGCGCCAGCATCAGAATGACTTCGGATGCGTCGATATCGGTTACGATCTTGGCGCAGCCTTTGGCAGGACCGTCCCGCCATTCGCCGTTCAGGTCGCGCAGGTGTTGAACCTCTTTCTTAGTATCCCAGGCAATTCCCTTACCACCGTTGCCGATCTTGTCCATGAGTGGGCCAAGAGCAACGAAGCGGTCATAGATAGCAGTGTAGTCCCGTTCGACCGCGACATAGGCCGGGGCCGTTTTACCCGGGATCAGATCGCATTCGCCTTTCTTCCAGTCACGCACCTGGTCCTGGGCAATTTCACCCGGCGTGTCATGCAGGATAGGGAGGGCCACAATATCCGTCTCCTGTCCCAGGACGCCCGGTGCGACTTCCTGGAATTTCTTAGCGATGGCCTTGAAGATTTCCCAATCCGACTTCGACTCATAGGCCGGGTCCACAGCTGCCTGGAGTGGATGGATGAAAGGATGCATGTCACTGGTATTGAGATCGTTCTTCTCGTACCAGCTCGCCGTGGGCAGCACGATGTCGGAGTAAACTGCTGTCGTGCTCATGCGAAAGTCGATGCAGACCAGAAGATCGAGTTTGCCGCGCGGGCCTTCCTTGTGCCACTTAGCTTCCTTCGGTAGCTGTTGACCTTCCTCGCCCAGGTCGTTGCCCAGGACGCCGTGGTCGGTGCCAAGAAGGTGTTTGAGGAAGTACTCATGGCCTTTGCCCGACGAGCCGAGCAAGTTGGAGCGCCAGACAAAGAGGTTCCTTGGCCAGTTCTCAGGCGCATCCGGATCCTCGCAGGACATTTCCAGATCACCCGATTTGAGCTGTTCGGCGACGTAAGTGGGAATTTCTTTCCCTGCTGCCTTGGCCGCTTTGGCGACTTCCAGAGGGTTGGTTTTCAACTGTGGCGCTGAGGGCAGCCAGCCCATCCGTTCGGCCCGGATGTTGTAATCGATCAGCGAGACGTCCCAGTCGCCTTCGGGCGCGGTAGGGCTGATGATCTCGTTTGCCGTCAGGGACTCGTAGCGCCACTGATCAGTGTGAGCATACCAGGCCGAGGTGGAGTTCATGTGCCGGGGCGGACGGCCCCAGTCGAGCGCGAAGGCGAGAGGCGCCCAGCCGGTCTGCGGACGGAGTTTTTCCTGCCCGACGTAGTGCGCCCAGCCTCCGCCCGACTGACCCACACAGCCGCACATCACCAGCATGTTGATGACGCCGCGGTAGTTCATGTCCATATGGTACCAGTGGTTCATCGCTGCGCCGATGATGACCATGGATTTGCCATTGGTTTTTTCGGCGTTCGACGCGAATTCGCGGGCCACGTGGATGATCTTCTCGGCGTCGACACCGGTGATCTTCTCGGCCCAGGCCGGTGTGCCGGGAACATCGGACATGAAGTCGTTTGTTACCCAGTCTCCGCCAAGACCACGGTCGAGTCCGTAATTTGCGCAGAAAAGATCGAAGACCGTGGCGACCAGCATTTCACCATGGGCGGTCTTAACACTGCGGGCGGGGATGTTGCGGGTCAATACGTCGGGGTGATCGGCATCGGTGGCGAATTCCGCCGTGGCTGCGCCACCGAAATAGGGGAAATCGACCGCTGCGACTTCGTCATGGTCGCTGTCGCCGATCAGCGTCATCTGCAGGCGGGTTTCTGCCTCGCCAGCGCGTTCCTCAAGGTTCCACTCACCTTGCTCCCCCCAGCGATAGCCAATCGAGCCGTTCGGTGCGACCAGATTGCCGGTGGCCTCGTCGATGGCGAGGGTTTTCCATTCCGGGTTATTCGCTTCGCCGAGTTTGTCATCAAGACTGTCGGCGCGCAGGAACCGACCCGGCACGAGCCGCCCGTCTTTCTTCTCCAACTGCACCAGCATCGGCATGTCAGAGTATTTGCGGCAATAGTCTTCGAAGTACTCGGCCTGCCGGTCCAGGTGGAATTCCCGCAGGATCACGTGGCCAAAGGCCATGGCGAGGGCCGCATCGGTGCCTTGCTTCACATTCAGCCAAACATCACCGAACTTGGCGGCTTCGGAGTAGTCCGGGCAGATGACTGCGGACTTGGCGCCGCGATAACGTGCCTCGGTGTAGAAGTGCGCATCCGGCGTGCGGGTCTGCGGCACGTTCGAACCCCAGACCAGAAGGTAGCCGGCATTGTACCAGTCGGCAGATTCCGGAACGTCAGTCTGCTCGCCCCAGGTCATCGGGCTTGCAGGCGGCAGGTCGCAGTACCAGTCGTAAAAGCTCATGCAGGTACCGCCGAGCAAGCTGAGGAAGCGACTGCCCGCCGCGTAGCTGACCATCGACATGGCAGGGATGGGGGAAAAGCCGAAGATCCGGTCGGGCCCGTGGGTCTTGGCCGTGTAGGCGTTGGCAATGGCGATGATCTCGGTTGATTCGCTCCAGCTGGCGCGAACGAAACCGCCCTTACCGCGGGTTTCGACATAGGATGCACGCAGGATCGGGTCCTGCTGAATCGCGGTCCAGGCTTCAAGCGGGGACATGGTCTCACGCATCCGGCGCCATAATTTCAGAAGCTTGCCACGGACCAGGGGATTCTTTACACGGTTGGCCGAGTAGAGGTACCAGCTGTACGACGCGCCCCGGGCACAGCCGCGCGGTTCATGGTTCGGCAGGTCGTGACGGGTGCGCGGATAGTCGGTCTGCTGGGTTTCCCAGGTCACGATCCCGGATTTCACGTAGATCTTCCAGGAGCAGGATCCCGTGCAGTTCACCCCGTGGGTCGAGCGGACGACTTTGTCGTGCCGCCAACGGTTTCTATAGGTGTCTTCCCAAGTGCGGTCTTCTCGCGTCACCTGACCGTGCCCGTTCGAAAACTGCTCCAGTTCCTTGGACTGGAGGAAGTTCAACCTATCGAGCAGATGGCTCATATCTCTGTCTCCTCAGAGTGGGGGCCTGCACCGGTGTCTTTGCCGATGCAGGGGAATTCAAAGTTTCAGCAGGGAACCGATGCGCCCTTGCGGCTGTAACAGAACCAGGTGATTCCGACACAGATGACGTAGAAGCCGAGGAAGGCCCAAAGCGCGCCGTGAGGAGCACCTGTCATGCTGATCGAAGTTCCGTAGGCCTTCGGAATGAAAAAGGCGCCGTACGCAGCGATTGCGCTGGTGAAGGCAATGATCGCGGCGCTTTCGCGCTCGACCGTCTTCTGATTCACCGCTGGATCGGCATTCGGGATCAGACGTGGGATCTCCTGCTTCATGATCGAAGGGATCATCTGGAAAGTCGATGCATTGCCCACGCCGGTCAGGAAGAAGAGCGCCATGAAGCAAGCGAAGAAGCCCCAGAAGTCGCCTGGCGTACCGTTCTGTGGCAGGAATTGCAGAACGCCCCATACGGCAATAATCATCCCGAGGAAGCACCAGAAGGTTACTCTGCCGCCGCCGAATTTATCCGATATCCATCCGGTCGCTGCGCGGCTGAGTGCGCCGACAAGCGGGCCGAGAAACGCATAGGACAGAACGTTCACGTCCGGGAACTGCGTCTTCATCAGAAGGGGAAAGCCTGCTGAATAACCGATAAAGGAACCGAAGGTGCCGGTGTAGAGAATGCACATGATCCAGTTGTGCCGGCGTTTCAGGATCGTCAGCTGGTCGCCGAGCGAAGCCTTCGCATCCGCAATGTCGTTCATTCCGAACCAGGCTGCGATGGCCGAAACTGCAAGGAATGGCACCCAGATGAAGCCGGCATTCTGGATCCAGAGCTGACTGCCGTTGTCCAGTGTTTGCGCTTCGCCCCCGATGGCGCCGAAGACACTCGCAGTGATCACCATCGGCACGACGAACTGCATCACCGAGACGCCAAGATTGCCAAGCCCCGCGTTCAGGGCCAGGGCGTTCCCTTTGGTTTTTTTTGGATAGAAGTAGGCAATGTTGGCCATGGAGGAGGCGAAGTTACCGCCGCCGAACCCGCACATCAGTGCCAGTGTGACGAATAGGATGTATGGCGTCTCGGGGTTCTGGACTGCAAAGCCGATACCGATTGCTGGAAAAAGCAGCGAAGCTGTGGAAAGTGCCGTCCACTTTCGTCCGCCGAAGATTGGAATCATAAAGGTGTAGAAGATTCTGAGCGTTGCGCCGGAGAGGCCGGGCAGTGCGGCAAGCCAGAAGAGCTGGCCGGTCGTGTAGTTGAAGCCGATTGCCGGTAAGCGTGCCACGACGACGGACCACACCATCCAGACCGAGAACGCCAACAGAAGGTTGGGGATCGAAATCCAGAGGTTGCGGGTTGCGATGGAGCGACCTTTGTCGCTCCAGAACTGAGGGTCTTCAGGGCGCCAATCGGTCAGAACATGACCTTGGGGGCTATTGGTTTGATCTGTGGTCGCCATGGGTTGGTTCCTCCCGATGTGGCGTAGAGTTCAGGTTGGTGGCCCGCATGCCGGGCCACCGGCGTATCACTCGGCGGGTGCAGACTTCGCTTCGCCGTTGCCAAGGCGCGCCAGCGCCGTTCGCAGATCATCGATGTCTTTGAATCTGGCGGTAACGGTCAGGCCTGAGCCTTTGTCAGCCAATGCGACCTTCTCACTGCCCGCAAAGATCACGGCCAGGTCCGCCTCGGTCTCACGGCGCAGTTGCGCTTCGTTTGCGATGGCTTCGTCAACCGACGAGATCACGTATTCATCGCCGAAGCCGCCTTCAGGCTCTCGCAGCCAGAGGGCACAGACAGCCCAGCTGATGAACGCACCCGTTGCGATGATGAAGAAGAATTGCGACGGGGTGACGTACATGAAGATGAAGAGGTAGAAGACCGCGCCGACGTTGCCGTAGGCACCCGCCATGCCTGCGATCTGGCCTGTTACGCGCCGTTTGATCGAGGGAATGATCCCAAAGGTCGCGCCCTCGGCCCCCTGTACGAAGAACGAGCAGGCAATAGTGATCGCGATTGCGATGATGAGCGGCCAGGTCGAGTCCAGAAGCCCCATCAGAACAAAGCCTATCCCGATGCCGAACATATAGGAGAGCATCACGAAACGGCGATTGCCGAAGCGGTCCGAGACAAGACCGCCCATGGGCCGCGCGAAGAGATTCACAAAGGCGAAGGACGAGGCGATGATGCCGGCGGTGACCGGTGTCAGACCCCAGGTCTCCTGGAAGAAGAGAGGCAGCATCGATACTACGGCAAGCTCTGCGCCGAAGTTCGCGAAGTAGGTGGTGTTGAGGGCGGCAACCGACGAAAAGGGATAGCGGTCGTCTTTGGGCACGCCTTTTTTCAAGGTGGGCAGATTGACACGAAGGACCTGCCAGACCTGATAGATTACTACCACCACGATGGCCGCATAACAGAAGGACGCCGTCAGCGGATCGATATAACCAATGCCCTGTATCCGCCAGACGAGGATCGAGAGAATGCCGACCATGGGTACTGTGAAGAGGATCAGGAGACCCAGGTCGCGGTAGCTGGAAACTTCAAGCGCAGCCGCCTTGCGTGGCTTCTTGTGTGTGTCTTTTGTCGGACCGTCAGTGATCGCGAACCAGTAGAAGATACCGTATAGGGCCATGATTGCACCGGAGGTTGTGATTGCATAGCGCCAGCCGTCATCGCCGCCGTACATTGTCAGCGCCACGGTCGGAATCGTGAGTGCAGCTGCGGCTGAGCCGAAATTGCCCCAGCCTGCGTAGAAACCTTCGGCGAAACCGATGTCACGCGGCTTGAACCAGAGTGCGGTCATGTGGATACCGACGACAAAGGACGCGCCGACCGAAGACATTACGAGGCGAGAGATGAAAAGCTGTTCGCGGGTGTCGCCGAATGCAAAGACGAAGGTTGGAATAGCCATCGAGACCATTAGGACTGAAAAAACCCGCCGGGGACCCCATTTGTCGAGCGCCATGCCGACGATAATGCGGGCTGGGATGGTGAGTGCGACATTGGCTATGGCGAAGAGGCGCAGATCGTCTTTGGTCAGCCAGTCGACTGATTTTAGGATCGACGACGCAAGCGGCGCCATATTGAACCAGACGTAGAAGGTAATGAAAAAAGCGATCCAGGTCAGATGGAGCGCCCGGATTTCGCGGTTCTTAAACCGGAAGACGTCGGAGACTTGCATGGGTTGGCCTCGGTCGGGCTAGAGAGTATCGAAGTGTTGTTCTCGGGGTGATGTGCCTGGCTCAATCGGTTCCGGTTGGAACGATCAGCAGGGGGCATTGCACGCGTCGGGCAAGAAATGCGGAGACGGACCCGAAGGTCATGTGATCGAATTCTTCAACCAGTGCATCCAGGCGTCGGGTAATGAAATTGCCGTCCGGCTTGTGACTGTGTCGCGCCATGACCAGAAGGTTGGGTTTGCGCTCATCACAGGCGCGCAGGATCATCTTACGGGCGTCGCCCTCGGCGACGATGACCTTGGATGGGAAGCCAGCGGAAAGAAGTTCAGCCGCCGCAGCATCGACCCCGGCCTTTTGCTCGGCATACTGTTCGTTGAACATATCGTCGGCGCCGGCAGTCGTGCTGCCTGGTTCTTCTATAACGGAGATCAGCGTGATGTTGGGCCTGATGGTGCCGAACATCTCCTTCACGGCTTCAAGTGCGATCCGCGCGTTTCGCGAGTGATCATAGGCAAGCATTATTTCCATCACGGTCCTCCTTCGGTCTTTGCACGCTCTATTGAGCTGCGCGTGACGTCATAGGCCCGCAATTGTGCGTTCGCCGATTTGATCAAGATCAATTGGTATATTTTTCTGTTTGAAATAAATGGGTTACATAAGAATTTGGCTTTGAATCAGAGTGATGATCAAGCCAGTAGAAGTCATGCGACAGATCGCAGGTTGACATTTGCTTGCGCTGGCCCTGATAAATATCAAGAGATGAATTTAACGGTATGTCTTGGAATGCCGCGGTCGCACTTCCCCGAAATTCGTACGCTGGAGCTTTTTCAGGCCATGCAGGAAGATCACTTCCTGTCCCTGATGCGAGGCTCCTATGTTCAGAATTTCCCCCCTCAGATCGAATTGATCAACGAGGGTGATCCGAGTGATTTTCTGCATATTGTGGTGAGTGGATCGGTGGATCTCTTTTCGACCTGGAACGGACGCGAGACGAGTATGGCGACCGTTCACCCTGTCTCGACATTCATTCTTGCGGCGACCATCAAGGATGCACCCTACCTAATGTCGGCGCGAACACTGGAAAAAAGCCGAATCGTGCTGGTGCCCAGCCAGGATGTGCGGGCGGTCTTTGACATAGACCCGGTCTTTGCCCATGCCATCGTCGCTGAGCTTGCCCAGTGCTACCGTTCTGTAGTGAAGACGACCAAGAACCTCAAGCTGCGCACTTCGCTCGAACGGCTCGCCAACTACCTTTTGCGTCAGCAAACCCATGCAGAAGGAGCCGCTGAATTCGATCTTGCGATCGAAAAGCGCCGGCTTGCATCCTTCCTTGGTATGACCCCGGAAAACCTCAGCCGTGCATTTAAGGGTCTCCGTGCCTACGGTGTGGAGGTAGAGGGCATAAAGGTTCATATCTCAGATCAGCAGGATCTAGAGCGCTTTGCGAAGCCAAGTTCCCTGATTGACGACTATTCAACCTGAAGGACCAATCATATTAAATACGATGCCCATCCTTTTGCAGCCACCAATTGCCATGCGTGAGCGACCCGCTCCTCGTTGCGATCATCTAGATTGACCAAGAAGGGTGTGACCGCGGTTAGCACCGCTCGAAGTTCTAGGGCCTTTATGCACTCTTTCGTTTGTTATTTCTGGAACTGACTTTTCGTCTAAATTAATCCACCGCCTTTCGGTCTATCACTTGACTCATCTCAATGCCGGAAACTTCTGTTAAGCTATGGTTGCGGAAAATTTTGATGCGGGGTGGGTTATGCAACGACACGACGATGCACGCATCGTTAAGGGTTCCGTGCTTTTGGCGAGCATGCCTGATGATGTGACCGAGACAATCCTGGCACGCTCGGAAATCCGGAGCCTTGACCGGGGTGAAACGATCTTTCTGCAGGGCGCGCCTGCCGACAGTGTCTTTATTGTCCTGGACGGCTGGGCGAAGCTGTTCCGGGTTACGCAGAACGGTGCCGAGGCCGTGGTTGGCGTTTTCACCAAAGGACGGAGTTTTGGCGAAGCGGTCGCATTCCGCAACGACGTCTATCCCGTGGGGGCAGAGGCCGTAACGGACTGCCGTCTGATGCAGGTCCGCGCTTCGATTATCCTGGATATGATGAAATCCCGCCCGGAGGTCTGCACGGCCATGTTGGCGTCAACCTTCAAGCACCTTCATTCGTTGGTCGCACAGATCGAGCAGCTGACGGCGCAAACAGGCGCACAGCGAGTTGCCGAGTTCCTGATCGAACTCTGCCCGGTCGGCGAAGGACCCTGCGCGGTCACTTTGCCGTACGACAAGGTTCTGATCGCGGGCCGTCTTGGCATGAAGCCCGAGAGCCTGTCACGCGCCTTTGGGCGCTTGCGCGATACAGGCGTGAAGATCACTCAAAATCATGCGGCGATTTCCGACGTGTCGCGCCTGCGCGATTATGTGGAAGAAGATCGCGCAACAGCCTGGAGCCGGGCGCAATGAACGAGCTGCTGAAGGCCGTACTTGAGGCCATTGACCGTGCCAACGGGGCAGATCCCACATTGGAAAGCGATGGGGCGGAGCAGCAGCCCGCTGCCTTGCTATATGGACTTCGGATGTCATCGGAACTGGCCCGGATCTGTCCCGAAGCTTCAGACATCCTGAAGATTGCAGCCCGGGGCCAACATATCGAGCGCTGGAAAACCCCGCGCAGTTCCTTTCCGGAAGGTAAGGCCGGTTACTTCGCCTGGCGTAAGGGGCAGGGGGCGGCTCATGGTGCCCGCCTGGCAGGCCTGATGGCGGCGGAAGGCTACGATGATGCGGATTGCGCCCGTGTCGGGCAACTGCTGCGTAAGGAGGGACTCAAGCGCGATGACGAAGTGCAGATGTTGGAAGACGTCATCTGCCTGGTGTTTCTGCGCTGGTACTTTGCGGATTTCGCCAATGGCCGGGAACCGGAGCAGGTCTTTCGTATTGTCTCCAAAACTGCACGCAAGATGTCGGCGGAGGGGCGCGCAAGGGTTGCCAGCGAATTTGAACTGCCCGCTGAATTGGTACCGGCGCTTGCGGTGTGATGTGTACTCTATATCACCGGGACGAGATAAAGTACGAGCAGTAGAATCATGTAACCGCCGATCACCAGTTTGAAGCCTCGGTACCAGGTTGGAGCTTCGACCAGTCCCAGGTAGCGGCTCAGAATCAGGCGAGCCTTCATATAGGCAAGAAACAGTATTACGGCCCCGGCAAGTGATCTCGTCACACCGCTGGCGACAATCACGGCAACCACTGTGCTTGCAAGGCTCAGGAGCAGCAACCATACCCAACTGCGCCAAAGTCGGTCTCGGAGCATAGCAGTCACCTCAGCAAATAGATCACGGGGAACAGCAATACCCAGATCAGATCGACCATGTGCCAAAAGGCGGTGCCGGTTTCCAGGTTACGGGGACTGTCGTACCAGGCGATCAACCCCAGGATCACCATACCCGCGACAACATGCGCGGCATGAAAGCCGGTCAGCAGGTAATAGAAAGTGAAGAAGGGGTGGGTTTCCGTGCCGATCCCGGCTGCCAGTTTGTCGCCGTACTCAATCGCCTTCACCCAGAGAAAAACGCCGCCCAGCGCCGCGGCCGCTGCGAGCCAGAGCCGCACAGGTTTTCTCTTGCCGTTTGTGCAACCTCGACTGGCCAGAGCCGCGCAAAGTCCACTGGTCACCAGGACGACCGTATTGAGGCCGCCTGCGGCACGATCGAGATGATCCTGCGCTTCCGCGAAGCCTGCGGGGTCGCTGATCCGAACTGCCAGAAATGCTGCGAGACCTGCACCGAAGACCAGTAGCTCACTTACGATCAGGACCCACATCATCAGATCACCCGGCAACTCGGCAAGAAGGCCGTCGTCGTGCGTCTGTTTCATGCGCCGACCAGATGCCGATAGATCTCGGGCAGGGTCGTCGTCAGCCGATCCGGATCGGAGATAACGGCATAGCCGCCGCGTCCAAAGATCCGTGAAAACCAGGATTTACCTTTGGCGTCTACAGTTACGCCAAATACGGATTGGCCGGCACGACGTGCCTCGCGGATCGCCATGCGGCTGTCTTCGATTCCGTGCTGCCCCTCGTAGTGATCCAGATCGTTGGGCTTGCCGTCTGTGATGACCAGAAGCAGGCGGCGTTGGCGTGACTGGCGGGCCAGGTCTGCGGAAACATGCCGAATTGCTGCGCCCAGCCGGGTGTAGAATCCCGGTCTAAGACCTGCGATCCGGGCCTCTACTTGCGCGTTCATGGTATCGCTGAAATCCTTGCAACGGCGCAGGTAAACCCGATCTCGGCGCAGAGATGAAAAGGCGTGAATGGCACAGTCGTCACCGCAGGCCGAAAGCCCCCAGGCCAACGCCGTCAGGGCTTCGCGCTCGATATCGATGACCGCGCGTCCAGTGACCGCGCTTTCGGTGGAACGAGAGACATCAAGCAGGATTGAAACGGCGAGATCCCGCGCTTCAGGGCGGTTGGCGCGCCAGATCCGGTTTGAACCTCGCCCGGTGGCGCGCAGTTCGACCTGTGAACGGACGGCGGCCTCAAGATCCAGGTCATCTCCGTCCGGTTGACCAGGCAGGATGATACGGCGTGGCTTAAGCGCCTCGAACTGGCGCTTAACGGCGCGGATGCGGCGCTGGGCGCGCGGGTCCTCGGCAAAGGAAGCGGGTTCCGGGCTGGGCGCGGCATCAAGGGCGAGTACCCGGCAATGTTCAGGCAGGTAACTGCGGCTGCGGGTATCCCATTCCGGGTAGGTGAACTTGCCCGCAAGCCGTTCCTGATTAACGTCTTCCGGCGCGAGATCGAGATGCAGCTTCAGACGTGTTGCAGGGGCTTTCGAGATCTGTCCCAGGCCAATTTCGTCCTGATCGTCGAGGGCTTTCTTCGCGTTGTCGAGGTCATCGTCGTCAACCCGGCGGTTGAGATTTAGGAACTCGGCCCAGGCCAGCACGGCTTCGAAGCGGTAGAGGATCAGGCTATCGCGGCGTTCGGCTTGATCGGCTTTTTTTCGGCGGGCGCGAAAGGTGCCGTCGCGGCCTTCCTGCGGCGGACCTTCGGTATCGGGGCTTTCCAGCTCCGTGGAGGCAGAGCGAATAAGCGGGCGGAGGTCCGGCCAGAGCGGCACTGGCTGATAGGGGTGGTAGCCTCGGGGAGCCTGATAGGCCGTGAGATCGACATCGGCATGCCGGAGCGCTGGCAGCATTTGGGCAGCGTGCGTATTAAGCTCAGGCTCTCCGCCCAAAAGCGCCTGGATCACCGCTTCCATTGCTGCTTCCCAGGATGGCAATGCACGGGGTTTGCGGAGGTTCAGGCAGGCGCGCGACAAATCCTTGTAAAGCGGTCGAAGTCCGGGGCAGTGCTCCAGGGTATCGCGCATCATCTTCTGTCCGGCGGCCAGGGCGCGCAGGTCGGCGCGCAAAGGATCCTGTTCTGCTATAGGCGAAGGCGCATGAGCGGCGCTGGCGGTCAGCCAGAAGTAGAGCGACAGGTTAGCTTCGCGGTGGGGAAAGTCGGCGATCTGTGCAGGTAGGCGCAAGGCCTCGCCGTCGAAGCTGGATCTGGTGATCCGCTCTGCGGTGGCGCCGAAGCGGCGGCGCCAGGACAGCCGATGTTGACTGGTCTCCGGCGCGACCGGTTTTATCTCGACCGAGTTGGCACCGCCCAGTCCTCTGAAGAAAACTGCCAGCCGCCCGCCGACCTCGTCGAGGTCGACCGCGGCTCCATCATGCACCTTCGGCGCATCCAGGCGGCTGGCGAACGCGTGCCACAGTTTCCCGACCGATTCCTCGGGTTCCCATGGCTCGAAGTCGAATCCAGTCATCGCAGTACCTCACCCAAAGACGGCGGTGACCAGATCCAGGAGCCCGCGTTTCACATCCTCGTCGTCTGTTAAGGGTTCAATCATGGCGGCCAGAATTGCCCGTTCGACCGGCATGCCCTGGTGAATAAGTGTGGCACAGTAGATCAGCAGGCGGGTCGATACGCCTTCTTCCAGATCCTGTCCTTTGAGACCACGCAGCTTACCGGCAAGGCGCACCAGTGGCGCGACCCGTTCGGGGGAGAGACCGCTTTCCGCGGCGACGATCGCCGTTTCCTGCGCAGCGCCGGGGAAGTCGAATTCGATTGAAAGAAAGCGTTGCCGGGTGGAGGGCTTCAGGGTCTTTAAAATGTTCTGGTAACCGGGATTGTAAGACGCGACGAGCATAAACCCCTCGGCAGCTTCCAACTCCTCGCCGGTGCGATCGATCGGCAGAATTCTGCGATCGTCGGTGAGTGGATGGAGAACGACCGTCACGTCTTTACGGGCTTCGACGACTTCATCCAGATAGCAGATGGCGCCTGCCCGGACGGCACGGGTAAGCGGCCCGTCGACCCAGACAGTCTCGCCACCCTTCAGCAGGTAGCGACCGATCAGATCAGCGGCAGAAAGATCGTCGTGACAGGCGACCGTATAGACCGGTCGTTCGAGCTGTGCGGCCATATACGCGACGAAGCGGGTTTTGCCGCAGCCGGTTGGTCCCTTGAGCATAAGCGGGAGGCCATTGCGGTGGGCCGCCGAGAAAATTTCGCACTCATCGTTCTGAGGAATATAGAAGGGGGCGGGTGCCCCCTCCTTTTTCACGGACCCTTCCATGACTATGGATCCTTCCATTGCCTTCACTCCGCAGCAGCGCGTTGCTGGCTGTGACCGGGCTCGATCATCTCTCTGCGCGGCACAAGCACTGCGTAGATGAAGAGTACGGCACCGATCACCACGGCAACGCCCGAGCCGAACCGCATCATGTAGAAGATCGAGACCTGATCCTGCACATCCATGAAGTTTTCGCCCATAACCCGCTGCAGATGGGTTTGAATGATTCCGGCAAAGGTCAGGACGAAGGTCATGAAGGTCATGCCGCCGGCCATCAACCAGAAGGAAGCCATGTTCAACACTTGGTTATAAGGATCTCGGTTCTTCAGGATCGGGAAGGCATAGGTGAAGATCGCCAGGTTCAGGGCGACATAAGCGCCGAAGAAGGCGAGGTGGCCATGGGCCGCCGTGATCTGCGTGCCATGCGTGTAGTAGTTGACGCCATGCAGTGTGTGCAGGAAGCCCCAGACACCGGCACCGAAGAAGGCCAGTACGGCGCAACCGAGCGCCCACAAGAGAGCTGCTTTGTTCGGGTGATCGCGCCGACCTTTCCAGACCATGACAAACGCAAAGGCCATCATACCGAAGAAGGGAATAACTTCGAGCGATGAGAAGATCGAGCCGATCCATTGCCAGTAACCGGGCGTTCCGATCCAGTAATAGTGGTGGCCGGTGCCGAGGATACCGCTGAAGAGCGCTGTTGCGACGATAACGTAGAGCCATTTCTCCACGATCTCGCGATCAACGCCTGTCAGCTTCAGCATCAGGAAGGCCAGGATGGAGGCCATGATCAGCTCCCAGACCCCTTCAACCCACAGATGGATCACGTACCACCAGTACTGTTTATCAAGTGCGAGGTTTGCAGGGTTGTAGAAGGCGAAGAGGAAGAGAAGCGCCAATCCCCAGAGACCGATCAGAAGCACGTTGCTGATCGCGGTCTTTTTGCCCTTCAGGACTGTCATGCTGATGTTGTAGAGGAAGATCAATGCCGCAACGACGATACCGACCTTGACCCAGATCGGTTGTTCGAGAAACTCCCTGCCTTCCTGGCCGAGGAATGCGTTGCCTTCAAAGAGATTGAAGATATAGGTGACGACAACACCGAGGGTGCCGATCACCATAATCACGAGCGTCAGATAGGCTAGCAGGGGTGAATGAATTTCACGCTCCGACTCTTCGGGGATCAGGAAGTAAGCCCCGCCCATGAAGCCGAGCAGCAACCAGACCACCAGACTGTTGGTGTGCAGCATGCGTACGATGTTGAAAGGCAGGACTTCACTGAGCGTGTTGGGCGCGACATAGATCCAGCCGGCAAGCAGGCCGCCACTTACCTGGATCGCGAAGAGCGCCATTGCGACCAGGAAATATGCCTGCGCAATTTTTTGAGTCTGATATTTCATTGAACGAGTCTCCTTGGAGAGCTGTCGGTCTTGATTCCGTCAATCAAGGACGTAAGCCGCTCTCTAACTGATTTGATTAGAGGCTGATTCACGTTTGACTTTTTTTTCAAAGCAAAACGATCAGGCTCTAGCCTGCATCGTTCGGTGGCCACTCCTGGGTCCGGATCGTATTGGTCCAAAGCAGGAAGTCTGTGAGGTCGCGAACCTCGTCACCGCTCAGATGGAATTGCGGCATTTGACGCCGCCCTTCGACACCGGTGGGCTGTGCATCCATCCAGCTCTTCATGACATCGAAGGCCGCCTCCGGATCATCGTTCACGCCCCAACGTGTCATCACGTTCCCCAGTTCCGGCGCGAAGTAGGCACCTTCACCGAGAATAGTGTGGCAGTTAACGCAGGCTTTCTCTTCCCAGATGCGTTTCCCGCGCTCGACACTGGCAGTCAAGGTTGCCTTGTTGGTGGACGTTTCGACGATGTAGATGTGGCTGTGGATGGATAGGCCCACGAAGATGACGATGAAGAATAATGACCCGCCATAAAAAATGTTCCGGGCCATGGACTTGGTCATGACTTCGCGCATCGCGCTCCCCTTTATGGAGTCGTTTACAGTCAGCGGAGAATGGCCGAGCGCGCTCTATGCAGCCTTAACGAAAGTCAAGGGCAGGGGAGGAATCTGTAGAGACGAGATCTGGGAAGAGGAAGGGAAAACGCTGTGCCAGTGAATTTGGCTCAGACTCAAACCGGGACCGCGACTGCGACCCCGGTGAAAAAGTCTTCGTTAGCCGAGGGTGGCTTTATTCGAAGGACTTGAGATAGGCGATAACGTTTACCCGATCTGCTTCCTTACGCAGACCACCGAAGCTCATCTTTGTGCCGGGTGTGTGTTTTTTCGGTTTGGTCAGGTAGGCATCCAATTCCGCTTCAGTCCACACCAGACCCTCCCCTTTTTTTGCTATGAAGGCTTTGGAGTATTTGAACTTTTCAACAGAAGCGATTTCGGCCCCAACAATGCCGTTCAGCGGCGGGCCGACCTTGTTTTTGGCGCCTTCGCCGATTGCGTGGCAGGCCTTGCACTTGTTATAGACCTTCTTTCCCTTATCCAGATCGGCTTCGGCAAAGGTCGGGGCTGAGAAAGCTGCAAAGAGGGCAGCGAAGACAGCGGTTCGCACTATTGTCATGTGTTTTCCTTTCCAGGTTTTTGCTCAGACAAGAATTTCAAGAGCGGCGTTAGGGTGTTTTGCCAACACCTGGTCAATCGTTGCGCGCGGCAGGAGGCAGAAGGCGGTGGAAAGCCCGTCCGCGAGTGCGGCGCGGTCGGCAGAGACCGACACCAGTTTCCAGCTTTTGCTTGGAACGCCGCTTCGGGGGTCGAGGATGTGCCCGACACGATGATTGGCTTCGATGAGAGTCCCGAGCGGCGCGGAGGTGGCGATAGCACGGTTCTCAAGCGGAAGCTGCTTGAGGATTTCGTTATCGGGTGTAGCGATTCCTGCCTGCCAGGGCGTACCGTTCGGCTTGCGGCCCAGGGCGAAGATTTCACCCATATCGATCAGAATTTGTGTCATCCCACGCACCCGCAAAAGGTCTGCGATTTTGTCCGCGATATAACCTTGGGCAATACCGTTGAAGGTCAGGGCCATGCCATCATGGGCAAAACGGATAGCATCGGAGCTGTAGTGCAGGCCCGTCCAACCGGTGAGTTCCCGAACCTGTTGGATTTCGGCAGGCTGTGGTGTCTTGCCTTCAGCCGCCTTTTGGGCATAGAGCATCCATAGAGGTTGGATCGTCGGATCGAACGCGCCATCCGTCGCGCGATGCAACACACCCGATAAACTGACCAGTTCAAGCAATTCGGGGGGCGGGTTTTTTAAGCGCCCGGTTCGGTTCAGACGGGATAAAGCGGACGTTTGCCGGTAAAGGCTGAAGATGCTTTCAAGCCTGTTGATCTCAGATTGGACCGCGAGGATTGTTTCCTGCGCGTTGGATTGATCTACACCTGCCAGACGCATTGTGGCACCTGCGCCGAGCGCCGTGCCCCGCCATTGAACCAACGGAGCTTCTGCATAAGCGGATACCGGCAACACCGCGAGTGCGGCGGAAATACTCAGGAAACGGCGGCGAGAGGGTTGAGAGGTCATTGTGTGACCTCACGTGGCTGGGGTTTCTCAACGGCTTGCGGATTCTCGCCGGGAAGCTCGAGATCAATTGGCGCCAGGACCGCTTCGCTCGGGATCTCATCGAGCGACATGACGTTTCCGCCGCGACCTTTCGCAAAGCGTTCTGCTGCGGCTGCTGTACCAAAGGGGGCTATCTCGGGTGCACCCATACCACCCTTCACATCGGCGCCGACGACGAAGGATGCGGTTTTCGCCGCGACCCAGTTTGCGGCACCGGGTTCATCCCAGCTTTTCGCTTTTTCCATGTCGCTGACGTAGACGGCGATGACGGGCGCGTCGCGTTCTGGGCTTTGCAGGTAAGCCACAGCATCGCGGACCTGCGCGAAGAAGATTGGCTCAAGCATCCCTTCCAGGTGGATCTGTGCTTTTGGGCCGCCGTGATCGGCAATCCACATCTGACAATAGTGGCTGAGCGCGTTCTCGGTGAGCGGCACCGGGTCCGGCATTACCGCGACGTCTTCACGACAAGCGGCCAATACGAATGGTGCGAGAAGGATGGAAAGAAGAAAACGATGTCTCATGGTTCGATTCTCCCGAATGCGCCACGGGCCAAGACGAGCGCCAATGGCGGCCAGAGGATCAGTGATGCCGGAGCAACCCACGCGGGGAGGGCATCTGCGGCGCCTGTCATGCCGGTCGCCAAGGCAACACCCTCGGCGCCTGCGACGTTCCAAAGCCTGAAGGCGTCTGCGGGATTGAGCGCCAGCAGCCAGGGGAAAACACTGCGGGTGAAGAAACCGCCATCGTCGAAAACGATCGCACCCAAAAGGCTTAAGTCGTAGAGCACAACGAACACCAGCCAGAGCCCTGCGGAGAGTCCTGCTGCTGCAGTGGCGCTTTTGGCAAGAGCAGAAACCATGTAGCCAAGTGCCAGAAAGGCACCGCCAAGCAGGACCGAGGTTCCCATCAATCTGGCCAATGCGATCAGACTTTCAACGCCCGCACCGCCGGTCAGAACGGCTGCTGCTCCGGCCGTGCCGAAGCCAAGGGTCATGGCAAAGGCAAGGGTTCCGAGATGCGCGAGGAACTTGCCCAAAAGAACTTCTCCGCGAGAGACCGGATAGGTCAGCATGAGCGCCAGACCGCCGCGCTCGACGTCGCCCGCGATCGCATCGAAAGCCATCATCAGCGCCAACAATGGAGCCAGATAAACAGAAAGGGTGGTCATGGAGGCCACGGAAACCGTCAGCAGATCCACTCCGAGCGCGCCGGTCGGGGCGGCACCGGCAAAGGTAAGTGCCAGCGCGAAGAGCAGCATGATCAAACTGGCTGTCAGTACCCAGAGATTGCGCCGGGCGATCCGCAGTTCGGTCGAGGCGACCGCGAAAATACGCGTGATCATGGGTGTTCCTCCCCGGAAAACTGCCGATAGAGATCTTCGAGACTTGGCGGCGCCATCTCCACATCTGCCACGAGGTCGCCTAGGGCGGCGATCCGGGCCAGACGGTTCATTTTTTCGTTGGGCTGACAAAAGAGTTCGACCGAAGCGCCGTTGACTCTTTGACCGCCGACCTGCGCGTGGAGTTCTGCTGCCTCGTTGTCTCTGGCGGTCAGTTTCAGCCGGATGGGCAGGCCGGCCCGCTGAGTTAGATGTGCAAGCGTGTCGTTGGCCACCAGCTCGCCCCTGCGCAGGATTGCAATGCGGTCGGTACGAGCTTCAACCTCGGTCAGGGCATGAGAGGATATCAGCAGGGCTGTCCCCTGGGCCGCCATCTCGCCGATAATGGCGTAGAGCTCGTGACGGGAAATTGGATCCAGGCCACTGGCGGGCTCGTCAAGCAAGGCAACGCGCGGACGCCCCAGCAATACCTGCGCCAAGCCTAAACGCTGACGCATGCCCTTCGACCAGGTTCCGATCCGGCGCCCAGCGGCATCCGCGAGGCCGACCCGTTCCAGAAGCGGTGCGACGACACTTTGTGGCTCTCCTGCAAGCCTGGCGAAGAGGGAAAGTTGTTCCTGGCCGCTCAGCGCACGATGAAAGGCGACGGCTTCGGGCAGATAGGCTACGGCCTTTCTGGCAGCATCTGATCCGGGCAGCGACCCGGCAATCGTGATCTTTCCGGCGTTCGGCGTGCTCAGTCCCAAAATTTGTTTCATCAAGGTCGTTTTGCCGGCGCCGTTGTGACCCAGAAGCGCGACTCGCTCGCCAGGCTGTAGTTCAAGGCTGACGTTACGGAGAACTTCGGCTGCGCCGTGGCTTTTACACAACGTCTCAACCTTCAGGACGGCTCCGCCGCGCGAGGTGTTATCTGTCATGAGGAATCTCCCAGGGGAGGGACCGCGATTTCGACCGGCTGCATCATGGGGCGACTGTCAAAGACGCCGCCGGGCAGAAGCGCGGGAAAGGCGGATTGAGACCAGCGTACGAGCTGAACGGCGGGCGCACCGAGCAGGAGTTTTGCCGCAGGCTGGGTCCAGAGGATATGGTCCATGCGATCATTGGGCCGGTACGGCGTGTCGGCGATACCGTCGCCATTGATGTCGTATGCCGCGAAGTCGCTCCAGTAGTTTCCGAGACCATCGGCGGACCAGTCGATCCAGCGCGACCCGACATATTTGACCTGTGTTCGGTTGCCGATGAAGGCATTGCCGGTGATTTCGTTGCGTTCAGATCCGGCCGTGAAATGTATACCGGTCACGCAACGCTCAAATCGATTGTCAGCGATCCGGTTCTTATGAGCGTTATAGAGGAAGGTGCAGCGGTTGCCGCCGTCACGCACAAGGTTTCCGCGCACTTCAGAGCTGTTGGCGTAATTCAGCATGATGCCGTGATCGGCATCGCCTATGGAGATATTCCCGATGATCCGAACGCGCTTGGAAAACATCACTGCGTAGCCAAGGTCGTTCCCGATCGAGATATTGCCGATCACTTCACTGTCGTCAGCGTGCATGTAGTGCACGGCAAACCTGAGGTCGCGGAAGCGGTTGTTCTTGAATGCGTTTTTTTTCGAGGTGTTGACGAAGATCCCATCGCGGCCCCAGCGGACATCGTTGCCTTCGACACGTGCGCCTGGTGCGTTCCAGACGTAAACGCCATTTCCGCGGTCGTTGACGCGGTGATCCCGGCGTCCCTCAATGAAGTTGTCTGCAACAAGGGAGTCTTTGGCGCCGTGAATATTGACGCCGTAAAGATTACCAAGCAGCCGGTTGTTCTCGACAACGGCGCCGGTTGCTTTCTTGCTCAGGGTTACGCCGGAATCGATGGTCTGGTGGGAAGAACCAGAGCCTTCTATGACCAATCCGCGCAGGGTGACGTTCGGCACAGTTACGGTTATCACACTGCCTTCATCCAGACCGTCGACGACGGCTTCACCCTCTCCGTCCAGGGTAATTGCACGCTCGATCACGATTGCGCCTGGATGACGCCCCGGCGCAAGCTTCACGACATCGCCGTCTTCCGCCTGCGCCAGGATTTTAGACAAAGCCCCGGGCTCGGCGGGCACGTTCCATTCTCCGGCGACGGACGTCAGTGGCCAGAGTAGGAACGCAAGAATGAGCCCGGGGCGTTTCATGGTCAGGCTCCCCTTGGCTCTACGAGCATCCGCCCGCGCATTTCCATGTGCAGGGCATGGCAGAACCACTGGCAGTAAAACCAGTGCACACCGGGGCGTTCAGCAACGAATGTGACCGACGCGGTGGCCTGCGGCGCAACCTCCATGGCGATGCCGAAGTTTGCCATGCAGAAGCCATGGGTCAGATCATCGATATCATCCAGGTTGGTAACATAGACCGTGACTTCGTCACCCTGTTTCACCGTGAACTTCTCCATACTGAAGTTCGGGGCAACCGAAGTCATATAGACCCTTACCTTGTTGCCATCACGGATCGGCTCATCCGCGCCGTCCTCAAGATCGACACCGTCTGCGGCAGCCTGTTTAACGGCATCCGCAAAGGTTGGATCGTCACGTTGCCAGACAACAGCGGGGGTCACCTTGGAGCGGTGCACAATGATGCTGTCATGCGGTTCCGCAAAGGTCGGGCCGTCATGTACGACAGTCATTTCATCGCCCGAGATGTCGATCAGTTGCTCGTTCTCCGGCTTCAGAGGGCCGACGTTGAGGAACCTGTCCTTGGAGAACTTGTTCATGGAGATCAGCCACTTGCCGTCGGCTTCAGCCGTCTCACCCATGGAGGTTGAGTTATGGCCAGGCTGATAATGAACATCGACTTTGGAGATAATCGGATCGACGTCGTCCCCATTATACGACTGAATGGCCTTGTCGATGTTCCACTTGGCGACCTGGCTGTCGAGGAACAGCGTGGTGAAGGCATTGCCCTGTCCGTCGAAGGCGGTGTGCAGCGGGCCGAGTCCGAGCTGTGGTTCGGCGACAATGCATGAGCGCGGATCGGCGTCTTCTTCAAACAGCGCATCGATTTTGTTCACATCGATTACCGAAACGGTGGGCGAGAGCTTGCCGTTGATAACGATGTGTTTTTTGTCAGGCGCTGCGTTACAGCCATGCGGGCTGTTCGGGATCGGGATATAGCGGGTATACTTGGAGCCCTTGCGCCCGTCGAGGACCGGAACGCCCTGCAGCGTCTGGAAGTCGCCGGCTGCGACGCCTTCCTCGATCCGTTTGATATTGAAGATCACGGCGTGATCGGTTTCGTTCGCGGTCATCTCGGCAAGGTTGGTGCCCATCTCGGAGTTGTAGCTGGTCGAGAAGGCATATTTGCCCTGATAGTCGCAATCGCAGTTGTCGAGATTGCCACTGACGATCACCTGCCACGCGACTTTCATCTCGTCACCGTCGATGGCGCTGAAGATATTCACGTATTCTTCAGGGCTGTCGAGAATCATACCATCATTGACCAGTGGCGTTTCGTGCTCACCGTTCGCGAAAATGTAACCGGTGCGCGGAAACTTCTGCGGCCTTAGTCCGTGGATATCGCTGGCGTTCGGGATCTCGATGATCTTGTCGCACTTCATGACGTCGCAACGGACCCGGGCAACACGGCTGTTGGCCTTGTCGTTCATAAAGATATAGCGGCCGTCGTAGGTGCCGTCGGTGAAGGACATGTGAGGGTGATGCAAATCGCCGTTGTCATAGGTAACCTTGCCCTGGGCCTTCAGGTAAGCTTTGGTTTCCGGCAGCAGACCTTCTGTCAGGATTTTCAGTGATTCGTTGGTTTGTCCCCAACCGGTAGCCGAGCAGCGATTGAAGACAGGTATGCGCATGAATTCGCGCATGGACGGTACGCCCAGGATGCGCAATTCGCCGGTTTGGCCCGAGGACCAGAAACCGTAGTATTCATCCAGTTCGCCGGGTGCGAGCGCGTGTTTTCCCGCTGCAGCTCTGGCTGGACCGCTATTCGCAACCAGACCGGCACCGCCGGCGGCGGCCAAGAAGGCTCCGCCCGCGGAAGCCCCCAGTAGATGACGCCGGTTTATGGACCAGTTTTTATCCTTCTCAGACATTGGTTCCCTCCTTTTGTGGAACGCGAGTGCCGAACGCCTTTTCCAATGCGGCGGCACTCTCCTTGTTGCGCGCGACCATGGTCGCGTGCCGTTTCAGTTTTTTGATGACGACGGGGCACTTTGCACCCGACTGATAAAGCACCTGACAGTGCAGGCAGTTGATGCATTCGTTGGGATTGATTTCCCCGGTTGGATGGATCGCCTGCACCGGACATTCGTTGGCGCAGGTTTTACAGGGATTGCCGCACTCGCGATAACGCTTCAGCCAGTCGAACATGCGGATCCTGGCGGGGATCGCGAGAGCGGCACCGAGCGGGCAGAGGTAGCGGCAGTAAAAACGCTCGACGAAAAGGCCAACGACCAACAGGCCAACGGCGAATATGACAAAGGGCCACTCGCGGGCGAACTTCAGGATGATCGCGGTTTTGAAAGGCTCAATCTCAGCGAATGTTTCCGCCAGCGGGATCGAGGCCAGCGATACTCCGAAAAGGCCGAGGAAGATCATGTATTTGATGGGCCAGAGCCGCTCGTGCAGACCCCAGGGTAATTCCCATTGCGGCACCTTGAACGTTCGCGCGATGCGGTTGGTGAGCTCCTGGAGAGCGCCGAAGGGGCAGAGCCAGCCGCAGTAAACGCCACGCCCCCAGAAAACCAGAGCGGCGGCCAACGAAAACCAGAGGATGAAGATCATGGGGTCCAGCAGAAATGCGTCCCAGGTGAAACCGGCTTGAAGCGCGCCCGCGAGGGCCATCAGATTGACGACCGAGAGCTGGGCATTGGCATACCAGCCCAGGAAGACCAGCGTGACCGTCAGAAACCCCATACGAAACCAGAAGAGTGTTCGTTCGTTTCGGGTGGCTTGAAACTGAAAGAAGAACACAGCGGTTAAGACCAGGAGCATCGCGACAAGACCCGTAACTTCTACCTGCCGGTCCCGCCAGATTCGTTGCCACAGAGCTGCCTTTGCCGCGGCTTCCTCATCCGGTGCATCGATGGTGATAGGCGCGAGCGGGACGAGGTAGGATTCCGGCAGACGATAAGCGAGGTCGAAGGTCAGAAAGCTCTTCTCGATGGGTCCGACGGCGCGCTGGGCCAGTAGTTGCAAACGCCAGGGCTTCGCTGGATCGAATCCGGAGTCCGCAGGAATTTTAAATAGATCGAGCTCGGTAAAGCTGGGAGCGCCAGCGGCGGCAATGGTGCCGAGACGTCGGTGCTGCTTGTCGAAGAAACGAACTGAGTTGTCGCCCTGTATCAGTTGGATACGGTCAAAGATTCCACCTCTGACGTAACCTGAGCCCTTGAAGGAGTAACGACCGCGTGCAGCGACCAGAATGGCGTGCTCGTCTTCCTTCAGCCAGGCCGTCAGATTTTTGTATTCCGCATCGCCCAAAAGGCTCCGCCCGATCGAGGGTACGCTGACCAGGGCGGCCCTCATTGTGATGAAACTGTCGGTTTCGGGTCCCTTTTCCGGACGGGCCGCAGCGCGTTCGTCGCCCGACGACGCATAGGCCGCGTTGATCTGGCCAACGTCCAGCGATAACGAACGAATAGAACCGTCACCTTCCAATACGCCCCAGTCTTCCAACCTCTCGAGGCTGGCGTCGATGATGCGTTTGGGACCCTGGACTTCCGGTGCGAGACCTCCCAGACCCAGAGCGCGTGCGACCTTGAGGCCTCCGCGCACAATCGAATCATCGATCACCATGATGGTGACGGTCGCGCCGGAGATGATATCGAGCTCGTGTGCCGACCCGCCCGCCGCGGCTTCTTTTTTGAGGTCCAGTCCTGCGTAACCTTCGGTCAGGCGTTGGACTCTGGCTTCTGGAATGCCGATCAGAACAATAGGTTCGGAGTGTTCGACGAGACGCACGCCAGTTAAGACGGCGTCCAGGGTTACGGCGACAACAACATGTATCGGTTTTCCGGAGTAGCCCGTCGTGCCGACAAGATCTGATGTCAGAAAGGCCCAGCCGAGTGTCTCGCCGTTTTTCAATATTGGGGCGACAGGAACGTCATCGCGGATAGTGCCGAATCCGCTGGCTCCGGGAAGAAGCTCATCTGCTTTCAAATCCGGAAGAAAGCGTGCAAGTTCGGGTTGTTGAGCCGCCAGAGCGCTGCTCGAGGGCCCTGCAAAGAGAAGCGCAACGAGGGAAAAGACAAAAATCAGGCTGGCACACAGGCGCACGAGGCTCACTCCATTGAGGCGCTCGTACTCTCTTCCTATGTGCGCCAAGACGCCTTGACTTGCGTCAAGAGGCGCTGAGGGTTTTTCCTCACTTCATGCGTGTGGCTCAAGAATGAATGGCAGATAAACGGCCACAAAGAGGACGAAGGCGGCGATCCACAAACCGCCGGAGATGAGCATGGCCAAGTTGTACCAGTCCAATCCGGCAATTGACCCTGTAGCGCGTACAATGGCAGCGGCGGCGACAAGGCCATAGGCCAGGGCCATAGGGCGCGGGGCAATCAACGGGTTTCCGGTATGGCCCAGAATCGCACGGCTCATAACGGCAAGAGTCATGCCGCCAACCGCGCCGATTCCGAGGATATGCAACGCGGCAACCTCGCTGAAAAGATCAAGAGTGGCGAAGCCAAGGGCCAGATATCCCGCTGCGAGCATGGCAAAGCCCAAGTGCAGACTCCAGATGATCGGCTGTGAGAAAGTCCAGGTGCTGCGCCAACCGCTCAGGCGGGCGAATTGACACGCACCGGTGAGAAGAGCGACCGCTGAGATAGCTATTTCCGGAGCGTCAAAGACAAAGAGCAGTGGCAGCAGGATTGCAGTGGCGATGCCGATTACTTCCAGGACGCGATATGATCGCGGCAAGCCATGCTCGATGCCGGCTCTGGTCATGGCGTTCCGGGTGAAGGCCGGCGTCACCCGACCACCCAGAACCGCGATCATTGCGGTAACGCCCAGCAGGCCAAGGCGCAGTCCGGGCCAGACACCGTTATCAATCAAACCTGCCCATTCCAGGTGAACCAGAAGGTTGCCACTCCAGACCAGAACCAGCAGCAGAAGGAATAGAAGGTTTTGTGGCTTGGGCCGCCGGTAAAGCTGGGTCGCGATTTTGCTGGCCAGCAGTGGCAGGAACGCGAGGTCGATGGCCGCGACAATCAACGGGTCGATGGTCCCCGACCACCAAACAGCGAGGCGTCCCGCCAACCAAAGACCGGAAGCGGTTAAGATGAAAAACCGTCTTGCCTCTTTTGTGCCGGTCCAGCTCGGCACGGCGGTTAAAAAGAAACCGCCGAGGGCCGCGCCCGCATAGCCGAAGATCATTTCATGAGCATGCCAGAGATGAGGGGCCGCTGCGAAAGGCATATCGGTTACGATGCCGCCGGCGGCATGAACCCCAAGCCACACCGTCCAGAGGCCGATTGAAACGACGGCAAAGAGACCTGCGGCGAGGAAGAAGATACGAAAGCTCTCGCCGAAGAGAGTGCGTAGAAGGGTGATCATACAGGACTTTCAGGCGGTGCGGGACTTTGAGGTATTGGACGGGAGGTTCGCGCCGCACGGCGTTTCAAAATCGTGCAGCTTCTCGGGTCGTGGTAGATCATCTGGCAGCGCAGGCAGAGCACACATTCATTCGGGTTTATGCGGCCGATCGGATCAATGGCGCCTACAGTACATTTATGCTCACAGAGCCGACATTCGCGACCGCACTGCGAACGACGCCGGAGCCAGTCAAAGAGTTTCAGCTTGGCTGGAATTGCGAGAGCTGCGCCGAGCGGGCAGAGATAACGGCAATAGAAACGCTCGATAAAGAGACCTGCGACCAGGATTGCGACAACGAAGAGGACGAAGGGCCAGGCTCGAATAAACCGCATCGACATGGCAGTCTTAAAGGGCTCGACCTCGGCCAGAATCAAGGCCTGCTCCATCGAGTAGAACGAGAGTGCGAGAATGGCGACAAAGAGCGTGTATTTGATCGCCCACAACCGCTCCTGAACTACGAAGGGGACTTCGATCTGTGGCACACGCAAGCGCTGGGCGATTTCGTTGGTCAGTTCCTGCAATGCTCCGAAGGGACAGAGCCAGCCACAATAAACACCCCGACCCCAGAACAGAAGGCCGAGTCCGACAAAGCCCCATAGGATAAAGATCACCGGTTCAATCAGAAAGGTCTCCCAGCGAAATCCGGTCAGAAGTGAATGCAGGAAGGCGACCACTTGAACGACGGAGAGCTGCCCGCCCGCGATCCAGCCCAGCCAAACCAACGTTACAGTGAGGAAGCCGATACGCCCCCATCGCCAAAGCGCCGGGCGGCGCACGAAGGCGGATTGCAAAAAGAGGATACCGGCAAGCGCAACAAGCATGATGATCACGCCGACAATCTCGAAACGCTTGCGCTCCCATGCCGAGATCCACAGCGGTTCGGTCTCGGGCAGGACGGCTGGAGCCAGCAGAAATTGGCTCGGTAGCGTGTAATCCAACTGGATCCGCATGGAGGTATCGGGGCCCCCAGTTGTCGCGCGACTGGCACTGACCTCAACCCGGAAGGGCTGTGTCGGGTCGAAGCGGCCCGCGGGCAGCGCGAAGACGCTCAGTTCCTTGAACTTTGGGGCACCTCCGAGAGCGAGACGGTCAATCCGCTGGTAACCCTCTGCGGTCAGGGGGATAACATCGCTCCCCTGGATCACCTGGATGCGGTCGAAAACGTTCGAACGGCGCCAGGCAGTTCCCCTGTGAGAGTGCAGGCCGCGCGAGGCGATGAAGAGCGCTGTGTCGCCCGGCGGAATTGCCGCCACGGCGCGCGTGAAGGGGCGCTGCCCCAGCAGATTGCGTCCGATGCTTGGAGGGTCGAGCAATGCGACCCAGAGATCGATAAACGCGGCGTCGCCTTCAGGTATAGGGATCTTGGATTCAGATAAGCTCGCGCGCGCTTCGTCGAGAGTCACGGTGATACGGGACAGTGCACCGCTCGTCGCCAGCATCTGCCATGAAAATTCCTCAAAGTTAACCCGGTCGATCGCCGCGCCTTTACCGCCGACGAAACCGCGTTGCAACGCTATCGTGCGTGCCGTGCGCAGAATGGCGTCGCGAATAACGCCGGTCGACACCGTTGCTCTGGAAATGACATCCGGTAGATCGGAGCGTGCGTCGAAATCAGTGCTGCGTGCCACTGTCAGATCGACACCGGAAAAGGCATCTACGTAACGCGCGATATCGCTGGTGGAAATGCCGAGCGTCAGGATCGGTTCATTGTGACGGACCAGTTCCGCGCCTGCGATTTTACCGTCCGATGTGACGGCGACCAGAACATCGATAGGTCGGCCTGAGTAACCCACCGAGCGGGCGATTTCCCATGTCGATGCAATGTATCCTACTGGCGTCGAGGCTGCGCTGACTGTCCAACCGGGCACGGCACCTTCCTCGCGAATGATCCGAAGCGGCGTCTCGAGATTGAGGAGGCGTGCAGCTTGTGCGCTGTCCGGCGGGCTGGTCGCGATAGCGTCGTCGCTCAAGAGACTGCCCGCAGCGGCGGCAGTCATCCCGGTGATCGGCAGGATCGCAGCAAACAGCATCATCAATAGGGGTAGTCGGGCCGGAAAGGGCCGCATCTGACACTCCGTTCATTTGTCTTCATAAGACTGTGGTTGCGTCACAATTTTTGCCTTAACGAAAGTCAAGGCGTCCCGGCACGAGACTCGGCATTCTCTTT
Organism: uncultured Kiloniellaceae bacterium; assembly: GCA_947493695.1. Classification (GTDB taxonomy): domain Bacteria; phylum Pseudomonadota; class Alphaproteobacteria; order Kiloniellales; family Kiloniellaceae; genus Denitrobaculum. The sequence continues at coordinate 745,972 of CANLSF010000002.1, read as the reverse complement.
CTCGCCTCACCAGCGCAACGGAGAAAACCGGCATGAATAGCTTTCGCGAAATCCGGAGATTCGCACTCCTCGCAAGTGTCGCGCTTCCGATGGCGGTTACCGCGACCGGGATTTCGGCTCAGGAAAAACCCAAAGAACACGGCGACACGCCCGCCGCTGCATATCAGCCGAGCATGACAACTCTCGGCCAGATCGATGTGGAAATTCCCGGCCTCAAGCCTGGAGATCCTGTCATCTCGCAGGAGGAGTTCCAGGCAGGCACCAAAATGTATTTCGAACGCTGCGCAGGGTGTCACGGTGTTCTGCGCAAGGGGGCCACGGGTAAACCGCTGACTACTGATATCACGCGTGAGAACGGTTACGAGTACCTGCGTGACTTCATCAAATATGGCTCGCCGGGTGGTATGCCGAACTGGGGCACCTCGGGCGAGTTGACTGACGAGCAGATCGACCTCATGGCCCGCTATCTGCTGATCGAACCTCCTGCACCGCCTGAGTTCGGAATGCCCGAGATGATGGCGACCTGGAAGGTTCTGGTGAAGCCCGAAGACCGGCCCACCAAGAAGATGAACGACATCGACATCGATAATCTTTTCTCGGTGACGTTGCGGGATGCCGGCCAGATCGCGTTGATCGACGGCAAGACTTACGAGATCCATGCGATTATCGAAACCGGTTACGCGGTGCATATCTCGCGCATCTCGGCGTCGGGACGCTATCTCATGGTTATCGGGCGCGATGCCTTGATCAATATGATCGATCTCTGGATGGAACAGCCGGCCACCGTCGCTCAGGTAAAGGTCGGAGCCGAGGCGCGTTCCGTCGAGACCTCAAAAATGGAGGGTTGGGAAGACAAGTACGCCATTGCCGGCAGCTACTGGCCGCCGCAGTACGTGATCATGGACGGCAATACGTTGGAGCCCAAGAAAGTCGTCTCCACGCGCGGCATGATCTATGACACGCAGGAGTACCATCCGGAACCCCGGGTGGCTGCGATTATTGCCTCGCACTATCGGCCGGAGTTCATCGTAAACGTGAAGGAAACCGGTAAGATTCTGCTGGTCGATTACTCGGACATCAAGAACCTGAAGGTCACGGAGATCGAAGCCGAACGTTTCCTTCATGATGGCGGACTTGATTCAAGTAAGCGTTACTTCCTGACAGCAGCGAACGCCCGAAACAAGATCGCGGTGATCGACACCAAGGAAGGTAGTTTGACGGCAATGGTTGAGAGCGAAGGTGAAACGCCGCATCCAGGCCGTGGCGCGAACCTCAATCATCCGATCTATGGCCCCGTCTGGGCAACCTCGCATCTGGGCGACGAGACGGTTGCTTTGATCGGAACCGATCCGGAAGGTCATCCGGATCATGCCTGGAAGATGGTTCAGCAGCTCTTTGCGCTTGGTGGCGGGTCGCTGTTCGTCAAATCCCACCCAACCTCAAACCATCTCTATGTGGATGCGCCATTGAATCCGGATGCCGAGATTTCGGCCTCTGTGGCTGTCTTCAAAGTTGATGAACTCGACAAGGAAGAGCCTGAGTACACGGTCCTTCCGATCGTTGAGTGGGCCGGGATCGCTGAAGGGCAGCCACGTGTTGTCCAGGGTGAGTTCAACAAGGAAGGTAATGAGATCTGGTTCTCGGTCTGGAATGCAAAGGATCTGGAATCGGCGCTCGTCGTCGTCGATGACAAAACACTCGAACTCAAGCACGTGATCAAGGATCCACGCCTGGTCACACCAACCGGCAAGTTCAACGTCTTCAACACACGTCAAGACGTTTACTAATCTGTACCCGTGGGGGGGCGGCTTCGGCCGCCCTTCTACTCACCAAAAATAAAGCCAGGGAGGGCGCAATGAAGAAACTGGGACGGGTTTTTCTGGTCGGTGCAGGTCCGGGCGATCCGGAACTTCTGACCATGAAAGCGGTCCGCATGCTGGGGTTGGCCCAGGCTGTGGTCTACGACCGGTTGGTCTCCGATGAAGTGCTCTCGCTGGTGCCTAACTCTGCTCGGAAGATACCAGTGGGAAAAGCACCGAAATCTCATCCGGTGCCGCAGGAAAGAATCAACGAAATTCTCATAGAGCTGGCGCAAAAGGGACTGTCCGTGGTCCGCCTCAAGGGAGGTGATCCATCGATTTTTGGACGCGGGTCCGAAGAAGCTGCAGCCTTGCATGCCGCCGGTGTTCCCATCGAGATTGCACCAGGGATTACCGCAGCGCAGGGCGTTGCCGCTGCCACCGGTGTGCCACTGACCCACCGCGGTCTGGCGACCGGTGTACGTTACGTCACCGGGCACTGCCGCAGCGACCTGCCGCTTGACCTGGATTGGGTTGGTTTGGCCGATCCTGCTACGACGCTGGTGGTCTATATGGGCGTCGCCAATATCGCGGAAATTGCTGCCGGCCTGATCGCGCATGGTATGCCGGCCACTCTGCCAGTCATGGCCGTTTGCAATGCGACGACAAAGAAAGAGGCACGTCTGATCTCTCAACTCGACGGGATTGCTGCAAAGACAGCTGCTGCACGTCTTGATGGACCGGTTTTGTTTGTCATAGGCGAAGTGGTGTCGCTTTACCGAAGCTGTCCGGCAGAGGTCTTATCGCTCTTTCCGATGGAATCGGCTCCTGCCGAATCTTACCCCTTCAGTTGGCTTCGGGCGTCCGTCAATGCGTGAGGCACTGATCGCACTGCTGTTTTTTTCCGTTCCGGCGGTCGTGGCTCCCGCCGCTGCTGCGGAGCTGCCGCAGGCGCGCACGTTGGAGCTGGAGAGATTGGTGCTGCAGGACTGCGGCTCCTGTCACGGCCTGACACTGAAGGGGGGGCTTGGCCCCGATATTCGGCCAGAAACCCTACAGGGGACTTCTGCTGAGACGCTGACCGAGATCGTACTTGATGGTGTACCGGGGACCGCGATGCCTCCCTGGAGGCCGTTGCTCAGCGAAACTGAAGCGAAATGGATCGCAGAGTTCTTACTTAAAGGGGATGTTGAATGATCCGGTTTTGCTCTTTTCTGCTTTTGTTGCCGATATTGCTTTTCAGCTCCGTCGTCTCGAATGCGGAGAACCTTCGTGCGACAGGTGACCTCGGGGTCGTAGTGGAACGCGCAAGCGGGTCACTTTTGATTGTCGATCAGTCCGATCGCGCAAAAATCGGTCGTGTAGAGGGCCTCGGCGATCTCTCCCATGCTTCTGTTGTGTTTTCGCCTGATCAACGCTTTGCCTATGTCTTCGGACGTGACGGCGGGTTGAGCAAAGTCGACTTGCTGACGCAATCCCTGGCAAAGCGGGTCATTCAATCCGGGAACGCTATTGGTGGCGCGATCTCCGACGATGGGCGCCTGGTGGCGGTCTCGAATTACGAACCTGGGGGTGTTCGCGTTTTTGACTCCGAGACCTTGGAGTTGGTTGCGGATATTCCGACGGGGTCGAAAACTATCGGTCTGGTTGACGCACCCGGACGACGCTTTGCTTTTACGCTCTGGGACGACGGTGAAACCTGGATTGCTGATTTTTCCGAGGGGCGCGAACCGGATGTCACTATCGTGAAGGGTATCGGCAAAAATCCTTACGATGCGCTGATCACAGCCGATGGGCGTCACTATATTGCCGGTCTCTTTGGTGAAGATGGCCTGACCGCTCTCGACCTCTGGGAAACTCCCCCGACACCTCAGCGCATCCTGCAGGGCTACGGCAGGGGTGAGGAGGCTTTGCCCGTTTACAAAATGCCGCATCTGGAAGGTTGGGCCCTGGCGGGTGAACGTTTCGTCCTGCCTGCGGTTGGTCGTCACGAGGTTCTCTGGGTTGATGCACGCTCTCTGGCGGAAGCCGGCCGAACCAAAACTTATGGGCAACCGGTGTTCGCAGTTGCACGCCCTGACGGGCGGCAGGTCTGGGTCAACTTCGCACATCCACTGAACGATACGATTGAAATCATCGATACACCTTCAGGCGAAGTGATCCACAGCCTTAAGCCTGGACCTGCGGTGTTGCACATGGAGTTTACCCCGCGCGGGCATGAGGTCTGGGTCTCGGTTCGTGATGCGGGGCGGATCGATATATACGACACGCGCAGTTTCGAGAAACTCGGGGAGATCGCCGCGGAGACGCCCTCTGGCATTTTCTTCACGGCACGCGCCCACCGCACGGGGCTCTGAAGAATGGACCTTGATCTCGATCCCCTTGACCGCGAGCTGCTTGATCGCTGGCAGAGCGAATTCCCTTTGACTTCGCAACCCTTCGCCGTGATCGCCGGTGCGCTGGGGGTCACCGAAAACGAAGTCCTGGAACGCTTGAACAAACTATCCGATGCAGGCGCGATCAGCCGGATCGGCGCGACCTGCCGTCCCAATACGGCGGGCGCCAGTACGCTCGCTGTCGTCGCGGCTCCTGAGCTGAGGATCGAAGAAGTTGCCGCCATCATAGGTGCTGAGCCCGGCGTCAATCATTCCTATTTGCGCGAGAACCACTGGAATATCTGGTTTGTAGCGACCGGACCTGACCGTGTGCACGTAGATGAGAGCCTTGCGCGGATCGGCAATCTCACGGAATTGGAAGTCCTCGACCTGCGACTTGTGCGTCCCTTCAACATCAATCTTGGCTTTGCTCTGGACGGTTCAGGCAAGCTGCCACCGCATCGGGAAAACATCGACACCGGTGTTTTGATTGCAGGCGACCGCGAGATTATGCAGGCGCTTTCCATTGGTCTGGAGATCGTGGCGCAACCCTTTGCGGCACTCGCACAAAAACTGAACCGCCCGGAAGAGGAAATCCTGCAGCGGATCGAGGTGCTCGATGCGGCCGGTGTTTTGTCGCGTATCGGCGTTATCGTACGCCATCGCGCTCTGGGTTGGAGCTCCAACGCAATGGTGGTCTGGGAGCTGCCGGAAGAAGAAATCAACCGGGTCGGCCCCGCCCTGACAGCGGTGCCAGGTATCACGCTCTGCTACCAGCGCCGCCCGGTGCCGGGGGTATGGCCTTATAGCCTTTATTGCATGATTCATGCGCGCAGCCGGGTCGAAGCTATGTCGGTACTCGACCGTGCGTGTGATGAAGTCGGACTGCGGGAAGTGCCGCATCAGGTGCTCTTCAGTGTCCGTTGTTTCAAGCAGACCGGTGCGCGCGTTTTACTGGAGAAGGGAGCTGCGGCATGAGAGGTTCCGACTACCCGCCGGATTGCATCGACCGACGGATCATCAATGCTCTGCAAGAGGGCTTCCCGCTCTCATCACAGCCCTACGCCGAGGTCGCGGCAGAACTGGACTTGAGCGAAGGTGAACTGATCGAGCGTCTGGCTCGTCTGCGCAACTCGGGAACCATTACCCGCTTTGGACCTTTCTTCGATGCTGCGGCCATGGGGGGCGCTTTTTGTCTCTGCGCGATGAACGTTCCGGCAGATCGTTTCGAGGCGGTGACGGAACTGGTCAACGCTCATTCCGAAGTTGCTCATAACTATGAGCGAGCTCATCAACTCAACATGTGGTTCGTACTGGCCACGGAGACACCCGAGGGGATCGAAGCGGCAGCCTGTGGCATCGAACAGGAAACCGGGTTAGAGGTCCTGCGCTTTCCTAAACTGGAAGAGTTTTTCATCGGCTTCAGGATGGTCGCATGAATCTGGATGGAACAGACCGGCGGATTGTCGAGGCGACGCAATCAGGTTTGCCTCTCGTTCCGCATCCCTATGCCGAAATTGCGGCCCAGTTGATACTGGAAGAGAGCGAAGTCATCGAACGCCTGGCGGCCATGCAGGCACGCGGAGTTGTGCGCCGGATTGGGGTCGCGCCGAACCACTACGCATTGGGCATGACTTCGAACGGTATGACTGTATGGGAAGTCAAAGACGACGTCGCGAGCAATTTAGGCGCGGAGGTCGGGCAACTCGACTTCGTATCGCACTGCTATCTTCGGCCAAGAGCTCTGCCGCTATGGCCCTACAACCTTTTCGCCATGGTACATGGCAGTGACCAGACGGAAGTTGAAGTGAAAAGGCAGGCTATCTTGTCGCTGTTGGGACCTGCTTGTCTGGGCAGTGACACCCTCTATTCGACCCGCATTCTAAAGAAAACCGGATTGAGGCTGGCCCGAAAGGGTGCTGCATCCTCAGCAGAAAAAGCCCGAGGAGAAGGCTGATGTTTCGACTCTCCCACTATATGCGACAACTTGTTGAACCGACATCTGTACGTCAACGCAGCGGTGAGATAAAGCCGGTGGTCATCTGGAATTTGACCCGCCGTTGTAATCTACAATGCCGCCACTGCTACACCACCTCGGCGGATCATGTCTTTCCCGGCGAATTGACGCAGAAACAGGCGATGGGCGTTCTGGAGGATCTGGGGCAGTTCAACATCCCGGCCTTGATCCTTTCCGGAGGTGAGCCACTCTTGCGTATGGATCTCTTCGAAATTGCGGAGCGGGCGCGCAAGATGAAGATGTATCTCGCGCTCTCCACCAATGGCACGGTGATCGAGGGGGAGTTGGCGTCGCGCGTTGCGGACATCGGCTTCGATTACGTTGGCATCAGTATCGACGGCATCGGGCCGACCAATGACTGGTTCCGCGGCAAGGAAGGGGCATTCGACAAGGCGCTCGCCGGTGTGCGGGCCTGCAAAGCGCGCGGTGTCAGGGTGGGCCTGCGCTTTACCATCACTCAGGAAAACGCCGTTCAGCTGCCGGAGCTTCTGGCGCTCGCTGATGGCGAAGGGGTCGACAAATTTTATCTCTCGCATCTGGTTTACGCAGGACGTGGCGACAAACACCGCGGCGCTGACGCGAGCTGGTCTCATACCCGCACGGCTATCGACCTTCTGATCGATCGCGCCTGGAAGGCCGCCGACGAAGGACATCCGCTGGAAATCGTCACCGGCAATAACGATGCCGACGCAGTTTACTTCCTGCGTTGGGCGGAAGAGCGTTTTACACCCGAGCAAATCGCGAACCTGAAGAATCATCTCGAAGCCTGGAGCGGTAATTCTTCCGGGGTCGGTGTGGCGAACATCGATCCCCAGGGTGATGTTCACCCGGATACCTATTGGTCGGACTATACAATTGGCAGCGTTAAGGACCGGCCCTTCTCGGAGCTTTGGACCGGTGACGACCCGATGCTCGCGCAGCTACGACTGCGCCCGCGTCCGCTCAAAGGCCGCTGCGGCGCCTGTAGCTATAAATCAGTGTGCGGCGGCAATACCCGGATTCGGGCGCTGCAACTGACCGGCGACCCCTGGGCCGAAGATCCTGCCTGCTACATGAGTGATCAGGAAATCGGCGTAGCAGACTCCGAACGTTTGACCGTGACACCTTTCCGGGGCAAGAACCGTGATCCGATACATCGTTTTCTTTAGTTGCTTGCTGGGTCTTACCAGCGGCGCCTTGGCGAGTTCCGAAGCGCTCTACAACGAGCATTGCGCGGCGTGTCATGGGGATGACCGTCTGGGAGGAACCGGGCCAGCTCTGATTCCTGAAACGCTCAAGCGCATGCGCGGCCCGAAATTGGCGAAGGTAATCGCCGAGGGCCGGGCAGCGACCCAGATGCCGGCCTTCAGCGAGACTCTTCAACCTGAGGAAATTGTCGCACTCGCCGAATTTGTAAAGGTGCCGCTGACAAAGATTCCGGACTGGGGACCCGAAGAAATTTCAGCAAGCCGGCTACTTGTTCCGGACTATCGTCCGGCCGAGAACCCGGTTTTTACAGCTGACCCCCTGAACGTTTTCCTGGTCGTGGAAACCGGCGATTCTCATGTCTCTGTGCTCGATGGCGACACCTTCACAGTCATGGACCGCTTTGAAACACCTTTCGCCGTGCATGGTGGGCCAAAATTCACGCCGGAGGGTCGCTTCGTCTTCATCATGTCTCGGGACGGCTGGGTCCAGAAGTATGACCTTTGGAGCCTTGCCGAGGTGGGAAGGATCCGGGCGGGGTTGAACAGTCGGAATATCGCGATCTCCAAGGATGGTAAGTACCTGGCGGTGGCCAACTATCTGCCGCGCAGTCTGACCATTCTTTCCAGCGATGACCTTTCCGTCGAGCGGGTGTTCGACGTGCGGGCTAAGAATGGAAATCTGTCGCGCGTATCTGCGGTCTATCAGGCGCCACAACGCGACAGCTTTATCCTGGCGCTCAAGGACGAGCCTGAAATCTGGGAGATCGCAACGGACCCAATGGCGGATCCGGTATTCGAAGGTTTTGTCCATAGCCACGAGAAGGGGATGGTTGAGGCTCTGCCGTCATCGGAAGGTCTTTTCGCACTGCGCCGGATCGAGGTCAGCGAACCTATTGACGACTTCTTCTTCACGCCCGATTACCGGCATCTGATCGGCGCGGCCCGCGACGGCGCCCGGGGTGTCGTCGTCAATCTCAATGTGGGGCGGGAAATCGCCGAGCTGCCGCTGCCCGGCTTACCGCACCTTGGCTCCGGTATTTCCTGGCTCAGCAAAGGGCGTCGCGTGATGGCAACGCCGCATCTCAAGGAAGCCCGCTTGTCGGTCATCGATATCGAAAGCTGGAAGGTCGTGAAAACGCTCGAGACACTCGGGCCCGGGTTTTTCCTGCGCAGCCACGAGAATACGGATTTTGTTTGGGCTGATGTTTTCTTCGGGCCAAACCGCGACGCCATGCATGTGATCGATAAGGAAAGTCTGAAGGTCGTAAAAACCCTGCGGCCGGTGCCGGGTGCCACCGTTGCCCACGTCGAGTTCGATCGTAGTGGCCGCCATGCCCTGGTCAGCGTCTGGGAGGATGAGGGGGCGGTCATCGTCTATGACGCGGAGACCCTGAAAGAAGTCAAACGGCTACCCATGCGCAAACCTTCGGGAAAATACAATGTCTGGAACAAGATCACCTTTTCCGACGGCACATCGCACTGAACCCCGCGCGGCACTGATTGTTGCACATGGTTCGCCGTCGGCCCCGACTGCGCCGGAGGAATCAGTGACCGAATTGGCTGAACATGTTGCCCATCGGCTTCCCGCTTGGCGCGTTCGAGGCGCGACCCTCGCAGGGAAGGGCTCGTTGGAGGAGGTGTTGAAGCAACTCTCTGGCGCGGGGCTCTTGGTTTATCCACTCTTTATGTCCGATGGCTGGTTTGTAAGCCAGGCATTGCCCAGACGACTACGTCAATGCTGGCCAGGTGGGCTTGACATCATGGCGCCGCTTGGCCTCGACCCGGCGCTGACGAGGCTGTGCCTTCAGAAGCTTGAAGGTGCCATGAAAACGGCTGCGACTGCTGCAGGAAAAACCACCGTCCTTATTGCCGCGCACGGCGCCCGTGCCGATCCACGGCCTCGACAAGCTGCGCAGCGGCTTGCGCGGCATCTTTCCGAACAGGACTTGTTTCGCGAAGTCCGTGTCGGTTTTCTCGAGGAAAGGCCATTCGTCGAGGAGGTTGCGCAGATTTCCGGCGCCGCTGTGTGCTTGCCTTTTTTTGCAAGCCGCGCTGGACATGTGAAGATTGACCTACCAGCCGCTTTGGCCGCAGCATCGTTTCAGGGGCATCTTATCGAACCTATCGGTGTTGCGCCGGAGGTGCCGGATATTGTCGCAGAGGCTCTGACACGATACGAGTTGAATACACCAACGCCTGTTTCTGCGTCGTCAGGATGATAAAGGTTCAGGAAGAAAGAGGAGATTGAAGCTCCCGTCTATTGCCGAAAGTATCCTGCAGAACTTACCAGCCTGCCTCACGTTACATAGAGTAACCTTCAACGCCGCTCGTTGATGCAGGACTACGCAACGAAAAAGGGTGCCGACCCATAAAAAAAACACGGCGCCGGTGCAACTCATCCTTAATTCGGTGAAGTGTAAGTGCGCCGTCTTCAATTTTGCCGTTCGAAATAGACTGGATTCGCATATGTGCATTAGCCCAAAAAGTGCATATAGCAGTTAGAAAATCACCTAAATACGGATAAATGAATCTCATGATATATCTCTATTTAAGTGATTTTATATGAAGGTAAATGAAATCAAAAAGATATAGTTTTAAAGAATCTATCAACTGAATCGATATATAGAAGACTCATAATTTCTAAATTCTGATTAAGGAATATTAACCTAGTTAAATTGTATATACCATTTTTTCTCTTTAGTTTATCTGCAAATTTACAAAGTATTCATTCCTATTATGTAGAAGTGCCTATAACTTGTGCAGATGGTTCGGTGAACAATCAGTCGGGTTATGAATTGACGCTACTCCAAGTAGGAAAGGTATAAATCAATGAATAAGCTTTTTAAGTTTGCAGCTGCTGGTGTTGTAGGTGCGGCCGTTTCTGTCTCCGCTTCTTCGGCTTTTGCAGCTGATGAAACCGGTAACGCTGCGGCTCAGATTCAACAGGCGATTTCCATCGTGGAAAATACGCCGATGGATTTTGGTAACGTTGCTGTCGATGGTTCGGGCGGCACGGTTACGATTTCCACGGCCGGCGCTGTAACCGGCCCGGCTGGGTATGCTTTCTCGGGTTCGCCTGCTGCCGGTAACTTCACTGCTTCAGGTGATGTCAGCACGGCAGTCACGATCAGCTTCACCGCTGGTACGCTGACTGGTGCAGGTACGGCCATGGCAATCAACAACTTCACCAATGACGCGGGCGGCACGCCCACGACTGACGGTGCTGGTGATCTGGCGTTTAACGTCGGTGCAGATCTGGTGGTGAACGCCGCTCAGGCTTCTGGTGCTTACGCTGGAACCTACACGGTCACCGTCAACTACTAGAGCGCAATTTCGCTCTAGCTATCTGACGACGGGGAAGACGCAAACTTGAACCTGCTTCAGGGGCAAGCGGTCGTCCTCGGCGACAGGCGCATGCATATCCGTGCGTTGGGGCCGGTTCTGTTCATGCCAGGACCGGCCCATTTTTTAGAGGGCGAAGACGCTCGTGATGAAATGGCTTCGGGCGTGTGCAGCGCTTTCATAAGGAGCTGAAGGCTTAACTCGGTCGTTCTTGAACGCGGTTTATCGCACGGGGGAAAACAATGCAGTTTCTTGGATCAGCTCAGCGCAGAGTCGTAGATGGCTTTCGGTACGGCGCGGTATTGTTGATAGTTCTCGGTTTGGCGCTGTTGCTGCCCGTGGCAGTGCAGGCTGCCGGAGGGCTCGTGATTTCACCACAGCTGGTCGAGCTTGATAGCCGCCAACGCAGCAAAGTTCTCACACTCGCTAACCGTGGTGAACAGGCGCAAACCTATCGAATCTCGGTGATTAACTACCGCATGGATCCAGATGGTAATCTCTATCCCGCAGATAGGCCGATTGCGGGCGAAGGCTTTGCTACCGGGCTCTTCCGCTACGCGCCGAGACAGATCACTCTGGAACCCGGGCGGCCGCAGACTGTGCGGATTCTCTATCGACGCCCCGCAAATCTGGGCGAGGGCGAATACCGTTCGCATCTGCTGTTCCAGCAAGTCCCCAAGGCGAGACCGGCGGTCGCTGAGCAAGGTGCCGGTGCAGGGCTTTCCATTCAGATTGAGCCAATTTTCGGCATTACGGTTCCGGTCATCGTTCGTCACGGAAAGTTGGAAGCGAATGGCGAGTTGACAGATTTGAACATGACGAACGTCAACGGCAACGCCGGTATCTCTATGCGCATCGCGCGCAGTGGCAGCAAATCGCTGCGTGGTGATCTCGTGGCGTCGATTGACGGCGAAAATCTGGCGCGCTTGAACAATGTCGCGGTGTATCTTTCTACGCCTTACCGCGACGTGGTGCTTCCCCTGAAACCGGAAGAAGCACAAGCGGTAGCAGGCCGTAAGGTCCTGGTTGAGTACCGAGCGCGTGGCGACGACGTTGGGCCCCCGATTGCGTCGGGCTCGGTCGTTTCTCGCTAGCGCTGCGGCCGGCAGGTCAGTGCGGGTGACGCCGAAATGCGAGCGGCAAATCTCATCGGTTTGGGTTTGGCGGCGGGTTTATGCCTGGCCCAGGGGGATATTGGCCTGGCAGAGACGCATCCGGCAGGTGCTGATTTACCGGCGTGGGCTGAACGACCCGATGATGAAGTCTACGTATTCGGACTTCAGCTCGACCGCTTCAATCTGACCGAAGGCCTTATTGTCTTTTATGACGGCGATAACGCCTTCGTTCCTCTCGGTGGATTTGTCGAGGCTCTGGAGTTTCCAATTTCCGTCGACCCCGAGAACGGCACCGCCAGTGGCTGGTTCCTCAATGACGATCGGCCTTTTGAGCTGGATATGCGTGCCGGCAAGGTCAGGATTCAGGACCGCGTCCTGGCACTCGACCCCAAGGCGGTCGAGCGGCACTCCGATGACCTTTATGTTGCTGTCAGTGAACTTGAGGCGTGGTTCCCGGTGTTGTTGGAGCTGCGCTTCAGGCGTTTGCAGATCTCAGTCAAGGCCCTGGAACCTTTGCCCGTGCAGGAGCGCGCTGCGCGCGTTGAGCGCAGGTCGCAATTGCGCCGGAACGGCTATGAAGAGGTGATGGAGCGGGTCGGGGCCGAGGTTGGCTGGTTCGATTGGCCTTTTGTCGATACCTCCATTGAGGCTTCAGGTCGTAGTCGTTCGGAGGAGCATCTCGCGCAAGCGCGGATGACCACGACGGTGGCTGGTGTCGTCGGCGGTTTGGATGGCGAAGCTACGGCGATTATGGATAGTGACCAGAAGGCCCCGAACTTTCGGGTTCGGCTCAGCCGTCAGTCGCTTAATGGCGGATTGCTCGGGCCGCTGGACGCGCGCGAGTTTGCTGTGGGCGACGTGACGACGCCCGATCTTCCGCTGGTTGCTGAAAATGCGGTCGGTCGCGGGATCGAAATTTCCACATTCGATCTGGACCGGCTTGAACAAACCAACAGGGTGACTTTGCGCGGTGAGTTGCCGGTCGGCTGGGAGGTAGAGGTTTACCGAAACGGCGAGTTGATCGATTTTCAGAGCGACCAGGACGTGGGGGATGGTCGTTATGAGTTTTCAGGCCTGCCCACATTGGCCGGGTTGAACGAATTTCGCTTGGTTTTCTTTGGGCCGCAGGGGCAGAAGCGCGAAGAGGTCGAGCGTTACTTCGTGACGCCGGAGCTTTCAAAACCAAAGCGCAGTTCTTTTCGTTTCGCTTACAACCAGTTGAACCGGGATCTCATATCGGTCGATCCGGACGAACGCCGGATTGGTGATGATGGAGAGCATCGGCTGATCCTGCAGGGTGAACATGGCTTAAGTGAGAGCTTTTCCGTCTCCGGTGGTCTGGCGTCACTCTCGGTCGAGGGAGAACGTCTCAACTACGCAACGGTGGGGATGCAGTCGTCGTTGTACGGTTTGCTCAGCCAGCTTGATGTTGCTGTAGAAGACACCGGCGGGGTTGCGATCGGCGGACGTGCGCAGACGCAAATTGGATCCTGGTCGGTATTTGCCGAGCAGAGTTGGTTTCAGGATTTTCATTCTGAACAGACGGATGATGGCAGGGTTTCAGGGCATCTGCGCAGCCGCAGTGTGGCGCGGATCAACGGTCACTTGCCCGACTTCGGCTTAGGGCACCAACCTTTGTCGGCGACCCTCACGCACGAGCAGTCTGAGGCGGGGGAGTGGCAGACCAACCTTTTTGGGCGTTTATCCGCTGTGGTGCGCCCGTTCAATTTTTCTGTCTCTTCCAACGCGCGCGTGCCGGAGGGTGAGGAGATCGAAAGCGATGTCCGGTTGCTCGTCGGTACACTGTTGGGAGACTTTCGTCTGCGTGGAGAGGTCGGATATGACATCGCGCCCGACGCGGAATTCGATCAAGTATCACTCAGCGCCGATTGGCGGATCAATCAGCAGTTCGGTGCGCGGCTCGGTTTGCGCCACGTGGCTGGTGAAAGCGAGTTAACGACGGCCACCGCAGGCATCAATCGGCAGTTCGACCGCTTTGCGCTGGGTCTTAATCTGGAGGCGGACAGTCGCGGTGATTACAACGCGCGGCTCGGTCTTTCCTTTGCGCTGGGACATAACCCTGCGGCAGATCGAGTCGAAATGCAGGGAAGGCCCTTCGCACGGCGCGGAGCAATTTCGACCAGGGTCTTTCTTGATCGGGACAATAACGGAACGTTCAGCGAAGGCGACGAGCTTATCGAGAATGCCGGTTTTACCGGCCCCCGTATCCGGCGTGAGATTAAAACGGAAGAGGACGGTACCGCCTTCATGGTCGGGCTGGAGCCCTACCGCGAGATTGAGGTCGGGTTGAGTGAGGCAACGCTTGAGGATCCCTATTGGGCTTCCGCTCAGGGGCCCAGGCTTGTCACAACCCGCCCCGGGACCACCACACATCTTGAGTTTCCGGTTGTGGAGACTGGAGAAGTCGATGGCCTGATAATCCTGCGGGAGACTTTGAGAGAGGGCGACGAAAGTATCGATGTCGAGGTTGATTTTACCGGAGAGTCAGCGGAATCCGGAGAGCCCGGCGCAGGCATTCGCGTGCTTCTTGTCAGTGCTGAAGGAGAGGTGGTGGCCGAGACTTTTAGCGCCTATGACGGTTTCTTCATTTTCAGCCGTGTCCCCTACGGACGTTACCGCGTCATGCTCGATAGTGAACAATTGCGTGAACTCGGATATTCCGGAGGGGCTTCGCGTCAATTCGAAATTCGGCAGGATGAACCTTATGCCTCAGGCCTCGATCTGATTGCGGAGGTAAGACCTAAATAAGTTTCGGGGACGTACCCTGCTCAGTTTTCAATCTCAATACTGACCTCGCCTAGTCCTTCGATGCGGTAGCAAGCCCGGTCTCCGGGTTTTGGGAACTGCGTTTTGAGCGCGCTGCCGGTTATGACGATATCTCCCTTGTTCAGGCTTTGTCCGCGTGTGTTGAGGTGATTGGCGATCCAACCGAGACCTTCCAGAGGATGTCCTAAGGCATCGCCGGCGACACCGCGGTCGATGATATCGCCGTTCCAGGTCAGTTCGCCCACTGCGTTTGCCAGATCGAGGTTGCGCCAATTCGCCACCGGCGCACCCAGGACAACACCACCGCACCAGCAGCGGTCGGTTAGTATCGATGCGGCATCAAGGTCACTGTAGTCGGCATCGCGATCTTCAATTAACTCGAAGGCCGGCATGCAGTTCCCGACAAAATCGGAAATGCTGGTCCGGGTGTGGTTGCCGTCGTTTGAGGGGACGTCTCGACTGATCTCAAAGGCGACTTCGAATTCGAGTCCAAGCCTTAAGAATGCCGACGCGCTGACCGTTGCGGGCGACTTTCGAATCGTGTTGGCGAGGATTGTGCCGTAGGCAGGCTGATCCACTCCACAGAGTTCCTGAACCGCTTTCGAGGTGAGCGCAATCTTGTGTCCACCTATGGGACCGGAATTACCTTCGGTCTGGAAAAGCCGATCGACTTCGTCCTGAATCCGATAGGCTGACTCCAAAGAGCTTGGGGCGTCTGCACCGCGCAGCGGCTGAAACTTCTGCCGGGCCTCGCGTGCCGTATAGATATCGCGTGCAATGCGCTTTTCCTGTTCCGCGTCCACTCTTTTCACCTCCAGCCGCTTATGAGAGCACGATTCACCTTAAGCTCGGAAAAAATAGAGGAAAGATGACCGGCCTTTAAAATGCATTACAGTCCAGTTGCTTCGACAGGTAAACCAGAGACTCGAAGCACGGATGCCCGAACCGACGTCTATTCGACCGAACGAACATTCTTTGTGAAGATGACTGGCAAAACGCGTTGGTACCTGCGTGCGCGAAATGTGAAAAGCAATAGTTCACAGCCGGATAGTCTCTTGCAGAGGTGTCAGGACGATTCTTGAAACTAGGCCCACGCACGCGACAGTTCTTTACATCTGCCTGGATTTGGGCGAAGCGGTGAGGATATTCTGAGTCAAACATGGACTGGAAGAATCGAGACGACCGCGAGCCCGCGGATATGAGGTTTAAATGCAGGACCCGCACGAACTCACGGATGAAAAGCGCAGTATGGCGCTTGAGCAGGCTTTGGGCCGGCAGCTACGGGAGTTCCGAAAGTCCAATAATCTGACTGTTTCCGAACTCTCCGCCGTATCAGGGGTTTCCCTGGCGATGATCTCAAAAATCGAGAATGGTCAGACTTCACCTTCATTGAGTACTCTTCAAAGTCTGTCCGTGGCGTTGAATGTACCCGTTACAGCGCTGTTCCGTCAGTTCGAGGAGCACAGGACCGCGAGCTTCGTGCCTTCCGGAAAAGGGCTGACCATCGAGCGGCGCGGGAGTCGCGCGGGACACCAATATCAACTGCTTGGTCATGGCGTGCGGGGTGAAATCACTGTTGAGCCTTATCTTATCACGCTGTCCGAGAAGGCCGACGTCTTTCCTCTGTTCCAGCATGTCGGCATCGAGTTTATCCATATGCTCAAAGGCGAGGTCGGGTATCGGCATGGCGATCAGCTTTATCATTTGAAGCCAGGCGACAGCCTCTTCTTTGATCCCAACGCGCCTCACGGCCCGGAGGAGCTTATCGAGTTGCCGGCACGATTCCTGGCGATCATCAGCTACCCGAACAAAAACTGATCCCAGGAATGACAGGCGGTTTCGTTATTAAATCGCAACGAATATCTGCTTAATCTGCAGTCACATTCTGCATAACCCCCTGTATTAATCTGATCCCGTGCCCGGATCTTATTGGAAAAATATCATGTCTGACGCGATTGCTCATAAGCTCCTGGATGGACGCGGGATTGCCGCGCAGATGCGCGAGGCTATTGCCGACGACGTTCAACGACTGAAAGACGGCGGCTGGACGCCCAAACTGGTATCGATCTGCGTCGGAGATGAAGATGCTGCGCACATCTATGTTCGCAATCAGCGCCGGGCCGCCGAGAAAGTCGGCATGGCCTTTGAGCCCAGAACTTATCCTGCCGATATTGGCGCGGAGGAGCTGCTCGGTATTGTCCATGGGTTGAATGTCGATCCGCGGATCACCGGCGTGATCATTCAGCGGCCCATGCCTGAGCATATTCAGGTTCGCGATATTCAGCGTGCGGTTCATCCGCTGAAGGACCTGGAGGGGATGCATCCTTCGAACATCGGCGACATCGTCTACAACGATTTGCGGATGGGGCCTTGCACCGCCGTCGCCGCAGTCGAGATGCTCAAGCAGACGCCCCTGCAGATGGAGGGTCTGGAGGTAACGGTCATCGGCCACTCAGCGATTGTTGGAAAGCCGATTGCGTTCCTGCTGATGGCTGAGGGGGCAACCGTCAACGTTTGTCATCACATGACGCGGAATGTCGCTGTGCACTCCCGTCAGGCCGATGCGGTCTTTGTGGCGGTCGGTAAGCCAGGCCTGGTCACCGGCGACATGATCAAGCCCGGCGCTGCGGTGATAGATATCGGCATCAACCAGATCGATACGCCTGACGGGCCGAAAGTGGTCGGCGATGCGGACTTTGACAGCTGCGCGGAAGTCGCCGGCTGGATTACGCCCGTGCCAGGTGGTGTCGGGCCAGTGACCGTCGCGACCCTTCTGCGCAATGCCGTTACAGCCGCTCGCCTTCAGCAGGAGCACTATGAGATGGCGTTCTCAGAAGAAAAACCGCAGGTCAGCCGCTAATTCCCTTGACGTTTTCCTCTGGTGAAAATAATTTTCTTTAAAGGATTTTTTGCCTCGGAAAACCGGAAGGGTCATTGGGATGTGCGGTATCGTCGGCTTGTACCTGAAAACGAGTGGTCTCAAGGACCGGCTCGGCGAGATGTTCACACCAATGCTGATCGAAATGACAGACCGTGGGCCCGACAGTGCCGGCGTTGCGGTTTATCATGCACCTGCCGCGGAAGGGCAGGTCAAGATCACGGCCTTTCATCCGGATCCGGCGTTTGATTGGGCGGCGCTGGCCGAGGCGGTTTCCTCTGAGTTGAGCGTCGCGATCGAGCATTATCCCAACGACACACATCATGTCCTGATCTCGGACGGCGCAGCCGAAGTTCTGGAAGATGCACTTGAGGCTTACGATCCTCTCCTGCAGGTGATGAGTGCCGGAACCACCATCGAAATCTACAAAGAAACCGGTCTGCCGAAAGAGGTCGCGGAGAAGTTTGGCCTGGAAGCTATGAAAGGCAGCCATGCCGTTGGCCATACCCGTATGGCGACGGAAAGCGCGGTTACAACAGCAGGCTCTCATCCCTTTTCAACCGGCCTGGATCTCTGCCTCGTGCACAATGGGTCACTCTCGAACCATAATCGTCTGCGCGAGCACCTTTCCACACACCGCGGGATCGAGTTCAAAACCGAAAACGATACCGAAGTCGCCGCAGCCTACGTATCGGACAAGATGAACTCGGGGCGCAGTCTGCACGAGGCCCTGGAAGACAGCATCAAAGATCTGGACGGATTCTATACTTTTGTCGTGGGCACGCGCGACGGCTTTGCGGTTCTGCGGGATCCGATCGCCTGCAAACCTGCGGTGCTGGCCGAAACCGAAGATTATGTGGCCTTCGCTTCAGAATATCGGGCGCTGGTTGACCTGCCTGGCATTGAGACGGCGAAGGTTTGGGAGCCGGAACCGGCGGTGGTCTACAGTTGGGGAGGGCAGGCCTGATGTCGGGCGGACAGAACATCGAGGTCCTCGATCTCTCCCAGTCTTCCCTGCGCGATGTGAACGCACTGCTGCAGGGCGATGCCAAACCAACAGGGGCTTTTTTCAAGGTGATCAACCCCCGCGGTGCGCATGCTCTGGCTTGTGGGCTCGACTCCGAGATCGAAGTCGAGGTCGAAGGACACACCGGATACTACTGCGCAGGCATGAACAAGCTGGCGCGTGTGGTGATCAAGGGGAATGCCGGGCAGGGCGTGGCCGAGAACATGATGTCCGGTGAAGTCCGTGTGACGGGCGATGTAAGTCAATCCGCCGGTGCGACGGCACATGGCGGCCTGCTGGTGGTTGAGGGGAATGCGGCTGCGCGCTGCGGTATTTCGTTAAAAGGCGGGGATATCGTGGTGAAAGGCAATGTGGGACATATGAGTATGTTCATGGCGCAGGCCGGTACGCTTGTCGTGCTTGGTGATGCCGGCGATGCGCTGGGTGATTCGCTCTACGAAGCACAGATCTACGTGCGTGGCAGCGCGGACAACCTGGGTGCCGATTGCGTTGAGAAAGAGATGCGCGAAGAGCACCGCGAAAAGCTGCAGGCTCTGCTGGACAAGGCCGATTGCGGCGAGGTCGCTGTCTCTGAATTCAAGCGCTATGGATCGGCCCGAGCGCTCTATCATTTCAAGCCCGACAACGTCGACGCTTACTAAGGGTCTATTGATCATGGACGATATGAACTGGAGTTTGCGGGAATCCCATTCCTTTGACCGCAACACCATTGCCGAGATTCGCCGCGCCGCGCAAACCGGCCTCTATCGGATCCGCGGTTTCGGCGCGAAGCGGCAGGTGCCGACACTCGATGACCTTGTGTTCCTTGGCGCTTCGATGTCGCGTTATCCCTTGGAGGGTTATCGCGAGAAATGTGATACCAGCGTCACCCTCGGCGCCCGCTATGCCAGCAAGCCAATCCAGTTGAAGATCCCGATCACCATTGCAGGCATGTCCTTTGGTTCTCTCTCCGCCAATGCCAAGGAAGCGCTTGGGCGGGGCGCTTCCGAGCTGGGGACATCGACGACCACGGGCGATGGCGGCATGACGCCGGAGGAACGGGGCCATTCGAGCCAACTTGTCTACCAGTACCTCCCGTCGCGTTACGGCATGAATCCAGACGACCTGCGCAAGGCCGATGCGATTGAGATTGTGGTGGGACAGGGTGCAAAGCCCGGGGGCGGCGGCATGCTGCTGGGCCAGAAGATTACCGAGCGTGTTGCGGAGATGCGAACCTTGCCGGAGGGCATCGACCAGCGTTCAGCCTGCCGTCATCCTGACTGGACCGGTCCTGACGATCTTGCGATCAAGATTCTTGAGCTTCGTGAAATCACGAAGTGGGAAAAACCGATCTACATCAAGTGCGGAGCGGCGCGGCCTTACTACGACACAGCGCTCGCGGTGAAGGCGGGGGCAGACGTGGTTGTGATGGATGGTATGCAGGGTGGCACGGCAGCGACTCAGGATGTCTTTATCGAACATGTCGGCCTGCCGACGCTCGCCGCCATTCCGCTGGCGGTTCAGGCCTTGAAGGACCTCGACATGCACCGGAAGGTGCAACTGATCGTGGGGGGCGGTATCCGTTCCGGGGCCGATGTCGCTAAAGCTCTGGCATTGGGGGCAGACGCCGTTTCGATTGGTACGTCTGCGTTGATTGCGCTGGGCGACAACGACCCGGCCTTCGAAGAGGACTACAAGAAGCTTGGGACCCGCGCGGGTTTCTGGGAAGATTATCAGGACGGCAGTGATCCGGCTGGCATCACGACGCAGAATCCTGAGCTGGCCAGCCGGCTCGATCCAGTAAAAGCGGGACGCCGTCTGGCCAATTATCTGCGCGTGCTGACGCTGGAAACGCAGACTCTGGCGCGCGCGAATGGCAAGAGCCACGTGCACAATATGGAGCCAGAGGATCTGGCGGCTTTGAGCGTGGAGGCTGCCGCTATGGCAGGAGTACCGCTCGCGGGAACGAGCTGGATACCAGGGCAGAGCTGAAGGACAGGGTTAAAATCTGAGAGTGACAGGGCTCTTGGCGCAATAATGAGATGATAGGGTCTGGCTGAACAAGGGCCCGAATAGGGAATTTGGGGGCAATAAACAAAAACGGGAAAGTGAGGCCAAGATGGCGCAGGATCTGGCAAAGGTCGCTAAGACCAAGGGGATCAAATATTTTCTGATCAGTTTCACCGATCTTTTCGGGGTCGTACGTTCGAAACTGGTGCCGGCACAGGCAATCGCGGACATGCAGAAAGAGGGCGCCGGCTTTGCCGGTTTCGCGGCCTACCTGGATATGTCGCCCGCCGATGCGGACATGTTCGGCATGCCCGACGCGGATCACATGATCCAGCTGCCCTGGAAGCCCGAAGTCGCCTGGTTGCCGAGCGATGTCTATCTCGGTGGCAAGGTCGTCGAACACGGGCCGCGCGCCGTCTTGAAGCAGGTTCTCGCAAAAGCCAAGGATCGCAAGTTCACGATCAAATCAGGTGTCGAGTGCGAGTACTTCCTTCTGACACCCGACGGCCAGAGCCTTGCTGACCCCTACGACACGCTGGCCAAGCCCTGCTACGACCAGCAGGCCCTAATGCGGCGATATGATCTGATTACCGAGATCTGCGACAATATGCTGGCACTGGGCTGGGGCGCGTATCAGAACGACCACGAAGATGCGAACGGCCAGTTTGAGATGAACTGGCACTACGGCGAGGCGCTCACCACCGCCGACAGGCACACCTTCTTCAAGTTCATGGTCAAGACGCTGGCTGAAAAACATGGCCTGCGGGCGACCTTCATGCCCAAGCCCATGGCCCATCTGACCGGGAATGGCTGCCATGCCCATATCTCTGTCTGGGACCGGAGCGGCAAGAAGAACCTGATGCAGGACGCCAAAGGCGAGCTGGGGCTGTCAAAGCTGGCCTACAATTTTATTGCGGGTCTGCTGAAGAACGCCGAAGCCATGACTCTGATCACCAACCCTGTGGTGAACAGCTACAAGAGGATCAACGCGCCTCGGACTACGTCCGGTGCAACCTGGGCACCTAACACCGTGACCTATGGCGGCAACAACCGCTCTCATATGATCCGTATTCCTGACAGCGACCGTATTGAGGTGCGATTGGCAGACGGGGCGGCCAACCCCTATCTGTTGCAGGCCGGTTTGATCTCTGCCGGACTGCATGGCATCGATAACAAGTTCGATCCGGGCAAGCGTCTGGACATCGACATGTACGAAGAGGGCTACAAGGTTAAAAACGCCCCCAGGCTGCCTCTCAACATGCTGGATGCCATCCGCTACTTCGAGAAGAGCAAGGTGCTCCCGGAGATGTTGGGGCAGGAGTTCTGCGGCGCCTATGCGAAACTGAAGTCCGCTGAGTGGAATGACTACATGCATCACTTCTCGGAATGGGAACGGCAAAACGCCCTGGACGTTTGACCGGATCCGCTTCTTTTCTCGTTCGGTTTTCAACTCTCATAGCTGTTGATCCTGCTCATTCAGCGGGAAACCGAGTGCCGGGAGCACTCCAGTACCCGCTGTGAGCGACCTCATAGCTGTAGATCTTCAATGCCAAGACCGATCAACGCATTGAAATTAATAAAGTAATTTGCCTCATACCGCATTGTGAAAAACATTCCCACAAATGGAAAAATCTCTGTAAGCCTAGCGCCGCTTTCGGAGCAGGTCCGGATGCAACCTCTTCACACTGCAGTTTCTAAGGTAAAGTCATGTCAGACTACGATGTCATCAATGGTCTATCGATTGACCGCCAGTTGGTTCAGTTCATCGAGCAGGAAACCCTGCCCGGACTCGGTCTCGGAGCCGAGGCTTTTTGGTCCGGCTTTGCGGCAATCATGCGGGATCTGGCACCGATGAACCGCTTGCTGCTCGATAAACGCGAGCGCATTCAGCGAGAGATTGATGCCTGGCATCGCGCCCAGGCCGGAAAGCCAATAGACCAGAAAGCCTACAGGAGCTTTTTGACCGACATCGGATACCTGGTTCCGGAAGGGGATTCTTTCTCTGTTGGAACGCAGAACGTCGACGATGAAATCGCCCGAATCGCAGGGGCCCAGCTAGTTGTTCCGCTGATGAACGCGCGCTATTCCCTGAACGCTGCCAATGCGCGCTGGGGCAGCCTCTATGATGCTCTTTACGGCACTGATGTCATTCCGGCGACTGGCGAACCAACCGGCGGGTACGACCCGGTTCGAGGTCAGGCGGTTATCGATTACGCACGTGGCGTCCTCGACGAAGCGGTTCCACTTGCCGATGACCGGTCCTATAAGGACGTGATCCGCTATAGCGTTTTCGATCAGAACATGGTCGTTGAGCTGAAGGACGGAAGCAAAGTCGGTTTGCAGGACCCTGCAAAGTTTGCCGGTTATCTTGGAGAAGCCGGAGCACCGACGTCGGTTCTGCTGGTTAACAATGGCCTGCATCTGGAAATCTGCATCGATCCCTCGACGGTCGTCGGCAAGTCTGACCCTGCCGGTGTTTCAGATGTGAAGGTCGAGGCTGCGCTGACGGCAATCATGGACTGCGAAGACTCCATTGCCGCTGTCGACGGCGAAGACAAGGTTGCGGTCTATCGAAACTGGCTTGGCCTGATGCAGGGCAATCTGACGGCTGAGCTCAGCAAGGGCGGGAAATCCTTCACGCGCGCCCTCAATGAGGATCGCAGGTTTCTATCGCCTACAGGCGATCCGCTTTTGCTTCCGGGTCGCAGCTTGATGCTGAACCGCAACGTCGGACATCTGATGACCACGCCCGCCGTGCTCGATGCCGAGGGCCGGGAGCTGCCAGAGGGAATTCTGGACGGTATCGTAACATCGCTGATTGCGATGTACGATCTGCGTCCCAAAGATGGCGTCCAGAATTCACGCGAAGGCTCGGTCTACATTGTGAAGCCGAAGATGCACGGTCCTGAAGAAGCGGCCTTCGCGGATCTCTTGTTTGAGCGTGTGGAAGACCTGCTCGGGCTCGAGCGTTCCACGCTGAAGATCGGGATCATGGATGAGGAACGGCGCACGACGGTCAACCTCAAGGAATGCATCCGTCAGGTGAAGGATCGCCTGGTCTTTATCAACACCGGTTTCCTCGACCGCACCGGCGACGAGATTCATGCCTCCATGGAGGCCGGGCCGATGGCGCGCAAAGCCGACATGAAGGCCGCCACCTGGTTGGGGGCTTACGAAAACTGGAATGTCGATGTCGGACTTGCCTGCGGTCTTCAGGAGCATGCGCAGATCGGCAAAGGCATGTGGGTCATGCCCGATAAGATGGCCGATATGATGGAGCAGAAAAGCGTTCATCCCATGGCGGGTGCAAACACCGCCTGGGTGCCGTCACCTACGGCTGCGACTTTGCATGCTCTGCATTACCACAAGATCGATGTGCATGCGCGGCAGGAAGAACTGAAACAACGCGCCCCGACTTCGCTCGACGATATCCTGACCATACCCCTTGCCGCAGATCCGAACTGGAGCGCTGATGAGATCCAGGAAGAGCTGGATAACAACATTCAGTCGATCCTGGGCTATGTGGTGCGCTGGGTGGATCAGGGCGTGGGCTGTTCCAAAGTGCCCGATATCAATGATATCGGATTGATGGAAGACCGCGCGACCTTGCGGATTTCGAGCCAGCTGCTGGCCAACTGGTTGCGCCACGGCATCTGCACTGAGCAGCAGATCCAGGAGACCCTGGAGCGAATGGCGGTTGTTGTCGATGCTCAGAATGTCGGTGACAGCCTCTACACCCCCATGGCGCCGGCTTGCGATGGCTATGCGTTCCAGGCGGCGCGTGAGCTGATCCTGTTGGGATGCGAGGCACCGTCGGGTTACACCGAGCCCACGCTTCATGCCTTGCGTCTCAAGGTAAAAGCGGCGGCCTGAACGCGATCTGCTATAGCGGCTCACCGCGTTTGACAGAGAGCCGCTATAGAGGTCAGCATCGTCATATGGATGTTGCGGAAGACTACAGCTTCAGGCGCGGCGATGGCACGACCCTGATGATTGCCTGCGGTGCGTTGGGGCGTGAGATCGTCGATTTGATCGAACTCAACCGCTGGCGCCATCTGGATGTAACCTGCCTGCCTGCGAGACTGCATCATACGCCCACACAGATTCCCGAAGCCGTGCGCCGAAAGATCCGGGCGGCCAGGGGGCAGTACGAAAAGATCTATGTGCTCTACGGCGATTGCGGCACGGGTGGCCGGCTGGACGAGGTGCTGCGCGAGGAGGAGGGCGTCGAGCGGATCGGCGGCCCGCATTGCTTTTCATTCTACGGCGGAAATGAAGCCTTTGCGGCAGGTGCCGAAGATGATCTGACCGCCTTCTTTCTGACTGACTACTTTTGCCGGCACTTCGAAAAATTCGTCTGGCAGGCCTTCGGCCTCGACCGCAGGTCCGACATGGTCCGGTTTGTGTTCGGTAACTATCGGAAGCTTGTGTATCTCGCCCAAACCCGGGATGCCGATCTGGAGGCACGGGCGCAGGCTGCGGCACGGCGTCTCGGATTGGATTATGAGTACCGTTTTTGCGGCTATGGCGATCTTCGGTCCTTCATGGCATCGAAGTCAGATACTTTAAGCCCCTGATGACGTTGTTCCGGTCCTCTAGTTGCAAATGTCTGGAGTCTGGTTTTTTGCGAGCAGATAGGCGATCAGGTCGTGGCGTTCCTGTCTGTCCTTGATGCCGGCATAGCCCATACGGTTCTTTGGGATGAGCTTCCTGGGATTTTCGAGAAAGCCATCCAGAGTTCGTACGGACCAGATGATGTCTGAGGTCTTCATCGCTTTCGAGTAGCGAAATCCTTCAATGCTTCCTGCCCGGCGGCCAAAAAGACCGCAATGGCGCGGCCCTGTTCTATCGCGTTCAAGGGAGTGACAGGCTTTACAACGGCTGTAGATGGCCTCGCCGCGGTTGATGTCACCTTCGATCGTGAAATCCTGGGCGACTGAGGTGTTTGCGGATGCAATCAGGACCACGACAAACGCTTTGGCGAACTCCGGGATTGTTTTCGTTTGTCTGTTCCACATGTGACATCCGTCCGTCGATGTGAGCGAGAAGGGAACCCGGACACCTGATGATGTCCGGGTTGAAACTGGGTCAGGACATGAAGGCTACGGGTACCGGGTCCAGTCCAAGGGCCGAGCGTAGGACAGCCCAATGCATGGCTTCATCACCCAGAATGCTGGCGGCCGCTTTTGCCAGATCGCGATTAGTGAAAAGCGGAACGGCACCCAGATAAGCACTGACCGCACCTTTCTCAAGCTCTGCGGCAAAGGTCAGAACATCGGCTTCCGAATTCAGCTTCTCGACCGGAAAGTTGTAGTTCGCCTTTGGCGTCTCCGCCTTCCCGCCAAGCTTTACAACGGTCGACGCCAGGACATCCGCATGCTCTTTATGATGCCCCTGGAACTTCACCGCGACTGCCAGAACACCGGAACTCAACAAACCGCTTTCAGCACCCAGCTGATAGGCGGCGATTGCCTCCAGTTCGGCACCGATGGCGGAGTTAAGGATGTTGACGTCGTCTTGCACCGAACCGCTATCCGCGGTCGCCGCAATAGTGTCGCAGCCGGCAAGCAGTGCGACCGCACTGGCTGACAGAAGGGTGCCGCCGGTTTTCGAGAAGAAGACGCGTCTCGAGAAATTCTGGAATTTGTTTTCATAACCGCTTCCGGTTTTTGCTGTTACTGCAGGCGTGTTTATTACTTGGCTGGTCATGGAATAACCTCCTTATAAATTTCGGGATTTTTGTGTTCCTGCTGCCGACCCGCGTCCCCGGCTACCCCGGAACGCCTGTTCGGGCAGCGCTTCCGCTAACGCTCTTTCAGCGTTAAACGATCCAGGACCCGGGAAACGGTGCGATCGCATCGTGTGCCGAGAAAAGTGAAGGTGCCGCCGAGGGCTCCGTCTATCATGTCCTGCAACTGGTCTTTCAGTTGCTGCTTCGCGCGGTGGGTCCGGGTCTTAACGGTGGCTTCCGGAATATCCAGGATGATTGCGGTTTCCTCGACCGAAAGCTGCTCAACAACTCGCAGAACGAAAACGCTTCGAAAGCCATCCGGTAAGCGGTTGATTGCCTGCTCGATAACACTGCGCACCTGGCCGCGCTCCGCCAATGCCTCGGGAGTCTCACTTGCGGTCCGCTCGAACGGGACGATAGTAGCGCCGCTCTGATGCCCATCTTCTTGCATTTCTGATATCCGTGCTCGCTCGCGTTTTCCCCGATTTATTCGGCCCAGGGCCTCGTTGAGGACGATTCGGGAGAGCCAGGTTGAAAAGGCCGAGCGGCCTTGAAAGCTCTCTAGATGCGTAAAAGCCTGCACATAGGCATCCTGAAGTGCATCTTCGGCATCGCTGTCACTGTCGGTAACGCTGCGGGCGAGACGGAAGAAACGTTGGTTGTAGCGCCGCATGATAGCCTCGAAAGCCTTTGCTTCCCCGGAACGCGCATCCCGGGCCAGCTCTTCGTCGCTTCTGTGTCCCGCATAGACCATGGTGCTTCCCGCTGCGGACTTACGTTCACCCGAACTTAGCCTATTCATGATCTGCCGGTCCCCTCAAAGTTGATTTGCCCGTTAGATGCGCGGAGGCGTGAAAAGGTTCCCGGTTTTGTATAAAAATTCTGATCTGCCAGGCCTGATAGGGCCAAATTTACCAGGTGACCAACTGTCAATTGTCCCGATTGACTCCCGGTCTGTTGAGATCCTCGACAAGTGAAGGCTGCTGTTTGTGTGGTGAACAGCATGGATGGACGGCATTCCGCAAGATAACTCTGGTATGAATTTTCAATATATTTCGGTATCTTGTGGTGAAAAGCTCTACCAGTAAAACAACCCAGGCTTTAATGGCGCTGGCGCAGATGCAGAATGGCGTTAGAATGCGCCGTCAAATTGCCTTTATTCTGGTCAACTATAAATAAATGCCCTTTCTGGGGCAGCGGATCTAATCGGATTGGACAGAGATGCAGGAACAATTGCCCAATGCATCGGGGAATGTGCGTCGAACACGTGGCCGCCCTCGATCCTTTGATCGCAATCTCGTGCTATGTCGTGCCACCAAGGTGTTTTGGACACGCGGCTACGATGCCGCATCGATTGAAGAACTGACTGAAGCTCTGGGTATCAAGCGGTCCAGCCTTTATCATGAGTTTGGCGGCAAGGAAGCTCTCTTCCTTGCGTCCATAGACTACTATCTTTCGGTCAAGGTCGCGCCTTGTCTCGCGCGCCTTGAAAAAGGCGGGAAACTCTCCGCGGATCTATCCGACTTCTTCGATGCCCTTTTAAGTCTGACCTGTCGACCAGGCGGCCCGAAAGGTTGCCTGGTGAGTGTGGTGCTCGCCGATGCCGCCGAGAGTTCTCCGCGCTTCAGAGAAAAACTGATCGAGTGTCTCGCCGGATTGGATGACGCTTTTGTTCGTCGTTTCGAGGCGGCGCGCCGCTCCGGAGACCTGCCAGAAAATGAAGATGTAAATGCCCTTGCTCAGCTTTTTGTAAGTTTCAGCCAGGGGCTGATGATCAGAGCGCGCAGTGGTGTTTCGCTCAAGCCATTAAAGGACATCTCTGAAGCTGCACTCCGACGCCTCGTGCCAGTTTCGCCCGGTCTCGCAATCTGAACTTCATTCCACGAGCTACTGCAGGAGGCGCATAAGTGCCCGCCTGCACGAACCGGTTTATTTTTTGCTGCTCTTAAGGCCTCACAATCCTGTGAGAGTTCGGGAATTCCCCCTTAGTTTTCATATTGTTGATATCCTTTCCACGATGCGGAATGAGGCTTGTTGTCTCGCGCGTCAAAGTCTGCCTACACTGATTTTGGTTCCTAGGTTTGGAAAGCTAACGCTGCACAACCCGGCGAAGCCATCTCTGACGAGAGCGCCCGCCTTGTTGTGGTTTGAATAAAAATCAACCAGGGAGGAAATCATGTCCAAGAGTACAAATCCGAAAAAGGTCAACCGCCGCCGGTTCTTAAAAGGTGGCGCCGGTGTTGCCGGTGCGGCGACTGCTGCACTTGCGATGCCACAGGTTTCTCGCGCTGAGACCGTAACGTTGAAAATGCAGGGCTCCTGGGGGCCTTCGTCAATTTTCTCCGATATGGCGAAGCAATATGCTGAGCGTGTCGGCAAGATGTCCGGCGGTCGCCTGAAGATCGACTATCTGCCATCGGGCGCGGTCGTGAAGGCATTCCAGGTGCAGGACGCCTGTCATGACGGCATTTTGGATGCTGCCCATACGGTGACTGCCTATTGGTATGGTAAGAGCAAAGCGGCATCACTCTTTGGAACCGGCCCGGTCTTCGGCGCCAATGCTTCGCAGATTCTTGCCTGGATTCACTACGGTGGCGGCAAGGAGCTCTATCGTGAACTGGTGCAAGACAGGTTAGAACTTGACCTGGTTGGCTTCTTTGCCATGCCAATGCCGACGCAGCCGCTCGGCTGGTTCAAAAAGGAGATCAAATCCGCCGAGGATATGCAGGGTTTGAAATACCGTACGGTTGGGCTGGCAACTGACATCATGCAGGGTATGGGTTTGAAAGTGACCCAGCTACCGGGCGGTGAAATCGTTCCGGCGCTCGAGCGTGGCGTGATCGAAGCCTTCGAGTTCAACAACCCGACTGCTGACCGTCAATTCGGTGCGCAGGATGTTTCCAAAGACTATATGATGGGATCTTACCATCAGGCCGCCGAGTTCTTTGAAATCATCTTCAACAAACGGCGTTTCGACTCACTCGCGGATGAGCAGAAGGCAATCCTGGAGTATGCCGCCGAGGCGACCAACACGGCCAACTATGGCCTCGCCATGGACAGTTATTCCAAGGATCTGCAAACCCTGATCAACGATGATGGCGTCAACGTTCACCGTACGCCAAGTTCGGTCATGAAGGCGCAGCTGGAGTCGTGGGATAAGGTGATGGAAGGTCTCCTGAAGGACGAGTTCTTCAAGAAGGTGGTCGACAGCCAGAAAGCCTGGGCAGAGCGGGTCGCGTTCTATGATTTGATGAACGCAGCCGACTACAAGCTCGCCTACGAGCATTATTTCCCAGGTAAGCTGAGCTTCTAGAAGCGAGGCTGAACAGCATTGGGTAGGGGCGGCGTTTCTCGCCGTCCCTATTGCTTGATTATCCTGTTTTACATGGGGTAGGCGGCTGCAGCTTGCGATGGGCCGCATTCGGAGCTGAAATGGAACGTTTTATCGAAATCGTTGATGGTATCACGGCCTGGTTCGGCAAGGCCTTTTCGTGGTGCATTCTGATCATGACCTTCGGTGTGGGTTATGAGGTCTTTGTCCGTTATGTCCTGAACGATCCGACCGCCTGGTCATTCGACATCAGTTACATGATGTACGGCACGCTGTTCATGATGGCGGGTGCCTATACGCTTTCCCGGGACGGGCACGTGCGCGGTGACTTTCTTTACCGGCTCTGGCAACCGCGGACTCAGGCCAAGGTCGAACTGGTTCTTTATTTCCTGTTCTTCTATCCCGGAGTCATCGCGCTGATCCTCGCCGGTTGGAAGTATTCGTCCCGGTCTTGGCGCTATAGCGAAGTCAGTGTCATGAGCCCGGCCAACGTTCCCATTTTTCAGTTCAAAACCATCATTGTTGCCGCCGGCGTTCTTCTCTTTATCCAGGGAATGGCGCAGATTTGCCGTTGTTTGATCTGTATTCGTGAAAACAAGTGGCCCAAGATCAGTGAAGATGTTGAGGAGATGGAAAACGTCTTACTGAAGCAGCACGAGCACGAAATTCTGAAACATGGCAGTGAGGCCGTCGATGTGATCGCGCCCGAAGGAGATCGCAAATGACCGACCCACAAATTGCCGTCATGATGCTCGGCATTTTCATCATGACCATTTTCCTCGGTTTTCCGATCAGCTTCACGCTGATGGCCATGGGCGTTGGTTTTGGGTACTACGCCTATTATGACGCCGAAAGAATGCGGACGGTTTTTGACAATCAGATCTTCGATCTTTTCGTCAATCAGACCTATTCCGTTATGGCCAACGACGTGCTGACGGCGATACCTCTATTCTTGTTTATGGGATACATCGTCGAACGTGCGAATATCGTCGATCGGCTTTTCACAACACTCTATCTAACCGCTCGGCGACTTCCCGGGGCGATGGCTGTTGCAGCGTTGCTGACCTGCGCCATGTTTGCGACCGCGACCGGGATCATCGGTGCCGTTGTGACCCTGATGGGTATGCTGGCATTCCCGGCCATGCTGAAGGCGAAGTATGACACCAGCTTTGCCAGTGGCGTTATCTGCGCTGGCGGTTGCCTGGGCATTCTGATTCCGCCCAGCATCATGCTGATCGTTTACGCGGCTGCCTCCAACGTTTCGATCGTCAAGCTCTATGCCGGCGCGCTCATTCCCGGATTTATGCTGGCGGGCCTCTATATGGCCTACGTTATTGGCCGTGCGATGTTCAATCCCTCCCTGGCGCCCAAGGCAACCGACGAAGAAGCCGGTACCTACAGCGGGTGGCAAGTGGCCTGGATGCTTTTGACGTCCTTCTTTCCGCTGGCGATTTTGATCTTGTCGGTGTTGGGCGCAATCCTGTTCGGACTGGCAACGCCGTCAGAAGCGGCCTCAATCGGCGCACTGGGGGGACTGCTCCTGGCAACCCTCTATCGTTCTTTGACCTGGGACCGGCTGCGTCAATCTGTCTATCTGACCGTGCGGACCTCGGCGATGGTCTGCTGGCTCTTCGTCGGCTCTTGGACCTTCTCTTCCGTGTTCTCTTATTTAGGCGGTGAGCATCTGGTCAGCGAATTCGTTCTGGCGCTGGAACTCTCGCCTATCATGTTCCTTATCCTTGCGCAGTTGATCATCTTCCTGCTCGGTTGGCCGCTCGAGTGGTCGGAGATCATTATCATCTTTGTGCCGATCTTCCTGCCGCTGCTGCCGCACTTCGGCGTCGATCCGCTGTTCTTCGGCATCCTCGTTGCGCTGAATTTGCAGACGTCGTTTTTAACGCCGCCGATGGCGATGGCGGCCTATTACCTGAAGGGCGTTGCACCGCCCGAAGTTACGCTGGTACAGATTTTCAAGGGGGTCATGCCTTTCCTCTCGATGATCGTACTTGCCATGGTTCTTCTCTATCTCTTCCCGGTCCTGGCTTTGGGGCTTCCGGAACTGGTCTACGGTTGACGAGGATATCGCGTTGAAGCTTTGTAATCTGGTGAAGGTTGTTTGATGGAGATCCTGGCTGATCTGACGGCAAGCGAGTTATTGCCGCGTCTTGCGAAAGGCGATGTTCAGGCCGTTGAGTTGGTTGATGCCTGTCTTGCGCGGATTGCCGAGCGGGAACCTGACGTTCAGGCCTGGGCCTTCCTCAACCCCGACTTCGCACGTGCTCAGGCCAGTAGCGCGGATGCCTATCGGGCAAGCGGCCGCCCGCTTGGACCGCTTCATGGTTTGCCGGTGGGGATTAAGGATATCATCGATACCAAAGGTGTCCCGACCGAGAACGGGACACCGCTGGATGCAGGACGGCGACCCGGAGACGACGCGGTATTGGTCTCAAAACTGCGGGAGGCCGGGGCCATCATTATGGGCAAGACGGTTACGACCGAGCTTGCCTATTTTGCGCCCGGCAAAACCAGAAACCCTCATGACCCGACCCGCACACCGGGCGGATCTTCGTCGGGGTCGGCCGCTGCAGTGGCCGCCGGAATGGTGCCTCTTGCGATCGGGACGCAGACGACCGGCTCGGTGATACGCCCCGCAGCCTTCTGCGGTGTGGTCGGATACAAACCGACCTTCGGTCTAATCTCCCGCAGCGGTGTGGTCACACAGGCGCCGCATCTGGACACGATTGGCGTGTTCGGACGTTCCGTCGAAGATGCGGCAATGCTGGCGGAGTGTTTGAGCGGGTACGACGCGCGAGACATAGCGACAAGCGCAATTCCTAAACCGCCTTTGCGGTCTTCAGCTATCTCCGAGCCTCCATTGGCGCCGAACTTTGCTTTCGTGAAGTCACCGGTCTGGAATCAAGCTGAGGATGGTACACACGAGGCCTTCAGTGAGTTGGCTGAGTTTCTGGGGGGAAATTGCGACGAGGTTTCCTTGCCGAGCCCGTTTGCGGAAGGGCATGGCATCCACCGTACGATCATGCTGGCGGAACTGGCGAAGAATTTCGGTCCCTACTACCAGCGCGGCAAGGAACAGCTCAGTCCGCAGATGCGTGCGGCGATCGAGGAAGGGCGTTCAATCCTCGCACACGACTATATGGCGGCCTGCGATTGGATCGAGGTTCTTAACGCCGGTCTGGCGGAGGTCTTCGATCGTTACGACGCGATCATAACGCCTGCGGCGCCGGGCGAAGCACCGCCAGGACTGGACGCGACCGGCAACCCGGCCTTCTGCGCGCTTTGGACCTTGTGCGGGACACCGGCCATAACCCTGCCGTTGCTACAGGGGCCGAATTCCCTTCCAATGGGCGTTCAGTTGGTTGGGCCGCGTCAAGACGACAGCCGACTGCTGCGCACGGCAAACTGGCTGGTAAATCAGGTTGAAGATCAAATCGACGGAGCGGGGGCAGGATGATCGAAGACCTGATGTTGCCAGTTTACGGAGAGGAGCTTCCCGGTGTTTGATAAGTTTTTTGCATGCTTTTCAATGCTTTGTATGATTACTTTTATTTCGATCGTACTCTGGTTTGTCGACGCTTGGGATTTGCGAATTATCTCAATTGCCGTGCTCTGTATGGCCAGCTATGACTTTTACCTGCTGGCGTTCAAAAAGCAGAAGGACAAGAACTAAAACGACGCTTCACGTCGCCATCGCAATTCTTTGATTTCTCTTCCGCCGTCGCGACCCAAGATTCGAAAGACGGATTTTGTGGTTTCATGAGGTGTGAAGTGTCTGCTGGAAAAATACTCTCCTCGACGTTAGGCGCGGCCAAGCGCATCGCCTTGCCTTTAGTTCTGATCGTGTCGTTGGCGGGTTTCACTTCGGTTGAAAACCTCTTTGCGCCCTCGGCTGATCTTTGGCCGCGCTGGGAGCGGCATGATGCCACAAATCAGGTCAGGATCGATTTTTCCGCTTGGGATGCGCTTCTGAAGCACTACGTGCGCCCCAGTCAGGACGGCGTAAATCGGGTCGACTATGCAGCTTTTGGGACAAGCGGTAAGAGGGCATTGGATAGTGTGATTGCAGATCTGACGGCGATTCCGATCAGCAGCTACGCCCGCGACGAGCAGTTTGCCTACTGGGTCAATCTCTACAACGCCATTACAGTCAAGGTGATTCTGGATCATTATCCGGTCGAATCAATCCGGGATATTGACATCTCTCCAGGACTTTTCGCGGATGGTCCTTGGGATAAAGAGCTTGTTTCGGTGGAAAGCGTGAAGCTCAGCCTTAACGATATCGAGCACAGAATTCTGAGAACTATCTGGAACGATCCACGCATACACTATGCGGTCAACTGTGCTTCGATCGGATGTCCCAATCTGGCTGTCGATGCCTATAGTAGTGAGACACTGGAGCTCAGGCTGGACGCCGCAGCCCGCGCCTACATCAATGATCCGCGGGGCGTCACGATTACAGGTCGTAAGGTCACGGTCTCCAAAATCTACGACTGGTTCCAGGAAGATTTTGGCGGCTCGACCCAATCGGTCCTGGATCATCTGAAGCGCTATGCAGAGCCCGCGTTGGCGGAGCGCCTGAACAGCATTGGTGACATTCAGGACGCAGACTACGATTGGAGCCTCAACGACACGAAGGTGCCTCAAGGGAAATGACTTTCCCTCACGCCCGGTCGCTTCGGCTGTGACTGCTGTTGGATGCGGTGTAGTGCTGCGGCCGTCGCCGACGTGCGGAATCGTAGAGACGGGCGAGAAGGTGAGGCGGCAAGCCCAGATGAAAGAGGGCATGGATACAGGCCCAGCCGAAGACGATTGCAACCGGGCGCCGGCCTTCGAAGCGACGGGATGATGTTTCGACGGCGGGTGATTCGATACAGACTGTTTCGCCGACGCCTTCGAGCCGTCTCGAGAAATCATAGTCTTCCATCAGAGCGATCGGCTTAATTCCCCCAATCGTGTCGTAGATACAGCGGCGCACGAAGATAGCGGAATCGCCGTAATAGAGACCGCGCCGCCGGAACCGGGCATAGAAGCCCGTCAGCCATTCCGCAAACTCCGTATCGCCATTGAAGAGGATACGAAAGTTACCGCCGACAATCTCCGGGTTCTTGAGGTGCAGCCTGATCGCCTGCAGGCCGCCTTCCGGAAGCAGCGTATCTGCATGTAGAAAAAGAATGACGCTGCCGGAACTCTGTGAAGCTCCGAAAGCAAGTTGCTGGCCGCGTCCGCGCGGTGCAGGGAAGGCTCGCGCACCGGCGCGTCCGGCCTGTTCCAGCGTGCCATCCTTGCTGCCGCCATCGACAACGATGATTTCGCAATCGGCATCCTGTTGCCGCAGTGCATGGATGACGCTCCCGATCCTGGAGGCTTCATTCAACGTGGGGATGACAATTGAGATTTTCATGCCGAGGTGAAGTCCGCGGGGTCGGAGCCATCGAAGAGCCCCGTTGCCGTCAGGGCGTTGTGCCAGTGTTCCCAACGGTTTTCCATCCAGCTACGTGGCATTGCGGTCGCGATAACCTTGCCAAGCTGGCCGCGTGTCAGCCGCGTTGTGCCGTCGAACCAGAGCGCGCGGAGCCACTGGTAGATTTCGATACGTTCCTTGAGCGGCAGGTTCGGAAGAGACTGAGACAGATATAATCGTCCGAAAGCGATGTGACGCGCTTCGTCTTTCGCGATCTGACGGCTCAACTCATCAAACAAAGGGTCGGGGATGCGCGCGCGTGCCTGATCCTGAAATGCGAGAGCCTCGCCCTCGACGATGACATGAAAAGCGAGCAATGCGGCCTCTGGGGCTCCCTTCCATGAGAGGGAGCGTTCGACGGCTTCGTCCAGTAGGTTTTGATGAGCTGGCCTGCCGTCCAGTCTCGCCAGATAGCGGCGATAGATCTCGGCGTGACGCCGTTCGTCTTCAACCTGTGTTATGAGGCAATCTCGAGCGGCTGCCAGGTTGATGCGCGGAGCAACTTCTCTGCAGAGTCGCGCCGTTGCCTCTTCACCACCGATGAACTGGTTCACCACTCCGCAGACAACCGGACGCTGCCACAGCGTGAGCCTCGAGCGAGGTTGGCTCCAATCCAAATTGGGATGTTCGGCTTCGGCTTGCGCGCCTTTGGCGGAAAGCGCGCGAAGCTGCGCATTCAAGCTCGCCATTATTCCCGGCCAGTGCTGGAAGGCGGTTCCTTGGGCGCAAGAAGCTTAAGATCGTCCAACTGCGCAATTGACGTGCCGCCGACGTCGTCCGTGTCAGCCGATATCGCAATATAGGCTTTGGCTGGTGGTGGCGCGCCAAATGCCATTCGGTAATCGGCCGCGATATCGATTTCCTCATTGAACCAGACGCCGGTCGGGGTCGTACCTGATCTAAGGACAATAAGCTTGGAGTCCTCAAAGTGCGGGTTTGGCATTTTTACGCCGCGCTGGGCGGTTCCACCCCACACGTATGTCAGAACCTGACCTATCATGGGGTAACCGAAGAGGGCGCCCAGGCGATCTCCCAAGGAAATATCCTCGGCCTTTGGCGGGAACCAGACATGGAGCGCGAGAGGCCTATCGTCCTCTCCGCTGCGCGACAAATCGGTTGCCGGTATGTCTTGGTCGACCCGCCAGCGCCACGCGAGCCGCCCTGAGGGGGCCTCATCTATCTGCGCGTAAAGGAAACCAACAGCGTTCATAGCTTCGATCTGCAGGCTGCCGGTCTCGGAGACTTTGAACTCGGCTGGATCCTTATCGGGCAATGCCAGGAGCTTCCAGTCGTCGAACGCCGGTGGCGTCGGGGCAGGCGCTGCCCAGGCCGGAGCGGCCAGGATGGCCGTCAGGAGCGGGATGCTGGCTCGTCGGAGGGCTGCGAATCTCACAGGGTTTGTCTTTCGTGCTGTAAAGGCTTGTCACACAGGGATTTAGGTCTCATGCCCAGATCAGCAATTCACAAGCGATCACCTGATGTTGAACGCCTGACAGTAGCGCGGAGATCCCAAAGAAACGGCGCGCTTAAGGTGTTCTCTTTTATTCAAATTACAGGAACTGGCCTGTGGAATGCTGGAATGAACTCCATGTATGATCATCTGATTGCGACCTGCATGTCCTGGCGTGCTTCAATGAACCAGGGATGCCTTACAGAGAAAGTGACGAGATGACAGATCCTCTTTTTCACATGGTGGCGCAGGCACCGCAGCCGGTCGCGCCCTTTTCACACGCGGTAGAGACGGATGGCTGGGTTTTCCTGACCGGGCAAATGCCGACCGACCCAAACGATCCAGATGCTCAATTGACGCCGGGGATCGAAGCGCAAACCCGGCGTGTAATGGACAATCTTGTTCTGGTTCTCGAGGGACTGGGGCTCGGCCTTGAGCATGTTATCTCGGCCCGCGCGTTCCTGACCGAGTTCGAGCGAGACTACGCGGTTATGAACGACGTTTACCGTTCCTATTTTCCGGCTGATCGTTTGCCGGCGCGTACCTGCGTGGGAGTGACGGCTCTTGCCGTTCAGGCGCTGGTGGAAATTGACTTTATAGCGAAGCGGCCATCCTGACGGCGTCGCCCAGCGGTTATCTTCGAAGAATCTGACGAAGCGAGTCGAATTTCAACTCGCTGTTTGTGGCCGTTAAGGGATCCTGGAAGTGCGACACTTTTTTATCGATCTCGTCCCAGTCTTCCTCTGAGAGGACTTCAAGCGCTGCTGGGAAGAAAACCTGTTCTTCCTTCACCATGTGTTGGCGTTGCTCATTGATGAAGTTTCTCGCGATTTCGACAAAGGAGTCCCGGGAGATTTCCATTTCCATCAGAACCTCCACCACCGCCTGGGCGAACTCATGAAGCCGGGTCGAAATCTCGGCGTGTTCCTTGTCTATGTTTCCGACTGGCTCGGCCATTTCCGGGTTTCGTTTGCGCAACAGTTCCAGGATTAGGTTTTCCTTGGGATGATGATAGAGGTCGGGATAGGTCAGAAAATAGTCGATAATGTCTTTCAGGAGGTCGTAGTCCGGGCGCTGGGTCTCTTCGAACAGCGTGATTTGCCGATCGAGCAGGTCGAGCATCCGTGCCGTGGTCCTATGCTCGGATCGCAGTGTCTGGATCGCTTGGGTCATGACCTGCTCCAAAGTTAGGGAAAGAAAGGCTCATGCTACTGATCGCTGCGGAGCCTATCCTTGATGCAGATCAAGCCGCTTCAGCATCCTCGTTCTCTCGAAGATGACGCGGGAAGTGGGTATGTAGCTCGTGGACATAAAAAAACCGGCTCGGAAGCCAGAGCTCCGAACCGGTTTCAAATCTTAGCGTCGTCCCGCCTTCGCTGCTATTGCCGCACACCTCATGCGGTATATGCCATTGAACGCGGGTAAGATCCTATTGCAGAGACTGCAGATAGGCGACGATGTCTTCACGAAGCTGAAGCTTCTTGAACTTGTTTGCCATCTTCGATTTGACCTTGTCCTTGCCAACGAATGCGGCCAGGTACTTTTTCGGGTTTTCCAGGTACGCGATCATTTGATCGGGCTGCCAGTCCAAACCCTTTTCAGCAGCTTCGGCAAAGACAGGAGAATACTTATAACCCTCTGCGCTACCGGCTTTGCGGCCGATAACCATGTGAAGGCTGGGTCCTACCTTATTCTTGCCTTCTTCGAGGGAATGGCAGGCAGAGCACTTTTTAAAGGCTTTCTTGCCTTTTTCAGCGTCACCTGCTGCAAAGGCGCTTCCACTGGTCAAAGCGACCGCAAATGCCAGTGCGACCGGCGCAATCGCCTTAAAACTATTTTTCATTCGATCTCTCTCCGTTGGGCTTTTGTGGCTCTCTGATAGCATAAGAACCTTACTAAATATAGGTCTCTTGCCGGAACTAGCACCAAGGTTGAAGCCGAAACCTTGCGGTCATGGAAAGATCCGGGAAAACAGCGGGATCCTCTTCTAATCAAGTGATTTTAGTAGCTTAGAAGCCCTTCAATCGTGAAGCCTGCTACCAAATGTCGCGCGCTGGGTCCGGGTCTGGACGGCCTCAATGTCGGCTAGCACATGTGATGGAGGGCGTTCGTTACCGTAGAAATTCTGGGTATGGCATGTAATGTCTCGCTACGGTAGCGGGAGCGTGTCTCGCAATCTACTTAAAGGTACGAAATTACTGATTTATATCTGTGATCAATGGATATTGCGCAGCCATAAGACGTAAATTACAATTCAAGATTGATGTACTCCTTTTGGACTTGCGCCTCTGCTGGTGCATTGTTGTGGATGTCCGGTCAATTGGATAGCGCAAGGATGAGGGGGTCAGGAAGTTTTGAGAGGAGACTGCGCGTGAAGTATGGCTGTCTGATTGCGGCACTGATGATTTCCAGCAGCGCTGCTGCGCAGGATGTCGATTATCAGGAGTTATATAAAAAGGCTGCGGTCGATCTCGCGCAGTCCGAGGCCATGGTCGGAATGCTGAAAAAGCAGACCTGGGCCTTTCGCAAGCTCTTGACGCTTCACGGCATCAATTACAAGGACGAGGTTGTGATCAAAAACGACGCCGGTCTTGTGGTCGATCGGATCGATCTGACTGAAGACCCTGTGCAGGCCATCCCTCCGCGGCTGACCGAGAAACCGGTGGTCAACTGACCCACCTCGAATCCGCGCCCGCTGCCGGGCGAGGCGTTCGATGCACACTTAACAGAAGAAATGGTGCCGCCGGCGTGAATTGAACACGCGACCCCACCCTTACCAAGGGTGTGCTCTACCCCTGAGCTACGGCGGCACTGGGGGCTGGATTGGCGGGAAAATGCCACCACAGACGCGTCATGGCAAGCGCCGAATTTACGAAACGGTTTTTTGAGTAATTTCAGTGGTTTTGCGCCACTCCAGGATAGTCGAATAACTTCAGCGCCTAGCGGGACGGTGTGAGAGAGGTGCCAGTGTGTTGAAAAGCGGGCAGCCCTGCCTTGACCTTGCCATCATCGCCTTGCACTCTGAGAGGATGAGCAAGGAATCCACCAGTCATACCCGCCTGTCAGACAAGGGACGAGCGCAGCTCGATGAACGCCGCAGCCGGCAGGCGCAGGCCCTGCGCGACAATCTGCGCAAACGCAAAGCTCAGATGCGCGAGCGGACCGATCCGTCCCCCGTTATGCCTGCCGGCGCACCTGAAGACGCCGAAGAGGACAATGGGGAGCCTTGAACGCAGCTTATCCTTGAGATTCGCCCGAATTTCGCAGTAGAAGACGCGCAGGCGACAAGCTTGGCCCTTGGGTCACAGGCGCTTGTCAGCAGCCAGCGCGACCCACCGGGATCACTGACCCCTCCGATCCCTTTGTTTTTTGCAGGAACTTAAGAGAGTACGCCGAAATGTCGATTTTGCCCGACACCTGGATCAGAGAGATGGCCGAGGAAAAGGCCATGATTGAACCCTATGTCGAAGCGCAGCGCCGCGAAGGCGTGATTTCCTATGGAGTGAGCTCCTATGGATATGACGCACGGGTCGCCGATGAGTTCCGGATCTTCACCAATGTGGACAATGCGCTGGTCGATCCCAAGAACTTCTCGGATCAAAGCTTTGTGGAGCGCAAGACCGACGTCTGCATCATCCCGCCGAACAGCTTCGTGCTGGCGCGGACCGTTGAATATTTCCGGATCCCGCGCGATGTACTGGTGATCTGCCTGGGTAAGTCGACCTACGCGCGCTGCGGAATTATCGTCAACGTAACGCCACTGGAGCCGGAGTGGGAGGGGCATGTCACGCTGGAGTTCTCCAACACCACGCCACTGCCCGCCAAAATTTACGCGAATGAGGGCGCTTGTCAGTTCCTGTTCCTGAAGGGGGAAGGCAACTGCGAAACCTCGTATGCCGACCGGGCCGGCAAGTACATGAAACAAACCGGTGTGACGCTGCCGCGTCTTTGAAAACCTGACTGCGCAGCCTGTGGAAAGAGTGAATGGATAAGATAAGAATACGTGGTGGACGGCCCCTGAAGGGGCAGATCCGGATCAGTGGCGCCAAGAATGCGGCCTTGCCGCTGATGGCGGCCTGTCTCCTGACGGAAGAGACGCTGACCCTGTCGAACCTGCCGCATCTTGCGGATATCACGACCCTGGCGAACCTGTTGGTTCAGCATGGTGTCGATCTGCATATGAACGGTGCGACCGATGGCGGTCATACCGGGCGTGTGTTGGAGATGACCGCAAAGAATATCACCTCGACCCGCGCCCCCTACGACCTTGTTCGGAAAATGCGGGCCAGCGTGCTGGTTCTAGGCCCGCTCCTGGCCCGTTTCGGTGAGGCGCAGGTTTCGCTGCCCGGCGGTTGTGCGATCGGGACGCGTCCGGTTGATTTGCACCTGACCGCACTTGAGTTGCTCGGCGCGGAAATCGACATCCGGGAAGGCTACATCTACGCCAAGGCGCCAAATGGCCTGCAGGGCGCGGAAATCACCTTTTCCAAGGTATCCGTTGGTGCGACTGAGAATCTCTTGATGGCGGCATGCCTAGCCAAAGGCACGACACGACTGATGAATTCAGCCCGCGAACCTGAAATTACAGATCTGGCCGAGTGCCTGATCAAGATGGGCGCGAAGATTGAAGGTGTCGGCAGCGATACTCTCATTATCGAGGGTGTTGAGCGCTTGAACGGGGCCGATCATAGCGTGGTCCCTGACCGTATTGAGGCCGGGACCTATGCCATTGCAGCGGCAATCACCAATGGGGAGCTCGAGCTGTTGGGGGCGCGCATCGAACATCTGGGCGCCGTCATCGAAGTTCTGACCAAGGCCGGTGTCGAGATAACCGAAACAGGGGGAGGCCTGAAGGTTCGCCGCCTGAACGGTGAACTCCACGGTGTGGATGTCATGACCGAGCCTTTCCCGGGCTTTCCGACCGATCTTCAGGCCCAGACCATGGCCCTGATGTCGGCAGCGGACGGCGCGGCCATGATCACCGAGTCGATTTTCGAGAATCGTTTCATGCATGTCCCTGAACTTGCCCGTATGGGCGCGAACGTCAACGTTCACGGGGCCTCCGCCATGGTGCGCGGGCAGAAAAGGCTGACCGGCGCCGAAGTCATGGCGACTGATCTGCGTGCATCTGTGTCACTGGTGCTCGCAGGGCTTGCGGCGGAGGGTGAAACTATGCTGAATCGGGTTTATCACCTGGATCGCGGGTACGAGCGGGTCGAGGAGAAGCTGGCCGCCTGCGGCGCCGATATTGAACGGATCAAGGGTTCCTGAACGTGAGTATGACCGAATTCGTCAAGCCCTTGAAGCTGCGCGCGCACGACACCGAAGATATGCGCGTTATTGCCGGAGTGCTGCAGGATGCGCTGGTACCGCTGAGCGATGTGACCTATCTGAAAGCCGAAAAGCGCTTCATTCTGGTCGCAAACCGCTTCCGTTGGGAGACCGACAGCGGACTTCCCCCAGAGAATACTTCGCCCGCTGCCGCATCTGAACCAGCGACCGCCGGGACAGGCAGCGATGTCGATGCGCAGGAAGTCGAGGATGCCAGCTTTGCCGAGGATGCCCCTTACGAGCGGGTTAACTGCGGGGTCTGCTTCGACAAGGTTCGCTCGGTCCAGGTCCGCAACATTGACATGGGCCGGAAAGATCAGATCCTGAACCTTCTGACCGTTGCTGCAGCAGACAAAGCCATCGCTTTGCATTTTTCCGATGGTGGCGTGATTCGGCTTGAGGTTTCCGCCTACCGTTGCCATCTGGAAGATCTCGGTGAGCCTTGGCCGACCTCTTCGCGCCCCCATCATCCCACCGAAGATACTGGAGCCGATCAGGCCTGAAACGGCTGTCGGCCACAGAAAACAACCGAGCTATGGCCCGCGCAGGTCCGGAACGGCACGGTTGATCCGAGGGCCAGCGTCGGGCATATGGTCCAATATAAAGCGACTTGATGGAAAAGCTGAGCAATGACCGCGAACGAAAAGCTGGTATTGGCCCTGCCAAAAGGGCGTATTCTGAAGGAGCTGGCGCCTCTGCTGTCCGGCGCCGGGATTGAACCCGAGGCTGCCTTTAACGATGAGTCCGCCCGGCAGCTCAGGTTTGCCACCAATCATCCCAATCTCGAGATCGTCCGGGTGCGCAGCTTCGATGTGGCCACCTTCGTTGCATTCGGCGCGGCCCATTTCGGTGTGGCAGGCAACGATGTGCTGATGGAGTTCGACTATCCCGAGCTTTATGCGCCCGTGGACCTGGATATCGGGCATTGCCGCCTGTCTGTAGCGGCCCCTGAAGAGTTTCTCGCTGAGGAGGACCCGGCCCGCTGGAGCCATATCCGTGTTGCCACCAAATATCCTGAGATTACCCGCAGGCATTTTTCGGCACGCGGGGTGCAGGCTGAATGCATAAAGCTGAATGGCGCCATGGAACTGGCGCCAAACCTGGGACTTTGCAAGCGGATCGTCGATCTGGTTTCTTCCGGTGCGACCCTTAAGGCGAACGGTTTGGTTGAGGTGGAGGAGATTGCCCAGGTGACCTCGCGCCTGATCGTCAACCGGGCTGCACTCAAGACCCGGCCAGGCGAGATGAATGGCTGGATCGATCGCTTTTCGGAGATTGCGGATGCCGCTTAAGCTGAATGCGGCTGATGCCGGTTTCGAGGCGGCGTTCCGGGAACTCCTGGCCTCAAAACGTGAGGACTCGGTTGATGTAAATGAAACTGTGGCCGCTATCCTCGCGGACGTGCGGGCACGGGG
This sequence comes from uncultured Kiloniellaceae bacterium, assembly GCA_947493695.1. Taxonomy (GTDB): domain Bacteria; phylum Pseudomonadota; class Alphaproteobacteria; order Kiloniellales; family Kiloniellaceae; genus Denitrobaculum. Next base: position 702,719 of record CANLSF010000002.1, on the reverse strand, counting down.
CGATGCAGCGCTGATCGAATATACCGAGCGCTTCGACCGTCAGACTTTGACGCCCCAGACATTGCGGATTTCGGGTGATGAGATCGCCGCGGCAGAAGCCAAATGCGATCCGGCCGAGCTGGCCGCTCTGCAGGCAGCCGCCGAGCGCATTCGTGACTATCACCAGCGTCAGGTTCCGGAGGATCTGGATTACGCGGATTCAGACGGCGTGCGGCTTGGGCATCGCTGGACGGCAGTGTCCGCTGCGGGGCTCTATGTTCCCGGTGGACTGGCGTCCTATCCCTCCTCGGTACTGATGAATGCGATCCCGGCGTCTGTTGCCGGGACCGAGCGGGTCGTGATGGTCGTGCCGACACCCGATGGTGTAATCAATCCTCTCGTGTTGGCGGCGGCCAGGCTGGCAGGGGTGACCGAGATCTATCGGATCGGCGGTGCGCAGGCGGTTGCGGCTCTGGCCTACGGGACGGAGACCATTGCGCCGGTCGATAAGATCGTCGGACCCGGTAACGCTTACGTAGCCGCCGCTAAGAAACAGGTTTTTGGCACAGTCGGTATCGACATGATTGCCGGGCCTTCGGAAATTCTGGTAATCGCTGATGCCGCGAACGAACCGCGGTGGATCGCCGCGGACTTACTGTCCCAGGCTGAGCACGATACGGCTGCCCAATCGATCCTGATCACCGATGATGCCGACTTTGCCGAGGCTGTCGAACGGGCTGTCGAAGTGCACCTGCAGTCGTTGGAGCGGAGCGAGATTGCCGGTGCAAGCTGGCGAGACCACGGCGCAGTGATTCTTGTGCCGGATTTGAGCACGGCTGCCCAGCTCTCGGACCGGGTTGCGCCTGAGCATTTGGAGCTGGCGGTGGAAGATCCCGACGCACTGGCAGCCAAGGTTCGCCATGCCGGTGCGATTTTCCTTGGTCGCCATACGCCGGAAGCCATCGGAGACTATGTTGCCGGGCCCAATCACGTCTTGCCCACCGCACGTTCCGCAAGGTTTTCATCGGGGCTTTCGGTGCTCGACTTTCTGAAGCGCTCTTCCCTGATTTCCTGCAATTCGGAGAGTCTGGGCAGAATCGGGCCCGCGGCGGTGACTCTGGCACAGGCAGAAGGGCTCGGGGCGCATGCTCTTTCCATCGCTGTGCGCCTGGAAGAAGGCGGCAGCACCTGATGGTGCTCTGATGAGCTGCACAAGCTGGCAAAATTTCGCGTTGGGGTTCCTGGAGGATTGATAATCCCGTTGTTCTGAACCAATGTGGATGGCGTTAATCAGGCTCTAAAGCAACTAAGATACAAACCCTGCTTTGAGATGGGAAACCGGGGGAAGAGATGAACGACGGGCATGACTCAGACGGGGCAAAATCAGCCGAATCCGGGGATCAGCGTCTTGTCGACATCGTGCTCGACGAGCGGACCATGGTGCGCCGGAGCGCCGATGTTGAGCAGGAGCGCACCATTGCGATCTTCGACCTCCTGGAGCAGAATTTTTTTGCGCCGGCCGGCGAGTTTACCGGTCCTTACCGCTTGAAGCTGGGGATTGCCGAAAATCGCCTGCAGTTCGTGATTTCAAGTGAGCAGGACGAGCATCTGCGCACCATCGAGCTTTCTCTCATGCCGTTTCGGCGCATTGTCCGCGACTATTTCAGTGTCTGCGAGACCTATTTCGAGGCAATCAAGGTCGCCAGCCCTGCGAAGATCGAGGCGATTGATATGGGGCGTCGGGGGCTTCACAACGACGGCTCCGATCTGCTTCGGGAGCGGCTTGCCGAGAAAATCGAGATTGATTTCGAAACCGCGAGACGGCTTTTTACGCTGATCTGCGTTCTGCATATCCGGGGTTAGGCGCGCATGCGCGATCTGCCCGACGCAGTCCTCTTCTCCTGTACGATGAATGCCGTGCGGTCGCCGATGGCGGAATCCATCCTGAAGCACCTGCTGGGGCACCGGGTTTACGTGGATTCAGCGGGTGTGCGTAGCGGGGAACTCGATGGTTTCGCGATAGAAGTGATGGATGAAATCGGCATCGATATCTCCCGGCATAAGGCTAAAACCTTCGATACGCTGGAAGATACGTCTTTCGATTTGATTATCTCACTGTCGCCGGAGGCCCAGCATAGTGCCGTCGAGTTAACCCGCACGATGGCTTGTGACGTCGAGTTCTGGAATACCTTCGATCCTTCAATTGTTGAAGGGAATCGGGAAGTGCGGCTGGATGCCTACCGTCAGGTCAGGGATCAGCTTTTGAAGCGGATCACGGAGCGCTTTACTCTCGACCTCAAACCCAACCTCTAGATTGAGGGCCAGAAATTCGTGGTTTGAGGCCAAATTCTTCGGATTTGAAGAATTTGTAGGATCTGTATATGATCCGCGCGCTCGACGTCGGCGTTAACTTCCTCTATACAAGCGCCGGCGTGGATTGTTGTGGAAAAACCGCATTGGGCGGTTCCACCGGATGTATGACCGCAAACAGCGGAAAGCGGAGTGAATGGCGAAGGAAGACTTACTGGAGTTTCAGGGCACGGTTCTTGAACTGTTGCCGAATGCGATGTTTCGCGTGAAGCTCGATAACGACCATGAAGTATTGGCGCATACCGCCGGCAAGATGCGTAAACACCGCATTCGTGTGCTGGCTGGTGATCGCGTTAACGTTGAGATGACGCCCTACGATTTGACCAAGGGCCGTATCACCTTCCGATTCAAATAGACCGGCCCCCGGCGATGGCCGAGCGGTCTGTTCCCCTTATTCTGGCTTCCGCGTCTCCGCGGCGGCTGGATTTGTTGCGTCAAATCAACGTTGAGCCTGATTCCGTCGATCCGGCGGAAATCGACGAGACTCCTGCACCGCAGGAGCTTCCGGCGGACTATGCCCGGCGTATGGCGCAGGAAAAAGCGCTGGTGGTTGCGCCCAGGCACTCCGGCGCGTTTATCCTGGCGGCTGATACTGTCGTCGCGGTTGGCCGCAGGATTCTCCCAAAGGCCGAAGACCTGCAGGACGCGCGCTCTTGCCTGGAGCTGCTCTCGGGCCGGCGTCACAAGGTCATGGGCGGTGTCGCACTCTTGGATCCTGCAGGAAAGCTGCGATGGCGTTTGGTTGTAACGGCCGTTGTGTTCAAGCGCCTGCACCCGGACGAGATTGAAGCCTATCTCGACAGCGGTGAATGGCAGGGCAAAGCCGGCGGCTATGCGATCCAAGGCCGGGCGGCAGCCCTGATTCCTTCAATCAACGGCTCCTATTCCAATGTAGTCGGGTTGCCGCTGGCTGAGGTCACCACCCTGATGACGGGATCCGGATTCAAGCCATGAGTGGCCCGCAGGAACGTTTGCCCGAACCGGCGCGGATCCTGATATCGCATCTGCCTGGCGAACTGCGCGCCGTATCCCTGCGTGCGGGGCGGCTCGAAGAGCTCCTGATTTTGCGTGAAGACCGCCCGCGTGTGCTGGGAAACATCTATCTGGGCCGTGTGCGGGAGGTCAGTACAGGACTGGATGCGGCCTTTGTGGATATCGGCCTATCCAGGCCGGGCCTTCTTCCGCGCGGTGAAGCCCCGGGGAAAAAACAGCTGGGGCGTGCCCTTTCAAACGGCGATTCTGTCATGGTCAAGGTCGTGCGCGAGGCCAGTGAAGACAAGGGTGTGCGCCTAACCTCGCGTATCAGCAATCCACCTGCGGATCTGGAGGATTTAGCTTCAACGGCGCAATGCCCGTCGCTCCTGGCTGCAGGAGAGGACCCACTATTAAGTCTGATCGCGCGGCAGGGCGAACTTGAGGCGATCATTGTGGACGACAGCGCATTCTCCCGAAGCTTGCGCGAGAGGCTTAGCGCAGCAGGTGTATGTGACGCGCAGGTGACGTATGACCCGGCGCTCCGGCCTTTGTTTGAGCGTGAGGGGGCGGAGGAGCAACTCGAGGCCTTGTTGGACCCCCGGGTTGACCTACCAGGGGGCGGCTCACTTTTGGTCGAACCCGTGCGTACCCTTACGGCGATTGACATCAATCTCGGCGCAATGGCCATCACCGGAACAGCGCAGGGCCAGGCACTTTCTGTCAATCTTGAGGCTATAACTGAGATCGCGCGGCAGCTTCGCTTGCGCGCCATTGCGGGCCTGATTGTGATCGATTGCCTGGAAATGAAGGAGAGGAAGGCGCGCGATCAGGTCGTCGCCAGCCTTCGGTCCGCCTTAAAGGATGACGATCAGCCTTGTCAGGTGGTGGGAATGTCCCCTTCGGGCCTGCTGGAGATGACCCGGCGGCGGGCCGGTCCGACATTGGCAGAGCTCCTCACGGAACCTGCGGGTGAGCAGGGTTCGGGGCGGCAACGCGATGCGGTGACGCTGGCTTTTGAAGCCTTGCGCGCTGCTCTGCGTGAGGGAGAAGCAGCGCCTGGGGCGGAAATCCTGGTCAAGGCCTCTCCGGCGGTCCTTCAGGCTCTGCGGGTGGGCGCTGCCGCCAAAGCCCGATCGATAGTTGAGAATCGCCTGGGACAGGCGCTGCAGCTCGAAGAACAGCTGACAGAGATTGAAAAAGGGTACAATCGCGCCATTCCCAGCCTTGAGGTCTCGGCGGTTCGGCGCTAGGAATCTTTCTATGAGCGACAGATCAAAACAGACGAATTCTGCTTTAGAGCCGATCCACACCATCAAGACGGCGGGCCGTTGTCCGATTTGTAAAGGGCCCGTGGAGCCGAAATACAGGCCTTTTTGTTCCAAACGCTGCGCAGATGTGGATCTGGGCCGCTGGTTCAAGGAAAGCTATCGAATACCGACCGATGAGGCTCCGGGCGACGGTTCCCTAGGGGATAGCGAGGATTATTGACGAGACCGTTATTCAGCGACGTTTTGTTGTCCTGCGGGGCTTTAAGCCGCAGTCGATAGGGGCCTGAAGCCGGTCTCGAAAAATCCTCTGGACAGAAAGCGTTAAATCGCGGCATTTGCTCTGGACAGACGGCGGCACATTTTCTATAAGCCCTCGTTCGCGACATCGCGGCGATGCCCAGGTAGCTCAGTTGGTAGAGCAGCGGATTGAAAATCCGCGTGTCGGTGGTTCAAATCCGCCCCTGGGCACCATTTTTTTGCAGACTTGGTTGAAGATTTCAGCCGGGTCTTTTTTTTGTCTGACTCTAGTAGGAGCCTGACTGCGGAGCCGGATATGGCACTCGTAGCTCAAAAGGTTCGAATTAATTCGGATTTACGCAGCTACTGATCATTCCGTCAGCGTGACTTGCGACGGGTCTCCGTCGGGCTTTCGCCAAAGCGCGAACGATAGGCGCGGGAGAAGGCGGCAGCCGAATTGAAGCCGCAGGAGGTCGCTATCTGCAGCACGCTGGCGGCACCGGCGATGAGCTGCCGGCGTGCGGCATTCAGCCGGTAGTTCAGGTAATAGTCGCGCGGGCGCTGCTGGAGAGATTGCTTGAACAGCATTTCCAGTCGGCGGCTGCTCAGATCCACAGCCTTGGCGATCTGGCTGATACTCAGCGGATCTTCGAGATTGCCTTCCATCAATCTCACGGCGGCGGCGACCCGCGGCTCGCGCCGGGCGAGCTGTCCCAGCGAAATACTGCGCTGTGGGTCACTCGGCAGGTTGCTGTCTTCATAGATAAAGAGACTGGCCACATCCATAGCCAGGGCATGCCCCTGCCTCTGCCGGATTAACTCCAGCATCATATCGAGAGCAGGGGTTGCACCGCCGGTGGTAAAACGGTTGCCGTCGATGACGAAGCGATCGCGTTGCAGAACGATGTTGGGAAACGTCGCTTCGAAGGTCTCCAGGTCTTCCCAGTGTGTCGTGGCCCTGCGACCGTCGAGCAAACCTGCCATGGCCAGCAGCCAGGCACCGGATTCGATGCTGCCTATCTCTCCGCCCTTGCGGCCAGCGAGGCGAAGTCTTGCAATCAGATCGCGGCTTGCATGAGTTTCAATATTGTAGCCGGCAATTACGATCAGGGCGTCGCGTGGCGCAACAGGATCGAACCGGTCCGAAACGGCGATCGGAAAGTCCGAGATTGTTTTGACCGCTGATCCATCAGGTGACGTCAGCCGCCAGCTGTAAACTTGACGGTTCATCAGACGGTTCGCGCCGCGCAGAGGCTCAACAATTGCTGCAAGCAGCAGCATGGAGGTGTCTGGCAGGAGTAAAAGCTCCAGTTCGAGTGGGTCTTTTTGATCAGCAGGAGGTGGCGCAAAGATTGTCATAATATTTCGTATTATATCAAAAAAAATTCGAAAAATGTAAAGCACTTCAAGTGAGTTCGTCCGAGGCTGATCGTGATATCAAGAACAGCGGCATGCATGGGCTGACTCTCATGCTTGTGAACGCCGGCACTTAAAAGGAAACGGGCGGATGCACTTCGGATTGACGCAAGAACAGGAGATGGTCGTCGCGACCGTGCGCAGCTTTGTCGAGCGCGAGATGTACCCCCACGAGGATCTGGTCGAGAAGATGGGAGACGTTCCGGTCGAGATCGCGGCGGAAATCAAGCGCAAGGTGATCGACCTGGGCTTTTATGCCCCGAACTTTCCGGTTGAAGTCGGTGGCGGCGGACTTTCCCATCTCGACTTCGCACTGCTGGAGCGCGAGCTAGGCCGGGCGTCCATGGCGCTCAATCACTTCTGGGGTCGCCCGCAGAATATTCTAATGGCCTGCGAAGGCGAGCAAAAGGAACGTTACCTCTTGCCTGCGGTGCGTGGCGAAAAGATGGACGCGTTGGCAATGACGGAACCGGATGCCGGCTCCGATGTGCGCGGAATGAAGACCTTTGCGCGCAAAGACGGCAGCGATTGGGTGGTCAACGGCACCAAACACTTCATCTCCGGCGGCACCCACGCGGATTTCTTTATCGTCTTCATCGCAACCGGCGAAGACCAGACCCCGAAAGGGCCAAAGAAGCGTATCACCTGCTTCTTGGTCGACCGGGATCACCCGGGCTTCGAGATACGCGCAGGCTACAACTCAGTCTCGCACAGCGGTTATGACAACGTGATCCTGAGCTTCGATGATTGCCGTTTGCCTCAGGGCCAAGTGCTGGGCGAAGTCGACGGTGGTTTCGAGGTAATGAATACCTGGCTCTATGCCACGCGAATCACGGTGGCGAGCATGTGTGTGGGCCGCGCGCGCCGGGTTTTTGACTACGCAACTTCCTATGCCGCAGAGCGCAGGCAATTTGGTCAGCAGATCGGAAAGTTCCAGGGGGTTAGCTTTAAGCTTGCCGATATGATCACCGAAATCGATGCGGCTGACTGGTTGACCCTGGCCTCTGCCTGGAGGTTAGACGAGGGTCTTGAAGCCAATCGCGAAATTGCTTCGGCCAAGCTCTACGCCAGTGAGATGCTCGCACGGGTGACCGACGAAGCCATCCAGATCTATGGCGGTATGGGCCTGATGGACGACTTGCCTTTGGCACGGTTCTGGCGTGACGCCCGAGTCGAACGTATCTGGGACGGAACTTCGGAGATCCAGCGCCACATCATAAGCCGCGACATTTTACGGCGGCTCGGTGCGTAAGGGCACGCAGGCATGACGCGCGTTACCCAGCACGATCTGTCCAGAGTTCTACGGCCCAAGAGTATAGCTGTATTGGGCAGTGGCTGGGCTCATGCCGTGATCAAGCAGTGCCGGCGGATGGGTTTTGCAGGTGAGATCTGGCCCGTACATCCCGATAAGACGGAAATGCAGGGCTTGCCGTGCTTTCCCTCAATCGATGCGTTGCCGTCCGGGCCGGATGTTGCCTTCATCGGTGTCAACCGCAACCTGACCATCGATGTTGTGGCAGCGCTGCGCGCGAGAGACGCGGGTGGCGCCGTTTGCTTTGCGTCGGGATTCGCGGAAGCCGGGGCCGAGGGCGCCGAGCTGCAGGACAGACTCTCGGAAGCCGCTGACGGCATGCCGATCATCGGACCGAACTGTTACGGTCTGATCAACTATCTCGATGGCGCATTGTTATGGCCGGATGTTCATGGCGGTGAGCGGGTTGAGCGGGGCGTTGCCATCGTTACCCAGTCGTCGAACCTTGCAATCAATCTGACCATGCAACAGCGTGGATTGCCGATAGCCTATATGTTGACTCTCGGCAATCAGGCAGTTATCGGCATGTCGGATGTGATCCGAACCCTCGCTGAGGATGAACGGGTTATGGCCATTGGCCTTCATATCGAAGGCGTAGGCGATGCGGCGTCTTTTGCCGAAGCGGTTCGCGTGGCCCGGGCTGCGGGTAAGCCTATCGTGGTGATGAAATCCGGCAGCTCGGTTCGGGCGGCGGAACTGACGCTCTCACACACGGCTTCGCTCGCTGGTGAAGATACTGTTGCGGATGCCTTCTTTCACCGTTTGGGTCTTGCCCGGGTCAACTCGATAACGGCTTTTCTGGAAAGCCTGAAGCTGCTGCATCTCTGGGGACCGCTTCCGAGCAAGGATCTGGTGTCCATGTCCTGTTCAGGCGGAGAGGCCTCGATCATGGCGGATAGTGCGGAGCGCCTGGGGGTAACTTTGCCCGCATTCAGTGACACTCAGGTGTCGGCGATCCGTGCGACCGTGAGACCTCTGGTAACGGTTTCCAATCCTTTTGACTATCACACCTTCGATTGGGGTGACCGGGTGCGCCTGGCGGAGACCTTTGCGGCCGTGATGTCCGGTTCCCAGGCCGTGACTGCACTTGTTCTCGACTTTCCCAACGCGGGACTAGGCGATACGGGCTCCTGGGATATCACCGTGGATGCCCTGGCGGATGCTGCAGAAAAGACCGGTGGCCGAGCCGCCGTGATTGCGACCTTGCCCGAGTGTCTTCCCGATGATCGGGCCTCTGCGATGATGAAGAGGGGGATTTTACCACTGCTCGGGATCGAAGAAGCTTTGCTGGCGATCAAGGCAGCGGCCTCTGTAGGTCAAGTTAATGAATGGGATGTGCAACCTGTTCCGGGGATACAAGGTTCCCTGAAATCGTGGGACGAAGCGCGGTCCAAGTTTGCTTTGGCGCAACAGGGTGTGCCCGTGCCCGAAACACGCCTTTGCAATAGTGTTGACGCGGCCGTCGCGGCAGCGGCGGGCTTAGGTACGGTGGCTATGAAGGCGGTCAATTCAGGTCTTGCTCATAAGACGGAAGCCGGAGCCGTGATGCTGAGCGTCCGCGATGAGGACGCGGTGCGTTCGGCTTATGCCAGGTTGAGGCAACTGGGAGAGTCAGTGTTGGTCGAGCGGATGATCGAGATGCCTGTCGCTGAACTGATCGTCGGCTTGCGGCGAGACCCGGTTTTTGGGCTCCATCTGCTGATCGGTGCTGGCGGTGTTATGGCGGAAATGCTGAAAGACACAGCAATTCTGATGCTGCCTGCCCAAAGATCAGAAGTAGAAGCGGCGCTTTGCGGCTTAAAGATTTACCCCCTCTTGCAGGGGTGGCGCGGTCACCCGGCCGCCGATCTGACGGCCGTGATTGAAAGCATTGAAGCGATCCAGGCCTTCGGTCTTGCCAATGTGGCAGAGCTGGAGGAACTTGAAGTTAATCCCTTGATCGTATGTGCGGCGGGACAGGGCGCTTTTGCTGCCGACGCCCTGATCAGAATGAGAGAGGACGAGGAATGAGCGATGTCATCAGGTTGCGCCGGGACGGCGCGGTGCTGGAAGTAGAGTTGGACCGGCCGAAAGCCAACGCGATCGACCTTGCCACCAGCCGCCAGATGGGTGAGGCCTTCAAGGCCTTTCGCGATGATCCGGACCTGCGTGTTGCGATCGTCAGTACCGCAGGCGAGAAGTTTTTCTCTGCCGGCTGGGATCTAAAGAGTGCTGCCGCCGGCGATGCGGTCGATGGCGACTACGGTGTCGGTGGTTTTGCCGGGCTGCAGGAGCTCCGAGATCTCAACAAGCCTGTGATCGCGGCAGTCAATGGCATGGCAGTGGGGGGCGGCTTCGAATTGGCGCTTTCGGCGGATCTGATTTACTGCAGCGAGCACAGCTCTTTCGCGCTACCGGAGATCCGGGCCGGTACCCTGGCGGATGCCGCAACGCTAAAGCTGCCTAAACGGATTCCCTATCATGTAGCAATGGATCTGCTTTTCACCGGCCGCTGGATGGATGCGCAGGAGGCTCACCGCTGGGGGCTGGTGAACGAAATTCTCTCTGCCGATAAGCTGATGGAGCGCGCGCGTGAAACAGCCCAGATGCTTGCCGCCGGTCCGCCGCTGGTTTTTGCGTCCATCAAGGAAGTGGCCCGCGCCGCGGAGGCCATGACCTTCCAGGACGCCATGAACAAGATTACCAAACGCCAGTTCGCGAGCGTCGATGTGCTCTATGACAGCGAGGACAATAAAGAGGGAGCGCTGGCCTTCGCGGAGAAACGCGATCCGGTCTGGAAGGGACGCTGAGCATCCTACCGGGAAAAGATCAAATCTTAGTTTTGCCCCGGCGTCCATTCCGCCGGACGTTCCGGCGTACCGTCAGGTGTGTAAGCGCTTAGGCATTGGTAAGTTGCGATTTTTAGATCTTTTGGCAAGTGTATCCGCGACCTTAGATAACGCAGGAAATGCCGCAAGGGCTGGTTCTTCAGGATTCTTGCATAACGATAGGATCGGGAACAGGCTCGCCGGTATACGGCAACGGCGACATCTCTACGCGCGGGCATGAGCTCGTGGGCAAGTAGGTAGATTGCCATGATCGAGTCGTATCGGCTGCGACCGACCTGTGAAGACAAACGACCGGGCGCCTGTTCCACCATCTGCGTCACATTGCAGCGGAGGCGAACCATCTTCTGACAGTGTGCAGTTGCCCGCAGGGCGATGGTGTAGTCCGGCGACATAAGGCGCGTGTCTGCGCCGCCTATGGTCTGGAAAAGGGCTTTGCTGATCAGCATGCAGCTGGAATTGTGGGAAAAATTCCGGATAAAGCGACGAAGCGCATCCTCCTGAGACATGACCTGATAGTTGTTTGGGGCGACGGTCTCCATCTGCGAGAGGACATCGGCCTTCTGGGAAAAAAAACCATAGTCGCCGATAACGAATTGTGCGTCCTCGCGCATGGCGAGACGATGCATGCTGGCCGTTGATTCTTTGCAGACGATGTCGTCACCATCCAGCAGGCGGACCCAATCGTACTTTGCCTGCCGAACGCCCGCGTTTGTTGCTGCAGCCGCGCCCTGGTTGGCCTGTTCCAGTATAATGACGTCTCCGAGTAGAAGCTGTTGATTGGCTTTTATGCTGTCGATGGAGGCGTCTGAAGAGCCGTCGTCGACGAAAATGTACTCGGCTGCGGCCGGTGCGATGGCATGTTCCGCCGCCAGACTCTTAATGACATCCAGAAGATAGGGCGCTTTGTTGTAGACGGTTATGACGTAGGAGACTTGCACAAATTTTCTATCCACAGCTGGAAGTCTGGCATTATGCTTGAATTTGCTTCTCTGAATCTTGTCGCAGGCCGTGATTCTATCGAGTTCTTCCGCTTTTCAGGGATGAACTTGGTCAAGATGCGAAGCGATACACCAATTCGAAAAACGGCTCAAGCTATGACCGGATTCTAGTTTTCTCATGCCACAATTTCTGTAAGGTGTCGTCCTGACAGAAAGGCGTGGCAGGTAGTTGATATATGTGCGGTATTTTCGGCCATACTGGTTTGGAGGTCGATCAAATCGATCATTCCCATTCAGCTCTTCATACGCTTACGCACCGTGGGCCCGACAGTTGGCACTACGAAACGCCAGATGGGATCTATCTGGGTCACCGACGGCTGAGCATCCTTGATTTGTCGCCGAATGGCCGTCAGCCGATGAACGCTGGGGGCGTTCATCTGACTGTTAACGGCGAGATATATAATTTTCAGGTTTTGAGGCAGGAACTCACCGAAAACCACGGGGTGGAGTTTGTCAGCCAAAGCGACAGCGAGATTCTGCTGCACGGTTACATTCACTGGGGTATCGAGGATCTGCTGGATAGGGTCGATGGCATGTTTGCCCTCGTCCTCTACGACAGCCCTGCAAAAAAGATTATTCTTGCGCGTGATCACGCCGGCATCAAACCTCTCTATTATGGCCTGATGCATGGTGAGCTTTCGTGGGCTTCGGAGCTCAAGGCGCTGGAGCAGTTTTACGGGGCGCCGAATCTGAACGTCGATAAAACCGCCGTTTATGACTTTATGACCTATCTCTATATTCCTTGCCCAAAGACGCTTTATGAGGATGTTTTTAAGCTCGAGCCCGGCCATTTTCTGACCTACGATCTGACGACGCAGCGTATCGAAAGCAACCGCTATTGGTCTCTCGCGGATCTCGAACGGCAGGATGTGGAAGAATCAGACTCTCAGGCTTTTATCCAAAACTCAGTACGCAATGCTGTGCAGGAACAGCTGGTATCAGATGTACCTGTCGGTTTCTTTCTGAGCGGCGGTATCGACTCAAGTATTATCTGTTACGAAGCCAGCAAATGTATCGAACAGCTATCGACCTTTACGATCGGCAACGCTGATAAATCGGTTGATGAGGCGCCTTTCGCTCGGATGGTGGCGGAAGTCATTGGCGCAGATTATCACTCCAAAGTCTTCAACTCGAAGACTGCGGACGAGAATTTTCCGCTTCTGCGGGATTTTTATGATGAACCTTTCGGTGACGTCTCTGCATTACCTACAAATGAAGTGTGCAAACTCGCACGCGAGAAAGTCACGGTGGTACTGACAGGTGACGGCGGAGACGAGCTCTTTGGTGGTTACAGCCACTACCGGGATGCGGAGCGTATTTTTAGCACCAACTCGAGCACAAAGACCTGGATGCGATCGTTTGTGGTGGCCGTGAAGAATCATGCACCTCACCGTTCACTCGCGAAGAAGGCCCAGCGTTACGAAACGAAAACGCTCGACGATCCGATCGAGCGTTGGGCTAAAGCCAAGGGCGGTGTTCTAAAAACCGATGCGTTCAAACGAGATTGGGCAAAGAAGAATGGAATCGTAGAGGACTACGATGACTATTGGTACTACAGAAAGTACGATAATCCAGGGTTGACGGCTAAAACCCGAGCTCAGTACATCGATTTTCACACCTATCTTCACGACTCCGTATTGACCAAGGTTGATCGGGCCAGCATGGCGGTCGGTCTGGAAACCAGAGTCCCTTTTTTGAGTAAAAACGCAATCGCAGCTGCCTGGTCAGTGCCGGAAGAAATGCGTTACCAGGATGGCGAACTCAAAGGCGTGCTCAAGAGGATATACGAACACGTTTTGCCCGCTGAGGTGCTTTATCGGCGCAAGCAGGGGTTCGCTGTCGGATCGATCGAAAAGAAATCAAAGCTCTACGACAGGACCAAAAACGTGCCGAGACAAATTTTGACTCAGCTTTTCCCGGAAGTTTTTGATGCCTAAGGCAGATCCGTTTCAGATGGAAATGCCACGGATGACCTGTTGTAGAGGCGCATCTGCTCCGCTCTATTTAGTAGATTAGACTCTAATGATTAAGTAAGCTTATTGCCCGATTTATATGATTTTTGATGAAGATTTATTTATCGATTTTAAAAAGGCCATTTTTCCACTCTTCAGCCAGCGGCTGAACCCTGGATTTGCGGCTCTAATCTTCTGATCGAAGAGTTCCGGGTGAACCAGCGAGTGCAGGTTTTTCGCTTTGCAAGGTTTGTAGGCCTGCAAAGCAGTCATTTTTTCAGCTTGGGACGCCTTGACGAATAGGGCTGTATTCTGTTTGTACCACCAGGTTACGCTGTCGTTGGTCCAGAATTCCGGGCGTATGATGTCGTAGGTCAAATAGCCGTTTTCCTCAAACAGCGTTGCCCAAAAGCTTGGCCATTGTTCGTTATAGTGATGCTGTCCGCCTTGTCCCGGAATGGCGGCGCCGAAGAACACGACCGGCGCGAGACCGCAGATATCATTGACGAAGCCTCTTGCCCGCTCGGGAGGCAGATGTTCGGCGACTTCGAGGCTCATAGCCATATCGAAAGTTTCGTTCAGGCTGATCGCGCTGTCTAAGTTACAGCTCTTGAACCTCTCCTGAGGGATTGCGAGTTTATCGACAGGCGCCCAAGGACCATCGAGACCAAAGACACGGTCTGCGCCCTGCTGAGCGAACTCCCGTAACCAGAAGCCTCGGCCGCAGCCGACGTCGACAACCGAGGTTGGTTTTACGATACTGCGAAGCAGTGGAACGATGGCGCGGGCCGACGGTATCTGAGTGTCTTCAAGGTCATCAAAAAAATCTTCAGTATAGCCCTTCGTCATATGTCGCGCTCCCCCGACCGCTTTGATACAGAGCCGCGAAAACTCTGACTTTACAACAATGCATGAAGTTTCCTACGGGAGCACCAGACTTTGCAATTTAAAAAATATACCGCGCTGACCACTCGATACGGCCAAGTAGTTCGCGTTTAGTAGTGTAGAAACAAAATCGGAGACTTGACGATGGAGGGCGCGCTGTTCGATTCGGATAAACCTGCAGATTGTCTATGTAAGCTCTAGTGGCCGAACAAAAATCAAATAGGTCGTGAATACTTCCCGAATTCAGTAATAATGGCCTCGTAAAGTTCAGGCGTCCAGGCGGGCATGGATTTCGGATCGGCCTTGAGGACCTTCACGCGTGGATCGCGCGGAGCGATTGCAACAGTTACCTTTTCACGACCTGTCATCGCCGTGAGCACGAAAAGTTCCTCGATTACCGTGTCTCCCATGGCCAGACAGCCGACGGAAACCGAATTGCCGTGGATGAAAATATTGCTGCCGGGTTGAGTCCTGCCCTCGGCATGCGCGTGCTTTAAATCAAAGGCATTGGGATAGTTCAGCTTCATCGAAAGATGATAGCTGCTGTTCGGATTCAGACCTTCGATCTCATACAAGCCTTCCGGGACCTGCCGGTCGCCTTCGCGCAGCTTTGGGCCCGCGACGCCACTCGCTTTGCGGATATCGTAGTCTCTGATGTAGACGAAAGGCGCATCACTTGAGTCTGCAGTAGCATCCTGTGCCCAGACTTCGAGCTTTCGTTCCTGTTTGAGCGCCAGCAGAGTAATGCGTCGGGGAGGAAAAGAAACGCCGGCGGCTTCGAAGTATGGTGTCAGCCGGGCAGAAGCGCTTTGTCCGTAGTGTTCAAGCGCCGAGCTAACCGTCTGCCTTCCCTCCAGTTTGCGCAGCGTAGGCACCCAGTAAGGACGTCCCAGAGCATAAAAGCTCCCAAGGCCCAGTGTAGCAGCTGCGCTCAGGGCACCTGTGACGAATAAGCGCTTGTGGTTGTCTGGCTTCTTTCTGGACATCGTGAGGTCTTTTCCCGGCTTCTAGGCTCGCGTAATGAATGAGCGACCGTTCTTGACGGAGACGGGCGAGCGGTCGTTCATTCGATACAAGGCGTAAAATCGCAAGGAAATTTGGTCAAAATTTGACCATCAGGCCTCGGCAGCCGTTTCTTTGTCTTGAGCGGTTAAGTTCTCGCGAAATCCTTATAGACCTGCTCAAGAACTTCCATGGTCTGTAAGCCGACTTCAGGCGCACAGGGATTGGCGGCGCCGTCGAGCAGATGCGCGACGATTTTCTCCACGAAGGGCTGATGAACATGCGGCGGATCCGGGAGCTCCAGTTCACGTGTTCCTTCCGCCGTTGTCAGCGTGATGTTGCTGGGTCGGAAGAAACCCATGGACACGGAGCCCTTGTCGCCCAGAACCGTGACTGATTCCGCCTGCTCCCCAACACTGTAGGTGCAGAGGCCTGATGCGAGGATCTCGTCATATCCCAACGTGAAACTCACCAGGTCTTCCGCTGCGTGGGTTTTGTTCTGACGGCGTACCTGCGCCTGAACTGTTTTAGCGGGGCCAAAGACGTGGCTGAGCCAGTCAATCGTATGGGACTGCATATCCGCGAAGAATCCCCCGCCACCGACCTTGGGATCAAGCCGCCAACTGTCGTTGCCACTGTCCGGCGCATGCATGCGCTGAACCACCGATGCGCAGCGCGGAACACCAATGGTACCGTCGTGGATGATTTCGCGCATACGCTCAAAGCGCGGGAGGGCGCGGCGGTAAAAGGCGACGACCAGGGATTGCCCGCTTTCTTTAGCCGCGCCAGCCATGATCTTTCCCTCGTCCAGAGTCAGGGACATCGGTTTCTCGACCAGGACTGGCTTGCCGACGTTGAGGGCAGCCAGAGTGAGCTCACAATGGCTATCCGGGGGTGTCGCGATATAGATGGCGTTGACGTCGGGATCGTCGATGAGCTGCTGCGCCGAATCATATGACTTTGCAACGCCGTGGCGTCTGGCATAGTCAGCTGCCTTTTCACCATCGCGCCGCATAACGGCAGCAACGCCTGATCTCGGTGCTTTTTGAAGAGCCGGCCCGCTTTTGACTTCCGTTACGTCGCCACAGCCGACGATACCCCATTGAACCTGGTTCATATCAGTTTTCTCTCTGTTTTGTATGTTTTGTTCCAGGCGCGGCTGGGAACGTAAATCCCTGGCGCGATGAGCCTGCGCAGAAGCAGGGGCGCCGCATCGCTATGGGCCTGTTATGGCCGAAAGTGCAGGGTGAGTTCAAGCGTGATACCCGCATCATTCGTGATGGAGTTCTTCATCTACTGAATCTTCGGAAAGAAAGGATCTCTCGGGAGGGTTGGAGGGAAAGTAAAACTTCCCTCTGTAATGCTCTTACGAGGCGCTTCGATGTTTAGATCAACAATCAATCTAGTCTAACTTTTATGTGACTGAAAATAAATGAATAAAACTCCGGATCTGCGGTGTTGACTGCCCGTCGTTAACACTTTCTCAAGGAGTATTTTGATGGCTTACGACGATAAAGAGGCGGGCATCACCATTGCCGCAGACGGTGCGGATGTATCGGTGGGCCGGGTCAGGGCCGACGAAATCGGCATCCTGGTATCTGCAGATGATGCCGACGTGACCAGCGAGGGTCCTGTGACCGCCGGTGAGGTTGGTATCAAAGTTACCGGCGACGGCGTGACGGTTTCGAACGAAGGCTCGGTTTCCGGCGGCGACGTTGGACTCAAGGTAACCGGCGAAGAGACGGATATCGTCAACAGTGGTTCGATCAGTGGAGCGGTTGCAATCGATGCGACGGGCTCTGAAGGCTCCACAAATTTCGAACAGTCGGAAGGCGAGATCAACGGAGACATCCGTTTGGGTTCCGGCGACGACAACGTTGAGATCGAAGGCGGAGAGATCAACGGGGCTGTCGGCCTGGGGGGTGGAGACGACGATTTTGTGTCTTCTGCTTCAGGTTCTGCGGATGTCGTAGATGGCGGCA
Source organism: uncultured Kiloniellaceae bacterium (assembly GCA_947493695.1). Classification (GTDB taxonomy): domain Bacteria; phylum Pseudomonadota; class Alphaproteobacteria; order Kiloniellales; family Kiloniellaceae; genus Denitrobaculum. Next base: position 685,515 of record CANLSF010000002.1, on the reverse strand, counting down.
CTGGAGATGATGTCATCGAGACGGGCTCCGGCGATGACGAGCTGACCGGTGGCTTAGGTGAAGATGATCTCGACGGTGGTGAAGGTATCGACACTGTACGCTTCGACGACCTCGACGTTGGCGTGACGGTGGACCTGGCTGCAGGTGAAGCGACCCGCGATACAGGCTTCGACGTCACCATCGAAAACCTTTTCCTGGTCAATCCCAACGATGGAATTGAGCCTTCCGAGATTGTGAACCAAGGCGTTGTCGGAAACCTCTACTTCAACATTCACACCTCTGATTTCCCCTCGGGTGAACTGCGTGGTCAACTGGAACTGTCTGAAGACAACCGCGATGCGTTCGGTTACGGAACGGTCGTTTTCTCAGCTCAGCTGGATGGTGCCCAGGAAACCCCTGCTCCTGTTGATACCGATGCTTCAGGTGAAGCCAGCGTGGTTTTCACGGTCGCTCCAGATGGCAGTGTCAGCTACACAACTGATCTCTCGATCTCCGGCTTGAATCAGACTGATTTGCTGCCTGTGAATATCGGTAATGGAACGCTGAGCCCGATCCATCTGCACAACGCGCCCGCGGGTGCTGGCGGCCCGGTCGTTGTCGACATCGCAAGTGATGCCGGTTCTGACGGGTTTGTCGCAGTGAGCGAGACCGACAATCTGGAGAACATTGAGAATGTTGTCGGCTCAAACGATGCAGACGTGATTATCGGTGACGATGCAGCCAACGAACTCTCGGGTTTGGAAGGCGACGATGAACTGAGCGGCGGCCGTGGCGGCGATACCCTCTTGGGTGGCGAAGGCAACGACCTGCTGCGTGGCGGTGGCGGCAACGACGTTGTTGACGGTGGTGAAGGTATCGACACCATCAGCTTCAGCGACATTGGTGTGGACGTCAATGTCACCCTGAACGCTGACGGCAGCGGTTCTGCCGATTACATCGTGAACGGCAATACCGTGACCGACAGCTTCACCGGAATCGAAAACGTTGAAGGCTCGGCCAACAACGACACCATTATAGCCAATGGAGGTGCCCCGAACGCGATTGACGGTGGCGCGGGAAACGATTTCATCGCTGGCGGTGGTGGCGTTGATGACCTCTCCGGCGGCGAGGGCATCGACACTAACAGCTTCATCAACATCGGCGCTGAGGTCGTCGCTGATCTGGCGTCTGGAAATGCCAGTTATGAGCCTGCTCCTGGTGTGACGGTGTTCGAGCAGTTCGACGGTTTCGAAAACCTCGACGGCTCGCAGAACGACGATCAGCTCTTCGGAGACGGCGGCGACAATGCCCTGAGCGGCAACGGCGGAGACGATCTGCTGGTGGGACGCGGCGGTGCCGATGATCTTTCCGGCGGTGAAGGCAACGACGTGCTGCAAGGTGGTGGCGGTAACGACGCCCTTGACGGTGGTGAAGGGATCGATACGGCTGACTTCCAGGATATCGGCGTGGGTGTCACGGCCAGCCTTGAAGATGACGGGACCGGCGTGGCTTCCTACGAAGTCAACGGCAATATCGTGCAGGACAGCCTGACCAGTATCGAGAATCTGACCGGGTCGGAAAACGATGATGTGCTATCTGGCAATGCCGAAGACAACCTACTGGCCGGTGGTGCCGGGAACGATGAACTCTCGGGCGGTGACGGCAATGACATTCTGCGCGGCGATGAAGTCGGTTCCGGAACGGCTGTGCGGGTCTCTGTGACTAACACGCTGGGGGAAGGCGGAACTTTCCTGACCCCGGTCTGGTTCGGTTTCCACAATGCCGAGAACTTTGATCTCTTCACAGCTGGTGAAGCCGCCAGCCTGGGTCTGGAGCGTCTGGCCGAGGATGGGATCGTCGAAGGCATTGCAGCAGAGTTCAACCAGCAGGTCGGTGACAACGGTGTGGATGCCACGATTGGCGGCGGTGCGGGCGTCCCCGGTCCGATTGATCCGGGTGAGACCGCATCATTTGTTCTGGATGTAGACCCAAGTCAGGTTGGTCAGGGTTTCTTCACCTGGGCGACGATGATCATCCCGTCGAATGATGCCTTCCTCGCCGCACCCGACGATGCCCGCAGCGATGCGATCTTCGACGAGAACGGCAACTTCCTTGGTCCCCTGGTTATCGAGCGCTTCGGCAACGACGTTCTCGATGCCGGTACCGAGGTCAACAACGAGGAAGCGGCTGCATTCCTGAATCAGACAGCAGCTAACCAGGGCACGACCGAAGGCGGTGTTGTCGGGACTCATCCCGGCTTCAACGGATCGGAAGGCAACCCGGACGCAACGCCACAGAATATTCTGGGCGGAACCACTGCAGCCGGAACCATTGTTGATCCGGTTGAAGGCGATTTCACCCGCAACGGCGGCAACGAGCAACTGCTGCGCATTGTGGTTGACCGTCTTGCGAACGAAGGCGGTGCCGACGTCCTCAACGGAGGTGCCGGAAACGACAGCCTCGAAGGCGGTGGCGGACGCGATACCTTTGTGTTCGAGCAAGGCACCGGATCCGATACCGTTCTCGACTTCGATACTTTTGTGGGAACCGGTGACTTCATCGATGTCAGCGACTTCAACTTTGCTGACGGTGATGCGGTGATCGCTGCTGCCCAGCAGGACGGTGACAACACGGTCATCGACTTGGGAAATGGCGATCAGATCACCCTGGTTGGCGTCGACGTCGGTGACCTCAATGCTGAGAGCTTCATCGTTGGTGAAGCACCGGTTGAGATCGACCCGATTGTCATCGACGGCGGTCGAGGCGATGAGGAAATCAATGGCGGTGCTGCCGACGATGAACTCAACGGCGGTCGCGGTAATGACATCATCAACGGCGGCGATGGCAACGACGCTATCGAAGGTGGCCGTGACGACGACGAGATCGACGGTGGTGACGGCGATGACGTGATCAATGCCGGTCGTGGCGATGACGACGTCATCGGTGGTGAAGGCAACGACTTTATCGATGGCGGTCGTGGTGACGACAACATCGAAGGCGGTGCCGGAAACGACGTTCTCGAGGGTGGCCGCGGTGACGACAACATCAATGGCGGTGCGGGCAACGATCTCGTCTGTGCAGGCTCTGGTGACGACATCATCAACGGTGGCACGGGCAATGATCGCCTCGAAGGCGGTTCCGGTGAAGACATCTTTGTCTTCGAAATGGGAACCGGCCAGGACACCGTCCTCGACTTCGGCAACGGCCGTGATGAGCTCGATCTGACTGACTTCGGCTTTGCATCCTTTGCGGATGTACAGGCCGCGGCTGAAGAAGATGGAGATGATCTTGTCATCGATCTTGGCAATGGAGATTCGGTCACGCTGGTTGGCGTTTCCGAAGCTGAATTGAGCCAGGACGACGTCGCCATCTAAGGCGTCTTGAAGTGGGCCCGGTGATCAAACCGGGCCCATCTCGCTTTCACAGATTCTGCCCACCCTCGCAACAGAGGCCCGATATGAGCAAGAAGCAACACGGCCCATCCGAACTCCAGGCCGCTTTTAGAAGCTGTGGCAATGGACTTTTCATGACCGGCGTTTTCAGCCTGGTCATCAATCTCCTTATGCTGACCGGTCCGCTCTACATGATGCTGGTCTACGACCGCGTTCTGACCAGCCAGAGCGAGTCGACCCTGATTTCCCTCTCGCTTTTGATCGCCGGACTCTTTGTGATTATGGGTCTGCTCTCCAGTGTCCGTTCCAAAATTCTGGTGCGGATCGGCATCCGCATTAACCTGCGTCTCAGCGAACGTGTTTTCGGGGCGCAGATTAAGAAAGCGGCATCTCGGGGTGCTAAGGGGCTGGACGGCGTCAGAGATCTGCAGACTCTTCGCGAGTTTCTGTCAGGCACGGGGCCGACGACACTCTTCGATGCGCCTTGGACACCGGTCTATATCGCCGTCATTTTTCTGCTTGATCCTCTGCTTGGCTGGGTTGCCACAGGCGGTGCGATTGTCCTGCTGATCCTTGCGTTACTGAATGAGGTCATGACCCGGAAAAATCTGGCGAAGGCAACCCGCGTACTTGCTGAGAGCAACGAGATCGTGGCGGATGGCCGTAATAATGCCGAAGTGCTGTCCTCCATGCATATGCTTCCGGGGATCTACCGGCGCTGGCAGAAACTGCAACACGCCGCGCTCGAGCTTCAGAACAAAGCGAGTGATCGCTCCGCCAGTCTTTCCTCCATGTCACGGACCCTGCGCCTGATGCTGCAGTCTGCGATCCTGGGCACAGGGGCTTATCTTGCCATCAACGGCATGATCAGCCCGGGCACCATGATTGCCGCATCCCTGATTATGGGGCGCGGTCTCGCGCCGATTGAGCAGGCGATCGGGTCCTGGCGTCATTTCATTGCCGCGCGTGGCGCCTATCAGCGCACAAAGCAATTGCTTGACGATATCCCTGCCGAGGAGCAGCGCACGCAACTCCCTTCGCCGCAGGGTAAGCTGAGTGTCGAGAAACTCTTCGCCGGTATTCCCGGTAAAGAGGGAAACCAACTGATCCTCTCGAATATCTCCTTCCAGCTTAATTCCGGTGAAGCGCTGGCTGTCATTGGCCCGAGCGCATCCGGTAAGTCGACACTCGCCCGCTTGCTGGTCGGCGCCTGGCCGCCCGATCACGGACATGTTCGTTTGGACAGTGCCGATCTCTGGCAATGGGACCGGGAACAGCTGGGGCGCTACATCGGTTATCTGCCCCAGGACGTGGAACTCTTCAACGGCACGGTGCTTGAGAACATTGCCCGGTTCGATGAAGATGCGGAGGACAGCGCTGTGGTGGCGGCCGCCATGAGTGCGGGTGCGCACGAGATGATCCTGGCTCTGCCGGATGGCTACAACACCGCCATTGGGACCGGCGGGCGGCTTCTATCGGGCGGTCAGCGGCAACGGATTGCGCTGGCACGCGCGCTTTATGGTGACCCGGCCCTGGTGGTTCTCGATGAACCCAACGCCAGTCTCGATGCGGTTGGCGAGGAAGCGCTCAGCCAGACCATTCAACGCATGAAAGCGCGTGGACAGACGGTTGTTGTTATCGCGCATCGACCCAGCGCCGTTACCCAGGCCGACAAGGTTCTGGTTCTCGATGGCGGCAAGGTCGCGGCCTTTGGTCCAAAGGCCGAGGTTTTTGCGGCTCTCTCCGACAGGGCGGCAGGCGGCGGGAAATCCGTTGCGTCAGGCGCTGCCAACGTAGGTACGCCCAGAATTGTTACACAGGAAAGGAGGGCATCATGACCCAGCTTACCACACAGCGAAAAAGCGCAGCTTCTACTCTGAAAGCAGACGCACCGGTTGATCGGATGCGCGGTCAGATCATATTCGGATTGCTGGTTGTGGTTCTGATGTTCGGCGGCATCGCCGGCTGGACCATACGCACTAAAATTGAGGGCGCAGTGGTCGCACCGGGAATGGTCGCGGTGGAGAGCAACCGAAAAACCCTTCAACATCTGGAAGGTGGAATCGTAGGCGAGCTTTTCGTGAAGGAGGGGGATTACGCCGAGGCCGGGCAGCTTCTGATGCGTCTGGACGATACATTGAGTCAGGCCAACCTCGCCATCGTGGTCAATCAGCAGAACGACCTCTCCGCGCAACAGGCGCGTCTGACCGCTGAACTGACGGATCGGGAAGCGATCCTGTATCCGGCCTCTCTCACCGAGCACCGGCAAGAGATCGAGGTGGCCGAGACGATCGCGGCCCAGGACCAGCTTTTCGCTGCGCGCCGGGAAGCGCGTGCCGCCGAAGCGACCTCCGTGCGCCAACGGATTGCTGCCTTCAGCGAGCAGATTAAAGGCCTCAAGCAACAGGGTGTTGCGGTCGCAAAGGAACTTAAACTCTCCCGCGACGAGTTGGGCGTCCTTGAGGACCTGCGCAAAAGAGACCTCGTTCCTGTGACCCGGGTTCTGGAACTTCAGCGCAGCCTTGCGCGCCTTGAAGGACAGCGGGCTGGCGGCCGGGCGCAGATCGCAAGCCTGAAAGCGCAGATCCACGAGGCCGAGGCGGAAATCGCCCGCGCCAACAAGGATTTTCGTGAAGAAGTCAGCCGGGATCTCACGACAGTACAGGCCCAGTTATACACGCTGATCTCGCAGCGGGCCGCTGCTGAGGATCGGATGGAGCGGGGGGAGATCCGCGCGCCGCAGTCCGGCCGGATTCTGGATCTGCGGGTTCATACCAAAGGTGGTGTCGTGATCGCCGGTGAGCCGATAATGGATATCGTGCCTTCGAACGACGAACTGGTGCTGATGGCGCAGGTCCCGCCATCGGATGTGGACCGGGTGTCGGCGGGGCAGGCCGCGACGATCCGGCTCACCGCTTTCAATCAGGATACGACGCCGGAGATCACAGGAATGGTACGGACGATTTCGGCGGATAGCGTCTACGACGAAGCCAACGAGAGTTCATTCTACCGGACTCAGATCTCTATCCCCAAGGCCGAGTTGAGCAAGATCGCCGATCTTCAGTTGCTGCCGGGGATGCCTGCCGAGATATTGATCAAAACCGGTGAGCGTCAGGTTATTTCCTATCTGATCAAGCCCTTGCTCGACAGTTTCGCCAGGACTTTTCGTGACGATTGAGCGCTGTTTCGCTCGCAACAATTGGTGACTGGCTGATAACCCTTCGGGCCGCAGTATGGAGAAGGCTGCGGCCCCGAAGGTGGCCTATTCCCTGCCTCTTCTGTGGAGGATCTACAACGCGAAGATGGCCTCGACCTCGACGACCAGCTCAGGGGCGAAAAGTGCACCGACAATCACCATCGAGCTTGCAGGTATCTGCGTGCCGTAGCGTAGCGTGAGTGCGTCTCGAATTTCCGGGATGTAAGAAGGATCGGCAAGAAAAATCGTCACTTTGACGATGTTGGCAAGTGAAGTCTTCCGGTCACTCGCGATGACTTCGAATTGCTCAAAAATAGCGTCGACCTGTTCCGCGGCGGAGCCTGCTTGCGCGGCTGTTCCGTAGGCGGTGAAACCGGATGTGTAGAGCGTCCGGTCATGGATCACAGCATGGCTGTAGGGACCTGCGGGTAAGCCAAGCGCCGGGATGTTCAGGCGTTCCAAATTCATTGCAGCCTCGTTTGTCTTCATTACGTGAGATGTGCAGCAGGCAGCGGAGGAGCTGCAACACTGCGGGTCAGATAGAAATTGCGATGAGACCGGTCCCTGGTTATGGAATGCGCGAACCTGATAAGTCGTCCCATTGAAATTGTGAGCCCAGCTAAGCGTGATCCATGTCATCCAGCAGATCATCAGCAGTGAAGGGCCGAACGAAATGAGGAGCGATGGGCGAAGCGGCAGTCTCATTGCAATCTCCCGGGTTTATTTATCTTCGGGGAGTTTGATTGCGTCGCCCTGGATGGGACCGAGACGCTCGATGTAATTGACCCTGGTCAGTCCAAGTTCCAGGTATGCCAGCGTGTGTGGTGTCTTGAAGTGTGCCTTGAGGGCATCTTCACCCGTCCAGCATTCCCACAGTGTAAATTGCTGGGGATGTTCCAGATTCTGTCGGATCTCGAATACAATGCATCCCGGTTCCGAAACCGTCTTCTCCATCAGTCGCTGCAGCTCGCGCTGCGCTGTAACAAGGTCCGCATCGTCATTCAGTACGATGCCCGCACTGATCCATAAATTTTCCAAGATTATCGCCTCGCGAAATCGGGTTTCATTTGCCGCGAAGTGATATCAATTTCCAAAAATAGGATATATAGATAAAAACGAAGTTATTAATTACGAAAATGAAATCATGCTGGATGACATCGCGCTCTTCATTCACATCGTCAATCGAAGGGGATTGGCTGCGGCGGCTGCGCATATCAACGTCCCTGCCGCAACCGTCACGCGCCGTCTGCAAAAGCTGGAGCAAAGACTTGGGTGTCAGCTCATCCATCGCTCCGCACGCAAGTTTCGACTGACCAGCGAAGGTGAGACTTACTATCGCGCCTACGCGGATCTGGTGGCCCGGTTTGAGGGCATCGCCGGCGATCTCGAGGCTCAGAGGTCACAACTCGAAGGACCGCTTTCCGTGCTGGCGCCGACAAACATCTCGGTCGGGTTTCTTCAGCCTATGTGGTCGGCCTTCATGGCTGCCCATCCCGAAATCCTGCTGCGTCTTCATCTCAGTAACGAGACCAAAGACATGCTCGAATCACAGGTTGATCTGGCCTTGCGTATCGGCCCGCAGCAGGACTCGCAGCTTTTTCAGAAACGTCTTGGCAGCACTTCGTCGGTCATCGTGGCGGCGCCGGTATATCTGGCGAAGAACGGAACCCCGGAAACTCTGGAGGCTCTGCACGATCACCGCGTCATAGCCAACACCACCTTTCCTCAATGGGTGTTGACCCACAGCAAAGAGAAGTCAACCGAGACTCTTCATCTGTCGCCGTCCGCCATGGCAGATGATATCGGTTTGGTGAAACAACTGGCCGGCGATGGTCATGGTATTGCACTTCTGCCGGTCAGTGAGGTTGTCGAAGAGCTCCGGACAGGAAAACTGCACCGCATTCTGGGTGGCTGGCAGGGCCCGGATCGGGAATTCTTTGCGGTTTGGCCGACGGGGCGTTTATTGAGCCTTAGGGCGGCCTGCCTGCGGGACTTCATGGTGCAATACATAGCGCGGGAGCCGGTCTTGCAGAGCCGGATTCCCTGAGATTGACGGGGCTGCCGTCTGTTCTCGAGGTGTTCTGTCCGAGATCCATTGGAGCCCCTGCAGCAAAGTCGGCGATACTGGAACCAGTGATCACTATGCTGCGATCCGAGGGCAGCTATGCGGGTTCCCCTCTTTGCGCAGACCTTCTGCTGCTGTAGGAAGTCAGTATCAAACTCAAGGAACGGGAGCGCGTAATGACCGACAAACCAGTTGTTGGCTTCATCGGGGTTGGCCTGATGGGCTGGGGCATGGCCAAGAATGTTGTTGAAAAAGGCTATCCACTGCTGGTCATGGCGCATCGCAAACGCGAAGCCGTCGATGATCTGATCGGCCGCGGCGCCAGCGAAGTCTCTTCCCCTAAAGAAATGGCGGAAAAGGCTGACGTCATCGTGTTCTGTGTCACCGGTGCGCCTCAGGTCGAAGACCTTTTGCGCCGCGAAGATGGCATCCTGGCAGGTGCCCGTGACGGCTTGACCATTATCGATACCTCTACATCCGAACCTGATCTGACAGAGCGTCTGCACGCTGAGTTGGGCACGCGCGGCATCACCTTCTTCGATGCGCCGCTGTCGCGCACCCCGGCCCATGCCTGGGAAGGGGAGTTGAGTACCTACGTTGGCGGACCTGACGAACTGATCGAGAAATGGTCACCGCTTCTCTCAACCTGGGCTTCCGTCGTGATCCCGGCCAAGGGCCCGGTCGGCGCAGCCCATGCAATCAAGCTGATCAACAACGTGATTTCCATCGGGTATGCGGGAATTTGGTCCGAGTGCTACTCCATGATCTCGAAGATCGGTGTTGCGCCGGAGACCTTCCGCGAGATCGTGAGTAACTCCGGCATGAACTGCGGAAATTTCCAGAATTACTCCAAGTACGTCTGCGAAGGTGATCCCAAGGCGCACGAGTTCACCCTGTCGAACTGCCTGAAGGACATCACCTACTATAACCGTCTCGCTACCCGGAACGGTGCGGCGACCTTCATGTCAGATGGTGCATTACAGCTTTTGAAAATCAGCAACACCTTGGGCTATGGCGAACGGAACATCCCCGAGATGGTTGACGTGGTCGCCAAGCTGAATGGCCAGGGAGAGCGGACGAAGTAGGAGGGCAGTGTTGATTGAGAGGCGCTGAAAAGGGCGCACCGCTATGTGGTTTCGCCCAATCCATTTGCAGTGCCTCTCGAAGTCGCTAGTCTACGGCTCTTAATCGAATCTGTTTTTCCGGGGGCCGACCGCCGTGTTTTTGCTGTCTCATATGCTGAAGAAGTTCATCCGCAAGGGTACGCTGCGTATTCATAATGCGGATGGCAGGCTCTATAGCTTTGGCGATGAGACCGAACCGGTGGTGACCCTGCACTTCCACGACAAGGCGCTCGCTTTCAAGATCTTCAAAAACCCGGAGCTGCACACCGGCGAAGCGTACATGGATGGCACGCTGACCTTCGAGGACAGCGGGGTCTATGATCTGCTGACCCTCTTCGGGATGAACCGGCACAGTCTGGGCAGCTACCCGCTGCAGAATGTTCTGCGTAAGGTCTGGAAGGCCTTCCGAACCCTGCAGCAGCATAATCCGGCTAAGAAATCCCAGCAGAACGTTGCGCATCATTACGATCTTTCGCGACGACTCTACGAGCTCTTCCTGGATGAGGATCTGCAGTATTCCTGTGCCTACTTCCGCACACCGGAAGATTCGCTGGAAGAAGCGCAGGCCAACAAGAAACGCCACATCGCAGCCAAGCTGCGCCTGGAAGACGGGCAGAAGGTTCTGGATATTGGCTGCGGCTGGGGCGGCATGGCGCTCTATCTTGCCAGTCTCGCTGAGGTCGAGGTAACCGGTGTCACTCTGTCGAAGGAACAGCTGGAGGTCGCCCGGGCACGTGCGAAGGAGCTGGGCCTGGACCACCGCGTGAAGTTCGAGCTGCGCGATTACCGCGATCTGGAAGGGCCGTTCGACCGCATTGTCTCGGTCGGGATGTTCGAGCATGTCGGGGTTGGCCACTACGATGAGTTCTTCACCAAGGTGAAATCTCTGATGAGTGATGAGGGCATGGCCCTGATTCATTCGATCGGTCATATGTCGCCGCCGGGTACGACCGGTCCCTGGATCCGCAAGTATATTTTCCCCGGCGGCTACTCGCCGTCGCTTTCGGAGGTCTGCGCCGCGACCGAACGGGCGTACCTCTGGGTGACTGACGTCGAGGTCCTCCGGATGCATTATGCGGATACCCTGAAGGCCTGGCGCGACCGCTTCGAAGCCAATCGGGCCGAGATCGCGCAGATCTATGACGAACGCTTCTGCCGCATGTGGGAGTTCTATCTGATCTCTGCCGAGATGGCTTTTCGTCGGGGGTCGTCGATGGTGCTTCAGGTCCAGCTCTCCAAGGAATGCCTCGCGGCACCCCTGACCCGCGATTACATGCATCAGGCAGAAGCGAAGCTACCTGCGCCCTTTAAGGCGCTTGAGACCGAAGCCCGGAAGCTGGAAGCCTAAGTCTCTCTTTCCTTGTCGATTTGCTTCACTGCGCAGTTCGTCGCGACGTCACGCTTTTGTGTGGTGGTTCACAAAGTGCTGTGAACAGCCTGCAGACGAGAGCGCTGGATCTCCGGAAAAACGCAGAAATGTCCCATTCCGGGTGATGCAACTATGTCGCGCATAAATTATATTGCGTAATCGCGAGTCGCGCCTATTGCAGATGAGAAATTCCTGCCTAGATCAGTAGGTTAAGCGCCTGCCGTGGAAGAGAGCCTTCAGTGTCTCCCAGGTGGTCTGCGCTTCTTTATGTGATTTTTCTTTGGCGTATGTAAGGTTCTAAATGCACCGGTTTTCTACCGCGTTCTGGTCTGTGCTTTTTTTCGTTCTCTCCTTGCCGCTTGCGGCATCGGCGGCACCTGTCGAACGCTTCGTCATGTTCAATGGGGCGGATGGTGTCACGCTTGCCGGACTTCTAACTCTGCCGGACGACGAGGACGAGGCGCCGTTTCCGGCTATGCTCCTGCTTCAGGGCAGTGGTCCGACCGATCGGGACGGCAACCAGCTGCCCGAAGTTAGAACCAATCTTTTGCGTCAGATCGCCCGTAATCTGGCGGAGGAGGGTATTGCTTCCCTGCGCTTCGACAAACGCGGTATGAGCGCCAACGCCAAGGAACTTCCTCAGGACCCGGTTGCCTTGAGGGATTTCGTAGCCTGGGAGAACTTCGTGGGTGACGCGGAGCTGGCCTATCGCTGGCTGGCGGCGGAATCTTCGATCGATGGTGAACGGGTTGGCGTTGCGGGGCACAGCGAAGGCGGTCTCATTGCCTTGCATCTTGCGCAGCGCGGCAGAAGTTTCCCCAAGGCGCTGGTTTTGCTGTCGACCCCTGGCCGTCCGATGGGCGCGGTCCTGGCAGATCAGTTGAGCGGACTGATGGAGCGCCAGGGAGCTTCTGCAGCTCAAGCGGCGGAGCTCTTGGACGAGGACAAACGCATCCGCACGGCAATCCTGTCGACAGGCGTGGTCCCTGACGATGTGCCGCCTGCATTGCAGCCGCTTTATCCCGCCTACCTGGGGCGTTACTACCAGTCTTTGCTTCAGTTCGATCCGGCCAAGGCGCTGGAGCTTTTCGACGGCTCTGCTCTGGTATTGGCGGGCGGTGAAGATCTGCAGGTTTCACCCAAGCGCGACTTCAAACCTCTCTCGGCGATCCTGTTGGCCAAGGACAACGGCAGTGCGGCCTTCATAGCGCCGGACGTCAGCCATAATCTCAAGCCGGTCGCACCGGGTGAGACCGGCTTCGAAGGCCTGATCGATGCGGGCATCAAGGCCGAGATGAGCAACTGGCTCTCCCGCATGCTGAAGGACGAGGATACCGCGGCCCGGCGCTAGAGGTCGGCGGTGCTTGTTATGCCTGAACTCCCCACGGAGGATTATAGTGCTACACAGTAGCCTTTGCCTTGAATGCGGTCCCCCTCTCAGGGAACAAGCGGGATCTGACGATAATGAGGGAGGCTGGAGTCCAGGCTCAGCAATCGCCGCCAGCGTCGCCGCCGATCCCGCCTCCGGAACCGCCGATGTTGGAGTTTCCAGAGCCGCCGGAGCTTGAGGTTCGTATGAAACCGAAAAGGCAGAGAACTACGACGCCGCCGAAAACGCTGAGGGGAACCGAATAGGCGCACCAGATTTGCGAGAAGAGTTCTGTGAGACCGTAGGCCCAGTCCACTTCGCCGTGCTCTGGGCCGGACAGCCACCATTTTTTCCTGCTGCCGGTATCAGCGGTTCCGGTACTAAAGGATGATGAAGCACAGGACATGGCGACGGACTTCCCTTCGGCGGCGCTTGTTACAGGCTCAGTGCCGTGCGAGATCAATTACTGGTGGTGCCGAGGATCCGTTGTCTTCCTTGCGAAAGCCTTAAAGTTTGCATTCTAGCCAAAGCGGGAACTGCGTGGGTGAGACGCGCTTCAGCCTGCGCGCAGAATCACATGTTCGACCCGTGCCGAGGTGATGTCTTCCTCGAGAAGCAGGCTTTTGACCAAGTCATTGGCGTCCCTTGAGGTCAGGCCCGACAGGCGGCATTTGATGCAGGTCTGGGCATTCTCGGGATTGCGCAGGGACAGGCTGATCACACGAACGTCTTCCGCGTTCAGGCGGCTCGCGATACTGCAGAGAAGCTGGGCATCTCCCTGACCTGATATGCGCAGATCATGAAAGATCTCCATCCCCGGGAAAAGCGTCGCCACATCGTCCAAACCTTGTCCGTTTCCGGTCGGTTTTGGGCTGTTGTCCCGGCTATTCAGCGGGATCGTGGCATTTATCGAAATATCCGGCGCATTCATGGCTGTTCTCGCAGTTCAACTATCACTACGCGCCGTGTGGCCAGCTATCGGAAAGGTCTGCGGGGAAGGATACAACTGCGAAAAGGCGGATTTCGCCTCTCGGTTTAGCTGCATTTCTTCAGCGCCCGCAAGCTGAGACAAATCGGCGCAAGAATTTTCTAGCGCAATCCGGGCTGCCTGTCACGCCTTGAGTTGCTCTGTTGTGGAATTGGCTGGATCGTGCCGTTTACGGCTATTCCGCTGGTGCCGGGGCTTTGCGGACCAGCGGGTTTTCGTCGATCGGCAGGTGTATGACGGCGGCCAGCAGGCCCAAGACGATACCCGCCCACCAGATCGGGTCGTAAGTTCCGATGCTGTCGTAGAGATAGCCGCCCAGCCAGACGCCCAGGAAACTGCCCACCTGATGGCTGAAGAATACGATGCCGAAGAGGGTAGCCATGTAACGCACACCGAAGACCTGGGCCACAATGCCGGTGGTCAGGGGCACCGTCGAAAGCCAGAGAATGCCCATGACGGCCGCGAAGGCATAGATTGTGACCTCCGTCTTGGGGAGGAGAAGAAGCGCGGTGATGGTAATGGCGCGGGCGAAATAGATCGTGCTCAGCCCGCATTTTTTGCTCCAGCGCTGTCCTGCTGCGCCAGACATGAACGAGCCGATGATATTAAAGAGCCCGATCAGCGATATCGCATAGGCGCCGACTTCCGCACCCAGGCCCAGGTCCTTCACATAGGCCGGAAAGTGCACCGTGATAAAGGCCACGTGAAAGCCGCAGACGAAGAACCCGATGGTCAACAGGATAAAACCTTTGTGTTCGGTTGCCTCGCGCAGGGCCTGGCCCAGCGTCTGATCGCTGTGGGCTTCGCCCTTGCCCGTGGTGATGTGAGGCAGGCAAAAAGCCAGAGGAATAATCAGCAACGCGGATGCCGCCAGGATCAGCAGGGCCGAATGCCATCCGAAGTTGGCGATAAAGGCCTGACCCAGCGGAGAGAAGACCACCTGTCCGAAAGACCCTGCGGCTGTGCCTAGACCCAGAGCCAGCGACCTGCGCTCCGGCCCGACGACTTTTGCGATTGCTGCGATGGCGATCGAGAAAGCCGTGAAGGCAACACCAAGTCCCGTCAGGATCCCGCCGAAGAGATGAAGCTCCAGTCCACTCTCTGATGTGGCCATGCCCCAGACACCCAGGCCGTAAACAATGGCCCCCAATGCCAGTACCTTTGATGGGCCATAACGATCTGCCAACGCACCGGCAATGGGGACGCCGATGCCCCAAAGTAAATTCTGGATCGCCATAGCCAGGGCAAAAGTCTCGCGGTCCCATCCGTTTGCGAAGGTCATGGGTTCGAGAAACAATCCAAAGACCGAACGAATGCCGAAGCCCACCATCGCGATCAGGCAGCCGACGACGATAACAACAACCGGTGTGTGCCAGAAGGGCGTGGCGGAGGCAGAGGTTGACGGGTTCATATTTGTATCCGGGACGAGAAGAAAAGCGGAAAAGTGAGCTGTGCGATTGCTGCGTACAAAGCGCCGCAATGGACAGAACTTAGATCGTGATGTAAAGTAGTGTAATTACACTAGTGTATATGCACAGGATGGTCAACGACCGTGAGTAGCGCAGGAAATGAGGCCAGGGGCCGGGGGAAGCGCACGCGCCAAACCAGCCGGAAATCAGAATTGTCGCAAGGCGCGGTTTCTGAGAATTCCGGGGGCTACCCGGGAGCAGGTCATCCTGTCCTGGGAAAAGACGGTATCCCGACGAAGCTTGCAGTCAGCGAGGGAGAGCGGATAGCCCTCTTCGGTGCGGATCGGGAGCAACGCGCGTCCTATTGCACCTGTGCGATGTTGCGCCGCGCCAGCCGGCGCGTGACCCAGGTTTACGATCAGGCGCTGAAACCCTTTGGATTGAGCTTGAACCAGTACTCCCTGCTGGCCAATCTGCTGCGCAATGAAGGCATCAGTATCACCGATCTTGCCGAGCGCCTGGATATGGAGCGCACCACCCTGACCCGGAACCTGAAACCGCTTGAATCTGCCGGTTGGTTGCGTGTGAAGGCTGGTCCAGACCGGCGCAGCCGAGCGGTTGAAATCCTGCCTGCGGGACAGGCTGTCGTCGAGCGGGCGTTCCCGGCCTGGCAGCAGGCCGAGCGAAGTTTCCGTAAATCGATGGGGCGCGACGAGGCGGCGGAATTACGGCAGCTCCTGGGAACAGCGATGTCGGCTTTGGACTGATCCGGAAATTCTGGCCCGCGTCAAGTGAGCGATCTTTCTAACGCTGAAGCATTAATTCGCTTACGAGTTATCCGGCTGAAGCCAACCCTGGTAGGAAATAAGCGGGCCGAGCAGGGGCAGGCTGATCGAGACATCGAAGCGATAGAGGCCATTCACCTCGCGCTCGGTTGCTTTGGTGACCGGTGCGATACATCTGGGCAGGGGAAGGCCGATAAGTGAGAGGGATTCGATCTCCCACTGCAGGCCGCCCGGGATTACCTGCAGAGCAATGACCGCGGAAACACCAGCCATCGACTCAACAATCCGGTCCGGTTTCTTCCCATGAGGTCTGACCCGGCTGGAGAAGCTGTCACACCCGAAGCTTCTGTGCCATTGCTCACCCGGGCCATCCTGTTCAAGCCGTATTCTGGCCTTCTGCCGCTTGCCGGATCGCGGCAGACGCATAAACCGCAGCAAAAGCCATCCGATCATTGTCTCGTTGCAGTGCACATCCGCTTCGCCGCTCAACTGCTTAGGATCCTCAAAAGTATGCACGGCCTTGATCGTCGGTGGTAAGGCGTCGAACTTTTCGGCGAGAACGCGTTGGTACAGATTCATGCAGACTGCGCGGTGATGGGGGAGGGGGATGTATCGGAGGAGAAGTCGTTAGAGGTGATCCAAAATCTTGGCTCGGTGTTCTGGTGGCAGAAGAATACAACTCTCCGCCTTGCCAAAGAGTTTATAGCGGTTTTTCGCAATCCGGTCGTAGAGCCAGTTTCGTGGAGCGCGTGGAAAGAGCTGGAGGATTGCGAGCAGCGGCCAGGCTGAACCCAACAACTTCATCACTTCGAAAAAAGCATCTGACTTGAAGTGAGGCTGGCCGTCACGGATGACGATGTTGGTTTCGTAGTTATCTGGGTCCAGGCCGTAGTGAAGGTAGAGGGCACGCCCGAGTGCAGACTGTGCAGTGCAGAGATTCAGCCTGTTGTGCCGGTCATGCCTCAAAACGAATTTGGCGAAGCCGTTACAGAAAATACAGACGCCGTCGAAGACAATCAGCGGCTTGCCATCGGGAAAGGAAGGTACGCGCGTATCCGAACGATAGCTATGGGCTTTCCTTCTGTCTGGTGTGAATTTATCTGCTGATGTCATTGTACCAACCGGAGAAGTCAGGGGGGCTTTCGGCCACCAGTGGTTCTCGCACATCTCTCGCGAGCAGCTGGTTCCTGGATTGAATCAATAGGTTGAGAGTATGTCATAGAACTTCTGTGTCGTCTCTTCATTGGGGCTGCTGTGACAATCTGTCGTGCCCACCTGTCAGCATAAATAAAATACAGTGTTCGGAATTCAGAGTTTCAAATTTGAAAAATTTGTGTCGCATAAGTATCTAATGGCGGATATCCTGCACTTATCGAGAGTGAAGTTTGTAAGGATTCTATGGCTGAAGGGAGACGTCAAAAATGACCGAACGTATGCTGGACGTATTCTTTTATGGGCTTTTTATGGATCGGGTGGCTTTGATCGCTGAGGGTTATCATCCAGGCGAGGCAAGAACGGGATTCCTCAGCAATTACGAATTGCAGGTCGGTCAGCGTGCAACGCTCGTACCTGCCGATGGGCAGACGGTATGGGGTGTTGTAATGGCATTGCCGGCGTCCGAAGTAAGGCGCCTCTACGGCGGCAGTTCAGTTGCTGCTTACAGCCCGGAAGCGGTCACGATTTCCACCAAAGACGGTCAGACATCTCCCGCGTTGTGCTACAATCTGATGAAGTTCGACGCTGATGAGCCGAACCAGGATTATGTGTATAAGCTTGCAGCGCTTGCCGAGAAACTCGACCTGCCGGAGGGCTATGTCTCGGAAATCGAGTTCTGCCTGTAGAGCCGCTTCTTTTCTGTCGATGACTTGCGTAAGACAGTAACGAGACTTTGACTTTGTTCGTCATCGAAGAAGTATCCGGACTTGTATGCGTCCAAATTTCGCGTGCGATCATTGGTGAGGTATGAAGTAGAGCATACCTGGATATGCATTTTTGTTTGTTTCTTTTTAAGATGGGCGGGCGTCGCTGATTAATTCAAGCAAGAGACGCAGTCGCAACAGAGTTGTATCAATTAAATTGAATATCTCCTGAGGCCGAGAAACTCTCACCTTTCGGCACAATATTCTCCTGAATACACTAAAGGCAGAAGCGCTGACAGCACGCACTAGTGTTGGTAGAAGCATGTTGAATCAGCGGCTTAACATTTTCACACTTTTATATTGCTGAAATTGGGGCCGCAAGTCGCAACCTGTGTGGATTTCGCGCAATTTTAACCCTCAGTAGATGCGGCGAGTCCTACTCAGAGTGTTGAAGTAATGGTTTGTAAATTTCACTGGTATACAAAATAAAATCGAGAATATTTGGACGCAATTTCAATATAACTTCTGGTTGATTTGAAGTGAAACTAGAATCTATTTTCGTGGAGTCTTCTTTTGCCAAATCCGGGGGCGTGCCTCAGGACTTGCTGCTGCGCGCTGCCGAGACGTGCAGCTTCGGGATGACGCTTGCGGATGCCCGGCGACCGGATTTGCCGCTAATTTACGCAAACAATGCCTTTACGGAGATGACCGGGTACGAGCCCGATGACGTGATTGGGTGTAACTGCCGGTTTCTTCAGGGGCCTGATACGAGCCGCGCAAACGTGGCGCAAATTCGAAAGACGCTCCGCGATGAAACGGCCTCGACCGTCCTTTTGCTCAACTATCGCAAGGATGGCACGCGCTTCTGGAACCGCTTCCAGCTTTCGCCGGTGCATGACGAAGCCGGTGAACTCAGTGCCTATCTGGGCATGCAGGTCGACATAACCGATGACGTTGAGCGCGTCGGCTTGGAGAATGAACGGCAACGGCTTGAAACGCTTGGGCGTGTCGCGGGTGGCGTTGCGCACGAGCTCAACAACGCTTTACAGCCTATCCGCCTCTATGCGGACCTCCTTGTGGAGGGGCCCGAGCCGACTCCTGAAATGCTCGTGAAATGCGGCAAGGGAATCCTCGATAACGCCCAGTTTGCGAGTGAAGTGGTCCGTCAGGTTCTGGCTTTCTCGCGCCGCGACGAAGATGCCAGTCATGACTATGACGCCAAGTCCACCATCGATGAAGCAGTCGAGTTTGCATACGAATACCTGCCTTCCAGCATGATCCTCGAAAAACAGGGCTTTGACGCTGTCGGCTTATTCGACGGGAAGACGATCAGAGTTAATCGGACCGAGCTGTTCCAGGTGATGATCAATCTTTTTACCAACGCTGCAGCCGCCACTCTAGATAAAGGCCGGATCACTGTGCGTCTCAAGGCGTCAGACGGAGGCAGGTTGAATGTCCGGATTGACGGTGGACCGACAGAAAAGCCGAAAAACTATCTGGAGATTTCGGTCTCGGACAATGGTCAGGGTATCGATGGCGATACAATGAAACACATTTTTGACCCCTTCTTTACAACGAAAGCGCCGGGTGACGGAACGGGTCTCGGGCTTTCGATGGTTTACGGCATCGTTGAACGCTGGGGCGGCCGCACGACGGTCGAGAGTGATCCCGGCAAGGGTACGACTTTCCGGGTTCTGATCCCGGTCCTTTCAAATGCGTGAGGCAGGATATGGCAAGGATCTTATTGATAGATGACATGGAGGGCGTGCGCTCTTCGCTCTCCACGGTTTTGTCCACCGCCGGGCACCAGGTTGTTGAGGCAGCCGATGGCGATGCCGGTTTGCGAAAGGCCGACGAACAAGGTTTCGACCTCGTAATCACCGATATCATCATGCCGAAGATTGATGGGTCTGAAGTCATTCTGGCGCTGAAGCAGAAGGCGGGCACGACACCGGTATTGGCGATTTCTGGAGGCGGCGGAACCGTCAATGCCGAGAACGCACTGATGCTGGCGCGCAGCACGGCAGACGCTGTTTTGCAAAAACCCTTTTCCCGCAATGACCTCTTAGAGGCTGTGGATGAACTTGTGACACAGGGCGCGGCATAGTCGCTTCAACGCTCTGGGGAGGAAAAAGCAATGAATATGATTAAAGGTCTGAATATCGCCGGGCGAATCACGGTGCTGCTGGGCGCGCTCTCGATGCTTATGCTGGCAATGCTGATCACCGGTGTCGTGACGATGCAAAAGATCGGCGATGAGCTCACCGATATTGCCAAAGAGGATATTCCTCTGACGGAGCTCTTGAGCAAGATCACGATCCACCAGCTCGAGCAAACGATCCTGACTGAGCGCGCCATTGCCGTAATCGAGATCGAGCACGCCGGTGGCCACAGTCGTTTCGATCTAGGTGAGATTCGTGCGGAGTTCGATAGACTCGCGCACCTCGTCGATAAAGAGATCTTAAAGGGCGAGGAGATAGCAGAACATGCGGTGAACCATTCTAAGGATCCGCATGTGGTTGAAGAATTCGCATCGGTTCTGGAGCGCCTGAAGATAGTCGAGAAGCACCATGCCGATTTTGACAAACATGTGCTGGAGCTGATCGATACCGGCAAAACGGTAAGCGACGAAGAACTAAAGGCCATGGAGGACCAGATCCTCGCGGAAGAAGAGGAATTGAAGCACGAGGTCGAGGAATTGCTGCTCGAACTCGCGGCCTTCACAAGAGCCGCGACGGAACAGGCGCTGGCCGACGAACAGGCCGGGCTTAAGTTCATCGCTGTTGTCGGTGTGGTTTCAATTTTGCTCGGTCTGTCTCTGGGCTATTGGCTCTTCAGCAGTGTTGCGCGCCCCTTGCGCGCCTTGACCGGGGCCGCGCAGCGGCTTGCCGAGGGAAACCTGGAGGTCGAGACACCCAGGAGCTATTATCGGGACGAGGTAGAGGAACTGGCCGCAACACTGGAGGTCTTTCGCGAGAACGCCTTAAAGCGGCACGAGGCCGAAGCCGAAGCGCAGGCTCAACAGGCTGCCCGGAACCGCCGCCAGGAGGAAGTCAATCAGGTGGTTGGCATCTTTGGTGCCAGTATTCGCGGTATCTTTGATATCATTTCGAACTCTTCTTCGACGATGAAGGACAACGCAGAAGGTATGCGCAGCGAGGCGGATACCACTGTCGAACTGGCTGGGAACGTTCTGAACGAGTCTGCGCGAACATCTGAAAACGCGCAGACACTCAGTGCTGCGACCGAGGAGATGGTCGCCTCGATCAAGGAGATCGCCCGCCAATCGACCGATTCCATGGCCGTGGCCGACGAGGCGCAAAAGGCGGCGGAACGCTCATCGACGCAGGTGTTGGAGTTAAAACAGGCTGCAGAAGAGATCGGTGCCATTATCGAGTTGATTACCGACATTGCTGAACAGACCAACCTTCTCGCACTCAACGCTACGATCGAGGCGGCGCGCGCGGGTGAAGCGGGTAAGGGCTTCGCGGTGGTTGCCAGCGAAGTCAAATCTCTCGCAAATCAGACGGGTAAGGCAACCGAGCGGATCAGCGCCCAGGTCAATGCCATCCAGGGTGCCGCGGGGAACTCGGCGGAAACGATCCAGTCGATCGGCGAAATTATCAACAAGCTCTTCGAGTTCTCAACGGTTATTTCCTCCGCGATTACCGAACAGGAAGCGACCACGCAGCAGATTTCGAGCAACATTACCCAGGTTGCGCAAAGCGCTGAAGAGGTCAGCAACTCAATCGGCGGAATGCGTGAACAGGCAGAGTCAACCGGCACCCGTGCTGACGGTTTGGGTGGAACGGCAACGTCTCTGCACACTGAGGCGACCTCGCTCAGCGGCGAAGTGGAGTCCTTCCTGTCGGCGCTTAGGGGCGCAGAGGGGGATGAGGAAGGCGTCAGTCTCGCAATTCACAACGTCAACCTGCCCGCGACGATTACAATCGAAGGGGCGGATCGTTCCGTCAGTCTGATCGAGGTCTCAAGTGCGCACATGCGAGTGTCTCCAGGATTGGAGCGGCCCGCAGGAACCACGGTCGAGATCCAATGTGAAGCGCTGAGCGAGCCTGTGACCGCCCGTATCGCAAAAGCCGACGCCAACGAGATTACTGTGCAGTTGCCATTGACACATGAGAAGATGACGTGGATGCAGGAAGAGATCCAGCGCCTAACCCTCAAGCAGGCCTCGTGAGAAGCATCAGGTTCTGCGATAGCCGATGTCTGTCGGCGGTGTAGGTGTACTCTGTCTGTGAATGGACAGATTGTTACGCAACAATGTTTGGGTTGACGGAACTTGGGTGCACCGACTTATCCTCCTGTCCAGGAGGACGTTATGAAGTCGATTTCCAAAGAAGAATTGGAGCAGGCGACGCTGCTGGTGCACCGGGCCATGAACCCGACCCCTGCATATGCCTGGCCCCTGCTGGCTGAAGCCGCTGGCACCGAAGTCTGGGTCAAGCACGAGAACCACACACCTACAGGCGCCTTCAAGGTGCGTGGCGGTCTGGTTTACATGGATCGCCTGAAGCGCGAGCGGCCAGGGGTGAAGGGAATTGTCTCCGCGACGCGCGGGAACCATGGGCAAAGTCTTGCCTACGCCGCCCGCTCCATCGGACTGCCCTGTAGCATTTTTGTCCCTCACGGTAACTCCCTAGAGAAGAACGCCGCCATGCGGGCCTTTGGCGCGGATCTGCGGATTCAAGGACAGGACTTCGACGAGGCCAAGGGACATGCTGCTGATCTGGCTGAGGAAATGGGTTACGAATTCGTTCCCTCCTACCACCGCGATCTGGTGACCGGGGTGGGAACCTACGCACTTGAGCTCTTCACGGCACAACCTGACCTGGATGCGGTCTATGTGCCGATCGGACTGGGCTCGGGGATTTCCGGATTGATTGCGGCGCGCGACGCCTTGAACCTCAAGACCGAGATTGTTGGTGTCGTGTCGGAACATGCCGAAGCTTATGCTCTGTCTTTCGAAGCCGGACGGCCGGTTGCCACGAATTCTGCACTGACCTTTGCGGATGGTATGGCGGTCCGCACGCCGGATCCCGATGCAGTGGCGGTGGTTTGTGCAGGGGCAGCACGCGTACTGCGGGTGAGCGAGACCGAGATCGCCGACGCCATGCGTCTATACTACACTGCGACCCACAGCATTGCCGAGGGTGCAGGTGCGGCGCCGCTGGCCGGGCTGATGCAGGAACGCGCTCAAATGCAGGGCAAAAAGCTTGGCGTGATTCTATGCGGGCAGAACATAGACCGCGCGTGGTTCGCGACGATCCTGGACGGTGGGATGCCGGTGGTGAAATGATACATGACACGCAATACAGGGTTGGACGCGGACCGGAGGAGATAATTCCATGGATTTAGCCGCCCTGGTAATTTTTGCCGGCGCTCTGATGATTGCCGCCGGATCTCCCGGCCCGAGTATCGCTGCATTGGTGTCGCAGGTTCTCACGCGCGGCTGGCGTGACGTTTTGCCTTTCGCGGCGGCCATGTGGATCGGCGAAGCCATCTGGCTGACCATGGCGGTTTACGGTCTGGCAGCCCTCGCCGAAACCCTCCATTGGGCCTTCGTGACAATGAAGTATCTCGGGGTAGGTTACCTGCTTTATCTGGCCTGGAAGATGTGGTTCGCGCCGATCGATATTGACGGTCAGAGCGCCGCGGTCGCGCCCAGGTCGGCAACGCGTATGTTCCTGGCCGGTCTGGCCGTGACCCTGGGCAATCCAAAGATCATGGTGTTCTATCTGGCACTCTTGCCCACCATCATCGACCTCGCCGGGATTACCTTCGTCGCTTGGCTGGAGCTCACGGTCACGATGCTGGTGGTTCTGGCCGCAATTGATCTGGGCTATATCGCGCTCGCTGGACGTGCGCGCAGCTGGATGAAGAGTCCGCGCGCCATGCGTTTCGCGAACCGGGTGAGCGCGAGCGTTATGGGCGCTGCTGCTGCGGCGATTGCATCGAAGTAAGGCTGCCTGACTGGCTGCGCGATGATCGGGGACCGGACGCTGGGCGATAGAGATAGCTCAGAGCGAGGGCCGCGGTCAAAGCGATTGATGCCAGAGCGAGGGAGAGGTATAGCGCGCCCGCACTGCCGAACCGCGTCATGATCAGGGCGTAGGCCAGGGGCGCTGCCGCGGCCAGAAGAAAGCTCGGAACCAGCAACCAGCCGACAACCCTGCCGTAATTGCCGGACTTGAACAGCACCAGAGGCAGGGTGCCGCGTGTGATGGTCGTAAGGCCGTTTCCGGCGCCGTAAAAGAAACAGAGTGCGGCCCCGGACAGCAGTAATGGCGTTCCCAGGAAACCGGCAAGAAGACTCAAGGGTATCAGCGTCATGGCGGCGAGATTGAGTGCCAGCGGTTCGGTGCTCCGACCAAACATGACCTCGCAGAGCCGTGCGAAGGATTGTCCAGCGCCCCGCAACGATGCCACCCAGACCGCCGTGGATGCGGCCAGGCCAAGGCCGGTCAGCAGCGCGATCAGATGCGCCGAAAGGCCCGAGCTGAGCATATTGGTGGCCGCGACCATCACGCCGTAAAGCGTTGCGACAAGCCAGGGCTTGGGGCGTGAGGCCGGGGGGCTTGCCGAGGTCTCTATTTCCCGGGAACTGCAAGTGCGCCGAGTTCCGTAAGAGGCTCTTGGCAACGCGAGATGTAACGGCAGCGTTGCGAGTGCGAAGGCGGCATAGATCATGAGGCCACCACGCCAGCCGAGCTCTTCTGCCAGAAAGGCGCCAAGCGGCCAGAACAGGGTCGATGCCAAGCCGCCGAGCAGGGTGATCTGTGCAATCGATCTCCCGGCGGCTATGCCGCCGACTCGTGCCAGGCTCGCGAAGGCGGCATCGTACAGGGTGAACCGCATCGCCACTCCGAGGCAAAGCCATGCGCTGTAGTAGAGCGCGATGTTCTCGCTTAACGCCAACCCGATGCAGGCGAAGGCGGTGAGGACGGAACCCACTGACATGATCTTTCTGCCGCCGTGCCGGTCGATCAGGCGTCCGGTGAGTGGCGAAGTCACGCCCATGACGACGATGGCCAATGAGAAGCCGCCGTAGATCATCGTGTCGCTCCACCCCATATCCGCAGCAATCAGGGGCCCGAAGACTGCGATCAGGTAGTAGGAGACACCCCAGCAGATGAGTTGCGACAAACCCAGGCAGCAGACTGTACGGCGGGTAATCACGCTGAAGGCGGCACGCGATTGGAGACTTCCGGGCCTCGGGCGCCCGGCAGATTGCTATAGCTTGAGCCCAACTCCCGCTGCATCAGAACCGTATCGAGCCAGCGACCATGTTTGAAACCTACGGCCTGGAGAGTCCCGATCAGGCGAAAGCCCAGGCTGCTATGCAGTCCGATCGATCCGGAGTTATCGCTGTCTCCAATGATGGCAAGCATCTGTCGCCAGGGACCGGCGTCACAACGCGCGAGCA
Source organism: uncultured Kiloniellaceae bacterium (assembly GCA_947493695.1). Classification (GTDB taxonomy): domain Bacteria; phylum Pseudomonadota; class Alphaproteobacteria; order Kiloniellales; family Kiloniellaceae; genus Denitrobaculum. The sequence goes on along the minus strand of CANLSF010000002.1, from coordinate 660,536 downwards.
GCGCACTCAGCAGCGCTTTGCCAATGCCACGCCCCGCGAATCCCTCGGCGACGTAGACGCTGTTCTCGAGGGTATAGCGGTAGGCTGAACGGGGCCGGTAACGCGACGCGTAGCTGTAACCGATGACCTGCCCGTCAAGTTCCGCGACGAGGTATGGCAAGCCCTCACTCAGAATTGAGGCTCTGCGCGAAGCAAGCTCGAAGAGATCGGGTGGGATCTCCTCAAAGCTCGCCCGACCGTTCATGACGTGGTGCGCATAGATCTTCTGAATGGCAACTATATCGTCCTCTAATGCTTCTCGAATCTGCAATTGGGTGGCGGCGGCGTTAAACGCTGCGATGGGGGTGGTTCGTGTCATGACAGGGTGTCCAAGCTGTTCAACTACTACCCTGTCGAAATTTATGATATATAAAAAGCTTTGGTATTTTATGCTTATCATAAGGAAAAATTTGATATGCGTAGCTTAAACCTGGATCAGCTCAATGCCTTCGTTGAAGTGATCGAGCAGGGCAGTTTTTCGGCTGTGGCGGAGCGGATGAACCTCTCGCAACCGGCAATCAGCTTGCAGGTCCGTCAGCTCGAAAAACGCCTGGGTGTGCGTCTGATCGAGAGGGTCGGGCGCAAGGCAATGCCAACTGCGGCGGGCAGCGAACTTCTGGTGCACGCCCGCAGGATAGAGGCTACGGTCGCCGAAGCCCTGAGCGATATGGCGCGGCATTCCACCGGTACAATCGGACGGGTACGTCTTGGCACCGGCGCAAGCGCCTGCATCCATCTCTTGCCGCCGATCCTTGGCGGTTTGCGGCAGAGCTTTCCGTCTCTGGAGATCACGGTCAATACTGGTAACACTGCGGATATCGTCAAGGCCGTCGAGGATAACCGGATCGACATTGGTTTTGTGACGCTGCCGGCGTCCGGGCGCATGCTGGAGGTAACGCCGGTTATGGAGGATGAGTTTGTGGTGATCGCGCCCGCCGATATTGCGGGGTTGCCCAGGAAGATTACCGCCGCCGCGCTCGCCAGGCATCCGGTGCTACTTTACGAGCCCGGTGGGAACACCCGGCGGATTGTCGACCAGTGGTTCGCGCGCAGCGGTGTCGAGTTGAAGCCCGTGATGGCGCTGGGCAGCGTCGAAGCCATCAAGGAGCTGGTCGCTGCCGGTCTCGGACTTGCCGTGTTGCCGCGCATGGCGGTGGAGCACAAAGATGGTGCCTCGCCGCTTCAGGTCCGTTCCCTGTCGCCCAGACTGGCGCGGAAACTGGCTGTAGTGGTCCGATTGGACAAGCCGCTACACCTCGGCCTGCGCGAGATGGTGACTGCGCTCAAGGCGCTGCCTCAGGCGGCGATTGCCAAGCGGAGAACGTGAGGCTTTTTCAGGAAATGGCCGTCATGAAGTTGCGGTAGAGCTTTTCGGCATTGTCTACGAACCCGGTCATGTTCGCGTCGGCATCGGCCTTCATGGTTTGGAGTGCGCCTTTGCCGAGGGTTCTCTCCAGTGACGTGCGATAAGCTTCGATTTCACCCCAGTTGGCAACTGTGTCGGGCTCCACCTCCACGTGGTACTGCATGGACCAGGCGTTCTCGCCGATCCGCATGGCCTGGATCGGACAACTATCAGAACTGGCCAGAATCACGGCCCCTTCGGGCGGCTGAGCGACCCGAACCGAATGCCACTGCAGCGCTTTCTGCTTTACCGGCATGCCTTTGAAGAGTGGATCGGCCTGGCCTTCCGCCGTCAGTTCGACATCAAGCACGCCGATTTCAGGAACCGCTTGCGGGCCACAGGTGCCGCCCAGCGCGTCGGCAAGGAGTTGGTGGCCGAGACAAAGCCCGAGATAAGGTTTCTTCAGGTCCCGCACCCAGCGCAGGATGGCTTGTTTTTCTGTCACCAGCCAGGGGTTCTCGTCGACGTCCCAGACATCCATTGGGCCGCCCATAACCCATAGCACGTCATAGTCTTCAAGCGCCGGAATGGTCTCGCCTTCATCCAGTTCGACTGCTGTCCACTCGATGCCATCCTGCCTGAGATATTGGCGCAGCTGTCCGGGGTGTTCGCAATCGAGGTGTTGAAGAACGAGCAGGCGCATGGGGCTTTCCTTGAATGCCGGCAGACTTACGAGCCGGGTATTTGGGGGTAATCATACAGGATGTCGATGTCCACTTGCATCAAAGCAGCCATACCAATCTGGCGTAGCTTGAATCTCAAACCTTTGGGTTATGCTGTTTGGATGCGCTTTTCAGTGGATCTCTGGAGGGCAGATAAACATTCGAAGATGAGGTGGGTGGTATGGTCGAGGGTTTTGTGTCGCTGGGTTTGCTTTGGTTTATTGCGGCTGCAACGCCCGGCCCGAACTTCTTTGCTGTCATTCATACCGCAGTCGAAAAAGGACGCGCCGCCTCCATTGCTGCCGTCCTGGGTGTAGTGGTTGGAACAGCTGGTTGGGCATTGGCCGGGTTTTTCGGAATGCAGGCCCTTTTTGCTGTTTTTCCCTCCGCGGCGACCGTGATCAAACTGGTCGGCGGAGCCTATCTGATCTGGATCGGGATCGGACTCTGGCGGAACGCAGGGCGCTCGAGTGCCGGGGCCCAGCCGCATGTCCCGAGTATAGGTCGCGCCTTTCTCTTCGGCCTCTCGACCAATCTGGCCAATCCCAAGACGGCCGCCTTTGCAGCCTCGCTCTTCGCGGTGGCGCTGCCCAGCGGCACTTCCATCGGGGTGTCCCTGCTGGCCGTTGCATTGGTCTGCGTCATTTCGCTTGTCTGGTACACGATTGTTGCTGTGGTGGGTTCAACTTCGCGTTTTCAACGGGCCTATGCGCGGGTGCGCAGCGTGATCATGCGGGCTACAGGGGTGATCTTTGCGGGTTATGGTACAAGGCTGATGCTGCAACAATAGTCTCAGGTCCAATCCGATCACAATTGACGCCGCGGTTTTTGAAGATGTCGCGGTCATAGACTTTGCGCAGTGATCCACAGGAGCGACTTGCCTGTATGAAGTACATGGACATCCCCATCACGATCACGCCCTTTTACGCGGCGCTCGCGGCACTTCTTCTGGTTCTGTTATCCGTCCGCGTGATCCGTTTGCGCCGGTCTCAGAAGGTGGCGATTGGCGACGGTGAAAATCCATTGCTCCGCCGGGCCATGCGAGTGCAGGCAAACTTCACTGAATATGCGCCTTTGACATTTCTGCTGATTGCCTTTGCCGAACTTCAAGGCGTGCAGGCTTTTACAATCCATCTTTTGGGAGGTTTTCTGATCCTAGGGCGGGTGCTGCACGCCTTTGGGGTCGCGCAGGAAACGGAGAAGTTTCGCTTTCGGGTGTTTGGAATGGCGATGACTTTTTTTGTCCTGATTGCTTCTGCCCTCGTCAATCTTGGTATTGCCTTCGCGAGTTGGTTCTCATAATCAGGATTGCCTGCGGCTTTAGCTGAAGAGCTGTGCCGCGGGCGCTCGAAAACCTCCTACCATTGGCCAATTTACCTACAGTGGTGATGCGTTGTTTAATTGCACCCTGTTGAAGCACACTACCGACTGTGTTGTCCTTATGCGCAAGTTTACGGGCAACGGCGCAGGGATGCTTCTCTAGGTGGTGCCGTTTTTACACTAAAAATTTAAATCAGGCGTAAAACCGAACAGGTCAGGAGAGTCTCCATGTCAACTCTAGCCGCTGCCGATTATTCGTCTTATGGATTTGATGACAGTAACATCAAGTGGTTCCCGCTTGGTGAGTTCCAACACTTTGTATTTGCCGTTCTTGATGTCGACAATGACCGTCGGATTGTCGACGCGATCCTGAAGTACGAGCCGAGCCAGAAAATCTTTATGCACCGGCATATCCAGCACACCAACACCATGGTTCTACAGGGTGAGCATCGACTCTACGAGCCGGATGGCACGCTCAAGGATGTGCGCCCGGTCGGACGTTATACCTCGACCCCTGCCGACCCGGACCCGCATACGGAAGGCGGTGGCGCGGAGGGCGCGATCGTGCTCTACAGTATCCGTGCCGATGACGATCTGCTGTTCGAGATTCTCGATGAAAAGCTTGAGGTTGTTGGAACTCTCACGATGCAGGACCTGAACGGCGCGTTCGAGATGCAGAAGAGCGCCTGAAGAGGTTAGGCGGCAGGCTTCGCGTAATTGTAATCGCGTATCACCTATGATCTGATAGCGCCTGTCATTCAGTCAGGGGTTGAGGAGTCGTCATGGGTGAAATTCTGGTTCTGGTCTCGGTTTTTGCGATCTTTATCCCGGCACTTATGTTGCCGGGGCCTGATTTTGTCGCGGTGGTCAGATCCTCCATGACAAAGGGGGCCTCAGCAGGCCTTCTGACCACGCTGGGGGTTTCCATTGGCCTCGGGCTCTATGCCAGCCTGAGCCTGCTGGGACTCTCCGCAATCCTGGTCGAGTATCAGTGGCTGGCTTGGAGCGTGCGGGTTCTGGGTGGTTGCTATCTGATCTACCTGGGCATCCGGCTGATTTTTGCCAAGCCGCAACCGGTCGATGTCACCGCTGATGCCGGAAAGCCCAGTGGCAACCCGCTGCTGTTCGGTTTCCTGGTGACTCTCACAAATCCCAAGGCGGTCGTACTCTTCACCAGCGTCTTTGCCACCGCGGTCACCGAGACGACGCCGCTGTGGCTGATGGGCCTGATGATTGCCCTTGTCGTAGCGGCTTCGCTGACCTGGTACGCAATTGTCAGCCTCTTCATGTCCTCTTCGCCCGTCATCCGGCGTTTCCGTAACGCCCAGCACTGGATCGAGCGCGCGGCTGGCGTCTGTTTCGTCGCTATCGGTGGACGTATCCTGGCTGACAGCCGGAACCCGGTGACGCCGTAACGCAAGGCTTTTTTCGTTGAAAAGAAAATGGGTTGTCCTCTGGCTGATCGCACCATCCATATTGGTCGCGGCGATCGCAACGACCCATCTGAATCCATCCATTATCTGCGCATTTCAGCCTGAGGATAGGATGGACAGGGTTTTCTGCATAACGCACAAACACCTGATCGGATACGAGCAAAAACCTGACGAAACGGTCGAATGGTTGCTCCAGGAGCACGACGGCGGTTCAGCTACGCAGGTTATGTCGATGTTAATAGCCTGGGCTATCGAGCGACCGGAAAGTTTTGCAGATTTGCTGAAACGCCTCGATGACAGGGAAGCAGGTAGATTCCTGGAAAACATAGCTCTTGGCGCACAGCAACGCGGTCAAACCTCAGAATTGAAGGTTGCGCTGCAAGTAAATGCGGATGATTCCAAGCCTTTGCGCAGGCTGCTCGAACAACTCGATTGCCACATTAGAGCCGCGGAGTCTACGGCGTCAGAAGAAAACAGTCCTTGCATTCGATAGTGGAGAAAAGTCACTGATGCCCGACATCGATATCACCTATATCAATGGTCCTGATGTAAAGGCACTGGATCTGACCGATGCGGAGATCATTGCGGCGGTGGAAGAAGCCCTGCGCGCGCAAGGCGAAGGGCAAACCGTTATCGAACCCCGCGTGCACCTGGTGCCGGAATCCTCAGACAAAGGGCATTTCAATGTGCTGCGCGGTTACGTCAAACCCCTGGGCGTGGCGGGGGTTAAGGTCGTGGGCGATTTTGTCGATAACTACAAACAGGGACTGCCGTCGGAGATGGCGATCCTGAATCTCTTCGATCCGGAAAACGGGATGCCCAAGGCGATCATTGACGCCAGCGCTATCACCGATATGCGCACGGGCGCCATGACTGCAATCGGGGCCAAGTACTTGGCCCGCAAGGACAGCAAGATCCTGGGACATATCGGTGCCCGCGGCACAGCCTATTGGAATGTGCGTCTGATGGATCATCTTTTCGACTTCGACGAAATCCGCGTCCACTCCCGCAGACCCGAGAGCCGCGATGCCTTCGGTGCGCGCCTGGAAGCGGATCTGGGTAAGCCGGTGCACGTCACTGACAATTGGCAGGAATGTCTGGAAGGCGCCGACATCATGGTCGAGGCCTCGCGCCTGCCCGAACCGCAGCCCTTGTTCCTGACCGAATGGGTCAAGAAGGGCGCGTTTGTCGTTCCTTACGGCACTATGAGTGCCATCGAATTTTCGCTGACCGATATCATGGATAAGGTCGTTGTTGATGATTGGGGACAGTGCAAACCCGGTCGGCCCTTTGGTTCTCTTCGGCGGCATGTGGACGAAGGCAAGGTGACGGAAGAGAACCTGCATGCGGAGATGGGACAGATCGTGGCGGGGCAAAAGCCTGGCCGGGAAAACGATGACGAGACCATTCTCTTCTGGCATCGCGGTCTGAGTTCCTCGGATATCGCGCTGGGCTGGGCCATGATGGCCAAGGCCAAAAAGATGGGCCTTGGCCAGACGCTGAAATTCGCTTAGCTGTTCAGGTCACCGCGAAAGAGCGGCGCTTGTGACTTTATCAGCGCAGCAACGCGTTTGATCGTCTTTTTAATCGCTTTGTCGTGCCGATCATCGTCGTGTGTGACCAGCCACTGATCATGCGCGAGTGTGTCAATCGGTTCCGAAGCACGGGCGAGTCCTGTTGCACTGTCGCCGACGAAACACGGCAGAACCGTCAGTCCGGCACCTGCCTTTACGGCTTCCAGAACTGTGTGGGCGTTTGAGCAGGTTATCTTTCGACCTTGTCCCTGTGGGAGCTGCCGGTCAAGCCAGGCTGCTGAAGGGGCCTTTGGACCCGGAGCCGACAGGGCGATCCAGCGGCAGTCGGTGAAACGCCGACCATCCCTCGTGTGCGGTTGCTTCCGTACAAGCTTTGTCTGTCCGTAGACAGCGAAAGCGACCGCTCCGAGTTTCTGACCGGCAAGACCTATGCCGGTTGGGCGGCGGTTACGCAAACCGATATTCGCCTCCCGGCGCAGAAGATCTGTTTGCGCGGTACCGCTATGAAGTTCGAGCGCGATGTCGTCTTCCGGCGGCATCAGGTTAGGCAGATGACATGCGAGAAAGCCGCTTGTCCAGGCACCCGCCGCGATCTTTACGACGGGTCGCGAATAGCTTGCTGTCCGCCAGCGCTCGACACCCAGCGCGCCCTGTTCCAGAGTTTCGGCGTGACCGAAGAGATCCTTGCCTGCGGACGTCAGGTCATAACCGTCCCGCCGCCGCGTAAAGAGTGTCACGCCAAGGGAGCGCTCCAGAGCCATCATGCGCCGACTCAAGGTCGGCGCGCTGACTCCGGTCGATGACACCGCGCCCGCAAGACCGCCTGCGCGCGTCACGGCCAGGAACAGGCGCAGATCGTCCCAATTCCATATTTCATTCATGAAAGATATCTTTTGGTTTTGTCTCTTCTCTCTTCATCATATTTCCAAGAGATTAAACAAGTTGAACATTTCTGCATTACAAAAATGCAATATGTGAATATCATAGGAGGCTTGTATGGGAGAGAATTGGTCGAAGCGCTGTTTGGGGAAGCAAGGTCCCGAACTTGGCCCTATCGGGATTGGAACCTGGGCGATTGGCGGCCCCTTCTTCAGCGGTGAAGGCTGCCATTATCCGACAGGTGCGCCGCTTGGCTATGGTGAGGTGAATGACAAGGATTCCATTCGGGCGCTTCACTGCGCCATCGATCTGGGTGCCAGACTGTTTGACACGGCGGACGCTTACGGAACCGGCCATGGTGAGCGTATCCTGGGCGAGGCCACTAAAGGCAAGCGCGATCAGGTCTTCATCGCCACAAAGTTCGGCAACACCTACGATGAGGCAACAAGAACCCTGACCGGCGTCGATGTTTCGCCGACTTATGTTCGCGAGGCTTGCGAGGCATCGCTGAGGCGTCTGCAGAGTGAATGGATCGACCTTTATCAGTTGCATGTCGGCGACCTTGCCTTGGATCAGGCTGACGCCGTTGCCGATGCTCTTGATGGTCTTTGTGACGATGGCCTGATCCGGTCCTATGCCTGGAGTACCGACGACCCGGAGCGTGCAGCTTTGTTCTGCAGGCGTAAGAATGTCTCCGCGGTGCAATTCGATCTGAACGTTTTTTCCGACGCGCCCGGCATGTTGGAGACCTGTGCTGCTTACGACTGCGCAGGCTTGACCCGGGTTCCCCTCGCCATGGGATTCCTGAGCGGAAAATTTACCGCTGACAGCAGACTCTCAGATACAGACGTTCGCGCCACGCCACCGACATGGCTGCCCTATTTCGAAACGGGCGGAGGCGCAAAGGCAGAATGGCAGGCACGTCTTGATGCCATCCGCGAGATTTTAACCAGTGAAGGCCGTACCTTGGCCCAGGGGGCTCTTGCCTGGATCTGGGCGCGCAGTGAGCACACGATTCCTATCCCCGGTGTTCGCACGGTGGCCCAGGTCGAGGAGAATCTGGGAGCGATTGACTTCGGCCCGCTGCGGGAAGGGCAGATGCGCGAGATCGAAGGGCTTTTGGGGCGGGCGTAGTCGCGAAGAAGTTATGCGCCGCAGGGCGAAGTCATCTTTGATTAGTGTCCTTCTTGAACCTCACAGCAAGTCCGGCCAGGTTCGCTAAATACCAGGGTAAGAAAACCAAGATCGAAAGCATGACTAAACTGATCGGGCTGTCGATATTGTTACGATAGAAGAGCACTGCGACTATGGGTGTGATGACCCCCGGCGGTGGGATTGTCGCGATCACATTGCTGCACCGCCTTCGAAGATAAACCGCGGGAATAAACACCAACTGAATTGTGACGAAGCTATAGGTAAGAACGGCAACGATTGGAATTGCGCCCGACTGAATGGGGATGCTATCGAAATCGTCCACGGCCCAGTACCATAAACCGCCTATCAACCAGAGCAGAGAATTCGAAACCATTGCAACTGCTGTGAATGCCTGAAACGTTTGCCTGACTTCTGCCGCTGTATCGAACATTTAGACCGTATCTTATTCGCTGTCTGTTTCTAGTTTTGTCAGTGTTTGGGGTGTGAGGATCATACTTCGCTGAAGAGAGATGTAATCCTTTGTCAGAAGTCGGCGGGGCAATAAGGAAAAGGTCCGCGCTGTAGGAAAAACAGGATTGGGAGGTTCATCTTAACAGCTTGCTGTTTCAATTGGGGAATTCCGTCGCCACATCAGCAGGTGAAGGTAAAGGACGTTGAGATTCACATGCCGAGGGTGGCTTTTCGATTCGCCCGGCGCAATGTTCGAAGTCGGATTAAACCGCACGGGGTCTAATCCGCAAGTCTGTTCGCCTTTTTGGATCGGAGTGAGCGCCGCAGATTCGCGAGAATGACGAACGCGCCGTATCTGCGCTACCGGGGGTGGGCGCTTTGGTGGAAAGGAAGCTAAATTTAGTCTTTTCACATAGATTACACCGGACCGCGCAGCTATCTTCCCAGATGGGGGAGAAATGGGATGGAACGTCGCCTTGCCGCGATTCTAGCCGCTGATATGGTCGGGTACAGTCGTTTGATGGCTGCCGACGAAGCGGGGACCATCAGGCGTCAAAAAGCACTTCGCGAAGCGATCATCGATCCAAGGATCGCAAAGTTCGGCGGCCGGATCGTGAAGACGACCGGTGACGGCGTGCTGGTCGAATTCGGCAGTGTCGTGGACGCGGTCCAATGTGCTGCAGAGGTGCAGCGCGAGGTGGTGGAGCGCGAGGCCGAGGTGCCGGACGATCTGCGGATCACCTATCGTATCGGGATCAACCTGGGGGATATTGTCGTCGACGGCGACGATATTCTGGGGGATGGCGTGAATGTCGCCGCCCGGCTTGAAAGCGTATCGGCACCCGGCGGGATCTGTGTTTCGGACATGGTTTATCAAAGCCTGCTGAAGAAACTCGATCTTGGCTTCACCGACCTGGGCGAGCTTGCGCTCAAAAACATCGATCGGAAGATCCGGGCCTGGCAGTGGTCGACGGATCGTTCGGGAGTGGACGCAATGCTGCAGGAAGCTCGTACGGTCGCCCTGCAATCTTCCACCGACAAGCCTTCGATTGCCATCCTGCCGTTCGACAATATGTCGAGCGGACAGGACGACGATTACTTCGCCGACGGCCTGGCGGAGGATATTATCACCGAACTGGCACGTGAACCGGATCTCTACGTCATCGCGCGGAATTCCAGTTTCGTCTACAAAGACAAGGTCAAGAATATCAAGGAAGTCGGGCGCGCTCTGGGTGCGCGCTATGTCCTTGAGGGCAGCGTGCGGCGCGCTGGTAATCGTGTGCGTCTGACGGCCCAGTTGATCGACGCGCAGACCAACCGTCATATCTGGGCGGAACGTTATGATCGCAGTCTGGAAGATGTTTTCGAGGTCCAGGATGAGTTGACGGGCGCGATCTACAGCACGCTGCTTACGAAGCTCATGAACGTGGGGCTTGAGCAATCCGTACGTCAAAAACCGACCGATATGAATGCCTATAGTCACGCGTTACGTGCCTTTGGCTTGATGTATCGTTTGACACGGGCTGATATCGACGCCGCCGAGGATTCTGCAAAAATGGCCCTTGCCGCGGATCCGCGTTACGCACGCGGGCATGTGGCGATGGCATGGGCACATATACACCGCGTGTTCATGGGACAGCAGGCCGATCCCCTCGGGCGCTTGAAGCAGGCGCGCGCCGAGGCGCAAAAGGCCATTGAAACCGACCGGAATGACTACTGGAGCTTTGGTGCTCTGGGCGGCGCGGAGCTCTGGCTTGGAAACCATGACCGCGCTCTTACGGCATTGGAGCGCGCGGTTGCGCTGGGTCCGAATTCAGCCGATATGCGCGCCCTCTACGCCGTGGTGATGAATTTCCTGGATCGGCCCGAAGAAGGTCTCGCAAATATCGAACTGGCCGTCCGGTTGAACCCGCACCACCCCGATTGGTATCTCTTGCCCTGGAGCCGTTCTCTCTACCTTCTTGGGCGACACGGCGAGACTCTTCCACTCCTCCGGCGCCTGATCGACTCCGGTGTTGAAACCCTACCCGGATACCTGCAGATCATCGCCAACTATTCGGCGCTCGGGCTTGTCGAGGAGGCGCGCCAGGTAGTTCCGGCATTAATGGAAGTCAGCCCAAGTTTCTCGCTTACTCATGTGCCGCGCTACACCCCCTTCAAAAATCCGCAGGACCTGGATCGCTTTGTCGGTCTTCTGCGCGAAGCCGGTTTGCCGGAGTAGCACTTCTCGCTTCGTTGGTGGATGACCTACCGGACCGGGCTTGTTCTTGCCGCGCCCCAGATTAAAAGCCCGATGTAAATCGCAATCGGCCAGGACAGGAGGTAGTAGAAGAGATCAGCGGCAACGTTTGGAGCGTGGAAGTTCCTGAAGGGGTCGAGTTGCAGGATCTCGTGCAGTGTAATCATGACGGCAGGGATTACGGCCGCGATGATCGGTTCAACGACCCTACAAAGAATAAGCGCAGGCAGGAAACCGACAATCAGGGACGAGACAAGGTATCCAATAGGTTCGGGGCCGAAATAGTAATGGTCATGTAACCCCGGGCCCGCCAATAAAAGTGCAAGATCATCCAGTAAGATGCCGAATAACTTTGATACGAGAACCGCAATCGTAGGGACCAGTATGATGGCGAGTGCTTTTCGGAGTGTGTTTGCCATAGCGCCTGGCGAAAGGATTGAAGAATTGGGACGGTGATAAACGCTGCGGTGCGGATTTCTTGGTAGGTTATCTGCGCCGTTTGCAAGTCCAAGCCGTCCATTGATCTTCTTCAAATAGGAATTGTCCGCGCTGGGCGCCATAGCGGAATGACAAACAGCAGCAGAAAGCCGATGTTGAGCACGGCGTTCAATGCTGCGCCTGCAGCGATTGACGCCAGTCCGTCAGTAACGAACCAAACCCCTAAGCTGGAAAGAATGAGCGTTCGGGCCAGTGCGGGGTCTTGCGGATAAAGACGGGTGCTGAGTTGCCAGAGCATTACGCCCCAACCGCTTAGAATGCCGCCCGCAATTGCGCCCAGCAGACGGGCCTCGGGCGCAGATCCGGCTTGCTGCCCGTCAAGAGGCCAGAAAATGATATCCGCGAGTAAAGCGATCGGCGCGGAGGTTGCCGGATGGGCACCGAGAAGCATCAGCAGGCCGAAAGCGATGACGATGGCGGATGCGGCTTTGAGCCAGCCTATTGTTTTCTCTTGGGACATAGTCCGGTCTCCTCTTCATTGCGGTGGGGTGGTCAGATTGCTGCGCATCCTGACGTACGGCAATTACCTTGGAGGTAAGTGTTTTGAGTGGTGCGATGTGTATGATGCAGCCACTGAATTTTTGGAGAAAGACGGGCGCGATGGATCAAAGTTTTGGAACCATGCTAAAGGATTGGCGTACGCAACGGCGGCTGAGTCAGCTCGCCCTTGGACTGGATGCAAACGTATCCGCGCGGCACATATCCTTCCTGGAGACCGGTCGGGCAAAACCGAGCCGGGCCATGGTTCTACAGCTTTGTGAGGTGCTGGAGGCCCCGCGCAGCACACGAAACTCGCTTCTGAATGCTGCCGGCTTTGCGCCGGCCTATCGGCGGCGGGAGTTGGACGAAGCCGATATGGCGCAGGTGCGCGCCGCTGTCGACTGGACGCTTGCGCGTCACGATCCCTATCCCGCTCTGGCGCTGGACCGGCACTGGACACTGGTTAAGGCCAATCAGTCCGCTGGCGCTCTGCTGAGCTCTATCGATGTTACGGAGGGCGATAGTCTTCTATCGGTTCTGGCGGATGTCGACGCAATGACTGTGATGTTCGAGAACTGGGAAGAGGTGGCGCAGCATATGCTGGCGCGCTTGCGGACTGAGAGCGGTCACCTTGGTGGAGATGAGATCCTGGATCGGGCTTCCGACCGCCTGGCGGCAGCGTTGGGAGATGAACAACCCGATCCGGGCGGTGTGCTTCCGGCGGTGGTGCCGGCCCGCTACCGGGCGGGCGAGCATACGCTGTCGCTCTTTTCGACCATTGCCCAGTTCGGCACAGCGGAGGACATTGCGCTGGCAGAACTGAAAATCGAGTTGATGTTTCCCGCCGACGAAACAACACGCCAAATGCTGCTTGCTTTAGCAGGCGAGTCCTAATTTACCTACGCCAACCAGGTCCAGGCCGCGGCGACAAGCATGCCTGCCGTGACCGCTCCTATAGAACTGCGTGTCGCCGCCATGACCGCGGCGGCCACGAGAGTGGCGGTGTTTTCGCGGAACCCGCTTTGCGCAATGGCTGAGGCGACAATGGCAACCATCACCGAGATGGCCATGGACTTCAGGAAAGCGTCGACCCGGGAGGTGATGCGAAAGAGAGTCATCAACTCCGCCCCGGCGATCCGCGTGCCGTAAGTGACGGCTGCCATGAGGAAAATGGTGAGATAGGCGGTCGCCTCAGCGCTCATGCCATAGGACTCCTGCTATGCCGCCTGCTAAAGCGGCGAGCACGATGTTCCATCCCGGCGGCAGAAAGATCAGCCCAAGTACCGCGACAGCCGCTGCGACGACGGATGGCAGGACATCGGAGAGACCTTCCCATTGTCCCACCGCGATAGCTGCAAAAAAAGAGACCATCACAACATCGATACCAAAACGCCCCAGATTCCCGAGGCTGGCACCGGCGATCACGCCGATTGTGGAGCCGATAATCCAGCAAATGCAGAGCGCGAGGCCGCCGCCGACCAGCCGGCCGACGTCCCGCTCGTCACGGCGAAAAGCATCGTAACTGTCGGCGAAATTCGCGTCGCTGAGGACTGATAATGCGAGCAGGCGCTTGGGACGGCTCAAGCGGTTGAGCCAGGGGGCCAGGGTGGCACCCATGAGGATATGACGCGTACCGACGGCAAGGACGGTGAGCAGCAGGGAGATTGCCGGGAGCGGTCCGTTCCAAAAGTCCAGCGCGGCAAACTGGGCCGCTGCAGAAAAGACTGTGAGGCTCATAACAATCGACTGATCGGGCGTAACGCCACGCTCGATGGCAGCCGCCCCGAATGCGATGCCGAAGGGAATCACGAAAAGTGAGATGGGTCCGAGGCTTTTTACGCCTCTTACAACACCTGCCATCGTCAACCGGACGTTGGCAGTTTCCGAATTCAGCATGTATTTTATCCATTATAACTGCTATAACGGTTAGGTTAGTTTGCAATCACTCTTAGGTCAACCGGAACAAAGGTTAGAATTCTCCCATGTCGTACCAAACGCATTCTGTCCGGCTTGTTGGAGGGCGTCTCTGTCTGGATTTTTTAAACACCGCTGACTGGTCTTCCTCAGGTGATGTGCTCCATGAGAAGTTGACGGATCAGCGGGATCTTGAGATTTGGTGCCGTAGGGTGAAGCTGGGAAAGCGGACCACGTTGGAAGATCCGGCTACGCTGGACGAACTTAAGGCTTTCAGAGCAAGCCTGAGGTGTTTGTTCCTGGCCGCAATAGCGGGCGAAAAGCCAAAAAAGAAAGATCTGGCGCACTTTAATCAGGTGCTCGAGATGGGCGCGTCCTGCGCTCCTTTAGCGGTGCGCCAGGGTGCTTTCTCGTTCAACAAGGATATACCGGTTGCACAGGCTATCGGTCTTTCCGCGCTTTCTGTGTTGACCCAGCCAACGGAGATCGAACGAGTGGAGATCTGTCCATCGGACGACTGCGGCTGGCTGTTTCTGGACGAGAGCAAAAACCGCCGCCGCCGCTGGTGTTCCATGGAAACCTGTGGAAACCGGGCGAAAGCACGACGGCATTACCAGAGGCAAACTGCCGGGGCGTAGAGTAAACCTGGACTACGATGCAGCAGCACCGGCTACGTCTAGGAGGGCTCTGGCCAGGTCTCCCCGGTCCCGGATTTCCATCCCCTCCAGGTTCAACCAGTCCGCCATGGATCGCAGTTCCTGATACAGGGCTTTCGCGACCGCACCCTTTTTTACCCGCGGTTCGGCGTGACTGGCCTGTACTTTCAGGCAACTCGACTTCCGGTCTGCCTTGAGGTCTACGCGCGCTACCAGTTTGTCGCCCAGAAGAAAGGGGAGGACGTAGTAGCCGTGCTGGCGTTTGGCTTCCGGGGTGTAGATCTCCAGGCGATAGCGGAAGCCGAAGAGCCGTTCCGTCCGAGGACGATCCCACACCAGAGAATCGAAGGGGGAGAGAAGTGCACGGCTATTAATGCGTTTAGGAAGTGCGTCGAGCTCTGAAAAGGAAGGGTGGAGAAAAGCCGGTTGCTCCCAGCCTTCGACCTTCGCTGGGATCAATTCTCCGGCTTCCACCAGTTCGGCAACCCGCCGTTTGGAATCGACCGCGCTGAGCCGGAAGTAGTCGCGCAGGTCGGGTTCGCTGGCAATGCCCAGGGATTGTGCCGCTATCCGAAGCAATCCGCGCTGGGCTTCCGCTTCGCTGGGTGTCGGCGTAGCAATGACAGAATCCGGTAATACGCGTTCCGGCACATCATAGAGGCGCTCGAAGTTCTGTCGACCGGCGGCGGTCACCTGTCCAGTCCAGAACAGCCATTCCATGATCCGCTTGTACTCGTCCCAACCCCACCAGGCGGTTTCGCGCTTCTTGCCCGCCTGTGCTTTCTTTTCCTCCAGGTCGGAAACCTTGATGGGACCGCGTTCTTTCACCTGAGCCAACACCGAGGCGATCATGTCCGGATTCTTGCGGGCAAACTGCGCGATGTGCTTCCAGACGCCCTGACCTTCCTGCGCTCGCTCCATACGCCAGCGCAGCAGAGGCTGAACCTCGAAAGGTAAGAGAGAGGCTTCATGTGCCCAGTACTCGAAGAGCTGTTTGCTCTTTTTTGCCGCTGACAGCTTTTCGGGGGCGAACGCGGCCTTATCCAAAACATCGGTGCTGTAGGGGCCAAGCCGGGAGAAGAGGGGAAGGTAGTGGGCCCGCGCCAACACATTCACTGAGTCTATTTGCAACAGGCCGACTTTCCCGATCACGGCCTCCAGATGCCGCTTGTCGTGACGTTTGCGTCTGGGCTCAGTAGGCGCGAAACCCTGGGCGGTCAGTGCAAGACGACGCGCCTCCTTGTTGGAGAGCGATACAGACGCAGTAAAATCGGTGTTCTCGGGCGACATGTTGGAGGTGGTCATAGAACCTGCGGAAAAATTCGATTCGAAAGGAGATTAAGGATCGCGCCTTGAACGTTGCTTTGGCAAGATGATCTCGCTCGAAGAGAGAAAGACTCAATCTGATGCGAGCAATAAGCGGCGGAGAGAAAGGAACACGGAAAATGAACAGAGCTTTGACGTTAAGCCGGTCCGCAGGCTTCTTGTCCGTGGTCCTTTGGGGCATCGTCATGCTTGGCGGTCTGTTTCACGGTATCACGGTTTCCCAGGCGGAGGACCGAAAACTGGCCGCTCCGGAAATCACCGAATTGCTGACGGGCCATACGGCTCTGGGCGAGAATCGTGGCCGGAATACGCGGCAGTACTTTGACGCTTCCGGTGCGACGGATTATGTCGAGCGTGGCGGGCAGGTCGATCCTGGCAAATGGCGGGTCGATGAAACCGCGAACCAATACTGTTCGCTTTGGGCGCGTGGTGGCTGGGCCTGTTATGACATCACGACTGACGGCGAGAGTTACTTTTGGGTGGGTGAGGGGTATCGATCGCCTTTCACCATGACGGACGGCCGCGCACTGAAATTTTAGCGCGGGACACTGTTTGCGGATGCTTGCGCCAGTTTATTCTGGCCGAAGGACAATTATGAAAACGAAAAAGCCGGAGAAAACGAAGGCGAAGAAACAGCGCAAGAAGGTGGCTGAAGCGACGGACCCAGGCCCGCTTCTGGGACAGGTTGCCGCCGTTCGGATCTTTTCGCAGCGTTTCGACGAAGCTTTGGCTTTTTATCGCGACACCTTGAGGTTTCCACTCTTGTTCAATGTTGAGGGTGTCGCAGTGTTCACGACCGGGAACTGCGATCTTGTGCTGGAGAGCCTGGACCTGGGTGATGTGGAACACCGTAGCCTGACAGGGCGCTTTGTCGGTGTCTCCTTCCGCGTGCCCGATGCCCTTGAAGCCTACGAAACACTGCAGCAGCGCGGTGTGCGCTTTGACGACGCACCGGAGCTGCAGGACTGGGGCGGCACCACCGCGCATTTCTTCGACCCCGACGGCAATATCCTGACGCTTGTGAGTGGCCCGGAGACCTGAGCCTGAGAGGTCGCGACCTGAACTTAGGTCTCTGTGAGCACGTTAGGAAAATTCTTAGATAGAAAAAGATGATTTGCAACGATTCTTTAAGGTTGCAATTTTCGATGTGCAGTGTCAGTGTTTGCTAAAGAACATAAAGTGAACAAACGGCGGCGACATGGAAGATCAAAAAACACAGGATGCGATTAGGCGTAAAGCACGTTCGGAGAGTTTGCTCGAAAGTCAGGGCTTATTGATTAATCCTGGATTGCCCTTAATAGGTATCGATGACGAGACAGCACCACGCCGTCCCGAGGAGATCGCCTACCGGGCCCTCTGCCTCTTGCCGATTGCGGGACGTGGCTGTGGGCTTGAGCCTGACGACGAAGCGGCGATGGTCGCAAATCATGGTCTGGGCGCGCATTTCACCCCTGCTGAGCGGGCCTATATCAAGGACCCATCAACACCGGACCCTGTACGGGTTCAGTTTTGCTGGCAGTTCGAGTCCGCTTGGGTGCTGCTTTGGGCGTTGGGCTATATTGAAGAGGGCTTGTCCCCACCACGTGAAGTCTGCGACGTGCACCGCGCATACGAATTCGCCGCAGATCGTCCTGGTGACCGGTTCCTAGAAGACGCCAAACCGGTCAACTTTTCGGAAGTTCTGGACCAAGCGGATCTTGCCTACCGTATGCACTGGGCTGTGCGTCAAGCGTGGATGACGGGCGCGGATCTGCCTGAAGATATCAATCCAAGCATTGTTTACGAGAGGAACTATGCCCTGAGTTGGTTGATCGAATCTGACGTCAACTGGGATGACGTCCAGGCCGATACCTAGGGTTGAGCACCGGGCTGCTTAAAAAGAGCGGTGTTGAACCTATGGCTTGATCGCGCTTTCGATTTCAACACGTTTTATTTTTTGCATATATATCAAAGCTCTGTTCTGAATTTGCCGAACACACTCTGGTATTTTTGAGCCGTACCAGGCCAACGATGTTTTATTGAACCCTCGTGTGACTCCAAGCGACAGATCTGCAACCGCCCGGTTTACTTTTAACCGCGCGCTCTATTCACAGATCTATGGAGTACGCTATGTCTCGTTGGAACAGTCCAGGCGCCCGACGCCCCAACCAGCTCCCACCAACCCACTCCGGACTTCGTACTGCGTGGCGCCGCCCTTTGCTGGCGGCGACTGCCGTCGGTGCAGTTTCTGCCATGGCAGGAACCGCGCTTGCAGACTCTGCGAGTGTGTGGATTTCGGCAGTGACCGAGCCACCGATTGTGGTTGAAAGCAATGGTTCGACTTATTCCAGGGTTTCGTCACCTGCTATCCCCATCGAAGGTGATTTAAGGGTCATGATTGACGCTCAGATCTCCGGCAGAGTGAAGAGCTTTAGATCCTGGCCCAGGCTTGTTCTTGAGGACGGTGGCACGCAGGGTTTCTTGGCGCGCGGCGAATCCATTAACTATTCCAGGCCACGTCCGAAGTCTGTCGACAGGACCAAGCGCTTTGCCATCACGAAGTCGGACTACGAACCGTCAATGGTGACGGCCTGTGTCGAGCATGCCGAGGTCTTGCGCAGCCAGGGCTTGAGTAATACCCAGATCTTCGGACAGGACCGTCAGGTGCAAGTGGCTGTTGAAGGCCGGCTCGTCTATGAAGCCTCAGGGGTTGCGGGGGCGCCGTTGCCCCCCGAGGTTCCGCCTGGGCCTCTCACTTCGTTGACCGTGAATTGCAAAGGGCACGAGCCGGTCGTCTCCTCGGACCTCGAGATTGTCGAGCAATCCTCCGTTGGGGGCGCATGTAGGCTTCGGTTCGATGGGCGCATAGTCACGACGCGACCAAATGAGGACGTGAGTTTTCGCTATGCCGATGAAGCGGGTAACCAGAGCGGTGTTATCACGGTTCGCACCAATGGCGGCAAGGTCGCGACGTTCAGCAATACGGATAAGCTGCCGAGTGGCAGCAATCGCGGTCGGATCCGGATCGTAGGCGTGAGCTCGACCTTCAATACAGCTTGGCAAGACTACGACCTGGACTGCAATCAGGCGACGGGCATTACGATGGGAACACCGCAGGCCGTACCTGAACCTCCGCGCGCTTCGGTCGCAGGGTCGGTCGTGACTGAAAGAATCTTTCAGGGTTTCATCTGTCCCGACCGGGTCAGTATCAACGGTACGATCACAGGCCGTGGATTGGCCTCTTCAGGCGTTGGCACCATCTTCCTCGAGAATCAGTACAAACTGCGACAGGATTTCGATATTTCCGGGGACGGAACCGACACGATTGTGTATCGGCAAAATCTGATCTGGGGCAGCCCAGGCGGCGGCCTCACGCTGGGTTCCAGCAGCAACGCCGCGCCGCCGACGAAGACCTTCGCGATGCAGTTCAAACTGGCTGACGCTCAGGGGCGTGTTATCGACACGACCTTTCGCAGGCACACCTTTGCGTGTCGTCCATCGACCCAATCGGCCCCATCGGCTCAGGTCAGCGGTAGCCTGCTTGTAACACCACAGTCTGAAGTAGACAGCACGATCGAGCATAAGCCGGCGGGTGCCAACGCCCAGCTTGCTCGTCCTGCTGCAGCTCCGTCTTTTGCTATCCAGTCTCCGCAGAGGCGGGTTCGCAAGGGTGAGATCCGTCTTTCAGGCGGAAAGGCGAATAGCAAGTTTCTGCTGCGTTTCTATCGCAAGACAGCCGGAAGCTATCAGCATGTCCGCAAGGCGCAGTTGCCCAAGCGTATGACTGGAAAGCGTGCCAACTTTGATCTGGCGGCGCTCGACGGCAGTCGGGCCTGGCGACTTCAAGTCTGCCCGGTAGGAACCACGGGAATCTCAAGCACGCAGAATTGCAGGACATCGGATTTCCGCTTACCGCGCATTGGCGTAAAGAAGCCGGCAGGGGAAGCCCCGGTCAAAGGCAGCAAGTTCAAGCTGCTCGCGCCTAAGAAGGCGAACTGAAGACCGCCATAACAGGATCAGGGATGCGCAGGTAGCGCGTTCCTGACTCACCGCATCAAATGTTTTATCCAGACCGGGCGGCGGGTGGCCAGGCCAAGCACAGCCAATCCCAGGAGTAAAAGCGCCAGGCCATGCCCGCCGGCGATGTTTGCCGCGCGCGTTGCCGGATAGGCGGTTACTTTGGGCGCGTAAAAATCGGCAAGGGTACCGCAAATCACAACGCCGCTTTTTTGCTGAGCCAACCATCCTTGAGAGAAGCCGCAGGGGTCGCTGCTTCGCACACGCTGTGCCGCACTTATTGATGACGCCCGAAACCTGTAGCGAGGGAAGGGTCTTCCACCTGCAGCGGTTTTCGAATCCGGCGACCAGGCCGGGATTTCAGTGTGCGAGCTGTCGTCGCTGAATTGCTGTAAAGGGATTGCTTTGACGGATGAGGGGGCGAGCCCAAGGGAAAAGCAAATCAAACAGGCGGCGATAAGGAGGGATCGTCTCGACAAGGGCAGGCCTTCACGGAAGCAGATGGAGTTGCGGAAGCGTCACCGGCACGCGGCGACACTCGAGCAATAGAAACACGATCCGGGCTGTCCAATAAGTTGGGGGATTCACTTATTCGATATCGTTCGTTTTTCTTCCTGCCTTTTCGCGCTCGGGCTTTGGCCGAGCTTAGGCTCTGGCCCGCTTGCTGCGGTGAGTCCATGCCAATAGGATTCCCAGGCCCAGGGCTGCCGTGACAAGTGCTGTCATAAAGGGTGCCTGTGGCGAGATGGACGCAAAGAAACCGCCGACCACAGCAGCCAGCCCGCCAGCCGCAACCGTCATTGCCCGATAGAGACCCATGATCCTGCCCTGTTGTTGTGCGGGCGCAACATCGGAGACGAGAACCGATGTCGCTGTCTGACCGAAGTTGATGCCGACCGCGACCAGGATGACCGGTAGGATGTGATCGGTCTCGTTGGTCATCTCAATGAAAAGCGCAATGCCAAGGAACATGAGGAGAAACGACGCCATCGCCGTAGCGACGGAGCCAAAGTGTGTGGCGATGCGACCCACAACGAGGCCGGACAGAATAAGCGGTACCGACAGGAGAGCGGCATTCACTCCCAGTTCCCAAGGTGGCGTATTGTAGACCTGCACGAAGAAGACCGGAAAGAAGTCGAAAAAGATCATAATCGTCCAGTAAGTCAGGAAGGTGATGATCAAAAGGGACCGGATTGAGGGCGCCATCGCGGCGTGCGGTAACGAAGCATCCGGCGTTATCACGCCGCCGTGCGCTGCCGGAAAATCCCGTTTCAGAAAAAACGGAATGACGGCGACGTTGATCACAAAGAGGCCGACAGCCGTCCAGAAGGGGAGCGCCATGGCCAACTCCTTTGAGACGATACTTCCGGTAAAGGCCGGATCCGCGAGCATGCCGCCAACAATCGGGCCCGCGACAAAACCGAGATCCATGGCAATGCCAATGGCGGCAAAGTTGCGGGCTTTGGTGGCGGGGTTGCTGACGTCTGAAGCGAGCGACTGGAGGATTGCAGTGTTGCCTTCGCCTATCCCGGCCACAAACCTCCCGATAAAAAGCAGAATGAGAGAGCTGAAAGTAACGCCCGCTGCAAGCAGGAGCGCGCCGATTACTGCCGTTATCAATGCGAA
Organism: uncultured Kiloniellaceae bacterium; assembly: GCA_947493695.1. Taxonomy (GTDB): domain Bacteria; phylum Pseudomonadota; class Alphaproteobacteria; order Kiloniellales; family Kiloniellaceae; genus Denitrobaculum. Next base: position 638,923 of record CANLSF010000002.1, on the reverse strand, counting down.
CTGCAGCACAACACGCCGGCCAAACCGATCAGACCATTGCCCGAAGAGAGGCGCACCGATGATTTGTCCGAGGGGATATACTGCAATCGCTGCACCGAGCAGCAGCGTGCGGGTCTGCGCGGTCACTTCGGTCGCAAAGAGTGGCCCGTCCAGATCCAGAAAGAGGTGGCTGAAGACCGGGTAGGGAAGAGAGAAGCCGATCCAGCCGACCAGGACCGTCGTGAAGACGATGATCATGGTTTTGAGTTCTGCGGGTTTCGCGGATTTTTGCATGACGACGGGATCCTTTGTGCGCAGGAAGGCAACGGCAATCCGACGTAGACGCGCTGGATTGCTCGGGGCTGGCGGGTAGTTTCGTCTTCGGAGGTGCGGTTTAAGGCTCGTCCAAGCGGGCAAGCTTGTCCGGATTGCGCATGATGAAGACGCTGGAGGCGTTAAATCCGTCGTCGTACGCGAAGGAAACGGCGGCGATTGTCTTGCCTGCGTCGCGTACAATGAGCGCGAGCCCGCTATTCAATTCACTCGCGACGATTTCTGTACCTTGCCAGGCCGGCGAGAGAACCTCTGTGATAAACGAAAGCACAGCGTCCGAGCCTTCCAGGGTTTGCCGGATTGCGATGACCTTGCCGCCGCTGTCGGCACTCAGGGTTGCTTCGCTGGACAGAAGGCCCGCCAACTGGGTAAGCGAACCTTCGCTGATCGCGGCCTTGAAGGCTGAGACCAGTTCTTCCTGACGGCTTTTGGGAACCGATTGTGTGCTTTGGGTTTTGCGCAGATTGGCGCGCGCCCGTGATACCAGTTTCCGGCAGGCTGCTTCGCTGATCTCGAGGCTGGCGGCGACTTCGTCGTAGTTCATGGCGAAGACATCGCGCAGAAGGAAGGCGGCGCGCTCTTTGGGGGCAAGCCTTTCCAGGACCAGCAGGAAGGCGGTTGTCACATTCTGAGACAAAGCCAGTTCGCTCTCCGGCGTTTCCAGAACCTGTGTGTGGATCGGTTCCGGCAGCCAGGCACCGACGTATTGTGTGCGGGCCTGGCGGGCGGAGCGCAAGCTGTCGACGGCTTTGCGCGTGCAGACGGTCGCGAGCCAGCTTGACGGCCGCTCGATCCCGGTCTGCTCAACCGCCATCCAACTGAGGTAAGTATCCTGAACCACGTCCTCTGCCTCGGCGACCGATCCCAGAATCCGGTACGCCAGACCCATTAACATGGATCTGGCCGCCTCGAAGTGGTCGTTGGATTTATGCGCCTCGGCCATCAGTGGTTCGATATCTGAATGCGGTTCCAGAGATTGATCATCGCGACGATTGACGTCAGACTCGCAATCTCATTGTCGGAAAAATGTTCCTTCAGCTCACTGCGTAGACTGGCCAAATCCGGCGCCTTGTGCAACTCGGTCAAGGCTTCTGTCCAGGCGAAGGCCGCTTTCTCCCGCGCTGTGAAGTCGTTTACGCACTTCCAGACGATCAGGTGATCCAGGCGTTTGTCGGTCTCGCCGTCCTTCCGTGCGTCGCGCGTATGCATTTTGACGCAATAGGCGCAGCCGTTGATCTGGGACGCACGCAGCAGGATCAGATGATGCAGTGAAATCTCTATGCCGCGCGCACCGATGATGCCCTCGACGCTTTCCAAAGCGCCGAGGATATCTGCGGCCTGTTCGGGATAATTGATGGTATTCGCAATCGTCACGTTCGGTTCCTTCTTTGACTTTCACTCGGGTGTCAAAGAGGAGACGTTTGAGGTGTGGGTTTTGTGACGTGGGCGGCGAATTATAGCGTTTTGAGTTTTTCCTGAATCTCAGGATTTCAAAATTTGCGTTCGAGGTCAGCAGTTTGCTGATTGAGAGGCAGTGGATTTTGAATCAACCTAAACGCAAAATGCTTTAACTGTCTCGGTGCGGCTTACCCACGCCGGTATCGAGGAATTCCTTTAGGCTGTCCGCGAAAAAGAAATCCCAACCCTCCCGGCAGATGTCGTAGCAGAGCAGCTGTGGATTCAGGCCGATGTGTTCAAGCCCGATCTCGGTACTGTCGCCTTCCCGCCAGATCTGCCAGATCACCTTTGTGCCAAGCCACTCCTGTTCGATTTCAGGTGGTTGGCCTTCGTGCAGATGAAGGGCCTCGACGCATTGCATCTCGACCCGTTCACCGGGGATCAGCGTGACGGCTTCAAAAGTCCAGTAGGATTTACCTGGCGGGAAACCAAATTTTGCGCGGTCGCCGACCTTGGCGATGGCGTTGTCGGGCCTGGTCCACCAGTGCGCGATACCTTGCGTCAGGGCGTGGTAGGCCGCTTCCGGGCTCGCGGTCACCGAGATGCTTTTGCTGTAGTTTTCTCTATTCATTTTTCCATCTCTTCTTTTGCCAGACACCAGTTGTCATGAAGGCCGCAAAGCTCTTCCAGCAGCGGGGCGTATTTTGCCCGTAAGCCATCAGCCTTGGGCATCGGCAGCATGAACATCATGTAGCCGTGCGGCCCGCTGTCCTTGCCGCCGTGATTCAGCACGAATGGACCGCCGTTCATGGGCGTGTCGTTGCCCAACTGCGCAGGAGTGACATAGGGTGCATAGGGCATGTAGTGCGGCATGCTGACCGTAATCATTTCCTCGGAGATTTCAGGCGCCATATAGGCGCGATGGATCGGCGCAAGCATGTAGGAGAGACCGCCTTTTATCGGTGCTTTGTAGAAACCATCACGAAAGTCCTCCTGGAGTTTTCTTTTGGCGTCCTTGGCGGCAATACCTTCGGCCCGCATCTTCGCGATCGCGAACCAGGGCTGCATATGGTGCTCTATTCCTACGCTGTCGAATGCCATTGGGATAAGCTGATCCGATGGATAGCTGTAAGGCCATTTCGCGCCGTAAAAACGGATGCTGGTGCGCGCCACGAAAGTTGCGAAACCGTTCTGTCCTTCCCGATGAAGCACATAGCCTTTGGCGGGATCCAGCAGGTAGATCGTCGAGTCCTCCTGAAGACGTTCAGGGAGCGCGCTGAGTGCTAGCTCGACCTCGAGATCGCGTGGCAGGTCAATCAGTTCCTGCGCAGCAAGCGACGAACCCGGCAGGATAGTGGAGAGCGCGAGCAAAGAGAGGGCTGCGCGACGGAAGTGTCGGTGAAAGTGGGATGAGGTCATTTTTCGACTTTCAGATTTGATCACGCGGCGGGTTGCGCTTTCCAATGGATGGGAAGGGTTTTCTCGAAGCCCGGCACAGCGGCAATCCGATCCATCCAAGCGGCCAGTTTGGGATAGCTGAAAGGCAGATTCGCGAATCCGAGAGCTGACATGAGTGCTTGTCTGATCTCGATCCCGCGCTGGACAAGCCGGATTTCCGGGAAGGCTACGGCATCGGCCGCGCTAGGCCGATCACCTGCGAGGAAGGGATGGTCGGCGAGTAGGTCTTCCAGGGCCTGACATTCCGCATGGAGGCTGGCCGCCGCATCCAGGAGGGCATTCATCTCATGGCTGCCTTCAGCCGGCACGCTGCCGTCGCTGCCAAAGACATTGGACAACACGTTGTGGATGGCGTCCCGCAGGTAGTGGCAGGATTCCGAAGTGCTTTGCCAGATCCTGGTGGCTTCTTCCGGCGTCTCTCCAAAGATGGGTTTTTCGGGATACTCTCGTTCCAGCCAGGTCAGGATCGCGAGCGACTCCCGCAGGACAACATCATCACCGATGGTGAGAATGGGGACTTTGCCGCGTGGATTCAGGGCCAGGAATTCCGGTGAACGCTGTTCCTTTGCCGACGCCTGCAGATAGCGGACATTGTAGTCCAGACCCTTGAAGGTGAGGCCGAGCAAAATGCGCCAGCCGCGCGGCGCACCGCTGATGGTGTGAACCGTAAGTGTCATGTCTTTCCCTTTCGATCTCTGGCTTTCTTAAGGGCGCTTGCGCCCTTCGATGATCAGATTTCAGGAAAGGTGATCTTCTTGGTTTGTTTTCACAAGAAGGCAGAATTTTCGTATATAGTATCAATTTAGATACTAATGGAGGGAAACCGCCATAAAAATTGTTGTAGGAACAGCGGTCGAGGCGATTGTTTCAGGTTTGTTCGGAGTCGGTGAGAACCACCAGGGATTCGGATTTGCCTTTGTCAGACCCTCGTGCATAAATAGAACGAATAGAGAACATATATCTGTATAAAGAGGGTGCAATGAATATCGATTACGTGGAAATGCCATCGTCGGATTTTGCCGCGACAAAGGCTTTCTATGCCGCTGCGTTCGGCTGGGAGTTCGAGGAATGGGGCGAGGAATATCTGGCCTTTTCCAATGCCGGGCTGGAGGGTGGTTTTCGCAGAGCCGATGGACCGCCACCACGCGGCGGCAGTCTCATCATTCTGCTTGCCGAAGATTTGGAAGCCGCGGAGAAAGCCGTCGCAGATGCGGGCGGCGATATCATCGAACGGCACGAGTTTCCCGGCGGCAAGCGTTTTCATTTCACCGATCCCTCGGGCAACGAACTCGCGGTCTGGACTAAACTGTCCCTTTAACGCTCAATCCTTATCTAACTGCGGTCTGCCTTACCTAGGCGCAGATTGAAGGGTCGGGTCTATGTAATCCCAGGGTTGGGCGGCTTCCTCGTAAACCACGAACTTCGGCTCGAATCCCGAGGGATCGTCCAGCGTGGCCACATGAAGGTAAAGCCGTTCCGGAAAGCGGGCGGTCCGGCTGAAGATCGGAGAACCGCAAGTCGGGCAGAAGCCGGCATAGGTGGCCGCACCGTTGTCGGCCTTTTGCTCGAATTGGCGCACCTCGCCGGTCATTTCGATATCGTCGCAATGCAGCGCGAACGCAGAAGCATGCCCGCCACCTGTGATGCGCTGGCACTTTCGGCAATGGCAATGAAAAGAGAATTCTGCTTCACCACTGGCCTTGTAACGCACAGCGCCACAGGCGCAGCCGCCGGTTTGCTCTGTCATGTTTAGTCTCCTAATAGGTTTGCGGTTGTTGGGTTGTTGCTCTCCAGAAGTTCTGCGAGACATTCCAGCCCGCCGCTCCAGCCACCGGTAAGGGCGCGCCGGGCGAAATCCGAAGTCAGCTTTTCATGTGTGACGGTCACGCGCGTGCCTGTCGGGCAGAGGGTGAAGTCGACCGTGACCAGGGTGGGATTGCCCTGCTCGTCGCGCCAACCTTCAACCTGCTCCTCCGACGCCCAGGTGAAGACCAGCTTGCGGGGCGGGGCGATCTCGACAAAGCGGCCGAAATGATGAAAGCCTTCTCCATCGTCGCTTTGCATCAGAAAACGCCAGCGCCCGCCGACCTGCAGGTCGTGGGTCAGGATTTCCGCCCGAAAGCCGGGTGGGCCAAACCACTTGGCAAGGGACGCGGGATTGATCCAGGCATCGAACAGTGTTTCTGGCGGGACCCGATAGGTGCGCTCTGCGATCACTCTCTGTGATGCAGATCCAGCGTTCCTTGGCTGATTACTCATCATGTTCAGACTCTAAAAACGCGCCGAGTGCGTCGAGTTTCTCTTCCCAGAATTCCTGATAGCCGGCTAGCCAGTTCGTGGCTTCGCGCAGCGGGTCTGCGTTGAGATGACATCGGATCGTCTTGCCCTCCCGAACCCGGCTCATGAGACCGGCGTCCGCCAGCACGTGAATATGTCTGGAGACCGCGGCCAGCGACATGTCGTGGGGCTCCGAGAGTTCGCTGACCGTTGCGTCACCTTGCGACAAGCGCGCCAGGATGGCTCGGCGGGTCGGATCCGCCAGCGCCCCGAAGACAGAATCCATATCGGATCTTGATTGACGCACCGGACGACCTCTCATTCAAAATTATCATTTAACAATTTTGTTGAATATAGAGGGCGCACAGAATCATTCAACAAAATTGTTAAATGATTCTGTGCGATCCGGCTGTTGGCCTCTTTGCTGACCTGAGCGAGATCAGAATTTTGTGGCCGTCATAGCTGCGTGATTGTTACTTGAAAGCGTAGGGGATGATGTTGCGCACGTTGGGATCGACTTCCAGGCTGCGTTTCAAGGGCGGCACCGCGCGTTGGTGACAGTCCCGGCGTTCGCAGATCCGGCAGGAGATCCCGATGGGCTCGAAGGCCTGATCGCGTTCCAGATTAAGGTCCTCCGCATAGACCAGCTCCTTGGCGTGTTTGATCTCGCAGCCGAGAGCAAGTGCGTAACGCTGGGCCGGGTCGCTGTAACCGCCGCCACGCTTGGTCACCGCCATGGCGAGGCAGAGATAGCGGGCGCCGTCCGGTGTTTCCGCCAGTTGACGGATGATGCGGGTCGGCGTTTCGAAGGCGCGATGCACGTTCCAGAGAGGGCAAGCCGAACCAAAGCGTGCGAACTGCAGCTTGGTCGCGCTATGGCGCTTGGTGATGGTTCCGGCCTGATCGACCCTTGCAAAGAAAAACGGCACACCCTTTTGTCCCGGGCGCTGCAAGGTGCTGAGGCGGTGGGCCACCTGCTCATGACTCGCACCGAAGCGGTCGCCCAGGAGATCCAGGTCATGCTTGAGCTCACGTGCGGTGGCGGCGAAGCTCTCGTAAGGTAGCAGAGCACTGCCCGCGAAGTAGTTCGCCAGACCGATCCGGCAGACCGGCGCCGCATCCTGGGAGCGGAATTCGGCGGCGTCGGCGATGGCATCGATTGTACGGCCATGCTCCAGAATGGCGATTTGGTGGGCGATCTGAAAGGCGTGGGTCGAGGGTTCGACCGCGGGATTGAGGGTCAGCACCCGCCCGGTCGGGTCGTAGCGGCGAATGGCGCCGGGCGCTTGTGAGTCGCTGCCGATCACAACACGGACCCGATGGCGGCGCTCGATGTAATCCGCCAGTACCCGGACCCGATTGCGCGACCCGCTCGCCAGACCCTTGGCCAGGTCCTCTGCGGCCAGGTCGAGATCATGGATGTAGTTGTCCTGGTAATGAAAGAAGTCGCGGACCTCCTCGTAGGGGGTCGGCTCGTTCAGGGCGCCGGAGCGCTCCAGGGTTTCGTCCAGCTCCGCCAGTTGCTCGCCCGCCCGGCGCAGAGCCTGATGCATGGAAAGAAAGGCACGGGCCATGGTCGGCGCGTTCTGCACTGTGACTTTCAGATCCTGCTTGCTGGGTTGCTGACCGCCGAGGAGGGGATCTGCAACGGCTTCGGCCAGGTCAGCAATCAGCCGGTCGTCATCGTTCTCCGAGAGACTGGCAATGTCGACCGCGAAGGCTTCCGCCAGACCCAGAAGAACCGGGGCCGTGACATGCCGCTGATTGTTCTCGATCTGGTTCAGGTAGCTGGTCGAAATCTCCAGCCGTTCGGCGAAGGCAGCCTGGGTCAGGGCATGAGCCTGACGGATTTCCCGGATCTTGCGGCCGACGAAGAGTTTTTTTGCGCGCATTACACAATTTTGCAATTTAAAAGTTGCAACATTATAGTTTTAACATTGCCACTCTTTCAAGCGTGAACTCCCGGGGCTTTGCGGTGTATACAGTGGACTTCAGTTTTAGGGTCTGGAGGGATCAAATGACACTGCATGCTGCTCTTTCGAGAAATTTCGATCATTCGATGCTGCGCAATATCATCATCGTGGCCGCTTCGTCGCTTCTTATCACTCTCTCGGCGAAGGTCGCGATACCCTTCTATCCCGTGCCAATGACCATGCAGACCTTCGTGGTGATCGGTCTTGGCCTGGCACTCGGTCCGCGTCTGGGCCTGGCGGCCGTCGCCTTTTATCTCGTGCAAGGCGCAATCGGCCTGCCGGTCTTCACAGGAACGCCGGAAAAGGGAATAGGCATAGCCTACATGATGGGGCCGACCGGTGGCTATCTCCTGGGCTTTCTGATTGCGGTTTATGTATCGGGCATGCTGGCGGAACGCGGCTGGGACCGGAATATCTTCTCGGCCTTTGCCGTGGCGGTCCTTGGAACGGCGATCCTTATGCTGCCGGGTGTGCTCTGGCTCGGTGTTCTCTTCGGTTGGGATAAGCCGATCCTGGAATGGGGCCTCTATCCCTTCATCCTGGGCGGCTTTGCCAAGGCAGCATTGGCTGCGGCCGTATTCCCCGCAGCCTGGCGCTTCCTCAAGGCGAGAGGGCTCAGCTGATGCAGGAGATTCTCGAGCAGCTCGAGCAGCGCCGCGAGCAGGCCCGCCTGGGCGGCGGTCTGCGCCGGATCGATGCCCAGCACGCCAAGGGAAAGCTGACGGCGCGGGAGCGGCTCGAGGTTCTTCTCGATGACGGCTCCTTCGAAGAATACGATATGTACAAGACCCATCGCTGCAGCGATTTCGGGATGGCGGATACCGTCATTCCGGGTGATGGCGTCGTTACCGGCTGGGGTACGATTAACGGACGTCCGGTTTATGTCTTTAGCCAGGACTTTACGGTTCTCGGCGGCTCGCTCTCGGAGACCCATGCCGAGAAGATCTGCAAGGTGATGGATCTTGCGGTTCAGAACGGTGCGCCCGTCATTGGTCTGAATGACTCCGGCGGCGCGCGGATTCAGGAGGGCGTGGCGTCTCTGGGCGGATATGCCGAAGTCTTCTACCGAAATGTCCAGGCTTCTGGTGTGGTGCCACAGATCTCAGTGATCATGGGCCCCTGTGCAGGTGGTGCAGTCTACTCGCCGGCCATGACCGACTTCATCTACATGGTGAAGGACAGCAGCTATATGTTCGTCACCGGTCCGGATGTGGTGAAGACCGTGACCAATGAGATCGTGACGGCGGAAGAATTAGGTGGGGCCGTCACCCACACCAAGAAATCCTCTGTTGCCGATGGTGCGTTCGAGAACGATCTGGAAGCTTTGCTGGAAATTCGCCGTCTCTTCGATTTCCTGCCTTTGTCCTTCCGTGAGAAACCTCCGGTTCTGCCGACCTCGGACGACCCTGAGCGGATCGAGATGGCGCTGGACACCATCGTTCCGGACAATGCGAACAAGCCCTATGACATGCATGAGGTGATCACAAAGGTTGCCGATGAGGGCGAGTTCTTTGAGGTCCAGCAGGCGCACGCCGGAAATATTCTCTGTGGCTTTATCCGCCTCAACGGTTCGACCGTCGGGGTGGTGGCCAATCAGCCCATGGTGCTGGCGGGCTGTCTGGATATCGACAGCTCGAAAAAAGCCGGGCGATTCGTACGTTTCTGCGATGCCTTCAACATTCCCTTGCTGACACTGGTTGATGTTCCCGGATTTCTACCCGGTGTCGGACAGGAATACGGCGGCATCATCAAGCACGGCGCAAAACTGCTGTTTGCATACGCTGAAGCCACCGTGCCGAAGGTTACGGTTATCACCCGCAAGGCCTATGGCGGTGCCTACGACGTCATGGCGTCCAAGCACATCCGTGCCGACGTGAACTACGCCTGGCCGAGCGCGCAGATCGCCGTCATGGGGGCCAAGGGCGCGACGGAAATTCTTTACCGTTCCGAACTCGGGGATCCGGAGAAGATCGCGCAGCGCACCAAGGACTATGAAGACCGCTTCGCCAATCCCTTTATCGCGGCCCAACGCGGTTTCATCGATGACGTCATCATGCCGCACTCGACGCGCCGCCGTGTGGTGCGGGCCTTCGAGGCCTTGAAGACAAAGAAACAAAGCCTGCCTGAAAAGCGGCATAATAATATTCCGATCTAACTCGGGGTGGGGAACACGCATGTTTAAGAAAATACTGGTCGCCAACCGTGGTGAAATCGCCTGCCGGGTCTTCAGGACCGCCAAGCGCCTGGGCATCGGCACGGTTGCGGTTTATTCGGACGCTGATAAGGCCGCGCTCCATGTAGAGATGGCGGATGAGGCGGTGCATATCGGCCCGCCCGCCGCTGCTGAAAGCTATCTGATCATCGATAAGATCATCGAGGCCTGTAAGCAGACCGGTGCCGACGCGGTTCATCCGGGCTATGGTTTTCTTTCCGAGCGCCGTGAATTCGCGGAGCGCCTCAAGGCCGAAGGAATCACCTTCATCGGCCCGCCGCCCAATGCCATTGAGGCCATGGGCGACAAGATTACCTCCAAGAAGATCGCCGCCGAGGCCAATGTCTCGATCGTTCCCGGACACATGGGGCTGATCGACGATGCGGAGCATGCCGTTAAGATTGCCTCGGACATCGGTTATCCGGTCATGATCAAGGCCTCTGCCGGCGGCGGCGGCAAAGGCATGCGTATTGCCTGGAACGATGCCGAAGCCCGCGAAGGTTTCGACCGGTCAAAATCCGAAGCCGCGTCCAGTTTTGGCGACGACCGGATCTTTATCGAGAAGTTCGTCACCGAACCACGCCATATCGAAATCCAGTTACTGGCGGATCAGCATGGAAACTGTGTCTACGTCGGCGAACGCGAGTGTTCGATCCAGCGCCGGAATCAGAAGGTGGTCGAAGAAGCGCCATCGCCTTTCCTCGACGCGGCAACCCGCAAGGCCATGGGCGAGCAATCTGTGGCTTTGGCTAAGGCGGTCGGCTATCACTCCGCCGGAACCGTGGAATTCATCGCCGACAAGGACCGGAACTTTTATTTCCTTGAGATGAACACCCGTCTGCAGGTTGAGCATCCCGTGAGCGAACTGATCACGGGTATCGATCTGGTCGAGCAGATGATCCGGGTTGCGGCGGGTGAGAAACTTGCCATGAGCCAGGATGATATCGTGCTGAATGGCTGGGCGGTGGAAAGCCGCCTCTATGCTGAGGACCCCTACCGTAAATTCCTGCCTTCAATCGGCCGGCTGAGCGGCTATCAGCCGCCGGTGGAAGCGGCGACCGAGACACTCGCAATCCGCAACGACACCGGTGTTGTCGAGGGGTCCGAGATCTCCATGTTTTATGACCCGATGATCGCGAAGCTCTGCACCTGGGCGCCGACCCGGATCGAGGCGGTTGATGCCATGTCCGACGCCCTTGATCAGTTCGTGGTGGAGGGTGTGGGCAACAACCTGCCGTTCCTCTCGGCGCTCATGGACCATCCGCGCTGGCGGGAGGGCCGTCTGACCACGGGCTTCATTGCCGAGGAATACCCCGACGGATTTCTGGGTGTTACACCCGACACGGAAAGCGAGGCTCGGTTGGCTGCCTGCGCGGCGATTCTGGATGACATCGTTACAAAACGGCGGGCCGGGATCTCCGGTGCCCGCTTCCGTAAAGCCTCTGGAACCGCTGCGGTTAAGCGCGTTGTCTGTCTTGAAGAAAAGCGCACTGCGGTCGCACTTGACGTTGTCGCGGGCGGCTATCAGGTCGCCGTGGAAGGGGCCGGCAAACTCGGAGTCGAGACCAGTTGGCAGCCCGGCCAGCCTGTGGCCGAAATGAAGATCGATGGCAAACTCTATTGGTTTAAGGTTGCCGCGGTCCCCGGCGGGTTTCGTCTGCGCCATCGCGGCGTTGATTGCAGGCTTCAGGTTCTCACCCCGCGTCTCGCGGAGCTTGCCGACCGCATGCCGCGCAAGGAAGCGCCGGATACGTCGAACCTGCTGCTCTGTCCCATGCCTGGTCTGGTGATCAATCTGCAGGTTGGCGAGGGCGACAGAGTCGAAGAAGGACAGCCCCTGGCCATCGTTGAAGCCATGAAGATGGAAAACGTCCTGCGTGCGGAAAAATCGGCGGTGGTCGAAAAAATCCTGGTGAGCGTCGGCGACAGTCTGGCTGTCGACGCAGTCATGATGGAGTTTGCGGCATGAGCAATACACTCGATGACTGGAAGACGCTGGCCTCCAAGGAACTCAAGGGCGCCGATCCCGCTACGCTTGAGAAAACAACGCCGGACGGCCTGCCGCGGAAGCCTCTCTATACGGCGGCCGATCTGCCGGAAGATGCCGCGGCGGAAGTTCCCGGTGTCGCGCCCTTCACGCGCGGGGTAAAGGCGACCATGTATGCCGGGCGACCCTGGACCATTCGCCAGTATGCCGGTTTCTCCACGGCGGAAGAATCCAACGCTTTTTACCGCAAGAACCTGGCCGCCGGACAAAAAGGACTTTCGGTAGCCTTCGATCTGGCGACCCACCGCGGCTACGATTCCGATCATCCGCGCGTTGTCGGTGACGTGGGCAAGGCAGGGGTTGCCATCGACAGTGTCGAAGACATGAAAATCCTCTTCGACGGCATTCCGCTCGATCAGATGTCGGTCTCCATGACAATGAACGGGGCGGTGATTCCGGTTCTTGCGATGTTCATCGTCGCGGGTGAGGAGCAGGGCGTGGATCGCTCCAAGCTCTCAGGCACCATCCAGAACGATATCCTCAAAGAATTCATGGTGCGCAACACCTACATCTACCCGCCGACACCTTCCATGCGCATCATCTCGGACATCATCGTTTACACCGCGCAGGAGATGCCCAAGTTCAACTCCATCTCCATCTCCGGCTATCACATGCAGGAAGCGGGCTCGACACTGGCACAGGAGCTGGCCTTCACGCTGGCCGACGGCATGGAATATGTCCGTGCCGCCATGTCGCGCGGATTGGATGTGGACGCCTTTGCAGGACGCCTGTCGTTCTTCTTCTGCATCGGTATGGATTTCTTCATGGAGGTCGCGAAGCTGCGCGCCGCGCGTCAACTCTGGGCCAAGATCATGACCGATTTCGGTGCCAAGTCCGAGCGTTCGAAAATGCTGCGCACTCATTGTCAGACCTCGGGCGTGTCCCTCACAGAACAGGATCCCTACAACAACGTCGTGCGCACGGCTTTCGAGGCTATGGCAGCTGTTCTGGGCGGCACCCAGTCTCTACACACAAACTCTTTCGACGAGGCCATTGCACTGCCGACGGAATTCTCGGCACGTATCGCCCGCAACACGCAGCTTATTCTGCAACATGAAACCGGCGTCACCGATGTGGTCGATCCGCTGGGAGGATCCTATTACATCGAGCGTCTGACCCAGGATCTTGTGGACGAAGCCTGGTCCATGATCCAGGAGGTCGAGGCCCTGGGCGGTATGACCAAGGCGGTAGAGCAGGGTCTGCCTAAAATGCGTATCGAAGAGGCCGCCGCCAAACGACAGGCCAGCGTCGATCAACGCGAAACCGTGGTGGTCGGTGTGAACAAGTACACCCTGGAGAACGAACCGCCGGTCGATATCCTCGATATCGACAACGTCAAGGTGCGCGAAGCGCAGGTGGCGCGTCTGAACCAGATCAAAAAGACCCGAAACCCGGCGGCCTGCAAGTCGGCACTGGAGGCCTTGGAAGCCGCGGCGGAATCCGGCGAAGGCAACCTGCTGGAACTCGCCGTCAAAGCGGCCAAGGCGCGTGCGACACTGGGCGAGATCTCCAGTGCCATGGAGCGCGCCTTTGCCCGGCATAAGGCCACCACGCGGGTGATCGCCGGTGTTTACAACGATGCCTACGCCGGTGATGTCGAATACGAAGCCTTACAGCGCCGTATCCTCGACTATGCCGAGAGCTTTGGCCGCAAGCCGCATATCCTGCTGGCGAAAATGGGCCAGGACGGACATGACCGTGGTGCCAAAGTGATTGCGACGGCGTTTGCCGATATGGGCTTCACGGTGGATCTCTCCGACATGTTCGAGACACCGCAGGAAGTGGCTGACCGGGCGATCGACCTGAAGGTCGATGTGGTCGGGGTTTCGTCTCTGGCGGCGGGACACAAAACACTGATCCCCGAACTGATCGGGGATCTGAAGGCGAAGGGCGCAGAGGATATTACCGTGGTTTGCGGTGGGGTCATTCCCGAACAGGATTACGGGTTCCTGCGTGACGCCGGTGTGGCTGATATCTTCGGTCCGGGCACAAATGTGATCGAAGCCGCAAACGCGGTGCTGGGTTGCCTGACCGGATCAAGACGAAATCGCTGACCTGCAGCCTGGCGGCTCTGCTTGAGATTGCCAGGTCCGAAACGGCGTACTAAGGGAGGTACAAATGACGAATGAATCGCGCTACCAGGAAGCCTATGCGAGCTGGCAGTCGGACCCGGAGGCTTTCTGGGAAACCTGTGCTAAAGAACTCGATTGGTATGAGCCCTGGAGCCGGGTTTTCGATCCCGAAAGCGGTGTTTACGGTCACTGGTTCCCGGATGCGACCTGCAATACCTGTCACAATGCGATCGACCGCCATGTTCACTCCGGACGTGCCGATCAGGTAGCAATGATCCTTGACAGCGCCATGACCGGTAGCAAGCGCAGCGTTACTTATGCTGAGCTGCAGACCGAGGTCGAAGCGCTCGCGGCTGTCCTGAAAGACCGGGGCGTTGGCAAAGGCGACCGCGTCATCATCTACATGCCCATGGTTCTGGAGGCTGCGGTTGCGATGCTGGCGTCCGCAAGATTGGGCGCAGTGCATTCCGTGGTCTTCGGCGGCTTCGCAGCCAATGAACTTGCAACCCGCATTGAGGATTGCACGCCCAAGGCCATTATCTCGGCCTCATGCGGTCTGGAGCCGGGACGAACCGTAGCCTATAAGCCGCTGCTGGATGCCGCCATCGATATGGTGGATCAGAAGCCGGATTGCTGCATTATTCTGCAGCGTGAGCAATTGGTCTGCGACCTGATTGAAGGACGTGATCTTGACTACAAAACCGCCGTCGAAGCCCACAAGGCGAACGGCACCAAGGTGCCTTGCACGCCGGTGAAGGCGACCGACCCGCTCTACATTCTCTACACCTCCGGCACGACCGGCCAGCCGAAGGGGGTTGTGCGTGACAACGGTGGTCACATGGTTGCGCTGCACTGGTCGATGAACGCCATCTACGGTGTGGATGAGGGGGAAGTCTTCTGGGCAGCCTCGGATGTCGGTTGGGTGGTCGGGCACTCCTACATCGTCTATGCGCCGCTTCTCAAGGGTTGCACCTCCATCCTTTTCGAGGGCAAACCGGTCGGAACGCCGGACGCCGGAACCTTCTGGCGCATCATCGACGAGCATAATGTGGCGGCGCTTTTCACGGCACCGACTGCGTTCCGTGCGATCAAAAAGGAAGACCCCTCCGGCAGTCTGATCGGAAACTACGACATATCCAGTTTGCGCACGCTGTTTCTGGCGGGTGAGCGGGCTGATCCAGACACCATTGAATGGGCGCAGGAGAAGCTGAAGGTCCCGGTCATCGATCACTGGTGGCAGACGGAAACCGGTTGGACCATTGCGGGCAATCCTGTGGGACTTGGCGCGCTTCCGGTCAAGCTGGGTTCGCCGACAGTGCCCATGCCTGGTTATGACGTTCAGGTTCTGGATGACGAGGGCCACCCGGTTCCGACCGGCACACTCGGAAACATTGTTGTGAAGCTTCCCTTGCCGCCCTCCAGCCTGCCCACGCTCTGGAAGGCCGACGAGCGTTTTAAGGAAGCTTATCTGAGCGAGTTCCCTGGGTTCTACAAAACCGCGGACGCCGGCATGATGGATGAAGACGGCTATCTCTTCATCATGTCGCGCACCGACGACATCATCAATGTCGCGGGACACCGCCTCTCGACCGGTGGTATCGAGGAAGCCATTGCCGGGCACCCCGCCGTTGCCGAATGCGCGGTGGTAGGTGTGGAAGACGCCCTGAAGGGCCAGATCCCGGTCGGATTTCTGATCCTGAGTGCGGATGTCGACCGCGACACGGCCAGCATCGAGAAAGAGGTCGTGCAACGGGTGCGCGAGGTCATTGGCCCGGTCGCGGCTTTCAAGCTGGCGATCTGTGTCGAACGCTTGCCGAAAACCCGCTCCGGCAAGATCCTGCGCGGCACCATGCAGAAGATCGCTGACGGCGCGGAATGGAAGATGCCTGCGACAATCGACGACCCCACAGTGCTCGCTGAGATTTCGGAGACGCTCAAGGCCCGCGGTATCGGATCCTTCGCCTCACAATAGGGAAGGGAGCCCCGGGTTCCTGTCAGATTGCTCTGCGATAGCTGAAGGGCGTCTCTTTCGATGGACGCGATGGCTTCCAGTTATTAGTTTGTGCCCCTGAATGGATTAGTTAGCAGGAAGCATCAGGGGCAAAATGGCAGTAGGTGACAGTGAACTCGCGGAGATCGGTCTGATCGGTCTCGGTACCATGGGGGCCAGTCTCGCGCTCAATATCGCGGAAAAAGGCTTCAAAATAGCCGTTTTCAACCGTACGACGGAGACCACCAGAAAATTTCACGCGGATGCAGGCGAATTGGCCGCTCAGGTCGTACCTTGCGAGAGCCTGGAATCCTTCGTCGCTGCCATCAAACCCTCGCGCTCCATTATCATCATGCTGCCTGCCGGTGAGATCCTGGACCAGCAAATCACGGTTTTGCGCGGCTTGTTGGACAGTGACGATCTGATCATTGATGCAGGCAATGCCAACTTCCATGACACCAACCGGCGCACAGAAGAAGCGAAAGCTGCGGGCGTTCCTTTCCTGGGTATCGGTGTATCCGGTGGCGAGGAGGGCGCGCGCCACGGTCCCTCAATCATGGGCGGCGGTGCGCGCGACGCCTGGGACCGGGTTTCGCATATTTTGGAAGCCATATCCGCAAAACATGAAGGCCAGGCCTGTGCCCAGTGGATGGGCGAGGGCGGTTCCGGCCATTTCGTGAAGTCTGTGCACAACGGCATCGAATACGCCGACATGCAGATGATTGCCGAAGTCTACGGCATCATGCGCGACGGTTTCGGGATGTCGGCGGCGGAGATCGGCGAGGTCTTCGCTCGTTGGAACGAAGGGCCGCTGAAATCCTACCTGATTGAGATTTCTGCCGAGGTTTCGCGTTGCGACGATGCCAAGAGTGGCAAGCCGCTGCTCGACATCATTCTGGATCGCGCCGGCCAAAAGGGTACCGGGCGCTGGACCGCCGTCGAGGCGCTGCATCTGGCGGCACCTGCAACGGTCATCGAAGCGGCTGTGGCGGCGCGCAACCTTTCCTCCCGACTTGACGAACGTAAAGCCGGTGAAAGCCTCTTCGGTGCGGCCCCCAGCGCACTCGAGTCGAATGCTCTCAAGATCGATGCTCTCGAGCAGGCCCTGATTGCCGGAAAGATCGTCTGCTATGCCCAGGGGTTCGGACTGCTGTCTTCCGCTTCGGAAGCATATAACTGGTCGCTTCCCTTGCCGGATGTCGCACGGGTCTGGCGGGCCGGCTGTATTATCCGCTCGACAATGCTGAATGACATGGCTGGTGCCCTGACCGAAAATCCGGCACTGAACTTGATGTTCTCGGATTTCTTCGCCGCGCTTTTGAGAGACAACGAACAGGCTTTGCGTGAGACCGTTGCGGTTTCGGCTCTGTCAGGTTTGCCTGTGCCCGCACTCTCCGCGGCGCTTTCATATTTCGATATGATGCGTACCAGCCGTTCCACGGCCAATATGATCCAGGCACAGCGCGATTTTTTCGGGGCGCACAGTTTTGAGCGCTTCGATGCACCAGGTGCGCATCACGGGCCATGGAACAACAGCTAAATTGATACTGAGAGGCTGATCCGCCGCGACCTTTCAGACGTATCTTTCATGATGGATGGGAGGAGAACACCACTATGATTGAGAGAGGTCTGTATATCGTTCCTGGACCGGACCAGGAATCTGTTTGGGACTATCCCAGGCCTCCGCGTATTGAGAAGGTAAAAGAACGACTCTCAGTCATCTTTGCCGGAGAAACCGTCGCTGAGACAACCAGTGGGTATCGGGTCCTGGAGACCAGCCACCCGCCCGTCTATTACTTTCCGCCAGAGGATGTCCGGCAGGTGTTGCTGAGCCCTGAACCGGGCGGATCTTTCTGTGAGTTCAAGGGACCGGCCAGTTATTGGACTCTTAACGTTGACGGAGCCTGCGCGCCTCAGGCGGGCTGGAGTTATCCTGAGACGACCCCTTCCTTTCGAGCCATCCAGGGTTTTTACGCCTTTTATGCCTCACGGGTTGGGTCCTGCTGGGTCGGTGATGAAAAGGTTCAGTCCCAGGCGGGTGACTTTTACGGCGGATGGATTACGTCGCGTATCGTCGGCCCCTTCAAAGGCGCGCCCGGAACCTGGGGATGGTAGAGTTTTGTACTGATCCGGCACGTCGCTCGAAAATTACTGCCGTTGCTTTAAGTCTCCTGCTTGTCATTGTGCCGCAGAGTTTTGCATCTGCGGACGACGCCTCTCTCTTGCGATCGATCGCTCAGGAAGGCCATATCGTGATCATGCGCCATGCCGTCGCGCCGGGGACAGGTGATCCCAACAACTTCACCCTGCGGGATTGCAGTACGCAAAGAAACCTTTCCGTCGAAGGCCGTGCCCAGGCAGCACGGATCGGCGCACGTCTTCGCGACGCGGGACTCGGATCCGCGCGTGTGTTTTCGAGCCAATGGTGCCGCTGCCTGGAAACTGCGGAACTTCTGAAGCTGGGAGCCGTGGAAGAACTCCCGCCCCTCAATTCCTTCTTCCGGCAGCGCGAGCAGCAACCCGCTGCGACGAACGCGTTGAGAGAGTGGTTGCGTGATCAGCCGTCTGACGAACCACTGGTTCTTGTTACGCATCAGGTTAACATCACCGCGTTGACAGACGTTTTTCCACGCTCAGGGGAGATGATTGTCCTGGAGCGATCCGGTAGCGGTGAGTTCCCGGTAGTAGGGAGAATTGAAACAGAATGATACGCCGCGACTGGTTCGGTCTCGTGGGATTTTTTCTGCTGTCTTTTGTCGTTTCCGGCGTTGGAGGCGCCATCACCGCGACGTCGGTTAGCAACTGGTATCAGACGCTTGAAAGGTCAGTACTCAGTCCGCCCGATTGGGTTTTCGGGCCGGTCTGGACCACGCTCTTTATCTTCATGGCGGTCGCGGGTTGGCGCGTTTGGCGTCAGAAAGCGTCTCAGGCCCGAAAGCAGGCTCTTTTTGTCTATGGCCTGCAGCTGGCCTTGAACCTTCTCTGGTCGTTCCTCTTTTTCGGCCTGCAGCAGATCGGCTGGTCTCTGGCGGAGATTGTGGTTCTCCTGCTCGTGATCCTTGTGAACACGGTGTTGTTCTGGCGTCTGGACCGGCTGGCGGGAGCGTTGTTCGTTCCCTATGCAGCCTGGGTGTCCTACGCCACGATTCTGACGGGCACCCTATGGCTGTTGAATTGAATTAGCGGTAGAAGGCGAGCTCACTGACCGCCAGATCTGCCGAAAACGCGCGTCCGATAGCCACCAGACCGATACGCCGCAACCGTGAGGTATCCAGGGCGGTTTCCAGCCGGTAAGGGGTAAAGGACGCAAAGGGCAGCTCAATCGCCTCCCATTCGGGACCAGCTGTGAAATGTGCCCGGTAGGATTGCCAGGGCCGTACGTTATCGGTGCTGCGCAGATGCAGGGAATAGCGCTCGCCATTGCCGCGTACCGTCAACCGCAGGCCGGTAAAGCCCGAGGCATCGTAAACACCGCGGTCAGGCGAGAGGTCGAGCGCGGCCTGGATAAAACCGCCATCGTTTTCGAGCCGGACATCGCCTTTCAGGCGCAAGGCGTTTCGTTCCTCAATTACCTCACGTGTGACCGAAGCCTGCGAGATGCCGCCCATGACCTGATCGCTAACGCCGCGCCAAACGCTGCCCAGCTTTGAGGTCAGACCGGGATCGCTAAAATCGTCAATCAGCATGTCTTCCGCTTGTGCATTGCCCTCTGTGGAATGCAACAAGATAGGGCCGAGAAGACCCGTGACCAGGATTATCTTGGCACAGCAGCGCCTGGACAGGTTTTGAGAAACTCTCGCCTGCCCGGAAACGCCCATCAGCTATCCCCGCCCCGGAAAGCCCAGCCGACAAAGCGCCGCTCGACCAGGACGAAGACCACATACATCCCCACACCCATGGCGGCGATCACCAGTAGTCCGGCAAAGACCAGGGGCACGCGAAAGCTCGAGGAAGCGGTCAGCATCAGATGGCCCATGCCGGCGTTTCCGGCGACGGTCTCTGAGATCACTGTGCCAACAAAAGCCAGAGTGACCGCAACCTTCAGTGATGCAAAGAAGTAAGGCATGGAGCGGGGCACGCCTACTTTCAGCAGGATGTCGATCTTGCGGGCGCCGAGAGACCGCAGAACGTCCTTGAGTTCGGGCTCCAAGGTCGCCAGTCCGGTGGCGACGTTGACCACAATCGGAAAGAAGGAAATGGTGAAGGCGGTCAGGATGGCGGGGATGGTCCCGATGCCGAACCACACCACCAGAACCGGCACGATGGCGACTTTGGGAATCGAGTTGAAGCCGACCAGCAGAGGATAGATCGCCGAATAGACCAGTGCCGAAGCACCGGTGACCAGTCCAAGCGCCAGCCCAAAGACAACGGCCAGGGCAAACCCGACCATGGTAACCCAGAAGGTGTAGAAGGCATTTTGCCAGATGGCGGGCCAGTACTCGATCATTGCCGCCATGGCGGCACTGGGGGCGGGCAGGATGAATTCCGGCACGGAGAAGAGGCGGCAGATCAACTCCCAGAAAACGAAGAGGCCGATGGTGGCGATCCAGGGCGCGAGCTTGATTTTCGAGATCATGATGCGCGCACCTCACCGATGTGATCGCGCAATTTGTGCACCAGATCGACGAAATCCTGATCGAAGGTCGATTCCAGAGTGCGTGGACGCGCCAAGGGAATGGGGCGTTCATAAACAATCCGTCCCGGGCGTTTGCTCACCACATACACCCGGTCGGCCAGATAGACTGCTTCGCGCAGATCATGGGTGACCAGGATCACGGTGAACTTGCGTTGCATCCAGAGGTCCTGCAGCACGCCCCAGAGCTCTTCGCGGGTGAAGGCGTCGAGCGCCGCGAAGGGCTCATCGAGCAACAGCAGATCAGGTGCATGAATGAGCGCCCGGCAGAGGGACGCACGCTGCTGCATACCGCCCGAAAGCTCGTAGGGTGCATGGTCTTCATAGCCTTCGAGCCCGACCGTCTTGAGAAGGGCCCTCGCGGTTTCCAGATGTTCCGCCTTCTTGCGCCGGAAGGTACTTCTGTGCGTGCGGCTGACCTCCAGCGGCAGTAGGACATTCTCCAGGGTCGTCCGCCAGGGTAAGAGCGTGGCGTTCTGAAACGCCATGCCCACCATGGTCAGTGGCCGGGTCACGGGCTCTCCCGCGACACGGGTGATGCCCTTGTCGGCTGGCATCAGGCCGGAGACGATCTTCAGAAGCGAAGACTTTCCACAGCCGGAGGGACCGACCATGGCGACGAATTCGCCCTGGTTGATGGTCAGGGTGGCGTCGGCGACCGCCGGTACCGTGTCGATACCGGGGCCGCCATAGGTCATGGTGACCTGGTCGAGTTCAACGAAGGCCGTCACAAAAATAACCGCATGCTAGAGACAAGAGGATTCAGCTCGTTCAGCGCGAAAGCATCCGCTCTTTCGCTGGGGGCAGGAACTCCGAAGTCCAGACATCGGCAGGTTCCGGCGTCGCCGTCAGCCCGTAGGCGATGGCGAGTTGAGCGATGGAACTGCGCAGGCGCGCCTCGTCCACATCGCCGATACCGGCCTTGAGCACATGCGGCGTCAGGACATTGACGTCCAGGGCGAGCTGCAGCCGTTCCAGCTCCAGCTTCTTCTCGATCAGCGGATCGCTCTTGGCCACGATCTCGATGGCGGCTGCGGGGTCTGCGATGATTTCCTGCCAGCCACGCACAGTCGCGCGGATGAAACCGGAGATGGCCTCCGGATTCTCGCTGATGAATTCACCCGAAGCGATCACCGCATTGCCGTAAAAATCCATCCCGAAGTCGGAATAGAGGAAATACTTGATGTCTTCCTCGGCCACGCCTTTGGATTTCAGATCCAGCATGGAGGAGAAAAAGTGCCCCGAAATGAAATCGACATCGCCCCGCACCAGCATGGCTTCACGCAGGGCTGGATCCATGTTGACCCGCTCGACAGCCTTTTCATCGATGCCCGTTTCATGAGCAAAGGCAGGGAAGAGCTTGTAGGAAGCATCGAAGACCGGTGCGCCCAGTTTGCGTCCGACCAGATCTTCGGCCTTTGCGATATTGTTCTTCTTCAGCGTGAAGAGCGAGAAAGGCGGCGCATCGTAGGCCATCATGACGGCCTTGACCGACTGGCCGGGGTTTTTGGCGTTGAAGTCGACCAGCGCGTTGATGTCCGCGAAGCCCATCTGATAGGCGCCTCCGGCAACACGGGTGACCGCGCCTGCGGAACCGTTGCCGCTGTCGATCGAAACATCCAGGCCTTCTTCGGCGTAGAAACCCTTGTCCGCCGCGACCAGGAAGGCGGCGGTCGGTCCCTGGAATTTCCAATCGAGGGTGAATTTGATGTCGACCTCGGCAGAAGCCTGTGTTGAGAAGCCGACAAAAGCGGCCAGGAGCGCGGCACCGCGCAAGGCTTTGAATTCTAACATTGTTGTATAATCTCCCCGTTTTTTTGTGCGATCGTTCAAAAGGTCTCGCACTGCAAGCCCTATGCCATCGGACAAACCCCCGCCTGAAAACCGCTTGCGGATTCTATCGCGGGAAAACCGCTCAGAAACTGGGCAAATTGGGCTCAGGCTGATTGTTTTTGCCTGTTATTCACCCTCTTGCCTTTTTCGATGGCACACTCTGTTCTCCTGCGAGCCTAATGCGGCGGAGGGGCTTCGTCGAGAGGACATTGACGATCATCACCAGAGGGCTCGTTCTCGCGCGGCTTAGAGCACCCGCTCACTCAGGCGCACTCCCTCGATAACCCGGTCGCTGGGGTAGAGCACGACCCGGTCGCCTTCGCCCAGGCCCTCCAGGATCTGAGCCTCCAGATCGGTCCGCTGCCCAAGCTCAACCGTCTGCAGACGAGCGCGGCCTTCGCGCTCGACAAAGACGGCCCAGTCTGCGCCGTTTCGGAATAGCGCCGTGAGCGGTATTTTCAGTACCGAAGGATCTTCCCAAAGCACCACCTGCAGCTCTACGCGATAGCCATGACCCAGGCGCAGCCATTCCTGCGGCGGATCGGTGAAGTCAATGACGACATTGACCCGCTGTTCCTCGATCCCCAGGGCCGAGACCTTGGTGAAGCCGGTCGGCTCGATCCGGCGAACCCTTCCTTTGAGATCTTTGGCACCGCCCCAATCCTCGATCATGACGCGTTGGTTGGCTTCGACCTTCACGGCGTCTTCGGACAGCAGGTCGACGACAATCTCCAGCTTGCGAGGGTTGCCGATATCGATCAGGGCTTGCCCGGATTGCACCACGCCCGCGCTTTTCTGATGGATCTTCAACACCTGTCCACTGACTGGCGCGGAGAGGACGACGCAATCGCAGGTCTTGAAAGCGCGTTGGGCCGTCGCGGGGGAGACCAGTTGCGCACGGGTCTGGGTCAGCTCGGAATCGCGCATGCGCAGACCGGCACGGGCCGTATCCAGGCTTGCCTTCTTGGTGCGAAAAATCCGTTCGGCATCATCCAGGGCGCGCTGTGAAATGGTGTCGGTGGTGATCAGCCTGCGGGCGCGTTTGACCTCGGCGTCCGCAAAGTCGAGTTCCGCCTCTGCGACATCGACTTCGGCCAGCGCCAGGCTGCGGGCGGCCTCCGCGGTTTCGATAGCGGCCTGAGCCTGGGCCACGCTGCGCACATCGAGGAAAGTCGGGTCGATCGGCTCGATACGGGCGACTTCTGTGACCTGGGCGCGTAGCAGATCGCCCACGTCCAGTTCGATCCGCCGCATATGGCCGGTCACCGGGGCGGAGAGTACAAATACGTCCCGCACCCGTGTCTCACCTTCTTCAGCGACGGTGACGACAATCGGCCCCGGTGTCACAGTTACAAAGTCAACCGGAACCGGCCGGGGCCAGAAGGCATAGGTCAAGCCTGCCACCAGCACTGCGCCGAGGCAGCCCCAGAGCAAAAGACGGCGTCCTTTTACCTGCATATCAGCGTACCTCTCTTTTCATTCGCGGGTCTTGAGAACAGAGATCAGATCGAGCTTGTCGAGGCGCTCCCGCACCAGAAGCCCCGAAACCAAGGCGGCCAGCAATACGACCAGCACACCCATGCCGTAGGTCGAAGGTTCGATGATCATTGGAATGCGATAGAGCTCGGATTCGAAAGCCGCGGTCATAAGCCATGCCAGACCGAGCCCGGCAAAGCAGCCCAGCGGCAGGCCGAAGAGAACCGTCAGGCCGACCTCGCCCAAGAGAATGTAGGAAATCTCCCAGCGGGAGAATCCGAGCACGCGCAGGGTTGCCAGTTCACGCCCGCGTTCCGACAGAGCTATCCGAGCGGTGTTGTAGACGACGCCGAAGGACAGGGTGCAGGAGAAGGCGACAAAAAAGGAGACATAGACAAGCAGGGTTTTGGCCAGGGTCTCGTAGAACTCGTCGACCGCTGCACGGCGCAGCATAACGGCAGCAATGCTGGGCAGTTCCTTCAATTCAGCGAAAAGCTCCGCCTGTTCCCGCTCATCGACCAGAAGATCCAGGATTTCCACGCGCCGTGGCTCGAGGAGCAGCCGGTTCAGCGCGGCCATATCGATATAGGCCGGCATGCCGATGTAGGTCTCGAAGAGACTGGCTACCGTTAACTCGAGGGTTGGGCGGCAGCCCTCCAGTATTTCGACCCGGACACTATCGCCCGGTCCTACGCCCAGCTTTTTTGCGAGCTCGTTTGAGAGCACCAGCCCGCCCGGTGGCACGGCCACCACCCCGCCGTGATTGTCGTAGATCGGCTGTAGTCTGGCGTCCGGTTCGATGCCGTTGAGAGACCCCCGGTGTAGGCGCGTGCCGGAATGAAAGACCGCCGTCACGATCCGCTGGGATTCGACGGAGAGCACCCCGGGTAAATTCGCGAACTCGCGCACCACGCTCTCCTGCTCCGCCTCAACCAGTCCGACCATGATGTCCTGATGCTGAGCCTGGAAAAAGTGCGTGTCGGCCATGTGGTCGATGGAATCGAGCCACTGCAGCGAGGAAATCAGAACCGCCACCGAGAGGGCGATGCCGGATGCAGTCAGGAAGGCCCGCAGGGGCCAGCGGATAATCTGCCGCAGGATCATGCGGCTGGGTTGGTCCAGCAGAACTGCGAGCACGCTATCCACCAGGCCGCCCTTGTGAAAGGCAGGCGGGGCCGGTGGCCGCATGGCTTCAGCGGGTGACAGGGCAACCGAACTGCGGACCGCGCCTGCCGCACCGATCAGAGCCGCGGTCATGCTGACGAGGGCTGCAATGGTAAAGGAAGTCGGGCCCGGGCGGAACAGGAGGAAGGGGAAGCGGAACTGATCCGCGTAGATGTGCGTGCTCCACTGTCCCAGGCCATAGCCGATGCCCCAGCCGATCAGAATGCCCAGGCCAGTCATCGCCATCACCATCTTGGCGTAATGCCAGCCGACCGCCAGATTGCTGTAGCCGAAGGCCTTGAGAAGCCCGATCTCGGTGCGCTCGATCGCGATCAGGCGCGCCAGAACCATGTTGGTGAGAAAACCCGCCACCGCCAGAAAGATCGTTGGCATGATGGTCGACATGCTGCGCAGCTGTTCCAGCTCGTTCATCAGGAACCAGTTGGAGATCTGGTCCTTGCGCGCATAGGCCCCGACCCCGCCGTAATCCTCCAGCAGATTGTCGAGATGCTCGATGACGCCTTTGGGCTCGACACCGCGCAGCAGCGACACCGCCAAACCGTTAAATGAGTCTTCCAGGTCGTAGGCCGCCGCCAAAGCGTCACGTCCCATCCAGAAGACACCGAAGCGCAGATCATCCGGCATCAGAGCGCCCGGTCCGATGGAGTAGACGAATTCGGGTGAAAGCGCAGTGCCGACGATGGTGAGGGTGCGTTTATTCCCCTTCAGAACCGCCCGGATCGTGTCTCCAGGCTTGAAACCATGGGCTTCGGCGAAGGGCTCGCTGACGATAACTTCATCGACCCGGCCTGGTGTGACCCAACGGCCACTGCGTA
Organism: uncultured Kiloniellaceae bacterium; assembly: GCA_947493695.1. Lineage (GTDB taxonomy): Bacteria > Pseudomonadota > Alphaproteobacteria > Kiloniellales > Kiloniellaceae > Denitrobaculum. Next base: position 613,242 of record CANLSF010000002.1, on the reverse strand, counting down.
GGACCAACTGGTTCAGAGCAGGCTGCCCGCGCTCCGGGACCGAAACCAGTTGTGCGATAACCGGTTCGCCAAATCCGGCGATATCGACAACGGCGAACTGGGCAATCCGCGTGTCGACCGCCTGTACCCCCGGCAGCGCGGTGATTTTCTTTTCCAGGGAGCGAGGCGCACGTTTTACCTCTGCGAAGACCTGCGCAAAGCGATAACGCTCGTAGTAGGAGTTTGCGGTTTCCTCCAGGGCTTCGAGGGAACTCAAGGACATGATCAGAACGCCGACGCCCGAGGCAACGATCAGGGCGATGGCGATGACCTGACCGCGCAGTCGCCAGAGATCACGAAAGAGTTTTCGGTCGAGCGGAGTCACTATCAATGCTCCTTGGGATTACCAGGTCATTTCGCTGACCCGGCATTTGCGTGTATTGACGCGGGTCTCGTGAATTCGACCGTCGGCGAAGATGATCACGCGGTCGGCCATGTCGGCGATTACGGCATTATGGGTGATCAATGCGGTGGTGGTGCCGAGTTCCAGGTTTACCCGCTGGATTGCCTCCAGGACGATCACGCCGCTGGCGCTGTCGAGCGCGCCGGTGGGCTCGTCACAGAGCAGAATCCGCGGTTGTTTGGCGATGGCGCGGGCAATGGCGACCCGCTGCTGCTCGCCGCCCGACAGCTGGGCGGGAAAGTGGTCCAGGCGCTCACCAAGGCCGACCATCTCCAGAGCTTCGGCGGGCGCCATCGGTGCCGGGGCGATTTCAGTCACCAGGGCCACGTTCTCGCGGGCTGTCAGACTGGGGATCAGGTTATAGAACTGGAACACGAAACCGACGTTGTCGCGCCTGAAGCGCGTGAGGGCCGAGTCGTCAATGGCGGTCAGCTCCGCGTCGCCAAAGAACACCTGCCCGTCGGTCGGACGGTCGAGCCCTCCCAGGATGTTCAGCAGCGTTGATTTTCCGCTGCCCGACGCACCCAGCAGTACGACCAGTTCGGACTGATAGAGCGTCAAATCGACGCCGTTCAACGCGCGCACTTCAACGTCGCCCGTCCGGTAGATTTTGGTCAGGCCCCTGGTTCGTATCGAGGGTGTTTGCGTGTCGGCCTCGATCCCCTGTTTTGCTTGAGCAACCACGCGCTTTCTCCGCATGCGATAGAGCTTTTTTGCCAAGAGGCTTCAGATTAACGAGGGGGAGGGAGGGCGACCTTGACCCAGATCAGACTCCGAAACGCAGTTGATCACGCTGCTTTGAACAGGGGCTTGATTTAACTCAAGTGGCATGCGCTGCCATTTGGATAGGTTCGATCCATGTCAATCGACACATCGAAACCTGAGAGGTAGTGAAAAGACATGGCCGACATCGTTACGCTGCACGGCGTGGAGCCTGCGGAGATATTTCAAAGCGGCTTGGAACACGCCGGAGAGATCGAGGCGGTGGCCACCAGCATCCTGTGGAAGGACGGGCACATCACGGCGGGCTGGTCGAACATCGATACTGCGATGCTCGCACGGATGTTGTTGATTCTGGACGAGCGGCAGCGGCGCGCGACCCTGTCCGATCAGGACCTGGACCTGGACCTGTAGTGCGGGAAACGAGGCGCTAAGTGGTTTTACTGCTCTGCAAAACCCCGTTTACCTCAAGGAAGTCCAGCAATTGCCGTTCCGCGTGGGTCAAATGCCGGTCCGTATCCACGAGGGCGTAGATATCGATCAGTGGATTGGCAGCGTTCAGTGGTATCTGCCAGAGATCAGGTGCATGTTTTTTTACATGGTTTATGGCCACACAGCCGATGGCCGGGGCGTGGCGGACCATTTCAATGAGATCGACGATACTACTGGTGGTGGCGCTCATCTTGTCGCCGATTTCATGACGCGCCCGATAGCGGAGGATCTGCGCGAGAGGGCCACTAAGCGTCTCACCCTCGAAGCCCACAGTGTCTGAGGCAGCTAGTATCGACGGATCAGGTTGTTCAACTTCGTAAAGCGGATGTCGGTATCCACAGTAGAAGGCAAACTCCTGACCGGGCAGCCGGTGCGGTTTTAACTGCGGCGCCGTTTCCAGGCGCGTGCAGAAACCCAGCGAAGCCACGCGTTGCTGTAGCGCCCGCACCACATCGGGGCAAGGTGTTGAGGAAATGGAAAAGGTCACGCCCGGGTGGATTTCCTGAAACTCTGCAAGAAGGGCATTCAAGAAGCCGACGTCGAGATGGCTGGAACGGTAGATTACGATGTTGCCGGAGAGAACCTGTTCGCTCGATTGACTGAGCTCGTTGAGCCGAACCACGCCACCGTACATTTCGAGCGCTTCGCGGTAAACCACTTCACCTGAGCTGGTGATGGAAAAGACCCGCCCTGAGCCCCGCTCAACAAGCTGAACCTCAAGCCGCTCTTCGAGCCGCCGCAGCGCAGCGCTGACCGAAGGCTGAGTCACGTTCAGACGCCGTGCGGCACTGGTGATCGAGCGTTCCTGCACGATCACCATGAAGGTGCGTAGCAAATTCCAATCCAGTTGGTTCGCCAGCCGGTCCAGTTGAAAACTCATTCAACGTCACCGCCAAAGTCAGGACCGAGATCTTCGCCGGCAAAGTGGCAGCGTGCCCGTGACTGTCCGACCGTAACCCAATGGGGCGTCTCGCTGTCGCATTTTCCGGCCTCCGCCTGTGGACAGCGTGGATGAAATGCGCATCCGGTTGGAACGTTAACTGGGCTGGGCAGGTCGCCCTGCAGATGGATCCGGCCTGCGTTGCGCTCGGCTTGCGGCAGCGGTACGGCGCTCAGCAAGGCTTTCGTGTAGGGATGTTGAGGATTGGAGAAAACCTGTTCCACGGGTCCTTCTTCCACAATGCGTCCAAGATACATTACAGCAATACGATGGCAGAGAAAGCGGACCACGGCCAGATTATGCGAGATGAACAGCGAGGTCATGCGCTGCCGCTCGTCATGGAGCTCCTTCAGGAATTCCAGGATCTGCGCCTGAACCGAGACATCCAGCGCACTGGTCGGTTCGTCGAGGATCAGCATGTCCGGATCGACGGAAAGAGCCCGCGCGATGGCGACCCGCTGCTTTTGCCCGCCCGAGAGTTCGTGGGGATAGCGATGCAGGAATTGCCGCGGCAATCCCACCCGGCCCAATAGCTTTGAGACCGTCTCGGCAAGTTCGCTTCCGCGCTGCCGGCTGTGAATCAGCAGGGGCTCCGCGACAATCTTGCCGATGGTCATGCGGGGGTTGAGAGAGGAATGCGGATCTTGAAAAATCAACTGCGCTTTCGTTCGCACGGACTTGAGCTCTTTGCCTGACGCCTTGGTAATATCGCTTCCATTGATTTTGATCTTGCCGTCGGTCGAATCGATCAGGCGCAGCGCGGCCTTTCCCACGGTCGATTTGCCCGATCCGCTTTCGCCGACGAGTCCGAGGATTTCGCCAGGATAGAGTTTGAGCGAAATGTCATCAACAGCCCGAACGACGGCAGACTTGGTGGGAAAGTGCACCCGCAGATTTTCAAGCTCGAGCATTGGGACGGACGGACTGGACTCACGCATCGATTTGGGCACCTTCGCAGGCTGTACAGGCGACCATGTGTTGCGGTCCCACAAATGTCTGTGCAACCCGCGCTTCGACGCAGCGGTTGATTGCGAGCGGACACCTCTCGGCAAAGCGGCAGCCGGTGTGCGGATTGTAGAGATTGGGCAGAGACCCGGGAATGCCATCCAGCCTGTCTTCGGGACGGAAAGGATGGGGAACGGCGGCCAGCAGGCCCTTGGTGTAGGGATGGGCCGGACTGTCGAAGATCTGTGCGACGGGTGCATCCTCGACGATCTGCCCGGCGTACATCACCGCGACGCGGGAACAAACCTGGCTGACGACGCCGAGATCGTGGCTGATCATGATCAGCGAAATGCCCATGTCCTGAACGAGTCGCTCGATCAGATCGAGGATCTGCGCCTGAATGGTCACGTCGAGCGCGGTCGTGGGTTCGTCAGCGATCAGCAGCTTGGGTTCGGCCGTGAGCGCCATGGCGATCAGAACCCGCTGCCGCATTCCGCCAGAAAGCTGATGCGGATAACTCTCGAACTGACGCACCGGGTTGGGCAACTGAACCTTATCCAGCATGTTGAGCGCGATATCCCGCGCTGCCTTCCGCGTGACCTTGCCTAGTTGCTGCGCACGGATGGCGTCCACCAGCTGGGTGCCGACCTTGAAGACGGGGTTAATGAAAGTCATCGGGTCTTGAAAGATCAAAGCTACATCGCGGCCGCGCATGGCCCGTTGTTCGCGCGGCGACAGTCCCAGAATTTCACGACCCTGGAACAAAACAGACCCGGAGGTAATGCGTGCGGGCGGAGAGGGGACCAGACCGAAGGCGGCCCGGGTAAGGACCGATTTGCCGCAGCCGGTTTCACCGACCAGCCCCAGGGCCTCGCCCGGATTGAGCTCCAGTGAAACCCGGTCGATCGCCTGATAGGTGCCGTCGAAGGTGTTGAACTCAAGCGATAGATCGCGAATGGAGAGAAGAGGCTGCATCATGACCTCTGCTTGGGATCGAGAACATCCCGCAAGCCGTCGCCAAGCAGGTTGAATCCCAGCACCGTGAAGTAGATGGCAAGACCGGGAAAAAGCGAATACCACCACCAGTCAGGCAGATAATTCCGGCCGATGGAGATCATCGCGCCCCATTCCGGGTAAGGCGGCTGAGCGCCGAGTCCCAGGAACCCCAGACTGGCCGCCGCCAGGATCGCCATGCCCATATCCATCGATGCCTTCACCACGATTGGCGACATGCAGTTCGGCAGGATGTGAATAAATATGATGCGGAAGTTGGAAGCGCCGATCGACCGGGCCGCTTCCACATAGGTCTCGTTTCTGACCGAGAGTACCTTTGACTGGACCAGCCGCACATAACCGGGCCACCAAACCAAGCTGAGGGCGATCATCGCATTCAGAATGCCCGGTCCCAAGGCACCGACAATGGCCACGGCCAGAATGAGGCCGGGGATCGACAGGAAGATATCGGTGATCCGCATGATCGTCTCGCGAACCCAGGTGTTGGAAACTCCGGCGATCAGACCCAACGGTACGCCGATCAGCATGGCCAGCCCCGTGATGGTCAGGCCGATCCATAGTGTCGTCCGCGCACCAACGACGACTCGGGTATAGATGTCCATTCCCACTTCGTCTGTGCCGAACCAGTGGATCGCATTGGGTGGCTGGAGCTTTCGGTCCAGATGGATCGAACCCAGGGCGTCCTCGGGAAAGGGCACGATCCAGGGGCCGATTGCCGCGATAATCAGGAACAGCATCACGATGATCAGCCCCGCCATCGAGGAATGAGATCGGCGGAATGTCGCCCACATCCGGCGATATTCCCGAAAGCGATCGACCGGCGCAAAATCTGTTTCAGGGGCGATGAAGTCATCCCCCGGTCCCGTACCCATCGGCTTCGGAACTATGTTCTCGGCGAGGGTCATATCTGCGACCTCACGCGGGGATCAAGAAGGGCATATGTGAGGTCGATCAGCAGATTGACCAGCATGAAGCTGGCCCCCAACACCAGTGTGACGGCAATGATCGGTTCGAAGTCGGAAGACACGGCAGCCTTGGTCGCATAGAGGCCGACACCTGGGTAATCAAACACGCCTTCTACCAGGACCGTGCCACCCAGCATCCAGCCGAAGCGCAGTCCGATCATGGCGAGCGTTGGAAGGATCGCGTTTTTCAGGGCATAGGTAGTGACGATCCGCAGCGGGCCAATGCCCTGCGCGCGGGCATTCAGGATATAGTCTTTGTTCAAGGTCTCCAGCATCTCCGCCCGGTTCACTCGGATGATAGAAGCAAGCGCGGGTAGGCTGAGCGCAAGGGAAGGCAGCACCAGATGCCAAACTGATTCCCGGAAAGTGTCGAAGTTCCCGCTGAGCAGAGAGTCGACCGTTAGCATACCGGTCACCGTCTCGGGGCGGGGCGTCATAATGCCAAGTCGTCCACCGAGTGGAAAGAGGTCCAGCTCTAGCGAAAGATACCACTGCAGCATCAAACCGAGCCAGAACATGGGTAGGGCGACGCCCGACACCGCAAGAAAACGGATGGAATGGTCGGGTATCTTGTTTTGAAACGCGGCCCCCGCCATCCCGAGCGGAACGCCCAGAAGGACTGCGAATGCGATGGAAAACAGAACCAGTTCCAGAGTGGCCGGGAAATAGCGCGCCAGATCGTCGACGACCGCGCGCCGGGTGTGCAACGATGTACCTAAGTCTCCAACTGCCAAATTCGAGAGATAGACCCCAAAGCGGATGATAATAGGCTTATCCAAGCCCCGCTCGACCCGCAGTCTTTCGACCATTTCATTGGTCGCATCCGGACCCGCGGCCAAACGGGCGGGGTCGCCGGGAGCAATGTTGGAAATCGCGAACACGATCGCCATCAGGCCAATCAGCATAAAGATCATGAAGACCAGTCGCCGGAAGATTAGCTGGCCCAATTGACTTTCCCCTACTCGCGTAAATGCTCTGGTCGCGTATATGAGGGCGGGTTTTGCGTACCTGCAAAACCCGCCGGTGCCGTATGCGTGAGAACTACTTATTGCGGATCGAGGTGAACCGAATAAAAGTCGATCTCACCGCCCATACGGATTGGGCTGTCTTGGTAGCCCTTGACCCAGTCGCGCAGCGCGACGCCACGGTTGCGCATCATACCGAATATCTCAGGCTGAAGATCCACGATCTTTTGTTGAATTTCAGCGTAGATCGGCGCCCGCTTGTCCCAAACGGTTTCCGCACGGGCCTTTTCGATCAATGCATTCAAGTCCGGATCGTTCAGGAAGTGGGAGCCATAGTACTTCCCGGCTGAAGAAGGATGATACTGGATGGCGATTGCGTCCGGATCCGTCGAGACGGGGGTTGCGAAAATCGCCATGAGATCCGGTGACGTCTCGGGCTTAGCACCCCGGGCGACCATATTCGGCCAGGTCAGCGGCACCATCTTAACGGCAACGTTGATGTCCTTGTAGGCGTCGATCATGGCGAGGCCCATCTGTCGTTCGATTTCAAAGCCTTCGACATAGACGTATTCGACCTCAAAGCCACCGTCGGGATGGGCTGACTTAGCCAGATATTCCTTCGCTTTGGCAACGTCCCGGCTTGGCATGTCTGCGATTGGAACCATACCCTGGACCGCATCGGTGAAGGGGCTGGTTTGCAGTTTCGCTTCGCCATTCATGATCTTGATAAAGGCTTCGTAATCGTAGGCGTAGGCCAGGGCCTTACGGATATTGAGATCCGCCGTGACGCCCTGGGTGGTGTTCATCTTCAGGCCGAAAGACGTCAGCGCCGGAAGCGAAGTGGTCGAGATATCCTTGTTGGCGTTGACTGCCTGACGTTCTTCCGGAGAAAGTCCCGTCACCAGATCGGCCTCTCCCTTTAAGAGAGCCGCGCGTTGCGCTGCGCTTTCGCGGACCAGGCGGTAAATCACCCCCCCCATCCGGTCATTTTCGTAGGGAAAACCCTTCCAGTAGTCGTCGTTGCGCTCCAGAACATAGGCGGTGCCCTGCTCGAAGCGCTGTAGCTTGTAGGGGCCGGACCCGGCGGCATTTTCCTGCAGGAAGCCTTGGCCGAAATCGCCGTCTTTGATGTTCGCCTCGACAACAGCCGGATTCACCACATACCACCAGGGCAGAAACGACAAAAAGGCCGCGTAGGGCTTGTTGAGCGTGAAGGAAACCGTGTGGGCATCGACGGCTTTAATGCCGTCGGCTTCGACAAAGCCCTCCAGCATCCAGGCCGGACCCTCGTTGATTTCCATGGTCCGCTTGAAGGAATAGACTACCGCGTCCGCAGTGACCGGACTGCCATCGTGGAATTTTGCGTTCTTGGCCAGATTAAAGGTCCAGGTCAGGCCATCGTCCGAGGTGCTCCAGCTTTCCGCGAGCCAGGGTTTGATTTCCGAAGGATTTCCTTCGTACTTTACCAGCGCGTCATAGAGCTGTTGCTGCATCATGCGCACAGCAAGATCATACTTGAGCGCCGGGTCGAGATGGCTGACGGGCTGGCGGCCGGCGATAACCATATAGAGCTTGCCATCGACCTGTTCGGCGGCCGTGGCGTCTTGCGTCGGCAGCATCATAAAGCCGCCTGCGAGCACGGCTGCACCTGCGATCACCGTGGTTGCGATTCTTCTTGTGATTTTCATTTGAGCCTCTCCCAGATAGATGCCTCAGGATGATGCCATCGCCAAAAATCGCGACCGGCATAGGCCTGAAGCAATTCATATCAGCAGCGATAGCGGCGCTTGGAAACTAATCATTGTCAATGACGGGCATTGACCAAGCCTATGTCCTCCGCCTAACAGCAGATTGCTCATAGGTGCGGATTATCGGGTGCATGCCGTATCATTATTTGCAAACTGGATCGTTCTGCATCTTTTTTAGTCAACAACGATACGGTAACCCTGATTGGGAGGAGGCATTTGGATGGCCGGTCTGGCTCTTCGCACACCAAATCAGACTCATCGCGTTCTGACCGCGGATGATGTCGAAGCACTTGCGATCGGCGCTTGGATATTGGGCACCGGCGGTGGCGGTGATCCCTACCATAAACTGCTCAACATGCGGCAACTCTACGCGCGTGGGCATACGGTCACTTTGATCGACCCCATGTCGTTGGAAAGTGACGCTAGCGTTGCCGTCGTCTCTAATATGGGGGCGCCCATCGTGGGCCAGGAGCGCCTGTCCGACCCTGAATTCTCGGCACGCCCGGTCCGGATGATGGAACAGTATCTGGGCCGCAAGTTCGATGCGGTGATGGCGCTCGAGATCGGCGGTGGGAATGGACTTCAACCTCTGCTGATTGCGGCTTTGACCGGTTTGCCTGTGGTTGATGCGGACACCATGGGAAGGGCTTATCCGGAAGCACAGATGACGTCGGTCGCGGTGGGGGATTTGAGATGTTTCCCCTTTGCCATGGCCGACATCCGTGATAACGAAGTCATCATTCCACGCGCTGAATCCTGGACCTGGATGGAGCGGATCAGCCGGAAAGCCTGTACTGAAATCGGCTCAGTCGCCGCGACCTGCAAAGCCCCGCGCACCGGTGCCGAGGTCAAAAAACACGGAATCCTCTATACCACCTCAAAAGCGATCCGCCTTGGTGAGACGGTCCTTGCGGCACGACGTGCCCATGCGGATCCGATCGAGGCGGTCCTGGAGGCGGCGCATGGCAAACTGATGTTCACCGGCAAGGTTATCGATGTGGAGCGCCGGGCCACGGAAGGCTTCCTGCGTGGCAACGCCGTGATTGAGGGCCTGGGCAACGACAGCGGATCGAAACTTGTTGTCCATTTTCAGAATGAATTCGCCGTTGCCTACAAAGACGGTGAACCGGTGGTGATGACGCCCGACCTTATCTGCCTGCTTGATAGTGTCTCCGGTGAGGGAATCGGCACGGACATTATCCGCTTTGGACAGCGTGTCTCGGTGCTGGCGCTACCCGCGCCCCCGGTCTTCCTGTCGCCCAAGGGGTTGGAGGCCGTCGGTCCCAGAGCTTTCGGGTTCGATATAGAGTTTTCTTCTGTTTTTGACGAGGCACTGTCGTGAAGCGAATTGGCATTGATGTCGGCGGTACCAATACGGATGCGGTTTTGATTGACGGCGAAGCGGTGGTCTGCGCGACAAAGACCTTCACCACACCCGACGTCACCAGCGGCATAAAAAAGGCGCTGGCGGAAATCGTTACCTCGGCGGGATCTGCGATTGAGGGCGTCGATGCGGTGATGATCGGCACGACCCATTACACCAACGCCGTTGTCGAGCGCAGGAACATAGGTCGGGCGGCTGCCATCCGGATCAGCCTTCCGGCTTCCGCAAGTCTGATCCCCTTTTGCGACTGGCCGAGCGAACTTTCGGCCAAAGTGAATGGCGGTACCTACCTCGTGCATGGCGGACACGAATATGACGGACGTCCGGTCGTGCCCATGAATGAGATGGAGATTGTCGAGGCCGCGCGCGCAATTCGCCGTGATGGCGTGAATGCGGTGGCGATCAGCGCGACCTTCTCGCCCTTGACGGCCGAGTGCGAGATCCGCGCAGCGGAGATCGTGAAAAACGAACATCCCGATGCGCATGTGACCTTGTCCTCCGCCTTGGGCCGCATTGGCTTGTTGGAACGTGAGAATGTAGCGCTGATGAATGCGTCGCTGATCGGCCTGGCCGATGAGATCACGCGGGCCTTCAGCTCAGCCGTATCGGAAAGCGGTTTGAATGCCAGCCTGTTCATCACTCAGAATGATGGAACTGTCGCCCGCGCCGAGCTGGCACGGGATTACCCCGTCTTCTCATTTGCGTCCGGTCCGACCAATTCAATGCGCGGCGCCGCACTCTTGACCGGAATTAAGCACGCGATGGTCTGCGACGTTGGCGGCACCACCGCCGACGTTGGCTGCCTGATAAACGGCTTCCCGCGGGAGGCCAACAACGTCGTCGAAGTCGGCGGCGTGCGCACGCTTTTCCGCATGCCCGATCTGCTGTCCATCGCCATCGGCGGCGGAACGATTGTGTCCGAGGATGCCAGTAAAATTGGTCCGCAATCCGTGGGATATCGCCTGGGACATGAAGCCTTGGTGTTTGGCGGCAAGACTCTGACCTGCACGGATATTGCAGTTGCGGCCGGGCTCGCGGATGTCGGCGACAAAGCGCTGGTTCAGAATCTTGATAAGGCCGTCATCGACGCGGCGCTTGAGACGGTTCACCTGCGCCTCGCCGAAGCTGTCGATCGGATGAAAACCGATGCGACACCGGTTCCTTTGTTGGCCGTGGGCGGCGGGGCAATGCTTATACCCGAGAGCATGGCGGGTATAAGCGAAGTGGTGCATGTCGAGCATGAATCCGTGGCTAACGCGGTTGGGGCGGCCATCGCGCAGATTTCCGGAGAGACCGACCGGATCTACCGGGATATGGACCGTGAGGACGCGATTGAGTCCGCCCGCGAAAATGCCATCGACAATGCGGTCAAAGCCGGCGCAGATAGCGAAACAATCCAGGTTATCGAGGTCGAAGACCTGCCGCTCAGTTATCTGCCGGGCCGTGCCATCCGTGCGCGCGTGCGTGTCGTCGGCGAGGCGCGGTCTACACCGCAGTAAGTCTATGTATCCATAACCTAGGCCCTGCGGGTGGATTGCCGCGGGCGGCCGCCGTTTGCAATCTGGCGCATGGCGGGAACGTCGATCATAAAAACCTGATCAGACCGCGGGATGGCGATGCGTTTTTCCTGCTCGAGCTTGCGGATCGCGCGGCTCACGGTCTCAGGCTTGACCCCGATATAGTCGGCGATATCAATCCGCATGATTGGGATGTGCACCGTATCTGCGTCTCGTATTTTGCTTTGCCGCCGGGGCCAGCGCTTGAATTCGAACAATACGGACGCGAGGCGTTCAAAGGGAGTCTTGCAGGCGAGATCAGTTACATGGTCGCGCATCCGCGCAAAGTGTGTGCCCTGCTGTGTAATGAAGGCCCCTGCGATATCGCTGTGCCTTTTAATACAGGTCTCGATCTGATCTTCATCGAGCATCAGAAACTCCGAGTCCTTCAAGGCAATCAGTCTGCCCTGTCGAATCCGTTCGCTCCGCCGCACGTCGACCAGATCGCCTTCATGGAACAGACTGCAGAGTACTCTGCGCCCGTCAGACAGTTCCCGCTGCACGGCGAATGCGCCGGAGACTACAATGCCGATATCGGAGCCGACTTCCTCATCCCGTGAAAGACTGACAAGAGTCGCCGGGCCCAGCAGGTCGCAGAGGCTTTCGGCTGACAGCCGGTTCCAGGGTAGGCGGTCGGGAAGACCTGTGGTTTCTAATGAATGATCAGGTGCCTCGATAGTTAGAACGCTCGGAACCTTGTCCATTGCGCATCCCCAAAGTTTGTTGTGCTGTTGGAGCATCATTCGATCTTGCGGGGTTCATTTGCCCGGGGATGACTTTCTTTCCTGGCACAGCGCGTTTTGAAGGCCGATGCGGTACCGTCCGGCGCGGGGCATTCGATGCGACGCATCGGTCGATAAACACAACACATCCAGGAGACAGAAGACCCCGGTTCACGGTGGGTCACAGGCAATAATCGGATAAGTAACGCGCCCGATAATTACCTCTGACCCATCAAATGAACCCGTAAGATCGGAATAGGACCTAGATAACGAATCCTGAGAATAATCACGTTGATCTGCATCAACTCGCGGAGCGAATGCTCAAAAAAACGGGCAACTTTACTGGTGTTATTGCAACCTATAGAAATTCGTTCAGGATTTTTCGTTGAATTTAAAATCGATTTCTTAGAGATACCGGTGCTTTAGCGCATCAACTATAACGAGCACTTTAATATTTGATCAATTTCGCGACCCCGATTGATTTCAATCAATTACAGTTTCGGAGCCTTTCTATCTAGTTCCCGCTTCGAGCCGCCATCATTCTGCGCGGCTGTGCTTCGGGGAGATTGTCGATGAGACTGATGCTAACCCTTGCCTGTACTGCGCTGGCCGGATGTTCCGCGCTTGCCCAGGATACGGGCCAGCTCAAGCCGATGGAGGTCAAGCCCGAATTGGCCGAGCTCGGTAAGCGGATGTTCTATGATACGAGACTGTCGGGCGATACCACTCTGGCCTGTTCGAGCTGTCATCAGCCGGACAAGGCCTTCACAGATGGCGAGGCGCTGTCGGCTGCCTATACGGGCGCCGCACACTTCCGCAATTCGCCGACCCTGGCCAATGTCGGCTATCGCGCTGCCTGGTTTCATGATGGCCGTTTAGGTACGAACCTGAACGATGTCAGCCGTGAGATGATCACGGAAACCTACATGATGAACATGGACATGCGGATCATGCAGGAACGCATGAAGCAGGACCCTGTTTATGTGGAGATGTTCAATACGGCCGGTATGAAGGAGCCTTCGAACGGCGGCGCTCGGAATGCGCTTCAGGCCTTCATGAAGACCATTGTTTCGCGTAATGCGCCCATTGACGAAGGTACGCTTTCGGAGTCGGCCAGGCGAGGGCAGGAAGTCTTTAATGGCAAGGGCGGCTGCGCTGCCTGCCATTCCGGCACGCGCTACACGGATGACGCGACTTACAATACCGGTGTTCCGAACAACCCGGACATCTGGAGCGATCCGGAGCGGCATTCCGCGTTTGTCACTTATGCCAAGTTCATGGGTGTTGAGAACTACATGAATTTGCGAGAGGACGTTGGTGCCTGGGTCCGCACCCGCAGGGAGGGGACGGAGCGCAGCTTCCTGACGCCGACCCTGCGCGAACTGACCTGGACGGCGCCGTACATGCACAATGGTGTCATGGCCACGCTTGAGGATGTTGTTGATTTCTACAATGCCGGCGGCGGTGATGATCCGCTCAAGGACGCGCGCCTGAAACCGCTTGATCTGGCGTCGAACGAGAAAGCCGATCTGGTCGCCTTTCTGCAATCGCTCAGTGGTGAGACTTTCGATACGGACGAATACGTCTGGCGGGCTGATGACTATGGTTATGAGCTGATCGAAAACTGGCGCGATACGAAGAATTAATGGAGGCGACAATGACCTTATCCAGGACACTTACTGCCGCCATGCTTGCTTCGTTTTTGACGGTGCCTGCACTGGCGGATGGCCATCGACCGGAAGGCCTGGCGGCTCTCGGGCCACCTCCGATCCCGGCCGATAATCCCATGACGGATGCAAAGATCGAGCTCGGCAAGATGCTGTTTTTCGATCCGATCCTTTCGGGCAACTACGCGATGCCGTGTTCGGCCTGTCACCTGCCCGAGGCAGGCTGGGCTATTCAGGCACCGATCAGCTTCGGTTATCCCGGCACGACCCATTGGCGTAACAGCCAGACCATTATTAACTCGGCTTACTACACGAACCTCTTCCTGGCGGGGGCATCCAAGTCCCTCGAGGGGCAGGCGCGTTCGGCAGCCCGCGGCGGTGTCGCAGGCAACGGCGAAGACGATATGATGGAAGCGCGCCTGGCGTTTGTGCCCGAGTATCGGGAACGCTTTGCAGATGTTTTTGGGGATGACTGGCCCAACGTCCGTCACGCTTATATGGCGATCGCCGCATTCGAACGCACGCTTGTGCAGATGGATACGCCATTCGATAATTACATGAACGGTGACGATGCGGCGCTGACCGACCAGCAGAAACGCGGTCTCGAAGTCTTTACCGGCAAGGGCAACTGCGTGGCTTGCCACAACGGGCCGCTGCTGTCCGATCAGCAGTATTACAATCTCGGTGTGCCGCCTTATTCCGGTTGGGAAGAAGACGAGCTTGCACAGATCACCTTCCGCTTCGAACTCTACGCCAAGGGCTCGAATGAGGAACTCTACCGCAATACCAAGGACGACCCCGGTCTGTACTTCCGCAGCAAGGATGCACAGCACAAGGGCAAGTTCCGGACGCCCAGTCTGCGTTATACCAAGTACACCTTTCCCTACATGCACAACGGCATGATCGAGACTCTGCGCGATGTGGTGGTGTTCTACAACGAGGGTGGCGGTACCAACGAATTCGCCAAGACCAAAAGCCCGCTGATCAAACCGCTTGGTCTCAGCGATGTCGAAATCGACGATCTGGTTGCCTTCCTCGAGTCACTCTCGGGCGATGAAATTCTGATTGAAGAGCCGGAGCTTCCGGTAATGGAACCGCTGCCTGCAGCGCTTCAAAATTAAGAGGAGTGGGACGAGATGACGATCGATCCCCGTATAGCCGCTGCCATCAATGGTGAAAACGGCGAGGCGAAGAAGGCCGGCACCCGGTCTTGTCTGATGAACCGGCGCAGCTTTCTGCTTTCCGGCGGTATTGCGACCACTATCGTGATGGTTGGTATTCCAGGGCTGGCGGAGTCACAGACTCCGGCAGTGGTGGCGACCTACCCCAAGAAGTTCATTACCAAGCTTTCGTCCCTGAAGGTCGACGAGCCTTTCGATTTCGAATACCCCGATGAGGGGCAGTACGCGGAATCGATCCTGGTCAAGCTCGGTAACGAGGCCGGTGGCGGGCTTGGGCCCGACAAGGACGTGGTTGCCTTCAACTACACCTGCACCCACCAGGGCGGCGCTTTGCAGGGCACTTACCAGGCGGCCGATAAGGCGCTGGGTCCCTGTCCTCTGCATTTGACCACCTTCGACCTCACCCGCCACGGCATCTTTATTTCCGGCCAGGCTTATCAGTCTCTGCCGCAGGTGCTGTTGGAGCTTGAGGGCGACGACATCTATGCCGTCGGTATGTTTGGCCTGATCTACGGCCGTTTCGATAATCTTCAGGGCTAAGGAGACGCAACCATGTCCACCCCATATTATGTCCCCGAGGAATCGATTCCCCTGCCGCCGCCTGATGCGGACGTCATCACCACGGCGTGCGACTACTGCATCGTCGCCTGCGGTTACAAGGTTTACCGCTGGCCGGTCCGCGGCGGCAAGGTCGGCGGTCCCGCTGCCGATCAGAACGCTTTTGGTGAAGATTTCCCGGTCGCACCTCTCGGTGCCTGGGTTGCACCCACTCAGCACAACATTGTGCTGCACAACGGCGAACCGCATCATGTCGTGATCATTCCCGACAAGGACACCGAGCACGTCAATCCAAGGGGTAACTCTTCGATCCGTGGCGGCGCGATCGCGCAGAAGGTCTACAATCCACAGACCCCGACACGTGATCGTCTGAAGTCCCCCATGGTGCGGATGTTCGGCGTTCTGATGCCGGTGACCTGGGACTTCGCGCTGGATATCGCCGCCGAAGTCGGCAAGCATGTGCTCGAGAAGCACGGCACCAATGCCTACGGCGTGAAGACCTTCTCCTACGGTTACATGGAGAACACCTACGCCATTACCAAGTACGCGCTGCGCAATATCTCAACGGCCAACTTCACCTTCCACGATACGCCGTCCGATGTCACCTCGACGCCCGGTTTTCGGGATGCCGGTTTTGACAATTTCGGACCCAGCTACGAGGACTGGCGCGACGCCGACACCCTGCTGATGTGCGGCACGGATCCCTATGAGTCCAAGACGATTCTCTTCACGGACTGGATCATGCCGGGCATTCAGAACGGCCAGAAGACCATCTTCCTTCTGCCGCGCCGGACTGCCGGTGTTGCCTATGCCGAGAAGAACGGCGGCATGTTGATCGACATCCAGCCGGGCACCGATCTGCCTGTGGTTCTGGCGATTGCCCGTGTGATTGTCGAGAAGGGCTGGGAAGACGCGGAATGGATCCAGAACTGGGTCAACTCCAAGTGGGAAAGCTCTTCCGGGTTCGGACAGGGCACCCGTAACACGCCCTGGCAGTGGCGCACGACCTGGGGCAAGTTCCAGACCGACGGTTTCGAGGACTGGAAGAAGTGGTTGCTCGAACAGGACTATGCCGAGCCTGAAAAAGCCGCCGAGATTGCCCAGATCGACGTTGAGAAGATCTATAAAGCCGCCGAGTGGATGGCGAAGCCGAAAGCGGACGGAACCCGGCCCAAGACCTCGATCATGATCGAAAAGGGCTTCTACTGGTCCAACAACACCGGCAACACCAACGCGATTTCCTCGCTTGGTATCATCTGCGGCTGTGGTGGCCGTCCTGGCCAGGTCATCGGCCGTGCGGGCGGACATCAACGCGGCGGTCTGCGCGGCGGTTCCTATCCGCGCAACAAAAGCCCGGAAAAACTGCCGGGACGCCGCCGGCGCGCCATGGACACCGACCGCTACCTCATATCGGGTCACACGCGTCTGGCACACGTCATCGGCACCACCTGGGTGCAGGCCATGCTTGGTTCGCAGTCACTGCAGTCCAAGTTCGATGAACTGACCACCCGCAATCCGCACCAGGTACAGTCTTTTGACAAGGCCGAGATTATCGAGACCTTGAAGAGACGTGCTGACTCCGGCGGTATGGTCGTGTGGGATCAGGATATCTATCTGGTTGATCCTATTGGCGCACGCTATGCGGACATCGTCTTCCCGGCGTCGGGCTGGGGCGAAGAAACCTTCACCCGTGCCAACGGTGAACGGCGTATCCGGCTTTACCCGAAATTCTACGATGCGCCGGGTGAGGCGAAGCCGGATTGGTGGATCATCGCGCAGCTCTCGAAGAAAATGGGCTTCGAAGGCTTCGACTGGAAAAACTCCAACGAGGTTCTGGAGGAAGGCTCGCGCCGGTCACGTGGATCGCGCAAGGACTTCCATATGGTCAAGGTTGCCGCGCACCGCGAAGGCAAGACCCTTCACGAGAAGCTCGGTGAGTTCGGCACCAACGGCATTCAGGGACCTGTCCTGATGCGGGCGGACGGAACCTTGGAGGAAACCAAACGTCTTCACGACATCAATCGTGTTCTGCCTGAAAATGGCCCGGCCGGTGGCACCGTCTTCAATAAGAAGCTGACCCATTTCAACACCCAGACCGGTAAGTGCAACCTGCAAAAAGCACCCTGGAGTCTCTTCTCCAGTTACTGGGAGTGGCTGAAGCCCCGCGAGGGCGAAATCTGGATGACGTCTGGCCGGATCAACGAGCGCTGGCAGTCCGGTTACGATGACCGCCGCCGCCCGTACATCGTCCAGCGTTGGCCGGAAAACTGGATCGAGCTGCATCCTGAAGATGCCGAGAAGTATGGTGTCGAATCAGGCGACTACGTCATGCTCTATTCCGACCGGATCCCGGTTCAGAAAGACACCATCATCGGTATCGAGGGCGATGACTTCGATTTTGCCTCCTTGCTGGAGAACGGTCATATCGAATTGACCAAAGCGGCGATTACCGCGGTTGCCATGGTGACGCCTGCCGTGAAGAAGGGTGTCGGCTACATGGACTTCCTGCACACCAGCCAGCCGGCAAACGCGCTGGCCGGGCGGGTCGTCGACTGGATCAGCGGCAATTACAATTACAAGATGGGTATTGGACAGGTGCGGCGTTTGGGTGAGAGCCCCTACAAAAAGCAGTTCCGTTCCATGTCTTTTGCCCGTCGGGATATTGCCTGATTTTATCTGCAAGGGCGGTCGCTCCTGGCCTGCCATGTCAGGAGCGACCGCCCTTTGATTTTATACAAAAATGAGGCTGTTTCACGTTTTTACGGGAGCGTGAAAACAATCAGTCTCCAGTGCGCGATCACTCTTGACGGAGCTGATCAGGAGTGCGAGCCGCCTTCAGGGTTGAGATCTCATAATGCGATCGGGATCACCGTCGTTTATGCGCCTTAACCCAATGAACCGATAAGGAGGAGTCCGCCGTGATGATCGCCGAGAATCTGCTGCCAAAGGTTTCTCCCGAGCCAGTCGATGTCGTTCTGCATCGATTGAAATCCGAGGATGAGGTGGTGCGATGCGCTGCCGCCAGAGCACTCGCAGCGCTGGGTGACAAGTCCGCCGCGCCTGATCTTGTCGAGGCGCTTCTCGATGAAGATCCGGACGTGCGGACCGATGCGATGTTTGCGCTGGTCCGCTGTGCACGGCCTGAGGATGCGGATGCGCTTCGACGCTCTTTGCTTGGCGATCCGGTCAAGGAAGTCAAGATCCTGGCGATTGAGGCCCTGGCCCAAGTGCAGGATGCTGCGTGCGCGCCGCTTCTTATGGCGTTGGCGAAAGACCGCTGCAGTCACGATGTTGCCTGGGAAGACGAAGCCGGTATGTGGGATGACTGGCTCGATGTTCAGCTTGCCGCTATTTGCGCACTGGGTGACATTGCCGCGCAAGAGGCTGTTGAGGAGCTGTTGCTCGCCCGTGAAGATGAGATGGGTCAGGAGCTCGACGACGTTGTCTTTGCGGCGCTGGCGAAAATTCCCGAGAGCGGTATCACGACACTCCTGGGTCTGCTGCACGACAGTAGCGCGCGGGTTCGCGAACAGGCGCTGGTCGCCCTGACTAAAGCCAATCGAGAGGTTCTCCTGCCACGCGTTGAGTTCCTGATTCAGGACGCCAGTCCAGAGGTGCGCCGTCTTGCGCTTGGCTGTCTTGACGCGGAGAGTCCATGGGTCGAGCGCTTGCTGCGGGAAGACCCCAGCCACCTTGTCCGCTGTGGAGTTGTCGAGACCTTTGCGGGAGAACGGCAGGACATCGCGTTGGCTGCCCTTGAGGACCGGAATGAGGAGGTGCGCGCGGCTGCGCTCGAAGCGCTTCTTGCCAAACCGGACTTTGAAATCTCGGAAGATCTTGCGGCCAATATTCAAGCCTGGATGTTATCCTCGGGCCCCGTGCTGGCGGCCTGCTGTGCCCAATACGTTCCGCGGGCCTGTGGCGCGGCGTCGCACGCACCGCTCTGCGAAATCGCCTGCGACGCCGAACGCGCGCTGGAAGTCCGAATTGCCGCGCTACGGGCCCTCAAGGGTCTGCCGTTGGATGCAGTGGTTACCGTACTAAAAACCTGCGTCAGCGACAATACCAGGCAAATCCGCGCTTCGGCACTGACCTCGCTCGCGGCCCTCTCCAAAGGGACGGATGATGCGATTGCGCAGTCGGCGCGCCGGGTTTTGGTGGGCGCCATTTCAGGCGAATTCGCGGCCGACGAAATCCGCCAACCTGTCCGTGCCGTTGAAGAAGAGGCGCCCCTTGAGGCCTCGAAGGTCGAGGAGGTCGCGTCCCAACGGATCACGCTCTCGCAGGACGGCGATATTCTCTCAGATGATGATGTTCGGGCCCGGTTGGCGCGGGGAGAAGAGGTTGAAAAGACCGAAGGGGCTCGGGACGACGAAACTCCTGAGCGTGATCAGGGTGAAGAAAGTAACGTGATCGATGTCGACTTTCCGAAATCGACGCTGGCGGCAATTCAGACAATCTCGACGGATACTGAAGACCGGATCGTGAGTCCGCGCTCAGGTGATGCGCCAAACGGTTCACCGCGGAAAGGCGGTAAGCAGAAGCGCCGCGTTGCGGTCGACGGTCCTGATAACTTCGCCATGGATCTGCGTCTCGTGGCGATGCGGGTTGCGGCGGATTGCCGTGGCGAAGACCTTGAGCAGGTACTTTGCCAGGCGGCGGAGGCGGAGGAGCTTCCACTTCGGATCGCAGCCTTTGGGACTCTAGTGCAACGTTCCGAAGCCTTAGCACTGTCTGAGAACCTCTTGCCGGTTTTGATCAAAGGCCTGGGCGATGAAAGTCCTTTGATCAGGGGTTATGCAGCCCAGGCGGTTGCGAAGTCTGCGCCGCACGGCGAAAAGGAACTGGAAGCACTTCTTGATGACCCGGACGTCGTGGTGCGCGCTGCCGCTTTGCGCGCTATTACGTCCTTGCCCACCGAACGCATTCTTGCGGCTCTGCGCGATGAGTCTTCTTTTGTGCGTCAAGCGGTCCTGGATCGGGCGCTTGCCAGTGAATCCCCGGAAAACCTGGCACAAAGCATCGCGATCCTCCTGGAAGAGGGCTTTTCCAGTAATCTGGCCGAAGCCTGCAGGCAGAGCTCCGAAGCGAAGAAGCTTCTTTTCACGGCTCTAGGCACGGAGAATCTGGCCCGCAAGCCTATCCTTGCCGGACTGGAAGCCATCGCTTCGGCATAATCGAAAGTGCTGACCTGGCAGGCTGAGCATTGACCTTCCGTTGCTACCGCCCGGGGAGAACCAATACGGTCGGCTGCCGGGGCAGGGTTGTGAGTGAGAGCTCGATGGTCGCATCTTTTGCGAGATCGAGTTCAAAGTCCGAAAGCATGCCTGCCAGAAAGAGCTTGAGGGAGCTTTCTCCGAAGGAATGCATCGGGATGACGAGACTGGTGCGCAGGTCCTTCAGCAACTCGATCATCGACGGCAGATCCAGTGTATAGCTGCCGTCCACCGGTGCGAAGACCACGTCCAGACGTCCGATCATGGCGAGCTGTTCCGGTGTCGGCTTGTGATGCAGATGTCCCAGATGGCCGATGCAGAGGTCCGCAACTTCGAAGATAAAGATCGAGTTGCCGTCGGCCTCGACTCCGCCGTCCCAGCGCCGGATGTCGGTCGGCACGTTGCGGATCAGCACATCTTCGACTGTCAGATTGTGCTTGGCCGGGCCGCCCTGAGGGTTCCAGCCCCGCAGAACGTGGCGAATTGCAGGATCGGGAAAGGAGGTAAAGTGGGTCTCATGGGCATGGTTCATAGTGACGACCGTAGGAAGCGGGCCCGCGCCGGCAAAACCCGCATAATCAGTGGCAATCACGACTCCCTCCGGTGTCTCCAGCCGAAAGGTCGAGTGTGTGACGTAGGTAATCTCGACTGTCGGTGCCGTCTGCACCCTGGAGAACGCCACGGGAACAACGCCGCCCACTGACGTGCCAGAAGGCGGGAATCCGGGTGACCGTTCGACGTAGGCGAAGCACTTGCTGGCCTGGACGGGATGAGCGGCGAAGACCGCCGGGAGCGAGAGAACGAATGCAGCTAACAACCCGAAACGAAACATAATTTCTCATTCCTTTTCAAAGTGTTCTACAGGTTTCAACCCGCATTAACCTCTGTCACAGGCCTCGGTTACTCACGTGAACTGGGTCGAAAATCGATCGATTGACTCTGCCTATCATAATAAAGAACATGCCCGGGTGCGAGCATCTCAGGTTTAATTTTCTCCCGGCGGCAGTGTTAACCCCTCCCTCAAAAGATGAAGTCTTCGTATGGCGATTATCGGCATTGATCTAGGCACGACCAACTCCGCCTGCGGCGTTTGGCAGGATGGTAAGGCCAGGCTTATCGAAAACCGGCATGGTGAGCTTCTGACGCCATCGGTTGTCGGGCTGGACGGAGAGAAGAATGTCATCGTCGGTAAAACCGCAAAACACCGGCTTTTGACCCATCCCACCTCGACTGTCGGAGTGTTTAAACGCCTGATGGGGACCAAGCATGCGATTGAGCTCGGTGACCGGCGCTTCTCGGCGACGGAGTTGAGCGCATTTGTCCTCAAATCGCTGAAGGATGACGCTGAGACCTTTTTGAGCGAAAAGGTCGAGGAAGCAATCATCAGTGTTCCTGCGTATTTTAACGACAATCAGCGCCAGGCCACCAAGCAGGCGGGTGAGATTGCGGGCTTGAAGGTCCGGCGCCTGATCAACGAACCCACCGCAGCTGCACTGGCCTATGGACTCCATGAGCGCAAGGAGGGAACCTTCGCCGTGCTTGATATGGGCGGCGGCACCTTCGATGTCTCGGTGATCGAGTACTTCGAGGGCGTCATGGAGGTTCATGCCAGTGCCGGCGATAACTACCTCGGTGGCGAAGACTTCCTTGAGGCTCTGGTGAGCGATTTCCTGGCTAAGCATGATCTGAAGAAGGAGGCACTGGGCAAGGAGGACTTGCAACGGGTCTACGAGACGCTTGAGCGCGTGAAGTGCAACATTAATGCGCCCTGGTCCTCCCGCCTCGAGTTGACGCTTGCCGGTCGGGACATCCAGTTCGAGGCCTCCGGTGAATGGTTCAAGTCCTGTGTGACGCCGCTTCTCCTGCGCGTCCGCAATCCGATTGAGCAGGCGCTTCGCGATGCACGCATCCCCTTGGCGGAAATCGAGGAGGTTCTTCTGGTTGGCGGCGCCACACGGATGGCTGTCTTCCGGAACGCCGTCGGTAAACTCTTCGGCCGGATTCCCTCCAGTCACCTCGACCCGGACCTCGCGATTGCGATGGGCGCGACGGTGCAGGCCGGTCTGAAAGCGAGGGATGAAACCCTCGACGACGTGGTGCTCACGGACGTCTGCCCCTATTCCCTTGGCACCGAGGTCGTCGATCCCGGCGGCTCAGGCCGTGCGGGTTATTTTCTGCCCATCATTGAACGCAATTCCGTCGTGCCGGCCAGCCGTGTCGAGACACTGCAGACTGTGGAAGACAATCAGAAACAGCTGCAGGTCAACGTCTACCAGGGTGAACACAGACTGGTTGAGAAGAATGTGTTTCTCGGGTCGATCGATGTGAAAGTGCCGCACAATAAGGCCGGAGAGGAGACCTTCGATCTGCGCTTCAGCTATGACATGAATGGATTGCTCGAGGTGGACGTTAAGATCAACTCCACGGGCAATGTCATCAATCATGTAATTGAGCAGTCGCCCGGTACTTTAAGCAATGAAGAGCTGGAAAAGTCCAAGGCCAGGCTGGCGGCCCTTAAGTTCCACCCGCGGGAGAAGGAAGAGAACATCGAGCTGCTATCCCGTGGCGAGCATCTTTACTCTATGTACCTTGGTCATGAGCGTACCATGCTTGGCGAGCTCCTGGCGCATTTTGAAAGCGTTCTGGATGGTCAGAACGGAACCGAAATCACCAAGGCACGCCAACAGCTGAAAGAGCTGCTTGATGCGATGGATAAGGGGCCGCTGCAGTGACAGCGCCCTGGTCGGTCCTGGAGATCGAGCCCACGGAAGACAAACGCGAGGTCAAGCGCGCCTATGCCCGAAAGCTGAAGCGGACCCGGCCCGACGAAGATAGTGCTGCCTTTCAGGAACTCCATGAGGCCTACAAGTTTGCCTGCTATCTCGCCGAAAACGGGCTGGCGATTCAAAATGATGACGAGGAAGAGGAGGAAAGCCTTCAGAGCTCTGATGCTGTCACTTTCCAGGAGGAGAGTTCTGACGATCAGCCGCACGAAGCCCCCGAAGCCGACGTGCCGCCCCCGAATTTCCAGTACCTCCTGGACCATATGGACGCGCTCCTCGGCGCCGGGCAGGAACACTATTTTGTCGAGAACTGGAAGATCTTTGAGCGCGATGAACATCTGATGACCGACGCTTTCCGCATCTCGCTCGGCGACGCGGTCTTCGCCCGGGTGATTGCTCACTGGAAGGCCTGCGAGCAACAGCGCAACGAACCTGGGATGCTGCGTCCCGCAGTCCTGCATTACCTGGACAGTATTTTTGGCTGGAGCAACCGCTACTACGATCTGCTCTATGGCTACGACTACAGAGCCGAGGACCTGGAGTTCCTGAATGACTTAAAGGACTACGTGCCGCAGCGCGCGTCGAACAGGTTTGGACTCAAAGGCGGTGCGGCGCTGCACATTGAGGAAAAAAAGAAGTCGGCGGCCGAGCTTTTCGACGGCGAGGAAGAGTCCTTGCCTTTTCTTCGTGGGCTCGCATTTCTGGCCGATGTCGTCCTCCTCGCGCTGGTCCTTTATCCGCTGGATTATTTCTTCAAGTTCTCGGCGCAGTACGATTGGGCCTTTGTGATCTTCGGCCTCTATTTGCTTCTCGCGCCTTTGTTCGAATTTTCAAGCTGGAGTGCGACACCCGGGAAGCGCCTGCTTGGCCTCTTGGCCTTGAGTAAAGAGCGGGAACGCCTCTCTCTGGCCCATAGCTATTTCCGCGCTATCGTGCTCGGCGCAATGGTAGGAGGCGTCGTCTATATCGATAATCTGGTGCCGTTCGGTTTTTCAATCGTGGCAGTCGGTCTCGGCGTGTTTGGTGTCTACATGAACAAGAGCAAGGGCAGGTTTTTGAACGATGCGGCCTCCCACTCGCTCGTGGTGCTTGCCAGAAAGCCGGGATTTTAGTGGCTGTATCTTTTCAGCCCTAAACCGCGTTATCGGAATGAGCGCACCAGAAGCACGTTGAACTGACTGCTTGCCTGAAAATCACCGGGCGGCCAGGAACCGTCAACCGCCCAGGCTATTCCCGCGCCCTGCTCGTGAGCACACCAGAGCCAATGTGCTTTGTCCGATGCCCGCAGTGTGGGGAACAGTTTTTCGCGCAGCGCGCTGGCCTTTGGCGCACCGGAGTATTCGTAGCCTTCAAGCCGGCCGTCCGGATCGAAAAAGCCCAGGGCGTTGATCTCGTCGGCGGTTGGCAGGCGCCAGTCCTGAAACCCGGCGAAGTCCACGCTGCATTTGCCGCGCGTATAGCCGTTGCCATACTTCGACGCCTCCAGGTGCTTCCGGCTGAGAGAGCCAACCGGGAAGCCGAGCGGCACCCCCCTGCCAAAGAGCTCTGTGGCATCTCGCCAGTTCACCTTAACCGGCTCACCCACGAACCATTCGCCATTCCATTCCATGCCCCAGGGCGCTTGAATCCACATGAGTTTGCGGGCGAGATCGGTAACGGTTCCGTTTCCGTTGACCCGGAACCTGCCCACAGGTGTTTCGAGCGGGGCAATGTCCGAATCCGGTTTGAGTGGCACCGACGCGCCGCCAAAGCTGGCTTTCCCATAGCGCAAAGCCTGCCGCAGTTTAATGTCGAGCGGCGGGACGAGATAGTGACGTGCCAGGAGCCAGGAAATCAGCGCGCCGATCAGCAACGGCAGCAGGATGACCGGGTCCAGCAAGACCTCGAACGTTGACGCAATACTTTCCATCGACGTCGGCTTTCCTCTCTCAAAGTCATGGGTCTGTTACAGGAGGCGGGAGAAGGTTCGATTTTGAGAGGCATGCTAACAATATCGTTTGCCGCGTGGCAATTGATCTGCCGGACAGATTCTCGAAACGGTCAAAAAAATCGCCCGCACGTGGTCCAGATGGACGAGCGTGCGGGCGAATTCTCAAGCTTCTCTCTTGAAGCGGAGGGTCCGGGCGTTGGTTTCCGCCCGGACCGCTGTGGTTAGGCCGCCAGGTCGAACCTGTCGGCGTTCATAACCTTGGTCCAGGCGGCGACGAAATCGCGTACGAACTTCTCCTGGTTATCGTCCTGGGCGTAGACTTCCGCATAGGAACGCAGGATCGAGTTGGAACCGAAGACGAGATCCGCACGGGTTGCCGTCCACTTGACATCGCCGGACTTCCGGTCGCGGAGTTCGTAAGTGCCCCCGTCGGCCGGACGCCAGCTATTGGCCATGTCGGTCAGATTGACGAAGAAGTCGTTGCTCAACGTGCCTTCGCGATCCGTGAAGACGCCGTGCTTGGAGCCACCGTGGTTGGTTCCGAGCGTCCGCAGACCGCCGACCAGAATCGTCATCTCCTGCGCCGTGAGGCCCATGAGCTGAGCGCGGTCCAGCAGCATCTCTTCGGCGGAGACGACATACTCGGTCTTCTGCCAGCTGCGGAAGCCATCTGCGAGTGGCTCGAGCACGCTGAAGGAGTCCACATCGGTTTGCGCTTCGGTCGCATCGCCGCGGCCTGCTGCGAAGGGAACCTCGATGTTGAGGCCGGCGTTTTTGATCGCCTGCTCCAGCCCGACGTTACCTGCGAGCACGATCACATCCGCGACGGACGCGCCGGTCTCTGCGGCAATGGGCTCGAGAATGCCCAGAACCTTGGCCAGACGCTCAGGTTCGTTGCCTTCCCAGTCCTTCTGAGGGGCGAGGCGGATACGTGCGCCATTGGCGCCGCCACGCTTGTCGGAACCGCGGAAGGTCCGGGCGCTGTCCCATGCCGTTGCGACCAGCTCGGCAGCGGAAAGGCCGCTTTCCGAGATCTTCGCCTTTACGGCGGCGACATCGTAGCTGCTGTTTCCGGCAGGAATCGGGTCCTGCCAGATCAGGTCCTCAGCCGGTACATCGGGGCCGATGTAGCGGACCTTCGGTCCCATGTCACGGTGGGTCAGCTTGAACCACGCCCGTGCGAAGGTGTCCTTGAAGTACTCGGGATCGGCCATGAACTTCTGACAGATCGCGTTGTAGATCGGGTCGACCTTCATCGCCATGTCAGCGTCGGTCATGATCGGGTTCTGACGGATCGAGGGATCGCTGGCGTCGACCGGCTTGTCTTCGTCCTTGATGTCGACCGGTTCCCACTGCTGGGCGCCCGCTGGGGACTTCCGAATTTCCCACTCGTATCCAAAGAGCAGGTCGAAGTAACCCATGTCGAAGGTCGTCGGATTCGAGGTCCAGGCACCCTCGAAGCCAGAGGTTACTGCGTCGCTGGCCTTGCCGTTCTGGTTGGGGTTATCCCAGCCCATGCCTTGTGATTCGATGCCTGCACCTTCGGGCTCGGCACCCAATGCACCGGCGTCGCCGTTGCCGTGTGCCTTACCGATGGTGTGGCCGCCACAGGTCAGGGCCGCGGTTTCTTCGTCGTTCATGGCCATACGGGCAAAGGTTTCACGCACATGCAGTGCGGTCTTCGCCGGATCCGGCTGGCCGTTCACGCCTTCCGGGTTCACATAGATCAGGCCCATCTGGACAGCGGACAGAGGGTTCTCCATGGTCGAGGCGTCAGAGAGATCGCCGTAACGCTCGTCACTCGGCGCCAGCCACTCTTTCTCCGAACCCCAGTAGATATCGGTTTCAGGAGCCCAGATGTCCTCGCGGCCAAAGCCGTAGCCAAAGGTTTTGAAGCCCATGGATTCATACGCAATGTTGCCGGCCAGGATGATCAGGTCCGCCCAGGACAGCCGGTTGCCGTACTTTTTCTTCATCGGCCAGAGCAGTCGACGGGCCTTGTCGAGGCTCGCGTTGTCCGGCCAGGAGTTCAGGGGTGCGAAACGCTGATTGCCGGTACCGCCGCCGCCACGGCCGTCCTGCACCCGGTAGGTGCCGGCAGCGTGCCAGGCCATACGAACCATCAGTCCGCCGTAGTGACCCCAGTCGGCAGGCCACCAGTCCTGACTGTCGGTCATCAGGGCATGCAGGTCGGCCTTCACGGCGTCGTAGTCCAGTTTCTTGACCTCGGCACGGTAGTCAAAGTCCGGATCCATCGGATTTGTCCGGGCTCCATGCTGATGAAGGATTTCAAGGTTCAGCGTGTTCGGCCACCACTTCGTAACCGGTTTGCTCATCGAAGTATTGCCACCATGCATTACCGGGCATTTGCCGGCATTCCCACCACTTCCGTCCATAGTACTCTCCTTTTTAGGGCCTTCGCCGAGATCAAAGAAATCAAGGGGCTGGTCGTTAAATTTCCTCGCCGCTGCGATCCGCAGCGCGTGTTCGTTCTTTAGTCTTAGAATAATTCTAATCATTAAAAGGCATTTAGAGAAGTTGAAAGATTTTACCGGTGTGATAAAAAAAACTTATGATTGGACTCACGATGAAGCACCTGCGCTACTTTGATGCCCTTGCGCGTGTCGGGCATTTCGGTCGCGCGGCAGAAGCCTGCGCGATAACGCAGCCCGCACTCTCTATACAGATCAAAGAGTTAGAGAAAATGCTCGGCGCACCTCTGGTGGAACGCGCCGTGCGGCATATCTACCTGACCCCGCTTGGGGAGGACTTTGCGCGCCGCGCGAGCGAGATCCTCCGTGCCGTGGATGAGCTTCAGGATCTTGCGCGTGCGGCCCAGGGGCCGCTCGCGGGCCGGCTAAGGGTGGGTGTGATCCCGACGGTCGCGCCTTACCTCTTGCCGGAGATGATCAAACTGATCATGAGCCGTTTTCCTGCGCTCGATCTGCGTTTGCGTGAGGCCATGACCGAGGCTGTGATCGAGGATCTGCTGGAATCACGTCTCGACATGGCGATTGTCGCCTTGCCGATCTCAGAACCTGCGTTGCGCGAATTCGCGCTCTTTGAGGAAGACTTTGTTCTGGTGCGCCCGGAGGCTGACGTGGACAAGCCGGTGCCGAGCCCCAGACAGCTCCTGGAAATGCGCCTGCTGCTGCTCGAAGAAGGGCATTGCTTCCGCGATCAGGCTTTGTCTTTCTGTGAGGCAACCGAAGCGGAACCCCAGAACCTCATGGAAGGCTCTTCGCTCTCGACCCTCGTGCAGATGGTCGGCGCGGGCCTCGGCGTCACGCTCATCCCGGAAATGGCCCTGCCGCTCGAAACCCGTTCCGCCGCGATCTCCGTCGCCCGTTTCTCGGACCCGCGTCCCTCGCGCACAATCGGCATGGTCTGGCGCAAGACCAACCCCCTGCAGGACCAACTGACTGAGATCGGCGGCGTCGTGCGCGCCTCAGGCAAGGCATTCGGCACGGTGTCGGGGGCGCTATGAGCGCCGGCGGAGGCTTTTATGCGCGGGGGAAACGCTTTATCAGTCCGGATTTCGGAAGACTTTGACACAGCCTCCTACAAACAGGGGTTCTTGACCGGTATGCGCGGCAGGGAAAGATCTTCCTCGAGGTTCTTTTCAAGCTGCTCATCCGGTGCCGTGGCAAAGGCGGTAACCAAATCCGCGAAGTCACTTTTACGGCAGGCCGCGGCTTTATCCTCAATGGCTGTCAGTTCTTTTTGCTCTGATTCTCGGCGTCGTTGGATGCTCGTTTCCAGGTCTTCGATGGTGACGGGTTCGACCGCGTTTTGAAGAATAAAGCGGTGAATCCGGTCAAGCGCGGTCTGCAGTCTGGCCTCCGCTTTCGGACTGCTCAATTCAGGGCAGATTTCGGACAGGAGCTTGGTAAGGACCACGATATCCCACAGGCAGAGCACGGCGCCGTGGCTGCTGTGATCTATACTGAATGTCGAGACGAGGTCCCCGCGTTTGGTTTGTGAGATCTCGATGCCTGCGGGTGTTTTAAAACCGCGCCACAGAGTTCCGTCCTCCCGCGTGCCGTTCTCGATTTCGATGCCGGGCCGCTCCAGCAGGGCATCATAGGGATTACCCCAGGGCTCGCGCTGCGCCTGGCTCGCTGTGCTGCTCAGGAACGCGACCACGACGGCGGCCATCATGGAGCCGGCGAGCTGCAGGCCGGTAAGTTTTGTCATGGGGTGATCCTTATTAAGAGCTGTTCGTTAATGCGACAGCTCTTCAAAAACAGGGACCCATGACGGGTAGCCGTGGCACCGAAAGCAGTTTATCGACAGATGCCTGAAACTCCTGGTCGGAGAGTTCTCCATAAGCCTCGATGAATTTGGCGTATTCGCTTTTCGTGCAAAAGTTTGCAGGGTCGGACTCAGATTCATAGAGCTCCATGGCGGTTTTGCGTCTTTCCGCAGCTGCTGCTTCGACCTGTTCCAGGGTCACCGGCTCGAACATATTGTTGCGGATGAAGCGGTTGATCCTGGGCACGGCATCTCGATAGCGCGTCCGATTGGTCTGGGAGTGAAGGGCGGGACAGGTCTCAACCCAGGCGGCCAAAGCAATAGTGACCCCCCACGAACACAGCACCGCGCCGTGCCCGCTGTTATCCACGCGGAAGGATGAGACCTCGCTGTCCTCTCGCTCTTCGATGATTTCGACCCCGCCAGGAAGTCCAAAGCGGCGCTCCTCGGTTCCATCGTCCCTGGTTTCCGTGGAGACCGTGACACCGGGCCGCTCCAGAAGCACATCGTAACCCGTGCCCCATGTTTCCGCCTGGGCTTTGGCATCCGCCGCCAGGGAGAGGTTCCCGAGGAGGGTCGCGGCCACAATGATCGAGAGCCGGCCCGTTTTCCTACGCCCAATCAAAGCATCGCGCCGGCGCGTGATGTAACTCTGCATTTTTATGATTTCCGCCGTGAACCCCGGAAGGATTCTAGCGCCGCAATGAAGGTGAAAATGCGGCACAAAGGTGACCTGAGAACGGCGCTGGGCTTTGTTCGCACCGGTGTCGTGTCGGTGAGGCAACTGTGTGCGGACCATATCCTGGCTGTTGTCCAGGAGGGACCGGGGCCGCGTTCAAGCTCTGGCTTACCGATACTTCGCGGCGGTGATGAACTCACCGAAGCTTTCGCACCAGACAAGGACGGTCGTGTAGGCGTTGACGTCGACACCGGCAGGGACATCAAGGAGGAAGCCATCGAAGGTTTTCACATCTCCGATGACCTGTGAGGCTTCCTTGACCGCGAGAAACTGCGCTTCGTCCTCGACGAAATCTTTCACAAGATAAACCTTGTAGTCGGGCCCCGGCGCCAAATTGCCTTGATGCACGATGCTCTGCGCCGAGACGCTCACATCACCTTCGCCCCAATGGAGGAAGTCGCTCCCCGCGAGCTCGCGGGTAAAGCTGGTTTTAAAGAGCGCACTCTCGGCGGTGGTCGCCAGCATCTCTCTATCCAGACTGGCAGGCGCAGTGATCACCGGTAGCAGGTAGACCCCAAGCGCAAAGCCCACTGCGAGCACGGCCAGGTGGGTGGCAGACAGAAAAATCCAGCGCATAGGTGTTCCTCACTCCGCCGCTTTGATGGCTTCCTTCTTGATACCATGTTCCCATTCGTAAATGTAGTCGCGAGTTTGTGGCACCGCGGTCGGGTTCTTGGTGATCTGGATCTGGAAGACCACCAGGCCCTGATGGCGGAAGCCCATTTCGCAACCCAGCAGGTAGGCCTCCCAAAGGCGGCAGAAGCGCTCGTCGTAGAGCTCGGCGATCTTATCCCGGTTGGCCTGGAAGCGTTCTTCCCAGTTGCGCAGGGTCTCGGCGTAATGCAGGCGCAGGACCTCGATATCGGTGACCTCGAGCATGACGTCTTCGATTACCGGCAGCACTTCGCCCAGGGTCGGCACGTCGGCGCCGGGGAAGATGTATTTGCGGATAAAGGGGTTCGTCGGTCCCGGGTCGTTGATGCGGCCGACCGAGTGCAGGACGAAGACGCCATCGTCCTCCAGCATATCGCTGACCTTCTCGAAGAACTCGCGGTAATTCTGTTTGCCGACATGCTCGAACATGCCGACCGAGACGATGCGATCATAGCGGTTGTTGTCCTCGCGGTAGTCGCGCAGATGAAACCTGACGCTGTCTTCAAGTCCGGCCTTTTTTACGCGCTCGCTGCTGACCTTGTGCTGTTCACGGCTAAGGGTGACGCCGGTGACGTCGCAGCCGCCTTCCTCTGCCATATAGAGGCCGAGCCCACCCCAGCCTGAGCCGATGTCGAGCAGCTTCAGTCCAGGCCGGTTCAGGTGAAGCTTGGCCGCAAGGTGAAGCTTCTTGTCCGTCTGGGCCTGCTCGAGGGTTTCGTCGCCGTTCCGAAAATAAGCACAGGAGTATTGCCGGTCAGTATCCAGAAAAAGGTCGTAAAGTTCACCAGAGAGATCATAGTGATGCGCAACATTCTGCTGTGCTTTGCCGACCGGATTGTATTGCTTCAGCTTGCGTGTATGACGGGCGAGCTTGAAGCCGAACATGACCAACTTGTTCTTTTCCAGAACATGATAGTTGCGTGCCAGCATCTCCAGGAAGATCCGCAGGCTGCCGTCTTCAATAGTGATGGTGCCGTCCATGTAGGCTTCGGCGAGATAAAGCGGAGGATTCAGAACCAGTCTGTATTCGAGACTTCTGTTGTGCAGACGCAGGGTCACGCGTTCCCCGCTGCCGTCGCCGCAATCGTACGTCCGGCCCCGCGAATCGATCAGGCGCAGGTCGCCCTCCAGAATCACCTTCTGCATCAACTTCTGAAACAGCATACATTAGCTCCTGATTTTGATCCTATCCGTGTGCTTACCTGCCCACACCGAAGAGATTCTTTTGACAGAATTGTTACGATACTTTGACGTGATAACTCTCATAGAGCAACTTTCAGGAGAATGCACTATCGAGATTTTATCAGGCTGCGATCGCTGTTTCCCGATAGCTCGACAGATGCGTCAGATCTGTACAGGAGTTAATTCCGGCGAGCGCACTGCAGTCGCGCTTGCCAGTTCTCTTAAAGCTGTATGGATATGGAACCAACCTGCGGGCAGATCGTCGTGAGGAACGTATCATTGCCTGCTTGGAATGCCTTGCGGTTAGAGCAGGACCTTTGCAGAGATAAAGGAAGGTCTGCGCCTGGTCAGGAATTACTGACGGCGGAATGTTCGGATCGCTGCATCGAAAGAGAGTGAAAGCTCTGTCAGCGCCTGCACTCTGTCGCGGGCTTCGGCGCTCGACTTGCGACCGTGCGGTGTCATTTCCAGCAGATCCATCAGCAGCTCACTTTTTTCGACCCTCTGGTCGAAACGACAGGAGGTTTCTGACAAAAGTTCGTAGCCGCTTGTCACCGCGCCCTCATGGCTCGGCGGTTCGTGCACCTGAAGTGTCGGATAGATGATCTCGCGCAGCTCAAGCAGATGCTGCCGCCCGGCATCCACGACTGTTACGAACTGTCCGCTCTTTTGCAATGCGGCCCAGTCCGCCCAGGTCTCGAATCCAAAGAGGCTGGTGATCCCCGTCACGCTTCCTTGTCGCAAGGGTAGGCGCTTGTTGCTCGCCACCACCCAGGCGATCTCCCGGCTGCGTTTCGCGGCGGCCATCACAGCCCATTTGGAGATATCGACGCCGATGATCTTGGCTGCACACTCTGTTGAGTTATCTCCCAGATGCGACGCGAGACGCGACGTGTAAAATCCCTCGCCGCAGCCGGCATCCACCAGCAGCGGTTCCGGTTCTGAACTGGCCGCCAGCGCCTCGCCGACGACTTTGCAGACTGTATCGGCCAAGGGGGCGAACAACCCCGCATCCAGCACCCGGCGGCGGGCGGCCACCATGGACTTGCTGTCCCCCGGATCGCGCGACTTCTTATACTGAACCGGCAGAAGATTGATGTAACCCCGCGCCGAAACATCAAAACCATGCCCGTTCGAACAAACCAGACTGCCGACCCCCGGCACGAGCGGAAGACCGTCAAGCGGGCAGATGAAAGGCACTGAGTGCAGAGGGGAGGACGGGAGATCTGTCATGCGTCGGCAAACTTGGTTGAGAGGAACCCTTGTAGGTCTTTCGCTCTGCGATAACACGTGTCTTTTTGGTTAGGTGTCCAGGATCTCTCGCAGCCGTTCATTCTTTGAGAGCGTCTCGGATGTTTCAAAGATTTCCGCATCCCACCCGGCAGCGCGCGCTGTCATGACCACATTTTCCCTATCATCGAAGAAAAGCGGCCGTTCCGCGGTGCCAATGTTGAGTTGCCTGTTGATCGTTGCGTAAAACTCGGTCCGGTCTTTTAAAATGCCCAGGCGTGCGCTGTAAAATATATCCTGGAACAGCTCCTTGAAGCCCAGACGATCCCATAGGAAGGAAGCCCGATGGTGCTCCTGATTTGTTGCAAGATAGAGTTCACACATACCTGAACGTTTGAGCCGTTCTACGAAACTCAGAACATCCGGATTGATATTGGAGTCCCTGCTGAACCAATAGTCCATGAATGAATAGGCAGTTCCGGTGTAACCGAGACCCGGAAGGATCCCGGTCAGAACATCCACCAAGTCATCTGCACCTCTAGCACAAACGCTTATGAGAGACTCTGCATCACCCTCGCCTGGCATGAAGAGGGCGCGCCGAAGTGCCTCCCTACTGACGCCGGTGTCTCTTTCCAGAGTGATGTCCCAGGGTTTCCGACGGTCCGGGTCTACATGCCAGCCGTCGATAAGAACCCCATCAACATCAAAGAATATTTTCATGCTACACCCCATGCATTCCAGCCCGCCCATACCATTGCACACTAGAACAAGACTTCTCATGTTGTGGGCAGAATCAACAACACGCGGTGTGTGATAGAAGGCATTTCGGAAATGCGCGGAAGAAAAAAAGGCCCGCTCTTGTGGAGCGGGCCTGAGTTTAGATCGTTTGATCAATCGGCAGATCTTCGGGCTGCAGACTGACCTCATCCTAGTTATTGATAGACGATGTCTTTGAGGTCGAGGGTGGTTTTCGCACCGTCGATTGTTGCATCGATACAAACGCTGGTATCACTGCCTTCGGTACATTCGTAGACGCTCAGGCTCTGCGGTTTTAGCTGGTTGTTCTCTCCGTCGGCGGCGGTTTCGTTGTGATTGAGTCCAGCCTGGAACAGGAAAGCCCGCACGTCGGCACTCACCGGTTCCAATGGCTCGAAGCGAAGCAGACGCCGTTTGTCGATCGTGCCCTTTCGGGTTTGAAGCTCAATGACATCGCCTGTGATGAAGCGCTTGAAATAGCGGTCGTCAGCCATGAATGATGGTGCGCCGAATTTCAGAAACACATCCCCGGCAAGCGATGCGGCGGTCATGCGTCCCGCTGCTTCCGCTTCGCTGGTGATCCGAAGGACCATGCAGCGGGGCGAAAAGTCGACGGTATTTTCGCCCGACATCGTGACATCGACATGGTGGCTTGAACCGCCCAGGTTTGGCCTGACGCAGGTCTGCACCTCGTCAACCGGGGAATACCAGAACTCCTGGATCAGAGACTTGCGCTTCTGGCCCGGGTTTTCCGGATCTGCCTTGGTCTCGAACTCGTCGACAACCAGGAAGTTCCCGTTCGGCAACGCGATCATGTAGCGAATGGCTTTCTCCAGCCAGCCTTCATTTTCGGCTTCGTCGTTATCGATTTTGCCGTAAACCCTGGAGGCATCGAAGGCAACGCCCTGAAGGCCGTTGATTGTGAAGGCCCTCGCCGTCGCTTCCTTGCCGTGAAGCTGTCCTATGTGCGTGCGCTTTGGCGCAGGACGGATCGGATGGACATAGCGGGCGTCCGGAACGATTAGTGAATTCGCGCCAATCGGGAAGGTGTCGTATTGGTTATAGACCCGGCGGTCAGCTGGTACGTCCCGATAGTAGAGACCGACACGGCCCGTTTGCTTGCCATAAGCGCCGATCTTCAGCCATTGCGCTGTCCCCATGGCGCCGCCAGCGCTACCGCTGCCGCTTTCTTCGGTCACGGTGATCTTTGCTTCGTTGTGATCAAGCGCCTCGCCCTGGAGGGAGCCGGTGTAGCCGTCCCCGTACCACAGCAGGGTTTGGCCGGACTTGCCTCTCAGCGTGATCTCGTCGATGCCCAGAACCGCGTCGCGCGGGTTGGCAAGTCCGCTGCCCATGGTGATGGCGATAATCCCCACACCGGTGGTCGTGTTGCCGGCAGGAATGCTGCGTTTCCAGATGGCGTCGCTGATTTCGAAGTCACTCAGCGGAATCTGGACCTTCGTCCATCCGCTATCGTCAGCCTGTGCGGCCATGAAGGGTTTGATGGCCAACCGCTTTTCGGTACCCGCCACGCTAATGGCGATGTAGGCCTTATCGAGGTTCATCTTCTCTTCGAGGGTCTTGACGTAAAACTGGAGCAGATCGTCTTTGTGTGTTTTCGCGAAGAAGCCCTTTGAGCCTCGCAATTGGTAGAATTCGTAACCCTTGGTGAAATTTCCGTACCCGACATCGTCGATAAAGCGGCTGCCGTGTACGGACCACTTAACATCGAAACAGTCTTTCTCCCGGTGGGGGAAGGCGTTGGCAACGCAGGTCATGCCCATCAGTGTCTGATTCGATTGCAACAGGTGCGGCAGGGCGTTTTTCTCGTTGGATGCCTTCGTCTGGCGATCGGTGAGAACCCGGAACACAGCCTCCTTGTAGGGGTTATAGAGTGTGTAGGAGCTTCCGATGAAGTCGGCACCTACGACGGCGTCGGGGGTGTCGGCGGTACAGCGCGCAGCGATCGTATGCCAGTCGCGGGCCAGGGCAGGGCTGATCTCCATCGGCACCCGCAGTCCAAAGTCATAATAATTGTTCGCGAAGAACTTCGATACCAGACAGGCCTCAGCATCCGAGAAATCGCTTACCTTCGTCGAGCCATAGGGTTTCACCCCGGTCATCTCTTCCCAAACGAGCATGTTCAAGGGATAGGTGTTGGACAGTCCGCGCCATTTCCAGACATCGCCGAAATTCAGGATATGTCCGTCTGTCGAGACGGCTTCCAGATAACTGGCCGCCGTCTTTTTCATCACGGCCCACTTCATGGCGTGCATGGGCTCACCGATGGTCCGCATATAAAAGTCGTTTAAGCGGTTTGTGGCGATAAAGTCGGTTGCGATGTACCCCGCGCCTTCTTTGTACTGACCTTCGTCCAGATAGATGCTTCTGTGATTCCAGGCATAGCGAAGAACCTCTTTGAAAATACGTTCTCCCAGGCCTTTGTAGACTTCCTGCCCGGCCTCTTCATCGTTTCCCTTGTTGTAAACCAGCATGGCAAAGCGCACCGCGGCTTCACCAGTGATGACGTTCCAGTTGTTCGGATTGGCGACGGTCCAGTTCAGTTTGTTCGTTCCCAGATCGCTGTCGTCTGCCTGCGTCAGATACATGTTGGCGTATTCCAGCATGACATCCATCACGACGGCTTTATCGGTGGGCGTTGCCCAATGGTCTTGTTCATTCCAGAAGTAGTCGACGAATGTTGTCCAGGGCCGCATGAGATTGATGGCGCCGAGGTCGAAGTAGCAACCGTTGCCGCCGTAGTGAAAGTCCTTGGGCCTTGAGACCGCCGGGCCATCGCCGGTCGCGCAATCCAGCTTGCTGTCCGCGAGCTGCCGCTGAAGGTTCTTGAACTCGAACTGGATGAACTTCGTCTTGAGCTGATCCATTTCGCCCGGGATCGAAGACTCCAGAAACCGGCAGCTGCTGTCGTATTCAAGGCAGCCATCCAGAACCCGAATCAGATGCATAACGCGCAGGGAGCGTTCCATACTTCCTTTGGGAAGCTCCCCATTTTCCAGATCGACATCCAGATAGAACTTGGCCTCTCTGATGCTGGTCAGGCTCGTGGGATAGGGTTTGTTGGCGCTGGTTTTGTCGTAGGTGTATTTGTCCCAGATTGTCTTGTAGTTCTTGATTGTGCCGTAGCCGTTGGTGCTGCCCTTAAGCTTTTTATCCAGCGCTTCAAAGTGTTGGGCATTGGCCCAGTATTGCGCGCTGTCGCCGTAGAGCCGGGGGTGCGCATTCGGCAGATTTTCGAAGGCTCGGGTCAGCGCCCGGATGTCCAGCTCGTCCTTGCCGGAGGGATAGGGGTAGGGACTGCTTGAGTCAGTTATATCATTTGCCGGATTAAAGTGATCGATCTCTGGCGCTGGTGCGCTTTGAGTTCCGTAGACTTCGATCTCGCGTATTTTGCTGTAAGCCTCGGCGTCCAGGCTGACGAACCTGACGAAGCGAGCCTGCACGGGCTGCGAAAGCCTGATCGCCTTGCTGACGTCCCCGTCATCCAGGTTCCGGCGCGTTGCCCCGCGGATCGGTTTGTAGTCGGCTCCATCCAGGGAATACCAGAAACGGTAGTTTTTGATTGCCGATGTGTTTGCGTTGCTGCCGGAGAACATCTCCAGACGCGACAGGAAAAAAGGTTGCTCAAGATCAATCGTGACCTGCCGTTTATTATTACTGCTTTGCCCGAGTGAAAAAGTGGATTGGTCCCCGGTGTCGCCATCGACGACGGCGCTGATCGTTCCAAGGTTCTCCGGCGATGTTGTGGTGACTTCTTTGTTCGCCGATAGCAAGACTTCGGCATGAGCGCTTACAGCGCCGAGGCACAGTAATGAAGTCGCGGCCAGCAAGGTGGTCCTACGCATAAGTTACTCCTACTCGTTTTACGGAATAATTTCAGAAAAAAGTAATTATAAGTTGTGTTTTCTCGCGTAATGAGACAGTGGGTCGGGCAAAGGTTTGGGTTTCCGTTTTTTGTCTGCTTTCCGTGTCCTGGAGAGGAACGCCGCTATGCAGATGGACTTGCGAGATCTGTTTCACTCTCGCGAACGCCGCATGGAAGACGATATGTCGGCAGCCATGTCTCCCCTGCCGGCAGCGGTGCCGGATGTATCCCGGCCTCGCCGCGCAGGTCAGACGCCACGAGAGGACGCCCGGCCTTGGCCCGATCATAGGATCTGTTGGTACTACGCGCGAATGACGCCGGGGAAGTTTCCTTGGCCCTCTGAAAGACACGAGGCGAACGCGCAGGATGCGAGCTGTTTAACGGGAGACAGTGTTTCGCCATCGGCCATGCAGGACGCAACGTCGGTTACCTTGCCTGCACGACAGGACACTGTATCGCCCAGATAGCTCTCGTCGAACTCCTGCTCCCAGAGTTTCATCGTGACATCCGAAGCGACGGCAAGCCCCTCTGGTTCGTCGGGACGAAGGCCGTATCCGCCATTGTGATCGAGGATATCGCCGAACAGGTCCATGCAGTCGTTGTAGTAGGCTCGGGGGTGCAGCATGTGCAGATGCCACATCATATCAATCTCTTTGGTGGGTACGAGACGCTCGCTCCGGTTCTTGGCTGCAAGCATCAGGAACTTCTCATATTGGAGCAAAGCGGTGTTGAGACCTTCATCCGTATATCCACGCGGCACATCGTCGGACAGCTTCGCTGCGGTGACCAAATCGACGGAAATCACTTGTGACATCAGCACTCTCAATCATCAATCAGTGGTAGATAAATTGATTCGTACACCAGGGTGATTTTTTCCGCAATCGAATTATTCACAGTAAATTAAGTGTTAAAATATAATCAAAAAAACGTATATTAAACAGTATTTTGTGTGATTATTATTCGTAATCAGGCACACGCTGTGGTGCAATCGAAAGCACAACCAAAGAAAACATAGAATGAATTTTTTTTGCGTGTGTAAGCTGCTGCGAAAGGCTCCTTCGAGATCTAATGTCCCTGACAACTCCCGCAGGCTTGTTAAGGTGTTTTCTTTGCAGCGGGCCTATCCTGTGGGGCGGAAAGATCCCGCGTTTGCGAAAAAAAACGGCGGCTCCGAAGAACCGCCGTTTAAGTTGCGCAGTCGTTCTGAACGATGTGCAGTTAGGCCTTCATGCGGCGGCGTGCGAAACCGAGTCCTGCGAGTCCCAGGCCCATGAGCGCCAGCGTACCGGGTTCGGCGACCGCGACGACAGGGGGCTCCGGCTGGTTCGCGGCCGTAACAATGACGTTGTCGATGTACTGCTCAGGCGTCACGTTTGCGCCGTCGACCTGGATGAACGCGCGTGTCATCAGGATACGAAGTTCGTGGAGTCCTGCCGTTGCTTCGATAGAGGCGGACAGCATCGCACGTTCGATATCCATAGCCTCGATCGATCCGAAATCATGACTGTCGAGCACCACGCCATCGAGGATCAGGCTGAAGACACCCCCGGCGCCATTGCGGCTGGTGGCCCGGTTCAGGGTGGAGGCGATATCCAGACTGATATCAACGATGCCGTCTGCCAGAAGGTTGAAGGTCTGGAAGATGCCGCCACCTTCTTCTGTGAAGGTCGGTTCGCTCTGCCCGACACGGAAGTGAGCGGCCTGTGATGCACCGTTGCCCGTTGTGTCAAACGAAGCGGCTTCAGGCGTAATGCCTGTTGTTCCGGTTTCGGTGGTGAAGACAGTCCAACCATTCAGGTTGCCGCCTTCAAAGTCGCCATTCGTGATCAGGCTCGCCCAGGCGGAAGGTGTGACTAAGAACGTGGCGGCCAGCGCCAGAGCGAAGCGGAGTTTCGTTTTGCGGATCATTTTCCTGGTTCCTGTAATGTTTGCTACATGCATTAATTTCCATCTGCCTAGCCAACAAAGGCCAGAAACTGGTGAAACAGGGCGTGATCAAAGGCAGGTCACTCAAGGTCGGACGAGAAGATGCAATCACCCGGGGCGTTAACCGGTTCTTCACCAGCTAAGCCTCTGCCAACACTCAAATTTAGCTGCGTTTGCATCCGCCCCCGTATGCATGGCCGGGAAACTACAGATCGCATATATGCATTTCTATATTCTTTTTTGCGGTCTATATTCGCAAAAATGCGAACCTCAACCTGAGCCTCAAAAATGAAGTGGGACGACTACAGAATTTTATTGGCCATCGTGCGCCACAAGAAGCTCGCGTCCGCCGCGAAGGCTCTAAATTTAACCATATCAACGATTTATCGGCGCCTTGAGAAAATCGAGGAAGGGCGTAGCGAGCCGCTGTTCCGTCGCGATGACGGCTTTTATGAAGCGACTGAGCTTGGCACCGAGCTGGCCCTGACCGCGGAACGTATGGAGCAGGAGGTCTTTCGGGCAGAGCGGCTGGTTTACGGCGAGCATCGCGATCTGCAAGGCAGGGTGACCATTACCGGCCCTGAGGTTCTCTCCCATTTTTTTCTGGCCAGGCACGTTCCGAAACTCTGCGCGCAGCATCCGAGCCTGGAGTTTGAGATCCTCTGTGGAAACAGTGTACTCAGCCTCGCCAACCGTGAAGCCGACCTGGCCCTGCGGCCCTTTCGGCCCAGCGATGATGCGCTGTATGGCCGCAAGCTGGCGGATATCAAATGGGCGAAGTACGGACGGAAGAAACCGGGCGTGGAAACCTCCAATGCGCGGGTTATCGGTTACAGCCAGATTGAATTCGCCGAGAAAATCCTTCAGTCCAAGGACGTCGACTTTCCGGACTCACAAATCCAGACCTATTCGAACGGCCTGGTCTTAAGCGCAAGTCTTGCCGCCAATGGTGCGGGCATTGCGGTCATCCCTATGATCCTGGGCGAGCAGTGGCCGAACCTGACGCGTCTGTCCGGACCCTTGAGCCAAAGCACGAGCGAGCTTTGGATGGTCTGTCACAAGGACCTGCGCCATAGTGCGCGTATCCGGGTCGTGTTCGATGCCCTGGAAGAAGCCGCTCAGGAGGATCTGGCAATGTTTACCGGGGAAAGCTGATTTCTATGGGCACGCCGATCACCCGGTGTCGTGAGGTTTGGGAGGGGGATGAATTCAGAGCCCGCTGGTTACAGAGAGGTGGCGGCTTGAGGGAGTTAAATGCAACGGCGACGGCTGTGCAGGCTTTAATGCCGTCGCTGAATTTTGGTAAAAATGTATATACATTGAATAGTCATTGCATAGTCGTTGGCTATGCACTATATGAGATCAGGAAGTGAGGTCCAAGATGGGCGCCAAGGAGAATACGAAGAAGAAATCCAAGAAGGACAGCCAACTGGTCATTCGCATCAATGGCGAGGAAAGAAACCGTTTTGTTGAACTCTGTGATGAGCTTGATTCGAGCGCTGCGCGGGAGATACGCAGTTTCATCCGTGGATTTCTTCAGAAGAACAAGCGCCCGGACTAAGTGCTTTTGAACCCTGATAACCTCAAATAGGAGACATATTCATGTCCAAGAAATCGAAAATCAAAGACCTGAAAAAAGAAATCAAAAGCCGCAAAGCCAAGGTTGCCAAGCAGTCCGACAAGCTGAAAAAAGCTCAGAAAGCTCTGAAGAAAGCCGCGTAAGGCTCTTTGCATGACAAGAGCAGATACACCGATCAGACAGATCGCCGTTGTCGATAGCGTTCGCGCCGGTTCTGCTCTGCTATGATTGGGATCAGGTCCTGTTTTCCGTATCATCCGTTTGGGACGAACCGCAGAACCGGGACCTGACCCCGCTCAAACTTAGGCGTTAACAACTGTGACAGGCGATCCGGTGGTCCCGGCTTTACAAAAGGCCTGAACCTGAACCGCCTCAAGCACCCGCGCTTCTTAAGCCAGGTGCTCCTTGAAGAAATCGATGGTCCGGCTCCAGGCCAACTCCGCCGCTTCCTGGTCGTAACGCGGTGTTGTGTCGTTGTGAAAGCCGTGATTGGCCGCCGGATAGACGTAGGCTGTGTAGTCTTTGTCGTTCGCCTTGAGCGCGGCTTCGTATGCTGGCCAGCCCTCGTTGATCCGTTTGTCCAGCTCGCCGAAATGCAGCAGGAGAGGTGCCTTGATGCGCGGCACGTCCTCGGCCTTCGCGTGCCGGCCATAGAAGGGCACCGAAGCCGAGAGTTCGGGATAGGCCACGGCCAGGGCATTGCAGACTCCACCGCCATAGCAGAAGCCGACCGCACCGATCTTGTCGCTGCTGTCATCGCGCGCCATCAGATGCTCAAAGCCAGCGAAGAAATCGTTCATCAGCTTCGTGCCGTCGACCGTTTTCTGCAGTGTGCGCCCCTCGTCATCATTACCCGGATAGCCGCCGACCGAGGTCAATCCGTCGGGCGCGAGCGCGATAAAGCCTGCTTTCGCGGTGCGTCGCGCAACGTCTTCGATGTAGGGGTTGAGGCCCCTGTTCTCGTGCACCACCAACACAGCCGGCAGCGGTCCGGATGCTTCCGCCGGCTTGACCAGATAGCCCTTTACGCTGCCATGACCGTTCGGCGACGCATACTCGATGTATTCCGCCTTGATCTCCGGATCGTCCTCGGCCACCTGTTTGGCCAGCGCGTACTTTGGCGACAGCAGGTTCAACAAGCTCAGCGCCGTTGCACCGCCTACTGCGAACTTTCCCGCTCCCTGTAAAAACTCGCGCTTTGTGATCTTGCCGTGAACGTAGAAGTCGTAAAGATCCAGAAGCTCCTGATCGAAGTCCTTTGCTGTGAGCCGCATGCTTAACCTCCTGTTGATTTTTGCCTTTGATTTCTGCTCTGGGTAGTTACCTTGCCCGTCCCCGGCGAGATTCAAGACGCCTGCCTGAAAAAAACGCCCGTGGCAGGCAGCGTTGTTTTCACGCGCTCATTTTTTTGTGGGCATGTCCGGGAGGGAAGAGGCGGCCGATCCGGGCGGCGGTCAATCGCTACGGCTATTGCCGGCCAGCTTTTCATAGAGCAGCAGAGTCCTGCTGGCCTCTGCTGTTTCATGGCAGCGCCGCGGCATGGTGACCTCTGCGAAATGTGCGGGATCGATGTTGGGCCAGTTGCGGCGCTGTGCGGCGATCAGGTCCTTTGCATCCTCAATCCGATCCAGCCCACTCAGCAGGGCAGCCATGCGCAGGGTTGTATCAGGCGTCTGGAAAATCTGATGTGTCCGTTGCTCGGCGGCCAGCGCAAGATCCAGTTCGCCTCTGTTCAGGTGCAGCATGCTCAGCCAGGTCAGTGTTACCCAGCGCACCGGGTTGTCCGATGCCAGTGCGGCGTCATAGGCAATGGCTTCCTGCAGGATGCTGTCGGGTGGCGCAACACAGGTATAGGGGAAGGTCTTGACGAGGATGCGCGCCAGAACATGGTTGGGATCGAGTTCGAGGACCCGGGCCATGCTCCGGGTCGCCTGTTCGATCTTGCCGATATGCCAGTGATGTATGGCCAGGTTGAAGAGGACGTCGGCGTCGTTTGATGCCAATTCATGGGCGACTTGGGCATGGTGACGTGCCTCCTCAAGTATGTCGCTGGAGTTCGACGGCGGGTC
Source organism: uncultured Kiloniellaceae bacterium (assembly GCA_947493695.1). Lineage (GTDB taxonomy): Bacteria > Pseudomonadota > Alphaproteobacteria > Kiloniellales > Kiloniellaceae > Denitrobaculum. The sequence continues at coordinate 569,739 of CANLSF010000002.1, read as the reverse complement.
CACGGCTGCGAGATAAACCAGCTTGTCGGCGAGCACCGCGTGCGCCTGACCGAACTCCGGGCGCAACGCCACCGAACGCAACGCCAGCTCGACACGTTCTTTTTCCCATTCCAGGGTGCTGATCGCTTCGCCGGGCGCCCAGGTCGCCATCAGGTAAAGCTCCCAGGCCGATAAATCATCCGGGTCTTTTGCTGCAATTGTGCGTTTGGAGGCGCTGTAGAACTGCGGCCTCAGGTCGCTTGAAACAGCGCTGACGAAGCTGTCCCGGAAAGCTTCGAGTTGTCGGGATTCCTGATGATACGTGCGTGCCCAGACGATTTCGCCGCTTTGCCCGTCGACCAGCTCGACAGCGACGCGCAGTGCGCCGGAGAACTCCTGCACGCTGCCGGTTACGAAATAGGCCATCTGACCGCTGCGCATAAGCGCAGGCAGATCCGCGCCTTCACCGAGTGGCGTACCTGTAATGAGCGAAAGTGCCTGGTTTTTGGAGAGTGAACTCCGCAATTCCTTTCCCAGTCCGCTGGAGAGCTGAGAGGAGTGCAGGCTTGCGGTCAGGTTTCTAAAGGGCAGGACCGCGACCGTGATTGCGTTTTGATCCAGCAGGTGGGTGCGGTCCAGCGTGCGAGCCTTATCCGAAAGGCCGGGGATAAAGTCCGGCTTTAAGGCAAGGACAAGCGCGGCGAGGAGGGCAAATGATGCAAAGGTCAGTCCCCAACGCCAATGCCGAGATCCGCGTGCCGTTGGCGCTGCTGTTGACGCCTCGGGCGGAAGCGGCTCCGATAAGTCTGGTTCGGTGGCAAGTATCTTGGGCCTGTAAGTTCCCTTGGGAATCTCGATCCTGAGCGGATCTTCTGCCCCCTGGGTGTTGTAGTAGTGCTCAAGTGCCTGTCTGAGCCGGTTGACCTCCACACGGACAATGCTGTCCGTGCTTGGATCAAAGTCGTTTCCCCGCCCCAGAACTTCGGTTGCGATGGTAAAGGCTTTCAGCCTGTCGCCCTGACCGTCAATTTCCATTTTAACGAGATACTGCAGCAGCTTTTGAATGCGGGACTTACTGCCAAGCACGCCGCTAGCGCTGATTCGAGTGAGCGCGAGCGTGACCTCTTCAGGGTCGAAAACTCCTTGGTTTTCCTCAGAATTCACGTCCAAAACCTCCGCCGATATCTCAGAATGCTAGAGGCTTGAAGGACCGTGTCAACAACCATTCTCCACTGCAGATTCCAGAACTCCGGGCTGTAAATCGAGCGTTACAACTCCCGTTGTTCTTCACATTTAACCGCCTCGCTTGGTAAAGGCGCTTCCACACATAAGGCAGATATCTGCCGTACGGAGACTAAAAATGCTCGGGCGATCGCGTACCGTGCGGCAGAACCTCGTAATCCAGGAAGAAACCCTGGATCACAGGGTGTTGCCGATGTTGTTGAAGAGTCTTGGCGGGAGTGTTTCCTGCCCGGACAACCCTCAGCATGCGGTTCAATTACTGCAAGAGAGACAATTCGACGTGGTCCTGACGGATCTCAACTTTTCGACGTTGAACGGCATCGAACTCATTGAGGATATCCGCAAGGGTGAGGGGCCGAACGCCCAGACCCCGATTGTCGTGGTGACGACGGACGACAGCCAGCAGACCCGCAGGACCGCGCTTTCGGCGGGCGCCGACGGTTATCTGATCAAGCCGATTGGCCGTGTCTCGCTGCAACAGGAAATTATTAACGCGGTTGCCCGGCGCACGACGCTGATCTCGACCGCGCGGCAAAGCGAGAGCCTCCGGAGCGGCTGAGAGCCGCCACCCGGCCAATCCTCGCGCTAAGCGCCTCTTTCCCGGTGGCGTCAGTGTTTGGATTCCACTGCTGCCGAACGGCCTTTTCCTCGCGGGTGCGAGGGGGTGAGTGCGGGTAGCAGGATTTTAACCCGTTACCTTTCTAAGGAGGAGCTCTCACCAAGGGAGCGTTAGGCATGAACTCGACTCAAAAGAACAAGATCCTGAACCAATTCGTTGCCCGCCGTCTGGTCCAATACCGGATCCACAACGGCATGAGCCAGGAGAAGCTCGCAGAGCATCTCGGCCTTAGCCCCGAAGTGATCCAGCGCGTTGAAATCGGCGTGCACCATCTGGAAGCCATCAGCCTCTTTGAAGCCTGCCAGGTCTTCGACACCTCTCTCACGGCATTCTTTGAGTGCTATAAGGGTTTCGAAGAGCAGCACCAGAACCGGTTGATGTGATTTATCAGTCCTTCCCTGGTCACTTTGCCAGATTTCTAGGCGATCAGAGGAAGGACCCATCGGCCATGAACACCGACATTTCGCTCGCGACAATTTACACCAAACCTGCGATAAATTTCAGACACTGGACAATTCGATCTGTCACAGCAGCCATGTCTGGATGAACGGTGAAGTATTTTTCTTGGAGTTTCGTGAGCTGCCTCGTCATCGGGTTCGTCATCACCGGGACACTTACGGGTGACCGGGTCTTTGCTGGCAATCGTGAAGGACCCGTTGTCCCCCCGGGTGTTGAGATGAGGACTTCCGACAAGGATCAAGGCGGCCATTGGACGCCCGAAAGTTTGAAGAACGCCAAGCCGCTTGAGGTGCCGACGGCGCCAGAGTTGCCGGCATCGCCGGAGACGCCGGATACACCGCAGCCAGCCCCCTCGCAAAGCGGCCCGGGAAGTACGGGCGACGGCGAAATTGAACCCTCGGACAAGAGCATCCTTGAGCCCGGGAACGACTAAAGGTGCATCTCGCTTTTCGCGTGTGAAATCCTTTATAAACACGGACTGGGTGTGAATATTTCCAGATAAGCACTGTTTTTATTGACTTTTATGAATAATCGCAATATTGTATGTCTACATATTATCCTTCAGGCCCAAGTTAGGAAAAAATAGTTATCGATTGATGTGCGGTGAGCAGCGCGTCTCACTGCGAAAATGAATTTTTCAGTTAGCTCTCGTCATGTTGGGCCTCGAAGGCGTCCACGTCTTCCAAAGGAGAACGAGACATGAAGATAGTAACGCTGCGTCATATTCATGCTTATTTCCCGAACCCATCCCGTCGCTTGGCGACGGCGGTTATTTTAGGGGGCAGCCTTCTGGGATTTCAGGCCCTCGCACAGGACACCATTTCAATTGAGAACGACGAGATTCAAGACGTCGTTGCCCGAGACCCCGGTGGCTATTGGACACCGGACGAGTTGAGCCGGGCGCAACTGCAGGAACTGCCTGTGCCCTCGCTCGGCCTAGACGAGTTGATCGAGGAGGCTGCGGCTCAGCCTGAGGAGCTGCCCACCAGCACAAAGCTCGATGACGGCGCCAACATTATGGAAGCTGCGGAGGTCGAACCCGATCTTGAAGACCGGCTTTTCCCCGTGAGTGACAGTTCCCCGGAAAGCTTGCCTGCGGGTGTGAAGCCGGAAGACATTGGTACCCTGAAGACGCCCTTCAGCAGCTCTCGTCTGGTTCCTTCGAGCGCGCGCCTGTCATATCCTTACCGCGCGTCCGGGAAGCTCTTCTTCCAGAAGCCCGATGGTGGCAGTTTCATCTGCTCCGGCGCCGTATTGCGGCCGCGTCTGATCCTGACCGCGGGGCATTGCGTGCATCAGGGCAGTGGCGGAGGAGGCGGATTTTACAAAAGCTTCCTTTTCGTCCCTGCTTACCACAACGGTCAGGCTCCTTATCAGGCCTGGAACTGGCGCTGGGTGATAACAACGTCATCCTGGGCCTCGTCAAACGGCAACGTCCCGAACAAGGCGGACTTCGCCATCATTGAGGTCGAGGATCGCAAGTTCGGTTCGCAGGTCAAAAAGATCGGTGAAGTCGTCGGCTACTACGGCTACCGCACGAACGCCCTCGTGAACAATCACACGAAAAAGATCGGGTATCCGGGCAACCACGACAATGGCCAGATCATGCATCAGGTCGATTCCGAGGACTTCAAGTCCGGCGGTCAGAATACACGGCTTTACGGTTCTGACATGCGGGGCGGATCCAGCGGTGGCGGCTGGGTTGAGAACTTTGGCATCAAGGCCGCGGGGCAGGTGGGTGGTTTACAGCCCTGGCCCAATCGGCTCATTGGCGTCACGTCCTACGGATACGTGGCCGTCGGCCCTAAAGTCCAGGGGAGTTCGATCCTCAACAAGGAGTTCCTCGATATCCTGAACATAGCCTGCGCGCATCGGGCCGGGAACTGCTAGGAGATCCGGTCTCCAACCTTGAGTTCTGCAGGAAGGATGTTGGCTGCCGGTCTTACGTCCTTCCTGCGGCGCAGTCTTGAAAACCGAAGTGCTGTCCGGAATATTTTTTCCTGGATGATAGGGTGTCGCCCGGCGGGCTTTTTCGACAGTGTCATTATTTCGGTTTGATAGCCGATTGGAAATTATTCATGAGTGGATCCCCTTCTACGGCAGACCTGGACGCGATGGCGAAAGCCCTTGATGGCGTTCGTCAGAATTGGCTCAAGCGGCCTGGTGTGACTGCCGTTGACGTTGGTTTCAGGTGGAAGGCCGGAAAGCCGACAGACGGATTGGCGGTTCGGGTGCATGTCCGGCGCAAGCTACCGAAGGCGGCTTTGCCGCCGAACGAAGTTTTTCCGGAATACCTCGGTCCTTACGAAGTCGACGTCCTGGAAGCCGAGTACGGTCCACAAGCAGATTAAGGTCTACGCGGCCAAGCTTGGGAGAGCAAAGTCATGTCTGCAAAGATTCCAGAAGAAAAGCTTGAAGCAGCGATTGCCGAACTGAAAAAAGTCCGGCGTTCCTGGTTGCGGCGCCCCGGTGTTACCGGGGTCGATGTTGGCCTGAAAATGAAAGGCCGCGAACTGACGGACGAACTGGCGGTACGTGTGCATGTCAGCCGAAAGGTCCCCGTGAGTGCCTTGCCGAACAAGGCTGAGGCCTTTGCCGAGAGCGGCAAACCTCAAAAGCTTGGCGACTTCGATATCGATGTGATCGAGGCCGAATATGGTCTTTCGGACCACTCCGCCCCTGTTATCGCGCCGGAGGAGCTGCGCAGGATTGATCGTGTCGAACCCCTCGTGGGCGGTGTCAGTGTCGGCAATGCGATTGGGGGTGGCGGGACTCTCGGCGCGATCGTGTGGGACAAGACGGACGGCGAACTCTGCATTCTCAGCAACTGGCATGTGCTCTGCCGGCGCAAAAGCTGTCAGGTCGGCGAAGCGATCTATCAACCGAGTTCGCATGACGGTGGCAGACGCCGGGACAGGGTTGCCGAGCTCAAGCGCTGGCGACTGAACCGCAACGCCGATGCCGCCCTGGCGCGTTTGACTGGCGCTCGGCCTTACGCACAGGATATTTTGGGCCTCACGCCGATTGCAGGAATGGAGGATCCCGAGCTCGGCATGCAGGTGGTGAAATCCGGCAGGACGACGCAGGTCACGAAGGGGCAGATTGACGGCTTGGCTTTTGCGTTCAACCTGAACTACGCCGACGGCAGCAGTCAGACCTTTGACGACCAGATCCACATCGTTCCACGTCCGCCCTGGCCGGGTCAGGATTACGAACTCAGTGAAGGAGGGGATTCAGGCTCGTTGTGGATCAACGAGGCGACCGGGATGGCGGTCGGGCTGCATTTCGCCGGAGAGACCAATCACTCGATTTCGGCAGAACATTCCATTGCCAACCGAATCAAGAAGGTCGCCGAGGAGCTGGAGTTTTCCTTCGCTCCTGTGTACCGCCCCCCTGTGCCTGAGAATGATCGGGTATTGGAAACCGTCCGCCGCGTGTTCGCAAGGCATCATCCTGAACTCTGCACTGCACCGGCGCCTGACACTCTAGCTCCCCTTGATCGAATGCTGCAGGAAGTGCGCGACGAGATGAAACTGATGGCAAGACCCCACTGATGTGGTCAGCGGTATCTCAATCTGACCGTGGCATCAATGACATGGGACCGTACAGATGCGCAATTCCGCAAAACCGAACAGCCTGCCGCTCACTTAGGAGCGAGGCTTCATGGCTTTCGACGACCCCACAAGGTACTTGCCTCAAAAGGTAAGTCCGGCTTGAGGCCAGCTCGGCTACTTCCTGGTCGCAGCGCGGTGTTCTTGTGAAAGCCATAAACCGACCTGCTTGCCAGAAATAGAAAACTGATCAACACTGCACCGGGGTGTGGAGCAATCGCACGGCAAAATTTGAGAAGTTCCGCAGCGTCAATTGCATAGCTGGAAAGGAACATAAAATGTCAAATTCAGTCTTAGTTGCAGTGGACGGGAGTGAGGGAGGCGGCAGGGCTCTCCAATATGCTCGTGAACGTGCAAAGCTTGACGGCGCGAAATTGATCGTGACCTACGTGATCGAGTGGTCACCCTATTCCTTCAATACGCCTGAAGAAAACGCGGAACGCCATATGCGGCGCGAACAGGAAATCGAACGGGCGACAGAGGGTGTGGTCGCGCCTGCCGCGGCCCTCCTGAAAGCCGATGGTATCGAACACGAAACTGTCGTGACCCATGGACCGCCCGCTGAAACGCTCATCAAGCTTGCCGAAAAACACAACGTGCAGCACATCTTTATCGGACGGCGGGGCCAGTCCGGGATCAAAAGCCTGCTCTTTGGCAGCGTGGCAGGTAACCTCATTCAGACGTCGCCTGTGCCCGTTGTCGTTGTGCCCTGAGAGGCGCAGCCGAAAATCTCATCTCAGCACGAATCAGAGCTCGAAAAAGTGGGGGATACATCATGGTCAGACTACTTGCAGCGCTCATCGCCGTTCTTCTTTTTTCCTTTCCGGCCCACGCGGGCTTTGACGACACGTTCAATGAATTGACGGCGCCGGTCGCAGCTGCTGTTGGCAGTTTCGTGTTTTTCAAGATATCGATTTTTGGCGCGCAGCTTCCGATCGTTGTGCTTTGGCTTGTGATCGGCGCGGTGTTTTTCACATTCTATATGGGGTTTGTGAACATTGGCGGCTTTAAACATGCGATCCAGCTGGTGCGCGGTGACTACGCCGATCCGGACAGCCCGGGCGAGGTGTCGCATTTTCAGGCACTCGCAACGGCTGTCTCTGGAACCGTCGGCATCGGTAATATCGGCGGTGTTGCCGTTGCCGTCACAATCGGCGGTGCCGGCGCGACCTTCTGGCTGATCGTCGCCGGCTTTCTGGGGATGTCCACCAAGTTTGTGGAATGTACGCTGGGTGTGAAATACCGGCAGGAAAACCCCGATGGGTCGGTTTCGGGCGGTCCGATGTACTACATGCGAAAAGGATTTGAAGCGCGTGGTATGGGCGGCTTTGGCAAGTTCATGGGCACCTTCTATGCCATCGGTATCTTCATCGGTGCCTTGGGCATCGGCAACATGTTCCAGTCCAACCAGGCTTATGTTCAGTTGAATACAGTGGCCGGGGGCGGGCTCGACGGCCTGGGATGGCTTGTGGGTCTGATCCTGGCGGCAGTGGTGTTTGCGGTTATTATCGGCGGCATCAAATCCATCGCCCGGGTCACAGAAAAAATCGTACCCTTCATGGCGATCTTCTACTGCCTTTTTGCGATCATTGTGATCCTGATGAATTTCACGTCGATTCCGGAGGCAATCGGGAACATCTTCTCAGGCGCATTCACCGGTGCAGGGGTCCAGGGTGGGGCTATCGGCGCATTGATCATCGGCTTCCAAAGGGCTGTTTTCTCCAATGAAGCGGGGATCGGGTCAGCCTCCATCGCTCACGCGGCTGTGCGCACGCCCGAACCTGTCACAGAAGGTTACGTTTCTCTCCTGGAGCCCTTCATCGACACCATCGTGATCTGTACGATTACAGCGTTGGTCATCGGGACCAGCCAGGTTGCCGATCCCAACTTTGCCGGCGACGCGACGGGGGTCGCCATGACATCCGCGGCGTTTGAGCGCCAGATCAGCTGGTTCCCGCTCCCGCTTGCTTTTGGAGCTCTGCTCTTTGCCTTCTCGACCATGATCTCCTGGTCGTATTACGGGCTGAAGGGTTGGACGTATCTCTTTGGCGAGGGGCATATGGGCCAGACAATCTACAAGCTCATCTTCTGCGGGTTTGTCGCTTTGGGATGCATGGTGCAGCTTGGCCCGATCCTGGATATCTCGGACGCACTGGTCTTCCTGATCTGTGTGCCTAATATTCTCGCCCTTTACTTCCTGGCCCCAATCGTGCGACGCGAAATGCTCAGCTACAAGGCGCGCGTGGCCAGTGGTGAAATCAAGCGATACAACGGTTAGCTCAAGGAATAGGAGTTCTCGATCGCTTGACCGCCCATTGGGGAAAAGGCACTATTTGGCTCACTTTTTGCGGGTGGTCCTGAAGTTGCGCCGGCGTGATGGGAGCCCCTACCAAGTTTGGGCTTTGATATCCATTCTAAGCGCGGATTTTACCAGGCAGGTTATTGCATTTAAACCACAGGAGGTGGTGTGTTGGCGCGCGTTCTTTTTTCTTGTTTGTTTCTTCTCGCTCTCTCGGCCTGCGCCTCTGCGCCGACCAATACCGAAAGCGGCGAGTTTAAGAATGCGACGAGCATCCAGGGTTCCTTTGAGCAGGAAAGCCCGATCACCTGGCATCACATCAAGGTTCTCTCGGTCGATGGTACGCTCATGGACTATGGCATCTTCGACGGGTTCGGCAAAACATTCGTGATTTCTCCCGGCGATAGCCGTATATCTGTCGAGCTGGAAGCCAACGGCGGCTTTGGCAGCGCTTGCCCCTGCAAGGGCATTGAACGCTTCAAACTCGTAACCGAGCCTGGTCACGCCTATCGGGTCAGGGCCGAGATGGACGACGATAAAGCAAAGCTCTGGATCGAAGATCTCGCCACGAATGAACCGGTGACAGAGATCAAAAATCTCCGACCGCGCGGGAGATAACATCGCTGCGGCGTTAACAATCTAAAATCCTTGGGGAAGAGTTCATGCGTTTTATTTTGCGAAAATTTGAGAGCGTTTTTCGCTTTGCCATTCTTGGTCTCTGCCTGTCCCTCGTCTCCGCCTGCGTGGATCATAGCGATGTGCCGAAAGGACTTTCCGGAATTGATCGATACAAGATTGACGCGCCGTCGCTTGATGGTCTCGACGAACTCGAAGAGATTAAACCCTTGCGAAAAAAAGTATCGCGCGTTGAGGTTACCGCGCCTCGCGCAGGAGACTTCATTACCGACATCACGGCCCGTGTGACACAGGGATCAACCGTCATGAGGTTCCGGTCCCATTATTCGCACAAAGAAGATATGGAGCCTGTCACGCGTGAGGCCACTCAATACCTCTTCGAGATTAACCCCGGCGCTGAACAATACGCCAAAATTGCCGTGACCACCAAGGCCGCAACGAGGCTTGACAGGTCCAGCTTCTGCAACCCCTGGGTCACCGTATTCACAGTGAATTTTAAGGTCACGGAAGTTGCCGCTGACGGCAGTGAAGTCACGTCCGAGCACTTTGGAACAGAGGAGGAAAGCACCTGTTCGTCACTCTTTCCATTGCCCTTCAGCGGTCACATTGAAGACCCGCTTGAAGAGGCTTTTCAGAAAGCCGTGATCAAGGCGATCGAGGAACGGACTTTAGGGGCTACGACCACTGCCTCGACCCTGCGGTGAAACCAAATACTAAAAGGCTAGAAGCCGACGTCATATGTTCTGGGGGCAAATCTAAAACTGCGTACTGTCTCGTCATCTTGCACAGGATCGAAGATCTGACCCCGCTCACTTTCGATGGAAGAGTTCAGTTTCTTCCCGGTGCTGCCTGATAGCCTCCGGGCGTGCTCCCGCAGATGACCTTCATCGGGATCCACTCGCTGGAGATAGGCGACCCCTTCACGGTCACCATGTATTTGCGATTGACGGAATTCTTGAAGGTGTAGTTTCTATGCCAGCGGGCCATGCTGCCCTGACCTGCACTATAGGTCTTTACGGAATTCCATTGTGTCGTCCCATCTCCAAGTGCCAGTAAAAACTCGATCTTGTGCTTGCCCGGTTTATTGGCTTTAAATTGGGCTGTCAGCGTTACTTTCTTAGGACACCCAAGCCCTCCTTGGTATTTCACGCTCACTTTTAAATCCTTGACCTCAAATGGCTCCGGCTTGCAGACGACTTTTGCAGCGTGCGCCCTCGACATCGCGACACGAGAGTGAGGTCTATTTCCTACCCAGGCCTTGTTTTTACCACTTGCCTTCAACCAGGCGGTTAAGGGGATATTTACAGTTCCCACAATTTCTTCAGCCGGATCACCATTATCTTTGCAGTATTTTAGAGCCTTCGCTTCAAAGCTCTTCAGGAGATCCCGGGTCGGTTTCCAGGAGACCTTTTTGTCAAAGCTTTTCCAATGACCGTCCCCGCCGTAGATTTTTGTACCGCGGCCTTCCCGCCCAATATGTATTCCGTAACTGTCAATCCAGGAGCGCCTCAGTCCCTTGCCTTTCAGCCGCATCGCAATCGGACCGCCTTCAAGCTTATCGAATTCGTATTTCCCTCTGTGCTTCTTGAAGACAAAGGTCAAGCTATGTCCGAACCTGGAAGGCTTTTTTACCTCAAGTGAAAAATCCTTGACGGCGCCCCATTGCTTCGTTGCGGCCGAGACAGAATTCGAGCCCGCCATTGTCGCCGGTACAAGCAATGACAAGACGACTGCTTTCAACAGTATACGCATGGTGCTCTCCGTAAAATTCACGAGGCGATGCAATTAGAGACGCGGGCTGGCAATCAATGACAGCCAGGTATCAATGCGTATGTCGTTATCTCGGAAAAATGGGTTCAATAATTATTTGATAACTCCTTTGACGATCATTGAGATTCGAGATGAATCGCTCTTCTATTCTGAAAGTCGGAAATGATTATCTGTTTGGGGGAGCAGGCCTCGGGCAGACGGGCGTCGGGCGCGGGCGGCAGGGGTTACGACGATTGCCTCGACCCTGTCGGGAAACCTAATAGTAAAAGGCTAGAAGCCGACGTCATATGTTCTGGGGGCAAATTTAAAACTGCGTACTGTCTCGTCATCTTGCGCAGGATCGAAGATCTGACCCCGCTCACAGCTAACTCTGTATCGCGCTCCGTACCCGAGAATGACCGGGTACTGGAAACCGTCCGCCGCGTGTTCGCAAGGCACAATCCTACACCCTGCACTGCACTACACCGGCGCCTGACACAGAAGTCCCCCATTTGATCGTATGCTGCAGGAAGTGCGCGACAAGATGTACAGGATGGCAAGAACCCATTGATGTGACGGGTGTATCTCTCCTCACTCGACCTCTTGAGATGGAGCCGCGCGTTTCATCGTAAAAGCCCCTTCGTCATCACAATACGTCACAGTTTCTTGACGGAACCCGCTTTGTTGAAAGTCCACTAATCCTTTGTTATTTATGGAAAAAATTATTTTCCTGCTGCGAAGCCAGAGAATGCCTGGATTTTTCGATCCACTGGTTTGCGGCAACTCAATGTCTCACAAAACCGTGACGCGCAGAATGAGAAACGGCTTCCCAGTTGCTGAGGAACAGACAATCAAACTGGAGAAACCCCATGAACAAGATCATCCCTCGCGCGGTTCTTTCCGCAGCTCTCATCGCCGCAACAGCCCTTCCGACTTTGGCGGCCCATGTAGAGAATGTACGCCCGGAAGTCGAGCGGCAACTCAGCGAGATAGGCGTCAGTGAGACCGACGTAAAAAAGATCTCCATCTTTCCACGCCGGCGCACAGGCCAGGCGACCAGCATTATTACCGGCTATAACGCCACGATCAGCTTTCATAACTGCGATGGTCATCTCGCGATCAACATGAATTCTGTTGGCGATGTCAAAGATGTCTACAATCGCAGCGGTTGCAACTTCCCGGGCGTCCGTTCTTACTGAGGTGAAATTTCGGTGTGACTGGGGTTGATGTCTGTTTTGCAGGCTGGCTGACCGCGAATGTTGAAGGTCGGGTCTTGCTTCGGAAGTTTTATCTGTAAGCAACGCGGCGGTCAGCGAGTTTACTTGTAAGGGTTACCTGCAAAAAGACCGCTCCCTGGTCACAAGGCAGAACTTGAGTCCGGTTAGAAACCTGGTTGCAGGCGGACCTTCTCGAGTTCCTTCTCTAAGCGTTTTTGGAAGATGGCCGGACCGACCCAGGTGTAGAGGCAAAAGCCGATCCAAAGGTAAATCAGAAGGCCGGCGGCGTCGGTCATACCATTCTGACGCAGGACCGTGTTGGCAATCTGAACCGCGAGATAGAGGCCGACCAGAATGCCGATTCGCATGCCTTCGCTCTTGTGAGTCAGCCAGGAATTGAAGCGCCACCAGAGAGAAAGGAACCAGCTCTCACGGGCCTTCACTGCCGTCAGCAGGGAGAGAGCGCCTGTGTCGTCGGCGTCCTGTGCAAGTACCCAGAGCGCATGTTCACGGGCATCCTCCAAGTCACCGCGCCCCAGATGAAGCCACCCCATTTGTGTCAGAGCGTCCGTGTTTTCGGGCGCGATGGACAGCGCTTCCTGCAACGTGCGTTCGGCGTCCTCGATGAAACCGCTGTTACGATAAGCTTCCGCTAAACCCACCATGGCGTCGAGATGGTCGGGCTCGATGGCCAGGGCTTCCAGAAAGGTCTCGCCAGCGTCACGCCAACGTTCCTCCAGGATGAAGAGGCGCCCGCGTCCGGCAATGTAGTCCGGATCACCCGGTTCGATGGCCAGCGCCCGGTCAATGAATTCGTAGGCTTCCCGGTAGCGCAGCTGAAGCATGGCAACGACAGATGCGGCGTAGTGGCAGAAGGCTGTGTTCGGCTCCAGCGACAGGGCGATAGATGCTTCCTGCCGGGCGGCGTGCAAGCGTCCCTGGTTGACCAGAACTATGGCCAGAACGGCATGGGCGTCGGCGCGATTTGGATCGCGGCCGAGAAGACGGCAGAGCAGGTCGACCGCATGGTCCAACTGCCTCATCTCCACAAAACGCTGGGCGTCCAGCAGCAGGTCGTCGTTGCTTGAGTCGGCCATCCGCCTAGTTTCCGATCTTCAGTTCAGTGTTGCGCTGGCGGTAGTACTGGAACAGAGGATAGACTTTCATCTGCGATAGATAGAGGTAGTAGCAAACGGCGATCCAGCCTGTCTTGAACGCGAGCCGAAAGTAGGGTCCCAGTGTATCGGCCTGAAACTGCTCGCGCCCCAGAACCACGATCGAGATAAAGGACGTGCCGACAATCGCCACGGTCGTCGCCAGAACAATGACGAGATCCCGTTTGGCATAGGGGCTGCCCATGGCGTAGGCGTTAAAAACCAGCCAGACAACGCCCAGCTTAAAGTCGATAAGCATTGCCGCCAGTATCACGAAGAAAGGATTGATCGTCAGGCGGTTAAGTGTGTTGATCCTGGGTTCGTCGGCGATGCGGTAGAGAACGTCGCTGCTGCTCATCGGCCGTGCTTTCCCAGGAAGTCGAGAACATCGTTGTATTGGCCGCTTTCGTTCGAGTAGCGCGCGTAGTTGCGCGCCGTAGTCAACCATTCGAGGGTTGTTGGCCGGACATCCTTGAGGGCTTCGCGCAGCATCTTGTTGGTCAGGCCGGTGATGGCTTCCGCATCGATGCTTTCTTCGATCGCGATATCGACGGCGGTTTCCACCAGGTTCTTCAGATCCGCACCCGAAAAGCCCGAGCTCTGCTCTGCCAGTTTTGCGGTGTTTATCGCCTCGGCTTGGGGTCGTTCCTGGAGCATGGCTTCGAGGATTGCCGCGCGCGCCGTCCGGTCGGGCGGCGGTACGAAGATTACCCGGTCGAAGCGTCCCGGCCGGCGGAAGGCCGAGTCGATGGACCAGGGAACGTTGCTGGCACCAATGATGAGGACACCATCATTGTCTTGCGCAAATCCGTCCATCTCTGAGAGAAACTGGCTGACCAGATGGCTGCTGCCGCTGTCGCTCTGAGTACGTCGCCGTGCACCCAGGGCCTCAATCTCGTCGAAGAAGATGACTGAAGGTTTGCGCTGGCGGGCGGCCTCGAAGAGCGCATGAAGCTTGCGCTCGGATTCACCTTGCCACATGTCCAGTACGTCAGAGATTTCCACGTTGAAGAAAGCCGCATTGCATTCGCCGGCGGTTGCGCGGGCGAGGAGAGTCTTCCCGACACCCGGCGGACCGTATAGCAGAATTCCACCGCCGGCCTTTTTCTTGAACTTGGCAAAGAGTGACGGCTTTTCGAAGGGTGAAATGATCTTCCGGTGGATCAGTTTCTTGACGTCATCCAGACCGCCCACATCGTTGAAGGTTATGCGCTCTTCCTGCGGTGCGACCAGCATGACGATCTCTGCCGAGAGCGCATCCTCGTCGCTATCCGGATCTTCGTTATGGCCGGGCGGCACGGCGACCGCCGCAGTGGTGCGGCCGGCACCAGGAAAACGCACGACTTTGCGCTCTATGGTTTCTTCGAAGGCACGGTCCTGAAGTGCGGCATTTCCAGCAATGGCGCGTGCGTAGGCGTCGCGGGCTTCTTCTTGGCGTTCCAATGACAGTAAAATGCGAGCAAGCAGCAGTTCCGCTTCTGGGCTTTCTGTACTCTTGAGCCAGTCGAGCGCAACCTCCGGGGTTCCTTCGTCGGCCAAGAAACCGGCGATAAAGAGTCTGTCTTGCTCTTTTTCGATCATATCAGCGGTCAGGGGCTGAAGGATTTCGAGCACCAATCCAGCGTCTTTCAGCGCCGCTGCGGAGCGCGCCACGGTCAGACGCAATGCGGTATTGTCCGGCGAGACCTCCAGCGCGGTCTGAAGTGCCTTGAGAGTGTCCAGGTCCATAAATGATTTGCCGCCGTTGTTCCGAGCTCTACTGTCAAAAAGTGAAATACACCTCAGTAAGCTCAACTTTTTGGTATTGTGATGCAGACTAGCGAAGCCAACCCCTGTCCGGCAAGGCGGTAGATCGACCCTTTGGCCTAGGCAGGTCCTGAATTATGCGTTGGGTCGTCATTTAGCTTTATGAGTTACCCCAGTCTCGCAAGTCCTGACGCTTTGTTGGTTTTAGGCAGGAAAAGAGACTGCAGTCTCCTCAATTACGAAACTTGAACAGCTGATGGCTCAAGTCCCGGGTCAGGACGTGACCATCGTCGCCCGGTGATACCAAACGTCATCGTGCCGGTTCATATTTGATTGCGTACAATGGCTTTACTTTGCCTTCTTCCGATCAGGCCTGAAGCCGCGCCTGCAAATCCTCAGGCATTCGCGCGCGGATCTCTTCCGCGATGCGGGCGGTCTCGTTCAGGGCCGGATAACTCCAGGTTTCAAGCTCACCCGTGAAGGCGCGGGTGATACCGTCCTTGCGCAGGGAGTCATGAAAACGCCGGAACTTGGCCGAACCGCCTTCCAGCTCGATGACCTGAACCGGTTTGCCGGTGGTTGCGGCTTCGGACACCATGTTGACGGAATCGCCGGTAACCAGCAGACCATCGGCCAGGGCCAGGATGCCGAAGTAGGGGTTGGCCCCCGTGCCGTCCCAGATGTCTGCCGTTGTATCCGCGAGCCCAGCGCGCAGGGTCGCCTCGTTCTCGGCGCCGGTCCGCCGGGAGGTCGTGACCGCGAGGCCCGCGCCCTTGTCGCGGGCGAGTGCGGCCAGTTGCGCGGTCAGGCGCTTGACCACCGGTCCGTCCATTTTATACACCCGGTTGGTGCCACCGATGATCACGCCGATCAGGGGGCGGGGCAGGTGGGCGTAGCGGGGGGCGAATTCCTCGCGCGCCTGTGCCAGGCGTTCCGGTGTGATGCTGTTGATCCCGCCGCGCCCGGTGATGACGTTGGGGCCCGAGATCCGGTCGTGCTCCGGCGCAACGATGACGTCGAAGCGGTCGAAGGGCACCTTGGGATCCTGGATGTGGATGGTGAAGGTCCTTCCGGCGGCTGGTGCCTGCGCAGGCTTTGCTGAACGGCGCCGGATCTCGGTGGCCGGTGCGACCACCTGACGGCCGCAGGTGATGATGACGTCGGGCCAGGGCGGCGTGAGTGCGTCGCCTTCCGGGCCGACATGGGCGAGGGGGGCGGGCAGGAAGAGCGGTGGGATCCAGTGCCAGGGCTTGCGGACCTTGATTCGCTTGACCAGCGGCTCCAGACCAAGCGCCCGTGCCAGGGCGACGGCCTGGGTCTCCATGCCCGCGTGACCTTCGCTCATGGCCCAGCAAACGGGCGCGCCGGCGGTTTTTTCTGGTCTGTCCGTCATCGATCTTCACTTAATCCCTGCGCGCCACTCATCTTTCAGGATGGGCAGGCCGCGCGCGACTATCGCCGCTTGCTGGAGGCAGAGCAAGTATTGCGTTGAGCCTTGGTACAAGAGGAAAACAGCGCATGCATACGAGCCGAATGACGAGGCCAAAAGGAGAATTTTAGCGCGTGTCACGTTCAGTCGACCAAATGCATTGGCAGGCCTATCCGAGGCAGCGTTTGCAAAGCAGAGCGCGTTCGGAGAGGCCAAAGAAACCAATTAAACGAGACATGCCCCAGGCTGTTTGCGGACTTGCGTCCAAGACCGGTCTGGGTAATATTGTTGCGCGAATCTGCGAGCGAATAAGCTGAAATGTTTTCCAAGGGATGGCGTATGCGCCGGGTAAAACTCGACCGGATTGATCTCCAAATTCTACAGGACCTGCAGGAAGACGGGCGCATCACCAATGTGGAGCTGGCGCGCCGTGCCGGGATTTCCGCGCCGCCTTGCCTGCGCCGGGTCCGGGCGCTGGAAGAAGCCGGTTACATCCGCGGTTATCACGCCGAGCTGGACGCCGAGGAACTGGGCTTCGAGGTCAGTTTCTTCGCCCTGGTCGGGCTCAACGCCCAATCGGAGACGGTGCTCTCGGCATTCGAAGCAACCCTGGCGGACTGGCGCGAGGTGCGCGAGTGCAACATGGCGCGCGGGCCGCATGATTTCGTCCTGAAACTGGTCGCCCGCAACACCGCCCACGAAAACGAGCTCACCACCAAGCTGACCGCCTTGCCGCATGTGGTGACGGTTCAGACGATTCAGGTCATCCGGACTTCCAAATGGCGTCCGGGCGTGCCGATCGATCTCGAATCCGGTCTTGAGCCGGTCGAGGAATAGGGCTCCACCAGAAGCACAGACCTCGGGGTCACTCGATAATATTACGTTGAGCCGCACCTGGGTTTCCAAACCACAGTCTCATGTAACTGCCTGGTGAGGCTGCCCGGATATCCTCCAACACTGCCTGGAACGCAAAAAACCACAGCCGCTCATCCTGTGGAAAGGCGGCTGTGGCAAAAGTATGTCATAACGTTTTAATACCGGGGTATAAAAACGCCAACCCGACATCGCGAAGGAAGGCGGGCGATGGCCCGGTCGTCAGACGTATTTGATGGTGAGGATCTCGTAGCTCTTTTCGGTCGACGGCGTACTGAGCTCAACGGAATCGCCGACCTCCTTGCCGATCATGGCCCGTGCCAGAGGGGCGGAGATGGCCAGGCGGCCCTGCTTCACATCCGCTTCGACATCCCCGACCAGCTGGTAGGTGATCTCTTCCTCGCTGTCTTCGTCGACGATGGTCACCGTGGCGCCGAACTTGACCGTGTCGCCGGAAAGCTTTGAAACATCAATGACTTCCGCGCGGGAAATCTTATCTTCCAGCTCCATCACGCGGCCTTCCACAAAACTCTGGCGTTCACGTGCGGCGTGATACTCGGCGTTCTCGGAGAGATCGCCATGCTCACGGGCTTCGGCGATGGCACGGATAATGGCCGGCCGCTCGACGGTTTTCAGCTGTCTTAACTCATCTTCCAGACGGTTCAGTCCGTCTGCGCTCATTGGGAATCTCTCGCTCATCGGCGTACGTCCGCCACCTAACTTATAACTTAAGGTTTGAAGAAACTGCGCGGGTCTAACGATTACACCGCGCTAAAACGAACTTCTAAAATAAGACTGTAACGGCGCAACATCAAGCTGACCAGCTTTCATCGCATTTATCGCCTGCACAGCCGCTGCCGCGCCGGCCACGGTTGTGTAGTAGGGAATCGAGCTGTTTAGGGCACCGCGGCGCAGTTCGAAGCTGTCCGCGATGGCTTTCGCGCCCTCGGTCGTGTTGAAAACCAACTGAACCTCACCGGAGCGCATGCTGTCGACAATATGTGGGCGGCCCTCGCGAACCTTGTTAACGCCTTGAACTTCAAGACCTTGTTCGACGAAGTAAGCGGCCGTTCCGTGGGTGGCGATGATCTTGTACCCAAGGTCGATCAGGGCTTTTGCGACAGGCGCCATGGCTTCTTTGTCACCGTCTTTCACGGAGATAAAGATGGTGCCGTCCTCGGGTAACGGCGCGCCGCAGCCGATTTGCGCCTTGAGGAACGCACGGTCGAACGAGCTGTCGAGCCCCATGACTTCGCCGGTCGAACGCATTTCCGGGCCCAGCATGATGTCGACGCCGGGGAAGCGCGCGAAAGGAAAGACAGCTTCCTTGACGGCGACATGACCGTTCTTGACCTGTCCGACGCTTCTGTCGCTGAGATCGAATTCGCCTAATTTGGTTCCGGCCATTACGCGCGCGGCGATCTTTGCGATGGGGATGCCGGTGGCTTTGGCAACGAAGGGCACGGTCCGGCTGGCGCGCGGATTGACCTCGAGAATAAAGATGTCGCCGTTCTGGACTGCAAACTGCACGTTCATCAAACCGACAACCTTCAGGCCGAGGGCCAGCTGTTCGGTCTGGCGGCAGATCTCCGCAACGATTTCCGCAGGCAGTGTATGTGGTGGCAGGGCGCAGGCTGAGTCGCCGGAGTGAATACCCGCTTCCTCAATATGTTCCATGATCCCGGCGATGTAGACATCCGTCCCGTCTGAGATCGCGTCCACGTCTACCTCGGTCGCATCGCGCAGATAACTGTCGATCAGTACCGGGTTGTCGCCGGAGACCTTCACTGCGGTCGCGATATAGCGTTCCAACTGTGCGGCATCGTGAACGATTTCCATGGCCCGGCCGCCAAGCACATAGGAGGGCCGGATCACGATCGGGAAGCCGATCCGCTCGGCAACCGCGTGAGCTTCGTCCCGGCTTGTGGCCGTGCCGTTGTTTGGCTGACGAAGTTCGAGGCCCTGCAACAACTGCTGGAAGCGCTGGCGGTCTTCCGCCAGATCGATCGCATCCGGCGAAGTGCCCAGGATGGGAATTTCGGCCTCTTCCAGCGCTTGCGCCAGCTTGAGGGGGGTCTGACCGCCGAACTGCACAATCACGCCGCGCAGCTTTCCCTTGCGCTGTTCGACACGTGCGATCTCGACCACGTCCTCTGCGGTCAGGGGCTCGAAGTAAAGTCGGTCCGAGGTGTCGTAGTCCGTGGAAACCGTTTCCGGGTTGCAGTTCACCATGATGGTTTCAATGCCCGCGTCGCTCAAGGCATAGGCCGCATGAACACAGCAGTAATCGAACTCGATGCCCTGACCAATCCGGTTCGGACCACCACCCAGGATCATGATTTTTTCACGTTCCGTCGGGTCGGCTTCGCACTCCGGTGCCTGCACGCCGTCGCCTTCGTAGGCCGAGTACATGTAAGGCGTTGCAGAGGGAAACTCGCCGGCGCAGGTATCGATGCGTTTGTAGACCGGGGTGACCTCAAGACTGCGTCGCCGCGCCGCTACTGCCGCTTCGCTCTTGCCGGTCAAAACTGCCAGCCGCGCGTCCGAAAAGCCCAGCATTTTAAGACGCAGAAGTTCTTGCCGGTTTTCCGGCAGACCGTGGGTTTTCAACTCAGATTCTTTGATTACGAGGTCTTCGATCTGCCTGACGAACCAAGGGTCGAAACGGGTCGCGGCGCAAACCTGTTCAACCGACATACCGTGACGCAAGGCCTGGGCGATGCTGAGCAGACGGTCCGGTGTGGGCTTGGTCAGGAAGCTGTGGATGGCTTCGTGATCGACAGTGCCTTCCATACCGATGGCGCCTGGAATTTCGATGTCATCCAGGCCGTTCAGCCCGGTCTCCATGGAACGCAGCGCTTTCTGGAGAGATTCCGCAAAGGACCTGCCGATGGCCATGGCTTCTCCGACCGACTTCATCGAAGTGGTCAGATAGGGATCGGCGCCGGGGAACTTCTCGAAAGTGAAACGCGGGATCTTTGTGACGACGTAATCGATGCTTGGCTCGAAGGAGGCCGGTGTGACCTTGGTGATGTCGTTGTCGAGTTCGTCCAGGGTGTAACCAACCGCCAGCTTCGCGGCGACTTTGGCAATCGGGAAGCCTGTCGCCTTGGAGGCTAATGCTGAAGAACGAGACACCCGAGGATTCATCTCGATCACGACCAGTTCGCCTGTCTCGGGATTTAACCCGAACTGAACGTTGGAGCCGCCGGTATCAACACCGATTTCCCGCAGACAGGCCAGCGAGGCATCTCTGAGGATTTGGTATTCCTTGTCGGTCAGCGTCAGGGCCGGGGCGACGGTGACCGAGTCGCCGGTATGAATGCCCATGGGATCGACGTTTTCGATCGAGCAGATGATGATGCAGTTGTCGGCGCAGTCGCGCACGACCTCCATCTCGTACTCTTTCCAGCCCAGAACCGATTGCTCGACCAGCACTTCGGTTGTCGGCGATGCGCGCAAACCGCCCGACACGATCTCCTCGAACTCCCCCCGGTTATAGGCGATGCCGCCACCGGTACCGCCAAGTGTAAAGGATGGGCGGATAATCGCAGGCAGACCAACAAAATCCAGCGCGTCCAGGCCTTCCTCGAGTGTTTTAACCACACGCGAACGCGGGCTCATCAAGCCGATTTTTTCCATGGCTTCGCGGAACAACAGGCGGTCTTCGGCTTTTTCAATCACATCGGCCTTGGCACCGATCATCTCGACGCCGTAGCGCTCGAGTGTGCCTTCGTTGGCCAGTGTCAGCCCGGTGTTGAGTGCAGTCTGTCCGCCCATGGTCGGCAGCAGGGCGTCAGGCTTTTCCTTCGCGATGATCTTTTCGACAATCTCCGGTGTGATCGGCTCGATGTAAGTCGCATCCGCCAGCCCGGGGTCGGTCATGATCGTCGCCGGATTGGAGTTTACCAGGATAACCCGATAGCCTTCTTCTTTCAGAGCCTTACAGGCCTGAGCGCCCGAATAGTCAAACTCGCAGGCCTGACCGATAACGATTGGGCCGGCGCCGATGATGAGGATCGATTTGATGTCTGTGCGTTTGGGCATCTTCGTAAGTTCCGCTGGCGTTCCAGTCGGCTTTCCGTTGCAGCGGTCAGAGTGTCAGGAGTTCTTCGCGCGTTCGTCGAGGAGGTCCACGAAGCGCTTGAAGAGATAGTGGCTGTCTTGCGGACCAGGACTGGCTTCGGGGTGGTACTGGACTGAAAACACCGGTCGGTCTTTAACCCGCAGGCCTTCATTGGTCTTATCGAAGAGAGAGATGTGCGTCTCCTCGACCCCGTCCGGCAGAGATTGGGCATCGACGACGAAGCCATGGTTTTGGCTGGTGATCTCCACCTTGCCGGTGGTCAGGTCTTTGACGGGGTGGTTTCCGCCACGGTGTCCCAGGTGCATCTTGTGTGTTTTCGCGCCAAGGGCCAGTGCCAGGATCTGATGACCCAGGCAAATCCCGAAGACCGGTAGGTCTTTCTCCAGCAGGCTCTTGAGGGTTGGCACGGCATATTCGCCGGTCGCTGCGGGATCGCCGGGACCGTTGGAGAGGAAAATGCCGTCAGGCTCGTGGCCCAGAATTTCTTCGGCGGTCGCAGATGCGGAGACGACGGTCACCCGGCAGCCCTCTGAGGCGAGGCAGCGCAGGATGTTGCGCTTGGCACCGAAATCGACCGCGACGACGTGATGCTTGGCCTCTGCGAGGGTGCCGTAGCCGTCGGCCAGCGACCAACCGGTCTGGTCCCAGCTGTAGGTCTGACGTGTCGTGACTTCGGCAGCCAGATCCATACCTTCCAGGCCGGCCCAATTGGCGGCTTCAGACTGGTAACTGTCGACTGCGAGGTTGCCATCGGCATCGTGGGCGATACAGCCTTGCGGCGCGCCGAGGTCACGGATACGCCGTGTCAGGGCGCGGGTGTCGACACCCGCAATGCCGATAAGGTTCTGCGACTTCAGCCAGGCATCCAGGTTCTGTGCGGCGCGCCAGTTCGAGGGAGCCGTGATATCCAGCCGGATGATCACACCGCGTGCGGCGGGGGTGGTAGTCTCGATGTCTTCCGGATTGGCGCCGACATTCCCGATGTGCGGAAAGGTGAAGGTGATAATCTGTCCGGCGTAGGAGGGGTCCGTAATGATTTCCTGATAGCCGGTCATTGAGGTGTTGAAGCAGACTTCACCCACGGACGTCCCGGTGGCGCCGAGGCCTTTTCCCCAGAAAACAGACCCGTCCGACAGAACCAGAGCCGCAGTTGCGCCTTCGGGCTGTTGCTGGGACGACGGTCGAGGCGTAACTTCTTGAAGCGTCGGGCGCGCAGAATGACTGGCCTCAGTCTGATCAGACAGAGGCGTTTCGATTGGTGTTTGCGGCATCACGGCTGGTCTTTCAGATTTACGCAGGCGTCATCCACGATGAAACTGCGGTCGATCGGAACTATGATCTGGGCGTTAAGGGACGGTTGTCAGCACTTTTGCGCGACCGTCACTAATCGCGGCCTTTGTTTACGGGAAAGCTCTTATCGGGTCAAGTGTAAGGCGACTATAAAAAGTCAATAAAAACAGATGGTTAGAAAATTCAGGATCTTTTGCATTTTCTGAGCCTATCGGCTAGGCTCTGCGCCTTTCCCGATCCGCTGGAGCAAAACGCATGTTGCGTAGCCGTTTGAACGATGCCCTAAAAGACGCCATGAAGTCGAAAGACACCCTTGCTGTGTCTACACTTCGACTGATTCTGGCGGCGCTGAAAGATCGTGATATTGCGGCGCGCGGCAAAGGCAACAACGACGGCATCACCGAAGATGAAGTCCTCGAGATGCTGCAAAAGATGGTCCGGCAGCGGCGTGACTCAATTGAGATGTATACGAAGGGCGGTCGCGAAGAACTTGCCGAGCGCGAGGCAAGCGAAATTGCGGTGATCGAACGCTTTTTGCCGCAATCGCTTGGTGAGGAAGAAATGCGCGCTGCGATTGACGCGGTTGTCGCTGAACTCAATGCATCCAGTATCAAGGACATGGGTCGGGTTATGGCTGAGCTCAAGCAACGCTTTGCCGGGCAGCTCGATTTTGGCAAGGCAAGCGCCATCGTCAAAGAGCTGCTTGCCTGATCCAACTGCCATTTGGCATCCGTGATGCGGACGTCGTTGCGCACTGACAGGGCGTCTTGACATTTGCTATAGTGATTTTCTGCCGCGATCCCGGCGCCGGTGAACCGTAAAGGCGTTCGTAAGCCATGAGTCTCTCAACAGAATTTCTTGACGAAATTCGCGCCCGCGTCTCGCTGGCGGGTGTTGTGGGACGCAAGGTCAAGCTGGTAAAGCGTGGCCGAGAGCATTCCGGCCTCTGTCCGTTTCACAACGAAAAATCCCCGTCCTTTACCGTCAGTGAGGACAAAGGATTCTTCCACTGTTTCGGCTGTGGGGCCCACGGCGATGTAATCGGGTTCGTGATGCGGACCGAGGGCCTGGCTTTCCCTGAAGCGGCTGAAAAGCTTGCGGGCGAGGCGGGGCTCCAGATGCCGGTTTCCACCCCGATGGATCAGGAGGCGGCGAAGCGGCGGGCCGATCTCTACGAGGTGCTCGATGCGGCAACCGGTTGGTTTCAGGAGCAACTCTTCGGTTCGGGTGGGGAAGAGGCCCGTGCGTATCTTGAGCGCCGGGGGCTCACGCCCGATACGATTGCGATGTTCCGTCTGGGACTGGCGCCTGATAACCGTGGTGCCTTGCGCAAGGCCATGAATGCCCGTGGTTACGATGACGATCAGTTGGTCGACGCGGGTTTGATGAAGCGCCCGGAGCCTGAAGAGGCGGGCAGGCGGGGATCCCAGGGCCTGCGCGACTATTTCTTTAACCGGATCACCTTTCCGATTACCGACCGTCGTGGACGGGTCATTGCGTTCGGTGGCCGGGCACTGGGCGACTCAAAAGCCAAGTACCTGAATTCACCCGAGACCACGATGTTTCATAAGGGGCGTGTGCTGTACAACATGGCCCGCGCCCGCCAGGCGGCCCACGATACCGGCGAAGTGATCGTTGTTGAGGGCTACATGGACGTGATTGCGCTTGCGCAGGCGGGATTCCCAGCCGCCGTGGCCCCTCTGGGAACCGCCGTCACCGAGGAGCAGATCGAAGAACTCTGGCGGATGGCACCCAGACCGACCATGTGCCTCGACGGCGATGCAGCGGGCCAGAGGGCAGGTTTCAGGGCCGCCTCGCGAGCTTTGCCCATGCTCAAACCGGGCTGTTCGCTGGGATTTGCCGTGCTGCCGGCGAACGAAGACCCGGACAGCCTTGTGAACAGCCGCGGTTCTACCGCCTTTCGACAGATTCTGGATAGTGCTCAGCCTCTTGCCGACGTTGTCTGGAAAATGACGCTCGGTGATAAACCCATGACTTCGCCGGAAGACCGGGCAGCTTTTCGCGTTGAGTTGCGTAAAACAGTGGCGCAGATCGCGGATCCCGATCTAAAGGCTGAGTATGGGCGCGAGATGGATAACCGGGTTCAGCAGGCCTTCGGTGGGAATGCTTCCGGTGGTAAATTCTCCGGTGGCAGCGGGGCCGGGCGGCGCCGCGACAGCCCCGGTCGTCGGGGAGGTTTCGGAAAATTGAACCGGGGCGGCTCCAGGGGAAGTTATGGAGACCAGCGCCGCGCTTGGGGCGATCATTCCGGTGCCGCGCGGATCGGTGCTTTGCAGTCACCTGATTTTTTACGCAAACGTCAGGATCAGGTTCTGCTCTCCACGCTGGTCAATCATCCGGCGATATTGCTCGATTATGCCGAGGATTTAGCCATTTTGAGGTTGGAGTCGCCGGATCTGGACAACTTTCGCCAGGCGCTTCTTGACCTCGTTGCGAGAGAACCAGATCTTGACACTGATGCTTTGAAGTGCCACCTCTCCGAACAAGGGTATTCAGGACTTCTGGGTGAACTTTTAAGCTCAGATGTCTATGTGCATGGAAAATTCGCTCGCCCCGCCACGGATTCCCTGGCGGCTCGCGAGGGTATTGGCCATGTTCTTGCGGTGTTTCGGGAGCGGCAGGCAGCTGCTGATACCGAAGAAGCCGCACGGCAACTGGCGGTGGATATGAGCGAAGATCACCTCGCGCGTGTGCGGGCTCAACAAGAGCTCGGGCAAGAGGACGAAGGCCGGACGATCGATCTCGATCGCGTGAAGGCCGCTGGATCAAGCGACATAGATTAACTGGCGAATGGACACACGTCGGCAGCTCGGGGGGAGCGCCGCGTAATAGGGTATGGGGTAACAGACCGTATGGCGAGCAAGGCAAGCGAGAGCGCCGAAGCAACCGAAACACGCGAAGAAGCGGCCGATGGGCCGCTGATGGACGGCATGTCTGCGGCCGTCAAGAAGATGATTGCCAAGGCCAAGGAGCGCGGTTACGTCACTTATGACGAACTGAATCAGGTCTTGCCGCCGGATCAGATGTCTTCCGAGCAGATCGAAGACACCATGGCGATGCTGTCTGAAATGGGCATCAACGTCATCGAGAACGAAGAGCAGGAAGAAGCGCCTGCAGACGGAGATGCGGCGGAATCCTCTTCGCGCGGTGCCACCGGCAATCTGAACGACGATGATATTGGCCGGACTGACGACCCTGTCAGGATGTACCTGCGCGAAATGGGCTCGGTAGAGCTTCTGTCCCGTGAGGGCGAAATCGCCATTGCGAAGCGCATCGAGGCCGGTCGCGAAAAGATGATTGGCGGCATTTGCGAAAGTCCCCTCACGATCCGGGCTTTGCTGGAATGGCATGAGTCGCTGATCGAAGGCCGCATGTTGCTGCGTGACATTATCGATCTGGACGCGACCTATGGCTCTGGGCCCTCGGCTGAAGAAATCACCGAGAGCGAAGAGGAAGAGGAAGGCGAAGACGGCGCTGTAGCTGAAGGCGAAGAGGGCGATGCTGTTGCCAAGGCCCCTGGCGACAAAGTGGTCGAAGCGCTGAAGGAAGCGACCGCGAAAGCGGGAGACGCCGCGGCTGCAAAGCCGAAGGACGACGCTGCATCTGAGGGGGCTGCGGAAGGAACCTCTGAAGAAGGCGGTGAGAAGGCCGAAGGTGAAGCCGGCGCAACCGCCGATGACGACGAGGAAGAGGAAGACAACAATATTTCCCTCGCCGCCATGGAGCAGGCATTGCTGCCGGTCGTCATCGAGATGCTCGAGCAGATCGCCGATACCTACAAAAAGCTTTCCAAGGTTCAGGAAAAGCGCCTGCTGAGCCTGCAGAAAGGCGAGAAGGCGGCTTCCGCAACCGAAAAGAAATTCGAGAAGCTGAAGTCGGAACTTGTTGACCTGATGGAAGGCGTCCACTTCAACAACAACCGTCTGGAACAGCTGGTCGATCAGCTCTACGGCCTGAACCGTGGTTTGGTCGGGCTTGAAGGCAAGCTTCTGCGTATGGCCGAGAAGCGCGGCGTGAACCGCAGCCAGTTCCTCGACGAGTACTTTGGGCACGAACTCGACCCGACCTGGGCTGAGCGCATCAAAACCATGCCAGGCAAAGGCTGGGCATCTTTCTCAGAGCGTCATGCCGAAGACATTGTGTCCATTCGCTCGCGCGTTTCTGAAATTGCCGACCTGACCGGCTTGCCGATTGGCGAGTTCCGCCGGATCGTCAAAACCGTCCAGACCGGCGAGCGTGAAGCCAGCAAGGCCAAGACCGAGATGGTCGAAGCCAACCTGCGTCTCGTGATTTCGATTGCAAAAAAGTATACGAACCGTGGTCTGCAGTTCCTGGATCTTATTCAGGAAGGCAACATCGGCCTGATGAAGGCAGTCGATAAGTTCGAATACCGCCGTGGTTACAAATTCTCGACCTACGCCACCTGGTGGATCCGTCAGGCGATCACGCGTTCGATTGCCGATCAGGCCCGCACCATTCGTATTCCGGTGCATATGATCGAGACGATCAATAAGCTGGTGCGCACCAGCCGTCAGATGCTCCACGAGATTGGCCGTGAGCCGACCCCGGAAGAGCTGGCAGAGCGTCTCGTGATGCCGCTGGAAAAGGTCCGCAAGGTCCTGAAGATCGCCAAGGAGCCGATTTCTCTGGAGACGCCGATTGGCGACGAAGAGGACAGCCATCTGGGCGACTTCATTGAAGACAAGAATGCGGTGATCCCGCTGGATGCTGCGATTCAGGCCAATCTGCGCGAGACCACGACCCGCGTGCTGGCCAGTCTGACGCCGCGCGAAGAACGTGTGCTGCGCATGCGCTTCGGTATCGGGATGAACACCGATCATACGCTGGAAGAGGTCGGTCAGCAGTTCTCTGTTACACGTGAGCGTATCCGTCAGATTGAAGCTAAGGCTCTGCGTAAGTTGAAGCATCCGAGCCGTTCGCGGAAACTGCGCAGCTTCCTGGATACCTGATGCAGAGGGCCGAAAGGCCTTTCGAGCAGGAGCAAAAAAATGAAAAAGGGGGCTTTCGGGCCCCTTTTTTGTGCTCGTCGCGTCCGGACAGGTCAGAGAACGCAATTAAACGTCGCAGGACGTTCGGGCAGTGTTCTTAAAAATTTGAGGGAACTTCAAAAAGAATACCCTGAAGTATCCGGATAGTGGCTGGTATGTATATGAATACAATCAGTTACATAGACATCGAAAATCTGTCGTGTCATAAATTATTAAGCGGACTCCAGTGCTAAAACAGGCGCACTGTAAGAAACTTCCGCATGAATACAGGAAACAGAGAGCAGGGGCAGGGCGTTTTTTACGTCCTGGCAAAGTGCGAATGGGCCGTTTGACTACTCATGTCCTGAATACCGCCGAAGGTGTGCCAGGAGCGGGCATTACCATTGAGCTTTACAGGGCAAGTGACGCCACGGGCGATCGGCAGCTCGTAAAGACGGTGGTCACGAATGACGACGGGCGCTGCGACAGTCCGCTGCTCGAAGGCGAAGCCTTTGTGAAAGGCACTTACGAGCTGCATTTCCTGGCCGGCGATTATTTCGAAACGCGCGGCGTTTCTGATGGCGCACCCCGATTTTTGGACCGGATTCTGCTACGTGTCGGCCTTTCCGATCCCGGGCAGCATTATCACGTGCCCCTGCTCGTTTCGCCGTACAGTTACTCGACCTACCGCGGGAGTTGATTGCGCTGTGCAGAGTAGTTCATACAAACTGCACCCGGTGCACGCGCGCAGGCTCCAGACTGAATTGCTTGCGGGATGAGTGAGATGACAACAACACCTGCATCCGGGTCGGGTTCCACGACCGATACGCTCCGGTTCTTGATGGGGGATCAGGTCCGGGAACTCAAAGGGATCGACCCGACGACAACCGTCTTACAGTATCTGCGTGAAGGTGCGGGACGTTGCGGTACCAAGGAGGGTTGCGCCGAGGGCGATTGTGGAGCCTGTTCAGTGGTGATTGCGGAACTGGATGGCGATAAGAATCTCAGCTACCGGGCGGTAAACGCCTGTATCCAGTTTCTGCCGACTTTGCATGGCAAACAACTGATCACGGTCGAGGATTTAAAGCCGGAGCCCCAGGCGGTAAAGAGCCCGGACACATTGCACCCTGTCCAGCAGGCTATGGTCGATTGTCATGGCTCGCAGTGTGGATTCTGTACGCCGGGCTTCGTGATGTCACTTTTTGCGATGTTCCACAGCGGAACAGAGATCAAAAGCCGAGGCGCTATCAACGATGCGCTGGCCGGAAACCTCTGCCGTTGCACGGGTTACGGCCCAATTGTCAACGCGGCACAGCGGATGCGGAGTTATGGCGCACGCGATCAGTTTGACGCGCGTGCGGCGACAACCATCGAGACATTGGAAGGATTAAGGGGCGCCCAAACGCTGATGATCAAGCATGAGGGGCGGCGGTTCTATGCGCCAACCACAGCTGATCAGCTCGCGGGATTGGTGATGGCCTATCCCGATGCCTGTATTCTGGCCGGCGGAACTGATGTCGGGCTTTGGGTCACGAAGCAGCATCAGATTCTCGAGACCGTGATTTACACCGGTGATGTCGCGGAGCTTCATCGGATTGATGAAATGGATGATCGCATTAGGATTGGAGCCGCTGCGACCTATAAGGAAGCGCAGGAGGTTCTCGCCCGGGAGTATCCGGACTTTGGCGAGCTGATCCGCAGGCTGGGCTCGGTGCAGATCCGCAACAGCGGCACGATTGGCGGAAATATCGCGAATGCTTCGCCGATCGGAGATTCCGCACCGGTGCTGCTGGCCGCCGCCGCCCGTCTTGTGTTGCGCCGTGGCGGGGAACGGCGGGAGCTGGCATTGGATGAGTTTTTCCATTCCTACCGCGAGACCGACCTGACACCCGGTGAGTTCCTGGAAAGCATTCTGGTGCCCAGACGCAATCCGGCGACCAAGCTGCGTTGCTACAAGATCACCAAGCGCTTCGACCAGGATATTTCGGCTATTTGTGCTGCCTTCGCAGTAGAGCTGGAAAACGGCGTGGTCAAATCCCTGCGGACCGGCTTTGGCGGGATGGCGGCCATTCCGAAGCGCGCCAGCGCCTGCGAGGCGGCTTTAACCGGTAAAGCCTGGACGCGTGAAAATATCGAAGCTGCCATGGATGCTCTGGACAGCGATTTCGCCCCCATGAGCGACATGCGGGCCAGCAGCGATTACCGCAGAACACTGTCGAGAAATCTGTTGCTGAAGTTTTTCCTTGAGACCTCGGGTGCGGATGGCGAAACCCGAATGGTCGGCGACAGGGAGCTGGCGCATGCCTGACGCAGGAACTTCCGAAAGCGAGACGATCTCCGGCGGCGTGCATTCCGCACTCAAACATGATTCGGCGCACAAGCATGTGACCGGTGAAGCGATTTACATCGATGATATTCCCGCGCCCGCGAATTTGCTGCACCTGGCGGTTGGGCAGTCCGCGCGTGCGCATGCCAAAATTATCTCGGTAGATCTTTCAATGGTGCGCCAGGCCCCGGGAGTGGTGGCGGTTCTGACGGCCAAGGACATTTCGGGCGAAAATGATGTCGGGCCCGTCATCCACGATGATCCGGTCTTCGCTGAAAACGTCGTTGAATTCCTGGGACAGTCGCTCTTTGCAGTTGCCGCTGAGACCCGCGAAGAGGCACGTCGTGCAGCGTTGCTGGCGATGGTTGAGTATGAAGACCTGCCTCCTGTTCTGAGTGTCGACGATGCGCTGGCGCAGAAGAACTTCGTGCTGCCGGACCACGTCATACGACGGGGAGACGCGAAAGCCGCCTTGGATCGGTCTGAGCGCCGCCTGAGCGGCAGTATCCACATCGGTGGTCAGGATCACTTCTATCTGGAAGGCATGATCTCTCTCGCATTGCCAGCCGAGGACGGCGATGTTCAGATCTGGTGCTCCACTCAGCACCCCAGTGAAGTTCAGCACAATGTTGCTCGTGTCCTGGGCCGACCTTCCAATGCGGTCACCGTCGACGTGCGACGCATGGGCGGAGGCTTTGGCGGTAAGGAAACCCAGTCAGCGCTCTTTGCGGCCATTGCAGCACTGGCCGCTGTGCGGACGGGCCGTCCAGCCAAGTTCTGCGTCGATCGTGACGACGACATGATCATGACGGGTAAACGCCACGACTTCCGGATCGACTATGATGTCGGATTTGACGAGGAGGGACGGATCGGGGCGATTGAATTCATGCAGGCCTCGCGTTGCGGCATGTCTGCGGATCTCTCTGGCGCGATCAGCGACCGGGCCATGTTCCATGCGGACAACGCCTACTATCTGAATGACGTCACGATTACCTCGCACCGTTGCAAGACCAATACTGTTTCCAACACGGCGTTTCGCGGCTTCGGCGGGCCCCAGGGGATGGTCGGGATCGAGCGAGTGATCGACGAAGTGGCGTTCGCGCTGGGCAAGGACCCGCTCGAAGTGCGCAAACTGAACCTCTACGGCGGCGAAGGCCGGAACATCACGCCTTATGCCATGACCGTCGAAGACTCTGTGCTGCCGGAGATCATTGAGGAACTTGAAGCATCCTCAGACTATGCCCGGCGCCGTGAAGAGGTACGGGCCTTCAACGAAGCCAGTCCGGTGATGAAAAAGGGGATCGCCCTGACGCCGGTGAAGTTCGGTATTTCTTTCTCGACCAAGCACCTCAATCAGGCCGGCGCCCTGATGCATATTTACGCCGATGGCAGTGTTCATTTGAATCACGGCGGCACCGAGATGGGGCAAGGGCTCTTCATCAAGGTGGCGCAGATCGTGGCTGAAGAACTCCAGGTCGACTTGGAGCGGATCAAGATCACCGCTACGAGCACAGGCAAGGTGCCGAACACCTCCGCCACTGCAGCCTCATCGGGTACCGATCTGAATGGAAAGGCGGCGCAGGCGGCGGCGCGCACGATCCGCGAGCGGTTGGTTGCCTTCGCCGCAAATAAGTATGACGTCAAGCCCAGCGAAGTGCAGTTCCACGCCAACAGTGTGCATATCGGCGGTGAGACCATCACCTTTGATGATCTGATCGGACAGGCCTATCTGGCCCGGGTGTCGCTGTCTTCAACCGGGTTCTACAAAACGCCGAAGATTTTCTATGACCGGGAAACTGCGAGCGGGCGACCCTTTTACTACTTTGCTTACGGGGCCGCGGTTTCCGAGGTCATGATCGATACGCTGACCGGCGAACACAAGCTGTTGCGGGTCGATATCCTTCATGATGTGGGACGTTCGATCAATCCGGCGATTGATCTAGGGCAGATTGAGGGCGGGTTCATTCAGGGTTACGGCTGGCTCACCAGCGAAGAGCTTTTCTGGGATGACAGCGGGCGTCTGCGGACCCACGCACCCTCGACCTACAAGATTCCGGCCTGCAGTGATCGGCCAGAAGACTTTCGGATGAAGCTGCTGGAAAGCGGCTGGAACCGGGAGGATGTCATTCACCGCTCCAAGGCTGTGGGTGAACCGCCGCTCATGCTCGCGATTTCGGCCTTCCTGGCGCTCTCTGACGCCGTTGCAAGTGTTGGCGATTACCGAATCCGTCCGGACCTCGATGCTCCAGCAACACCGGAACGGATTCTTATGGCGGTCGAGAGGCTTCGCCGGGAAATGGCAACCGGCGATCGAACCGAGGCCGTCTCATGACCCGCTCGGCCTCTTCCAAAAACCTGGGGAACCTGGACTGGCTGACCGCTTTAAAGCGCCTTGCGGTTGCGGGCGAGTCCGCTGTCCTGGTGACTGTTGTCTCGGTGAAGGGCTCGGCGCCTCGCGAGGCCGGTACCAGGATGGTCGTAACCGCCGAAGATTTCCACGGAACCATTGGCGGCGGCCACCTGGAATACACTTGCCTGGAGATTGCGCGGGACATCTTGAAGGAAAAGCCGGAAGCAAGATCGCGGCGGCGCGAGAACTTTCCGCTTGGTCCTGCGCTCGGGCAGTGTTGCGGCGGACATGCGGAGCTTCTGTTCGAAGCGGTTGCTACCGAAGACCTGGAGGGGCTCGCGCCGGATCCGCAGGCTTTGCTGGTGACACCATTGGGGTCCGGTGCGGGATCGATGTACCTGCGAGCACTTCGATATGGTGAGGAGAGCGGTGGACTGCCGCGGATTGCCGACGAGTCCGGGGGCGAGGTTCTGATTGAGCGGATGGGCGACAAACGACCGCAGGTTTATGTGTTTGGCGCCGGTCATGTGGGCCAGGCGATGATCTCGGCACTGGCGCCTCTCGCTTTTGAGGTTATCTGGATAGACAGCCGAGCGGATATGTTCCCCGAGACGTTGCCTGCGAACGTCCGTGTCGAAGTCACGGACAGGCCTGAGCTGCAAGTGGGGGGCGCCTCTAAGAATGCGTTCTATCTGGTCATGACCCATAGTCATCAGCTTGATCTGGAGATATGCGAGAGCGTGTTGCGCCGAGGGGATTTTGCTTATCTGGGCCTGATCGGATCCGAGACGAAACGCGCACGCTTTGTAAGGCGCTTGCGCATTAAGGGCGTTACCCGAGAGGCCGTGGACCGCATGACCTGTCCGATCGGGATTCCAGGAATTTCGAGTAAACATCCGGCGGAAATCGCAGCGTCGGTCTCGGCTCAGCTTTTGGTTGCCTGGGGGCGCGTCTCTGCGGCACAAAGGGGCTCACAGGAAGAGGAACCTGAAAGAACGGGGAAATCGCTGTTGCGGGGATCGTAAACCGATAAGACCGCAAAAGCGGCGATCGGTGTTCTTTGGGAGAGGTGGGAGTAAATGGAGCGAGAAACGGCGTCGAGCGGGGGCGGGGAACAGGTGGTTCCAAGGCTCGAGCTTAGGGGGATTGAGAAATCCTTTCCCGGCTGTAAAGCCAATGACGGCGTGGATCTGAAGATCCTGCCTGGCGAGATTCACGCCCTACTGGGTGAAAACGGCGCCGGCAAGAGCACTCTGGTCAAGATCATATATGGCATCCTGCATGCCGATGCAGGCAGTATTGCCTGGGAAGGCCGGGAAACGCATATCGCCGGCCCAAGTTTCGCCCGAAATCTGGGCATCGGAATGGTGTTTCAGCACTTTTCTCTCTTTGAGGCTCTGACCGTCGCTGAAAACATTGCGCTCGGTGTAGATGGTGCGCATGACATGCGACGTCTGGAGGCCAGGATTGAAGAGGTTTCCGCCGCCTACGGCCTGCCGCTCGACCCGCGTCGTCACGTTCACAGTCTTTCAGTCGGCGAGCGGCAGCGGATCGAAATCGTGCGCTGCCTGCTTCAGGACCCGCGCTTACTGATCATGGACGAGCCCACGTCCGTTCTGACGCCACAGGAAGTTGAAACACTTTTCGGAACTCTGCGCCGCCTGTCATCGGAAGGCTGCTCCATCCTCTACATCAGCCACAAACTGGATGAAATCAAACAGCTCTGCGACACGGCAACGGTGCTGCGTGGCGGTAAGTTTGTGGGTGATTGCGTTCCGAAAGACGAGTCCGCTAAGAGTATGGCGCGGATGATGATCGGTGACGACGTCAAAGAGCCGAAAGCTCTGGGCGATAGCGAGCCTGGCGAAGTCGTGTTGTCGGTTGCCGATCTCTATCTCCAGAGCGGAGATCCTTTCGGCACGGATCTCAAGGCCGTCACCTTCGATGTTCACGCGGGTGAAATCTTCGGTATTGCCGGGATTGCCGGCAACGGACAGAACGAGTTACTGGCGGCCCTCAGCGGCGAGCAGCTTGTGCCAGACAGCGCGGCTGTGGTGATTGCCGGGGAAGCTGCCGGCCGGCTTGGACCCAGGCGCAGGCGGAAGCTCGGGTTGAGTTTTGTGCCTGAGGAACGTCACGGCCATGGAGCCGTGCCTGCGCTGCGCCTGACCGAGAATGCATTTTTGAGCGGCCATCTGCGCGAAAAACTCGTGCGCTGGGGCCTGATCGACTTTCCGAAGACCGCGGCCTATGCACAGAAAATCTGCGAATCCTTCGATGTTCGAACCTCGGGGATAGACGCGGAGGCCAGCAGTCTGTCCGGTGGGAATCTGCAAAAGTTCATCATCGGACGCGAGATCCTGCAGAGTCCGAACCTGATGATTGCCGCCCAACCGACCTGGGGTGTGGATGCGGGAGCCGCCGCGGCTATTCATCAGGCCTTGATCGATCTTGCGGCCTCGGGAGCTGCGGTTCTCGTAGTGTCGCAGGAGCTGGACGAGCTCTTTGCCATCAGTGACCGCATTGCCGTGATGTCTTCGGGGCACCTTTCGGCGGCACGCCCGACCCACGCGACGTCGCTGGAGGAAATCGGCTTGCTGATGGGCGGTGACGGAGGCGCAGCAGGGGAGCCGATGACCCATGTTGCTTAAGCTGGAGCCGCGCGGCGAGACTTCGCGCGCGATGGTCTATCTGACGCCGTTGCTGGCGATCTTCCTGACTCTGGTCATGGGCGCGATCCTTTTCGCACTGCTGGGACATGATCCCCTGGAGGCAATGTATGCCTTTTTCATTGCGCCGATTTCAAGTGCTTACGGGCTGGGTGAGCTTGGCGTGAAGGCGACCCCCTTGATCCTCTGCGCGATCGGACTGGCGATTGGGTTCCGGGCCAACGTCTGGAACATCGGGGCCGAGGGCCAACTGACCCTGGGGGCTATCTTTGGCGGCGGTCTGGCGCTCTGGTTCTATGACAGCGACAGCATCTTCCTCTTGCCGGCGATGGCTCTGGCTGGCGCATTGGGCGGTCTCGCCTGGGCAGCCATCCCTGCTTTCTTGAAACTGCGGTTCAATGCCAATGAGATTCTAACCAGCCTGATGCTGACCTACGTGGCGACCTTGCTGCTCAGCTTGCTGGTCCATGGCCCCTATCGCGATCCCGATGGGTTTAACTTCCCGGAATCTAGGCTCTTCGAAGATTCCGCGCTGCTGCCGGTTATAGTTGAAGGTACACGCCTTCATCTGGGGGCGGCGGTAGCTCTCTTTGCCGTTCTGGCCGCCTGGCTGATCCTGAGTCGAAGCTTCATCGGGTTCCAGATCAAGGTGATCGGCTTGACCCCGGCGGCGGCGGGATATGCAGGGTTTCGCCATAGCAGCCTTGTGTGGCTGACGCTTTTGACCGGCGGTGCCCTCGCGGGACTGGCAGGCCTGTTCGAGGTTGCCGGTCCGATCGGCCAGATCACGCCGGTGATTTCACCAGGCTATGGCTTTACAGCAATTATTGTCGCTTTCGTGGGACGACTGCATCCGGTTGGTATCCTGGGGGCGGGGCTGCTGATTGCGCTGTCTTATCTGGGCGGCGAAACCGTGCAGATCACGATGGGGTTGCCGCAAGCTGTGACAGGGGTTTTTCAAGGCCTTTTACTCTTCTTCCTGCTCGCCTGTGATGTTCTGATCCGCTACCGGGTTCGATGGACCTTGGGGGCTGCAAAGGAAGCCAAGGGGACGGCGTCATGATCGACACGACTGCAGCAATTCTGGTGACCGTCGTTACGGCTGCGACACCGCTGGTGTTTGCGGCTATTGGGGAGCTGGTTACGGAAAAAGCCGGCGTGCTGAACCTGGGGGTCGAGGGGATGATGCTGGTTGGTGCGGTTTGCGGCTTTGCCACCGCAATCGCAACCGGCAATCCGGCCATTGCGATCATTGTGGCAATGATCGCCGGTGCTGTGATGGCATTTCTCTTTGGCGTTCTGACGCTTTCATTGCTGGCCAATCAGGTTGCGACGGGATTAGCGCTGACCATGTTCGGCGTTGGGCTTTCGGCCCTGATAGGGCAAGACTACGTGGGGACACCGATCAAGGCGCTGGCCAAGCTCGATATTCCGGTTCTATCGGATATTCCACTGCTTGGGCCGGTCCTCTTTGGACAGGATTTTCTGGTTTACTTGTCTCTGGCAATGGTGGCCGGGGTTGCCTGGTTCCTGAAATCCACGCGCGCGGGATTAATTCTGCGTGCGACCGGTGAATCCCATGATGCGGCCCATGCGCTCGGCTATTCGGTGATCGGCATTCGCTATCTCGCGGTGATGTTCGGCGGTGCGATGAGTGGGCTGGCCGGGGCATATCTGTCGCTTGCCTACACGCCCATGTGGGCCGAGAACATGTCTTCCGGACGGGGCTGGATCGCGCTGGCCTTGGTGGTTTTTGCCACCTGGAAACCAGGGCGGGTGCTGGTTGGTGCATATCTTTTCGGCGGTGTTACGATCCTTCAGCTCCATGCTCAGGGCGCAGGCTTTGCGGTTCCTTCGCAGGCACTCTCAATGCTGCCGTATCTGGCCACAATTGTGGTTCTGGTGGTTATTTCGCGCGATTCGACGCGTATTCGGTTGAATGCACCGGCTTGTATTGGCAAGGTTTTCCATCCGGAAAGATAAGGTCCGACAGCTCGCGCGCGGACAAACCTGAAAAACGCGATATGTTGTAAGGCGGAAATCAGGGCGATACTGAAACAGGGAATGATGACAAGGAGTTATGAGATGATACAGGGAGTATTCAAGACACTCGGTGTTGCGGCGCTGGGATTGGCTGTGACTTTCGGCGCAGCCTCTGCCGAGCCGACCAAGGTCGGTTTTGTTTATGTCGGGCCGATTGGTGATCACGGCTGGACCTACCGCCATGACAAAGGCCGTCTGGCCATTGAGGAAGCCTTCGGCGACAAGGTCGAGACCAGCTATGTAGAGAGCGTGCCGGAGGGTGCCGATGCAGAGCGGGTGATCCGCCAGCTGGCGTCCACGGGTCATGATCTGATCTTCACTACGTCCTTCGGCTACATGAACCCGACAGTCAAGGTGGCAAAGCAGTTCCCGAATGTGAAGTTCGAACACGCCACAGGCTACAAGCGTTCGGATAACGTCAGCACCTATGCAGCGCGCTTCTACGAAGGCCGCCTCATTGCGGGTATCCTGGCGGGGCGTATGACGAAATCCAATGTCATCGGCTATATCGGATCCTTCCCCATTCCGGAAGTTGTCCGTGGGATCAACGCTTTCACGCTCTCCATGCGCAAGATCAATCCGGACGCTGAGGTTAAGGTCGTCTGGGTGAACTCCTGGTATGATCCAGGCAAGGAAGGCGATGCGGCCAAGGCTCTGATCGATCAGGGCGCCGACATCATTGTCCAGCACACGGATTCTCCGGCACCTATGCAGGTCGCGCAGGAACGTGGCGTTCTTGCTGTGGGCCAGGCGTCCGACATGACCCATTTCGGCCCCAAAGCCCACCTCACATCGATCATCGATGACTGGAACGGCTATTACGTCGCCAGGACCAAGGCCGTGATGGATGGAACCTGGTCTTCCGAGGACACCTGGGGTGGCCTGAACACGGGTATGCTTCGTATGGCGACCTACAACGAGGCCATTCCTGCTGAAGTCATCGAGGAGGCTGAGGCCGCCCGTAAGGCAATTGAAGCCGGTACCCTGCATCCTTTCCAGGGTCCGATCGCGGATCAGGACGGTAAGGAAATGGTTGCCGCCGGTGCGACCGCTGAAGATGGAATGCTGCTTTCCATGGACTGGTATGTCCAGGGCGTACAGGGCAAGTTGCCCAAGTGATTTAGCGGCTGTTACCGCGGCGCCTGACGGGGCCGTGACGCTATTGGAGACACCCTCGCGGCCTTTGAGGCGCGGGGGTGTTTTTTTGCGAAGGACTTGGAGGTAAGAACGAGAAAGGCCGCACTTTTGTGCGGCCTGATAGCGATCAGGCTTTTGCCTCAACGCCAAATCTCGATGACTGCCTGTTTAGAGCAGAGGTGTTGGGCTTTTGTTTCAGTTCGATGTGATTACCGATAAAAATCAGGATTGAGGCGACATGCGACACACCGCCGTTCAATTCACAAACTCCGCCTCGCTTGGCTTTTTTTTGGCGTTAAACGCAGTTCGCCCGGCACTGATCGCGTTCGGTGAGGAATCGCGCAGGTCGCATCGTCTGCTCTGGGAGAAGGGGAGGATAATCTAGGGCCGGCAGGACTCGAACCTGCGACAGCACCGTTATGAGCGGTGAGTTCTAACCAACTGAACTACGGCCCCAGATGATCAGATCGATACACGCTCATAAGCTGGCATTCAAGCGGTAACTCTTGGGGGCGATTCAGGTTTTTGACTGTTTTCGATTTGAAGCTGAATCCACCACTCACTAAACGGAGCGAGGACTGGTTTGCGGTTTTCGCAGGGTTGATCAAAATTCACCTGGTCCCAAGCAGCCGCCGGCCCGGAACAATCCCTGAACATAGAAGGGTCGAGAACATCGCTCATTGACCTAAATTTGTGGTTTTTCCACACAGGTCGATTCGGAGAATTACAACTAAAAAAAGAACCCCCACAACAGTGTTGAGGGGGTGCCCGAAAGCAAGTTGTACAGGGAGACTCAGGAAAACTGAGTGAGGCAAAGATAACCTCATATGGTTAACAATAGGTTAATGAAAGCTAAGAAAAAAAGCGAGCAAAAAATGCACGCATCTTTATTTTGTCATAACGGGGATATTTAGGTGACTGAGGTAAGAAACTACTGACTCTGATCGATTCTAAGCGAGTTACTCGCTTACATATTACTTTGTTTTTGTAGAATATTTTAGAATCCGCCGGATCCTGGCGCAAAAACAGAGAGCGCATCTCGCAGCTCTGGGAGGACCCGCTCAACCGCGGCCTCGCCTTCGGCGATAATCTCCTCGGCGCGATCAAACTCGAAAAGACCGATCTGTCCCAGTCGTGGTGTGATGTGCACATCCGGCGGTTCTCCCGCGAGCCGGGAACGTGCGATCCGGTCCTGAACGATGTTCAGGGACGAGATCATGACGCCGAACAGACTTGGCTGATTCGCCTCGCGCTTGAAAGTGCGTCTGGCCAGCGCGTCGAGCATGGAGCCCGACGAAGCGGGCGCATTCTCTCTCATCATGTCGAGCAGGTCGAAACCGGCGACGGTGGGAA
Organism: uncultured Kiloniellaceae bacterium; assembly: GCA_947493695.1. Lineage (GTDB taxonomy): Bacteria > Pseudomonadota > Alphaproteobacteria > Kiloniellales > Kiloniellaceae > Denitrobaculum. The sequence goes on along the minus strand of CANLSF010000002.1, from coordinate 530,462 downwards.
TCTTGGCGCCTGGGCGGCGTGACTTGCCGATGATGTCGGCATTCAGGTTGACGGCGATAATCATTTGAGCGCCCATAGCCTGGCAGACCGAAACCGGGACCGGGTTCACCAGCGCGCCATCGACAACCCAGCGGTCATTCACCAACATGGGCTGAAATACACCGGGCAGGGAGAAGGATGCGCGGACGGCGTCGACCAGACGACCTTCACGCAACCAGACTTCATGGCCGGTTACCAGATCCGTTGCGACGGCCACAAAGGGCATTTCGTAATCCTCGAAGGCCGCATCTCCGAGATGTTTCTGCATGACTTCGACAAGATGCCGCCCACCGATCAAACCGCCGCTGCTGACCTTGAAATCCATGTACGACAGCATGCGCAGCTTGGTGATGGAGCGGGCCCAGTCTTCCAGGGTGTCGAGTTCGTCGGTCAGATATGAGGCGCCGACCACCGCACCGATCGAGGTGCCGGAGATGATGTCGGGTTTGATTCCGCAGCGTGCCAAGGCTCGGATAACACCGATATGTGCCCAACCACGCGCCACCCCGCTTCCCAGGGCAAGGCCTATGCGAGGCCGCCAATTTTGTTCGGAATCACTTAACACGACCTATCCTCTCTCTATGACCGCGATCATTCTTGAGCGAGAGCCTCAAGAATGTGAAATGCCCTCTGACTGCGCATCCAAGAGGCTGATTTGGTTTTCTTCTCAAACAGTAAAAGAACTAATCAGGCTTCAATGGACCTAATGACGGATTGAGCCACGCACAAGAACGGTCACGATCAATTGTTTGGCGCCTTCTCTCCTGGGCCTCAAGTGTAACGCATAGATGTTAACTAAAAATCGATGAGAATATTTGTGTAAAAGACATGAATCCAATGGCCGATGTCCTGTTTCGGGTTAGATCCGGGAAGCGCTTGTTTTTGGGCGTTGCGGCACTAGACTTACGCTCAGAGGTTCCGGTCATGTTTGGGTTGCTTAGAGCACTCTGGCGCCCGGATCTGGAAGAAGATCCCGAGCGCACAATCGTCGCGGCGGCTGCGAATATCATCCAGGTCGGAGAATTCCAGTTGCTTCAGCTGGCATATCATCACTGGTATGGCGAAGACATGACGCCTTCACAAAGTGATGTGATGTTCCAGGCGTACATGCTGCGCGGCGAGGTGCCGAGCTGGGCACGACACTACGCCCGAAGTGTCATCGCGAGCTCGGAAAAAGGCCAACTGGACGAAAACAGTTCCGCTTACCATCGCTACGACCATGATTACGTGACGCAGGTCCCCAACGGCATGCGGCATTTCTGCCTCGTCTCCATGGTGCTGGCAGGGGTGTTGGTCGGTGGCTTGCTCATAGGCCATCTTGCGGGGAGCAGTCCGACGTCGCTATTGCCACCCTATTTCAGCGAGGAGGAGTTGCGGGCGGCACCTGAGCTTTCGCAGCCTGCAAGAAATGGAGAGCCGGGGAGGGAATAGTCTTCCGGCGTTAGACATCTTGGTGTCATGATACCGGCGAGAAGGACTTCACTGACAGGGTGCCGCGAATGTTTGAGTTTGCAGGCGACTGGGAGAAACCGGTCAACTATCTGTTTCTGATCGTTACCGCCTTTATCGCTGTTCATGGTATTCGATACCGGACCGAAGACGGCAAGACAGATGTTGTCCGTCTGCTTTTCGGCTGTATCGCGGCGACATTCTTCATGCTGGTGCTGTTTCAGGATGTGCTGGGAGTTGTCAGTTTCGGTTAGGTCCCGGGTCCGAACCTGTCCGGTCGGCCTAGGGTTTGTGCATGCGTTGACGCTCGTCCAGTTCCGGTATCCGCAGGACGCGTTCTGCGGCCGGCAGCTTGAGCTGTTCCTGAAGATAGAGGGCGCGCTTGCGGACTGTCGAGATACGGTCCGAATCATGCAGTATCTTGTCGATGACACCGGGGCCTTCGACAGCGCCCGCGTCCGTATTTAAGGCCTGAATATAGCTCTCAAGCGCTTCCTCATAACGCGCGACCCGATCAAGCAGGATGCCGCGATTTGCATGGGCGGCTGCGAGAACGCCACGTCCGGTTTTGTCGTCGTCGGTCAGGGACCCGCTTAAAAACGCAATGAGGTGATCCAGTGCCGCCAGCGCTTCATCATTGCGGTCGGTCTGCATGTAGACTAGAGCGCGTCCCATCAGTGCGCCCCGGTGGTTTTCTTGCTCCAACAGGGCCTTGTCGAAGTGCGCCATTGCTTGATCGTACAGGCCATCTTCAAGCCGTAGTGTGCCCGTTTCAGTTTCGTAGTTTCCCGGCGGTCGGTCGAAGTATCCGGGCGCTATGGTCCAGAAGAGGAAACCGCCAAGCGTCAGCAGGGCCATCAAAAAGATGAAGCGACGCAGGACCCGCGCGTTCATGATTTTGTCCGTTTCATGGTTCCGCCTGAAAAAGATGATGGCTGTAGAGCAGGGAAAATACGAAACAGAGCAGTGCGGCGGTAACCGTCGCGCGCTTTCGTAGACGTCGGGTTTCCTCATCATCCAGGTCGCTCGTTCTCTGGGCGCGTCTGATGTAAAGAACGTGGATCAATTGCCGGACGGGCAGGAACAGCATCACCATCAGGACGAAGGCCCATAGGTACATGTAGTCTCTGGTAAAAAGAGCTTCCATGGTCGATCCGCAAATTCTGGATGACACGGCAATTGTAGCGAAACCAGCTGGCACGGCAAAGTGCTGTGACGCAACTCTTCAATTAAACATATACTCGGCGATCAGACCTGCGGTTGTTGGGGAAAAAGAGTGTTAAGCTGAACATGGCTTCACAGGCTGAGGAGTCGTTTTATCTCATGCGATCTCAGACCAGGATCTTTTTTGCGATTGTGCGTGATCATCTTCGTGATGACTGCCTCCGCGTAAGCAGCCAGACGAGTGTGAGCGCGCTGCTTGGTAAAATGACGGAGTCCAAGACTACGAGCGCGATGGTGGCCGGTCCCGACGACAGGTTGATTGGGTTGATCACCGAACAGGACGTCATCCGACGGATCGCCCTGCGTTGTGATGGAAGCGAACCGGTGAGTTCGGTCATGACCCGCGATCTGCAGACTATCAACGAGAGCGACTATCTCTATGTCGCTATCGCCAGGATGCGCCGCTTCGGCTGGCGACACATGCCGGTTGTCGACGGGGAGGGCAGAGCGGTTGGAATTCTCGATCTCTGCGATGCGCTTAGTGATGCGGGGGAGACGATGCTGCGTCGCGTCGACATTATCGCCCACGAACGCAGCCGGGACGGACTTCGAGAGATCAAAGCGGCCCAGGTGGCGTTGGCTGCGGATCTCTTTGAGGACAATGTGCCCGCGCCGGAGATCCAGGGTTTGCTGAGTGGGATCAACGGCGACATCCATCGACGTATTCTTCAATTGGAGTTGGCGGAGATGAAGGCCGAAGGGTGGGGGAATGCGCCAGTTTCTTTCTGTGCCATCCTCATGGGCTCCGGTGGTCGGGGCGAGAACTTCCTCTATCCGGACCAGGACAACGGTTTCATATTGGACAACTATCCGGACGCCAGACACGGTGAGATCGATGCCTTTTTTATCGAACTTGCGAGCAGGATGACACGGGATCTCGACGACGCCGGGTTTCCCTATTGTGACGGTTACGTCATGGCGACAAATCCGCTATGGCGAAAAACCAGAACCCAATGGCGCGACCAGATTTCAGGTTGGGGCCGCAAGCGCAGCACCATAGCGATCCAATTAGCGGACATTTTTTTCGACTTTTGCCCGGTTTATGGCGACGAGACGATGGCTGAGGAGTTGCGGGTCCGCGTCACGCAGATGGCGCGCTCGAGCCCTGTCCTTCTGACCGAGCTTAATCGGGAAATGGAGCGCATGAATGTTGCGCTGGGTTGGTTCGGTCGGCTGGTGACCGAAAAGGAAAAGGCCGCTTTTAAGGGCAAGATCAACCTTAAACATATGGGAACCCTACCTTTGGTCTCGGCGGTTCGACTGCTGTGCCTGCAGGCGGGCATCGGTGAGACCTCAACCGCGCGCCGGATCTCGCGGCTGCAGGATGAAGAGGTGCTGACCGCCAACGAAGCGGACTATCTGCAGGGCGCTTTCATGCACATAACCGGTCTGCTGTTGCGGCAACAGATAGAAGACTTTTCGGCTGGACGCGCCGTCAGCAACTATGTGCATCCGGAGGCCATGAGTAAGCGCGAGCGTGACATTCTGGTCGATTCCTTCAAGGTGATCTCAAGCCTTAAAGATCGTGTGCGGAGCGCTTTTACCGGCGACATTTTTTAGTGAGGTGAGGAGGGCTGCATGACCGGGGCCGGCAGGAAATCGATTGTCATTCTGATTTTTGTCCTGACCACCTGTTCCCTTTACCTGCTTGCCAACCTCTTGCTGCCAAGGCTGGGGCTTGGAAGCCACGGATGGCTTCTGATGCTGCTGGCCGCATCTCAGGGGGGCGCGCTCTTACTTCTCTGGTACGTCCTTGACCGGCTTCGGACGCACTTTCGAAATCTTGATCGTTTGCACGGAGCTGTCGTGACCCTCGGCGGAGCCGCGACAGCTGAACTGCCGGAAGGACTTTTAACGGGTGAACCTGAGTTAGGGCGGCTCGCAGAGGCTATATCCGTCTTGTCCCGGCGCAGTCTCGATGCTCAGATTGCCTACAGCGACCGAATGGAACGTATTCTCGCGGCGCGCAGCGATTCTGTTGTTGTCGTTACAGAACAGGGACAAGTCAGTCTGGTAAACCCCGCTGCCATGAAATTGCTGGGCGCTGAACGTGTAAGGGTGGGGACCTCTGTTTTCGCGGCGCTCGAGCGGAAAAGCCTCTTGAGTGCGCTCACAAATGCGCACCGGGCCGAGCGGCCGATCGAAACTGAGTTGCGTTCCGTTGACGCGGTGCTTCTGCCGGCACTGGTTGCCAGTTTGGGGCAGGGGGAGGGCGGCGTGCTATCCTTTGCCGGGACAGGCAGTGCAGACGGTGCCACGCTGGAGCATGATTTGACGCTGCACGATCAGCCTCCTGTATCATCCAAGCCTGAGCATCAGACGCCTCTGGCCGAGTTACCGGCTTTGGTGCTGGATTGCGAGACAACCGGGCTGGATGTTCAGCAGGACCGGATTGTTTCAATCGGTGCGGTGCGTCTCCATGGCTCAAAGCTCTATCCGAGCCTCTCCTTCGACAGTCTGGTCAATCCCGGCATGCCGATCCCCTCCGTATCCCGCAAAATTCATGGCATCAGCGATGACATGGTCCGTGATCTGCCGGGCTTTGCCGAGGTTTACAGTTCTTTGCAACTGCTTCTAAAGAACTGCGTTGTGATCGGTCACAATGTCTCATTTGATCTGGCCATGCTGAGGCGAGAATTCGAGCTGGCCGGTTTGCCGTGGCAGGCGCCGGCGTACCTGGACACTTTCCTGCTGGCAGCGATGCTCGATCCAGAGTCCAGGTCTCTCGAGTTAGAGTCTCTGGCGAGTGAATACGGCGTGGATGTACATGGTCGTCACACGGCCTTGGGCGATAGTCTGGTGACGGCTGAGATCTATTGCCGGATGCTGCCGCGTCTGGCCGAACGGGGAATCAAAAGCCTGGCGGAGGCTCAGGCTTTTGGTCAGGAAGCCACGCATCTGACGGCACGGCAAAAGGCCGCCGGTTGGTAGTTCGCCGGGAGTAATTGCGCCCCGGCGGGCAATGGGGTAAAAACCGCGCCCGTAACCTCTTTTCACAGCCACTCGGCGCCATCGGCAAGCTGGCGCCAACGCTGGGTTTTCAACGTAAATGCACCCTTCTCTTTCGAAGGCTGCGCAGTCCGGAGTGCTTCATGGCCGCCTATCAGTACATTTATCATATGGACCGGGTTTCCAAGACCTTTCCCGGCGGCAAGCAGGTCCTCAAGGACGTCCGGCTCAACTTCCTGCCCGGCGCTAAAATCGGTGTCCTGGGCCTGAATGGATCGGGTAAGTCGACCTTGATGAAGATCATGGCCGGACTGGATCAGGACATTAACGGCGAGGCCTGGGCTGCGGAGGGCGTAAAGGTCGGCTATCTGCAGCAGGAGCCCGAGCTCGACGCCGCCAAGGATGTCGCAGGAAATGTCTTTGAGGGTGTCGCCGAGACCAAAGATCTGCTGGACCGTTTCGAGGCGGTCAATCTGAAGTTCGCGGAGGTCGATCCGGACGAAATGGACGACCTGCTGGCAGAGCAGGCGGATCTGCAGGAGAAGATCGACGCTGCCGACGCCTGGGACCTGGACCGTCAGGTCGAGATCGCCATGGATGCGCTGCGCTGCCCACCGGGCGATGCCGATGTAACCAAGCTCTCCGGCGGTGAGCGCCGCCGGGTCGCGCTTTGCCGGCTTCTGCTGCAGCATCCCGATATGCTGTTGCTCGATGAGCCGACTAACCACCTGGACGCGGAGTCTGTTGCCTGGTTGGAGCGCTTTCTTGAGGAATACAGCGGCACGGTCGTTGCGGTCACCCATGATCGCTACTTCCTGGACAATGTCGCAGGCTGGATTTTGGAATTGGATCGGGGGCAGGGCTTGCCCTTTGAAGGCAACTACACCAGTTGGCTTGAGCAAAAGCAGTCGAGGTTGGCACAGGAAGAAAAATCCGAATCCGCTCGCCAGAAGGTTCTGTCGCAAGAACTGGAATGGGTGCGACAGGGACCCAAGGGGCGTCAGGCCAAATCCAAGGCGCGCCTTCAAGCTTACGATACCCTGCTGTCCGAGGCCGCCAACAAAGCGCCGGAGCCAGGCCAGATCAAGGTCCCGCCGGGACCCCGGCTTGGCGACTTGGTGATTGAAGCGACGGGCGTGAACAAAGCCTTCGGCGACAAACTCTTGATGGAAGACGTAAACTTCAAGATCCCGAAGGGCGCTATTGTAGGCATCATCGGTCCGAACGGGGCCGGTAAGACAACGCTGTTCCGGATGATTACCGGTCAGGAAGCACCGGATAACGGCTCGATGGCGGTCGGAGATACGGTCAAGTTGGGATATGTCGATCAGAGCCGCGAGTCCCTCGAAGCCGGGAAGACGGTCTGGGAAGAAATCTCGGGTGGCCACGATATTATCGAGATTGGCAAGCACACCATGGCGTCGCGGGCATATGTGGGCGCCTTTAACTTTAAGAGCGCCGACCAGCAGAAGAAGGTCGGTCAGCTCTCGGGTGGTGAACGTAACCGCGTCCATATGGCTAAGATGCTGAAGCGGGACGCCAACGTGCTGCTGCTCGATGAGCCGACCAACGATCTGGATGTGGATACTCTGCGATCCTTGGAAGAGGCGTTATTGGAATTCGCCGGTTGCGCGCTGATCACCAGTCATGATCGCTGGTTCCTGGATCGCATCGCTACTCACATCATTGCATTCGAAGGTAACAGTCAGGTTGTTTGGTTCGAAGGCAATTACGAGGATTATGAGGCAGACCGTAAGCGCCGTTTGGGGGCCGAGGCAGACCAGCCGCACCGGATCAAGTACAAGCCTCTGACCCGTTAAAGGTCGCGGTCAGCGCCCTGCGGCAAGGTCTTCGTCGGTGAGAACTGAATAGTCGTCTGTGGCCTGTTCTTTGGCTATGAGGCCCAGGATCCATTCGCGAAACGCGGCGACGTTCGGATTCTGCAGTTTTTCCTCGGTCGTGACCAGATAGTAGCCAAAGCGGGTGCGGTAGCTGACATCGAACAGCTTGACCAGCCGCCCCGCTGCGAGGTCGTCTGCGGCCAGCAAACTGGTGGCGAGGGTGACGCCTTGCCCCTGGATCGCGGCCAATACGGCAAAGTCTTCATACCCTACAACAAGCGCGGTCTTTTGGCGGACGCCTTCGATACCTGCCGCACGAAACCAACGATCCCAGGAGAGATTGTAACGCGAGGGTTCCGATGGCCGGTGAATAAGGGTGTGGCGCTCCAGATCCTCGGGTTTTCCCAACGGTAGTTTTCCTTGGCGCAATTCGGGACTGCAGACCGCGATGATTTCCTGATTTGGATAGAGTGTATCGATTTCCACGCCTGGAAACTCGCCTGCGCCAAAACGGATTGCGAGATCGACATCGCCGTTTTGCAAATCGGCCAGCGCATGCGTCGGGTCGATACGAATAGTGACATCCGGATAGAGCGCGCGAAAGTTCTCGAGCCGGGGCATCAGCCACTTCGTCGCGAAGGAGGGCTCTACCGAGACGATCAGCGGAATCTCCCGATCACGTCGCCTGAAATCCGACACCGTACTGGTCAGTCGTCTGAAACCGGCTGAGAGCCCAGGCAGCAGCAAATCCCCTTCTCTCGTGAGTTCCACAGTTCTGTTCAGGCGGTGAAATAGCTTGCTGCCGAGGTTCTCTTCTAAACCTGATATCAGATGGCCGATGGCACTCGGGCTGACGTTGAGTTCCTCAGCTGCCGCCTTGAAGCTCAAGTGCCGGCCCGCCGCCTCGAACGCGCGCAGAGCATTCAAGGAGGGCATGGGAACATGAGGGTCGCTTTCGGTAATTTCAGCGGAGATTTTCTCGTCTTTAATGGAATTCATATCGTTTGCAGATTCCACACAATCGCGCAATTTAAAGAGAGTGGACTAATTCCTGGTCCAAGGATAGACGAGAAATATTCAAATGATCACATTAACGGAATTTTCCCGCTCTGCGACCTCGGCCCGCGCCGGTCGCATGATTTACGAGGATCTGGCTCTTGTTGCGCATCTAAGCGAGCTGGAACTCTCGGCTTCCGAGGCTCAGCGGGGTAGTCAAGCGCGCCTGAAGGCTGGGACTGGAGAGAACGGTTACGGCCTGATGGCAAGCTTCAGGCAGTCATTCGAGCGGACTTTGAGCCTGTTTCGCCCTCATCCGTCACGTAAAGGTTTGTATCTCGATGGCACTGGCGATTCCTGTCGCTAGGGCGCGCGGGTCAGCGAGCCTGCTTTGTCATATCCTCGTGTAGTTGTGGTTACCGGACTTGTTTTTACCCGCCCGCCGGTTGATAACGGCTGAGAGTTTGTTTGGCGGATAGAGGGTAATCATGACGATACAGAGCGGACGTAACTTCCTGCACACACCGGGACCCACCAATATTCCCGACCGGGTGCTCCGCGCGATGATGCGTCCAGCCGTTGATCTGAACGACGCCGATTTTATGGCTATGGCCCTCAGCTGCTTTGGCGATCTCCAGAAGGTCTTCAAGACAGAGAACAACGTTTACATCTATTCCGCGAACGGACACGGCGCCTGGGAAGCAGCCCTGGTCAATGTCCTGTCCCCCGGCGACCATGTGCTGGTGCCGGAAACGGGCCATTTCTCCTTTAACTGGTCGGCAATGGCGGAATCACTGGGTCTTAAGGTCGATTATGTCGAGGCGGACTGGCGGCGGGCGATCGATCCGGAAATGGTTGCAGAACGCTTGCGTGCCGATAAAGAACATCGGATCAAGGCAGTTCTGATGGTTCATACCGATACGGCGACATCCGTCACCAGCAGTATTCCTGCTATCCGTAGGGCGCTCGATGATACCGGGCACCCGGCGCTTCTGATGGTTGATACGATTGCCGCCCTGGCAACGGTTCCCTTCGAGTTTGATGATTGGGGTATTGATGTCGCGGTGGCGGCCTCTCAGAAAGGCCTGATGCAGCCCCCGGGGCTGGCCTTCAATGCAGTCAGCGAGAAGGCTTTCAAGGCATCCGAAGCGGCAAGCCTGCCTCGAAACTACTGGGACTGGCGCCGGCGTCACGGCCGGGAGTTCTACTCGCATTTCTGCGGTACGGCGCCGGTGCATCAGCTCTTCGCGCTGCGCGAAGCCCTCGATATGGTGCATGAGGAAGGGTTGGAGGCGATCGTCGCCCGGCATCAACGCCTTGCGGATGCGGTCCGAAGTGCTGTTGAGGTCTGGTGCCAGCGCGGCGCACTTTCGTTCAACGTTCCCGAGGCGACGGAACGGGCTAATTCCGTCACAACAATCCTGGTCGATGAGGCCTATGACGCGAACGTCCTGCGGGAAACCTGCTCGTCGCGGTTTAATGTTTCTCTAGGGGCTGGCTATGGTCGCCTGCAGGGGCGGGCCTTCCGGATCGGGCACATGGGGTACCTGAATGAACCCATGATCCTGGGAGCGCTTGCCAGTGTAGAGAGCTGCCTTGCGCTCTGCGACATTCCACACGGCTCCGGGGGCACTCAGGCCGCCATCGCATCGTTATCGCAAAAGGGAAGTTAAGGCCGCTTGTCTAATACAGTCAGAGCAGAATCTTCAACCTATCTGCTCTGACGGCACGCGCCTTACTTTGGGGCAAAGGCGCCGGCTTTGACTTTCCGGGCCAGGGTTTTGGTCAGCTTCTTTACGTCACCGCTGTTGTTCTTCAGATACGATGCATATTCAGACTGAAATGTGATTCTCAGGCTGATACCCTCAGCCTTCACATCGGATACCAGGAAGCCGCCACTCTTTTCACGAACGCGCCAAAGAACCTTGGCGTCAGAGCCTGTCGGTTGGCTCACGCGCGAAACCACGGTGCTGAACTCAGGTTTCTTAGCGTCTGTCCGAACTGACTCGACGCTGAAACTCTGGTCGGCGTAGTCATCGAAAAGCGGCAGAAAACGCTGAACCAGGACGTCTTCAAAAACTTTCAGGAAGGCTTTGCGATCTTCATCGGAAGTCTTGCGCCAGTACCTGCCAATCACGAACTTACCGATATCTTCAACTTCAAAGTTGCCGTTCAGCAGTGTCCGAAAGCGCTCTTCCTTAAGTGCTTTGTCGCCGTTGGCGCCGTTCAACTGTGCGACGGCATCTTCTTTGAGGCCGATGACGAATGCCCCGGCGTCGCCTTCCGCAACAGCCTCACGGACCGGCGCGTGCAACAGGACGGCACCAAGCGCAGCAGCTGCGCTGAGACCTGTGAGGAAGAAGCGTTTGGAAAGCAGCATGGGATTATTCGCTCAGTGGAGCTTTACGTGGAACAAGCAGGCCAAGCTGCTCGTTTTCGATGGGCAACGAGGTCAGGCCGGGACGAAGGAAGTCATCCTCTTCGACGCCATTGGAAATTTCACTCTCCCGACGCTGACGGTATAGCGACCTGATCCTGGCGTAATAATCAATGGAATCACGCTTTAAATCCTCGACCACTTCAATATTCCGCGAGCGGGTATCCACGGCGGAGATGCCGCGCCGTGCGATCGCAGCATCGGATGAAAGAATGTAGGTCAGTGGATCTAAAAAGCTGTCTACAACCAGACCGGCGCCATCACGAAGGTTTGATGGGCCCAAGAACGGAAGGACCAGATACATGCCTTCTCCGGCTCCATAAGTCGCCAGCGTCTGGCCGAAGTCCTCGTCGTGATATTCGTAACCCATATCGTCGGCGACATCGAACAAGCCTGCCAAACCGATTGTGGTGTTGACGAAGAAGCGGGTAGTTGTCGCTTCTGCCCGGTCCCATTCACCCTGCAGCAAATCGTTCGCCAGGATGACCGGAGACGAGATGTTGCGCATGAAGTTGCGAACCGAGTCGCGGACCTCTTCCGGTAGTACAAAGCGATACAGAGCAGAAGCAGGCTGGAACAGGGTTACATCGACGGCATCGTTGAATGCGAACACGAAACGGTTCAGTAGTTCGACAGGGTCGTTGTCAGAAACTTCAGACGCCCCTGCGGTTCCGTCAGCCTGCGCCCATTGACTATCAGGGCTCTTGGGGGAACTGGCGCAACCCGAGACAATCAGCACAATGGCCAATGCTCTCAGCACCTTGCCCGACACGTGAGAGAAAAACAGTCCAAACAACTGTGAAAACACGATATACCGCCCTAAATTCAAATCTAACCAGCAGAAAACACGGCCTCTAATTGCCTGGATGCATCATGATCCGGACAGTTTTACGATTGGTTTACACGTCGGCGACAAATCGCGGGATTAGCGCAAAAATTTTCCGACTCCACCAATCCGAGGTCGTTCTTCTTTCGTTTGCTTGTAAAAAACTGGGTATCACACCGAGCCATGAAACGCTAGTGGTGACAAAATCACGACTTTCGTCAATTTGCCTCATTGTTGCATTTATGCAGCAGTCTTTAACAGTAAATTAACCATGATTTCAGCTCGCGGCCAGTTCGCGGTTCAGTAGGCGTCTGTAGAGCGGCACCATGACAATCGGCAGCATGTACATGGGGAGTTGAGCGACTGCGAAGAAAAGCAGGACATCTGCATCTCTCTCGGCCGGCAGTGCGGCAAGCAAGAGCCCCATGTTACAGTTGCCGCTCAAGAGGCCAACGCTCAGCGCTTTTCGCAGGCCAAGCCAGGAAAACGCCAGAATACCGAGCAGTTGCAACAAGGGGTTGGCGATGAAAGCCGCGAGAGCCCAAAGGGCAACAATCCCAGGCCGCTCGAAAGCGGCATAGGTTACCCCGTCCATGATGGCGATGGCAAAGATCAGCATGATCATGACGACAATGCCATCCAGCAGCTGAGCGCGCGCCGCCAGCTTCTCGGGAGACGCAAAGCGACGTACAATCAGTGCCCCGATAAAGGCAATGACGACGACCAGTCCGAGCCGCAGCATAAACTCGCTCAGGCCGATATCCAGTTGGAGCCCCAGAAGCTGCAAGGCTACGGGTGGAACCGTAAGCGGTGTTAAGAGCGTGGCGAGTAATGCGCCGATCACCACAAGGGCGCCATCGAGTTTCAGGATCATGGCGATTGAGGCTGAGCCTAGAATCGGCGGCGCCGCCGCCATCAATATCACAGCTGCATTCAAAGACTGGGGGACTGGAACGAGCTTCATCAGGAGCCAGGTCACAAGCGGGCAGAACAGCAGTAGCCAGACGGTCAAAAGTGCGGCAACACCCGGGCGCCGGATGTAGAGGCTCATCGCATCCCAATTGACGCGCAAAAGTGCTGCAAACAAAAGCAACACAACGGATGGCGCCAGGAGAGGACGGAAGAAATCTGCGAGGCCCGGTAGCGCTAAGCCGATGAAAACGCCGACAAAAAGAAACTGTGTCGCATGACGCCCCATAGCTGTGAGGAGCCACACCATTACGTTACGTCCATAGATGCATTTCCCGACAGGTGAAGGAGGCAGACGCTAACCGCTTTGTTGCTGTTAGCCAATGGACTATCGTGCCCCAAGTTCGTAACGGAGACTCGGAGCGCGCAGGCGCTAACTGCGGGCGACCGCAGCGAATCCTTCTGCGACACAATCGGCGCCAGCGAAAACAAACCGGAGAGTCATTAATGGTAATTGAGGCACCGTTCGATCAACATCGCGCCGAAGTTCGGCCCGAATGGATTGATCAAAACGGACATATGAACGTCGCCTACTATGTTCTGGCGTTTGATCACGCAACGGACGTTTTCTTTGATTACATCGGTTTGGACGACGATTATCGCAATCGGACCGGAGGTTCGACCTTCGCAGTGGAGTCTTATGTCACCTACCAGCGCGAAGTCATGCAGGGCGATCCGCTGCGCATTACGACGCAGCTCCTTGCATACGATTCGAAGCGACTCCATTTCTTCCATCAGATGTATCACGCAAGGGACGGCTATCTTGCAGCAACGTCGGAATGGCTGAACCTGCACATCGATTTGAACATACGGCGTGTGTCACCTATGCCGGACGCGATCCAGGAAAGACTGGCCGCGATTTGGGCGAAACACAAAACGCTGGCCGTGCCCAAGGAAGCCGGTCGATCCGTCAGGGGGCTCGATCAACCGCGATAAAGGCTTTATTTGACTGCGATTATGCACCCGCAGGTCCGATTTTTGACATTAGTCGTTGCCGTTACGGAGAAGATGGCCAAATCTATGCAGATGAAATCTAAAAGCGTTCTTAAACTGGCTCTGTTCTCCAGCCTGTTCTTCTCTCCATCTATCGCCCAGGCGGCCTGCACGGATCCTCCGGAACCGGGCGTCGACTGGAAGCGTTGTTTGTTCAATGGCGATAGCCTCAATGGCGTCGACCTTCAAAATGCGCGCCTTCGGGACGCAAGTTTCTTTCGGGCTGAGCTGATCGAGAGCAATTTGACCGGTTCAGATGCGTTTCGGGCCAAGTTCGTCAACGCCGTGATGACGTCGGTTCAGTTCGAATCGGCGAAGCTTTCAGAAGCTGATTTCACTAAGGCGGACCTGCGCGATGCGTCCTTTGTCGGCAGCGATATGCGGCGGGCAAAGCTGAATCGGGCCAATCTGCGAGGGGCAGACCTGACGAATGCCAGGCTGCAGGGCGCGGACTTGACCCGCGCCGATCTCTCGGGCGCGACCTGGACGACCGGCAACAAGGTCTGTGCAGAAGGCTCGATCGGCCGCTGCAATTAGGTTTCCTGGGCCAGCTTAGCCAACGCCTCACCGTTGATGCGGTATGGCAGCCAATCGTTCTGATGCTGAAAGCCTAGCTTGTGGTAAAAATCGCGGGCGGGATTCCAATCCAGAACTGAGAGTTCCAGCCGGGCGCAGTTACGCTCGACGGCAAGTTTTGCGAGAGCGCCAATGAGCTTGCGACCCAAGCCCAGCATGCGGGCTTCTTCCACAATAAAGAGATCCTCAAGATAAACGCCGGTTCGGCCTTCAAAGGTCGAGTAGCTGTGAAAAAAGAGAGCGAACCCGACGGCGTTGCCGCCATGCTCTGCGATCAGACACTCAAAGCGTGGTGTCGGACCGAAGCCATCGCGCAATAGATCAGCCTCACTGGCCTTGACCTGATCACTGAGATTTTCGAACGCGGCCAGATCCCTGATGAGTTTAAGAATGCTAGCGGCATCGTCTTGAGTCGCCAGACGAATAAGGGTTTCGGGCATCGTATCAATCCTCGGATCGGTGGGTTTGAGGTAACGGGAGAGGTTGGAGCTCTTAAATAAAGGCGCAGTTTAGCGCCGAACTGCAGTCGCCACACGTCATTAGCATCACACTTAACCCGCTGGCATCTTGATAATCTCAGGGGGATTTGGTGGCGAATTGCTCCATGCAAATTCTCGTGTCTGTGCAACAGGGTCTTAACGTGCTTCCTATTATGGTTTATACGGCATTGGAGCAAGGACAGCCCTATGGCCGAAGTAGAGCCGAAGAAAACCTCCATCAGAACAACTGTCAGTTCTCTGAAAAAGTTTGGCAGGAACGACCAGGTCATCCTTTCCGTGTTGGCGCTGGTGATCGGCGTTGCCGCAGGCTTGGCTGAAACGGCTTTCCGGTCCGGCATCGCTTTGGTGCAGGAACTCGGTTATGGCTTTTCCAGTGAGAAGGTTGCCAGCCTCGCCGCGAGCCTTCCCTGGTGGCAATTGCTGCTGGTGCCTTCGGTTGGCGGCCTGCTGATCGGCTGTTTTATTCATTTTTTCATGCCGGATCGTCGCCCTCAGGGCGTGGCGCAGGTTATCGAATCCAGTGCTCTGCACGGTGGGCGCATGTCCTTGACGCTCGGCATTAAGTCGGCTGTGGTCAGTGCAGCTTCAATCGGAGTCGGGGCGTCCGTCGGACGTGAAGGGCCCATCGTTCATCTGGGGGCGAGTCTCGGTGCCTGGGTGTCCAAGCGCCTGCATCTAGGCCGTTCCTTGTCACGCACGCTGCTTGGCTGCGGCGTCGCTGCGGCGGTTGCGGCATCCTTCAATGCGCCGATCGCGGGAACCTTCTTCGCGCTGGAGGTTGTGGTCGGGCACTATGCGATTTCTGCCTTTGCGCCCATCGTCATTGCGTCCGTGGTCGGAACCATCGTTAGCCGTATGCAGTACGGGGACTTTCCGGCGTTTATTCTACCCGACAGCTGGACCATCGTTTCTTTCTGGGAATTTCCGGCCTTCGCCCTGCTGGGCGTGGTTTCGGCGGTCGCGGCGGTTTTATTTATGCGATCGGTGATGTTTACCGAAGATACCGTGGAGAAGCTTGGGATCCCGCCCTGGGCACAACCCGCTATGGGCGGTTTGGTGGTTGGAATCATTGCTCTCGGCTTCCCGCAGGTACTCGGCGTTGGCTATGAGGCGACCGACGCCGCTCTGTCTGCAAGGTACGAACTCTGGCTTCTCATCGCGCTTGTCGTGACCAAAACGGCGGCAACAGCCGTTTCCATCGGGTGTCGTTTCGGCGGCGGCGTTTTCTCGCCCTCGCTCTTCATCGGAGCCATGGTCGGCGGTGCGTTCGGCGTGATAGCGACCTCCGCCTTTCCGGAGCTATCGTCGGGTCATGGCGCCTATACGATGATCGGTATGGGCGCGGTCGCCGGGGCGGTGCTCGGCGCACCAATCTCGACGATCCTGATGATTTTCGAACTCACCAACGACTATACCCTGACAATAGGTGTGATGGTTGCTACCGCGATCGCGAGCATCATCACCCATCAAACCTTTGGACGATCTTTCTTCGCCTGGCAGCTTGAGCGCCGCGGCATCGTCATCAAAGGCGGGCAGGAGCTCGGTCTTTTGCGGTCAATCAAAGTTGGCAGCGTCCTGGACTGCACCTATGAGGTCGTCAATCCGGACACGGATCTGCAAACAGTGCGCGAACGACTTCAGGAGGCCCCCTGGGGCGAGCTTTTCGTCGTCGACGAACAGGGCGCGCTGGTTGGAACCATTACCTTCTCCGATCTGCACGAAACTGCATTCGACACCTGCCATGACGCGGAATGGACGGCGATCAATGTTGCGCGGGAGCATCCGGTCGTCCTTAAACGGAATGACGACCTGGAAACCGCGGTGAAAGTCTATGGCTCGACCGGCGAAGTCCACGTGCCGATTGTCGAAGACGGAACCTCGATGATCATGTGCGGCGTCGCACACGAACATGAAGTCATGTTGGCGTACCACCGGGCTCTCAATCAGGCTCGTGCCGAGGAGCGCGGCGAGGCCTAAGCCAAAACCTGTTGCTCCCTGTTAGTCCTCAAGCAGATAACCGCCACTGCGGCTTTCTAAAGGCTCGGTTCCAACGATCTTCGCGATAGAGTCTTTTGCGGAAACGTACTTGTGACTATTGCGCGATAGCAGATGCCCGTTCGTGCCGGCGAGGATTGCCTGGCGACCTTCTTTGGGATTCTCGGCGGTTGGATCGATAAGCCAGGCGACAATGTCGCCTCTCTTGATCTGGTCCCCGAGTTCGACGGCGTATGAAAGGAGACCGGTTGCTGGTGTACGGACGACTTCGGTGGCGGCGAGATCTGTTGCTTCGCAAAGGAGCTCAGGTGCGCCTGGGCTATTGCTTTCCGCCACAATAAAACCCCGGTGGCGCATGAAATTCGCGAGTGCCGTCGCATCTTTCTTCCCTAGTTCGTCCGAGACGTCCGCGCGGCCCCGTAACTCGAGGGTTACGGCCAGGCAGGCGGGATCGATCGGGTGATTGGGAAAGCGTTTCGCCAGCCTGACCCAGGGGGTCGAAAAAGCTTCATCGAAAGAGGCACCGCCGGAATCTTCGGCCATCAGCGCTGCCCGGCAACCTAGCTCAGCCACAAGATCGCTTGCGTCAGGCCAGTGTTGCGGCAGCAGGAAGATGTGCAGCAATGAGTCGTCATCGCAATGCAGATCGAGGACAAAGTCTGCGTCGGAGGCCTCATAGGCCAGTGCCAGCCGAAGACTTTCCATCGTGTCGCGGGGTGCCTGTTCTTTCAGGGCCTGGCGGAAGACTGCACGGATTTTGGCAGTGTTCCCGGCGGCGTCATCGCTTAGTTCCGCCTCCAGCCGGTTCAGGGCGTCTTCACCGGCCAAAGCAAGTAAATCGGGCCAATTGCGGTTGAAGTTGCCTTCTCCATTCAAGGCATAGCGCCCGAGCTGGATCTGATTGACGATTTGCCCGAGTCCAATTGGGTTGGCATAGGGAACCACTACGATCTCACCGAGCAGTTTCCCGGCCCGGTCGGCGTCGTCCAGCATCGGAATGAGGTGGTGCAGGACCATCATACCAGGCGTTTCGTCTGCATGCAGCGAAGCCTGAAGATAGATTTTCGCCCCGCTACCAGGCGTTCCGAAGCGGTGCAACATCACTTCCTGGTGGGTTCCGGGTGCTGTCCCCATGAGCGCGATCCGCTCGATCCGTCTTGTCATCTTTACCTATACCTGGAGTCGGCCACATTAATCGCGCTCTCAGACAGAACCTGAAGCGCGTTGAAGGCGTCAGATTACCTTGTTTAACAGTCCTTTGTCGAAGGCCAAGAGCAGACCCGGGTTGAGCAGGTTCACCGAAGGCGAGCTTGTGCGGAACGTTTTTCCGCTCTTGCCCGCTTTTGGGGCTGAGGTCTTGGAGGTGCTGGGGTATAAACGGCGGATCATGATCGAATCCAATATTGCACCACCCAATTCGGCAACGGCTGTTGCAGCTCCGGATGCCCGCTATCCCTATCTGGACGGCCTCAATGAAGCGCAGCGGCAGGCCGTTGAGACGCTTGAGGGCGCCGTTCTGATGCTCGCCGGGGCCGGCACCGGAAAAACCCGCGCGCTGACCACGCGTTTGGGACACCTGCTCAACACGGGAACGGCCTTCCCCGGACAGATCCTTGCGGTGACCTTTACCAACCGGGCCGCTCAAGAGATGAAGGAACGGGTGGCAGCGCTCGTGGGACAGCCGGTAGATGCCTGGTGGTTAGGAACCTTTCACTCGATTGCCGCCAAAATGCTGCGGATCAATGCGGAACGGGTAGGCTTACAGCCCAATTTCTCGATTCTTGATACCGACGACCAACTACGCCTGATCAAGCAACTGCTGCAGGCGGCGGGTATCGATGACAAGAAGTCACCTGCCCGGACGGTTCTGGCGGTCATTCAGCGCTGGAAGGACCGGGGGCTCCTGCCGGACAAGGTCTCCGGGGGAGATGCCGGGGACCTGGCGAATGGCCGGCTGATCGAAATCTATAGGGACTATCAGGAACGCCTGCGGACGCTGAACGCTTGCGATTTCGGTGATCTGCTGCTGCACTGCCTGACGCTCTTTCAGAATCATCCCGATGTGCTCGCGGGATATCACCAGCGTTTCAAATTCATCCTGGTCGATGAGTATCAGGACACCAACGTCGCCCAGTACCTCTGGCTGCGTCTGCTGGCGCAGGGGCATAAAAACCTCTGCTGCGTCGGGGATGACGATCAGTCGATCTATGGCTGGCGCGGCGCTGAGGTCGGCAATATTCTGAAATTCGAGCAGGATTTCCCCGGCGCGAAGGTGATCCGCCTTGAGCGGAACTACCGCTCGACCGGAAACATTCTCGGCGCGGCTTCGAGCCTGATTGCGCACAACGAGGGGCGTCTGGGCAAGACCCTCTGGACCGATGACGATGACGGTGAGTTGTTGCATGTTCGCGGTTTGTGGGACGGAGAGGCCGAGGCCCGCTTCGTCGGCGAGAAAATCGAGGACTATCAGAGGCACGGGCAAAACCTCAGCCAGATTGCCATCCTGGTTCGAACCGGCGCGCAAACCCGCGAGTTCGAGGAACGTTTCATCACTCTTGGCCTGCCATACCGGGTGATCGGTGGACCACGTTTCTACGAGCGCATGGAAATTCGCGACGCTCTGGCCTATTTGAAGCTGCTGATCGTGCCTGAGCATGATCTGGCCTTCGAGCGGATCGTCAATACGCCCAAGCGCGGTCTGGGTGATGCGACGGTTCGTGTCCTGCATGAAATCGGCCGGAACAATGAGATCCCCCTGAGCAGGGCGGCGCGGATGGTGGTCGGCACCGATGAACTGCGGCCGGCGGCACGCAAATCTCTGGGTAATCTCCTGAGCGACTTTGAGCGCTGGCGTGGGATGCTGGAGGACCTGCCACACCACGAAGTGGCGGAGGTTATTCTGGATGAATCCGGTTACACGCAGCTCTGGATGAATGATAAATCGCCCGAAGCGCCTGGGCGTCTCGAGAACCTGAAGGAACTGGTCAACGCGATTGCTGAGTTCGAAAACCTGCCGGCTTTTCTGGAGCACGTCGGCTTGGTGATGGACGCTCTGAGCAACGACAGCCATGAAATGGTCAGCATCATGACTTTGCATGCTGCGAAGGGGTTGGAGTTCGATACGGTTTTCCTGCCCGGATGGGAAGAGGGACTGTTCCCGAACCAACGTGCTCTGGACGAATCCGGACTGCGAGCCTTGGAGGAGGAGCGGCGGCTTGCTTACGTCGGCCTGACGCGCGCGCGTCAGCGCGTATTGATCAGTTTCGCGGCAAATCGGCGGATGCACGGGTCCTGGGCATCGGCTATTCCTTCGCGGTTTGTCGAGGAACTGCCGGATGAGCGTGTTGAGCGCGAAAGCGACGTTGGCGTGTATGGCGGCGGACAGCAGATGCAGAGCGGTTATAGCGGCGGCGGTTTCAGCGAGAATTGGGGTCAAAAGACTCTCAGTCCGGGAATGATACGTGCGCAGTCCTTCCGTCCCTCGGCGAGTCCCACGCGGAGTCCCGGCAAGACGTCATCCGTGTCATCGTCCGGTGGCACAAAATTCGCTCGTGGTGAGCGGGTTTTTCATCAAAAATTTGGATACGGTACGATCGCGGCTGTCGAAGGCGATCGCCTGAGCATCACGTTCGATATGGCCGGGGAGAAAAAAGTGATCGCGAGTTTTATCGTACCAGCAGATCAGGCGGGTTGATCAAATGGCCATAGCGCAAGCCAAGGCTTCGTCTGCTGCATGGTGCCTTTCCTTTTCTGTGGACGCCGGTGTCTTGCCGTTGTTCGAAACCATATTCGAGGTTTTGGATGGAGCCATGGTCACAGGGGCTCCGGATAGCGTTGGTTTGATGACGTTGGAGCTTTACCTATCGGAGCCGCCTTCGGATGAGCGGATTGAGGAATTACTCAAGACCGCATCCGAGCTGGCCGAGGTCGTGCCGCCAGCGTTCAACCTCGCCCAGCTGCCGGATGTCGATTGGGTCGCGGAGAGCCAGAAGGCTTTGCCGCCAATCGAAGCCGGGCGGTTTTACGTATACGGATCGCATGTAACAGAACGCCCGCCCTTCGGCAGTATTCCGTTGCTTGTTGAGGCAAATGTGGCGTTTGGGACCGGTCGGCACGAGAGCACCTATGGCTGCCTTCTGGCTTTGACCCAGTTGGCGCAGCGGCATCGTTTCAAGAATGCACTCGATATGGGGTGTGGGTCCGGTATCCTGGCCATGGCTATGGCGCACCTGTGGCGTTGTCCGATCCTGGCGGTAGACAACGATGCGGACTCAGTGCGGGTTGCCGGGGAGAATGCACGGGAGAACCGTGTTGCTGAGTGGATCGAGCCACATTGCGGCGATGGCTATAAAAGTCATCTGGTCGCCCGTCGCGGCCCCTTCGATCTGATCGCTGCGAATATTCTGGCTGAGCCGCTCTGTGCCATGGCGACAGATTTGAAGCGCAATCTTGCGCCCGGCGGTTACGTTATTCTTGCGGGATTGCTGACCCGGCAGGCGCGCCAGGTCGTAGCTCGCCATCGGGGGCAGGGGCTGCGCCTCGTCAAACGCCTGCACTTCGGCGAATGGACCACGCTCGTCCTGCAAGGCTAGGTCAAGGTCTCTGAGCGGGCGCAGGCCGTTCAGCCTGGGTTTCAAATGCTCAAAAAAAGAAACGGCGGCTTCCGAATGGAAAGCCGCCGTGTCAGTCAATAGTGTCGTAGTCTACAGATCTGCAATACTAGAGCGATTTGCGTTCACGGTTGTTCAGGGAAAACACAACATGCTCAAGAGGCTACTTACGCAGCGCGGTGTGCGGTCTTGTTGCTGTTTGCCGCTGCTTTCGGTGCGACCGAAGCAACTGACTTCACGACTTCAATGTCGCCAGCGATGATCGGGTTATGAGCCGCAACCGGATGAGCATCCGCGCTCTCACGGGAGACCAACTGCTTCACGATTTCAGGGATCATCGTGCGCTCGATACCAATATCGGACAGAAGACGGTCGTCCAGCTGATGCAGATTGGCCAGCGTGCGCCGACGCAGCATGGCCAGGCGGAGTGGGTTGATCACCGAAGTGCTAACAAAACCACCGAGCTTGCCGAGACCGGTGACACGCAGGAACCAATTACTGGTTTGTGCGGCGAGCTTCCGGGCGGATTCACTCTGGCGGCGGCGGGCGTCGACCATCATCCATTCGAGGTCGTGTGGCTGGTTTGCGAAATCCAGCTCCTGGGCGGTGTTGACTTGGGTCATCTCTCGATCTCCGTTTAATTGGTTTTTTTGGACGGCGGCGTGTGCAGATCTGTGGCCGTCGTTCGATGAGAAACAATTTATGCTCTTTTGTATTTCTGAACAGAGAATTTATTGCAGCGCAGCATTGCATTTGGAGCATGGCAAAAAACGGCTGAAAATATATGGTTTTTTAATATTTGCGCGGCTGATTTGGTTAACGGCGGTGTTTCGGCAGCAGACTTGTCAAGCTGTGGTCCGAGGCTTAGCTTTTAAGAACCACTTCATCCCTTAACGAGGTCACTGTGTCAGTATCTTCCATGACGTCACCCGCCGAAACTGCCGAATCATCAGGTGCCGAAGCGTCAAAAACCGGCATGGGAGGCGGTGATCATCTCGCGGCTCTCCGCGCCGAACTGGCTCGCCGTGAGCTGCAGGGCTTTATTGTGCCTCGGGCGGATGAGCATCAGGGTGAATACGTTCCCGCGCATGCTGAGCGTTTATCCTGGCTAACGGGTTTTACCGGCTCTGCGGGCAGTGCGGCCGTCCTGCCGGATACCGCGGCGGTTTTCGTTGATGGGCGCTATACGGTTCAGGTGCGTGAGGAGATCGATCTCGCACTCTTTGCTCCGCGCCACGTGACTGAAGAACCGCTTTCGGCATGGTTAAAGGAGAACCTCTCCCAGGGACAGCGGATCGGCTTTGATCCCTGGCTGCATACGGATAGCCAGGTGCAACAACTGCGCAAGGCGGTCAGCGCGGCGAAGGGAGAGCTTGTTGCCTGCGAGACGAACCCGCTTGATGCTGCGTGGCAGGACCAGCCTGAAGCACCGCTGGCGAAGGTTGTTTCTCATGAGCTGGACTTTGCCGGTAAGGCATCCTTCGAAAAACGGGCCGAGATTGCGGCAAAGATCAGGGAGGCCGGGTGTCATGCTGCGGTCCTTACACTGCCGGATTCGATCGCCTGGCTGTTGAACATCCGTGGTGGCGATGTGCCCTGCACACCGCTGGCGTTGTCCTTTCTCATCCTTGGCGACGACGGTGTTGCCAGTTGGTTTATCGATGACCGCAAGCTTACGGACGCCGTACGTGAGGAACTGGGTAATGGCGTCGATGTTCAGGACCCTTCAAAGCTTGCTGGCATGCTCGATGATTTGGGGAAGCGTCAGGCCAGGGCGATGGTTGATCCCACTTCGGCGCCTATCTGGGTGTTCGAGCGTCTGGAAGAAGCCGGTGCCGAGGTCGTAAAGGCGAGCGACCCTTGTCAGCTTCCCAAGGCCCAGAAGAACGGAGTTGAGCTGCAGGGAACTCGCAATGCGCATCTGCGCGATGGGGCGGCGCTGACCCGGTTTCTTTCCTGGCTGGACCGAGAAGCGCCGGCACAGATTGCTGCGGGCGAATTGAGCGAACTCGATCTGGTTAACAAGCTGCTTTCGTACCGCAAAGTTGACACACGATTTCGGGATTCCTCCTTCGAGACCATTTCCGCTTCGGGACCGAATGGTGCCCTTTGCCACTATCGGGTCAGTCCTGAGAACGATCGACGGCTTGCCAGCGGGGATCTCTATCTGGTGGATTCAGGTGCTCAGTATCTGGATGGCACAACGGACGTAACACGTACGGTTGCAATCGGTGAGCCATCGGCTGAGATGCGCGACCGCTATACGCGTGTTCTGAAAGGTCATATAGCATTGGCGCTCGCGCGTTTTCCGAAGGGCACCAATGGTGGCCAACTGGATGCACTGGCGCGTTATCCTCTCTGGCAGGCCGGCCTGGATTATGACCATGGCACGGGGCATGGCGTCGGCAGCTACCTGAGTGTCCATGAGGGACCACAGAGGATTGCGAAAGCGGGGTCCAACGTTGCATTGCTCCCGGGCATGATTCTCTCCAACGAACCGGGCTACTACAAAGCGGGCGCGTACGGCATCCGGATAGAAAACCTGGTTGCCGTGGTTCAGCAGGAACTGCAGCCGGGAGAAGAGCGTGCCATGATGGCCTTTGAGACGCTAACCCTTGCCCCCATCGACACATCGCTGATTGATCGGTCGCTCATGTCAAACAAGGAAGTGGCCTGGCTGGATGCCTACCATCTGCGTGTCAGAGAAGCTCTCATTGGGCAGCTTGAGGGCGAGGACGCCGCCTGGCTGCAGAAAGCGACACAGCCCCTGGCTTCCTGAGCCAGAGGCTGTGTGAATCTGCGGCGCTTCTGGGCTTTTGCGCCGAGCTTTATTTGCGTTCGGTGAAGAGCGCGTTCATGTAAGCATGCTGGACATCGTTAATGTGACGGGTGATGTCCGCGAGATCCTGGCCGATCCGCTCGGCCATTTGCAGGTTCTCATCGATGAAGAGATCTGTTGGTTCCGCCCAGCGCTGGATCATGTGGATCAGCGCACGGTAGGCGGCCCGCTCATGCGGCTGGCTGCCGCGGCCCAGTTCCTGGATCCTGTTCAGGATAAATTCCAGGCTGTCCTGCGCCTTCAGCATTTTCGTTTTGCCCAGCCCGGCCAAACGCGCCTTGTGCGTTGGCTTGGCGGCGCGGCGTGACTGCATGCGCATGATCTTGGCCTGATGCGCGACCACGACCGGCTTGCTGTTCCGCTGTGAAGAATGGAAAGGGCGCGCGACGGCTGCGGCGATCTTTTCATTCGGCGATGATGACGTCCGAGGTCCCTCGGAATCATTCGACGGCTCGACACCAGTCGGTATTGCTGCGCCCTTCGGCACGAGCAAAGAACTGGTGAGGCTTGCTGCTTTCATGCTCATATTCCTCCCGCCCCCTTAATGCGTGCCGACGTTGAAGGTTGGTTTCTCAACCGCCGGCGACACTGCCGACGAAGGCATGATCGTCTTGCGATCGCTCTGTACGAGACGGCTGTCGAGGTACTGCCATAGCTTTTCAATTTCATTAGCAGAACGCGTTGCCTTGGAAATCTCCATGACGGTTCGCCCGTCAATCATGCTGGCTGCGAAGTCCGCACGATGATGGATCATAACCGGCGCGACCGTGCCATGTTGAGACAGGGCGCATGCCGCTTCCGAAGTCATCCGCGCGCGCGGCGTGGCGGCGTTGATGACGAAAATCAGAGGTTTGCCCAGGTTTTCGACCAACTCGACCGTTGCGCCGGCGGCCCGCAGATCATGCGGACTAGGGCGGGTCGGGATTACAATCAGGTCGGAAACATTGACGACGTCCGCGATCGTGTCGGTAATCGCCGGAGGAGTGTCGATGACCAGGAGTTTGATACCGGCTTCGCGCATGCGATCGATATCGCCTGCAAGACGGGATACATAGGTACTGACAAAGACCGGTGTATCGTCTTCGCGCTCGTTCCACCAGTCGGCCAGGCTGCCCTGCGGATCCGTGTCGACAAGCGCGACCGGACCGCAGCCCATTCTCTGGGCCTGCACGGCAATGTGCCCCGAAAGAGTGGTTTTACCCGAGCCACCCTTCTGAGAGGAAACCGCCAACACTCGCATTCGTCTCTCGCTCCTTACTAAAGCGGTCCAGCACGGTACCGCCTGTACAGCCGGATCAAGGCGATGATTAATCCGCGTTGATCCCTTGTTCCTTAAGCGCTGCGCCCGCTAAGCGACTGTTACCCTTGCCGGTCACGGTTCTTAGCTTTTTTGCGCGTCTAACTTACTCAGACAACCTAGGCAAGAGACATTAATAAGGCGTTACCCTGATATAGAATGCAAGTATTTTAAGTATACAAATAAAGTGGCTTTAATAATTAAGTAAAATATATTGCGAATAAAATTAATTTATAATGCGATGTATGTTTTTCATTGCGTTGATTTCCGTGGTTTTGTGGGAAAAATTTTGTAATTTCATAAAATTTGCGACAAGCAGAGAATCTGTGTTTGTATTTGGTGAGATGGGAGGGAGATGAAAGCCTACACTGAGGTTCTCATCTCCCTGTCTTCCCGTGACTGCTCGGATCTAGAAAGTTTTGGCCGCGGCACTGGTTTGCGCAACGCTACCAAAACGCTCATTCATCTCTGAATGTCCGCGCGAAGCTGTCGAGCAGAGGCTTGATCAGGTAGGAAATCACCTGTCGCTCGCCGGTTTTTATCAGGATTTCTGCCGGCATGCCCGGTACGAGTTGAAGGCCACCGATCTTGCTGAGCTCTGATTTTGATATCGAGATCTGAGTCCGGTAGAAGGATGTTTGCTTGGCCTCGTCGTATACACTGTCTGCAGAGATCGTCTGAACGCGTCCGGTAATTTCCGGCGTTGTGTCCTGGTTGAAGGCGGTCAGGCGAATGGTCGCGTCGAGGCCTGTGCTCACTCTGTCCACATCCGCGGGCGGTACCTGCGCCATCAATACCAATTCGTCCTCGCTTGGGATGATGTTCATGATCGGGTCGCCCGCAATGATCACGCCGCCCTTGGTATGGACACGCAGGTCCAGGATGCGACCAGCCTGTGGCGCACGGATTTCACCACGCTCCAGACGGTCCTCGGCCGCGGCCCGTTGCTCTATCAGGGTGTAGAGCTGAGCCTGGACCGTTGTCAGATCCCGGCTCACCTGCTCCCGGAAATCTTTGTCCGCTCGGGCGATCTGGGCTTCAGCCTCGTGGATCTGCGCCTTCAGGCTGGCGATCTGCGCCCGCCCGCCCGCCCGCTGGCCTTCCAGGCGCGCAATACTGCGCTGCAGCTCCATAACGCGGGTCACCGGCACAAGTTCTTTCTGGCGCAGGCGTTCCAGAACCACCAGTTCATCGCGGGAGAGATTGAGTTCCTTCTTAACAGCGACACCCTGCTGCTTAAGGCCCTTAATCTGTTCGCTGAAGGCCGCGATGCGCTGTTGTACAGATGCGGCTTCCGCCACACGGGCTTCACCGCGCGCGGTGAAGAGGCGATCCTGCGCTACGATCATCTCATCAACTTCGGTCTCGCCGGCGCTCGCAAGCAATAGAGGCGGATACGCGATACTGGCTTTTCCCGTCAGTTCGGCGGTTAAACGTGCGCGCTGGGCCAGGAAATCGTTCTGCTGATTGACGACAATTGCCAGGTTAGCCTGGGTCCGGGTGTCGTCAAGCCGCATCAAAAGCTGTCCGGCCTGCGCGTATTCACCTTCCTGAACAAAGATCTCGCCCACGATTCCGCCTTCGAGATGCTGTACAGTCTTACGATTGCTCTCGACTGCCACCATGCCGGATGCGACCACCGCGCCCTCGATTTTGGTGCTGATGGCCCAACCGGCGATGCCACCGAACATCAGGCCTACGACCAGCAAACCGAATATGATTTGTCCGGTCATCCGATCGGAAGGGGCGGTACGCTTTTCCATCCGCTGGGCCGGTTTGAGTTCTGTAGTGAGTTGAGTCATGACGCTCTCCGCTGCTGAACAACAATTCTGGGACCTGAAAGAGACGTGGCCGTGCTCTCGGCTTTCCCTTCGCCTGAGTTGCGCTCTGAAAGCGCCGCGAACACTTCCGATTTGGGCCCAAAGGCCGAGACCTTGCCGCGGTCAAGGACCAGGATCTTGTCGGCCTGTTTTACGGCGGATGGTCGATGTGCGACGACGACAACAGTCTGTCCGCGTGCCTTCATGTGTTTGATGGCCTCGCTGAGCGCTTCTTCACCGACCGCATCGAGACTGGCGTTAGGTTCGTCCATCACGATAAGGGCCGGGTCGCCGTAGAGGGCGCGCGCCAGTGCGATCCGCTGCCGCTGGCCACCTGATAGCAGACGTCCTCCGGCACCGATCGTGGTGTTGTAGCCGTCTGACAATCCCAGGATCATCTCATGGGCACCGGCGTTCATGGCTGCAGCGACCACTGCGCTGTCGTCCATGTCTTCACTGAAGCGCGCGATATTTTCCTTTACCGTCCCGTTGAGCAACTCCACATCCTGAGGCAGATAACCGATGTACTGCCCGAGCTGCTCGCGATCCCACTGCCAGAGATCAGCGCTGTCGAGGCGGACATGCCCGTGGTGTGGCGGCCAGGCACCAACCAACAGGCGGGCGAGCGTCGATTTCCCCGAGGCGCTTGGACCGATCACAGCCAGAACTTCACCTGCGTTCAGGCGAAAGGAAATATTCGAGAGGATCAGGGTGTTGCCGTCCTTGCCCGGGATGCCTGCGAAGAGCTTTTCCACGCTCAATTCGCCCTTGGGGGCCGGCAACAGGGTGCGCGGTTCCTCGGCTGGAACCTCTTCCAGCAACTTCCGGGTCCGGCGATAGGCGCCCCGCGCGGCAATGAAGTGGCGCCAGGACCCGATGGCTTGCTCGATTGGCGCAAGGCCGCGGCCCATGATCAGCGAGGCGGCGATCATGCTGCCCGGGCTGATCTCGCCGTTGATGGCAAGATAGGCGCCTGCGCCCAGGATCGCCGACTGCAGCATGAGGCGTATGGTCTTGGTCATGGAGGTCAGGCTTGCGGAACGGTCGCTGGCCTTGTTCTGCAGGTGTAGCGCGGAGTGCTGCAGTTTCTGCCACTGCCGATAGAGGCCGGGCAGCATGTGCATGGACGCCAGGACTTCGGCGTTGTTCCGGCTGTCGGCCACAATCTCGTTGCTTTCGGCGAGTGCACGCGTGGCTTTCGCGAGATTACCGCGGGTCATGAATTCGTTGACCACAGCCAGCACCAGCAGCAGTACGGCACCGCCCGTCGCAATCCATCCCAGCAGCGGGTCCAGCAAAAACACAACTGCAATATAAACGGGTGTCCAGGGGGCATCGAACAGAGTGCTGGGGCCGGTTCCGGATAAAAATTCGCGCAGGGTCTGCAGATCTCGCACACCGTCCTGACCCTTGTTGTTCCGGGCCGCGGATTTTTTGATCTGAGCTTCGAAAACCCGTTCGCTGAGACGCAGATTAATCCGGCTGCCGATCCGGATGAGGATCTTGGAGCGTACCGTTGACAGCAATCCCATGATGACAAAGAGGCCGGCGATGAGCAGAGACAGATACACCAGAGTCGACTCACTCTGGCTGGTCAGCACGCGGTCGTAGACCAGCATCATGTAGAGTGGGCCGGTCAGCATGAGGAGATTGATGACCAGGCTAAAGATGCCGGTCATAAAGAAACCTCCGTT
This sequence comes from uncultured Kiloniellaceae bacterium, assembly GCA_947493695.1. Taxonomy (GTDB): domain Bacteria; phylum Pseudomonadota; class Alphaproteobacteria; order Kiloniellales; family Kiloniellaceae; genus Denitrobaculum. The sequence goes on along the minus strand of CANLSF010000002.1, from coordinate 501,408 downwards.
GCAGCTTCGGAACGCGGTCTGAAGTTCGGATAAGCCGCTTTGCTTTTTACTCATGTCACACTCCCGGTCTTTATAGTTTGCGTCTGGGGGCCAGTCGCGCCTGTGGACGCGCCGATGAAATGCAGCGCTGAATTAATCGAATAAAGTTTGGAGAAAAGAATGGGCCCGGCGATCTGCCGGGCCCATGTCACGTCGCCTAGATGGCGATGTCGTCCTGGCTCAGGTCGGCTTCGGAGACGCCAACCAGCGTGACGGAGTCACCGTTGCCCAGGTCGATGACCGTGTCGCCGTCCTGGTCTTCGGCTGCGTCCAGCACGTCCTCGAAGGACTCAAAGCCGAAGTCGGAGAGGTCGAGTTCGTCACGACCGACTTCGAAGTCGAGCACCGTGTCATCGCCTGTGCCCTGTTCGAAGATGAAGATGTCGTTTCCACGACCGCCTTCAAGTTCGTCATTGCCGGCACCGCCATTGAGAACGTCGTTTCCGCGACCACCGTCGAGCACGTCGTTTCCGGCACCGCCTTCGAGTTGGTCGTTTCCACGACCGCCCTCGAGCTGGTCGTCGCCGCGTCCACCCTTCAGAATGTCGTTTCCACGTCCGCCCTCGAGCTGATCATCTCCGGAACCGCCCTTCAGGAGGTCGGTCCCACGCCCGCCTTCGAGCATGTCGTCTCCGGAACCGCCGTTGAGCTGGTCATTTCCGGCACCACCCTCAAGCACGTCGTCGCCTTTACCGCCTTCGAGCAGGTCTTGCGCAGAGCCGCCGATCAGGACGTCGTCGCCCTGGCCACCGAAGGCCTCAATGCGTGTGGTGGCTTCGGACCCGTCTAGGAAGTCGTCACCTTCGCCACCGTCGAAGATCACTGTCTTCAAGTCGGTTTTCGCGAGATCGCCGACTTTCAGATTGTCGTCTCCGGCACCGCCGTTGACTTCCAGGGTCTCGGTGTTCTGGATGTCGAGCTTGAAGAGACCCAGGTTGGTGCGCTGGAACTCGACGTCGGACCCACCGGCTGCGACTTCGAAGTTGTCTCCGGCACCGTCAGCGCCATTGACTTCCACGGTGTCGAACCCGGCACCGCCGTCCATGTTGTCGGACCCGTCACCGTTATTCCAGATCATGCGGTCGTTACCTTCGCCGCCCTCGATGTTGTCATCGCCCTTGTTGCCGATGATGACGTCATCGCCAGCTCCGCCTTTAAGGTGATCGGTGACCGAGCTTCCCTTAAGAAGATCGTCGCCTTCACCACCATCGGCGATGATGGTGCGAGTGGCTTCGTCGCCGTCCAGGGTATCGTTGCCCTTGCCGCCGTTGAAGATCACAGTCTCAAGGTCTGTGTGCGAGAGGTCGCCGACTTTGAAAGTGTCGTCACCGGCCTGACCGTTGACTTCCAGGGTTTCGGTGTTCTGGATGTCGAGCTTGAAGAGGCCAAGGTTGGTGCGCTGGAATTCGACGTCCGATCCACCGGCAGCGACCTCGAAGTGGTCACCGGCACCGTCGGCGCCATTGACCTGCGTGGTGTCGTAACCTTCGCCGCCGTCCATGAAGTCGGAACCGTCACCATTGTTCCAGATCATGAGGTCGTCGCCTTCACCACCTTCCATCTTGTCATCGCCTTTGTTGCCGATGATGACATCGTCGCCCTTGCCGCCTTTAAGATGGTCAGCAACCGAGCTTCCTTTCAGAAGATCGTCGCCTTCACCACCGTCGGCGATGATCTTGCGGGTGGCCTCGGTACCGTCCAGAGTGTCATTGCCTTTGCCGCCATTAAAGATCACGGTCTCAAGATCTGTATGCGAGAGATCGCCGACTTTGAAAGTGTCGTCACCGGCCTGACCATTGACTTCCAGGGTTTCGGTGTTCTGGATGTCGAGCTTGAAGAGGCCAAGGTTGGTGCGCTGGAATTCGACGTCCGATCCACCGGCAGCGACCTCGAAGTGGTCACCGGCACCGTCGGCGCCATTGACCTGCGTGGTGTCGTAACCTTCGCCGCCGTCCATGAAGTCGGAACCGTCACCGTTGTTCCAGATCATCAGGTCGTCGCCTTCACCACCTTCCATCTTGTCATCGCCTTTATTGCCGATGATGACATCGTCGCCTTTTCCGCCTTTAAGGTGGTCAGCAACCGAGCTTCCCTTGAGAAGGTCGTTGCCCTCACCGCCATCGGCGTTGATGCTGCGGGTGGCTTCGTCTCCGTCCAGAGTGTCGTCGCCCTTACCGCCGTTGAAGGTCACGCTCTGCAGGTCGGTGCCTTCCAGATCGCCGACCTTCAAGGTGTCGTCACCGGCCTGGCCGTTCACTTCAAGATTTTCAGTGTTTTGGATGTCCAGTTTGAACAGGCCCAGGTTGGTGCGCTGGAACTCGACGTCGGACCCACCGGCTGCGACCTCGAAGTTGTCTCCGGCACCGTCAGCACCATTGACTTGAGTGGTGTCGTAGCCTTCGCCGCCGTCCATGAAGTCGGAACCGTCACCGTTGTTCCAGATCATCAGGTCGTCGCCTTCGCCGCCTTCCATCTTGTCGTCACCTTTGTTGCCGATGATGACGTCGTCGCCCTTACCGCCTTTAAGGTGGTCGGCAACCGAACTTCCTTTCAAAAGATCGTCGCCTTCACCGCCGTCGGCATTGATGGTGCGGGTGGCTTCGGTTCCGTCCAGGGTGTCGTCGCCCTTGCCGCCATCGAAGTTAACGACCTGCAGGTCGGTGCCTTCCAGGTCGCCGACCTTGAAACTGTCATCACCGCCACCGCCATTGACGTCCAGTTCTTCGGTGTTCCTGATGTCGAGTTTGAACGGGCCCAGGTTGACGCGCTGGAATTCCACATTGGAACCTTTGGCTGCGACTTCAAATTCGTCTCCCGCACCGTCGGCGCCATTGACTTCCGTCGTGTCGTAGCCGGAACCGCCATCCATCAAGTCGGAACCGTCACCGTTGTTCCAGACCATCCGGTCGTTGCCTTGGCCGCCGAAGACAAAGTCGTCGCCCTTGTCACCTGCGATCACATCGTCGCCGGAGTTTCCATGGAGAACGTCGACGCCTTCGCCGCCACTGACCGTGTCGTCGCCATGTCCGGCGAATACCAGATCATTGCCGCCGTTGGCATGAATGATGTCGTCGCCGCCCAGACCAAAAACAAAGTCCGTGCCCTCTCCACCATCAAGCTTGTTGTCCTTGTTGTCACCAATTACGAAGTTAATATTAAAAGGCATTCCATTATCCTCAGTTTGGCTCAAAAATGCTCTAGCGAGTGCTAGGCTTGAGCGCTTGGTAGTGATGGAACAACCCAGCCGTTAACTTTATTCCGAAATATTTTTCATAAATTTGAACTAGTGCGGTTTGAGATTATGAAATCCGCATCCGTGTAAGTTTTCGAAGCACGTTGTTTGTAGCTTTAGGGCGTCACGAGCTTCGCTTCGAAGTCACTTTCAAAACCGAGATGCAATCTGAAAAATTACCATAATCAATTGTTATATAAGATATATTTAGAGTTTTTTTTCTCTAAGATTCGCAACGATATTCTGCCGTTGCACGATTCAATTGCAGAGCGACTTTGCCAACAGAAGATTATTTTTTCGAACGGAAGGGATGAAAATTTTCTTCTACGAAGTCGACGTAAAAATCGATTGAACATAAATAATATTATGTCCCTATTTTATAAAATATAAAAATTCGATTTTGTGAAGCGCATAACGTCTATCGAGTTTAACGGCTTGCCTTGAGTTGCCGTCAAACAGACTTATCCGGTTAAACGCGATCGTCGCCACAGCGATGAAGATGAACCGGGGGCTTGCAAGTAACGACCGACTGTGGTGGGGGGGTAATCTGTCCTTCACCAGAAAATACTCAAACGAATTTCAATCAAACTTGGGCCCTGCTGCAGTTTGGAGGCGCAACGGCAAAGGCCTTATAGAAGGTCAACAGTTCGAAAGGCTCGTTTATTCCGATAAAAATGCCCGCTGAAGAAAAAAATGCAGCGCACTGCGTGAATTCGCTCTCGCTCGGCGCATTTCGAAGCGAAATATGCAGTGCTTTGTCGAAACACGCGGGCTCAAATGATCGCATCGGCGCGCAACAGACCCACAAATACGGCGGGTCGCCCATGGCCAGGTGCTCTAAACCGGGGTTTGCCAGACGAAGTGACAGCTTTAACCTTCAGCAGAGATGAATTCCAGCCACTCGAGCTCGCTGAACAGGGTCAATCCGAGTTCCTCAGCCTTACGCGCCTTGGATCCCGCATCTGTGCCAACTACGACAAAGTCGGTTTTCTTGGAAACAGAACCCGCGACCTTTGCACCCAGCGCTTCGGCCTTCGCTTTGGCCTCACTTCGTCCAAGAGTCTCAAGCTTACCGGTGAAAACCACGGTCTTTCCCGACACCGGAGAATCGCTGGCTTCCTCAACGACATAGTCTTCGACCGCCAGCTCGGCGGCAAGATCGTCCAAGACTTCGCGGTTATGCTGCTCTGCAAAGAAGGCCAGGAGGTCGTCTGCCATGGCCGGACCAATACCGTCTACGTTGATGAGCTCCTCGTAAGCATCGCTTTCGCGGTCGTTGGCGCGGTCCATGGTGTCGCGCAGCTTTTCCAGGCTGCCGTAGGTCTTGGCGAGCAGCCGGGCTGTGGTCTGGCCGATTTGTCGGATACCCAGAGCGAAGATAAGCCGGTCCAGTGAAATCTGCCGTCTTGCTTCAATCGCTGCAAAGAGGTTCTCCGCCGACTGCTTGCCCCAACCCGCTTGTTTGCGTAAGGGTGTCAGGCTTTTGGCGTCTTTGTCCGCCAACCGGAAAATATCGCCGGGTTTCTTGATAAGTTCCTTTTCGAAGAAGAATTTCACCTGCTTGTCGCCCAGACCTTCGATGTCAAAAGCGTTCCGACTGACGAAGTGTTTCAGACGTTCCACAGATTGTGCCGGGCAAATCAAACCGCCCGTGCAACGCCGGACAGCTTCGTCGGTCTCGCGTATGGCGGCACTGCCGCACTCAGGGCAAACCTCTCGAACCTTGAAAGGCTCGCTGTCTTTGGGACGATGATCAAGCAGGACCGAGACCACCTGAGGGATCACGTCACCAGCACGCTGAATGACAACGCGGTCGCCCTCACGAATGTCTTTGCGGGCAATTTCATCTTCGTTGTGGAGGGTCGCGCGGGAGACCACAACGCCGCCGACGGTGATGGGCTCGAGGTTCGCGACCGGTGTCAGCGCTCCGGTTCGTCCGACCTGAATGGTGATCTCGCGCAGCAGGGTTTCGGCCTGTTCCGCGGGGAATTTATGGGCGATGGCCCAGCGGGGGGCTCGGCTAACGAACCCCAGGCGCTCCTGTAGATCCAGGCGGTCGACTTTGTAGACGACACCATCGATATCGTGCGGCATTTCGGCCCGCGCGGCGCCGATCTCTCCATAGAAGGCAAGAATCTCCTCGACACTCTCACAGAGTCTTCCGGGCTCGTTGATGGTGAAGCCCCAACGCGTCATGTTCTCGCGCACCTGCATCATTGTCTGCCCCAGCGGCTCGGAGACTTCACCCCAGGCGTAAGCGTAGAAGGTGAGGGGGCGGGAGGCGGTAATCGTTGCGTCCAGCTGTCGTAATGAACCGGCGGCGGCGTTTCGGGGATTGGCAAAAATCTTGCCGCCGCGCGCTTCCTGGCGCTCGTTGAGTTGACGGAAATCGTCGCGGCGCATAAAGACTTCGCCGCGGATCTCCAGGACAGTCGGCCAGCCTGTGCCGGAGAGAGTCTTGGGAACACCGGTTACTGTCTGCACATTTGCGGTGATATCTTCGCCCGTGGAGCCATCGCCACGCGTGGCGGCATGCATGAGCTTGCCGTTTTCGTAGCGCAGGGCACAGGAGAGGCCATCGATTTTCGGTTCTGCGAGCACCGCTATTTCGGCATCTTCGCCAAGTCCCAGAAAACGTCTGATGCGCGCCAGGAACTCTGTCACGTCCTCATCGGCAAAGGCGTTGCCGAGCGAGAGCATCGGGACCGAATGCCGTATTTTGGAGAAGCCCGCTGCAGGTTCCGCGCCGACCCGTACGGAGGGGCTATCTTCGCGGACGAGTTCGGGAAAGCGGGCTTCAATGGCATCGTTGCGCCGTTTCAGACTATCGTAGTCCGCATCGGAGATTTCCGGCGTGTCCTGTTGATGGTAGAGCGCGTCATGCCGCAATATTTCATCGGCGAGCCGGGCGAGCTCTGCTTTGGCCTGCTCTTCGCTGAGGTCCTCAGGCTGCGTTGCCATTGAAGCTGTATTCTCGGACTTGTCGCCCATAATCTCGTCTATACTCCCATCAAGCGATCCGCAGCCGCGCGCGCTTCATCTGTAATTTCCGCACCCGACAACATGCGGGCCAGCTCCTCTCGGCGTTCGCCGTCGCTCAGCCCCAAAACCTGGGTTGCCGTCGTTTGCTTTTTCGCCCCGCTGTTTAGCGTGGTCTTCCTGACCTGCAAATGATAATCGGCACGGGCTGCGACCTGGGGGGAATGGGTGACCACCAGGATTTGGCGTTCCTTGGCCAACCGGGCCAGTCGTTCACCTACAGCATGTGCCGTGGCACCGCCGACACCGCTATCGACCTCGTCAAATACGAGCGCTTTCACGGGTGTTGTACCGGCAAGCACAACCTTTAATGCCAGCAGGAAACGCGCCAGTTCGCCACCGGATGCGACACGTGCGAGTGAGCCAGGGGCAGCACCTGGGTTGGTCGAGACTTCGAAGGAGACCCGCTCGATGCCGGATGGCCCCCAATCACTCTCATCCAACAGGTCGATCCGGGTTTGAAAACGCGCCTTGTCGAGTTTCAGAGGTGGGAGTTCCCTGGCAATCTCCTGGTCCAGCGATTTTGCCGCCTTGCGGCGCGTTCTGCTCAAGCTTTCTGCCTGTTTGACGAAAGCGGCACGGGCGGCAACGCACTCCTGTTGCAGCCGTTCCAGGGCTTCGCCGCCGGAATCGATCGTTGCCAGTCGTGCCTCCAGTGAGATCCGCAGTTCGGAGAGCTGCTCGACTTCGGTGCCATGTTTGCGCGCCATATCGCGAAGGGCGAAATAGCGTTCTTCGATGTCTGCCAGATTGCCGCCCTCAATGTCGATATCACCGGCGATAGACTGAAGTTGGCCAAGGGCGTCTTCAGTTTCGGCCATGGCCCGATCCAGTGCAGCCAAGGCGGGATCCAGGCGATCCCCGGCGGCACCGGAAACCCGTTCGAGCCGGCGCCGGGCTTCAATCAGGGCATCTTCAGCGCTGGACTGCCCGTTTCCACCGGTCAGGTCGTTGGCCGCAGCGTTAACGGCTTCGAGCAGTTGACCTCGATTGAGCAAGAGCTTCCGGCGTTCCGCCAGTTCCTGTTCTTCCCCCGGGTTAGGGTCTAAAACCGACAGCTCTTCGACGCTGTGACGCAGGAAGTCTTCATCACTACGGGCCTGTGCGAGGTCTTGTTCAGCGAGGTCACGGGCTTTTATGGCATACCCCCAGGCCGTCCAGAGGGTGCCAACCTTGGTGACAAGGGCGGGTTGCCCGGCGAAGGCGTCGAGTAAGGCTCTATGCGTTGCGGAATCAAGCAATCCGCGCTGTTCAAATTGACCCTGAATTTCGATCAGCCCATCACCCAGGCGGCGTAGAAGGCCAATTGATACGGCTTGATCGTTGACATAAGCGCGACTGCGGCCGTCCGCTGCCACAACGCGCCGAAGCACGAGGCTTCCGGGCTCGAGTTCAATATCGTGCTCGGCCAGGACAGCACTGGTCGGATGATCTTCGCTGACGTCGAAGACGGCGGTGACAGATGCCTGCTTGGCGCCGCTTCGCACCAGCCCCGAGATGGAACGATTGCCAACCGCTAAACCGAGGGCATCCAGAAGGATAGATTTTCCAGCACCGGTCTCGCCAGTCAGGGCGCAGAGGCCATTATGAAATGTCAGATCGAGGCGGTCGATGAGGACAATGTCACGAATCGACAGACTGACAAGCATCTGGCCGGATCCTTAGCACATCTTCTAAATGACGGAATTCCAAACCTTGGAAATCCAGGAGTCCTGGTCTTCTTCGGGCCTCAGATCTTCGCCGGTCAACAGAGCGTAGCTGTCAATATACCAGTCACTGCCTGGGAAGTTGTAGCCGAGCACCGAAGCGGTAGCCTTGGCCTCTGTCATGACGCCGATCGACATGTAGCTCTCGACCAGACGGTGCAGGGCCTCGGGGACATGGGTTGTGGTTTGATAATCCTCAACCACCGTCCGGAATCGATTGATGGCGGCCAGGTACTCGCCCCGATTCAGGTAATAGCGGCCGATCTCCATGTGCTTACCCGCCAGATGGTCACGGGCAAGATCAATTTTGAGCTCGGCGTCCCGGGCATACTGGGTTTCCGGGAACCGACGTATGACTTCGTCGAGGGATTCCAGCGCCTGACGGGTGGTTTTCTGATCCCTGGCGACGTCGGAAATCTGCTCATAGTAGCTGATCGCCTTGAGGTAATAGGCGTAAGCGATGTCCTTGTTGCCCGGATGCAACTGGATGAAACGATCCAGCGTGTTGATCGCATCGTCGTACTTGTTGTCCTGATAGAAGGCATAGGCCGCCATCAGCTGGGCTTTGGAGGCCCAGACCGAGTATGGGTGCTGGCGCTCGACTTCGTCATAGAGCCGGGCGGCCTCTTCGAAGTTTGACTGCAGGAGTTCATCGGTCGCGCCATTATAGAGCTGCTCCACGGGCTGCTCGATATAAGGCGCCTCATCGTCAGAGCTACAGCCTGCTGCGAGGCCCAGAATACCCAGCGCGGCGACCACACGGATCGTCATCCTGCGAAGAGGGTGCGCTCTGTTCGGAACAGGTCTGGCGGCAGATAGTTCAAAAATCGGCTGTTTCATGCGTCCCAAGGCTCTTGTTAGGATAGTCAGGCGACCAGCGGAGGTGCCTCAGTCGCGACTATACGGCTAACAAACCAAGCCCTCAAGCGGCGCTGACGCCTTTTCAAGAGTTACTGTGGATAGAAGGGATACGCTGAAGTCCCGGGCGACGTGCGGGAACGCTGGGGTTGCTCAGGCTTGAGCCGCTACAGCGGGCTGAAGTCTGGCGGGGGCGGCGAGTGGTGGCACCATCAGGTCGCCATAGGTCATATCGACCCATTCCCAAGCGGTTTCCTTGGAAAACAGGGCTTTTATCAGCCGCAGTGTGAGGGCGTGACCGGCGCGGACGCCATGGAAATGGCCGATAATCGGACCACCGATCAGGTAGAGATCTCCGATCGAATCCAGAACCTTGTGACGGACAAACTCGTCATCGTACCGCAGGCCGCCTTCGTTCATCACGGTGTCGCCGGAGATAACAACTGCGTTATCCAGAGAGCCGCCACGGGCAAGGCCGAGTTCGAGCAGCTTGTCGAACTCTTGCAGGAAGCCAAAAGTCCGTGCGCGCGACACTTCCCGTTTAAAGGCGGTCTGCGACATTTCAACGAACCATTCCTGCCGTCCTACAGCCCGGCTGTCGAAATCGATCTCGAAGTTGATGGAGAAGCCTTTCCCTGGCGCCATGGATGCGGAGCGATGGCTTTCAGCCGTCTCTACATGCTCAAGGATGCGCAGGGCGCGGCGCGGTGTATCCAGTTCAACCATTCCCGCGCACTCGATCAGAAACACGAAAGGCGCGGCGCTACCGTCCATCACGGGCACTTCGGCACCGTCCAGTTCGATAAAAACATTATCGATCTCATAGCCTGCCAAAGCGGACATAAGATGTTCGATTGTCGCAATCTTCAGACCGTCTTTGCCGACCAGAGTGGTGCAAAGGGGAGTCTCGATCGCATTTTCCCAGGTGGCCTTTACCTCGTTCCGGTCGTTATTGATATCGACGCGACGGAACACGACGCCGGTATCTGCCGGTGCCGGCAGCAAAGTCATGTTGATCTTAGCCCCGGAATGGAGGCCAACTCCTGAACAATTGATGGAGTTCTTCAGGGTCTTTTGGCAAATAAACTCGCCTGGGTTCCTGTTGTGATCTGTCATGATCTTCACTAACTATCCGCTTCCTGCGCTTGCCTATGGCAAACAAATGTTCAAACTGACCTTATCGGGCTCCACGATCAGTATCGTATCGCTCGTTTAACTTATGCCGTATTTCAGTATTCCCCCCGGAACGACGACCTTACTTAACAATATTGCTTAACGTCACAATATGTGGAGCTATGCAACAACTCAAATCACTCTTTGTTGCAATATGTTACGGTTTGTAACCTGCCTGTAGCTCTGCATTGCACAATAATGACGAGGCTGGATTGATTCTCGACCACGGGCGCGCGAGAGCGCAGAGTTCCCATATTCAGTCAGGGTTGTTCTGAGTCATAGAGTAAATCCTGCTTCGGGTTATTTCCTGCCAACACCGGGTCATTCTAGCGGTTTACGGATGTCTTTGAACCGCAAGCTATTCCCAAAAACAAATCACCACCGAAGAGCAAGCAGCGCCCCCCGGTGGTGATTTTTGCGTGGGTTGATCTAAAATGAATTTAGATCAATGTATTAGCAGAAATTTTGCAATAACTCTAATACCCCGACCAGCGCCCTTGCCGCCGGAGCGACACGGCGGCAAACACGCGTGATCCCTTAGTTTGCCTGACGCCGCAGGAATGCGGGAATGTCGAGCAGGTCTTCGTCGGTCTGTCTGGTACCAATCCGTTCCGAAGGATCAAGACCGGAAAGCCGTGGTTGCTGGTCCGGCTGCGCAGCAACTGGCGCGGTCGGCGCTGCAACATGCGTTTGCTGCAGGCTTGGTTGTGGTTGAGGCATCGGTGGCATCGGCGCGGCTTGCGGTGCCGCGGCGATCGGTGCTTCATGAGTTGCAGGACGCGCTACAGGGGAAACGTTCTGACTGGTCGGCGCGAGAGGCTTACCTGCATTCAAGGCCCTTGCAGCACCCGTCATTTTGGCAAAAAGCCCACGTGGACGCTTTGGCTCAGACTGAACCTCTTGCTCCTCGCCTTTTTCCACACGCGGCTCCAGTGGCTGACTGACCGGCGCCTGCGGCTCAGGTCTTGCAGAGACTGGTGACTCCACGTGCGGAGCCGGAACGTCTTCTACAGTCACGGGGGCAGGGGCGATGAAGCTATCGGTCACTGGTTGAGCAATGCTCTCCTGCTCAATCGGCTGTGGCATTTCGAAAGGATCCGCAGAGGCTTGCTCCGGTTCGTCGAAGAGCTGGCTCTCCATCTCGGGCTCATACTCTGCTACCTGCGCCGTTGCTGCTGCCGAGGCGTAGGGTGCGCTTGAAACCGCTGGCATAGCTGCTACTGGAGCCGCCGACATCGAGACGGCTGCTGCAGGTGCGGGTGTCGGCGCGGGTATGCTGGCAGGCTCCGGACGGGTTGAAACCAGACTGATCGGAGCGGGGCGTGGTGCCGTCGCCTCGTCGATATCGATGCCCGTGGCCACAACAGAAACTCGCATTTTTCCGTCGAGGGTCGGCTCGAAGGTCGAACCAAAGATGATGTTGGCATCGGGATCGACTTCGTCGCGGATCCGGTTGGCGGCTTCGTCGACCTCGAACAGGGTGAGGTCTGGACCACCGGTGATGTTGATCAGAACACCGCGGGCACCCTTCATGGAAACTTCGTCCAGCAAAGGATTGGAGATTGCCGCTTCCGCTGCGTCGATCGCCCGGGTCTCACCTTCGGCTTCACCTGTGCCCATCATGGCCTTGCCCATTTCGGTCATGACCGCACGGATGTCGGCAAAGTCCAGATTGATCAGACCAGGCATAACCATCAGATCGGTCACACCGCTGACGCCTGATTTAAGAACGTCATCGGCCATCTTGAAGGCGTCTGCGAAAGTCGTCTTCTCGTTGGCGATCCGGAAGAGGTTCTGGTTAGGAATAATGATCAGAGTGTCGACATACTGGGTCATGTCGGCGATCCCAGCTTCCGCGAGGCGCATACGGTGCACACCCTCGAAGTGGAATGGCTTGGTCACGACGCCAACCGTCAAAATGCCGGATTCACGTGCTGCCCGCGCGATCACCGGTGCTGCACCCGTTCCGGTGCCGCCGCCCATGCCTGCGGTGATGAAGACCATATTCGAGCCTTCGAGGTGACCGAGGATTTCGTCCATGGCTTCCTCGGCTGCGGCCCGCCCGATGTCCGGGCGCGATCCTGCACCCAGACCCTGGGTGATGTTTCTACCCAGCTGGATGCAGCGGTCACAGTTGGATCCATTGATCGCCTGAGCGTCGGTGTTCGCAATTAGGAACTCTACACCCTCAAGATTGGATTGGATCATGTTGTTGACGGCATTGCCGCCGGCTCCCCCGACACCGATAACGGTGATGCGGGGGGAAAGGTCGGATTTCAAGGTCGGTACATTCAAATTCAGCGTCATTCTCGCCTCCACTTACCCACGCAATTGTTAGAGTCTGCTCGTATTTACTTTTGCCGCTCTGGCAGTCGCTCGTCGTTCCGATACGGCCGGAACAGCCGTTGATACCACTTCGTCTTCGTCAAAAATGTTCGCGAAACCAGTGACCTACCCGGCCAACAAGGTTTCCCGGTTCTTTCACTTGCTGCGGAATATCGCGGGGAACCGCGATGTCCGACGCAATGGCATAGAGTAGTAAGCCCGCACAGGTCGCATAGGCCGCGCCAGCCGTGGCTTCCGCCAGGCCTGAGACGCGCAGCGGCCGTCCGATGCGGACCTGCTTGTCAAGGATCAGTCCGGCCAGATCGCCGATACCGGAGAGTTGGCTGCCGCCGCCGGTCAGAACCACGCGACGTCCCGCAATCTTATCGAAGCCGCTGGCTTCGAGGCGGGAGCGCACCAGTTCGAAGGTCTCTTCAAGCCGGGGCTGGATGATGCCGACCAGCAAAGACCGCGGCACCTGTTGTGTTGCGTTTTGCTCGTCTTCGCCGACCTGCGGAACGTCGATGATCTCGCGGTCGTCTGCTGCCGCGGCAAGCGCGTGCCCGTAAAGTGTCTTCATGCGCTCGGCATGAACCAGCGGGGTCGAAAGCCCGCGGGCAATGTCGTTGGTGACGTGCATGCCGCCGATCGGCGCGACGTCCGTGTAGATCACGTTGCCTTCGAAGAAGACGGCAATGGTTGTGGTCCCGCCGCCCAGATCAATGACGGTGACACCAAGGTTCATCTCGTCTTCAACCAGCGCGGAGAGGCCTGCCGCATAGGGTGAAACAACGAAGCCGGCGATGTCCAGATGACAGCGGCGAATGCAGGTGGCCAGATTGCGCACGGCGCCTGCGGCAGCCGTGATGATATGCATGTGAACGCCCAACTGCTCGCCGTGCATGCCCCGCGGATCGCGGATGCCCCGGCTGCCGTCGATGCTGTAGGCCGTCGGGATGGAATGGATCAGCTGGCGGCCAGGCTCCGAGTGGCCATTGGTGGTTTGCAGTTCCTGACCATACTCCAGCGCCCGGCGGAGATCGGCGTCCCCGACCTCATGGCCGTTGATAGACACCTCGACACCAACAGAACTGGAGGCCGGATACCCACCGGAGAGGTTGACGACAACCCGGTCGATGGTTTCTCCGGCCATCTGCTCGGCGGCATGCACGGCATTCAGGATGGAGGTTTCGAGCTCCTCCATATCCACCACCGCACCGGCCTTGATGCCGCGGCTTTCCTGCTGACCGATACCGACGATGCGCGGTTGCTGGTTTGCTTCGACTTTGGCGATGAAACAGCAGACCTTGCTGCTGCCCACGTCCAGCGCGGCAACCAGACCGTTGTGAATTTTATCCATGCGCTTGTTCATCGTTTATCAATCACGTGCAGAGAGTTGGGTCCCGCGCAGGAACATGCTGTTCGTCCGGTCATCAGGTTTCTTCTCCCTTACCGGCGCGCTTCGATTTAGGTTTTGTCTTTGTATTCGTCCGAACGACCAGCCGATCAGGCAGGCGGAGATCGATAACGATCACGTCGCGCTCAAGCACGCCCTGTTCCCGCTCGATCCGGGCCAGTTGCGCCCAGGCGCCTGCTGCGTCGGTTTCCGGCAACTGCACATCGATCCCGCCTTGAAGCTTCAAATTCCAGCGGCGTCCGCTCACGCGCACCGCGGCCGTGACCAATTCACGGAGCCGGGGTTCGCTGCCGACCACTTCCAGAAGCGCAGCGGTATGTTCTGGCGCATCGGCACCCACCACCAAAGGCAAGCCGTTGAAGCCTTCCGGATGCACGTTGGGGATCAGGTCTCCGCTCTGGTCGATCACAGCAGTGCTGCCGTTGTGCTGCCAGAGCGCCAGAGGCTGACGCTCGACAATCCGTACATAGACATCGCGCGGAAAGCGTCGTTCAACCGCGGCGGACTTGACCCAGGGCAACGCTTCCAGCTCGACTTTTGCTGCTTTCGGATCGAACGCCAGGATCGGGAAGCCGCGCTGTACGCCGAGCGTTGCAAGGATCTCCTTGGCCTCTGTGCGGTTACGTCCTTCGACAAGAACGTCATCGACACCCAGGCCTGCATCGACGCTTAACGCATAAAAGCCGCGTACCGTGGCATCGGCCTGACGATTGAACCAGCCATCAATCGACAGCCAGGAGATGCCGCCAATGACAGCGGTGGCCGCAAACAGCATTCCGCCGATGCGCGCGCGCCGCCAGGTCAGCAGCTTGGGCTGCGGACGCCGAGCGGGGCGACGACTCTGCTTGGTCTTCTTGCGGGACTGCGTTTTTGCCTTGGCGCTCATACGGATTCTCCGTCGGTCTCGTTAAACGCAGACTCCACAATCCAGGCGCATAACTCGGGAAAGGACATGCCTTTGTAAGCAGCTTGCTCAGGCACAAGGCTGAGGGCGACCATGCCCGGTTGGGTATTGATTTCGAGGAAGTAGAGCTTGCCCGGATCCTCTTTCGTATCGTCGTAACGGAAGTCGGAGCGGGTAACGCCTTTACATCCCAGGATCTCGTGAACCTTTGCGGCGGCGTTCATCGCTTCTTCAGTGATTTCCGCTGGAATTTGAGCTGGAACGATGTGCTCTGTCTTGCCTTCTGTGTATTTGGCTTCGTAGGTGTAGAAGCCGACCTTCGGGCGCAGCTCGGTCACAGCAACGGCCTTGCCGTCCATGACGCTGACAGTGAGTTCCCGGCCCGCAATGTATTCTTCCACCAACCACTGGTCGTCGGCGCTGCCGGGGTTTTCAGGCAACACCGGGCCATTGTCCCCGGTATCGACAATCTGCACACCGATGCTGGAGCCTTCGTCGAGCGGCTTCGCTACGTAGGGGCGGGGCAGCACATCCTCACCCGCGAGCCGTTTAAGTGGCACCACCACACCGTGCGGCACGGTGATACCTGCGGCAGCGGCCAGGGTCTTGGTACGATCTTTGTTCATGGCGAGGGCTGAGGCCAGCACACCGGAGTGGGTGTAGCGCAGGCCGAGCATATCCATCAGGCCCTGAATGCAGCCGTCCTCGCCCCAGCGACCGTGAAGAGCGTTGAAAACGACGTCCGGCTTTGGGTCAAGCGCTGCGATCAAAGCAGTCATGTCGCGGGTCACGTCGACTTCCTCGACCTCGTATCCTGCTTCGCGCAGCGCGTCGGCACAGGCGCGCCCGCTGTCGAGCGAAACATCGCGTTCTGCTGAGAACCCACCCAAAAGCACGATGACCTTCTTGGTCATGCTGTCCCTCCTGTCACGCCTGCCTGCAGTGGGACACCGATCCGGCGGATTTCCCATTCCAGGGTAATGCCGCTGGTTTCCAGAACCTTGGCCCGAACCTTTTCACCCAGAGTTTCGATGTCGTCAGCCGTTGCTGAACCTGTGTTGATCAGGAAATTGCAATGCAACTCAGACACCATGGCGCCGCCCTGCTTCAATCCGCGGCATCCGGCTTGATCGATCAGTTGCCAGGCCTTTTCCCCCGGAGGGTTCTTGAAAGTGCTGCCACCGGTGCGGTTTCTAATCGGCTGACTTTCAGAGCGGGAGGCCTGGATCTCGCTCATACGTGTTGCGATCGCCGTGGGATCATCGGTGCGCCCGTTCAAGCGCGCGCCCAGGAAGATCCAATCCGCGGGAACTGAAGATTTGCGGTAAGCGAATCCCATGTCTGCGGGCAGTAGGCGGTGAATGTTACCCTGTTGATCAACGGCTTCAGCCCAGACCAGGACATCCTTGATCTCGCGGCCGTAGGCGCCGGCGTTCATGCGCAGCGCGCCCCCAATGGTTCCGGGAATACCGCACAGGAATTCGACGCCGCCAATACTTTCAAGCTTGGCTGCCGTTGCGACATTCAGATCGAGCGCGGCGGCGCCGCAAAGCACATCTTGTCCTTCTGTCGTGATATCTGCGAATCCGCGCCCAAGCCGTAGCACCACTCCCGAAATACCACCATCGCGCACCAGCAGGTTGGAGCCGACGCCGAAAACCGTCACGGGTACGTCTTCGGGTTTATCGCGCAGGAAAGCGACAAGGTCGTCGCGATCTGCCGGTCGGAACATCACTTCAGCGGTACCGCCGACGCGAAACCAGGTGACGCCGTTCAAGGGGGCGTTCTCTGTATAGCGACCACGAACCGCGGGCAGACGGTCGATCAGGCGAGTGTCGGGAGTCTGATTGGTCGCCATCATTCTCCTGTGCCTCCCTTTTCAGAGAGAGCATCAAGAGCATTCGGCAGGGCATGGGCCCAAGCCGTGATGTTGCCTGCGCCCAGGCAAACGACCAGATCGCCTGCGTTTGCAATTTCATGAATCATGGGCGCGAGTGCATCTTCACTCGGCAAGGCCGCGACATGACGGTGTCCACGATCACGCAGGCCCTCAACGAGATCGTCGCGGCTCGCACCTTCGATCGGTTGTTCTCCAGCTTCATAGACGTCCGCGACAATGACGTGGTCCGCATCGTTGAAGCAGCTACAGAAGTCTTCAAAGAGATCGCGCAGGCGGGTGTAGCGGTGGGGCTGGACTACGGCGATCACTTGAGCGTCCGTTGCCTGTCGTGCGGCCCGCAGAACAGCGGCGATTTCAACTGGATGGTGACCGTAGTCATCGATGACCGTTACACCGCCCGAAACCCCGGTCTTCGTGAAGCGCCGCTTGACACCGCCGAAACTCGCAAGGGCTTTGCGGATAGCTTCGTCCGACATGCCCATTTCTTCGGCAACTGCAATGGCGGCCAGCGCATTCAGCACATTGTGCTCTCCCACCATCGGCAGCTTGCAGGCGCTGATTGTCCGGCTTTCCTCGCCACTCCGACTGGTGATGACGACATCGAACTGGGTCTGCACTCCTGCAACGCTCAGGTCGGTGGCCCGAACATCAGCCTGGGGAGAGGTGCCGTAGGTCACCAGACGGCGGTCCTGGATGCGCCCGATCAGGGACTGGACCACCGGATGGTCGATACAGACCACCGCGAAACCATAGAAGGGGATGTTCTTTACGAAGGTTTCGAAAGCCTCGTGAAGAGCTTCTACCGAGCCGTAGAAATCCAGGTGTTCCGGATCGATGTTGGTCACAACAGCGATGGTGGCGGGCAGTTTGGTAAAGGTGCCGTCGCTCTCGTCCGCTTCAACCACCATCCAGTCGCCGGCGCCCAAACGGGCGTTGGTGCCGTATGCATTTATGATGCCGCCGTTGATCACCGTCGGATCAAAATCGCCACCGTCTAGCAGGGCGGCGACCAGAGATGTCGTGGTGGTTTTTCCGTGCGTGCCGCCGACCGCAACGGACCACTTCAGGCGCATCAGCTCGCCGAGCATCTCCGCCCGGCGCACGATGGGCACGAATTTTTCGCGTGCTGCAGCGACCTCGGGGTTTTCAAGTTTGATTGCGGAGGAGACGACGACAACCTTGGCATTCTCGACGTTTTCCGCCCGATGACCGATCTTGATCTCGATGCCCATGTCCCGCAGGCGCTGAACGTTCGCGCTTTCGGCGATGTCGCTGCCTTGAACCTGATAATCCAGATTGTGCAGGATCTCGGCGATACCGCTCATACCGATGCCGCCGATGCCGACGAAGTGCACAATGCCGATGTCGAGAGGCAGGACCTTCATGCTGTGGCCTCCCTGTTGGAATTCTTGTTTTCTGTCACGCGATCTGTGGTCTCTGCATTGTTCCCGCTATCGCTGAGGCTTTTGCCCGCAGTGCCCTGAAAGATTCCGCAGACCACATCCGCCAGACGGCCGGCTGCGTTATCTTCTGCGCAGGCCACAGCGCCCTGAGACGCTTGTTTAAGAAGTGCAGGCGTTGAGAGAAGGCATCGAAGACGCTGCGCCAGGCTGTCGGCGGTCAGCGTGCTCTGCGGCATCAACCAGCCGCCGCCCGCGCTGGTTAAGGCCTGCGCGTTGGCGGTCTGATGATTGTCGGTCGCGTAGGGGTAGGGCACCAGGATTGCCGGACGGCCCGCGGCGGCCAATTCGCAGACCGTAGACGCGCCGGATCGGCAAATGACCAGATGCGCCGATTTGAGCTTCTCCGGCATATCGCTGAAGAACGCCGCCAGATCGTGCTTCACACCGCAGTCATCGTATTTACGCGTGACGCTTTCGATTTCGCCACCGGGAACCTGTTGCGTGACCATGAGGCGTGCGCGCAGGTTCTCCGGCAAGAGTGCTGCGGCGCCTGGGACCAGTTCATTGAAGACTTTGGCACCCTGGCTGCCGCCAATGACCAGCAGGCGAATCATGTCAGATGTCTCTGGTGCGGCGTAGCTGTCTGCGCCGACCGCAGCAATCGTGGCACGAACCGGGTTGCCGGTACGCACGACTTTATGCACGTCGCCCTTGGAGATGGCTTCGACTTTCTCGAAGGAAGTCGCGATGGCGTCTGCGCGCCGCGCGAGCAGACGGTTCGCGCGTCCCAGCACGGCATTCTGTTCGTGCAGGATAACCGCCTGATCAAGATGCGCCGCCGCCAGAACGGTCGGGACCGAGGGATAACCGCCGAACCCAACCACAGCGTCGGGCCGATGCTCTTTCAAGATCTTGCGTGCCTGCAGATAGCCGACGCCGAGTTGAGCTACACCCTTGATTTTACGCAGGACGCCGCCGCCTGCAATGCCAGCTGCGGCAATGCGGAGCGTTTCGACATTCGGTAACTTGTCACCAAAGCCGCCGCCACGCTGATCTGTCACAAGAAGCACTTCGACATCGCGTGCGAGAAGCTCCTGTGCCAGAGCTTCGGCTGGGAAGAGATGTCCACCTGTGCCGCCGGCGGCAAGGATGACGCGGCGCGGGTTCTGCAACGTCATATCGCTTCCCCCATGCCAACCCGCCGCCGCGTCAGGGCAAGAACCATGCCCATTCCCATCGCCAGGGCGAGCAGGGAGGACCCGCCGTAGCTGATGAAGGGCAAGGTCATGCCTTTGGTCGGAATCAGATGCAGTGCAGAGCCCATGTTGATCAGGGCCTGCAGACCGAATTGCGCCAGCAGACCACTACAGGCCAGCATGACGAAAAGGCTGCTCTCGCGGAGCATATGCGTGAGGCCGCGCAGAACAACAAAGGCAAAGAGGCTGACGATCACCAGGCAGGCGATCAGACCCATTTCCTCGCCTGCAACGGCGAAGATGAAATCGGAATGGGCGTCGGGCAGATATGCTTTCACAGTTCCTTCGCCTGGACCGCGGCCAAAGATACCGCCATTCATGAAGGCTTCCATGGAGCGGTTGATCTGGTAACGGTCGCCCGCGGAAGGGTCCATGAAGCCGTCGATCCGAGCTGCAACGTGGGGCAGGCTGAAATACGCGCCGAAAAGAGCCGCAACACCTGCCGCTGCCAGCAAGCCAACCCATAGCATCGGCAAACCGGCAAGGAAGAGCTGCACGCCACCGATGGCCGTGATCAGAACGCTCTGGCCAAGATCAGGCTGGAGCAGGAGGAGCGATACGATGATCAGCCAGATGCCAACGGCAATTGGCAGTCCGGGGAAACTCTGATCGCTCTTGGACATCGCAAGGATCCAGGCGATGGACACGGCGAAGAAGGGTTTCACGAACTCGGAAGGCTGAAGCGAGAAACCGAAGACGTTGAGCCAGCGTGATGCGCCCTTGATCTCGGTACCGATCACGAGGGTAAGAAGCAGCAACACCAGCGTACCCAGCAGTCCGATGACGGCGCAACGACGGACGCCGCGTGGTGAAAGCAACGAAGCGCCGATGACAATCATCAAGGCGAAGGGCAAAAGCGCCAGTTGACGTTGGGCAAGTTGGAAGGACTCAATCCCGATGCGGTCTGCGGCAGCGGGCGAAGCTGCCAGCATCAAGACGCCTCCCAGCGCCATGAGAATAACCAGAGCAATCAGCGTCCAGCGGTCAACGGTCCACCACCAACGACCCAGAACGCTCGTATCCGTGCGGGCAAAGCTGCTCATGCTGCGTCACCTCCCACTGATTGGCCATTGGCGTCGTCGTCATTCGCCGCCCTGGAACCGCGCAGCTGTGCGACGGCTTTTTTGAAGGCGGTTCCGCGCGCCTCGAAACTCGGAAACTGGTCGAAAGAGGCGCAGGCCGGGGACAAGAGTACGACGGGAGAAGCCCCCTGTTGATCCTGGGCTGCGTTGGCGGCTTCCGCAGCAGCACTCACCGCCTTCGCCAGGGTGCCGCAACGCTTCACGGGGAAACGTCCTTCCAGCACCGAGGCGAAGGCGGCTTCGGCTTCGCCAATCAGGAAAACTTCGGCAATGCGAGGATAAAAGCGCTCAAGACCCTCCAGGCCACCTTCTTTCGCGCGGCCCCCGGCAATCCAGTAGATCAGGTCGTAGCAGGCAAGCGCGCGGGCGGCGGCATCGGCATTGGTGGCCTTGGAATCGTTGACGTAGCGCACGCCCTCAATCTCATCGACCATCTCCTGCCGGTGTTCCAGGCCGCCGAATGTCTTCAAACCTTCGATGATTTCTGCGCGGGTCACACCTAAGGTCTTGGTGACAGCATAGGCAGCTGCTGCGTTCTGTGCGTTGTGTTCGCCAGGCAGGTTCGCGAGGGCATCCAGATCGAGAATCTGCTCCGCATCTCCCTGCGTGTTATCGATCAGGATGCCGCGATCCACATAGACGCCGCCGGTGACAACTGCGTTGCCGGAGACGGGGACAACGTTCTGTTCATTCGCCGCGGCCAAATCAGCAAAAATCCCACGGCTTGTATCGTCGTCTGTTCCAACGATCGCCGTACTAGGTTTGGCCTGACGATGGAATATCAGCTTCTTTGCCGCGACATAACCGTCGAAACCGCCGTGCCGATCCAGGTGGTCGGGACTGATGTTCATGAGAACGGCAATGTCGAAGGTGATCGAGCGGGTAATCTCGAGCTGATAGGACGACATTTCCAGAACGTAGATCCCATCCTGGCTCAGGGCCTCAAGCTCAAGCGCCGGAATGCCGAGATTGCCCCCGACTGCGACCGGACGTCCGGCCTGCTTCAGGATATGGCCGATCAGGGTCGTGGTTGTCGACTTTCCGTTGGTGCCTGTAATGCCGACAAAACGGACACCCCGCTGCGCACGGGCGAGAAGCTCGATGTCGCTGATGATTTCGCAGCCGCTGTGCCGCGCAAGCTCGACCACTTCGTGCGGGGCTGGAAAGCTGTGAGGTATGCCGGGAGAGAGAATCAGGCTCACCGGCTGGGTCCAGTCGCAGTCGTGCAGGTCTACGATGGAAAGGCCCTCAGCCGCGGCGCGGTTTCGGCTTGCTTCGTTATCGTCCCAGGCCCAGACCTCGGCTCCGCCGGCGACCAACGCACGCGCAGCCGAAAGTCCCGATTTACCGAGACCCAGCACCGCTACCGTCAAACCACCAAAGAAACCAAGATCGATCTGCGCCATTACCTCACCTCAGCTTCAGGGTCGCGAGACCCACGATTGCGAGGATCATGGCAATGATCCAAAAACGGATGACGATCGTCGGTTCAGCCCAGCCTTTTTTCTCGAAATGATGATGCAGCGGCGCCATGCGGAACACACGCTTGCCGGTCAGCTTGAAAGAGGCCACCTGGACAATCACTGAAACCGTTTCCAGCACGAAGAGACCGCCGATGATTGCCAGTACAAGCTCATGCTTGGTCACCACTGCGATGCTGCCAAGTGCGCCACCCATGCTCAAGGAGCCGGTGTCACCCATAAAGACCATGGCGGGCGGGGCATTGAACCAGAGAAAGCCGAGGCTTGCACCGACCAGAGCAGCGCAGAAGACTGCAAGCTCGCCACTGCCGGGAACGAAATGAAGCTGAAGATATTCAGCGAAGACGGCGTTACCCACCAGATAGGCGATAAGTGCGAAACAGACCGCCGCGATCATCACGGGGACAATTGCCAGACCGTCCAGTCCGTCGGTCAGGTTGACTGCGTTTGAAGCGCCGACCATCACCAGGATGGCGAAGGGCATAAAGAACCAGGTGAGGTTAATCAGAAGGCTCTTGAAAAAAGGAACCGCCAGATGCGTTGACATGGCATCGGGGCTCAGCTGCATCACCCAGAAGGTTGCCGCACCGCCGATGATTACCTGAGCAATCAGTTTGATCCGGCCAGGCAATCCCTTGGTGTCGCGTTGAGTCAGTTTCAGGTAATCGTCGACGAAGCCGATCATGCCGAAGCCACCGGTCACAAGCAGTACGGACCAGACGTATCCATTGGTCAGATCCGCCCAAAGCAGGGTAGAGACCGTGATCGCGATCAGAATCAGAAACCCGCCCATTGTCGGCGTGCCCTTTTTGGTCAGAAGGTGACCTTCCGGGCCGTCTTCTCTGATCGGTTGACCCGCACCCTGTTTGGACTTCAGCCAGGAGATGATTCTGGGACCCAGGATGAAGCTGATCACCAGTGCCGTGATAACGGCGCCGCCGCTGCGGAACGTGAGGTAGCGGAAGAGATTGAAGACGAAAAAGTCCTCGGAAAGCGGGACAAGGAAATTAAAGAGCATCCTGCCCCCCTGATCGTTTGTTCTTGCTGTCGGACTGGGAAGCATTCAGTGCTTTCAATGCTTCGATAACAACCGCCATGCGACTGCCCAAAGAACCCTTCACCAGAACGACGTCTCCTTTTGCCGCAGCGTTGGTTGCAAGCGGTGCCAAGGCATTCGAGTCCTCGACATGTTCGCCCTGCATCCTGATCGGCAGATTTTTGTGAAGTGACTGCATGTGGCGGCCACAGGTGAGTACGAGATCAACGCCGGCATCGACGAGTGGCTGCACCAGATCGGCATGTAGTTTTGAAGCATTTTTGCCTAGCTCCAGCATGTCGCCCAGAACCGCGATGCGGCGGCCGCCCGATTCCGGCGCGCTATGTGCCAGGACCGAGATGGCTGCCTGAACGGACGCAGGATTGGCGTTATATGCATCGTCGATCAGTAGGAAACTGCCTTTGGGGCCATTGATGCTGTGACGTTCGCCGCGCCCCGCTAGCGCGGGAAGGCTTGAGAGAGCCTGCGCTGCGCTGTGAACGTCCGCGCCGCTGGCATGAACGGCGGTCAAAGCAGCGAGAGTGTTCATAACCCAATGCTCACCCGGTTGCCCAACTTGGTAGGCGTATTCTTTTCCGCCAATCAAGGCTGTTACGTCGCTGCCGCTTCCCGAAGGGGCGACCTTGAGCAGGCGACTATCCGCCGTTTCGCTCTGCCCGAAGCTCACGATATTTTTGACGCCTGCGGCCTGTGCCTTCGCGACCAGGTGGTCAAACAGGGCATTGTCCGCATTCAGAATGGCGGTTCCGTCGGCCTTCAGGGATTCAAAGATTTCCGCCTTGGCATCGGCGATGGCCTCGAGAGATTCGAAGAATTCGAGATGTGCGGCTGCAATCGTTGTAATGATGGCGACATCGGGCTTCACCAGCCGCACCAGTTCGCGGATTTCGCCGGGATGGTTCATGCCCAGCTCAAAGACGCCGTAGACACTCTCGCGCGACATCCGTGCCAGCGAAAGTGGAACACCCCAGTGGTTGTTCAGGCTCTTGGCGCTTGCAAAGGTTGCAGCCTGCGGCGCGAGACAATTCCGCAGCGCCTCCTTTGTGCCGGTTTTACCGACGCTACCAGTGACGGCGATGAATTTTGCCGAGCTGCGGTCGTGCGCGGCAGCACCCAAACGCCAGAGCGCACCCAGTGTGTCGTCAACCAGACACAGCGGGGCGTCTTCTTGCAGGTTTTCCGGGCGCCGGTGGACCAGGGCTGCGGATGCGCCCTTTGCGAGGGCGTCCGCGACAAAGTCGTGACCGTCGAACACCGGACCCTGCAGTGCAATGAAGAGTTCGCCTGGTTCGATCGTGCGGGTGTTAATGGAAAGACCGCTGGCCTGCCAGTCACGCGAGTTGGTGCCTCCGGTGGCCGAGGCAACTTCTTCAGAGGTCCAGAGAGGCTGTGCGTTCATGGCCCCTCGCTTTCTGAGGTGAGAAGCGCTGCCGCTGCGATAGCCTCGCGGGCCACCTCCCGATCGTCGAAGGGATGAATCTCATCACCGACTTTCTGACCGCTTTCGTGACCCTTGCCGGCGATTACCAGAAGATCGCCTTTGTTCAATTCCCGAACGGCAGTAAAGATCGCCTCGCGCCGGTCACCTATTTCGCGGCCGTTTGGAGCCGCTGCCATCATTGCAGCACGAATGACAGCAGGCTCCTCGCTGCGTGGATTGTCATCCGTGATGATCGCCACATCCGCGAGCCGGTCAGAGACTTCACCCATCATCGGACGCTTGCCGGGATCACGGTCGCCGCCGCAGCCAACCACGACCCACAAACGGGCATCGCAGTGCGGGCGCAGGGCCGTAAGAACGGTCTCAAGGGCGTCGGGTGTGTGCGCGAAATCCACATAGACGGCGCTGCCGCTTGGACTTTTGCCAACATACTCGACCCGGCCCGGCACACCTGAAAGGGCAGGGACAGCCGAGATCGCATCTTTCGCTTCGACGCCGCCGGAAATCACGAGGCCAAGTGCGGCCAGGAGATTCCAGGCCTGGAATGAACCGGCAACCGGGAAATCCACCTGGTAGGCTTCGCCAAAGATTTCGATGTTCAAGCTCTGCCCGGCAGCAGTCGGCGTGCGGGTCAGGAGTTTGATGTCCTGTCCTTCACTGCCGAAGGAGAGTACGCGAAGTCCGCGCTTTTGGCAGATCTCCATGAGCTGGTTGAACTCCGGAATGTCGGCGTTCAGAACTGCGGTGCCGCCCGTCGTTATCAGGCTATCGAACAAACGGCATTTGGCGGCGAAGTACTGCGCCATGTCGCCGTGATAATCCAGATGATCACGGGAAAGGTTG
The DNA here is from genome assembly GCA_947493695.1 of uncultured Kiloniellaceae bacterium. Classification (GTDB taxonomy): domain Bacteria; phylum Pseudomonadota; class Alphaproteobacteria; order Kiloniellales; family Kiloniellaceae; genus Denitrobaculum. The sequence continues at coordinate 476,252 of CANLSF010000002.1, read as the reverse complement.
GTAAACGCGGCTGAGGTGACAACAACACCGTCAAGTCGAGACTGATCCAGCCCGTGGCTCGATGCTTCCATCGCGAGATGGTTGAATCCGTCATGTGCCAGTTCGGCCAGACAGCGCTGTAACTCGATCGGGTCAGGTGTCGTCAGCGCGGCAGGGGCATTTGGCCGTTCCGGCTCGACACCCAGGGTGCCGACACTCGCGGCTTCATATCCCAGGTGCTGCCAAATCTGTCGTGTGAAGGTGGCGACCGACGTCTTGCCATTCGTTCCCGTGACCGCGGCGATTACATGGGGCTGCGCGCCGTAGAAACGCGCCGCCATGACCGCAATTGCGCGTCTGGGATTGTCGTCGGTGACAAGGCTGATCGTCGGGTCGTTTTCTTCCAACTTCGTCCCGCTGGCAGCAAGCACCGCGACAGCACCGCGTTCGACGGCTTGTCCGATGAAATCACGACCATCGACCTGAAAGCCAGGCAGGGCACCGAATAGGTACCCTGGTTTAACCTGTCGGCTGTCGATTGCCAGGCCTGTGATTTCGACGTCCGGCCCGAAGAAGGGCGGCCCGGCCGACGGCCCGTTTTGCTGTGGCCAATCCTGGGTCAATTCACTGAGACGCAAGGTTCTGCCCTCCCGCCCGTGCCGTGACGTCGATCAGGAGTTGATCTATGCGCTCATCGGCGATGTGATCTTCAATGGGCTCAATGGAGACCAGTGGACCCATGCGTTCGACCAGGCGTTTGACGACCGGTGCTGCAACCCAGCCTCCCGTTGCGAAACCATGGGTCCGCTTGATGCCTTTTGGCTCGTCAATCATGGCGAAGACGACGTAGCGCGGGTCGGTGATGGGGAAAGCGCCAAGGAATGAGGACATTCGCGCGTTCTTGACGTAGCGACCGTTGCGGATCTTTTCTGCTGTGCCGGACTTGCCGCCGACCATGAAGCCTTCAGCATTCGCCTTCCGGCCTGTCCCGTGCAGAACAACCAGTCGCATGAGTCGGCGGATCTGCTGAGAGGTTTTTTCGCTGATGACCCGAGTTGCCGGGATGGTCTCGTCTGCGGAACGCTTGATGAGGCTTGCTTGCTTCAGTTCGCCGCCGTTCACCAATGCACCGGTCGCCCTTACAAGCTGCAGGGGGCTGACTGCGATGCCGTGACCAAAGGAGATGGTCATGGTGTTCACGTCCCGCCATCTGCTCGGCAGGGTTGGTCGGCCGATTTCCGATAGCTCGAAATGCGCGGGACGGGTCAGGCCCAGATTCGACAAAAAGGCCTTCTGCTTCGAAGTCCCTGCTTCCATGGCCATGTGAACGGTGCCGATGTTGCTCGAGTAGATCAGAATTTCGGGAATCGATAGCCAGCGGTTTTTGGGTTTGTAGTCCCGGATGGTGAAGCGGCCGACCCGGATTGGATCGCTTGTGTCGTAACCATCGTCTATGTTGACGATGCCTTCGTCCAACGCCATGGCTGCGGTGAAGAGCTTGAAGACCGAGCCCATTTCGTAAACGCCAAGCGTCGCACGGTTAAAGCGTGCGTCGTCGACAGCGCTACCGGCGTGGTTCGGATCATAGCTTGGCAAAGAAACCATCGCTACGACTTCGCCGTTCTGCACGTCGTAAACCATCCCAGCGGCGCCGATAGCACTGAATTCGGTCATGGCTGCGGAAAGTTCCTCAGCCATGATGTGCTGAACACGGACATCGAGGCTGAGCTTTAGTGGATCAGCCGTGCTGTTCAGCACTTCATCGAAAGACTGTTCGACGCCGGCTAAACCCTGATTGTCGATCGAGGTAAAGCCGACGGCATGCGCAGTCAGCGCGCCGTGCGGATAAAAGCGGCGTTGTTCTCTGCGGAAGTTCAGGCCAGGAATGCCAAGGCTGTTGATTTGTGACTGTTGCCGCGGCGTCAGGTGCCGTTGGAGCCACACGAACTGCTTTCCGGACTTCAGTTTTGCAAGCAATTCAGCACGCGATTTACTCGGCAGAATCTTCTGCAGCTCACGTGCCGCAAACTCGGCGTCAGGTACAAGGCGCGCATCCGCGAAAAGTGATGCTGTCGGCAGGCTGGTCGCGAGAATGACGCCATTGCGGTCGGTGATGTCGCTGCGTACCGTCTGTCCAGGCGCTTTGGCTGCCGTCTGGTGGGTAACGGCACCTGTCTTGCCTTGCAGCAGTGTGAGGTCGACCAACCGGACACCGATCGCGAAAAACGCGACAGAGAGCACGAGGCCGGTTGCGATCAGACGGGTCTTGCCGATCTCCAACGCCTGTTTGACCGTGCCGTCCAGAACAGTGTAGGCGGAATGATCGATATGCCTGTCCAGGCCACAGGGGTGGCAGGGCGTGCCCATCTGTTCGGTCTCTTGTGCGTTCTCGACGCTTGCGCGCGGTTCCAGACGATCGGAGTCATTGGCATAAAGAGTCATTGCGTTGCCCCCGTGCGCATGAGGGGCACGTTGCGAGCGCTACCGGGTTGAGTTTTACCATCTTGTTTCGAGTTCTCCGGCGCATTGCGCAGGATGTCCTCGATGATGTCTTCCAGACCGTCACTGTCCTGCACCTGGTTGGCCTGTACTTCCCGGGCCGGAATGTCGCCAAGGTGCACTACCTGTTCGACCAGCATCGGTGCAAAGTCGAGATGCCGCTCGGCCAGGTCTGCTAAATGCGAAGGCTGGTTCAGAAAGCTCCACTCGGCTTCCAGCACTCGGATTGCCTCGCGATCCTGCTGCATCTCTGCGCGCGCGATGCCCAGTTCGGCTTTCGATTCCTGCACCTTGTATTTGATGTGGAAGGCGAACCAGATCGTCACCGCGCAGGCGGCCAGCCAGGCGAAGAGGGCTAGCTTGTTCATGCTCATGCGGCCTCCTCCGCCCAGGGGGCTGCTGCGGTGCGCCGTGCAGCACGTAGCCGGGCCGAGCGCGAGCGTGGGTTGACGGCTGTTTCATCGTCCGCCGGGCCCTTGGCGCCCTTGAACAGAAATTCAAAGGTTGCCGCCGGTGCATGCTCGTCTGTGTTTGCAGGCAGATGCCGAGAGCCACGTGGACTTGCACCGCAACGCTCAACCAGGAAGCGCTTCACAGCGCGATCCTCGAGGGAGTGGAAGGACACCACAACCAGGCGTCCGCCCGGTGCCAGAAGACGCTCAGCTGCGCGCAGGCCTCGGTGCAACTCGCCCAGTTCGTCATTTACGTAAATGCGCAGACCTTGGAAGGTTCTGGTTGCGGGGTCGATACTGTCGTCGCGTTTTTTACCACCCGATGGCCGTACGACCTTACGAACGATATCGGCCAGCTGACCGGTGCGCTCAATGCGACTTTCGCGCCGTGCGTTAACGATGGCGCGGGCAACCTGCCGAGCCCGGCGCTCTTCACCGAGATGAAAGATGATGTCCGCCAGCTCACCTTCGGACAGACTGTTGATAACATCGGCTGCGCTTGGACGCTCGCTGTCTGCGGAGCCTTCCATACGCATGTCCAATTCAGCGTCATAGCGAAATGAGAAGCCTCGTTCAGCCTGGTCGAGCTGCATGGAGGAAACGCCCAGGTCCAGGACCACACCGTCAACCTTATCGATACCTTCTTGTTGAAGGAGGCTGTCCATGTCGCCGAAGCAGCCTTCAATAATTAGAAGCTTGCCGTTGAAGCGCTTAACCAGCTTCTGGCCTGCCTCGATCGCCGTGACATCCCGGTCGATTGCGATAACACGGCAATCTGCGTTCTCCAGGATTGCGCTGCTGTAACCGCCTGCGCCGAATGTGCCGTCTGTGTAGGTTTCCCCATCCTGCAGCGCGAGCGCAGCCAGCACTTCACGCAGCATTACCGAAATGTGGGGGGCGCTCTGATCAGCGGTAAACATGGGCGAACGTGGCTCGGTCACTTTCCGGCGCCTCCGTTATCACCCATGGGCACGGTCAGGCCCTTCTGCCGCGCGCGCTCACGAGCTTCGTCTTTTTGCGCCTGTAGGGCGGAGGGCTGCCAGATCTGAAACTGCCGACCCTTGCCGACAAAGGCTGCCCGCTCGGTGATGCCGGCGTGTTCGATCAGCGAAGCAGGCAGAATGATGCGGCCTTCGCTGTCAAAAGGCAGCTGCAGGGAGTCCGCGAAAATCATGGTCGCCAGATCGTCCTGCGTTTCCGAGAAGAAGTCGTAACTCGAAACCTGCTCGTTCAACTTTTCAATGAAGTCCATGCCGCAGGCTTCAATGGCCTGCGCACGATAAGAGCCAAAGGCGATGATGCCGTTGTAGGTCTGGGACGCGAGCGCCTGGCGGAACGTCGCAGGAACGGAAACCCGCCCCTTGCGATCCACCTTGTTCTCGAAGGTGCCAATGAACACCACGACCCGTTACTCCCGCGGCAATCGCCGCTCCATTCACAAACCCAGTTCCGGATATCCGGACCCCAATTCTGGACGCACTAAGCGCCCTAAGCGCCCATTGGGACAGTTTGGGATATCATGGGTTCTTATGGGTGTCAATGGTGCGCAAGTAAAACTCTGCGCATTAATAAAGGGTTAACAGCCGTTTTTGTGCCTATGGCAATGTAGTTTTTACTCCTTAAACTTGTCTTCACTTACCGTGTGACAGAAGTCTATACTAAGAATGTGGATTAATTGTGTTCACTTTATGTTCCTTCAGCAATAGATTCCAGTTTAAAAGTGCCGACTGGAAAAAAATCCAAGGTGAAAAATAAAGCTGAAAACACGTCCCGAAGGAACAGATCGGCATAGGTCTGCCTGCTTTCTTTCGAACCAGATGAGTCTGAATCACCTGACTCGCAGACTCAACGAAAAACGTGATTTTATCTCAAATAATTAGGTGTCAGACGATCTGTAAGCCGGGTTCTGTCCCCCGCGTTTCCGCGGATGGATGGCCATTCATCTGGGACGCCCGTTGCCGGACGCCTCGCGCAACTTACCCGGACGGCGACGCGAAAATCCGCCTGATCTTCCCCGGATGAACCGGCGTCGATCTACCGTCCCTACTTAGTTTTGCTCCCGGTGGGGTTTACCTTGCCGCCTACGTCGCCGTACGCGCGGTGCGCTCTTACCGCACCCTTTCACCCTGGCCTGCAGGTCCGTCCCATGAAATCCCATGGGTGTGTCCCATGAAATCCCATGTGCGGTCGGATCCTGGCAGGTGGTTTGCTTTCTGTGGCACTTTCCCTGGGGTCGCCCCCGCCGGGCGTTACCCGGCACCGTATTTCCGTGGAGCCCGGACTTTCCTCCCACCTGGTAGCCTTGCGAACCAGGTTCGCTGCTTGCCAAGGGGCGGCCATCCGACCGTCTGACACCCTTGAGAGTTAGGCTTTCTGCCCCTGCGCGTCAATAGTTTCACAGGTTCCGGGAGGCGAATAGATTTCGGCTCAAACCGTCATCAGCACGCGTTCGAGCTGCCGGCAGGTCGCGATATCTGGGTCTCCGGACAGGCATTCAGGCAGGAAATGGCGTTGGAACGCCCGGATCACGCTACGGGTGTCGTCGTTTAGAACGCCATCCTGAGGGACTTGATAGCCGTATTCTGCGAGCATTGCCTGTAGCTGCGCGATATCGCAGGGTTGATCGGTGAGGGACGCCTTGTCTTCAGCCTCAGGCCAAATGCCTATGCCCAGGTTGGCGAGACGCTGCCAATCGAAGAGTTCACCGGGATCCTCTTTGCGCGCAGGCGCGACGTCCGAGTGCCCCAATACCCGACGTGGCAAGATCGATTGTCGTCGAAGGACGTCCTGTGACAATTGGATGAGGGACGTCATCTGGGCCTCGGGGAAAGGACGGTAACCGAATTCGTGTCCGGGGTTAACCAGTTCGATCCCGATTGAGCGCGCGTTGATGTTGCTGTCACCCGCCCAGGATGCGACACCGGCATGCCAGGCACGTTCTTCCTCCGGGACAAGCCGGTAGATGCTGCCATCTTCATCGATGCAGTAATGGGCGCTCACCCGGCCTGGCTCTGCGTTGGGATCGCAGAGGCGTTCGAGGGCCTCTTGGCCACTGCGCATTCCGGTGTAATGCAGCAGCAGGATATCGATGGCCTGGCCGTCGCGGGTGTCATGGTTGGGCGAGGGACGTTCGACGATCTTCATGAACGGACTCTTTTTGGTGTTATCCTGCGGTCTCTACTGCCGTTCTGCGCCGGGCGATGCGACCTTGGGGCGCCGCAACACGATGATCGCAACCCCGACCACCGTCAAGCCACCGCCTGCGATCAGGTAAGGGGTTAGAGCTTCACCCAGAAACCAGACGGCTGAAAAAACGCCGATAACCGGAACCAACAACGTAAAGGGCATCGCCTGATTAAAGCTGTAGCGGCGCAGAAGCCAGTACCAGCAGCCATATCCGAAAACCACCACCATGATGCTCTGATAGAGAACTGCGAAGATCGCCGTCCATGAGATTTCGGACATGATTACAACGTGGTTGTCTTCGAGAACCAGTGAGGCAATCAACAGCATCGGTGTCGCAAAAACGGCCATCCAGGCATTTAATGCAAAACCGTCCACTCCCGTCAGAAACTTGATCTGTACGTTGGCTATGGACCAGGTGCAGGCTGCGCCAATCACCAGGAAAAGAGCCAGATACTGGCCGTTCAGCCGTGGTTCTCCGGCGATCAGCGCAACCCCGATAAAGGCAATTGCCATGCCGAGTGCCCGGCGCCATCCCAACTTGTCCTTAAAAAAGACAGCGGCCAGAAGCGAGGCAAAGGGAACCTGAAGCTGGATCGCGATTGCCGCGGTGGCGGCGTCCAGATCCCTAAGACCGTTAAACATCAGAGAGAAATGCACGAGGCCCAGGGTAAAGGCGATACCGATGACCTGCCGCCAGCGTCCACGAGGCAACTTAACAAAAGGGACGAGGATAATGGCGACAACCGCAAACCGCAGAGCCATAAACAAAAGGGGCGGCAAGTGCATGAGGCCGGTTTTTGCGACCGGGAAATTAAAGCCCCAGACCAGAGCAACCGCCACAAACATGATCAGATGCAGCGGCGCGATGCTTCCGGGCATCAATCAGCCGTCCGGTTGGACGACAGGGCTTCTTGCTGTTCTTCCAGTTCCAGCCAGCGTTCCTCGGCTGCGTTCAATTCATTTCGTGCGGCATCGAGTTCAGCTGCCAAGCTGGAAAAAGCCTTTGGATCGCCTTCGTAGAGCTTTGGATCGTTGAGGGCAGTTTCCAGCTCTGCCATCCGCGTGGAAATTTTTTCCATCTTCCCCGGAAGAGCATCGAGTTCCCGCTGATCCTTGTAGCTGAGTTTCCTGGCGCCGCCCTTGCTGCGCTCCGGCTTGTCCTGACGCTGCGCCTTGGCTTGAACCAGCGGTGCACGTTCTTTGCCGGTTTCTGAAGCACGCTTGGCGAGATAATCACTGTAGCCGCCGACGTATTCCTGAACCTCGCCTTCGCCTTCCACTGCGATGATCGAGGTGACGAGTCGGTCGAGAAAGTCGCGATCATGGCTGACCAGCAGCAGAGTGCCTTTATAGTTATCGAGAACGTCGAGCAGCAGGTCCAGTGTTTCCATGTCCAGATCGTTGGTCGGTTCGTCCAACACAATCAGGTTGCTGGGGTTGGCAAAAAGACGGGACAGCAGAAGCCGGTTTTTTTCGCCGCCGGAGAGGGTGCGCACCGGCTGACGAGCCTGATCATCCTCAAAAAGAAAGTCGCGCAGGTAGGCTACGACATGGCGTTGAACACCCTGGACCATAATTGAGTCGCCGCCGTCCGGGGCCAGACTGCGCCAGAGTGTGGTTTCCGGATCGAGGGATTCGCGGCGTTGATCGAAGTAAACCGGCTTCAGGTTGGTGCCGAGTTTGACCGAGCCGCCGTCCGGCGCCAATTTGCCGATCAGCATCTTGACCAGGGTCGATTTGCCGGCACCGTTGGGACCGAGGATACCGATCCGTTCGCCACGTTTGATCCGGGTGGAAAAGTTTTCGATGATCTTTTTGTCGCCACCGGCGTTGTTCGGAAAGGACTTGGAGATCTCCTTTGCCTCGATCACGAGGTCGCCGCCGCCTGCGGCGGTGTCGACCGCAAGCTTTGCCGTGCCGGGCGCACTCAGCCAGTCCCGTCGTTTCGCACGCAGATCCTGCAGGCGGGCCAGCCGCCCTTCATTGCGCTTGCGCCGCGCCGTGACCCCACGCAGCAGCCATTTTTCCTCACGATGGATCTGCCGGTCCAGCCGATGCTGTTCCTGTGCTTCGCGATCCAGCAGTTCCTGTGACCAGTCCTCGAAGTGCGCAAAGCTCTTGTCCAGTCGCTGCACCCGGCCGCGGTCCAGCCAGAGGGTATTACGGGTCAGGTTGTTGAGGAAGGTGCGATCATGGCTGATCACCAGCAGGGCACCCTTGAAACGCGCCAATTCGTCTTCAATCCACTCGATGGTCGGTAGATCGAGGTGGTTGGTCGGCTCGTCGAGCAGCAGTACGTCCGGTTCGATGATCAGAGCCCGGGCCAGGGCGCAGCGCCGTCCTTCGCCGCCGGAGAGTTCTGCCAGTTGCCGCGCGCCATCGAGGTTCAGCCTTGCCAGAATGGCGTCCACCTGGTGACGCGTCATCGGATCGTCCGAATGATCCGCACCCAGACCGGCGGCGACGTGGTCGGCAACCGAGCCGCCGGGTTCGAAGTGCGGATCCTGCGGCAGGTAGGCGACCGTGATGCCCGGCTGGACAAAGCGGCTGCCGCCGTCCAGTTCCAGAACTCCCGCGAGCACTTTCAGGAGCGTTGACTTGCCGCTACCGTTTCTCCCGACGAGGCAGGCGCGGTCTCCCCGCGACAGACCCATGGAAAGGCTGTTGAACAAGGGACGTTGACCGAAGGCGACCTTGGCTTCATGAAGAGCAAGAAGAGGAACTGGGGGAGCCATAATACGTGATCCGGATTGTCGTCAGCTGATATCGCGCAGCTTGCGGATCTGATCGTAGGCCGCATTGATATTGGCGAGTTTTTCGTTGGCCAGATCGACGAATTCCTGCGGCATGCCTTGTGCCATCAGGCGGTCGGGGTGGTTTTCGAGGACCAGCTTGCGATATGCGGACTTTATTTCGTCGTTGCTGCTCTCGCGTGCAATGCCGAGCAACTGGAAGGGGTCTACACTGGAGGGGCTGACATTCTCGCCGTAGATCCGCTCCCACTGACTTTCCGAAAAGCCGAATATTTCTGCAACGTTGCCCAGAAACTGCAATTCGTCATCGGTCACCTTGCCGTCTGCGCGCGCGATATGGAACAGGCCGCGGACCAGTTCTTCCAGAACCGCCGGGTTGTTCTTGAACATCCGGGCAATCTGCTTTGCGTAGGGCTCGAAGCCCTGGGAGTCCTTTCGGGCCTGATCGAACAGACGTCCGACGTTTTTGACCTCTTCGGGCGGAATCCGGAACATCTGCTTAAAGGCGGTGACCTCATCACGTGTGACGACACCATCGGCCTTGGCCATTTTCGCGCCCAGGACGATGACGCCAATGGTGAAGGCGATCTGTTTGGTCGCATCACCGGCGTTTTCGTCCGCAGGAGCTTCACGCAGCTTGTCGACGGCGTGCCCTGCGACGGCTCCGATAAGTGCGCCAAGCGGACCACCGAGGGCCAGGCCGGCGGCACCGCCAAGAATTTTGCCCCAAATGCTCATCTCGGTGTCTTCCGGTCCGTCTCTTTCATCTTTTGGGAGTATCCGGCTTTCATACGCAGCCATCTGACATTCGCGGTCGTTGTAACGAACTGCTGCCGGTAATCAAGGGCGTGAATCGCTCTCAAACTTTATGAGTAAGAGGCTGGCGACCACTGAATGACGCGTTATTTCATGTGAAGAAGAAGTGGGCAAGCATGTCACCGGGGCAGTCTACCCGTCGTGCAGGGGGCGGGCAAAGAGATTACTGCAGTCTTCTTTCGGGCTTGTCGATCCCGCCGATCCGCCCAATTCCGGGGAGTTTGATGGCAAGATCCAGAGGATCCACGCCAAATGCCAGCCCGAGCACTGAAACCTCCAGTCCCTCCTCGACGCCCGCCATAATGCCCAGCAGGCCAAGGGCGGAGAGTTGCAGCCCGGTCCCGCTTGGCGATCTGGCGGCCAGTGTGGTTGCGCCGAGATAATCTTTGCCGACCGCCGTTGGCGGAAGTTCCAACCGAAGTTCAGGAACACTGCGCGCTATTGTCGCGGTAAAGGTATTCGAGTTCGGCCCGGGCCAGGTCTTGTAGTCGTTCTTGTAGGGATAGTTCTGGATTGCCTGCTCGATCTTGTCGATGACAGCCTCGACCTTCGCACCGCGGAGGTCGACGTAGATCTCGGGCATTGAGCCGAACCAGCGCCGGTCAGGCGGTCCGTCCCGCCGGACCAGAGGGGAGCGTCCGCCCCAGTAACGCCAGCCGATCACCTCATAAGTCGAGAATTCCGAGGCGTTCTCGCGTTTGACGGAAATCCACGTATGCACGGCAAAGGCGCCGCGCCAGCCAAAAGCCCGCGCGCCATAGACCTGAACCACCGGTTCTCTCACGACTGCCGGGTCCGGCGCCATCCCCGTGCTTTCGCGGCTTGCTTCCGACCAGCTCCGTGAAACATTGACCTGTCCGCTGACCGCAGCCATCAACGGCCCCGCCAACAGCAGAATAATCGCGAGCCCCAGACGTCGGATGATACGGGCAGCACTGGCAAATACACTCCATTCCATGTCGAAACGCTCGCATGCATCTGTGACCGAATAAAGGCAATTTAAAGTGAATAGATGGGTGTTGCGTGTCTTGTGTGCATTATATTGACATTTTATCGACAAATTGTTTATAAAATGAAAAGTGACTTAAACAGGGCGAAAGCAGAAGATATGTCGGGCACAAGCACATCGGATCAGGTCGAGCAAAGCGGCGAATGGCAGTTTTGGATCGATCGTGGCGGCACCTTCACCGACATCGTGGCGCGTCGTCCCGATGCATCGCTGGTCACCCATAAGCTGCTCTCCGAGAATCCGGAGCAATACAAAGATGCAGCGATCCAGGGAATTCGCGACCTGCTGGGTCTGACAGCGGATGAGCCGATCCCGACGTCTGCGGTTGAAGCCGTGAAAATGGGCACGACCGTTGCAACCAATGCCTTGCTTGAGCGCAAGGGCGAGCAGACTTTGCTCGTGGTCACGGAAGGCTTCCGCGATTCCCTGCTGATCGCCTACCAGAATCGCCCGAATATCTTTGCCCGTAAGATCGTCCGACCGGAACAGCTCTATAAGCAGGTTGTCGAGATCGATGAGCGCATGAGTGCGGAAGGCGATGTCCTGCGGCCATTGAATGAAGAGAAAGCGCGGCACGATCTGCAGGCCGCATACGATGACGGTTTCCGTTCCGTCGCAATCGTTCTCATGCATGGGTATCGCTATCACGACCACGAACGCCGGATTGCGGATCTGACCAAGGAGATCGGTTTCACTCAGGTATCCGTGAGCTACGAAGTCTCGCCCCTGATGAAGCTGGTTTCGCGAGGCGATACCACGGTGGTTGATGCTTACCTCTCACCGATCCTACGGCGCTACGTGGATCAGGTTGCCGCTCAACTTGGCGACGCGCGTCTCATGTTCATGCAATCCAACGGCGGATTGACTGACGCAAAGCTGTTTCAGGGCAAGGACTCGATCCTTTCCGGACCGGCGGGCGGCATCGTCGGCGCCGTGCAGACCGCGGCTATGGGCGGGCTGGACCGGATCATCACGTTCGATATGGGGGGAACCTCGACGGATGTTGCCCATTACAACGGTGAGTACGAACGGGCATTCGAGACCCAGGTTGCCGGTATCCGCATGCGTGCACCGATGATGCAGATTCATACCGTTGCCGCCGGTGGCGGGTCGATCCTGCATTTTGACGGTGCGCGCTATCGTGTCGGTCCTGATTCCGCCGGTGCCAATCCGGGTCCGGCCTGCTACCGGCGCGGCGGCCCTCTGGCGGTGACCGACTGTAACGTGATGCTTGGCCGGGTGGTTCCTGAGTTTTTCCCCAAGGTCTTCGGCCCGAACGCGGATGAGCCTCTAGATGGCGACGTCGTGCGGAAGAAATTTTCAGACCTTGCTGCCGAGATCCACAGGGTCACGGGCGATCAGCGGAGCCCGGAGGATGTCGCTGAGGGTTTCCGCCGGATTGCCATTGAAAATATGGCCAACGCCATCAAGGAAATCTCGACTCAGCGTGGCTATGACGTCACGGAGTATACTCTTTGCAGTTTCGGTGGAGCCGGAGGACAGCACGCCTGTGAGATGGCGGATACGCTGGGCATGACCAAGATCTTTCTGCATCCCTTCGCGGGTGTTCTCTCCGCCTATGGCATGGGCCTTGCTGATTTGCGTGCTCTGCGGGAACAGGCCGTCGAAGGTGGGCTCGACGACGCAATCGTAGACCAGGTTTCAACGGTTCTGGACGATCTTGCTGCCGAGGCGGTTGAAGAACTGAAGGGACAGGGGATCGGCGAAGAGCGAATTCACGTGTTGCGAAAAGTTCATTTGCGTTATGCGGGCACGGATTCCGCACTTGTCGTCGATTTTGGGGATCGCGCAAAGATCATCGAAGGCTTCGAGCACGCGCATCGCCAGCGCTACGGCTTCGTGACCGACAAGGATCATATCGTCGAGGCAGTCTCGGTTGAGGCCGTCGGAACCACTGACAGCATCGAAGACAAGCACCTGGAAACACAGGCGGGACGCGAAAAGCCGACGGCCATTGCTCAGGTCCAGATTTATGCAAATGGCTCCTGGCACGACGCGCCGGTGTTTGATCGCGAAGCACTGCAGGCAGGTGATCTTGTCGATGGTCCTGCGATCGTGATCGAACCGACCTCTACGACGGTGATCGAGCCGGGTTGGCAGGCACAACTGAGTTCCCGCGATCATCTCGTACTGGATCGGGTGGTGCCGCTGGAGCGCGCTGTGGCAGTCGGTACAGAAGTCGACCCGGTTATGCTGGAGATCTTCAACAACCTTTTCATGTCGATTGCCGAGCAGATGGGATCGACCCTGGAAAACACCTCCTACTCGGTGAATATCAAGGAGCGTTTGGATTTCTCCTGCGCGGTATTTGACCCTCAGGGTAATCTTGTGGCGAACGCGCCCCATATGCCGGTGCACCTCGGGTCGATGAGTGACTCGATCCGCACGATTATCCGGGAACGTTCCGACGTGATCTCGCCGGGCGATGTCTATGTTCTGAACGCCCCCTACAACGGCGGCACTCATCTGCCCGACATCACCGTGATCACTCCGGTCTTCGATCCGACAGGCGCGCGTATTCTCTTCTTCGCCGCAAGCCGGGGACATCACGCCGATATCGGTGGCATCTCACCGGGATCCATGCCGCCGCAGAGCCGGACTGTGGACGAGGAAGGTGTCCTGATCGACAATTTCCTGCTGGTCGAACGAGGTCGTTTCCGGGAGAAGGAAACAAGGGAACTCCTTGCTTCAGGGACTTATCCAGCCCGGAACGCGGAACAGAACATTGCCGATCTGAAAGCGCAGATTGCTGCCAACGAAAAGGGCGTGCAGGAGCTCCAGCGCATGGTTGATCATTTCAGCCTTGAGGTCGTTCACGCCTATATGGGGCATGTGCAGGACAACGCCGAGGAGCAGGTCCGCCGCGTCCTGGATAAGCTGGCGGACGGCAGTTTTACCTACGAAATGGATCAGGGCGCTAAGATCAGCGTAAGCATCCGGATCGACAAGGAGGCACGTCGTGCCGCCATCGATTTCGAAGGCACATCCGCTCAGCTCGACAGCAATTTCAACGCACCCTCATCGGTCTGCCGTGCCGCGGTTCTCTACGTCTTCCGAACCCTGGTCGATGACGAGATCCCCATGAACGAAGGCTGTCTGAAGCCCCTCGATATTCATATACCCGACGGCTCCATGCTCAAGCCGCAGTACCCGGCGGCTGTGGTTGCCGGAAACGTGGAAACCAGTCAGGCGATCACCGATACTCTCTATGGGGCGCTTGGTGTCATGTCTGCTTCTCAGGGCACCATGAACAACTTCACGTTCGGTAATGATCAATATCAGTATTACGAGACGATTTGCGGTGGCTCGGGTGCTGGTCCGGACTTTGACGGAACCGATGTCATTCATACGCATATGACGAATTCCCGGTTGACTGATCCCGAGATCCTGGAATGGCGCTTTCCGGTTCTGCTCGAGAGTTTCGCCGTGCGACCCGGCACCGGTGGCAAAGGCCGCCATCGTGGTGGCGACGGTTCCCGGCGGGAGATCCTGTTCCGCGAGGCCATGAATGCAGCGGTGTTGGCGGGTCATCGTCGAATTCCCCCCTTTGGCCTTGAAGGGGGAGAGCCCGGAGCGTTGGGCAAGAACTGGGTCGTTCGCTCAGATGGAACCAAGGTGCCTTTGTCCGGTACGGATACGATTGACATGGAGCCCGGGGATCGGTTTGTCATCGAAACGCCCGGTGGCGGAGGCTACGGCGGCAGCAATGCCTGATCGTTTTGCCGGAGATTCTTCACCGGAGGAGGCGCTATGACGGGTGAACCCACGAAGCGGCGCAGTATCGTTGCGTCATCTCATCTGGTCTCGGAGGAAGTGTCCGAGCTCAGCGAGTTTGAGTTTGGCCTGATCATAGCCTCCAACGCCTTCAATCGCTGGGTCGTGCGATGTATGAGTGCCGCCGGGTACAGCGAACTGAACACTTTGGATATAGAGGTGCTTCACTCGGTCAATCATCGGGCGAGGGAAAAGAAACTGGCCGATCTTTGCTTCATCCTCAATGTCGAGGACACGCATACGGTTTCTTACGCCCTGAAGAAGCTTCTCCGACTTAATCTGGTTGCCGGAACACGCAGCGGAAAAGAAATTTCCTACAGCGTGACCGACGAGGGGCGGGAAGCCTGCGAGCGATACCGGCAGATCCGCGAGGACTGTCTGGTGAAATCAATCGGCGCCTTTGGCACGAGCGGCGACGGCGAATTCAATCAGCAGATCGGTCAGGTTGCCGACGTATTGCGGGCGCTCTCGGGCCTTTACGATCAGGCGGCACGTTCGGCGGCATCGCTTTAGTTCTACGAAACGCCCCTGACCCCGGGTCAGGTGAATCTTCATCGAAGGCGTTTATTAACCATACCGCTTGCCGGAAGTCGTAGGATTTTGCATTCGCGGCAGGCATTCAGCTTGCAGCAATTGCAGCGATGCCTTGTATTCACTATATCTTGCATCGAGTGCCTGGCGCGTAATCCTTCCGCTAAATCAACTGATTTGCGGAGTAATCGCTGCCGAAGGTGTTGGTGCGGGACTGACGGCTGTCCCGAGTTAAAGGACCGGCTTTGAAGAAAATTCTAATTGGCATCGGCGTGCTGTTCGGGCTCGCGATCGGCGCTGTGTTGGTTGGCCCCAGCTTTGTCGACTGGAACAGTTACAAGGGCCAGATTACCGAACAGGCCGTTCAGATCACGGGCCGCGCCGTTCAGATCGATGGTGATGTCAGCCTTCAGATCGTCCCGGCGCCGGAACTCGCAGCCTCGGGTGTGCGTGTAGCAAATGCCGAGCAGGGCTCCGATGCCGATATGGTCACGGTCGAGCTGCTTCGGGTTCGTGTCGCGTTCTGGCCGTTGTTGAAAGGCCAGCTGCAAGTCGAAAGTGTCTCGCTGATCGAGCCAAAGGTCCTTCTTGAGGTCTATGCGGATGGCAGCAATAACTGGACTTTGGGCGGCGCGTCCGCTCAGTCCGGTGGCGAGGCCGCCACGTCAGCAGACCCGCGAACCTCGCAAAGGCAGCGTGAGGAGAATGCGCCGGCGTCTTCGGCAGACACCGATGACAAGCTGCGGATTGACAGTCTGTCCCTGCGTGGCGCGACCATCCACTATCGGGATGCCAGCAGAGGAATTGAGGAAACCCTCGAAAATCTGGATGCTGATCTTGTTGCGGAGTCCCTGAAAGGACCGTTCTCTCTAAAGGGTCAGGGGGAGTACGGCGGCCATAAGACGGATTTCGAGATAGCGAGCGGGCGCTGGGTGGATGCTGGCGCCACGCAGCTCAGTGCGAGCCTCTCTCTGCCTGAACAGGGGGCTAAGGCGCAATTCACAGGAACAGTGTCGCGACACATCGAAGGCATTTCCCTGCGCGGGAAAACCAGACTCTCCGGGCAGAATTTTGCTTCGCTCCTGGCTGCTGGAGGGATATCGACGGACAGGCCTGCTGCCTTCGATAAGCCTTTCAGGCTCGAAACCGAGATCTCCGCGGATGCAGAGCGGGTGGCGGCCACAAAGATCGTTATGGCACTTGCGGATGTTGAGGTCGCGGGGGATATCGAACTGGAGCATCAGGCGCCGCGCAAGGCGCGCGTGACCTTGAACGCAGCCCGGCTGGATCTGGACAGTTTGCTCACTGTCTCTCCAGCGTCGGGTGAGGGGGGGGCAAATAATGTCGGCACCGACGCGGATCGGAGCACCGCGGGCGGGAAGCCGGTAAATGGAGCGCCTGGTCCGCAAAGCTCTCCTTTTACAATTCCGGAGGATCTCGAAGCCTCGGTCCAGATCGTTGTTGATGCGGCGATTTACCGTCAGCAGGTCCTGCGTCAGATTCTCTTCAGCGCAGACGTGACCGATGGTCGCTTGGTCATCGGTGAGGCGGTCGCACTTCTGCCGGGTGGTTCAGATGTTGCCTTGTCAGGTATTCTCTCGACGCCCGCAGGTGTGCCGAATTTTGATGGACGTCTGGACGCTGCGGCGGACAACCTGCGTGGTGTTCTGCAGTGGGTCGGCGTAGACGTCGGTGCCGTTCCGGCGGACCGGTTGCGCAAAACGACGTTCAGTAGTCGTGTGACGGCGACACCGGATCTGGTGACCCTAAGCGATATGGATGTACTGGTTGATGTCACACGGATCAATGGCGGTGTCAGTGTCGCGGTTCGTGAGCGTCCCGGTTTTGGAATCGGCCTTGCCGTCGATCGTCTGGATCTTGATGCTTATCTGCCTCAGAACGACGAAGTTCCCGGGGGAAGTGAGACTCGACAATCCGCGGACAGCGAACAGGCACAGCAGGGGAGCACTGCTGGCAGTGCCAATTCCGATCGCGCCGGGGCCGAATTGCCTGACCTGGCTTTTCTGGATGCTTTCGACGCGAACCTGGACTTCCGTGTCAACAGTCTGAGCTATCGAGGGGCGTCCCTGCGGAATCTGCACCTGGACGGAACGCTTCAGGCGGCTTCGCTGGTTCTTCGCAGCCTGAACATTGCTGATTTCTCTGGGGCAGGCATTCAGGCTGCCGGCACCATCAGCGGTCTGACGGACAAACCGACCGTCGATGGTCGTGTGACACTTAAGGTAGACGATCCCTCGCGTCTGGACGCGGTACTTGGCAAGGCGGCCCGCGATCTGGAAAAGCTTGGGGCGTTCACTTTCGAGACGACGCTGGCCGGCAGGTTGGAAAACCTCGCTGTGGACAGTCGTTTCAATGCGCAGGGGGCTCAGGTTTCTGCAAGCGGTCAGCTGCGCTCGATTATTTCGAATCCAAGCTTCGATTTGTCGATTGACGCACAGCACCCGGATTTTAATGGTTTGCTTCGTGTTCTTGCGCCGGATGCCGGGATTGGTGCCGGACCAGGTGGCTTTGCGCTCAACGGTCAGTTGACGGGGTCTTCAGAAGTCGCAAACCTCAGCAATTTGAAATTGCGCGCGGGAGCGTTAAAGGCAGAAGGAGAGTTTGGCGCAGACCTGACTGGGGATGTGCCACGGGTCACGATTGATCTCCTGACCGATGAAATCCGGACCAAAGATCTGAAGGCCGACGGTAAGGCTAAAGCTTCGGGGAAGAAGGCCTCGCGAAAATCGAGTCAGTCGGGAACAAGCGGGGCAGCCGGTTCTTCCGCAACTGATCTCACGGGTGTCCATCGCCGTTGGAACCGTGATCCGATCGACCTTTCCGGGCTTGCTGCAGTCGATGGCGATATCTCAATCCGTTCAGCGGCGGTTGTTGTTGACGAACTTCGTCTCGAGAACACAAGTCTAGAGGCAAGCCTAACAGGCGGTGTTTTGTCTGTGCGCCGTTTCGAAGGGAAGGTTTACGGCGGTACAGTTCAGGCCTCAGGAACTCTTGATGGGCGCTCAAAACCGATCGCCGATATAGAGATCAATGCGACCGGGTTGAATGCCGGCCGGCTTCTGCGTGATCTGGCTGATTCGGATCGTATTTCGGGCCGCCTCGATCTTTCGGCGACCCTCAAGGCCAATGGTGCCAGTGAAGCTGCGCTGGTGCGTTCGCTGAACGGCGCCGGAAAGCTTGGGGGTGAGATGACCGCGCGTGTGAAAGCGGAAGAGCAGCTCGGCAATGTCGTTCTGGGCATTCTGGGAACGAAGGTCAAAGAGATCCGGGGCGTAAGCGATGCGACGACGGCGTTGTTCAGTGCGTTCGCTGGCGCACCGGCGAAAATGAGCGGTACCTTCAAGGTGCGGCAGGGCGTGGTGGAGACGGTCGACACGCGGATTGATGGCCGCGATGCCTCTATCTTTACCGCCGGCAAGGCGGATTTGCCTGCATGGCTCCTGACCTCTCGAAGTGATCTTTTCCGGAATCAGGATGCCAACCAGACGGATCCGTACGTGATTGCAGAGGCAAATGGGGTTCTGGATGAGCCTAACGTCAAGGTCCGCGGAGAAGCCTTCAAGCGGGAGAAATCCGGCAGTTCGGGTAGTTCCTCGTCCTCCAAGGAGCTTAAACCGGAAGATGCACTGCGTGGTTTATTGAAGGACCTGGTGCGCTAAGCAGCGAAGCCTTGTTTAATTCTGTTCCGGATACCGCGAGAGAGCGTGCTTCAGGAGGTAGGTTCGAACGGCGCTGGAGAGATTGCCGGTTCGGGTCTCGTCGATTTGCTCGATCAAAGCATTGATGGAGAGCTGGCGTTCGCTGGCCAGGGTTTTCAACACCGTCCAGAAGGCGTCTTCAAGGCTGAGGCTGGTGCGATGTCCAGCGATCACGACCGAGCGCTTTTTCAGTTCCTGACCCACCGATCAAATCCTTGCGGTCGGCACAGTCATCTCTTCCGGTCTGACGAGCCGGTCGAAATCCTCCGCGCTCAGCAGCTCAAGTGAAACAGCGGCTTCTCTGAGCGTAATGTTCTCCGCGTAGGCTTTCTTTGCGACCCTGGCGGCATTGTCGTAGCCGATATGCGGATTAAGCGCCGTGACCAGCATCAAGGACTGCTGCATTAATGTTGAGATCCGCTCCTCGTTCGCTTCCAGGCCTTCGATACAGTTATTTCTGAAGCTGTCGCAGGCGTCGCCGATCAGCTGGGCCGATTGTAGCAGATTATAGATCAGCACCGGTTTAAACACATTGAGTTCGAAATGGCCGTTGGAGCCTGCAACGGTGATTGTAACGTGGTTGCCCATGACTTGAGCGCAGACCATGGTCATGGCTTCGGCCTGCGTGGGATTGACCTTGCCGGGCATAATCGATGAGCCCGGTTCATTGGCAGGCAGCAGCAATTCACCCAGACCGCAGCGCGGGCCGGACCCGAGCATCCGGATGTCATGGGCAATTTTCATTAAAGACGCGGCCAGAACGTTAAGAGCGCCCGAAGTCTCGATGATTGCGTCGTGGGCGGCCAGGGCCTCGAATTTGTTTTCCGCCGAGGTGAAAGGGAGGCCGGTGATGGATGCAACTTTTATTGCGAAGGCTTCTGCGAAACCCTCGGTCGAATTCAGGCCTGTCCCTACGGCGGTGCCGCCCTGCGCCAACTGTCCAAGGCGGGGCAGGGTGGTCTTGATCCGCTCAATGCCATACTCGATCTGTTTGGCGTACCCCGAGAACTCCTGACCTAACGTCAGAGGTGTCGCGTCCATCAGGTGCGTCCGGCCGATCTTCACAATTTTTTCAAAGGCCCCGGCTTTGCGAGCCAGGGCTTTGTGAAGCCGCTCCAGGCTTGGCAGGGTTTCACTTGTGATCTGCTGGAGGCCGGCAATCGACATTGCCGTTGGAAAGCTGTCGTTGGATGACTGCCCCAGATTACAGTGATCGTTCGGATGAACCGGCAATTTGCCACCACGAGTGCCGGCCAGTATCTCGTTGGCCCGCCCCGCGATCACTTCGTTCGCGTTCATGTTGCTTTGCGTGCCCGAACCGGTTTGCCAGACAACCAGTGGAAAGTGATCCAATAGCTTTCCCGCGGCGACTTCTTCGGCTGCTGCGCAGATGGCCGTGCCCAGATCTTTATCCAGAAGGCCGAGCTCCATATTGGTCCTGGCCGCGGCAAGTTTCTGTATGCCCAGTGCCTTGATCAATGCCGGCGGCATTTTCTCGCCGCCGATCCTGAAGTTCTGCAGTGACCGTTGAGTCTGCGCTCCCCAGTAGCGATCGGCCGGGACAGCGATTTCACCCATCGAATCGCTCTCGATCCGTGTCGCAACTTCAGAGCTCGTCATGATTGGTTCCACTTCGTTCTTAGCCGCGGCCTGATCAATGAAGTCTACGTTTCGCAGCGGCAGCGTCCAGAAGGAACTTGATTGGATCTAGTCGAGCTTGCCTTGGAAGGCTTTCAGTGAGCGGGAATGGAAATCACGGCGATATAGGACGATTACGACCCAGGAACAGGTGATGATGAAGACGGCGGAGTGGACCAGCCAACCCAGTGTTGCGAGGCCAAAGAAATAGGCCCGCAAACCGCGTTGAAAATGCTGACTGGCCAGATCGATAATCCTTGCGGCTTTTTCCGCAGTGGCCTGTCGCTCTGGGTCCTCGGCGGCAGCAGGATCGTTCTTGGGCGTCATCGGCGTGGCGCCGATCAGGATGGAACAGTAGTTGAACAACCTTACCGACCAGGCGAACTTGAAGAAGCCGTATACGAAAATCGTTACCAGGATCAGAACCTTCGCTTCCCAGATCCAGCGTGTTGTCCCAACACTCAGCGGTAGTTCGTCAAGCAGCGCCGTCACCTGATCGGCGGAGCCCAGCACGGCGATCAGGCCTCCGACTACCAGAATCGACGTGGATGCAAAGAAAACGGCGGCATTCAGCAGGTTACCGATAAGTGTTGAATCAAGAATCCGATTCTCCCGTTTCAGCATTTCGAACATCCATCGTCGCCTGTAAAGGCTCAGCGAGTGGTTCATGCCTTTTGATTTTTGCGGACCGTACTCAACGTAAAACGCGTATCCGAACCAGCAGAGGAGAAACCACGCGAAGGAGATGTAATCGAGTGATGTAATTTCGGTCACGCAGGCAACCCGCCCTTATGCTGTTGGGAGCGGAATTGTCGGTCTTACCGAAGTTCTGCTCTCGAAGGCCGGTTTTGAGAGGCCTCCCAGATCGAGTGTTGGCTGAATCGGCGTGTCGCCCCGGATATTGGCCAGCAACTGGTAATGGTCCGGCATGGTGCGCAGAAGTTCTGCCTTGCGGTCTTCCAACCTGCGTCCGAATGCCTCCCAGTGTTCGTGGCGGACAGATCCTTCAAGTGGGAAGTGGCAGTCTTTGAAGAAGCCTTTCGGATGCAGCACGTACATGAAATTCCAGTAGTTAAACAACCGGTAGTCCTGTGTGTCCAAGGACTCAGGCAGGCGCGTCTTCCAGAGCTCCAGCTTGTCCCGCAGGGACTCCGGCAGACGGCAGTCTTCACGCGCTGATTTCCAGAAGGGATCCGGCCTGTTGGAGGTGTGATAATGCGCGGAGACGAATTCCCGCACTTCCTGATAGAGGGAGGTCATGAGCTGGTTGTAACGTTTGGGAAGGGCAGGACTCCCCTTCTTGTCAGGGAAATGCCCTACGAGCCAGCGTGCGGCCATTTCGACAGTGTAGATCGCTGTGGCTTCCAGCGGCTCGAGGAAGCCGTTGGAGAGCCCGATGGCGACGCAATTTTTGACCCAGAAGCGTTGCGTGTGGCCTATCCTCATCTTGATGACCCTGACATCCGGATCAGGGGCACTGGCTGGCAGATCGCCGACGGATCTTAAGTGCTTGAAAAACTCGTCCCGGGCCTCGTCGTCGCTTCTAAAGGCGCTTGAGAAGACATAACCCGTGCCAACACGGCTGTAGAGCGGCACGCGCCAGACCCAGCCGGCACCTAGAGCTGTCGATCGCGTACAGGGTTCAATCTTGGTGGGGTCACGGTGCGGCAGTTGCACAGGGATCGCCCGGTCATTGAGCAGGTAATCGCTGTATGAAATGAAGGGCTCTTTCAAAACCTCCTTCATGATCATGCTTTTGAAACCTGTACAGTCGATGACGAATTCGACTGGCCGGTGCCCGCCTTGCTCAAGCTGGAGCCCTGAGATCGCGCCGGTCTCGTCCTGGAAAACCTCGATCACATCGTCCTGGATATGCTCAACGCCGCGCGATTTGGCGACATCGCGCATGAATTCACCAAAAAGCCCGGCATCCAGATGGTACGCGTAGCCAATGGATTTCTCGTAGTTTTCACCGTTGAGTGCACGGGGGCCTTTGCGTGCGTGGATCAGGGCGGAATTTGCCGTCACATTGTCTGTGATCGAAGGATTGGCGCCATAAGGCCCAAACCTGTTGAAGTGATAGGCTGGCGAATAACCTCCCACGCTGGTTGGGAAATTGAAGGGATGATAGAAGGCAAAGGGCTTTCCGTGACCGTCGACCGACCAGTCACCGAACCGCACGCTGACTTTAAAAGAAGCGTTGCATCGCCTGAACAGCTCTGCCTCGTCGATACCGAGCTGCTGCATCAGCATCGGCATACCGGCAACTGTCGCTTCGCCCACGCCGACGGTCGGGATCTTCGGGGACTCTATCAGGGTAACCTTGACGGCCGGTCCCTCGCGGAAGGTGTTGACAAAGGTATTGATGATCATGGCGGTCAGCCAACCGGCCGTTCCGCCACCAACGATCGTGATGTTTTCTACTCTGTCGCTCATGTTCCCCTCCGGCACGTCAATCACCGAGTTGACTTAGCCTAACAAGTTTTTCTGCAAACCGGCTCAATGATCTTGTTTCAAGGCACTCTGGCTTTTTTTATTGACCCTCGAATCGCCGCATAAAATGCAGATTTTAGATTACACGTAAACGATTGCTGGATGCCAGTGTCAGAACAATGCCGTTTAAGAGCTTGTGCGAGTAACAACAAGATCTGTGAACACAGGTTTCTAGCTTGTCATGTATCTTTACGCTGACGATTTCCCGGTTAACCGTTATTCGCAGTAGCGGCTCACGATGCATTATCCTGTTTACCGCGCTTGTGCTTCTTGACCGGCCTGTTGCGGCGGGCGGCGCCAACGGCACGTTTGGCCCAGGGTAACAGGCTTTCCGGGTCTTCCAGTGCCTCGTCGGGGACCGTCCAATATGACATCTTTATCGGCTTGGATTTTCCGTCATAAACAAAGGGCTCGCCTCCCGCTGCTTCAAACTCGGGTTCAGACAGTTTGTCGGCTTTGAAATACAGTGCATCGAATGCGATGAGCGCGAACATAAGATCGTCGAGGTACAGCCCGTAGCCTCCGAACATGGCGCGTGCCCTCACCGGACCCAGGGGCTGTAAGAGATCCAGGCTGTGATCGACGATGGCAGGGCGGGCTTTGGGCATGAACAATCCTCTAACGCGCTGCAGATCCTGCTGCACATAAAGTGTTTTTGGCCTGCGCTCCGGCGATCATAAACATGATCTTCAGATCTGTGGCTAACGAAGTGTTAACCCACCGGGGTCAAAATATGCGGTGAATCCGCCAAGACCGAGACCACTCCAAGGCTAGAATGATGGATGATGAGCTGAAACAGCGGGACCTTTCAAGCAAACCCGATTCGCAGCTGACGGCTGATGAGCGCAAGGAACTCAAACGGCGTTTTGACGAGTTCGTTGGAATTATGCGCTCCCAGGGAATGGTTCCCAGTGAACCGGCCAGTAAGCCGAAAAAAGTGGAAAAGTGGAATCCCGTGACTCATGGGCGACGGGGCTAAAGCTACGGCAAAACCCGTTGAGTTCGCTGTATTCGCTACTTTTTTCTGAAGGTGTCCAGCGTAACAACATTGTCCGAATCATCTGACGCAGTATCCGCATCCTCCTCGGATGTGCCGTCGGTATCTGTCTCCTCGAGGTCTTCCTGACGCTTTCCCGATCCATTGCTGTTATCTTGCGAATCGTGGTCAGAAAAATTCCGTTCGACCGCAGAGTCGTCGGTTACCACCGTTGCATCGCTCGATTTTGCTTCGTTCTCCTCGGCATTGTCACCGACATCGAACTGCAGGCCAAATCGTACTGAAGGGTCTGCGAAAGCAGCCACAGCGTCAAAGGGTATGGTCAGTTTTTCCGGAACATCGGAGAAGCTGAGGGTTACGCTGAAGATATCGTCGCCAACTTCAAGATCCCAAAACTGGTACTGCAAGATGATTGTCATCTCGCCGGGATAGCGTTCCCGCAGGTGCTTGGGGATATCCACGCCAGGATGGTCTGTCCGAAAGGTAATGTAAAAATGGTGTTCGCCGGGCAGGCCTTTCTCTGACGCATAGGTCAGCGAGCGGTGCACCACTGAAAGAAGTGCGTCCTCGACCATGCGGTCGTACCGCAACGCGTTTTCCGAGCGATCCGTATCTTCCGCCATCCTCCGGTTGTCCCATCCCCCTGTGCCCAGAAGTTTTTTCCTGTGGCAACACCTGTAAATAATCCCAGCCTCACCGAATTCAGGCCTATCTGATCCGGCAAGCGGTGGGGCGCTTCTGTTGCCAGGTGCGCCCCGAACCCCGCCCCGACGTGTGAAGGCCGAGGGCTTAATTTGGCTACCAACCGCTGTTAAGCGGCGACGGCAAGCCCACTATCGTTGTCGTTTGCAACTATAGTTATGGCCCGATAACGGCGGTACCATGCCGGGCACCAAACACATCTTTACCACGCACGTCGATCCTGTTTCGCCCCCTCGGTTCCGGCCAGTTCCACAAACCACTAACTTACAGCCTGTGATGTACTGGGCGGCTTTGGTGGAGGCGCCGGGTACTGCCCCCGGGTCCGTAACGCTTATTCCACATGCCTGTGTAGCACCATAGTCGGTTTCCCGACCCTGCTAATATAGGGTGAAAGGGCCATCGTTGAAAGCCTTGGTCGACGTAAACGCGCAGAGAATACGATATCTTGGCGCTACATGCTAAAGCAGTGGTGCGTTCCGCCTGGGAGCGTTATGATTTACCCCTGTGCGAAGGGACTCGAAAAACCTGCTAAATCGGCACAAAACCTCTATCAGGCGTTGAGTCAGAAGGCAGCGTCACCTGATAGTTAATGTCAATTAATGAACAGCGGAAGCGAATGAGACAGTATCTTGATCTCTTGCACCATGTGCGGACCAAAGGCGTAGATAAGTCGGATCGGACCGGAACCGGAACGCGGAGTGTTTTTGGCTATCAGATGCGTTTTGATCTTGCTGATGGCTTTCCGATGGTCACGACCAAGAAGCTTCATGTTAAATCGATCATTCACGAGTTGCTCTGGTTCCTCGCCGGCGACACGAACATTGCGTACCTGAAGGCCAATGGCGTGCGTATCTGGGACGAATGGGCAGATGAGAATGGCGATCTCGGTCCGGTTTACGGCGCACAATGGAGATCGTGGCCCGGCCCCGACGGTCAGAAAATTGACCAGATTACCGGTCTGATCGATCAGATTCGCTCGAACCCGGATTCGCGTCGCCTGCTTGTGTGTGCCTGGAACGTTGCGAACGTCGACTCCATGGCTCTTCCGCCGTGTCATTGCCTGTTTCAGTTCTACGTTGCTGATGGAAAGCTTTCTTGCCAGCTTTATCAGCGAAGTGCCGACATCTTTCTCGGTGTGCCTTTCAATATCGCATCCTATGCCTTGCTGACTCTTATGGTCGCGCAAGTGACGGGTTTGAAGCCTGGTGAGTTTATTCACACTCTCGGAGACGCGCATATCTACAGCAACCATTTCGAGCAGGCTGACGAGCAGCTTTCGCGTGATCCGCTGCCGCTTCCCCGGATGCTGTTCAAGCGTGATGTCACAGACATTTTTGACTTTAACTACGACGACTTTGATTTGCAGGGCTATCAGGCCCACCCGCATATCGCTGCAGCGGTGGCGGTATAGAAGATGGGCAACTCTATGCTTGAGCCGGGACTGGCTCTGATCTGGGCTATGGATGAAAACAGGGTTATCGGCCGGGACAACGCATTACCCTGGCGACTCTCCGCAGATCTGAAATACTTCAAGGCAGTGACATTCGGTAAACCCGTTATCATGGGCCGCCGAACCTTCGAATCCATTGGACGCCCTCTGCCGGGCCGCACCAACATCATTATCACACGACAGAGCGGGTATCAGCCCGAAGGCACTGTCGTCGCGAATGATGTTGATACGGCTATTGCCGCAGGCCGACAGGCTGCGGATGAGGTTGGCGTCGATGAGGTGATGGTCGTCGGTGGCGCTGAGATATACAGCTTACTGCTGGATCGTGCGGAGCGCCTGTATATCACCGAAATCCATGGTGAATTCGATGGTGATGCCTTTTTTCCGGCCTTCGACAGGCAAAACTGGGTTGAGGCGAGTCGGGAATATCACGATGCACCTGCAGAAGGGCAGCCCGCGCACAGCTTTGTTGTTTTGAACGCGGCGCGTTAGTGCGATCATTCGCTAAGTCGCAGTGACAGGCATTGCGGTGAATGGAAGACAGGGGATAATGCTGTTCAATTTTGCAAATAGATTTGCGCTTTAGCTTTCGCCCTATTTCAAGGTTACGACCCTTTCTATGAATATACTTTACGTCGGCAGCTGCCAGGGCTTTCGGGAAGCAGGTAAGTCCTATTACATCCCCAAAAAACTTGTGAACGGCTTTACCCGGAACGGTCATAACGTCTATGCCTTCAACGATCGGGATTTTGCGCGTTATTCGAGTATTTTCAGATCGCGGAAATGGGGTATCAGGCCGCTCAACAAAAAACTGCTCGAGGTCTGCGAGGAATTTGCGCCCGAACTGATCGTTCTTGGGCACTGTGAGATGATTTCAAATCAGACCCTGGAATCGATTCGTAGCATCTGTCCCGGCGTTAAGATTGTCTACCGGAACGTCGATCCCCTGATCCATGCGCAGAATGTCAAAGATATCAAGCGCCGGGTGGGTTTTGTGGACGGTATCTTTATCACGACCGCGGGCGAAAGCCTGAAGCAGTTCAGCAGCTCGAGTGGGTTCGTTACCTTCATGCCGAATCCCGTGGACAGTGCCGTCGATACCCGGAGAAGCTTCGATAACGACTGCTCTTTTGATCTCTTCTTTGCTGGCGGGCCTCTAGGGGCAAGCGATGAGCGCCGCGATCTCATGAACCGCCTGCTATCCACTCGCTCAGATCTAAGGATCTCGGTTCATGGATGCGCGATCAACAATGACTATCTTTCCGGCAAGGCCTATATGGACCGCCTCGCGGAGAGTAAAATGGGACTGTGCCTGAACCGCACATACGACTATCACTGGTATTCCTCCGATCGGATGACACAGTACATGGGCAACGGTCTTGTTACCTTTTTGCGCGGTGGGACTGGCTTCGAAGAGTTCTTCGGCGAGGAAGACCTCGCTTTCTACGCCAATGAAGCTGAGCTTTTACGTAAGCTGGAGATGTTTATGGCCGATGATGCTCACCGGATAGCCGTCGCGAAAAGCGGCTGGCGAAAGGCGCATGCGGCTTTTGCCACTGAGAAGGTTACACAGTATATTCTGGACACGACTTTTGAAAAGCCACTCTCCCTCGATTATTGCTGGCCCACCGAAAAGTACTAGAACGTATTAAGTCGCGGTCCGGAATATTGAACGACAGTTAAGGCTTTCTCGAAATCTCTCCGTTGGAGGCGTGTTGCGTTTCCGCTGCCTGCTCTTCCTGGATGAACAGCGCTTTGTAATAGGAAAAAAGCTGAAAGAGTGCAGTCATTACGGCAAGCAGGACTCCCATTTTGCCTTCCTTATAGCCCTTGCGGCCCCATAGAGCCTTGATAAAGCGGTGACAAGACCGGCGAAGCACCGTCCTAAAGCGCGGCAGTGGCTTCTGAGCCATGTCAAGGGCACGCATATCGCTATACCACATCAGGCGCCGGATCATGTCATTCAGATCGCGGTCGACGAGATGCGTAATATGGCCTTTTAGCTCATGCCGGTAGTCTTTCATCTCAAGATTGGGGTGGATGCGTTGAAGTCCCCAGATTTTGCTGCCCTTGGTGAAAAGGCAGCAGGCCGCAGACTTTCCGAAAGACCCCGCCCAACCGTAACGGACGAGACGGCGTCCCACATAGTTATCGAAACGGATCTTGTAACAGCCTCCGACACCGCTATTGACGACCTGTCGTATCTCCTCCGCTGTTTCCGGAAGCACGCGCTCGTCGGCATCAAGCTCCAGGATAAAGGGCCCCGCGCATTTCTCTATTCCGGAGTTCCGGCGTGCGCCTTCAATATCCCAAGAGCCTTCCAGAACATTCGACGTGTACTGCTCAACGATTTTTTGGGTTCCATCCGTGCACTTGTCGAGAACCACAACGATTTCGTCGCAAAAGCTTAGGGATTTGAGGGCATCCTCAATCATCTCCTCCTCGTTATGTGCCACGATAAGCCCGGTGAGCATGTTGCTATGTTCCATGTGCCATCCGTTCACGTTGCAGGCGCCTTAAATCAGATTCCGGCGGCAGCCACCCTGCAATGACTCCAGCAAGTCCGAGATTTACATCCAATCGCTTTCCGCCGTACAGCGATTTCGAGTGCTCATCCGGTAATTCTGCTTGAAAGGCATACTGTCGCCAGATACTCAGGGTTCGTGTGACAGTAATCCGGCTGGACAACTCTCGCTTACCCCGCGTAGATACGTTTGTTGGGGGCACGAAAGAACACTCAATCCGCTTCCTTCGAGGTGGCTGAGTTGTTTCTGTTGGCAGTAACTCGTTGGATGCCTGATGAAAGCGCGTCAGGTTACAAGCTCTGTATTATTTGATGCTTCGAAATTTTTGAGATTCATAACTGTGATGGTTTCTGTCGGCGTTGGAAATAAAACACTTTTCGAGCGATACTATATTGTCCAGACGTTCCTCGAGAAAAATAGTGTCTTTCAATGGTTGTACCTAGGAATATTCGTTTCTTTTTTTGCGTTCGATACCTCAAATCATCGTTTGTATCTCTATGTTTTCGTTATGCCGGTTTTTCTGGTTTTTGCCCGCTGGGGTTTCGTCAGAAAGGTAATTGAACTCCCATTCTGGCGTCTTTCGGCTTTCTATCTCGTTTATCTTTGGGCTACGCAATTTTGGAGTGTTGAGCCCAGCCTCGTCGGGATTTTGAATCAAACGCGGTTGCTGTTTATCGTCCTGTTTTTCATCACCGTCACTTTGTACCTCTTGAAGGAAGATCCGGGTTTTCCTGACAGAATCTTGCGCTACTTCGGATGGGCCGGTGCGATCGGAGCCGCTGGCGCTGTAGGGTATCATCTGATTTTTATCGGCGATCTTGGGGCTCGGATGGCAGGGCCGGGGCGTGCTGAACATGTTATCATTGGCGCGACTCTTTACGGCGTAGCGGCTTTGTGTCTGCTTGGGACTGTTTTGCGCGATACACAGCACTCCCGGATTAAAGTTCTGGGGTGGGGTGCGTTTCTACTTTTGATCTTTGCGATGCTTCTGACACACAGCCGTGGCCCGGTTCTGATCATCGGCTGCGTCATCGTCGTGTATCTTTTTGCCACCGGTCGCTGGAAGATTGCGATTTTCATTCCTTTGGCCGCTGTAACTTATGTTGCGCTGCTCATGGCGGGGGTCGCTGAGCCGGTGAATTGGATCGAGCGCGGGTCGACCCATCGCATCGGCATCTGGCTACAGTCATGGGAGTTGATCTCCGCCAACCTAAAGAGTCTTCTGGTTGGTCAGGGGGTACTGACCGACTACGCTTTTAAACTGAGCAATGGTGGCTTTGTGAAGTCGCCCCACAGTCTTTTCATCGCCAATCAGCTTTATGGCGGACTTGTCGCGACCGTTTTGTTGTTTGGATTGATCGCGGTTGCTTTGATAAATGCAATGCAGGGGTTTAGAAAAAGCGGCAATTTCGTGGTTTGCGCGCTGCTTCTGTTTGGCCTCGGCGTTAGTCTCTTCGACTATCGAACGGTCCTTATCAACCTGAGTCACGAGTGGGTTTCGTTCTGGCTCCCTGTCTTGCTGGCTGCCATTGGCTGGCCGCAAAAGAGCCAAGCTCCTCAGAAATGATACAGTTGGAGTGGCTTCACCAATCTGGTGAAGCCACTCTGGTATCCAAAAGTACCGTTCAAAGTTGAGCGACCGGGTATAGTCAGTTGACGGGTGGTTGGGTCACTGCATCACGATCGTGGGTGACTTTCGTGGTGCGGAATCGCCCGCAGACACGCGCTCCCAAACGGTTTTCGCGATATCGAGGTACCTTTGCGCGTGCTCGCCATCCGGTTCCGAGACGACGATGGGACGTCCCTCGTCAGATGTGATGCGGATATCGATGTTCAGCGGCATCTCTCCCAGGAAGTGCATTCCCAGGGTTTCGGCCTCTTTCTTCGCCCCGCCGTGGCTGAAGATATGGGATTCGTGACCACACTTCGGGCAGATGAAGACGCTCATGTTCTCGATGATGCCCAGGACCGGTACATCGACTTTGCGGAACATGTTCAAGCCTTTTCGGGCATCAAGCAACGCAATGTCCTGAGGAGTCGACACGATGACGGCACCTGCGAGAGGAACCTGCTGCGCCATTGTCAGCTGTGCGTCGCCCGTTCCCGGTGGCATATCTACGATCAGGATGTCGAGTTCACCCCATTCAACATCCCGCAGCATCTGTTGAAGCGCGGATTGCACCATCGGGCCGCGCCAGATCATCGGAGTATCTTCGGCAACCAGGAAGCCCATCGACATACACTTGACGCCGAAGTTCTCCATGGGCTTGAGAATCTTGCCGTCAGGAGATGTGGGTTTGCCGGAAATACCCATCATTCGAGGCAGGGAAGGTCCGTAAATATCGGCATCGAGCAAGCCGACTTTTAAGCCGAGTCGAGAAAGCGCAAGCGCGAGGTTCGTAGCTGTCGTTGACTTGCCGACGCCGCCTTTGCCGCTGGCGACTGCGACAATTGCCCCCACACCAGGCACCATCTGCCGCTGCTGGCCCGCGCCACCCTGTGCGGGGGGGCGTTGACCTCCTGTGGCTTGCGCCGGGGCCGAACTGGGAGGCGGAGCAGGTTGGGGCGCGGCACCCTGACCACCGGAACTGTGCGCCGTCAGTACAGCAGTCACCGATAAAACACCCGGCAATGCGTGGACCACATCTTCCGCAGCTTTGCGCAAAGGTTCCAGCTTTGGGCCACGTTCGGGCGCAACTTCAATCGCAAAGCCGACATTGCCGTCTTTGATGACAAGCCCGGAAACCATCTTCAGGCTAACGATATCCTTGTCACTCTCCGGGTCGCGCACAGTCTTGAGTGCATCGAGAATTTGCTGTTCCGTAATCTGGCTCATCCTTGAAACCAACGCCCTTCTGCCAATATTCCGTCTAAGGCTGTAGACATGGTATAAATGTCCGTGGGATGCAAATAAATCCGAAGCTGAGCCGTATCGGGGCATTACGCCCGTGATATTGAGGCGAAATAGGTCTATATGAACATCGTCGTGCGAAATATCGCGCTTTGAGTGTCTGAATAGTTAACGGGAACAGCTTGAATGCCCTGGGAAAATAAAGGCGGCGGCGGTCCATGGGGCGGTGGCTCTGGCGGCGGCGGAAATGGTGGCGGAAACGGTAACGGTCCATGGGGCCGAGGCGGTGGTGGCGGTGGCCCCTCCGGACCAACTCCACCGGATATCGAAGACTTAATTCGGAAAAGTCAGGACAAAATCAAAAATATTATGCCCGGCGGTGGCGGCCTGAGTGGTCCTATTCTCGCTGTAATTGCAGTGGCGGTGATTGCAGCCTGGTTGGTTGTCGGCGGCCTTTACCGGGTTGAGAGTAACCAGGTCGGCGTTGAACTGATATTCGGTGAGTGGGTGGACACAACCGAGCCAGGTTTGAACTGGAACTGGCCTTATCCGATTGGCTCGACCGAGACTCCTGGCGTTACGGATATTCATCAGACGGACATCGGTTTTGTCCGCTCCGGACGGAGTGCCGGTGGTTTGCAAAAGCGCGATGTGTCCGAAGAAAGCCTGATGTTGACCGGTGATCAGAACATTATCGATATCGACATGACGGTTCAGTGGAAAATCTCCAGCGCGAGCGATTATCTCTTCAACATCCGCGAGCCTGACCAGACGGTTAAAATCGCCGCTGAGAGCGCATTGCGCGAGATTATCGGTCAGACAGATATTCAGCCGGCCTTGACTGAAGCCCGTCAGGAAATCGAAATCAACATGAAGACTCTGCTGCAGAGTATTTTGAACGAATATCAGGCAGGTATTGAGATCACCGTGGTTCAGTTGCAGGAAGTGCAGGCCCCTGAAGCGGTGACGGATGCTTTCGATGACGTGGCGCGTGCCCTTCAGGACCTTAATCGCTCCCGAAACGAAGCCGATAAGTATCGTAACGATGTGCTTCCAAGAGCGCGTGGTGAAGCGCAGAAGATGATTCAGGGTGCCAACGCTTACAAAGAACAGCTTGAAAACGAGGCCGACGGTGAAGCCCAGCGGTTCCTCTCGGTCTATGAAGCCTATAAGCAGAATCCTGAAGTTACGAAGCGGCGGATGTATCTTGAAACCATCCAGGGCGTGCTGAGTAAAACCGATAAGGTGATTATGGACGGTTCCTCGACCGGTGCCATTCCTTATCTGCCTTTGAACGAACTGCGCGGTTCTCGCGCAACGCCGAACTAGGGAGGGCTCAAAAGATGTCTCAAACAAAAGTCTTCATTTCGGCGATTATTGTCATCCTGCTTGGTATCGTGGTTTCGGCAACGCTCTTCACCGTTGATCAGACCCAGCAAGCCATTGTGATGCAGTTTGGTAACCCCAAGAAAATCATCCAGACGCCGGGTTTGCAGTACAAACTTCCGTTTATTCAGAACGTGCAGTACTATGAAAAGCGGGTTCTGAACATTGATCCACCGGTCGAGAGCGTGATCCTCACGGATCAGAAACGTATTTTGGTCAACACCTTTGCGCGCTACCGGATCGAGGATCCATTGGTGTATTTCAAGGCGCTTCGAACCGAATCCAATGCGGAGCAAAAGCTGTCATCTATTATCAATGCAACAACACGTGGTGTTTTAGGTAACGCGACACTTGCATCGGTATTATCTGCAGATAGAACGCCGATCCTTCAGGCCATTCGGGAGCAGGTTAATGCCGAAGCTCAAAACTTTGGAATTGTGATCCTTGATGTGCGTTTGCGTCGTGCCGATCTCCCTGACCAGACGGTGCAATCGGTCTATGAGCGGATGAAGTCCGAACGCGAGCGGGAAGCTGCTGAATTCAGGGCTCAAGGTCGGGAGTTGGCACAGCGGATTACCTCTGCTGCTGACCGTGAAGCAACGGTTATCATCGCCGAAGCAACGCGCGAATCCGAAATCCTCCGAGGGCAGGGCGAAGGTGCGCGAACCTCAATCCTGAATGACGCCTATGGCCAGGATGCCGAATTCTTCAACTTCTATCGTTCGATGCAGGCTTACGAGGCGTCGTTTGCGAACGACAATTCCTATCTCGTGCTCTCGCCGGATAGCGAATTCTTCGACTTCTTCAGCAGTGTCGATGCGGGCGACCGCAAGAGGAAAGATGAAGAGGCAACGCGCAGCGGCAACTGAGCGGCGACTCGGTTGCTGCCTGTGATGATCAGCCGGTCACGATGGGGGTCTGATACCCCTTCGTGGCCGGCGAAAGACTCTATATGACGGATTTTCTAACAGGGCTCGCATTGGTCCTCGTGATCGAAGGCCTCTTCCTCGCGCTCTTCCCGAAGCGTTTGAGGGAAATTCTTACACTCCTAGAGCGGTCTCCGACGGAGGCTTTACGGATCGGTGGCCTCACTGCGGCTGCGGTCGGTGTACTCGGGGTTTGGCTGCTACGCGGTTGAGCAAGGGCGAGAAACTACAACAGTTCTCTCGCCGTACGGTCGAATTTAAGCTCAAAAGGGGCTGTGCTCCGGGCCAGGCGCCACATTTACGCCCCTTTTCTCTCACAGCTTATTGATGACGTGCCCTTACGTATTTTAAGGGCTTTCCCTTGATCGCCGGGAAGAGAATAATAGATAGCGATTACTGAGATGGGCGAAGCAACGTCGCTCTGAACATAAAACATGAGGTGATGACGGTGACTCTCGGACATCGATCCCAATCACGCTCCCGCGCAAGGGCTGTTGCCAAAGCGCAGGAGAGCCACAATAAAAGTCTTGTGGTTTTAGCCATCACGACGGTCATAGCGCTGACGCTCTGGTCGTTTTCTGCCCAAGCGCGTGGGGCGCCCGAGAGTTTTGCGGACCTTGCGGAAAAGCTTTTACCGTCGGTTGTGAATATCTCGGCAAGCCAGAATGCTGTCAGCAACGGTGATTCCGCTGAAGAGCAGCAAGAGGGCCCAGCGCCTGGGCAAGACTTTGAGGAATTCTTCAAAGATTTCTTTGAGCGCCGCGGTCGTCCGCCGGAACGTCGCCGGGGTGGGTCGCAAGGCTCAGGGTTCATCATTTCCGAGGAAGGCTACATCGTCACCAACCACCATGTGATTGAGGGGGCCGATGAGGTTTCGGTTCGTCTGCACGACGGTGTTACCTTGAAGGCAGAGGTTGTCGGTAGTGATGAAAAGACCGATCTGGCGCTGCTGAAAGTTGAGCCGCCAAAGGACATTGTGGCTGTTGAGTGGGGCGATTCAGACGAAACCCGCATCGGCGACTGGGTGGTTGCGATCGGTAACCCCTTTGGTCTTGGCGGCACCGTGACAGCGGGCATTGTTTCCGCGCGTCAGCGCGACATCAATGCAGGCCCCTATGATGACTTCATTCAGACCGACGCTGCGATCAA
Organism: uncultured Kiloniellaceae bacterium; assembly: GCA_947493695.1. Classification (GTDB taxonomy): domain Bacteria; phylum Pseudomonadota; class Alphaproteobacteria; order Kiloniellales; family Kiloniellaceae; genus Denitrobaculum. The sequence goes on along the minus strand of CANLSF010000002.1, from coordinate 441,396 downwards.
CCGGGGTAACTCCGGCGGACCGATGTTCAATCTGGATGGTGATGTCATTGGCGTGAATACAGCCATCTTTTCGCCGTCCGGCGGTTCGGTTGGCATCGGTTTCGCTATTCCGTCGACCTTGGGACGCAACATCGTCAGTCAGCTTCGTGAATTTGGCGAAGTCAAGCGCGGCTGGCTCGGTGTTCATATCCAGACGGTGACCGACGAATTGGCTGAAGGCCTGCGCCTTAAAGATTCAAAGGGAGCACTTGTTGCTTCTGTTACCGAAGGCGGACCTGCGGAAGCAGCCGGTATCCTTCAAGGCGATGTTATCCTGAAGTTCGACGACCGGATTGTGCCCGATATGCGCAAGCTTCCGCGCATGGTTGCTGAGACGCCGATTGGTGAATCTGTTGACGTTGTCGTCTGGCGCCGTGGTGAAGAGAAAGTCGTCAAGGTTGACTTGGGTCGACTTAAAGACGAGCCGCAGGTTGCAGCTGTTCCTCAGAACCCGACCCCCAAGGATGTAACCGGAAAGGTTTCGGACCTTGGCCTTGCGCTTGGCCAGATCACACCTGAATTGCGCCAGCAGTTTGAGCTCGACGAAAAGACGAACGGTGTTGTGATTACCGACGTTGAGCAAAACAGCACAGCAGCTGAAAAAGGCCTGCGGCCCGGTGACGTTATTGTCGAGGTCGATCAGGAAGAGGTCGGAAATCCGACCGAGGTTCAACAGAGGGTCGAAAAAGCCAAGGAAGAAGGTTATCGCGTTGTGACCTTGCTGGTCTATCGCCAGGGTGACTTCCAGTGGGTGGCTGTCCGGCTTAAAAAGGACGGTTAAAGACCAACCTGATAAAGATCTCAGCGAGTCTGTGATTTCGAAAAGCGGCAACTTAATAGAAGTTGCCGCTTTTTTTGTTCTTCGTTATACCTGATTCGGTAATTAATTATATTTTTCCTAGTTTTATTAATGTAGTTAAATAAATAAAATTAAAATAAGATTTTTTGTATAATAAATAATTCTTGTTATCAATGCATCTGACAATTTGTGTAAAATTTTACATATATTTATTAGTTAAATTAATTAAACTCATATAATGATATGTTGTTTTCGTAAGTATTATAATCGAATTTTTAATCTCATTCGATAAAACTGCGGCCTCAAGTTTGACACAGGTAGTGCCGCACCAGGAACGGAGCGGTTTAAGTCAAGGAGACGACCGCAATGACCGACGACCTTTCCCGGGAGTTCCCAGAGGTAAGCTCTGAAACCGATGAGAATTCGCAAGCAGGCACCGGCTACGAAACCGAGACAGTAGAGGTGGTCGGTCAGGCTACGACTTTTGGGGTTGCGGTTCAGAGGCCCGCTCCAGGGGCGACACAGGAATATAGTAATCTTGGGGGCAAAAGCTTCTTCCTGGATTTCGACCCGTCGGCGGCGCAGTTCCTGGTAGAGGGAAACAACGTCGTTCTCGGTTTTGATGACGATGGCGACAACGTTATCGACAGCCGCATTGTCTTTCTCAATCTCGTGGATGCGGCCGGTGGCGATGCTGCCCCTACCTTCCTGATCGGTGAGACGCAGATCCCCGTGTCCCAGCTCATTGCCCAGGCGGCACTGCTCTCAGGTGAGGGCAGTGCGCTTGAGACCGCGGCCGGTGCAGAGGTTCTTGGCGGCGGCGCGTCCAGCTATGGCGATAATCTGGGCGATATCCTGAATCTATTGCTCGCGCAGGGAGTGATTGATGGAACCGCCCTAGCATTCGGTGTTCCCGCTATCGACGAAGCGCTGGATCCGGTTGATGCTGTCGAAGGGACGATTTCCATCAACTTCGTAACAGTCGTGACGGAGGTTCCCGAGGGCGACGGCGCCGTTGCGGGTGCCTTCGACGGGGGCTTCGAAGACTGGCAGCCAAACCAGAATCAGGGTGATACCACTCAAAGTCCGATGCGGATCAATGTGACCTTCAGTCAGCCCGAGGGTGACGACGAGGTTCTCAACTATATTTCCATTTCCGATGTTCCGGAAGGCGTGACGATTTTTGTTGGAGATCCGGGCAATCCGGCGAATGCCCAATCGGGTCCTGTTATTCAGGTCGACGCGGCAAACCTTGATGAGATCTACGTCCTGCCGCCCGAGAACAGTGATGCGGATATCTCGTTGACGGTGACCGCAAACATCACCGATCCGACAGACGGTATTACAGCGACAACCGAGCCACTGACTGTGGTTGGGGTCGTTGATGCCGCTGCCGACAAGCCTCTCCTCTCGGTCCGGTCCTCGTTCCCTGAACTTCTGGAGCGAGATGAAGGTTACCCCGAGGCCCGTGAGGGTAATCAGTCCGGGCAAGAAGGCAGTCGGCCGGAGGAGGCTTTGGTCAATCTGTCGATTGCGGCGACCTTCCCGGATTTTGAAGATGGTTCGGAGAGCCATAGCGTTGTCATCCGAGGTGTGCCCTCGGATTGGACCCTGCTTGCCAGCGATGCCTTCCCTGAAGGTAGCGTGACGCACATCGTCGGTGAGAACGGCTTCGATAGTTACATTTTCACAGTGACAGACGGATCTTTTGTCGAAACGGTCAGTTTCGATCCGCATGACTGGTCGTCTGAACGCCTTAGCGACGGTTCGCCCAATGAGTCTGGCGACGCGGGTATTGTGGTCGAGGCAGTCGCCGAGGAGGTGGTTTTTTCAGGCGGCGAGTTGACCGACCTGAACAACGTAGCGGTGACAACCGCAGAATTTCAGATCGCTATCGCCGAAGATATTCCTGAAGCGCAGAATGCCGCTGTCACCTACGATGAAACGCCCGGGATTGATGAAGATGCGGATGATGTTGCGCAGCTCGAAGACTCTGTAGCGGCGGACCTGGCGGCCGCTCTGGGTGAAGGCGGGCTGCCGAACGTTCTCGGGCAGGCTCAGACTCAGGTAAACTGGGAAATCTTTACCGATGGCGCAATCGACGCCGAAACCGCTGAACCTTCGCAGTATGCCATCGCATTCAGCTATGACGGCGAGTCATCCGGCCTCTTCACCGGTGGCAGCGAAAATCCTGAAGAAGTGTTTCTTTTCAGTGATCCAAACGATCCAACCATCGTTTGGGGCAGAACAGACGGTGGGGAGCTGGTTTTTGCCGGCCATCTGGATCCCAATCTGGCCGATGAGAATGCGGGTTTCACCTTTGTGCAGTTCCAGCAGATCAACCATCCCGATGCAGGTGTTGCCGCGGATGGCGATCATGACGAGAACGCGGTTCCTGACCTGTCGTTGACCTATCTCGTCACAGATGACGAAGGTGATCAGGACGCGGCGCAGATCACCGTTACGCTGCAGGATGACGGACCATCCGCCGAGGCAGCGACGATTGATTATGACGAGACGGACGGGCTTGGCATTGTCGATGGAGACCCACAGGGGGCGGACGAGACGGAGGCTGATCTACCCGAAGGTCTCGAACTCCCGGACGGGGCCCAGGTAATTGGCGTGGCCCAGACCACTCTCAACTATGACTTCGGCACAGATGAACTGGGTAGCTTCCTTCAGATCACGGATGGTGACGGCGCGCTGCACGAGGGAACCGACAGCGGTCTCTTTGCGACCGAAGGCGGCGAGAGTATTTATCTCTTTGGCGATGGAACGACGCTCGAAGGCCGGATTGGTGGCGAGGAGGGCGATGTTGCCTTCACAGTCTATCTGGACGGCGATGATCTCTGGTTTGTTCAACACGCGGCAATCCAGCATCCGGACACCGGATCAGCGGATGAGTCCGTTTTCCTGCAGAACCTTTCCTACACTGTGACGGATGGCGACGGCGATACAGTCACAACGGCGATAAACATCCAGATCCAGGACGACGGCCCGATTGCTAGGGACGTTGTTGAAGATAGAACCCTCTCAGAGCAAAAGCTGACCGATCGGAACCCCTTCAATGATTCTGCCAGTGGCACTCTCAGTTTTGACGGCGGTCAGGACGGCGCGCGGGTAACGGATATCAGCTTTGCCAAGGCGGGCGATCCAGGCGGGGACTCCGATTTCAACGGCAGTCTTACCGCAGGCGGTGTTCCCGTTGCTTTTGCCGCCGCAGCGGATACCGGAAGCTATCTCTATCTGACCGGTTCCGCAGACGGGAAAGATGTTATCGAGATCCGGGTTGAGAAGGCGACGGGTAACTACGTGACGACGCTGCTGGGTCCGATAGATCACCCCGATGTCGGTGAGACGGGTTCACTCGACAATCTCGACCTGTCTTTTGAGTACACAGTCACGGATGGCGACGGCGACAGGGATACTGCGCTCTTGACGGTTCGTGTCAGTGACGATGGCCCCGATGCCAGATCGACGTTGGCAAGAAGCCTCAAGGAATCCGACCTGGACAACAAAGGTCAGGAATCCGTCAGTGGTAATCTGCGCGTCGACTTTGGTGCCGATGGCGCCGGTGAGATCAATGTAACTGACCTCGCCTGGGCCTATGACGTTGGTCAGGATGGCAGTTTTGACGGCGTCCTGAGGGCCGGTGGCGAGGAGGTTGTTTTCGGCACAGCCGCTGAAGACGGGCTCGGTAATATTGTGCTGACCGGAACGGCGCCGATCGGTGAAGGCGGTTCGTCACTTGACGTAATCTCGGTCACCGTGAACCAGTCGACGGGTGCGTACAAGATCGACTTGCAGCAGGCACTGGATCACCCCGATGCCGGAGAAACCGGCTTCTTGGATCAATTGCTTCTGGCGTTTAAATACACCGTCACCGACGCGGATGGGGACAGTGATTCCAGTTTGCTGAAAGTCTTCGTCCGGGACGATGGTCCTGATGCCCGCTGGAGTGCAGCCGAGGAACCCCTGAAGGAGAGCGATCTTCACGACAATGGGGCGGAAAAAGTCGAGGGCCAACTCAACATCGACTTCGGCGCAGATGGTCCAGGCGGCGTTTCGGTTGACGAATTGCGCTATGTCTCCGATCCGGAATCGCGTTTTGGGCGCGGTGTGTCACTGACATCCGGTGGCCATGCGGTCACGTTCGGTGCGGCGATTGATGATGGCGAAGGTAGCATTGTGCTGACGGGCACCGCCCCGATCGGCGACGGTGGCGCATCCCTCTCCGTGATTACGGTCACTGTCGACAAGGCGACAGGTGCTTACACCTTCGAACTGGAGCAACCGGTTGATCATCCAGACGTCAATCAGACCGGTGGCCGCGATCCAATCCGCCTCTGGTTCGAGTACAGTGTCAGCGACTTTGATGGCGATAGCGACGAGAGTTGGTTGCAGATCGACATCTGGGATGACGGCCCGAGGGCAGGCAGTACCATTGCGGATGCACCGCTGAGTGAGGCGGAATTCCATGACGACGGCAACGAATCGATCCATGGGGATCTGGACTTCGATTTCGGTGCAGACGGTGCCGGCAGTATCTCCAGCGTGAGTTTTTCCGCTGCGGAAGATCCCGAGAGCAATACCGAGGCATCCCTGACCTCGAGCGGTACGCCGATCGTGTTCGGCGCTGCGACCGTGGTCGACGGCATGTTGGTCTTGAAAGGCGCTGCCGGTGGTGAGGATGTGATCGAACTCAAGGTCGACCAGCAGACCGGCGAGTACTGGGTTACTTTGCTCGGGCCTGTCGACCATCCCGATGCGGGACAGAGCGGAGCCGCCGATCCGCTGGAGCTGACGTTCGATTTCATCGTCCAGGACAGCGACAGCCCGGACTTTGCCCGCGGCAGCCTGAGCGTCACCATTGAAGACGATGCGCCGGTTCTGGTTGATCCTTGCGTCCACGGGAACCTGATCGTCAACGGCAGTTTTGAAGAAGGCCACGGGCTGGGCAGTCGGAACTGGAACACCTATGGCGAAGGCCGGATTCCCGGCTGGAACCCCGACCTTGATGCCTCGAACGCGCCGATTGAGATCCAGAACGGCAACCTCGGCGGCATTCGTGCTCAGCATGGCGCCGCCAAGCTTGAACTTGATTCACACGCCAGAGGCTCCTTTTCGGAGTCCAACGCGCATGTCTATCAGGATGTCGACACCAAGGCGGGCGAGACTTACGAATTGACATTCCAGTACGCGCCGCGTCCCCGCGATGGCGGTAGCGGCAGCAGTGATGCCGAAGTCTGGTGGAATGGCGAGAAGGTTGCCACTCTGACTGACGAGACGTCCGGTTGGCGGGAGATCTCTCTAAACGTCAAGGGCGGTGACGCCGACGTAACGCGCCTCGAGTTCCGGGCTGTGGGCAAAGAGAACACGCTCGGCGGCTACATTGACAACATATCGCTTTGTCCGTGCGCCGCTGTGGATGAGGACGACCTGGCAAACGGCAGCGATGGTTCGGATTCAACTTCGATTCTTGCTGTGCTTGGCGTGGATTTCGGCGCTGATGGCGCGGGCTCGGTCATCGCTGCCGACGGGCCTGCCGGTCTGACGTCGAACGGCGAAGCCGTGAGTTACAGTTACGACGCCGGAACGCAGACGCTGACGGCCATGGCCGGTGGCGCTGTTGTCTTTACGGTGGTCTTCGATGCAGCGGGCGGTGAATTCGGTGAGTTCACTTTCACCCTCGAAGGTCAGCTCGATCACCCTGTAAGCAGCGAGGATATTCTCGATCTGGGAATCGCTTTCACGGCGACGGATGGTGACGGAGACTTCGTCGAGGGCACCGCCAACGTCAAGGTGGTTGATGACGTGCCAACCGCTGCCGATAACATTGCCGAAGTGGTGGAAAACGGTGTTGCCACCGGAAACCTGATTTCCGATGCCGGTCCGGAGGGTGTTGATGAAGTCGGCGCCGACCAGAGTGGTGTCATCAGTAAGATCGTTCATCAGGGCGTTTCCTATGAATTGAACGCCGATGGATCTGCCCTGAGTGTCAGCGGCGGCAATCCTGCACCGGTCGAGAATGTCGACTACAGCTTTGATGGCACGACACTGATTATTAACGGCACCGACCTGGGCGGAACGCTGTCAGTCGATCTGACCGGTGCGAACGCAGGTGACTATAGCTATCAGTCTGTCGAAGGCGACCACGGTACGGTCACTGCGACTGCCGGCTTTGCGCCAGGCGAGAGCCTGGGTAAATCGCCTGCGGAATGGGTTGCGTCCTTCGAAAGTGAAGGCTTTACGATCTCCGCATCGCGCTGGAATCCAGAGACTGACAGCTACGAAAGTGGCGTCGCGTTGGGCAGTAAGGACGTCCGCATCGAGGGGAGCCAGCTCTATGGCGGTGTTGGCACAAACGGCGACGGAAATGCCGGAGATCGTGCGGAAACATCATTCCGCGATGTTGCGGGACTTCCCGAGGGCGCGCCGTTTGAATACATCGATATTGGCCTGCCCGGTGAGACGGATTCTGCCAGTGTTTTGGTTGGAGCTCTCTTTAATGGTGTGCTCTACGATGCCGGAAACATCGAGCAGTTGACGGTCGAGGTTTCCAGTGACGGTGAAACCTGGGTGACAGCAACGATCGATCCGGTTCGCGGCGATTACGATGGTTTGGTTTCCATTCATGTGAGCGCCGAAGAAGCCTTCAGTCAGATCCGTGTCACACCTGTTCAAAGCGACAATGGTTCGGGCAATCACAACAGTGACTTCCTGATCCTGGGCGTTACGGCGCATGACTGTGCTGTGACCCTCGACGAAAGCTTCGATTACACCTTGCGCGACAGTGACGGCGATACCTCGAGTGCCGTTCTGACTGTTGCTGTCGAACCCGGTGTGGTCGAGCCGAACGTAGAGATCCAGCTTGATGCGGAAGCTGGCGGGATTGTCATCAAGGAAGACACGACCGGAACGGTGAACTTTACCGCGACGGCCGAAGGTGACGACGTAATCACCGAGCTCGAGATCACAGGTCTCGACCCGAGCGCGGCGTACGATTTCAGCCAGATCGAGCTGGACCATCCGGGCGCAAGCGTATCGGTTTCCGATGATGGCACGACCGCCAGGGTGATCGGCCTGAGTACCGCATCTGTGTCGACCAGCTTCGGAGTGAGCGCGCCAGCCGACAGCGATGTTGACCTGGGTACGCTCACGGTGGCCGCGACAGCGCGCGATGGCGGCGATTGCCATACAGGTTTGACGGCGACAGCCAGTGACAGTGCTGACGTGATTGTGGACGCTGTCGCGGACCCGATCACAATCACCACTTTCAGCGTGACCGACTCTGATGGTGACGAAGACCTTAGCTTCGGCGCCGGTGAAATCGGGCGCCTGCACATTGCAGCGGTCTGGGGTGATGCTACCGATGGCTCGGAGCAGCACAACGTCAAGATTGATCTGCCGGAAGGTTTTGTGTTTACCGAGCTGGCGGAGGGGCAGTCGACTCTCTCGCTCGATGACGTGTCACTTCCTTTCGATATGATGATTGGCGTACAGGCAACGAACTCGGTTACCGATGGAGAGAATCTGGCCTTTACGGTCAAGATCGATGGTATCGAACTTGCTGCGCTGAACGGCGACAATGGGACCAGCGGTGTAGAAACGGATCTCTCCGACAACACCGAAACCGCCGAGGCGACTGCCTACGCTTCAGTGCAGGTGATCGAACCCGATCCGGAACTGGTGGTCGGCAGCAACGATAATGATGATGGCGAAGGCACGTCTCCGCATCGGGTCCCGTCTGAAACCGCGAACGAAGGTGAAATCCTCGGCGCAGATGGCGACGATATCCTGATCGGGGATGTTGGCGGAACCGGGTCTGAAGAGGTGCCGGTCAACGTATCCTTTGTCATCGACGTCTCGGATTCCATGAGCTTCCTCCGGGTCAACATTCCTGACTTCCAGACCTCGGGCCCCAATGCCAGTGGCTATCGCCTGAGTGGCTTGCCGGCAGGCGCCAGGGTTCAGTATGGCGAGGACTATGAAGACTCCGTCTATGTGAACAGCTCCGGAACGGCGGTTTTGCGTGACGAGCAGATGGGTGACCTGATTATTCGCTTGCCCGAGGGCGCGTTGGATATCAACGAGCCTGGCTTTAACATTACCGTGCAGCCGGTCAAATTCACCTGGTTTGGTACAAGAAACGTCGGTCGGCCGATCACTAAGCATGTGGAGCCGTCAGAAGCCGGCCTAGTCGAGGCAAAGGAAGCCTTCACCGCACTTCACGATTCGCTGCGTGCTCAACTGGTGAATGACAATCTCACTACCTTCCAACTGGTTGCTTTCAATAGTGGCGTCGCGGTTAATCAGGTCTTCACCTACAACGCTGCGAACGACCGTTTTGAAAATGACTCCGGGAAGTCTTTGGAGAGTGTAATTGCGAAGTTGGATGCCTCCGGCGAAACGCAGTTTGAAGCTCCGCTCCAGGCTGTCGAAGACTTCCTGAATGATGGAAGTCGGCATGAAAATGCGGTCAACAAGATCTACTTCCTTAGCGATGGCGAGGACAACGACGGTTACGATGGTTCTGTCGATTTTGACGGCATCGACGTTAGCGTCCAGGTCTTTGGTGTCGGCACCGAGATCGCACCGGATGAGCTGGAAAGGGTTGCCGCAGAAGGCAATGACGACTCATCGGTCACCATCGTTGAAGAGACCGAAAGCCTCTCGGCACTGCTGGGCGACCAGACCCTGACGATCATGAATGCGGTAGGCGAGGACGAGATCACCGGCGGTGACGGCAACGACCTGATCTTTGGTGACGTCATTAATTCGGACTGGATGCTTGCCTCTGTCGAGGATGGCGGGTTCGGCGCGACTGGGGAGGAAGGTGGTGGATACCAGACTCTGGTTGACCACCTGACTACGACCCTGGGGCATGCGCCGAGCAAACTCGATGTGATGACCTTCATTCTCGACAACCAGGAACGTTTCGTTCAAGAGGCTGCGAATGATACACGCGGTGAAGCCGACCTGCTCAATGGCGGTGATGGCGATGATATCCTGCTGGGGCAGGGTGGCGAGGACATTCTGATCGCAGGCGCAGGTGATGATGACCTCTACGGCGGGGCAGATGGTGATACCTTCGTCTTCAATCTGACCGCCGATGAAGGTAACAACACGATCTTCGACTTTTCGGTTTCCAGCGGAGACGTGCTTTCGTTCGAGGATGTCACGGACGGTGGCGATGCGGGGGGCGATATCTCGATTGAAGATGCGGTGGCGTCCTTCTCCAAGACCGACGACGTTGTTACCCTGGAGCTGCAGAGCGGGACGACGATTGTGTTCCAGGACATCGACAATGCGATCAACGAACTCACTGATCTCGACACCAGCACCTTGATCAACGGGGCGTGAGCCTCGGCTCTGAGGATCTCCTCGGAGTGCTGATAATGAAATGCCGGTTAGATGGAATGCTCCATTTAACCGGCTTTTTTCTATGTAGTGAGTGTATTTTTTCCTCCGCATGAGGGAGGAGAGCGGGAGCCTTGAGCGGTGGCTCTCGTCCTGACAACGAGCGGTCGACTCAATCGAGTTGTCGGACCAGTTCGCCCATCAAAGAGACGCTTGGTCTGGCGGGGCCCGTCATGTTCGTGTCCGACAAAAAGGCCTGAATGGCGTTTCGCCGCTTTGTCGATGACGTGCGGGTGTTGCGGCCGCGCAGATAGCCCAATTCCTTTAACAGCAGATCGATCGTATCGACCGGCGTTTTCTCTGCTTTGCGGTTCACCCGCGGAGGTTTGCTCTCACGCCAGATGTTACCGGCCGGGCGGAGGATTCTTGCAGCGCGCGCCGACCCGACAGCCGGATGAAAGACAGACACCGAAAGCGCTCCTGCGATTTCCTGTTTGCCGTCGGAAGCGCCGATCACATGAACGCCAGTGGCATAGATTTCACCTTCAGCGAACACCATCAGCGGTGAACCGGAATCGCCCTGCATAATACTGCAGCGATGGGCGATCCCCACGCCGTTCTTGAAGTATCCGGCAATCTCGCATCCGAACCCGGCTTTCAAACGGTGCGGAGAATCGCCACGGTATCCTGCGTGTAGCAGCGTGGCGTCGCCTTTTGCCAGGTCGTTAAGCAAGGCATTGTCCAGACGCTTCAGCGCCAGCCAGCCTGCGGCCTTGCCCAAGGGTTCTTTCAATTCCAGAAGCGCCCAGTCTGTGACCGTATTTTTAACCGAAGCGTCCTGGGTCTTTTTGTACTTCTTGGATTGCTTGTAACTCTTTACCTTTGAGGTCAGCTTGTGCTCATGATTCTGGTAACCAGCAGTGAACTGGATCTCTGAGGCTTTGACCCAGCGGCTTCTTTCGCGATCATAAAGGCAGTGAGCGGCTGTCAGGACGTGTTTCTTACTGATCAGAAAGCCGGAGCAGTGGCCAATCGAGGTTTCAATCTTTCCGATGGCGCTCCAGGGGTATTCCATGGCGTTAACGGTGACCCGGTCCGGGATCGCCCACGCGTTGCTCTGCCCCACGGTCGCACTAGACAGGGTTAGCGCCGAAATAAATAAATATTTCAATGTCTTGGGCAAAGAGGGCGCTTGCGGCATGCGGTATTGGGACGCGTTCATCATTGTCAAAGACTAAGATGAAAACTTGAGCCAAGCTTTAACGTGGAAGGTTAACGGCGAAGTATTTTCGTCTGGACCAATCCCTGTGGAAATCAGGCAACATAGGCAAGACGGCCACCCGGAGAATGGTTAACGCAACGGTGGCTTCCGGCTCGCGAAAATAAGCTGTTCGAGGAGTTTGAGCGATATCTTTCCGTCGCGGGGAAGTTTCTGCTCCAACTGAAATTCCTTAACCGCTGCACGGCGCTGGTCAGGGCTGACCGGCTGTTCGGCAGGTAAAAAGCCCAGAATCTGGAGGAGGCTATCGGTTGCTTTTATGGGCAGTCGTTTGATCGCTGCGCCCTTTGGTGGCCTTTGACCGGGGCCCCAGTGTTCGCGCAGCAACGCGGTTGCAGTGCGGGTGGTTGGATCGGTTGCCTCAGGACGAAATGTGTCCAGTGAGAGAACACCAGCAATGGCCCTGCCGTTTAATCGGGATTGCACGACGTGTATGCCGACCGCCGAAATTCGTCCCTGGTCAAATACCAAGAGGGGCGAGCCGGAATCGCCTTTCGCAACAGGGCAATCATGGGCGATGCCGGCGTTGTCCGCGAAGCGGCCCAAAAATCCGCAGTTGAAGGTCGCCGTCATGACATGCGCCCGTCCGCGTTGATAACCGGCCTGCAAAAGCAAGGCATCACCGGCTAGCAGGCGTTCCAACAACTCTTTGTCGAGGCCTTGAAGACCATACCAGCCGGTCTGCTGCCCAAGCGGCTTTGTCAGTTTCACAACAGCCCAGTCGGTCATTGCACTCTCTGGCGACGCAGCGTTCCGGGGATCGAAGTCCTTTGAAACCTGATAACTCTCGACCTTTGAGTTGAAGCGGTAATTCTCTCTCTGATAAGCAGCAATGAAGTGCATTTCACCTGCACCGCGCCAGCGTCCCCGGACTGCGTCGTACATACAGTGGGCCGCCGTGAGTAGCTTACGTTCGCCGATCATAAAGCCCGTGCAGTGTCCGCGCCCACCGGCGTTCAGGCGCCCGATTGGGCTCCAGGGGTAAGAATGGGCATCGACTTCAATTCGGGAGTCCAGATCGGCTTTTTGCGCCTCTGAAGCATTCGGCGTGAACGATAAGCAGAAAATGATGAGCAGCCAGACTATGGCTCGGAATCCCATCAAAAAAATTCAATCCGCATTTGCCGGCAGACTTGCCATCAGTCTCTCTCCCGCAACGCTTGCGACGACTTCATCGAGTGCGGCAACGATCCTGGGCGCATAACGGCCCCCGTTGTCATGGAGAATCTTGATGGCTTCGTCAGTTGAAAGGCCTGCGCGGTAGGAACGCGGCTCGACCCGCGCGGCGAAGACATCGCATATCCCCAGGATTTGGGAGGTTATCAGAATAGCATCAGCTCGCAGTCCGGTCGGATATCCATTGCCGTCGAGCCGCTCGTGCATCTGATAAATGGTGGGCAGAACCGGGAGTTCGAAATCAATGTCACGCAGCATCGCGGCAGCATGATCAACATGTTTTCTTACCTCTGCAATCTCTGCGTCGTTCAGCCGGTCCGGCTTGTTGAGGAGCTTCCTTGAAACCGCCAGCTTACCGAGCTGCGAGAGGTTTGCGGCAATCTCGACGGTATCCACATCCTCAGTAGAGAGCTGCAGGCGTTTGGCGACGGCCACTGACAGACTGGCGACACGCCGCGAGTGACCCGCCAGATAGGGATCCCGCAGTTCGATCGCACGCACCAATGCCGTCACCATTTGCCGGACAGCGCGATCGCGCTTTGCCTGTTCTTCCACCAGTTCGGTGACATCGCGGGCCACGGAGATTACGCCGCTCACCTGATCCTGTTCGTTCTGAAAAGGAAGTTTGGAGAATTGCAAATGCCGCTGGACACCACTCAAATAGACTTCTTCGTTGAAAGTAACGACCTGTCCCAGCCTGATCGCTTTCTGATCGGACAGGGCGAGGCGGTCTGCGGTTCCCTGGCCAAAGAGCGCGACGTCATCCAGCCCGATGACTTCCTCCGGTGTGCGCCCGACAGCGTCGGCGAAGGCTTTGTTGGCATAGCGGTAGCTGCCGTCCTCGGCCTTCAGACCGATGTAGTCGGCGATACTGCTGTTGATGCTGTCCAGGAAGCGTTTCTGAGTGTCAATACGTGTTGCGAGGCGTTTGAACTGAGCGGCCATCAGTCGATTGTGATTACTGCCCAGCTGTGCCCAGACGGCACCAAAGACGGAGACAAGCGTGAAGACGAGGAGTGCCGTCGCAATGACGACCATCACCGAAAAATTGCGGTATTCGCCGTGGGCGGACGCACGATCCATTTCAAGAACCGCCCAGAAACTGTCGCCTGATATTGAGGTGGCGCGTGCGTAGGCCATGGTCGTGCCGTCAAGCGATGGTCCGGCGACAAAAGGCTGACCACTCACACCGGGGATCGCGCCATCGTTGCCGAGCGTTTTAATCTCGGGCGTTTGTGTTGGAAGGAGTTCGATCAGCCCGACAGAAGTCTTATGGACGAGGTGGAGTTCTTCGCCTTCAGGCGCCAGTGGACGCGGTGCAAGGATTTCGGCGAGCCTGGCGGCAACAGGGGCTGTAACCATCAGAACGGCAATCGGTTGAGCTTCTTCGGTCTGTGATGCAGCAGGAAGTATCGGGATGTAGATGTCTATGACGAGCCCCGCAGCCGCGACCCTGGGCGCCCCGAACTGTCGTTCGCCGTTCGCCAGGACATCAAGCGCCATTTCCACCTGTTGCGGCTGCACTGCGGTGGCACCGCCGCTACTGACGTAGGCGACACCGGCTTTACCCAAAACATATCCCGCCGTGAAGTCAGCTGAAATTACGAAGTCGGTCACGACCCGTTCCATGAAAGGAAGCTGTTCAAGCAGGGCAATGCCCAGACCGTTGTCCTGGGCGTCCTGATTTTGAGCCGAAGGATCGATAAGGCCTCCGGCCGCGTCGACATCACTGGCGAACAGTCGGAACAATTCGCTTTCGACAAGCCGGTCGGCGAGCCGTGCAGTCCCCTCAAGCCACGTCGATATGACCTCGGCGCGAGCCTCCACGGTGATCCGCATGCGTTGCTGCAGGTCGTCGACGACCTGTTCTCTTTTCGATTCTATGACCAGCCAGGAAATTACAATAGCGACAAGCACGATAACGACGAGACCGATCAGTGCCGATTTCGGCAGAGCGTTGGCTGATTCCGACGTTGAGCCGGGTTGGTTAAGCTCGACAGAGGTTGGATCCTTTTCCGACCCTTCCAGCGCGTTCAATGTGTTGCTCTTGGACATCATGATTGATCTCTTTGGTAGTCTCTATTGCTGAACGAAGTGTGCCCAGCGGGTGGTTTCATTCATCGAATATTGCGGCAGATAATGCTTGTATTTGGAGTGTGACAAAATGACGTTCGAAAGGCTATCGAGGACGAGGATGTCGTTCTTTTCGTATATCGCCAGAATGGCGTGTCCGATGTTGCGAATGCGATCCATGACGATGACGACGCGCATTTCTTCTTCTGCAAATCCCAGGTCTTTTAGGGCGAAGTATTTTGCGATCGAAAAATCCTCACAGTCGCCAGAACGAGTCATGAATTCCACGGGACTGGCCCAATACTCGTTTACCCCGAAGACCTCATTGTCAAGTTTGTAGGGCCAGCGGTTGAAGTAGCGATTGATCGCGTCGATTTGTGCCGCCCGATCAAGCTTGCGGGTCGAAAGAATAATCTCGCGCCAGGATTTCTGAACTTCGCTTGTGCAGTTTGCCGCGTCGCTTATACAGGCTCCAAAGGCACGTTTTTCACGTTTGACCTGCTCGAGGACTCTGCGCCACTGGGGCAGGGCCTTGAAGGATTTTGATCTGAACTCGACTGTGTTGAAGATACCGGGCGCTGCTGTGTTGATCGATTTCGTGAGGTCCAGCAGGGTCGCGGCGCGGCCGGTCACAGACACGGACGACAAGCCAGCGATAAAAGATGCGGCCCCCGTGAAAAACCGTCGCCGATGCACTTTGAGCAAGTCCCGTTCATGATCCTGCTGCCCGTGCACCTCCACGCGAACAGCTTTTGCGCGCTCAAACGCGCGCCTTTCCGCAGGATTGCGAAGAGGCGTGCTCTGAGTTATCGGAGTCTTTCAGATATTGGTTAAGAGGCTTTGAAGATTTTCAGTTAAGGCGGATTAAGCCAGCGTGAATGCAGTTGATCGGAGCGAACCGGAAATCATTTCTTAAAAAAAGCTGGTAGTGACTGGTTTCAGACGACGAGATCATCGTTCCTTCAAGGCTTTGTCCCGTGCCTTTAAGATCGGTTTCAGCAGATAGTCCAAAACGGTTTTCTTGCCGGTCAGGATCTCGACCGTCGACGTCATGCCGGGGATGATCGGAAGTTCCGCGCCATTGCGCTTAAGCGTGATTTCGGCGGTTCGGAGATAGACACGATAGAAACTTTCGCCCTGATCATCCTTGATCGTACCGGCCGAGATGGTTTCAAGTTCTGCTTTCAGGCCGCCATAAACCGAAAAGTCGTAGGCCGTGATCTTAATGGTTGCTTCCTGACCAGGCCGCAGAAATGCGATGTCGGAAGGCCGGATCTGCGCTTCAATCAGCAATGTGTCGTCAAGCGGCACAATCTCGATGATGTCTTCTCCAGGACGGATAACACCACCGACCGTATTGTGCTTAACCTCCTTAATCGTCCCGCGAACCGGTGAGCGCACTTCCGTTCGGGTGACGAGGTCTTCACCTGCTGTGAGGGACTCGCTGATCGACCTCGCCTCTGTTCTCACCTGACTAAGCTCTTCGGAGACCTGTGCTTTCGTCGATAAGATCATTTCGTCGATGCGTTGTTGCGCCTCCAGCACAGCCGTTTGCAAGCGCGGCATGCTCAGGCGAATAGTCTTCAGTTCACCTTCCAGGTCGGAAACCTGCCGGTCGATACGGATGAGGTCGAGGCGCGGACTTATGCCCTTCTTCACCAATGGCGCCGTGATGTTGCGTTCTTCCTGAGCCAGCGTCAGGCTTCGGCGCAACTGCTGACTGCGGCTCTTGGCTTCGGTGATCTCCTGTTCGCGTTGGGATTTTTGGGCCTGAAGAACAGCAATCTGAGCGACGAGTTGCCGCTTTCTATTGCCGAACTGCTGACGCTGTGTCGCGACCTCGATGGGTGCGTTTTCCGCAGCGTCTTCCGGAAACTCGATTTCGCGATCTTCAAGCTCGGCCTCAAGGCGCGCGGCCTTTGCAAGCAAAGCGTAGTATTGACTCCGGGTATCCCTAAAAGTCGCCCGGGCAGCCGTGTTATTGATACGCACCAGGATATCGCCCGGCTCCACGATATCTCCTTCGCGCACCATGATCCCGGCGAGGATACCACCCTCAAGGTTCTGGATGATCTGTGTCTTGCTGGAGGGAACCACCGTACCCTCGCCACGCGTGACTTCATCCAAGACGGCGTGATTCGCCCAGATCCCGAAAATCAGGAAGAACAGAAACGATGTCAGCGTCAGAATGTAAGCAAAGGTCCGCCCACGCCGTCTGGCCGCTGCATGGACGTCGGGCATGAAGAAAAGATCTTCATCCTTATGGGTACCGTGACTCGACATTCGAACTACTTCCTTACTGGACCCGTCGGCACAACTGCTCCGTGATCGCTAACGTCTAACCTATCAATGCTCACCCTGCAGACCTTCTGACGGTTCGGGTCATCCGGCGCCTGCGCGAATACGGCCTTGCTTGAGGGCCTCCAGGACTTCTTCCTTTTTGCCGTCGGCGACGATTTTCCCGTTGTCCAGGATGATCAGCCGGTCAACGAGGCTCAGCAGAGAACTTCGGTGCGTCACCAGCAAGAGAGTCTTTCCTGCCATGGCATTGCCGAGGCGTGTTTTGAACATTGCCTCTGTCGAGTTGTCCATGCCGCTCGTCGGTTCGTCCATCAGTATGATGGGAGGATCGAGTAGCAATGAGCGGGCAATAACAACCGACTGCCGTTGACCGCCGGACAACGCCATGCCGCGCTCACCGACCTGCAGATCGAATCCGTGCGGATGGGTGCGCAGAAAGTCGGTGACGCCTGCTACCGCGGCCGCGCGCAAAATCGTCTGGTCATCGACATGCGGCGAACCGAAAGAGATGTTTTCCCGAACGGAACCGAAGAAGAGGTAATTATCCTGAGAGACATAGCCGATATTGCGTCGCAGGTCGGCCGGATCGATTTGACGCAGATCGGTTCCATCCATCAAGACAGAACCTTCCTTTGGTTCGTAAAGCCCCAGGACAAGGCGCGCGATCGTACTCTTGCCAGAGCCGATCCGACCCAGAATTCCGATTTTTTCGCCCGGCTTTACTTTGAAACTCAGAGTGTCGAGCGCCAGAGGGTCCTGGTTCGGGTAACTGAAGTTGACCTTCTTGAATTCGATCTCGCCGCTCAGGCGGGGTCTGTGCAGGAAAGTCTTTTCAGAGTCGCGTTCGACCGGCGACTTCATGAGCGTATCGAGTGACTTCAAGGCAACGCGTGATTGCTGGAGTCTTGTCAGCATGCCGGCAATCGCACCCAGTGGTGCCAGTGCCCGGCCCGTCAGCATGGTTGAAGCCACCAGCGCGCCCATTGTTATCGCGCCTTCGGAGATCAGATGAACGCCGTAAATAACGACGATGACGGTGACCAGCTGGATCGTCACTTGGGCGAAGGTTGTGGCGATCCCGGAGAGAAACCTGGCCTTGCCCGAGGATTCAGCGGTCAGACCGACGAAACGTTCCCAGGAGCGCTGCACCCGGCCTTCGGCTGCAGTGGCTTTAATGGTCTCAAGGCCATCAATGGTTTCAACCAGCAATGCATGCTTCTGACTGGATTCCCGATGGGTTTTTTCGATGATCCGGCGCAGAGGCACCTGAAGGCAAACGCCGACGAAGATAACCACGGGCACCGCGATCAGGGGAATCAGGGCAATTGGACCGGAGACCAGGAAGATGATGCCGAGAAACAGGAAGATGAAGGGCAGATCGACGAAAGCAACCAGTGTACCGGATGTGAAGAACTCTCGCAGCGACTCAAACTCGCGAAGATTGTTTGCCATCGCGCCGGTGGAGGGCGGTTTGCTGGAGAGCTTCATGGACATCAGCTGTTCGAGCAGGCGGCTTGCAATGATCACATCGGCATTTTTGCCGGCAATGTCCACGAAGTAGGTGCGCATGTTGCGCATCACGAACTCGAACAGGAACACGGTGCAAACACCGAGGGCCAGAACCCAGAGCGTCTCAATGGCGTTGTTCGGCACGACCCGGTCATAGACGTTCATGATGAAGAGTGGGCTGGCGATCGCGAAGACGTTGATCATGACCGAGGCCAGGGCAACGTGACTGTAAATGGGCCAGAACTTCGCAAGCGTTCCCCAGAACCATGCGGTTGGCTGTTTCAGGCGAATGTCTGAAGCACGGTCGTCAAACTTGAATTCCGGCCGCGCGAAGATGGAATACCCGAGATATTGCTCTTCGAGCTCTTCAATGCTGATGGTTTTTGCGCCGCCACCGCCTTCGGGAATCATGATTTCGGCTGTTTGACGGTCGATGATCTTAGTCAGGACGCAGGCGCCACTGCCTTTAAGAAGCAGAATGCACGGTAGGGTTACCGCCTGGATCGATTTGAGCTTCGGGCGACGCACAACACGCGCGGTCAGTCCTGCACGCTCTGCCGCCCGGACTGCGAGGTCCGGGGTAAAGCGCTCTTCAGCATGCGGCAGACCTGCCTTAAGCGCCTCGGCCGAGATCGGACGTTGCAACAAAGTCGCGAGCATTGTCACGCTTTGTACCAGCGGGTCCTCGAAGTCGACTGACGACGGAGCTACGTGCCACTCTTGTTTCGGCGCTTCCAGGACGTCTTCGGTCTGAAGTTTCTGGGGGTCTTTGTCCGTCGGTTGGGATTTGGAATCTGTATCCGCTCCGGCGCTCTGATCGCGTGGTGCCATCGTAATCTTGTGGTCTCCTGCAGTCATAGCAACCGGGTTCGGTCCGGTACCGGGGTAATGTGGTTCAACAGATGCTGAGCCGACGCATTGGATTTGTGACGGCAATAATCCATCACGAGTGCTTCCCTTTGGTTAATGTCACCCAAAAGATGACATTCAATTTGCGCATTATGGTTAACCCTATCGCAAAGGGCACGCAAATTACGTTTGCGGGATCAGGTCAGCGCGCCGATGGAGTGTTCCGGGCGCGCTGATAGATTTAAGCCTGTCTTCAAAGGCTTGCCGGGTTCTCGATTGCAACCCTGTATTGTAAACTAGGTTAAGCCGAGTCTCTCTTTGGCGGTATCGGTCACGGCGCCATAGTCGGTCTTGCCACTGCCCAGCAGAGGGATTTCGCTGATCTGATGCAGAAGCTTCGGCAGTTGTATCTCTGCCCAGCCTCGTGTTTTCCCGTGCGCGTGGAGTTCGGCTGGAACCGGCTGCTCTCTGGTGGTCAGCAGGACTATTTGCTCACCTTTCTTTGGGTCGGGCAGCGCAGCGGCCACGTGCTGCTCGTCGGGCCAGAGCTCTGCGGCCAGGGCTTCAACTGCCGTCAGGCTGACCATTTCGCCACCGATCTTGGCAAAACGCTTCGCACGGCCTGCGATTGTGACAAATCCGTTTTCATCGAGTTTGCAGATATCGCCGGTGTCGTACCAGCCGGTTTCCAGGGGCTGCAGGACTGCAGGTTTATCGGCTTTCAGGTATCCGCGCATGACATTGGGACCGCGTACGAAAAGACGTCCGGCGTCTGGATCATCGAGGCCTGGAACCTCTTCGAGCCGGGAGTCGATTCCGGGCAGCAGGCGGCCCACAGTACCTGTCTTGAAATGCATCGGTGTGTTAACGGCGAGGACCGGTGCGCACTCAGTTGCGCCGTAACCCTCGAAAATCCGGATGCCGAAGCGCTCGGACCAAATACGCCGGGTTTCCTCCTTGACCCGTTCCGCACCTGCGAAGACATAGCGCAGGGAATAAAAGTCGTAGCTGTCGGCCTTGGCATAGGCTTGCAGGAAGGTGTCGGTCGCAAAGAGGATCGTTGCATTGCTGTGGTAGACCATCTCGGGGATGACTTTGAAGTGCAGGGGCGAAGGATAAAGAAAGCTCGGTACACCGGAGAGCAGGGGAAGAATCAACCCGCCCGTCAGTCCGAAAGAGTGGAAGAGCGGGAGAGGGTTGAAGACTTTGTCCACAGGATTGAAATCCAGAACCGAAGCCACCTGACGGCAGTTGGACACAATGTTGCGGTGGCTGAGGGCAACGCCCTTCGGCAAGCCTTCCGAACCTGACGTAAAGAGAATCACCGCCGTATCATCCGGGGCGATTTCGCGCCGGCGGTGCAGCGCGCCCGCGAAGGGGCGTCGCAACAGTGCAGACAGCCGATCGAAGGTGGTCATCCGGTCGCGAATATCTTCCAGATAAATCAATTCAACCTGGCTCGCGAGGTCTTCTTCAAGCGCCGTCAACTTACCAAGTTCAATAAAGCGCCTGGAAGTAATGACCTGCTTGATGTCCGCTGCCCGGATTGCTGCGCGTATCGACGCTGGCCCTGCCGTGAAGTTGAGCATGGCCGGGATCCTGCCCGTTCCTGTTAGGCCCAGCAGCGTAATGACGCTGCCGACCGTATTGGGCAGCAGAAGGCCAAGTGGGACTTCGCGCGGCGTATGTTTCTCCAACGCTCGGCCCACTGCAAGGCTGGCGGTCAGCAACGCGTTGTAACTGAAGGGTTTCTGTTCTACATCGCGCAGGATTTCACTTTTCCGGCCATGGGCATGGCGGGCATCGAGAAACGCGTCGAACAGGGTTTGCGGGGTATCGGAGGTTTCGAACATCATGCCCGACATGACGTCATAGAGCTTTTGGGCGACATTCTTGCGGCGTTGTCGGCCGGTCAGGCCTTCGTCGCCGTGAAACTCTCTGGGCTCCAGAACCGTGAGTGTGATCTGGGGGAACCAGCGTTGGCGCATCTTGCCCTTGAGATAAGTCAGGCGGCTGTGTTGCACGCCATCAAGGCGGATCGGAATGATCGGTGCATCGGCCTTGTCGGCGATCATTCCCGGTCCCTCGTAGATTTTCATCAGTGCGCCGGTCTGGGTCAGGCGGCCTTCCGGGAAGATGACGCAGCGTTTTCCCTTTGCGACTTCCTTGATCAGCGATTTGGTCGCCATGGGGTTGGTCGGGTCCATCGGGAAAGCTTCAACCAGCGACAGGAAGATACGCACCCACCACTTTTTAGCTTGTTCCGTGTCGATGGCGAAAACCAACTGACCCGGCAGAAAGGCCGCGAGGAGCAACCCGTCGAGATAAGAGACATGGTTTGCGACGATGACGGCTTTGTCGCCGACCTTCTGCAGATTCTCCACATCGCGGACTTTGACTTTAAACAAAACCCGCAGGATGGCGGCGGCGCTGGTTTTGAAGAGCTCCTGCGGCAGAAGCTTGCAGATGTAAACCGCCGCGATCGTGCTGCCGATTGCGATGGCAACAAAGATTTCGATCACACTTGCGCCGATCGCTATGGCACCCGCAGCCAGCAGCGCCGCAACAACGATGAAGAGCGCGTTCATGATGTTGTTGGCGGCAATGTTACGCGAACGGTGAGCGTCGTCCGATCTGCTTTGCAGGATGGTGTAGAGCGGTACGACGAAGAGGCCTCCGAACATCGCCAAGAGCGTGAGGTCGATCAGAAAACGCCAATTATGCCAATCGAGAAAGAAGCTCTGCGCGGTATAGGAAACTTCCGGCGGGCTCACGGAACTGGCGGCATAGGCGAGGTCGAGCGAGAAGATGGCGAGACCGAGCGCACCGAAGGGGACGTACTTGGCGCTGACTTCACCCTTTAAGAGCTTGCTGCAGAGCAACGAGCCGCCGGCGATGCCGATCGTGAAGGTGGCAAGCAGAAGCGTCACAACAGTCTCATCGCCGCCGATGATGTTCTTGGTCAGTCCCAGGAATTGGGTCAGATAGGTGGCGCCGACCGCCCAGAACCAGGAGATGCCGAGGATCGAGAGGAAGACGGGGCGATTTTCGGCAGCATGCCTCAGAACCGAGGCGGTCTGGCCGAAGAAAAGGGCCGGTTTTTTGAACTGCTCCTGTCCGTCAGTCACCGGGGTGTTTTTTGTGGGGGCGGCCGTCGAGGGGATGAGCCAACTTGCTGCCAAGCCGAGCGCGGCGCAGATCAGGAGCGCTGCACTGACCAGTTCGCGGCCTGCGTCACCCTGGATCAGCAGACCGCCGGCGATGGTCCCGGCCAGGATCGCGAGAAAGGTGCCGCCTTCAACCAGGGCGTTGGCGTTTAGGAGTTCGTCTGACTTCGTCAACTCGGGCAGGGCGGAATACTTGACGGGACCAAAGAACGAAGACTGGGTGCCCATCAGAAACAGCGTGGTGAGCAAAACCGTTACGCTATCGCTGTAGAAGCCGTATGCGGCCAATCCCATGATTGGGATTTCCATCGACTTGACCAAACGCATGAGCTTGGTTTTCGACATACGGTCGGCAAGGTTACCGGCCATTGCCGAGAAGAGGAAAAACGGAAGAATAAAAAGCCCTGTGGCAATATTGACCAGGATCTGGCCACTGCCGTCCGCGCCGTCGGCCAGTTGGAAAATGATCAGAAAGGCTGCCGCGTTTTTAAAGAGATTGTCATTTAACGCGCCCAGAAACTGGGTCGCGAAGTAAGGCAGAAAGCGTTTGGTCTTCAGAAGAAACATCGGGCCGTTCGACATGGTCGGCTCCTTTACAAATTCGTATCAAATGAATTGTTGTGGATCACGTTCGCGCAGGCGTGGCGTTTAAAGGCTGACGATCATGGCGCGCCCATGCGGCGATCGCTGCCAACCCCGAGACAGGCAAGTGCGGAGGTCACCAGATCGTCGCCGATCAAAGCCATCTTTGAATCAAGGCGGCCATAGATCATAAAGACCGGCGGCTGGGTGATCAGCCCCATGACGAAGGCGGTCATTAGGTCGGGACTGGCGTTGCGGAACACACCCTGGTCGATCCCTTCGGAGATAATCTCGTAGAGTACCGATACCGGTGTTATTCCATTTTTGCCGGCATAGGGCAGGGCCTGGTGTTGCGTAAGCAACAGAAAGCGGAAGCGGTCAGGCTCTTCGTCGTGGAGCTGACAGATATCGCGAAGGATGTGCGATAGCTTGTCCCGCGGATCCGTTCTTTTGCTTGCCAGAGAAGCCCAATGCTCTGCCAGATCGCTGTAGTGTTTTTCGAAAAGCGCCTTCACCATGGCCTCTTTGCTGGGAAAGTGCCGATAGAGGCTTCCTTCGGCAACGCCGGCGCTTGCAGCCAGATCGCGCGTCGAGGTTTCCTGAATCCCCTGCACAGCGAAGAGGCGTATCGCGGCTTCCTCTATCTTTGCTCTGGTAACGTCCGACTTTTTCATTGTCGCTGATCCAAAATGAGTGAGCGCTCACTTTTAATTGGTTTGTGAGTTGAGCGTTTCAAGAGCGGGATTTTGTCGTGCGTGCGAATAGTGGTGGCTGAACGGCGGAATTCTCCTGTTTTCAGCAAGCTATCGCAAAGAGATTTCGCAAAACTAAAGTTGAGGTGGGCCCGGTCGTTCCTGGAGAGGAAACTGCATAGGCACAACTGAATCTGGAGTCTGAATACGACCTCAACACATCTGTAAGCTGTGGTCTCAATGGCCTTAACTGCTTTGAACCGGGCTCGCCACAGCGGTGCGAAAGCCGTCCTGGAGGAGGTGACGTCTCAATACTTGATTAACTACGGGTCCCCTATAGTCCACGCACGTTAATCAAGGGTGTTTTCTGTCTCAAGGAAATGCCTGCAAGGGTTGTTGTTTTTTTCTGCCGTCAGTATCCGTTTTGGCGGTTCGGAAGTGAAGATGCGATCTTCACAACGGGGTTCAAGACGTTGACAGTCCGCGAGTCTTGACTGTAAAAGTCTCGTTAGAATCCGCGTGTAGCCGTAAGGGGGTGAAGTCTCTCGTCGGTGGTGTGCTGCCCGACGCGGGTGAGACGCCGGATCGTCAAGTTGGTTTACGCTGTAACGAAGTGCTAGGGGAAATCATAAATGCGCCGCTCAAAGGGTCTCATTGGTAGCAATCTCAAGTCTCTATTGCTAGCCAGTGCTGTTCTTCTTCCGTTTGTGTCCGAGGCACAGGCGATTTCTCTGAAAGACGCTGTCGCCAACGCGATCTCCACGAACCCGGACATCGGAATTGTGGCGAGCAATCGTGAAGCTGTCGATCAGGAGTTGAGGCAGGCGCGTGGCCTCTATTTGCCGCAGATTGACGTTGCAGCAGGATACGGTATCGAGACCCTGAACAATCGGACTTCACGATTGGGCGGCAACGACAGCAGCACCCAAAATCGCAGAGAGTCCTCGATTACGCTCCAGCAACGTGTTTTCGACGGTTTTGATGCCGACAGCACAGTGGCACGCGAAAAGGCCCGTGTAGAGTCCGCCGCAGAGCGGGTGAGAGAGAACAGTGAGTTTCTTGCGCTCGATGTTGTTGGCGCCTACCTGGAAGTCCTGCGTCAGCGCGAACTGATTTCGCTCGCGGAGACGAACCTTCAGGTTCACCTGGACATCATTTCGTCGCTTCAGGAAAGGCTGAGGGCCGGTAGCGGCAGCCGTGCGGATGTCAGTCAGACCGAGGCACGCGCGGCACGGGCACGTGCAACGCTTACGCAGACCTACAACGACTTGCGGGATGCTGAAGCCAACTACACCCGGATTGTCGGCGAGTTTCCCGACGAGTTGAACGCGCCGGACCTGCCCGCAGACATCCTGCCTGTGGATCTGCCGGAAGCACTCGATCTGGCGGTAAAGAACAATCCTACAACCAAAATTTTCGAAGCGGATGTCCGCTCTGCGAATGCCGAGGTAGGGATCTCCGAATCGACCTTTTATCCGAGCGTATCGCTTGAGGCCGAAGCCGAGTACAACGACGGTGTTGATAGCTTCGACACTTACGAGCAGAACAATCAGGTGATGCTGCGTGTTCGTTGGAACCTGTTCCGAGGGGGAATCGACCGTGCTGCGCGCCAGGAGGCTCTGTCTCGTGTTGCGGAGAGCAAGAACCGTCGCTATCAGGCGGTCGTTGAATCCCAACGCGAGATGCGCCAGTCCTGGTTTGCGCTGGAAGCCAACCGTCAGGCGGTATCTGACTTCTCCAGCTCGGTAGAGTTCAACGTTGAAACCCGAGACGCATATCTTGAGCAGTTCAACGTTGCCCAAAGAACTCTTCTGGATGTTCTGGATGCGGAAAACGAACTCTTTGTGTCTCAGGGACAGCTGGTGTCTGCGATGACAAATGAAGAACTGGCCGCTTATCGCGTTCTGGCGCTGAGTGGTCAGCTACTCTCGACCATCGGTGTGGCTGCGCCCGATCAGGCTACTGTTGAGCACGAATCCTGGGCAGAAGGCCTGTTCGACTGACTTAGTGGCGAGTCCTTAAGCCTCATTCCATTGGATCGAGATGCGTGAGAGTGCGTGCCGTTAGTCCCGTGTTTCTATCTTCTGGTGCGTATTTCAGCCGCTTAAACAGCCCCTGGGTGTGAAATTTGCGTTGTTTATGGGCTTCGCAAGTCATTGCCATGCCATGAGTGTTCCGTTATCTTGGCGTTATTACATGAATTCCTGGACGCTCCTGCAGCATGATCGACCCGATTGAGCAATATTCTGAAGCTGGTGACGATAACGATACCGTCGTTCTCGAACTGGCCGACCTTTTGCCTGACGAATCCGGCGATGTCGTGCTGTTTTCAGGGGATGAACTGCCTGTCAGCATCACTGCGCAGGAAGCGATCACGGATCGTGGTGTCGCCGCGGAACATGTAACGGCGACCGGCGTGGATGTGACCGGGCTGAACTTCTACGCCTTCGAAAACGGCGTCACAATCTACAGCTTGTCGGATGTGACCATCACCGATTCCTGATCGAGCTGCCGTCAGGGCTCACTTCCCTATCTCTGTTTCAGTTACCAGACTCTTCGTGATCGCGCTCTAACGCGCTTGCGCTGCGATGGTTAACCATATGACAGAGTAGAAGGTAAGCGGATCGTCTGAAGGAAGGGCCAATATCTTTCCCTGGGCAGTTGAGACGCGCCCCGGGGCGACATGAAGGACGCGGGCGTCGATCGAGGCAGTGTCTCCGTTTACCATATCCTGCCAGACGTCGTTGAGCGAACGTCGGGTTCGGATCTGGAGGACAGCGGTAAGCTCTGAACCGACAATCGGTGAATCCGGCTTCCCAAGCCAGCCCGTGAACGCGGCGTTGCAGGAGACGATTGTTCGATCATGAGATAGGATGGCGCCCGGCGTGGGGCAGGCTTCGACGAGATCGAGAAGGGATGCCCGTCCGTCGCCCAGGCGGCCTTCGGCCAGACCGCGCTCGGCATCGAGCATCGAGAAAACCCTCAGAAACGACGAGAAATTCTTTCCCTGATAGGTTTCCTCGAGTTCAGCTATGAATTTCCCTAGGCGCATCTGGTTGCGTTCGGCAAGGGTTTCGAGGGCGCGCCAGAACACCGGCTCGAGCCGGATCGAATATCGACGGTTGTTGTATTGGACAATCCGGGGTTTCGGCGCCTGCTCGCCCGGTTTTGCTTCTATGTTTCTTGCCATTCGCTTCCGTATGGAGCGTTTCGTGCTCTCAGACAGAAACCGGATTGTAGGTTCCGCCGGGAGCGATCTGTCGTTTTGAAGGTTCTGCGTATGAGGAGACAGTAGAGCCCTCGTCACAGGATCTGTAACAAGTGCTCATACAATATTGTATGGTTAATGGCAAGGTCAGGTGCCTGTCAGTCGGGTATAGTCGACGGCTGCGTTTAATTGTGCTCGCGATCCACCTGAATGCGCGGTGCTATTAAAAATGCCGCTCCGGGCCTGTCTTCGAGTACTTCGCTTCGATCGAGCGGGATGCAGGCAGATCAGGGCAACATCAGCTCTTCGCCGTCGCCAACAATGGAACCGAGGTCGGTCAGTTTGCTCCGCAAACCGTATCTGCGTGAGAGCTTTTTCTGCGCGGCCGCCGGAAGGTCGGTCATATTGATTACGCGTTTGTCGATCAGCACGGCAATCAGATCCTCAAGCACACGGATCATATCAATATCCGATGCCGCAAGATCTTCTTTGAGTAAGCCGTGCTGCGCACTGCCCGACCTCTCCAGGAAAGCCTGCAGTTCGGGTGATGATACGTCAATTTCTTCATGTGCAGCGGAATCATTCTCGATGTGGACCGAGGTGATTCGACCATCGCTATCCCGCATCACGTAGGGCATTGCTATACTCCTGACAACTTTGCACAGGCTATGCTGGAGTGGTTAAGTTTGGGTAAGCGCTTCTCTTCCCGCGTGGATCATGTTCCATCAGCACCACTTAGCAGCGCCGAAAAACGAAAAAATCTATTCATGATCCGGGGGTGGGCTCCACCTTGCCTCTCCATGAGCCCTCCCTCCATGGCACTATTCAATCCGCATTTGGTTTTGTGTCCGATAAAAGGGCGGCAATTCGGCAGGCCAACAAACTTTTACTTATTTCAATAGGTTTGATTGACAAAGTAGGGCTATCGTTAAGCGTGATAGGCGTAACCGGAAAGGACGAAGGGCTTAATGGCCGATAATACCTTGAAAGCATACCAGGACGACGAGTTTATGGTCAGTCCGAATGCCCGTGCGTTGCGGATTCTGGCAGAGTATCTGGAGCCGGAAAACCGCTTCAGCAAATATAAGATCGACGACACCATCGTCTTCTTCGGTTCTGCGCGCATCATTTCACGCGATGAAGCTGAAGCCGCGCTGAGTGAAGCCAAGGCCAAAGGTGGTGATGTGAAGGCGGCCGAAAAGAAGGTGGAGCTGTCACATTACTATGAATCGACTCGCGAGTTGGCGCGCATGTTCACCGATTGGTCAAAATCGCTCGATGATGTCGACAAGCGTTTTGTCGTCTGCACCGGTGGTGGACCTGGCATTATGGAGGCGGCCAATCGCGGCGCGTCTGAGGCCAGTGGTGTCAACATCGGTTTGAATATCTCTCTTCCATTCGAGCAGCATGAAAACCCTTATGCGACTCGGGAACTCATCTTCGAGTTTCACTACTTCTTCATGCGCAAGTTCTGGTTCACCTATCTGGCGAAGGCACTGGTCGTGATGCCCGGCGGTTTCGGTACTCTCGATGAGCTCTTTGAGACACTGACCCTGATTCAGACAGACAAAATTCGAAAAAAAATGCCGATTGTGTTGTTTGGCAAGAGCTATTGGGAAAATGTGATTAATTTTCAGACGCTTGTCGACTTTGGAACAATCAGCGAAGACGACCTCGATCTTTTCCTTC
Source organism: uncultured Kiloniellaceae bacterium (assembly GCA_947493695.1). GTDB lineage: Bacteria > Pseudomonadota > Alphaproteobacteria > Kiloniellales > Kiloniellaceae > Denitrobaculum. The sequence continues at coordinate 412,673 of CANLSF010000002.1, read as the reverse complement.
TGACGGACTCAATTCAGGAAGCCTACGACTACATAACCGAACAATTGACGACGCATGCCATGAACGTCCGCGGGCCAAGCCTGTAAGTTGATGATTTGAAAACAGGGCGTATCTATCTGAAAGATATTGGATAATGCGTTCGCCCCGTGTCATCGGTTCGGCGTGCAACTTGGCATGATTGAGTGTTCCACCGGTTTTTGGACTCTTGTAAAGGAAACCTTCAAAGCCTTGTTGGATCATTGTCATAGATCGGACTCAATTGCCGACAAAAATATCGACCACGTAAACCGAATGTTCAAATTGAGTGTGCTTTTTAGTTTCAAGACCTTTTCCCGTGGTAATCTATCCCAATATTCTCTTTCTGAGAGGAGGGCAACGGACGTACCATAGCCCATCAGAGTTTGGGTTCGATTATCAAGAGGGAAAGCATCGAGTTCGATGAGTGAGGACGGGAGAAACGATAACGATACTTCGACCGGGATTGTCGTCAAAAGCAAGCCGAAGACGAAAAAACCGGCGATGTATAAAGTTTTGATGCTGAACGACGATTACACGCCGATGGAGTTTGTCGTCCATGTTCTTGAGAGCCTGTTTGGTAAAACACGCGACGAAGCGACCCGCATCATGCTGCACGTGCATCAGCGCGGAGTTGGTATCTGCGGTGTCTACAGCTACGAAGTCGCAGAAACCAAGGTCACCCAGGCAATCGATTACGCGAGACAGAACGAACATCCATTGCAGTGCACGCTAGAAAAGGAATAGTGCCCAGATGCTCTCGAACAACCTAGAACAGACACTGCACCGTGCCTTAGGTTTAGCGAACGAAAGACGCCACGAGTATGCGACGCTCGAGCACCTGTTGCTGGCCCTGACCGACGATCCGGACGCTGTTGCTGTCCTGCGGGCCTGTGGGCTCGATCTGGATAGCCTGCGCGGCGATATCCTCGATTACATTGACAATGATCTCACCAGTTTGATCACCAGCCAGCTTGGTGATGCCAAACCGACAGCAGGTTTTCAGCGCGTGCTGCAACGCGCGGCGATCCATGTTCAGTCATCAGGGCGCGAAGAAGTGACCGGCGCAAATGTTCTGGTCGCAATGTTCTCTGAACGCGAAAGCCATGCTGTCTATTTCCTTCAGGAACAGGAAATGAGCCGCCTTGACGCTGTGAACTACATCAGTCACGGCATCGCCAAGGTCGAAGGCATGGAAGAAACACGAACGGTTCATGGCGCTGACGAGGACGGTGATCCTGAGAAGGTGGTTCGCAAGGGTAACGAAGCACTGGATGCCTACTGCGTTGATCTCAACAAGAAAGCGGCTGACGGCCGCATCGATCCGCTGATCGGTCGTGCGCATGAAATCGAACGCACCATTCAGGTTCTCTGCCGCCGCACCAAGAACAACCCGCTCTATGTCGGAGACCCGGGCGTGGGCAAGACCGCCATCGCCGAGGGCCTGGCAAAACGTATCGTCGATGCAGATGTGCCAGACGTCCTTATGGACGCGACGATCTATTCGCTGGATATGGGGGCACTTCTTGCCGGAACGCGTTATCGCGGTGACTTCGAGGAACGCCTGAAAGCTGTGATCTCCGAGATCGAGGCTCTGGAAGGCGCAATTCTCTTCATCGACGAGATCCACACGGTGATTGGTGCCGGTGCGACCTCGGGCGGTGCCATGGATGCTTCGAACCTGTTGAAGCCTGCGCTGCAAAGCGGCGGGCTGCGCTGCATCGGTTCAACGACCTACAAGGAGTATCGCACGCACTTCGAGAAGGACCGGGCGCTGGTGCGTCGGTTCCAGAAGGTCGACGTCAATGAGCCCAGCGTCGAGGATGCCGTCAAGATCCTGCGTGGTCTCAAACCTTATTACGAAGAGCACCACAAGGTTCGCTACACCAGCGAAGCGCTTCGTTCTGCAGTCGAGCTCTCCGCACGCTACATCGGCGACCGGAAGCTACCGGATAAGGCCATCGATGTAATTGACGAGGTCGGGGCCTCGCAGATGCTGCTGCCGGAATCCAGGCGCAAGAAGACGCTCGGTGTGAAGGATGTAGAGGCAGTTGTCGCGAAAATCGCCCGGATCCCGCCGAAGTCGGTTTCCAAGGACGATACGGCTGCGCTTCAGAATCTGGAACGTGACCTCAAGACTATGGTCTTCGGTCAGGATCAGGCCATCGTGGCGCTTTCCGCGGCGATTAAACTGGCACGTGCCGGGTTGCGTGACGCCGAGAAGCCGATCGGCAGCTACCTCTTCTCCGGTCCGACCGGTGTCGGCAAGACCGAGGTTGCGAAGCAGCTTGCACGCTCGCTAGGTGTCGAGATGAAGCGCTTCGATATGTCCGAGTACATGGAGCGGCATTCGATCTCGCGTTTGATCGGCGCGCCTCCGGGCTATGTCGGGTTTGACCAGGGTGGCCTTTTGACCGATGCGATCGATCAGCATCCGCATTGCGTGCTGTTGCTGGACGAAATCGAAAAGGCCCATCCGGATCTCTTCAACATCCTGCTGCAGGTGATGGACTACGGTAAGCTGACCGATCACAACGGCAAGTCGGTCGATTTCCGCAACGTCATCATCATCATGACGACCAATGCCGGTGCGTCCGACATGGCAAAACCTGCCATGGGCTTCGGTCGCGAGGCACGCAGCGGTGAAGATAAAGAAGCGATCAACCGCATCTTTACGCCTGAGTTCCGGAATCGTCTGGACTCGATCATCAGCTTCACCAACCTCTCGCCGGAAGTGATGGTGCGCGTGGTCGACAAGTTCGTCATCGAACTGGAAGCTCAGCTTGCTGACCGGAATGTTGCCATCGACCTAACCGACGCGGCGCGCGAGTGGCTGGCGAAGATCGGCTACGATCCGCTGTTCGGCGCACGTCCGCTGACCCGCGTGATTCAGGAGCAGATCAAAAAGGCGCTGGCCGAGGAATTGCTGTTCGGCAAGCTCCACAAAGGCGGTCATGTGCGGGTTGACGTCAAGAAAGACGTTCCGGTCTTCACCTACCCGAAAGCCAAGGCCGATGCGAAGAAGACTGGGGCCAAGAAGCGGAAGCCAAAAGCGAAACCTGAAACCGTTTCCTGATTGGGCTTTCCTAACAAGATCGAAAAGCTGTCGCTTCTCCGAGGCGGCAGCTTTTTTTATCTGTACGGTTCGTGGTGGTGAGCTAAAAGCGGCCTGAGAATGGCTTGGGAATGAATCTGTCCATGACGGTCCGGCAACCGACGTTCGTATTCGTGCATGGCATGATCGGTTTTCAGTCGATTGGGGTCTGGGGGCTTGAGGCTGCTTTCTTTCGCGGTGTGCCGGAAGCGTATCGGGCGCTTGGCTTCTCAGCTGTCTTCCCGCGCGTATCCAACCTTGCCTCTGTTGAGCAGCGGGCAAAGGATCTGGCGGACTTTATCGAGCGCGAGAACCTCAAACGTGTGGTTCTCGTCGGCGCCAGCATGGGCGGTCTGGATGCACGCTATTATACTTCCCAACATGATCGGGAAGGCCGCGTTTGCGCGGTCGTTTCTGTTGGAACGCCCCATCGGGGCAGTCCGGTCGCGGAGAAGGTTCTCAGCGGGCGTTGGCCTGGACGCTTTTTGGCGCCGGCAACAGCTTTCGACCTGGCGACATCTACGAGTGATCGCTTCAATGCGGAGGTGACGGATCGCGCGGATGTCCGGTATTTCTCTTACACGGGTGAACGTCCTGAAGCAGAGCTCCCGCTTTGGATGCGCCCTATGGGACGCTGTGTCACGCGAGCCGAGGGCGTAAACGACGGCTTGGTGTCACTGCGTTCAGCCACCTGGGGGCGGTTTCTGGGCAATGTTCGGGCGGATCACTTTGAGATGGTTGGTTGGAATCTGGGGTTGCCTGATAGACTGAGGGAACGGCCGTTCCAGCATCTCGAAATCTACCGCAGGATCGCGATCGAGACAGTCAAGGCGCTGAACGCATGACTACTCGCTTTTGAAGGGACTGTATTCTGCCAGAGCCTCGATATCCCGGCGCACCGATGCGGTCTCGCGCTGCAGGAAATCGGCAATAGCCTCGCTAAAACCAGCGTCGCGGATCCAGTGGGCGCTGTAGGTTTCGACGGGCAGGTAACCCCGCTGGATTTTATGTTCGCCCTGGGCGCCGGCTTCGACAAATTTCAAACCATGTTCGATGGCGTAGTCGATGGCCTGATAGTAGCAGGCCTCGAAGTGCAAAAAGCGATAGTTGCCGTGGCAACCCCAGTTGCGGCCGTAGAGTGTGTCTCCACTTTTCAGATTGAGGGCGCCCGCGACGATCTCACCTTCGTCTTCAGCGATCATCAGGACAACATTGTCGGCAAGGCTGGCACCGATACGGTCGAAGAATTCGCGGGTCAGGTAGGCTTGTCCCCATTTCTTGTCGGTGGTGGCCAGATAAAAGCTGTAGAACTTGTCCCAGTGCAGGGAAGTGATCTCATCTCCGGTCACGGCCTTGAGGACGATACCGCTCTCCGCGACCTTGCGGCGTTCCTTTTTGATCGATTTGCGTTTCCGGGAGGCGAGGTCAGCGAGGAAGTCATCGAAGGAGCCGTAGCCTTTATTTTCCCAGTGGTACTGCAAACCGATGCGTTTCAGTAAGCCCGCATCGCCCAACTGCTGCCATTGCGCCTTGTTTGGAAAGGTGATGTGCAGCGAGGAGACCTCGTGACGACGTCCGAGCTCCAGCATGCCCGAAATCAGCGCATTGCGGATTCGATCCTGGTCGCAATCGGGTCTCAGCAGTATTCGTGGGCCTGTTGCCGGGGTGAAGGGGACGCAGACCTGCAGCTTTGGATAATAGGATCCGCCGGCACGGTGATAGGCATCGGCCCAACCCCAGTCGAAGATGTATTCGCCGTAGGAATGGTTCTTGAGATAAAGCGGCACGGCCCCCGCGATTTGGCCGGTCTCGTCGGTAATGGTCAGATGCTGCGGTTGCCAGCCGGTCTCCGCACAGGCGGAACCGCTGGCTTCCAGGGCGTTGAGAAAGGCATGACTGACAAAGGGATTGTCGCCCGCGCAGGCGTCCCACTCGGCCCAGGGAATATCTGCGATCCGGGCGTGGACCGCTATGGCTATACTATCGCTTCCGTCGGGCAAAGTTGTGTCCTGTTGTCATGCATTGCTCCAGAGAGTGAAGTTCAACGCTTGTTGGAGTGTAACGCTTCTTACATTCTATGGAATCTAGATTATGAACATGGTGTCGTCACAGTTTTCTGACCAGATGCTCGTTTAAAGAAGGCAATGGACGAATGTTGTATAGACAAGTTGCATCGATTGGCCTGATGCTGGTTTTTGTCGCCGTCGTTGGGCTTTCCGGCACAGCAGGGGCTGCGGGCATCCCGAAACGCCAGGCATCTTATTCTGCCGATGCCGTGTTCCAGATCAATCAGCAGCAAATTGCATCCAAAGTCTATCATCACGAAGGTATGGAGCGCCGTGAATTTCGGCTGGCCGGTGTGCCTCAGGTTCTGATTATGCGCCCGTCCGAAAATCGTGTTGTCTACCTGGTGCCTTTGATGAACATCGGGATGGAGTTGACTCTTGGCGAGGGGGAAAACCTGCCGGACTTGAGCCAGTTTGCTTCATTGAAACCTAAGAAGCTCGGTCGGGAAGAGATCAGCGGCCTGTCGACCACCAAGTACGATGTCGAGCGCCTGAAGGCGAAAGAGCCCTACACCGTAACGCTTTGGCTGACGGATGACGGAATTCCGGTCCAGGCTGAAGCATCCGACACGCGTGGCGAATACAGGATGCTCCAGAGCAATATCCAGCGCGGTCCCCAGGATGAGGCTTTGTTTGAGATTCCGGAAGGTATGAACCTGGCGCCGATAGATGCCGAAACTCTACGCGGTCTGTTCGGCGGTTAGCGTAGATGTCGGTTAGTCGGCCTGCAGATACCAGTCGTACTCTACCCGGCTGATGTAGCTCTCGAAACGATCCAGTTCGGCCTGTTTGCAGGCAATATAGGCCTTCAGATAATCATCACCGAAGTAGTCTCCCAATACCTGGGTTTCCTCCAGGCGATCCAGAGCCCGGCGCGGTCGGAAGGGAAGGTCGGGATCGTAAGCGTGGCCGGTGTTACCTTCGGAGGGCGCACCTGGATCGCTCTTTTGCGACAAGCCGTGGTGAATGCCTGCAAGGGCCGTGGCCAGGGTGAGGTAGGGGTTAGCGTCGGCGCCCGCGATACGATGTTCGATCCGTCTTGCCGCGCCGTCCCCAAGCGGGATACGCAGGGCGACCGAGCGGTTTTCGTAGCCCCAGCAGCGCCGGATGGGCACGAAGATATCGGGCACATAGCGCCGGAAGGAATTTACGTTTGGCGCCAGAAAGGCCATAGCTTCGGGAAGAGTCTCGAGAATACCCCCGATGGCCTGTTTCAGGCGAGGACTTGCAGGTGTATCGCCGCCATCGAAAATGTTGCGTCCCTGGTCGTCCAGAAGCGAGATATGCATGTGCAAACCACTTCCGGCCTGTTCCAGGAAGGGCTTGGCCATGAAACTGGCCTGGAAACCATGTTTGCGGGCGACACCCTTCACGGTGCGCTTGAAGAAAATGCAGTGATCCGCTGCCTTCATGGCGTCGTCGAGGTGATGCAGATTTATCTCGAACTGGCCCGGCGCGTATTCCGCGGTAATTGCACCGGTGACGATGCCCTGCTCGTGACAGGCCGTGCCGATTTCCTCGATAACGGCAGAGAAGCCGTCGAGGGCATCCATCCCGTAAACCTGGGTGCCGTTATCACGCTGGCCGGTCAGTGGCGAGACTGGGGGCTGCGGAACACCGCCCTCACCACGTTCACGGTCGAAGAGATAGAACTCCAGCTCAAAGGCGACCACGGGCTGCAGGCCCAGGGCCTTCAGGCGCTCAAGGACAGTAAGCAGGATATTGCGGGGCTCGTAGGGATAGGGACTGCCGTCGGCTTCCTGCAGGGTGATCAGCGCTTGTGCACTTGGCTGTTGCGCCCAGGGCACGGACAGCAGCGTGCCCGGTACGATCTTGGCGACGCGATCCGGATCGCCATCGGAAAAGCCGATACCTGCCGGATCGTGGCTCTGGCCTTGGGTGTCGAGCATAAAGACCGAGGCGGGGAAGGCGAGGCCGTCACGCATCACCTTGCCGAACTCCGACATCGGGTAGCGTTTGCCGCGGACGACCCCGGAAAGATCGGGGAAAATGGCATCCAGGTGGCGTGTTCCGGGATGACGGGCGAGAAAGTCTGCCGCTTCCGGTGTCAATTCTGTCGATGTATCAGGCATAATCGTCATTCAGCCGTGCCAACTGGCCCGGGTCAAGCCCGGGCCTGCTACAGAATTGAAAGCTCTACTCAAGCTCTGCGGTTGCTTCGATTTCGACGGCGACACCAAAAGGCAGGGAGCCAGCCGAGACGGCAGCCCGGCAGTGACGTCCTTTATCACCGAAAACCTCGACCATCAGATCAGACGCGCCATTGATGACTTTCGGCTGTTCGCCGAATTCCGGGGTGGAATTCACATAACCGCCCAGACGGACCACGCGTTTGATCTTGTCGAGATCGCCGCCGCAGGCTGCCTTGAGTTGCGAAATGATGTTGATACCGCAAAGGCGGGCTGCGGCCACGCCATCTTCAATGGACACCGAGTCCCCCAGTTTGCCCTGGTACTGGAACTCACCGCCTTTGACCGTCACCTGTCCGGAGACGTAAATCGTCTTGCCGCTGATCACATAACCAACGTAGTTGGCCACCGGCGCCGCCGCTTCCGGTACCTCGATCCCGAGTTCGGCCAAACGTGCATCAATCTGTCCCGCCATTGGTATTCTTCCTCACCTGTCTGGAATTCAAAATTGGAAGGAACTTATACCTGATCAGGGTGTCGCATAGCCAGCGTGTCACTTTGAACCAAATTTACTGACTTAGTCGCGGAATCGAATGATCTTGTCACCAACCTTCAAATCACGAAAGCGGCTGGGAACTGCGGAAAGTTTCCCCGACCTGAGGTCCTCCCAAAGAGTCCGCCCGGTTTCATCGTATCCGAGTAGGACTGAACGCCATTCCTCTTCTCTCAACTCCAACACATAAATAACTTGGAGGTCATTGGTTTCCCGCATTGCGAAAATCAGCTCCTCTCCCGGACTATCACTCAGGTCGATTGCACTGATGATGCAATCTGGTCCACCTGTTTGACCGCAGCGCTTGAGCATCGGGTTGACTTGCGGGAGGTTTGCGCTGAAGAGGCTCTCTGGCAATTGCAGGGTGGAAGGTACTAGCTCGACAAGAGTTGGGTCGCGCAGGATCATGATTTGATTGCTGTTTGCAGACTCCTGAACCTGTCTCCGCCACTCCCATTGCTGGTTGGTTTTTGCCAGCAGGTCCAGTTGGGCGACAACGGTATCGCGTTCTGCAGCACCGGAGTCTTCGCGGATACGCGTGAGCGTTTTGCGCCCCGGCGCACCCAATTCGAACTTCAAGAAGCCGTAATCAAAGCTCTTCGCATCAGTGGCGCCGGTTATGAGGCGGTCATATTGGCTTCGGGCGCTGAGAACGAAGGGATCGGCAAACGGCGTTTGCATCACCAGCGCGATGGCGGCTACAGCCAATGCAATAAAAACGTTGGCGCGCCGGCAAACTGACATCCAGCGACCGCGAGAGATGAAAGATGCGACGTAGGCGATAGAGTAAACGGCGAGGATTCCGGTTCCAACAGCAATCCACACACGCTCCGGCGTGAGGCCATAATCCGAAATTCGAAGATAAATTGCGTAGGCGGCAAATCCACTGAAGCACAGTAATGCGGGCAGAAGCGCAATCGTCCCTATGCGAAGCAATTTGTTTGCAGCCAGAGTTTCGCTGCCGTCTCGCAAAACTGCATTGCTCAGGACGACGCCGATGGTGATGAGAGATAAAAGCGTGGCGGAAGCACTGATAACGCTCGAGAGCTTCTCAAAACCGCCAAGAGACAAGGCCACCAGGAAAGCCAGAGCGAGGAATAGGAAGACTGGGTTTAGGACTGAAAACAGGGAGAAGAGGATAGCTCTGAGCGCAGCAACGATCCGTGCATGATCACGGGCGACGAAGACGCCGAGTGCGGTGGCGCTCGTCGTCGCGGGAATTGAAAACATGGGTTCGTCAATCAGCGTTTTCAGGGCATCGATCCCAACGCTTTCGAACAAGAGTGAAAAGAGGAACAGAATCAGCCAGAACAGTCCCATAAAGCCGAGGCCGACGAGGGCGAGCAAGCCGTTGTTCCAGGAGTGTATGAAAAGACCTTCGTAGGAAAAGGAGAAGTCGCCATCATCCAACCAGGTTTGAAAAAAGGGCAGAAGGATGTACGTAAAAATGATTGCCTGACCGGCGAGCAGGAACAGCAGACCGCCATTCTCTGAAAACGCGATCCCGAAGCGATAGATCGACGTTGCAGAGAGGAGGCCGAGGCAGAGAGCAGACGCAACGGCGAAGATTGAAGTCGCGAGGGTTTTCCCTGGACGGGCACTCAAAACAAACAAAAGTGATCCGAGCAGCAAGGCCTGCGACAGGGAAAATGACAACGCAATGTCATCAGAATGTTCGTTTGCCAGATGCGTCAGTAGACCGCATGTAATTCCGACAAATAGAAAGAGTCCAGCCCAGGCTTTTGGCAATCGCTCCTGCTGGGAAGTTGTTGGATGATCGCTCGAACTCATAAATCCATCCGCTCTGGTGCAATTCGAATCAGGTTGTAAAATATGATCGTAATCTCTGCGATCTACGTGACCAAAATATGGCACTGATTGGGCTACAATAGATGTGTTGAGCTAAAGCCCAGACAGAAAAACGGGGTGCCTTAAATAGGGCACCCCGAAGTTAACAGGGAGAACTAGGGCCTGGTTTCAGAGGCCCTTCCACTCCCGAGATGGCTGGCTCAGGAGCAGCCGCTGGTGCTGCCGCAGGTTGCACACTTCATGCAGGTCCCGTTGCGTACCAGCGTAAAGTTGCCGCAATCTCCGCAAGGGTCGCCTTCATAGCCCTTGATGCGCGCTTCGCGCACACGTTCCAGGCGTTTGTTGGCTGATGCAGAGGCTGCAGCCTCGCCGGCGCTTGGCGTTGGAGCTCTGGAAGGAGCTGCCGGTGTTGACAGGGATGCGCCGACGAGTTCAGGAGACGGGCCGCTGCCGGTTGAAGCCGGGGCTGCCGTCGATGAGGTGATCTGGGAGACATTGGAGGTAGTTGCGGCACCCGAGGAGACTTCGCTGCCGCCAGCGCTACCGCCATTGAAAACCAGAAGCTGATTACGGACATAGCCGGTCGAGGCGACACGGCGCACGGTCTCGGCGACTGCTTCGCGGGTGTCTTCCGGCAGATTGCCTTCCTCGTCGCCCCGTCCGACGGAATCTGGCATGACGTCGGCGGGTTCCACATGGGCCAAATCGTTCCGACCCAGGTAGGAAATCGCCAGTTCCCGGAAAATATAATCGATCACCGAAGTCGCCATCTTGATGGCGTCGTTACCTTCGACCATGCCGGAGGGTTCGAAGCGCGTGAAGGTGAAGGCTTCTACGTACTCCTCAAGCGGTACGCCGTACTGCAGGCCGATCGAGATGGCGATGGCGAAGTTGTTCATCAGGCTCCGGAAGGCAGCGCCTTCCTTATGCATGTCGATGAAGATCTCTCCGATCGAGCCATCTTCGTACTCACCGGTCCGCAGATAGACCTTATGGCCGCCGACGATGGCTTTCTGGGTGTAACCTTTACGGCGCTGCGGCAGCTTGGACCGCTCGGTCTGGCGTTCGATGATCCGTTCGATGATCCGCTCAGCGACAATCTCCGCGCGCTGGTTGCTTGGCGCGTCCGCGACCTGTTCAGCCAGGGTCTCGTCGTCCTCGTCGGCATCTTCTTCCAGGATCGCGGTGGACAGCGGCTGCGAAAGCTTGGAGCCGTCCCGGTAAAGCGCGTTGGCTTTCAGGCCAAGGCGCCACGACAGCATGTAAGCGTCTTTGCAGTCGTCCACAGAAGCCTGGTTCGGCATGTTGATGGTCTTGGAGATTGCACCAGAGATGAAGGGCTGTGCCGCGGCCATCATCCGGATGTGGCTCTCGGCAGTCAGGTAGCGTTTGCCGATCCGGCCACAGGCATTGGCACAGTCGAAGACCGGCAGATGCTCGTCTTTCAGGCCGGGAGCACCTTCGAGAGTCATCGCACCGGTGCAATAGGTATTGGCGGCTTCGACATCGGCTTTGGTGAAGCCCAGGGTCGCAAGCATGTCGAAGGACACATCGTCCAACTGCTCCGCACTGATACCGAGTACTTTGGTGCAGAACTCCTCACCGAGCGTCCACTTGTTGAAGGTGAACTTGATGTCAAAGGCGGAACCGAGGCTCGCTTCGATGGCTTGCAGGGCTGCTTCGGTGAAGCCTTTGGCGCGCAGGCTTTCGTGATTGACGCCGGGAGCGCCGACCAATGTGCCGTGACCGACAGCGTAGCCGACGATGTCTTCGATCTGACCATCGTCGTATCCCAAGGTCTCGAGGGCCTCGGGGACTGTCCGGTTGATGATCTTGAAGTAACCGCCACCCGCCAGCTTTTTGAACTTCACGATAGCGAAGTCCGGCTCGATACCTGTTGTATCGCAATCCATGACAAGGCCGATGGTGCCGGTTGGTGCGATAACCGTTGTCTGAGCGTTGCGATAACCGTGCTTTTCACCCTTGGCCAACGCGTCGTCCCAAGCCCGCTTGGCAGCCTTGACCAGCGCCTTGTCAGGGCAATTGGCTGCATCCAGTGGAACCGGTGTGACCGAGAGCTCTTCAAAACCGTCGTTCTGACCGTGCGCTGCGCGCCGGTGGTTACGGATGACCCGCAGCATTTCGTCGCGGTTTTCGTCGTAACCCGGGAAGGCACCGAGCTCACCGGCCATCTCGGCTGAGGTTGCGTAGGCGACACCGGTCATGGTCGCAGTCAGTGCACCGCAGATGCCGCGGCCTTCATCTGAATCGTAAGCAATGCCGTCGGCCATCAGAAGGCCGCCGATATTTGCGTATCCAAGACCAAGTGTCCGGTAGGCGTAGCTGAGCTGGGCGATTTCCCGGGACGGGAACTGCGCCATCATCACCGAGACTTCCAGCGTCAGAGTCCAGAGGCGAACCGCATGCTCGTAAGAACCGATATCGAAACGGCCATCTTCATGGCGGAATGTCATCAGGTTCAAGGACGCCAGATTACAGGCGGTATCGTCCAGGAACATGTACTCGGAACAAGGGTTGGACCCGTTGATCCGACCCGAGGCAGGGCAGGTGTGCCACTCGTTGATGGTTGTGTCGTACTGCATGCCGGGGTCGGCACAGGCCCAGGCCGCCTGGGCAATCTTGTCCCAGAGCTCGCGTGCCTTGATGGTCTTGTGGACACCACCGTCCGTACGGCGGAGCAATGCCCAGTCTCCGTCATTCTCCACGGCTTCGAAAAAGCCGTTGGGCGCGCGCACGGAGTTGTTCGAGTTTTGACCCGATACAGTCAGGTATGCGTCCGAATCCCAGTCGGTATCGTAGGTCTTGAACTCGATTGAGGAGTAACCCTGACCGGCGTACTGGATCGTCCGTTGGATTGCGTTGTCCGGCACCAATGCTTTGCGAGCGGCGCGAACCGCCTTCTTCAGCAGAGGATTTTTCTTCGGATCCAGCGATGTCTCGGCGTTTTCATCGCCCTCGCCCACATTGCAGGCTTTGATTACATCGTTTAGAAACTTTTCGCAGGTCTTGGACCCGGTGACCAGGGCAGCTACTTTCTGCTCCTCGACCACTTTCCAGTCGATGTAATCCTCGATATCGGGGTGATCCAGATCGACGGATACCATCTTAGCCGCGCGGCGCGTGGTGCCGCCCGACTTAATCGCACCGGCAGCCCGGTCGCCGATCTTCAGGAAGCTCATCAGGCCGGAGGAGTTTCCGCCGCCGGCAAGGCTCTCGGCGGCGCCGCGCAACTTTGAGAAGTTGGTGCCGGTTCCCGAACCATACTTGAAGAGACGTGCCTCACGAACCCAGAGGTCCATAATGCCGTTTTCGTTCACCAGGTCATCGTTGACCGACTGAATGAAACAGGCATGCGGCTGCGGATGCTCGTATGCAGAGGCGGAACGAACCAGTTCGCCGCTCTCGAAGTGAACATAGTAGTGACCCTGGCTCGGACCATCGATGCCGTATGCCCAATGAAGACCTGTGTTGAACCACTGTGGTGAATTCGGTGCGGCCATCTGGCGGACGAGCATGTAACGCATCTCGTCGAAGTAGGCGCGTGCATCTTCCTCAGCGTCGAAATAGCCGCCTTTCCAGCCCCAGTAGGTCCAGGTGCCGGCCATACGGTCAAAGACCTGCTTCGCACTGTGTTCGCCGCCAACCCGATTGTCTTCGTCCAGTTCTTCAAGAGCTTTCTTGTCTGGTGTCGAACGCCACAGCCATTCAGGTACATTGTCTTCACGCACAGCGCTCAACTTGCGGGCAACACCGCGTTTGCGGAAGTACTTCTGGGCGAGAATGTCACACGCGACCTGGCTCCAGGCAGCTGGGACTTCAATGTCCCGCGCCTCAAAGACAATCGATCCATCCGGATTACGGATTTCGCTCGATGTTTTTCTGAATTCGATCGAGTCGTATACGTCTTTGCCGACTTCGGTAAAGCGACGTGCGATGCGCATGCCGTGTCCTCTCTTGCCCTAAATGTAAGTTTCGCCAGTTTTAAGCAGCCCCGGGGCGAAAAATACCCCTCGGCTCGCCGAGACCATGCTTCCGCGTGCGCTGTCGAAATCGCCGGTTAAACCCCCTGCGACAGCACATCTTGTTGCATGAGCTGAGTAAACCACAACATTTGCCTCTAGTCACCAGATATTGTCTTAATAAAGGGTTAATTGATGGGTATTTAAGATGGTAAAACTAGATATATATGACTATTTAAGGTGAGTGGATTGAAGTGAGATATTATTTTTTATCAATGCCTTAAGGATTCCTGCTCATTCTGTCACAGCATGGTTAATTTATTTGTAACAACTTGTCGCACCTCTGGGGTGCCATCATAGATCTAGTGTCTCTCGTTGTGCAGGGCGTTCGGCTTTCGCAAGCAATTGGAGAGGTCAGTCGGACGACGATTGGCGCCTGGCCTGGAGTTCGGTCGTAATGTGTAAAGATGTCGGTGTTAGTGTGTTTCCGAGTCGTTCGGATTCGCTGTTGCCGATTGGATGTACGCCTTGTATTCGCAGGGTGGCAAATGTATCGATCAACACTCCTCAACTCAGCTTGAGTTGGGGGGAAGCGGCTGGACTGAGGTCTGCCGAGATGTAATAGTCCGGCGCTTAGACACGCAGGTTTCAAAGGAAGAGGTTTTCATGGTTGGCGGCACGTTTGGGACATGGCTGTACACCAAGCTCAAGGGCGAGCTGGTTGGCCAGGACGCGCAAGGCAATCGCTACTACCGCATGAAGAGCGGCGGAACCGTGCACGGCGATAGCCTGCGTAAGGAGCGTCGTTGGGTTTACTATGCGGGTGATGTCGAAGCGAGCAAGGTCCCCGCCGAATGGCACGCCTGGCTGCATCATGGAACCGGCGAGATACCGCCTGAAGGTGGTCCGGCCAAGCACGCCTGGCAAAAGGAACACCTGCCGAACCAGACCGGAACCGATCAGGCCTATCGCCCGCCGGGGCACGTGTTCAAGGGCGGCGCCCGTGATAAGGCGACCGGAGACTACGAGCCCTGGACACCGGGTTGAGCGGACTGGACGTTGCAGATATCAGGCCTCGCGCCGCAGGTTGCTCAACGGAGCTCCGTCGCTTTAGTTGCTGAGGCCAGGCATTAGCTATCAAGGAAATCGGAAGAGATGCGCAGAAACATTATCGAGACCATTATGGGCGGGATCGTCATCCTGGTCGCGGTGTTTTTTGTCATTTTTGCCTTCAATAGTAGCGGTGTCGGCACGGTTGACGGTTACCGCGTTACGGCAGAATTCGACGATGCGACCGGTTTGGCGCCAGGCACGGATGTCCGGCTTGCGGGTGTCAAGATCGGCACTGTCGTTGAACAGACTCTCAACGCCGACACCTACTTTGCCCAGATCGTTCTTGAAATTGATGATGACATTAAATTGCCAGTTGGAACATCAGCCCGGATTATCTCCGACGGCTTGCTTGGTGGTAATTTTGTCAGCCTGACCCCAGGTGGAGATGACGAGAATATTCCGGCGGGTGGCGAAATCGAATATACCCAGGGCGCGATTAATGTTGTGGATCTCCTGGGACGTTTCGTTTTCAGCGCGGCGGAGTCAGGCGGTAACGAGGCAGGTGATGCCGACAGCAAGAGCGATTTCTAGAAGACTCGTGTGAATGATGACTTCCAGCGACGATAAAACCGATATACCCACCTGGCGTCAGCCGGATGGCGCAGTGGTTTCCTGTCGTGAGAAGATCAAGGTGCTCAACGAAAACCTCGTCGAGATTCAAGAGATGGCTCAGGACGCACTCGAGGATGCCATCCTCATGGGATGCGACGAGACGCAGGTGCGTGAGGTCCTGACCGGACTGATGGAGCGGCTTGATAATCCTTATCCTCAAAAATCCACGCAGGTCGGCAGAGCTGAAAAGGCTGAGAAGTCAGAATGATATCCTGTGCCAAGTGTCTCGGGTCAGTTTTTGCCGCCGGGTCTTTTTTCATGCTTCCGCTGCTCCAGGCTCCTTCCATTGTGTTGGCGCAAAACGCGGATCCGGCTGAACTCCCTGCTGCCGATACACAAGAACCGGCCGCAAGCCTGGACGGTGACGTTTCCTTGCCGGGGACATCGGCAACACCCGACAGCGCGATTTTACAGGGCCTGGATAAAATCACTGCACGCGTTTCGGAGTTTGAAGCGCCTATCGGTGAAACCGTGCGGTTCGGCAGTTTTGAAATCGTGGCCTATGCCTGCAAAAAGACGCCGCCGGAAGAGCCACCGGAATCCACTGCGTTTCTGGAAATCACCGATGTTCGGCCGGATGAACCTGCGAGCGTTGTCTTCAAGGGTTGGATGTTTGCATCTTCGCCTGCCCTGTCCGCCGTGGAACACCCGGTCTATGACGTTTGGGTGACAGGTTGCCGCGCGGCACCTGTCGTCAGTCCTTCTGACGAAGGTGCTCAGCAAGAGAGTGGGCAGCAGGAAGGCGAGACGCCGACGGAAATGCCCGCGGCTCAGTAAAACACCGGCTCAGCGTAAGCGTGGCGTCAGGGTTTCCTGCGCGCGGCGTTCCGTTTCGGTTTCCCGGCTATGTCGGTCATCTCCATGAGTTGCTGACTGACCGTCTCGAACTTGTTCTGCAGATGGCGCTTCAAAATGCCTGCCAGCTGGGCACTGTCGCGCGCCTCTAACGCGGTGATCATCTCTTCATGCTCGGCAGCCGCTTGATCCCAGCGGTCGCGCGACATGTTCGCGATGTACCTGGCACGCCGCACGCGCCCGGCAAGCGATCGGTACATTGTGATAAGACTGTTGTTGCGTGAACCGGCAAGAATCGCTTCGTGTATGTTCTGATTAAGCTGGAAGTAGGGTTTCAGCTCTTCCTGGTGGTAGTGATCCATCATCCGTTTGTGGAGCGAACGCACAGCCGCGATTTCGCGTGCCGTCATGTTCTGGCAGGCCAAATCACCCGCCAGTGCTTCCAGGGCGCCCATGACAGGAAACACTTCTTCAAGGTCTTCGATGGTAATTAGGCTTGCTGAGGCGCCGCGGTTAGGCGTCAGGGTAACAAGACCTTCCGACGCCAGAACCTTGAGCGCTTCACGCAAGGGCGTGCGGGAAACTCCAAAGCGCTCGCAAAGTTCTTTCTCGGGAATCTTAACGCCTGGCGCTAGATCACCGTCGACGATCATTTCGCGAAGACGTCCGCCCAGTTCCTCATGCAAGGACTGCCGGACGATAGGTTGTTTTAAGGCGATTGATGCCATTTTAAATGTTCCCTGAAGACCATTCGAAGATATTCTTCAAAGCTGCAGACCTTCAATTTTCTGGTTTCCGTCGCGGAAAGCAACAGAAGCATTATGGCTAACGTAACGCCGACTTCAAGATCTGCGCAACATGTTGCGCTTTTCGGTCGCTTCCATCTGCGATCTGGTGACGGCAGGAGGTGCCGTCTGCGACAATCAGATCCTTGTCAGCGGCGCTCCGGACTTTCGGGAGAAGAGCGAGTTCGCCCATCTCGATTGAAGCCTCGTAAGTCTCTGCGTCATAGCCGAACGCGCCGGCCATCCCGCAGCAGCTGCTTTCGATGGTTTCGACCTCAAGCTCCGGGATGAGCTCCAGCACCTTTCGCACCGGGGTCATGGCACCAAAGGCTTTCTGATGGCAATGACCGTGCAGAAGCGCTTTTTCTGCCACTGGCTTCAGGTCGAGATTCAAACGCCCGGCGTCTGACTCTCGATTCAGAAATTCTTCCAGAAGCAGCGACTGCGCGGCGATATCTGCGACCTCTTCTTTGCGCACCTCATCGCCGGGAAAGAGCGCTGAGTATTCGTCGCGCAGTGTCAGCAGACAGCTCGGCTCCAACCCTACAATCGGCACACCCCGCTTGGCGAAGGGCAGGAGGGCGTTAATCACCCGTTTTGCCTCGGTCTGCGCTTCCTCGACCAGCCCGACCGAGAGGAATGTGCGGCCGCAGCAGAGCGGTCGCTTGCTGTCGGATGCCTCGGCAAAAAGCACTCTGTATCCGCCCGCTTTCAACACTGAGAGAGCGGCTCGCAGGTTTCCAGGTTCGAAATAGCGGTTGAAGGTGTCGGCGAGCAGAACGACTTCGCGTCCTTTTGACTCTCCGGTGAGGTTGCTTGCCGATCCTTCATCATTTTCGGCGAAGCTGTCGTCGCGCCATTCGGGCAATTTGCGCTTTGCGGAAAAGCCGGTGAGTCGTTCCCCGAGTTTTGCCAGGCCGGGGATACGGTCACGCAAATTCGGCAGCCAGGAGACTTTGGCTGCCAGAGGCGCGTAGCGGGGAAGATACGCGACCAGGCGGTCATGCAGACTGAGGCCCTTTTTTGCGATCCGCGCGGCGAGCACCTCGGTTTTCATTTTTGCCATGTCAACGCCGGTCGGGCACTCGCGTTTACAGCCTTTGCAGGCGACGCATAGCTTCAGCGTCTCGACCATATCGTCCGAGGTGAACGCATCGGGTCCGAGCTGACCTGAGAGCGCCAGGCGAAGGCTGTTGGCCCGCCCGCGCACGGAGTCGCGCTCATCTCTGGTCACACGATAGGAAGGGCACATGACGCCCGCGTCGAGCTTACGGCAGGCGCCGTTGTTGTTGCACATCTCAACCGCGCCCTGAAAACCACCTGAGGCGCCTGGATAGACGCTCCAGTCGAGCAGGCTGCGATGCTCCGCTTCCCTGTAGTCCGCGCTGTATCGCAAGAGATCGCGTTCGTCCATCTTGGGCGGGCGAACGATCTTGCCCGGATTGAGCAGGCCTTCAGGATCGAAGCGATCTTTAACCTCCTCGAAACTACGGATCATGCGGGTGCCGAACATGCGCTCGTGGTGTTCAGAGCGCACGATGCCATCGCCGTGCTCGCCGGAATGCGAACCTTTATATTCCGCGACCATGTCGAAGGCTTCTTCGGCAATCGCACGCATCTTGCGCAGGTCTTCATCGAGTTTCAGGTTGAGGACCGGGCGGACATGCAGACAACCGACAGACGCATGCGCGTACCAGGTGCCGCGTGTTCCGTGCTTTTCGAAAATGTTCGTCAGACGGTCGGTGTATTCTGCAAGGTCGGTCAGGCGCACAGCGCAGTCTTCGACAAAGGAAATAGGTTTTCCTTCGGACTTCATCGACATCATGATGTTGAGGCCGGCTTTGCGCACTTCCATCAGGGCGGACTGTTCGGCTGGGTTTGTGATTTCAACCACGCCGCCCCAGTGCTTGCTTTCCTTGTTCCAGGCAAAACCCAGATCTCCGATGCGTTCGCCAAGCTGTTTCAACCGCCGCAGATTTTCGTCCTGATCATCGCCCGCGAACTCGACCAGTAATAAGGCTTCCGGATTTCCGCGTACGACCTGCTCGATGGTTGGTCGATACATGGCGACATCACGCGCCAGATCGATCATGGTGCGATCAACAAGTTCTACAAAGGCCGGGTCCAGCGACACAAGGTGCTGCGTTGCGTCCATGGCCTCGTAGAAACTGGCGAAATGACAGACGCCCAGAACCTTGGTGCGCGGCAAGGGAGACAGCTTCAGCTCAATTCGGGTCGAGTAGGCGAGGGTTCCTTCCGACCCGACCAGCAGATGCGCTAAATTGTTGCCTGCGCCTGTCTCGCCTTTTGCCGGAACGAGTGCGTCGATGTTGTATCCGCCGACCCTGCGGGCGACGTCCGGAAACCGCAGCCGAATCTCCTCGGCTTCGCGTGTCCCCAACGCAAGCAGATCGCGGAACAGGTCTTGTTCCGGCGAAGTATTGTTTGTGGCAGCCAGATCCGGCGAGACAGGACCGAAATGCAAGGGCGTGCCGTCGGCCAGCAGCGCGTCGACAGATTCCACATTATCACGCATGGTGCCGTAGCGGATCGAGCGGCTGCCGCAGGAGTTATTACCTGTCATGCCGCCGATCGTTGCGCGACTCGAAGTGGAGACATCGACCGGAAACCAGAGACCATGTGGTTTTAGGGCGGCATTGAGATGATCCAGAACGATGCCGGGTTCGACCACGCAACGGCGGTTTTCGACATCCAGTTCGAGAAGTTTGTTCAGATGCTTTGACGTGTCGATAACAAGCGCACGGTTGACGGTTTGACCACACTGTGAGGTTCCGCCGCCACGCGGTAGGACCGGAATACCTGCATCCCGGGCAATTGACAGGCTTTTCCGGACGTCTTCCAGGGTTTCCGGAACGACAACACCAAGCGGCATCATCTGGTAAACCGAGGCGTCGGTTGCATAGCGCCCCAGGGAAAAAGAGTCGAAAAGAGTGGTGCCTTGAATCTCCGAAGTAAGTCTTTTCTGAAGACTGGATTCAAGTTTCAAAGCCTGTGTCATGCTGTTCGTCATGACAGGTTTCCGGCAATTCTTCGGGGCTTAATTTGCTGATTACGCATAATCAACTTGACTTGAAAAGTGAATTCATAATTCATTATTGCAACATTCAATCAACCCGGCAAGCTGCGATCCGCCGGGTTGGTACATTATAATAGAGCTCTAGGCGTGCTTGCCGGAACGGTGAAATCCGTGAAGACTTGCGCAAGCTGAGCGGAGCGTGGAGGAGAAGACTCGATGCGTAGGCAAGGTCGACATTTCTTGCAGATCCCGGGCCCGACAAATGTGCCGGACCGGGTGCTCCGCGCGATGGATATGCCGACGATGGATCATCGCGGTCCTGCATTTGGCGAACTCGGACTGCGCGTTCTAAGCGGCATGAAGACGATCTTTAAATGCTCTGGGCCGGTTTTCATCTATCCCGCATCAGGCACGGGTGCCTGGGAGGCGGCGTTGGTCAATACGCTGAACCCCGGCGATCACGTGTTGATGTATGAGACCGGGCATTTCTCGACTCTTTGGAAATCGATGGCGATCAAGATCGGCCTGCAGCCCGAGTTTCTGCAAGGCGACTGGCGCAGCGGCGCCGATGCGAATGCTATCGAAAACAGACTGCGCGATGACACGGCGCAGGAAATCAAAGCTGTCTGCGTCGTGCACAACGAGACCTCGACGGGCGCGACAACCCGCATTGACGAGGTGCGCAAGGCAATTGACGCCGCCGGACATCCGGCGCTTCTGATGGTCGACACCATTTCGTCTTTGGCCTCTATAGATTTCCGACAGGACGAGTGGGGCGTGGATGTTACCGTTGGTGGCTCGCAAAAGGGGCTGATGCTGCCACCGGGTCTGTCCTTCAATGCCGTAAGTGAAAAGGCCTTGGCTGCAGCCAAAAATTGTACTTCCATGAAGGCCTTTTGGTCCTGGGAAGACATGGCGGGACCGAATGCAACGGGGTTCTTTCCTTACACGCCGGCGACCAATCTGCTCTACGGTCTGGCCGAGGCAATTGACATGCTGCACGAGGAGGGTTTGGACAACGTCTTTGCCCGACACGACCGCCACGCGGAAGCGACACGTCGCGCAGTGCGGGCGTGGGGACTGGAGATTCTCTGCAGTGAACCGAAAAACTATTCAAGCTCTCTGACAGCAGTGCGTTTACCCGAGGGGCATGACGCGGATGCCTTCAGAAAAGTTGTTTCCGACAACTTCAATATGTCGCTCGGCAATGGTTTGAGCAAGTTGGCGGGGCGG
This sequence comes from uncultured Kiloniellaceae bacterium, assembly GCA_947493695.1. GTDB lineage: Bacteria > Pseudomonadota > Alphaproteobacteria > Kiloniellales > Kiloniellaceae > Denitrobaculum. Next base: position 391,431 of record CANLSF010000002.1, on the reverse strand, counting down.
GTTTTCCGAATTGGTCATCTTGGGGACTTTAACGATTTAATGCTCGCAGGTACACTATCCGGGGTTGAAATGGGTTTGGAACTGGCGGGTGTGCCTTCCGAACAGGGTGGTGTGCAGGCGGCGCTGGCTTATCTGGCGTCTGAAGCGCGCAGCGATGCTGATCGAAAGGCTGCGGAATAACAGGTTACAAGAGATAAAAGTGCGGAGCCGCTCCCGCCAACTGAGCCAATTTAAACAAGGCGGCACAATAGGAGGGTAATGATGAAGCTTTTAAAGATTTTGGCGACAACCGCCGTAGCGGTTGTCCTCTCGAGTTCAGCTTACGCAGAAAAACTTCAATTGAAATTTGGCCATGTGGGCGCGCCGGGCTCGCTCTTCGCGGAGTCCGCCGAAGAATTTGCCCGCGTTGCCAATGAGAAGCTGGGTGACAAAGCCGAGGTCGTGGTGTTTGGCGCAAGTCAGCTTGGTAAGGACAAGGAACTCCTCCAGAAGCTGAAACTCGGTCAGGTTCACTTCTCGCTGCCCTCTTCCGTCATGTCGTCCGTATCCGATGAGTTCGGTGTCTTCGAGATGCCCTACATTATTAAGGATCGCGGTCACATGAAGCGGGTCGAAGGCGCCATACTGGACAGCATCCTGCAGCCTGCTGCCAACGCCAAAGGCTACAAGATTCTGGCCCTTTGGGAGAATGGTTTCCGTCACATCACCAATAACACCCGTCCTGTAAATGTGCCCGCCGATCTTGCTGGCGTGAAACTGCGGACGCCAAAGGGTGCTTGGCGCGTTAAGATGTTCAAGCTTTATGGTGCGAACCCGACCCCGATGTCTTTCTCGGAGGTCTTCACCGCCTTGCAGACCGGCGTCATCGACGGCCAGGAAAATCCATATGCGCAGATCTGGAGTGCAAAGTTCCAGGAAGTGCAGAAGTATCTCTCGATCACCGGGCACGTATACACGCCAGCTTATGTTCTGACTTCCGAAAAGCACTTCGCGAAGTTGCCGCAGGATGTGCAGGACGCATTGACCGCCGCAGCGCAGGAAACGCAGGCCTACGTCTATGCGACGGCAGCCATGCTTGAGACGGATCTTCTCACAAAGCTCAAAGATGGCGGCATTGCAGTCAATGATGCCGACAAGGCGGCTTTCGTCGAGGCCTCAAAGCCTATTTATGACGAGTTCTCGACCTCTGTCGATGGCGGCGCTGCGCTGGTCAAGACGGTTTTGGATTTGGCGAACTAGTCTTGCTCTAGAAAACAAACCGGTGCCGTTGAGCGACTTTGCGGCACCGGTTTTCTGTTCCGACGCCGCGAACGCGGTCGCGCAAACTACAAAAAAAGAACCAGACAGGGGGAAGGCCTTTGCTTTCCGGGATTTCGCGCAGGCTGGACCTTGTCCTGCAATGGATTTTGATATTCTTGATGATCAGTCTGACGGTCATCGTCGTGGTCGCCGTCATCTTTCGTAAGTTTGACGCGTCGCTTTCCTGGTATGACGAGGTCGCCTCGATCAATCTTGCCTGGATCACCTATTACGGTGCCGCGTTGGCAGCGTTAAGGCGCCAGCACATTGGCTTCGATAGCGTGATTTTGGCGGTGCCCTCGGGTATGCGGATGGCGGCGCTTCTGATCGCCGAGGTGCTGGTGATCGGCTTCTTTCTCCTGATGGCCTGGGCGGGGCTGGAAGTTCTCGAAGTGTTGGAGGGCGAAACGCTCGTCAGCCTGACCTGGGTACCCATTCAGCTAACACAGTCGGTCATACCCATCGGAGCGGTTCTCTTCATTCTGGCCGAAGTTCTGAGCGCGCCGGATTACTTTAAGGCCGTGATGAGCGGGCGTTCCACGGAGCATCCCGAGATAGAGGTCGATGACGCCGAGGAGGATGCCAGATCATGATCGTGTTTCTTATGTTTGTGGCGCTCGTCGCCATGATTTGCCTGAATGTGCCGATTGCGGTTGCTCTGGCGATTTCCGGGGTTATCGGACTGGTCGCAACCGAGGGAACAGGCAGTCTGGTCACCGTCGCCCTCGACATGTACGACGGTTCGACCAAGTTCTCGCTGATCGCGATTCCCATGTTTGTATTGGCCGGCGCGATCATGAATGCTTCGGGTATTTCACAGCGCCTGATTGCCTTTGTGAGTGCGCTGATCGGTTTCGTGCGGGGCGGCCTCTCGATGGTCAGCATCGGTGTGTCACTCTTCTTCGCGGAAATCTCCGGCTCGGCGGTGGCGGACGTAGCCGCGCTTGGCTCGATCCTGATCCCAGAGATGAAAAAACGGGGTTACAAGAAATCTTTTGCCGCTGCGGTGACGTCATCTTCGGCGTCGCTGGCCATCATTATTCCGCCGTCTATTCCCATGATTCTGTACGCGGTCTCGGCTGAAACATCGGTCGAACAGCTTTTCGTGGCAGGTGTGGTCCCCGGCTTGCTGGGAGCGGCGGGCTTGATGGGAGTGGCTTACGCTTCGGCGCGAAAGTACAACCTGCCGATCGAAGAAGCCTTCAATATGCGGCAGGTGCGCAAGACCTTCATTGATGCGCTGCCGACCTTCACTCTGCCGGTGATCATCCTTGGTGGAATCTTCGGCGGCTATGTCACTGCCACCGAGGCGGCCGGACTGGCTGTGATCGTCTCGATCCTGATCGGCCTCTGGTACCGGGAAGTCGACCTTGGGCGTCTCAGAATTGCGATGCTGGAAGGCGGTATGCAGACCGCCGTCGTGATGCTTCTCGTGGCGGCATCGGTTCTGATGGGCGGGTTCCTGACTCGCGCCCAGATCCCGCAGGAAATTGCGCAGTCGATCATCGACTTCACCGACAACAAGTTTGTCATTCTGGCGATCCTGAACGTCTTTTTTCTGATCATCGGCTTCTTCCTGCATTCGGCTGCGGCGATCATTCTGGTGGTGCCGATTGTTGTGCCGCTGATCCAGCAGGCAGGGATCGATCCGGTCCACTTCGGTCTTGTGGTGACGCTCAATCTGGCAATCGGTCAACAGACCCCGCCTGTTGCATCTGTTCTGATTACGGCCTGTTCCATTGCCAAGGCGAACATCTGGGATGTCAGCCGTGCCAACCTGCCTTTTGTCGGTGTCCTGCTCGCGGTTTTGATTCTCTGTACCTATGTTCCGCAGGTACCTTTGTTCCTGGTCGAGTACTTCTACAGATAACCGAGTACTTCTACAGATAACGGAGTGTCGTGATGGAAGAGATCCTTTACGAAGTGAACGAAGGGGTTGGTGTCGTCACCTTCAATCGACCCCAGGCGCGCAATGCTCTGACCTTCGGCATGTACAGCCGCCTTGCCGCGATCTGCCGCGATGCCCCGAAGGCTGACAGCCTGAAGGCGATCATCGTCTGTGGCGCCGGGGATAAAGCCTTTGCAGCAGGCACCGACATCGCACAGTTCCGGAATTTCTCCTCTGCGCAGGATGCGCTGGATTATGAGAAGCAGATGGACGAGGTGTTGGGTGCGGTGGAGCGTTGCAGCGTGCCGACCATCGCCGCTATTCATGGCGCCTGCACCGGTGGCGGCGCAGGGATCGCCGCTGCCTGTGATCTTCGGATTGCTGCCACCGACTTTCGTTTTGGCTTTCCCATTGCGCGCACGCTCGGGAACTGCCTCTCGGTCGAAAACCTCTCGCGACTTGTCGCCCTGATCGGCGCGGGACGTACCCGTGAGATCATCTTTACAGCGCGGCTTGTTGCCGCCGAGGAAGCCCATTCGATTGGTTTGATTTCAGAGGTTCTGGAAGACCGTGAGGCAGTGATGGCGCGCGCTCGAGAAATGGCTGATCTCATAGCCGGTTTCGCACCTCTGACTCTGCAGGCGACCAAGGAAGGCTTGCGACGGTTGCGGTCGAAGCAGGCGGATCTGGACGATCATGACTTGGTGACGCTCTGCTACACCAGCGAGGACTTCAAAGAAGGGTTGGAGGCTTTCCTGGCGAAGCGCAAGCCCGACTGGAAGGGGCGGTGAGCGATGTCTGAGAAACCAATCGCTCCTCCATCCGGTCCCCTTGCTGGAATGAAAGTCATCGAGCTGGCGCATATCATGGCCGGTCCGGTTTGCGGTCTCATGCTGGCCGATATGGGCGCCGATGTTATCAAGGTTGAGAAGGCCAAGGGCGGCGATGACTCGCGCAGGTTTTTGCCGCCCGACATTGAGGGCGAGTCCGCGGCCTTCATGATGATGAACCGGAACAAACGTGGCATTGCCATCGATCTGAAATCCAAAACCGGGCGGGACGTTCTTCTGCGTTTGCTGAAAGACGCTGATTGCGTAATCGAAAATTACCGTCGCGACACCATGCAAAAACTCGGTCTGGGTTATGAAACTCTGCGCGCGGTGAACCCGGGACTGATTTACTGCGAGATCTCAGGCTTCGGACGCACCGGACCTTATGCTGATCGTGGGGGCTTCGATCTTATTGCGCAAGGTATGTCGGGGCTGATGTCGATCACCGGTGAAGGGCCTGGCCGTCCACCGGTGAAGGTTGGTGCACCGGTATCCGATATTACCGCGGGTATTCTGGCGGCCATGGGCTGCGCCTCGGCGTACGCTCATAAGCTTAAGACCGGCGAGGGACAGAGGGTCGACACTTCGCTGTTCGAGGCCGCGATTACGCAAACCTACTGGCAGTCCGCGATCGCTTTCGCAACGGACGAGTCGCCGGGGCCTATGGGGTCTGCGCATCCCTTGAATGCGCCCTATCAGGCTTTTCAAACGCAGGACGGCTGGGTGAATCTTGGGGCTGCAAATCAGACCAACTGGGTGCGGACCCTCGGCGTGCTTGATGCGGACGAGCTGCAAGAAGATCCGCGCTTTGAGAGCAATCAGGCGCGTATGACCAATCGCCTGGAGCTGGAAGCCGTGTTGAACGGCTACTTTCGTCATCGCACGACCGACGCTTGGATTGAAGCCCTGGAGGCGGCGGGTGTCCCGGCCGGACCGGTGCTGTCTATTGGCGAAATGCACCAGGACCCCCAGGCACTGGCGCGGGAGATGGTGGTTGAGACCGAGCATCCGGTTGCGGGGATTGTCAAAACCATCGGTGCCCCAGTCAAGTTTCATGGCTCACCCGGAGGCGTCAAACGTTCCGCACCGCTGTTTGGTCAGCATACGCGAGAGGTTCTCGCGCAAGCCGGTTTTACCGAGGACCAGATTCAGTCTTTTGTTGCTGATGGCGCAGTCATTGCAGGTGACAGGCCGTAGGTTATTTGATCTTCTGCAGGGCGATGAAAGCCAGCCTGCCGACCCTTACTCTTATCTGACTTCAACACAGGAATTCCGATGACCGATCTGACACTCGAGAATGCGCGCCTCATTATCAGCACCGCGCTCGCCAAGGGCCGTGAGATGAACCTCAATCCACTGACCGTCGCCATTCTGGATGCCGGTGGACAGTTGAAGGCCTTGGAGAGAGAGGACGGAACTTCGACGCTGCGGGCGAAAATCGCGCAGGGCAAAGCAAACGGATCGTTGGCCGTTGGCGCGGGAACACGCACGCTTTTCAAACGCGCGCAAGAGCAACCCTATTTCGTTGATGCACTGAATGGCCTTGCTGATGGCAACCTGGTGCCGGTTCCAGGCGGCGTCCTGATCCGCGACGAGACGGGTAAACCTGTCGGCGCGGTGGGTGTGACGGGCGATAGCTCCGACAATGATGAAATCTGTGCCGTCGCTGGAATTGAGGCGGCTGGTTTCAAGGCGGATGTCGGCTAAACTCGGAGACCAAGCCAAACTGCGCAGGAGCCTCCTATGAAGCCTGAAGTCGTTGTTCTCTCGCGTTTGGGGCCGCCCGCGGTCATGGATGCCCTGGAGGAGGCCTACGAACTTCATCGCCTCTGGGAGACGGAAGATCGAGAGGCAGCGCTGGACGCCGCGTCTTCTGCGCGCGGCCTGGTGACGACAGGCAGTATTGGGGCTGACGCGGCCCTGATGGATGCGCTGCCGGCCCTGGAGATGATCTCTATCAACGGGGTCGGTCTGGACGCCGTGGATCTTCAGGCTGCCAAGGCTCGTGGGATTGCGGTCGGCTATACGCCGGGCGTTCTCACTGAAGGCGTGGCGGATATGGCCGTGGCGCTGATCCTCGCGGCGAGCCGCCGATTGGTCGAAGGGGATCGGTTTGTTCGGGACGGTACCTGGGCGGAGGGTGAGAAGCTCGCGCTGGGCTGGAGCATCCGCGGCAAGGTGGTGGGGTTTTTGGGATTTGGTCGCATTGGCCGGGAAATCTCCCGACTTCTTTCGGTTTTCGACGTTAGACCGCTTTATCACGAACCTGAGGCTATCGAGGGGGTGACGGCGGATTATCGCGGCGATCTTGTCGAAATGGCCCAAGAGAGTGATGTTCTGGTGATCTGTTGTGCCGGTGGTGCCGCAACGGAGAACCTTGTCAACGCAGGGGTTCTTGCCGCACTCGGTTCGAGTGGATTGCTGGTTAACATCGCCCGCGGGTCGGTGGTGCACGAACCGGATTTAGTTGCCGCCCTGCAGGCCGGTCATCTGGGGGGCGCAGCCCTGGATGTCTTTGCTGATGAGCCAAGAGTGCCGGGAGATTTGTATGACATGAACAACGTAATCCTGACGCCCCACATTGCCAGCGCCACCACCGAGACCCGTATGGCGATGGGGCAACTCGTTGTGGAGAATCTGGCCGCTTATTTTTCCGGAGCACCCCTGAAAACGCCCGCACCGATGATAGGGCTTTAATCTTCTGGGCGACACCGTATATCACTGTTTCTGACCGGTTGATGACCAGGTGCGAAATTCCGGCTGATTGTTTTGGTACTTACTGAAGCTGTTGGTTGGAAATGATCAATATTTGTGCGGTTTTTTAGCTGAATGAGGTTGAGAAAGTCAGAAATCCACGATTGTTGTGGCATATCTGTTCTTCGGCTTGAAATCGCCCTTACTTAACACTTGGACAAGAAGTGTTTATGCGCAAAGAATGCTTGTGCTGCGGCAGTCCCCTCTTTAGGACTTCGCGAAGAGATTTTGCGGCTGCCGGTCATACGCAGCCGGCCGGGAGTTTGGTCGTTTTTCTTTGATTTGAAGAAAAGTGAGAACCAGACTCTTTATCAGATATTCGGGGGACGGATCACGTTCTTGACGGCTTTGGTCAGGGACGCTCGTGCTCTAGGAGGTTTACATATGGCTGGCAAGCTGCCGATGGCGGTGATCGGGGCAGGTCACTTCGGCAAGTTTCATGCGCAGAAGATTGCAGCGTCGCAGCATGCTGAGCTTGTTGCTGTTGTCGATATCGACACAGCGCGCGCCAAGGAAGTCGGTGATTCCCTAGGGGCTGAGGCAGTGAGCGATTATCGCGAGCTCTTCGGCAGAGTTGAGGCTGTATGCGTCGCGGTGCCAACCCACAGTCACCATGCGGCGGCAAGCGACTGCCTTTCCAACGGTTTGCATGTTTTAATCGAAAAGCCGATCGCCGATACGCTTGAAGCGGCGGACGCATTGATCGACTTGGCCAAAAAGCACGACCGTATTCTGCAGGTTGGCCATCTCGTGCGTTTTTCCGGGGTCGCCGCGGCCTTGCGCAGTCATGCGACCCGGCCGCTCTATATCGATTCCCTGCGCATTACACCGTTCCAGGGCCGGGGCACAGACGTAAACGTGATCCTGGATCTTATGATCCACGATATCGATCTGATCCTCTCACTAGTGGATTCACCGATCACCGACATCGACGCCGCGGGCGCTCCGGTGTTTACCGAGAGCGAGGATATCTGCAACGCCCGCATTAAGTTCGCCAACGGTTGTATCGCGACTATCACGGCCAGCCGGATCAGCTTCAAGACGGAACGTCGGATGCGGATTTTCCAGTCCAATAACTATCTCAGCGTGAATTTCGACGAACAGTCTCTCAACGTCGTAAAACGCTCGGATCAGGGAAATATCTTTCCAGGCGTGGACATTGCCGAACACCGCTACGAAGAGGTGGATGCGCTTGAACAGGAAATCGAGAGTTTCATCGCCTGCATTCGCGAAAACCGTCCGCCCCTGGTCGGCGGGTTTGAGGGACGTCAGGCTTTAGAAGCCGCCCTGACCGTGACCCGCAAGCTTCAGGAACATGCCCGCTTCGTCATGGGCGCAAACGAGGGTTCTGATTTCGAGTAATCCACCGAAACTGCAGCATACCGGCTGTCTTAGGACCGTGGTTCCAGCCCAGTCAGCTCAGCATCGGAATGATGGTGAGTGCCAGTAGCGTTCCCATTGTGATGTTGAACCATTTCAGCCGGACCGGGTCGGCGAGAAACGAACGCAACACCGTGCCGAAGCCTACCCAGGTCGAGACACTGGGAAAATTCACCACAACGAAAGCCGCTGCGACCAGAAAAACCGATAGGTAGGGCGCTTCCGGATTGCTATAGACCGACATGGCCGTCACGGACATCATCCAGGCCTTCGGATTAACCCATTGAAAAGCCGTCGCCGCCGAAAAGGTCATTGGGGTTGAACCAGTATCGGTTTCGGCCTGGCCCATGGACCTGGACATCGCGATACGCCAGGCGAGGTAGAGCAGATAACTGCCACCCAGCATCTTGAGGGCAATACCAAGTGCTGGAAAACTGACGAGCAGGGTGCCGAGACCGAAGCCGACACACAGCAAAAGTGACCCGAAGCCGGCCGCGATGCCAAACATATGCGGTACGGTGCGCCAGAAGCCGAAGTTCACCCCGGAGGCAAGCAGCATGACATTGTTCGGGCCCGGCGTGATCGAAGACACGAAGGCGAAGGTCAGCAGCGCGAGAAAGGTATCGACCGGCATGTGCTCACTCCATTAAGGACAGCAATGCTGACATAATGGAGTGAGACTGTAAACGAAGACATTGAGCCGATACAATTCGACTTCGCGCCTGAAGCTCTTGATTTTATCCCCGCATACGCTCGGCTTTCGGATCGAAGAGTGTTTCCGTGATCATTTGTGCTTTGCAGTGTTTGCCAAGGATTTCAATCTCGACCTCGCGGCCCTGCGTGATCAACTCGACCGGCAGAAAGCCGAGAGCAACCGACTTCTGCGCATGGTGTGCGTAACCACCCGAAGTTACAAAGCCAACCACGTTGCCATCGTGCCAGATCGGCTCATCCCCCCAGGTGTCGGCATCTTCGGCCTCGACGATGAAACTGCAGAGCTTGCGCTTCGGACCTTCGGCTTTTTCCGCCAGAGCAGCGGCCTTGCCGATGAAATCGGCGGGCTTGTTGTAGGAGACAAAGCGGTCCATGCCGGTTTCGGCAGGGGTGTAATCCGGTTTGAACTCACGCATCCAGGACCCGAAGGCCTTTTCCAGGCGCAAGCTCATCATCGCCCGCATCCCGAAGGGGCGAAGCCCCAGATCTGCTCCGGCCTCTGCCAAGGTTTCATAGAGGGCGACCTGGTCTTCGGCAGCGACATAGATCTCGTACCCAAGATCACCGGTGTAGGAGACCCGTTGGACAAGGGCCCGGCAGAGGCCGATGTCCATTTCGCGGATCGCCATGAAGGAGAAGGCTTCGTTGGAAACATCTGCCATTGCCACGCGGCTTAGCAGTGTCCGGGCGTTTGGCCCGGCGATCTGAAAACCAATGCGCTTTGTCGTGATGTTTTCAATCGAGACCCCGCTATCGGGCAGGTGCTGCCAGAACCATCGCAGGTGATATGCCTGCGCGCCGAAGGAGGCGGTCAGCTGGAAGGTCTCTTTGGCCAGGCGCGAGATGGTGAAATCGCCAATCAACTTACCTCTTGGGCTGAGCATCGGGGTCAGGGAAAGGCGACCGACCTTCGGAATGCGTCCAGCCATGATCCGGTCGAGCCAGGCTTCGGCACCGGGGCCGGTGACCAGGTATTTTCCGAAATTGTGAATTTCGTTGATACCGACGGCTTCACGCACTGCTTTGCATTCCTGGGCCGTTGCTTCGAAGGCGTTGGAACGGCGGAAGGAAGGCGTTTCAAAGAGGGGCTCGCTTTCCGGCGCGAAATAGTTGACCGCTTCCATGCCGTAGGCGGTGCCGAAGACCGCGCGCTGTTCTTTCCAGATCCCGTAGGCCGGGGTGGTCTGATAGGGCCGGGCAGCGGGCAGCTCTTCGTTGGGATAACCCACCGAAAAACGCCGCTGATAGTTCTCGCGCACCTTGGTGCGTGTGTAACCGGGCGAGATCCAGTCGCCAAAGCGTGCGACGTCCATGGCAAAGACATCTCGTGAGGGCTCGCCTTCGACCATCCACTCGGCAAGCGTGAGACCAACGCCGCCACCTTGACTGAAACCGGCCATAACCGCGCAGGCCGACCAGTAGTTCCGCAAGCCCGGGACCGGACCGACCAGAGGGTTGCCGTCAGGGGCGAAGGTGAAAGGACCATTGATGATGGTCTTGATGCCCGCGCGTTCCAAAACCGGATAGCGTCGGAAGGCAAGTTCCAGAGAGTCGCCGATCCGGTCCAGTTTGTCCGGCAGGAGTTCGTGACCGAAATCGAGCGGCGTGCCTTCGACCGCCCAGGGGTCGCAGCTTTGTTCGTAGAAGCCAATGACCAGACCCCGGCCTTCCTGACGCAGATAGCTCTCTCCCTCAGGGTCCATCACATGAGGGAGTTCACTGTCACGCTCATAAACGTCGGGCGTTTCTTCGGTGACCAGATACTGATGCTCCATGGGGTGAAGCGGCAGGTAAATTCCAGCGAGCGCACCGACTTCGCGGGCCCAGAGACCAGCGGCGTTGACGATGTGCTCGGCGATGACCGTGCCCTGTTCGGTGACAATTTCCCAGGAGCCGTCGGGACGTGGATTGGTCTCGAGCACGGGATTGCGCAGGACGATTTCCGCGCCGGCGTTGCGGGCGGCCTTTGCGTAGGCGTGGGTGGTTCCCGAGGGGTCGAGATGTCCATCCAGCGGATCGTAAAGCGCACCGAGCACACCGTCAGTGTTGGTGATGGGGGAGAGTTTGCGGATCTCTTCTGGACCGACAATCTCAGTGTCCAGACCCATGTAACGGTGCTTGGCGCGCTCAGCCTTCAGAAAATCCATCCGGTCGGGCGTGGTTGCGAGAGTCAAACCGCCGACGTGATGAAGGCCGCAGGATTGCTCGGAGAGCTTCTCAAGGTCCTTGTAGAGTTCGATCGTATAGCCCTGCAGCGCGGCCATGTTGGTGTCGGCATTGAGGGTGTGAAAACCACCCGCCGCGTGCCAGGTCGAACCGGAAGTCAACTCCGACCGCTCGATCAGCATCACGTCGGTCCAGCCGAGCTTGGTGAGATGGTATAGGACGCTGCATCCGACAACACCGCCGCCGATCACGGCTACCCGGGTATGACTTTTCATCACCCTGTCTCCCAGAGAGTCTGATCGCTTTTCTTTGAACTAAAGATAAACGCGAACCAGCCTCTACTTCATATGGTGTGAGGACGATTCACGTTCTTGATCGGCGTGATCAAGTACGATCGTGCTCATATACTGCTTAACCCAGGACCGAGAAGCTGGAGTCCTGATTGATTTCCCGATTGCGCGAATAGAAGCCGATCGAGACCGTTTGATCGATGTTCTCAAGATGGAACTGGACCGGGTCTTTATCGTGATCGGCGCCGTTCTCGCAGGCTTCGATCAGGGTTGCCATCATCTTGCCTGCTACCGGTGCGTTCTTGAACTGATTGCCGCTGGTCCCGATAGCGACATAGAAGCCCGGCAGGTCGGTCTTGTCGTAGATCGGAATCCAGTCGTCCGTCACGTCGTAGAGTTCGACCACGCCCTTCATCTTTGAGGGAATGCCCATCTCCGGGAAGCGCTGGGCCATGCGCATGGCCTGTACCTGCCACTGGTCTGTGAAGTCCCGGTTGAAGTCATCCGGATCAACCCACTCGCGGGTGTCGCATTCGGGATCTTCCGATCCGATCAGGATGTGATTGCCCAGTTCCGGGCGGCAGTAGGTGGCGATGTCGCTGTCCGAGTAGACATAGCCGTCAGCCTCGAAATCGAAACCTTCCGGTGAGGGCACATGGGCGACCTCGTGACGCAGGGCCCGGGTCTTCATCTTCATGGCTTCGAAAACGCCTGCCATCTGATTGATCTTGCTGGAATGCGGACCTGCCACATTAACCACCACCGGGGCGTCGATCTGCGTTCCGTCCTTGAGTGTGATGCCGGAGGTCCGGCCGTCGGCCTGGCGGATTTCCGTAACCTCCGCGCCGTAAAGGAACTCAGCTCCCTGTGTCTTGGCGGCGTGTTCCGCGTTCTGTGCGGAGAGCGCCGGGTCGCTGACATAGCCGCCGCGCGGAAAGAAAACGCCGCCGGGAACGCTGTCGCCCGTGGGCTCACAGAAACCCGGCTCGTCGGGGCGTTTTGCCGGACCGAAGAGCTGGGTGTCCATGATCGGCAGTTTGGCCTTGATCTCCTGGGGCGTCAGGTCTTCGTACGGGCAGCCGATACGGTCCATGATCTCGCAGATTTTGGAGAGACCCTTGTTGTGATCGGTCTTGACCACCAGACAGCCGGTGTCGTGGTATTTGATCATCCCGCGCGGATCTTCGCTGCCCAGATACCGGGCCCAGTCTTTCCAGTAGTACCAGCCCTCGTAGGCGAGGGCGCAGGTGTCGAAGACGGAGTAGTAGGTGCGGATGATGGCACAGGAACCCGAGGTCGAGCCGTAGCCCGCCATGGCATTCTTATCGACGTTCAGGGTTTTCAGTCCCTTCTTCGCCATCTCGAACGCCGTACAGGCGCCGATAACGCCCGCGCCGATGATGATTGCATCGTATGATTTGGCCATGTTCGTTCTCCCTGCTGTCGCTGCACCGGCCTGACCAACGGGAATTACCACCGATCGTTCCCTGGTTGTTGTCCGGCGACGACTATTTTTGACATGTCACGCAAGCTGTTGTGCATGAGCCTGTAGTTCAGATAAAATAGTATTATCGAATAAATTAAATCAGAAAAACTGATGTGCTGACACTACGGTCCCTGACCTATCTTGTTGCCGCCGCCGATCATGAAAGCGTGACAGACGCCGCCACGGCGCTGAACATTTCGCAGCCTGCGATCTCAGCGGCCATCGCCCAGCTTGAGCGGCACTACGCACAACAGATATTCGTTCGCCGGAAGGGGAGGGGCGTTGGCCTCACACCCTTTGGCAGGACCTTGATCGTCCAAGTCCGCCGTTTGCTGAACCAGGCTGCCGAGCTCGAGCTTTTTGGGCAGGATCGCGATGTCGCCGTGGGAGAAGTCTCCCTTGGATGTTTTGCTGAGCTGGCGCCTCATTACCTGCCTGCTCTCAACAAAGCCTTTGAAGTGCGTTTTCCGCATATCAGCGTTAAGTTCAAAGAGGCAGGATTCGATGAACTTCCGCGGCTGCTCGGAGAAGGCAGTATCGATCTGATGCTCGACTACGATATCGGTCTGCCAGAGGAGGTCGAACAGGTCACCCTGACGTCACTGGCGCCCTATGTCCTCCTTCCCGGTGATCATCGTTGGGCCGGGCGTAAGAAACTGAGTTTGGAGAGCCTGGCCGGTGAGCCGCTTGTCCTGGCCAGTGACCGTCAGAGCCGTCGCTACCTGCTCGACCTCTTTCACCGTCGTGGATTGAACCCGGAAGTCGCGCGAACAGCGGACTCCTTCGAGACACTGCGGGGACTGGTCGCCAATGGTTATGGCGTTTCGGTGGTTCACAGTCGTCCTGCTTCGCAGGTTAGTTACGATGGGTCTCCTCTGGTCTCTGTCCCGATCACCAATGTCGAACCGACCCACCGGATCCTTCTGGCCTGGTCGCGGCGCTTTCCTCTCTCACCTGCGGCCGAGGCCTATAAGGACTTCACGCTTGGGTGGTTTCACGAGAGAGCCTGATCGGAATGTTCCGATGGAGTCAGCTACGATTAAATTGACTAAAAATGTTATCGATAACAATTTAACTTGATGTTGCCGCCAAGCTTCACGTACCATCCTCTTCAAGTTGAGAGATGCCCGGGCTTTGGGAGGAGTTGAAGGCATCTACAGTCTGTGCCGAACTGCACATGACATCCCGTAAACGTTTGTCCTTTCTGAATAACCTCAAGGCGTTTCCGGACTGCAAATCCTCCCTCCTGCATGCGTAGACATGCAGCAGTTAAATAAAACTGTGACTGGCGGGAGGAACGAGAGTGCCAACAGCAAACCCGATCATTTCAATGCGGGGAATTACCAAACGTTTCGGTGGCGTGACGGCGCTTCAGGATGTCGATCTTGATGTTTGCCCCGGCGAAGTTCTGGCCATCGTCGGTGACAACGGTGCCGGAAAATCCACCCTGATCAAGATCCTGACCGGTGTCTATCAGCCCACCGAGGGCTCGGTCGAGATGGACGGTCAACCGCTTTCCATGAACAGTCATTCCGAAGCCATCGCGCTGGGCATTGATGCAGTGTACCAGACGCTTGCACTGGCCGACCACCTGGATCCGGCGGCCAACATGTTTCTTGGCTCGGAACTTACCAAGTCTTTCCTCGGGGTTAAGTATCTCGATAACGGCAAAATGCGGGTGGAGGCTGAGCGCGTGCTGATGGAACGACTGGGAGTCCGGCTCAGAAGCATGGATGTGCCGACCGAGAGTCTGTCCGGCGGGCAGCGCCAGGCCGTGGCGATTGCCCGCGCGGTGTATCATTCGGATCTGCGTGTTCTGGTGATGGACGAACCAACTGCCGCGCTTGGCCCGCAAGAGACGGCCCGTACGCTGAAACTGATAGAAGTGCTTCGGCAGGAAGGCCTGGCGATCGTTCTGATCAGTCATTCACTTGATGATGTTTTTGCCATTTCCGACCGCATTCAGGTGATGCGCCGTGGGCGGCGCGTCGATGTTGTCACCACTAAGCAATCGTCCCGCCAGGAAGTCTTGGGACTGATCGTGGGCGCGGCAGACGCCGCCTGAACCGGAGAAAGATAGCTATGTCCACATCTGCGTCGAAAGGCCTGCAGGAAAGGATCGACCCCTATCTGGCGATCCTAGGTCCGATGGTGATGATCCTCATGATCCTTGCATTCATGGGGATCGTCGAGCCAACCCGCTATTTCCGCCTCTCCAATCTGAACATCATCCTGCTTGAAGCCGCACTTTACATGCCGATGGCCATGGCGATGACTTTTGTCATCACCCAGCGTGGCATCGATCTCTCAATCGGTTCGGTTGCCGCGCTCACCGGTATCCTCGTGGCCTTTGCGATCAAGGAATACGGTTTCCCCGCCTGGGTGGCCGTCTTGCTCGGACTCGCCATCGGAAGTCTTTTCGGCCTGATCAACGGCCTGGTGATCACCAAGTTCCGCGTGCCGGACCTGATCGGCACGTTGGCCATGGATCTGGTCTATCGGGGCTTTGCCCTGGTACTGGCCAAGGGTTTGGTGCTGGCGCGCTTTCCGGATCTGATTACCGAAATAGGCCGTGGCCGTTTGCCCGGTTTTCTCCCGATCCCCGTGCTGATCGGCATCGCGACACTTGTAATAGGCGCGTTTCTGCTGCGCCGAAGTTGGTTCGGACGTTACTCCATCGCCATCGGCTCGAATCCCGAAGCTGCCGAGATGACCGGCATCGCCGTGGGCCGTTACAAGGTCTACGCCTACATTCTGATGGGTGCGATGGCTGGGCTCGCGGGTGTGATGCTGATGGGTAAACTCAACGCTGTGCAGGCGACATCGGCGCCTTACTTCAATCTGCATGTCATCGCGGCAGTGGTTGTCGGCGGAACCTCGCTCTTCGGCGGGCGGGCCTACATGCTGGGGTCTTTCGCGGGCGTTCTCCTGCTCTCCATGATGATCAATGCCCTTGTCACACTGCGCATCGAATTCTTCTGGCAATCCGTGGCATCGGGCGTGGTGATCATTCTCTCTGTGGCCTTCTATACTTGGCTGCAGAAGAAAGACCGGGATGGCGCGAGGGGATTGCTGCGCAGCTTCTCAACGCCTGACAATATCAAACTGGCGAAGTTGGGGGGTATCATCGTTCTCGGTATTGCGGGGCTTTATGTGTTGGGGTCGCTGCTTTCCACAGGGTCAGTGGCCAGTGGCTGAAAAAACAATTGAAATGAGTTTCACCAAGTCTGGGAGGAAGAAAAATGAAAAACAGAACATCGTACAGCGTTCTTGGCGCAAGCAGTCTCGTCTGGGCGGCTTCGGCCATGATTGCGGGCGCGGTTGCAGCCCAGGATCTTCCACTGAAGGCGTTGCCGGGCGATGCCGATCGCGATCATTGGCTGCCAGAACAGGTCAATGCTCCGGGGAAACTAGAAGCCCTGCAGGCCGCGACCGGCGGGGAAGCCGTTAAGTATACGGGTACGCTTGAAAAACCGCTTCAGATCGCGCTGATCTACCCTTCGGCGGATGTCTCCGATTTCTGGGCCCGTAACTATCTCGCCTTGACCAAGCGGCTTGACCAGCTGGGTATCAAGTACGAGACGACAGAGTTCGCGTCTCGTCAGATCGAACATTCGCTGCAGGCGACCTACGCCACACAGGTCGAACAGGACGCGGATCTCTACGACTACGTAATCTTCGGCCCCTCGGAACTGGCAACTCAGGCCGATAACATCGAAAAGCTGGCCGGTAACGAAGATTTCGTGACCTATGTATGGGCTTTCCATACGCCGCTGAAGCATTTCAAAACCCAACCGGCAGCCTGGTTTGATTTTTCGTCCGCGTACGGCGCACAAAAAATCTGCAGCTACATGCTGGACCGTTTGGGCAAGGACGTGACCCTGGCTATGAACCGGGGTATCCCCGGTGTCACGGACAATCAGCGGTCGGGAGATTTCAAGGACTGCGTGACAGAGAAGGGCAACTGGACTGTTGCCTATGAGCACTACGGCGAGTATCGACGCGAGGGTGGTTTCGATGGAACCAATCTCATGATCCAGGCTTATCCCGAAGCGACTGTGATCCATAACGCGAACACAGCCATGGCCATGGGCTCGGTCGAGGCTCAGGTCGCTGCCGGAAAAGAGAAGGAAATCTTCTCGACAGGATGGGGCGGCACAGGTCTCGAATTGGACGCTATCCGGCGGGGCGAGCTTGATGCAACGCCAATGCGCATGGGCGACGATGTCGGGGCCGCGACGGCTGAAGCGATCAGGGCCGATCTGGAAGGCCGCGCTGAGGAGTTACCTCTTGTGTTCCTTGGCCGCATTACAGTCGCGCACGATCAAATGAGCGCAGAAGAAATCGATAACCTCGAGAAAGAGGCCTTCCGTTTTTCGGGCGTAGGCGCGCTCAAGCGTTAACAGCTAAGTCTGGAAAAGCTTCAGGCTATTTTTGTCATCCAGCCCAGGCCGGCTTCCGTTGTGGAGGTCGGCCTATACTCTGCGCCGACCGGCGATGAAAAACCGAGCGAACGGATGCTTCGCATGACATGACGGTAGTCGAGTTCCCCGTCATCGGGTTCCGCGCGCGAAGGTACAGCCGCGATCTGGATGTGGCCGATGATCGGCATGAACTGCTCCAGACGGCGAGTCATATCACCCTGCATGATCTGAATGTGGTAGCAGTCGAACATCAGCTTCAGATTAGTCGCGCCGACCGCCGCAATGATATCCGCAGCCTGATCGGCATTGTTCAGGAAGTAGCCGGGCGCGTCGTGGTGATTGAGCGGTTCGATCACGATGGTGATGTCATGTGAGGCGGCTTCTTTGCAGGCGTAGCCGAGGTTTTCGATAAAGCTCTGATGCGCGGACTCGCCATTGGCGAAGCCGGCCATGACATGGATGTTACGCGCTGATATAGCCTTTGCGTATGCAACCGCCTGATCGATGAGGGCCCTTGCTTCCTGCTCGCGCCCCGGCACTGCGGCCAAGCCATTCTCCCCTGCGGCAAGATTTCCCCGTTCCGTGTTGATGCCGAGCATCGGCAGGCCGGTCTCGTCCAGCGCGGCCTTCACCTCTTCAGCCGGTGTTTCATAGGGACAGTGGCACTCCACCGCGTCAAATCCTGCGCTGGCCGCCGCGCGAATGGCTTCGGGCAGGGTGAGTTCGGTCCAGAGAAAACCCAGGTTTGCTGAAAAGCCGGTCATGAAGCCTAGTCCCAATCTACGTCAAATTTATCCACGATCGAAGCAATCTGCTCAGCGTTCAGCATTGCAGAGTTTGCGCCACGGGTCAGCAGGGCAAGCTTTGCTGTCTCTTCCAGTTCTTCGATGGCGTAAACCGCAGCTTCCAGGTCCTTGCCCGCCACGACAGGGCCGTGGTTCGCCAGTACAACCGCGCTGCGTTTACCGGCCAGGCCGCGAATAGCGCCCCCCATGGCGGGGTCCCCCGGCATGAAGTAAGGCAGGAGTTTGACCTTGCCCAGGCGCATGATCGAATAGGCGGTCAGCGGCGGCAGCATGTTCTCCGGGTCGACGTCCGGCATGAGCGAGAGGGCCACTGAATGGCTGGAGTGCAGGTGGACGACCGCGCCGGTCTTTGCGCCCCTGGTTTCATAGAATGCCGAATGCAGCGGCATCTCTTTCGTCGGCTTGTCGCCGTCGATCTGCTTTACATCGGCATCGAACAGGGAGAGGCGGGCTGGATCAAGAGAGCCAAAGCTGCTGCCCGTGGGGGAGACAAGAAGGCGTCCGTCCGAAAGGCGCGCGGAGATATTACCTGACGAGCCGCCGGTCAGTCCGCGCTCGAACATAGATTTTGCGAGCTTGCACATCTGCTCACGGAGTTGCGCTTCCTCGCTCATTGCTCTTCCAACATCTGAAGGGCACGGGCGAAGAAATCTTCCTGACCGAAATTACCCGACTTGAGCGTGAGGGCAATGTCCTGATCAGCGCTTACGCACCAGGTCCAGGGAACGCCTGGCGCAACCTCAGGGCCGATCGTCATCTGCTTTACGCCTAGCGCATTCGTGACCGCACCCGATGTCTCGCCTCCCGCAACAACAAAGCGCCGGACACCGGCGTCACGTGCCTGAACCGCCAGTTCGGCAAGGGCATCCTCGACGATTTTTCCGGCCTTCTCGACACCCAATTCCGCCTGTGCGGCGGCCACTTCCGAGGGCTCAGCCGTGGCGTAGACGATTTTCGCAGTTTCGGGTGCCTGCTGCGCAAGCCAATCCGCGGCGGCCTTGGCGCCGTCTTTTGCGAGAGCCAGAGGATCGAGTTTGAAGGCTTCGGCTCCAGCGGCAAAGGCCGCGACCTGTTTACGGGTCATGGCGGAACAACTGCCTGACAGAACGATCTGTCCGGGTGCCAGCGCAGGCTTGACTGGTTTCGGCGCATCTGCGGAAAGCACGCCATCGGCCATGTAAAGCGATGGCAGGGGCATGGCGACGGCGCTGCCGCCGGTCATCAGCGGCAGGTCTCGGCAAGCCTCGGCGATGATCGTAAGGTCAATGTTCGCGACGGCATCGATCACTACATGCGCGACACCATCCGCCCGTAATTCCGCAAGCCGGTTACGCAGAGCGGGCACACCCTGATCCACGACCAGCCGGTTTGCGAGGCCGACCTTACCACTCACCTGAGGCTCCAGCAGACGCATCAGGTTGGAATCGCGCATGGGGGTGAGCGGGTGATCCTTCATCGGACTTTCGTGCAGAGGCTGCTCGCCGACAAAAAGATTGCCCATGAAAATGCTGCGGCCATTTTCCGGAAAGGCGGGGCAGTAGATGGTTTGTTTGCTGCCCAGCTTCGCCATCAATGCTTCGGCAATCGGCCCGATGTTGCCTTTCGCGGTGCTGTCGAAGGTCGAGCAGTATTTCCAGAAGAAGCGTTCGGCGCCCGCGGCCTGCAACCAGGCGAGGGCTGCCTGGGTTTCGGCGATGGCCTCTTCGACGGGGGCGGTTCGGCACTTCAGGGCTATGACCTCAAAGCTCGAGGTCTCGACGTCCGCCGGTGCTGTTTCGGGCACCCCAAGACGGAGAGAAACCCGGACACCGCTGCGGGCCAGCAATCCGGCCAGATCGGTTGCGCCGGTAAAATCGTCGGCGATGCAGCCTAGTACAACTGTCATGATCTCTACTTTCCACTCTGGCCGGGTAAGGTGATATCGCCCTTGGCTGCATAGACCTTGGCGACCGCTGAATCGTCTTCACGGCCGTAACCCGCGTCCTGGGCTTCCTTAAAGAGCGAGAGCGCGGTTTCAGACAAGGGCAGGGGAAAGTCCGCGGCCCGTCCTTCCGAGGTCACGATCCCCATGTCCTTTACGAAAATGTCGACGGCAGATTTGGGCGAATAATCGCCGTCCACGACGTGCTGTCCCCGGTTCTCGAACATCCAGGAATTCCCTGCGCACTCAATAATCACCTCGTAAAGTGTTTTGGCGTCGAGACCGGATTTGATGCCCAGCGTTAGAGCTTCCCCCATGGCGGCGATGTGCACACCCGCCAGCAGTTGATTGATCATCTTGACCCGGGAGCCGGTGCCGGGCTCGTCTCCGAGCTGGAAGATTTTAGTGGCGATGGCATCGAGTGCTGGTCCCGCATGGTCAAAGGCGGCTTTGGCACCTGAAGCCATTATGGACATTTCCCCGGCAAGCGCTTTAGCTGTCCCACCCGAGACTGGCCCGTCGATAAC
The DNA here is from genome assembly GCA_947493695.1 of uncultured Kiloniellaceae bacterium. Taxonomy (GTDB): domain Bacteria; phylum Pseudomonadota; class Alphaproteobacteria; order Kiloniellales; family Kiloniellaceae; genus Denitrobaculum. Next base: position 370,946 of record CANLSF010000002.1, on the reverse strand, counting down.
CTGCATGCCGGCCGCGGTCAGGCGCGCGCAGACGTCAAGCGTGAAGGAGGGCGGCATGGTCACGCATAGAACGAAGGTGCTTCCGGGTGCTGCAGCTGCGACCGCACCATTCTCGCCGAAAAGAACCTGCTCCGTCTGCTCAGCGTTCACAACGAAGACAAAGATGACATCTGCCCCGGCGGCGGCTTCTGAGGGAACAGCGCTGGTCTGGCCCCCTTCCTTCCTGAAGTCCGTGAGCACGTCAGGACGCACGTCGACGCCAGCTGTCGGGAAACCTGCGCGCAGCAAGGACATTGCCGCGCCCCAGCCCATGGAACCCAAACCGATTACCGCTGTCGTCAAGCCTTTGGCCATGCGCTGCTTCCCTGTTTGTATATTTTGATCCTAGACAACTGGTATCGGTACCGGTATCGATACCAGTTAGCCGTTTCTATGGAAAACGGCCCAGAGAGTCAATCGGGTATCGAGACAGTGGGACGCGTTTTGAAACTCGGTTCGAATCATCAGTCGGGAACGAGGCTTTGAGAACGAAACCAACCTTGGTTGAGGTCGCTGCGCTTGCGGGTGTCAGTAAGATGACGGCGTCTCGGGCCTTGCGCGGCGCTTCTGATGTTTCGGAAAGGAATATCGAAAAGGTTCTTCGCGCATCTGAGGAAATCGGTTACGTGACCAATCATCTGGCCACATCTCTGTCATCGCAGACGACAAACCTGATCGGGGTGGTTGTGCCAAGCCTTTCGAATGTGGTCTTTGCCGAGGTTCTCGCAGGGATCTCGGACGCTATACAGGAGAGCGGCAAACAACCGGTATTCGGTGTCTCCAATTACAATGCCGAGGTCGAAACGGGCATTATCAGGGATATGCTGTCCTGGCGTCCGTCCGGTATGATCGTTACCGGTCTTGAGCAAACCGAACAGTCCAGAAAGCTGTTGGAGGGCGCAGGTATTCCCGTGGCTCAGATCATGGATGTGGACGGCGACGCGATCGATATCAATGTTGGCCTGTCGCACGTTGATGCCGGACGTGAGATGGCGCGCACGCTTCTGAACCTTGGGCGTTCCAGATTTGCTTATGTGGGCAGTGCACTGGATAACGATGTGCGTGCCCAAAAGCGTATGCAGGGCTTTTGTGAGGAGCTGAGTAGGGAGAACCTGTCTCTGGTCGAGAGCCGAACCGACGAGGGTTTTTCGTCTCTTCCCATGGGACGGGAACTTACGGCAGATATCCTCCGATCCGGCGCCAAGATCGATGCGATCTACTATTCCAACGACGATATGGCCGCGGGAGGCCTGTTCGCCGCCATGTCAGCAGGCGTCGACGTTCCCGGTCAACTCCTTCTCGCCGGCTTTAACGGACTTGAGTTTCTAGAAGGATTGCCGGTCCGCCTGGCTACAGCGCGCTCTCCACGCCGCCAGATTGGTGCGGAAGCGACGCGGATCCTGCTTGAGGCGATGAAACAGCCGCTCTCCAGGGATGAGAGAAGTCTTGTCTTTCGCCCCGAGATCGATCTGGGTGACTCCATCTCCTAGATGATATGTGTTGTTATTTGTCTGGCCGTATACGCCGAGACCTCATTATGCTGTCGCCTCTTTAGCTAAATACCCTCCCACGGGAAGTATACAATCAGGGAAAGACAAGGCATGGCGGCTCTCGAGCTCATAATCGGAAACAAGAACTATTCTTCCTGGTCTTTCAGGCCCTGGATTGCCATGAAGGTGAAGGAGGTCGAGTTCAAGGAGACGCTCAGTCTCTTCGATGAAGCAACCGATCAGGCACACTTCTTAGAGTTTTCACCGACCAAGAAAGTCCCGGTTCTAAAGGATGGTGATGCCACGATCTGGGAGTCGATGGCGATTTTGGAATATCTGGCGGATCTCTTTCCGGATCGCGGATTCTGGCCTGCAGATCGCATGATGCGGGCGCATGCGCGCTCTATCGCCAATGAAATGCATGCAGGTTTTGGGGCATTGCGGAGCGAATGCTCCATGAACATGCGCCGCGAAGTCCGTGCTATTGAGGTTTCTGATCAGGTGCGCAAGGACGTCGCGCGCATCGAGGCTATTTGGGAGGGCTGCCTGAACGCCTATGGGGGCCCGTTTCTCTTCGGGGCGTTCACAAACGCAGATGCCATGTTCGCGCCAGTTGTGAACCGGCTTCATCGCTACGAACTCAGCCAAACGCCCGCGGTTCTCGCATATTCTAAGGCCATGACGGCACTTCCTGCGTGGCAGGAATGGGAGGTCGCGGGAAAGGCGGAACCCTGGATCGTCGAGGCGGACGAAGCATAGTCAGGCGCTATTGCGCGCAAATCTTAAAAATCGGCAGGTTATCTCATGAAGCTCGAAGACTTGAAGCATGCGTTATCGGAGATATTCGATGCGGCAAATCAGGATGCGGTTCTAACACTCGAGTCCGGTGTTCCCGGTCCCACGGTTTCTGTGGTCGCGCTGACACATGGGAACGAAGTGACAGGCGTCGCTACGGCGCAACGGGTTCTGGAGGGCCTTAAATCCGGGGCGCTTAAGCAGCAGTCCGGGCGCTTGCAGATCGTTTTGGCAAACTACGAGATTCTGCAGGATGCCAATGATTTCGACGATCTGGTGCGTTTCAGGTTCGAGGATATGAACCGGATCTGGGCGAAAAACGGCGTTGACGAGCATGAATACCGCGCCAGGGAGCGCATCCGCCCTTACATCGAGCAGTCGGACCACGTGATTGATCTGCACTCCACCAACCGTGCTTCAACAAGTATCGGCATCCTGATGGGCTACGAGGAAGGCCGCGTGGAGGCCATGCGCCGCCATTTGGATACACCCTATGTTCTGTTGGAGGCCGAGAAGTTCTTGAACGGCATGTCGCTGGTCGAGTTCCATCAGAACAGCCGGAAAAGCGGCCTTTCGTTGGTGATTGAAGCGGGGCAGCACTTTGACTTCACGACTGTCGAGACCAACGTCGAAAACACTATCAATCTTCTCAGGCATCTCGATATCCTGGAGGGTGACCCGGCAGATCTGACGGAGCAGCCGAAAATTTTGAAGGTTTATGCTTCGGGCATCGCCAAAACCGCCGGAAACGCCATTTCCTGGAAATACAGTGACAATCCGGAGGGCTTTGATTTCGTTGAGAGCGGCACCCACATCTGCGACCTCAATGATGAGCCGGTTGTAGTGGATCGGGATACCTACATCGTGATGCAACAGGTCGAGGCTTTGCACGCGGGTAAAGAGATGTATTACCTGGCGGCGGAGGTTTAACCATTCCGACTTAGCAGCTTAAACCCTTTCCGTTCGGCGCGGCGCAGGAAGGGGCACCCGGACAGAAGTTGGCTGGCAGGACCTTACTGCGTTTACAGTTTGCCGGTCAGGCGCTAAAAGCCGGGACCTAACATATTTGCGATCCGCATTTCCGTCTGGCTGCTGCGGTATAGCGACAGAGCCGGGAGTTTTCTCCGGCAAGCGGAAACGAGGCATCCTTCGCCGTATTGGAGTGACCGAGTGGTCAAGGCTATACCTTTTATCGATCTGGGCGCGCAGCGCGACCGTCTTCAACCGCAGTTGGACGAAGCCATTGCCGGCGTGCTCGCCCATGGTCAATTCATTTTGGGACCGGAGGTGCGTGAGCTTGAGGCACGTCTCTCCGAGTTCGGCGATGTGCGCCATACCGTGGCCTGCGCCAACGGAACTGACGCGATCATGCTCGCGCTCATGGCCGAGGGCGTCGGTCCGGGAGACGTTGTGTTTGCACCGGCTTTCACCTTTGTCGCCACGGCAGAAGCGCCGGTGGTCCTGGGCGCGCAGGTTGTCCTGGTGGATATCGACGAGGACAGCTTCAATATCGACCCGGAGAGCCTGGAGAAAGCCATTGAAGGCGTCCGCGGTACAGACCTGAAGCCGCGCGCCATCATTGCTGTCGACCTTTTCGGACAGCCGGCCAATTACACGCTTCTGAAAGATATTGCGGAAAAGCATGGTCTTGTGCTGATTGCGGACGCGGCCCAGAGCTTTGGCGCCACGCGCGACGGCGCGCCGGTCGGTGGTCTGGGCGATTACACGACGACGAGTTTTTTCCCGGCCAAGCCTCTGGGGTGCTACGGCGATGGCGGAGCTGTCTTTACAAACAACGACCGTGCCGCCGAATTGTTGAAGTCATTGCGCGTGCACGGTGAAGGCAGTGATCGCTACGAAAATGTCAGGATTGGGCTGAACAGCCGCCTGGACAGCATTCAGGCTGCGGTTTTATTGCAAAAGCTGACGATTTTCCCCGATGAGCTGCAGAAACGTCAGGCCGTTGCCGACCGTTACGAACGAGGTCTTGGCCAAATCTGCAAGACACCACGGCTTGCGCAAAACGCCACTTCTTCTTGGGCGCAATACACCCTTGTTGTGGAGGGCCGTGAAGAAATCCGCCGCCATTGCTCGGAAAATGGTGTTCCAACGGCGGTCTACTATCCGATCACCTTGGATCGTCAGGCCGGCTACGGAAATTGTCTCGTCGGTGCCGGCGGACTTGCGGTCTCCCATGCCCTGAGTGAGCAGGTCGTCAGCCTGCCCATGCATCCTTATCTGGAGCCTGATTTGCAGGACCGGATTATAGACTGTGTTGTCTCTGCAGTGCGATCTTCCTGATTGGAAGCAGCTGCATAAGGAATTTTAACCACTTGTGTGCGAAGAATTCGGCGTGCCTTTTAGCGCGACCGGTTTGGAAGAGAATTCCAAGCCTATTTTGAGCGCGACAAAGGCACGATGAGCGTTTAAGTTCGTGCAAAATTTTCCCATCCATCCGTTAAGCAGTTGTCTGGTATGAAATTTCTTGTAACTGGCCACGCTGGCTTCATCGGTAACCATGTCGCGATCCAATTGCTTGAGCGCGGTGATGAAGTCGTCGGTCTCGATAATTTAAATCCTTATTACGACGTAAACCTCAAACAGGCCCGACTTGATCGCCTGATGTCTTACAAGGGCTTCACGCATTGCAAGCTCGATCTGGAAGACACCGTGGGTGTTGCGGAACTGTTCAGCACGCACAAACCGGATAAGGCCATCCATCTGGCCGCACAGGCCGGCGTGCGTTACAGCCTGGAGAACCCGCGCAGCTATATCGACAGCAACATTGTAGGTTTCCTTAATATCCTCGAAGGCTGCCGGCACAATGGTGTCAAGCATCTGGTCTATGCGTCGTCGAGTTCGGTTTACGGCGCCAATGGAAATGCGCCCTTTTCGGTTCATCACAACGTGGACCATCCCCTGAGCCTTTACGCCGCGAGCAAGAAATCCAACGAGATGATGGCGCACACTTACAGCCATCTCTTCAATCTGCCGGCCACCGGTTTGCGATTCTTTACGGTTTACGGTCCCTGGGGACGGCCTGACATGGCGCTGTTCCTCTTTACCAAAGCCATTATCGAAGGCCGTCCGATTGACGTCTTCAACAGAGGTCAGATGCAGCGCGATTTCACCTTTGTCGATGACATCGTCAACGGCGTGATCGCCTGTGCCGACAATGTCGCCCAGGTGAATAAGGACTGGAACGGCGAGGCGCCTGATCCTGGCACCAGCGGTGTCGGGCCTTACAGGGTCTACAACATTGGCAACAGTCAGCCGGTCGAGCTGATGCGCTACATTGAGGTGCTGGAGCAGTGTCTTGGCAAGACAGCTGAAAAGAATATGCTTCCCATGCAGCCCGGCGATGTGCCTGCGACCTGGGCTGATGTTTCCGACCTAAAGAAAGATGTCGGCTATCAGCCTTCGACGACGGTCGAGACGGGCGTTGCCCGCTTCGTTGAGTGGTATCGGGATTTCTACAAGGTCTGATAGACCGAGACCTTAAGTCTCCGCCACAGCCAGTCTTTCGTCCCGCAACCTGTTTGCTTCACTCCGCCTTGAGATCACGGATGCGACAAGGACGCCGACAGCGACGAGGCCTACCAGAATCGTTGAAACCGCGTTGATTTCCGGTGTCACGCCAAGGCGCACCTGACTGTAAATCTTCATCGGCAGCGTGGTTGCGCCGGGTCCTGTGGTAAAGCTCGCAATTACCAGATCATCCAATGAAAGGGTGAAGGACAGCAGCCAGCCGGACACCACGGCCGGCAAGATAATCGGCAGCGTGATTGCAAAAAAGGTTCTGCCCGGTGGACAGCCCAGGTCCATGGCCGCTTCTTCGATCGAATGATCGAAGGTTGCCAGCCTCGACTGGACGACCACCGCCACGTAACACATGGAAAAGGTGATGTGGGCGATGGTGACCGTTGCAAAGCCGCGATCCCAGGAAATGGCCACAAACATAAGAAGCAGCGAGAGGCCGGTGATGACTTCGGGCATCACAAGCGGCGCATATATCATGCCCGAGAAGAGTGTCCGCCCGCGAAAGCTTCCAAAGCGTGTCAGCATCACACCCGACATGGTTCCAAGAAGCGTCGCCACCGTCGACGATACAAAAGCCACCTTCAGGGTCACCCATGCCGCGTTCATAAGACCCTGGTTGTTGAAGAGTTCAACGTACCACTTCGTCGAAAAACCACCCCATACCGTGACCAGCTTGGACTCGTTAAAGCTGAACAGAATCAGCAGGATAATCGGTAGGTAGAGAAAACTGAATCCTACGATCAGTGCAGACCAGGTGAACCAGCTCAGGCCTTTATTCATTGTCGGCCTCCCTGGCAGCGTGGATGCCTGGAGACGGTCGGTGCCGAGGTGCATTTACTCATATCAGGCCACCTTGTCCTTCTCCTGCATCTTCTGGAACGCCACAATCGGGACGACCAGAATTAGAAGCAGAACTACGGCGACGGCCGAGGAGAGAGGCCAATCGCGGTTTGAGAAAAACTCCGCCCAGAGCGTTTTGCCGATCATCAAAGTGCCTGAGCCGCCAAGCAGGTCCGGAATGACGAACTCGCCAAGTGCCGGGATAAAGACCAGGAAGCAACCCGCGATCACGCCATGGATAGAGATTGGAAAGGTGATCTGCCAAAAGGATTTGATTGGGCGACATCCGAGGTCCGCGGCGGCCTCAAGCAGGCTGTCGTCCATTTTTTCAAGGCTGGCGTAGAGGGGCAGGACCATGAAGGGAAGGTAAGAATAGACGATCCCGATATAGACCGCGATGTCCGTGTTCATCACCGTCAGCGGCTGATCGATGACCCCGAGATTGAGTAACAGCAGATTAAGCAGGCCTTCCTTCTTGAGGATGCCGATCCAGGCGTAAACCCGGATCAGGAAAGAGGTCCAGAAGGGCAGGATGACGAGCATCAGGAGTGCAAGCCGCCAGTGCCGGGGCGCACGTGTCATGCCGTAAGCCAGTGGGTAGCCGACCAGGAGGGCTAGGAGCGTTGAAATTCCAGCGATTTTGACGCTGTTGAGATACGCGCGCCAATAGAGGCTGTCTTCATAGAGCAGCTGATAGTTTTCAAGATTCAGTTTTACCTGAATATAGATGTCATCAACCCACTCGAAGAGAGCGGTATAGGGAGGTTGGGCGATTGCGTACTCTGAAAAACTGATTTTCAGAACGATCAGGAATGGCGCGAGAAAGAACAGCAGCAACCAGAGGTACGGTGTCGCAATCAGCAGTCCCCGCGCGCTGATACCGCTGCCGGCGATTGCCTGGCTTAGCCACCGATAGGGCGGCAGCAGCTGCAGTTGTTTGTGAAATCCCTCCAGCGTTCCCGGCACGCTGTCTGTCGAGCTGGAGTCCAGATACTCGACTGCCGGGGCTTTCGTGTCTTGATGTTTCTGGTTCATGTACCGCTCACTGTCCCAGAACGATGCCGGCGTCGGGCGTCCAGGTCAGATACACACGATCTTCCCATGTGATTGGCCGGTCCGTGTCTCTTGTCCGGTTGGTCTGGGCGGTGGTGATCATCGCGCCACTGTCGAGTTTCACGTGATAGATCGAGAGATTGCCGAGGTAACCGATATCCCAGACTTCACCTGCCATACAGTTCGTACGCGTATCCGCCGGGGCGTCCATGGATATCACCAACTTTTCCGGACGCAGGGCAATCCACACCGCTGCACCGACCGGGGCATCGAGGGCATGGCGGGTGCGGATGCTGCAGCCCGACTGCTCGCTGGCGATCGCGAGATATCCCTCGCCCACTTCCGAAACCCGGCCCTCGATGATGTTCACATCGCCGATGAAGCCGGCTACGTAGCGTGAGTTGGGATATTCGTAGATCTCGTTTGGCGTTGCGACCTGGACGATCCGGCCGTGATCCATCACCGCGATGCGTGTCGACACAGTCATGGCTTCTTCCTGATCGTGGGTTACGATCACGAATGTGATGCCCAGCTTTTCCTGGATGTTCATCAATTCAAACTGTGTCTGCGCGCGCAGTTTTTTATCCAGGGCGCCCAGGGGTTCGTCAAGAAGCAGCATCTTGGGTTTCTTGACCAGCGCGCGTGCCAGGGCAACGCGCTGACGTTGTCCGCCTGAGAGCTGGTGCGGTTTGCGTTTTGCAAAGGCGCTGAGTTCGACAAGCTCAATCACTTCATCGACGCGCTGGGCAATTTCGCCTTTGGGAATCTTGTCCTGCTTCAGGCCGAAGGCGATGTTGGTCTCGACCGACATGTGTGGGAAGAGGGCGTAGGATTGGAACATCATGTTGACGGGGCGGCGATAGGGCGGAACACCGGCCATATCCGAACCCTCAAGGAGGATTTGGCCCTGGCTGGGCTGCTCAAACCCCGCCAGCATGCGCAGCAAGGTGGTTTTACCGCAGCCCGAGGGGCCGAGAAGCGAGAAGAACTCACCCTTGTAGATATCGAGTGAAATGTTGTCGACGGCCGTGAAGTCGCCGAAACGTTTCGTGACTCCAACCAGCTGAACGTGTGGCTTCTCTTGCGGATCGTTCCAAGGTTCCCACTTCTTACGAACCTCTTGACCTGAAGCAGCCATCGCCTCATTCCCCCTGTTTTCTGCGGTATTCTGACGCCAAGCCCGGGCCGTCGAATCACCTCGGCTGTCTTATATTCTTCGCTTCAGGCCCGGGCGTTATGCACAACGTCCGGGCCTGAGTGACTGGAAGACTACTGACCGCTTTTTACCTTGGTCCAGAGACGCGTTACCTTACGCTGAACCTTCGGGGGATAAGGTGTGGTGATGTAAAGCGTGCCTAGAGCATCATCGCTTGGATAAATCGCCGTGTCGCCGATGACGTCCGGCTCCAGAAGCGCCTGGGAGGCTTTGTTGCCGTTGGCGTAATAGACATAGTTTGAGGCTTTGGCCATGACTTCGGCGCGCATCATGTAGTCGATGAACTTGTGGGCATTCTCAACATTTGGCGCATCCTTCGGAATGGCCATCTGGTCAAACCACATCAATGCGCCTTCGACGGGTGTGGAGTAGTTTACATTCACGCCGTTTTCCGCCTCTGCGGCCCGGTCACGTGCCTGCAGGACGTCTCCCGACCAGCCGACCGCAATGCAGATGTCACCGTTTGCCAGTGCGTTGATGTATTCGGAAGAGTGGAACTTTTGGATGTGTGGGCGGATAGCCAGCAGCACTTCCTCAGCCTTGGCGATAATCTTGGGGTCGTGACTGTCCGGGTCTTCACCGAGATAGTTCAGGGCGGCCGGAATCATTTCTTCGGGGGCATTAAGCATAAAGACACCGCAATCCGCGAATTTCGACAGGATTGCAGGGTCAAAGATCAGCTTCCAGGAGTCGACCGGCGCGTCGGACATACGTTCGGCGATTTTCTCGACATTGTAGCCGATGCCGGTGGTGCCCCACATGTAGTTGATTGAGTGTGCATTTTCAGGGTCGTAGATCGCAGTCCGCTCGCTCACCACATCCCACATGTTTCCCAGGTTGGGGAGTTTGCTTTTATCGAGAGGCTGAAAAACGCCGGCCTGAATCTGACGTGACAAGAAGGACCCGCTGGGAACGACGACGTCGTAACCTGTGCCGCCCGCGAGCAGCTTGGTTTCGAGAATATCATTGGAGTCGAAGACATCGTAGACGACTTTAATTCCGGTTTCTTTCTCGAACTCGGCTAAAATACTCTCGTCTATGTAGTCCGACCAGTTGTACACGTTTACAACCGCATCGGCACTCCAGGCCGTCGTGCCGGAGCCTGCCAGAAAGACCGCGGCAAGCGCCGACTTTGCTAAGAATTTCATTCATCGTCTCCCAGTATCATTGAGCTTTTGGCGTACCAGCCTATTTCGAGTGTGTCTATCGCACTTATACTGATTTCAGGCCGGGCAGGCGTCCCTGTCAATCCTTCAGACTAAATCCACAGAATCCATGGGAGATTCCGTCGATTATTTGATTAAACTAAAACAAAATACGACATTTCCGCCAATCGGCCTGCCGTGCTAGTCTTAGTGCACGAACACAAATTGGTCACATCCTGACGTGTTTGTTTGCTTGTAGGGGTTAGGTATTGCACCTAGGTGTTTCGAGTGGAATTTAGGCGTTTAACTCTGAATCAGATGGCAGATACGGACAGGGATGTTGAATCAAAGTATAGACGGGCGACAAAATTAGGTCTTGGTGACCGAAAGTCGAGATTTGCAATATGATTCGTCCTTGGGCCGTTATAGGACCGGTTTTCCTGGTAGTTACCGGTTGCGCTCAATTCGATCGGCAGGATTCGGAGCCGAAGGAAGTGCAAACTTCTGTTGAGCCCGATGCTGCCGTAGCGATTGATCTAGCCGAGCCAGATGCAGTGGAGCAGGCTCGCGTGGTGCTGGAGCCACCACCACTGCCACGCAGGAAGCCTGTGCTTGAGCCGACTCCCGAACCTGAAAGGGTCGAGGAGGCAGATCCCGATATGTTGATTGGTCTGGATTTCACGGTGACACGGGCATTGCTTGGCGAACCTGCTCAGCAGACCGAGCAATCGCCGGCGAAGATTTGGACCTATAAGGGTGAGGAGTGCATGCTGAACGTCTTTTTCTACCCAAGTGTTGAGGGTGGGGCGTTTCGGCTTTTGACTTACGAGGCGGAAAGCGGCGAGACAGCTGTGGAAGAGGCGGCGGAAGCTACAGACGCGGCGCCGACACCACCGGCGGCGGCATCAGCACCAGCGACTGCCGATGCGCAGACCAGTGAGGAGCAATCTCAGGATGAGGTCTCTGCCTTCACCGCGACATGTTTCACTGCTTTGCTGCGCGAAGCCGAGCAGCAACGAGAGACGGAACGTCTGAAACAGGCACAGAGGTCTTCTGACAGCGGTCAATCACTAGACAAGGAGCCGCCACAGGCGGAATAGTAAATGGGGCAACCAATGGTTATTGAGGCAACTTATCCAAGAGTTGTCATTGTGGACGACGACGATTTGTTTCGTGAGTCCCTTGGGTTGAATCTCGCGGAAGAAGGCTATGAAGTTGTCGATTTTCCGAGCGGCGATTCGGCCCTGAACTATCTGCTGAATGAAGAGGCGGCAGATGCGATTCTGCTGGATTGGCGGATGCCCGGGCTCGATGGGCTTGCCGTGTTGCGGCGGCTACGCGAGGCACGGCTGGAAACGCCCGTGATCTTCTTGACTATGCTCAGCGACGAGATTTACGAAGAGGCTGCCCTCAAATGGGGCGCCGTCGATTTCATCGATAAATCCCGCCGTCTGCCCATAATTCTGCAGCGCCTGAAGATTATCACTGAAGGAGCCAAGCCTACCGCCGTACAGGGCGCCGGGAGCTCTGATGACGGTGCCGCCGGGTTTAAACGCGGCCCGCTGGAGTTACGGGACGACATTAATCGTGCGTTCTGGAATGACCATCAGATCGATCTCACGCTGACGGAGTTTGCCATCGTCCGCTTCCTGGCGACCCAGGCGGGTGGTGATGTGTCGTACCGCCAGATCTATGACATCGTCCACGGCAAGGATTTTGTTGCGGGCTACGGTACCGATGGTTTCAGGGCCAACGTTCGCTCCTTCATCAAGCGAATCCGCAAGAAGTTCCGCGATGTGGATGACAACTTCGACAGGATCGAGAATTATCCGGGATTCGGCTACCGCTGGCGTGATGAAGAGGGTGAGACCACGTCCGGGGTTTACGGGGCCGGCTGATCATGGCGCGGGTGGAAGAGGCGCCCATGCTGGCGGGCGTAACGTCAAAGAGACCCTCGTCGCTATGGCGCCTGTTCCATTCGATTGTTGGCAAGTTTATCTTGCTGCTTATCGTCTTCGTGACCGTTCCTGTGATGCTCTATTCCGAGTTCCGGCAGGCCGATCAGGATCGTCAGACCTTGATCCTCAAAAGCGTGCGCGAACAGGGTCGCATCATTGCGGAGAGCCTGCGGCCCCTGATCGAACGCGAGGGGCCGTCGCCTCTGCCCGCGTTGAATAGTGAGGTCAAGCGTTACGCCACCTCACAAAGTGGCGTGAAGGTTCTGTTCCGTCCGGCGGAAGAAGCGCGTGCGCAGGCCTTTTATTTCGTGGCTGCGGAGCCAACGCTCGCAGCAGCGGAACTGGCCCGTGAGCGCGACAGCCTGGTGGAACGCGGCGTGTTCGATAATCTGGTCCAGAGCTGCCAGGTGGAATCGCCCATCGCACTCCGTCACCAACGACCGAGCGGCAAGGAAGAGCTGCTGACCTCGATCACTGCGATCACCACCAATGCCGGCTGTTGGGCAATTATCACGACCCACTCGACGGGCGAGTTCCTGGGCACATCGATTGGTCAGCCCTATTGGAAAACCCTGGAAGTCCGCCTCGCGGCGATCATCTATCTCGCCATGGCGGCGCTGACGATCGGCCTGTTCTTCAGCATCTGGCGCGGATTGATGAGCTTTCGCGATCTTGCGCGCGACATCCGGATCGGGCGCTTGGAAGGGGCGAACTTCTCGGTACAGAACAAGGTGCCGGAATTGACACTGGTGGCCGAGGAATTCGACAGGATGACGTCCTCGCTGCAGAACTCTGCCGATAGCATCAGACTTGCTGCCGAGGATAACGCCCACGCTTTCAAGACTCCGATTGCGATTATGCGCCAGTCTCTGGAACCTCTGAAGCGGATTGTCCCGTCCGATAACCCGCGCGGCCAGCGTGCTTTGGACGTCATCGAAGAGTCGGTTGACCGCCTGGATCATTTGGTGGCAAGCGCCCGGCGACTTGATCAGGCAACGGCCGAATTGCTGGATCCACCCCGCCATGCCGTTGACCTTTCGCAATTGGTCGAGCGCATGCTTGCCGCCTATGTCAACACCTTCGACAGCCGAAGCATCGTTCTGGAGATGAAGGTCGCAAAAGGCGTGATCGTTCGGGCCGGTGAAGATCTTCTGGAAACAGTGATCGAAAACGTCATCGACAACGCAATCGAGGCCTCTCCGCGCGGTACCACGGTGATTGTCGAGCTTGATCGTGAACACTCCTGGGGCCGACTTACGGTAAGCGATCGCGGACCGGGAGTGCCGTCAGGCGACTTGGAACGCATTTTCGAACGCTATGTGTCGTTGCGTCCTCAGCAGCTTCCACCGCCTGCAAGTTCAAGTAATGCAACTGGAGTGAGTAGGAATTCAACCCTGGGTGCCGAGGAACAGAGTCCTCACCTGGGTATCGGTTTGTGGATTGTGCGACGCAATCTGCAGGCGATTGGTGGCGATGTCCGGGCGGAAAACCGCAAGGATGGTGGGCTTTCCATGATCCTGCGCCTGCCGGTCGCCGGTTAGCGAGCGGACCTCACAAAGTCCCGCTGTTAAGACTTTGTTAACGATGATTAATTCGTGTGCCAGCTCTGACACAGCTTGAAGTTAAAGGGTGACACACAATTCGCACACCTATCAGTTTCATTGCGAGGCTAGAGTTCTCACATGGAGTCGGGACATGCCCGACAGGTAGTTTGGTGTAGGGAACTTTGTCAGCATGACGCTCGCATTCGCAGAAGCCATCAACACAGAAACTGTCGATTTCACCGGATACGATTATCCGGGAACCGGATTGTTCCTGTGCGACCTCGAGGCAACTTTGCGACGGCTGCGCGGAATTCGACTTCGCTTGACCCTCTCGCGCATTGACTTTCCCCTCGGTCAGGAAACGGCTCTAGAGCTTGCCGCCGCCATTGACGATCATTCGCTCATTGCCGGATACGACGCTTGTGGACGCCTCCTGATCCTCTATCTCGGCCCACGTCCTGAAGGGCCGAGAGGCGACGCCGTTGCCTTCACGACCATCATGTCGAAGCTGCGGACCGTTCTTGATGCTGGCAGGCATTCGGTTGGCGTTGAAGGCGGGCGCATCGTGACCCTGCATGGTTGGTCAGATGCTCTTTCAGACTCCAAGTCGATGCTTCGGGAGTTGGATCAGGTTCCGGTTATTCCGCTTGCCGCGGTCATCGCGCACGCCGCCTGATACTCTTCATCTCATCACAGTCTCAGCTATTGAGCCGGAAGCCTTTCCTGCCCTGAAACGCTGCGTTCCAGGGCAGGGTAAGCGACTCCAAGCGTGACCGCGCGCGCAACCATGAAAATCATCAGAGATAACCAGAGACCGTGGTTGCCCAGCAGGGGAACCAGGAAATAACAGGCCAATCCGAACACCAGTAGGGACGCAATCATTGCGTTGCGCATGGCCACGGTCCGGGTTGCGCCGATAAAAAGGCCGTCGAGAAGAAAGCTGGGTGCCGAGAGAAACGGCGAGACGATCATCCAGGGCAGGTAGATCGCTGCAGCATCGAGCACCTCGTCGATGTTGGTGAAGAGCGCGATGATTTCCGTCCCGAAAACGGCGTAAGCGATTGAAATTGCCAGAGTGCTGGCGAGCGTCAAATAGGTCGAGGACACCACAATTCGCCTGAAAGCGCTTCGGTCTTTTGCGCCGACCGCACCACCTCCCAGGATCTCAGCCGCGTGGGCGAAGCCGTCCAGCCCGTGGGACAAAAAGTGCTGCAGGTTAATCAGTATGGCATTGGCGGCCAGCAGCGCATCGCTCATTGCGGCGCCCTGTGCGGTGAAACTGCTGGTCGCAGCGATCAGGCATAGGTTCCGGATAAAAATATCCCGGTTGACACGAAACAGGGATATGAGCCGGTCACGCCGGCAGATTTGCGGCCAGTCCCAGGTTCCGCCCATGCGGCTGACCGTCCGATAGACAATTGCTAATCCGAGCAGAGTACCGGCGACTTCGGCGAGCAGTGTTGCGGCGGCAACGCCTTCAACGCCCCAGCCGAACTCGAGAACGAAGACGAGATCAAGGATGATATTCACGCTGTTGACCAGGATCTGGGTCGCCATGGCGGCCCAGGGGCGTTGGAGGCCGAGCAACCAGCCGATAACGCCGTACTGAATGAGAGTAGCGGGTGCACTCCAGATCCTGATGTCGTAGTAGGCCTGCGCGTAGGAGGTTACGTCTTCGCTGGCATCGATCAGTGGGAAGACAAACGCAGAGATTGGGGCCTGCAGAAGGATCAGGAGCGCCCCGAGGACCGCACCTAGAGCAAGTGGACGGATGAGTGTGGCGCGAACCTCGATCGGATCGTCGGCGCCGTAGGCCTGGGCGGAAAAGCCCGTGGTGCCCATGCGCAGGAAACCGAAGCCCCAGAAGAGAAACGTAAAGATGATAGCGCCCACAGCGACACCGCCGATGTAGGCGGGGCCGGGCAGGTGCCCCATAACGGCTGTATCCACCGCTCCGAGGAGAGGACTGGACAGGTTGGTCAGTATGATGGGCCATGCCAGAGCCCAGACCTTTCTGGAGGTCTCCGACGCTTCGCTTTTCGACAAGATGAATTCCTGTTGGACTGCTGGCGGCCCCCTTTGGTCCACCAAAATCTGTGACATCGGTGACCGGAACCAGGCGCGCAATACTATTGATCTAAAGTTACCGCAGCAAGAAAGCCCGCTTAAGCTTGCAAAGAGGGGGGTGTTTTCGGCAACATGCCGCGCCACCGGTCGGGGATGCCTGATCACGTGCCGGTTGGTTTTCTGCAACAGCTTATTCGCGGTATCGAGAAATGAACATTCAGCACCCTTATCTTATGTTCCTGGGCGACGCACCTGACCGGCTTGCGGCCAAAACGGCTCAGGGAGTCGCTGACTGGCGCCCGGAATGGTGCCTGGGGCAATTCCGTATGGAGGGGTGCAATGCAGATCTCCAACTGCCCGATATGACGATGGAGCAGGCTGTGGAAGCCGGCATCAAGACGGTCATTGTCGGAGTCGCCAATCGAGGCGGCGTGATCTCCGAACCCTGGATCGCGGTTCTGGAACGTGCCCTCGAGTTGGGAATGGACGTTGCGGCTGGTCTGCATAACCGCCTCAGTGATGTGCCTGTATTGCGCGAGGTCGCGGCCCATCACGGTCGTGAGCTTTTCGATGTTCGCCATCCTCGAGAGGAATACGCTGTTGCATCGGGCAAGAAACGGTCCGGCAAGCGCGTTCTTGCGGTCGGGACCGATTGCTCCGTGGGCAAGATGTACACCACGCTCGCAATGGAAAAGGAAATGCGGTCCCGAGGGTGGAACGCGGATTTCCGGGCCACCGGTCAGACCGGCATCTTCATCGCAGGCGATGGCGTATCGATTGATGCGGTGGTCGCCGATTTCATCTCCGGTGCGGTGGAAGCCATCAGCCCGGAAAACACACCTGACCACTGGGACCTGATTGAGGGGCAAGGCTCCTTGTTCCATGCTTCTTTCGCCGGTGTCAGTCTTGGTCTGCTGCATGGCGCGCAGGCGGACGCCCTGGTGCTGTGCCATGAGCCGACGCGTGCGCACATGCGCGGTTTGCCGGACTACAAATTGCCCAGTCTCGAGGACTGCATGGCGGCAAACCTCGCAGCAGCCCATTTGACGAACCCTGACGCGAAGTTTGTCGGGGTCGCGGTCAACACCTTCCATATGTCTGCGGAGGATGCGCAGAGCTATCTCAATGAAGTTGAGGGCAAGCTCGGCCTCCCGGCTGTGGACCCGGTCCGCAACGGTGTCGGTCGCATTGTCGATCAATTGAAGTAAACCAAAACCACTGGGAGTATTTGGTCTGTGAGTCCTGGCAGTATCCAACTTGACGTCCGGCAGGAGAGCTGGCCCATCGCCGGTAAGTTCACCATCTCCCGTGGCAGCAAGACCACGGCGGAAGTTGTCGTGGTCGAGCTGTCCGCTGATGGCAAGACCGGTCGTGGTGAATGTGTGCCCTACGCACGCTATGGTGAGACCATCGAGGGCGTGATTGAGCAGATTGAGAGTCAGCGTCAAGCCTTGACCGACGGTTTGGATCGAATGGCGCTCCAAAGCGCGTTACCAGCGGGTGCGGCCCGAAACGCCCTGGATTGTGCGTTCTGGGACCTTGAGGCAAAGATCAGCGGCAAGCGGGTCTGGGAGCTCGCCAGTCTGCCGGATCCGGCATTGGTAAAAACCGTTTATACCCTGTCGCTCGATACGGCTGAGAACATGGGCGCTGCGGCGAAACGGAATGCCGACCGGCCATTGCTCAAGCTTAAGCTGGCGGGGCCGGAGGATCTTGACCGGGTTCGAGCCGTGCGGGCCGCGGCCCCGGGCGCAAAGATCGTTGTGGATGCTAATGAAGGCTGGACACTCGACCAGTATGTAGCCTTCGCGCCAGAGCTGGCCGAAATTGGTGTGGCGATGATCGAGCAACCGCTTCCTGCGGGTGAAGATGCCGGTCTGGCCAATGTTGAGCGTCCTGTGCCTGTCTGTGCGGATGAGTCCTGTCATGACGCCTCGACCCTCGCGGCGCTCACGGACCGCTACGACATGATCAATATCAAGCTCGACAAAACCGGAGGCCTGACAGAGGCTCTGCGCCTGAAAGAGGCCGCTGAAGCCGCGGGTGTCGATATTATGGTTGGCTGTATGATTGCGACATCGCTTTCTATGGCGCCTGCCACGATCGTGGCCCAGAACGTTGCCGTTGTTGACGTGGATGGACCTCTGCTGCTTGCGGAAGACCGCCCGGATGGACTGTTTTTCGATGGCAGCCTGGTTTCACCACCGCAACCTTCGCTCTGGGGCTGAAACGCGCCGGCCTGTGGTCTCGGACTTCTGAAAGGTGTCGTTAAGTGATCGGTGTTTTCGATTCCGGGGATGGCGGCCTGACAGTGTTGAAAGCTCTGGTCAAACACCTGCCGGAGCAGGATTTCCTGTACCTTGGTGATCACGCACGGGCTCCTATCGGGGGGCGTGATCCAGAAGATATTTATGATCTGACAATCGCAAACATAGATTTCCTGTTTTCACAGGGATGTCGGCTTGTGTTGCTCGCTTGCAATACAGCGTCCGCTGTTGCTCTGCGGCGTCTGCAGCAGAGCTGGTTGCCGCAACGTGATGCAGCGCTCGGAGAGCCCGGACGGCGGGTTCTGGGGGTTCTGGTGCCGATGGTGGAGGCGATTGCCAAAGTGCCTTGGAATTCTGCACAGCCTTTTGCGGAAAACACTGTAAGTGCCGTTACTTCTCGGGTCGCAATTTTCGCCACCAGGCGAACGGTGGAGACAGGTTCCTTTCCACTCGAGATTGGTTTGCGGGCACCAGCCGTTGAGGTTTTTCAGCAACCCTGTCCTGACTTGGTTTCGCGCATTGAGGCGGGCGCTCCAAAGGAGGAACTCGCGGGCATGGTTCGTAGCTATGTCGACGCGCTGCTGTCGAAAATGGGTGAACGTCCCCCTGACACGGCTGTCTTAGGCTGTACCCACTACCCGCTCGTCGCTTCGGCCTTCGCGGCGGCTTTGCCACAGACGGTGGAGCTGCTCGAACAACCCGAGTTGGTTGCCGACAGCCTGGCCGACTACCTGAAGCGCCATGCGGAGTTTGCGCGCAGCACGGAAGCTACGGACGCGCAGACTGCGAGACGACCGATCCGACGCTTTCTCACGACAGGTGCAGCAGATCACGCCAGTGCCAAGGCAAGTCTGTTTTTTGGCAACCCGGTAACCTTCGAGAGCTGCGCGTTTTAGTGCGCAGGCGCTAACGCCTGCGTCGCCGGTGCGGCCTGACCCGGGAGAGGCGTTCTCGCGGATAGGCGGCGACCTCGGCAAGGAGGCCGAGTAAACTTGGCATTGAGGCCGTGCGCCCGGCACCATCGTAGTACTCAACGAGGTTGCTTGCCGCGATTGCAGGATCATGGTTCGGCGCGAGGCTCACGAGCCAGGCAAAGACGACCTGCTCATCGGATGCCGTCAACCTGTTACATCCGGCTGTCATAGCTGCTGCAATAACGAGCGAAGGGTCGTCGAAATTTAGGTTCGACGGTGTTGTGTTGTCGTGGTCTTGGGAAATCTCTGCCATACAATCCTCCCCGGCACACCCCGTCCGGTTAATGGTTGTTACAGGTGTTGGCAGGTCTCCTGGCTTGCGGATCAATGCATTTCGCCGGCCTTCCCAGACATAGTCCAGTGGCCTATCGCATGGCGAAACACTCTCCGCTTACAGTTGCGGGGGCAGCTTCGGCTTGGTTTTTCCGTAGCTTTCGAAAAAAACGACACCGAATTCCCGTTTTAATCCCCGGTGAAGGGGAACCAACACAGCGAGATTTCAGCTTACGCTGCATCGCACAAATGTCAATCGGTCCTGATCGTCGGGCCTCAATTTAGCTATTTCTTGCGGAGCAGGTTGAGGCGGCTCGGGGAGGCAAAATGATAACTGTTATCTTCAAAATTAGCAGCTAGTTCAAAGGCTTTACGCAGATTTTCGCCCTGCGCTTCGACAAGAGGACGGCGGTTCTCGTCGACGGCGATGATCTCGTCCCGGCAAGCCTCGAAGTTCTCATAGCGCAGAGGAGCATTGTAGCTGAGCTCCCTGTGTTCGGATATCGCCGGGTTGTTGGCCGCGGCCAGGATGGCTTCGTAGGCACTGGCCCGAACGTCGGTTTCGTCCTCGATAGGGCGCATCATTTCAAAGAAAGCTCCCTCGGCCAACGGCTCTAGAATGTATACTTCGCCAGCTGATTTAAGCGTGCGCAGCGCTTCAGTCAGTGCAGCCGCCTGAACGCCGGTCGGAACATGGTGGAGCGAGTTGAAGAACACTACTGCATCGAAGGTCCCATCCTCGAAGGGTAAATCCTGCCCTGCGCCTGAAATATAGTCCTCATCGCCTGCAGGGGGGGCGGCATTTGCCCGCGCAAGCTGGTTTTCAGAGGTGTCCAGGCCGGTAACGCGTGCACCCTCACGTGTCATGAAACGGACCAGCCCACCGCTGCCACAGCCCACATCGAGAACCCGTTGGCCTTTCAACGGGAGAGTGTTGCGGATGACGGCTGTGTGCTTTTGCGGTTTCTGGTCCATAGCTCGTTCAGCCTTCTTAAATGCGGTTTGGTGGTGGCAGGGGGAGGCGCCGCTTAATGGTTCTGTACTTTTGATCCGTTTGTCTGCGCTGCCAATAGAGAATAGCGTTTTAGGGTTGGGCAGGCATTGTTGTAAAGCTGAGCATGAAAGGCACCTATCATGAGTAGCTGGAAGTTTTCGCCATAATCTGGTTTGGAGATATGAATTCGAGATGACAAGTGACAGCACAACCGGAGCCGGCCTTTCACCTGACCTGAATGCTTGGATCGGTCGTTCTCAGGTGCAATGCGACGTGATCGATGCGGGCCGTGCACAACGATTACAAGCCACTCTCGACGACCCGAACGTGCAATTGAATGCGGGCGATGCCCTGCCGCCGCTTTGGCATTGGGCTTACTTCTGTGAAGAGAGCCGGCATTCGGATCTGGGCGCCGACGGCCTGGCTGTTGGTAAGGGTTTTCTGCCGCCCGTTGACCTCCCGCGAATCATGTGGGCTGGAAGCCGCGTCTCATTCCCTGCGCCTTTAGTTATCGGCCAAGAGGCGGTCGGCCGATCCTCCATTCTGAAAATCTCAGAAAAGCAAGGGCGTACAGGACGTCTTTGCTTTGTCACGATTCGGCACGAGGTCCTTCAAGAGGGGCAGCTCTGCACTGATGAAGAAATGGATGTTGTTTTTCGGGAAGCGACTGAGGGTCCGGAGCAGCTTCCGGCGGGCCACACCGCGCCCGAAACCAGCGACTGGAGCCAGGCTATTACACCCGATCCGATATTGCTTTTTCGCTATTCAGCGCTGACCTGGAACAGTCACCGCATTCACTATGACAGAGAATATGTTACGGCCCATGAAGGCTACCCGGGTCTGATTGTGCATGGCCCGCTGCTGGCAACGCTGATGATAGATCTACTCCGGCGCCAGTTGCCGGACGCAAGGGTCACGGGTTTTCAGTTCAGCGCCTTGCGACCAGTCTTCGATGCGGCGGATTTCATTGTCTCAGGTAAGCGGGACGGCAACTTGGTGGGGCTTTGGGTCGCCGATTCTGATGGTTTGCTTGCAATGGACGGATCGGCCAGGATTGAGGTCTGAAATCACAAAAAAAACGATGGATGCGCAAGGGAGCGCACCCATCGGCAAGTTCAGGGAGGATCAGGATAAAAAATGATAGGGTCGGTGGCGAACTTCGACGATCCAGGCCGAAGTTTATGCCTTTAGCTGCGGCCTGAGTTGGATGGTACGAACGCTTGCAGGATCATTGCAGCTTCAAAATGATCTTGGCCTCGGCCAGTTTTACAACGCAGTTTTCCTTGTTGCCTGATGCGGCATCGTCTGCAGCTTCGTTGCGGAGTTTTTGCACCTTCACGAGCTCCTCGGTTTCCACGGCCGGGCTGGCCGCCAGTGCGGAGTCGACGGTGGCCAGATCGTCCTCGCACTGACCGGCTGCAGCAATTCCGATATTTGCAAAGGACAGGACCAGTGCCAGGCGCAGGACTTTCATGACTTCACTCCGTCAGTCTGTAACTGACTCCACACTGCCTGAAAGCCGGCTCCGATTGTTGTGCGATTATCGTGATGGAAAACGGTCAATTCCCGGCTGCGAATGTGGCCGAAACTTGTCGGTTTTGTGCCGTTTTTCCTTGGCGCTGCCCAGACGCGCGAAGAGCTGTTGTCGCGCCCGACATGTCAGATGTGAAAATGGCCTCGCATTCAATGAGTTAGCGGGCAGTTGGTCAAAGTTCAGCGACAGCGGCGCAGAAGCGCTCGATTTCCGCGTCCGTATTGTAGTAGTGGACACTGGAGCGAAGAATATCGGTCAGGCCACGCCGTTCCATGTCGATCCGGGTTGAATTGATCGTGGAGTTGGAGATGTTGATGTTCTGTTGCCGCAGGGCCGCACGGGCGGCCGGAATTTCAAGACCATCCTTTGTAAAGGTCACGATGCCGCATTTGCTCGCGCCGATATCGGTCGTCGTGACGCCGGGAATGTCATCGAGCGCTGCGCGCAGGTTTCCCGCCAGGGAAACCACGCGTTCCTCGATCGCATCCATTCCCCAGGCGAGGGCGTAATCCACGGCGGCTCCTAGTCCCAGAACAGCCGCATAGTTGAACTCCCAGTTTTCGAAGCGCCGGGCATCCGCACGCAATTCAAAACGATCCCGGGCCGTCCAGACGGCCGCATGATTGTCCAGCATTGGCGGCTCAATCGAAGCAAGCAGTGCTTTGCGGACATAGAGAAACCCGCTGCCACGCGGTCCGCGCAGATACTTCCTGCCGGTCGCTGAGAGGAAGTCACAGCCGATGGCTTCGACGTCCAGAGCAATCTGACCGGGCGACTGGCAGGCGTCCAGCAGGTACAGGATCCCGTGCGCTCGTGCGATCCTGCCGACCTCAGCTGCGGGATTTACCAGACCGCCATTGGTGGGCACATGGGTGATGGCAATCAGCTTGACCCTGGAATCGATCATCCCTTCCAATGCTTCTGTATCAAGCTGGCCGCTGCCGTCGCTTGGCACCACCTCGATCACGACGCCCTTGTCTCGGGCCACCTTGAGGTAATTGATGTAGTTACTGGAATATTCCGCCTCTGTGGTCAGTACGCGATCGCCCGGCTTCAGGTCCACGGCGTAGAAGGCCAGGCACCAGCCAACCGTGGCATTCTCGACCAGGGCAACTTCTTCATCACTGCAATTGAGGAGCCTTGCGATGGAGCTGTAGCAGGTTGAGACCCTGTCGCGCGCCACGTCCGCTGCTTCGTATCCTCCAACTCGGGCTTCCAGGTGCAGGTGTTCGATCTGGGCGTCGATCACCGGCTGCGGCATGAGGGCCGCGCCTGCGTTGTTGAAATGAATGATGTCTTTACATCCCGGCGTCTCGGATCGCGCACGATCTACATCCATTTTTTGCTCGCTTGCTGACTGCTGGTTCCAGTCTCGGTAATGACATAGAACGGGGCGTCTATACAGGACGTAGTTTGCGTTCTCGCGAGCCGCTTCATGAGGTGCAGGGCCGCTAGCGCCAGATTCCTGCAGAAGAGGAAGCTGAGGGACGAGCGTCCGTACCGGATGGAGTTGAAGTCCATGTTGATGCCTGTTGCTCCAGGAGCCGCTGGCGTTTCTTTGCTGCCGTCTGTGCGGCTTGCGCCTCTCTGCGCCGCTTGTTTTCGGCGTGTCGTTCGGCCCTCCAGGCTTTGAACACTTTTAGGCGGTAGATCCGGGCGAACGAGATGGTCTTTGAATGGTAGTCACCGATCGCGTGGGTCCAGGAGCCGGCATTGCGGCGCAAGCCGCTCAGAAATGACGCTGCGTACGCGGTGTTGTGTTTCGGATCGAAGGCCTGTTCCAGGTTTTCGAAGGCCTCGGGGTGGTAGTGGAGATTGATCTGCATGCAGCCCACGTCGATGTTTTTGATCCCGCGTGCCTGCAGCTTCCGGACTTCGGCAAGAGCCGCCGTCTTGCTGGGCAAATATCGCCCTTTTCCCTCCGCCATGACCGTCCAGGGCCAGGCAAGATTTGCCTTTGTTTCGGCATCCCAGAGACCCGACTCGACCTTTGAAATGGCGGTTAGAAGGTGAGGCG
Organism: uncultured Kiloniellaceae bacterium; assembly: GCA_947493695.1. Taxonomy (GTDB): domain Bacteria; phylum Pseudomonadota; class Alphaproteobacteria; order Kiloniellales; family Kiloniellaceae; genus Denitrobaculum. The sequence goes on along the minus strand of CANLSF010000002.1, from coordinate 347,200 downwards.
GTAGATCGTGTTGCTGCTCTGCAGCACGAATATGCCGTGGGCAGAGCGACCAGGCATCATCGATTCGCCCCGCGCTGGCAGCCCAGACATTGGCTGTTTCCATGGCGAAAACGCCCAGAACTAAAAATACGAAGCCCGACAGCCATGCTTTGCATCTCCAGGTCGGATAGCCCAATCGTGAGATTCGGCCTTCGGATTGTCTGTTGCATAGCAGCTGTGCTCGGGTCACATGGCAATTCATTGCGATCACTCCTTGTCTGAAATTATGAGCAATCTGCGTGCCAGAAATTTTGTTTCAAATACCGGTGTTTACGTGAATGGAAAATTCGGATTTCAGCTGAGATTTGTTCGAAGAGTGCGATGCAGCGCAAACAAAGGTAGATCGTTAAGATTGATTAACCTTCTTTGAAATATCTCAATAAAATTCAATAGCATGGAAATTTTTCGTTGCAATTTCGGCCTTCACTATCATATTGTGCAGTGCGGTATGGATTGAGGGCACCCGCTCTTTATCCCCCGCACGCCCATAGGGCGTTTCCTCCCTAAACTTGGGCCGTGCAATTGCACGGCCTTTTTTTTTAAACCTGTATTTCTGCAACGCATTGTTCCAGTAGAGTCACTCGCGCCTCGCTGTTTTCACAAAGAGTATTGTGCTTCGCTCAGACTGGTTATCTATTGGTTTGGTGTTTTGATCGCGTAGCCGGGTAGGCTTAAGCATCTCTTGCTTGTGTCGAAAAATCACCAGCGTATTGTGTTTACGATCGAAGTCCTTGGGGAGAAATTATGCCGTTGACTACACAAGTGCATCTTGGCGTTTTCCGTTTCTGTATTTTTGGTCTGAGTCTTTCGTTGGTGTCGGCCTGCAGCTACACCGAAGAGGAATTGAGAGCCATAGCAGTCGATAGGTTCGAAGTATCCGCACCTTCGCTGGAGGATGTTGACGAATTACAGCAGATTGTGCCGTCGCGGGAGAAGGTGACTCGTATTGAGATTGTCGCGCCACGCAACGGAGACCTATTACATCATGTGATGGCTAACATTTCTAGAGGGTACGGAGACCGTGGATACGATGTCGGTGGAGACTATTTCGCAGATGAGGATATGGGGTCTGCCGTTCGAGAGGCATCAGCGTATCTGTATGAGCTTGATCCCAATGCGGAAAAACAAGTCAAGATCCTGCTAGAGATCGATGTCTCCAGTTACTTGGCCAAGACACGTACATGTACTCCTTGGATAACCAAAGTTACCACACGTTTTACAACTACTGAGATTTCAACTGACGGTTCTCAGTTCACTTCGAGTTATGAAGAAGCCGCGGAGGATTCTTCTTGCACGTATATATTCAAGGTACCCTTGAGTGGTGCTGTTGAGGATCCGTTGCAGGAGGCGTTCGCGAGAACGTTGCTCACAACTATCAAAGCGCAGAGTGCTGCCAGGGATGTAACGACGTCTGCTACTCAGTGAACTCGTGATGTGCACAAATAATGCAAAAATTTCTGGAGCGCAGTCAAAGCCAGCCTATGAGCGAATGCCCGGCAAAGTCCCATCTCCGTCGCCTAGTTCCCGCTGCATGATCACGCTGTCGACCCAGCGGCCGAATTTGAAACCTATCGACTTGAGCTGACCGGCGCGGGTGAAACCGTGTTTTTCGTGCAGACGGATGGAGGCGTGGTTGGCGCTGTCGCCGATCACCGCGATCAGTTGGCGGTAGCCGAGATTGCCGCAGCGGCGGATCAGTTCAATCAGCAGAGCGGAACCAACGCCCCGCCCGACGGCCTCGGCCTCCACGTAAACCGAGTTCTCGAGGCAGAAACGATAGGCCGGGCGAGGGCGATAGGGGCCGGCGTAGCTGTAACCGGCGAGCTTGCCGTCGATCTCGGCGACCAGGAAAGGCAGTTCCCGGGCGAGGGTTGCTTCGAAGCGCCGGGTCATTTCACTCAGATCCGGCGGTGTTTCCTCAAAAGACGCCAGGCCGGTGAGCACATGCTGCGCATATATTTCCTGGATTCGTGGCAAGTCATCCAGCCGGGCGTCGCGAACGTGTGGTCTGGGAGGTATGGGCGCGGGCATCGGGTGGTTTCCAGCAGGCGTTCGTTATTCCGCCGCAACGGCTGCGGTGAAGAGGCCCGGGTCCAAAGCACCCAGCCGTTGGATCAGCACGCGTATTTCGGCTGTCAGACGCCGGAGGCCGGGCGCGCGCACCATGCTCGCTTCGTCCATGTAGATATCGCGAGAAATCTCGATCTGTAGAACGTGCACGCCATCGGCAGGACGTCCATAACGGGTGGTTATGAAGCCACCGGCATAGGGTTTGTTTAGGCCGACCTGATATCCACAGCTGCGCAAAAGGGCCGCTGTGCAGCCGGTTACGGCGGGGGCGCAGCTTTCGCCGTGGTGGTCTCCCAGAACAAAGTCGAGCCGGTTCGAATGTATCCGGTTGCCCGAGAGTGTCGAGAGAGATGGCATCGAGTGGCAGTCGATCAAGATACAGTATCCGAACCGGGCAACGGTTTGTTCAATCAATGATTTTAAGGCGGCATGGTAGGGATAGTAGCACTGCTGGATCCGCTGCTCGACTTCAGCAAAGGAAAGTTTGCTGCGGTAAATGTCGATCCCGCTGGCGACAACGCGGGCGATTGTGCCCAGGCCAGCCGCAATCCGGGGCGAGTGCGTGTTGACGAAAGCCGGTAGCGCCTCGTCGAACATGCTGGAGTCAAGCTCATAGGGCTCGCGGTTTACGTCTACATAGGCACGCGGGAACAGAGCGGCGAGGAGGGGCGCCCCGCAATCCGGGGCGGCACTGAAGAGCTCGTCGACGAAACTGTCTTCTGACCGGCGCAGCGTAACCGGGTCCAGCCGGGATCTGGCGATGAAATCGGGCGGATAGTCGCTGCCACTGTGTGGAGAGGAGAAGACCAGAGGAATTCGCTGCTCTTTCGGAGACAGAATTTTATGGCGGCACGCGCCATCCGATTGCTCTGCAGCAGAGTGGATAAGGTCTGGTTTTGTGCGTCGAACCAATTTTAAACCTTTGGATTGCTATCCGGCGACTGTCATTTTGCGGGTCTCAGCCTTAAACTTTCTTAAGCAAAGGATTGCCAAGAAAGCCTTGTCCGTGCTTATTCAGCCTAGCCGGGCCGCTTTGCGTTCCGGCGATACGTTAAAGACTATTTAGCAGATATGACATAGGTTACGCTGACGTTGGTCTGTTGGTATGCTCACATCTTGAGGTGCCGCTTCAGCTTAACCCCGAGTTAACCATGTTCTGGCGGCATCCGCACAGAGCAAAAAGCTATGGCGAACAACGCAGGGCACGATGGCGCAGATTTTATTGGCAGAAGACGACGACTCGATGCGGGATTTCCTGGCGAAGGCACTCCGCCGCGCCGGACATGAAGTTGAAGCCGTCGGTGACGGACTTGATGCGATGGAAAGCCTTACCCAATCGCCCGTCGATTTGCTGTTGGCGGATGTTGTTATGCCGGGACTCGATGGAATCGAGCTCGCACGGCGTGCCGCGCAGGAGCAGCCTGGCATCAAGGTGATGTTCATTACGGGCTTTGCTGCGGTTGCTCTCAAAAACCGGGATCAGGCGCCTAAGGGTGCGCGTGTCCTGTCAAAACCCTTCCATCTGCGCGAGCTTGTCGATCAGATCGATGTGATGCTCAGCGCCTGAGGGCGATGTAACAGAGCTCTTTTCAATCTTGTTTTAGGCGATTCACGTTCTTGATTAAATCAATCAAGAACGATCGCACATGCGAGCCTGATCGTCCTTCACTCGCATCGTGAAAGACGTGAATCAGTCTCTCTGTCATGAAGATAGGGGGCGATTCACGTTCTTGATTGAATCAATCAAGAACGATCGCACATGCGAGCCTGATCGTCGTTCACTCGCATCGTGAAAGACGTGAATCAGTCTCTCTGTCATGAAGATAGAGGGCGATTCACGTTCTTGATTGAATCAATCAAGAACGATCGCACTCTAGGGCTTGCAAAAGCATTCTGAGGATGGTACTTCGCCGCCCATCAACGTCGTTTGGCGGCGATTGATCTTCAGAGGCGGCCCGATTCATCGGGTTGAGGCGATGGAATATTCCAGGCCAATCCTCAGGAAGGGCGTATAGCTCAGCGGGAGAGCGCCTCGTTGACATCGAGGAGGTCCCTGGTTCAATCCCAGGTACGCCCACCATTGTCTCAAGAATGTTCCGTAAGTACTGGCTTCGATCCAATATGGGGTCGTCTTCGATGGTGTACGCTTCATTTTGCGTGTGAAGTTCAATGTCGCCCATGTGTATGCAAGTAGTTTGAGTTGTTTTTAAGAAGAGAAGATCATTCTCGCAAGCTTCTTGTTTTATAAGAACTTAATAACTTATTTCGGCTTTCGATTGTAGCTTTGTATTTAGTGTGTGATCGTTAAAAACATCCGTGATGTTCAACCCTGAATTAACAACGTTTTTACTATATCGGCGTAGAGTTAACCCTATTGTGAAGCCGAGGGAATTAGCGCTCGGCTGAATTCGGATATTTTAATGGTTGCCTCAGCCACTCAACCACCCAAGGCGAAGATAACGCTACTCGCGCGGATAAAGGCGTGGTGGGATGGTTATGAACTCGCTGTCGTCCAGAAGTCCAAGAACCCCACTGTCGCAAAAGAGCACGACGTTCGAGCCGACGAACACACATGGGAATCTTCAAGGGTCCAGCTCGTTCAAGACGTCTGGGGGGAAGGTTTTTCCTCACCCGGTGACAGCGATTACATTATCGAGATGCTCAAACCTTTCGCCTTGACGCCTGCAATGAGCGTTCTGGAACTGGGGGCGGGACTTGGTGGTGCCAGTCGGGTTATGGCGGAGCACTTCGGCGTCTGGGTCACGGCATTTGAGGCGGACCGGGTTTTCGCCGAGGCGGGTATGGAGCTCTCCACTATGGCGGGGATCGCCAAAAAAGCGCCAATCGCCAGTTTCGATCCGGAGAATTTTGAGTTCAAGGAGATGTCCTGCGACTGCATCTACTCCAAAGAGAGCTTCTTCACGGTCAAGAAAAAGACGGAACTGCTTGGGGTTATCGGTGATGCACTCAAGGACCGCGGGCAGTTCCTTTTCACGGATTTCGTGAAGGCGGAAGAGATTAAGGACGCCAAGGGATTGCAGGCTTGGATGGAAGCTGAGCCAGTTAAGCCTCATCTCTGGAGTGTTAAAGACTATGATACCGCGCTTTCGCGCCAAAAAATTGAGATCCGGATTACGGAAGACATAACCGACAACTTCCGCATGCTCGTTATGAAGGGTTGGGCGGATTATCTGGCTTCAGCCTCGCAGGAAGGTTTAAGCGCACAGATGGCGGAGACTGTGGTTTCGGAAGCAGAGTTATGGGCCAGGCGCGTGAAGGCTTTTGAGAGCGGCGATCTACGGGTTTGCCGGATTTATGGTCTTAAAAAGCAAGGTAATCTGCTTTCTGACTGGTAGATTCAGCTTTATTGCCCGGAGTGTAACTCCAGTGGTTGACAGAGCCGTGGGCGTTCCGTACTTTCCCGGCGCTTTCCGGTGGCCCGTGAAGACGGGCTCAATATGCCGAGGACAGGATTATGAAAGTCGTTAATTCGTTGAAGACCGCAAAACTGCGGGAAAAAGGTTGCCGCGTTGTACGTCGCCGTGGGCGCGTCTACGTGATCAACAAGAAGAACCCACGCTTTAAGGCTCGTCAGGGCTAAGGTCTTCTTTCAGGCCGATGCCTCTGGTGTCGGTCTACTGTGTTACAGCAAAGCCGCGCTCTGTTTTGGAGCGCGGCTTTGCTTTGTGCTGCCTGCTATCATCGATAGCGCGCGTCCAAAGCCAGCCACCGCCCGTCATGCTGGCGCCCGTGTGGCTCACCGATTCGCAGTTTAAGGATTGACCCTTGCCGGACCAGGCACCATATTGCTTAAAATTGGTAATACCAATTTTGGGAACTTGGTTTTTTGAGTGAAACCAACGAAAAGCGGGCTACCAACGACAAGATTCCTTATAAAGGATATTGAAGATCAGCCGGCAAAGGCTGGCAAGAGTTTCAAAGGCTGCAGTTTCTCGTGCGATTTGAACGCCGAATTCCGATGTAGTTGCTGCGCGGAGTAATCGGACCAAAGCACGCGTTTGGGAGGAGATTATTGCCATGCTGATGCCCGAGCCGGATCAGGCGACCATTTCGCGCAAGCTCGATATCGTGATGAAGCTTCGTGAGATCGTGCCGGGCGAAGGCGTGATCGCTGACGAGCATGAGCTCAAGGTCTATGAAAGCGATGGCCTCACAGCCTACAAGCAGCCGCCACTGATCGCGGTTCTACCCGAGACGACAGAACAAGTCAGTCAGGTCCTGAAGTACTGCCATGACGAAGGCATCAAGATCGTTCCACGCGGAGCCGGAACCTCGCTATCGGGCGGTGCGTTGCCCCTTGCAGATGGGATTATTCTGGGGCTGGGAAAGTTCAACCGCATTCTGGACATCGACTTTGACAACCGCTGTGCGGTGGTTCAGCCCGGGGTCACGAACCTGGGCATTACCAAAGCTGTGGAAGACGAGGGCTTCTACTATGCGCCGGATCCTTCCAGCCAGATCGCCTGCACAATCGGCGGGAATGTTGCTGAGAACTCTGGCGGTGTTCACTGTCTGAAGTATGGCCTGACCACAAACAACCTGCTGGGCCTGGAAATGGTCCTGATCGACGGCATAGTCCTGCGCATCGGCGGCAAACATCTGGATGCCGAGGGCTATGACCTTTTGGGACTAATGACAGGATCCGAGGGCCTGTTGGGCGTTGTGACGGAAGTTACGGTGCGTCTGTTAAAGAAACCGGAGACCGCGCGGGCCTTGTTGCTGGGCTTCTCAAGCAGCGAATCGGCGGGCGAGCTGGTCGCGGCGATCATCGCGGCGGGTATCGTTCCAGGCGGCATGGAGATGATGGACCGGCCGGCTATTCACGCGGCTGAGGATTTCGTTCACGCGGGCTACCCACTCGATGTTGAAGCCCTGCTGATTGTCGAACTCGATGGCCCGAAAGCCGAAGTCGATTATCTGATGGAAACGGTTTCCCGACTTGCTGATGAAAAGGGGGCGGTCACCAAACGGGTCAGCGAATCGGAAGAAGAACGCATGCGCTTCTGGGCCGGTCGCAAGGCGGCTTTCCCAGCGGTTGGGCGTATCTCGCCGGACTATTACTGCATGGACGGCACGATCCCGCGCAATCAGCTGCCGCATGTTCTGCGCCGGATGCGGGAGATGAGCGAACACTACGGACTTGGCGTTGCCAATGTCTTTCACGCTGGCGATGGTAATCTGCACCCACTCATCCTTTATGACGCCAACAAAGAAGGCGAACTCCAGAAAGCCGAGGATTTCGGGTCCGACATTCTGCGTCTTTGTGTTGAGGTCGGCGGCGTTCTGACCGGAGAACACGGCGTTGGAGTCGAAAAGCGCGACCTGATGCCCGACATGTTCACGGATATCGACCTCAAACAGCAGCAGCGCGTCAAATGCGCCTTTGATCCCGATGCATTGCTCAATCCGGGCAAAGTCTTCCCTCAGCTTCATCGCTGCGCGGAGCTGGGGCGGATGCATATCTCACGCGGACAGCTTCCGTTCCCAGAATTGCCGAGGTTCTGATTCATGGCGGACAGATTTAAGCCCGAATCGATCGAGCAGGTGGCTGATGTCGTCAGTTGGGCTGCCGCCGAGAATACCCCGATTGAAATTCTGGGCAGGGGCAGCAAGGCTGCTCTCGGGCGTCCCACGCAGACCGAGTACAGCCTGGATCTTTCGGCTTTGACCGGCATTACGCTCTACGAGCCCGACGAGTTGGTGCTGTCCGCACGCGCGGGCACGCCGATGGCTGAGATAGAAGCAGCGCTTGCCGAGCAGAATCAGTATCTGGCGTTCGAGCCCGCCGACTATGGCCCTCTTTTGAACGGGAGTGCGGGCGACGATGTTACCTCGGGTAGCCTCGGCGGTGTGATGTCCTGCAATCTGGCTGGGCCACGACGGATTAAATCCGGCGCAGCCCGGGATCATTTTCTGGGCCTTAAGGGGGTTTCCGGGCGTGGTGAGATCTTCCAGGCTGGCGGACGGGTGGTGAAGAATGTCACCGGGTACGACCTGATGAAGCTTCACGCCGGTGCCTATGGAACCCTTTCCGCGTTGACCGACATCACCGTGAAGGTTCTGCCCGCGCCGGACAAGACGCGCAGTGTACTTTTGTTCGGCTTGGACGATGCCATGGCTGTGAAGGCTATGACACAGGCCATGGGGTCGTCTCACGAGGTTTCAGCGGCGGCGTGCCTGCCGGCTGAAATTGCCAAGGGCTTCGAAAACAGTCACTTCCCGGATACGGCGAAATCCGTGACGGCCATTCGCGTCGAAGGACCAGGCCCTTCGGTCACTCATCGCTGCGCTGCCCTGCGCAATGAACTCGGTGCGCAGACCGAGTCGAACGAGTTGCACAGTCATAATTCAACTTCGCTGTGGACTTACATTCGCAATGTGATGCCCTTTGCCTTGTCGGGGCAAGCAGGACCGGGAGAAAGCGATGCGGTTTGGCGTGTGTCGGTGCCTCCGGCAAGCGGGGCGGAATACGTCGCGGCCCTTCAACAGAGCCTGGGCGATCAAGCGGCGGGCCTGCGCTACTTCTTTGACTGGAGCGGTGGTTTGATCTGGCTGGCATTGCCTGAAGATGCTGATGCGCAGCAACAGGCAGTGCGCGACGCGCTGAGCCCCTACGGTGGGCATGCGACTCTGATCAGAGCATCGGCGGATCTGCGCAATCGGGTTGCCGTCTTTCAGCCTCTCGATCTCGGGATCAGCGCCCTCAGCAGCCGGGTCAAAAATAGTTTCGATCCGCACGGCATCATGAATCCCGGCCGTATGTATGCCGGGGTCTGAAGCGCAAGGCATGGGGCTCCCGGCCCTTAGGGTTGTTTCACTTGGGCCGTCGGCCCGTTGCGAAATAGAATTGGAACGTTAAGTGCAAACGAATTTCACTCTGGCTCAGTTGGCCGACTCAGGCGTCGCCGAGTCGGAGAAGATTCTGCGCAACTGCGTGCATTGCGGTTTCTGCACCGCCACCTGTCCGACCTACACCTTGCTGGGAGACGAACTGGATTCGCCCCGCGGGCGGATCTATCTGATCAAGGACATGCTGGAGAATGACCGTCCGGCCTCCGCGAAGGTGGCCAAGCACATCGATCGCTGCCTCTCGTGTCTCTCCTGCATGACGACCTGCCCATCGGGCGTTCACTACATGCATCTGGTCGATCATGCCCGTAAGCATGTCGAAGAGACCTTTCGCCGGCCTTTGGGGGAGCGTTTGCTTCGTTCGATGCTGGCGATGACCCTGCCGTCCCCGACGCTTTTCCGTCTCAGCCTTATAGGCGCTTTGCTCGCCAAGCCTTTTGCAGCTTTCTTGCCCGGACGCCTTAAGGGACTGGTCAAGGCTGCGCCGAAGTTGATCCCGCCACGCAGCTCGGTTGACCATCCGCAGGTTTTTCCGGCGGAAGGCGCGCGGCGCGCCCGGGTCGCGTTGCTGTCGGGCTGCGCCCAGCCGGTTCTGGATCCGCAAATCAACGAGGCGACCATCCGCCTGCTGACACGCCATGGCGTGGAAGTCGTCGTGGCCAGGGGTGCGGGGTGCTGCGGATCTCTGACGCTGCACATGGGGCGCGAAGAGCAGGCGCTGGTCGCCGCGCGCGCGAACGTGGAAGCCTGGATGCGTGAAGTTGATGGCGAAGGCCTCGATGCGATTGTCGTGAATGCTTCCGGCTGTGGAACGACGATCAAGGACTACGGCTTCATGTTGCGGGATGATCCGGACTGGAGGGCGGCAGCCGAAAGAATCGCCGGACTGGCCAAAGACATCTCCGAAGTTATGCTCGATCTGGGTCTGCAGGCGCCCGCACGTCAGCCAAACGCGAAGGTGGCCTACCATGCGGCCTGCTCGATGCAACACGGGCAGAAGGTTGTCGAGCAACCTAAAACACTTCTGAAATCAGTAGGCTTCGAGGTCACGGCGATTGGCGAATCTCATCTCTGCTGTGGTTGGGCCGGAACCTATAATGTCATGCAGCCGGAAATCTCGGGAAAACTCCGCGAACGCAAGGTCGGCAACATCGAACGCAGCGCACCCGACATTATCGCTGCCGGTAACCTCGGCTGCATCTCTCACATCGGCGGTGGAACCGATATTCCCATCCTCCATACCGTCCAGCTGCTGGATTGGGCCACAGGCGGACCTTTACCCAAAGCCCTCGAAGGCCGGGAGTCGCTCCTGCATTAGAGGAGACCTCTTCTTGAACGCAGAAGCCAGGAACGAGATCCGCACTCCAATGAATTGACCAAGTTTATGAAGCGTTGTGGTCAGCTTTCGCTCAGGCCTTGCAGCGCCAATTTCTGTGTTTCCACGGCGCGATTCCAGATATCGGATTTCCAGTCGTCGGCGTCTTGATAAAAGGCGTCTCGGATCTGACGCTTGATATCTTTGCCCTTTGCAGACGCCAGATCGCCATAGAGGTGCAGCCAGTTGTCGGCCCGCAGGGCGAGGTTCACTTCCGGTGAAGACTGTGTACCGTACTCCAGGGCTATCGCTGTGATATCGGCATGCTTGAGATTGTCTTCCATACCAAACACATTGACGCCGTTGAGCTCGACCGATGACGATGTTCCCAGGTAGGGCGATGTAACATCGTCGTTGTACCAGTCTTTTGCACGCTTTAGGTCTTTGCCTTCAGGGTTGTGGCAGCAGATCCGTTCGCCGTGACCACGCGGTCCCAGACCCGTATGGTAATCGATGACCGCGACCTCTTTAGCTTTTGAGAGGTGCTCGGAAAAGATCTCCATCAGTGTTTTATGCGACCAGGTTATGCGATTGCCGCCATAGAAAAGGCCGTCCGCGTGACCGTATTGTCCGCCGGAAACCGCAGACTGAAGCGCCTTCTCTCCATGTCTGTCCGCATAAGCGCGCAGGATTTTATGGGTCTCGGCGATGGTGGCGTCATCCCAGGTGGCGGGGCAAATGACATCAGCCAATTCATCGTATGCGGTATTTTGAGGGTAGGGGGCATTGTGGTCGACAAAGTTGCGGTTCAGATCGATGTTGTCTTCGGTGACGCGACGTAACCAAGCGAAGCCATGAGGGTTTATGGCGTGGATCTGAAGGAGCGCGATGCCTTCAGGCATTTCTTTGTAGAGCCCGCTCTTCAACCAGCCGATCTGCACACCCGAACCGCAGAAGCCCTCTGCACCGTGAGTCGCGGAAATTGTCACCAATACCTTTTCGGCGTCCCGGTTGCCATGCCAGGCAACATCGGTTGTCAGTATCTCGCCATCGGGGCCTTCACTCGGGCATTGATAGGACGTCAGGGCTGCGGAAGCTTCATCGCTTGCGTCGACGAAGCGTTCTCGTGCCTGCCCGTAATCCATTGAAAAATAACTGCTGACGCCCATTTGCTCAAACCCTCATACATTTGTGATCGGTGTTCTATCGTGAAACGTTTTGGTTTTTTTGACCGGATAGTTCATAATTAACAACGTGAAAACACTATCGGCAACAGCGATTCTTCGATTATTTCTTCCCCTAATGGTTTTATTGGGTGCCCCGGCGTGGGCAGACCAAAGAGATTCCCGTTTGGATGATCTTTTTGGGAAGCTCAAGAATGTTCAGTCGATTAGCGATGCCAAGGGCGTTGAATTTGTTATCTGGAATATCTGGGTGCAGTCCGGTGACGACGCTATTGATCTCCTGATGAGCGACGGTGTGGCGTCGATGGGTCGGCGGGATTATCAGCGAGCATTGCGTTCTTTCGATCAGATTGTGACCATCGCGCCGGATTTTGCCGAAGGCTGGAATAAACGCGCAACGCTCTATTACCTGATGGGAGAATATAATCGTTCCCTGGCCGATATCGAAAAAACGCTTGAGCTTGAACCCCGGCACTTCGGGGCACTGGCCGGTCGTGGCCTGATCTATGTCGAATTGGAAGACGAAGCGCAGGCTTTGCAGGCTTTCGAGGACGCATTGGTGATCAATCCTTTCCTGCCTGCGGCACGCCAAAATGCTGAAGTTCTTCGAAAACGCCTGAAGGATCGCGCGATCTAGGCTTCGCTCAACCGCTATCCTTTTTTTCACGACTATGACCTTGAGAAACACTGTTTGTGCTGCGGCATAGCAGCCATGCGGAAGCAAAGCTGTGCGCTCGTTCGCGTGAGCGATAACATCGCAGCCACCAAAAACGAAAAGTGCCGCCAGGCGGGCGGTTGGTCGGGAGAGTGGATGCCAAAGGAAACACGGTCGGGAGCGGCCTACGCGCTGGGCGCTTTCATTTTATGGGGGCTTAATCCGCTATATTTCAAAGCGGTAGACACACTACCGGTTCTGGAGGTTTTGGCGCACCGGGTTCTTTGGTCGGTCGTCTTCTTAGCGCTCATATTGAGCTTTGCACGGCGATGGAATGTCTTGCGTGTGGCGCTGCGTAACCCGAAAACCATCTACATGCTGTTGCTCAGCACCGTCTTCATTTCCGTGAACTGGTTTTTCTTTATCTGGGCAGTCGCACAGGACCGCGTGCTTGAGACCAGCCTGGGCTATTACATCAATCCGCTAGTGAATGTGCTGTTGGGTATGCTGTTCCTGCGCGAGCGCTTGAGCCGATGGCAGGGCGTTGCCGTTGGTCTCGCAGCTATCGGTGTCCTCAATCTCGCGGTGCAAAGCGGCAGCATGCCCTGGGTGTCACTTCTGCTCGCCTTTACCTTTGGAATCTATGGTTTGTTGCGCAAGACGATCAAAGTGGAGTCGGTGGACGGCCTGTTTGTCGAGACAGTTATGGTTCTGCCGCTGGCGCTGGGGTATCTGGTCTATCAGGGGATGATTGGTCAGGGGAGCCTGGGCAGCATCGATCTTAAAACCGATCTGCTACTGGTCGCCGCAGGACTGGTAACCGCCATGCCGCTGATCTGGTTTACCTCTGGTGCGCGGCGCCTCAACTATTCGACGATTGGTCTTTTCCAATACCTCGCACCGAGCATTCAGTTCGTACTTGCCGTTATGGTTTTCGGAGAGGCCTTCACCTCTGCCCACGTCGTGACATTCGGATGCATCTGGACAGCGCTTGTTATCTACTCAGCGCAATCCTGGATGATCGCACGGCGCAGGGCATCTACACCGGCCTGATTTAGAATGAAGAGGGCATCACAGCACAGAAGTTTCGTTTCTGTGCTGTGATGCTTAATGCTTGTCGAAGGCCAATCAGCCCTCAGCGTTCGTGTCGGCGTAGCCACTGAGCGGCAGATAGCGCTCGCTTTTCATCAGTTCATCGAAGCGAAGTCTGTTCGGGTGCACACCGTCTTCCGTCGTTGAGCTTCGACGGGGGTGGTAGAGATGGAGAACCGGCGAAGTGTGATCTCCGTCCTTGCGCCTTAGACCCATGCGAATCATACGCAGGACAAAATCAGAATCTTCCAGCCCGTGTCCTTCAAAGCTGATGTCAAATCCATCGGCGGCGATAAAATCCTTGCGCCAAACCCCGAGATTGCAGGTTTGCACCTTTTCCCAGGACGTGGGTCGGCGTTTTCGTTTTTGATCCGAGACGGGCAGGGGAACGAACTGGAAGGGTCGATTACAGCGTCCGGTCAGGGCGAGCAGGAACCAAAGCGCCTTTGGCCAGCGGTAGATCGCCAGCGACTTGCGGAATATGCGCTCTGTTGGTTTCCGTCGGACATAGCAACGTCGGCCTGCGACAAACCAGCCTTCTTCCGCCAGCGCCAGATGACTGGAAACGAAGTCCGGCAGAAGGCAGCAGTCTCCGTCGATGAAGATGAGGTACTTTCCGCTCGCGACACCTACCGCACCGTTCCGGCTGCGGCTGAGCCTGTAGCCATCATCGTCCTGCCAGAAGTGTTTGACGGTCAGACCGCTTTCCTGCCGAAAGCGATCGATGAGATCTTTTGTCTCCTGCCTGGAGCCGTCGTCCGCGATTACGATCTCGAAATCCCGGGTATTCTGCAAACGCAGAGAGTCCAGGACCATCGCCAGCGCTTCCGGCCAGTTGTAGGTCGCAAGAATGACTGAAACTGCTGGTGTCTGTGTAATTGTTCCTGACCTCACAAGTTGGGATCGCCGATAGACTAAGCGCCCTGAGGTGGATTACCTCAGGGCGCTGCAGACTGCAATATTCTTTGCTGGGACGTCGGTCTCGTGCAGGTCGTGTTTTACTGCGTTCTCTACCAGACCCGAGTGCGATGCGTGCTAGCCAACCCAGGCGATGCGTAGGACGTTTGTCGCGCCCGGCGTGCCAAAGGGAACGCCAGCCGTGATGACCAGCTTGTTTCCAGTGACTGCGAAGTTCTCATTCACGGCAATCCGGCAGGCCTTTTCAACCATTTCCTGGAAATCATGAACGTCCGAGGTATGGACACAATGGGCGCCCCATGTCACCGCCAGCCGCCGTGCGGTGTGAATGTTCTCGGTCAGAACCAGGATCGGCACGTCAGGTCGTTCTCGCGCTGCACGTTTCGCGGTGGAGCCCGAAGTGGTGTAGCTCACGATCGCCGCTGCTGAGATCGTATTGGCCACCTGCGCTGCGGCAACGGAAATGGCGTCTGGCGCGGTTGCTTCCGGTTCCGGTGTCAGGGCATGAATGACCTTCTTATAGGAAGGATCCGCTTCCGTGCGCTCAATGATACGGCCCATCATACTCACGGCTTCAAGCGGGTAGTCGCCTGCAGCGGATTCCGCGGACAGCATCACAGCATCCGCACCGTCATAGACCGCCGTCGCCACATCGGAAGCTTCCGCGCGGGTAGGGGCAGGGGCATGAACCATCGATTCGAGCATCTGCGTGGCAACCACCACGGGCTTGCCCGCCAGTCGGCAAGTCTGAATGATCTGTTTTTGCCGGCTGGGAACTTCCTCGGGCGGCATTTCAACACCAAGATCGCCGCGTGCCACCATGATAGCGTCGGAGAGTTCAACCAGTTCGGACAAGGCTTCGACTGCGGCGGGCTTCTCAATCTTCGACATGATTGCGGCACGGCCCGCGATCAGACGGCGCGCCTCCGCAACATCTTCCGGACGCTGAACGAAAGACAATCCAACGTAATCGACGCCAAGGTCGAGACCAAACCGGAGGTCCTTGCGGTCTTTTTCCGTCAGTGGTGAAATCGGAAGAATGACTCCCGGTACGTTGACACCCTTGCGGTCTGAGAGTTTGCCACCTGCCTCGACAACCGTTTCCGCAAAATCTTTCCCGCACTCGGTGACGCGCAGTCGAAGTTTGCCGTCGTCAAGTAAGAGGTCAGTGCCAGGCTCCAGAGCCGCGAAGACTTCCGGGTGCGGCAGAGGGGCCCGCGTCGAGTCACCCGGTGCGTCGTTGAGGTCGATCCGGAATGGGCTGCCGGCGACCAGATCCGCAGCGCCGTCTTTCATCTTGCCGACCCGCAGCTTGGGGCCCTGCAGATCCATCAGAATCCCGATTGGACGATCTGTCGCCTTCTCCAGATCTCTGATGATTTTGACGTTGCGCTGATGGTCTTCGTGAGACCCGTGGCTGAAATTTAAACGGAATACATCCGCACCTGCCTCGAACAGGGAGCGGATCATCTCGGGGCTCGAACTGCTGGGTCCGAGCGTCGCAAGAATCTTGGCTTTTCTTTGTCTTCTCATGGCGCAGAGAATAACTTTATTTCGAGAATACGAAAGTTAAATATAGATTATTACGCTTCTCTCCCGGGGATAATTTCCCGTTAAGCGACGCATGATCGCTAACGGGATGGAGAAACGCCAAGCGACGGCATGATTTCCTGTTCAACGTTGCGGTCACTGCTGACAGAAACCGACCGAACGCGATGCTGTTTCTAATTTCGGCTGCTGAGAACGAACCTGGAGGTGTCCTGACCGTCTGGGGCTGCCTCGGGCTCGTCCGGCTCCGCGTAGGCGGCAAGCGCACGCTTTACATGGGCCGTCATGGCCTGTGCGGCCGCTTCGCCGTCCTTGTCCCGAATCGCTTCATAGACTTTCCGATGCTGCTGCAGAAAAACCCGGTCATCGGCGGGCGTGGCCAACAGCTTGTAGCGATGGTAATCGAGCGTCTCCCGCAGGATGTCGCCCATGCCGCCCATCAGGTGCATGTAGATTACACTGTCGGCAGCCTTGGCGACGGACATGTGAAATGCGACGTCATCTTCGGCCTTGAATTCTTCCGGCCGGTTCGGGTCGGTCATAACGTCGAGCGCATGCTTGATCTCGGCTATCTGCTCGGCCGTTGCATTCTCTGCGGCCTGACGGGCAGCCCAGGCCTCGATGGCCACGCGGATCTGCGCGAAGTCACGCAGGTTTTTGCGATTTTCCCGGACCAGTGCCGCCAGTGCCGAATCCTGATCGTCCGAAGCTGCAATGACGCGCGTGCCGCCGCCCTGGACGGCTGTTACGAAGCCTTTGGCTTTTAACTGCTGCAAGGCCGCGCGCACGGACACACGGCTTACGTTCATCATTTCCGCCAATTGCCGCTCGCCGGGAAGGCGTTCCCCAGGCATGAGTTTGCCTGTCGCGATCAGTTTCATCAGTTCCTGGGCAACCCTGTCGGCAACCCGTTCACGCGGTATTTCCTGAAACCGGGCATCGAAATCCGGTGGATTGCCCTGATCTGAATTCTGCACGGACTTACTTCCTGTATTACCGCCAAAGGACCAAAATAAACTACGGGGAGTGCCACCCGAGAGCGTTTTATGAGTGGAGTGATGAAAAAGGTCAAGCGACGCAGGGTAATGTCACACAACTCTAATTAGCTTGTAATCTGTGCCTGTTCTTCGTCAAATCAATCGATTTTGGTAATTTGCGACGCTTTTGGATGATGTCAAAATGTTAAAGACCGTGTTTCAGAGTGGTGCCGGACGTGTTGCGCGTGACATGACCGCAGAGACTCTAGAATTTTACCCTGTTTGATGGATGGTTTGATGCAGAGGGACGGATCGTCCAGCGGACTACTTGCGCATGACGAGCAGGCGCCTTTCGAGGTTGTCAATCCGGACGGCGTGGCCCCCGTCGTCCTGGTTTGCGATCATGCCAACCGTTTCATTCCACGTGCTCTTCGCAGTCTAGGGCTTGATGAAACGGAGTTGGCCCGTCACATCGCCTGGGATATCGGCGCTGCGGAGGTCACGCGCCACCTCTCCGGAATCCTGAATGCACCAGCCGTAATCAGTCATTTCTCACGTCTTGTTGTCGATCCGAATCGCAAACCTGAGGATGAAACCTCGATTCCGGCTGTAAGCGATGGGGTTCGTGTTCCTGGGAACGAAATGCTCTCTGCTGACGAGCGCAGGGCGCGGTTTGAGACTTTCTTTTATCCCTATCAGAACGCGATCCGCCAAACGCTCGACGCGCGCGCTCAGCAAAGCGACGTCGAGCCGGTGCTGATTTCGCTCCATAGCTTCACCCCGGTTATGGAAGGTATTGAGCGGCCGTGGAAAATCGGCGTGCTCTGGAACGAGGATGGTCGGCTGCCCCAGCCGCTCATTGCCCGCCTGCGGGCTTCGGGCATTGTGGTCGGCGATAACGAGCCCTATTCCGGGCGGATCGGCTTCGGCTACACGACCGAGGTGCACGGGGATGATCGAGGCCTGGCCAACGTTCTGATTGAGGTGCGCCAGGATCTGATCGACACGCACCACGGTGCGCGGGAGTGGGCTGAAATACTCGGTCAGGCGCTGAGCGAAACTTTGAAGAACCCAGAGCTTTATAAAAAGCCGGATCACTAGATCACAGAGGGAGGCTATTGCTATGGCGCATGTGGAGCCCAGCTTTACCATCGGGATTGAAGAGGAATACCTGCTGGTCGACCGCGAAACCCGGGACCTCGTGGTGGAGGCGCCTGAGGGCTTGATGGACGAATGTGAGAAACGGCTGGATCAAAGGGTCAGCCGGGAGTTTCTGCAGTCGCAGATCGAAGTCGGCACCAGCAAGTGCAACAACATCAAGGAGGCCGCCGCAGAGCTGGCATTCCTGCGTCAAAACATAGCGGAGGTTGCAGGCGAATACGGCCTTGCCCCCATTGCCGCGTCGACGCATCCCTTTGCGGCCTGGGGCGCTCAAAAACATACCCCGCGCGAGCGCTACGATGATCTTGCCCGGGATATGCAGGGCGTGGTGCGTCGCCTCCTGATTTGCGGGATGCATGTGCATGTCGGCCTGGATGACGATGATCTGCGCAATGACCTGACTGGTCAGATCGCGTATTTCCTGCCGCACCTTTTGGCGCTGACGACTTCTTCGCCCTTCTGGAAGGGGGAGGATACCGGCCTGAAATCCTACCGACTCTCGGTGTTCAACGAGCTACCGCGCACCGGGCTGCCGGAGACCTTCGACAGCTTTGACGAATATCAAAGGCATCTGAATGCGCTGGTGGGCGCCGGTGTGATCCAGGATGGCAGCAAACTCTGGTGGGACGTCAGGCCTTCCGCGCGCTTTCCAACCCTGGAGATGCGGATTGCCGACGCCTGTACTAATATTGCCGACAGTGTGACCGTCGCGGCGATATACGTCAGTCTTTTGCGGATGCTCTACACATTGAAGCGTTCGAACCAGCGCTGGCGGCGCTATGCGAATATGCTGATTCAGGAAAACCGCTGGCGGGCGCAGCGTTACGGTCTGGACGAAGGCCTGATTGACTTCGGCAAGGGTGAAATCTTCCCCTATGCAGAGCTGCTGGAGGAAATCCTCGGTTTGATCGAAGAACATGCGGTGGCCCTGGATTGCTGGGATGAAGTCACCAATGCCCGCCAGATCGTCGCCCGGGGCACTTCGGCGCACCGCCAGGTCGCGATTTTCAACGCAGCCCTGGGAAAGGGGGCGGAGAAGCAGGAAGCCCTGCGGCAGGTTGTCGACTTTCTGATTGAAGAGACCGTAATGGGTATTTGACTTGTTTGTGAGTCGAAGTGGCCTCAAATAGAGTTGATCGGAACCGGGTAAACGGCGTTTTCCTTTTACCGGTCGATAGCATTACATTGCTTATGAATTCGCGTATCCAGAGGTGGATGGGAGCCTGAAGACCATGTCGATAGACGAGAAAACACAAACCGAACTTGAGGCTGCCGCCTTTCGCCGTCTGGTATCGCATCTGCGTGAAAGAACCGACGTGCAGAACATAGACCTCATGAACCTGAGCGGGTTCTGCCGGAACTGTCTTTCCAAGTGGTATCTGGCTGCCGCTGAAGAACGGGGTCTCGAGCTCGATTACGACGCGGCGCGCGAAACTGTCTATGGCATGCCTTACTCTGACTGGAAGAGCAAACACCAGACCGAGGCCACGGCAGAGCAAAAAGCGGCTTTCGAAGTGTCACACAAACATCACAGCTAATTTTTTTCCGTTTTTGTCCCCAGTCCCGTTGCCTGGACAGGGCGGCGGAGATAGTCTGCGCCGCGATTTTACAGAAGGTCGTCGCAGCGGAAATTGAGCTGCGCGCCTCCAACTAAGGGCGGTCGCCGGTCTGTGCCGGAGTGGCCGCGAGACAGGAGAGTTTGAATGGCGGATGTCGGTGGTATCGGTGCGGATCAGTTAAAGTCCTATATCGAGCGTATTGAGCGGCTCGAAGAGGAAAAGGCTGCGACTGCAACAGATATTCGCGAAGTCTATGCCGAAGCCAAAGGCAACGGTTACGACAGCAAAATCATGCGGCAGATTGTACGTCTGCGTAAAATGGACGAACAGGACCGGCAGGAGCAGGAAGCAATTCTCGAGCTCTACAAGCATGCACTTGGATTGATCGAATCGGCAGAATAGAGCCGGTCGACAGATCGAATGTGACAATGGGGCCGGACGGAGCGGTGACTTTCCATCAAACGGGGCGTTGAAAAGCTCTCCGTTCGGCTTCCAGTTCTTCCCGTCGGAAACAGCCTTCCAGGTGATCGTTGACCAGCCCCATTGCCTGCATGAAGGCATAGACCGTGGTTGGGCCGACGAAGCTCCAGCCCCGCTTCTTAAGATCTTTTGACAAAGCCGTGGAGTGAGCCGTCGTCGGCATTGCGACAAAGGCGTCTTTTGACATGCGTTTAGGGCGATCGGCTTCGCTGGGCTCGAACTGCCAGAAGTATGCCGCCAGAGACCCGAACTCATCACGGAGTGTGATTGCCCGGCGTGCGTTGTTAATCGCGGACTCGATTTTCTTGCGGTTTCTGATGATCTCCGCATTCGCGAGCAGGCGGGTCACGTCGGCTTCGGTGAATTCCGCGAGTCGTTCGAAGTCAAATCCCGCCATCGCGGCCCGAAAGCTCTCACGCTTGCGCAGGATGGTGAGCCAAGAGAGACCGACCTGAAAGCCTTCCAGGCAGACTTTTTCAAACAGGCGTCGATCATCGCTCACCGGTTGACCCCATTCCAGGTCGTGGTAGGCCTTGTAGTCTTCCTGATCACCATGCCACCAGCAGCGATGCCGCCCATCACTGTCTTTGACTATACCTTCGATCTCAGCCTTATCCGCCACGTAACACTCTTCCTTCTTATGATCTTTCGCCTGCGTTGGGCGCGGGGTCGTTTATTTTTTTTCACCTAAACGACTGATTAGCAGAGTTTATTGGATGACGAGTGCCTCTGAAAGCCGCGTCGTTGCTTGGCTTGATCTAAAAATTTGCATTGTCCGTTCGAAGCCGTTGACAGGATCGACAAAACTGGCTTTACTGCAAATGCAAATCATTCTTATTAACTCCGAAGACACAATGACCAACGAGCAAGACACAGGCAAAGCTTGGATGAGCGAATTGAGCGACGGACAGCAACTGGTTGTCTGGTCGTTCCGCCGTTGGCTGAGCGGTCAACAAAGCTGGTCGACGGTCTGGAACGAGTTCGCGGTGCGCTTCGGTGCGGAACGCGCACGACCGATCCTGCAGAGCTTCGTAGGTTTGGTGGAAGCTATTCGCTCAGGCGCCCGGCGCGCGGTGCACTACCACCAGCCTTGTTGTCCCTGCGTTGGGGCCGACGAAGCCCTGGTCACGTCGATGGTCGGGGCCGCGCAGGCCGGGCGGCAGGATCTGGTGCGCACCTATGCGCTGGAAATGGTCCAGGACCCGATGGCCGATGCGCTGGTTGAGCGCGCGCTCGATCTGGCGGCAGCTCTGGCGGATCGTGGTGTCGATGTGCCACATCAGCGGGAATGGAAGCGTTTCTCGGGTGCGCAGCCTTCGCTCCATGATGGGCAAGGGGAGAAGGCCACTCTGCACTAGGCTCGAAAGAGTTATCGTTGGCGATGCGCAGAGGTGCTTGGCATTGCCCCGATCAAAGTGCCGGCGCGGATGCGCCAGCAAAACATGAGTTTTATGACAAGACTAAAGGCGGAAATGAAAATGAGTAAAAAGATCGGTCTCGTGGTGGCGGCAGGTCTCGTGGCAGCATCCCAGATGGTGGTTTCGGCGCCCGTTATGGCAGCCGGACCTTCCAAGGCGGAGGTGCTTCGGACTTACGGAGATATTGCTCTTGCAGGATACGAGGACTCGCTCGTAACCGCGAAAACCCTGAAAGCAGCTGTGGATGCAGTGATTGCGGCGCCGTCACAGGCTTCGCTGATGCAGGCCCGCGCTGCCTGGCTGTCTGCCCGTGCGCCCTATCAGCAGACAGAGGTTTACCGCTTCGGCAACGCAATCGTTGATGATTGGGAAGGGCGCGTAAATGCCTGGCCGCTCGATGAAGGCCTGATCGACTACGTCTCGACCAGCTACGGCACCGAGTCCGATGAAAACGCGTTCTACACGGTCAACGTCATTGCCAGTCCAACGCTTAAGGTTGGCGGCAAGGAAATCGATGCAACAAAAATTACGCCTGCCTTGCTGGCCAATGAGCTGCAGGAGGCCGGTGAGGTCGAAGCCAACGTCGCGACCGGGTATCACGCCATCGAGTTTTTGCTCTGGGGGCAGGACCTGAATGGTAACGGTGCGGGCGCTGGCAATCGTCCGGCAACGGATTTCGATCCCGCCAACTGCACGGGTGGAAATTGCGATCGCCGGATCGCTTACCTGACAGCGGCTACGGATCTTCTGATCGCCGATCTGGAAGAGATGGTTGGAAACTGGAAGCCTGGTGCCGCCGCTCGGGTTGCCCTTGTGCAGAATGGTGAAGACACAGGTCTGGCGGCAATTCTGACCGGTATGGGATCTCTGTCTTACGGCGAACTGGCGGGTGAGCGCATGAAGCTCGGGCTTCTGCTGAACGATCCTGAGGAGGAGCATGATTGCTTCGCCGATAATACTCACAACTCGCACTACTACGATGTGCTGGGTATTTCGAATGTCTATCGCGGGCGCTATCGCCGGATTGATGGCTCGGTCGTAGAAGGTCCAAGCATTGGCGATCTGGTCGCGGCGGCTGACGGCGGGGTCGATTCCGAACTGAGCGGTAAACTCAACATGACCCTTTTCGCGGCTGAAGCCATGGTGCGTCGGGCGGAGACCACCGAGGCCTACGATCAGATGATCGGCGAAGGCAATGAAAAGGGAAACGCAGCGGTGCAAGGCGTGATCGACGCTCTTGTATCCCAGACCAAATCAATCGAACGCGCTGTTGCGGCTTTGAAACTGAACAACGTTGCCTTTGAAGGATCCGACAGCCTCGATAATCCTTCCTCTATCTTCCAGTAATCCACCTCGCTCTCCGCGGGCGGGGGGACGGACACAGTGATCCACCTCTCACTGACTTTGTCCGTCCCCCCAATTTTTTCTTTCCCTGCAAAGCAATTTCGGTACTTTCCTCGCGCAACAAGAACCCCATCGGGTTTCCGAAATTTACTCTACCAGCACGGTTGACCTCAAAAATGTCATAGACAGGTCTTTCCGCTTCGAAAGAGCGGTGCTAAGCTGACTTGTGCGTGGCGCGATCTTGCGGCCCTGGCGTAGCAAGAAAACACGGCGGAACGTATTTCCGCCGTGTATCTTATTGAGATGCAAGAAAGTTAATCGGCGATGCATTTGCCATCTGTGATCACGAGCTCTGTTGTTTTGGGCGTCGTCACAGCTGCTGCTGCGGCAGCAGTCCTCGAACATCGAGAAGACTTAAATCACTCTGATAGGTTGAAAATAGAATCTGTTATAACTTGGACAGATGACTTTTCGAAGCCTGAGAAGTTTGAACGCTGGCCCGCTGGCGCCGGAACGTCGAAGAAGCTTGTCAACGCGGACGTCTTTTCGCACTTCCTGCCCAATCTGTCCTTTGAGGAAGAGCAGTTGGCGAAGGTCGGCAACGGTATTTTCAAGAAGATCTGGGTCTCCTCGCCGGCGTCGACACGCGCCTCCGACGGGCTCGGACCGTTGTACAATGCGCGGGCCTGTCAACGCTGCCACTTGAAGGATGGACGCGGACAACCGCCCGCCGAGGGCGATGACGCGGTTTCGATGTTCTTGCGCCTTTCGGTGCCGCCACAAAACGCTGTTCAGGAAGCGGCTTTAAAGGCAGGAAAAATAGGATTGGTTCCCGAACCGACCTATGGAACGCAGCTGCAGAACTTTGCCGTTCCGGGCCACAGCGCCGAAGGTGAAATGGTCATCACCTATGAGGAGGTGCCGGTCGAACTGAACGGTGGTGAAACCATCAGTTTGCGAAAACCGAGCTATTCAATCGATCAGCTTGCTTACGGTCCTTTGGATCCTAAAACCCTCCTAAGTCCCCGTGTTGCCAATCAAATGATTGGTCTTGGATTACTCGAAGCCATCCACGAAGGCGATCTTTTGGCGCTTGCGGATCCTGAGGATTCCGACGGTGACGGGATTTCCGGCCGACCGAATTGGGTGCGGAATGATGAGACGGGTGAACTGGCCGTCGGGCGTTTCGGCTGGAAGGCCGGAAATCCCACAGTGAGACAACAATCGGCCCATGCCTTTACCGGTGACATCGGGATATCGACCAGCATGACGCCTGCCCATTGGGGCGAATGCACGGAGAATCAGCAGGAGTGCCGGAGCGCGCCGGACGGCGTGCAGCTTTCGTTCGGGGATGTGGAAGCACCGGACAATGTGCTCAATCTTGTGACGTTCTATGCCCGCAATCTTGCGGTTCCGGCGCGACGCGATGTCGGCGACCAGGATGTGCTGGCCGGTAAAGAGCTCTTTTACGCTTCGGGCTGCGTTTCCTGCCATACACCAAAGTTCGTCACCCGCCGTGATGTAGAGCCCGACGCGCACGCTTTCCAGCTGATCTGGCCCTATAGCGATCTTCTCCTGCATGACATGGGGGAGGGACTGGCTGACAACCGGCCCGAGTGGAAGGCCAATGGGCGGGAGTGGCGGACGGCGCCGCTGTGGGGAATCGGTTTGACCGAGACGGTCAATGGCCATACGAAGTTCCTCCACGACGGTCGTGCGCGCAGTCTTCTGGAGGCGATCCTCTGGCACGGCGGCGAAGCGGAACAGGCTCGACAAACAGTTGTCGACATGACCCCTGGGGAACGAGAAGCCCTTTTGGCTTTCGTTGGATCACTGTAACAGGATCTCGGCATATGCGCAGATACACTCTTCTGCTTTCTAGTTTCCTTGTCAGCTTTGCGATTGCAACTGGCTCAGGCGTTGCAACAGAGTCTGAGAAGAGCGATGCTGCGGCCAGTGAGAGCCCGTCGCCGGACTATGCGACCATCGTGCAGTCGACGGTTGCCGGTCATATCCGCCCGGCCTACAGCCGGATGGCAAAGGCCAGCAAGAACCTCTCACTGATCATGGATGCAGCCTGCCGAACCGACGAAGGGGTCACCACGCCGACCATTGTGAAGTCTTTTATGGACGTCGCAAAGGCCTGGGTGTCTGTGCAGCATATTCGTTTCGGTCCGGTGAAAGACGAAAACCGCTATGAACGCATTGCTTTCTGGCCGGACCCTAAAAACCTCACCTCGCGCCAGATGTCCGCGGTCCTCGCGAAGCGCGATGCGACGCTGATCGACGCCAAGAGCCTGGCGAAAAAGTCGATTGCCCTGCAGGGGCTCACGGCTCTCGAACGTCTCATGACGATGGCGCCTGCGGAAAGCAAGGAAGAGGCTCAATTCCGCTGCCAATATGCGCAAGCCATCACCCAGAACCTGGTGCAGATCACGGGTGCGGTCGAGGCGGCTTGGGCACCGGACAAGGATTTCATGCGTGTCTTCGCGGCGCCGGGCCCGGAGAATCCACTGTACCGGGACCATCACGAAGCCGCCCTCGAAGTCATGAAGTCCCTCAGTGCCGGCTTGCAGTTTCTGCACGAGCGGAAACTTCAGGCGCCGCTCGGCGACACGATTGAAAAGGCACGTCCAAAGCGTGGGGAGTTCTGGCGTTCCGGAACAACGCTGGAAGCCCTGGATGCGAATTTTGCGACATTGATGGAGCTCTACACCAAGAGCGGTATTTCTGCCTATGTAAAGTCGGTGGACGATGGCCTGGACACTACGTTGATGACCTCCTACGAGCAGGCGCTTGTGACGCTCAAGGCCGTGGATAAGCCCTTCGTCGAAGCGGCGACCGATAAGGCGCTACGTCCGAAAATGGATTATCTTCGGTTCCTCGCTGAGGACCTCTCGCTCAGGTCTTCCGGCAATCTCGCGAATACTCTGGGTCTCTCCCTCGGCTTTAACGCATTGGACGGTGACTGATTGTGACACCGCCGTTTTCGCGCAGGCAGACTCTGAGCCTGCTTGGTGGTGGGGCTCTCTCACCCCTTCTGTTTTCCTCCGCGGCGGCAGCTTTATCTTCGGTTGCAGGATCAGCGTCTTTTCTGACTGCGGCGACCCGTGCAGGCGGGGTGCACGGTGGTGCCATTCTAAGTTCTGATGGTGTGCTGATCGCGGAATTTGAGCTTCCGGAACGTGGACATGGTGCGGCGCTAAAGCCCGGGCATGAGGAAGCGATTATCTTTGCGCGTCGTCCGGGCAACTTTGCGTTGGTGCTGGATCCGATGAGCGGAGAGGCGCGGCACCTCATCTCGGCGCGGGAGGACCGGCACTTTTACGGCCATGGTTGTTTTTCGCACGACGGCGGAATCCTTTTTGCCACCGAGAACGATTTTAACGGCGAACGTGGCGTCATCGGACTGTACGACGCGCGCGATGCCTATCGGCGGATCGGAGAGTTTTCTTCCTTCGGTATAGGGCCCCATGAGATTTCCCTGATGCCGGATGGGCAGACACTGGTGGTGGCGAATGGAGGTATCCTCACCCACCCGGATGCGCCGCGCATGAAGCTTAACTTATCTGATATGACGCCCTCCATCGCCTTGATTGATGCGCGAACAGGCGCTTTTCATACGGACTATGCTCCCCCTCAGGAACTTCATCAGCTGTCATTGCGGCACCTTGATGTGCGGCGCGATGGTCGGATCGCGGTCGTGGCCCAATGGGAAGGTCCGAAGCTGGAGCAGCCGCCACTCGTGGCCCTCATTGATCGTGACGTGGGGTTGGCTTTGAAATCAGCCCCGGCCAGAGTCGCCGCTAGAATGCGAAACTACTGCGGGTCGGTTGCTTTTTCAGGCGATGGTGCGAGCTTCGCTGTTTCGTCACCACGCGGTGGACTGATGACGTTCTGGGATGGCGATGGGAACTTTCGCGAGTCCCTGGAGTTTGAAGACGGTTGCGGTCTGGCTGCCAGCGGCGGCGGGTTTCTGATGACTTCAGGTCGTGGCGTTATCGCGAACGAGAGCGCGTCCGCGTTGAAGTCTCACAAGAACATCGCCTTCGACAATCATCTGCTTGCGCTGAATTAGGCCGAGTTTTTCGGTCGGCGGAAAGAAGACGGCGGGCGGCCATAGGTCGCGCGGAAAGCGTCGTTGAAGCGCCGCACGCTGTTGAAGCCGGCTTCAAAGGCGATATCCGCCAGCGCCCGGTTGCTGCTGTCGATCAGGCGCTTCGCGATTTGAACCCGATGGGTGGCGGCGATCGCGCTGGGGCTTGCGCCGACATGCTGCATGAAAAGGCGTGAGAGGTGGCGTGTGCCGATCCCCAGTTTATCCGCCAGCGCCTCGACACTTTCCTGATCCAGGAATCCCTCCTCAATCAAGCGCAGGGCACGCGCGACAGTCGTTGCGGTGCCGCGCCACGCGGGACTGCCCGGTGCGGTTTCAGGGCGGCATCTCAGACAGGGACGATATCCGGCGCGCTCAGCTGCAGCGGCGGAGGGGTAGAAGGTGACGTTTTTGGAATGAGCGCAGCGGACAGGGCAAATCGGCCTGCAGTAGATTTTTGTCGTCCGAACACCTGTGAAGAAGACGCCGTCATAGCGCCGGTCACGGGCGATCCGCGCACGGTCACAGGCTTCCCAATCGCGCCAGATCTCTGGATCGACTGCGGTATCGGGGTGAAGGTTCGGTTGGTAGTTCATGATCGGGCTATTATGACCGGAGCAAGGTTTTAGGCTAGCTGAAATCGGACTCGGTCCCACAGCGGCACGGGACTGAGTCCGATACTGGCCAGACAGCCGGAGAGGTCTTGTCTCTTGTTGGGTGGTCTTTGGGCTTTATCTCATGAGGATGATATGTCGGAAAATCAGGTTCTTCAGCAGGCGGCGGGGCTCGCGATTGACTATCTCGACAAGCTCGGTAACCAACCGATCAGGACCACCGCAACACTGGCGGAACTGCGGAGCCGCCTGGGACGACCGCTCACTGAAAAGGGACAATCCGCCGATCAGGTCATCGATGAACTGGTTGCCGATGCAGCGGGCGGCATTCTGGGGTCCGGCAGCGGGCGATTCTATGGTTGGGTGATCGGCGGCAGTTTGCCGGTTGCCCTCGCCGCCGACTGGCTGACGTCTACCTGGGACCAGAACGCCGCATCCAACGTGACAGCGCCTGCGGAAGCGGTTGTCGAGGAGATCAGCGGCGCCTGGATGAAACAGCTGCTCAACCTTCCGGCCTCGGCATCTTTTGCGTTCGTGACCGGGTGTCAGATGGCGCATACCACTGCCTTTGCCGCGGCCCGGCATCATCTGCTGCAGGCGCGCGGATGGGATGTCGAAGCGCAGGGGCTTCACGGCGCTCCCCTGATCAGGATTCTGACCAGTGAAAACCGTCACGAATCGATCCTGCGGGCGGTTCGCTTGCTGGGACTTGGTACTGACGCGGTGACCTACGTCGCAAGTGACAAAGAAGGGCGGATGGATCCGGGAGCTCTGGATGCCGCGCTCAGCGGCCCTTCGGACAGGGCTACGATTGTTTCTCTACAGGCAGGGGATTTAAACAGCGGTGTGTTTGATTCCTTCAAGGCGCTTTGCCCCATCGCGCGAAAGCACAAAGCCTGGGTGCATGTGGATGGTGCCTTCGGTCTCTGGGCGGCGGCTAGTCCGCTCTATCGGCATCTGCTTGAGGGCGTTGAGTTGGCAGACTCCTGGGCCACCGATGGACACAAGTGGCTCAATCTGCCCTTTGATTCCGGCTTCGTCTTTGTGGCCGAACCGGCGGCACACCGAGCGGCTTTCTCCCAGGCGACCAGTTACGCGGTGCCGCTTGCGGACCTGCGTAACCAGAAGGACTGGAATCCCGAATGGTCGCGAAGAGGAAGGGGCTTTGCGGCTTACGCAGCCCTTCGACATTTAGGGACAGAGGGATTGAGCGACCTGGTGGAACGCTGCTGCAGTCATGCCTCCAAGTTGGTCGAAGCTATTGATGCAATGGTGGGGGCCGAAGCGCTCGCGCATCCCGTTATCAATCAGGGGCTGGTGCGGTTTCTCTCGCCGGACGGCGACCACGACCGGCGCACGGACGAGGTCATCGCGTTGTTGCAAGATAGTGGTGAAGTATGGTTCGGCGGTGTGACCTGGCAGGGGCGACGGGCCATGCGGATTTCGGTCTGCAACTGGCTGACCAGCGACCAGGACATCGAACGCACGATCGAAGTGGTCCAATCGGTGCTGTCCGAAATGTCCAGGGACTGAGGCCGAAACACTGCAGGCTCTTTCTTGCTTGCAGTGAATGCTAATGGGCCTGCTGATATGCGCCGTTGAGAAGCCGCGGCGCGCACGTGCTGATGTTTCTTTCAAGGGCGTAGGCGACGTCGTCGGCATATCCTGCCTCGATGAGTTCCTGACCCGATGGGCAGTCCCGGACGGCCTCGGCGCAAGTGTCCCTCATGCCGCGATACGCCATGCATGTGGCTTCTGCGTCGGAGGTTAACTCGCCCTCTAACGCGTCCAGGATTGCGCCGGCGCCAAGCAGATCTTCCAATGCCGGGCGCAGGCTGCCGTCGGGCCATTTTTCTCCGGCGGCAATGACAGTCACCCTCTTGCCCTGTTGACTTGCTGCCGTCGCCACAGCACCGGCGTTTCGCAAACACCCGGCGAATGTCGGGCAAACGCCCGTCAATTCCGAGAGCGCCGAGCCATTCGGAGATGGCAGTACAATACGCTGACCGGACGCGAGCTTTGAAAGCGATTTTGGTGAAAGGCTCAATTGCCCGCCACTGGCAGATCTCGGCTGCGCCAGGATCGCCTCATGCAGCGCGGCGTGCGCTGCCGCGCCTTCGCGGCCATAAGCGTAAGGGAGCACTAGTGCGCCTCGACTGACCGCAACGTCCACAGCGGTGGAGAACGACAGCACATCCACGATCACCACAGCGTCACTGTCCGGCAATAGAGCGCGCAAGCCGTTCAGGCCCCACGCGAAGGAGAGAATGCGTTTCACCATGATCTCAAGTCCTACTCGTCGATGGCCGCGATCAGAAAATCCCTGAAGCGGCTTTCCGCTGCACTAAAGCGGTAACCGTGACGCCAGGCGATACCGACGTCCATGCTCGGTAGCTTGTCGCTGATGGGACGCCGTTCCACCCGACCGCCATCCAGCGACCAGGGGCGATAGACCAGATCCGACAGGATGGTGACGGCATGGCCGGTGGCGACCATGCTGCGCACGGCCTCCAGGGACCCGGTTTCGAATATGACATTTGGTTCGTATCCGACATCGTGCCAGAAGCGCCGGCTGGCTTTGTCGGCTTCGTCGACTTTGAAAAAGACGTAGGGCTCGGCGGCGAACTCAGCCATGCTCACTGTCTCCTTCTTGATCAAGGGGTGGGTATTGGCGAGCCAGAGGCGGCGGGGAGATTTTTTCAGAATCTTGCTGTGAAAGCGATCTGGGCTGGAGAGATTGGAAACCAGCATGAAGGCAATATCAATCTCCTCACGTGCCAGCATGTTCTCCAGCTCTTCGCGTGACGCCTCCACCAGATCGAAATCGATTGAGGGGTTTCTGCGCCGAAAGCGCGAGAGCAGCGGGAAGAGGGCATAGCCGGATGCGGTATAGGTGACACCAAGACGCACGCGTCCCGTTAAATCGGGCAGCTTGCGCTGCATTGACGCGACCGCGTCATCCACGACGAACTCGATGTTCTCCGCGTGGGCCCGAAAGTTCTGCCCCTCCTGTGTCAACGACACACCACCTGACCGGCGGGTGAAGAGGGTGACACCGAGCGTGGCCTCAAGGTCTTTGATTGCCAGAGTCACTGCCGATTGGGAAATACCGAGCTGGGTCGCAGCGGCGGAAACCTTCTCCGTATCGGCAACGGCGATGAAGTAGCGGACCTGACGCAAACTCAGCATTAAAGGAGCCTTGAAAGAGTATTATAAGTTTTTCTGAATTTGATATTATAAAATTTGAATTTCAAATTCTACATATAATCTGACATCGTACCTTCAGATCAACCGGACGCCTGCCCGATTTGGGCGCGCACAGGACTGACAGGAGCGACAAATGACGATATTGACCATTGATGACCGCATTCTTCCGTCTTCAGGATTGGGTCTCGAAGTCCTGCGTCAGGAGAATGTGGAACAGCAGGCGACACAACGCGCGCAGGCGAAAGCCCTGTCGGATGCCCGCGTGCAGACGCCCGCTTGCGCGGAAGACATGGGACAGTGGCGGGTACTGCGCTATCTCTGAGATCAGCTGGAAACGGTGCGCCGTGCTTCTCTATTTCTGCTCGTAGGTGCGGAAGATTTCCTCCAGTTGTGCGAAGCCAGCTGCATCTTTGGCAAAGGTAAAGGTCCCCTGATCCAAAATCTCACGGGCCGCAGATAGTACTGCGCCGAAAGCCAGGCGAGAGAAGGCGGAGCCGACACTGATCCGTTTCACGCCGGCCTTTGCCAGATCCTCAATGCCAAAGGTCACGCCGGGTAGACCCATGACCACGTTGACGGGTTTGCCGACGGATGAGCAAAGCGACTTAATGTCTTGCAGGCTGTTCAAGCCTGGCGCGTAGAGCACATCCGCACCGACTTCTTCGAACGCCTGCAGGCGGCGGATCGTGTCGTCCAGATCGCGGCGACCATGCAGATAATTCTCGGCGCGGGCGGTCAGAACAAAATCGCCGGGCAGCGCCCGGGTGGCTTCGACGGCGGCTGCGACCCGTTCGACGGTCAGGCCGAAATCGTAGATGGGTTTATCGCTGTTGCCGCTAAAGTCCTCGATTGAGCAGCCGGCGAGGCCCGTATCGGCAGCTTGCGGTATCATCCTGGCGACATCGGCGGGCGCGTCGGCAAAACCATTCTCCATATCGGCGGAAACCGGAAGTTCCGTTGCGGCGACGATTGTTCTGCAGTGCGCAAGAACGCTTTGCAGAGCAATACGACCCTCGGGTAAGCCGAGGGAAAAAGCCATCCCGGCGGAGGTTGTGGCCAGGGCTTTAAAGCCAAGCGTAGCCAATAGGCGCGCGGTTCCCTCATCCCAGGGATTGGGGATCACGAAGATACCGTCGTCTTCATGCAGCGCGCGAAACTTCGCGATCTTTTCAGCGTGAGAAATCATCTCGTAATCCCTTTTACAATCATAGTTCGATGATAATCGATCAATGTATTGAGTCAACATCCATTGTTCGATATATATTGTAGTGTAAGTGTCTCACATGACGCTTCCCTGGCAATGAAATACGCTTCGGTTGAGATCGAACAATGGCTGTAAGTGCCGCTATGACAACAAAGCTGGATATCTCGAAGGTCGGGAAACTGCTGGGCGACCCCTCGAGGGTCGAAATGCTTTCGTCTCTGATCGATGGACGTTCGCTGACCGCACGCGAGCTCGCCCATGGTGCAGGCGTTTCGGCATCCACTGCGAGCTTTCATCTTTCCAAGCTCGTCGATGCCGGGTTGCTTGTGGTTGTGCACCAGGGGCGACATCATTTCTACCGGATGGCGTCATCCGAAGTTCGCGCCGCTATCCAGGCTCTGCTTCTGATCGCGCCTAGCACCAAGGCGAAACCCGCTGCCCGGCGTAAAACCCAGGTCTGTTTCGCGCGCACCTGTTACGGTCACCTTGCCGGTGTGCTGGGACTTGCCGTTGCTGAAGCTCTTCAAACGAAGGGGCTGATCGAGCCGGGCGATAGGGAAGATTTTCTGCTGACCGCAAAGGGAGAACGTTTTTTTACGAAGCTCGAAATCGATCTTGAGGCTCTGCGTGCGGGCAGGCGGCTCTTTGCCCGGCAATGCCTGGACTGGAGTGAACGCAAGCCGCACCTTGGCGGTGCGCTGGGGCAGGCCTTTACCGACAGTCTGATAAAGCGCAAGTGGCTTCGGAAGAAAGCCGACAGTCGCGAAATACACGTGACCAGGGAAGGACAGGCGGGTTTGCGGAAGCTGCTCGGGATCAAAACCGAAGCCTTGTCCTCTGCCTTCTTCGTCACGGAACCGGCAAACAACATCAAAACGAAAAGAGGTTAGCGTGGCAAAGGGATTCAATCCGTTGGGAACCTGGCAACCACGTGACCGTGGCTTCAGCATGGGTGTGGTGCAACATCCGGGATATGTCATTCATTTCACCGGACAGGTTGCCTGGAATGAAGCTGAAGAGATCGTCGGTCTTGGCGATGTGGCGGCACAGACCCATCAGTGTATCCGCAATATAGAGGCTGTGTTGAAGGCTGTTGGCGGACGCCTGGAGGATATCGTGTCTGTCACGACGTACTTTACCGACCGGTCTCAGCTACCTGAAATTCAGAAGGTGCGAACAGCCTACTTTGACTCTGCCACGGCACCCGCGAGCACGTCGATCATGGTCGCAGGGCTCGGTCACCCGGATTTTCTGGTCGAGCTCGCACCGATCGCGGTGATACCGCCGGAACGTTTTCAGGCGATTGCCTGAGCCCGGCGTAATTCCGCGCGCTCTTTATTCAGCGGCTGTCGCCACCGCCGTTTTCCGATGCCGCGCCGGTAAGGCCGCCGCACCCAGGAGGACGATTGCGGCTGACACGGCCAGGAAGAGGTATTGCCGGTCGAAACCGTATCCCATGCTATGCAGACCCGCGATCAGCGGGACAATCGCCGAACTCATGCCGAGCGAGAGGACGTATTCGACGGCGAATGCACGTGATCGCCACTGCAGCGGCACGTAGCGGCCCATCAGCCATCCGGTGACAGGAAGCTCGGCGAACATCAGAAGCACCAGTACCAGTGCTGCAGGCACGACCAGGAAGCCTGAGGTCGAGGCGACAATTGTCAGGGCCGCGATCTGCAGGACAAGAAGTGTTGCCAGGATTGGCTTTGCGCCAAAGCGGTCGAGCAGATCGCCAACCGGCAACTGCGCGAAGGCGGCGATGGCAAACACCAGGGCCGTATATCCGCCGATTACGGAGAGATCGCTGGTGATATCGGACAGCCGTTCCTCGAAGAGTTTCGGCAGGGAGATGCTGACGCCGTTAAAGATGGCCCCGCCAAAAAGGGCGACAACAAGAATAACCGCAAAGACCCGGATCTGCGTGCTGCGCGGGGCCGCGATCATCGTTGGCATGATCTTCTCTCCGGACACGCCCGCGGAGGCGGCTGCGCGGCGAGTAAGCACAAGGTAGACCACGCCCACCGCGATGGAGATTATACCGGGCAGCAGAAAGGCACTCCGCCAGCCAAAGGTTTCGGCCATGACGCCGGTTAAAAGAGTCGCACCCGCAAGCCCCAGATTGCCGTATACGCCGTTGACTGCCAGGGCACGCCCAGGGCGCGTGGACATCTGCGTCACCATGGAAAGTCCGACGGGGTGATAAATCGACGCGAAGAGGCCCATTGCGCCCAGGCTGATCATCAGAAGAAGGGGACCGCTGGAAAGAGCGGCGAATACGCTCGCACCTCCGCAGCCGATGAACAGCAATGCGATCAGCCACTCGCGTCGCCAGCGGTCGCCGAGCCATCCCGCGGGTAACGTGCCCAGTGCGAACGCTGCATAGATCGGTGTGCCGAGCGCCAGAGCGGATCCGTAGTCGAGTTGCCAGTCACGTTCGATCGCGATGACCGCTGTTGGAAAGATCAGCAGGAAAAAATGATCGAAAAAATGCCCCAGGTTCAGAAAGCGGAGGGTAACTTTGGCGTTCATATGGCTGTCCAACTGCTGGCACGACGGCATGCACATTTCAGCATAGGCAGAGAGGCAAATGCGTTCTATCTGTGTTATGTCATATTACATCGCCTAACTGACAAAATGGAGCGGCATTGAAATTCACCGGCCTGGCCAGCGAATACACCAAGGGAACCAGGATCGAGCCGCATCGCCATGTGGGTCATCAGATCGTTCACGCGCGCGCAGGGGTCATGCGTGTCACGACTTCTGACGGCAGTTGGGTCTTGCCACCCGGCCGCGCGCTGTGGGTGCCGGCCGGCTGCACGCACGAGATCTTCTGCCGCGACGCCGTCGCGATGCGTACCCTCTATCTCCTGCCCGAGGGAGAGGTTCCGACACGCGGGCCGGGGAGCGTGTCGGTTTCAGACACTGTGATCTGGCCGGAAACCTGCCGGGTCTGGCGCGTGTCGGCGTTGATGCGGGAAATCATTTTCCGGCTCGTATCTGACCATGATGCGCGGCAGGATCAGCATCTTCTCGCTTTGCTTCTGGCCGAAATCGAAGTAATCGACGAACTGCCGCTCCACCTACCGGAACCACGCGATTTAAAAGTCAGGATTATCACGAACCGTCTGCTTGATACGCCTGCCGACGCGCGAACGCTCGAGGAGTGGGCCGCGGAACTGAATCTTTCACCGCGCACCCTGATCCGCCGCTTTAAGGGAGAGACTGGTATGACGTTTCGTCAGTGGCGGCGACAGGCGCGTTTGCTGATGGCTTTGGAGCGCCTGGCCGCAAAAGAGCCGGTGACCACGGTTGCCTATGACGTCGGATATGATGGCTTGAGCGCTTTTATCGAAGCTTTCCGTCACGCCTTTGGGGTTACGCCCGGTCAGTACTTTCGCGAGTAGGAATGTGCGCTTGTTTGCCAATCTGCTCGTTTATCGGTTAGCGTTTGTTATGACCAGAGTTGCGGTGATCGGAAATGCAGGCGGCGGCAAGTCGACCCTTTGCAGGGAACTGAGCCGAGTGGCAGGGCTGCCTTACTATCCTGTCGATTACATCCAGTGGCGCCCCGGCTGGGTGATGATGCCTGAGGCGGAATTTCATATCAGGCATGAAGCCCTGATTGCACAGGAGCGATGGATTATCGACGGTCTTGGGCCCTGGCGCGATATCGAACGGCGCTTCGATGCTGCCGATACGATTATCTTTGTCGATTTCCCCTTATGGCGACATCTGTATTGGGCCACGAAACGACAGGTTCGTTCCGTGTTTTTCGGTCGAGCGGATGGACCTGAGGGCTGCCCGATGTGGCGGGCGACCTTTAAGCTTTACCGGATGATGTGGCGGCTGCATCGCGAGATGCGGCCCAAACTGCTGAGCGAGATTGCGGCGCGCCGTAACGACCGGGATATCGTGCATATTCGTTCGCTGCGGGACCTTCGGCGCTTTCAGTCAGTCTGCGCAGTTTAAGGGGCGATGGTATCGGTGCGTTCGCAGCCCTCGCATCAGCTGTAAATCGCGACGATCCAGATGGTCCTGATATCCTGCTGGTCTTCCGACAGCGGCATCTCAATAGCCTCGAAAGACTGGAAATGCTTTTGGGCGAAATCGGACTTACCAAAACAGCGGATCGGTTTTCTGTTGCTCTGAATCCACTCGGCACCTGTCGCAAAGGACTGGAGTGTGGCGTCTACGTAGAGCTCATCCCAATACTTGCCCGTGGAATCACGTCCAAGGGCAGCGGTAATATGGGTGCCGATCAAGCGCCAGCGATAGCGCACCGGCGGTCCCGGCTCTATGTCGAGCAACTGCATATGGGGTAACATTGCGGGGGGAATCTGAACGGGATCCAGGTCCCGACGCGAAGGTAACTCCCTGTCACCACGGAGTTTTTGCCAAAGAGCGTGAGCTTCTTTGAGCAGGGGGTGTTCGAAGTTCAGGTCGGGATCATATTGGAGCGGACTCCAATCATCCGATATGCGCGCTCTCGACTGCCGAAAAGAATCCATGAATTCATAACTCTCAGATTGCCATGGCGCACTAAATATTCAAGCTGCTCTTCAGCTTGCTTTGCTCCGTAGCCGAAGCCATAGCATAACATTTTCTATAACGACTGTTATTTAACAAGTCATTATTGAATAATATTTGAGCTGCGCGCCATGGATGAGTAATTGTGAGAAATTACACCCATATGTACTGAGGTGATTTTTGCGAGTTCGGCGCGGCTTCATGAGGCATGGGTATGCTGAGGTGGGGACGGGAAGGGGCGGGTCGCTGTATGCCCGAAAGCTATTGAGTCTTGAACAAGTAAAAAAAACGAGCCTGACCGCTGTTCACCGTTCCAGTGAAAAATGGCCAGGCTCTGGAGACATCTCATCCCGCCCTGGTGGCTAAACCGCGCAATTATATTCGTGTAATCAATCCACGAGGGGCGAGAAGCGTCTGTTTACCCAGGGATCAGGCTGCCTGGGTTACTTCTGCGCTATAAGGCGGAGAGGGGAAGTACTCGACGTAAGCCTGAACTTCACGGGCGAAATCAGGGGAGGTCATTTGACCGAGTAGCCAGAGGGTCATGTCGATGCCTGCCGATACACCGGCAGAGGTGACCAGGTTGCCGTCCTGAACATAGCGGACATTGTCCAGAACCTCCGCAGCCCGGCCCGCGTCGCGCAGATCCTGAATTGCATCGTGGAAGGTTGTGACCCGTTTACCGTCAATCAGACCGGCGGCCTGAAGGATGCGTGCGCCCGTGCAGACCGATGTGACCCACTTTGCGCCCGCTGCCTGTTTCTGCACCCAGGCGATAACCTCGGAGTTTTCGGCGGCGACTCTGCTGCCGTTGCCGCCGGGAACCAGCAGAACATCCAGCTGGGGCGCATCCGCGCACAAGCCATGAGCCAGAACCTTCAGTCGTTTGTTGCAGCTTACTTCCAACTGATCGAGGGCGTAGGTCTTGACCTGAATTTCCTCGGGCCGGCGGTCTTCGGCAGCAGCCAGGATCTCATAGGGACCGACAAAGTCGAGCTCTTCCACCCTGTCGAAGAGCAGGATTCCAATCTGCATGATATTTTTCCTTTAACATTTAGAATTCGAAATTCCAAATACAACATTTGTATTTGTTTGACTTAAAGAGCGTAACAACGCTAAATTTTGTCTGATATGACAATACGCAATCAAAAACAGACAGAATTGAATGGGACACCAGTTCCGGTCACCATGGTTCTTTTCCCCGATGTGATGATGTTGGACGTTGTTGGACCGCTTCAGGTTTTCAGCACCGCAAACCGCTTTGTCGATCAGGCTTTCTACAAAGTGCGCACCACCAGCCTGGACGGTAATCCGGTGAGGGGAGAGTCTGGTCTTGTTCTGATGGCCGATGCCGGTTTTGAGACTGATCTGCCACCGGGCGATCTTTTTGTCCCGGGCGGGCCCGGCGTTGATCGGCAGTGTGCCAATGCGGCGATGGTCGAGTTTTTGCGACAGGCGGCTCCAGAGCAACGCCGGATCGCATCGGTCTGCTCGGGCAGCCTCCTGCTGGCGGAGGCAGGATTGCTGGATGGTCGGAAGGCAACCTGCCATTGGAGCCGGACGCCGGATCTCTGGCGGCGCTACCCCTCGGTAAATTGGCTGCCGGATGAAATCTACACCCAGGAAGAAAACATCTTCACATCAGCCGGTGTGACGGCGGGCATCGATCTTGCGCTGGCGATGGTGGAGGAAGATCTGGGCAGTGACGTTACGCTGGAGGTTGCGCGCGAGTTGGTGGTCTATGTCCGCCGCTCCGGTGGTCAGAGCCAGTATTCTCGGCCACTGCGGGCGCAAAGTGCCGCGTCTCCAAGGATTCGCAAGCTCTGTGAGGCTGTCGCCGCGGAACCTGCGGCGGACTGGCGTGTCACGCGGATGAGTGAATTCGCCAACCTTACCGAACGCAGCCTGCACAGGCTTTTCATCAGAGAGTTCGGTGAGAGTCCCTCGCGCTACGTGGAGGGGGTGCGCGTCGATTTTGCCCGCAATGCCCTGGAACAGACACCAGCGTCCTTCGACGCTGTGGCGAGTCTATCAGGACTCCGGGACGCACAGACCCTCCGCCGGGCTTTCGCCAAGCACCTGGGGCTCACGCCCGGCGTCTACCGCAGCCGCTTTCGGTCGGCAGGGTGACGCCGCTGTTTAGGGTGCTCTAAACCTAAGCTTTCAGATTTGATTACAGGCCTTCGACCACGATGAAGTTGCCTTCGGATACCGGCTGACGGATCTTTACGGCTTCCTGATAGGCGTCCGAATTGTAAAAGACCTTGGCGGTGTCCATGTCCTTGAATTCGACGATGACCAGCCGCGCACCACTGTCTTCACCTTCCAGGACTTCCAGCGCTCCGCCGCGCACCAGATAACGCCCGCCGTGTGCCTCTATTGCGACCGAGGCTTTGGCTTTGTAGGCCTCGTAACCCTCTGGGTCATGAACCTTCACGCGTGCGATCATGTAAGCTGGCATATCTTCTCAAGTCTCCAAAATCAGTTTCCGCTGAGAGCTTGCAGCGCTCGCAGTTTCCCCATTCTGACGCGTTCCCGCTGTCAGGCAAACCGAAAGCTCACAGGTCTTGAGCAGGCTTATTCAGCAGCGCTGCGTGAAGGCTCAGGATTGCGGAAGCTCTGAAGAAGCGAAGTCTCACGCTCTTTGGTTTCTGTGACGTGGCGTTCTTTCACATGACCATAGCCCCGGATGTGCTCGGGCAGCGACGCGAGTTCGACGGCAAGACTATGGGTGTCGTGAGAGAGGCCGGCGGTCAGCTCTTCCACCAGACCTTCGTAATCGGTGATGAGCTGACGTTCCATCTTACGCTCAGCCGTACGCCCGAAGATGTCGAAGCGGCCGCCACGAAGGCCTTTGAATTTTGACAGCAGTTTGAAAGCCTGCAGGATCCAGGGGCCGTACTCACGTTTTTTGAGTTGTCCGGTTTCAGGATCCCGTGCCGCCATGATCGGTGGCGCGAGATGGACACTCAGTTTGAAGTCGCCTTCGAATTGCTGGCGCAGTTTTTCGGTAAATTCATCGGTCGAATAGAGGCGTGCAACTTCGTACTCGTCTTTGATGGCGAGCAGTTTGAAGTAGTAGCGCGCGACTGCCTCGGTCAATGCCGTGCTGTTTGAGAGCTTGGCTGCTGCTTCGACCTTGCGGACCTTGTCGACAAGAGACCGGTAGCGGGTGGCGTAGGCTGCATCCTGATAGTCTGTCAGGAAGGCGACGCGCCGGTCGATCACCTCGTCGAGACTCTGCGAGAAATGATGGCTTACCGGTTCTTTTGGCGGCGCGGCAAAAGCCTGCACGGCGGAGAGATCGTTGGCGGCCCGGCGGCCCCAGCGGAAGGCTCGCGTGTTGGCTTCGACAGCGACACCGTTCAGCACGATAGCCTGATCGATGGCATCCAGGCTGAGCGGGATAAGGCCCTGCTGCCAGGCGTAACCCAGCATAAAGAGGTTGGTCGCAATAGAATCCCCGAGGATGGCGGTTGCGATCTGTGTTGCATCCAGGAAGTCCGTTTGATCCGCGCCGACCTCGCCTTCAATCCGCTCCCGCAGGCTTTGCGATGGGAAAAGGAGGTCCGGGTTGCGGGTGAACTCCCCCGTGACGGCTTCATGACTGTTGATCACCGCCCGGCCCCGGCCTTGTTCGACCTTTGACAGGGCATCGAAACCCGCCGCGACAACCAGGTCACAGCCGAGCAGAAGTTTCGCGCCACCCGCCGAGACCCGGACTGCGTGGATGTCTTCCGGTTGGGCCGAGATACGCACATGGCTGACTACCGCGCCGCCTTTTTGCGCGAGACCGGCCATATCGAGGACCGAGCAGCCTTTGCCTTCGATGTGCGCGGCCATGCCGATCAGTGCACCGATCGTGACCACGCCGGTGCCGCCGACACCGGTGATGACGATGCTATAGGGCTCGTCCAGTGCGGGCAGGGCCGGATCGGGAAGCTCACCCCATTCGGATGCCTGACTGTTGGTGTTGTCCTTGACGATAGGTTTCTTTTTACGCAACGCGCCACCGTGCACGGTGACGAAGCTAGGGCAGAAGCCCTTCACGCAGGAAAAGTCTTTGTTGCAGGAGGACTGGTCGATGACGCGCTTGCGACCGAACTCGGTTTCCAGCGGCGCGACGGAGACGCAGTTCGACTGAACCGAACAGTCGCCGCAGCCTTCGCAGACAGCGTCGTTGATAAAGACCCGTTTGGGGGGATCGGGGAAGAGCCCGCGTTTCCGCCGCCGGCGTTTCTCCGCCGCACAGGTCTGGTCGTAGAGGATGACCGAAACGCCCTCGATCTCACGCATGTCGCGTTGAACCCGGTCCAACTCGTCGCGGTGTTCGATGGTAATGCCATGCGCCCATTCGGTGCCCATGGGATACTTGTCCGGCTCATCCGTGACCACGACGATGCGGGTCACGCCCTCGGCTTCCAGCTGTCGGGTGATCATCGCCGGATCCAGCGGGCCGTCATGGGGTTGGCCGCCGGTCATGGCGACCGCATCGTTGTAAAGCACCTTGTAGGTGATGTTGACCTTGGCCGCGACCGAGGCCCGTACCGCCATGATGCCGGAATGGAAATAGGTGCCGTCGCCCAGATTGGCGAAAACGTGCTTGGTCTTGCTGAAGGGGGCCTGTCCGACCCAGGGAACGCCTTCGCCACCCATCTGGGTAAAGGTCTCCGTATCCCGGTCCATCCAGATCGCCATGTAGTGGCAACCGATCCCGGCCAGCGCGCGGCTGCCTTCCGGTACCTTGGTCGAGGTATTGTGCGGGCAGCCAGAGCAGAAGTAGGGAATGCGGGCAATGGGTGCCGCTTCCGCGTTCAGCGCCTGTTCCTTCTGTTCCAGGAAGGCCAGACGCTGGTTGATCCGTTCGCTGCTATAGAAACGGCCGATGCGCTGGGCCAGCACCCGCGCGATGCGCGCCGGTGTGATCTCGTCAATTGACGGCAAGATCCATTCGCCATCTTCGTCGTATTTGCCGATCACCCTTGGACGCACGTCTGGACGCCAGTTGTAGAGTTGCTCTTTCAACTGGTTTTCGATGACCGCCCGTTTTTCTTCGACGACGACGATCTCTTCCAGGCCTTCCGCAAAGCGGCGCATGCCCTCGCGCTCCAGCGGCCAGGTCATGCCGACCTTATAGAGGCTGAGACCGATGTCCGCCGCCATTTCCTCATCAATGCCCAGGTCATCGAGGGCCTGACGGACATCCAGATAGGACTTGCCGGCGGTGACGATGCCGAGGCGTCGCTTTTGAGGCGAGTCGATCACCGTTTTGTCGAGCTTGTTGGCGCGGGCAAAGGCGAGGGCCGCATAGATCTTGTGGGCCTGCAGACGCTCTTCCTGTTCCAGAACGCCATCCGGCCAGCGGATGTTCAAGCCCTCGGCTGGCATGTTGAAGTCCGTCGGCATCTCCACGTCGATACGATGCGGGTCGACATAAACACTCGCGGATGAATCCACCGTTTCGCCAATGGTTTTGAAGCCGACCCAGCACCCTGAGTAACGGCTCATGGCCCAGCCGAGAAGGCCGAGATCCAGGAATTCCTGAACACCTGCCGGATTGAGGACCGGGATCATCGCATCCATGAAGGCGTATTCGCACTGGTGTGCGGTCGTGGAGGATTTGGCGGTGTGATCATCGCCGGCCAGCAACAGAACGCCGCCGTTCGGAGAAGAACCCGCCAGATTGCCATGGCGGAAGACGTCGCCGCTGCGGTCGACGCCAGGACCCTTGCCGTACCAAAGGGAATAGACGCCGTCGTAGTTACTGTCGCCGAAGAGGTTGCCCTGCTGGCTGCCCCATACCGCCGTGGCTGCGAGGTCTTCGTTGACGCCGGGCTGGAAATGGATGTGATTTTTCGCGAGAAACTGCCGGGCGGACCAGAGCTGTTGGTCGACGCCGCCGAGAGGAGACCCACGGTAGCCCGAGATGAAACAGCCGGTGTTCAGACCTGCCGCCACATCGCGCTGGCGCTGCATCATGGGCAAGCGCACCAGCGCCTGTGTGCCGGTCAGGTAAACCCGTCCGGACTCGAGCGCATACTTGTCGTCGAGAGTTACCGCATTAAGAGCCATCGTTTCCTCTCCCGAGCAGGATTATTATCGGCTTATACTCTAAAAGGTAATCAATGCTGACCTAAATGGCAATTTGCGACGGTCGAATCGGTTAAAAAAGCAACGTTCATATCCATTATATTGGATTAGATTAACGAAAGTGCCAACTTGTCGCACCCGAACGTAATTTATAGTTCGCGAATCGTCAGGTGGCAGAATTTCAGCTTACCCGCAAAGATGCTTTTGTGGATCAGGCCCTTTTCTTCTTTTCATAGAGTTCGTCCAGAACCTTGCCGTACTCTTCCTTAATTTTGTGACGGCGGATCTTCAGTGTGGGCGTCATCATGCTGTTTTCGGTGGTAAAGGCCTCCGGCGCGATGATGAAACGGCGGACCTTTTCCATTGGCGAGAGCAGCTTATTGACCTCATCGACCACACCGGCCAGATGCTTGCGCAAATCCGGATCGGCGCTCAGGGTTTTCAGATCGGGCTTCTTGTCGTGTTCTTTCGCCCAGCTGCTTATGAATTCCTCGTCGGGCACCAGCAGAGCCACCAGATTGGGGCGCTTGTCACCGTAGACCATCGCCTGATGGAGTTCGGGCTGCAGGGTCAGGAAGCCCTCGACACGGGCGGGGGAAACGTTGTCACCGCCGGAAAAGACGATGATGTCTTTCTTACGGTCGGTGATTTGGATGTAGTTGTGTTCATCAAGGCGTCCGACATCGCCCGTGTGCAACCAGCCATCCTTGATGACGTTCGCCGTGGCCTCTTCGTCGTCCCAATACCCGTTCATGACCAGTTCGCCGCGCACCAGGATTTCGCCGTCGTCGGCAATCTTGACCTCAACACCCTTCAGGGGCGGGCCCACCGTGTGCATCTTCACGCGCCCCGGCCGGTTACAGGAAATCACCGGCGAGGATTCCGTCTGTCCGTAGCCCTGAAGCACGGGAAGACCGAGGGCGATGAAGAAAACGCCGATATCCGGATTGAGCGCAGCGCCTCCGGAAACCATGGCTTTCAGCTGCCCGCCGAAGCGCTTCCTGATTTTGCGGCGGACGAGAATCTCGACAACGAAATCGAGCAGGCGTTCCTTCGCTGTCAGACTGGTAGGGTCCACGTAGCGCTTACGCCCGAGGCTTTCCGCGAGATTGAAGAGGCGTTGTTTGAAGGGGCTCTGGGTTTCGACGCCGCGCCGGATGCGCTGCAGCATGCTTTCGTAGAGGCGCGGCACCGCCGTCATAATCGTTGGTCTGACTTCGCCGAGATTGTTGAGCAGTTTTTCTATGCTCTCCGCGTAGTAGATCTCGGCGCCGATCGACATCGGGAAAAACTGACCGGCTGTATGTTCGTAGGAATGGGTGAGGGGGAGAAAACAGAGAAAGGATTCCCGTCCAAGACCAAGTTCTTTGAGCAGGTCATGCGCGCCCATGCAGTTGCACATGATTGCGCCATGGCTGAGCATGACGGCTTTGGGAACACCGCCGGTGCCTGAGGTGTAGATGAAGCAGGCTGTTTCCTGCCGTGTGGCGAAGCCCGCGTATTCCTTGACATCATCGGGCGCGAGTGAGCCCTGATGCAGAACCTCGTCCCAGCGGTGCAGGTCGATTGGAACGGACTGACCTTGTTCCAGATCCTCGATCGAGATCACCCATTTGCAATTGGGTGAATCCAGCGCGGCGGGCATCAGCTTGCGGGCCAGCGAGCGGGTTGAGACGATGACGCCTCTGGCGCGTGAGTTGGTGAGGATGTGGAGATGGTCGCTGACGGTGTTGGTGGTGTAGGCAGGAACGGTAATCCCACCTGC
Source organism: uncultured Kiloniellaceae bacterium (assembly GCA_947493695.1). Taxonomy (GTDB): domain Bacteria; phylum Pseudomonadota; class Alphaproteobacteria; order Kiloniellales; family Kiloniellaceae; genus Denitrobaculum. The sequence continues at coordinate 303,064 of CANLSF010000002.1, read as the reverse complement.
AGCCATGACTGCGACATCGGCAATGAGCCATTCCGGGCGGTTTTCGGAGACAAGCACGACTCTCTCTCCGCGCTCCAGACCCAGGCTGCGCAAGCCGCGCGCCAGATCCTTAACCTTAGTCTCAACCTCGCGCCAGGTCAGGGGTTGGTACGCGCCATCGCGTTTTGCCCAGAGAAAATTCCGGTTCGCATGCGTCTCCGCCTGCTCGAAAAACATTTCGGTTAAGCTGTTCCAGCCCGAAAAATTCATTGCTCCCCCTGGCGCACCAGCTTCGCGGCGCTTGTCTGTCTGCGTTGATCACGCAGGTTTGTCCTTGGCGATCTCGTATTTGGAGCCTATATCGCTAGCGGTCAAGGTGTCACTGCCGAGGAGGAACGTACGTGTCGAATGCCGCGAAGCCGAAATCTGTGCTCGATGAGAAGCTGGGCACCTTGCCTGCGTGGGATTTGAGCGACCTTTATCCCGGCACGGATTCGCCGGAGCTGAAGCAGGATCTCGATCGCTGCGAAACCGCTGCGAAGGACTTCAGGTCGCGCTATGAAGGCAAGCTGGCGGATCTGGACGGGGCAGCCCTCGCGGGCGCCATCGATGCCTATCAGGCTCTGCAGGAAACCTTGGGTCGGGTTATGAGCTACGCGCAGCTGGTTTATTCCGGCAACATGAGTGACCCTGCCGTCACACAGTTCTATCAGGCCATGCAGGAGCGCACGACCGTCATCTCGACGGCCATGCTTTTCTTCACTCTGGAGCTTAACGGACTGGAAGACGATCTGCTGCAGTTCAAACTCGCATCGCCCGAGTTGGCGCACTATGGCCCCTGGCTCCGGGATCTTCGCTCTTACCGGCCGCATCAGCTCGATGAAGAAATCGAGCGTCTTCTCCACGAAAAATCCGTCAGTGGCCGCGCCGCCTGGACCCGGCTTTTCGATGAAACCATGGCGGCTCTGCGTTTTCCTTTCTCAGGCGGCGAGCTCGGCAATGCCGAAATTCTGAACAAACTGGGCGACCGGAATGGCGAGGTGCGCAAGGAAGCCGCCAAGTCGCTTGGCAAGGTCCTGGGCGAAAATCAGCGTACCTTCGCGCTGATCACCAACACCCTGGCAAAGGACAAGCAGACCGAGGACAGCTGGCGTAACTTCGCGCGCCCGATCTCCTCGCGGAATCTGGCCAATGTGGTCGAGGACGAGGTGGTTGACGCCCTGGTGAGTTCGGTCACTGACGCCTATCCCTCAATGTCTCACCGCTATTACAAGCTGAAGGCCAAGTGGTTCGGGGTCGAGCAGTTGCCTTACTGGGACCGCAATGCGCCGCTGCCGGACGACAACGATAAGGTCATCTCCTGGGACGACGCGCGCAGCACGGTGCTTGATGCCTACGCGTCCTTTTCGCCGAAGCTGGCGGAAGTCGGCAGCCGTTTCTTCGATAAACCCTGGATCGATGCGCCGGTTCGGCCCGGTAAAGCGCCCGGCGCCTTTGCCCATCCGACCGTACCGTCCGCACATCCCTATCTGTTGCTCAACTATCAGGGCCGCACACGCGATGTCATGACCCTGGCGCATGAACTCGGACATGGCTGCCATCAGGTCTTTGCGGCGCCACAGGGACATCTGATGGCGGATACGCCTTTGACTCTGGCGGAGACGGCATCGGTGTTTGGCGAGATGCTGACTTTCCAGTCGCTGTTGCGTGCCGAAACCGACCCGACCCGGCGCAAGGTGATGCTGGCCTCGAAGGTCGAGGACATGCTGAACACAGTGGTGCGACAGATCGCTATGCACCAGTTCGAAGCCCGGGTACATGACGAGCGCCGGTCGGGTGAACTACTGCCGGAGCGTCTTGGCGAGATTTGGCTGGAGACTCAGCGGGAGAGTCTTGGACCTGCACTGAAGTTCGATGCGGATTACAAGCATTACTGGGCCTACATCCCGCATTTCATTCATGTGCCCTTCTACGTCTATGCCTACGCTTTCGGCGATTGTCTGGTGAATTCCCTCTATGCCGTTTACGAGCAGGCCTCGGAGGGATTTGCGGAAAAATACCTGGATATGCTCAGCGCCGGCGGGACAAAACGTCACAAAGAGCTTCTGGCTCCCTTCGGTCTGGATGCTTCTGATCCTGACTTCTGGGCACAGGGCCTGAGTTTAATCGGCCGCTTTATCGACGAATTGGAGCAAATGGACTGATTGCCCGCTTTTGACGGCATAAACGTGGAAAGCGCCGACACGGGTGGACAAGCTGAAACGCCGGGCCCATGTTCCCACCATGAGTGATGAGGATTTTGGAAGAGAAGAATCTCGGTTCGGCGGCCGAATCCGGCGCTATGCCAAGGTTGGAACGTCGGTCGGCGGTTTGGCGGCTCAGGTTGTCGGGTCCAAATATCTGGGCCTGAATCTGGATCGAGGCATCCATTCCAACGAATTGAAGCAGGCATTGGGTGGTCTCAAGGGCCCCCTGATGAAGGCCGCACAGATTCTGGCCACGATTCCCGACGCCCTGCCGCCTGAATACGCCGAGGAACTGCGTCAGCTGCAGTCCAACGCCCCGGCGATGGGCTGGCCCTTCGTCAAACGCCGTATGCGCGCAGAACTGGGGCCGGGCTGGCAGAAGAAGTTTGAGAGCTTCGGTCAGAGTGCGTCGGCGGCAGCCTCGCTCGGACAGGTCCACGAGGCCATCGGCCTGGACGGCCAGCGGCTGGCCTGCAAGCTGCAGTACCCTGATATGCAGTCGGCGGTGGAAGCCGATCTGCAGCAGCTCAAGATTCTTTTTGGCATCTATCGCCGTTATGACCGGGCCATAGACCCCTCCAACATCTTCGCCGAGCTCTCCGACCGGCTGCGTGAGGAGCTGGATTACAATCGCGAAGCCCAGCACATGGAGCTTTACCGCATCATGCTGGCGCAGGAAGAAGGCGTCGTGGTGCCCGAAGCCATCAGTGAATTGTCAGGTGAGCGCCTGCTGACAATGAACTGGCTGCAGGGTGTTCCCCTGATGGATTTCCTGGCAGAGACCGATGATGTCGAGCAGCGCAATCAGGTCGCCATGAACATGTTCCGCGCCTGGTATGTGCCGTTTTATTACTATGGCGTCATCCATGGCGATCCGCACCTCGGCAACTACACCTTGCGTGAGGACGGCCGGGTGAATCTGCTCGATTTCGGTTGCATACGCGTGTTCAACCCGACCTTCGTAAAGGGGGTCATCGATCTCTACTATGCGCTGGAACGCGATGACGAGGCGCTGGCGGTTCATGCCTACGAATCCTGGGGGTTCAACAAGATCACCAAGGAGCTTCTGGAGGCCCTGAACATCTGGGCGAAGTTCCTCTATGCGCCGTTGCTGGAAGACAAACCCCAGCAGATCATGGAAGGCGAGGGCGGCATGTATGGGGCGCGCGTCGCCAACCAGGTGCATGCGGAACTCAAACGCCTTGGAGGTGTGAAGCCACCCCGTGAATTCGTATTGATGGACCGGGCGGCCGTGGGCCTGGGATCCGTTTTCATTCACCTGAAAGCGGAGATCAACTGGCACCGGCTGTTCCATGAAATGATCGAAGGTTTCGATGTCGCGGACCTTGAGCGACGCCAGACCGAGTCGCTGAAAGCTGTAGGGCTCGCTCTTCCCGAATAAACCAACTGTCGCGTGCTGCGCTTTGCGTCCAGGTCATGCGACGCCCAATATCTCTGTGCTCTGCTTCTCGTATCGCGATCCTGTCGCGTTGGCGAAGGCTGTCTCTTTGTTATTCGACTAAGGTAGGGCTTCCACAAAAAATCCTTGGGAACTGTGCCAAGTATTTTTGTATGTACGTGAGAAAACAATCTTGAATCGTCGGGTTTCCGCCAAAAAACCTTGAACGAACCGGACTGTACGTTCATTAAAGAGGGGAAGGATGAGCTGGTACAGGCTTCCACAAAGCTTCAATCAGCATCTGGTCTCAGTCTTCAGCCGTCTCTCGGGTCTCTAGGGAAAGCAGAGCAGGAATTACATGAAAATCGCCATTCCAAAAGAGCGGCGCGCACACGAGTCTCGTGTTGCCGCTTCCCCTGAAACAGTCAAGAAAATGATCGGTCTGGGGGCCGAGGTCGCGGTTGAAAAAGGGGCCGGTCTTGGCGCCAATTTCACCGACGAAGCCTATAAAACGGCAGGAGCAACGATCGCTGCCGATGTTACGGCGGATGCCGACGTTGTTCTGAAGGTGCAACGCCCGATCGTCAGCGGCAAGGATGCGGAGCTCGCCTCCTACAAGTCCGGTGCCGTTGTTATGGCGATCTGCGATCCCTACCGAGCGGGCGACGATGTCGCGGCATTGGCCAAGTCCGGTGCTACGGTTTTTGCGATGGATCTTGTGCCGCGGATTACGCGCGCTCAGTCGATGGATGTGCTTTCCAGTCAGTCCAATCTGGCCGGTTACAAGGCTGTCCTTGACGCTTCGGCGGAATATGCCAGCGCGTTTCCCATGATGATGACGGCGGCTGGTACGGTCTCGCCCGCAAAGGTACTGGTGATGGGCGCCGGTGTTGCCGGATTGCAGGCCATCGCCACTGCGAAACGACTCGGCGCCGTGGTTTCGGCCACGGACGTGCGACCGGCGGCCAAGGAGCAGGTCGAAAGCCTGGGCGGTAAGTTTGTCGCCGTTGAGGATGACGAGTTCAAGCAAGCCGAGACTGCGGGCGGTTACGCCAAGGAAATGAGTGACGCCTACAAGCAGAAACAGGCCGAACTGACCGCCGAGACCATCAAGAAACAGGACATCGTCATCACGACGGCGCTGATCCCGGGACGTCCGGCACCCATGTTGATTTCAGCGGATATGGTCAAGACCATGAAGCCCGGGTCTGTGATTGTCGATCTTGCGGTCGAGAACGGCGGTAACTGCGAGTTGGCCCAAGCGGGCAAGGTCGTGACCAAGCACGGTGTCAAAATCGTCGGCCACAACAACGTACCGAGCCGTGTTGCCGCAGATGCTTCTGCGCTCTACGCCCGGAACCTCTTCAATCTTCTGCAATTACTGGTCGATGGCGAGACCAAGGCGCTGGCGATCGATTGGGAAGACGAGATCGTTAAGGGAACCTGCATTACCCGGGATGGAAAGATCGTTCACCCGGGACTTGCGCCCAAGGAAGAGCCCGCGCCTGACGAAAAGGCGGCAGCCAAGGACGAAGCACCTGCGGCGGATGCAAGCAGCGAGTCGACAGATCCTGAATCTTCGAGTGAAGCCGCGTCCGATTCAGCCGTTAAGGGGGAGGGATAAGAGTTAGATGTCTAGCGAATCTTTTGTTGAAAAAGCGACGGAAGCGGCCAATCAGGCCCGTGAACTGTCGAACGAGCTGATCGGTCTCGCCGGTGAAGCCAGCAGGCTCGCGGTCGAGTCTTCGGGCGGTGGCGGCGTTTCTCCGACAGTTGTCGGTCTGACCGTCCTGGTGCTTGCGGTTTTCGTCGGATACTACGTGGTCTGGCGGGTGACACCTGCGCTTCATTCACCCTTGATGGGCGTCACCAACGCGATTTCCTCGGTCATTATCGTTGGCGCGTTGATCGCTGCCGGTCCGGCTGACTTCGGGTTCAGCGAAGTCATGGGCTTTCTGGCTGTGACCCTGGCGTCGGTGAACATCTTCGGCGGCTTCATCGTCACGCAGCGCATGCTGCAGATGTTCAAGAAGAAGAAATAAGGGGCGATCGTAAATGTCACCAGATCTCGCAGCACTGCTGTATCTCGTCGCCTCAATCTGCTTCATCATGGCTCTGCGTGGACTCTCGCATCCTGAAACCAGTCGCGGCGGTAACCTCTTCGGCATGGTCGGTATGGCCATTGCCATTCTCACAACCCTGGCAATGCCGGGTGTCGTCAGCTACGGCCTGATCATCGCCGGCATCCTTGTGGGTGGTGCCATCGGCACCGTGATCGCCCTCAAGATCAATATGACGGCACTGCCGCAGCTCGTGGCGGCCTTCCACTCGCTGGTAGGTCTGGCGGCTGTCTTCGTTGCGGTCGCGGCCTTCTATAAGCCGCAGGCCTATGGCATCGGAACGCCCGGCGACATTCAGGTCGCCAGCCTGATCGAAATGTCGCTCGGTGTTGCCATCGGTGCCATCACCTTTACCGGTTCCCTGGTGGCTTTCGGCAAGCTTCAGGCGCTGATCAGCGGGAAGCCGCTGGTCTTTCCGTTCCAGCATCAGCTGAACGCAGCCATCGGCATCGCGATTGTCGTTCTGATCGTGGTGCTCTGTATCGATCAATCCAATGCGGTCTTCTGGCTGATTATCATCCTGGCGTTGGTAGTGGGCTTCCTGCTGATCCTGCCGATCGGCGGGGCGGACATGCCGGTGGTTATCTCCATGCTCAACTCCTACTCAGGGTGGGCGGCCTGCGGTATTGGCTTCACGCTGGGCAACAACCTCTTGATTGTGACCGGTGCGCTCGTGGGCTCCTCGGGGGCGATCCTGAGCTACATCATGTGTAAAGGCATGAACCGCTCGATCTTCAATGTGATCCTGGGTGGTTTCGGCACCGACGGCAGCTCTCCAACCGGCGGTGCAGGCGGTGACGATGACCGCATTGCCAAGTCCGGCTCAGCCGACGATGCCGCCTTCATGATGCAGAACGCCGGATCTGTCGTCATCGTACCTGGTTACGGTATGGCGGTTGCACAGGCACAGCATGCCTTGCGCGAGATGGCCGACATTCTGAAGGCCGGTGGTGTGGAGACGCGCTATGCCATTCATCCGGTGGCGGGCCGTATGCCAGGACATATGAACGTTCTGCTGGCCGAAGCCAACGTGCCTTACGATGAGGTGCTGGAGATGGAGGAGATCAACCGCGACTTCAAGTCGACGGATGTGGTCTTCGTCATCGGCGCCAACGACATCACCAACCCGGCGGCCAAAACCGATCCGGCCTCTCCGATCTACGGTATGCCGATCCTTGAGGTCGATCAGGCCAAAACGGTGCTCTTCATCAAGCGCTCCATGGCAACCGGTTACGCCGGCGTCCAGAACGAGCTCTTCTTCCGCGACAACACCATGATGCTGTTCGGTGATGCGAAGAAGATGTGTGAGGACATCGTCAAAGCGATGGAGTAGCGCAAAAGTTTTTGAGGCCCTGTTGGTCTCAAAACAGAAAGCGGCGGGGCCTAGGCTCCGCCGCTTTTTATTTGTGAGTGTTTAATTGGCTTTCTGCCAGTGACTCCTGTGGCGCAGCCAAAGAAGTAGCGTCTGTACTCCACCTCTAAGCCTTCTGAACGCAGCATTTCGGTCATTCTGGAGGCATCTCCGAAGTTCGAAGTATAGGTGCCGATCATGGCGAAATCCTGGGCGCCTCGAAGCAGAGTCCGCTCGATCAATGGTAGGACGAATTTCAGGTGTAGCAGATAGAGGGGGCGAAACAGCCAGCCTTTTGGGTCGGATGCTTCTATCAGGGAAAAGACGCCCCCGGGTTTCAGGACCCGTCCTACCAGTTGCGCCAGCTGCGCATGCTGTTCAAGCCTGAAGGTCTTCAAGCCGAAGGTCGAGACTACAAAATCGGCGCTTTCGCTGGGCAGGTTGCTGGCAAATACGTCGTCCTCAATAAATTCGATTTTATGAGCACGATGTAAATGCAGGCGATCAACGGCGTGGCGATGCATTCCCGGCGATATATCAATTGCAGTGATCGCGTTCGTATCTGGGAAGCGTTTCAGAACATGTGGCCAGATCTCACCTGTTCCCGCCATAAGATCGTATCCGAACGGGGCCGGTGTTTCAGGCGCGGGCATCGACTCGATACACTGTCGACGCCAGCGCTCGATGAACCCAAACGAGAAGATATTGCTATACGTGATGTAACGGGCCGAGCAACGATCGAATACGTTTTTCACGTACTCAGGATCGTAAATGTCATTCGGTTCGTGCATCGGGCTCTTCGCGTTTGCAACCGCTTTAAGCTTGGATCGAGCGAGGGTGGATTTCTAGCGTTCGCATCATCTGTATTGGTCAAAACGCAGGCACAAGAAAAGGGCCGCTGAAGAGGCTATTGCCTACGGCCCTCATTTCTCGTCGTCCCTGATTTTCTTCAGGTAGCTCTGTCACCAGAGCATACCTGTCGAATTTCAAGTCTGGGCTAGAAGCCCTCGCGCTCGATACGCTTACGCAGAAGCTTCCGGTGACGGCGAACCGCCTCGGCACGCTCCCGCTTTTTACGTGCGGAAGGCTTCTCGAAGTGGCGACGCAACTTCATCTCACGGAAGACGCCCTCGCGCTGCAGTTTTTTCTTCAGCGCGCGTAGGGCCTGATCAACGTTATTATCGCGAACGTGTACTTGCACGGGCGACCATGCTCCTTTCAGTGCGACAGGCCTCTAAGACCCATCGGCTCATCCTAACGGTCATGTCAGGGTTAAGAACAAACCAATCCACTCGCTATGGCGATACCGTAGCGTGGTGTGGAGGGTGGTATCATACGGAAAAGGCCATGTGAAGGACGATTTACAAGAATCTGACGCTTTTTGCCGCAGCAAGCCAAAAAAACACGGTCAGGCTTGCAGGGTGACTTTACCACAGAAGCGGTCGCCGCCATATTATTCCCATGACACTGTTGAAAATTGCCCGAATGGGGCATCCCGTTCTAAAACAGCGCGCGGCTGAGGTTCAAGACCCGACAGCCCCGGAAATCCGCCGTTTGGTGGTTGATATGATTGAAACCATGCGCGACGCCAATGGGACGGGACTTGCGGCGCCGCAGGTCCATATACCGCTCCGGGTGGTGGTTTTTTTCGTCAATGAGGGGCGCGCGGCGCGCGAAAACGCTGGTGATGACCAGGATTCTGGCGATTTTGATGCCGATTCGCGCGATGGCGGCGTGCCCTTGACGGTGCTGATCAACCCGGAATTGGAGTTTTTGAGTGAAGATCAGTCCGTGGGGTGGGAAGGATGCCTCTCTGTGCCAGGTCTGGCGGGGCAGGTGCCGCGTTACACAGCCCTGCGCTACAGCGCCTATGATCTTGAGGGGCAGCGTTTTGAGCGGGTTGCAAAGGGCTTTCACGCCCGTGTCGTGCAGCATGAGTGTGACCATCTGGACGGAGTCCTCTATCCGCAGCGTATGACGGACCTTTCGAGCCTGACCTTCACCACCGAAATCGGCGCCGCCAGCGAACCTTCTCAAGAAGATGGTGATTCCGACGGATAAACCGTCATCAAGATAGATCAGGCTTGCCGGGACTCGTGAGACGGTGACCCGCAAGCCAAGCTTTTGTAAGGATTTAAGCGATGACCACCGACAAAGCGCGTATCGAGCTCCTGGAAGCGACATTGCCGCATATTGCTTTTGACGGCTGGAGTCTGAAGTCAATTCAGGCCGGAGGGCGAGAGCTGGGTCTGGAGCCGGTTGAGGCGCAAAACCTTTTCCCGGGTGGTGTCGCCGAACTCATCGAAGTCTTCAGCGCACATATCGACCATCAGATGATGGTCGCTCTTGAGGCACAGGACCTCCCGGCGATGAAGGTGCGCGACCGGATTGCCGCGGCTGTGCGCCTGCGTCTCGAACTCCTGGAGCCACATCGCGAGTCGATTCGGCGTGGCCTGACCTATCTGGCAATGCCGCAGAACGCGCAGTTGGGACTGACCTGTCTGTACAAGACAGTTGACGCCATGTGGTTCATGGCAGGCGACCGAGCGACCGACTATAATTTCTATAGCAAACGGCTGCTTCTGGCGGGGGTGTATTCCTCGACGCTTCTTTTCTGGCTGAACGACAGCTCGGAAGGTTACAGCGAGAGCTGGGCCTTTCTGGACCGGCGAATCGGTGAAGTGCTGAAGGTCGGCGGCCGTTTCGGCAAGGCTATGAGCAGTGTTCTGAGCCTGCCTGAGAAGTTGCTGGATCGGGGAAAACGCTTCGGAAAGGGCGATCCCCTGATGAAAGCGCGAGGCTTTGCGACACGTGGTCCGGGACGGCGATTCGGATCCGGCAGCTAGCGCAGGTCGCGACTATTCGCAGTCGCTGACGATTCACGCGACTTGGTTTCTTTTGAAACTAATTCCAGGTGCTGTCAGCGTTAGGTCTTCGGTGACATCCGATTGACGTGGCCCATCTTTCGGCCTGGGCGGGCTTCAGCTTTTCCATAGAGGTGCAGCTTCGCGCCTGGCTCCGATAGAATATTCTTCCAGTCCCTGACGTCATCCCCGATCAGATTTTTCATCACGGCGTCTGAATGGCGGTCCGGGGATCCAAGAGGCAGGCCCGCGGCAGCCCGAATAAACTGTTCGAACTGCGAAGTTACGCAGGCATCCATGGTCCAGTGGCCGGAGTTATGCGGCCTTGGCGCCATCTCATTTACCAGGATCTGATCGTCCCGAGTGACAAACATCTCAATGGCCAGCATGCCCTGCAGGTCCATGGCCTCAGCGAGACGGCGCGCCGTGGCTTCAGCTTGCTCGGCCAGGCCAGCGCTAATGCCCGCGGGCACGTGGGTTTCGTCCAGAATATGGTTTTTGTGCCGGTTTTCGACCGGGACATAGCATTCGCTTGTCCCACCGGCAGTCCGGGCAATAATGACCGAGATTTCCATGCGAAAGTCGATCACGCCTTCCACAATAGCGGGAACACTTTCCCTGCCGCCGGACATGGTGTTCCAGGCGGCGGCGATGTCATCGCCCGGTGAAATAAAGACCTGACCTTTTCCGTCATACCCGAACTCTGCGGTTTTCAGAATGCAGGGCAGCCCGAAATCATCGGTAACCTGTATAAGGTTTTCTGCGCTCTCGACCGGAGCATAGCGTGTGGTCGGTACCGAGACCGAATTACAGAAATCCTTCTCCCGCAGACGGTTTTGGCAGATGTGAAGCACATTTGGGCCGGGTCGCACAGGCAGACGCTCGGCCAGAAAGGCGGCTGTAGCCGAGGGCACGTTCTCGAATTCGTAGGTGACGATATCGACGGCACTGGCGAAGCTCTCGAGCGCCGCCCAGTCGTCATAAGCTGCTACCGTATTCAATGAGGTGACCTGGGCGGCCGGACCGTCATTTTCAGGGCTGAAAACGTGGACCTTGTAACCCAGTGCCGCCGCCGACAGCGCTGCCATGCGGCCAAGTTGTCCACCGCCAAGCATGCCGATCGTCGAGCCGGGAGGCAGGGGAGACTTCTGACTGTCAGTCATATTCGATACTCAATCCGTTATCGTATCGACGGGTACTTCACGCCTGATGGCTTCGTTTGTACCCGACGCGATTGCGCGCATGCCACTGTGGTTTGGGCGGTTCCTTGATCAAACCTCGTCGCTGGGCTCTTCAGCGACGGCTTCGCTTTGCTCTTTCCGCCAGAGATCCAGCGCTTCGGCAAGAGCCGTGTCGCTCAAGGCCAGGATAGACGCTGCCAGAAGACCTGCGTTGGTGGCGCCGGCCTTGCCGATTGCCAGCGTGCCCACCGGGATGCCTCCGGGCATCTGCACGATCGAAAGCAGGCTGTCCTGCCCGCTCAGCGCTTTGCTCTCGACAGGGACGCCCAGAACCGGTAGTGATGTCATTGAAGCAACCATTCCGGGAAGATGTGCTGCACCACCTGCACCTGCGATAATGACCTTCAGGCCTCGCTCACGTGCTGTCCGGGCATAGTCGATCATGCGCGCAGGCGTTCTGTGAGCGGACACGATTCGTTTTTCGAAAGGAACACCAAGTGCTTCGAGAACCTTCGCGGCATGTGTCATCGTTGGCCAGTCAGACTGGCTGCCCATTATGATACCGACATGCGGTTTCTTGTCCGAAGTCATTCGCCTACCAATTATTCTTGCCCAAAAGAGGCCGCATTATTGTTACAAGGTCGCGTTGAAGCAAGTGCAGTAAGGTCTGGCCGCTACACGGGCAGAACCGGGCTGTCGTGACGCCGGGGGCATTAATTGGCGTGGAGAGCCTGAATCGCGGATATCCCCTTACTATGCGGCAGGTTTACGGATCGGTATTAACTTTCGTGATAGATTAATTGTGTAATGAGAGGGTGCGGACATAGATCCGGCCGTTCAGAGCAAAGGCGACTATGAAAGTCAGAAACAATTCAACCTCCTCCTACCTGTCAGGTGCTACCGGTGTTGCCAGCGCCGGCCCGGCGAAAAAAACGGAGGCGGTGGCGCAGACCAGGCGTGCAGCCGATCAACCGATCGATGTCACGACGATCATGGGTATTCCGGAATCGGAACTGACGCCCAAGGTCAAGGCTGCGTTTGAAAAGCTGTTGACCGAAGTCGTCAACATGCGCCAGGAACTGGAGCGGGCACAGAAGCGGATCGGGTACCTGGAAGAACTCGCTGATCAGGACAGTCTGGCCCCCGTGCTGAACCGCCGGGCGTTCGTGCGTGAACTTGGACGGATGATGTCCTTTGCGGAACGTTATGGTTCTCCGGGAAGCGTCCTGTTTTTTGATGTGAACGGGATGAAACAGGTCAACGATAGTCATGGTCATGGTGCCGGAGATGCAGCGCTGAAGCACATTGCCTCCAGCCTGCTGGAAAACGTCAGGTCGTCGGATATCGTCGGCCGACTGGGCGGCGATGAATTCGGTGTGGTTCTGGCTCAGGCGACGACAGAGATCGCGATGGAAAAGGCGGCTCAGCTGTCGAATGACGTGCAGTCGGAGCCGGTTGTCTGGGAAGGCGTCGAGCTCGAGGTTTCGGTTTCCTACGGTGTGCATACTTTCTCGGGAGAGGAGCACATCGACGATGCGCTCCACGCCGCCGACAAAGCCATGTACGAGCAAAAACGCAACGCAGCCGCGAAGCAGGAATAATTCAAAAAACGCCGATTGCCGTTATCTCAGGCTATGATGTCCGGAAGCAGTTCGCTCTCGAGTTTTAGTATCGAATCCTTCAACATCAGTTTGCGCTTTTTCATGCGTTGGAGCTGAAGCTGATCGAACGGAACCTGTTCGTGGATTCTTGCGATGACATCGTCGAGGTCGCGATGCTCTTCCAGAAGCTGCGAAAGCTGCTGCCTCATTTTCTCTTGGTTGGTTTCTTCCATGAGTGTCACGAGTGGTAAACGCCCAAAAATAATAACCCGAAATTGGGCCTTCCAAGCTTAGTTTAGCACAGGAACCGCCCAGATTTGCATCAGACTTTGCGTTTTCCAGATCGTTTTTTTCGCAGTTGTTTGCGTTAGTGTTGATTTTACGCGAGAATCCCGTAGCTAAGCCTTTGAAATAGCCAGAGTCATTGGTTGAGATGAAGCGAATTGCTGTTCTGACGAGCGGTGGAGACTGTGCAGGCCTCAATGCGGTCGTGCGTGCCGTGACCCTGCGGGCCGTCACCGGGTACGGATGGGAGGTCTTCGGCATCCGTCAAGGAACCGCTGGAATGCTTGCGCGTCCCATAGAGGCCGAGAGGCTGGAAATTAGCCATTTTGAGGGAGATTTGCTGCGTCGGGGCGGGACGTTCCTAGGCACCACGAACAGTGGAAACCCCTTTGACTATCCGACCGGAGACGGTCGCCGCATTGATCGCTCCGAAGAGATTATTGCGGCATACCGCGAGATGAAGCTAGATGCCCTGATCGGGATCGGCGGCGACGGCAGCATGGCGATCCTGCGCCGTCTTGCGCAGCAGGGCGCTCTGAATCTGGTCGGGATTCCCAAAACAATCGATAATGACCTCGGCCATACGGAGGTCTCTGTCGGCTACGACACAGCGGTCGGAGTCGCAACTGATGCGCTTGATCACCTGCAGCCCACCGCTGCCAGCCATTCCAGGGTTATGGTGCTCGAGGTTATGGGGCGGGATGCCGGCCATATTGCTCTGAGTGCAGGTATTGCGGGCGGCGCTGATGTCATTCTTATCCCTGAAATCAGTTATCGGGTCGATAGCATTGCGCGAAAGATTGCTGCGCTGAGAGACGCCGGCCGCAATTTCGCGCTGGTGGTGGTTGCGGAAGCGGTTACGACGGAGGATGGCGAGCCGGTTACGCAACATCAGGCCGGTGGTGCTGTAAACTATGGTGGAGTCGGGCACTACATCGCCGGTCGCATCGCCGAGGCTACGGGAGCTGAGACCCGGGTAACGGTCCTAGGGCATGTTCAGCGTGGCGGTTCGCCGACCGCGACGGACCGGCTGATGGGGACCGCGTTTGGAGTTCATGCGGTCGATTTGATCGCGGAGGAGAAGTTCGACCATATGGTGGCCTGGTCGGAACGGCAGGTGACGGCTATTCCGATCGCGGAAGCCATTGCAGGGTACAATGCGGTTGATCCGAAGGGCAGTCTGGTAAAGACGGCCAGGGGAGTGGGGATCTGTTTTGGCGACGACTAGAGCGATGAAGAAAGATGCGCCGGCGAGCCGTGGGCGAAGAAAAGGCCAGGCAGTTGCCGAGGTGTCAAAGCAGGTGGAGGAGCCGAATCCCTTCTGGGACTTCTCTCTTGCGGTTTACGCCAGAGACGGTACCGCGCCCGCATGCCTGGCGTTGCAGGACACAAAGGGTGTCGATGTAAATCTACTGCTTTTTTGCTGCTGGGCCGGGGTAAGAGGCCACGCTTTAAACGCTTCAGAACTGGAGACGCTGAGCGAGGCTGTAAAGCCATGGCGGGGTGAGATCCTCGAACCTCTGCGGGCCGTGCGGCGGCTGCTGGGCAAAGGCGGAGCGCACGAGGGAGCTGGCGCCGGTCTCTTGGACAAGCTTAAATCGGCGGAGTTGGAGGCGGAGGCTGTGCAGCAGCGGATGCTCTTCAAATGCCTGCCGTTGGAGGCAGGTGAAGGGTCGGAAAAGATCGCTGCGGATAACCTCAAGACTTACGTTAAAATGCTGGGTGTCGATTGTGATTCCGCCGTGACGGCAGATCTGGCCGCTGTCCTGCGCGGCGCAGTTCCCTCGCTTGCGCCCCTGGAAGCCGTCTGGACCCTGGTTTAGTGCAAGTTATTCAGGCTTCTGACTTTATCGCCAACCAGGCCCCGCGCAAGCCCGCAGGATATAAAATGAGCCGCTGTTCAAATCAGTCAACGACGAAGATCTTAGCGCCATTTTTTGAGTAGGAGCGATGCGCGGCGTCGCCGAAATCCGAGACATGGTAGCTTGTTCCCGCGCTCATCACTGTTTTGCGGCCGTCTCGCAACTCCGAGACCAGTTCACCTTCGAGGACGTAAAACACATGGCCGCGATCGCACCAGTGATCTGCAAGATAGTCCGCGGAGTATTCAACGTGACGTATGCGAAGGTCGCCGACGTTCACAGTCCGCCAGATCGCGACACCGGTTTCTCCGGGATGTTCAGTGGCAGGAACCTTTGACCAGTCGGTCATTGTAAATGGCGATTGAGGAACCTTCATTGAACATCCTGTAATTTACGATCTTAAGCGACGCGCCGACCTTATGTCGATTTCGTAGCTGTGCAAAGCCCGCTATCGAATGGCAAAGCTGTGCGGCCAAAAGGTCCAGGCTTTTGTCAGGCCATGCCTAAACAGCACCGGGAATTCTATGGTTGCCTTCAGGTGCGTTTGCGTCGCTTTGGCGCGCGGACAGGCGGGGAGCCGTCGGGTGCGTCTTCGCCCCAGCGCTTAAGCTTGCCGCTGTTGATATCGAAAAGATCCAGAACCCGCCCGACCGAATGATCCACGATATCATCGACAGACTGTGGGTTGGTATAGAAGGCCGGAACGGGCGGTGCGATAACGGCTCCCATTTCTGATAGGGCAACCAGATTTCTCAAGTGTCCGGTATGCAGCGGTGTCTCGCGCAACATCAGCACCAGACGTCGCCGTTCCTTGAGAGCAACGTCGGCTGCCCGCGTCAGCAGGGTCGAAGTAACGCCACTCGCAATTTCAGACATGGAGCGGATCGAACAGGGGGCGATGACCATCCCCAGAGTCTTGAAGGAACCGCTGGAAATCGAAGCGCCGATGTCGGCTGCCGGATGAGTGACGTCGGCAAGGGCCTGGACCTCTGCGACCTTCAGATCGGTCTCGTAGGCGAGGGTGATTTCGGCCGACTTACTCATGACGAGATGAGTCTCGATCGGCAGGGGTTTCAGGCATTCCAGCAAGCGGATTCCATAGACGACGCCACTGGCGCCGCTGATCCCGATGATAAGGCGGTCCGGGTGCGTCATTTGGTCTCTCGATTCTGCTTAATTCTCACGCCGTATTAACCCTTGCGCCTTTGCATTCTGCGTCGGGGAGGTTTAGCATATATCCACATCGAAAATTAGGAGATTACGTATGCCAGCGTCTGAACGGATTGTATCTCTTCAAGGTAAGCATGCTTCTCTAGATCGGGAAATAGTCGAAGAAAACCAAAGACCTCACCCCGATGACACTCGCCTCCACGAACTTAAACGCGAAAAGCTCAGGATCAAGGACGAAATCAGCGAAATGCTGGTGGAACCTCACTGACACCGGACTCCTGACAGACTTATAGCGTCGAGTCGGATGCCATGAGGTTCGCCTCGACCCTAAATAAGATGTCGGACACAGGTTTCTGCGGCACCTAACGCAGGATACTCAAGGGCAGTCATTGGTAATGATTGCTGTGTATCTGCATGGGCTTGTTGACTGATATCGAAAAGCTTTTGCAAGGCGACCAATCGGTTTGCTCTGAAGCACCGATGGCGTTTGACCGTTGGTGTCTTTGCATTCCGGATTTATTGCAGTCTCACAAACCTTGCTCGCGCCCCCTCCGGACAAGATACTGAGCGCGTCGTTGCGTGAAGTCTTGGGCGATGCAGTGTTGATGCATTTCAGGACGGCATCGATGTTGCGACTATCGATGAAATTGCCGGACTTCAGAGCAGGTTCGGTATTCCAAAGGGTTTGAGTTATGCGTTTAAAAGACAAGGTGGCCGTCGTCACCGGTGCTGCTGCTGGAATTGGCCTTGCCTGCGCGCAGCGCCTGGCATCGGAAGGGGCCAGAGTGGTGTTGTCCGATGTATCAGTAGAGAAGGGCGAACGGGCTGCTGAAGCGCTTCAGGAAACGGGTGCGGACGCTATTTTTATCGCCTGTGATGTCGGTGATAAGGCGCAGGTCGACGCGTTGATCGCTGGCGCTGTTGCTGCGTTCGGAAGACTGGATTGCGTCATCGCCAACGCCGGGATTGTGCACGCCTGCGATTTTCTCGATCTGGAAGAAGATGATTTCGACCGGGTGCTGCGCGTCAATCTGAAGGGCGTTTTCCTGACCGGGCAGGCGGCGGCGCGTCAGATGGTTGCTCAGGGTGGCGGCGGCGCGATTATCAATATGTCCTCCGTAAACGCGGTGATGGCCATTCCAAGCATCACGCCCTATGTCGTTGCCAAAGGCGGCGTAAATCAGTTGACCAAGACGATGTCGATTTCGCTCGCGGACAAGGGTATCCGGGTCAATGGCATCGGGCCTGGCTCCGTCAACACCGATGTTCTGAAGGCCGTCGCCGACAACAAGGAGGCGATGGACAAGATCATGATGCGTACGCCCATGGGCCGGGTCGGTGAGCCGGATGAAATCGCCAAGGTCGCGGTCTTTCTTGCCAGCGACGACTCCAGCTATATCACTGGGCAGACGATCTACCCGGATGGTGGCCGCATGGCGCTGAACTACACCATGCCCCTGGCTGATTAAGGTTGCTTCTGTGCGATTTCGCCTGAGGGCGGGTGACACACGACCTGATTTGATCTGGTGTGGCCCGCTCTCTTCGTCCTGAAATGAGGGCGCTGCGGTTTACCAGGAGTGATCCTTAGCAAGCATTTCACGCTGGACGGATTGAAAGAGCCCCAGTTCGTCCAGGTTAATGTAGTCGATGCCGAATTCTATCATGCGCTGGAAGTCTGCGACGGAATTGCCTTCGTAATAAACCATGATCTCCATTCCCAACTCGTGGGTCCGATCAACCAGGTCTCGCGACAAGGCCGTGATCTGGGTTTCGTAGATAGAGGCATGATGCTGGCTTTGCGCTTCGGCCGGGTCGTTGGTCACCGACCAGTTCACCATTTTTCGCAGACCGGGTGCGGCTTTGTGGATGGCGTCACGCATCTCAGGATCGAAAGAAAAGCTAAAACACTGCTCAACGACATCGAGGCGGTTTAGAAGCCTGGCTATGGCCTCGCAGTCGGCGTGTTTAATCTCGACGTAAAATCCCGCCCGTTTTCTGAAGGCCTTCAGATAATGTTCCAGGCGCGGGACTTCCTCGCCGGCAAACTCCAGGCCGAAACCGATACCAGCGTCTAGGTTGTCGATTTCAAATGCCGTCATTTCGGCGATTGGGCCAAAGGCGTCCGTGGTTCGGTCGACCAACTTGTCGTGCATCACATAGAGCACGCCGTCCACACTCTGTCGAACATCGAGTTCGATAACATCGCCGCCAAATGCCATCGCGGCCTGTGCCGCCGCGAAAGTGTTCTCCGGTGCGACTTTGTTGGCGCCCCGGTGACAGACCGTCTTAACTGGCTTCATGAAGCATGCCGCTAATTTATTTCATTCGGAACTTCAACCGACCCTGAAATTAGGCATAGGGCGTTTTCGGGATTCGAACAACCGTTACAATCGCAGAGCAGCAATGCGGGTGTCTCAACTATCGATTTTGGTTTGTCGTTTCGTGCCAAATCAAAACACCCTGGCGGAATATCCGGCCAGGGTGTTTTTCTTCGCGATCCGCCAGTAATCGAGATATTGGCAGAAACAACGTGGACGCTTAGTCGTTGCTGAGCCCGAAACCTGCCAGAGGAGAGGGGGCCTCTTCCTCAAACTGAGGCGCAGGGATTGCGATACCTGCGCGCTCCGCTGCCTTGCGGGCTTTGTCGACGGCTGCGTTCAGGTCAATCTGTCCGCAGAGTCCGAGCAATACGGGATCGCGGGGCCGGATGTTGGCCATATTCCAGTGCGACCGATCACGGATAGATTGGATTGTCGTCTTGGTGGTTCCGATCAGCTTCGAGATCTGTGAGTCCTTGAGCTCCGGATGATGACGCAGCACCCAGGCAATCCCGTCCGGCTTGTCGTGGCGCTTGGCAACCGGCGTGTAGCGCGGGCCCTTGGTGCGCTTGGACGGCTGCGGCAGGTCAAGTTTCAGAAGTTTCAATCGAGCGGTCGGGTCTGCCTGGCAGCGATCAATTTCCGCCTGGGTCAGCTGGCTGTTGGCAATCGGATCGATGCCCTGAATGCCCACCGCGACTTCGTCGTCGGCAATACCCTGAACCTCAAGTCTATGCAATCCGCAGAATTCTGCGATCTGCTCGAATTCGAGCGAGGTGTTCTCGACCAACCAGACGGCGGTCGCTTTTGGCATAAGTGGCTGAGACATTTTCTCTCCTCGTCTGCCCGGATTCCGGTTCTCGTGAACCATCGACAGGGGCTGCGCGTGTTTCGGTCGTCCGCCATCGCGCCACAAACGCGGCTGCGCGCGGATCGGAAACTGTGGGATACCCTGAATATAGGCTCCAGCCAAGCGGGAAAAAGACATATCAGCCCGGCAAATGCACAAAACTGCATCTGTCGGGCTGTTGGGGATCAGACCGTCAGGACAATTTTTCCAATATGAGCGCTGGATTCCATCATCTCGTGGGCCTTATTGGCCTCGCGGAGCGGGAAGGTCTGATGGATAACCGGGGCAATTTTACCTGACTCGAGCAAGGGCCATACGGTTTTCTTGAGGTTTTGCGCGATTTCCGCCTTGAATTTGACGCTCCTGGCCCGAAGCGTCGAGCCGGAGATCGTGATACGCTTCATCATAACCGGTGCAAGATTGACCTCGGCTTTCGAGCCGCCCAGAAAGGCGATGTAGCAGAGACGGCCATCCGGCGCTAATGCAGAGATATTGCGTTGAACATAGCTGCCGCCGACCATATCAAGTATGACATTGACGCCTTTGCCGTCTGTCAGTTCCTTGGCGATGGACACGAAATCCTCGTCCCGGTAGTTGATGCCGCGTTCTGCACCCAGATCCTCGCAGGCCTTGCATTTCTCTGCGGAGCCCGCGGTCGCGAACACCCGTGCCCCCATGCTCGACGCTAACTGAATGGCCGTTGTGCCAATCCCTGAGGAGCCTCCGTGCACCAGAAGAGCCTCCCCGGATTGCAGGGCGCCCCGGTCGAATACGTTGGTCCAGACGGTGAAAAAGGTTTCGGGAAGAGCCGCGGCCTGGACCGCCGTAAAGCCTTCCGGGATTGGCAGGCATTGAGGGGCAGGTGCGACGCAGTACTCGGCATATCCGCCGCCTGCGACCAGCGCTGTCACCTGGTCCCCTGATTTCAGGCCTGTGACGTCACTGCCGAGAGCTACAACTTCACCGGCTATTTCAAGACCCGGGATGTCTGATGCGCCAGGAGGCGGCGGATAGCCGCCTGTTCGTTGCAGAACGTCGGGGCGGTTGATACCTGCCGCTGCTACCTTGATCAGAACTTCACCTGCACCAGGCTCCGGCATCGGGCGTTCACAGGGGACCAGGACACTGGGCTCGCCCGGCTCTTTGATTTCGATTGCCGTCATTGTCGAAGGGAGGGAAGCAGTCATTCAGGGGCCTCGTATAGGAGAATGAGATCAAAGACTAATATGGGGCAGGATCGATGCCGTCCAAGACAGATGTTTTCGTTTGTTGGGTTGGGGCGTTTCGCACGTCAGGTTTGGCGGAAAAGGTTCTGGGAGTTTTTTCCTATTACAAATTTGCACAGCCGCTATGCTCAGGAGAGGCAAAAGGTGTCGTTCCATCAGCCGGTGTTTGCCTCTAGACTTTGCAAACACACTCTGGACTGCATGGCAATTTAGTCGCAGCCTGTGACCCAAGGCAAGCGAACAGCTGGAGGCACCTCTATGGAACTGGAAGATTTAGAACCGAGGAAGAAGCAACCCAAACTGAAGGACCTCAGTGTGATGGGCCTCGATGAGCTGGCTGCGTATCGCGAGTCTCTGGAAACCGAGATCGCGCGGATCGATGCAGAGGTTGCCAGCAAGAAGAACCACCGTTCCGAGATAGATTCACTCTTCAAAAGTTAATTTTTTCGTCCTGCGGCACCCAGGTTTTCCTGCCGCGT
Source organism: uncultured Kiloniellaceae bacterium (assembly GCA_947493695.1). Classification (GTDB taxonomy): domain Bacteria; phylum Pseudomonadota; class Alphaproteobacteria; order Kiloniellales; family Kiloniellaceae; genus Denitrobaculum. The sequence goes on along the minus strand of CANLSF010000002.1, from coordinate 282,133 downwards.
CCGGGCATAAAGCGCTGCTGTTTCATGGGGCGCCCATAGGAACTGTACTGAATAAATGGAAACGGCGATCAACACCGTTCTGCCGGTCTTTGCGCTGGTGCTCTGCGGTTATCTGGCCGGGCGGACCCGCTTCATGTCGCAGGAAGCGGTCAAAGGTCTGACGACCTTTGTGTTCTATCTGGCTATTCCCGCCTTGCTGTTTCGGACCATGGCAAAAGGTGGGCCGGAGGCCGGATTCGATTTTTCCATTGTCGTTGCGTACTTCAGCGCGCTCGCGGTCAATTTTGCCATGGCGTGGCTTTTTTCCCGCCGGGCCTTTGCCGCCAGCGGAGAAGAAGCCGCGATTATGGGCATGGGGGCGATTTTTTCGAACACCGTGTTGCTTGGCCTGCCCCTGGTTTATGGCGCCTTCGGTGAGGAGGGGCTTGTGGCCCTCACGCTGATTATCGCATTTCACTCTCCGATCATTATGCCGTTGGTGTCTCTGATTGTTGAGTTGGGGCGTGGCTCGGCGGCGTCACTGGGGCAGAAGCTGAAATTAATCTTTTTTGCAATCTTCAAAAATCCGATCATCGTGGCGTTGCTTGCGGGTCAGCTTTACGGCGCAAGCGGCCTGGCATTGCCTGTCTCAATCGATCGATTCGGTGAGTTGCTCAGCGGGGCGGCAGCTCCTTGCGCGCTCTTTGCCTTGGGGGCGTCGCTGGTGGGGTATCAGCTTGGGGGTGATCTCAGGCAGTGCGCGGCGCTGGTTACATTCAAGCTTATTATCCACCCGATCGTGACCGCAGTTCTGGTCTTCTTTGTTTTCGATCTGCAACCTGTATGGGCGGCGGTTGCCGTCGTGACGTCTGCGCTGCCGGTTGGTGTAAATGTGTTTATCATGGCGGAGCACTACGGAATTTATACCGCCCGAGCCGCATCAGCCATCTTGATTTCTACTGGTTTATCGCTGGTGACCGTGTCAATGTTACTCGCGTATTTCGCGTATTTCGCGTAAAACTTCTTAAAATTGTTCCTAACGCGTTTCTTGTTTCGCAGTCTTGCCGTTTGTTTAAAGCAACGGATCGATAGTCCGGTATCTTTAAAGTGAAACGGCAAAAGAATTGAAATTCGTATGCCTGTTAACCATTTGTTAGTAGAGGGACGATATTCTCTTCATAACGGTTCGAGTGATTCTTTTGTTAACTCACCGTTGTTCGGAAGTTTTCCGTTCCTTGTAATGCCTCCCTGTAAACTTGCCGCCGGTTCGTCCGGCGGTTTTCTTTTGCAGCACGGATTAGTTGAACACTATTCTTAACAATCCGTTGCGATCCATTTTTAATCCATCACATCCGAAGTTAATAAATCCGCGCTTGACCGGCTCATTCGGCCTGCTTAGTGTTCGTGCCAAGGCAAGTTGACAGGGTATGGTAAATAATAAGATGAGGGCCACGATCCATTATAAGGATCGAAGGCCCTCTCTTTTTTTCAGCGATAGAATTTTCTTGCGACATTGGATTGATGGGCGTTGAGAACACGTTGAAATCTCGTGTAGTCTCCGGCCCAGGTTGGCTCCAATACCCGGAAATCTGTTTAATTCCCAAGATCGTCGTGTGTTGCCGAGCCCGAATAGAGTTAGACGGGGTTGACGATGGTTGATGCAAAGTTCTTAAAGTTCGACACCCTATCGTTGCACGCCGGGCAGCAGCCTGATCCTGTGACAGGCGCGCGTGCGGTGCCGATTTATCAGACCTCCTCGTTTGTTTTCCAGGATACCGAGCATGCGGCTTCCCTGTTTAATCTGGAACGGCAGGGACACATCTACAGCCGGATTTCGAATCCGACGGTGTCGGTCGTGGAAGAGCGTGTCGCGGCCCTGGAGGGCGGTGTAGGTGCAGTGGCGACGGCCTCCGGACAGGCCGCGCTTCACCTGGCCATTATCACTCTGATGGGGCAGGGCGGGCATATCGTGGCCTCATCCTCACTCTATGGCGGCTCGGTCAATATGTTCGTGCACAGCCTGCCCCGATTCGGAATCACTGCGAGCTTTGTCAATCCGCGCGATCCGGATGCGATGCGCGCAGCTATCACTGAAGATACACGTCTGATTTATGCAGAGACCCTCGGGAACCCAGGACTTGAGGTTCTCGATATCGAAGCGGTCGCCAAGGTGGCGCATGATGCCGGCCTGCCGCTTATGGTCGACAACACATTCGCCTCGCCTTATCTCTGCCGCCCGATCGAATATGGCGCGGACATTGTGATGCATTCGCTGACCAAATGGCTGGGCGGCCATGGCCTGGCACTCGGCGGTATCGTCGTCGACGGAGGCGGATTCGATTGGGCCGCCAATGACAAATTCCCGACCCTTAGCGAACCCTACGCAGGATATCACGGCATCAACTTCGCCGAAGAATACGGCCCGACGGCATTTTCCATGCGGGCGCGGGCCGAGGGGTTACGTGACTTTGGCGCCGTGCTTTCGCCGCAAAATGCGTTCTACATTTTGCAGGGCATCGAGACCCTGCCGCTGCGCATGGAACGCCACGTTTCCAACACGACGAAGCTGGCGCAGTTTCTTGAAACCCACGACGCGGTCAGCTGGGTAATACATCCAAGCCTCGAGAGCCATCCGGATTTCGCCCTGGCGAAAGAGCGAATGCCAAAGGGCGCGGGTTCGATCATCAGCTTCGGTATCAAAGGCGGCCGGGCTGCGGGAGCACGCTTTATTGAAGGCTGCGCACTGGCATCGCATCTGGCAAACGTCGGAGATGCCAAGACTCTGGTCATCCACCCGGCTTCGACAACCCATCAGCAGATGACCGCGCAGCAGCTTGAGGACGCGGGTGTCGGAGAAGACATGATACGCCTGTCGGTCGGTCTGGAGGATGCGGGCGATATCATCAGCGACCTTAACCAGGCGCTTAAGGCATCCCAGAGGGGATAAACCGCAAGAGCTGTAACCAGCAGGCCCTTCGTAAGTTTGGAAAAACGGGACGTCATTATGAAACTGACAGTCGGTGGCAACAGCATCTTTGGTGCGACAGGTGGAAAGGATTTCGATCCTAGTTTGCCTGCAGTCGTATTTGTCCATGGCGCCGGGATGGATCGGACCGTGTGGTCCCTTCAATCGAGATACTTTGCCCATCACGGCTACTCGATCCTTGCGGTCGATCTGCCGGGACATGGACTTTCTCAGGGAACAGCTCTTTCTTCAATCGAGGCCATCGCGGACTGGCTTCCCGAGTTGCTGGATGCAGCCGGACTCGAGACGGCGGCTGTGGTCGGCCACTCCATGGGGGCAATTTCTGCGCTTGAGTTTGCCGCGCGCCACCCGGGGAGGGCCAGGGCGCTTGCGTTGCTCGGTGTTGCCGCGAGCATGCCGGTTCACCCGGCGCTTCTGGATGCGGCTGAGGCGAACGACCATCTTGCGGTCGATCTGGTCACCTCCTGGGCTCATGGAGATACTGGTCACGTCGGTGGCAATACCACGCCCGGCCTTTGGATGATGGGCGGCGGCGCGCGCCTGTTGGAACGTGCAGCGCCCGGTGTGCTGCACAATGATCTTTCTGCCTGTAGTGCCTACACAGGCGGAGAGGCAGCGGCTGACAAGGTCACCTGCAATACGCTGCTGGTTCTGGGACAGGCGGATAAGATGACGCCTTTCAAGGCCGGCTCGGCGCTGGCGTCTAAGATCGCCGGCGCACGGATTGCAAAGATCGAGGGATCCGGGCACATGATGATGCTCGAAAAGCCCGACGATACGCTGGCGGCGCTGAAGGGTTTTCTGTAATGCCGCGAGCTGCTGGCGAGACCCGCGCCAATTATCCCCATTTTCTCCAGATTCCCACCCGCTGGATGGACAACGACATCTACGGGCATGTGAATAACGTTATCTACTACGCCTATTTCGATACGGTTATAAACACCTACCTGATCGAGAAGGGGCAGCTAGATATCCATCAGGGGGAAGTGATCGGCGTTTGCGCCGAGTCCTACTGCAGTTATCGGGCGTCTTTTGCATTTCCGGATGTGATCGATGCGGGTTTGCGCGTTTCCAGATTGGGCAGACGCAGCGTGACCTATGAGATCGGGCTGTTCAAAAACAGCCCTGCTGCCGCGCCTGAAGAAGAGGTATCTGCCGAGGGGCGTTTCGTGCACGTCTTTGTCGATCGGACCGGCATGAAGCCGGTGGAGATACCGGAATCTCTGCGTCGCGCGCTGGACGCGCTCGCGGTCTGACCACGCGGTCCTAGCTCTCGACCCGATCAATTTTAGGCCGAGCGCCCGTCAATATAATGCGCATTTTCGCCGGGGCCGTTCTGTGGTTTCCGCTCACTTCCTGAGTTCCTTACGCCTCAACAGACCCAGGATCCTATCCAGCCCGACTGACCTGTTTTTACACGAGTCCGGCATTTGAAGTGCCGGCGAAGGATGTTTTTCGAAAAAAGATGCGTTATGGTTAAAATATATGTTTACAAACGATAAGATAAATATGTATGTTTACATATGAATTGATATTGCGGATCAGACAACGGCCTTGGGCGGTTTTCTGATCAGGATTTATCAGAGAGGCCTTATCCGAATTTTGCAGGATCGCATGTAGCGATTGCACTGGATTTACGGGCTACAAGGCACTGCGTTTATATTCGCGGTGTGGCTCGGAAAAGCGAGGCTTCTCGCAAGCTCATTTCCTCCCCTGTCAACTTAAGCCGGACGGAATTTCTTCCGCCCGGCTCTTCTTTTTTCGCATTCACGCGAGGGCGTAAATGCTGGTTCCACACTATGATTGAAAGGCTAAGAGGTTACGCAGCCTTGTCTTCGATCACCTTGGCGGCCTTCGGCGCCGTGGCTTCGATCTTGATGCTGCGGGGTTTCATGGCTTCAGGAACCTCGCGGACCAACTCAATGTGCAAGAGGCCATTCTGGAGGGCCGCGCCCGCGATTCGAATGTGGTCGGCCAGTTCAAAGCTGCGCTGGAAACTACGGTTCGCAATACCCTGATGCAGGAAAGCCGTTTCCTTATCAGCCGCTTTGTCCTTCTTGCCTGAAATGACGAGGGAATTCTTGGTTACCGTGATATCGAGCTCTTCCTCCGAGAACCCTGCGACAGCCATTGAGATCCGATAGGCGTCTTCGCTGATCTTCTCGATGTTGTAAGGCGGGTAGCTCGGTGTGGATTCGTCTACACGAGCAGCGGAATCCAGAAGGTTCATCATCCGGTCGAAACCGACGGACGCACGATAAAGGGGGGAAAGATCGTAACTACGCATTGCCATATCCTCCTATGAGCAACATGGTTAATAAACGGGCCTACCACACTGGTCCGACCCTCTGTTTGTCACCAACTGCAACCCTCTCTGAGGCATTGCCTGACGACACTTTGGATATAGTCGGACGGGAAATCGGCTTCAAGAGGGTGAGATTATTTTTTGAAATGAGGCGATGCATCTGCCTAAGCTGTTGAAAGTTATAATATCACCCGGGAATTGCTTAATTATTGGAACCAACCAATTGTTAAGGCAGGTCTTGATAGACTCTCTGCCCTGGCTGGCGGCTGCGTGGCAGTCACCATTTATTGCTTTTCGAGGCCACAACCTGGGTAAACTTGATTTTGAGTAGTTCGGCGGCACCAGTAGCGTTTTTTGATTCGACCTACGACGAGGCTATGGCCTTGATGCGTGAGTCGCGGGACTATCTGACCCATCACGATAGGGCGGAGCGTGCCAAGATGACGCCGGAGGCGCAGCTCTGGGCGAGCAGCGAAACCATGCGGCTCACCGCGCGCCTGACCCAGATCATGGCCTGGCTGCTGATTCAGAAAGCCGTTCATGCCGGCGAGATTTCCAGAAGCGATGCGGCATCCGCCGAGCACAGGCTCTCCGGACAGGAAGTCTGCGAGTCAAGCGGCTGTCTCGAAGAGGTGGTGCTGCAGCCGAAACTAGTGGAACTGCTGGATCGCAGCCATCGCCTCTATCAGCGCGTGGCCCGTCTGGATTCGATGCTGGATAGTGTGGCCTGAAGCCGCTTTACGGCTCGACCTTACCCTGAAAACAGAAACACAAATGGGCCCCGAAAGGAGCCCATTGGTTTGGCAGTTGTTCCGAAAGGCGATCACTCGCTCCCGAAACACTGCGCCAAGCGCATAGCGAGACCTTAGTCCTGCTTGAGACCGAGACCGGCGAAGCGCTTGTTGAACTTGGCAACCTGACCACCGGAGTCGACCAGACGATGCTCACCGGTCCAGGCCGGGTGCGTCTTGGGGTCGATATCCAGGCGAAGCGTGTCGCCTTCCTTGCCGTAGGTCGAGCGCGTCTTGAACTCGCTGCCATCGGTCATGAGAATGGTGATCTCGTGGTACTCGGGGTGGATGTCTTGTTTCATCGTCCTGATCCTCTTGAAGGCCGCGTATATAACCGAGCTATGACCCGGACGCAAGCCCCAGCACGCCCCGATTAGGCACTTTTCCGCAAACGCTGATCCTGACTCTGCCGATAGGGAAGAAAGACTGCTCTGTCGTTCAGCGCTAACCCGACGTAAATCTACCGAAAGTGCCGTTTCTCGGTCACTATCCGGCTGTATGGTTAATATTCGCCTTTTCCCCAGGATCGCCGTCAGTTCAAGGGTGTGCGGCCTTCGATCGGATAGGCGGGGTCGTTGTAGCCGGGGGTCGAGGGATGACCGGTTACAACAAGGCTATCGATCAGCGCTTCGTCCTCCGCCGTGAACTGATAGGCGAGGGAGCCCAGGTTTTCCTGCCACTGCTCCAGGGTTCGGGGACCGGCAACGGCGCCCGTGATCATTTGGTTATTGAACAGCCAGGCCAACGCAAACTGGCCCGCAGTGATGCCGCGCGCCTCAGCGTGTTCCTTTATCGTCTGAGCCAGAACCAGAGACTCTCGCCGCCATTCCGTCTGCATGATCCGAGTGTCCTGCGCACCGGCACGGCTATCGGCAGATGGTGCGGCGTCGGGGTCGTACTTGCCGGTCAGGATACCACGGGCAAGAGGACTGTAGGGAAAGACGCCGAGGCCATAGTGATTGCAGGCGGGCAGATGCTCGGCCTCTACCGTCCGGTTCAGGGCATTGTAAAGTGGCTGGCTGATGATTGGGCGCGGGATGCCGAAGCTGTCACAGAGGCGGCTGATCTCGGCAATTCGCCAACTGCGGTAGTTACTGACACCGAAATAACGGGTTTTGCCTTGGGCAATGAGGTCGCCGACCGCGCGCACTGTCTCCTCCAGCGGCGTGCTGTGGTCTTCTTTGTGGAGATAGAGGATGTCGACGTGATCGGTGCCGAGGCGCGTCAGGCTGTCTTCCAGTGCCTGGATCAGCCAGCGGCGGCTCAAGCCCCGACGGTTTGGCCCGTCGCCCATGACATTGGCGGCTTTGGTCGCCAGAACCCACCAGTCCCGGTCGCCGGCGAGGGCACGCCCGACGATCCGCTCGGATTCGCCGCCATTATAGACATCGGCTGTATCGATGAAGTTGATGCCCTGGTCACGAGCGTGGGCAATGATTTCCTTCGAGGCGGGTTCGTCGCTGCGACCGCCAAACATCATGGTGCCGAGGCAGAGTTTGGTGACTTTCAGGCCGCTGCGGCCCAGATTCCGGTATTCCATATCCGTTGTTTTCTTCCCATTCGATGGTCCGGGCAGGCCGCCCGATTGTTGCCGGCAGAGTCTGTCATAGGAAGAGGTCTTGTCGCAATGCAGGGCGTCGCATTGCAGATACGCGTCAGCCGGGGATCTTCTTTATGTCCCGGTGGTGCGGCGGTTAGGCGCGCTGTTGCGCAAGCTGCGTGTGAAGCATCTCCGCACGGGCCTGGCGGATAATCTGCAGTGACGACCAGAGAAAGAGACTGGCCATCAGGCCCGCAACCAGGAGATCGGGCCAGGCGGTTTGACTGGCCCAGACGCCGCTTGCGGCCAGAATGACGGCAACGTTGCCGATGGCGTCATTGCGGCTGCAAAGCCAGACTGAACGGACATTTGCGTCGCCGTCACGGTATTTGAGAAGCAACAAGACAGAGGCGAGGTTGGCCAGCAGGGCGAGAAAACCGACGGCGCCCATGATCTCTGCTTGCGGCGTGCTGGTTACCAGGACGTGATAGAGGGTTGAACCAAACACCCAGAAGCCCATCAGCGCTAGTGAAACCCCCTTGAAAAGAGCGGCTTTCGCGCGGACGATCAGGGGCATGCCGATGACTGCAAGGCTTATGGCGTAGGTCGCCGTATCGCCGAGAAAGTCCAGGGCATCCGCCAGAAGTGCCTGCGAACCGGCCGTGATGCCTGCCACGATCTCAGTGATGAACATTGCTCCGTTGATTGCAATGACGGCGATCAGTGTGCGTTTGAAGGCGACAGAGGCCCCATCGAACTTCGTATCTTGTCCACAACAACCCGCCACAAACCGGTCCTCTCTTTTTGATGGCTCACTTGATCTTGGTCAAAGCAACAACCTAATATCTCTAGTAACTATAGCTTCAAGAGAAAAAATGACCCTGTCTGGAAGATCTATGGAAAGCTTCACAATCGGCCGCTTGTCGCGCGAAACCGGGTGTAAAATCCCGACGATTCGTTATTACGAACAGATTGGTTTGTTACCGGAGCCCGGGCGCTCGGCAGGAAATCAGCGTGTCTATGGTCAGCAGCATCTGTCGCGGCTGGCGTTTATCCGGCACAGCCGGGAGCTGGGGTTCTCCCAGGCAGAGATCCGACAGCTGCTGGAGTTGTCCGACCACCCTGAGCAGCCTTGTGCAGAGATTAATGCGATTGCGCAGAAACACCTGGATGAGGTGAACCACCGAATAGAGCGCCTCGGGGCGCTTAAGGCTGAACTTGAGCGGATGGTTCATGCCTGTGACGGCGGGACGGTAGAGGACTGTCGGGTGATCGACACCCTTGCGGACCATGCCCATAGTCAGTGCCTGTCGTCCAAACACTAGGCGGCGATTATGGCCTTTTACCGGGCTTGAGGGACATCATGCCGCGTTGAAGGCGCTTGACTTAACCTTGGCAATTGCACAAGGGATAGCGAGGCTAAAGGGTGAAAACCCGTTGGCTCAGTTTCCGCCGGAAGTGGTTTTGTGCGGTAAACCTGTTTTTGTGAAAGAAGTATTCCAGCGATGAAGCGACCGGGCCCGTCAGAGCAAAGCAGCAATAGTGTCTCGCCAGAAGCGGGCAGGAACGAGGCCGCCTCAGATCCGACAAACCCGAAGTCTATCGACCGCCCATCCAGCAAGGAACTCTCACATCTTGTCAGGCTCTGGCAATTCGTGAGTCCTTATAAGCTTCAGGTGGGAGGTGCGTTGATTGCGCTGGTGATTGCGGCTTCGACGGTTCTTGGACTTGGTTTCGGTCTGCGCACCCTGGTCGATGACGGCTTCGCACAAGAGAACGCGGCGTTGCTGGACCAGGCCGTCATGGTTCTGCTCGGTGTGGTGGTTCTGCTGGCCGCAGCGAGCTATAGCCGCTTTTATCTGGTCTCCTGGATCGGCGAGCGCGTGGTGGCAGATATCCGCAAGGCGGTCTTCAATCATCTGATCACTCTTTCGCCGGCTTACTTCGAGATAACCCGGACTGGCGAGGTTCTCTCGCGGCTGACCACCGACACCACCTTGTTGCAGATGGTTGTAGGGTCTTCGGTTTCGGTTGCTTTGCGGAACTTTCTGCTTTTCCTCGGTGGCTCTGTCCTCCTGATCGTTACCAGTGCGAAGTTGACCGGCATGGTGTTCCTGGTCGTGCCCGTCGTGGTTCTGCCGATCATCATCTACGGACGAAAAGTGCGGCGTTTGAGCCGCGACAGTCAGGACCGGGTGGCTGATCTTGGCTCCTACGCGGATGAGGCGTTGGGCGCGATCCGCACGGTTCAGGCCTTCAGTCATGAGGCTGTCGATCGCAGGCGTTTTGGAGGCCGAGCCGAAGACGCCTTTGTAACGGCGGTCTCTCGCATCCGGGCACGCGCAATGCTGACCGCGGTGGTTATCATGCTGGTCTTCGGCGCCGTGAGTGCGATTCTCTGGATTGGTGGGCGCGATGTCCTTGAGGGACGCATTACGCCGGGTGAACTCTCGTCCTTTGTCTTTTACGCAATTGTGGTTGCGGGGTCCGTCGGCGCGATCAGTGAAGTGATTGGCGACCTACAGCGGGCTGCAGGTGCTACAGAGCGCCTGTTCGATCTTCTCGCCACCAAGACGGATATCGCGGCCCCTGTCGTTGCAGAAACGCTCCCCCTGCCTGCACGGGGTGACATTTCCTTTGAGAAGGTGCTGTTCCACTACCCGGCACGTCCGCAGGACGCTGCGCTGCACGGGTTGGACCTTCAGGTCAAAGCGGGTGAAAAGATTGCCATTGTCGGTCCCTCGGGCGCCGGCAAGACGACGATCTTTCAGCTTCTGATGCGCTTTTACGATCCGCAATCCGGTCAGATCCGCCTTGACGGTGTAGAGCTCACAAAGGCGGATCCTTTGGAACTGCGTAAACGGATTGGTCTGGTTCCTCAGGAGCCGGTCATCTTTTCCGCCAACGCCTGGGAGAACATTCGTTACGGCAGGCCCGAGGCCAGCGATGAAGAAGTGCTTCAGGCTGCTGAAGCCGCAGCGGCCAAGGACTTCCTGGATGCTCTTCCAGAGGGTTTCAACACCTTCCTCGGCGAGCGTGGCGTGCGCCTGTCCGGTGGCCAGCGCCAGCGCCTGGCAATCGCCCGCGCCATCTTGCGTGATCCGACCGTACTGCTGCTGGACGAGGCGACAAGCGCGCTCGACGCCGAGAGTGAGCGTGCCGTTCAGCAGGCGGTAGAGCGGTTGATGTCCGACCGCACAACGCTGGTCATTGCCCACCGGCTGGCGACGGTCCTAAAGGCGGACCGGATACTGGTACTGGATGAGGGGCGCGTCGTGGCCAGTGGCACCCATGAAGATCTCATTCGTCAGGGCGGGCTCTACGCGCGTCTTGCCGAGTTGCAGTTCGGGGAAGCCGAGATGTTCAACGGCTTGCAAAAGTCGGCTGGAACTTAGCTTCCGGCCTTAACGCTGGGTCAGTTTGAGTTCGATGCGGCGATTGCGGCGGTAGGCGATCTCGTCATTGCCTTCATCGATTGGCTGGAACTCACCGAAGCCTGTGGCTGCCAGGCGGTTCGCCGGGATACCCTGCGCATTCAGGAACTTAACCACGGAAATCGCGCGCGCGGTTGAAAGCTCCCAGTTGGAAGGGAAGGCGTAGGTGTTGATCGGCGCCCGGTCCGTGTGACCATCGACTCGCAAAACCCAGTCGACTTCTGGCGGAATATTGCGGGAGATGTCGCGCAGGGTCGTGGCCAGACTCGCCAGCTGTCCCTTGCCCGCGTCCTCCAGTTCGGCGGCGCCGCTGGCGAAGAGGACTTCGGACTGGAACACGAAGCGGTCACCGACAACACGCACGTCGCGGCGATCTCCCAGAACTTCGCGCAGCCGTCCGAAGAATTCGGAGCGATAGCGCGCCAGTTCCTGCACTTTGCTTGCCAACGCCACATTGAGGCGGCTGCCCAGATCGGCGATCTGGACTTCCTGCTCCAGGTTCTTGGCTTCGGTTGCCTCCAGGGTTACCGCGATGCGGGCGAGCTGTTGACGTAGAGCCGCAATCTGACGGTTGAGCAGAACAACTTCCGCCTGCGCCTTTGCTGTCAGCTCCTCCTGGGCAGCGACGGCGTCGTCCGCGGTTGCCAGACCGGCTGTCAGCTCGTCACGCATCTGCTGCAGCAAGGCGAGTTCCGCGAGCTGGGTCTCAATTGTTTCACGGTCGGCTTCGATGGTTGTGTAGGCATCTTCAAGCTGAGTTTTGGCCAGGGCGGTTTCTTCGTCCCGCAGGCGTTTCAACAAGGCCAGTTCGGCGAGTTGCGCCTCGATGGTCTCCTTGTCGGCCTCGATGGACTTGAAGGCGTCTTCGAGCTCCGCAGCCTGGCTGGCCAGGGCGGCAGCGGCTTTCGCCTCTTCTTCTTCCCGGAGTTTCTGGAGGGCGGCCAGCTCAGCAAGCTGGGCCTCGATCTTTTCCTTGTCGGCCTCGATGGTGCTGTAGGCGGTTTTCAAGTCCTCGGCGTTTTTCGCGATTTCCGCTTCGCTTAAACCGAGGCGTTGTGCCAGATCGTCTTTCTCTTTCAGCAGCACGGCTTTTTCGGCTTCCCGCTCGGAGACAGCTGACGTCAGGCTGTCGCGCTCTTCGATGATGGCGGCGAGCTGATTGTTCAGCGAGTCCTGCTGCACCTGTGCCTCGTCATATTGACGGGTGAGGTCGGCAAGTTGATTCTCGAGGGTATCGCGACGTGAGACCGACTCTTCGAGCTGAGAGGTTAAACCGTCGCGTTCATCGTTCAATGAGGAGAGCTGGTTTTGGAGTGTGTCGCGCGCGGCTAGAGACGAGCTGAGTTGCGCCGAGAGGTCCGAAGATTGGGTCCGCAGATCCGCGTTCTCCTGTCTTTCAAGAGATAGCAGGTCGGCGAGCTGGCTTACCTCCCGCTCCAGCTTCACCAGAGCGGCGTCCCGTCCACTGAGCGCAACGCTCAGGAAGAACTGCGCGACCATGAAGACCATCAGCACGAAGATCACGACCAGCAGAAGGCTGGCCAGGCCATCGACGAATCCCGGCCAGATATTTACCGATCGTCGTGTGCCGCCTCGGCCCATGGAATACATCTATAGGGGTCCTTACTCGCTTTCCTCGGCGATCGCAGCGATGGTGCGGGTCAGGAGGCGGATCTCTCCGCGAATCTCTTGAATGGCATTCTCACGCCCGCTTGAAAGGTCGCTGGCGATACGCTCGAGGCGCAGGTCGACATTCCGCAGATGTGTGCGGGAGGCTTCGTCCAGGCCTGCGGGCGCAGACCCGGTATCTCCTTCGGCAAGTTTTGTCATGACCTGCTTCAACTGAGCCTGATTCTCCGCCATCTTCATCAATACGCTTTGTTCGGTGCGCATCTGGTCGGTCAGCGTCGAGAGGCGGTCGGTTAGGCCTGCCAGTCCCTGTGTCATGGAGGAACGGTCTTCCTCGCCACGCGAAATAGTTCTTTGCAGTTGGTCGAGGCTGTCGGCTGTTTTCTCAAGCAGCGCCTGGATGTAAGCAGGAACTGACTGATCACCATCTCCAGTGACACTTCCGGAGGACAACTTGGTAACGCCTGAAAGCCATTCTTCCAGTTCGTTGAGAAAGCGATTGTGCGCTTGACCTGCCTGAAGCTCCAGAAAGCCGAGGATCAGGGAACCGGCAAGGCCGAAGAGCGAGGAACTGAAGGCTGTGCCCATGCCCGCAAGCGGTGTGGCGAGACCGCTTTTCAGTTCTTCGAACAGGGAAGCCGGATCGTCGATTGCGCCATTCAGGCCGCCAATGGTGTCGGCAACTGCGGTGACCGTCTCAAGCAGGCCCCAGAAGGTGCCCAAGAGCCCAAGAAAGATCAGCAGTCCGATCAGGTAACGCGAGAGTTCATGCGATTCCTCGATGCGGCTGTGAATGCCGTCCAGGAGTGTGCGCATGGAAAGGGTCGAAAGAGAAAGTCTGCCTGCACGGTCGCCGAGCATATTGGCCATGGGACCCAGGAGGCGCGGCGGGCGCTCTTCAGACAACGTGCCGGGAAAGACCAGGCCGCCCTTGCTTTCGCGTCTCAGGTTGTCAAGCCATGCGATTTCTGGATTCAGGCGCCAGACCTGCAGGAAGATATAGACGACACCGAGAACCAGCACAAAAAGGATGAGACCGTTAAAGAGCTCATTCGCTTGAAAGGCATCGATAATTTTATCCGAGAGGGCGAAGACCGCCAGTCCGACGAGCACCAGAAAAATGCTCATATGGATCAAGTAACGCTTTGGCCGGTTCATTGTACGCTACGCTGCCCCGCGGCTTAGAGTGCGCTTGATCTCGACCGAAACAGCCAAGAATGCAGAACGCTCTCTAACTTCATGTTTTAGAGACTGATTCACGGTTTTCGGCGAATGAATGAAAATCGATCAGTCTCTAGACTTACGGCTGCAGCCGAAGCCGACTGCAATTAACCTCTTCCGCGTTTAGCCCAACCGAGAGGTTCAGTCAACGTTACAGGCATTAGCGTTTGGCGGGAACAACATCCACACGATCAGGGGATCCGCTGGTTGTTTTGTTGCCCAGTGCCCGGACCTGCATGCGGGCAGGGCGCACACCCTTGCCGATCAGAAAAGCCCGCACAGCCATGGCTCGTGACAGAGACAAACGCCGTGCCTGGGTCGCGTCAATGTTCTCTTGTCCGGCGTAGGCAAAGAGCTGAACGATGCTGGTATCATCCTCCAGCATGGCCTGTGCCACGGATTCGAGTGATGTTTTTGCTGGGCCGCTCAATCCTGCCTCGCTGGAATTGAACAGGACCTGCACTTCGCTGACCTGAACTGCCGGATCGCCACGCGATGCCGTTTGAGTTGAAGGCGCGGGTGGTGCGGCATCGTTCGCTTGGGGTGTCGGCGCTGCCGGTGCGGCAGGTTGCTGCGCCGGCGCCGCAGGGGCTTGCTTAGCCGTGTCGACCGATGGACTTACAGGCGGCGGAGGAGGCGGCGTAAGGGCGGCAGTGGTATCCTCCAACTGCGCCGCTTTAGCCACGGTCGCGGTTTTCGGTGCGATAGCCGTGGGGGCGGCCGTCGCCGGCGCCGATTTTGGCGCGAGTTTTGGTGGTGGCGGAGCCGCAGCGACTTTAGGTGCAGCAGGTACCGTCTTCACAGGTGGTGCCGGTGGGGCAACGGAGGCCTGCTTTGCCGGGGCTGCTGGCACTGGCGCCGATTTTTTCGGCGGCTGCGGCGCTTTTGCCTGTGCGACCTTTTTGGGTGGCGGTGGCGCTTTCTTGGCGGCCGTCACTGCGGGTTTAGCCGGCTTGCTTGTGGCGGTCTTGGTGGCTGGTGCCTGCTGCGAAATGCTGGGTGGGAGGGGAACGAGAAGGCGAGACTCGGCCTTTCCGCCCGTGGCTCCTGAATTTGCGGCTGGTGGAACCAGACTTGAAGTGGCTTGCGTTGCAGTGCCCGCAAGATTGCCTTGCCCGGCAACTCTATTCGACGCGTTGGCGTTTCTGCTCGCAGTCGCCGTTCCCGAATCGATGATGGTTACGCGGCTTCTGGGAAACGTCGGTGGCGGGAAGAGTAGTGTGCCTGGGCGGGTTACATACTGCTGGCCGCCCTGGACAGTCGCATCGCCGGAGCCGCCTATGATGACCGTGCCGGAACCGCCAGCACCAGAATTATATCCGCCGGCACCGTAACTGGGTTGTGCCTGATAGGCGCCACCCTGATAAGCACCTTGCGCGCCGTAAGGCAGAACCGGAACGGTCTGCTGGTTCATTCCATCGAGCAAGGCTTCATTTACGAAGACGCCCGAATCGGCACCCAATAGTGCGGATTGCGCCAAAGCGGGAACGCTTGCTGATGAAAGAAGAGCTGCAATGCAAAGGCAACCGAAGTAAGGGGCTATCCCATGCCGATGTGCAGCATGTAGGAATTTCGATCCGGACAGTGCGCCGCTCGCCTTCATCGAAGACGGTGTCGTCACATTTCCGGTTCGGTACGTTTGTCGTGTCATTCGTTCCCCACCGAGAGATTCCCTATGCGAATCCGGGCGCTAGCTTAAGCTCCTGCAGGCGCGCCGACAACTGCTTTAGGAAAGGCAGGTTACGCGACGGCAAATAGACACCTGGCAAAACTATTCTCTAAACAAGAGATGATAACATCCTGTTAACCCTGTCCGGCGATTGGATTTGGTGTCAAGTCTGTAGCAGTTTCGTTTTTCAACAGAAATTCCGCCCGGTGCTTGCGCACGGAGTTGTATTCAAGCGTCCCGTGCAGAGCGCAGGGTCTTGACCAGCGAAGGATGCAGTTCGAGGTTCGCGGCCAGGATGCTGTCGCCTTCGAGTTTGAAGGCAGTGCCTTTAATCGTGCTGACCTGTCCACCGGATTCGCGAACCAGCAAAACACCTGCTGCGATATCCCAGGGAGAAAGCCCGCGCTCCCAAAAACCATCGAAGCGTCCGGCGGCGACATAGGCGAGATCGAGGGCTGCAGCACCCATGCGGCGGATGCCAGCGGTTACGGCCGTCACTGCGTCCAGTTCCTTCAGGAACACCGGGCGATCGCCATGTCCCAGGAAAGGCGCACCGGTGCCGATCAAGGCACTGTTCATGGCCGTGCGACCGGAAACCCGGATGCGCCGGTCGTTCAAGAACGCACCTGCGCCTTTTTCAGCGGTGAACATTTCATCCTTGATCGGGTCGTAAACCACTGCTGCAACGATCTCGCCGCGTTCTTCCAGCGCAATGGAGACCGCGAAGTGGGGGAGGCCGTGCAGAAAATTTGTCGTGCCGTCGAGCGGATCAACAATCCAGCGGCGGTCGTGTTCGTCTGTGCCCTTGGTCTCTGCCGATTCTTCCGTCAGGAAACCATATCCAGGCCGTGCGTTGCCCAGTTCCTCGCGCAGTGTCTTATCGGCCTTGAGGTCGGCTGTTGAAACGAAGTCGGCAGGGCCTTTTCGGGAGACCTGCAGATTTTCGACCTCTCCGAAATCGCGTTTCAGTCCCCGCGAGGCTTTGATGGCCGCGCGGGTCATAACGGTGATCAGAGGTGAGCGAGTGGCCATGATATGGGTTCCGGGTAAGTCGTCAGGTGATGGGAGAAAGGTAAGACTACGGGTAGCGACGAATTAGCCCTTGGCGCGTTCCACATAACTGGAGTCCGCTGTGTTCACGACCACGCGAGTGCCTGATTCGATGTGCGGCGGAACCATGATCTTGACTCCGTTGTCCAGCTTGGCCGGCTTGTAGGAGGAAGACGCGGTCTGGCCCTTCACCACGGGGTCGGCTTCAGCTATCTCGGCGACAACTGTGTCCGGCAGCATGACCGAGATCGACTCACCTTCGTAGGATTCGATTGTCACCGTCATACCGTCCTGCAGGAATACGACGGGCTCCCCGACCAGATCGCTGTGCAGCATCACCTGCTCGTAGGTCTCATTGTCCATGAAGGTCAGCATCTCACCGTCGGCAAACAGGAACTGGTAGTCCTTTTGATCCAGGCGTACCCGGTCGACATCCTCACTGGCGCGAAAGCGCTCGTTCAGTTTGGTGCCGTCACGGATATCTTTCAGCTCGACCTGCAGATATGCGCCGCCTTTGCCGGGTTGCGTATGCTGGATTTTGGTTGCGCGCCAGAGACGATTTTTGTGCTCAATGACGTTTCCGGGGCGAATGGCGTTGCCATTAATCTTCATGATCGTCCGTCCAGTTTCTGGCCGTTTTCAGCCATGTTTCGAGATGTATCTACGCCCTGCCACGCTGGGCCCGTCTTGCAAAAGCCGGGGATGAAAGGTCCCGTAAGCCAATCGGCAATTCGGGACCGGAACGCGGGTTTGGGGCGAAAAGCGGGCGGAAGCTAGCAGTTCGCCTGCGCTCAGGCAATGGGATGCTGCCGTTTGCGCGCAAAAGGGCCAAAAGCATAGGATTTTCGGGCCTCGTCGACGCTTTTGGGCTTACAGGGTCTTCTGGTAACAGGCGGAAGCTTCAGGAAATTCGGGCTGCAACGGTTTTGAGCACTTCAATCGCTTGGGACGTATCTTCCCAGACTTCATTTCCGAGGGCGACAAAATCGGCTCCGGCCTCTGCCAGACTCAAGCAGTCGTCGGAATCGCTGGCGCCTACAGCCACGCAGGGCGTCTCGATCATGAGCTGCCACCACTCCAGAACGGCTTCAAGCGTCGGTGCGGCTTCATCGCTTACCTCGGTATCCTTGGACCCCTCCACAATCTGACGCCGGAAAGCGACGTAATCGGCACCTTGTTCGGCGGCTTCCATCGCCAGATGGCGGGACATGCCGCAGTCGACGCCGACAATGGCGTCGTCTCCCAGCATTTTTCGAGCTCCGCGGTATGCCTTTGGGTTTAGCAGGTGCACCCCGTCACACCCGGTTTCTTGCGCGAGTCCGGCGTCACCCTCCAGGACCACAGCGACGCCGAGCTCCTGGGCAACGGGTCGCAGCAGATCGATGGTCTGGCGCAGGCTTGTGTCATCACCGTTTCCTCCGGGCAGGAGCAGGCAATCGACAGCCCCGTTCTCGAGAATAGAGTTTAAGGCCCCGACAAAACTCTCGGCGGGGCGTGCTGCCGACCCGAGGTCGGAAGGTGCAATAAGATAAAGGCGCGTATTCATGTGCTGCTCTTAGAGCAGGTTCGCGGTGATTTCAATCGCTTCCGCGCGCAAGCCAGGCGCGGCAGTGCGTCTGAGGATCGGCGACACCAAGTAAATCGAGGCCTTGTGGGCGCTCATGAATGATTCCGGCCTGTTGCTGTTCGGCGATCTCCCTCAGCTTGGCGAGAACTTCAGGCTTGCCGGTGAAGCAGATATTAGTGAGGCCGTGACGCAGTGCGGCCAGGACGGGGCCTGGCGTGTCGCCGCAATCCAGCAATGCGGTGATATCCAGTTTTCCCGCGCCCGGCACTTTCTCCGTCGCCTGTTCGATGAGAGAGAGAAACCATGCGGGACCGGTCTGCATGCCGGCGTCAGGTGCGGACAGGAGAGTAAGGTCCCGGGACAACTCGACTGCGCTGCTCAGGGCCGCGCAGGCCTGCTCGAAGGAATGGACGATGATGACCGGGTTTGGCATGGCGTGATCATATCGTAATGACAGCGGCTGAAAAGCGCCGTGCCCAGGCAAAAGAAAAAGCGGAGTGCCACGCACCCCGCTTTTCAATTTTAGACCCGAAGGTGATGGGGTTTTAGAGCAGCTTGCCCATGGCGATTGCGGTGTCGCTCATGCGGTTTGAGAAACCCCATTCGTTGTCGTACCAGGACATCACGCGAACAAACTTGCCGTCGATGACCTGAGTCTCCGCAAGGTCGAAAGTGGAACTGGCCGGATTGTGATTGAAGTCGGTGGAGACCAGCGGCTTGTCGTTGACCGCCAGAACGCCGGCCAACTTACCGGCTGCTGCTGCGGAAATGGCTGCATTGACTTCCTCGACCGAGGTGGACTTTCCGGCGTTAAAGGTCAGATCGATCAGACTGACGTTCGGCGTCGGGACACGCACGGACGTACCGTCCAGCTTGCCCTTCAGTTCCGGCAGAACCAGGCCAACGGCGCGGGCGGCACCGGTCGAGGTCGGGATCATCGAGACCGAAGCCGCACGGGCACGGGCGAGATCCTTGTGCAGGGTATCGACCGTCCGCTGATCACCAGTGAAGGAGTGGATTGTGGTCATGAAGCCCTGCTCGATGCCGACCAGCTCGTGCAACACATAAGCGACGGGCGCGAGGCAGTTAGTGGTGCAGGACGCGTTGGAGACGACGGTGTGTTCGCTGGTCAGCTGGTCGCTGTTGACACCGTAAACGACCGTCAGATCGGCATTGGTGCAGGGGGCGGAAACCAGAACCCGTTTTGCGCCTGCATCAAGATGTTTTGCGGCTGCGTCACGGTTGGAGAAGATGCCCGTGCACTCCATAACGATGTCGACGCCCAGGTCGCTCCAGGGCAGGGCGGATGGGTCACGCTCCGACAGAACCTTGATGGCTTTGCCATCGACAACGATGCTGTCGTCCGTCGCGCTGACTTCACCGGGAAAAATGCCGTGAACGGAATCGTACTTCAGCAGATGCGCGTTATCGGCAGGGGAGCCCAGATCGTTGATTGCAACGAACTCCAGGTCGCTGCGCTTTGATTCCATGGCGGCACGAAACACCAGACGGCCGATACGCCCAAAACCGTTAATTGCTACCTTCAATGCCATCGTAGACTTCCCTTTCATTCAACATTCGACGCGTATGATCCGGCGTCGCTGATAAACTGTGACTCCCTGGCCGCCGAACCTCTTTTGCGCGGCGGCCGTTCAATCGTCTTTAAAGTCGGGCCTTCACGTTCTCAACCACAGCTTCCGGTGTGATCTTGAAGTGTGCGAAGAGATCGCCGGCCGGTGCCGAAGCGCCGAAGCTCTGCATCCCGACAAACGCGCCATCCGATCCGATCCAGCGTTCCCAACCAAAGGGCAGGGCAGCTTCGATGCCGACTTTCAGGCTGTCCGGACCAAGTACCTCATCCCGGTAGCTCTGGTTCTGTGCGGCGAAAAGCTCCCAGCAGGGGATAGAGATAACCGCCGCCGAGATCCCATCGTCAGCCAGCAATTCTTGGGCTTTCAAGGCGAGTTCAACCTCGGAACCGGAGGCGATCAACGTAACTTGTCGCTCGTTTTCCGCCGGCGACAGAATGTAGGCGCCGTAGCTTGAGAAGTTCTCGCTGATGTCTTTGCGGACGCTCGGCAGTCCCTGACGTGTCAGGGCAATCACAGAAGGCGCATCGTCGCTTTGAATTGCAAGCTCCCAACACTCCGCCGTTTCGATGGCGTCCGCAGGACGGAAAACCTGCAGACCCGGGATCGTGCGCAGCGCTGCCAGATGTTCGACCGGCTGATGGGTTGGTCCGTCTTCGCCCAGGCCGATGGAGTCATGGGTCATAACGTAGACGACCTTTTGCTTCATCAGCGCGGACAAGCGGATTGAGGGCCGGCAATAATCGGTAAAGACCAGGAATGTTCCCCCGTAAGGCAGGACACCGCCGTGCAGGGCCATGCCGTTCATAGCCGCGGCCATGCCGTGTTCCCGGACGCCGTAGTAGATGTAATCGCCGGAGAAGTCGTCGCGGGAGACGGGCTTCTGGCTTACGGCCTTGGTGTTGTTCGAGCCGGTCAGATCTGCCGAACCGCCGATCAACTCGGGAATGGCTTCCGCGAGCACATCCAGGGCCTTTTGCGATGATACACGTGTTGCCAGTTTCGG
Source organism: uncultured Kiloniellaceae bacterium (assembly GCA_947493695.1). Lineage (GTDB taxonomy): Bacteria > Pseudomonadota > Alphaproteobacteria > Kiloniellales > Kiloniellaceae > Denitrobaculum. The sequence goes on along the minus strand of CANLSF010000002.1, from coordinate 261,367 downwards.
CTGCTCATCAACCAGCTTTTGCTTGTAGGCGGTGAAGCTGTCCTGCCAGTTCGCGGGCAGGTCGCCGGCCATGCGGCGCTCAAGCTCCGCGCGGTCGGCGTCGTCGAGGCCTGCCATGCGCTGGTCCCAGGCCGCGGAGGCTTCCGCACCGGCTGCCCCAGTGGCGCTCCAGGCGGCGCGGACATCATCGGGGATTTCGAAAGCCGCATGCGGCCACCCGAGGGCTTCGCGCGTTGCGGCGATCTCGTCTGCGCCTAGCGGTGACCCATGGGCAGAATTCTTGCCCGCCTTGTTGGGCGACCCGAAGCCGATTGCAGTCTTGCAGGCGATCATGGCGGGCTTATCGCTCGCTTTGGCAGCGGCGATTGCGGTTGCGATGGCCTGCGGGTCATGACCGTCGGCAGCAAAGCAGTCCCATCCGCTGGCTTCAAAACGCTTGGCCTGGTCGTCGGAGACCGAAAGGGAGGTCGGGCCGTCGATCGAGATACCATTGTCGTCAAAGAGAACGATCAGTTTACTCAGACCCAGGTGTCCTGCCAGCGAGATCGCTTCGTGGCTGATGCCTTCCATCAGGCAGCCGTCGCCGGCAATTACGTAGGTGTGGTGATCAACCGCTGCATCGCCGAAGCGCGCGTTCAGAAGGCGTTCAGCCAGCGCCATGCCAACCGCATTGGCGAGACCTTGACCCAGGGGACCAGTGGTGGTTTCGATACCCGGAGCGTGACCGACCTCAGGATGACCTGCAGTCAGGCTGCCCAACTGACGGAAGTTCTTCAACTGATCGAGCGTCATCTCCGGGTAACCGGTCAGATGCAGCAGTGAATAGAGCAGCATTGAGCCATGACCGGCAGAGAGCACAAAACGGTCGCGGTCCGCCCAATCCGGCCGTGCCGGGTCGAATTTCAGAAACTGGCTGTAAAGCACGGTCGCGACGTCCGCCATACCCATCGGCATGCCCGGATGACCCGAATTGGCTTGCTGCACGGCATCCATGGAGAGGGCGCGGAGCGCATTGGCCATATCTTTGTGACTGGCTGCGAGTTCACCTTTCGAACCTGATGGGCCCGACTGCAATGTGTTCATTAATGTATCCACCGTTATGGGGAAGAGCCCTTCGCCAGCCATTGGAAAACGCAACGGATCCTGGGTTCCGGACCAAATTTGCGCGCAACATGCCGTTGCGCCCCAGTAAGGTCAACCGGCATGTCACCCCTGTGAGTGATTCAGACATCAAAGAATGAGGAGACCCGACGTGACAGGAGTTGAAGGAAAGCCTGCAAGTCTCGGGAAACTCGTGAAAAAGCACTTTGTCATTTTGTGATATTGCAGTGTCTTCATGCCCGGTGGCGGTTGACCATTGCAGCGTCGGGCGCATATGCTGCCCGGCATTGTTAATTAATCTGTCCTCTCAGCAAGAATCGGCTGCGCAAACACTTATGACTTTCCAGTGATACGCCCATGACAAGATTGAATGAAGCGACTGAGAGACTTAAGTCTGCTCTGGATCGCCTGGACCAAGCGGTTGAAACCCGGGCGCAGGCGCGCTCGAACGGCGAAAGCGCGTCAGGCGATGAAGAACTGCGCGCAGCGCTGGCGGCAGCGCGCGAGGAAAATGAGAACCTGCAGAACCTCGCTGGTGAGGTTTCCAGTCGGTTGGATTCGACAATTGCACGGCTCAAATCGGTGATGGAAGTTTAGGCCTTGGCACAGGTAAATGTTACGATTAACGGCCGTCACTATGACGTTGCCTGCGACGATGGTCAGGAAGAACACCTTATGAAACTGGCTGCCTTCGTCGATGACAGGGTGGCTGTTCTGAAGCAAAGCGTCGGCAGTTTGAGTGAGTCGCATCTTATGATGATGGCGTCGCTGATGATTGCGGATGAGCTTGACGAGGCCCTGATCCAGTTGGAGGAAGTCCAGGATAACGGCGGCTCAGGTACTTCTGTGTCCAAGCCCTCAGATCAGGATGGCACGGCAACAGGCCCGAATCCGCTTGAGGAAAAAGCCGCAAATGCGCTCGAAGCCTGCGCGTCCCGGCTGGAATCCATTGCGATCCGCCTGGAAGGGGCTTAAATAGCTCCCTGAGTATGATCGCTTTTTGCGGAAACCGGCAAAAGCGTGATCTATTCTCAAGTTATAAAGTGACGGCATTTAACCTTTTCTCACTCAGTTGGTGGCAAAAGGTTAAATACGTATCAGTTCTAGTTAGATGGTGCTGCGAGGTGCGTCAGGTAACCCGATCCCTGGGGCCAATATCGAACCTCTAGGGAGCTGTCCCTGCCGGAGCCCTGGTTCCGGTATATGGCGCCCACCTGCTTGGCAGGCCGCAGAGGATGATCGTTTCCAACGGCCATCGCGGCACCACTTAACTACAGCCCGACCTCCCGAAAAAGGCGCGCGACAAAATGTTAAATCTTGACGCGGTCTCGCCTGACGAGCGCAAGCGGGCGATGCGCAAGGATGCAAAAAAGCGCCGATCTCAGGTGTTTGCTACGGGAAATACCCCAGAATCCGGGTTGCGGGACCGTATTCTGTCGGTTTTCGATTTTCCCGCAGGTGCGGTGGTTTCAGGCTTTTGGCCTCTGGCCGAAGAACTTGACCTGCGCCCGCTTCTGGAGATTTTGAGCCGCCGGGACTGTCAGGTGGTGCTTCCGGCCATGACGGGTAAGGACCGGCCTTTGGTCTTCCGCGACTGGAAGCCCGGAGATGAACTGGTCCCTGCCGGTTTCGGCACTTTGGAGCCAGCGGCTTCCTGCGAGGCCCGTGCGCCTGATCTGCTGCTGGTTCCCCTGCTGGCTTTTGACAGGCATGGCTATCGCCTCGGCTACGGAGGCGGGTTTTATGACCGTTCGCTCGCCGAACTTCGGTCCGCCAAGAAGGTTACGGCGGTGGGGGTGGCATTTTCGGCCCTGGAGGTCGACGCTGTGCCACATGACACTAACGATCAGCCGCTTGACTGGATCGTGACTGAGCGCGAAGCGCTTGAAATCGGAAGATGAGACCATGAGACTACTTTTTTGCGGCGATATTGTCGGACGTCCAGGGCGCGACGCTTTGGAAGCTCATCTGCCGCGTGTCCGGCGCGAGCTGGAGCCGGACTTCATCGTTGTGAATGGCGAAAACGCTGCCAGCGGCTTCGGAATCACCGAGAAGATCTGTAACAGTCTCTTTGAAATGGGGGTCGACGTTATCACCGGCGGCAACCATTCCTGGGATCAGCGCGAGATGCTGAACTACATCAACCGTGAAACACGCCTGCTGCGCCCCCATAACTTTCCTTCAGGCACACCTGGCCGCGGCGCTGCGGTTTTTGAAGCGACCCGTGGACGGAAGGTTCTGGTTCTGAACGCCATGGCGCGTTTGTTCATGGATCCTCTCGACGATCCTTTTGCCGCGGTTCAGCGTGAACTGGAGCGCCACCGGCTCGGTGCCACGGTTCACGCAGTGATTCTCGACTTCCACGGTGAGGCCACCAGCGAGAAGATGGCCATGGGGCACTTCGTTGACGGCAGGGTCAGCCTCTGCGTCGGAACCCATACCCATGTTCCTACGGCCGACACGATGATCCTGCCCGGTGGGACGGGCTATCAGACCGACGCGGGTATGTGCGGTGACTATGACTCGGTAATCGGGATGGATAAAAAAGTGCCTCTTGCGCGCTTCACGCGGAAGCTTCCGACCGAACGGCTTTCCGTCGCGACGGGCGAGGGGTCATTGAGTGCAGTTTTGGTTGAGACCGATGATAAGACGGGATTGGCCAAGCGCATCGAACCCGTTCGCCTGGGCGGTCGTTTGCCTGAGTCGATTCCGGTGCTTGGGGCAGCCTAAAGCAAAGTCTTTAAGCGCCTTGGGTCAGCTCTTGGGGGCCTGAGCCAGGAAGCGTGTGATTTCCTGTTCCACCATTTCCGTCTGTTCGGTCGCCTCTTCGGCGATATCCGCTGCGCCAATCGCCGACTTCAGCAGATCCTCTTCAGCCGCATCTAGCAAGGCGTCGAACGCGGAGAGGCTCGATTGCTGCACAAAATCATGGACCAGCTCGGCGGCTTTCACACTGCGCCGGGCGAAATTCACCTTGTCCGTATCGCCGTCTGTGACGACGCTCAGCTCTGGAATATTGATCGACAACGCCATTGCTTGTCCCTTTTTTCCTGACCGGCGTCACGCGCGGCCAGTCTCTAAGGTGCGTCTCACTGTGAAAAGCACCCGAAAAACCCGTGGTGGCAGTCTGTCGGAAAAGCATTAAGCAGCAGTTAATTCAGGCTCAACACAGCGTTGCTTACAGCAGGGTGTGTTTCGGCGCGAATCCTTGGCGCGCTTGGCAGGTTGCTGTGTAAAAATCGAGACAGGAAAGGGATCATTTCATGGGCATTTGAAGCAAAATACGCGCTTTTGATCCCTTGAGGCGCGGATTGGCCGTGTGAGGGCTTCAGATTGCGGCGAATACCTGCTAGAAGGCGCCCTATTGTCGCCATATTGCAGGAATAATTCTTGCGGCTGTTACCCCGCACTTCCACAAGATACGGTTGGCATCTTCGTTATTTGCATCATCATTTAGGATTCGTGGTCATGGCGGGCCATTCCAAGTTTAAGAACATCATGCACCGTAAAGGTGCACAGGATAAGAAGCGTGCGAAGGTGTTCGCGCGTTTGATACGTGAGATCACGGTTGCCGCGAAGTCAGGGCTGCCGGAACCGGACAAAAACCCCAGGCTTCGCTCAGCGGTCATTGCCGCACGCGCAGCCAACATGCCCAAGGACAATGTCGACCGGGCGATCAAGCGGGTTGCGTTGGGCGAAGACGATTCGAACTATGAAGAAATACGCTACGAGGGCTACGGGCCCGGTGGTGTTGCTCTGATTGTGGAAGCGATGACCGACAACAGAAACCGGACAGCCTCAGAAGTGCGCGCGGCATTCAACAAGTTTGGCGGTAGCCTGGGCGAAACCAACTCGGTTTCCTTCATGTTCGATCACGTCGGGCTGTTGCAGTATCCGCCTGAGACAGCGTCTGCTGACGCCATGTTCGAAACGGCTGTCGAGGCCGGCGCAAGTAACGTCGAAACCTCGGAAGACGGTCATGAGGTGACTTGTGAGCCCGATGATTTTTCAAGCGTGCGCGACGGCTTGATTGAAGCCTACGGCGATCCGGCGGAAGCTTATCTGGCCTGGAAGCCCCAGACCATGACGCCTCTGGATGAGGATAAGGCGCAGACCATGCTGAAGCTGCTCGATACCCTGGATGACAGTGATGATGTCCAGCGGGTTTCGGCGAACTTCGAAGTGGCCGATGACGTTCTGGCACGTCTGACTGCATGACCAGGCGGCAAAGGGAGGTCTGAACGAGTTTATGCGAGTCGTCGGACTTGATCCCGGTTTGCGCCACATGGGGTGGGGCATCATCGAGGCGGAGGGCCACAGCCTCCGCCATATTGCCAATGGCGTCATCAAATCGACCCAGTCCAAGGATCTGGCACAACGCCTCGTGGAGTTGCACGATGGCGTCTCGCAGATCCTGACCGACTTTGAGCCGCAGGAGGCTGCAGTCGAGGTGACGTTGGCCAATAAGAACCCTTCCTCGACCCTTAAGCTCGGGATGGCGCGCGGTATCGCGTTGGTGACGCCCGCCCTGGCCGGTTTGCCGGTGGGTGAATATCTGCCCATGATCGTGAAGAAAGCGGTGGTCGGCACCGGGCATGCAACGAAGGATCAGGTCGGCATGATGATAGGCCGCTTGCTGCCTGGCTGCGAAATCGTGTCGGCAGACTCGGCGGATGCATTAGCGGTCGCGATCTGTCATGCGCACCAGATCGCAACCCGGCGCAAGTGGTCGACGGGGCGTGAAGACCCACTTTCGGCTGCCAAATCCCCGAAAAGAAAATCCTCAGATGCGATCGGCCGTCAGTCCGATGTGATTGGACGTGCGCGATGATTGGCAAGCTGACCGGTAAGCTCGACAGCAGCGGTGACGACTGGGCCATGATCGACGTCGGCGGCGTAGGGTATGTCGTCTTTTGCTCCGGGCGCACTCTCTCGCGGCTTCCCTTCGCTGGAGAGACGGCGAGTGTTCTGATCGAGACCCATGTGCGGGAAGACCACATCCATCTCTATGGCTTTATCGATCAGGGTGAGCGTGACTGGTATCGCCTGCTGAGCACGGTTCAGGGGGTCGGTGCCAAGATGGCGCTTTCCATTCTTTCCACACTGGGACCCGAAGAACTGCTTCAGGCCATTGCGGCACAGGACAAGACTTCTTTGACGCGCGCGAGCGGTGTCGGACCCAAGATTGCCGGGCGTATTGCTTCTGAGCTGAAGGAAAAAGCCGGGGGCATCGCCCTGGGCAACATGGCTGCGGATCTTACGGGATCGTCTGCGGCGGCCACGGCTGCGCCAGCCGGTGGCCTGTCCGAAGATGCAATCTCCGCACTTGTGAACCTCGGCTATCGCCGCGCCGAAGCCTTCGGTGCGGTCGGGAAAGCCGTCCATGAACTGGGCAAGGAAGCTTCGGTTGAGGCTCTGATCCGGGTCGGTCTCAAGGAGCTTTCCTCATGAGCGACGAGCGGATCATTACGCCGGATTTTGCCGAGGGCGATACGCCTGAGCAAAGTCTGCGCCCGCTTTCACTGGCTGATTTCGTCGGGCAGAAAAAACTGCGCTCGAATCTCAGCGTCTTTATCGAGGCGGCGCGCGGTCGGGGTGACGCCCTGGATCATGTGCTGTTTTTCGGCCCGCCCGGACTTGGCAAGACCACGCTCTCTCAGGTGGTGGCCCGGGAGATGGGGGTCGGGTTTCGCGCCACATCAGGTCCTGTGATCGCCAAAGCTGGGGACCTGGCGGCTATTCTGACCAACCTGCAGCCGCACGATGTTCTGTTTATCGACGAGATCCATCGTCTGTCGCCCGCCGTGGAAGAGATCCTCTATCCGGCGATGGAGGATTTTCAGCTCGATCTGATTATCGGTGAGGGGCCCGCGGCCAGGTCCGTGCGGATCGATCTGCCGCCCTTTACTCTGGTCGGCGCGACGACCCGTTCAGGCCTGATCACCACCCCATTGCGCGAACGCTTCGGGATACCTTTGCGTCTGCAGTTCTATGAACCCGACGAACTGGAGCGGATCGTGTCGCGCGGCGCCGGGATTCTGGGTATCGAGATGTCGCGGGATGGCGCGCTGGAAATTGCCCGACGTTCGCGCGGCACGCCCCGTGTTGCCGGACGGCTGTTGCGCCGGGTTCGGGATTTTGCCGCGGTCGACGGTGCGAGCACGGTCGATGCGAAGGCTGCCGATGCGGCGCTGCGCAGGCTGGATATCGACGAACGCGGGCTGGATTCGATGGATCGCAGGTATCTGCGCAATATCGCTGAGAATTATAGCGGCGGTCCCGTCGGTGTGGAAACCATGGCGGCGGCCTTGTCCGAACAGCGCGATGTGCTGGAGGACGTGATCGAGCCTTACCTCATTCAGCAAGGGCTTTTGCAACGCACACCGCGTGGCCGGGTTCTGGCATCTGCGGGCTACAGCTATCTGGGTCTGGATGTACCCGCGACGCTGACCTCGCAGTTCGATCTTCTGGCCGGGAACGGCTCCGTCGAAGAGCCGGAGGAGATGCCGTGACCGCGCTGAGCGAAAATTTACCTTCGATTGAACCTGGTTTGTCGTCGCCGGGTCAGGGCTACATCGCCGGTGCCGAATTCCGCCTGCCGATGCGTGTCTACTACGAAGACACCGATGCAGGCGGCATTGTCTACCACGCGAATTATCTGAAGTTTGCTGAACGCGCGCGCACGGAGATGCTGCGAATCGCAGGCGTTAACCAAACAGACATCCGTAATGACTATGACCTAGTGTTCGTCGTACGGAGTTGCGCGATTGAGTATCTGAGGCCGGCAACGCTGGACGACAGTCTCGAAGTGCGCTCCCGCGTCGAACGCATGGGGGAGGCGTCCATCGAAATCCATCAGGATGTATGGTGCGGCGATTTCTGCCTGGCAAAGTTGAAAATCAGGATCGCGTGTCTGCGCGGCGTAGGTGAGCGTCCCGGACGCATTCCGCAGCCGGTTAAGGCCGCCCTGAAAAGATTTGAGAGTGAAAAAATGGCAACCTCGGTTGGGGGAAGTTGATGGCAAATGAAGCAGTCGAAACAGCGGTCGAAACAGCAGTGGAAACGGTTGGATTGGCCGGGTCCGTCGCGCATGATTTGACTGTATGGGGCTTGTTTCTGCAGGCCGACATTGTTGTTAAGATCGTGATGGTCCTGCTGCTGGTGGCCTCGGTCTGGTCCTGGGCGATCATCTTCGAAAAGATTTTAAAGATTCGCCGATTACGCAGTTTGGCCGAGCAGTTCGAAGAAGCCTTCTGGTCGGGGGGATCTCTCGACGATCTCTATGACCGGATCGACAAACGGCCACCGGACCCTATGTCTTCGCTCTTTGTCTCGGCTATGCGCGAATGGCGCCGCTCAAGCTCCAAGGGGCTTGGTGGGGTGAGCGATCAGAATCGCATCAGCCTGCAGCAGCGAATAGACCGGGTTATGGATATCTCGCTGGGACGCGAGATGGAACGCCTGGAGCGCCACATGATTTTCCTGGCCTCCGTCGGCGCTTCGGCCCCCTTCATCGGTCTGTTTGGAACGGTCTGGGGCATTATGAATGCCTTTACCTCAATTGCCGCGTCCAAGAACACCAGTCTTGCGGTTGTTGCACCGGGTATTGCCGAGGCTCTCTTCGCAACGGCTCTGGGACTGGTTGCTGCCATTCCTGCGGTTATTGCCTACAACAAGATCTCGACAGATCTGGGTCGCTACGGTGGCCGTCTTGAGGCCTTTGCCGGTGAGTTCGGTGCCATTCTGTCGCGGCAGCTTGAGGAGAAACCCTAACCATGGCCGGGCAGTTTCAGAGCTCCGGCCGTGCGGGTAAGGGCTGGAGGTCGCGCAGATACCAACCCCTGAGCGATATTAACGTGACGCCTTTTGTCGACGTGATGCTGGTTCTGCTGATCGTCTTCATGGTGACGGCACCGTTGCTCACTGTTGGCGTACCGGTCGATCTGCCCAAAGCCAAGGCGCAGACGCTATCCGATCCGGATGAGCCGCTGGTGGTTTCCGTCAACGCGAAAGGCCTGCTCTATGTTCAGGACACCGAAGTCGAAATCGGCAAGCTGGTACCGCGCCTGATTGCGATTACGGAAAACAAGCCCGATACGCGTATCTTCGTCCGTGGTGATCGCAGCATCGATTATGGCCGGGTGATGGAGGTCATGGCGACGGTCAATGCGGCGGGCTTCACGCGTGTTGCATTGATTGCGGAATTGCCGAGCGGAACCGCGCCTGCTGATGCAGCGGGCGAAACGTCCGAAGATTCGGAAAGCCGCTAGGAGCGTTACGAGCGAGTATGCGCAACGGGACCATCTTTTCGATCCTATTTCACGCGGTGGTCATTGCCGCGTTGGCTGTAGGGCTGCCGACCTTTGTGAGTCCCCTGCCGCCGATTACGAATGTACCGGTTGAATTGGTCACACTTGCCGAGTTGGAAGCGGCGACAGAGAAGCAGCCAGACCCAGAGCCTGAGCCGGTCGCCAAGGAAGAGGCTCCAGAGCCCGAGCCTGAGAAGGAAGAGACGCCGCCACCGCCTGATCCAAAGCCCGCGCCTGCACCTGAACCCGAACCGACTCCGGAGCCTGAGCCCGAACCAGAGCCGGAACCCGAGCCTGAACCTGAGCCAGAGCCAGAGCCGGAACCCGAACCTGAGCCAACTCCGGAGCCGGAACCGGAACCTGAGCCCGAGCCCGAGCCCGAGCCCGAACCGGAACCAACCCCGGAGCCTGAAGAAGAGGCAAAGCCGATCGCGCCCAAGCCACGGCCAAAGCCGAAAATCAAGCTCGCCGAACAAGAAACGCCAAAAGAAGAAAAGCCCGAGGAGCCGCCCGCGGATGCCTTGACTTCGATCCTGCGCAATGTGGAGAAGCTGAAGAAGCAGCCTGCGCAAAAGGCACAGACTGCGACTGCGCCGAAGGTGGCCGAACAGACAAGACCAAAGCAGCAGGTCAGCCGTATTGCTCAAGAGGGTATTGCCCGTGCCATCCGTCAGCAGATTCAACGTTGCTGGCGATTGGATCCGGGCGCGCAGCAGGCGGAAGATCTAGTTGTCGAAATTCGCATCACACTGCGGCGCGACGGTACGCTGGTTTCGGCCGAAGTCGTCAACCTCACGAGAATGTTTGGCGATGCGTACTTCAGAAGCGCTGCGGAAAACGCGCGACGTGCTATACAAGCTTGCAGCCCTTACAAGTTGCCTGTGAGCGAGTATGAAGTCTGGCGTGTGATCAATCTTAAGTTCGATCCAAGAGAGATGTTTGGGACATGATGAAGAACCGACTTACCTCGACCCGCCTGTTCGCCCTCCTGGCGATCATTTCCACGATTACTGCTGTAACGATGGCACAGGTGCAGCCTGCCCGGGCGCAGTTGAACGTCGATATTACCCAGGGCTTTGTGGAACCTCTGCCCATCGCGGTTTCTGATTTCTACGGTGCGACGCCGGAAGAACAGCTGATCGGTCATGACGTAGCAGAAGTGATTGCCGCGGATCTGGAACGCTCCGGTTTGTTCCGGCCCATCGATAAAGGGGCCTTCATCCAGGACCCGGCGGCGCTGAGAAATGTTCCGCGCTTTGGCGACTGGCGGGTGATCAATGCGCAGGCTTTGGTAAGCGGGTCGGCTGAACTGCAGGCCGACGGACGTCTGCGCGTGGAATTCCGGCTTTGGGATGTGTTCGGCGAAGGACAGCTCACGGCATTCGCCTACACCGTGCCGCCGTCAATCTGGCGCCGGGTTGCGCACATCATTGCCGACAATGTTTATAAGCGCCTGACCGGTGAAGAAGGCTACTTCGATTCCAGGATCGTTTATATCGCAGAGAGCGGTCCGCAGAATCGCCGTCAGAAGCGTTTGGCAATCATGGATCAGGATGGTTTCAATCATCAGTTCCTGACCGACGGCAGCAACCTGGTTCTGACGCCGCGCTTCTCACCTTCGCTGCAGGAGATTACCTATCTCGCCTATGTGAACCGGGTGCCGCGCGTATATCTGCTCAATCTGAATACGGGACAGCAGGAGGTCCTGGGTGACTTCCCGGGCATGACATTCGCGCCACGCTTTTCGCCTGACGGCAACACAGTTGTGATGTCTCTGGCGCAGCAGGGAAACACTGAAATCTACACGATGGACCTCAGAACCCGGCAGGTCACACGTTTAACACGGCATCCGGCCATCGATACCTCGCCGTCTTATTCGCCGGATTCGAGACAAGTTGTTTTCAATTCCGACCGTGGCGGCTCGCAGCAGCTCTATGTGATGAACGCGGATGGTTCCGGTGTGCAGCGGATTTCCTTTAATAAGGGACGCTATGCGACACCGGTCTGGTCGCCGCGCGGTGACCTGATTGCCTTCACACGTATGAGCGGCGGGACTTTTTACATAGGAGTCATGCGGCCTGACGGAAGTGGTGAACGAATGCTTGCCGAAGGCTTCCTGGTAGAGGGGCCGACTTGGGCGCCCAACGGTCGTGTGTTATCGTTCTATCGTCAGATGCCAGCGGACGCGCGGGGTAAACAGGTTACCAAACTCTTTACAATCGATCTTACCGGTTTTAACGAACGCGAAGTTGCGACACCGATTGACGGTTCCGACCCAGCGTGGTCCCCCTTGATTCAATAGGTTGTGGCCGGTATATTACGTGGAACTTTACCGGTAGTTAACCGGTGATGGGGGATGTATTCTTTCCAAGGGGGCCTCAATGAAGACCGGTAGCAGGCCTGACCTTGTTCATTAGGATTCCGGGGATGTCTCGAGAGGGCACAATATGCGTTTAAAGTTCCTCACTCTCATTGCGGCAGCATCGCTGCTGGGTGCTTGTGCAAGCGATCCTGAAACTTCCAACAGTGGTACAGGTAGTGGAGCCGCTGCTCCGACAACAGATAGCTCTGCTGGATCTACCCAGACAAGTGCCATTGAAGGTCCAACTCCTGGAACCCAGGAGCATCTGACCGTGAACGTTGGGGACCGTGTGTTCTTCGACACAGACAAGAGTGACCTGACGGCAGATAGCCGTGAAGTGCTCGAGAAGGTCGCTGTCTGGATGAACAGTTATCCTGTCGCAACCGTGACTGTTGAAGGTCATGCCGACGAGCGCGGGACACGTGAGTATAACCTGGCTCTCGGTGAGCGCCGCGCGAACTCGGTAAGCGATTACCTTGCTGCGCTTGGTGTGAACCCGAACCGCCTGCAGACCGTAAGCTTCGGCAAAGAGCAGCCTGCTGTTCTTGGTTCGAACCAGGAAGCTTGGGCTCAGAACCGCCGCGGCGTGTTCAAGATCAACTGAGCTTCGGGTCTATCCGATTGGTTTCGCCCGCTTCCGAGTTTTAAATCCCGGGAGCGGGCGTTGCTATTTCTGCGACCGCGTTTTGCGCGTGTGATGACCCTGCGCCATATTTCTGACAAGAAATTTGGCTCTAGTTTATCGTGCGTCCGGGAAGACTGTCTCGCGAGCATTGGTGAAATGTGCACGGGTGGCTTCTCGAATGCAGTGTACGCGCCTACGTGAAACGAGCTGACGCCCAATCATGGTGCGATGGCGCTGCTTTGGAATTTGATCATCTTCTAGGGTCGGTCGGCATTGTGTAAGTGCAGACTGCCCCCAGATCTCAGGCTGATCTCGTCTCAAGGACAAATGAGTCCTGTCATTTGGAATTTCTCCGATCAGGACGGATGAGAATTATGAAACTGCTCAACGATCGTTTAACGAAACCTGCCATGCAACGAGCTCTCTGCAGTTCAATTCGGCGTGCCACCCTCGCCATAGCTTTGGTGGGAAGTGTGGCCGTTGTTTCGGTGATTTCAGGCACCACGCCTGTCGCTGCACAGGATCTGAACGCGCAGGTCGAGCGCCTGCAGCGGGAGTTGACGGCTTTGCAGCGCCAGGTTTATCGCGGCGAAGCCCCTCCAGCAGGGGCAGCTGCGGCTGCGGCTGGAGGGGATCTCTCGGGGACGCAGGCCGCCCGGATCGAACTGCGTCTGTCGCAGTTCGAATCGGAGCTACGATCCCTGACCGGTCAGGTCGAGCAGTTTGGGTTTAAGATAAATCAGGTCGGTAAACGGCTCGACAGTCTGGTCGCCGACGTTGATCTCAGACTTCAGAACCTTGAGCAGCAGGCGAATGGTGGCGCAGTCACTTCTGACGCGCCAGCGGCTGTCGGCGGGGCAGGTGCTGCGACCGTCGGGACAACGCCGGGGACGGCCGCCGGGACAGCGCCGACCCAGCAAGCTGGCGGTGCGCCCGGAACACTGGGCGTGATCAATCAGGGTGATCTGCAGAATTTCCAGAGCGGCCAGGCTGCAGGTACTGCACAGGCGCAACCGGGAGCCGCAGCTGCTGGTGGTGCGGCACAGACCGCTGCGGCGGGTGCCCTGCCGAGTGGCACGCCCCAGGAACAGTACAATAACGCCTTCAGTCTTCTGAGGCAGGCGCAGTACAATGAGGCGGAGCAGGCTCTGCGTGGTTTTGTCGAGCAGAATCCTGAAGACCCCCTCGCAGGAAATGCCAAGTACTGGTTGGGTGAGACCTATTATGTGCGTGGAGATTACCAGCAGTCTGCTGTCATCTTCGCCGAGGCCTACCAGCAATATCCAGACAACTCCAAGGCACCGGATAATCTTTTGAAGCTCGGTATGTCGCTCGGAGCTCTCGGAAACACGGCCGATGCCTGTGGCACCTTTGCGGAACTTCTTAAACGTTATCCTAAGGCGGCCGCGACCGTTCAGCGACGCACAAAGCAGGAGCAGCAGCGGTATTCCTGCTCTTAGGTAGTCCGTCATCAGGTGCGTCTGAAACGTGATGCCCTGACGACCCGTGGTCCTCATGAATTGGCGTCCGGATTCTTTGTGCCGCCCTCAGAGGAAAGGCGCGCGTTTTCGTGCCCGGGAGATTCGAGGCAGGCATGTCCGAGTGTGACCTTGAAGCTGTAAGCGGCGACGAGTTCGCGGCATTGATGACACAGCTGGGGCCGTTTGAGTCCTGTCCTGTAATCGCCGTTGCGGTTTCTGGTGGCGCGGACTCAATGGCGGCAGCTGTTCTGACAGATGAGTGGGCGCGCAATCGCGGTGGTTATGCGGTCGGTGTGATTGTTGATCATGGGCTCCGCCAGGAGTCTGCTGAAGAAGCCTCCCTCGTGGCGCAACGTCTGACCGCACTCGGAATAGAGAACTGCACTCTTGAATGGCGCGGCGACAAGCCGGAGGCCAATGTTCAGGCGGCAGCGCGCAAGGCGCGTTATGACCTTCTTTCGCAGTTCTGTGCCAGGGAAGCGATCCTGCATCTGGTCCTAGGGCATCATCAGGAAGATCAGGCAGAGACGTTTCTGATGCGTCTGTCCCGCGGGAGTGGCCTCTATGGTCTGGCCTCCATGGCGGCATTACAGGAAATGCCGGATCACAGGATCTTGCGTCCGGTTCTGACGCTTTCAAAGTCGCGTCTCTTATCGACATTGAAAACGCGAGGGGTCGATTGGGTCGAGGATCCGAGCAATCGGAACTCCAAGTACACCCGGACTCGCGTTCGGAATCTTCTGCCAACCCTCACGGGTGAAGGTCTTTCATCGTTGAGGATCGCGGAGACGGCGCAACGGCTTGGGCTCGCAAGGAGCGGCACCGAGGCCGCTGTGTCTGCTGTGCTGGCACGCACAGCGTCCGTTCACCCTGCAGGTGTTGCGTTTCTTGATCCGGCGCAGTTGCCGCGCCTACCGCGCGATGTTGCATTGCGCTGCCTTACCAGAGTTCTGACGACGGTTTCGGGGAGTGAGTACGGACCGCGCCTGGAGAGCCTGGGGAGCCTGTACGAGAAAATTCTGAACGGCTTGAGTGCAGGAGTGACCTTATCCGGATGCCGTCTGATTCCGTGGCGTGGAAGATTGGTGGTTTGCCGCGAAAATAGGCAGATTCCGCATAAAACGCTCGTGACGGGCATTTTAACCCGCTGGGACGGCCGTTTTGACGTGATGTTGAGCGAGAATTTAGTGCCGGTTGGACGAACACTCAAAGTCGGCGCTCTGGGGGCTGAGGGCTGGGCCGAAATTCGTCGGGACCTGATGCCGGAAACATCAGGATTTCCGCCGCTTGCAGGTGATTCCATCGCTGCTTTGTGGGAGGATGAAGCAGTCGTGGCGGCACCCCATTTTGGATACTATACCCGAGGCATATCTCGCGACATAATTGCAAAATTTCGTTTCCGCTCAGGAATTTCCCTTACTGGAGTCGCCTTTACTGTTGCTTAGGCGAGGAAGCCTATTATCTTTTAGATTAAGTAACATACCGGAACACCCCGGCCCGCACCCAGACTCCGACCGAGTGGAAGGCACACACAGTGAATTTCAGCCGCAACGCAGCGCTATGGATCGTCATCGTTCTGCTCTTGATTATTCTGTTCAACGTTTTCCAGGGTTCCTCGACGCGAGGCCCGCAGGAAACACTTGTCTTCTCCGAGTTTGTCGATCTTGTTGAGTCTGGCGATGTCGTGGAAGTCAAGATTCAGGGGCAGCACATCAGCGGCCAGAGAAGCCAGGGGCGGACTTTCGAAACCTACGCGCCTGACGATCCCAATCTGGTTGATCGTTTGCAGAAGGCAGGGGTGAGAATTGATGCGGCGCCGGTGGATGAATCAAGTCCGCTTGTTCAGATTCTGATTTCCTGGTTCCCGATGCTGCTACTGATAGGTGTGTGGATTTTCTTCATGCGTCAGATGCAGGGCGGCAGCGGCAAGGCCATGGGATTCGGCAAGAGCAAGGCGCGCCTACTCACAGAGAAGCAGGGGCGCGTGACGTTTGACGACGTCGCCGGTATCGACGAAGCCAAAGTCGAACTTGAGGAAGTTGTCGACTTCCTGCGCGACCCACAAAAATTCCAACGCCTGGGCGGCAAGATCCCGAAAGGCTGTCTGCTGGTCGGTCCTCCGGGAACAGGTAAAACGCTTCTGGCCCGTGCGATCGCCGGTGAAGCAAATGTTCCTTTCTTCACGATCTCCGGTTCCGACTTTGTTGAGATGTTCGTTGGTGTCGGCGCCAGCCGTGTGCGCGACATGTTCGAGCAAGGCAAGAAGAACGCTCCCTGCATCATCTTCATCGACGAAATCGACGCAGTCGGTCGTCATCGTGGTGCAGGCCTCGGCGGCGGCAATGACGAGCGCGAGCAGACCCTCAACCAGTTGCTGGTCGAGATGGACGGTTTCGAGGCCAATGAAGGCGTGATTCTGATCGCCGCGACCAACCGGCCCGACGTTCTGGATCCTGCGTTGCTGCGTCCCGGACGCTTCGACCGTCAGGTTGTTGTGCCGAATCCTGATATTCTGGGCCGGGAAAAGATCCTCAAGGTGCATATGCGCAAGGTGCCTCTGGCGCCTGACGTTGAGCCGCGCACCATCGCGCGCGGAACGCCTGGCTTCTCAGGTGCAGATCTTGCGAACCTGATCAACGAAGCGGCCTTGCTGGCAGCACGTGCGGGTAAGCGCGTGGTCACCATGGACGACTTCGAAAAAGCACGTGACAAGGTCATGATGGGCGCAGAGCGGCGTTCCATGGTGATGACCGAGGAAGAAAAGGAAATGACCGCCTATCACGAGGCGGGGCATGCCATTGTCGCCCTGAATATTCCGGGTAACCATCCGGTTCACAAGGTGACGATTATTCCGCGCGGTCGTGCGTTAGGCGTTACGATGTTCCTGCCGGAACGGGATCAACTCAGCTTTAAGTTCCGCGAAATGAAGGCGCAGTTGGCAACCGCATACGGTGGCCGGATGGCCGAGGAACTGATCTACGGCCTAGAGTATGTTTCGTCTGGCGCTGCAAGCGATATCCAGGGCGCGACCAACCTGGCCAGGGCTATGGTGGCAGAGTGGGGGATGAGCGATAAGCTTGGCCGTCTCCGCTACGTCGACAATCAGGAGGAAGTCTTCCTGGGGCATTCGGTCGCGCGCAGCCAGACTATCTCCGGTGCGACCGCAAAAATGATCGACGAAGAAATCCGGCGTTTCATCGAGGAAGCTGAAGAAAAGGCACGGGCCGTGTTGACCGAGCATATGCAGGGCCTCCACGATGTCTCCAAGGCTTTGCTGGAGTACGAGACGATTACCGGTGACGAGGTTGAAGCGATCCTGCGCGGCGAGTCCATCGATCGCGGTGACGAAGCTGACAGCGGTTCGGCCACCGGCGGACGTTCGTCGGTGCCCTCGAGCGGTAAGCCGGCAAGCAGCTCTGACAAGGAAACGCCTGGTGGTTTCGAGCCGGAGCCGCAGCCGGGGAGTTAACTGCCCGCTAGCGATTTTATGCCATTGCGTAATGAGACAAGCCCTGCCAAAACGGCGGGGCTTGTTGATTCTGCAGCTGCGCTTGCCCAGTTCAGGCTGGTGTGAGATTGAACGCCGCTCACTCACTATGTTGTCTCAGCCGGATCCTCGTTGCGCGAAAACGAGTCCGATGCAAATGAAGCGTATCGATGCCTCGAAAACTCTATCTTCGTCCGCTTGAGCCTTTTGCCTCATCTCATAACGCCGGATCGGGAAAACCTCTGGCAGGCTCCGGTCGCGCCTTCGCGCGCTGTGAGGTGAGCCTCCGCGGGCAGGACGGCGAGATCGAGACGGAAAAGCTGTCGCTGGAACAATTGACCGGCTGGTGCCTCGATGATCATCAGGACGGTTCAGACCTCACTGCTAAGTTGGAAGCGAGTCTGGAAAGCCTCTCGGCAGCGCGGCAGCCTTTTTCAGGCCTGCCGATGGACCGACCGCAGGTCATGGGCATCGTGAACGTGACGCCGGACAGCTTTTCGGACGGTGGCGATCGCCTGGATGCCGGAAAGGCCATCGCTGATGGTCTCGAGATGTGGAATGCGGGTGCAACTATTCTGGACGTGGGCGGAGAATCGACCCGACCCGGTGCGGAGCCTGTTTCTGAGCGCGATGAGATCGCGCGTGTGGTGCCTGTGGTTCGGGGCTTGAGCGACGCCGGGGCGCGTGTCTCGATCGATACCCGTCATGCCGCTGTCATGCGGGCGGCAATCGAGGCGGGCGCTGACATCGTGAACGATGTAACGGCGCTTGAGGGTGACCCCGATAGCCTTGGTGTCGTTGCTGCGTCCGGTAAGCCCGTGGTGCTGATGCACATGCAGGGCGATCCTCGTAGTATGCAAAAGAATCCGGATTACAAAGATGTAGTGCTCGATGTTTTCGACTACCTCGAAGAGCGGGTCGAGGCCTGCATCGAGGCTGGAATTTCAGGGGATGCAATTGCTGTCGATGTGGGGATCGGATTCGGTAAAAGCATTCAGCACAATCTCAGATTGCTCGACCGGCTCGCAGCGTTTCACGCAATTGGCGTGCCGATCCTGCTCGGCCTGAGCCGCAAGAGCTTCATAGGGAGACTTTCCCGGGGCGAAGCGCCGAAGGACAGGCTCGCCGGTTCTCTGGCCGGAGTGGCTGCCGGGCTGTCACGTGGCGTACAGATATTCAGGGTCCACGACGTTGCCGAGACACTCCAGATGATCGCCGTCTGGCAGGCCATCGAAGAATCGTCATAAATTAAACAGAATTTTAGTCGTACGCGGCGTAATAAGACTGTCGAGCAGTTAGATTGCAATCTTGTCCGATTGCGGGCATCTATAGAGAGAAACGCCACCAAAGATATTAGCCTGAAAGCTGTTTTTGGCCACTTTATCGACTAATATTTGAACGATCGCTTCCTGCGTTGCGACTGTTGGGTTAGGAATGGCGGTGACGATATAAAATTTGTGTGCAAATGGAATGACGTATGACGCGTAGCTTGTTTGGTACGGATGGAATTCGCGGAACAGCGAACGTTGAGCCCATTACCGCGGAGACGGTTCTGGCCGTCGCGAAGGCCGCTGCGGCGCAGTTCCGACGCGGCGACCACCGTCATGTTGTGGTGATCGGTAAGGACACGCGCCTGTCCGGTTACATGCTCGAGTTTGCCCTAACGGCCGGTTTCACATCCATGGGCATGGAAGTTGTGCTGCTCGGGCCTCTGCCAACGCCGGCGGTTGGCATGCTGACACGTTCCATGCGTGCCGATCTCGGTGTGATGATCTCGGCTTCGCACAATCCTTACCAGGACAATGGCATCAAACTTTTCGGTCCGGACGGCTTTAAGCTCTCCGACGACGTGGAGCGCGCGATCGAGGCACGTATCGCCGAAGGCGGTACGGCGGCGCCGCTTGCGCCCCCGGACAAGCTTGGCCGAACCCAGCGTATGGAAGATGCGCTTGGCCGTTACATCGAATTTGTCAAAAACACCTTTCCGCGACCACTGCGTTTGGATGGTCTCAAGATCGTCGTCGACTGCGCCAATGGTGCCGCTTACCGCGTGGCCCCCAAGGTGCTCTACGAGTTGGGCGCAGAGGTCATTCCCATCGCCGTCTCGCCGGATGGTTTCAACATCAACCGTAACTGCGGTGCTACCGTTCCCAGCAATATGCAGGAAGCCGTCGTCGCGCACGGCGCGCACCTTGGCATGGCGCTCGATGGGGATGCGGACCGGGTGATTCTGGCTGATGAGCAGGGACGCGTTGTTGACGGCGATCAGGTTATGGCCTTGGTCGCGCGTTCCTGGAATCAGTCCGGCCTTCTCGACAAGAACGGGGTTGTGGCGACGGTCATGTCCAATCTCGGCCTGGAACGCTATCTGGATACCATCGGGATCGAGCTGATCCGCACACCTGTTGGTGATCGCTCCGTGGTCGAGAGGATGCGTAGCGACGGCTATAATGTTGGCGGTGAGCAGTCCGGTCACATTGTCCTGAGCCGTTACACGACAACGGGCGACGGCCTGATTGCGGGCCTTCAGGTGCTGGCCGCTCTGGTCCAGGATGGTCGGCCTGCGAGTGAAGTGCTGCAGGTGTTTGAGCCTTTGCCGCAGTTGCTGCGAAACGTGCGGCTGCAGGTGGCCAGCAGCCTGGATCAGGTTTTGTCGCTGGATATGGTGCAACAGGCTATTCAAAACGGAGAGCGGACGCTTGGCGAGAGTGGGCGTTTGCTGATCCGTAAATCAGGTACAGAGCCGCTCATTCGTGTGATGGCCGAAGGGGAGGACGAGTCGCTGATCGATCAGGTCGTTGGCGATATCGTTTCGACCATTCAAGAAGCCGCGGCATAAAATAGAATTGTGATGTGAGAGGGGACGTGTTGTGACGGCACGCATACTGATCGTAGCTGGATCCGACTCTGGTGGAGGGGCTGGAATCCAGGCTGACGTTAAGACGGTAACCGCGCTCGGTGGATACGCAGCCACAGCCGTTACGGCTTTGACTGCGCAGAATACTCTTGGTGTATCCGGAGTTGTCGGCGTTGAGCCTGCTTTCATCCAGCAACAGATGCGGGCTGTGATCGATGATATCGGTATTGATGTCATCAAGACGGGTATGCTCCACAACGCCGAGGTTATCGACGCGGTCTCGGACATTATCGACGAGCTGGATCCGTCCATTCCAATCGTTGTGGATCCGGTCATGGTGTCGCAAACCGGCAGCAGCCTGTTGGACCCCAACTCGGTTCAGACCCTGACCCGGCGGTTGTCGCTGCGGGCAAGCGTTATGACCCCGAATATCCCCGAGGCCGAAAAGCTGACCGGTATGACCATCCGGGATATCGACGGCATGCTTCAGGCCGCTGCCATGCTGCACACAATCGGCCCGAAGGCTGTGTTGCTGAAAGGCGGACACATGCAGGGCGGCGGAAGTGTCACGGATATTCTTGCGAGCGAGGAGGGAATCGAAACCTTCGAGAGTCCGAGAATCGACACACCTCACGTGCATGGAACAGGCTGCACTCTGGCTTCAGCGATTGCGACAAGTCTTGGTCAGGGTATGGCTGTGCGGGCTGCGGTCCTGCGCGCTCGCGCTTACCTGCATGAGGCGATTCGGACCAATCCCGGTCTTGGTGGCGGGCAGGGACCACTCAATCACGGCCATACGGTCAGCAGCTTCGACGCACCTTGATCTGGTGTGATACGAACTTCAGTTCGATCGCACTAAACCACCGCCAGATAATAGTCCGCTGCTTCACCGCGAAGGATTTTGTTCAAGGTTTCCAGGCCGCTTCTCAAGCTTTGCTGGCTCGTCGGTTGGCCAAAGCAGACCCGCACCGCATGTGGTGTTTCAAGCCGGCCGACAGTGAAGGCCTCCGCTGAGGTCACCGATACGCCCTGTTTCGCGGCGGCGGCCGCAAAGTCGCCGGTGCGCCAGGGGTCGGGTAGATGCAGCCACATAAAGGTGCTGTCGTCAGCACAGTCTTTTTCCCAGTCTGAGAGGACTTCCATCGCGATCGCCCGGCGCGCGCGCCCTTCACGGCGACGGTTGGCCAGAATCTCCTCTGAGACACCGCTTTCGATCCAGCGCGCAGCGATTTCCCCGGTGAGGGGGGACGCCATCCAGCAGGTTGCGCGGATCGCGCTGGTCAGGCGGTCTGTCGCCGCGCGCGGACCAGCCACGTATCCAACCCGCAGGCCGGGGGCCACTGCCTTGGTCAGGCTGGTGACGTAGTATCCGAGTTCGGGCAGGTGGGATGCGATCGGCGGTGGCGGGGACTCAACATAGCGGCCGAATACATCGTCTTCGACGACGGCAACTCCGTATCTCAGTGCGATTTCAGCGATGGCTTCGCGCCGCACTGCCGACATGCTTCGGGTCGTGGGGTTCTGACAGGTCGGCACGCAGTAAAGCGCTTTGATGTCGTTGCTGCGGCAGGCCGCTTCAAAAGCCTCGGGGATGATCCCCTCCATGTCCATGGCCAAGCCGTCTATCCGCAGACCGAGGACCCGTGAAATTGCTTGAATGCCAGGGTAGGTCAGAGCTTCGGTCACGATCCTGTCGCCTGGACGTGTGATGGCAGACAGGGCCACCGTCATTCCATGGTGGGCGCCAGCGGTCAGGACCACGCGCTCGGGGTCGACCGAAATCAGGCCGCTCTGTTCCATCCATTGCGCGCCCGCAATCCGATGCCGCCAGGAACCTCCTTGCGGCTGATAGCCGAAGTTCGCCGTAGTCTGCGGATCCTGCGCCAAAGCTGTGAGGATCTCGGGAATGTACCGCTCTTCGCGCCCCGGGGGCGGAAAGGCAAAGTTCATATGGACGGTGTCTTCGTCCTCTTGCTCCTTGTTGGAGAGAACATGATTCATGGCGGCGGTCGCTGTGCTGCGGACATAGGTCCCGCGCCCGACCTCGCCGGACGTCAGTCCCCGCCGCTCGGCCTCGGCATAGGCGCGGCTGACCGTTCCCACTGTGACGCCAAGCCGCCAGGCCAGGTCCCGGTGCGTTGGAAGACGGTCGCCGGGATTCAGGCGTCCAGCGGACATGTCGTCTGACAGGGCGTCCGCCAATGCCAGGTAGCGGGGGCCGCCCCGGTTCTCGATATCTGGTTGCCAATTTGTCATGGTGACAATAATTACATTGACCGCTCGCCACTGCAATACATAAATACAATTCATAAATCGGGGGCAAAATTGTATCGATTTATAGGAGAGTGTTATGGGTACAATATCTTCGCGTCCTGGAAGCTCAATTCTGGCAATCCTGCCACGATTGCTGTTTGGGACAGCGTTCACACCACGCAATGACAGTCAGTTTGGCGCCTTTGAAGCCCTTATTCAGCGGGCTATTCAGCGTCGCCAACTGAGCGAACTTGACGATCGTTTGCTGCGGGACATTGGAATATCAAAGGCCGAGGCTTACCGGGAGACTCAGAAGCCTTTTTGGTTCAAATGAAGGTTTGATAGGAAAATACAGGGGACAATCTTGAATATTGTCTCCTGATGAGTGCTTTGTATCAACCTGACTTCAGGTTAGAGATATGTGGCAATACGACGAAAACTGACGACAATCTAGATACGACTTCACAGTGAGGAGCGCCGAAATGGCCCAGGAAATTCCCCTTTATCAGGTCGATGCCTTTACCAGCGAGGTGTTTGGCGGCAACCCGGCAGCCATCTGTCCTTTGGAAAACTGGTTCGACGATGACCTCCTGCAGTCGATTGCCGTTGAGAACAATCTGTCTGAAACTGCGTTTTTCGTCCGGGACGGCGATGACTTTCATCTCCGCTGGTTTACACCAGGGGCCGAAGTTGACCTTTGCGGTCATGCGACCCTCGCGACAAGCTACGTGATCTCGACCTATCTGGAGCCTGGGCGTGATGTCATGGGGTTTCAATCAAGAAGCGGGAGGCTTGAGGTCACGCGGGAAGGCGACCTCTACACGCTGAATTTCCCGGTCTTGCAGAGTGAAACCATTGATTGCCCGGCTTTGTTACGCGAGGCATTGGATGGCGAAGTCCTTGAGACTCGCGATGGAATGGACATGATCGCCGTCCTGAACGACGAGGCGTCAGTGCGCGGATTGAAGCCGGATTTCGGCAAGATCGCAGAGCTTGAGACCCGGGGCGTTATCGTGACCGCGCAGGGTACGGACTGTGATTTCGTATCGCGTTTCTTTGCGCCCAAGCATGGCATACCTGAAGACCCAGTGACTGGATCCGCGCACTGTCTGCTCGCGCCGCTCTGGGCAGAGAAGCTGGGAAAGACAAAAATGACGGCGCGCCAGCTTTCGGCACGCGGCGGCGAGCTGCTCGTCGAATTGAAGGGAGACCGTGTTTTGATCTCCGGGCGGGCTGCACCCTACATGACCGGTACAATCACCGTCTGATCAAAATCTAGCGCGTGTTGCGGTCGATCGACTCCGGCACGCGCCAGTTCCGCCGCATTAGAATGGCCAGACCATCAAGATCAGCGGCACCGCGACCGACACGATCAGAATGTCGAGCGGCAATCCCATACGCCAGTAGTCGCCGAATTTGTACCCGCCGGGACCCATGACCAACAGGTTGGACTGATGGCCGATGGGTGTCAGGTAGGTTGACGAAGCGCCCACAGCGACGGCCATCAGGAAGGGGTCGATGCTGACATCGAGACCCTGGCCGATGGCAATGCCGATTGGAGCCATGAGGACGGCTGTCGCGGCGTTGTTCATGACATCGGAGATCAACATCGTGACAATCATCAAAAGGGCCAACACAGCCCAGAGGGGGACCTCATGCGCCAGGGTGAGGATTGGTCCGGCGATTACCATGGTGCCGCCGGTGGATTCGAGCGCGCTGCCGACGGGTATCATGGCGCCGAGCAGCACGATGACCGACCAGTCAATCGATTCGTAGAGTTCGCGCAAGCTCACTTGCTGCAGGATGACCAGGGCGACGGCCGCTGCGACGAAGGCGATTTGCGCCGGAACTGTCCCAGACACGACGAGGGCGATTGCCGATCCGAAGATCAGAGCGGGAATGGGCGAACCCTTAGGACGTCCAAGGCCGATTTCGCGCTGCGCGAGCGGCAGGCAGCCGAGCGTTGCCAGAGCATCCTGCAAAGAGGCGCGCTCACCCTGCAGCAACAGCACGTCACCGGCGCGGAAGCGAACCTGACCCAGCCGCTCGCCGAGGGTTTGGCCTTGCCGGGCGACGCCGAGCAGATTGACGCCGTAACGACTGTGAAGCCGCATCCCCTTTGCGGTTCTCGCCTCCAGGCGGGAGCCGGGAACGATCACGGCCTCCATCAGAGCCACCCGCTCGGATCGCAGGTTTTCAGTTTCCACCTCAGCGCTGCCCTCGACCTCGAGTTCTGCTTTTTCAGCGATGAGTTCCAGTGTGGCGGTGTCAGCTTCGACCACCAGGATGTCTTCGGCCTGAAGCCGGAGAAAGCCGGAAGGGGCGAGCATGCGGTCATCGCGGCGGATCAGTGCGACGACAACCATGTCACCTTGTCCCAGCACTTCCAGATCAACCAGACGGCGCCCGACGAAGCGCGAGCCGCTGTGGACCCGCAGTTCCGTGATGTAGTCTTCCAGCATGAAGCGGGATTGCGATTCAGTAACTTCGCCGCGTTTCGGCAGCAAACGCCAACCGGCCAGTGCGATAAAAATGATCCCCACAATCGCAACTCCAAGCCCAACCGGCGCGAAGTCGAACATAGCAAAGGGTTCGCCAGTGGCATCGCCCCGCACACTGGCGATAATGATGTTCGGCGGCGTTCCGATCAGGGTTATCAGGCCGCCGAGCAGCGAGCCGAAACTCAGGGGCATGAGAAAGCGGCTGACCGGTCGCCGGGTCTCCTTTGCACTGCGGATCGCGACGGGCAGCATCAATGCCAGCGCCCCGACGTTGTTCATAAAAGCGGAGCAGGCGGCGGCGGTGCCGGTCATGGCCAGGACATGCAGCGACGTGTTCGAGGTGGCGGGCTCAAGAAAGCGCGAAATCGTCTCTACGATCTGGGATTTCCGCAGGGCCCGCGAGAGAACCAGAATGGCGGCCACGGTGACGACTGCCGGATGACCGAAGCCGCTGAAGGCGTGATCCGTATCGACCACACCGCAGGCAACCGAGGCCAGCAGCAAGAGGACGGCGACAACGTCATAGCGCAGCCGGCCCCAGGCAAACATGACGAGGCCGACAGCTATAATGGCGAAAAGGAAGTATTGTTCCATGTTCATGGATTACGACGTTCGCTCCTGCTTTGGCCTTACCTGAATTTGTTTCCCTTACCTCTGATATTCGCGAAACTGGTCTTTGAAAACGTTTTTTATCTCTCATAGAGAGTGGTGATCTTAGCCTGCTTATTCTCTTCAGGGCTAGTGCAGAGCCAAGGCCCGCTTGCATTGACGCACTGCAACATGCTCTCTAGTATCCGCGACACTTTACGGGGCGTTTGCGACAGAAGCGATGCCTTTTCTTCATTCCTCAGAACTAGGAGATGGTTCAAATGGCGTTGATGACGCCGGCCGTTCGGCCCAGTAATCCAAGGTTTTCTTCCGGTCCTTGCGCGAAGCGTCCAGGTTGGTCGCTCGATGCTCTTTCTGGTGCGAGCCTGGGCCGATCTCATCGTTCCAAGGATGGAAAAGCCAAGCTGGGCGAAGTTATTGAACGCTCCCGCGGCATTCTGGGAATTCCTGCAGACTATCGCATCGGGATTGTGCCGGCGTCTGACACCGGCGCTATCGAGATGGCCATGTGGTCGCTTTTGGGGGCGCGCGGCGTCGATATGCTGGCCTGGGAAAGCTTCGGCAAAGGCTGGATTACGGATGTTGCCAAGCAGCTCAAGCTCGAAGATGTCCGCTGTCTGGAAGCCGGCTACGGCGAGATCGTCGATCTTTCACAGGTCGACTGCGACCGTGACGTCGTTTTTACCTGGAATGGAACAACTTCGGGTGCCCGGGTGCCCAATGGGGACTGGATCCCGGCCGATCGCAAGGGACTGACCATCTGCGACGCTACCTCTGCGGTGTTCGCGATGGATCTGCCGTTCGACAAGCTGGACGTCACGACCTGGTCCTGGCAGAAAGTGCTTGGCGGAGAAGGGGCGCATGGCATGATCGTGCTCAGCCCGCGCGCCGTTGAACGGCTTGAGAGCTATACGCCCTCCTGGCCGCTACCCAAGATTTTTCGCCTGACCAAAGGCGGCAAGCTGATTGAAGGCGTGTTCAAGGGCGAGACCATCAACACACCCTCCATGCTCTGTGTGGAAGACGCGTTGGACTCGCTGCGCTGGGCGGAGTCTGTTGGCGGTTTGCCGGGTTTGATGGCACGCTCTGAGGATAACCTGACAGCTGTAAGCGAGTGGGTGGCTGAGAACGACTGGGTCGACTTCCTGGTCAGCGATCCCTCTCTTCGGTCCGCAACGAGCATCTGCCTCAAGTTCGTCGATCCCTGGTTCCAGTCTCTTGGAGTCGATGAACAGGCGGCTGTCGCGAAGGCGGTTGCAAAGCAGGTCGAAGATGTCGACGCCGGATACGATCTTGGCGGTTACCGTGACGCACCTCCAGGCCTGCGCCTCTGGGGCGGCTCTACGGTTGAAGCTGCCGATATGCGTGCGTTGCTGCCCTGGCTGAGCTGGGCCTTCGAACAGGTAAAGTCCCAAAAAGCCGCCGCCTAGAGGCTGACTCTTTACGCCATCCCGTATGTTTCACGCGAAGAGAAGTGGCTCTTTGATCAGGTCACTTTTCTGCGCGACACCCATTGAGGTCGTTAGAAATGCCTAAAGTACTGATTTCAGACAAGTTAAGCCCCCGCGCTGCGGATATCTTCCGTGACCGCGGCATCGAGGTCGACGTTCTCGTCGGCATGAGCCCTGAAGAATTGGTTGCGAAGATCGGCGAGTATGATGGCCTGGCGATCCGCTCAGCCACCAAGGTCGTTGCCGACGTCATCGCGGCGGCGGACAACCTGAAGGTTGTTGGTCGTGCGGGCATCGGTGTCGACAACGTCGATATTCCGGCTGCGACCCAGCGCGGTATCGTGGTGATGAACACACCGCATGGCAACTCCATCACCACTGCGGAGCACGCCATCGCCATGATGTTTGCTCTGGCACGGCAGATTCCCGAAGCCGACCGTTCGACCCAGAGCGGGAAGTGGGAGAAGTCCCGTTTTATGGGGGTCGAACTGACCGGCAAAACCCTGGGCGTTATCGGCTGCGGCAACATCGGTGCGATCGTTGCGAGCCGGGGGCAGGGCTTGCGGATGAAGGTCGTCGCCTACGATCCCTTCCTGTCGCCGGAACGCGCCGAGGATCTGGGCGTTGAAAAGCTTGAGCTCGATGAGCTCTTGAGCCGATCTGACTTCGTGACCCTGCATGTGCCCATGACCGATCAGACCAAGGGCATTATCGATGCGGCTGCGATGGCGAAGATGAAGCCGGGGGCGCGGATTATCAATTGCGCCCGTGGCGGTCTGGTGGTCGAAGAGGATCTGAAAGCAGCGATCGAGTCGGGCCACATTGCCGGGGCTGCGCTCGATGTGTTTACCGAGGAGCCGGCTCGCGAAAATCTGCTGTTTGGCATGGACGCGATTGTCGCCACCCCTCACTTGGGCGCAGCGACGGCTGAAGCGCAGGAAAAGGTCGCTCTGCAGGTTGCCGACCAGATGTCTGACTATCTACTGACCGGGGCGGTAACCAATGCTCTCAATATGCCATCTCTCACTGCTGAGGAAGCCGCAAGGCTCCGACCTTACATGCTGCTGTCGGACGGCCTCGGAAGCTTTGCCGGACAGCTGACCCGCAGTGGGCTGAAGAACGTCACCATCGAATATGAAGGCCAGGTTGCGTCCCTGAACTGCCGGCCTCTGACGCAGGCAATCCTGACCGGTCTGCTGCGACCGATGCTGGAGTCGGTCAATATGGTCAACGCACCGGTGATCGCCCGCGAACGCAACATCGATGTTGCCGAGGTCAAGCACGAACGCGATTGCGATTTCCAGACGCTTATCCGGGTCACAGTGACTACCGAGCGGGGCGACAGAGCCGTTGCGGGCACGCTCTTCGGCGGTCACCGGCCCCGGCTGGTGGAGATCAAGGGCATCGAGATCGAGGCGGAGCTTGCACCGCACATGCTCTATATCTCAAATGAAGACAAACCTGGTTTCATCGGTGCACTGGGAATGGCACTCGGGTCTGCCGGCGTGAATATTGCGACTTTCCATCTGGGGCGCGCCGAACGGGGTGGTGCCGCCATCGCTCTGCTCGAACTGGATGCGGCGCTGGATGGCGCGGTGGTTGACACCCTGAAAGGCCTGCCAGGCATCAGGCAGGTTCAGCAACTCAGTTTTTGAGGTGGTTCAGACTCTTTTTGCAAGTCCACGGTGCGCGAGGTGACTGATGCGCCAGACTGCAAACATGGAGAGCATGACCGCGCCGCAAAACACGTAGAGGCCCAGGTGGATGGTGACGTCGGAAACCAGGGAAATCTTGGCGATGACCACGACCAGCGCGACGACAAAGACGTCCAGCATCGACCACTTGCTGAAGAGTTCGACCCAGCGCAGCGCCTGTCCCAGGCCGCTGTGCGGCCTGTCCAGCCGACGCCAAACCAGGAACGCAAGGATGAGCTTGCAAACGGGAAAAATGATTGTGAAAACGACGATAATGGCGACCAGCAGGTAATCGCCGCTCTCAATCATCCGCAATGTTCCCTGGATGATCGAGACCTCGTCATAGAAGACCAAGAGAGTTCGAACGGTCATGACCGGCATAAACCAGCCTGCGACCAGCAGGACGCTCGAAATCAACAGCAAAAGACCCAAGAGACGGTCGGCGAGCGCGCTGCTCGTCTCAAAGGCTGTTTCGTCAGTTTCTAAGACTGTTTCGGGCTGTTTTTCAGAGTCCATTGGGGTGTTCGCGTTCGAAGCTGGGGACGAGTCGTCCAGGATTGAGCGGCATCTCGGTGTTCATGTGGTTTTCCAATTGCCGTTGGGCGGTAAAACTAGTAGTCACTTCCCCGCTGTCAACAAAGGACACAGGAACCCCTGTGTCATGCCGCAGAGGCGGCGTTTCGTGAGAATTGCACCGAACTTCATGGCAATCGTATGAACACTCTTGGTGATAAAGCACTGCTGCCTGCGGGCCTGCAAGACATTCTTCCGCCGGCGGCCGGGCACGAGGCAGGGGTTGTCGAGCGTCTGATCGGCGCCTTCGAGGGCTGGGGTTATGACCGCGTAAAACCGCCGCTTCTGGAGTTTGAAGAGGCCTTGCTGTCGGGCACCGGACAGGCCGTTGCCCAGCAGACCTTTCGCCTGATGGATCCGGTCAGCCAACGAATGCTTGGACTGCGGGCCGATATGACGCCGCAGGTCGTACGCATCGCCGCTACGCGGCTCCGCAATGCGCCGCGTCCGCTGCGCCTTTGCTATGGTGGTCAGGTACTTCAGGTTAAAGGCAGTCAGTTGCGTCCGGAACGGCAGTTCGGGCAGGTCGGCGCCGAGTTGATCGGTGCCTCCCACGAGCGTGCGGATGCCGAGGTCGTCCTCCTGGCAGCCCGCGCGCTGGAGGCCGTCGGCGTTCAAGGTCTCTCAATCGATCTCAATCTGCCACCGCTGGTGGGGGCACTTGCCAAGGATCTGGGGTTTGATGAGACACAATCTGCTGCGTTGCGTGAGGCGTTAGATCGGAAAGACGCGGCCACGGTGGCGCAGCTCGCCGGTAATAAGGCGGAACCCTTTTTGGCGTTATTGCGCGCCGCCGGACCCGCTGATGAAGCCTTGATCAAGCTCGATAGCCTGCGTTTGCCCTCTGCTGCGGATGTGGGGCTCGACAGGTTGAAACGGGTTGTCGGCTTGATCCGCGCCGAAGCGCCTGATGTTTCCTTGACCCTCGACCCTGTTGAACATCGCGGCTTTGAGTATCAAACCGGGATCAGCTTTGTGGTTTTTGCCCGGAATGTCAGGGGCGAGTTGGGCCGGGGTGGCCGTTATGATGCGGAAATCGCCGATGGTTCGAGCGAGTCCTGCACCGGCTTCACGCTTTACATGGACACGGTCCTGCGGTCCCTGCCGAAACCGGAAGCCTTTCGGCGGCTTTATGTACCGACCGGTGTCGCGGTCGCGCGCGTCAAGGCGCTGCAAGCAGAGGATTGGCGCATCGTTGGCGCGCTGGATGAGGCGGCTGACCCGCGCGCTGAGGCAAAACGCCTGCTATGCAGCCACGTATTGATTGATGATTCTATTGAAGCAGTTGCTGCAAATCTTGAAACAGAGGAAGAGTAACCATGGCTAATGTCGTTGTCGTTGGCTCCCAATGGGGTGACGAAGGAAAAGG
This sequence comes from uncultured Kiloniellaceae bacterium, assembly GCA_947493695.1. GTDB lineage: Bacteria > Pseudomonadota > Alphaproteobacteria > Kiloniellales > Kiloniellaceae > Denitrobaculum. Next base: position 230,695 of record CANLSF010000002.1, on the reverse strand, counting down.
CAAGATTGTCGACTGGCTCTCGGAGCGCGCCGACGTGGTCGTGCGTTTTCAGGGCGGCCATAACGCCGGGCATACCTTGGTCATCGACGGCGTGGTTTACAAACTCTCCTTGTTGCCGTCGGGTATCGTACGTCCGGGCAAACAGTCGGTGATCGGCAATGGCGTCGTTGTCGATCCCTGGGCGCTGCTGGACGAGATCGAGAGAATCCAGGCGCAGGGCGTGGACGTTACGCCAGAATCGCTGACGATTGCCGAGAATGCGACTTTGATTTTGCCGCTTCACGGCACCGTTGACCGGGCCCGTGAAGCTGCGCGCGGCGAAGCCAAGATCGGCACGACCGGCAGGGGCATCGGCCCCGCGTATGAGGACAAGGTTGCGCGCCGGGCGGTCAGGCTCTGCGATCTCGCTGAGGAATCAGCCGTTCGTGAGCGTGTCGATGCTTTGCTGCTGCACCACAACGCACTGTTGCGTGGGCTCGGTCAGCCGGAAGCCGACGGCGAGGCACTTGTGACGGCGCTGCTGGAGCTTGCGCCGAAGATTCTGCCCTTCGCCGGGCGCGTCTGGAACGTTTTGGATCAGGCGGATCGGCGTGGACAGCGGATTCTCTTTGAGGGTGCGCAGGGGGCCATGCTGGATGTCGATCATGGCACCTATCCTTTCGTAACCTCCTCCAACACTGTGGCCGGGCAGGCCGCGGCAGGGTCCGGGATCGGTCCCAAAGCGATGGATTACGTCCTGGGTATCACCAAGGCCTACACCACGCGTGTCGGCTCTGGACCTTTCCCCACGGAGCTGGAGGATGAGATCGGTCAGCGGCTGGGCGAGCGCGGTCACGAGTTCGGAACAGTCACCGGTCGCCGCAGGCGTTGCGGCTGGTTCGACGCCGTGATGGTTCGCCAAGCCGCCAAAACCGGCGGTATCGACGGCATTGCGCTGACCAAACTCGATGTGCTCGATGGCCTGGAGACTCTGAAAGTCTGCACCGGTTACCGGGTCGACGGCGAGACTTTGGATTACTTGCCTGCCCTGGCTTCGCGCCAGGCCAAAGTCGAGCCCATTTACGAGCTTCTCGAGGGTTGGAGCGAGAGTACCCAGGGGGCGAGATCCTGGGCCGACTTGCCTGCGACCGCGGTAAAGTACATCCGGCGCGTCGAGGAGCTGATCGAAGTTCCCGTTGCGCTCTTGTCCACCAGCCCCGAACGCGACGATACCATTCTGGTGCGTGATCCCTTCAAAGGCTGATCAAACTGGCGTGTTGCGCTTTAGTTGCGTTCGTTGACCTGATCGAACCGGCCTTCGAACCTCTTGTCGAGAGTCCGACTCCCTTTCCCTGAGATAAGGAAAGCGCACCGGACTCTCGCTATATCCCATTGCATTCCTTCCCTTTTATTACCGCCTGTTGCTGCGATCTGAAAACGGCTGGGTTCGGCCTTTTTTGTGGCTGTTTCGGCTTTGCCGTAATTAGCGCGCCGTTAACTATCTTTTTGTTATCTCTGGGTTAACTTTTACCAAGGCTGGGAGTATCTGTGCGCGAAACGCGCCTGAGCCTACCTGCTTATTGAGCCTGTGGATTGTTTCTTTAAGCTCGCTGAAGGAACAGTTCTGCAGGACAGGTGTCATTGATCGAGAGTGCGGAAGCTCGGCAATTTGCTGAGCGGCCGGGCTGACAGGCGGAGAAATTATGAGCGAAAAGCCGGCGGGTAAAGGTGGGAAGAGGGGGGCTGAAAAAGGGATCGAGCTATCTGATCGCTACGAAGTCTATCCCGATCAATCCTTACCGTTTCTCAGTTCGCCGGGCTGTGAAGCCGTTGCGGCGCTTGATAAGCGAAATCCAAGCCTCACGATGTTTGCGCTTGTATGCACGCGGGAGCTTGCGCCGCGCATCGACGCGATCAGGTCACTTTCACACGTTGAATCCAGCGCCTTTCTGACTCCACGCGCCTCGGGCGTCATGACGTACGCCGGCGACAACAAGCGGAGGTTCGTCATTGTGTTCGAACAGCCGCGCGGCGAGCGTGTGCAGGCCGATCCCAGTGCCAGTTTCCAGCCGCTTTCGGAAGACGACCTGATCCGCGGGGTCATAACGCCGATGGTCGCGAACTTGAGAGAAGTCGGTGGCCGGATCATGGCGCACAGAGCCATCCGGGCCGACAACATCTTTACCAGCGGCGGTGCCAATCAAGAAATTATCCTGGGCGAATGCGTCAGCACACCGGCGGGGTACTATCAGCCTGTGATCTATGAGCCGATTGACGCTGGCATGGCGACACCCAGTGGGCGCGGGCCCGGCTACATCAGCGATGATTTTTATGCGCTCGGCGTGCTGATCGCAGTTCTGAGCCATGGCGGGAATCCGGTTCCCGATCTTTCCGATCAAGAGGTGGTTGCGTCGAAAATTGCGGTCGGCTCCTATGCAACGCTTGTGGGGCAGGCACGGGTATCCCTCAAGCTTATGGAAGCACTGCGGGGCCTGCTTTGTGACGATCCGGCCGAGCGCTGGAATATCATGGACCTGGACCTCTGGGCAAACGGCCGTCATCTGAGCCCCAAGCAGGCGACGCTCTCGGCCAAAGCGGCCCGTACATTCGAGTTTGACGGCGAGGAATACAATACCGCCCGGGGGCTCTCCTTTGCCATGGGGCACAACTGGTCTATGGCGCAGGAGATATTGCGGGACGATGCGCTGGAAGGCTGGGTGCGCCGCAGTCTGGCCGACGAGAAGTGTGCGTCTTCCATTCTCAAGGCGAGCCGGATGTCGCGTATGGGCGGCGAAGGCGGAGGCGGTGGACAGGATAAGTCGGTCGGGGGTGTGTTGACGGCGCTCGATCATCTGGCCCCGGTTCGCTACAAGACGATATCTGCACGTCTGGATGGTTTGGGGCAGGCCCTGGCGATTGATTTCGAGAAGGAACATGTGCCGCAGATGATTTCCGAGGTTGTGCGCTCGAAGCTGCACAAATCCTGGATCGAGGCACAACCCTCCATGCGGCCTGAGTTTGTGCCCTGGATTCGTCAGGCCGACATTATCGAGGGTTTTGTAAATCGTTCACGCATCGGCTTTGGTGCCGAGCGGGCACTGTACGAATGCAATAGTGGATGGCCGTGCCTTTCACCGCTACTCAAAGACGATTTCGTCAACGAGGGTGGCGACCTTTTGCCTGCAATCGAGCGTCTGGCACAGAACAGGATTCCCGATTTCGTACCGATGGACCGGCATATCGCCGCCTTCTGCGCGACCCGGACGAAAAACCTGTCCGACCGTCTTTTCAACCAGCTGGCTGAACCGTCAGATAAGCTCGACTACTATATCAGCGTACTTCGGTTATTTTCAGAAATGCAGCGTTCAGTCGGGATTGAGTCTCTGCCGAATATCGCGCGATGGTTTGCGAAACTTCTTTCCCCGATCACCGAGACTTATCACTTCCGCAGTTTTCGCCAGCAACTCGCCAAAGGGATCGACGGCGCAACCACGAGCGGTGATCTGGCGGAACTCTTGTGGCTCGTTGACAACGAAAATCTGCGCCAGCAGGACGATGCAGGTTTTGCACAGGCTCAGCGGGAGTTTGCCGCCATTGCTGGGCAGATTACCTGGCATGAGGAAGGAGCTCTCACCTCTGATGCTCATGTTGCGAATATCAGTCATCGGGCTTCGGCAGTCGTATCTTCGGTTCTGGCGAGTGTTTCGATCGCGGCGATGTCGCTGATCTATGTGACCTGATGGAGAGTACCTATGGCCACTGATACCGAAAAAAGTAACAAGATGACCTGGATACTGCTGGCGATTCCTACGTCAGCAGTTCTCTTACCTACTTGCTTGCTGCTGCTCGTTCTCATGTTACCGACCATGGTTGCGTTTATTGTGGACGGATCGCGAGGCCGCAAGTTCGTGATAACTGTGGGTATGATGAACCTGGCTGGAACCGTGCCTGCAATTGTTGATCTTTGGGGGCAAGGGCAGACCTTTCAGGCTGCGTTCGATGGCATGTCCAATATCTTTGCCTGGGCAGGTGCGCTCATGGCGTCGGGTGTTGGGTGGCTGATCTTCTGGGTCATGCCGCCGATCATCGCGAACTATCAGGGGATCGCCTCCAGGGCCCAGGTCCTTTCTCTTCGTGCAAAACAGAAGAAACTGATTGCCGATTGGGGTGACGAAGTCGCCGCCGTTGTTGCAGAGCCCTATCAGCAGGACGCAGCAGAAACGGAAGAAGAGGCCGAGTCAGAGAGCTGACCCGGTGCCTTGCCGATGCTATTCGGTCGGCCGCGTGGCCTCGTTGTCAGGTCTGCCCAGCCTTTAACCTTCGACGCAATACAATCAGATTCAGCAGGATGAAATAGAAGAAGTAGGTTTCCTGCACTTCGCTTGCCCGGCTGAAGAGAATGCCGTCGTAATCGATCGCCGAGAGAAACCGTTCCGAGGTCTTGGAAAACTCCGCCAACACCGCAATCGGCAACGTGATCAGCGGAGGCAGAACGATTGCGAAGCGCGACTGTCTGATCTCCGGGCGTTTAAGTGCGATCAGTGGAATCAGAATACCGCCGATAACGATCCCGAGCTCAAGGATCGCGCGCGGTTTCTGATCGAACCATGAACTGGTGTTGTGGAGATTGGTTTCTTCCTGATCATTGACGGCCTGCCAGGCTTCCGGCGTGTCCCACTGCATGTAATGCTGGCCCCAGCTGGCCTCCTCGCCACCAATGTAAAGACAGCCCAGGGCAGCCAGCAAAACCCAGGTCGAAATCCACTTGTGACTGCGCACTTGCGGCATGAACAGCATGCGTATGGCCAGCAGGAAACCTGCCAGTGGGATGAGCGCGTGTGACAACTCCAGCATGCCGCGCTCTTCGCTTCCCATCCAGACGGCATAAAACTCCGGGGCGGTGTGTGCGAGGATCAAGAGGAAAACGGCGAGCGCAAGCGGCAGCCACAGCCAGACCCAGCGTGGCAGATAGTCTGCATCGGATTGCAGGGGGATAGGGGCATGCGACTCTTGAGAGGCCATTGACGACTCACTTCAGGTTTCTTCCCGCAGCTGACAGCGCAGCTTCCGGGATGTTGGAATGTAGAATATTTCGGAGAGTAGGCGAAAGGCCGGGGCGAGATCAAACCGGCAGTTTCAATTCCAAATAAAAAGGCCGGCCTCTGTGTGAGACCGGCCTTCTACTGGAGGTTTTCTAAAGTGTTCTAGGCGGTTGCCAACCGCTGTTCGATGGCTGCGTTACGAATGGCTTTCTGCAGCTTTTCGAAAGCCCGGACCTCGATCTGGCGGACCCGCTCGCGACTGATGCCATACTCCTGAGACAACTCTTCCAGGGTCGTTGGATTGTCTTTCAAGCGGCGTTCTTCGAGAATGTGCCGCTCCCGTTCGTTCAGCGACTTCATGGCCGCGACCAGCAATGCTCTGCGCTTGCCGAGCTCTTCATCCTCGGCCAGCATGGTTTCCTGGTCCATGGTGTCATCGACCAGCCAATCCTGCCATTCACCGTCACCGTCTATCCTTAGCGGCGCGTTCAGGGAGTTGTCAGGTGCTGCCAGACGGCGGTTCATGCTGACCACATCAGCTTCGGGCACGTTGAGCTGCGTGGCGATGTGGGTCACCTGTTCAGGGTGCAGGTCACCCTCTTCAATCGCCTGCATCTGGCCCTTGAGCTTACGCAGGTTAAAGAAGAGCTTCTTCTGGGCCGCGGTGGTGCCCATTTTCACGAGCGACCAGGAGTGCAGGATGTATTCCTGAATAGCCGCACGGATCCACCACATCGCGTAGGTTGCCAGGCGAAAACCGCGTTCCGGGTCGAAGCGCTTGACCGCCTGCATCATGCCGACATTGCCTTCAGAGATCAGCTCCGAGACCGGCAGTCCGTAACCGCGGTAACCCATAGCGATCTTGGCGACCAGTCGCAGATGGCTGGTGACCAACTGGTGGGCAGACTCCACGTCGCCGCTTTCGCGCCAATCTTTCGCGAGCGTATATTCCTGTTCCTGTTCCAGCATGGGAAATTTGCGAATTTCCTGCAGGTAGGACGAGAGGTTACCCTCTGAACCTAAGGCCGGTACTCTTGGTGAAGCCATATCAACATCCTCCTTATGCCCGGCTGGAAATTCAAATGGATTGCTTTTCCAGCTTCAGGCAAACCCCCGCGGTGGAGTTCAAACAACCGCCACGGTTTCTTGCGTTCCAATAATGCCAGGTAATCCCCCTGGGGCACGGCTTCAATTCACGAAACCGTTTATAATATGTAGGAACGCGGACAGCGATTCACAAGCGATTCTATAAAACCTCGTTCATTACGCGATAGTTTACTATGATTCTAAAGAAGAAATCAAATCGCTTATATCTTGAGGTAATTCGCTTTTGAATGAGAGTGTTTCCGCTGTAACCGGGTGCTTGAAGCCCAGAATCCTGGCGTGTAATGCCTGCCGGCTAAAGTTTTTAACCCTATCGCGTGTATCGGGCGGCAAACGCTGCAGTTTGGCGTCACTGATGCGTCCATAAACCGGGTCGCCAAGCAAGGGATGGCCTTTCTCGGTCAGATGAACGCGGATTTGATGCGTTCGCCCTGTCATGAGGCGGCACTCAATGAGGCTCACGGCGCCCTGCACATAGCTTTTCAGCGTTTGATACCGGGTAAGCGCGCTTTTGCCGCCATGGCGCAGCACGGCCATTTTTTTGCGATTCCGGGGGCTGCGGCCAATGTTTCCCTCGATTTCACCCTTCCCAGGGCTCGGCACACCCCAGATGAGAGCCTGATAGGCACGCTCAATGTCCCGGGCAGCAAAGAGTTCGGTCAAGGCTTTGTGAACGCTCTCGGTCTTGGCTGCGACGATCAGACCGCTGGTGTCTTTATCCAGCCGGTGGACAATACCGGGTCTGCGGACTCCACCGATCCCCTTCAGCGAGTCGCCGCAGTGACCGAGCAGGGCATTTACCAGCGTTCCGTCCATATTTCCTGGTGCAGGGTGAACGACCATACCGGAGGGCTTATCGATGACAATCAGATAAGGATCTTCGAAGACGATGTTCAGGTCGATCTGCTGGGGCTCCGGTTCCGCTGCCACAGCAGGCGGAACCTCAAGAATCAGCTTCTGGCCGGGTTTGACCCGAAACGCCGGGTTGTCTATCGTCTTGCCGTCAATGCTGAGGTAACCCGTGGTAATCAGGCCTTGCAGCCTGCTTCGGGACAGCGTAGGCAGATTCTTGACCAATAAGCGATCGAGGCGTTCGCGCTTGTCAGCGCCAGCCACGGGGATCTCGTGAACGTTAGACGCGCCCGGTTCGTTGAGTGCGTCGGCGTCTGACAGCTCATCGCCGTCTGGTTCTGCGTCAAAATCAGGCAAAGCCGTGCGCTTCGATCATTAAGTTGAAAACTCTGCAGAGAGATAGCCTTCCCACATGAACCTTGAAAGCCTTAATCGATGAAAGCCGTCAAAGCTGCGGTCATTCTGATGTCCATTCTCATCGTCGCCGGCTTCGGCTTCGTGGTCTATACCATCGTTGCCCGTATGATGGCTGGGGAGCCTGTGCTCGCCGGAGCAAAGCCAGGCTCAGAGGCCGACATTGATGCGACCGGGTTTGGCGAAGTAGATCTGGAGGTGCCGGTTGGTTGCGCGCTGGATTCGGTGCAACTGACGGGCCGGCGCTTGCTGATTACGCTAGATGGGCTGGAGGGGCAGAACTGCAGGCAGATCATTATGATGGATGCTTCCAGCGGAGAAATTCTGGGCCGGGTGAGGTTGCAGTCACCTTGATGACACATGGCTCAGCTGGCGCCGTAATCAGGACACCAGCGCCGGAACCGTCAGGATTCAGGAAAAAACTTAGTTTCAGGACTCGACTATGACCAATTTCGCATCGGATAACGTGACGGCTATGGCGCCGGAGATATTGGCCGCTCTCGCTGCGGCGAATCAAGGTCCGGCAATGCCATATGGCGAAGACCCGGTGACCGAGCGGGTACGCGCTCGCTTTAATGATCTGTTCGAGACCGAGACGGTTGTTTTTCCCGTCGCCACCGGCACGGCGGCCAATGTCCTGGGGCTTTCGCTCCTCGCGCCGCCATATGGCGCGGTCTATTGTCATCGTGATGCGCATATCGTGGTTGATGAATGCGGCGCACCGGAGTTCTACACCGGTGGCGCTAAACTGGTGACCCTCGATGGGGCGGACGGCAAGCTCACAGCAGTAGAGCTCTCCGATGCTATTGACGGCGCTGGTGTAGTTCATCATGTGCAACCGGCGGCGATCAGCCTTACCCAGGCCACTGAAGTCGGGACCCTCTATCAGCTGGAGGAGATTTCCGCGCTTGCTGAAGTGGCCCGGTCGCACAAACTCGGCGTCCACATGGACGGCGCGCGTTTCGCGAATGCCATTGCAGCGCTGGACTGCAGCCCGGCCGAGATGACCTGGAAGGCAGGGGTCGATGTGCTGGCGTTCGGTGCGACGAAGAACGGCGCGATGGCTGCCGAAGCGGTGGTGATCTTCAAGCCCGAACTGGCCGACGAATTCGGCTTCCGGCGCAAGCGGGGCGGACATCTCTTCTCGAAGGGACGCTTTCTCTCTGCTCAGCTGGAAGGCTATCTGGCAGACGATCTCTGGCTGAACCATGCCCGGCACGCGAATGCCCTGGCAGACCAGATGGCTAAGGGGCTGTCCGGCCTGCCCGGGGTCACTCTGCATTACCCGGTGGCGGCCAATATGCTGTTTTTATCTCTGCCCGAGCCGGTGATCGACGGCCTGAAAGCCGCAGGATTTATGTTCTATGACTGGACGACGCCCGCAACCCCTGCCGGTACGCGCGAAATCCGGCTTGTTACGGCCTTTAACACTTTGTCGGAGGATGTTGTGGCCTTTGTTGCCCTCTGCGAAGCTTTGACCAGGAAAGCCGCCGAATAAGGCCTTTTTTGACAGAGCTCAAAACAAATGCTTGCTCCCAGGCGCGGCTTTGGTTATTTCATGCGCCTGTCCAGCGGGTCCCCATCGTCTAGTGGCCTAGGACGCCGCCCTCTCACGGCGGAAACAGGGGTTCGACTCCCCTTGGGGATACCAAACTAGCTTCAAGTTATATTAGCGCTTGAACCTGACGCAAATACTGCATTTTCGGTACAGAGTTACTACAAAAATCAGTACCAAGCCTTGGAAACCTCCAGGGTCTGGGGCCTATTCGTTCCGTCGCGAAGTGCCTGCGGACTTCCGGATACGTTTCGGGCAGAATCTGAAAAGCGCATCGTCCGATATCCTATTGAAACCAATCAAATCATTAACGATACCCGGACAGGCCAGTTTAGGGCCCGGATCCATAAAAGGTTTTTTGGTTTAAGCGATTGTCGTTGGGCAGATGCGCCGGAGATCTATGGGCCGCGCATGACACTCTACAATTGCTTTGTGCGCTGGGTGGAAAAGCGTGGAACTTAAGCAGGTGGTCGGCCGCTCGCGGGTCGGGCGCACGGCGAAAATCCATGCGCTGACCGACAATCTGTGCAGCCCCCGACAGCCTGTTGGACTTGATGCCCGAGACCGACATCCTGCGTGAGGGCAAGGGCTAGGACAGTGATGCCGTACGGCAAATGATCGAAAGCCGAAGTGTCGCTCCGAACATTCCGCCCAAGGCCAACCGGCGCTGGAAAAATTACTTTTCTCCCGAGCTCTACAAACAGAGAAACGCCATTGAGCGCTCGTTCGGGCGCCTCAAAGATTTCCGATGCATAGCAACTCGCCACGATAAACTCACACAGAGTTTGCTAGCTGCAGTTCATCTCGCAGTTTGCTACTAGGTTATGAGATCAGGCCCTAAGGCGCGCGATTGAACAGGTTCTTTGTTCAGTGATTATTGTTAAGAATCAATGTATTGAGATGCTTTTTTCTGTCCAGCACAGGAATTCGCCTTCTTCTGCAACTACCTTTTTGTCAAAGCCAACATTTTCAAGATTAATCAGGATCCAGCGAACTGACATCGATTACATGTGCCAGCTGATGCGCGATTTTTGTGCCGGTTTCGGCATCCTGGGCGGTATAGTGGGCTGTTCGGTCAAGCAGGTTCATAGTGCCGACGATGCGGCCGGAGGACTTTATCGGTACATTGAGAACGGCGTGAAGGCCCAGGCTTAAGATCAGTTCGCTGTCGTCGAACACCCATCTAATGTCATCGCTGTTATGGCCGATGAAAACCTTGCCCTCTTCGAGAACATGTCTCCTCCATTCACTGTCGCCCTTCGGCTTGCGGCCGCCGATGGGATAGGCTTCTGGATTGCTCGAATACAGTCGTTCCACCATCATCCGCGTCGCGTCGAACCGCATGACCGTGAAGAGGCAATGCCCTATCAATGTCTGCGCCGCGGTCTCCGCCGCGCCGAACACGTCACGCAGACTCGATGCGCTGGATACGCTCTGCCCAAATGCATTGAGAACGTCAGAAGTATTGTTTGCCGTCATGACGTCAGCGACCTCGCGCCGTGCCGGCGCGTCTGGGGTCGGCCCCGGCGAGGATGCGTCCTGTTTCCGGGTGCCGAAGCACGGCCAGCACGCCGCCTGCTTTCCAGGTGCCATCCGGCCAACGTTCCGCCTTGTGGCCAAGCGCCCGCAGTTCGGCGAAGACTTCGTCCGAAATGGAGTCTTCGACCGTCAGGAGGTTCGGGTGATAGGCATTCGGTGCAAAGGATGACGGAAAACTGTAGGTCGCGAAGCGAGGCGCCTGTACCGCCTCCTGAACGTTCATGCCGTGCACGAAGATGTTTAGAAACACCTGCGCCATGGCCTGAATCTGAACGTCACCGCCCGGTGTGCCGAACGCCAGGAGTGGCTTTCCGTTCTTAACGGCCAACGCCGGGTTGGGTGTGAGCCGGGGACGCTTGCCGGGGGCGAGCGAATTTATTGAACTGCTGTAGCCTCTGGATTGTGACCCCCGTGACGAGGGGCTGAGGCCGGTGCCCGGAATGACGGCCGTGTCGGCAGAGGTGTCGCTCGGCGTCGCGGAAAACATGTTTCCGTCACGATCTATGACGGCAACATAAGACGTATCGGCGGAAGCAGGATCTCTAAGCGCTTCCGGATCTCTCCAGCCTGTATCGTGAGGATCTCCGTCGGAGTTTTTCTGTGCCGAGGAGAAGCCCTGGCGCGCGTTCTCGACTTCAACTGTAGCACCTAACGGTGCGCCGGGCTTCGGCATTTCAGGGCATGCCTTGTCCGGATCGATCTCTCGGCATCGCTCCGCCAGGTATGCTTGGTCGAGAAGACCTTCGACCGGGACATCGACAAATGAGGGATCTGCGACATAGGCTTCGCGGTCCGCGAATACCAGCTTGAAAGCCTCGGTTAAGGTATGAATGTAGCTGCTCGAATTGTGTTCGAGCTCACCGATGTCGAGCTGGTTTAACAGACTCATTGTCTCCGCAAAGGAAATGCCCTGGCACCACGCGCCACAGGTGTGAATCTCGACGCCACCGAAAGGCACGTTCAGCGGCGCCTCGAACCTGACGTCGAAAGTCGCCAGATCCTCGTAAGCAAGAAACCCCTGGTTCCGAGTGTGGTAGTCGGCGATGGTTCTTGCTATGTCGCCTTTGTAAAAAGCGTCGCGGGCCGCCTTCAGGCCGGCTCTCCTGTCACCACCGGCGGCTGCTTCCTGGTCGATCATATATTGAAGAGTGCGGGCCAGGTCCTGCTGTTTGAAGAGTTCGCCAACTTCCGGCGGGCGGGTGTTTGGAAGGTATATGGCCGCCGAGGCTTCGTGCCTCCGGTAGGCATCCTGGTTCGTGCGGATGAAGTCAGTGAAAACCGGATAGACAGGGAAGCCTTCGCGCGCGTACCGGACCGCAAAGGACGCAACGTCACTGAACGTCTTCGTGCCGAATGTCGCAAGCGCCTTGATCCAGGCTGCCGGGGCGGCAGGAACCACGGTGCGAAGAATACCGGTTGGAATCGCGCCCCCAAACTCGCGCTCGAAGAACTCGACCGATGCGGCCCGCGGCCATACGCCGAGACCGTCGATGGTGACAACCTCGCCGGTCTCCGCCATCCGGATCATGATCGGCGCAACCCCCGCAAAGTTAACAAGATCGCTGTGCAGGACGCCAAGCGCGATGCCCGCCGCAACGCCAGCGTCGACAGCATTACCGCCATCCTCCAAAACCGCCAGGCCCGCCTTCGTCGCCAGGTCGTGTCCGGCGGCGATGGCATGGGTGTCTGCGTCGACGTAGGTGCGCTCTTCTATCATAAAATTCCTCAGCTCAGTCGACCCGGTGTGGATATTCCACATTGAGCGAGAGCTTCATTAAATCCCGTCCAATAATAATGTTTCCGTCGTAAACGCTCTTCATCTCGGTCACCAGTTGTTCCATCACTGCTGGTTTATCGAGCAGATGAATCATGTGTGAGAGTACGACTGTCTTCACGTTAGCGTGCTTGGCAATCTCGGCGATGTCCATGTGATTGCCGGACGCCTGACGGTAAGCCTCCGTTGGCTCCATGCCGGATGCGAAATGGCACATGTGGATCAGCATATCCGCATCCCTGGAAAGCTCGATCATGCTCGCTGGGACGCCGCCACTGTCGCCGGAATACACAAGAACGCCGACGTCTGTTTCCATCCGGAACCCCAGACAATCCAGAAGTGGCTGAAAATGGTTTGCTTCACCGACGATCACCCGCCAGGCGTCACCTTCGATCACGTCGCCCGGCACGACCTCCCGCAGGACCGGCTCCGGTTTCTTGCGGGGCAGGGTGCCACCGCGTGAGACATAGACGTCTTTGCTCGCCTGATGACTGACCCGTGATTCTATATCCAGACCGAAGACGCTGTCCTCGCCGATAATCCGATCAGTTATTCGTTCCAGGGGGTGTGGTCCGTAGACCTTCAGTTCGGGAATGGCCCCTGCGCCCATATCCCAACGCTGCAGCAGAAGACGGGGATAATCGAGCATATGGTCGTAGTGCATATGACTGATGAACAAATGCGTGACCTTGGTTGGGTGGCTTCCTGCTTCGAGCAGGCGGTGCTGTGCCCCCGGCCCGTGATCCATGGCGATCACGTCGTCACCGACTTCGATCAAGTAGCTCGAACTCTGCCGTGTCAGCGAGGGCGCCGGTGTGCCGGTACCGAGCAATGTGATCTTCATATCATTGCTTCCATTGGAAATGTTCGTTCTTGACCTGCTTCGACTTCCTTATACTATATAGTATAAATTCTAAAACTATTATGTAAAGTGTGCCTGTGACGCAGCAGATAACCACCGATGCCCTTGTTGACTCGATCGCCGCCCAAGCGGAAGGAAGGGACGGACCGAAGTATCTTCGTCTCGTCGATGCTTTTGTCGAATGTGTGGTTTCGGGCGTGTTTCTTCCGGGCCAACGCGTGCCGACAGAGGCCGAGTTGACCGAGAAACTGCCGGTCAGCATGGGTACGGTGCAAAAGGCGATGTCAAAACTGGCATCGGATGGCTTCGTCGTTCGTAATCGTAAGACCGGCACGTTCGTCAACGATCGTCTATCCCAGGTGAACGAGGTATTCGTCTATCGCTTTAAGGACCCGCAGTCGGGAAAAATCATGCTGCCGTTTGTCCGTACCTTGGCGGTCGAGTTGGACGAACAGGAAGGTGCATGGTCTGAAATCCTATCCGTTGCCCGCACGGTGCGGATCGACCGTTTGGTCTGGTTCGATCAGCAGCCGCCTGCATTCTCGAGCATCTACTTCAAGCCTGAACACGGTGAGCAGTTCCTCGGCATGTCTCTGGAGACCATGCATGGCAGGTCTCTGCATCGCAGCCTGATCGAAACCTTCAACCTTCCGTCTATTCGTATGGAGCATAAGTTCGGGTGCCGGATTTTGAGCGATCAGGCCTGCGATGCCTTGATGTTGAAGTCAGGGTCTTATGGGACCGTCTGGGACATCACCGATTTTACTTTTGGTGACACACCGTTCCTTTTTCAACGTTACCAGCTCCCGCCGGATCACCCACCTGTGGAGATTGCGGAGAGCCATAACCACTGATCTTCGAGGACTCAATAAAGGAGACCGGCAAAACCGGCCCGACAATAATGAATCGTGTAAGACAGAGAGGAGTATGACCTGATGAAAAGACTAACTATGTTGGCGTGCGCCGCCGTTGTGGCGTTGACGTCCTCCCCCGCCTTCGCTGAATGGGAACCCAAAGGACCCATCAATTTCTGGATTGGCTTTGGCGGCGGCGGCGGTACGGATACCCAGGCACGCGCACTTGCCGAGGAACTGGAGGCGCTCAAGGGCTGGCGGATCATTCCGGAAAACAAGGCAGGAAGTGGTGGTCGTGTGATGGCGGCCCAGCTGAAAGATGCGCCGAAAGACGGGCAGACCATCGGGCTTGCAATCAATTCGACATTCGATTTTCCGGCCGGTAAAAACATCAACATCGATGACTTCACCTTTCTGACAATGACGGCGGGTTCGCAAATGGCGATCCTGGCGCGTGCGGACAGCGGCTGGAAAACCCTGGACGATATGGTCCAGGCGGCGAAGTCCGGTACGAATATCGTCTGGGCCAACTGGGGCGATCAGGTGCAGGCCGGCGCGGAGTTGGTTGCCCGGCACTATGGCATCGAAGTCAATCACTTGCGCGGCAAAGGCGGCAGATCGGCTGTCAATGCCCTGGTCGCGAAGGATGCTAATATCGGTTGGGGCGGCGGTGTTCAACGTCCGCTGGTTGCGGCAGGCGAACTCGTTATCCTGTCCGCTGCCGAGCCCTCCCGGCTGGTTCAGGCGCCGGACACACCAACCTTGATCGAGCGCGGTGTCATGAAGACCGGGCTTGGATTCCAGTTCGTTTTGGTCGGACCGAAAGACATGGATCCGGAAGCTGCCAAAGCGATCACCGAGGCGGTTCACATGGTTCTGAACAACAAGGATTCGAAGACCGCAAAGTTTGTCACCAAGCAGTACCCGCCGGGCCCTCTGTTCACGTCCGGTGATGCGCTTTTGGAGCAGCTCAGGGCAAACTACATTGCCAATCAAGAGATGATCAAACTGGTCAAGTAACCATGCACCTGGAGGGTAAAGAAAAAGGGGGCGCGCTGAACCAGTGGGATATCGGGTTCGGTGCTGCCCTGTTGATTTTTGCCCTCTGGGCATTGTTTTTCTGGTTTCCGGCCGACATTCCGACGGGATTCTTTTTCGTCAATTCTGTCGGCCAGGAAGAGCCGGGAGACGCCTTCTTCCCGATTATTCTCGCTTCTCTCCTCGCCGGACTGAGTGTCATTCAGATGATCCAGTCGTGGCGCGACCGACGGTCCAACGCAGAAAAAGATGATGGCGGCAGCATCAATTTTCCGAACCTCAAGTTTCTGGGGATCTTCCTGACCGTTGTCGGGGTTGGGCTCAGCTTGATGTACTGGCTCGGCCCGCTCACTGTCGCGTTTTTGAATGCCGCGGGCCTTTTGGAGGGAACCTACAGGAATTTCTCTGACACGGTACCTTACAAATATCTTGGATACGTCGCTGGCGGCGCGGTGATGACGCTGGCGCTGATCATTTGGGCTGAAGGTCGGGTTCGGCCCGTGGCCGTGATGACCGTTATCGCTGTGCTTGTCGTTGCAATACTTCTGTTCGATGTTGCACTGAGGAACGTTCTTTTGCCGCCAAACGCAGACTTCTGAGGCGCGCAATATGGAGCTTGTATTCGAGTACATCCTGCGCGGCGTCATGGAAGTGTTCTTCACGGCAGACGGCGTGTTCGACTGGTTGCCGATTGCCATGGTTTTCGGTGGCTTGATGACCGGCATTGCCATTGGCGCAACCCCAGGCCTGAACGGGCCATTCGCCATGGCTCTCTCGCTCCCGATCCTGATCTGGGTGTTTGGTGTCAATGACGAGGCGCTGCTGCCCATTCTCGGATTTTTGATCGGCATCATGAAGGGCGCGACCGTGGGCGGCGCGGTGCCGGCGGTTCTATTCAATACGCCGGGCACGCCGGATGCCTATCTGACAACGCTCGATGGTCACCCCATGACCAAGAAGGGTCAGGGGCCGAAAGCGTTGAAAGTTGCGCATTTCAGTTCTGTCTGCGGCGATACTGTCAGCGATTTGGTGTTGTTTGTCGCAGCCCCTGTTCTCGCGGTTATGATCGAGAACATCCTCGATCTGCCTGAAAAGGGCGCGCTGATTATCCTTTCGCTCTCCTTCATGGCCGCCGTTGCGGGGTCATCGCCTATGAAGGGGTTCATCGTCGGGGTGTTGGGCATGCTGCTGGCGTTGGTCGGCTCCACGCTCTCCGGAAACGGTCCGCGTATGACGTTTGGGATTGTCGAACTCGGCAACGGATTGCCGCTGACGGCCGCGATTTTGGGTGTGCTGATCATTGGTGAGATTTTCATCGGACTGGAAGAAGAGGTTCGCAAAAAGGGACAGAAACTCCGCTCCACGCTCGACACTGTGCTGGGAGATAATACCTTCGGTTGGTCGGAGAGACGAAGACTGCTTCCAAGGATCGGCGTATCGGCGTTGATCGGAACCTCGATTGGGGCGTTGCCTGGAATCGGGACGACGCTTGCGGCGACGCTCGGCTATGACGTTGCGAAGCGCTTCTCCAAAACACCCGAAAAGTTCGGCACCGGAATACCGGAAGGTGTGGCCGCGACCGAGGCCGCAAACTCAGCGGTCTCCGGCGCGAACCTGATCCCGGTCATGAGCCTGGGTATTCCGGGCAATTTCGCTGCCGTTTTTATTATTCTGGCCGTCGAGTCTGTCGGTGAGTTCACGCTCGGCCCGCACGTGTTCAAGTTTACGGAAATCAAGTTCATTGAAGACTACGGTACGATCATCAACCACGATCTTGTTATCGCATTTGCGATGTTCACACTGATGATGCTGGCCAACATCATGAACTGGACGGTCGGCGGCGCGTTCCTGCGCTCGCTCGGTGTTCTCGTCAAAGTCCCCAAGTCGATTATGTTGCCGGTCGTGTTGTTGATCACTCTCACGGCGGTTTACGCCCAGGACGGTGGATTCATTGGGATTTGGGTTCTGCTGATCTTCGGTCTGATCGGCTATGCGCTGAAAAGGCTCGACATATCGATCCTGCCATTCGTGATCGGCTTTTTATTGTCTCCAAGGCTCGAAGAGTATATCCGCGGCGGCTATTCTGCATCCGGCGGCGACGGCCTGTTCTTGCTCAAATCGCCTCTTGCCGTAGTCTTCATCGCAGCGTCGATTCTCATCCTTGTCTTGGCGAACAGAAAACGGAAGGTCCCTGACGAAGTGTAACTTTCTGTCGTTACAGAACAGTGTATGGGCAATATCAGCAGATTGGGCGGCTGCGGCAATCTCAAGGAGGCGCTCGAAACTGCCATCTCGTTGTAACTCCGGAATAGCGGCGCTGCATTACGATCGGCTTTTCGGCAGAACATGATCATTGCCATGGGGCCTGGAACAGAGTCGAGATCCTGTGCCGGTCGGTTCGAAGACAGGAGCGTAGACTGCAGAGGTCCAAGCCGTTTGGGGCGGTGTAGCGTTTCCTCCCAAGGCCCGCCGCTGCGACTGCGCAGTGAACTGATCTTACCGATGCCCAAAGCGCTGGTGGCATCATATCAACTGTTGTATGATGACTGAGAAGATCGTGAGGCGCTTGCGAGGTGGTTTGATTGGTCGGTTCCGGCAGTGAATTTGCTCTAATCGTGAAAACCTTGAGCAGAATTAACGCATTAGATCAAATTTCGACACGCGCTCGCTAATGGCGGCTCGATTTGATTCTTGGGAGCTTCGACGCATGGGGAGGGATTTTGAATGAGAGATGATAAAGCCGGAGAGCTTGAGTTGCGCTCGTTTAAGGGCCGTCCCAAGCTCAGTGAAGAGATCGCCGGGCAATTGCGTCAATTGATTCAAGGCGGAGAGCTCATGCCCGGTACGCAGTTGCCGACCGAAAACGCCATGATCGAGCAATTCGGTGTCAGTCGGACCGTTGTGCGCGAGGCGGTTGCCGCCTTGAGCGCCGATGGTCTCGTGAATGCCCGGCAGGGACGGGGCGTATTCGTTGCGAATGACCTGACCCAACAGCCCTTCCGGCTTGGTGACAGCCGTCTGAGTGAACGGGATCACATCGTTCAGATCATGGAACTGCGGCTGAGTCTCGAAGTCGAGGCCGCAGGTCTCGCCGCTCAACGCCGGACGTCGGAAGACCTGCGAGAGATTGAGGATGCCTTCGAGAGAATGGTCGAAGCGCAGCGCAGCGGGCAGGAAGGTGCCGAACAGGATTTTGCCTTTCATCTTCGGATCGCCGAGGCGACTCAGAACACCTATATCGCCAAGTTCATCCGCTATCTGGGACCTTTCATCATTCCACGTCCGGCCAGGCGCACTGTGACGGGCGGCGAGCGTGAGGTCTATCTGGAGGGCTTGACCCAGGAGCATGCCAATATCCGTGACGCCATTGCCGACCAGGATGAGGCGGCAGCAATCGAAGCCATGCGCATCCACCTATCGCGCGGTCTGGCGCTGAACCGCAGTCTGGTTCAGAGCTAGTTCGCCGGATTAAGACAACAGTATACGACAGGAATTACCCGACTTATGGACATACGACAGGCGTGCAGCCCCAGAGAGGCCAAGGGCTTCGACACGAACGAACTACGTGAAAATTTCCTGTTCGAGTCGCTCTTCCGGGAGGGCGCACTTCAGATGACTTACAGCCATATCGACCGCACGGTCGTCGGTGGGGCGGTTCCTGTCGGCGAACCCTTGCGGCTGCTATCGAACAAACAGATCGGCTCGCCGGGGTTTCTCGACCGGCGTGAAATCGGCATCATGAATATTGGCGGCGATGCTGTGGTCACTGCCGGCGAAGAGTGGTTCGAGCTGAGCCGTACGGATTGTCTCTATGTGCCCAAAGGGGCCGCCGACGTTAGTTTTGCAAGTGTCGATGCAGCGAACCCTGCGCGGCTCTATTTCGTGAGCACGCCGGCGCATCATCGCTATAAGGCGCAGAAGATCACGGCCGACGAAGCCAACCGTATCGATCTGGGAACACAGTCGGATGCGAACATTCGTGTGCTGCGACAATACATTCATCCTGACGTCTGCCAGTCCTGCCAGCTCGTGATGGGCATCACCCTGATCGAAGATGGCAGCGTGTGGAACACCATGCCCTGTCACAGCCATGACCGGCGCTCCGAAGTTTATCTCTATTTCGATATGGCCCAGGGCACCCGTGTCGTTCACCTGATGGGAGAACCGAACGAAACCCGTCATCTCTTCGTGGATAATGAACAGGCTGTCATATCACCGGGCTGGTCGATTCACAGCGGTGTCGGCACGGGCAGGTACGGGTTTATCTGGTCGATGGCCGGCGACAATCAGGACTTCGATGACATGGATTTCGTGGCCATGGGAGACCTGAAGTAATGACCAATACTGCGATGTTCAGCCTTGAGGGAAAGACCGCAATCGTGACCGGTGCGAACACCGGGATCGGTCAGGCGATTGCTGTGGGTCTGGCCAGTGCAGGCGCAAAGGTCGCCTGTGTCGGACGCTCTGATATGACCGAGACCTTTGAGAAGATTGGAGCGCCCGCGCGTTGCCTTGAGGTCCGTGCGGACCTCGCCACGCTGGAGCCGATTGACCACATCGTAGAGGCAGTGACCGAATGGAGCGGTTCGATTGATATCCTGGTGAACAATGCGGGCATCATCCGCCGGGCCGACGCGCTGGATTTTACCGAGGAAGACTGGGACGCGGTTATGGACGTCAACCTCAAGTCCGTGTTTTTCCTCAGTCAGGCGGTCGTCAGGACAATGGTGCCAAGAGGGCAGGGCAAGATCATCAACATTGCCTCGCTCCTGTCGTTCCAGGGTGGCATTCGCATTCCCTCCTATACTGCGAGCAAAAGCGGCGTTGCAGGACTGACAAAACTGCTGGCCTGCGAATGGGCGCCAAAGGGTATTAACGTGAATGCCGTCGCCCCCGGCTATATCGAGACCAACAATACGCTGGCTCTGCGCAACGACCCGGACCGCAATAAGGCGATCCTCGAGAGAATTCCTGCCGGAAATTGGGGACAGGCGCCGGATATCGCCGGGGCAGTGACCTTTCTGGCGTCAGGTGCCGCAAATTATGTCCATGGTATTACTCTGCCGGTCGATGGTGGCTGGCTGGCCCGGTAAAAACAGGCCGCATATCTGCGATTAGCACCTAATATGCCTCGCCCGCTGATCAGTCCGTGACGATAAACCGGATTGTGGGTTACGATTGCGACCGGCTGAAAGACTCCATATCTCCACCTGTGCCACGGGATTTAAGAAACACATGACGAACGGAATGCAGTTTATTGGCGGTGCGCGTGTCGCCGCTTCGGAAGAAACTTTTGCCAGCATCGAGGCCGCCACCGGCGCGGAGCGCGGCGCGCGGTTCCACCAGGCCACGATCGAGGAAGTTGCCCAGGCCGCCGAAGCCGCCGCAGCAGCCTATCCGATTTATCGGCAGACTTCGCCGTCCGCGCGTGCGGCTTTTCTTGAGGCAATTGCGGACGAGATCGACGGACTGGACGATGCCTTTGTCGAAACAGTGATGGCTGAATCCGGTTTGCCGGAAGCCCGGATCCGCGGCGAACGCGGGCGGACCACCGGCCAGCTCAGGCTCTTCGCAGGTGTTGTGCGCCGGGGCGATTACATCGGCGCCCGCATCGATCAGGCTTTGCCTGACCGTACGCCCCTGCCGCGCACGGATCATCGTCTCTATCAGATCGGCATGGGGCCCGTCGCTGTTTTCGGCGCGTCGAATTTTCCTTTAGCCTTTTCGGCAGCCGGTGGCGATACAGCCTCTGCGCTTGCCGCGGGTTGCCCTGTGGTCGTCAAAGCCCACTCCAGCCATCCGGCAACCGGCGAAGCGGTGGGCGAGGCCATTCTGCGCGCCGCTGAAAACTGCGGCATGCCAAAAGGCGTCTTCGGCATGATTTTCGGAGCGCGTGTCGGCGCTAATCTTGTGCAGGCACCTCAAATTAAGGCTGTCGGTTTTACCGGTTCCCTTCATGGCGGTCGCGCACTCTTCGATCTCGCCAACGCGCGGCCTGACCCGATTCCCGTATTTGCCGAGATGTCGTCGATCAATCCGGTCTTTATGATGCCCGAGAAGATTGCCACAGAGGGCGAAGCGGTTGCGAACGCACTGGCCGACTCGGTGGCGCTGGGTGCCGGACAATTCTGCACCAACCCCGGACTTATCATCGGCTTCAAGGGCGCCGAGTTCGACGCCTTTACTGCTCAACTCTCAACCGCCCTGGCCGGAAAGCCACCGGCTGTCATGCTGAATGCCGGTGGCCTTCGCAGTTATCTGGAAGGTCTGGAGCGGGTTGCCGCGCTTGATGGTATTGAGACAGTAGGGGCGGGAGACACCGCTGAAGGCCGCGCGCATACCTGCGTTTTCCGGGGAGACGCGTCGCTTCTGACCATTGACGGCAAACCGCTTGAGGACGAGGTCTTCGGGCCTTCGACTGTTGTGGTTGCGCTTGATGATGCCTCTGAACTGCCGGCCCTCGTTGCTGGTATGAATGGCCATCTCACGGGCAGTATCTTTGCCACGGACGCGGAACTGCCGAAGTATGCGGATCTGATCGCCGCGCTTGAAACCCGGGTCGGACGAGTGATTTTCAATCAGTTCCCGACTGGCGTGGAGGTTTGTGACGCCATGGTTCACGGCGGTCCTTATCCGGCGACCTCCGATAGCCGCGGCACATCGGTTGGTACGATGGCCATTGACCGCTATCTGCGTCCGGTTTGTTATCAGAACTGCCCGGACGCCGCACTTCCTGAGCCCTTGAAAGACGCCAATCCGCTCGGCCTCAAGCGATTGGTCAATGGGGCCTGGTCGTCTGAAGGGTTATAGGGTCAAAGCTATGCCGCTCTAACGGCGGCGGAGCGCTTCTTCACGTGAACGGGCAATTCCGGAGAGATCCCGGGGTTGCCCGTTTTTTGCGATTCTACTGCCTTACGGAGAGCTTTTGGTCTCTCCCGACGACACTTTTCCGCACTTGGTCTTTTAATGAGGAGTTCCCTGGTCACCCTTGAAAGAAAGGGCTTTTTTCCAGGCGACAGGCAGTTTTTGCACGTCTGGTTTACCGGTCGTTAGCATACCAAAGATAGTATCCAGAGCTGAAGTCGTATCGATAAAACGGCGCCAGGTCGCTCGCAACCTGCGTGCAGGCCGGTCGCAGTTACGGGAAATGTTCATGTTGAATAAGCTATCGCTGAGCGCCAAGCTGACCTTTGGCAGCGCTTTGATCGTGTTTATCTGTCTTTCGATCAGCATCACCTTAATGAGCTGGAATATACAAGGCAGCGTTCGGGACCTTACCCTGAGTCAGGCGCGTGCTGTCGGTGAAGTCGAAGCAGGTAAGGTCAAAAGTCAGCTCGATGAAGCGATGACGGTTGCCCATACCATTGAGCAGGCCTTCAAGGCACTCAAAGCGACGGGGGTCACAGACCGGCAGGTTTATCACACCGTTCTTAAGACGACTCTGGAAGCCAATCCCGGACTTGCAGGAACCTGGGCGGGCTTCGAGCCCAATGCTCTTGATGGAAACGACGCCGCTTTCGCGAGCGCAGAGGACGGCTTTCACGACGAAACCGGCCGCTACATCGCCTACTTCTATAATTTCGGTAAGGGCGTAGAACCTTATTTTCTGACCGGATATGAAGGCACTGACGAGGGCGCCGAGTTTTACAACAAGCCCAAGCGCACAAAAGCCGCATCCATCGTCGACCCGGTCTTCTATGACATCGACGGTAATCAGGTTCTGCTGGTCTCCTTCGTCTATCCGGTACTTGATGAAGGGGGAAACTTCATCGGTGTGATCGGCGTCGACGTCAGTCTCAATGATATGTCGAGCGCCTTTAACGAGTTGAAGCCGTTCGGTGAAGAAAGCTCCGTCAATCTGGTATCCAACAACGGCAAATGGGTTGCCCACGCAGAGCAGGAAGTCCTCGCCAAGGAACTCGACCCCGCAAACAGCGTATTCAAGCAGGCCGTAGAACTGCTCAAAGGCGGGCAGGCGCTGGAGAGTGAAGATGGTGATCTCTTCCGTCTTTTCATTCCTGTGAATATTAAGGACTCCGATGCACCCTGGTCCGTTGTGGTGAACGTTCCGACGAGCAAGCTTACGGAACAGGCCGACATCATTCAGCAGTTCACTGTGGCCGGCGGCATCATTCTCCTGCTGGTTCTGATCGGGGCGTTGCTGAGTATCTGTCAAATTCTGATCCGCAAGCCGCTACAGAACTCGATTTCAATCATCAAGGTTTTGATGGAAGGCAACTATCAGGTCGAAGTTCCGGATCAGGATCGCGGCGATGAGATTGGCGACATCAATCGCGCACTCGAGCAGTTCAAAGGAAATGCCGAGCAGGTTCAGCGCATGGAAGTCGAGAAGCTGGAGGCCGAGAAACGGGCATCGGTCGAACGCCAGGAAGCACGGATGTCTATGGCGAACGATTTCGAGGCGTCGGTCGGCGAGATCATTTCCTCCGTATCCTCATCTGCGGACGGCATGCGCGATACTGCGCAATCCATGGCTGATGCGGCTAATCAGTCGTCAGGTCAGGCTTCGGTCGTGACGGAAGCGGCCGAAGAAGCCTCTGCCAACGTCCAGTCGGTTGCGGCAGCGACGGAAGAGCTCTCCGCCTCTATTAATGAAATCAGCGCGCAGGTACAGCGCTCCGCCGACATTGCCAGCAATGCAGTTGAAGAGACTTCGACAACCAATAAGAAAGTCGAGGGTTTGGCGGCCGCCGCCGACCGGATCGGTGAAGTGGTCAAATTGATCAATGACATCGCAGAGCAGACGAATCTGCTTGCCCTGAACGCCACGATTGAAGCTGCGCGGGCCGGAGAGGCTGGCAAAGGCTTCGCAGTGGTGGCGTCAGAGGTGAAATCGCTTGCCAACCAGACGGCAAGCGCCACCGAGGAGATTTCAGGACAGATTTCCTCTATCCAGTCCGAGACGCGCGACACGGTCGAAGCGATCCAAAACATTTCGACCACCATCGATTCCATTCATGAGGTTTCCACCGCCATCGCTTCGGCGGTTGAGGAGCAGGGCGCAGCGACTGCAGAAATTACCAAGTCGGTTCAGCAGGCTTCAAACGGCACAGATCAGGTGACCAGCAATATCGTGCAAGTGCGCGAGGCGGCCAGCACCACCGGTGAAGCTGCGGGCGAGGTGCAGAACTCCGCGTCCGATCTGGCGCGCGAGGCCCAACAGCTTGAGCGGAAGGTCGGTGAATTCATCGATCATCTGCGGACGGTCGTATCCTGATGACAGGCTCACCCACCTGCACAGCGGGTGAGCCGACCGTCCCTCCCATGTAACTCTTCATTTCGCGTTCTACGCTTGCTTGACGTCCTGCAGGCAGCCAATAGATTGGCCGCTTTGAGCAGTGGCGAACGCCAGCGCGTAGACTTGAGGTAAGAGAGCAGCATGGACGACGAGAAACTAATCGAACGTATCGCCGAGCAGGAAGCGCGGATTCAGTTTGAGAGCTTCAGCACCGCGATGGCGCATGAGGTCGGCCTTCGGCTTTTGCAGATAGCCAAAGAGAAGGCATTGCCTTTGGCGATTGATATCACGCGCAGCGGCCAATGCCTTTTCCATTGCGCCATGGAAGGTGCCTCACCGGACAATGCCGCATGGATCAAGCGCAAGATACGCGTGGTCGAGCGCTTCGGGCACAGTTCTCTATACATGGGGGCTGTCTGTCGGTTGGCGGGCAAGACGTCAGAAGAAAAGTTTCTTCTGCCGGAGAGCGAGTATGCGGCACATGGCGGTGCCTTCCCGATGATCCTGAAGGGAACGGGCGTGATTGGGTCGGTGGCGGTATCGGGTCTGCCTCAGATTGAAGACCACGAACTGGTTGTCTCGGTCCTTGAAGAATTTATGTAGAGGCCTGCGTTGGATCTGCGCCCTTTATCTCTTCACATAGAATCCCGAAAGTGTTGGGGCAAAGACCAGTTTCGCGCCGGCAAAGACTTCGCGCCAATGGGCTTTCTGCGTCTCGTCCCAATCGGTGTAGAGGACGATTTCGGTCGGGCCGGATAAAACCCCGTTGTTCATTTTTTCGATATGCGCAACAACAGCCGGATTCTCAATGTGGGCTTTCAGAGCCTCGGCGTTCTCAAAGACCTCCAGCCAACGATAGACAGTTTCGGTCTCGTCTTCCGATATCTTTGTCAGCGCGTGAACCAGCATTCCGGGTTCACTGTCGTAGACCTTCTTGTCGATCGCTTCCGCCATTTCCTCGTATAGCTCGGTTCGACCTCGCTTGACGTATTCATAGGCCTCCAGGGCCAGCACGTTCGAAGCCATTGTCTCGCTGTCGCTATTGGTCATTGGGATCTTCCTGTAGAGAAATACTAACCGAAGTTTTCATTGGCCGAGTTGCTGAAGTCGAGCACGCCGTCCTCTGAAATCACCAGATCGAATTCGCTGACCTTGCCGAAGCGCGCAGGGTGCACTTTGCCAAGCTTACTGTTGTCTACGACCAGGATCTGCTTGCTCGACTTCGCCAGCGCGGCGCGTTTCTGATGCGCTTCATGGAAGTCGATACAGGTGGCGCCGAGTTTCTGATCGAGGCCCGCTGCAGAGAAAAAGGCGGTGCCGATGGCAAGTTCCTCGAACATGGAATCTGCCTTTAACTCCGAAAAAGACGCAGTTGCCGGCTGGTAGACGCCGCCGATCAAAACCACCTTCAAATTGGGTTTTCTGATGGCCCGGTCCAGAATGTTCAGCGCGTAGCAGACCAGGGTGATTTCGATGTCGTTCGGCAGGAGATCGACCAGGTGAACCAGTGTCGTACCGCAGTCGATGAAAACCGTTTCGCCCGGATTGATGTAGGGGAGGCAGTGCCTGCAGGCCGCGCGCTTTTCCGCGGTGTGTTTTTCTTCCTCGCTTTGCAGATCGTAGGGCGTCAGGGAAAAGCGGTTCCCCGCCGGCATGATGTAGCCGCCGAAAAATCCGAACTCTTTGGGGTTTTCCTGTATGTCCCGCCGCACAGTCATTTCAGACACGTCCAGGAGTTCGGCGGCATCTTTGACATGCAGACGTGTATGGTCAGAGAGCGCGTCCTGCAGCTTCATGAGCCTTGCCGTTTTTCGCTTACTCAAACTGGCAACTCCCGTTCCTCATCCTCTGTTCTTGTGTCTCGCCGTTGGTTGGCGTGCGTTCTTGATATCCCTGGTGGCAATAGATAGCGAAGCATCCAGGCCTTGTGAATTCTCTATCTTGTTATGTGAAAAGAGTATCATAAAAATGTTGCTAATATCACAAAATAAATTAAGCTTTGGGTATCGGCGGAGCGTGGCTCTGCCCGGAACGTGTTGGCAATAGGGATGACGCACGTGGTCAGCACCGCAAAATCAGTTAATCAGGGAGCGACAAAGGGCTTGGCAGAAGTAACCTCAGCGCATGAGGTCGCGCGCAATCCCGGTATGCCTCTGGATCTCTCGGTGGTCCAGGCTCTCCGGGTGAACAAATCCGCCGCCGAGCGCCGGGTGGCCTCCTTGCCAGGCCGCAGATCGATAAAGGCAGATGCGCAGGCCGCATGGCTCTTGAATGCGGTGACCTGCATCGATCTGACAACTCTCAACGGTGATGACACGGAAGGCCGGGTCAAGCGGCTCTGCGCCAAGGCGATCACACCGGTGCGTCATGACATTCTGAGCGCGCTCGGAATGGCCGATCGCCGGATCACGACCGGTGCGGTCTGTGTCTACCATCGCTTTGTTTCCTGCGCGGTTGAAGCACTCGAAGGATCGGGCATTCCGGTCGCTGCGGTGTCAACGGGTTTTCCCGCCGGACTGACTCCGCATGAGCTGAAGCTCAAGGAGATCGAAGCTTCTGTGGCGGCCGGCGCTGCCGAAATCGACATTGTCATCACGCGTGAACACGTGCTGACCGGGAACTGGGTAGCGCTCTACGAAGAGATGCAGGATTTCCGCAAGGCCTGTGGCGATGCGCATGTGAAAGCGATTCTGGCGACCGGAGATCTCAAGACTCTGCGCAACGTGGCGCGCGCCAGTATGGTCTGCATGATGGCCGGCGCCGACTTCATCAAGACCTCGACGGGTAAAGAGGCTCAAAACGCCTCGTTGCTGGTGACGCTGATTATGCTCCGCATGATCCGCCACTATCAGGATATGACGGGTTTCAAGGTTGGCTACAAACCCGCAGGCGGCGTTTCCAAGGCCAAAGACATCCTGATGTATCAGGCCATGATGAAGGAAGAGCTGGGGCGAGATTGGCTGAGACCGAACCTCTTCCGGATCGGGGCGTCCAGCCTGCTGGGCGACATCGAGCGGCAACTCGAACATCATATCGATGGGGCTTACAGTGCCACCCATCGACACCCGATTGGATAAGTCATGAATGTAGCGAGCTTTTTTGACACCATGTCCTACGGTACCAGCAGCGAAAGTGATGAGCAGGCACGCCAGTGGCTGGCCGGGAACAAGCATCAGTTCGGCCACTTCATCAACGGCAAATTCACCAAACCTGCAGCGGCAGGAAGCTTCGATGCGACCGAGCCCGCGACGGGCAAGAAGCTCGCGAAGATATCGCTTGGAAAAAAAGCGGATGTCGATGCGGCGGTCCGCGCGGCCCGTAAGGCGCAATCGGAATGGGCTGCGCTCAGCGGTCATGCTCGCGCGCGTAAGCTCTATGCCCTGGCACGCATTATCCAGCGCAATGCACGTCTGATCGCGGTGCTGGAGGCCTTGGATAACGGCAAGCCGATCCGCGAAACCCGCGACATCGATATCCCCCTGGCCGCGCGTCACTTCTATCACTACGCAGGCTGGGCGCAGCTCAGCGAAAGTCAGTTTTCGGACCATGCCCCGGTTGGCGTTGTCGGCCAGATCATCCCCTGGAATTTCCCCTTTCTGATGCTGGCATGGAAAATCGCGCCTGCGCTTGCCTTGGGAAACACCGTGGTTCTCAAACCGGCAGAGTACACACCGCTTACCGCACTGCTCTTTGCGGAGCTCGCCAAGGCAGCAGGTTTGCCGGATGGCGTTCTGAATATCGTGACGGGCGATGGCTCGACGGGTGCTTTGCTGGTCGAGCATTCCGGTGTCGATAAGATCGCCTTCACAGGCTCCACCGCAATTGGAAAGCAGATCCGCAAGGTGACGGCAGGCAGCGGCAAGTCCTTGACACTGGAGCTTGGGGGTAAGTCGCCCTTCATTGTCTTTGATGATGCGGATCTGGACGCTGCGGTCGAAGGTGTGGTCGATGCGATCTGGTTTAACCAGGGCCAGGTCTGCTGCGCCGGGTCACGCATTCTGGTGCAGGAGGGCATCGCCGAGGATTTCCACAAGCGGCTGCGCACGCGCATGGCCAAGTTGCGGGTCGGCGGACCCCTGGATAAATCCATCGATATGGGCGCGATCGTTGCGCCGGCGCAGCTCAAACGTGTTCGGTCCATGGTGGATGCGGGCGTCAAAGCGGGCGCGGAAATTTTCCAGCCCGAGATCGAAATGCCGAAGTTGGGCTGTTTCTATCCCCCGACTCTATTGAGCAACGTGCAGCCGACCGCTGCGGTTGCGACCGACGAAATCTTCGGTCCTGTCGTTGTCTCCATGACTTTCCGCACACCGGACGAAGCCATCCAGCTCGCCAACCATACCCGCTACGGCCTTGCCGGCAGCATCTGGAGCGAGTCGATCAATCAGGCCCTGGATGCAGCAGTGCAGCTTGAAGCCGGTGTCGTCTGGATAAACACGACCAACATGCTGGATGCTGCCGTTGGTTTCGGTGGTAAGAAGGAAAGCGGCGTCGGCCGGGAAGGCGGACGCGAGGGCTGTTACGACTACCTGAAACCATCCGTCTGGGCCAAATTGCCTGCGCGCGCCGCTATATCAACATCCAGCGCGGCGGTAAGTGGTTACGAAGTTCAGCCGGTCGACAGAACCGCAAAGCTTTTCATCGGTGGCAAACAAGCCCGCCCGGACGGCAACTATTCGCGCGAAGTTTTCTCGCCCAAGGGTGCGGTCATCGGTGAGGTCGGCGAAGGTAACCGCAAAGACATCCGTAATGCGGTTGAGGCCGCACGTGGTGCCAAGTCCTGGGGAACGAGAACTGCTCATAATCGTGCGCAGATCCTCTTTTATCTCGGCGAAAATCTGTCGGTCCGCGAACGCGAGTTTGCCGATCGCCTGCGGGAAATGACCGGGGTCAGCGCGGCGAAAGCGCAGGCCGAAGTCGAGGCGTCGATTTCCAGACTCTTCACCTATGCCTCCTGGGCGGACAAATACGATGGCCATATGCACCTGCCGCCCATGCGCGGTGCGGCGCTTGCCGTTCCTGAGGCACTCGGCGTTGTCGGTGTGATCTGCCCGCCGGAAGCGCCTTTGTTGGGCATGATCAGCGCTGTCGCACCTCTGCTCGCGACCGGCAATCGTGTGGTTGCGGTGCCCAGCGAACCGCATCCATTATCCGGCACGGATTTCTATTCCCTGTTGGAAACCTCTGATGTTCCCGGTGGCGTGCTGAACATCGTCACCGGCGAGTCCATGAGTCTGGCCAAGGTCTTGTCCGCGCATAACGACGTGGACGCGATCTGGGCCTTCGGTTCATCGGAGCTTTCGAAAATGGTCGAGGAGAATTCGGTCGGCAACCTGAAACGAACCTTTGTGGACTATGGCCGTCAGATCGACTGGCGGGACAGCAAATCAGCCGAAGGCGAACTTTTCCTGAGGCGCGCAACAGAGCTTAAAAATATCTGGATTCCTTACGGCGAGTAAGGGAACCACTTGCAACCCTCGTCAAAAGAAGGGGCAAAAGAGAATATGGGGAGACGGTTAACTATGGCGGAGAAATCCGGCGTCACGGTATTGGGTATCTTTGTCGCAGATACGGCGTATCTCGCGCCCAGGATGCCTGAGATCGGCGAAACACTTGCCGGGACCGGCTTTTCGGTGGGTCCAGGCGGCAAGGGCTCCAATCAGGCGGTTGCCGCTGCAAGGGCTGGTGCTGAGGTTTCCTTCATTTCGAAACTTGGCCGCGATACTTTCGGTGATATGGCGCGCAAGGTCTACGACGAGTCCGCTATCAATCAATGCCTGACCATCATGGACGACCTGCCCACAGGCGCCGCCTTCATCTTCGTGAATCAGGATACTGCTGAAAACGCCATTATCGTTTACCCCGGCGCCGCGGGCACAATCACCTCGCAGGATGTTCTGGATCAGCGCGGAGTCATCGAGGCCTCGAAGGTCTTTGTGACCCAGTTAGAGCAACCAGCTGAGGCCGCGCTCTGCGGTCTTGAAATGGCCAGGATTGCGGGCGTAACGACAGTGTTCAATCCGGCGCCTGCCGGTGCCTTCCCGGACGAGATCTTTCAACATTGCGATTACATCGCGCCCAATGAGACCGAGGCGGAAGCCCTGGTCGGTTTTTCGATTGTGAGTGAAGACGACGCCCGGCGGGCCGGCGCGATCCTGCTTGAGAAGGGCGTTGGAACCGCGCTCATCACCCTGGGCGAAAAGGGTGTGTATCTGCATTCCCCGAACGAGAGTGTCCTGATCCCGGCGCTGACCAATGCGCCGGTGCTAGATACCTCGGGGGCCGGGGACGCCTTTATCGGTGGTTTCACGGCGGCGTTGGCTGACGGGAAGAGCGACTTGGAGGCGACACGTTTCGGCTGCGCGACGGCGGGGATCTCCGTGACCCGACGCGGCACAGCACCCGCAATGCCCATGCGCGAAGAGGTCATTGCACTTCTGGACGCCTCGGAGGCTTCCGGGGCATGACGGGCATGCGCGAAGATCCGATCAAGCACTTCTTTCTCTGGCCTGCCGTGCTGATCGTGCTGGCGATTGCGATCTTTCCGTTGATCTATTCCCTCGCCAACAGTTTCATGAGCCTGCGTCTCGTGCCGCCGATCCCACCAAGGTTTGTCGGCTTCGACAACTACATCGACCTGCTGAGCAATGAACGTTTCTGGCAGGTCGTTAAGACCACCAGCATCATCGCCTTTACCTCCGTCGCCCTGCAGTTCGTGCTGGGCTTCGCGATTGCGCTGGCGCTGGTGAAAAAGGTTCCCGGCGAGAATTTCTTCCGCGTTGGTTTTCTTCTACCAATGCTGGTGACACCGGTCGCAGTTGCCCTGGTTGCGAAGCAGATCCTGAACCCGACCATGGGTCCGCTCAATCAGCTGACTTCGTTCTTCGGCTTTCCAAACCTGCCGTTCCTGACCGATTCCACCTGGGCGTTAGGCTCGTTGATCACGGTCGAGATCTGGCAGTGGACGCCCTTTGTAATCCTTCTTCTACTGGCCGGATTGCAGGGTCTGCCAGACGATGTTTACGAGGCTGCGGAGCTGGAGAACGCGTCGCCCTGGCAGCAGTTCTGGGGCATTACATTTCCCCTGATGCTGCCGATCTCAGCGGCAGTGATTTTCATCCGAATTGTCGAGAGCTTTAAGATTATCGATACGGTCTTCGTCATGACTGGCGGCGGGCCGGGCATATCGACCGAGACGCTTTCGCTCTTTGCCTATCAGGAAGGTTTCAAGAAATTTAACCTCGGCTATACCTCGTCTCTGTCGTTCCTGTTTCTCTTTGTGGTGCTGATCATCAGCCTGGTCTATCTCGCGATCCTCAAGCCATACCTGGAGAAGTACAAATGAGCGTTCGGGACTTACGGGGCGCCAAGCGCTATTGGGTTTTCGGCGCCTGCCTTTTCTGGCTGCTTCTCACTCTCTTCCCGCTCTACTGGGTGGCGATTACCTCTTTCAAGCGCCCGGTCGATGTGGTGGGCGGTCCGACATATCTGCCCTTCATCGACTTTCAGCCCACGATGACGGCCTGGATCGAGCTCTTTTCCGGTATTCGCGGCGAGTTCTTCTCGAACTTTTGGTCCTCGGCCATCGTGGCGACGTCCGCGTCTGTGATTGCCACGCTGTTAGGGGCGATGGCGGCTTATGCGCTGGTTCGTTTTCCGTTCAAGGTGCGTCTGCTGAGCGGCGTTGCCTTTTTTGTCGTTGCCATGGGCGGCTTTCTGCTTGGCCGGGATATCCTGGGCTTTAACCCGGTCACCGCTTCGATCATCGCTTTCTGTATTGCGCTTGCGCTTTCGGTCTTCGTGAACCGCTACCGCTTGCCGGGTCCGGTTCTGGGCAACGATGATGTAGTCTTCTGGTTCGTCAGTCAGCGTCTCTTTCCGCCTATAGTCGTCGCCTTCGCGCTTTTCCTGCTCTACACGGAAATGGGCAAGATGGGCTTTAAGATGACCGATACCTATTTCGGTCTGACCCTCGCCTATGTTGCCTTCTCCCTTCCCATCGTAATCTGGCTGATGCGCGACTTTTTTGCCGGCCTGCCGGTCGATGTGGAAGAAGCGGCACTGGTCGACAACGTCCCGTCCTGGCGGATCTTTTTCGGCATTGTGCTGCCCATGTCGAAGCCCGGTTTGATCGCAACTTTTGTGATCACTCTGGCCTTCGTGTGGAACGAGTTTCTCTTCGCGCTCTTCCTGACAAATTCCAGGTGGCAGACGCTGCCCATTCTTGTGGCCGGTCAAAACAGTCAGCGCGGCGATGAATGGTGGTCGATTTCCGCGGCGGCTTTGGTCGCGATTATACCCATGGTCATTATTGCGGGGTTCCTGGGTCGGATGATGCGTTCCGGCCTGCTGCGCGGGGCGGTCAAATAAACTCAACAACAAAAGCAAACGACACGAACTAACCAAAAAAATAATTGGAGGACATTATGAAGAATATGCTCTTTGGCTCGGTGGCGATCGCCGCGCTTTCCCTGACAGCCGGTACGGCTGCGGCGGCCTGCTCGCCGGACTTCTCCGGGGTCAAGATCACCGCGACCACGCAGACCGGTCCCTACATCGCATCTGCCCTGCAGATTGCCGCCGAAGGCTGGAAGAAGCAGACCTGCGGTGAAGTCGAGGTGATCGAGTTCCCCTGGTCCGAACTCTACCCGAAAGCCGTTACCTCGCTGACATCAGGTGACGATGCTTTTGACGTACTGGCCTTCGCTCCCGCCTGGGCACCAGACTTCACGCCTTATCTGACCGAGATGCCGGCCAGCATCCAGGAAGGTGAGAACTGGAAGGACATAGCACCGGTTTACCGCGAAGCGCTTATGGTCTGGAACGGCAAGATCCTGTCGCAGACCATGGATGGTGACGTTCACACCTACACCTACCGCATCGACCTCTTTGAAGACGAAGCCCATAAGGCCGGGTTCAAAAAGGCTTATGGCTACGACCTTGCCGTTCCGAAAAGCTGGGATCAGTACCTGGATATTGCCGAGTACTTCCAGAACAATGTGGAGGGCGTCTGGGGCACGGCGGAAGCCTTCCGCCGCGGCGGTCAGCAGTTCTGGTTCTTCTTCAGTCATGCCGCGGCCTACACGAACCATCCCGACAATCCAGGTTCGATGTTCTTCGATCCTGAGACAATGGATGCCCAGATCAACAACCCGGGCTGGGTCCGTGGTCTCGAAGAATACATCCGCGCATCCAAGCTGGCACCGCCGGCGGCTCTGAACTTCTCCTTCGGTGAAGTGAACGCAGCCTTTGCTGGCGGGCAGGTGGCTCAGTCCATCGGTTGGGGCGACACGGGCGTGATCGCCGCCGATCCGAAGCAATCGGTGGTGGCCGGGAACGTCGGCTCTGCCGTGCTGCCGAGTGCCAAGGAAGTCTGGAACCATAAAACCGGGCAGTGGGACAAGTTCGACGAAATTCTGAACACCCCCTTCATGGCCTTTGGCGGCTGGCAGGCCGCGGTTCCGAAAACTTCTGATAAGCAGGAAGCCGCCTGGAACTTCATCGAGTACCTGAGCAGTCCGGAAGTTTCCGGGCAAGCTGCGGTAACAGGTGGTACCGGTGTGAACCCATACCGGATTTCACACACCACCAACATGGAGCGCTGGTCCACGATCTTCTCAGAGCGTGAGGCGAAGGAATATCTCGGGGCTCAGCAGGATTCTGTGACTGCCGACAATGTCGCGCTTGATATGCGTCTGCCGGGTTACTTCTCCTACACCGAGATCCTGGAGATCGAACTTTCCAAGGCACTTGCGGGCGATGTGACGCCGCAGGAGGCATTGGATACGGTCGCAGAAGGCTGGAACAAGCTGACGGACGAGTTCGACCGTGACAATCAGCTGGCTGCTTACCGCTCTTCGATGGGCCTGCCTTCGAAGTAACCTCCGGACCGTAAATCCCCGGTGTTTCTCCCTGCGGGGATTTGCATAAAACCGCCCGCCAGCATTGGCGGGCGGTTCATCTTCCAGAAATTTTTTGTATTCCAAGCGATCTGCTGTTGAGTGCCGAGCCGAAAGAAAGAGTGAAATGGCGAATATTGAGCTTAAGAATGTCACGAAGTCTTTCGGAGATGTTGAGGTTATTCCGCCGCTGAACATTGAGATCGAGGACGGTGAGTTCGTCGTGCTGGTCGGTCCCTCGGGCTGCGGTAAGACCACTACCTTGCGCATGATTGCCGGTCTCGAGACAACGACCTCCGGCGCGGTTTCCATTGGCGGTCGCGATGTGACCGATCTCAGGCCGGGTCTTCGTAACTGCGCGATGGTATTCCAGAGCTATGCGCTCTACCCGCACATGACCGTGTCGGAAAATATCGGCTATGGCATGAAGGTGCGGGGTGTTGAGAAATCGAAGGCAAAGGCGGCAATTGCAGATGCTGCTGCGATCCTGAACCTGGAAGACTACCTGAACCGAAAACCTGCCGCGCTTTCCGGCGGTCAACGCCAGCGTGTCGCAATCGGCCGTGCCCTTGTGCGTGACCCTGAGGTGTTTTTGTTCGACGAACCTCTGTCGAACCTGGATGCCAAACTCCGCATCGAAATGCGGACCGAAATCAAACAGCTGCATCGCAGGCTGAAGACCACGATCGTCTATGTCACCCATGATCAGGTCGAGGCTATGACCATGGCGGATCGTGTCGTGGTCATGCGCGGTGGCGTGATCGAACAGGCCGCGGACCCGATTACACTCTACGAACGCCCAAGGAATGTGTTCGTCGCATCCTTCATCGGCGCGCCAAGCATGAACCTGCTGCACGGAGAGCTGCGTCAGGCTGCCGGGGGACTGGTCTTCGCGGGCAATGAAGGATCGGAAGTGCCGGTACCCGCCGACAGAGTAGAGGCTCTATCCGGAGTGCTTGGTGAGAAGATGATTCTCGGGATCCGCCCGGAACACACCGGTGAAGACGCGACTCTCGGACCGAGGGTGACCGTCAAAGTTATCGAGATCGAACCGCTTGGCCCTCATACTTTAGTTATCGGCATGGTGGGGCAGGAGAAGTTTGTGGCGCAGGTTTCTTCGGCAACCGCGTTGCAGCCTGATGATGTGGTCGAGATTTTTCTCGACGCCGGAAAAATGCACTTCTTCAGAGACTCCAACGGTGAGGCAGTGCGCTGAAGCCAGCGGCGAAGTATTGCGCGATTGTAACGCGTCTTATCAAAACAACTATCGGCAAGCAGAAGTTTTGACAATCGGCGCTTAATCGGAAATAGCTGAAATACCCTGCCTCAAATCAAGTAGTATCGCATTCTAATACTTGTATAAAATTGATGTTTGCGAAACTCGGAACCTTGATCAATAGTTATCTCACTGATGAAGAGTCTGCGCGCGCGTGACAATGAGTGCGTTCAAAAAATAATCGTCACCCGGGTGACGAACCAAAGGGAGAAACAATATGATCCGCAAACTCGTGGGCGCGATAAGCGTTCTCGCACTTTCCGCGTCTTTGGCCCACGCCGAGTTTCCTGAGCGCGAAGTGCTTGGTGTCGTGATGTGGGGCGCCGGTGGCGCAACGGACACCGTTGCCCGCGCTATCAATCCTGCTGCCGAAGAAGCTCTTGGTAAGCCGATTGTCGTACTGAACAAATCAGGTGGTGCAGGGGCTATTTCGACGGCCTACGTCAACACCGCTGCGGCAGACGGTTACACTTTCCTCTACGGCGCGGAGAACCCGCAGCTGCATCCCATCATGGGTGTCGGGTCGCTGGATTACTCGAGCTTCTATCCGGTCAACATTCTTGGGCGCGGTGTGGCTGTCGTTGTCGTTCCTGCGGCCTCGAAGTATCAGACCCTGAGCGAGCTCATGGATGATATCGCTGCCAATCCGGGTGAGGTCAAGATGGGTTCGACCGGTCCTGGTGGGTTGCCCTCCACGGTTGGCGCGCTGATCGCAAACTCGGCACCCTTCGAAGTGACCGCCATTCCTTTTGGGGGCGAAGGTCCCGGCCTGACAGCGATGCTGGGTGGCGAAGTCGACTTCATGCCTTCGGGTATTTCCGCGGCGGCTGAGCAGATCAAAGCCGGAAATATGCGCGCGCTGGCGGTCGTGAATACCGAAGCGGTAGACACGCTTCCTGGCGTGCCGGCCATCACCGAGACCCTGCCTGATATGGTGAACTTCCTGCCCTGGGGACCCTTCTACGGTGTCTTTGTCAAAGGCGATACGCCTGATGATGTTAAGGCTAAGTACGTCAGCGCGTTCAGTGCGGCAGCGGAAGACAAGGGCTTTCGGGATCTGATGGCCAACCGCGGCAACGTGATGATGAATATCTCAGGTGCCGAGGCGATTGCGTTCCTGAAGAAGTGGCAGCAGGTAACGGCCTGGGCGCTTCAGGATACCGGTGCGGCCAAAGTTAATCCCGAGACTCTCGGCATTCCAAGGCCCTGATTTCGTGAGATCCAGGTTGAGGTCAGTCCGGAGTCCGGACTGACCTTTTCTTTTCAGTTTTCGAGGGGAAGTGAAGTGTCGAGTGAATCGCCTCGGCGTCCGGGTGAACTTGCATTCAACGCCGCGCTCCTGATCTTCAGTCTTTGGCTACTTTGGCAGGCTTTCTCGATCTCAGGTTTCAGTGGCCTCTCCACACCCGGCGTTTTTCCGATGCTGGCAAGCGGAGTCATGGTTATCAGCCTGCTGGCTGTTCTGGGAAAGGTCGTCAAGCGTCCGGCGGCTCACGATGGAGCGCGAGCGTTCTTGCAGAAGGTGACGCCAAGCCGTCATGTGGTCATGCTCGGCCTGGTGCTGGCCTATGTCGCACTCATGCCGCTGCTGGGTTTTCTGGTCGCGTCAGGCCTCTTCCTTTTTGCATCAATCGCGTTTCTCTGGCGGCGCAGCCTGCTGGTGACGGCCGGGATCAGCCTGCTCGCGCTCGGACTGATCTATCTCGTTTTTCGGGTTGCCTTTCAGGTGGTGCTGCCCAGGGGCGAACTGATGCAGTGGGTCTTCTGAAATGGAATTTATCGGCTACCTTCTGCTGTCCTGGCTGGATCCCAGTCTCTTGTTGCTGACGGCTGCGGGCACACTGGCGGGCATCTACGTCGGTGCGATCCCTGGACTATCCGTGACCATGGCCGCCTCGATCCTGATTTCCTTTACTTTCAAGTGGGAGGTGAATGAGGCGTTGGCGCTTATATCGGGCGTGTTCATCGGCGGTGTCTACGGCGGGTCGCGCACCGCCATCCTGCTGAACATTCCCGGCGCACCCAGCGCGATCGCAACCGCCATCGAGGGCTATCCTATGGCCAAGCGGGGCGAAGCGGGCACGGCGATTGGTCTGACGACGGTGATGTCGGTGATCGGCGGGTTTGTGGGTATCCTGGCGCTGGCTTTCTTTGCGCCGATGATCTCCAAGATCGCGATCATGTTTACATCCCGCGATTACCTGCTGCTGGGGATGATCGGTATTCTTCTGGTCGGCACACTCTCGGGGGAGTCTTTTGCCAAGGGGGCCTTTGCCGGTGCGCTGGGTGTTCTGATCGGCATGGTCGGGCTCGACCCCATGACGGCGGAAGGGCGCTTTACCTTTGGGACCATCACGCTGATGGGCGGCATTCCCTACGTCGTCGCCATGATCGGCTTTTTCGGCGTTGCCGAGGCTTTTGTTCAACTCCATAAGCTGGACCTGCCGGTGGTGAAGCAGAAGGTAGACCGGATCATCCCGAAGCTCTCGGATGTGAAACGTTACTTCTGGCTTGCCATGCGGGCGTCGGGTATCGGCACAATCATTGGCGCCTTGCCGGGTACTGGCGGTGACATCGCGGCGCTTCTGGCTTACGACGATGCAAAGCGCGCGACCAAAAAGCCCGAAGTGCCCTTTGGCGAGGGAGCGAAGGAAGGCCTGATCGCGCCCGAGGCGGCTAACAATTCAGCCGTCGGTGGCGCCTTCATTCCAATGCTGACACTCGGGATTCCGGGAGACGCGGTCACCGCGGTGATCATCGGCGCGCTTTATATTCATGGGCTGAAACCGGGACCGCTGATGATCGCCGAGACGCCTCATCTCTTCTGGTTCATTGTCGGCAATCTGACACTCGCCAATATTTTTCTACTGATCTTCGGTCTGACCGGGATCAAGGTCTTCACCAAAATTGTCGAGTGTCCTAAGGCGATCCTCATTCCCCTGATTATCATTCTCTCCTCGGTCGGCGCTTATGCGATCCAGAACAATCCGGTCGATATCTACTGGATGCTGCTTTTCGGGGTCATTGGGTATTTTCTGAAGACCTACGGTTTCCAGGTGGGGCCGATTATTCTGGGTGTGATCCTCGGCCCTATGATGGACGCCAACTATCGCCGCGCGATGATCGGGGCGCGCGGCGATATCGGAACCTTCCTATGGGATTTTCTCTCAAATCCCATATCGCTGATTCTTTTGACTGCTTTCCTGCTTATGCTGATTTCGCAAACGCCCTTATGGCGCATTGTGAAACAGTGGAGACGCGAGCCGTCATCCTGAAGGATTGAAGCTGGCGCGTTGTTACCGCGGTTCCAGCGCCCGGATCACGCCAAGAACGCTCTGCTTTATGGCCGGTGAGGAGATCGAATCAAACTGACGCACCAGGCGCGCGGATGCCAGGGTGTCCACCGCCTTGGTGGGCTGCTCAGCTGTTTCCGGGCTCTGCTTCTCATAGTCTTCGAAGAAGTATGCGACCGACGTATCCATAATATCGGCAAGCTGATAGAGGCGCCCGGCTGAGAGACGGTTCCTGGCGTTCTCATACTTCTGAAACTGCTGGAAGGACACACCCAGCGCTTCCGCGACTTTCTTTTGGGTCATCCCAAGTTCGATGCGGCGCTTGTGGATCTTGCGTGATACGTGCTCGTTTATCGCCTCTTGAATGGTCTCCGACATGGCTTCCTCTGAGTTATGTCCGTGTTCTTCTGAAACACGTTGGTTTTGCATTGGTTTTAGGGAAAACCGGTCATACTCCAGCCATTAACCTCCGCCGGGTTTGCTCTCACGCAACTCTTTGCTCTTCCGGCAAAGGTGCTGGTGATTGGAAAGATCGCTCTGCTTCCAGCGCTTCCCCGTAACCACTGAAGAAGCTGCGCAACGAAACTCCGAAAACCTGACACGCTTCATAAAGACTTCTGGCCGTAATTCTCTCTACGCCTGTTTCCGCGTTTTGGATCACAAGGATATTTACGCCCAGAAGGCGCGCCAGTTTGTCCTGCGTGATATTGTTACGTTCGCGCTGCAGTTTGAGTTGCTTAGCAACAAACCGAGTCAAAAAAACTTCGTCTCTTTCAATATCCATCGCTCTCAGGTCCCTGGTCAGAGGTCTTTGGTGCGGAATGTCTGAAACTGGACGGCGACCGCTTAAAGTGGCCAATGGGCAGGCGCGGCTCCGATGGACAATAAATGGCAGGAAATTTGCCTGCTTCCAATTCGGGAATCTACTTAGGCGCGAATTTTTGGTTCGGCTTTCGCAGCGAGCGATTTTTTTGAACCCTGCGCCCGCTTTCACCGACTTACGCTCGAGAACGAACAGCTTTCCTAATCTGCAGCGGGAGTGAGAGTCCTGAACCTATGCCCGTGAGAGACCTGATTCGCCGGGATTTCCTGGTTGGGATAAAGCTGGCCAGGACAGCTTGTCTTTTCGTTGCTGCTGCGGGGTCTGCCTTTGCCCAGGAACCCGAATACCTCTTGTATGGCGGCGATAAGCAACAGCAGTTTTTAGGCTGCTTGAACTGTTCTCGTTTCGAGCCGTCGTCAATCTGGAACAAGCTCGGACCCCATGGATCGGAATTTGACGAGGCGACCATCTGGAGCAAGACCGGCATTTACGGCTCGCAATACAAGCCGTTAAGTCCGTGGCATAAGCACTCTTTCGACTCGCCCGAGATTCGTGACAAAGACGGGAACTCCTATGGCAGGTTTACACGAAATCTGCACGGGGACCGCACCAAGGTTGAGTCGTTGCTATGGATCCTCGACAACTACGAATACGTGATTGAAAATCTCAACGATGTGCGATTGAAGTACTGATGGAACACTCCCGAGCCTCATTGGTTAACTGCGTCTGGGCGTCGGCGAATCAAACCGGGCTGAGCGGCACCGAGCAGGCCAGCGAAGGTCTTTTTGATATCATCATCGGACAGGTCGCAGAACAGGGTCAGGCGCCCGTTGTTCAGGGCTTTTGCTTTCAACGCGCGCCTGACTTGGGCCAGCTCTAGAACGTGAAGAGTTTCGTGTCGTCAGTCAGAAGGGCTGCCGCGATTGCCGGTGGCTTGGCGACGCCAACACCCTCGATCAGATCCGTGGGAGACTTCCCGTTATTGGGCAGATAGAGAGCGCAGACGTTTGGTTTTACACCCATGCTCATGAGTTTCGTAAGCATGCCCTGGGGTGTGACGTTACGCGGCTTTAAGGCCGTTTGCGGTGCGCTCTTGAGAGCAACATCACCACCCGGACCGCACAACAGCATCTGGACGCCGGCACCTTGTTGAACGGCCTGCATCGATAGCACCATGGCCATGCCCTGGGTCTGCGGGTCGGACGAGGTCACCACGACGAAGAGTTCTGACTTGTCGTCCGAGGCTGTGGCGGCGCTGATGCCGATGGCGGTTGCCGACAGCAGTGCGAGAACCGAGAGCAATCGTTTCATTCGGGTATTCCTTTGCTTGATTTAAGTCTACAGGGTTTAGTTTGAGTTGCGTCTGCTCGATGTCATCGCCGCGCTGGTCTTGCGCAGGGCCTTGCCGCGATGTGGGGCCTGTCATTCGGCGAAGTACATTTTTTCTTTGTTGAGCTTGTAACTCCAGGGAAGGCCGGCATTCTTCCATCCGTCTTTAAGCCGCCAATTCTTCTGTTCGCCCGCCTTTATGCTGCCGCCCTCAAAGCCGTCGACGACAAGGTAAACCTTGGCGTAGCCCTTGCCCTGTAGCGCCAAGGCCGAAGGGGCGCCGCGTGCACCGCCGGAACGGCACATGAGAATAACGGGCGTGTTCTTCGTCAGGCCTCGCGCCTTAAGTGCCTGAGCGATCTCGGTTTCGAAGTCCGGATTTTTCTCCATGGCGAAGTTCGGCTTTGTCGGGTGCCATTTACTTCGGTTGGCGATCATGAAGGGGATGTTGACGTCAACCACATCGGTAAAGCCGGTGAACATGATCTCGATAGGTTCGCGAACGTCGACGAAGAGAACCTGATCACCTTTCGCTATCTTCATGGCGTAGGCTTCCGGCGAGTCAAGATAGAGCTGCCAGGGTGTCTGTCGTTTCGGGTCTTGTGGCTCGGGCGCTGCGCTGGCGGGCGAAGGCAATGCGAGCATGGTAACTGCGAGCAGGCAAAAGGTCAGGTTTCTCATTTCAAACATCCAACGTGATGATCCGGCTTACGACCTGGACCGGGTTGAGATGCGACTCTTTTAGCGCGCTGACACGTCCCTCTCAGTGACTATGTCACTCTTCTCAAGCGATATTTTAAAAGGAAACGCCGGTACTTCCCGGTACCGGCGTGATCCATAGAAGGACGTAGTTTCAGTCAGTCGAGGTTAGGGCGGGGAGCGGTGGTCAATGCGCCGCCGCCGACCGGTTGAGAGCAGTTGACACTCATCGGTGTCCATTGCGACGAGGCTTGGGCCCCGCCTTTAACCGCAGCAAGGTACTTCCGATGTGTTGTCTTGTTGAAGCTGTACTTGCGTGTGTAGGTCGCATGGCCGGAGCTGTTGGCCGTCATGTCAATGTCCCGAAAAGCGCCGTCGCCGCGAAAGAGCCTGAAAGTGAATTTGCCGGCTTTGTTAGCTTTGAACTGCGCCCTCAGGGTGATCTGTGCCGGGCAGGAGGTCATCGAGCCATTGCGTTTGATTGAGAGCTTCACGTCCTTAACATTGAAAGGCTCGGGCATGCATACGACCTTTGCTCGGGCTTCCACCTGCCCGCCTCGGGTGGCTGGCGAATCGAGACTTACATTGTAGTTTTTGCCCTTCGAAGACATAACACCGTAGAATCTGACACCCAAACTTTTCACTACTCTCTCGTTTGGCGCTCCATGCTGTCGGCAGAGTTTCAGGGCTTCGGCTTCGTAGTCTTTGAGGGTTTGTCGGCTGCCGACGGAGAGTCTCCTGTCGAGTTTTTTCCAGCTGCCCTCCTGGGAGCCGTTCGAGGCGAGCAATTTGCCGCCTGCGCTTGGCTTACCGCCTGCGAGTGGCTTCCTGATGTAAATCTCGTAACTGGTGATGCGTGCGCGACGGATCTTCTCTCCTTTAAGACGCAGTTTGATTGGGCCGCCGTCAATCCTGTCGAAATGGTATTTGCCTTTCCTTGGCACGAAAACGAAGGTGAGGGGATTTCCGAGGACTGAGTCTTGTGCGGTGAAGGAGAAATTCTTGATCCCGCCATGGTTACCTGCCTGGGCGGTGCCGCTGATTACAACGCTGGCGGTGAGGGCAAGTAGAGCGGTCCTTAAGGCTATGGACACTGTTGATCTCCATTGATGACTGCGCGGGGCAGCGTTCAGGGGACCCGTTCGGGGGGCGTTTTCGTGTAGTCGGATGCGCGATCGAGAGAGTTCAAAGAGAACGGGAAAAAATTTTTTCAAAAAAACAATGAAGATCAGAGAGGGAGTGATCTTATGTCACTCCTCCCCGCAGATGTTTCGAGAGAATACGCCGGTGCCCCGGGGCGCCGGCGCGTTCCACCGAAGAATGGACCTCCGCTTATTCGAGGCTGGGGCCAGGGCCGGTGCTAAAGGAGCCGCCGCCAACCGGCTGGGAGCAATTGACACTCATCGGCGTCCATTGCGAGGAGGCCTGAGTACCACCTATGACGGCGGCATAATACTTACGATGTGTCGTTTTGTTGAAGGTGTACTTTTGCGTGTAGGTAGCGCGGCCTGAACTGCTCGCCGTCATTTCGACATCCCGGAAAGCGCCGTCGCCGCGAAAGAGCCTGAATTTGAACTTGCCGGCTTTGTTCGTTTTGAATTGAGCCCTGAGAGTGATGTTTGCCGGACAGGAGGTCATCGAGCCGTTGCGCTTGATCGAGAGCTTCACGTCATTGACAACGAAGGGCTCGGGCATGCATACGATCCTCGACGTAGCGTATCGGGTTGCCTTATGGGTGGACGCGGTTTTGGGTCTTTGGCTGTGGTTCTTGCCTTTCGAAGCCATCCAGCCGGTGAACATTATGTCCATGTCCTTCATCACTCTGTTGTTCGGATTACCGTGCTGCCGACAGTATTCTAGGCCCTTTGCTTCATAAGCTTTGAGAAGCTTCCGGTCATTGAAGGAGATTCTTTTGTCGATCTTTTTCCAGCTGCCCTCCATGAAGCCATGCGAGAGAATTTTTTTGCCTCCGTTGTGCGGGTGCCCGAGATAAATTGAGTAACGGGTGATGTGGGCGCGCCGATATTTTTTGCCTTTGATGCGCAGTTGCACAGGGCTACCGCCAATTTCGGTAAACCTGTATTTTCCATTCTTGGGAACGTAAACGAAGGTAAGCGGATCTCCCAAAGGCGAGTCTTGAATGCTGAAGGAGAAATCCTTGATCCCGCCGTAGTTGCTCGCCTGGGCGGCGGTGCTAACGGCAAGGCTTGCGGTGAGGGCAAGCAGAGTAGTCTTTAAGAGTTTCGACATATCGATCTCCATAACTGGCCACTTCCGGCGGCGGAAGCGACGAATAGGGGACCCTTTCGAGGGCGTTTTCCGTCAGTCGGGCGCGCCTTTGAAAGGGTTCAAAGAGATCACAGAATTCGCAAACAAGGACTTTGACGGCTGAGAAGCCGTTGTTCTGTTACCGTGCACTTGAGGACCCGAAGCCTCAGTCTGCGCGTCAAGCGGGGCAAACCGAGGCTTCGGGGTGAGCGCGTAAGAGGCCTATGATGCTAGAGCTTCATTCGAGGCTGTCCGCATCGTATCTGCGAGCAAGCGATAGATCCGTGTCCAGGCTTCCTGCGTCTCGTCATTCCAGTCCTCACCGAGGCCTTGCTTCAAGGTCCACAACAGCGCTTCGCCAACCGAATCGTAATGTGCGTCCTTGACGCCGTAGGTCGCGTGACGACGCCCCATATCCTGAATGATCGGCACCAGTGCATCGAGATCCTGCAAGCCCACAACGGCGCTACCCAGCGTTTGCATCAGCTTTTTACGTTGCCCCGACATGTCCGTGCCGGCAAAGAGCGGTTTGACGCTCGGGTCGATCTCAAACAAGCGCTTGTAAAAGAGCCTGGCGGCATCATCGCCATGCGGCGCAATCTTTCGCCAGGTACTGCGGATAATCTCGATTTGTCTGGGGCCCATGATATCTCTCCAAGTTTCACAAATTGTGGTCACTCAGCCCCGCTACGCCGCAGGTGCTCCAAATAGGTCGCGACGCTGCGGGTAAAGGTTCAATTTGGATGCTGGAGATCGGGG
Organism: uncultured Kiloniellaceae bacterium; assembly: GCA_947493695.1. Lineage (GTDB taxonomy): Bacteria > Pseudomonadota > Alphaproteobacteria > Kiloniellales > Kiloniellaceae > Denitrobaculum. The sequence goes on along the minus strand of CANLSF010000002.1, from coordinate 186,077 downwards.
TATATTCCGGTTTCTGTACAAGAAACGCCCTGCAAGCTGCTAAACTTGCTTAATCAACCAATAAGACCTGGAACAAACCTATGTGCAGGAACATTCGTACGCTCTTTAACTTCGATCCACCGGCAACGAATGAGGAAATGCGCGACGCCGCCCTTCAGTTTGTGCGCAAACTGAGTGGCTCGACCAAACCTTCGAAGCGGAATGAGGAAGCCTTTAACCGCGCGGTTACACAGGTTTCTGCTGCGGTGCAGGAGCTTGTTGCGTCTCTCGAAACTTCGCAACCACCGCGGAACCGTGCCCTCGAGGCCGAAAAGGCGCGCCAGCGATCAGCGGCACGTTATTCCTGATCTGGCCGCAAATGACGTGGTGAGGGCCCGACCGAAGGCTGTGTCTAAAACAGTCTGGTCAAATGGTTCAGGATGCTGTCGCGAACATTATCCATATGGGTCTTCATGGCAGCTTGCGCACGCTCCGGGTCACCGGAGACAATGCCGTCAATAATAGCGATATGCTCTTTGCATCCCGGCTCAAAGCGTTCCGGAATACTGCCCTTGTCGAAGATGCGTGTTTTCAGGCGCATGTCCGAGATCAGGCTCTCAAGCAGCCGCGAGCCGGACATGGCTGCGATACGTTCATGCAGCGCGTCATCGGCGGCGAGATGATCTCCGGCGCTGGGGCGCTCTCCCGATAAAAAAGCTTCGAAGACCGTGCGCAGTTTTAACAGTGCGTCTTTGCCGGGGGCGCCTGCGGCCTGTCTGGCAGCTTCTATCTCCAGAAGCCGTCGGACGTGAAGAATTTCGACGATTTCATCTGTGGAGATGAGATGGACCGTCGGCATGCCGCCTTCTGGTCGGCGCACGAGGCCCTCGCTGGTCAGTCGGCTGATGGCCTCGCGGACCGGTGTGCGTGAGATCCCGAGGCGGGCGGCGCAATCCTTCTCAAGAACGCGGCTGCCCGCAGGAAGTTCGCCGCTGACAATCATCTGACGCAGTCGCTGATACGCCGTATCGCCCAGGTTCGCCCGTGGCGGCTTCTCCCGCGCTTCCTTCCCCCTCATCGCCTTTCCCCCGTTTGCCGGAGTGTCGCATTATCGCTATGCATATTTCATGTATACTCGATTACTGAGTTTCCGCAAGCCTTCCCCTTGAACCCGATCGAATCGCGCTGTCGTGACAGACGCGGGCCGAACGCTGGGCGCGGCGGATCATTACACGGGGCGCAGGAATGAATCAACGCATGGAATTCTCTCAAAAATCTTCCGTAGTTAGCGGAATTTAGTGAGTGGTGGTTCCAGGAAACCTTCATGCAGCGCTCGGGAACGCACCGCCTGATTGATACAATCATGCAGTGTGATTACTGGTCGAGGTAACGAATCCGTTTGACATACACTGTGTATACATTGAATCATTTCCAGCAGAATCACATTCAATGTGACGTTGGCTTTTTCTCTGGGAGCATGTGCTGATGAGTGACGACGCGGCGAATCCTGAGCGTCCGGACGGCGGGCGGTTAGAGCTCGCTATCACATTTTTCTATTACCGCGACCTTCCGGTAGCCATGCGCTTTTATGAAGACGTCATGGGCTTCACCCTCGCCATCGACCAGGGCTGGTCGAAAATTTACCAGATGCAGGGACAGGCCCATGTCGGTCTGGTGGACGAGAGCCGCGGGATGCATCGCGCGCACGACGTCAAGCCGGTCCAACTCTGTGTTCGTGTTCCGGATGTCGACGCCTGGCACAGCTATCTCGCGGCGCTGGGTATCGAGAGTCTGGGATCGGTTTCCTCCAGCGAACAACTCCGTATCCGGGCTTTCGTGCTGGAAGACCCTGAGGGCTATCAGATCGAGGTTCAGTCCGCTCTGAAATAAACAGATCCGAAAACAAAACCGTCATTGAACGAGGGAGAGTGAAAATGAGTGTATCGCTGAAAGGCCGGTCCTACCGCCGGTTCCTGGCCACTGCCTGTACTGTCGCGGCGCTTCTGCCCGGCGCTGCGCTGGCCGAAGGGAAGTCGGTCACGATCGGACTGACCGCAGACCCGAGCCACCTTTACCCGCTCGCGGGCGAAGAGCTGTCGTCCAACATCATGTATTACCACCTCTACGATCCCCTGGTGAAACGTAACGCTGATCTTTCCTTCGGTCCCGGCCTCGCGGAAAGCTGGGAAGTTCTGGACGACACCACTTGGCGCTTCAAGCTGCGCGAAGGCGTCACTTTCCATAACGGCAATGCGCTGACCGCTGACGATGTTGTCTTCACGGTCGAGCATGCGCGCAAGTCGATCCGGCCCGATCTGGTTGCGAACATCGCTGAAGTGAAAGCCGTCGACGATCTGACCGTCGAGATCAAGACGCCGCAACCCTACGCCGTGTTGGCGATGGATCTTGCCGAGCTCCTGATCCTGGATCGGGAATACACAACGGCGACTGGCGACGAGCAGATGGACCTGAAGCCCGTCGGAACCGGCCCTTACAAGCTGACGGAGTGGATCAAGGAAGAAAAGCTGGTTCTGGAAGCCTTCGACGGCTACTGGGCCGGGAAGGCCGGAATCCAAACGGTGACTTTCCGTCCGGTGACCAACCCGGCAACGCGGACAGCGGCGCTGCTGACCGGCGAAGTCGACGTGATCCAGGATCTTGCCGTGCGCGACGTGGAGCGGGTCAAGCGGGAAGGGGACTTCGAAGTCCTGACCCGGCCAAGCCTGCTGAACGTCGTGCTTGCAATGGATACCCGCGAGAAATCACCGACCATCTCCATGGCGAAGAATCCCATGACTGATGTGCGTGTCCGCGAAGCGATTGCGCGGGCAATCGATGTCGACGCGATCAACAAGATCGTCATGAACGGCCTTGCCACCCCAAGCACTCAGTATGTGCCGTCCTCCCACATCGGCTATGTCGAGGGCATGAACTTCCGCGAGATGTATCCCCATGACGTGGAAAAAGGCCTGGAGCTGATGAAAGAGGCCGGTTACGCAGACGGCTTCACCATGACGCTGGATGCGACCAACAACCGTTACGTCAACGATGCCCAGATTGCCCAGGCGCTGGCGTCTATGTTGGCCAAGGTCAAGATCGACCTACAGCTCAACATCATGCCGAAGTCGAATTTCTGGGGTTACATCCGCGTCCCCACGGAGAAATCCAGCTTCATCATGAGTGGCTGGGACGTGCCTTCTGGCGATGCCGGTTCCATGTACGGTGCGCTCTTCTATACACGGGATAAAAAGGAAGGTTACGGTCAGGTTAACCGCGGCAGCTACTCCAACCCGCAAGTCGATGCCCTGGTCGACAAGGCGGACAGCACCTCCAAGATCGAGGAGCGGGATGGCTACCTTCAGGAGGCCACCAAGATCCTGATGAAGGATATCCCAATGGTTCCGGTCCACTACGAGCAGGATATCTACGCTGTGCGCAAAGGCATCACGCTTGAGCCGCGGGTGGACAAGTTCCTCTGGGCTTATGAAATGGACGTCGAATAACCGCGTCATGACCGCAACTTGGCCCGGCGTTTTCTTCAGCGCCGGGCCGATTTTCTCGAATACTTTTGTCCCTGATATTGTGGCGTGCAGATGCTCGGTTATCTGACCAAACGGCTGATCCAGATGACCGTGGTGCTCTGGGTTGTCTCGCTCATCGTCTTTATGATGATGAGTTTCACGGGCGACCCGGTTTTCATGGTGGTTCCGATTGACGCCACCGATGCCGAGATCGCGCAGGCCCGCCGGATTCTCGGGCTCGATCAGTCGCTTTTCGTCCAGTACGTCAAGTTCCTGACCAGCATCTTCGAGGGCGATTTCGGTCGCTCCTACGTCTTTCGCCAACCCGCACTGGATCTGATCCTGCAGCGTATGCCTGCTACCCTTGAGATGGTGCTGGTCGCCATGGCGCTTGCCGTCGTCATCTCAATTCCGCTCGGTGTCTATGCCGGTGCGCACCCCGGCAGCCGGATCAGCAAAACCATTATGGCCGGCTCGCTCTTTGGCATTTCCCTTCCGGGTTTCTGGGTCGGCATGATGCTGATCTATCTGCTTGCTGTGCAGTGGGGCTGGTTCCCCTCGTCGGGGCGCGGCGATACGGTCGAGGTTTTCGGCATGCGGGTCAGCCTGCTGACGGCGGACGGCTGGACCCACATCATTCTGCCTGCCGTTACTCTTTCCCTGGGCACCATGGCGATCCTGCTGCGCATCACCCGCGCCGGCATGATGGAGGTCGGGCGGCAGGACTACATGAAGTTCGCCCGTGCAAAAGGCGTCGCGCCGCGCGACGTGCTCTTCCGGCATGGCCTGAAGAATTCCCTGATCCCCGTGGTGACGATCTTCGGCCTGCAAATAGGCGATCTCATTGCCTTCGCCACCATTACCGAGACGATTTTCTCCTGGCCAGGCATGGGCAAGCTGCTGATTGATTCCATCTATCGCGCGGACCGGCCGGTGATCGTCGTCTATCTGATGCTCGTTGCCCTGATCTTCGTCGTTATCAACTTCCTTGTCGATCTGCTCTACACGCTGATCGATCCCCGCATCACGTTGAAATGAGGAACGTCATGCAGGGCTTTCTGAAATCCGAATTCTTCTTCAACTACCGGCGCAGCGCCTCGGCGATTATCGGCAGCGCGCTGATGCTGGTGTTTGCAATCTATGTCGCCTTCGGGCCCTGGCTGGTAGCGCAGAATCCACATGATATCGCCTCGCTTGAATTGCTGGATTCTTTCAAGCCGCCGGCCTGGCTGGAGGGTGGCGATCCGCGCTATTTGCTGGGCACGGACGGCCAGGGCCGGGATATTCTGGCAAGCGTCGTGTACGGTGCCCGCATCTCAGTGATGATCGGCGTTACGGCCATGCTCTGCTCCTGCCTGATCGGCACGGTACTTGGCCTGCTCGCCGGCTTCTATCGTGGAGTTATTGATTCTTTTATCATGCGGATTGCCGACATTCAGCTGTCGTTTCCTTCCATTCTGATTGCCCTTTTTCTGATGTCGGCGGTCGGCACCGGGATCGATAAGGTGCTGATCGCCCTGACCGCGGTTGGCTGGGTGGTTTACGCCCGTACGGTGCGCGGTTCGACCCTGAGTGAGATCGAGAAAGAATACGTCCAGGCCGCTCGCGTCGCCGGACTGCCCGACCGCAAGATCATCCTGAAGCACGTTCTGCCCAACGTGCTCACACCGCTGATTGTGATCGCGACCATTCAGGTGGGAACTTTTGTTCTCATCGAGGCTTCGTTGAGCTTTCTAGGGGTTGGTGTACCCATCACCCAACCCTCGCTGGGACTGCTGGTGAAGAACGGTTTCGATGTGCTCTTCAGCGGTCTCTGGTGGACCTCGGCCTTTCCCGGACTGGCGATCATGATGCTGGTTTTCGGCATCAATCTCTTCGGTGACTTCCTGCGCGATGAACTGAATCCGAGGTTGAAATGAGCGTCCAGAAGCAAGCTCTGCTGGAGGTGCGAGACCTCAAGACCCGCTTCTACACCTTTGCCGGTGTCGTGAATGCCGTGGACGGTGTCAGCTTCTCTGTCGGTCGCGGCGAAATCCTTGGTCTGGTGGGCGAGAGCGGCGGCGGTAAGTCGGTCATCGGTTTCTCGATCCTTGGTTTGATAGATCCTCCGGGCAAGGTTGACGACGGCGAGATCCTTTTTGGTGGTGTGGACCTGCGCCGCAAGTCTGAGAAGGAACTGCAGAAGATCCGGGGCAAGGAGATTGCCATGGTCTTTCAGGACCCTATGACCTCGCTGAACCCCTTGCAGACCGTCGGTGAGCAGATCGATGAGATGCTGCGACTTCATAGTGATCTCGATGGCAAGGCGCGGCGGGCGCGTTGTATCGAGATGCTGAGCGATGTTGGCATCTCTGAAGCCGAAAAACGCCTGAACAACTATCCGCACCAATTCTCTGGCGGTATGCGCCAGCGGGTCGTGATCGCCATCGCGATGATCGCCGGGCCGCAGCTGATCATCGCCGACGAGCCGACCACCGCGCTGGACGTGACGATCCAGTCGCAGATCCTCAAGCTGATGAAACAGCAGGTGCGGGAGCGTGAAGCCTCCATGATCCTGATCACCCACGATCTGGCGGTGGTCTCCCAAATGGCGGACGAGATCGTGGTGCTCTACTGCGGTAAGATCGTTGAGAAGGGGCCGAAGCAGGATCTGATCAGCAAACCGGCTCATCCCTACACGCAAGGGCTTCTGGGTTCGATCCCGAAGTTGCACGACCGTCAGGATCGTTTGACGCAAATCCCGGGCACCGTACCCGATGTGCGCAATTTGCCCCAGGGCTGTAACTTCCGCGAGCGTTGTCCTTTTGCACAGGCCCGCTGCGCAGAGGAAGAGCCGGAGCAGCATGCGCTTGACGCAGGCCGCTCCGTCGCCTGTCACTTTCCGCTGGAACAGGAGCTTGCGCCATGACTGCATTTCTGGAGGTCGAAAACCTCGAGCAGCGCTTTGATGTCAGCGGTGGGCCTCTTGACCGGTTGCGCTTCGAGAATGGCGTGCCGACCATGGCGCGGCGGATTGTTCATGCGGTAAATGGGGTCAGCTTCGAGATACAGCGTGGCGAAGTTCTGGGGCTGGTCGGCGAGAGTGGCTGCGGCAAGTCCACTGTGGCCAAGACCATCGCCCGCATCTACCGTCCAACCGGCGGCGCGATCCGGGTCGATGGCGAGGACGTTTCGCAATACGATTACCGCAAAATGCTGCCGGTCCGCCGCAAGGTCCAGATGATCTTTCAGGATCCTTTTGCCTCGCTCAATCCACGCCAGCGGGTGCGCGACATCGTCATGGAACCCATGATCCAACACGCGGAGCCGGGTGATAAGACCATCGAGAAGCGGGCGATGGAACTGCTCGCGCGTGTCGGATTGCGTCCGGAGCACGCCGACCGTTATCCGCACCAGTTCTCCGGCGGACAAAGACAACGCATCGGCATTGCGCGGGCGCTATCCGTCGACCCTCAACTGGTCATCGCCGACGAACCGGTCTCCGCCCTCGACGTTTCGATCCAGGCCCAGATCCTGAATCTGATGATGGATCTGCGCGATGAGTTCGGCCTGTCCTATCTTTTCATCACCCATGATCTTTCGGTCGTGCGCCATATCAGCGACCGGATCGGCGTGATGTATCTTGGATTCATGGTCGAGACCGCGCCCCGGGATAAGCTCTTTGAAGAACCGCTGCATCCCTATACCCGGGCGTTGTTGTCGGCGGCGCCCGCCATCGATCCTGACCCTGAAGCCGAGGAAGAGATCGAGCTGACCGGTGAGGTGCCCAACGCCTTCGATCTGCCGAGCGGCTGTTGTTTCCGGACCCGATGCCCCTTCGCCTTTGAGCGCTGCAGCCGCGAACGGCCTGTTTTGAAGGAAGCCGCAAGCGGCCACCAGGTCGCCTGTCATCTCCTGGATGGAGAGACCTGATGGTCTATACGAGAATTGTCCAGGCACGTTTGCAGATGGATGACCCGCACAATTGCACGGACGTCAACGATACGCTGACGGTCTTGGAAGCGCTCTACGATGCGCTGGTGCGGCGCGGCGAAGCGGAGGGTTTCGCCCCTGCGCTGGCGAGCTCTTGGGAAGTGTCGGAGGATTGCCGGACGTGGCTTTTCCACCTGCGCAGTGACGTGTGTTTTCATGATGGCACGTCGTTCGACGCAGAGGCTGTGATTGCCTCGTTGAAACGTATGGCGCGGCCAGACATGGGCGTGACACTCGGCGCGCCCGGTGTTTATTCGCAATATCTGACCGGCGCGATTTTCGAGGCACCGACACCGGGGTCTGTGCGCATTCAACTGGTCGAACCGATGGCCGATCTGCTCGACCTGCTGGTATACGGCTACATCGTGGCTCCATCGGTTCTGGAGGATCCCATGGCGCATCCTTGCGGCACCGGGCCTTACATCTTCGAGAGCGCGGACGAGGATCACGTGCGGGCACGTGCCAATGCCCATCATTTCGATGGTTTGCCCGCGCATGAGGGCATCGAGTGGCGGAAGGTCGTTGATGCCGGAGACCGTCTCTCGGCTCTGGAGCGGGGTGAGGCCGAGGTGGCTAACGCTCTGGCCTTCGATGCCGTCCCGAAGGAAAGGACAGCACAGACCTATCTCTCACCAACCACCATCATCTACCTCTTCAATTCGGCGAAAGGCCCGCTGCGCGATGGCCGCATCCGGCGCGCGTTGAATCTCGCGTTGGACCGCGAGGCTTTAGTTGCGGATGTGCTCGCAGATGCGGGAGCGCCACTACAGGGCTTTCTGAGTCCGGCGCACATGGGGTATCTGCCTGAGGATCAAAAAGCGCCGCGCCCTGACGAAGCGCAGAAGCTGTTGCATGCCGCCGGCGTCGGAGAAGGCTTGACGCTGGATGTCGACTGCCCAACCAGTCTGCCGAACGAAGCCCAGGCACTGACAGCCGCTGTTGCGGATCAGCTCGCCGCCTATGGTGTGACCTTGAACGTCCGCATTCACGAGGACCGGGAGGCCTACGCCCATAGGGTTCGCCGCAGTGAGATCGCCGATATGTGCGTTTTCGATTCCAGTCCTCTGAGCACTTTCCGGGTGCTTTGCGAAAAGATTGATTCCCGGGTTCAGGGCTCCTGGTGGCTGGGATACGCCAACTCGGAGGTCGAAGCCTTGATCGACCTTGCGCGGGTTACGGGCGATGCCCGGGCGCGCGAAAAGATTTTCCAGGACTGCCATCGTCAGTTGCGGGACGATCCGCCCTGGCTTTTCGTTTACAATCATCTGCGCAGGGTGGCGCTCGCGGGACAGCACCCGGATTGGCGGATGCGTCGCGACGGTGTACTGGACGTGCGGCGCTTGCCCGGCTTCGGAGGAAAAGGCGATGGCTGATCTGATCGTTCACGGCGGTGTCGTGATCCCCATGGATCCAGCCCGGCGCATCATCGACGACGGCGCGGTCGCGATCACGGGTGATCGTGTGATTGCTGTCGGGCCGACGAATGAGATTCTGGCGACCCATGACGCGCCACGGAAAATCGATGCCGCACGCAAGCTGGTCCTGCCGGGCCTGATCGATGTACATGCCCATGCCGGTCATGGATTGATCAAGTCCATGGGCGCAAACAAGCTCGGCGCGTGGGAAGAACTCTGCGGGCGGGTCTATACCACGGGCTCGACACCGGAATTCTGGCGTGCGGAAGCTGAACTGGCGGCTTTGGAGCGACTGCGCTTCGGCGTGACCTGCGGCGTTTCTTTGTTGGGTGGCGGCGATACCATCATGCGCTCGGACGATCCCGTTCACGCTGCGGCACATTGCGAGGGGGTGCTCTCTGTCGGCGTCCGCGGCATTCTGGCCATCGGCCCCACACGTCCTCCCCATCCACGCAGCTATGCGGACTGGGAGGGCGACACCCGGTGTGACAAGCAAATCGATTTCGACACCCAGTTGGCGACCTCTGCCCAGGTGGTGAAGAACTGGCACAGGACCCATGACGGGCGCATGTCCGTAGCTCTGCTAACTCCAGTGCTGCGTAACGAGCACGTCGACGAACTCGGCCCGGCGCTGATGGATGAGGCCATGGAACAGACCCGCCGGGTCCGGCAGTTGTCACGGGATACCGGTACGATCTTCACCCAGGACGGTCACTGGCGCGGGTCGATCGAGCGTGCGCAGCAGATGGGCATTCTCGGTCCCGATGCGCTGCTCAGCCATTGCATCGATATCAGCGAAGCGGAAATCGCGCTTTGTGCGGAGACCGACACCAGGATCGCTCATAACCCCAGTGCCATTGCCTCGGTCATGGGCCGCTGTCCCGCGACCGAACTGATGGAGGCGGGCGTGACCGTTGCGCTGGGTTCGGACGCGACAGCCCCGGACAGGTCCTCCGATATGTTCCGGCATATGCAGCAGTGTATGCATTATCACCGCGCGCACTTTCGCGACCCGGATGTTCTGCCGCCGGGTCAAGTTCTGGCGATGGCGACTATCGATGCAGCCCGTGCGCTGGGTATGGAAAAGGACATCGGCTCACTGGAACCCGGCAAGAAAGCGGACCTCCTGCTTCTCGACCTCGCTCGCCCACATCTTTACCCGCTTAATATGCCGGCTTATCGTGCGGTCTGCTTTGCCAACGGCAATGATGTCCATACAGTGATCGTCAATGGCGAGGTCGTTCTGGAAGACCGGCGGGCCGTGAAGGTCGATGAGACGGCGGTCCTGGAGGCCGCACAGCTGGAATGTGAGCGCATGATTCTGCGCAACGATGCCGAGGACTTACTCGGCATGCCCGATGATTTTTTCGGCGCGGCGCAGTCAAGGCAGGGGAAGAGTTGAATGAATAACGCATCGGAGCAGACGCTCTACGTAATCAATCCTAACTCCTCGACCAAGGTGACCGAGGGCATTGATGCGGCGATGGAGCCTCTGCGCCAAAACACGTCACTGCCTATCGTCTGCCGTACGCTCGCTGAAGGACCTCCGGGTATCGAAAGCCAGCGGGACGCAGACGGCGTCATTGCGCCTTTGTTGGCCCATTGCCTTGCTTTGGAAAATAGCGCCGCTGGCTTTGTGGTCGCCTGCTTTGGTGACCCAGGCCTCCATGCCTTGCGCGATGCTACCCGCAAACCGGTTCTGGGCATCGCTGAATCTGCGGTTCTGACGGCTATGAGCCTTGGTCAGCGTTTCGGCGTTATCTCGATCCTGGCACCCTCGGTGCCACGACACATGCGATACTTCGGCGCCATGGGCGTGATGGACCGACTGGCGGGCGACCTGCCGCTTGGTCTTGGCGTGGCCGAGCTCTCCGACGAGACACGCACGCTGACCCGGATGGTCGATGTCGGGCGGACGCTGCGGGAGACTCATGGAGCTAACGTTCTGATCATGGGATGTGCTGGTATGGCGCGTTATAGGGACACATTAAAAAAAGAAACCGGGTTGCCGGTGGTCGAACCCTCACAGGCCGCAGCCGCGATGGCGCTGGGTCAGATTGCCTTGGGTTGGTCTCACCGTACCGGACAAGGAGAGGAACAAGGATGATGCCAGACTCTACGAAGGCGGAGTTCACGGAAGCGGCACGGGGTGTCTACGTGATCGCACCGACGCCCTTCACGGCGGATGGGGTGTTGGATATGGAGAGCACCGACCGCATGGTCGACTTCTTTCTGGAGAAGGGCGCGGACGGTCTGACTGTGCTTGGGATGATGGGCGAGGCGCCGAAGCTGACCCTGGAGGAATCTCAAGCCTTTGTGCAGAGGGTGCTGGCACGGGTCGAAGGGCGGGTCCCGGTCATCGTCGGCGTTTCCGCCGCCGGGTTCGCCCAGATGGGTGCGCTCAGCGACATGGCGATGGGTGACGGCGCCAGCGGCGTCATGATTGCACCGCCCTCCAGCCTGAAGTCGGACGAGCAGATCGTAAACTACTATCGCATGGTGTCCGAGACGGTCGGTGAGATGACGCCCTTCGTGCTGCAGGATTTTCCTCTGGTCACCAATGTCTTCGTGCCGGTCTCCGTGATCCTGAAGATCGTCGAGGAGCTGCCGAACTGCGTGTGCCTGAAGCACGAGGACTGGCCGGGCCTGACCAAAATCTCCGCCCTGCGCGCTGCGAGCGACGAGGGCGCAAGGCGCATCTCGATCCTCTGTGGCAACGGCGGCCTCTTCCTGCCGGAAGAACTGGCGCGCGGCGCGGACGGCGCCATGACCGGCTTTGCCTATCCCGAGATGATGATCGAGATTTGCCGCTTGCATGCTGCCGGTGAGACGGAGCGCGTCCGTGACGTCTTCGACGCTTACCTGCCACTGGTTCGCTACGAGCAGCAGCCCGGTTTAGGTTTGGCTCTGCGCAAATACACCCTGGCGAAGCGTGGTATCATTGCTCAGTCCAAACTGCGGCGTCCCGGACCCAGTTTGAGCGCCACGGACATTGCCGAGCTGGAAAAGCTGATCGAACGCCAGACAACCCGCCTGCAAGACCTGAACTAATGCGGATTCAAAAGAACTCGAGAGACGGAGAAAAAGGGAATGAGTGATTTCGATCTGGTGGTGCGCGGCGGCACGGCGGTGACAGCCGCTTCAAAGATGACCTGCGACATCGGTATCAAAGACGGCGAAATCGTCGCCCTTGCCAAGCAACTCGGCCCGGCCGATCGTGATATCGACGCGTCAGGGAAGCTTGTTTTGCCGGGCGGGATCGAAGGTCATTGCCATATTGAGCAAAAATCCTCCTCCGGCCTGATGACCTCCGACGATTTTGAAAGTGCGACCATCTCCGCTGCCTTTGGCGGCAACACAACGGTCATCCCCTTTGCAGCCCAGCATCGTGGCGATTCCCTGCGCAAGACGGTCGAGGACTATCACGCCTGCGCCGCGCCCAAGTCAGTTATCGATTATGCCTACCACCTGATCGTCTCCGACCCGACGCCTGAAGTTCTGGGACAGGAGCTGCCGGCGCTGATCAAGGACGGTTTCACCTCTTTCAAGGTTTACATGACCTACGATGCGCTGCGTCTCGACGACCGCCAGATGCTGGAGGTGCTCTCGACCGCGCGGCGGGAAGGGGCGTTGGTTATGGTCCATGCGGAAAACCACGAGATGATCCGTTGGCTGACCGAAAAGCTGGTCGACAAAAACAACGTCGCCCCCAAGTACCACGCGGTCAGCCACAGTCGCCTTGGGGAGAGTGAAGCGACCCATCGGGCCATCGCCCTGGCGCAGCTGGTCGATACGCCGCTACTGATCGTGCATGTCTCCTCGGAAGAGGCGACCTCCGAAATCCGCAAGGCGCAAGATCAGGGCCTCAAGATTTACGGCGAGACCTGCCCGCAGTATCTCTTCCTCACTGTTGAAGACCTGGATCGTCAGGGTATGGAAGGGGCGAAGTTCTGTTGCAGCCCGCCGCCACGCGACGAACAGGCCCAGGAGGCGGTCTGGCGCGGGCTGCAGAATGGAACCTTCCAGGTCTTTTCCTCCGATCATTCTCCCTACAGCTTTGATGACAAGGGGAAGCTGAGTGCCGGTCCAAACCCGCCCTTCCCGAAGATCGCCAACGGTGTGCCCGGGATCGAACTGCGCATGCCGCTGTTGTTTTCCGAAGGCGTCCGCAAAGGCCGGATCGATATCCACAAGTTTGTAGAGGTGACCTCGACCAATGTCGCGCGGCTCTATGGTCTCTTTCCGCGCAAGGGCACCATCGCCATCGGCGCAGACGCGGATCTTGCGATCTGGGACCCGGATCTGGAGCGCACGATACGCTATGCGGACCTGCACGATCTGGCGGGCTACACACCTTATGAAGGCAAGAAGATAACCGGCTGGCCAACGACCGTGATTAACCGGGGCCGCGTGGTCGTCAGCGATAACACGCTGCACGTTGAACCGGGCTCAGGGGAATTTCTGGCGCGCGAGACCTCGGAATTTGCCACGCCGCTTGGCCAGCTTGCGCCCGAGACCGATCCGGCGCGGAACTTCGGCGCGGAGATTCTATAACCCGCGAGGGCTGACGTTTTGCCTTAAACGTGATGAAAGCCGAATTTCTGCAGGAGTTCCGTCAGAATTTTTCCGGCCTGCACCCGATGGGCGGTGTGGAGAGAACGGGCGCGTTCCGGATCGCCCGCGCGGATGGCCCGCAGGACGTTGCGATGGTCGTCGTTCGACTTGGTGGGGCTGGGCCGCAGATAGAGCGTTAACGCCCGGACACGCCGGACCTGGTCGTTGTACATCTCGACAATCCCGGCAATGCGCGAGTTGCCGCCCAGGCGAATGAGTTCGTTGTGAAAGACCTCGTCGGCGATGGCCCAGGCTTCGCGCTCGTCGAGCTCCAGCGCCTTATCCATGTTGGCGATGGCGTGCTCCGCCGTTGCGAAGTCCTTGTCGCTCAACTCCTTCTTCGCGGCCAGCTCTGCCGACAGACCCTCCAGTTCGGTGAGGATCTGATAGATCTCGTTCATGTCGTCCGTAGAGAGGGTCAGTATCTTCACGCCCCGGCGCGGCTTGACCTCCAGAAGGCCCTGGGCTTCCAGGATCAGGGTTGCTTCACGAATGGGCGTGCGGGACATGCCAAGGCGCTTGGCCAACTCGCTTTCCAGATGGCTCGAACCCGCCGGAAGCTGATTCTCCAGGATGAGCTTCTTGATGATTTCGATTGCGACCTGGGTGCTCGATTTTCCCTTCGCGTCGCTCTCCAGCCTTGGCGGCACATCTGTTTCTAGACTCATTCTCACCCCAATTTCGCGGCCCTGTCAGGCTTCTGCTACGCGCGCCGTTCCGGCTTGTTTTTTCTTTTCCCGACACCGGATCGATTCTTACCCAGTCTAGCGTCAACGATGCGCTCGATGGGTGGAATCTGCAAGATGTTCCGCCAACAGGAAGCCACCATCGACCTTTCGAGATGCCTTGCCCTTCCTGGGAGGGACATCGGGTTCCAGGCAGAATTCTTCGAGATTTCTGACCATAGAGCGATGCCAAAAGCATCAAAACGTCTCAAGCGATTGGGGTCTGTTTTTGGCAGAGTTCAGCCGTTTTTTCGCCGCTAAGGCAACGATTCTTCTCCCCCGAACGCGCGTTGACAACTTCTGTGCCATTGCATCAGTTAGTAACTATATTTAACGCGTTTGACAACAAATACATCAATGCATACATTAAATTATACAAAAAAATACCCGCTTACTCGGAGGAAAACATGAGACGCACATTTTTGAAACTCGGCACAGCTGCTGCCGTCCTGATGGCAATGGGGTCCGCCGTTCAGGCCCAGGAATATCCCTTCCGCGATATTACGACCGCTGTTGTATGGGGCGCCGGTGGGGGCACAGACTCAATCAACCGCATGATCATGGCTGAGATGGAAAAGCATCTGCCGGTCGGCATCAGCGTCACCAACCAGACCGGTGGTGTTGCCGGCTCCAACGGCATGATCTACGTCATGAACCAGCCGGATGACGGCTACACCCTGGTCGGTTTGTCAGAGTCCAACGTAACTGCAGCTGTACAGGGCGGTTGGGACAAGAAGTTTGAATTCTGGCATCCCTTCATAGTTGGCGGTTCCCCGGACCTGATTTCGGTTCCGGCCAATTCGCCTTACAACACGCTGCAGGAGCTGGTTGACGCCGCCAAGGCTGCACCGGGTACCATTCCCGCCGCCGCTTCGGGTTCCGGCTCGATCCATCACCTCAACCTGCTGGCCATCGAGAATGGTTCCGGCAGCAAGTTCAAGTTCGTTCCCTACAAGGGCTCCGCACCCGGACAGGAAGCAGCCATCGCCGGTGAAGTTGCGCTGGTCGTGACCTCGCTTGCCGAACAGGCTCCCCTGATCAAAGGTGGTCAGTTGAAACCGCTTGCGATGCTGACGCCGGATGCTGTGACCTTTGAAGGCAAAGACATTCCATCTGCCTTCTCCGTCTACGATGGTTTGGACAAGTACCTGCCTCTGAAGCAGGCCATCGGCTTCGCCATTCACGCTTCTGCCTCTGACGACGCAAAAGCAAAGCTGACCGAGGCTTTTGACAAAGCGATTGCTTCCGACGTCGTTGCCAAGTGGGCAAAGGCCAACAACTACGACGTCTCCGGTCAGTCCGGTGCAGAAGCTTCGGCGATCTTCGCCAAGCTGGAAAGCACCTTTGCCTGGACTCTTTGGGATCTCAAGGCAGCGAAAGTCGATCCTGCCACACTGGGTATTCCAAAGCCATAAGCCGTCCCGGATCAGATCAGATCAGGTTTAGATGGAATCGCGAAGCGGGCTCCGTCAAACCATGATCCGGTCTAGACCGACGACTTATCGATACTGAGATGCAGGCCGGTTTCGGGAATGCGATCCGCTTCGACCAGGTAGGTCGGTCAGGATCGCAGCCCGGAGCCGGCCTGTAGATCGCGTTCGAAAGCAATAGTGATGGACGATAAAGCGGTTCTCCGCACGCGGGACTTTTGGACTGCGCTTGTGCTCCTGGCGGTCAGCATCTTTTTCCTGATCCAGACCACGGATATTCCTTTTCTCGACAGTAAAGCAGCCGGGGTCGACTCAGCCGAGTGGTATAACTCGGCCGCGCTGGTTCCCTTCGGAATCTTTGGCTCGCTTCTCTTACTCTCCCTTGTGCTTCTGGCCGTCGCAATTCGTGACGGTGGGGCAGGGCGTGCGTTGAGCGCCGTGAGTGTTGGACTGGATTCTGCCGAGCTCAAGCGACTGGCGGCGATTGCCGTCATTCTGGTTTGTTATATTTTCGGTCTGGTGCCGCGGGTCGATTTCATCATCGGTTCTGCGCTGATGATCACCTGCCTCATCTGGGGTTTCCACGGGGGTTCTCGGGTGGCCATGCTGATCAGCAGTATTGCGATCGCGGTGCCTGCGCTCTACGCCACGATCGTTCATTTCGGTCGGGACCAATGGGCGAAACCGCATGATGACGATTGGGTCACGCTCGTTGCTTTCGTCATCCTGACCGCAGTTATGTTCTGGCGGGCGCGGCGCGATCCAGATGGCAAGACCGTTGTGCGTATCACGCCGGTCGTCGCCGTTCTCTGTCCACTGATCCTCGTCCTGGCGATGGCCTTCGGCTTCCGGCAGAACGTGCCGAACCGCACAGGGCTGTTCTTCAAACAGATCGAATACCACTACTATGTGACGGTGAAGCCGTTGTTTCAGGGGAAGTAACAATGGAATTTGTCATCACGCAGCTTGCCGGGTTTTCCACCTCGCTGATTGCTTTGGTCCTGGACCCGGTTACCTATTTCTATCTCATTCCTTCGGTTTTTCTGGGGATCGTGTTCGGTGCCTTGCCCGGACTTACGGCGACGCTTGCAGTAACCATTCTCACCGGCTTTTTCGGAAATAAGTTCCCGCTCGATCAGGCACTGATTGCGTTGATCGGCGCCTATGTGGGGGCGATCTACGGCGGGTCCTATCCCTCTATTCTGCTCAACATTCCAGGCACAGCCGCGTCTGCTGCAACGGCGATGGACGGCTATCCGCTGACCAAGCAGGGCAAAGGCGGCGAAGCGCTCGGGCTCACCACGACCGCCTCCTTCATCGGCACATTGTTCGGGACCTTTTGCCTGCTGATTTTCGTCTGGGTCCTGCTGGCGGTCTCCAAGAACATCGCCTCACCGGAAAAGGCTTTGCTCGCACTCTTCGGTATCTTGCTCTCGGGCACGCTGATGTCCAAGGATCTCGTCATCAAGGGCTGGATTTCCGGATTGATCGGACTGGCGATGGCGATGGTCGGACTTGATCCGCTCTTGTCCGAGGAGCGCTACGTCTTCGAATGGTCCTACCTGCTATCAGGCTTCCAGGTGGTGCCGGTCCTCATGGGCGCTTTTGCGATCCCACAGATCATGGAGGGCGCCCGCCACGCTATTATGGCCGGTAAGGCACCGAAGGTCGGCCGCATCGCGCCGGAGATCGGGGAAGTGGTGCGGCGTATGCCGACCATCCTGCGTTCAGGTGCAATCGGAACCGGCGTCGGGGCGTTGCCCGGGGTTGGCGAGGACGTCGCGGGCTGGGTGTCTTACGGTGTTGGCAAAGCCGCGTCGAAAGAAGGCCATAAGTTCGGCCAGGGCTCCAAAGACGGTCTGATCAGCGCCGAGGCCGCAAACAACGCGGCGATTGGTGGCGCTTTGATTCCGCTTCTTGTCCTGGGCATCCCCGGTTCGCCACCCGCTGCCGCTCTGTTGGGGGCCTTGAAGATCAACAACGTCATTCCCGGTCCGACCATCGATCCGGCATTGATCCTGCACGTGGTCGCGATTCTGGTCCTGGCGTCGCTGACCATGCTGCTGATGGGCCTTTTCACCGCCCGTGTCTTCATCACCATCCTGCGCATCCCGCAAACCGTGTTCCTGCCCGTCGTCATGGTCCTGACCACCATCGGTTCCTTCTCGGTCGGCGGCGGGATCAACGATTTATTCCTGATGATCGGTGTCGGCTTCGTGGCCTATGCCATGAACGCAATGCACTATCCGATTGCTCCTCTGGTCATCGGCGTGATTCTGGGCGGTCTGTTTGATGAGACCTTCCGTAGATCCCTGCTGATTTCCGACGGAGATCTCTCGGTTTTCGTCTCCCGGCCCGGTGCCGCCATCCTGCTGACCTTGAATGTGGTGCTGATTTTGAGCCAGATTCCCACCATTAAACGCTTCGCTATGCGGCTGCGCCCTGGAGGATGAGGCAAACCGCAGGGCGAGTGTTGATGCGACGGCGAGCTCGCGGGACCGTGCATTGACTTTCTGAAGGGGATGCAGATTAATGCCGCCCGATATTTTTGCATTCTGAAAGGCTCAAAACACATGGCATCTTCAAAGCCCATTGCAGGCGGCGCGATCCCTGAACTCACATTCCCTAAAGTTGGCGGCGGCAGCCTGAGCGTTGGCGGTCAGCGGGATGCCTGGACGCTTTTTGTCGTTTACCGTGGCAAACACTGCGGTCGCTGTAAAAAGTACCTCGGCATTCTGGAGAACATGAAGGGTGAATGGGAAGCCGCCGGTTTTGATATTGTCGTGGTCTCTGCGGACACGGAAGAGAAGGCCAAGGCCGATATCGCCGAATTCGGCTGGACATTTGACGTCGGATACGGCTTGACCGAAGCCCAGATGAGCGAACTGGGCCTCTATATTTCTGACCCACTTTCCCCTTCGGAAACCGACCGCCGCTTTGCCGAACCTGGCCTCTTCTGCGTTCGTCCCGAAGGTACCAATCAGATTGTCGCCATCTCTAACGGCCCCGCAGCGCGTCCGGAACTTGCTGAACTTCTGGATGGTATGATCTTCAACATCAAGAACGAACGCCCCGCCCGCGGAACAGCCGACGCCGCATAAGGCTCAGGCACTTAAGTCAAGCATGTGAGAGCGCGGCTGTTCTTGTCAGGAATGGCCGCGCTCTTTCTGTTTTGTGTCAACAGTTGGCGGCTGCGGCCACACCGATCAGCGTGATTTCCCGATCTTGAGTTTGAGTGACGCCAGCTGTACCGATGCCGCCGATAATGCGATCTCCTTGCAGGATGACTTCACCGCCTTGGGCAGCATGCACATGCAGATCGGAGAATCCGAGAATCGCGTTTCGCCCCTTCGCGAGAGCATCGGAGAAGATCTTTGTTGAGCGCTTGGTCATGGCCGCAGAGGCAGCTTTTGCGAGCGCGAAGTCGGGGCTCGCTCTGTGCGCATGATCCATCCGACTCAGCGCGACCATCTGTCCGGCGGTGTCGACCACAGCCACGGTGACGGCCCACCCCTTTTTATGTGCATGCTCCAAAGCGGCTGTCATCGCTGTCATTGCGCAGTTCTGGGCAATGTTCTGACCATATGGCAATGGCAGTGTAACGGCGATTGGCGCAGATGCCTCTGGTGTGTCGTTTGCACCTGCGGTGACGGGCAGGGCGCTTGTCGCCAGGGCGGAGACCAACAGCGCGGTGACGAGCCTTAGGTTTGTGAGCGCGAGCATTCTTGTATAAGTGTTTTGTATGACCATGATCGATCGAAACTCCGTGTTTGATGATTTGATTTCAAACATCTCACCTCAAATTTACTTCGTCTAATTCTATGATATGATAGTTCGATAAGTATTGCTTATGGAGTAAATCGATGGACTTGCGCGCGCTTGAATCTGTGGTCGCATTAGCGGATGAACTGCATTTCGGTCGCGCGGCGATGCGTCTGAATATGTCACAACCAGCCCTCAGTCAGCGTATTTCCGCGCTTGAGGAAGAGATCGGGCATGCGCTTTTCCTGCGCGTGCGCGGCCCGATACACCCGACCGAGGCGGGGGCTGCTTTCGTACGCCGGGCGCGAGTCGCCATTGCCAACGCTGACGCGGCGAAAAGCGATGCGAAGCTTGCGGCGACAGGATCTATCGGGCGACTGCGCATCGGTTTCACACAGATCGTGCTATACCGCAGCTTTCCGGAAATGCTGCGCCGCTTTCGGGGGCGCTTTCCAAAGATCGAAACAAAGCTCTCGGAACAATACTCTCCTGCACTTGAGCAGGCGCTGATGGATGGCCGTCTCGATATCGCTCTGGTGCATCCGCCTCTTGTCTTCAAAGATCTGAAATTCGAAAGGCTGGATGACATTCCACTTGTCATGGCGATGCCGTCTGACTGGCCTCAGGCGAAAGAGCCCAGCGTCCGCCTGGGGGATTGCGCGACGATGCCCTTTCTGATGGCGCCGCGAGAGATCGGCCCGGTGTTTCATGATCGTATTGTCGCCGCATGTCGACAGGCCGGTTTTAGTCCAAACGTTGTTCAGGAGGCCGCGCCGATGTCCATGCTGATCGGTCTTGCATCTGCTGGTCTGGGCGCCGGCCTTGTCTGTGAATGCCTTTCCGTGGTGAAACCTCCGGGTGTATCGTTTCTACCTGTCGAAGACGACCTGCCGGCTTTGCCGATCGCTGTTGCCTGGCGCCGCGACAATCCGAACCCTGCCATGAAGCACTTTTTGGAGATGGCAATGGAGGCCGGTGCGGAACCGGCGGCGTAATCTTTCTAGCAACCTTGCGCATATGGCAGTTTCGAAGCCCGTATCACGGGGGGCTGACTGATGACGAGCCCTCTAGGGCAGTGTGAAAGGCTTCGGGGTTCCGGCTTGATGACTTCACCGGAAGCTGGTAGACAACCGGGATTCTGAGGTTCCGATCCCATAATCATTACCTTGGTTATCTTCGCATCCCCCGGGGGATGCTTTTTCTTTTGCGGAACGGCAGCGGCAATGTCCGCAGGTTTGCCGCCCATTAGGCCGGAACGGCCAGGAGGTGCATCATGTCACGCTTCAAGAACACACAGGGCTTCAACTTTTGAGGTCATGAGCAAGCGCCGGAAGGGTTTCCCCTCCGAAACGCATGTGAAACGCGGTTACCGTACGGTAGGCCACGACAAAGAACTCCTCGAAAAACTCGGCCGAAACGATCCTTGCCCCTGCGGGTCGGGATTGAGATTTCAAGCGCTGCTGCCTCAAGGCTCGCCGCTATCAGGGCAGTGCGCGCGATGACTACTGGCGCGATTAGTATAAAGTGATCTCGTCAGCGAGGTGGAGCTGCGAATGGGGGATTGGACTCTTCCTTGTCAGGCTCCGCCTCGCTCGCGCGCGCGATAGATCGCCTTCGGCGATTCCATCTAAACTTGTTCTGATCTAGCATGGGGCAATGCCTGACCTCTTTTCCCTCATCCTCATTGCACTCACATTCCTGCTGGCCGGGACCCTCAAGGGTGTGATCGGGATGGGGTTACCCTCCGTATCGTTGGCACTCCTGACGGCTTCGCTCGGTTTGCCGCAGGCGATGGCACTGCTGCTGGTGCCATCCTTCGTGACCAATGTCTGGCAGGCTGTGGTCGGCGGAAATGCGCTGCGCATCCTTAAGCGGATCTGGCCATTTCTGATCATGGCCTCGGTGACGGTCTGGCTGGGGGCGGCGGCGCTTACCCGTGTAAACCTGGATCTGCTTTCCGCATTGTTGGGTGTTTTGCTCATCCTCTATGCCGTATCGGGAATGAGTGGCGCGCGCTTCTCACTGCCGCGGCGTCAGGAGCGTTGGGTCGGACCTTTGCTCGGGGGCATAAACGGCGTGCTGACCGGAATGACCGGCTCCTTTGTCATGCCCGGCGTTCTGTTTTTGCAAGCTATTGGGCTGCCCCGGGACATGCTGATCCAATCCATGGGCATGCTCTTCACCGTCTCCACTCTGGCACTTGCGGTATCGCTCAAGGGAAACGGACTGCTGACGGCTGAACTCGGCGCTGTGTCAGCGGTTGCTGTCGTGCCTGCGCTGATAGGAATGGTCTTAGGACAGCGCCTGAGGCGGCGCCTATCTGAGAAGCTCTTCAGGCGGCTTTTTTTCGTCGCACTGCTCTTGCTTGGGCTCTATATAATCGCGGATGCCGTCTGGTAACGGGCAGGAACAGCCGTCAGGCCCCGCACTCTGCAGGCGGGGCCGACTGCGCTTTACCCGATCACGATCAGGCGGCTTTTTTGCCTTTGATCAGGCGTGCCAGGAAGATCAGCAGGCAGGCGCCGGCTGTCGCGGCCAGAATAGCGGGTATCCAGCCGATAATGCCGATCCCCAGCAAC
This sequence comes from uncultured Kiloniellaceae bacterium, assembly GCA_947493695.1. Taxonomy (GTDB): domain Bacteria; phylum Pseudomonadota; class Alphaproteobacteria; order Kiloniellales; family Kiloniellaceae; genus Denitrobaculum. The sequence continues at coordinate 164,080 of CANLSF010000002.1, read as the reverse complement.
GGGAGAATGAAATTGGCGGCCAGACCTCCGGCAATTCCGAGCAGGATGTTGGCGATCAATCCCATCTCGGATTTCATGAGTTTTTCAGCAAAAAATCCGGCAAGACCGCCGATAATAATTGAACTTATAAGTGAGCCGATCATGATTCTTGTCTCCGTGTAGTACTATTTCGTTTCTTTGCTCCGGTCGCTTCAGCGCTCAGCATTTGATTCGGTTATCCGAGAATGCAGTGCTTGGCGAAATCCGTGGCCTCGTTCGCGGTCCAGTCGCCCTTTGGCTGGTCTTTCATGTCTGCGCACCATTCCTCGCTGCCAACTTCAGGCGAGCAGGCAGCGGTGAGGGCGCCGGCAATCAGAACAACGGCAAACGTCAACTGTTTCGTCGTTTTCATATTCGTCCTCGTTAGTCGTTGTTTGCTTTTCATAGGTTCAAAAATAAATTGATTTTCTTTTTTAACTTCATGCGTGCCGCCTTTCGCAGCACGGCTGCCTTAGGTGGACCTGCGCGGTAATCCGCTGCTTGTGACTTAAGACTAGTCGAAAGTTGCCGCTGTGCCTGTCCGTAAAAACACTTAGGCCGGATCCATGGCATTACCTGCTGCAGCGAAAAATGAATCCGGTCCAAGTATCGGGCGGGCAGCTCGATCAGGCCTGTAGGAATTTGATGTCATCGCCTCGCAGAGCGTATCTCTTACCCGAATTAACCGGGGTAGAGTAGGGCATCACCGTAGATATTGTACCAAAGACGATCCCGGCGAAGGTCCGGTTCAGTTGGGGGTGCTACACGCGATCTGCGATATCTGTGGTTCCGTTTTTGTCATTTGGCCCGGATGTTAGCTCATATCCGGATCGTAAACATATCCCAGGCCCCGAACGGTTCGGATGATGGTCGGTTTTTCGGGGTTCTTTTCGATCTTGCGTCGCAGGCGGGAGATCCGGATATCGATGCTTCGGTCAAAAGGGTCCCACGAGCGGTCGTGAGCCTGCTCTAAAATCTGATCCCGGTTCAGGACCCGCCCCTTGTTCTGGGCAAAGGCCTTGAGAAGATTGAACTCCATGGCCGTCAGGGGCAGTTCGCTTCCATCACCAGCGGTCATCTTCGCGGCCTGAATATCCAGAAGATAATCCCCGAACTGCGCGGTATCGACCTTGGTCGAATTTTCCTTTTTGCCTGCGCCGTCACCTTTGCGCCGCAGGACGGCTTTCGCCCTGGCTTCGAGTTCTCGCAGATCGACTGGCTTCCCCAGATAGTCGTCCGCACCCATCTCCAGGCCGATAATACGATCGACCACTTCCCCGGCCGCCGTGAGCATGATGACCGGGACCTGACTGTCGACCCGAAGGGATCTGAGGGCGGCCAACCCGTCTTCGCCCGGCATGTTGATATCCAGGATGATCAGGTCGGCGCCACTTCGCGCGAGTTGCGCGCGAAGCTCCTGCGCGTTGGCGGCTGTCGTCACGGCAAAGCCGCGCTTGCCGAGATACTCCTGGAGCATTTCGCGAACATCCTGCTCGTCGTCGCAAACCAGTATCCGTGTCGTTTTCTCGTCCATTTAACTATCTTCTTTCACGTCGCCCAAAATGCCGAACACGAGTTTACGTAACTCGTCCGGCGAGACCGGCTTTTCGAGAAAAGGTCTGTCCAGTTCCTTGAGCAGTGCTTGTGACGCCTTTCCCATTGTGTCCCCCGTAATGAAAGCACAGCGCTCGACGAGATAGGGAAATTCCTTCGCCAGTGCGTTATAGAGACCGCGGCCATCGATCTCAGGCATATTTAGATCGCTCAGAACAATGTCATATTTTCTATGCTTCAGGCAGGTAATGGCCTCCTGTCCTGAGTTTGCGATGGTCACGCCGAAGCCCTCATTGACCAGAACTTCCGCCACGAACTCCGCGACGTCTGCCTCGTCGTCGACCACCAGGACTTTCCGCGCGGCTGTTGTGTCTGAATGGATAGTTTCTTCCGACCTGGTTTCGTCCGCGTCCTTTGCCCGCGGGAGCCGGATGGAAAACCGGCTGCCCTGACCGGTTTGCGGGTCGAGGCGGATGCTGCCGCCATGGGAATGGATGATGCGGTGGCAGAAGGCGAGACCGATGCCCGTACCGTCGCCCACGTTCTTCGTTGTGAAAAAGGGTTCGAAGATACGCGCCCTTATGTTCTCGGGTATGCCCGGCCCGTTGTCGGCGATGATGATCTCAATAAATTCGCCCAAGGTGTCGGTGCTGGAAGTAACCTCGACGCGGTCACCGATACCTGAAGTGCTGATAGCCTGTCCCGCATTGATGATCAGGTTGATGACGACCTGGGTGATCTGGTCCGCGTCAGCAAGAATATCCGGCAGGTCTTCCGGCAGGCGCGAAACGATCTCCACGCCGTCCTGTTGCTGCCCGAAACCTGCCACATCAATGGCTGTCGCAAGAACCGTGTATATGTTTACCGGTTCCATCCTGGTGGGCTGCTGGCGGGCCATGGCAAGGAAGGTTTTTACGATCTTGGCGCTGCGTTCGGCGGCATTGCTGATCTTATCGATGCGGCGCAGGGTGTCCGCGTCGTTTGTCTCCTCACGCAGCATCAGGGAATGCCCCACCACAATTGAGAGCGGGTTGTTCAGCTCATGAGCCACGCCAGCGAGCAATTCACCGAGCGCCGACATCTTCTCGTTCTGAAAAAGCATATCGCGCTGATTGGCGAGCTCTTCCTGGAGCGCCAGTTCATCTGTGAGGTCGCGGGTGCTGGAAACGATGACCTCTTCACCGTTAAAGGTGATCAGCCTTGCAGCGACCGAGCCCTGGAAGACTCTCTTTTTTTGATCAACGAACTCTGTCCTGAAGTCGTTTAGCCAGCCTTTCTCTCGCAGCGCCTTGAGAAATCGTGGTCGCGCTTCAGGATCCGTGAAATAGGACCGATAACTTTGAGCCTGCCCGGTATCGATGGTCGTTTCCAGGCTGGTGAACAGGAGCTGTCCGGTTTCAGCGTTCGTCATCTGGATCGGAACGGGGCAGGCTTCCAGAACCTGCTTGACTAGCTCCTGGGATTTTACCTCCTCGGTAAGGTCGGTCACACTGGTGACGATGACTTCCTCGCCGCGGTATTCGGCAAAGCGCGCGGAGATGGATGCGGGAAAGACAATGCCCTTGGCGACGACATTCAGCCGGTAATTGTCGACCTGGCCGTCGGCCAGCATCTGCGTGATAAAATCCGCCCGCTCGTCGGTATTCTCGTAATGCTCCTTGGCGGACTTGGTGTTGCCGAAAAGTGTCAGCGCGGCAGGCGAACGATAGAGGATCTGTCCGTCGCCGGTGCGAGCCATGATGACGATTGCCGAACTCGCATCCAACACGGTCCTGACCAGCAGGTCGCCTTCTCGTTCAGCGAACTCGGCTTTTTTTCGTTCGGTCACATCGGTGCGGGTGACGACGAAGCCGCCAAGCTTTGTCGGATGGGTCGAGACGAGATAGCAGGACCCGTCTGTGTGGGTCAGTTCGTATTCCTCGACATAGTCGTGCGTGGTTTGCAGGCGGTCCTGAATCCAGGCATCTTCCCTGCCAATAGCATCAGAGTAGACACCCCTGCGCGCGGTCTCGCGCATCAGGATCTCCCAGTCGAGACCGGGTTCCAACATGTCGGCGACGGCAGCGTTCATTTCCTTGTAACGCTGATTGCACATGACCAGACGCCGGTCGTCGTCGTAAAGCGCGAAGCCTTCGCTGAGAGATTCGATCGCATCCCGCAAAAGATCGCGGGCTCTGCGAATGTCCTCTTCGCTGTCTTTATGGCTCTCCATGCCAAATACCTACCTCACGCATGTTTCAGTACGTTTTCTTATCGGCATTCCATTGTTTCAATTGTTTCAGGGTTCAAGCGGCCGCAAGAGCAAGGAACGATCTAAGTTATTGAAGTATAATATAGGTTTTCGAATATCCCACTTTTATTCGTATGGAAACAACTGAAACGCGAAACGAGGGAATGTGACAATCGGCTGAAACATGCGTGGCCCAAATAGAGTTCATCGAACAACGCAACAAGGCAAACCCGATGCTCTCGCACCCCAAGTTACATGATAGCGGCCAGGCCCCTATCGTCGCACTGCATTCTTCAGCGTCAGACCGCAGGCAGTGGAATGGTCTCGTTTCGGATCTCTGCGATCGCTACGATGTCTATAGCTTCAACCTGCCAGGCTATGGGCCGGAGTTCACACGCTGCGGGCTTCAGCGGGGAATGGCGGCGGTCGCTGCACCGATCCTCCAGGAAATCCTGAAACTTGATGAGCCTGTGCATCTGGTCGGTCATTCCTTCGGGGGTGGTGTTGCACTGAAGATCGCCTTGATGCGACCCGATCTGATCAAGAGCCTCACGCTTTACGAGCCGGTGGCCTTTCATCTCCTGGAAGGCGGAAGCCATGAAGATGAGGCGCTGGTCTCCGATCTGAAGAAGGTTGCACGCAGCCTCCAGCTGCAAGACAGCAGCGGAGGGAACATGCCCGGCATAAAACCCTTCATCGATTTCTGGAACGGCGAGGGAGCCTGGGACAACATGCCCGAGAACCTTCGCGGGAAGCTTGCGGCGACGACCTGCGCGGTTGCTGCCGATTTTGAGAGTTGCTTCAGCGAAGACTGGTCGCTGGAAGCGCTCCATGCCCTGTCGATCCCGACCCAACTTCTCATGGGCATGGAATCCCCTGCCATTGCACAACGGACCGCGACCCTGATTTTCGAGAACATCCAGGATGCCGAGCTGGTGATGCTGCCGGGTCTCGGACATATGGCGCCCATTCACGCGCCGGACTGGGTCAACCCCCGCATCAAACAGCACATCGCGCGGATCGAACGCTGTGCCGAGCCCTTCGCCTGGCCACGATCACGCGCGGCCTGAGCAAAAGTCCGCATCCAGCGAACATCACCTGGAAGGAAACGACCATGCCCCACGATGGCCTTATTGAGCCGCTCCGCATTCTTGCTGGCTTTCCCACCTATTCAAAACCCAAGGAGAACAAAATGACCATGACTGCCCTGAGCGAACCTGCCGCTGGTTCACCTGCACCAGAGTCCGCTGAACCTGACTTTACCGCAATCAAGTCCAAGCAGAATGCCGCCTGGTCTTCCGGCGACTATGCCAAAGTCGGCGTCACTCTGCAGATCACCGGCGAAGAACTGGCAGAAGCGCTCAATCCCGCACCAGGATCCTCGGTTCTGGATGTCGCCGCCGGCAACGGCAATGCAACGCTCGCTTTCGCACGGCGCTGGTGCGACGTGACTTCGACCGATTATGTCGAAGCTCTGCTGGAGTGTGGCCGCAGGCGCGCCGAAGCGGAGCGGCTGGATGTCGCCTTTCGGACCGCCGACGCCGAAGACCTGCCCTTTCGCGATGCTTCGTTTGATGCTGTCGTTTCTACGTTCGGCGTGATGTTCACACCGAATCAGCGCAAATCGGCTGCGGAAATGATCCGGACCTGCCGCTCCGGCGGTAAGATCGGTATGGCGAACTGGACCCCCGAGAGCTTCATCGGATCGCTCTTTAAAACGCTTGGCAAGCGTGTTCCTCCGCCCGCCGGTGTCAATTCTCCTGCGCTCTGGGGCACACAGGCCTGGATCGAAGAGCAGTTCTCCGCCGAGGCTCAAGACATTACGATGAAGTTGAAGAGTTTTAACTTCCGCTACCGTTCCCCGGAGCATTTCATCGAGTTTTTCCGGGTGTTTTACGGCCCGGTCCGCAAGGCTTTCATGGCGCTCGATAAAGGCGAGCAAATTGCGCTCTACAACGATATTCATGCAACGATCCAACGCTTCAATGTCGCGACCGATGGAACAATGATCGTGCCGTCGGAATACGCGGAAATCGTTATTACCAAGCGATAGGACCCCGAACCTCCGACAATAGAGACTGTCGGAGGTTCCAAATCTAAATCGGCTCTAAAGCCGCTTTTCCAGTTATTCCAAATCCTCTAGATTGAACAGTCAGTAAATTTTAATCGAAGCCCGAACAATTAAGAGGGGAATATTAATGGCGCAGCAAACTCTTTTTGAGAAATACGGCGGGTTTTCGAAAGTGAGTAAGATCGTTCTTGCGTTTTACGATACTTTGCTGGACAGCGATGAAATAGGTCCCTTTTTTGATGATATCGATATGTCGCGCATGGTCGATCATCAGACCAAGTTTGTTGCCTCACTGCTCGGCGGCCCGGCGTCTTACAGCGACAAGCAGCTTCACCAGTTGCATAATCACCTGGACATCCGCGATGCGCACTTCGACGAGCTAAAGGATGTCCTGAAGGAAACCCTGTCCGATCATGGTGTCGAGCCCGGAGATGTGGATATCGTGCTGCAGGAGTTTGAGCAAAGGCGCAGCCAGATTGTAGGAAGCCCCCATGTCGATTGAAGCGATCAATGAACAGCTCTTAAGGGCAATTGGTGTCGGCGTCGCCTTGCTGGACCGTGCCAGCCTGAACTTTCACTTTCACAATGATACCTTCGAGGAGTGGTTCGGGGCACAGGTCGGCGTCAACAGCCTTCCCGATGTATTTGAGGGACTTGATGTCGCCGCGCTGAATGCGGGGCTTGATGAAAGCAGCCGCTATACAGCGGAAATCAAGCACAAGAAAAAACGCCGCAACATGGTGATTGCCGTGGAGTTCACCGCGGCCAGCGAGGGCGAGCAGCAGCTGGTCGTGCTGGTCTGCCAGAACATCACCCGTATCCGGGAACTGGAATCGATGATCGATTCCTACTCCATGATGGTTGAGCGCAATACGCGCGAGATCAAACGGGAGAAGGAGCAGGTCGAGAAGCTGCTGCTCAACATTATGCCGCGGTCGGTCTACGAGGAGTTCAAGGCCTTCGGTGTGGTCACGCCGCAGCTCTACGATCCCATCTCGGTCTTGATGCTGGATTTCGTTGGCTTCACCGACATGGTCGCCTCCGCCGACCCCAGCGTGACCGTGACCGAACTCAACGATATCTACAGCGCCTTCGATCGGATCGGCGAGCAGTTCGGGTGCGAGCGGATCAAGACCATCGGCGACGCCTACATCACCGTTGCGGGCCTGCCTGATCCCATGCCTGACCATGCCAAGGCCGTTGCCAACACCGCGATCAGGTTCATCCGCTATCTCGAGCGGCGCAACAAAAGCCATCCCCATCAGTGGCATTGCCGGATCGGTCTGGCCTCGGGCGCCGTTGTGGGGTCAGTCGTCGGCATTCAGAAATACGTCTACGATATCTTCGGACCGGCGGTGAATCTCGCAACCCGGCTGCAGGAGTTTTCAGAGCCCATGCAGATCTCGGTGCAGGATGACGTTGCGAAAACCCTGCGCGAGGAATTTGAGATCGACAGTCTGGGTGAGCGGGATATCCGCGGTTTCTCGACCCAGGAGATCTGGCGCCTGAACGACAGCAAACGCGAATTGTCTCCTGCCAAGGCTTAAGGCCTTGATCACGTCGTTGCGGTGCTCATTGGGCTAGTCCCGCGCCGCACTTCTGAACGCGGCGGAGAGCGCATCGAGTGCTTCGCGCGCGCGGCCGTCCTTGACACGGGAGTGAAGCACAATCGGCAGACGGGGCAGGGCGGGCAGCCTCAGCCGTTGCCCCACCTCGACGGCGCCAAACGGCAACATGCGCCGCGCCATGGCGGAGACCCCGAGGCCGGCGATCACGGCGGCCGACACCGCAGTGACCCCTCCACCAACGAAGCTTTCCCGCCAGGCGATGCCGGCTTTGTCGAGAAGCTGTAGCGACATGATGCGCACACCGCAGGGCTCAGTCATTGTGGCAATCGGCAAGGGCTCTCCGGCAATGTTCTGCCAGCCCGGCGCCGCGAACCAGCCCATTTTTTCTTCCACCAGAACTTCGCCATCGCGCCGGTCGTCGTGAAACCGGACAATCGCACTGTCGAGTTCCCGCCGGTCGAAGCTCTGCAACAGTTCCCCGGAAGACCCGATGCGTATCTCGATCAGCAGCTGCGGATCCTGCGCGTTCATACGCGCAATCAATGCCGGGAGTTCCGGCCCTGCCACGTGATCGCTGATGCCGATGGTGATGCGTTGACGGGCGCCTGTGAACTCGGCGAAGGCGCTGTCCTGGACTTCCAGCAGTTTACGGGCGTGTTCAAGGAACGTAACGCCACGTGCTGAAAGCTCCACGCGCCGGGGTGTACGCTCGACCAGACGGCAGCCGAGTCTCTCTTCCAGCCGCTTCAGTTTCAGGCTGACCGCGGACTGCGTTGTCTGACTGGCCTCCGCCGCGCGTGTGAAGCTGCCAAGCTCTGCAATGCGGACGAAGGCCTGAACCGTATCCAGGTCGAGAGAACGATCAGTCATTTTCATTTGTTATTATTAAAATCATCTTTGATAGGATTTTAAAATGTATAAGGCGTGGCTATCGTAATTTCAGCACTTTCTGGAAAGGACATAGGATGCCGCTTTGCCAAATCTCACTCCGCGCTGGAAAACCCGACAGCTATCGCCAGGCGATCGGGGACAGCCTGTACCAGGCCATGCTCGAAATCCTGGAGGTTCCCGAAGACGACCAGTTCATGACGATCTCGGAGCATGACGAAGCGAACTTTCGTCATGGTTCGGCATATGGCGTAACCCGCAGCGCTGATCTCGTCTATTTCCGGATCATCACCTTCGATGGCCGTGCGGCGGAGAAGAAAAACCGGTTCTTCGAACGCCTTGTGGAACTGCTCGCCGAAAAGCCCGGAATCCGGTCAGAGGACGTCTTCGTGAACCTCGTGGAAAGCCCCCGGGAGAACTGGTGGGCGGGCTACAACCTCGCACGGCCCGGGTGATGTGAGGCGTTGTCCGGGCTGTTCGCGCGAAGTAGGAGAGCCTCGGCGGTTGTTAGGGTGCCATGGCCAATCGCCAAACATGTTCCCCATCACGGATTTGAGTCGTTTTTTCAAACCCGGCTGACGCATACAAACACTGCGCAGCCTCGTTGTCGGGGTGAACCGTCAGGAGCAGTTCTCTATGGTCGACAAATTCTCTTCCTACGTATTCGATAATGCAGGAAAGCGCGGCGCGCCCATGCCCTTGCTGCTGCATTGATTTATCGATTAAGAAGTGAAACAGCTCGCAGCCATGGTCAGATGTGGACAGGGCGCAGACTCCAACGATCTGATCTTTCACTTCAAATGCGAATGGCAGCCAGTTCCGTTCTTGCGGTCGAACAAAGCATTTAGCGAGAATGACCAGTGCAACGGGTTCATAATCCGCAACATAGGTCATCTGGTCGTCTCTTGCCGATATGCCCAGACACCTCCGCCAATTTAAACGGTTGATCGGCAGCAATTTCATGATCGCGGCCCTTGTAAGATCAGAGAAATTTCAGGCTCTTTTATTGACCCAGGCTCTCGACAAGAGCCTAAGTCCCAGGAAGAGAATAAACAATCCAAGAGAGAGTGTGATCGCCAGCACGATGTAAACCAGATCGGGAATGTCGAGCGCTTCTGTATTGTCCGGCAGGTTTACGGGCCGTGAAAACACAAACATCAGGGCTGTCTCTCCAAGAAAAGGAGCGTCCGAGAGGTCCGAGAGCAATGAGGGGACCAGCAGCCTTCCCGAGGGCAGGGGCCAGGAGGCAAGGATTGCCTGTGCCGAAAGCGCGTGTGCCAGTTCGACATCCCCGTTCACACGCGCCGCGGCGATCCCAAAGGCGCTTGCGGCCACACCCAGGCCGCCAAGAATGGGACCGGAGTCGACATCGCCCAACCAGGAATAAGCCTCCTGACCTTGGCGAAATTCTCTTACGCCGGTGATAAAAGTGTTTTGATGCACGAACTGCTGATCATAAAGTCTGTACCAGTCTTTCGCGGTTTCCGGCCAGAGCTCGTTTGCCCATATCAGCATGTAGCTGATCCCCACACCTCTTGCGGGGCCGATCCCGACACCTCTGAGCGGATCTGCTCTGTAGCTGGGCAGCTGTGTCTCCGGGTCCAGTAGTTTCCCTTCGAAGCCACGACGCGCGCGATTCACGAAATCGCCTAGATCAATATCCAGCAGTTCGCCGGCCCGCTTCATCACGGCAATGGCGGGAAGGATGTCGATGGGGTAGCACTGCCCCGGATAGTCGTCGAGAAGACCGTGAGGCGAGTGGTCGAGTTCCCTGGAGAGTGAAAGAACCTGCTGTCTGAGAATTGGCTCGTAGCGCTCGTTGCCGGTTATGGACTGGTAAGACGTCAGGCCGGCAATCAACAGCATCCTGTAGAATATGTTTTCGGTTTCAAGATAGCGGTCGCCCCAGTGTCTGAGAACCCAACTTGCGTTACCCGGATCCACGATCAGTTTCACTGCGGATTCGATTGCATCAGCCGCGTAGATTTTGGGCCTCGGCGTGTCGGTCCTGCCCGCCTCAACCCAGGCTTTATCCAGCTCCTCAGTGCTCCAAAGAAAATACACTGCGCTGAACATGGGCCATTCCGTCCCGGAAATATCGCCTATGCTTAGCTCTGCGCCGGATGACCGATCGACACGTCCCTGCGCCCATTCCCCAAACGCCTCGGCGATGGAGTAATGAACATCATACGCAAAGTTGGAAATGCCGGACCGCGCGGAGGATTCCTCTTTGATCTGACTGTAGACAACGACAGAGGGATAGATGAAATAGTAAAAGGAAACGAAAGCTAAAATGAGTCCGAATAATGATCTAAATATGATTTTCAAGCCATTGTTCCTAATGGGTATTTTAGCGTGATTCCAAGATTATGAAGTATGTTTTTCATCCCGGTTGTACAAGGGAAAGATGGCGTTTAAGGGGCGGTGAGTGCGGCCCGGAGAAGATCTGAAGTCGTGTGTCTGATTTCAACACTTGCTGCACAAATTTGGACCTGACCCTGAATTACATGAACCTGAACCTGACCTAAATTGATGGCCTACACTTTTGATTGTAATTGCAACTTAGAAAATGCCGAGGCAAAAAAGAGTTGTCATGAAACTCATTAAACCGACTCTCGATCACTTGCCAGCCTACGCCGAAGCTCTGAGGCAGGGGTGGTCCCCCAACAACCTTAGGCCTGAAGCTGCTGAGGAAGAGCTCGACGCAATTGGCAAAGATCCCGAGCTGTTCGTCGACAACCTGGAAGACCGTGAGGCTAAAGGTGAGCCGATTCTTCTGCCGGACGGGTCATGTGTTCCGCGCCTTCCGGGCTTCAGACGTTGGATCTGGCATGACGGCTTTTGCGGCAGCGTCAGCTTGCGCTGGCAGCCTGAAACTGAGGAGCTGCCTCCTCACTGTCCAGGGCATGTAGGCTACGCCGTCGTTCCATGGCGGCGCGGGGAAGGATTGGCCACAGCAGCCCTCATCGCTTTACTTGATGAGGCTCGCTCAACTGGTCTTCGGTATATAGAGCTTACGGCAAGACCGGATAATCCAGCTTCCGTGAGAGTTATTGAGCGCGCCGGTGGTGTTTTTATAGAGCGTTTCTTGATGGGCGAGGCTCTCGGTGGTGGAGAAGCGCTGCGATTCCGCATCGGACTGAGCACCGCGCCCCATCCCATAATCGGTAACGATACCTATAGTCGGTGACGGGATTGAATTTCTATACACGGGTGATCTTCAGACCGGACTTCTCAGCGCCTCAGCGCTTACGTCCACCTGGTGCGCCGGTTCTCTGTGTTGTGGAATAACTCTTCCTGGGTGGGGAAGCGGAGTTCTTAGATGTCGGGTGGTTCGGTATTCATTCGTCTCTCCACATGCCGCGAACAGCGACGACGGCAACGATGACGACGGCGATAGCGATGAGTCCAATGATTGAGCCAGTCACGAAACCATATGAAAAAGCTCCAGATAGATCAGGTGTCACTCCCGCTCCTTCTCGAGAAAAGCCGGTTGTCTACTTACGAACGCGCAAAAAATAGGCGGTTGCGGCAAGAGTTTGTCGGACAGATCTTCAAGCATTCTTAACGCCTCCAGTTCTGATTCTGCCTGTACTGTGCCCATCAGAAACATCTCCAGCCCAGTTATCGACAATGTGGTTCTCAATCTGGTCAAGGTCTGGCCTGAATTCCTGTATCCTGCCTCAACACTGTTTGCACAAACCAGGCCCTGACCTCGCGTTTGCAATCGTGTAACCGGGCTTCTCAGCGCGACGCCGCATGACCGTGCTAAGTTCGTTTTAGACCTTCCCAACCAAGAGGGTCTGTAAAGCTTGGCCCGTCTATGCAAAGTCAAGTTCGCTGGATGAGCACTCTCAGCTTTCCCACTTCACAAAAGCCAACATCTCGCGCTGCGTCGAGATTGCTTCCCGATTCATATCCTACAACCGGGGTCTCCGGCCTGAGTGCTGCGACAGCTTGCGTGGCTTGAGCAAAGACCTCGTTGTCCTCGCTTACCGTGAAGACGTTCGACAATCCGGTTACACTCTCCGAAAAGTTCGCGATGCAACCCGCTTCGACGTTTGAACCTGATCCGCGAGCCAGAAACACCAGATTGGAATCGTCGAGACACGAGGGTGGAAAGATAACCTCTTCGATCGGTGATCCCGCCGCGCACCAAGCCCTGTGCCAGGTGGAAAGATCCGCGGTTTCACTGACACGGCGCCAGGTATCTGGCCTTTTCCTGTATCCGCCATCATGCCATATCCAGGAAGCCTCAAAGAGAACAGCCATATTCAGAGCGGAAAAATCCAAATTAGCAAAGCTGTCTTTGATCGTGGAAACGGTTTGTCCTGATGCTGCAATATCTTTAACGAGCGTCATGAGTTCAACGCCTACGTCCGGGTCGAGCGTAACCAGGTTGGGATAATAAGGTGGCGGGTCATCGACGCATACGAAGCTGGACCGGTCGCGCTCAAAGCGCAGGTCATTTGCTCTCATTATAGCAGCGCAAAGGTCGGCATTGTTGCTGGCAGCTACCTGAGCCAGGTTCGCAGTTTTAAACATGTCACTGACTTTCGAGTGCCAATTTTGTCACTTTTAATGGTTTCGTCGAATTTTTGCAGGCGCAGCTTTATTAAGGTGCCTCTTTGGGACGATTCCGCTGGTCCAACTCCGCAAACTTAGGCCATAGAGATATCCAAACCTGATTGAACTTTTTAGCGGCTTCGAGCGAGTCTGCTTCAGAGTCGCTCCAGTCATCCGAAGCATCAATCAGATATCCGAAGTTTCCCTCGATGGGACCGAGGACGATGGGCGAGCCATCGACGTCAAAGCCGATCTCTCTTCGAGGTGATCCCTCGTCATCGATTTCAAGCCACCAGATCCGGGCTTTGCCTATATCGGTTTCAAGGTCCGGATTGGCTGCGGGTAAGATCCATATGAGCAGCTTGGCCCACCACGGGATTTTCTCGTCCTCGTTTTGTGGGCCCCAATCGATTTCCAGGTATCTCATATAGACCGTCGATCCTATGCAACGACTCTCTCTTTCCTCCTCAAGGTTAGCAGCAAGAGGGGAGATGTGCTTGCAAAGAAGACGCTGCGTGGGATGCTAATTTTAGGTGAGGGAAGCCGAACCGGGTGTGTAAACTCCGGCGCGATGTCTGTTCCGGATTTGTGATCGGGGCAGCGACCCCTGACCTTGTGGTTATGCTTTGGCCCTTGCTTGTACCTGTAATTTACTCTTGTAAAATTTTTGCGATTTCCGGTCCAACTTTTCTCTGTAGGGCCTGCATCTCTGGGTGAAGTTGGCTCATTACACCGGCCATGAACGGGCTCATTTTTCTCATCACTGCGGCACCATGTTCGGAGGAGTAAAAGTCAATCAAGGCCTGTAATTCCGCTATGCTAAACGAGTCATCAAGGTTGGAAACCATCAACTCCTCCAACTTCGGACGTAATTCATTCATAGCTTCCGACATCAGAACGCCAATCCGTTGTTTTTGATCTTCGCTCAACCCGACGCTGGCAGGCAAACTTGCGGCGATTTGATTTCCCATGGCGCTCGGAGAGAACATCTCGGTCATCATGTTCTGAATCTCGGGCATCTTTACGTACTGTATGGCGAGCGCATTTTTGTCTTGAGCAAATGCCGGCGCTGCCAGCAATCCGATGGCAATGGCTAAAAATAGGCGTTTCATCGTATATCCCCAGGTAGCATGTTGACCTCGAAAACTAGAGACGTTCTCCGGCTCAATCAATCTCGCTGTCCAGACAAGTGTTTGCTGAAGAGGCTGTAGCGTGAACTGGAGGACTTGCTGTGTGTGTGCGAAAATATGGGCTGTGGGTCTGACAAGCTTGGGTTCGAGCCAGTTGTTACACTGCACCGAATTAAAGGTTTCTGAACCTGACCAGTTCAGTAAATGTCGCTAACACCCGCACCTCGGCCTCTGGCAATTAAACAGATTCCAATCGAAGTTCCCGCCATAGATTCTTCAAATTACCATCAATCTGTGCGGGCGAGGTCAGGCCCGGGTTTGTGTATATTGCCTCAACATGTGGGGCACAGATTCGGACCTGACCCCGTGTTCCTTCAACCAGCGAACGACGTGCGAAGTTTGAGCGAGGGCTCGGAGCTGATCGACCGCTGAGTTGATATGTACTTCAGCAGTGGCTGGTCATCCCAAATCTGTACTTCGATGAAACTGCCGCAGCTTGTGTGAGCAGCAGGCTTGTTCTCTCGATCCGGCAAGCCAAACTCCGCGACAACGTCCTTGATTTCTTTCAATGTAAAGACTTGCCCGTGGTACGGCATACAACCTCTCTTATGAATTTCCTCAGTCGCTAAAGGCAGGCTCGCCATGCTGTCTGTGTAGGTGAAGGTCAGGACTTTAGGCGGCAGCGCCGCCAGCGGGATCACCAACGATGTTGGCCGTGAAGAGTCCAGGCCGTCAGCGAAGTCACCTAGAAAAAAGTAGATCGGATGCTTAAGCAGAGGTTGGCCGAGCTTTCTCGTTCGTTCGCCATACAGCCAGCGTTCGGTCTTCTGTCTTCGCTCAAGATAGTTCGCTTTAAGAGGAACCTGACGCGACGTGTTTATCTCCTCCAGAATTGCCACAGCCTCGCAGTGCGGAAGATCGCAAAGGTTTTGCAGTGCACCTCGATCCGGATGGTAGTTATGGGTGATAACTGTGGGTAGGAGCTGCATCGTCTCCGTCGGCATTTCCAAGTTGGAGTGCTCAGATGTATTTTTCAGTACTTATACACTATCGTTTTCCCGAAGAGAGAGACTTTCGCTTCTTCGGGGAGATTAGCGCGCAATCAAGGTTAGAGCCTTTCGCTCATTTCAGTAATCTCTCGTTATCGATTTCGAGCCACCAGATCCGGGCTTTTCTCTTTCTCATTTTGTGGGCCACACTCAATTTTTAGATATCTCATATAGACCGTTATAGACCGTCGACCTCATGCAACAACGCTCTTTCTCCTTCAACGTTAGCAGTGAGAGGGCAGATGCGCTCGAGAAGAAAACGCTGTGCCGAATGGCAATTTAGGTGAGGGAACCCGGCTTCGGTATGCAAACTCCGGCGTGATATCATGTTCCGGATTTGTTCGACATTCGTCAGCCCCTGTGCTAGTGTTATTTTAGTGCCGGTCTCGCCCTGCCGGTGTCTCCAACTTATCTCTTTTTCAGACCTTGATCGTTTGACTGTGCGTCAGTCTCCGGCCTGCGTCAGGGGCTCTGCTGTCGTCAGCGCATCGCCCTTTACGTCAAGAGCGTGAAACACTACCGAAGCCACCAACGCCGGGAAACCACCAGAGAACCGCCAGAAAGCCAAGTGATGTACGCCTTTTTCGAACGCCTTTTTGATCCCCTCGCACCCTCGGCCATTGTGCAGCCGCCTGCGCGGGTGAAAGCGTTTTTCGAGCATTATCTCCTGCCCATCAAAGGTCTGCTGGCGGTGACCTTGATCGTCTCGGGGATTGCGGCGATGGCGGATCTGGCGCTCTATGCTTTTCTCGGCGTGCTCGTGGACTGGATGGCCTCGACCGACCGTGAGTCCTTTCTGGAAACCCATGGCACCATGCTCTGGTTGATGGCCTTCATCGCCATCGTGGTGCGGCCGATCGCGACGCTCATTGCCCGCGGCTTGATCACGCTCACCCTCTCGCCGGGACTGACCAACCGGGTGCGCTGGCGCAATCACCGCTATGTGCTGCGTCAGAGCCTGTCCTTTTTTCAGAATGACTTCGCCGGGCGCGTGGCGCAGAAGGTCATGCAGACCGGGCATGCGCTACGCGAAGCCGTGATCAATGTGATCGACGGCGTCTGGCTGCTGGTCATCTATCTGGTTGGAACGCTGTTTCTTTTCTCTGGTCTGGACTGGCGTCTGATGGTGCCGATTGTGATCTGGATGGTCAGCTATGTCGCGGTCATCATTTTCATGGTGCCGCCGGTGCGCAACCGCGCGGCATCACTGTCGGAAGCCAACTCGGCCCTCACCGGGCGGGTTGTGGACAGCTATACCAACATCCAGTCGGTGAAGCTCTTCGCCCACACCGAGCACGAGGACGAGTTCACCGGCGAGACTATGCGCTGGCACACCCATGCCTTTCGCCGGCTGATGCGTTCGATCTTCGGCATGACGGCGATCCTGATGCTGCTGAACTCTCTGCTGCTGACCGCAGTGGCCGGTCAGTCGATCCTGCTCTGGCTGGACGGCGGCATCACGGTCGGTGCTATCGCCATCGCCATCGGTCTGGTAATCCGGCTGAGCCAGATGTCCGGCTGGATCCTGCGCACGGTGACCAACCTCTTCGAGAATATCGGCACCGTGGAGAACGGCGTCGAGACCATCTCGCAGCCCAACGACGTTCTGGATCGGCAAGGCGCCTCAGAAATGCGTGTGCCTCAGGGGGCGCTGCGTTTCGACAAGGTCCGCTTCCACTACGGTAAAGAGAGTGGCGTGATCGAGGATTTCTCGCTGGATGTCAAACCCGGCGAGAAGGTAGGTTTGGTCGGGCTCTCCGGGGCCGGAAAATCGACGCTCGTCAATCTCCTGCTGCGTTTCTACGACCTGGAAGGCGGGCGGATCCTGATCGACGATCAGGATATTTCCGCTGTGACGCAGTCGAGCCTGCGTAGCCATATCGCCATGGTGACGCAGGACACTTCACTGCTGCATCGCTCTATCCGCGACAACATCGTTTATGGCCGTCCGGATGCCAGCGAGGCCGAAATGCGCCGCGCGGCAGAGCTTGCCGAGGCCGCAAAGTTCATTCCGGATCTGGTCGACCGGAAGGGCCGGAGCGGTTATGACGCGCAGGTCGGCGAGCGCGGCGTGAAGCTCTCCGGCGGTCAGCGGCAGCGCATCGCCATCGCCCGGGTGATCCTGAAGGACGCGCCCATTCTGGTGCTGGATGAAGCGACCTCGGCGCTTGATTCCGAAGTCGAAGCCGCGATCCAGGGGCAGTTGGAAAACCTCATGGCCGGACGCACCGTGATCGCCATTGCGCACCGCCTTTCGACCATCGCTGCGCTGGACCGGCTGGTGGTATTGGACCGGGGCCGTATTGTCGAGCAGGGCAGTCACGAGGAACTGCTGCGTCAGGGCGGACTCTATGCCCGCCTCTGGGAACGCCAGTCCGGCGGCTTCCTGGGCATGGACGAAGTTGCCGAGGCAGGGTGAGATGGACCGGAAGAGCGTCAGGTGCCTGTCCTGGCATGCAGGGGGCGCTGTGAAGTGAAGCTGCCGTGCCCGGCGCACTTCAGGAACCGACGTAAATCTATCTCGCGCGGGGCGGGCCTTCTGGGGCGCGCTCGATCAAGGCTTCAATCTCGGCCATTGCAGTGGCGGGCAGGGGGCCAAAGTCAGCCGCGCCTGCGTTCTCTTCAATCTGCTTAACGCTGCGCGCGCCGGGAACGGGCAGGTTGCAGTCGGATTTGGCCAGTAACCAACACAACGAGCCCTGGGCCAGGGTGCGTCCGTCGCTTTGCAGGATGTCGCGGATGGCGTCCAGATTGCGCAGATGCGCCGGTGCGGGTTTCGCGTCGTGAAAGTAATCCCGCTTACTGTTGTTAACAGACCGGACATCGGCCGCCGGCATTTTGGTGGAGCTGTTGTATTTGCCAGTCAGCAGCCCCATCGCCAGGGGCGAGCGCAGCAGGGCGACAAGATTCTTCTGCTCTACCGTCGCTTGGATGCTTGGCACATCGACGAAGAGATTCATGGCGTGTTCAATGCCGATAAAGCCCTCCAGATCCAACATAGCCTTGGCGCTCTCAGGGAAGTCGGTGCTCCAGCCGTATGCGCGCAGTTTGCCCGCAAGCCGGGCCTTTTCCATCTCTTCAAAAATTGGCCGGGCCGTCTCAATGGGGAGCGCGTTGAGATGCAGCAGCATGATGTCAACGCGATCCCGGTTCAGCCGTTTCAGGCTTGCGTCTATCGCTGGCATGACATCCTTTGCTTCGGTTTCGTCCTGCAGGACCAGGCGACGATCTTCATCTATCGCGGTTCCAAGCTTGGAGACGATGACCGCATCCGCCTGATCTTTCAGTACTTCACCAAGCAACCGCTCAGAATGACCCGCGCCGTAAACAGCCGCCGTGTCAAAGACGCGAACGCCACAATCGATGGCGGCTCGGAGGGTTCTTCTTGATTCCGTGTCATCGACATCGGGGAAGCCGTGCGGTGTCTCACCTGAGAAAAACTGTCCTCCGATGGCCCAGCAACCCATACCGATAGATGCAACATTCTGTCCCAACACTTTCATGCCCGTCTCCGCTCGTCCGTTTCTGAAGGCTTATCCTTCGCGGTAGGGCGGACCAACTCAATGAACGCTATTGGAAGAAGCGTTTCATGAATGAAACGACTGACGAGTAGTGTTGGATTCAAACTCCATGATGTGAGGCTGGGCGCTAAACTGCGCATCTCCGGACGCAGTTCCAACCTAAGCGAAAAACCACACATGCTTTGGGTGGGGCTGTTGCAGGGAACCCATTGTTCTCCTCGGACTAGGTGAGCTCGCGCTCCAGCCATTTCAGCAAGGTGGCGGCGCCTTTGCGCATCTGGCGCTTGCCTGATTTATAGATCGAAAGGCTGTCGGGTAGGACAAGGCTCTCCGCGAACGGCCGGACCAGGATGCCGGAGTTCAGGTAGTGATCGACCGTGCGGCGCCAACCGAGTGCGATGCCATACCCTTCCAGAACTGCCTGCATCATCATGGGATAGCTGTCGAAGACCGCCCCGTTCTGCCCGACCCGGAAACCGATGTTCAGGCGATCCAGCCAGGTGTCCCAGTCTACCCAGTCCTGGGGTTCGATCTTATGATGGAGCAGTCGTTGCTGCGGAAGCTCGCTGATGGAAAGCGGGGTGGTCAGGTCCTCCAGATACCTGGGGCTGCAGACCGGCATGACTTCATCCCTTGCGGTAAAGGCCAGTTCGGCGCTTCCGCTGTTCCGGCCCGTCGTCTGCAATGCCAGATCAAAGCGCTCGCTGCTTTCGCTGATCGGCTGGGTCGAGGTCGAAACACGCACTGCGACGTCCGGGTGCTGTTGATAAAAACCTGACAACCTCGGCAATAACCAGTAGAGCCCCTCGCAAAGCTGCGAACGAAGCACGACCTCCCCCTCGCTCTTCTTCTGGCGGAGGTCTTCCGAAAAGGCGCTGACCGAGTCAAAGGCTTCCGACAGCAGACGCCCGAGTTCCCGGCCATCCTCGGTTAGGTGGACCGCCCGATTGCGCCGTTCAAAAAGCACCGTGCCGAGGTTTTCTTCCAGGGCCCGGATCTGCTTGCTGATGGCGGCCTGTGTCAGGCCAAGCTCGGCGCCCGCTTTGGTGATACTGCCCAGCCGCGCCGCAGCTTCGAAAGGCAGAAGGCTGGCGAGCGGGGGCAGAGTGTTTCGAAGATTTTTCATAACTTAAAGTAATGCATATTGGATGAGAAGTAAATTTACGCAACAGCTTAGCAGGATATAGGTTCGATGCAGAGTTACCTATAATGACCTGAGGCCTTATGACTGCTGCAACTGAAACCCGGAAAGACAACCTCCTGCTCGCCATCTCCGCCATTCTCCTGACGGTGTTGATGCTGTCCCTGGGGGATGCCCTGATCAAGAAGGTGAGCGCCGATCTGGTGGTTTGGCAGATTTTCGTGCTGCGCTCGCTGCTTGCGATCCCCGTTGTGCTCATAGTTCTCAAGGTCTGGTTCCGTCAGATCTCCTTGCGCCCTCGCGCCTTGGGCTGGACAGCACTCAGAAGTCTGATGTTGGCGGTGATGTGGGTTGTCTACTATATCTCGCTGCCCCATCTGGAGCTCTCTGTGGCGGCCGCGTCCTTTTACACCCTGCCCATCTTCATCACGCTTTTCTCGGCGCTTTTTGTCGATGAGAAGGTGGGGAAGCTCGGCTGGCTGGCGGTTCTGCTCGGCTTCGGCGGTGTCGCCCTTGTTCTTAAGCCAACGGCGGGTGACTTCAATCTCTATGCGCTTTTGCCTCTGCTCTCTGCGATGCTTTATGCCCTCGCCATGATCCTGACGCGGACGAAGTGCCGGGACGAACACCCCCTGGTCCTCTCGGGCGTGCTCAATCTCACATTCATTGCAGTCGGACTGGCGGGTGCTCTGCTGAGCGGACTCTTGATCGACGTAAGTGCCTCATCGTCATTCCTCTCTGCATCCTGGACTCCGATGGGCGGCAGCGAGTTGATCGCAATTGTTCTTCTCGCCGTTGCGATTCTTACCGCCAGCATCGGCACCGCGATTGCCTATCAGGCCGGGCCGTCCTCTGTGGTCGCGACCTTCGATTTCGCCTATGTCGGGTTTGCCGTGATCTGGGGCTTCGTCTTCTTTGCCGAAGCGCCAGATGCGGTCAGCCTGTCGGGGATCGCGCTTATTGTTCTTGCCGGCGTGATCGCGGTTCGCAAGTGACCGCGTGATGGTGAGCCGCCGCCAGCGCGGTGAAATCGTAATTTCTGTTCGATCCAGAATCGATAATATTGTTTATTATCAATTTTATGAGGGTGATTTCTCATGCTTTAAGTGAGTTTTTGATCGCTCCAAAAATCGCTTTGACTTCCATCAAGAATTAATGAATACTGAATTCCGTTCATGGGACTCGAAATTTTGAATATGGAATTCGAAAATTATGATTCAGCAAATCAGGCAGAAACCCGACCTTGTCGAAGAAGTCTATGAGGCGCTGAAGGGCGCGATCCTGATGGGCGACCTGACGGAGTCCGAGGCCATGGTTCAGGACGATCTGGTCGAGAAGCTCGGTGTGTCGCGCCAGCCGGTCAGTCATGCTCTGGCTCTGCTGAAGCATGAAGGGCTCGTGATCGAGCGCGGACGGCGTGGCCTGATGGTGGCGCCGATCGATGCGGATCGGATCCGGGCGCTCTATCAGGTGCGTGGCGCGATCGACGGACTGGCGGCGGGCCTTGCGGCAGGGCGCGCCATCTTCGGTGGCCTGAAGGCCGAGGAGCGCGCGCCGCTGGAGGAAGCGCTCGAGATCGGCGATGCGGCGGTGAAGGCCAACGACATCCGCAAGCTGGTCGACGCCGATGTGAACTTTCACCGGGCGGTCTATACGCTTTCGGGCAACCCTGCGATTGCCGAGATGGTGCAGCCCTCCTGGCCGCACTTCCAGCGCTCCATGCGCATCGTCCTGGAAGATCCCGATTACCGTCAGCGCGCCTGGTCTGAGCACCGGGAAATCGCCGACGCCATCATGAGCAGTCAGGGCAGGCATGCAGAGGATCTGGCACGTCAGCACGCGACCGACGCCGGCGAAACGACCTTTATACGCTTAAGCCAGCGCACGGCTGCTGCTTAACGGCCTTGCTGTCCGGTGCTGCATAGATCCGTCGGAACCCAGTCCCGGGTGTATCGAAAGCCGAAGCCGGGAGACTGTTAACCCTCAGGTGAGCCTGCTGAGGCTGTAAATCGCCATTCGGCGCATTAAGTAAGTTTCAAAGAACCGGAGGCCCGAGTAACGAGGACGCCGGATAATAATTTGGGAGAGAACGGCATGAAGCTGACAGCAGAACAACTCGCGGAATTCGATGAGCAGGGCTATGTGTTTCTGCCCGCCTGTTTTTCAGAGAGTGAAATTCTGGCCCTGCGCGAAGAAGCCGCCGAGATCTATGCTTCGGACCGTGAAGAGGTCTGGCGCGAGAAGTCGGGCGCGCCCCGCACGGCCTTCGCGGCCCATACCTACAACGAAGCCTTCCGGCGGCTTGGCGCCCACCCGCGTCTGATCGAACCGGTGACGCAGCTGCTCGACGAGCAGGTCTACATGCATCAGTTCAAGGTCAACGCCAAGGCGGCCTTCACCGGCGATGTCTGGCAGTGGCATCAGGACTATGGCACCTGGGCGCGCGACGATGGCATGCCTGAAGCTCGCGCCATGAACATTGCGGTCTTTCTGGACGAGGTCATGCCGATCAACGGTCCGCTGATGTTCATCCCGAAAAGCCATAAGAGAGGCACCATCGAGGCGGCCCACGATCTCGAGACTACCTCCTATCCGCTCTGGACGCTGGATCAGAAGACGGTGACAGAACTGGCGGAGGAGGGCGGTATCGTGGCGCCGACCGGACCGGCGGGTTCAGTCCTGATGTTCCACGGCAATCTGGTGCACGCCAGCCCGCCGAATATCACGCCCTATCCCCGCACCATCGTCTATCTGACGCTCTGCGCGGTCTCCAATCACATCACCAAATTCCAGCGCGCCGAGTGGATCGCACACCGCGACTTCACGCCGATTGAACCGCTGGCAGACGATGCGTTGAGCCAGTACGCCGAGAGCCGCAAGGCTGTCGCCTGAACGCAACCCTGCGTTCCGCAACGCGCCGTGACGAGGCTTTACGCGGCGGCATGCTTCTCCGCGGCCACCAAACTGTCGGGCACGCGAGACACAAGGACTCGATAATATGAATCTCCATCGGCTTTTGAGCGACAGACTGGAAAAGGGCAAACCCGTGAAGGTCGGTCTGATCGGGGCGGGCAAGTTCGGATCGATGTTTCTGAACCAGATCCCGACGACACCCGGGCTTGAGATGACGGCGATTGCCGATCTCGATCCGGAGCGCGCGCGGGCTGCCTGCCGTGCGGTCGACTGGCCGGAAGAACTGATCGGCGCGACGGCTTTTCTAGAGTCCGGCGAGGACCTCTGCAGGCGCGACGACATCGAAGTCGTTGTCGAGGCCACGGGGCACCCGGGCGCGGGCATTCGCCATGCGATCACGGCGATTGAAAACGGCAAGCATATCGTAATGGTCAATGTCGAGGCCGATGTCCTGGCCGGACCCGCACTGGCCAGACGTGCCCGGTCTGCCGGTGTCGTCTACTCCATGGCGTACGGCGATCAGCCTGCGCTGGTCTCTGAGATGGTCGACTGGGCTCGTTCCACAGGCTTCAAGGTGGCCTCGGCGGGCAAGGGCACCAAGTATCTGCCCGCCTATCACGGGATCACGCCGGACGATGTCTGGCAGCATTATGGCCTGGCCCCGGAAGAGGCCAAGGCCGCCGGGATGAACCCGCAGATGTTCAATTCCTTCCTGGACGGCACCAAGTCGGCCATTGAGATGGCGGCCATCGCCAACGCCTGTGAACTCTCGGTGCCGGACGAGGGTCTGCTGTTTCCGCCCTGCGGTGTCGACGATTTGGCACAGGTTCTGAAACCGGCCTCGGCGGGCGGGTTGCTGCAGTCTTCCGGAACCGTCGAAGTGGTGTCCTCGCTGGAACGCGACGGGCGTCCGGTCTTTCGTGATCTGCGCTGGGGTGTCTACTTGGTGATCGAAGCGCCCAACGATTACGCCGCCGCCTGCTTCAAGCAGTATGGTCTCAAGACCGATGACAGCGGCCGCTTTGCCGCCATGTACAAGCCCTTCCATCTGATCGGTCTCGAGCTGGGCATGTCGGTTCTCTCCGCGGCTCTGCGTGGTGAGTCGACCGGTCAGACCCGTGCCTTCAATGGCGATGCGGTCGCCGTGGCGAAACGCGATCTCAAGTCCGGCGAAACCCTTGACGGCGAGGGCGGTTACACGGTCTGGGGCAAACTGATGCCCGCGGAACGCAGCGTGGCTGTGGGTGCGCTGCCCATCGGACTGGCGCATAACGTGACCATGACCGCGGATGTGACCAAGGGCGATGTGGTCCGCATGGCAAATGTCAAACTGGATGAAACCAGCGAGCCTATGCGTGTGCGTCGCGAGAGTGAGGCAACAGCGGCTAACGCCGGAGCCTTGGCGGGGGCCGCGCAATAGCTACTGCTGCCGGTCTCTAAGGGCCGAGCTTTCCGGCGCCGTCACTCGTCCTTCCGCGCAATCAGAATGTAGCTGAGCGGCAGCTGCTGCGGCTGATTCTCGAAGTCCGGGCGGTTGCCGATATCGTCGGGCAGTTCCTCAAAATCCTCGATCTGGAATCCGTTGCCCACCACACCCATGATGACGTCACTCATTTTGTGAAAGGTCCAGTAAACCGGCTGCGCGTCATAGGGCTTCCCGCTCCAGTAATCCAAACCTTCGTCTTCCCTGTAGGGCGTGGATCGAAAATAGGATTCATCGGGAACCGGCGGCATGGGCTGTTCGCCGGTGGGATACATGTTCAGGATCGGATGATCCTCATAGAGGAATAGGCGTCCGCCTGGCTTTAGCACCCGCTGCACGGTCTCGAAGAAAGCGCTCAGATCGGGCATCCAGCCAAGCACGCCGATGGTCATGACCGCCAGGTCGAAACTCCCGTTAAAGCTTTCCGGAATCGCAGTGATTTCAGTCTGAACCAGTTCGAGTTCCTGCCCTGCGGTCTCGGCCAGGTCACGGCCCTGATCGAGGAAAGCCTGGGAGAAATCGAAGCCGACGCAGCGGCCCGCCCCCAGGTTCTTAATCGAGAGCAGTTCCCGCGCGTTGTTGCAGCAAAGCTGCGCGACGGATTTATTCCGGACATCGAGCATCTTAAGGCGACCGATGGCCACTTCGTCGAGGCATAAGAAGTCGGGCCTGGCGAAATTCGCCAGCAACGCAGCGAACTGAGGATGAGCGCGATGGTAGTCGGCGGCTTCGTTCCAGCCCGCCTGATTGGCGGCCCTCACGTCGTTGTCGCTGAAGCCTGCGGGTGGTTGCGTGGAATCCGTCATGGGGCTTGCCTTGCCTGATGCTCAAAAGACACTACTGTGTAACCAAAATCCCGTACGTTATCCGCTTGGGTAAGAATGCATATATACCAGACAATTGATGAAGCAGTAGCAGCTGTCCAGTCCCACAATGGATCACCGGAAGACTTTGAGCTGCGGATGGATGAGAAGCTCTTGGACGCTTTGGGAGTAAATATGGCTATCGTTACCGATGCCATTCTCTCAAAAGGCTGGGAGCCAAATGGCTTTGAAGACTGCGACGGCCACCGGCGCTTTCTGTACCGGTAAGCTGCGTGTTGAGTGGTCCGTTGGTCTAAACCTTGGGATAGCGGTCCTGCGCATATCTTTAAACCGCTGCCGCGCACGACTTCGATCGCGTTTTACGGCTTTCTTGCGCCAACCCCACCGCAAAATAATCCAAGAGACGCTGTTCGTTACGTCACCCTACGGATTGGCAAAAGACGCTGACTTGGTGCCGCTTCTCTCCCGCTCGTCTTCCAGCGCCTGCAGCTTCAGGTCCAGTTCCGTCCGGTCGGTCAGGCCGGAGGGGTTCGCGACCGTGGGAATCATCTTGGCGAAATGCACGTAGCGTTCCTGCGCAACCGCATAGAGACGGCGCAGTTCTTTCAGGGGATCGGCGTGATCGTCCGCGCGCAGGTCGAGCCAGGGGTAGGCTTCGCCGCGATAGACCTTTACGGCAGCGGACTGTTTGCCGCGCTTGTCGCCGCCGACGGCTTCACCTGCATCCATGGCGTTCAGAAGGCGTTCGAGCAACGGAGTTTCGGGAGAGGCGAGGTATGTCTTCAAGGTCTCCTCAATGACCTGCGGGCCGGCCAGCATGTTCCCGGCGACCGAGACCTGATCGTCCAGTAAGTGCCCGGCCCAGTCGATACAGGCGCTACCGGTGTAGGCGGCGTTGCGTCCCTGCGTGTCGATCATGTGGAGCTGGCGGCTGTCGCGGCCATCGTCAGCGGCAGTCAGGGCCGACACGGTCTCTTCCGGTGACTGACCCTCGGCCAACATCACAAGCCCATGAATGCCGTAATGGGGATTAACAAAGGCCTGGGTCGCGATGGCGCCCACGTGACTGCAGATGTGCGGCACCTGGCTGCCGGTCGCGAAAAAGCGGCTGGCGACGGCGATGCCCAGATCGCCGCTTTTCGGATCCCGTGCAACAATGGACCAGGTCATAATTCGTCTCCTGTTTCTACCGGATGGACTGTCGGGCGAAGTCTGCTCGCAACATCGTCAGTCGTTTCGCAGTGCCATGTGCAATCCCATGGCGACAAAGATGCCGCCGCCCAGCTGTTGGCCGATCCGGGCCATGCGACGTGAGTTCGCGGCCCAGGCGGCGAGTGTTTCCGAAAAGAGAATGCAAATGACATCCGTTGCGGAAAACGCCAGATTCGCAGCAGCCCCCAGGACCACGATCTGCAGCCACAAGGGCGCGCCTGCATCCGGCGCGGCAAACTGCGGCAGAAAAGCCAGGAAGAAAAGTGCGGTTTTCGGATTGAGGATTTCCACCAGCAGGCTGTCTTTGAAGGCCTTCCTTGCTGAGGGCTGCGGAGGGATGGCCACTGCGGTATCTTGCCGGCGCGAGTCCCACAGCATCCTCAACCCCATCCAGGCCAGATAGGCTGCGCCGAGCAACTTCAGCAGAGTAAAGACTGCCGGTGCGGTCTGCAGCAGGGCCGTAATTCCGAACGCAGCGGCGAAGATGTGGAGGTATGCCGCCAGTTGAAAACCTGCGGCGGACAAATACCCCGCCCGCCTGCCGCGCACGATGGTCTGCACCGACATATAAAACATGCCCGGGCCGGGGATGCAGGCAAACACCGTCGTTGCAATGACGAAGGGCAAGAGCGTTTCGAGCGACGGCATCGGCGTCTCCAGAGGTTTTGCGGTCGGAGGTTTCCAACCGTTTCATTCCTCTTGCTAACACGGGGGGCGCCGATTTCGAGGGCGGCAATTGGTCACCCTTCATAGCGATCGCACCTTGCTCCTGTTATTCCTGCAGCGGATTTATCGCCCAATGGCGTAGGCCTGCATCAGGCGCGGCGTGGCGGCGGCGCGCAGCAGGCCGTCTTCGTCTTTCTTGGCTGCTGTCAGACGCCCGACGCTCCACTCCGGTGCGCGGGTGATGATGTGACCGCGAGCCTGCAGATCGGACAGCACACTCGGACCGAAATTTTCCTCGATCATGATCTCACCGGGCGCTGCTGCGCGTGGATAGAACGAGCTTGGGAAATGCATGGTGTGGAACAATGGACCATCGATACACTCCTGCAGATTGAGGCCGTGATGCACATGGCGCAGGAAGAAAGTCAGCTGCCACTGGTCCTGCTGATCGCCCCCGGGGGTTCCGAAGGCCAGCGTCGGGAGGCCCTTATGGAACGCCAGCGAAGGGGTGAGGGTGGTGCGCGGGCGCTTGCCCGGTGCCAGTGAAGATGGCAGGCCCGGCGTCAGCCAGAACATTTGCGCGCGCGAATTCAGCGCAAACCCCAGTCCGGGGATTACCGGCGAAGACTGCAGCCATCCACCCGAAGGTGTGGCCGCAACCATATTGCCGTGACGGTCGATGACGTCGATATGCACGGTGTCGCCTTTGCGGTCCGAGAGATGCGCCATGGTGGGCTCTCCCGCGCCGACGCCCGAACCGCTCACCGAGATCGAGCTCTGCATTTCCAGGCCAAGCCTTACCTGATCTTCAAAACCAGGAACGATGCCGGGCCGCTGTTCGCTGGAGGCCCGCTCACCGATCAGTTTGCGCCGCGCGTCGTTGTAGTCATCGGACAGCAATTGCCCCATCGGCACCGAAACGAAATTCGGATCGCCGTAGTAGGCTTCGCGGTCGGCATAGGCCAGTTTCATGGCTTCGACCACCAGGTGCACGAAATCTGCACCCGCCGGGTCCATCGAGGAGATATCAAAGCCTTTCAGCAGAGCCAGCGCCTGAAGCAGGACCGGACCCTGTCCCCAGGAACTTGTCTTGGCGACGGTCCAGTCATGATAATCGTAGGTCAGAGGCGCTTCGTAACTCGCCTGCCAGTGGGCCATGTCTTCCCCGGTCAGAACCCCGCCATGCTTCTCGCCGCTGGCGTCCATCACTTCGGCAGTGCGCAGGTAACCGTCGATGGCTTCGGCGACAAAGCCACGATAGAAGGCGTCGCGCGCGGCGTCGATCTGCGCCTCGCGACCGCTCTTGCTTTCGGCTTCCTCGACGATCCGGCGCCAGGTCGCGGCAAGCTGCGGATTGCGGAACAGCTTGCCGGCTTTCGGTGCCTGACCACCGGGCAACCAGGTGTCGTAGGAGGTCGGCCATTCTTCCTTAAAGAAGTCGCCCAGATCGGCGATGGTATCGGCCACGCGCTCCAGCATCGGATGGCCTTGCTCCGCGTAGTAGATCGCGGGCTCCATGGCCTCGCGCAGGGAGATGGTGCCGTGGTCGCGCAGCATCAGCATCCAGGCGTCGAAAGCGCCTGGAATGACGGTCGCAAGCAAACCGGAACCTGGAATGAGATCGAGGCCCTGTGCGCGATAAGCTTCGATGGTCGCACCCGCCGGGGCCGTACCCTGGCCGCAGAGGATCTCGGTCTTTCCGGTTTTGGTCGAGTGGAACACCATCGGCACATCACCCGCCGGCCCGCAGAGATGAGGTTCGACGATCTGCAGCACGAAGCCCATGGCGACGGCGGCGTCAAAGGCGTTCCCGTCCTTTTCCAGGATGCCGAAGCCGACCGAGGAGGCAATCCAGTGGGTCGAGGTGGCGACGCCGAAACTGCCGAGGATTTCCGGGCGGGTGGTGAACTGTGACATAGGGGCTCCGATTATCTCTTTTGCTCTGAATGTGACGGGTTTCGAAAAATCACGTCAGGTTAATGTCTTAGGTCCGACTTGTTACGTCTCTCTGGGATCAAGCGCATCGCGCAGGCCGTCGCCGAGCAGGTTGAAGCCCAGCACGACCAGGAAGATCGCCGCGCCCGGCCACATGGCCATCCAGGGTGCCTGACTGAGAAAGTTCTTGGCGACGTTCAACATGCTGCCCCAACTCGGTGCGGGCGGTTGCTGGCCCAGTCCCAGGAAGGAGAGGCTGGCTTCCGCGATGATGGCTGTCGCGATGGCTAGGGTTGCCTGCACCAGGATCGGCGCGAAGACGTTGGGCAGGATGTAGCGCACGATGATCAGAGTGTGAGACAGTCCAATTGCCCTTGCGCCCTCCACGTAGTCTTCGGTCTTCACGCTGAGAACCTGTCCGCGGGTCAGGCGAACGAAGATCGGCATGGCGGAGAGGCCGATGGCGATCATGGCGTTGGTCAGGCTCGGCCCCAGGAAGGCGGCAAGAGCAATCGCCAGGATCAGGAAGGGAGTTGCCAGCAGGGCGTCTGTTACGCGCGAGATGATACCGTCCAGCCAGCCACCGAAGTAACCGGCGATCAGGCCGAAGGGCACGCCGATGAAGACAGCGATGGCGACTGATACCACCCCGGCAAGCAGCGAGGCCTGGGCCCCCCATATCATGCGCGAGAGGATGTCGCGGCCCAGTTCGTCGGTCCCGAACCAATAGGCCGCCGAGGGGCCTTTGCGGATCGCCCCCCAGGAGGTCGCTGTCGGATCGTCAATCGGCAGCAGAGGTGCGAGAACGGCGATGCCAACGAAGAAGAGAACCAGAATGAGGCCCAGGGCGGCGCTCTTGCTGCTCTTGAGCTTGTTCCAGATGCGACTTTCGCTGCGGCTTGGGGCTTCCGGCTTCACGGTGGTTGTGGCGCTGGTCATGTCCGTCTCCTCACACCTGATCCCGCAAACGCGGATTGAGGAAGAGATAAGCGATATCGGCCAACAGGTTCATGATGATAAAGCCCACGGCGGTGCAGAGCACGACGCCCTGAACCACGGCGTAGTCGCGGTTAAAGACCGCATCGACAATCAGTTTGCCGAAGCCGGGAATGGTGAAGATCTGTTCCGTCAGCACCGCGCCCGCCAAGAGTTCGCCGAACAGCAGGGCGCTCAGGGTGACGATGGGCAGCAGGGCGTTACGGAAGGCGTGTTTTATGACAACGACCGATTCATACAGGCCTTTGGCGCGGGCGGTTCGAACGTAATCCGCTTTCAATACGCCCAGCATGGCGCTGCGGGTGTGGCGCATCAGGGTGGCGGCCAGCGCCGTCCCCAGGACGAAGGCGGGCATGATCATGGTCTCGATGGATTTGACGGGGTCTTCGAAGAGCGGTTGATAACCGGAGGCCGGCAGCCAGCCAAGGTTCACCGAAACCAGAAGGATCAGCATGATGCCGAGCCAGAAGTTGGGAACCGAAAGACCCGAGAGCGCGATGATGTTCGCAATGTAATCGATCATGGTGCCTTTTTTGATGGCCGAGAATATGCCGGCTGGAATGCCGATCAGCATGGCGATGATCATGGCCATCACGGCCAGTTGGATAGTCACCGGCAGTTTTTCTTTGATCAGTTCCAGGACCGGTTGATTGGTCCGGAGCGAGATGCCGAAATCACCCTGAAGCACCGCGCCGATCCAGTGAAAATACTGAATGGGGATCGGGTCGTTGAGGCGATACTTCTCGCGCAGAAACGCGATGACTTCGGGATCCCGTTCCTCACCGGCGAGCACCAGGATTGGATCGCCGGGCAGGAGTTTTTGCAGGGTGAAGATAAAGATCGATACCAGCACAAGGGTTGGGATCGTGATCAGAATGCGTCGACCGATATAGGAGTACATGGCTTTAGAATCGTTCAGCGCACGCGGTGCCGCTGCCTGCAAAAGAAGGAAAAAAAGTGGGCCCGGTATTTGTTGTTTTTTCCGGGCCCACAGGCTGGCACTAAGCTAGTTAACCTTGACGTTCTCCAGGCGGATCATGCCGTCCGGATATGCGGTGAAGCCCTCGACTTTACTGGACATCGCCCAGATCCAGGTCGGATGGTAGAGGTAGACGATCGGAAGATCCTTGGAGAGAACCTTACGGGCTTCGTCATACTTGACCTTACGGACCGCGTTATCGGTCGACTGACGGGCTTCGTTCAAAAGCGCATCGATTTCCGGATTGCAGTATTTGGAATCGTTAATGCCGCCTTCACAGGTCATGAACTGATGAATGTTGCCGTCCGGATCGACCCGGCCGGACCAGCCGACCTGGCTGCCCTGATAGTCACCGGCGGACTGTGCCTGCAGCAGGCTCGCGAACTCGGTGGCTTTGATCTTCACATCGATGCCGGCTTCGGCTGCCATGGCCTGAACCACCTGCATGACCTGCATCTGGACCGGATTGTTGGCGACCTGAACGCTGATCTCCAGTTTGTCGTAACCGGCTTCTTTCAAGAGGGCCTTGGCCTTCTCGACGTCGCGCGCGGGCATGGGTGTGCTCTTGTCATACCAAGGGCTGTTGGCCGGGTAAGGCTGGTTGCCCGGGTTGAAGGCACCCTCGAAGACAACTTGATTCAATGCTTCCCGATCGATCGAAAGCTCCAGCGCCTGCCGGACGCGCGGATCTTCGCCCAGTGGGTTTTTCGCCATTTCGCCGTTGGCGACATTGATAGTGATGCCCTGGTAGCCCAGGCTGACGGCTTCGGCATAACTCAGGCTGGAATCGCCCTTGACCGAAGCGGCATCCGGTGCGGCCAGACGCTCGAGCAGGTCCAGATCGCCCGAACGCAGGTTGGCGAGACGCACTGTGGTGTCGGGGATCGGCAGGTAGGTTACCTTGTCGACATGGATCGCGTCTGCGTTCCAGTAGTTTTCAAACTTCTTCAGGACGATCCGGTCCTGTTGCACACGCTCGACGAACTCGAAGGGGCCGGAACAGATTGGCTGCAGGCCGAGCTCGACACCCTTTTCGGCAGCGGCCGTCGGCGAGATCATCATGCCTGCCCGGTCGGCGAACTGCGCGATCAGGGTGGCGTCCGGTGCGGCCAGGGTGAACTTCACCTGATGCGATCCGGTAACCTCGGTGGTCTCGATTGAGGAGAGCTCGCTCTTGCGGCGGGACTCCGGCATGGTCTTGGAACGTTCGATGTTGGCTTTGACTGCTTCCGCATCGAAGGGGGTGCCGTCATGGAAGGTCGCGCCTTCGCGCAGATCCATGGTGAGCGTCAGGCCATCGTCGGACCATTCCCACCCGGTCGCCAGTTGAGGAATGATTTCAAGATCAGGTGTGATGTCGACCAGCTTGTCACAGACGGCCGCGTAGACGATACGTCCGACGAAGGTCCGCGACTGATCGGGATCGAGCACGTCCGGATCGTCCTGAAGGCCGATCCTGAGTTCGGCGGCCGAGGCCCCCGTGATGGCGCCGCCTGCGACACCGGCGGCAAGCGCCGCCATCATCGCGGCAATTGTCAGCTTACGCATTTGTAGTCTCCTCTGTTTAAGATCACTCTTTAAATTTTTGTTTTGTCCCGTTCTTCGCGGACCTTGTTTCGCTTTTGGCTAGGCTGATGCATCAGCCTTCGTCTTTGCCTCGCTCCAGCTTCTGTAGAGTTCGAACCTCTGCGTGGTGGCTTCGGCGCGCGCCGGTTCGGCATCGAGCCCCGCGTCGGGACGTTCGATCTCGCGCCAGAAATGACAGGCGACCCAGCGTTCGCCTTCGGCCTGTTCCAGCGTTGGCTTTTCTTCGGCGCAGCGGCTTTGGGCATGCGGGCAGCGGGTGTGGAAGCGGCAGCCGGGCGGCGGCGCAGAGGGGCTCGGCACATCTCCGCTCAAGCCTTCCGACATAGGGCGTGCGTTGGGGAAGGGGACCGGGATCGCCGCCATCAGCGCCTGGGTGTAGGGGTGCAGCGGCGTGTCATAAAGCGCGTCGGTCGATCCCAATTCGATCATCTCGCCCAGATACATGACGCCGACCCGGTCGCTCATATGCCGGATCACCGCCAGGTCATGGGCGATGATGATCAGAGTCAGGCCGAACTCCTCCTTCAGGTCCTCCAGCAGGTTGACCACCTGGGCCTGGATCGAAACGTCCAGCGCCGAAACCGGCTCGTCGCCGATGATCACCTTGGGGCCGCTGGCGAGTGCCCGGGCAATGCCGATGCGTTGCCGCTGACCGCCGGAGAATTCATGGGGGTAGCGGTTGGCATGTTCCGCACGCAAGCCGACCCGCCCGAGCAACTGGGCAACCCGTTCTTTCCGTTCCGCGCTGTTGCCGCCAACGCCATGCACCTGCATTGGCTCCTCGACGATGGCGCCCACGGTCATGCGTGGATTGAGCGACGAGAAGGGGTCCTGGAAAATGAACTGCAGCTCGCCGCGCAGATTCCGCATCGCGGATTCCGACAGGCCGCTGATGTCCTGCCCGTCGTAGATGACACTGCCACCGCTCGGCGCCAGAAGACGAATCAGCAGCCGGGCCAGGGTCGACTTGCCGCAGCCGGACTCGCCGACGATGGCGAAAGTCTCGCCGCGCCGGATATCGAAACTCACTCCGTCGACGGCACGCACCGACGCCGAAGTGCCGAAGAGGCGCGCCGGTCCGGCAAAGTGACGGCTGACGTCTTTGACTTCAATAACCGGGTCGCTGCCGTGGCCCGATGAGGGAGTCGTCATGACGTCACCCCGCCGATATTCTCCTCCAACGGCACACGGAAGCAGGCGACGGCGTGTTCTTCGCTCAGCTGTGACAAATGTGGGACATTTCGATTGCATTCCGGGGTACAGAAGGGACAACGTGTCGCAAAACGGCAGCCGCTCGGCATGGCGTCGGCGGGCGGCACCATGCCTGCGACCGTGACCAGTCGTCCGCTGCGTTTAGAGAGTGACGGCATCGAGCTCATCAGGCCAAGAGTGTAGGGATGCTGCGGGTTTTCGAAGATTTCCTGGGCCGGTCCAGCCTCGACAATCCGTCCCGCGTACATGATCGCAACCTTGTCCGCGACCTCCGCCACCACACCCAGATCATGGGTGATCATAATCAGCGCGGTGCCGGTCTCTTTTTGCAAGCTGTTGATAAGTTTGAGAATTTGCGCCTGGATCGTCACGTCCAGCGCGGTTGTTGGCTCGTCCGCGATCAAAAGGCTCGGGTCGTTGGCCAGCGCCATGGCGATCATCACCCTTTGGCGCATGCCGCCGGAAAGCTGATGGGGGTACTCTTTCAGGCGCTTCTCAGGCGCGGGAATCCGCACGCGTTTCAGCATCTCGAGCGCTCGATCCAGCGCTTCGGCTTTTGTGACCTGCCGATGACGGCGCACCGCTTCGCCGATCTGCTCACCCACGGTGTAGACCGGATTCAGGGAGGTCATAGGTTCCTGAAAAACCATGGCGATCTTATCGCCGCGGATTTCTGAGATCTCTGATTTAGGGAGCGAAAACAAATCCTTACCGTCGAATGTGGCGGTGCCTGAAGTGATTTTCGCCGGCGGACTGGGCAGCAGACCCATGAGCGAAAGCGCGGTGATGCTCTTGCCGCAACCGGACTCTCCAACGAGACAGAGGGTTTCGCCCGGCGCCACGGAAAAGGAGACGCCATCCACCAGGTTGCTGTTGATCCCTTTAAAGCCGATCGAGAGATTCTTGACGGTCAGCACCGGCGTCCCGGTCGTGCTCTCGTTAAGAGGCATAGACTGGGAGTCCGATTCTTTGAGAAGAGTGGCTTCAGGATGCATGACTGAGACCACCGGCCGTCACGGCAAGAAGGCGTTCGTGAAGAGAGAGAATATGCTGGCGGGCCGCGGTTTCCGCGCCGGCCGGGTCACGCCGTTCGATGGCGGCGACAATCGTGTCGTGCTGATCCGTGTAAAGCGCCCGGCTTTCCTGGCTGCGCGCGAGTTCGCGCACGTGATGCCAGGCCGGGTCCTGACGGACCTTGTCGACGATATTGAAAAGGGCCAAAAACAACGTGTTTCCAGCGGTTTGCGCGATGTAGCGATGCAGCGCGCTGTCCCAGAGTTCGCGGCTGTCGGCGTCCTGGGCGTCGCTGATTTTGCGGGTCAGATCGCGCAGATGTTTGATGTCGTCTTCGGTGGCGCGCAGCGCGGCAAGTTGTGCCAGCGCGGGTTCAATCCGTAGACGCACTTCCATGACTTCGAAGAAGTTGGAGCGACTGGAAAGGCCGTCGATAACCGGTCCGCTCTGTTCCGGGGCTGGACCGACATAGGTTCCCGAACCCTGACGCCGCCATATCCGGCCCTCAGACTCCAGGACTTCAAGGGCGCGCCGCACAGCCCGACGTCCGACCCCTAGCGTTTCCGACAGCTCCCGTTCTGTGGGTAGCTGATGGTCCGTGGTCGAAAGATCCTGATCGAGCATCTTGCGCAGCCGCTCAAGCGCAAGACTGGAGTTGCTGGACCTCAGATTGCCTGACCCTGGGTTGGCAGGCCTGCTTGCCTCTGGCATCGAATTTTGGGCGTCTCGTTGCTTTTCGGACGGCATGAAGAGTGATCCACAGTTAAGGAAACCAATCAAAAGTGATCACATAATTGATTCGAATTGGTTCGATTGCAAGCTGAGTCGTCACGCTAACTGAAACGTGATTGTATCCTTGGGGTCAAAAAGCTTGGGAAACACACGCCAAAAATTGCTCAGAAAAGTGCCTTTTTGCAGATTTTTTGCTTGATTGAAGAGCTGTTGGCTTGTGTTTGGTTTAGGGGAACCAATTTTTATTGGTATCAGCAATCAAGATTAAAAAGGCGAAAACCGGCGGAGCTTAAGGCATTTGCGTGCGGCTCCGGCCTGCATTGATAAAGAGCACTTTGCCTAGCGACTGCAGATCTCCGGTGCCGCCGAATTGGGCACCCGGTCATTCAGGAATTTGTACCAGCTGACGTAGCGGAGGCGTGAGGAACTGGCCGAACGCTCCATGGCGCTTTCGTTGGAGCAGAGCGCAAGCATCTTTTCGCTATCATCCAAAAACAGGCCGATCAAATCCCGGTTCTCGCCATAGCGGGCTGGTTTGATGGTCTGGTTGAAATAGCTACGGCGCAGATCCTGCTGGCATTCGAGCCGGTCCAGCGGGTCGGTTTTCACGGCGCAGGCCGTCAACGTGGCAGTGGACGTCGGGCAGGTGGCATCGCCTACCTCACAGGCACAGTCGCCCTGTTCGATACAGAGTTGCGCGCTTTCCTTCACCGCCCAGACATTAAAGACCGCTGCGGTCGTTGCCAGATAGACCGCGCCCTGATCCGCGTCCGGCTCCGCCAATTGCCCCGCCTTTGCGGAGGCTGTCAGACCAGCCGTGATTTCACTTGCGGCTGCCTGGAGTTTGCCCGCGGCGCCCGAGACCGCTTTGGGAGGCGACGCGGTGAGGTCGCAGACGACACTCCATCCCTCGACCAGGGGATCGAAGTATTTGGCGAAAAGGAAGTCCCGGGTGAAGCGCCCGGTCTGTGAAACCAGCTTGCCTTTTGCCGTCTCGACATCGCTTCTGAGCAGACTTGCCAGGCCCACGTTTCCGACCTGCAGGTGCATCATGGCGTCCAGGACCGTCAGATGAGCCGCTTCGGCTTCCTTGGTTCCGAACTGAACACGGTAGGCCCGGATTGCGGTTCGGGTTCTCGAAAAGGTAGGCTGCGCCGCCGACGGTAAGTTGGCGAGACACTGCGGCTGTTCGCCCTGCGCCGAAAGAAAGAGCTCTGCGAATTCTGTTCGGTAAAGATCATGAATATCAGACAGAGCCTGCTTCTGCGGCAAGGCCTTTGGCAAACCGCCGCCAAAGCGCTCGGGGTCGCAGGCCGTCAATGCAGCGAGAAGGCCGAAGGCGATACATAGGGTACGGGCTATCAGCATTGTTCTACTCTCTTCAGGCGCTTTCGAGTTGGGCGATGACACCGCGAACGAAATCATCGAAGGTCGCGGAGCCCTCCTCTGCCAGCGCGAAGGGGGCGGCCAGGTAACTCAGGACTACGCGTTCGATAAAGTCGGGGAGGTTTTCGCCGTCGATTGATGTCCCGATCTCCGCGTTTGCAGCGTCCAGGGAGAGTTTTAGAAGAGTCTTTATCTCCTCATGCCCGACAGCGTCGTCGGAGAGCAGAACTGCCCCACGCCGCGCGACCGCCGTAAGGCTCTTGCGCACAGCCTCGACCATGACCGGGCCAGAGAGGAGTTTTGTTGGATCGCTGATCAGTGCGTCGATGATGCCGACCGTAAGGGGTTGCAGGATATCGGCCTCGTCGAACTTCGCCCAGACTGCTGGGTTTGCGGCCACCGCCCTGATAGAGGTGGTCAAAGCGTCCTTGCGCCCGGCTTTTGTGAGAAGTGGCCTGACACCTTCGGCGCCCAGTGCGCCGCCGATTGTCACAAGCACGCTGCGGAAGTGATCGTCCATCTCGACCAGCGCCAGATTGTTCGTCGCGGATTTCAGGGCTGCGTCGGTGATGGCGATAACATCCTCGCTTTGCAGCCCATCGCTGACGGCCTGTCCCGCCGCCTCGAAGGCGGCACTGACAACCGTCGCAGCAAACCGGCTGTCGCGCGCCACCAGATCCGGATGATCTGATAAGATTATCAGGCTGTTTGAGACGACATCGCGAAGCGTCTCGCGCTCCAGTGTTTCCTTGAGCGGTGTATCTGAGAGGACCTGTGCCAGATTGGCTACCAGATCCGCAGCAAAAGGCGGCAGGCCGGTGCTATTGGCAAGTGTGTCCGGATTGGCGGCAACGGCACCCAGGGCAACCTGATAGATGCCGGCAAAGATCTTTCCGGTTCCCAGTTCGCCAAAGAGTGCATTTTCTGCTGCCCGTTCGCCGATGCTGCCTGCAATGGCGGTCGCGACGGCAGTGATCATTGGCCGCTCGCCAATCCTGGCTTTAAGAATGCCTTCGACATTCTGGGCGCCCGCGGCGAGGCCTGCCTCTATGACGCCGAATATTGCGGTTTTGTCTCCGTCCAGGACTTCGGGGAATCCCTCAGCAAAGGCGTTCAGCGTTGCGGTGATGACGTCCTTCGCGGCTTTGTCGGAGGATATAAACGAAGGATCAGAGGCGACCTGGCGGAAGAGGTTGGAGGCCAGATCCTTGAAGCCCTCCGCGGTGATCAGGCGGGCAAAGAATTCATCCGCGCGTTCCCTATCGCCCGCGCTGTCGCCGGCCTTTTCGCGTTCCGCCGTCCGTACGTCATTAAGCGCACCGAACAGAGCTTTGAGCGCGGCTTCGTTGGGCAGGCTATCCGGGTTGTCGAGGGCGGCGAAGAGCGCTGAGCCAAGCAGGCTCTGGTAGATACTTCTGATCGAGAAGTCGTCGAAATCCTGCTTGACTGCAAATTCGGAGATTATGGATTCCACCAGGACGCGGGTCCTGGGATTTGCGATGAAGCTTGAAGCGTTTTCGCCCAGAAACTCCAACGCTGTGTCTACAGTTGCAAGCGCAAGGCGCGCGTATACCGGGTTTCTGGAGAGGCGCTGAGACTCGACCACATAGTAGGCCAGGCGCATCTCGGCGTTGGGTCCGGAACTGGCAAGTGCCCTCAGATCGCCAGGGTCGGCGTTATCTGCCGCAAGCAGTGTTGCCGGTACGTCTGCGGCTTCGAAATAGAGTTTGTAACAGCTGTTCAGTTTGTCTGGTGGCGGATTGAGGCCATTGGTCGCTGCAGATTTGACAGCCTCGAAATCAGCGACAAGATCTTGAGTATGGAGGATCGCCAAGCCATTCGGCGTCTCGAAAAAGGCCCACATCGGTCTGAGAAATTTTGTGCGATCCTCGCGTTTGGGAGCGGGAGGCAGGCGAAAAGGCAGGCCTTTGGTTGTTTCGTTCAACGAGAGTATCGTGTCGACGCGGCCCCGGTATTTTAAAACCGCCGTGATCGCAGACATAATAACCGACACAGGTATCGCCACGCGGCTTCCCCTACTTTTTTATGCTGATGTTACACCCTGGAGTAGCTTAGCACAGGCGGTGGCTGTAACGGAACACGACACCACGCGTCCCGCGCTTTGTGCCAGAGCTCAGGTGATGACTGTTTCTCCCGTTCTGAATGCGCGGCGAAAGTTTTCCAGTCCGTGACTGCCGCCGTTGACCAGACGCCTTGCCGCGCGCAGGTCGTTCAGGGTTATGGCTTCCTTGATGCGTCGTTCTTTGACCTTCAGGAACGCTGCAAGAATATCGGCAGCAACTGAGGGCTCGTTGGCTCGGTCCGGGTTCTCCACCAATTCATTTCCCAGTCCGATTTTTTCGCCGATTCGTGCGTAGTTGTCGCGTCCGGTCAGTTGAATATATCCACGCCCTTTGAAGAGATCGCCATCAGGCTTGCCCTGGTTTCCCAGGTCGCGGCGGTTATCGTAGAGATCGAAAGGATGGCCGCCCGGGGAGGTGTTGAAACGTGATCTGCCTTCCGAGATCGGGAGGAATCCGGCAGTCTCCGCACGGATCGTGGCCAGCGCCATCAGCACCATATTCTTGTCGGCAAGTTCTGATGCAACCAGCGAATTCAGAACAGGCGGCAGGTTTGTTTCGATGTTACTGCGTGGGGTCGATGGGAACATCTTTGAAACCCGCTCCACCGTAACGCTGGCAATGGCGAGAGGCGGGTCGGGTTCGATATCCGCCGAGAGTGCAGCGAGCGTTTGTGGACCGGCGACGCCATCGACGAGCAATGCTTCGCTGGCTTGGAAAGCGCGCAGAGCAGTCTCGGTTCCCCTGCCGAAATGACCGTCGATACCACCCGGATTGAAACCCGCAAGCTTCAGTTTCTCCTGAAGTCGCCTGACTTCTTCACCGCGCATGCCTCGTTTTAGTGTTGCCATCGCTCCCCGCCACTCTGATTCATTTATTGTAAGTAAGCATATATTATCACAAATTTTTGTCCGGGTGGCGATTTTGTATTCCCCGAGGTTCACCTGCAGTGGGTCACGCCGAAGGAGGACCTGCCGGGTCACGCTATTCAACCTGGCCCAAAGTTTTGCTTTAAAACCGCATATTTCAGGGGAATAATTGGGTCCGTTCAATTCTAGGTATATTATTGAATTCCAAGTACTTCCAATATCGCCTTTTATTGTCACCGAGATTTCACGCCTGTGTGACAGGCTTGGTGCTTGTATGTCGTAAGTGGTCGTACAATATTGTTTGTGACGAGGCTAATTGGGCCAAAATCTATCCGGCATTAAGGCGCAAGAGCTTAATCGGCGGCGGGTAGGTGACACAGCCACGTTTCGTTCCATCTTTGACTCAAGACTGCGCCTGACCGGAGCGATTAACATCAACGAAGTGCCCCACGATATTTCGCAACCCTACAAGGTAACCCTTCAGCCTGGAGATTTGCTCTTCAGCGAAGGCGAGCAGGGAGAGCGTGCCTACGTTGTCGAGAACGGCGTTGTCGAGGTTGTCAAACAGACCTCGGAAGGCTCTGTAACTCTGGCACGTCTCGGTCACGGCGAAATAGTCGGTGAGATGGCGTTGTTCGACAATGCCCCTCGCTCCGCGACTGTTGTGGCGGTGGAAGAGACGACTTTGCTCTCGATCGACCGGCTGCAGATCGACGCCAAAATCCGCAACGCGGATCCTACGATTGCGCTCTTGATCGACACGCTGACCAATCGTCTGCGCTCCATGCAGAGCCTTGTCGGGGCGCCGAGTCTGACCCATACGGTGAGTGAGCCGGGCGACGGGGCATTGTTGTCGGCACGTGCGGGTACGGAGGATGTCAGGCAGATCCTTCGCTTCGAGCGTCAGCTGATCGCCGGCCTGGAGAACGATCAGTTCTTTGTCGAATTCCAGCCTATCATGGGGTTGGAGACCGGTGATCTGGCAGGGTTTGAGGCTTTGGTGCGCTGGCGGCATCCCGATCTGGGCAATGTCTCTCCGCAGCGCTTTATTCCGGTTGCCGAGAACCTGGAAGCGGTGGTTCAGCTGGACCGCGAAATTATTGCGCGCAGCCTCTCCTTTATTTCGGAGGCAAACAGGGTCCGCGAGGAAGCCTGCGCCTCTCAACGTGACTGTCCGCCGATCCATGTGTCTTTCAATCTCTCAACCGTCAGGCTGTCTGACGGCAGCGTCATCGGCGATATCGATGCGGCCCTGGCCGAGCATGCAGTCGACCCCGCTATGCTTAAGGTCGAGGTCAATGAACAGGTCTTGATTCGGGATGCACAGCAGGCCATCGCTATTCTCTCGGAACTGCGCAGCCGGGGCATTGGTGTTTTGCTTGATGATTTCGGGACCGGCTATTCGTCGCTCAGTTACCTTGCCCGTCTGCCAATCGACATTCTCAAGATCGACCGCAGTTTCGTGAAAGCCATGACCCGTTCACAGCAGAGCAAAACAATCATTGCGTCGATCTGTGCCATGTCCGGAGCGCTTGGTAAGGATGTCATTGCGGAAGGCATTGAGAAACCGGAACAGGCTGAGATGCTGAAAGAGATGAACTGTTCCTTCGGGCAGGGCTATCACTTCGCGCAGTCGATGCCGGCCGAGGACGCCCTGGCTTTCATCAGATCCGTCACACCAGCGGCACAATAGCCCCGAAGCGCGCGAACCCTATGTGCTTTGATCGCCGTGATTCTTTACAATGGCCGCGAGCGCAGCGGATGCCAGGCGGGCTGCCGGCGGATCCGCGCGGCTGGTCAGGAGGATGGGAACTTTGGCGCCCAGTCCTATCCCGGCGGCGCAGGCATTCATATAATGCACCATCATTTTGAACAGCGCGTTGCCCGTCACGATATCCGGTACGACGATGATGTCGGCGTGTCCTGCGACAGGGTTGTTTACGCCCTTGGTGCGCGCCGCATCTACCGATAGGGCCAGATCCATTGCCAGAGGACCATAGACCTCTGCACCGGTGACGTTGTCTTGCGCCCAGTCGGTCAGAGTTTTGGCCTCGGTGCTGGAAGGCATCTGCTCCATCTGTTCTTCGGTCGCCGAGAGAAGCGCGACTTTCGGGCTTGTGATGCCGAGCGCATGCGCCATGTCTACAGCATTTTGAATCACCGCTTTCTTGGTCTCGATGTCGGGGTGGATGTTCACCGCGCAATCAGTCAGCAGAAGCTGCCCCTCCCGACCGGGGACCGTCATGTGAAAGACGTGTGTCAGGCGTCTTTCCGTGCGCAGGTTGGCAGCTCGGTTGAGCAGCGCCCTCATGAAAACATCCGTATGGATATGTCCTTTCATAACTGCGGCAACGTCACTGCTGCTCGCAGCGCTGGCTGCAGCGCTTGCGGAAGCCTGTTCGTCGTCGCACGCCATGATCTGATAGGAAGAAATATCCCAGTTCAACTCGGATGCATGCTGTTGGATAGCGTCGCTGTTGCCAAAAAAGACCGGTTCGATCACACCGGCGCTCGCCGCATCATAGGCGCTTTCCATAACCACCGCGGCACCTGCATTTACGATGGCGGTGCGAAGTGGGGCTGATGATCTTGCTGCACGCAGGAGGCTCTGCGGGCACTCAACCTGGTTTTTTCCGAGCATTTACTGACTCCCGAGCTTTAATTTACCACCCCGAACCGCTTGCTTCTTCCCGCCGGGTTCCAGCGTGATCGTGCGTTCCGGTGTTGTTACGCAACGACCGCTGTTCGCGAAATCCTGGGCGGGCAGCTTTGGCGGCGCGACACTTCATTTTTTAAAAAATGAGACTACGAGTCTCAATAAGAGTAAATGTAGGAATCAAGTCAAGTAAAACCTGTCGTCCAGTGACCTCGTTAGGCATCTACGATGATGCCAGGCTTCAGCTGAGAGTCGATGCCGCCACCGTGGCAGCGTCAGCTTGACGAGCTGGTCACTGACGATGCAGGGTCAAGCGCGACACGATAGAGTTCTCTGGCTGCGTTGCGCAATAGATCGACATGCTTCATCGCGTCTTCGAGGCTCATTCGCTGGGCAGGTGCATGGATCGCAAGCGTGGCGACGAAGTCACCGTCGTCATTTTCGACCGGAACGGCAACGGCAATCATACCTTCAACGAATTCTTCATTGTCGACGCCCAGGCGATTCTTGCGGGTGACCTCAAGGGCTTCAAGCAAGGCGTCTTTGTCAGTGATGGTATTGGGCGCATGGCGCTTCAACGTCAGACCGTCGACAAGCCGGCGTTGCTGTGAGCGCCGCAGGGTGCTGAGATAAAGTTTGCCGCTTGCGGTGCAATAGAAGGGTACGTGGCCGCCAACAGGCAGCTCGATGCGGATCGGCCAATGGGTCTCGACCCGGTCCAGATAAATCATGCCGCTGCTGTCGGGCAAGGTGATGTTACAGGTTTCACCAACCTGTTCAGATACTTGCTTCAGGATCGTATGACGCAGTTGAGCCAGAGGCGCGAAACTCAAAACACCTGCGGCTATGCTGCGCAGGCGGTTGCCCGGCAGATACCTGCGGCCATCGATATCCTTGGTCAGATATCCATCCAGGTAGAGTTCGTTACAAAGCCGATGCAGGGTCGGCTTCGGCAGGCCCAGACTCTCATTAATGTCGGTGGGGGTCATCGGAAAACCCGCCCGCGTGAGGACTTCGAGAATGTACAGCCGTCTCAGGCCGGGCGGCGTGCGGTCCGCTTTGTCTTCTTTCTTTGCGTCGCCTTGCTGCGCCATTCTTATATGCTCACTAGAATCTGGCCTTTTTTGACCGGTATCGAGAAGAGCAGAGTTCATCTTCTCAGCATTGCGTGATGAGGCTCGACCGGCCATGCCTCTTAACGAGATTAGTTGGTATACACCGACACGCAGGATAACAAGTATAATGGTTGAGTCCTGCAGCGTAACCCAGCAAGCGCCATGCTGGAGCGCGCTGTGCAGTGCGCTTCCGATCAGAGCAGTTGTTGAGCGGGATTGTAATCGGAGTTTATTAAAACATTCAGAAACAGTTGGTTTTCAGATGCTTGTCTCAGAGCTCACTGCTTGATGACATGACATGGTGAGATCGTAAACTCCGGGACGGCCTCTTGTTTGTTCGTTTTGCGAAACTACGTGAATAGACTAAGGTTTCGACAACTGGAGGTGCATATGCATGGTGTGGCGGTAATGGGGCCCGGGCCCGGATATGAAAAACACCCGGAGCATACAGTCGAACTTAACCGTGACCACAGGCGCGTTCGCGTGATGTTTCACGGCGAGATTCTTGCGGACAGTTCGAATGTGATTATGGTTCATGAGGCGGGCTATCCGCCCGTTGCGTACATCCCGCGCAGCGATGTTCGCACGGAATTTCTCAGCGAGACGTCCCGCGAAACCCATTGCCCCTTTAAGGGTTACGCGTCTTACTGGTCGATCAAGGTGGGGGGCGAGACCGCGGAAAATGCCGCCTGGGCCTATCCGAGAAGCTACGAAGAAGTCACGGAGCTTGCGGATTGCATCGCCTTTGATAAGCGGTTTGTGGACGAAGATATCGTTTCCGAACACTGACGGTTTTGACTCGATACTAGACGATTACGCTTTCGTAGTAGTGATCCTCGGTGTTGCAGCGGCTGATGCGCAATTCGACAGGAACGCTCTTCAGATTATGTGCGACCCGCTCAATCGATTGCAGCGGTGTGCCTTTCTTTATACCCAGCCACGCAGCATCCTGTGCTGATGCTGCGACGGCCCGCAGGTGCTCGACCGCGCGGCTGATAGTGACGCTGTAGCGCTCTTCATAGAGTTGGTAGAGATTGTTCGGCAGATCACCCAGGGGCAGCTTATCCAGGTCCGGAAAAATTTTGGCCGGCACGACGATGCTCTCTGCGATGACCGGCTTGCCTTCCAGGGTGCGCACCCGGTCAATCTGAATAACACGGGCTGCTGACTGCAGGCCGAGTTTAAGCGTTTCTTCGCGTAGCGCCCGGCGGCGAGTCATGCCTTTCTCCTGACTCGATGGCATCTGGCGCACGCCGCTGTTGCTCGTGATGTGAAAGAAGTGAAATAGCGCCCGGTCCGGCGTGTGGGCGGCTACGAAAGTCCCTTTGCCCTGATGTCGGATGACCAGGTTCTCAGCCGCCAGCTCGTCGAGCGCCTTGCGGACGGTCCCCTGGCTGACGCCATAGTCCTGACCCAGGCGGGT
Source organism: uncultured Kiloniellaceae bacterium (assembly GCA_947493695.1). Lineage (GTDB taxonomy): Bacteria > Pseudomonadota > Alphaproteobacteria > Kiloniellales > Kiloniellaceae > Denitrobaculum. Next base: position 119,261 of record CANLSF010000002.1, on the reverse strand, counting down.
TTCGCTGGGCAGCAGATCGCCGGGACTCCACGCGCCCTGATAGATCTGCTGGATGATCAGTTCCTTGACCTGACTGTAAAGCGGCGCGCTGCCGCGGATTGTTTTCATTTCGTTCAAGGTTTTGCCACCTTTGCCGGCGGTTTTGTCGCCTGCTTCAATTACAGTTTTCCAAATAGCGCGTTTAAGGGCGTTTGTCTCGTCCGCATTATACTGCAGCTGTAGGAAAATCATGCAACTCTTATATAAGAGTTAAAAGAATATCTTGACCGGGCGAGCGTGAGGGGCATAACGTCAATTCAGATTTCACACCGCCCCGATGAACTGATGTTCTGTGGGCGGATTTCACTATGGGAGGACTAAGTGACAGCACCCGATTTTCTCGTCCATGAGACGAAGGACACTGTCGGTGTCATCGTGGTCGAAGGCATTGAAGCGGGCCAGACGCTGAGTGGATGGTTGATGGAAACCGACGAGACGCTTTCGGTAATTGCGCTCGATCCGATTCCGCTGGGCCACAAGATTGCGCTGGGCGATATCGCGGATGGCGACACGATCATCAAATACAGCCACGACATCGGCAAGGCGATTGCCGGCATCGGCAAGGGACATCACGTCCATGTTCACAACGTCAAAACCAAGAGGTGGTAGGCATGGCGCATTCAAGTTTCTGGGGATATCGACGCGAGAACAACCGCGTTGGCGTGCGAAACCACGTCGTCATTCTGCCGCTTGACGATCTTTCCAACGCTGCCTGTGAAGCGGTTGCCAACAACATCAAGGGCTGCATGGCATTGCCGCATCACTACGGCCGTCTGCAGTTCGGTGAAGATCTGGAGCTGCATTTCCGCACACTGATCGGCACCGGCAGTAATCCGAACGTGGCCGCCGTAATTGTGATCGGGATTGAGCCGGTCTGGACCAAGCGTATCGTCGACGGTATTGCCGCAACAGGTAAGCCGGTCGAGGGTTTCGCCATCGAGCAGAACGGCGATATCAATACCATTGCCGCCGCCTCGCGCAAGGCCAAGGAATACGTCCAGTGGGCCAGTGAAAAGACCCGCGAAGAATGCGGTCTTGGCGAACTCTGGATTTCAACCAAGTGCGGTGAGTCCGATACCACATCTGGCCTGGCATCCAACCCGACTGTGGGCAATCTGATCGACAAGGTCGATGTGCAGGGCGCAACCACCTGTTTCGGCGAAACTTCCGAGCTGACCGGTGCGGAACTGGAATGTGCCAAGCGTGGCGTGACTCCGGAAATCGGCAAGAAGTTCCTCAACACCTGGCAGGCCTATATGGACGAGGTGATCGAGCCCTTCAAAACCAGCGATCTTTCGGACTCTCAGCCGACCAAGGGCAACATTGAAGGTGGCCTGACCACTATCGAGGAAAAGGCCTTCGGTAACTTTGAGAAGATCGGCAAAAACACGAAGTTCGTGGATGTTCTCGAGCCTGCCGAGCAGCCTTCCAGTGGGCCGGGTCTCTACTTCATGGACACCTCTTCGGCAGCAGCGGAATGCGTAACCCTGCAGGCCGCGGCCGGGTTTGTTGTCCATCTCTTCCCGACGGGACAGGGCAACATCATCGGCAACCCGATCGAGCCGGTGATCAAGCTGACCGCGAATCCGAGAACAGTGCGGACCATGGGTGAGCATGTCGATGTCGATGTCTCCGGAATTCTGCGCCGTGAGATGAATATGGATGAGGCGGGCGATGCCCTGCTCGACATGACGATCCGGACCTGTAACGGCCGCATGACCGCCGCGGAAGCTCTCGGGCACCGCGAATTCGTTATGACCAAGCTCTATCGGAGTGCGTAACTAATACTCTGCGATCTCCGGGCGGTGCTGAGAGTCAGGCCGCCCGGAGAAGTCGACTGGCTCTCATAAAAAATGCCCCGATACAGCGGGCAATAAAAACGAACATAAGCACAGGAGGAACCTATGGATATTCTGAGGAAAATCGGCGCGACCGCTGCGTCAGCGGCCATTACCCTGGCCGCATCTGTTCTGATCTCGGGCGTGCCGCAGGCACAGGCCTTTCCCGACAAACCCGTCAACTACATCATTCCCTTCGGACCGGGCGGTGAGTCCGATATTACGGCGCGTCACCAGCAGTCCTTCTTCAAGGACAAGTTCGGGCAGGACCTGGTCATCGCGTACAAGCCAGGTGGCGGCGGCGCGGTTGGCTGGTCGCAGCTCAACGGGATGATCGGTGACGGCTACACCATGATGGGCATTAACCTGCCGCACATCGTGGTCAAACCCTTGCAGAAGGACGTGGGCTTCAAGACTGAAGATATCACCGGCGTCTACATGTTCCACTACACGCCCGACGCGATCGTGGTGAATGCGGACAGTGATATCAAATCGCTGCAGGATCTCATCGACTATGCGAAGGCCAATCCCAAAAAACTGACCATGTCCGGTTCGGGCAAGGGGACCGCCAATCATCTGGCCCAGGTCCGCTTCGACAAGATGGCTGGCGTAAAGACGACCTATGTCGCCTTTAAAGGCACGGGCAAGGCCGTTGCGGCACTGCTCGGAAATCAGGTCAAGGCAGAGTGGGGCTACACTTCGGTAGGCGCCAAACACGAAGGTAAAGTCCGGCTGCTTGCAGTTGCCATGGAAGAGCGCCATCCGAAGTTCCCCGATGTTCCGACCTTTAAGGAGCTCGGCTTCGATCTTGTCTCGGGCGCCTATCGCGGCATCGCCGTTCCGAAATCCACACCGGAGGATGTACGCGTGAAACTCTCGGAGATGATCGGTGAGATCAATGCCGATCCCGAGTTCCGCAAGCGCATGGAGAACGACGGCATGGCGTTGCTTGATGTCGGCTACAAGGATCTGGATGCCTTTGTTGCGGAACAGGCAAAAGCCTACGAAGCGGCAGCTCGTGAAGCCGGGGTGATCAAGTAGGCTGCGCTTTGGCGCGTCTCACCTTTCCTTGAGCAACTGGTTATCGGAACCGGGACCCCGAAGCTATGACCGGATTGGATTATCTCTGGCAGGCGCTGACGCCGCTTAACATTCTGCTGGCGCTTGCCGGTGTGGTGGCGGGCACAGTGATCGGCTCTCTGCCGGGCCTGACCGCGACCATGGCCGTAGCGGTTCTGGTTCCAATAACCTTCTCCATGGAGCCGGCTTCGGCGCTCATTCTCATGGGCGCCATCTACACCGGTGCGATTTATGGCGGCGCCTATTCCGCCATTCTGCTGAACACACCGGGAACCCCGTCCGCCATTGCGACGACCTTTGACGGTTATCCGATGGCCAAGCAGGGCGACGGGGACCTGGCAATTACTCTGGCTTGTGTTTCCTCCGTGGTCGGTGGTCTGGTCGGCGCCGCGTTTCTATTGGGACTTGCGCCACCACTGGCCGAAGTGGCCCTGGCCTTCGGGCCGGTAGAGTACTTCTGGCTCGCCGTCTTCGGCCTGACCCTGATCTCGGCCCTCTCCGAGGGGAACCTTCTCAAGGGGTTGATCGGTGCCTGTTTCGGTTTGCTGCTGGCCTGCATCGGCGTGGCTGAGATTTCTGCCGACATCCGTTTTACCTTTGGCAGTCAGGTGCTCCTGGGCGGGATCGAAACTGTATCGGCCTTGATCGGTCTCTATTGTATCCCGGTTATGATCGATCTGGTGGCAACGCCGGACCGGCATCTGAAGGTCACGCAGAAGGCCAAGGGTTTCCGGCTGAAGGAGGCGCTGAAGATCTCCTGGCTGGGTAAGTTCAATCTGATCCGCAGCTCGGTGATTGGTACTCTGGTTGGTATCCTGCCTGGCGCGGGTGGTTCGATTGCCGGACTGGTTGCCTACTCTGAAGCCCGCCGCAGTTCCAAGCGCAGCGATTCGTTTGGCACGGGCGAACCGGAGGGCATTCAGGCCACCGAGTCCGCCAACAATGCGACGGTCGGCGGCGGCTTTATCCCCACTCTGGTTCTGGGCATTCCCGGTACGCCGCCCGATGCGGTTATCCTGGGGGCGCTGCTGATTCAGGGCGTGCGCACCGGCCCGAGCCTCTTCACTGAGAACGGGGCGATCGTCTACACCTTCATATTCGGTCTGATCCTGGCCACGGTACTGATGTTGCCCGCCGGTCTGATCATTGGCCGCTATGCTTACAAGTCGATCATCACGATCCCCAAAGCGTTGCTGGTGCCCACGGTCGCCTTCATGACCATGATCGGCACCTACGCCATTCGGAACTCAATTTCCGACGTGGTGATCATGATTGTTCTGGGCGTGGTCGGCTGGTTCCTTAACCGCTTTGGCTTCAGCCCTTCGCCGATTGTTCTGGGGCTGATTCTCGGGCGGATCGCCGAGCAGGGCTTCGTGCAGGCCTGGACCATCGGCGCGGCAACCGAGGACCTCACCGGGATGTTCTTCGGTCGCCCGATCAGTCTGGTGATTATCGCCTTCACGCTGATTTCCCTGTTTTATCCCCTGATCAGAAAGCGCTGGTCTACGGCGGGAGGCACGGCAAATGCAGATTGAGTCCAAAGGCGGTGTGAAGGACCTCGCGGGAACCATCGCAGCTGTTGCGTTCATCCTGCTGGCCAGTCTGGCCTTGTGGGACACAACAACGATGACGGATTCCGATTCCTATGTCTTCCCGAGGGCAATCGCGGCGGCGATGATCGTCTTCTGTATCCTGCTGATCGCATATAATTTTATAAATGGGGCAGGGGACAACGCAGAGACTGATGCGGCTTCCGGTGCCGCAGGCGTAACATCCACCCCGCGACGAGTGGGGCTTGTTGCCGCAATGCTGCTCTCCAGTCTCGCGATGCCCTGGACCGGGTTTTTACTCTCCGGTGTATTTGCATTTGGCGCGATCATGCTCTTTGCCATGTACGATCCCTGGACGCCGCGCCGCCGCATTGTATTTCCATCGGCAGCCCTGGTGGTGGTTTTGGGTTTTTACACGCTTTTTTCCAAAGTGCTGCTCGTTCCGCTTCCCATAGGTTTTTGGTTTCGCTGAGATCGTCAGCTGATTTCCACAGGTAATCCAACTATGCCCGATATCGTCATTTCAGAATTCATGGACCAGGCCGCGGTTGAGGGTCTCAGCAAGGATTTCGATGTTCACTACAATCCCGATCTGGTGGACCGCCCTGACGAATTGCTGCGGCTGGTCACTGATGCCCGCGCGCTGGTGGTTCGAAACCGGACGCAGGTGCGCGACGAATTGCTTGAGGCCGCGAAAAACCTGCAGGTGGTCGGGCGCCTTGGAGTAGGGCTAGACAACATCGATCTGGATGCCTGTGCCGCAGGCAACATCGAGGTTTGCCCGGCGAGCGGAGCCAACGATGATTCCGTGGCGGAATACGTCATTGCCATGACACTGGTTTTGTTGCGTGGTGCCTTTCAGACCAGCGACGCCGTGATTGCCGGGGGTTGGCCGAGACAGGCCTCCATCGGGCGGGAAGTGGCGGGCAAGCAGATGGGGTTGATCGGCTATGGCGGCATCGCGCGCAATGTTGCGGCCCGTGCCCGTGCGATGGGGATGCGGATTGCCGCCTTTGATCCTTTCTTACCTGCTGATGATCTGGCGTGGTCGGACTGCGAAAAACTGGAGTTTAACGACCTTCTGGCATCCAGCGATGTGATCAGCTTGCATGTCCCGCTGAACGACGCGACCCGCAATCTCATGAATGCGTCTGCAATAGCCCGGTTGAAAAGAGGTGCGGTCGTCATCAATACGGCTCGCGGCGGTGTTGTCGATGAAGCGGCTTTGGCCGAGGCGTTGAAGGCAGGGGCGCTGGACGGGGCCGCGCTTGATGTCTTTGCGAGCGAGCCGGTAACCGCCGAAGCCGGAAGTCATTTTGCGGCTGTGCCAAATCTTTTCCTGACCCCGCATATTGCCGGCGTCACTGAAGAAGGCAACGTCCGGGTCAGCGGCGTGACTGCCGATAATGTAAGACGAGTGCTGGAGAAAGGGGCATGACTGCAGGTGAGGTAAAGCACTTGAGCCCGGACGAACTCAGCGATCTGGCGGTGCGGGTTCTTGTGGCACACGACACCTCGGCGGAAAATGCCGCCAGTGTTGCTGCTGCCTTGGTGGCTGCCGAGATCGATGGTCAAAAAGGGCATGGTCTGTCCCGTCTGGCCGCTTACGCTGCCCAGGCAGCGTCCGGCAAAGTTCAGGGTCATGCGGTGCCGGCATTCGAGTCTGCCGGTTCGGCGGCCCTGCGCATCGACGCCAAATCAGGTTTTGCGTTCCCAGCGATGGATCTTGCGATCGAAAAGCTATCGCAGATGGCGCCGGTGAGTGGGATCGCCATGGCCGGCATTTTCCGGTCTCATCATTTCGGTCAGGCGGGGTATCACGCCGAACGTTTGGCAAATCTTGGTCTGATTGGTCTGATCCTGGGTAACAGCCCAAAGGCCATTGCGCCCTGGGGTGGCCGGGACGGTGTGTTTGGAACCAACCCCATTGCCTTTGCCGCTCCGCGCTGTGCGGCCGAACCTCTGCTGATCGACTTGAGTCTCAGCAAGGCCGCCCGTGGCAAGGTGATGGTGGCCGCCAAGAACGCTACGCCGATCCCCCAAGGCTGGGCGCTGGATAAGGACGGGCAGCCTACGACTGATGCGAAAGCGGCGCTGGAAGGTACGATGATTCCCATCGGCGATGCCAAGGGGGCGGCGCTGGTTCTGATGGTCGAGATTCTGGCTGCTGCCGTCACCGGCGCGAACTTCGGCTTTGAAGCTTCCTCCTTCTTTACCGCCGACGGACCGCCGCCTGGGGTAGGGCAGAGTGTCATCGCCATAGACCCGAAACGCTTGTCAGGAGACGGCTTTGCCGATCGTCTCGAAGTCTTGCTGAGCGCCATCCTTGTGCAACCGGGTGCACGTTTACCTGGTGTGCGGCGTCTAACGGCGCGGGAGAAAGCTGCAAAAGAGGGCGTCGCGGTTGACAGCGCTTTTATCGAAGAATTGGAACGGCTTGCGCAGCGTTAAAACACGTCGGCTGCGGAGAGTGCGACGGCGAGGCTTAAAATCTCTTGCTGCGGACCACTGCTGTCGGTCTAAACTGACGCCGTTATAACCGGCGCATGTTTTCTCCATACATCTCGTTACGCCCGGTCTCATCCGCGAAAGGACAGCTCTCCGTGATTGATCTCTACACCTGGACAACTCCCAATGGCCGCAAGGTCTCGATTATGCTTGAAGAGCTGGGAATGCCCTATCGTGCGATACCCATCAACATCACCAACGACGATCAGTTCGCGCCTGACTTTCTGAAGATCAGCCCCAACAACAAGATCCCTGCCATTGTCGACACCGAGACCGGGACCTCCGTTATGGAGTCCGGCGCGATCATGCTCTATCTCTCGAAGAAGGCTGGCGGCAAGCTGGTTCCCAGTGACGAGGCCGGTTACTGGCGCATGATGGAGTGGCTGATGCTGCAGATGGGTGGCGTCGGACCGATGCTGGGACAGGTACATCATTTCGTGAAGTTCAATCCAGGCAAGGCGCCCTACGCTGAGGAGCGCTACAGCAATGAGGCAAAGCGCCTTTACGGCGTTCTGGATAAGCAGCTTGGTGAGTCGAAATACCTCGCCGGTGATGAACTCTCTATCGCCGATATCGCCACCTGGCCGTGGATCTCGCGCTTCGAATGGCAGCAGATCGATCTGAATTCCTTCCCGAACCTGGCGCGCTGGTACACAGAACTGGCGGAGCGCCCTGCGTTTCAGCGCGGCTACCACGTGCCCAAGCAGATGGGTGAAGTCCCGATGCCCTGAGCGGGTATCCCGAAAAACGGCGTGTAACTGGAGAGAAGATGATGCTTTACGCAATCGGCGATAAAGCGCCGCGGTTCGCCGAGGAAGACTCGAGCTATATTGCGCCGACGGCGGTCGTCATTGGCGATGTGACGCTGGCGCGCGACAGTTCGGTTTGGTGGGGCGTCGTTATGCGCGGTGACAACGATAGCATCACATTAGGCAAGGGCAGCAATATTCAGGAAAACTCGGTGGTGCACGTCGACCCGGGTTATCCCTGCAGCATCGGTGATGGTGTAACTATCGGCCACAGCGTGACGCTCCACGGATGCAGCATCGGTGACGGCACCTTGGTCGGTATCGGCGCGATCATCCTGAACGGCGCGAAGGTCGGGCGGAACTGTTTGATCGGCGCGAACAGTTTTATCGGTGAGGGAAAGGAGATCCCCGACAATTCCCTGGTTTTCGGCGCGCCGGCCAAAGTGATGCGGGAACTATCGGAAGATCACATCAAGCGCTTGCAGATGTCGGCGGAATCCTACGTCACGAAAATCCCCGATTATAGAAATCAACTTCGCCGGATCGATTGATTCTGCTTTAGGCTGGCTCAGCCCATAAACTCGGAGCCGATGAGAATCTTGTTCTCCTGCTCGACCAGATAACCGGCTTCGGCGCTTTTCTTCATGTAGGTCTGCCAATCTGGGTCGGCGAGCATCGCCGCACGTTTTTCAGCACGTTCTGCGATGTCTTTGTAGGCCCAGACGTGCACGTAGCTGTTCACGTCACCGACTTCCGTTGTGGCGTATAGCACGGGCTTACCGAGGTTCCGGCACTGGGCGGCATAGCCGAACTCCTTATAGAGGGCCATTTGCTTCGGCAGGGTGCCGGGGCGGACGCGATAAGTGCGATGATCGAAGATCATGAAGGGAGTTCCTCAAGCTTTGTTTGTTGGTTTTTGCGGAAGGTCGACTAAACAGAAAGCCGGGCCGCAGGGATGTCCAAAAAGAATGCCGTAGGGGCCGGTCAGGTGCAAAGCCTACTTATTGCGCAACATCTTCCAGCCCATCGCGATCAGCCAGATGGGAATGACGACTGCAGCGCCCAGCAGGATATAGGTAAAGCCCCATTCGAAAACTGATGATCCCATCTCAAAGACTTCGACCGCTGCCGAACCCATGGACTCGAACGCCTGCCGCGGCGTCAGATTCAGATAAGACATCACGAAACCGACGATCAGGCACGCGATGATCAATTTAATCAGGGTTGGGATAATGTTGTTCGGCATGGTGTTACTATCTTTAATCGGTATCAGGTGGAAACTTCGGCAGCGAAGGTAATTCAACGCATGTTGAACAACTGTGTTCGCTTGAGCAAGACTGCAGTATAAGCAATGGATCGGGAATATTGCGACGCGCCGAAGGAGGCGCTGCTTTTGCTTGAGGAATTTTGATGTTTAGAACCTGTCTGCGCGGCGCCGCACTTTCGTTGGTCTTTCTTTTGGCGGCTTGCGACGAGCCGGCCACCAACAGGAGTTATCTCCACCCGGCGGGAACCCTCGATTTTCTGATCGAAGCGACCAAGGAAGGTCCCCTGCTGCTGAAAATACAGGGCGCGGCCTTCGATATGGATCAGCCTGCGTTTGAGGAAGAGGTCGCAAGCCTCATTGCCGGCGCAATCCAGAAGCGTCGGATCACAGTCACCACGGATCCCACGCAGGCACCGCAGCCCAGCCTTTACGTCCTGATGACCTTCAATGGCGGAAAAAGCCTGAGCGGCCAGTCCCAATGCGGCGGGAAGACAAAAGGCGGTTCACCGCGTGGCGATGACGCCCGCATCGATGTCACGGCCAGCTTCTGCGGCAACGACGCGCGCTACGCCACGGTTTCGGGCTGGGTCGAAAAGCTGAAAAACCGGGACGACGAAAAGTACCCTAAACTCATCGGACAGATCGCCCGGGACCTCTTCGTGGATCAGAAGCAGGATAAGTAGACCGCTTGGGTCCTAAAGGCCCTTCATTCTCTATGTGGGCCGCTGAGATCTTATTCCCAGAGCGGTTTGCCCAGGTCGATCTGGTCCTCGTCGGTCAGAATACCGGTCAGGCCGCCTGCGCCTGCGCCAAGCACCACGCCCTGGACGACGGTTAAGCCCGTCACGGCGCCAACAACGGCGCCTGCGCCGGCACCGATTGCTGCGCCGCTCAGGCCGCGATCCTTGTCGGTGCTGCCACAAGCCGACAGCAGGAGGGCAACGGCGAGAAAGGGGATTCGGTACATCAGAGGCTCCATTTTGTTTCTTCATCAGTATCGCCGCGTGCAAATCGCGGTATTTCTCATGTGTCAGGCATAAATGAGGCGGGAATCAGGCCGTTTGCTATGGAATCCTTGTGACAAACGATGGACATGGTCGCTTTATCGTGATTCTTTGCTGTGTTAGTCTTTGCCTTCTGGCTGAGTTGTTGTTCAATACTGCGAAGTCTGAGGTCGGGAAGTTTTCAACCGCGTGCAGGCTGATCGTTTTAGCCAGGTATCACGTGGAAGGATCGGGGAAGTTGTTCATTATGGTGTTTCGGTTGCGCAACGCGCGTTCGCCGTTCAGTGGCGCGCAATGATATCCGTGCGTATCGCGTTCGTGGTTTTTTCTGCTTTTCTGCTGACGGCTTGTGCCGCGCGGCAGCCTGCGCCCGAAAACACGTTAGGTGACTTTTCAGGATCCCCCATGGATGACGCCGATTGGCTGTCGACGGCAGGGCAGGACCCTGAGCCTGTGGAGCCTCCGTATTTCTCTGTTTTCTCGCCGGAGAATGGCGCACCGCTGCGAAAGCCCGAAGTTTTAAGGCCCAGCATTGTGACTGCATCTTTTGCGATCCCGAAGCCGAGGATGAAGCCGGCGATTCATACCGGGAAGCGGTCTCTGCAATGTGTTCCCTACGCTCGTGAGGTCTCGTCGATCGGGATCCGTGGTGACGCCTGGACCTGGTGGCGCAGCGCCAAAGGCCGTTATGCGCGAGGGCAGGAACCCTCGGTCGGGTCGGTGCTCGTACTCAGTAAGACCAAACGTTTGCGCTATGGGCATTTGGCAGTGGTTGCCGAAGTGCTGAACGACCGTGAAGTCTTGGTGCATCAGGCCAACTGGCTCAACCGGGGCCGTATTCATCGTTACACGCCTGTGATCGACGTCTCGCCAAACAACGACTGGTCTTCGGTTCGCGTCTGGTACACGCCGGGTCAGAAGTACGGTAAGCGAGCCTACAAGGTCTCCGGTTTTATCTATCCCGATACGCTTGAGGCGAAGCGTTGAATGGGCTCATGTTCACGTGATTAGAGGCAACCTGCTGAGTCGCCGCGTCAACTAAACTGCCTTCATCGAAATCGGTTCCGTTCCTTGCGCTACTCAGCCTCGAACCAGCGAACCCATTTGCCGTGATAGCAAACATCTGCGAGGTGCAGGTCCTGCGACCCAGGCCACAGCGATAGCCTGAGCTCGGCCCACTTACCGTTTTCCGAGGGTTCCATACGCAGCCATGCGAAGGGCTTGTCTGCGGTTGCCGCAACGGAAGCATCGTCTATGACGCCCCTGATCCGCGTGCGTTCATCCTCGGGCAGATACTGCCAGACGATGGAGTGAAACAGAATCTGTACAGTTCCGGATTTCTGTTCCGGGACGACCCGCTTCAGCCAGGTAGCTGCACTCTCGCGCACGACAAGAGGGGGGTGTTTGCCCGCGATCTCCAGTGCCCCACGCATGCGCGCCAATCGCTCCTTCTGGTCCGGCCAGATATAGGAAAGCAGTCGTTTCGCCTCGTCGCACTCAGGAACTTCAGACCCCAGTGCACTCAGATCGGCAGGATTGAGGTCGCATCCTGCGGCGTCATTGATTTGAACATCGCAGACTACAGGCAGCGGTCCCTCCCAATCGGGGCGCAGAACCACCGAGCCCTGGACGTTCCCCCATTCCAGGTCCGTTCCGGCGGGGGCATAACCGTAGCGGTGCCAATTGAGATTCAGTCCCGCGCTCGAGCCTATTTCATGTAGAGACAGAGGCAGACCGGTGCGGTTTGCCGCGGCCATGAAACCGCCAAACAGAACCGCAGAACGACCGACCTCGTTTGTCTGCGGTGGACCTTCAATAAAGCGCATCAGGGCAGGGGCGCGATTCTCCAAAGCCTGCTCAATGCAGTCCCAGGCCGCTGGGTTCAGCCCGGGGATAGCGCCATTGCCGTAGAGATCGATAAGGCCCTGGTCGGCGCCGCAAAGCGCCAGCCAGTGCAGACCAGCGGCAAAGCGGAGGCCGAGCGCATCGTCGCTTGGGTTTCCTTGCCACTGTAGTATTCGGGCGCCGACCGTAGTTTCCGACGTCAGTTTATCCGCAGCAGTCTCGAGAAGCCCTTCCATGAAAGGCGAGCCCATTGCACCACAGGATTTGCTTTGAGCCCGGAAGTGGGCTCTGACCCGATCGTCTGTTTCCTTGGCTTCTGTGCTCTCGTTTTCGGGGACAGGATTACTGGGCACTGAAGACTTTCTGCAGCAGGGCGGTGCTTCGCTTTAACGGGTCCTTGCGGATCGCTGCTTCTTCCTGCGCCAGGTAATAGAAGATGCCGTCCATGCCTTTGTCGACGACATAATCCGTCAGATCGGCTTTGGCGTCAGGGACAAATGGGATGCTGCGGTATTCGCCCATCACCTGATCGTAGGACTGAATCGCGCCGACCTCGGACAGGCTCTGGTTCACCACCGGTTCCATCTCCTTGGCCAGTGGGCCGGTCATCTTCTCCTGAAAATAACGGGTCGCGGCATCGTCCGGTCCGCTGTAAATCTTTTCGGCGTCCTCCAGCGACATTTCGCTGATAGCATCCAGGAACAGTGCTTTTGCTTTCGGTGCTGCCGCTTCAGCGGCGCGATTCAAGCGCAGTTCCAGATCGTCCAGCATCGATGACATGCCGGCCAGTTCCAATGCGGATTGGACTTTCTTCAGGGAGTCCGGCAGGGGCAGGTGGATATTGGAATCGCCGTTATAACCGTCGGCTTGACCGACCTGATCGACGACGCGCTGTGAACCCACTTTCAGCGCCTCGCGCAGACCGTCGCTGATCTCGTTGACCGAGAGGCCGCCGATGCCGGAACCGCCCGAGCTCTCAGATCCGGACGTCACGCCGGAAGAATTGAGCAGGTCCGTACCCTTTTTCAGCCAATCCGATTGCGCCATGCTCTGCGAGAGCGGCAATGCTGTGAGGAGTACAATTGTGGTGACGAAGGCTTTGCGCATATTTCGAACTCCAAAGCACCGGGGGTGCATTCTTGCAACTCTGACGTTATGAACTGACCGGTGGCTGCTGCGAACCACCGGATTTGGAATGTTAACACGCTGAAACCGTACCGGCCATGGGGAAAAAGCGCCTGTCATCCAGTAAGAGGTTGAAAAACAACAATCTCACTACTGCTGGAGGCAGTCAGTCGAGGGTTTCATTGCATGCTGACCAAGTGTCACAAATGTTTCCATGCAAATCGATCCGAGACCGGCTATACTGAAGTCGTAACGAAGGCGTAAAGCACCACTCGAAGGTCATAACACAAGTTGTGTCGGGAGAGCGTTATGTACAGGTCGGTAAAGGAAAGCAAGGACACGCGACACGAGCAACGGAGCTTGTTGTTCTGGGCGGAGGGTGTCGTGGTTGGTGTCGTTGTTTTTGTGGTCGTCGCTTATGTTTTTGGGCTGTTAACCAGCGTCTGAAAGCAAGTTTTGCGGAGCGAGCGACAGATAGCAGTGAGTCTGTTGGTTTGAACGACAGGAAAGATTCGGATTGAATTTTGCCTGAAGAGTTCGTGCAGCTCAAATTAAGGTGAGAGCGGGCTGTTTCGCGCGTTCGCAGCACCGTTTGCGAAAATTCCTTCCACCGAACTAAGCAAATCTTCCTTTCGGACCGGCTTTTCCAGAAAATCCGAAGCTATTTCGTAGGCGCGTTGAATAGTGACTGTGATTTCGCCGGTCAGGTAAATGATCGGAATACCACTTGCGGCAAGTTCAAAACCCAGGGTGACGCCATCGATATTGTCTTCCAGATTAAAATCGAGAATCGCAAGATCCGGTCGCTGCTCGCTTGCCAAGGCCAAAGCGTCTGTGCAGCTGCGGGCGACACCTGAAATTTCGTACCCGGCATCCACGAGAATGCTGTGAACCGCCATTGCGAAATCGGGGTCGTCTTCGACCAGAAGAATGCTTGCGGGAACAGACATAAGTGATAGTTGCGGCTGACATGAGAGCTGGGAAGTCACATCTTCGCGAACGAATTGCTTGATTCCGTGATCGGCAATTCAATCGCTTCGCTATAGAGGCAGATCGTTTCAATAATTCTTATGGAAATCGTGGTAAACTGCTGATGTTTCGATGGTAACTCCGGAGAAATCACCCCATCTAAGGGGGGTGATTTGATGAAGGTGAAACGAGGGCAGGCATGGGTGAAGTGATCGCAGTTCCAGGCGAGCGGGCGCAGCTCGAGGGTAATCCTGACTACAAACTGGAAATCCTGCCTTCCGACAAGCGCGTCAAGGTTGTCTTCAACGGTACAGTCGTTGCGGATACCAGATCTGCGCTGCTGCTCCGGGAGACCCGCTACGCGCCGGTTTACTATCTGCCGCGCGAAGATGTGCGTATGGACCTCATGGAGCGAACCAGTCATCACACCCATTGTCCCTTCAAGGGCAACGCTTCCTATTGGAGTCTGACGGTTGGCGACAAGTTCGCCGAGAACGTGGTCTGGAGCTACGAGGACCCCTTACCCGAGGTCGCTGAGCTGGACGGTTACATCGCGTTTTATCAGAACCGGATGGACTCCTGGTACGAGGAAGACGCGGAAGTCTCGATCGAACCGGGAAACGTGGTCTACACCCGCGGGAATCCCTTCACGGGTTGGTTGATGAGCGAAGCCTGGGAGGCGGCGACAACGCCGGAGCTTGTGGCGCGCCTGGGTCGCAAGCTGGTGGAAGAGCAGGTGCCGCTGATGCGTCTGGCGTTGATTGTGCGGACTCTGCATCCGCAACTGCTTGGGAACGCCTATCGCTGGCATCGGGGCAGTGAGACTTCGAACCAGACCGAAGTGCCTTACGAGGCTCTGACGTCCTCCGCCTACCTTAACTCACCTCTGGTTCCGATTTTCGACGGCGTTGGCGGTATTCGCCGGCGCCTGGAAGGGGACAACCCGGTTCTCGATTTTCCAATCCTGCGTGACCTTCAGGCGGATGGCGCGACCGACTATGTCGCAATGCCGCTGCCGTTCTCCAATGGGCAGGCCAATGCCCTGACCTTGACCACAGACGAACCCGGCGGCTTTTCCACGCGGGACCTTGGGCATATCTATGAAATCCTGCCGCTGCTCAGCCGTCTCTTCGAGGTTCATGCGCTCCGCCAGATGTCCCGCTCATTGCTGGACACCTACCTCGGCGCCTACACGGGAGAGCGCGTCCTGAACGGCCGTGTCCAACGGGGCGATGGAGAAGATATCAATGCGGTAATCTGGTTTTGCGATCTGCGGGATTCGACCGAGATGGCGGAGAACCTCTCACGAGCGGAATACCTGAATGTCCTAAACAGCTTTTTCGAGTGTACTGCCAGTGCCGTGCTGGAACGGGGCGGCGAGGTTCTGAAGTTTATCGGTGACGCTGTTCTCGCGATTTTCCCGATCGACGATGAGAACCCTGTTCCCGGCTGTCTGAACTGCACGCCGGTCGCGGCCGCCTGCTTTCGGGCTATTGAGGCGGCGAAAGACTCTAGCCGCCGCCTCGAGACGCTTAACGCCGAGCGGACCGCGCGCGGCGAAGCGGAACTGCGCTTTGCACTCTCGATCCATAAAGGCAAGGTCACCTACGGCAACGTCGGGGTTGATCAGCGTCTCGACTTTACAGTGATCGGACCGGCTGCGAATGAAGCAGTGCGTATCGGCAACATCTGCAAACACCTGGATCAACAGATTCTCTTCTCTGCTGAAATTGCCAGTCACCTCTGCAGGGGAGCCGTTTCTCTTGGTCGGCATAGCTTGCGCGGTGTTCGGAACGACCGTGAGATCTTCACATTGGAGAGCACAGAACCTGCGCCCATGCCGGATGGAGAATAATCTCATCTGGCGTGCACGGACTTAAGTGCGTTCTCTAGCATATGCCTTCGAACAGGCCTGTTCGAAGGAATGCGATACGCGCTAAAAGAACCGGGTCAGCCGGAGCGTGATCACATCGTCGTCGCGGATTCCGTTCAGGATGAGGTCTTCATCGTCGACATTGACAAAGAAACGTCCCTCCAACTCTGCTTTCCAGTGCTGACCGATGCGTCGTTCCGCCTCGACTGAGAAAGAAGTGGACTGGGTGTCCCGGTCAACAATTCCGCCGATCAGGAAAGTCGTGTCCTGTTCGTCATTGAGTGTGGCACGTGCGCCCAGGAAAAAATCGTCATCGGTCAGAACCGCCGGCGCGTCGTCTTCATCCCGCCCGTCATAAAGGTACTCGGCGAGAAGTCCCAGATCCGCGTTGCTGTCTAGGAGGCCAAAGATGGTGTATTCGAATCCGGCAACCGTTGCGAAGAACCGGTCGCCCTGGCCACTGCGGGAAATCGCCTCCAGTTTCCAGAGCCACGCGTCCTTTGTGAGCTGTGCATCCAGACTGGTCTGATCGATCTGGTCATAGCGGGGCACCAGCACCACGCGACCATCGTCGTTTACGCGCGGCAGCAGGCGCGGTTCCCGGCTGGTGCCGTGGAAGTGGGCGATGCCGACGTCCAGATCATCGAAGGTGTGAGCCCAGCGAACTGCGAAGTCTACGTGATACTCTTCGGCGTTGGACTCGTAGGTCGCATTATCGTCATCAACCGGCAAGCCGCCCCGTAGACGGGCATCGTTCGAGCGAAATGGTCGTTCGCGGAAGCCCGGCAGGACAAACCCGCTGAGGGTTCCCCAGTCCCGAAAGAGGTTTAGATTGAGCATGGGCTGGCCAAGCTTGTCTTCACCATCCACGTCCTCGACGGCATCGTCCTGGTTGATGATATCGACCAGATGACGGGATTCGGTAACGCCCCAGAAAACCTTATCAACGCCGATCACCGAGTCCCAGTCGTCGGCAACATGCAGCCAGTTCAACTCACGCAGATCGACGTGGCTGCGATTGTCGTCGTGAGCATCCAGGCGCGCAAAGGGCACGAAGGTAATGCGGTCATCACCGCCGCTCCACTCGTAAACGACTTCTGGTTCGACGGCAATTGAGGGTGAGAACCTGGTGTCGTCCTGTTCGTCAAACGCTGGCGCATTTGGAAAGACCCGCAGTTCGCCGGCGACGGAACCGGAAAAATCCCAATCGCCGGCCTGCACTACGTTCGGCAGGCTTAAGGCTGCGCTGAATGCGCTAAGAGCGAGGGCTCCAGCGACTGCTGAAGCCCTTACATTTCCGTCGCCCTTAAGGAGTCGTCCCTTGTCTGAACCGAAAATCACTAACGCGCCCGCTTAAGCCTGTTCGAGGTAAAATCACCTTCACTGCTGCCTATTCTAAACTTATAGCCGTCAAATGTAAGGGTTGTTGATTTGCCGGTCTGATGGTTGTCCATCTGCAGAGTGTGCGCGCGCCAGTATTGATCCAGATATTGGTTGTAGTCTGTGTTGACGAGTGTTTTCAGCAGACTGTCCTTACGATCGTAGAAGTCAGTCTTCATGGGGCGGTATTCCTGCTGATCGATCCAGACGACCTGCTTGGTGTAGCCGGAGTTTTCATATACCGGGAAGCGCTCGACAACGAAGCACTGAAGATCGCCGCAGGCTTCGTCGCGCAGCCATTTGTAGGTGTATTTCGCGACTTCCTGACTGATCAGGTCTTCGTAGGCAAATTCACTCCCCACAAAGGGGCCAGATTTGTTTGCGGAGGAGATCCGCTTGACCCGTTTCAGAGCCGGAAGATAAAGCCACTGATCATCCGGTTCCGTAATCTTAGTGTGAGACAGGAAGGCCGTGCCTTCGATATCTCTGGGGCGGTCAAAGATGGTAAGGCTCTTGTCCCCAACAGTGGGATCCTCAACTTCAAGCGACTTGATCCGGAGTTCCCGCGTACTGGTTTCGCCGTTGCGATTGGTCAGGATCATCTTGAGTTCTGATTCGCTGTCGACCCAGCCCAGGTCGCGTTTGTCAGCTTCAACAGCGATTGCGAGGCCTTTCTCTTCAGGAGTCTCGGCCAGGGCAGAACCTGCGCCGAAAGCAGCTGTAACACTGAGGGCCGCAAGCATGATCGCAGTAACGCCTGAGCGTCTGGGCGAATGTTGAGATTGGAAGGAATTCATGCGTCTGACTACTCCGCGGGTTTGGTGGCGAGTTGAGAGGTGCCGATACTTGCTTCGCCGCTATGCTTGCGTCCTTTGTCGACCGTGAGCAACAGCGTTGGAAGAAGCAGGAAGTCGGCGATCAGGGCGACAGCAATGGCGATCGCCGTCAGCATGCCCATGTCTTCATTGATCCGGAAGGTCGAGAAGGACAGAACGGCAAAGCCGGCGATGAGAATGGCCGAGGTCACCCAAAGGGCTGTTCCGACCGTCGAGAATGCATAACGAACAGCACCTGCCGCGTCTTCATTCCGGTCGCGTCGACCGCGCTGATACTTGGATAGAAAATGGACTGTCGCATCCACGATGATCCCCAGGCTGGTGGCCGTGACCACCGATGATGCCAACCCGACCTCGCCAACAAAAATCGACCAGATCCCGAATGCCATGATGATAGGAACCAGATTCGGGACAAGGCTGACAACACCGAGCCGGAAGTTGCGCAGGGCAAACATCAGTGACAGGGAAATCAGGATGAAGGCCGTTACGGTACCGGTCAGCATGCCGACGATGTTGCGTTGGGAAATATAGGCGAACATCACGAAGGGGCTGCTGGCTTCGGTTTTTCCTGCCGGGAAGTTGGCGTCAAACCATGCCGTTGCCCCGCGCTCAAGAGTACGCAATTGGTTGGTGCTGATGTCGTCTGTCGTGACAATGACGCGCATTGCCGACTTATCGACATTGATCTGGTTATTGAGATCGAGGCCATATGGGAGGGAAAGCTCAAACAACAGCAGGTACTGCGCGGCCAGATCGCGAAGCTCGGGCAGCCTATACCATTCAGGCTCGTCGCCATGCATATTCATGTTTAGGCGCTTAAAGGTATCGGTTAGCGTCTGGACGTGGGCGACACCATTCTGCCCCTTCAGCCAGTTCGAGAAGGCTTCCGCTTTGGCAAGGTATTCCGGATCACTGATGCCGCCGGATTCGGCGGCGGGCAGGGACCAGTTGACCTGGTAGACCCCCGAGAGATGCTCGGTCGCGAAATCAGTGTCGGACCGGAATTCGAGTGATTCGTCGAAATACCTGACAAACTGATCGTTGAGTTCGATCTGCGGAATCATGGCGCCCAGACCCACGACGATCAACGTCATCAGGATAAGCACAGGGCGCCGCTTGCTGATCACAAACTCTGCAAGCATATCCATGCCGGCGGCTTTCTCGGAACCGCCTTGTCCCGCTTTGATGCGCACCGGAAGTACGGCAATCATCGCAGGGAGCAAGAGGATCGAGTATAGCCAGGCAGCGGCTACGCCAATGGACGAAATATTACCCAGATCATGGAAGGGAGGCGCATCGCTGAAGTTCAGACTCAGGAAGCCCATGACTGTCGTCAGGCTGGTCAGGAATACGGGACCAAAGTTGACTCGCAGGCTTTCGACAATGGCCGCGTACTTTGAAGCACCCTTGCGCATTTCACGAAACATGGTCACGAGGAGGTGAATCGAGTCGGCGATGGCAATGGTGAGGATCACGGTCGGTGCCACCGCGGAGGGTGGGGTCAATTTGATCCCCATGTACCCGGCAAAGCCAAGTGCAGTGAGCGCTGATAACCCAATCAAGACAAGTGCCGTTATGGTCCCGTTAAGTGAGCGCAGCAGGGCAAACATGACCAGCAGTAAAATTCCACACATGTATGGAATTAGTGTTTTGATGTCGCGGATACTGGATTCAGAGAAGGCATTATTGAGTGGCACGACACCGGTCATGACCAGTGTGACATTTGGGTTCTCTGCGCGGAATTTCTCCGCCATGTCCCGCACGAAGCTCATAACTTCGGCGGTTTCATGCTCGCTTTTTTGCGGTAAAGTGATTGTGACATTTACGCTGGTTGTTTGGGCATCACTTGATATCACCCTGTGCAGCAGCAGTGGTTCATCCAAAGCTACCGCGCGAATGTTCGCGATCTCCGCCGGGTTCAACTCCAGGTTCTTACCTACGAGATCCTGGACAGTCAGATCGTCACCATCGGCAAAGCTGTGCTGAAAGTTGGTGATACTGTCGACGCGCGTGCTGTAGGGAACCTGCCAGGAGGCATCGGTCAGATCACGCAATGCCGTGAGGAAGGTGGGGGAAAAGACCTGCCCATCATCCGGCTTTAGCACAAAGCTGACATTGTCATCCTTGGTGTAGGTTTTCTGGAGCGCTTCGTAGGTGAGAAGCTGCGGATTGTCGTCCCCGAAAAAGACCCTGTAGTCACTGGTGAAGCTGAGGTGGCGTGCGCCAGAGGCTGCGGCGACGGCGAAGAGGATACAGAATATCAGGACGGGCCAGCGCCAGCGCAAAACCCAGCCGGCAAAATTTATGACCTTGCGGTCAAAACCGGTTCGCGCACGGCTTCTGGCAAGCGCGAGGGCATCGTCTGATGTATTCATGGGGGCGCTATCAGTCTTGTGTCCCGAACCGGACGATCCGGATTGCGATCCCTGGTCTCCAGGTTGCGCTGGCATAGGTTCCCCTCTCACTTCATCAGAGTCGGCGCGTTCCTCGCGGCGTCGGAGAAAACACTGAGACTCTCTATTACACTATCAGGGCGCGCTCCACGCCCCAGATTGCTTTATTTAAGAATGGCCGTGCATTCCTGCGCAAACCAAACATGCCGTATCGACAGTCGTGGGTAAACGATCAAACGCGTGATCAAATTCTATTAAACTACACCGTTCAGTTTACCTCGGATCAGTAAAAGACTGATAGCTTGCTCCAGTCAAGTGACCATCGATAGATTTTTGTGAGAACTGCCAGTTTTGTTGTTTGCCTGCAATCTATTTGCCCGTTTTCGAGAGAGACCGCTGAGTTGTCCGCAAGACACAATCCTGCTTGCCATAGACGCGCGCAGTTGGGATCCTTTGCCTCGTATGGCCGAGCCGAGATTTGCATCGCTTATGTCGCTCCCGCGAGTTTCAGTTCTGCCACACGAACTGTTTAGAGGCATGGCTTTTGGGGCCGCCCTACTGTCTTTTGCTGTTCCGAAAAGACTCCCGGTCGGTTCATTGGCTCACCCTTCAAGTTACTGATCTTTGATGTGCCGACCTACCAATGGCGCAAGTCTGACACCTCGATGGCAGTAATTAAATCAGTTGCGGGTTCATAAAATGACAGAAAGAGCGGAAGCTAAATGACTCTTGCCACGGCGGATCGCAAACGCAGCCTATCGGATAGGACAAAGGTCATTGGGCTGGTTTCCTCGGGACATTTCTTTGCTCATTTCTATGTAATTGTCTTGCCGCCTCTGTTTCCGCTTTTGCAAAAGGAGTTTGGGGTGTCGTACTCGGCACTCGGGCTGCTCCTGACGGTTTCGAGCGTAACGACCGGTCTTATCCAAGTGCCGGTGGGTTTTCTGGTCGACCGCTTTGGCGCGCGCCGGCTACTCATGCTCGGTCTTCTATGCATGAGTGCAGCAGTGATCCTGAGCGGCCTGACGTCCAGCTATTACACGCTCCTTGCCATGATGCTGTTGCTTGGGGCGGGGAACAGCGTGTTCCACCCCGCTGACTATGCGATTCTTTCAGCACGGGTCGAGCACTCGCTTCTGGGGCGGGCCTTCAGCCTGCACACCTTCAGCGGTCACCTGGGCTGGGCCATTGCGCCGACGGTCATGATCACGCTGACCGCAATCTGGGGGTGGCGTCCTGCGCTCATCGCGGTTGGACTGGGCGGCCTTTTCGTGCTTGGCGCAATGCTTCTTTACGGACGCGTTCTTGACGACAGTCCCGCGCCGAAGCAGGAAAAACCGCGCGAAAGGGAAGACGAAAGCAAAGACAAGGCCAGCGCTGCGTCCAATATAGGCTTGTTGTTCACAGCACCTATGTTGCTGCTTTTCTGTTACATGATCATGGCATCTGTCGCTGCCATCGGCCTGAACAGTTTCACCGTCGTGGCGTTGGTTGATCTTTATGACACTTCCTTGGATTCCGCCAATCTGGTGTTGACCGTCTTTCTCTCCTGCAGTGCCGGGGGTGTCCTGCTGGGCGGCGTGATTGCAGATCGGACCAAACGGCACGATCTGGTGCTTATTGCAGGTTTTTGCATTGCCGCCGTCGCCCTTGTACTCGTCGGCAGCTCATGGCTGCCGCTGATGGCGGTTACTCTGTCGATTGCCCTGGCCGGGCTTATGAACGGGGCTATTCGCCCGTCGCGCGACATCATGGTTCGCTCTGCGGCCCCCGCCGGGTCGGTTGGGAAGGTATTTGGTTTTGTGACCTCAGGTATGAATGTCGGAGGGGCTATCGCGCCCCTACTGTTTGGCTGGATATTGGATCAGGGCCAAACGCCTTGGATCTTCTACGCCGCGGCAGGGGCGATGATACTGGCGCTTGGCGCCGCGCTGATGGCCCGGTCCAAGACACTGAATACCGTGTTGTCCGACTGAAGAATTAGCTGCTCGGGTGCCTGGCCGAAGGGAGGCGGGCGCGGTATCGATTGATCGTCGGTTTGTCAGGTCTTGTCGATACCCGGAAAAAGGTCGCGTAAACCTTCACTCAGCTGCTCGGAAATCTGATTCAAAAGGCGTTTACCCTTTTTCGCGGTTGCAAGAGTGGGATCGCCGATAATGCCGGTTTCGCTGAAATCGATATCTTCTGCATTTTTGTCGCCTGAGAATCGAACCGGCTGAGTGAAGGCCCGGTTTACAGGCCGTCGCCGACCGTAATCCGGGCGCGTTCGTTCCATTCGCACGGTTTCCGGCGCTATGGCGAGCATCATTGAAGTCATGCGCTCGTCCGCATGCCCGCCCTGATCCTGTTCCAGGATGCCGTCGAGATCACGCCCGAGCAGCCGGAGGTTTGATAATCCAACTCTGATGGATGTGCGGTCGAAGAACTGATTGATCACCAGTCGCAAGGGGCCTTCGGTCGAATCACCGCTGTTGACGATCGCAATATGCTGGGCACCCTGTTCGACCAGGTTCACCAGTAAATCCGTCATCATCGCGATAAAGGTATCGGCCGCAATATGCTGACTGCCGGGATAGCTCTTGAAGACCGGGGCATAGGTAAAGGTGACGACCGGTGCAGCAACAATTGGAAGGGTCAGGGCCAGGCCACTCACCAGTTCTTTTACAATAAGATACTCTGCATTCAGCGGCAGGTGGTGTCCGTGCTCCTTGGCTATAGCACCGACCGGAATGACCACCACCGCGCCAGCTTCGAAGCGCTCAGCAGCTTCCGGCCAGGTCATTTCCTCAAGAAGTCTTCCTGTTGTTGATTTGGCCAAAACCTGTCCGATTATCTGGATTCGTACTGAAAATAATGTTGTTTCTTTAGCGCGGCGATATTCGGACTAAGATATGTGAATCGTCAAGTGACCTAGGATTGTATTTTTCGTTAAAATATCTTGCAATGATTTGGATTGGCGAAAGAACTTGAAGAATTGATGAGAATTTTGCTTAGACTTAAAGCGGTATTTGAAAAACAATTCTTGCAGTGAGTGTGGAGATTGAGCTGCGCGCTCGTTTTTGTGAGGATCTATTTCAGCATCGGAGCAAAAAAAAGGCCTCCGCGCTGCGGAGGCCTCTAAAAACGCGTGTAGATGGCGATCAGCTTTGATTCGCGGCGAAACCGGCTGAACCGGGAGCATTTTCTGCGGTGTCGGCGTGACGCGTGAAGAGCTTCGAAATCATCTTTACCATCCCAGCGAGGTGAGATGTGAAAGCCTGACTTCTGAGCACGCGGGCGCGGGCAATGTGGTATTGGATAGTTTCTGGCGACACGTCGTTATAGTGGGACACTGGCGCCGTAAAATCTTCATGCATCGACATGGTAACCTCCGAATTCGTGTCAGAGGCGTTTCTCATCCCGGAGCGTCCGTTCGCGGATCTGTTTTTATTGCGGTGCAACATAGTTAGCGACTCATCTGGTAAATATCAACACCTAACTACCTTGAAAGGTGATAATATTTTGTTAAATTTCGAGTTGCTGCTATGCGAAATCCGCATGACCTTCATGCTGATTAGTGGTCGTCTCCTAGAGAAATATCAACCATGAGGTCGTTTGCGAGTTCTTCGAGATCATTCTGCAAGTCTGCGAGATCCACGGTTTCGGGGACGTGGACGACGGCCGTCGCCCGGAACACCTTGCCGCCGGCCATTGAGGCGCTGTCCGTATCCGTTGTCAGTTCTTCAATGCTGATTTTTCTGTTGGCCAGAACGCGGGTGAAGTCGTGAACGATACCCGGATGGTCGGAGCCTGTGAGTTCGACGATACGTTCAAGGTGTTTACCGGCAGCCGGTACTGCCCGGCTCCGCTCTACAGCAAGCTGTAGATCCTGTGAGCTCAAGGCATCTAGTGCCGCGAGAACGGCGTCGACCTTCTGATCAGGTGATTCGATATGGACGATCCCGGCGAATTTGCCGGCTAGATGGGTCATGCGGCTTTCAAGCCAGTTTGCACCATTGGAAGTCACTGCTTCGGCCAGGACTTCTACGAAACCTGGCTTGTCGTCACCTAAAATCGTCAGGACCAATGATGTTGCCATAGCTCAGACCTCCTCTGGTCGCCATCCTCGTTCCCGCCAGTCTAAGCGCCTTGGTCGCCACAGAACAGACGTTATATCCTGCGGCGGTTCCGGAGACGGGAACGGGGTTGGAAGTCGAATGAAGATGCGCTTTCGGACTCTTTTTAAGTAACCTGCCCCCCCCATTCATTGTTCGTCCACCTAGGTGTGTTTAACATTGCGGGGTGTGGCAGCAAAAACATAAATAAGTCATGCTCTTAGAGCATAGTGCTTGCCCCTATTGATGCGATGGCGGCCGTCTTTAGAAACTCCGGTCATTAAAACATTCATTTTGGTTCGGGAAGCGTTTTCCTATGCAATACTACTTGGATTTTCTCACTCTTCTGGTGTTACTCGGAGTCTTACTTCTTTTATCCTACTGTTTTTACAAGATTAAACGTATTGACACCCATGTGTTCGAGTTACTGTTTCAGGTCCGAAAAATTCAGCACACAGATCTCGTCGACATCTTTCAACAGCATCAGCATCTGAGCACCCTCGATCATGAACTCTCTCTAAGCCATCCCTTGCCGCCAACCCGGGGCTGGGCGGCTTCACCGGACTTTTTGCTTACAATTGCACGGCATGCTCATGACGCCAAACCGATGAGGATTGTTGAGTGCAGTTCCGGCGTCTCAACCCTGGTTCTTGCGTCCTGCATGCGCGACAATGGGCAAGGACATGTCTACAGCCTGGAACATGATGAAGCTTATGCCAGGATGACCGAGGCGAACCTCGAGCGTGAAGGTTTAAGTCAATGGGCGACAGTGTTGCGTGCGCCCCTGACCGATCACAAGATTGGTGGAAAGCGGTTTTCCTGGTACGACGATAAGGTTCTACCTGAAGGGAACATCGATATGGTTGTTATCGATGGGCCGCCTCATCTGGTGGGCGATATGGCGCGTTATCCGGCAGGGGAGCGGCTCTTCAAGCGCTTGTCGAATGGTGGTGTCGTCTTTGCGGATGACGCCCACAGGCCGGAGGAGGTGCCGACGTTTGAAGCCTGGCGCCGGGATTTCCCGACTTTCGAGGAGGCCTATCGCCATTGCGAAAAGGGTTGTATTTCCTTCACAAAGCCTCCCAGAGCAGAACAGGTTTAGCTGGAAACGCCAAAGGCGGCCTGTGGTGCCTCCAAATATAGCACTTAGAGGGATTTGCAGGACCCGGTCGTGAGCCTGTTGGAAGCATTCAGGCGTAGAGCAGGGTGCAGATGACGATCGCTGCTGCCACCCCTGTGGCATCTGCGGCGAGCGCAGCGACCAGAGCATGGCGTATCCGGCGGATCTGGACGGCACCGAAATAAACGGCAAGAACGTAAAACGTCGTTTCAGTCGACCCCTGAAAGGTGCTGACCAGATAGCCTGTATAGCTGTCGGGGCCGATGGCGGGGTTCTCGATAATCGACGCCAGGATGCCGTAGGCGCCGGATCCTGAGAGCGGTCGCAGCAGAGCCATGGGAAGCGCCTCCGGCGGTAAGCCGAACAGACGGGTAACCTCACCCAGCGGCTCGATCATCAGCTCCATCGCCCCACTGGCCCGGAACATGCCCACCGCGACCAGAATTGCAACCAGATAGGGGATAATGCGAAGTGCAACCTGAAAGCCGTCCTTGGCGCCCTCCACGAAGACTTCATAGATCGCGACCCGGCGTGCGACCCCGAAGCCCAGCAGCGTGACCATCAGGCCTGGAATGATCCAGGGCGAGATGGATTGTCCGAACATAATGGTTACGGGAACGAAGCATATGATGGTTGCCAGAGCGAGGGCGGAAACCCAGAAGGGGTAGGTGCTTTTCTCGGCCTTTTCCGCCATGGCGCGGACTTCCTGCGAGTATTCCTGCTGTACTGTTGCCTCCTTTGGCGTTTCAGCGGCGGGATCGGTTTTTGCGGGGCCGCGCGTTGCCGGCCAGAGGTTCTGGCAGAGTTTGGCGACCAGAATTGCGATCGTTGTCGAACAGATTGTCGCAAAGAGTGTCGTGGGCAGGATGCCTGCGGGGTCCTGGGAACCAGCAGCAGCGCGCAGAGCGATCACACCGGTCGGCAAGAGGGTGACGCTGGAGGTATTGATGGCGAGAAAGAGCGCCATGGCATTTGTTGCCGTGCCGGGGTTCGGGTTGAGCTTGTCCAGTTCCTCCATCGCACGAATGCCGAATGGGGTTGCTGCATTCCCTAACCCTAGTGCGTTGGCGGAGAGATTCATGACGATCGCGCCCATGGCCGGATGGTCCGCGGGAACTTCAGGGAACAGGCGTATCATCAACGGACGCAGGGTTTTCGCAATGATCGTCAAAAGGCCGCCGGCTTCCGCGACTTTCATCAGTCCCAGAAACAATGCCATTGCCCCGACCAGTCCAATGGCCAGAGTCACAGCGCCACCGGCTGCATCGATCATCCCGATGGAGAGCACTTCCATAGGACTGGAGCTGCCGGACCTGGAATCCCAATTGAATTGGCGGATGCCTGCAACGGCGAAGGCAATAATGACGATTGCGAAGAAAATACCATTCACGGCTGGAGGACCACGCCTGAAGTTTTCACAGCATTTTGCTTATCACGTTCGGATCGATTCTGGCCAGTCAGCGGTCTGGGATTGACTCCAATAGGGCGAATTCCATCGAGTAAATCGCCGGAGAGAACATCAATTGTTCAGAACGTATGTATACTTAATCCGCTGTTAAGATCGAACTGCTATCTCTCAATCACATGACGCGCGTTTGCCGTATGTCTATTTCTAAAACTCGTATATCGATGGGAGCTGGTCGGTCCGCCAATATGAACACTGCATCCAATGAGGGCTTTAACAAAGTCGTCGATGTAATCGAGAGCATCGAAGAAGAATCACGTATTCTGAGTGAAGAAATTCAGAAAGTCGGCAAGGTCGCGCAGCAGATCGATGCTATTGCAAAGCAGACGAACCTGCTGGCGCTGAATGCCACCATCGAGGCCGCACGCGCGGGTGAAGCCGGTAAGGGCTTTGCTGTTGTCGCGGGTGAAGTGAAGCAGCTTGCCAATCAGACCTCGGCGGCAACCTCTGAAATCAGCGAAACTCTGAAAACCCTGACGGATCAGGCAGAGCGCCTGACATCCCGCAGCCACTCCGCGAAGGCTGCCTTGAGCACTGAATCCGGTCAGCCAACGCTTGAACAGATTTCCGCTTCACGCACAGCGGCGCCTGCACCCGTGGTGACGGAGCCCGTTGCTACGCCTGCGCCTGCGGCGGAAGTTGCCGACACACCCATGCAGGGTGGTGTGCTGATGTAATGTCGGCCCTAAATCTTCAGTAAAAAAAGCGGGTCAGAGGAAATTCTGACCCGCTTTTTTTATATTTCGGCCGCTGGTAGGGCGCTAATCCCGTTTAACTCAGACTACTCCGATTTCGCAGCAAGCGCGGCCTGAGCTGCAGCCAGACGGGCAATCGGTACGCGGTAAGGCGAGCAGGAAACATAATCCAACCCGACCTTTTGGCAGAAGTGGATCGAGGCCGGGTCGCCACCGTGCTCACCGCAAATGCCGAGTTTGATACCGGGGCGCTGGGCCTGACCGCGCTCTGTCGCGATGCTCACAAGTTCACCGACACCGACGTCATCGAGCGAGATAAATGGATCCTGCTCGATAATACCGCGTTGTTCGTAAGTGCCCAGGAAACTGCCGGCGTCGTCACGGGACAGGCCGTAGGTTGTCTGGGTCAGGTCGTTGGTGCCGAAGCTGAAGAATTCGGCCTCTTCTGCGATCTCGCTGGCCCGCAGAGCCGCACGAGGCAGCTCGATCATGGTGCCGACAAGATATTTGATCTCAGTGCCCTCGGCCTGCATCACTTCCTTTGCAATCCGATCCACCAGTTCTTTCAGGATTTCGATTTCCCGTTTGACAGCAATCAGCGGGATCATGACTTCGGGCTCCACGCTCTTGCCCTGTTCCTTAGCGACGTGGGCGGCAGCCTCGAAGATCGCGCGAACCTGCATTTCGTAGATCTCGGGATAGGAAATACCGAGGCGGCACCCTCTGTGACCGAGCATCGGATTGTTCTCGTTGAGTTTTCCGGCCCGGCTGCGGACCAGGTCGAGCGGTGTGTTTGACGCCTCGGCAAACTCAGCCAGTTCGGCTTCGCCGTGAGGCAGGAACTCATGCAGCGGCGGGTCGAGCAATCGGATGGTCACCGGTAGGCCATCCATGATTTCGAAGATCTTGATGAAATCCTGACGTTGCATCGGCAGGATCTTTGCCAAGGCCGCGCGACGCTCACCTGCGTCATCCGCCATGATCATCTCGCGAACCGCGACGATCCGCTCGCCCTCGAAGAACATATGCTCCGTACGGCAGAGGCCCACGCCTTCGGCGCCGAAATCACGGGCTGTGCGGCAATCGGTCGGTGTATCGGCATTGGCACGCACCTGCATTTGACGAATTGAATCCGCCCAGCCCATCAGAATGCCGAAGTCACCAGAAAGTTCAGGCTGAAGGGTGGGAACTTCACCCTTCATAACTTCGCCGCTGCCCCCGTCGATAGTGATCAGGTCGCCTTCATGCAGCTCGTCGGTCCGTGTCCGCAATACGCCGGTCTTGTAGTCGATGCGAAGTTCACCGGCCCCGGCCACGCAGGCACGGCCCATCCCGCGGGCTACTACGGCTGCGTGGCTTGTCATACCGCCACGCGTTGTCAGGATACCCTTGGCGGCGTGCATGCCGTGAATGTCATCGGGCGAGGTCTCGATCCTGCAGAGAATGACGTCTTCCCCGGCAGCAGCCTGTTTCTCGGCTGCGTCAGCGCTGAAAACAATCTTGCCGGAGGCCGCGCCGGGAGACGCAGGCAGACCGCGTGTCAGGACGTGGCGCTGTGCGTTCGGATCGAGCGTCGGATGAAGCAACTGATCCAACGAGGCCGGATCGACGCGACCGACGGCTTCTTCCTTGGTGATCAGGCCTTCGTTCACAAAATCAACGGCAATTTTCAGTGCGGCAGGTGCCGTGCGCTTTCCGGCGCGGGTCTGCAGCATGTAAAGCGTACCGCGCTGAACGGTGAATTCGATGTCTTGAATATCCCGGTAGTGCTTTTCCAGACGCAGGCGCACATCGTTGAGTTGGCCGAAGACCTCGGGCATGACCTCTTCCATGGCGGGTAGGTCGGAGCCGTTGGCTTCCTTGCCCTGGACGGTCAGATGTTGCGGTGTGCGGATGCCCGCAACTACGTCTTCGCCCTGGGCATTGACCAGATACTCGCCGTAAAAGAGGTTTTCGCCGGTTGAAGGGTCGCGGGTGAAGGCGACGCCGGTTGCGCAGTCATCGCCCATATTGCCGAAGACCATCGCCTGAACGTTGACGGCCGTACCCCAGGAAGCCGGGATCGAATTGAGGCGCCGGTAGGTGATGGCGCGCTGGTTCATCCAGGACCCGAAGACCGCCGAAATCGCGGCCCATAGCTGATCCTTGGGATTTTGAGGGAAATCACTGCCGGTCTCGTCGACGATCTTGGCTTTGAAACCTTCGATCACCTTGCGCCAGTCATCGGCGGTCAGGTCGGTGTCCATGGCATAGCCACGGTCTTCCTTGTGAAGTTCGAGAATATCCTCGAAGTGATGGTGATCGACTTCCAGCACAACATCGCCGAACATCTGGATGAAGCGGCGGTAGCTGTCGTAGGCGAAGCGTTCATCGCCGGAGGCTGTTGCAAGGCCCCGCACCGTCTCGTCGTTAAGCCCCAGATTGAGAACGGTATCCATCATGCCGGGCATGGAGGCGCGGGCACCGGAGCGTACCGAGACCAGAAGAGGGTCCTTCGGGTCGCCGAACTTGACGCCGACCTGACTTTCGATCTGGGCCAGCGCGGTATCAAGCTGTGCCGAGAGTTCATCCGGATAGCGCCGGTCGTTGTCATAGTAGGCCGTACAGACTTCGGTCGTGATCGTAAATCCGGCGGGAACCGGAAGTCCAAGAGACGACATTTCGGCCAGATTGGCACCCTTACCACCCAGAAGGTTTCGCATGTCGGTACTGCCATCTGCGGTACCGCCGCCGAAACTGTAGACCCACTTAGTCATTGAACTCGATTACCCTTCAATTTTGGAGAAATCCGCGACCTGACCCAAGGTCGCACCAATACGAGAAAGAAGCCTTAATCTGTTGGCCCGTAAATCGGCGTTCTCGGCGTTGACCGTCACATCTTCGAAATAACGGTCCACCGGTTGCCGCAGCTGGGCCAGAGCCGCCATGGCGGCCGTAAAATCTTCGCTTGAAAGCGCTGTGTCGGCGGCGGAAGAGCCTTGTTCGAGCGCGTCGAACAACTGCTTTTCCTCGTCCTGCTCAAATGCGTTCTGCGTGACGGCGCCGTTATGGCTGGTGCCGTCCTTCTTTTCTTCTATGCGTACGATGTTGGCGGCACGCCGGAAGGCGACCAGCAGGTTCGCGCCATCCTCGCTCTCGATGAAGGACCCAAGAGCCTCGACGCGGGCCAGCAGGCGTACCAGATCGTCTTCACCGCCCAGTGCAAAGACCGCAGTAACGAGATCATGGCGCACGCCCTTATCCTTTAGGACCACCTTCAGGCGGTCGGCGAAGAACGCCATCAGATCCGGCCCGACAGAATCGCCACCCATATGTGGATAGAGTTTTTGTGCGGCGTCGAAGGCTTTTTCCAGGGGCAGCCGCAATCCGTTTTCCACGATCAGGCGGATGACGCCGAGGGCAGCCCGGCGGAGAGCATAAGGGTCTTTGGAACCGGTCGGCTTTTCATCAATCGCGAAGAAGCCGGTCAGGATATCTATCTTGTCGGCCAGCGCTACTGCGACGGAAACCGGTGCTGACGGGCAGGCATCACCCGGACCAAGCGGTGAGTAGTGCTCTGCAATCGCCTGAGCGACCTCGGTGTGCTCACCGTCCTGCAGCGCATAATAGCGACCCATTATGCCTTGAAGTTCTGGGAATTCGCCCACCATACCGGTCACCAAGTCGGCCTTGGCCAGACGTGCGGCGGAACGGGCGCGGTACTTGTCTGCACCAGGAATGTAAGCGCTGAGTTCGGCAGCGAGCGCCTCGACCCGGTCAACCTTTTGATCCAGCGTGCCCAGCTTGGCATGAAACACGATATCCGACAATGCGGGCGTCCGGCTGGCCAGTGGCTGCTGTCGATCCTGATCCCAGAAGAAGCGGGCATCGGAGAGGCGAGCGCTCAGAACCCGCTCATTACCCTGAATAATGGTCGCACCACCGTCGGAGGCTTCCATGTTGGCGATAAAGACGAAGCGATTTGCGAGAGCTTCGCCGTTTTGCACCGAGAAGTACTTCTGATGACTGCGCATGGAGGTCGAAAGAACTTCCGGCGGCAGGGACATGAAGTCCTCGTCGATCCGTCCCATCATGACCACCGGCCATTCCACCAGCCCGCTGACCTCATCGAGCAAAGCGTCGTCTGCCTTCAGAACGAGACCCTCGGCAGCGGTGATCTTTGCGGCGGCATCGGCGATGGTCTTGCGGCGCTCACCCGGGTCGAGCATCACCTTGGCCGCTGTCAGCTTGCTTTTGTAATCCGCGAAGTCGGTGACCGTGATCGGCGCGCCGTCACTCATAAAGCGGTGACCAAGCGTGCTGTTGCCAAAAGTCAGGCTCATGTCATTGCCCAGGTCCAGGCGGCCCTCCAGCACTTTGCCGTCAAAGAGGGCGACGATCGAGTGTAGCGGGCGAACCCAGCGGAACCCGGTACGGGCCCAACGCATGGATTTGGCCCAGGGCAGGGCCTGAACCGACTCGATCAGAATGCTCGGCAGGACCTCGGATGTGGCTTGCCCGGCGATTTCCTTGACCAGGAAGTAAAAGCTGCCTTTTGGGGTTTCGCGCACTTCGGCCTCATCGACCGAGTTCAGGCCATTGGCTTTGAGGAAGCCACCGATTGCCTGTTCGGGAGCTCCGACCTTTGGGCCCTTTTTCTCTTCCGACACATCCGGCTGTTTATCCGGCAGACCCTCGGCTACCAGCATGATCCGACGGGGCGTGCCGTAGCTTTCAACCGAAGTAAAGGCGAGGCCTGCGCCCTTGAGGCGTTCGCTCACCAGTCGTTTCAGATCCGCAGCCGCCTTGGCTTGCATGCGGGCGGGGATTTCCTCGCTGAGGAGCTCGAAAAGCAACTCGGCCATGGCTTTACGCCTTATCCTTTTGGGTTTCGTACCAGGCTTCGCAGCAGGCTTTCGCCAGCTCCCTGACGCGTCCGATGTAGGCCTGGCGCTCGGTAACCGAGATCACGCCGCGCGCATCGAGCAGATTGAAGATATGACTGGCCTTCATGCACTGATCGTAGGCGGGCAGGGGCATCAGGCGTCCGTTCTCGCGACCGAATTCCAGAATATGCTGGCATTCCTTTTGTGCGTCGGCGAAGTGCTGAAACAGAATATCCGTCGTTGCGACCTCGAAGTTAAAGGTCGAGAACTCTTTTTCGGCCTGCAGAAAGACATCGCCGTAAGTCTTGCCGCCCTGGTCCTTCGGAATGCCGTCCCAGTCCAGGTCGTAGACGTTTTCAACGCCCTGAACGTACATAATCAGACGCTCCAGCCCGTAAGTCAGTTCAACCGGAACCGGATCACAGTCGATGCCGCCAACCTGTTGAAAATAGGTGTACTGGCTGACTTCCATGCCGTCGCACCAGACTTCCCAGCCAAGGCCCCAGGCGCCCAGGGTCGGGCTCTCCCAGTCATCTTCGACAAAACGGATGTCATGAAGCTTGCGGTCGATCCCCAGAACGTCGAGCGAACCCAGGTAGAGCTCCTGGCTGTTCGGCGGGCAGGGTTTCATCAGGACCTGAAACTGATAATAGTGCTGCAATCTGTTCGGATTCTCGCCGTAGCGTCCATCGGTGGGGCGCCGCGACGGCTGCACATAGGCTGTATTCCAGGTGCCTGGACCCAAGGCCCGCAGGGTGGTCGCCGGATGAAAGGTGCCTGCACCGACTTCAAGGTCGTAGGGCTGTAGAATGACACAACCTTGACGCGCCCAGTAATCCTGTAGTTTTAGGATCAGACGTTGAAAACAGGTTTCGGGATTTGCGGGACGAACTGTACCGGCCACGGACTTAAAGCCCCATTTTTGTTGCGCTGCGAAACGGGGCGCACCTTATCCCCGGCTGGCGCGGGAATCAAGCGGTGGAACGCGGGGCCTCGGAGGGCGGAGAGGGGGCGCTTAATCCCGTGACTCACCCGTCGCTCTGGAAAGCGAAGGCTGCGGCGATGCTTTGTGCATTTGAGACGACTGGAAACAGCCATCTCATTACATGGTTAACCGAAAAAAGCTGCTGTCGGGCGGCGCTCCGCACCGTGCCTTGACTACAGCGGTTCATCCAGGCCGTTCGGCAGAGAAATCCACAGTACGAGTTGAGCGTCAGGCGAATGGCGTGAGAGATGACCTTTGCCATGGGTGTCTTCGACCAGAACGAATTCACCGGCGGCAACGCTCCGGACCTCGCCGTCACTCGTCTCATATTCAACCGATCCATCCAGCCTCACTGTCAGCACGCGATCAGGTACTGTGTGCCAATCGACCTGGCGCATGCCCGCAGGGATGCGGGTAAAGCGAATGCGCGATGCCGGATAGCTGGCGGTAACGTCGAAGGCTGCGGCTTCGGGGTGGACCGAGAGTTTTTCCGTCGGTATCTCGACTTCATCGAAACGCGACTCCCCATCCGGCGTGGCATAGATGCGCAGGCATTTCACTGGAGTGGCCTCCTTCGGACTTACATGACGAAACACTCTTCACTTACCATGATGCGGCTGCAGGGGAACACCGGCCTCTTGGTGAATGAGTAGGCCTTGAAGTATTTCCCGTGGACCCTCGTATATCTGGAAATTGCCGTGCAAATTACCCCAGGCGTCGCCAACCAGGAACGCAGCCGACGATGTGTCTCGAGACCAGCCGTTATTGTCCCAGATCGCTCATGGCCATAGGTGTAAGTAGGCTTTTTGAAACCTGCCGGCGTGTTGGGAAGGCAGGACTTTGGGGAAGGGCTGAGAGTAGAAGAATTCATTTAACGTCGACGTTCGTATCACCTGACACCAACAACTGAGTGAAACGAATTGGGACCAAAGTACATACGTGAGGCACCTTGACACAATTCCCCGAATCTTCCAGCCTTCGAGGTGTGCTGGTCCGTTTAGATGGGAAATGCGCTGAGTTTTTCTTTGTCTATTTCAAACGCTTACAACAGTTACTAATTTTTAGGAGCGCGTCTTGTTGAGATTTTCCAGCACACTATTGGTTTTAACAGCGTTAATCGCTCCTCATACTGCGTACAGTGCGGACAAAGCACTGGGGGAAGCCAGATATGAGGAAACTTGTATCAACTGCCACGGACCAGCCGGAAAAGGCGCAGCCAGTTATCCAAAAATTTCTGGCAAAGAGATCTCATATACCACTGCCAAATTAGAGGCCTACAGGAAAGGCATAGAACAAGGTCCAAACTCATTCCTCATGATTTCGATGGCCCAGCCATTGACTGATGAGGAAATTGCAAATTTGGCGGCGTATTTGAAAGATGCGAAGTACGTTGTTGAATAAAGTAGGTTGTTGAATAGGGAGGGAAAAATGAAAAATATATCTGGTAGTTTGTTATCGGGAGTCATGGCGTCTGCCCTGATTCTCGGCGTGTCCTTGGCTGCTCAGGCCGACGGTCACGAAGGCGCGATGGACGTACCCAAGATCAAAGCTGAGGTTCTGTTGAAAGGACTGGAGAATCCTTGGGACATGGCTTTCCTGCCGGACGGCACGATGTTCTTCACTGAAAAGTGTAAAGGTCTCTCGGTAAGAACCGCAGATGGAACCGTGAATGCACTCTATGGAGTGAAGGGTTCCTCGGGTTATGCCGATGTCGGCGATGACCTTTTTTGTGAAGCACAAGCAGGAGTGCTTGGCGTGGTGCCGGACAGGCATTTCGCGAAGAACCGCATCCTTTACCTCTACTCATCTTCAATGAAATATCGCGGCGATGGCTGCAAAACCAACTTTGAAAGATGCGACGGCAACATTGTCATGAGGTTCAAGGTCAGCGATGACCTCAAGAGCGTCTCTAACCGGACGGATATCGTAACTGATATTCAGTATAAACCCTTCAAGTCCGATCAGCCTTTTGGTGATCCAGGTGCTCACAATGGCGGCAGACTCCGCGTTGGACCTGGAGGCTATCTTTGGGTAGCTGGTGGCGACCGTCACAGGGGAGTTTGTCCTCAGGATGGACAGCTACTGTGCGGTAAGGTTCTGCGGATCGATATGGACGGGAATGCTCACCCGGACAACAATCCACCCGAAGGCTTTGACAAGCGCATATACACCTATGGCCACAGAAATGTTCAGGGCATAGATTTCCGTCCAAGCGATGGCAAAGCCTTCACGGCTGAACATGGCCCGTGGCATAACGATGAAATCACCGCTCTTGTCAATGGCGGCAATGCCGGTTGGGACCCCGCGCAGAACAGAGGCGGCAGAGGTGAGTGCCCGGACGAATACTGTGGTTACGAGCCAAATCAGAAGGGCGAAATGGATCCCGCAGTGCGTGCTGCGTACACCCCGATGAGCGACACTCGCTTCAAAGACTTGATGCCGCCTTCATGGAACAACAATGGGTTCTCCCAAGGAACCGGCTCTGCCGCTTTCCTCAAAGGTGGCAACTGGGGTATCTACGAGGGCCGCTTGGCAGTCGGCATCATGGGTATCGGTTTTGGTGGCACACCACCAGGCTCGAGAGTTGACATGATCAGCCTTACTCCTGATGGCTTGGGCATCAATGGTATCACGCGGATGCCTCTCGGATTCTCGAAGAGATTTCGTGGTCTGGTCATGGGGCCAGATAACGCGCTTTACGTTTCTGTTGATGCAGGCGAAATCTACAGAGTGACAGCAGAAAGCATGAAGTAATTCGGCAATATGAGCACCCGTGCCACAGATGTGGCGCGGGTGTTTTTTTTCGAATAGGTTTATGAGTTCATGACCCAGTGCGAAATCTCGGTCGCGAAGGCTCAACTGCTAAAACATTTTATTGATCGCACAAGATGCCGGAAAGCCGCTCTGTGGCTGAGGCCTCTGGTATCTGACGCTTTGGCTTTTCCGTCATATCGGTGTTCATCGCAGGATTTTTCCAGCTCTTATCTGAGAAAAAAGTATTCTGCAGTATTCTCTCCGTACCCTCAGAGCAGTCGATCTCCAAGAGGCTTTGATAACTTGAAGCTCCCATAACGGAGGTTTTGTACCGAACCCTACTCCAAACTCGATGTAAGCTCTTGATCCTTTCCAAGCGCGAAGTATCGAAAAAATAGACATCGCCATTCAATTCCTGAGAATACGCGCGCCACTTGCCTTCTCCATCACCAGTAGCCGACGCTTCACTCGCCACCATGGCTGTCAGCGCCGAGTAGATCAAAAACGCTGTTGTCTTACTTCTGGTCATTGAGAAGAATCTTCGGAAAAATCGGCCATGCCCTCGCCGTGGGGCCAGGGCAGGAGGGTGTTCGTTATCCCTGAGCACCGCAATGACACTTGCTGTCGGGTGGAATGTAGGATTTGCAGGCCGGGCATTGAACCAGCTCGAGAGCGCCATCCGACGGGTCTTTCGCAGACGAGGGCGTGTCGCCCGATACGCGCGATTTCTGACGGTTCTGCGCATCTCGCGACTGTTGCATCCGACCAATCATCTTAAAGCCATACCAAACGGCGCCCAATATGGCCGCCAAGACCAAAAGCTTTCCGATTGAGGGAAGTCCGAACATCGTCAGTCCTTAAGTTACGCCGAAACTACTATAGCCCGAATCTGGACCAGAGTGCCCGCTCTTCTGCCGCCGACGCAAGCCCCTGCACCCATTCATGCGGTTCGGCGACGGCACCCACGCCCTGTCCCGACAGGATTGCACCCAATCCACCGGCAGCGCCAAAGCCCAAACGTTTACGCCACCAGGGTCTTGCATCCTCGAGAGGCAGGAGCTTTACCTTTTTGCCGAAGCGTTCTCGCATCGTGGCGCGCATCTCACCGATCCCGTCGATCAGGCCGAGCTCGACGGCTTTGCTGCCGGTCCAGAATTCGCCGCTGAAGAGCACATCAGGATCTTCCTTAAGACGGTCCTTGCGCCGATCCATGACCATCGATTTGAAGGTGTCGTGCAGTTCTTTCAGGATTCCTTCAAGCCGGGCGATGTCTTCAGGATCTTCCTTTTCAAAGGGATCGAGGGTCGATTTCTTGTGGCCTGCGGTGCGCACCCGGCGCTCGATCCCAAGACGGTCCAGAACGGCGGGGAAGCCGAAGCCCGAGGAAATTACGCCGATCGATCCGATAATCGAGGATTCCTGAGCGTAAATATGGTCGGCGGCACAGGCGAGCCAGTAGCCACCCGAGGCTGCGACGTCCTCGCAGAAAGCATAGACAGGCAGCGACTTTTCGGCGGCAAGATCTCGAACGCGTCTGGCAATCAGGTCCGATTGAACCGGTGATCCGCCTGGTGAATTGATGGCCAGGGCCACTGCTTCAAGGTTTTTGATCTTGAAGGCCTGATCTAGGCGTTTTTCCAGGCCGGCCAGGGTCATGCCACCGCGCAGGGGTCCTGCTGCACCGATGACGCCGTTCAGACGGATCACCGCGACCACGGGATCCGGATTCTTGAAGGCTTTGATCGGAAGGTAAGCGAGTAGTTTCTGTACATTCATGGAAGGAAACATAAGGAGCCCTAGAGGCCCTGCCAATAGCAAGCTGACTCGGATCCGGGCATATTTTGACGTAACCGCTTTGTGGAATTGTCCGGATTTGTGGGTTCGTTCCAATTCAACGGCTTAGCGATCGCCTGTTCGAACGGCAAATTGTTAAGGGAGATTCCGGCTCGTCAGGAGCTGCTTGGGAAGAGGCAACTGTGGGAGGATCAACATCCACCCAGGTCTAGCGCCGCGCCACGACGCAGTATTGCGTCGGCAGCCTCGGTAAACTGGCCGTCGTCGCGGTGAAGGACGAGACCCGGTGCCATGATGGCGGGACTT
Organism: uncultured Kiloniellaceae bacterium; assembly: GCA_947493695.1. Taxonomy (GTDB): domain Bacteria; phylum Pseudomonadota; class Alphaproteobacteria; order Kiloniellales; family Kiloniellaceae; genus Denitrobaculum. The sequence goes on along the minus strand of CANLSF010000002.1, from coordinate 80,727 downwards.
GCGATGGCTTTGCGGGACTGCAGAAGGACACGCTTTGCGGCTTTTCCTGACTTTGGCCAGAGAGGAAAAACACGAAAACCGCCCGTTTGCCTGCTGAGGCCGTGGATCAAAGTGTCGATCCGGTCGGCGCGATGAATAAAGGTGATGCTGCCCTTACGGTTGACCAGGGCGATTGCGGCTTCGATCCAGTCGGTGAGTTGCGCGTCGCCTTCATGGTTTGCTGTGGTTCGGGCGAGGTTCGGCGATGGACGCGCGGCGCCGGATGCCAGATAGGGCGGATTACAGATGACGTGATCGAAGGACTCAGGCGGCAGAAGCTTCGAAACCGAGAGCACATCGCCCTCTATCGCTTCAAACCTCTCCCCCAGATTGTTGCCTGCGGCATTTTGACGCGACAGTTCCGCTAAATCGCTTTGAATCTCCAGGCCGGTGGCTTTAATCCCGCCAACCCTGCTGAGCAGGCAGAGGGCGGCTGTGCCCACTCCGCTGCCCAGATCCAGAATGCGTTCACCAGGCTTGGCGGCCACGGCTGCGGCCAGAAATACGGGGTCAATGGCCGCCCGATAGCCGTCCTTGGGCTGCTGAAGTACGATGTGACCGCCCAGAAGGGCGTCTTCGGTGGTATCCGTAGGGTCGGCGCAGCCGCCTGAGGGAGGAGCCGCGGGGCTCACCAGGCGCTCTCTTCGCCCGATTCACTAAGAAGTTGCACGGCGCTCTCCAGATCGTCGTCGGCCACCATCAGGCGCCGTTGAATGGCACCGATTGAACCTTCTATCACAGATGAGTGATTATCCAGTAGTAAACAGTCGATCCCGGAATCAGCTAACAAGGCCTGAAGCCAGGATAACTTTACCGGGTCATTGCTTCGAAAGAGTTCTTTCATACGCTTCCAGTCGAGGGTTATCAGTCCTATATGTGGCTTGGCTGGTTCTGATTTGAAGGGATTGACGGTATGCTGTCAAAACCCCGTCGATCACCTAGGATTTATTCTGCGACATCCTGTCGGGCTTGACCGGCCTGCGGTTAAACCTATTCTGAGGTCAATACATAGCCTGTCGGTTTCATCCGGGTAAAGCATACCCGGAGGATCGCAGGAAGAGTGAGGCTAGAAACGTGGCTGTCGCCCTCGACATAAATGATACTGCACGAGCACCTGCGAAAGCAGGGCTGGAATCGCTTTCAGCCCTGGTGGCTCAGGACATGCAGGAGGTGAATAGGCTCATTGTAGAGCGCATGCACTCTCCGGTTGCTCTCATCCCACAGCTTGCGGGCCACATTGTCGCCGCCGGAGGCAAGCGACTGCGTCCGATGCTGACGCTGTCGTCGGCACAGCTTTGCGGTTACCAGGGCGAGCGCCATCTGGCGCTGGCAACCTGCGTCGAATTCATACACACGGCGACTTTGCTGCATGATGATGTCGTCGACGAGAGTGATTTGCGGCGTGGCCTCGCGACGGCAAATGCGCTTTTTGGCAACAAACCAAGCGTTTTGGTAGGCGATTTTCTCTTCAGCCGGGCCTTTCAGCTGATGGTCGCGGATGGATCGCTTGAGGTCCTGCGCATCCTTTCGGATGCTTCGGCGATCATTGCCGAAGGAGAGGTGCACCAGCTTCTGACCTCGAACGACACCACGACCACGGAAGAAGCCTATCTGGAGGTTATCAGCTCCAAGACGGCTGCGCTTTTCGCTGCGGCCTGCCGAATCGGTGCCGTGGTCGCCGAGCGTCCTGAAGCGGATGCAGAGGCGCTGGACCAATATGGCCGCAGTCTGGGTATTGCTTTCCAACTGGTCGACGATGTTCTGGATTTTTCCGCCCGTCAGGCCGAATTGGGCAAGACGATTGGTGATGACTTCCGGGAAGGCAAGATTACCCTGCCGGTTGTGCTCGCCTTCGAACGTGGGACTGACGATGAACGGACGTTTTGGCGCCGTTGTCTCGAGGATCTCGATCAGAAAGACGGGGACCTGGAGCAGGCAATTGCCCTGCTGACCAAGCATAACGCCATGGAAGACTCAATGGAGCGGGCCCGTGGCTATGGCCGGGATGCTTGCGAGGCACTCTCCGGCTTCCCGGATTCAGCGATTAAGAGCGCCATGCTTGAAGCCGTCGAGTTTTCCATCGACCGGGCTTACTGAGCCCGGTTTCAGGGACGTCTCAGGTTGCACAGGCGGCCTGGGACTGCGGTCTTATTCGCCCAGTTTCGCGTAGAGATCCGGCGAAATCAGGATGTCTTCCAGGCGATTGAGAAACCCCTGGGCGACGGTCGAATCCTGATTAATTTCGCGCAGGATGTGACGCAACACTGTACTGCCTTCCGGGAAACGGCGCATCTGGCGCACGGTTTCTTCCGCCAACTTCTCGCCGAGCGGCCAGTCGTCCTGGTAGACACCGCTGTCCGCAGCGACATTCCAATAGTGCGGTGTGCCATCGGCATCGACTTCGTAGGTCGGGAAGGCTGACCATTGTTCCGCCCACCAGCGTTCGGCGCGTTCGGCTTCCTCAACGCCCTTCAGAGTGCAGGCAGGCGCAGCACCGAGATCAGCGGTTTGAGTGCTCAGAGGCAGCGTATGGATCGTTGCGGGAGTGCTCATCTTCTCTCTCCTTATAGCTTCTCGTGACCGCAGGTTTCCGACCTGCGGGAGAAACAGCATTTAAACCGAAAAGTACTTGGCCTGCGGATGATGCAGTACAATTGCGCTGGTGGATTGTTCAGGGTGGAGCTGGAACTCATCGGAGAAATCTACACCGATCTGTTCTGCGTTCAGCAGCTTCAGCAGGTGGTGCTGATCTTCCAGATTAGGACAGGCCGGGTAGCCGAAGGAATAGCGCGATCCGCGATAGCCTTGCTGCAGCATCTTCGACATGTCGCGGTTATCCTCGTGGCCGAAACCCAGTTCACCGCGGATCCGCTTATGGACATACTCGGCCAGCGCCTCCGTCAGTTCTACGCCCATGCCGTGCAGATAGAGGTAATCCTGATAGCGATTGTCGGCGAACCACTCGCGGGCGACATCGGCGACCTGCTGGCCCATGGTTGCGATCTGCATCCCCAGCACATCGCGTTGGCCTGTTGAGATGTCGCGCAGGAAGTCAGCAATGCAAAGACCGCCTTCACGTGCCTGGCGGGGCAGGGTGAAGCGCCCGACTTCCTTATCGTGATCCTCGGCGTCAAACAGGATGATGTCGTTGCCTTCGGCATTGGCAGGCCAATAGCCGTACACCGCCTGAGGCCGGAGCACATCCTGCTGCTTACAGACATCTAGCATACGCTTCAGAACCGGGCGCAGTTCCTTGCGCGCCCAGACCATGTAGTCTTCCAGCGATCTGCCATCCTTGCGATAGCCCCACTGGAACTGGAACAGCATGCGGTCGTTCAGAAAGGGAAGCAGGGCATCCACCGGTGCGCGCGCAATCACACGCGGGCCCCAGAAAGGCGGCTCGGGGATCTCGACCCCTTCAGCCAGTTCTTCCCTGCGCAGGCGGGTTTCTTCCATATCCACCGGACGCTGGTCGGCGTCGGCGGGTTGGCCCAGTTGCTTCTTGGTGTTGACCTTGCGGCCTTCGATCTTCGTCTTGCGCTCGGCGACATGGCTGTCGAAATCGTTGGCGACGATTTTTTGCATCAGGTCGAGACCGTCAAATGCGTCACGGGCGTAGGCCACGCGGCCGGAATCGTAGGCTGCAACGCAATCGGTTTCAACGTAGTGACGGGTCAGAGCGGCACCTCCGAGCATCACCGGCACCTCGACTTCGTCCTTGGAAAGGCGCTCCAGGTTCTCGCGCATCACCACTGTCGATTTAACCAGAAGTCCACTCATACCGACCGCATCGGCGTTGTGTTCGCGCACCGCTGCAACGATGCTCTCGATCGGTTGCTTGATGCCCAGATTGACAACCTTGTAGCCGTTGTTGGTCAGGATGATGTCGACAAGATTCTTGCCGATGTCGTGGACATCGCCCTTTACGGTGGCCAGAACGATAATGCCTTTTTCCTGACCTTCTTCTTTCTCCATGAAGGGTTCCAGGTAAGCGACAGCGGTTTTCATGGTCTCGGCGGACTGCAGCACAAAAGGCAACTGCATTTTACCGGCGCCAAAGAGTTCGCCGACGACTTTCATGCCCGCCAAGAGGTGTATGTTGATGATGTCCAGCGGCGGCATTTTTGCCAGGGCTTCGTCAAGATCGTCGGTCAGGCCCTGCTTGTCCCCATCAACGATGCGCTCCTGAAGACGGGTTTCCACATCCGTAGCCCGTTCCTTCTTCTCGGTTTTGGCGGCGGTCCGGCCGTCGAAGAGCGCAAGATAGGCCTGAAGGGGATCATAGGTTTCGCCGTTCTCGAGTGTGGCGCGCCGATCAAAGATCAGGTCCTCTGCGATCTTGACCTCTTCCTCGGGAATTTTGTGCAGCGGCATGATCTTGGAGAGGTGCACGATGGCGCCAGTCAGACCCCGCTTGATGGCATGATCCAGATAGACCGAGTTGAGCACATGCCGTGCCGCTGGATTCAAACCGAAGGAGATGTTCGAGAGGCCCAGCACGATTTGACAGTCGGGCAGCTCTTGAGAAATCCGCTCGATGGCTTCCAGGGTCCAGAGACCCAGCTTCCGGTCGTCTTCATTGCCGGTACAGATAGTGAAGGTGAGAGGGTCGAAGATCAGGTCTTCCGGCGGTAGGCCATGTTGCACGCAGGCAAAGTCGTGGAGCCGCTTAGCGATCTCGATCTTTTTCTCGACGTCTTTGGCCATACCATCTTCGTCGATGGTGAGCGCGACTACGGCGGCGCCGAATTTGCGCGCCAGCTTGACCCTCTTCTCCGCGGGCTCTTCCCCGTCCTCGAAGTTGATGGAATTGAGAATACCTTTACCGCCATAGAGCTTCAGGGCTTGTTCCAGGACGGGCAGCTCGGTCGAATCCAGGACCAGCGGCGCGGTCACTGACCCACGCATGCGGGTCACGACCTCTTCCATCTCGGCAGATTCGTCGCGTCCAACGAAGGCGGTGCAGACGTCGAGTGCGTGCGAGCCTTCCTTGACCTGATCCACACCCATGGCGACACAGCCTTCCCAGTCGCCCTGTTCCTGCAACTGGCGGAATTTCTTGCTACCGTTTGCATTGCAGCGCTCGCCGATCGAGAGGTAGGCGTTCTCCTGGCGCATGGAAACCGGACTGTAGAGTGAGGCAATTGAGGGAACCCAAAAAGGCTTGCGTTCGATAGGCTTGGGGCGTGCGCCTAAGGTATCGTTTGAACCTGATATATCGCGCAACATCGCATCCACAGCGGTAATGTGTTCCGTGGTCGAGCCACAACAGCCGCCGACCATGTTCAGGCCGTCCTCGGTGATGAAACGCTCCAGCCATTTGGCCAGCTCGCCTGGCGTCAGGGGATAGTGGGTGTGCCCGTCAACCAGTTCCGGCAGACCGGCATTCGGCTGCAGAGACAGCAGGCCTCTCCAGTTTTCGGACAGCCAGTTTACGTGTGCCGCCATCTCCTGCGGACCGGTCGCGCAATTCAAACCAAGGATCGGAACATCCAGGGAATCGATAATCGTTGCCGCCGCGGCGATATCGGTGCCTACGAGGAGAGTGCCCGTCGTTTCAACCGTCACCTGGACCATGATCGGCAGTCCGTTTCGACCGGCTTTTTCGCGTGCCAGCTTCGCTGCGTTCACGGCTGCTTTGATCTGTAGCGGATCCTGACAGGTCTCGATCAGAATGCCGTCGACCCCGCCATCGATCAGGCCCTCGCACTGAACCTGCAACGCGGTTTCCAGCTCGTCGTATCCCACATGGCCCAGCGAGGGCAGGCGGGTTCCCGGGCCAACAGATCCCAGCACAAATCGTTCACGGCCGTCCGGGCCGAAGGTCTCCGCGGCTTCGCGCGCCAGCTCACCGGCGCGGCGGTTAATCTCAAAGGCGCGGTCCTGGAGGTCGAATTCGCCGAGGGTCAGGGGCGATCCGCCAAAGCTGTTGGTCTGTACAACATCAGAGCCGGCGGCATAGTAGCCTTTATGAATCTCGATCACGACGTCAGGTCGGGAAAGGTTCAGAACCTCAGTGCAGTTTTCCTTATCCCAATAGTCGCGGTCGATATGCAGGTCCATGGCCTGCACACGGCTGCCCATGGCACCGTCACACAGCAAAACACGGTCGTGAAGCGCCTGAAGAAAATTGCTCATAAAATTACAGCCGCGCCTCTTCTTGTGTGCTCTTTTTTGCTTCGGTTACACGATCCAGTCCTGGGGTCCGCAACATCCTGCAAATGGCCGCCGTCAGTTCATGGCGGTTCAGGGTGTAGAAATGGAACTCTTCGACGCCACGGGTCTGCAGATAGCGGCATTGCTCCACAGCCGTCGCCGCGGCGACAAACCCACGCGCCACCGGCTCATCATCCAGGTCGGTGAAGAGGTCGGCTAACCAGCTTGGAACCTTGGCGCCGCAGAGCGCAGCGAACTCGATAGTGCGTTCAAAGTTTGTGATCGGCAGAATTCCGGGAATGATCGGCTGGGTAATGCCAGCGGCCAGTGCCCGGTCCAGAAAACGAAGATAGTCGTCGGGATTAAAGAAGAACTGTGTAATCGCCTGGCTTGCGCCCGCGTCCAGTTTGCGCTTCAGGTTATCGAGATCGGCTGATGCAGAGGTGGCTTGCGGATGGACTTCCGGATAAGCCGCAACCGAAACCTTGAAGTTCGCGATCCGCTTTAATCCGGCAACCAGATCCGATGCGTAGGCGTATCCATCCGGATGAGGGTGGTAGCGCCCGTCCGACTTGGGAGGGTCGCCACGCAGTGCAACGATCTGCCGAATGCCGGCGTCCCAGTAAGCCCGCGCCACATCGTCGATCTCGCCGCGGCTCGCCCCGACACAGGTCAGATGGGCGGCAGGCTCCAGGTCGGTTTTGGTGCGGATACGCTTCACGGTTTCAAGAGTTTGCGCCTGGGTTCCGCCACCGGCGCCGTAGGTCACGGACACGAAGCAGGGCGCAAGCGGTCGCAGGTGATCGATGGTGCTCCAGAGCTTCTGCTCCATCGCCGGGGTTTTCGGCGGGAAGAACTCGAAGGAAACCTTGGCAATCTTGTCGCCCGGCGCAAAGACAGTGCGCGGCTCGGCAGCTGATGCGGAATTCGGTGGTTGGGTCGAGGCACTCATGGCTTCGTGATCCTTTTGTGTAACAGTCCTAAAAAAAGTTGCTCTAGATCAGTGGAGCTGGTCTTCCGCGGGGCGTTCGGCGGTCCAGATACCAACCGTCAGCGGGTCGCCCGGGAGTTCGACATGCTGGCTGGAAATCAGTCCGGCGTCTTCGCACCAGGTCCTGATGTCTTCATCCTTGAACCCGAGCCAGCGATGGGAATGCTGTTCCCGCAGGTAGTCCAGTTCGTGGGCCTGGAAATCCACCAGGATCAACTTTCCGCCAGGGCGCAGGGCGCGGGCGGCTTCGGCCAGCACTTCAGTGGGGGTTTCCGCGAAGTGAAGAACCTGATGCAGCGTAACGGCATCGAAACTGCCACCCTGAACCGGCAACTGATACATATCGCCCTGTTTGACGGTGCAGTTTCGCAGCGCCGCCTGCTCAATATTGGCGCGCGCCACCATCAGCATCTCCCGTGACAGGTCGACGCCAACCGCCTTGGTGACCCGGGACGCGAGAAGTTCCATGACGCGGCCTGTGCCGGTTCCGACATCGAGCAAATCACCAATCTGGTCACCGGGCAGCAGTTCCAGCAGCTTCTGCTCGACTTCCTGCTCGTCAACATACAGCGAGCGGATACGGTCCCACTGCTCGGCATTGCGGCGGAAATAATCTGAAGCCCGCTCACTCCGCGCCCGTCGGATGCGTTCCAGGCGTTCGAGGTCGCGGGTCAAAGTGGGGTCGTTCGATGGAATGGCGTCTACCAGCGTTCTGGCGAGCTCGGCGCCGGTGCCATGGGTCGTCAGCCGGAAGTAAACCCAGCTGCCTTCCCTGGAGCGGTCCATCAATCCGCCGTCACACAGCAGTTTGAGGTGACGTGAGACCCGGGGCTGACTCTGTCCCAGAATCGAGGTCAGGTCCGACACGGTCAGATCGCTATGCGCGCAGAGTGCGAGAAGCCGCAGCCGTGTCGATTCGCCGGCGGCTTTCAGGGCTGAGAGAAGCGTATCCATATCGGCGATCTTCGCTGTTAGGGGTTAATATTGTCATAATGTAGATATAAAGATATCTTTATGTCAATGGCGGATTTATGACATTTGCCGTTTCGATCTATAGGTGACGAGGAAGAAAACGTAACTTTCTCAGGGCTATAGGGTTTCTTCGCCTGGGCGGGTGGTTTCGGAGGCATGAGCCAGAGAATGCAACTAAGTGCGACAGGCGCGCCTGGAAAGTGAACAGCAGGTTCGACCTCCTTTGCAGGCTGTTCCTGTTCAGAGTCCACCTACTGCAGTGTTGATCGTGTGCTTTGATCAATGTCTTTCGCGTTGAAGCGAAAGCAGGAGCCTAACCAAGATGTCCGCTGAGGTGATGCAAAAGGGGTATCACATGCCGATGCTTTTCGATCCAAACAGCAGTAAAGGACCAAAGCAGGAGAGGGCTGGATTTTCTTTAATTGGTCGGGGAGAGAGGATTCGAACCTCCGGCCCCTACGTCCCGAACGTAGTGCTCTACCAGGCTGAGCTACTCCCCGGAGCCGCGGCGGTTATAGCTTGCCGGATTTTATTTGGCAATATTGCAATGGGAATTCCTGGCCTGGCCCAGGCCGTTACCAGGTGGAAGGTTGAGCGTAAGGGAGTTTATGGCCAAATTTTGATGTTTTGCAAAAAGAAAACGGCGCAACCTGTTTAGATTGCGCCGCTTCTGTTTCGCCAGGTTTTTACCGAGAGGAGGTTATACTACGCCGCGAACTGGTCCAATTTGGTCATGAGGTATTCGAGATCGTCTTCGGTCATCTTGCTCGACGGATCTTCGAACTGGGTCAAAACCCGCTCAAGGATCTTGTTGGTGAAGCGGAACCTGTCGTTGCTGCCACCATCGTAATCTGTCTCGTTCACCAGCTCGATGCAGGCACGGACAGCTGGCAGAAGGACGATCGGCATCTGCGCTTTTTTGTGGATCGATTCCAGACCCAGCTTGCCACCGTCATGAATGAGCTGGCGGGCATTCTGGATCGGTACGCCGGACAATTCAGCCATGGCGTATTCGAAGAACTTGATATCACCCGTGCAGAGTGCGCGCAGGATCAGCGAGGACGACAGGCGCTGGCTTCGGTTCAACTGACGCACCAACTGGATCAGCTCCGCGTCACTGGAGCCTTCCTTGAGAAGGGTAACTGTTGCGCGTTCGCGAGCCTGCAGAATAAGATTGTGCGCTTTGTCGGATGGCAGGTCGTGGTTCTTGACCATGTAATCCTGAAGCTGTTCGGTCAGGGCGGAAACAAGCTGTTCCGCAATGGCGGCAGGCAGGGTAGGCCGACGGGCCATGGAATCAGAAACAGCGTCGCTGTTCTTGTAGTTATCCATGACGCGGTTGAGCGCCTTTTCGTTCAGATCGGCCCCTTCGTTGGAGACCAGACGGGCAACGGCCTTTTCATTGCCAGTGTCGATCAGGGCATCGGCGACTTTGGAAGACACCGTAGGACGTTGAGCAACCGCCATCTGTTTGGTTGAGTCGTCACTGGCAACGATCTCGACCAGATCTTCGTCAGTCAGCACGTCGGAGAACTTCAGCACCGGCAACGCGACGGAATCGACGTCGTTGGCCATGGCCAGTGCGACATCGTGCGGCAGATCGCGGCTTGTCTTAAGGTGATTGGCCAAGGTTTCTCGAACAGAGAGCTCTACATCCTTGACGAGGGAGCGGAAAATTTCTTCCGCAATCTCACGTTCAGCTTCGCCCAGTTCCTGACTTGCGAACTGGCTGGCGAGTTTCTCAGTCGTCTCCGCGCGAACCTTCGGCGAAGGGTCGGCCATCAGTTTGGCGACGTCTGCTTGTGATAAGCTATTTGTCATAGGCCCGATACCTGTCATCATCACTTCGCTTGGTGGTGGATCCAGCCGATCTGCTGTTTCTGCACCCTGGGGCGAAAATCCAGTCTGACTATAGCTATGGGTCAGTTAAGGCATGTTTAACACCGGCGCAGGATTGCCTTGGATCGCAAGTACATGGCGCTCTGTTAAGCCTCTAAGCCTATGAATTTTGAAGAGCATTCAGCCTTCGAATGATTTGTCGAAAAGCTGAATGCGTTCTCAATTCTTCTTACTCAGGAAAGATTATATATTTGTTTTTATTAAATTTTTCCTGAAATTCCTTCTCGGATATCCTCAGTCGCCGCGAACCACCATTACCGACATCTTTGCGTGCCGGACGACCCGGGCGGCATTGGGACCCAGAAGGTAGTCTTTAAGCTCCGGCCGATGAGAGGACATCACGATCAGATCCGCGTTGCATTCACCTGCAATCCGAAGGATTTCCTCGTAGATCGTCCCATGTCCGACCGCATGCTGCACTGCAATGTCTTTCGGGATCTTCTCCGCGACGTAGGCGTGAAGCTTCTCGGTGACTGCCTCACGGGCCTTGGCTTCGTAGTCTTTGGGAAAGAAGGAGCCAACCATACTCATGCCGAAATCCGGCACGACCGTCATGATATGGAGCGTGCCACCAGATGACTTCGCTTGTTGCAAAGCTACCTGCATGGCTTTTTCCTGGCTGTCGGTATTGTTCAAATCGACGGCCAACAGGATGTTGTTAAACATAGCTATTTACTCCAATTACGCCGCAGCCGGGGCAGGGTCTTTTCTCCGTCGGCCACGTTGCATCATGATGATCAGACCCAGGACAACCAGTGCCGGGATATACATCAGCTGCTTGGCAGGCTGTTCGACGGGCGCGAAGACAATCACGATCTTCTGTCCGAAATCAAGCCCGGCGGCCTGTGCAGGGCTGTCGAAGCCTGCATTGTCGACTTCGACATCCTCGCCGTCGATCAAGAGCTCAAGTCCGGCATTAAAGAGACGGTCTTCGCCGGTTTCACCCTCGCCGAGTTCCAGCAGAGCCACAAAACTGCGAGGTTCGCCAACGGCATCTTCGCCGTCAATCCTGAGACGGAGCTTCTGTCCGGATTCCATCGCATCGGCCACTTGAACGATCTGATTGGGGGCCGTTTCGATATGCGGTGGGGAAACCATATCCATCCAGAAACCCGGACGGAAGAGCGTGAAGGCGATCAGCAGGAGCAACACCGTTTCATAGGCGCGGTTGCGGGCCAGGAAATACCCTTGCGTTGCGGCCGCGAACACCAGCATGGCCGCGGTCGCGGTTATAAACACAAAGATTCCCTCGATCACACTCACATTGATCAGCAGGAGATCGGTGTTGAAGATGAAGAGGAACGGCAGCGCTGCGGTACGCAGGCTATAGAAGAAAGCCACAAAGCCCGTTTTTATCGGGTCGCCGCCAGAAACTGCCGCTGCAGCGAAGGAGGCGAGGCCGACGGGAGGCGTCACATCCGCCATGATGCCGAAGTAGAAGACAAAGAGATGCACGGCAATCAGCGGTACAATCAATCCAGAATCCTGCCCAAGCTGAACAATGACTGGGGCCAGCAGCGATGACACGACGATGTAGTTGGCCGTTGTCGGCAGTCCCATGCCCAGGATCAGGCTGAGAACGGCTGTCAGCAGCAGCATCAGCATGATGTTGCCGAAGGACAGGATCTCGACCAGTTCTGCCAACACCAGACCCACACCGGTCTGGGAGACCGCGCCGACAATGATGCCTGCAGTAGCCGTGGCGATGCCGATACCGATCATGTTGCGGGCGCCGGCAATCAGTCCGTCGATCAACTCATCCCAGCCCTGACGGACGTATCGGCCCAAATCGCCAAGTTGCCGGAACATTGCGAACAACGGGCGCTGGGTGATCATGATGAAGATCATAAAGGCCGTGGCCCAGAAGGCGGAGAGACCCGGTGAGAGGCGCTCAACCATCAGACACCAGATCAATACGATCACAGGCAGAATGTAGTGGAGGCCCGATTTTACGGTTGGACCAACTTCCGGCAACTCCACGACCGGTGAGTTGGGATCATCCAGTTCCAGTTCCGGGTACCTCGCGCAGAACCGGATCAAACCCAGATAGATGACGAACAGGAGCGCCGCGATCACAAAGCCGGCGGCATCTCCCGCAGCTGGTTTGATCCAGCCCAGGCCATAATAAACTGCGAGCGACAGGCCGCAGACAACGGCGATGCCAAAGGCCGTCATCACCAGAAACTTCAGAAGAGGTGTAGGTTCGCCGCGGCGGGGCAGGCCCTGCATGTCAGCCTTCATGGCCTCAAGGTGCACGATGTAGACCAGTGCGATGTAGGAGATCAGCGCAGGAACAAAGGCATGTGTCACCACTTCGAAATATGAGATCCCGACGTACTCAACCATCAGGAAGGCGGCGGCGCCCATCACGGGCGGCATGATCTGTCCGTTGACCGAGGATGCGACCTCGACGGCGCCGGCTTTCTCTGACGAAAAGCCGACCCGTTTCATCATAGGGATCGTGAAGGTTCCTGTCGTGACCACGTTGGCGATCGAGGAGCCGGAAATCAGGCCGGTCATGGCTGACGCGACCACGGCTGCTTTCGCAGGTCCGCCCCGGTAGTGACCGAGCAGAGAGAAAGCGACCTTGATGAAGTAGTTACCCGCGCCTGCCTTATCCAGCAGCGCACCGAAAAGGACAAAGAGGAAAACGAAACTGGTCGAGACACCAAGCGCGATGCCGAAGACACCTTCTGAAGAGAGCCACTGATGATAGGCGACCGCACCGAAGCTCGCGCCCTTCCAGGCCAAAATCCCGGGCATGTGAGGGCCGCCGAAGGTGTAGATCAGGAATACGATGGCGACGATCATCAAAGGCGGGCCCAGCGCGCGCCGGGTTGCTTCCAGCAGAGTTACGACACCGATACAGGCAACGATGATGTCCATCGTGTTCGGATTGTTGGGGCGGGTCGAAATCTCCGCGTAGAGCAGAAAGTTATAGGCTGCAGCTAAAGCGGCGACGATGGCGAGGATCCAGTCCTGGATCGGAATGTAATCGCGCGGTGAGCGCTTGAGCGCCGGATAGGCCAGGAAGGCCAGAAACACCGAAAGGGCCAGATGGATTGATCTGGATTCCGTGGTGTTGAACACACCGCCGAAAATGAAGGGCAGCGGGGAGGCGATCCAGAGCTGGAACAGAGACCAGATCAGGGCCGCGCCCAGAACAACTCTGGCTGCGTATCCTGACGGGTTTCGGGCGCCTGTATCCGCCGCGGCTACCATATCCTGCAGTTCTGCGTCCGAAGCCGGTGTTCCCGTATCGTTATCGCTCATATCGTCCCCCGATATTCTTATAGAATTTTTGCGAGCCGTTTTTTTTATTGGCCTAAGAATGAGGCTTTTGGCTCTGTCACTTGCAACTTGGTGGCTTGAAAAAGAGCCAAATTATAATGATCGAAAGAAAACGGGCGGAGCCTGAACTCCGCCCGTCCGGGTTGGACTACATCCAGCCCTTTTCCTTGTAGTACCGGACCGCGCCATCGTGCAGAGGTGCGGAGAGATTGTTCTTGATCATCTTCTCCTGCTCCAGATTGGCAAAGGCCGGATGCAGTTTCTTGAAGCGATCAAAGTTGTCGAATACGGCTTTGACCATCTGGTAGACGGTCTCTTCGTCGGTTTCCGTGGAGGCAACGAAAGTTGCACCAACACCAAAGGTTGAGGTGTCGCCGTCTGTGCCGGTGTACATGCCGCCGGGAATCGTTGCCGTCGCGTAGTAGGCATTGTCGTTGACCAGCGAGTCGATTTCGGCGCCGGTTACTGGGACCAGTACGGATTCACAGGACGTTGTGGCTTCCTTGATGGAACCGCTGGGGTGCCCGACCGTGAAGACCATGGCGTCGATCTTGTTGTCACAGAGTGCCTGGGACTGTTCAGCCGACTTCAGCTCAGATGCGAGCTTAAAATCATCCATTGTCCAGCCCATTTTCTCCATGACGACTTCCATGGTGCCGCGCTGGCCAGAACCTGGATTGCCGACGTTTACACGTTTGCCTTTCAGGTCTCCGAAGGACTTGATGCCGGAATCGGCTCTTGCGACAACGGTGAAGGGTTCCGGATGAACCGAGAATACGGCCCGGAGCTCTTTAAATGCACCGTCGGGGAACTTGTCCGGGGCGGTTCCGTTGTAGGCGTGATACTGCCAGTCTGACTGCGCAACACCCATGTTCAGATCACCGGCACGCACACCGTTGATGTTAGCTACGGATCCACCCGTAGTGTGAGTGCACTTGATGTTGTGGTTCTTGGTGCCACGATTGACCAGACGGCAAATCGATCCGCCGACCACGTAGTAAACACCGGTTTGTCCGCCGGTGCCGATGGTGACGAATTTGTCTTCTGCGGATGCCGTCGACGCGCCCATGCCAAGACTGAGCAGCGCGCCCATAGCAACGCCGGTGACGGCTGTCTTTAACGCAAACTTCTTCATGGGGTCTTTCTCCCGTTTATGACCTTGTAGTTTGATTGAACTCGCCCAGACGTGCAGAAACGCTGCGCTGAATTGGGGCAGCACAAGGCACTTTTCGAGCCGAAGCAAGTTTCTGATTTTTCTGCATTCCCTGAACCAATTTGCTTTATTGCGCATCTTGTTTCAGTGCGCTTAGCCGTCAATTGGAACATACTTACCCGGCAGGAGGCTAGCGTTAAGTATGTTGCACCGCAATTGAGGCATTTGAGACGATGGCGCTACCATTGCGATAATAAAACAAAAATTACACCCGTTTTTAAAATGTAGCGACTTCGTACTGTCAGTATTACCGGCAAACGACACCATTGCCAGCCGCTGCTCTGCTCTATAGGTATGGCGACCGGCATCACGAGTATGCCGTGTGGAGATTTCTTTAGATTATTTCGTCGTCTTCGGAAGCTGTTGGCGACCTGACATGACCCAAGCGTCTGGCGGGCTGGACAAGCGTTTTCGATACCGGGCACAGGGGGCCGCAGATACCATGGATCTTAAACAACACATCCGCTCGATCCCGGATTTTCCAAAGCCCGGAATTCTCTTCTATGACATTTCGACGCTGCTCGCGCACCCAAAGGCCTGGCAGGCAACGGTTGATCGTTTGGCGGATGCCATCGCAGAACACAAACCCGATATTCTGGCCGGAATCGAGTCCCGTGGCTTTCTGGTCGCTGCGCCGCTCGCTCTGAAGCTGGGGCTCGGCTTCGCCATGGTGCGCAAGAAAGGCAAGTTGCCTGGCAAGACCATCCCCTATACCTACGATCTCGAATATGGTTCGGATACGATTGAGGTTCAGGCTGATGCGTTCCAGGAAGGTCAGCGGGTGGTTTTGCTCGATGACCTTTTGGCGACTGGCGGCACTATGAAGGCCGCCGCCGAACTGCTCCGCCAAAGCGGTGCAGATGTCCGGGCCGCGGCCTGTATCATCGAATTGACTTTCCTCAAGGGGCGGGAAGGCCTTGATATACCTGTTACAACCCTGATCCAATACGACGACTGACCTGGATCGCCCGAGACGTTCGGATCAGACGCCAAACTGGGATTCGAAAGCCCCGTCAGCGGTTTCACGCGTGAAGCTCTCGGCAAAAGACAGCAATGCGACATCGCTGTTGCGCGCGCCGATCAGCGAGAGGCCGACCGGGCAGCCGGAGACCGTTGCCAGCGGCATCGTGACCTGAGGCAGGCCACTTAAGCCGGAGATCGAGTTCAGGCTGAGCACGCTGCCGCGGTGCTCCAGGAGTGACTCCGCACTTGCCGTGACCAATGGGGCAATGCCAGGGGTGCTCGGCAGGCAGAGCAGTGTGTCGTTCGGAACCAGTGCATCAAGCCGTTTTTTATACTCCGCGCGTGCCTGATTCGCATCTGCAACTTCAGCCGGATCGACGTCTCTCGCCCAGGCAAAACGTTCAGCGACTTCCGGGCCGAAGGTCGGTTTTTGCGCTTCGATCCACGCACCGTGAACATCCCAGATTTCTTTGGCCTGCAGCTTTCGGAAGCGCCACATCCACTCGCCCAGCCCACCACCGGGTTCGCCGGCCTGAATGCTTGCTCCTAATGCCAGGCGCGCCTGCAGCTTCTTGACAAAGGGTTCCAGCGCGGCGCGAACCGTATCTTCCGCCAGGGCGAAAGCGTCTTCGACCATAACAAGCTTGGTGGGCATGGCGTTCGGGTCGGCTGTTTCCTCGAACAGGACTTCTCCAACCCTGCGCAACAATTCAGCGTCACGGGCAAACCAGCCCGCGGTATCGAAACTCGGTGCCAGCGGCATAACGTTGTCGAGGGAAATGCGGCCATGAGTCGGGCGTAACCCGTAAAGTCCGCAGTAACTTGCAGGTGTTCTGATCGATCCACCTGTATCGCTGCCCAGGGCCGTATCGACCAGCCCGCCGGCAACGGCAGAGGCGGATCCGCTCGAGGACCCGCCAGGAATCCGGCCCGGGGCATTGCTGTTCGAGGGTGTCCCGTAGTGATGGTTTTGGCCGTTCAGGCTATAGGCGAGTTCGTCGGTGATGGTCTTTCCGACCAGAAAGGCACCCGCATCCAGCATACGCTGAACGACGGGCGAGGTTTCTGTTGCTGCGGCATGGGTGCGCGCCCAATCCGGATTGCCGCAACCCGTTGTATGACCGGCAATGTCGTATATGTCTTTCGCCGCGAAGGTCACGCCGCGCAGGGGACCTTCTGCAGCGCCTGCAATATTGACTTCGTTCTCGGGAACAAAAGCACCCAGACTATCGATCATATGCCGCTCATTTTTCAAAGTGTTTGAGGGCGATAGCTTGAGGCATTCGCGATGTCTGTCAAGTCTCAAGCCCATCCGGCGTGACCGCCGGATAGCGTGATGGACCCGCGGCGGAAACCGCGGTCTTAAAAGTGGGTAGCCCCAAAAAAGAACGGACAGTTACGTGCGTGTCTTTTCGAGTTCCAGGTCGTCGTCTTGTTCGTTTTCTTCCGGCTCAACCGTATTGCGTTTGCGCCGGATAATGATGTCACCGTCTTCGGTAACTTCCGGCAGTTCATACTGCGGGATGTTATCCATCAAAAGGTTTAGCGAGCGCATCATCAGTTCGATGCTTTCGCGTGCAAGTTCACCTGGATCGGCTGGATCGTCTTCCGCTATGGCAGAAGAAGGCCCGGTAAGGAGGACGCAAGCCGTCAAACCTAATGCAAAAAGTCCACGACGCATGGCGAAGTCATCCTTTCCTGAAGTCGTCCGAATAGCTGTCCTGCTATCGTCACAAGTTCTATGAGTTCGAAAGATAGTTATCAAACATGGCGGTATTGGGGCGTCAAGGTCCGTAGTTACCCTTATCCCAAGCGGTTGTGACCGCCGGAATCGAACCTCCAAGGCTCGACATCCGAAGTCGGACATGCCAGAAAACCGCCCAACTCAGGAACAGAAATAAGCCTGGGTGATCTTAAGTCAGGGCGGAAGTATGAAGAATCACGGTGCCGTGGCCTGCGGCCATCCAGCCACAGCAGCGGCGGTCGAGGAAATTTTACGTGACGGCGGCAACGCCTTTGATGCTGTCCTCGCCGGTCTCTGCGCGTCGTGCGTTGCAGAACCGATCCTCTCCTCCTTAGGAGGCGGTGGATTTTTGCTGGCACGTGATGCGGCGGGTGACTCGACGGTTTACGATTTCTTTGTCGATACCCCCCGGCGACGGCGTCCGGTTGAAGAGACCTCCTTTTACCCAATTCATGCAGACTTCGGAACGGCAACGCAGGAATTTCACATCGGTTTGGGGGCTTCTGCCGTACCCGGACAAATTAAGGGCCTGTTTCGAATTTACCGGGATCTCGGCAGTCTGCCGCTCGAGCGGATCATCGCGCCGGCCATCAAACTTGCCCGTGAAGGTGTGGTCCTGCGATCGGTGGACGCGTATCTGATCGGGGTCGTCGCGCCTATTTTGACTGCAAGTCCCGAAGCTAAGGCAATTTACAGTGGGCCCGATGGCCGGCTTCTCGGCACCGGCGACCTCCTGCGCCAATCGGATTTGGCCGAGACTTTCGAGGCTATCCTTCGTGAAGGGGAAGACCTGCTTTATGGGGGCGGCAGGCTCGGCACGCTGCTGCTGGAGGCCTGTCGGGAGAGCGGCGGGCATCTGACGCAGGAAGACCTGCAGGGATACGAGGTCAAGCGCCGCAAGCCGATTGCCCAGCGGTATCGCGACGCGCAAATCTTCTCAAATCCCCCGCCCTCCGCCGGCGGTATCCTGATCGGTTTCGCCCTTGAACTCATGGAAACCGCCGGGGCGAAACCAGATGACAAGGAAGCACATCTAAATTCCCTCGCGCGGGTTATGGCTTTGACCAATCGTGCCAGGGTCGAGGTGGCGCTCGATGAGAAGCTCGGTCGGGAAGAGAATCCAACTGCACAGCTTTATGCGCCGGACCTGCTTGCGCGATACAGAAAAGAGGTTGCCGTCGCGCCCCCGGCCGATCGTGGAACCACCCATATCAGTGTGGTGGATGCACAGGGTAACGTTGCTGCCATGTCGCTTTCGAATGGCGAGGGCTGCGGATACCTTCTGCCGGGAACGGGTGTTATGCCCAATAACATGATGGGCGAAGAAGACCTCAACCCCGGCGGTATGACCGGCTGGCAGGAAGGCGTGCGGATGTCATCCATGATGGCGCCGACTGTTGCCCGCCGGGAAGACGGCAGTTTAATCGGACTTGGGTCGGGCGGGTCCAATCGGATCCGTACGGCAATCCTGCAGGTCTTGCTAAATCTGATCGATCACGGCATGAATTTGAGCGAGGCCGTCGGCGCGCACCGCATCCATGTTGAGGGCGGCGTGCTTAACAGGGAAGGCGGTGCAGTAATTCCTGACGTCTCATCAATCGGAGACGCGGCCGACAGTGTTCTCGATTGGCCCACGCACAATCTGTTTTTTGGCGGTGTTCACTCCGTGTCTCTGACGGCCGATGGCGTTTTGTCTGCGGCAGGTGATCCGCGCCGTGACGGCGCTGCGTCGGTTTTGTGACGTCTTGCGTCATTCTGCGAAACACGGGACTGACATCTCTATCTATCTGTGAAAAACTGAAAACTCGGCGGCGAATGCCATGAACAAAGATGGCTCTTTTCTGGAGGTTATGACTATGGCGAAAGACTACATCATTACCCGGTCGCGCAGGGTGCCGATTTGTCGGGCCATTGCTGCACTGGGCATTGCTGCGTCGTTGGGGCTTGGGACTGCTTTTGCGCAAGATCCACAGCCGGAAAGTGGGACAGGACGCCTTTCCAAGGAGTCGGTCACCTCACAGGAATTTATGGTCTCAGCGGCCAATCCGCTCGCTGCGCAGGCCGGGTACGATGTTCTCAAAGCTGGCGGCACGGCAATGGATGCTGCTGTCGCTGTGCAGATGATGCTCAATTTGGTCGAGCCACAGTCTTCAGGGATCGGCGGTGGCGCTTTCCTGCTGTATTGGGATGCCAATTCGAAAACACTGGAAACCTACGATGGCCGCGAAACCGCGCCCGCTGCTGCGACACCCGAGTACTTTCTGAAGGAAGACGGGACTCCTAAGGGGTTTTGGGAGGCCGTCGTCGGCGGCAGGTCGGTGGGCGTACCAGGTACACTTCGGCTCCTGGAAGTCGCGCATGGCAAGCACGGTAAGGCCGCCTGGAGCGATCTTTTCCAACCGGCCATAAGCCTGGCCGACGCGGGTTTTGAGATCTCGCCACGGATGGCGAAGTCGATTGCCGCTGCGCAGGAAAAGGGACTGGATAAATTCCCGGCGGCTAAAGCCTATTTCTTCAACGAAGACGGCACACCCAAGGCCGAGGGCAGTTTGCTGAAAAACCCTGAATTCGCAGCGACCCTGCGGTCCATTGCGGAAGGGGGCGCTGACGTTTTCTACAAAGGCGATATTGCGAAGAACATTTTGGCCGCAGTCCAAGCCACCACCGAGAACCCCGGTATTCTGTCGCTCGAGGATTTCGCGAATTACGAGGTAAAGCAACGGGATCCTGTCTGCATGGACTATCGAGCGCACAAGGTCTGCGGTATGGGGCCGCCGACGTCCGGTGGCCTCACGGTCGGCCAGATCCTGAGCGTACTCAGTCATTTCGACCTGCCCGCCATGGGGCCAGGCGCGGAGGCAGCCCATCTCTTCGCCGAAGCGAACAAGCTGGCCTATGCCGACCGGGGACTTTACATGGCGGACAGCGACTTCGTGCGCATGCCTACCAAAGGCTTGCTGGATGCGGATTACCTCGCCGACCGCGCCAGTTTGATCAAGCGCGATGGAGCCATGGGTAAAGCCACGCCCGGAACGCCACCTTGGAAGGATGCAGCGCTGCGGTCTCCGGACGAGGGGTTGGAGCGGCCCGGTACCAGCCACTTTGTGATCCGCGACAGCTATGGCAATGCGGTCTCCATGACCACCACCATCGAGACAGGTTTCGGCAGCCGGGTCATGGTGAATGGCTTTCTGCTCAACAACGAACTGACCGATTTCTCACGTGTGCCCGAGAAAGACGGCAAAGTGATCGCCAATCGTGTGGAAGGCGGCAAACGTCCCCGCAGCTCCATGGCCCCTACCATTGTCTTCGACGCGCAGGGCGAACCCGTGTTGCTGATCGGCTCTCCGGGCGGTAGCCGGATCATCAACTACGTGGCCAAGACCCTGGTGGCTGTGCTCGATTGGGATATGGATATTCAGAAGGCCATCGACATGGGACATTTCGTCAATCGCAACGGCGCTACGGACCTGGAAGAGGGCACTGAAGCCGTTGGGTATCAGCAGGCTCTTGAAGCGCTGGGACATGAGGTTAAAATCCGCGACCTTAACAGCGGCCTGCACGGCATCGTCATCGCGAAGGACAAGCTGACCGGTGGCGCCGATCCCAGGCGAGAAGGACTTGTGCTTGGCGACTGACAGACTGCGGGTTGCGCTATGAATGAGAGGCTGAGTCGCACTTGGTTTTACTTCAGGAAAAACGATCAGACCCTATGAATTCAAGCGTTGGAACTTTGTCTCTGAAAGAAGTCGCTTCCGGCGGCAAAGTTTCACTCGCCCGTGCCCTTGCGCAGCTCGAGCGTCGTCCCGATGCGCCGGAGACACTGGCTTTGCTGAGCGACGCCTATCACGCTCCCCGAGCGCATGTTGTGGGTTTGACGGGGCCTCCCGGGGTTGGCAAATCCACTCTGATGGGGGCCTTGATTGATGCTCTGCGTGCAGAAGGGCGAACGATCGGGATCATCGCGGTTGACCCTTCCTCCACGCGCTCGGGCGGGGCTTTGTTGGGGGATCGGGTTAGGCTGTCGCGTGAGACCGTGGATGACGGCGTTTTCGTGCGCTCCATGGCCGCGCGAGACCGCTTGGGCGGTTTGGCGGATCTGACCATCGCCGCCATGGTACTGATGCGGGCCGTTTTCGATGTGGTTTTGATCGAGACGGTCGGTGTGGGGCAATCTGAGACCGACGTTGCCAGCGTTGCCGATACGGTGGTCTTTTGTGTCCAGCCGGGCTCGGGAGACTCGCTGCAGTTCATGAAGGCCGGGATCGTTGAAATCCCGCATGTTGCGCTGGTGACTAAGGCGGATATGGGTAAGGCAGCGCAGCGCGCGCTCGCGGATCTTAAAGGCGCATTGTCGCTCTCCGAACAGGGAAAAGACCAATGGCCGGTTGCCGTAACTTCGGTTGCTGCTTCCGAGCGCGAGGGTATTGACGGCTTTATCGAAATCCTGGATCGGCATATGACCTGGTTACGGGAGACGGAGGCGTTGGATGCTGCACGTCATGCCCAGGCCGAGCTCTGGCTTCGGGCTGCCGTGCGCGAGAGGTTCGGTCGTGATGGTCTGAAGCGGGCCGGGGATCTGAAGCTTTCGGCGGGGGTATCGCCCTTTGCCCGGATGGGGCAGGTGATGCCCAATCTGACGCAGAAATAACCAAGAATGCTGCGCATCTTCGCAGGATAGTCTAGACTTTGCCGTCTTAAGAGATTTCGTTTGTCTCTTTAAAAGGGGGGCGAAGCGTGGCCGAACACCTTCATCGGCCAGATGAAGCCGAACAGGATGTCTCCGAAATCGCCGGGCGCCAGTCTGATAGCCCTGTTGAGTTATCGACCGAAGAATTGGCTCAGGTTCTTTCAGCGCACGCACTCTGGCTAAGTTCAGACGGCGAGGCGGGGGAGCGCGCAGACCTTGCCCATGCCTGGTTGCCGGAAGCGAGCTTGATCAAGGCCGACCTTCGGCGGACGACACTCGCTCATGCCAATCTTTTGAATGCCGATCTGACCGGCGCAGATCTTCGGGGTGCTGATCTGACCGGTGCGACCTTGTCGCCGGTCAAGGGTTTGCAGGTCCAGCAGCTTGCGGGCGCGGACCTGACCGACGCGCTGGTGGAGCCTGAAGTCGCGCGCTTTGAGGGGCTGGCGCATGTCGCTGAAATCTCGAAGCATGCCCGGGGTGTCTTTCTGGGTGTGGTCGGCGGTTGCGTCTATGCCTGGCTTGCTCTGGCGACGACCTCCGATATGGCTCTGGTGGTCAATGCGGCTTCGACACCTCTACCGATTATTCAGACGGATGTGCCGATCGCGGGATTTTTTCTGGCGGCTCCGGTGGTACTCCTGGGAATCTACATTTATCTGCATATGTATCTGCAGCGTCTGTGGCGTGGTCTGGCCAAGCTGCCGGCGTTCTTTCCCGATGCCTTTTCATTGGATGAAAAAGCCTATCCCTGGCTTTTAACCAGCCTCGTGCGTCTTTATGTGTTGCGTCTAACCGATGACCGGCCATCGCTCTGGTGGTTGCAGGTTGGTATCTCCGTGGTAACGGCCTGGGTTTTGGTGCCGGTCACAGTGTTTCTCTTCTGGTTACGCTATTTGCCCAAGCATGACTGGCTCGGCAGTCTTGGGCTGTCGCTTTTTGTGACCATCGCGTTTTGGACCGGATGTGCAATGTATCGGATAACCAGGACGACGCTCCTTGGAGAACGTGCGCGCGAAGGATCTTCACGGCGGTTACCAGAAATCGCTGTCGCCGTTGCCGTGGCGTTTGTGACCTTCACAGCCTCTGTTGTTTCCGTCAGCTCACAGCGACCACTCGAGGTGCTTGGTTTCCGGCTCTACGCGGATCTTCAGGGAACCGCCTTGAATGAGGCGGTTCTTTCCGGCGCGAATCTCACTGCTGCGAACCTGCGCGGCGCGAAACTCGAAAGAGCCGATCTGAGCGCGGCAGTGCTGCATGGGGCGGACCTGAGCGGCGCCGTCCTGCGGGCCACCCGTCTTTCGTCGTCCGGCATTGAGGGCGCTGATTTTCAAGGGGCTGATCTCTGGTCCGCAGATTTCAGGGGCAGTGACCTGCGCGGATCCGACTTCCGGGGTGCCAATCTTCACTACACCCGGTTTGGGGGGGCCAATTTGAGTGGCACTGACCTGAGAGATACAACACACCTCCTGCAACATCAGCTCAAAGATGCCTGTGGTGATTCCGCCACGCGGCTTCCAGGCAAGCTCACAATCAAGAACTGCTGACAGGGGCGAGTGTCCGGCTCTGTACACTCCGCACTACTTCGCCAAGCCTGATGCCGCCTGCGCACAGATTTATTCGATGGAGCGCAACACGCACTAGAAAAGACTGAATTGCCTCGGGTCTTTTGCAGGTGGTTGAAATTTCGAGCAATCGACATTGGGTTCATCCTGATTGAGACCCAAACGTTTTACGGCCCGTTCGAAACGGCGCGCCAGAAGATCGGCAAACACGCCTTTCCCGGTCATGCGCTGACCCCATCGGCTGTCGTAGAGTTTGCCGCCGCGGGCTTCGCGCAGGATGTTCAGAATGCGGTTCTTGCGGTCAGGCGCATGTACATCGAGCCAGTCGTTAAAGAGCTCTTTGATTTCAAGGGGCAACCGCAACAGGATGTAGCTGCCCCAGCGCGCACCATTGGACGCCGCCTCTTCAAGGATCGCCTCCAGTTCGTGGTCATTCAGGCTCGGAATCATGGGTGAGGCCATGACACCGCAGGGAATACCCGCATCATTGAGTGTCCGGACAGCCTCCAGGCGCCGGGCAGGGCTGCTGGCGCGCGGTTCCATCCGACGGGCCAGATCCCTGTCCAGCGTGGTGACTGAGAGAAAAACGCGCACCAGACCTTCTTTCGCCATGGGGGCAAGGATGTCGATGTCTCTGGTGACCAAGTGCGACTTGGTTACGATTCCCAGAGGATGCCTGGTTTCAGCAAGCACCTGCAGTACCTGGCGGGTGATCTCCAGGCGCTTTTCGATTGGCTGGTAAGGGTCGGTGTTCGTGCCCAACGCCATCGTGGCCGGGCGGTAAGAGGGGCGCGCGAGCTCTGCGCGCAGCAATTCCGCCGCATTGTGTTTCGCAACCAGTTTGGTTTCGAAGTCGAGACCCGGTGACATGCCCAGATAGGCATGGGTCGGACGGGCGAAGCAATAGACGCAGCCGTGCTCGCAACCCCGATAAGGATTTACAGATCGATCGAAGGGCAGGTCCGGCGAGTCATTGCGGGCGATGACCTTTCGACTGCTGTCCGACGAGACGGTGGTTCTAAGCGGTGGCAGCTCATCAGGGTCTGCGCTTCCCCATCCATCATCGACAGCCATGCGTTCCTCGGCATCGAACCGTGGCTTCGGGTTTCCGACGGCACCGCGTCCCTTTTTCGCCTTTGCTGCAATCGCCTCATCCATACTTTCAGGTTATTCGGCGAATAAGAACAAAACAAGAACATTTTCGAACTTAAATGACTTTCACCCTCTAGGGCGTTGGATTGAAACGCGACTCTCCAGAGTGCCGAAACGCCGTTAGGCAGAGACGATGTTGTGCTCCGGTCCGAAGGGAAACTTGGTGATGTTTTCAGCGCCATTTTCATGAATGACCAGGATGTCGTGCTCGCGGTATCCACCAGCACCTTCCATACCTTCCGGAAGCATAATCATGGGCTCCATGGAGACAACCATGTTGGGTTCCAGCACCGTCTCAATATCTTCCCGGAGCTCCAGCCCTGCTTCCCGGCCATAGTAGTGGCTTAGCGTGCCAAAGGAGTGGCCGTAACCGAAGGTCCGGCGGTCAAGCAGGTCGTGTTCGCGATAAATTTCGTTGAGCTCCAGAGCGATATCACAACAGCGAACGCCGGGTTTGATCAGCTCGAGGCCACGCCGGTGAACCTTGCAATTGATTTCCCAGAGCTCCAGGTGACGGTCGCTTGCATGATCCAGAAACAAGGTGCGCTCCAGAGCGGTGTAGTATCCCGCGATCATCGGAAAGCAATTCAGACTCAGGATATCGCCCTTTTGAACCCGTCGGGAGGTGACCGGGTTGTGGGCGCCGTCTGTGTTCAGCCCTGATTGAAACCAGGTCCAGGTGTCCATTAACTCGCCGTGGGGAAAGCGCTTCGCAATTTCGCGGATCATGGCACGCGTCGCGTGCAGAGCGACTTCGTACTCGGGGACATTTTCGCCAATCGCCTCTACGCAGTGCGCACCGCCGATATCGCCGATCTGCGCACCGTGCCGGATCAGTTCAATCTCTTCCTTCGACTTGACCATACGCATCTGCATCGTGGGCATGCCGACATCGAAAAACGCGGCGCCGGGCAGGGCGTCAGTCAGTTTGCGATGATTTTGCAAAGTGAGGTGGTCGAACTCCACACCGACCCGTTGGCAGGGGCCGACCTCGTTTTGAACCGCTCTGAAAAAGTTGTCTTTTTTCCAATCCGTATAGACCAGATTTTCGTCAACGCTCCGCCTGTGAGGTTGCCCGCCATCGATATTGGCGGAAATTGTCACGGCCCGGTCAGGCGTGACCACAAGGCCGTAGTTCCGGCCAAAGGCGCAATACAGAAAGTCGCTGAAGTAGTTGATGTTGTGAATCGACGTAAAGAGAACAGCTTCGAGCTTCTCTTGCGCCATATGATCTCTCAGCAGCTTGAGGCGTCTGGCTGCCTCATCTGACGTAAAGGTGTGTGCTACTTTTGTACCATTCGGAATCGCGAGAAACTCTTCCATTCTTGCCTCTTGCATGACGGAGTTCGGGTCAACCAGGAATAGATTGCTGCTATTTGCAGTTTTGAGGTTCCATTCCTGCCGATCTATTCGTTATAATTTTCAGTGTGATACTGTTGTTTGAGACTGAGTCGCGCAGCCAGCTTGGCTTTGAGGCTGATTTTCACTCTCAACTAATCTTGTGTTCTCTCTCTGAAGAAGTTCGATATCACGATAACTTTGATTTGAAAAATTAATGTTTTTTATTGTTTGATTTATGAACGCAATCATATCACTCTACTTCTATATAAGATTAATTCTAACGTAGGTGGTTGACACATCTTGCGTAAGCATTTGCCCATCGAGAGTCTGCGAACCTTTGTGGCGGTTATTGAAACCGGTAGCTTTACGCGTGCGGGCAGGGTTGTCGGTCGATCGCAGTCGGCGGTGTCGCTTCAGATCCAGCGTTTAGAGTCTCTTTGCGGCGCATCCTTGTTGATGCGGGACAGCCGAGCGCCCGTTCTGACGCGTCAGGGTGAAATTCTGCTCGAGACAGCGCGCGAGATTTTGTCGCTGAACGACACTTGCTTCGAGGTGATCCGGGATCCTTTCCTGAGTGGCTCGATCCGCGTCGGAATACCCAATGACTTTGCGACTTCGATTCTGCCGCAAGTGCTGGGCAGGTTTGCGCAGGCGCATCCGAAAGTGACGCTTGAGGTCACTTGTGATCTGAGCGCGACGCTGGGAGATCACTTTGAATCCTCCGACCTCGATGTGATGATCGGTATTCGCACCGAGCGCACAACGATGCAGCCGATCAAGACCTGGTCGGAGCCTGTGGTTTGGGTTGCCGGAACGAATCAGAACAGTGAGAACCGTTCGCCTTTACCACTCGTGGTTTATCCGGAGGGGTGCCGTTACCGCGCAGCGATGATCCGAGCGTTGGATAGCGCGCACATAGCGTCGCGGATTGCCTTTTCCAGTTCCAGCCTCTCTGGATTGCAGATGGCTGTGAAGAGCGGCCTCGGTGTAATGGCCCTGTCGCGCAGCACGGTACCTGAGGGTCTGCATCCCCTGCCGCAAAACACGCAATTGCCGGATCTTGGTATGGTCAGCGTCGATCTTTTTGCCAGGATCGATCCGCCGAATGCGCCGGCTGAGCAGCTTGCACGCTTTATCAAGCAGGCACTCGATGAACTGGCTGCCCACAGTGAGAGCGAGCAGCAGGGACAGTTAAGCGCCTGAAGTAGAATTCACGGCGTTTACGTTATGTTTGGACTGCGGCTCAGGTCCTCATCCAGCTCGGTTTGCGAGCCACGATTTTCGTTTCCCCGGCATGCATTTCAAGGCTGTCGGTTTCCTGCAGAGCATTCAGCCTGACCGTGGCCAGTCCCCTGGAGTCGACTGCGGATCGCATAATTCCAACTTCTTTACCCTCCAAAAGCAGTGGGGTGCCGGGTGCAGGCGCCGTGCCGGAGATCTCCACTGGCATCAGTCTCTTCTTGACCAGACCGCGGTACTTGGTGCGCGCTGTGAGTTCCTGCCCCATGTAACAGCCTTTGTCCCAATCGACGCCGTGTAACTCGTCGAAACCATTTTCCAGCAGGATCGACTTTTCGATTTCAAGGTCGCGACTGCCGTCCGGAACACCAAGTTCGCTGCGCAAACGGTCGTATTCTGCAAGAGCGGACAATTCAAATCCGGCGCCGGCCAACACAGCTTCGGCCGTCGCGGCAGGCAGAATTGCACGCGCGCCCATCTCGATCAGGCGGGGGTCGACAAAAACCCGTCCCGCACCGAGGTCAGCACTCGTTCCCGCGCTGTTCTCGAGATCCAGCGCGGAGAGGGCCGCATCACCAAAAAGAGCGGCAACAGAGTAAGTGCTCTGTACATCCTCCAACTGCACCTGCGAGCGTAGTTTGTAGAGTTTCAGGCGGCGCTGAAGGTCGGCAAGACGCTCAGCTTCGCAATCGATCAGCAGGGCGCCTTCGGACCCCGCCTTTTCATGCGTTCCTGCGCCTGCCGGTTCCTCCGTTACGAAAAACTCGTGCAGGAATTTTCCCTGGGCGGTCAAAAAGGCTGACCAGATGGATTGAGTCGGCGAAACGGCGTCAATGTCGTTCGAAACGAGGCCTTGCAAAAAGGCAACCCGGTCAGGGCCCGAGATTCGCAGCACGCCGCGGTGGGGCAGAATCAGGCCTTTAGCTTTGATTGGCTCGGGCATTCGCGTCTCTCATTTCATCTGGACCGCGAGAGGTCTGTTGTTCGTTCAGTATCAAGAATTGGCATCGCGGCGACATTTGCGCAAGGTCTGCTTGGCAAGCGGCTTGCCCGCTCGTATAACCGCCACAGCGGCTGACCCGGGACCGTGTGCCTTCACCACCGGGTTGTGCCGGTGTTCCAGTTCCGTCCGATGGAGACTGTTGACCTAGATGCGTATTCTGAATGTCATGTCCGGCGGGAAGGCGGGGGGAGCCGAAACCTTTTTCGTTTCCCTTGTGATTGCCCTGAAGGATGCTGGGCATGAAAGCCGGGCCGTCATTCGCAGTCACCCGGAGCGCGCTGAACTGATCAAGGCCGGAGGCGTGGTCCCGCTGGAGCTGCCGTTCCGCAAATGGCTGGATTTTACGACAACAGCAGCATTGAAGCGGGAAATCGCGGATTTCAAACCCGATGTCGTCATGACCTGGATGAGCCGGGCAAGCGTCATGTGCCCGACCGGTGATTTTCTCCGTCTGGCCCGGCTCGGCGGTTATTACCCGGTCAAGAATTTTCAGAATTGCGACCACCTTATCTGCAATACAACTGAGCTTATCGATCATGTTGTGAATGACGGCTGGCCTCGCGCCCAGGCGACCTATTTACCCAACTTCGCCCGGATTGAAACCGCCCCTGCGATTGACCGAGCGACTTTCGACACACCGGACGACGTACCGCTCGTGCTCGCGCTCGGGCGCCTTCACACAGCAAAGGCGTTGGATGTCTTGATCCGCGCGCTAGCGCTTGAGACGCGTCCTTATCTCTGGATCGCCGGGGAAGGCGCGTTAAAGTCCGAATTGGAAGATCTTGCGCGAGACCTGGGATTGGCCGAGCGGGTGCGTTTTCTGGGCTGGCGGAACGATAAGGCGGCATTGTTCGGAGCTGCAGATATCTGTGCTTTCCCTTCCAGGGTTGAGCCTTTCGGAAATGTCGTGCTCGACGCCTGGGGGTACCGCAAGCCCCTGGTGGCCGCCGCGTCAACGGGACCTGCCGAGTTGATCCGGGACAATGAAGATGCGCTGATGGTGCCGGTTGATGATGCGACTGCCTTGGCGGCGGCGATTGGTCGGGTGATGGATGACGAGGGACTTGCGGAACGGCTGGTATCGGCCGGAAGGAAACGCTTTGACGACGAGTTTACCGAGGCAGCCTGCGTGCAGCGTTATGTTACGCTGTTCGAGGCGTTGATCCAGGACCGGCATGCTGGGCAGCGGCGCGCCGGATGAGTGGCCGGTAGTACCGGCATGACAATGAAAACGAGGATCCAAAAACCATGACTCAATCCTACGATCTCGTGATCAAAGGCGGCTGTGTTGCAACCCCTGCAGGACTTGTCGAAACCGATGTTGCCGTTGTGAATGGGCGAATCGCCGCGCTCGGTGACCTGGATGCCTCGGCTGCAAAGGAAAGTTTCGATGCCACAGGACTGCACGTGTTGCCTGGGGTGATTGACAGTCAGGTGCATTTTCGTGAACCCGGTCTGGAGCATAAGGAAGACCTGGCTTGCGGGACGGCAGCCGCCGCGCTGGGCGGGGTTGTGGCGATTTTCGAGATGCCGAACACCATGCCCCTGACCCTGGCGGCATCCGATCTGGACGATAAGTTTGCCCGGGCCGAGGGAAGGGCTTGGACCGACCACGCCTTTTTCATTGGTGCGGCAGAGGAGAACGCCGATCGGCTCGGAGAGCTCGAGCGTCACCCGGGCTGCAGTGGTGTAAAGATTTTCATGGGCTCCTCGACCGGCAGCCTGCTGGTCGAGGATGATGATACGCTTCTGCGCGTTCTCAAACATGGCACGCGCCGCGTGGCCATCCATGCGGAAGACGAGCCTCGATTGCGGGAACGTCTGTCCCTAGTGCGTGACGGTGCACCTGTATCAGACCATCCGGTCTGGCGCGACGAGGAGGTGGCGATCAAAGCCACGACCCGGATTATGCGTCTCGCCCGGCAGGCCGGCCGGCGCATCCATGTCCTGCATATCACCACCGCCGACGAGATGCCGTTGCTTGCGGCTAACAAGGACCTGGTGACGGTTGAGGTCACGCCACAGCATCTAACCCTTGCAGCGCCCGAATGTTATGACCGCCTGGGATCTTACGCGCAGATGAATCCGCCGATCCGGGATGAACGTCACCGGGAGGGCTTATGGGAAGGCATCCGACAGGGGATTGTCGATGTCATCGGATCTGATCATGCGCCCCATACCAAAGAAGAAAAAGCACGGGACTATCCGCAGTCACCCTCCGGGATGCCGGGTGTGCAGACCCTCTTGCCGTTGATGCTGGATCATGTGAATGCCGGTCGTTTGTCATTGGAACGTCTGGTTGATCTGACCTCCGCAGGTCCTGCGCGGATTTACAATATCGCGGGCAAGGGGCGTATCGCGGTCGGCTATGATGCCGACTTCTCAATCGTCGACCTGAAGGCGCGTACCGAGATTACATCGGACTGGCTGGCCTACAAGTGTGGCTGGTCGCCCTTTGAAGGGATGACCGTGACGGGCTGGCCTATGGCCACTGTGATTCGTGGTTCCACGGTTATGCGCGATGGGGAGCTGATTGGCGATCCCCTCGGACGGCCGGTCCGCTTCCAGGATACGCTGCCTCCGGTCAATGGATGAGGGCACTCTGTGCTCTAGTATTGGTCTTTTATACCTCGGCTGTGGTGGCGGAGCAGACGACCGCCGCCGCTATCATTGCCGCGACAAAGCAGGGTGATCTGGCGGCAGTCGAAGGCTTGCTTGCGCAAGGCGTCGACCCCGACCTGGCAGACTCTCATAACAATACAGCGCTTATCTTCGCGGCCCGTGACGGGCAGACCGAGATTGCCCGGCGCTTGCTCGATCACGGGGCGACGCTGGACTGGATCGACGGTGAGGGCGTGACGCCCCTCATCCTGGCATCCTTCAAGGGGCACGGCGAAATCGTTGAAATGCTACTGAAGCGTGGTGCCGATATCATGATCAGGGACCAATGGGACCGAAACGCGCTTGATTATGCGCTCCGTCGTGGTGAAGAGGATCCCATCGCCGTACAGATAAGACAAAGCCGTTAGGACTTTCTCGACCAAAGTTCGCTATCTTTCAGCCAGATATTTAAGCGATTCAACTAAGTCAGGTTGGCGATCGAATGGCGATGCACCGAAGCTTGCTGATCAAGGAACTGAAAAAGGCGTTCCCTGACATCACAGGCGATCTCAACGCGGAGGAAGGTCTTCTGACCTTCGAAGTCGAGGTCTTCTCGCGCTACGCTCAGAAGTGCATTGATCGTGTTGATCGATTGCAGGTCGAGGCTTGCTTTGAAATCGCGCGGCGGTACTACGTCGATGGAAACCCTAAGATGAAGGATGCCATCGACGTCTGTTTCGTGGAACCGCTTGATTTTAAGAATTCAAAGAAAACCAAGCGTTCCTGGGCGTGGGACCTGTTTCCAGCTGTGCTTAAGGAACTCCATACGCAATTTCACAGTCAGTTTCGTACCTAGGTCAGATCAAGTTTAGATGGATTCGCTTGAGGCGATTTATCGTTCTTGTGAATCAGCTCTACCTTTTTAAGTGAAATCGGATTCACATGTTTTGGCGAAACCGAAAAGCGGCTCTGGCCAAACATGATCCGATCTCGTGTGATGTTCATGAGAACGCGTTCGCTTTGAGATGTTGTTCGATTGCCGTGAAGAGCTCAACCGGGGTTTCCTGCGCCGGATAGTGTCCCGCGCCCTCGATCGTCACGAGCTCGACGTTGTGGAGTTGTTTCAGGTAGGTCTGTTCCATCACATCCGGGCCGACGGCTCCGTCAAACCTGCCCGCGATCACAAGAATCTTACTTTCGATTGCAGCGACCTCGGCACTGATGTCCGTTCCTGTCCAAGCGTTCATGTACCCGAGCAACGCTGCCCTCGTGGTGACTCTGCGTGTACGTCCTGTCATGTAAGTCAGGAAGGAACCCGAGTACCGTTTGCCTGTGAGGACATCGTACAGCTCGGTCAACGCTCCATCGTCTTCGATCGCAGACTTGAAGAAACTCGTTAATTGAGCCGTGAGCGGAAGACCCGAGGCGGGCACGGGCGTGATTGCAATACCAGATGCTACCAAGTTGGGGGTTAAGCAGGCGATTTTTTGCAAGACCATGCCGCCCATTGAGTGTCCCGCGATGTGGCAGTGGGACCACTTCAGATGCTTGGCCAGTTCGATAACGTCTCGCGCGATTTCAGCGATGCTATAGTCTCCATCGAGGTGGTTGGATTGCCCGTACCCGCGATAATCTGCGAAAACGGCCGTATAGCGGTCCTGATCCAGGAGAGGAAATAGCGGCTCATAAACAAGATGGTCGCTGAGCCAGCCGTGGAGAAAGATGATCTTTTCGGGACCATGCCCGAGACTGTGGTAGCCGAGCGTCATGAACTGGCTTCCCTTCTATCTGAATCTGTGACGACAGCGCGCGGTGTATTGGACGCGGTTTTTAACTGGTTGCGTAGCCGGTAATAATCATCTCGGCGCCGTTTCGACGTTCCTGAACCAAAGCCTGGTAGGCGTCGGAGTCGTGACAGCTACGCATGGCCTCATCGCTTGGAAAACGAAAGACCGCGATGCATTTGTTCGGATTACTTCCGTCAAGGGCTTCGCCGGCTGTGCTTTTGAACAGCAGCTCTCCCCCGAAAGAGGCAATAACCGGTCCCGCTTTTTGCGAGTAGGACGAGAGGATTGCAGAATCTTTGACAGTGAATTGAGCAACAAAATAGGCGGTCATGGCTTGGTTCCTTTATGGCAAGCGTTGAAGCGGTCAGGCCATAGCTTTACAAAATGCGAAAAAGCTTTGAAATTTGTGTTTTTTCATTACCTCTATGCTAATTTGCATGGATGGAAAACTGGGACGATATTCGGATCTTTCTTGCGGTGGCTCGGGGCGGATCAGGCTCTGCAGGCGCTCGGCTGCTTGGCGTGGACCAGAGCAGTGTTTCGCGGCGCATAAACGCGTTTGAGGAGAAACTGGGGTCCAAGCTGTTTGATCGCCTGACCTCCGGGTATCGCTTGAATGCTGCCGGTCGCAAGCTCTTCGAGACTGCTTTGCGGATGGAGCAGGACGTTATCGAACTGGACCGGACTCTTGCCGGTCAGGACCAGGAGCTATCGGGGACAATCCGCGTATCCATCGCCGATACGCTCTCGAATCATTTACTGCTGCCCGTCACGGCGTCCTTTCTGAAGCGCTATCCCGAGATCAACCTGCGGATCACGACTTCAATCAAGACGGCTTACGATAAGGTCGGTCCGGATGATGCCGAAGCGGATGTTGTG
This sequence comes from uncultured Kiloniellaceae bacterium, assembly GCA_947493695.1. Taxonomy (GTDB): domain Bacteria; phylum Pseudomonadota; class Alphaproteobacteria; order Kiloniellales; family Kiloniellaceae; genus Denitrobaculum. The sequence goes on along the minus strand of CANLSF010000002.1, from coordinate 47,202 downwards.
CTGCGCACATCGAACACACCGCCCGAGCGTCTGGTCGGTCGCAAATTGGCAACGGCGTCTTTCGCCGCTTACGGATCGCGTTCCTATCTTGCGTCACAGAGCGAGCGGGTGGAACAGATGCTCTGGATGAACTGGGATGACGGGTCCGAGAGCCCGAGCTGGCCGGGTCTTGCACCCGAAATTCCGGATCATCTCTGTCGTTTGCGGGTCGACTCCGTACCCACACTGCTTGAAGCGGTGCGTCAAAGCGTTGGGGCAACAATCTTGCCCTGCTTTATGGGCGATGCGGATCCTGATCTGGTCCGCATCCCGCCTGGCGAGATTGTCAGTCAGCGGGATTTCTGGCTGCTGACCCACAAGGATTTGCGCTACAGCGCGCGGGTCCGCGCGTTTCTGGATCATCTGGTAGAGGGATTCCGCCCCTTTCGCGATCTTATCGAAGGACGCCAGCCACAGAAGTGATGATGCCTCCGTGGATTGCGGAACTTGACCCTGCAGCATCTTCACACAACGTCTTTTCAGAAAGATATCACCGTCTCTGGTCAGGACACCTAACGTCTGTTAGGTTTTTCGCCAAATCAGACTCAGCGCAAGCCTTGTTGCTTGAAGATGGAGGAAAGCATGACAGCCTGTATCGTTGGTTGGAGCCATACGGCCTTTGGAAAACACGAAGATGACGATGTTGAATCGCTGATCGCAAAGGTCGCAGTTCAAGCGCTTGATGACGCCGGTCTCGGCCCCGACGATGTCGACGAGATCCTGATCGGTCACTTCAATGAAGGTTTTTCGCCGCAGGCTTTCCCTGCTTCGCTGGTTCTGCAGACTGACGACCGCTTCCGTTTCAAGCCGGCGACACGGATCGAAAATGCCTGTGCGACCGGGTCTGCCGCGATTCACCAGGGCATAAAATCGATTGATGCAAAGCATGCCCGGGTGGTTCTGGTTGTCGGTGTGGAGAAGATGACTGCCCTGGCAGGCCGGGAGATCGGCAACACTCTGCTCAAAGCCTCCTACCTGAAGGAAGATGGCGAGATCGAAGGCGGTTTCGCCGGCGTCTTCGGCTTGATTGCGCAGAAGTACTTTCAGAAGTACGGCGATCAGTCCGACGCGCTTGCGTCGATTGCCGCCAAGAACCACAAGAACGGGGCAGTGAATCCCTGGGCGCAGATGCGCAAGGATCTGGGATACGATTTCTGCCGCAATGTCTCGGAGAAGAACCCTATTGTCGCAGGACCGCTGAAGCGTACGGATTGCTCGCTGGTTTCCGATGGTGCGGCCGCGTTGGTTCTGACCGATGTCGAGACCGCCTTGACCATGAAAAAGGCGGTGGTGTTCCGTTCCGCGGTTCAGGTCAACGACTTCCTGCCGCTGAGTAAGCGGGATATCACGTTGTTCGAGGGCTGCAAGACCGCGTGGCGGCAGTCGTTCGACAAGGCGAAGATCACCTTGGACGATCTTTCTTTGGTCGAGACCCATGACTGCTTCACGATTGCCGAGCTGATCGAGTACGAAGCCATGGGCCTTACACCGGAAGGTCAGGGCGCTAGAGCGATTGCTGAAGGCTGGGTGCATAAAGACGGCAAGCTACCGATCAACGCTTCCGGAGGCCTCAAAAGCAAGGGCCATCCGATTGGCGCGACCGGTGTTTCAATGCATGTGCTCTCGGCAATGCAGCTCACCAACACCGCCGGCGATATTCAGGTCGATAACGCGCAGATGGCCGGGATCTTCAACATGGGGGGCGCTGCGGTTGCCAATTACGTCTCGATACTAGAGCCTCTTCGCTAAAAGAGGCGCCGCGGAAAGCGGAACTGTGGCGATGCAGGGGGAGACGTGAGGCAGAGCAATTCGGTAATGAACCTGGGTCATTTTTTGACTCAGGCGGCACAGCGTTATCGTGATCAAACTGCGCTGGTCTGGGGGCAGGAGAGTTGGAGCTGGACTGAGCTTAATGCCCGGGTCGACGCTCTCGCCGCGGCCCTGAGTGCGCGCGGTGTCGGCAAGGGTGATGTGATCCTGGTGATCTCCCGCAATTCGAACCAGATGTTCGAATCCATGTGGGCCACCTACAAACTCGGTGCTGTCTGGGTGCCCTGTAACTTCCGGCTGACTCCGCCGGAAGTGGCATATCTCGGCTCTGCCAGCGGCGCCCGGGTCATGCTCTACGAGAATATTTTCCCGAATCACGTTGATGCTGTGCGGGCGGAGGCCACTCACCTTAACGAAGTTGTCTGTATCGGTTCTGCTCGCGAGGGCGAAACCGATTACGAAGCCATTGTCGCGGAAAACCTGGGCACAGCCTTTCCTGAAGCCGCGGTGGAGCACGACGATCCTTGCTGGTACTTCTTTACCTCCGGAACGACGGGGCGCTCCAAGGCGGCGATCCTCACTCACGGCCAGATGTGTTTTGTCGTCAACAATTACCTTGCGGATCAGATGCCGGGTCTGGGGCCGACGGATGCGTCGCTCATTGTTGCGCCGCTCTCCCACGGTGCGGGTGTACATGCCATGCCGCAGGTTGCCCGTGGAGCCAAGTCTGTGATGCTGCCGGGCAGCAGTTTTGATGAGGAGGCGGTCTGGCGTCTGATCGAAGAGCATGGCGTGGCGAATATGTTCACGGTTCCGACGATCCTGACACGTATGGTCCGCCATCCGGCGGTCGATCGCTACGATCATTCTTCCCTGCGCCATGTCATCTATGCCGGCGCGCCGATGTACAGGGAAGACCAGGTGGCAGCGCTCAAGAATATCGGCAAAGTCATCGTACAGTATTATGGCCTTGGCGAGGTCACGGGCAGCATTACCTATCTGCCTGCTGAGGATCATTCCATTGTCGATGACGAGATGCCTGTGGGCAGCTGCGGCTTTGCGCGCAGCGGTATGGAGATTGCCATACGGGGGCTGGAAGGTGAGATGCTTCCACCAAATACGCGCGGTGAGATTTGCGTGCGGGGGCCCGCGGTCTTTGCCGGGTATCTGAACAATCCGGAGGCCAATGCAAAGGTCTTCAAGGATGGATGGTTTCATACCGGCGATCTCGGGTATCTCGATGAACGCGGGTTTCTGTATCTGACGGGCAGGGCCTCGGATATGTACATTTCCGGAGGATCGAACGTCTATCCGCGTGAAGCCGAGGAAGTTCTGCTGACTCATCCGGGTGTCGAGGAGGTTGCCGTGCTGGGTGTTCCTGATCCCAAGTGGGGCGAGGCCGGTGTGGCTGTGATCGTCAGGTCTTCCAGCGGGGAATTCGCGGGATTGTCAAAGGCGGAATTGCTCGGACACCTTGAAGGCAAGCTCTCGCGTTACAAATTTCCACAGATGTTTGTTTTCTGGAATGAGCTTCCGAAGTCGGGATACGGGAAAGTTCCGAAGCACCTGATCCGTGAGGAACTCTATGCGCGCGGCGATCTGGTTAAGAATGAGGCTGGTGACAGGACATGACAATCCCGCAGCAGAGCGACACCTGGAAAGGGCGGCGTCTCATTGAGCAACCGGGAACGCCACTCTTGCCGCGCCGCATGTGTGAGTGGGCAGAGGCAGGAACCGAACTGCGGCTATCACTTGGTGAAGGTGTAGACCTGCTCCCCGAGTTGGCAAAAGTGCTTTCCGGGCAGGATATCAAGAGTGCCGCTCTGCAGATCATTTCAGGGCTTTTCGATAAGGTCAGCTACTTTACCGGAATGATCGACAAGAGCGGTGCGCGGGTTGCGACCTACGGCGCGCCTCGGGTTTTGGAGGGACCGGTTCTCCTGCTGGGCGCCAATGCTATCTTCGGGCTTGGGGAGGTAGGAGTGCCGCTGGTTCACTGTCATGCGGTGATGGTGGATGCGAAGGGACGTGTGCACGGCGGTCATCTGCCGTTGGAAGGTTGCATTCTGGGATCGGGTGGAGCTGTGGTCATCGTAGCCCCATTGCGCAATGCCGGCTTTGAAGTCGCCTATGATAGCGAGACCAACTACAGCCTCTTTCACCCGGTCTCTGCTGTACCCATGTCATAGGCTCGGTTTGATGAGGCAATCTCAAGGTCATTTGATCAGGCTGAACACGAGGAGGGAAGGGTGAGCGAAACCAGGATCGAAAAAGGCAGCTATGGCCGTTCCGCGGTCATTCGACTCCGTCCGAATGAAGATCTGGTTGAGGGCGTGGAGCAGGCCTGTTTCGAAAATGGAATCCGCGCTGCGGTCGTCCGCTCGGCAGTTGGCAGCCTGGTCGACGCGGTTTTGCAGAATGGTGCCGGTGAAGATGCGCCGACTTTCGTCGAGCAAGGACCCGGCGTTGAAATCCTGACCTTAAGCGGTGAAGTGATGCCGGGGGAGGGCGGACGGCCGAAAGCCGATCTCCGGGGAACCATATCAACGCCGGACGCCAGGGTGTTAGGGGGCCGATTCCTGCCAGGAAGGAACTCAATTTGTATTACACTGGAGTTGGTTTTACAGGAATGGTTACCTGAAACGGATGCCATGCAACCGTAAGAAATATGTATACTTACGGAAGAATTTACGCCAAAACCAACCGGTGGATGAAGCCATAATCGAAAATTAACCATCGATGTTGTTGATTTATTGGGTTATTAATTCACGCGCCTGAGATTATCGCAGGTAGAGTGGGTGCGTATTTATGGTAGAAATCAGTTTTGTGTGTTTCGAGTAAGATCAATAGAGCATTAACAATACCTTTAGGCTGTTTCGTGTACGTTTATCGAATGCTTTCCGGTCCTCGCTGTTGGGGCATCCAGTGGAGGCGGGGGTGTATCTGATGCGAGTGACTGCTTGATGTCGATTATCGTCGTCATAGATGACAGGGTTACCAACCGCCGGGTTCTGGAGAAGCTGGCGAGCTCGATTGGTGACAACGATACGGTGAAGGCTTTCGCCGAACCTCAGGCCGCACTCGAGTGGTCCAAAAGCAATGTCCCGGATTTGGTTGTTACCGATTTTAAGATGCCGAAGATGGACGGTGCTGAGTTTATCCGCCGTTTCCGCGAGCTTCCGCCCTGTATTGATGTCCCTGTCATGGTGGTGACAGCCTACGAAGATCAGGCTTTCCGCTATGCTGCTCTTGAATCCGGGGCCACGGACTTTCTCTTGAGCCCGGTTGATCATCACGAGTTTAGAGCTCGCTCACGCAATCTGCTTAGCCTGCGCGAGCATCAGAAGCTCCTGAATGAACGTGCGGTAAGCCTGGAGCATCGCTACGAAACCGATAAAAGCCAGCTTGAGCGCGCTTTAACCGAGAGCCACGAACGTCTGCTATTGGTGATCGACGCCGTTCCCGCGATGATTTCGGCAACCACCGCCGGCGCGCGCTATGCCTTCATGAATAATTACCAGGCCCAGCTCTTCGGCGTGATCCCCGATGAAGCGGTTGGCCGCACGGCGATGGAACTGCTGAATAACGACTATGCTCAGAACTCGATCCTGTTGGATGAGCGCGCTTTCGCGACCGGGGAAGCGCCGCCGCTGTTCGAGGAAGAGTTCGTCACGGTCAACAGCGTCAAACGCATTTTCCTGACGTCAAAATCTCTGGTGCGGGACTCCAGCGGGCAGGTCACCAACATCGTGACGGTATCTTTCGACATCACAGACCGAAAGGCGGCCGAACAGCAGCTCATCCAGGCGAAGGAATTGGCGGAAGTCGCGAACCGGAGCAAAACCGAGTTCCTCGCGAACATGAGTCATGAGCTGCGCACGCCGTTGAACGCCATCATCGGCTACGCGCAGGTCATTGGAACCGAGCTGCTCGGTCCGATCGGTAACGACAAATACGGCGATTACGCGCACAATATTGAAGAGAGTGGCAGTCTGCTCCTGCACATCATCAAGGACATTCTCGACGTCTCGATGATCGAAGCAGGTACGATCGAACTCCACGAAGAGGCCGTCAATCTGGCCGTTCTGGTGGATGATGTGCTGCGTCTCGCTGAAGAGCGGGCTTCTGCAGCAAAGATCGTGATCCGCACCGACATCGAGTCGGGTGTTCCGCTTTTGATGGTTGATCCCGTGAAGGTGAAGCAGATTCTTCTCAATCTTCTGGTCAACGCCCTCAAATTCACCCTGAAGGAAGGTGAGGTCACGGTTTCGGTGCGCAGCAGCCGGGATGGTGTTGAAATCGCGGTTGCCGATAATGGCGTCGGTATGACCGAGGAGGAAATCAAGGTTGCTGTCACGCGCTTTGGGCGTCTGAGGAACTCGGAAACCCAGGCGGTTCCTGGCACTGGCCTTGGATTGCCGCTCTCGATCGATTTGACTGAACTGCATGGCGGAGAATTGCAGATCAGGAGTGAGAAGGGGGTTGGCACCACAATCGTTGTCCTCTTCCCTCATGACAGAGTTTTAGAAGCGCCGCCGGACGAGCTGAGCGTTGGCGGCTGAAAAAGTCCGCTCGATGAAAAATGGCAGCGACATAACCCGCGACACTGTGGCGAAGCAACCACATGAAGAGGCTGTGGCGCAGCCTTTGGCTACTTCTGCCCCAAAAGTCCTGCACAAACGAACACGCGTTGCGGTGGTCGGCCTCATCATCGCGGCCTTTACCAGCATTGCAGTGGTTGCCGCGCCGTTTTTGGTAAGAGGATTGCCAGTCGCCGATTGGCCTCTGGAGTCATTGATACTCATTGTTTCCCTTATCGCGACGCCACTGGCATTGGCGCTGGTCTGGTGGCCACGCCGATATGCGGTTGATCAGGCTCTGGCCAAGCGGCCGGACAGTGAGCACGAGCAGGCGACGATCCGTATGGCGCTTGGCGGTGTCGCGATGATCTATCTCTCGCTTGCCAGCCTTTACATCGACTCGCACGAAGGCCTTGAGCAGGCTGCACGCGCGATGGCCTGGGGGCTCTGCGTTGGTTGGCTGGCTCTTCTGCACATCGTTCTCTCGCCGGCGCAATCGACGCCGCGCCGCTGTGCAATGGCAATGGTGGACCTGCTGACACTCAGTTACATGCTGGCGGTGGGGGGCGGACCCGCGTCGGTTCTCTTTCCGATCTATCTCTGGGTCACCTTTGGCAATGGTTTCCGTTATGGCGTCAGCTTCCTGGTCTTTTCCGCCGCGATCAGTGCGTTCGGCTTCGGCGGCGCGGTTCTGACCAGCAGCTATTGGTCGAGTAACAGCTTTATCGCCTCCGGACTGTTGATTTCGCTGATCGTCCTGCCGGCATACGTCTCGACACTGATCAAAAAACTCAACCGGGCCCGGGCGCAGGCTGAAGAGGCAAGCCAGGCGAAGAGTCGTTTCCTGGCAACTATGAGCCATGAACTCCGGACGCCACTCACCGCAGTGATCTCGACCGGCGGTCTGCTTGAGACGACATCGCTGGATGCCGACCAGCGTTCGATGGTGGGCACGGTGCAGACTTCGGCGAAGGCCTTGCTTTCCCTGATCAACGAGATTCTGGATCTCTCCAAGATTGAAGCCGGCAAACAAAATCTGGACCTGGACGAAATTGACGTTTGCGAGGTCGTGGCTTCTGTCTGGCGTATGCTCCATACCCAGGCCGAACAAAAGGGGCTGAAGCTACGTATCTCGCTAGATGCGCGTCTGCAGATCCGACTTGTCGGCGACACCAAGCGTCTGATGCAGATCCTGGTAAACCTGACGGGCAACGCCATCAAGTTTACCTCCGAGGGCGAGGTCGAGATTTCTGCGTGCCTGCTCGAACACAATGGGCGGCAGGATGTGATCCTCTTTACGGTCCGTGACACGGGGATCGGTGTGCCACCGGAAAAACTCGGATCGATCTTCGAGGGCTTCACGCAGGCAGACGACGCGATAAACCGACGCTACGGCGGTACCGGACTGGGCTTGACCATCACCAAGCAGCTCGTCGAGATGATGGGCGGAGAAATCGAGGTGATGAGTCAGGAAGGGCAGGGCAGTCAATTCAATCTCTCGATTCCCTTCTCGCTGATGTCATCGTCCGATGCGTCTGCAGAGGCTTCGCTTCCAGATGCCCTTGCCGCATCACAGATGGAAAACCAGTTGCCGGTCGTAGTCTCCGCACCTGAGCCTCAACGATCCCTTATCCTTTCTGCGCTTGAAGGCGCGAACTTTAAGGCTGTGGAGCGGATCGACGAAGCCGTGTCCGCGGTGGAACGCTACCGCAGCACAGGACATCTGGTGATCGCAGCAGGCGCCGGAGGTCAGGATCATCTTGCCGAGGAGATGATTCGCTATCTGAGAGACCGGGGAAGCAACGAAGGCATCGCTGTCGTAGAAGTCTCCAGTGAAAGCGAAGAGAGCACGGCGAAACAAGGCTGGCCTCTCGATGTGGTGATCTCAGCACCAGCGACGAGCGACGCTCTTTCAACTGCGTTGCATCAGGCCGGCCTCTTCTACAGCTCTGGCATTACCGAGCTGGATGCTGAAGAGGCGACTGCCGAAGGGGCTGAAATTGACAAGCTCGCGCGCCGAAAGATTCTGCTGGTGGACGACAATCGAACCAACCGCAGTGTGATCTCCCGCGTACTGGAAAACGCAGGTCACGTGGTCGAGACAGCGGAGAACGGTGACGACGCCCTGGATCGCCTCGATGTTGAGGTTTTTGACATTGTCCTGACCGACATCAATATGCCGGGCACGAGCGGTCTCGATCTCACGAAGATGTATCGGGTTCTTAATACGGAAGAGCCGCATATGCCGATTGTCGCCCTGACCGCTGACGCGACGGAACAGGCGAAACAGGATTGCCGGGAAGCCGGAATGGACGGTTATCTCACCAAACCGGTGGAAGCACAGCAGCTGCTTGCACTCGTGCGGGAGCTTACTGTCGGGGGCGGAACCCTAATTGATGAGACAGTTGTTCGCTCACGTGAAACTGATGATGTGGCCGCGCCAAAGCCATCGGTTCAGCTCATCACACCCATTTCGGCCCATCCGAAATATGGTGGAGCTTCAAACGAGACGGTTCTCGATCCTGATGCTCTGGACGCGCTTCGTGCGCTCGATACCGACGAGGCCTTTATTGCGGAGATCTTTGACGGCTTTCTGGCAGACGCCGCTGCGACCTTGATCAGTTTGAACGAAGCCTTCGACAACGGTGATCTGGCTGCCTTCCATGACGAGGCTCATGCGATGCGCAGCAGCGCAGGCTATGTGGGAGCCAAGCGCATGGTCCGTCTGTTGCTGGATCTGCGCGAATTTGGACCAGACCGGGACAACAACCGCACCCGCACGCTTTTGGCTGAATTGAACGATGAGTTCGAGATGGTCAAGGTCGCCGTTGGACGGGAACTTTCTCAGGACCGGCGGGCGACGCCACATTAAAAGCTAAAGCGCACAATAGCGAAATTGCACAGGAAAACGGCTCCGAAGTCAGACATCTCTGTGATGTTCTTCGGAGCCGTCCCGTTCAATGCAGCAGGCGCGTTACCTTTGCCGCAGGCCTGGCCTCTGCTTCATTTTGCTGAAGGAGGCTTGCCTGAGGGGATCAGGCCGATTTCAGAACGCGTTCACGGCGCCTGTCCTGCGCTGACACCAGGCGTGACATCTTCTTCAGGTCCGCTTCATCAAGCGTCATCGCGGTATCGACCCAGAGGTCGGTGATATCCATCATTTCTTTCAAGGTCACCGGGTTGATGCGTTGGCGTGCCTGGAAGATTGCCCGATGCGCCGCATGTCGCCGGTCGTTCTTGGCAATGTATTGGTGCAAGGCTTCTTCGCCACAGCCATCATCCGCCAGGACATCGACAATGCCGAGTTCGTAGAGTTCTTCCGCCGTGTACAGGCGTCCGCTCATAATCATCCGTTCCGCGCGACCGGGCGCAATCCGGCGAGAGAGGAAACTGTAGGCGCCCATGCCCGGGAAGAGACTGAAGAGAATTTCCGGCAGGCCGAATTTCGCACTCCGCTCCGCGACAATCAGATTGCTGGAGAGAGCTGCTTCGAAACCACCGCCAAGTGCATCTCCCTGAATGAGCGCGACGGTAATGATGGGCAGGTTCAGGTTTGTCCAGTTCGCATAGCCTTCACGCACGACCCGATATGCGTACTCACGCAGCCTGTCACGTTCTTCGTTCCGGATCAGGTCGGCAAAGAGGCTGAGGTCGCCACCCAGGTTCCAGACGCCCGGCATACGCGATGCCCAGACAAGATATTTCAGTTTGTTTGCGCGCGGATCGGCTTTTTCAAAAGACGCGCGCAGACTCTGCTGAACCTTGCTGATGTCATTCAGCAGGGCAGGAGTGAAACTGGGGCGGTCTTCAAAGTCGAACCAGCAAGTGCAAACCTCATCCCTGGCGGAGAAAGCCAACTCCATTTCTTCGAGATCCAGGTTTGAGAGTTCTTCCTTTATATCGACAGTTCGGTCTGCCATCGCCCGCTTAACTGCTGTCCGGGCTTTTTCCGCTGTGGACGACGCTACGGCTGAGTTGCGGTCGAAGAGCGGGTTCGGTGAGACGTGTTTCTCAACAGTTTCTGGCGTCGTGCCAAGCTGTTCGAGCATTCTTGTTCTCCATACTAAAAAATCAAGCGGTCCCCCGGGTCTCGCCAACCGGTACACTTGCAACGGGTTCATTTCCCACCCGGCCAGCATACATCTTGCTACATGCTGCCCTTTTTTTAACGGGAAGGGAAAAACTAGATTCAAATTTTAGCAAATTTTGATGCTTAATTTTAGGTTTTATTTCCTTCAATCGTTAATGGTACTCATTCGGTTGATCAGATCTTTTTAGGCTTAACCATATAGGATTATGTCGTTTTTCCAGAACGTAAACACTTGGAATTGCGCTCACTCCTGTTAACTATTTGGTCAATCTACAGAAATATATCTGCAATCCAGATTCTACCACGGAAACGGCGAGCGCTGGAGTTGTACGATGTATCTGAAGAAATGGGATAAGATTCATCCTCTATCGGATCACAGGAGTCTCGTTCGCGTGCGATAAGATAAATTTCCTGTGATTTAGTTTGTAGTTGGGTCTTATTTCGTCTGAACACAAACAAGTATGTAAAGAGAGTGTTAATTTTTAGTAAATATTCGGTTAATTGTTGCGGTTAACACGTCCGTGATTTTGGAATGGTGTGCGAACAGAACGCAGCGCGTAGGATCGACTCCGTACTACAACCTGAAAGTGGTTGTTTTACTCGCATGAGGAGTGTCTCTTCCGTGCCGTAACTTCAGAGAGTTTTTCTGAAACCGGTTTCAGGCCCGTGTTGCCTGAAGAGACTTCAGGAGCAGGGGATTAGAATATTTTAACACAAAATATTTGTATTGAATAAATTTATTGCATGATCAAATGTACAATACGAAGTTTGCGCATATGTTTGTGTGAAATAAACCGAAGTCGACCTGTTTCATCTCTCCGAGACCTTCACTGGAAGAGGCAGATGGAGGCAGGTCGGCAATTTAATGAGACCATTGCCCGTTGGGCAGGAGGTCGGAGCGCGGCATGACAGTCCGGATCGAACTGCGATGAGATATTTCCCAAGCTTTTTAAAGCTCACGGGCCGAGCTTGCCTTGTGGTTGGCGCTGGTGAGACCGCGCTGCGCAAGGTACGGCTTTTGCGCAAAGCCGGTGCTTCCATCACCGTTGTGACCGATGCAATGGATGTGCGCGAGATTGCACCTGAGCTGCTGACGCTGGAGCGCGATGGCAGCCTGCGTATGGAACGGCGCGCGTTTCGGCATGAAGACGTTGCGCAGCAGACCGTTGTGGTCTCCGCAACCGAGATTCCCGAACGTGATACCCTCGTTGCGGAAGCTTCCCGTCTTGCCGGTCGGCCGGTCAATGTCGTGGATCGGCCTGACCTGTCCGACTTTATTACGCCGGCGATCATCGATCGTGATCCGATTACGATTGCGGTTTCGAGCGCAGGCACGGCACCCGTCCTGGCGCGCCGCTTGCGGGCGCAGATTGAAGCACTCCTGCCGGCTCGTCTCGGTGCGCTTGCGGAGTTCGCCGAGAGTTTCCGCAGTGCGGTCAAAGCAAACATACATGAAGGCCGCGCGCGCCTGCGCTTTTGGGAGCGGTTCTTCGACGGACCCGAAGCAGCGTCGGTTCTCGCAGGCGATGAAACGGCTGCGCGTGAAAAGATGCTTACTTTGGTCAATGCATCTTCGGCTCGGCACAACCCAAAGGGCCGTGTCGCTATTGTCGGTGCAGGACCTGGTGACCCGGACCTTCTGACCTTCAAGGCGATGCGTGCGTTACAGCATGCTGACGTTGTGGTTTACGACAAGCTGGTCGGACCCGAAATCCTGGACTACGCGCGTCGCGATGCCGAACGGATCTATGTCGGTAAAACCCGGGGCAATCACACCCGCACCCAGGATGAAATCAACGCAGTCCTGGTTGAGCAAGCCCGCCTCGGGAAACACGTCGTACGTCTAAAGGGAGGTGATCCTTTCATCTTCGGACGGGGCGGCGAGGAACAGGATTACCTCGCGCAACATGGTGTCGATGTTGAAGTGGTTCCTGGAATCACAGCGGCCGCCGGTTGTGCGGCTGCGAGCGGTATTCCGCTGACCCACCGCGACCATGCGCAGGCGGTTACGTTTGTGACCGGACACGCGAAGGACGGCGAACCCGATCTCGATTGGACGGCGCTGGCCAGTCTGAAGCAGACCCTGGTGATTTATATGGGTGTTTCGACAATTGGCCGCAGCTGCGAGCGTCTGATCGAGCATGGCCTGGACCCGCAGACGCCTGCAGCGGTGATCGAAAACGGAACCTTGCCCGAACAGAGGACCGTCACCGGTTCGTTGGCGGACCTGGCAACACTGGTTGCGGCGAACGGGATCAAGGGACCCGGACTTTTTATTGTTGGTGATGTGGTCTCGGCTGCAGGTGGGGCAACTGCTCCTGCCACACAAACGGACGCTGACCTAACCGCCCGGGCAGAAGTTCTGCGCCGCGTTGCGGTTTAAAGGAAGAGATCAAGATGACAGTACAAATTCTCACTGCAAATCGCCTCGGTGATGGTGCCGTAGTTTACCGCGCGCAGGCCGGTGGCTGGACCGAGCGGTTGAGCGAAAGCCTTGTGCTCGTGTCAACGGAAGACGCAGCAGAGACGCTTGCGGGCGCAGAGACGCCTGAAGCTTCGTTGGAAATTGTCGGCCCTTACCTCATGCCAGTCGATAATAGCGACGGCGAGATCCGTCCTGTTGAAACACGGGAATTCATTCGTGCAAAAGGGCCAAGTGTCGCGTTCGGAAACGGGCATCAGGCCGAAAACACTCCACTTTCGTTAGCGGGATAAGCAAATCATGTACAGATACGACGAGTTCGACCACACGCTGGTCAACGAGCGTGTTCACCAATTCCGCGATCAGGTAGAGCGTCGCCTCAGCGGCGAGCTGACCGAAGATCAATTCAAGCCGCTGCGTTTGATGAATGGTCTCTATCTGCAGCTTCACGCCTACATGCTGCGTGTCGCGGTTCCCTACGGCACACTTTCGTCGACGCAGATGCGCAAGCTGGCTTATGTCGCGCGCCGTTACGACAAGGGTTACGGTCACTTCACCACGCGCCAGAATATTCAGTTCAACTGGCCGAAGCTGGAAGAGACTCCTGACATCCTCGCCGATCTGGCCGAGGTCGAGATGCATGCTATCCAGACCAGCGGTAACTGCATCCGCAATACCACGTCCGACCAGTTCGCCGGCGCCGCTGCTGACGAGATCGAGGATCCGCGCGTCTACTGCGAGATCATCCGGCAATGGTCGACCCTGCATCCGGAATTCACCTTCCTGCCGCGCAAGTTCAAGATCGCGGTCACAGGTGCCGATCATGATCGCGCAGCAGTGCGGGTGCATGACATCGGTCTGCAGATGTGCCGGAACGAAGCGGGAGAGGTTGGTTTTGAGGTGGTCGTCGGTGGTGGTCTCGGTCGGACGCCGGTTATCGGACAAACCATCCGTGAGTTCCTGCCGAAGCAGCATCTCCTGTCCTACCTGGAGGCAATCCTGCGGGTCTACAACCAGCTTGGCCGCCGCGATAACCTCTACAAGGCGCGGATCAAGATCCTGGTGCGCAGCGAAGGGATCGAGAGCTTCCGGAACCTGGTTGAGGAAGAGTGGTCGCACATCAAGGAATCGGCGCTGCAGCTTCCTCTGGATGAGATCGCGCGGATCGAAAACTATTTCTCGCCGCCACGTTACGAACGCCTGGACGACACTGTCCGGGAGCTTGAGGTCAAGCGTTTCGAAGACCGTGACTTCGCCAGCTGGGTGCGGACCAATGTCAGCACGCACAAGCAGCCTGGCTATGCCGTCGCGACAATCTCCTTGAAGCCGACGGGTAAACCGCCGGGAGACGCCAGTGCCTGGCAGATGGACGCGGTTGCTGACCTGGCCGAAAGTTATTCCCACAGCGAGATCCGGGTGACGCACGAACAGAACCTGGTTCTGGCACATGTGAAGAAGGCAGATCTCTATGCGCTCTGGTCCGGTCTTCGGGATGTCGAACTGGCCACGCCGAATGCCGGTCTGCTGTCCGATATGATTGCCTGCCCGGGATTGGACTACTGTAACCTCGCCAATGCCCGCTCGATTCCTGTCGCTCAGCGTATCTCAGAACGCTTCAGCGATCTGGAGCGCCAGCACGACATCGGAGGTCTGAAGATCAAGATCTCAGGCTGCATCAACGCTTGTGGACATCACCACGTCGGCCATATCGGTCTGCTCGGCGTCGACAAGAAGGGTGAGGAGTTCTATCAGATCACCCTGGGCGGCAGCGCCGATGAGAATACGGCCATCGGCAAGATCGTCGGCCCGGCGTTTTCCTACGATGATGTTGTCGATGCGGTCGAGGACATCGTGGACACCTACCTGGAATACCGCTCGGACGGTGAAGAGTTCAGCGATACCTTCCGCCGGGTCGGACTGGCACCATTCAAGGAGAAGCTCTATGCCGCTCATTAAGGAAGGCGTGTTGGCCGAGGACAGCTGGCAGGCGCTGGCCGACGAGGACGAACTGGTCGAAGGTCCGATCGTTGTGACCCTGGATCGCTGGCAAAGCGAGCGGGAGGCCCTGCTGTCCCGCAATACGCCGATTGGTGTGCGCTTGAAAAGTGATCAGACGCCAGCGCTGCTCGCCGATGATCTTGATCGTTTCGCCGTGGTCGCGTTGGAGTTTCCCAAGTTTAACGACGGGCGCGCCTACTCCTACGCCCGCTTGCTCAGGGACCGTTATGCTTTCAAGGGTGAGGTCCGTGCGGTCGGAAACGTTCTGCGCGATCAGTTCCTGCTGATGCAGCGTTGTGGCTTCGACGCGTTCGAAGTTGCCAACGAGGCGGCAGCGGCTGCCTGGGAGAAAGCGATCTCCGAGATTTCCGTCACTTATCAGCCGGGGGCAGATGCCCGTCGGCCCGCGCTCGCCCTTCGCCGCAATCGACCGGCGGCCTGAGCGGCGCAGATGAAACATCAGCCTGATGTTGCCCCGGAGATCCTGCTGAAACGCTTCCAGGATCTGCCGGACAGGAAACTGCTGCGCGCGGCGATCGAAGAGGGCTTTAAAGGACGTGTTGCTGTCGTTTCGTCATTCGGCGCTGAATCGGCGATTGTTCTGAGTCTGGTGGCTGAGATCGATCCATCTGTTCCGGTGATCTTTCTCGACACGGGCAAGCATTTTCCCGAAACCCTGGATTACCGGGATCAGTTGATTGACCGATTTGGCTTGACCGACGTGCGTTCCGTGAAGCCGGCTGTTGTCGATCTGGCGCAGGAAGACCCCGACGGAACACTCTGGCAGCGAAATACGGTACGTTGCTGCGAACTGCGCAAGGTTGCGCCCTTGAGCCAGGCGCTGGAGGGGTTCGACGCCTGGGTGACCGGACGCAAACGTTTCCACGGGGCGCTTAGATCCTACTTGCCTCGCATCGAGCACGACGGCACACACTTCAAAATCAATCCGATTGTCGATTGGTCGGCAGAGAAGATCGAGCAGTCCTTCGACGATCTGAACCTGCCGCGGCATCCCCTGACCGAGGATGGATTTCTCTCGATCGGCTGTGCGCCCTGCACCCAGGCTCCGTTGGATGAGAGTGCGGTTCGCTCGGGACGCTGGGCAGGGTCGCAGAAGACCGAATGCGGCATTCACGACCGGCCTGCTCCGTCCACCGTGCCAAATGCCAGGCGGCCTGGCACACCTTTGCCCGGCTGCTGAAAAGACCTGTCCTTTTTCCGAACTTCTGAAGACGAGATCGAGAATTCCGATGAGCTTTATTCTTGTCACTGATCGCGATGGAACCGAACATCAACTCGATGCCATTGAGGGATGGCGGGTCATGGAAATCATCCGCGATCATGGTCTCCCCATAAAGGCCGAGTGCGGTGGTGCCTGCAGCTGCGCAACCTGTCATGTGTATGTTGCGCCGGAATGGCAGGAAAGGCTCTACGAAGCCACTGACGAAGAAGTCGACATGCTCGATGAAGCCTTCGAAGTCGAGGAGGAGTCCCGCTTGAGTTGTCAGATCCTCTTCTCACAGGAGTTGGCGGGTCTCAAGCTGCAGCTCGCGCCCCAATAAGCTGAACCCCCGCGGAACCCACCGCCCCAACATTCCTGTTGCTGTACCGGGGGGAATTTCTATGCTGTCCGGCTTAGAGGTTTCTTCGGCAGGTCTCGTATGAACGCATGTGCGTCCGGTCTGCCTGTTCCGTTTCTTTGTGAGGTTCCGTGCAGATCAACAGCAGTTTCGACGGCGGTAATATTGAGGTTGTCGACCTCTCAAATGCTGCAAATCCCAAGGTCCGGATTTGTAAGGACAACGAATCCGATTTTCTGCAGTGGTTCTACTTCAGACTGACGGACCGGCGGGGCGCGAAGATCGCGGTTGATATCGTCAATGCGGGCGAAGTGACCTACGCTGGTGGGTTTGAAGGCTATCGTGCCGTCGCGTCCTATGACCGCGAAACCTGGTTCCGGGTTGATACCAGTTTCGACGGCAAGGTCATGACCTTCTCACACACCCTTGAACAGGATTCGATTTACTTCGCCTATTTCGCGCCCTTTTCCATGGAGCGTCATGCGGATCTTGTGGCCAGTGCGGCAGAGGCGCCGAATGTGCGGCTCGAGGTTCTGGGGGAAACCCTGGACGGTCAGACTATGGACCTGCTGACAATTGGGTCGCCTGACGAGGGCCGCACCCCCTGTTGGGTGATCGCGCGCCAGCATCCTGGCGAAACCATGGCCGAGTGGTGGATGGAAGGCTTTCTGTCCCGTATGACGGATCCGCATGATCCAGTCGTTCGTGCGCTTCTGGAGAAAACCGTCTTCTACGTCGTTCCCAACATGAACCCGGACGGCAGCCGGCGCGGGCATCTGCGGACCAACGCCAAGGGTGTGAACCTGAACCGCGAATGGGAAAAGCCCTCCATGGAGCGCAGTCCGGAAGTTTTTCTGGTGCGCGAACGCATGCATCAGACCGGTTTGAAACTCTGTCTGGATGTGCATGGCGACGAGGCTTTGCCCTACAACTTCATTGCAGGCTTCAATGGGATCCCTTCGATCACCGAGCCGCAGATTGAGCTCTATCGGGATTTCAGAGAAAAGCTTGCCGCTATTTCGCCCGACTTCCAGACCAAGTTCGGATACCCGGAGACACCGCCCGGAAAGGCCAGTCTGGCCATGTGCACGAGCTACACGGCGGAGACCTTCGGGTCTCTGTCCATGACCTTGGAGCAACCCTTCAAGGATACGATCGACACGCCGGATGAGCTCTATGGCTGGTCACCGGAGCGTTGCGGGCGTTTGGCCTGGTCCTGCATCGATACCATCTACGCCGTCGCCGACCGCCTGTAGAGCGATGACAGCGTCATTGCCGGAGTCATCTGCTGCGCCGCCCGTGGGGTGGCGGGACCACGGACGTATGCTGATCGCAACTCTGTTGATCGCAACGTCATTTCCGGTGGTCGCGGCGATTGCAGACGGTCTCGATTCACAGGTGCTCACCTTTCTGAGGTTTCTGGTGGCGGCACTTCTGTTCCTGCCCATCGCCGTTTTCAAATACGGCCTTTCGATGCCGGGACTGCGCGATCTTGCACGCTACGGCGCGATCAGCGCCTGTATGGTCGGCTTCTTCTGGTGCATGTTCGAAGCACTGGTGACAACGACCGCACTGAACACGGGCGCACTGTTTGCCTTCATTCCCGGCATTGCCGCGATTGTTGCGGCTGTGCTTCTCAAGGATCGGCTCGAGCGTAAAAAGCTGATTGCGTTGATCCTGGGTGCCGTCGGCGCGATGTGGGTGGTGTTTCGCGGTGATCCGGAGCGCTTGTTGGGGCTGGAGCTCAATCGTGGTGATCTGATTTTTTTCGCGGGCTGTATCTGTTTCGGCTTCTACACCCCCCTCGTGAAGTTCTTTCATCGTGGCGAACCCATGCCGGTTATGACGTTCTGGACGCTTGCGACCGGCGCTCTCTGGCTGTTTTTTCTCTCCATACCCCGACTGATTGCTCTCGACTGGTCCGCCGTTGAGCCAAAGGTGTATCTCGGTACGCTCTATCTGGCAGTCTTCACCACCCTGATCACTTTTTTTCTCACCCAGTATTCAACCATGAGGCTCGGCCCGACGCGGGTCATGGCCTACAGCTATATGAACCCGGCACTGGTTCTGGCTTTGACCTGGATTCTGGGTCAGGCGCCACCCGGCCTCAGCGTTTTACCGGGCGTGATCATCGTGTTGGCCGCGACCCTGGTCCTTCAGGGCTGGATCAACTTACCGGCGAGTAAAGCCAAGTAAGGGCGCTGTGATAGCATGGACAGGCCTTTGTCGATAAGGCATGCTCGGCGAAATCCTACGCACTCGCGTACAGTGTAATTTCCGAATTAACGGCTTTAAGCTTAATGGGCCGGCATAAAATTCATAACAACAGGAAGGTCAGGAATATGCGAAGACTGATGGGCGCGGCATTGATTGCCGCAATGGCTTGGTCGACTCCGGCATTGGCGGAGACTCCAAAAGATACGCTCGTAATGGCGCACACCATCGACGACATCATCACGCTCGATCCCGCTGAGATTTTCGAATTCTCCGGCGCCGAATATGCCGGCAACACCTACGACCGGCTGATCGGATACGAAGTCGACGATGTTTCCAAGATCTACGGTGTGGTCGCCGAAAGCTGGGATATTTCCGAAGACGGCAAGACCTACACCTTCAAGATCCGTTCGGGCATCAACTTTGTTTCCGGCAATCCGCTGACCGCGGAAGATGCTGCTTTCTCTCTGCAGCGCGCGATCATTCTCGACAAGTCACCGGCGTTCATCCTGACTCAGTTCGGTTTTACGCCTGAGAACGTGAAAGACAAGATCAAGGCCGACGGCGATATCCTAACGATCGAGACCGATCAGGCTTACGCGCCGACCTTTCTGCTTTACTGTCTGACTGCGACGATCAGTTCGGTCGTCGACAAAAAGGAAGTCATGGCGAACGAGCAGGACGGTGACATGGGCCACAAGTGGCTGCGCACCAACTACGCAGGCTCCAGCGCCTTTAAACTACGCCAGTGGAAAGCCAACGAGGTTCTGGTGCTCGATCGCAACGACGACTACTGGGGCGACAAGCCTGCGATGAAGCGCGTCGTGATCCGTCACATTTCCGAGCCTGCCACCCAGCGCCTGCTGCTGGAAAAGGGCGATATCGATATTGCCCGCAAGCTTGGCGCCGATCAGCTTGCCGGCCTTGAAGGCAATGACGACATCCGTGTCCGTCAGGGCGAGAAGGGGGCTGTCTACTACCTGGGTCTCAGTCAGAAAAACAAATACCTGCAGAAGCCGGAAGTTCGTCAGGCACTGAAGTACCTGGTTGACTACAAGGGCATCGAGCAGACCATCATGAAAGGCAAGGCAACCGTCCATCAGGCTTTCCTGCCAAAGGGTTTCCTCGGCGCGTTGACCGAAACGCCTTTCAGCCTTGACGTTGAAAAGGCAAAGAGCCTGCTGGCGGAAGCCGGTCTGTCTGAAGGTTTCAGCCTGACCATGGATACCCGCAATACTGCGGAAATCACCGAAATGGCTCAGTCGATTCAGTCAACCTTCGCCCAGGCGGGAATCACGCTTGAGATCATCCCCGGTGACGGCAAACAGACGCTGACCAAGTACCGCGCCCGTAACCATGACATCTACATTGGCCGCTGGGGACCGGACTATCAGGATCCACACACCAATGCAGATACCTTTGCGCGGAACCCGGACAACAGCGATGACGCCAAGTCCAAACCACTCGCATGGCGGAACGCCTGGGACATCCCCGAGATGACCAAGCAGGCGGATGCTGCCGTATTGGAAGGCGATGCTGCGAAGCGTGCCGAGATGTACCTTGCGCTGCAGCGTGAACATCAACAGGTTTCGCCTTTCGTGATCATGATGCAGGAAATTGAGGTTGCCGCCGAACGCGCCAACACCAAGGGCTTCATCATCGGTCCTGCATTTGACGATAACCGCTACTACAAGGTGACCAAGGACTAATCAGTCTGAGAGCATCTCGTGACAAGTAGCATGCATAACGCGGCATCCGGGGAAGCGGCTTCAACGCACTCCTGGGTGCCGCACCCTGTAAAGGTGGTTCTGGGGGTGGTGACGACCCTCGCGATCACCTTCCTGGGCCTCCTCGTCGTAACCTTTTTCATTGGCCGGGTTGTTCCGATCGACCCTGTACTGGCGGTCGTCGGCGACCACGCCTCCGCCAGTGCCTACGAAAAAGCCAAGATCGAGTTGGGGCTCCATCTGCCGCTCTGGCAGCAATTCCTGATTTACGTGAAGAACGTCGCTGTCGGCGATTTCGGCGAGTCGGTTCTGACGGCCAATCCTGTCATCGAAGACATTAAGCGAGTGTTTCCTGCGACTCTGGAACTGGCCACCATGGGCACCATCTTTGGTGTACTCCTGGGCGTTCCGATGGGCGTTGTCGCGGCGGTGCACAAGGGCCGCTGGCCGGATCAGCTCGTACGTGTTCTCGGACTGCTCGGCTATTCAGTGCCCGTGTTCTGGCTTGGACTCGTCGGCCTTCTGTTGTTCTACGCCAAACTCGACTGGGTCGCCGGACCTGGCCGTCTCGACATCGCCTACGAGTACCTGGTGGATCCTGTCACCGGCATGCTTTTGATCGACAGTCTGATCGCCGGTGAAATCGATGTCTTTTTGAATGCCCTGAGCCACATCGCGCTGCCCGCTATCATCCTGGGATATTTCAGTCTTGCCTACATCAGCCGGATGACGCGCTCATTCATGCTGGAACAGCTGAGCCAGGAGTACATCATCACGGCCCGAGTAAAAGGCCTCAGCGAAACACGGATCATCTGGCGGCACGCCCTGGGCAACGTCATGGTGCCGCTGGTGACGGTGATTGCACTCTCCTACGCCAGCCTGCTTGAAGGCTCGGTTCTGACCGAGATCGTCTTCGCCTGGCCGGGACTTGGCCAATACATCACCAATTCTCTTTTGCAGGCGGATATGAACGCGGTCCTTGGCGGCACGGTCGTCGTGGGTGCCGTCTTTATCAGCCTCAACCTTTTGTCCGATATTCTATATCGGCTGCTGGATCCACGCGCCAAATGAGCGATATTTCCTCACCCTCCTCGACGGGCGTGAAGGCCTGGCTGACCAGCGAGAATCCTGAGTCGCACCTGCAAGCCAGTTGCGGTCGCGCTTATTATGCCTGGCTCGATTTCGCGGCGAACCGCTTGGCTTTGCTGGGCCTGATCATCGTTGGCCTGCTGGTCGCCGTTGCGGCTTTCGCGCCACTGCTGGCCACCGCTTCTCCGGTCGCGCCCGATCTTACACAACGCCTGCTGCCGCCCAGCGCAGAGTACTGGTTCGGCACAGATGAGCTGGGCAGGGACATTTACAGCCGTATCGTCTACGGCACGCGTCTTACACTCTACGTCGTTGTGCTGGTCGCAGTGATCGCGGCGCCGGTTGGACTACTGGTTGGAACTTCCGCCGGCTACTTTGGTGGCTGGGTCGACAAGGTGCTGATGCGGATTACAGATATTTTCCTGGCTTTCCCGCGTCTGATCCTGGCTCTGGCCTTCGTGGCGGCACTCGGGCCGGGCATCGAGAATGCGATCTTTGCCATCGCCATTACCTCCTGGCCACCCTATGCCCGGATCGCGCGCGCCGAGACCCTCACCATCCGCAAGGCTGACTACATCGCTGCCATCCGTTTGCAGGGCGCTTCCTCCTGGCGCGTGATCTGGGGACATGTCGTGCCACTTTGCACCTCATCCATCATCGTGCGGGTGACGCTGGATATGGCCGGAATCATCCTGACGGCTGCAGGGTTGGGCTTTCTCGGGTTAGGGGCGCAACCACCTCTGCCGGAGTGGGGCGCGATGATCTCGTCAGGACGCAAGTTTCTGCTGGATCAGTGGTGGCTGGCGTCTATTCCCGGAATTGCGATTTTCGTGGTCAGTCTTGGTTTCAATCTTCTCGGGGACGGTCTTCGTGATGTTCTCGATCCGAAAAGCGGAGATTGAGATGACTGAACCTCTGCTCTCTGTCAGAGACCTTAGTGTCTCCTTCGATACCCGCAAGGGCGTGGTTGAAGCCGTGCGCGGTGTCAGCTTCGATCTTGGTCGTGAGAAGCTTGGGATCGTCGGCGAGTCCGGGTCCGGTAAGTCGCAGACCGGACGGGCGTTGCTGCGCTTGACGGCACCGCCTGGACGGGTGGCGGCAAAGACCATGACTTTCGACGGCATTGATCTGCTGAATGCACCGGGGCGGCAATTGCGCGACCTGCGTGGCGGGCGAATTTCCATGGTCATGCAGGACCCGAAATACTCCCTCAATCCGGTGATGACGGTTGGACGGCAGATCAGCGAGGCCTACCGGGCGCACGCAAAGGCTTCAAAGGCTGTGGCAAAGACCAAGGCGCTGGAGATGCTTGAGGCGGTTCGCATCCGTGATCCGGAGCGGGTCTATCGGGCTTACCCGCATGAGGTCTCCGGCGGGATGGGGCAACGCATCATGATCGCCATGATGCTGATCACCGACCCTGACCTCTTGATCGCGGATGAGCCGACGTCTGCGCTTGATGTGACGGTTCAGCTTCAGGTTCTGGCGATCCTTGATGATCTGGTCAGCCAGCGCGGAATGGGGCTGATCTTTATCAGTCACGACCTGAACCTAGTGGCGTCATTCTGTGACCGTATCCTGGTGATGTACGGCGGGCAGGTTATGGAAGAGCTGGCCGCATCGGAGCTTCATAATGCGCAGCACCCCTATACGCGGGGCCTTTTGAATTGCTTGCCGCAGATCGATGCCCGGCATGTTGATCTGCCGGTGCTCACCCGTGATCCGGCGTGGTTGCTGTAGCCATGATCGATATTCAGGATCTTAATGTCGTTTTTTCCTCCGGCGCCGACAGAGTTCACGCGGTCAAGGACGTCACCTGCCGAATCGCAGCAGGAGAGTCTTTTGGCCTGGTGGGGGAATCGGGATCGGGCAAGTCCACTGTGCTGCGTGCGCTTTGCGGACTGGCGACCGGTTGGGGCGGCCGAGTGACCGTTGATGGGGAAGCGCTGGAACCAACGGCGCAGCGCTCGGATGCCTTTTACAAAACCGTACAGATGGTTTTTCAGGACCCCTATGGTTCGTTGCATCCGCGCCATACGGTGAACCGTATTCTGTCCGAGCCCATCGCTATTCAGGGACTGGATAAACCCGGTTCCCGTGTGGAGGAAGCGCTTGAGCAGGTCGGGCTGGGGCACGGATTTCGCTTCCGTTTTCCGCATCAGCTTTCCGGCGGTCAGCGGCAGCGGGTTGCAATCGCCCGCGCTCTGATTCTGAAGCCCAAGATTTTGCTGCTGGATGAACCGACTTCAGCGCTCGACGTTTCGGTTCAGGCGGAGGTTCTAAACCTGCTCATGCGCTTGCGGGAAGAGCTCTCTCTGACTTTCGTGCTGGTCAGTCATGACCTTGCCGTTGTTTCACACATCTGCGACCGGATCGCTGTGATGCGTAACGGCGAGGTGGTCGAGGAAGTGACTGCGGATGCCCTTGCACAGGGCGACCCATCCGAGCGTTATACCCGCCAGTTGCTGGTGGCAAGCAAGGGCTATGATAGGGCAGCCATCGACCAGTTCGAGGACTTCGGCTAGGCTTGTAACTCAAAAACACCGAAACCCTCCCTGCCTTGTCCGACCGGCAGAGAGGGTTCTTGAGCCTGATCGCTTTTCACCACGTTAGTGAAAAGCGTGAATCAACCTCTACTCATATAATCAGAGGGCGATTCACGCTCCTGACCTGAAGGTCAAGAGCGATCGCGCTCGGGGAGTGCATGGTCCAGGGGTATCCGCCCGAACCACTGCGAGTATCGGCGCTATTTAACCTTCGCAACGCCCAGGCCGACGTCGAACTTTTCGCACCAGACCCAGACTTCGTTGTAGTCGGACGGGTTGATGCTGGCGGGCAGTTTGTAGACCTGCTTGCCCTTGAGCTTGTTCAATTTTGTGAAGATCGTGCCTTTTGAGTAGCCGTTCTTACCAAAGGCGATCTTGGGATCCGGCGCGCCGTCCAGTTCGAAATCGTCGCGGAGGGTCAAGGTGTAACCGTCGTCGCTTTTCACGATTTCAAAGGACCCGCTGACTGTGTGGTCGTTGGTCCCGGTGAAATTGCCCGTAATGCCGTGGCCATCTGCGAAGGAAGCAGCAGCGCCCAGTGTCAGGGTGGCGGTTGCGAGGACGATTGCGGCGAAAACGGCGCGGATGAGCTGAAAGGCTTTCATGGTCTTGTTCTCCTTGGCTAAGGTTTCGATCCGGTGGGTGATCATTTCGTTAGCGGGCGATAGGGCGAGGAGGACGCCTATGTTCGTTTGCCATCGCGGTTTCCCCTCCTAAACCTGGGCTGTTTGGCCCGCCTGTTATCAGGTTGAGCATCTGTTCCTTCTCAATTTTGAGAGGAGATCTTGATTTTTTGACTGATCGGTCACAAATTAGAGATGCGAACCCGGTTTTCCTCGGGTATGAAGGATTAGATGATATTTTTGACCGTTCAGTCAATAAATGGATTGATCACAGATGAGTGAAGTTGTTTCAATGGGGCGCCCCCGGAAGTTCGAGGAGCGCGATGTGCTTGTTTCCGTAATGGGGGTGTTCTGGGAAAAGGGCTTTGAAGGCACAGCCATGAGCGATCTGGTCGAGGCGACCGGATTGAAGAAGGGCAGTCTTTACGGTGCCTTCGGCGACAAACGTGCGCTCTACCTCAAAGCGCTCGCGTTTTACGATAAAACCGAAGTCGCGCTTGCGGTTGACCTGCTCCGCGGCGGAATTCATCGCGACGGACTTGAGGCGGCAGATGCCGGATATCAGCGGATCGGTGCTTTGCTGCAGGCTGTTATTGATGCGGTTGTGGAGCGCGGAGATCGCCGGGGTTGCCTTCTTTGCAATGCGGCGGTCGATCAGGCGCCACTGGACATGGCGACCGAACGAAGCGTGAATGCGAGTCTGGCGACAATGGAAGCCGCGTTCGTTGAAGCCCTCCGTGCGATACCTGATTTGATTGCTTCGGTGGAAGAAGCGCGCAGAATTGCGAGGCATCTGCAATCGGTGTACTTCGGAATGCGCGTCCTTGCGAAAGCCGGGGCGCCCGAAGACGCTCTGCAGGATGCGAAAGCAGGTGCGCTGGTCGGTCTGCATCCTCATTCGCGTTAACTGCGAACAGGGACTTGTCGGGTGCTCAAGCAAGCGTCAGAAATCAGGAGTGCGGTATGACAGCAATTCGGCTCCACGGTGCGTCCTACAGCGTCTACACGCGGGTCGCCCGTCTGGTTCTGGCAGAGTGCGGCCTGTCTTATGATTTTGTCGAGCTGGATATCTTCGACAAGGAGAACCTGCCGGCGGGCTATCTCGAGCTCCATCCCTTCAGCAAGATACCGGCTATGGAACACGGCGGGGTTCGCCTCTTCGAAACCGATGCCATTGCGCAATATCTCGTGGCGATCAGCGGCAACGAGACGCTTCTTCCGGGCGAGCCGCTTGCGCGGGCGCGATGCCTGCAGCTGATGCGTATTCTGGACAACTATGCCTACCCGCAGCTTGTCTGGGGCATTTGGGTGGAAGAGCGGGAGCGGGGGCCTCTGTCGGCGGATGCCGCTGCAGAGGGCCGTAGGGTTCTGAGTGTGTTGGAGAGCTTTGTTGGAGGGCCGTACCTTTTGGGGCGCGATCTGACCCTGGCGGATCTCTGGGCTTTGCCTATGCTTACCTACCTGCAACTGGCGCCAACTGGCGCGGCAATGCTGGAAGACTTTCCGGGGCTTTGCCGGTGGCGCGCTGCCATGGTCCGGTGCGCCTCGGTTCCGGCGACTGCTTTCCCGGCAGAGCTGGAGGATCAGGAGCCCTAGACCTGCTTCTGACTAGTACATCCGGATCCGCTGCGACTCTTCGATCACATGATCGGCTTCGCTTTGGCTGATGCCGTCCACCTGGTCGGACAGAATTTTTCCCAGAGACGGAAAGCTTTTGCGGTTGATCTGGCTCTTCGCTGCCCAGAGTTTCGAGCGGATCAGCGCCTTGGCACACTGCAGAAAGACCTGATCGACGGTCACCAGCAAGGCGGTGTGGGGCGTTTTCCGGTTCACAGTCATTGGAGCCAGCAGTTCAGGGTCGGTCGTGAGCAGAGCGGTGCCATTGAGTCTGAGCGTTTCGTTCATCCCCGGTACGAAGAACAACAGGCCGATGTTGGGATTTTCGACAAGGTTCTTCAGACTATCGAGCCGATTGTTGCCGGCCCGGTCGGGTATCAGCAAATGCTTGTCATCAAGGATCTGAACAAACCCCGGTGCATCACCGCGGGGCGAGGCGTCGGCCGAACCGTCCGCCGCCGCGGTCGCAATCACGATAAAAGGGGAGATTTCAATGAAACGGCGGCAATGCTCGTCGAGCGCGGTCATTTCTTTGTCCACGGCCAGATCACCGGGCGGACCGTAATGAGACTGCAGCTCCGATAGACTCTTGATAATCTCTTTGGCCATGTTTCCCTCTCGGCTGCTGATTTACAGGACCTGGCCCGCCTGGGGAATGCGGCTGATGCGAGGCGGGTCACTCGTGTCATCAGCGTTTTTTATTGGACTTAGGAACTGAAGTTCTTACGTTATCACGAGATCACCGTCTAGCGGTGTGGCTGGCATGTGGATTCATTTCTGACTTCAGAGTATGAAGAGATATGTCTAGTATATTGAATTTAAATACTGATATTGATCTCGTCGAGACCAAGTCAGAGTTAAGCAGCACGCAAAAGAGGAAACATCGATGTCACGTACGGCTGAGAGGTTTGCTACCTGCGACCCCGTCTGGGCGCATATCCGTGAAGAAGCGATCGAGATGGTTTCCAAGGAGCCGGCTCTCGCGGGATATCTTCACTCCACGCTGCTGAACCACGAGCGCCTGGAGCAGGCCCTGAGTTTCCATCTGGCGCAGAAGCTGGGAAGCACTGAGATGCCGCCGATGCTGCTGCGACAGGTTTTTGATGAGGCTTTCGCGTCGGATTCAGACATCGGCGCGGCAATTCGGGCCGATATCATGGCGGTTCTCGACCGGGATCCGGCCTGCACCAGTCATCTGGAGCCCTTGCTTTACTTCAAAGGCTTCCATGCGCTGCAGTGCTACCGGCTTGGTCATTGGCTCTGGAAAAACGACCGGCGGCCGATGGCTCTGTTCCTGCAAAACCGGATTTCCGAGGTTTTCGGCCTGGATATTCATCCGGCGGCGCAGATCGGCCGCGGCATCATGATTGATCACGGGACCGGCGTTGTGATCGGGGAAACCACCGTGATCGAGGACGACGTCTCGCTGCTTCAGAACGTGACGCTGGGCGGCACCGGCAAGGATAGCGGCGACCGCCATCCAAAGGTCCGTCGTGGAGCGCTGATTTGTGCCGGCGCCAAGATCCTCGGCAACATCGAGATTGGCGAATGCGCCAAGGTCGGAGCAGCCTCCGTGGTCCTGATCAATGTTCCGCCGCGCTGCACCGTGGTCGGTGTCCCCGGCAAGATTGTGGGGACCTGCTGTGACCAGCCGGCCCGCCAGATGGATCAGAGCCTCCCCGAGGTATAAAGGGCCCGGCGGTTCAACCCAGTCTGCATCCAGGCCTACTGCCGGGCGACCTCTCGCAGCAAGTCAGTAAATGATGATCGGAACGTAATTGTTCCGCTGGCTGGGAGCGTAGCGTGTTTTGACCACTTCGGTAATGGCTGTCGAGTCCGCGAGATTCTCGATCCAGACTTCAACGCCGGCACCGTCGACACGGGCCTTCAAACCGTAGCTGCTGTTTGGCTCAATCGGGGCAACCAGCTCAGTAAAGGTCACACAAGGGCAGGCGCCGCCAAAACTCTTGTTAAACTCCGTCAGCACCAGGAATTTGTGCATCTCCGGCGTGACCGGAATTTCGTAATCGGTCTCACTCTTGAGAATGTAGCTCACGCTCTTGCCGTCTATGGATTCGATGCGGGCGCTCAGCCAGGTGAAGAGACCGTCGCGCTCAGAATAGCCCTTGATGCTCGAAACGTTCTCAACCTGATCCTTGTCGATTTTATAGGGATTGCTTGCGCAGGCAGATAGAATCAGCAGAAGAAAAACAGACAAAAATGCGCGCGCAAACATGGAATCTCCTATGGGATTGTTTCTGAACCTAGTCACGCATGTGACCCGTTTAAGAAGATTAGTATGTTTCCTGTTTCTATTTATGGATGTCAATCTCTAGTTGAGTCTGTTTGCCATCTGGGTTTGTGCGCTCGTTCGGGAGTCATCTGACTGGGGAGTTGACCCTCCTTAACCGCCAGATCCCCAGACTCAAATGACCTCGGAGGCCACGCCAGAAAAGGCCTGGCCATTCACCGACACGGTTCGCTTCGATGGAGCTGAGTTCCGGTCTAGCGTGACCAGAGATGGGGCGCCAGCTTTTCCCAATTGAAGGTCACACCTGTTCCCGGTGTCTCAGGGGCGACGGCGCGGCTGTTTTCCACCACGAGAGGACGCGTGGTGTATTGGTCGATAGGAAAGCTGTGGACCTCCAGCCAGCCCGCATTCTTCCGGCCCGCCAGGAGACTGACGTGAAGCTCCTGCATGCCGTGGCTGCAGACCGGTATTCCCTGCTTTTCCGCCAGATCCGCGACGCGCAGCCAGCCGGTGATACCGCCGCAATTCGAAGCATCGGGCTGGATGTAGGAGAGTTTGGACTGTGCGAAAGCGAATTCGAATTCATAGAGCGTGTGCAGGTTCTCCCCCATAGCGAGCGGCATGCCGGTTGCGTCGGCGATCTGCGCGTAGCCTAGGTAATTGTCCGGGACGATGGGCTCCTCAAACCACAGGATATCAAAGGCCTGGAAGGCTTTCGCGGCGGTGATGGCCTGTTCGACAGTCATGGAGTAGTTGGCGTCGACCATAAAGCTCGTCTCCGGGCCGATCAGCGTGCGCACGGCCTCAACCCTGGCCAGATCCTCAGAGAAATCCTCACGTCCGACCTTGATTTTCACCGCATTGAAGCCGCGGTCGAGGTAGCCTTGAACGCTGGAAAGCAGCTTTTCCTGATCAAATCCGAGGTCAATGCCGCCGCAATAGGCCTTGCAGCTTTTATCGGCGTCGCCTGCCATTACGGACAGCGGCAGACTTTTCGTTTTGCCACACAAATCCCACAGCGCGATGTCGATTGCTGATATTGCAAAGGAGGCAATGCCACCGCGACCGACGTAATGGATATAGGTCTCCATGTGGTCGAATATCTCTTCGATCTGATTGGCATCCCTGCCGATAACCTGCGGCCCTAGATCATGCTCGATCATCGCCAGGATCGCCTGTCCGCCGCGACCGCCGGTGTAGGTGTAGCCCGTGCCCTGAAGGCCGCTCGCAAGAGTGAGGGTGACCGTGACGAGATCGAAGTGACTGTGATCGCCGTGTTTGGCGTCAGTGAGGATTTCAGCCAGAGGAATGGCAAAGAGTTTCGCTTCAACTGCGGTGATTGCCGTATCGGTCGCCATTTAATCGCTTTCAGTGTGGATTCGAGATATTCGCGCCCCCGAAACTGAAGGCTTTCAGGGTTCCCGGCAAGTATATATTGCGTATTTGAGGGTAACGGCAAAAATTTATCTATACTTTGATCAATGTATTCTCTCAAAAATAGATCAATTTAAATATATTGACGAAAAATACAATAAATAGAAAATATATGTATCGGGTAACTAAAATTGTACTCAAGCCTGGGGCCGGTTATTAGCTCTACGCGTTTGAATAGTAACGCCTTCTTAAGAGCTCAGTTCTAATATCCGAGGGTAACCCGAGTGTGACGCAGTGAACCAGTAGGTTGTGGGGCGTTACATCGGCGAAATTCGGCGGAATCAGGTGCTTCAGGGCGGCGTTGTGAACGTTTTGCGCTGAAGCATGCCAGCGGATCTTTCGGGGTCCGCGCGGAAAAGGAGCGTGATATCAATGCGGGTGTTGGCAGTTTCCTCCCAGAAAGGTGGGTCTGGCAAGACGACCTTGTCTGGTCACCTTGCCGTGCAGGCCGAAAGGAGTGGCGCCGGACCAGTGGCTCTGGTCGACACTGATCCTCAGGGCAGCTTGGCGGATTGGTGGAACGAGCGCCAGTCCGATACGCCGGTTTTCGTGAGCACCTATGTGTCGCGACTGGCGCAGGATGTTGAGCGCATGCGCGACGCGGGGATCAAGTTGCTGGTGATCGATACACCGCCGGCGATCACGGAGACAATTGCGGATGTGGTCAATGTTTCCGATCTTATTCTCATTCCGACCCGGCCGAGTCCGCATGACCTGCGTGCCGCCGGCGCAACGGTCGAGCTGGTGGAAAATCTCGGCAAGCCGCTGGTGTTCGTGATCAATGGTGCGACCCCGCGGGCGCGCCTGACCACAGAGGCAGCGTTTGCGCTGTCGCAGCATGGCACGGTTGCACCATCAATTATTCATCACCGGACAGACTTCGCCGCGTCCATGATCGACGGGCGGACAGTCATGGAGATTCCAAAGGCGACCCGTTCCGCGAACGAGATCGTCAAGCTTTGGGAATACATCGACGGACGCATGGGGACGGGGCAGCGGAAGACGATTATGCCGTCGAGCACGAATGCGCAGGGGCAGAAACAAGCCTTCAACGTCGGTGTGTAACAAAGGTATTGGTTATGACAACGAAAGCGGCCTCGCTTACGTCTTCGCTCCTGACGCCTAAAGGCGCTGCCATTCCTTCGGGAACAGCACCGCCCATGGACGATGACGAGTCTGATCACGAGTACTCCAATCCCGAATTTCTGGAGCGGGATCAGAAAACGCTGCGGGAGCAGGTTGCGATCCTGAAGTCGAGCTTTTCAACGGAGAAGGTTGCAAAGCGGACGACCGAGGAAGAAGCGGAGCCGGCGCCGATTGTATCCAGTATTATCGCGCGGGCGGCCCAGCAACGTCAGAAAGTGGCGGCAAGACAGGCCCGGGCTCTCAATTCCCATCCGAAGCTGGATGACCACGGGCGCGTCAAGATGTCTCTGCGTCTTGATGAAAAGCGTCACCTGATGCTGAAGCTTGCCGCAGCGCACCTCAATCAAAGCGCCCAGGAGTTTTTGGTTGAGGCTTTCGATAATCATATCAATGAGGTTGCCAAGGACTGCGGTGGTTCCGAGTTTGCGGCAATGGTGAACGATGTTTACCGGGGGTAAGCGCTCCGCCGGCCTTCACGCCCTGCGGGCTGGAAGACGTGCGGCAGTGGATACAGGGTTCAAGGTAAAGCAGGTCTTGATCGAACGATGCTTCGCGCAAGACGGGTGGGAGTTCTCGGCGGCATGAATTCAATGAATGAGGAACTGCTTCAGCAAGACACCGGTGGCGATGCACGGCCCACCGGGTCGCTGACCAGCGGCATGATTCGGCGCCGCGCGCCGGTGCGTGTGGCGACCCCGGAAGATATGGGTGGACCGAAACCTGACGCACCTGTGAAGGGCGCTCAGGAATTGACGGCCCGCGTTGAAGCTGCATTTTCCAATGATCCGGCGACAGTGCCAGAGGAGGCGGCCTCTTCTGCGCCCGCGCCGGCAGCTCCGAGCCAGGATGACGCGCTTCATGCCCGGCAACAGGAACTTCGGCGCTTGGCGGCAGAACGCGCCGAAGCTCAAAAACAACCTTTGCAGACCCCCGGCGCGCAGGATGTGAATGCTGAGCCTCCGCGTCCTCATGAGAATGGGACGCCGGTCGTCGGTCCAGCTGATGCACCTCAGAGCATTCCGCATCCTCTTGCCGGGGTAGAACGGCCTGCACCTGCAGAGCGTGACGTGGTCGTTCCCAACATGGACGAATTTCAGCCGGCGCCTGCCGCACCTGCGGGCACAAAAAGAAAGAGCCTGGTCCAGGGCGGGATGACGCCACTCGAGCGCCGCAGAGCCGCGCAAGAGCAGCAAAAGAAACTGGCCGAAGCCCAGCAGCGGGCTGCGCATAACAAGCCGCGAGACGTTGCGTCCTACTGGGACGAATTGCGCCGCGGTCGTCAGGTTCCTTCAGTGATCGACATTGACCCGAGTGAAATTGCCCAGCATTGGCCGAACTCACTCATGATCAATTGCAACGACATCAGTGACCATGCGACGGTTGAACGCTCTTTTGCCGAGGTGATGCGGACTGCACGTGAGCAAGCCTCAGCCCAGGGCGAAGTCCTGATCGAATATACTCCTATGGTCACGGAATGGATCATGACGGTGGGACGGGAAGTGGCCAGAGCGGGTCGACCGATCCAGGACATCGAAGTCT
This sequence comes from uncultured Kiloniellaceae bacterium, assembly GCA_947493695.1. Taxonomy (GTDB): domain Bacteria; phylum Pseudomonadota; class Alphaproteobacteria; order Kiloniellales; family Kiloniellaceae; genus Denitrobaculum. The sequence goes on along the minus strand of CANLSF010000002.1, from coordinate 14,537 downwards.
TTCCGACGTCCCTGGGCAATGTCAGTTATCGCGTGATTGCATTGCCCTTGAGCGGAGAGCGGCTGGGCGACGTTCACGCCCTTTGCTATATCACGCACGCTTAACTTTCCCGATCAGATCCCGTTTACACAGAATTTAGGCCTCATACTCCAAGACAAGTCGCTGGGGTATGAGGCCTCTTTGCCACTCACCCTCTCGGTGAGACCTGGTCGAAGCCGCGGCCTGGCTGTCTCATGCTTCAAGCTTTCGCACAGACCGCTTCACATCCCCGGAAGGGAGCCGTCTGTTGCCCAAAGCAGGGTTGCGACCACGAGTACCAGGACGATGGCCGGTTTGATGATGGCTTTGTGATATTTGTCGGTGAAGCTTCTCATCCCGGACAAAAATGTTTCGCGTCCGGTTTCGCGCTGATAGTTGGTCTGATTGTCACCCTTTGCCTTAAGATCGGACCAGGCGTTTGCAGCCTGTTCCTGGGTTGATTGTGAGAGGCGTTTCTTCCAGTAGAAAAAAAACAGGAAAGCGCCGAGTAAACCCCACATCAGCCCAGGGTTTTGACTGAGCGTGTCGATCCAGCCACTGGCGAAATCCGGAAGCTTATCGCGCAAAAATGTCAGAACCGGTTCGACGTAACAGGCACTGTCGACGCAGCTCGCCGAAGGTGACCACGGGAATACAAAGCGCGAGGCGAAGAGAACGATACTTGCCGAAAGCAGGCCGAGGTATAGGCCCTTGCGCAGAAATATTCTGTCCCGTGCGTAGACAAGAGAGGAATCTCTTTCTTCGGACTCCTTGCCTTCCTCGTACACCCAGTCCTTGGGGTCACCGCTATAGGCAACTTCATAGTCAGCCGACAAACCGGTCGGCGCATAGGGAACCGTGTTCTCCTTGATCCGTTCAAGAACCCCGCTGTGGATCTGCGGTTTAGCGATTTTAACGTTGTTGATCTTATCGTCGCACAGCTTTGCAATATTGCGGGGGCTGTAACGGTAGTACGCGCCGAGGCCAGAGCGTGAGTCGTGCTGCTTTCCGTGCCAGTCAGCCTGCTGACTGTATTCCTTCCGCGCCTCGTCAATCATCTTGAGCGGTGTCGGTAGCCGTTCGATTTTTTGCAACATCCAGTCAAGTGGAACCAGAGACAGTTCGTTCATGGGATAGCCGCCGCCGACATCGGAGTGAACGCCGGAGAACCAGACCTGCTCGATTCTCTTGGGGTTTTCTGTTTCGCCGCTCTCGTCCCAAAGGACCGGGTGGAAGGTGAGGCGTTCATCGTCGACGGACAGGGCGTGGCAGGCCCGCACCACATCCGTGGAGAGGTTCCTGGTCTTGAACTTGATCGGAAAGATGCACCAGTGCCAGAGAGTGGCAAGTTCATCGATGGGCAAGCCGTAGGCATCCACCGTATCCCAAACCCCGATGAATTCAATTTTGACCTTGGGTTGGCTGTCTTGTGACTCGGCGTTCCGGTGACCCCTGAGCCACAGGTACGCATGGTAGAGAGGGCTGCCACCAAACCTGGCGCGATAGGCCCGGTAGTTCTTGTTGACCTCCTCGTCCAGCTCCGCCTCGTTTTGCGCCGACTGGCACAGGCCCTGTGTTGTGATCAAGCCGGCAAGAAGACGAACCGTGAAGGCGCCGCGGCTGAAGCCGAAAAGGTATATCTTGTCGTTGTCTTTATAATTCCGGCAGACGAATTTGTAGAGTTCGAGGACGTTGCGCCGCAGCCCGAACCCAAAGGCGCCCCCGAGAATTTTGAGTGGCAGGAACTCCTGCGAGCCGACACCGTCGTCATACATCGCGATCTGATCTTTAGCCTGAAGATCAAGTGCTCTGTAGAGTCTCCAGACGTTGGTTTTGTTTCTCTTGGCAGCGCCATTCCCGGTGCCATCCGACAATACGATGATCTTTTTCATTGTCCCCTCCCAATGAAGATCTCAGCGCGGCGCAGCTCCAAATGGAAGTGCGCCGCGAATCAGGTCGTTTCCTTTTCTCAGACCTTGCGGTGATGGCTTGTGTTGGAGTTTTTCGTCTGTTTTCACCGCGGCCCGGCGGACCGTTGCGGCCCGCTGTTGTTCCATTGTACGGCAAATCCTTCCTGGGTAGAAAAATAAAACTTCTTGAGCCGGTCAGGGAGAGCAGGCGGCTCGCCGTTGAGTGAAGGTGACAGGAGAGATAGGCTGCGTGCTCAGGGTTTTGCGCGAATTGGGGGAGGGCAGATGAACGAAGGCGGGGTCAGGAAGGGATGCTGCCTTTAAACCTGAGGCGTTTATAGACTCAGTAGGTCGTTTCGATGATTTTGCCCAGCAGTGCCAATGACGCTTCACCTGTCACCGGCATGCCCTCTGCGCTTTCAAATGATTGGATCGCGGCTTTGCGGGCTTCTGTCTCGGCACTTTGGTCTCTATTTGCGTGCCCGAGTGTTACCAGCAGGTCAGAGATTGTGCTTCTGGGAACCGAGGACGCCACAGCGTTGGTTTTTGGTGCGCGGCTCTCACCGCGTTTCAGTTTGGCCCGGAAACGCGCACTTGAGAGCGAACCCTTGCGCGGCGGCTGTCGTGTGATCGAGGAAATCACATGATTGGCGACCAGATTGAACCTGCCGTCCATATAGACAAGAAATGGCAGATCGGCACGGCCGGGTTTGAGCTGGCAACGATGACCGATCCGGTTCTCGGCTGAAAAGAAGCCCTTGGGACCGCAATCCAGGCCCAGGGTGATGGCGTGTTGCGCGTCACGCCGATAACCGGCCTGCAACAGGGCACCTTGACCCTTCTTCAACCGCTGTACGAGTTTCTTGTCCAGGTTTTTCAGGCCGAGCCATCCAACCTGGGTACCCAGGGGTTTCTCGAGCTTCACCAGAGCCCAGTTGTTCAAGATACTTGCAAGACTGACACCGCCATGGGCCCGATAGCCCGGTGCCAGTTCGTAATGCGCGACCCGTGAATGAACGATGTTGCTGTCACGTTGATAACCCGCGACGAAGTGCAGTTCCTTTGCTTGCCACCAGCGACCTTCGGTTCGGTAAAAGAGGCAGTGTGCATCTGTCAGCACATGATGCGCGTCGACCAGGATACCGGTGCAGTATCCGCGCCCACCGGTGTTCAGGCGCCCAATGGCACTCCAGGGATACTCTGCGGCATCTACGACCACAGAGTCGGGCAAGGGGGCAGGCGCGACAGGCTTTGCAATCGGGGAGGTCGCGGTCGTGGTGCTGGTGTTTGCACCTGTCGTGTCTTTGGCGTTCAGAGCCGTAAGCTGTGCAGCGGTCGCAGCCCTGTTCGGTGTGTCCGCAAGTGCAGAATCGCCAAAGGCTAAGCCAGATGCCATCAGCAGGCCGGAAAGTAGGGCGGAGACGCGGTATGTTTTTCCCCAGTATGATTGCGCCGGCGCTCGCCTGAGCCTCCAACTGCGAACCTTGAAACAACCCGCCATGGTGCGTCTCCAGCTTCCAAAGGTGTAAAAGCACCGGTGAATGCGGTGCAATGATCCTTAGTCGCTGGTTTGCGCGTGAGAGTTCAAATTAGACTGGTAAAACCGGTCTCCCGCAGGGAAAGAGCGATTGAACTATTAAATAAAATCAGTGCGCTATTGTGTTTTTTTGCTGATGTAAGACTTCTGCGTAATCGATCGTCGGCATCAGCAGGTGATGGTAAAATACCAGTGGTAGGCGAACGATGAGAGGTGGCTCGGGCAGAGTTAGTTGGAAGCGTCGATGATCTCGCCCAGAAGAGGGATCGTGGCTTCACCGGTTACCGGCAGGCCATTGGAGCTCTCAAAGGATTTGATGGCGGCTTCGCGAGCCTGATCCTTAGGTCCTGCAGCTTCGCCTTCGGCATAGCCCAGGCTCTCGAGCAGGTTCGAGATGGTTTTCTCCGGAACAGGCGATGCGGCTGCGCCGGATTTAGGGGCCTGACTATCGCCCTTGCCCATTTTCGCGCGGAACCGCGGATTGGAGAGAGAGCCGGACTGCGGCGTGCGTTCGGCCAGCGAGGCGAGCACACGATTGGCCACCACATTGAACTTGCCATCCATGTAGACCAGGAAGGGAAGGTCAGCACGACCGGGTTTGAGCTGGCAACGGTTGCCGATACGGCTCTGGGCGTCGAAAAATCCGTCAGCGTGACAATCGAAGCCGACGGTGATTGCATGTTCGGCGTCGCGGCGATAGCCGGCCTGAATAAACGCGCCCTGACCGTTTTTGAGACGCCGGACCAACCTCTTGTCCAGGTTTTTCAGCCCAAGCCAGCCGGCCTGACGGCCCAGGGGTTTCTCGAGTCTGACAAGCGCCCAGTTGTTGATGATGCTGGAAAGGCTGGCACCGCCATTCGCGCGGTATCCAGGTGCGAGCTCGTAACTCTTGACCTTGGAGTGGGTGACGTTGGTGTCGCGTTGGTAGCCGGCGACGAAATGCAGTTCATTAGGCTGCCACCAGCGGCCTTCGGTCCGGTAAAACAGGCAGTGGGCATCGGTCAGGACATGATTTTCGTCGACCAGAATGCCGGTGCAATATCCGCGACCGCCAGTGTTCAGGCGTCCCACGGCGCTCCAGGGGTACTCCGCCGCATCCACCACCATGTCTTGCGGCATGCTGTCAGATGCCTGCTGGCCGGACGCTTCTGTTGCGTGCGGTTTGGGGACTGTGAAATTCATGCTGGTCTGTGTCGGCTGCGCTGTCGCAGCGAGGGAAGCAAAGCCCATACCTGCACAGACAGTTGCTGCCAAAAAGAGATTCACACGGCGCCGATACACGATAAAACTACCTTTTCCCAACTAACCGCCCCGGTTTCCGTCATCCTGACAGCATCAGTTGGAACCATCCGATGCATAGTAGAAACATAAAATTCGGGCACGGCAATAGAATAGACAGCATTTATGAAGTATTTGAGTTTTGTCGCATGTTAATTTTGGGGCATAGGTCTTAATTTGGATTAACTATTTAATGAATTACGCGTGAGACGCGTAAAGAGGATGATGTGACGAGGCCAACTCAGTGTTGGGCGTTCTATTTGTGAGAGTGTTTGGATAGGTTGCGGCTTTGATGCTCAAAGCATCGGTGGGGCTGTGACTTTGAGAAGAATCGGTTTCGTGGACATTCGCAACTGCTTCGTTAGATCAAGGGTTTGTCCGATTGCGTTAGAGAAGTCTGGAAAGGATGTCTTAAGGCTGTGCGGATAGGATTATAACCCGCTGGATGGTAAACTGCAGCTTGCTCGAATCGTAAAAAATCGCTATACCGCTGCAGGAATACCGCGTGTTTGTTGTATTGGATTCTAATCGAGAGAAGGGCCTTTTCCCGAGCGGCGGAAACCGCTGTGGCGAAGTCGGGCTCAAAAAGTGGGGATCGGAATGAAAACGAAGTCTTTAGTATTGGGCACCTGTGTTGCTTTGTTGGCAGCCTCGCCGGCATCTGCAGGACCTCTCGATGGAATCTTCAGCGGTTGGTTTGATACGGACAGTGCCGAAGAGCTCGGTGCGAACGGGACCGCGTTTGGTAACGCACTTTACCGCGGCTACAGCAAGCTTGCAGACGAACGCGACGGAGCTTTCGACCTCACCGATGCGGAGCACTTTAATCACAAGGCACGCACAGCGGCGCGCCGTTCTGCAGTACAACCGGATGCGGTTGCAGACCGGGATCTGACAGACGAGCAGATGCCAATGTTCCAGGACGCGCTGGATCGCATGCGCATTGCTTTTGAACGGGGCGGCATGACAATGGCGCCGCGCGCCGCAGCGGACGCACAGGTCAGTTACGATTGCTGGATCGAAGCGACCGAAGCAAACAGGACGGTCCGCCGCGCCGACAATGAAAACGAAGGGTCCTGCAAAGGTGAATTCGAGACTGCAATGGCAAAAGTCGAGGCCGCTGCAACTCATGACCTGACGCTGGTCAATTACACCCAGGAAGCTGCGATCCCGGCCCCGGCCAAAGCGCCAGAGCCTGAGGCGGCGTCTTTTATCGTTTACTTCCAGTTCGACAGCAGCAACCCGACCGCAGTTGGCAGTGATACCCTGGCGCAGGTCGTCAGGGCGGTGAAGGATGACGAGGGGCTTTCCGTACGTCTGACGGCGCATGCCGACAGCACCGGATCAAGTGCCTACAATCTGGCGCTTTCGCGCCGGCGCCTCGACGCCGTGACGGCAGCTTTTCTGGAATCCGATGTGTCGCTTGATCGCATCAGCGAAGAAGATGCTTTAGGTGAATCGGCTCCGCTGGTTCCGACCGGCGACGGCGTTCGTGAAGCCGGTAACCGTGCTGTCGAGATCTCACTCTACTGATGAACATGACGGTCTGTTCGTGCTACAGCGGGCCGCTTCATCTTGATCCCATTTCGCGGAGAGTGAAGGCTTGATAGCCGGCCGTTTCTTTTGTCGAATCCTCCTGGTGGTGCTCTCCGGCATTGGCATTGCGGCCTGCACGGTGCAACCCATCAAAACTGAAGCGCCTTCGGCAGTGATAGAAAAAGTGGCGCAGGAAAACAGAGGTGGGCAAACGCCCGCCGTTCTCTCCTACTGCTACAGCAGTCAGATTAACGAGCCCGCGCAGGTGCTTGAATACGCCCGTGAAGACTGTCCGTCCGGTAAGCTCTTTTTTCAGGACGACGACGTGCTCTGGACCAAGTGCCCCCTGATTCAACCGGTCCGCGCCACTTTCCTCTGCTATCCCGCAGATCCAGCGGGGCCGGCTGACCCTGCGACACCGAAACAATCTCTGGTCCAGTAAAACCCGAAGATCGGGTCACGTCATGAAACAGCATATCTCCGCGGTCACCCTCGTGGTCGACGAATACGACGAGGCGATTGCGTTTTACTGCAATCAGGTCGGCTTTACGCTTGTGGAAGATACGCTGCTCTCACGGGATAAGCGTTGGGTGCTTGTCGCGCCACCGGAATCAAGTGAAACGCGCATTCTCCTGGCAAAGGCCGATGGCGATGCCCAGGCGAGCCGGGTTGGCAATCAAACCGGCGGACGGGTCTCTCTGCTGTTGCAGACCGACGATTTTTACCGCGACTATGAGCGGATGCTTGCCAATGGCGTCGTATTCCTGGAGACCCCACGGGAAGAAACCTACGGCACCGTGGCGGTCTTTCGAGACCTTTACGGTAACAAGTGGGATCTGATTTCCTTCGCGTGAGGATCGGCCCTTCTCGGGGACGGTTGCCTGCAGCGGTCAGCGAAGGTCGACCGGTGCTTCGGACTTGAGGACAGCTTTCCCGTTGCGCAGCACTGTGAAGACGGCGTGATAATTACCCTGGGGCCATCCGCCTGCCGGACGCCTTTTTCCTGCGAACAGCAGATATTGTGCCTTGTTTTTGTCGAGTACCACGGAGTTCCGTGCCAGTTCGCCCAGGGGGCTGACCAGCGTCGAGATGACTTCATCGCCCTTTTTCAGGTTGATCGCCCAGCCCCAGGACACCAGCGCCTTTGACGTCGGCTGGGGCATGAAGCCCTGCGCCGTTCCCCGCTCAAGATCGCCCAGTTTGACGGGGCCATCGGAAAAGCCGATGTCGAGGAGCTGAGACGCGGGTCGATCCATTTTCTCAAGAACTGCTGGGGTCCACAATGGCGCCTTTCCAACACCACAGGCAGGGCCGCCTTCAAGGCCCCTGAAGGGATCGATGGTCTTTCCAGCTTTGCGGACCGAGAGGTGGACGTGTGGGAAGGCGGCGCTGCCGGAATAACCTACCAGTCCAAGTTGGTCGCCGCGCTCAACATCCGCACCTTCTTCCACGTTGATGGAGCCTTCGAGCAGGTGGCAATATTGGGTTTGCCATCCGTCGTCATGGGTGATCACGACGCCGTTGCCACATTCTTTGTCTTTTACCGCGGCACGGTCCGCCTCGCTTTTTACCAGGCGGTCCGGCGTACCATCCCGCAGGGCTGTGACCTTCCCCGGCGCCGAGGCAATCACGGGAACTCCGCGTGCCACGTCCACCAGGGTCTTGATCCGAAAGTCCGTACCCTTGTGTCCGTCGTAGGTTGTACTGCCGCAGCTGTAGTCAACGGCAGCGGAACTTGCATCAAGGTCGACATACTGCTGAATGAAGCAGTTTACGCCTATTTTGCAGGAGATCGGCAGGGAGAGTTCCAGGGCACCGGCCGATGCCGTGCCGCCGATGACAACGACAACCGCCGCTGCGGTTTGGGTGACGGTCCGGCGTAACTTGATCATAGAGAACTTCAATCCACTGACAGATGTGCGCGCGCGTTTTACAGAGTAACCCTAGATGGTTATGAGAACCAAGCTTGTCTAGTTTTCCGGGTTCCATTCTGCCAGAACACCTGCATCACTTTCCTGTGCGGCATATTCGTCACGGAGTCTCGAGACATCCTCCCCACTGGCAAGCTGTTGCAGTGCCCAGACCGCCATGGCGCGGACCAGGGGCGATCCGTCGTCCAAAAGACCTTTGACCACTTCGAGATGCAGATCGGCGGCGGCGCTGTTGCCGATGGCGATCAGGACATTGCGGACAAAGCGATCCCGCCCGACACGCTTGACCGGCGATCCGGAGAAGACCTGGCGGAAGGCGGCATCGTCCAGCAGGGCCAGATCGCGCAGGCGAGGGGCGGTGAGTTCGGCGCGCGGCAGAAAAGCTTCTTCCCCGGTGGGTTCGGCGAACTTGTTCCAGGGACAGACCGCAAGGCAGTCGTCGCAGCCGTAGATCCGGTTGCCCATGGGCTTGCGGAACTCCTGCGCGATGTGGCCTTTGTGCTCGATGGTGAGGTAGGAGATGCAGCGCCGCGCATCGATCCGGTAGGGCGCGGGGAAGGCATTGGTCGGGCAGACTTCGAGACAGCGGCGGCATGAGCCGCAGTGGTCGACCTCCGCCTCATCGGGGGAGAGTTCGAGTGTGGTGAAGACCTCGGCCAGGAAAAACCAGGAGCCTGCGTCGCGGGACACGAGGTTCGTGTGCTTGCCCTGCCAGCCGATCCCCGCCCGTGCCGCTAGGGGCTTTTCCATCACGGGCGCAGTATCGACAAAAACCTTCACCCCGGCGTCGTATTCCTGATGCAGCCAGCGGGCAATTGCCTTCACCCGCTTTTTCAGAATGTCGTGGTAGTCCTTGTTGCGCGCATAGACGGAAACGTTGCCGCGCTCTTTGTGTTCAAGCAGTTCGAGCGGGTCCTGCGCCGGACCGTAATTGAGCGCCACGACGATGACCGATCTGGCCTCGGGCCAAAGCACATTGGGATCGGCGCGGCGCGCCTCGGTTTCCGCCATCCAGCCCATGTCGCCATGGTGACCCTGACTGAGATAGTTGCTCAGGTTCTCTCTGGTCTGCGACCCCAGGGCCGCGGGCGCAAAGCCGACCACATCGAAGCCGAGCGCCAGCGCCTGGTCTCGGATGGCGTCTTTGGGATCAGGCTGCGGCATCTTGGAAACCTTGTTAGAGCGGCGGCAGGTCGCCCTCCGCCTGCTGGCGGTGAAAGCCGCTGACGAAGTCGTCCAGCTGGCCTTTTTCGATTGCGTCGCGCAGGCCCGCCATCAGCTCCTGATAATAGTGCAGATTATGGATGGTCAAAAGGATCGGACCCAGCATCTCGTTGGCCTTGACCAGATGATTGACGTAGGCGCGGCTGTAGGAGGTGCAGGTCTTGCAGCTGCAGTCCGGATCGATGGGGCGGGGATCGGTCTGATGCCGGGCGTTGCGGATGTTGATGGCGCCACGCCGCGTAAAGCCCTGGCCGGTGCGTCCCGAACGGGTAGGCAAGACACAGTCGAACATGTCGATGCCGCGCTGCACCGCGCCGACAATGTCGGAAGGCTTACCGACGCCCATCAGATAGCGCGGCCGTTCCCGGGTCAGATGCGGCATGGTGGCGTCCAGGACGTTGAACATAACCTCCTGACCTTCGCCGACCGCGAGACCGCCGACCGCGTAACCGTCAAAACCGATCTCCTGAAGAGCTTCCGCCGACTCCTGGCGCAGTTCGGGATAGACCGAACCCTGCACGATGCCGAAGAGGCCGTAGCCCGGGCGCTTGACGAAGGCATCCCTGCAGCGCTGGGCCCAGCGCATGGAGCGGCGCATGGAGTCCGCCGCGACATCGGGCTCAGCCGGATAGGGGGTGCATTCGTCCAGCACCATGGTGATGTTGGAATCCAGCAGCTGCTGGATCTCCATGGCGCGCTCTGGCGTCAGGTTATGGCGGCTGCCGTCCAGGTGCGAGCGGAAGGCGACGCCGTCTTCGGTAATTTTACGCAGTTCCGAGAGCGACATGACCTGATAGCCGCCGGAATCGGTCAGGATCGGCTTGTTCCAGTTCATGAATTTATGCAGGCCACCCAGCTCCGCGATCCGCTCGGCGGTGGGGCGCAGCATCAGGTGGTAGGTGTTGCCCAGCACAATCTCGCCGCCGGTCTCCGCCACGTTCTCCGGCAGCAGGCCTTTGACGGTGCCGGCGGTGCCCACGGTCATGAAGGCCGGGGTTTCGGCGGTTCCATGCGCGGTGTGCAGGCGGCCACGCCGGGCGGCGCCGTCGGTGGCGAGAACTTCGTACTTAAGAGCTTCGTCTGTCATAACAGTCTGCGTTGTCTCTTATCGATCGGCGCGTTGCAGCAGGCTGCAGTCGCCATAGGAGTAAAAGCGATAGCCCTCAGCCTTGGCATGGGCATAGGCCGATTGCATCCGCTCCAGCCCGGCAAAGGCGCTGACCAACATAAAGAGGGTCGAGCGTGGCAGATGAAAGTTGGTCAGCATCAGATCGACCAATTTAAAGCGATAGCCCGGCGTGATGAAGATATCCGTATCGGCGGCATAGGGCTGCAGCGTTCCGTCTTCCGCCGCGGCGCTCTCCAGCAATCTGAGGGCCGTTGTTCCGACCGCGACCACGCGCCCGCCTGCGGCTTTGGCGGCGTTGATGATCCCGGCAGTCTCGGCGGAGATGATTCCGGTCTCGCTGTGCATCTTGTGGTCCCGGGTATCCTCGACCTTGACCGGTAGGAAGGTGCCTGCCCCCACATGCAGGGTCAGGGTGGTGCGCTTCAGGCCCCGTGCATCGATGGCGGCCAGCAGTTCCGGTGTATAGTGCAGGCTTGCGGTCGGTGCCGCCACGGCGCCGTCATGGGTGGCGAAGATGGTCTGGTAGTCGGAATTGTCGTGCGCGTCGCCTTTGGCCTCACGCTGAATGTAAGGGGGCAGGGGCATGATGCCATGGCGGTTCAAACGCTCCAGCAGGTCTGTTCCTTCGGCGCTGAATTTCAGCGTGACCTCTCCGGCCTCGCCCTTAGCCATGACCTCAGCGGAGAAGTCCTCGGCGAAATCGACCCGCTCGCCGACCCTCAGCTTGCGTGCGGGGCGGGCAAAGACTTTCCACTGGGCCGGGGCGCGGGCGTCCAGGTTCTCACTGGACTGCAATACGTCGCCACCGTCGCTCTTGTGCAGCGTGACCTCGATCTTGGCCATGCCGCGCCGACCGGTCAGACGCGCGGGAATGACCCGGGTGTCGTTGAAGACCAGGATATCGCCCGGCTCCAGCAGACCGGGCAAATCCATCATCACGTGATCGCCCAGGGCCTCGCCCACCGACAGCAGGCGCGCGGCATGGCGCGGCGCGGCAGGATGCTGCGCGATCAGCGCGCGCGGAAGCTCGAAGTCGAAGAGGTCGGTTTTCATCTGAATGTCGGTTTCGGTCTTTAACGCGGGATTCTTCGCGGGCTGCATAGGGGCGAAGTTATCTAACACCTCACCTCTGCGAGGCAAAGTCTTTGCGCCAATTTTGCCCTTTGGCCAGAGCGATTGGCGCAAATCTTCAACGGATTCGAGTAGCGAAAAAGCAGTTCCGCCTAAATTCAAAAACGCCCTCTACAACCCCAGGAATTCTGCCATTTAGTTGATTTATCCACAGGAAATGTGTCTCAGGATTGTCGTTTGTGTATTGTCAGTGACTTTATTGTGATCTAACCTGCGGCTGTAAATTCAACACGGCACAATCTTTAAAAAAGTGAGGAAGCGTAATGAGTTACGCTTTTGTTTCGCAATCTTTGCGAGGTGCTTTTGCTTGGCTTTTTGCCGGAGACTTCGGTCCTCGCAATAAAGCGTCAGGTTGTGTGGTGTGTTCGGCGAAGCCGGTTCCGTTGGGAGCCGGTTTTTTTATGGCCTGAAGTCTTTTTCAGGTTGGGGTTTTAAAGCTTTTTAAGTCGCTTTTGCGGGTTTTGTCTTTGCCTTGGGGAATGACCGATGATTTCTAGCGTATCTCGTCTACTGTCGTTTGGATCTCAATCTCAATTCAGAGCCTTGCCCAGCCGAAGCCGTTTGCTGCTGTCCGCGTTTGCTGCGGCGAGCCTGTTGCTCGGTGGAGCTTCCGCATCGGCACAGACGACGGTGGCGGGTGTGACCCCTGGCGCCATTGCGGTGGATGAAAGCGGCTCGGCAAACTACTCCATTCCCATCTCGGTTCCGCCCGGTGTCGCGGGTATGGCGCCCAGTCTTTCACTGATCTACGGCAGCCGGGGCGACAATGGGATTCTCGGTGTCGGCTGGTCCCTCGGGGGCCTTTCGGTGATCCACCGCTGTGGCAGGACGCTCGCGCAGGACGGCGCTATCGACGGTGTTGATTACAGCGCGGATGACCGCTTCTGCCTGGATGGTCAGCGGTTGGTGGCCATCGATGGCGGCACCTACGGAGCGGATGGCACGGTCTACAGCACAGAGCTTGCCTCCTTCTCCAAGATCGTTTCCTACGGGACTGCAGGCGCGGGTCCGGCTTACTTCAAGGTCTGGACCAAGTCCGGCCAGGTGATGACCTACGGCAACACGGCGGAGTCCGCCGTCGAGGTTCCGGGTCAGGCGGACGTGCGCTACTGGTCGGTGAACCGGATTGAGGATCGGGTCGGAAACTATCTGACGTTGACCTATAAAGAGGACGATCCGGATGACGCCACGCCGGAAAACACTCACAAGGTTACGCGCATCGACTACGCAGGCAATACGGTTGCAGGGACCTTGCCGACAGCTTCCGTACGTTTTGTCTATGAGGCACGGACGGATACCCGCGTGCACTATATGGCCGGGACACGGATACAAACCGTGGAGCGATTGAAGGCGATTGAGACCTACGCCAATCAAGTCGGATCCGTTATCCAAGATGGAGGGGTGGTTTATTTGGACCCCGGTGATTTGGTGAAGCGTTACGACATGGCGTACGAATACGGCGTGGCCACGGGTCGTTCGCGCCTAACCTCCGTGACCGAGTGCGACGCCAGCAACTACTGCCTGGAACCGCATAGCTTTACCTATAGCGACTATGCCGGTGGTGCGAGTGCATTCACCTTTGGCACAGACTACAAGCCTCCGCATTATGTTGATGACCGAAAAATCGGCGCGGTTCGTGCGAAGCTTGTGGACGTGAATGGCGATGGTCTTGCCGACTGGGTGCATTCTTACCGGAACGCAGACGGAAGCAATGCCGCTAACGATACCTGGCTGAATACGGGATCAGGTTGGACACTTTCCGCGGATTACAAGCCGCCGCATTATATAGACGACCGCAAGATCGGTGCAATCCGTGTACAGCTTGTGGACGTTAATGGTGATGGCCTCGTCGACTGGGTGCATTCTTATCGGAATGCAGACGGAAGCCACGCCGCCAACGGCACCTGGCTGAATACGGGAACAGGCTGGACGCTCTCTACGGATTTCGTGCCACCGCATTACATCGATGATCGCAAGATCGGCGCGACCCGTGTGGCGCTTGAGGACGTGAACGGGGACGGTCTTATCGACTGGGTGCATGCTTACCGGAACGCAGACGGCAGCCATTCCGCTAACGAGGCTTGGTTGAATACGGGGTCTGGCTGGACACTGTCACCGGATTACGTGCCGCCGCATTACATCGATGACCGCAAGATCGGTGCGACCCGTGCTGTGATGAAAGATGTCAATGGCGACGGTTTAGTCGACTGGATCCACGCTTATCGGAATGCATCCGGTAGTCATGCGGCTAACGAAACCTGGTTGAACACAGGTAATGGGTGGGAACTCTCAACGGACTATGTTCCGCCACACTATATTGACGACCGCAAGATAGGCGCGACCCGGGTATTGCTTGAGGACGTGAACCACGATGGTTTCGTCGATTGGATTCACGCCTACCGCAACGCCAGCGGGAGTAATCAGGCGAACGACACTTGGATCAATACGGGTCATGGATGGACACTTTCCGCTAACTATAAGCCCCCGCATTACGTTGACGACCGAAAGATTGGTGCAACCCGTGGCCAGTTTCTGGATGTCAATGGAGATGGCCTAGTCGATTGGGTGCATGCTTATCGCAACGCCAGCGGCAGCAATAAGGCGAACGATACATTTCTGAACCAGTCTGGCGCTCCCGACCTCCTGATCTCTGCGAACGACGGCCTGGGCCGCATGGCAGAGATCACCTACAAGCCGTTGACCGATCCTTCGGTCTACACCAAAGGCAGCGGTGCGAGCTTCCCCGAGATCGACATCACAGCGCCCATGCAGGTGGTCTCTTCGGTCACCCAGGATGACGGCAAGACCGAGACCCCGGGTAACCTGGAAGGTCAGGCGGTCAT
>CANLSF010000001.1 GCA_947493695.1 uncultured Kiloniellaceae bacterium | reverse complement strand
TGAAACAATACTATCCCACACAGACCGCCGACCGCGCATCCCTTCCAAATTCATATTCACTATGTCAAAGAACCGGCAACTCGGTGCTGAATTTCCCTGCCGTTTGATCCGGTAAGGCGTCCCAGCTCCGTGCTGCGGGGCGGGTTATATGCCTGGGGCCCTAGGGTGTCAAACCCTTTTGTTGCATTTTTTTTGCCCTCATTGGACAGACTGAAGACAACTGGCCAAAAGCCTGGGATTTCTGGGCCTTTTCCATAAAATCTTCAGTTGACGGAATAGGGTTGCGGCCGGTTTTCGCCGGACACTCGCAGCTTTTTTTTGAACCTCTTCGTAACGACTCGCTGACATCCCCGGGGAGTCGTCACACAAGGCTCGATCCGAAGACTATCCCGGGTGGATTTCAGTGCAGGTTATACCCTCTTAAGTGAAATCATTTCCGCCTCAGCAGCAAGATCCAAACCCGAATCAGCTTTCCTGCTAAGATGACTGGATCAGATTCGCCCCCCCCTTGCCGAAGGACGCGCCCATGAGCGAGATCGACCGTATCGAGATTCACGAGTTCAGCTTCGAGGTCGAGAACCTGGGCCTGGAGAGCGAGTCGGAGAAGGCTATCTATAACATAGGTTATAAGCCCGGCGGCAAAATCGAACTCTCGAAATACGCCGTCGTCATTTGTGCCGACGACGGCGCACGGGGTGAATACGTTACGCACTGGGTCGGCACCAAAGCCGCCCTCGCTCAGACCCTTATGATGGCGCCCAACCTGATCGGCCGGGATCCAGAGCAACGCGAGGGTATATTCGACGACCTGAAGCGGGAATTCCGTCAATACGACCATATGGGACACGGCCCGCTGGATATTGCCCTCTGGGATCTCGCAGGCAAAAAGTACGGAACCTCCGTCTCTAAGCTCCTCGGCGGCTATCGCGAAAAGCTGCCGGCCTACGCCAGCACCTATCACGCCGACCGTTGCGGTGGGTTGGACAGCAAGGAAGCTTTCGTCGACTTCGCCGACCAGTGCTTTGAGACCGGCTATCGCGCTTTCAAGATCCACGGATGGCACGACGGCAACGCCCGCAAGGAGGCCGAGAACGTCCGCTATATGGGTGAGAAGATGGGCGATCGCATGACCCTGATGATCGATCCCGCCTGCGAACTGCGCACTTTTGCCGATGCGCTTTATGTCGGTCATGCCTGTGACGATGCGGGCTTCTTCTGGCTGGAAGACCCTTTCCGTGACGCAGGCACCTCCGCCTTCGCTCATAAAAGGCTGCGGGAAAAGATCAAAACGCCGCTTCTGCAGACCGAGCATATACGCGGCATCGAGCCGAAGGCCGATTTCCTGCTCGCGGGCGGTACGGACTTCCTGCGCGCAGACCCGGAGTACGATATGGGCATTACCGGATGCATGAAGATTGCCCATCTGGCAGAAGCCATGGGCGTCGACTGTGAAATCCATGCCTGTGGACCCGCCCACCGCGCCTGCATGTCCGCGATGCGGAACTCCAACTTCTATGAAGTGGCTCTCGTCGGGCCCGATTGTCCCAACGCGGTCCCGCCGGTCTATGCCTGCGGCTATAGTGACGAACTGGACACAGTCGACAACCAGGGCTGCGTGTCCGTCCCCCGAGGTCCGGGACTGGGCGTCGTTTATGACTGGGACTTTATTCGACAGAAACGAACGGCAGTACACAGCTTCGAATAGCTCATGACGACAGTACCGGGCAGATCATTTCAGCGACAAATAAGTCGAGATAAGAAACCTTTAGCTTCATCGATTTACCAATACCACCGTGCGGTGGAATCGGCTTGTCTCAGCGTTGACACAGGCCCAACAGAGATTTTACACGGGAAAAGCGCGCTAAGACCTTGCTTTCTATCGCAATTAATCTTGGGATTTCATTGAAATTTAATGTATATGGTTAATTCTCATAACGAGGGCCGGAACTCAGATTCGGCTATAGTTTATACGGAGAGTTCGAGTTTTGACGTTCCGCCAACCGACGAGCCTGTCTGTTCTGGGCAAAGCCACAAGCATTTTCAGTAACGGCACCTTTCAAGGTGACGGTGCCTCGCAGTTCAACCGTAAGCTCGTTGCGAGCGGGATCGTAACCGCAGGCCTTATGGGTGTCTTCACCTTTGGGGTGGGCGCCTGGACAATAGGCGGATGGGTTTTTGGCTCTGATGAGCCAAACATTCAAAAAGCGGAAATGACCGCTTCAGGGCCCGGCAGTTCAGAGCTTTCCAGTCAGCTGGCTGTAAAGGTCGTCGAAGAGCGAGAAACAACGAATACTTCAAAACCCGAGATTGACGCCGGGAATACTCTTGCCGAGGTCGCGGGCACTGAGCGAAAAATTTTCGCCGCCGAAGAAAAGGCATCAAACGCAGCCTTACCACAAGAGCAGACGGGGGCCGAAGAAGAGCTCAGCGACGATGTCATTGCGCGAGCCTCCAATATTGCCAGTCAGTACGCAGAAGCACTGGTAGGTATCGGCGGCGGTGCGCAAAGCATCTCGGCAGCGCCCGGCTTGGCTCCCGCTGAACAAGCGCCGGAAACCAACCCGCTGGAACCGCGAACCGTTACGGTTTCACGCGGCGACACCTTGATGGGTCTTATGGTTGGTGCAGGCGCCGGTCGTTCCGACGCTCATGAAGCCATCACCGCCCTGCGTGAGGTTTATAGCCCGCGGCGCTTGAGGCCCGGACAGGATATCGAACTCACCTTCTCAGTCGCATCGGATAGTGACGACGAAGAAGCAAATGCACAGGGCAGCGCCGACGATACCGCAGGTGGCGGTCTGCTTATGGGCCTGACCTTGCAGAGCGCGGTCGACGAAATTGTTCAGGTTGCCCGCGCTGCAGCAAGCGATGACTTTGTTGCTGAAGCCATTGAGCGCCCGTTGGAGCGCCAGGTCCTGCACGGCAGCGGCACCATCGACAGCAGCCTCTTTGTCGCAGCCCGCAACGCCAAGATCCCCAATTCGGTGATGATCGAGTTGATGCGCGCCTTCAGCTATGACGTGGACTTCCAGCGCGAAATACAGCCAGGCGATAAATTCGACCTGGTGTACGAGGCTTTCTACGACAACGAAGGCAAGCTGGCGAAAACCGGCAACATTCTCGTCGCGGCTCTTTCCCTATCGGGTACAGAGCTCAATCTCTACAGCTTCACCCCTTCCAGCGGCTTCACTGACTTTTTCAATGAAAAAGGTCAGGCAGTGCGTAAGGCCCTGCTGCGGACACCCGTGGACGGCGCCCGCCTTTCATCGGGCTTTGGCCGTCGCAAGCATCCGATCCTGGGTTACACCAAGATGCACAAAGGTCTCGACTTTGCCGCACCGCGGGGCACTCCCATTTACGCAGCCGGTGACGGTGTGATCGAACGCGTAGGACGCAACGGCGGCTATGGTAAGTACATTCGCATCCGCCATCACTCCGGCTACAAAACAGCCTATGCCCACATGAAGGGCTACGGAAAAGGCGTCAAGAAGGGCAAGCGCGTTAAGCAGGGCCAGGTTATCGGCTACGTCGGCACCACAGGTCGTTCCACCGGCCCACACCTGCACTACGAGGTGCTGCTCAATAACAAGCAGGTCAATCCGCGTAAGATCAAGCTGCCTGCCGGTGAAAAGCTGAAGAAAAAAGACCTTAAGAAATTCGAAACTCATCGCGCCGAGATCGATCAGCTCCGCGAGGATATCATCACCCGCAATGCACAGATGGTTCAGGCCAATCCGGCCGAATGCCAGACACAACGGGCGATCGATGAGAGCGGTGTAGCGACCGCGAGTGCAACCAGCGCCGACGGCTGTTAGCCGCCCAGCCTTTCATCGGAAACACATCTTCGAGGCAGGTTCGATAGAGTGTTTGCAGAACACGACGCACTCGGATCTGCCGAAGAATGCTGGCTAGACGTCACCTGTGCCAATGCTGCGAGCACTCAAGGCAGGCCTCCCGGCGCGCGCCCTTTTCAAATCCTGTAGACTAATGTTTTCGTCCGTCCGTGCGCTCAGCGCGCCGGACCGACACCGCTTCTAAAAGCCTATCCTCCTGATCCCGTTTCGGAATCCGGCAAACCTGAACGTGAGATGAACGGGTTATTCACCGAAGGCTCAGTTCCCCGGCCCTACGATAGCGAACCTGACAGACAACAACGATCGCTCTCCGGGGAGCACCTGCGATGAAACACATCACAACGCCCATCCTTTGCCTCGTATTGGGGCTTATTATGTCTCTTGTCATCCTGGTGGATGTGTCCGGCGCAACTGCGGACTCATGGGATGATGACGACGATGATCGTGCGTATCATCAGTCCAGTAAATGGCATTATCAAAGCGCACATCGAGGCAAGGGATACGGCCACAAGCACAAGCATCGACATCGGCACAAACACAGCCACAAGCACCAACCCGGCTATTGGATCGAGGACGCCGAGTATCACGAGGAGATTTGCGAGGACGATGACTACGACAATCGTCCGGTCGTTATTCGCCCCGAAGCAGCGGCAGTCTGGCGCAACCCGCCAGCACCTGTTGAGCAACCCCAGAGACTATCTGTCCCGGCAGACGCGGTATCGGGCGCCGGCCCCTGTCGGGAGTACTACACCACAGCGCGTATCGGCGGACGTGAGCAACAGATCTACGGTCAAGCCTGCCGCCAGGAAGATGGGTCCTGGAAGTTTGAGCCGAATCCAGATTAATCCGGCTCAAACACACCAAGGTTCAGATTTTACGCGGCTGCGATCAGCTCGCCATTGATGGTCAGGCCGCTCTCATCCGTAGAGATATGAACGCTGTCTCCTTCAGCGACCTTGCCCGCAAGAATCAGACCTGCCAGAGGGTTTTGCAGCTCCCTCTGGATGACCCGCTTCAGAGGCCTTGCCCCATAGACGGGGTCATAACCTCGATCCGCCAGCCAGGCCAGGGCCTGTCCGTCGAGTTCAAGTAGGATCTTGCGTTCCTCCAACATCCTATGCAGGCGGGCGAGCTGTACTTCAACGATGCCCCCCATCTGATCGCGGGTCAGACGATGGAACAGGAGTGTCTCGTCCAGCCGGTTCAAGAACTCAGGTCTGAAGGATGCGCGGACCACATCCATGACCTGATCGCGCACTTCATCGCTGTCTTGCCCTTCCGGCTGCGCAGCGAGAATCTCGCCGCCAAGATTGGAAGTCATAATGATGAGTGTGTTCTTGAAATCGACGGTCCTGCCCTGTCCGTCCGTGAGACGCCCGTCGTCCAGAACCTGGAGAAGAACGTTGAAGACATCCGGATGCGCCTTCTCGATCTCGTCAAGCAGCACGACCTGATAAGGCCGGCGTCGCACACCCTCGGTCAGAGCCCCCCCCTCTTCATAGCCGACATAGCCTGGAGGCGCGCCGATCATGCGCGCCACGCTGTGCTTTTCCATGTATTCGGACATATCAATCCGCAGCATGGCGGTTTCGTCATCGAACAGGAACTGCGCGAGCGCCTTGGTCAGTTCGGTCTTACCGACACCGGTCGGTCCGAGGAACAGGAAGGACCCGATCGGACGGTCGGGGTCCTGCAGACCGGCCCGTGCCCGGCGAACGGCGTTGGAAACTGCCGAAATCGCCTCATCCTGGCCAATCACGCGCTGGCCGATCATGGCCTCCATCCGAAGAAGCTTGTCGCGTTCGCCCTCGAGCATTTTGTCAACCGGGATACCGGTCCAGCGTGAGACCACAGCGGCGATGTCGCTGTCAGTCACCTCCTCGTTCAGCATCTTTCGGCCTTCGGCGTTCTGAGACTCCTCCAGCTGCCGCTCGAGATCCGGGATGACGCCGTACATCAGCTCACCGGCACGCTGGAGCTGCCCCTGACGCTGCGCAATCTCCAGCTCGCCGCGCGCATGATCGAGTCGTTCCTTAAGTTTCTGAGCACCGGCGAGCTTATCCTTCTCAGCCGTCCAGCGGCCGGTCAGATCGGCAGACTGCCGCTCCAGGTCACCAATCTCCGTCTCCAGCTTCTTCAGCCGGTCCTTGGAGGCCTCATCGCTTTCCTTGCCCAGTGCGGCCTCTTCGATCTTCAGCTGGATCAGACGCCGGTCCAGCTCGTCGATCTCTTCCGGCTTGGAATCGACTTCCATACGCAGGCGACTGCCCGCTTCATCGACAAGGTCGATCGCTTTGTCGGGCAGGAACCGGTCCGAGATATAGCGGTTGGAGAGTGTTGCAGCGGCAACGATGGCCGCATCGGTCATGCGGACTCCGTGGTGCAGCTCATACTTCTCCTTCAGTCCGCGCAGGATGGAGATGGTTTCCTCAACCGAAGGCTCGCTGACGACCACCGGCTGGAAGCGCCTGGCAAGCGCTGCGTCCTTTTCGATATGTTTGCGGTACTCGTCCAGCGTGGTCGCACCGACACAATGCAACTCACCACGCGCCAGCGCAGGCTTGAGCATATTCGAGGCATCCATGGCGCCATCGGCCTTACCGGCCCCCACCAGCGTGTGCAGCTCATCAATGAAGACGACGATTTCACCGCCGGCTTCAGCAATTTCGTGCAGCACAGCCTTAAGGCGTTCTTCAAATTCACCCCGAAACTTGGCACCGGCAATCATTGCCCCGAGATCCAGGGACATGAGTTGCTTGTCCTTCAGGGTCTCAGGTACGTCACCATTCACAATCCGCTGTGCCAGACCTTCGACAATCGCGGTCTTACCCACTCCGGGCTCACCAATGAGAACCGGATTGTTCTTGGTACGCCGGGAGAGAACCTGAACAGTCCGGCGGATCTCTTCATCACGGCCGATCACCGGATCGAGCTTGCCTTCGCGTGCCGCTGCGGTCAGGTCCTGCGCATATTTTTTGAGGGCATCGTAGTTGTCCTCTGCAGAAGCCGATTCGGCTTTTCGGCCTTTTCGAATGTCATTTATCGCACTGTTGAGCTTTTGCGGCGTCACACCGGCCTCTTTCAAGGCCTTGCCACTTGCAGTTCCCTCCGCCATGGTCAGCGCCAACAGCAGACGCTCAACTGTGACATAGCTGTCGCCCGCCTTGTCCGCCACCTGCTGCGCCTGATCCATCAAGCGTGCAAACTCTGGGGTCAGATACATCTGCCCAGATCCGCTGCCCTCAACCTTGGGCATCTTGCCCAGATCCAGTTCAACCAGCTCCAGACACCTTGCCGGGTCGCCACCTGCCGAGGCAATCAGCTTCGCGACCGTACCTTCACGGTCATCCAGGAGAGTCTTCAGAAGATGTTCCGGTGTCAGGCGCTGATGGTTGCTGCGGAGCGCCAGACCCTGAGCGGCCTCAATGAAGCCACGGGCGCGATCGGTAAATTTGTTTAAGTCCATGTAACGTGCCTCCCTCGTCCGTGCCCGATGAGTGCGGCACACAGTCGACGATGCAAAGAGTTTTCCTGACCGTGCCCACAGGATAGCAGCACACGGTAACCACGACGTTGACTAAGATCACCCGTCAAACTGCATATGGGACTGTTGCACAAAAGACACAAGGTGTGATTCTCCTCCTATTTTCAATCTCACGCATCGAGTCTTCTATCTGTTCCCTCCAAGACAGCGATCGCATGATCGTTGGACGTTATCTCTTTGAATTGTTAGGCTTCCCGCCTTCAGGCAAGAAATCCGGCGTTCCGGAACGGATCCCACCCGCCAATCGCCTCATCGCCAACCGCATTTCGTCAGGCTGGCTGATTGCGTGCGAAATTCCCAACCGGATTACTGAAGGAACCGAACACCAAGCTAAGGAGCGCCGCGCAATGGCGATCAAGATCACAGATATCTGCCGTTACGCGGTTAAAGGAATGTCCGGCGAACACCTGCAGAGTGTCGCGCTGACGGCTGGCTTAGGCTTGCCCGACGACCGCCGGTTTGCCCTGTCTCACGGTTCGACATCCTTCGACATCAATGCGCCGCAATGGATGCCGAAGACCAACTTCCTCATGCTCGCGAAAAACGAAAAGCTCGCGCAGCTGCAGACCAAGTTTGATTCCGACAGCGGTCAGTTCACAATCGAGCGCGGCGGCAAGCAGGTCGTGAATGCCAAAATCACCGAACCAATGGGCCGCATGATCGTCGCCCAGTTCTTTGCTGGTTTTCTTGGCGAAGAAGCCCGTGGAGCGCCAAAGCTGATCGAAGCCCCCGGACATATGTTCAGCGATGTGCGCGAAAAGTGCATTTCCATCATCAACATTGCCTCCGTGCAGGACCTCGAGCGCGTCGCACGCAGAGAGCTCGACCCCGTTCGCTTTCGCGGCAATCTGCTGATAGAAGGTCCGGCGCCCTGGCAGGAATTCAAATGGGTCGGTCAGGAAATAGAGATTTCCGGCGTTCGTCTCAATGTTCTAAGCGAGATCAAGCGCTGCCCGGCAACCAGTGTTAATCCGACCACCGCAGAGCGGGACATCAATGTTCCGCAAACGCTGCAAAAGGGCTTCGGGCACTTCAATATGGGCATATATGCCGAGGTCCTGAACGACGGCACGATTTCCGTAGGCGATGATCTCAAGATTTAAAGCTGCGTGCGGCATCGTCAGAAATCCGACTGATAATCTGCCCTAAGCCCAAGGTGCGCATAGATCGCAAGAGCGCAGATCAGGCATAAAAAAAGGCTCCGTCCTGTCATCGCAGAAATGACAGGACGGAGCCTTGATCACTGAGCTCGCCGCATAATGCAGCCGGCTTAATTCCACCGCAGCTACGCGTTAGCTGCGTTCGGACCTTCCGAAGTCTCTTCGCTTTCCGATGCCGGCGCAGCCTCGACGACCACTTTACGAGGACGTCCGCGGCGCTTCGGCGCAGGCGCAGGCTCTGCTGCATCAGCCACCGGAGCCGGAGCCGCAGCGGGGACATCAGACGAAGCCGCCGACTGCGTTTCCTCGACCGGCCGTTTGCGAGGCCGGCCACGCCGCCGTGGTGCAGGTGTTTCTTCGGCAGGACTTTCGATCGGCACAATTGCAGCCGGAATGCTGTCTTCAAGCGAAGGCTCTGCGCTTTCAGGAGCCGCAGTCGGTTCAGCCCGACGTGGCGTTACCGGCCGGGGGGCCGGCTGTTCCGACCTGCCTTGAGTCTCGTTCTGCGACTCGGAAGACCTCTGCCGGTTGCGCTCACCGACGCGTCCACCCCGTGGCGTCCTGCGTTGCCCTTCTTGCCCCTGCAAAGGCAACTCGCTTTGCGGTGCACGATCTGCAGCAGCAGGCACGTTGCCGGGAGTCAGGTCTGGCTGTGGCTCCAGACCCGGAACCGCTGGTTCGTCCCTCGCGGGTCCACGGCTGCGACGGTCCTGATATCCGGAACGATCACCCTGGTTCGAACGCTCACCCTGGCTGGAACGATCGCCCTGGTTCGAACGATCTCGTCCCGAGCGCTCGGAGCGGTCGTGCCGCTCCGGACGTTCCTGATGATTCCGTCCCGGTTGCCCGGCCTGCGAAACCGCCTGATTGCCCTCCACGTCGCCGGTTGCCTGCGATGCGGCATTTGGCTGCGCGGAATGTGCACGCTGGGATCCCGGTGATTCCGGATCGGTGCTGTCATTGACAATACGGTAATAATGCTCGGCATGCTGATAGTATGCCTCGGCAGCGATTCTATCGCTGGCCGAAGTCGCATCCCGCGCCAACCCGACATACTTCTCGTAGACCTGACTCGCGTTGCCGCGAATCCGGCCATCGGGTCCGTTGCTGTCATATGTACCAGAGCGACTCTGGCCACCACTATGCTGTTTGCGGTTGTTTGTACGACCGCGCGGTCGCCGACCGCCATTAGAATTTTGCTGTCTCATCGTTCACTTACTTAAGAACGGAATAAATGCCGCTCGCATCACTGTCTTCGCTTCGAAAGCTCAGTCTAGCGAGATTGAACCACGCACACTTTTCAGGATCGTGGGGCGCCCCTAGGACGCGAGAGCAACTGCTCGGCAAATCCAACCTAGCGGTCCGACTCCCCATTTCCAACTACTTTTTTACCTTGACTGCAAAACAACCGCGTTCGATGCCGGAAAGATCGCATTTCCGCCAGGAAGAACCCAGTCCGCTAGCCAGCATCATGGAATCGACCGCCCCTGACTGACCTCTGCCCACTTCGAGCGCGAGCAACCCGGAAGGACCCAACAGCTCTGCTGCACCAGGGATGAGAATCCTATAATCCCGCAGACCGTCTTCACCGGCGACCAACGCCTGTCTGGGATCGTAGTTTGCCACTTCGGGCTCTAGCGCTTCTGCGTCGCTCTCGGAGATATAAGGCGGATTGCTGACGATAATGTCCCATGGCCCGGCCACCCCGGCTGTCCAGTTATGTCGGGCAAATTCCACACGCGAGGAGAATCCCAGGCTTTCCGCATTTTCACGCGCTACCAGCAGCGCGTTTTCGGATGCATCCACGCCAAGACCGCTGGCAGCGGGAAGTTCCGAAAGCAGCGCCAGTAGAAGGCATCCCGTCCCGGTTCCCAAGTCCAGGATCTTCAGTGGCCTGGCGCGATCATCCACCCAATCCAGTATCCCCTCAATCAAGGTCTCGCTGTCAGGGCGTGGATCGAGCGTGTCGGGGGTGATTTTGAAGGGCAGGCTCCAGAACTCGCGGACACCGATCACACGCGAAACAGGTTCGCGCCTCTCCCGCCTGCCTATCGCTGTTTCAAATTTCTGAAAATCACTCGGGCTCAGGATCTGGTCAGGTTCCCGAAGCAACGCCGACCCACCGCCTGGCAAGATCGCTGAAAGCAGGAGGCGGGCATCGCGTCGAGCCCCTTCAATTCTCGCTACCGCAAGACGCTCCGTAGCGATCCGCAATGCAGAGGACGCAGTGACTGGCTGCGACGCGACTCCGGCAGCCCCTGTGCGCCTATCGGCGTCGGCAATCATTGGATCTCCGCAAGCTTTGCCGCCTGATCTTCGGCAATCAGAGGCGAGATCAACTCGTCGAGCGCTTCGCCGGTGATGACCTTGTCGAGTTTATAGAGAGTCAGATTGATCCGATGATCCGTCACCCGGCCCTGTGGGAAGTTATAGGTCCTGATCCGCTCGGAACGGTCGCCACTGCCCACCTGGCTGCGCCGGTTCTCCGCCAGTTCGTCCTCTTGCTGCTGACGCATATGATCGTAGAGGCGCGCGCGCAGCACCTTCATGGCTTTGGCTTTGTTCTTATGTTGGGATTTTTCGTCCTGGCACTGCACCACCACACCTGAGGGGAGATGCGTAATACGCACGGCGGAGTCGGTGGTGTTCACGTGCTGACCGCCGGCGCCCTGGGAACGATAGGTATCGATCCGAAGATCTTTCTCCTCCACATGCACGTCGACGTCCTCTGCCTCCGGCAGCACGGCAACCGTAGCCGCAGATGTGTGAATCCGGCCGCCGGATTCGGTCACCGGCACCCGCTGAACCCGATGTACGCCCGATTCGAACTTGAGCTCCGCGAAAACGCCCCGCCCTGCAATCGAGGCGCTGGCCTCCTTGAGCCCCCCGATGCCGGTCTCGGAGAGATCCAGAACCTCAAAGCGCCAGCCATGAGAATCGGCAAAGCGCTGGTACATCCGGAATAACTCCGCCGCGAAGAGTGCAGCTTCATCGCCACCTGTGCCCGCACGGACCTCGAGAATTGCGTTCCGCTCATCATCCTTGTCCTTCGGCAGCAAGAGGACCTGGACCTCGTGTTGCAGCTTCGGAATCCGCTCCTTGAGTTCGTAGAACTCCTGCTCGGCAAGCGCCTTCATCTCCGCATCGGAATCGGCGTCGGTCATCATCTCGGCGAGATCGGCAATTTCGCCCTGTGCCTGCCGCAATTCCGCAATCGCCTCGACAACCGGCGTTATCTCGGAGAATTCCTTCAGCATTGCCGTATAATCGCTGGAGCCCGGATCGTTATGGGTCGCCAGAACATCGCGCAATTCATCGTGACGCGCGGAAACAGCATCCAGCTTTTGGTCCAGGTTCACGCCCAACTACTCCTTCAAACTTCGCCATCTCTCTCGTGCAATTGCACAGGCTTGCCGATGGCTCTCTAATCCTGCTTCTTATCGTCTTCGCCGGCTGCTCCGGAATCGCCAAGCCCGAAGAGATCGCTGACCGCTTTTGCCAGAGCCTCATGATCCGGCCCCTTCGGCGCTTCGGTGGCAGCGTTTTCGCGCAGAACCTTGGAGGGTTCATGCAAGAGCCTGTTGATCAACAAACGCGTCGCCGCATCCGCATCCAGTTTTCCCTCGCTCAAAACCTGGTCACGTACGGCTTCAAAGTGACGCCGAAGCTGCGCAACCGTGGGTCCTGCCGCCCGCTCGGCCCATCTGCGCTCAAAGCGCAAGAGCTCTTCACCCAATATCTTCCAAGCGGCCATTGTTGCGGTCTCACGCGAGACTTTGCCGGCCAGCGCCAGTTTCTCCAGATCGTCAAGATCGTAGACGTAAACGCCATCCATCCCGCCAACCGCCGGGGCGACATCGCCCGGTACGGAGGCATCGACAATGAACATCGGCTTCTTGCGCCGCTTCCGCAATGCCGCATCGATCATGGCGGGTTCAAGGCTATAACGCCCGCCGCCGCCAGCCGTGATCACAACATCTGCGGTCTCAAGCGCCAGATCCAACTCCTGCCAGGGGCGGGTATGGCATCCAAAGCGGTGCGATGCAATCTCGGCGCGCCGGTCGGAACTATGTAGAACCGTCAGCTCAGCCAATCCCGCGGCCCGAAACTCAATAGCCAGCAGTTCGCCCATTTCACCCAGGCCGACCAGCACACCCCCACAGCGGCTGAGATCTCCGTGCAAATCGCGGGCGGTTTGCAACGCGGATGCGATCAGGGAGACCGGCTGTTGCGCAACCGGTGTCTCGCTGCGCACCCGCTTTGCCGTTCCGAACGCAGCCTGCATCACGGATTCGAGCAGAGGGCCGGCCATATCCTGCTCAACGGCCTGCCGGTGGCTTGCCTTGACCTGACCCAGGATCTGCGGTTCGCCGATCACCTGGCTGTCCAACGATGAGGTCACCGCGAAAACATGCCTCAGGGCAGCGCGACCGCGATGGAAGTAGCCTTCTTCATCGACTATGCGGATGTCATCCCCGATCCGGCGCGCCATGACTTGCCGCAGGCCGCTTTGCACCGGTTCAGCCGCATTCTGTGCCGCAAGAATGTCGAGACGCTCACAGGTCGAAATAACCAGTGCTTCCGAAATACCGGCGTCACGTAACTCGGTGAGAATCTGCGCCTGATCGGCTTCTTCAGCGAAAAGCCGTTCGCGCAGAGTCATGGACGCTGTCCGTTGACTGACGCCAATCACGACAAGACGGTCTGTAGAGCTTTGGTCTGCGCCGACCACAGTCCGTCCGCTATCGGTAGCGGACGAGGTACTCGACAACCGCATCAAGGGAAACGAGCTCTTGTTCGCCCGAGTCCAGATCGCGGATTGTGGCGGATTGCTTCGCCAATTCGTCCTCACCCAACAACACGGCGGCACGCGCGCCGAGTTTATTTGCACGTTTCATACGCTTGCCGACATTACCACTGAATCCGAGTTCAATGCCATATCCTGCGTGCCGCAATGTGTGTGCGAGCGTCAGGGCTGTGGCTTCAGTCGCCTGCCCGACAGGAATAACAGCTATCGGCCGGGGCGCCGGGATCTCTTTATCCATCAACATGGAGAGCCGTTCGATACCTGCGGCCCAACCGACACCGGGCGTCGAGGGGCCACCCATGGTTTCCACCAGCCCGTCATAGCGTCCGCCGGCCAGAACTGCACTCTGCGCGCCCAGCAGATCCGTCGTGAATTCGAAGGCCGTGTGACAGTAATAGTCCAGTCCCCGCACCAGCCGCGGGTTCA
Source organism: uncultured Kiloniellaceae bacterium (assembly GCA_947493695.1). Taxonomy (GTDB): domain Bacteria; phylum Pseudomonadota; class Alphaproteobacteria; order Kiloniellales; family Kiloniellaceae; genus Denitrobaculum. The sequence continues at coordinate 1,449,669 of CANLSF010000001.1, read as the reverse complement.
GGTTGTAGGCGATTCCCAGCGCCTCGAGACCTTCTTTTACGGTCGCGAAGAAGTCCTGACTTTCGGTATTGAGATAGTCGCCAAAGACCGGCGCACCGGCGACAATCTTCCGGTCGCCCTCATTCTTCGAATCCAGGATCCTGAGCGGATTCCGCTCCAGCCGGTCCTGGCTGTCATTGGAGAGATCTGCGCGATGCTCCGAGAAGTATTCCACCAATGCGGCCCGATAGGCAGTACGGCTGTCACTGTCTCCCAGAGTATTGAGTTCGAGAGAGGTGTTTTCGTAAACACCGAGCCCGGTGAGAATGTGCGCGCCCAGAGCAATAAGCTCAATATCGCCTTGTGCCTTCGGAACCCCCAGAAGTTCGGCGCCAAACTGGTGAAACTGCCGCTGGCGGCCTTTCTGGGGACGTTCGTGCCGAAACATCGGTCCGGCATAGAAGAACTTTAAGGGAAGCTGCTGGCTCAAACCGCCTGACATCAGGGCCCGCGCCACTCCGGCGGTGTTCTCGGGCCGCAGAGTGATCTGCTCCCCCTCCTTCATCGAGAAGGTATACATTTCCTTGGTAACGATATCGGAGGTATCACCAAGCGTGCGCTTAAAGACCTCGGTAAACTCGAAGACCGGCGTCGCCATCTCAAGGTAACCGTAACGCTCTGCGATTTCGCGCGCCGTCTCGATAACGGCCCGTTGGCGCCGCATCTCTTCAGGCAGTATGTCGCGCGTGCCGCGAACAGGTTGCAGGGCTGACACTTTAATCTCTCCGGAACTCTATGAATTGCAATTTGTCTCTAGGCAACCGAGGGACTACTCGGCTGCTGCGTTCTCAGCGGCCTCGGCAGCAGCTGCGGCGTCAAGCTGCGCCGCTTTGGCTTCGACCAGTTCGACCAGATGATCAACGATATCCTGATTCTTCAGACGATGATCCGGCAGGCCGGCAATGTAGACCTGATGGGTATCGTTTCCGCCGCCGGTAAAGCCGATATCGGTTTCGCGCGCTTCGCCCGGACCATTCACCACACAACCGATCACGGAAACGGTCATCGGAGTGGTGATATGCGCCAGGCGTTTCTCCAGAACCTCAACCGTCTTGATGACGTCAAACTGCTGACGGGCGCAAGACGGACAGGAGATCACATTGACGCCCCGGTGGCGCAGGTTGAGGGATTTCAGCAGATCGAAGCCGACCTTGACCTCTTCGACCGGATCCGCAGACAGCGAAACCCGCAGCGTATCGCCGACCCCCGCCCAAAGCAGAGCCCCCAGGCCCACTGACGACTTGATCGTGCCAATACGCAACCCGCCCGCTTCCGTCACACCGATGTGGAGCGGGTAATCGCAGGCTTCGGCAAGACCGTGATAGGCCGCAACGGCCAGAAAGACATCCGACGCCTTGCAGGAAATCTTGAACTCGAAAAAATCGTTATCTTCGAGGATGCGGATATGATTGAGCGCGGATTCAACCATGGCTTCGGGGCAAGGTTCGCCGTATTTCTCCAGCAATTCCCGCTCGAGCGAGCCGGCGTTCACGCCGATCCGCATGGAGCAGCCGTGATCCTTGGCCGCCTTGACCACTTCGCGAACCCGTTCGCTGCTGCCGATATTACCCGGATTGATCCGCAGGCAGGCAGCGCCCGCCTCAGCAGCCTCGATGGCGCGTTTATAGTGAAAATGGATGTCCGCAACGATCGGGACCGAAACCTGTGGAATGATCCTGGCCAGTGCCGCGGTGGAATCCTCATCAGGACAGGAGATCCGCACGATATCTGCGCCTGCCGCCTCCATATCATGCACCTGGGCAACCGTCGCCGCGACATCAGTCGTCAGCGTATTGGTCATGGATTGCACCGTTATAGGCGCATCGCCACCCACTTTGACGTCGCCAACGCTGATCTGGCGGGACTTGCGACGGTAAATATCCCGATAGGGCCGAACACTCATGATTTGGCTCTTATCCCTGGTCTGAGGCTCTGATTCAGTTTCGCCGAGCGAGCGACACACTTGAATCCGCCTCTTTATCAGAGTGACAGAGAGCGATCGCCCGCAGCAAAAACGCAGACCGACGACCTGCGTTCCTATTCAAGCCGGAAAATGCGCTCTTTGCGCCCAAACTTCAAGAGCGCAAGGAAAGTGTCATGAGATCGGCGAAAGGAAAGAGTGTCGTCGCTACTGCGCCGTACCGGCCAGAAGGACCTGCGGGTCGAGGGCCAGATCACGTCGAACGGACCCGACCGGACCTAAAGGCGCCAGCAAGGCGCCATCAACCAGAACCTCGATGCCACCTGCATTCCCGGTCAGAAGCGTCAGACCTTCTTCGTTAGGAACCCGGTAAACATCGCCTTCACGTAAAACCCGCGTCAGCAGCAACTCATCCGACTGATCTCTGACCTGAACCCAGGCGTCCTGGGTCGCACGCAGGATAATCCGCGCGTCGGCATTGTCTTCGCCGTAGACCTGAGGCTGCGTTGCATCGGGAACCGCGACCGTCTGTGTGGGTATCGGCGCGACCGGGGCTGCCGGAATTTCGCTCTGACTTGTGCCTAAGCTCGTCACGCTTTGAGATGAAATCACCGTGGTGCCGGTTTCCGGTGTCTCTGTCACCGGAGATGCGGCTGACTGATCTGGCGCAGAAGAAACAGACGCTGCTTCCGCAGGCGCACTGACAACAGGCGCCGACGCGGGTTGCGTTTCATTTGTGGCAGGCGTCGCTGGAACCGACGCCACCGAAGCCGTCTGAGAAGCCGAAGGCTCAGTCTCTGGCGCAGTCGAGCTGGAAGCCGGTGCGGAAACCTGAGCCGTCTCGCTGACAGTAACCTCGCTCGTCGCGGTCGCTTGTGTAGCTGGTGCCTGCGGTTCGCTCGGCGCGCTCTCACTGCTCTCAGGTGCGCTCGCCTCTGTGCTGTCGGCGACCTGAGAGTCCACAGGTTCAGTCTCCGTCGAGACCGTCTCAAACCCGGAATCGGCCGGTTTTTCCTCAAACATCGCCTGCAACCGGTCCGGTAAGGCGGGAATAAAGTCGACCAGACGGGAATCCCGGCTGGACAGGCCGTACCAGCCACCATAGGCCAGAGATCCCATGATCAAGGCCACGAGCAGGATCGCACCACCTGGCACCTTGCCTTCGGGAACCGGAGAGGGGAAAACCAATTGGGTTTGATCGTCGAGACCATCAACGTCATCGCGGAATCTCTGCACAATCTCTTCTTCGTCGAGATCGAGATATTCGGCATAGGTTTTGATAAAGCCAAGGGCATAGGTCGATCCAGGCAAGGCGTCGTAACGTCCTTGCTCAATCGCCTCCAGATAGACGTAACGAATACGCAATGCCTGGGCGACCGTCTTGAGGTCCTGCCCCGTTTGCTTTCGGTTTCGTCGCAAGATCGAAGAAACCGGCTCAGGAGCGGCGAGGCTGGCATCGCCGACGTTCAGAATGGGCTCTTGGTTGTCTTTATTTGGCTTCACAGTAGGATTCACGCCATGATGTTAGTGACATGGAAAAAGCTAAGCATCACAGAAAACTAAATCATCTTGGTTAACAATGGGTTTTTATTTTCCGTGTCAAAACCACCGATACAAATTTCGGGATTTCGCGGGTTTCCCGCCTTAGCACACTGCGTTTCTGGCTTAAGACCAGTATTTTAGCATAGTTTTTGCCGCGAAACGCGAAATTTCCGGGCATTCCACCACCTGCACCGGGATAAGGTGCCTGCCTTACAGCTCGACCCCCTGCTCATCCGCATAACTTTTCAGCTGACTGCGCAGGCTGTGATCCGGCAACTCCAGCCAGGAGGGAAGAAGAGCCCGCAGGGACTCAACATTCAGACTGCGGATCATCGTCTTGATCGGCGCAATACTGGGTGCGGGCATGGACAGGCTCTCGAAGCCACACCCCAGCAGAGCCATCGCCTCCAGTGGATGCGACGCCATATCGCCGCAGAGCGAGAGGCGCACTTCCTTTTTGTTGACCTGCTCAGCAACACCGTGAAGCAGTTTCAGAAAACCCGGTGCAAGCACATCGTATCGCCGGGCCAGTCTTGGATTGCCGCGATCTGCCGCAAAGTGGAACTGAAAGAGGTCGTTACTTCCCACAGATACAAAGTCGACCTTATCCAGCAAGGCAGGCAGCTGCCAGACCAGCGACGGCACCTCCAGCATCAGCCCGACCTTCACCGCCGAGGGTAACGCCCGGTCTTTATTCGCCTCACGATCCATCTCGCGCTCCAGCAGGGCACGGGCCGCTTCGAGTTCCGCAACATCGCTGATCATGGGGAACATGATCCGCAGTTCACCGCCTTGGCAAGCCCGCAGCAGAGCCCGGATCTGCTGACGCAGAACCGCTGGCCGGTCCAGACCGATCCGGATCGCGCGCCATCCCATGGAGGGGTTCTCGTCCACTTCTCCCTGCCAATAGGGCAAGACCTTGTCGCCACCGACGTCCAGCGTTCGAAAAATGACCGGTTTCCCCTCCGCCTGCTCGACGACACGACTGTAAAGCTCAGTCTGGGCCGTCACACCGGGAAAGGTATCGCGGACCATAAAGGGAATTTCCGTCCGATAGAGACCGATCCCATCGGCCCCACTCTCGTGGAGGTGCGGGATATCGATTAAGAGGCCGGCGTTGATATTGAGCGAAATGCGCCGTCCATCGGCGGTCACCGGCGGCAGGTCGCGCGTGGCTGCGAAGATTTCCTGTCGACGGTCCCGCTCCGCGATTGTGCTTGAGAAGCTCGCCTGAACATCTTCATTGGGCCGCAGCAGAACCTGCTCGTTGTCTGCATCGACAACAATCTGATCACCGTGCCGAACCGATGTCACAATGTCCCGGCAGCGGCCTAACACCGGAATATTCAGAGCGCGGGCGATAATCACCACGTGTGCGGTCGGCGATCCTTCTTCCAGCACGACGGCCCGCAGTCTCTCTGCGTCATAGTCCAAAAGTTCCGCCGGTCCCAGATTCCGCGCAATCAGCACCATATCTTCTGGCAGGTCCTGAGCCTCAGCCCCGTCCAGATCCAGAAGATGGTGCAAAAGACGGTTGCCGAGATCCTCCAGATCCGAAAGGCGCTCTTTCAGATAGGGATCTTTGACCTTCGCCATCCGGGCACGGGTATCAACCTGGACTTTCTCAACGGCGGCTTCCGCGGTCAAACCGCTCAGAATTGCCTCGTCGATCCGGCCGATCCAGCCCCGATCCTCGGCAAACATCCGGTAAACCTCAAGGACCTCGCGATGTTCACCCAGTTCCGCAATGTCGGCCCTGGCCATCAGGTCGTCGATAGCCCCCCGCATCTCGGCAACCGCCGTCACAAGACGGCCACGCTCCACTTCAGGGTCGTCGGCAATCACCTGTGAAATGACAATACCACGCGTATGCGGCACGGCATGGCCAATCGCCAGCCCCTCATTGAGCATCAGTCCGTCCAGGCGCATGGGTTTGCCACGGTCACCTTCTGCGGAAGTGTCATCGTCCAGCAAGCCGATTTCGCCACCTGCAAAGAGCTCGGCCAGCAGCATGGCAACCGTCTCCAGCGCCTCGACCTCTTCATCGGTGTAGCTGCGGGACGTCACGTTCTGAACCGCCAGCACGCCAATCACACGGCCAGCTCGCTGAATGGGAACCCCAAGCAGGGACTGATAAATCTCCTCACCGGTTTCAGGCCGATATGCGAAGTTCGGATGGCTCTGCGCATCGGACAAAGCCAGAGGAAGCGCCAGCGCAGCAACCTGGCCGACAATACCTTCTTCCACATGCAGCCGCGTCTGATGCACGGCTTCGGGCTTAAGTCCCATGGTCGCGAAGAGCTCAAGCACATCGCCCGGACGCAGGACGTAGATCGAGCAGACTTCCGCCACGATATCCTGGGCAATCAGCTTTACGATGTTATCGAGTTTGGCCTGGCTGCTACCGCGCTCCTTCATCAATTCACGCAGCAAACGCAACAAACGCCGAGATCCGGCCCACTCATGGGCCTTGCCGTCGTGCGGTTTTGCCTCGAGAGACATCGGGTCCGGCGTTTTCACCAAACGCTGTTTGCCCGGTGGCGTCTGCTCCTCGCCGCGCGCAGCGGGACCTATCGGAGACTTATCGCTCAGCGGTTCCACATCCGTCGATTCGCGCACGGAACCCGATTTGTTTCCCGCTTTTTGCGTCGATGGGTTGTGAGGAGGAGCATTCATAATGCGATGATCTTACACGAGATCGACACAAGATGTGTGACGTTTTATGCCGCATCGAGGCCATAGGCCGTATGCAGGCTCCGCAACGCAAGCTCAGCATATTCTTCAGCCAGCAGGACGCTGACTTTAATTTCCGAGGTCGAAATGACCTGAAGATTGATGCCTTTATCCGCCAACGTCGTAAACATCTTCTTGGCCACACCCGCATGACTGCGCATGCCGACACCAATCACCGAGACCTTCACAACGTTCGGATCAGAGGTCAGATCATCGTACTTCAGTTCCGCCCGATTTGCCTCCAGCACCGCGACGGCCCGTTCCATATCGGTTTTGGTCACAGTAAAGGTCATATCCGTTGAATTGCCATCGGCGGAGTAGCTCTGAACAATCATATCCACGTTAATCGAGGCATCCGCCAGGGGACCGAATATTCCTGCGGCGATACCCGGACGGTCCGGAACGCGGATCAGGGTGATCTTGGCCTCGTCCCGACTGTAGGCTATTCCACTTACAAGTGCGTCTTCCACGATTTCATCCTCGTCAACAACCAGCGTGCCTTCGGCATCGTTGAAACTGGAGCGCACCTGAACGCGCACCGAGTGTTTCATTGCCATCTCAACAGAACGCGTCTGCAGGACCTTAGCGCCCTGGGACGCCATTTCCAGCATCTCTTCGTAGGTTATCTTGTCCAGTTTGCGGGCTTTGGTCACGATGCGCGGGTCCGTCGTGTAGACGCCATCGACATCTGTATAGATATCGCAACGATCCGCTTTCAGGGCGGCTGCTAGCGCCACGGCAGAAGTATCGGAGCCACCTCGACCAAGCGTAGAGATCCTGCCGTCGGGGCCGATCCCCTGGAATCCCGCAAAAACCGCGACCTGGCCCTCGCCAAAGCGGCGGATCAGGTCTGCGACCTCAATTTCCTTGATACGGGCGCTGCCATGGCTGCCATCGGTCTTGATCGGTGCCTGCCAACCCAGCCAGGAGCGCGCATTGACACCAATCGACTGCAGCACGATGGCCAACAGGCCGCTGGTCACCTGTTCGCCAGAGGAGACGACGACATCATATTCGCGCAAATCAGCGAGTTTGCCGGCTGAATCGACATAGCCGATCAGCTGATTGGTCACACCGGACATGGCGGAAACCACAACGGCCACTTCATGGCCGGCTTCCACCTCGGCCTTGACCCGCTGTGCGACGTGGCGGATACGATCCAGATCAGCCACCGAAGTACCACCGAATTTCATCACTATTCGGGACATAACGACCTTGAAATAAAAGAGAACGATCAGGTTGCCCGCAGTGGGGCGGCTATCCATACTCTTTCACAGGGGCCGGTGGCAAGTATGCCGCCGGAACCACTGCGTAATATTTTATCGGAACCAGGTGCTATGACCAAGTTGCAGGACCACACGAGCGTCGACCCGCTGGAAATCGAGAAGTTCTCCGCTATTGCCGCCGAATGGTGGGATCCCTCGGGGAAATTCAAACCCCTGCATCAACTCAACCCGACCCGTCTCGGTTACATCCGCGATCATTCAGCCCGGCAGTTCGGCAAAGACCCACTGGCGGAGAAGCCCCTGTCCGGTCTGAGCATTCTGGATATCGGCTGCGGCGGTGGCCTCTTGAGCGAGCCTCTCTGCCGCCTGGGGGCCGATGTCACCGCCATCGACGCCGCAGAAAAGAACATCAAAACCGCCAGCACGCACGCCGCCGAGGGCGGGCTGAAGATCAACTACCGTCATACGACGGCGGAAGACCTCGTTGCAAAAGGGAAAACCTTCGACGTGGTTCTGAATATGGAGGTGATCGAGCATGTCGCCGACGTGAAGTGTTTCTCCAGTGCCGCCTGTGCGCTGGTGAAAGAAGGTGGCGCGATGGTCGCTTCGACCCTGAATCGAACCCCCAAGTCCTATCTTATGGCGATCTTGGGCGCAGAGTACGTTCTACGTTGGCTCCCGCGCGGAACCCATGACTGGAAAAAGTTCCTGCGCCCCTCCGAGCTATCGGGTCTTCTGCGCGCCCAGGGGTTGGAAATCGACGATATCAGCGGGGTCGTCTACAACCCCATCAACGGGAGCTGGCGGCTCTCCCGTCGGGATCTCGACGTAAACTATATGATCTTCGCTAGGAAGCCTTAGAACCCTAGATTAGAACTGTAGAGAGGTGCAGTCAGTCGGAACCGCGTTGAGTTCCGGCAAAGCCTCAGGAGTCGTGGCGTGGCACCCAGGGCACCCGGGCGAACTCAACGCCTTCCTCTTCCAGGGCTTTGGCGTCCTCGTCACTGGACTCGCCATAAATGCCTCTGGCTTCCCGTTCACCGTAGTGGATCTTGCGGGCTTCCTCAGCAAAATCACTGCCCACATAGTCACACTCGCGCTCAACATTATCGCGCAATTCAGACAGTGCACGCATGACTTCGGTCACCTTTTCCACATCCGCATTGGTGGTCACGGAGCCTGACGCGCTGGCAGGTTTGGCAGGAACGGCTGCAGGCGCCATGACCTCGCCGGTTGCCGCTGGGATAGACGCTGGCTCTGCGGGTAACGGCTCCTTATTCTGCCTGCGACTTGTCACATTTGGCGCCATAAGAGCTTTTTCGACCCGGCTGGAGCCACAGACCGGGCAGCGCACAACGCCCGCCTCCACCTGTTCGTGATAGGCCGCGCTATCTTTGAACCATGCCTCAAAGACATGTTCTTTTTTGCATCTCAGATCAAAAACTATCATTACGCCTAAATCCACCTCATCGAAGGCCTTCAGAGCCCCGTGCAGGACAAAAAAAGCTATCTCCAACGCATCCTAGCAATGATAAGACTCGCGATAGACCCAGGGATCAAGAAAAATGACAACTGAAACGCCCCCACAACCTCCAAAAACGGAAAAACCGAGCGACAATACCTCGGCTTGGGTACAGCGCTTTGCCTCACGAGTCCCTTCCCGAGGCCAGGTCCTGGATCTGGCTTGCGGCAGCGGACGCCATAGCCGCTTGTTTCTCGAACGCGGTCATCCGGTACTTGCCGTGGATCGCGACCTGAGCCGGATCAGCGAATTGGGTGTCCAGGAAGACTTTCAGGACCGGGAAATTGACCTGGAGGACGGCAGTCCATTTCCTTTCGCAGCGGGCAGCTTCGCCGGCGTTGTCGTAACAAACTATCTTTTCCGTCCGATCCTGCCTCAAATCATCCAAGCCGTCGCCGTGGGCGGGGTTCTGATTTACGAGACCTTCGCGCTAGGCAACGAACGCTTCGGGCGCCCATCCAATCCCGACTTTTTGCTGACGCCGGGCGAATTGCTGGATGCAGTCGCAGGTCAGATGCGTGTCCTGGCATACGAAGACCTGATTCTTGACGCCCCCAAGCCTGCCGCCGTGCAACGTATCTGTGCCCAACGCGAGGATTAGACAGTCAGAGCAGATCAGCCCGGAAGCGAAAACGTTCTGACATTTGAGAGAGACGGCACCATTGAACGTGCCCTGGTAACCGCTGCCGGATCAATCTCCGCCATAACGAAGCCGGGCTCCTCGCCACCGTCAGCCAGAACCTCTCCCCATGGCGAAACAACGAGCGAGTGTCCGTAGGTTTCCCGGCCCCCAGCGTGTGTCCCGCATTGGGCTGGCGCAAATATATAGCAGCCGGTTTCAATCGCGCGCGCACGTAAGAGTGTGTGCCAATGCGCAGCCCCTGTCAGCCGTGTGAAGGCGGAAGGCACAGTGATAAACGACGCCCCTGCTTCAGCCAGCACCCGATAAATTGCCGGGAAGCGAACGTCGTAACATATTGTCAGCCCCAGGCTGCCCCAGGGCAAATCCGTCAGAACAGCCTTGTCACCTGGTTGATAGGTTGCAGATTCCCGATAAGTTTGCCCGTCTGGAATCGCGACATCGAACATATGGATCTTGTCGTAGCGCGCCTTGATCTCGCCATCAGGACCAAAAAGGAATGAGCGGTTGGCAATTTTACCGCCGCCCAAACCCACACCGAAAGACCCTGCGAGAAGCCAGGTACTCAGTTCAGCAGCCAGATTTCGGAACAAAGAGACGCCGGGATGCTGTGCCTCAGGCAGCGATTTCTCCAGAGCTGCGGCGCGGCTTGACTCGATCAGTGACGTAACTTCCGGCGTCATGATCAAATCCGCGCCCGCATCATGTGCTTTGCGGATCAATCCCTCGGCGGCGTCCAGACTCGGCGCATGATCCGCGGCTGCGGTCATCTGAACACAGGCAGCCGTAAAACGAGCTCCGGATTTTAATGCCTCGCTCAAGATGCCTTGGATAAAAGCGGATCGAGGTTGCCCTGCTGTTCCAGCGCATAGAGCTCGTCACATCCACCGATATGACGTCCGTCGATGAAAATCTGCGGAACACTGGTCCGCCCACCGGCGCGCTCGATCATTTCCGGCCGCCGCCGTGGCTGCAGCATGATGTCGATTTCGTCATACTTTGCGCCTTTTGCCTCGAGCAGGCGTTTCGCCCGCGCGCAAAACCCGCACAGCATGCTTGAATAGACGGTGATCGCAGGTGACTGTTGTTCCGACATTTTACTCTCTGAATTTCAGTTTCGCCGATGCATCGCTGGGCCCAATGCCCTCAAGACCGCGCCAGCCAAAGAAGCTCTTATAACCCTGAGGATTTGGGGTCGTCATCGCCAAATTACAGCCGATACTCCTCAGATCACCTTAATTTTACCGAAATAGTCCCCTACTCTACACCTTCAGCTGCGCAATACCCGGGCAAGAGTCAGAACATCAACCGTCTCTGCGCCACCGGCCCGCAAACAGGCGACACAGGCGGAAATGGTCGCACCGCTGGTGTAAACATCGTCGATCAGCAGGACTCTGCGCCCTTCGATCCGGGATTTCAGGGCCGTTTGAATCCGAAAGGCGCCCGCGACGTTACGCTGCCGCGCGGTCCGACTGAGGTGACCTTGCGACAAGGTTGCACGACGACGTTCAAGAACCCGGGCATCGAAGGGCTTACCGCAACGATCCGCGAGCCTTTGTGCCAGAAGTGCGGACTGATTGTAGCGCCGCAGAAACAAACGCCACCAATGCAGTGGTACGGGAACAATGACATCCGCAGATTCAAGTAACTCTGAACCAGCCAATGTCATCCAGGTCGCAAGGTTCAACGCCGTTTCGGTCCGGTCTGCATGTTTAAACGCCAGGATCAGGTCCCGACTTGCATCATCGTAGGCCAGGGCGGATCGCGCACGATCAAAGGCTTTTGGGTTCTGCAGACAGTCCCCGCATAACGAGCTTTCCGATATCTCGAATCCCCGCAAACCGGTATCGGCAGCTTCAAATTCGAAGGGAAATCCGCAGCACTGACACCAGGGTGGCCCCAGAAACCGTAGCGCCTTCCAGCAATCCGCACAGAGCGTGCCATTGCGTTCTACGACGACGCGGCACTTTGCGCAGGTCGGCGGCAGAACGGCGTCCAGCACCCGGCGCCCGATTGTCACAACAGATTGCATGAAACAAAGCATGCCTCGTGCAACCATGGGAAAGCAATCCTTCAGACATCACGCTGTCCGCGTCGTCTCTGGCCCGCCGGTCATTTGCCAAGACACCGGAAACTTGATATCGCCCCTATTGCACCTAATTGGCGCACCACGGCCAGGACGCGACAGGAACAATGGAAGCCGCCATGAGCGATGTAATGAATGTCTTTGACCGATCACTGGTGCGCCACCATCGAGAACGCGCAGCCAAGGACATCGGAGACTACAGCTTTCTGTTCGATGCCGTGGCCGAGCGCCTGGCAGACCGGCTGCTCGATATCGCCCGAAGCTTTCCCACCTGCCTTGATCTGGGTTCACGCGGGAATAAGCTGGCCGACACGCTTTCGGACCGTGGCGACACAAACCTGCTGGTGCGCTGCGATTTCTCTCCGAGTATGATCAGAAACGCGTTCTGCGCTGACGCAGCCTGTGCCGCAGTTGCGGCGGACGAAGAAACGCTGCCCTTCGCAGCCTCTTCTTTTGAACTCGTCACCTCGAACCTCACCTTGCACTGGACCAACGATCTGCCCGGCGCTCTAATCCAGATCCGGCAGATTCTCAAACCTGACGGTCTCTTTCTGGGGACGATGCTGGGTGGTGAAACCCTCAACGAACTCAGAACGGCATGGCTGGAGGCAGAGATCGAGCAGGAGGGCGGCGCTAGTCCCCGCCTGTCACCTTTGGCGGACCTGCGCGATGCAGGTGCCTTACTGCAACGGGCGGGTTTTGCCCTGCCGGTCGCTGATTCAGACCGCATCACCGTCAGCTATCCCAACGCCCTCAAGCTGATGCAGGATCTGCGTGGGATGGGCGAAACCAATGCCATACACGATCGCAGGCGGACCATGACCCGCCGCGCAACACTGTTTCGGGCCGCACAAATCTATCAGGAAAAATTTGGGGATGCAGACGGTCGCATACCGGCGACCTTCGATATTCTGACCCTGACCGGCTGGGCGCCGGACGCTTCACAGCAACAACCCCTGCGCCCGGGCAGCGCCAGCAGCAGACTGGCCGATGCATTGGGTGTTCCCGAACAAGGGGCGGAAGACACCACCGGCCGACCGGTCAAAGGCCGGAATGAGCCTGACTAGCTGATGCGCGTTGGTTTAAGAGCAGGTCGCGCAGTTGCGCGCTTACGTCATAGTAGGTCGCGCAGTTGCGCGACCAGGGGCACATCGGCCTCAGGCATAGGATAATCGCCGATCCGCGCGGGGCGCACCCATTTGAGTGTCTGACCTTCCCTCGGTGTCACCGTCCCCTGCCAGATCCGGCAAACGAACAGCGGCATCAGCAGGTGGAAATCCTCGTAACTGTGCGACGCGAAGGCAAGCGGTGCGAGACAGCTCTCCCGGGTATCGATCCCAAGCTCTTCCTCAAGCTCGCGCACCAGCGCCTGTTCAGGTGTCTCTCCCGCATCCAGCTTACCACCGGGGAATTCCCATAATCCGGCCATCGACTTTCCGGGTGGGCGCTGTGCAATCAGAACCCGACCATCGGCATCAATCAACGCGACCGCCGCAACAAAGACCAGCGGTTTAGCAGGCACCTTACCGCGTTCACCAGCGGCCCAGCAGCCGCCCATATCAAGCTCTTCAGCCATATTCAGTCTCTAACTGCGGTAATCTGCGTTGATATCGATGTAACCGTGTCCCAGATCACAGGTCCAGATCCTTGCCGAGCCCTCGCCGACCCCGACATCGACGGCAATATCGATCTCCTGCCCCTTCATATGCGCGGCCACGGGGGCTTCGTCGTAACCCGGGACAACCCAGCCATTTCTGGCCACCTCAATCCCGCCAATCTTTATCGACAAACGGTCGCGGTCGGCGCGTTCCCCGGCCTTACCCACAGCCATGACGATGCGGCCCCAATTCGGGTCTTCTCCCGCCACCGCTGTCTTCACCAGAGGCGAATTGCCAATCGCAAGCCCGATGCTTCGCGCAGCTTGCGGCGTTTCGGCACCGGATACATCGATGGTCACAAACTTGCTGGCCCCCTCGCCGTCGCGCACCACTTGAATGGCAAGATCCTGCAGCAAGTCTTCAAGTGCCTCCCGGAAGCCGGCCAGAGCAGGGTCCTCGGCTGAATCCACAGCCTGATTGCCGGCCTTCCCGGTCGCGAACAGCAACACGGTATCGCTAGTCGAGGTATCTCCATCCACCGTGATCGAATTGAAAGTCCGCTCGATCGTATCGCTCAAGAGGCTTTGCAGCAGATCCGATGGCAGAGCCGCATCGGTGGCGACAAAAGACAACATGGTCGCCATGTCGGGCGCAATCATCCCGGAGCCTTTGGCAATGCCGTTGATGGTCACCGGCACACCCTTGATTTCCGCGCTCCGGGTCGCCCCCTTTGGATAGGTATCCGTCGTCATGATCGCCGCAGCGGCCTCCGGCCAGGCGTCAGGCCGCAACCCCTTGGCAAGATCCTCAAGCGCGGCGGTCAGAAGATGATCCGGTAGCGGTTCGCCAATCACACCGGTCGAGGCAATGAAGACCTCCTCTGCCCGGCATCCGATCAGGTCCACGACCGCGCCGACGGTGCGCTCAACCGACCCGGTTCCCGCGGCACCGGTGAAGGCATTCGCATTCCCGGAATTCACCACAACGGCACGCGCACTGCCCAGCGCCAACGCTTCGCGGCACCAGAGGATCGGTGCGGAGGCCGTGAGCGAGCGCGTCAGAACCCCGGCAACAGACGTGCCCGGCTCCAGGATCATGACGCAGACATCCGTGCGGTCGCGATAGCGCAATCCGCAGGCGCCGGTCGTGATTTCGAGCCCGGCAATCGGCGGCATCGCGGGAAACTCCGCTGGCGCCAGAGGAGAGACCTTCAAAGACATGGCAATTTAGCTCCTGCGGTTCTCACACTCGTGTGGTGGAACCCATAAAATTAAAATCCCGGCCACCTGAATATCAAATGACCGGGACCTCAACAAACTTCTCAACCAGAGTGATACTGGAGATATCCGCGCGATGTTACTGGCTCGTGCCCTCGCTCGCAGGCGCTTCGTCGCCTTCGGCAGGATCAGCAGCCTCAGGAGTCACGATTTCGATCTCGGCGCCCTCGCGCAATTTCGCAATCATGTCCTGGTAGACGCCACGGGAAAGCTCGGCCCGCAGGTCTTCCTGCATCTGCTCAAAAGACGGCTGCTCAGCCAACCGGCTTTCTTCCACCTTGATAATGTGCCAGCCGAACTGTGTCTTCACAGGTTCTTTACTGTGTTCACCGGCTTCCATTGCGAAAGCTGCCTCGGAGAACTCAGGAACCATCTGCCCTTCGCCGAAGAAACCAAGATCACCGCCCTGAGCGCCGGAAGGACCGGTTGAGTGCTCGCCGGCGAGCGCCGCAAAATCAGCCCCGCCGTCCAGCTCCGCAATCAGAGTTTTTGCCTGTTCTTCCTCTTCCACCAGAATGTGACGTGCGCGCACTTCCTTGGAAGCCGGGTTCTCATTCACGAACTTCTCATACTCAGCCTTCAGCTTTTCTTCCGTCACCTGAGCTTCTATCTCGCGAACGATGTAGGTCTGGGAAATGATGCGGTCTTCCGACTCCATGACCCGCTTGCGGACTTCTTCATCCTCGGCCAGACCGGCAGCCCGCCCGGCTTTGCCGACCAGCTTGAGATCGATCACCTGCTCGATCAGCTGTGGAAAAATCAGGGCAATCTGCTGTTGCTGCTGTGGCGGCAGGCTCTGAGCCAGCGCGAGAACCTCAGACTGAAGAACGTCTTCGCCGCCGACCCGCGCAACTACGGGATCTTCGGCCGCGCTATCCTGTGCCAGAACCGGTGGTGCAAATGCGACCGAAAGGGCACAAAATGCTGGGACCAAAAGATGTTTGATGCGCATGTAAGCGACTCCTTTAACAGGCTGGTCTTCGGAAAATCGCCGAAATCCCGGCCTTTATTCTTGAATTAAGCGTTTTTGTGGCACGCAGGCCGTCCAGGCACAAGCCTGCTTACGTAACAGTTGGGTGAAACCCCACAGATTAGTGTCCAGGGCGCAAGCCCTCAGTTTTCGGGGAAGAGATCCAAATCCGCATCGGCACGCAACTTCTTCAATGTTGCACTGATCCGCTCTCTGGCAAGCTCCTCCCTCAGTTTTGGCGCTAGCGCTTCGTACACAGGTAAACTTGCCTTACGCTCGCCTTCGACCTTGATCACATGCCAGCCGAACTCGGTCCTCAGCGGCTTTTTGCTGTAGGAGCCGACGCGTAGATCAAAGGCTGCCGCCGCAAAGGCCTCATCCAGGCTGTCACGGCGCATGAAGCCCAGATCTCCACCATTTGGAGCCGAGCCACCGATTGAATAGTTGCGGGCAAGCTCGGCGAATTCCAGTCCGTCGTCCAGAGACTGCACCACCGCAACGGCTTCATCGCGGCTCTTAACCACGACATGCCTCAGGTGCCGTTCGGTCGTTCCGGCGTTTGCACGCAGGACTTCGAAATAGCGGGCACGCACGTCCGCCTCGGCAATCTTCGGTGCAACCGTCTGCGCGATGTAGGCGTCCCTGAGCAGAATGTCCTCGTAGGCTCTGACCCTGCGCTGCAAGGTCTCGTCCTCGTCCAAATCTCTGCTCCGTGCCGCATTGGCGAGCAATTTCAGATCAATCAGACGATCCAAAAGCGCGGGAAAGACCGATTCAATGCGGCTTTGGTATTCCTCCGGCAGGTCGCTCGAAGACTCGATGACGTCTTTCCACCGGATTTCTTCACCCTCGACCGTCGCGACAACCGGATTGCGCCGCATCATGTCCTTCATGGCACTTCCCAGAGTCCGCGGATCCACACCCGGCGCTCTGTCTGCTTCAACAGCGCCGGCCTCAAGGGGCTCGCTAGGCGGCGCTATCGGTTCGACCACCAAAGGCGACGTCTGGCGCAGGGGAAGCGATGTTTCAGCGTTTTCAGCTGCATCTGAATCCGAAATCTCCGATGCAGCGACGTACTCCAGATCGGTGAGACTGTCTGTGCCCGAGGGCTTCTGCTCCGTCTGCGCCCAGACCGGCGATCCGGATTGCAGTTGCCAGCCCGCATGATCGGGGGATATCTGCAGTGACACAGGCATCGCCAAGGTGACAGCTCCGGCACAGACGCAGCTTGCGTAGAAGCGCAGAAATCTCGGATAAATTGGCTGCCGCACGCTGTCTCCCACTTAAAAGCGAATGAACGTCCTCTCAGGCCACACTTCACCCTCAAGACCCATTCATCTTGCACGTCACGCGGGCCTCGACAAGAGCGGCTCGATAGAAATCAGCCAGCTTGCGCTCTGCCGGCAATTACGCCGCCAGGAAATTTACACAGGGAACTCAACAGCCTTCAGGATTATGGTTAAATCCCACAGTGAGTGAATCTGAACGGCCTTCGATCACTTCCCCTGCAGGCTGCCAGCGTTGACAGGCACCTCATGGACGCCTATTTGTCACTCCGTGTTCTGCACAGTTTCCGATTAATTTCTGTTCGAGGTCATAAATGTTCGGCGCGCTTGCAAAGCGGCTGTTTGGATCTGCTAACGACCGTTACGTCAAGGGTATGAGTCAGACTGTCGACGCCATCAATGCTCTCGAACCAGAGCTTGAGGCCCTTAGTGATGATGATCTACGGGCAAAAACTGTTGAATTCCGCCAGAGACTGAGTGACGGCGCAAAGCTCGACGACCTCCTGGTCGAGGCTTTCGCGACGGTTCGTGAGGCGGCGAAACGGACTCTGGGACAGCGTCATTTCGATGTGCAGTTGATTGGCGCGATGGTCCTTCATCGCGGCCAGATCGCGGAAATGAAGACCGGTGAAGGTAAAACCCTGGTTGCGACCCTGGCGGTTTACCTCAATGCACTTTCCGGCGACGGTGTCCATGTGGTGACCGTGAACGACTATCTGGCCCAGCGCGACTCCGAGTGGATGGGTCAGGTCTACAAGTTCCTGGGTCTGACAGTGAGCTGCATCGTCTCGGGCCTGCCCAACGAGATGCGCCGACAGGCCTACGCTTGTGATGTCACCTACGGCACCAACAACGAGTTTGGCTTCGACTACCTGCGCGACAATATGGCGTTTCAGCTGGAAGATATGGTCCAGCGGGATTTCAATTACGCGATTGTCGATGAGGTGGACTCGATCCTCGTCGATGAAGCCCGTACCCCCCTTATTATCTCCGGCCCCGCGGAAGATTCTTCAGAACTCTATATCAAGATCAACGTTCTGATTCCGAAGCTCGAAGCCGAACACTACGAGATGGACGAGAAGGCCCGCGCCGTCACGCTGACCGAATCAGGGACTGAACGGATGGAGGAGCTCCTCCAGGAAGTCGATATGCTCGACGGCGGATCGCTGTACGACATCGACAACGTCAGCGTCCTGCATCACGTCAATCAGGCGTTACGCGCCCATCAGCTCTTCCAGCGCGACAAGGATTACATCGTCAAGGACGACAAGGTCGTCATCATCGATGAGTTCACGGGACGCATGATGGAAGGCCGGCGTTTTTCCGAAGGTCTGCATCAGGCCCTGGAAGCCAAGGAAAACGTCAAGATCCAGCAAGAGAATCAGACTCTTGCCTCGGTCACATTCCAGAATTACTTCCGACTCTATCCAAAACTGGCCGGCATGACCGGTACGGCAATGACCGAAGCTGCGGAATTCTCGGACATCTACAAGCTGGATGTGATCGACATTCCAACCAACCTGCCTTTCATCCGCCAGGACCATGACGACGAGGTCTACCGCACGGCTCGCGAAAAAGACAACGCCATCATTGAGTTGATCAGAGAGTGCTCAGAACGGCAGCAACCGGTCCTGGTCGGGACGGTCTCGATCGAAAAGTCCGAGCATCTGGCCGCATTGCTACAGAAAGAGAAAATCCCGCACAAGGTGCTGAACGCCCGCTATCACGAGCAGGAAGCCTTTATTATTGCCCAGGCTGGTGCACCAGGCTCGGTCACCATTGCGACCAATATGGCCGGTCGCGGTACCGATATTCAGCTCGGCGGCAATGTCGACATGCGGGTCAAACAGGAATCCGAGTCGATTGAGGACGATGCCGAGCGCGCGGCCAAGGTCGCCGAGATCGAGGCAGATGTTGCGGCGAAACAAAAGATCGCCACAGAAGCAGGCGGTTTGTTCGTGATCTCGAGCGAACGCCACGAAAGCCGTCGGATCGACAATCAGCTCCGTGGCCGTTCAGGCCGTCAGGCCGATCCCGGCGCCTCCAAGTTCTTCCTGAGTCTGGAAGACGATCTGATGCGTATTTTCGGCTCGGAGCGCATGGATTCCATGCTGCAAAAGCTTGGCCTTCAGGAAGGCGAAGCTATCGTCCACCCCTGGGTGAACAAAGCTTTGGAAAAGGCGCAGCAGAAGGTCGAGGCACGTAACTTCGAGATTCGTAAGAATCTCCTGAAGTTCGACGATGTCATGAGCGACCAGCGCAAGGTCATCTATGAGCAGCGCAAAGACCTGATGCGCGCGACGGAGGTTCACGAGACCATCGTCGATATGCGCCATGAGGTGATTGAGGACCTTATCACACGCTGCATTCCAGCCAATGCCTACGCGGAACAGTGGGAAGTCGGTACGATCCACGAAGAAACCCTGCGTTTGTTCGGGCTCGACCTGCCCATCTCGGAGTGGGCCGACGAAGAAGGCATCGCGGATCAGGAAATCCGCCAGCGCATTACCGACGCCTCTGACAAGAAAATGGCGTCCAAAACCGCCAACTACGGCGTTGAGGTGATGCGGAGCCTAGAAAAGCAGGTCCTGCTGATGGTTCTGGACAAGCAGTGGAAAGACCACTTGCTGTCGCTCGATCATCTGCGCCACGGCATTGCCCTGCGGGCTTATGGCCAGCGTGATCCGCTGAACGAGTACAAGAAAGAAGCTTTCGAACTTTTTGAGGCGATGCTGGCGGAAGTACGGGACGAAGTCACCACCCTGCTCAGCCGACTGGAGCTGCGTGCTGCCGAACCTGAAGCAGCGCAGATTCAGCGCGCACCGCAGGAAATGCACGAAACCCGGGAAGATCCCGCGCTTGTGGGTGCGGGTGCGGCACCGGCAGGAGAAGAGGCTCTTCAGCCATCGCAGACCCGCGCGGCGTCAGCCAACATTGACCCGAACGACCCCACGACCTGGGGCAAGGTTCAACGCAATGCCCCATGTCCTTGCGGATCCGGTAAGAAATATAAGCAGTGCCACGGTAAGCTCGCGTAAGGCGGCTTTCCGCCGGTAGTGCTTTAAACTCTTGCTTCTTCGGGTGGCTCCATCGCGCCGGTCATGATGGCGACAGCATCGGACATGGAACAATCCTGCGGTCGGATAACGGCGATCCGTCGCCCCAGCCGATGCACATGAATACGATCCGCGATCTCGAAAACATGCGGCATATTGTGTGAGATCAGGACAATCGGCAGCCCCCTGGCCTTGACGTCCAGGATCAAATCCAGCACCCGTCGGCTTTCCTTGACCCCCAGCGCCGCTGTGGGCTCGTCCATGATCACCACCTTGGACCCGAACGCCGTCGCCCGCGCAACGGCAACCCCCTGACGCTGACCTCCGGAAAGAGTTTCCACCGCCTGATCGATGTTCTGAATAGTCATCAGCCCCAGTTCGTTGAGCTTTTCGCGCGCGATACGGCGCATTTCGGACCGGTCCAGTTTGCGAAACAGAGATCCTGACAGTCCCTGTGCCCGTATTTCCCGTCCCAGGAAGAGGTTGTCTGCAATCGAAAGTGCCGGGGATAGCGCCAGGTTTTGATACACCGTTTCTATTCCCGCTGTTCGAGCCTCCATGGGCGAACGGAAGCGAACCGTTTGTCCGTCGAGACGGACCTCACCGTGATCCGGAACAACCGCTCCGCTTAGGCTTTTGATCAGCGTGGACTTGCCCGCCCCGTTGTCGCCGATCACCGCAAGCACTTCACCGGGATAGAGTTCAAAGTCGGCATGATCCAACGCCACGACCCGGCCATAGCGTTTCACCAATCCACGGGCCTGTAACACCGCTTGAGGCAGGACAGGCTGATTTTTGCTGCCCGTCATGCCGAAACCTTCCTGATCCACTGGTCCAGTGCAACCGCGACAATGATCAGAAGCCCCACCGTGAACTCCTGCCACAACACTTCGACCCCCGCGAGCTTGAGGCCAGACCGGAACACGCCGACGGTCAAGGCTCCGATCAATGTCCCTAGGATCGAACCGCGACCGCCAAAGAGTGAGCAACCGCCAATGACAACCGCAGTGATGGCATCCAGGTTGCCTTCGTAAAAACTCTGCGGACTCACCGAACCCAGCCGGCCAATCGCAATCCAGCCACCCAGCGCACAGATAGCGCCGGCCGTCATATAGACCGAAATAAGCATGCGATTGGTCCGAATCCCGGCCAGTTCAGCGGCATCCTTGTCATCGCCCACCGCGTAAACGTGCCGTCCCCAGGCCGTCCAGTTCAGAATGTACCAGAAAAGCCCGAAGAGCCCGATCATCAGAAAGGAGCCATAGGTGAACTGCGCGCCAAACACGCCGACCCGCTCCCCAAAAAACTTGAGCAGCGGCGCAAGGCGGTCGATATCGGAACTGCGCAGGGTTTGAGCCTCCGAATACCAGAGATTCAGAGCAAAGAAGATCGACCAGGTCCCAAGTGTCACGATAAAGGGCGGCAGACGTAGACGGGTGATGAGAAAGCCGTTTACAAACCCGCAGAGCGTTCCCACCGCAAAGCCCGCCATCAGGGCAAAACCGACCGGCAAACCATAGGTCACACCCAGCCGCCCCATCACGACCGAACTCAAAACCATGATCGCCGCAACCGAAAGGTCGATACCCGCCGTGAGAATGATCAGGGTTTGCGCCACTCCCAGGATACCGATCACGGTTACCTGCTGAATGATGAGAGAAAAATTGAAGGGCGTGAAAAATCGCTCTCCGGCAACCAGACCAAACGCAAGCAGGCTCAACAGCAGCACGATCATTGGCGCCGCGGTGGGGTTGGCGTGCAGAAAGTAATGCAGTTTCGCAAGCGGGCCATGGGCCTCGTCGTCAAAAGACACGGCCTTTTCCGCCTCACTCACGGGCGCGTTTTTTTCCGCCATGAAGAATGGCACCCCTTTTTCAAGCACTTGAAGCAACCGAAGTTCGCCCTTTCAAATGAACGAACCTCGGCACTGCAATCATCGAATCAGAGAGGAGATATCAACCCCAGCACTGAGTCAGGCCTTCCTTGGAGGAGATCGACGGGACGCCGTCGACGGGCTGATCAGTGATCAGAGTCACGCCGGTATCGAGGAAATCAAGACCAGGTGTGTTCTTCGGTTTGGCACCCGTCGCGGCAAAGTCGGCAACCGCCGCAACACCAAGCGCCGCCATCTTGAGCGGGAACTGCATGGAGGTTGCGCCGATAATACCATCGGCTACGTTCTGCACGCCTGGGCAACCGCCATCAACCGATACCACCAGAACGTCCTTCTCCTTACCAAAGGCTTTAAGGGCCTCATAGGCTCCCGCCGCCGCCGGTTCGTTGATGGTATGGATCAGGTTTATCTCAGGATCTTTTTGCAGAAGGTTCTCCATGGCCGTACGCCCGCCTTCCTCGGACCCCCGGGTCGAATCACCACCCACCAGACGCGGGTCATCCTCGTCGTACATTTTCTTCACATCTTTGACGTCGATCCCAAAGCCTGTGAGAAAACCCTGATTGCGCAGCACATCCACGGTGATCTGCGCTTCAGAGAGATCGAGGGTGGCGATCTTGGCGTTACCGACATCGGTTCCCATCTTCGCAGCGGCCCATTGACCGATCAGTTCGCCCGCCTTGAAGTTATCGGTCGCAAAGGTGGCGTCAGCGGCTTCGATCGGGTCGAAAGGTGTGTCCAGTGCGATGACCAGCACGCCGGCTTCGCGGGCACGCTTCACCGTATCCGTGAGGGCTGCCGGGTCGGATGGCGTAATGAGAATGCCCTTTGCCCCGGCCGCCACCAGGCTTTCGATGGCCGCCACCTGGGCTTCGTTATCGCCATCATACTTTCCCGCAAAACTCCGCAGCTCCATGCCGAGCTCGGATGCCTTGGCTTCGGCACCTTCTTTCATTTTGACGAAGAAAGGATTGGTGTTGGTTTTGGTGATCAGTCCGACGATCCCGCCCTCCGCAAAGGCCGGCGTTGTCGTCGAAAGCGTCCAAACGCCTGTAATGGTCGCAGCAAGAAGTGCGGCTCCGGCAATTCTGGTCGTGGTGAAGGTGAGCTCTTTCAACATATCTATTCCTCCCGAATATCGAGGTCGGACAGTTTTGTCCGTTATCCTTGAACTGCTTTTTCTCCAGAGCGCCAGGCCTTGATCAGCTTTTGTAACAGCCCTTGGTTGAGCACTCTGACACCAGACTACCGAATGCGCCGGGAATGTCTATTCTCCTGAAGTACCTAGAGTGCTTTGGCATCAGTGCAATTAGTTGTACGATTGACGGACTTTACGCGTGAAAGGGGAGAGGGTCCGTGGCAAAAAACATTGTCATCTGCTGCGACGGTACGGGAAATCAGATCGAGACCAACCTGTCGAACGTCCTAAAGCTTTTCAGGGTGGTCAGCAAAAATCAGAAGCAGTCTGTGTTTTACGATCCGGGTGTTGGAACCCTCGCCTTGCGCGATACCTGGGCGGAAGCCCGGCAGGACACCAAGACCGTGCTTGGGCTGGCAACAGGCTATGGGCTGGATGACAATGTTCTCAGCGCCTATCGCTTCCTGATCGACAGCTATAAGACCGACGACAATATCTACCTCTTCGGCTTCAGCCGCGGGAGCTATACCGCGCGGGTCCTGGCGGCGCTGTTGCACACCATCGGGCTTTTGAAACCCGAGCAGAAAAATCTCTGCGACTATGCCCTTGGCGCCTACAAACAGGCGGGCGAAAGCGGCGATCTGAAAATAGCCTGGCACTTTCATCGCGTGGCCTCGGCCCGTCAGGTTCCTATAAAATTTGTCGGTGTCTGGGACACGGTCAGTTCGGTGCTGGTGCCCCGGCGGGACCGCTTTTTCATTCCAAGTCTGCAAAAGCTACCCTACACACGGCGCAATCCCAGCGTCGAAGTCTTCCGCCAGGCCATGGCGATCGATGAACGCCGGCGTATGTTCCGCTTGAACCACTGGGATCAGCCTCAAAAATTCGTTGCAAATCCCTTCGCCAAAAGTGACGAAGACGTTGAGCAGGACATTAAACAGGTCTGGTTTTCGGGGGTGCATTCAGATGTCGGCGGCGGCTACCCGGAGAATGAGAGCGCCCTGTCGAAGTATCCCCTGCAATGGCTGCTGGACGAAGCGGCGGCGCAGGGCCTGCTTGTGAACACCGCGATGATGAACCATCTGATCAAAGGCCATAAGCGCAAGGGAAGCCAACACACATACGTGCCGCCGGATCCGAAAGGCAAACTGCACAATTCCATGCGCGGTTTCTGGCCGGTCCTCGAGTGGATTCCCAAAAGCGATAAGCTTAAGGAGTGGCCGAAACGCAAGTCCTGGCTCGGCTGGTATCTGCCCAGGTCCGAACCGCGTTTCATTGCCGAGGGTGCGCGGATTCACTGGTCCGCAATCGAGCGAACAAAGCTGGTATCCGCCTATAAACCACCGAACCTGCCCAAAGACTATGAGATAGAAGGGGAAGCACCCCAAAGGGAAAAAGAGGACTAATCCCCGCTAAACTGCCGTTTCTGACACAAGCGTGATGCCAAAGCCCTGTCAATCTACGAATAATCGACCTACATAATGGGATGAAACACCGGCGATGGACGATCGCTCGGGAACAGGAGGAACGAGATGACGGAAACAGCAACACTTGCCGGTGGGTGCTTCTGGGGCATGCAGGATCTGATCCGCAAACTCCCAGGGGTAATCACGACCCGCGTCGGTTACACCGGTGGCAAAACGGCCTCTCCCGACTACGCGGATATCCGCACCGGAATGACCGGCCATGCGGAAAGCATCGAGATCACTTTTGACCCGGAGCGCATCGGCTACCGCAATGTTCTGGAACTCTTTTTCCAGATTCATGACCCGACAACCGAGCATCGGCAGGGCAACGATATCGGCAGCCAGTATCGCTCGATCATCTTCTACGCCAGCGAAGAGCAGGAGCGCGTCGCGCGCGAGACCATCGCCGACGTGGAAGCCTCAGGCCTCTGGCCCGGACGGGTGGTCACCGAGGTTGTGCCGGCCAGCGAGTTCTGGCAAGCGGAAGACGCGCACCAGGATTATCTGGAAAAGCATCCGGGTGGCTACACCTGCCACTTCCCGCGCCCGAACTGGCGCCTTCCGCGGCGCGATGCTGCTGAATAGCACAGCTTAGATTCGGATCAGAAGCGGCCATCGTAGGCGCGAGGACCAATCTCGGCGGCGATCAGGGTAAAGCCCTCCGCCGCCGCCAGTCCTGCATCGACGGCAGTGGCCATATCGGCGCGGTTGTCGACTGAAAACCCTTTTCCGCCAAGGGCTTCAGCGAGCGCCGGGAAATCGGTCCCGCCGAAATCGACCGCCAGATTGCGCAGTCCCTGACCACGCTGCTTCAACTCAATCAGGCCCAGTGAACGGTCGATAAAGACCACGATGACCAGCGGCAGCTTGAGATCCCGCAGGGTTGCGAGCTCTCCCAGGATCATCTCCAGGCCCGCGTCTCCGGTGAAGGCCACGACCGGGCGATCGGGGGCAGCAAGCTTGAAACCCATGGCGATCGGCAGGGCGCAGCCCATAGTGCAGAGGCCGCTGGACTGAAGCAAACCGCGGGCTTGCGGGCAATCCCAGAGCTGGCTGAGCAGAATGCGGTGGGCGCCGCTGTCAGCAGTGGCAACGCCGTTCTCCGGCAATCGCCGGCGCACTTCCTCCATCACAGCACCAGGGCCCCAGTCCTCGTTCGTGCGGAAGGCAGCGCGGAGAGATTCCCGCACCGCCGCCGCCTCTCCACCGGGCCAGCGCGCAGCTTTCATGTCCGCGGGATGATCCCCAATGTCCCCCAATCCCGTTTCGATATGACATACAAATATCACAGACGCTTCGTGCATACCGTGATGATTGGGCGCAGCGGTCAATTCGATCACCGGGGTCTTTTCCGGGTCCCAGGGACGACACCAGTTCTGACGCATCTCGATTGGATCGTACCCGGCGAGCAGAATCAGATCGGCCTGTTCCAGCAACGGCAGCAGATGCTGATCGGCCAGCGGCGAAAGACCGGCAGCACCGAGCGAGAGCGGATCGTCCTCAGGCAGAATACCCTTGGCCTTGTAGGTCGTGATCACCGGGATCTGATGGAGACGCGCGAAGTCGGCAACGCCCTGCTCGCCGCCCTGCGACAAAACCTCGAGACCGGCCAGCAGGATCGGACGTTCCGCGGCAGCAAAGAGAGCCCGCGCTTTCTCAAGATCCGGCCCGGGCGCAGGTGCAACGGGGGCATAGGTTACCGGGACGACCTTGCGAAGATTTTCCTGCAGCGCGCCCGCGACCGACATGGGCACATCGATGTGCACGGGTCCGGGCCGTCCCTCCATCGCGATGGTCAGGGCTTTGGCGACGATGGTCTCCACCGCGCCGTCGGCCAGGGTAAAGCTCGCCTTGGTGATGGGCTCGAGCAAGGCGCGGTGATCAAAGACCTGATGAGTGTAACCGGCGGCGGTGGCCTCGTCGACGCAACCGGTCAGGAAGATCAGCGGCACCCGGTCCTGTTCGGCGTTGGCGATGACGTTGACCGCATTGGCTACCCCCGGCCCAAGGGTCGCGATCAGTACAGCGGGCGCGCCGGTCGCGTGATAGGTGCCTTCGGCCATGAAGCCGGCGGAATTCTCGTGCTTGGTCAGGGTGAAATCCAGATCGGCATCCGAGAGGGCATGCATCACGGTCAGCACCTCGCCGCCGGGTATACCGAAGGCATGGCGGCAGCCCGCATCGTAAAGTGCCTGAGCAAGGATCTGCGCGGCCGTGGTCATAAGCGAGCTCCGAAAAAGGGCAGAAGAGCCGGTGGGATTACTTCGGCAGGTTCAGATAGCCGTCACGGCTCTGGGGCAGTTTGCGCTCCAGGATGTTGGAAGCGATGACCGTGCGCAGGATCTGCGCCGTGCCGCCGCCAATGGTGAACATACGTGCATCCCGGAGCATGCGCTCCATGGGATTGTTACGTGAATAGCCCGCCGCCCCGAAGACCTGCAGCGCATCGTTGGTCACCTTGATCGCCATCTCGGAGGCGAAGACCTTGGCCTGCGCCGCCTCCAATACATCGGGAAAGCCCACGCAGTCGGCAGCCTTGTGCAGCAGTGCGCGGGCAGCATCGATCTGGATCGACATATCGGCCAGCATCCATTGCAGGCCCTGGAACTCGCAGATCGGACGGCCGAACTGCTGGCGGTTTTTGCTGTAGCTCAGGGCCTGTTCATAGGCCCCCGCCGCCAGACCCAGCGCGACCGTCCCCGCACCCACCCGCTGGGCGTTGTAGGCCGTCATGAGCGCACCGAAGCCACGACGCAGTCCCTGCGGTGGCATCAGGAGCATATCCTGATGAACTGCCAGATCCTTGAAGAGAATCTCGGTTTCAGGAATCCCCCGCAGACCCATGGTCGGTTCTCGGCGGCCAATGATCAGGCCGGTTTCAGGTTTCTCCAGCTCTATATCGGGAGCACCGTTTCGCACAACGATAAAGCCGCCGATCCCCTGCTCGACCTCTCCGTCGAAGACCCGGGCGAAAACCAGATGCAGCCGCGAGACACCGCCCCCGGTAATCCAGTGCTTGCCACCGTTCAGAATGTAGTAATCGCCCTTGCGGTCGGCGCGGGTGGTCATCTCGGTCGCGGCGCTGCCTGCGGCAGGCTCGGTGATACAGATGGCGGGCTTGTCACCGCTGAGCACGATCTCCGCAGCCAGGGTCTTCTGCGCCTCGGTGCCATAGGCCATGATCGCCCCGATCGCGCCCATGTTGGCCTCCACCGCGATACGTCCGGTGACGCCACAGACCTTGGCCATCTCCTCAATCATCAGGGCCGCGTCCAGGTAGCTCAAACCGGGTCCGCCATGCGCTTTTGGAATCGTCATGCCGAAGAAGCCCGCTTCGTTCAGGGCGCGGACGTTATCCCAGGGATAGCTCTCCTCCCGATCGACAGCGGCGGCGCGGGGCGCGATGACATCCTGCGCCAGTGCACGCGCCCTGGCCCGCAATTCGCGTTGATCTCCGGACAGCTTTTCCGGCATGGCAGTCTCCCCTGCGATTAAGCCCAGCATCAGAACGCGCCGGGTTATGGACAGGGCCAGTCTAACGGCTAGACAGGGGTCTTGGCGAGCCTGTCGACGGCAGAAGAAAGCCTGTTAGCATCGAAGCCTAAACCTGCTGCGCATGACCGGGGTGAAACGAGCTGGCTGCCCCTGAACCGCGTCCAGTGAGCTGGTACCGCGCGCACTCCAGTTGAATTCGACTCAAGAATTTTATCCAGTTAAATCAATTTTCTAAACGCAAATCATCTTGACACACACAACTACCTTTGCGAGTATTATTGAAAATTAATAACACTCTAAAACTTGAGAGTCTCTGCGTCGCCCGGATCACCGATTCCTTAACACATACGCTTGTCTCACTCTTTATTAACCAAGTAAGCGTATGATTTTACCCACTGTCGGCGTGATTTTTGCAGGATTGACGAGTCTCCATGGAACAAAGCGAGCTCGAGCTTTTAGATAGCATTGGCAATCCGGTTTTCGTTCTGGATCTGGATCCGGCGCGCTGGCTGACCTATATCGCGTGGAATAACGCCGCTATTGAACGAAGCGGCTTCAGCAAAGCGCATGTGCTCGGCAAAACCGCGCTGGAACTTTATCCCGGACGCTTGGGACGGGCAGCCTACGAACATCATAAAGCCGTGGCCGAATCCGGAATCGCGGCAAGTTATGAAATTGCCCTGCCGCTTTTTGCCAAAGAGCGTTTTGTCAGAACGACCCTGACACCTTTGCGCAACACCAAGGGCGAAGTTTATCGACTTGTCGGCTCCGCAATCGACCTTTCTTCAGAGCGCCAGCAACAGCAAGCCCAGATCATGGCTGCCGCCGAGGTCAAGGCACTGACCGCGGAAATGGAACAGTTCGTCACCATGGCCGCCCACGACCTGCGCACGCCGATGCTGAACGTCCAGGAAATTGCCTTCATGCTGCGTTCTGATTTTGAGGACCACGGCGACGGGAAGCTCGAACTGATCGAGATGCTCGAAAACGTAAGCATCAAGGCAACGGGCCTGATTTCCGATGTCCTGACCTACGCGCGGGCAGCGAACGTCGAAGTCAGGTGTGTCGAGTTCGATTTAGGCCAGCTCTGTTCAAACATTTTCACAGTGCTCGATCCACAGGATGAGCACCACTTCTCATCAAAGGCTGTCCGTCTGGCCTGCGATGACGTCGCGCTTCAGATCATTCTCAGGAACCTGATCGACAATGCAGTGAAACATTCCGGGCAGGCCTCCGCCAATGTTCGTGTCTGCGTCTCACAGATAAGCGAAGACTGCCTGGAGTTCACTGTTTGTGACAACGGGCGCGGATTCCATGACCCGTCAATCGCATTCCTTGGCGGTGCCGCCTTCAACACGGAAAGTGGATTTGGACTGCTGGGGATCAAACGTCTTGTGAACGCACGCGGCGGAGAAATCCACGCCGAGACGCCGGAAAGCAACAGCGGCACCATTATCCGCTTCACGTTCCCGGGCAAGATTCTCGGAGAGAGCAAGCCGGGCTTCGAGCCTGCCAAGTTCGAACCCGCGGCAAGACTTGAACACACCTGATCGAAGCTTCAGCTTTGCTTCCCGACCGCATCGAACACGGAATTGATGTGGAAGGAGACGGTTTCCCGGGCCGCTTCGACATCCCCGGCCTCGATGGCCTCCACAAGCTTCCGATGTTCCCCGAGAGCCAGGCCAATCCGGTTCTCAATTCCGCTCATCAATTGCATACGGGCCCGGTCCGTGTGTGCCTTGACGGAATGCGCGAGACGCCAGGCGGCGGGAATGCCCGCCAAGCGCGCGAGCTCCGCATGAAAGGCTTCGTCCGCCCGGAAGAAGGCAACCGGATCGCCCATCCGGACGGCGCTTTCCTGTAGCGCAAGCAAGGGGTTTATGGTGTCCAGCGAGGGTTGGTTCTGCGCCAGAATCTGGACCACCTCGCACTCCAGCGCCCGGCGCACGATAATGCCCTCGATCACCCGGTTCTCATCCCGAGGGGCGACGATGGATCCGACCTGCGGACGGCTCTGAATCAGCCCATCGCTCACCAGACGCAGGTAGGCTTCACGCACCGGCGTACGGCTTACGCCCAGATACCCGGCGACCTCGGGCTCGTTCAGCCGTGCACCCGACGGCAGCTTGGAAAGGATGATCGCAAGGCGCACACCTTCGTAGACCTGGGGTCCAATCGGCTTGGTGCGATCCAGATCCATGTGCGCGAAATCCAGGCTGAAATCCGGCTGGTCACTCTGATCTTTGCGGGGCCTCGGCATAAACTTTCTCTCAGACGTCGTCGCGTTGTGGCAGGGTCGGCTTTTTCTTTCGCCCGAAGGGGATGATCACCAGCACAATAGACAGTAATGTGACCAGCATCAGCACAGAGCTGATCGGGCGGGTCAGGAAAGGCTCCAGCGAGCCATCGGACAGAATGAGCCCCCGGCGGAGGTTTTTGTCGAGCAGACTGCCCAGAACCAGACCCAACACAATCGGCGCCATGGGGAACTTCATCTGCCGGAGAACGAATCCCGCGATACCGAAGCCCACCATCACCAGCACATCGAACAGGCGGTTGGCGATGGCGAAGGAGCCCACCGTGCAAAGGACAAAGATTACCGGCATCAGCCGTTCGCGGGGGATGCGCAGAACCTGCATCAGACTGCCACTGAGCAGCAGGCCCAGAAGCGTGATCGTGAAGGCGGCATAGGTCAGGGTTGCGGCCACGTCATACACAAAAGCGGGGTTCTCGATCATGATCAAGGGTCCCGGCCTGACACCATGGATCACCATGGCCGCGAGCAGAACGGCGGCAGGCGCAGAGCCCGGCACCGCGAGCGTGAGGACCGGGATAATCGCGCCGGGTACGGCGGCGGAGTTCCCGGTTTCGGCGGAGATCAGGCCTTCCTCCGAACCTTTTCCGAAGCGATCCTTTTCCTTGCTGAAGCGCTTGGCCAGGGCATAGGAAACCCAGGCGCCGATGTCCTCGCCCACGCCGGGAATGACGCCGATCAGCGTTCCGGCAGCGCCAGATCGGGGGATGGTCACCCAGTAGTTTTTAAGCTTCGACAAAGACGGCAGAACCCGGCCTGTCGCTTTGGCCAGTATGGGACTTTTGCGCCCGGCAATGGCGGTGAGAATTTCGGCGAAACCAAAAGCGCCGACCATCGCGGGAATAAGATTGATCCCGCCGGTCAGGTCGGTGATGCCATAGGAAAACCGCGCATAGGCAAAAACGCTCTCCTGCCCGATCATCGCAATGATCAACCCCAGAAGACCGGCGATCCAGCCCTTCAACGGATCCTCCATGGCGGTAAGACGGCCTGAGATGACAATGCCGAACACCGCAAGCCAGAAGAACTCGAAGGCACCGAACTTCAGCGCGTAGTCAGCCAGAAGCGGTGCACCGACAGCCAGCAGGCCAACACCGACGAGCGTGCCGAAACAGGAGCCAATGGTCGCAAGACCCAGCGCTTCGCGGGCGCGTCCGCTTTGCGCCATGGGAAAACCGTCCAAGGTCGTCGCCGCACTGGCCGGTGTGCCGGGCATATTCAAGAGGATCGCGCTGCGGCTGCCGCCGAAAATAGCGCCGACGTACATGCACAGCAGCGAGACGATGGCCGTATGACCATCCATATGGAAGGTGAGCGTCGTCAGCAACGCCAGCCCCATGGTCGCCGTCAAACCAGGCAGCATCCCGATCAGCATGCCCAGCAGGGTCGCCCAGAGCATGGTGAAAAGCTGTTCAGGCGCGGCAGCGTTTATTAGGGCATTTGCAATGAGATCGAGCTGGTTCATGGTGCCGTCCTAAGGCAACTGAACCAGGAAGAGATCCTGGAAAAGAAACTCGATGGAGAAGCTGACCACCGCCGCCAGAATAGCCGCGATGGCCGAACGTTTCGGCAGTTTCGAACTGTCCTGATCGATGAGATGTTCAAAGCTGAGCACGAAACTGAAAACGAAAAGCGCGGTCGCCGCAAGGAAAGGTAAGCGCCCCAGAAGAACCAGGGCATAGAAAAGTGTGAGACCGACCGCCAGCAAAACCCGTCGCCGATTCTCAGGCGCCCGCAGGTCCGACAGGCTGTCGAAGCTTTTCTCCTTAGCACGGCGCAAGGCCAGCAAAAGCCCGGAGACAGCAAGTGCTACCCCGAGCAGTGCCGGAGTGAGACCGGGGGCCTCATAGATTGAAGCCCCCTGCTCTTGAAAGTCCGGCATCGCCAGGGACGCGCCAAGAACGGCAATCCCCAGCAGGAAAAAGAAGACGCCGGAGAGTTTATCGATCCGCTGATCAGTCATCGCCGGACGTCTTCCTCCAGATCAGACGTCAGGGCCGCGGAATACCGAGGTCTTCCGGGCTCTTGACCGACTTGCCACCATCATGCAGCAACCAGGCGTTGGACTGGATCGAAGCCCAGACACGGTCCTGCGCATCGTCACCCGCATGCACCGTCATGACGGAACCTTTGTTCGTGGTGTAGTCCATCAGCGCTTTAGATTTCGCGATGTCTCCCAACCAGGCGGCTTCGAGCTTGGTAACCACGTCATCCGGCACGCCCTTGGGCACGAAGACGCCGAAATAAATCGGTGTGGGCTTAAAGTCCGGCAGGACATCGGTGATCGCAGGGATCGTTCCGAGGCCCGGCACTTCAATCGGCGCATCCGCCAGAACCGCGAGCGGACGCAGGCGGCCGGCCTTCAGCATCTCGATCTGCTCTGTGATCAGCTGGCTGGTAGCCTGCGTCTCGCCCGAAACAGTTGAGAGCACGGCCTTTGCGCCGCCGTCGTAGGTGACGTGTTTGTAACCGCCGCCCGAGGCTTTCACGAGAGCTTCCATGGCGGAATGGCCGGCGGAATTCACACCCGACGTGCCGACTGCGGTGCCGTTGCCGGCTTTCATAGCAGCCAGAAAGCCCGCCATGTCCTTGATGTCGGAATCAGGATTTACGCTGATCACATTGACCAGTGCGGAACTCAGAAAGAGATGCCAGTCCTTGATGGAGGTATCGAGCTTGCCGGTCACCGCATAGGTGCCCAGATCCTTGGCCGCCCCGGCGGTCCAGGTGTAACCGTCCTTCGGCGCATCCAGCGCCGCCTTCGAGCCGATCGAACCCGACGCGCCCGGCTGATTGACGACCACAACCTTCTGACCCAGCGGCGCCTCGAGCGCACCGGCCACAACACGTGTAACCTGATCCGTTGCACCACCCGCACCCCAGGGCACGATCAAGGTGATCGGTTTTTCGGGCCAGCCTTCGGCCAGCGCCGGTGTCGAAACGAGCGCGGCAGCAAGCGCACCGCCAATAAGCGTTTTAATTTTCATGATGAGACCTCCCTCAAATTTATTTTCCGGCAACCTTTGGCGCCACTCTTTTTACAAGAATACTAGTATACGAATATTATTT
Organism: uncultured Kiloniellaceae bacterium; assembly: GCA_947493695.1. Classification (GTDB taxonomy): domain Bacteria; phylum Pseudomonadota; class Alphaproteobacteria; order Kiloniellales; family Kiloniellaceae; genus Denitrobaculum. Next base: position 1,416,397 of record CANLSF010000001.1, on the reverse strand, counting down.
GAAGGTCAAATTTTGTGGCCTGTAGGTTCGGCTGGATTGGGATAAGCCGGTAAATAAAAATCTGAAAGGAGAGATGAGTCAGACAGGCTTATCTGTAGCTCAGATGGAGAGTTCGGGCCGCGAAAACAACAATCGCGCCTCTGGAGTTCAGCCCTCCGCGATCTCCAGAAGAAGATATCGCGCTACAAAAAAACCCCCTGCATCAGATAAGATACAGGAGGCTTTTTTAAAAACGCGCTCGCAAGATAGAGATCGTCAGCAATAAAACTGTCGACGTCTGAGTCTTACTTATTCGACGGGCACGAGCGTAATGTTCACGGGACTTTCGTATTTATTGTCGGCGCCCGTTGCGGAGTCGATCGCGCTGCTCACCCCAAGAGTCAGAACGACATCAAGAGCAATTCCTGCGGCACCAGAACCACTTTCCCAACCGCTGTTATTGATGTAGGTCGCGGTCTGATAACCCTCTTTTTCACAGAAAATTGTGATGTCATGCTTAAGCTTACTGACGGTCACGGTGCTAGGTGTGTTTGTAACCGAGGCAATTTCCGCGCCTTCGCGCTCTAGCTTGCAGTTTGCGCCCGGTGGGTTCGTGTTAATGGTGATGTCCTGATCCGTGCCCTGCACGATTGAAGAACAGCCAGCCAAGCTGAGGCCAACAAGCCCCAGCGCGAAAATACGCCAATTTTGCATTTGTATTGATCCACGCCGATTGAGTGAAGTTGTACATAGAAATGAAAGTTATACAGTACTTGAGTAGAAATAACAGATCGTTAATTAAAGTCAGGGTAGATCGACCTGTGGTAGTGATTGCATATTAGAAAAGTGACGTCTCAAAAGAAGTAAATTTGACGCGTTCGAGTGTGATGCTGCTGGAATGCAGAGGCTTTGCTCTAGTCCACGTCGTCCGACTTCGCCAGATCGATGAAGGCCCGTAGCCGTGCGGGCATGTGGCGTTTGCTGAGGTAGTTGATAGTGTAGCGATGCAGGGCCGTGGGCTGGCCTTCAAGTATCGGCACCACGCGGCCTGCCTCGATCAAGGGTTCCGCAGCCTTGCTGTAGATGTAACCCAGACCGAGCCCCGCTTCGGAAAAACTCAGAATCGCGGTGACGTCGTTCACCACGAAGCGGGCCTTCGGCATCACGCTGTAGACGCCCTCAGGTCCGTTGAAGCTCCAGGGCGCCAGACGGCCTGCATCGCCGAAAGCATAGCAGATGCCATCGTGACCAGCGATATCGGGGGGCGTTTCCGGACGGCCCGCGCGCTCCAGATAATCCGGTGCGGCAATGACCGACATCCCCAGCATCGGTCCGATGGGAACGGCATGCGTGTCCTGCTCCAAGAGCGCGCTGGAGCGGATCGCGGCATCGATACCGCCGCCGACCAGATCGACCTTTTGATCGTCGTAAATCAGCGTGACGTCGACCTGGGGATAGGCTTTGGCGAAACGCATGATCATCCGGTCCAGGAAAAACGCCCCGCAACTGCGCGGTGCACTGAGCCGCAGGGTGCCGGAGGGTGCCGCGTCGCTGACATGAACTTCGAAGACCGCCTTCTCCAGCTCAGTCATGGCAGGAAGACTGAGCGCGAAGAGCTTTTCGCCCGCCGGAGTCAAGGCCACCTGCCGCGAGGTCCGCTCGAAGAGCCGCACACCCAGATGATCCTCGAAGCGTTTGACGGCCTCACTGACCGAGCCCGGTCCGATCTGCAGGCGCTCCGCCGCCGCACGGAAGCCGTGACTGCGCGCAACCTCGACAAAGATGCTCATATCGTTGAGCTGGCTCCGCTTCATTGTTCTGAAATCCGATCAATGCATTCGATATAAAACGGGTTTTTATAACGATAGGAAAGCGTAGATAGAAAGGGAAGCCAAATCTGCAAATCGACATCGTCCTCACTCAAAAGGCCAACATCATGAACGACAAAGACGCCATCAAAGCCGTGTTAGACCAGTGGTTGACCAGCCTCGACAACGGAGACCTGCAGGGCATGCTCGACACCTGCGACCCGGAGGTCGTGGTCGCCAACGAGAGCACGCCCACCACCATCGGTATCGACGCCATTCGCAAGAAATATGCGCCGCGAATCGCCGCCGCGACCTTCAAATCGGGCTTTGAGATCGAACATCTGGCGGTTTACGGCAATTTCGCCGTGCTAATAGGGCATTTCGAGGTGGAGATGACCAATAAAGAAAGCGGCGAAACCAGTGGCGGCTCAGGGCGGCTCGGCCTCAATTACCGTCGTCATCCGGACGGGTCCTGGAAAATGATCCTGGATATGGACAACAACGCCTGATTTTTCCTATTGAAAGACCCCGTCATGCCACCCAGAATTGCCGAACATCCCCGCGATATCGCCACCTGTGTCGCCGCCTGCCTGAAAGCCGGTGACCTTGAGGGCATTGTCGCTTTCTTCCACCCCGAGTGTCAGATCTTCTTTCCACCGAGCGAGCCGCCAAAGTGCGGTCACACAGGCGCACGCGCGGTTTTCGCTGACTTCGTCGCCCTGCGCCCCACCCTGATCTCGACCGTGACAAGTGAAGTGATCAACGGCGATACGGCCTTGTTGCAGGCGAATTGGCAGTTTCTGGACGCAGACGGAAACCTGCTCGCGGAGGGCCGCTCGACGGAAGTCGCCAAAAAGCTTGGAAACGGCGGCTGGGGCTACTTTATCGACTGTCCGGCAGGGCCGCCGGTAGGTTCGCGCGATCTTTAAGTCTCAGCCTATAGCTATGATTTAACGCGGCTTTCTGCTCACGACCCGGCAGGAAAGCTCAAGAACTGCGGCCCCGTTAGAGCTTTCTTTGCAATAGTAGGTGTATCTATGAAGTTGACTTTACGCCGGGCGAGCAAATATCGCTGGTCCCCGGCCGCTGACGATACGGGTGCCTATGCTGAGCCTGCCACAATACGCCCTGGATGAGAGAGTTTTTGGACCCGTTTCATCCGATGAGGCGCAGTTTATCTCGCCGCTGCTTGGCGAAGCCCTGACCCATTGGGAAGAGCTCAAAGGCGACCGGCCCTATCCGCTGCGCAGTGACTTCCTGCCCGAAAACGCCATTCGCTTCTGGTCGTCTCTGGCCCTGTACGATGTGCTCGACGACGACTATCACATCCGGTTTTTCGGCAGCAAGCTGGTGGATGTATACGGCGAGCTGACCGGCCGGAAGATCTCGGAACTCGATCCGGCGGTGCGCGACCGCAACCGGCTGATCTTTGACGCCTGCCGGGACAGTCAGGCGCCCGCCTATGCCTACTGGCCCATGAGCGCGGCGCGGGACAAACCCTTTCTCGACGTCGAGGGGCTGTGCCTGCCCTTTACAAAGGACGGCACCAGCCTGGATCTGATCGCCGGCCTCAACGTGAGTTCCTCGCGCCGCTTAAGGTGATAGACGGGCTTCCCCCGCCTGCTGCCCTGCCCGGCTGACAATCAGGGTCCTGCAGATCCTTTACGCCGCCGCGCGAGGGCGAAACCCGCCAGGCCGAGACCGAAGAGCACCAGCGTAGCCGGTTCCGGAACCGCCGTCACAGACGGTGGCTCCACTAAAAGCAAGCTATTCACGGCCATGAAGCCCTGGATATTGTCGGGTAGGACGCTGAACTGGATCTGGGAAAAGGCCATGGTGCTGTCGATCACTCCCAAGAACCCGACGTTATCTCCCAGGGTATCAATGATATCAACGACAAGGTCCAATTCGGGGATGGTCAATTGAAGCGGGCCTAAAAAAGTAAACCCCAGGCCAATCCCGATCACGGGCTCAGGCAAAGTCCAAATCAGGTTCAATGCGCCCCCATTGGCATCGCTGCTCAGTTCTGCCAGGAAGAGACCTGAAACAGTGTTTCGACCGAAGCTCGGCCGGCCACCGGCCAAGGTCGAAACCACGCCGTTGTCGAAAGTGATTGAAGTGCCGTCTGCAATGTCACTGTCAAAATTCTCGGACGTAATCGCTGCCGGTCCTGCGGTGGTAACCAAGTTCAAAAAGTCAGTGTAGATTACGGGCGCAGCCTGTGCGCTGCCCAGGCTCAAGCCGGTCATTCCAAGGGCCAGTGCCAGCCCCGCTGCAAGTGATCTCATTTTTTTCATTCTTCTTGTCTCGCCTCCACTCTTAGTTGCCCCGGTCCAGCAGGCATAGTCCATATCGATTGAGGCCTACCGGCAACCAAAGAAGTATACCGCGGCTCCCGCCTGTCTGAAATATCTGGTGGCGATAACGTCATAGTTGGCCGGGGAACTGAAGGGGGCGCAGGTGTTTTGTCTAAAATCCGGGCAATTTTGTCCGAATCAGACCAGTGTCCGCTGCGGAAAGAGGCTGCTCAACGCGGAAATGGCCCGCCACGGCTGTCCTGAAGCGGCCCGCCTGCCCCGCAAGCGCTGCCGCAATCGTCAAAACCTGTACAATTGTAATCATACTCAACGTTTTACAAACACTTAGGGTCGATACTTCCAGGTTGGAGCCACCGATTGGTTGGCCTCAGCACGCATCTGCGCCTTTCTCGCCGCCGGCCCACGCCAAGGGCCGACGGAACGCCCTGATAAGGACAGTTCAGTAACCTCCGTGGAGACGGCATGCTCACAGAGAGCAACAACATCGTCATCGTCGACCGCCGGATCACCACGGAAGCCCTGGAAAAGCTGATGGTGGTGCAGCGCGGCTTTGCCCGGGGCCGCAAGGCCGCCCGCCGGGTGATCCTGAAAAAGTGTGATCTCGCGCATCTGGATCTCTCCTCGGCCTGCTTCGCAGGTGCACACTTCATTGCCTGCGACTTTTCCAGCGCCAGCCTGCGCAATGCCGATTTCAGCCGGACCGTGCTGTTCGGATCCAGCTTTGAAAGCACCGATCTGACCAAGACCAATTTCGAGATCGCCAATCTGCAGGCAGCCATTTTCGACAACGCCACCCTGCACGGCACCCGCCTCAGCCGTGCGGACATCCGCAAGGGCACGCTTATCCACGGGCAGGAGCGCGACGGCACCGCGGTTTATCGGGAGATCGAGACCTCATTCCGTGAGGCCGATCTGATCGACGCGGACTTCGAAGATGCCTCCTTGCGCAACGTAAACTTCTCCAGCGCCCGGATCGATGGTGTGAACCTGAAAGGCGCAGACCTGACCGGTTCCCGGTTTCACGGCGCGCAGATCCGCAATCTGGATGTCTCGCAGGCCCTGGTGCAGGACGCGGATTTCCGCTCGGCCTCGTTCGAAAACGTCACCCTGGGCGACAGCGCCCTGGTCCTGGCCGCAGCCGCGCCGATGGTGCCCACCAGCCGGCAGGATCTGGAAGCCATTATCCGCTGGCACGAGATCTGGGTGGGATCGGGCGGCAAAGAGGGCGAACGGGCCTCCTTCGACGAGCAGAACCTCGCGGGCCACGACCTGAGAGGTCATAATCTGGCAACCGTTTCCTTCGACTATGCCAACCTAAGTGATGTGCGCTTTTCCGACATGGTGCTGGCAGCCTGCAGCTTCGAGCATGCCAATCTGCGCAATGCGGATCTCAGCGGCAGTGACCTGCGCGGTGCCGATCTCAGCACCGCCGTGATCACCGGCGCGAATTTCGAGGGCTGCGACATCGGCGCGCTGCCGGAGACCGGGCTGGCGACTATCTTCCCGAACTCTCCCACATCAATGGCCAGTCAGCAGCGCTTACGCCGCACCGGCTGATAGTGACGCAGAAATGCCGTGAGCCGGGCCTGCACATGGCCTGTCCCTGCGCCGAAGACGGCAGGGCCTCATCAGGTCTACGAGAAGAGAAACCGGGTTCAGATCACCGCGGGGCTCAGGACAGACCTTTTTGTCCCATGCCGAGGAACTTATCGCGGCGCTGCTGCTTCAGGACCGGCCCGTCCGAGCGGCGCAGGTCGTCAATCGCACGCTCAATCGTATTGCCGACGGCGGTCATGGTGGCTTCAGCGCCCCGGTGCGCCCCGCCGAGCGGTTCAGGCACAATCTCGTCAATGACACCAAGGGCCTTGAGATCCTGAGCCGTGAGCTTCAGGGCTTCGGCGGCCTCTTTGGCCTGATCGCCGCTGCGCCAGAGGATCGAGGCGCAGCCTTCGGGCGAGATCACCGAATAGATCGAGTGTTCGAGCATGATGACCGTGTTGGCCGAGGCCAGCGCAATGGCGCCGCCGGAACCACCCTCGCCGATGATCACGGAGATCACCGGCACCTTCAGGCCCAGGCAGACCTCGATACTGCGCGCGATGGCCTGGGACTGTCCGCGTTCCTCAGCGCCGATCCCCGGATAGGCACCCGCGGTGTCGACCAGAGTGACCAGCGGCAGGCCGAAACGGTCCGCCATCTCCATCAGGCGCTGGGCCTTGCGGTAGCCCTCGGGCCGGGCCATGCCAAAGTTGTGCTTGACCCGGGCATTGGTGTCGGAGCCCTTTTCCTGACCGATCAGCATGACCGAATGGCCCCGGAAACGACCGATACCGCCGACAATGGCGCAGTCCTCGGCAAAGGCGCGATCACCGGCCAGCGGGGTAAAGTCTTCAATCAGATGTTCGGCGTAGTCGCGGAAATGCGGGCGGTCGGGATGACGCGCAACCTGGCTTTTCTGCCAGGGCGTCAGGCGGGCATAGCTCTGCCGCAGCAGACGGTCGGATTTTTCCTGAAGCTTGGAAACTTCATCGGCGATGTTCATGTCGCCGCTGTCCGAGATGTGCCGCAGCTCCTCGATCTTACCTTCGAGTTCGGCTATCGGCTTTTCAAAATCCAAAAAGTTATGCATGACCTAATTCCTGAAGACCCCGCGCGTGCTGCCGTGTTTTAAAAGCACGGCCCCGGCCCCTCAACCCATTGAACCCAACATATTCCTGTTCCGCCTCCGCGCCCTCAAAGCATTGCGCTTTGCCGCGCAGCCCCCGCACTGGGTTTATCCGGGCAGAGTCAAAGACTTCGACACAGGAATCTCACATAGCGCGCCTGTCTAACACAGGCCGGTGCCCCCGTGAAAGCAATCGCAGCAAAGAATCTGCAACAATTCGCGAAAAAATGCCTCTTGAAAATTGCCAATCTCTCTCCCACGCCCTCGAGCATGTGATCGACTGACGTCGAACCGGCACAAGCCCACTCCGTATAGTTTGATTTAGTTTCGGCTTACGCCGAAACCGGCACCGGCCCTCTCCATATAGTTTGATTAAGTTTCAGCTTACGCCGAAACCGGCACCAGCCCGCTCCGTATAGTTTGACTAAGTTTCGACTAGCGCCGAAACCGGCACCAGCCCGCTCCCCCTCCCGGCCACCCATCGGAATTATCATGTGGGTGGCCGGGAGGGGGAGCGGGCCGGCACCGAAGCTGGATCAAACTAACGAGGCCGGCACCGAACTCGGATAAAAAGCGTAAGCTTGACGCAGGGCCTTCCGCGGCTGATGATCGCAGGCGTTCCTAGGGGGGCCTTTACGGGCTGAGATACTGAGCGGGGTTTTTCGACCGTCCAGTGACCCTTCGAACCTGATCCGGGTAATGCCGGCGCAGGGAAGGAAACCGGTCCTCACTTTACGAGGGCTCTCCGCAAAGACCCTCCGCTACTCACTCCCGGATCTCCTGGTGCCTTTTCGCGTGGAAAGGCGCTGATCATCTGAGTCTCGCAGGCGAGACGAATATCGGATTAAGGAGGTCCGCCATGTTGTTCAATCTTTCATTCAAGTCGCCCCTGGGCGCACTCCGCCCGGCGCTCGCCGCCCTCGCGCTCGCAGTACTGTCATCCTTTGTGCTCACGGCGGGCCCCGCTCGCGCGGCGGAGAAAACCACCATCCTGCTGGATTGGTTCCTGAACCCGGACCACGGGCCGCTGGTGGTGGCGCAGCAGCGCGGCTACTTCACGGAGGAAGGCCTGGAGGTCGAGCTGATCGAGCCCGCGGATCCCAACGATCCACCCAAGCTGGTCGCCGCCGGCCGGGGCGATCTGGCGATTTCCTACCAGCCGCAGCTGCATCTGCAGGTCGAGGCCGGTCTGCCCCTGACCCGCATCGGCACCCTGGTCGCCACGCCGCTGAACACGCTGCTGGTGCTGGACGACGGCCCGATCAAATCCATCGCGGATCTGAAGGGCAAGAAGGTCGGCTTTTCCGTCGGCGGCTTCGAGGACGCCATGCTGACCGCCATGCTGGGACGTCACGGCCTGACCACAGACGACATTGAGCTGATCAACGTGAACTTCTCGCTCAGCCCGGCGATCCTCTCCGGCCAGGTCGACGCGGTGATCGGCGCCTATCGCAACTTCGAACTCAACCAGATGGACATCGAGGGCTACAAGGGCCGGGCCTTCTATGTCGAGGAAGAGGGCGTGGCCGCCTACGACGAGCTGATCATGGTCGCCAACAACAAGAACCTGGACGACCCGCGCTTCCCGAAAGTCCTGCGCGCCATGGAGCGGGCCGTGACCTTCATGATCAACCACCCGGACGAAGCCTGGGGCGATTTCATCAGCTACCGCAAGGAGCTGGACGACGAACTGAACCGCCGCGCCTGGCGCGACACCCTGCCGCGTTTTGCCTTGCGCCCCGCCGCGCTGGACAAAGGCCGCTATGAGGCGTTTGCCGCCTTCCTGCAGGAGCACAAGATGATCGAGAAGCTGGTGCCTGTGGAAGGCTATGCGGTTGAGTTGAGTCGGTAATTTGAGAGCGGCTTGAACCGCTGCGGCACCGGCCTGTGTAGTTTGCTTAAGTTCGGCATGCGCCGAACCGGCACCAGCCCTTGTTAGTTTGATCTAGATTCGATGCCGGCCCTCTCCCCCACCCGGCCACTTGGTCGGGTTTGATTAGGTTTCGCCTTGCGCCGAAACCGGCACCGGCCCGCTCCCCCTCCCGGCCACCCATCGGAATTATCATGTGGGTGGCCGGGAGGGGGAGCGGGCCGGCACCGAGACTTCATTCGAGACTGAGAACAGCACCATGAACGACACAGTGACGCCAAATAAAGCGCCCGCCGCTGGCGGCTTCACCGACCGCCTCCGCGACGAATCACAGCCCTTCTGGAGCGAAGCCACCACCCACCGCTTCACCCGCCAGCTCGCGGACGGAACCCTGCCGGACGAGGTCTTCATCCGCTACCTGATCCAGGACTACCACTACGTGGATTGCCTGGCTCAGGCGGTCGGCTTCGCGGTGGCACTTGCCCCCGACATGGCCACCCGCCGTCCGTTGGCGGGTTTCCTCTCGGTCCTGACCAACGCCGAGAACGATTTTTTCCTGAAGTCCTTCGAGCGCCTCGGCGTCCCCGAAACCACTTGGCGCAACACCCCACCCTCACCGGTCACGCAAGCTATCTCCGAAGCCATCGTCGGCGGCGCCAGCGGCTACGCGGGTTCAGGTCAATACCCGGAAGCCATGACCGTCCTGCTCTGCTCCGAATGGGTCTATCAGGCCTGGGCGGAACCGGTCGCCGACGCGAAGCCGCCCCAGCCGCAATACCGGGAGTGGATCGAACTGCATGCGACGGAAGAATTCGTGGGCTTCGTGGAATGGCTGCGGGACGAGACCGACCGGGCTTGCGCAGGGTTGGATGCGGAGCGGCAGGCGGGGTTGGTTGCGCTCTTTAAGAAGGTGACGGAACTGGAGGCGGCGTTCTTTGAGGATGCTTTTGGGGGTTAGGGCAAGAGCCGTAGAAATCAAATAAGCGGCTGTCGCCCATTAATCGGCTAGACTGCATTCTCTCTTGATTACCTGATCAACTGAACCCGTCGAGGCAAAAGCGCATGGCAAAACGTTTCATCCAAACGCTCACTGTCGCGTCACTTTTGCTGTGCGCCACAGAGCTTGCGGAACCAGGATTGGCGCAGAGTATTCTACCGGCAGAACCGGTTCCTGAGGAAGAGAGAGCAAATTATCAGCTCTCCTGCTACGCCGAAACCGCAACTCCTCGCATCCTGACCTCGCCCAACGTGAATGAGTCACCAGACCGTGTCTTTGCTTTCGATCACGCCTATTCTTTCATTCCAGATAGCATAATCCGCCAGGGCAGCATCCAACTCTTGGGAGGAACGCTGGTAACAGGCGCTGGTAGAGTGGTTTACAAGGGCGTCGAATTTCAGGGCCTAGATAGAGATCAGCTCTTCGTTCTCGCCACAGAATGGCACTGCAAACTCTACCGCGGTGGCGAGCCTTGGCCCCTGCAGGGGCAATAGAGGTTACGCCGACTTGGGAGTACGGAACGTCGGACGTCAACCCACTTCAGCTGTAGCACCGAGAGCTGGCCAAATCCGGTTACATTTAATTTAGGTGCGTCGAAGCCGGAAGAGCTAAAGGCGTTCGCGCAAACGTTCCATCAGATCCATGCGTTCATGGATCACGGCCAGGATCGCGATGTCCCCCGGACGCTCGAGAAAGAAAACATAGTGATGGCGGCAAAGGTGCGACTTCACGCCGTCCATTTCAGGGAGAGATTTGCTGTGCCCCATCCCGGACGCGAGCCGCTCGAAACATTCACGCAGATCATCCTGATAACGGTCCGCCTGCTGCTCACCCCAGGTTTCACGTGTATAAAGCCAGATACCGATCAAGTCTTCCTGCGCCGAGTGCGTAAGCGCATAGGTCGCCATCCTATCGTTTCAGCCGTTTGCGGGCTTCGCGCTTAATATCGTTAGCCGTTGCCCGCACGACATCGCCGGTCTCGGCTTCCGCGATACGCGGGGCCAAAAGCTGTTTCAGAGCTTGCAGGGCTTCCCGGTCGCTCATGTTGGCAGGATCGGGCATATTGACCAAGGCGCGGGACAACACATACGCCTTGATGCTCTGTCCCTTGAGCGCGGCCATAGCCTTGAGCTGCTGATGTTCCTGCGCGCTGAGATCGATTGAAAGACGGGGCATAGCAATTTCCTTCCGATCACGTAGCCTAACGCATCAAACCCACATTCACAACAAATGTTGTTACCGTGGCATCTGTTTACTGGATGACAAACGGCGCCTCGGGAGGCCATTGGCAGGACCACAAGTCTCTCAAAAGCCAGAGCTAATCCGGTGAAGCGTGATGGGCGCCAAAGGCTGATTGTACGTGGGTGATTTATGCAAAATGCAGGATTTATGGCCTGACCCTATTCATGCAGGACTACCACTCCGTCGACTGTCTGGCCCAGGCGGTCGGTTTCGCGGTCGCCCTCGGCCCCCGACATGGCCACCCGCCGCCCGCTGGCCGGTTTCCTCTCGGTCCTGACCAACGCCGAGAACGATTTTTTCCTGAAATCCTTCGAGCGCCTCGGCGTCCCCGAAGCCACCTGGCGCAACACCCCGCCCTCACCGGTCACGCAAGCCATCTCAGACGCCATCGTCGGCGGCGCAAGCGGTTATGCGGGCAGCGGCCAATACCCGGAAGCCATGACCGTCCTGCTCTGCTCCGAATGGGTCTACCAGGCCTGGGCGGATCCGGTCGCGGATGCCCAGCCGCCCCAACCACAATACAGGGAATGGATCGAGCTGCACGCGACGGCGGAGTTTGTGGGTTTTGTGGAATGGCTGCGGGAAGAGACCGACCGGGCTTGTGAGGGATTGGATGAGGAGCGACAGGCAGGTTTGGTGGAGTTGTTTAGGAAGGTGACAGAACTGGAAACGGCATTTTTTGAGGATGCTTTTAGGGTTTGTGAGTAGCTTAAACGGGCAAAATTGAGCATCTAATACTTCTAGTCACGCACAAATTAAGACCTGACCCCGTCCACTACAAAGCTCGACGACCCGCGCTTCCCGAAAGTGCTGCGCGCCATGGAGCGGGCCGTGACCTTCATGATCAACCACCCGGACGAAGCCTGGGGCGATTTCATCAGCTACCGCAAGGAGCTGGACGACGAACTGAACCGCCGCGCCTGGCGCGACACCCTGCCGCGTTTTGCCTTGCGCCCCGCCGCGCTGGACAAAGGCCGCTATGAGGCGTTTGCCGCCTTCCTGCAGGAGCACAAGATGATCGAGAAGCTGGTGCCTGTGGAAGGCTATGCGGTTGAGCTGAGTAGGTAATTTGAGAGCGGCTTGAACCGCTGCGGCACCGGCCTGTGTAGTTTGCTTAAGTTCGGCATGCGCCGAACCGGCACCAGCCCTTGTTAGTTTGATCTAGATTCGATGCCGGCCCTCTCCCCCTCCCGGCCACTTGGTCGGGTTTGATTAGGTTTCGCCTTGCGCCGAAACCGGCACCGGCCCTCTCCCCCTCCCGGCCACCCATCGGAATTATCATGTGGGTGGCCGGGAGGGGGAGCGGGCCGGCACCGAGACTTCATTCGAGACTGAAAACAACACCATGAACGACACAGTGACGCCAAGTAAAGCGCCCGCCGCTGGCGGCTTCACCGACCGCCTCCGCGATTCCGCCGAGCCTTTCTGGAGCAAAGCCACCACCCACCGCTTCACCCGCCAGCTCGCGGACGGAACCCTGCCGGACGAAGTCTTCATCCGTTATCTGATCCAGGACTACCACTACGTGGATTGCCTGGCCCAGGCGGTCGGCTTCGCGGTCGCGCTGGCCCCCGACATGGCCATCCGCCGCCCGCTCGCTGGCTTCCTCTCGGTCCTGACCAACGCCGAGAACGACTTTTTCCTGAAGTCCTTCGAACGCCTCGGCGTGCCCGAAGCCACCTGGCGCAACACCCCGCCCTCCCCGGTCACGCAAGCCATCTCAGACGCCATCGTCGGCGGCGCCAGCGGCTACGCAGGCAGCGGTCAATACCCGGAAGCCATGACCGTCCTGCTCTGCTCCGAATGGGTCTACCAGGCCTGGGCGGAACCGGTCGCGGATGCCAAACCGCCCCAGCCGCAATACCGGGAATGGATCGAGCTGCATGCGACGGACGAGTTCGTGGGCTTCGTGGAGTGGCTGCGAGAGGAGACGAACCGGGCCTGCGCAGGGCTGGATGAGGCGCGGCGGGCGGGTTTGGTGGAGTTGTTTAGGAAGGTGACGGAACTGGAGGCGGCGTTTTTTGAGGATGCTTTTGAGAAAGGAGTCTCGACATACTAGCCGAAGCTTCTGATACCTCTAGCTGCGCACAGACTGAAACCTGACCCAGCTTAAATATTTCAGTACAAATCTCATTAAATGTGAAAACTACTTAGTCGTTTTAAATGCATTTATGTGCATTTACTCTTCTAATAATCCCATATATACAATTATAGCGCGTTATTTTGCATTGAAGCGCGCCAATCAACCGGTTGTTGGTAACAGAATTTGAGGTAAGAAGTTGGCAGTCAAACCGAAATCCAAACAAGTTGAGACAACTTCTGAGACTAAAGCAAATATTGGAGATCACGAACGTTTATCTATTTCTGATCGACGTAGCCCTGAACTCGTTATTGCAATGGTTGGCGCTGTTGGGTCTGGAGTGTCGGTGACAGCAGAGATACTTGCGAAAAAATTACGTGAAGACTTCAATTATAAAGTGAATATGATACAGGCCAGCGACAAAATAAAAGAAAATGCCAAATTAGCGAATGAAAAATATGATGACAAACTGTGTGGTGGCGAACGAATTAAAAGATTGCAGATTGTTGGAAATAAACTCAGGGATAAATTTTCAAATAATTACATTATTGAGAAATGCATCGAACAAATAGCGACAGATCGCCTTGACGAAGGATATGACAAATACAGAGAACCCTTTGTAGCTCTACCCCAACGCCAAGTACATATCATTGACTCAGTCAAACACCCTGACGAAGTAAAACTTCTTAGAGATGTTTACGGCGACGTATTTTGGTTATTTTCTGTATTTGCCCCTGAAGAAGTTCGTAAAGAACGCCTCTCATCTAACAAAGTAGATGATGCAGAAATAAGTAAAATATTTTCAACTGACGAAAATGAAGGATCTATTTATGGTCAGAAAGTGAGAGACACGACACAATTAGCTGATTTTTTTATCAGAAATGATGGCCAAAATCACGAAGAGTTGGATAGAGTTATAGATCGATATCTAGAGATATTGTTTAATATAAAAGTCCACACACCGACGCTGCACGAAGCCGCAATGTATAACGCCGTAGCAGCCTCCTCAAAGTCCGCCTGTTTATCTCGACAAGTTGGCGCCGCAATTTACTCAAAAGATGGTGAGTTAATCAGTGTCGGATGGAATGATGTTCCAAAAGCTTTCGGCGGACTCTATGGCGCAGAAGATGGCATGGATGATCACAGGTGTTTTCTGTGGGGCGGTAAAATTTGTCACAACGACGACCGAAAAGAAAATCTATATAACTCGGTATATGATAAACTATCCCAAGAAGGGCTTTTGTCGGAAAAAACCAACGCTGAAGTCGTTCGAAATGCGTTGGTAAAGACCGAAATAAAAAATTTAATCGAATACAGCCGGTCGGTTCATGCCGAAATGGAGGCTATTATTTCTGCCGCAAGGGATGGAAAGATCGGACTGGTTGGCGGTCGTCTTTATTGCACAACATTTCCTTGCCATAGCTGTGCGCGGCATATTGTTGCAAGCGGCATCACAGAGGTTTACTACATCGAACCTTACGCAAAGAGCTTAGCACCTGATTTGCACAAAGATTCTGTTTCGAAAAAGTATGTAAACAAAGAGAACAGGATGGTCATATTTCTTCAATATGAAGGGGTTGCGCCTAAAAATATGATTCGTCTCTTTAAACATGGTGTGGACCGAAAGAAAGACGGAAAAGTAGTAACCGTGAACAAGAAAGATGCAGATCCAGTATTTTGCCCAGCGATGGACGGCTTCACGACTTATGAAAAAATGATAGTCGCAGATCTACACCAAAAAGAATCCATGGCGATATAAAAACAAAGACTAGGATGGAGGCAGAAATGGCAAAAACAAAACAAAACAGAAATCAAATGCCTTTGCTAATGCCGATCAGCTCTAACGAATCTAGAGGTCTATCGAACACCCAACGAGAGGTTCGCTCCCAAAACACCTCTAAACCAACACAGGAAACACTCAATCAGAAAAGAGAAATTTTGATCGATCAATTAGTTAAGTCAGGTTTTTACTCGTCAAAAAAATAACTAATATGAATCCAAACAAAGTTGGGTTTCTTTCGGAGACGACAGCAGCCAAGTTATACAGATCTTTGAAACGCGCCTCGTGAAAACCTTTCAAGATAAAGGCGTGTTTCCGTTCCCTGCCCAGCATGATCCACTTGATCATCTATTAGGATGTAACATTTCCCCAAAAACAAAGGCTTCGCGATGGCGAAGCCTTTGTAAAAGCATTGAAAGATCCGAACAACTGATTCGCAAGTCATCCTTTTGGAGGAAAAGGATCGTTGCCATGAGAATCTCGCTCTCTGATGCGCCCATCCCGCCCGTGAATTAAGAGCTCACTTCGTTGATTGCTGGAAATGTCGCGAGCACGGTCGATGGCTTCTTGTTGTGTTGTGTGAACCGATGAAGCTTTAGATCCACCGGCAGGCTTAACCGCCCAACCATCAGAATGAGGTACAACATGCTGATTACTGCGTTTTGGCACTATAAATCTCCATTAGAAGTTTGATGTTGACGCCTAATTCGCTGAATGATTCACTGCGAGTGGTTCGTCGACTGGTACGCGCAAGCTAACAACACCAACGACGACTGTCCAGTTAAAAAAACACTAATATCAATGTACGGTTCACACGGAGACAGCCATGAACATCGATGACATCGCGCGTCTTGTCTTGAGGAAACGCGGGAATATGGGAGTTCGAGCCGCAGCTAAAGAGATTGGCATCAGTCCAACGACTTTAACCCGCATCGAAAAAGGAAATGTTCCCGACGTGGGGACACTCGAAAAACTCTGTAGTTGGCTAGGAGAAGAACCGGCTCAGTTTACAGGCGTAGGCACATTGCAAATTGCTTTTAAGAATAAGAAAACCGTCTCCCCTCGGACCGCAAAATCGCTTGCTAAGCTTATTGAAAAAGCATCGGAGCAGTTTGCACAGCACGTAGATACAAAAGGTCATTAGATGGCGTTCAGACGTGGATTTAAATCTCAATGCGAAAGGAGATCGGCTGAAATCCGCAAGGATCTTGGCTTAGCGGCCACAGCACCACTTTCCGCATTTCGACTAGCTGATCACATGGACATTACGGTTTGGTCAACATCCGAAATTAAAGGACTTACCAACGAGGATACTCAGAACCTTAATAACCCTAACGATGACTCTTGGTCTGCTCTAACAATGCGCATGAATACTAGTCATCTTGTAGTCTACAAGGATGCAGCCTCACTTGCTCGAAAAAACAGCGTAGTAATGCACGAAATATCTCATATCACTTTGGGACATGAATTAGCTGATGCCTGCATTCTCGAAGACGGTTCACTCGTGCCAAGCAATTTCAGTCAAGACCAAGAAGACGAGGCAGATTGGTTAGCAGGGACTCTTTTATTGCCCCGTCCAGCTTTGATGTCAATTCGACATCAGAAGCTGAGTGATCAGAGAGCTCAGGATCTATACAGCGTTAGTCGTGAGATGCTCCACTGGCGTGTCAGAATGACTGGAATTGACTATCAACTAAGCCGAAGACCGACATGGCGATAACGCCTTGCAATGGGGACCGTGTCTCTTAGATGACCGGGGTCAGATTGAGCTGGCCCAACCTATTGGCCCTGGCAAACGAGCATAGTACGTGATCGGGGGCAGATTTTAATTTGTGCGTCAAAGCCCAATTTTTCCCCAAAACCAATTTCATTGGAATAAAACGCCCGCGTGAAGTGTTGAATCTCTGAAGCACGATCATCGTTCGCCCTCGGTGCGGCGATGGAGTCGGACAGAGGAACCAGAGACGACATGAGAACGCGCTTGTTTGCTTGGATTTTGGCGGTCATCGCTTTGCTCGCGCCTGTTACGGCGCAGGCGGCTACTGTCTCGGTTTCCAATATAAGGTTCAGTGATGAGGTCGGGAACGACGCGCACTTCAGGTGGTCTGTCGAGTGGGCGCCTGATACGACGCTGGATCTTAAGGCGGGTAAAGAGGTCACCGTTATTTACGGGGCGTTGATTATCCAGGACCTTCCCGCATCTCCCGCCAAGGCAAGCGATCACGACAACAGTTTTCAGGTGGCGTTCGATCTCTCATCTTTTGCGGAGAGGATTTCAGTTCAAGGGTCTCCCATCGCGCGCTTTTCCCCGGGTCCGGTTTCGGTGTCCGTGGACTTCGACAATCGGCCACAGTCTTTTTCTCTCGCAGACGGCCGGGAAGTTTCGCTGACGTTTCTGGATAGCGACAAAATTGAAAACAGCGGGTTCTTTTTGCTCACCGCAAAGATTGAGGTGATCTCTGAACCCCGGCGTGACGACAGGCCGAAGGAAGAGGAGACGATTGAGCCAATGACCGCAGCACCGGCAGCGGTGAAACTTACGCAACTTGGATCGACCAATATCTCTTTGGGTGCAAGTGAGCGCTAGCGGAGATCAACTTACTTAAAAGGGGGACAGCATATAAAATGGCTATTCGACGGAGATTTTACTTCTTACGCATCTGGAGTTTTCAGTTCGGGGAAAAGGCATTCTGCGCCAAGGGACAGGCGTACAAGTGAATCGAGTGGATCCAGGTTAAGACTCCTCACCCAACTACCGCTGCAACGGGCAGACCTTGAATAGGACTTGCAACGCTGCCAGGGGTACCCACGAGCACTCTGTCCCCTAGAAAACGCGCCCCGCCGAGCAAAAAAAATCTGCACTACGGCCATCGATTGACCAGCCGTCACTGCCCCAGATCACGAAAGAATTCACTGCACGCGAGGGCAACTTCTTTCGGTGCTTCGACCATGGGGACGTGACCGACTTTCTCCAGGACGATCTTTCGGCTCTTGGCGATCCGCTGATGTAAAAATTCAGCGTTGTCGAGGTGCAGAACCTTGTCCATCGCGCCCCAGATAATGAGCGATGGTGCGGTGATTTTTGAAAGATACCCGGTTTGATCCAAGTCCTGCGCGATATCTGCGGCGATCTTCCGGTTAAGGACGCTACGCTCGACAAACTCTCGGGCCAGGCCTGAAACCATGATGCCGGGGATATAGGGGGGCGCCTCCATCCCAATGCGCATCATCGCGCGATAGTCCGACGCATCGCGCACCTCAAGCATTGGGTTGATTCCCGTAGCCTCCACATGCTGTCGTAACCAGCCAGGCGTGACCTCGGCCCCGGCTGTGTCGATCAGCACCAGGGATGCGACAAGCTCGGGTGAAGTTGCCGCCACCTGGATGGCAATGGCGCCGCCCATGGAATTGCCGATCAGATGGGCTCGTTTGATTCCGAGCGCCGCCAAAAGCTCTTTGAGCCACACTACCTGACTCTGGATGCTGTAATCGAGTTTGATGTCGGAGACGCTTTTGCCATGCCCCGGTAAATCGGGAACGATCAGAGGAAGGTTGCTCTTAAGCTGCTGCGCGAAACGAAGCCAAGAGGTTTTGTTTGAGGCCGCGCCGTGCAGCATGACGATGGCTTCCGATAGATTGCCGGATTTGCGGTCCTCGCTGCACAGAAATTCGACACCGCCGAATGAGAGTTGACGTGAGTCCTTCGCCAGGCCGGCGCGCCGGGTTTCTGTCGCAAGCGCTTTTTCCAGGAAAAAGTCGCCGATAGAATTAAATAGGCTGTTCATAGACGCTTTGATCTTTGTTACTCGATCCTGCCTGTCACCGGCAGAATCCGGGGTAAGCTCTTGATATCTCTGTCGCAGAGTAGTTCCAGCGACGCGAAGCTTCAAACACTAAGCAGATGACATTCCGCCGCAGGCTATAGCAATCAGGCCGTCCTTGACGTTATCCTGGGCACCAGCCTGAAGGTCATGTCGAACTACACCAACCACATCGCCCACACCGAGGTCGATGCCGCGTTTGTGCCCAACAGCTGGACCGATCCGGCGGAGAAAGCTGCGTAAAGGACGCCCCAATCCTCAGGCAGGGGCCCACACCGCAGTGTGGGCCCAGCGCCTTACTTGAGAGAAAGGCACAGCATGTTACTCGATACACCGATCTGCGATTTCGGCTGGAAAGCGCCCGACTTCACCTTGAAGGACCCGGACGGCGCCAGCTTCAGGATGTCCGATCACCTGGGTGGGAAGGGTCTTCTGATTGCCTTCATCTGCAACCACTGCCCCTACGTTCAGGGGATCGGCGAACGGCTGGCCGCGGACACTCGGGTTCTGTTGGACGAGGGCATCAATGTGCTGGCGGTGATGTCCAACGACTACCGCACCGTCTCGACGGACTCCCCGGCCAATATGAAACTTTTTGCGCGGCGCTTTGACTTTCCCTTCCCCTATCTGGTCGATGAAGACCAGTCGGTCGGTAAGGCCTACGGCGCGGTCTGCACGCCGGACTTTTTCGGCTTCAACAAGGAGGGCGCGCTGCAGTATCGGGGGCGGCTTGACAGTGCCGGGATGGGCGATGCGCAAAACCGGAAACCTGAACTTCTGAACGCCATGCGACTGATCGCGGAAACGGACCGGGGTCCGCGGGAGCAGATTCCCAGCATGGGCTGCTCGATCAAGTGGAGCTGAAGGAAGAGCTCCACGACAACGACAATCCTACCAGCACCCGCGAAGGCTCTTACAAAAGCCCAGGCGGGTACTGGCAGGGTCTCTGCTGCGTTACGCGGCGTTCGATGACTGCACCCTGAGGAAAGCGCGGATTTCATCTTTGCAGCTATCATCGACATTGAACTGGACATGCACGCCTTTCTCAGAGCATGCAACGACAGTGGAGTCCAGTTCGGTGCGGAGCCCCGCTACGACGAGCGTCATCGTCTCACCGGTTTCCTGTGCACCCATGCCTTCCAGCAGCGCGCCACCGGCCGAGAGGTTTGCGATCCGGCAAGTCTTTGCCGTGCCCTTCACGCGGGCATCCCCTTGCCAGGAGCCTTCGACCCGTTCGTCCTTACGGCGGTTTCCGGATTCGCGCAGGGACGACATGATCATGCCC
Source organism: uncultured Kiloniellaceae bacterium (assembly GCA_947493695.1). Classification (GTDB taxonomy): domain Bacteria; phylum Pseudomonadota; class Alphaproteobacteria; order Kiloniellales; family Kiloniellaceae; genus Denitrobaculum. The sequence continues at coordinate 1,396,552 of CANLSF010000001.1, read as the reverse complement.
ATGCGTTTATCGAGCTGCGTGATGTTTTCCGAGGTGGAATTGGCGTTTTCCATCAGGCTACCGGAATGGCCGCGTACCTGATCGGTTTCCCCCGCCACGTCGGCGATCTGAGTGGAAATCTCGTTCATATGCTGAACCGAAGACTGGACGCTCGCGCTGATCTCTTGCGTGGCCTGGCTCTGCTGGCCGACCGCTTCCGTAATGGACTCGGAGATTTCATTGATCTGCTTGATGGTCCCGCTGATCGAACGGATCGCATCGACGGCCCCCTCGGTCTCGCTGCGGATGCTGCCGATCTGGGAGCTGATTTCTTCCGTCGCCTTACCGGTCTGATTGGCCAGGTTTTTCACTTCCGCGGCCACCACCGCGAAGCCCTTGCCCATCTCACCAGCACGCGCGGCCTCGATGGTCGCGTTGAGTGCCAGCAGATTCGTTTGCTCGGCGATGTCCTGAATCATGCTGATGACGTCGCCAATTTTCTCTGCGGCCTCGGCCAGACCGCCAACGGTCTGGTCAGTGCGTGCAGCCTCCTGCGCCGCCGACTGAGCAATGCTGGAAGACTGGTTGACCTGCCGGGTTATTTCACTGATCGACGCGGAAAGTTCTTCGGTGGCAGAGGCAACGGTCTGGATCGAGCCGTTGGCCTGGTTGGCCCCCTCGGACACAATGGTCGTGCGTTCGCTCAGGCGACCGATCACGTCATTCATCTCCGACGAGTTCCCGCGCATACCTTCGGCCTGCGTGTTGATTTGCGAAACAGCAACCTGCACCTCGTCATTGAGCTCGCGGGCCAGCTCGTTCAGCTTTTCCTTGATCTCGTTTTCCTGACGCGCAGAACGCTCAAGTTCCTCGACTTTCAAACGTTCAACCTCGGCGGCATTTACCTTGAAGACCTGAACCGCTTTCGCCATTACACCGATTTCATCGCCCCGTCCCTGGGAGGGAATTTCCGAGGTAATGTCGCCGTCCGCCAGCCGCTCCATGGCGCCGGTCATTTCCATGATCGGACGCGATATGGCGCGACCGATGACGAAGGCCAAGAGCACGCCAAGCAGGATTGCGATGCCGGAAACAACCTCGACCAGGATCACAGCGTCGTGCATATGCTCGGTCGCCAAAGGTCCCATTCTATCCTGTTCGGACTTGTTGGAGAGCTTGATCTGCTCCATCTGATCCGCCAGCCTCGGGCCAATGACGTCGAGGGTACCGCGGATGATTTCATTGCGTTTGAAAATCACACTGACGATCTGGCCAAAGGTGTCGTGGTAGTTCGTCGAGAGTTGAACGACTCTGGTCGCCAACTCCCGGCGTGTCGGGTTCTCGAGCTCACCGAGCATCTCCGTCGCACTGGTATTGAAGTCACTGAGCTCCTGATTAGAACGGTCTGCGCTCGCCTGCTGGTTATCGACCAGGAAACGGTTCGAATAGAGTCGTGCCAGCAGAAGATGACGCAGCGCAATGCCGGCCCGATAGGCCGCCGACGCATCGCCATCGGCGAAGGCGCTCTCCATGATCTTGGTCAGCGTGCGCTCGGACTCCGGACCGATGGTGTTGAGCTGATCGACCAGCTGATTACGCTGGATGACAAGACCGGTCACGTCTTCAAAGGAAGAGCGATAGTTTGCAATCTCCGTTGCCGCACCGACAATCGTCTGCAGGTGCTGGCTTCCCTGAAACAGATCTTCCGCGCCATGGATGACTTCTTCCGTAGTCTCGGCGCGCCGGCGAACGGCATCCGCCGCTTCCTTGGTGTTCTTCAGGATGTAATCCTTCACACCCAGCCGTGCTGACAGCAGGTTGGCCTGGATACGGCCCATCTCATTGGTCTGCCGCGCCAGTAACCGGTATTCGCCAAATTCCTCGTTCGCATCTGAGAGACCGAAGTAGGAGACAGCACTCGCAATCGTCAGAAAAACCAGAATCGCGCCGAAGCCGACCCCCACCTTCTTTCCGACCTTCAGGTTAGAAAAGAGATCGCCTTTACTCTTGCTCCGCACCGCGCTATCGGCGTTGGTTGCGCTAGCGGTGTTGGCGTGATCATTGGCAGCCATGGAAAACCCTCATTTTTGACGCGGTTGAGACATCAGAGTTGTGTGTTCTGAAAATCAATAAACCATGAGTATAAAAACAGAGTTAAATTTCGCATATTCGGCCGCTTTACTAGCGTTTCTCTCATTTATTGACTCTGTCATAGTAAATAAACGAAAAAACAAGTTCACAGCGATTCTAATATCTGGTGCCTACATCAAATTTCGACCTGGCAGTATGAGCACCACCAAAGGCCGCGGGAATCGACAAAACCTCACTAACCAACGGGTATATATGTTGTTTTCCCTATTTCACTAAAATGGAAAACCCAGGGTGCAGAAGCGCAACCGCCGCGCTTTACTTACGGTCCGATAAGCACCCCATTAATTGAAATATAGCGTAGCGCGGTCTGCTGCTGCTCAGGACCGGCTCTGCGACAAGGCCTGTTCCGTCGCGCTGCGATAGGACCGGCTTACGGGTACGACCTCACCGCTTTGCAGACGAAGGCGCAGGTTGGAGCCGTCCTTGAAGCTTTCGGCGATCGCCTTGAAGGCCACCCAATGTGAGCGGTGAACCTGGATCCCACTCTGTGCCGGCAGATCATGCAATATGTCGGAAAAGCGCTGCAGCACCATGCGCGTCTCTTGCGTTGTCTTGAGACGCACGTAGTGCTCCTGCGCTTCGGCCCAGAGAACCTCACCGGCCAGGGGTGGCTCGATCCGCGTGAGAATGCTTGCACTCGGTGGCGGAACCTCCTGGGCAACCGAAGGCGCCGATGCGACCTCCTCCATCGCCAGATCCGCCTGCGGTGCAGCGCGGTTCATGATGATCCGCGGAAGGCTCAGGAGCAGACAAAACACCAGGTGATTGTCTGAAAGGTAAAGCAGCTCAAGGCCGAACTCCATGAGCTTGGATACGGGCGCCACCGCGCCGGATGCCAAACCCAGCTCCGGATAACCAAGCACAATATCAAACGCTGTAATGGCCAGGGCGAAAGGCGGCAGACTGATCAGGATTGCCAGCCCTGTAACCAGAGTGAAGCTGGAGGGCACAGGCAGATAAAGCTCAATCACCTGGCGCAGGGCGATGAAAAGAAGAGCTTCGATAAAGAGGCGCACGATCCAGTAGGCATAGAGACTGAAGAGCGCAGTGGTGCCGTTCGGACTGACGTTTGACGCTGCAATCAGCATCGCCGCCAGAAGCGCAATCGCGACGATCTGGGTTTCTTCGCGTCTCATCCCTCAGCCCGGTCCCCGTTCGTGCATGTGATTCATGCTTCTTGAATGGTGACAACCGCGCAATCCCTTTGCACAGCGCCGTTTTCTCCAGCAGCCATTTCACCACAGGAAGGGAATGAGTTGCACTCAAGAAGTTGTGTGGTGGGGCCGGTTTCACGGAAGTCTCTTATCTTCAATACTTTGAGTGCGCTGTACACGGCGGCACGCGGCGGCGGTTTCCGACAAAGACCGGTCGGCACCGTAGTGACTCGCGCCTATCTCACGTAACGAAGGAAACTCTCATGACACTTGCTCGCACTCTCGCCTCGACCCTGCCACTGGTCGCCTTCTCACTGGCGGTGGTCCTGACCACAGCCGCCACTGCTCCCGCATCTGCCGCCGACAAGACCATGGGCTTTTTCATCACAAGTGTCGGGCCCGGTGACGGCGGCAACCTTGGCGGACTGGAAGGTGCGGACGCCTATTGCGCAAAGCTGGCGGCGGATTCCGGCGCTGCCGGGGCCGCGGGCAAGACCTGGCGGGCCTACCTGAGCACCGAAGAAGACGGCAAACGCGGGATCTCCGCCCGCAGCCGAATCGGTGAGGGTCCCTGGTACAACGCCCTGGGCGAACTGATCGCCGTCGACCTGGATCAATTGCATCTGAACCCGAACATCGTGCTGCGCACCGCCCTTGACGAGAACGGCAAGCGGGTCAACGGCCGGGGCGAGAAACCCAACAAGCACGACATCCTGACCGGCACGATGGCCGACGGCACCGCCTACTTCCCGGACGACAAAGACCACACCTGCAGCAACTGGACCAGCAACGGTGAGGGCAGCGCGCAGGTCGGGCACCATGACCGGCACGGGGGCGGCAACACCTCCTGGAATTCAGCGCATGGCTCACGCGGCTGCAGCCAAGCCGATCTGGCAAAGACCGGCGGTACCGGCCTCTTCATGTGCTTCGCGGCCAACTAGCCAATCTGCAGCCCGGGCCGATCAAAACCTGGGCTGCAATCTTCCTGCCGGCTCGGACGCTGCCACTGATGCAGCCGGGCGGCTATGCAGTCTGCGGTTATTCGACTGCATCCCGCTTGGCAGGTGGCATGTAATAGCCGGCAATAAAAGTGACGACGACGATAATCTCGGCTTTGAACTGCACCACATTGGATAAACCTTCGGGCATAAATCCGAAGGCCAACGTCACCACTGCGGCTGCGAGCGTGGTCGCCGTAACCTTTTGCGCCGGGGCAGCGTTTTTCATCTGCGCCATACTGAAATCTCCCTCTGACATCCAAAAACACTGTCGATGCCTGAAAGATCTCATACGCGGTGTGATAGCAGCGTGAATTGACAGCGAAGGCAGAATGTCCACCGACGAAAGTGCGTGACCTTGCGACCCGACACAACGGCGGGTCAGTTCAGGCGATAGGAATCGCCAGGGACCTGGCTCGCCAATGCTTCGACGACAACACCGATTTCGGCTGCCTCCAGTCGGCCATGGGTCTTCAAAAATTCCGCCACCGCATGACCCGAGTAACGGCCAACCAGAACCTCGTTCCTGATGCCAAGCTGGCTGCGCGCAAAAAGCACGGCGCGACCGTGACAGATGACGCAGTTGTCGCGAAACAGAGCCCCCGCATCCAGGACCGATGTCAGATGCGTCATCATGACCTCGACCTCGGCGGCGCTGAGTTTGCCGTGGCCGCGTGCAAGAAATGCCCGCACATCCATACTGCTGTCCCGGCCAATCAGCTTCCCGTCCGCGCGCAGGATGGATTCCTGAACGAAGTCACGGGCGTGGTCGGTGTGACAACCGGAACAGCGCTGCTCGTAGAGTTCATGTGGGTCAGCAGATTGCGCCAAAGCGACCGGGCTGATGCTCGTCAGCGCAAGGATCGCCATAGCAACAAGCGTTGGAAATTGCAGTCTCATGATTGCGCACCTCCGATGAAGCCCTGCGAGAGTAGCACCCTCCGTCCTCCAAGCTCTTGACAGAAGTCAACTGCCGAAGCGCTGTAATAAAACGCGCGGTCTCAGAAAATGAAAAGGGCCCCGCATAAATACGAGACCCTCTTCACCTTAGCGGACCGCCGTCTTCATAAGACGGAGCCCATCTATATCGCGTTCACTGGACGCATCAATCGAATGCGATACGCGCTAGCCCCGAACCCGCTCAGACGAGCTGTTTGCGGCGCGCAAAACCGAAAGCGGCAAGTCCAAGACCGAAAAGCGCCAAGGTGCCGGGCTCCGGAATGGCCGGTGTGAAAACCGCAAAGGCAAAATCGAGCGCGCCAATGCCCGGCGTATTTCTGCCGCCGGTAAAGGTCCCTCCCGACGTCCAGGGCAAAGGTTCCCCGAGCTGAGTGATCGCTGCCAACATATTCGCTTCGAAGAAATAGGGTACAAAAACAACGTTACCCGTTGCGCCGGTCTGATCAGCGACCAAAGGTGTTGCGGCGGCGTTCAATTCCGAGATGATCGCCTCGATAGCCATGAAAGGCGTGACGTTGTCGCCGGTAAAGGTCGGGATCATCGAGGGTGTCGGGTCTGAGCCGAAAACATCGTCAAATGACCCAACCTTGAAAGAAACATCATAGAAACCGCCTGCCACCTTCAGTCCGGTGATGGCAGTCGCCTGCCCTGATCCATTGGTGATAACACCCGCCTGCGCGAGCGATGTTGCAGAGAGCGTCGCCATCGCAAGAATGAACGCCGTAAAAAGCTTTCGCATAGTAAAAGAACCCCCAATTCATGAGGCCGAAACCGGCCAGGATGCAAGAACCCTGGGTTGTGCAATAACTGTGCCGGAGCGAAAGTTCTTTCTACCGCAAGGCGTTAACTTTTTCTGGTGTGTGGAATTCAGTTGAATTGTAAATTTTTTCGACTGTTTTTGCCCCGAAAAGCGCTGTTCTTACAAAGAAAATCACACACAGCACATTGTTTTTAATAAACTTATCGATCAGACTAGATTGTAAGATAATACGACAGATTATTTCGTGGAATTACTGTAAAGATACGTCCTGAACAAGAATGAATCTTCTTGTTCAAGAGCAAAGCATAATGTAATTTTTGGTTGCAATTTCTGTACTTTGTGCCGACCCAACTCTTTTTGCCAAGACTTTCACGCATAGCTGAGAAAAGACATCACGCCGACGGCGCGCACTTTGCTGGCGAAGCTCGTGAAGGGGCATAATACAAGCCTCGAGGCAGATCCCAAAAACAGCATCAAACGTGATCTCAAAGGAACCACTTTCGCAGCAAAAAAGGCCCCGCCTATCGGCAGGGCCTTTCGCATTCAGCTCTTTCGCCTCTGCTGTGGGTATTATCCCGCAGCGGCAATCTGCTCGGCTTTTTTGACCATCACTTCGGCCTGCTTGATCGAGGCAATGTCGATCAGACGGCCATCAAGGGAGACGGCGCCCTTACCTTCGGCCTGAGCCTGCTCCATGGCCTGCAGGATACGCTGAGCCTGGGTGACTTCTTTTTCGGAGGGCGAATTGACCTCGTTGGCAATGTCGATCTGGCTGGGGTGGATCGCCCACTTACCCTCACAGCCGAGCACTGCAGCCCGATAAGCCTGCGCCTTGAAACCGTCCGGATCGGAGAAGTCGCCGAAAGGCCCGTCAATCGGGCGCAGACCGTGCGCACGAGCAGCCACCACCATGCGCGATACGGCATAGTGCCACATATCACCCCAGTGATAGTCGCGGGGTGCATCACCGTCTTTGTCGGTCAACACACCATAGTTGGCGTTGGGGCCGCCGATGACGGTGGTGCGGGCCTTGGTCGATGCCGCGTAGTCGGCAACACCGAAGTGCAGGCTCTCGTTCCGCCAGGAAGCAGCGGCGATCTCTTCTACGTTGGACATGCCCAGGGCGGTCTCGATGATCATCTCGAAGCCGATCTTCTTCTTGCGGCTCATGGCGTCCTCGGCCTGGGTGACCAGCATGTCGAGGGCATAAACATCGGCGGCAGTCCCAACCTTCGGAATCATGATCATGTCCAGACGCTCGCCGCCCTGCTCGATCAGATCCACCACATCGCGATACATATAGTGGGTATCCAGACCGTTGATCCGAACGGACATGGTCTTCTCGCCCCAGTCCAGATCGTTCAGAGCCTCGATGATGTTTTTACGGGCCTGAACCTTGTCGTCAGGCGCAACAGCATCTTCCAGATCCAGAAAGATCACGTCCGCAGAAGACTTCGCGGCCTTCTCGAAAAATGCGGGACTGCTGCCCGGAACGGCCAGCTCACTGCGGTTCAGGCGGGCGGTTGCCGGCTCAACAATAGTAAAACTCATAATTTTCCTCGTTCGATCTGGAGCCTGAAGAGCTCGGGTTGGGCCTGCCGGATTGTGCTACGCAACATCCAGTATTGAAATTACGGGTTCGAAATGATCTCAATCGCAGTGCTACCGGGTAATTTCCGGCATATGTTGCGGCGCAGTATAGACAGATTGTTTCGCGCTGCAACAGAGCTTTTTGCAGGCAGCGTTTTCTACTTAAGTCGAATCAAACCGCAATCTTGCGCACCACCGGAAACGGCCGCGCGGGAAGGCCTTCAGCGCGTCTTGGCGGAAAGCGGGTGGTGATTGAGAACCAAGCTCTTCATGCGTTCCGTGAGGACATGGGTATAGATCTGCGTGGTGGAGATATCCGCATGGCCGAGCATCTTCTGAACCGCTCGCAAATCGGCGCCATGATCCAGCAGATGGCTGGCGAAGGCGTGCCGCATGACATGGGGCGAGACCTTCGCCGGATCGATCCCGGCGGCGATGGCCAGGTCCTTCAGCAACTGGCCGACCCGGTGGCGCGTCAGATGTCCGCTCTTGCCTCGCGAGGGAAAAAGCCAGGGGGATTCAGGCGGCCGCACTTTCGCGCCCCCGGCGCGTTTGGCCGCCAGCTTGCTCATGAGAAAGCTGGTCCGGATCTCGCGGTATGTAGACAAGGCTTCGCGGGCCGGGACACTCAGGGGCACCAGCCGCTCGCGCCCGCCTTTGCCCTGGACCAGCAGTACACGTGGATCACGGGCAGTCGCCGAGAGCGGCAGAGAAACCAGCTCGGAGACCCGCAGGCCGGTGGCGTAGAGCAGTTCCAGCAGGGTTGTCAGCCGCGTTCCTTCGGGGGAGGAATCTGCGCGCGCGGCCTCCAACAGCCTTTCGACCTCGGCTTCACTGAGAATCTTGGGGAGCGGCTGTCCCTGGCGCGGACTTTCCAGACCGGTGGTGGGGTCGTCCGCGCGCAGGCGGTCTTCGTAAAGAAAGCGATAGAACTGGCGCAGCGCGGAAAGCCGCCGGGCCGCGGTACGTGGCGCCATTCCGCTGGCCGTTAGAAAGCGCAGGTAGGCGCGCAGATCATCTGTCTCCGCATCGCCGAGGTTACGGCGACGTCCGGAGAGGAACTCCTCGCAATGTTCAAGGTCACGCCGGTAGGCGTCCAGGGTGTTGGCCGCAGCCCCCCGCTCAGCCGCAAGCATTTCCAGAAAGGCATCGCTGCCGGCAGAGAGACCGGCGGAGACCGCCTTTCCCACCGCCTAGAGTCCGTTGCTTTCGGCGGCTTCCATGGCCAGGGCGCGCGCTTCGCGGCTCAGGCCGAGGCGCTGGAGGCCAGAGAGGGCCGTGACGATCGCCAGGGTGTCACGATGGGTGGCAGAGGGATCTCCCGCAAGCAGGGTTGCCAGCAGAATAGTCTCGCCCTTGCGGTTCGCGCGGCTGGCCTGCTCAAGAGCCAGAAGCAGCAGAGGATCAGTGCCTGACGCGCTTTCAGCCTGGCTGCCGTCAATATCGCTCTGCGCGGCATTGAAGAGAGCAAACGCGGACCATGAAGGGCTGTCGTTTTCCCCGAGCGCCCCGAGAACTGCGCGCAACAGGATCACCTGACGCGCAGAAAGACCCGGGCTGTCTTCAGTCAAGGCATCGGCAACATCGCTTCCGGTTGATTCTTCCAGATCGCGCAGATAGCGCGCGCGCTGCGATATCCAGTCGGCGAAGCTGATGTCTTTCACAGAGCCATTCGCTGACACCGCCAGCCCGACCGCGTTGGGTTGCGTTGCCGCGATCCTGGTTGCGCCTCGTTTGGTCGCCTCAAGGCCGGTAAGTTCGGCCCCGGTCCGACCTGCAACGCCTGCTGGCGCGCTGGACATGCGCCGGTAAGGCCAGAGCCCGAGGGCAGCGCCCCTGGCCTGAGGGTTCACCGCTGCAAGCCGGTCGGCCTCCGTCGCCCAGGCATCGGCCTGCTCCGTGCGGCCCGCGAGATAGAGGGCACGTCCCGCTGTCTCGGCAAACCACACCAGCTCACGGCTTGGCTCGATATCGGTCAGGAGGGGCAGCAACAGCTTGTTGCCGACCGATGTCAGACCGTCCTTGCGCATCCGCGCGAATGCCTCACTGAGGAGTTCGGCGCGGGCAGCCGGCAGTGCCTGCTGAACCGAGGCCTGATAGAGAAGGGCGCGTGCTCTGGCGCCCTCAAGCAGCGACGCGGCTTCAATCGGTGCATAGAGTTCGTCCGGACCGAAGGTGAAGGCGTTGTAGATTTCACCCAGCCCGGTGGCTGGAAAGCTGCCCAGGCGCACAGCCTGCTCTGCAGCAGCAGCCCGTTCCGGCAGTCCATAGACACTGGAAGCCGCAATCGCGGCCAGAACCGTTGGCTGTGCCGCCGTGATGTCTTCGGGAATGACCCGCTGATTGGTCGCGCGCGCCAGACTCATATGCAGGGGTGTGGGCTCCGCCGCGATCACGTCGTTTACCGCCCCGGCTTGCGCCGCTTCAGCGCTTTCGACCAGGGAGAAGAAGGTGGCATCCTCGTCACCGCCCTCGCGCAGAAGATCCAGTCCCAGGATCGCACCATTCAAATCGCCCTGGACGATCTGACAATACATCAGCGCCTTGGGCCAGAAGGGATCGGCGGGATAGGACACTACGGCATCACGCACGATGGCGCAGGCGGTCACGTCGTCCTGCAGCAGGATCAGGGTTTCGACCTGGACCCGCGAAATAACCTCGTCGACATCGCGACTGGGAACCACGGCCAGCAGGTCTTTCAACGCTTCGGACTCGCCCAATGCAGCGAGCGCTTCCGCACGCAGGGAAAGAAAGCCCGGCGCGGATTCATTCTTGGAGCCGCCAGACGCAAAACCAAGTGCACCGCCAGCGGCCAGATCCGCCAACACTGCTGAAGAGGATCCCTCGGCAGGGGGATTGGCCACCGACAACAGAGTGCGGCGCAGAAGATCGCGCAGAGCCGGCGAAGCCACGCCTTTCGGCGCGCGCTGCAGAAGGCCGGCTATGGTCGCCCGCTCGCTGCCGCGCCAGAGATCGGCACCCAGGCCGCCACGACCCGAATCAATCGCGCCGATGGAGTTGGGGTCGACATCGGACAGGGAATCGATCTCGATGCCCTTCTTGCGCTGTGGCGCAGGCTGACTGCCGGGCTGTTTGACCGAGAGACTTCTGATTGTCTCCGACGAGGGCACACTCGGTGCATTCGCCCCAGGCTTCTGCCCGGGGACCAGAGAAACAGGTGGCGCGAGGCGTACGGGACTTCCCGGTGTCTCCTGCTGGGCCGATGCAGGAAGCGTCCAGAGGTTCAGGCCAATCACCATCGATGCGGCAAGCGCGGCGCAGCGGCCCGCTGCTGAGATCCGGTCAGGTGCCTGGATCAGTGCAGGGGACGGCGCGGGCCGCGACAGCGGCCGGTCAGCGTGGAAAGCGCTCATTGGAAATGACTTTTTCGACAGGGGCTGAGGGTGCCGGAATGTCCCATGTGGTCAGGAACAGGGCGCCCGCGCCGACCAAACCGAACAGCAGGACGACGAGGATTAGGCTGGCTCTTCTCATGGGCGAAACTGCGAACTCTGGATTCGAAGAAAAAAGAACAGTGGCATGCTTGGACTCTCTCGAAAAGAGCGGATCGCCGCTCGCGGTCATATTTGATGGAATAGATCAGCGTTCTACCCTCTTCATACCCCCGCGATTCTATCGATCTGTCAGCGATCCGCAAGGATCGCGCATTTCGCCGAGCCCCATGCCTGGATTCCAGCACGGAGATCCGCCTGAGGTCACAGGGGAACAAAGGGATAGAGCGCGCGAAGCTTGCATCGCTTAGCCGAAATGACCATAACTTTGGAGTATGGCGAATTTACGGCAGTTTTCTTGGCATCTGGTCGATTTCACAGAGTGACAGGAAACAGATGGAAGCCGGTTATCACTTCGCCAGGGTTAAGGCGTGATTTACGATCTGTGACCCGACATACTGTCGGCGGCGCGGAATCGCCAACCAACAGTTTGAATTGATGCCGCAAGCAGACGGTCGGAAGACGTGAAGACAGAGATTTCTACCCCGGTACGGCAGAAGCATGAGCTCAAGGACAAGGCGGCCTTGCAGCCCCTGCCGAAGGCTTTGGTTCTGGTGGGACTGATGGGGGCCGGAAAAAGCTGCATCGGGCGGCGCCTGTCGGAATCCCTAGGTTTGCCCTTTGTCGATGCCGACACGGAAATCGAGGCCGCGGCGGGCTGCACGGTTCAGGAGATCTTCGAGCGCCACGGCGAAGCCGCCTTCCGCGACGGCGAGCGCAAGGTCATCGAGCGGCTGCTGGACGATCAGGTACAGATCCTGGCAACCGGGGGCGGCGCCTTCATGGATCCGCGAACCCGCGAAACCATCCGCAGGCATGGGACCTCGCTTTGGCTGCGCGCGGATCTGGATCTGCTGGTCAAGCGTACGAGCCGAAGAAATCACCGCCCTCTGCTTAACCAGGGCAACCCCAGACAGATCCTGGGTGATCTGATCGATAAGCGCTATCCGATATACGGCGAGGCCGACATCGTGATCGATTCCCTCGACGGTCCGGTGGAGACCACCGTTCAGCGCGCGCTCGACGCCATTACCGCTCATTTCGCGAAGCCCTCGGCAGACGCGAACGTCACGAACGACCAAACGGCGATGAAGGCCGGGAAATAACAGACATGACATCGATAGACACGCTGGAGGTCTCGCTCGGCGACAGGGCGTATGACATCAAGGTGGGAAGTGGCCTGATCGGCCAGACGGGTGCCCTGATCGCGCCGGTTTTACGGCAGAAGTCAGTTGTCGTTATCACCGACGAAAACGTGGCTGCAAAACACCTGGCAAAGCTGGAGGCCTCCCTGGCATCGGCGGGCATCGCGCATCGCAAGCTGGTCTTGCCCGCGGGCGAACAGACCAAATCCTTTGCCAAGCTGGAAGAGGTCATCGACCAATTGCTCTCTGCCGGGATCGAGCGGGGCACAACCCTGATCGCGCTGGGCGGCGGCGTGATCGGCGATCTGACCGGCTTCGCGGCAGCCGTGACCCTGCGCGGCCTCGACTTCATTCAAATTCCCACGACGCTGCTGGCACAGGTGGACAGTTCGGTCGGCGGCAAGACGGGTATCAATACGGCACGCGGCAAGAATCTGGTCGGCAGCTTCCATCAGCCCCGAATGGTGCTGGCGGATATGGACACTCTGGAAACCCTGCCCCAGCGCGAATTCCTCGCGGGTTACGCCGAGGTCGTCAAATACGGCCTGATCAACGACCCCACGTTTTTCGCCTGGCTGGAAGAAAACGGCCCGGCCCTGATTGCAGGCGACCGGGACCTCCGGCGTGAGGCCGTGATGGTCAGCTGCCGCGCAAAAGCAGCCATCGTCGCACAGGACGAACGCGAAGCCGGCTTGCGGGCGCTGCTGAACCTCGGGCACACCTTCGGGCACGCTTTCGAGGCTGAAGCCGGCTACGGCGGGGGACTCATTCACGGCGAGGCTGTGGCACTGGGCATGGTGATGGCCTTCGACCTTTCGGTGCAGATGGGCTTTTGCCCGGCGGAGGATGCCACACGGGTCCGCAAGCACCTTCAGGCCTGCGGCCTGCCCGTTGAACTGACGGCCATAGGCGGCAACGCGCGCACCGGAGCAGGCTGGAACAGCGCGACCCTGGTGTCGCACATGATGCGCGATAAAAAAGTCGCAGACGGCCGCATCACTTTCGTGCTGGCCCGCGCCATCGGCGAAGCTTTCCTGGAACGCGATGTGGACCTGGACAGGGTTGAAACCCTGCTCAAGACGAGCCTTGCGGCCTAGGTTGAGGACCAACATAGCGTTGTTATTTCAAAGCACTGCGTCACGCTGCAGTCTTGCTAAAAGGACGAAACGAAGCCCTTCTCATGGAAACTGAGCTGATTATTACGTTGGCCGCCATTGTCGCGTTACTGGTGATCTCGGCCTTCTTTTCGGGTTCCGAAACCTCCCTGACCGCTGCTTCCCGGCCGCGCATGCATACCCTGGAGCAGGACGGCAACCACAGCGCCCGGGTGGTCAATCGGCTTTGGGACCGCAAGGAACGGCTGATCGGCGCGATCCTGCTTGGCAACAATCTCGTCAACATCTCCGCCTCGGCTCTAACCACAAGCCTGATGATCGGCTGGTTCGGCGAAGCCGGCGTCGCCTATGCGACCCTGGGCATGACCTTCCTGATTCTTATCTTCGCGGAAGTGCTGCCCAAAACCTATGCCCTGCACAACGCAGATAAGGCCGCCCTGAGCGTCGCGCCGATCCTGCGCCCGATCGTTCTGATCCTCGGTCCGATCACCCTGACCATCCAATGGATTGTCGGATCCACTCTGAAGATCTTCGGGATCGATCTCTCCGCCAGCCTTGCCGAGGACGTAGCCGAAGAAGAGTTGCGTGGCGCGATCGATCTGCATTCGGGCATCGGCGAGGAAATCCGGCATGAGCGTCAGATGCTCAGGTCCATCCTTGATCTCGGCGACGTCGAGGTCGAAGAGATCATGACCCACCGCAAGAATATTGCGGCCATCAATGTGGATCAGCCCGCCTCCAAAATCGTCGACGACGTCCTCTCCAGCCCCTACACGCGCCTGCCGCTCTGGCAGGGCAAGAGCGACAACGTTGTCGGCGTCCTGCACGCCAAGGCGCTTCTGCGGGCGGTTCAGGCGAACCCGACCGATCTAGAGGGCCTGGATGTTCTCTCCATTGCCGCCAAACCCTGGTTTATTCCGGAATCGACCGACCTGCTTTCACAGCTGCAGGCCTTCCGCAGCCGGCATGAGCACTTCGCGATCGTTATCGACGAGTATGGCGAGATGCTGGGGATCGTCACTCTGGAAGATATTCTCGAAGAAATCGTCGGCGATATCGCCGATGAACACGATGTCGATATCGAGGGTGTAAAGGCCGAAAAGGACGGCAGCCTTCTGGTGGACGGCGAAGTCACGATCCGGGACCTGAACCGTCAGTTCGAATGGGATCTGCCGGACGAGGAGGCCTCGACCATCGCGGGCCTGATTTTGCACGAGGCGCGCCGTATTCCCGACATCGGCCAGATCTTCGTCTTTCACGGTTGCCGCTTCGAGATTGTCGGTCGCATGCGCAATCAGATCACCTCAATCAAGATCGAACGGCAACCCGACGATACGCACGTCGAGACGGAAGATGCGGAGATCGCGTAAGCTATCTTGGCAAAAGCCGGCGATCCCCTGTGCCGAAACTGCAGGCTGCGGCGGGAAGCGGCGATGCTATAGCCGCGACACGCTCAAGTTGACCTGCTGCCGCACCTCACTATATTCAGAATCCTGCGCCGGGCCGCGATTGCCCGGCTGCGCAGCGCGTGTGACCGCTGCTACGGATCGGGATCTCACATCACCTGAATTTTTAAGTTTTGAGCGTTTATGATCCGGCGAACCCCTCTTGGTTCAACATAGACGCATAACACTCGCGGAAGGCATTCATGGCGCTATCACAAGCAGTCGAGCGCGAACTCCAACATACACGACGCTTCGACTTTAAGGGTTACGCGCGCAAGGACGGTCTGTGGGACATCGAAGGTCATATGACCGACACCAAACCCTATGGCTTCCCGAACGACTTTCGCGGTTACATAGAGCGGGACGAACCCCTGCACGACATGTGGATTCGTCTGACGATCGATGAGGAATTCCTGATTCATGCGATCGAAGCCGTTACGGATGCGGGGCCCTACGAGATCTGCCCGGCGATCACACCGAACTTTCAGAAGGTGGTGGGACTGCGTATCGGACCGGGCTGGCGGCAAAAGCTGCGCAGCAAGGTCGGCGGCGTTGAGGGCTGCACACATCTGGTCGAAATGCTGACTGCGATGGCGACCGTGGCCTACCAGACGCTCTATCCGACCCTTGCGAAAAAACGCCGGGAAGCGCCCGCGCCGACCAAAGTGACAAAGCCTCCCTTGCTCAACAGCTGTCACACCTTCAAAAGCGACGGTGAGGTTGCCCGCAAGAGCTGGCCGGACTTCTATACCGGCGACAAAGAAACCGGCGGCGAGTGAAACAGAAATAATATCAAGAGGGTAAGTGCGTCAGGCCGGATCCGCCGCAGGGCTTGAGTCGTCCGACAGCGTTCCGTGTCCGGCGCTCACATGCCCTTCCTCGGTTGCCGCCGCCATAAAATAGGCAAGAATAAAAACACGCACCGCAGCCGTCAGGCTCGATTCATTGCGCCGTGCATTGATCATCGTACAGAGCTCGTTGGCGTTCTTCGACTCCCGCCGACACACTTCCCCGAGCGCGTCCCACATAACCGGCTCAAGACGCAAACTCGTCCTGCGGCCGGACACCAAAATGTTCCGGCTTACCAGACTGCTCTCAGATCGCGCTTCCTGGTGCTGCCCGTCTCGTCCATCCGCCCCTGACCGACTCAGATTACTTCTCCTAACAACCACTCGACCACCCGACACGCAGTCACATCTATCCTTATGAGTGTATTTTACATCGAATACACTATTATGAATGGATCATTTTTCGTCAATACCCACATTGGATGTACGATCAAAATCATAATACACTTAATTAGTGCAATTAAATTATCGCCTCGTGTCTTCCGATGGTGCAAGCGTTTTTAACTGCAGCGCGTGAACACTCTCGGCAAGCTCGTCGGCCAAAAGCGCATAAATCATCCGTTGCCTCTCGACTCGGGACTTGCCGCTGAACTGCTGCGAAACGATCTCGACTCTGAAGTGGGTTTGCCCGCCCTGCTTCCAGCCGGAGTGCCCTTCGTGCTTGTGGGAATCATCGGTGATCGACAGTCTCTGCGGCGCGAGTGCAGAGGTCAGTTTTTCATTCATTCGGTCAGCTATGGTCATATTCGATCACTCGGTCATTCAGGTTGCTGTCAATCGCTATAGATGACACAGGGCATCGCCGAATCCATATACCGCCCTGGTCAAACGCAGACCTTTCTAACAGAACTTCAGCCAAGCTGCATTTGATGTCGATCAGATCGACCAGCTGATGTCGATCAGATCGACCGGCCACGCCACCTGTTACGCAGGCCGATTGCCTGCCTGAAACCTCATAAATTTATCGGCCGGGCCGCATGCTTCTCAGGTCATTTTATCGGGATTTGGATGCCTGGAGGCTTCGCAGCCCTGCGTTCAGAAGCTTTCCTTCCCGAAACCCGGCCACACAGGATCAAGGCCATTGTAATTTATGACGTCTCAACCTAAGCCTAACACACGAATTTCGCGCTACAATCCTTGCCTCGCCCCGTTACCGCCTCCATAATTTACCCATGTCTCGTTCAACGCACAGATATTCGGGGTATTCAGACCCCCAGGGTGCCGCCCAGCCCGCATGCCAGTTTCCAGGCTGCGATCTCGACGGCCCCTACCGTGCGCCGAAATCCAGGAACCAGCTGAACCACTACGTCTGGTTCTGTCTGGAGCATATCCGCGAGTACAATCAGGCCTGGGATTTCTTCAAAGGCATGAACGAACAGCAAATCGAACGGGAACGCCGCGCCGATTCAGTCTGGCAGCGCGAGACCTGGCCACTGGGCAAGGACAAGCCACAGGCCAAACGATGGCAGAGCGCAGATTTTCAAGACGATTTCGGGTTTTTCGGCGATCAGTCGAAATCCGACGCCCCCAAACAGCCTGTAAGCGAAGAAACCGAAGCGCTCTCGGTCCTTGGGCTGAAACATCCGGTGACCATTGAGGAAATCCGCACAAAGTATCGGGCACTGGCGAAGGAGCTGCACCCCGATGCAAATGGCGGCGATCCGGAGGCGGAAGACCGCCTTAAGGATGTCACACGGGCCTATGCGTCGCTTAAAGTATCTTTCCGCCAAAGCCCGTAGTAAGAACCGGCTTCTATTCTTTTCGAACATCTCACCAACGGACCGTAACTTATGTCTTCAGCACCAGCCCTCGGCGGCTCAGAAATGCCCACTGCGGGACCGGATATCACTGTATCGGCACGTCAGACCTTCGGGATCGACAGCGACATGCAGATCCCGGCGTTCAGTCAACCCAACAGCTATGTCCCGGATGCGGACGAGGCCTATCGTTTTGACCACGACACCACCCTCGCCATCCTCGCCGGCTTCGCCTTCAACCGCCGGGTCATGGTCCAGGGTTATCACGGTACGGGTAAGTCGACCCACATCGAACAGGTGGCATCGCGACTGAACTGGCCCTGTATCCGGATCAACCTGGACAGCCACATCAGCCGTATCGATCTGATCGGTAAGGACGCGATTGTTCTGAAGGACGGCAAGCAGGTGACCGAGTTCCGCGAAGGCCTGTTGCCCTGGGCCCTGCAGCGCCCTACCGCGCTGGTCTTCGACGAGTACGACGCCGGGCGTCCGGACGTGATGTTCGTGATCCAGCGGGTTCTGGAAGTTGAGGGCCGCCTGACCCTGCTCGATCAGAACCAGGTCATCAAGCCGCATTCCGCCTTCCGCCTCTTCTCAACCGCCAACACGGTTGGGCTGGGTGACACCACCGGCCTCTATCACGGTACGCAGCAGATCAACCAGGGCCAGATGGACCGCTGGAACATCGTGACGACCCTCAACTACCTTGAGCATGCCGAGGAAGAGAACATCGTTCTGGCCAAGTGCCCGGATTACGACACCAAAGAAGGTCAGGAGACCATCGCAGCCATGGTCGCGCTGGCGGATCTGACCCGCAGCGGCTTCATCAACGGTGATATCTCGACTGTGATGAGCCCCCGAACGGTGATCACCTGGGCGCAGAACGCCAAGATCTTCGGCAATGTCGGTTTCGCCTTCCGCGTCACGTTCCTCAACAAGTGCGATGAGACGGAACGTGCAGTCGTGACGGAATACTACCAGCGTTGCTTCGGCACTGAACTTCAGGAAGGAAGTGCGTCGCTCGTTTAAGGCAAGACCGGTCCTGACACAAAGGACCGGACTTGGAACGACACCTGCATCAGGCTGCCGGGGTTGCCCCGGGGCCAGATCAACGTCGGGATGCAGGGCGCCAGGCAAAGACCATGGATCAAAGCGAAAGCCCTATCGAGAAGTTCAAACGCGTTACGGCGGCGACCTTGCGCGCCATCTCGGAACGCGAAGAGATCACTGCCGCCTTTACGCCGAGCGGCCAGGGCCTCTCCGGCACCGAGGTCAGGTTGCCGATGCCTGCGCGCGATCTTCCCGCTTCGGACGTGGCCCAGGTGCGGGGTCAGGCCGACGCGGTGGCGCTGCGGCTTAAGTACCACAATGAGTCCACCCACCGGGTCCAGCGGCCGCAGCAGGAATCCGCCCGCGAGGTCTTCGACGCCGTCGAACAGGCGCGTTGTGAAGCCCTGGGCATGAAACGCATGACCGGCGTTGCCGCCAACCTCGAGGCAACGCTTGCCGAACAGTGCCACGCCAAAGGACTGACCCGCGTCACAAGCCACGAAGACGTGCCTCTTTCCGAGGCACTGCGGGTTCTGGCGCGCGAAGCCATCACCGGGACACCGCCCCCGGCCGCCGCCCGTAATCTGGTCGATCTATGGCGACCGCACCTGCACGAAGACGTTCTGCGCGACCTCGCGGACATGAGCGCAAATGCGGACAACCAGGAATCCTTCGCCAAGGTGGTCAAGCAGATGCTGCGGCACCTGGATCTCGACGTAACCAGCGAGGACGACCTGGGCGACGATCAGGACGAGGACGAAGACGGCGACGGTTCCGAGGATGCACCGTCGGATTCAAGGGGTGACGGCGAGCAGCAGGAATCCGCTGAGGACCAGGCCAGCATGGAAAGCCAGCAGGGCGAAGCCATGGAGGACGAGTCCGGCGAAGGTCAGGATGCGGATGCCGACGGCGAGATGATGGCAGATTCCGGTGACGAACAGCCCGGGCAGCCGACCGAGACACCGCAGCATCAGGATCGCCGCAATTCGCTCGATCAGGCGGCCTACCATCCCTACACTTCGGTGTTCGACGAAACCGTCGATGCTGCAGAACTCTGCGATGCCGACGAGCTGAACCGCCTGCGGCAGATGCTCGATCAGCAACTGGCGCACCTTCAGGGTGTGATTGCAAAGCTCGCCAACCGGCTGCAGCGCCGTCTTCTCGCGCAACAGACCCGTAACTGGGACTTCAACCTCGAAGAAGGCATCCTGGACACCGCACGCCTGACCCGCGTCGTGGTCAGCCCGACCCATTCGCTGAGCTACAAGCAAGAACAGGACATGGAGTTCCGCGATACGGTTGTCAGCCTGCTGATCGACAACTCGGGCTCCATGCGCGGACGACCGATCACGGTGGCTGCCATGAGTGCCGACATCCTCGCCCGTACCCTGGAGCGCTGCGGTGTGAAGGTCGAGATCCTGGGCTTCACCACACGCATGTGGAAAGGCGGGCAGTCCCGCGAGCGCTGGATCGCGGACGGTAAGCCGCCCAATCCAGGCCGCCTGAACGACATCCGCCACATCGTCTACAAATCCGCGGATGCGCCCTGGCGCCGGGCCCGCAAGAACCTGGGCCTGATGCTGCGCGAAGGCATCCTGAAGGAGAACATCGACGGCGAAGCCCTGCTGTGGGCGCACAACCGGATTGTGACCCGTCCGGAGCAGCGGCGCGTGCTGATGATCATCTCGGACGGTGCACCGGTCGATGACTCAACCCTGTCGGTCAATCCGGGCAATTACCTGGAGAAGCACCTGCGCGAGGTTATCTCCTACATCGAGACCCGCTCGCCGGTCGAACTGCTGGCCATCGGCATCGGTCATGACGTGACCCGCTACTACAAACGTGCCGTCACGATCGTCGACGCCGAACAACTGGGCGGCACGGTGATGGAAAAACTCGCGGAGCTCTTCGATGAAGGCGGCCCGAACGCCACGACCCACCATCATCGGCGGCGCAAGGTTTCCTAGGCCGAGTCTGAATAGAGAGTAAAAAAAGGCCCGCCAGGCGGCTCCTATGGAGCCTGTGGCGGGCCTTTTTCGGATCTTATGCGTCCTGCATTCTGATCGATACGCGCAGCTCTAACCCAGATGTTCCTTGAAGAACGCCAGGGTACGTTCCCAGGCCAGCTTGGCGTCGCCTTCGTCGTAGCGGGCCGAGGTCGGGTTCGCGAAGGCATGGTCCGCTTCGTACCAATGGGACTGGTTGGACTTTTCAGCCTTGGCCATCTCAGCCTCGAACTTGCTGACCATCTCCTGATTAATCCACTTGTCCGCGGTCGCGTAGTGGCCAAGAACCGGCGAAGTCAGTGCCTTCAGGTCTTCGGCTTCGCGCGCCACGCGGCCATAGTAGACCACCGTTGCCTCGACAGGCGCCGCGATGGAGGCGTTCAGGGACCAGCCGCCGCCGAAGCACCAGCCAACCGTCCCGATCTTACCCGCGACCGCGTCGTGATCGCGCAGCCAGGAGACCCAGGACTGCAGGGTATTGGTGGCCTGTCCCGGATCGACGGCCTGCATGAAAGCCTTCGCGTCTTCGGGCTGGGTTGCGACCTTTTCGTCGTAAAGATCGACCGCAAGGGCGATATAGCCTTCCTTGGCCAGCTCAGCCGCCACCACCTTGATCTGATCGTTCAGGCCCCACCATTCGTGGATCAGCACCACCGCCGGCGCGGGGAGCTTGGAGGGCATGGCAATCGCCGCCTTCACAGAGCGTCCGTCCTTGGTGGTAAGTGAGATCGTCTCAAGCTCCGCCGCCGCGGCCTTCGCCATGCGCGGATCGGCCAGAACGGCGGCGAAAGATGTCGCGGCAATGCCGCTGAGAACCTGTCTGCGTGCAAGTGTCTGCATGATAACCTCCCTGTGCCTGCTTAAGCGGATCTGCTGCTATAGAGGCAGGCTGTGATTTAAGGAAACGGATGTCAGTGGTGAAATCTCAATGTCGGGATATAGTTAACGTCCTGCGTTATCTTTTCAACTTCCAGTCCGGTCAGGAAGCCCGTAAAAGCTTCACAATCCCGTGCTTTTCCAGGAGATCCCCGATCCTTTGACACAGAAATTCTCGAGGCTACCCCTCCTGCTGCTGGTCCTCACCGCGATCATATGCAGTACGGAGAAAACGGTTGAAGCAGATCCAATCGCGGTTTCCGCCACGCCGCTCGCCTTCCATCCCGCGCTGCCCGAGCGCAAAAAAGCCGGCAAGCTGCGGTGGCGAGGCGGTTTGGTGCTGAAGTCGCAGACAGCCGCGTTTGGCGGCCTTTCAAGCCTCCTGATCTCCGACGATCTCTCGCAGCTGACCGCCGCCAGCGACGACGGCCAATGGTTTCGCGCTGAACTTAGTTACGACAAGAAGGGGCAATTGACCGGCCTCTCCAACGGCGCGATGACGGCGATCATCGACCTGAAAGGCAAAGCCCTGAGCGATAAGCGCCAGCGCGACGCTGAATCCCTCTCCCGCCACAGCAGTGGAGATTTGCTGGTCAGCTTCGAGCGAAATCATCGGGTCTGGCGCTATCCGGCGGATCCCTTCACAGACAAGACCGCCCCCACGGCGCTGCCGACCCCGCTGCCGTTGACCACGACTTTCGGCAATGGCGGTATCGAATCTCTGGTCACCCTGCGTGACGGGCGCGTGCTGGCCATCACAGAGGCACAGGAGCTCAGCGGCGGCAGCAATCAGGTCGCGGCCTATCTTTGGGACGGCAAGGCAACCAAGGGCGACAAGACCTGGTCCAGCCTGAGATTCCAACGCGAGGGCGCGTTCAAGCCCACCGGGGCCGCGCGTCTGCCCGGGGGAGACATTCTGGTGCTGGAACGCTCCTACATCCCCATCATCGGAGTCGCCATGCGTCTGCGGCGCATCGCGGAGAAGGATATTGCGCCCGGAAACACTTTGAAAGGCGCGGAAATCGCTGTGATCCGGCCACCATTGGCCGTCGATAACATGGAGGGGATCGACGTTAAATCCGGGCCGGACGGCAAAACGCTGGTTTATCTGCTGTCAGACAACAACTTTAACATTCTGCAGCGGAACCTGCTTTTACTCTTCGAACTCGAAGAGTGAAGCGGAAAGCCTGGAATTCCGGGCATCAGGTATAAAAAAAGGCCCATCAAAAGATGGGCCTCTTCAACTTTTTCAGACACGCGCCTTAGGCAGCTGCCTGATTCTCCAGAACCTTTTTGACCCGGCGCTTGAGCTGACGTGCACGCTGGCCCAGCTTTGCGGAAGGTGTCGAGAGAAGATAAGCGTCGAGACCGCCGCGCTTTTCGATGGTGCGGATCGTGTTGGTGCAGAGGCGGAACTGTACCGTCTGACCAAGAACGTCGCTCAGCATCGAGGTCTGCTGCAGATTCGGCAAAAACCGGCGGCGAGTCCTGTTCTTTGCGTGACTTACATTATTTCCGGTCTGAACACCTTTGCCGGAGAAGTCGCAACGACGAGCCATGATACCATTCCCAGTTAATCTAAAACGCAGGCATAAAACGATAATCCGGGCAGAAACGCCCGGTGCGGAGCGGTTTTTAAGGCAGCACCCCCCTGGCGTCAAGGTGAAAAAGCCGAATCCCGCGGTAAGCATTGCCGGAACAGCTGAAATCCTGACCCAAAGTCAGTTTTTATCCGAACCCCGGACGAACTCCCGCCCCTAACTCTCTGCGTTTAGGGGCGCAGCGCCGGGCCCAAGCGGCTGGCCGTAGCTGAATTCGACGAAATTACCGTCCGGATCGCGCAGACCGCAATAGTATCCGACCGGATAGGGTTCATCACGCGGTGACCAGGCCAGACACCCGGCGCGTTCTGCGGCTTCCGCAACCCGGTCCACGGCGGCACGGCTTTCAAGGGCGAAACCAAAATGGCTAAAATCATTTTCGGCCTGATCGCGGCCCGGACCACCTGGAATCAGGACAAAGATAAAGTCGGTCTCACGACCCGGCTCGGCCATCCAGACCACCCGGGTTCCGCCATCCTCGCGTTCGTGGATGATCTTCATGCCGCAAATATCGCGGTAAAAGCCAATCGAGGCGTCCAGATCGCGCAGATGTAGCGCAACATGGGTCAGGCGGGGTGTCATATCCTTCTCCAGGTGTTCCGAATGATCAGTCTCTAGGCCATGGCTCATAAACTCCGACGGCCATGACCTAGGGTACATCCAGAGGCAACGGCGGGGAAGCCGGCACGGCGGGTTCGGCATCTGTCTGACGCCGCTGCAGCGCGCTTTCCTGCTGCCGCCGCCACATGGTGGCGTAGTGGCCCTCCCGGTCCAGGAGGTTTTCATGCTGTCCGCGTTCGACGATCCGACCGGCCTCCAGGACGATGATCTCATCCGCATCGACGACCGTGGAGAGACGGTGCGCGATCACCAGTGTGGTGCGGTCCCGTGAGACCTCGGTCAGGCTGTTCTGTATCGCCCGTTCCGTCTTGGTATCCAGCGCAGAGGTAGCTTCGTCGAACAGCAGGATCGCCGGGCCCTTCAGGATCGTACGGGCGATGGCCACACGTTGTTTCTCGCCGCCGGAGAGCTTCAGGCCACGCTCGCCGACAATGCTGTCGTAGCCGTCGGGCAGGCCCCGGACGAATTCATGAATCCGGGCCAGCTTCGCGGCGGCTTCGACTTCCTCGCGGGTCGCGCTCGGGCGGCCATAGGCTATGTTGTAGTAGACCGTGTCGTTAAAGAGGACCGTATCCTGCGGCACGATACCGATGGATGCGCGCAGGGAATCCTGGGTGACCTCCCGCAGATCCTGACCGTCGATCAGGATCTGGCCGTCCGTCACGTCATAGAAGCGGAACAGCAGGCGGCTGATGGTCGACTTGCCCGCGCCGCTGGGACCGACAATGGCGACGGTCTTGCCGGCAGGTACGGTGAAATCAACATTGCGCAGGATCGGGCGGCGGGCATCGTATCCAAAGCTCACATCGCGGAAGACGACTTCCCCGCCCTCAGGCACCAGGGATGTGGCGTCAGGCCGATCAAGGATCTCTGCCCCGGTGCCCAGCAGATTGAACATGACCTCCATATCGATCAGAGACTGTTTGATCTCCCGATACACCGTGCCGAGCAGGTTAAGCGGCATGGCCAGCTGGATAAGGTAGGCATTGACCATGACGAAATCGCCCAAGGTCATAATCCCGGCGACGACCCCCATGGCGGCCATGACCATAATCGCCACGACACCGATTGAGATGATTATCGCCTGCCCCGCATTCAGGGCCGAGAGGCTGACCCGACTGTCGACCGCCGCCTTTTCATAGCTTTGCAGCGCGGTATCAAAACGCCGGGTCTCATGCTGTTCGTTGCCGAAGTATTTTACGGTCTCGAAGTTCAGCAGGCTGTCGACCGACTTGGTGTTGGCGTCGTTGTCGGCATCGTTCATGCGCCGGCGCAGCTTGATCCGCCATTCGGTCATCTGGAAGGTCAGATAAACGTAAAGCAGGATCGTCGCGATCGTAACCGCCGCAAAACGCCAGTCGAAGAGATACCAGAGGATGCCGCTGACGAAGAGGATCTCGAGAATCGTCGGCAGGATATTGAAAAGGACGAAGAACAGCAGGAACTCAATGCCCTTGGTGCCCCGGTCAATCGCGCGCGTCAGACCGCCGGTCTGGCGATCCAGGTGGAATCGCAGCGAGAGTCGGTGCAGATGATCGAAGGTCTGCAGGGCCACCTGCCGGATTGCACTCTGGGCTACCTTGGAGAAGACCGCGTCGCGGATCTGGGCGAAGGCCACCCCAAGGACACGCGCCAGGCCATAGGCCAGCAGCAGACCGAGCGGCAGGACAATCAGGGGCTCGTTCGCCACCAGATTCGCAGCGGACGCTCCCGTGCCCGGAGACAGGTTATCGACTGCCGCACGCAGGATCAGAGGAACATAGACGGTCGTGACTTTCGCCCCAACCATCAGCACCAGCGCAATCAGGACCCTAAGACGCAAATCCTTGCGCCCGGCAGGCCAGAGATAAGGCAGCAGGTTGCGCAGGGTCGCTAATTGCTCACGGGTCGAACCCTCGCCTTTTCCGGCATCGCTCGACAGCGTTTTGGACGACATGCTCCGCATGGCTCAGAAGATCCTCTTACACATCTCGTCTGCTGCTGCTCGAAATCACACCTGCACAGAGTAAAGTGCTCAATGCTTACGGCCAAGCGAACGCGACAATAAGAGATATAGCTTGCCCACATCTGAGGTCATGAAGGCAGCGGAAAGAATATGCTCCGGATCGCAGTCCGCAGACTGCTTGATCAGAGAATCGAACTGGTTCAGATAGCGGCTGACCTGATCCCGGAAGCGGTCATCACTGTCATAGCGCGCCTTGATTTCCGGAGACTCGAAACGGTCCGATTTACGCAGGAGACGCCGTGCGAAGATCGATTTATCGCCGGAACGATAGGATTTCCAGAACTCGGGCGGCAGGTCTTCCTCGATAAACTTGTTCAAGTCGATCGCGCTCGAGTTCAGGTCCTCCATCATCACCGTCGCGGTGCGCAGGAAGACATCGCGGCTGGCCTCGATGGACTTTTCCTTAAGGTGCCGCGCCTGGATCGCGGCCTCATCGGCCGCTGCCAAAATGTCCTTGCCCTGATCCTTGAAGATCTGACCGGCATCACGCGCCTGCTGAAAGGCCGTCTCGACCGTGGTACCGAAGTCGCTGGCCTGAGCCTCCAGATTACCGCCAAGGTCTTCAGCGCGGGAAATCGCTCTGTCGGCAGCGGTGCGAACCTGCAGGGAGATACCATCAATCGTTTCGGCCATCTTGCCGAGCCGCTCGAGGTTTGTCGCGGCCACGCTGTTGACCGCGTCCGCCTGAACGCGAAGCTGCTCGCGGACTTCACTGGATGTTGTCATCGCCCCGGCAGAAGCCGCCTTTATTGCGTCGGCCTGCTGCGCAAGAGTGTCCCTGACCTCTTGCAGAAGCGCTTTGAAATCAGTGCTGATCTGGCCGAAGCCACTGACCTCATCGCGGACCTGGGCCCGCAGGTCACCAACCGAAGTATTGGCGTTCTCTGCCGCCAGGGTGAGAACCCTGCCCTGACTGCGGAAAATCTCCACGACCTTTGCGCTTTGCGCGACCGCATTGTGCGCCGCGTCGTCGAAATCATTGGTGCCCCGTTTCAGGGTTTCAGCGATCCGGTCAACCCGTTCACTAACCCGCTCGGCATGCATGCCCAGACTTTCAGAATGCGTTCCGAGCAACTTGGAGACTTCGCCGGCTTGTATCACCGCGCGCGCGCCGGCCGCCTCGATGGCCGACACCACAGGCTCGATCTCGGCACCGACTCCGCTGAGAGATTCGCGTGCAGCAGCGGCGGCATCATGCAGGCGGTCGATCTGCTGCGTCCCGGCCTGTTCAATCTCATCGGCAATTCCGCCGGCAGCCTCGCGCAGACGATCCACGACCTGATCGGTCTCGGTATGAAGAACACCACCCTGTTCGCGCAGAATTTCGGTAATCAGCTTGGCCCGGGTCGCGGCGAGTTCAAATGAGCTGCGTACATCCCGCGCATCGTGTTTGAGATCCTCGCCTATTTTCTGCGAGGTCTGGGTCAGTTCCGCGGTCATGGTGCCGAACTGAGCACGTTCCTCTGCCAGGGCTGCGCGCACCGACGTCACCTTGCCTTCCGTGTCGTTAAAGACCTGCGCCAGCAACTCGATCTGTTGCCGCATGGCCTCGTTGAACTGCCGTGCATGGGCGAAAACCTGTTCGCCTGCCCCGGCAAAGGCTTTCAAATCCCGTTCGAGTTCCACATGCAGCGCGTCGCCACTGGCCTGAACACCTTCACGCGCCGTAGTCAGCTCGGTGCTGCGGCGCGCGAGATGGGTCGCAACATCCTCTGTAGCCGCTATTGTCTGCTCTGCCGCTGCTTGCAGATCAGCCACGGGCTGCTTCAAACCGCTGGAGATCTGATGCACCATAGAGTCGACACGGCCTGCGGTTTCCTCCAGCGCCTTGAGCTGACTGTCCACTGATTCCCGCGATGCCGCCATCAGGCCATTGATCCGGGTCGAGGCCGCTTCAACTTCCTGGGTTTGCGCAGTAAGGGACTCCTTGAGCTGTTCGGCCTGCGACGCAGCCCGAACCGAAGCCCCGGCAAGCTCGCTGGTCTGAGACTTGAAAGAATGGCGCATGGCATCCATTCGCTCGAAGATTTCGTCGGTCGTCTCGGTCAGTTCATGGGCTTGCGCTTTCAGGGCTGCGCTGACCTGCTGCACTCGGGTTTTTGCCTCATCGTCCGGATAGGTCATGGCCTGAAAGTGGCGCAGAAGCTTATCAACATCTTCGTTGATCATCTGCCCGCGCATGAAGTAGACCAGCGCCAGCCACAAAAGCGTCGGTGGCAGGCAGGCCCCCGCGACACCCATAGCCAATTCGTGCGGCAAGAGCTGTTGCAGTCCGTTCCACCCGACAAAGGCTTCGACATAGTAGGCACAGGCACCAAGCCAGGCTGCCGTTAACAGCAGCCCAACGATCCCGGCAATGACCGAGCTCAGCCTCACAAGCCCCCCCGTTTCGTCTCTAATTTAAACCTGTAACAGACGATCCGCACTCTATGTGTCTCGCCTCATTGACCTTTTGCGCGCCAGTATAAGCCGCTCCCACAGCGCAAGTCCAACCTGGCGCGCGTTCGCTATTGCGAACAGGGACTGGCCCCGGTTTTTCAGTGATTCTGTGAAAATCGGTCAGATCAGGCCGCTGGCCCCTGTGGGGCAATGCGCAGAAACTCGACCGGCTCGTCAAAGCCCTTCAGATGCGTGGTTTCGACTTTCCGCGATAAAGGCGCCAGCAGGGGTTCCACCGCCGGATCCTCTGCAAGGTTCATGGAAACCACCACGTCCCCGCCGAGCGAAGTCCCCTGCAGGCGGGCTGCCATGTTCACGGTGGAGCCGAAATAATCCAGCCGCCCATTTAAGGTGACGGCGATCGAAGGTCCTTCGTGGATCCCCACCTTGATCACAATTCCCTCACCCGGCCGGGTGGCGTTAAAGCTTTCTACTTTGTTCTGGATTGCCAGGGCGGACCGAACCGCATCGGCCGGATCGGCAAAGGCCGCCATGATTGCATCGCCGATTGTCTTGACGACAGCCCCGTTGTTCTCACGCACGATCGCCGCGAGAAAGGCGAAGTGATCGCGCACCAAATGATACGCCCGAGCATCTCCAATGGCTCCGTAAAGCGCCGTAGAACCTTGAAGGTCGCTAAATAGCAGGCAGATCCGCGTGACCTCCACTTCGTCACCCGGTCGCAGAACCTGATCTGAAAAGAGATCTCGGAATGCTTGCATTGCCGTTACCCGGTCTGCTGTCAGCGCGTCACGCATCCAGGGACGTTCTTCGAGCACCAAAGTCAGTGGGCGTTGGCTACGATTGTGTAGTGTGACGCTGTTGCTGTCCTCGCCTGCGGCGGTGTCAAAGCCCTCCGCACACGCGATCAGTTCGGGGATCGCCTGCCCTTCTTCAAGATCGAAATCCACCTCCGGCCCCGGCTCCAGACTTCGCAAACGGTAACGTCCGGGTGCCAGCGACATGGTTTCGGTGCGGGTTTCCCCCGCCGCAAGCGTCAACTGCAGCACGATGTGAGGTGTGCTCATGGGACCAAAGAGGCAATACTCACCGGCAGATATCGGCCGCAGAGCAGGCGCCGGATGAAAACTCAACTCGACATTACGGGAGAAATCGCCGTCGTAATCGATGTTGCAGGTTTCGCAATGCGCACCGCGTGGCAAAGCATCCAGACTGGAAACAGAGGCCTTGGGCACCCGACAACGTGGACACAGCACATCCCAACGCAGCGCCAGTAACCCGGCGCGGGCCGCCTCGAGACAAAGCTCGATGACATTCCGCTCCTTCTGCTCCCATTCACGCGCAAGCCTGATCGGCCGCAAATGAACCAGATCGACTTCCTGAGCGCTCTGCACAAGTTCAGCCAGGCGTTTTGCCAGCCCGTGCCCGTGCCCGGACTCTTCGATGGTGGTAACGATAGCATCCATCCGCGCCTGAACATCCGGATCCAGCGGCGGCGGTTGAAATCGAAAAGCCATGGGCAGATCGCCGCGGGCAAAGCGCCCGGCATCCTCGGCCAGCTGCCCGAAGGTCTTGCCCGCCCCTTTGAAGAAATTCGTGCTCAGAATAATGTGACCCAGCAGATTCGCCGCTTCCGCTTCCAAATGGTACTCGCAACGGCAGCCTGCGCCCTCAGGTACGAAGCGTAAAAGAGCGTTCAGCTTTTTGAGGGGACCTTTCGAGAAATCCCGCCGGTGTTCGAACCATTCGCCGGTGACCCAGTTAACCGGCCAGTCGCGCCAGTTCATAACGATCGGTCCCATACGAACATGACCAAGGTAAACGACCGAGCCGTCGTCCTGCGGAATTTCCTCGATGTCATGTTTGGGTAGGCCGGCAGCTTCATTGAAGCGGGCAGTATCTGCAAGGCTGGGCCAGAGGTCCTCGACGGGCACATCGAAATGCCAGACGAATTTTCGGCTATAAAGCTTACCCATAAACCGGCCCCACTCCGAACTTCGCCCTAATGCGTGCTATCGCACTCAGGCGGATCCGCCTCCATGACCTTGATCCCCCGGCTTACCAGCGGAGCCGCGGCAGAACAGCTGCCGGGTTCGCCTGGGTCGCCGCAAAAAGGCTTTCAAGCCCATCGGGCGCCGGCATTCCTGATGAGTCTACGTTTAATTCAGTCCGATGGATGCCATCGGTGACAAAAATTCCCGCGATTCCAGCTGCCCGCGCCCCTGCAATGTCCGTGCGTAAGGAGTCACCAATTCCCGCAATTCGGCTGCGATCCGTCACGCCCATTGCCGAGAAGCAACGCTCGTAGACCCCGAGATGCGGTTTACCGTGGGACCGCACTTCGCCACCGAGCTGCTCATAACGTTCCGCGACACTGCCCGCGCAGAACTCCATGACTCCCCCCCGAATCACCACCAGATCAGGATTGGCGCAGATCATCGGCAGTTTCAGGGCGAGGGCTGAGTCAAGAAGCTCGCGGTAATTTTCAATTGTATGATCGAAGGCCAGTGTTCCGGTGTTGAGGATAAAATCAGCTTCGTCGAGACTCTCGACAAAATCGTAGTCCAGCCCCTCACGCATGCCCTGGTCGCGCTCCGGCCCCAGGTGATAACAACGCCGTCCCAGCTCACGGTAAAACGCGTCGGGCCGTTCGTTAAGGTGCAGCCAGGTATCTTCGCCCGAAGACATCACGACATCAGCCAGGTCCGGTGCGATGCCAAGATCCGCATTGCGCGCGATCACCACGTCAGCGCGGCGAGGAGCATTGGAAAGGATGGCAATCTGCTTGCCTGCCTGTTTCAGGCGTGACACGCAATCGATGGCTTCAGGAAAGGCCTTCACCCCATCGTGCATCACACCCCATAGATCGATGATGTAACCGTCGTAATTGTCGGAGATGGCCGACAGACCCTCGTATAGTGAAACCACCTGAACCTAAAATAAAAGCCACAAGGAAAGACGCGTTCTTGTGACACAGAGGGCCGTGGATTGAAAGAAAGCTTGTCGATAAGGTGTCAGGAATAAAGAGCGTTTGGCCTGCAGGCGACGCGTGTCACGCCGCCGGGCGTGCAAGGCGGGGCTCACCAAAGAGGTAGCCCTGGCCAAAGTCGATCTGCTTATCCAGCAATTTGCGCAGGGTATCCTCTTCCTCGACCTTCTCCGCCACCAGCTTGATCGGCACATCCCGGAAAGATGCGAGCAAGGCATCGACTTCAGAGGTTCCTGCTGCGAGCAGCTCGGCCTGAATTTTCACAAAGCGGATGTTCCGGGCGGCAAGCGCCGGTAAATCCATCTGCAGGTCCGTGACCTGATCCAGTGAGAGACGGCAGCCCACGCGCGCCAAACGCTCCAGATGCCCCATTTCCACGTCACCAAACCCGGCGAACTCGGATTGTGTGAACTCGAAGATCAGGTTCGGACCCAGGACATCATTGCTTTCGAGAAACTCGACGAAGTCACCGAAAAAGTCATCGTCTCGAAGAGTATGAGGCGAAATATTACAGAAAAAATCGAGATTATCGCTGCGGCGCTGGATCTTACGCACCAACTGAACGCAGCGGAACAACAGCATATTGTCGATTGCAGTGATCAGACCCTCACGCTCGGCAACGGCAATGTACTCTTCCGGCAGGATCATGAGATCCTCTTCGGTCCGGACTCGGGAAAAACATTCATAGAAGCGGCGCTTACGCTGCGGCAGACTGACAATCGGCTGCAGCACGAAGCTGATCCGATCATCTCGAAGAGCGTTCTGCACCTGTTTCAGAATCTCGTCTTCACTCAGATTGCGGATCACGTCCGGCATCGCGTACTCGGCGTCACCGGTTTTCTTTGGCGATCCCGCATGAGATTCTTTGGCGGCTGCGGGTTGCGGCGTATCGTTTTCCAGCACGGGATGCAACGAACCGGGCGCGTCCGGCTCAGCATAGACCTTATCCGATCCCAGTGCGCCCGAGCTCACAGGCCCAAAGCTCTCCGGATCCGCAACCAGTGTTACGGCAGGTCCGGCTGCAACCTGGTGTTCCGGCTCTGCTTTGGGCTTTGACGCCCCCAAGGACTTTATAACGCGGACCTCAGTGATGGCTTCGTCGACCGTGCCGGGTTCGCTCGGCAGTCGTCCGGAACGCACGACGGCTTCGACCGCTTCGGCCAGTGCCTTGTTCTCACGCCGGGACCAGTTGAGCTGCTCGTAAAGCTCTGATTGTGCATGCCGGAGTGCCAGAATTTGCTTACCGAGAAATGACTCGCGTGAAAGACGCTGATACATTTCATGGACGAGAGCACCCGCCAGAAAAATCAGCAGGCCGATCATCACCGCAACGGACTGATCCAGGCGCGGGACGCGCAACGGCCCCTCCACAGCAACAGCAATCGCCATCGCGGTATAGAGTCCGAACAGCAGTATGTTGCGGGCCACTGACATGCGGGCGCGGACTTCCCAGAGACTGTTATCGATCCAGGGCCGCAGTTTGCGCCATCAGGTCTTGAAAGATGGTTAACCAAGCGTTTCTGACCTAGATTGAGGTCGATGCAGTCTTGACCCGGACGCGCAGGCACGGCATGGACAGAGACTTCATTGATATGCGTATCAGCAATTGATCCCGTCCGGAGGCAAGAATGTCGGTTAAGATCTATCACAATCCCAGGTGCAGCAAATCCCGTCAGACCCTTGCCCTTATAAAGGAAAAAGGGGTCGAGCCTGAGATTGTCGAATATCTGAAAAATCCGCCCTCCGCGGAAACCTTGACTGCGCTTCTGTCGCAACTGGGCCTGGAGCCGCGTCAACTGATTCGGCGCGGCGAAGCAATATACAAAGAGCTCAAGCTGAACGATACCGCCCTGAGCGACGACGCGCTGATCACGGCAATGGTCGAGAATCCCATCCTGATTGAACGGCCGATTGTCAGCTCAGGGTCGAAAGCGGCGCTGGGACGCCCGCCGGAAGCCGTTCTGGATATCCTTTGAGGACGACCAAGCCCACGTCAGCGGTGCGCCGCCCCGATAGCGTCGGAAAGCTTTTCGCAGCCGTCACGACGTAACAGCTGCGCGAGGTCCCGCTTAATGCGCTCGACCAGCTCGGGCCCTTCGTAAACCAGCGCGGAATACAGCTGCACAAGCGAAGCGCCCGCACGGATCTTAGCATAGGCGTCCGCACCACTGCCTACGCCACCGACCCCGACCAGTGGGATACGCCCCTCGGTCAGCAGGTAGAAATCGCCCAGAACCCGGGTTGAAACGTTGAAGAGGGGACGCCCGCTCAGCCCACCGGTTTCCTCGCGGTCGCTGCCACTCAGTGACTCTGGGCGCGTGATCGTGGTGTTCGATACGGTCAATCCGTCCAGGTTTTGCTCGAGAGCGACCTGCGCAATATCCTTTATATCGGCTTCGGTCAGATCCGGTGCTACCTTCAGCACTAGCGGCGGGGCTTTTGCCGCAAAACTCTCTCGCAGAGAAGATTGAACGGCGGAAATCAGTTCATTGAGCTCCTCCCGCCCCTGAAGCGCACGCAGGCCGGGGGTATTGGGCGAGGAAACATTAATTACCAGGTAGTCAGCAAAACCACCAAGCGCCTTAACTCCCTTCAGATAATCGGCAACTGAATCCTGCGTATCCTTATTCTTACCCAGATTCACACCAAGGGCGCCCGGCAAAGGCACTTCACGCCACTTCCGTAGGTTCAGCGCAGCCGCATCCATGCCCAGGTTGTTAAACCCCAGACGGTTGATGACACCCCGATCCTCCGGCAGGCGGAATATCCGGGGCTTGGGATTCCCAGGCTGAGGACGCGGAGTGACGCTGCCGATTTCGACAAAGCCGAAGCCCAGTCCAAATGCGGGCCCGACCACCGCGGCATTCTTGTCAAAGCCGGCAGCGAGGCCGATAGGATTGTCAAAACTCCGGCCCCAGAGGTCGATCGAAAGCAGCGGATCACTCTCACCACCGGCTGCAGGCCCAAGGCCATGTTCCAACCCCCACAACGTCAGATTGTGAGCTTTCTCGGGACTCAAAAGCCGCAATAACGGCCCCAGGATCCGATAACTAATCACCAGACGGGCCTTTCACATCCACCTCTTTACCCGGCAATTCCGGGAAGATGTGCCGACCGTCAGGGCCAAGTGGCAGGTCGTCGGCACGCAGAACTGCGGAAACCGGCAAAGCTCCATAGAGATGGGGGAACAAGGCGCCGCCGCGGGAAGCCTCCCATTTTAGCGCATCCCCCAAATTCGAAGTGTCGACACTCAGCAAAACCAAGCCATCCTGGCCACGCCGGTGTTTTTCCGCCGAAACCTCAACCTGTTGCGCGGTAGAGAAATGGATGAAACCATCTGCGAGATCCTGAGAAGAACCGGCGTAGCTGCCGCGCGCCTGCGCCAGGTCCCATTCATCGCGCCGACACATGTGAAAAATCAGAGCATCTTGCATAATTGGGAATTTGTCCTACTCGTCGGATCGCTTTTAGGTTGAATACATTGCCTTGCATTATGCAACTATCGGTCAATTCTGCGTTGCAAAATGCAACAGTCTATGGTCCAAACGTCGCATCGGCGAGACATTCAATGCTGGAGGCAGCAAAAACAAGGCGAAAATTAATATGGCATGCGACTTGCTCAAGCATAGCGAGCAGTGCCCCAATAAAACACCGCCATTGAGGTGACCATGATAGTCAAAGATGACGAGAAAAACGATGTTCGCGGCAGCCGTGCCCTCCAGAAAGCTCTCGATGCCGTCGGTGCTGTTGGCGACTCCGGATTTGTCCTTGTACCGAGTACACCCACACCTGAAATGATTAAGGCAGGCTCTCAGGCCGGCCATATCAGCCCTGACCTCGCGCGAGTCGTCTATCGGGCGATGCTGGGAGAGACGACTGAGCCGTGAACCTCACTTCGTTCTTGAGCCGCATGCGATCGGCGACAGCGGCATAGCAGAACCAGCTTAACATCTGTCTTCTCACTCCGGCGCACGGTCTTCACTGGCGCCGGAGTGAGAAGATTCGTGCCTGATGGATTGTCAGAGCGCCGCTGGACGCAGAGGCCGAAAAGGTCCCATCAAAGACAGTGCTTCCGCGCATTCCTGCCGAAAATCGTCCTGCACCGGGTTTCCACTGGACTTGTACCACTGCCAATCCCACTTAAGAACAGGATGAGTTGATATTTATTCCTAGTGCACGCAAACGGTTTTTATAAGATAATCTTCCCATGTTGAAGCATGACGACGTCTGGCGGGCCATCGACGTTTTGGCGAGACAGTATAATCTCTCGCCATCTGGACTTGCGCGTCAGGCTGGATTGGACCCGACGACTTTCAACAAGAGTAAGCGCATCACGCCGCAGGGCAAGAAGCGTTGGCCGAGCACCGAATCGATTGCAAAAATCCTGGCGGCGACCGGTGCGTCCCTTGCCGAATTCGTCAACATCGTGGGCGAGGAAAACGCCAGCGCGATTGCCCAACGTATCCCCAGCCTCGACATTTCGCAGGCGGCGAAAGAGGGTTTCTTTGATGCCCAGGGCGCGCCGACAAATGAAGATTGGGACGAGGTTCTGGCGCCTCACATCGAAGACAGCAATGCCTTCGCCTTGGAGATTAACGGCAATCGCTACGAACCGGTTTATCGTGACGGCGACCTGATCGTTATTTCGCCGACCGCCAGTATCCGGCGCGGAGACCGCGTACTGCTCAAGCTTCAGGATAGCAGCATTATGATCTGCCAACTGATCCGTGAGAGTGCGCGACGCATTGAACTCACGCAGATCGGCAATGCCGCCACATCGATAGATTTACAGAACAAAGACGTCGCCTGGATGTCGCGCATCATCTGGGCCAGCCAGTAATTTGGCCCAAAACCTCACGCCAATCGGGTTTGGATAGATTCGCCTGAAGCGCCCCATCCTGCATGTAGAGCGTCTCCAGCTATTCAATGCCAGCGTCCGCCTCACAGCCTTCGAAAAGACCACTATCCTTGCGTCAGACTACCGTCTGATCCACGAAAGTAAGGCTCTTTTCCGGGTGGATCCGTC
The DNA here is from genome assembly GCA_947493695.1 of uncultured Kiloniellaceae bacterium. Taxonomy (GTDB): domain Bacteria; phylum Pseudomonadota; class Alphaproteobacteria; order Kiloniellales; family Kiloniellaceae; genus Denitrobaculum. The sequence continues at coordinate 1,360,564 of CANLSF010000001.1, read as the reverse complement.
CAGCAGATATGCAATCCGGACCGCGATGCGTGCCACAAGACTTGGCAAGAGGTTTTAATATGATAGCGTTCGCCTGTTCGACAGAATCAAACACACCATGGCTGGAGAGCATTTGCGCTAAACCGAAGCGGACAGAGGCATGGACGTTCCTGTCCGCCCATGACGAGCGCATGTATCGCCAAGACAAAGGAAGAACGTATGAGGGCCGTGCATTTCATCGACGGGAGCTGGCAAGAGGGTAATCCGGCCATTTTCGGTCCCATGACACATGCGACCTGGATGGCATCCGTCATTTTCGACGGCGCGCGGGCCTTTGAGGGCGTCACACCGGACCTGGACCTTCATTGCGAACGGACGATAGCCTCGGGTCTCGCCTTTGGCCTGAAGCCCCCTGTTCCCGCAGGCGAAATCCTCGAGATCGCACGCGAAGGTGTCTCGAAGTTCAGCAATGATGCAGAGCTCTACATCCGCCCCATGCTCTGGGCAGAAACCGGGTTTGTTGCGCCTGACCCTGAGAGCACACGCTTTTGCCTTAGTGTGTTTGAGGCTGCGATGCCGCAACCTTCGGGAATGTCCGTGCAACTCTCATCCTTCCGGCGTCCGCTGGCCAGCATGGCACCGACTCAGGCTAAAGCAGCCTGTCTGTACCCTAACTCGGGACGGGCTCTGCGCGAGGCCATCGACAACGGCTTCGACAACGCCGTCGTTCTGGACGGACTTGGCAATGTGGCTGAACTGGCGACCGCCAACATCTGGATTGCCAAGGACGGGGCAGCCCACACGCCCGCGCCCAACGGCACTTTCTTGAACGGTATCACCCGCCAACGCGTCGGCGCACTCCTGCGCGACGCGGGCATTCCGGTTTACGAACGTGCAATCACCTGGGAAGAAGTTGTCGATGCCGACGAAGCCTTCAGCACCGGGAATCACGCGAAAGTTGTACCTATCACTAGGATCGGCGACCGGGACCTGCAAATGGGCCCGATATATCGAAAAGCGCGAGAACTCTACTGGAATTGGTCCCACGGAGGTTGAATTCTGTTCAATTTGTCTCTAACCGGCCCTTCTTTTGCTGCACAATTAACCGAACACTAAGCTTTTTTACTCAGGTTTCACTCATAAGAACGCAGACAGGCCAAGACGTTAGCGGTCTGCAGGAGTCCAACCCTTCGTGGCGAGAATGGCCAGGCAGGCCCGGGCTCTTGAGAAAGCCTCCGTTGGGGGGAATGAAACAGGAGCGAGCAAGTGGCATCACTCGACATGGATGGCCCTTTTGCCTTAGAGCGCAAGGTCATCCAAAATACGGTCGGCGACAATCCGGGTAATTTTGCCTTAGGCACAATGTCGGACAACAAACGCTTTTCTGTCCGGATGGTTGGACGCAGCGACACCAGCCTGCAGCAGACGCTCCTTCAGGAACTCAAACGCGGGTCAGGGCAGCCTGGTTTCTTTGCCCGGGTTTTCGGGGGCAAAAAGCGGATCAACGCTTTCAAGTTCAGCCTTGCGCGGGATGCAGAAGCCGCCTTCGGTAAGGAATGCCGGAACTTTCACAATTTCGGCGGTTCCGGCAAACTGGCCAACAAGGAGCACCCGAAAGCACCGCCCGGCGTAAAGGCAACCTGCGAATACTGCAAGACCAAGGGCGGTTGAGGATACCCAGGCTGCGCCTAACGAAAGGCGCCGCTTGTTACCTGCTCATGACTTAACTCAGATCCTCGCCGTCAAGCGCCCGGCGGACCAACTGGCAACTTTCCTCAAGCCCGTAAAGAGCGAAAAACGAACCCAGACGCGGCCCCTGCGACTGCCCCAGAAGCACCTCATAGAGTGCTTTGAACCAGTCCCGCAGGTTTTCAAAGCCATGGGTCTTGCCGATCTCGTAGACCAAAGTCTGAATTTCTTCAGCCGAGCTCTCCGCAGGCAGCGCTTTCAGCTTAACCAGCAGATCATCCATCGCGATGCGTTCTTTATCGTCAGGGGCGCGGTAGCTTTTCGTAGGCTTAACGAAGTCCTGATAGTAACGGATCGCATACCCGATCATCGAGTCCAGGAAAGGCGTGTTTTCCGGCGTTGCCTCAGGCACATAACGACCGACAAAACCCCAGAGAACCGCGCTGTCTTCCGTGTTACAGACTCCTGCGAGATTAAGCAAAATCCCAAAATTCAGCGGCGAGGATGCCGATGGCACTTTACCGCCATGGATATGCCACGCGGGGTTCTCCAGCTTACGGGCAGGCTCCTCATCAGGAAGCTTCCCGGCAAAGGTAAGATAGTCGTCCACCATGCGCGGAATGGCATCGAAATAGAGACGCTTCGCCGTCTTGGGCTTCTGATACATGAAGAGCGCAAGGCTCTCCTGCGGCGCGTACTGCAGCCACTCCTCGACCGACAGGCCGTTGCCCTTGGACTTGGAGATCTTTTCGCCCTTCTCGTCCAGAAACAGCTCATAGGTAAAGCCGCCCGGTGGCTTGCCGCCCAGCGCCTTGGTGATGCGACCGCCCAGCTTGACGGAGTCCATCAGGTCCTTGCCGGACATCTCATAGTCGACATCCAGCGCATACCAGCGCATTGCCCAGTCCGGCTTCCACTGCAGTTTGCACTGACCGCCGGTGACCGGCACCTCGACCAACTCGCCATCTGCGTCCTTGTAGACGACTGTTCCCTGATTGGCGTGCCGCTCAAGGATCGGCACCTGCAACACGTGACCTGTCTTGGGACAGACCGGCATAAAGGGACTGTAAGTCTCCCGGCGCTCCGGCCCGAGGGACGGCAACATGATCTTCTGAATTTCGTCGTACTGATGCAGGACCTTACGCAGGGCGTCGTCGAAGCGGCCGGACTTGTAGAGCTCGGTTGAGGACTGGAACTCGTAGTCAAAGCCAAAACTGTCAAGAAATCCACGCAGGCGCGCATTATTGTGGTGACCAAAGCTCTCGTACTCGCCGAAGGGATCGGGAATAGAGGTCAGTGCCCGACCCAGATTTTCCGAGAGCATTTCCTTGTTCGGAACATTGTCCGGCACCTTACGCAAGCCGTCCATATCATCGGAAAAGCAATAAAGCTTGGTTGGGATGTCCGAGATTTCCTGAAAGGCCCGGCGCACCATGGAGGTGCGAACGACCTCGCCGAAAGTGCCGATATGCGGCAGTCCCGAAGGGCCATAGCCGGTTTCGAAGAGCACATAACCTTTTTCCGGCGTTTTTCCCCCGATGCGCGCCAATAGATTGCGGGCTTCATCAAAGGGCCAGGCCTTTGCCTGGAGGGCCAGTTCTCTCTCGCTCGACATAATATCCGTCACTTATCTCTCGTTGGAAAATCCCGACCGCATCGCTGAAACAACCTCGGGAGTTGAGGGCGAACCTAGGCGCGCAGCGGCAAGAGGTCAACGTTGCATGAATGCTCTCACCTTATCTCGGCAATGCACGTCTTCCGCCGTGACCTTGGTCGGTTTCTGTCGATATACTCCGCGCCTATGTCACAAAGCAATGAGTCCCCCCAGGTGCGCGCCCCTGATCCCGACGCGGCCCCGATCAGCGACCGTAGCCTGCAGCTTCCTGCAGCGCCGATGCTTGCGGTCGGTTTGACCCGTGCGATCTGGCTCGATCAGGACGGAGAACTGAACGAGTTCTCCCTGCGCGAAGCCGCAATGCGCGCCCGTCAGGAAGCTCCGATTCTCGTCCACGCCAAGTCTGTTGCCCGTCGGCTCGGCTGCGATCCCTTTGCCGCCTACGACCTGCTCGAACTCTTCGCCTTCGTGCGTCCTGCGCGCTTCTGCACACCGACGCCGCGCGGTCTCGCCAACGAGCTGGGACTGTTGACACCGGAAAGCCTGGACGCCGAGGTCAGCGCCCTGCCTCAGATTGCGCTCGCTTTACTGCGCGAACTGGCGGCCCGCAGCAGCCGGCGCGATCCCTCCGCCCATGATATCGCCTGGGCAATGGCCCAGACCGGCTGGCGATGGGGTCCGGCCGTCCTTTCCGCCGTACAGCTCACGGACAGCGGCGACGAGCGGCATCGCGCGCGCGGCCTCCATGTCTGGGATTTCCTCTCCGAATGGAATGAGGTTCCCCCTTCCGCCCCGCCTGGCAGCGAATCTGTGAGCGCAAGTGAAGCTCGTCAGCGTTTAAGCGAGCTGCTGGACAGTGAAGCAGAAGCCCGGCCACAGCAGGCAGATTACGCCTCAGCAATCAGTCAGGCCTTCGGGCCAAGAAGCGCCGCCGATCAACCCAATCTGGTTTTGGCCGAGGCCGGGACCGGGACCGGCAAAACCTTGGGCTATATTGCCCCGGCCAGCCTTTGGGCGCAGAAAAACCAGGGACCGGTCTGGATCTCGACCTACACACGGAACCTGCAGCGCCAACTCGATGATGAACTTTCGAAGCTTTACCCGGAGCCGCGCCTGAAATCCGAGCGTGTGGTAATCCGCAAGGGCCGGGAGAACTATCTCTGTCTTCTAAACTTCGACGAGGCCGTAACCGGACTGGCCAGCAAGGGCAGCGACGGTGTCGCGGTCGGACTGATGGCCCGCTGGGCCGCCTGGACCCGGGACGGCGATATGGTCGGCGGCGATTTTCCGGGCTGGCTGGCCGATTTGCTGGGTCGGGCGAAAACCCTGGGCCTGACCGACCGGCGCGGCGAATGCATCTATTCAGCCTGTTCGCACTACCGAAAATGCTTCATCGAACGCAATCTCCGCAAAGCCAAACAGGCAGAGATCGTGGTGGCGAACCATGCTCTGGTCATGATCCAGGCCGCATTGGGAGGCGGCGAGGACGGCCAGTTGCCGACCCATTATGTGCTCGACGAGGGTCATCATGTTTTCGACGCCGCCGACAGCGCCTTCGCCGCCCATCTCTCGGGACAGGAGACCCACGATCTGCGGCGCTGGCTGATCGGTGGAGAGTCTGCCGGGCGTTCCGCCGGACGGGCGCGAGGTCTGCGCAGACGGCTGGAAGATCTGGTCGCCGGCGATCCGGAACTGACCGATCTCCTGAACGAAACCCTGAGAGCAGCAAGCATCCTGCCGGGCGAGGCGTGGCATCAGAGGATCGCCGACGGACGGACCAACGGGCCCGCGGAGGAGTTTCTGCGCGGTGTGCGCCAGCAGGTCTATGCCCGCAGTGGCGGTCACGACAGTCCCTACAGCCTTGAAGTTGATGCCCGCCCGGCAGAACCGGACGTCATCGAAGCCGCCGCGAAGCTGAAAGAGGCTCTGACCAGCGTCCTCAAGCCCATGGAAGGCCTGAAAAAGGGCCTGCAGGCCCGGCTCGATGAAGATGCGGACAAACTCGACAGCGATACGCGCCGCCGGATTGAGGCTTCCTCTCGCAGCCTGGAACGGCGCGGGCAGATGCAGATCACCGCCTGGTGCGCCATGCTGGATGCCCTGCAGGCCGACACGCCGCCGGACTTCACGGACTGGTTCGCGGTGGAACGCAACGGCGGACACGACATGGATGTCGGCATGTTCCGCCACTGGAAGGATCCGACCATTCCTTTCGCCGACGCCGTTATGCGCAACGCCCAAGGTCTGGTCATCACCTCCGCCACCCTGACTGACGATCCAGGCAGCCAATCATCCAAAGCAAAAGTCCCTGAAACAGACGTCACAGATGCCGGGAACGGCATGGGCGATGCTGCCTGGAAGGCCGCCGAGCAGCGGACCGGCGCCCTGCACCTGGAGAGCCCCGCGATACGTGCTCTGGTCGCCTCCCCCTTCGACTACGAAAAGCAAACCCGTGTGTACGTGATTTCAGATGTCCGAAAGGACGACCTGAACCAGGTCGCAGCAGCCTACCGGGAACTCTTCCTGGCGTCAGGCGGTGGCGGGCTTGGGCTCTTTACCGCCATTACACGTTTGCGTGCGGTGCGACAGCGACTGGTGGAGCCTCTTGAGCAGGCAGGCCTGGATCTCTACGCACAGCATGTCGATGCAATGGATATCTCTACGCTGGTCGATATCTTCCGCGACGAAATCGATTCCTGTCTGTTGGGCACGGATGCTGTCCGCGACGGTGTGGACGTGCCGGGCGACGCCCTGCGGCTGATTGTGTTCGACCGGGTGCCCTGGCCCAGACCCGATATTCAGCATCGTGAACGCCGTAAACTCTTTGGTGGGAGATCCTATGACGACCGGCTGGTGCGCCTGAAATTACGACAGGCCTTCGGGCGGCTGGTACGTCGGGACCGGGACCGTGGCATTTTCGTGCTGCTCGATCCCATGATGCCGTCACGTCTGCACGGCGCCTTCCCGAAGGGCGTGGTGCCGCAAAAGGTGGGGTTGGCGCAGGCCGTGGACGAAATCAGCGCGTTTTTCAAAAAAGACGCCAACGTAGACGACGAGCCCTTTTAACTGATCCCGAGAAGATTCAGCAGCACGGTCAGGGTCACAACAGATACCACGGTCGAGATCATGATCACCGCTGTGGATCGCTGGGTGTAGATGCCGTAACGCTGTGCGAGAACAAAGGCTAACGCGCCGGTGGGCAATGCCGCCATGATCACTGCCGACGCCGCCCACATAGGCGCCATATCCATCACACCGTAAGCCAACCATGCCGTAATGATCGGCTGAAAAATCAGCTTGAGCAGAATCAAAACCGATATCTCACCGGCACCCGCCGTAAACGAACGTCCGACCATGAAAAGGCCCATCGCAAAGAGCGCGCAGGGACCTGCCGTTGCCGCCAGCAGATCGCAGAAGGTCGCTATGGCACCCGTCAGAGGCAACCCGATTCCGGAAAACAGCAGTCCGGCCAGTGCCGACAATACCAAAGGACTTTTAAAGACCCCCAAAAAGGCGTTGCGCAGGATCGCAAGGCCACCGCTCTTTTGATTGAGGTCGATCTCGATTATGACGGTCGCAACGGCGAGAACCACGGTCCCGTTCATAACCGTCGCAATGACACCCGGTAAGGTTGCCTGATCGCCAAAAGCCAGGAGCAGGATCGGAAAACCCATATATCCCGTGTTCGAAAAAATCGCGGTCAGGCCGCTCAAGCCCAGCGCGGCAAGCCTGTTGGGAAACGCGTAGGTGGCAATCAGCATGGCGACGGCAAAGGTTGCCAGCATGCCGCCACCGGTCGCCAGAAGGTATTGAACATTGAAAATCTCGGAGATTTCCACGCGCGACATGGAGACAACGAAGAGAGCAGGCAGGGATACGTAGTAAACAAAGGCGCTTAAGGCTTCACCGCTGGATTCCCCGAGAACATTAAACCGACCGACGAGATAGCCGGCCAGCATGATCCCGAAAACGGGCAAAACAACATTCAATACAGCATCCATAGCGGCCGAAACTGCCCTCCAATTCCCCATCTGTCGAGTGCGGAATTTGCATCACTCCCTTGCAACTTCGTATGATGGCAGTATATAGCGAGTGTCGTTGCAAACTGGCCTGGCGTCGGGTTTCCACCCTTCACAAAGACCTTTGCGGCGGCGGTTTTGTTTGAGAGATTACCCGCAACCCATCCTGCTGGCGTATTCATTACAGAAAGAAGCGAGCCTTCCTTATGATCGACCATCATGCAGCCCTGATCTACACCATGGTTCTGGTGTCCGCCGCCGACCGTGAGATGACGGACTCCGAGTTGCTGACCATCGGCGACGTGGTCAAGCATCTGCCGATCTTCGAAGACTACGAAGAGGCGAAGCTGCTTGAGACCTCCCGTGACTGCGCAGAGCTGATGAACAACGATGATGGCCTCGAGCGCGTGCTGAACGTAATCCTGGCCAGTCTGCCCGAAAAGCTGCGTGAAACCGCCTACGCCCTGGCGTGTGACGTTGCTGCGTCGGACGGGGAAGTGAGCCAGGAAGAACTTCGCCTGCTGGAGCTTTTGCGTCACCAGCTGCCGGTCGGACGCCTGCCTGCCGCCGCCATTGAGCGCGGTGCACGCGCCCGCTACATGACCCTTTAGGGACTACTTTTCGGACCAGGCCCCCTCGGGCGGCGCTTTGCCGCAGCTTCAGGGCACTTGGCCGCATGGGGTTCGCGGACTAAATTGTCTCGCATTCGTGAAAGCGGAAGTCAGAACTTCAGTCCGGCGCAGAACATGAACGCGAGCCTCACAGTCTCCACACCGACGTCCCTGAGCCCTGCCGATAGAAGCGTCGGTCTTTGGCTCATGAGCTGTTGCGCCATGATTCTGGCCATGGCCGTGATCGGCGCCATCACGCGTCTAACGGAATCCGGTCTTTCGATCATGGAATGGGCGCCGGTGATGGGCACCCTGCCACCGCTGAGCGATACGGAATGGCAGCGCATGTTCGCGCTCTACCGGCAGATCCCGGAGTACCAGCAGATCAACGCCGGGATGAGCCTTGAGGAATTCAAGACCATCTTCTGGTGGGAGTACATCCACCGGCTCTGGGGCCGCCTGATCGGCGTGGTCTTTGCCGTTCCCTTTATCTGGTTTCTGATCCGCGGCAAGCTTCAGCGCGGCCTGATCCCGCATCTGATCGTCATGTTCCTGCTGGGCGGTCTGCAGGGTGGCCTGGGCTGGTACATGGTCTCCAGTGGCTTTGCCGACCGCACAGACGTCAGTCAATACCGCCTGACCGCTCACCTGCTGCTCGCCATCGCGATCTATGCCTACATCCTCTGGATCGCTTTCCGCCTTTTGGCGCCGAAGCCGCCTGCCTCGCCCGCCGTCACCCTCTCGGGCCTGCGCCGAGCGGTCATCGGGTTGATTTGCCTGCTTCTGGTCACGATCGCATCTGGCGGCTTTGTCGCTGGGCTGAACGCCGGCATGATCTACAATACCTTTCCCCTGATGGACGGCGACTGGATCCCGAGCGACTACGCGGCACTTTCGCCTTACCTGCTGAATTTCTTCGAGAATATCGCTGCCGTTCAATTCAATCATCGCGCCTTGGCCATGATCTGCGCCGCAGTAGTATTGGGACTGTGGGTCTGGTCACGTCGTCTCGCGCTCTCGGACGCCGCTCAAAACGCCTTCTCCCTGTTGCTGGCCGGTGTTGCGGTTCAGGTCATGCTTGGTATCTCCACGCTTTTGCTGGTCGTGCCGATCTGGCTCGGTGCCCTGCACCAGGCCGGTGCAATTTTATTGCTGTCGCTGGCGTTCTGGGTCCTTCATCATCTTCGCAGCGCCCCGAGCGAAGAAGCCGGGGCCAGGGATGAGCTTCAAAAAGGCTATGGAACAGCAGTATGAGCGCAGTTGAGCAAGATCTGGCGATCCCGGACGCCCCTTTGCCGGTCTCGGTTCTGACCGGGTTTCTGGGCAGTGGCAAGACGACGGTCCTGCGCCATCTTCTGGAGCAGGCGGACATGGCGAACACCGCCGTGATCGTCAATGAGTTCGGCGAGATCGGCCTGGATCACATGCTGGTCGAGAATGCCAAGGAAGACACAATCCTGCTGAACAGCGGCTGTCTCTGCTGTACGGTCCGTGGTGATCTGGTCGAGACCATGCGCAAGCTCTTCAAACAGCGGGTCCGGCACGAAATTCCGCCCTTTGACCGGGTGGTGATCGAAACCACTGGCCTTGCCGATCCGGCCCCGATCCTGCAAACCCTGATGAACGACCCCTTCCTGATCGAACGCTTTCGCCTGGACGGCGTGATCGCGACGGTCGACGCTGCCAACGGTGGCAATACCCTCGACAATCACTTCGAATCCGTGAAGCAGGCAGCAGTCGCCGACCGGCTGTTGATGACCAAGACCGATGTTGCCGAGCCGAAATCCGCCGAGGCCCTGACGGAACGCCTGAAGAACCTGAACCCTGCAGCACCGATACTGCCGGTGTCACAGGGACAAATCGAAGCTGCCGCACTTTTCAACGCCGGTCTCTATGACCCGACCACCAAAACTCTGGATGTACAGGGCTGGCTGAAAACTCAAGCCTACGAGGACGCACTTGGTCGCGAACATGGACATGACCATGGTCACGCCCATGGTGATCACCACGACGTCAATCGGCACGACACCAGCATCCGGGCCTTCTGCATTACACGTGATGAGCCTTTGAACTGGGATCGTCTCAATTCCTGGGTTGAGATGCTGATCATGCTCTACGGCGGCAATCTTCTGCGCATCAAGGGCATTCTGAACATCGAAGGCAATGAAGGTCCGGTCGTGATCCACGGCGTCCAGCATATGTTCCATCCGCCTATACAGCTGGAAAGCTGGCCGGACGAGGACCATAGTTCGCGCCTGGTCTTTATCACCCGCGATCTTGAGAAAGAGATGTTCGAACACACCCTTGAGGCCTTCGCGGGCGGGTCAGACCTGACCTGAGTCCGGCGCACGTCACATTCCGCTGTGCAGCGCTGCCAGACAGAGGGTAAAATGCGCCCATGAGCAAAGCCTTCACCAAAGAAACCGACGCAGAAGACGAAGACCTGCCCGAAGAGTCGGAAGCGCTGCCGCGCGGGGTCAAAAACTACATCACGCCGCAGGGTCTTCAGCGTTTACGGGATGAACTGAAATATCTGCGCGTCGAGGACCGTCCGAAGGTGGTCGAGGTTGTCTCCTGGGCGGCCGGAAACGGCGACCGTTCCGAGAACGGAGATTACATCTACGGCAAAAAACGCCTGCGCGAAATTGACCGGCGCATGCGCTTCCTGATCAAACGCATCGAGATCGCCGAAGTGGTCGATCCGGCCCGCCAGACCAATCACGAACAGGTCTTTTTCGGCGCCACCGTGACCTACGCGGATTCCAAAGACACCGAGCGCACCATCCGGATCGTCGGCGTCGACGAGGCACGCAGCGAATGCAATGAAGTCAGCTGGATCTCGCCCATCGCCCGCGCCCTGCTGAAAGCCGCCGAAGGCGACACCGTCGAAGTGCGCACTCCCAATGGCCGGGAGCCCGTTGAGGTGCTGGAAATTTCCTACAGCAGTACCTGACGCACCTAGTTCGGAAGCCCTTCATAGATCAGCGAGGCAATCGCAAGATCCTGCGCGCCGAGCCCGGTTAGGTCTACGACGGACAATGCCCCCTCATCAAGCTTCAGCCCTGCCCGGTCAGCAAGCAAGGCACCGAGCGAGAGATCTTTGCTTTCCGACAGCAGTCCGGCACGCACCGCCGTGCCGAATTCGCCATGATCCAGTGCTTGCTTATGGTCATCGGTGATTATGACATCCGCGCGGGCCAGAATTCGTGGATCCAATTCGTTTTTTCCGGGACTGTCGGCCCCTACCGCGATGATGTGCTTAGCGCCTTCCACATCCGATGACATCAGAACAGGAGATGTGGCCGGTGTAGTCGTTACAATGATATCCGATTTTGCAGAGAGGTCAGCGGTACTCGTAGCCACCTGCAACGGAATTCCCAACGCTTCCAAACGACTGATAAGCTTGGTCGCCCTGTCCAACGCGCGGCCGAAAACGGTGATTTGCGAGATATCGTTCTGTGTCGCAATCCATCGCGCCTGTTGCTCTGCCTGCTGACCGCAGCCGATGACACCAAGGCGCTTTGGTGTTCCCGCAGCAACCAGGGATGCCGCCAGCGCCCCCGCGGCCGCAGTCCGAGCCGAAGTCAGGCAACCATCATCCCGAAGCAGTGCAAGCGGCACACCGGTTCTCGAACAAAAAAGCAGCACCACACCGTTGTTAACATCAAGCCCTAGCGCCGGATTTGCATAAAAACCTGCGGCCACCTTGATGCAAAAATACTGAAAGCTGCCGGAGAAGGCCGATTTGACATGACAATCCCCCGCAAGTTCACGTCCCTGTCCGCCGAACAGCATCTGCATCGGTGCAGGCGCTTCGATCTCTCCACGGTCGCTTTGAATGAACGCCTCACGCACGGCGTCGACAATCGCGGCTTGATCGAGCAGGGATAGGATTTCGTCGAGGCCTACGACCCGCATGGAAGAACCTTAAACGGCAAAGCGGTTATGGTTGCGGTCGAGAAAATCCCGAAAAGCCGTGAGACCTTCTTCTATGTTTTCCCGGCCAAAGCCGATCCGGAAACGATCCACAGGGGCGTCCATCAGCTCCGAGCGGTAAATCGAGGCGGGCAGAAGAAGAACGCCGTTTTCTTCGATGAGACCTGTGCAGAAGGCTTCGACGTCACCCTGCCCTACGTAGCGGGGATAAGCGATGCAGCCACCGTCCGGGTGCTGCCACTCGAAGAGCGACGGATAGTCGGCAAAGAAGCTATCCAACTCACCGATATTACGCCGGAGCAAAGCGCGGTTCCGCTCGAGTATCTGCTCACGAACACTCAGGGCGATGACAGCGAGCCGCTCGCTCGGTGCCGAGTTACAGATCGAGAGATAATGCTTGTAACGCTCCAGCCGCAAGAGAAGCGCCTTGTCCTGGCTGGCAATCCATCCAATGCGCAACCCTGGCAAGCCGTAGGCCTTTGACATCACGCTCAGGGATATTCCCTTCTCGTAGGCATCAGCGGCTTGCGGCAGGCGCTTGCTCTCATCAAGCTCCAAAAGCCGATAAACCTCATCGTTGAAAAGATAGAGGTCATGTTCACGGCAGAGTGCAATGAGTGCGTCGTAATCTGCTTTGGGCATGACGGCGCCGGTCGGATTGTTTGGGAAATTAACGGAGATGAGTTTGGTATTGGGGCGAAGGGCGCGTTTGACATCTTCGACATCCAGCCGCCACCCCTTCTGCGCATCAAGTTGAACGCCGGTAACCGCGCAGATGCTCAAAGGTATGGTTTCGGCCGCCTGATAGTTCGGCACTACCACGATAGCATGGTCTTCGGGTTCCAGAAGCACGCGCATGGCCGCATACACGCCCTCCTCCGCGCCCGCTAAACAGAGAATGTTCTCTGGCTGCATCCGGTCGTAAGTGGCCGCAATTGCGTCGCGCAGATCCGGTGCGCCCCAGGTTTCGGTATAGCCCAATGAGAGATCACCAAGCGTGTCCGAAACCGAGGTACCCGCCATAGACATCAGGGAATCGATGCTCATGCTCTGAACATCGGAGGCGGTCATGTGATGCCTGGCGGTGAATTCCCATTTCGAAAAGTAGGTCTCAAGTTCAAAGTTACGCATGGGCTTGGGCCAGCTCCGTCGTCTTTTGATCTTCCGCCGGATTTTCTCCACCGCGGGCATCTTTCAACAGATTGTAGATACTGGCGCGCGACACCCCGAGCGCCTTGGCAGCATGCTCCGAAGAGCCCCTCATCTCGAGAATCCCGGCTTTGTCCAGAGCCGCGACGAGTGCAACCTTGTCATCTCGTCTGGCGCTAACCAGTGTCACACCGCGTTCTTTCAAAGTTTCAGCAATCAAGTTATTTGCGGCTTCCCGCCAGTCTTGTGCGAAGAGCGCTTTCGAGCGCGGCGTCTGGTCAAATTCGCTGAAGGTCGCGAGCAGATTGGCCGCGGCAGCAAAGGCGGCAGTGCGCATGTTCACGCAAATCAGTGCACTGGGCTGCCCCTCGGGATCACGCACAACTGCCGTGAAAGACCGCAGGACTTCACCGTCCCAATTGGTCTGAGCGTAAGGACCGATGATATCGCTGTCATCGACATCCGCTTCGAGGCCTTCGGTCTCAACTAGGGAGTCGTCGCCCACTGCTCGATTGGAGATATTGCCTTCTATCGCAGCAATTTTCCCGGTGTGGAGATCATGAAGCGCGACCTCCACCTGTCCGGGGAAAAGCCGGGCAATCAGTTTGCTCACCGCGCCATAGTCGCTTGATAACTTGCTCATGGCCTTCATTGAGCATATTTTTTACAAAATGTCTAATTTTAAAAATTTTGTCACACCGAAAAATGACGTAAAAGATATAAAGATATTGGGAGTCTCAACATCGGCTATAGCGATGTGTGCAGCCTTACATAGCGCGCCGGCGTGACACCGTAGACTGACTTGAACATGCGGGTGAAATGCGCCTGATCGGAAAAACCGGCTTCCAGCGCGAGGTCTGCCAGCGAACCCTCGTTGCTTAAGCGGCAGCGGGCATAATCCAGTCGACGCGCCAGAGAATAGCGGTATGGACTGCTGCCGTAGGCCATGCGGAACTGGCGCGCAAGATCATAACGGGTGAGACCGCTGATCACTTCAAGTTCCGACGATGACACGATCCGTTGATGCTCGGCATCCAGAAACTGGCGCACTCTGTCCAATGCCACGACGTCCAGCACCCGCCCGGAAAACCGCGCACGGCTTTTCGGATCATTTCTCAACAGGCCCTCCGCCAGCTCCAGGATCAGGCTGTCGTTTGCCAGAGACTCAATGTTCAATTCCTGGCCGCCGCGAAATGCCGACGAAATCACCCCTGCCAGAACCGGGTCCTGGCAAATTGCGTCAGGAATAAAGGGCAGCACGGCACTTCCGGAGAGAGAGCGTACGGCTTCGAACAGGCGTACAGGAGAAACGTACAGCATACGATATCCGAAACCTTCGTCGCTTCCCGCATGGCCGTCATGAACTTCGTCGGGATGCAGAACAATCACATTTCCAGCAGTACTGACTTGCGCAGCACCGCGATAGTCGAAGGCCTGTACGCCGAGATCGGTCAGTCCGATCGCGTAGGTGTCGTGGCGGTGCTTATCGTAAGCATGACCTTCGAACCAGGCTTCGAAGAGCTCAATCCCCGGCGCTGAAGCATAGTTCCGAAACCAGTCGCGCTTTGGCCGCTTTGCAGCGGAGCCCCGCCTGCACAAACGTTCAATACCGCTGCCGCGTGATCTGTTTTTCTTATCGAACATGGATTCCACAAACAGGACCTGGAGCGTATCTCGTTCTGACTCAAATAGGAGGCGTGTTTTTGCCTTACGACCCCGGCACGATAAATCTGAGCGAGAAGTTCAGCAAATTTTCCGAACACTGGTCACCGAAAGTCATCGGACAGCTTAACGACCTGCATATCAAAATCGCTAAGATCCAAGGCGAATTCGTCTGGCACTCACACAATGATACCGACGAACTTTTCATGGTTCACAAAGGCTGCCTGACCATCAGATACCGGGATGGCGAAGCCAACCTGAAACCGGGTGATATCCACATCGTCCCCAAGGGCGTCGAGCACCTGCCCGTCGCCGGTGACGAATGTGAGATCATTATGATCGAACCCGCGGGAACCCTGAACACCGGTGACTCCAGCGACACACGCAAGGTTGAAGATCCTCCCTGGATTTGAACCTCCCTTCCAATCTCGCTGAGAGAAGAAGCAACTCATGTCGCCAGATCAAGCCGTCGCCTTTTTCCTTTTCGCCTTCGCAGCCGCAGCTACCCCAGGGCCAAGCAATGTGTTGTTGACCGCAACCGGCGCAAATGTCGGATTACTGCGGGGCCTTCCTTGCCTTTTAGGGGTTGTCCTTGGGATGGGCTTCATGATGTCCATCGTCGCTTTCGGTCTCGGCAGTGTCGTGCTCGAGAGCCCGCAGATACAGGAAGTGCTCAAGTGGGGCGGCGCGGCCTTTCTGCTCTGGCTGGCCTGGAAGATCGCATCGGCGAATCCCCCAACTCCTGCATCAAGCAACACACAGGAAAACACGAAGCCTGTCGGCTTTCTGGGCGCCGCGTCCTTTCAGTGGGTCAATCCTAAGTCCTGGCTGGTATGTGCCGGAGCCGCCGGCACCTACCTTCAGGCCGACGCCGCCGGTGCACTGGTGCAATCGCTTTCTCTCGGCGGTGTCTTTATTCTGGCCGCCCTGCCGAGTACTTTCCTGTGGCTCTCCGCCGGTGTGGCCCTGCAGAAGCTGCTGCGCGATCCCAAAAGCCAGCGGCGCTTTAATCTGGTCATGGGGGCGCTCCTTGCGGGCTCAGTTATCTATTTCCTACGTTGACTGGTCACCCAGACGTTACGCCTTCCGATAGATAGGCTTTGGACAGTCCGGCGCAGATCGGATATTCAAGGCGCGTCGGACCGATAGCGAGGCGGCGCCAAGCGGAGTTGGTGTCACCGAACAGGTCTTTCCAGATCCGGAGGTGGACTCATGAGTAGTGAAACAACAGGCAACAACCAGGACATCAAAGGGCTTGGCACCCTGTTTCCTCTCGGTGAGGATACCACCCCCTACCGCAAGCTCTCCGATCAGGGCGTATCGGTCGAGAGCTTCAATGGTGAAGAGGTTCTGAAGGTCGATGCAGAAGCCATCCGGCTGCTGTCGGAGCAGGCCTTCATGGACATCAACCATCTACTGCGTCCCGGCCATCTGGAACAGCTGCGCAAGATCCTGGATGACCCGGAGGCCTCCCCGAACGATCGCTTTGTCGCCTTCGACCTGCTGAAAAATGCCAACATCGCAGCAGGTGAGATCCTGCCCATGTGCCAGGACACCGGGACCGCGATCATCATGGGTAAGAAGGGCCGGCGCGTCTGGACCGCCGGGGGTGATGACACTGCTCTTGGTCAGGGCGTACTCGACGCCTACGACAAGCGGAACCTGCGTTACAGCCAGGTCTCGCCGGTCACCATGTACGAGGAAAAGAACACCGCCAACAATCTGCCCGCCCAGATCGAGATCTACGCGGAGGGCGAGGATGCCTACAAGTTCCTTTTCGTCGCCAAGGGCGGCGGCTCTGCGAACAAGACCTTCCTGTTCCAGGCCACGCCTTCGCTTTTGACACCGGAACGGCTGATCGAATTCCTGGACGAAAAGATCCGCACTCTGGGTACGGCAGCCTGTCCGCCCTATCACCTGGCGATCTGCATCGGCGGAACCTCTGCTGAAATGGCGCTGAAAACGGTCAAATTGGCCAGTTGCCGCTATCTGGACAGCCTGCCTACGGAGGGTTCCGATCAGGGCCATGCTTTCCGCGATACGGAGATGGAAGAACAGATCTTCAAGCTGACCCAGAACATGGGCATCGGCGCACAGTTCGGCGGCAAGTACTTCTGTCACGACGTGCGCGTGATGCGCCTGCCTCGTCATGGCGCCAGCCTCCCCATCGCGCTGGGCGTATCCTGCTCCGCAGACCGTCAGGCTATGGGCAAAATCACCAAGGAAGGTGTTTTCCTGGAGGAGCTGGAGCGGAACCCGGCAAAGTACCTGCCGGATGTCGACGGTGAAGCGCTGGGTGGCGAGGTCGTAAAGATCGACCTGACCAAACCGATGCCCGAGATCCTTACCGAGCTCAACAGGCACCCGATCAAAACCCGCCTCTCCCTGACCGGACCGATGATCGTGGCGCGTGACGCGGCGCATGCCAAACTGCGCGCCCGCCTGGAGGCCGGTGAACCCCTGCCGGACTACTTCAAGAACCATCCGGTGTACTATGCGGGTCCAGCCAAAACGCCGGAAGGTTATGCGTCAGGCTCCTTCGGTCCCACAACGGCGGGCCGCATGGACGGGTTCGTCGAGCAGTTCCAGGCAGCGGGCGGCTCCATGGTCATGCTGGCCAAAGGCAACCGCAGCAGCAAGGTGCGCCGGGCCTGCGCGGCGCATGGCGGCTTCTATCTGGGCTCCATCGGTGGTCCGGCTGCGCGGCTGGCCCAGGACTGCATCCGTAAGGTCGAATGCATTGAGTACCCGGAATTGGGCATGGAAGCCATCTGGCGCATCGACGTGGAAGACTTCCCCGCCTTTATCGTAATCGACGGCAAGGGCAATGACTTCTTCCTCGATCTGAACCTGGAATAGGCAAGGACTGGACTCGCTCGTAGGTCACGCGAGCAGGTGTTTGACGAAAGTCCGCTCAGTGAGAGACGGCTTTTTGTCGAGCAACTGGACCAGCGAAATACGGTTGATCTCGTCTGTCGGGCCTGCGAGCACGGCGCGGAGCTCTCCGCTTTCGAGCTCTCCTTCGGCCAGGTGTGACCCGAGCACCGCGAGCCCGAGCGAGAGCTTCACCGCCTCGAACAGCGCATGACTGTCGTCCACCGTCAGAGCAATATTAAGCTGTGGCGGCACCTTGTCGAAATGATGTCGGAACCAGCTTTTGAGATCGAAAGTCTGGTTCTGGTGTGTCAGGAAGTCACAGGACGCCAGAGTTTCGAAGCTTGCAGTCTTGAGGCCGTGTTGCTCGAAATAATCCCTTGAACAGAGCAGTGTCATGCGCTCCTCGAACAGTGTCTCAAGGCTGAAGAGCGACGGGCGCAGTCGCGACGGACTGGGATCGTCGAAAACGTCCGAAATAGTAAGGTCCAATTCTCCCGCCTCGAGCAGGGACAGCAGGCGGGTCTGGTTCCCCAGTTCAAGCGCGAACTCCACCTCCGGGTGGCGGGCCCGGAAGGATGCCAGTTTCGCCGGAAGATAGCGGCGCCCAAAAGCCACCGGCGCGCCAAGCCGCAACAGACCGGATGGGCGTTCCCCCGCCGACTTAATTGCACGCACCTCACTTTCCAGCGAAGACAGGAAAGGGTCGATACGCCGGAACAGGCTATGCCCCGCGGAGGTTGGGACGAGCCCCCTGGCCGCACGGGTGAAGAGCTCCACACCGACTTCCGTCTCCAACTTACTGAGGGATTGACTGACCGCCGAGCGGGTGACGGAAAGCGCTCTCGCCGCGCCGACAGTGCTATTATGGCGATAAACGGTCTGGAAAACGCGCAGGCGGTTGAGATCCATTATGGTTATTCCAGCTAATCAATTGAGGCAATATGATTAGCAGAAATGGCTATAAGGCAACAGAACACTTACAGAAAACCTCCTAAACACATTGATGGCCAACGCATTTAACCAGATAATTAATTATTAATTAACCAAGTGTGAAAATATGACTACCACCGAACTTACAGCACTGATCGACCGCTATTGCGCAGCCTGGCGGGAAAGCGATGTGTCACTGCGCAATGATATCCTGGAAGCAGTTTGGCATGAGCAGGGGCGCTACAGCGATCCAACCGTCGAGGTGACCGGTCGGACAGCGCTGAGCGATCTAATCGGCGAAACCCAGGCACGTTTTCCAGGCGGTCAGGTCGTGCGGCTCAGTCCGGTAGATGCCCATCACGACTCTTTTCGCTTTACCTGGACCATGCGATTGGGCGGCAACAAGCAATTGCCGGAGAGCATCGACTTTGGCCGCATCGCAGAGGATGGACGCATCAACGAGATCACGGGTTTCTTTGGTTTGATCGGCGGCACGGTCAATGCGAAGTGACACTCGGCGAGAGATTTTGCCCCGTCAAGTCAGATGAGTTAGCAACGTTAACTCGCCTCGTTATCAGGTTTAACTTTTTTACACGCGCGCCACAGCATAAGTCTGGAAGCGTTACATCGTGACTGCCTGGGATACCCAGGCGCACAAGACTTGGAGGAACGCTGCAATGGACGTGCTCAGGATTTCAGCCTTTTCAGAAAACGGTGTCGGCGGTAACCCCGCGGGCGTCGCCTTCGTCGAAACCATGCCAACTGAAGCCGAGATGCTGAAAACCGCCGCTGAGGTTGGTTATTCGGAGACCGCGTTTCTCTCTCAAGCCGCTGATGGTTGGCGTGTGCGCTACTTCGCACCGGAGACTGAAGTGCCTTTCTGCGGCCATGCCACCATCGCAACCGGTGCCGCCCTGGGCGCGCGTTTTGGAGCGGGAACCTATAAGCTGGAACTCAACGATGCCAACATCACCGTCGATGCCGAGCCTAGCGGAGACGGCGGCTGGGGTGCGGCACTGCAATCGCCCGCAACCTGGTCGAAACCCGCAACGGAGGAACTGACAAAACCAGTTCTGACTGCCTTCGGCCTTTCGATGAAGGATCTGGACCCACGCCTGCCGCTGACCATCGCCCACGCAGGCGCATCCCATCTGGTGATCGCCCTCGCAAGCCGCACGGCGCTGGCAGAGATGGAGTACCCATACGAGGAGGTGAAAAACCTCATGACCGCTGCCGACTTGACAACCATCAGTCTGATCTGGGCGGAAAACGACCGGCGTTTCCACGCCCGCAATCCCTTCGCCGTTGGCGGTGTCTATGAGGACCCGGCGACCGGCGCAGCCGCAGCAGCGCTCGGCGGCTTCCTCCGCGACAGCGGCTGGCTGAAGGGCGGCGAAGCCATCGAGATCCTGCAAGGCCACGACATGGGCGTCCCCTCTGCGTTAACCGTCGAGGTTGGCGCGACAAAAGGCGAAAGCGTGCGCGTGTCCGGCGGCACGCATGTGATCAAAGAGACCGCCGCCGCTTAGCAGCGCTTCCCACTTCAGGAGACGTTCACTCCTCCTCAATCACCACGACCAGGTCGTGAGGCTCTACCCGCGTGCCTGCCGGTGCAACCACTTCGAGCACCTTGCCGCTGACATCTGCGTAGACCGCCGTCTCCATCTTCATGGCTTCGATGGTGAAGAGGCGGTCGCCTTGCTCGACGGGATTGCCAGGAGAAGCAGAGACCGAGACGATCAGACCCGGCATGGGTGCGCCGATCTGACCAGGATCGTTCTCGTCGGCCTTGCGGTGAGCATTCGCGCTGGCCGCGAGTTTCTTATCGGTAACCTTGACCGTACGCGGCTGGCCATTGAGCTCGAAAAAGACTGTACGTTGTCCGTCGTCGTTCGCTTCACTGGTTGCCTGATAGCGGATGATCAGAGTCTTGCCGCGCTCGATATCGACATTGATCTCTTCACCGTGCTCCAGACCGTAGAAAAAAGCCGGGGTCGGCAGGATCGCGACGTTACCGAAGCTGCGACGATGCTTGGCGTATTCCTCGAAGACGCTCGGGTACATCAGATAAGATGCCAGATCCCGGTCATTCACCTTGCGGCGCAGCTTGCGTTCGATCTCTGTACGTTCCTGCTCCAGATCTGTATCCGGCAGAATCGAGCCCGGGCGTACGGTGATCGGCGTCTCACCCTTGAGGATCTTGTCCTGCAACGCCTTGGGCCAGCCGCCCGGCGGCTGCCCCATATCGCCCCGGAAGAGATCAATCACGGATTCCGGGAAGGCGATGTCATGCTTGGGATCGAGCACCTCAGCGGGAGTCAGATCGTTGGTGACCATAAAGAGAGCCATGTCGCCCACGACCTTTGAAGAGGGAGTGACCTTGACGATGTCGCCGAACATCTCATTGACCGCGGTATAGGCCGCCGCAACCTCCTGCCAATGGGCCTCCAAACCCATGGAGCGCGCCTGTTGACGCAGGTTGGTGTATTGGCCGCCCGGCATACCGTGCTCGAAAACACCGGCGGAACCGGCACGCATGTCGCTCTCAAAGGCCTGATAGTAGCGCCGCACCCCGTCCCAATAGTTGGCCGTCGAGCGCAATGCGCCCCGATCCAGGCCGGGATCACGCGGCTGGCCGTGCAGAGCCTCAGCGATAGAGCCCAGGTTCGGTTGCGAAGTCAGACCACTCATGGAATCCATGGCCGCGTCGGCGGCATCCACGCCGGCCTCGGCAGCAGCCAGAACGGAGGCGGCAGCAATGCCGCTGGTGTCATGGGTGTGGAAGTGGATCGGCACACCGACTTCCTGCTTGAGGGCGGTAATCAGCATGCGTGCGGCAGCTGGCTTACAGAGACCGGCCATGTCCTTGACCGCAATGATGTGCGCACCTGCGGCTTCCAGCTCCTTGGCCATGTTGACGTAGTACTTCAGATCGTACTTCGAGCGGCTGGGGTCGGCGATATCGCCGGTGTAGCAGATGGCGGCTTCCAGGACCTTGCCGGTTTCGCCCACTGCATCCATGGCGCCGCGCATATTTTCGACCCAGTTCAGGGAATCGAACACCCGGAAGATATCAACACCGGCCTCCGCCGACTGCTGCACGAAGAAACGCACCACATTGTCAGGATAGTTCTTGTAGCCGACGCCGTTGGAACCGCGCAGCAGCATCTGGAACAGAATGTTCGGAATCCGCTCGCGCAATTCCGTCAGGCGCTCCCAGGGATCTTCCTTCAGGAAGCGCATTGCGACGTCGAAGGTCGCGCCGCCCCAACACTCCAAAGAAAAGAGGTTGGGTAGCGACCGCGAATAGTGCTCGGCAATCGTCAGCATATCGTGGCTACGCATGCGGGTCGCAAAGAGCGACTGATGCGCGTCACGGAACGTCGTGTCCGTCACCAGCAACTGTTTCTGATCGAGCATCCACTTCGACAGCCCCTCAGGCCCCAGCTTCTCGAGCAGATCCCGGCTGCCGCGAGGGCCCTGGTCATTGTCGGCAGTGGTTGTCACCAGGATTTTTGTAGCGGGAACCTGGGCTTCCGGCATGGGTCCCGGTGCGGGTCGGCCTTCGACCTCGGGGTTGCCATTGATCAGAACATCACCGATGAAGGACAGCAGGCGGGTCGCCCGGTCGCGGCGCAGATGAACTTCAAAGAGCTCGGGCGTTTGGTCGATGAAACGTGTCGTGTAGTCACCGGCGACGAAGCTCGGGTGGCCGATGAGGGTCTCAAGAAAGAAGAGATTGGTGGCCACGCCGCGAATCCGGAACTCGCGGAGTGCGCGGTCCATACGACTGACGGTTTCCTCCGGCGTCGGCGCCCAGGCCGTGACCTTTTCCAGCAGCGAATCATAAAAAGGCGTAATCAAAGCACCGGAATAGGCTGTACCGCCGTCAAGACGAATCCCGAAGCCGTTGGCACCGCGATAATTGGTGATGCGGCCATAGTCGGGAATAAAGTTGTTTTGAGGGTCTTCGGTGGTTACCCGGCACTGCAAGGCGTGGCCGCGCAGCTTGATATCCTCCTGCGCCGGCACGCCGCTCTCCGGCGTGCCGATGACTGCCCCCTGGGCGATACGGATTTGCGCCTTGACCAGATCCACACCCGTGACCTCCTCCGTCACCGTATGCTCGACCTGAATGCGCGGATTGACTTCGATAAAGTAGGTCTTCGCGGTATCCACGTCGTAGAGGAACTCGACCGTTCCCGCGAGCTGATAGCCCGCCGAGCGCGCGAGCTTCACCGCCGACTGGCAAAGATCCTGGCGCTGCGTTTCATCGAAATAGGGTGCGGGCGCACGCTCGACGACCTTCTGATTACGGCGCTGCATGGTGCAGTCACGCTCGAAAAGGTGGACGATGTTGCCGTGCAGGTCGCCCAGCACCTGCACCTCGACATGGCGGGCGCGGCGCACGAGCTTTTCGAGAAAGACCTCATCCCGCCCGAAGGCGGCACGGGCTTCGCGCTGACCTGCGGCCACCTGCTCATGGAGCTCATCCGCGGTTTCGATAATTCGCATACCGCGGCCACCGCCACCCCAACTGGCCTTCAGCATGACAGGGTAACCGACCTGTTCGGCCAACGCAGCGATCTCGTCCTTGTCACGGGGCAAAGGACCGGTCGCGGGCATGACCGGCACACCAGCGGCCTCCGCCATCTGCCGCGCCTCGACCTTACTGCCGAAACTGCGCATCACATCCGGCGATGGACCGATGAAGGTGATGCCCTCGCGTTGGCAGGCATCTGCGAAATCGGGGTTCTCGGACAGAAAGCCGTAGCCGGGATGGATGGCATCGACCTTTGCTTCTTTGGCAACGCGGAGAATTTCATCAATCGCCAGATAGGCCTGAACCGGTTCGCGGCCCTTGCCGATCAGATAGCTTTCGTCCGACTTGAAGCGATGAAGCGCGAAACGGTCTTCGTGCGAATAGACCGCAACAGTGCGGATCCCCAACTCACTAGCGGCACGCAGCACCCGGATTGCGATTTCGCTTCGATTCGCAACCAGGAGCTTCCGAAATGTTTTGCGGCCATTCTTTGACTCTGCTCCCGGCATTCGTACGCTCCCGCTTGTCTCGTAGAGCCAGATCGTTTTTCACCGGTTCAGTGAAAAGCGCGAATCAGCATCTACGCTAAAGTGCTACAGATAAACAATCAGCCCCTATATGCCTTACGACCTGCCTTGACTCCAGAATTTCGGTTGACCAAACGTCCGTTTCGTTGCGGACCGGAAGGCCGATCATCCCTATTTTCAGTTCCTCCGGGATGCCGATTCGCGGCGTACCACACTCCGGCAACGGCGATGCCTCTGATTGCGATTCGGCCACAAGCTCTCGTGTCCCGCGAGCCACTGTGTCATTTGTTAAGATTTCTCGTACACGCGATTCATCATGGTCACCCATCACTTAACGCCTTGCCAGAAAACGAAGTCTCACTGCCAGCTCCGCTTCAATTTAACAGACCATGACCTCGATCGCCGTGATGATCGTAAAGCTTGGTCTGGAACCTTCGCAGGGAAGTGGTTAGTGTGCGCGCTTTATCGCATAAACCAGCTTCTTCTTCCCGCCTACCGGGTCTTGGGTGCCACAGCTTGCATGCGGTTTTCGTTTTAAGTCGCGTAAGGTTCGATTCGGGTTCGATGGATCACAAAGAAGTACAGATGTTGGCAGCGGAGTTTGTGCTCGGAACCCTCAGCCGTGCCATGCTGCTGCAATTCAAGAACGAACTGAGTGTGAATCCGGCCCTGCGCACGGCGGTGAAGGACTGGGAGCGCCGATTCGGTATGGAGCGCGGCGGCATGCTGCTGCATCCGGGCAAGCCCGGAAGAACAGATATTCCGAGTAGCATCTCAACCAAAGGAACTGCCGTCAAAGCCGGAACGAGCCCGACCGTCAGTCAAAAGCGGGATGAGATCAAATCTACTCGAAAGCGGTTGGGCGCCGGAACGAGCGATCCGCTTCTAGACTTGCAGACTCAGCGCGAAGTTCAGGCGGCCCTGGATCAGATATCGCTGGACTCCACCCTCGAGAGCCGGGTCCGTTGCGGACAGGCGGCTCAACGCGCACCTCGCAGAACGACCGCGGCGAAACCGACTGCATCACGCCAGAATCTGTCACACCCCAAGAACATGGCATTGGCGCTGGCGGGCGAGAGCAGCATCGAAACGAGTCCTGAGCACGTTCCAAGCCCCCATAAAGATACCAACACGCAGGCGCGCGCTACCCAGCCGAAGAACGCAGACACCCAAGAACCGATCGAGGCAGAAAGCCTCTCAAAGGACCAGGCTGCACGCAAGGTGCAGGCCGTTTTAAGAGCCGCGCAAAACATTCTCGCGAAACAGGATCATGAGACCAGTCAAAACTCAGCCGCGCCTGAGGAAACGCCAAAAGAAGTCTCTCAAGATCCGCCCTCCGAGATAATCAAGGAGTCTTCCTCTCCGCTTATACGTGCCGAGGACGGTGAGTGGGAAGCGCTCGCACCCAGGGTCTATAAAAAACAGCTCAACCGTGACGATAATTTCAATCGCCAGAGCTACCTGCTTCGCATGATTCCCGGTGGTCGCATACAACCTCAACGCAGAGGTGGAATTGAAGAAGTCTATGTGATCGAGGGCCGGGTTGCGATCGGAGAAGAAACGCTCAAGCCCGGCGATTTTCAGGCTTTTGACACCAAAAGCTTCGTCCCCGAGATCGTGGCTGCAAGCGATAGTCTGATCCTGATCCGCGGTCATATCGTGGAGCGGATCCCTGATCCCGAAGGCTCCGCCTGACTTTCCCCCAATTGAATGTAAGCACTTGACTTTTGGCAATGTTTGCCACTAGACCGGTGCATTCGTTAACCATATTCACTCAAGACTGGTGCCGGATATAACTGTCAGCCTGTTTACGTCTTGGTCATAAACTGCTGCGAGACTGTGAGAGCTGAACAACGGCAATTGAGGATGAAAATACGTGTCGATACTGCCTATCGGACATCTCGCGTTTACCAAGGCCGACATCAATGTGCTCGTAGAAGCGGGCAATACCTTGGTCGACGACCAGCGCGCCGGATCCTGTGTTCCGGTTGAAATCGACAACGGCGAGGTTGTCGTCGCAATCCTGGATCAGGATGACGAATATCTCCTCTGCGCGTTCGGAAAAGATCACGGCTGGTACTGTGCATATGATTCGGAATGGTCCGTAATTGCGCGCAGCCAGTTCATCCAGGATGTTATGGATGTGTTGCCAAACGTGGCCGCAAACAACGATCGCAGATCTGCAGCCAACGCTGCATAAGCTGCAAGCCACACCTTACCCGCGCGCCTTGTGCGTAACCCGGCCTGACGGGCCGGCTACAGTAGAGGCTGCAAACCGGCGGGAAGAATAACGGACTTATCCTCTGCGCCAGAGGCGTCAAGGTTTTACCTCGGCTCTTTTGGCCAGCAGAAACCAAAAAGACGGCGGCCCACAAAGGGCCGCCGTCACTTCTGTTTGGGTCTAACTCAACGAGTCTAACTCAACCGCGTTAGAACCTCTCAGCGGTCCTGCCAACACATGCGAACCAACCCAACTCGAACAGATAGCGCGGATTCACAAGGCGGGCAGATTACCCAGGGCAACTCTAATCCCGACTTGAATTGCCCCCAAAGAAGCAATCTATGATCCGGACAAACTCGAGTTGCACGTCCCGAAACTTCAAGAGCGTGGGCTCAGAAGAACCTGAACTTCAGTCCCTTATTCCGTAGGAACCGCTGGGTCCTGAGACTGCTGGTTGTCAGGCACTTGCTCGAGCTGAGCCGGCGCTTCACTTTGCTGCTCACGGGCAACTTCGTCACAAGCGGACACAGCGGCACCAAGAGCAAGTACCGCGAACAAGGGTGCGAAACGCTTCACTTCAAACATCATAATCTCCTTCATAACAATACAACATCGTTATGGATCGGATATTTGAGCTCGTAAAGTGACATTCAATCGCTTTTTACATTGCTTCTTTTATATCACAGAATGTCATTTATTTGACACCCATTAAACACCTTGGAGCCACACCGTAAAAATTAGGATTGAGGTGGAATTCTACCAAACGAATAATTGCGCCTAACTTTACAGACGCCTTTGTTTACTTGTGCGCATCTTGCGGCTTGATATCCTTCGCGGTCGCGTAGATCACGGACGCCACCAGCAAGGCCACAGAAATCGCGCCAAATCCCAGCCGATAGCCCTGCTCATCCGACAGACCGTTGCGCAGGCTCAAGTCCAGAACGACACCAAAACCGCTTTGCAGGAGAGGAATACCCGCCACCGACACCAGTGTAAGCAGTGTCGAGGCGCGTCCAATAAGGTGGTCCTCGAACAGCGAACGGTTATGAGCGGCCAATGGCAGGTAAAAGCTCTGAAAGAAAGTCATCAGAACCAAACAGAGGACAGCAACTTCGAACGGTACCCGATGCCAGGATGCGAGTGTTGCGAAACAGCAAAACGACAGAAACGCACAGACGAGCACAACACCCTTCCGGGTACCGAAACGGCGATCCAACGGTCCGACCACCAGCCCTGCGAGACTGGTCGACAAAAAGAGGGCAAATAGGATCATCCCGGCCTGGGTTCGGCTCAGGCCATGGATCTCTTGAAAGTAGGGTCCACCCCAAAGACCGGCAACTGCTGTAATCGGCGCAAAGGTGACCAGCCCCAGTGACAGGATTTTGAAAAAATCCCGCTTGCCAAATATTTGCCTGTACCCAAGCAGCGTATCCCTAAGCGAACCGGCGCGTGTCGTCAGCCCCTGATAATCCGGTGGTGCATCGCGGATGGTCACAAACCCCAGCAAAGAAACCACCAGAATAAAAAGCCCCATGGCAACGAAGTTTGCCCGCCAGCCGAATACCTCGATGGATTCAGCCAGTGGATAGGTTCCCATCAATCCACCGATACCACCGATTGCGACCATGAGCCCGGACAGAGTGGCGAACCTGTCTTGCGGGAACCAGCGGGTAAAGAGCAGGTATGCGCCGGCGGTCGTTGAGGCGAATCCCACCCCCAAAAGAATGCGCGCCACCAGAAGCCACTGGAGATCTTCCGCAAAGGAGAAAAGCACACTCCCCAAGCCGGACACCGCCAGCATAAGCGGCACGACCCTGCGTACGCCGTAACGGTCCAGTGCGATACCCGCAGGCACCTGCATGGTCATCGTCGCAATAAACATGGTACCGATGACTGCGCCGATAGCCGTAGGCGTCAGATCAAACTCTTCAGTGAGTAGCGGCGAGATAATACCGCCCGCCGAGCGTTGGAATTGCGCAACGCCGAACAACAGGGCGCTGAAAAGCACGATCCAGATGCGTGCTAAAGGTGAAACGGATAAAGAGATCAAGGGAACCCTGCTCGATTTGATACAATCAGATGGCGGCTCGCCCGTCGCTCTACAGACCTGACAAACAGGCAGCTGCATTCAAGAAATTCTGAAGGATCTCAGGAACTTGGAGCGGGCGAAGGGAATCGAACCCTCGTCGTAAGCTTGGGAAGCTTCTGCTCTACCATTGAGCTACGCCCGCGACCGGCTTTTTGTATAAGCGAAGGACCGGTTGGATGCAATGGCACTGGACCGAGGGCGTACCTGCGGCTGTACTCAGCCTTGAGATACTAAATTCAAGCGGAACACCTTTGATAAAAGCCGCGTGAGTGTAGATTTCTAACTACTGACATTGTCGGGCGCGCAAGCTAGGTTGCCTCATACTCTGAAGCCAGAGAATCCGCCCCGAAGCCAGAGAAAAGAAGCAATAATGAGCAGTATTCAATCCGGAATTCGTCAGATTTTTGTCGGCATTGTTTGCCTGCTTGGCGCCGCCGGCGCGAGTCAGGCTCAAAGCCAGAACTGGGATGACACACTGGCCGAGGCGCGAGGCCAAAAGGTCTACTGGAACGCCTGGGGCGGCGACGAACGCATCAATGCCTACATCGCCTGGGTGGGAAAACGCGTCTGGGATGAATACGGCATCAGCCTGAACCACGTCAAACTCTCGGACACAGCGGATGCGGTTTCCCGGGTTCTGGCCGAAAAAGCCGCTGGTCGCACAAACGGTGGTTCGATCGACCTCATCTGGATCAACGGTGAAAATTTCGCGGCCATGAAGGAAAACGGCCTGTTGCATGGTCCCTTCAGTGAGACGCTTCCCAATTTCGCAGGGGTTGATGTCGAGCATAAGCCGAGCACACGCGTGGACTTCACCGTTCCGGTCGAAGGCCTGGAAGCCCCCTGGGGCATGGCCAAGATCAACTTCATTTACGACAGCGCACGTGTCGAGACGACACCGCGCTCCATTCCCGGCTTTCTGAAATGGGCGGAGGCCAACCCAGGCCGCTTTACCTACCCGACCCCGCCGGACTTCATTGGTTCGACCTTCCTGAAGCAGGTTCTGATTGAATTGGCCCAGGACCGGGACGAGTTGCAAAAACCCTTCACGAGCGAAGAGCGTTTCGCCGAAGTGACCGCGCCACTTTGGGATTACCTCGATGCCCTGCACCCCCACTTGTGGCGCAAGGGTGAGCTCTTCCCGGCAAACGGCCCGGCACAGCGGCAACTGCTCGATGACGGCGAGGTCGATATCCACATCTCGTTTTATCCGTCTGAAGCTTCTTCGCTGATCGCGACCGACCTGCTCCCGGGATCCGCAAGGGTTTTCGTGCTTGAAGAGGGAACGATCGGCAACACGCACTTTGTTGCCATTCCCTTTAATGCCTCTGCCAAAGCCGCGGCCATGGTGGTTGCCGACTTCCTGATGAGCCCGGAAGCCCAGGCCGAAAAGCAGAATGAAACCGTGTGGGGCGACGATACCGTTCTGGCGATGTCGAAGCTCTCCAAAACAGACCAACAACGCTTCAATGATCTGCCGCGCGGCGCCGCCACGCTTACGCCCGAAGAACTGGGCGCAACCTTGCTGGAACCGCATCCGGCCTGGATGACCAGGATTGAGGCAGAATGGCAAGAGCGTTACAGCCGCTGATCTGGCGGTTCAAGTCAACGAATCAGCAAAATTGCGATATATTCGGGACTACGCCCCATCAAGTTCTGTTGTATCCGGGTGAAAGCGCGTGAGCAGATTTCGGCGAATTGAAATTCTTCGGTACGCGCCTGGTTTCACGATGCTGCTGTTTTTGGCGCCGATTGTCGCCGGCCTGATCGGCACCTGGCTGCCTGCGGTTGGCATTTTTCCTGCGCTGGGAGGACATGAGTTCAGCCTCGCCGGCTGGCGCGAACTCTTCGCCTATCCCGGCTTGGGCTCAGCCCTCAGACTGACCCTGACTTCCGGCATCCTCTCGACCTTCCTGTCTCTGGTCCTGGTCATTGGCTTCGTCGCATGCTGCAGTGAGCGCAAATCCTTCCAGGCTCTACGCCGCCTTATCGCGCCTCTGCTGGCCGTCCCCCACGTCGCGGTCGCTATCGGCCTCGCCTTTTTGATCGCTCCAAGCGGCTGGTTGGTTCGGCTTTTCTCACCCTGGGCAACAGGTTGGACAACCCCTCCGGATATTGCCAGCGTGCAGGACCCTTACGGCTTCGCATTGACTTTGGGGCTCGTGATCAAGGAAATGCCGTTCCTTTTCCTTATGACCCTCGCGGCGCTGCACCAGACACATGCGGACCGCCGTCTGGCCATTGCGCGTTCGCTCGGATACGGACCTGTGACAGCCTGGATAAAAGTCGTCCTGCCGGCGATTTATCCCCAGATTCGTTTGCCTATATACGCCGTTCTCGCCTTCTCATTGTCCGTCGTCGACATGGCGCTGATTCTCGCCCCGACAACGCCGCCACCGCTCGCCGTGCTGGTCTTACGCTGGTTCAACGATCCGGATCTGAGCATGCGGTTTGTCGCAGCCGCCTGTGCCAGTCTGCAATTTGGCATCGTCGCAGCAGCAATTGGAGGTTGGAGACTCCTCGAAATCATCATCGCCCGCCTCACACGGTCTTGGCTGACCGACGGCCAGCGCGGATACGGCGGCCGCGCGCTTGCACCGGTATTTGGCCTCGCAGCTTCAAGCGTTTGTGGACTGGGAGCTCTGAGCATTCTGGGCATGGCCATCTGGTCCTTCGCCAGACGCTGGCGATACCCCGATGTGCTTCCAAGCGTGGTTTCACTGGAAAGCTGGATGCGCCAGGGAAGCTCTATTCTGACTGCCGGCTTGAACACCATGACCATAGGGCTGGCGGCGGCGGCCATCGCAACGACACTTGTCGTTGCCTGCCTCGAGAATGAGCGCAGACAAAGTGTATCGAGCAATGGACGTGGTATCTGGCTGCTCTATGCACCTCTCTTGGTGCCGCAGATCGGTTTCCTCTTCGGAACTCAGGTTCTGGCTGTGCACCTGAATCTGGACGGGACCTGGTGGGCTCTGGTCTGGACGCACCTGCTCTTCGTTCTGCCATACGTGTTTCTATCACTATCGGACTCATACCGTAATTTGGACGAACGCTATGTCCGCAGCGCCCTGTGCCTTGGCGCTTCCCCAGGCCGGGTCTTCTGGCGGGTGAAATTGCCGATGCTGCTCAGGCCCATTCTCTACGCCATGGCAATCGGATTCGCGGTCAGCGTTGCCCAGTATCTCCCGACCCTGTTTGCAGGCGGTGGACGATATGTCACTCTTACCACCGAAGCCGTCAGCCTGGCGGCCGGCGCGAATCGCCGGGTCGCGGGCGTTTTTGCCTTACTTCAGGCGCTCTTGCCAATGATCGCGTTCGGCCTGGCCATAGGAATACCGGCACTGCTTTACCGCCATCGGCGCGGCTTGAGAGGAATCGCGTGAGTCAGTCAAATGAGCGAAACGAATCGCGAAACAGCCTGGCACTTCGTGGTGTAAGCCTGGGAATCGCGGGCCGCGCTCTGATCGCGCCGCTCGATCTAGACGTCGCCGGCGGAGAGATTGTGACCCTCATGGGACCGAGCGGATCGGGAAAATCCAGCATTCTGGCCTACGTTTGCGGTACTTTGGAGCCGAGTTTCGACACTTCAGGAAAAATATTTATCAACGGTCAGGATATGACCGGATTCCCGCCCGAACGGCGCCGTGCTGGGATTCTTTTCCAGGACGATTTGCTGTTTCCACACCTTTCAGTAGGTGAGAACCTTGCCTTTGGACTGCCTCAGCGGATTAAAGACAAACAGGAACGCAACGCACGTATCGAGCGAGCGCTTGCAGAAGCCGACCTGGAAGGCTTTGCGCGCCGCGACCCGGCAACTCTCTCCGGAGGGCAGCGTGCCCGGGTCGCACTCATGAGGACGCTACTCTCCGAACCCCGCGCTCTGCTTCTGGACGAGCCCTTTTCCAAGCTGGACGTGCATCTGCGTGAGCGCGTGCGGCGTTTTGTCTTTGATCATGCACGTGCCGAGGGTTTACCTACCCTGCTGGTCACCCATGACCCCGAGGACGCAACGGCGACGGGTGAAAGGGTTATTGAAGTTCAGCCTGCTATGGTTGATAATCCTTCCGCCTCTCGAACGCCGCAAAAAAATCATGAAATATCCACACGTGAACACAGAGAAGTCGGGATAATAAAAAAATTGTCACTGTAACGCGATAGGATCGGAAACAAGCGTGGGTATTTGTGATCTAACAGTTTTGACAGTAAGAGTCGGCGCACCTAAACTGTCGCCAAATCAATATCAAGTCCGTAGTAACCCGCATTGCTAAGTCGTACAGATCCGGATCAGAATTACGTCGTTTTATATTCGGTGCGCCATATTGAGCCACCGTTAAGGAGAGTGTGAATATGTTCCCTACTAAATTACTTGGCGCTCTCGCCGCTTTAACCCTCTTAAGCGGCTGTGCTGGCTTCGGTGTTGGATACGACATTGAAAATATGCGCAACGCCAATGCTTCGGGCGGCACCGCCTTTACACAGGCTCTGACCGAAGAGTATCGCCAGATCACTTTGTTCGAAGCCGACGAAATGTATGACTGGCAGGACGCTGGTTATTTCTCGCAAAAAGGCCTCCGGGCTGCAGGCGGCGAAGTCGTGCTTCCTGAAGAAATCTCTGCATGGCACCTGCCGGCCGATAAGGTTGGTGAGCTGACTGACGCACGTGCGCGCCTCGTTACAGCTCTGGATGCCGGTGGTCGTGAGAACAAGCCCGAGCGGGCAGCTCATGCACAGGGTCGCTTCGACTGCTGGATTGAGCAGCAGGAAGAAAACCACCAGCCGGACCATATTGCGGCCTGCCGTGATGAGTTCTACGCAGCCCTCGCCGAACTGGAAGCCAAGCCTGCTCCGGCGCCTGCAGCCGCAGCACCGGCACCGGCACCAGTCATCTCGAGCGCAGCACCGAAGCCTTTCGTACTGCTGTTCGATTTCGACAGCTCCAGTGTTCGCGGTGGCGACTTCAGCAAGCTTGATGACGCAGTCTCAACGGCCAGTGGACTGGACGATGCAGAGTTTGCGGTTACCGGTCACGCAGACCGTGCAGGCTCTGAAGAGTACAACATTGACCTTTCACTCCAGCGCGCAGATGCGGTTCGTGCCGCTCTGATTGACCGGGGTGTTGCACCAGACGCGATCTCGGTTGGCGGACGTGGCGAGGCAGAGTCTGCCGTTCCGACCGCAGACGGTGTCCGTGAACAGGCCAATCGCCGGGTTGAAGTTATCATCCAGTAACCAGGCAAAGAGTCTCAAACCGGGACTAAACTTCCGGGTGGATTCAAGAGAACGGCGTCGCGCAAGCGGCGCCGTTCTTATTTTGCTTGATCGTAAGTCGCGATATACTAAGGTCCGCCAAGCTGCTAGATCGAATTCACATGCGACAGAGTCCGATGATTTTTCTTTCACTTGGAGAAAAACGTCAGACCCTGGCAGGACCGAAAGGGCCTGCAGGTGTGACAGCCAGGTAAGGAGTTCCACAGACCATGTATTCCGCGACAACACGCGGCATCCGCGTCACGGTCAAACCAGTCTATCTGGAAGAGCAGTCCTCGCCTTCCGACAGCCACTTCGTCTGGGCCTATCAGGTGCATATCGAAAACACGGGAAACGAAGTCGTTCAGCTTTTGAACCGTTATTGGCGCATCACAGATTCGCTGGGGCGGGTCCAGGAGGTTCGCGGGGCGGGTGTCGTCGGCGAGCAGCCGCAGCTTAATCCCGGCGAAACCTACGAATATGCAAGCGGGACACCTCTTTCGACTCCTTCCGGCATCATGGTCGGCTCCTATGAGATGGAGTGCGCGAATGGCGAACGCTTTGATATAGAGGTTCCTGCCTTCTCACTGGACAGCCCACATCAAGCCGTACAGTTAAACTGACCGCCGGTCATCAGGCCGCCGTAGCAGAAATTTGCGCTCTACCGGCAGCATCTGCGACACACCAGACCCTGGGACCAACACCGGCTAACTCTTTGCATCCACCCCCTTGCCTGTTGCGGACTTGCATCCACTTCATTGCCGAACCACTGCAAGAGAGATCCGCAGCAACATGGAGCTTCGAACGTGAACACAGACCCTTCATCATTAGCGTCCAGTCAGTCCGGACAGACTTCAACAGACAAGCCATCGCGCGACGAAGCACTGGAAGCCGTAAAAACTCTTTTGCGCTGGGCCGGTGATGACCCGAACCGCGAGGGCCTTCTGGCAACGCCCGACCGCGTTGTGCGGTCCTACGATGAGTTTTTCGGCGGGTACGACGTCGATCCCGATGAAGTCCTGCAGAGAACTTTCGAGGAAGTCGAAGGCTATGACGAGATCGTACTGCTGCGCGATATCAGCTTCGTCTCACACTGCGAGCATCATATGGCGCCAATCATCGGTAAGGCACACGTTGCCTACATGCCCGACAACCGGGTCGTTGGAATCAGCAAACTGGCGCGTATCGTCGAAGCCTATGCTCGTCGTCTGCAAATTCAGGAAAAGATGACCGCCCAGATTGCCAACTCCATCAACGATGTCCTGAAACCCAAGGGGGTTGCGGTCGTGATTGAGGCAGCCCATCAATGCATGACAACCCGTGGCGTCAACAAAACGGGCGTGACCATGGTCACCAGCCGCATGCTAGGATTGTTCCGCAGCAACGCTTCAACACGCCGGGAATTTCTGGCACTGGTGGGTTCGCCGCAAACAAGGTCTTCCTGAAACACTTGAGTTTCGGTTATCAAATGCGCGTAATGGCTCCACTGTGACGAATCGCACGATGACAGCAACCGACGACCAAGTAACCGGCCTTTCAGCGCAATGGCTGTCGGGCTGCCTTGTGCTGACTGGAGCCCTTCGCCCGGTAGCATCCGGAGTCCATTGCTAATGGAGCTACGTCCAGTCGTTTTCGTCGCTGGCATTCTCCTCTCGGTTCTGGCCGTCGCCATGATGATTCCGGCGGTCGTCGATGCTGCCTCAGGCCATTCCGACTGGCAGGTCTTCGCAGCCTCTTCCGGCATCGCGCTCTTCCTTAGCGTTTCCATGGTGCTCACAACCCGCTCGGGTTTGCTGACCTTTACCCTGCGGCAGGCTTTCGTGATGACCAACCTCTCCTGGTTGATGATTGCGACAGTCGGCGCGCTGCCCTTTGCGTTCAGCGAACTCAACATGAGTTTCACCGACGCTTTCTTCGAATCCATGTCCGGTGTCACGACGACCGGCTCAACGGTCATCGTCGGTCTCGATAACGCGCCGCCGGGCATTCTTCTCTGGCGCTCGATCCTTCAGTGGCTAGGCGGTATCGGTATCATTGTCATGGCGGTCGCGATCCTGCCGATCCTGCAGGTCGGTGGTATGCAGATGTTCCGTGTGGAAGCCTTCGATACGGATAAGGTTCTGCCCAAGGCGGCCCAGATCGCCGCGGAAATCTCGATTGTCTACGTTTCGCTCACAGTCTTTGCCGCCATTCTGCTCTGGAGCCTGGGCCTTTCGGGCTTCGACGCCATTGCGCACGCCATGACCTCAATCGCCACCGGCGGCTTTTCGACCTACGACGCCTCGGTCGGGCAGTTCGACAGCAGTGCGGTCGACTGGTCGATTAGCCTCTTCATGATCTTGGGCAGCCTGCCCTTCGTACTCTACTTGCGTGCCGTACGCGGGAACTTCCGCTCCCTGATCAACGACAGTCAGGTGCGCGGTCTGATTGCCCTGGTCGTGCTGGCGATCCTGGCCACAGCAGCCTGGGTCGTTGCCCAGGGCATCATGGATATTCCGGCAGCCCTGCGCTACAGCACCTTTAACGTGATCTCGATCATCACGGGCACAGGTTATTCGACCGCCGATTTCGGACAATGGGGCGGGTTCGTTGTCATTCTCTTCTTCATGCTGATGTGCATTGGTGGCTGCGCCGGTTCAACCACCTGTGGGATCAAGATTTTCCGTTTCCAGGTGCTCTACGCGACCGCAAAGACGCAGCTGCACCGTCTGATGCAGCCGCATGGCATCTTCTTCCCCTACTACAACAGGAAGCCCCTTGCTGAAGGTGTCGCAGAATCCGTCATGGGTTTCTTTTTCCTCTTCGCCGTCAGCTTTGCGCTGCTGGCCATCGGCTTGTCGATGTTCGGCCTCGACTACATCACCGCCATGTCGGGCGCAGCAACCGCGATCGCCAATGTCGGCCCCGGCTTTGGTGAAGTTATCGGGCCCTCAGGCACCTTTGCGCCGCTTCCCGACGGCGCAAAATGGCTGATGAGCGCAGGAATGCTGCTCGGACGTCTGGAACTCTTTACCGTATTGGTCCTTCTCACCCCGGCGTTCTGGCGGGGATAATTCCTCAACTCATTGCAATAGGTCAAATCATGGCACGAGAAACCTTCACCACGCGCGAAATGATCGATCGCCTGATCGCGTTCGATACCACTTCCGCGCTCTCGAACATCGCCCTGATCGATTTTGTTGATGATTATCTGCAGAGCTACGGGGTCGCCACCCGACGGACCAGCAACGAAGACGGCAGCAAGGCGAATCTCTTCGCAACGATTGGTCCGGAAATCGAGGGTGGTGTCGTCCTTTCCGGACATACCGACGTAGTGCCGGTTGCCGGACAGGAATGGGCCAGCGATCCCTTTACCGTGGTCGAGAAAGACGGGCAGCTTTTTGGGCGCGGCACCTCCGACATGAAGTCCTTCAGCGCGGCAGCCCTCGCACTAGTCCCCGACTTTCTGTCCCGGTCGCTCAAAAAACCGATCCATCTGGCGCTTTCCTACGACGAGGAAGTCGGGTGCCTGGGTGTCCGTAGTCTGATTGCCGATCTCAAAGCCAACCTGCCGCGCCCCGCAATGGTGATCATCGGCGAGCCTACATCCATGCGGATCGTCAATGGTCACAAGGGGATCGCGGTCTACGAAACTCAGATCACAGGGCAAGCGGCGCATTCGAGTCAACCGCACCGCGGCGGCAATGCGATCTTCGCAGCCTCCATGCTGATCGATTTCATCCGGAAGATGGCCGAAGCCAAACGTGCCAATGCCGTGCCGGATTCAGGCTACGAGCCGCCGTACACCACCTTCAACGTTGGTGTGATCAACGGCGGGACCGCCCAGAACATTATTGCACAGAACTGCAATTTCTTCTGGGAACACCGAACTCTGCCGGGCGATGACCCGGCCGCGATTCTGGCCAGTTACGAAGATTTTGTCGCAGAAACCGTTTTGCCAAAACTGCGCGAGTTTGCGCCCGATGCCCGGATCGAGACGAAACTCCGCTCCAGCGTGCCTGCCCTCATGCCCGAAGACGACGGCGCTGCCGAGCAGCTCGTGCGTCTGCTGACCGGCCTCAACGCCAGTGAAGTCGTCTCCTTCGCCACGGAAGGCGGTTTGTTTCAGGAAATTGGTATTTCGACTGTTATGTGCGGTCCAGGTTCAATCGACCAGGCGCACCAGCCGAACGAATTCATCGATATCGCACAGGTCGAGCAGTGCGAAGCTTTCATGAAGAAGCTGGCGGACTGGGCAGTCGGGAGTTAATCCAGACGGTAGACCATAGCCCGTATGAGCGCACAGCCCAACAACACCCTGAAATACTTCGGGCACGGATCTGTTGAACGAGAAGTCCAATAGATCCGTGCCCAATTCCTCTAGTGCGAGGCCAGCGGGAACGAAGGTCTAAAAACTGAGCCCAGACCTCAAACGAGAGTTCTGAACTCCGTTTTACACTTCGGAATACGATCCCCTTTAAAAGAGGTACTTGAATCCGAGCAGAACCGAATGATTCTCAATCTCTGTCTCAGTACCGTTAAAGTCGGCGTCGTCAGCGATTAAAAACCGATAGTCGAGTGAAAGCTCAACGTTTTCCGTAACCGCATAGGCCACGCCGGCACCAAGCTGTCCCGCAATAACCGTATCGCTATCATCATCGAGATTGAGACCAACAACATCCAGATCTTCGAGCTCAACATGAAGAACGCCAACTCCGCCACCGACATAAGGTGAAAAGCCGGATCCTACGTGCCAATTCAACCAACCGTTCGCCATGAAAGCGAATGAGGTCAGATCCCCATCTGCGTCGAGATCGACGCCAGAAACCGTGATATCATCTACGTCATTGTCGCGATACGTGACCTCACCCTCGACATCGAGGGAAAGGTTATCGTTGAGTCCGAAGCGATATCCCCCTACGGCTCCGATCGCAAAGCCTTCCGAGAAGTCGATTTCGCCATCAACGTTGCCTTCTTCTGCGTCTCCTTCATCCTGGATTGAGACGCCACCTTGCGCGCCAAGATAGAATTGTGCCTGAGCAGAACCGGCGAACCCGAAGAGGGCTAAAGCCGATAAGCCGATAAATAACGCTTTCATGAATTCCTCTGATTTTTTAGCTACAGCACAACCATTCGTACACAGTCATGCCTTCCGAGATACCTCCACAATAAGAATTGAAAAACTATAAATCAAGTTAACTTCTGTAATTTTATTTATAATCTCCGCTCACAATCGATTGTTACTGTAATATTTTTTATTTTGAATGTTTTAAGTCTATTGTTACTTCCATGTAAAACAAAATAAAAATAAAAATGCTCTTAGTTTTTTAAAAAATTATATAATTCAAGTTTTTAAAAGATGTTTTTTTGAATGACAAAATAACTATTATTACTTCTCGATCTCTTGACCGCTTCACATCACCTTCAATCAGAAAGCACCAAATACGTGTGCACGCGTGCTCGTGATGAGCAATCGCGAAACAATGAAGTATTTCTAGATTACGCCCCGGTAAGTAGAAACGATTGTCCTGTCGCGCACAAAGTAGACCGCACGCACGCATAGAGCAGGATTGCACCTGCGCGTGGCAGACACACCTAAAGGCAGGGAGTCTCCGAAGAGCTCAGCCCCCCCTTTTTTAGCGGGTCATATGATGGCAAATCGCAATTTGTGACCCGACCTTGCCGGGCGTCCCTTTAGAGAGTCAGATAAGGGAAAAAGACTTTCCGAATTGTCGGTTCGAGCTGCTGGTCCAGGTCACGCATGACATCTTCGGTCAATTGGAACCAGACTTGCTCACGTTCCCGCAGCGATAAGTCTTCCGCCGTCGTAGTGGAGCGCTCTGTGCGAGCATTCAAGGTCGACAGCCTGTTGCCGAAGTCGTCGACAATATTCATCTCAACGGCCATGCGGGCGGTATAGCGTTCCGTCTGCTCCGTCGTGAAAGCCCCCGTGACTCCGCCTTTGGTCTCGAGCCTTTCCTCGGTCACCGAGGCGTCTTTGAGAATAAATACGACTTTGTTCGCCGGACCTACGGCCCGGAGACGATCATCCACCCAGTTTTTCATCGCACGCTCTGGCGGAACCGGAAAAACGTGATCCACGTTCGGCAAGGTCTTGGGCGCCTGATATTCGGACTGGTAGACAACCTCACCGACGTTCAATTTGATCTCGGGCAGGTGGCGGAAGGTAATTTCCGCGAAGTTGTTCTGGGCCGGCGGTGTCTCACAGGCAGCCACAACCAGACCAAACAATAGCATCACGGCCAGACGAGCCGTACCACGCAAAGCAAAACGCATATTCCCGAGTCCTCTCGAAACGATTGGAGTGATGACAGGCTTATAGCAGCAAATTCCGTTGAAAATACAGCGCTAGACTGCTGGATGGAAATGTCTGCAACGCCGGAGGCTTGGGCAGGAACGACACAGGTTACTTGTAAAGACGGTCCAGTGCGGCATCATCGTAGCGATAGTCAGTGCTGCAGAACTCGCAGGTCGCAACAACCACACCGTCCACCTTCAGTGTCTCGACCTCTTCACGCGGCATCTGCGCGAGAACGGCTTCCAACCGACTGCTTGAGCACCGGCATCCAAAGGCAATTGCCCGGCGCTCGAAGACACGAACGCCCTCTTCGTGGAACAGGCGGAACAGCAGGTCGTTTGCAGGCAGCGAAACGTCGAGTAGCTCGGTCTCGGTGCAGCTAGCCTGCAAGATCATGGAACGGCGCCAGTCTTCCTCACGCAGATCTTCGTTCTGTCCGCTGGCCTTGGCTTCATCCGGCAGATGCTGGAGCCCCAGACCGCCGCCGCGCCAGTGTCCTTCCCCGTCCCGGCCGACCGAGACCAGCAAGCCGGTTTGAATCTGCTCAGACTGGCGGAAATAGTGCAGCAGACAATCGGCTAAACTTTCACCGTCCAACTCGACGATGCCCTGATAGCGATCAGTATCCGCGCGCTGATCCACCGTGAAAGCCAGATAACCTTTGCCCAACAACTCCGAAACGCTGAAACGCTCCGCGTCTCCAGATCGTGCAGCTTCGAGCGCAGCGAGCTTGTCAGCATCGAAGCCGGCGTAACCGCGCAAGTCCCCTTCCGAAGTGATATCAGCGACCATGATGCTGACGGCTCCATCGCCCTTGACCTGCAAGGTGAAGACGCCGCTAAACTTCAGCATGCTGGAAAGCACCGAGGCCAGCAGCAACAGCTCCCCGAGAGCGGTAGCAACCGGTTCCGGATACTCATGTCTGCCGAGGATCGTATCGAGGCTTTCGCCGAGCTTCACCAGGCGGCCACGAATGCCAGAGGTCTCAAGCATGAAGGGCTGAACCAGATCGTCTAGGGTCGGGCTGTCTCCGGGCTCCGCGCCGGAACCCGTGTCAGGGCTCATTTTGCCAAACACCAGTAGAGAATTCCCTTTTGCGCATGAAGGCGGTTTTCCGCTTCATCCCAGATCACCGACTGTGGTCCGTCAATCACAGACGCTGTCACCTCGTCACCGCGATGGGCCGGCAGACAGTGCATGAAGACAGCGTCCGGCTTGGCCAAAGACATCAGACGATCATCAACCTGATAGCCTCGCAG
Organism: uncultured Kiloniellaceae bacterium; assembly: GCA_947493695.1. Classification (GTDB taxonomy): domain Bacteria; phylum Pseudomonadota; class Alphaproteobacteria; order Kiloniellales; family Kiloniellaceae; genus Denitrobaculum. The sequence continues at coordinate 1,319,910 of CANLSF010000001.1, read as the reverse complement.
GACATTATGGCGTGTCGTGCCATCATCGTCACCCATAGAGACCCAGGTATCAGTGACCACGCAATCCGATCCCGCCACCGCCGCGTCAACATCCGGCGTGACAACGATCTTGCCACCTTCGCGCGCCGCCCAGTCCAATACGTCCTGTGGTGGCGAGAGGATTTCCGGACAGGCCAGACGCAGCTCAAACCCGAAACGCGTCGCCGCGTGAATCCAGGAAGTCGCCATGTTATTGCCGTCGCCGGACCAGGTAATGACCTTGCCTTTGATGTCGCCGCGATGCTCCTGGAGGGTCATGACGTCCGCCATGAGCTGACAGGGGTGCGTGCGATCAGTCAGGCCGTTGATCACCGGAACCGTCGCATATTCCGCCATTTCCAGCAGAATTTCCTCACGCGTCGTGCGAATCATGATGGCATCGACATAGCGCGAGAGAACTCGTGCCGTGTCCGCCACGGACTCCCCACGGCCAAGCTGCGTTCCGCTTGGCTCCAGCACCACCGCGTCACCGCCGAGCTGGCGCATACCAACCTCGAAGGACACTCGGGTCCGTGTCGAAGGTTTTTCGAAAATCATCGCGAGCATCTTGCCGGCCAGCGGTTTGCTCTCACCGTTGAGAGCTTCTCCGCTTTTCAGGTTTGCACCGATATCGAGAATACCGTGGAGCTCGTCGCCACTGAAGCGATCGAGATCAAGGAAGTGTTTGGGCGATGTCATGACGTCCCATCCGAAGCCTGGTTAGGCCAGTTTGTACAGACCTTCTCGAGAGCCTGTAGGGCTTCATCGACATGAGTCTCGTCTATGATCAGAGGCGGCAGAATACGAATAACGTTTTCCGCGGCCCCGACGGTCAAGAGTCCCTGGTCACGCAGGGCGGCAATAACCTCGCCATTGGTTGGCACTGCTTTCAGGCCAAGAATCAGGCCGGTCCCGCGCACTTCTTCAAAGACATGCGGATTGGCTGCAACAAGAGCCTCCAGCCGTGACTTCAGCAGATCACCGATGCGCTGAACATGGACCAGAAAATCCTCATCCAGCATGACATCCAGCACGGCGTTACCGACCGCCATGGCCAGAGGGTTGCCACCGTAAGTGCTGCCGTGGGATCCGGGCTGCATGCCTGAGGCAGCCTCCTCGGTCGCCAGGAAGGCGCCGAGCGGAAAGCCGCCACCAATGCCTTTAGCCAGCGCCATGACGTCCGGAGCAATCCCTGCCCACTCATGAGCAAAGAGCTTACCGGTCCGCCCCATGCCACACTGGATCTCGTCGAAGATCAGCAAAAGGCCATATTCGTCGCAGACTTCGCGCAGGGCACGCAGGTATTCCACCGAAGCCGGCCGGATACCGCCTTCACCCTGCACCGGTTCAACCAGAATTGCGGCTGTCTCAGGCGTAATAGCCGCCCGCAACTCGTTCATATTGCCGAAGGCCACATGGTCGAAACCCTCGGGCTCCGGTCCGAAACCCTCCAGGTACTTGGGATTGCCCGCTGCCGAGAGCGTCGTCATGGTCCGGCCGTGAAACGCACTGCTGCAGGTGATGACCCGGAAACGCTCCGGATTTCCCTTGGCGTGGTGATACTTGCGCGCAAGTTTCAGCGCACCTTCCATCGCCTCGGCCCCGGAGTTCGAGAAAAACACCCGATCCGCAAAGCTGTTCTCGACAAGGCGCTCGGCCAGGCGTGCGCCATCGGGAATCTGATAGAGATTGGAAACATGCCACAGCTTCGCGCCTTGCCTGGTCAGCGCCTCGACCAGATGTGGATGACTGTGTCCCAATGCGTTGACGGCAATACCTGCGGCAAAATCCAGGAATCGTCGGTCGTCAGCCGTATACAGGTAAGGGCCCTCACCTCTTTCGAAGGCGAGGTCAGCGCGGGCGTAGGTTGGCAAGAGTGCTTGGCTCACGAGGTCCTCCTTCTGGCTGCACGTCGACCAAAAAAAATGCCCGGGACGGCCGAAGCCAACCCGGATACCTCGTGAATATTCGCCGAAAGCCCGTCGCTGTCAACCAGACGCTCTGCAATCCAGCCATGAGCCGGACGCTAAGGGCTTCATGTCAAGCTCGAGTAGGGATCAGTAAACCCGTGTGAGTGTGTAGCCCTTGGACTGAAGCAGGTTCAACACGCCCAGTTCGCCGGGCAGATGTAACGCGCCAATGGCAACGAAGGCGCCGCCTTCCTGCAGATGGCTTTGCATGCGATCGACCATGTTGATGTTGCGCTGGTCCAGGAACACTTCCTGGAAAGAATCCCATGCTTCGCTGTCAGCGGCGTCCATGTTTTCTATCGCAAGATCAAAGATACCATCAATATCGCGCGCTAAATAAAGCTGCAGAAAGGCTTCAAAGCTGACTTCGACCTCGTCAAGCTGACGCAACACCGAGTCCAGGTAAGCAACCTGCTCTTCATCCGAAGAGCCCTCGAAAAGCGCCAATTGTTCTTCGAGTGTCTCAAGCCCATACACCGGCACTCCAAAGTCCCGTGCGCGGGTTTGCATCGCATTATCCAAAACCTTTTTACCGGATTTTTTCCGCGCAGCCTCCGAAGGCGGCACAGAAAACATGCTGTAGAGAGCCCATGGCTTAAAGCGGTAGAGGACATACTCCTCGAAGCCATAGAGCTCGGCCGCTTTACTCAAACGGCGGAGCTGATCACCATCCAGATACTGGCTCACGGATTGCCCCTCTTCCAGCAGTACAAAGTCTCGAGACAGAGCTGCATCACTGCTTTTCTGTCTGATCTCGAAGAGGGCAGCGCGCGCATGCGCGAAGGCTTTTTTGACCTCCATCGGCAGGTTCAAAACACGGCGGTCAGTGACATGAACCGTACCGAACACATAGTTGGGGGCTATATCGCGCTGCGGTCCCTCGACCTTCCACAAAACGCCTTGTCCGAACGGTCGGTCAACTGAGCGTGCCAGAACCGCATCAGACCAGCAGAGAACGAGAAGAAGCAAAAATGGAAGGAACCGGGCACGCAAACCCAGTGGAACGGCAAGCCCGGAGACTGATGAAAATCCGGAAAATCTCAGCAAAAACATAATCTTGTGCGCCCCTACAGCTTCTCGATGCAATCCTGCCTGAGTGTAGCTTCAACCCTAAAGTGTAGAGATTCGATTAAATCTTGGATTTGACGCTTCAGGCAGCGGTGATTGGCACAACTTCAGGCCTTTATGCGATAGCCCACTGCGAAGAGACGCCAGGTCGTCAAAGCCAGAATTACGGTCAGGCCGGTAATCAGAAGGGCTCCAGACCATATTGAAGCATCACTGTGACCGGTCACGGCGGCTCGAAATCCGTTTATGGCGTGGAACATGGGATTGCCCAGCAATAACCATTCAAACCCGCCCGGCACGCGCTCAAGAGAAAAGAAAGTGCCTGAGAGCAATCCTAACGGCATGACGAGAAAGGTCTCAGCGGCGCTGAAATGATCCCAGCGTTCAGACCAGATTCCTACAATCATGCCGACCATGGCAAAAAGTAGCGTCCCGCCGAGCGCAAAACCGATTGCCATAAGCGGGTTGATGAAAGGAAGATCGATAAAAACAGAGAAGATCACCAACAATATGCCGCCGGTCAGCAACCCGTTGGTGGCCGCTCCCAGACTATAGCCGATGACAATCTCAAGAGGTGTCAGAGGTGCCATCAGCACATCCTGGATGACCCCGTCCTGCTTGTCGTGAATGATCATCACTGCCGCGGAATCAAAGGCGACATGCGCCAGCGTAAACATGACGATTCCGGGCACAACGAACTGCGCCAGGGTCAAATCAGGTGACATTGCCGTGCCACCGTCCAGCGCCAGCACAAAAACCAGAACGAAGATGCAACTGGAAGCGACCGGTCCCGCGATTGATTCCAGGCCATAGCGCAGAAACCGAAGCACCGCCTTGCGGGAATAGAGCGCCCAAAGGCCACGCCAGTTGATCGCGCCATACTGTCGGATGGTTCTTGGTTTGCTGACTTCCTTTGTCGCGCCTAAGCTCATGTTTTTTCCGCTTCTACTAAGGCGCCAGAACCCTCAAGACACCATCATGCCTTAAGGCGGTATCCCGTCGAAATCATGCGGTGAGCCGTAAACCCGAGACCTATGTTAACGATAAGAACCAGAAAGAAACCCACGGCCAGCGAAGAATCCGCATGACCGATAAAGCCGTAGCGGAACCCGTCGATCATGTAGAAAAAGGGGTTGAAGTCCGCAATAAAGCGCCAGTTCTCAGGCAAGCGTTCAATCGAATAGAAGGTGCCCGAGAGGAAGGAAAAAGGGGTAATGATGAAGTTGGTCACCGCCGCGATGTGATCGAACTTTTCAGCCCAGATCCCACCGATCAAGCCCAGAAGCGCAAGCATCAGCGACGCGTTGATCGCGTGCCAGAGAATGAAACCGGCATTATGGATCGACAGAGGCACGAAGATCGACATCCCGAGTGCGACCACGAATCCCACCATGACCCCACGCGTCACACCACCACCGGCAACTCCGATCACCAGTTCTGCAGGCGAGAGCGGCGGCATCAGCAGATCGACGATATTGCCCTGCACCTTGGCAATCAGGATTGAGGAGGAAGTGTTCGCGAAGGCGTTCTGAACCATGGACATCATGATCAGACCCGGCCCGAGGAACAGGATGTAGTCCACGCCCCCCACCTGGCGTCCGCCGCCACCCAGCGCGAGGGCGAAGACCGCGAGAAACAGCAGGGTCGTCACCATCGGCGCCAGAAGCGTCTGGGAGAAAACATTCATGAAGCGGCGGACTTCCTTGACGTAGAGCGTCCAGAGTCCGCGCCCGTTGATCACACCCATCTTGCGGGGCGACAAAGGCTTGGTCGTCGGAGAAGATTGCATATCGGATGAAATAGTCCTCAGAGACGCAGCTTGCAAGAGATCCGTTCTTTCAAAACAAAGAGACGGTCCCCAAAACAGCAAACATGGGCCATAGCAAAACCTGCAGCGTCCAAAGGGTGTCAGCCGGACTGAGCAATCTGCCGGGGCATCTCGGCGGAACGCGGCAGTCCGATGCGAACCCTGGTCCCTTCACCCGGGTGGCTCTCAATCGAGAAGCTGCCGTTATGTATATCGATCAGACCTTTGGCGATTGGAAGTCCAAGACCAGTTCCGTCATAACGCCGCTCCAGCCGGTCATCGACCTGCGCAAAAGGCTGAAGAACCCGCTTCACGTCCTCTTTGGCGATTCCGATGCCTGTATCGGAAATGACCACCACAGTCTCTTCATCCTCTATGACAACTTCGATATCAACGACACCACCCGCTGGCGTAAACTTCAGGGCATTGCCGATGACGTTGAGCAGGACCTGCCGCAGGGCTTGTGGATCAGCCGTTACCGTCGCGGCTATTTTCGGATGCGTAAATCTAAGATTCGTACCGGCGGTTTCCGACTGTAATGACAGAAACTCGATGGCTTCCTGGATTACGTTCACGACATCGATCTCCTCACAGCGCAGGGTCTTCTGGCCAGCCTCTATCTGGGCCATTTCGAGGATACCGTTTACGATATTTAGGAGATGCGTGCCGGCGCCACTGATCGTTTGCAGATAGTCTTTGGTTTTCTCAGGAGGCACTTCAACGCTCTCCAAAAGCTGCGAAAAGCCGATGATGGCGTTCAATGGCGTTCTCAATTCATGACTGGTTGCCGCCAGGAATGCCGTCGTGGCGCGGGACGCCGATTTCGCCTCCTCCATGGCGTCGCGCAGCTGGATAAGGGCCGTCTCCCGGATCGTGACATCTGACCCGACGCCGTGCCATCCGCCCTCCTCCTGCTTCCGCCCCGAAAGCGAAATCCAACGATCCTGACCGTCAAGATCAACGGTCCTGATAACCAGACTGCGAAAATTTTCCTGGTTCGAAAAAGCATGCATAAGCTGCGGCCAGCCCTCGCGTTGGCTATCCGGCGAAATCGCAGTCAGTTTCAAATTTGCGAGTGTGCCGGGTTTATGACCGAACAGATGCTCCATGCGCTCGGGCGGTGACACAAAACGTTGCTTGTCGTCCGTTTCCCAGAGCCAGTCCGACGCTTGTTCCTCATAGGTATTGAGCACCAGGGCAATTGTCTCAGCCTGACGTGCCTGTGCCTGCCGCGCCAGGACGTTGCGGGCGAAGCTGTGGTAGGCCTGCGCCAGAAAGGCGCTCATCGAACCTGCAAAAAGAATGCAGAGAATGGCCAGGGTTGCGAAGCCGTCTCCTTCCAGTGTGGCAAACCGGAGCAACGCCGGGATCAGAATCGCGCTCGTAAAGGCCAAAGCGGCGGAAGGTACGGACGCCAGGGTCGCTGTCCCGCCCGCCGCCATTCCCAGTCCCAGTGCAATCAGTACAAAACGGCTGTTTGTATCGACACTGGCAAAGAACACCGAGAGCGCAATACCCCAGGCCAAGCCCAGAAGGCCTGCCTGATAGGTGATCCGGCGCAAGGTCGCCCTGGAGACCTCTGCGGGCAAAGGACGGTGACGGTTCCGCAGCCAGACGCGCAGACTGGCAATCGCTAAACTCCCCACGACCCCGACCCACGTGATGAGAATCCACTGTGGAACCTGTGACCAGATAGAACTCACCAGGAATGCGCCATTCGACAGAACCAGCGCCATAGTGAACCCGGATTGCCGCACAATCGCAGCAACCTGATCCGGCCTGAGCGCTGCAAAATCCGGATGGTCCCGCTCAAGAAACGGACTGGTAATCGCAGCAAGCGTCGAAAAGGGCCGGGCATGATTGACGTCTTTGGACCGTCGCGTGATCACAAAGAATCTGAGCCCCGCCCAGGCCGCAGCAATCAAAGCCGACAAGGCCCCGAGCGATAACGCAAGGTGCTTACCGACAGACTGCGCCTCAGAGGACTTCATCAGGTCCTTCTCAAGTACGAGAGTCCCCAGCCGTTGATCACCCGACTGAAGGGGAAGAGTGATAGACATCCTGTCGCTCGACGCTCCTGTTGCTTTTGCCCCTGCCGGTGCGCTGATGGTCAGGCCGGAGCGCATGTCCAACACAGCAAGATAAGAAACGTCATGGTGGGCCAGGATTTCATCCAGGCTGCTTTGCAGAACGTCGGTGTTGTTCGCGCGCAGTTGAGGCACCGCTATATGCGCAGCTTCGCGAGCCACCAGGGACATCTCGACCTGCACAAGGCGCCGCTGCTCACTATCAGCACTGTCAATGAAGAAGCCGAAGAGCAGCATCAAAACAACAAGGACCGCAGCAAAGAATGCATAAACCTGCGTGTCTACTAATTTTCTGTCAGTTGCTGTCATGTCGCGTGCATCTAGGAGAACTGCATCCCTAATTCACTTCGTCTTTTCTGTGCCTGAAGTGTATCCAGGCCAATGTGATTAAAAAATGAGGTCTATTACTTAGAACAATTCGCAGTTGTGTCGATCGCAACACCTGTTTCACCCAAAGCTACAATCGCATTTGTAAACGACGTAACGTCGGAAAGTCACAGTGCACACATACGGTTTAAATATGTTTACGAATCATCTGCAAAAGGCCGCTATCCAAGGGTATAACCGGCGATTTATAGGAGCATAAGTCACATAACGCATTATCAGTGAACACAGGCGTTTCTCGTGGCATTCTAAAATCCTATGACTGAAGAATACGAACCCGATAGCGGGCAAAAACAGGGCGACCGCCGAAGAAAAGGTCCCAAAAAGGCGACTGCGCGGTACCTGGAAAATGCTGCGTTGTACCACCTGGACCGCTACGCGACTTCGCGGGCACACCTGGCTCGCTTGCTGATGATGCGCGTCGAACGCTCTGCCCGCGCGCATGGCACGGACCGGGAGGAAGGTGCCAAGCACATTGACGCGATCCTGGATAAGCTGACCCGCAATGGCCTGCTGGATGACCGGAACTATGCAGAAACCCGTGCGCGCAGCCTTCACCGGCGCGGCACGTCAGCACGCGGAATTCGTGCCGACCTGGCTGCCAAGGGTGTCGCTGCGAACCATATAGACGCTGCATTCTCCGGGCTTAGAGACGACACTGCCGACCCAGAAGTCGCGGCCGCCATCGTTTATGCAAGAAAGCGACGGCTCGGCCCCTATCGCAACGAGGAACAGCGCGCGGAAAAACGGGATCGGGACATGGCGGCACTTGGAAGAAAGGGTTTCAGCTACGAACTTGTGCGCAGGATTATCGACGCCGAGAATCTCGAGGTGGTCGAGAACCTGAAGGCACAAAGCGGGAACTGACCAAAATGAGCGCTACCACGATAATTCCAGGGCCTCACATGACTCGCAAAGCCAGTCTCATCGCAATTGCAGCGGCTCTCGTCGTTTTCTCTCTATCCATATCGCAGGCACCTGCCGCTGGGCCCGTCGGCGGCTACGAGAGTGACACTGCGACAGGTGAACGCTCCGAATTGGCAAAAGCCATTAAGCTGATCGATCTGGGCAGCTACGCCTCGGCAGTTCCCCTTCTGAAAAAGGTGATCGCGACAGACCCACGTAACCCCGACGCTTTCAGCCTCATGGGTTTCAGCCTCCGGAAACTTGGTGACTGGGATGCAGCCCTGCGCAATTACAACCAAGCTCTTGAGCTGGACCCGAAACATCTCGGCGCCAACGAATATCTTGGCGAGCTTTATCTTGAAATGTCGGATCTTCCCCGTGCCGAGCAACGCCTGAACGTCCTGAAAACAGCCTGTGGAACAGAATGCGTCGAATATCTGGAACTCCAAGAAGCCGTCACAGCCTTTAAGGCCGCGCATTAGCGCCTGTCACGCCCAACCGGAAAGAGGACGGCAGAGCCGGGGCAGAGATTGGGGCAGCGAGTGTATTCAAAGGAGCGAAAAGTACGATCAAACGCGACACGCCCTAACCGAGTTGTTCAGCATTCCTCTTCGCGGCCTTTTCGTTACTCGGTTTTTCAGGATGTGTGAGGTCCTTCGCCTCCTTTATGACCCTGACCATCAACCCGCCTTCACGGCCCCGAACCTCGATATTCTGGCTGGTAAAAGCCGTCGTATCCAGATTGGCCAGTTCGGCCACCGGATCTGAGATCACAAGCTGCGCAGCGAAATCCTTGGTCATGGCCTCCAGCCGGCTGGCGGTATTGACCGCATCGCCGATCGCCGTCACGGAGGTCGCCGAACCATAACCCATCTCTCCGACAATGACCGGCCCGACATGTATCCCGATCCCGATCCGAAGCGGCGTGTCGAGATCATTGGCAAGGGCACGGTTCAAATCCTCCAGGCGCTCTGCCATGGCGCGGGCGGCAGCCAATGCATTGCGGCTGCCCGCTTGCGGCCCACCCTCAATGCCGAACAACGCCATCACACCGTCGCCAATGAACTTGTCCAAGCGTCCGCCGGAAGCCTCAACCGCAGCGCCCATGGCTGCAAAATACCGGTTCAGGATGAACACAACATCGTAAGGCAGTTTATGTTCGGCCAGGGTCGTGAAGCCACGAAGGTCCGCAAAGAGAATAGCGATTTCCCGTTCCTGTCCCTGCAGATAATCAGCCCCGCCTTCAGCCTGACGCGGGCTGATGCTGGGCGGCAGCACAGGCGTGACTTCAAGATCGGCCTGCGGCCGCGTCTGGCAGGCAAGGCGCTGGTTGGGTGGGGCGCCGACACGCTCCAGGACACGTTGTTCGTCAGGGCTCGGTGGCGGCAAGACCTCTAAACCCGCGCCGATACGGACTCGGCAGGTGGAACAGCGTCCCCGGCCACCGCAAACGGACGCGTGTCCGATACCGGCGCCACGGCTCGCTTCCAATATCGTTGTTCCCTGGACCACAGCCACGCGCCGGCCATCGGGATAGGTCAGATGCACCAAACCACGCAGCCGGTCCACGAAACGTCGAATAACCCGGCCCGATAGAGACAGAACCAGGAGTGCCCCCAAAACACCAAGCACAATGTCGTTGAGCATCCCGACTTGCGCCACCTGGTCTCTGGTCGCCAGCCGCACGGTCGCCTGAACCTCCTTCAGCCATACGGGATCCTGTGCCAGAACCGCGATCTGTTGCCCGGCGACAAACACGCCGACTGCACCCAAAACCGGGACCAACAGCGCCAACGCCGCAGCAAAGGGCAAGATTCGTGGATACCAGGGTTTCAGCCGCAGCCAGAAATGCATGCCCAGACACCCGTGAACCCAGACGACCACAATCGTAACGAACTGCCTGATCCCATAATCCGGGCGCAGGACAAAGAAGATCAGCAGTTCAAGGAAGTAGTTGTCCTGAATTCCATACACTTCGTGAACAAAGCGCGTCCCCAGGATGTGTGCGACCAACAGCGGCGGAATCGCGAAACCCAGCAGTGTTTGCCAAAACTCCCAAGGCGCCATTTTGATCCGCCTGCGCTGATAGAGCGCCCAGAAGGCAAGCAGCACATGCAGGGTCAGCGCGGCATAAAATAAGGCGCTGATCGGCAAAAATCGCCAGAAAGACAGAAAAACCTTGCGGCCTGCCTCCATCCATTCCAGCGAGACGATTCCAAGTGCATGGTTCGCATAGTGGGTAAAGACAAACGCCATGAGGAACAAACCACTCCAAAGGCGTAATCGACGAACCATAAATACACTGCCTCTCGCGACTTTGGCTGGCTATTCAGCAAGGAAGGATATATTGGGATTTCCTGTCGTGGCAAACCTGCTGTGGCGTTAGAGGAACACGATCCCGTTAAGATCGTTTACCGCGGATTGAAGCTAAGGTCGAAACTGCAGGCGTTAAAGCCAGACACACTGACCTCGACTTCGCATGAGCAAGGGTTACGCAGCAGTGAGCGAAAACCAGGATCCCGAGCGCGCTGCGCGCAGAGAACGCCGCAAACAAGCGCGGCTTCGCGGCATTGATCGCACGATCCCGTCCCCCTGTATCAGCGTCTGCCAGCTGGACGACGCCTCGGGCCTCTGCATCGGCTGTCTGCGCAACGTCGACGAGATCCGCGACTGGCCGATACTGAGCGCCGAAGAGAAACAGAGCGTCCTGGCGGAGATTGAATCACGGAAATAAACTTCCGTTTCCTCTGAGACTCGTCCCTTATTCCGGCAAGCTGGCTGGCAATGTGATAATGAGAGTCGTGCCTTCTCCGACATGGCTGCTTATCTGCAGATTACCTCCGTGAAGTTCGATTAAGCCCTTTGCGATGGACAGACCGAGGCCGGTTCCTTCGTAACGCCGTGCCAGACGGTCGTCGGCCTGGGCAAAGGGCTGAAAAACCCGGTCGATATGGCGTTGCGAGATGCCAATGCCTGTATCCGTCACAATTATCTCGATGCGTTCCTGCGATTTCCTGCTGGCGATATCGATCGAGCCGCCTTCAGGCGTGAACTTGACCGCGTTCCCGATGATGTTCAAAAGCACCTGACGCAAAGCCTGCCGGTCGGCGAAAATCCGGATCGGCTTTTCATTGGCGGCAACGCGGACCTCGACTTTGGCCTTACTGGCCTCAAAGGAGAGGAAATCGACAGAGGCCCCAATGACCTCTTCCAGATCAAATGTTTCACGGACCAACCTCTTGCTGCCAGCCTCAATCTGCGCCATTTCGAGGATACCGTTGACGATCTGCAGCAGGTGCTGTCCCGCGTTGTTTATCGTCTGGGTGTAATCCTTCACCTTCTCCGGTTTGAGGTGGCCCATGGTCAACATCTGCGAAAATCCGATGATTGCATTCAAAGGCGTGCGCAGTTCGTGACTTGTGGTGGCCAGAAATGCCGAGGTCACCCGCGACGCCGCTTCTGCTGCCTCCGTCGCTTCGCGCATCGAATTTAGAGCTCTTTCACGCTCGGTGACATCCGACCCGACACCATGCCACTCGCCGTTTGTTCGGCATCGCCCGGAAAGCGATATCCAGCGCCGTTCCCCCTTGTGATCGAGCGTTTCTATAACTTCACTCCGAAAACTCTCGCCGGATTCAAGGCGTTGGAACAGCCGGTGCCAGACATTGGCTTCCGACGGCCCCACAAGCTCCCGGAAGGTACGGCCCGTCAGCCCGCCAATATTTTTTCCGAACAACAGGTCCATCCGCTGCGGCACCGAACGCAAACGGCCGTCAGGGTCCGTCTCCCACAACCAGTCTGAGGCCTGCTCCTCATAGGTATTCATCACCAACGCAATGGTTTCGGCATGGCGCGCCTCATCCAGCCGCGCCAGAACGTTGCGCGCGAAGGCGTGATAGACTTGGCTCAGGAAAGCTCCCATGGCACAGGCGAAAAGCACGCAAAGAATAGCGAGGGTGATAAAGCCCTCGCCTTCAAGCGTTGCAAACCGCAAAGCTCCCGGCACTAGGATGGCACTGGTAAAGGCGATTGCAGCGGAAGGAACCGGCGCAAGCGCCGCCGTGCCGCCCGCCGCAGTGCCAAGCCCGACTGCAATCAGAATATAGCGCGCTATGGGGCTTGCATCGGTGAAGAAGACCGAAAGCGCAATTCCCCACGCCAACCCCAATACACCCGCCCGGTAAGTCATCCTGCGTAAAGCGCGCTTGGACACGGCCTCCGGCAACGGGCGTTTGTGGTTTCGCCACCATGACCAGAGTGCGGAGAGGACCAAAAGATAAATGAACAGAGCCCAGGGTGTCAGCAGCGCAAGAGGAACCTCCTGCCAGAGAATGCCCAGCAAAAAGGATATGTTTGCCAAATTGACCAGCATCGTAAAGCCGGCCTGTCGCACGACGGCGGCAACCTGGTCGGGCCTTAAGGCGGCAAAACCGGGCGAATCATGCGCGCGGAAAGGATTCACAATCGCCTCCAGAGGCGATAGCGGGTGCTGTGCGTCAATCGTTGAAGAGCTGCGTGCGACTACAAAAATCTTTAGACCTATCAAGGCAGATGCAAAGGCCGCAACCAAGGTCAGGAGGGATACCACCAGATGCTCTGCCAATGAGCGCGAATCTGGCGGCGGCAGAACCGCTTTCTCCAGTTCCAGACGCCCTTGCAGCTTGCCCTCGTGGACAACGTCGATTTGGAGCGAGATGACCTCATAAGAAACATCGCGCCGCGGGTCGTCAGGATCGAGAAAAAGATCATCTCGCGACCGCACGACCTCGTAAGTCTTATCGGTTTCATTGTCCTGAAAGCGAATCCGCAGTAATTCGTCCGCGAGAGCGAGTTGCCGCAACAAGCCGACCAGATTTGGCGTCGACGAATTCCGCAACTCGAAAGCAGCTAGCGTGCCGATCCCACTGGCGACAGCCTTTAATTCAGCCTCTGCCAGTCTGTGCTGTTCCCGTTCTGCGCTATGGATAAAAAATCCGATGAAAATCAGCAGACTGATCAAACCTGCGGCAACCGCAATATAGGCTCGTCTTTCTTTGCGAATATTGTTCATGCCGTCGCCGAAACCCGAAAAAGGGTTACATCGCCCCTCTTTAACCACGCCCTGGGCAAAAGTATTGAGACCAAAGCACCGCGCAGTCCAAACCGAGATTTAAACTCCAGACAAAGCGGCTGAGGACAACACCGCCACTTTGATACCGTTACTATACAAACAAAATGTCATCTCGTTAATTATAGTCTACAAATGAAATTATACGCCTTATGCGAGATATTTTTCACCTACTTTGTCTTAAATGGTGTTTTATTTTTTACTTACGGTCGTTCCGCGGGCACTTATACGAGGAGGATATGACTTAGCTCGAGGCGTAGTCCTGCCTTCGACGGACATGGTAATTACCGAGATTTCCGGGCTTTGGTGACAAGCTGCGGAACCATCTCATTTCTATCCCATCACACCAGGATCCCCCATCCGCCTGCCCTCAATCGAGCTTGCTAAGCTCATCCCCATCAGCAATCGCGCTTTACAGTTTTTTGTTGACGCCGAACCCTAACCTTGGTCACGATGTTGTTGCACCAATGCTGCATTGGTATACATACGATAAAAATACGCATATAAAATCAGGGTGGTGGTTAAGCGTATGGGGGAATTCTCAAGGCCGACTCGTCTCGACGACGCTTTGCAGAGTCTGGAGCAGGGGTCCTGGCGCATTCTGGCCGGCGGGACCGATTTTTATCCGGCACAGGGAGATCAGCCGATCTCCGAAAGCCTGCTTGACCTGACCGCCATTCCTGAACTCCGAGGCATTTCAAAAACGGCGACAGGCTGGCGACTGGGTGGATTGACCACATGGACAGACGTGATTGAAACAGCGCTGCCCGCCGCATTCGACGGCCTCAAGGCAGCCGCGCGGGAAGTCGGTTCGATCCAGATCCAGAACAGCGGCACCCTCGCCGGAAACATCTGTAACGCCTCGCCCGCCGCCGACGGCGTGCCGCCATTGCTGACGCTGAATGCGGAGATCGAGCTGGCTTATCCGGGTGGGAATCGCCGTCTGCCACTCGGCGATTTTATCACAGGCGTTCGCAAAACGGACCGGCATTCAGACGAACTTGTGAGTGCCTTGCACATACCCGATATCGCGCCAGAGGGCCGAAGCTCATTTCTTAAACTTGGCGCCCGCCGCTATCTGGTGATTTCGATCGCCATGGTCGCGGTGGTTATCGTGCCTGACAAGAATGGAAAGATCATCGACGCCCGGATTGCTGTCGGCTCCTGCTCACCCGTCGCGCAACGCCTGAAAAGACTGGAAGAACGCCTGATCGGACAGACAGCTGCACAAGGTCTGTCAGCAAGGGTCGTTGCCGATGATGTCATCGGTCTGACGCCGATCAACGACGTTCGTGGAACTTCGGAGTACCGCATGGACGTCGCTGAAGAACTGGTCAAAAGAGCATTGGAAAAAGTAGCGACACCAGAGGACGAAGCACGATGAGTGCAGATATCGACCTGAGTTTTTCGCTCAACGGAGAAGCAACACGTGTTGAAGCGCCTCCTGCTGAACGTCTGACCAAGCTGTTGCGTGAGCGCCTGGGTAAAACCGGCACAAAAGTCGGTTGTGACGCGGGTGACTGCGGTGCCTGCACGGTCTTGATCGACGGGGACCCGGTCTGCGCCTGCATGACGGCTTCGGCACAGGTTCAGGGACGCTCAGTCACCACCATTGAGGGTCTGTCATCGAACGGCACCTTATCCAAACTGCAACAGTCGATGCTGCATCACGGCGCTGCGCAGTGCGGCATCTGCACGCCCGGCATGATCGTGTCTGCGGCAGCATTGCTGGAGAAGACGGCAAAGCCGAGCGAAGACCAGGTCAAGGATGCGCTCGGCGGCGTTCTTTGCCGCTGCACAGGTTACCGGAAGATCATAAGCGCGGTGATGGATGCATCGGATTTCGCGACCGCCCCACTTCGCAGTAACTCCGGCGCCGCGGTCGGCGCCCGCCTCAATCGGGTCGATGGCGAGGCCAAGGTTCGCGGTACGGAGATCTTTGGCGCAGACATCGGACTCGACGAGAGTTTGCTGATCCGTGTCGTCCGCTCGCCGTATCATCGTGCTAGCTTTACGCTCGGTGATCTGGCGCACTATGTCACTTCGCATCCGGGTGTAGAAGCC
Source organism: uncultured Kiloniellaceae bacterium (assembly GCA_947493695.1). Lineage (GTDB taxonomy): Bacteria > Pseudomonadota > Alphaproteobacteria > Kiloniellales > Kiloniellaceae > Denitrobaculum. Next base: position 1,304,499 of record CANLSF010000001.1, on the reverse strand, counting down.
GTGCTGACCGCGGATGATATCCCCGGGCGCAATCTTTTTGGCGTAATCCCGCCCTTTGCAGACCAACCGGTATTTGCCGAGGGCGAAACCCGGTTCCGGAGCGAGGCTGTTGCCGCCGTTGTCGGTACGCCTGCGGCAATCGAAGCGCTCGATCTCGCAGACTTCCCCGTTGAATGGCAGGAATTGCCTCACACTCTGACACCAAACGAAGCTATGGCGGAATCGGCCCCCCAACTCCACGCAAGCCGGCCTGGCAACCTCATGGCGCGCGGTAAAGTGCGCTGTGGAGATATCGACACCGGTTTTAGCGAGGCTGCTGCAGTGGTCGAGGGCGACTTCTCGACCGGCTACATCGAACACGCCTACATCGAACCGGAAGCCGGAATGGCGCGCCGGGTCGAAGACCGTCTTGAGATCGAAGTCTGCACCCAGGCGCCTTATATGAATCGCGACGAAATCGCCGCCATTCTGAACGTTGCACCGGAACAGATCCGCGTAATGCCCACCGCAGTCGGTGGAGGCTTTGGCTCCAAACTGGATCTCTCGACTCATCCATTTCTGGCTATTGCGGCCTGGCGGCTGGGACGCCCTGTTCGCATGGTCTACACACGCACGGAGTCAATGGCCTCGACGACAAAGCGCCATCCGTCACAAATCACCGCGAAGATCGCTGCCACCCGGGAAGGCAAGCTCTGCGCGATGAAGTTCGATGGTATCTTCAATACCGGCGCCTACGCCTCCTGGGGCCCGACCGTCGCCAACCGCGTCCCGGTTCACGCCTCCGGTCCTTATCGGATTCCAAACTATAGCGCGCAAGCCCAGGGTGTTCATAGCAACGGGCCGGTTTCCGGAGCGTTCCGGGGCTTTGGTGTACCGCAATCGGCGATCGCGCAAGAGAGTCTCTTCGACGAACTCGCCGACAAGCTTGCCATCGACCGGCTTGAATTTCGAATCAACAACGCACTGGAAAACGGCGTCCCGACAGTGACCGGGCAGGTCTTTGATCAAGGTTGCGGCGCAAAGAAGTGCCTGGAAACTTTGCGCGACCGTTGGCAGATCGCACGTGACAGAGCGGCAAGCTTCAACGCCGATCCCGGGAACAGCGGTCGCAGACGCGGGGTGGGCCTTTCCGGCCTCTGGTACGGCTGCGGCAACACCTCACTTCCCAATCCCTCCACGATCCACGTAGGCCTTCAGAGGGATGGCAGAATTGTGCTTTTCAATGGCGCCGTGGATATCGGCCAGGGTGCCAACACAGTCATCGCTCAAATCTGCGCCGACGCAGTCGGCCTGCCGATCGAGACTATGGACTTCGTCAACGACGATACGGACCTAACATCGGATGCGGGTAAAACCTCGGCATCGCGTCAGACCTTCATCTCGGGCAAAGCCGCCTTTCTGGCAGGCCAAAACCTCCGCGAGAAGCTCTTGCGTTTCGCGAACGTCGCAAGCGAGGCCCGATTGTCGCTGGAAGGCAATGACCTTGTGGCCAGCGATGAAGACGGTACGCACCGCATCGCCCTCTCCGGTCTGGAAAGTGACGACAAAGGCTTCGTCGCCATGGGCGAAGGCACCTTCGATCCGCCGACTTCACCGCTTGACGAAAACGGACAGGGTGAGCCTTACGCGGCTTACGGCTACGGCGCGCAGATGACCGAGTTGGAGGTCGACGAGGCGTTGGGCACAATCAAACTCCTGAAGCTGACCGCCGTCCACGACGTCGGGCGCGCCATCAATCCAACACTGATCGAGGGCCAGATCGAAGGCGGTTCCGCCCAGGGCATCGGCCTCGCACTGATGGAAGAATTCATTCCCGGGCGCAGCGAAAATCTGCACGACTATCTGATCCCGACCTTCGGCGACATTCCACAGATCGAGTCCGTGATCCTTGAAGAACCCGACCTCCATGGTCCCTTCGGGGCCAAGGGCCTGGGCGAACACGTTCTGGTCGCAACCGCTCCGGCGATCCTCAATGCAATCCGGGACGCGACGGGCGCGAGCATTCGAAACCTGCCCGCAACCCCGGACAAGGTACGCGCGGCAATCCTCGCGGTTCAGAAGAAACAGGTGTCAAATGGATCAAGCTGAACAGCAGGCAACACAGACGAAATCCGGCGCACCCGCGGAGAAGATCCGTTGCGATGCCTGCCCGGTCATGTGCTACATCGCCGACGGCAAATCAGGCGCCTGCGACCGCTACGCCAATCACGAAGGCGTACTTGTCCGTCTTGATCCGCTGACCATCATCGAACAGGCCAAGGACGACGGCCACAAGCTCGTGCCCTTCATGAACCGTGAGGAGGAATGGAGCGGTGATCTGATTGGTCAGAGTGGCTTTGTTACTGCCGTTGGCGCCGGCACGACCTACCCTGACTACAAACCCGCCCCCTTCATCGTATCCAGCAAAGCTGATGGCGTGGATATGGTGACCGTCGTGACCGAGGGCATCTTCAGTTATTGCGGCGTCAAGGTGAAGATCGACACCGACCGGCATCTGGGCCCTGAACAGGCCATTGTCCGCGCCAACGGCGAGGCCGTCGGACATGTCACGACCGGCGAGTATGGCTCGCAGATGCTTTCACTTGGTGGGGTTAATCATCTGACCGGTGGATCCAAGAAAGAAGGCCGCATCACTTGCGACACCCTTTTAAATCTTTGCAACGGCGCAGCGGTCGAGCTGACCATTGACGAGGGTTCCGACGTTGTGGTGCAGGCCGGGAAGCCGCCGATCGTCAACGGTTTTCAGGAAGAACGCATGCGGGTCGGCTGCGGGTCCGCGACTATCGGCATGTTCGCCCAGCAATGGTTCGGACACAGTGACGAGGTTGTGGTGGTCGACGATCACATCACCGGCGTCCTCTCGGAACATCAGGCCGGCAAGGTGCTGGGCGTGGAACCGACCGGAATCAAGATCAAAGGCCGCCGTTCCACACCAGGACGCTATTTTCAGGTTGCTGAACCCGGGGCCGGTTGGGGCGGCACCGACGTCGACGATCCTCTGGCAATCCTCGGCGATTTCGATCCGAAGGTGGCAAAGCCGGGCCAGAGCCTGCTGATGGTCTCCACCACCGGCGAACAGTACGCCTACTTCGAACTGGACCAGGATCTGAAACCGGTCGAGGCGGATCTTCCCGCCAGCCTGAAGGTTTCGGTCGAACGGATCGCCGAGAATTGCGAACCGGCCTGCTGCTCCGTGCTCTTCATGGGTGGTGCAGGCGGGTCTCTACGGGCAGGTGTCACCGAAAACCCTGTACGCCTGACCCATTCGGTCAAGGACACCCTGACCTACGTTTCCTGCGGTGGCGCGCCGGTGTACGTCTGGCCCGGTGGCGGGATCACCGTCATGGTGGACGTAACACGTATGCCCGAGAACTCCTTCGGCTACGTGCCGACGCCAGCCATCGTCGCCCCCATTGAATTCACCATGCGCCTCGACGATTATGAACAGCTCGGTGGTTACATGGACGCAGTGGTTTCGATGGATGACGTATTGGCGCAAAGCGGTTCGAGACGCCTGCAAAACCCCGACGACAACCCCTGGCCAACCACCAGCAAGCTCTATCGCTGGGATCGGGAGCGCGGGTCATGAGCTGGATCAGCCCTCAGTCGGTGATTCTCGACGACGGCCGTCTGCATCTGCAGCAGGGACCGATAGACCTGATTATTGAAGCCGTCGCCGATCAGGATCTGCGCGCCCTTGCCTTTGTGGCTGCGCAAAGACGCTTTCTGACGATCCTGACAGAGTTGGTCGCGGAACTGCCGGACTTACGCCAAAGCGTCTCCGTCACCGGCGAAACCCTCAAAGGTGAAGTCGCTCACCGCATGGTCAAGGCCACATCGCCTCTGGCCGATCGCCAATTCATCACGCCTATGGCCGCGGTCGCAGGCGCCGTAGCGGACGAAGTTCTGGACGCAATGACCCATGCGGCCAACCTGGAAAAGGCCTACGTAAATAACGGCGGGGATATCGCACTGCACCTTACACCCGGACAATCCTTCACCACCGGATTGCTTGCCGATCCCCGCAAGCCGCAACTCAACGGACGCTTCACTGTTCACGCCAGCGAGCCGGTGCGCGGCATCGCCACCAGCGGACGCCATGGGCGCAGTCTCTCTCTCGGCATCGCCGATTCCGTGACGGTCCTGGCGCCCTGCGCCGCGGCCGCCGACGCCGCGGCAACGATCATCGCCAATGAAGTCGATCTGCCTGGCCACCCGGCGATTACCCGGCAAACCGCCTGCGAACTGGACCCGGACAGCGATCTGGGCGCACGTGAAGTCACGACCGGATTGGGTCACCTATCTCCCGAGGAGACCGCCGACGCCCTTGCGAACGGCATGACGGAAGCCCAGCGTCTGCAAAAGGCCGGTATTATCCATGCTGCGGTACTGACTTTGGAAAACCAGGTTGAGGTCTGCAACAAGACCATTCCCCTGATCCTTGAAACTCCAGGAACTGAAAGAGTGGCCCATGCCTGACGTCGAGCTGCGCAAAATGCTTGTGACCGTGGAAACCATCTACCACGAGTTCGGCCCTGTCCCCGACCAACCGCTGCAGCGTGCGGCGGCCCTGGCCATTATCCACAATCCCTTCGCGGGTCGCTACGTCGAGGAGATCTCCGATTTCATGGATGACCTGAAACCCCTAGGCCTGGACATGGCGGATCGCCTGATCGCCGCGCTGGGCGGCGACCCGGATGTGGTTGAGGGTTTCGGCAAGGGCGCGATTGTCGGCACAGGCGGAGAACTGGAACACGGTGCACTCTGGCATGTGCCGGGTGGTTATTCCATGCGCGAACGCCTAGGAGATTCCAAGGCCATCGTGCCCTCGACCAAGAAGGTCGGCGGGCCGGGCACGCGGCTCGACATTCCCATCACGCACATCAACGCTTCCTACGTGCGCAGTCACTTCGATGCAATTGAGGTCGGCCTGCCCGACGCCCCTCGCCAGGACGAAATGCTTTTGGCTCTGGTGATGAGCACGGGCGCCAGAATCCACAATCGGGTCGGCGGTCTCGCGGCAGCGGACATCAAGGGAGAGGACGGATTGCGATGAGCGCCAAAATCAGAAAAATCGTCACATCGGTCGAACAGACCTACAAAGAAATCGGACGCGAAATCTCGCCACCCACCCGCAAAGCAGTGGCTGTGGCGGTGATCGAGAATCCTTTTGCCGGCAAGTACGTCGAAGATCTGGATCCCCTGATGGAGATAGGTGCTGAGCTGGGCGGACTTCTGGGGGACGCCTGTGTCGCGGCGCTTGGCATTGAAGCAGCGCAGGCTGAGAGCTATGGAAAGGCCGCCATGGTTGGCGAAAACGGCGAACTGGAACACGCCGCCGCCATCTTGCATCCCCGCCTCGGTGCGCCGCTGCGCAAAGCTGTTGAAAAAGGCGCAGCTCTGGTGCCGTCATCAAAGAAAATGGGTGGTCCCGGGCAGGCATTGGATGTGCCACTAGGACACAAGGACGCCGCCTACGTGCGCAGTCACTTTGACGGCATTGAGGTGCGTATTCCCGATGCCCCCCGCGCAAACGAAATTATGGTCGCCGTATCGGTGACGGACTCCGGGCGTCCGCTACCAAGAGTTGGTGGCCTGAAAGCGGATGAAGCTATCGGCGAGGACGGGCTGCGCTAAAGCAGGCGCTGCGTCGACCGTCACAGGAGAGAAATTTGACGTTCCGAAGGTCACAAACGAATAGCCATCCGGTTGGAAATACCGCATTACAGATGGCTCAATTCAAATGGCCCGGTTAGGCCAGAACTTCAGAACGACGAGGGGAATATGATTGTATCCGTGATCGACCGCGAAGGTAAAACCCATGAACTGCCCGCCAAACCGGGGCAGGTGCTGATGCGTGTGCTGCGCGACGCCGACATGGGGATCAAGGCGGAGTGTGATGGCTGCTGCGCCTGCGCGACCTGTCACATCTATGTCGACAACGATTGGTACGCCAAGCTGGATACGCCTGCAGACGAAGAGCAGGACATGCTGGATGAAGCTTTCGACGTGCAGGAGAACTCGCGCCTGTCCTGTCAGATCACACTGTCGGAAGCAACGGACGGGTTGAAGGTTGTGATCGCGCCTGATTGGGATTAGCGCCTGCGGCGTTGAACCTGACCAGCCTTGGAGAGGAAGTGCGGCGGAGGCCGCTGGAGGAAAAGGTGATGGAATACGTTCGAAACACTTGGTACGTCGCGGGCTGGTCGAGCGAATTCGACCGCTCTCTTACGCGCGCAACGATCCTTGAAGAGAACGTCGTCCTATACCGCAAGAACGATGGCGGCGTTGCAGCCCTGGAAGACCGTTGTCCGCACCGCCTGATGCCGCTCTCAAAGGGCAAGCTGAAAGACGACTGCATACAGTGCGGCTACCACGGCATGACTTTTGACGACGCTGGTCAGTGCGTGCGTATTCCAGGGCAGGAAACCATCCCCGCCAGCGCCTTTGTCCGCGCCTACCCGACTCACGAACGCCATGGCATAGTCTGGATCTGGATGGGCGATGCTGAACTGGCGGATCCGAAGACGATCTTCGACCTGCCCCAATTCACCGACCCGAACTGGTCAACGCACCACGGCGATGCGCTGCATCTGAAATCAAACTATCTCAATGTCGCTGAAAACCTCTGCGATCCGGCGCATGTGAGTTTCGTTCACCCCACGACACTGGGCAACGCGGCCAGCGAAGACGTGCCGGTCAGCACCGAGAAGGAAGGCGATGTCATCGTCACCTCCCGCTGGATCCGCGACGCTCCGCCCATCGGTTTCTTTCAGAAATTCGGCGGTTTCTCGGGCAATGTCGACCGCTGGCACTATTACTATCTGCACCCGCCCTGCGTGGCGGCGATCGACTTCGGCAGTTCCGATGCCGCGCTGGAACTCCCGGAGGACAGGCGGGACGAAGGCGTGCGGATATTCGCGCTGCACTTCATGACGCCCGTCAATGCCACTTACACCATCGATCGCTGGATGCATCTGCGCAACACCGCGGTGGAGGACGAGACCGCGGCAACCCAGATGGATGAAATGTTCCGGGTCGCCTTTGCCGAAGATAAGGAAATCCTGGAGGCGATTCAGGAGGAGGAACTGCGGCCCCGCAGCCGCCGCCCGATCCGGCTTGCCATTGACAAGGGCCCGAATTTCTACCGGCGCATCGTCGACAGGATGATCGCCGCGGAAACGCCGCAAGATCCGAACGCAACAGGAGAAGCATCACAAACGGCCGCCCAATAGAGCCGAACCAGGCTCCCGATCCGGGCATAAGAAAATAACAAGAATGGACAATACAGGAGAGAAGACATGTACAGGAAACTGGTTGGCCTGACGGCCGCAGCCGCAATGGCCGCGAACGTCATGGGAACCGCGGCCTTCGCCGCGGACACGATTAAAATCGGCGATATCAACAGCTACAAACGCCTGCCCGGACACACGATCCCCTACAAAAACGGAGCCGTCCTGGCGATCGAGACCATCAATGCCGCTGGCGGTGTGATGGGTAAGCAGCTGGAGCTGGTCTCGCGCGATGACCAGGGCAAACCCGGCGAAGCCATTAAGATTGCTGAGGAACTTTTCACCAGCGACGAGGTCGTCATGATCTCCGGCTCGCTCTTCAGCCACGTCGGTCTGGCGCTGGCTTCCTACGCCGGGCAGAAGAAACGCCTGTATCTTGCCGCAGAACCGCTGGCCGATGCGCTGGTCTGGGGTAAGGGTAACCGCTACACCTTCCGCCTGCGGCCTTCGACCCACATGCAGGCAAGCATGCTGGCGGAAATCGCTGCTGAAAATCCGGCAAAACGCTGGGCGACGATTGCGCCGAACTACGCCTACGGAAAGGACGCAGTCGCGGCCTTCAAAAAGGCGCTGATGGCGAAACGGCCTGACGTGGAATTTGTCACCGAGCAGTGGCCCGGCCTCTTCAAAATCGACGCAGGTGCTGAGATCCAGGCGCTTGAAGCCTCCAAGCCCGATGCGGTCTACAACGTGACTTTCGGCGGAGATCTGGCGAAATTCGTACGGGAAGGCGAGCTGCGCGGACTCTTCAAAGACCGGCTGATCCTGGGCCTTCTGACCGGTGAGCCGGAGTATCTCGACCCTCTGAAAGACGAAGCTCCTGAAGGTTGGGTGGTCACCGGCTATCCCTGGTACGATATCGCGGAACCGGCCCACAAAGCCTTCGTCGCGGATTACCAGAAACGCTGGGACGACTATCCCCGGATCGGCTCCCTGGTCGGCTACAACACCATGCTGAGCATCGCCGCCGCCATCGAGAAAGCGGGCTCCACCGAGACCGAAGCACTGGTCGATGCCATGAAGGGGTTAACTCTCGATACGCCTTCTGGCGAAATCACTTACCGGGCGATCGATCATCAATCCACCATGGGCGCCTGGGTCGGTACGACCACCGTCAAAGACGGTAAGGGCAAGATGATCGACTGGGCCTACAAGAAAGGCGCCAACTACCTGCCCTCCGACGCAGAGGTCAAGAAACTGCGCCCGGCCACGGACTGATCCGGCGTCGCGTCTAATGCACTTCCGGTGGAGAAAACAGGTAGTGGGAGGGCGATTCACGTCCTTGATTGCTTCAATCAAGAACGATCGCGCTCCGCTCCACCGGGAGAGCGCCCCTTACGAACGAAAAGCCGCGTTTTTATCCCCAAATCTTTTCGTTATGACAGACAAAAGTCACAGCCCTTCGTAAGCCATAGGCATATGTGAGTCAGGGGCTCCAGAGTTAGCGAGATCAGATGGATTTCTTCGTCGTTCAAATTCTGACCGGCCTGTCCAACGCGGCTGCATTGTTCCTGGTTGCCTCGGGACTCTCGATCATCTTCGGCGTCACCCGGGTGGTCAATTTCTCCCACGGCTCCTTTTACATGCTGGGCGCCTTCATCGGCTATTCGCTGATGACCGTGCTGCCCGGCTTCATCGGCTTCTGGGCGAGCATCCTGCTGGCCGGCGTCGCGGTCGGCGTGATCGGCCTGATTGTCGAGATGGGTGTGCTGCGGCCGATCTATAAATCGCCGGAGCTCTTTCAGTTGGTGGCGACCTTCGGGGTCATTCTGGTGATCCAGGATCTCACGCTGCTGATCTGGGGGCCGGACGATTTGATCGGCAAGCGCTCGCCCGGCTTCGAGGGCGTGGTGAAAATCGGCGACCAACTCCTCCCGAGCTACGACCTGGTTCTGATCTTCCTCTCGTTCCTGGTTTTGGGCGGCCTCTGGTTTCTCTTCAACAAAACCCGTGTCGGCATTCTGGTGCGCGCGGCGACGCAGGACCGCGAGATGGTCGGCGCGCTGGGCGTCAATCAGTCCTGGCTTTTCAGCGGTGTCTTCTTTCTGGGTTCGGCCCTGGCCGGGATCGGCGGCGCGGCGCAGTTGCCCAAAGGCGGCGCCGACCTGCTGATGGATTTCAACATCCTGGCGCCGGTTTTCGTAGTCGTCGTGATCGGCGGCATGGGATCCATCCCGGGCGCCTTCGTGGCCGCCCTGATCATCTCGGAGCTCAATGTCTTCGGTGTGCAGCTCCTCCCTCAAAGCACTCTGGTCCTGATGTTCGTGGTCATGGCGGTGGTGCTGATCTTCCGCCCCTGGGGCCTCTTCGGGCGTCCGGAAACCCTCGGCAGTCACGGCAGCCAAGGCCCGCCGGAAGCGCCGCTGCGCGCTTTCTCTGGCCGGCTCTGGCTGGCGCTCGCCGCCGCCGCCATTGCGCTGACCGCCGTACCCCTCTTCGGTGGCACCTTCCTGCAGGTCCTGCTGGCCGACGTGATCATCGCCTGCCTCTTTGCGACCAGCCTGCATTTCATCCTGGGGCTGGGCGGTCTGGTCTCTTTCGGTCACGCGGCGACCTTCGGGGGCGGCGCTTACGCGGCGGCGCTGCTGGTGCAGTATGCCGAGGCGCCCATGGAGATGGCCATGCTCTTCGCCCCCCTGGCCGCCGGTCTGCTGGCGCTGGTCATCGGCTGGTTCTGCGTGAGGCTGTCGGGCGTTTACTTCGCGATGCTGACCCTGGCTTTCGCGCAGGTGGTCTGGTCCGTTGCCTTCCAGTGGGGTGACGTGACCGGCGGCGACGACGGTATCCTGGGCATCTGGCCGAGCGCCTGGGCCAGCGGCACCACGGCCTACTATTACCTGGTCCTCACGCTTGGCCTGGGCGGCATCGCCACGCTGCTCTTCATGGCCTATACCCCCTTCGGCTATGCCCTGCGCGGCGGCCGGGATTCGGCGCTGCGCAGTGAGGCCATCGGCATCAACGTGCGGCTGGTCCAGTGGTCGGCCTTCATCTTCGCGGGCTTCATGTCCGGGCTGGCCGGCGCGCTCTTCGTCTTCGCCAAGGGCAGTATCTTTCCCACGGAGTTGGAGATCGCCCGCTCCTTCGACGCGCTGATCATCGTCTTCCTGGGCGGCGTACAGTCGCTCTTCGGACCGCTGGCCGGCGGCGTGGTCTTTACCCTGCTGCAGGACTGGCTGTCACGCTTCGAGTACTGGCGTCTCTTCCTCGGCCTGATGATCATCGGCATCGTGATCCTGCTGCCCAACGGTCTGGTCGGGGTCGGCCAGTGGGTCAGGAACCGCCTCGGTGCGGCGCCCGGCAAACCTGAAGAGGAGGCGGCCTGATGTCTTTCCTGGAAGTCCGCGGCCTCACCAAATCCTTCGGCGGCGTGAACGCGGTCAACGCGGTCTCGCTGGATCTAAAGGAAGGCGAGCTGCTGGCGCTGATCGGTCCCAACGGCGCGGGCAAGACCACCTGCTTCAACATGCTCTACGGCCAGCTCAAGCCGGACGAGGGGTCGGTCAAGCTGAACGGGCGGGAGCTGATCGGTCAGACCCCGCGCAAGATCTGGCGCATGGGCGTCGGCCGCACCTTTCAGATCACCGCGACCTACGCCTCCATGACAGTGATGGAGAATGTGCAGATGGCGCTGATCTCCCACCACCGGGGCATCTTCTCGGTCTGGCCGCCCGCGTCGCGCCGCCACCGTCCCGAAGCACACGCCCTGCTGGAGCTGGTCGGCATGGAGAGCCAGGCGGAACGCGCGGCCTCGGTCCTGGCCTACGGCGATCTGAAGCGCCTGGAGCTGGCCATCGCCCTCGCCCACAGCCCGCGCCTGCTGCTGATGGATGAGCCCACCGCCGGCATGGCGCCGAAAGAACGGGTCGGCCTGATGCAGTTGACCGCCGACATCGTGAAGGAGCGCAAAATCGGCGTGCTTTTCACCGAACACGATATGGACGTGGTCTTCGCGCACGCTCACAGAGTCTTGGTACTGAACCGGGGCGAGATCCTGGCGGACGGCAGCGTCGATGAGGTGCGCGCCAATCCGCGCGTGCAGGAGGTTTACCTGGGCGGCGGTTCGACCTTCGGGGAACAAGAGGACGCTGACACAGGTCAGTCCGCAGATGGGAGCGTTGATAAAGAGGGTTTGGCCAATGCTTGAACTTGAACGCATCAACGCTTTCTACGGGCGCGCCCACATCCTGCACGATCTTTCACTCTCGGTGTCGGACGGCGAGGTCGTCGCCCTGCTGGGCCGCAACGGCGCGGGCAAGTCGACGACGATGAAAAGCATCATGCGGCTGGTCGCCGCGCAGTCGGGCAGGATCACCTACGCCGGGCAGGACATCACCGCCATGCCGCCGCACAAGATCGCCAAGCTGGGCGTGGGCTACGTGCCGGAAGAACGCCGCATCTTTACCGACCTGACCATCCTGGAGAACCTGGAGGTCGGCCGTCAGCCCCCGCGCGCAGGCGCCCCGGAATGGACCCCGGAAAAGCTCTTCGAGCTCTTCCCGAACCTGCAGGAGCGGCGTAAGAATCTGGGCGGCGCCATGAGCGGCGGCGAGCAGCAGATGCTGACCATCGCGCGCACGCTCATGGGCAACCCGAAATTCGTGCTGCTGGATGAACCCTCCGAGGGCCTGGCGCCGGTGATCGTCGAACAGGTCGCCTTCACCATCCGCGAACTGAAGAAACTCGGCCTGACCATCCTGCTGTCGGAACAGAACCTGCACTTCGCCAAGCTGGTCGCCGACCGCGCCTATATCATCGAGCGCGGCGCCGTACAGTACGATGGGACGATTGAAGAGCTGGAAAATAACGAAGAGGTCCGCAAGGCGTATTTGAGTGTGTAAGTTTTTTTAGTTAAGTGCGGTGCCGGCCCACTCCTTGCGAGTTTGATTAAGTTTCGACTGACATCGAAACCGGCACCAGCCCTCTCCCCCTCCCGGCCACCCATCGGAATTATCATGTGGGTGGCCGGGAGGGGGAGAGGGCCGGCACCGAGCTGGGCTAAACAAAAAACCGGCCGCCGCGTCAAAAAATGCGACACTGCAAAGCAACTGCGAACCTAAAACAAAAAACGAGAAGCCCGTGAAGAGAACCGCAGTCAACGCCAATGAGCCCCCCGCCCCCCAGGACGCGGCGGAGGAGTCCTATCAGCTCGACGACCAGTTCGGTTTCATCCTGCGCCAGGTTTCCCAGCGCCACACGGCGATCTTCGCGGAGACCATCCCCGAGGGCCTGACGACCACCCAGTTCGCCACCATCGCCCGCCTCTACGAGCTGGGTTCCTGCTCCCAAAACCGCCTGGGCCGCCTGACCTCCATGGACGCCGCCACCATCAAGGGCGTGATCGCAAGGCTCGCCAAACGCGATTTAGCGAAAACCTGGACCGACCCGGAGGACAGCCGGCGTCTGCTGGTGGGATTGACCGACGCGGGGCGCGCGCTGGCGGAGCGGGCTTTTCCGAAAGCGTTTGAGATTACGGATAAGACGCTGGAGCCGCTGAGTGAACGGGAACGGGAGGTGTTGATGGAGTTGTTGGTGAGGTTGAGGTAGGAGGCTGAATTGCGTTCTGTAGATCAGAGGGAGGCAAAGCGCAGAGCGCTTCAAGTCGCGATCAGCAAGGGCTTAGCAAGCGGTGTTGCCGAGAGCTTTGACATGCTTGTCATCCAGAGTGACCTCGATGAAGCGGCAAACTGCCTACCAATGAAAGCACTTGACGCACAAATCAAGACCTGACCCCCGACCATCAACGAGATTCCAAAAACAAATGATCGAAAAAATAGCAATCTCTGTCGAGTTCATTCTTAGTAAAGTGTCAGTTGACTGGCAAGATACGCTATGGGCATTCGATCATAAACTGCTGGGTTGGAAGAGCATTATTGAGCTTGCCGAAAAACGTATACTTGACGGTTCGGAAGTTGAGTTAGAGATCGATTTGGCTTTCTCAGGAAAAGGAAATTCGGAATTCGTAGGGCAGACATTAAGAGAACTTGCATCCACTGAAAGTCCTCGTCCAGACAGTGTTGCGCACGACAAATGGCTGTATGTAGTATTGGCTTGGTTGTTTGAAAACCGAGAAGCGTTTTCTGCGCCCTTATCCAATGTCGAAGAGATATACGCAGATTTTGATTACCCAGAAGACATTGTTGAATTTATTGCATATATGCCATCAATCGACGAGTACGATCCAAGCAGACATTCTCCAGATGAAAATACACAAAGAATGTTTAGAAAGTGGGAGGAGTATTTGACATCCAATGAAAAGCTGTACCGAATCTCAGCGGAGTCAGTTTGAGTGACCCTGGTCATGATCCAAATGTCCAAAAATACGAGATTGCTCGCCCAGACCTCATGACAAGTCACATTGAAATGTTCAGTGCCAGGCCTTGATGCATGGCCCACCCCTTGTCGACAAGGTGATGGTTGCGTTTTGGCAAGGTATCGTCAGCAATAATGTATCCGGCTTTTGCGTGGTGCGGTCTTTGCTTCTGGCCACGATGGGTATCGGCGCGCACTCGTCCTTCTAAGACCTTTGGTTTCTCGATCCGGTGTCTTGTTCAGGTTTCAGGCGCGCTGTTCGACTGTCGGAATTGCAGTGTCACATTCAGTTTCATCCTGCGCCAGGTTTCCCAGCGCCACACGGCGATCTTCGCGGATACCATCCCCGAGGGCCTGACGACCACCCAGTTCGCCACCATCGCCCGGCTCTATGAGCTCGGCTCCTGCTCCCAAAACCGCCTGGGCCGCCTGACCTCCATGGACGCCGCCACCATCAAGGGCGTGATCGCAAGGCTCGCCAAACGCGACCTCGCGCAAACCTGGACCGACCCGGAGGACAGCCGGCGTCTGCTGGTGGGATTGACCGACGCGGGGCGCGCGCTGGCGGAGCGGGCTTTTCCGAAGGCGTTTGAGATTACGGATAAGACGCTCGAGCCACTGAGTGAGCGGGAACGGGCAGTATTGATGGACCTGTTGGTGAGATTGCGGTAGGGAACGTGTGTTCACCCTGTAAGGCAAAACTCGCGCACGACCGGAAGGTCCCATCAGGATTTAACGATGCCTAGTTCTTACGTTTGGCTCATCGTAGGATTTGTCATTGTCGTACAAATCGTGGCCGTCACCCTCGAAAAGGGCGATGCGCCGATCGGACGGCGTGAATTTGGCTCTTGGTTGTTTTACTTTCTCACCGCTGCGCTGATACTTGGTGGGGCATCGCAATCATCAAGCAATTCGATCGCATCATTTGGTCCCCTAATCGTCTGGACCATATTCAGTTTCGTCTTTTATCAAAGCTTGACGCGCCGTTCGGTGGATGCGGGTTTCGGAAAGTGGCTGGCATACATCGCCGTCATTCCTCTGCTGAATTTCCTGTGTATTCTAATTCTGCTCGTTGTCCCAACTAGGACGGGCCGGTCGAACGATCAACCGCGAGCATAGGATTGGGGGCGTTGTAGAAGGAATAAAGTGAAGGAAGCGAGATCTGGTTTCGACTTATGCGTCTTTGATGTAGTCCAGTTAGCTTTTGATGCACTGGCTTCGATGGATAATGCACAAATCAAGACCTAACTCTGATCACGGATAAGACTCTGGAACCACTGAGCGAACGGGAGCGGGAGGTGTTGATGGAGTTGTTGGCGAAGTTGCGATACGGGGTACGTCACGTAGCGGAACAGACTTGTTCTCGAACGCTTCCCATATGTCTTGATTGCCCTACATTGAATTAAATGCCAGAATTTCCCTTAATTGGGGAAGTCGGTATGGCTATTCTGCTCACTCTCTTTGTTGCATTGCTAATACTCCTCTCATTAGCGGCGTTGGTCTATCCTTATCGACCCTTTAAGACGCGACCGAGAGCGCTGCTTGTGCTCCTACTAGCCTTCATTTCCGTACCGTTTATCGGATCACCATCTGAAAAAATGGAGGCGAACGAGAGAGAGTCCGCGAGTAACAGCGCCGCACTAGAACAGGATACAACAGAACAACCTTTAAAGAGATCGGAACCGGAGAGGCCAATCACATCACAATTTGTCTGGGTCACGGCTGATAGGCTCAATCGAAGAACCTGCCCCTCAACCGATTGTGGGATCGTCGGAGCATTGGTGTTTCGCGAAGGCACCCACGTTTATGAGTGGGAAGGAGCTTGGGCGCGTGTATCCAGATACTACAATGCGTCCTGTAACAAAGGCAGCAGTGAGTATGTTGATAGCGGAAACAAAACCTGCACCTTCGAGAACGGCATAGTGGATGGTCAGTTCGCGGAATGGGTCTCTGATAGATTTCTTGCTGAAGTTCGTCCACCAGATCCCGCCGCCCTTGCACGAGGCCGCGAACACATCATCGCTCAGTCTGATGATTTTCCGAAATACAGATCTGAGTTCCTAGCTGCTGCGGATTCTTTGATTGAAGCCAGGCAGTGCAGGGAGCACGACTTCATCGAGAATGGAGGTTGGATACGCTCACCCAAATACAGAGCGCAGCCAATTTACTTCATGTTTTGCGGCGGCTCGACAATCGCAAACCGCATATACCTGGATGTCCGCACTGGGCGAGTGTTTCGATAGTGTTTCTAGAGTGGCGGCTTATGAACTCTAGCGCCATATCTTGCAATGCGTGTTATGGGAAGCTACGCACAAAACAAGACCAGACCCCACATATATAGTATGAAAGAATGTTATGGTGATCGAAGAGACGGTGCAAAATAGGATAAAGGAACTGCTTGATGAGGCGCAAACCCTGCGCGGTGGCGACGAGTATGGTCAAGCACAATCTGAGTTTCATGTTCAACAGTGCGCTGGTTGGATTGCTGCAGCGAGAAATATTGTAGAACT
Source organism: uncultured Kiloniellaceae bacterium (assembly GCA_947493695.1). Taxonomy (GTDB): domain Bacteria; phylum Pseudomonadota; class Alphaproteobacteria; order Kiloniellales; family Kiloniellaceae; genus Denitrobaculum. The sequence goes on along the minus strand of CANLSF010000001.1, from coordinate 1,288,388 downwards.
CGTCGTTCCAGATCCTGCGTCAGGCTATCGGGAATCGCTTGAAAAGCTAGCAAACGAGGATTGGGGTTACGCAATTTGTAGTGGCGTAGGACAAATTGCGGAGGTGTTATCAAATCTTAAAAAGGATGCTGATAGTGGCCTCGTCGCTTCGGTTGCGGATAGAGCGCGTGCCGAAGTGTTCGACGATTTTTTAGATCATGCAAAAGCCTATCTGAAAGACGGTCACTCAAAACGAGCTGGCGTTATCGGTGGCGTTGTTTTTGAAGATACCATCCGGCGTGTCTGTCGCAAACACCAGGTTGATGAGCATGGTCAGAAGCTTGACGAGCTCATCAGTGTTCTCACGAAGAAAAACGTTTTCACACCGTTGAAGGCAAAAAGAGCGCGTGCAGCTGCTCATGTTCGGACAAAAGCGACGCATGCTCAATGGGACGAATTCGATGAAAATGACGTGCAGTCAACCATTGAGTTCACTGGTGAGCTCATTCTGCGTCATATCGAAAACTAGAAACGCGCAAGATCTCAGGAGATCGATGCTTAAAGTAGAATTCCTATTCTCTTAAACTTTCTAACTAATGGTATGGCTGTGTACGGCGCCAGATCTTGATTTATGCATCTTTAATGTAAATAACCAGGGTCAGGTCTTGGTTTGTGCACCTTTGGTGGAGTTAAGATGGCGTTTGGAACCCTGGACTCGATAGCAAACGCATAAAACAAGACCTCATTCTGCCTACAAAGGAGCCTTAACAGGTTCGTCAAAGTCACCGAAGATGCGCCGCTCGTCTGCCCACTTAAAGCGTTGAAGATCGTTCTGAACGACATCATCACGTAAAAACCCGAGTGTCGTCTGTGCATTGCTGCCACTGATTCCAGCACCGCTGCCGTGTCCAATGACACCGAACAGCACTGGATAGAATAAGGGTTCTGCAGTGGTTTCGGTTTTCTGAAAAAGCGTTTGGAGGCGATCTTCTGTCTTTCTGATGACGCGTGTCCTCTTCGCAAACACGGCAGCATCACCCAGTTTACGGCTGGCGACCAGAGCAAAAGTCCGGGGGCCTGTTACCGGCTCCGTTACATAGATAGTCTCGGCGTCCGCTATCGTCGCCTGCTCGCTCATGAGGCACTCACCCAGGAGTATGCGCTGATTGACGGTGCTCGGCCTTTTGGGGCCAGGCGGACAGGTATCCCGCGTTTCAATGAAATATGCTGTCAGGGGGAAATTTTCGGCATCGTGCCAACCAACGGAAGCATCCTCAATTCGTTTCGAGTGAGTCCCAACCAACACACGTTCCACCGCGCCATTGTAGAGCAATCGCAGGCACAGGCTCTTACATTCTCCGTGGTCATTTCGAAATGGGTTTGAGCTTCGTATGAGAGCAATCGAGCTGCCGAGTTCAATAGGGCTGGCGACATCAATGTCGTCTTTCGTGAGTTCCCTGACCTTATTGAAAGTTGCCTGATTTGCGCTGTAGGGAATGTAAAACCCCACACACGCCAATATTAAAGGTGCCAGGGCCCAGCGTAGTTTGCCTACTGGTCGCAGGAGGAAAATCAAGGCCGTCAGTAGTATTGAGTATAAAAATATTGACGGTGCGACATAAAGAATCAGCCCAGGAACAACGCCCAAAAACAGGCCCATTATGATAGCAGTCGGTTCCAAAAACACGATTGCCGTCAAGAGTCCGGTGACGAAGAGAAACCCTCCCCAGATCTTTAACGCTTTAGACAAACCAACGCCTCTCGAATCACTCCCAGGGAAAATTCGCCCTCACTTCACAACACAATAGGCAGAAAATATTAATACTTCTGCTTACCTTGGATTGTACTAAAAACTACGAGACTATGTGATCGGGTTCAGGCCTTGTTTTATGCGTCTGTCATCAAGGCCAGAGCAGCAAACTCTACCTGGGCTCCGTCAATGACACACAAGCTAAGACCTGGCCCCAGCCCTGGAGACCGCCAGACCGCCGAAGACCGTGACGAAGCCAAGCGCCGCGGCGCCGAGCGAAAAGCCGGCGGCGAGGCCGAACATATAAGGCCAGGCAAAGCCCGCCGCGATGCCGGCGAGCACCGACCGGGCTACGGACCTCTATTGCGAGCAATGAATAGGGTTCACGCCTTCCGGAGACGTTTTGACAAAATCTTTTTGTTTACCTTGCCACCATGGCTCTAATACGCAGGGTCAGGACTTAAATTGTGCGTACAAAGATATCGCATTCCGCACAAATCAAGACCTGTTCCTGATCATTTTCTGCATCAAGATCAAAGCAATTGCCGTTCAAGCTGTATCCAAGGTCAGTTCTCGTGTATATATTTTTCTATATAGTTCAATAGCTTAGTAGAATGTTCATTTGCACAAGGTATAGTCTCTTTAAATGTACCAATGTTGTCCTTGAGGTGCTTCGAAATTAAAAGTTTAGGAGAGCTGTCACCATACTTGCCGAAAATGCTGTTACTTACATCCTCTCGAGTCATACATTTGATATTGGGTTGTAGATACGACTCTGTAGAAGGAACGTTTGCTGTGAAAATAGTAAATTTATGTGCTGGCTTGCCACTACCCCCTGCTTTTTCGGAAACACTAATACCGACTTTAAATGTTTCCCCATCGTCATCGCAATAGAACGCTATGTTGTTTTCTTGCTCTACTATTGAGACTTTTTGCTTATTGCTTCCGGAAGCAAAGAAAAATCGCCGACTTGCGATCAGGTCAGTATTATTGGATCTTGCATTCAAGTGGGAGTCTTTAAGATTATATGTGACATCAATTGCGCCGCAAACTTCAGTCGGGATAGCAAAAAGGTCTTCTTTAATTGGAGAGCTGATTGTATAGGAGGATGTTTGAACCGGTATATTATTATCGATCTTTATTGGGTACATCTTGGTTGTTTTAGAAAATAGTGATGGAGCCTCCCATGAAAGCTCATCGCTTAACTCTGAAGCATTAATGATAGGAAAATAGCCTGGTTTAAAGATAAAGCCCCTATCACTTGCAACCCGTGCTTCACCTTTTGCTCCCGTTATGTAAACACCCAAAACCCAAGGCTGCGCAATATACCGTATTTGCTCGCTTATTACCAAAGCGCCTTTTATTGGATTGCCTTCTGGATCAACAACTTTAATTGATTCGTTAGTAGAGCACCCGGTTATTGATATTAAAGCAAAGGCAATAATAAAAAATAATTTCATTATCTGTAGAATCCACTTTTTTATTAAAAAACGACTCATTATTAGAAATATTCTGTAAACGGAACCAACTCTTAAATTGTGCGTCCAGTCAAGTTCGAGCTGGTAACTTCAGATTGCTGCTACCGTACGAATAAATTCCATGTTCAACAAATTTACAATCCGTATCATGACCTTCCCTGATCTTGTGATCAGAGTCAGGTCGTGTTTTGTGCGTCTGTCATCGAGGCCAGAGCGCCAAAGTCTATCAGAACCCCAGCAATGGGGCGAAACTAAGACTTCGCCCCCGCTCCAGAAACCGCCAGGCCGCCGAAGACCGTCACAAACCCCAGCGCCGCAGCGCCGAGCGAGAAGCCGGCGGCAAGGCCGAACATATAGGGCCAGGCGAAGCCCGCCGCGATGCCGGCGAGCACCGCGCCAAGCGCGCCGATGCCGTCCATCAGCGCGAAGGCGAAACCCAGTGTCGCGCCTTCGCTGTGGCCGACGTGATCGATGGCCCCCGCGAGGATGGCGGCACGGATCGCGGTCAGGGCGGCGACCGCAAGCATCATCGCGGCGATCATGATCCAGAGCGAAGGCTCGAAAACCATCAGCATGGCCGCCAGCGCCGCCGCGAGATTGCCGAGGACCACGACCGGGCGGCGGCCGGCGATGTCGGAGAGCTTGCCGACCCAGGGCTGCGCCAGGGCGCCGACGATCAACATGGCCGAGAAGGCGATACCCGCCGCCTCCGGCCCGAAGCCATGGCGCTGGGCGAGATAAAGCGGGATCATGCTGAGCAGCGCCATGAGCGCCATGTTGTAGAGACAGATCATCGCCACCAGGCGCGGGCCGCTGCCCCGCCGCCAGATGTTCAAGAGCTCGAGCATGTTGCTCTTGGTGACCCGCTTCTTCTCGACCCGCGGGACCGCGCGCGCGACCCAGAAGAAGCATAAACCCATGATCGCGGTGGGAATCGCCGAGATCACCAGGGCCTCGCGCCAGTCGACAAAGGCGAGAAGGAAGCCGACGGCCAGCGGCGACAGTACCTCGGCCAGGGAGCCGCCGATGGCGTGAATGCCCAGCACATGCGCGCGCCGGGTCTTGTTGTCCCGCGTGAGCACGCCCGTGGCGATCGGGTGCCACGCCGCATCGCCCAGACCGGCGAGGGCGAGCAGCAGCGCGAGGCTCCAGAAACCCGGCGCCATGGCGGCCAGCAGATAGCCGACGGCAACCCACCAGAAGGTAGCGGTCAGCAGCCGGCCCCGGTTCGAGACGTGATCGGCGAGTATGCCAGCGGGCAGATAGGCGAGCGCAGCGCCGAAAAAGCAGATCGTGAAGAGCAAGCCGACTTCGGCAGGCGAGAGCTCCATGGCGATGCCCGCGGTAGGCACGATCAGCCACAGCGCGGTAACAGGCCAGTCGTTGGCGAAATGGCCCAGGGCGAACCAGGTCAGGAAACTGCGGTTTTTCATGGCGGCGGCAAGCTCAATTCGGGAAATGGAGAGGTTTTGTTCAAAAGGCTTGCCTACTCTAGGTCAGAACCATATGTCTTTCATTCGACACTGAGACATATTACATCGAGAAATCGTCAGACAATAGAACCGAACCGGCGTCATGACCGAACTGAAAGACCACCCCTTGAGCGGTTCCGGCGAAGCGAACATGCCGCGCTATCTGGGGGAGACGGTGAAATCCATCGCCAGCGAGAGTTACGGCTGGCACAGTCACGGCTGGGGGCAGCTCATCTCCGCGGCTTCCGGGTCCATGTACGTCGGCACGCCGGACCGCGTCCTGTTGCTCAGCCCGGCGATGGTCCTGTGGATTCCACCCGATGTGGAGCACTGGATGCGGTACGGACCGGACAACGAGCTGCGCTACGTCGACGTGCGTCGGGACGAATCCGGGAATGTCGGCGCGGACTGCCGGATCATCGCCATGACGCCGCTGCTAAGCGCCCTGATGTCCGAAACCGTTCCGCGCAATGGCGGAGGCCGCGCGAACGGCCATAACGATGCGCTTCACGATCTCCTGCGTCATGAACTCGCCGCTGCGCCGGATGTACCCCTCTCGATCACCATGCCGCGGGACCCTCGCATCCGCCGTTTCGCAGAATCCGCACTCGACGATCCGGGCGTCATCGAATCGGTCGAGACCTGGCTCGCCGACGCCCCCGCCAGCCGCAAGACGGTGGAACGCCTGTTCATCAGCGAAACGGGCATGCCGCCGTCACGCTGGCTGCGGCACGCGCGCATTCTTCACGCCATCTCCAGGCTTTCCGCCGGCGAGAAGGTCAGCTCGGTCGCGTTCGACATGGGCTATGCCTCGTCCAGCGCCTTCAGCTATATGTTCCGCCGCAGCCTCGGACGCAGCCCGAGCGAATTCTGCAGCTGAGCCCCGGGAGAGGGTGGGTCCCGTGCCTCAGTCCCGGGCATGCAAAACATCCACGTCTCTTCCTCACACTCTCAGCAGTCGCACCAATCGGGGTGTCCGCCGCAGGAAGGCCGATTGCTGTGCGCAGACGCGACCTGCCCTCGGTTGCGAAGGCTTGTCGAACTTTTTTACAGCAGATTGATTGGCACACTTACAAGAAATCGTTCGATATCAAATAATTACGCCGGAGTTGGGTGAAGTGTTAATATTTACCTCTGTCGAACAGCTTTACATTCAAACCCAGATCAAAATTTAAGCTACTGTTTTATAAAGACAAAATAAATGGCCTGAGATTTGCTTACTCAACTGGCAAAGCACGTAGCTTACAAATTGATTTTCAAGGGTATGAAACAGATGAGCCTCCGAAAAATTCTCTTGGCATTTGCGCTGATTTTGACTGCAGGAACAGCCAACGCCACAGCAATCACAGTGGATTTCCCAAGTACGACGTCAACAACCACGGCGTCTTCAGGTAGCTTCTTCTTTAATCCATCGCACACAGTGAGCGAAACTTTCGTTGGCACGGGAATCGACGCCGCGACCTCGTTGGATCTGTCCCTCGGACTTGATTTCAACGTCCTATCTGACGGCGGGTTTGTGAATTTCGCAGTTAGTCTTAACAACATTGTTGTCGGCGACTTCACGTTCGACGAGTTCGATGCGCTGGGAGATTATGACTTTTCCTTCTCCTTTGCCGAGATCGTTGGCGCGGGTGTCTATACCATCGAGCTGGCAGTGACCAACACTGTCCCCAGTGGAGACGGCTCTGTCGGTTTCTCCGAGACCGCAAGTACCGCGACAATTTCCGACAATTCGGCGCCAGTCGCCGTGCCCGAGCCAGGTACGCTCGCATTGCTCGGCCTTGGTCTGCTGGGTCTTGGCATCGCCCGTCGTAAGCGGCAGGCCTAAACCTTCAAGAGCAGGTTTTCTCTTCCGGCAGAGGGTTACGCGGTGAGTGCAAAACTGCACCCTGCCCCTGCCGGAGCAGACCCGAGATGGAGGGAGTCTGAGCAGAGGCTGATCACAGGCTTCCGTTCTCTCTCTGCTGGGTCAGCCATTCACGTGGGCCGCAGCCGAAGCGGCGTTGAAAGGCGCGGGCCAGGGCGGTGGAGCTTTGATAGCCGCTTGAGGGTGCGACGGCTTTCAAGGGGCGGCCACGCAGGAGAAGCTGCTTTGCAAGCTCCAGGCGCAGGGCGGTGAGATAATCGCCGGGTGACACTCCGACACGCCCCTTGAACGCGGCCGCGAAGTTGGAGCGGGACATACCGGCGATCCGGGCCAGCTCCTCGATATTCAGCTCCGCAGCCGGATCGGCATGCATCGCAGCAAGGGATCTGGCCAGCTTTGGGTCTGACAGACCGGCCAAGAGCCCCCGCTCAATCCGGCCCTCCGCAATGCAGTGCCGCAGCAGCATGACAATCAGCAGCTCGATGAGCATATCGACTGCCGCCCGGTGCCCGAAGGCGGGCGTGAAGGCCTCATCGAACAGCCGCTCGAGAACCGGTCCCAGGCCTGTCAGGGAATCGAGCGGCACGATCAGGGGGTCGGGCAGGCCGAGCAGCAGGAATTCGGCTTCCGGGCCATTATAGGTCAGGCGGGCACAGACCAGCTCACTGCCCTGAAGCTCGCCACCCGCCTGTACATCGGCCTCCAGGCGATGGCCACGGGGCCGCGACAGGAGGATGAGGCTCGGCTGCTCGATATGCCGGGCCGCTTCGCCCTGGCTATGCAGCCGCAGGGAACCGCGGCGCAGCAGATGCAAATGCCCTTGCGCATCGTCTTGGCCAACCTCGGAGGTTCCACAGAGGGATCCTGAGAAAAAGACGCTGGCACTGAGGTTGCGGCCGCTGAGCCAGGGGAAGAGATCGGGGTCTTCGGACGAACTGCGTGTTTCTTCGGACAAAATATCAGACCTGATGGCTTACCTGTGTTTCAGGAGCCGGATCGCGGTGTTGACCGCAAGCCTGCGCTCCCTCGAATAATCAGACGCTAAGGAGGTATTCCCAATGTCACCTGTTTTCAAAGCTTTTCGTAATGCAATCTTCTCCGCCGGTCTGGCGTTCGCAATCATCCCGGCCACCGGCCAGGTCGCAAATGCCGTAACCGAGATCAACGTCGTAGAGGGCTATGCCGTTCACGGTTACGATGTCGTAGCTTACTTTACGCAGGACAAACCTGTCATCGGTGATGACCGGTTCACAGCAGCGCACGAAGGCGCGAACTATCGCTTCTCCAGTGCCGAAAACCTCGACCTCTTCAAGTCCAACCCAGGCAAGTACGCCCCTAAATACGGCGGTTACTGCGCCTTCGGTGCAGCCATGGGCCGCAAATTCGACGGTGACCCCAACGCCTGGAAAATCGTTGACGGCGAGCTCTATCTGAACCTCAACAAGAAGGTCCAGGAACGCTGGAAAACCAACATCCCCGGTTTCATCAAGGGTTCTGAGAACAACTGGCCCCTGATCCGCAGCGTTGCCGACGCTTCGCTCGAGGCTTCTTCTCCTGAAGGTGTCACGATCGGCGCTCAGTAAGTCCTGACGTTCGACGAAGGGTCATATGTCATGCGGCGCCTGAAGGGTGCCGCATGACTGCTTCCGGGGCGGCCGCAAGAAAGAGAACCTGACCCGGGCAAGAGACCTCGTCCATCTCTTCCGATGTCTGCTTCCATGATAATATTCAGGATGCATATGGCTCCTTAGCCTCGACGACAGACGCGCAAAATACGGCCTGCCCCAGCTTGCCCCGTTGGCAACGCAGTTGCGCTAAACAGTGTAATTTCCCTGATCAAAAAAAAACACACGGCCAGGCTCTACAGCAGATTTGCATGATATGAGCCGCTGAAGATATACTCGGATGTTGGAACCGAAGTCAAAACGCAACTCAGATTGCCATTGGCGGTCGTCGTCCGTTGGAAACATCAGGGAGCCACGATGGCCAGGCATTACACTGCAACGAAAGCAGTTGGAGAACAGCCGCTGCAATCGCTGACGGTCGATGCGCAGGACCTTCCAGCGTCCGGTCCTCCCGTTATGTTAGACGAAGTAAATCCTCCCGGTGTCCTCATTCCAAAGGCCGGCCAGTTCAACGTGATCGATTTCACGGCGAGCAAATCGTTCATTTATACCGAAGGGCTTTTCAGCTGCCTCGCGTTTTGCGTCTTGTACAATCGGAGTGAAGAGGGGTTTGAGAGAGCCAGCCTCGCGCACGCCGGGCATCCACGGCATGGGTTGGTCACAAATCCCGCAAACCTGATCGCGAATATGCCACTGCAGGCGCAGCGCTGGCTTGTGGTCTGCGTCCGCGAGTCCTTCTATGAGGGATGGAAGGGTCATATAGCTGCAGCGGCGGCGAACATCGCCCCTGATCCGCAGGTGGTCATTTACGGCCGAAAAGACACATCCAACAGCTTCGGCGTCAACTTTCGGGGCGAGTTTGGCGAGGTTTGAGAAAGAAGGGGGCAGGTCAAATTCTGCGCATCAACTCTTGATGCGTAACGCAGAAAACCTAACCTCCTCCCTTCGACAAAAAGCACATCTCCTGCCTCTCACTCAAATTGGATCAGGACCAGGATAAAATCGGCGCGCTCGCCTTTGGCCGAGAAAGGGAGGAAAATCTCCCAGGATTTTTTGACCCCATCTGCAGGTCCGATGTAATTTAAGGAAAGGACTTTGGGTTTCTTTTCGCTCGTGACTTCGCTGTAGGCGTTCCAAATATCGGAACCAGGACCTTTGCCTTCGATCTGCGACAATTTCTTTCCAGTGTAGCGATCCTTTACGCGGTCATCGATGTAGCTGCCCACGAGACGGAACCTGAAATCCTTCACGTCAAGATCCTGGGCGTCACGCTCCACTTCCACCATCAGCAGATGCGGCAGGAGCGACGGCACATCAAGGGGATCGAACATCGAGCGCAAGGGGACAACCTTCTCGCCCTTGAGTTTTATCCAGTGTTCAAATGCTTGCCGAAGCTTATCCGGCAGACTGGCAGGGTCATAAGGTTTCAGAATATCCTCCACGCGATAGCGCCCTGATCGTTTTTACGTTCCGTGACCAGTGTGGTGGAGATACAACAACCCAGCAATCAACTTTATTCCGAAAAAACATCTTCATTTACAATTCGGTAAGCTTCGCGATCCCGGCTTCGCCGCGCAGCCTGTTTGATCAACCGACATAGAGTGCGGGCCCCGAATTTCTATGCAGCCTCGTTCACGGCAATCGGCTCGCCCTAAACCTCCGAACCTCAATCAAGAGCGCGAAAGGGATTGAACTTGCTCATACCTTGATGCTAGGTGCAGGTGTTTTCAGCCTCGACTTCTTTCCCCGACACGGCCCGCTGGAGGCTGCGGCGATAACGGACGGATCTGCTTGAAAAAAGAAACCACCGCTACCGGAACCGTCGCCCATCCTCACAGAGTTAAATCATCTTGTGTCGCGATGAAGGTCGAGGGCAGGAAAGAAGAGGCGCTGTTTTGACGAACACCGCAAGCAGCGGTTGGCGCGCCATCATCGGTTCGGCATCCGTCATGTCCCTGGCCTTACTCGGTGATGCGCTGCTCTATGCAGTCCTTCCGGCCTATGCGTCAGACTTCGGACTGACCCTGCCATGGGTCGGCGTCATGCTGTCGGCCAACCGCTTTGTCCGGGTGTTCGCCTATGGTGCGATCGCACGGCTGACCCATGCTGTTGGCGTTCGGCGCATGTGCATCGGCGCAGCAATCATGGCAACGCTCTCGACAGCGCTCTACGGGTTCGGTCAAGGGCCTGCGATCATCCTGAGCGCGCGTATTCTTTGGGGTCTGACCTATGCGGCGCTTGTTCTGGCAACCCTGTCCTATGCCCTCGATTACCGTGCGAAGGTCGGCACGCGTATCGGCGTCAATCAGGCTATCCAGCGCGTGGGACCGATCCTCGCGCTTTTCGGCGGGGCATGGCTTGTAGGCCAAGTCGGGCCCAACGCGGCCTTTGCCGTTCTTGCCGTTCCGACCGCTCTGTCGATCCTGATCGCGCTCACCCTGCCGAAAGGCAGCAGCGCGGGTACCAGGCGCAGCAAGCCAGCCTCGCTCGCAAGACCGAAACCTATCGATGTTCTCTTTTTCATGCAGGGCTATGGCGTCGACGGGGTTTTCGCCATCTGCATTACCCTGATCTTCGCACGCGAAGCATCGCTGGCAGACGCGGTGATGAGCGGAAGCGCCCTTCTTGCGATGCGGCACTTCGGCGAGGCAATCGCCGCCCCGCTGTTCGGCTGGATTGCCGATCGCGTCGGTGCACGCCGGGTCTTCGTTATGGCCACGCTCCTGACCATGCTCGGATTTGTCTGCGTCGCATCGGGGGTTGTCGTCTTTGGCGCGTTGGTGATGCTGATGTTCCGGGGCGCCCTTGCCGCCTTGGGACCTGCTGTGATCGCGCAATCGCTCGCCGAAGATGAAGAGGCCATTGGACCGCTTGCCCGGATGCAGGCCTGGCGCGACTTCGGTGCTGCCTGCGGACCGCTCGCAACCGGCTTCCTTTTGACCTTTGTATCCGCCGAGCTACAGCACGCTGCAGTCGCCGTCGCTTTGGCAGGAGGGCTCCTCTATTGGATGCTGGCGCCCGCGAAGTAAGCGTGCCGAAATGAAGCAGGTCTTGTGAATCGAGATCTGGCCCTGTGCGTGAATCAGGGTCGGGTCTTGGATTCTGCGCGCAAAACCGTTGCGCCAAACCCCGTTGTGCGCGTGAAGATCCAAGCCAATCAAATGCTCTTCGCGTAGGACTTGATGACGAAATCATCGCCCAGATGCCGGACGTAGTTCGAGGTCCAGTAGAACCCGCCCGGTTCGCCCATCCAGCGCCGGAAGTCGTCCGCGCTCTCGAAGTAGAAGATGCCGTAGTTGGGGTCGAAGAACATGGCGTCATCACCAACGAAGGCTGCCACGGCATGCCCCCCCGCCGACCCATGGATGGAGATGATCTTATAGGACCAATAACGGCCGGAGTGATTGCCCACGATAGCGTCGCCCAACTGCTTGCCGAACTTGATTTGCGTCATCGGACTGGCCGCGGGGTTCCTGCGCCCGGGGGGCGGCCTGAGTCCGGGAGGCGCTTTGAACCCGGCAAGCGTCAGGTTCAGCGCCGGGTTGGCGATGTTCATCTGCCGCCGGATTTTGTGTCCGCGCAAAAAATTGTCGGTGAACTGGTCCTTGGTGCGATTGTAATCGCCGCGGTTCGCACATGCCGACAAGGCTCTTTCATAGGCCAACTGGTTCAACGCGACGGCCACGCCGCCGTAACGACCGCCAGACCGCTTGCCGCCCGTCGCCATGGACCGCGCCACTTCAGAAAAACTCTTCGGTACATCGTTGGCGTGATGGGCAACCCAGTGCATGCAGAGGGATTTGCAGACCCCCTCGTCAACCTCGGGCATCAGTCTCATGATATCGCCGAGGCCTTCCGCCCTGTCGCCCTGGTTGAAAGCTTCGATCAAGTATCCGCCGAAATTCCCTACCGTGCCGCGCACGATCGCTGTCGAACCAAACATGTCAGTCTCCTCCTCTGGCGGCCCGTCAGGCCCAGGTGTCATGATGTGAGTGTTTCTGTGGTGTCGCCGGTAATATCTTCTAAAGGGACACTATACTTTTTATGAAAGATGCCCTCTGCGTGACCGCGCCCCATGGCGGTGACCCCCGATGCTCGGTCGTCGCTGGCTGATGCCAAGCCGTTGAACAAAGCCTGATGCCACGGTGGAGATCCGTTTTGGTGCCGTTTAGCACCGGAGGTCCACAAGAAATTTGTATGGGCATTCGGCTGTCCTCGGTTCGGCTCAATCGCCGCAATAACTGCGATCGGTGAGCGGTTGTTGTAGACACAACAATCTGGCCGTTCGTTTTATTCCAAGATAACTTCAAAGCCGGCAATCCCGCCCGCAAGACAAGGTCCGGTAGACCGCGTCATCTCCCTTCTCCAACAGCATTGCAGAGACGCCGCATTCGGTTTCGCCGTGAAATCAGTTGCAAAATCACGCCGAATCCATCCAAATCGGTCACGTCACCCATTGGCAGAAACCCTGGAGTCCATTTCTGTGAGCGCACCTCAATCGGCAATCCTTTCACCCCTTCCATCGCATGCCCGCTTTCTGGAGTTCGTAACCCTCGCGGACAGGGACACGCGGGCGGTTTTGCGTGACATCGCGACCCTGGGCAGCGGTCAGAACATGGTTATCGGATTTGGCAGCGGATTGGTTCAGGCGCTGGGCGGATCGGTCACCGGCCTGAAGGCCTTTCCCTCCATGAGCGGGCCAGGCTGCGAAGTACCCTCCACCCAGGCAGATATCTGGTGTTGGATCACGGGGGAGGACCGGGGTGACATTCTCCACGAAGCAAGGCGATTTTCCGCCGCGATTTCGGCTGGGTTCCGCTGCGTCCGCAGCCTTGACGCTTTCCGATATCAGAGCGGGCTCGATCTCACCGGCTACGAAGACGGGACAGAAAATCCCGAAGGCGAGGACGCCGTAGCAGCAGCTGTCATGACCGGTGCGGGGCCGGGTCTGGATGGTTCAAGCTTTGTCGCCGTCCAGCAGTGGCTGCACGACATGGAGCACTTCGAGTCTCTCGCGCGCGAAGATGCGGACAACATCATCGGCAGAAGGCTGGAGGATAATGTGGAGTTCGAGGACTCGCCGCCCTCTGCGCACGTGAAACGCACCGCGCAGGAAAGTTTCGAGCCGGAAGCCTTCCTACTTCGGCGGTCAATGCCCTGGTCGGACAGCGAGGGCGCAGGCCTCTACTTTTCCGCCTTCGGTAAATCCTTTGCGGCTTTCGAAGCACAACTGGCCCGTATGACCGGCCGCGAAGACGGCATTGTGGATGGCTTGTTCCGCTTCACCCGTCCACTCACCGGCGGATACTACTGGTGCCCGCCACAGACTGACGGAAACCTCGATCTCTCAGCGTTAGGCCTATAGAGGTTGGCGCTTTGCAAAAGTGTTGCCGACCCCTCAAAGACCATCAACAGCAGGAAAAATCGACTCGCGCGCCGTCGGCAGAGGCGTAGTGCATGGCGGATGTGATTGATCGTGGTTCGGGTCCAGTCCTGGTTTTCCTGCATGGCGCAGGTGTAGACAATGCGCTTTGGGCCCCGCAAATCTCAGCATTTTCCGAAACACATCGCGTTATTGCGCCAAATCTTCCAGGGCATGGGAATGTTCCGGCTGTGGCGAGCGTTGCCGAGATGGCCGATCATGTGCATGCCCGGTTAAGCGATGAGGGGATCAGACGCTATGCAGTTATCGGACTCTCGCTCGGCGGTATGGTCGCGCTCGAAATAGCGGGTCGTTGGCCGCAAGAAGTGACCCATCTTGTTACGATCGAATCTGTTGCCAGAGTTACCGATAACCCTGTCGCGCGCTATATCGCAGACAAGCTTGTTTCCGTGATGGGGTTTGTGAGCCCGAAGCTTCTCTCGGCGCTTCCCGCAAGCCTGATGGGTGCCGAGACGAAAGATGCGGCGATTTATACCAAAAGAGCGCTCGCCAAGATGAACCGGAGCAACAATGCTGCGGTCTTACGGGCCGCCCTTGCCTACGATGGTCGTGGTCATCTGCCAAAATTGCAAATACCAACTTTGATCATGGTCGGCGCAAAAAATCCCTCAACCCACAAACGCGCTCAAGAGATTTCGAATGCGGTGAGGAACGCTGATTTCGTCGAGGTTCCACATGCCGGCCATATCGCAAATCGCGATTGCCCGGAATTCGTCAACGACAGACTGAGATCATTCCTGCAGCAAGGTTCGTGAGGACTTCAGGACCTGGTTGAACCTGTCTTCGCAAAAGAAGCAGTAGGTCTAAGACCGCTCAGTTTAACCTGATCAGCATCAGGACAAGATCGACGACACATCCAGGATATCGAAAGTCAAGCGCAGGGCTGCGCGGCATGTTCCAGGACACTGATCGCCGCGAGCTTGTTCCCCAGATGATGCAGTTTACTGAAATCTCTGTTCCTATACGCAGAATTTATGTCCCGATGCAGCCGTGCGACCGTCTTGGGTAAGTCCGTCGCGACAACGACAGGAGCGTTCGACCTGCCAAAAACGGAGGAAGACAGACAGGTTCCAAGATACTGCAAGGCCAAAAAATCGCGGTCTTTGTAAGCCTGGTTGATGCTCTCTACGAGGTCAGTGAAGACCATCGCTTCGACCTGGACTTTTGCCGCAGGATACTTCGCCTGGGTATAGGCCTGTGCAGTCTGGCATGAATGAAACACTGTCTTTTCCCCTTATCGATAAGGTCATGTCTGTGCGGCATGCTCGAAAGCGATCATCTGACCGGCCTCTCAAGAAAATGCAGCAAACAAAACCTGCGCGTGACACCAAGAAAGCCGGTCAAATACCCTTTGCGTAGGACTTTATGACGCAATCGTCACCCAGTTCCTGGGCGTACCCGGACTTCCAGTAGAAGCCGTGATAATCGGCAAACCAGAGCTTGAAATGCGCCGATTTCGGAAAGTAGAAGATGCCGTAGTTCGGATCGAAGAACATGACATCAGCGCCCACGAAAGCTGCGATCGCGTGCCCGCCTGCACGGCCATGGATCGAGATGATCTTGTAAGACCAATATTTGGCTGAATGCTCACCAACGATCGCGTCTGCCAGGTTCTTACCGAACCGGTTGTTCGGCGCAGATGCGGGTAGGAGCAACTTGTACTGAGCATCGCTCAGGTTCAGCGCCGGGTTGGAAATCTTCATTTGCCGCAGGATCCCCCGCTTGCGCAGGAAATCGTCGGTATACTGGTCCTTGGCCCGATTGTAGTCGCTGTGGTTCGTGATCCCCCTCAGAGCCTCGGTATATGCCAACTGGTTCAAGGTCATGGCCGCAGCGCCATAATAACCGCCGGAGCGCTGTCCGCCCGTTGCCATGGACTTGGCCATCTCGGAGAAGAGGCCAGAGCGGTCATTAGCATGATGGTCAACCCAGTGCATGCAGAGGGATTTACAGACCCCGTGGGCAGTCTCGGGTATCTGTCGCATGACATCACGGAGACCTTCCACCCGATCGCCTTGATTGAAAGCTTCCAGAAGACGCCCTCTGAAGAATCTTGCCGTGCCGCGCACGAGTGCAGGTGAACCAAACATGTCCGTTCTCCTCTGATATCTGACCGCCGAGGGTCAGATCTGATGATGTGAGTCTGTGAGTGGTGTCGGCGATGACGTCTATTTCAGAGACGCAACAGCTTCTAAACGCGTGTCAGTGCCAAGAGCCGAAAGCATCCCTGTAACGGCCTCTGTTGCTTTGCTCTCGCCGAGCACAGAGGCAAACCCGGGCTTGAGGGGTATTGACTGCTGGTGAGAAGCTTTACGCATAGCAGCGCCCCAAGGTGGTGGTGCCGGCTGTTCGTCCGTCACTGGTGTCTGCCAAACTGCCGGGCGAAGCGTGATGTCATGGCAAAAGCTCGCAGCGGTGCCGTATGTTACCGGACACTCACAAGAAATTTCTGCAGACATTCGACTCTCCTCGGCTTGGCTCTATCGCTCCGAAAAATGCGATCAGCGAGCGGTTGTTGCAGCTACAACAATCCGGCCATTCGTTTTATTCCAAAATTATTTTGAGTCCTGCAATTCGAGACATGAGATGATGTTACGAGACTTCAATGCGCAGCTGTTTCCCGGTGCCAGTCGAAGGGCAAGAACGCCAGAATTCTGCGAAAAAGCACTGAGGCAGCCTGATGCGTGATTCGCGCTCTCTCTTGCCTGATCTGAAGAAGGCACAGCCCTCTCCCCTACGGGAGACCGGCTTACCTCCGTCTGCCATCAGAGTTGCCGTTACTCCGCCGGACTCGGCAGTTCGCGATCACGATTGGAATGGGTGACGAACGCCAATCCCAGAGTGATCAACGCCAGGCCTGCCGCCGCCGTGAAGGTCATCGAAAAAGCATGTGCGACCTCGGTGACGGGCGCTTGCGCGGCATCCCCTGTTCCCAGAATGGCAACGAACAGGAAGGACATGGCGGAAGCACCCGTCATCAAACCGAGGTTACGCGAAAGACCCAGCAGGCCGGAGAGGCGCCCACGCTGCTCCTTCGCCGCATTGGTGAGAACCGCCGTATTGTTGGCAGCTAGAAAGAGCTGAAAGGCCGGTGTCAGAACAATGAGGGCAGCCACATAACCCCCAACACCGAAGTATCGCGGCAGAAAGGCCAGGCACAGCAAACCCAGAGCAGTTTGCATAGTTCCGATGACGATCACGCGGTTTGCGCCCAGACGGTCCGTCAGCCGCCCCGCCGGCACACCCGAAAGGGCCGAGACCGCTGGTCCGACCGCCAGAACCAGACCGATCAGAGCCTCGTTCAGCCCCAGCGAAAAGGCCAGGAAGAACGGGCCGACAACAAGTGTCGACATCATGACAGTGCCGATCAGCAGGTTCATGACAAACCCGACGCCGGTGCGGCGGTCGCACAGCAGTGTCATTGGCACCAGCGGCGAGGTCACGCGGGTTTCGACGATGACGAACAGCGTTATCGCGATAAGGGCAAATGACGCCAGCAAGCCTGGCGAGACAGGAACAGCAGCGGCCCCACCGCTGGTCGCGAGTGCATAGGTCGAGAGCGCGATCACCAGCAGAATGGTCCCAGGAACATCCAGTTCCCGGATCGATGCGCGCCGGCGTTCAGATCCAGGGGCGATGAAGGTAACGGATAGGATGAGCACAACAGAGGCAAACCCGGCGAGGAGCCAGAAAGCCATCCGCCAGTCGCCCCAGGCCAGCAGCACACCGCCGAGCGAGGGGCCGAGCGCCGTCCCGACCGCGGAGGTCGTCCCGAGCAGGCCCATTGCGGTGCCAAGGCGTTTTGCCGGCACCAGATCACGTGCGAGCGACATCGGAAGTGCGATCAGGATCGCCCCGCCAAGCCCCTGCACGGCCCGTCCGGCGATCAATACGCCGAGGTTCTCTGCCATCGCACATAAAACCGATGCGGCCACAAAGATGAGAAGGCCGAAAATCAGCACGGGGCGATGACCGAAGAGGTCGCCGAGCCGCCCCGCGGACACGATTGTGACGGTCACCGACATGAGATAGGCCAGCACGACCCATTGAACGTCTGAAACCGTCGCGGAGAAGCTCTGTGTCAATGTGGGGAGCAACACCGCCGCAACACTGATCCCCAGAGACGCGGTCAGTGTCGCGGTCGCGAGTGTGATCAGAACGGAGATGGGCGTTCGGGTCGGCAAACTGTCGGTCATGATGATTTCTCTTGCTTCGGATTCCAAGGAAAAGTCATCCTGCAACCTCAAGTTAACTTGAGGTCAAGCCTGAAATTTTGCATATCGGTATTTCGACAGATCGGGGTGCCTCCCTGCGACATTTCACCCTCTGGATAGGGAGGCTTGTCTGATCTAGGCTCCGGAAGTGCCGCTTCGTGGTCCGCCGTGTCGCGTTGCAATCCGGCAAGCCTGAAGTTTTCTTTGCGTGTGGAAGGTTGGTTATGAGTTCAGCACTTCTTGCGGCGGTCCGCTGTGATCACGGTGACGTGGATACACTCTTGCGCGAAGTCGAAAAAACGCTTTCCCGGCAGGGCAAACGCGTACAGGGCGCCCTTCAGACCCGGGGCCTGGACAATGGAGAGTGTCACTGCGCCGACATGGACCTTCAGGTTATCGGAACAGACCGCAGTTTCCGCATCTCACAATCCCTGGGTCACGGGTCCCGGGGCTGCCGGCTGCATACCGGCAATCTGGCTGAATGCGCCGGCTTTCTGGAACAGAACCTCAGTTTCGAGACCGACCTGCTGATCCTTAACCGCTTCGGACGAGGCGAAAGTGAAGGCAAAGGCTTTCGCGATCTGATCGGCGCGGCGATTGCGTCCGACGTGCCAGTTCTGACGGCACTGCGCCCGGCCTACGTCGAAGCCTGGGCGGACTTCGGGGCAGAGATGGCGTGTGAATTGCCGGTTGACCGCAATGCCGTCCTCAACTGGTTTAACGCGGTGCAGGGTGTACGTGCGTGCGCCTGACCCAGCCGGAACCGGATCAGACCTTATTCTCTGATCAAAACCGGTTATTTGGAGGGCCTTTTCCTGCGCAGAACGCGACGTAAGCGCACCGGAAATCACGGTCACGCAAATCTGGCGAAAGAAGACACTTATTAACGAATTCCCGCTAGATTTGGACGAAACATCATCACATGAGCTGTCTCCACGTGATCTTTCGTTCCTTTCCTTGCCGCCTACATACGCCGGAACTACGCCCGGCGGGCATCCCAGCGGGACTTTGCACGGCGCTGACCTTTGCGCAGGCCGCAGCGGTGATCGGCCTCGCGAGTCTTACCCTGTGGACAGCCTCAGCCAATCCCGCGCAAGCGCGGCAGGTTTCAGTCGACGAAGCAACCTTCATAGTGACGCTGGATGCCAATCCGGATGACGACGTCACCTACAGCTATCAGTCAACCCGGGTCCCTTTCCTGCCGGGGAAAAGCTGTTACGGTTGGCGGATGCGTCTGTCGGACGCGGGGAAAGTGGTCAACGTCAAAGAAGTCCTGACCCTTCCCTCCGACCCGGCTTACTGGCCGCACGAAGCAAGCGAGTTCGACACGACGGCAAAGTTCACAGATCGAACCACCACGATCACCGAGCGCTATGTCACGCCGGAGAAAGGCTGGATCAGCAATGGATGGTGTGTTCTGGAGGGCGACCCCAAGGGTGCCTACTCCGCGGAAGTTTCCATCGACGGTCAGGTCCTACAGCGTTTCGATTTCGAAGTCCGCGACATGCCGGTTTTAAGAGAACCCGGAGGTTGACGGGTCAAAAATTGCCGTAGCGCACTCAGTCGCGAATAAGGTTATCCTGTTCCCGGAAGAGCTGACAGTGGGGTCGGCGCCGATCATGTTGCGCTGTTTTTACCGGCCGCGCGGCAGCAAAGATCGTTTCGGTGAGAGAGGTACCCTCCAATGGCACATTCGCGCAGCAGGCATCCGAAGCTCTGGCCACTCCTGACCGGCACGGTGCGGTATGAAAAAACCATCTCGCTCTATAACCAGGGGCACGGGGAGTGGGTCAATGCGCCGATTCTTGCCTATCTGGTTGAGACGCCGAACGGACGGATCCTCTACGATGTCGGCTGCGACCACAGCAAGGTAAATGACCCGAAGCTGGCGGCGAAGTACTTCAATCCTGACCGACCGGACTCGAATATGCCGAAGGTGCGCGAAGACCAGCGCATCCCCAACTACCTCGAACGGCTGGGGCTTGCGGTGTCGGATATCGATCTGGTGTTTCTGGGGCATCTGCACTGGGACCACGCGGGCGGTCTTTGCGATCTGCCGAATTGCGATGTGCATGTTCACGCAAAGGAACTGGAGATCGCGCAAAGCGGTCAGGATCACGCCGTCTTCGCGAGCGAGATCGAAGGCTCCGACTCCTGGATCACCAAGTCCGCCGAGTACGAAATCTCACCCGGCGTTCACGCGATTGAAACCCCGGGGCACACGGCGGGCCACATGTCCATGCTGATCGAGCTGGAGCACGGCAGCCCGGTTGTTCTTTGCGGCGACGCTGCCGACCTTCAGCAGAACCTGGACGAGAGGATCGCCCCCGGATACTGCTGGCAGGACAACACCGCGCAAGCCCTGGCGAGCATCGAGAAAATGCAGAGACTGGCCAGTGACGAAGGGGCCGAACTCTGGCCCAATCACGACTTCGATTTCTTCCGGAAACAGGCCGCCTTTCCGGACTGGCGGGATTGAAGTGAAGGCTCCGGCGGATCGCAGGAAGTGACTTTGGCGACCCGCCGGAAAAGGGATGGCTTAAGCGCGGCACACCACGCTTAGTAAATTAACCGCCCTCACCTTAGTATCTCCGCCGTAGGGCGTGGTGTCGTGCGTGTCTCTGCCGGCAGCAGCGGAACGGTCACTTCGGGCAGGGCCCCGGTCAGGCTGTCCAGGAAGGCCACGATCGAGTCCGCTTCGGCATCGCTCAGTTCCTCGCCCAGTTGGGATTCGGCCATGATCTGGACCGCGACCTTCAGGTCCCAGACCTTGCCGGAATGGAAGTAGGGCGCGGTGACCGAAACGTTGCGCAGGGGCGAAGCCCGGAAGACATACTCATCATCCACGGTCTCGGTAACCGCAAAACGCCCCTTGTCGTCGGGCGGCAGGACCTCTGCGCCTGGCTTCTCGATCAGGCCGAAGGGATAGTAACCGTGTCCGCCGACATTGACGCCGCTGTGACAGGTAACACAGCCCTTGTCGACGAAAAGCTGGAGACCCTGCTGCGCCTCGGCGGTGAGAGCGTCGTCATTGCCGTTCAGGAAGGCATCAAAGGGCGCGGGCGTGATCAGCGTTGCCTCAAAAGCCTCGATGGCCTTGGCCATGTTGTCGAAGGTGACCGGCGCGGCCTCCTCCGGGAAAGCAGAAGAGAACCATTCGCCATATAGCGGCATGCTGTTCAGGGTTTCGATCACGGTCTCGGGTGTATTCGCCATCTCGACCCCCGCCTGGATCGGCCCCTTGGCCTGAGCCTTCAAATCCTCGGCCCGGCCATCCCAAAACTGTGCTTCGTTCAGGACTGCATTAAGGACCGTTGGCGAGTTGCGCGGTCCCTTCTGCCAGCCATGGCCGATTGAGGTTTCAAGATTGTCATCCCCGCCGGTGGCGAGGTTATGGCAGGAGTAGCAACTGAACACCCCGGAGGCGGAGAGCCGGGGATCGAAGAAAAGCGCTTTGCCCAGATCGATCTTTTCAGGAGTGATGGGGTTGTCTTTGACACTGGGGATGGTCGAGGGCAAGGGTTCGAAGTACTCCCGTACCGTCTCACGCAGTTCGTTGGCGGCCACCGTGCTGGCCAAAGCTGTGGAAAGCAAGAGAGTCGCAATCAGGTGTCTCATTCAATCCTCCTATTGTGGATGAAAGAAACCCTGTCATTTCAATAGGAAGAATCTTTGAGTTATATCAATTCTAATCTGTGGCAAGACGCCGCATGCCCCGCGTGGCTCAGGTTTCCAGAACATGTCACCTCTACTGACCCTATAGAGTTTAAACGCAGGCCATGTGCTTTGTTACGCAGAATTTGGAAAAACCTGGCTACAGAGAATCACCGACGATTTCCGATCATACACGGCTGAGATACCCAATCCGGTGAAGCGGCGGCAACCCCGCCTACTCCGCTGCAGATAACTCGACCGGACATCCAGTGGGTCGACAGACACCTTCATCGCACAGCCGGCAGATGCGCCGGGCACTATCGCGACCTTCTGTGAGAGCCTGAAGCGCCATCTTCAGGATCGGCGTCAAAACCGTCTGCTGCTCGTCCGTCAGAGCCGCAAAGACTCTCTCGGTCACGGCGGCGCGGGCGCGCAAAACCTGTTCGGCCTGATTTCGGCCTTCGGCCGTCAGCCGAACGGTCACGGCACGCGTGTCGTGAGGACTGCGGTGGCGCTCCACCAAGCCATCTTCCTCCATGCCATTTATCAGCCGAACGGCGCCGGAGTGAGTGAGATTCAAGACACGCCGTAAAACCTCGATCGAATCGTCGGAATGGTTGCGGATGGTCACAAGAGCCGTCGCGGCACTGAGACTGCGCAGGCCGACGCCCGAAATCTCTTCGTCGATACCGGCGGCGAGCGCAGTTGTGAAGGCGCCCAACATGTTGGTTGCATAGGTGTCTGTACTCATGGAAACGAATATATGACTCAATCATAAAAAATCAATAGACAATCGCTTGCCCCTCCTTATATGTGATCAAATCATATATAAGGAAACCTCTTTATGATCGAAATTCCCCGGCGAAACCTCCTATTGGCGGCAACGGCGGTCATGGCGAGCCTTCTGACTGGAGCCGCGATCTCACCAAGAGCAGAACAAACATCGACGACCGAACAACCTTCAAAGAAAGCAAACGAAATGACGAATGAGCGCCAGACCGGCAGTTATCCGAAAAAATTCAAAACCGTTCTCGGCAAGAGAATGGCTTACATCGAAATCGGAAGCGGTGATCCCATTGTCTTCCTGCACGGCAATCCGACATCGTCCTATCTATGGCGCAATGTCATGCCGCATCTGGAAGACCGCGGCCGCCTGATCGCTGTCGACATGATCGGGATGGGAGATTCAGAAAAGTTGGATAACACAGGTACTGGAAGCTACTCGCTTGCTGAAAACAGCAAGTACACCTTCGCGTTGCTGGAGGCGCTGGGCATCACGGAAAATGTCACACTGGTGCTGCACGACTGGGGTTCCGGCGTCGGCTTCAACTGGGCGGCCAATAACAGCAGTGCGGTGAAAGCCATCGCATTCATGGAAGCCATCGTCACACCCTTCCCCACCTGGGACGACTTCCCGAAAGAGCTGCACGGGCCGATTGGCACCTTGCGTTCACCCGAAGGCGACAAGATGGCCCTCGAGGAAAATTTTTTCATTGAAGCCCTTCTGCCGAGCGCTATCCTGCGGGATCTGACCCCTGAAGAGCACGCCGAATACCGTCGGCCTTTCCTGAACGCCGGCGAGGATCGCCGCCCCACACTCGCGGGGCCGCGCGAGCTACCCATCGCTGGAGAACCGGCCGACACGGTTGCGCTCGTTGCAAACTACGCGAAGTACCTCTCAAGCTCGGACATACCGAAGCTCTTCGTAAATGCGGAACCAGGCGCGTTTCTGGTCGGCTATGCGCGCGATTTCGTGCGCACCTGGCCCAACCTGACCGAAGTCACCGTCAAGGGTTCACACTTCGTCCAGGAAGACAGCCCGCACGAAATCGGCAAGGCGATCGCAGACTGGTTGCCTGAGTAGATGTCGCGCCTCGCGTAAGTCTGAGGGAAGAGTTTTAAGGAGATGAGTCGCGTCTCGCCTGTGAAAACTGAGCACAGAAGCGAGAGGCGGCCTCATCGCTCATGGTTCAAAAAGAAACGCGAATCAAACTCTATCCTCCCTCTGCTTGGGCAAGCTCTCCTCGGACAGAAGCAACTGCGCAGCCTGATCCGCCGCATCGCGGAAAGGCTGAAGGATCAGATCGGCGCCACCGGCGGTGAAACGTTCAGCGTCGGATCCGCGATGGGCAGTGATCGCTACCTGCCCCCTGTATCCTGCACTGCGCAGCGCATCGATCAGTCCCAGGCGCGCGTCCTCGTGCGTGACACCGGTCTGGTGCTCGGGAATACCGGACACTACCCACTTCACTCCGGCAAGCGGCAGGCTCGCGACAAGCTCCGGGTCGGTGGCGTCACCGTAAGCCACATCGATGCCTTGCCTTTGCCACTCCCGGACCACCGAAGGGTTGAAGTCCACGCCGAGCACACAGCAATCCTGCTGTATCAGCCGGTGCGTGATCGCGCTGCCATAACGGCCAAGCCCGAAGAGCACAATGTCGTAGCGTTTCTGCGCAGGGTCCGTCTGACCCACCACCTCACGCGGGGTATGGCGGCGCTCGAAGGGTCCCAGAAAAGGTTCGAGCCAGGCGTAGAGATGGTGTGAATAAGTGATCATGTAGGTCGAGAGCGAAATGGTGATCAGGCCGACCAGAGTCACCAGGCCGAGGGTCTCCGGGCTGATGTGGCCGAGCGAAACGCCGACCGCCGCAAAGATCAGCGAGAACTCACTGATCTGGGCGACCGTGAGACCGGCCAGAAAACCGGTGCGCTTGCGGTAACCCATAGCGCCCATGATCACCAGAACGATCAGCGGATTGCCGATCAGCACGAAGAGCGAAAAGGTGAGTGCCGAAGGAACCTGCTGACCCAGCAGTGAAAGATCGAGGCGGGCACCGAGGGCGATAAAAAAGAAGAGCAGCAAAAAGTCGCGCAGGGGCGCCAGCCGCGCCGCCATGGCTTCACGAAACTGGGTGGAAGCCAGCGAGACACCCGCGAACAGTCCACCGAGTTCCTTACTGAAACCGAGGTAATCACCGGTCGCGGCCATCAAGGCGGCCCAACCGATGGCAAAGCACATCAGCAACTCAGGGGCGCGGGCCAGCCGCTCGACCAGACGGTCGGCGATAAAGCGGATGAAGACAGCGACAGCCAGCAGCATGAGCGCGCCGTAGCCGAACACCAGCGCGATATCCGCCAGCGCCGAACCCTCGCTCTGCGCCCCGGCACCAATACCCGACATCACAAGCATGGCCAGCACGACAACCAGATCCTGAACGATCAGGAAGCCGAGCGCGACACGGCCATGCAGGGAATCGATCTCGCGTTTATCGGACAAAAGTTTAACGATGATAATGGTGCTGGAGAAGGTCAGCGCGACCGCAACGTAAAGACTCGTCGTCACGTCCAGACCGAGCGCCAGGCCAAGTGCGAAGCCGATGATCGAGGTAAAGGCGACCTGCCCCAGCCCGGTGGTCAAAGCCACGGGCCCGAGTGTACGCACCAGTTTGACGTCGAGCTTCAGGCCGACCAGGAACAACAGAACCGCAATCCCCAGCTCCGCCAGCAGATCGATCTGCGCATCCGACCGCGCGATGTCGAGCAGGGAGGGACCGGCGATGATACCCACTGCGATGAAGCTGACGATCAGAGGCTGCCGGAGCAGCACGCCGACCAAGCCCACTGCCGCGGCAAGGACCAGCAGGGCCGCAACCTCGTAGAAAACCGAAACGGAAACAATTTCCAGCATCAATGTCCGCGCCGGCTTAACGGCGTCCCTTGCTTTTCAGGATGGCTGCCGCAGGCGGGTATTCGCTGTCGACCCGATGGTCGGGAGGCGCCTTCAGGTCGTGCCGGCGTTGTGTCTTTTCCGGAGAAACCGCCTGCCGGGATGACAGGCGTTTTTGCTCGATAGCTGCCATAGCACCGCTCCCTTTCGCGTTCGCGATTTTAGGGTCGGCTTGCCAAGCGGGAGGCCGATCGCTTCCCGCGACACCCTCGGAAAGCCTGCATCAGTCCCCGGATCGCACACCGGGCCCCGGATATGTCAGCTGGATGAGTCTTTTTGTTCTGGCGATGGCTGCGTCGTGTGGGCTTCCACAAACGCCTCAAGATCTCTTGCGGCCACGCGGAACTCGCGGCCGAACCTCGCAGCCCGCAGCTCACCGTCATGAACCCAGCTCCGAACGGTCGCTTCGCTGACCTTCAGAAGCTCGGCAATTTCATGAACAGTAAAAAACGGTCTGCTTAGCATTCCTAATCGCCTTTGGTTTCAATCTGACATCAATAAGGATGATCTAAGATTGATTAAGCAGCATTGACCTAAATCAATGCCATAGAGCGCGATTTAAAGCAAGTTGGTATGGCTGGATCTGAAAAAAAGGGAGTAAGCCGACCATGCCAGAAATGATGCGTGCCGCCCTCTTCATCGAACCAGGCCGGATCGTCCTGGACGACAAGATAATTCCGGATGTCGGGCCGGGAGATGCCCTGATCCGAATCACCACAACAACCATCTGCGGAACCGACGTCCATATCCTCAAGGGCGAGTATCCGGTCGCCAAAGGCCTGACGGTCGGCCACGAACCTGTCGGTGTGATCGAAAAGCTGGGCCGGAATGTCGAAGGCTATACGGAAGGACAGCGGGTTATCGCCGGGGCGATCTGCCCAAGCGGTTATTCCAACGCCTGCCTCGACGGCCTCTGCGCACAGGACGGGCAGAGCGCAGCCCACGGCCTGAAGCCCATGGGCGGCTGGCGCTTCGGCAATACGATCGACGGGGCACAGGCCGAGTATCTGCTGGTGCCCGATGCCATGGCGAACCTGGCACCGGTGCCCGACGGATTGAGCGATGAAGAGGTCCTGATGTGCCCGGACATTATGTCCACGGGCTTTGCGGGTGCGGAATCCGGGAACATCAAGATCGGCGATACGGTGGCGGTTTTCGCTCAGGGTCCGATCGGACTCTGCGCAACCGCCGGTGCGAAACTGCGCGGCGCGACCACGATCATTGCGGTTGAAGCGGTGCCCGAACGTATCGAGATGGCAAAGCGCGTGGGCGCAGATATTGTCGTCGACTTCACCAAGAGCGATCCGGTCGAGGAAATTCTGCGGCTGACCAGAGGCCGCGGTGTCGACGTCGCGATTGAAGCCCTGGGACTACAGTCGACCTTTCAACAAAGTCTCAAGGTTCTAAAACCGGGCGGCACCCTCTCCAGCCTCGGGGTCTATTCAGAAGACCTCACCATACCCCTGGAGTCATTCCATGCGGGACTGGGAGATCACAAAATCGTCACGTCGCTCTGCCCCGGCGGCAAGGAGCGGATGCGCCGCCTGATGAACGCCATCGAGGCCGGACGTGTCGATCTGAAACCGATGATCACCCATCGCTACAGCCTGGATCAGATCGAAGAAGCTTATCTGCTCTTCGCCAACCAGCAGGACGGCGTGCTCAAGATCGCCATTACGCCCTAAGCCCACGTCCCCACAGATTGTAGGCAAAGGCCCGTCAAGATCTCACCCAATCAGGAACGGAGCGGAGCGAACCGGATGAAGAGAATTGTGATGGCAACAGACCTCTCGGCGCGCTCCGATCGGGCTCTGGACCGCGCCGCGATGCTCGCATGTGAACACCGCGCGGAACTTACGATCGTGCATGTGATCGACGAAGATTTGCCGGCCTCCTTCGCTGACGCCCAGAAAGAGACGGCCATGGGCATCATCCGTGAACACATCCATAAAATTCTCTTGGACAGCGGTCTGAACATTTCCATCGAAATCGTTTTTGGCCGAGCCTACGTCGATATCCTTGAGGTCTCGGAACGGCTCGAAGCCGACTTGCTCGTCCTCGGCGTTCACAGGGCAGATGCGTTCAAGGACATGTTCCGCGGCACCACAGCCGAGCGCGTCATTCGCGCAGGCAACACGCCGATCCTGCTGGTCAAGGACCGGGTCGACGCTGCCTATCAGAAGATCGTGGTGGGTGTCGATTTCTCGGTCTATTCCAGGCGGGCCATAGAATTTGCGGTCAAATTTGCACCAGATGGCGCGTTTCATCTGGTTCACGCTTATGACGTCCCCTTCAAGGGCTTTCTCTATGGCCCCAATGCGCGGCGGGAGGTGACCAAACAGCACCAGATCGAGTTCGAAAATATGATCGATCAGGAGATGGGAACTTTTGTCGCCAGCCTGGACTCGAAGGCTCCGCTGCTCAATCACGTGATGAAAGAGGGTACGGTTCGCGAGGTCATCGATCAGGAGGTCGGTCGGCTCAAACCCGGTCTGCTTGTGATCGGCACCCATGGCCGCACGGGCGTCGCCCACGCACTGTTGGGCAGTGTGGCCGAGGACCTCTTGCGGACCCCGCCTTGCGACGTGCTGGCGGTGAAGGCCTGGTGAAGACATGAGACCTATGAGTCACCGCTCCGGAAACAAATCCTCACACCCGAAACCACCGGCCCGAAAGGACGAAGAATGATTAAGAGACTTCTCGTAGGTGTTGCAGGCACCCCGGCGATGCCGGCAAAGATCAAACACGCGATCGATCTGGCGAAGTTGCACGGCGCCGAAATCTCTATTCTCTCGGTCGTTGACGTGGACCGGCTCTCTTCCCTCGGCCCGGTCCCACTCGGGGCCGGCAAGTATGCCCATGACATGCGCAAGGGGCGGATCGCACGCAGCCACAGCATCGATGAAAACGCCATCGCGACGTTCGAGGCTGCCTGCGAAGACGCAGGGGTTGCGGTTCAGGTGATCCGGCAGGAAGGCGACCCACTGGAGGCCGTGAGTTTCGCCTGGCGCTACCATGATCTCTGCGTGCTCGGCGCGCGGGGTTGGTTCGATCACGGCGTCGTTGCAGACCCACAGGATGCCCTGCTGAAGCTGATTGCCAGCGGTGTACGGCCAGTTCTTGCCGTGACGGACGAGATCCGGCCCATGCGCAAGGTACTGGTCGCCTACAACGGTTCGCTGGAATCCGCCAAGACTATGAAACAGTTCATCCAGATGGCGCTCTGGCCCGATCTGGAAATCCACATCGTCTGTGTCGGCAAACCCAAGAGCGGTGAGGATGCCGAAACCATGCTCGAACAGGCCGCTGCCTATTGCCGTCTCTACGACCACGAACCGCTGCTCGATCACATCGAGGGCGAAGCGCGTGACGTTCTGCGCAGCTACGCTGCAGCCATGAAGGCAGACCTGATTGTCATGGGCAGCAGCTATCGCAAGATGCTTCTGTTGAAGCGCTTCGGCAAACACGCCCTGAGCATGATCAAGTCATCGGACGTACCGCTGTTTCTCTCGCACTAGAGCGTGCTTCATCTCAGGCAACACGCATTAGAAGAGCCCGTTGTCATTTTGTGATTCACCGCCGATGATCTGAAGCACGTCCCAATGTTCGACGACCTTGCCATTGTCGTCGAAGCGGAAGATATCGATCCCGGCATAATCGTCACTGCCGGGCCAGATCTGATGGCAATGGAGGACAACGAAATTACCCTCCGCGATGGCGCGTTTAAAATGCGTCACTTTTCCGGGGTAATCGGCCGCCATGCGTTCAAAATACGCGATGAAGGCTTCCTTTCCGTCACCGACATGGGGATTGTGCTGAATGTAGGTCTCGCCGACATAGGCCTCTATGGCTTCGCGGGGTTTGCACTGGTTGAACATCAGGTCGTAAAAGGCCTGGGCGTTGGCCTTGTTCTCCTCAAGTCTGGACATCATTTACGGTTTCCTTTCCTGCCTCCAGCAACAGCGTATCCGCCCTGGATGGATGATCGCGCCAGACCGCGAGGCATTCGCTCAGGTTGGCTTTACCTGCGTCCCGGGTACGCGTTGTTTGTTATTGACACTAAGTATTCAAAGCGTACTTAGTGTCAATAACGCACCAAAAAGGAACCAGGTATGCTCCAGATCACCGTGACCGCCGATGACGACAGCGGGCTCTGCCCTGTGCGGAATGTTTTGGCCCGCGTCTGCGGAAAGTGGCAATCCCTGATCCTTCTGAGCCTGGAAGACGGTCCGCAGCGCTTCAATCAGATCAAACGACTGGTCGGAGACATCACGCAGCGGGTGCTAACCGAGAACCTGCGGTCCCTTGAGCGGGACGGTTATGTTACGCGGCAGGTGCACCCCGGTCCGCCTCTTGCCGTCTCATATCAGCTCACCACGCTTGGCGAAGAGTTTGTTGAAGTCTGGAAACCGCTTGTTGCCTGGGCCGGAGACAGGTTTGATCAAGTCATGGCAACCCGCGAGGCGTTCGATTCCAATTAGGCTTAAGACAGGGAGATTGCGCCACCCGTAGCGGCATTTGCACGTCGATCCAAATTCGAATCCGGCTTGCTTCGAGCATTTACCTTGTATAACTTTTACTTGTATACGAGATATAAATTTAGAGAGGCAAGTTCGGTGGAGCGGATTGAAGACTGCATCAGCTTTCTGGTCGGAAAGGTCGGGCAACAGGTGACACGCCGGGCGCGGGAATTGCTGGCGCCTTATGGCATCACACCGGTGCAGTATGCGGTGCTGAAGGTCTTGTCGGAAAGCGATGGGATCAGCGGCGCCGACCTGGGCGCACGGATGGTTCTGGACAGCGCGAGCATTACCGGTGTCGTCGATCGCCTGGAAAGCCTCGGCCTGGTGGAGCGGAGGGCAGATTCAGGCGATCGCCGGGTGCACCGGATTTTCGCCACGCAAAAGAGCCGCGCACTGCAAGCGCCCGCGGATGCCGTCATGGATCGTCTGAATGCGGAAGCCTACAGCATCCTGGGCGGGGAAGATCCTGACCTGCCCCGACGCTTGCGTTTGCTGGGCGATCAGAAGAATTGGACGCACGGTGTTTGATACCAAGATCGCCATTATTGTCCGTGAAGATCTCGCGGTCTGGCAGAAGCTGAACGTCACAGCTTTCCTGACCAGCGGGGTCCTGGGGGCGAACGAAAGCCTGCTGGGCGAGACCTATCAGGATGCCGACGGCCAGAACTACAGTCCCCTGATCATCCAGCCGATGATCGTGTTGAGCACGGACGGACCCGGCCTGACCAAGATCCACAACCGCGCGCTCAATCGCGGCGCCCGGCTATCGCTATATATCGAAGAGATGTTCAAGAACGGCAACGACACTGCAAACCGTGCGGCTGTTCGAGAAGTGAAGACAGAGGACTTAAAGATCGTCGGCCTCGCGCTGCGGGAAGAACGGAAAATCGTCGACAAGATCACTAAGGGCGCGAAGATGCATGCCTGAAGGGCAGTGATTGACCTCCTGGTGAAAGTTCCCTTCGGGACCTTCGGCGACCCTGGCCTGTCTGAAACTTCAGACGGCAATGTCCAGCGTGCTTCGGCCACATTCATTTTAAATCGACCCGCCAGGCCAAGTGTAAGACTGTGGGGGGTGACGGCTTCACGACCCGCCCAATAAAAACGTTCATAGTCCGGCAACCGTAACAGCCGTAGTATTAGGCAACACTTGAATGCGTAGAAGTATCGATCCCGATTGAATTCGCGCTGTGTGCCAGTTAGGAGTGCCCGCATTGACCCCCACCGAGACAATTGAAACCGACTTGCCACTGGTCGGCGCCACTCAAGTCAATGAAGACTATCAAAACGCCCAGCAACAATTTTCCGAAATGGGAATTGAAAAATTCATTCAAGCGGTCGCAGAGAAATCGATTGAACCGAGCGCCGGATGTCACCTGTTTTTGGGCTCGTTGTTAGCTGGGCCGGGCAGCAGCGCTGTCAATAAAACGGCAGGCCTTCGCTTTCTCGCGATGGCCCTCGCAGAAGCAAGCCACGTGGATGGAGTCGCAGGCTGCGTGCGATCTGCTTTTGAGGCTATGCCGAATGATCCCTACGAGCACGACCAAGCGGAATTAGCGTTCATTGAGCATCTCAAAAGATTTAACGCCAGGGATCAGGTCTTCAGTCGCTTTTCGGCGCTGTTGCACGGAAGTGATCAAAACAAAGTTTTCGCCATCGGGTTTAACAAGACCGGAACGACGTCGGTGTTGATGGCGCTTTCCGAGATGGGCGTTCTGACTGCACCACAGCAGGAAGCCGAGCGTTTGTTCAGAGATTGGGCCGCGCGCCGCTTTGATAGAATTATCGACTTCGCCAGGCGATACGAGGCCTTCCAGGATATTCCCTTTTCCCTGCCTTTTACTTATCAGGCTCTGGATCAGGCCTTTCCCGACGCACGCTTCGTTCTCACCGTTCGCGGTTCACCAGATGAGTGGTATGAATCACTTCTAAGGTTCTCCAAGCAGCAGTTTTTTAATAATGCCGAGCCCAACTGGGCTGATATGGAGAGCAATGCGTACAACTACCCGGGCTTTATCAACGAAGTTGCTTTTCTGTTTTGGCGCTGGAACGAATTCGGATTATACGACCGCAACCGCACAATTGCTCTGTACCAGACACACAATCTTCAGGTGCAGGACTATTTTTCGTCGCGACCAGGGAAACTTCTGACGCTCAATGTTGCGGACGACGACTCCTATAAAGCGCTGTGCGACTTTATAGGCCGTAAACCCATGCGAGAGACTTTTGAAAAGCTAAACGTCAGCTAGGGCCTGAGGCGAACAAACATCGGCTTCGTTCGAATAATCCCGTCATCGCGAGGCATCATAAAGAACGCTACGAAGGCTCTAACGGGGGTCGCGTTACCTGGATGCAACAAACGAAGCCTTCCACGGAGTCTGCTGTAATCGTTTGTCCCGATATCTGTGAGAATCCTGCTCAAAGGCGTCAGGTTTCTAAAGCTTTAACAGCAGGACTCCTGTAGTCCGGACACACTGAAACCAGCACGATGGCCACAAGCGGCGCGCAGAAGGAAATACCAAAAGAGACAGCTGGAGCAACGTCATAGAGCCCGCCCAAAGCAGCGCCCAGGGCATAGCCAATGGTTTGTGCGGAACCGAACGCCCCCATGGCGCTGCCCAGGTGACGGCGATCCTGCGCAGCAGCCAGCAAGGCAGCGCAGGCAGGAAAGGCCATTGCCAGAGATGCACCGACGAAAACGGCAGCCAGAGCAAAAACACCCCAGTGCCCACCCCAATAGACCAGGGCGACCGCACAGCTCGCCATTACGCCGGACAGGGTCAGGGCGGCAAAGCTCCTGCCGTTCAAACGCCTGATGACGAACATCTGGATGACCAGCGCGGCGATCGCCGCCATGGTCAACATTATGCCCACGAACTGACTGGCCTGCACCGCACTCAGATGCAGTCGGGTTTGCGCGTGAAGACCGATTGCAAACTGAAGCTGGCCGTTCATGGTCGCGAGCAGCACAACGACACTGAGCAAAAGAGGGAAGCTCAGGAACGGCGAACGACGCCGCGGAGGTACGTCCGCGCTTTCTGCCTCGTTCTGTTTCTGGTGCGATGGCTCCTGGCAGGCCCCCATCGCCAGCAGGGCAATCACCGCAAATACGACCAGGATGTAGATCGGCGCCAAAGGTGCCAGCAGCGTCAGCGCTGCGGCGAGCGGCGGCCCCGCGAGCCGCCCGAGTGTCATGGCCAGACGCAAGGTTCCGAACTTCGAAAGACGTTCCGACTCGCCGTACACATCTGCGACCCAGGCCTGGGCGATAGGGAAAAGCGCCGCGGCTGAAGCGCCGTGAATCATCCGGGAAAACACCATCATACCTAAGGTGACTTCGGTTGCGATGTAGCCCTGCGCCGCCAGCGCGATTGTGACCGCAAACCCGCCCTGCCCCAGAATGACACCGCTGCAGCCCCAGAGCATGATCTCGCGCCGGCCCAGGCGGTCGCTGGCCCGCCCCCAAAGCGGCGCCGAGATGACAAAAACAACGATACCGGCCGCGACAACCAGACTCAGACTCCCCAGACCGATTTTTGTGGTTTCGCCAATTACGGGAACCACCACAAAGAGAACCGCCTGACCAACCGCCGTTGCAGCCAAAGTGAGGCAAAGCGCCAGCATCGATCCCGATTCTTTCGAAATTCTGCCGGACAGCCATCTTTGAGGTATGCTGGAAATTTTATTCAAATTACTATTTTTCGTATTTTTTTCAATTATTTAATTAATTATCACTCGTTGATGAAAATCACTATAGAAAATAAAATTGACATTTGCAATTAAGAATCAATTGCATTAATACACACTCTATCAGCGATGAAACTCCCAGGGCGAACGATGAATAACATCAGAAATCTCGACCCCTCTGCAACTGCTTTTCTCAACGCATTGTTGCGCGAATATACCGGATGGTCAGTTTGCACCAGCGCCAATTCTGCATCGCTGTCGAATGAGGCACTGAAGTCACCCGCGGGCTTGCAAAAGAACCTGCTGGCCATCCCTTTGCACGCAACAGGCATGACCGGCTATGTCGGTCTACAACACCACTCGCAAGCCGGACGACATCGCTTTTGTGCGCCGATTCTGCTTGGAACTAATCCGCGATCGGCGCGGCCGATAGATCTCATGACCCTGGCCTGTCTGATCCTCCATGACCCGGGGATCGTCGGCGAAATTTCCGCCACCGCCCGCGCAAAGTTTCTAAGCCGCTTGCAGGACAGTCAGGAGAGTCTCGCGGACGCGCTGGCGTATCGGCGCAACGACCTGAAGGAAATCTTCACAGAACCCTTATCCTTCGCCGAAGCGGAACAGGCGCTTGTACTGGGCCACCCGGTCCACCCCACCCCCAAGAGTCACGACGAGCTTTCACGGGATGAAGTCCGCGCCCTGACGCCGGAATTCGCGGCGGCTTTTCCCCTGCGCTGGATGCTGGTGCACCGGCACCGGCTGGACGCGAGCGGTACCGAAGACCTTCCGCTCCGGCAGGCCCTGAAGGATCTGATCGCGTCGGACAACGCCTTTCATGCAAAAGCCCTGACTCTGATCGAGAACGCCCCGGCGCATCTGCCCATGCCGATGCACCCCTGGCAGGCCAATTACCTGCTGTCACAGCCTGAGATCAAAGCGATGCTCGCGAATGGCGATCTGATCGATCTGGGCGAAGTGGGATCGTCCTTCCGCCCAACCTCCTCGGTAAGGACACTGCACGGAGATCACGCGGATTACATGCTGAAATTTTCCCTCAGCGTCCGCCTGACAAATTCGGTCCGCGTGCTGCTGCCCAAGGAATGGGAGCGAGGCAAGCAGGTTCATCAGCTTTTCGCGACGCCCCTCTGGCAGGAAATCTCGGAACGTTTTCCGAGCTTCCAGATCCTGAGCGAACCGGTGCATATGGCGCTCAAGGATAGCCAGGGGGCGACCATCCGCGAGAGTGCGGTCCTCTTCCGCCAGAATCCTTTCCGCGGAGAGGCCGCGGCCCACACAGAGGTCCTGGCCACCCTTTGCCAGGACCATCCGGAAGGCGGAAACAGCCGGATCACGGAACTTCTGGTGCGCCTCGCCGCGCGCGAGGGCCTGACACCGGATGCGGCGGCGCAGCGCTGGTTCGAAGAGTTTTTGAAGGTCGTCATCGCGCCCTTTCTTCAGATCCACGCAGACTACGGCCTTCTGTTCGGGGCGCATCAGCAGAATACCATCCTGGTGCTCGAAGACGATTACCCGCTGCGGGTTTACTACCGGGACTGTCAGGGCACCGGTCACAGCGACAGTGCGCACGACGTCTTGAAAGCCTTCCTGCCCTCGATCGGCGGCGAAGCCCAGAACACAGTTGCTGATGAACTGGGGCACCGCCTCTACGGCTACTATCTGATCGTCAACAACCTCTTCAACATCATCGCCTCGATAGCCCAGGGCGGCAGCACGGACGAAGCCACGCTCTTTGCGGTCCTGCGCGCGTTCCTGATGAAACTCCGTGGGGAAGGTCTGCGTGATCCGCGCTTCGTTACCAAGCTGATCGAGGAGGAGACAATCTGGTCGAAGGGGAATTTCCTGACCTGCCTGCGCGACATCAACGAGAGCCATGAGGGCCAGGATCAGTTGGCTGTCTACGTACCGATGGCAAACCCAATCTCCTCAGCGGCAAACGCAGAAGAATCAGAACCCGCTTTTTCAGACCCCAACCTCGCGAAACCCAATTTGGCCAAAGCAGGATGATCAGCATGCAAGTTATTCACAGCGAACTTCAAGATGCGTCGCAAATACCCCCCGTGTCGGAACAAAGCCTCTCGACAGCCGATCCTGATGGAATGTTCATCGTCAGAACTTTCCGCGACGCCGATCAACCCGGCAGAGTGACCTTGTCTCTGCCCGATGGGGTCGTGACCGGTGCGACATCTTTCCCGGCGCCGCATCTGCTGCGTACGATTGAGCGCACCTTCATCGATCTGCCCGAGACCGATGTGGTTGAACTGTCCCCGGATCTTTTGGAGCGGACGCTGCACAGCGAGAATGATCTTGCTTTGATTTCAGCAGGCAGCGAGGGCCTGAACCTGACCTGCGCGCGGAAACACTTTTTTCAAAGTGCCGCGCCGTGGCTGCAGGGACGTCCCGCCAGCGCCATGCCGTTGAGCAGCGTGACCGAGATGGGAAAGATCAGACACCCACAGCGGCCACCAGAGCCAAGCGGCGTGGTTTACGAACGCTACGACCCGGTCATTGATATGACGATTTCCTTCCGGACCATCAACCGGGACGTCGACCTGGAGACCTTCTACAGCTGGATGAACGACGGACGTGTGGCGTTTTTCTGGGAGCTTGCGCAGAGCGAAGAGGAGCTCGCGGCCTATCTCGAGAACCTGCACAAGGACCCCCATGCCTTCGGCCTGATCGGATCTTTCGACGGCGATCCCTTCGGCTATTTCGAAACCTACTGGGCCAAGGAAGACCGTCTGGGATCCTACTACGATGCGGATGACTACGACCGGGGCTGGCACGGCCTGGTCGGCAATCGCAGACATCTGGGGCACGCCAAGACCCTGGCATGGCTGCGCGCGCTCACCCACTATCTCTTCATCGACGATCTGCGCAGCCGCAAAGTGGTCGGCGAGCCCCGGGCCTCGCACACGAAACTGCTGCGCTATGCCGACGCGGTTGCCTACTACAAGGTCAAGGAATTCGACTTCCCGCACAAGCGCTCGGCCCTGATGCATTGCGACCGGGAAACCTTCTTCGAGACGGTGCGGTTATGAGTGCCGTTTCCGCACTCGACCTGGAAACCGAGAACCTGCAGGGTCCGGTATGCCAACACTGGGCCAGGGCACAGCGGGCTCTGCTGGCCAAGGCCATCAGCGAATTGGCCTATGAAGAGGTCCTCTTCCCGGTATGGTCTGAGGGCGAAAGCGCGTGGCTGCTTACCCTCGCCTCGGGCGCAAGCTACAGCTTTCAGGGACCGAAACGGGTCTGGGGCAACATCACGGTCGACCCGGACTCGATAAGAAGAACCGCCGACATCAGCCACACGCCAGAGCTCAGCATCTTTCAGTTTGTCGCTGACGCCCGGATGGAAATCGGCATGGTCCCGGCGGATATGGCCTGGTACCTGCGTGACCTTCAGAACACTTCCATCGCCGACACCCAACTGACGCGCCTCAACGCCGGGACAACCACCGGCGCGCTGGCAGACATGCCGGAGATCGAGCTTCATGCACGTCTGGAAGGGCATCCAAAAGCGGTTACAAGCAAGGGCCGCCTGGGCTGGGGACAGGACGACTTCGAGGCATACGCCCCGGAGTTCGGCGGAAGCTTCCAGTTGATCTGGTTGGCGGTCACACGCGACAGCGCCGCCCAGGCCATCGCCAAGGACCTGTCGGAGCCAGCGCTTCTGCGTGCAGCCCTGGATGCGGATGAGGAGCTGCGTCTGCAGCAGGTTCTGAGCAGCAAAGGCTTTACAGCAGCCGAGACCACACTTGTGCCGGTTCACCCCTGGCAGTGGCAGAATGTCATCCCCCAATGGTTCGCAGAGGACCTGGCGGCTGGACGAATTCTGTTTCTGGGGGCCTTCGGAGACCGCTTCCGCGCCCAACCTTCGCTGCGCACACTGAGCAACATCGACCGGAAGGAGGGCTTCGATATCAAGCTCTCGCTTTCGATCCTGAACACCTCCTGCTATCGCGGCATACCCGGTCGTTATATTCCCATCGGGCCAAGGCTCTCGGACTGGCTGGCCGAGCTGGTGGAGGGCGATCCCTTTCTCAGCAGAAGCCATCGCACCCTGGTCTTGCGGGAGGTCGCCGGACTGCATGTTCGCAACGCGACCTTCGATCTGATCGCCGGGGTTCCCTATCGCTATCACGAAGGACTTGGCGCGATCTGGCGCGAGCGACTGGACAGCAAACTGGAGGGGGACGAACGCGCGGTCATGCTATCTGCGCTACATCATCGTGACTGCAAGGGGCGTCCGCTGGTCGCGGAATATGTCGCGCGCTCGGGCCTGACAGCCACTGACTGGTTCACCCGGCTGTTCGATGAGATCACCGTTCCGCTCTATCACTTTCTATGCCGTCACGGCGTGTCCTTCATCGCTCACGGTCAGAACATTTCTGTGGTGTTACGGGACTGGGCTCCCTCCGCACTGGTGGTCAAAGATTTCCAGGGCGACCTGGATCTGGTGGATCAGCCCTTCGAAGAGCTCGAAAGTCTGCCACAGGACATCCGCGATACACTTCCGAAGAAGCGCCCGGAAGTCATCGTACACAACATTCAGACCGGTCACTTCGTCACGGTGTTTCGCTTCATCTCCGAGGCCGCCGCAGCCTGCGGACTGATTGACGAAGCCACCTTTTACAGCCTGCTTGCCGGAAGGCTTCGAACCTATCAGCAGGATCGTCCCGAGTTGTCCGAGCGTTTCCGTCTTTTCGACCTCTTCGCACCAAAAATCCCGCGTGTGTGTCTGAACAAAGCCCGTTTCGAAATCGGCTACGCGGACTCCGATCAGCGGCCGAGCCCGGCGGTCGGCAACGACATTGAAAACCCTCTCCATATCTTTGACGCACTCTCACATGCCCACAAGGAAGAGACCTGTCCATGACTCAGCCTGCCATGCCCCAGCCTTCCACGCCTCAGCCTTCCAATTCCAACCCGCCTCATGATCTGATCGGTATCGGCCTCGGTCCCTCAAACCTCAGTCTGGCGGCGCTACTGGAACCTGTCGCAGACTTTCATGCCCGCTTCTTCGATCAACGCCCGAAGTTCGATTGGCACCCGGGTCTGATGCTGCCTGACGCGCGCCTACAGACTTCCTTTTTGAAAGACCTGGTCACCGCAGTCAGTCCCACCAGCGCCTATAGCTTTCTGGCCTACCTTGTGGACAAGAAGCGATTCTACGACTTCGTCAACGCCTCCTTCGAGAACATCAGCCGAAGCGAATTCGCCGACTATCTTGCCTGGGTCGCAGCGCGCGTCAGCACCGCCACCTTCAATGTTCCAGTCCGGGAAATCGCCTTCGATGGTGTGCAGTTCCAGGTGCGCCGGGATCAAGGCACAGAGACCGCGGCAAACCTCTGCATTGCAACTGGGCACCAGCCGAACATCCCTGATTGGGCGCCCAGGCAGTTGGGCAATCGCTGTTTTCATGCCAGCGAATTCCTTCATCGCGCGCCCAACGTGGCCGGCAAACGGGTCGCCATCGTCGGTGGCGGGCAGACCGGGGCCGAGGTCTTCCTGGCGCTTGCAGAAGGCGGGTTCGGAGCGGCAGCATCGGTGAACTGGATCAGCCGACGCGCCAACTTCGATCAACTCGATGACTCCCATTTCGCCGACGAGGTATTCACACCGGACTACCTGCGGCTTTTCTTCCAACTGCCGGAGGGGCGCAAGTCAGGGATTGTCGAGAGCCAGAAGCTCAAGAGCGACGGCATTTCGCCCTCGACTCTGCGCGAGATCTATCACCTGCTTTATCAACGCCGGCACCTTTCGGCTGGTGAGCATAAACTGGCACTTCTGCCGGGCCGGGAGGTTATGGCGCTGCAGGAGAGCGGGGAGGGCTTTAACCTGACCACCCACAACCAGATGATCGGCGAGGGTGAAGCGTTGCAGGCGGACATCGTGATCCTCTGCACCGGGTACCGCACCCAGTTGCCCGAGCTTCTACAGCCGCTCACCGGGCGCATGGAATTCGACAGTGAGCAGCGGCCACGTCTGGACCAGAACTTCAAGGTTCTTTGGGACGGCCCTTCAGACCGGCGGATCTACATGCAGAACACGGCGCGGCACAGCCACGGGATCGCAGACCCGCAGCTCAGCCTGATGGCCTGGCGCAGCGCCTCGATCGTCAATGACCTGCTGGGTCGACAGGTTTACGACATCGAACAGTGCCCACCGGTCGTGAACTGGATGTCAGAACCCTCATGCGCGGACGCCGGAACAGTCGCCGCCTGAGATTTCTCCTATTGTCTTTGCCCGCCAATCTGAAGCCAACGATTGAGAGCTCGTAATCTCACCTAAGACCATCACAGGCTACGAGCTCTCGTTCCATTCAGTCGGATTCTAACCCGCAGAAACCGCAGGTATTTACGGTTGAATTGAAATTTGCGATTGATTCTTAGTTGCATATCTGGAATAAGCACCCGGTCATTGAATTTACAGCGTAACGGCGCGGCTCACCCGCTCCGAGGCGACAGCCGACTTGTCGGCGCTTTACGAGGAAAGACTGGGGGATTACATGGCCATA
The DNA here is from genome assembly GCA_947493695.1 of uncultured Kiloniellaceae bacterium. Taxonomy (GTDB): domain Bacteria; phylum Pseudomonadota; class Alphaproteobacteria; order Kiloniellales; family Kiloniellaceae; genus Denitrobaculum. The sequence goes on along the minus strand of CANLSF010000001.1, from coordinate 1,248,431 downwards.
GGCCTCACATACAGAACTTCGCTTATCGCATTGGCGGCGGGTATAGCGGCAGGCTCGCAGGCCAGCTTTGCACAAGATCAGGTACCGGCAAGCGACACCACACCCCAGGTTGAACTCGAGCCCGTTATCAACACAGCGACCCGCGCCCCGCGTCCCGTCTCCGCCATTCCGGGGTCGGTCGTTATCATCGACAGTGAGCAGATCGAACAGCAGCTCTCGATCTCCAGCGATCCCGCCGACATCCTGTCGAAATTCGTGCCCGGCTATTCCTCCAGCAACCAGACCGTTTCAGGCTCGGCGGAGACTTTCCGGGGACGCGGAGTGCAGGTGCTGGTCGATGGCGTATCGCGCAATACACCGCTGCGTAACGTGTCCCGGATTATCTCGCTGATCGATCTCAATCAGATCGAACGGATCGAGGTGGTCAACGGTGCCAGCAGCATCTACGGCAACGGCGCCACCGGTGGCATTATCAACTTCATCACCAAGAAATCCACGGACGGCGAACCCTCGATCGGTGTCAGCGTAGGCTTGCGCGCTTTCACGGCAGACGTCGAAGATTCGCTCGCACCGGAAGGCTCACTCCGGCTTTCAGGCGACAACAGCCTCTTCGATTATCTGGCGGTCGTTACGGGTGAGATGACCCGCGACACCTTCGATGGCGACGGTGACCGTCTGCCCGATGACCCGCTTCTTGGGCAGGGTGCCTTCGCGAACGGCGATTCCTACAACGGCCTGGTCAAGCTGGGCCGGGATTTCGACAACGACAGCAAACGCATCGAACTGACTGCCGAGCTGACCCGCTTCGACCAGCGGCCCGAGTACTACACCGACTACTCCACTGATCCGGTAAGTGTTGACTTTGCAGACCCCTACAATGCGAAGAGCGTCTATGAGGACTCCAACTATCAGGCGCTGAAGTTCGACGACAGGGAGTTTGTGCTTGGCAGCCTCTCGATCCAGGCCTTCCGGAACGACATCGAGAAACGCTTTGCCGATGCCAGGCTTTCAGTTGCCAATCCGGCGGTTTATATCGACCCGGACGAAGGTCAGACCACCCTGCTTGCGGATCAGCTCGGCCTGCGCACGACCGTCGATACCAAGCTGGACAGCATCTACGACAGCCTGAGCGTGACCTGGGGTTTCGATTACACACATGATGAGACCACGCAGCATTTTCAGGACGGTGTTGAAGCCATCGCACCCATGGAGCAGGACAGCTACGCCGGCTTCGCCCAGCTCGAAGTCGCACCCGTGGACTGGCTGCAGCTGCGAGGCGGCTTACGATACGAGCGCTTCAAGCTCGACCTCGAGGACTTCACTCGGCCCGAGTATAGCGTCGGCTTCGCAACCCTACCCGCCGTCGATGTCATCGGCGGCTCGTCGACCTATAGCGAGACGGTCTTCAACATCGGCGCTGTTGTTTATCTGAGCGACGAGATTGAAGTCTTCGGCGCGTTTTCGCAGGGCTATTCCCTGCCTGATGTGGGCGGTTTCACGCGCCGGGCGGGCCTAGGGGCCGTTGGCCCTGTCGATTTCTCCGACATCGCGCCGGAAGCCCAGCTGGTCGACAACTACGAAGTCGGTATGCGCGGCGAATGGGAATCTTTCCGGGGCAATATCAGCGCCTACATCAGCGAGTCCGACCTGGGCACGACCTTCGATGTCTCTACCAACGAGGTCACCCAGCAGAAAGAACGCGTCTATGGCTTTGAGGCCGTGGGCGAGGTCGACATCGATGATCAGCTGACCCTCGGCAGCGTCTTTTCCTGGAGTGAAGGCAAGCGCGATCAGGATGATGACGGCGATCTGGAGTCCTATCTGCCGAACAACCGCATCGGCCCGCCAATCCGCCTGACGGGTTACGCCACCTATGCCACCGACTTCGACCTGAACCTTCGCTTCGAAGCGCTCTACACCGGGTCGCGCGATCGGGACGACGGCGTTCAGCAGGTCAAGATCGACAATGCCCTGACCTTCAATGCGGCCGCCGACTACCCCCTGCTGGACGGCAAACTCAGCCTCGGTATCGAGAACATTCTGGATGTCGAGTATGAGAACCCGACCGCAAGTGCGTCGCGCAACCGCCCGGTCAACGGCTTCGGGCGCGTGGTTTCGCTGCGCTATAGCCGGACCTTCTGAAGCAGCAGACAACAGGTACGCCAAAACATGTTCACCTTCGATACCAGCGAAGACCCATTCCTTAAGATGAGTCTGACGGGCGCCGTCACAGAGGACGACGAGCGTGATTATCTGGAGGTGCTCGCGATGTTGGAAGAACGCCTGTCACCCTTTGGTCTGATCTCAATCATCGATATCGAGAGTGGCGAGGTGACCCAAGAAACACGGCGCGCACAGGCCCTCTGGTTCAAGCGGAGCCGGGCGCACCTGACAGAAGTCTGTATCGGTCTCGTGCGGGTGCGCCCTCAGATCGATCCGGAAGAGAACGACGAGAACTTCATCCGCGCCATGCCCTTTCCGACCCAGCGCGTGCAGCGGGAAGATCAGGCCTTGCCGATTTTGAGGGCTTGGCTGACGGCACGCGACCAGGCCAGGGACGAAGCATGACGGACCTCAATCTCGCACCTGCCGTAGCCAGCGAAGAAAAGCGCATGCCGCCGGGTCGTGTCCTGGTCGTTCTGACCGGCCTCTACATTGCACAGGCGATTCCGATCTACCTCTTCATCGCCGCACTACCCGCGATCTTTCGCGAACAGGGCGTCTCACGCACCATGATCGGGGCCATCGGGGTTTTGCTCATCCCCTGGATTCTGAAGTTTCTCTGGGCGCCCATCGTCGACCGCTATCAGCTCTCTCGCCTTGGCCGCAGGCGCTCCTGGATCCTGCCCATGCAAGCGACGATCATCGGCTTGATCGTGATCATGTCCCAGCTCTCTCCGCTGGAAGACTTCTATATCATCTTCGGGATTGCCTGCCTGGTGGCGCTTGCCGCCTCGACCCAGGATATCGCCACCGATGGCTACGCAGTCGAGGTTCTCACCCCTGCACAACGGGCCTACGGGAACGCCATCCAGGGCGGAAGCATCGCCGCGGGAGTTCTGATCGGCAGCGCCTTCGCCCTGATCCTCTACGACAACTTCGGTTGGCAGGCGGCAATGCTCTCCATTGCCGGTCTCGCAGGCCTCGCGGCCATACCGATCTGCCTGATGGAGGAAAAGAAGAAGCAGGATCTGTCCGAGATTGCCGCAAAGGACCGGCCCTCCCTGATGGCGTTTCTGCGTCGCCCCGATTCTCTGCAGGTCCTGGCTTTCGCCCTGCTCTATCGCTGCAGCGAGGGTTTCGTAAAGCCGATGGAACAGCCCTTCCTGGTCGACAAAGGCCTGTCGTTGAGCCTGGTCGGTCTGACCAGTGGCGCCTCCGCCGCTACCGTCGGCTTGGGTGGCTCACTGCTGGCCGCTTTCGTCATCCGCAAGTATGGCCTCTTTACCTGCCTCTATGGGCTGGGTTTCGCCCGTACGCTCTGCTTCGCCGGTTTCGCGCTGGCTGCTGCGAGCCAAACCACCACCGCGACGGTTCTGATCGGACTGGCATTTTTCAACACGGTGATCCGTTACATGGAGGTGGTCGGTCTATACAGCCTCTACATGGGCGCCAGCTCGCGGAACCAGCCCGCGACCGACTTTACGATCCTCTCCTGCGCCCAGTTGATCATCTACATGCTTGCCTCGATGATCAGCGGCGCCCTGGCGGATCTGCTTGGCTATGCTCCGCTCTTCGCCTTTGCCACGGCCCTCTCTCTGATCGGCCTGATCTGGTGCATGCGGCAGATACCTCAGAGCCACCCTGCCTACGCAGGTACTGCGTCGAAAAACTGCACGTAAGCAGTTTCGTCCCGTAGTGCGCCGATCAAAGCCACACAAGCACCGGTCTCTTCAACGCAAAGTTACCGCTGGTTGATTCGCTTCATTTCGTATTTTCAAGTTAACGAAAATAAACAATCTCAACGAGACGAGCTCGGCTCTCTAGGTAAACAAAGTGGTTTGCCTCCTGCGCCTTGAGCAATTCATCCGCTTCCTGGATAACAGCCAAACCACTACGCCAATTAAATAATTTCCCAAAATTAAAGTGTCTTTTTGCAATAAAAATTAGACCGCTGAAACAATCATTGGTATAGAAAATTTGTGCTTCAAACATACCTTTAAACGAAATTATTTGTTAATAGCAATCATATCAAAAACAAAACCCTATCAACTTATAGTAATTAATTTATATTTTATATTTTTTTTAATTGTTACAAATCAATATTAGATAAATTACTTAAAAAAACAAATTCCTGAACTTCCAAATAGATTTCGACACGACCTTAATTGAAGGAAATACCTAAATGAGAAGCCTAATACTTGCAGCCATCGGTACGGTCATGATTGGCCTGACACCTGCGCAAGCGACAGAAGTCGCCGCTGCTTCCGCGACGTCCGAATGCTCTGTTCATTACACTCGCACCGCCTGCCCGGGCGAAGAAGCGACCAGCTACAAAAAATGCAACGGCAATCAGTCCTGCGTGAAATACAAGAAAGCGGACAGTGCAGAAGCCTGCCAGAAGGCTGCGATCAAATCCTGCCGCAATCGCCGCCTCAACATCACCAAGCTGAAAGTGATCACCGCGATGTGGAAGGGTCAGGCCATTCAGGCTCCGTCCGGCAGTGACGACTTCTGCATGGACTATGAAAAGCGTGAGCAAGAGTTCAATCGCTGCGACGCAAACTAAGAGACTCTGGCGTCGCTGTAGCATGGCGCCCGTTTCGTACGGGCATCATGAACCACGCGTATTGGCCAGGAAACCAACGACAGGCTTCAGGCGTTGAGAGGGTTGTTGGGCGGTTATCGCGACCGCCTGAACACCCAGGGTGTCGCCCCAAGCATCAGGAGTGACCAATGAAGGTGCTAAATCACGTTAAGATCAAATCGCAGGTCATGGCGATTCCGATTGTTGCCTTCATTGGCTTTGCCATTGTTGCTGCGGCGAGTTTCTATAACCAAGGAATTTCAGGCTCCCTCCTGAGCGAACAGGATCGAACTACGGGCGTTGTCGATACCGTCAATAGTATTCAGGTGGGCTTCCTGCAGGAACGCCGGTCGGAAAAGGACTTTTTCCTCCGCTCGGCTATGAAATACGCAGAGAGACACGCCGCAACCGCTGAAAAAGTCCTGCCAAACTTCGATCGACTCGAGGCTTTGCTGAAGAGCGACGAGAACCGGCAGCTTGCCGCGAGCATGAAACAGTCCTTCCAAGCCTACGTGACGCAGTTCGAGGAGGTCGTAAAGGTTCGTCAGGAGATTGGACTGAACCAGAATGAGGGCCTGCGCGGCCGCCTGCGCAAAGCCGTCCATGAAGCCGAAGAACTGGTATTGTCCATGGAGGACTCCGTTCTTGAAGCAAAGCTGCTATCGATACGCCGCGCGGAGAAGGATTTTTTCCTGCGTCTCGATCCAAAATACATCGATCGGCTTAAAACCGGTTTGACGAGCATGGATGAGCTCGCTGTCGAGCGGGTCGAGGACGAGGACGATCTGGAATACCTGCAAGACATGCTGCAGGTCTATTTGATCGACTTTGAAAAAGTCTCTCAGCGTCTTCTCGACGAAAAGGCCGCACGGAAGAAACTCAGTGCGCTCTACGCCGAAACCGAACCCCTGCTCAAGCAGCTGGAAGAGCAGGCTCAAAATGACTTTGGCAGCGCAACCCGGGAACTCTCCAACACCACACACACTATCTTTCTCACGGTCATGGGCATCATCGCGATTGTCACGCTGATCACGGTCTTCTTCGGTTATGCGATCGGTCAGGCGCTCAGCAAAGCACTGCAGCACATGGCCCAGGCCATGACGAATCTAGCGGACGGAGACAATGAAGTTGAAGTTCCCGGCCAGGGCTACACAAGCGAAATTGGCGATATGTCGAATGCCGTCCTGGTCTTCAAGGAAAACGCCCTGGAGAACGTTCGTCTGGAGGCGGAACAGGCCGAATTGCAAGAGAAAGCCGCGGAAGAAAAACGGCAGGCTCAGATCAAACTGGCAAACGATCTGGAAAACAGCATCAAATCGGTGGTCGATGCCATCGCCGGCGCCTCGACGGAAATGCATGCCACTGCGGAAAGCATGAGCAACTCCGCCAATCAGGCCGGTGAACAATCCGCAGCCGTGGCCAGCGCGACGGCTCAAGCCTCTACAAACGTTCAGACTGTGGCGGCTGCCTCGGAAGAGCTCTCCAGCTCAATCAGCGAAATCAACCGGCAGGTCGCAGGATCCCGTGAAGTCACCAGCAAGGCGCAGGAAACCGGACAGCAGGCCCGCGAGACAATCCAAAATCTGGCCGACATGGCACAGAAGGTGGGTGACGTGGTCAATCTGATCAACGACATCGCAGAACAGACCAACCTGCTTGCCCTTAACGCGACCATCGAAGCGGCCCGCGCCGGCGATGCGGGCAAGGGCTTTGCGGTCGTTGCCAGTGAGGTAAAGAACCTGGCCACCCAGACCGCAAAGGCCACGGAAGATATCTCCGGCCAGATCTCAGGCATGCAGGCTGCAACAGAGGACTCCGTGCAGGCCATCGAGGAAATCCGCGAAGTGATCGGTCAGCTTGGCGAGACGGCGTCTGCGATTGCCTCCGGCGTCGAACAGCAGAGCGATGCCACGCAGGAGATTTCCCGCAACGCTCAGGAAGCGGCCTCGGGCACACAGGACGTCTCCAACAACATCGCCCAGATTCAAAGCGCCGTCAGCGAAACCGGCGGTTCGGCCCAGCAGGTGCTGGACGCCGCAGGAGAGTTATCGCAACAGTCCGAGGTCCTGAATCAGCAGATGGACAGGTTCCTGGCGGATATCCGGGCGGCTTAACAGCCCCCGGTTTCGATTGCGTGTAGCGGACAAAAGAGGGTCGCTTTTCAGACTTGCGATATCCGGCGGCATGGGGATCAATCGGGGGGTTTACAGCCCCTCGGAGATCCCTCGCCATGACCACCAGCGCCAACAGCATTGAACGGGACGCCGCCCAGATGAAAGACTGGCTGGCGCAGCGCCCGGACACTGAATCGGTGGCCGGCTTTCTGCCCGGTCCGGGCATTCAGAAACTCGATCTTAAGTTCGATATTCAAAAACTGCGTGAGGCACTTGATCAGGCCCTTCAGCGCACCGCCTTCAAGGGGGATCTGGATAAGGGCTTTGGCGCCTTCTCCCTGACCCGTCGGCCCGGGGCCGAGGTGGAAACGGCGAACGACCTCTCCGGTCGCTTCTACACCCGCGTCGACGAGAGCTATGAAGAGGTGTCCCGCGAGGATACCGTGGACGAGCATGCCTTCAGCGAGTTCGTCCCCACCTTCGAAGGCACCTACTTCGAGCATCTGCATCGGGAACTGGTCAAACGCTTCCCCATTGGCCGGATGCGGGTTTTGTCCAAGGGCACCTATAACTGCAACTCCTGGCATCGGGATCCGGAGCCCCGTCTGCATATCCCCATCATCACCAATCCGGGCGCGCTTTTCATCGTCAATCACCACGTGACCCATCTGCCGGCGGACGGATCGGTGTATTTTACCGACACGCGGGGCTATCATACCGCGCTGAATGGCGGCGAAAGCCACCGCGTTCACGTGGTCGCCGCCCTACCTACTTGAATTCACGAGGAAAAAACGGCAGATGGCGATGTATGAGGGCATGAAGGCAGCTCAGCAGACGGCACGCGGCAGCAACCGGCGCCGGGTGATCGATCTGCGCAGCGATACGGTCACGGTGCCCTCGACGGCAATGCGTCAGGCCATGGTAGAGGCTGAGGTTGGTGACGACGTCTACGGAGACGATCCCACCGTCGAGGCCCTCCAGATCAAAGCCGCCGAGATTCTGGGCAAGGAAGCCGGTCTGTTCCTGCCGAGTGGAACCCAGAGCAATCTTGTAGCCCTGATGACCCATTGTCAGCGCGGCGAGGAATACATCGCCGGTGACAGTTATCACATCTTTCATGATGAAGCGGCCGGCGCGGCGGTTCTGGGCAGCATCTCGCCCATCGGCCTGCCCACCGATGCCAGGGGCGGGCTGAGCCTCGAGGCAGTTGAGGGGGCCATCAAGGCCGACGATCCGCACTACGCAGTCTCGCGCCTGGTCTGCCTGGAAAACACCTCCGGCGGCCGGGTTCAGGATCAGGACAACATCGACTCGATTGCCGCCATGGCCCATGAACGAGGCCTGAGCGTGCATATGGACGGGGCGCGCCTGATGAATGCCGCAGTCGCCTCGGACTGCAGTCCCGCGCATCTGGTCCGCAATGCCGACACGGTCTCGCTCTGCCTCTCGAAAGGTCTGGGAACGCCGGTCGGATCTGTCCTCTGCGGGCCGCACGATTTCATCAAACGGGCGCTTCGAGCCCGCAAGATGCTGGGGGGCGGCATGCGGCAGGCCGGGGTGCTCGCGGCCTGCGGCCTCTACGCCCTGGAACACAACGTCGCGCGCCTGGCCGAAGACCACAGGCACGCCGCCCGCATGGCCGAAGGCCTGGCTCAGTTCCCGGCTCTTAAGGTGATCCGTGACCCCGAGCACACCAACATGCTGTTCGTCGCCCCGCGCGAGGAGGATCATACGGCATTGCTCGCGCATCTGGCGGGCGAAGGCATCGTCTTCGGAAGCCAGAAACCCTCCATCCGCCTTGTAACGCACCTTGATATCACCGATGAGGACGTGGAAACCGTGATATCGACGGTCGGTGACTACTACGCCAAGACGAAGCAGAAACTGTCGGCGGCGGGTAGCTAATCCGGCTCAGGGGTGATATGACGCGATTGAACTGCCGGACTCATTGACGGATCCGGCAGGCCGCGTCCTTCCAGAGAGAGACAAGTATTGTGTTCGATGGTCCGCAGATGAATACGGACAGAGCCTTTGCGCGCTATGAAGCGATCCGCGACAGGCTGCCCGGCGCCGGGTTTCCCGCCAGCTCGATCCAGGCCGAGAACCTTGGGTCACTGGCAGATGAGTTCGATGTCTTCGTGCTGGATGCCTTCGGGGTCATTAACGTAGGCAACACTGCGATCCCGGGCGCGCCCGAACAGATCGCCGCCCTACAGGCCATGGGCAAGCAAACCTATGTCCTGACCAACGGTGCCAGCTACAATGCAGCTGCGGCACGGGCCAAGTACACGCGGCTTGGGTACAGCTTTGACGCCACTCGCATTGTCGCCAGCCGGGATGTGCTCGCAGATCACATGACGCACTTTGCCCCGGACTTCAAATGGGGGTTCATGGCGATCCCGGAATCCACAATCGGTGATCTTTGCGACAACCCTCATCTGCTGGAGGACGACCCGGAGCTCTACGACGCGGTGGAAGGCTTTATCCTGCTCTCGAGCATCGGTTGGACCCGCCCCCGGCAGGAACTACTGCTTGAATCCCTGCAAAAACGGCCGCGGCCCGTGCTGGTGGGCAATCCGGATCTCGTCGCTCCGCTGGAGGCATCGCTTTCTTTCGAACCTGGCTTTTTCGCTCATGAAATCGCCGACCGCACAGGCATTGAGCCGAGTTTCTTCGGCAAGCCATTCGCGAATGCCTTCGAGGAAGTTGCCCACCGCATCGAGAGGGACAGACCAGGCACGCCGGGACACCGCATTGCCATGGTGGGGGATACGCTGCACACGGATATTCTAGGTGGCGCCGCCGCCGGATTCCGCACGGTCCTGATCACGGATCACGGCCTCTTCAAGGGCCACGATGTGACGCCCTACATCGCAGAGGCCGGCATCGTTCCGAACTTTATCGCACGCACGACCTAGGGAATTTTGACCTGGATCGAACCGGCATCAGCCCGCACCAAAACCTCAAATGATTTCCGGCAGGGTGGTCGCGGGTGGTGTGTTGCGACTGCGCTGACTGCGCACCACACCATCAATGACGGTCATGCCAATGCCCGGCAGGTTGCCCTGCTCGACGGATTCCAGGATGGTCTTGCCCGGCGCATGCTGGGCCCGGTCCATGATGACGAAGTCCGCCGACTTGCCGATTTCGATCAGGCCGCAGTCGAGCTCACGCATGCGCGCGGTATTACCTGTGGCGAAACAGAAAGCGGTTTCAGCCGGGACATCCCCCAGGCTGGAGAGCATGGCGATCATGCGCAGGATGCCCAGCGGCTGCACGCCCGACCCGGCGGGGGCATCGGTGCCCAGGATTACCCGTTCGACCTCTTTCAGTTCCCGCGCGGTGCGCATGGCCAATAGCGCCGAACGCTCGTTGCCGTTATGGACCAGCTCGATACCGCGGGAACACTGCTCACAAAGGCAGACGATCTGATCGTCAGGCAGGGCGGTATGACCGCCGTTGATGTGACCGATGATATCGGCATCGGCCTCCAGAACCACATCCTTGTCGATCAGGCCGGAGCCGGGGATAGAGGGACCACCGGTGTGGATAGTGCTCTGAATGCCGTACTTGCGGGCCCAGGCGACCATTTCCTTCGCCCGGTCACCGGCCTTCACACTGCCCAGACCGACCTCGCCGAGCAGCTTTACGCCGGCCTCAGAGAGCTGTTTGAAATCCTCTTCCTCCATGCCCTCTTCAATCACAGGCGCGCCGGCATGAACCTTGACGCCGGAGGGCCGGAAATTCTCGTACCAGCGCTGGGATGCAATCGCCATGGCCTTGAGACCAACGATGTCCTTGGGGCGGCCCGGCAGATGCACCTCACCCGCCGAAATCATCGAGGTCACGCCGCCGTGCAGGCAGCTGTCGATCCAGCTGATCTGCTGTTGGCGCGGCGTGTAGTCGCCAATGACCGGATGCACGTGGCTATCAATCAGACCGGGAGAGAGCGTCGTGCCTTTCGCGTCCACGGTCACATCGGCCAGATCGATATCGACATCGGCCTCCTTGCCGAACGCCGTGATCTTACCATCGATCGCGACGACCGTATCCGCATCGAGGATCGGCTGTTCGAGCGCACCGCTCAACATCAGGCCGATGTTTTTGATTACGAGTTTCTTCCCAGTCTCCGACACAAAATTTCCCCTGCTTTTCTCTAAGTCATCGGCTTCGCGCGTTTCGGTCAGGGTGATCGACAGGACAAAAAAGAGCAAGAGGAATAGGCACAGCACGCGTCCCGGCGGTTAGCCTGGAGCAAAACGAAAACAAGCCGCGGAGGACATTCGTCCCGCGCGGCTTGTTTCCTGGCTTGAGGCTAAAACAGGCTTCAGTTTTAGCCTCCCTGGAGTTGCATGTGACTAGGCAGCTCGGGTAACGCTCACGCCAATGAACTTAGCAAGACTCTCTCGCGTAGCATCGTCGAGATCGAAACGCAGATGCACGCCCGAGGATGACGAGGTGACAACCGACGCCCGCAATTCAGCGCTCATGCCTTCGACGAAGATGGTTGCATTGTCGCCGACCTCGATATCGCTGAGGTCCTCGACCAGTGCCCCGCCGACGGACATGTTCGTAATCTTGCAGTTTTGCGCCGAACCCTTTGCCGCGACCTGACAATTCCAGTTCCCCGCCACACGTTCGTCCTTACGGCGGTTCCCGGAGTTCCGCAGTTCGGTCATGATGGCATCCATGCGCTTGTCCAAATGCTCGACGTTGGTCGAGGTGGATTCCGCATTCTCCATCACGCTACCTGAATGACCGCGCACCTGATCGGTTTCACTGGCCACATCCGCGATCTGGGTGGAAACCTCGCTCATATGCTGAACCGAAGACTGAACGCTCGCGCTGATCTCCTGGGTCGCCAGACTCTGCTGTCCGATGCCTTCGTTGATCGCATCGGAGATCTCGTTGATCTGCTTGATGGTGCCGCTGATGGAGCGGATTGCCCCGACGGCCCCTTCGGTTTCGCTGCGGATACTGCCGATCTGCGTTGAGATTTCCTCGGTTGCCTTGGCGGTCTGGTTGGCCAGATTCTTGACCTCAGCCGCCACCACGGCAAAGCCCTTGCCCATCTCACCGGCACGGGCTGCCTCGATTGTTGCATTCAGTGCCAGAAGATTGGTCTGCTCGGCGATGTCCTGGATCATATTGATCACATCACCGATCTTCTCTGCCGCTTCCGCGAGGCCGCCAACGGTCTGGTCCGTGCGCTCGGCTTCCGCTGCCGCTGCCTGCGCGATGCTGGAAGACTGCTCGACCTGACGTGTGATCTCGCCGATCGAAGCGGAGAGCTCCTCCGCTGCCGACGCAACCGTCTGAATTGAGCCGCTGACCTGATCCGCGCCCGCGGCAACCGTCGCAGTCCGATCCCCAAGCCGGCTGATCACGCCGTTCATCTCGGTCGTGCTGCCCTTCATGCTGTCGGCCTGCACATTGATGTCGGTGACGGCCGCCTTGACCTCGGAATTCAATTCGTCGGCAATCTCGTTGAGCTTTTCTTTTAGCTCTTCTTCCTGCCGGAGCTGATTTGCCTGCTCGTCGCGTTTCATCTGTTCGACCTGCTGCAGGTTTTCCTTGAACACAAGGAGCGTGCGGGCCATCGCACCAACCTCATCCTTTTGCGCGGTTCCCGTGATCTCCCTCTCCAGATCTCCGTCGGCCAAACTGGCCATGGAGCCCGTGAGTCTGCCGATCGGACCTGTGACGCTGCGGACCGTAACCGTTACGGTAAGTGCGGTCAGAAGCAGCAGAAGAATCGTCGCACCCAAAGAAGTGTAGAGCGAGGCCTCGGCGTCATCGCGCAGATTTACAGCAAGCGAACGCAGATCAGCGGAGAGTTTGTCCTCTACATTTTTAAGAAGATTGATCTTCTCCGTAATGCGCGTGAACCAATAGCCGCCCTTGACGCCTTCCATCTCGCCGCCAAAAGCACTCGCGATTGCGATCTTCCGCATCCGCTCGACTTCTTCAACAGGTTCTCCGACCATCGTCTGTTCGTAATAAGCGCGCTGCTCCGGCGTGGCGAAGAGGTTGAACATACTGAAAAAAGCCGACTGCTGCGCGATCAGCGATACAAACCGCTCATGAATAACCGGCGCAAATGCGCCCCTGCCGAACCCGGCAGCACCCATGGCGCGCTCTACGCCCGCGCGTTCTTTACCCTGCAGCAGATTGATGTAGGCGGCCACTGCACCGGTGAGTTCCACATCCGAACTCAACAATACCATGTCGGAAACGACCCCGAGCAACGCCCTGATCGTTCCGGTGTAGTACTTCGCCATATCCGGCACGGAGAAACTCAGGTCGCTGACCGACGCCCGCTTGGCATCCAACTCTGCAACCATGTTGCGTGCGGTCGTCAAGTCGTCCGCGAAGCTCTTGCCGAAGCTCTCGCTGTCGAACGCGTCCATAATCTCATCGAAGTGAGTGAGGACAGCGTCGGTTTCCTTATGCTGGGCCGCAAGGCGCTCGCCAAACTTGGCGTCGGCCTTCGACGCGATAAAACCCGCCGAACGGCCTCGCTCCTTTTGAAGTTCATGCACCAGCGCGCTGATATCGGGCGCGACGTGGGCGAGCTCCTGCATATGCTTTAACTCCGCGGAGTTACGGCTCTGTTCCACGATTGCAAGACCGGAAAACGCCAACAATCCCAGGATAGGCAGCAGCAGGGCAAGAGCCAGACGGCTCCTGATCTTCATATTGTTTAGAAACCCAAGCATGTTCGTTCCAACCTCAACAAAGTGTGGGGGAGCGATCCACGCTCATGCTATCGAACCCAATAGCGGTCATTTAAAGACGCCCTCCCCTAAAAAAATGAGCGCCTTAGATTATTCAAGCTGCCTGCGAAGCTGAACGCCTGATAAAGTTGATCACCGCGTCGCACTTCTGATCGTCGAGTCCTTCAAACTTCAGATGCGCACCCTTCGAAGAAATCTGCACGACGGAGGACTGCAACTCAGAACTCAAGCCTTCGATAAACAGAGTCAAACCTGTTCCGATCTCCAGCCCCGTTGCACCTTCAAGCAGCGCACCGCCACGGGAAACATCGACCGCGCGACAGTTCTGCGCGACGCCACCAACCACAGCCTGGCAATGCCAGTTGCCCAGAACGCGATCATCCTGTCGCCGGTTGCCGGATTCGCGCAGTTCTCCGATAACCTGGTCCATGCTGTGATCGAGCTGAACAAGGTTTCTGGATGTGGTCTCGGCATTTTCCATGACGCTGCCGGAGTGACCGCGGACCTGATCGGTCTCGCTCGCAACGTCTGCGATCTGGGTGGAGACCTCGGTCATATGCTGCACAGTGTTCTGAACGCTCGCGCTAATCTCCTGGGTTGCCTGACTCTGTTGTCCAATGCCTTCGCTGATCGCATCGGAAATCTCGTTGATCTGCTTGATGGTGCCGCTGATCGAGCGGATCGCCCCGACCGCCCCTTCGGTTTCGCTGCGGATACTGCCGATCTGCGTAGAGATTTCCTCGGTTGCCTTGGCGGTCTGGTTGGCCAGGTTCTTGACCTCAGCGGCCACCACGGCAAATCCCTTGCCCATCTCTCCAGCGCGCGCCGCTTCAATCGTTGCATTCAGGGCCAGCAGATTGGTTTGTTCGGCAATGTCCTGGATCATGGAGATCACATCCCCGATCTTCTCAGCCGCTTCCGCAAGTCCGCCAACGGTCTGGTCTGTGCGTTCGGCCTCTTCCGCCGCTGCCTGAGCAATGGTTGTGGACTGTTCTACCTGCCGTGTGATCTCGCTGATAGAGGCTGAAAGCTCCTCCGCCGCAGACGCAACGGTCTGGATCGATCCGCTTGCCTGATCCGCGCCGGCTGCCACAGTGGACGTCCGTTCGCTCAAACGCGCGATGACACCGTTCATCTCGCTTGTGCTGCCCTTCATACTGTCGGCCTGCACATTGATGTCCGAGACCGCCTCCTTGACCTCCTTGTTGAGCTCATCCGCAATCTGGTTGAGCTTTTCCTTGAGTTCCTGCTCTTGGCGAAGCTGGCGCTCCTGCTCTTCAAGTTTCAGACGCTCGACGTCCCCGGCATTCTTTTTGAAGACCTGGAGAGCCTGTGCCATTTCGCCAAGCTCATCCGCACGTTCCGTGGCCGGGATGTGCTGATCCAGGTCCCCTTCGGACAGAGCCGTCATAGCCTTCGTCATCTGATCGATGGGGCCCGTCACGGTCCTGGCAAAGAAAAATCCGAAGAGCCCGATGCAGAGCAGGAAACCGCTCGCGATCATAATCATCTCGAGGCGCATCTCGTGCAAAGGCTCCAGGACCTCACTGAGCTCTTCTTCAGCGATCACCGCCCAGCGGGTATCATGGAAATCGACAAACTGGTAAGCCGCCATAACAGTGGCACCCCGCCAACCTTCGGCTTCGGCAACGCCACGCCCGCCGTTGAGAGCCTTCTCGACAATGTCGTAGTCGACACGTTGGCTCAGAATTGTCGATTCCCTTTTGGGCACATCATTCCGCATGAGGCGGTCGGCGCCGACGATAAAGAGCTCTCCACTTTCACCCAGCCCATCGGTGAGAGACATAACGTTATTGATGCGCCCGACGGGCATCTGAAACACCAGAACGCCCTGTACCTTGCCGTCCCCGTCCAGCATGGGGCTGGAGATAAAGCTGGCAGCTGCGCCATGGCTCGGCGCATAGGGTTTGAAGTCGAAAAACGACGTCGACTTCCGCTTGCCATCCGCGAGCGCCGCCCGGAACGCATTCCCGAGGTCGCTGTCTTTCCACTCGCCCGTGTTCAGGTTGGTCGCGTAGTCGAGTTCCTTGAACACTGAATAGACGAGGTTACCTTCGGTATCGAAGAGGAAGATATCGTAGTAGTCGCGCTCGACAAGGAACTCGCGTATCCAAGGATGATAGGTGGCATGGACTTCACTGTAGCGTGACCCGTCATCGGCGGCGTCCAGGAGATGTTTCTCGCCTAACTGATTCGGATTCTCCTCAATATAGAGGTTCTGCAGCGTCTTCGTTTGATCGCCGCCCAGCTCCTGCCAGGCGACCGTGAAGTCGGCCAAAGCATTCATGACCGTCGGGCTGGTGGACATGAAGTGAATGTCCTGCTCAATCGTCCTCAGATAGGTCGATAACGCATCGGCGCGACCCGCGAGAACCGCATCAAGCTCTACTTCGACGGTGTGAAGCGCGGTAACGGAGGCTTCGTAGTAGTTCACCGAACCGAGTCCGACGCCCAGAGTCATGGCCGTCCCAAGGATCACGGCAGGTAGCTTCTGTGAAATTTTTAAACCTTTTGTCCGCGAACTCATTCTAACTCGTTCCTTATTCAGCCAGCTCTCCGGTCGCCGGCCAATGCCGTGCGCCGCGCGTCTCCGATCAGGCATGAAACCCCTCGAAAAACGGCACGCATGAGAGGAATGCAGATCGCGCTTCCACTAACACAAACAAGTTTTAACAAAATGTAATTAAAGCGCTCACATTCAGCATCCACGCTCAGAATTCTGGAGTAATTCCCCAATGAATTTATATGAGGGTCTTTTCAACACTACTTACGATAGCGTCCAATTGCTTAAACTTCAGAGCATGCTCCCGCCTATCGATGACGACGTTTGACCATAGCTTTCTGAATATTTTGGGAAGAGACGGAAACCCGGAAAGTCCGGCAGCGCTAACCCGCAGGACCCGATTAAACGGATGCTGTTTCGATCTTTATTCCGAAACAGGCACCACTGAGCTGCCCTCACAGCCTTGTCCTGCAGAGCCAGGGCAGAAACGGCCTTACCTGACAATTTAGGCCTGGCGCGCAACGCTCTCTGTCCGTTGGCTCGCGGACTTCCGAAGTTCCTGCAGAATCCGGGTCATGCTTTGATCCAACTGCGCAACATGGGCTGAGGTCGTGTCCGCATTTTCAGAGACGGACGTAGAGTGCGTACTGACCTGCTCGGTCTCTCCCGCGACATCGGCGATCTGGGTGGAAACATCGGTCATGTACTGGACCGTGTCTTGCACACTCGAACTGATCTCCTGCGTTGCCTGGCTCTGCTGACCGACCGCCTCGGTAATGCTCTCGGAAATCTCGTTGATCTGCTTGATGGTGCCGCTGATCGAGCGGATCGCGCCAACGGCGCCTTCCGTCTCACTTCGGATACCGCCGATCTGCGTGCTGATTTCCTCGGTTGCCTTGGCGGTCTGGTTGGCCAGATTCTTGACTTCGGCCGCAACCACCGCAAAGCCCTTGCCCATTTCACCGGCGCGCGCGGCTTCGATTGTGGCGTTGAGCGCAAGCAGGTTCGTTTGCTCGGCGATATCCTGGATCATGTTGATCACATCACCGATCTTCTCAGCCGCTTCCGCGAGGCCGCCAACGGTCCTGTCGGTGTTTTCAGCCTCCTGCGCCGCGGCCTGGGCAATGCTCGAGGATTGCCCGACCTGCCGGGTGATCTCGCCAATGGACGCGGATAGTTCTTCGGTCGCTGTGGCCACCGTCTGCATTGAGTTGCTTGCCTGATCCGCCCCCTCGGCAACAGTGACCGTCCGATCACTCAAGCGGCCGATGACACCATTCATCTCCGACGTGCTGCCCTTCATGCCCTCGGCCTTCACAGAAATCTCCGTGACGGCTGCCTTGACCTCCTTGTCGAGATCATCGGCAATCTGATTAAGCCGCGCATTCAGTTCCTCTTCCTGCCGGACCTGTCGATCCTGTTCCTCGACCTTCAGGCGTTCGACCTCGGCGATGTTTTCCTTGAACACCACAAGGGCCTGCGCCATCTCGCCGATCTCGTCGCCACGTCCGGTCGAGGGAACCTCCCGGTTCGTTTCGCCGTTCGCCAGCGCGGACATGAATTCAGTTACGTCCCGGATCGGCATCGCCATCCCGCGGGCAATCAGAAAGCCCAGCAATCCAACGGCGATCAGCAGTCCAGCCCCGATCATCAACATCTCCAGGAGCATCTGCGAGACAGGCGCCATGACTTCGCTCAGCTCTGCTTCAACGATCATCGCCCAGGTGACCCCGTTGAATTCGAAGGGCCGATAGGACGTCAACACAGGCACGCCCCGATAGCCCTCCAGGACAGTCACGCCTGCATTGCCTTTGAGCGCTTCACTCACCGCTTCATTGGAGACCTTCTGAACCAGAATCGTTGGCTCCTTCTCCAGCCGCGCCTGATTCCGCATGAACTGATCGGCACCGATGATGTAAGCCTGACCACTGGTGCCAAGACCGGCAGGGTGCGCTTTATCCTTTGCGTCACCTTCGCTGGCGTCACCTGTGGCATCGAGACCTTCAGCGGTTGCGCTCATAACATGGTTGATGCGATCGATCGGCATCTGAAACACCAGAACGCCCGTCACGCTGCCGTTTGGTGACGTCAAAGGCGTCGACATAAAGCTGGCCGGCGCACCGTGGCTGGGCGCATAGGGCTTGAAGTCAAAAAAGGAGATCGATCCGGCGGTACCGTTCTTCAGCGCCGCCCGAAAGGCATTGCCCAGATCGCTGTCCTTCCACTCGCCGCTGTTCAGGTTGGTCGCGTAGTCGAGTTCCTTGAACACCGTGTAGATCAGATTGCCGTCGGTATCGAAAAGGAAGATGTCATAGTAGGAGCGCTCGAGCAGGAACTGGCGGAACCAGGGATGATAAGCCGCATGCACCTTGCTATAGTTGGAGCCGTCGTTTGCCGCGTCGAGCAGATGTTTTTCACCGAGCGCGTTTTCGTTTTCTGTGATGTAGAGTTTTTGAAGTGTCTCGGTCTGGTTGGAGCCAAGATCATTCCAGGCGGTCTCAAACTCCTGTAGTGCGGACAGCACCGCGGGGTTGGTCGCGGTATAGCGGATGTCCTGCTCGATGGATGAAAGATAGTCGTGCAGGGCGACGGACCGCCCCTCGACCACCGCCGTCAGCCGTTGCTCAACACTTTCCTGAACCTGATTGGAGGCCGCCCAGTAATTGGAGATCCCGATACCGGCGCCGAGAAGCAACGCCGTTCCAACAATGGCTATCGGCAACTTCTGAGAAATTTTCAAATTCGTAATCAATGAAAACATGCCCGCTTGCTCCTTCAGCGATCAGCCCCGCGCTGACCGGCGACGTACTGGCTTTGGCACGATGAGGATCCGAAACAGGTGATGCACCTGAACAGGATCTCGCACTGCCATGACAAATCCAGGGTTGTTGCGATGTAGGAGACTAATAACAGCAACAGGTTTTAATAAAATCTAAGCAAAAATTGAATTTTTTGAAAACACTCTGAAATTGCATAAGAAATTTATTTGCCCAAAATTTAGACAGGTCTATGAATCAACCAAAAGACGAATCCGGCAATATTGGATTTTGGAAATTCGTCAATTTCATATTTAAAAATAATATCTTATGAGATTCTTGGTTGATTATTCCACGCTGGAATCGCACTGAATCTATTGCGCCGGAATGCTCGCGAAACATGCAGTCCGAGAAATTCAATGCACATCAGAAGTGTTTTATAAGTCGCCGAATTTTTCTTGTTATTTACTAAAATTCTTAGCGGCAACGACTTCTATTTCCACCTTGAATATTTCTCGCGCAAAGCCCGATACAATCATGAGGGTCGAGGCCGGAGGTGGTGAATCGATAAAACGATCACGCACTGCCATATAGTCCGGAAGGTAGGCACGGTCTGTGACAAAGGCGTTGATCCGGACCAGATCGCAAAAATCCATTCCGGCGTCACGCAGCAACTTGCCGATGTTTTCAAAACAAAGTGCGGTCTGTTCGTCGGCATTCTCGGGAATCGTATCGTCTGGGGCGATCCCTAATTGACCTGATCCAAAGAGAACATGGGTGCCCGGGGGCACGACAACACCGTGGCTGTAGAGTGCAAAGGGCGCACGCATTGACTCGGGTGTGTGGTGGCTCAACATTGCGCTACACTCATCCTGTTAATGTTCATCATGAGGGTAAGTAGAGTGCTGCGCTATTGGCAAGACCTGACGACCGAAGACTTCGATGATCTCGATCCTGAAACAACCGTGGCCGTCATGCCGCTCGGCGCCATCGAGCAGCACGGCCCGCATTTGCCGGTGTCCACCGACGCCGTGATTGCCGAGGAGATGGCGAAGCGCGCGCTTGAACAACTGCCGCCTGACATCTGCGCCCTGCTGATGCCAACCCAGGCGATCGGAAAATCGAATGAACATCTGGCCTTTGCCGGAACACTGACTCTGAATGCCAAAACCCTGATCGATGTCTGGTACGAGGTCGCAGAGGGTATCAAGCGCGCGGGTCTGGGAAAGATCCTCTTCATCAACGCCCACGGCGGACAGCCCCAGATCATGGAGATCGTCGCCCGCGAGCTGCGGGTCAAACAGGGTATCCTGGCAGTCTCCTCGAGCTGGTGGCATATGGGATTGCCGGAGGGCCTGGTCGGCGCGGACGAGGTCCGGCACGGCATTCACGGCGGCACGGTTGAGACCTCGATCATGTGCCACCTGCGCCCGGATCTGGTCAAAATGGATAAGGCCGGTAACTTCGTGTCCGTCCTGCCGGAAACCCAAGCGGCGAACGAGCGCCTGCGTTATGTCGGCGGCGTGGGTATCGGCTGGCAGGCCCAGGATCTGCATCCCCTGGGAGTCGCAGGCGATGCCAGCGCGGCGACACCCGAGATCGGCAAAGCCGTGGTAGAGCATGTAACCGCGGGTTTGGCGCAATTGATTGCCGAGGTTTCTAGACACCCCCTGTCCTCGCTGGTGTCACGGTAACGCGGCGCACACCGTCGTTGGTCCAACTGTTGTTCAAAAAATAACCGTGTTAGGCTGCTGATCAAACAAACAGCAAATGATGAAAAAATAAGCTGAACTCGGAAACGTCCAACCCCCATCCTGCTCG
Organism: uncultured Kiloniellaceae bacterium; assembly: GCA_947493695.1. Classification (GTDB taxonomy): domain Bacteria; phylum Pseudomonadota; class Alphaproteobacteria; order Kiloniellales; family Kiloniellaceae; genus Denitrobaculum. The sequence goes on along the minus strand of CANLSF010000001.1, from coordinate 1,227,732 downwards.
CTCGGTAGAAGATCCCCGATGCGACGTGATGGCACCGGAATTGCACAAAGCCCTAGGTTGGACTCAACCAGAATTCAGCACCGGCGCCGGTTCTTCTCCGGCTCCAGCCCCGTGAATAAAAACAAGGGAGAACCGGGAAATGCAATTGGTGAGAGACGATTACAACGCCGCAGTAACCGGCGGCACAGCCATCAGGACCCTCAAGCGCACCGCGGCATCGATCATCGCCGCAGGCGTCATGGCGCTGACAGGGGCCACAGCGGCCAACGCCCTGGACGAGGTCACCTTCGGCACCAACTGGGTGGCCCAGGCCGAGCACGGTGGGTTTTATCAGTCGGTTGCCGATGGCACCTACGAAAAGCACGGCCTCAAAGTCACGATCCTGCCGGGTGGCCCGCAAGCCAACAACCGGTTGCTGCTGCCGACAGGCAAGGTCGATTTCCTGATGGGCGGCAACATGCTGCAGGCCTTCTCCGCCGTGGAACAGGGCATTCCGACCAAGGCCATCGCCGCGGTGTTCCAGAAAGAGCCACAGGTCATCATGACCCATCCCGGCCAGGGCCTGGACAGCTTCGAAAGCCTGAAGGACATCAAGCTTCTGATCGGCCAGGGTGGACTCAACAGCTTTTATCAGTGGATGATCACCGAATACGGTTTCTCCGAGGATCAGGTACGGCCCTACACCTACAACTCCGCGCCCTTCCTTGCCGACAAGCGGCTGGGGCAACAGGGTTATCTGACATCCGAACCCTACGGGATCGAGCGCGAGAGCGGAATCAAACCCAATATCTTTCTGCTCGCCGACTACGGCTTCGATACCTATTCGACCACCATCGAAACCACCAACGAACTGATCGAAGGCAACCCGGATCTGGTGCAACGCTTCGTCGATGCCTCGATCGAGGGCTGGTACAACTACCTCTACGGCGACAACAGCGCCGCCAACACTCTGATCAAAACCGATAACCCCGAGATCACTGATGAGCAGATCGCTTTCTCGATCGCGAAGATGAAGGAGTACGGCATCGTCGATTCCGGCGACACAGAAAGCCTGGGCATCGGCGCCATGAACGACGCACGCATGACCAGCTTCTTTAACAAGATGGTCAAAGCCAAGGTCGTCGGTGGTGATGTGGACTACAAGAAATCCTACACCCTCGAGTTCGTGAACAAGAAGGTCGGTCTGGACCTGCGACCTAAATAGCGTGGCGGGCAGAATGGCCGAAGTAAAGACAGCGCCGGGCGATCCCGGTGCAGGCGTGGGCGGCGCGGAGACACTCGCGTCGCCGAACGGCAACGTCGTCTCCATGCGTCACGTTTCCAAACGCTTCTCAAACGGAACCCTTGCCCTGCAGGATATGTCGCTGGACATCGCCAAGGGGGACTTCGTCAGCCTGCTGGGGCCTTCGGGCTGCGGCAAATCAACGGCGCTGCGGATCATCGCAGGTCTGGGCGACACGACCGAGGGGCAGGTTCACTGGCCCGGCGGCAAACCCGAGCGCGGGGATATCGGGTTCGTATTCCAGGAACCGACCCTGATGCCCTGGGCCAATGTCTTCGACAATGTCTGGCTGCCCCGGCGTCTGGACGGCGCCTCGAAATCCACCGTCCGCACAGAAGTGACGGAAGCGCTGGAGATGGTCGGTCTCGGCGGGTTTGCGCAGGCTTATCCGCGCGAACTCTCCGGCGGGATGAAGATGCGGGTGTCGATTGCCCGGGCGCTGGTGACCAAACCCAAGATCCTGCTCATGGACGAGCCCTTTGCCGCGCTCGACGAAATCACCCGCTTCAAGCTGAACGACGACCTGCTGCATCTCTGGGAAGCGCATCACTGGACCGTTGTCTTTGTGACGCACAGTGTTTTCGAATCCGTCTATCTCTCCAACCGGATCGTGGTCATGGCAGCCCGGCCCGGAAGAGTGGCGCAGCAGTTAAGCAATGACGCACCTCATCCCAGAGGCGAAGGCTTCCGCACCTCTGAAGACTACGCCCATCTCTGCCGCAATGCGTCGGATGCGCTGCATGCAGCCATGGACGAACACAACAACGAGCCCGGAGTACCAGCGTGAATGTTTCACCCAGCGACCCTGCCGGCGGTGCAGCGACTCAACGCGGGGAAACCTTGAGCTCAGACGCAGGCAAAGCCGGAAACATGACCAGCGCCCTTGAAGAAACCGCTCTCAAATCAGGCCCGGATCTCAGAGCAGCTGCGGAACGCCGGGACCGCCTGCTGCGGATAATCCTGCCGGTGATCATTCTTTCGACTGCCATTCTGGGCTGGGAGGTACTGGTCCGGGCCAAGGAGATCCCTCATTACATCCTACCCGCGCCAAGCCTGATCATGGAAACCTTGGTCAAGGACTGGGCGGTTCTCGCCACTTCGCTGATCACAACTCTCCAGATCACATTTGCCGCCCTTGCAGTGGCTGTTGTCGGCGGCGTCGGCCTGGCCGTGCTCTTCACGCAGTCGAAGTGGGTGGAAATCAGCTTCTTCCCCTTCGCCGTAATCCTGCAGGTGACGCCGATCATCGCCATCGCGCCGCTGATCCTGATCTACGTCGACAGCATTCCGGTTGCCCTCCTGATCTGTGCCTGGATCGTCGCCTTCTTTCCGATCCTCTCGAACACCACCCTGGGCCTGAACTCAGCCGACCATAATCTGCGCAACCTCTTCCAGCTCTACGGCGCATCGCGCTGGCAGACACTCTGGCATCTGCAGTTACCTGCCGCGATGCCGTACTTTCTGGGTGGCCTGAAAATAGCGGGTGGGCTGGCCCTGATCGGTGCGATCGTCGCTGAGTTCGCCGCCGGATCGGCAGGGCGCGGCGCGGGCCTCGCCTACCGTATTCTGGAATCCGGCTACCGCCTCAACATTCCACGTATGTTTGCCGCGCTGTTGCTGATTTCAGTCACCGGCATCCTGATTTTTCTGACCTTCAGTCTGCTTTCTCACCTGATGCTGAGAAAGTGGCATGAGAGCGCCATAAAGCGGGAGAACTGATCGTGAGCGAGAAGGCTGAGCAACAGCACACCTGGATTACCAACGCAAAGCTGCCTGTCGCCCTGCTTGAGTCCGATAGCGATCTCGACATTCAAAGTGCCGATCCGGAAGGACTGATCTCAGCCGATATTCGCATTGAAGGTACGCGCATCGCCGAGATTACGCCCCCCGCGCCCCGGCAGGCGGATAACGTGATAGACCAGCGCGACGGCATGATCCTGCCCTGCTTTGTCGACATGCATACGCATATCGACAAGGGTCACATCTGGCCACGCAAGCCCAATCCCGACGGCACCTTCGAGGGCGCACTCACCGCAGTAATGGAAGACCGTGAAGCACACTGGGGCGAAGCGGACGTCCGTCAACGGATGGATTTCTCCCTGCGCTGCGCCTATGCCCACGGTACAGCGGCGTTGCGCACACATCTGGATTCCACCGATCCACAACACAAAATCTCCTGGCCGCTCTTCGCCGAGATGCGCGCGCAATGGGCGGGACTCATCGATCTGCAAGCAGTCTCGATCCTGGGGATCGACCGTTTCCTGGAGGGTTTCGGACCGGAGTTGGCGGATCAGGTCGCGGAGTCCGGCGGCATTCTGGGTGCGGTCACCTTCATGATGCCCGGCCTCGATGACGCCCTGGATATCATCTTTCAGTTGGCCAGCGAACGCGGTCTGGACCTCGACTTTCACAGCGATGAAACCCTGGATCCGGAATCCAGGAGCTTGCGGCATATTGCCGAAGCGGCCATTCGCAATGACTTTAGCGGACGCATCGTGTGCGGCCACTGCTGCTCAATCGCCTCCCAGCCGCCCGAGGAAGCAGAAGCGTGCCTCGATCTTCTGCTGGAGGCGGACATCGCCATCGTCTCCCTGCCCATGTGCAATATGTTTCTTCAGGACCGTGCCGAACAGCGCACACCGCAAGCGCGAGGCGTCACGCTGCTACGCGAAATGCGGAACTGGGGAATTCCGGTGGCTGTTGCCTCGGACAACACACGCGACCCCTTCTACGGTTACGGCGATCTCGACGGCCTGGAAGTACTGCGCGAGGCCGTACGCATCCTTCAGCTCGACTGCCCGGTGCGCGAGTGGGTCTCGGCAGTCACGCGCTGGCCTGCCGACATCATCGGCCGTCCCGATCTTGGCCGCTTGTCGGTCGGTGGTTCCGCGGATCTGGTGCTGTTCGACGGCCGGACTTATTCAGAACTTTTCTCCCGGCCGGAAAGCAACAGACGCGTAATCCGGGACGGTTTTATCATCGACCGCAGCCTGCCCGACTATCGGGAACTGGACGAACTGATGTCCAGCACATCACTCGAGGGGGTGGCATGAGCCAGTACGATATCGCAGCGCTGAAACAGGATCTGACGGGCCTGTCGATGGTCGACGATCCACGTCTCGTGCGTCAGAAAAGCCGGGACTTTTTCTGGTACTCGCCGGTTCTGAAGAGACAGCTGGATCACGTTTCCGGCGATCTGGTGGTCACACCGCGTGACGAGGACGAAGTGATTCAGATCCTGGCCGCCTGTCATGCGCATGGTGTTCCGGTCACCCCGCGCGGTTCGGGCACAGGCAACTACGGTCAGGCCATGCCGCTGTCGGGAGGTGTTGTCCTTAATCTCACGGAGATGAAAGCCGTTCGAGAGATCAGCGAAGGACGCGTTGTGGCTGAGCCGGGCGCGATCATCGCCAAGATCGACGAGGAAACCCGCGCTCACAGCCGCCAGGAAATGCGAATGTTCCCTTCGACTTACCGCACGGCATCGATCGGCGGGTTTATCGGTGGCGGCTCAGGCGGAGTCGGATCCATAACCTGGGGCGGCCTGCGCGATTTCGGCAATGTTCTGCGCCTGCGGATCGTCACCATGGAAGCCGAACCCAGGCGCCTGGAACTCACCGGCGAAGACTTGCACAAGGTTATGCATGCCTATGGCACCAACGGCATTATTACCGAAGTCGAAGCCCCGCTTGCCCCGGCGTATGACTGGGTTGATGTGATCGTCGGCTTCGACGACTTCATGGCAGGCGCGCGTTACGCCAATGATCTCGCACGTCAGGACGGCATCCTGAAAAAACTCATCACGCCGATTGCTGCGCCGATACCACACGATTACCTGAGCAGGGATCACAAATTCTCCCGCCCCGACCAGTCGGTCGTGCTTCTGATGATCGCGCCCCATGCCATGGATGCCTTTCTGACCTTCCACCAGCGCGCGACCGGTCACGCATCCAGCGCCGGAAAAAGCGAAATTATCTTCCGCTCGGACAGGATCACCGACGAAGAGCGCAAGCACCTGCCGCCGGTTTACGAACTGGCCTGGAATCACACGACCCTCTGCGCCCGACGGGTCAAGAAGGACATCACCTACCTGCAGGTTCTCTATCCTTTCCCCAACCAGATCGAACTAATCGAGAAGATCCACAGCCGCTTCGGTGCGGAGGTGCCGGCACATCTTGAGTTCGTGCGCTTCGACGGCGACATCACCTGTTTCGGTTTGCCACTGGTGCATTTTTCGGACGAGAAACGCCTGGAAGAAATTATGGCGATCCACGAAGACATGGGCGCACCGATCTTCAATCCGCACCGCTACACACTGGAAGAGGGCGGCATGAAGCAAACCGACGCCGTGCAGCTGGCGTTCAAGCGCGAAGCCGACCCACAAGGCCTTCTCAATCCCGGCAAGATGATCGCCTGGGATGATCCGAACTTCGATTTCAGCAGTCAGAAAACTTATCTTTTCCCAGGTATGCAATCCGCAGAGTAAATGTCCGCATGCGCGTTCTGGTTCTTTTCGCACACCCAGTTGAGACGTCTTATCAGGCCGCGCTGCATACCCGCGTCGTTGAGACACTCAAGGCCGGCGGCCATGACGTTGACGACTGCGACCTCTATGCAGAGGATTTCGATCCCCGGCTGACGCGCGCCGAACGGCTCGCCTATCACGACCTGACGGCAGATCGCTCTGCAGTACAAAGCTACATCGACCGCCTCCAGGCGGCCGAGGCGCTGGTTCTGGTATTTCCTGTGTGGAACTTCGGCTACCCGGCCATCCTGAAAGGCTTCTTTGACCGGGTTTTTCTCCCCGGTGTTTCTTTCCGTATGGAAGACGGAAAGGTCGCGCCTTCGCTTGGCAACCTCAAACGCACCGCTGCGGTGACGACCTATGGCGGCAGCCGCTTACGGGCCTTTTTGCTCGGTGATGCGCCGCGCAAGCAGGTGACTCGCGTCCTGCGGGCACAAAGTCTGGGCGCGCCACAGGATTATCTGGCACTCTACGACCTCAATCGCGCGGACGCAGATAAGCGTGAGCGTTTCCTGCAACATATTCAAAAAGTAATGGAAAAATTCTAGATGAGAATTTTACTCGTCTACAGCCATCCCGTCCCGGAAAGCTTCAATGCCGCACTGCGAGATCAGGCCCTGGAAACCCTTCAGCAAGGTGGGCATGAAGTGAAGCTGCTCGACCTCTATGCCGAGGGCTTCGACCCGGTGATGCATACGCAGGAACGGCGCGACTACCACACCAAGGACCTGAACGAGGATCCTGTCAAAGACCACATCGAGCTGCTGAAATGGGCTGAAGGATTGTTCTTTGTCTATCCCACCTGGTGGTATGGACTGCCGGCGATGTTGAAAGGCTGGCTGGACCGGGTGTGGGTGCCTCACGTCACCTTTTCGATGCCGGAGGATAATCAGCCCATCCGCCCCCTCATGACACACATTCGCTTCCTGGGCGCGGTGACGACCTGTGGCGCGCCATGGTGGTGGAGCAAGGTCGTCGGGGAACCGGGGCGCAAGACAATATTACGTGGAATCGGTGCCCTCTGCGCAAAACCCTGCCGCAAGCTATGGCTCGCCCACTACAAAATGGACGTTTCAACAGAGACGAGCCGCAAGCTGTTTCTTGAAAAACTGCAGGGTAAACTCAGGCGGATTCAATAGAACGCCAGGAACGTTAACCTCGACAGCAGAAGATGGATTGCGCGTGCTCCCGATAGCCTAAAGCAAGCAGAAGCATCGCGTTCTCGCATCGACATAAGGGGCTGGTCTCGCCGTCGCATCCCGTTCATGAGCAGATCCTGTTCAGACGGAATCGCTTTCGGCGATCTGCAGAATCAGTGAGCCTGCCTCAACGTCGCGATCTCGGAATTAAGGAGCGCAACCAGCCTCTTTTCCAACTCAACCGTCGGCGAGTGTCCGGCAAAGCTGCCGAAGTGCAAGCTGATGCTTGGCATTCTCGATCCGCGAGAAGTTCCGTACCAGATCCATGTGGTGCCGCTTGGGACCCGTCTCGTCCGCCTCGACACCCTGGTCGATACCTTCGTAGAAGTAGCTGACCGGAACACCCATGACACGGGCAATCTCGAAGAGACGGCCTGCGGTTACGCGGTTCGTGCCGCGCTCGTACTTCTGCGCCTGCTGATAAGTTACCTTGATGCGCTGAGCCAGCATCTGCTGCGTGAATCCCAGTGCGATGCGTCGCTCACGAATGCGATTGGCGACAAACTTGTCGACCTGCTGGTTGCTTGGCTCCAGCGTCTGCGGTTCCTGATACATTTTTCTTTCCTTTTAGTCTCTTAAACTTGGTTCAATGGACGAATGCGACCGGTCTTCATCACCTTGCCCGTTTGGGGCCGCTGTTTTGATCAGTCGCTTCAACAATCTCTCGAATCGGGCCCGGCTAACGCCAACCGGCTGGCCAGAAAACCACCGGCATCCTCATGGCTCATAGGATCGACCATGACATCAATTTCGAGACCACCTCTCACGGACGCGAATTCCTGCGCCACATCTAGGAAAAAACTCTCCTTCTGGGAGGTCAGAACAACACGCGCACTCGAATTACGGGCGCTCAACCAATTTACCAATTCGAATCCATCCATGTTCGGCGAGAAGAAATCATAGACAATCACCGAGGGTGCAAAGCTGTCGTAAATCCGCATGAACTCGCGAAACTGAGACGTCGCTTCAACCTTAAAACCCATGGCTTGGCCAACCTCACGCGTAAGCTTCAGAAACGCACAATCGCCGTCAAACACCAGAAGTTTGCGGTCCTGCTCAGCCCTTGCCGGCACGGCTTTGCCATCCGTCAAATCGTCTGAATTCGGTTGCGCAAACATGGTGGTGCTCTCTTGGTTGTTTGTTGCTAATAGCAAAGATAGGTTTTACGTGTGCTCTCGTCAAGAGATTTGTTGCTATTAACAACGACAATTAGTATGGTTTTTCTATGAGGGAATATACCTATGCTCAATCCAAGTAGGGCCGATATGGGTCTTTCGCTGCTGCTCGAGCAGACGGCACGCTCGATTTATGACAAGCGTGGACCCACCGATATCCACCCGGGACAGTGGTCTGCCCTGCGTTATTTTGCGCGGGCAAACAGAAAAGCACGCACCGTTGCCGGGCTTGCGACCTTTCTGGGCGTGACTCGCGGCCCCGCCTCCCGTGCGACCACCAGCCTGGTAAAACATGACTTCCTGCACTCCGAGGTGAATCCACATGATGGCCGTTCGCCGCTTTTCACCGTGACGGAGAAAGGCCAGGATGCCTTAAAGCACGATCCGATCATCCGGCTCGCGCACGCTATCTCGGATCTCAAAAAGGAACAGAGGTCAGATCTGGCTGAGAGCCTGGAGCAACTTTACACCTCCCTGAACGAGTAACCCTCCCATTACCGGCCATATCCGCCGCATTGCTCAACGTCCCCTCCCGTAACCTTTCCGAACCACAACATCGATTTCCAGGCCTCCCGTCCGTGATTGATTTCGCGAGTCACACCCGGAGAAACCCCATAGCTGAAACACGCCGACCTGAGCAGACTTTCATTGGCAGGTCTCTGAATCTGGCGTGCACAGGTCATGGTTTTGAAGGCTTCCGATCAGGTGGAGAGCCCAAATTGCCCAGGACCAGCCCTGAAACAGCGGCATGGACAATGCGGTTCCCGACACCGTAAAATTCTATCCAGTCGGTTCGACAAAGGATATCGAGCAGATTAGCCTAGCGATCACAGGCGACGCGCTGACTCTTTTGGAAGCACAATGTGGAACTTTTCGCTAAGACGCCAATCAGCGGATCGAGCACCGGCCAATGAAGATGACCTGACTGAGAGGCTGGCCGAGCTCACCAAGGTCAATAAGCAACTGCAAACGCAGCTAGAGGCGCAATCGCAGAAACAGGTCGCCCTCGAGGAAAGTGAAGCAAAACTCAGCGACGTTGCGCGTGCGGCATCCGACTGGATGTGGGTGCAGGACGAAAACCTCCGTTTCAGCTACTTTTCAGATGAATTCGCCCTCGCAAACGGCGATACGACAAGCGATTTCCTGGGCAAAACCCGCTGGGAGATGGGCGAAGTCAATCCAAGCAACGAGGAGAAATGGCGCGAGCACAAAGCCTGCCTCAGAGCCCGTGAGGCTTTCCGTGATTTCCGTTTCAGCTGCCGCACCAGAAGCGACAAGGTCGAGCATTATAAAAGCAGCGGCGTCCCGTATTTCGATCAGTCCGGCAAATTTCTGGGATATCGCGGAACGGCAAACTGCGAAACCGATGAGGTTTTAAAACAACAGAAAGCGAGTCAGCTCGAACAGAGTTATCGGGAAATCTACGAAAACGCCGCTGTAGGAATCTTTCGCGCGACCCCGGAGGGCGAGTTTCTTCAAGCGAACCCGGCCCTATACAAACTCTTCGACTTCCCAGATGAAGAGGAGTTCCTGGAGGCCGTCAATACAGCGCCGGAAAACCTCTTTCCCGAACCGGTCCTGCGCATCGCCATCAAACGCGAGATCGACAAAAAAGGCGTCCTCGACGGCTTCGAGACAAAGCTGCGCGACAGGACCCATGGAAGAAGCGTGTGGGTCAGCATCACGGCCAGCAGGATCAAAGATGAAAAGGGCAATGTAAAATACTTCGAAGGCATGGTTCAGGATGTCAGCAAACACAAAACCGCTGAAGCCGAACTGAAACGCCGTGAACGCGAACTGGCTCAGGCCCAACGCATCGGGCGCAGCGGTCACTGGCGCTGGTACGTCAAGGAAGGGGTCATCGAACGCTCGGAAGAAATGTGCCGCCTGCTCGGCATCTCCACTGAGAATACACTCTCATCGAAAGAGGATGGCGACAGCTTCATCCATCCTCAGGACCGAAGGGCGTTTCAGGCGCGCCAGCAACATGCTATCGCGCAGGGCATCGCCTACAGAAGCGAACACCGGGTTCTCATGCCGGATGGCGAGATCAGATTTCATTCCTGCGAGGGGCATCCGGAACGCAATTCCGTCGGACAAGTCGTCTCGATCTTCGGTATCAACCGCGATGTCACTGAAAAAAAGGAAGCCGAAAACGCACTGCGTGAAAGTGAACGTCAACTCAACGAAGCACAGAGACTCGGCCATATCGGGCACTGGCGTTTCTGCAGCAGGCGAAGAGCCACGCGATGGTCACATGAGCTTTGGCGGATTTTTGGCCTCGAACCCCAGGACAGGGATTTATCGCTCGACGAGATCTTCGCCAAAATGCATGCGCACGACAGAAAGCGAATGCAGGAGGCGAGCAGTCAGGCCTGGGAAAACCTGGAGCACTTCACACAGGAGTACCGGATCATCCGGCCGGATGGATCGATCAGGTACGTTAAGGTCGAAGGTCATCCGGAACTCGACAGCAGCGGTGACTTGATCGCCTACTTCGGCGTCACCCAGGACGTAACGGAACAAACCGAAGCGGATGCCGCGCTGAAAGAGAGCAATGCACGGAATCTGGCTATTGTAGAAGCACTGGATAGGGCCAATGTCGGTCTGAGCATTGCCAACATCGAGCGCGGTATTACCGACGTCAACTCCGCCGTTCTGAAAATCGCCGGCCTGACGAGCAAAGACCAGATGATCGGTCTCAAGTTGACGGACTTGAACCAGTACAGCGAAACCGACTTCGCCGCTCTACGCCAGGAAAACTACGATGCAATTGAAAATCAGGGCAGTTGGCTGGGCGAATTCGATTGGCAACGGCCTGATGGCGAAGTCAGACACCTAAGCGTTCGCTCCGCACCTTTTATCGGTGATTCGATTGTACATCTGATCGCCGACGTCACCGAGCAGAAAAGACGTGAACGCCGCGAAGCTGAACTCGAAGAGGGCTTAAAACAAAGTCAGAAGATGGAAGCGCTCGGACAGTTGGCCGGTGGGATCGCGCATGAAATCAACAACCTTCTTCATCCAATCATCAATTTCACCAAACTGACCTTGAATAAAACCACCGATGCGCAGCTCAACCACTATCTTGCGCGCGCGTTGGAATGCAGCCGTAAAGCCGCCGATATTGTGAATGATATCCTAACATTCGCCCATAAAGGCTCGGGCGATCGAACGGTGGTGAATCTGGCCGAACTCACGGCACGGACAATGCGGTTTGCGCAGGATATAACGCCCCCCGACATCAAACTGACCCTTCAGGCCAATGAGGAAGAAGTGCCGGCGGAAGTCAACGAAACCGAGTTCATTCAAGTCATCCTCAACCTTGTACAGAACGCGAATGATGCCATGGGCGGCGTCGGCGAAGTCAGGCTGCTTCTCGATTGCGTCGAGTTAAATTCAACAGAAACCGAGACACTGGAGATCGAAAAAGGCCATTATGCACGTGTAACCGTAAATGACCGGGGACAGGGGATTCCCGACGATGTCATGGAACACATTTTTGAACCCTTCTTTACCACCAAGGAAGTTGGCCGCGGGACGGGTCTCGGCCTGGCTGTGGTCTATGGTATAGTCAAAGGCTGGAATGGTGCTATTTCAGTTAAGAGTGAAAAAGATGTAGGCTCTAGCTTCGAAGTTTATGTTCCTATTGTCCGCGAAGCTGAAAAAGCCTCGGAGAGTAAAGGCGTATGAAAAAAATACTGGTTGTAGATGATGATGTGTTTGTCAGGGAGAGCATCTGCGCCGTCTTGAATGTTTCCGGCTACAAGACAATCGAGGCAGGCAATGGCGAAGAAGGCGTCAAGCTTATCGAGAGTGAGAACCCCGACCTCGCAATTGTCGACATCTGGATGCCAAAAGTCGACGGCCTGTCACTGTTGCGCCAGGTACGCGCAGAGAACTCCGATCTGCCAATTATTATCGTTTCGGGCGGCGGCCCCGGCGAAACGCTGGAACGTGCCACTGCCATCGCCGATGTCCACAGCGCAGACCATGTGCTCTTCAAGCCCTTTGAAGACGATGAATTGCTGGAGATGATCGACAAGCTTTTGGCCTGACATCCAAATCGAGCCTTGTTTACCTTTAATCACTGCACGGCTACGCGAAAAAAGATTTAAGGGTAAGAGCACATTCGCCCTGGAGGTCGACGACCGCCCGCACTTTAGCCCAATGCAGGCTTCTTTCAGGACAGGGCACCCCAGAATTTCAGTCCTGAGCACCTGAACCGTCACATCCCGGTCCATAACAGCGCAGCGCTGAATAGTCGTTTTGTTGGTTAATTTCGGCTAATACCAAGGGGCAGCCCCCGACCGCACACCCCCGTTCTGGGTCAATCCTGTGTCCAATCGACATATTGGACTTTATAGCCAGGATTGGCAGGAATTGATTAATAACTTTGAGGCGACAATAGCTGAACGGTCCCGGAAAACAGCTGATATCGGCAGATTTCAACAGCAAACTCAATCGTATGAGAACTAAAGTGCGTGCGTGTAAAAAGGCGCGATGGGCAAAGATGGCCTATCGGCCAGCGCGTAGGTTCAGGAGATCAACATGCACCGAAGAACCTTAGAGGCCGCAAGAACTTCGGTTACAGCCTTTATCGGACCTGCCGAGCAAGGCCCGGCGAATGAAGCCGTTGAAATCGCCAACTATGCGGAGTTCTGTAAGGTTTATGGCGAAATCTCAGACAAATATCCGCTCAGCCATGCGATCCGGCAGTTCTTCGAGAATGGAGGCGAAACGGCTGTCATCGTCCGTGTGACGAATACCGGCTTTGCCGAACCCGCGCTCTCCATCAGCCAGCAGGGTCTTTGGGCACTGGATAAGATCGACTCCTTCGACCTGCTCGCAATTCCACCTTTCGAATTCGGCAGAGACGTTGATGCCCGAAGCCTGCGTACTGCGCTGGCCTATTGCAAAAGTCGCCGCGCAATTCTTCTGGTCGATCCGCGCGGCGATTGGTCAATGCCGGTTTCAGTCCTGGACCCGGAGCGCGGAATCGACGGCCTCGGTCTGCGTGATGCAAATGCCGTCCTCTACTACCCCAACATTCTGTTTCCGAACCCATCAAAAGGCGACAAGGCCATCGCCTGCGCTCCCTGTGGTGCCATGGCAGGCCTGATCGCGCGCACCGACGCCTCCAAAGCCGTCTGGAAAGCTCCCGCAGGCGTCGATGCCTGCATTCAGGGTGCCGAGGGGTTGGAGCGCAAGATATCGCTCGCACAGAACCGTCTGCTGAACCAGGCCGGCATCAACTGCCTGCGCAGCTTTGCGAAGACCGGGATCGTCAGTTGGGGTGCGCGCACACTCGATGGCGCAGACTCCCAGGGCTCAGATTGGAAATACCTGCCGCTCCGCCGCGTCGCACTGATGATCGAGAAGACCATCGACGGCGGTCTGGCGTGGGTTTCGTACCAGGAAAACAGCGAAGCTCTCTGGGCCAACATTACCGACACAATCGAAGACTTCCTGTTTCAGCTTTTCCGGGAAGGTGCTTTTCAGGGCTCAAATCTGAACGAGGCCTTCTTCGCAAGATGCGATGAGACCACAAACAGCGAAGCGGATGTCGAAACAGGACTCGTGAACATCCAGGTTGGTTTCGCCGCCCTCAAACCGGCGGAATTCACCCTTCTGAACTTCAAGATACAGACCGCATCCACTTCTGCGGCTTAGGGCCTAAAGCTATCGTTGACGCCAGGCCTGCGTCCGTTTCTCCACAAGGCGCGAGAGCAAGCCATAGATCAGAACCACGGTCAGGTTTGTGTAGACAATCATCATCGCCATGGCGGCGGCGGGGGCGATATCGCCGGCATCATCCATGTTCATGACAGCCACCGACGCCAGGTTAGTATCGGGCGAGTAGAGAAAGACAACGGCGGACACCGTGGTCATCGCATTCATGAAGAGATAAACAGCCATCGAGAAAATCGCAGGCTGACAGACCGGCACGGTGACCCGGCGAAAGGTGGTCCAGAAGGGAACTTTTAGCGATGAGGAAACCGATTCGAATTCACCGTCGATCTGCTTCAGTGCGGTCACCGCGGTCAGGTGCGCCACGGTATAAAAATGCGCGACGGTCGAGAGCACCAGGATCGCCATGGTGGCATAGATCCCATTGAGCGGATTGGCCGGATTATTGAAGAAGAAGATATAGGCCAGCCCAAGCACCATACCCGGAACCGCCAGCGGCACCATGGCCATGGCCTGGATCACGACCCGCCCGAAGCGCGCGTCCTGACCCTTCTCAACCAGATAAGCCACCGTAAAGACCAGCGTGGTGCCGATCAGCGCCGTCAAGCCCGCCATCTTCATGGAATTGAACCAGGCACCCCAACCGCCGCCATCCATGATTTCGAAATTGTAGTGTGTGAAGCCAAGCGAAAGATTGTAAGGCCAGAACTTCACCAGCGAGGCGTAGGCCGCAACCCCGAGCACCAGAAGCAGCATTCCGGCCATCACGCTGCAAAAAATCAACGCCCCGATGTCACGCCCCCGGGAGGGCTTTGGCGCATAGGGAACCGCGCGGGCCGACAGCAACGCAACCTGTCGCCGCTGTACAAGGCGGTCGACGGTGAAGGCGAGGACCGCAGGAATCAGCAACATCACGCTGACCACCGCACCCATTTGAAAGTTCTGCTGTCCGATGACCTGTTTGTAGATATCCGTCGCCAACACCGAATACTGACCGCCGATCACCTTGGGAACACCGAAGTCGGTGATCACCAGGGTAAAGACGACAAAGATCGCGCTGATCACGCCGTACTTAGCGCCGGGCAGGGTCACCGTGAAGAACGTCCGCAGTTTCGAAGCCCGCAGAGCTTCGGCCGCTTCATAGAGGCGGGCGTCAGAAAGGGACAAGGCGGTGATCATGATCAGCAGCGCATGCGGGAAGGTCCAGAAACTAGAACCCAGCACGATCCCGATGAAGCCATAGATCGGCTCGCCCATCAGAAGCTCACGCATGAAACCCTTTTTGCCGAACATGTAGATGAAGGAGATCCCCGGCAGCAGGGAGGGCGCCAGGATCGGGACCAGCGCCACCAGCCGGAAAAAACCTTTAAACCGCATGCAGGTCCGAGTGATCGCATAGGCATAGGCGAAGGCGAGCGTGATCACGATGATCGTCGCCACGATCGAAACCGTCAGACTGTTGGAGATCGAATAGGATAGCGACGGCGTATCGAAGTAGGCGACGTAGTTCGTCAGGCCGATAAAGGCGCCGTCTTTGTCCTCGAAGGATTTGGACAGCATCGCATAGAGCGGCAGGATCACCGCAACGATCAGAAACAGTCCTGCAATGGCGATCCCGCCACGCATGACCCAGGCTTCCAGGTTGAAACGCGCGCGTGGGCCCCTGTTGGAAACGGGATTTAAAGTGGCATCGGTCATATCATCACACCGCCGTGCCTGCATAGACCCGGACCCGTTCGGCGGGGAGTTCCACCGTCAGCTCCTTGCCTGTCTCCAGGCCCATACGCCGCACGGCATTGATGGAAAAATCCGCCAAGAGGTGAGCTTCTCCAAGCACCTGACCCGAGAGTTCTGCCCGGAAGAATGAGCCAAGAAACTCCATATCCTCAATTCGGGCATCGAAGGTATTTCCTGGGGTTTCAATAATATCCGGCGCGCCAGGTGAACGTGCGCCCGCACCGTGCGGTATCACATCCTCAGGCCGGATCGCCAGGATCGCCGAAGCCCCGCTTTCGACGCTATGATCCTGACAGGCAATGGACAGTACGCCGAGCTTCACACCGCCCGTGCCGTTCACCTCACAGGGTAACTGGTTCATGGTGCCGATGAAGTTGGCCACGAAGGGACTGACCGGTTCGCGGTAAATCTCCAACGGAGTCCCGACCTGTTCGACAACACCGTGATCCATAACCACGATGCGGTCGGCCATGGTCAGGGCCTCTTCCTGATCATGGGTGACCATAATCGTGGTCACGCCCAGTCGGCGCTGCAGACTCTTGATTTCATGACGCAGATGCCCGCGCACCTGGGCATCCAGCGCCGAGAGCGGCTCGTCAAGGAGCAATAGCCCCGGTGACATCGCCAGGGCCCGCGCGAGCGCCACACGCTGCTGCTGGCCGCCGGAGAGCTGAGCCGGGTACTTTGTCCCCTGATCGGGCAAACCGACCAGCGCCAGCAGCTCTTCAACGCGCTGAGCCGTCGCGGCGCGCGCCGAACCGGCGTTCTCCAGGCCGTAAGCCACATTTCTGTTTACGTTCAGATTGGGAAAGAGCGCATAGGACTGAAACACGATCCCGAAATCGCGCTGAGACGGCGGCAGAGCGGAAATATCGACCCCGGCCTGGGTGATCTGCCCAGCCGACTGGATTTCCAGTCCCGCGATAATACGCAGAAGGGTCGTCTTGCCGCAGCCGGAAGGCCCCAGGAAACAAACGAATTCACCCTCGTGGACATCGAGCGCGATGTCCTGAAGAGCGGTAAAACTGCCAAAGGATTTGGATACGCCTTGCAGGCGAAGATACGGCGCCGAACCGGACATAACAGTCCTCTCAAAAAACTTTCGACACGGCGGACCCCATTAGAGGTCCGCCGTGTCCGGAGAAAGGACCTATTTCGCTTCGGATTTGGAATCGTAACGCTTCTGCCACTCGGCCAGAATGCTCTTACGGTTCTTGGCCGCGAAATCGAAGTCGTTGTCGATCATTGCGTCGACCAAACCTTCCGGGAAATGCTCAACCGGTTTGGCCACGCCGGGATAGGCAACAACCGCATAACCGGCGTTGTACATCTCGTTGGCTTCCTTGGTCACAATGAAGTCCATCAGCTTCTTGGCTGAATCCATTGCATCCGTGCCCTTGATGATGGCCGCGGCTTCCATATCCCAGCCTACGCCTTCTGAAGGCACGACAATCTCAAGCGGCGCACCGGCGGCCTTCGATTTGGCACCACGGAAAGCGAAGGAAATTCCGATGGGGATTTCACCCGCCGCCGCCAGCTTGCAGGGCTTGGAGCCTGAATGGGTGTAACGGGCGATGTTTGCGTGCAGGCCGTCCATGTAGGCCCAGCCACCCTCTTCTCCGAACATCTGCAGCCAGGATGAGACATCCAGGAACCCGGTGCCCGAGGAGGCCGGATTCGGCATGATCACCTGATCTTTGTAGACCGGCTTGGTCAGATCTTTCCAGGACGCAGGCATCGGCAATCCAGCCGCTTCGGCCTCAGGAATATTCACGCAAACCGACGCCACCCAGGCATCCATACCAACCCAGGAAGGCGGCACTTCACTATCGACAAATTTCGGATCCAGTTCCTTCACACCGTTTGGCGCATAGGGTTCAAGCATGCCTTCACCCTTCAGCAGGATCAGGCTGGTGCCCGCCAATCCCCAAACCACATCGGCCTGCGGGTTGTCTTTTTCAGCCAGCAACTTTGCCGTCACGATCCCCGTTGAATCACGGACCCATTTGATTTCGATGTCCGGATGATGGCTGTTAAATGCCGCAGCATACTTCGCCAGATCTTCAGCTTCCACGGCAGTGTAGACGGTCAAGGTTTCCGCCGCTGCCGCATTCGCTGCCAACCCGCCGGCAAGGGCGAAGGTGGCAACAGTCGTCATGTACTTTGTGATATCAATTTTCATTTTTTACGTCCCTGTCCATTGCACGATTTAAACTCGTTTCTTCATGGTGCTTGCGCGGAGGTTCGGCCTCCATTCGTTGGATCGGAAAACCCCGACCCCCTTTCATTCAATCTACATTCTTAAGTTTTTGGTTCAGCGATGCTTGCTGCTCCTTCGACATTTCCTGTCCGCAGAGTCTCGGCTTGCTCTTTATTCACCAGGCGCGAACTGCGCAGTTCGCCGCGCCGACTCAAAATCGGGTAAGCCACGGAGGTCAGATGCGAATTGATGCGTTTGAAGTCGCGGAGCATGTCCAGATGCAGACTGCTGGTCTCGATACTCTCGATCATCCCCGAGCGCAGCCTTTCAAGGTGCCACTCCGTCCCTTCCAGCTCCATCTTGCGGAACTGATCCTTACGCGCCAGCAGCAGGCGCGCCTGCCCCGGGTCCGGATTAATGAATACGCTGAGCGACAGACGCACCGTCTCCATCAACATCGCATGAACATCGGCAAGTTCGGACAGTCCCTGGTCTGAAAAACTCAGCTTGCCTTTGATCTTCTTGGCCGCCAGCTCCATCAGATTCTTATCGATGATGTCACCAACATGTTCCAGGTTGGTGGTGAAGGTAATGATCTCGATAGAGCGGCGGCTTTCGTCGTCATCCAGCTCATCCCGGGAAAGGCGCATCAGATAGAGCTTCACGGCTTCATAGAGCTGGTCGATCTGCTCTTCCTGGGCTTCCACTTCGGAAAGCAGGGCCTTATCGTCTTCGCGGAAGACCCGGATGGTCTTGGCGAGCATATCCTCAATGATATCGCCCATCCGAAGTGTTTCGCGCGTCGCACTGCTCAACGCCAAAGAAGGCGTCTCGAGCAGGTGTTCATCGAGATGACGCGGTCCATTATCGCTCGCATCGACACTTGGTTCGGGGAGAATCTTTTCCGTCAGCGCCGCTATCGGCCCGATCAAAACAAGCGATAGCACACAGAGACCGGCGTTGAAGGCCACATGGAACGCAACCACCTGTTCGGCTGGACCCGATACGAGACGCACCAGCTCCGGCTCCAGCCATGGCAAAGCAATCCAGCAGGCGACAACGCCGATAAATCGGAAAAGCAGATTGCCAAGCGGCACCCGGCGTGCGGAAACCGGTTCGGCAATCGTCGCGCTGATAGCCGGCAGCGCTGCTCCAAGATTAACGCCCAGAACGATGGTCATGAGGGCTTCCAGCGGGAACGCCCCGGCAACGGCAAGCGATGACACCAGCAGGACGATCGCAACGCTGGAGTAGGCCATCCAGGTCAGCACCACGCCGACCACAATCGCCAGGAAAGGCTCGCTGGCCATGGCATTCAAAATCTGGCCGATGACTTCACTTTCACCGAGCGATCGCGACGCACCACCGACCATGTTCAGGGCAACCAGCAGCATCGCAAAACCGATCAGAATACGGCCAATATGTTTGATGCGCGGGCTGCGCTTTTCGCCCGCCACATGAATGACGTAACCCAGGAAGGCAAAGACGGGCCAGATCACGGCGATTCCAGAGGCCACGACAACCACAGCCGCCGCGGAGCCCAGGTCCGCCCCCAGCATCACAGCGAGGGCCGGAGCCGTGGCAAGAGCGCCACGCCCGACGAAAGAACACACGATCAGCGCTGTTGCGGTCGAACTCTGAATAAGCGCGGCAACGACCGTACCCGCACCGGCGGCAAAAACTCTATTACTTGTGCAAGAGGCGACAACACTTCGCAGTTCGGTGCCGAAGGCACGGGTCATCCCCGTGCGAATCATCCGTGCGCCCCAAAGCAGCAGCGCCACGCCCCCCAGAATCGTCAAAAAAACTTCTGTACCGCTCAATCCTTGTTCCTTCGTTTACTTCTTTCCATCGCGCCTCAGCCAGGCCAGGGCAGCGAGTAGGTTTTAATGTTGGAGAAGCTCTTCATCGCTTCGAGCACGCCCTCCTTATAGCCTAAACCAGAATCCTTAATACCACCGAAAGGCGACATTTCGATTCGATATCCCGGCACTTCCCAGATATTGACCGTGCCGACATTCAAGCCGTTCACGAACGCCGTTATCCGATCAAGCCGGTTTGTACAGACACCCGCCGAGAGTCCGAACGCCGTCGAATTGGATATCCGCATCACCTCGGCATCGTCATTCGGAACCCGCACAATCGGGATGACCGGACCGAAGGTTTCTTCGAGCACCAGTTCGGACGCATGATCGACCTTATCGATTACGATCGGCGGTAGAAGTGCGCCCTGGCGTCCGGGATTGTACAGTATTTCCGCTCCGGCTTCCGCAGCTTTGTGCACTCGGGCCTCGAAGAGCTTCGCCGCTTCCTCATGGACGACAGTACCAAGATCGGTTTTGGGATCAAAGGGATCGCCGAAAACGATCTTCCGGGCCCGCTCTTCAACCAGCGGCACGAAGCGTTCCGCCACATCCTCCTGAACCAGGATCCGCTTGACCGCCGTGCAACGCTGGCCCGAGTTCTTGGTCGCACCGGCCACTGCAAGATCGGCGGCTTTGGCCAGATCATCGTCCGAGAGATCATTCAGAATGATCAGAGGGTCGTTGCCGCCCAATTCCAGAACCGTCCGCCGGTAGCCTGCGCGGTTCGCAATCAGCTTACCGACCGGCACACCACCGGTGAAAGTGACGAGCTCAATGTTGTCATTAGTAATGAACTCATCACCCAGATCTTCGGGCATACCTGTAAGCACGGATAGCATCTCATGCGGTAAGCCTGCCTCGTAAAGAATGTCCGCCAGGATCAACGCCGTCATGGGCGTCAGATCCGTCGGCTTGCAGACAATACAGTTGTTGGTCGCAACCGCAGGTGCGATCTTGTGGGAAATCATATTCAGCGGATGATTGAAGGGCGTGATCGCACTGATCGCCTTTAAGGGTTCGCGCATGGTGTAGATCCGGCGCGCCTTGCCTTGCGGGCTGACATCGCAGGAATAGATCTCGCCATCATCGCGGATGCAGAGCTGCGCGGTCAGGGTGTAGACGTCATAGGCGCGGCCGACCTCATAGAGTGAGTCTTTTTTCGACAGGCCGAGCTCAAGAGAAATCAGATCGGAAATCTCATCACGACGGGACTGGATGATCTCCGCAGTGCGGAACAGGATCTGCTGCCGTTCGTAGCGGGTCAGCGTCGGCGTATAGGCGCCCGCAATCTCGAAGGCTTCACGCGCATGGGCCGCGGTTCCCCGGGGCACGGTTCCGATCACCTGGTTGGTGTAGGGGTAGCGGACTTCGATCACACCATCGGCGTCGACTTTACACCCGGCGATACGCATCATTTCGTGGCGCGGCTTACCAGCCATATCTTCGGCAAGACTCATTTCTTAAGTTCCCAAGTAATGCGGCAGTTGGCCCGCCGCAACGTATCAAATTCCCTTGAACGCCCCGCTGCGGAGCATCGTTTCTTTACTGAGCTGCGCTGCGAACCTCAAGCGTGTGGTTCAGGGCGACATCAAAAGCGTCGAAATTCCTGAGCGTTCGTTCCGTAATCCCCTGCACCGGCCGATTGACCATCAGGGGTACCGTTTGCTCAGACACGCCACCGTGAGAGCGCAAAGGCACTTCCAGGCCGGAAAGATCATGACCGGACTCGTTCGTTCCCAGAACGACCTGACGCGTGGAAACCACAACCAGATCACCGATCCGATCCTGCGGCAATTCGAAACGCGCACAGGCCTCGGCATTCCCGGCTACATATTCGATACCCTCAACAGCGGAGAGCTTTTCAATCAAGGCGGCGGCGTCAGCGGAGTCCGGCAGATAAACCGTGGCGAAAGAACCCAGCGCCCCATGGTGAACCACGTAGGGGTCGGTGATCGGTAGAACCACGCGAGCCGCCGACCTGCCCAACCAATCATCCAAGAGATCCTGCAGATAGATCACCGAAGGTGCGCCATCGGACCCGTGTTTCGCGTTCATACCGTGATCCGCGGTCAGCGACAGCACACACCCCATAGCATCGAGCTGGGCCCAATAGCCATCCATCATGGCGTAAAAAGCGTTTGCGCCCGGCGTTCCCGGGGCGTGCTTGTGCTGCACATAGTCAGTGGTGGAAAGATACATCAAATCTGGACGATCGCGGGCCATAAGCTTAACGCCTGCCGCGAAAACAAACTCGGAAAGTTCCGCGGAGTACACATCCGGAACCGGCATTCCGACCATCTCTACGACGCCGGAGATCCCGTTCTCACTCTCAGTGGCCTGATCGGATTTTTCCGAGGAAAAACAGGTGGCCCCTTCCGCGCCAAGCGTCAGACCATGACCGAGCAAGCGGCGAAGTTTGTCCTTCGCGGTGATGATCGCGATCTTCGCCCCCTCCTCCTGGAAGGCCTTGAAGATCGTCGGCGCGCGCAGGAATTTCGGATCGTTCATCATCACTTCCTCGCCGCTGTCCGGATCGAGGAAATAGTTTCCGGAAATACCATGGATCGCAGGTGGCTGCCCGGTAACGATCGAGAGATTGTTGGGATTGGTGAAGCTGGGCACGACGCAGTTCGCCCGCAAATCAGCCCCCTGGGCCAGCATTTTTGCGGTAAAAGGCATGACGCCATCCGCAACAGCGGCTTCAATGTACGCGGGTTCCGAGCCATCGATACATACGACAACGACCGGCTGCGCCGGCCAGTCGTAGCTGCGATCGTTGACGGTAATCTTGCGGTTCATACTCTCGTCCTTAATGCATCGCCAAACACTGGCTCGAAGTCTATTGTGCGGCTGTGGTCTCTCGCGCCGGAGAAGCGTCGCGCACACCCATTTCCTCGAGAACGGCCTTTACGGCCTCCAAGAGTCCTCTGATGTCCTGGGCTTCAATCGCGCCGATCGTGCCGATCCGGAATGTCGGCGCCACCGTCAGCTTTCCGGGATAGATTACAAAGCCCCGCCGGGCCAGTAGATCGTAAAATTTCTGGAAGCTGAAGCGCGGATCCGCGGGCTCCAGAAAGGCCGTGATAATCGGCGACTGAATAGCATCGGCCAGCAAAGTTTCAAATCCAATCTCCCGCATACCCCGCACCAGTACCAGGTGATTGCTGGCGTAACGCCCACCGCGCCCGCCGACACCCCCTTCGTTGGCGTGTTCTTCAATGGCGGCTGCCAAAGCGGCGGCGGCGTGTGTCGGCGGCGTAAAGCGCCAACGCCCGGACTTCTCCATATAGCTCCACTGGTCATGCAGATCCAGGGACAGCGAATGGGCGTTTCCCTTCGTCGCGGCCAGAGCGCTTCTGCGCAGGATTGCGAAACCCATACCCGGCACACCCTGAATGCACTTGTTGGCGGAAGAAACCAAGCCATCGCAGGGCAGCGCATAAACATCGATCGGCAAGGCAGCGAAGGAACTCATCGCGTCCACAAGGAGCGAACGGCCATGGCGCGCTGTGGTGACGGCGATCGCATCCAGGGGGTTCAGAACACCACTGGTGGTTTCACAATGCACCGCGGCGACGTGCGTGATGCTGCTATCTTCGATCAGGGCCTGCTCAAGAGCCGCAACGTCGTAGGCGTCGGTTTCCGGGCTGCGCAAAACCGTGCAACAGCGTTCCATCGCATCGAAGATCTTAACGATCCGCTCACCATAGGCACCGTTGACCAGCACCGCACAGTGGCCATTGCGCGGCACCATGGTTCCCAGCATAGCCTCGACTGCGAAGGTTCCGCTGCCCTGAATGGGTACGCAGACAAAATCGTCACCACCGCCAGCCATGCCACTCAGGCTTTCGCAGATACCGGTTGTCAGGTCGATAAAAGGTTGATCCCAGGACCCCCAGTCACGTTGCATCGCCGCCTTCACGGCCTTGGATGTGGTCAGAGGACCGGGCGTCAGAAGGAACTCATGATTCTCGCCGGTCCTCCCGGCACGCGCCAGAACGTCGTATTCAGCAGCCATGCCCTCTATTCCCCGCTTCTTTCCATTCAAACCGCGGTCAGATTACGCCAGTCAAGTTTCATATGTAAAATCGATGTTTTCGATATATAATATAGCTCATGCCTATAATTTATTCCCAGATACGGGCCTTTCATGCCGTCGCCAGCCATGGCAGCTACACCCGTGCTGCCGCAGCGCTCAATGTTTCCCAGCCCACGCTCTCTTCGCAGGTCAAGACGCTGGAAGCCCACTACGATGTGGAGCTCTTCGTTCCGGCCGGTCGGGGGATCGAGATCACCCCGCTTGGCCGGCAGCTTCACGCCATTACCCAAAAGCAATTCCGCCTGGAGGCCGAGGCAGAACTTCTGCTCTCCGAGACCCGCAGCCTGAAGGCGGGATTCCTTCGGATCGGTGCAGATTCGCCTTATCATGCCCTGCCGCTGGTCGCGCGATATCAGGAGCGTTATCCCGGTATCGAAATCTCGATGAACTTCGGCAATTCCCGCGACACCCTTGCCGATCTGATGGCGCGTCGCATCGATGTCGCAATCATTCCACCGCCTCCAGAAAATGACCCACGGTTGATCTCACGCCTGGTGATCGCCGACCGGCTGGTTGCCTTTGTCCCGAGCGCGCACAAGTGGGCAAAGCGAAAGAGCGTCACCCTCAAGCAACTCGCTGGCGCTAGAGTCATTCTGAGAGAGCAAGGCTCGACCACCCGCGCCGTGTTTGAGGCCGCGGTCAACGACGCTGGGATGGCGTTAAAGGACGTCTTCGAAATCGGCAGCCGGGAAGCTGTTCGGGCCGCGGTGGTTGAAGGTTTGGGCATCGGCGTTGTATCCGAAGCGGAGCTGATCCTGGATAGCACCATCCACGTCCTGCCGATTTCAGATGCGGACGTGCGGGTTCCCGAACATCTGGTTTGCCTCTCCGAATGCGCCCCGCAGCGCACGATTAAGGCTGTATTCGATCTGCTGGAGGTCTAAACTGATCAAACATATGAGAAATCAGGTAGATTCATGGAAGCGGTTATTTTTATAGGTGCGCAAGCAAGCGGCAAATCCACCTTCTTTAAAGAACGGTTTTTCCGGACACATGTTCGCATCAATCTTGATATGCTGAAAACCCGGCACCGTGAAAAACGCCTCTTCGAAACCTGTTTGCAGACCCGCCAAGCGTTGGTGATCGACAATACGAACCCCACAGCGGAAGACCGAGCCCGTTATATCGAGCCGGCGCGGCAAGCTGGCTTCCGCGTTACGGGCTATTATTTTCAATCCATACTTAACGACTTGTTACGCAGAAACGAAATGCGTGAAAGCGATGAATGCATACCTGAAAAAGGTGTTCGCGGCACTTATGCGAAGCTGGTCATGCCGATAAAGGATGAAGGGTTCGACGCTCTGCATTTCGTCCACTTAAAGGATCCGGCAAGCTTCGTTGTAGAGGACTGGGACGATGAAATTTAGTGAGCTTGATAGCGCCATGCGGGTCTACGAAACCGCGCATGATCACTGCGTATTGCCGGGCATCTTCATGGTTGCACGTATCGACGGTCGCAGTTTTACGCGGCTGACCAAGGAAGTGCACGAGTTCGAAGCCCCGTTTGACGTTGTCTTTCGCAACCATATGCTGAAAACGACCGAGCACTTAATGTCCTGTGGATTCAAAGTGGTTTACGGCTATACCCAGAGTGACGAAATTTCACTGGTCCTGCACCGTAACGAATACAGTTTCGACCGCAAGTTACGAAAACTGAATTCCGTGTTGGCGGGAGAAGCAAGTGCGAAGTTCTCCCTGCTGCTTGGAGACCTTGGCGCTTTCGATTGCCGGATCAGCCAGCTCCCTAATATAGACAAAGTGGTCGACTATCTTCGCTGGCGAAACGAAGACGCGCACCGAAATGCCCTGAACGCCCACTGCTACTGGGCTCTCAGGCATGCCGGGGCATCGGCAGGGGCAGCAACAAGCAAATTGAGCAGGCTTTCAGTTGCCGAGAAAAACGAGTTTTTGTTCAAAACCGCAGGCGTCAACTTCAATGACCTCCCCAATTGGCAAAAACGCGGCATGGGCTTGTATTGGGAGACATATGAAAAAGCCTCAAGCAATCCAATCACAGGCCAACCTGCCACCGCGGTCAGGCGCCGAATAGTGAAAGACCTCGAGCTGCCTATGAAAGACGAATACAGCACATTTGTGCGTTCACTTATCAAGCGTGAACATGGCGGTTAGTGCTCTGAAAGCATTCAACCCAGTGCGTAAATAATGTGTAAGTTCACGAATTATCCACGGCAAATTTAACAAAACGGAAAAGTTTTCGTCACATCCCCGTCAGGGCTTTTCGGCACCCTCACTCGCAGATAAACGGGGAGTGTGGGATTATGGGATCAGCCATTGAGGTCAATGGGCTGTCGAAAACCTTTAGGAAGCATCGGGCGCTGAACAATGTCTCGCTGGCAGTTGAGCAAGGCGAGATGGTTGCGCTGATCGGAGCTTCCGGATCGGGGAAATCGACTTTAATACGTTTAATCTCCGGTTTGGAGCGCGGTGATAGATCCGCAGTCGCCAATCAACCGGGTAACGACGGACGCATTCAGGTTCTGGGCGCTTCGGT
Source organism: uncultured Kiloniellaceae bacterium (assembly GCA_947493695.1). GTDB lineage: Bacteria > Pseudomonadota > Alphaproteobacteria > Kiloniellales > Kiloniellaceae > Denitrobaculum. The sequence continues at coordinate 1,201,447 of CANLSF010000001.1, read as the reverse complement.
TCAGGACAGCGGACAGATCAATAGAAACATTCGCCGTCTGCGTGCCCGGATCGGCGTGATTTTCCAGCAGTTCAATCTGGTCAACCGGCTTTCACTGCTGACCAACGTCGTGCTTGGCGTATTGGGCCGTATCCCGGCCTGGCGCGGCACACTGGGCCTCTTCACCCGTGAAGAAAAAATGCTGGCCATGGAAGCGCTGCGCCGTGTCGGCATGGATCAATATGCCGGTCAGCGTGCCTCCACCCTTTCCGGCGGCCAGCAGCAGCGTGCCGCCATTGCACGGGCGTTGATGCAAGGCGCCGAAGTTCTGCTTGCTGACGAGCCGATTGCCTCACTCGATCCGGAATCGGCCCGGCGGGTGATGGAAAACATGGCACGCATCAACCGCGAGGACGGCATCACCATCGTGGTGTCCCTGCATCAGGTTGCCTACGCCATGCGCTACTGCCCGCGCACAGTCGCCCTGCGTGCCGGCGAAGTCGTCTACGACGGCCCGAGCGAAGCCCTGACACCCAGCTTTCTGCGCGAGCTCTACGGTGCCGACAGTGAAGAACTCGTCATGGATGAAACGCTCAGCGGGGCGATCCACGGGACTGAAATTTCACCGATGCCGATTGCCGCAACCGCTTAGCAACGGCACAGAAAATTCGAATAGCAAACCACCAAACGACTGACAAAAATCTGTCTTACAAGGAGAACCTCATGTTCATGAAACTCGCCGGTGCTGCAGCGCTTGCAGCAACCGCCCTGACCACAAGCTTTGCCTTCACAGCTTCCGCTGCTGCAGAAAAGCTCGAAACGCTGAACTTCGGTATCATCTCGACCGAATCCTCCCAGAACCTGAAAACGGTCTGGGACCCGTTCCTCGCCGATATGGAAAAGAAACTCGGCATGAAGGTGAAGGCTTTCTTCGCACCTGACTATGCCGGTGTCATCGAAGGCATGCGCTTCGACAAGGTCGACGTCGCCTGGTTCGGCAACAAATCCGCCATGGAAGCCGTCGACCGCGCCGGCGGCGAAGTTTTCGTGCAGACGGTCGACGTGACCGGAAACCCCGGCTACTGGTCGCTGCTGCTTGCCCACAAAGACAGCAAGCTCGAGAAACTGGACGACGTCCTGGGCTGTAAGGGCGATCTGGCCTTCGGCAACGGAGATCCGAACTCCACTTCCGGCTTCCTGGTGCCAAGCTACTATGTCTTCGCCCAGAACAATGTCGATCCGAAGAACTGCTACAAGACCGTGCGCAGCGCCAACCACGAAACCAATGCTCTGGCCGTCGCCAACAAGCAGGTCGACTTCGCCACCAACAACACCGAGAGCCTCGCCCGGATCGAGAAGAACAATCCAAAGGCCTTCGAGAACATCAAGGTGATCTGGCAATCTCCGCTGATCCCGGCCGATCCGATCGTCTATCGTAAGAACCTCTCCGACGAGACCAAGGCACAGCTCAAAGCCTTCTTCCTGGGCTACGGCCGCCTGGGCACGGACATCGAGAACGAGAAAAAGATCCTCGCCGATCTCGACTGGGCGCCTTTCCGCGATTCTTCCAATGCCCAGCTCTACCCGATCCGTCAGCTGCAGCTCTTTCGCGACAAGGTCAAGTTGCAGGGCGACGAACGGATGGACGCAGGCGAGAAGACCGCAAAGATCGACGGCATCGACGAAAAGCTGGCAACCCTGAAAGTCCTGGCCAACAACTAAGGCCGCGACCGCAATATCGGACGGTGGCGCTCCGCCGGGGCGCCACCGTTTCTCTATCCGGCTATCCTTACGATCCAACAGACTGGGTTGAGCACTCATAAGCGCGGCATAACATTTGCCACCGTTTGTGAGTCCTGAACCTCAGCAATCTCTAACATTCGGGTCTTCACCATGGCAGAACTTACACACTACAACAGCGCCCGCGGCGACAGACCCGGCAGCACCCGGCTACAAAACGGAAGCCTGGAACTTCCCAAGCGCGACCTTAAACGCAGCGTCACCAGTCTTGTGGGTTGGGGATTGTTTTTCCTGGTCATGATGTGGTCATGGGAAGGCGCCGAAATGCGCCCCCTGGATCTCTTCATCTACGCCGACAATATGCGCGAATTCGCAACCGGCTTCTTTCCGCCCAACTTCCACGAATGGCCAACCTTTCTGGAACAGATGATCATCACGGTGCAGATTGCCGTTTGGGGGACGGTGCTGTCGGTCATCTGCGCGATCCCCTGTGGTGTCCTCTCTGCCGAAAACGTCGCGCCCTGGTGGATCGTCCAGCCCATGCGCAGGCTGATGGACGCGGCTCGCGCCATCAACGAAATGGTCTTCGCCATGCTCTTCGTCGTGGCCGTCGGCCTCGGCCCCTTTGCAGGCGTACTAGCACTCTGGATTCACACCACGGGTATTCTCGCCAAGCTGTTCTCCGAAGCGGTCGAGGCCATCGACCCGCGGCCCGTCGAGGGAATTCGCGCGACCGGCGCCGGAAAGGTTCAGGAAGTGATCTTTGGTGTGATCCCTCAGGTCATGCCTCTTTGGATCTCCTATTCCCTCTATCGCTTCGAATCCAACGTGCGGTCCGCTACGGTTCTTGGTATTGTCGGCGCGGGCGGCATCGGCGTCGTTCTTTGGGAGTACATTCGCGGATTCTATTACGCTGAAACCGCAGCCGTTATTCTTATCATTATTGCCACGGTGACCGTGCTGGATCTGATCTCACAACGTCTGCGCAAGATGGTTCTGTGACCCTGGAGCAAACGCCACGCGGCACAATTGTCCTGGTCGTAGGGCCTTCCGGGTCCGGCAAGGATAGTATCCTCGGCGGTGCGGAAGCGGCGCTGGAAGGCAACGACGGCTTCTTCTTTCCCCGCCGGGACATTACCCGCCCCGCAGCGCTTGGACATGAACCCTATCGGGCACTCTCGCTGGAAACATTTAAAGACCGCAAGGGTCAGGGCGCTTACAGCCTTTTCTGGTATGCGCACGGGCTCTGGTACGGCATACCCCGCGTCATCGAAGGGCATCTGGCAGAAGGACGCCACGTGGTGGTGAATGTCTCACGCGGTGTTATTCCCGAAGTCCGGCAGCGCCTGCAACCCGCAAGGATTGTTTCCATCGAGGTGCCGCGTCCAGTCCTTCGCGCGCGCTTGTTGGGGAGAGAGCGTGAATCGGAACTGGAAATCGAGGCACGACTGGAACGCGCAGCTGCTTTTCAGATCGATGGTCCGGATGTGGAACGACTGCAGAACGACGCAAGTCTGGTGACTGCAGTCGATAAGTTCGTCGCTTTGCTGAAAGGGCTCAGCCAAGCAAGGGAAAGCGTCCCCGCTCGGTAAAGCGCGCACCGGGCTCGGCCTGCTCAACCAGTGAAACGGCCTCGATAACGATCGGCTTTTCAATCAGCGGCGTGACAATCGGCTTCAAAATCGACAGCAACCGGGATTGTCCGGTCTCATCCAGCCGGGTGCTGAGCGTCATGTGGAATCGAAATTCCTCCATGACATAAGGATAACCCCAATCCGTCAGCAGTTTGTCCTGGCGCTCCGTCAGACCGACCGCCCGGCGCAATGCCACTTCCTCGTCCGAGGCTGGTCTGCGAAAGGCATCCAGGGATGAAACTGCATCAGCGGCAAGAGCATCCAGTTCCGGCGTCCGCTCATGGGTTCGAAGGGCCAGAAAATCCCCAAGAATGTCGAGCTGAAGCTGTGGCAGGAGGATACGCGGGCGCTCGGACGCGAAGTCGGCAACCGCCGTCTCCAGATCTGCCAGTGACTTACCTTGCGCCAGGAAAAATGGCGGCTTCAGAGTGGCGTGAAAACCATACAAGCGCGGCGCCGATGTGATCGAACGCCGGTAGTCCGGATCGATCAACCCCGACCATGGCACCTCGTCACCGAATACGGACGCACCGGGCTCATCATTGATCCAGGCATTGGAAAACCGCGCCAGGTCGCTGGAACGCTCCGGAGTGAAATAGATCGCGTAACGCTGGGTCACTTCATGCTTCTTTCAATTCGGGCCGCAGTACGTTTTCAATGTGCTGCCGGTAGGCTTCAAAACCCGGGACAATTGCATCGACGTCTTTGGCCGCGTCATCCCATCGCCGCAGGTTAACGGCATCTTCGGCGCCCGGCTGCCGTCGCCAGGTTTCAGCCTCGTCTTGTGAGAAAGCACCGCCTTGCAGCTCAAGACTCCGAACCGAGGCGGGTGACAGGATGCCAGCATACTCTGGTTCCGTTGCGACAAGATAGCGTTTTGCGGCAACGTGGTGGCGGATGGCGTCGACCACCTCATCCTTGAACCAGCGGCTCAGAAATGCGGCTCCACAGCTTTCATGACGCGCATCTTCACCCCGTTCCGCGGCGCCCTTTTCATCACCACTCAACAGGTGCCCGATGTCGTGCAGCAAAGCTGCGACAATCAGATGCGATGAAGCTCCTGATTTCTCCGCCTGTGCCGCCGACTGCAGAGCGTGTTCGAGTTGCGTTACCGCCTCTGCGTCGTAGAGCTGACCACCGCCGTTCTCATAGATATCGCGCATCAAGTCGAAAGGCTTTTCCATCACACGCACTTCCCCGATTTACCTCTGTTTTCAGCGGTTACCAAACTTAGACCACTCGGATACCCTCGCGCCAGACACAACGCACCACGGGCATGTCCTGATGATCGCTGACCCGCACCAGATCGGCACGCAGGCCGGGCGCGATTTCTCCCCGGTCATCCAGCTCGACCATGCGGGCCGGGTTCTTGGATACGATTGCCATGGCATCGGGTAAGGTCAGTCCGACGCGCCGGTGTAAAACGAATGCGCCATGCAAGAGACTGATCGGCGCGTAGTCGGATGAGAGGCTGTTCAACAAACCCTTCGAAGCCAGCTCCGACGCGGACACATTTCCCGAGTGCGATCGCCCGCGCACCACATTGGGCGCGCCGGCTACCGTGGCCATACCACGTCCGCAGGCAGCCCTCGCGGCTTCGAGCGTTGTGGGGAACTCTGAAATCGTGATGCCGAGCGAAACCGCTTCTTCAACATGATCTTCGGTCGCATCGTCGTGACTGGCCATGGGGATTTTCTGATCATTGCAGATCCCCGACAAGGCCAACCTGTTCTTATCGGCGTACTTCAGATGTTCCTGCGTCTGGCTGTCGATGAAAGCTTCCAGCTCCGCATCGTTCATCTTGTACTTGCCGCCGTAGTAGATCTTGAATTGCTCCAGGTCCACAAACTGACGTTGCCCCGGCGTGTGATCCATCAGGGAGACCAGTTTCAGCGAAGGTGCATCCTTGATGTTGTTAAAGTTGTCGAGCACGTTCTCCGTCGCCAGCTCACAGCGCAGGTGAATGTAATGCTCGCTGCGCAACAAACCATGGTCCTGTGCCTGCTCTATCCCATCAATGGCCGCCAACACGGTTTCTTCCATCGCAATGTCCGATGAACGGTCACCGATGCGCAGAGCATCGAACACCGTCGTGATACCGGCGGCAGCCAGCACAGAATCGTGAGTAAAGAGTGCAGGCAGCATCGGCCAGACGACTCCCGGTCGCGGACAGACATGGCCTTCCAGATTATCGGTGTGAACTTCGATCAGGCCGGGGACGAGATAATCCCCTTCCATATCTATCGCGGACGACAGTTGGCTGACACCTGATTCGACCGTCTTGATACGTCCGCCTTCGAGCGTCACCGTGCCTTCAACAACGTCATCCGCCGTGACGATCTTGGCGTTCGTAAAAACCGTTTCCATTGTCATCCTGCAAGGTCCTGTTTGTCGCCACTGTTCATTTCGTTCATCTGAGTTCCATCCTGCGCCGAAGGCACAGCAACGTGATGCTGTGCGCTGCAGACCGCATCGCGCACTTCCTCATCGTGGAAAATACCAACGATAGCAGCGCCGCGGTCGCGGGCCTCCAGTATCAGATCAATCACAGTGTGACGGTTCTCGGCATCAAGGGACGCGGTCGGCTCATCCAGGAGCAGCACGGGGTAGTCTACCACCATCGTCCGCGCAATGTTGATCCTTTGCTGTTCGCCCCCGGAAAATGTCGCCGGCGCCAGTGCCCAGTGCCGCTCGGGAATCCGCAGGCGGGTCAAAAGCTCCGCAGCCTTCTCGCGCGCGGCTTTCGGATCGATACCGAGCGTTACCAGAGGCTCGCAGATCAGATCAATAGCCGGAATTCTGGGAATGACCCGCAAAAACTGGCTCACGTACCCAAGAGTTTCTCGGCGGATCGCCAGCACATTGCGCGGCTCAGCGCCTACAAGGTTAATCATATGCCCCTTGTGCCGGATGAGGATCGCACCGGCCTGCGGTAGATAGTTTCCGTAGAGACAGCGCAGAACCGTCGATTTACCCGCGCCGGACGGCCCCATCAGCGCAACGCACTCACCCGTGGAAACCGACAAATCAGTCGAGGAGAGAACACTAAGTTCGATGCCTCCCTGCGTATGCAGCGTGAAGCTTTTGTGAAGATTGCGCACCTGTATCATCTGGGTCGCCAGGTCTGAACTGGTCATGTTCTCGGTCATTTCGGGCGCCGCCTTTTTTCTATCGCCAAGTTATCTTTTCCGGGGTTCATCAAACCGGCAGGATTGATGAAACCAGCATCTGACTGTAGGGGTGTTGAGGATCGTCAAGCACCTGATCCGTCAGACCGGTCTCGATGACCTCGCCGCCCTGCATGACCATGATGCGATGCGACAACAAACGCGCCACAGCAAGATCGTGTGTCACCAGCACTGCAGAGAGCTGCATCTTCGTCACCAGGCTCCGCAGCAGATCCAGTAGCCGGGCCTGAACCGAAACATCCAGTCCGCCCGTGGGCTCGTCCATGAACATCAGACGCGGATGCGTGACCAGATTGCGGGCGATCTGAAGACGCTGCTGCATTCCGCCGGAAAAGGTGTTCGGCTGATGATCCACGCGGGCCGGATCCAGTTCGACCTGATCCATCCAGTCCTCGGCCGTGCCGCGGATCTTGCCGTAGTTGCGCGCCCCCACCGCGATCATGCGTTCCGCAATGTTGGCGCCCGCACTCACCCGCATGCGCAGTCCTTCACGGGGGTTCTGGTGCACGAAGCCCCAGTCCGTGCGCATCAGAAACCGCCGCTCGGCCTCGCTAAGGCTGTGAATGTCGCGCATCACGCCGTCACGCATAAGGTATTCAATGCGGCCATCGTCACAGGCAAGCTGCGCGGAGATGCACTTCAGCAGCGTGGTCTTTCCTGATCCGGATTCTCCGACCACGGCCAGAATTTCGCCGGGCCAGAGATCGAAGGATACCTCGCGGCAGGCGGCATGACCGCCATAGCTCTTGGCCAGATCGGTGACCCGTAGCAAAGGCTGTTCCAGTGGCTGATCGTGATTGCTCATTCTGCCGCCTCCTGATGGCGATTACAGTGATCGCTGTCGGAACAGACAAACATCCGCCCCCCCTGATCGTCGGTAACGACTTCATCCAGGAAGGTGTCCCCGGCGCCGCAGATTTCGCAGGACTGCTCCCACTGCTGAACCTCGAAGGGGTGATCTTCGAAATCCAGACTATAGACAGCCGTGTGCGGCGGGATGGCGTAGATCCGTTTTTCCCGACCGGCGCCGAACAGCTGCAACGCAGGCATGCGGTGCATCTTCGGATTATCGAACTTGGGTGTCGGCGAGGGATCCATGATGTAGTGGCCGTTCACCTTGACCGGATAGGCATAGGTGGTCGCGATGTGTCCGTGGGTGGCGATGTCCTCGTACAGCTTCACGTGCATGAGACCGTACTCGCCCAGCGCATGCATCTTGCGCGTTTCGCTTTCGCGCGGTTCCAGGAATCGCAGAGGTTCGGGGATCGGCACCTGATAAACCAGGATCTGATCTTCGCTTAGGTTTTGCTCCGGGATCCGGTGTCGGGTCTGGATGATCGAGGCTTCTTCGGTGTGGGTCGTGGTTTCAACATCTGTGGTGCGTACGAAGAACTGCCGGATGCTCACAGCATTGGTGGTGTCGTCGGCCCCCTGATCGATCACCTTCAAGACGTCGTCAGGACCGATAATGCTGGCCGTGACCTGCACACCTCCCGTACCCCAGCCGTAAGGCATCGGCATTTCACGACTGGCGAAAGGAACCTGATACCCCGGGATCGCCACACCTTTTAGGATCGCGCGCCGGATCATGCGTTTGGTCTGCTCATCGAGATAAGCGAAGTTGTAATGTGGGTCAGGTCCGGCTTTGGCTTCGCCGGTGACATCCGACTGGTCAACCTGCATTCCGGCATTCTGTGCTGCCTGCGTCATAATTCTGATCGGCTCCTATTCCGCCGCCTCGACAATTTCATCGTCCGCGCTCTCGGCACTCATGTCAGTCGCTTTGCGCCGCATTTTCCGGACCAGTTCCAGTTCGGATTGAAAGTCCACGTAGTGCGGCAATTTCAGATGCTCAACGAAACCCGTCGCCTGGATATTGTCGCTGTGCTCCATGACGAACTCTTCATCCTGGGCCGGCCCTTCCACGGCTTCGCCCAGCGCGCGCCCTTTCAGGGCGCGATCCACCAGGGCCATGGCAATCACCTTCCGCTCGCAGTGGCCAAAGCTGAGTCCGTAACCCCGGGTGAATTGAGGCGGCGCTTCCGCTGAACCTTTGAACTGATTGACCATCTGGCATTCGGTGAGGGTCAGCTCGCCAATCTCAATCGGAAAACCCAGATCTTCCGGTATGAACTCGACCGCGACTTCACCCAGTCTGATTTCACCGGCAAAGGGATGACTGCGGCCATAGCCGCGCTGAGTCGAATAACCCAGGGCCAGAAGGAAACCTTCGTCGCCGCGCGCCAGATTCTGCAGCCGGATATCCCGATCCACAGGAAAGCTCATCGGCTCACGGGTCAGATCACCAACCTCGGCGTCATCTTCGGCAGGCCGCTCTTCCTCGATGAGCCCCTCATGCCCCAGAAGGTCGACCACCCGTGGCATGGCGTCATCCAGCAACGCGTCTGTAGCCGAGAGGTCGGCATTTCCCACGTGTGGTGCTTCGCTGTCGGAGCCTTCTTCAGCCGCCAGTTTGAAGTCGAGCAGCCGATGGGTGTAGTCGAAGGTCGGCCCCAGAATCTGCCCACCGGGAATATCCTTGAAGGTCGCGGAGATTCTCCGGCGAATGCCCATCTCAGCCGTGTCGACCGGAATCGAGGATCCGAACCGCGGCAGGGTTGTGCGGTATGCACGGATTAAAAAGATCGCCTCGATCAGATCACCACGCGCTTGCTTTATGGCGAGCGCCGCCAGCTTGCGGTCGAACAGGGAACCCTCAGTCATCACCCGGTCCACAGCGAGACTCAACTGTTCATCAATCTGTGTCGTGGAGAGTTCCGGGACCGCTTTATCGCCCCGGCGCTCCTCCGCCAGCAACTTGTGAGCCTCGTTGATCGCCGCCTCACCGCCTTTAACAGCAACGTACATCGATCAGACCTCCACCTGTGTTGAACGGGGTAGTGCAGCGATCCGGTCCTGCGCGCAGAAGATCATGTCAACGCCCTGGGGAAAGCCGGAGTGATTCTCCTGCACCTGCTGCCAGAAACCGCTCGGCAGGCCCTTGGCTTGAAAACATTGCTTACTTTCAATACCGGGGCCTCTCAGAATGACTCCGCGACTGTCATCAAGGCGTTCAACCTGGATCAACAGGGTTGCAGAGCGATCCGGATACTCATCGGTTCCAGCCGCAAATACATTCAGTGGCGGAAGTTCCGCCGGATCGGAGATGATCGCGAAAGCCGCGTTGCCAGAGGCCTGCACGAGCGGGCAACCGCAGTGAAAGCGCAGATAATCGCTCAGGGGAAGAACCGTAGCCGCAACCGGGTCCAGCCAGAGCGGTGTATCGAAATCGAGCAGGGTGAGCGCGGCAGCCGCGGTCGTCGGCCAAAGCGGCAGCGGCACCTCCAAGGAGAGATCACAGGATATGATGCGCCCAGGCTGCGCCATCGCACTCAGAAGATTGCGATACATAGCCTGAGATTGCAGGACGGGATTGTCGAAACCTGCACTGGTCGCCGCAATTGCATTTGAATCCGCGCCTGACCCGTTTGCGTCTGCTCCGATCATCAGTCTTCCCCTCTGACAAGCGTAAAGAAGTCTACCTTGGTCGCGGCTGACTTGGCCGAGGCCTTGCGCCGCTTTCCTGCAAGCTCATCCTCAAGAGGCTTGAGGAGAGTGTTTTCCAATGCCGGACGCCGAGACGTATCCTGCAGTAACGCGTCGAAGAGCGCCGCGAGTTCCGCATGTTTGCGATCCCGCCCGGCAAGGTAACCCTGACCGGTAAACCCCGGGGCACCCTCGCCGCCCTCGGTGACGACCGCGCAGCGTGTCACGGTCATTTCACCCAGGTTGAAGGCAGACCCCGTGCCACCGGCCCGGCCACGCACCATGACGAGACCGGTTTCAGGCTTGCGCAGCCAGCGCCAATTCGGTTTGTCATCCAGGCGTTCCCAGGCACGAACCAACTCATCCGGGTTCGACTTCGCCAGAATCGACATCCAGGCGCTGCGAGCACTGTTTTGAGTCTCACCGCTGTTTGCTTCTGTCTGATTTCCAGAACTTGATGCTATATGATTTGACATATTCATCTATTCATCCATATGATTTATCCTAAAGTGAGGTAAAAAGCGGAATTCGTAAAGAAGCAAAAAATGAAGTTTTGATGACTTCATGCTTCTGCGGCGGCTATCAAGCGCTTCGGAACAAGACGTGTGATGACAGAAACGGCGAAAAAAGAATGATTGAGCGGGGAACGGGTGTCGCTTTGTGGCGCCAGATCGAACAGCAACTGGCGGAAGACGTTACCGCGGGCATCTATCCGGAAGGCAGCCGCCTGCCTACCGAGCCGGAACTCTCCGAACGCTTCGGTGTGAACCGCCACACCCTGCGGCGTGCCGTTTCAGGTCTGGTGGAACAGGGTCTGTTACGGGTGGAGCAGGGCCGGGGCACCTTTGTACAGGAGCACGTCGTCGACTATCTGATCGGAAAACGCACGCGCTTCAGCGAAATTATCACCAAACAGCATCGCAACCCCGCAGGCCGCCTGCTCCGCGCCCATGAATTCGACGCAGATCAGGCTGTTGCAAATGGCTTGAAGTTAAAAGCCGGAACGCCGTGCATTCTGCTGGAAACCCTGAACGACGTCGACGGACGGCCCTTGTCGATCTCCTCGAACTATTTTCCCGCCAAGCGCTTCCCGGATCTGATTCCGGTCTATGCCGACACCCGATCGATCACCAAAGCCCTCACCCATCACGGCGCCGGAGACTACACACGCCGTACCACCAAGGTCATGGCCCGCCTGCCCGACACGGAAGACGCCAAGGCCCTGAAGCAACCAGCCAGTAAGCCCGTCCTGGTCGTTGAAAGCATCAATGTCGATGAGCAGAACAAACCGGTCCAATTCTGCATCGCCCGCTTCGTCGCCGACCGCATGCAGATTGTCTTTGAGACCTGAATTCTGATTACCGCTTGAGAATCTTCGGAGATCAGACGTCAACTGGTGATGGAAGATATTCTGCGAGCAACGCTAATTCACCCGCGGCATTCATCTATACCTATATGGATGCATAGAAGACACCGTTCCAACAGCGCAACCCCACTCTCTTTGACTGCCTACATGTTAAATATGTTTGTAAGCGTATGATATTTACGATAACATTTAACTTGTAAAATCTACCGTTGGGATCGGGTTAGCCGACCTTCGGGCCGCCGTGAAATTGATCTTTGGGGGAAGCTAAAGATGGGGACCGTTCCAGACGAATACATGCATCCGGAGATGATGGCGATTGGAGATTCGCTGTATCAGGGGGTGCGCTCGCTGACCATGAAGAACGGCATGATGCAGCTCTCGCCACCAGCCCTCGTCGCAGAGGCATTGGGTATCCGCCACAAGTTCACCTGTCCCGATCCACAGCGGCCGATCGTCGTCGATATGGAGAAGTGGTTGCGCATGCTGCCGGATATCAGCGGCATCAAGGAAGACCTGGGAAAGAACCTGGATTACTGGTTCGGCAAGGCCCCGGCTTCGCCGTCGGGCAGATTGCTGTTCGAAAATATCTCGGTCGCCTCCGCCACCATCGCAGACCTCTATACCCAGACCTGGCAAACCTCGGATGATTTTTTAAAGACACTGCCGCCTGGGGCGAAAAAAAAGATCAAGAAGCTCAATCTTGGTGAGATCAAACTGAGTCCCACGATTCAGTCCCTGAATGCGCGCTTCACGCTCAATCCCTCAGGTAAAGCTGCATTCCGGAACCTCAGTCAGGTCGGTATGGTCGCGGCACGCAAACCGAAACGCCTGCTGGTCAACATCGGCAGCAATAACGGCCTTTGGGAAATTGCCTTCGAGTGCAACCCCAGCGGACGGATGAAATTCAGGACGGAACTTAAGCGACTGGCAAAGGAGCTCAACGCCCTGCCGCCCGAAGTGGAACACATCTACTTCAATAATCTGGGTCTTCCGAGCACAGTGCCTAATCTGATGCCGCTCCCGGATATGGTCGAGTGGGATGAGTCCAGGAAGCCGGGCAAAGGCAAGTACTACAGCAGGTACGAAAACCGCTTTGGCTTCGGTTACGGACAGATGACGGGGGCTCAGCTTAAGAAGCTCGATGAACACATCGCCGCAGTGAACAAGGAAGCGGAACAGATTTTGAAGTCCGCCTTCGACAATCCGGCGCGGTTACATTTTGTCGACGTGGCAAAGCTGCTTCTCTCATACGACTCAAAGCATCAGAAACGCACAGCAAAGAACGTCGTGAAACTGGCCAACGGCAAAACCATCACCAACGTCATGATCAATGCCAGCCTGATAGGCAACTTCCGGCGCGGCGGCACCCAGGGGCTCGATGGCATGCATGCCACAGTCGTGGGATACGGCCTGATGGCGCAGCAGGTGCTGGATTGCATCGGAAAGGCTGAAGCCGGCGTCAAGCCGAACAGGATCGATCTGGATGCGGCCTTCGACCGCGACAAGTTGCTGAACGACATGCCAACGATCTGGAATGCCGGTCTTTGGCTGTGGCGCGACATCCGGCGGGCCCGCGCCGATAATCGGCCCGATCCGGTCGATGGCTCCGATGACGAAGCCTTGCGGGATGTGATGACCCTCGCCAGTCAGGCAGCGGGACGGCCCTAGCGACCTCACCACATCGGAGCCTTGTCGGTTTTGGAACTCGGTTGAAGAGTTCCAGAGAACCCGAAGAGACACGATATGCGCATGCAGGTGGAAGAAACCGCCCACTGCGTGGTCGGGTTACCTTGACTTGACTTATAATGTTATATCAACATGTCATTAGAACAATAACTAACAACTCGACACGTGTGGAGCGTCGGCAGGACGGCAGCACGTACCAGGGAATGGCATGGTCCAGATCGCATCGATTCAGCGGGCGCCGGAGATGGGCAGCGAAACACCGCATGCCGGATCGAATGAGCCCCAATCCTCCATACAGCTCGGCTCTCAGGGCCTGAAGACGCCGCTGTATCATCAGATTTATCTGATTCTGAAAGAACAGATTAAGGACGGCGTTTACGGCGCCGACGGACGCCTGCCGAGTGAACAGGACCTGACCGAACGCTTTGGCGTTTCCCGGATTACGGCAAAACGGGCTATGGACGAGTTGGCCTCTGAAGGGCTCGTGGTGCGGGAGCGGGCGCGTGGGACAAGGGTGATTTATCAACCGCCTTCCGCCCCCATTGCCTCCTCGATCGAGGGCATGCTGGAAAACCTGATTGCGATGGGTCTGGAGACCACCGCCAAACTCTTGGACTTCGTCTATTTGCCGGCTTCGGACACAGTTGCGGAGGCCCTTGAGATCGAAAGCGGTGCCGAAGTGCAAAGGGCGGTGCGGGTGCGCTATCTCGACGGCGTTCCCTTCTCGCACCTGACCACCTACGTGCCGAGCGCTCTCGGCCGGCAGTTTACTGCCGAGGAACTCTCGAGTTTTCCGTTGTTGTCGCTCTTGGAGCGCTGCGGTGTCGATGTCGGCTCCGCCTCTCAGACCATCACGGCGACCCTCGCAGATCACGTCGTTGCACAATGTCTAGATGCCGATGCAGGCTCCGCACTCATGAAGATTTCACGGGTGGTGCGTGACCAGACCGGAACACCGGTCGAATTCATCACGGCGCTCTACCGTCCGGACCGCTATCAGTACCGCATGTCCCTGTCACGCGTTCAGGGTGAGACGGCAAAGAGATGGTCCGCCGACGATAATGCCGCAAGAACTGACACGCTTAAGGCCGCGCAAACCTGATGCCAAATAGCGCTGCTCAGACACTCGCCGAAAAGATCATTGCAAGGGCCGCGGGCCGGTCCTCCGTTAAGGCCGGAGAGATCGTTACCTGTTCGGTGGATTTGGCCATGATCCACGACAGCGGAGGTCCGCGTCGGGTGAAGCCGATGCTGGAACGCCTTGGTGTGCAGGTCTGGGATCCTGCGAAGATCGTGCTGGTCTCCGATCACTACGTGCCGGCGTTCGATGCGCAGAGCGCCGCCATCCTGAAACTTACCCGGGACTGGGCGCGAGACCAGGACATCGAGAAGTTTTACGACCAACAGGGCATCTGCCATGTAGTGCTGCCTGAGCGCGGACATCTCTCACCAGGAATGTTCGTGGTCGGCGGCGACAGTCATTCGCCCACCGGCGGCGCGTTCGGCGCCTACATGTTCGGCGTTGGCGCAACCGATATGGCCGGGGTACTGGCCACCGGGGACACCTGGATCAAGGTGCCGCAGACGATCCTGCTGCGTTGGAGCGGATCGCTCGGCGAAGGCGTCACAGCGAAGGACATGATGCTGAAGCTCTGTGCGACCCTGGGCATGGATGGCGGAGACTACCAGGCTATTGAATACAGCGGCTCGACTCTTGTCGGTCTTTCCATGCAGGAGCGCATGACCCTGAGCAACATGGCCGCCGAGCTGGGGGCGCAGACCGGGCTGATCGCGCCGGATACGGTGACGGCGAAGGCTATCGCGGATGCCGGGGGAGATCCCGGCAACTGGCAAGACTGGTCGGGCGATGAGGACGCAAGTTACCGCGCCGTCCATGACTTCAACGCTGCAGACCTCCCCCCCCAAATTGCTGCCCCCCACAGTCCGGCGAACGCGGGTTCGGTCGAAGACGTCGAAAAGACCACGGTTGACCAGTGCTACATCGGTGCCTGCACCGGCGCAAAGCTCGTGGACCTTCATGCCGCCGCGCGCGTGCTCAAGGGCCGCAAGGTGGCGCGCAACACCCGCCTGATGATCGCGCCGGCCTCGACCCGGACAACCACGGCGGCGGCAGCGGATGGTTCGCTGGCCGCCCTCACAGAGGCAGGCGCAATTCTATTACCCTCTGGCTGCGGTGCCTGCGCGGGCTACGGTGCGGGTGTGCTTGCGGAAGGCGAAGTCTGCATGGCCTCTACGGCACGTAACTTCCAGGGCCGGATGGGATCAAGGGAGTCTCTCGTCTATCTGGGATCACCCTACAGCGTGGCGGCAACTGCGGTGATGGGTCATATCGCCGACCCGCGCCCTCTTCTGGCGGAAGGCAAATCCGCATGAAGACGCGTCTGACTGCTAGACGGATCTGGAAATACGGCGATGGCGTAGACACGGATCTGCTTGCCCCCGGTACCTACATGAAGGGCTCGATGGAGGATCTTGCAGTTCACTGTCTGGAAGCGATTGACCCTGGATTTGCCGGGCAGGTCAGAGACGGTGACGTTCTGGTCGCCGGCAAAAACTTCGGCATCGGCTCAAGCCGCGAGCAGGCCGCGCAGGTCCTACGCATGCTGGGCGTCACCGCCGTCATCGCAAGATCCTTCGGTGGCATCTTCTACCGAAACGCCTTCAATCTGGGACTCTATGCCCTAGTGTCGGACGATATCGACCGCATCGAAAAAGATCACAATATCTCAGTCGACCCGCTGGCCGGACGCATCACCAATGAGACCACAGGTGAGGTGCTGGCCTGCGAAAAAGTTCCGGAACACCTCGCCGCCATAGTCTCGGCGGGCGGGCTGATTCCCCATCTCGAAAAAACACTGAGGAAAGCTTTATGACGCCGCAAAATCGGCTCAGGCAACAACTGTCGGGCGACGGCATCGTCGTTGCACCTGGCATATACGATGCCTTCGGCGCCATGATGGCGGAGCGTGCAGGCTTCGAAACACTCTACCTCTCCGGCGCTTCAATTTCCTATACACGGCTCGGCAGTCCGGA
Source organism: uncultured Kiloniellaceae bacterium (assembly GCA_947493695.1). Lineage (GTDB taxonomy): Bacteria > Pseudomonadota > Alphaproteobacteria > Kiloniellales > Kiloniellaceae > Denitrobaculum. The sequence continues at coordinate 1,185,254 of CANLSF010000001.1, read as the reverse complement.
TATCGGATTGGTCGGTATGGAGGAAGTCGCGGGCGTCATCGGACGGATCCGTGAGCGAGTGGAGTTGCCGATTGTCGTCGACGGTGACGCCGGGTTCGGAAACGCCCTGAATGTTCAGCGCACGGTCCGGGTCTTTGAGCGTAACGGCGCCAGTGCGATCCAGCTCGAAGACCAGCAGTTGCCGAAACGCTGCGGGCATCTGGACGGAAAAAAACTTGTCTCCATCGGTGAAATGAGCGGCAAGATCAAAGCCGCCACCGACAGCCGTACGGATTCCGACACCGTTATCATCGCCCGCACGGACGCAGTGACCGTCGAGGGCCTCGATGCGGCCCTGGAGCGCAGCGAAGCCTACGTGGAAGCAGGCGCGGACATGCTTTTTGTCGAGGCAGTTAAGACCGAAGAAGACATGCGCCGTGTGATCGCTCAATTCGCCGGACGCCTGCCCGTCATGGCCAATATGGTCGAGGGCGGCAAGACACCCATTATGCCCGCCGGGCAGCTCGCGGAGATCGGGTTCAAGCTGGTGATCTTTCCGGGCGGTCTGGTCCGGGCCATTGCCAAGACTATGAACGCCTATTTCGGAACGCTTCAACAGGAAGGAACGACGGCTTCCTTCAGGGACGACATGCTCGACTTCACCCAGCTCAATGATCTGCTCGGCACCCAGGCAATCCTGGACGGCAGCAAGAAATATGAGGGTTGAGCAAATGACCGCAATTGATCCCGTCACACTCTCGGTGTTGAAAGGCCGGCTGGAACAGATCGCCGATGAGATGGACGCCACCCTGTTCCGCTCGGCCTTCAATCCTATCATCGCCGAGGCCCACGATGCCAGTCATGGCCTCTACGACGCCAAAAGCGGCGATACCCTGATTCAGGGTAAGAGCGGCCTGCCGGTCTTCGTCGGTGCCATGTCCTTCGCCGTGAAGGCTGTGATCGACAAAGCCGCCGCCGCAGGAGAGGTGCCGCAGGACGGCGACGTCTACATCTTCAATGACCCTTACGACGGCGGCACCCATCTGTCAGACTTCAAGCTGGTGCGGCCTTTCTATCGAAACGGCGAGCTCTTCTGCTATCTGGCGTCGGTGGGGCACTGGCACGATGTCGGCGGCAATGTGCCCGGAAACTACAACCCGGTGGCCACCGAGTGCTTTCAGGAAGGCATGCTGATTCCGCCGGTCAAGCTCTACGACAGGGGTGAGCTGCGGCAGGACATCATCACGATCCTGCAGGCCAACTCGCGTCTGCCCGGCAGCCTCTACGGCGACCTCAACGGGCAGCTCAATGCGCTGGATCTTGGCGTGCAGCGCCTGCACAAGCTGCTCGACGAATATGGCGAAGCGCCAATTTCCGAGACCTTGATCGAGCTGCGCAAACGGGCGGCACAACTGATGTCCAGTTTCATCTCGGAACTGCCCGAAGGCCGTTACGCGGCGGAAGACTGGCTGGACAACGACGGGATCACCGACGAGCCCTTGAAGATCGCCCTTGATATGGAGATCCGGGACGGACGCATGACCCTCGACTTCTCCCGCAGCTCACTCGCCTGCGCCGGGCCGGTCAATATCGCGCGTTCAACCACGGTTGCCTCCTGCTACGTCGCGCTCAAGCACATCTTCAAGGACGTTCCCGCCAACGCAGGCGTGCTCGACCCCATAGACTTCGTAATCCCCGAAGACAGCCTGCTGAGTGTGAAAGCCCCTAAGCCGGTCGGCGGTTACACGGAAACCATTCTGCGTGTCATCGATGTAATCTTCGTCGCCCTATCACAAGCCAACCCCGACATCACCAACGGTTGCGCCTACGGTACCATCAACGCCCTCTCCCTCGCAGGCCACCGCAAGGACGGTCGCCGCTGGGTCATGTTTTCCTTCTTCGGCGGCGGACATGGAGGCCATCCGGAAGGCGATGGCCTGAACCACGGCAATGCGCCGATCTCTACCGCGACCATTCCGCCCCTGGAAATTCTGGAAGCGGCCTATCCCGTGCGCTTTACCCAGTGGGCGCTGCGCCCGGACAGCGGTGGGGTAGGTGCACAGCGTGGCGGCTGCGGCGCGATATATGAACTCGAACTCCTGGAGGAAAAAGCCGAAGTGTTCCTGTTTGGCGAGCGCGGTAAATTTGCACCGCCCGGCGTGGCCGGCGGGTCTCCCGGCGCAAAAAATCTTTTCACATACCAACAGGACGACGGGGAGCATTCGCCACCCATGGCCTCGAAAATGGTCGGCATAAAACTCACACGGGGACAGCGGCTGCATCTGGAAACACCCGGTGGCGGTGGTTACGGCTCCGCCCTGGAACGGAATCCCGAGGACGTCGGCGAAGATGTGCGTCTGGGTTACATCAGTCCCGAAGCCGCGCGCGAAGACTATGCCTGCATTGTCGACGATCAGGGCAAACCTGACTTGGTTGCAACCCAGGCTTTGCGCCGGGAGAAAGTTTCGTGAGCAGTCAGGGCCTCAAAACCGTGGTCGGCGTCGATGTCGGCGGAACCTACACCGATGTCTTCTTCCTGAACGAGGCGGACGGCACCTGCGATGTTGCAAAGGTACCGACGACACGGGGCGATCAGTCACATGGTATTCGCAACGGTATTCAACAGCGCCTCGATCAACTGGCTGGTATTTCAACAATTGTCCACGGCACAACAGTCGGCACCAACGCCCTGCTGGAACGCAAGGGCGCACGCTGCGGCGTCATCACGACGAAAGGCTTTCGCGACGTGCTTGAAATGCGCCGCCGGGACAGGCCTCAAACCTGGGGCCTATGGGGAAAATTCGAACCCATCGTCCCGCGAGACCTGCGCGTAGAGGTCAACGAGCGGGTCCTTGCAGACGGTACGCTGTTGGAGCAGGTCGACCCGAGCGAGGTGCAAACAGCGGCCCGCGTGTTACTCGAGCGAGGCGCGGAATCGGTCTGTGTCTTCTTCATCAACTCCTACGCCAACGATGAAAACGAGCGCAGAGCCGTGCAAGCCGTCAGAGACATCTGGCCGAGCGAACACGTCACCGCTTCCTCGGAGATCCTTCCCGAAGTGCGGGAATTCGAGCGGGCCTCGACCGCATCGCTGAACGCCTACCTACAGCCACCGGTGGGCAGCTATCTCGAGCGCCTTGAAGCTGGCCTTCGTGACGGCGGTTTCGCAGGGCAGGTTCTGATCGTGCAGTCAAACGGCGGCGTTATGGCAGTCGAGACCGCCCGGCGGTTTCCGGTTCGCACCGCGCTCTCCGGCCCTGCAGCCGGCGTGATCGCGGCAGCGCATATCGCAGGCTCGGCGGGTTTTCCGAACGTGATCACCTGTGACATGGGCGGCACCAGCTTTGACGTGTCCCTGATTGCGGACGGGCAGAGCGCGCTGTTCCCGCAGACCTCCATCGACTTCGGAATGGTGATCCGCACGCCGATGATCGAGATCACCACCATCGGCGCGGGCGGTGGCTCCGTCGCCTGGGTCGATCGCGGCGGCCTGCTGCAGGTCGGGCCGGAAAGTGCAGGCTCAGATCCCGGACCGGTGTGCTACGGCCTCGGTAATGACCGGCCGACCGTCACCGATGCCAATGTGGTGATGGGCAGGATCAACGCCGAACGGCCGATTGGCGGCAAACTGGACAGGCTCGATGTCGAGGCCTCCAAGGCGGCAATCCTGAAACATGTCGCCGAACCGCTTGGTCTCGATGTCATGACGGCTGCCGAAGCGATTATCCGCGTCGCCAACGCCAAGATGGCCGGTGCCATCCGGCTGGTCTCGGTCGAGCGCGGACACGATCCGAAGAATTTCTCGGCCATGCCATTCGGCGGAGGCGGCGCGCTGCATACCGGCGCCCTGATCAAAGATGTCGGACTTAAAAGCGCACTGGTTCCCCGCTACCCAGGCGTCACCAGCGCGCTCGGCTGTGTCATCGCGGATATGCGCCATGACCGGGTGATGACCATCAGTCAAATGCTGGAGGATCTCGACATCCCCGCACTGGACCGGCAGATGAGCGAAACCGCGTCGGCAGGCCAGACGTTGCTGGATGCTGCTGATGTGGTTTTCGAAGGCGTCGAATATCTCTTCGAACTGGATATGCACTATCTGGGACAGACTCATACGGTCGGGGTGTCTCTTCCGCTCACGTTTGACAGGAACACCACCGGTGTCACCGCTCAGATCATTCGAGATGCTTTCGAAACCACATACCGGCAGACCTATGGCCGCCTGCTCGAAGGCATCGCGATACGGATTATGAATCTGCGCGTCACTGTGGTTGGAAAACGTCCCAAGTTTGATCTCTCGATCCTGGCGCCGACGACCGATCAAGGAACGCCGCTCGAAGCAACCGCATTCCGGCAGGTCTGGGCTGACGGCGGCTGGCATGAGGCAGCGACTTACGAGCGCCTTGTCCTTCCGGAGGGGACGATCGTGCCCGGTCCGGCAATCCTGGAGCAGCCTGATACAACGATCTTTATCGATCCGGATCTCGAGGGGCGGGTCGACCGCTTCGGAAATCTGGTGATCACGCGAAAGGAAAATCGCTGAAATGAGCGTTCCTGAACTCGGGCAAACGGCCCTGTTGCTGGTCGATATGCAGAACGACTTCCTGCATCCTGAAGGGGCGTATGCGCGCGGTGGGGCAAAATCGGATGCCATCGCCGCGCTGCCCGCACGTCTGAAACCCGTTGCAGACGCCATGCGCGCGAAGGGAGGCTGGATCGTCTCGACGCAGTTCACACTGGTGCCGGGAAAAAACGGCGCGCCCTTTATCTCACCGCATCTGCAGGAGTTACGGCCATTCCTGGGCAAGGGCGATTTCGCGCCGGGGTCATTCGGGCAGGCCCTGATCGACGGTCTGGCGCCTGCGGATATCTCCGTGGAGAAAGTGGCCTACTCCGCATTCTACATGAGCCGGCTCGAATGGGTGCTTGGTCGTGCGGGCATCAAGCATCTGGTCTTCGCGGGGATCGTTACCAACGGCGGCGTTGCCTCCACCCTACGCGACGCGCATGTGCGCGATTACCAAACGACGGTGCTGAGCGACGGCTGTGCCGCCTTTGACGAATCTGTCCATAAAACCGCAATCGCAAGCATGAAGGGAATCGCGGAGACCAAGACCTGCGCCGAATTCCTGACTCATCTGGAATAATTCATCGTGACCATTCTTTCTTCTGAAGCTGTCGACTTTCCCGTCACGCTCCCGGTCGTGATCATCGGCTCCGGCGCATGCGGACTGACAGCAGCCCTGTCGGCAAAGGAAGCCGGTGCCGATGTCTTGGTGCTGGAACGCGACCCTGTTCCGTCCGGTTCAACCGCTCTGTCTTCAGGATTGATCCCCGCGGCGGGCACACGCTTTCAGACTTGCGTTAAGGTCAAGGATACGCCCGAGCTCTTTGCCAGAGACATTCAGGCAAAAGCAGGGGGAGACGCCGAACCCGCCATAGTCGAGTCTGTTGCTCAGAATGCTGGCCCCTGTCTCGAATGGCTCGCGGACCGCCACGGACTGGAATGGGTGGTGCTCGACGATTTTCTTTATCCCGGCCACAGCCGCCACCGCATGCACTCGGTCCGGGAAAAGACCGGCGCGGCGCTGATCGATCATCTGGGGGCGGCGGCACAAGCCGCCGGGATCGATGTTATGACCAATGCACAGGTCATCGCTCTTTATGCAGATAGCAAAAGCGGCCGCATCTCGGGCGTGCAGATCAAACGCCCGGACGAGACGGTCGAAAAGATTGGCTGCGAAGCGCTGATTCTGGCGTGTAACGGGTATGGCGGGAATGCGGAAATGATCCGCAAATACATCCCGGAGATGGCCGACGCAGACTATTTCGGCCACGCAGGCAATCAGGGCGATGCGCTGATCTGGGGCATAGAGCTGGGCGCAGCGACGCAGCATCTCAGCGCCTGTCAGGGGCATGGGTCTGTCGCCACCCCTCATGGAATCCTCATCACCTGGGCGCTGATGATGGAAGGCGGTATCCAGGTCAACCTCGCAGGTGAGCGCTTTTCAAACGAACACCGGGGATACTCTGAACAGGCGGTTGATGTTCTGCAACAGCCTGAAGGCGTTGCCTGGAACATCTTTGATGAACGTCTGCATGATCTGGGTCTGGCTTTTGACGACTACAGAAATGCGGAACGGCAAGGCGCGCTGCGCCAAGGGCATTCTCTCGAAGAGCTCGCTGAGGTCACGGGATTACCCCTTGATGCACTGAGCAAGTCTATTGGCGAAACAGCGAGTAACTCAACAGACCGCTTCGGCCGGAATTTCGTCCAGACCAAACCTCTCGTCCCACCCTATCGCGCCGTCAAGGTGACCGGAACACTGTTTCACACACAGGGTGGTTTGCGCATCGACACGGATGCACGCGTTCTTCGGGAAGATGCATCGCAGCTGCCGAACCTCTTTGCGGGCGGCGGCGCAGCCTGTGGCGTTTCAGGTCCCAGGATCGACGGTTATCTGTCAGGAAACGGGCTTCTGACAGCCGTCACGCTAGGGCGTATTGCAGGTCAACGCTCCGCTGAGCTTGTGTCTGGACATAACCTCAAACTTGTAATGGGCGGCACCCGCCGCTCGACGGCTGGATAAAACTAAGGCAAGCTCAGAAGTTCGCTAACGTCGGAGTCTCGACAGTCTCCAGATCGGGAGCAGTAGATGCGGCCAGGTCTTCGTTTCGCTTCTTTTTTGCTGACAGCAAGCCTGTTTCTGGGCGCCACGGTTTCAGCGCGCGCGGAGATGGGGACTCTTTACCTCAACAATTATGGCAGTGGTTGGGGCGTCTGGCTGCGAGGGCACAGTGTTTTAAAAGAGACCGAGCATGACTTTGTTCTCGAAGTGGAGCGGATCTCGGTTGAGCCCAATCGCGCCCATCCACAGAACTTCGACATCTCCGGGTTCAGACTGGCCTACTATTTTACCGACAAGGAAAGCGGTGAGACGCTGGAACATGAACCCATAACTGGTCCACCAACCCCCTACCTCGCAAAACTGCGACCCAGTCAGCCCCTGGTAATTGAGAACATGACAATCGCTGTCGAAAAACCTCTGCAGCCGGGGTCCGCAGAGTCATTGATTTTGGAGCTTCACGTTGTTACGGCATCGGGCGTTTCCATTGGCATCAAAGTCAGCGAGCTTTTCGAGCAATGATTAGCGATTGGCGTCCAGGTCAACGCAAGTCTCTAAAACGTATTGCCTCTATAGCTTCCTTCATTCTGATTGCTTTGAATGCGCCTCGAACCGCTCAGGCTGATGACGTCGACCTGGAGCTTCTGCTCGCCGTGGATGTCTCCACCAGCGTCGATTCCGTGGAAGCCCGCCAGCAACGCAACGGGTACGTCGCTGCTTTCAGGGAACCCGCATTGCTGCAGGCCATTCAGGATGGCCCTTACGGACGCATCGTGCTGAGTTATGTGGAATGGGCAGGCGAGAACTATCAACGCACAATCGTCGGCTGGACCGTAATCGATAGCGCGCAATCCGCCGAAGCCTTCGCAAAAACTCTGGAAGACTCACCCATAAGCTCAGCCCCTTCGACCTCGATCAGCGGGTTGATCGATTTCGCCCGCAATGCCTTCGAAATCAACGGCTACAAAGGCTTGCGGCAGGTCGTCGATATCTCCGGAGATGGTCCGAATTCCGCAGGCCGTTCAGCAGCCTTAGCGCGCGACGAGGCAATCTCCGCAGGGATAACGATCAACGGCCTACCAGTCCTGAGCAGCCGCCCTGATCCTGTCGCAGGCGCGCCGGCAACCGGCGTCGAACGACATTACCGGCGTTATGTCATCGGTGGCCCCGGCGCTTTTTTACTGAATGTCGCCGAGTTCGAAAACTTCGCGCCGATTGTGCTGAAAAAGCTGATCCGGGAGATCCGGGGGACGGTTCCATCAGCCCAGCTTGCGCCCGATCTAGTCAATCATGCGCATCATCAATCCCGGTCCCATTCCGGAGAGAACTCGAAATCGCAAATGCGGTAATTGCGCGACCGCAGCGCGGAAATCGACGACATCTCTTCGCTGGTCAAGGCGAAATCAAAAACCTCGAAATTCTGACGAATGCGGTCGGCATTGCTGGACCGGGGAATCGCCACGACACCCTCCTGCTGCACATGCCAGCGCAACACAATCTGCGCCGGGGTCTTGCCGTAGCTTTGGGCCGGTCCCGCAACTTCCGGCGCTTCGAACAGCTCTGAGCCACGCGCTAGCGGGCAATAGGAAACCAGGGCCATAGCCTGTTTTGCGCAGGCGGCCTTTACCCGGTCCTGATTGAGGAAGGGATGATGTTCGACCTGATTGCAAGCCAGTGGGTGTTTCGAAAGCGCCGTGGCCTCTTCGATCAGCACCGACGTGAAATTGGATACGCCGATGTTGCGTGCCAGGCCGCGGTCCCGCACATCGTTCAGCGCGTTGATCGACTCGGCCAGAGGGATGGACTTGGACGGCCAATGGATCAGCGCAAGATCCAGATAATCGGTTCCCAGCCGCTTCAGGCTCGCCTCCACCGAGCGCTGCAAATCCCCCTCGGCAATATCCGTGGGCCAGACCTTGCTGGTTAGAAAGACCTCGTCACGTGGCACGCCGGAAGCGCGAAGCCCGGCCCCGACCGCCTCTTCATTCTCATACATCGCCGCGGTATCGACATGACGATAACCCGATTTGAGTGCGCCAGCGACGAGCTCCGTCGCGACCTCATCCTTCAGGGTCCAGGTCCCCAGACCGATGGCCGGGATGTTGGCGCCGTTTGCCGAGACTCTGTGCATGGATTTATTCCTTCGTGTGATGGGGCGTCGCTGACCGCTATATTAGGAGGCTGCGACCTCAAGTAAATGTCCCGGCGCAATCATTTCTCTAACAATCGTTTCAATCTCTCTGCCCAAAGGCCGGTCCGTCTCCAACGGAGGCGAAAAGCCTCTGATCTGAAACATCACGTCTACGAGTCCCGTCGCAATACGCTGCGGTTTTGCCAGCTCGACCGCCTGAACCGACACCAGTAATTCAATCGCAATCAAGTGATCGAGCTTATCCAGAAGCTGCATCAACTTGAGCGCCGAAAGCGGCGTATGTGTCAGGATATCCTCGACACCTTCGGCGGAAGCGCTGTTCACCAAGGGCGCAGGATTTGCCAGGTGCAGGATTTCGCTGAGCAGTGCTTCGGCTGGTTTTATGACCGGCGCAAATCCCGCGGATCCGCTGCTCCCCAGAGAGAGAAAGCGGGGCAGACCGCTGAGCTCAGGAGACAGAAGCCGTGCAATCCGTGCAAGGCTTGCCGTCGCCAATCCCGCCAGCGCGCGGGCCACGCTATCCAATGCGATCCCAAGAAGCGGGGTTTGAAAGTTACCGTTGGAGACCATTTCACCAGCCTCGGTCAGTAAGGGATTATCGCTGGCTCCGTTTAACTCCGCATCCAATGTAGCGGCAAGGAAATCGAGCGTGGCATAGACCGCACCGTGTGTCTGCGCGACGCACCGGATGGAGAGCGGATCCTGAAGCCGCCGGGCATTGCCGGGCTCCAGCAAGAGACTTCCGTTCAAAAGCGTCCGGAGTTCTTCACCGGCCGCAATCTGCCCGGGTTGGGGACGGGCCTCGAGCGCCTCAACCCGCAGGGGCGACGCATTGGCGCGAAAACCTTCCATCGTCATGGCTGCGGCGACCTGAGTGCTTCGCAGCGCACGCAATGCCGAGACCTGGCCCATCGCCGCTAAACCTGCGGAAAAGGCGGAAGAACTGCACAGCGCGAGCCCATCCTTGGGTCCCAGTTTTAGGGGTTCGATGCCCGCCCGTTCCAGCGCCTCCATGGCAGGAAGCCGATCTCCCTCAAAAAACATTTCCCCCTCGCCGGTCAGCGCCAACCCCATGACGGCCTGCACACAGAGATCGCTGGCTCCAACGGACCCGGTTTGGGGAATCACAGGTGTTATAGCTTTGTTCAAACAGGCAAGCAGACTCTCCGCCACCGCAAGGCTTGCGCCGCTCCCTCCCACACAGAGCCCGTTCAGACGCGCCACCAGTACCGCCCGGGCCATAGATACCGTTAGGGGATCACCAAGAGCCTGGGCGCGACCACGCAGGGTCTGCAGGGAAAAGGCCGCGAGCTCTTCACGCGGCAGGGCCTCCGTAGATTTGGAGCCTAGGCCCGTGGTCAGACCGTAGACCGGCTCTCCGGCTTCCACATGCCTGTCAACCACGGCACGGTCCCGAAGCAAAACGGCTTTCACCTCGGGTGCAAGTGCCACCTTTGCTTCACCCTTCGCAATCCTATGAAGTTGCCGGGGCGCAAGATCTTTTCCTGTGAGTGTGACAAGTTTATCCGGATCCAATTATACGTTTCCCTTTGATGGATTGATCGACAGCTTGCGTCCTAACACAGGACCGGCGCAAGGCTGTACGAAGCCGTGACTGTACAACAACCGGCAGAGCTAAGTAATCTGCAACCCTCTTGCAAACCGCGTCGGGAGTGACTCAACGATGACCCAAAAACTGACCGTAACCGGTCTCAAAAGCCGTGCCGTAATCGCACCGCTCGCACGGCCTGTCCGAACGGCAGTTGGCACCTTGCCCAGTGCGCCCCTGGTGCTGATCGATGTGGAAACGGATCAGGGTATCTCGGGGCAGGCTTATGTGTTCGGCTACACGCCCGTGACCCTGAAAGCTATCGTTGCCCTGCTCACGGAACTTGAGGAGAGCCTGATCGGTCAGGTGGTCGCGCCTGCGGAGCAGGCCAGGTTTTATGAGAACCGCCTCCGGCTTCTGGGCCGTCAGGGGTTGGTCGGCATGGTACTCTCCTGCCTCGATATGGCCCTTTGGGATGCCTTGGGTAAAGCGGCTGATTTGCCGGTGGTTAGTCTGCTTGGGGGGCAAGCACAGCCAATTCCGGCCTATGACAGCTACGGTGTTGTCGATCCGCAGGAGGACCGTGGGGATCTGGAGCGTTCCCTGGAACGCGGCTTCCGCGCGATCAAAATCAAAATCGGCGACGGCGATCTTGCGCGCGATATCGCGATGGTATCCGCTGTGCGTGAAATCATCGGGCCGGACGTCGAGTTGATGGTCGACTTTAATCAATCCCGCAGTGTTCCCGACGCGATTCGCAGGATCGATGCGCTCAGCGAATTCGATCTGGCCTGGGTGGAGGAACCCGTTCCCGCGGAAGACTTCGTTGGTCACGCGGAAGTTCGCGCGGCCGTAACGCCTCCCATCCAGACCGGAGAGAACTGGTGGTTCCCGCAGGATATGGCCAAGGCTATTGGCGCAGGTGCCTGCGACTGCGCTATGCCGGATCTGATGAAAATCGGCGGCATCACCGCCTGGATCCGCGCCGCCGGAATTGCAGAAGTCAACGCCATCCCGGTTTCCAGCCATCTCTTTGTCGAGGCCAGCGCTCATGTCCTGCCGGTCACACCAACCGCGCACTATCTGGAGTTCCTGGATATTGCCGGTGCTATTCTTCAGGAGCCGATGCCGGTGAAAGACGGAAAGGTCACCGCGCGTGGCCCAGGGCTGGGTACGGCATGGGACGAGGACGCGGTGGCGCGTTTTGCGATTTAACAAAGCTCAAGCGGACGATTGCAGATAATTCAGGGTCGGAGTGAGAACCATTTGATCTCTGCTATGCCGGTAAGCTGACTCCTGGAGTGACATGGTACTCGCACTAATTCCTTCAGGGGCTGACTTTGACAAGCACGAAGACACTGGATTTCCTGCACGGTCTGACCTTCGACGACCTCCCGCGCGAAGTAAAACATCAGGCCTGGCGCTGTCTGCTCGACCTATGCGGTGTGGCCGCTGCAGGCAGCGGGACAGCACTGTCCCGGATCATCCGCGATCATGCAGCCTCGCAGTTCGGCGCTAGCGCCGGTTCCGCGGCGGATCTGATCTTTGACGGGCGCGCAGTTAGTCCGGCAGGGGCGGCACTCGCCGGCGGCATGACTATCGACAGCGTCGATGCCCATGACGGTTATCCGGACGCCAAGGGTCACGCGGGCGCAGCAGTTCTACCTGCCCTTATTGCCTTGGCAGGGCATCAGATGGGTCGGGAGGAAATGACAGCCGCGGACTTCATGACAAGTCTGGTGATCGGTTATGAGCTCGCAATCCGGGCCGGCGTCTCACTTCATGCAACCGTGCCGGATTATCACACCTCCGGTGCCTGGGTTGCCGTAGCCTGCGCCGCGCTGGGTTCCAGGCGCCTCGGCCTTGATTCAGAGCACAGCCGCCATGCGCTCGGGATTGCCGAGTATCACGGCCCGCGCAGCCAGATGATGCGCTGTATCGATCATCCGACCATGCTGAAAGACGGTGCAGGCTGGGGCGCCATGGCTGGTGTTTCGGCTGCCTTTCTCGCCGCAGACGGCTTCACCGGCGCACCAGCACTGACGATCGAATCAGATGAGGCGGCTGAATACTGGAAGGACCTTGGAAGCCGCTGGCTGATGTTGGATCAGTATTTCAAACCCTATCCGGTTTGCCGCTGGGCGCAGCCCGCCACCGAGGCTGCATTGGATCTCCGCAAGGCCCATGGTTTGAGTGCCAAGGACATCGGTCATGTCGAAGTCTTCGCCTTTCACGAGGCTACCAGATTAGCAACGCGGGAACCCGCGGACACGGAAGCCGCACAGTACAGCCTGCCTTTCCCTCTGGCCGCCGCACTTGTGCATGGTCAACTTGAAACCGCCCAGATCGATGGCGCCGCTTTGCAGGACCCTGAAACTCTTCGCCTCAGCCGCTCCATGATCCTGCGCGAGACCGACGACTACAACAGGCGTTTTCCCGCCGAACGCCTGACCCACGTAACCCTGCATTTAAAAGACGGACGCCAGCTTACATCTGAAGCTTCCGTCGGGCGCGGCAATGTCGAAAACCCGTTGAGTGATGCCGAAATCCTGGAGAAGTTTCATCGCTATGCAGCCTGCACGCTGTCAACACACAGGATCGACGAACTGAAAGCAGCCGTCACATCCGTTTCCAAGGGAGCGGGCCCGGCGGCAAAACTCATTGAGGCGATGACAGCGCCCGGAGATCTTACGAACGACACCGTCTCAAGAGACACGACAGCCGCTTGAAGAGTTCGATGTCGAAACGCGACATTGAAGCGCGGTCGATGAGTCTCATACTAGGACGCCGCAGCAGAACGCGCGCGCGCAAGTTTGAACAAGCTTACCCCATCCAGCGAAAACGGACGTTCGACCAGTAAAAACAGTAGCGTCGAAACGGCAGTTGCCGCGAGAAAAGCCGGTAGGAACAAGAGCCAGAACCATAAAAACCCGGCATAGTCCACGGATGGCAGAATCACGCCCAGAACCAGGAAAATTGCCTTCAGCGTCAGGCCGTGGATCAGATAAAACGAGTAACTGATATTGCCGAAGTAACGCATATAGCGCTGCGAAAAAAATCGTGAAAGCCAACCGTCTTTGCAAAAAGCCGCAATGCACAACAAGTAGCACGCCCCGAACAGCATGACTCTGCTCATGATGCCTGCATTCTTAAAGGTCACCAAGTCGAAGTAGATAGAGACCTTGAATGCTAGAACCGCGGCAAAAGCCGTCAGCGCAGAGAGAGTCAGAGCAGCCGAGCCGCGCTCACGGTCAATCATCTGCGAGGTCTCGTAAACCATGAACCCCACAATAAACATCGACGCACGAAAGTGTCCGGGCGCGAGGATAAATCCACCGACCCAGAACAGGCACCAGAAAGAGATTCTCACCCAGGCCGAGCACTTGCGCAAAGGGAACACCAGAAAAAGCAGCGGCATAATCAGGTAAAAGAACATTTCATAGCTGAGCGACCATGCAACAGCGATCATGGGTTCAATATCCAGAACGCCCGGCAGCAGTAGGTAGTTGGCGAAGAGATACCAAGCTGCCTCGCCTTCACCTGCCGGGATCTTGCTCTCTTCAGGGAAGACAAAGGATAAGACCGTATAGATCAGCATAACCGCCAGGAAGGTCGGATAAATCCGACCGACACGCCGCCGTGTGTAGGGTAGGATTGCACGTTCTTTCCGGATAAGCATGGCGTAGATTAAAAAGCCACTGATCGCGAAAAAGACATCCACGCCGACATGCCCGATGATAAACACAGCCTCACCGACGACATGTGTCAGCGACTCGTCCGGGACCCAGGGTTGAACTAGGGTCGCGTAGTGCACCAAGAACACCATGAAGGCCGCGACGCCCCGCAAACCTTCAATCGACTGTAACCAGCCTTTCGAGTGCCCCTGAAGCTCAAAGGCTGCGCTCGCAGATCGATCCAATGACGCCAAAATCTTCATAAAGAAAATCCGCTGCTGCGATATTGCTCAAATTGCCCGTAGAACCAATAGCTTGGGGTACGCGGCGACAGGCCTTAGGGTCGCACCAACAAGGTTTTTATTCGCTTAAGCTTTCTACGGATTTAAGGTGAGGCCCCATGAATTGCGACCGTTATCGTGCCAAATTTACGATCTGTGGCAAGGGGTTAACCACCAAGCAACGTAAAGTCGGCCAGTTCGGGGGTACGCGCCTGTTCGAAAACCCCATCGAAACAGCATTGAGATCACCTCAATTTCCGTATTCTTAACCCCTTCTTAACCGCACTGGACGGCCCCGGTCTTCTCCGGCATTCTCCCGGCCATGAGCAATTCAATTCCCTTCAAGCACATCTATCTGATCGACGGCTCCGGTTATATTTTCCGAGCCTTCTTCGGTATTCGCCCCATGACACGTCCCGACGGTACGCCGGTGAATGCGGTCTTTGGCTACACCAACATGCTGATCAAGCTGTTGAACGACCACGATTCGGATGGTTTTGCGGTCATCTTCGATGCCGGTCGGGAATCTTTCCGGAACGAATTCTATCCGGAATACAAAGCTCAACGGCCGGACGCGCCCGAAGAACTTATTCCTCAATTTGCTCTGATCCGGGAAGCAACCCGTGCCTTTAACCTGCCTTCAATCGAGATGAAGGGTTACGAGGCTGACGACCTGATTGCGACCTATGCCCAGCAGGCAAAGGCCGCCGGGGTTCAGGTGACGATCGTTTCTTCCGACAAGGATCTCATGCAGCTGGTCGAGCCGGGGATCGCCCTGTTCGATCCCATGAAAAACATTCCGATCGGCGAAGAACAGGTGCTCGAGAAGTTCGGCGTTGCGCCGGACCGTGTAATCGATGTTCAGGCTCTGGCCGGAGACTCGGTGGATAACGTGCCGGGAGTGCCGGGTATCGGCATCAAGACCGCCGCCCAGTTGATCAACGAATATGGCGATCTGGAGTCCCTGCTGAGCCGGGCCGAAGAGATCAAGCAGCCGAAACGGCGCCAGAACCTGATTGAGCACGCTGAACTGGCCCGCGTCAGCCGGCGGCTGGTGGAACTGAAGCGCGACGTTCCGGTCGATGATGACCTATCCGGCTTTGACCGCATCGACCCGGATGGTCCTGTCCTACGGGCCTTTCTGGAGGAAAACGGTTTCCGCTCGATCATCGCGCGCCTCGGCGAGATGCTGGGCGACGACACCGCAGCTGTTGCCGAACAGGACGCGGGACCGACCGAGGCTCAATACGAATTGGTTCAGACGGCGGATGCTTTAAAGCGTTGGATCGCCGCGGCCAACAAGCTCGGCAGCGTCACTGTCGATACGGAAACCACCGGCCTGAATGCCCACCGCGCTGAACTTGTGGGTGTCAGCCTTTCTTGCGAAGCCGGAAAGGCCTGTTATATCCCCCTCGGTCACCGTTCTGCCGATTCAGCAGCGACAAATACCGACCAGGGTGGACTGGATCTCTTGGCCCCACAGGACAAAGCCGAAGAAGCGCCCGAACAGATCCCCCTCGACGAAGCCATCGCATTGCTCAAGCCGCTGCTGGAAGATCCCGGTGTGCTGAAGATCGGCCAGAACATCAAATACGATATGATCATTCTGGCGCGCTACGGCATCGAGATGGCGCCGATCGACGACACCATGCTGCTGTCCTACGTGGTCGAAGGGGGCCTGCACGGTCACGGCATGGACGACCTGGCCCAGCTTCATCTGGACTATGATACCATCAAGTTCAAAGACGTTGCCGGCAGCGGGAAGTCCCAGGTGACGTTCGACAAGGTGCCGCTGGACAAGGCGCTCGACTATGCAGCGGAAGACGCTGACATCACCGGTCGGCTGCACGCTCTGCTGAAACCGCGCCTGGTCACCGATCAGATGACAACGGTTTACGAAACCATCGAACGACCGCTCGTGCCGGTACTGGCAAATATGGAACGCACAGGGATCAAGGTGGACCGGGACGTCCTACGGCGCATGTCCAACGATTTTGCTCAACGGCTGTCGGAGCTGGAAACGCAAATCCATGAAATGGCGGGGCGCAGTTTCACCATTGGTTCCCCCAAACAACTGGGTGAGATCCTGTTCGATGAAATGAGCCTCCCGGGGGGAAAGAAAGGCAAAAGCGGCGCCTACGCTACCGGTGCCGACATCCTGGAAAGCCTGGCCGCCCAGGGACACGATCTCCCCGCCCGTGTTCTGGATTGGCGGCAGCTGGCAAAGCTGAAAAGCACCTACACGGACTCTCTGCAGGAGCAGATCAATCCGGAGACAGGCCGAATCCATACCTCCTATGCACAGGCCATCGCCTCGACGGGGCGGCTGTCATCAAACGACCCCAACCTTCAGAATATTCCGATCCGTACGGAGGAAGGCCGCAAAATTCGTGAGGCTTTCGTGGCGGAAGAGGGCTGCAAGCTGCTTTCAGTCGATTACAGTCAGATCGAACTGCGCCTCGCCGCTGAGATCGCCGACATCGATTCCCTGCGCCAGGCCTTCCTGGAGGGCCAGGATATCCACGCCATTACCGCCAGCCAGGTCTTCGGGGTGCCGGTCGAGGGCATGGACCCGATGATCCGGCGTCAGGCCAAAGCGATCAATTTCGGAATTATCTATGGGATCTCAGCCTTTGGCCTCGCCAACAACCTGCGCATCCCCCAGAACGACGCCAAAAATTACATCGCGGCCTACTTTGAGCGCTATCCCGGCATCCGCGCCTACATGGAACGCGCCAAGGAGGATTGTAAAAAACACGGCTTCGTCACGACCCTCTTCGGCCGCAAGATTCACATTCCGGCCATCGGTGAAAAGAATCCCGCGCGAAAGAACTTCGGCGAGCGGGCCGCCATCAACGCGCCCATTCAGGGCACGGCAGCGGATGTGATCAAACGGGCGATGATTCGGGTGCCACACGCCCTGACCTCTGCAGGTCTCGATTCAAAGATGCTGCTTCAGGTTCACGATGAACTGCTGTTCGAAGTGCCTGAAGCTCAGATTGAGGAAACCACTGCCGTGGTCCGTGAAGTCATGGAAAACGCCTGCTCACCCGTGCTCAAGCTCTCCGTGCCACTTGTGGCCGACGCGGGCGTAGGAGACAACTGGGCCGAGGCACATTAGGCTATGGGTTCATAAAAAACAGAAACAATCCGGATCAGATAGAATCGCTGCGGGCGCTCTGTCGTTCCGGTAAATTTGCGCAAACCAGGCGAGATGGATCGTTCTTGGCCGGCAAAACGTGATCCGCGCCAGGCCAAAAACGATCGCACTCTCAAATACGCAAACTAAGACGCGTAAGCACCAACGCCGACAATCATGCCACCAACACGAATAATGTAGCTGGTTTTCTTTTCAATCGCGTTGGATTTCGGGTTCTGCCACTTGTAGTCTACCCAGGCTTCATCTTGCACGCTGACTTCCTCGACCACGAAAGCCTTACCGTCGACATCCTTCAGGCCGATCAGATTGCGGCCCACCAGTGTCTTTTTGGCGCCATGTGCCAGCATTGTGCCATCGTCCTTGATGACAAAAACGTAGAGATCCCGGTCGTGCCATTCACCACCCGGTGTCATGAAGGCTTCGAACGCGGCCTCTTCACCCTGCTGCTTCAGAAAGCTTGCCGCTTTCAACGCCAGATCCTTGGCTTCATCGGGGCTCGCATTCGTTGATGCAAAAGCAGAGCCGGTAAAACCCAACAGCAATGCCATAACGGCAGCAAAAAATTTGATCTTCATTCTGATCCTCCCAAGAGATGTGAAAAAAATCCTCTGACTAATCCCCAAGAGATAAATCGGCATGCTTTAAGGAATCGCATATCTCAAGTCATAGGCAGGAGCTTCGAGTGTTCATCCCCCCCATACCAACCTCATGACATCTGCGCGTGAGCCGCAGTTGGCACCGCGTGCACTTTGGACATGAGTGGGAAAATCTATGACGGGACAGACTTGAAACCGTCAGCTGTGCTGATGGCGCAGATTATCCCTGTGCCTAAACTGAACTCGTTTTCAAAAAGCTTAATCCCGGAGCCGGGTAAGAAGCTCTGGGATTAAGCCGTTCGGCTGTGCTGGCGGAGGTAATGCCGATCATTGTCTTGGCGCTTGTGAGGGCTGTGCGGCCTAGGTACAAATTCGAGCCTGATTGAACAGCCAAATATCTCAAACAAATGCATCGCATCTGGCAGCCAATAAGCCGCCGTGCGCAGACTTAGTGAGTGGTGACGCTGTCGAAACTGCTGTTTTGAGCGTAGTAGGTTTCTTCCAGTGGCGCGTAAGTCATTCCCTTGCTGGTCGCAAGAAAGGCGCGGTCCTGCTCCTGGAAATGGATTGCGTGAAACTCTTCACGCAGACCTTCGATCAGTCGGTCGGTTCCTTCGATCAAACGTCCGGTCCAGGCAAGGAAGGAAGAAGAAGTTTTGATGGTTGAGAGCTGCATTCTTGGTAGATCCTCGGTACGGGTTAATTGTCGCTGCCGACGTCCACCAATAAACGCCTCATAAATTAATGCGAGCTTAACAAACCGGCCCAAAAAGTACAGGTGCTCTGCATATCACATCAATGTCACGGATAGATCACAATACCGCTAAAATTGCATATAAATTAGCTGCTTATGCAATCAGCGCCCCGGATATCGCCGGGCATCGTTCATGGCTTGTTCGTTGCCCTATGAAAACCTTAAGATTCACCCGCTCACAAACGTGCGACACAAGAAAACGGCCCCCGCAATGCGGAGGCCGTCAACTTTGTTTTATTGCTTTAGGTTGAGCCCGTCGAAACTCAAGCAGCCTCGTGAATTCCAGCCGCGGTCACAGCGTCGTCAACATAGGCCTCAAACTGCTTGAAATTCGTGGCAAACCGCCTGGTCAGATCCCGTGCTGTCTGATCATAGGAGGACTTGTCGGCCCAGGTCAGGCGGGGATCCAGGACATCCGATGGCACATCGGGACAGTTCTGCGGGATCAGTAATCCGAAGTCGGGATGCCGGACCGTGTTCACCCCGGTCAGCTTTCCATCCAGGGCCGCCCGCACCATCGCACGGGTGTGCGCAATGCTCATCCGCTGGCCAGTACCATAGGCGCCGCCGGTCCAGCCGGTGTTGACCAGCCAGCACTTGGCTCCGCTCTTTGTAATCTTGTCCCCGAGCATCTGCGCATAGACCGAAGGGTGCCGGGGCATGAAGGGCGCGCCAAAACATGTTGAGAAGGTCGCCTTGGGTTCGGTCACGCCTTTTTCGGTCCCTGCGACGCGCGCCGTATAGCCCGAGAGGAAGTGATACATGGCCTGTTCAGCCGACAATTCGCTGATCGGTGGCAACACACCGAAGGCATCCGCTGTCAGCATCACGATGTTCTGAGGTTGACCACCCCGGCCATCCCCGGAGACATTTGGAATGAAGTCAATGGGATAGCTGGCGCGGGTATTCTCTGTCAGACTGCCGTCATTGAAGTCCAGTTGCCGAGTCTGGGGATCCATCACGACGTTTTCCAGCACCGTTCCGAAACGATGGGTCGTGGCATAGATTTCCGGCTCAGCCTCGGCGGAGAGGTTGATCACCTTGGCATAGCAACCGCCTTCGAAGTTGAAGACGCCTTTGCTCGACCAGCCGTGTTCGTCGTCTCCAATCAGGGTTCGGTTGCCGTCGGCGGAAATCGTTGTCTTGCCGGTACCGGAAAGCCCGAAAAAGATCGCTGCGTCGCCACCCGAACCGATATTGGCAGAGCAGTGCATGGGCAGAACATCCCGTTCAGGCAGGAGATAGTTGAGGATCGAGAAGATCGATTTCTTGATTTCACCGGCGTAAATAGTGCCACCGATAATCACGACGCGTTCAGCGAAATTGACCACCACAAAGCACTCGGAGTTTGTGCCGTCGGTCGCCGGGTCCGCATGCAGATAGGGCGCATGCAGAACCGTAAAGTCGGGCACAAAATCTGTAAGTGCACCAAGCGGTGGCTGAATAAACATGTTGCGGGCGAAGAGGCTGTGCCAGGCGCTCTCGCTGACCACGCGGGCCCGCAGTTGATACTCAGGATCCGCGCCGGCATAGACATCCTGGACAAAAAGATTCCGCCGCTGGAAATGGGCCTGAACCTTGCTGTAAAGACGCCTGTAGTTCTCGGCGCTCATAGGAACGTTGACGTCACCCCAGGCGATATTGCCACTTGTCGAGGGCTCATCGACGATGAATTTATCCTTTGGTGAGCGCCCGGTATGATGGCCTGTCTGCACGACCAACGCGCCACCAGGGGCAATGACACCATCCCCCCGCCGCACCGACATTTCATAGAGTGCTGGCGCATCGAGGTTCCAATACGCGGTATCGAAGTTGTGGACAGCATGTCTGTCCAAGCCGTGACTGCTGACGGCTGGGCCTAAGTTGGTCACGTTGCGTCTCCCTTTGCGTGGCCATGTTATCGGCACTCTTCATTTCTGCAGACAGCCGTAACTTCGGGCCTGCGAACGGAGCGCCTTGAACTTATGAATCAAGGGGTAACGCAGATCGAAAATAGAAGCGAGTCCGGATCGTAGTTAATGCGGCGCTTTTTTGAATTTAATTCGAATAAAAAATCCGACCTCTTTCATTCGACCGATAAGTAATACTTTTTAGTGCGAAAAATAAGAATAAATTCTGCAATTCCGCGAAGAATAACACCTTCTTTTTCATCGAAAACCCGCCCGCTTATAACAGGTCTACTTATAACATTCCGGGTTGGTCCGTCAGGCGCTCGCAACCTGGATAAAGAAACCGGAGCCTGCACGTCCAATCATTGGAACCGTCCCCCGGACAGGCCCCGTCGTCAGCATTTTGGGAAGGCATTCGCAGCAGATTGTCGTTCAAAAGCTCCAGTTTGCGTGCTCGAAATTCAACAAAATTTTTCCGTTAGTCGAATAATTTTTATTGTTTATCAATAATTTTATATTGATTATCGAAACCCCTATTGCTATCTAGCCTCCAGACAAACAACGCATGAGGATCAAGATGAACGGCCTGGACCAGGACATCAGCCGCTTCAGTCATCGCATTAGGATATGCCTCTTCGCCCTGCTCGCAGTCATCGCGGTCGCCACTGTGTTTGCACTGACACTTGAGAAAGGCACGGTCTGGCTGGGGGTCGACGGCATCAACCTCGGTGTGACATCCGGTGAAGAGGAAAATTTCAACGAGCGCGCAGCATCAGATGACACGGCGGAATGGGAAGAGGACAGGGGCGAGCATGAAGAGTGGGGAGATCATCTGGAATGGGTTGGACTGACCCTACTCCTGATCACCGCATCTTTTTATGGTCTCCTGATATTCCAACTGGAGCGCCTGTTTGCCGCCTACCAGCGCGGAGAACTCTTCTCCCAGGCCAATGCGCGGCGGATCCGAAATGTAGGCTTGCTGTTCTTTGCAGCGGCGGCGATCGCGCTTATCGAAAGTCTGACCGAGCTCTACGTGATGCAGGAGTTTGTCGCCGCTTCTCTGGACGACAACGTAGAGGATAGCTGGGAACTGGTTCAGGAAATCCGGGTGCCTGTCCCCATCCTCCTGGGCGGCCTGGCCATCGTGCTCATCGCCCGCGTGATGGAAAAGGGCGCCCAACTGCAAGACGAAATGGATCATCTGATCTAGCACGCGGCCAAAAGGAAGCAGACATGATTATCGTGAATCTCGACGTCGTTCTGGCCCAGCGCAAGATGCAGTTAAGCCAGCTCGCCGAAGAAATCGGCATCACCTTGCCTAACCTTTCAATCCTGAAGTCGGGCCGGGCCAGAGCGATCCGCTTCTCCACATTGGATGCGATCTGCAGGGCGCTGGATTGCCAGCCCGGCGACCTGCTTGCTTTCGAGCCGGACAAAGATGGCGGCTCGGCTGATGGAGAAAAGTGAGCGCCTCTTCAAACCACAGAATTTAACGAGGAAAAGACAACATGAAACCCAAGCTTCCGAACTTCCTTACACGCCTCAGAGGCAGCCTTCTGCTCTCGGTTTTCGCCATCGGTTTCGGCTTCACCCTGCTGTCTCTCGCGGTGATGATCTCGAATGCAAACGCCGCAGAAAGTTACTGCCGGGAATTCCAGACCAAGGTAACGGTCGCCGGCAAAGAGGAGAGCGCGGATGGCACCGTCTGCCGCGGCCCCGACGGTGCCTGGAAAATCCAGCCCGAAGGCTCCACCAACCTGGCCAGGACTGTAATTGTCCCGCTTCCCATCCCGGAGGCGGAGCCTTTCGAAGAGGACATCATCGTACTGGAGAAATGGGGTGAGGATGATCACAGCGTCATCATCCTGGAGGAAGAAGACCATGGCGACGTCATCATTCTCGACTGAAGTGCCGCCGCCGGCAAAGCCCGAGGATGGAGACTCCGGTCGTTATCCCGGCTTTGGCCGCACCGTCCTGTGGCGCACGCTGCGCTACAGCATGCTTCAACAGGCTTTAGCCTTCGCACAGAGGCGCTTCGATAACCTCAAATCCAGACACCGGCGGGTGACAGAAGCTTTATGACGTCAGGTCCGCCTGTCGCGCGCGCTTGGTCAAGCGGACAAGTTCGACTCTCGCGGTCTGGGCATCGGTGACGCTTTTGTCGAATTGGGCACGTGCGAGAACACCGCCGCAGCGCAGGTCACAGCCTTCAGGATCAACGCCCGCCAGAGTCCAGGGCGTGTCCTCGCTTGCTTCCGGATGTCCGGCAATCCGGGTCGCAATCAAGGCGACAGCGTCGGCGTGATCCTGGTTCATGTGGGTGACGATGTCTTCCTCAGCCTCCGCAAGCGCTGCAGCGGGGGCGGCGTCGAACAGAATATCGGATGCTTCCACCCAATGGATTTGTCCAAAGCCCGCAACCAGATGGGCGGACTCGACCTGAAGGCGGTAAAGATTGAAATCCTTGAACCCGGCGTAGATTTCGGCGCCGGGATGACGACGGACAAAACGCGCAAGTAGGCGCTTGTCGTCAAGCACCTCGACATGCCCCAGAACCGAAGCCCGCGGTCCCGCAAGAGGGTCGCGATAACCCGCGGTGCCATCGAACAGCAGCGCCAGCTCGGGCTTCGCCTTGAGGTTGGCGGTATGATCCGCCAAATCCGAAAGCAGCAGCAAGGGGCTGGCGTCATGAGCCAATGCAGCCAAGGCCAAGGAAGCATAGGGCCGCCCGGAGCCATCACGGGCCAAAGCGGTCGAGAGACTGACCTGAGAGGAGGCGCGCATAAGCCCGCGGATGACAGTTCCGGGCGGGGTTTCCTGTTCCGTCATATCCGTATCTGGCTCCTGGTCTGCGGCATCTAGCGCGGTGGTTCTGATCTAACCGACCGGCACGCCTTTGGAGGTCGAGTACTCGAAATGCAGCTCACGTTCGGGGTAGACCAGCGGATGAATGGCATGTGCGGCCATGGCGGCCTCGGAAAACCCGGTCAGGATCAGCTTGAGCTTCCCTTTATAGGTCGAGATATCACCGATCGCGAAAATCCCGGACTGATTGGTTTCGCTTGATGCAGGATTGACCAGAACGTGGTTCCGTTCCGCATTCAGTCCCCAGTCCGCGATCGGGCCCAGAGAGGTCGCCAAACCATAAAAAGGCAGGAGAACATCCGCCTCCAGCAAGCGTTCCTCGCCATCCAATGTCGAAACCCTGACCCCGGAAAGTTGGCCGTCATGACCTTCAAGCCCGCTGAGCTGGTAGGGCACAATCAGATCAAGCTTGGGGGTTTCTGCCAGAGCATGTAGACGTTCCACGCTCTCGGGCGCTGCACGGAAGCGGTCCCGGCGATGCACGACATAGACTTTCTGGGCCACCTCAGCGAGAGAGAGCGCCCAGTCCACAGCCGAATCACCGCCACCGGCAATGACAATCCGCCGATCCCGGAGATCTTCGCGGCGTCTGACCATGTAGAAGACGGATTTACCCTCGTAGTCTTCCAGTCCCTCCAATGGAGGTCGATTGGGCCCGAAAGCGCCTGCGCCCGCCGCAATCACAACTGCCTTGGCGGAAATCCGCGTGCCTTTGCTGGTCTGTAGAAGCCACTGCCCGTCTTCGCTCCGGGTCAGGCTGTCGACCTGTTGATCCAGGTGAAAAACCGGATCGAAGGGGGCCGCCTGAATCTCCAGTTGATCGATCAGCTCGGCGGCATGAACACAGGGATAGCCAGGAATATCGTAGATCGGTTTTTCCGGATAGAGCGCCGTACATTGACCGCCGATTCCCTCAAGGGAATCAATGACGTGGCAACGCATCTTGAGCATGCCGCACTCGAACACGGCGAAAAGCCCAACAGGCCCAGCGCCGATAATCGCAACATCGGTGGTTTGAATGTCCTTGGTCATAGCGCCATCTTTAGCGCTGCGACACGGCATTGGCCATAGGGGAAAAACCCTCGTGGAGAGAAATTTCGCTCTTCCGCAGGCAGCTCAAACACCAAGCCATGCAGATTAAGCCATCTTCACCAATGATCCCCATTGTGCCCAACACTTGCCCCAAAACCGCCACACTGTGGCGATTACTGAGAGATGAAAAGACACAGAAATGCCCCGGCAACGCTCAAGTTGTTCCCCAGGGGCGAAAAACACTATAAAGAGAGACGATGATGCAGCCGACAATTGCCCTGGTCGATGATGACCGCAACATTCTCACCTCGGTCTCGATCGCTCTCGAGGCCGAAGGTTTCAAGGTGCGTACCTACAACGACGGCACGGAAGCCATGCGCGGTCTGTCCGCCAATCCGGTGGATCTGGCCGTCCTGGATATCAAGATGCCGCGGATGGACGGAATGGAACTGCTTGGCCGTCTGCGCCAGAATTCCAACGTGCCCGTAATCTTCCTGACCTCCAAGGATGACGAGATCGACGAAGTCCTCGGGCTTCGGATGGGCGCGGATGACTACATCACCAAGCCTTTCTCGCAGCGTCTGCTGATCGAACGGATCCGGGCCCTTCTACGGCGCGAGCGTGCCACCCAGGACGGGACGGAGCAGGAAGGCGTCGAACCGCCGCTGGTGCGGGGCGATCTCATGCTCGATCCGGCACGCCATCTCTGCACCTGGAAAAGCGAGCCGATCAATCTGACGGTGACGGAGTTCCTGATCCTGAAGGCCCTGGCCCAACGACCGGGTCACGTCAAAAACCGCGATCAGCTGATGGATTCCGCCTATGGCGACTCCATCTACGTTGACGACAGAACCATCGACAGTCACATCAAGCGGTTACGCAAAAAATTCAAGGATGCCGACGACGACTTCGCGCAGATCGAGACGCTCTATGGCGTGGGGTACCGGTACCGCGAACAGTGACTGAACGACGGGCTGGCAGCGCGGGAAGCCGCCGCATCACCATCGACAGCGACGGTCGTCTTCCGCCGAAGCCACTGGTGGTGCCAGCCCAGGCACGCGAAACGCAGGAATCGAAAAGCCCTGCATCCGACACGACCTCGCCCCGCCGCAGCAAGGCACTGTCTAAGAAGACTGCCGCACCCTCACCCTTTTCGTCCGACGCAGCCTCCGCATCTGCCCCTGTCACGAAAAGGCGCTGGCGCCGGTCCTGGCGCTCCCCCCTGACCCGCCGCATCCTGGCGCTGAACTCCCTGGTCCTGCTGATCCCGGTCTTTGGTCTACTGCACCTCACGCAGTATCAAAGCTCGCTGATCCGCTCGGAGCTCGACTCTCTGCGTATTCAGGCGCGCGCCTTCTCTCTCAGTCTGGCCAACGGCGCCGTCGTCACCACCCAGGTCGGCGACGAACAGATCGTGCCGGAGCAGGCCCGCAGCCTGATGCGGGTCCTCCTGGCGGAAACCGGAGTCAGAGCACGCCTTTTTACCGAGAATAAGGACATACTGGCGGACAGTTACGTTTTGAGCGGCCCCGGCGGCCAGGTGCAGATGATTGAGCTTCCGCCGCCGGAGGACGGCATTCCCATGGGATGGCTGGGACGCCATCTGGACCGGCTGGCGAACTGGCTGCCCGGGCAGGACACGCTCGAACTCTACTCCGAAGCCTCCGTTCAAACCGCGAGCGATTACAGCGAGGTGCTGCGCGCGTTGCAGGGCGAAAGCCCCGGAATGGTGCGCCACGACCGTTCCGCACATCTGGTGCTCTCGGTCGCCGTCCCCGTGCAGCGTTATCGCCTGGTCCTGGGCGCCCTCATGCTCTCGACCAGCGGCAAGAGTATCGAGGCAGCCGTGCGGGACCGGCGCATCGATATTCTGATGGTCTGCGGTGTCGCGCTCGGCATGACGATCCTGATCTCGCTTTTCCTGGCCGGTAACATTGCCCGCCCCCTGGTGCGCCTGGCAGAGGCCGCCGATCATGTCCGCGCCGGCAAAGGCCGCCAGCATGAAATTCCGGATTTCACCTCTCGCAGGGATGAAATCGGGGAACTCTCTGGGGCTCTGCGCGATATGACAGAAGCTTTGTGGAACCGGCTCGACGCCATCGAGGGTTTCGCCGCCGACGTCGCGCACGAAATCAAGAACCCGCTGACGTCCTTGCGCAGCGCGGTCGAGACAGTCGCGCGCATTGAGGACCCCTCGCAGCAAAAGCGGCTCATGGCGATTATTCTGGATGACGTTCAGCGCCTGGACCGCCTGATCTCGGACATTTCCGATGCGTCGCGGCTGGATGCCGAGCTCTCCCGCGCACATACGGAATCGGTAGACGTCGGGCGCCTGCTCGATGCCCTGGTCGATGTTCATAAAGCCACTGCCTCGAAAGACGGACCCCGCTTTCAGGTTGAGGTCTCAGACAATCGCCCCCTGATGGTTCAGGGGATCGAAGGGCGGCTCGGACAGGTTCTGCGCAACCTGATCAGCAACGCCATCACCTTCAGCCCTCCCGGCGGCCTGATCAGCCTGCGCGCCGAACGTCAGGACGGCGATATCGTCCTTTCCGTGTCCGATGAAGGTCCGGGCGTTCCCGAAGGCAAGCTGGAAGCTATTTTCGACCGTTTCTATACCGAACGCCCGAAATCCGAGAAGTTCGGTACCCACTCCGGTCTGGGGCTCAGCATTTCGAAGCAGATCATTGAGGCGCACGGCGGGGTCATTTCTGCTCAGAACCGCTACAGCGGTTCCGGCGAGGTAACGGGAACCCGCTTCAACATCACCTTACCGGCCGAGGATGCCTAGGCGTGGAACCGCTACTGGTGCATGCAACCTGTGTGGCAGTGCCTGACGAGCAGAACGGCGTCGCAGGCGTTCTGCTGCTTGGCCCCTCTGGTGCAGGCAAATCCGATCTGGCGTTGCGGTTGATTGATGAAGGCGCCCAGCTCGTTGCCGACGACCAGACGTCCCTCTCGCAGCGGGAATCCGAACTCTGGGCCGAAGCGCCCGAGAGCCTCGCCGGTCTCTTGGAAGTCAGGGGCCTGGGGATCGTCCGGATGCCCTACAGCAAGAAAGTCCGGGTGACCGCGTGTTTCGATCTTGTGGAGGCAACAAAGATCGAACGTCTGCCAGAGCCCAAAACCCGCGCATTCCTTGGCATTTCACTACCAAGTCTTGATTTGTTCCCCTTCGAGGCCTCTGCAAAGGTAAAGCTGCGGCTTGCCGTGCGGGAGATGAGCGGGTTTATTATGGATCAGGATTGAGAGACTCGGTACAGGGAGACCGGGCTCGTTCTTTTTCTAACGTATGTGGCGGAACCGGATGCCCCAAGAGACGCCTCGAATGCGCGTAGTTTTAGTCACCGGCCTGTCCGGCGCGGGACGCTCATCCGCTTTGAGCATTCTGGAGGACGTCGGCTACGAGGCTATCGACAATCTGCCCTTGAATCTCCTTGAGATGATGATTGACGAGGACGGAGCCGGGCGGAGGGTTGCCGTTGGCGTCGATATCCGTACCCGCAACTTTGCGGTGGCGCCCTTTCTGCAGCAGCTTGACGCGCTTGAGAGCCGCGATGATCTGGATCTGAAGCTGTTGTTTCTGGATTGCGACGCCGAAGTCCTGAGCCGCCGTTTTACCGAGACCCGGCGCAGACATCCTCTATCGCAAGACCGGCCATTGCACGATGGAATCATGGCCGAGCGCAGGCTGGTCTTTCCCCTACGTAAACGCGCGGACTACGTCATCGATACCTCCAGCCTGACCCTGGGCGCTCTACGTCAGCAGATGATCGGCCAGCTGGGCCTGTCGGAGGATTCGGGTATGGCGATCTTCGTCACCTCTTTCTCCTATCGCATGGGCCTGCCCCGAGAGGCGGATCTGGTCTTTGACGTCCGGTTTCTGACCAACCCCCACTACGTGCCGGATCTTAGACCCCTGTCGGGCCGTGACGCCGCCGTGGTGGAATACATTGCGACGGATTCTGCATTCGAACCCTTCTTTACAGAACTTACAGCGATGCTTAAGCCTCTCCTGCCGCGCTATGAAAGCGAGGGCAAAAGCTACCTGACGATCGCGTTCGGCTGCACCGGCGGACGACATCGCTCGGTCGCACTCGCAGAGCAGCTGGCGGCCTGGCTGACGGAGCAATGGGGCGAGGTCAGCCTGGTGCATCGGGATATCAACAGAGAGTCACAGAGAGAACGGGCTGCAAATCCTGCGAAACCAGAGATAAAAACAGCGCCCGCATGAGACTGAAGGACGAACAATGATCGGAATGGTTTTGGTCACGCATGGGCGGCTCGCAGAAGAGTTTGCCGACGCGCTTGAGCATGTGGTCGGACCCCAGGCAAACATTGCCTGTATCTGCATCGGTGCCGAAGATGACATGGAAGTCCGGCGTCAGGACATCATCGAAAGCGTTAAAAAAGTCGATCAGGGCAAAGGCGTCGTTCTTCTGACCGATATGTTCGGCGGCACACCGTCAAATCTGGCAATCTCTGTCCTGGACTACGGGGAAGTCGAGGTGATTGCAGGTATCAATCTGCCGATGCTGATCAAGTTGGCGAGCCTGCGTGAATCCCATGACATGCGTTCCGCCGTGAAGGAAGCACAGGATGCGGGTCGCAAATACATCAATGTTGCGTCCCAGCTACTGACCAACGAGCAGTCGTGAGTCTCGCCATGGTCAGCAGGGTCGTAACAATTCAGAACCAGCGGGGCCTTCATGCCCGGGCATCGGCCAAGTTCGTAAAGGTCGCAGGCGCCTATGATGCCGAAGTGATGGTTCGCAAAAACGAAACCGAAGTTTCCGGCTGTTCGATCATGGGCCTGATGATGCTTGCCGCCTCGCCGGGCAGCCAGATCGAGCTGAGGGCCACGGGTCCCGCCGCCGAAGAGGTGGTCAACGCCTTGACGGCGCTTGTAGTCAGTAAGTTCGATGAAGACTGAAACCAGCGCTCCTGAAGATGCCAGGCCAGGTTCCGAAGAGGACCAGGGCGAGCGCGTTTTTGAGGGACTGGGGGTTTCACCCGGCATCATCGTCGGGCCGGCGCATTTGCGCGATGGCGGCGAAATTCAAGTTCTGGAATACCGGTTGCCACAAGCCAAGCTGGACGCAGAGATTGAGCGATTCCAGGAAGCGGTCGAAAAAGCCCGCAGGCAGGTCGACAACCTGAAGTCCAAGGCCGAGAGCTATCATGGTGCCGCCGCGGAAGAACTCGGATATCTGCTGGACGCTCATCTGCAAATGCTCAGGAGCAACAGCCTGCTCGGCGCAGTCGAGCAGCGAATACGGCGCGAAATGCTGAACGCCGAAGCTTCGGTGATGGCCGAGATCGGCGAGATTTCGAAGAACTTCGCGGAAATGGACGATTCCTATCTGCGCGCCCGGGCGCAGGAAGTCCGCGAAGTCGGACTGCGGATCGTGCGAAACCTGACCAAGACCGAATACGGCGGATTTGACCACCTTACGCCCGGCAGCATCGTTATCGCCGAAGAGATCACACCGGCCGACACGGCCCTGATGGACCCGAAACTGATTGGCGGATTTGCGACGGACCTGGGTGGAGCTGAGGGCCATACGGCAATCATGGCCCGCTCGCTCGGCATTCCTGCTGTGCTGGGCGTGACCGGCCTCTTTGCCGGTATCACAACAGGAGACACTGTCCTTGTTGACGGCAGCAACGGCCGGGTCATCGTCAATCCAACAGCGAAGCGACTCTCGGATTACAAGCTCCGGCGCAGGGCACTCGAGCGGGAAAGCCGGTCTCTCGCGCTTTTGCGGGACGTGGATGCCGCCACCAGAGACGGTGAGGCGATTAGCCTGCAGGCAAACCTCGAGCTACCGCGCGATCTGGTGCAGGCCGTTGCCGTGGGAGCGCAGGGTGTGGGTCTGCTGCGCACGGAATTCATGTTCATGAACCGCGACGACCTGCCCAGCGAAGAAGAGCAGTACGAAAGCCTGCGCACCATCGTCGAGGGCATGGACGGGCATACGGTCACGATCCGCACTCTGGACGTGGGCGGCGAAAAACTGGCGCCCTCCCTGGGTAATTATGCGGGCAATGGCCTTAATCCTGCCCTGGGCCTGCGGGCCATCCGCTTGTCTCTCAAAGAAATTTCTCTCCTGGAAACCCAGCTCTCAGCCATCCTTCGGGCCGGGGCCCATGGGCCGGTCCGTATTCTCCTGCCCATGATCTCGAGCGTCAACGAAGTCAAAGAGGTCAAGAAAGTCCTGGGATCGGTGGTCAGAAAGCTCAGCGATCAGAACATCAAGATCGCCGACCCGGTCCCGCCGGTTGGCGCTATGATCGAAATACCCGGCGCAGCACTTGCCGCCGATGCATTGGCGCAGGTCGCTGACTTCTTTGCCATCGGCACCAATGACCTGACCATGTACACCCTGGCCATCGACCGCAGCGAAGAGCAGGTCGCCCATCTCTATAACCCGTTGCATCCCGCCGTTTTGCGACTGATTCAGTTTTCCGTTGGTGCCGCCCTCCGGGCGCGAATCCCGATATCCGTTTGCGGCGAAATGGCCGGCGACCCAAGATACACCGCGTTGCTTCTCGGACTCGGAGTGCGTGATCTCTCCATGTCCGCGACAGGCTTGCCCCGGGTCAAAAAACGGCTTCTCAAGATTGATATGCGTGCCGCCAGTCACCGGGCGATGGCGATCATGGATCAGCATGATTCCGGGCGCATTGCCGCGCTTCTCGACGACTTCAACGAGAGCCATTAACTCTGCTAATCACCATCTGATTGAAGTGGCAAAAGGCGCGCAGAGACAAGCAAAATGTCGTTCGCGCGCATGGACATGAATTCTTAAGGCATTCAAATTAGAACGCCGTGATAGAACAGCCGTGATAGATCACAGCCTGAAGCCTTGAAGCCGCAGGTTTTCGCTGTTACATCAGCGTCAATCATCGTCACCCACTCGTTTTCGCGCCCCCGGCGCAGCTTTCCGGAGAAAAAATTAATGGTCGAGTTTTCAGACTATAAAGTCGCCGACATGTCGAAGGCCGATTGGGGCCGCAAAGAGATCGAAATCGCCGAAACTGAAATGCCCGGCCTGATGGCTCTGCGCAGCGAGTATGGCGACAGCCTTCCGCTCAAGGGCGCACGGATCGTCGGCTGCCTGCACATGACCATTCAAACCGCCGTGCTGATCGAAACGCTGACGGCCCTGGGTGCATCTGTGCGTTGGTCTTCCTGCAACATCTTCTCGACGCAGGATCAGGCCGCAGCCGCAATCGCCGCCGCTGAAATTCCCGTCTTTGCCTGGAAGGGCGAAACCGAAGAAGAGTTCTGGTGGTGCATCGAACAGACCCTGACCGGACCCGATGGCTGGAAGCCGAATATGATCCTCGACGATGGCGGCGACGCCACCGCGATCATGCACGAAAAGTATCCTGAACTGCTGGATGATGTTCGCGGTCTCTCGGAAGAAACCACCACGGGCGTTCTGCGTCTCTACGAGATGGCCAAGAAGGGCACGCTCAAGGTTCCCGCCATCAACGTCAACGACTCGGTCACCAAGTCCAAGTTCGACAACGTCTACGGTTGCCGCGAGAGTCTGGTCGACGGCATCCGCCGGGCCACCGACGTCATGATGGCCGGCAAGGTCGCCGTGGTCGCCGGTTTCGGCGATGTCGGGAAGGGTTCTGCCGCCTCGCTGCGCAATGCCGGTTGCCGGGTTGCCGTCACCGAAGTCGATCCGATCTGCGCGCTTCAGGCGGCTATGGAGGGCTACGAAGTGGTCACCATGGACGACGCCTGCAAGTACGGTGATCTCTTCGTCACCGCCACGGGCAACGTCGATGTCATCACCACCGATCACATGGCCGCCATGAAAGACCGTGCGATCGTCTGCAACATCGGTCACTTTGACTCCGAGATCCAGATCGAGGCTCTTCGGAACTACAAGTGGGACAACATCAAGCCGCAGGTCGATCAGATCGAATTCCCTGACGGCAAGAAGATCATCGTCCTAGCGGAAGGCCGCCTCGTGAATCTGGGTTGCGCTACGGGCCACCCGAGCTTTGTAATGAGCGCCAGCTTCTCCAACCAGGTGCTCGCACAGATCGAGCTCTGGCAGAACCACGCCAAGTACGACAACGAAGTCTATGTTCTGCCTAAGAAACTGGACGAAAAAGTCGCTGAACTGCATCTGGCCAAGGTCGGTGCTACGCTGACCAAGCTCTCCGACAAGCAGTCCGAGTACATCGGTGTCGGTTCGGAAGGTCCGTTCAAGCCAGAGACATATCGCTACTAAATACGTCACTGATAGGGCTGAGCGCGGTCGTACAAACCGCGTGAAGACAGCCAAAGCGATCCACGGGGAGGTCTTTTTAGGCCTCCCCGTTTCATTTGCGGTGCACTGGAACGCTCGACCGCTTGTCGCGGAGCGTGTAAACCCTTAGACTCATAGCATGAATCCGAATAGAGGTGGTTTACCGGCACCGTCGGCAACCTCTACTGAATGGATTATGTTCAATCGGTAAGAGCGCAAGAGTGCTCTGGAGTGTTATCTGATCGGGTCCGTGAGGCAATGGATTCGATCCGGTTGGTTGGGGGGAAGACAACTTGGCCGGACTGCCGGTGTATCTACCGGGACTCTTGTTTGCGGCGCTCGGTATCGCAGGCGCTGCCCTGATGGCTTTTGTCTATCGCAAGCGCTGGCTCGACGCCGAAACGGCGATCGTGGAGGGGACGAAGCAGGCCCGGGTACTGGGCAGCGTGCTCTCATCCGCGCCGTTTGCCTGTCTGGCCTATCATCACGAAACCGCACGCCTCAACCGCAGCGGCAACCTCGCCGCGGTGCTCGGGGCCGGGGTCGAGAACGCCACAAGCCTTGAAGAAGTCTGTGAGATCTTCGTGGATCAGGACGCCTTACAGCTTATCGAAGCTGAAAAGGCCATGAGAACATCAGGCGAGAGCTTCATCCTCAGTCTGCGGCACCGGGAAGGCGGACGGGTATACGAAGCGCTGGGCATTCGCTCGAAAGCGAACGATGGTCATGCCGTCGCAGACAGCATCTGGTTCCGGGATGTTTCCGCGCAACAAAGCGTTCTGAACAGCGCCATGCGGGAAACGGAAGATCTCAGTACGATTCTCGACGCGCTTCAGATACCGATCTGGCGGCGTGACAGCGAGCTTAATCTCACCTACTGCAACGCGGCCTACGCCGCCGCCCTGGATACAAAAGCCGAAAACGCCGTCGCGGAAAGCCTCGAACTTCTGGGCCAGTCGCAGGGGCGCATCGGTCAGACAATCGCCCAGCGCGCCAAGGAGAGCGGCAAGCAGGAAACGGAGGCACATCATATTGTTGTCGGCGGCGCGCGGCGCCTCTACCAGGTCAACGAACGACCGCTGAGGGACGGCCGCCTGATCGGATATGCCTTCGACGACACCACCCGCGAAGATCTGCAGATCGAACTGACCCGGCACATCGAGGCACAGGCGACCGTGCTCGAGAATCTTGGAACAGCGATCGCGATCCTGGGTCCCGATATGCGCCTAAAGTTCTTCAACTCCGCCTATGCAGCGCTTTGGCAGATCGACGAGAGCTTCCTGAACAGCGGGCCCGATATGAGCGATATCCTGGACGCCGCCAGGGACGCGCGCCGGCAGCCGGAGTACGCCAACTACCCTGAGTTCAAGCAACAGCGTCTGCGCGAATTCCGCACCATGATCGAACCCCTGGAGGAACTGCAACACCTGCCCGACGGGAACACCCTTCGGATGGTCGCAACACCGCATCCTTTCGGTGGCGTGCTCATGACCTACGAAGATGTCACCGACCGGCTGACGCTGGAACGCTCGTACAACACCCTGATCGAGGTTCAGCGCGAGACCCTGGACAATCTCTACGAAGGTGTTGCGGTCTACGGCGCGGATGGCCGCCTGAAACTCTCCAACCCGGCCTTTGCACGGATTTGGAACCTGCCCCTCGATCTGCTCTCCAGCGAGCCGCACGCCCGGCAGGTGATCGACCGCATGCGCGATTTCTTCGATGT
The DNA here is from genome assembly GCA_947493695.1 of uncultured Kiloniellaceae bacterium. Classification (GTDB taxonomy): domain Bacteria; phylum Pseudomonadota; class Alphaproteobacteria; order Kiloniellales; family Kiloniellaceae; genus Denitrobaculum. Next base: position 1,150,695 of record CANLSF010000001.1, on the reverse strand, counting down.
TTCCGTAGAAGAATGGCCGGAAATTCTCGAAACGATGGTGGCACAGGCAACCGAAGCCGAATCCATGAGCGGACGCTTCGAACGTGCCGACGGATCTATCGTCGATTGGGCTCAGGTGCCGCTGCCGGACGGCGCGTCGCTCTATACTTTCCTGGATGTCACTGACTCGATCAACGTCGAGCGCGCCCTGCTTGAACGCAACGAGGCACTGGAGACAGCGGATCGACTGAAGTCCGAGTTCATCGCCAATATCTCCTACGAACTGCGGACGCCTCTGAACGCTATCGTCGGCTTTGCCGAGATCCTGGAAAATCAGTTCTTCGGCAGCCTGAACGAGCGGCAGCTCGAATATAGTCATGCGATTGTCGAATCATCCCAGCGCCTGATGACGCTGATCAACGATATTCTGGATCTGGCCTCAATTGAAGCCGGCTATCTGCACCTGGAGCGCACGGAAACCTCCATCCTGGGACTGCTTGAAACTATTGAGACCCTGGGTCATGAACGCGCCCTCAACCGGGACATCCGTCTTAAGCTGGAATGCCCGGAGGATACCGGCACCGCCCTGGTCGATGAACGGCGCCTCAAGCAGGCTCTTTTCAACCTGCTTTCCAACGCCATCAAATTTACCCCGCAGGGCGGGTCGGTCACCCTGGGCGCAGAGCGTGCCGACAACATGATCTGTCTGAAGGTGACGGATACCGGCGCAGGTATCCCCGGCGACGATCAGGCGCGTGTGTTCGGGAAGTTCGAGACCGGCAGCACACAGGCCCGCCAGTCCGGCGCGGGTCTGGGACTTTCACTAGTGAAAAGCCTGGTCGAAATGCATGGCGGCTGGGTCGAACTCGAGTCCGTGGAAGGTCAGGGAACCTCGGTCACCTGTCACATTCCAATCGATCCGAGCACCGCGACAGCCACCCTGGAAACCCTGCCGCCAAAGACAGACGATCTGCCCGAGCCCGGTTAACGCCGGGTGAGGTCAGGGCGGATGTAAGATTGGCTTCGCACATGGCCACTCCCTTGTTGCCGGTCGGGGGTCCGGCGGTTAAAACCTCTCCTATCATGAGACCTCTCGACACCAACCAAGCCTCAGTAACCGTAGCGCTCGCCAATGAAAAAGCGACTGCGTCGCTGGCACGCGCGCTGAGCACACTGGTACAGTCTGGCGACGTCCTCGCCCTCTTTGGCGACCTTGGCGCCGGCAAGACGAGTTTTGCCCGGGCCTTTATCAATGCCCTCCCGCGGGAGGTCGCCGATACTGCTGAAACCGGACCCGAGGAAGTGCCCAGCCCGACCTTCACCCTGGTCCAACTCTATGAGCGCGTACCGGCGACCGTTTGGCACTTCGACCTCTATCGTCTTGAACAGGCAGAAGAAGCCTACGAGCTTGGAATTGAAGAGGCCTTTTCGGACGGCATCTCGCTGATCGAGTGGCCAGGCCGTTTGGGGAACCTGCTGCCCGCCGACCGGCTTGAGATAAACCTCGGGTTCGGATCGACGCCGGAAGCCCGCACTGCAGCTTTGACAGCTTATGGATCCTGGACCAGCCGATCCGACGGCCTCGCAGCGCTGCAGGGAGATCAAAGCGGATGAGCGAGCGGGACCATCAGATTGATAATTTCCTCGAACAGGCGGGATGGCAGCGTGCCCGACGGCAAGCTTTAAAAGGCGATGCCTCCAGCCGCCGCTACATCCGCCTGAACCGAGACGGGGACGCTGCCATGTTAATGGACGCGCCGCCACCGCGGGAAAAGGTCGCACCCTTTCACGATATCGGCAGGCTCCTGAGCGGTCTTGGCTTCAGCACACCGGCGTTTCTGGCAGTGGATCTGGAACGGGGTTTCCTGCTTCTGGAGGATTTCGGGGACCGGACCTTTACCAACGAACTGGCCGATGGTCAGGATGAAACCGGACTTTACCGGCTGGCAATCGACACCCTGATCGCGCTTCATAAACGCTGGGACGGCCAAGCGGCACCTGGTTCCGAAATCGCGATCCCTTCCTATTCCGACGAAATCTTGCTCGAAGAGGTCGGACGCTTTTCAGAGTGGTACCTTCCGGAGATCGTCGGCCCGGAGCAGGCCAAGGCGCTTGATGCGGAGTTCCGCGCGCTCTGGCAGGCGGTTCTGCCCGGGGCCCGCGCAGTTCCGGACAGTCTGGTGCTGCGCGACTATCACGTCGACAATCTGATGGTACTGGCGGAACGCGAGGATATTGCCGCTTGCGGGCTGCTCGATTTCCAGGACGCGGTTACCGGCCCTCTGACCTATGATCTTATGTCGCTGGTCTGCGATGTGCGGCGCGATGTAACGCCCGCCGTCGCACAGGACGCGCTTGCCCGTTACCTCGCCGCCTTTCCGGAACTCCCGGAAGAGGCTTTCACCAAATCATTTGCCGTCATGTCGGCACAGCGCAATGTGAAGATCCTCGGAAACTTCACCCGACTGCTGATCCGTGACGGAAAACCCACCTATCTTAAATACATTCCCCGGACATGGCGCCTCATCGAAGAGGCCCTCGAACATCCCGCGTTGCAGGAGCTGCGCGCCTGGTTCGACGAAACCATTCCGGCGGAGCGGCGTATCGTGCCCGGCGACAGCGATGCCCAGGGCAATGGAGGACATGAATGACGACCGAGATCCCAAAACGGGCCATGGTGCTGGCGGCAGGCCTGGGGACGCGCATGAAGATGCTGACCGAGAACCTGCCCAAACCCCTGGTCGAAGTCTCCGGACGGGCCATGCTGGATACCATCCTGGATCGCGTCGAGGCCGCAGGGATCGAGGAAGTGGTGATCAATCTGCATTATCTGGGCGAGCAGATCGTCACGCATCTTGAAGGGCGGGCGTCCCCCAGAGTCGTCTACTCCCGTGAGGAGGAACTGCTGGAAACCGGCGGCGGGGTGAAGAAGGCGCTGCCGCTTCTGGGCAAAGACCCCTTCTTTGTGACCAACGGCGATGTCTGTTGGCTCGACGGTTATTCATCAGCGCTAGAACGCCTGGCCGATCATTGGAACGAAGGCGAGATGGACGGGCTTCTGCTGCTGCACCCAACGGTCTATGCCTTCGGATATGATGGTGTCGGCGATTTTCATATGGATGCGGATGGACGCATTTCGCGGCGCAAGGAACGGGGCGTGGCCCCCTTCATTTACGCCGGGATTCAGATCCTGCATCCCAGATTTTTCGAAGACGCGCCCGATGGCCCCTTTTCGCTCAATCTGCTGTATGATCGCGCCATCGAGAAGGAGCGCCTTTTCGGCATCCGTCATGACGGCGAGTGGTTCCACATCGGCACGCCGGAACAGCTGCGCGAGACCGAATGGGCGCTGGAAGAGCTTTCCTTCACCTCGGTACAAACCTGACGCAAAAGGCGGCCTCACAATGATCCCGCAAGCCGGATGAGCGCGACCGAACCCAAGGTTCTGAACATCCCCGCGGGCGTTGCCTTTGCCGATGCCCTGGCGGACGGCGTCATCCGGCGTTGGGGACACGACCCGCTGGTTCTTGCCAGGGTCAAAATTCTCCTGCCCAACAGGCGTGCCTGCCGGGTTCTTCAGGAAGCTTTTCTGCGGGTTTCTCAGGCCCGCGCACTTCTCCTGCCGCGACTGCTGCCGCTGGGCGATCTGGATGCGGACGAACTGGAACTGACCAGCGGCGACGTACTGGTCGAGGCCAACGCAGAAACAGAGATCCCCCCGGCAATCCCGCCCCTGCGCAGGCAGTTGCTTTTGGCCCGCCTCATCATGAAGTGGGGGGAAGTTGCCGCGGCGGGAGACGGGGTCGACGCGCCGAGCGAGGATCAGGCCGTGCGTCTGGCCGCCGAGCTGGCCAGCCTGCTGGATCAGGTCGAAACCGAGGGGCTCGACCTGCAGGATCTGAAAAACCTGGTCCCTCAGGAATATGCCAGCCACTGGCAGATCACCCTCGACTTCCTGGAGATCCTCTCGGCCCAGTGGCCCGCAATACAGGCCGAGGCAGGCTGTGTCGGAATAGCCGAGCGGCGGCGTCTGCTGCTGGAAGCACAGTCGAAAGCCTGGCAGGAGTCTCCACCTGAAGATCCCATCGTGGTCGCCGGTTCGACCGGTTCGATCCCGGCCACGGCAAAACTCATCAAGGTGATCTCAACCCTGCCGCAAGGCTACGTGGTTCTGCCGGGCGCAGATCTGCTGGCAACGGACAGCGCCTGGCAAGCCATCGGCGAAGATCCGAGCCACCCGCAGTTCGGCCTGCATCATCTGCTCGCACGGCTGGAGGTCGAACGCGCCGATGTCGAGGCATGGAGCGAGGTTGAGGACGATATAGCCACCCGGCAACGCGCGAAACTGCTCTCCACGGCCCTTTTGCCGGCGGCCGTCACACCGCAATGGCTGGATGCGATCGAAGCCATGCCCCCCGAGGAAGTCCGCAGCGCGCTGGAACCGCTGCAGCGCATCGACTGTCCCGGCGCGTCAGAAGAAGCGATGGTCATCGCCCTGCTGATGCGCGAGACCCTGGAAGAAGACGGTCGGCGCGCGGCCCTGGTAACGCCGGACCGGGCGCTGGCGAGACGGGTGGCAACCGAGCTTGGCCGTTGGGGTCTCGCCGTTGACGATTCCGCGGGTCAGCCGCTCGCCACCTCACTCGTCGGGAGTTTCTTCCGGCTGACCGCCGAAATGATTGCCGGTGCCCTGGAGCCCCTGGCGTCCCTGGCAGCGCTAAAACATCCCATGGCGTCGGGAGGTCAGAGCCGGGAGAGCTATCTAGGCTCTCTGCGTCAGATGGAAAAGCTTGTTTGGCGCGGCGTGCGGCCCGCACCCGGTTTTGACGGACTTCTGGCCAGCCTGAACGAGGAAAGCGGCAATGCGGACCGGGACCAGGAAAAAGCGGCGTGCCGGAGCCTCGTCGAATGGCTCGCCGCGACAGCGGCTGACTTTGAAGAAAGCCTGGAGACGGCGGCCAGCTTCGAGAGCGTGATTGATGCCCACGTCGCCTTTATGGAAGCCCTTGCCGCCAGCGACGATCAAAGCGGTGCGGAACGGATATGGCTCGGCGATGCGGGCACGGCATTGGCGAATTTTGTCGATGAATTGCGCGACGCCGCCGGCAGCCTCCCAACGATCTCCCGCTGGCGCTATCCGGCCCTGTTGAGCAGCCTGCTGGAAGGCCGGGTCGTACGTCAGTCCTTTAACAGCCACCCCCGGCTTTCGATCCTGGGACCGCTGGAAGCCCGTCTGCTGCATCCGGACGTCATGATCCTCGGGGGCTTGAACGAAGGGACCTGGCCCATCGAGGTCGATTCAGGACCCTGGCTCAGCCGCCCGATGCGCGCGGACTTCAATCTGCCGTCCCCGGAACGCCGGATCGGTCTCTCTGCCCACGACTTCGCTCAGGCGGCGTCGGCCCCGCGTGTCTACATTACCCGCGCCACACGCGTTGACGGAACGCCGACCGTACCATCGCGGTGGCTGTTACGGCTGGATGCCCTGTTACAGGGCTTGGGCATTTCGGAAGCCTTGGCCAGCGAAGCACCCGACTGGCTCTCCTGGGCCGAGATGCTGGACAAGCCGGAGCGCACGTCTCGAGGCAAACCACCGTCACCTCAGCCGCCCCTGGCAGCGCGACCCCGACGGCTTTCGGTTACGCGGATCGAGACCTGGCGGCGCGATCCCTACGCGCTCTATGCGCGGGAGATCCTGCGCCTGCGTCCCCTGGACCCGATCGATGCCGATCCCGGCGGCGCGGAGAAGGGCACCATTATCCACGAAATCCTGGAACTCTTCCTCAAGGATTATCCAGACCGCCTGCCCGCCGACCCGGAAGCAAAGTTACTGGAAATCGGGACCGAGGTCTTTGAACGCGCCGCCGTGCGGCCCGGTCTGCGGGCGTTCTGGTGGCCCCGGTTCCTGAGGATCGCGGAATGGTTCGCCACCGCCGAAACCGCCTGGCGGGAAGAGACTCTGAAATCCCTTGCGGAACAGACGGGCCGGCTCGTCCTGAGCGCACCGGGCGGGCCCTTTGAATTGACAGCAAAGGCCGATCGCATCGACGCCCTGCGGGACGGCAGCTTCGCGATTCTGGACTACAAGACCGGCCGGATGCCAACGGATCCCGAAGTCGAAATGGGATACGCACCGCAACTACCCCTGGAAGCCGCCATGTTCAATGCAGGCGCTTTTGGTGATCTGCGCGGTGACGTCAGCCACTTGAGTTACTGGCGCCTGACCGGCGGCACCATTGCAGGCGAGAAAAAACCGTTGAAACAGGCGGCGGCGGTGTCAGCGGAAGCAGCAATAACGGGTCTGACAAGCCTGATTGCGCGCTTCGACAATCCCGAAACCTCCTATCCTGCCCAACCGCGCCATGACCGGCGACTGCGCTTCAACGACTACGCCCATCTCGCGCGCATCAAGGAATGGACAACCGGTGAAGGGGGCGCGGACTGATGGCCTCTTCGGACACGAGAGACCTCTTTAACGTCGGCATCTCGCAACAGAGCGATGCCATCAAGCAGACTGCGTCACTCGCGCAGCGCCGTGCGGCGTCCCCTACGTCCTCGGTCTGGGTCGCTGCGTCTGCCGGCACCGGCAAGACCAAAGTGCTGACCGACCGGGTTCTCAGCCTGCTGCTTGAAGGCACACTGCCACCGCGCATTCTTTGTCTGACCTTCACAAAGGCTGCAGCCGCCGAGATGTCCAACCGTCTGGCCCTGCGTCTGGCGCGCTGGGCGACACTGGAGGAAACGGCTTTAGCCGGAGAACTGCAATCTCTGACAGGTCAGGCGCCGGACGACAGCCTGATCGACACCGCAAGGCAGCTCTTCGCCCGCGTCCTTGATGCGCCGGGCGGCATGAAGATTCTGACCATTCACTCCTTCTGCCAGTCGCTTCTCGGGCGCTTTCCGCTGGAAGCAGGTGTCGCACCCCACTTTCAGGTGCTGGACGACCGCTCTGCAGAGGAGCTCCTGCTCCAGGCACGCGAGGTTATCCTCACCAAAGCCGGGCAGAATCCTCAAGATTCGCTCGGCCTCGCCCTGACGGAAATCGCAACCCACGCACAGGAACAGGGTTTCGGCGACCTGATCGCGGAACTGATCATGGCGCGTGGACGGCTCCGGCAAAGCCTGCAGCAACATGGCGGGCTCGAGGGCCTGATTTCGGCGATTTACAATTGCCTCGGTGTCGACGAAACCGAAACGGCGCAAGACCTGCTCTCCCGGGCGCTGGAGGACAGCGCGCTGGATCTTATTGGCCTGCGCCTTGCCTGCGACGCCTTCTCCGCTGGCTCGAAGACCGACATTGCAAAAGGGGAAACCCTCGCGGCCTGGCTTGCGGGAGACCTCGAAGACCGAATCATCGGCTTTGACGCCTACGCATCAATCTTCACCACCAAAAAGCGGGAGGTTGCGAAACGCCTGCTGACCAAGGGCGCGGCGGCGGCGGTCCCCAGCGCATTGCCTGTTCTGGAAGTCGAGGCGTTACGGGTTCTCCAGATTCAGATAAAGCTCGATGCCCTGGCGGTTGCCCACAAATCGGTGGCGTTGCTGCGGCTCGGGGCGGAGATGTTGAAGCTCTACGAAGATCTGAAATCGAACCGGGCATTACTCGATTACGACGACCTGATCTTCCGGACACGCGATCTGCTGCAGCGGCCTGAAGTCGCCCCCTGGGTGCTCTTCAAACTGGATGGCGGTCTCGATCATATCCTGGTCGATGAGGCACAGGACACAAACCCCGACCAATGGTCGGTCATCCGGACGCTGGCCGACGAGTTTTTTCAGGGTGAGAGCGCACGCGAAGACCACCGGACGCTGTTCGTCGTCGGGGATGCAAAGCAGTCGATCTATAGTTTTCAGCGTGCCGACCCGGCCGCTTTCGAAGCGATGCGCGGCTACTTCGCAAAACGGGTCCTGGCCGCAGGGCATAGGTGGGATGAGGTTGGCCTGGATGTTTCATTCCGCTCCACCTCTGCCGTTCTGCGCGCGGTGGACGAGGTTTTTGCGCAACCCGAAGCTTTCGATGGTGTGCGCTTCGGCGAGGAACTGATCGAGCATCTGCCGGCACGCGTGGGGCAGGGTGGACGTGTTGACATCTGGCCCCCCGTCGATCCCCAGGAAGAAGCTCAGCCCGAGCCGTGGGAGCTTCCGGTCGCCGGACAGCGCGTTGATTCGCCCCGCAGCAGACTTGCGCGTCTGGTCGCCCACAAGATCCACCACTGGACACTCTCCAAAGCAGGAGCCGACGATCCGGAATCCTGGCTGGCTTCGAAGAACCGTCGCATGGATCCGGGCGATCTGCTGGTGCTGGTGCGCCGCCGGAACGACTTTGTCGAAGAATTGGTGCGCGAGCTTAAAACCCTTCAGGTGCCGGTCGCCGGTGTCGACCGTATGGTTCTGACAGATCAGCTTGCAGTGATGGATCTGATTGCGCTGGGCCGGGTCTTGCTGTTACCGGATGATGATCTGACCCTGGCAACGGTCCTTAAGGGACCGTTGATCGATCTAGACGAGGATCAGCTCTTTGAGCTCGCCCACGGCCGGTCGGGCTCGCTCTGGTCGACACTCGCTTTGCGCGCCGCAGACAAATCCGCGTTCCAGACCGCCCATGACAGTCTTAAAACACTGCTGACACGCGCCGAAACCGTCCGCCCCTTTGAGCTCTTTGCGGAAATCCTGGGTCCCAGAGGAGGCCGAAAGGCACTGGTGGCCCGGCTGGGACCCGACGCCAACGACCCGATCGATGAATTCCTGAACCTTGCGCTCAATTTCGAACGGGAACAGACGCCGACGCTGGAGGGATTTCTGCATTGGCTCGAACGGGGTGAGCAGGAAATCAAACGCGATATGGAGCATGGCGGCGGCGCGGTCCGTGTAATGACGGTGCATGGTTCGAAAGGCCTGCAGGCACCTGTCGTGTTTCTGCCGGATACTTTGCAGGGTCCATTGCCGCACCGCGGTCTCATCTGGCTCAAGACGGAGGGGGATCTGCCGATCTGGTCCATGGGCCAGGACTTCGCCGGCCTTGCAGAGTCTTCGGCCAGACGCGCTATCGCTCAAGCCAACGCCCGCGAGTACAAACGCCTGCTCTATGTGGCGATGACCCGGGCCGAGGACCGGCTGTTGCTGTGCGGCTGGAACGACAAGAGACGCACGCCGCCTGACGACTGCTGGTACAATCTGGTGCAGTCGGGAATCGCACCCCTGGCAGAGGAAATTGAGTACGATTTCTCGACCAACATTGCCGAGGGCTGGTCCGGCACCGGCTGGCGCCTGGACAGTCCCCAGGCGGCGGCGACAGAGAGCGGAAGAAGCCTTGCCGGAGTGCGTCGCGGCCCAGCAAGATTGCCGACCTGGGCACAGGCGCAGCCACCCGCCGAACCCTCACCGCCACGACCTCTGGCGCCCTCCCGCCCATCCGAGCCGGAACCCGCCGTGCGCTCGCCTCTGGGTGGCGACCGGGGTAAACAATTCCGCCGGGGCCGCCTGATTCATCGCTTGCTGCAAACCCTGCCCGAGCTGCCGTTCGATCAACGGAACGATGCAGGACGGCGTTTTCTGGCGCGTACGCTCCATGGTCTCACCGATGAACAACAGGCGGAAATCCTCACTGAAACACTTGATGTGATTGAAGATTCCCGTTTTAGCGCCCTCTTCGGGCCGGGCAGTCAAGCTGAAGTCCCCGTGGTCGGTGTGATTCCGGAAAGCCGGAAATCAGGCGCATACCGGTCTGCGGAAGTTATTTCGGGGCAAGTCGACCGTCTACTCGTTACAGATGAAAAAGTATGGATTATCGACTATAAAACCAATCGACCACCACCTCTCGACCCGAAGGCAGTCCCGGCTATCTATCTGAAGCAAATGGCATCTTACCAAACTGTCCTCAGGCAGATCTATCCGAACAAGGAGATTGAAAGCCTGTTGCTCTGGACCGACGGCCCGCGTCTCATGCATCTCAGCGATGCTCTGCTTGCGGATCACGCACCTTGACGGCGTGCCCCCCCGCTCCCTACATTTGCAATATGCTAGCGCAGTGGACCTTGGTCTGCCGCTCACAACAGGTCATAGAGGTTACAATGAGTACCAGTCCCGTCAGTGATTCTTCCTTCGAACTCGATGTTATCAAGGCGGATGGACCCGTTCTGGTGGATTTCTGGGCCGAATGGTGCGGTCCGTGCAAGATGATCGCGCCTGCGCTTGAAGAAATCGCTCAGGAAATGGGCGGTCGTCTGACTGTCGCAAAGATGAACATCGACGACAATCCGATGACCCCGCAAAAATACGGCGTACGCGGTATCCCGACACTCATGCTGTTCAAAGACGGACAGGTCTCCGCGACAAAGATCGGCATGGTCGCGAAGAATCAGCTCATGGAATGGGTTGAAGAGGTCATCTGACCTAGCGCCTACCTATCCTTCCAAATAGAAACACCTCCGCTGAGCACAACGGAGGTGTTTTTTTGCGTGCGATCAGCCGACTACACCGACCCCTGGATCGAAGCATCATCGGATCAGAACGCGCTAGAGCAGAGCAGGATTAGATAGAATCGCCACAGGCGATCTGTCGTCCCTGTGAATCTGCTCTACCAATATGATCCGGTCTAAGCGTTGTCCGTCAGGATATGCCCGGCAAGGTACAGCGAGCCGCACACCAGGATCCGGCCGCCGGGGAAACGCGCGTTGATGTCGGAAATTGCCGCCTCGACAGAAGGGCTTGAAGTCGCGGCGAAGCCCTGTGATTCAGCATGTGATTGGGCTTCGTCCGCGCTGAGCGACGCCGCAGAGTCCGGAATGGCGACCGCATGGAGGCTGGCGGCCTTCTCGGCAATCGGCCGCACGAAGTCTTCGGCCACTTTGGTGTTCAACATACCGTAGATCAGATGAACGGGGCGGTCGTCCCACTCGGCGATAACCTCCGCGAGAGCTTCGCCTGCGGCAGCATTGTGACCGCCATCGATCCAAAGTTCCCACCGCCGGTCAGCGCCGTCGCCACCATCAGGCTCGATACCCAGCAGATCGAGAAGTGGTCCCTTGGTCAGACGCTGCAAACGCGCAGGCCAGACGGCCGTCGCAATGCCCCGGGCAATCTTCGGTTGGAATTCGTCCAGGAGCTCGGCACAGGCCACTGCCAGCGCCGCGTTGACGATCTGATGCGCGCCGGGCAGAGCCGGCTTCGGATAGAGAACGCTGCCGTTGCGCCCGGTGAAGCGGAAGCCTTCGTCCAGGGCGTCAACCTGCCAGTCGATGCCTCCACGATAGAGGGGGACGCCGAGTTCTGCCGCCCGGGCTTCGAAGACGGCCATGACAGAGGGTTCCTGCGGCGCAATCACACAGGGCACACCCGCCTTCAGAATGCCCGCCTTCTCTGCCGCGATCGTCTCTTTCTCATTGCCCAGAAACTGAACATGGTCGATCGAGATCGGCGTGATGGCCGTCAGCCGCGGGCGCTCCAGAACATTGGTCGCATCCAGGCGTCCGCCAAGGCCGGTTTCGAGCAACAGGACATCCGCCGGTGTCCGTGCGAACGCCAGGAAGGCGGCAACCGTCGTGATCTCGAAGTAGGTGATGGACTCGCCGAGATTGGCTTCCTCGCACTCCTCAAGCAGTGCGACGAGCATATCTTCGTCAATCAGCTTACCCGCCAGCTCAATCCGCTCGTGAAAACGAACCAGATGCGGTGAGGTGTAGGCATGAACACGATTGGGGACGCCAGCGGGATCTCCCCCCAGCGACAGCATCGCGCGAAGATAGGAAATCAGTGAGCCCTTGCCGTTCGTCCCCGCGACGTGAATTGCCGGCGGCAGCTTCTGTTCCGGGTGGTCCAGTCGCTCCAGCAGTGTTTCGACCCGTCCGAGGGAGAGGTCGATGATCTTGGGATGAAGACGGGTCAGGCGCTCTAGGGCCGCGTCACTCCGTCTTGCCATCGGCGGGCTCTTCCTTGCCGGTCTCGGCTGTATCCTGGGTTGCTTCCGCGTCGGACGAGTCTGTGTCTGCTGCGCTGTCTTCGTTAACAGGCAAAGCCACAATCTCAGCCGAAGGCGTCTTTACGCTGAGCAGATTCAAAATCCGGCCAAGCGTCACCTTCAGTTCCTGCCGCGGCACGACCATGTCGACCATGCCATGGTCGAGCAGGTACTCGGCGCGCTGGAAACCCTCGGGCAGGGTCTCGCGGATTGTCTCCTCAATCACGCGTTTCCCGGCAAAACCAATAGTCGCGCCCGGCTCCGCAATGGCAATATCCCCGAGCATGGCGAAAGAAGCCGAAACGCCGCCGGTCGTCGGGTCGCTGAGCAGCACGATGTAGGGAAGCCCGGCCTCCTTGACCAACTCGACCGCGATCACGGAACGGGGCATCTGCATCAGCGAGAGAATGCCCTCCTGCATGCGGGCGCCGCCCGATGCGGGAACTACGATAAGCGCGGCATTCTGCAAAACCGCCAGTCGGGCAGCAGCCAGAAGGCCTTCACCGACGGCCATTCCCATGGAGCCACCCATGAAACTGAAGTTGAAAGCTGCAACAACAACCCGGGAACCGCCGATCTCGCCATGGGCGACGACGATCGCTTCCTTGTCCTCGTTCTTTGCCTGGGCTTCCTTCAGACGCTCTGTGTAACGCTTGCGGTCGCGGAATTTGAGCGGATCGATTTGTGTCTCAGGCAGCTCGATGACCTTGAAGACGCTGTCGTCGAACAAGCCTTCAAGACGCTTTCTGGCACTGATGCGAAGGTGATGGCCGCAATGCGGGCAGACGCGCTGATTTGCTTCCAACTCGCGATGGAAAACCATCTGCTCGCAGCTTGGGCATTTTTCCCAAAGGTTATCAGGGACGTCCGGCTTGTTGACCAGAGCCCGGATCTTTGGGCGAACGAAGTTGGCAATCCAGTTCATAGCGTTTCGTTTTCTATACTCAAGTGACTGTGCTTAGGCTATTTCGCCCAGCGTGGCGAACAGTTTCTCGCGAATATAAGCAATTTTTACGGCCTGCCCTCGTGGAGCGCAAACCGCTATCCCTTTCGAGCGTTCCGAACCCCTTGGGCAAGCGAAGCAACATAATCGATGACACCGTCGATCAGGTCAGGCCCTGCGAGTCCATCCGGGTTGAGACCGGCCTTTACGCGATCCACAATCGCAGTTCCGACAACAGCCGCATCGGCGACCGCGGCAACCTCGGCGGCCTGCTCTGGCGTGCGAATGCCAAAGCCGACCGCAACCGGAATATCGGTGTGGCTTTTCAGGCGCGTCACAGCGGCGCGGACCGCATCGGCGGAGGCCGCCTTGGTGCCCGTGATGCCCATGATCGATACGTAGTAGATAAAGCCGCTGGTGTTGGTCAGAACCTTGGGCATGCGGGAGTCATCCGTCGTCGGCGTCGCGAGGCGAATGAAGTGTAATCCGGCCGCAACCGCAGGCTCACAGAGTTCATCGTCTTCCTCAGGCGGAAGATCGACGATGATCAGACCATCCACGCCAGCGTCAAGCGCATCCTTGATGAAAGCGTCGACACCGTAAGAGTAGATCGGATTGTAATAGCCCATCAGGATGATCGGCGTCACATCGTCGTCCGTCCTGAAGCTGCGCACCATCTCTAGGGTTTTACGCAGGGTCATCCCGGAATCCAGCGCCCGCAGACCTGCAGCCTGGATCGCCGGGCCATCGGCCATGGGATCCGAGAAGGGCATGCCCAGCTCGATGACGTCGGCACCGGCCTCTGGCAAGCGCTTCAGGATCTCGAAGGCCGTATCATAATCGGGATCACCGGCCGTGGTGAAGGTGATCAGACCGCCGCGGCCTTCTGCTTTCAAGACCGCGAAACGGCGCTCCAAACGGCTCTCGCTCATATCTCTACTCCGAGCGCTTCGGCGACAGTAAAGACGTCTTTGTCGCCACGCCCACACATGTTCATGACCAGAAGATGATCGCGCGGCAGGTCGGGTGCAACCTTGCGCACGTGCGCAAGCGCATGGGATGGCTCAAGCGCCGGAATAATGCCTTCAAGACGGGAGCAAAGCTGGAAACACTCCAGGGCTTCCGTATCGGTGGCCGACACGTACTGTACGCGCCCGATATCGTTGAGCCAGGAATGCTCCGGCCCGATCCCGGGATAATCGAGACCCGCGGAGATCGAATGCGCATCCTTGATCTGCCCGTCGTCGGTCTGCAGCAGATAGGTCCGGTTGCCGTGCAGCACGCCCGGGCGGCCACCGGTCAGAGATGCCGCATGCTCCCCGCTTGGGATTCCGTGCCCCGCCGCCTCGACGCCGGTGATCTGGACATCCGTATCATTCAGGAAAGGATGGAAGAGTCCCAGTGCGTTGGAGCCGCCGCCGATACAGGCAACCAGGCTGTCCGGAAGGCGGCCTTCGGCCTCCATCATCTGCTCGCGTACCTCACGGCCAATAACCGACTGGAAATCACGCACCATGGCCGGGTAGGGATGTGGCCCCGCCGCGGTGCCGATGATGTAAAAGGTGGATTCCACATTGGCGACCCAGTCGCGCAAGGCGTCGTTCATGGCGTCCTTGAGGGTCCCGGTGCCGCTGGTTACCGGAACCACCTCTGCGCCCAGAAGCTTCATGCGAAAGACATTGGGAGCCTGCCGGGCGATGTCGGTTGCCCCCATGTAAACGATGCAGGGCAGATTAAAGAGCGCGCAAACCGTCGCTGCCGCCACACCGTGCTGACCGGCGCCGGTTTCAGCAATTATCCGGGTTTTGCCCATGCGCTTGGCCAGCAGTACCTGCCCCAGGCAATTGTTGATCTTGTGCGAACCGGTATGATTCAGCTCGTCACGTTTAAAATAGACCTTCGCGCCACCGAATTCCTTGGTCAGACGTTCCGCGAAGTACAGCGGGCTCGGACGACCGGTATAGTGCTTGGCGTAATAATCGATATCAGCCTGATAGCTCGGGTCTTTCTGAGCGGCGTCGTAGGCCTCTTCGACCTCCAGGATCAGCGGCATCAGCGTTTCGGCAACAAATCGGCCACCGAAATTGCCGAAATGGCCGCGCTCGTCGGGCCCTTCGGTATAGGAATTGGGCGTTGTCATTTTCTTACTTCAGCCTCGTGAACGCCCCGCAGCCTGAATTCTTTCCCCGGAACTCAAGGCGCAAGGCGGAAATCATTTGAATTCGGTGCAATCCCAGCGACCCAACCCCAGCTCAAATAAGAGTGCGGAAGGCGGGCGCGTCACACCGAAAGGACGGCGGACTTTGCCGCAAAATCACCGCTACCGCAAGATAAGCTAGAGGCTTTTAGCCTGGTGCAGGAAAGCCCGAATCTTATCCGGGTTCTTCACTCCCGGCCGATCCTCCACCCCTGAGGAAACATCGAGGATGGAGGCGCCCGAGAGCTCAACCGCGCGCTGCAGGTTTTCCACCGTCAGACCACCTGCCAGCATCCAGGGTTTGGGGAAGGTTTTACCTTTGAGGTAGGTCCAGTCAAAGGAGACCGCATTGCCCCCGGGCAAGGGGTTTTCCATGTCCGCGGGCGGGGCCGCATCAAAGAGAATCCGGTCCGAGACCTCGATAAAATCCTCGACCCGGGCGACATCTTCCGCGCCACGAATCTTGATCACTTTCATGACGGGAATCCCGAAACCAGCCCGGATGGCAGCAACTCGCTCGACGGATTCATTTCCGTGCAGTTGCAGAAGATCAAGCGGCGCCGCATTCAGCACCTCCTCGATCAGGGCATCATCAGCGTCAACAAGCAGGCCGACTTTAATCGCCCGCGCGCCAACGGGCGCCAGCAACTCCCCGGCTTGCTCAGGCGTTACCGAACGTGGGCTCGCAGGAAAAAAGACCGCGCCGACGAAATCGGCACCGGCCTCGACCGCCGCAGCCATCGTCTCAGGTGTCGAGAGGCCACAGATTTTTACTTCTACGCTCATTGCTCGGTTTTAGAGGGTCACGACATGCTATGCACCTGGTTTTTTGCGCTGGTGCCTGCCTTACCACGGCTGCGAAACTGAATAAATTCCAGCCCTTTAAAAAATTCGAATGCGGCACCGTAAGAATGCGCTAGCATTATTGGATTACAAACAGAGGCGATTTTGGGAACGCACTGCCACGCGGTCCAACGGAAACCCTCGCTCCATTTGAATAGATTTGTCGCATATCCGCATATGAATAAGCTTTGGTTAGGGTTTGCAGCGATTGCTGCCTATGGGTCGATCTACCCCTTCGACTTTCAGTTTCAAACGCTTGATCCCGCAGCATGGCAGGCCTTTGTCGATACCTGTTGCCGGGAAACCAGCCGTGGCGACATCCTGGGCAATGTCGTGCTCTTTCTGCCCTTCGGATACCTTGGGATCCTGGCGGCAGGCCCTCAAAGAGGTGTGATTCGGCAGTTTATCTTCGTGTGCGTTGTCGGTGTAATTTTCGCCTTTTTGCTGCAGGTCGCACAGCTTTATCTGCCCACGCGCGACGAGAATCTTCAGGATGTGATCTGGAACCTGCTGGGGATCATCGTCGGAGCTGTCCTGGGCATTCCATCGCGGCATTTCATCCGTCGGGCCGCTGACCAGGCATCAGGCTTGCAACTGGTGCCCTGGATCCTGATCGGCAGCTGGATGGCGTACCGGCTGATCCCCTTTGTCCCCTCCATCGATTTCCAGTCGATCAAAGATTCCGTCAAGCCGTTGCTCGAAATTGGAAACCTGAGCCTGCCCAGTGTTGCCTATACCGCCGTCGCCTGGCTGGTGGTGGGCTACCTGATGGACCTGGGACTGCGCGGGAAACGCCTGGGGCGCCTCCTGCCGCTGCTGGTGTTTGGGACCTTCGGTCTGGAAATCCTGATTGTATTCAATGTGCTTACGCCCTCGAACGTCGCCGGTGGGATCATTGCCATCATCCTTCACTGGGCCGTTTTCAGCCGCCTGCGCAAGGTGGAACTACCTCTTCTTCTTTGCCTTCTCGTCTCGCTCGCCTGGAGCGATCTGGCGCCCTTTATTCTTCGGGTCGAGCCCATCGCCTTCAATTGGCTGCCGTTTCAGGGCTTCCTGGGCGGGTCCATGTTCGTCAATGCGCAATCCGCGGCCGAAAAGGTCTTCGCATACGGCAGCATCGTATATCTGCTGCTGCGTATGGGCGCGGGCGGCTGGATCAGCCTTTTGGCCGCCACAGCCTGGGTTGCAGGCATCGAGTTCGCGCAAACCTATGTGGTCAACCACACGCCCGAGATCACCGGCCCTCTTCTGGTGATCTTCGCTGCTGTTGCCATCTTCGCGGTTGAGAGTATGAGCCGCAATGGGTCCCAAACTCAGACGCAAGGCCATAGCAGTCCGCAGCGCAGAAGTCTGCAGCATAACGATCGATCAGGAGATCGAGATAGATCACCGCGCTGGGTAACGAGCCGGGTGAATCTTAATACCAGTCAGGCGGAGCTCTTAGAGCTGCTCGCGAAGGAAATGAACGTCTCGGTCTCGGAAGCCAGCCGCAAGATCGTCGGCGATACAATCGCCGAAGCCGGTCAGGATGCCCCGACCCCGGCCCACGTCAGGCACAGACTTGGTGAGCTGATCCTGAAAGGCGGTGCGTCCGGGCTGACCACGCGCGAAAACGAGTCCAGCAGCTGGCTGGCATGGGATATCGAACTGCACCCGACGCAATACGACACTCTGAAGGAACTCTCATCGGAAACCGGCAGCACTGTATCTCGTCTGGTGCGCAGAATTATCGACCGCTTTTTCTCGGACCTGGAATACGAAGCCAACTCGTGAACCCGGGCGTTTTCTAGCTTTGCCCCGTCTGTCCGGGAGGCTCGGCAGGATACCATCCGGTGCAGGTTCTGAAGGCAAAGGATAAAAACGTAACTGCGACCAGCGTGTTCAGAATGCTGAAGATGGAAACCAGCGCCTCAACCACAAAAGGATTCGGCGATATCACAGCCCGACCGGTTGTGAAGAGTTGCGTATAGGTTTCCCAATTGACGGCCAGCGCAAGCAAAAGCGAGGGAAGGATGCATAGGAGGAATCCGGTGATGAGACGGGGCTCCCATCCGAAAGACTGCCTCCAGGCATTTCTTAAACCGTAGTCTTCATCGACAGATATCGCGGGAAAAACAAAGTAAAACTTCAACATGAGCGTGATGTACGCGCCCGGGAGAAAAAGCGCCGTCGCCCACGACGGAAGCGCTCGTCCTAGAATGAGCATCAAAAGCCCGAGCGTAATCCCAGCCAGCAAAGTTACGAGCAGAAAATAGCTGAAAAATCGGATGTGCCGACGCCTGATGGGGTAAAGGAATCTCGGACGCCCGACCACAGGCCCCAAGAGCACCAGTCGATGCCACGCGACATAAAGCAGGGTCGCTGCAAACATCTGCACAAATAAAATAAAGAATGACAAGAGGACTTGAGCGGCAGAAATCCGTTGGCCGACGCCCACAAATTGACTGCCGAAGCTGGTGTATTTCAGAAGAAGATACCAGATCAGATAGAGGGTGACCGGCAGAAATACCGCCGCGGGTACGGCCCAGAGGTTTGCAAAAACGAGTTGATAAGACCGCCTCACGCTCGCGATCAGGGGCAGCGCGGGAACAGAACTCACCGGTGGAGAGGAGGGGCTGCTCATGGGACGGGCGCCTCGGCAACCCATCCAGTCGACACCCTGAAGACCATGGCGATAAAACCGGCCAGAACCAACGTATTAAAGGTTCCGGCGAGATAGGAAACAATCTCACTGGCGATCGGCGGCAGAAGACTGCCGCCGTCAGCAGCAATCTCGGTTGTGGTGACCCCAATGCTTATCGCGGTATCAGCCCCGAGGATCCCGCCCAGTATGGAAGCAGGCAGAATGCAGAGAATGCTTCCTCCCAGCAGAACCAGCGTCCGCTTCTTCGTATGCCGCCAGGACTCTGCCAGGCCATATCGCTCGTCAACCGCCAGCGCAGGGAAAACGAAAGAGAATCGGAGCGGAAGGATAAACCAAAGAAAAAACAACACCGGCAGCAGAAGAATGTGCATCAGAGCGAACTGGCTTGCAAAACTCATGAGAACAAAAACGGGAAGCACCAAGACGGCGGAAACAAGAGTAATAAGAATGCCAATACCGCAACTGCAGGCAAAAACGCGCCAGTGCCGGGATTCGATCGGATACAAATACCTTGGCGCCGCGTGCTCCGGCCCGAGCAGAACCAATCGGTACCATGCAATGAACAAGAGACATATTGAGAAAATCTGAGCCGCTGTAATCAACAATCCGTAGAGAACAAGCTTTACCGTCGCGCTATCCGGCGGCCACTGCTTCAGGGTTTCTTCATCAAGCGAAACGTCAACAGCCGGGCCGAAATCGATCGCGAGACGCAAAAGCAAATCGATCACAAAGGGTAGGCACATCGCCGCAGGAACGAAGCGGATATTTTTGAATATGAACGTAAAGGCGTTCCCGACCGTGTCCATGAGATCTAAGGATCCGGGTGTCGGCGCGGGCGGGAGAGTTGTTGAAGTCAATTCTGGTCCTGTGCGGAGTTACGTTGATGCGGAGCAAGCCAGCCTGTCGCCGACTGAAAACTGAAGCTGATAAAGGTCGCGGCGACAAGACTACTGTAGGACAACACGAAGAGATTAGCTGCTTCAAGCCATATCGGCACGCCACCCGATCCTTTTATCACATCGAAGAAAGTCACATTCATTGCAAGGAGCAGAAGAATACCCGGCAGAAAACACAGCAGGAAACCGACGGATAGGGGCCAGGTGATGGACGTGGTCTGGTACCATGCATCGGAAAGACCAAGCGCTTCGTCAACCGCAATGGCCGGGAAAATGAATGAGAATCTCACGAAAAGAATTACATAAGCGGCAGGAAGCGTCGCCATGAAGAGATAGTACAAAATCAACGCCAGAAATCCGGCCAGGCTCGCTAGAAACGCCATAATCACCGTCGCGGCAATTGCGCTGAAAACAAGCGAGAACATACCGGCGAACAAACCAGCCGACATGTAACCGAAATACTTCCAGTGTCTTTTACGCGGTGCGTAAAACCATCGCGGCGGGCCACCTGCGCCCGCAAGCAGGATGACCCGATGCCAGGCAACAAAAAGCAGCGATGCCGGCGCGAACAGAACCAGCATCAAGGCTACACCGTTAACCGAAAAGCTTACATGTCCCTGCAGATCGCGACCGAAACTCTCCTCGCCGGAGGTTTCAAAGCCGCCTATATCCAGAAGCAGCGAAAACCCAAGGTAAATCAGGGCGGGCTGAAGCAGCACGAAGGGCAGGAGCGTCTTGTATTCGAATACAAAATTGTATGACGCGCGAACAAGAGCCAGGAGCGGAAATCTCCGTTCACTCCCAGCAGTTTGTTCGTCACCCGTCACTACACGTCATCTCCGGCAAGCTCACTCCCACAGAGTTTGAGAAGAATAACCCATCTGCCCGAAAGGGTCAGCGCGCAGAAAGTTCTTCCGCGATTCTATCCGCTGCCTCGGCGGGATCGGAAGCCGCATTAATGGGGCGTCCGATCACGATGTAATCAGCCCCTTCTGCAACAGCTTCTGCCGGTGTCATGATTCGTTTCTGATCACCGACAGGAGCCCAGGTCGGACGAATACCCGGCACGACAAGTTTAAAATCAGGTCCGCACAGCCTGCGCAGCGCAGCGATCTCGTGCGGGGAACAGACCACGCCATCCAAACCGCATGATTGTGCGAGAGCGGCAAGTCGTTCGACCTGGGCTGCAGCAGGCCCCTGTTGACTGACAGACGCCAGATCCTCGTCATCGAGACTGGTCAGGACCGTCACGCCGATCACCAGCGGCTTTGCAACGCCAAGCTTGTCGGCTTCTTCCTGCGCCGCCTGCGCGGCGGCTTTCATCATCGCCCGCCCCCCTGAAGCATGCACATTCACGATCGCGGGCTTCATGCCAAGGGATGATCGAAGTGCACCGGCTACTGTATTGGGGATGTCATGGAATTTCAGATCCAGAAACAGCTTCTGATCGCCGACAATTTGACGAACCTTATCCGGTCCCTGCGCCGTAAAGAACTCCTTGCCGATTTTGACACCGCCGACCCTGCCGGCAACACTGCGCACGATTTTCTCGGCGCGCTGTAAATCAGGTGTGTCGATACCTACAAGAATACGGTCTTTTGGATCCATGTTCGGCTTTCCTCTC
The DNA here is from genome assembly GCA_947493695.1 of uncultured Kiloniellaceae bacterium. Lineage (GTDB taxonomy): Bacteria > Pseudomonadota > Alphaproteobacteria > Kiloniellales > Kiloniellaceae > Denitrobaculum. The sequence continues at coordinate 1,129,613 of CANLSF010000001.1, read as the reverse complement.
GGCTCGGTTGATCGGCGCAGGCAGTTACCGCGTCGGCTGACAAAGGTTCTGACGAATTTTTCCTGCACGCACAACTGCGCATACAACGCAACTCCCGACCGTGAAGGCCCGTGGCAATTGGCCGGGTAAAGACGGACAATGCCGCGCAGACACTTTTGTTCGTGACTGCAATGCCGGAACTGGGAATATGGAATTTCGGACCGACAGCCTGGTTCGAAGTCCAGGTCTCTCAGTGTAACGCTCAGGTGCCTGTCAAGCGGGTGGGCGCTCCGCCTGGTGTCCCCCCAAGCTGCACCTGATTGGCCTGCGACGAGGCGTTTTGCGTCGGCGATCCAATCTGCAGCTGCCCGCTTGAAGATCCTGCGCTGGCCCTATGCGCATCTTTCGCTGCCTGTTGCGATACCTGCTGTTTGAGGCTGGAAATTTCACGCTTGAGACCAACGGCTTCGTATTCAAATTTACGAGCCCGGCGGCGAATCTTTCCGGCGGAGAACCAAAGCACCATCCCGCCACAAACGAATCCAATGACAAATGTTGTGAGCACCGCAATATAGAGCGGCAGGGAGAAGGTTCCCTCAAACGGCCAAAATGCGACGGAAATGGCATTGAGGTTGCTGATCGCGAAAATCACCACGATCACTGTGATGGGCAGTGTAATGATCCAGGAGATATACTTCACATTCGGCTCACTGATGTTTCCGAGAGGAGTGAATGCAGCAATCACTCCATGTCCTATGGTCTGAACAGATTTACCTGAGTGCCAGATCACCTGAGGTGATCTCGTCAAATCCAAGTCTGCTCGCAGGCCGACACGAACAAAGCCATTCAATCATATCGGCCACCCCCACATTCTAACACAGCAGAGGCCGGCGATGGAAGCAGCACAAGCACTAGCCTTCGCCGAACAGAAAACTCGGCAAATACAAAAAAATCCAGGAACCCCCAAAGCAGATCAGGCTTGGAAAGAATCGCCAAAAGCGATCTGTCGCACCGGTGACTCTGCTCTAACTGTTTAGATGGATCGGATACAGCACTCTGGCGACGCCACGAAGCGGCTCCGTCAGAACATGACCCGATCCAGTAGTCTGCGAAGACTCAGGAGTCGCCGTTCAGACGTTCGCGCAGCTGCTTACCGGTCTTAAAGAACGGGATGTGCTTTTCAGAAACACTGACAGCATCGCCGGTACGAGGATTGCGACCGACTCTGGCTTCTCTGTGTTTAACCGAAAAGGCCCCGAAACCGCGCAGTTCGACCCGGTCGCCACGCGCCAGGGCTTCAGAAATTTCGTCAAAAATAGTCGTAACGATCCGTTCCACATCGCGATGATAAAGATGTGGATTCAGTTCCGCTATATGCTGAATGAGCTCCGACTTTGTCATAATGCCCCTTCCCCCTGGCAAGCCATGCGTACAAAGACCTTGAGTTGGTCAAAGTCTCAACGCCCCATTTATCTGTTCATTCGCCAAAGTCTTGTTTTTCGTTTGCTGTTTCCAATTACAGAGAAGCAACAAACGCAGGGAAACCGCCTTGGCGTATTATCATTACCCCAAAGGGTGCCAGAGCGATGCTAAGGCGTCAAGTGTAACCCACTAAGATCAAAGGTTTTTTTAACAACGCGGTTAACTATGCATTCACTTTAAACAGAAACGGCCCGGCAAACTTGCCGGGCCGCTTTGTCAGATCTTGGCGCAGATGCGCCGGATCAAGGTAATCAGGCCTTGTCGCCGTCTTCCGCCTCTGCAGCTTCAGCGGGTGCTTCTTCAGCATCAGCGTCAGCAGCTTTTGACTTGGCAGCAGCCTTTTTAGCCGGCTTAGGCTCGTCTTCTTTCTGACCCTCAGCCGCCTTCGAAAGAGCCGCACCAAGGATATCACCTAGGCTGGCGCCGGATTCGGTCGAACCGTAATCCGCCATTGCCTGCTTCTCTTCCTCGGCTTCACGCTGCTTGATCGACAGCGAGATCTTGCGGGTCTTGCCGTCGATCGTGGTGATCTTGGCGTCGACCTTTTCGCCAACCGCAAAACGGTCCGGACGCTGCTCGCTGCGATCGCGGGAAAGTTCGGCCTTGCGGATAAAGCCCAGAGCGCCGTCGGCGAGCTGTACTTCGATACCGCCATCGGTGATCTGGTGAACGGAAACCGTTACCACATCGCCCTTCTTGATGTTCTGGGTCGAACCGGCGAAAGGATCATCGGACAGCTGCTTGATACCAAGGCTGATGCGCTCTTTGTCGACATCGACATCGAGAACCTTGACCTTGACCATCGCACCCTTCTCGTACTCCTTGACGGCTTCTTCACCGGACAGGTTCCAGTCCAGATCGGACAGGTGAACCATGCCGTCGATTTCGCCAGGCAGGCCAACGAAGAGACCGAACTCGGTGATGTTCTTGATCTCGCCTTCGATTTCGCTGCCCGTCGGGTAGTTGTCGACGAAAGCGTCCCAAGGGTTGGAACCGCACTGCTTCAGACCAAGACTGATGCGGCGCTTCTGCTCGTCCACGTCGAGAACCATGACCTCGACTTCCTGGCTGGTCGAGACGATCTTGCCAGGGTGGATGTTCTTCTTGGTCCAGCTCATCTCGGAAACGTGGACCAGACCCTCGATACCAGGCTCCAGCTCGACGAACGCGCCGTAGTCGGTGATGTTGGTCACGCGGCCAACGAACTTGGCACCCATTGGGTACTTCGCCGAAACACCTTCCCAGGGATCAGCTTCAAGCTGCTTCATGCCCAGGCTGATGCGCTGGGTTTCGGCGTTGAAACGGATAACCTGAACGTCGACCTGCTGACCGATGGCCAGAGCTTCCGTTGGGTGATTGATACGCTTCCAGGAGATGTCGGTGACGTGCAGCAGGCCGTCGACACCGCCGAGATCGACGAAGGCGCCGTAATCGGTGATGTTTTTGACCACACCCTGCAGGACCTGACCTTCTTTGAGGTTTGCGACCAGTTCCGAGCGCTGCTCGGCACGAGTCTCCTCGAGAACGGCACGACGTGAAACAACGATGTTGCCACGGGCACGGTCCATTTTCAGGATCTGGAAAGGCTGCGGGGTGCCCATCAGGGGCGATACGTCGCGAACCGGGCGAATGTCGACCTGGCTGCCGGGCAGGAAGGCCACAGCGCCGGAAAGATCAACAGTGAAACCACCCTTGACGCGGCCAAAGATAACGCCGTTCACACGCTCATTGTCGTTGAAGGCTTTCTCAAGCTGGGTCCAGGCTTCTTCGCGCTTGGCTTTTTCACGGGAGATCATTGCCTCGCCGTTTTTGTTTTCCATACGCTCGAGGTAAACCTCGACGTCGTCCCCGACCTTCATCTCAGGGATCTTGCCGGCTTCCGAGAATTCTTTCAGGGCTACGCGGCCTTCCGACTTCAGGCCGACGTCGACCATGACGGAATCGCTGTCCATCGAGACGATGGTACCTTTAAGAACGGTGCCCTCAAGGCTTGGGATCGTGCCAAGAGATTCTTCGAGAAGTGCGGCGAAGCTTTCCTTCGCGGGGGTCTGGGGTTCTACGGCTGCTTCAGCCATGTGTTAAAGTCCTTTCAAAACGCACTATACGGGCCAGCCGGTTGACTCCGGCGGTCTTCCCGGGACCATCCCGGGCTAACATTATGTCGTCCTGCCCCGCGGCAACTTCCGGCCCACGGAAGACCACGCACCAGGCGAAACGACGATGAGGCGGCAAGGCGTGCGCCAATGCCACCGGTACAGCTCTCTATGCTTTCTAAAACCACCCGAAAGGCCACAGGCCTCTCAATGGCACAACGGCCTGGAAAAAAACGCCAGAGTTATAAGCCCTTAGCGCGAACAATATCCAGTGCCGTTTCCAGGACTTTCCCGGCTTCCAGAGTGCTGGTATCGAGATACACAGCATCATCCGCCGGTTTCAAAGGAGCCGTCACACGTTGTGAGTCACGGGCATCCCGATCTTGAAGATCCTGAAGAACGCGCGCGTATATAGACTCATCGCCGCGTTCAATCAACTCTTTATGACGCCTTTCGGCTCGAGCCTCGGGCGTTGCGGTCACAAAAAACTTCAATTCGGCCTCCGGGCAGACCACGGTTCCGATATCCCGGCCGTCCAGAACCGCGCCCGCAGCCGCGCCACCAGGCAAATCGGGAGGATTTTGGGCAAAATTCCGCTGAAACTCCAGCAGCGCGGCGCGAACCTGCGTGTTCACCGCCACCGTCGAGGCCGCAAGGCCCACCTTCTCCCGGCGCAAATCCCGGCGTTCAAGGTCGGCAGGCCCCAAGGACTCCGCGGCGGCCAAAGCCGCAACCGGATCGCCCGGATCCTCGCCTTTATCCAGGATCTTAGCGCCAACAGCGCGATAAATAGAGCCGGTATCTAGATATGCAAGATTGAGTTCCGCGGCCAAACTTCTCGCCAAAGTCCCCTTTCCCGCCGCCACAGGCCCATCAACCGCAATGATCATGCACCTAGGCTCCCGCGCTTACCGGTGCGTTTCGCGCAACGATCTGTGCACCAAGACCGGCCATCAGCCGTTGGAATCCGGGAAAAGATGTATCAATGGCCGTGGCATCATCCACCGTAACCGGCTCTCTGGAGATCAGACCAAGCACAAGAAAACTCATCGCAATGCGATGATCGAAATGAGTGGCCACGATTCCGCCGCCTTTCGGCCGGTAATCCGCAGCCGCACCGGCTCCTACCACGGTCAGACTGTCTGTGCCTTCCTCAACCGTGACACCGCAGGCTTCAAGCCCGCGCGCCGTAGCCGCCAGACGATCGCATTCCTTCACCCTGAGTTCCTCAAGGCCGTGCATCACCGTCGTGCCTTCGGCGCAGGCCGCCGCCATCGCCAGGACCGGGTATTCATCGATCATGGAAGGCGCGCGTTCAGCAGGCACTTCGACCCCCTTCAGCGGGCCGCCCCGAACCACCAGATCAGCCACCGGTTCGCCGCCTTCTTCGCGCGCATTCGCAAATTCGATATTTGCGCCCATTTCGCGAAGCGTGGTGAAAAGGCCCGTACGGTGCGGATTCATGCCGACCGATCGTAACGTGACTTCGGACCCCGGGATGAGCAGAGCCGCCACGAGCGGGAACGCCGCGGAAGAAGGATCCGCGGGAACCTTGATATCCCTGGCAGTCAGTTCGGGTTGTCCGGTAAGGGTGCTGGCGCGCCCTTCCGGCGTTTCTTCAACGCGCACTTGAGCGCCGAAGTGACGCAGCATCAGTTCACTATGATCCCGGGTATGGGCCGGTTCGATCACCGTGGTATCGCCGGGTGTATTCAGCCCCGCCAGCAACACCGCAGACTTAACCTGTGCGGAAGCAACCGGCAGACGGTAGGTGATCGGCAGCGGACTGTCGGTTCCCGTTACGGTCAGGGGCAGGAGATCCCGGCCCTGTCCGGAGGCATCCGAGCGCCCAGTAAAGGCCGCGCCCATCTCCCCAAGAGGCTTGGTCACCCGACCCATAGGCCGACCGCGCAGAGACTCGTCGCCTGTCATCGTGGCGGTTAACGGATGGGTCGCCAGCAATCCAAGCAGCAAGCGCGCCGCGGTACCCGAGTTGCCCATATCAAGAACGTTGTCAGGTTCGACCAATCCGCCGACACCCCGCCCCCAGATACGCCAGACTCCATCCTCATCCCGCTTAATCTCAGCCCCGAGAGCCCGCATTGCCTCTGCGGTGCAGAGGACATCCTCGCCCTCCAGCAAACCCTCGACCTTGCTTTCGCCCACGGCAATGGCCGAGAGCATTAATGCCCGATGCGAGATCGATTTGTCGCCTGGAACACGAATATCGCCATTCAAAGGCCCTGAGGCTGTAGCGGTTTGGGGTTTGACGGTCATGTTTTTCAGTCCGGTTTCAGACCGGGCTCCTCAGTCTCTAGTCTCATGGTGCGTGTCCGAGCGGAGACGCTCGGTTTGAAGCCGCATTGCTCTAGCATACAGAAGCCGGATGACAAGCCTTTCAAGCAGTCGGGTTTTTGCTGCCCAGATGCCACAATGGGGCGGAACCCTGCCCGTATCATTGATAATTTCAGGAAAAAGAGAATGGAATTCTGCGATAGAAAATGAGCTTGGCGTGTGTCTCTCGCGCACCACGATGCGTCGATTCCTCGAATTACCTTTTGACAGGCGCAGTCGAACATGGCAAACGCCGCGCTCATACTCGTGATGTAGTCTATTGGAGGATTGGCCGTGGCCAAGCCGGAGTGGGGTCTTAAACGCGTCTGTCAGAGTTGCAGCGCGAAGTTTTACGATTTGCAGCGCAGTCCGATCATCTGCCCGAGTTGCGGCGCGACCTTTGATCCGGATGCCTTGCTGAAGTCAAGGCGTGCGCGGCCTGCAGCAGCTAAAGCAACGCCGAAAGAAGCCGCGAAGAAGCCGGTTGAGAGCGTTGATGATGACGCCCTCCTTGATAGTGACAGTGATGACGACGTCGAAACGACTGAAGACGACGGCGACGACGCAGTGCTCGCAAACACAGATGATCTCGGCGATGATTCCGATCTGGCTGATGTCGTCATCGAAAGCGATAAAGAAGACACCTAGAACAGGCACGGGTCGCCCCTGGCGACCCCGGTCTGCGGTGAATCTGCGTTAACCTCTCGCGTTGGAATACATCGCTAACGGGGTCGATCATTCTCAAGGGCGAGCATCGTCGTTAGCCTCGTCCTTGATCAGCAGGGCAAGCCTGACGCGAAGCAGCCAAAAAGTCAGCTGTCCCGTTCAATTTGCTTCTGCGATTTTTCCCTTGCCTTGATCCGGTGAGGCACATATCTTCCCGCCGTCCGCGCTGGCCATTACCCAAATGGCATCCGAAATTTGCGCGCGGCAGATGGGGCCGTAGCTCAGTTGGGAGAGCGCTACAATGGCATTGTAGAGGTCAGGGGTTCGATTCCCCTCGGCTCCACCAACTTCTCATAAAAATTTGTCTTCGCCTCGGGTCGTTTGCTCCGCACTCCGTTCGTGGGGCTCCGTCAAGTTCTCAGAAATTCGCTGGAGCTCCGGCAAGAATGGCTGGGCCCGTCCCGTTGCCTTCAGGTATCAGCCCGCTGCCGGCGCTGCGCCGAAAGTCGTGTGGCGGCCGGGCGCGGCAGCAAGCAACGATCTGGTATAGTCGTGGCTTGGCGATGCGTAGACCTGGGCAGTCGGGCCCTGTTCAACCACCAACCCTCGCTGCATCACCATGATCCGGTCGCAGACCTGTGCGGCTACGCGTAAATCGTGGGTGATGAAGAGCATCGCGAGGTCGAAGCGTTTGCGGACATCGTCCAGCAACTCCAGAACCTGCGCCTGCACGGACACATCGAGGGCGGAAACCGCCTCGTCAGCGATCAGAACCTTGGGCTCCATGGCAAGTGCGCGAGCGATACAAATGCGCTGACGCTGACCACCGGAGAACTGGTGCGGAAAACGTTCGAGCGCATCGGACGACAAGCCGACCACGTTCATAAGATCCCGCGCACGCACAAGGGCGTCTTCCTTGGACAGGCCGAAGTTCATCGGACCTTCGACAATCGATTGGCCGACCGTGCGCCTGGGATTGAGCGAGCGATAAGGGTCCTGGAACACGATCTGCACATCCCGGCGGTAAGGACGCAAAGCCTTCTCTCCGAGCCCGGCAATGTTGTTGCCCGCAATCATGATCTCTCCGGCGGTCGGATCAATCAGACGGACGATGCAGCGCGCCACGGTCGACTTGCCTGAGCCTGATTCGCCGACGACCCCCAGGGTTTCACCCCGATGAACTACCAGTTCGACGTTCTGCGCAGCATGTACCTCACGACCGCGCTTGAACCAGCCGCCGGATCCGTAGGTCTTGTTGAGATTGCGCGCCGAGAGCGCAGGCCTCTCACGGTCGACCGCTTCTCTGACAGGTGGTGTCAGGCTCGGCACCGACGCCATCAGCATCTTGGTGTAGGGGTGTTGCGGCTTGCCGATCACGTCATCCGCCGTACCCTGCTCGACCACCTTGCCGTGCTGCATCACAATCACCCGGTCGGCAATCTCGGCAACCACGCCGAAGTCATGAGTGATGAACATCACACCAGTCCCGTGCCGGCGCTGGATATCCTTCACCAACTCCAGGATCTGGGCCTGGGTCGTCACATCTAGGGCCGTGGTCGGCTCATCGGCGATCAGAAGTCCTGGCTCCAGGGCCAGCGCCATGGCGATCATGATTCGTTGCCGCTGACCGCCGGAAAGCTGATGGGGGAAGGAATGAAAAAGCTGCTCGGGCTCGGGCAGGCTGACATCGCGCATCACTTCCAGAACCCGATCGTTTCGGGCCTGCGCGCTCATCGAGCTGTGAATCTCGAGCATCTCAGCAATCTGATCCCCGACCTTCATCACCGGGTTCAATGCCGTCATCGGCTCCTGGAAGATCATCGCCATGCGCTCACCGCGCAGACTGCGCAGCTCCGTCTCGCTCTTGGTGAGAAGCTCTTCCCCCTGCAGCATGACTTCGCCGGCCACCGGCGTCAGGTCCTTGCGCGGGATCAGGCCCATGACCGTATGCGCCGTCACCGACTTGCCTGAGCCGGACTCGCCCACAACGCAGACGATTTCGCCGGGCCCGACTTCGAAGGATACATCCTCGACCGCGAAATCCCGGTCGGCGTCTTCCGGCAGCCGGACCGTCAGGCCGCGAACTGTCAGGACAGGATGATCGCTGGCATTCATGTTTTCGCGACTCATTACATTTTCCTCGCGATACGTGGATCCAGTGTGTCCCGCAGGCCGTCACCAACGACGTTGACGGCCAGGACCGTCACGGCGAGGGCAATACCGGGATAGAAGATGATCCAGGGCGAAAGCTGAAAATAGGTCCGGCCTTCGGACATGATGTTGCCCCAGCTCGGGATCTCCGGCGGTATGCCAGCGCCAATGAAACCGAGGATCGATTCCGTCAGCATGGCCGAGCCGCAGATATAGGTCGCGAGCACAATCAGGGGCGCGATGGTGTTGGGCAGAATATGACGGAAGAGGATGAGCGGGAGCTTGGTGCCAGATGCAATCGCCGCCTCCACATAAGGCTCCTCACGCACGGAGAGCACGACGGAACGCACCAGACGCACGACACGCGGAAGCTCTGGAATGGCAATCGCTATAACCACGGTCATAAGTGTCGCACCGGAAAGCGAAATCAATGCAATGGCCAGCAGGATTCCGGGGATCGACATAAGGCCATCCATAACCCGCATGACGACGGCATCGAGCACCCGGATGTAGCCCGAGACCATGCCGATGACCAGGCCGAGAGAAACGGCAAAGAGCGAGACCGCCAAACCGACCACAAGAGAAACGCGGGCGCCGTAGATCACACGCGCAAAGGTATCGCGCCCCAGGTAGTCAGTGCCAAACCAGTTCGCGCCGGAGGGAACCTTCAGACGGTTGATCGGATTGAGAGCAATGGGGTCGACAGTGAAGAAGGGCCCGAAAATCGCGATAACCACCATCACGCAAAGCAGAATACCGCCCCAGAAAATCGAACGATGCCGCAAGATTAAAACCAGAAGATGCGGGTCGCTTGCCGACGGCGCGGAGATGAGTTTCGCTGCCTTGTCGGAACTTGTGGGTGTATCCGTCAATATCTGATCCTCGGGTCAAAGAAGCAGTAACTCAAATCGATCAAGAGATTGATCAGGATGTAGACGAAGCTGAACATCAGGATCAGGCCCTGGATGATCGGGTAGTCCCGCTTCAGGACGGCATCCAATACCAGTCGGCCAAGCCCCGGGATGTTGTAGACACTCTCGGTCACCACCACACCGCCGATCAGCAGCGCGATCCCCAGCCCGATGACGGTCACGATGGGAACAGCCGCGTTACGCAGCGCATGGCGCAGCAACACCTTGAATTCGCTCTGGCCTTTTGCGCGCGCCGTGCGGATATAATCCTCCTGCAGGACCTCCATCACCGAGGCGCGGGTCATACGCGAAACCAGTGCGATGAAAATTACGGAAAGCGTCATGGTCGGTAAGATCATGTGCCGCAGGAAAGGGCCGACTCCGTCGAAGATACTTTTGTATCCCTGTACCGGCAGCCACCGCAGTTCCATCGAAAGGAAGTAGATCAGGATGTAACCGAGCACGAAGACCGGAATGGAAAATCCACCGACCGAGAAGAGCATGACAAAACGGTCAATCAGACTCCCTGATTTCCAGGCGGCCAGGGTGCCCAGAGGAACCGCGACCACGATCGTAAAGAGCAGCGTCGTGATGGTCAGCGAGATGGTCGGTTCGAGACGCTGCGCGATCAAAGTCGTGACCGGCAGGTTGGTGAAAATCGAGATCCCCAGATCGCCTTGTGCAAGGCTGCCGATCCAGGTCACGAACTGGACGAAAATCGGTTCATTGAGACCGAGCTGTTCGCGGATCCGAATGATGTCTTCGGCAGTTGCGTAGTCGCCGGCAATAACCGCAGCGGGATCGCCGGGCGAAAGGCGCAACATGAGAAAAACGAAGAGAGCGACCACGCCCATCACGGGAACGGTCGCAAGAATGCGTTTAAAGATATAGCCGATCATAATGACTCAGGCATTTCCCTGTCCCGGCAACCACCGCATCGGCATGACTTGGTGGCGCCGGGCAACAGGAAAACACATCCAGTTCTGTTAGTGGCCAATCGATCTCATTAAGAGATCTGACTTAGTCTACGGAGATGTTCCAGAAGAACTGAACCGGAGATTTGATCAGACCCTTTACATTCGAACGATAAGCAACCGGAACGAAGAACTGTCCCAACTGACCGGAAGCACCAATCGACCAGAGTCGATCCTGAACCTTCGCGGCGATCACTTTTTGCTCCTCGACATCAGCCGCTCTCGCAAATGCCGCACGCTGGGTTTCAAGCTCCGCATCCGTCGGCCAGCCGAACCATCCCTTGTCGGGATTGCCGGAGAAGGCAATGGCCATCGGGTTGCTCACATCGGCGCCGATCCACCAGGTGTGGAACATATTCCAGCCACCATCAGCAACCGGGTCACGCTTGGCACGGCGGGAAGTCAGCGTCGACCAGTCCATGGCCTGCACATCAACCGTCATGCCGATCTTCCGCAGCTTCTCGGCGGTGATCAGCGAAAAGGCGGACAGCAGCGGAATATCGGTCGGCTGCATGATCACAACGGGAGTGCCGTCATAGCCTGCAGTCTTGAGCGCAGCAGCCGCCTTCTCAAGATCCGCAGTCTGCATGACCTCGCTACCGGCGGAGTTTTCAAGCGGCGTCGCACAAGGATACACGCTGTAGCAGGTCTTCCAGAACTTCTGATCGCCAACTGCACCAGCCATGTAGTCTTCCTGCTTCATCGCCATGATAGCGGCACGACGAACATCCGCATTGTCGAATGGCGGCAGGAGGTGGTTGAAGCGCGCGAAGCCGATGTTACCGAGCGGGTCATTGACCTCGACGGTGATCTCTTCCTGGATCTCAAGCAGCGGTGCCAGATCGTTGGCAGGCTGTTCGAAGAAATCGACCTCGCCGTTGATCAGCGCGTTCATCGCCGTGGTCTGATCCGGGAAGTAAGTCCACTCGACCCGATCGACCTTGGCGACCTTACCGCCTGCGGCAGCCGAAGGCGGTTCAGAGCGCGGCACATAGTCGTCGAACTTTACGTAAACAACTTTTGAGCCCGGAACCCACTCGTCCTTTTTGAACATGAAGGGGCCGGAGCCGATGTATTCTTCAATCTGCTTGAAGGGATCCGTCTTCGCGATCCGCTCAGGCATCATGAAAGGAACGTTCGACGAAATCTTGCCGATGGATTCGAGCACAAGGCCATAGGGCTCGTTGAACTTCATGACGAAGGTCTTGGCATCTGAAGCGGTCAGACTCTCCATTGCCTCAAAAAGCTGCTGGCCCATGCCGTCCCGTTTGCCCCAGCGATCCAGAGAAGCAACAACATCGGTAGCGGTGACGTCTGCCCCATCATGCCACTTCAAACCGTCGCGCAGCTTGAAGGTCCAGGTCAGCTTGTCATCTGACACATTCCAGGTGTCGACCATCTGTGGCTGCGGCGTGAAAGATTCGTCCATCGCGAACAGCGTATCGTAGATAAGATAGCCATGGTTGCGCGAGATGTAGGCCGTGGTCCAGATGGGGTCCAAGTTTTTGAGGTCTGCATGCGGAATTACACGCAAAACCGTCTCAGCCGCAGCCGGAGTCACAGCCTGTGCAGCGCCCATCGAGAGGGGCAGCACAAGGGCGGCAGCCGTTAAGAATTGTCGTTTTGTCCAACGTAACATCTTCCTGGTCTCCTGTTTCAGCCGGGTTCAAAATTGCCCAGCTATTTTGATTTTTTAATTTCAGAAAAAGACATCGTGATTGCCCCAATTGTACGGAGCTAAGCTAATGCAGAGTCAATGCCGTTTTTTGCGCTTGACCGAAAGTCTCTTCGCCAACACCCTAATTTCAGCCAGAGAAAACCACCGAAAACGAGGGCGTTAATGCGAATCCTGACCGCCATGATGAAGCACGAAACAAATTCCTTCTCTCCGGTTAAAACGAATCTCGCGCGCTTCGAAGCCTGGGGATTGCATCGAAATGAAGCAGTTCTTGATGCTTATCGAGGCACCAACATGCCAATAGCCGCCTACATCGAGCTTGCCGAGCAGCACGGCGCCGAATTGGTGACTCCGGTTGCGGCGGAGGCCATGCCCAGCGGACTGGTCGAACGCGAAGCTTACGAGACCCTCGTGGGATGGATTCTGGCACCGATTGAAGCCGGCGATATCGATGCCGTCTTTCTGGATCTGCACGGTGCAATGACCGCCGAGCACCTGCCCGATGGCGAAGGTCATCTGCTGCAACGCATCCGGGAAATCGCACCTGATATGCCGATTGCCGTAACGCTGGATATGCACACCAATCTGACCGAGGCAATGGTTGCCAATTGCGATGTCATGATCGGTTACAAATCCTATCCTCACACCGATATGTACGAGGTCGGAAAACAGATCGCCGAGGTCCTTTGGGACAAGATCGAAGGCCGCGCCAATCCGGTTATGACCTGGGGCCCGGCACCGGTGCTTGCTCAGACGCTATGCATGGGAAGCGACGACGAACCGATGAAGTCGCTCCAAGCGGCAACCCGCAGTGAAGAAGCGCAGTCGCCAATCCTGGCGGCGACCGTGTTTGGTGGCTTCCCCATGGTGGATGTGGAACATGCGGGCGCATCGGTCGTAACGGTCGCTGACGGCGACCTGGCCGCAGCCGAGGCCTGTCGCGACCGTTTGCTCGATCACATCTGGTCCGTGCATGAAGGCCTTGTTTATGAGCATCGTCCGATCCTTACTGCACTCAAGGACGCAAAGGAACGCAACGTCGCACCCATCGTGCTGCTCGATCATGCAGACAATGTGGGCTCCGGCGGAACCTCAGACGTCATGACCGTCATCAAGTCCGTCATCGACACTGGACTGCAGGGTGTTGCGGTCGCCACCGTCTTTGATCCGGAAGCAGCTGCGAAGATGCACGCAGCAGGCGAAGGTACCGAAATCACCATCGATCTCGGCGGCAAGATCGCGATGCCGTCGCTCGAGCTGGAAGGGCAGCCTTTGCGCCTGACCGGCAAGGTCTTCAAAGTCACCGATGGCCGCTGGATCGTGCGGGGCCCCATGTACACCGGGGTCGAGGTCAACACCGGTCCGACCGCCGTCTTCGAAACCGGCGGTGTGAAGATCGTCGTAACCTCGGTACATCACGAACCCTGGGACAGCGGTATTCTCTCTGAGAACGGGATCGACCCGCTGGCCTGCCGCTACATCCTGCTCAAATCGCGCATTCATTACCGTGCAGGTTTCGCCCCTCTGGCAAAGGCGACCTACACTCTCGATGGCCAGGGCGTCACGACCTCAGACAATTCGATCCTCACCTACGAGAACATCCGCCGCCCAATCTACCCTCTGGATCCCGCCGAAGTCGTGGAACAGGCATAACAGAACGACCAACAACGCCAGAACCAATATCCCTTCCCAGAGACTCTTGGAGATGTCATGCGCCGCCCCAGAATTGCGATTGCCGGATTCCAGCACGAGACCAACACGTTTTCTCCGGCACCGACCCGATACGAGAATTTCGAGTCGAGCGGCGCCTGGCCCGCACTGACCAGGGGCACAGATCTCTTTGAGGTTTTCCGTGGGCTGAATATCCCGCTCGGCGGCTTTATCGATGCAGCGAAAGACGACTGCGAACTTGTCCCGATCCTCTGGAGCAATGCAGAACCCGGTGGCTATGTTGCACAGGATGCCTTCGATCGTATTGCCGCGATGATCGCCAGCGGCCTTGAGCAGGCCGGCGATCTCGACGGCCTCTATCTGGATCTGCACGGAGCCATGGTGACGGAGGATTTCGAAGATGGCGAAGGCGAGCTGTTACGCCGTCTGCGCGCGGTTGTCGGCCCGGACCTGCCTATCGCGGTCAGTCTGGATCTGCACGGAAACCTGACGAAGGAGTTCGTCGATCTGGCCTCAGTGCTGGCGATCTACCGCACTTATCCCCACGTGGATATGGCGGCGACTGGGGCACGTGCCCACAAGCTGCTGCTGCAGATTATCGCCAATGGCCGGCCTTTCGCCAAAGCCTTCCGGCAGCTCGATTACCTTATTCCCCTGCAGGCCCAATCGACCATGCGCGAACCCGGACGGCGGATCTACGGATCACTTCCGGAGCTGGAAGGGTCCGGCGTCGCCTCGGTCGATTTGGCTTTCGGCTTTCCCCCAGCCGACATCCATCACTGCGGGACATCGATTGTCGCCTACGGCAGCGATCAAAGCGCCGTCGACGAGGCCGCCAATACATTGTTGGAGACCCTGCAGAAAAGCGAAAGCGAGTTTCATAACCCGCTTATTCCCGCGAATGCAGCCGTGCGGCAGGCCATGGAAGCGGCCGAAACCGCGGACAAACCCATTGTGTTGGCAGATCCTCAGGACAATCCGGGGGCCGGGGCGGTGGGTGACACGACGGGTCTTTTGAAAGCACTGGTTCAAGAAGGTGCGAAGCAGGCCTGCCTCGGTATGCTCTGGGACCCGGCGACTGCGCGTCAAGCCCACGAAGCCGGAGTCGGCGGTACTTTCGAAGCTTCGATCGGGAACCGCCTGCCGCAACCCGACTGCAGCAGCTTCGACGTGGCCGTTCGGGTCGAGGCGGTTTCAGACGGCAAGTTTCTCTTCACCGGCCCCATGTTTGGCGGCACGCACGCCGACCTGGGACTGATGGCTGTGCTTCAGATTCTTGATGACAAGAGTGACGTCCGCGTTGTCGTAGGATCTCAGCGCGCCCAGAATGCGGATCAGGCGATCTATCGCCACATCGGCATCGACCCGACGGAACAGAAGATTGTCGCGGTCAAGAGCGCCGTGCACTTCCTGGCCGATTATCAGCCGATTGCCGAGCAGGTCATCTTTACCGAGTCGCCCGGCGCCAATCCCTGCCAGCTCGATCTGATCCCCTTCAAACGCCTGCGGTCAGGTGTACGGCTGGGCCCTGACGGCCCTGCCTACGACCCCGCCGCCGAGTAAACCTCGGTCTTCGGAACTCGCCAGTCCCTCACGACTGCTGACGGCGCGCTAAGATCGGGCAGGCGTCACGCGCCTGGCTTTAGGTTCGGGGCAGAGGCCGCAGGCAGAATCCGAATATAGTTTCGTTTGAAACAATCGAATGCTTGTCGCGAAGGATTAGCGTTGAAGCGTTGAAGCCTGCTCAAACCAAGAGGCAATCAGACGGCGTTCCTCGCCGCTGATCTCAGTCACATTGCCAGGCGGCATGGCGTTCGAGCGCCCGGCCTGGATATAGATCTCGTGCGCATGACGCAGGATCTGCTCATCGGTTTCCAGCACCACGCCCTTGGGCGCGACACCGATACCATCCCAGAAAGGTTCCTGTGCATGACACATACTGCAGCGCCCGATCACAGTCTCACGGACCTCTTCAAAAGAGGCTGAAACATAGAGCGGATTTTGCGAGGCGCTGATGTCGTATTCTTCAGGTGTTTCGGCAGGGAAGGTGGAAAGCCAGACAATCGCCGCGAAACAAAGCGCCGCAACACCCCAGGTCCACCAGGGCTTGCCTTTCTTGGCATGCATCGAATTGAAATAGTACCGGATGACGGCCCCCATCACCAGCACCAGCGACACAATCACCCAATTCCACTTGGTCCCGAAGGCCAACGGATAATGGTTGGACAGCATCAGGAAGATGACCGGTAGGGTCAGATAGTTATTGTGGGTGGAACGCTGTTTGGCCTGCAGCCCCAGACGCGCTTCGGGCGTGCCACCAGCTCGAAGTGTCGCAACGACCTTCTTCTGATTGGGAATAATGATCATGAAGACGTTGGCTGACATGATGGTGGCGATCACCGCGCCGGTATGCAGAAAGGCTGCTCGCCCGCTGAAGACCTGTGTGAAGCCCCAAGACAGCAGAACGACGAAACCGAAGAGCGCGGCGTAGAGCAGCCAGTCATTCTTTCCAAGCGGCGAACGGCACAGCAGATCGTAGATGATCCATCCGAGTGCCAAGCCGGCCAGGCTGATTAAAATCGCCCCCCAGGCCGGCACGTCGAGAACCGTCCGGTCGATAAGATAGAGTTCCGCACCAGCGTAATAGACCACAACCAGCATGAAGAAGCCGGTTAGCCAGGTGCTGTAGGATTCCCATTTGAACCAGATCAGGTGTTCGGGCATGGCCTCGGGCGCGACCATGTATTTTTGAATGTAGTAGAATCCACCGCCGTGGACCTGCCATTCCTCGCCAGTCACACCCTCAGGCAGGCCCTGCCGTTTGCGCAGCCCCAGATCAAGCGCAATGAAGTAGAAGGACGACCCGATCCAGGCAATCGCCGTTATCACATGCAGCCAGCGGACAGCAAAGCTCAGCCATTCCCAAACCAGCGGATCCATCAAAATACTCCCAAAGCGCTCTTTTCCTGGCCATGCAGACTACACGGGCCAGCATCTTCCTATAGCGGAATCCCGAGCCGTGCCAAGTGTCCGATCAAGCGAGACGGCAGCATAGCCCCAGACCCTCCCTTTAAGAAGACCGCCAGAGTTGGGATTACTTTCAAAAAAACCCGAAAGCCGATAGCCTATCTTCGGGAGAACGAAAAGATGTCACTACTGGAAAATATTCGGGTTTTCGTCCGTGTTGTCGAATTGGGCTCACTGTCGGCGGCAGGCCGGCATATGCGCGTTTCGCCGGCGGTCGCCAGCCACCGGATGAAGGAACTTGAGAAACATGTCGGCGTTCGGCTTTTCAACCGGACCACGCGACAGCTTTCGCCAACCGAGCATGGCCGGCTTTTTTATGAAGGCTGCCTGGAAGTCCTGCATGCGCTGGAACAGGCCGAAGCGACCGTCGCCGCCGTTGGCGGACGGCCAAGGGGCGCGATCCGCGTGACGGTTCCGCTTGGTCTCGGGCGCCGGGTGATTGGCCCGGCCATTCCGGATTTCTGCCAAGACTATCCGGAGATTGAGGTGCGCCTTCGCCTCTCCGACTACATGATCGATTTGGCGCGCGAAGGTGTTGAAGTCGCCATCCGGCTCGCTGTTCTGGGCGATTCCAGCCTGACCATGCGCAAAATCTGCGATTGCGAGCGCGTGCTCTGCGCGTCTCCAGGATATCTGGAAGAAAAGGGCAAACCTGAAACGCCAGACGATCTGTCGAAGCATCGCTGTCTGCTGCTGCGCTATCCCGGCTCGACCCAGTTCCGCTGGCCACTGCAGACAGAAGGCGGTCCGATAAAGCGCTCGATCAGCGGACCTTTTGAATCCGACGATGGCGACATCCTTACCGACTGGGCGCTGGCCGGACAGGGTATCGTCATGAAACCGCTGTTCGAAGTTGCCGAGCATCTGCGCTCCGGCGCTCTGCTACCGGTCCTTACGGAAACACCGCCTGAACCCGTGTCCCTGGCCATTCTCTATCCGCACCGGCGTCTGCTGGCGCCAAAAATCAAGGTTTTTGCAGACTTTATGCATGAGCGCTGTCTGCAGGATCTGAGCGCCATGCTCGATGGCCTGTCTCTGGCAAATCTTCATGACATCGAGGTAAATTAAAAAAAACACTTTTAGAGGGAATTTTATCACGGGAATAATACCAGTAAATTCCAATCTATGGTAGCGTTTCGTTTTCCACGATAGCGGCCTTAGGGAGGTATATAACCGTGAATATAAAAGCATCCGTCTTAGATACCCGCGAGAGTTTCTCCGACTCTTCTAAAAGATGTCAGCCGAGCGCAATGACCTGGGATGTTTTTTGGCAACGCTTCGGCGGTGCATTCGAGCACGCCCCCGATCTCGCGAAGATTTTTTACGACCAGGGTTTGACGGAATGCCACGATAGCGCCGAAGGTCTTCACGAAGGCTTCTGTCAGGTCCTCCGAAATGCCAGCACGGAAAAGCGGCTGCAGATACTGAATGAGCCCCCTGATCTCGCCGGAAAACTCCTCCGCGCCAGTCAGCTCAGCGCGGACTCGATGAAGGAGCAGAACTCGGCCGGTTTAACGAGCTTGAGCGAAAGGGAATTCGACCGCTTCATGGAACTGAACCAGCGCTATCGTGCCCGCTTCGGCTTCCCTTTCATCATGGCGGTCAAGGACCGGGACAAGACCGAAATCCTCACTGCCTTCGAGATCCGGGTCAACAACAGCCTGGAGCGCGAAATTGAAGTCGCCAGCCATTGGGTAGAACGTATTATCCTGCTGCGGCTTCAGGATCTTTTCAAAGAAGGTTGAAGGAGGGAAATCGCTCAGGTGATTGCCGCCGCTGTGGATCCAGGGGTGCAAGGCCCGAAAAGACTTTCAAAAATTTTGTAGGAGCCTAATCAAGCCGCAGGATCTAATCTGCCGGGGTTCGAACTTCATATTTTGCCAAGACCTTGGAAACCAGATTAGCAATGACTCCGTCCTATCCGCGAGACATGACCGGCTACGGCCGCTCAACACCAGATCCGCGCTGGCCCGACAATGCGGCCATCGCCGTACAGTTCGTGGTGAACTACGAAGAAGGCGGCGAGAACAACATCCTGCACGGCGACGCCGCCTCGGAGGCCTTCCTGTCGGAAATCGTCGGCGCGGCACAGTGGCCCGGTCAGCGCCACATGAACATGGAATCGATCTACGAGTACGGTGCCCGGGCGGGCTTCTGGCGACTTTGGCGACTTTTCACCGAGCGGAAAATTCCAGTCACCGTGTTCGGCGTCGCAACCGCACTGGAGCGCGCACCGGACCAGGTTGCCGCCATGCTGGAAGCTGACTGGGAAATCGCTTCGCACGGTCTGAAATGGATCGAATACAAAGACTTCACCAAGGACGAAGAACGCGCCCATATGGATCAGGCCATCGAGATCCATAGCAGGGTAACCGGGTCGAAGCCGCTTGGCTGGTACACGGGCCGCTCGTCGATCAATACCAACGATCTGGTCGCCGAGAACGGCGGTTTCCTCTATGGCGCAGACAGCTATGCAGATGAACTGCCCTATTGGGTTGCTCGTGATGACAAATCCAAAGCACCGCAATTGATGGTGCCCTATACGCTGGACGCCAACGACATGCGTTTCGCGACACCGCAGGGCTTCAATTCAGGAGATCAGTTCTTCTCCTATCTGAAGGATTCCTTTGACTGCCTCTACGCCGAAGGTCTGGCCGGAACCCCCAAGATGATGTCCGTCGGCCTGCACTGCCGTCTGGTCGGACGACCGGGCAGAGCGGCAGCACTGACGCGTTTTGTGGATTACATTCAGGGCTTCGAGCGGGTCTGGACCGCCCGGCGTGTCGATATCGCCCGTCATTGGCATGAAGAACACCCATTCCGATGAACGAAGTGTCACAAACGCTGACTCTTGCGGCGATGAGCCGGGATGACTTCGTTGCGAGATTTGGCGGTATCTTCGAGCATTCGCCCTGGATCGCTCAGCGCGCATACGCCCGAATCACCCAGGAGAATGGCGACACTGCCGAAAGTTTGCATCACCTGCTTCGCGATGTCTTCCGAGCCGCCAGCGACGAAGAAAAACTGGGAGTCCTGACCGCCCACCCTGATCTCGCCGGACGGCTGGCGTTGGCCGGAGAACTCACCGGAGACTCCACGAAAGAGCAGGCTTCAGCAGGATTGGACAGCTTGAGCGAAAGTGAACTGCAGCTCTTCACGGACCTCAACAACCGCTATACGGCGAAGTTTCGCTTTCCCTTCATCATGGCCGTCAAAGGCCGAAGCAAAGACGAAATCCTGGCGGCTTTCCAAAGCCGGGTGAATAACGACCCCGAAACCGAATTCGCCACAGCCTGCAGCCAGGTCGAACGCATCGCCTTGTTGCGCCTCAAGGACCTGCTGCCGTAACAGCCCGCGCTTTATAGATATGGAACAATCATGACGCTCGAAGCCATCACCCCAGCCCCGCCCTCGCCTGAAGCCGAAGCCTTTGCCGGGGATCGGGTCAACCTTCTGGATACAAGACTGGGCGCGCGCACGGTTTCCTGCAGCGACGACTTCTTTGCGTCGATGGATCGGATGCTGTCACTCACTGCACCGGTCTTTGCGGTGGGCAAATACGACGAGAACGGCAAGTGGATGGACGGCTGGGAAAGCCGGCGCCGTCGTACCGGCGGGAACGATCACTGCATCGTCCGGCTGGGTCAGCCGGGCCGGCCGCAGCGTGTGGACATCGACACATCTTTTTTCACCGGGAATTATCCGCCCTCGGCCTCGATCGAAGCCTGCCTCAGTGATGCCGAGGTCCCGGGAGAGGATGCCGATTGGGTCACAATCCTTCCGGCCGTCGAGCTGAAAGGCGATTCTCATAACCTTTTTGAGATTCCGCCCTTTGATCTGAAGGGCGACAGCGCCGTAACTCATCTGCGCCTGTCCATCTACCCGGACGGCGGCGTTGCCCGGTTACGGGTCTACGGCGAAGTAGCGTACGACTGGTCCGGCGCCGGTGATGCGACAACCGACCTGGCCGCTCTCACGCAAGGTGGCCGTCCCATCGCCTGGAACGACAGCCACTATGGTCCACCGCATCCCCTGCTTGCGCCGGAACGTGGCGAGAACATGGGCGACGGTTGGGAAACCCGTCGGCGCCGAGAACCCGGCAACGACTGGATCATCATTGAACTGGGACACCCCGGCACCATCGAGAGCGCCCTGGTGGACACTGCGCACTTCAAAGGGAATTTCGCCGAAAGCTGTTCGCTGCAGGCCGCGATGGTACCCGATATGAGTAAGGCCGCTCTGATCGCCTCCTCACAGTTCTGGCCGGAGCTGATGGACCGCCGAACTCTCAGCGCCGACGCGGAGCACCCCTTCGACGGCCTCAAGGATATTGGCAAAGTGAACTATGTCCGGTTCAATATTTTCCCGGACGGCGGCATCAGCCGCCTGCGCCTTTTCGGAAAGCCGGTCAAGTGACCCCGAGACTTCGACCTCAAGCCCTAAGCAGCGAAGCCTTTGCGCCTTTCGGCGATGTGATACAAACCGAAGGCGCAAAAAAATTTCAGATCAACGAAGGCACGACCACGCGCTTTCACGATCTGGCGCAGGTCGATACGGCGGAGCAGGATGGCCGGCCGATCATCTCGATTTTCCGGGGAGATCCACGCCCCATGCCCTTCGACATCCGGATCATGGAACGTCACCCCTTAGCCTCGCAGGCTTTTGTTCCCTTGTTTGCACGGCCCTATCTGGTGGTCGTGGCCAAGCCGGAGATTGCAGACGGCGAGGCCATAACTGCGGAAGACTTGTTCGCTTTTTTGGCTCAACCCGGACAGGGCGTGAATTACGCCCGCAATGTCTGGCATCACCCGCTGATTGCTCTGGATGTTCAGTCGGATTTCCTGATCGTCGACCGCGGCGGGGAGGGCGATAATCTGGTCGAGGTTCACTTCGACACAGCGATTGCCACTCTGGAGCTATAGGATCGCCAGATCTAAGTGTCAGGCAGACGGCGTGTTAAACCCGCGATGTAGTTTTCAATCAGAGAACTGGTTAAAGACTCAGGCGTCTCCACCCCAACCAGGGTCAACTTGTTGGTCAGTGTCAAAGCGCAGATCCCATGAATACTGGCCCAAAGAACCCGCGCGGTCTGACGCAGTTCGGCTTCATCTGGCCCGATCACCGGTTTAAGCCGCGCCTCGATTAACGTGAAAAGCGCCCCGATCTTCTCGCCATACCAGTCGGGCAGGGGCATATCGGGGGCCAGATTGTGCTCGAACAATGCGCTCCAGCAATTGTAATTCTCTCTGGCGTAGTCGATGTAGCAAGCGGCCAGGGCTTTCAGAGCCTGATGATCATTCTGCGTCACATCTGCGCCACCGGAACCGCCAAAACGCTTTTCCATGAAAGAAAGCAGGTCGTCGAGGGTTACCGCATTGATATGCAGAACGATGTCGTCGTGGTTTTCAAAAACATTGTAAAGCGTGCCGACCGTATAGCCGATGGCGGTCGCGACCTTGCGCGCACTGAAACCGGAATAGCCGACGTCCCGGATCAAATCCCGCCCGGCAGCGACAGCCATGGCCTTGATTTCCACCCGGGTATGGTCGCTGCGGCGCGCCATGATGTATCAATCCCCGCTTCGAAATTGGTTAATTAAACACTGTTCATTATTTTATTGAACGCTGTTTAATTATGACTTATGTTGCAGCACTCTGCAAGAAACGCTTTGCTGAAACCAAGGAAATATCGCTGTGCTCGATTCTGTCGAAGTCGTTGTCATTCTGGCCCTCCTGTTCCTAGTTGCGTCCAGCATCGCCTCCTGGGTGGCCCTCAGTAGAGCCGGGCGCCTGGACGCACAGATTCAGTCGCTCAAAAAACGGATCGATATCTTATCGCAGGAGCTATCGATCGCGGCGAGAGGTCCATTGGAAACGGATCCTTCTCAGACCTCTGAGGCAGACGCGCCGCCAGAAGCGGCAGCCCCCCCAAATCCGGCAGACTACGAGATTTCCCCACTCAGGAATCAAATCGGCGTCCTAAAACAGGAACTCTCCAAGAAGGGGCAAGCCGGCCCTGACGAGGCGAAGTCCGCGACTGTCGAGACGCCGTCATCGGTTTGGACCAACCAGCCTTCAGAGCCTACCCCGAACACACCTGCGGAAACATCGGCATCAGAGGAGGCGCCGATAGACGCACCGCGAAAAACAGACAACGTCTGGTCCAACCAGCCCGCGTCAAGCGCCCCCGCAGATGAAACACCCATGGATACGCCAGAGAGTGCCGAGGAAGAACGCATTGCCGCGCGGCAGATGGGCGTTGACTTCGAACCCGAGAAACAGTCACTCGAGCACAGCTTCGGTGCCCGCCTGCCGGTATGGATCGGTGGCATCGCGTTCGCATTTGGAGGCATGTTTCTCGTTAAGTACTCCATTGAAAATGACCTGCTGGGCCCCTTTGTGCGGGTGCTGCTCGGCAGTCTTCTGGGCCTCGGCCTGCTGGCAGCAGGCGACGTCGTGCGCCAGCGACCGAACTTCGCCAATGGCCGGCGCATCGCGCAGTCACTCTCCGGTGCCGGTATCGCCGTGCTCTACCTGGCGGTCTATGCCGCCACAAGCCTCTATGAACTGCTTTCGCCGACGGTCGGCTTTGTCGGAATGGCCGCAGTCACGGCGACAGGAATCGTCCTGTCATTGCGCTACGGCAAACCAATTGCACTGCTTGGATTGATCTTCGGCTTCATCACACCGGCACTGGTTCAATCCAGCGACCCATCCGCAGCAATCCTCTTCGCGTATCTCTTTGTCCTCTCCGCCGGCGCAATGCTTCTGATACGCCATCAGGGCTGGTGGGATCTTGCTCTGCCCACTCTGGGCGCCAGCCTCGGGTGGGCGGTGCTCCTGATCGTGACGGCGCAACCAGCCAGCACGGATCTGATCATCGTTGGGGTTTATCTGCTCGCCATCGCCGCCTTGACCGCCTTCTTCAACCAGGGCGGCGACGAAAGCGTCATGTCCAAGGTTTTCGAGGGACTGAATGTACGCATAGCCTTCGGATATCTTGGCCTGGCGGGTGCGACCTTCCTGATCGCGTTGACGGTCGCCGTTTCCGAGTTCCGTTCCCTTGAATGGGGCCTGTCGGCGATTATTGCTTTGGGCGGCATCTACCTCGCCTACATCGATGATAAGAAGTATCGCTTCCTTCCCTGGATTTCCCTGACAACCAGCCTGTTTCTAATACAGGCATGGCCCCAGAGCGATCTCACCACCTTCAGCGCAATAGTGGTTCTTTTTGCTGCTCTATACGCTGTCAGCGGATACACACTGCTCTGGAAAGCAGACAAAGCGGTCACCTGGGCCGGTCTCACCGCCGCATCTGTGTTGGGATTTTATCTGCTGAGCTATATCAAATTGAAGCGTTTTCCAGCATCGCCCGAACTCGCAGTGGATAGCCCCCTGTTCTGGGGTGGTCTTGCCCTCGCGTTCGCTGCCATCTCCATCTACTCGGTCAGACGGGTTCAGGAACATTTCCGTGCGGAGGCCCAAAAAGAACATCTGCTGGCAATCTTTGCGGTTACGGCAACGGCATTTGTTTCAATCGCGATGACGATCCTTTTGGACGAAAAGAACCTTCCGCTGGCGTTTGCCGCCGAAGTCCTGGCTGTGGCCTGGATCAGCCGTCGTGCGGATATTGCGGTCCTGCGGCCCGTCACTGGCATTCTTGCCCTGATCTTCGCAGGCCTTCTGGTTCCTCAAATTCTGCTCCTGATTCAGCTCACGGCCTTCAGTCTGGTTGAATTGAAACTTCCTCTGCAGGCCAGCGTCCCACTGGTCGAGGAACCCTTGCTCAGACTCGGCCTCCCGGCACTCTTCTTCATCGGCGCAGCCATATTCCTGCGCGGCAAAGCCGACGATTGGCTGGTGCGTGGACTTGAACTGGCAGCAATCGCACTTGGCGCCGTGATGGGCTATTACCTCACACGCCAGCTGATGAATGTGGACGAGAACGTTCTGTACGTGAAGGCAGGGTTCCTGGAGCGGGGCATCATCACCAATGTCCTATTCCTCTATGGCCTCTTCTGCTTCTGGGTCGGGCGGCGCTTCCTGCGTATTGCGGTTTCATGGAGCGGAGCGGTGCTTTGCGCTGTCGCTCTCTTTCGTATCGGTTATTTCGATCTTTTCCTCTACAACCCCATCTGGTCGCACCAGGAAATCGTCGGTTGGCCTGTACTTAATGCGCTGGTCTTGCCTTTTGGCCTGCCGATCCTCTGGTGCCTGCTGTCAGCGCGGGAAATGGCTTTCCTGAGCAAGAACGAAACGGCGGAATATTGGACGCGATTCCTGAAGCCCGTCGCCCTGCTCCTCAGCTTCGTCTGGATCACCCTCATGATCCGTCAGGGTTTCCAGGGCAGTTACCTGGATTCCTTCGTCGCAGGAAATGCGGAGGTTTACAGCTACTCGGTGGCCTGGCTTCTCTTTGGCATCGGACTTCTCGCCGCGGGGATCGTGACCCGGGATCAGTCGCTGCGCTACGCCTCGCTTGGCGTAACGCTCTTGGCAGTGGGCAAGGTGTTCCTCTACGACACGGCGGAACTGGAGGGCCTCTATCGTGTTTTCTCGTTCTTCGGTCTCGGCTTTTCGCTGCTCGGCCTCAGTTACGTCTACACCCGCTTCGTCTTTGGCGGAAAGGAACATCTGGGCAGCGATACACAGGCCGAAAGCGTACCAAAAGACCCGCAATAATCCCGATGTATCGCAAGAGTGTTATCTTTGAAGAGGAACGGCAAGGTAACAGCCGAACTCGGCACCAAGGTCCGCGCTGACCCGGGCGTGGACCTTGCCCTGCCGATCGAAGAATCGCTGATGATCGTGAACGGGAAAGATACCCTCGTGCCAGATACTGGGATGAATGTAGAGGCCCTTTGTGCCATCGCACCAGAAGGCGACCACGTCCTCCGGCTTGAGATCGTCACCGGGCAACGCAAGCGGCACCACGAAGGGCTTGGGTTCGAGAGGAAAAAAGAGCTGTCCGCCGTCGGGGTGGTAGTTCAAGTGCCAGAGTAGAACTTCTCTGCGCTCCACCGTCGCCGCCTCCATTGAAGCCTTCTGCGGATCGCAACTCCAACCGAGGATATAGTCGCCCCCCACCGCCGCGTTCCGGCCGGTAAGAACATCGCCCTTCCACTGCCCCTCGAAGATGCCTTCGGTCGTTCCAGCTTCGTCACCCGTCCCCTCATCGACCGGACGCCAGCCCTGCGCCGGCCAGCGAGTGATTTCGACACGGCAGTCCTCGGGCTTATCGACCAGATATCCGTAACCCTTCAGAGCCTCGTCACTGGCCTCAAGCAAGGGCACGGCAAGCGTCGGCAGCGAAGGTTTCTCCGAGGCCTCAAAAATGTACGTGGGGGTGTTCGGCTCAAGTCCGTCGGTCTGTAACGTCATGGATCAGGTCTCTCGCGTGGAAAAATATAGTCCAGGCAAGCATCCTACAGGATCAGGTTACAGATCAACGATCGCCGTAAAAGATTAAGGTGTTTTTTCCGAACAGCGCTGGAACCCGCCTATGCGGCCACCAGAACGCGCCGCTCCGCCAAACGTCCGCTATCGGTCATTACCTCGTAGCAATCGAAATTATGCTCGCGTGAGGTCGCAACCATCTCTTCGATATTCGCGGCGCAGGGCTGACGCAGACCGTGATGATCTACAAGACCACCGATCGGCGCATAGAAAATACCAACTCGTTGCAGCAGGCGGAGCAGGGCCGGCTCCATGACAGCCAGCCAGTCGGTAATATCGTGCGATCGGCTGATTTCCATGATGGCGCGCATCAGCCCAAGTGTGATGTGTTGCATCACCAGAGGTCGACCTGACGAGTTGTCCCCATAGGCCGTATCGGTAAATCGCCGCCGGAAATCACGTGAAATCGCAAAACGGGAAACCTCGGCCGTGTGCGCCAAGGGAAAACGCCGCCGGTCGGAAAGTGCGGGATCGTCACTGAATTCCTGAACCGGGAAGCTTTTAGAAGGATCATTAGGCCGGTGCCTGACCAACCGCACACCCCCGGCCACATTGCCGCTTGCACGATGTATCAAAAGGCCGTGCAGCGAATGTCCATCATAGATATCGCGCTCGAGACCCTCGAGATTCTTAGGTTCGTAATTGTTCTCAACACAATAGACCTGATAGCGCAAACGGAACGCCTTCAGCTTCAGTTCGTCGGTTGTCGCCTCCGCAACCTCGAAGTGGTGATCAAACAAGTCGACGAGTCTTGTGTCGGACATAAATAAAGAGAACCCCCTAAGACAACCGGAACATCAGTCCCGGTCTGGTCTGCACCGCTTTGCCGAACAACGCACCGCTATCGGCGACGATAATCGGGAATGAAAAGATGGTAGCGCCAGGAAACACACGACCTTCAGCTATCAAACAATACGAACGACGGCATAAGATGACCGTGTTGCGAACCCCACCCTGAATCAGGAAACGATTCCCGATCAAGGCCTTTGCACTTCATGGTAGTTAATACTTTATTATTCTTTTCTTCTCCATGAAACTAACAGACGAATGAAATATCATGATGTGTTATTTTTGTGGTACTGAGCTTACTTTACAATTGTGAAGAGTTTTTTACTTTGAATTGATTTTGTTTTTTCTCGCTTAAACGCAGAAAACATACAGTACTCGGAATTATTGGACTCTGGTCGACTATCTTTTCAAACCCTGAAAGTACATGATGTTAACCAAATTTATTGTGCAGAATCAAAGCGAGTATTACAGCTGCCCACCGTGAGTTCTAAGTGAACAGTCATACCTGATCGCTACAAGGTCGGGAATGCGCTCGGAAAATTTCTCTAAGACTTAATTCCCGACGGAAATATACTTGTTAACAGGTTCGCTTTCGCAATTAATAAGCAGGCTACTTAGCATTCTTTTTCCCTAAAATGACAACTCTACATCGCCTTTAGACGGCGCTTTACTAGGATGAGCAGGTATCGCCTGGTCATCTGACTAAGTCGCGTGCGGCCGTCTACAGGTTCAAAAAAAGAAGAAGGGTGATGCGATTCGTGCGACCTGCCCCCGCTGAGCCCTGCAGAAACTGCCCTGGAACAGGTCGTCGAGGATGTGCACGCCAGATCTTAGTTTTTCAGGCAGGGCTAGTGCGTTGGAACTGATACGAATTGCGGTTCCATCACACCGGGTCGAGGCCTCAAACTAGGACTCGAACCGGGATGAGTTGTGTTTAACGAGCTGGCGCTTACGCTCCCACTCCAATGCGGTGCGAACGATAAAGTCCAAATCATCGTGGCGCGGCGTCCAACCGAGAACCTCTCGAATCAGGCCGCTTTCCGCAGTGAGGGCCGGCGGGTCACCCGGACGGCGCGCGTCAAGCGTGACTGGAAAGTCGACGCCGGAGACACGCTTCACCGCATCGATCACTTCGAGGACGGAACTGCCATGACCATAACCGCAGTTCATGATGCGCGCCGCGCCGCCCTTGTTCAAATAGTCGAGGGCGTCCACATGCGCGCGCGCCAGGTCTTCCACATGGATATAGTCGCGCACACAGGTTCCGTCTTCGGTCGGATAGTCCGTGCCAAAAACCGTCAAGCCCGACCGAAGGCCAACCGCAGCTTCGGAAGCAACTTTAATAAGATGCGTGGCGTCCGGTGTGGATTGACCGATGCGGCCTTGAGGGTCCGCCCCGGCGACATTGAAGTAACGCAAGATCACGAAGCGCAAAGCCGAGGCTGCCGCCAGGTCGCCGATCATACGCTCGCTCATCAGTTTCGACGCGCCGTAGGGATTGATCGGTAACAACGATGCTGATTCAGCAACTGCGCTCTGCTCTGGTATACCGTAAACCGCCGCGGTCGAAGAAAAGACCATCTTCTCGACCTTGTTTGCAGCACAGGTCTCGAGCAGCCCAAGAGTGTTACGGGTGTTGTTGCCATAGTACTTGAGCGGGTCGGATACCGATTCGGGAACGACGATGTTTGCCGCAAAATGCATGACTGCATCGAAGCTGTGAGCCTCGAAGACGCTGTTCAACCGCTCCAGGTCGGAAAGCTCCCCTTCTACCAGCGTTCCGGCAAGCACCGCATCCCGGCTCCCGGTGGAGAGATTATCGTAAATGACAATTTCATGGCCTGCCTCATCGAGCTGCAAAACGACGTGACTGCCGATGTAGCCCGCACCTCCTGTCACCAAAACACGCATATTTCTGTGATCTTCCTCTGATTTTCACCACAGGCAAGGGCCTGGGCCGAGAACTCAAACGGGAACAGGGCTGGAGGCTTGGTAGGCGGGGATAGGAATCGAACCTTCGACTTCTCTCGTGTTGCAAGAGCGCTCTGCCACTGAGCTACCCGCCTATCGATGGATGCGATCAGGTCACACCCGGAAATTCAGAAGTTAGGATAAAAAAACGAATCTAATCTTAAACGGCAAGGAAAATTCTGTTACTGCAGCCTCAAGGCCTTTTTTAAAACATTCAGCGATGTCACCTAACGAAGGCCTGCCCGAAATAGAACATGGCGCCGTAGCCCGAAACGGAAAGAGCAAGCAACAACAGCAGCGCGCAACGACCGCGCAGGCTTGCCGGTTTACGATCCTCTACTGGTATCGCTCCGTCCTGCTCAAAAACCTTCGGCCCAGAAATCTCCAGCGGCAAGGAGAGCCTCTCTGCATGCGCCATCTCATCGTCCTCAAATGTGTTGAAGGCGCCTTGTTAACCAAATGAAGCGTAGAAAGTCAATAGCATAGCACCGATTCCCTGCGCACGGCGCTGCGCGGCACCCGCTAATCCCGACCGTATGTGTCTTCAATTCGGATGATGTCATCTTCGCCGACATAGTCGCCGACCTGTACCTCAATCAGATGAAGCGGCTCAGCCTCTCTGTTGGCGAGGCGGTGCACGACGCCCTTGGGAATATAGACAGATTGATTCTCCCGCAGGCTGGTTTCCTCTTCCCCGCAGGTAACTGTCGCCGTGCCTTTGACGACCACCCAATGCTCGGAACGGTGCTTGTGCTTTTGCAAAGAGAGGATGCCACCCGGCTTCACGATAATCCGCTTTACCCTGAAGCGCTCCTCCTCGTCGATGTCCTTGTAGTTGCCCCAGGGGCGATACACCCGCCGGTGATGAATGGCTTCGCTTCTCTCCGCAGATTTCAGGCTTTCCACCAGATCCTTGACCTCACCTGCGCGGTTTTTAGGCGCGATCATCAGGGCGTCGTCGGTTGAAACCACAATCATGTCTTCAAGCCCAACTGCAGCGATCAGACGGTCATCTTCGCCGCGAATGTAGGAGTTGGCGACGTCACGCAGCAGATTGTCACCCGTGGACACATTTCCGTCCGTGTCCTTCTCCGCAATGTCCCAGAGCGCGGGCCATGCCCCGACATCATTCCAACCGATGTCCGCCGGTATCACAGCGGCATTCTCCGTGTGCTCCATCACTGCATAGTCGATTGAATCGCTCGGACAGGCTGCGAAGGCGTGTTCGTCGAGGCGCACAAAGTCGAGATCCCGAAAGCTCTTTTCCAGTGCCAGACTGGATTGCTTGAGAATTTCAGGTGCCAAACGTGCGATTTCCTCAAGATAAACCCGGGCAGGCAAAACGAACATTCCGCTGTTCCAGAGATAATTTCCGGCGGCAAGATAGCTCTCGGCCGTCGGAAGGTCCGGCTTCTCAACGAAACCGGCCACTGAAAACGTGCCGTCATGCGCCGCAAGCGCCTCACCTTGCCTGATATAGCCATAGCCCGTTTCGGGATGACGCGGGGTAATCCCGAAGGTGACCAGCTTCCCGCCCTTTGCGGCATCGGCGGCGCTATCGACAGCCGAAGCGAAGGCTTCCAGATCGCCGACCACGTGATCGGACGGCAGCAACACCATGATCGCTTCGGGATCCTCGCGCTGAAGCATCAGGGCCGCAACGGTGACTGCAGGCGCCGTGTTGCGTCCGAGCGGCTCCAGAACGATCGATCTGGGTGATAGGCCTGCCTGCTGCAGCTGTTCGGCAACGATGAAACGATGCTCGTTATTGGCAATGATCAGAGGCGCGTGATAGCGCGTGGCGTCCGACACGCGCAGCGCCGTATCCTGCAACATCGTATTGTCGCCGGAGAGCGGCAGGAGTTGCTTGGGATAATGCGCCCGGGACAGCGGCCATAGCCTCGAACCGGATCCGCCGGAAAGGATCACCGGATAAAGTTTCGAATCGTTTGGCATTCAGCGCATCTTCCTTAATTGCTTCAATCTTCCTGCTTCCGCCACGACATTAGGCCATGGAACCGCAAACTGCGACGCTCCTGATTGCTCCCGGCGCGGAACCCGACACGGCAATCGCATAGCGCCTGACAGACAAATGGCCGGAGCGAAAACGCAGCAGAAGGGATATGTACCGAGACTTCGGTCGTGCGTGCACGACACTACCCGGATGAAACTTTTAAATCCTTACCGAATTATCGCGCACCAGTGAATGATGTCTTACGCTTTAAAATCATGCTTTGAAGTGTCGACGATTCGCCACAGCCAGTAAAGAACGACCGGGTGAAGGCACCCGATTTAGAAGGAATGGCTCAAAACCTATGGCTTCCAGCCGACAGATGCCCGTGAGTCGGGAAAGTTTACAAATTTAACCATACTGGCCCCCACTGACTTTTAGCATAAAACTCATATGCATACGGTTTTTTTTAAAATCGTTTGAAGTAAAGATTCCATGGATAGCTGCCTCTCCATCAACAAGCTGTGGCAAAGAAGTGTTGAGAATCTTTACACCAGCAATGTAATTGTTAAAACATTGTTAATATTAACCTTATTTTAGTTTCGCCATTGAGAGGTCAAAAAATTCGGCTGAATCTGCGATTTTAGGACGTCAAGTATATGTCGGCATTCCTTACAAACAGTGTTTGACGGCAATTATTTTGATCCTAAAACATTGTAAAATATATAAAAAATACTTTGGCACGCAATTTGCTTGTATACCAACGACAACCTATTAGCACTTGTTACGTCATCGATAGATTTTTAGCGAGGGTAATAAAAGCAATGTCAAATTTTAGAAAACTTTTGGGCGGCACCGCGGTTGCGCTGACGCTCATTGCAAGCGCAGGTCAAGCGTCTGCAGCGCTCATTCAGCAGTGGGATTATGTCGTCACGGCTGGTTGGGGTGCATTCGCGCCAGCTGCACCCAATCAGGGCGCAGCCCCTAATGACTCTACCAACAACGGTGTTGTCGCAAGCGGCGCTGACTTCGGATCAGGGCCAACGGTCTTGTCGTGGGGACAGGGTGTAAACGGGGGACCGTCCAGCAGTCTTGTCGTCGAAGGCCTCGTCACCTCTCCACCTAATCCTACTTTGGTGACGAATGGTGGTCCGGTTAACGGTGCTATTTTGACCCATAACAACAATGTCATCACTGGTACGAGCAATGATCTTTCCAGTGCCACGCTGCAGACCTCGTTGACTCTGACGGCACTCCCAGGCGGCGTTCCTGTTGTCGGTCCGATCCCGCTGATGTTTGGTGTCAACTTTTTTGAAAGCCCTAACAACGGCGGAACCTGCGTCGGAGGCTCGACGTCAGTTTGCGATGACGTCTTTGTCCTGACCAACCCGGAAGACCTCTCTTTCGATCTGGTGATCGAGGACTTCATCTACACCATTTCGCTTTTCGTAGAAGGTCTGGCCACTCTGGGCGACGACGCCTGTGCAGCAGCAGGTGTTGACAGTGGTTGTGAGGGCTTCCTCACACAGGAAAATCTGTCAAACAGCGTACAGACGACCTTCCAGATTACCGCTACGCCGGTCGCTGAGCCTGGCACCTTGGCCCTTCTCGGCCTCGGCCTGCTTGGCCTCGGTATCGCACGCCGCCGTAAGGCAGCTGCCTAAGTCTAACCCGACTTAGAGTTACCCAAAGAAGACCTCCCGTCGTTCCGGCGGGAGGTTTTTTTATGCCTGAAGATTAGGATGAAACCATTGAAAAAAAGCGGTGTTGAACGGGCGCGTCTCTCTTAACCGAAAAAGTTAACCAACTTGATTGTTGATAAATTTTACAACTGCATTCAACTGGCTATGCTGTTGTTTTATATGTTTTTTTTGTAAAAAACGTCATCACTCCTGAACAAATCCATCCAAGTTGTGACTTTATTAAGGCGAGGATTTGTCGATGCGCTTTACAACAAAAGCGCCTTACTTTCCAAAATCGCATATAAGATACTGAAAACAAACATTTTTTTATATTGGCACGCGGATTGCTACGATGGGCCAGGTATCCACACATGATTTTAGGACAGATTAACAATATGTCTAAGTTTACAAAGTTTCTGGGCGGTACAGCAGTTGCGCTGACGCTCATGGCAGGCGCCACGCAGGCCTCTGCCGCACTCATCACCCAATGGGGCTACGAAGTACAGGCAGGCTTCTCGGCATTTGGCCCAGTTGCGCCCGATCAGAACGCAGCTCCCAACGACAGCGACAACAACGGCGTCGTCGGTTCCAACCCTAATGCAGGAATCGGCGGTCTCCCGACCACAATTTCCTGGGGTCTTGGCGCAAACGGCGGCCCGTCCAGCAGCTTGTCGGTCACTCCGAGTGTTACTCCTCCGCCGAACCTCTTCACCAACGCAGGTCCTGTGGCTGGTGCTTCGATCACTCATGCCAACAACGTGATCACCGGCGGAAGTCTTTCGCTTGAGTCCGCGACACTCGCAACGACCCTGTCGCTGACCCCGGTCAATCCTGCAGGCTCAACAATCGGCCCAATTCCGATTATCTTCTCCATCCTGTTTCAAGAGACCCCTAATGGCGGTGTTGATGGCGTATGTACACCTGGTACAGGTGGAACACCTTGCGCTGACATCTTCGTGCTTGATAACCCAGGCGCACTGTCCTTCGACCTGCTGATCGACGAGTTCATTTACACGGTTGAGCTGCTTGTTGATGGCCTCGGCGTGCTGTCCGACGAAGCTTGTGCAGCTGCCGACGAAGTCGCCGGTTGCGTAGGTTTCATCACTCCGGAGAACCAGACCAGCACGCTCGATACGGCATTCCGTATCTCGGCACGTCCGGTCGCTGAGCCCGGTACGCTGGCTCTTCTCGGCCTCGGCCTGCTTGGCCTCGGTATCGCACGCCGCCGTAAGGCAGCTGCCTAAGTCCACCCCGACTTAGAGTTACCTAAAGAAGACCTCCCGCCATTCCGGCGGGAGGTTTTTTTATGCCTTAATACAGCATCGAAACCAGAATCAATCTGTACGGGAACGCCGCCCTTCCTTCACCTACCTATTGAATATCTGTCGGAGGAGTTTACAGGGAACCGGAAAAATTTTAACGGTCTGATTTATATCACCTTCTTGCTATCCCATCTTATTGGCGCGGTTGTGCATGCAGCAATATCACTCTCTTAAGTATCTATTCCTGTCGATCTACTTTACAGATTTTTGAGTCCGCACCGTTACTCCAAGCATAACCATTTGATGTATAATAATTTTTTTTATTGGCACACAAATTGCTTATTTGAGGCCGAAACATAACTCGGCGAGGATTAGTTGCTATTATGTCAAAGTTTTCGAGAATTCTGAGCGGCACGGCTGTAGCCCTGACACTCATGGCCGGTGCCACGCAGGCATCCGCCGCGCTCATCACCGAATGGGGTTATGAAGTTCAAGCAGGCTTCTCGGCATTTGCCCCTGCGGCACCTGACCAGAACGCAGCTCCCAACATCGCCACCAACAACGGCGTCGTCGGTTCCAGCCCCAATGCGAGCTTCGGCAATCTGCCGACAGTTCTTTCCTGGGGTGAGGGAAGCAATGGTCCAAGCCAGTTATTCGTGACGCCGACCGTCGTGCCCGGCCCGAGCCTCTTCACAAATGGCGCAGGTGTTGCCGGGGCGATGCTGACACACGCAAACAATGCTGTCTCCAGCCAGAGCGCGACACTGCAGAATGCGACCTTGAGCACG
This sequence comes from uncultured Kiloniellaceae bacterium, assembly GCA_947493695.1. Taxonomy (GTDB): domain Bacteria; phylum Pseudomonadota; class Alphaproteobacteria; order Kiloniellales; family Kiloniellaceae; genus Denitrobaculum. The sequence goes on along the minus strand of CANLSF010000001.1, from coordinate 1,094,749 downwards.
ACACTGCTTCTGACACCGATTAATCCGATAGGCCCTGCAATTGGTCCTGTACCAACGATCTTCAATATTGTGTTCAGTGAGACTCTCAACGGCGGTATCGGTGGCGGACAGTGCACACCTGGCACGGGCGGAACGCCTTGCGCCGATATCTTCGTTCTTCAGGATCCGGGCGTACTCTCCTTCGACTTCATCCTCGACGGTTTCGAATACGTCGTCGCTCTGACCGCTGCTGGCCTCGGCCCACTGTCTGACGAAGCCTGTGCCGCTGCTGGCGAAGCAGCCGGTTGCATTGGCTTCATCACGGAAGAAGGCCTGGACAACGAGCTGCAGACCTCCTTCACGATTACGGCGCGCCCGGTCGCTGAGCCAGGCACACTTGCCCTGCTGGGCCTGGGTCTCGTCGGCCTCGGCATCGCACGCCGCCGCAAGGCTGCCTAAGGCGATTTTGGTCTGACCTCTGGGCGCCGCACTCGCTGTTTCGCTGCATCGGTCTGTATCAAGCCTTAGTTGGCGAAAAAATCGAAAAGCCCCTCTCTGCCAAGTCGCAGGAGGGGCTTTTTCTATGCGATCCCTATGGCTTTATGGAAGACAAGTCTGTGTCGGATCCGCCCGCCCAAGGCAAGGAACCTTGACGTATGATCATCGTCATGCGTTAACAGCCTGAATTGATTGAATTCACTTTGCCATAGCGCAAAGTGACGATGCAGCAGCGAACCACTTCATAATGGTTTCACCAGAACCACAGGGCATCCCGAGAGATTCCCTTTAACATAGATCTGTCATAGCTTTCGGAGGAAAGCCCTCCCATGTCGAGAGCAGTGCGGCAACACACAGTAGAATCGATGGATCAGACATCTACAGCTTCAAGAATCTTGCAGCGCCCGGAAGGACATAAGCTGTCCATACTCTCAGCAGGCGGCAAGGCCTTGAAGTGTGGCAGCCCTCTCGTCTTTGGCCTCCTCGCCCTCCTTGGTCTCTCTTCGCCTGCGGCCGCATCCAATAGCTTGACGCTCTGTCCCGCGGAAAGCGGTCATGAAAACTGCCAGTTTCATTCCTTCAACGAAGCAATCACATCGCTCAGCGACGGTGATCGGCTGCACATCGAGGCTGGTGAATATAGAGAAGGCGCGATCCTTACCGCCAATAGCGTCACCATCACCGCAGCAGAAGGCGCGGCGCTCCGCGATACTGCCGTGGATGGCAAGGCGGCACTGGTCATACTGGGCAACGATACGGTCATTGAAGGGCTTGAATGCTCCGGCATCAGTGTTCCCGCCTATAACGGCGCCTGCATCCGCTTGCGCGGCCGGAATCTGATCCTCCGTAACGTCTATTTTCACGATTCTCAGCAGGGCCTTCTGTCCGGCGGCGAAGTCGGAGAAGTGATCGTTGAAGACAGCAGGTTTGAGCGGCTCGGCGCAATTGGACGGGCGCATGCGATCTACATGAGCGGTGGCGATCATCTGATCGTCAGGCGAAGCCGCCTTTTGTCCTCTCAGGACGAAGGCCATGAAATCAAAAGCCGCGCACGTAAAACCACAATCGAAGACAGTGTAATCGGCTCGGAACTCGGCAGAGACAGCAGAACGATCGATCTGCCCAACGGCGGTGAGATCAGAATCGTAAACAACGTCATCCAAAAGGGCCCACACAGCGCAAACCCGGACCTCATCGGCATCGCCCTGGAAAAAGACCTGCAACAACACCCTGTCGGCAATATCGTTATTACCGGAAACACACTGATCATGGACCGGCCAGGCCGTGTTTTACACTCACTGATTCCCATCGAGATGGTCGGCAATGTCATCGTTGCCGGTTCGCCTCAGACCGGGAATAAGTGGTACCCGGACCGTGTTGCAGCCGGACTACCTCCGGCACCGGCACTGCAAATGGTGGTTGCAGGCCAAGATGAACAATCACAACGAGATATCCGCACTCCGCGCCCGGATGAAGCACCTGTTCCCGACCGCACAGATCTGACAAGCGTCGATGGCGTTGTCAATTGGCAGGGACAGCCTGTGGCTCTAACCCTGCCGGAAACATCGATCGTTGAGTTGTTATCCTCTCAACCCGGCGAGACAGCGTCCTTCAATGAACTTTACCAGCTCATCGAACCGCATCAGGAAAAACAGGAATCGTCTGCCAAAGGCCGCCAAATGGTCGTGCTGAATACGATCAAGACCCTGCGCAGGAAGTTCCGCAACGTCGACCAGTCCTTTACGGCAATGACTTTCAAACCCGGTAAAGGCTTCGTGTGGGACGAGAATTTTTAAGCAACGCGTGGTCCCTGCTCTAATCGCCTGTCAGACAGGACAATATAAGTCAAACCCTGCTTCTAGCCGCTGTCACTTCCACGTTCTGGCCGATGGCGACCGGACAGAATGAGACCAAGATACCATAAGAACGCCGTTACCTCGTAGAGGGGGTATTGCCACCACCGCCGAAAAGGCCCCTGACTCCAGGCGCCTGAAACACCGCGCGCCTGGACCGTGATACCGAGAGCACGAAAAGCGAGCACCGCACGTGGCAGGTGAATACGATCCGACACCAATATGGCGCTATGCCATCCCTTGTCGGACATGATTTTGACCGAGTTCACCGCGTTTTCCATTGTATTCCGGGACGCCGTCTCGATCTCGATCTGCGCAACATCTATCCCGGCATCCAACGCGATACGGCGCATCACCTCGGCTTCTGCGGGAGGATGACGCCCAAGGCCACCTGTAAAGAGAAGGCGGTCCGCTTCGCCCTGTTTGAAAAGCTCAAGGCCACGCCGCACACGCCTGTCCAGGGTTGGACTCGGGCGACCGCGCGACCAGACCGCAGCCCCCAGGACCACAATCACATCATGCTTCTGCTTTTTTCGCGATCTGGTCCTGCTCTCCGACATCTATAAAAGCCCCGGGCAGACCCCATTTGCGTATTTTTCGGATCATGTTTCGTTGGAACAGCCTGACAATCCCGACGAAACACTCTTATCCGAACATTCCTCCCGATGGAAAGCCGGGTTACCTCTGTCACAGGTCACCGGCGGTCCCATCAAGCAACGCCTGTTCTAACCGCCTAGCTCATCTAGGAGTCGCCGTGCTTCAGCTTCCGAGGAGAAGCCGCTATGCGCGTCAAGCAAGGCGCCGACCAGGGTTTTGGCTTCTTCGGTCTTACCGGTTTCTTTCAGGGCGAAGGCATAATGGAACTGAACCTCGGGATCCTGTGGCAGTTTCGCACTGGCATCTGCCAACATTTCAACGCCTCGAGAGGCCTCGCCGCGCTGCACGAGAATCCAGCCCACCGTATCCATAATCGCCGGCTGACCTGGAGCAACCTTCAATGCTTCCTCGCCGTATTCCAGGCCTTTCGGATCATTGCGCTCCTGATAAAGCCACGCGAGATTGTTCAGGATGATTGGGTTTCCGGGGCGTTTCTCGTTCAGGACCTCATAGTTTTCGAGGGCCTGGTCATGAGCATCCGTTTCCAATTGAACCCCTGCCAGCACAAGACGCGCCGCATCGTCGTTGGCATTGGCATCAACCCAATCCTTCAGTGGCGGTACAGCCTCTGCTTTCTCCATTATTTGCGAGCGCGCCCGGAACAGAGCGATTGAAAGCGGACCGCTGGGCTGTTTCTCCCAAGCCGCCTCGTAAGACTTTACGGCCTCAGGAAATTTTCTGCTTTGCATGAAAACATCCGCCATCAGCTGATGGCCATCCGCAATATCCGGCAACTTGTCGCGAAGCGACGTCGCCGTTTTCATGGCCGCATCCAGATCGCCCTTACCGATGTCGATCTCTACGATTGCCCGGTGTGCATCGCCGTTCTCCGGCGCAACACGGAGCAGCTTTTCATAGGTCTGACGAGCGGTGTCAACATCACCGGTTGAAGCCTGCGAGCGCGCCAGCAGCAGATACCCGTTCACATAGCTGGGGACCTTCTCAACAAGCTGCCCGAATTTCTCGCTCGCAACCTTGAAGTCCCGATGCCCAACATAAAGCTGACCGACGGCCTGCAGAACCCGGGGATTGTCGCCGTGGCGTCTCTCCAACTCGTCCAACACAGGAATCGCCAGATCGAATTGCTCTTGCGTTGCATGGAATGTGGCAAGGCGCACACGCGGCGCAACGGCATCGGGGTCACTGTCGATAGCCTTTTGAAGCCAATCAACGGCACCGTCATCATTGCCTGCTCCTGCCTCAAGCTCGGACAACGCAATCATAGCGTTGAGATAACCCGGCTCAAGCTCGAGAACCTCTAGATAGCGTTTTCGCGCATCGTCCGGCTTGTTTTCCACCATATCCAGGCGGGCAACGTTCATGCGTGCTGGCATGTAGGTGTTGTGGGCCGTGATCGCCTCTTCAAAGACCTTTCGCGCCTCATCTGTTTGGCCCTTCACACTCAGCGCGCTGCCAAGAAGGTTATAGGGGATCGGGCTGTCCGGCAGATCCTGACGAAGCTTGTTGGCGATTTCCAGCGCCTCATCGTACCGGCCGGTCCGAATCTGCATCTGCGCGAGAATGATCTTAGAAGCGGATGCATCAGGCCCGCCAACGTCCGGCGAGGCTTCGAGGACGTTAATCGCTTCTTCGGTTTGACCCGACCGCAGATGACTGACCGCGAGACCACGGGCGATTTTGACATCTTCCGGCGCCAGTTCCGTCGCGCGGTCGAGGTACGTTGTGGCTTCCGTGTAGCGTTCAGCCCGCAAGTACGCCTCACCCAGCATGGCGACCGCCTGTGCGTCCTCCGGACTGGATTCCACAAGCGGCTCAAGAATGCCGAGCGCCCGATCCAATTCGCCCTTTCGCAAATAGGTTGCGGAGAGGATCTTCTGCGCAGGAACATAATCGGGGAAGCGCGCGAGATAGCCCGTCAGATAGCTCTGAGCCCGCTCCAGTTCATTCGTCGCGTAGCTGATCGCACCGGCCAGATAAAGCGCCGGCGGGAAGTTATCGAGATAGGGACCGATCTCTTGAATGGCGTCACGCGCGCCAGGGAAATCCCGCGACTTGGTCAATACCAACGCGCTTAAGTAATGCGCAGTGGGATGCCGGGGTGCGAACTGCTTCACGGCCTCCAAATCGGCTTGTGCCTCTGTGTCCTTATTTTGCGCAATCAGGGACGTCGCACGCCCGAGCAACGCAGGGATGTTACTGGCGCTGATCTGAAGAACCCGATCGAAATTCGCAATTGCACCGTCGAAATCGCTGGCAAAACGACGCAACTCGGCTTTGACCAACAGAGCATCAATGGAGTCCGGCACCAAGGCCAGGGCTGCATCGATCTTTGCTTCAGCTTCCGGATAACTTTGCTGAGCGCCATAAATCCGGCCCTGAAGAATCTTTGCGCGTGCGTCCGTCGGACTCAACTCAGCCGCGGCATCCGCTTCTTTCAGCGCCTCTTCAAACTGCGAGAGACCAAGGTGACCACGACCCCGGATCAAAAACACATCGGTTTCAAAGGCGTTGTCACGGTTTCCCGATTCCACCTCACGCAAAGCTTCAGTAAACTTACGCTGCAGCAGGTAAGCCTGACCGAGGGGAACGAGAACGGTATCTCTCGAAACGCCACGGTTTTCAGCCGCTCTCAATTCTTTCTCAGCTGAGGCGCCATCACCGATCTGCACGTATATCCTGCCCAGCAGCATACGCGCCTCGACGTTGTCGCGATCCTGTTGCAGGGCGTTCTTCAACTGAATAATGGCCGGGTTCAGCTGACCCTGCTGGAAGTAAACCAGCGCCTCCTCGTAATAAGCGACGGATTTGCTGTTGTCGGTCGCACCCTGTGCGGAAAGTGGTGCAAGCAATGCCAGCGTTACGGCGGCAGTCGCCAGGAGACGGGTCCGTTTTCTTTTGGATTCAGATCGGTTTGACATAGTCTTTTCCCTGCTCATTCGCTATCCGGGTCGTTGTGCAACCTGAAGTTGGTTACGGCGCCTTCTCGGCGTTCAGCTTATCCGATGATACATCATTAGATGCTCTGCAGTCCTTTGCCCGAAGTTAACAACACCGAATTCGGGGAACAAAAGAACGCGAGCCACATGTTACGCCAAATGAGATGTAAGCACCGGTGCTTACGAAAACAATACAATATCCTAATATCTTAACAGACTTTAGCGCATTCTGCCTCTCTGTAAATTCCCGATCCTGTGATCCATTGCTTTCAGGCAGACGCGTTAACTCTATTTGTTATCTTCTGCCGGAGACCTGCGATGATATCGCCCTGGTGAAATCAGCTGGCCGGGGTCGAGTGCATGTTTAACCTTCTCCACGGTCTGCCAGTAAACCGAGTCCTCCCGGTCAACGTAAAGTCCCATCGAGTTCAGGTTCATCCGATAGGGCAGAAATCCGCGCCGTTGCCCCTCCTCGAACAGGGCTCGGTAACAGGCTTGTGCCCGCTCTGTTTCACTGGGCAGGTCGAAGAGTATCGGTATTGTGCTGTCGAAACAGCGTTCAGATATTGTTGTTAAAGTAATCAACGGGTTAATGCCGTATTTCGGGCAAATTTCTTTGATCATATCGACATAGCTGCGCACCGATTGAGCCGTCATCGGCACCAAGGGCGCATACCACATAATACCACAACCATCCCGTGCCGGATTGAGCAGATCGTCAGCCTTCAGGGATTCAGGTACGCCGCCGGATTTCCAGTATGCAAGCTTCAATGCGGTTTCACGAGGCCGTCCCAATAAAATATCGAGGGTCTCGTCCAGAGTTCCCAGCCGTTCCTGCATCACCTTGCCCAGAGTGCCGGGAACGAACGACATCAGTGCCTGAATCAGGCCGAGCCTCGACTTGGAGAAAAACAGCAATCCTTTGCTGCGGGGCCCCAGAACCCGCTTTACCCGGCGCCGCATGGCGGGAACGGTCTCCTTGGTTCCGTAGAGAGCGCCCACCCCGAACCAGTGGGGCAGCCGGCGGCGTTTGGCCATTTCCTCGACCACGCTGTCCGGAATGACTTCACCTTTCTCCACATCCGCCGCGGGATAGGGCTCGATCATCGAAAGCACACGTTGCCGGTTAAGAATGTTGATGGCGCCCAGGCCATCCCCCAGGCTCTGGCGCAACGCACGCACCGCATCCACACCGGCCTCCAGGTCATCTTCGCTCTGCAAACCGAAAATGAAGAGCTCGACCCGCTCGGGAACCCTGGCCAGCGCGATCGTCATCTGAGTCACGATACCGAGACTGGATTGCGTAAAAATCCCGTCGAGATAAGGACCGACCCCCCATTTATAGGCATGATCGACGTCCTTACCGCCCGCCTCCGCGATGGCCGATTGATAGATTTCACCGCTTGGCAAAACCGCCCTAAGCGACATAACAGCCGCAAAATGGTCGCTGTGCGGCGTTATGCCGTAACCGCGCTCCAGGGCGTTGCCCAGAAGGCTGCAGGTTGGGCCGGCTCCGGTGACAGGCACGAGGAATGGCAGATCCTTCTCATCAAGATAGTCGCGGAGTTGCTGCTGCGTCACGCCCGGCTCCAGGGTGACCACACCCAGTAACGGATCCACATCTAGAATTCGACTCATGCCGCTTAAATCAACAATCGCACTGCCATTTGCGGCAGGCGCAGCGCTGCCGTAACCCCAGTTATTCCCGGTACTTATAGGATAAAGCGGGACCTTATTGTCTCGCGAGGCTTTAACAACAGCGACCACCTCTGCCTCGTTCCGCGGCCGAACCACAGCAGAAATATCCCGTGAAACGCCGATACAATTCCGCCCGTAAGCATCACTGTCTGCACCCGTCAGTACCGAATCCGCACCAAGATCCTGACGCCAGGAAGCAATGGCAAGATCGAGCGAAGAAGAGTCGGATTCAGTCATCGTGGAAACTTACTGCGTGGAAAAAACAAGAAAGCCAGGGTAGCGCGAAAGAAAATCAACGGCAGATCACTAGAACATTGCTCGAACACAGTGGCCTTAATACGAACAGAGTTTAAGCGTAATAAACTGAATGTGTTGATATTTCTTTGACTCACCTGCACATCTAAAAAAAACACCACCTCTGTCCGGGGGCCGGTTTTTGTCTGATCGGACTCACTTTGAGGTTTCGGCAGTTTTGCAGCAACCAATGTCTTCACTGCCAGTGCCACACGCAGAACTGCGTGATATAAGGGGGAATGATCGTAGAGACTGCTCTTATTGGGACCATCAGCTACTCGGTCGGCGCTGGCGCCTTCCTCCTCCTTACACTGCTGCTGGCCATCAACTTCGAACGACGACTGCAGGGCAGTCTATTGTTCCTGGCCTGTTTCGTAACCTTCTTCTGGCTGTCGCTTGCCGCCTATCAGAACTGGAGCGGCGTTCACCTGGCCTCGCTGATAGAAGCCATGGAGAACCTTCGTTCTGTATGCTGGCTGGCGTTTCTATGGAGCGTGCTGCAAGGCGGGTCATCTGATACGAATCAGGGCCTTGGCCGCTATATCGTATTCATCTTCATTGCCTTCTCAATCCTGCTGCTCGGTTACGAACTCTATCAGCCACTGACGTGGGAAGCGGGCTTTACCGTTCGCTGCCTTCTGCGGCTTATGCTGGTAATTGCCGGCCTGATGCTGATCGAAACCCTGTTTCGCAACACCAGCGAGGATGAACGCTGGAAGATAAAGTTTCTCTGCATCGGCATAGGCGGACTCTTTGCCTATGATCTGTTTTTCTATGCGGACGCCCTTTTGTTCGGTGAGGTTAACTCAGGATTCCAGGAGGCCCGCGGTGGCGTGCAGGCGATGGTCGTTCCACTGCTCGCAATCTCCTCGCGCCGCAACGAAATGTGGCGGACCAATATCACGGTTTCCCGCAAAATCGCCTTTTACTCCACTACGCTGACCACAAGCGGCGTCTACATCATCGGCATGGCCGGTGTCGGCTTCTTCCTTCAGCAGTTCGACGGTGCCTGGGGGACAGTGATTCAGGCCACCTTCTTCTTCGGCGCGATTATCGTTCTGGCCGTACTGCTGATCTCCGGAACCGTCAGGGCTCACATCAAGGTTCTGATTGGTAAGCACTTTTACGCTTACCGCTATGACTACCGTGAAGAATGGCTGCGCTTCACACGTACAGTGTCCGAATCCCAGGAAACCGAGGAACTGGGCGTACGTGTCATCCAGGCCATCGCCGATATCGTTGAAAGTCCCGGCGGCGCCTTGTGGCTGCGCCAGGATGACCGCTACGTCGTTTATGCAGCCTGGAACATGGCTGTTTCAAGCTTGCGCACCGATGAAGCAACGTCGATGGCCCGGTTTCTGGAAGAGCGCCAGTGGTTGATCGATGTCGTGGAGGTACAGGAGAATCCGTCAAAATACGGAAATCTAACCCTACCCGATTCAATCAGCCAGCTTAAGAACGCCTGGATTATCGTTCCTCTGACCCATCATGCCGCCTTCATCGGTTTCCTGTTGCTCGCGCGGCCCCGCGCAGTCCGGCCGCTGGGCTGGGAAGACTACGATCTGCTCAAAACAACCGGGCGACAGGCCGCCAGCTATCTGGCGGAGCAGAAGAACGCAGTCGCACTGGCTGAATCGCGGGAATTCGCCAAATTCAATCGGCGCTTCGCCTTCGTCATACACGACATCAAGAACCTGGTAAGCCAATTGGAGTTATTGTCCAAGAACATGGAACGGCACGGTCACAACGAGCAGTTTCGTGAGGACATGACAGACACACTCAATGACGCTGTTTCGAAAATGCGGCGACTGATGGACCGCCTTGGCAATGATCAACCCACGGCCAATGCCAGCAACATTGTCCAAATTGGGCCTTTATTGGCGAAATTAACGCGAATTAAACAAAGCGATTCCATAGATTTATCGATAGATTGGAGCGGTATCGATGTGACCGTCGCCGCCGACCAGGAACGTTTGAGCGCAATTATCAATCATCTTTTGCAGAATGCGATCGATGCAGTTGATTCCGACGGCTGGGTCAAGATCAGCCTGAACCGAAAGGGCGAAACAGCCCTGATCGAGGTTGCAGACAACGGCACGGGGATGGATACGAGTTTTGTCATGAACGAACTCTTTACGCCGTTCCGCTCGACGAAATCCCGCGGCATGGGCATTGGCGCGTATCAGTGCCGTGAATATGCGAGGGAGCTTGGAGGAGACCTTGAAGTGATCAGTAACCCGGGGGCAGGAACAACAATGCGTATCCTCCTTCCCATTGTGGAGGGAACCGGTCCGAAAGAAGCAGAGTTTGACACTTCACTCTTGGTCGAACCTACAGTACCAGTTTCCAACTGATACGACGATCCAGTGCCACCAATAAAAACGACCCTGTTGCAACAGTTCTGTAGAGATCTTTTTTATGAGCGAACCGACTCACAAGCTTTTGGTTGTCGAAGATGACGACGGGTTGCGACGGCAACTTCGTTGGGCCTTCGATAATTGTGAGGTCGTCCTGGCGGGCGATCGTGCATCAGCCGCAGCCGCTGTGGCAGAGCACCGCCCACCCGTGGCCCTGGTCGATCTGGGCTTGCCACCCGATCCGGACGGACCAACGGAAGGTCTCGCAACCCTGCAGGAAATCCTCTCGATCGCCCCCGAGACCAAGGTCGTTATGATGTCGGGGCAGACCGAGCGTGAGTACGCCGTTCAGGCTGTCGCGCTTGGTGCTTACGATTTTTACCAGAAGCCTATCGAGATAGATGTCGTCAACCTGACCATCCAGCGCGCCTACAATCTGCACGCACTCGAGAGCGAAAACCGGCGCCTCGCACGCTCGAAAACCGGCGCGGTTCTGCCGGGCGTCACCACGACCAATGCCGAAATGCTGCGGATTTGCGGTGAGGTTAAACGCTTTGCCAGCGCGAATGTCGCCGTCGTTCTCATCGGTGAGAGCGGGACCGGTAAAGAGCTCCTGGCGCGCGCGACGCACGAACTCAGCGAAAAAGCCAAAGGCCCCTATGTCGCCATCAACTGCGCGGCGATTCCGGAGCATCTTCTGGAGAGCGAGCTCTTCGGCCACGAGAAGGGCGCCTTTACCGGCGCGGTCAAGACCACTGTCGGCAAGGTCGAGCTGGCCAACGGCGGTACGCTCTTCCTGGATGAGATCGGTGATCTACCGATGTCTCTGCAGGCTAAGCTCCTGAGATTCCTTCAGGAACGGGTCATTGAGCGCATTGGCGGTCATAAACAGATCCCGGTCGATATCCGTCTGGTTTCGGCGACCAACAAGGATCTTTTGAAACTGACGGAAACCAATGAGTTCCGTGAAGATCTCTATTACCGCCTGAGCGAAGCGGTCATCAAAATTCCGCCTCTGCGCGAACGCCCCGACGACGCCGTAGTTATTGCGCACCAGCTGCTCACAAGCTTTGCCGAGGAGCAGGGCAGGAGCATCACGGCCTTTACAGCCGACGCATTGGCCTCAATTTCAAGTTACGAGTGGCCCGGCAATGTCCGCGAACTGCAAAACAGGGTGAAACGCGCTGTCGCAGCGGCAGCCGGCTCGAAGATCACCGTGACCGATCTTGACCTGCCGAGCTACGAGCAGCCCGCCCCAAGCGGAACCCTGCGTGAATACCGGGAACAGGCCGAGCGGACCGCCCTGACCAGAGCCATGGTCGAGGCACAGGGCAATATCTCGAAGGTGGCGAAGCTTCTCGATGTCAGTCGCCCGACGGTCTATGACCTGATGCGTCAGCACAACATGAAGGTCTGACAAACAGGGTGGTTCACGGCATCTGCCTTACACGCAGATGTTGGCACCAGGATCAAAATGCCGAACCCATGGTAGCGTAACAGATTCCCGTGATTTCAACGCTTTCCTAACCTCTTTGTGGTGATATTTCCGTCTCTTTTACGCGGACGAAATGATCATCGAGATGGGGAAATCACGGACCTGGCGGTTCTTCGAAGCCGTCACGGCCTTTCCAAAAACCGTTCTTGTGATCGTGGCCATCATAACGATCGCCACGGCAAGCTTTTTGCCGCGCCTGACCAAAGACACCAGCGCGGATGCCTTCATGCCGGCCGAACATCCGGCTGTTGTTTATCGGGATAAGGTCAAGGAGACCTTTGGCCTGAAAGACCCTCTGGTGGTCGCAGTGGTCAACAATGGACCTCACGGCGTTTTCAACCCTGAGAGTCTTCAACTTATCAAATGGTTGTCGGACCAAATTGCCGAACTGCCGGGCATTGACGCGGACCGGATCACCAGCCTGGCCAGCGAAAAGAACATCATCGGCGTCCCCGAAGGCCTTCAGGTTGAACCCTTTTTCATCGACCCACCCGAGACGCAGGAAGAGGCCGACGCCATCCGCGATGCCGTCGCCGGCTTCCCGCTCTACAACGGCAATCTCATCGGCGAGAACGGCAAAGCGACACTGATCGCAGCGGAGTTGCTGGACGAAGAGCAATCGCAGGAAGCTTACCGCCTGCTGCGTGAACTGGTGGATGCGGCGCCACGGCAGGCCGGCGAGGAAATTCATGTGGCCGGCCAGGGCGGTGTCATGGGATACCTCGGCAAGTATGTCGATACCGATGCCCAACGCCTCACCCCCCTGGCGGCAGTCATCATCGTTTTCATTCTCTTTCTCTGCTACCGGAACCCACGCGGCGTGATTTTGCCGCTGCTGGTCGTAGGCGGAACGCTGGGCGTTGCCATGGGGGCCATGGCCGCGGCGGGAAAACCGATCTATACGATCACAAATGCCCTGCCGGTGGTCCTGATCGGGATCGCCGTCGCCGATTCAATCCATATTCTCGGCCAGTATTACGACGAGTTGAGTGCACGGCCAAAAGCACCGGCGCGGGAACTTGCCATCCGCACCATGATGGCCATGTGGCGCCCGGTCACCATCACGTCGCTGACGACCATTGCGGGTTTCACCGGAATCTATCTGTCTTCTTCGATGCCGCCGATGAAGGACTTCGGTCTCTTTGCCACCCTGGGCATTGCAACAGCAATGATCCTCTCTCTGGTGGCCGTTCCCGCGGGCCTGACCCTCCTGAAGCCCCGCATGTCGCCCGCGCTTCGTGCTATTCGGCGCGCAGGAAAGGTGCAGGGCGATGTACAAGAAACAGCTGAGAGCCGGGGCGCGCTCTTCGGTCGGCGCATAGGACGCAGTGTCGCAGAAAACCCGAAGGCTGTATTGACCCTCGGCGGCCTCGTGATCGCAGCTGGTCTGATCGGATTGTCCCAGTTGCGGGCCGACGAAGCGCCGATCGACAACTTCCAGATTGACGAACCCATTGCCGTTGCCGACCGGGTCATCAATGATCTGATGAACGGTACCACGACCCTGGACGTCGTGATCGAAACCCAGGAAGCGGAAGCCCTCTTCGAGCCGGAGCGCCTGCGCCGTATCGAAGCCCTGCAGCGTTACATCGAGACTCTGCCCTCGGTCCGCTCGACCGTCTCGATCGTCGACTATCTCAAGCAGATGAATCAGGCCCTCTTCGACAATGAAGCCGACGCCTACGTACTGCCCGAGACCGCCGACCAGGTCGCCCAGTACTTCCTGCTCTATTCCATGAGCGGTGACCCCACCGACTTCCAGGAAGAAGTCGACTATGACTACCGTCTGGCCAATCTGCGCGTCACCATGAATAACGGGCGCTACAGTAACGAAGCCAAGGTCATTGCGGCCCTGGAAGACTACATAGACACCAACTTCAACAGCGCCGACATGACGGCGAGCCTCTCCGGGCATGTCACGGTTCACTACAACTGGATGAACCAGCTGCTGAGCGGACATCTGGTCAGCGTCCTGATTTCATTGATCGCCGTTTGGGTCATGTCGTCCCTGACATTCCGTTCGACCATTGCCGGCACACTGACCCTTCTGCCGGTCGCGATTTCAGTTTTCCTCGTCTACGCGCTGATGGGTGCGGTCGGCATCCGGCTTGCCATCGGAACCTCCATGTCGGCAGCCATCGCGATCGGCATCGGCGTCGATTTCGCGGTGCACGCCCTTGATCGCCTGATCCTGCTTGCCGGCGATCGAGCGAAGAGTCTGGACGAAGCCATTGAGGACCTGTTTCCAACCACAGGCCGCGCCCTGCTGTTCAATTTTCTGACCGTGTTTTTCGGCTTCGGGGTGCTGATCTCGAGCCAGGTTCCCGGTCTGATCCGTTTCGGCAGCCTGGTAGCCGTGGCCGTGTCGGCCAGCTTCATCGCCAGCATGACCGTCCTGCCTGCGCTGGTGAAGCTGCTGCCCCCAAGCTTTCTAACTGAACAATTCCGGATTGCTCAGGCATCACGCGACATCTCCGTTCGCTGGGAACGGTTGGGTATCAGCGACGTGCCGGATCGAGCTTGAGAAAAGGAACGCTTTAAGATGAAAACGCTCACCCGCCGCCCGATCACCGGATTTCTCGCCACTGCGCTCCTGACCGGCGGCCTTGTGATACCGGCCTGGGCCACAACACCGGCTGAGCCGAACAACGCCCGCCTGCAGGCCCCTGTTGCGCAGCAGCCCTCAGCGTCCGGTACCACTGCGGCAAGTGACCAGGTGCTGCCGAGCGGAGACGAAATCGCAGCGCGGATCAACGCGCGCAACGACGGTGATTCCGTTGCCCGCAGCATGATCATGGAACTTCTCGACAAGCGCGGTAAAAAGCGAACCCGCAAAACCCGGTCGTTCCGCAAGTATTTCGAGACCGAGAAACGCATCGCAATCTTCTTCGAGAAGCCAAGGAACGTGAGGGATACGGCGTTCCTGACCTTCGACTACCTGGAAGACGCCGAGGAAGACGCCCAGTGGCTGTATCTTCCCGCACTGCGCCGCGTGCGCCGCATTTCCGGTTCGGACCGTGGCGACTACTTCATGGGCACCGACTTCACCTACGACGATATCCGCCAGGACACCAAAGTATCGCGCAGCGACTATAACCGCACGACCCTGGGTATGGGTGAGGTGGACGGTCGGGCCTGCTACATCATGGAAGGTATTCCGGCCAACGAAGAAATCGCTGAACAGTTGGGATACAGCCGCACGCTGAGCTGCGTGGATGCCGAGATCTGGATGGTGCTGAAATCCGAAATCTGGGATCTCCAGGGCAAGAAACTCAAGACCATTTACACCCGGGACATCCGTCAGGTGCAGGGCATCTGGACCTCTCATCTTCTGGAGGCCGAAAACCACAAGACCGGCCATAAAACGACCTTCATCATGAGTGACGTCGATTACCTTGCCGAACTGAGCGACGACCTCTTCACCCGCAGTGCACTCAAGCGCGGATTATGAGGGGCTTGAAACGATGATCACGCCTCGTCGCCACCTGACGTCACAGCGGTCTGCGGAATTTTTCCGAACCGCTCTGCTGAGCTCAGCGAGCTGGGGCACGGCCGCCTTTCTCGCGCTTGCCTCGGCCACGACCCCTGTACTTGCGGAGGATGACGGCCTGGGCGGTTACATCGCCGATACACTCGACGAGGCCGTGTTGTTCACGGCAACCCTGCGCCACGAGTCCGCACTTGATCTAAATGACGGCAACGGTCAGAAGATCGAAACGACCATTCAGCCGGAGCTGGAGATCGAACTTCCAGATGGCTTCAGCCTGACAGCTATCGGACGGGCCCGCTGGGACACCCGAGACCGCCTGGAGCCAGGCAGTCCGAGCCAGGACAGCACCGCCACCATCTCGCGGCGCTGGCTGTTGAACGACGACGTTGATTTCGAGCTGCGCGAGTTTTATGTGGATGCGCCCACGGATTTTGCGCACTTTCGGATTGGGAAACAGCAGATCGTCTGGGGACAGTCTGACGGCCTGAAGGTTCTCGACGTTGTTAATCCTCAGGATTTCAGGGAATTCATTCTCGACGACTTTGAGGATTCACGCATTCCTCTCTGGACCTTTGCCGCAGAGGTTCCGGTTGACGACTTTATGGCCGAGTTCCTCTGGATTCCGGACCAGACCTACAACGACCTGCCGGAAGCCGACGCCCTCTACGCGCTGACGGCACCAAGGTTCGTGCCGGAGGCCATCCCCGGCTTTACGGTCGTGCAGCAGGAGCCGGATCGCCCTGACAGTGTTCTCGCAGACTCCGATGCCGGTCTCCGCGTGCTCGGTATGGTCGATAGCTGGGACGTCAGCCTGAACTACCTCTATCACTACGACGACAATCCGGTGCTCCGTCGACAGGTAAACGGCTCGGTCGTAACCATTACACCGGAATATGAACGTACGCACTTGCTGGGCGGCACCTTCAGTAACTCATTTGGCGATTTCGTCGTACGCGGCGAAGTCGGCTATTCCTTCGATCGCTACTTCCTGACCGATGATCTTGCAGACGATGATGGCGTCGACGAAAGCGACAATCTCTCCACAGTAATCGGACTTGATTGGAGCGGGCTTGATGACACGCTCATCAGCGCTCAGGTTTTCGGCGATTATCTGACCAATGACATCAATGGTCTGGTCCGGGATCAGTTTGAAGCGACCACCAGTCTGCTGGTCCGCCGGAGCTTCCTGGACGAAGACCTGGTCGCCGAGGTGATTTGGCTGCAGTCGATCAACAGCGGCGACGGCCTGGTTCGCCCCAAGGTCACCTATCATGTCGACGACAACATCAAAGTCTGGGCCGGCGCGGATATCTTCTTCGGTACATCCGATGGCGTGTTCGGCCAGTTCGACGACAATGATCGGATACTGTTCGGCGTTCAGTTCAGTTTCTAACGAGAATCCGGTGCAATCAAATGCACCGCTGACACTCTATCGACATGTTAACGTTGCGTGATTGAAATGAGTTGGATTTGCGCCCGGACTCGTAGAGCGTGAGCATCCCGACCAAGACTTAGGCCGCTGGTCTGGCGCGAAGCCGGAGTGTCGTCCATCTGTAAATTGGGGGGATTTTCAGCGCGACGGTGCCCAAATGGAGCAGGCTTATTGCCTGCCCCGTGATGCCCAACTTGCCATCCGGGCATAAGCCCACCGTCGAGAATTAATTTCAGGTTATTGATCGCCCTGAGGAACCGAAAGGCCCTGGAGAAAGGCCTTTTGATCGACCTTAGTGCTCGCCTGCTGCGGAACTCGGCAAAAGCTGACCATCATCGGTCCCGACTTCCCAGAACTCACGACTGGCTTCACGCGAGGTCCTCAGCAGTGTTTCCAGCGACGCGTAGCAAGGCTGCCGCCGGCCGTGATAATCCACGACGGGACCGATCGGCTCGAAATGAAGGCCGAAGCGACTGAGCAGGCGGATGAGTGCAGGCTCCATCACTGCGCAGACATGCGAGATCTCGTGCTCAATGCACATACGCAAGACGCTTTTCATAAGACCCAGCGTGATATGCGGCAGAACGCGGCGTTCAAGCTTCCGCTGCGCGGCTTCGTCGCCCTGGTTGTTCGCCCAGCTGACGTCAGCATAGCGCTCTTCACCCGCACGGCGCCGGAATTCACGGGAAATAGCGTAACGGGAAATTTCCGCCGTGGTAGCCTCAGGATAGGGAATATGATCGGTTTCCCATACATCCTGGATCGGCAGGTGATAAGCCGCATTGGGGGACGGCAGGATCAAACGGACAGCCCCCATCGTCGTGTTGGTAGGACGATGAATGAGCAGGCTGTGGACCGAATGCGGGTCGTACTCGTCCATCTCCAAACCATCAGGATTGCTTTGAGCATCCTCAAAGGGGTTCTCAAGGCAATAGACCTGGTACCGCAAACGATGCGCCTGTTCGATCTCTTCTGCGCTCAGCGCAGGTTTCGTCTCGAACCAGTGTTTAAATAGCTCCGCAAGACGGGCATTTTCGGTAGGCGCCGCAGGCAGACCGGACACAGACATCTGGTTCTGTGCCCCGATAGTCTGCGATTGAACAACGGCCATTGGGAACTCCTTAGCGGAACCTGAATACAATGAAGGACCCTAGGCTTTACCTCTTAAATTATCGTAAATGATAGAATTGCTTCTTCTTGTATTTGAATATTTTAGTTGCAATTTTATAGAAATAACAAAATTCTGTTTCTAGTGTTATTTTGATTTAGTATTTCTATCCGAATTAAAACATGGTCAAACATGATAATTAGAAGTTGTACACGCGCTATACCGAATTGATTACTTTTTAGAGTGCGGTGTATTCACCAAAGCTTCGATTCTCCGGGCATTATTCTCCCAGGTCAGCGCCTTGTCGGTGATAGCGGCTCGGGCAGCCTTGCCGATGCGATCACGCAATTCGTGGTCGTTGCACACGCGCTCGATAGCTTCTCTGAAACCGGTCTCGCGGTCTGGATCGAAGAGCAGAGAATCAACTTCATCTGAGAGGATTTCTTTGATGTTTCGCATATCGGGCGCAACAATCGCCCGACCAAGCGCCATGTACTCAAAGAGCTTCAAGGGCGAGGCATAGCTGGTGACCGCCGGCTGAAGCGCCACGTCGAATGCTGCAATGTAGTCGGCAACCTCATCCCGACCGATCACGCCGGTAAAGGTCACCCTGTCGGACACCCCTAACGACCGGGCTTGCGCTTCCAGGCTTTCCCTGGCGGGACCATCGCCGACGACCAGGAGATGAAGCCGGGTGCCTTCACGGTTTTCCGCCAGGAGGTCGACAACGTGGTTCAGGCCGTGCCATTCGCGCACAAAACCGGTGAAACCGAGGACCAGTCGTTCATTCAGGTTGAGGCGTTCCCGAACCGCCTTTGTATCGATATCCTTGAGAAAACGGTCCTGGTTGATCCCGTTTGGTATGATCCTGATACGTTCTTCCGGCACACCGGCTCGGCGCAGATGATCCGCCAGCACATCGGTGACCGGCAGAGCGAAGTCGGCTTCCCGCCAGGCGGTCTCTTCCGTCCAGCGAGCAAGCCGTTTCAAAGCCACCTGCCCGAACTTGCTGCGTTCTTCAAAAAGTGGTGCATTCACTTCAAGCAGCATGGGCAGCTTGAAGCGGCGCTTAAGCCAGACGCCGGAAAGCAGGAAGAGGTTGCTGCGCTCGTAAAGAACATCCGGGCGGTGCTCAAGGTAAGCCTTCTTAAGACGGCGATAGGCCACCAGGGAGTAGGAAAACTCCATCAGCTCATAAACCGCCTGCGGCAAGTGCCGCTTCAGCGCAGCGATCAGCGCGTTTTCCTCGCCGAAATCCTGTTGTTCGCTGCCGCCCGGTGCCACTTTAATGATCTCGTGTCCCAGGGCCTTGAGCGCAGTCATCAGCTCTTCGATGTGAACCGCCTGGCCATCGGTCGAACCGGTTCTATGATGGTAAAGTATCTTCATCTTCAGCGCCGTTCGAGAATGGACTGGAATAAATCATACTGGCCCTGCGAAGTTGCCTGCCAGCTGAAGAGTTCCGCATGGGCGCGTGTCGCCTCCCGCGCAGGCGAATCATTCAGGACACCCAGGACTGTCTGTGCGATGGCATGAGGAGTCCGCTCCGGAATCAGAGCTCCGGCAGCAGGGTCGGTGATGACTTCCGGTGCACCCCACACATTTGTCGCCGCCGCTGGCGTCCCGCTGGCCATGGTCTCCAGAAGAACGTTGGCCCAGCCTTCACGGCTCGACGCCAGAACCAGAACATCCGCGGCGCTGTACAGCTCCGACATTTCCTGATGAGGAATAGCCCCCAGGAAGCGCACACGCTCGTCTAAGCCGAGTGACGCCGCGAGCGAGCGCAGCTCCGCATTGTCCGGGCCCGTCCCTGCAATCAACAAGGTCGTGTCGGGTATATCAGGCAGAGCTTCGATGATCAGATTGTGCCCTTTGCGCTCGATCAGATGGCCAACGGATAACAGGACCTTGCCGGTGACGCCGAACTTCTCTTTTGCCGCGTCCCGGTCTTTTGGCTGAAACAGCTCGAGATCGACGCCGTTGCGCAACACCTCGATCCGCTGATCTGCAATCCCCATCTTTACCAGCTCATCCTTCAAGGCCTGACAAACGGTAATCAGGCCATCGGCGTGCTCCGCGGCTTCGATGATCAAACGGCGTGGGGTCGGATAGTTTGGAATCAGGTTCAGATCGGTGCCACGCGCTGTAATGGTCAGCGGTTTCTTGAGCGCACGCGCCAGATAGGCCGCAGCCACACCGTCAGGATAAAAGTAATGAGCATCAATCAGATCGAAATCGAAACCCTCACGCAGCATACGCGTCACAAGTGGTTTGACCGCACGGTACATCAGCGATGGCGTCAGATTCATACCGATCTTGGGGATCAGTGGATACCGCGGGTAGGTAACATCGAGCCCGTCACGGGTATCGTTCTTGGGAACTTTCGCAAAGGTCGCGTAATCACCGAAAACGGATGAAGTTGAGGGAAACCAGGGCACAGGCGCCACGACACGCGCCGAGACGTCATTGTTCTCCATCAGGTGTCTCAGGCGGTTCTCCACAAACACACCGTGGTGAGGTTGCGCCTTATTGGGAAAGAGTGTCGAGAAGGTCAGGATCTTCATTTCGCCGTCCCCAAATTTTTCAAAAAATCCATAACGCGCATCATGCGTCGAACACCTTCTTATAAGCGGTAAACATCCGCTCCGCCGCGTAGGCATCCTCAGCCTGAGCGCGATTCCGGGCGCCGCTGTCCTCACGTAAACCCGCGTTAATTAACAGAGTCTCGAGTGAAGCGCGAAGAGCGTCGTCGCTCTCTCGCGGCGTAACAAAGGCTTTGCTTTCTTCCGGCAGCATGGCCTTTACGTCGCCCACATCGAAGGAAGCGATGGCGCGGCCGGAGGCCATTGCCTGAAGAATGGAATTCGGCATCTGCTCCGTATCCGACGTCATGACAAAGATGTCGATCCAACCCAGCAACTTGTCAACCGCCTCGCAGTGCCCCGCGAACACGACGCGATCCGAGACCCCCAGCTGATGAGCCAGGGCCTCGAGGCTGGCTCTCTGATCGCCATCGCCGACCAGAAGCAGACGCGTGGCCTGAGGAGTCTCAAGGGCGGCAAAGACCTTGAGGAGTCGCGCAATATTCTTCTCCGCCCGCAAAGGAGCGACCGTTCCGACAATGAGCTCACCGGGGCGTTTCTCGAACCCGGGAGGAAATCCGTCAAGCGGTGCCTTCGCAAACGCCACGCAATCGACACCATTGGGAATGTGGGTGACTTTTCTTGTGGGTAGCTTCCAGATTTGGGTCGCGATCTGAACCAGCGTGAAGGAGGGCACGACGACCTGCGATGCCCGCGCCAGAGCCAGGCGGCGAAAGAAAACGCGTCGCGGGATCTGGCGGTCCGCTTCTTCCACGCCGAAGCCACTCTCGAGATGCACATGCCGGCACAAGGGAGAGAGAGTATTGGCCAGGGCCCACTCGGTCGCTCCCCAGTTGAAGGTCAGCATAAGATCGGGGGCCTGGGATTTGATGTATCGCCGGATATCACGCAAACGTCCCGGCAAGCCTTTGGCCGACTTATCGAAAGCTTCCACAGTTGCGGACAGGCCCGGGTCCAGGCGCGAACGGCAGTCGGTCGGTCCATCCAGGGACAACACCGTGTGACGATAACGCAGCCCGAAATGATTAATGATGCTGCTGATCCGAATTGGAACGCCGCCGTGCGCGAAGGTCGGAAAGACGTGCAGGATGTGGGGCTGTGCAGTCATATGCACCATTCTCCCCTGCTGTCTCTGCGCATGGATACCAGCGTCCAGTCGCCGGAGGTTCTAGCCGAGCTCATTGAGCCAACCCTCAAGTTGGTCGACCCGCCCATCCCAGGAATTCTCCGATGCCACCCGCTGACGCTCAGCAGGTGTGCTGACACCACCGTTATCAATGGCATCTTCCAACGACGACAGCCATTCAGCCTCATTCGCGGCAACAGCAACCACTTCGCTGAAAAGCTTGATGACCCGGATATCGGCGCCCACGACCGGCTGTCCGGTCGCGAGATACTCATGCAGCTTCAGGGGATAAAGATCAGTCCACCAACCGCCTTTTTCAGAGCGGTAGCACATCACATTAACGTCCATGTGCGTATTGTAGGCTGGCAAACCGTGGTATGGCTTGAAGCCTAAGAAGTGCACATTCGAGAGCGCTTTACAGGCCTGATAGACCGCCGCCGTTTCCGGGGTCAGATGTTCTTCGTCCACCAGACCGATGAAGACCCATTGCCAGTCCGGCCGTTGCCGCGCAATGGACAACACCAGAGCCATGTTGACCTTCTCATTGATCTTGCCGACATAGCCGATGCGTGGATGCGGCACCGCAGCCAGATCTTCCGGGCATTCGCAGCCATTCGCGTCGATAAAGGCCTGAGTGTCGGCCCCATTGGGCAACTGCTTCGCGCGCGCGGCACCGTCATTCGGCAAGGCCTCGGCCATACCGGGTGAGCTCGCAATGATAAGATCCGCGCGGGCGACCAACTTTTCCTGCATCCGCGCCTGCTCATCGGTCCAGCCGGGCATGGAAGAGAAGGTATCGTCCGCGTGATAGACGACCGAGCAGTCGCCGAGCGCCTCTACGTATGGCCAGAAAATCGGATGGAAAACATAGACCAGCGGTCGCCGGGAACCTGACCAGCCAACCCGCTTTTTCAAACCCTGGAGATAGCTTCGCATGACAAAGCTGTCCCAGGCCGCGACCTTCGGCCAGCGGAGCTGCCAACGGCCCGGCATGTGCACATCGACGTTGTAAAGACGTTTAAAAGACTCGAGCCAGCCGGACTCACGCCACTCATCACTAAAACGATCCCAGGCGTAGAGCGGCCCCGTTGCATAGGCTACTTGCCAGCCCCGCTCGCCGAGCCTGGACGAGAGCTGTTGGCGTGTCTGCCAGTCATCGCCCCAACGGTTCGTCCCCATGACGATCATCGGTCGATTGCGCTCGATATCTGCCATAGTGCTTAACTCACCGTCTCTCATGACCGCGTGTGGCGGAAATCATACTTCGTATGGATTAGGCTGCGATTTTTTTGACATGCCGTATCGGCAGAAAACCTCAACGAACGCCCTGCGGCCAAAGAACAACTCTCACTGTCTGCGCGATAATGCTCAGATCGAGCAAAAGGCTATAATACTTAATGTAATAAAGGTCGTACTGAAGCTTCTGCCGCGCGTCGTCTATAGATGCGCCGTAAGGATAGTTCAACTGGGCCCAACCGGTAACGCCGGGTTTTACGCGGTGCCGCTCGGCATAGTAGGGAATGACCTCGGCCAGCTGGTCGACGAAGAAGGGGCGCTCCGGACGCGGTCCAACAAAGCTCATATCCCCCTTCAGGACATTGATAATCTGGGGGATCTCGTCGATCCGCGTTTTACGGACAAAGGCGCCCACTGCGGTGACCCTGGTATCGTTCGCGGCTGCCCACTGGGGGCCATCCCGCTCGGCATCCACCCGCATGCTGCGGAATTTGGTCAGAACAAAGGGTTTACCCCTGAAGCCCATGCGCTCCTGCCGATAGAAGATAGGGCCGGGACTTTCGAGGCGTACAGCAATGGCGGTCGCAATGATAATCGGCAGCAGGAAGATCAACAGCGCCAGACTGACAGCAATATCCAGTCCCCGCTTCAAGGTCTGCTGCAGCCGTCCGCCGGGGAAACCCTCGGAGAAGAGGAACCAACTGGGGTTCAGCGCCTTGAGATCAATACAGAGGCTCTCACGCTCGCGAAAATTCATGTAGTCGGTAATTGCCGTGCCATTGAGACGGCAGTTGACCAGAGACGGCAAAGGCAGATGACCGCGGCGGTCCTGCACGGCAACGACAATCTCGTCGATGTCGTTTTCTTCCACAAACTCCGCCAGTTCCGTGCCGTCGGGCAGGATCCGTTCCGGCGTCACCTTGACCTGCTCGCCAGGGATCTGCACAAAGCCTCCACAGATGAAGCGGCAGGAGCGTCCATCGTGCTCACGTTCCTCCAGCTGCGCCGCGCGCTCACCGACACCGATGATGACGATCTTGTGCTTGAGCTGACTGATATCGACGATCTGCAGAAACACGAGTCTGAGGATAATAAGAGCCGGAAAGGCGGCTAGCATCGCGATTGCCAGCGCCGAACGCCAAATCGTCAGATCAGGAAGGGTGTAGAAGATAACGGATAGCGCGAAGGTACTGATCAGAAAGCTAACGAACAATCGGGTAAAGATATCAGAGAATTTCGAGGAAAACTGCCAGTTATAGAGCCCCAGCGAGAACATCGCGGCCATGACAACTGCCGTAAAAAGAAGCATTTCCGGAATGAAAATCGCGAGACTGTCAAAAGACTCGATTCTGGCTTCCGCAGACACACGCAGGTAGATACCCAGACCAACCGATGAGGCGAGTGTAGAGCATTCCAATGCAGCAAGAATGACAAGAGGGCGAGAAAAATGCATGAGGCAGACTTATACTTACGTTCCCTGGGCGGCCACACTGCACCTTCGACACGAGATGCATTGCTTGCAGGCCGGCTTTTCTTCGTTCCAAGACCTTGCGTCTCACTACCCGCAGTTTAACGCGTGCAAGTGAGTAATTCGCAAAAATTATTACACAAACTACTTAACGGATTAACTACATAACAAGCTTCGTAGGCCCGCGACCAGTGTCAAGAAATGACCTTCCACGGCTTACTCAATAACGTTCATTCCCCCCAGAGCAGAATTTTACTCTGGCGTCTAAACATCAGGCCCGGATACGGGCCTGTTCGGATTGCGGTTTCGACGCCGGCGCATGTCCGCTGCCGTGTACTTTCCGCAGGAAAGACTCAAACATCACAAGCGACCAGATTGCGGCACTGTGCTCACGCGCCCCGGATTGGTGCTGGTTTACCAGAGTTTCGACGAAATTCATATCGAACAGACCCGTATCGCCCAGCGTTTCACTGGATAGTGATTCGCGCACCCGCTCGCGCAGAGGCCCCCGGAACCACTGCGCCATGGGCACTGCAAACCCCATCTTGTCGCGATAGAGGATGTCGTTTGAAAGATGCGGTTCCAGGGCCTTCTTGAAGATATGCTTACCTTCTCGTCCCTTGAGTTTGTGTTGCGGCGCGATCCGGGCCGACCATTCGATGAACTTGTGGTCGAGGATCGGAACACGCACCTCAAGCGAATTCGCCATGCTCGCCCGGTCAACCTTGGTCAGGATGTCGCCGGGAAGATAGGTTTTCATATCCGCATACTGAACACGGCTCAGATAATGATCCGTCGGCGCTTCGCGCATAAAGCGACCCACGACTTCAGAGGCATGATAGCCCTGCAGTTCCCGACGCATGCTGTCGGAGTACAAGCCATGACGCAGATCATCGTTCAGGATCGAAACCGAATCGAAGTATCCGCCGACCGTTCCGCGCGCAAGCGCCTGGAACGTGGTCTTGGCGCGCAAAGGCTTTGGTGCCCAGTCAAGCTTGGGATAAAAGCGGCCCAAGGTGGAGAAAAGCGGCCCCCGCAATCCGGCCGGAACCCGGCTCCGCACCTGTTCCTCGTAGTGATGCCAGCGGTAGCGCCGGTATCCGGCGAAAAGCTCGTCGCCACCGTCACCTGACAGCGCCACCGTCACCTTTTCGCGCGCCAGCTTACAGACCTGGTAGGTTGGCATTGCGGAGCTATCAGCGAAGGGCTCGTCATAGAAGCCGATCAGATCATCAACGAGATCGAATGAATCCGGATCGACCTGACGCACATGGTGACGGGTCCCGAACTGCTTGGAGACCTGCCCGGCATACTTGGACTCGTCGTAGTCGGGCTGTCCGAAGCCGATTGAACAGGTGTCCACCGGCTTATCGGACACACCGGCCATAAGGGCGACAACCGCGCTGGAATCGACCCCGCCGGAGAGGAAAGCCCCCAAAGGTACCTCCGCAATCATTCTGATCTTAACCGCTTCACGCAGCTCTTCGATCAGAGACTCGCAGATGTCGTCTTCGCTGAGGTTCTCAACATCGTCGAAGCGCACGTCCCAGTACTGTCGTGGACTGGCCGGCAGATCGTCGCGGCGCTGAATGAGAACATGTCCGGGCGCCAGCTTGTAAATATTCTTGTAGATGGTTTTGGGATCGGGCACGTAGCCATAGCCGAAGTACTCTTCCACAGCCAGAGGATCCAGTTCACGGCTCAACTCCGGATGCAGCAGAAGAGATTTCAGTTCAGAACCGAACACCAGCGTTCCGCTCGGCAGCAGCGAGTAGTAGAGCGGCTTGATACCGATCCGGTCGCGCGCAAGGAACAGAGTCTCCTTGTTGCTGTCCCAGAGCGCGAACACGAACATGCCCCGAAACCGTTCGACACAGGATTCGCCCCACTCGGCCCAGGCATGGACGATAACTTCGGTATCGGAGTGGGTTTTGAAATGGTAGCCGGCGGCTTTCAGTTCTTCGGTCAGCTCTTTGAAATTATAGATTTCGCCGTTGTAGATGACGACCACGGAACGGTCCTCATTGAACAGGGGTTGCTGCCCCTCGGCCAAATCGATGATGGCCAGACGACGATGTCCGAAGCCGATACCCGGTGCTGTATAGAGACCGTCCTCATCCGGGCCACGATGAATGATCGAATCATTCATCCGGGCGAGCAGATCGCGATCTATGGTGTTTTGACCCCGTGTTTCAAAGAGTCCGACGATCCCACACACTTATTGATCTCCATCCCGATTAAGCTCTTCTGCGCGACTATCCGCAGTCTGTTGGCCAGCCGAAGTCTTCTCGCTGATGGCCTGCTCTTCCTGCAGCAGTTCCTCTTCGGCCTGCTGCAGCATGGCGCTGACCGATTCCATCTGCGTGGTGAAATCGCGCAAGAGGTCGTGCGCATCTACAGGCGCATCAGTGTAATCCGTCGCAACCGCGATTGCAGCCGCGGAGCGCACGCCCCCGAACAAACGCGCCTTAACCTGCCACAGCTTGGCAATATAGGGGTTCGCTGTGAAACGACCGTCGACCCAGTACCAATACCATACGACACGCCCTCTGCGATGGGCGAGCATACGCACGTAATTCACCTTTCGCGCTTCACCGTCGATTGTCGCCTGATAGGTTCCACCGCCGGCCCGGTCCCAGAAAACACCATCTTCGAAGCGGTTGCTCGAGTTGACCACTTCGGCGTCCTGTCGCTGGGAAGCGTAGAAGGCCAGGTATACATCGACCTGCTGGTCGTCGCGTCGATAGCTGCTGTAGAGCTCTGAATCGGCGCCGACAAAGCTGGGGTTCCAATTTGGCGTGGCAACATTGACCTCTTCCCAGGGGGCGGAGACCGCAATGGACCTCAGTGGGATCGTGGTATCTTCCGCGACCTGATATTCGGTCAGACGGCGTCCGGCATCGGCGCTGGCGGCTATCGCCAGGATTACGACCGAGGCGAGAACCGGCAGGATGACCCGGCCGTTGGTCAGCTCAATCATTCTCTCAGCACCGGCCCGGCGCCGTTCGGAAGGCATTGCTTCGCGGAAAGAAAAACCGATTGCGAGCAAAAGAATCGTCACAAAGCTGAGGAAGATAAAGCCGTAGGTCAGGTGATCGGCGCCAACCGCTATCGTGAAATCGCTCAAATGCGCAAGCATCACGATGCCGAAGGCGCGAAATCCATTGGCAATGATCGGAATGATGAAGGACAAGGCGATGAAGGCCAGACGGCGCTTTGTGCTCTGATACATCTGGTTCGCACCGATGAAGCCAAGCGCAATCGTGCTGATCAGAAAACGAACACCGGCGCAGGCTTCCGCAACTTCGAAGCTGCCAGATGGAATATGGATGAAGAGGCCGTCCAGATAGACCGGAATCCCGACCAGCTGAAGCATGTAGACGACAAAAACCGCGGTCACGTCCTGCAGTGGCGCAATCGCAAATTCGCCGAAGGGGATCGTGAAAAACAGAAAGAAGAGGGGAAAAGCTATCCGCCAGGCGATCCGCCAGCCCAGGATGGTAATGACCGAGACAACCAGCATGCTCACGAAAGCGAGCTGCTGCACCGCCTGTGTGCCGGATACGGCGCCAACCAGCCCGCCGAAGGCAAGAACCACCAGCATCGGAAAGCCAAGCTTTGCAACTCTGGGCGCCAGACCCGAAAGGCGTTTACGCCGGATCCATATCAGATAGGCCGACACCGGCGGGATCAGAAAGCAGTGTCCGAACAGGGTCGAGGACAACCAGGTATCCACCATGGATTGCCCGGTTTCCAGAAACAACAGGATCAGGCCAGCCCATACGACGCAGATCGCACCGAGGCTCCACTGCCACTGCCTGCGCAGGGCGGACTCAGCCTCAGGGTCCGGTCCGATGGCTTGATCTGGCCCTATATCGAGTTTGCTTTCCAACATGATCCTGTCTTCGTTAAACCCCCATGCCTGGCGCAGTTCCGCTCAGCATTGCGGTTAAACGATCGATGTTCGCACTCCAGGCATAATCGCGCATTACGCGACTACGCGCCCTCTTTCCTAACAGCGAATCCTTGTCCGAGTCTAAAAGGGTGAGAATTTTTCCAATAAATTCATCGGGATCGTCCGCTTTCAGGACCTCCTCGCCAGCAATCGCATCGATCCCCTCAAGGGCCTGGGTCGTGGCGACAACGGGCTTGGCCATCGCCATACCCTCAAGAACCTTGTTCTGAACGCCTCGGCTGATCCGCAGCGGCGCAACCACAGCGCTACCATACGCGAGATACGGCCGGACATCCTCAACTCGGCCCGTGACGGTGACTCCGTCATGACGCGCCAGCGCCTTGACTTCCGTCCCCGGCTTAGAGCCGACAATGTAGAAATGAACGTCGTTACGTTTCTCGCGAAGGCGCGGCAAAACCTCTTCCGTAAACCAGATCACTGCATCCGCATTTGGCCAATAATCCATTGCGCCAGTGAAGACCAGAGGACATTCCGCCGCAGTAAAGGGGTTTTCAAACGCCAGCTCAGGGTCGAAAAACTCAAAATCGACGCCGTTGTTGATATGGGAAATCTTGTCCCTGCTCTCGGGCGCTAGCGATCGAAAAAACGCGGCCTCCGCTGGAGATACGAAAAGACCGGCGTCGCTTTGCGCTGAAATCTTCCGCTCGAATTCCAGGAGTTTCCGACCTTCGCGGCCATAAATCCAGCTCGCCGGCCAGGACTTGTTTTCCGCGTATTGCCGCCACTTATCAGAATCAACATCGACAAAGTCCACTATGCGGCGGACTTTTTCACTCAGTGAAGCTGGTACAAACTGGGCAACGGCCCCGGAAAAAACGAACACCGACTCAAGTGTACGCTGTTTGATCAGGTCATCGACCCAAGCCTGCAGGCCCGCATTTCTGTAATAGCTCAAAGAGAGCGGGTCGCCGGTCAGCAGAGCCGTTGTGGAGCGAAGCCTCGCGGTCAAGGGATTCAGTCTGGCAAAGTAACAGCTGTCACAGACCCCCTTAAGATGATCGACATACTTCAGGTCCGCCTCATCATCGATAAAACAGCCCAGATGTACCCGGTAATGCTCCGCAAGCCCCTTGAGAATGTTCCAGGACCGGATCTTGTCGCCTTTATCAGGCGGATAGGGAATCCTGTGGGACAGAAAGAGAAGTTCCGGTTGATCGCTCATCCGAGGCTTCTCGAAATAAAGGGTCCGACCAGATTGGCCACCGGTAGCGGCAGCTTGCGCCAGGCCGAGATGAAGAGGCTGTATTTCGGATTGTTTGGATTGATCTCGGGCATCGCGTCCGCGCCGAGCAACTTGTATTCGTGGACCAGCGGCTCGGGCTCGAACCCCCAGTGTTTCTTGAAGTCGAAGGCACCTGTACCACGCTTACTGCGGCCAAAATCGAACACCCGGTAACCGGCCTCACAGGACCGGCGCATCAGGTCCCAGTACATGAAGTCATTGATCGCAAGTTTGCGGTCACTGGAGGTGCCACCGCCGTAGTAAGGCACCACTTCATCACGGAAATAAAAGCTCATCACACCGGCAACGGGACGCCCTTCATGCGTGACGGTCAGGATCTCGCAATCGTCACCGAACACATCCTTGAGGGTCTTGAAGTATTTACGTGAGAACACCGGCGTGCCCAGGTTCCGCACGCTTTCCGCATAGACGCTGTGCAGGCGCGTCGTGTCCTCATCAAGCTCGCCCACCAGGCCCGACTTGAGGCCTTTGCGCACCATTGCCCGCTGTTTTCGGGGTATGGCGGCCAGGTTCTTATCAGGGTCCGGGTCCATCGTCTTGCGAAAGGTCACGTAGAGGTCGTCTTTGCACGCCCAATCCGCATGAACCCCTGATCTCAACCTCAGTTCGAGGTAGTCGACCCGAAGTGAGTCAGCAAGCGTCTCGGCTTCAGCATAGAGCGCAGTCTGCGCTTCGACATCAGAGGTCGCTGCGCCGCCATATACGCAGAAAGCATTTGAAATCAGCGCGTTGCCAAACAAACGGCTGTGCAGGTGTACCAGTGGCAAAACACCGCAGACTTCACCGTCACGTTCTGCATACAAGAAATAGCAATCATGACCGAAACTTTCTTCGATCACCTTCTTCCAGCCGGCCCGGTGGAAGAAGCTTGCTGATTCGCACGCCCCGGCAAAAGCATCCCACTTGCCGAACGCGGCATCGTCGAGCCGCTTGATTACGATCCCCCCTACCACAAACGCCTCACGCACTCAGTCGATGTCGGTCGAGGAAAACCCGGTCAACGCGGTCCCACGAGAAGTCCTTCAGGACAACGCGCAAACGCGCCTCCATACGTCCCAGGTTCGTATAGTGGCGGAAATTCGACTTGGCCGAAGCCCCCGGAACCCTTGGCTGCGTGGGATCTATCTCCCAGGGGTGGAAGTAAAACATACAGGGTTCGCCATCCTGCCGGTTCACCCGCCGCATGGCCCAGCGCGAGTAAAAATAGGGCAGGAGACGGAAGTACCCACCACCACCACAGGGAAACTTTTTGCCGCCCATGGTCCAGGTCGTCACGGGGATTTCCAGGAGATCGTGATTTTTTGACGGCGTGAAGGCGAAACGAGGCGCTGAAGGCATACCATAGAGATCGTGGTTGATCGGATAGACACTTGAGCTGTAGCTGTGCCCTTCGCGTTGCAGCACGTCAAAAGCCCAAGGTGTCCGCTCGTCGATCGAGAAGCTGGCGGCGCGATAACCCGTAACGGCGCAACCGCCCACATCCTCAAGAATTGCCTTGGTTCGATGAACGTCAGCCTGGAATTCGTCTTCGGTCTGATGATGTACGCGGGTGTGTTCGTAGCCATGGCTGGCCAGCTCATGCCCCGCGTCGACCATGCGACGGATCAGCTGCGGATAGCGTTCCGCCACCCAGCCAAGCGTGAAGAAGGTCGCCTTTACATTGTGATCCGCAAACATCTGCAAGATAGCGTCGCTGTTGCGTTCAACCCGGCAGCTGTGATCATCCCAGTCCGCACGAGTGATCTGGTCCGCAAAAGCGGAAACCTGAAAGTAGTCTTCGACATCAACCGACATGGCGTTGACTATGCGATGTTCGGGCGCCACAGCGTTATCGGCCTGGGCGCCAGACGCAACGCCGCCATCTGTCGGCGTATCGGACATATTCCTGTACTGCTGCATTAACCGCCTCCATGGCGAGCCTGGCCAGTTCAACTCTCTCAAGACTGATCGGCTTTTACCAACCCGGTAAATCTGCGCCTCAGTCTCTTCCTACCGCTCAAGTACGAGCCATTTCCATGACAGGCTCTGTCCGCACCCTAGTACGCAACCGATTACACCTGCCGGTTCCAAAAATCGACACATGGCGCCGACGCCAACTGTCTGGATTAATTCTTCCCGCGGCTGCTTTCCAGCGCCGAGACACGTTGAAAAAGCTGGTCAAGGTCCGAATTCGCGCTCCGCACGCCTCCGGCCATCCCGCTCGACCCAATCGTTGCTTCCTCAGGCGCCTGCACAACGCCGAGATCATCACGGGCGATTGTCATGGGAGGCAAGGCCGCGCCTTCCTTGCGCATATCAAGAACCACATCCTCGACATCAGTCGCCGAGATCTCATGCCGGTCTTCAAGATAGCTGGCCAGTAGCAGGCGATCGCACAGGAGATTAATCCGACGCGGCACCCCGGCTGTTTCTGAATATATGATCGGATAGGCCGCCTCATCGATCCTGGGATCGTTCTGCCAGCCGACCTGAATAAGGCGGTGCTCGATATAGGATCGAACTTCGTCCACGTCCAGGGGCTGCAGATGGTAGGTCGCAATCACGCGCTGACGAAGCTGCTCCAGACTGGCGCTGGCCAGCGTCCGACGGAACTCCGGCTGCCCGACCAGATAGATTTGCAACAGCGACCTATGCTCGCTCTGAAAGTTCGAGAGCATCCGGAGTTCCTCGAGCGAGGAATGCTTGAGACTCTGGACTTCGTCGATGATCAGGAGTGGCCGACTGCCGTCGCGATGGCATTCGAGCAGAAAAGCCTCGATCCTGTTCAGGATCGTTGCTTTGTCCGCACCTTCCTGGGACAGACCGAAAGAGGCGGCCACCAGACGCAACAGGCTGTCCGCCTCAATCTGAGTTGTTACCACCCGCGCCGTGATCAGGCGCTGCCCTTCCAACGATGAAAGGAAATAGTCCATCAGGGTGGTTTTACCTGCCCCCACTTCACCGGTTATAACGATAAAGCCTTCGCCCTTACTCAGACCGTAAGTGACGTAGGCGACAGCCTTTTTGTGAGGCTGACTCGTGTAGAAGAACCGGTGGTCCGGGGTGAGCTGGAACGGAAGCCCTGTCAGATTGTAGAAATCTGTGTACATAACCTTAGGTCGGACCCTCTTGTGGCGCAGCGGTCCAAAACTTAACCACTAACGCAACAGCTTGTGTGTGAAGCTTATACGTTATCGGTCGTATCGCCATAACCATAGTATCCGCCGTAGTATGAACCGAACTGGGTCGCGCCGAACTGCGGACGCGCCTTGTTCAGGATCAATCCTATATTGGGACAGCTGCTAATAAGATCCAGAGCCGATTTCACGGCAGACCTGCGGGTGCCTTCCGCTTCAACCACGAAAACGATCTGATCGGCATGGCGCGCCAGGATCGAAGACTCGGTTGTCGCCAACACCGGCGGGGCATCAAACACGATGATCCGGTCCGGATAACGCTTGGAGATTTCCTCGACAAGGCGCTTCATGCGCGTACTGGCAAGAAGCTCTGTCGACATGTGGTTCGGTTTTCCCGCCGGAATGATCGAGAGTGATTCCACATTGGTCCGCAGAATGACATCGCCCACATCGAGCGATGGGTCTTCAAGCAGATCCAATAGGCCTTTTTGAGCCGTAATACCCAGGCGCTTCACGATGCTGGGGCGGGAGAGATCGCCATCAATCAACAGAACCGTCAGATCTTTTTCGGTCGAGATACTCATCGCAAGATTGATTGCGGTGAAAGTCTTGCCTTCGCCGGGCACGGCGGAAGTGACCATGATCAGATTGTGCAGGTTGCTGTTTTCCTGCCAGCGGTTACGCAACACCGAGTTTTTGACAATTCGAAATTCTTCGGTGGTCAGAGAGCGCCCGCGATCTGGGGTCAGAATTCCTTCGTGCCGCAAGCGGTCGAAGTCAATCATGACGTCAGGTCGACCGCGCCCCGGCGAGGTTTGTTGCGGCACACCCGCCGCCGCTGCTGGCGCGGGCGCAGGTTGAACCGGCGCGGGCTGGGCATGCGGGGGCTGGATAGGCGCTGTCTGTACCGGCGCGGCCTGAGCAGGTGCAGTCTGGACAGGCGCAGCCGGCGCAGGTTGCGGTGCGGGTACAGCTTGCGGCGCCGTTGTTGGTTGTGCAGCCTCAACCGACGAAAGCACAGTTTCAACAGGTGGAAAATTCTGATGCAGAGAGGAAGAACCTAGCTTCGCAGCAGCCTTTTCGACCAGCGAAGAGCCTCCACGCGCCTTGGCTTTAGACGTGCCGCCATCTGGACGATCCATAACTCAGTAACCCTTCATCTCAAAACCTCAACTGCCGCCGAAAATTAACGGAACAATCTTGGTGGAAATCGTCTCGCTGACTGCCGCAGGAATACCTGCCCCCTGTTGCACAATGTCCAGATTACTCAATCCGACCTGTTGCTCGATACGCATCAAAGATCCGTACGCCCCGAACATGGCAACCAACACGACCGCCGTTCCCGCCAATTTCGAGAGTCCCCAACCTCTCTTTGTCAGATCCTGGACCGCCGTTACCGTGCCCAAAACGGGTATGGCAAAGGCAGCGCCAAGGTTCGAAGCGTCATGGAAGGTATCCTGGATGAAGATCATGACCCAGGAGAGACCGACTCCGGCACCAAGACCGGCAATAAGCACCACCGTCAGAAACAACCCCCGATTGGGCCCATCGGGCAGGGCCGGGATTTCCGGCGGATCGACAACACGGAACTGAACCGGTTCTGCGCTCACTTCACGATCTTGCGAAATCCGGGCTGACTCGCGGCGCTTCAGCAGCTCGTCATAGTTCGTTTTGATGATCCCGTAATCACGGTTCAACTTCTTGAGTTCAGCTTCAACTGCGGGAACGTTGGAACGCAGTCTCTCCAGTTCATCGATCTGACCTTTGATCTGATCGACACGACGCTGATTGATCTGGATAATCGACTGCTGCTCGATGAGACGAAGTTGCAATTGCGTGTGCAGCGGGTTCGGAACGCCACTTTCGCTGACCTCTTCCTCTCCGAGAGTCAATTCATTCTGCAACGCTGCTTCCAGCTCGCGCTCGTTCTTTGCTTCCAGAGCCTTGAGTCGGCGCTGTGCGATAACGACGTCAGGATGCTTTTCGGTAAAGCGGGTCAAAAGCTCCGCCACCTGCGCCTCGATTTCGATAATACGGAGCGTGGTGTCTGAAGGAGGTCCTGACCCGACACCTATATTCGAAACTCCGCCGATCAGTTCAGGCACCGACGCCAGTTCTCTCTTCAAACCGGCTTCCTGGGTCACCGCACTGTTCAGGGCGTTCTCGGCCGCGACCAATGCGCTTTCGGCGCGCTCGACACGACCGTGGTAACCGGCGGCACCGGGCAAAACGTCAAAGTTCTGCTGTCTGAAATTGGCGAGCCGCTGCTCAGCCTGCTCGAGTTGGCGCTCGTAATCCTTGATCTGCTTTGTGATGAAGCGCTGGGCCTCATCCATGTCGTTCCTGCTCTGGCCAAGATTGCCTTCGACGAAGATCGTCAGCAGTGCGTCAACAACATCTCGGGCACGAACAGGATCCCCATCTTCAAAGCTGACTTTGAAGAGATTTCCACCATTCGCCGAGACCGTAGTCTTGTCGTCCAGGCGCGTGAGCAGGCGTTCCATCTGATCAGGCGTCGTTGCCGTGATATCCAGGTCGGTCATCCGCGCGACCTTCTGCAGATTCGGCCTACTCAGCAGCGTCTGCTGCATGATCTGGATTTCGGATCGGATGTTGGTGTCAACCGCCAGACCTTGCAGCAGTGGCCGCAACATACTCGCCGTATCGACATACAATCTGCCGGAAGAAACATAAACGTCGGGGATTGTGGCGACATAGAACCAACCGCCGATACAAACCATCCACGCGGTGATCATCGCATACCAGCGACGCTGCCATACCGCGTTACAATAGAATATAAACTGTGCGTAGATGTCGTTCATCTCGACGTTCGACCGCCCTTCAAGTCCGTCTTAATCTCGTACAACACGGCATCAATCTGCAATCTGGAGCTTAGCAATAGACGCATTTTCGATCCGATTTGTTTAAAGATTTAATATTAACAATTCCTGACAAGAAGATGATTTTTGTCAGCTTCTTACCTTCGACGACCTGAGAGTCAAGCGCCGCTGAGGCAACAAACCAACATCATAGCCTTCCTGCTTTCCAGGTCAGTTACGTCCCAATTGTGGCACAACGATGACAAAACTCCGTTTACAGACGCAATAAATTGCCGCGAACGGCCTGCACACTGGGCTTCTTTATACCAGGGGCAGCTGCCTGCTTAATTCTACCTGCACCAATCATAACGTTCGTATACGTGTTTTAGCTCTTTGGTGTATAGAAAATCGAGTGTTTTTTCGATCAGCTTAACTCAGAATCATGAAAACCATCGTAAAAAACCAAGGCTAACCTGCAGATTCGAGACCTTCAAGAGACCTCATTTATCCCATCAGGGTGCCCTCAAAACACATGAGGGGCACCGCTGGGCACCCCTCATAAACATGTAAAACGCGTACTTAACCTAGAATACGCTTTCCGGCACGATCAGCACATCACCCGGCAGAATCGCGACATTGGCCGTGATATCACCGTCTTTGATCAGGTCATCCAGGCGAACCCGGAATTCCTTCTGCTCATCGTCAACCAACCGCACGATCGTTGCGTCGTTCCCGTCGGCAAACTGTGTCAGTCCGCCCACCGAGATCATCACATCAAGAGCCGTCATGTTGGCGCGGAAAGGAATGGCCTGCGGTTGAGCCGCTTCGCCAAGAACGCGCACCTGCTGCGTGAAGGGACCGACAAATCCCGTCACGATAATGGTGACGATCGGATCCTGTACGAAGACCGCGAGCTTTTCCTCGATCTCACGCGCCAGTTCACTTGGCGTTTTGTTGGCAGCATCCAGGTCCTCCATCAGAGGCACCGAAATACGACCGTCCGGGCGCACGGGAACTGAGATCGTCAGCTCTGCATTACGCCAGACAAAAATGTTCAAGTTGTCGCCCGCACCAATCTGGTACATCGGTGCCACGGAATCAGCACCTAACTTTGCAGCCGGCAAATCCGCCTTGTCACTGGAACAGCCGACAAGGAGCATCCCGGCTCCCACCATTAAGGCAGTAAAAGCCTTTTTCACACCCAACGGATTAAGAAGCATCTGGACCCCCTCAAGTTTCTACAGTGGGTTTTACACCCAACCTCTTCGCTGGTAAAGACGTAGTGCGCTGAAAGTCCTTGAAAAATAGGATCGTTCAGCACGCCGAGCCTGCTTATACGGTCAAATCTGTTAAGATTTAACCATGCTTTCCTCATAAATCCACCAACTTCGCGGCCCCGGCGCTCTGTCTCGCGCCGTAAGAGATAAAGCAACATCAGCTAGCCTCAGCTTGAGGAGGCAGCCGGTAAAGCTTAACGCCAGGATGACCTTCGAAGAGTGCATTTTTCAGTTTCCCGGGCAGAAAGTGCTCCAGGCCGATCGCTCTGATAATCGTTCCCGCCAGTTTCGACTCAGGGGTTACGGTCTCAAGCAGTTCCCAGGAATTCTGCGGTTCGTAGTCTTTTACCGCATCAGGAGGAACCCAGCCGCCCAGGGACTCTGTACGCAGACTGTTATAGACGTAGAGGCTTCCGGGAGGTGGCGCCTCCGTCTTAATACGTTCGGCTTCGCCGCTCCATTTGAGCAAAAGCTCGGCGCGGCGATGGGTAAGCGGGTCGGTATAAATGTCGCCCGGATAGCGATCAATCGCAGCCGTCAATATGCGCTCACCAAACATATGGTTCCGGTTTTCGACGTAGATCCCGGCGAGATTACCGGACACGACCAGAAGCAGGAGCATCATCGCGAGCTTAACTCGCCGCAGGCGGATCGACTCCGAAACCGCCAGTCCGACAATCACGCTGGCGCAGATTGCAGAGATCAAGAAGTATCGGGGATTCAGCGGCAACAGACTCTGTACAGCCCCGACGCACAGCATCCAGACCAGGCCCACACCACCAAAAAGCAGTGTGATACGTCGAATCTCCGGCGAAACGTTTTTGCTGAGCAGCAACCAGAGACTGGCGGGGACGACGACCCAGAAAAGCACCGCAAACTCCTGGTTTGCAAGCATCACCAGCAAGGGGTCGATCAGTGGATGGGCAATGACATTGCCCGCAACATCGATCGAGCGGTCAATAGTGCTGTCGTGGTTGAGCGAGATATTGATCCGGTAGAGGGGATCGCCGGTCATAACAAAGAAATAGGCGACCTCGGCCAGCCAAACCGTGAAGAAGCCCGCCGCCATGACAAAGTGACCAAGCCGATGAATGCCATAACCCGTGAGAAATGCGATCCCGTAGAAGGCCAGCAGGAAGACGCTGGTCTCCCGGGTCAGAAATCCGAGCCCCGCGAGAAGACCTGCCGCAAAAAGATACCGCCATTGGCCGCTTTGCTTGCCCGCAGACCAGAAAAAAAACAGGGACGCAAAGATAAAGAAGGCCTCGATGATATCGACTGACGCAATGCTGACCCAGGTGACGAGCACCGGACTTGTGATCAAAACAAGGGCTGCAAAGGCAGCCGGTGCAGTGCCCAGCACGCGATGGAGCATCAGAACAAGTATCGCGATAAGACCTAACCCATAGAGAAGGGTGGGTAAGGCCATGGCAAACTCGCTTTCACCCAAAGCGAGGAATGACAATGCCATCGGTACGGTAATGGTATAACGGACCGTGCCGTGCCCGCCGACATAAGGAAACGACTCCAGCCAGCCGTAAGCCCCATCGGCATAGGTTACGTCGTCCGACCCCAGATATCCGACCCAGGCATAGGTCACGAGCGCTATAAAGACGACCAGAGACAACCCGACGAGTGTTCGGGCTGACACGGCAAGAGCTGAGACGTTCATTCCATGACCTCTTCGGACCCTGGTTGCTTCT
This sequence comes from uncultured Kiloniellaceae bacterium, assembly GCA_947493695.1. Classification (GTDB taxonomy): domain Bacteria; phylum Pseudomonadota; class Alphaproteobacteria; order Kiloniellales; family Kiloniellaceae; genus Denitrobaculum. The sequence goes on along the minus strand of CANLSF010000001.1, from coordinate 1,056,424 downwards.
TGGTTTTTCTGAAGACGAGGTGACGGCTGATGAAAAAGCTGGACACGATAACGAGCGCATCGACAGCGATCTTCGCCGGAAAGGTTGGAAGCACCAGAAGATCGATAAAAATATAGAGGACAAGGTTTGCCCCGATGATGTTCGCGGTCAGCAGAGCGACATAGCGAACCGCCTGCTTGCGAACCGGGTCGCTCTGATCCCCCGCGAAGGTCAAATACTTATGCAGGACAAACCCTGTTGCGGCGCCGGCGATCTTTGCCAGGGTGTTGCCTGCAAGATGCTGGTCTGGCCATACCCAAATAACAGCGCCGAAACTCCCTAGGTCGACCAGATACACAAATCCGCCGACAGCGACATAGAGTACCGTCTGTTTGATAAAAGCAGCATCTGGCATCTTAGCCGGCCCGCTCGGATATGCTGGAGCGCTCCAATGCCTTCACAACCCTTCGCTGATCAAACTTTGTTTTGATAAGCGGGATTCTCGGCTCGTTCCCGATGTCATGGGACAGAAACGCGATGAAGAATTGTACGCTGAGAATAATCGGCAGAACCGCAATCATCACCGTACCGGTGGAGGCCGGAATGCCCGTTTCAATGGAGTGAGACCATTCGAGACCACCGAAAATCGAGCCGAAAAGGCCGAACAGAATACTGAAAAAGAGATTCACGGAAGCAACTGAGAAATCCCGCAGGAAATAGGTGTAGAAGATCCTGCGGATTGAAGCCTTGATATGCTTGATCAAAAAACTGAACGCGATATCGCTGATCTTGAGATTGCTTTCCTCGTCAGCGTAAACCGCCTGCATAGGAAAATCCTGAACAACGGCGCGGATACCGCCAAGATTGATCAGCATGTCGGTCTCGAAAAAATAGCGCTCGGAAATATTATCGAAATTCAAGCGCTTGGCCGAGATCGCGCTAATCGCGGTAAAGCCGTTTGTCGGATCGAAAATACGCCAGTAACCACTCGAAAACTTTGTCATGAAGCTTAAAACGGCATTCCCGAAGAGGCGTACCGACGGCATGGATTGAACGTCATAGAGCGAGAAAAACCGGTTTCCCTTAACGTAGTCCGCCTCGAGATTGACAATCGGGCGAATCAATTCAGGGACCAGAGTCGGGTCCATCTGCCCATCGCCATCGATCTTGACGATGATGTCCATACCATCAGCCAGCGCAAGGCCGTATCCGGTCATAATTGCACCGCCGACGCCCTTGTTCTTCTCGTGCCGGTGCACTTTAAGGCGCGGATCAGAGCAGTTTTCCTCGATAAACGCACCCGATCCTTCCGGACAGCAGTCGTCAATCGCGTAAATTGCATCGACCTCATCTCCGATGGCTGCCAGCACATCCAGGACGAAGTTCTTGACCTTAAAACACGGAATTACTGCTGCTACGCGCATCGCCAGATACTTTTCTTAAGCCCGCTTACTTTTTTTGCCGTCTGCCTGCATCGCAGGTCAGCGCCGGCGAAGCCCGGGTTCGTATGCATGAGAAATTTCATGATCAGAGCGACCGTTCAAATGATGCAGAGCGTGTTCAGGTTACTGCCGGCTGCGGAATTCCTGATCCCGCATCCTGTTCTCAACGGTCCGAAGCTTCTGTTCGGTAGCCTGCTGCTGCTCGGCTTCATAATCCCTCATCTTAAAGAGACCTGTCTGATCTTTGATCGACTTGCTGCCATCGTTTTTGATCGTCCAGTGAATGAGCACCCCAACAAGGCCTATCGCCGAGAGAAGTAATCCTGCGTTCATCAAGCTCTGTAAAAAAGCCACTTTCTCTTTTCCTCGGCTTCTATTCTGGGTTGGTCAAACGACAGATCGGCGGGTTAATCAAAAAACACCCGCGATGATTACCGGTCTGCGCACAGTATTCCGTCAGCGACGGCATACGACCGCTTCAGCCCTAATTAGCATTGATGCAATTACAAATCTGTTTAACACATCGGAACAGCCCACAAACAATTAAATTGATTCAGCCTTTCGCGCTTCCATATCAGCGCGTTTGTAGGATAGAAACAGCATATCGTATGTAGGCTTTCGTTGCTCCAGAATAACAAGAGCGATATTTATGGTCCGTCAAGCAGTTGTGTCTTATTGTCCTGATTAAATTTTGTCTTTGAGCTAAACTCCTGACGAACAAAAGGTAGTTCGCGCCGCAATGCGGGATCTTTTCATAACCCTCAACATACTGGCGACCTTCCCGGTCATCCTTATGCGGCCTTATGTCGGCATCACTATGTGGTGCTGGCTTTCTTACATGAACCCGCATCGTCTGACCTGGGGATTTGCCTATAGTCTTCCCTTCGCACTTGCAGTGGCCCTTTTAACGATTGTGGGCACGGTCTTATCGCGCGAACCCAAGCGCCTTCCGATGAATGCGATCTCTGTCCTGGTGATCATGATCACGATCTGGGTCAGCATTACGACGGTCTTCGCAATCGTGCCGGATCAGGCTTATCTGAAGTGGGACCGCACGATAAAAATTCTGGCCATGACCTTCATGACGATGGTCCTGGTCACGAATCGCGAACGCCTCCAGGCACTCATCTGGATTATCGTTTTGTCCCTGGGGTATTACGGAGTTAAGGGTGGCCTCTTTGCGATCGTGACAGCCGGCAACTACCGTGTCTGGGGTCCGCCGCTCTCTTTCATCGCGGACAACAATCAGCTCGCTTTTTCTTTGCTGGTCGTGCTCCCGCTGATGCGTTACCTGCAGGTTACGACAGAGCACATATGGGTCCGCCGGGCCCTGGGGGCCTCGATGTTGTTGACCGGATTGGCTGTCTTCGCGTCCTATTCCCGCGGCGCACTGCTTGCCGCCACCGTTATGGCCCTGATGCTGCTGCTCCGCGCCAAGCGGAAATTCGTCATCACGATCGGCCTGGTCTTCGTCCTGGCGATTGGTGCCGCCTTTGCGCCTCAACAGTGGCTCGATCGAATGGGTACGATCGAAACCTACGAGGACGACGGCTCAGCCTCCGGACGCTTCGACGCCTGGAAGTTCGGGTATGAGGTCGCCAAGGCAAATCCGATTTTTGGTGGCGGCTTCCTGGTGCAGTTCGATCATGTGCTCTTTATGGAGTATGTCCCTGAAGCCTTTAAGCCCAGGGCCTTCCACAGCGTCTATTTCGAGGTGCTCGGAGAGCATGGATTCATTGGCTTCACGCTGTTCGGGATACTCGGGCTCGTCGCCGCCTACAACTGCAGGTGGATTAGAGCACGCACAAAATATCGCACTGAGCTCAGATGGGCGCATGAACTCTCGACCATGATCTTTCTCAGCCTTGTTGGCTACGCCGTGGGCGGCGCCTTTCTGAACATGGCATTTTACGACCTTCTTTATCACCTCCTGACGATTATCATGGTGGCGAAAATCATCGTGCAGAAGAATCTGACGGAAACGATCAAAGCCAAGACGCAAGCGCCCATACCGCCCAACGGAGGTCCGGCTCCTTTGCCGGCCTATCAGGCCCGAAATGATTTCTTAGCATCAAACCGATAAGAAGGCTTCCGGTCATGCTTCGACCATAAATCCACTTAATGAGAGGCTGGTTTGCGTTTAGCTTTGACTCGCAGCAAGACGATCAGCCTCCAGCCATATAGTAAAGTCCGGGCGAGCCGGCTTCCGATCCTGCCCCATAGGGTCAGATCATCGGATAAGCCCGACGCAGCCTTCGATCCGGAAGAAAGCAAAGAGCGTGACGGCCTGTAAAGCTCCCTCCTCGCAAGACCTCGAAACGAATGAAGACAGGAGACCGCGGTGAAGATACTCATGGTGTCCTGGTTCTTTCCGCCAGCCAACACGATTGGCGCCGTCCGCATGGGACGTATGGCGCGATTTTTATCGCAGCAGGGCCACGACCTGAGAGTCTTGGCCGCCGAAGACCTGCCGTTTCCCAAGACATTGCCACTTGAGATCCCTGAGGAACAGGTCGTCTACTCACGCTGGTCAGACGTCAACGCCTTGCCCGACCGCCTTACCGACGCCGCAAAGGTGGTGCTCAGCCCGTTCCTGTCTTCAGGAAAAGAAGCGCCTTCAGTGCCTTCCGAAGGATCAGGTGGTCAGGCAGCGGCACCACAAGCGCCAGCTGCTCAACCCGATAGTCCGGGTGCTCTCAAACGACTGCGCTCAGCGCTCGGTGGCCTCTACAGCAATGCGGTGAACCTGCCGGACGCGCGCATCGGCTGGATGCCGCATGCCATGTCGAAAGGCCGGGAACTCCTTGAGCAATGGAAGCCCGACGTCATCTACGCGACGGGACCACCTTTCACGGGCCTGCTCGTTGGCTACCGTCTCAGTAAGCAGTTCGATATTCCCCTGATCACTGAATTGCGCGACCGTTGGGTCGATGACCCCTACGACCCGCCACCCGGCTGGCGCCTGCGCATCGACGGTGCTCTGGAACGCCGTGTTATCGGGCGTTCGTCAGCTCTGGTAACGGTTTCGGAACCCTGGGCGGAGGATTACCGCGCCAAATACGGCAAACCTGTTGCGGTCGTCTATAACGGATACGACCCGGAAGCCATGGAGGGTGCCGCAAGTATGGGATCATCCGGGGATGTGGCGCTGCGCATTGTCTATACCGGCGGCATCTATCCCGGCAAACGCGACCCTGCCCCGCTGTTTGCAGCCATGCAGAGCCTGAAACTCGGACCCGACCGGATCCGGGTTGACTTCTATGGGACCAATCCGGATCACGTCTGGCCGATTGCAAACCGCTACGATGTCGAACCCCTGGTCCATGTCAATCCGCCGGTCACTCACCGCGAAGCGGTCGAACTGCAACAAAACGCCGATATATTGTTGCTCATGCAATGGAACGATCCGCGCGAGCAAGGCAACGTCCCCGGCAAGCTCTTCGAGTACATGGGCGCACGCAGGCCAATTCTGCTTCTAGGGCTGGAAAATGGCGTTCCTGCGGCCTTTCTGCGCGAAAGAGAGGCCGGATTCTATGGTGCGAACCCAGACGTAATCGCGAAACAACTGGAAGTCTGGCTCGACATGAAACGCACGGGCGGCATTCCGCCACAGCCCGAGGCATCACGCAGCGGGCTGACACGCGACGATCAATACAGCAAACTCAATCGCTTTCTCGGGGAGACCATCTCTCCGCGCGGCGAACAAGGATGAGTCCGGCCGATGCCTGAAAATACACAAGCTCAAATTCATATTATTGCCGGTGCGCGGCCCAACTTCATGAAAGTCGCCCCGCTGTTTCACGCCCTCAAGGACGAAAGCTGGTGCCGTCCCGTGCTCGTGCACACCGGGCAGCACTATGACGTCAATATGTCGGATGCTTTCTTCAAGGATCTGCAATTACCAGAACCCGACCATCACCTGGAAGTCCGCAGCGGAACGCATGCGGAGCAAACCGGCCGCGTCATGATGGCCTACGAAAAAATCTGCTTCGAGCACCGCCCCGACTGGGTCATCGTCGTTGGAGACATCAATTCGACGCTCGCCTGTGCGCTTGTCGGCGCAAAGCTGGGAATACCCGTCGCCCATCTCGAAGCGGGGCTGCGCAGTGGCGACCTGACCATGCCCGAAGAGATCAACCGGATCGTCACCGACTCAATCGCGCAGCTGCTCTGGACTCCCTCGCCCGACGGTGACGAACACCTCAAGGCCGTGGGCGTGCCGGATTCGCGGATTGTGCGCGTCGGCAACATCATGCTGGACGCCTACGAGATGCTTCGTGAGAAGATTGAAGGCGCCGCAACCTACGAAAAGCTGGGGCTGGAGCCGGGAAATTACGGCGTCGTGACCCTTCATCGCCCCTCTAATGTGGACGACGCCGAGAAACTGACAATCCTTGTCGACCGCCTGGCAAGCGCCGCGGAACGCTGCGATCTTGTCTTCGCAGCTCACCCGAGAACGCGGCAAAAGTTGAACGATTTCAATTTAATGAAGCGCCTCAGCAAGACTCCAGGCATTCATCTGGTCGAGCCTATGGGCTATGTCGACTTCATGGGGCTGGTCCGCAAGGCCAAGCTGATCATCACGGATTCCGGCGGGATACAGGAGGAAACCACCTACCTCAACATTCCCTGCGTCACTGTCCGGGACAATACCGAGCGCCCTGTTACCGTAACTGACGGCACCAATCGGCTAACCTCCCCAGCGGACGTCGAGGCGGCCGTCGATAAGATCATCGGCGGTGACTGGCCAAAAGCCAAAAAGATCGACATGTGGGACGGGAAAACCGCAGCAAGGGTGGTTGCAAGCCTGAAAGCCCACATCTAAACACCTGTTTCACGGATAAGGGTTTTTCAGGCGGATGATCTCGTCAACTGGCCATGGAACTGTGCCGGGGTTGTCGCCTGCCCCCCTAGCTCATTCATGAAGAAGTCGAAGTAGCGGTCCAGGGTGTCGAGAAATGCTTCGAGGTCGGCCTTATTCCGCACATAAGGCGTGTGACCTGCGGCCAAAGATGGGCTGTGGTAGGTGAAGGAAAAAATCCGGCAGCCCTGGGTGAGTAAGCTCTTGGTCAAACGCCGGTGTTCCGCGTGGTTCGCGCCCTCCGGAGAGAGCCGGATACGTTCCAGCATCCGGCTGCGCGAGAGAATGCCGGGCAGGCGGACGGAAAGCCCCAGAGATCCCGAAATCAAGGGAAACAGCTGCTGTCCGATCGGCGACAGGGCACCGTAAAATCCGCAGGAAAGAGGCAACTCAAGCAGAGCCTTCTCTTTCTTGCCGAACCAGTATGGCTGAAAGGCGAAGTCGCGAAAGTCCGGCCCACCGTCATCGGTAAAGGCGGTGTAGGGCACAACACTGACGTCAACCTTGTAACCCAGTTCTTCCAGAATTGCGCTCGTGTTCGGACCAACGCCATAGCGTCCGGCTTTATAGACCGTGGGTCGCCGGCCGAAATTCCGTTCGATCGTCTCGGTCAACTCGGTCAGTTTACTGCGTTCCAGCTCCGCTGTAAGATTTCCCGGATAGGAATTGAGCATACAGACCTCCTCATCGTAAGGCGGGCTGACCCAGGGATGCAGATGCGCGCCAATTTCGCAGGCGCCGGCCTCCATAAGAGGCTTTAATACGGCAATCGAGGATTCGGTCGACGCCACCGGATAGTCGATGACGTAGGTCGGGACAATGCCATAACGGGCGAAGATCTCCTGGGCGCGATGTTGTGCCGCGATGCTCTCGACCGCTACATTTTCACGCGAAAAGGGCTTATCCCAGTCGAATTCTTCTTCAGTATCAATGATCACGGTCAGTAGCGGCGCCGAATCCTGCGGCAGATCAATCTGTTTATGTGTTGCTTGTTCAAGCATAGCCCAACCATCTCTCCGCTCTTCGCGCGAGGCCCAAACGTCCTCGGTTAACAACCAACCACACTCATGTCAGGCCGTAACAATAATTTCAATCCCGCGCAAACTTGCACCGGGTGCCGGTCGCGACAATATAGAAGCATTCGTTTAATATCCGGATTCAATTAAGCTTCTGTATCCCATACCCGGTCAAGGGAGCTTGGTCTCGCCGGATTAATTGCCAGACGTCAGCCAGGCAGTGAGCTCAGATTGCAGATTACAATGGCCGACAACAAAGGACCGAACATCGGATGAGACAAACCAGACTCTACACCTCTGCACTTGTCTCCAGCGTTGTTGCGACCGGCTTGTTGGCAGGCGTGAGTACCGCCAGCCAGGCTGCCCCTGCTAGCGATCTCAGGCTGTTAGCCCAACTCCCTCCGGCACCCAGCTGGAAAGGGGAGACAATTCAACGTGATTCCGAGGGAAATCCGGCCTTAAAATCCGATCAGGGCACCCCGAAGATCCAAACACCACCACCGGTGCGCAAGATCGAAGAAGCCCCGGTCAAGGATATCGCCAAACCGGCCCCGGAAAAGACGGAGAAAAATCGCTCCACTGAGGCGGCCAGGCCCCCGGAATCGATCGAAAAACCTGCCCCCCCAACCGTCCAAAAGCCGAAATCGCGTAAAGATCCAGCGCGGGTGGAGCAAGCCGAAGCAAAGTTCGACGCCATGGCCTTTGCGCCAGTCCAACCGGAGATGCCGGCTCTCGCAGAAATCGTCGCCGGGATGGAACCGGGACAGTGGCAACAGATACCGGATACCAAGATCCGGCAGGTTTTTTCCCCCCGGGCGTCCGCGCCTGAAAACGGCGGCGTCAGCGGTCCCGACTCGGTTGTTGTCAGTTGGAACGGTGCCGCCTTCGATGGGCGCTTCTGGTATTTCCACGGCGGCGGGCACAAGGACTACAGTGGCAATGAAGTCTATGCCTTCGACTTTGTGAACCTGTCCTGGTCACGCTTAAGCGAGCCTAGTCCCTTCGTTTATCAAAATCCCGACACGGGAAAGTGGGACGCCAAGAAAAACCGGGAGCATCCCTGTCCGCGCGTCCCTGATCTCAATGGTGACGGTATGTTTGACGCCCCCGTTCCGGGCCATACCTACGACAGCATTGTCTATAGTCCCAAAACAGAAAGCCTTTTTGTCTGGAGTCAGGTTCCCTTCTGCATTGGCGGCAACGGGTGGTCTGGAGCTCCAATCTGGGAATTCGATCCAAAAACCAAAGCCTGGACCGGGCACCGGCCATCAAACTGGAAGAACGTTGAAGGCTACAAGTCCGCGGAACTCGATCCGGCGACGGGCAACATCATCCTCGTTTCGCGCTATCGCATTTCCGTTTTCGACGTTGAAACCAAAGAGTATTCGTCGATGCGACAGGTGAACAATACCGGCACGGACGGAACCGGTGCGGTTGATCCGGTCCGCCGGCTCTTCGTGCTCAGCGATCGCCATGGTGTGAGAACTGCCAAGCTCGGCAAGGGAGTCAAGCTCGGCGGTCTCGAAAACCGGATTAAACGCCCCTCCTTCAATCAGACGGCGGGTGTTGCCTATAACAGCCGGGATAAAAACCTGGTCTACTGGTCCGGCGACCGCAGAATCTTCACCCTCGACCCTGTCACCAACGATTGGGTTCTCTATGAGAACCACGGCGGTCCGGCACCGAAGCGCAGCCGCCCTTACTCGAAGTTCGTCTATATCGAGGACCTCGACGTTTTTGCCGCCTATCCGAGCCCAGCGCAGGGTGTCTGGCTCTACCGGCTTCCCACCGAAAAACCGGTCCTGGACCCCAACCGCGTGGTTTCAGTCTGTAACGGCGAAGCCTGCCAGGAGTTCCGCCGCATCGGCCCGGCTTTCAAGGTAGCCAAGGACGGAGCGGTTATCACCATCGGCGGCGCCACCTTCTACGAGTCGGGTATCGTGCGAGCCAACAACGTCACGATTCGGGGCTCGAAAGGCACACATCTCCTCGAGACGACGACCGAGGGAAAAGCCAATCTGGTCATAAAAGGCAACAATACAACGGTTGAGGGCATCGAATGCTCCGGCATTGGTGTCAGCGACGGGAACGGCGCCTGCATCCGCCTCGAAGGAGAAAACCTGACCCTTCGAAACGTGTATTTCCACGACAGCCAGCAAGGTCTGCTGACCAAGTCGCACGGCGGTGGCACCATTCTGATCGAAGACAGCAAATTTGAACGCCTGGGTGGCGCTTGCGGTATCAAGTGCGGCCGGTCCCACGGCATTTACATCGGCCGGGCCACGGAGCTCACGGTCCGCAACAGCGTGTTTCTCTCGCCAAAGGATGAAGGCCACGCCATTAAAAGTCGGGCCGCCAAGACCACAATCGAGAGAAATGTCATCGCTTCATTGAAGGGCAAGGACAGTCGATTGATCGACATCCCCAACGGCGGTGTGGTCGTGATTCGGGACAATATCCTGCAGGAAGGCGACAACAGCAGCAATCCTGACATCATCGGGATCGGCTTGGAGCTTGCCTATAAGGGCATTGAAGGCTTTTCGGAGAACTCCAGCCTCATCGAGGGCAATACGATCGTAATCGAGCCCGCAAAGCGCGCGCGACGCTTTGTGAACACCCGTGATGTGCCAAAAGCCAAGGTTGTCGAAAACACCTTCATCGGTGGCCGCAAACCCGACGCTGAGAATAAGTGGTACAGAAACCGGGACGAGGCCGGTCTTGGGCCCTACCCCGAACTGCCGGAACTCAATTAGGGTCGAGCGGGTATGGAGCAAAACAAAAACGGCAGAGCCTGTGAAGCTCTGCCGCTTGGTGAACTCTGCCTGTGACGCAGACTATCTCCAGTATTGCTCGCGGGCCGGATACTCAACGAACATGAGTTTCCAGTGAACGTTTCTGGCGTTCGCATTCCAGGTAAAGCCTGACTTCGTCGACCAATAGTGCACGGCGTAGAAGTAGTTGAAATTACTGCAACCATCGCTACGGTTCGGGTTGTTCGGACGTTTGCCCTGCACGTTCCAGACCCGGCCCCAACGCTGAAAGCCGTCCTTTTTGTGTAGCTGACCATTAGCCCAGATCAAGCGATTGTACTGGCAGAGATACTGGAGACCGAACCAGGAAGGTTTGTCGGGCTTGAAGGTATCGCGGAGAAAGTTATGCATACCTATATCCCGCACCACGGCAAGTCTGCCACGTCGCCCCTTATAGGTACGTTTCGCAGCCATAACTTTGACTTCCAGCCAGCCGCTCTCATTACGGACAAATCGGCCCGGATACTGATTTTCTAAGCTGACCAGCTCGATATAAGTATCATTCGGCTCATAATAGACAGGCGTGTCCAGCAGGGGCTTTGCCAAGGCGGACGTCGCGCTCCCAATCAGAACCAAGAGCGCCAGTGCTACGTTTCGCATTATTTCTCAGCCCAGTTAATATCGAGAAAGATCTTACAATTTACGCGTTCGAATTTGCGAGTCAACTCTGTGATCTTCAGAGTTCAAGCAGGTTTTGGTTAACAAAACCGCCTAAAACAAAGGGTTTACAGAAATTCATGAGCTCACAAACTATTTTGTGAACAGCGCCTTTAACCGGCTCCCGCCCACATGGCGAAGAGCTCCCCATGCCCCCTGCAGCGTGCGCGGATTGAAAGCAACAATTCCGCGGCGTTCCTTACGCTCGCTCAGCCATTGCTTCTTGTAGGCATCATCGCCGCGCCCATAGTCGACCTCCACAATCTCATTGTGGCTCAGAACATGCTCGAGCACCTTGACGGTCAGGACCGAGCCCGCGGATAATTTCTTAAACTCTTCGTCGTACGCCAGTTTGAAAATCGTTGCCCGGCCCCCGGCGACAATCCAGATCTGAGAGGCCGCCGGGCGATCACCCAGAAAGACCGATCCCATGCAGAGGCAACCGGCTGCCGCGGCCTCTCTGACCAACCGCCGTGTGAAATCCGGAAAGGGCTCCGGCTCCTTCCAACTGTTGGCATAGATCGCATCGTAGGCGTCCATTGCCCGCTCCAGGCCCGCACCATCAGTTATGATTTCGAAGGTGACGTCTTCCATTTTCTCCAGCTTGCGGCCTTTGCGTTTGACCGTATTGCGGAGGGTCGAAGGCCGCCGCGCCAGGAAGCTTTCCAGGTTGTCGCCTTCGGTACTTTCATACCAGTTGCCGAAGTGCGAATAGCTCTGTACCACAAAACCGGCGCGAGCCAAGGCAGCTTCGAAGGCAGCAAAGAAAGGCTCCGCCGGATCGAGAGACTCAAAATTAAGGCTTTGCCAGGCGGGTTTCTCGTCGGCCAGCGCCCGGGCGAAACCCTCCGCAGCGGCCTCCGGCGTCACCGCGGTGGGATGAATAATCGGCAGGTAGAGCGTCGTGTACATGGTGCTGAAGCCGGAGAGAATCCTTGGATTCCCCGCCCCACTGCCCGCGATCCCTCCGGCACCGCTGCGGGCGACCAGCAAACCGACAGCCTGGCCTGCATCGTCTTCCAGCCCATAAAGCTGCAGTTCGTCACCTGCCTCGCGAGTGGTATCGGAGAGTGTCTCGAACCAGGGCTTGCTTGCATAAAAGCTCTCACGCGCGGTCGCTTCGAAAAGCGCCGCATAGCCTGCCGGCAGAGCATTAATGTCTTTATAGAGTTTCGATTGCATACTGTGAGAAACCGGCAGTGCTATTGGCTGGAAAAGGAATAAAGCGTCAGAGTTTTTAAGATTTTGAAACCCGGCAAGCGGATTCGCGTACAACACGTAAGAAACTATTCATAGATCCACATAGCATTTCGTTAACGGCCTATGCTACGACCTTTCGCGAAACTGCGAAGGGCAGGCCCGTAACAGTTTAATGACAGACTTCGATTCGCACCCGTCCGAAACACCACCGAACTTGAACCCCTATCAAAACCGAGGCCATGACTGCACCCTATCAGGTTTCCTGTAACGAGATCGCCGATTTATCCGACTTCGGCAACGCCTGGCAGGAATTGGAGGCGCGCAGCAACGCGTCGTTTTTTCAGTCATGGTGCTGGATCGGAACCTGGCTGACCAGCCTGCCGCCCAGCTTTACGCCGATGGCACTGCGGATATCGCGTGGCGATCAGCTTGCCGGACTGGGTGTTTTGATGTTCCACGCAGGCAAGCGCCACCGGATCATGCCGGTCGGACGCCTGCTGCTCAATGAGACCGGCGACCCGCATCATGACCGCCTGACCCTTGAATACGGCGGCATACTCTGTGATGAGACGGAGCGATCCGGCATCACGGAAGCGGCTTTTCGCTGGCTGGAGGCAAATGACCCGAGCTGGAGCGAACTCTGCCTCAGCGGTCTGCTGCCGGACACCCTGAGCGATATCTCAAAGGCCGCTGACGCGGTCGGCCTTATGCCATGGGTTCCAGATCTCAAACCTTGCGATTATGTCGATCTCGGTGAAGTGCGTGCAGGCAAGGACGACTACCTTTCACAGCTCAGCCGCAACACCCGTCAGCAATTGAGAAAGGCGCTGCGGCTATACGAAGCCGACGGTCCGATCACGCTGACCGCTGCAGAAAGCCTGGACGAAGCGCATCAGTTTCTGGCCGAACTGGCTGTGCTGCATCAAAGCTACTGGGTCGCACGTGGCGAATCAGGGTCCTTTTCAAACGAGTATTTTACCCGGTTTCACAAGGCACTTGTCACTGCGGGCTTCCCCGACGGAAAGATCCAGCTGCTGCGCGCAAGCGCCGGCGATCAGGCCATCGGGTATCTCTACAACTTTGTCCACGATGGCTATGTGTACGGTTACCAAAGCGGTTTTTGTTATGATGAAGACCCGAAGCGCAAGCCCGGACTGGTCGCGCACTATCTCGCGATTGAACGGAATCTGGAGCAGGGCGCCCGGATTTACGACTTCATGGCAGGCTACGGACAGCATAAGCGCAGCCTGGGCAATGCCACGCAGGACATGACCTGGCTTGTTTTACAGCGCGATATACTCAAGAATCGCCTTGAACAAAGGCTTCGAAGTTTTAAACAACAGCTTGCCGAGCGAAAGAAAGCGCAAAAGCAGGCAGATTAATCACGGTCGATCTTCGCGGTGTTAAGACTCCGGAAGGCTCGCCGCTGTAGTTGATAAAACCGAACTGCGTCCTGTAAACCGGCGCGACAGAAATTTATGAGAGGTCAACGCCAGGTATGAGCGGGCTTTGCGGTTGGTTGGGCAGCGCCGTCAGTGAAGGAGACGCCAAGGGTGTTCTCCTTGCCATGACGGATGGACTCTATGATTTCTCCGGATCACAAACCAGGTCGGGCGATGGGGCCGGATACGGTCTCTCGGCGAAGGGCTACGAGGCCTGCATCAGCGTCGTTGACGATGGAACAATCGCTGCCGCCATTGAAGGTTACCCCCGTTGGCTGGATGGCGATCTCGAAGCAATAGCATCGCGGGACGGTCATGCCGCGGCGTTGGCGGCGGCCTACAAACGCCTGGGACGCGATGCGCTGCAGCAGATCATGGGGGCCTGGGCGGTGGCCATCATCGACAAAGACCGGGAAGGGGCCCTGATCGCCATTGACCGGCTCGGCATACGTCCACTCTGTTACGCCCGGACAGCATCAGGCAAAGGCATTGTCTTCGGCACCACGACCGACAGCGTCATGGCACATCCCGAGATCTCCACCAGCATCAGCCACCAGGCGATCTTCGACTATATGTTCTTCACCCGCTCCCCCGCGCCGGGCACGATCTTTCAGGAGGTCACCAAGCTGCTGCCCGGACAGTGTGTGTGGTATGAAAACGGTGACGCCAAGCCTTCCGCCTATTGGCGGGTCGATTACACCGACGACAATCGCAGCCAGGATGAGCTCTCGGAAGAGCTGATGGCGGTCCTGCGCCGCGCAATGAAGCGCGCCACCACAGGCAGCGACTTTAAAACGACCGGCTCGTTCCTGAGCGGCGGTATCGACAGCTCGACCGTCACCGGCTTGCTCGCCGAGCAAAGCGGGCAGACTTCGAAGTCCTTCGGTGTGGGCTTTGATTCCGTCGAGCACGACGAGATGGGCTACGCCCGGATCACCGCCAAACACTACGGCGTCGAGCATCTGGAATACTATGTCACACCCGCGGACATCGTCGATTTCATCCCCAAGATCGCCGATATCTATGACGAGCCCTACGGCAACAGCTCTGCCGTCGCCGCTTACTACTGCGCCAAAATGGCGCGCGAACACGGGATCGATCTTTTGCTGGCCGGTGACGGTGGCGACGAGCTCTTTGCCGGGAACGAGCGCTACGCCGATCAGAAGATCTTCGAAGCCTATGGCTACATTCCCGGCTGGCTGCGCGGTGGTCTGCTGGAACCCATCGTGATGAACATGCCTGCCGGTGACCGGATCATGCCGATCCGCAAAGCCCGCAGCTACATCCGCCGCGCAAAGGTTCCCCTGCCGGACCGATTGGAAAGCTATAATTTCTACAATGAAATCGAGCTGACCGACTGCTTCATGCCTTCGGTCGCAGGCTCAATCGACCAGCGGAACCCTTACCATCTGCTTCGGATGCACTACGATGATTCCGGCGCAGAGTCTTCCTTGGATTCAATGCTCTACCTCGATGTTCGCACGACACTGGCGGACGACGATTTGCGCAAGGTGGAGCAGACAACAGCGTTGGCCGGCGTCGGGGTTCGCTATCCGCTGCTGGACGAGGAAGTTCTCTCCTTTTCAGCGAAAATTCCGCCCGCCATGAAGCTCGATGGACGCAAGCTGAGGTCATTCTTCAAATACGCGGTACGAAACTTCCTGCCGCCCGAAACGCTTACAAAGTCGAAGCATGGCTTCGGATTGCCCTTCGGCCTCTGGCTCAAGACCGATCCGGGCATGCAGACCCTGGCCTATGACAGCCTCGCAAGCCTCAAGAAACGCGATATCTTCCAGCCCGCATTCCTGGATTCAGCCATTGAGACCCATCGCAGCGGACATTCGTCTTTCCATGGGGAGTTGATCTGGGTGCTTATGCTGCTGGAGCTCTGGTTCCAGAAGCACCAGGACCGGACCCCTATCGCTTCTGCCGCGTAGCGTGTGTCGAGTTAATGGTCGGTTAGATACCGGTCAGGTGTAAACCAGCAGATACCAAAGCTGCCCGAGCCATTCGTGCAGTGCGTAGTAACTGACGTTCAGCGCGCCCGCATTCGGGACAAAAAGGCCGACACTGAGCTCGAACGGCCCCCCGACCCGTGTTGGCGCCGCTATGACCTTAAGACCCGTTTGCTCAAAGACCAGCATAGCCCGGCGCATGTGCCAGGAGTGGGTGACCAGATAGACCGTTGAGACCCCATGCGACTGCAGAAGCTTTTCCGTGAAGGCGGCGTTCTGCTGCGTATTGAAGGCCTCTGCCTCCTGCCAAACCGTTGAGACCCCAAGCTCGCCTGTCAGTACCTTGGCCATCGCCTCGGCAAGCGAAGTCTCAACATCCCCAATGATGCCACCGGTCGTCACCACAGGGACACCGAAGTCGCGATGGAGTTTTGCGGCGTAGCGCAAGCGCTCGAGCGTCAGGGTGCCAACGGTGTCGGCACCATCATACTCAGGTGCATCCTGGTACATCCCGGCAGAGAGCACGACGATCGCGGAGTCTTCCGCAACAGGTTGGGTCGTATCGAGAACCGGATGAACCTCAAGACTGTGCAGGAGCGTTCCCGCAACGATCGGCAGGGACAAAAGAAAAAGCGCACTGACCGCAACCAGGATCATTCGGCGTCCCAGCACCGGCCAACGCTTACCGAGAAGCCACCCCGCCAATACCAGAAGGAGAAGGTTCAACGGCGGCAGAAAAAGAGGCTTAATGTGGTACAGAAACGACAGCATATTTGGCCTTTAAAAACGCCGACCGGCAGAACATACGATGAACCTTCCCTTCAGCGTTCAGACAGGCGTTCCAAGAAGGCGCATCAATGTCACGTTCCCACAGCTTGCCGTCAAATCCTTCGTGAAGCCTCCGACGGTGTAAAGGAAAGCCCTTGCAGGCTCTTGCCGTTTTAACGCGACCTGATACAACTGTCTGCGCAAAAAGATAGCGGGATTTGAAGACGATGGCGTTCGTGGATACGCGCACTCTGGGCGACGGAGAGGTGATTGAAGCAGATATCTGCATCATTGGTGCCGGACCGGCGGGTCTCGCCATCGCAACCGCGTTTGAGGGCGATTCCACCCGAATTGCGCTGCTGGAGAGCGGCGACAACGGATTTGACGATGACACTCAGGCCCTTGCAGCGGGAGAGGTCGTCGGCATTCCCTATCCGGATCTGGATGTTGTAAGGCTGCGGATGCTGGGCGGCAGCAGCAATCATTGGGGCGGCAACATCCGACCAATGGATGCTCTCGACTTCGAAGTTCGTGACTGGATTCCCAATAGCGGCTGGCCCTTCGGGCTCGAGGAGTTGCAGCCATACTACAAGCGCGCCGCCGAGTTCTGCGGCGTTCCGAACGAGGCCTTTGAGATCGCGAGTCAGCAGGCCGCTGTTGGCGCCTCTCCCTGGAGTTTCGCTGATGATGCCATCGCGACACAGGTCTTCCAGACCGTCGGTGGGGAAGCCCGGGCTCTGGGCGCATACCACGAAGAAACGCTCGAGAACTCCAGTAACGTAACGACCTATCTCTTCGCGAATGTCGTCGACATCACAACCGACGATCTCTCAAGCCAGGTCAGCGAACTCACAATCAGGACCTTGAACGATAAAACCCTGAAAGCCCGGGCAAAACACTACGTTCTGGCTGCCGGAGGCATTGAAAACCCCAGGATCCTGTTGCTGGCCAACAAGACCCGCGCTGCGGGGCTCGGGAATGAAAACGACCTGGTCGGCCGCTACTTCATGGAGCATCTGACCAGCCCTGATTTCGCGCTGCTCTTTCCCTCAGATCCGCAGCTTGATTTCCGGTTCTACAAGGATTTCGAGGCCGACTGGGGCGAAACCTGGGGAATGCTGACCTTTTCGGAAGAAGTTCAGCGCTCGGCAGGCCTAGTAAATGCCCGCTTTCAGGCCGCGAAGATTACCAACGAATTCAACAAGAACATTGACGAACCAGGCATGCAGTCGCTCACCAAGCTGGTCCAGGCCGGCTCAAGCGGCAGGGTTCCCGATGAGCTGGAGCGGCATCTGGCCAATGTGATCGCAGACATCGATGATGTCGCACAAAGCGGCTACTACCGGCTGTTCCATCATCCGAATTACCCTCTGGTTTCCATCGATCTGGTGGTGATTTCCGAACAGATACCCAACCCGGACAGCCGGGTCTATCTCAGTCAGGAAAAAGACCGCTTTGGTCAGAACCGCTGTGTTCTCGACTGGCGCCTCACCGATCTGGACAGCGAGAATCTCACCCGTATCTCCGATCAGATTCAACGCCAGTTCGGCCGCAGTGAACTTGGCCGGGTGCGGATCCAGTTACCGGAGGGCGGCTATAAAAACATTAACCCCCACCCGCACTATCATCACATGGGCACGACCCGCATGGACAATGACCCCAAGCGCGGGGTTGTCGACGCCAATTGCCGCCTGCACGAAGCCTCCAACCTCTACGTGGCCGGCAGCTCGGTTTTTCCCACGGTCGGCAATGTGAACCCGACGCTCACGATCATCGCGCTGGCCTACCGGCTCGCGGATCACCTCAAGGGTCTGAAATCATGACCGCAGTTCTCTCAACAAACCGGCGCGTGCTGCTTACAGCTCTACTGGCACTACCGGCTCTTGGCCACGCTTCGCAGGCTTCCCCTCACAAGGAGAGAGACCAACTGACCGGCCTCTTTTCTAATCGGCAGAGTGCCGCCATTCTGGGGCAGGCTTATCTCCAGCAGCAGCCCGAAGAAGCCGACCGGCAAAAATTGGAGAATCTTCTGCTTTCGCCAGGCAACCTCCAGGTTCTTGCACCTGAAGACGGCAACCTGGATCAAGTCGGCACGAGAAACCTCAAGGCAGCTTTCCAGACGCTCCGGCGGCGCGACTTTGACGAAGGTAACGTCCGCCAGATCGGCGGTTGCATGCTCTCGGTGACGGAGCTGCGCCTCTGCGCGCTGGTCGCCTTGAGCTGAACTTTATGCGCAGACAGCAATCAAACTCACAGAGCAATCGATAGCCATGACCCAGAAAGCCCGATCCCCCTGGCGTTACTTCCTGATGTT
This sequence comes from uncultured Kiloniellaceae bacterium, assembly GCA_947493695.1. Classification (GTDB taxonomy): domain Bacteria; phylum Pseudomonadota; class Alphaproteobacteria; order Kiloniellales; family Kiloniellaceae; genus Denitrobaculum. The sequence continues at coordinate 1,037,980 of CANLSF010000001.1, read as the reverse complement.
CGTCGCTCTGCTGTCGCTGCTATGGCTGGCAGGCGTCCTCTACCTGGACTTCAGCAACGACATGTTCCCACGGGTTCTGATCGGCGGCCTGAAGATCCTGGCCGCCGGCTATCTTCTATTGCTTGTGTTCATCCTGCCTGTGCTTGCGCTCCGCAAACTCATGAGGCGGGCAGGGTAAACCTTCACAATCCGCGATGCTTTAGGAAAAAACCGTCCAGCGCTTTAGGTCGTAGAGGTCCTCATCCACCCGGCCAATCGCTTTTTTGACACCCTGCTTGAGCTGGTACATCAACTTTGGCTGGTCGCCGAAGCGTGAACGCGGGGCAGTGGTCCGGTTATTGAGCAACGGCAGCATTTCACGATGCAGGTTCTGCTCTGCCTTCTCGCGGCTCGTGTATTCAAAGATACATCCCGAACCGACAAACAGCGTTTCATGGCCGAAATCGCTCGAGAGGGTGCGTCTGAGATAGGACGACTGCGTCGTCAGAATCACGTCGTAGCTCTGGCGTTCAAGTCCGGCGAGTTTGCGCGTGGCCAACTCAATTGACTTGCCCGTCTTGCAGATCTCAATTGCGCTTTCCGCCCCCCGAATGACCACCAGGAACCGATAATCGCCGCTATATTCGACCAGATAGGCGCGGCAGATATCCAGACGTTCCACAAGCTGCTCACGCAGGTAGTCAACGAAATCGTCATCGACCGGCTGATGCTTGTTCACCTTCTCGATTTCCCGTTCGAAGGTGGCTTTTAGGTCGCTCTCCTTGACGTCGTGGAAGCGAACGTCGTGGGTCACCTTCCCGTCTTCGATCACAAACCCGGGCCCGATGTCGACCACTTCAGTCTTCGAACTCGGATAGGCTTTAGCATAATAGTCGGTTGGCCGTTCGCCATTGTGCGTCGGCTCATTGGCCCAGAAGAGATCTTTCTCCAGAAAAGCAACATCTGCGGCAAAGGGGAAACCAAACCGCGGATTCAATTCATTCACGATTCGCGCCCACTGACGATTGAAGTGCTTCTGACGTTCGATCGCAGTCTTTGCATTGTCCTTGCCGGGAATCACGTAGCAGTTCGGGAAATGCGATGCGATGCCGTAACCGCAGAATACATAGTCGATGCTGGGGTAAAACTGCTTCAGGCGCGCCATAATGCTGTCCTGGACATGAACCGGCGAAGCATGAAGCGCATCATTGAGGTTTAGATGGACCGCTTCACCGTCGGTCAGCGCCATCAGAGTGTCATCCGCATAGGTCGGAATGATACGGCACTTCACACCATTGCCCAGATCGACTTCCTCGTCCTGTCCTACCTCAATCACCTCAAAGCCCGCACGGACGAGGGACGGCGTCAGATCCAGGGTGTCGGAAACCAGGACTTTGGTCGCCTTCGGGAATCGCCGCAAAGTCCCAAGGTGCAGATGATCGGCGTGGCCGTGTGAAATGTAGATGTAGTCTACCGGAGCCGTGTCCACGGCCTCCAATGAAGGCTTCGGATAGACCCACCACTGGGCACCGAAACAGGGGCCTTGCCACCAGGGGTCAGCGAGAATCCGCAGATCTTTCGTCTCGACAAGTACTGCCGCATGCCCAACGAACGTTGTCTTCATTAGATGGCCTTTTACTGCTCTATGTGATAGAGGAATTTCGTAAGTAGATAGGGTCAGATGCTATGTCCACGCAACACTTCTTGAACAAGAATATAGCTAGATAAAATAAGTTATCTTTTGATGTAAATCACTCGAATCCCATCTCGCCGACCGGTATTGGAAAGAATATCGCGAAAGCAACTGCCTGGATAGGCGCGATCAGATGACACACTGGCTTGTTAGCGTGAAGGACCTCTCAACACATATGTTGTCGAATGACGCCTAGCGTAACTGTCATTGTACCCACGTTCAACCGGGCGAAGTACCTCCCTGAGTGCCTCGACAGCCTGATCACTCAGTCTGTTCCAGCCGCCCGTATTATTGTTGTGGATGATGGTTCCACCGACAATACACAGGACATCGTGAAAGGCTATGGTCTAGCAGTTCATGGCATCCGGCAGAAGAATGGTGGAAAATCCGTCGCACTCAACCGGGCCCTGCCTGAAGTCGACAGCGAATATACCTGGATATTCGATGACGACGATGTTGCCACACCGGATGCTATCAAGCACCATCTCACGGCCCTCGATCGGGACAGCAATGCCGGTTTTAGTTACTCGTCCTATCAGCGCGCAAAAAGCGGCGTAAACGGCGGTATCCTGCCGGGTGCCATTCGCCGTGCAGACCGTTTCAATGGTCGCGAGCTCTTCGTACGCCTGCTGGAAGAAAACCTGCTGCCGCAACCCTCAATCATGGTCCGAACCAGCTGCTACAAAGAACTGGGTCCCTTCGATGAACGCCTTGTGCGCTCTCAGGACTTCGAGATGTTGCTGCGGCTGAGCCGGCAGTTTTCCGCAGTCGCAGTTGAAGACATCACCTACTACTACCGTCAGCATGATGGTGCGCGCGGGAGCAGCGGCGACAGTTTCACCGCCAGGGCCGTGGATGATAAATGGGTCAAGTACGACCGGATCATCTTCAGCGAGCTCTATGAAAACCTCGCTCCGTGGGAATACCTGCCTGAACTCGCGGACGAATGTTCCTTGACACCTGCTCAGCGGAAAAGCGCGCTGATCCGCCGTTTCAGCGTCATGATGCGCTATTGTCTCTGGGATCAGGCCTTTAATGATCTGGGTGAGTTACTCGAAACCGCTTCTCCGACTTCCACCCTGAGCGAGGACGAGCGCGGAGGCCTGATCCGTATTTTCGAGAATCGCGCGTTGCTCATGTTTCGATCAGGCTACAGCAGTCGCGACCTGATCAAGATCTTTGGCAAAGGTGACCAGACTCTGGCGCACCGGATGCGGGTCGAAATGGCACGATCACTGTACTATGAGTTACACCGTGACCTCACCTCGGGTAACAGGCGCGATGCCCTGATTATGTTGACCAAATTGTTTCCCTTGCTCGGCATTAGGAACTTGTTGGGAATGCTGCGTCCATCCTAGGTCCGGCGGCCTTATTGGCTGCGACGCCAGGGCAGGTGATCACGCGCTGAGATTCGGTTCAGGGAAGTTATTCTAATCATACAATATTCTGCGGATTGAACTTGGGCTTTGATTTATAAGTGACGCCTCCGACGCCAAAACAGATATCAACTATTTTCTGACAGGGTCCGGGCTGCATGCAGTCTGGGTATAGATTACGGGATCTTTTATGCGCATACTTTTCGGGACCGGCCACAGTTACCTGCCGCAACGGGCCGGTGGATCAGAATCCAGCACTCATGATCTTTGCATCGAAATGCAAAAGCAGGGTATTGAGCCCGCAGTGCTGTCTTCAATTGAGCCGGACGGATGGCTTGGCCTGAAGAATCGCCTGCAGCGCAAGATCTTCAGACATCACAAGTTTCCAATGGACCGTGCCATGGGCTACCCCGTCTATCGGGGCTGGCTGCCGGAAACGGGCGTCGAGGAAATCGCAGAGCGCTTCCGACCCGATGTTGCCATTCTTCAGGCCGGAAAGCCGCTGGAGTTTGCCAGCCTTCTGCTAGATCGCGGGATTCCCTCTATCGTCTATCTGCGGGACACGCTGTTCAACAAACTCGGCGGCGATGTCGAGAGCCTGCCGCGCCTGCGATATATCGCAAACTCCCAGTTTACCGCCGATGCTTTCGCCGACCGCTACGGCATAACGGTGCCTGTTGCCCCGCCGCTGGTCAGACCGGAGGCCTATCGGACAGAAACCAGCCGACAGGCGGTGGTTTTCGTGAATCCGCACCCTTTTAAGGGTTCTGAAACCGCGTTCATGATGGCGGAACGCCGACCTGATATTCCTTTTGATTTCGTCGAAGGCTGGCCCCTCAACGACGACCTCCTGGCCGAATATCAATCCCGTGCCCGCGCGCTCGGCAATATTCGCTGGGTCCCCAGACAAAGTGATATGCGTAAGGTTTATGCCAATGCGCGAATTGTGCTGGCACCAAGCCAGGCTGCGTCCGAGACATGGGTGGAGGCCTGGGGAAGAATTGTCACCGAAGCCCATTGCAGCGGCATTCCAGTTATCGCCAGCAAGTCAGGTGGCCTGCCGGAGTCAGTCGGTCCGGGCGGCCTGCTGGTCGACCCGAACGGCGCCCCTGAAGACTGGACGGACGCACTGGCCGAAATCTGGGATGATCAGAAAAGGTATGAAAGCTACGCGGCTACCGCCCTAGAATACGGGCGGCGCGATGCTATTCAGCCTGAAACTCTGATCCGCAAAGTGATCGGAATCTGTGAAGACTGCCGGGTCAGCTTCTCATAACCAGCCGCTGCTTCAGGATTTGGCTAAGCCGAATTTCTCGAGCGTTGAGTGGTAAGCATTGGTGATCTCTTCGCCGAATTCATGCTTGAAAAGGTATATGCCGGCAAGCCAGCCGGTCCCCATCCCGCAGCAGGCAACCATCAATGGGGGCCATAGGTTGTCGGGTCCCGGTTGCATATAAAACAGTGCAAAAGCCGGTACAATTGAACTGATGACGGCCACCATCGCGCTTTTCCAGGTCGCGCGCAGGATGTCCATATTCGTAATATAAATCAGCGGTTTCAGAGCGCGGTAAAAAACGAAATAGGTAAAAACATAGAACACGATCTGGCCGACTGCCACGTGTGTGATTGAATAGCTGGCGCCGATGAAAACAATAATCACTCGGGTCGTCTGGAGGATGATCTGTGCCTTCAGAAGTTCGTTGATCTTTCCCATACCGAGCAAGATCTGACCACAGAGCGCCCAGGTTGAAGCAGATACACCGGCAACTGCCAGAATCTGCACAAGAGGAACGGCGGCGTCCCACTGATCACCGAACATAATGCGGATGATCGGATAGGCCATGAAGGCTAGAAATCCGTAAAACGGCCAGGCGAACAGGGTGAGTGTCCCGACCGCTTTCAGGTAAGGTTCCTTCAGGTCTAGTCCTGCGCGGTGACCAGCCGCGAAAGCTGGCAATGCAACCTGCCCGACCGCACTGGTGAACTCGCGCGAGAACATCGATATCAAACCCTGTGCGCGGCTGAAGATCCCGACCGCTGCAAAACCCAGAAGACGTCCCCCAATCAAATCGATGGCATTCATGCCGATCTGCGTAATCAGGGCATCCAGGCTTGATTTCCCGCCAAAGGATGCAACATGGCGCCATTCAACAAGGTTCGGCCAGATAATGCCCATCTTCGGCCGATGAAATGCGGCAATGATCGCCGTGGTGCTCACCCCGGCAAGAGAGGCCCAGGCCAGACTTTCGAAGCTGTACCCCAACCAAGCCAGGACCACAGCCACGCTGGAATGGACAATCGCGCTGACAATCCGGATTTGATAGAGCGCCTTAAACGCCATATCACGCCTGAGAAGGGCCAGAGTGGGTGAGCTGAAGGGAATGATCACAAAGCTCAAGCTCAGGATCAGAAGGACAGAGCGCATCTCGGGCTTGCTGTAGATTTCAGAGATGAGGCCGCTGCCCAAAGCCAGCAGAAGAGCGAGTGACCAGGCCAGCAGCAGCGTCACCCCTGCCGCAGTGCGAATGCGGTCTTCGGTCAGATCCTTTTCCTGGATCAGATAGTTTCCGACCCCGAAATCGCGCAGGGTGTGAGCAATCGCGACAAACGCCAGTCCAACAGAGTAAACCCCGATTTCAAGCGGTGTGAGCAACCGTGCGATGATCACGGTCGAGATGATATTGATGACCGTAACGGAGTACTTTTCCGCCAGGGAAATCAGCAGTGAAATCCGGACACTCGTCATAAATTTTCACGGCGCGCCGACAGCGTCGCATTCCTTGCTTTAAAGGCGGGACAGGAACATTCAGGTTCGCCGATCCAGTGATCAAACCGGCAGAGACGCAAAATAGGTCGAAAACCAACCGTAAATCCAGTCCCTGTCGCAATATCATTTAGCAAAAGAAGCAAACTACTCCGCGACCTCTGTCCAGGTCGTACTCAATCTGTTTTGTCTACAGGCACACCGAATCTTGCAGGTGTCTCGGAATACTCACTGTCTCTGCTTTGAATTTTCCGTGACCTTTACGCCAAAGATCATGGTCAGACACTATCCGGAAAGCTAAAAATTTTGGTTAAGGTAAAAGCCCGGCTTCAAGAAGACCCGGGTAAAAAGCTCATTGCCGACCATAGCTCCTCGAGGCCTTAGCAAACCAGAATTTTGCTTCATCGGCATCTGTCTGGACCCCGCGTCCCATCAGATAGGCTCGTCCCAGTCTGGCTTGCGCCAGCGCAACATCCTGTTCTGCGGCCATGCGATAAAGACGGATTGCTTCGGCGAGGTCTTGTTTAACGCCCAGACCCTGGTCATAGAGATTCGCGAGACCAGCCTGCCCTTCGCCGCTACCTCGATCCGCTGCGAGCCGGTACAAGCGTAAGGCTTCAGAGAAATCTTGCTCAACACCGGTTCCGTCCTCGTAGAACTTTGCCAGAAGGATCTGCGAGTCCGTGTGGTTGGCATTCGAAGCAAGCCGAAGAAGCCGAACAGCCTCCAGGTCGTCTTTCGGGACCCCGGAACCCAGATTGTAGGCAAGGGCTAACCTGTAACGTGCATAAGCCGAGCCCTGGTCAGCAGCTTGCCCATACCGTAACGCTGCCTCAGCTAAGTCTTGCTCGACACCCAGGCCGTCGCTGTAGAGGTCTCCCAGGCTGGTTTGCGCATCGACATTGCCGTTATTTGCCGCCAGGGCGTAAAGTATTCCGGCTTGAACAAAATCCTGTCCGACTCCATCACCACGATAATACATGTTGGCAAGATTGGTTTGCGCAAGTGGGTCGCCCTGATCAGCCGCTGCCCGATACCAGCGCACTGCCGACACAAAATTCTGCGTCACACCTTTGCCGACTTCATATTGGTATCCGAGCGAAATCTGGGCTGATTCAGAACCCTGGTCAGCTGCGAGGCGGTAAAGTCGAGCTGCCTCGACATAATCCTGCGCGACGCCGTCTCCGTAGTAATAGAAATCGGCGAGACCGACCTGCGCTGACGCATGGCCTTGTTCCGCCGCCAGGTGATAGAGACGCGCCGCCTCGACATAATCCTTTGCAACGCCTTCGCCATGTTCGTGAAGATAGCCAAGGTCATATTGAGCGCGCGCGTAATTCTGATCTACAGCTAATCTGTAGAGCTTGGCCGCTTCAACAAAGCTTTGCTCGACACCGTGTCCGTCATAGTAGAGATCGCCGAGGTTGGTCTGAGCATTTACGCGTCCCTGATCTGCAGCAAGACGATAGAGCCGCGCAGCTTCGACATAATCTTGCGCAACACCTCGCCCCCTTTCGTATTGGTAAGCCAGGTAATTCTGCGCCCGGGCGTTACCCTGCTCAGCCGCCAAGCGGAACATCTTTGCTGCTTCGGAATAGTCTTTTTTGACCCCTTTTCCAGTGTAATAGAGGTCGGCCAGATTGGCCTGCGCGTTGGCGCGGCCCTGGTCCGCCGCAAGACGGTAATAGCGGGCAGCCTCCTTATAGTCCTGAGGGACCCCTTCTCCGAATTCGTGGAGATAACCGAGATAATCCTGTGCGCGCGCATAATTTTCTTCAGCGGCCAAGGCAAAGAGCCGAGCAGCCTCGGTAAAATCCTGGTCAACACCATGCCCGTCATAATAGAGGTCGCCGAGATTGGTGAGCGCGTAAGAGCTGCCCTGATCGGCCGCAAGCTTATAGAGCCTGGCGGCCTCCATGTAACTTTGAGGCACACCTCTACCCATTTCGTAGAGATACCCGAGAGAACCCTGACTGACGGCAAAATCCTGGTCGGCAGCCAGCTTGTATAGCTTGGCCGCCTGACTGTAGTCCTGTTCTACACCTCTGCCGTAATAGTACAGATCGGCAAGATTGCTTTGGGCATAGGCTTCACCCTGCGAAACAGCAAATCGGTATAGCCTGACAGCCTCACCGTAATCCTGGGGAACGCCTTTACCGATTTCGTAGAGATATGCGAGAGAGCTTTGACCATAATAGTCGCCCTGGTCTGCGGCCAGGCGATACAGGCGTGCAGCTTCGCCATAGTCCTGCTCTACACCTTCACCATCTTCATAGAAGCGTCCCAGAAGTCCCTGAGCCTGGGCATTTCCCTGCGCAACGGACAACCGCAGATAACGTATTGCCGCGGGAAGGTTCTTTTCAACGTCCCAGGCATAATAGTAGTGGCGCGCGAGTTCGTACTGCGCTTCCGCATCACCCTGGGCGGCACCTCTTTGATAAAATGCGAACGAGTATAGATTTTTCCGATGACTGCCGTCGTGTTCGAAATCCTCTGCCAGACCAATCAAAGTTAGTGCTGTAGCAGGGTTTTGATGAGGAACCACATCAAACCTTGGCATCGCCTCGACAGACGACGACGCCACGCCAGCCGTAATCGCCAAGCCCCCGCAGAAGGCACGCCATAACATCGCTCTAACTCCGAACCCGGTACGCCGATAAAGATCAGGAAGTGCTTAACCTACAGGGCATCCTGATCCGGTAATTATGCCGCCGGTTGGAGCAATTTTCCACCCCTTAACGTTGCGCAGCCGCCAGAATTTGTCCACCCAGGGGTTTCTTTATCTTAAGTATCCTTCGGAGCCAAGCCGGCTTTGACCGACTCCACATCTACCCCTGCAGATAGCATTTTTTGCTCTGCTTGCTGCTGAATCGCTGTGCTCATGGCCCGCAGAAACGCGTCGTGGGCACAGGGTTTCTCCATCTTGTTGTAGACGAGACCGTATTCGATCTCTTCCCAGGTCGAGAAATCCGCCAGATTGTGCTGAAGCTGAACTTCAAGGTTATCAAGCGCACCGGCGAATTTGGCCTCCGGCGTCTCTCTGGCCTCAAATTCCCACCAGAGTTCAGCAAGATCCATTCCGCCATCGCCGCCAAGCAGCCCACGGATCCTTTCCATCGCGGCAGCTTCGCGTTCCGCCTTCTTTTTCTTGCGCTCGCCGGTCTCGAAAAAGGGCACATCCCCGACTTCGGCCTCTACCAGATCATGGACGATGATCATCTGAAGGGTCCGGCTGAGATCCACCGGATGTTCAAGATGCCGGTGCATAACCATGGCCATCAGTGCCATCTGCCAAGAATGTTCGGCGACCGATTCGCGCCGTCCATCGGATAGCCAGCTATGGCGCAGTTCCCGCTTCAGACCCTCCGCAAGCTTCAACAGATCCAGGATAGGTGTGACGGAGTTCATGTTTTTATGCCCTGACAGAGATATTGCTGGGTGCAGGAGCATAACAAAAAAAGGCCGGCGATGAGCCGGCCTTTCTTCTTCGAATATGAAGTCGGCGTTACTTCGGAAGCACGACCGTATCGATGACGTGGATGACACCGTTCGATGTCTCGATATCTGCGCTGATCACCGTCGCCGTATCGACCTTGACGCCATCCATGGCATCGACCGCAAGTGTGCTGCCCTGAACTGTTTCGACATCGGCAGTCTTGCCGGCAATATCACCGGACATGATCTTTCCCGGCACAACATGATAGGTCAGGATCGCGATGAGCTGATCTTTGTTCTCCGGCTTCAACAAATCGTCGACCGTACCCTCGGGAAGCTTTGCAAAGGCTTCATCTGTCGGCGCGAAGACCGTGAAAGGACCATCGCCCTTCAAAGTCTCGACCAGGTCAGCAGCCTGCACCGCAGCAACGAGTGTCTTGAACTGTCCCGCCTCGACAGCGGTATCGACAATATCAGCGGCTTTGGCGGCAAGACCACCAAAGAGCAGAGGTAAGGCAGCAAGCGTAGCAATAAGGGAAAGGCGTAACTGTTTCACGTTCGTCCTCCTCGGGATTTCTGTTGACTTGCAGGGAGATACGAACGTCTCATCCAACAAGATCACCCTGCCACAAATAGGACACAACGCAGAACCTTCACGCCGGCTTTTGCCCTACCGCTCCCAACGGAACTCGCGGTCCTCTTCGGCAATCGGCGCATCGTTGATGCTGGCGATACGTCTTTCCATCAGCCCGTTATCATCAAACTCCCATAGCTCGTTGCCGTAAGACCGGAACCATTGACCTGACGCGTCATGCCATTCGTAGCGAAAGGTGACACCGATACGGTTTCCGGTGAAACACCAGAGTTCCTTGCGCAGCCGGTAATCGAGTTCACGCTCCCATTTGCGGGTCAGAAAATCACGGATCTCATCCCGGCCATTCAGAAATTCGGCGCGATTACGCCATTGGGAATCGATTGTGTAGGCCTTCGAGACACGCTCGGGGTCACGGGTGTTCCAGGCATCTTCAGCGGCCTGAACTTTTTGTTTCGCGGTCTCTTCGGTGAAGGGTGGTAAGGGTGGACGTTGTTCCGTGCTCATTCTCTCTCCGTTTCTTGAGTTAGCTCTCAATCTTGAATTATACCATTTGTTACACTATGTACTGTTTGGTACAATTGATGATGAAAACTTCCAATTCAAGCCTTAATCCCATAGGAAAATGAGCGGACGCGAGCGAACTCATCGGAATAAGAAATGGCAAGACTGGTTTCAGAACGCAGCGATGCGGTGATCGCTCTGGCGGAGGTTTTCAGAACCCATGGGTTTGAAGGCACGAGCCTGTCCGTCATTACCGCGCAGACCAGGATGGGCAAGGGCAGCCTTTATCACTTCTTTCCCGGTGGTAAGGAGGAAATGGCCGAAGCTGTGTTGCAGGAAATCAGCAGATGGTTCGCGGAAAAAGTCTTTAGACCCCTGCGCGAAGATCCGGATGCGGACGCGGCAATCGCGAAGATGTTTCGCGAGGTCGACAGCTACTTCCACTCGGGCCGCCGCGTCTGTCTCGTCGGTGCCTTTGCTCTGGGCCAGGAATGTGCGCGCTTCGAGCAGCAGGTCCGCGGTTACTTCAGCACCTGGGTGGAGGATCTGGAAGCCTGCCTGATCCGTGCCGGCCACAGCGAGGATAGAGCCCGTGACCTCTCAGAGGAAGCGGTCGGCGGTATTCAGGGGGCACTCGTGCTGGCGCGCAGTCTCAATCAGCCGGAAGTTTTTGAACGGAGCCTGCAACGACTGAAGCAGCGGCTGACTTACGAATAGCGACCCTGTCAGTGCCCTGCGGAAACCGCGCCCTCAGCCAGGACGTAGCGGCGGCCGCAATAGGGACAATCTATTTGGCCCTTGCCCTCCATGTTGAGATAAACGCGGGGATGTCCCAGCGGGCCGTTACCGCCGTCACAGGCAACGACTTCGGACTCAACGGTCAAGGTTTCAGCCGGTTCCATGGTAACTCCCCCTCGTAACACATCTGCAGTTTCGCAGCCCCACGATCCATACTCCCTAAAAACCAGCGCGTCGACGGAAGAAACGAATTCTACCGCAAATCAGGTTGCTAGGGCTTTAACGGGCACGATTTGACCCCTATCTTTCCGGATGATACCCATTGGCGCTGCCGGATCAATGGCGATCGCTGCAGATCCCCTGACGCCCTGGAACCTGTAGCGCTCAACCCGCGGTTCAGATGTCTTTTGAGACTTCCGCACCCCGGCCAACAACGTCGCTGCCCTTTTAAATCGAGAAACAGAAACTGCTATGTCCGAAGCCTTGAGCGTTCAACAACTGGATGACGTGACCATGGATGCCACCGTCACGACCCTGCCCAAATACGCCGTAGAGCTCAAAGGTCTGACCAAGACCTATAAGGCAAGCGGCAAGAGCGAAGCCAAGAAGGCGCTGACCGACGTTGATCTCGCAATCCCGCGCGGCTCGGTGTTCGGACTGCTCGGCCCGAACGGTGCAGGCAAGTCAACCATGATCAACATTCTTGCCGGTCTGGTAAACAAAACCAGCGGCAGCGCGCGCATATGGGATCTGGATATCAACAGCGACACCCGTCAGGCCCGGGCAGCCATCGGTGTCGTCCCGCAGGAACTGAACGTCGATCCTTTTTTCACGCCACGCGAACTTCTCGAACTGCAGGCAGGGCTTTATGGCGTTCCACCCCGAGAGCGGCAGTCCGACGAGATCCTGGCGGCACTGGGCCTATCGGACAAGGCCAACGCCTACGCCCGGACGCTCTCGGGTGGCATGCGCCGGCGCCTGATGGTTGCCAAGGCCATGGTCCATAATCCGCCGGTTCTGGTGTTGGACGAACCCACCGCCGGTGTCGATATCGAACTACGCCAACAACTCTGGGCGCATGTTCGGGAGCTGAACAGAAACGGCACCACGGTTCTGCTGACCACCCACTACCTCGAGGAAGCCGAAGAGCTCTGCGATCAGATCGCGATCATCAACCACGGACGGGTCATTGCCTGCGACACGACCCCGGCGTTGCTCGCACGCCTCGACAACAAGTCGCTCGCGATTGTGCTGGCCGAAGATCTTCAGGACATCCCGGAAGCACTGACGTCCTTTAACATCGATCATCCGGAACCGCGCAAACTGGTGTTCCACTACCGCGCCAGCGAAAGCGCAGTTTCAGGTATTCTCGATGCTGTCTCGTCCGCCAATCTCAAGATCGCCGACGTAACGACAGACCAGTCGGACCTTGAAGACATCTTCCTGCAGCTGACCCGCGGCGCCCATGACGAGGGTGCACATTGACGGCACAAATCGCAGCTGACGCCGGACAACAGCCTGACCGGAAGACCCGGACGCACTGGATTATCGCCATCCTGGCAATGACGGTTCTCTTGAGTGCTTGCGCGCCCAATCTGGCCCCCCGCGGGCCCGGCGCCCCTGACGGACCTGTAATGGCGGAAGATCATTTCGCCACATCCGATGGACTGGTGCTGCCCCTGCGCCACTGGCTTCCACCCAGTGCAACAGAAGCTTCAACGACTGACAGTGCTACAGCGACGAGCGGAAATGAGCCGGAAATCAAAGGCGTCATTCTGGCTCTGCACGGCTTTAACGACTATTCCAGATCTTTTGAAAATCCCGGCAAAGTGCTCGCCGCCCTGGGTCTCGCAGTCTATGCCTACGACCAGCGGGGCTTCGGCGAAGCGCCCCATAGAGGACTTTGGGCGGGCAGCGATGTCCTCACCAGCGATCTTACAGATGCCAGCCGCGCCCTTCGTCAGCGGCACCCGGGTAAGCCACTGTACTTGTTGGGCGAATCCATGGGTGGCGCGGTTGTCCTCGCGGCTTTCAATTCGGCCAATCCCCCCGATGCCGACGGTGTGATTCTCTCAGCCCCGGCTGTCTGGGCGCGCTCGACAATGCCCTGGTACCAACGCACCGCACTATGGCTCAGTGCGCACACCATCCCCTGGGCGAAATTCACAGGCTCCGGCCTGAAGATCCAGGCTTCGGACAACATTGAGATGCTGCGCGGCCTCGGTCGAGACCCTCTGGTGATCAAAGGCACACGCGTGGCCGCGATCCACGGACTGGTAAATCTGATGGATCAGGCCTTGTCAGCGGCGCCGGCCCTGGACCGCCCTGCGCTGCTGCTTTACGGCGAGAAAGACGAGATTGTGCCGCGCGAGCCGACCCTGCAACTCTGGGCCATGCTCCCTAAAGAGAGACGCAGCGAACAAAGTTTAGCTCTCTACAGTAACGGTTGGCATATGCTGTTGCGGGATCTGGATGCCGGTATCGTCCTGGCCGACATCCTGCAGTGGACTGAAGATCAGGCGCAGGCAAAAAAGGCCGGGGCAGGGCCCGCCCCACTGCCATCAGGTGCGGGGAAACGCGCGCGTGAAGCTCTGGAAGCCTTTGAGCAGCCGCCTGAAGACGAGCTCAGTCACGCGAAAGCCGGCACGGCCTCCGACTCCTGAGGCATCGCGCCTCACTGTCGGTGATGACGTTCAATCTGATGCCGCCGCAACATCAAGCCGGCTTCGATTCTCTGAAATCCTTCAGCTTTCGCCGGTATCTTCCGCTGGTTCCGGCAAGGCATGGCGGTTCATAAGTGGCAGCTGGGTCAGAACAAACAGAAAAGTCAGGCCCATCAGGCCGAATACCTTGAAATTCACCCAGAACTCTTCGCTCTGCGTACGCCAGACGAACTCATTCAAAACGGCCATCGCTGCAAAGAACAGACCGAAATGCAGGGTCAGCCTGCGCCAGCCGGTTTCGCTCATCGGCCAGGCCGATCCCATAACGGGTTTCAGCAGCGCCTTTCCGAAGACCAGCCCGCCCAGAAGGATGACCGAGAACAGTGCCTGAACGATCGTGGGCTTCAGCTTGATGAAGGTGTCATCGTTAAGTAGCAGGGTCAGGCCACCGAACACCCCCACGATAACGGCCGTAATCAAGGGCATTAAAGGGACTTTTCGGATCATGATCAGCGAGAGAACCAATGAAACCGCCGTAGCGACCATCAGACCGACCGTTGCGACCATCAAATCCTTCTGAACGTAGTAGCCTATGAAAAAGACCGCGAGCGGCCCGTATTCCGTGGCGGGTTTGAGCCATTTGGGGGCTTTATCGGTTTTGGGCGCTTGTTCGTTCATGTCGATCCGAAACGTTAGAAGATAAAATACCGGTCGTGGCAGGCTTACGACGCCTTATGTTGGGTCTTGGGCCGGAATGTCCAAGCATCAATAGCAGAGCGGCAAGCTGATCTCAAAATACTCATCGCCGACCGGGACCTGTCAGACACTCACAGATAATACAAAAGCTCTGAGCAAATATGAACAGCGCTGGCGATTTTGACAGGCTTCGCATCCGCATTGACGCCAGGGAGTCCCGCGCCTAACTATTGATCTCCCTCCGGTTCCGCCCGGTTTTCAAGGACATGAAGCCTGTGACCTCTCCCGAAATCATTCCTGCGACGCTGCCACCACTCGCGGATCGCCCCCCATTGGCGCCGGGTGATCGCCTGGGCAATTTCGCATTGCCTGCCAGCGACGGATATCTATGGGTATTTTACGAAAAGACCCGCGGATACAGGAACCTGATCTTCATATTTCCGGAAGACAGCACAGAAAACAGTCAGGTACTCGCCGAGCTTGCGTCTGCTTATCCAGGCCTGCAGGACGCCCGCATAGACGTCTTTGCCATCGGGCGGCTGCCGGTTGAAAACATCGCCGACCTGGCGCAGCGCCATTCGATCCCTTTCCTGCTCTACGCCGATCCGGAGGGCAAAGTATCGCGCGAAATTACCGAGAAAAGCGGCTTTGCCCGCGATCAGGCCTTCTGCCTTCTGCTGGATGAAAACCAGCGGCTGCTGAAGAGCTTTGCCCTGAAGGATATTGTTGAGAGAAGCCTGAGCAAGGAGGCCATTTCCTTCTACAGCGATAAAAATCCTGCAGCCCTGGAAGCCGAACCGCAGCGTACGGCACCGGTCCTGATTGTGCCCAAAGTGCTCGACCGTGCCGATTGCGACGCGTTGATTTCCCGCTGGCGACACCACAATGAAGAGGGAACAGTCACAACCCGGATCGACGGAAAAGACACCAGAAAAATCGATCCCCGCATGAAACAGCGGCGCGATCATCAGGTTCTCGACCCTGAGCTGGATTCCTGGCTCGCGAAGATGGTCGGGCGCCGGATTGCACCGGAGCTGGCCAAAGCCTTCTATTTCCAGCGCTTTCGCTTCGATCGCTTCGTCATCACCTGTTATGATGCGGCGCGCGGTGACTACTTCCGCCCACATCGCGACAACACCACGCCAAGCACCCAGGCCCGTATGTTTGCGCTGACCCTCAATCTGAACACCGAGGATTATGAAGGCGGCGGCTTGCGGTTTCCTGAGTACGGCCCGGAAGCTTATCGTCCCAAAAGCGGTGATGCGATTCTCTTTTCCTGCTCCCTGATCCATGAGGCGCTGCCGGTCACCAAAGGCAGCCGCTTTACGCTTTTAAGTTTTTTGCGCGATCCGGTTCTACAGGAACAGATCGACAAACAAACCAAAGGAAGAGCGTCTTAAAATTTCCTTCGCGCTCTTGTGACTGGTGTTTTACCGCGCACGAACCTTACTCTTAAGTTCGGAATATTCTTGTTGAGACAAGAGAGATATCAACCGGCCTGTTATGAGACAAATTTGAGACGGATGCCGGTCTTCAGAAAGCGGCAACTTCCAACTTGTAGCGTGACCCACGCCCTAGCAATTCGCCGCTGACAGCACCCTGAGAGAGTTCAAATGCAGGATAAAGAAACCCCGCCGACCCAGCTCAACCGCCGCATCGTCCTTACCGGCCTTGTTTCGCTGGCCGCTGCCGGCAGTCTATTGGGTTTCGGAACATCAGTGCGCGCTTCGGAAAAAGATGCGGCTATAGCCGCTCTTGATAATCGGAACATCTCGGGCGCCGAAGCCCTGGAGCGCTCGCAACGCGGTGAGGTGACCATTATCGATGTCCGCTCTCCGCAGGAATGGAAACAAACGGGTGTTCCCGCAGGCGCACATCCTGTCACCATCCACGATCCGCAAGGCCTGGAAGGTTTTGTGCAGGCCATGAGACGTTCGGTGAACGGCAAGTTGGACACACCCGTCGCCTTGATCTGCGCCCGGGGGAACCGCTCAACCCGCGCCCTGAACGCCCTGCAGGCCGCCGGTTTTACCCAGGTCCTGAATATCAAAGAAGGTATGTTGGGCAGCACGAGCGGTTCCGGTTGGCTGGCTCAGGATCTTCCGCTTGATAGCTGCACAACCTGCTGAACGCTCAGCGCCGGTAGTGATACCGGAAACGGTGATCTCGTGAGGTCCGGGCTATCATAGGGATCATTCAGCGATATCATCAGCATAGGTCGGTCCCCACGTTGTTCCGCGGCCCTGAAGACCTAGATTATCTGCCAGGAAGGTTGGTACGAACTATTCCTCACTTTACGGCGTAGGGTTCGGCAGGATAAAAACGGCGTTAACCAACTGACTGTACACTGTAATTGCATCTTATCGATTTGAGACCTCAGCAGTTCCGGTACGCCAGAGAATAAGGAAGCCATGGAGTCCTCGACCGCAAAATTCGATATTGGTGAAATCGTCCGCCACAGGGTGTACCCCTTCCGCGGCGTTATCTTCGATGTGGACCCGGTCTTTGCGAATAGCGAAGAGTGGTACGACGCGATTCCCGAGGACATCCGACCGGCCAAGGACCAGCCCTTCTATCATCTCTTTGCCGAAAATGCAGACGGTCCCTACGTCGCCTATGTTTCAGAGCAGAACCTGCTGCAGGACGAGGACGGCGGCCCTGTACGCCACCCCAGTGTCGAAGATGTCTTCGAGTGCATCAAGGACGGGCGCTACCGACTGCGTGCGGGTCAGGCCAACTGAACACCGATGCCGGCTTGACGCCGGACTGAAGGAGGTGCCAAAAGAAATCCTGGCCGTTCCTTCAAACCTCACCGGCGCCGATCATGTCTTCTCGCGAAACTAGCGAAAAATCTGCGCGAACGCCTGTTACAGGTTGGTCGGGATCCTCTCTCGCCGCGAACATCCTTATTCGCGACGCCAATCCCGCCGATGCGATGGCTGTCGCCCAACTGCATAGCGAAAGCTGGCAAAGCGCCTACCGCGGCCTCGCGCGCGACAGCTATCTCGACGGGCCGCTGATTGCGGAGCATCAAGTCCGCTGGCAGGGTCTATTGGCCGAGGATACCGAGCACCCGAGCGATAACACTCAACGACCGGACGGATTTGTCCGCTTGGCCGAACAGGACGGCTTACTCCTGGGCTTCATCTCCCTCTGGGTCGACTACAAAGCCGGATACGACGCCTACGTGGACAATCTGCATGTTCGCCCGGGCCAGCGCGGCAGCGGAATCGGCAAGCGCCTGCTGCAGGACGCCGCGACCTGTGCCGCGGCGCGGGGCTGCCAGAACCTCTCTCTGGAGGTTCTTGACGGCAACAGCGGCGCGATCCGCTTCTATGAGAGACTGGGAGGAATCTGCGCCCAGACCGCTCAGGAAGAGCTTGGCGGCACTCTGCTCGCCTATCGCCTGATGGCCTGGGATGACATCACGAAACTGACCAGCCTGGAGCGCTGACCAGCCCACATAAGCAAAGAGGCCCCAGGATCGTCCGTAACGCAGAAAGCCCTCTTTACCAAGCCTGCAGCTTGCAGTATGTTCCGCCGCATCTCAGGACCCGTAGCTCAGCTGGATAGAGCGCTGCCCTCCGAAGGCAGAGGTCACAGGTTCGAATCCTGTCGGGTCCGCCACCAACGTTTCGCAAAGCGAAACGCCGGCAATATCGGTTATTGGCACCGGAGCGGCAGTCCTTTCGAAAAAATGACGAGAGCTCCTAAGGTTCGAAGTATCTCCCCCCGCCGCCATAAGCTTGTCGCACAGCGAAACACCATCAGCATCGGCGATAGACAAGAAGACGGCAGTCATTCGGAGAAACGATGAGAATCTTCATGGTTCGACTTTCTCCACCTAATCCACGCCAAGGCTCAGATTTAATCACCAACACCGCCGCCCGGTGTTTGAGTTGCGCGTGGCTGTCTCTCAATCGCTTCTATAGCCAGTCAACAGGGTGATCAGAATTTGTGATCAATGATTACAAATAATGACGATTTGATTTTATACCATCACGACTGCACCCTCAGCGAACAGGGGAGTGCAGGATGGCACAGACAGAAAATAACGGCGGGGCGGATTACGCAAGCCTGCTGAAACAACCCGCGAAGAGCGTCAGAGATGCGATCCGGGCCCAAGATTACAAAGGACACACCGCAGGGCTCTGCAGTGGGTATCTTCAGTGCAATCTGGTGATCCTGCCGTCAGATCTGGCGGGTGACTTTCAGCGTTTCTGTGAGACCAACCCCAAGCCTTGTCCCCTGGTGGGGGTCTCCAACGCAGGGGAGCCCGGTTTAAAGGCGCTTGGCCGCAACATCGACCTGCGGAGCGATGTTCCCCGCTACTACATTTACAAAGACGGCCGCCTGGCCGAAGAAACCCACGACATTTCCAGCTACTGGCGCGAAGATTCCGTCGCCTTTGCCATTGGCTGCTCCTTTACCTTCGAAGGGGCGCTGGCCGCTGCGGGCATCCCCCTGCGCCATGTAGAGCTCAACCGGACCGTTCCCATGTACCGGACCACTGTCATGACCACTCCGGCGGGCAAATTCGGCGGGCCGATGGTCGTGAGCATGCGGCCGGTCAAACAAACCGATCTGCAGGCGGTTTACGAGATCTGCGCGCGTTATCCCCACTCGCACGGTGAACCGGTTCATGTCGGCGATCCCGCCGGGATCGGGATCGCGGACATCGACGCGCCGGATTGGGGTGATTCGGTTCCCATCGCGGACGACGAAACACCGGTCTTTTGGGGCTGCGGCGTAACCAGCCAGGTCGCGATCGAAACCGCCAAACCCGCGCTCTGCATCACACACGCGCCAGGGGCAATGCTGATCACTGAAATCAATGAGACAACAACGATGCTGCTGAGACATGCCGAACCTCATCAGCATGACGCTTCACTAACACGGCAAGGATAAACACAATGAAAATTGGAACAGGGTTATTGGCACTCGGGTTGACCGTGGCAAGCACGGCAGCTTTTGCAGAAGACAATCTCTCAATTGTCGGCAGCTGGAGCGGTCTACCACTTCACAAGCAATACGAAGCCCCCTTCTGGAATGACAAGTTCCCCGAAGCCAGCGGTGGAAAGATTTCAACTTCGCTGACCACGCACGATCAGATGGGCATCAAAGGCTCGGACGTTTTCCGCATGCTCGGTGACGGCGTTTTCGACGTCGGCATGACGGTCGCGGATTACGCGGTATCCGATACGCCCGCACTTGAAGGACTGGACGTTCCCCTGATCGCGACCGACGCCGCCTCCGCCATGAAGATGGTCCAGGCCGCGCGCCCACTGGTCGACGACATCTTCAAAGATGTTTTCAACGCCAAAGTCCTGGGCATTGCGCCCTACCCGCCGCAGGTCGTGTTCTGCAATGCAGACATCAACGGCCTCGCCGATCTGAAGGGTAAGAAAATCCGGGCCTCCGGCCGCATGACAGCAAAACTGCTGGAAGCCCTGGGCGCCGAAGGCGTCACGATCGGTTTCGGTGAAGTGCCGGGTGCTCTGCAGCGCGGCGTCGTCGACTGCGCGGTTACGGGCGCTGGCTCGGGTTACAGCGCCGGCTGGTGGGAAGTCTCCACCCATCTGATGCCGATCCCGCTCGGCGGCTGGGATCCGGTTGTCACTGCGATCAATCTCGATAAGTGGAATGGCATGAGTGCCGAGGACCAGGCCCTGCTCGAAAAGGAAGTGGTATCAGGTCTGGAGCAACCCGCCTGGGAAACCGCACAGAACGCTCTGGCCACCGACATCGCCTGCCTGACCGGCGAGGGCGACTGCCCGGGTGAGAAACGCAGCATGAAGCTGGTTAATGTCTCGGACGCGGATATCGCAACCGCGCGGGAAATCCTGATTTCGAAGGTACTGCCGGACTGGTCCGAACGCGCCGGGAAAGACTGGGGCGAACGCTGGAACGGTACGGTTGGCAAAGCCACCGGCGTTGCCATCAAACTTAACTAAGAAAAAGCGCGCGAACTGATGAAACAACTGCTCACCTGGCTGCGCCGAATGAACGAGCGGTTGGCTGTGATCGCTGGCCTGCTTCTGCTGGCCAGCGTCACCGTCACCATCCTTGATATCATTGCTCGCCGCTTTGGTCTGTCGCTCGGCGGCACTGACGAGCTCTCGGGCTATGCCATGGCCATTTCGACCAGTTGGGGCATCAGTTACGCGTTGACCTCTATGGCGCACGTGCGCATCGATCTGCTACGGGCAAAGGCAGCCCCAGCAGGCCGTGCTTTGTTCGACGCCATCGCCATTCTTTCACTCGCCGGAACCGCGGTCGTGATCGCCTATCGGGTTTGGCCGGTGCTCGCGAAAACACTCAAAAGCGGCGCTACTGCAAACACCCCTCTGGAAACACCGCTCTGGATTCCGCAATCTCTCTGGTTCGCCGGCTGGGCATGGTTTGCAGTTTCCGCAGTCGTGATTGCGATCGCTGTGATCCTATACGTCGTCCAAGCCAAATTCGACGACGTGGATGAAGTCGCAGGTGTGAGGAACGAGATATGATTCTCTTTACCTCCACCGGACTTCTCGTCCTGCTTTCGCTTTCAATACCTGTCGGTATCGTCCTCTTTCTACTGGCCTTCGGCATTGATCAGTTCTTCAGCCCCTTTCCCCTTATGCGCGGCCTCGGCCAAGTCATCTGGTCTTCTTCAAACAGTGCGACCCTGATCGCTATCCCATTCTTCGTCCTGCTCGGTGAAGTTCTGGTGCGCAGCGGAGTTGCCCGCCGTACCTACGCTGCCCTGGACGCCTGGGTTTCCTGGTTACCGGGTGGGCTTATTCACGCAAATATCGCAACCGCAACGCTCTTCTCGGCGACCTCGGGATCTTCCGTCGCAACCGCCGCCACCGTTGCTTCCGTTGCGATGCCGCAGGCCGAAAAACTGGGTTACGACGCAAAACTCTTTTCGGGTGCCATCGCCGCCGGCGGCACACTCGGGATCATGATCCCCCCCTCAATCAATCTCATTGTTTACGGCTTCCTGACCGAAACCTCGATCCCGAAACTCTTCCTGGCCGGACTGGTGCCAGGGTTGTTGCTGGCACTGCTTTTCATGGCAGTGACAGCCATCGTCTGCGGAGTCAAACCGTCTCTCGGAGGGCCAGGCACGAAAGTGAGCTGGAGCCGGCGCATTGGGAGTCTCAAAGATCTTCTGCCCTTGCTGGGTTTGTTCGGTGCCATCGTGGGGTCGATCTATGCCGGCTGGGCGACCCCCACAGAGGCTGCCGCGGTTGGCGTTGGAATTTCCTTCATAATTGCGGGGACACAAAAAGCTTTATCGCGGGAGATGCTGGTCGAGAGTCTAAAGGGCACAGTGCGCACGACTGCTTTGATTATGCTGGTCGTTATCGGCGCTTATGTTCTGAACTTCGTCCTGACCGCTGCAGGTGTTAGCCGTGCGCTGCAGGACCTGCTGCAGAACCTGGGTCTGGGCGCGGTCGGAACGCTGTTGGTCATCGTCCTGATGTACATCGTTCTGGGGTTCTTTATCGAAACCCTTTCCCTGATGGTCGCAACGATCCCTATCGTGGTGCCGGTGATCGTTCAGCTTGGGTACGACCCACTCTGGTTCGGTATTCTGATGATCCTACTTGTCGAAATGGCGCTGATCACCCCGCCGGTCGGCCTCAACCTCTATGTCGTGCAGGCAGCCCGCAAGGCCGGTAGCTTTACCGACGTCATGATTGGTGCCGCACCCTATGCGGTCGCCATGCTGGTGATGGCCGGCCTGCTGATTCTCTTCCCGGCCATCGCCCTTTTTCTTCCTTCAAATCTATAGAGAAACCCGTAATGAAATTTGTAACCTCAGACCATTCGCTCGACCTGAACATCGAGCAGCTTTTCGTGGCGGGTTGGACCGGGCGAAATAAAGCCGCCGTCGATCATCACATCGAAGAGTTGCGGGAACTGGGTGTTGCTCCGCCTTCGCAGGTCCCGTTGTTCTATCGGGTATCCAGCGGGTTGCTAACACAGGAAAAATCCATCGAAGTGCTTGGGACCGAAACTTCCGGTGAAGTCGAACCCTTTCTGGCGCAGGAGAATGGCGAAATCTGGATTGGACTTGCGTCGGATCATACAGACCGTGATCTGGAGACCCATTCTGTTGCCTATTCAAAACAGGCCTGCCTTAAACCTGTGGCAAAGGAACTCTGGAAGTACGATTCTGTTGCCGATCACCTGGACGACCTGATCCTGCGCTGCTTGATCCACGAAGGTGGCAAATGGACCCTCTACCAAGAAGGAACTCTGTCAAACATTCGGCCTCTTGCCGATCTGAAGGAAGCCTTGGATTTTGGTGAGAAAGCCGGAATGCTCTGCGGTACGCTCGGTGCAATCGGTTCGGTACGCCCCGCGCGGGAATACCGAATGGAATTGGAAGATCCCGCGCTGGGTCGCAAGATCACACTGGAATACGACGTGACGACATTGCCAATCGTCTCTTGAATGGGAGATCGTAACCGGTGATTTCGCCCTCCGCCGACCTGCCTTCCCAGATCTATAAAACCCGACGCCAGAAGATCGTCGCGCGCGCATCAAAAGCCGGATGCGATACGGTTCTGGCTTTCGGATACGGCAGTGCGTTGGGCGCAGGGTCAAAATCCCACGGCGCTTTGCGCTACCTGACCGGGTGGGACAGTCATGAGGCGACATCTCTGTTGATCATGGATCATAGGGACACTTATCTTGTTATCAGTAGTCCCTTCATGGTGCCGGTTGCGCGGGAAACACTGCAGGACATCGAAATCGTCGATCTGCGCCCCTCTGACTGGACCACGTTCCTCGCAACACAGTCTGCATCGTTGAAGACTGCCGGAACGATCGGTTTTGACGAGATGCCGCTTGCTGTCTTCCGAGCACTTACCCCATTGCTTGATAGCTTCCACACAAAGGCCATAGACCAGCAACTTGGCGAGATGCAGCTGGTCAAAGACGATGCGGCCCTGGCGTTCCACGACATTGGAGCGAAGATTTGCGACAGACTCTTCAGCTCCCTCAAGGACGAAATCTCACAGGATAAAGCCTGCTGGGAAATCCAGCTTGCCCTGGAAACCAGGGCCCGGGAGTTGGGCGCCAACTACTGCCGAACCTGGCTGACCGCGAGGTCCATTGCCGACCATCCCCGCTATTGGCCTGAAGAAGGTCTCCATGTTCCACAAACCGGTGATCAGGTCTTACTCGGCATTGCGCTCTGTGTTGCGGGTCATTGGGCACACGGCATCCGCATGGGATCTCTAGGGTCTGCGCCCGCACATCACAAGGTCATGTGGCACCAGGTATCTGAAATGCTTGAGGCGGGTATTGAGGCCTTGAAACCAGGTGAGAGTCTGCGCACCTGCGCCGATGCGATGGACCAGATCTTAGGCCGTCATTTCTCTGAACAGGAGCTCTCGAACATAGTTCGCTTCCGAAACGGGCACGGCCTGGGAACATCTTATGAAGATCCGCTGATCACAGATTGCTTTCCGCAATGCTTTGGCGACAGCCCTCAACCCGCACAAAATACGAGGGGAGATCTGACCGTTCAGCCCGGAATGCTATTGGAACTGCACCCAAACTATTTTCTGCCGGGCAGAGGCGGGGCTGCGATCGGCGAAATGATCCTGATCGGTGACTCCGGTGCCAAATGCCTGCTCAAACATCCAATCGCCTTTATGGAACTGTAAAACTCTTTCCGAGAAACGCTCACAAAGTGATTGATTCAACCGGGATAAATCAGGACATTCCTATCAGCTTAGGTGATCACCCGTGCGGGCGTGCGAATATGACATTGGATCAACTCAGAACGTTTCTGTGGGTTTCGCGGCTTGGCGGTGTCCGGCGGGCATCGCAGGAAATGAATATCTCGCAGCCTGCCGTATCGGCGCGCATCGCAGCGCTTGAAGACTCACTTGGCACGACACTCTTTGAGCGGGCGCAACGCGGTGTGACCCTGACCAAGCAGGGGGTGCTGTTACGCGATTACGCAGAAAAAATCGCCGACCTGATCGAGCGGATCAAGGCCGATGTCGTCCCCGCGGAAAGCGTGAACAGCCTCCTGCGTATCGGTGTTGCGGAAACAATTGTTCAGCTCTGGCTCCCGCTGTTTCTCTCGGAGCTCTATTCGAAATTCCCGCAGTTAAACGTAGAGATTTCCGTCGACGTAACCGTAAACCTCAGGCAGCAGCTTCTGGAACGTTCGCTCGACTTTGCGATCCTGATGGGCCCGGTCTCGGAATTTACCGTCGATAACATCGACCTGCCGCCAATCGAGCTCTCCTGGTTCCGCGCCGTGAAACTTGAGGAACCCGATCTGCGAACCACGCCGGTCGTCTCCTACAATCGCAATTCGCGGCCTTATCGGGAATTACGCCGCGAATTGACGGATCGCTACGGCGACAACACACAGATCTTTCCTTCAAGCTCGATCTTTGCAGGCCTGGAAATGGTCGCCTCAGGAATCGGCATAGGCATGTTCCCCCAACAGCTTGGCCGCGAGATGGTAAAGCAGGGACGCATCGTCGAATTTGATCCGGGCTGGAAACTGCCCCCTCTTCATTTCACCGCGTCCTTTATCGGTGATCCCAGAAACGCGCTTTGCGCACAGGCAGCAGACTTAGCCGTCAAGGTTGCCCAAGGTTACATTGAGGTATGAGAACAACGATGACGCATCAAAACCCCTGGTCCCCTGAAACAGCGGAAAGCCGCCTGGAAGATGTCATCGCGCGCGTGAACGCGGATACGCCGGAGCTTCGGAGTATCTTCACGGAAACATTTTTCGATCAGGCACGTGACCAGCTTGAGGGTTTAAAAGATGTCTCTGATTCTCCGCTTTGCGGCGCACTGGTGAGCGTCAAGGATCTATTCGACGTGGAAGGCTTTGTCACCCGAGCCGGCACGCGTTTTCTCGCTGAACAACCCATAGCAAAGTCTGATGCACCACCTATCAGGCGGCTTCGCGATGCCGGGGCCATCCTGACCGGGCATACCAATATGACCGAACTGGCCTATTCCGGACTTGGGCTGAACCCGCACTTCGGAACACCGGACAATGCTCTTGTGTCCGGTCGTATTCCGGGCGGTTCCACATCAGGAGGTGCAGTCTCAGTCGCCCGGGGCATTGCGGACATCGCCATCGGCACCGACACCGGTGGATCCCTGCGTATTCCCGCTGCCTTCAACGGCATCGTCGGCTTCAAGCCGACCCAGGACAGCGTTTCGCGCCGCGGCTGCAAGGCCTTGTCACAGAGTCTGGACAGCGTCGGCCCCATGGCGAGGAGCGTTGAAGCCTGTGAAATCGCTTATAACGTTATGACAGGTGAAACGCCCACTGCTGCGCAGGGTTTGCAGCAGGAATTCATCATGCCCGTCAACTTCGGTCTGGATGAACTCGACCCCTTGGTTGCCAAGGCCTTCGAAAAGGCCGTCGCTCAAATCTCGGACGCCGGCTATGCGGTTGTTGTCAAAAATCTCGCCTGCCTCGAACGCTATAAGGAGCTCGCAGTCTGGCAGTTCGCCGCAATCGAATCCCGCGCGGAGTACGACGACTTTTTCGACAGCAAACCTGAACTCTTCGATCCACGTGTGTTAAGCCGCTTGCAGCGCGCCGAGGGTTTGGATGCCGTGGCCTACCGCAAGACCCTCAACGCGCGGGCTGCGTTTATCGACGCCTACCATCAGGAAGTGGGGAACCGCGTCCTGCTGCTTCCGACAACGCCGATCCTGGCACCGGATCTCACTGCCTTTGAGAAGGACGAGGAGTATTACCGTCTGAACCTGCTCACCCTGAGGAACCCGTCTCTCGGGAACGTACTGAACGGCTGCAGTATTTCACTGCCCTACAAATTCGAGGAGGAGACCATTGGTGTCATGCTGACAGCACCGGGCGGCTATGACCACAGCCTGCTGAACATCGCGAAGGACTGTACTCAGGCATTGCTGTAGATCCGATACAAAACCCTGAGCGGCAACCTGATCTTTACGGGTCACCGTGCGGGCGCGTTTCGGAGAGAATTTGGTGAACAATCGGCATGACCTCTTCCAGGGTCATGCCGTGTTTGATCCGCTCGTCATAGAGGATCCGGAGCATCATCCAGTCGAGCTCTGTCGGAACGAGATACTCTTTGAAGGCGTCGGTGAATTTAGTGTTGAACAGCGAGTTATCATCACTGAACAATCCCATGGCCTGGATCGTTTCCTCGTATGCGCAGGTATCTAGGATTTCACTCGGCAAACTCAGAAAAAAAACGATAAGCGTACTGGCGCGCGAGTCGTCACCATTGGTAGTAGGGTAGGCATAGCAGGATTCCCGACCCCTTCTGTAAATGCGGTCGAAGATGTTCGCAACAAGTAGCATTGAGTCGTGGCGCTCTGTTCCTGGTTCACTTTCATTGGCCAAGACGTGGAAGTGGCTCGCTGCCTCTCGAGCGTCGTCCAAGCCTTCAAAAAAGAAATAGAAGAAGTACGCGTCGGGCTCGTTTTCAGGTCGGAACGAGATGCCGATACCGGTGTTTTTTGATATCCCCTTCACGGATTGGTCGAGGGTTTGATAAAATCGGCCAGAAATGATGCCGCCACGGTAATATATCTGCTGCCCAATATCCTGATCGTATTTTGAGACTTTGCCTTCCCAGGGGTTGTCTCTTTTTTCTCTGCCGAACGGCGTAAAACTCGAATCATTCTCCTCACCGGTTCCAAGAGCGACTTTGGCGAAACTGTCGGCTATGACAGCATTGGTCAGAAGCAGGGTGTGATCCACTGGTTCGCTCGGATGAGTTCGCGGGCCGTCAACGATGTAACCCTCTGCATCAACAGTAAATTGGGCGAGGATATCGGCAGGCGGATTTTGGATGAGCCTGGGGTCCGTCCGATGAATAGGATCCGGTTTGACGATAGGGGGAACGCCAAATGTGCGGGAACCACCGGCGCAGCCTGCGAGTAGGATACAGAGAAGCGGAAACCACACACCAAACCTGAACATAGGATTCACGCCGCCCCCATCATCACATCTTGAACAGCAACAAAACACCGCTGACAAAGACCACCGCACTGATGATCCTGACATAAGCTTTCTGACTCAATTCGGTGTGCACCTTGCCACCCAGCCAGAGACCCAATCCGACAATGGGAAGCGCCGCGACCGAGCCCAGGAAAACACCACCCTGGAAAAGGCCGAAGAGAGCGAAAGCCCCCAGGCGGATCGCGCCATCGATCAGAAAGTTGACGGCGAAAGTTGCGCGGAAGGAGCTTTTGTCCAAAGACCGCAAGCCGAGATAAATGACATAGAAAGGGCCGCCGGTGCCAAAGATGGTGCCAACAAAACCGCCGAGAAGTCCGAAAGGCGCAGCAAAGATACGGGAACCGGTCAGGGTCGGGAAGGGCAGAAGCTGATACACCGCGTAGACAATCACAAAGACACCGAGCGCCTGCGCAAGCACGGCTTCCTTCGCAATTGAGAGTAGCGCCAGGCCAGCTGCAACTCCGATCAGGCTGAAGGGAATAAGTGGTAACTGCTCGCGCCAGGCAATGGCTTTCCGGTTTTTCAAGCCCTGGCTGGCCGAGCCCACATAATCCAGAAACACCACCAGGGGAACGACTTCCTGTACGGGAAAGACCTGAACCAGAAGTGGAACCGCAATCAGGCCCGAACCAAAGCCTGCGACACCGCGCACCAGATAGGCCACGAACAAAACAGCAGTCGCATAAGCCAGCGACAGCGGCTCAAGATTTTCAAAAACGAGCACCTATTCGTTGGCCCCTGAAAGCCGTTCGAGCTCGATCCCGCCGTCCCGCCGATTCCAGAGGCGCAGCAGATAGCGCCCGCCTTCAGAATCATCATCCTCAAACGCCGTGCGCGAATGAGCGAGCAGGTGGTTGTTCACATATTCGATCTGCCCTTGCTCAAGCTGAAACTCAATCCAGTTTTCAGGGGTATCGACAATTGCCTTCATCTCGGTCAGTGCGGCGTCGCCTTCATCGTCCAGGTCTTCACCCTGCAGCTGATAGCCTTTGCGAATGTAGTCAGCATAGTGCCGGACCGTCAGTTTTCCATCGCGCCAGGCAAAGACCGGATGCCGGCTGCTCTTGTTTTCTTCCGGCGCATGTTCAGCCTGCCGGTCCCACCAGAAATCCTGGTAGAGCCGGGCAAGAGATTCGGGTGAGCGTTCACGCAGTTCGTTGTGTGCTGTGGCCAGGCTCGCGACCCGGCTGAGTCCTCCAGCCTTGGCTGGGCGCAGGCAGACAAGAGTTGTGACCTCAGGCGTCTGCGCGAGCCAGCCACCATCGGTGTGGAAGTCCTGATCCAGATTGGTCACAGAGCGGCGAACGCCGTAGCCCAACGAGGCCCCGGAATCTTTGACTTCGTACAGACGCGTCCCATCTGCCTTCTGCACAACTACCGGGCCGAGTAGAGAGGTTAAAATCCAGCCAATAGCCTTTGTCAGCGGGTCTCCCCAGCGTTCCACAGGCAGACGATCAAGAACTGCGAAGCCAATACCATGATGGAGCCGTTGCTTCACGTCGGCCATGAGCTCGGTAACCGCGTCCAGGGCGTAGTCCGCCGCGCTCAGCGCCTCTACGGCACCGTCATACTTCGTCAGCAGGTGTGCCAGTTGGTCAAGCTCCACCAATGCCTTAGGAGGGATGGGAATAATCCAGTCATCCCCTGTGACATCGGAGGCCCGCCAAGCGCAGGGCGCAGTAATAGGTCCCTCGAGCAGTACGGGAGCGTCGGAAGCCGCCTTCCTGGTGCTTCGATCCACTCCCGTCATGATTTTTCTTTTCCGGTCGCCGTACCGATCAACATAATATTCGTATACACACAAAAGTAGCAGAAGATCTTCAGTCTGCGTAATTATGCCAGCATTGACAACGCCGGGTTTCCGGTTTTCAAAGCCCAGACATTTTCACCAATTAAGTGAAAATGTGAATCCGCCTCTTTTACAAATAGTTAGAGCGCGACCTTGCTTTTTAACAGCAGGCATCACGAAATTTCATGCTCCGGCACGTCCAGGGAACGCCTTAGATGAAGTAGGATTTGCAGCTGTCTGCGGAACTCCGTGATCAAGAAACGCGTGCAAACAGCTAGGCGGAGCGGGCGCTCTCGTCCACATCCTTGAGATCTGAGGCTTTGACGATACGTTCGGGCGGGAACACGACAATGGCCGAGGTCCCCTCACCGATGGCGCTTTTCAGGCTCAGGGTTCCGCCATGCTGTTCCACGAAAGCCTTGGCGAGCGGCAGACCGAGGCCCGTGCCCTCATATTTCCGATTGAGCTCGCTATCGATCTGCTGAAAAGCGGCGAGTGCCTTGGGAATGTCGCTGGGCGCGATACCGATGCCGGTGTCCTTAACATGAAAGATGTAACCCCTGGCAACATCGCAACTCACACCTACAGTCACCGTTCCGCCCGGCGGCGTAAACTTAAGCGCATTTGACAGCAGATTAAGCAGGATCTGCTTCAGTTTGCGTGCATCCGCCCACAGCAAAGGAAGATCGGACAGTTGCTCGATTACCAAACGCACCTGACTCTCATGGGCGCGCTCAGCCAACAGTGAACTTACAGACTGCACGATCTCGCAGGTGTCGATCTCGTCTTCACCCAGGGGCGAGTTACCAGCCTCGACCTTCGCGAGATCAAGTATCTCATTGATAATGGCAAGAAGATGCTCGCCGGCACCGTAGATGTCGTCGACATACTCCTGGTGACGGGGGTTTTCGATTTTGCCTGAAACGCCCCGCTTCATCAGATCCGAGAACCCGATAATCGCGTTCAGAGGTGTTCTGAGCTCGTGACTCATGTTGGCCAGAAAGGTCGACTTGCTTCGGCTGGCGATTTCCGCCTCTTCCTTGGCTTTGCGCAATTCCGCCTGAGCCTTGAATTCGGCAGTTATGTTTGTGCCTGTGCCCCGGTAACCCAGGAACTCGTCATCATCGCTGAAAACCGGTTTGCCGCTGATGGAGAGCCAAAGGGACTCTCCGTCCGGGCTGATAAATTCATAGCGGAAATCGCGGAAGGGACGCCGCGCAGCCAGATCTGTCAGATGCTGCAGCCACCCAACATCGTTGGAATTCACTTTGGCCAAGTCTTTTCTGGTCTTACCGACAATATCTTTCGGCTGCAATCCGGTGGCTTCTATCAGTTGGTTGGAGAGATACGAGAAGCGGAGTTGCTCATCGGTGGCCCAGAACCAATCAGATGCAATCTCAGCGAAATCCCGGAACCGCTCTTTATTCCGGCGGAGCTTCTTCTCATCTTTGCGGGCCTGGCGCTGACGGCGACGGTGGTTCGCCAAGGCAAGGATCAGGAAGGTGCCGGCGACGGCAGGCAAGACAACGAATATGCCGACAAACCATCCGCGAACCACCTCCAGGCCGGGACGCGCCGAAATCTCCAGAACAAATGTCCGTCCTTGAGAAAAGAGCGGAAGCTCAAGGAAGAAGGCATCGAAAATCACCGGACCTGCGATGGAGGACATTCGGTCTTGCCGATAGAGATAGCTCACATTTTGCTGATCATAATGGAGCTCGTCGATACTTCGGACGGCAAAGCGGTCGAATTGATGACTTGAATCATCGAAGAAGCGATTGGAATCGAGAAACAACGCCACCATCCCGCTGACCTGGGTGCGACGGGCTTCGACTGAGCTGGGTGAGTTATACCCGAAATAAATGGCCTTAAAGGCAAAAAATCCCCGGCCGACATGCGGAATTTCAACCACCTCTGAACTCATCACACGCCCGGAATCGATGGCACGCAGGATTGCGGGCGCCAGGGCGGGATCCGACAAAGCATCGAAACCGACCAACTGGGCGAATTCCGGTGTGAAGGGCTCGAGCGAGAGAATGGGCATCGCCGTGTCACGCTCCTGTGCGCCCACGACCTCCCCCGCCCGTGTTCTCTCGGTAAGTTGGAATTGCGGAAAACCCCCGGCTCTCATGCTCTCTTCCAGAGACTCACGCTCATCCAGGCGAAGCATCGAAAGCTTGGCAATCGTCTGAATGTGGGGGTAGGCCTTCAGGAGCTCGCGCGATAGAGCTGCGAATTCGTGTTCTTCAACGTTGTCACTGGCATGATGCAGCTCAACAAGGGTTGTGAGCACTGCATCGGCACTCGCAAATCGGTGCGCCACCTCGCGTTCAAAATTGTAAGCCTGCTGCGTGAAGATCTCTTTCGCATTTCCCAGATCCGTCTTGATCGCAAGGCTGCTCAAAGCGGCGCAAATCGCGCCGACCAGCAGTACCAGGCAGGAGACTTCCCATGTTCTGAAGAGACGATCGTTAGGATTTTGAGGCAAACCCGGTAACCCGCTTGGCTTTTCGCATGAGGCCGCGCGGCAAGCTGATATCCGCGGCGGACAGAACCTCCGGATTTATCCAGATATCCCGTCGACTGTTGGCAACGATGGGAATTTCACCGGGCTGCATCCCTCCCAGTATTTTCAGTGCGGTTCTACCGGCCCACTCACCATGTTCCTCGGCCACCTTTGTAATCCCGACCATGGTGTAGGGCATCATCCAATAGTGATTGGTGACGCTCAGACGTTTAGCGGCTCCGCCCACAAAGGCGCGGACCTCATCGCGGTCCCAGTCGTTGATACCTGCATTGCTGCCCATAATGATCAGGTCGTGCGCCTGGGCCTTCTGGTAGGCAGCCATCCAATCCTTCATGCTTCCGGCCAGCACGTACTCAAGCTTGACCCCGCGGCGTGCGGAAGCTTCCTGAAATCGCTTTAGGTTCTTTTTTTCGGTCAGAGTATCCGCACCGAGATAAAAGGCGCTGCGGATATCCGGCGAAACTTCCTCCGCCCGCTCGAACATCGGCTCAATCGGCGCGACTTCGATCATCCCGGTGACATTGCGGTATGGAAAGCCGTAAGCCTCCACGGTCCAGTTAACGCCGCTGAAAACGAAAGGCGTTTCGGCATCCTGATAGTAACGTTGAATGAGGTACTTCGCCGCATTGTCGTCAGCGGTTATGACAATGTCCGGCGCCCAGGACTCGATCAGCCCCTTGGCTTCGAGAGCCTGTTGTTGCTTCTCCGCCTCCGACTTCAGACGCTTGGTGTCCATGTCGAACTGACGCAGTTCACAGCGACCGTCCAGGGCGGAACGCAGACCGCGCTCAACCCCATCAGACCAGGCATAGCCTTTGTGATAGGATGATACGAAGAGGCACTTCGCTTCGCGGCCAATGGCCATATCGCCTGGTGTTACCACGGCCAGAAAACCCGCAACGGCGATGCCGGCGGTCAAACAACCTTTCAACTGCTGCATAAACTTTGATCCCCACGTGACGTTATCCACAAAGAGCCGCGACGCCGATGGATTGCCGCCAACCGCAGGATACCTCAGCTCAGTCAGCCTGACCGTGCCTTGAGATACCCCAGGCTCATTCAACCCTACGTGAGTGAAAAATTGCTTAACAGTCCGATTTCTCAACCAATTTTAAGTTAATGGTTTTCCCGCATAAGTTGTTTTCAGATAGAAAATCATGTCCTGCTGAGCGCAAAGCAATTCGAGGGACATAATCGTTCGATCCGGGGCCGTCCGCGCTTCTCTCAGCAGCAAAGAATCACACATTTTCAGCTGCATCGGCAGCGGTGTGACTGACAAGTCGTGTGGCGCCGCCCGCAGCAGCCTGAGAACGATGATCGCGCGCTGTGGTAGGCACCTCGTCATCGTCCGTTTCGTCCTCAACCGTCACCTTGATCTCCGGACGCGCGAACTCGATACCGTTGGCGGCAAAGGCCTCCTGAACCGCAATATAGGCTTCCTTGCGGATCATGAATTGCCGCCCCGGCTTGGCCGTGAACTTCGCACGGATCACCAATCCGTAGTCGTCAACCTCGAAGACACCCTGGGATTTGAAAGGCTGCAGGAAATCCTCGCCGATTTCCGGGTGTTCAAGCAGATCGATACCAATCTTCTTGAACATCTTTTTGATGGCCCGCACATCCGTATCGAACGGCACCCGGAATTTGAGCTTCATGATGACCCAGTCGCGTGAGTAATTGGTCAGGGTATCGATGGTCCCAAAAGGAACGGTATGAATGGCGCCGCGATGATGCCGCAGCCGAAAGGAACGCAGGGAAATTTTTTCGACAGTGCCCTGAACCGAACCGACATCGATGTATTCACCAAGGCGAAACGCGTCATCAATCAGGAAGAAAGCGCCCGAAACGATATCACGCACAAGAGTCTGAGACCCAAAACCGATTGCGAGGCCAACGACGCCGGCACCGGCAAGAATAGGTGCGATATCGACGCCGAGAGAAGACAGCACAATCATCAGAACAATGATCCCCAGCACCATCTGCACCGAGCGCTTGAAGAGAGGAAAGAGCGTACGCATGCGCGACATTCCGGTCCCGCCGATCTCGGCTTCAGCCGGATCATGGCCTGCAGCCGCAAACTCCGCATCTTCCTCTGCAATCTTCCGATCGATATAGATCCGGACCGCCTGCCAGATGCCGTAGGCCACCAGCAACGTCACCGCCACCTGCAGGGCGGCCTCGGCAAGGAGGGTCGCATAACCGCCGTCGCTCATGGTCAGCGGGTTGATGCGCCAGGCCGAAGCAAGCGAGACCACCACCAGGACGATCAGCGTGAGGCGACCGGCCTTAGCAAGAGCAGCCCGCACATCATCTGCTGCAGCTTCGAAGCGGGCGGCATCTCGATAAAAGAGAGCGTCCAGGCTGGGAATGACGGCAAATAGACCGATGGTAAAGAGCGCCGCGCCATAGGGCACAAAATCATAGAGCAGCTCACGCACGACGATGCCAACCCAGAGGAACCCGGTGAAAACCGCAAAGATCCAGGGCCAGGCGCGCGCAAAACGGGCTCGTGAACTCTCTGCCGCCACGCCGCTTTCTATGTCCTTCCGAATCAGACCCCGGCCGGAGATAATGGTGTAGATCAGAAGCGATACCGTCGTTGTGCCTATCAGAATCAGGAAGAGTTCATGTACGTAACCGAGAATTCCGAGCGTTCCGAAAAGTGCGCAGGTGAAGAAAGCGAAGGCACCAAACCCGACCGTGATCAGAAAGGTCCGGTGCATGTAGGCCGCTTCACTATCGTCATAGAGCGGCAGCCGCAGGTTGGCACGCTTCGGCGCATGAAAGGCCTGGGACATCGCAATGCTGGCCCGGAACACACCCGTCGCCGTCAGATAAAAGAAGAACGCGATCCGGTCCTTCTGCGTAGTGTCGAAAAACAACACAAAGACCGCAGTCGCCACCCCCACAAAGATCCCTAGCAACAGTAAGCGCTTAAGCAGCACCACACCCAGGATAATCACCTTTCTGCGGGTACTCTCAATCACCGGCGGCGCCTGCGCCGGACGTCCGACCAGGATTGGGCGCAATCCACTCTCCACGACAAACCCCAACCCGAAGGCAATGGCCATGGTCGCAAAGAACCAGATCAGTCCCCCCTCGTTCCGATCGGCACTGAACTGCGCCCAGGCCGCGGGAAAGATCGCGGGCAGATCAACCACCGCTGCGAAAATGTGCTGCACCTCTTCACTGATCAGACCCATGTCGCGCTGCAGGCGGTAGATGATGACTGCCGGATTGAATTCTTCCCGACCCTGATTCTGCTGCGCCTCGGCCTGTGCCAAACGTCCGACCAGCAACTCACGGACTTCCTTGTCGGATAGGCGGGAGATCAGAGCTTCCGCCTCAGCCTGTTTTTCTGCAGCGGACTGATTTGCGGTTTGTGCCTGGGCGTTGGTCACAGTTACTGCAAAAACAAAGACACTCGCTAAGGACGCAAATGCCGCCACAAAATGGCACAAATCAATCCTTCGAATTTTTGAGAAAATGCTGGCCATTTTGAATGAACTTCTCTCGGATACTTTTTTCGCACTCTCAGATACTAACAGGTCATGAAAATTTAAACATGTTCTTGAGCCTAAATCGGCCCAGGCTCTCGACAAATTGTAGTGAGTACTGATTTCGATTCGGTTTATTTCGCGATTGAGAACCACTCGCAAATATGCAATAGATCAGCATATGAAAACGAGAACAGCTTCAACTCCGATAACCATTATCCGCTCGCCGATAACACCGGCACTGCTTGCAGTGATCCTGTTCGCCGCAATGTCCTGGTCGCCGGGCAATGCGCAGGAAACAGTGTCCTCACGTCCGGAAATCAAAATTGAGCTGAACAAGCTGGAGGCCTCCGAGAATGCCTGCCGCGCGTATCTTCTGCTCGAGAATCGTAGTCAGCTCTCATTCGAGAGCCTGAAACTCGATCTGGTGCTGTTTGATGCAGAGGGCGTGGTCGCCAAGCGCCTTGCAGTCGAGGCGGCGCCATTGCCGAAGGATAAGACCAGTCTCAAGGTTTTCAACATTGCGAAGCTGCCCTGCAACGGGATCGGCCGGGTTCTGTTGAACAAACTGACGTCCTGCAGCGACGCTCAGGGCGCGCGGGACGACTGCCTGGCCATGGTTTCCACAAGCGCCCGTGGGGCAGTTTCCTTTATCAAGTAACCATCGTTTCCTGACAGAAATTACGTTTTAAAAGGTTCAACCGACAAATGGATGAGCAGAGCGAAAGCACCCTGGCCGCACCCGACAGTGGCCTTGAAAGCAGTGGCCTGGAGAGTGGATTAGGCGAGGCGGGCCGCTTCGATGAGCTTCTCACTTATCTCGACGCGGGCGGCCCGGTCGTGATGATTCTGATCGTGATGTCGGTGTTCGCCCTGGCGATTGTTTTGCTCAAGCTCTGGCAATTCCAGAGCAATCGGATTGGTGAGCGCCGCCAGAGCCTGCATGCCCTCAGCCTTTATCGCACGGGACAGATCCGTGAAGCTTTGGCTTCCCTGAACAACGCCCGCAGTCCTCTCTCTCAAGTCGTTGCCTTGGCCATTCAGGGACGCGCACGTGATGATCTCCCGGAGCAGAAAGTGCGCGAAGAGGTATTGCGTCATGCCAGCAATCTGCTGGAAAGCCTGCGCGGCTATTTCCGGCCTCTGGAAGTAACCGCGAGCCTGGCGCCTCTTCTGGGCCTCTTTGGTACCGTTCTGGGAATGATCGAGGCTTTCCGGCAGCTTGAACAGGCCGGAAATCAGGTCAATCCGGCCATTTTGTCAGGCGGGATCTGGGCTGCACTACTGACCACCGCAGCCGGCCTGGCCGTGGCCATTCCGGTTGTCGCAATTCTGAACTGGCTCGAGCGACGGGTGGAACGTCTGGCCCACGCCATGGAGGACGCGATCACGCAGGTCTTTACGGAAACTCTGACCGGGAGCCTGATGAACGCTTCGCCCGACCGCAGTTCAACCGCACAAAAGGGCAAGGACGCCGCCCCAACCGGCATCCACGCCATCGCCGCTGGCGAGTAGCCCTTTTCGATGAACAGCTCGTCACTCACGGCCAATCCGCGGCGTCGGCAAATTATCAGCCTGACGCCCCTGATTGACGTGGTTTTTATCCTGCTGGTGTTCTTTATGCTGGCGTCCTCGTTTCTGGACTGGCGCTCTATTGAGCTGAACACACCGGGAAGCAGCCAGGGCGGCGAACGTCTCGAGGGAACTCTGCTGATCGACATCCGACCGGACGGCCTCAGGCTGTCGGGCGAAACACTGTCTCCCGAAGCTCTGATCCAGCGCATAAACGACCTGATGGTCAAAAACCCAGACCGTCGCATTCTGGTCAGACCGTCGGACGGCGTTGTCATGCAGGACACAGTCACATTGCTGGACAGCCTGGCAGCGGCGGGCGTCTCCGACCTGTCGCTTATTGCCTCATCACGCGAGTAGGCGGGGGAGAATCATGCAGTTACGACGGAAATCCGGCAGAGCGAGAAATGACGACGACAGCGTGTTGCCGCTGATCAACGTCGTTTTTCTTCTGCTGATTTTCTTCATGTTGGCCGGGCATCTGGCCGCCGGTGATCCCTTTGTCATAGAACCGCCGAAATCGCAGAGTGAAGGGCAGAATACCCCCCAGGATATGCTGATCCTGGTCTCGGCAGACGGCCGCTTTGCGCTGGACGGGGTCGAGATGTCCGAAGAAGCGCTCATTGAGGCTGCAACGCAACGCCTGCAGCTCCAAGAAAATACGGAAGACGTGACGTTACGCCTTAAAACCGATGGCGGCACGCCGGCCAATCGCATTGTAGAACTGATGCAGCGGCTCCGTCAGGCCGGCTTCAAAAGCCTCAAACTCCTGACAATTCCCAAGTCCTGATCGGCGCCATCCGTAGCAGCCTGAAAAAGCCGTGCGCTTGAAGAATCGACGCTGTGCCATCATTTAAGGATCAGGCAAACGCGCATACGGGAGTGCGGCAAATGCTTCAGGAAGTTCAAAGTCAGTCTCTGACGCACCCAACTGCACCGACATTCTACGGCGCCATAAAAATCATGGCTGTGGTCTTTATCGCTCTTGTGGTTGCGGGCTGTGCGACACCAACCCCTTATGGCCCAGCGCTCGACGGCAAGGGCTACAGTGAACTGCAAACGGAAAACGACCGCTTTCGGGTTTCGTTCTCCGGGAATTCTCTGACCCCGCGTGAAACAGTTGAGAGTTATCTGCTCTATCGGGCCGCCGAAATCACACTTCAACAGGGTTACGACCGGTTCCGTATCGTCGAGCGGGACGTTGAGTCCAAGACAAGCTACTACAACAACTATGCCGCATCATCCGGTTACTACGGTTTCCATGGCAGGCGTTCCCTGCGCTACGGCTATGGCTTCCGCAGCTTCCCCTACAGTTACACAACCGTGGCCAGCCGCCCTGTCATCAGCTACGAAGCCGTTGCAAACATTATCGTTTTTTCAAATGAAGGTCAGGAGCGCAAGGCGCCTGCCAGCGATGATCATACCTACAACGCCCGTGAGGTTATAAAACGGCTCGAAGCGCGGATTGTTCGGCCAGATCCCGAGTCCGGCTGACAGCGCGTTATTCTTTACAAGCCTTAGTGGACGGCATCTTTTCCTCCCAGATGTGAAGTTGAACGCGATAGAGTCCGTGTTACCGGGTGAAATTGGGAACATTCTCTAGAATACAGCGGATCGCAATTTGGGGGGACTCCATGCAATTCA
The DNA here is from genome assembly GCA_947493695.1 of uncultured Kiloniellaceae bacterium. Classification (GTDB taxonomy): domain Bacteria; phylum Pseudomonadota; class Alphaproteobacteria; order Kiloniellales; family Kiloniellaceae; genus Denitrobaculum. The sequence goes on along the minus strand of CANLSF010000001.1, from coordinate 999,511 downwards.
TGATTATCGAACGCTTCCGGAATCAGGACGCTAAAGCCGTTTATCATCGCTTCGCAGAGCAGGGGCGCTTGATGCCCGATGGCCTGACATTCGTCGACAGCTGGGTCAGCGCCGACCTTGGGCGCTGCTTTCAGGTTATGGCCTGCGATGACGTCACTCTCCTGCAGCGCTGGGTAGCGGAGTGGTCGGATCTCGTGGATTTCGAGATCGTTCCGGTTTGCCCCGGCAAAGAGACCGCTGCCGCCCTGAGCACGAGCACTTAGCGGCTGGTTGCTCCAATCAGGAATGATCACAGCCTGAAGGCTGTTGAGCGGTACCGACGTGTCGGCGAACCCCAACGCGGCAACACCTATGCACCAAAAACAACTTAATAGAGAAAAATTCAGCGATTGCAGAGATTTATAGGTCTTTTAATGAAATTACGCTCAGATTAGGCGCACTGCTCTGAAATCTGTTTTCAAGGACGCTCTGGAACATGCCGGGCTCGATTACACGGGAATACCTGCGGAAACGCTACTGGATGGCAAAAATCGCGATCATGTTCGTGGTTATGCTCTGCGTAGCCGTCGGCTGGTCCCTCGTTGCTTCCCTGCAAAGCGATGCGCACTTCGCCCGGGCGTTTAGTCAGCTGACTGAAGCGACGCATCACCTTCACGCCGAGGTGCAACGGGCCATCAGCCAAAGCAGTGATAGCAGATACGGAACCACGGAAGGTGTTAGCGAAAGCAACAAGAATCTGGCACTTGCCTTCGAAGAGTTAGCGGTGGTTTTTACCGCAATCAGAGAAGCGGATCCTGACGGAATGCTCGAGCGGGACAGCCGGGTCGCGATTGAAGCAGAAGAAGCAGACTGGGATCGCCTCGCCCACGAATTGTTCGATAATCATGAGGAGGAGATATCCCATCTCGATCTTTCCGGACGAGACATGCCGAGCCCCCTTGAGTTGATCTGGGAAGGCGGCAACGACCAGGAAAGTCCGGAACTCGAAGAGCTGATCGGCAAAGTACTCGAGCTCTCAGCCGTTCTCGTTGCGGCAGAAGACAAAAGAAGCCTCGCCAGTCTCAACGCCTCCCGTGCTCTGGAAGCGCTGCTCTCAAACGAGATAAGCCCGGTCTTTCACAGCATCGCGCCGATCATTGACGACGAGCTCACCTCTGGCGCATCGCTGATCCTCTATATGTTGCTCGCCACGGCCTGCGCGGTCTTCTGTGCTCTTGTCTTCAACACCGTCGTGATTTTCGCACCTATGGAGAAAGCCGTTGTCGATAGCCAGCGCGCCCTCACACAGGAACGCGATCGCGCCATTGCCGCAGAGAAAGCCAAACGCAGTTTCCTGGCGATCATGAGTCATGAGCTGCGCACGCCCATGAATGGCATCATGGGTTTCGCAAATCTGCTGCTCAATTCGGACCTGAATGAAAAACAACGCGACTACGCTGACACAATCTATTCTTCAGGCGACGCGCTTCTCGGTCTGCTGAACGATATTCTGGATATCTCGAAAATCGAGGCTGGCTCCCTGGAGCTGGAAGAAACCGATTTCGATCTCAAGGACGTGGTCAAGAGCGTCGTGAACCTGATGGGTCCACGCGCCTTTACCAACCGCCTGGAGTTGAGCACCTACATCGATCCCAATCTGCCTCAATGTCTGAACGGCGATGCCGGCCGGGTCCGTCAGATCCTCCTCAATCTGGTCGGAAACGCCATTAAGTTCACTCCCAGCGGCGCGATCGCCATCGAAGTCACCGAAAACTGCAAGTCGGATCAGGGCGTGCGCGAGATCCGCATCGCGATCACTGATACCGGCGTCGGCATTCCAGCCGAAAAGCTGGACGTTATATTCAAACGCTTCGTTCAGGTCGACGACGGCTCAGACCGCAAATACGAAGGTTCCGGGCTCGGCCTGGCGATCTGCAAAAAACTGACCGCTCTGATGGGCGGAGAAATCGGCGTTGAGAGCACGCCGGACCAGGGCAGCACCTTCTGGGTTACCATCCGGTTGAAAGATGCAGACTCCACCGCCCGGCGAATGGTCGAAGCGCGCCCCGAAGAACTTGCAGGCCGCAAGGTTCTGGTGGTGGATGACAACGCACTGAACCGCAGGATCTTCAAGCTGCAGCTGCGCAGCCACGATATTGATGTTGAACTGGCGCCCGATGCTCGAAGCGCAATGAAATTCCTGTCGGAAGCGGCGGAAAAAGGCCGCGGCTTCGAACTCGCAATCATTGATCATATGATGCCCGAAACCGACGGAATCGCCCTGGCGAAAATGATCCGTGAAGAACCCAAGCTACAAGATCTCAAGCTAATCCTGTCATCATCTTCAGGACTGACTGCAGACCAGCAGGCCCGTGTCCTCGGCTTTGACGCCAGCTGTCCGAAACCGGTCCACCAGGACAAGGTTCTGGGAATGATCCAGCGCCTGCTGTCCGACTCGACATCGGACGCAGAACCAGGTGAACGCGAAGTAAAAGACTCCTGGGTGCCCAATGCCGTCGAAATCAGTCAGACCGGCGACCCCGCGAAACGGATCCTGATCGTCGAAGACAACGCAATCAATCAACGACTTGCCATGACCGTACTGACCGCATCAGGCTACACCGTGGACGCCGTCGCCGACGGCTGCGAAGCTGTCCGCGCTGTGCAGGCGCTACCGTACGATCTCATCCTGATGGATATCCGCATGCCGGTCATGGGAGGAGTCGAGGCAACGAAACATATCAGGGCGCTCGAAGCTCCGGTCGCGTCCTGTCCGATCATCGCCATGACCGCAAACGCCATCCGCGGCGACCGCGAGGAATATCTGGCCGCCGGTATGAACGATTACATATCCAAGCCGATCGACATTCACGGGCTGGTCCAGAAGATCGAAGAATACATCGGTAAAGCCACGAAACCCGAGCAGGGCGATGCAGCGCTCGCGAACACTCATGAAAGTAAAAAACTGAGCATGGGGTGATTCCGGTTTGGATGGAGCCGCCTATGGCACCTATCGTCCCGGCGGATCTTTCCCAACCCGTTCAGGAGCCCGATTGAACCGAAGTGCCAGCGCCGAACAACGGCTGAAGCATGTTCCATGCAGCTCCATATGGAAGTGTCCCGAGACACCGGTAACTCAGCCACAGCCTGGACCAATGCCAACAGCATTCGAACGTGAATTCTAGTGCAAACCAGCTCGGTCCGTCGTGCAGCTATCGCGGCTTTTGCCTGCTACCAGACGAGCGCGCTCAAGATATTGGAAAAGTCATCTGTCCAAAGCCTACCCTTAGGCTGAGTTGCGACATCGAGCCAGGGGTTGGTGTTTGTATCATCTGCACGTCTATCCAGAAACGCTAAGTCTTCATCGTGGCGTGCAAGGACAATCCAACTAGAGTCATTTTTATACGCGTTCTTGCCAGCGTTCTCTGATTTTAGAAACCGGCCTGATAGTTGTGCATTCTCAGCAAGACGCCCAAGGATCGGTGCAAGGTTCAATGTGCGGTTCGAAATGTGGAAAGCCATCAAACCGCCCGGCGCGAGCTTGGCCTGATAAAGCGCTAGAGCCTCTCGACTCAGCAAATGCATCGGAATAGCATCTGAACTGAAGGCGTCAAAAACGAGCAAATCATACTTGCCATCTACTTCACCTTGAAGCGAAAGCCGAGCATCGCCAATCGTGACGAGCGCGTCACCGGCACAGCTGTTCAGATAACGAAAATACCTCGGATCGCGTGCAATACGCTCCATCGCAGGATCAATCTCGAAGAATGTCCAATCCTGACCGGCTTCATGATAGCAAGCGAGCGTGCCGGCTCCCAAACCAATTACCCCAACCTGCGAAGGGCTCCTCCCGGCCGCGGACAGGCCGGTGAAGATCTGGCCGATAGGCCCGCTACGATGATAATAGGTTAGCGGATCACGCCATTTCGACGGGTCCACATGTTGCGCGCCATGTAGTGTGGTACCATGGCTCAAAAGACGAAACGCACCATCATTGGAGAGCGCAATTCTGCTAATGCCGAAAAAATTACGCTCCTGCAATATGATCCCATTTGTTTGACCGAACGTCGCAGTGGCAATGAAAACGGCCGCCACCCCCAGAGAAAGCCGAAGCGGCCGTTCTGCAAAACCATAAAACATGAGGGCTAACAGTACGAAAACAATGAAGGAACCGATGACCATGATGTTGGAAGGTTCCCTCCCGAAATACGGGAAAGCAACGACTATTGCCCCGAATAAAAGCAGCGGTAAAACCACATCTGTCAGAAGCTTCACATACTCGCCCTGAGAAGTCGGGCCGTTGGTTTTCCCGAAGGGTCTCAACAAACAGGCAACCGCAATCATTAACGGGTATTCAATAACTGTATCGAATACGACGGGTGCCACAAGCGCCGCAAAAAACCCACCAACCATACCACCGAACGACATCCAGAGGTAAAACTCGGTAAGATGCGCAACATCGGGCCGACGACGCGCAAGCTCGCCGTGACAAACCATGGTCGTCACAAAAAAAGCGACCAGGTGAATAGCTGCCGCCGTAAACACATCAAACGGCCAGACAAAACTTGTAAGCAGCGCTATCAAAACAATTGGTTGCAAGCGAAGCATCCAACTGTGTTGAAGAAGTGGCCGACGGGCAAATACGATCACAAAGGTCAAAAGATACAACGCCAGGGGAACGACCCAAAGCAATGGTGCAGCTGCAACATCTGTCGAGATATGTGTCGTCACACCAAGCAGCAGACTCGATGGCACCAGCGCCAGAACAATCCAATGCGCGCGTTGCAACCAGCTAGGACGCAAATTGCTTCCAATGGCAGGCACGGTCGAGGCATCATTTTGAATCGGTGCGGACACCCGGCCTCGCACAACCCATACGCAGATAAGAATCAGAACTGCCAGCAATCCATAACCAAGCATCCAGGCGTAACTTTGCGAGCCTAAAGCCAGCATTGGCTCAATAAGAACAGGATAGCCCAGCAATGCAATGAGACTTCCTATGTTGCTCGCACCGTAGAGGAAATAAGGGTCTTTGGCATGCTGATGCCCGGTTTCGGAGAACCACTTCTGTAAAAGTGGTGCCGTTGCCGCAATAGCGAGAAAAGGCAGCCCAACAGAATGTGTCAGGGTCCAGAGCAGCCAAAGCTCAGGTTGGCCCTGCCATGGCTTTGAGTCGGCGGGGAAACCGATCGGCAAAAACAAACACGCCAAACCCAGAACCGCTAGATGGACAAGCGCCTGCCGCCTTACCCCCAATAACTTCACGCTAAAATGCGCATAGGCATAACCAGCCAAAAGTACCGTCTGAAAGAACACCATCGAGGTGTTCCATACGCCTGGCGCTCCACCAAGTGATGGCAACACCATCTTGGCAAACATCGGCTGCACCGAGAACAGCAACAGCGCGCTCATAAACAAACTGAGCGTAAACAGGGGCAGAGTACCACTCAGGGTACGACTGAGAACAACCGCACCGCTCGGCTGAGCTGTCTTATAGCTCGACATAGAAACACCCGCCTCAGGAGATAAAACTTCGTTCTAGTCCTTCGAACTTAAGAATTCGGTAAGAGACGGATTTACATGGATTTTTATATAGTATTTGTGTTGAGAACGGCCGTGCGGCCTGATCGTAAACTCTCCTTGATGCGCGCGAGACGGGCGTGGAACCCGGGCCCGCGGCCCAGAATGACGCCGGTCGCCAGAACGTCGAGTATCACCAGATGGACGATGCGTGATGCCATGGGGACATAAACATCGGCATCCTCGACCGGATCGATGCCGATGACGATATCGCAGGCCGCCGCCAGGGGACTGCCCGCTGCGGTCAGAGCCAGTAGCTTGGCGCCTCGGCTGGCCGCCAGCCTGGCATTTTCGATCAAAGGGATCGTGCAGCCTGTGTTGGAAATGAACACCACCACGTCGCCGTCATCCATGCCCGCCGCCTGCATGCGCTGCATGACAATGTCCGACTGGGCAACCGCGGGAACGTCCAGGCGCACGAACTTGTGCTGGGCGTCAACGGCCACAGCCCCGGAGCCGCCGATCCCGAAAAAGGAAATCCTGGCTGCCGCCGCAAGCGCGTCAACGGCCTGTCCGATCTCGGCCATATCGAGCCGGTCCTGTGCCCGTGACAGTGCCGCCGTCGTCGCGTCGAAGATCTTGCCGGCATAGGTCTCGGTCGTATCCTCCGCCGAGACATGGCGGTTCACGAAGGGCACGCCGCGCGCAATGCTCTGCGCCAGTCTCAACTTCAGCTCTGGGAAGCCCGCGCAACCGAGCGAAAGGCAAAAGCGATTGACTGTTGGATCGCTGACGCCGGCCTTGCGGGCCAGAACCGCCGTGCTGGATTTCATCGCCGCCGCAGGATCTTCCAGAACCGCATCGGCCACCTTGCGCTCGGCAGGTGTCAAAGCGTCGCCGCGCAAACGGATCTCCTCGATGATGTTGACCGACTCATCAAGGCGCGTGGGCTGCGGCGCCGGTTGTTCCATGTCACCTTCCATCATGCCTTACCTCTCCGGCGCGACCCTGACCCGGCAGCAGCTGGACTTATCTGCTCCCGAGCTTCGCCGCATCGCCAGCCAGCTTCTCGATTGCATCCCAATCACCCGCCTTAACCAGCTTTGACGGAGTCACCCAGGAACCACCGACACAGACGACATTCTGCAACGCAAGATAATCCTGAGCGGACTCGACATCGATCCCGCCGGTCGGACAGAACTTCACTTCGGCCAGCGGGGCGGCAAAGGATTTCAGCGCCGCGGCCCCTCCGGAAGCCTCGGCAGGGAAAAATTTCTGATGGGAAATTCCTTCTTCCAGCAATGCCAGCATCTCACTCGCTGTCGCAGCGCCGGGCAGATAGGGCACAGCCGCACTGCTGGCAGCATAGACCAGCGAAGGCGTCGCGCCCGGACTGACAATGAACTTTGCCCCGGCTTCCAGAGAATCCACGAGCTGCTCGGGCCGATTGACGGTGCCGGCTCCAACAACAGCGCCTGGTACCTCGCGGGAGATCTTATAAATCGCATCCAGCCCGATCTCTGTGCGAAGCGTAACCTCAATCACCGGCAAGCCGCCACGCACCAGCGCTTCAGCCATTGGGATCGCCGCGTCCAAATCCTCGACCACAACCACCGGAACCACCGGCGCCATTGCCATGATGTCGGCCATTGCACTACTTGGGCCTGCCATTTCTTTCTCCATCGCCTCTCGATTAAATCTCCAGCGGCTATGCCGCCGCCGCCGTTTCGTCCCGTGGATCCTTAAGCAAGGTCGCACCCTGCTCTGCACCGCTCACACTTTGCCGGAACACAGCAAAGAGCTCACGCCCCATGCCGAATTCGTGCTCCGCAAGATCTGGTTGCGCACAATCACGTGCAGCCCAGGTATCTTCGTCGATCTCAACCTGAAGCTCGCCCTTTCCCGCATCCAGACGCAGGACATCGCCGTCGCGCAGCTTGGCCAAGGGGCCGCCGTCCAGGCACTCGGGCGTCACGTGGATAGCGGCCGGCACCTTCCCAGAAGCCCCGGACATCCGCCCGTCGGTTACCAGCGCCACCTTGTAGCCAAGATCCTGCAATACCCCGAGAGAGGGGGTCAGCTTGTGCAGTTCAGGCATGCCATTGGCCTTAGGTCCCTGAAACTGCAGGACGGCAACGAAGTCGCGATTCAGATCACCGGCCTTGAAGGCGTCCAGAAAGGCCTGCTGTGAGGTAAAGATCAGCGCGGGCGCCTCGACCAGGCGATGCTCGGGCTTAACCGCTGAGATTTTGATCACTGAACGTCCCAGATTACCGGTCAGAAGCTTCACGCCGCCGTTGGCGCTGAAAGGTGCTTCAACCGTAGTCAGGATGGTCGGATCGAGACTCTCGGATGCGCCGTCCCGCCAGCGCAAAGCATCGCCTTCAAGCAAAGGTTCGCTCCGATAGCGCTCCAGACCACCTTCGCCAAGGATCGTGCGAACATCGGCGTGAAGCAATCCGGCATCCAGGAGTTGGCCGATAAGAAAGGCCATGCCGCCGGCAGCGTGGAAGTGGTTCACGTCGGCCTGCCCATTGGGATAAATCCGGGTGAGCAAAGGCACAATATCGGAGAGTTCTGCAAAGTCGTCCCAGGTAATCTCGATACCTGCACATCGGGCCATCGCGACCAGGTGAATGGTGTGGTTGGTCGAGCCGCCTGTGGCCATGAGCCCGACGATGCCATTCACGATGGCACGTTCGTCGATGACTTCACCGATCGGCGTGTAGTCATTCCCCAGCGCCGTAATCTCCGTAGCGCGCTTCGCTGCCGCGCGCGTCAGGGCGTCGCGCAGCGGGGTCTCAGGATTGACGAAGGACGAACCGGGCAGGTGCAGCCCCATGATCTCCATCAACATCTGATTGCTGTTGGCCGTCCCGTAAAAGGTACAGGTTCCTTTGCCGTGGTATGACTGGGATTCAGCCTCCATCAAGGCGTCGCGCCCGACTTTACCCTCGGCGAAGAGCTGACGGACTCGGGCTTTCTCGTCATTGGGCAGGCCGGAGGTCATCGGCCCGGCAGGCACGAAGACCGTTGGCAAATGTCCGAAGCTCAGCGCCGCCATCATGAGTCCGGGTACGATCTTGTCGCAGACCCCGAGGCAGAGGGCGGCATCGAACATATTGTGCGAGAGCGCAACAGCAGTCGAGAGGGCAATTGTATCGCGGCTGAAAAGCGAGAGCTCCATGCCTGGTTGCCCCTGGGTGACCCCGTCGCACATGGCAGGCACACCGCCTGCGAATTGCGCCACGCCGCCGGCCTCCCGCACCGCGTCCTTGATGATCTCGGGAAAGCGCTCGAAGGGCTGATGGGCGGAGAGCATGTCGTTGTAGGAAGATACAATCGCGACGTTTGCCTTTTCCTCGCCCTGCAGATCCTGCTTGTCGTCATCACCGCAGGCAGCAAATCCATGGGCCAGATTACCGCAGGAGAGGACGCCGCGATGGGGTCCCTTGGAGGCAGCGGCTCGGAGCCGGGCGAGATAAGCCTCGCGGGAACTCCGGCTTCGGACGGCAATCCGTTCCGTCACTTCACCAAGCTTTGCGTTCATTCTTCCTTACCTCCTTCGAGAGACCGGCAGACCGCGGGTAATCAGACTCGTCGCTTAGACTCAGGGCGCCCAAAAGACGTCGACGGCAACCGCGTCCTGGCGCAGCAGAGCGCGCACAGGCATGTCTTCAATCGGGCCATCTTCCAGCGCCGTTTCCAGCACCGCCCGTTTTTCCTCGCCGGAAATCAGCAGCACCAGATGGCGGCACGACAGAAGACTGGAGAGCGTCAGGCTCATACGCGCCTGCGCGGCACCTGGGGGATTAGCCGAGATACAGGGTTGCGCTGTATCGGGATCAAGAGCCTGCGAGAGATTGGCATCGCCCGGAAAGAGTGAGGCTGTGTGCCCGTCAGTGCCCATCCCCAAAATCACCAGATCATACGGCACCGGCAACGCAGCCAGGCGTTGCGCGCAGGCGGTTTCGCCCTCGGCCGGAGTGGCATGCTCGGTCTTCAGACTGATAAACTCTGCGGCGGCGGCTTCGCCGGTCAGTAACTCCCGCCGCAGCATTGCCGCGTTGCTGTCATCAGAGGTCTCACTCACCCAGCGTTCATCGCTCAGGGTGACCGAGACATCCGCCCAGGCGATGGGCCGGGATGCCAGTTGCTGAAACAGCTGCGCAGGCGTGCTACCGCCGGAGAGCACGAGACTGGCGCGTCCACGTTCCGCGATGCCGGCACTGATGGCATCGGTGACATAGTTGGCAAGCGTATCGGCCAGCTGCGCACCATTTTCGAAAACGTGATTCTGTATTTCGGTCATCTTCCCTGCACCCTATTCGCCGTCGTCATGCCAGGTCCGGCCATCGCGTTCGATCAGTGCAATCGCCGCAGAGGGACCCCAGGTTCCGGCTGTGTAGGCCTTGGGACGCTCGGAACCCTGCTGCCAGCCATCGAGGATCGGTTCGACCCAGGACCAGGCCGCTTCGACTTCATCGCGCCGCATAAAGAGGGTCGGATTGCCCCGAACCACATCCATCAAAAGGCGTTCGTAAGCGTCGGGATAGCGAACCTTGAAGGTCTCGGCAAAACTGAGATTGAGAGGCGCCGTGCGCAGACGCAATCCGCCGGGTCCAGGGTCTTTGGTCATTAGGTTCAAGGTCACGCCTTCATCCGGCTGAAGACGGATCACCAGGCGGTTCGCGACGACATCTCCCGCGCCCGGCTCGAAGATCGAATGGGGGACCGGACGGAACTGGATGATGATTTCGGAGCTGCGTTTCGGCAAGCGCTTGCCGGTGCGCAGATAGAAAGGCACACCCGCCCACCGCCAATTCTCAATTTCGGCCTTGATGACAACAAAGGTCTCGGTGTTGCTTTCCTCGGCGCCGCCATCCGCTTCCGCGTTCAATTCATCCTGATAGCCCGGCACCGGGTGGCCGTCGACTGCACCGGAGCGATACTGACCACTCACCGTTTTGACCGCGACATCGCCATCGGCAATAGGACGCAATGCCTGCAAAACCTTGAGCTTTTCATCACGAACGGAATCTTTGTCCAGACGCACCGGCGGTTCCATGGCGACCAGACAGAGCAGCTGCAGAAGGTGGTTCTGCACCATGTCACGCAGCGCACCGGAACGATTATAATATCCGCTGCGGCCTTCAACACCGATCGTCTCGGCCACCGTGATCTGGATGTGATCGATGGAAGCACTGGTCCAGAGCGGCTCGAACAGGGAGTTGGCAAAACGCAGTGCCATAAGGTTCTGCACCGTCTCCTTGCCCAGATAGTGATCGATCCGGAAGATCTGATCTTCGTTGAAGACAGTCCCGACCTCATCATTGATCCGGCAGGCGGACTCAAGATCCCGGCCAATCGGTTTCTCCAGCACGACCCGGGCCTTTGGTGTCACCACACCGGCTGTCTTCAGATTCCGGCAGAGTGAGCCGAAAAGGTCAGGTGAGGTCGCCAGATAGAAAACCCGGGCCCGCTCTTCGCCGCCTTCGAGGCCTTTTACCAGAGCCTCCCAACCTTCCGCTTTGGTCGCATCCAACCTGACGTGCGCGATTCGCGCGGAAAAGCGCTGCCAGACCTCGTCATCCAGATCTTCCTCACTCAGGTGCCGCTCTAGTCCAGCGCGCAGCCTGCCCACGTAATCCGCCGAACTCAAATCACTCCGCGAAACCCCGAGAATTCGACTGCCGTCGGGAATCTGACCATCCCGATCCCGCAGAAAAAGGGATGGGATGAGTTTGCGCAGCGCAAGGTCTCCGGTTCCCCCGAACACCACGATGTCGAAAACATCGACCGGTATAATCTGAGCCATCCGCTCTCCAAACACCTACGCCCGTCACAAATCCGACTCCTGCCGAGTCTTTCGGGAATACCGCTCTTAAGGATTTGTCACGGTTCTGTAATTTTATCACATTGATGCGCTATATTAGCCATATTTCGCCCCTGGATGCAAGAAGTTCTGTAATTTTATTACATTGTGTTGCAGAATGATCCGGGAAATGAGCCCGACTATCGCGGCGGGCCTTCGCGACACGGGTTTCGTCGTGCTAGATCATGCTGCAGAGTTCATAAATCATCCCGTAACACTGAGACCTCAACACACAGCAAACCACTGCCAAATGTCCGGGATCGACTTCAGAAAGCTGCGGAACGGACCAATGAGATCGGCGCCTTTCTTCTGAAAGGCCGGCAAAGCCAAATCCGGAGAGAATGTGCGCACTATGTCAGCTCCTCCATTGAAAACATCCCTACCAAGTCGCTCGGCCATCTGGTCCTCGCTACAAGATCACGTCCAAAGCATCGGCAAAGTCCATATGCGGGATTTCTTTGAATCCGACGCAACGCGGTTTGCGAACTTTTCTCTGCAGCAGGATGATCTGCTCGTCGACTTTTCGAAGCAACGCATCACGGGCGAGACTCTCTCCCTACTGCTCACGCTGGCACAGGATGCCGGGCTGGACGCCGCACGCCAGGCCATGTTCGAAGGTCAGAAAATCAATTCGACCGAGCACCGCGCCGTTCTTCACACCGCGCTGCGCAACCCGCCGGACAGGCCTGTGCTTTTCGACGGCAGAAATGTTATGCCGGATATCAAGGCCGTGCTGGAGCAAATGCGGCGCTTCTCGGAGGATCTGCGCGGCGGTGAGTGGCGCGGCTACGACGGGCAAGCCATCACCGATGTGGTGAACATCGGTATCGGCGGGTCGGATCTCGGACCGCAAATGGTCACCCAGGCCCTGACGCCTTACGGCCAGGACGGTCCGCGCGTTCACTTCGTGTCCAATGTGGATGCCAGCCATCTGATGGAAACCCTGCGCCCGCTGAAGACCGAGACCACCCTTTTCATCATTGCGTCCAAGACCTTTACGACCCAGGAAACCATGACCAACGCAGGTTCCGCCCGCGAATGGTTCCTGAGCTCAGGCGCGACCCAGACGGATATCGCCAGGCACTTTGTTGCCGTTTCGACCAACGCAGAAGCGGTAGAGGCCTTCGGGATAGACCCGGCGAATATGTTTGTGTTCTGGGACTGGGTAGGCGGCCGCTACTCTCTCTGGTCGGCCATCGGACTGCCGATTGCACTTTCCATAGGGATGGACGCTTTTGAGGAATTGCTGGCTGGCGCGCACAGTATGGACCAGCATTTTCAGCAGGCCCCATTGCATGAAAACATTCCCGTCATCCTGGCATTGCTGGGCATCTGGAATGCAAACTTCCTGGGTGCCTCGAGCCACGCCGTTTTGCCCTACGATCAGTATCTAAGCCGCCTCCCGGCCTACCTTCAGCAGGCCGATATGGAGAGTAACGGCAAATCGGTTACGCATGCCGGGACCGCCGTTGACTACACCACCGGCCCCATTATCTGGGGCGAGCCCGGTACCAACGGTCAGCACGCCTTTTATCAATTGATCCATCAGGGACGGCATCTGATCCCCGCCGACTTTATAGCGCCTCTGGAGAGTCACAACAGCTTGGGCGCTCATCACAAGATCCTGCTGTCCAACGTCTTTGCTCAAACCGAAGCCCTGATGAAGGGCCGCAACCCGGATGAGGCCAGGGCAGAAATGCAGGCGCAGGGATTGGGCAGCGAGACCATTGAGCGCCTGTTGCCGCACCGGGTCTTTGAGGGCAACAAGCCGAGCACGACGATCCTCTTCCGAAAGCTCACACCTCATAGCCTGGGCCGACTGATCGCACTCTACGAACACAAAATCTTCGTTCAGGGCGTCATCTGGGACGTCAATTCCTTCGACCAGTGGGGCGTCGAACTGGGTAAGCAGCTCGCGAGCCGGATCCTGCCGGAGCTCGATCTTGAGAAAGCCGCTCCGAAAAACAGCCCGCACGACTCTTCAACCAACGGGCTGATACAGCACTACCGGACCCATCTGATGCAGAGCGCCAAAGAAGTCTGAGGCTCGGGGCAAAGAGAAAAAGAGGACTTCACGACCATGGCCAATCGCCAAGACCGTCGCGCAGTTACAAAAGCTCACATGGATAAGGGTGTGTTGGCCCTGCGCCGCGGCGATCCGAGAGATGCGGCCGTCTGGTTCGGCAAAGCGGTTGTCAGTGAGCCCAAGAACGCATCCGCCCACCACAACCTCAGCTGTGCATTGGCGGATTCCGGCGCCACGGATCTGGCGGTCGTCTCCTCCTGCAAGGCGCTGGAACTCAACCCGAAGCACGATAATGCCGTTCGTATGCTTGGCTCTTTTCTGAAAACACCCGGCCTGGTTCTCAAGCGCTTACCAGCGCCCAAAGGCCTTCTGGCCGTGTTCGGCACGCCTGACATCGATCACACCACTTACGGACAGCTCGCGGCCCAGATGATCCGGCAGGCCTCGAACCTCACGCCGGCCTTCGAGTTGATGCAGAGGGAATCACCCGATGCCGCCGCCGAATGGCTGCTGAGCAAACCCGGCCTTAAGGGCATGGCCGATCCTCTGCTGATCGCCCTGCTGACCAAAACCATCAACCGCGATCTGGTGCTCGAAGACCTGCTGACGGCCTTGCGCCGGGCCTACCTGTTAAAGCAACCGGTCGCGGAACTGCCACCCCCGCCGGTTCAGCGGGTTCTTTCCGCACTCGCAATTCAGGGCGCGATCAATGAATTCGTGTTTGCCGTCAGTGACGAGGAAGACCGGCAACTTGACCAGTTAAGACAAACTATCGAAGCCCAGCTCAGCGAAGGTGAGCGCGTTGGCGGCGAAGCTTTGCTCTATGCGCTCTACCGCCCTTTGAAGGAGCTGTCCGGCGCAGAGAAGCTTCTTGCGTTAAACCCCAAACGGCTGCCGGAACCTCTGCGCCGGGTGATCGACTTTACGCTGCGTCAGGAACAGGAGGAAAACGAGCTCAAGGAAAGCCTGGACCGGCTGCGGCCCATCGACGCCGACAGCTCAACTCCCGTTGCCGCGATGTACGAGGAAAATCCCTACCCACGCTGGCTCTCCATGGATGTGCCTCCGGCGCGAAGCTGGATGAAACGCCTGCGGAATACGCTGGGCACACTTGCATCCGATCTCCCAGAACAGCCGCAAGACGTCCTGGTGGCCGGCTGTGGTACCGGGCGGCATGCGCTTTACTGTGCTTTAGGTTACACACCGAAAAACGAAACCCTGGCCATTGACCTGAGCACAGCGTCGCTGGGCTATGCCTTGCGCAAATCGAAGAGCATCGACGTCAAAAACCTCTCGTTTCTGCAGGCAGACATTCTGGATCTAGACCTGCTTGAGCGCGAATTCGACATCATTGAATCCGTCGGTGTGCTGCATCATATGGCGGACCCTCTCGAGGGCTGGCGGAAACTCTGCGCACGTCTCAAGCCGGGGGGTGTCATGCGCATTGGTCTGTACCGCGATCTTGGCCGTCAGGACATTATGTCCGGGCGGGCCTATGTTCAGGAAAAAAAGTTCACCGCCGACGCAGACGGCATTCGCCACTTTCGTCAGGCGCTCATTCGCGATGACAAGGAGATTTCGGAACTGGACTGGTGCAAAAGCCTCAAGGAAACACCGGACTTCTATAGTGCCAGTGAAGTCCGCGATCTGGTATTTCACGTTCAGGAACGCAACTACAGCCTTCCGGAGATTGGAGAGGCTCTAAAAGAGCTCGGCCTGCAGTTTGGCGGTCTCGATGCCCCCAAGTCTCTAAGCGACGCCTTTCAAAAAAAGTACCCGGATCCCGCCGCCGCACAGGACCTCGATGCCTGGTGGGCATTTGAGCAGGAACATGCCGGGCTCTTCCGGCGTATGTATGAGTTCTGGTGCGTGAAGCCCGCAACCTGAGGATTCAGCGCGGTTCGCCTTTGTCTTTGAAACCGGAGTGATCGTGATCTAGGTTGCGCCCCGCAAGTGAGCATGGCGATTGCCGGCAAAGATGAAGAGTTCGATTGAGGATATTCGATGCAGGAAATGACACATTTCTGGAATACGGTCGTGGAGGTTTGGACTCAGGGTTTTCTGGGTATCGACATCAGTAAAATCCTAACCGCAATCGGCATTCTGTCTCTCGCTATTTTATTGCGGGGCCTCTTTACCAGAATCATTATTACACGCCTGCGAGCGCTGGTACGCCGCTCTGAAACAACCATCGATGACGAAGCACTCGAAGCACTTGAAGGACCGCTCAGGCTTGTGCCCGTGGTGCTGGGTATCTTCTTTGCTCTGGAATCCCTGGAACTTGACGGCCTTGCGCTGACCGTCGGCGTCAACCTGGAGCGCTCTCTGGTCGCCTTCGTGATTTTCTGGGGCCTGTTCCGGCTGGTCGACCCGCTCAGCTTCCTGCTCCATCGCCTCGACAAGATCGTCACCGCCATCATGATCGAGTGGCTGGTGAAGGTCATAAAAGGTCTGTTTATCTTCCTCGGCGCCGCGACCATCCTGGAAATCTGGGGTATCCAGGTGGGCCCGATCCTCGCCGGCCTCGGCCTCTTCGGCGTCGCGGTGGCCCTGGGTGCACAGGACATGTTCAAGAACATGATCTCCGGCATTCTGATCATCGCCGAGAAGCGCTTTGGGCGGAATGACTGGATCAAGGTCGACGGCATCGTTGAGGGAACGGTGGAATCGATCGGTTTCCGCTCGACCCGTATCCGCCGCTTCGACAAGGCGCCCGTGCATGTTCCAAACTCCTTCCTCTCTGACAACGCGGTCACGAACTTCTCCAAGATGACCAACCGCCGGATCTACTGGAAGATCGGTGTTGAATACCACACCACAGCCGAACAACTGCGCCGGATCGTGAAGGAAATCGGCGACTATCTGACGGAAACGCCGGAGTTCGAATCCGACCCCAGGCAAGCGACCACCCTGATTCACGTGGACAGCTTCAACGATTCCAGCATCGACATCATGCTCTATTGCTTCACCAAGACCACGAACTGGGGCGACTGGATGCAGATCAAGGAAGATCTGGCGCTGAAGGTGAAGGACATCGTAGAGGGCGCCGGAACCGGCTTTGCGTTCCCGACCACCACAATCCATCTCGAAGGATTCCCGGCGAAAGACGTGGAACCGGAAGGGCTGGGAATCCAGGCACCTGAATCGGTCTAGGCCAAACACTCGTATTACGGCCTGGGAACACGCCGCGCGCCCTATAGTCATGCCTGCAATCCGGAAATTGTCCTAGAGCAGATCAGGTTTAAATAGAATCGCCAAAGGCGATCTGTCGTCCCTGTGAATCTGCTCTAACTATACGCTGTAGACCGGATTCACTTGTTTCGGCGAAACCGCAAAGTGGTTCCGACCAGGTTGAGAATTCATGCTTATGGATCTTCAACCGAAACATGACCCGGTCTAGCGTCTCGTTCGATACAGCCGTAAATAACTCCGCCCCGACCACTCAAACAACTCTGCGATTGCAGAAGAAAAATACAAGAAAATTTCAGGCCGAAAGATTGCGGCAGGAACAAGGCAAATCATTGACGAAAGATAAACACAACTATGTCAATCCGGACGCGGTTTTGTACTGTATTCCCGTTCTATGACACAGAATCCTTAAATCCAGGTCCTGTAATTAAAAGCGATGTGATAATTAGATGTCATCAAAATTGATGAATTGATTGAAAAGAATTTCATGCCAACTATCGCTGTGTCAAAGCGCAGACGGATGAAGTGAGCGGCGCATTTCAGACTGAGTAAGCGCAATACCGGGTACGGTAAATCTAAGGGCACTATCGCCCGAAGGAGAGCCGGCCAGGAAACCGAAGCGAAACGTTGTGAGGACGATATGACTGCAGAGATAGAATGGGTAACAGGCGTTTTACGCGTAGGCCGCAGCTTTGAAGAGCACGGGGATCCCTACGACTTCTCCTGCACCATTAATCGCCGGGGCGATTGCGCGGAGCTGATCGGCGGCAACGGAACGATCACACCACAAATCTGGCGCGACGTGAAAGAAGCACTTGTCGCGCAAGGCGTAACCCACGCCCAGTGGGATCGGCTCAACAACGAACCTCGGTCGATTGTTGCGAACAGCACCAATCAACTCTCCATTCAACCCAGTGATATCCAGCACTACACGCTTAACAGCTAGAACATCATTCCTGCGTCAGGTACGACGCAGGTTCTCGGATCAGGCCTCGCTAAGTGAGAGGATCTGATCGTAGCGGAAGCAATCTATCGTGTGATCGTTGACCATCCCGGTCGCCTGCATGAATGCATAGCAGATCGTCGGTCCGACAAAACGGAATCCCTTCTTCTTCAAAGCTTTCGATAAAGCTGTCGATTCAGCCGTCTCGGCCGGAACCTCGGAGAGGTTCCGCCAGCGGTTGACGATCGGCTTGCCGTCGACAAAGGACCAGATGAAGCTGGAAAAGGCGCCACCGCTATCTTTGGCGGGTTCGCCCGCCATCATCTCGAGCCACGCCTGTGCATTGCCGATTGTTGCCGCTATCTTGGCGCGGTTTCGCACGATTCCGGTGTTCTCCATCAGCTCGGCGACCTTATCCGAGCCATAGCCGGCGATCATCGCAGGATCGAAGTTATCGAAGGCTTCGCGATAGCCCTCCCGCTTGCGCAATATGGTGATCCACGACAGGCCCGCCTGCGCACCTTCCAGGATCAGCATTTCGAACAGCATGCGGTCGTCGTAGACGGGAACACCCCATTCCTTATCGTGGTACTCGATATAGAGATCTTCCGCACCGACCCATTCGCACCTTTTTCGCTGATCGCCACCCATTATACTCTCTTTTTGTTCACTATTTGTACACGCCCGTATCCTACAGCGCGAAGTAGAATGACGCCACTTAAAATCGCGCACAATTCCAAGTAGAGGATCGATCGGTCGAATACTCCGCCTAATCGCATGAAACAGCGGCGCTCCATGATGAAATAGCTGGTTCAATTCATCACAGGAGGCCTTCGCCCATCGCTATTAAAGCGCGAAGCTTTACGATTTCGAAACCTTATTGCGGCAACCTTGTTGGTAAGTGGATAGTCCATGCATCGAGCCAGGGAGGCAAGTTTGCAAGCAACATCGGCAGCTCAAGCAGTAAATACGGCGCGCGACTACAAGCGCAAAGCCGATTCAAGCCCAAACAACGATAACGCTGAGTTCTTTCTCACACACTATTTTCGACGCATTGATCCGAAGATCGCGGACTCCTTCACGGAGGAACAGCGCTCGGCCATCAAAACCATGTTTTCGAACCGGGATGTCGCGACTCAGCACAGTCTTGAAGTCCGGCGCACCCTGTCCTTCGGCCGCAAGCGCTTCTATCTGATCTTCCTGCTTGGACGGGAACGCCGTGCCTATGAGCGCGGTGGACGATCCGGGGGCATTACCCAGCGGCTCAACCTCTTTTTCTATCTGGCGGTGACCGCGGCCTGGATCGTGCCGGGCTTCCTGCTGGCGAAATTGATTGGCTGAGGCACCGGCGCCTCGACGAAACCCCTGTGGCGCTTAATGCGATAAATTCCGTTCGATCAGCGTTGCAAGTTCAGCCGCCGGCAGGGCCGGGCTGAAGTAATATCCCTGATAGCTGTCACATCCCAGCGCACGCAGCGTGTCGTACTGCTCGGCACGCTCTATTCCTTCTGCCAGAACCGTCAGACCCAGACCCTGCCCCATCTCAACGATGGCACGCAGATCCTCCATGCGCTGCCGCGCCGCGCCGGGACCTGATACAAAGGAACGGTCTATCTTGACCTTTCCGACCGGCAAACGCCGTAAAAGCGACAAAGTCGCATAACCGGTTCCCAGATCGTCGAGCGCCAGACTGACACCGAGATCAA
Organism: uncultured Kiloniellaceae bacterium; assembly: GCA_947493695.1. GTDB lineage: Bacteria > Pseudomonadota > Alphaproteobacteria > Kiloniellales > Kiloniellaceae > Denitrobaculum. Next base: position 980,273 of record CANLSF010000001.1, on the reverse strand, counting down.
GGATCGGCTTCAGGCGCTCCGAAACCTCATCGGGATCAGTCGGATCGGCGGTCTCTGTCAATTCGATTTCGATCTGACCCGGATTCACGCCGGACTGCGTAATGATTTCAACGATCCGCGCGATCTGCGAGTCGTTTTGCACCTGGGCCAGCGAAAGATTGACCGCGCAGCGCACTGTAGGCAGGCCCTGGCTTGTCCAGTCCGCCGCCTGAGCGCAGGCTGTCTCCAGCACCCACTCACCGATGCGCGTTATCGTACCGGTGGCCTCAGCGGCAGTGATAATGCTGCCCGGCAGCTCCAGGTTTCCACTTTCACCGGAAAGCCGCACCAAGGCTTCAACCCCGATAACCCGGCCGGTGGAGACTTCGATCTGCGGCTGATAGTGCAACCGGAGCTGCCCCTTTTTAAGGGCCCGCTCGAGATCCTCGAGTTCCATCAGGGGATGCTTCGCGGTTGCGCCGGCCTCTGCCGCCAGGATGCCGAGCTTGAACTCGTCGGATTGCGCGATCATCAGTTCCTTGTCCGCTGATTGGCTGGCTTGTGCAGCGGCAGCAGCGGCGGCGCTCAGCAAACCATCGGGATCCTGCGCGGTCTCCGGATAAACGGCCACACCGGCCCCCGAGAAACGATGATGATCATCCAGGGCATCGATCATTTGCCCCGCAAAGGCCAGCGCTTCCTCAGCCTCAAAACAGTCATCGGCGATCGCGGCAACAGCGCTGTAATCGACAAAGCAGGCCGCGCTCAAATTGGCGAAGCGGTTCAACAAATCGGACGCGATGCCCTGCATTTCAGGCACTGAATTGCCGTCAGCCGCGAAATAGAACACCGCCAGTCCGGAATCACCGCGCTGCGCTGCCTGCAGCGAAGCTACAAGATGGTCATGAAAAAGCAGACTCCCAGGCAAAGGACGCCTTGGTCTTTTGCGCCGCTCGGTCATGTCATATCAAATGAGGGATGAAACACCACGAAAGGACTCGTGGTGCGGCCATAAAATGACCAATCGCGGATTATCAACAGAATTCCACTTCGCGCCGTTATACATGATCTGCTTTGCCAGAGACGAACTCGCAACCCCACCAACGAACTCTACCAAGCAGCGTAATAAGCCTAGACTAACATACTTTCTCGAAAAAAACGCACTGTGTATGCAACTCGATCATGATCAACACGCATACCAACAATCCGAAACACAAATTTCCCTCTGCCTCAATAGGTTAGAAGGCCAAACCACGCGTAAACGCCGTTTGAATGCTTCTAGCTAACCTTTGTCGGCAAGCCGATTGAGGGTCGCGGTTGTCGAGTGACCGGGTTCAAGCTGGGCAAGCACCAGACGCCCGCCGTAGGCCTGCACCTCTTTTGCGCCTACGACTTCATCGGCCGCATAGTCGGCGCCCTTTATCAATACGTCGGGACGCAGCGCTTCGATCAGTTCCAGAGGCGTATCCTCGCCAAAGACAACCACACGATCGACATCTTCAAGCGACGCCAGAACCACAGCGCGTGCCGTCTCGGGCTGCACCGGGCGCGTCGGCCCTTTCAGGCGCGCAACCGAAGCATCGCTGTTCAGGCCGACCACAAGCCTGTCGCAAGCAGCCCGGGACTGGCGCAGCAATGAGATATGGCCGGGATGCAACAGATCGAAACAGCCGTTGGTAAAGCCGACCTTGAAGCCCGCCTGCCGCCAACGCGCAACCTGATTGAGCAGCAGCTCATGATCGACAAACTTGGCCTCCGCCTGCGACAGCCGTGAGGCATGGATAGCCTGACGGATCTCTACGGCTTCCGCGACTGCGGTTCCGGTCTTGCCCACGACGATCCCGGCCGCAATGTTGGCCAGACCCGCGGCATCCTCAAGCGGGATCCCGGCAGCGAGGGCAGCCCCCAGCAACGCCACGACCGTATCTCCGGCGCCTGAAACATCGAAGACCTCGCGGGCCCGCGCCGGCAGGTGTGTAATCTCGCCGCTCGCCTGAACCAGCGACATTCCCTCTTCGCTGCGGGTCGCGAGAACGCCGCCAAGACCTGCTGTTGCGGTCAGGCGCTTACAGGCCGCAACGACCTCCGCATCACTCTCCACGCTCTGACCGGAGGCCTGCGCAAGCTCCCGCCGATTTGGTGTCACGAGCGCAGCGCCGCGGTAATAACTGTAGTCCACAGCCTTGGGGTCGACGATGACCGGGCAGCCCAACTCGTTGGCTTTGGCAATCAGCCGCGCCACCACGTCGCCGGGCAAGACACCCTTTCCGTAGTCCGAAAGAATCAGTGCCCCAACACCTTCGAGTGCCTTTTCAGCCTTTGATACCAGCGTATCCCTGGTGGCTTGCGCCACTTCAAACGAAGTTTCCCGGTCAGCGCGCAGCAGCTGTTGTCCGGTGGCGATATAGCGTTCCTTGATGGTGGTCGCGCGCGCGCCGTCGGCCAGAAGGTGAATCAGCGCCGGGTCGGAACTCTCCCGCTCGACCAGCTGGCGCACCTCCTGTCCCGCAGCGTCCTCGCCAACAACCGCAAAGAAGACGGTCTTGGCGCCCACTGCGGAGAGATTGCGCAAAACGTTGCCGGCACCGCCCAGCATGGTCACTTCGCGCTCCAGCCTGAGGACCGGGATCGGCGCTTCCGGCGACACCCGGTCAACTGCACCATAAAGAAACCGGTCGAGCATAATGTCACCGACCACCATGACCGCGGCTCCGTCGAGGCGATCAACAAGGGCAAGCAGGTCGGCCGGCTCGCTCATCGATTGGCGCTCTTGCATGGCATTACACCAGACCGAGAGAACGTTCGAGCGCGCCGCACAGCATTTGACCGAGCGTGATGTGCATCTCCTGAATGCGGGCTGTGGTCTTGGAAGGCACGATCAGCAGCGGATCAGCGAGCCCCACAAGCCCGCCGCCGTCTCCGCCAGACAAAGCGGCGGCAACGAGGCCTTGATCCCTTGCGGCTTCCAGCCCGCGGATGACATTTGGACTGCGCCCGGAAGTCGAGATACCAACCGCGACATCCCCGGGCCGGCCCAGGGCCGCAACCTGCCGCGCAAAGAGCTCTTCGAACCCCATGTCGTTACCGATCGCCGTCAGAGCCGAAGTATCGGTGGTCAGGGCGATGGCTGCGATCGGCGCACGGTCGGTGACATAACGCACCGTGAGTTCGGTTGCGATATGCTGCGCATCCGATGCCGAGCCGCCGTTTCCAAAGAAGAGTATCTTGCCTCCGCTCTCAATTGACTTGAGCGAAACCTCAAGCAGTTTTGCGAAGGGCGCAGCCATAGCCTTTTCAGTCGCAGCAGCAACATCCCGGTGTTCCGCAAATTCATCTGCATAAAAGCTCGACAGATCCAAGTTCTCTAGCGCCAACGACATAGGGCTTCCTGTTTTACAGTGCGATGACTCCCGGAATCAGTCCTCAAACCCGCCTTGCAGACAAGCGTCAGACCACCCCCGAAAACCAATGTATTACGTCTCTGCGCGCACTTTAGGTCATGGCCTCGCAAACTGCGATGGTCTTGAGCGCTTGAGCAACACTTTTTTTACCCGATCGACAGCACGGCATAACTCAGCGGTTCACCCCTGCATTCATCTACGCGGGCAGAAAATAGAATAAACCCCCATGGGTAGTATCGCACTGTCTCTAAGGCAGAATTTGTCAAACATACGCCAGGGCTTACATCTGGGAAAATGGCCAATTAACCTATGATCCGAAGGAATTTTCCCATCTCTCCGACCACTCTCGATAAGGGCAATTTATAAAACCCAACCCTGTATGGTTAACACTTTCTCAAGAGCCACGGCGTTAAAATGGCTGCCAGCGAGCCTCAGGATGAGCTCGGTTACCATAGGCGAAAGATCTGATGCCAACTGCCGGAAACAACATGCTTCCAAATCAGGAAGCCTATTTGCGGGACTACGTGGAACGTCTGCGCCGAAATCCGACAGGGCGCCGGGCCCTGCATGCACGGCTATCCCTGCTCCATCCCGACAATCAGCGCGAACATCATCTGCGGGTCGCCCAGAAGACACTTGATAAGGTTCTGAGGTTGGATAATGGCGCCCTCTTCAGGCTTGCAAACAATGACCTTGTGATCGTCTGCAGCACCCAGAACGCAGAACTGCTGGACGACGCGGTGCGGCGCCTGGCCTTCCTGTTCAAGGACGATCCGATTTTGAATGGCGCCAGCAAACTCGATCTTTTCAGCGATACGAGCTTTTGCAGGCTGTACCTGCTCGACCAGGATTTCGAAGAATTCTCTATCGTTGCGCAGAGCCTCACCACGAGCCGAACAGCGCGCATAGCGCGACCGCAAGACGCATCAACACCAGCCTCGAACCGGATGATGCCCCTGCAGCCCAGCCAAATGGGCGAGATCGCCACCGCGATCGCACAGGCGGATCTTTCCAGCATGATGCAGCGGCAATCCACCTTTCTGATGGCGCCCGGCGAGCGGCCGGAACCGGTCTTTCGCGAAATCTACTTTTCCATGGATCATCTGCAGCAGGTTCTGGTGCCAGGGCACGATATCCTGGCGAACCGCTGGCTGTTCCAGGACTTCACCCGTCACCTCGACCGCCGGATGATTTCGTTCCTGGTGCATAACGACGATGAGAGCCTGCGGCAGTCCTATAGCCTCAACCTCAATATCTCGACGTTGCTGTCAAAAGACTTTCTGACGCTCGACGAAACCCTGAATGCGCAGGTTCGGCGCAGCATCGTTATCGAATTCCAGTTGATCGACGTCTTCGCCGATGTCGCCAACTTTCTCTTCGCCCGGGACTTCCTGAGGGACCGCGGTTACAACATCTGCCTGGACGGCACCACTCAGCTCTCACTGCCCTTTGTCGACCGTAAGAAGCTGGGCTTCGACATGGTCAAACTCCTGTGGGATGACGGCTTCAATACGCACATGCAGTCGCCGCGCGGCCAGGACCTGAAAACCGCCATCGAAGAGATCGGCCCTGAACGGGTGATTCTCAGTCATTGTGGCACGGAAGAGGCCCTGGACGTCGGCCAGGGTCTTGGCTTGAGCCTCTATCAGGGTTTTCATGTCGACGAGCTCTGCGATTCTTTGCGCACGGCGGATGAGTCCGCCAGCATTCTGAGCAATGCGATGGCGCGCCACAGAGCGTCTGAACGCAAGGGGTGACCGCCTGCGGCCAGCAACCCGGCAAGGACGCCGGATCGCTGCAAGCAGACGCTTCTTGCCTGAACCCGATCTAGTTCCGCGGCGCGTACTTCGCCAGGATCCGCTGCAGCGTCCGCCTGTGCATCCGAAGCCGCCGCGCGGTTTCAGAAACATTTCGGTCACACTGCTCGTAAACCCGCTGGATATGCTCCCAACGCACCCGGTCGGCACTCATGGGCAGGTCGGGCGGTGGCGGAAGCGCCTCGCCGCTCTCCAGTAGCGCAGCTTCCACCTGGTCCGCATCGGCAGGCTTTGGCAGGTAGTCGGTCGCGCCGACCTTCACCGCGGCGACTGCGGTTGCAATGTTTCCGTAACCCGTCAGCACGATAATGCGAGCGTCTTCCCGCACTTCACGCAGGGCCTGCACCACTTCCAGGCCGCTGCCGTCCTGCAGCCGCAGATCCACCACGGCGTAGGCGGGACGCAGACTGCGCGCCAGGTCCGCGCCCTGCTTTACGGACGTCGCCAGGGTAACGTCGAAGCCACGGCGTTCCATCGCTCTGCCAAGCCGTTCACAAAAGCGCTCGTCGTCATCGACGATCAATAAAGGGCGTGGCTCTTCGACACCCTCTTGCCCACTCTCACCCAGCTCACCGTTATTTTCACTGTCGGTTTCGCTCATATCGTTCCTTTCGCCGGAAACTCGGTCTCCATGGCTTCACGGGACCAGACTATCTCTACCTCAGCACCGCCCCATTGCCCATTGTCGAAACTCACCGCCGCTCCGGTCCTGCCCAGCAGGGTTTTCGCAATAAAAACGCCAAGGCCCATATGACCGCCCTGTCTGCCGGGCTGTCCACCCTCCGGTCGAGCGGCCTGCGCCGAAGGCCGCGAAGCCTTGGTCATAGCTTGCCTGCTGCTACCGCCGCGCCCGGTCTCACCGGTCAGGATCTCCTTTGCGAGGGGTTCCTTCGCATAGATATAGGGCTGACCAAGGCGGCCCATGATGGCGGGGTCGAAGCCGGGTCCGTCATCGATAATGACAACCGACACCGTCTCCTGATTCCAGTCCAGACGCGCTTCTACGCGTTTCTCGGCAAACTGCATAGCATTCTGGATCAGCAAGCCCAAGCCGTGCAGGATCTCCGGGCTGCGAAAAACGATGGGCTGCGTGTCTTCCTCATCGAAGAGGCAGGTCATGGCGATATCGAACTCAACGCCGTCGCGTTCATAAGGCGCCGCCGCCGCCTCGACCAGCACTTCGAGCGGAAGACGATTGAAGAAATCGTCGCCTTCTTCTTCAGACCAGGCCGCCAGATTAGCCAGAATTTCACCGCAACGATTGCTCTCACTCAAGAGCAGTTCGACATCGTCCCGCCCGGGACTTTCGGGTGGCAGATCACGGTTGAGCTCGCGCGCCACCACCGCAATGGTCGCCAGAGGACTGCCAAGTTCGTGCGCTGCAGCAGCAGCCATTCCCCCAAGCGCCGAGAGCCGTTGTTCCCGCGCCAGTGCCATCTGGGTCGCGGTCAGAGCATCGTACATGTCGCGGGATTCCGCCGCGATACTGGAGACATAGGCCGCGATGAAGAGCGCCGCCACCACCAGCGCCGCCCAGGCACCGCCGACATAGAGCGGCGGCAAGGCAAAGCCCGCAGCCATCCAGGGCAGCGGATAATGCCAGAACGCCAGGGTCGAGACCGCGGTAACCGCCAGGACCGAGAGCAGCAATGTGCTGCGCCGTGACAGGTTCGACGCGGACACGGTAACAGGCGCCAGAATCAGGATCGCAAAGGGATTGCTCAGTCCCCCGGTCAGGCCCAGCAGAACCGCCAGCTGCAAAAGATCAAAACCAAGGGTCAGGGCGGCATCGCGGTCACTTAACCAGGGGTCCGCCCGGCGGGTCGCTGATTGAATGACGTTGAAAAGTCCCGAGGCGGCGACCACTGCCAGAGCGGCAATCACCGGCAGCTCGAAATCGAACCCGAAATAAATGATCGCAAGCGCACCAAGCTGTCCGACCAGCGCGATCCACCGGATGACCACCAGGGTCCTGAGGCGAACCTTGCCGCTTTGTCCGCTCTCGATCGAGGGGAAGAGTGAAGTTAACAGCCTGCTCATGGCGCCATATGACTTATTGAACCCGCGGAAGACAAGTCTTCAGCGGAAGAAAGGGTAATCAACGCTGTCCGACTAACCCTGGGGCCGTTTACACCATCGTCAGGCCGGCCCGCTGACACCGGCTTCGGCGAAGGTCGCCATGCCTGTGTGACACGCGCAGGATGCCTTCAGAATCAGAATGGCCAGCGCCGCCCCTGAACCTTCACCCAGGCGCATCCCGAAGTCGACCAACGCGCGTTGGTCGATTGTCTCGAGCAAACGCTGATGTCCGGGCTCCACGGAAAGATGCGCAACCATGCAATGATCCAGAGCGCGCGGATCGATCGCATAGAGCACCGCAGCCGCCGCGGTGCAGGCAAAACCATCCAGCAAAACCGGAGTTCGCGACATGCGCGCGGCGAGCACCGCACCGGCAATCGCCGCCAGCTCAAGACCACCAACGCAGCGCAGAATTTCCAGAGGATCGGTCATGACCGCGCGATGCCGCTCCATGGCAACGTCGATCAGTTCGATCTTGCGCGCGAGAGTCGGATCGTCGATACCGGTGCCGCGTCCGGTCCAGTCGGCTGCAGTACCGCCGAACAGCGCCGTGCAGAGAGCCGCGGCAGAGGTCGTGTTGCCGATGCCCATCTCACCCAGGGCCAGAACGTCGATATTGTCCTCCACCGCCATCATCCCGTAGGCCATGGCGCGAACGCAGTCCTCTTCGGACATCGCGGGGGTTTCGCTGAAATCGGCGGTCGGCTCTTCCAGGGCCATTTCATAGACCCGCAGATCGGCATCCCCCAGGGCACAGAGCTGATTGACTGCAGCCCCACCGTCGATGAAGTTCGCCACCATCTGCTTGGTCACTTCAGCCGGGTAGGCCGAGACTCCGCGCGCGGCGATCCCATGATTAGCCGCGAATACGGCGGTGTAGGGCCGGTCGACCACGGCGGGATGACGGCCCTGCCAGGTTGCCAGCCATGCGGCGATCTCTTCCAGCCGGCCGAGAGAACCCGCGGGCTTGGTCAACTGCGCCTGCCGTGCGAGGGCGTCCGCGCCCGCAGAACTCGCCGGTCCGGGAGCCTCTTTCATCAGCGCTCGGATTTCGTCGAAACTGGCCACAACCCTGTTGTCGCTCATGGGACGTTCCTCATGATTAAATCCTGTCCCCGGCTTATAGACTCTATGCCCCTTGAAGCAACCGTCTTATAACGGCGCAACGAGGTTCGTCTGAGAACCGCGAGATTAGCAATTCAGGCTGCATGAACGAAGAACATCACACAACCCCCACGTCGACAGGCCTGCTTTGGCCTGACCTGAAGCTCTGCCTGGTGTTCATGACCCGGCTGCCCCTGCGTCTGGATGCCAGAACGCAGCACCGCAGTCTGGCACAAGCCTGTGCGCTTCTGCCGCTGGTCGGCGTCGTAGTCGGAGTGTTTGGCGCCCTTGTCCTTAGCCTGGCCCAGGCCGTTGGACTGCCAGCAATACCTGCTGCTGCCATATCCGTTACGGCCACAATCCTTTTGACCGGCGCGCTCCATGAGGACGGTCTGGCGGATGTCGCCGATGGCTTCGGCGGTGGCCTGGACAAAGCCCGCAAACTCGAAATCATGCGCGACAGCCGGATCGGCAGTTACGGTGTGATCGCCATCGGGCTCTCGCTCATTCTGCGCGTCACGCTGATCGCCGAGGTTGCCTTCCGATTTGAGAGCTTTTGGGTCATTGCAGGCATACTAGTGGCCATGCACGCCATTGCGAGAGGATTGCTGCCAGCCATTATGGCAACTCTACCGCTGGCGCGGGGCGATGGCCTGGCCGCAGCGGCCGAGCGCCCCGGCGGCCAACGCGCAGGTGCCGCGGCCGCGCTTTGCCTTCTCATCGCGGCTCTCTGTCTTGGTCCGCTTACAGCGCTCGCCATCTTCACAGTCGCTGTCCTTGCCGTTGTCATGGTAGCTTGGCTTGCGCGCCGGCAGATCGGCGGGTATACGGGCGATGTCCTTGGCGCGGCGGAACAGGTGGCGGAAATCACCGCCCTTGCAGCCATCACTGTAATTCTATGAGTAAAGACATATGAGTACGACAACACGCTGGTGGTGGGTGCGTCATGCGCCGGTCACCGAAAACAACGGCAAAATCTATGGCCAGGACGATCTGAACTGCGATTGCAGTGACGCAGAGACCTTCGAACGCCTGGGCATTCTGATGCCGAAAGATGCGGTGTGGGTCACGAGCAACCTGAAACGCACGCACCAGACCGCCGCCGCGATCGTGGAGAAAATCAACGGCCACAGCGTGCCGGAGCCTCTGATCGAGCACGACTTTGCCGAACAGCACTTCGGCGAGTGGCAGGGCATGACCAATGTCGAGCTGGCCGCACAAAAAGAAGGCGACTGGCACCGTTTCTGGCTGGCACCTGCTTCCGAAGCCCCTCCGGGCGGAGAGAGCTTCGTGAACCTTTTTGAGCGGACCAGCCGGGCCGTACACCGCTTGTCGGAAGAGCATGCCGGTCGGGACATCGTGGCCGTCACACACGGCGGTACCATCCGCGCAGCCATCGCCATGGCCCTTGGCCTTGAGCCGGAACGCGCCCTGAGCTTCTCCGTCGACAACTGCGCCCTGACCCGCCTGGATCACATCACCGGAACCGCCGGCACCCATGCACCAGAGCAGGACGTGGTCTGGCGCATCGGACACATCAATCTGGTGCCGAAGACTCTGCTTTAGGTTTTTTTGTTCAGCTTTAGCTGAACTCGCACCGGTCCACTCCCCCTCCCGGCCACCCATCGGAATTATCATGTGGGTGGCCGGGAGGGGGAGTGGACCGGAACCGCGCTAACAGAAACCCTACTTCGGGTATCGCGCCCGGGCCTCAACTACGTTCAGATCCATGTGGTTGCGCATGAAGCGCTCCGTCGCCTTTTGCACGGGCTGAAAGTCCCAGGGTGCATAGTCGCCGTTGCGTAACGAATCATAGACCGTCAAGCGGCGCGTCTGGCTTTGACGGACATCTTCCCGGAAGCCAGCGATATCCCAGCGCTCCCGGAGTTTTCCCTGAAAATCGGCAAGGGTTTGCGCATGAGCGGGATCCGCAGCCAGGTTATTCAGTTCCAGCGGATCGGCCTCCATATCGAAGAGCTGCGGCGGATCGACTTCGCAGAAATTGAACTTCCATTTTCCCTGCCGGATCATCACCATCGGATCGATTGAGGCTTCCGCGGCATACTCCGTATAGACCGGCGGCGCAGAACTCTCCTCACCACGCGCAAGGCCCAGAAGGCTGCGTCCGTCACCTGCAATCGATGCATCCGGAGTGATACCCGCAAGATCCGCCAGGGTCGCCAGCACGTCGAGAGTCGATGTCGGCTCTGTCACATTGCGCGCGGCGAAACGGTCAGGGGCGTAGAGGAACATCGGAACCCGGTTTGCGCCCTCGAAAAAGCTCATCTTGAACCAGAGGCCGCGCTCGCCAAGCATATCGCCATGGTCCGCACAGAAGAGGACCACCGTATCGTCAGCTAGGTCGCAGGATTCCAGCGCCTCCATCAACTCGCCGATCTTTTCATCCAGATAGCTGACATTGGCGAAATAGGCCCGGCGGGAATCCAGAACATTCTGTTCGGTGATCCCGAAACTCTCGTAGTCATTGGCCCGCAGAATCCGCTGGCTGTGCGGATCCTGTTCCGCGTAGGGGATCGACGGCACGGAGAGCGGTGGCAAACTCTCTTCCGGATAAAGGTCCCAATACTTCCGGCGGGTGACATAGGGATCATGAGGATGGGTAAAGCTGACTGTCAGGCAGAAGGGCTGACTGCGGTCACCGCGCGCCAACTGATGCAGGCGCAGCTTGGCGTGGTAAGCCACCTCGTCATCGAACTCCAGCTGGTTCGAGGTTTCCGCAACCCCGGCCCCGGTCACCGAGCCCATATTGTGGTACCACCAGTCGATCCGCTGTTCCGGCTTACTCCAATCCGGGGTCCAGCCGAAGTCGGCGGGATAGATGTCCGTAGTCAGGCGTTCTTCGAAACCATGCAGCTGGTCGGCACCGACAAAGTGCATTTTACCGGCCAACGCGGTCTTGTATCCGGCCCGGCGCAAATGATGCGCGAAAGTCGGCAGGGTCGAGGGCATTTCGGCAGCATTGTCGTATACGCCGGTGCGCGACGGCAGAAGCCCGGTCATGAAGGATGCCCGCGACGGCGAGCAAAGCGGGCTGGGACAGTAGGTCCGGGAGAAATTGACAGCCCCTGCAGAGAGTTTCCGCAGGTGCGGGACCTTCAGAAAGTCAGCCGGGCCATTCGGAAAGAAGCAGCCGCTGAGCTGATCCACCATGATGATGAGTATGTTCGGCTGAGTGCCCATCGCGCTTTATCCTCCACGAGAAGGGACGCTCGACGGCCACCGCAATGCCGCGGCGTCATCCCCATTCTCTATTTATAAATTTTTTGATGTCTTAGAGATTGCCTGCCCTTTAGTAGACTGTAAATATAGCTATCTGTAATGAATAAAGGCGATTTTGTTTATATCATGCTTCATGCACATATTGCAGAACTCCATGCCTTTCATATCGCCGCTACCTGCGAAAGTTTCACGCGCGCGGCACGGCAATTGAAGCTGACTCAACCCGCACTCAGTCAGAAGATCAGACGCTTGGAAGAACTGGTTGGCACGCGCCTTTTTATTCGTAAATACAGGGGTGTGGCTCTGACCGATGCCGGTCAGCAACTCTACGAAGCTTCACGCAGCGCATTCGAGCAGATCGATGTGAACTTCCGGCAGGTTCTGGAGGGTCGGGCCAGAAAACGCGTACGCATCTCGACTGACTTCGCCTTCGCCTCTCACTGGCTGATGTCCAGACTGCCACAGCTCCGCCGGGATCTTGAAGGCTTGGACCTCCAACTGCTGACATCTCAGGAACCGGACAGAATAGACGGTGTCGCGACCGATCTCACTATTTCACTCGCAGAAGCTTCCCAGCGATCCGCTACCAGCAGTGCGCTCTTCAATGAACGGGTCGTCGCGGTCTGCAGCCCCGCGCTGGTCGCGCGTTACGGTCCCTTCGATACACCGCGCCAACTGCTGACGGCGCCGCTTCTTAGCCTCTCGTCTCCTCCCAATGCGACCTGGCACAACTGGCGTAGTTGGCTGGCGGAAGCCGGCGTGGGGGAAACGCCGGAGGGCGCCAACCAGACCCGCCTGAACAACTATAGCCTTCTGCTGCAAGGTGCGGTCGAAGGCCAGGGTATTGCCCTCGGTTGGCTCGGACTGGTCGACAGTTTCCTGGAGTCTGGTCAGTTGGTTATGGCGTGCGACCGGATCGTTTCGAGCGACCGCGCCTATGTCATGGACTGCGCCCGTGACGCGCCGCATCACGTGCGCGACGTTTTCGACTGGATCGGCAGGCAGTGCAGAGAAACACCGGGCACGGCGTAGTGAAAGGCACAGATAGAACACAGAAGCGTTTCTTGAAGTTTGCGCCGTCTCCCCCAGATGTAGAGGCACCCGAAATGCGGCCAGATTCCGGAAATCCGGGGCGCAAACCGAGGAACTCATCCGGCGCAGACTCCAAGAAGACAATAAGACGCCGTTTGACGGAAATCGCCGTTCCAGCGGACTCCTGCTTCATGTTAGAGTCTGATGCGTATTCGGAATCGCGCGCTCATCAGGGATTGAAGGCGGCGGCAGGATAGTGTGACGGCGAGCCTGGAGCTCTGTTCCCCTCGCCAACCGACCATAAGGACTGGAGATAAATCAATGACGGCTTTTACGGTTTCCAACCTGCAGGCAAGCAGCCTGATCAAGGGCCTTAACCGGCAGATCCTTGCAGTCGCGGCGCTGATTGCAGTCGCGCTGGGAACAACCACCGGAACGGCGGTTCAGGCCGCGAGTCCGGCGGAGGAACTGGTCGCCAAATCCCGCTTCACCATCGAGCGCCTGCTGTCGGATCCGGAGTTCTTTAAGCTTGGGCCTTACATCGAGAAATCCCGCGGTGTGCTGATTATCCCCGAACTGGTCAAAGGTGGCTTCATCGTCGGCGGTGAAGGTGGATCGGGCGTCCTGATGGTCCGCGGCAGCGACGGGACCTGGAGCTCACCGGCCTTCTATACCCTTGCGGCCGGCAGCATCGGCCTGCAGATCGGCGGACAGGTTTCCGAGGTCGTCTTCACGCTCATGAACGACGGCGCGGTCAACTCCATGTTGGGCGACGAATTCAAACTGGGTGCTGACGCCAGTGTGGCCGTCGGCCCGATCGGCGCAGGCCTCGAAGCTTCGACCACGACGAACTTCGACCAGGATATCTACGCCTTCTCCAAAGCTGTCGGCCTCTTCGGCGGCGGCGCGCTTGAAGGTGCAAAGATTTTCGAACGCACCGAATGGAACGAAGGTTATTACGGCAAGGGTGCGGTGCCCAAGGCCATCGTGTTCGAGCGACGCTTCAGCAATCCAGGTGCAGATAAACTCCGCGCAAGCCTGCCGACCGCAGGCGCTACTACGCAGGCCGCACCCGCCACCCAGGCAGCACCGGCAGCACAAGCTGAACCGGCGGCCCCCACCACCCTGACACCGGCACCTGCCCAGCCAAGCATCCAGGCTGAGCCCCTGCAGTAAGCAGGCGGATCCGAGATACGGGCGGCAGGTCTCAACTAGATCACCGCCCGTATCCAGACCAAAACCGCGACCAGCCCGCCATTGATCAGACAGCCTACGGCAAAGACCGCTACGGCGCGCTCGATATGGCCACGCTCAAGCTGCACCGGTAATCCCTGATCACTGGGTGGTGTCAGCCCCAGAAGCCCGCCCATCGTGGCGGCAACATTGCCCCGGCTGGTCAAGGCCCGCCGCAGCGCCGCGCCCGGATGACACCCCGGAATGAAGATTGCGGCGGCAATCAGAACCACATCCGCCAGTATCATGGGTATAAACGACAGCGCTCGATCCAATCGAAGGGCCGTCTGCGCAAATTCGCTCCGTCCGGCGACTTGCAGCTCCTGGCCGGCAGTCTGCGCTTTTGGCCCCAGCTGCAGCTGTCGGACGGCCAGGAAAGCCGCCATTGTTCGCACGGTCAGCTGCAGAAAAACGCCCGGTAGTCCCAGAAGTGCAAACCAGAAAACCGGGGCGATCACCTGAAGACTGAAAGCGCGCGCCAATCCGTCCAGCGCTGCCGCCACAATCCCACGCGCATCCAGCTGCGACAGCCTCTCCGCAGCGACCCGTCCCGTGGACAGGGGCCTCAACGCCTCCTGTGCGGCAATCAGACTTCCCCCGGCGAGCGCCTTTGAGACTGCGCCAGCCTGCATACAAGGTGTGCGCTGTCCGATGATCAGCGCGAGAAGAAGCACTTCAAATACCCAGGCAAAGGGATAACGCACCAGGAAGCCTTCGACGAGCCACCCCGCGACATAGGCGGCAAGCGCCAGACCCAGCGCCACAACAGCACCGCGCAGAAACAGATCGAGACCGCCCCGGTCAGGACGGTTCAAGCGCCTGTCCAACTCGATCACAAGACCGGTAACGGGCAAGCGCGGCTGCAGATAGCGGCGCCCGGCAATCCAGGGACCACCCAGATAGGCCTCCAGCGCCAATGCAGCCAGCAACAGAAACAGGGGATCTGCGGCACCAAAGGTGCCCGGAGTCGAGGAAAAGGTCATAACGCGATCCTGCGTCCTGAAACAGGGGCCGTCAATTGCGGGCAACATCCGAACGGTGGGATCTGAGACATTCCGGGTTGAGAATGCACAAACGATGAAAACCTTGGGGTCCGGAGCCAGAAGTTATCCGCGCAAGCCTGCGGCATTGCGACACATTTTCAGTTGCAGAATACTCCTTTAGGACACACATAGTGCGGCAGGTATAAATGCTCACTGACCCGTGTCTTGCGTATGAAATTTGGCTGATAGACAGTGGGTTAAATCAGGCAGTCTCCGGCGCGTTCAAAAAATGCCGGACCAGGAAAGGGCCCTTACATGCCACAAAGCTCCATCGCCCGCGCGATTCTCATCCTCGGCGTCGGTCTCATTCTGATGCTCGGTGGGGCGGCAGCCTGGATTTCCATGAAGCCAGCAACCCAGACCAGCGACGTGAAGTCCAGCGGCACAGTGCTGATCGGCGGTCCTTTTGAGCTGGTCGACCAGTTCGGAGAAGCCCGCAAGGATTCCGACTTCCTCGGCGATTACATGCTGATCTATTTCGGCTACACCTACTGCCCGGATGTCTGCCCGACCTCGCTGGGCATCATGACCCAGGCCATCGATCAGCTTGAGACTCAGGACGCAGAACGTGCCGCACGGATCAAGCCGGTCTTCATTACCGTCGATCCGGAACGTGACGATGTCGAGACCATGAAGGTCTATGCCGAGCACTTCCATCCAGACATGGTCGCCATGACCGGCACCACGGAACAGGTCTCGAGCGCCGCGCGTGCTTACCGGGTCTACTACGCCAAGGTCGACGACGACAGTTCCTCAGACTACCTGATGGACCACTCGTCCATCTTCTATCTGATGGGACCGGATGGTAAATACGTGAAGCATTTCACCCACAACGACGATTCCACCACCATCGCAACCGCCCTGGCGGAACTGGTGCAGACGAAGTAAGCGGAAGCCCAGCTGAAAGACGTTAAACCAAGCGTTCACCGCTGTCCTGGCGGAACACCATGGCACGGTCAGTCTCGAAGTTCAGTTTGAGCAGCTCACCGGGCTCACGTTGCGATGCTTCGCCCGCACGCACACAGAGCTCATGAGGCTCATCGCCATTGAAGCCCGAGACCGCGCCGTAGATCAGACTGTCAGCCCCCAGTTGTTCGACCAAATCGACTGAAATCTCAAACGCCCCTTCCGGGTGCTGCGCAATGTGTTCCGGTCGAACCCCCAACATCAAAGGCACGCCTTCAGGCAAGGCTTCGAAGCCAGGCATGGTCGTCGCCCCCACCTGCAATTCTCCGTTTTCGAAACGCGCGGGCAGAAGATTGATGTGCGGTGAGCCGATGAAGGAGGCAACAAAGAGCGTCTTGGGGTCACTGTAGAGATCCATGGGCGAGCCCATCTGCTCGACCTTGCCCTCGTTGATCACCGCCAGCCGGTCGGCCAGGGTCATGGCTTCGGTCTGGTCGTGGGTCACATAGATCGAGGTCACACCCAATTCCCGCTGCAGGCGCTTGATCTCAATGCGCATCTGCACCCGCAGCTTGGCATCCAGGTTACTCAGCGGCTCGTCGAACAGAAAGAGCTTCGGGCTGCGCACGATGGCGCGACCCATGGCGACACGCTGCCGCTGACCACCGGAGAGCTGAGCCGGTTTGCGCTCCAGATAATCCTCGATCCGCAGCATCCTGGCGGTCTCGCGGACCTTGGCCTCGATATCGCTTTTCGCCATACCGCGATTGCTCAAGCCGTAGGCCATATTGCGAAAGACCGACATATGCGGATAAAGCGCGTAGTTCTGAAACACCATGGCGACATCACGATCCGCCGGCGAAATCTCATTGATGCGCGTGCCGTCGATTTTCATTTCGCCTTCGGTGATCGCCTCCAATCCGGCGACCATGCGCAACAGCGTGGATTTCCCGCAACCACTGGGGCCGACAAAGACGATCAGCTCACCGTCCGAAATATCCATATCGACGCCACGAACCGCATGGGCCCCATTGTCGTAGCGCTTGTTGATACCCGAGAGAGTTAAGGTAGACATCGTTTATTTCTCGCTTTCCACCAGGCCTTTAACGAACCAGCTTTGAAACACCAACACCACGACCACCGGCGGCAGCACCGCGAGAATAGTCAGCGCGAAGGCCTTTTGGAATTGAGGCAGCTCGCCCCCTTCTGACAACACCTGATAGATCTGCTTGATACCGATCACGATGGTGTAGCTGTTTTCTTCCGTGGTCATCATCAGCGGCCAGAGATACTGATTCCAGCCAACCACAAACATGATGATCATGATCGCCGCGATCATGGTCTTGGAAAGCGGCACAAGAACGTCGATCAGGAAGCGCATCGGTCCGGCATTATCCAGGCGCGCGGCCTCCAGCAACTCTTCTGGAACCGACTTAAAATACTGGCGGAAGAAAAAGGTGCCGGTCGCCGAAGCAATCAACGGCACGATCAGGCCGGTATGGGTGTTGAGCAACCCAAGACCCGCGACAACTTCATACGAAGGCACAATCCGCACCTCCAGCGGCAGCAGCAGGGTCAGGAAAATCACCCAGAACAACGGCGTCGCCAGACGAAAGCGGAAGTAGACGATGGCATAGGCTGCCGACATGGAGATCACCACCTTGCCGATGGCAAACCCCAGGCCCAGGATCATCGAGTTCCCGAGCATTTCCAGCGCCGTTACCTTCTTCATCACACCACCTTCAACGAAGAGGACTTCGTAGTAGGTTTCAAAGAAGTTTCCACCGAACCAGTACTGCAACCCTTCCCGGAAGAGCGTATCCGCGGAGTGGGTGGAGGACATGAAGGCGATCCAGACCGGGGCCGACATAAAGATGGTGCCCAGGATCAGAATTCCGTGGGTCGAAAATCTATGCAAAAAGCTGTTGTTCATTATTCGAAGCTCCCCCGCGCCTAATAGTGAACTTTTCGCTCGATAAAGCGAAACTGGAACACGGTCAGTGCCAGAACCATGAGCATGAGAATAACCGACTGCGCGGAACTGCCGCCCAGATCGGCGCCGAGGAAACCATCGGTGTAGACCTTATAGACCAGTGTATTGGTCGCCCCGCCGGGCGCGCCACGGGTCGTGGTGTCGATAATGCCGAAGGTCTCGAAAAAGGCGTAGGTGATGTTGATCACCATCAGGAAGAAGGTCGTCGGCGCCAGCAGCGGGAAGGTGATGGTCCAGAAGCGCTTGGTGGGTGAGCGGCAATCCAGTGTCGCGGCCTCCATAACGCCCTTGGAAATACCCTGCAGTCCCGAGAGGAAGAAGATGAAATTCACGCTGACCTGTTTCCAGACCGAGATCAGGATCACAACGAAACCGGCATCGAAGGCGTCGAGCTTCTGGTTGAAGTCCCAACCCAGAACATTCATCGCGGTGTAGAGGTCGCCGATGAAGGGATTGAACATCAGGTTGCCCATCAGTCCGGCCACCGGTGGCGCCACCGCATAGGCCCACATCAGCATGGTTTTATAGCTGCTCGAGCCGTGCAGGACCTCGTTCGCCTTAACCGCCAGCAACAATGCGATCGAAAGCGACCCAAGGGTCACGGCTGCGGAGAAGACCACCGTAAAGCCGGCGGACTGCAGCCAGGCAAAATTCAGGATCGTGTCTTCGTAGTTCCGGAACCAGACAAACTGCGAGGACAGGCCAAAGGCGTCCTCAAGCAGGAAGGACTGGTATATTGCCTGCGCCGCAGGCCAAAGGAAAAAGACCGCGATGATCGCGATCTGAGGTGCAACGAAGAAGTACGGCACCGTGCTGCGTTCGAACTGCACCCTTTTCATGGTACAAATATCCTATCGGAGAAGCGGACAGGCAAACAGGCGACGGGCCGAAACCCGCCGCCTGCACACACCTAAAATTAGTTGTAGGTGTCGTGGAAACGCTCAAGAAGAACGTTACTTTCCTTCTCCATATCGGCGAAAGCGTCCTCAACGGAGCTGTTGCCGGTCAGGATGTTTTCGTAGGCTTTGTACATGGCTTCGCGGATCTGCACGTAGTAGCCGAGACGATAACCCTTGGTCCATTCGCCGCCAGGCTGGCTGAGCTGCAGGATGCCGACCTCGGCGTCAGGAGTGTCTTTGTAGTAACCCTCGGTCTTCGCCAGATCATAAGCAGCTGTGGTGATCGGAACGTAACCGGTCTCTTTGTGCCAGGAGAACTGGGACTCAGGGCTGGTCAGGAACTCGAAGAAGTCCGCAACGCCTTTGTACTCTTCTTCGTCATGGCCGACGAAGGAAAAGAGAGCTGCGCCGCCAATGAAGGTGCCCTTGGGCTCATCGATGATGCTTTTCCAGTAAGGCAGGTAAGTCGTGCCGAACTCAAAATCAGCACTCTTCTTCAGACCGCCGAAGGAACCCGAGGATCCGAGCCACATGGCGACTTTGCCCTGAACGAAGGCATCCTGATTGTCGCCCCAGGCCTTGCCGTAGTAGCCGTAATAGCCGTTGTCCAGCCACTCTTTAACCTTGGTCCAGTGCATGATCATGTGCTCGTTGTTGTACATGATCTTGGCATCGGTGCTGTCGTAACCGTTGTTGGCGGACGCCAGCTGAATGTTATGACGGCTGTGGAAATTCTCTGAGAAAATCCAGGGGCTGTGGCTCTGTGCGAGCGCCTGATAACCAGCCTCTTTGAGCTTCGGCGCAATGGCCTCGAACTCTTCCCAGGTCTTCGGTGCTTCGACACCGGCTTTCGCCAGGGCGGCCTTGTTGTAATAGAGCAGCGGCGTGGAGCTGTTGAACGGCAAGCCGATCATCTTGTCGTCGGAATCGGCATAGAAGTACCGCACACCGGAGATGTAATCCGCGCTGTTGAAGCCAGCGCCATGATCCTTCATGAGGTCGGCGACAGGATAGACCGCGCCCTTGGCGTTGATGATCGTTGCTGCGCCCGCATCGAAGACCTGGATGATGTGCGGTGCGTTCTTGGCGCGGAATGCGGCGATGCCGGCTGTCATGGTGTCTTCGTAGCCGCCCTTGTAGGTGGCGACCAGTTTGTATTCGGACTGACTGGCGTTGTACTTGTCAGCAATTTCGCCAACAACTTCGCCCAGACGTCCACCCATCGCGTGCCACCACTGGATCTCGGTTGCTGCAAAGCTGGCGCTCGCAGATCCGCCGACCACGGCTGCTGCTGCAAGCGCGATGATATGCTGTTTCAGTTTCATTTAGTGTCTCCCTAGAGAATGCGCCGTGACTGCCGCCGTTTGGCGGTGTTTCGGATCGCGCGACCCTAACGACGGGTCATGTTTGTTTTGTTACAAGCTTGTTAACGTTTTCATTTCCGAATGTTAACCCTTCTGTTACGAAAATATTACCGTTTTTTTGCAAATCACGCGAATTAGAGCGTTTTGCGGTTTCCTGAAACCGCCGGGCTTCAAAATTTACGTTCGAGATCAGGAGCATGCCGGTCACTAAGCCCTGCATTATGGTCGGGCCTTTAAAAAGAGCACTTGAGCCTGAGGTCACAGCGATGGGTGCGAGCAGGGCAGATTTCGCAAACATGGCTGTCTCATCCGCGTATAGTTTGTAAAACCGAAGCTGAAGACGATCAGCCCGCGGCATAAATTTGCGCAAACTTCGGATAGATCCCAACTCCTCGCCGATCTAAAGCTGGAGGTGTGATGAACGACGCAATCGCAACAGGAGCCTGAATGGCGACATCTCCCAGCAACGCTCAGATCGCCATGGTCCGTGACGCCTGCGCCTACATCGAAGCCCGGGCAGATGAACGGATCACGCTCGACGACCTGGCACGCGAGGTCCGCCTGAGCCCTTGGCATTTTCAGCGCCTTTTCAAAAAGATCATGGGCCTGAGCCCGCGCGACTATGCTGCGGCCCGGCGGAGCAAAAGCTTTCGGGAGGCCTTGAAGAACGGCGAGTCCGTGGCTGGCGCGACCTACGGTGCGGGTTACGGATCTTCAAGCCGTGTCTATGAAACGGCGCAACGCCAGCTTGGGATGACTCCCGCCTCCTATGCCAAAGGCGGGGCCGGGGCCAGAATCGCTTTCAGCATCATCACCTCCCTGCACGGGCGGCTGCTGGTCGCCGCCACGCAAAAGGGGATCTGCTTCGTCTGTCTGGGCGAGTGCGACAACGTCCTTGAAGAAGAGGTTCACAAGGAGTTCCCCAAGGCCGAGGAGATCTTCCGTGATGATGCGCGGATCGGCCCGGCCGTTGAGAGCGTCGCGAACTATCTGGCCGGCGAGGTACCCTGGATCGACCTTCCCTTTGACGTGCAGGCAACGGCGTTCCAACGCAGGGTCTGGCAGGAACTTTTGGCCATTCCCCTGGGAGAAACCCGCAGCTACTCCGAAGTCGCCGAAGCCATGGGATTGAGCAAGAGCCAGCGCGCCGTCGCCAACGCCTGTGCCCGCAACCCCGTCGCACTTCTGGTTCCCTGTCACCGGGTGATCCGCGAGGATGGCACCTTGGGCGGATACCGCTGGGGACCGGACAGGAAAACCGCGCTGCTGGCTCAGGAAGCAGTTATGACGGAGCTCCTGCCTGTACAGCCTTAAAATCTGTCTGCCTCTTGCCCTGTTAAACACCAGGCGATATACAAAATAGGTGATGCAGAATGTCATCGACCCCCAGATGTTGCGGTTTGACGAGCGGCAGATTCCACTTGAGATCCGCCGCCACGCCCGTGCGCGCCGGATAACTCTGCGCCTCACGCCTGATGGCCTGGGTGTCAGACTCGTCCTGCCCGAACGCACCCCGCTGAAAGAGGGCCTTGCCTTTGCCGAGCGGAACCGCGGCTGGATCCTGAAACGGCTTGCCGATCAGCCGGGCCGGGTCGCCTTATGCGACGGCGGCATCATCCCGGTTCTTGGACAGCCCCACAGAATCCGCCATGCCCCAGAAACCCGCCGGGGGGTGTGGCAGGAGGACGATGTTATCTGGGTTTCCGGCTTTGCCGAACACCTCTCGCGCCGGGTCACAGACTATCTGAAATCCGAAGCGCGCCGGGAAATCACCCAGCGCGCCAGATCAAAGGCCAAGACGCAAAACCTGCAGATAGCCCGCATCTCGATCCGCGACACCACCAGCCGCTGGGGCAGCTGCAGCTCAAACGGCAATCTCAACTTTTCCTGGCGCCTGATTTTTGCGCCCGAACTGGTGTTGGATTACGTCGTCGCCCACGAAGTAGCCCACCTGCGCGAGATGAATCATGGTCCGGCCTTCTGGCATTTGACCCGGCAGATGACGGAAAATGTTGGACAGGCAAAGACTTGGCTCAGCAACAACGGTAACCAGCTGCTACGATACGGCTGATTGTTACAGTCGCGATGAAAACGTTTTCATTAATAGGTCGAGGCACCCCGAATGAAGGGCGCAGGATCCCCGGCAGATTAAGGACTGATAATGTCCGCGTCTCGCGGGTACAGCCTGCTCAAAGCCCAAAAGGTCCTGATCAGGTCGGGCGTCTGGCGAACAACAACAATCCTCCGAACAGCATCATACCGACACCAGAGGCACGCTGAAACCAATGCAGCTTTAACGCCGCTGTTCGCGCAGCCAATGCGCCCGCGGTTGCGTAGAGCGAAATTGCGATTGCTTCGAGGGCAATAAAGATCGCGCTGAGCAGGGCATAACTCTCGAAATAGGCGTCGACCACGACGAACTGCGGAAAAAAAGCCGCAAAAATGAGGATCGCCTTTGGATTCCCTATCGCGACAAGCCCTTCGCGCCTGAAAGCCTGGCTCAAGCGCATAGAGGTCTGCGGCAAACCGCCGGCCGTCATGGCAGTCGAGGACTGCCAAAGCTTCCACCCCAACCAGATCAGGTAACATGCGCCAGCGATTTTAGCCGCTGTGAATACAAGTGACGATGCGGTCAGAAGGATCCCAAGGCCCAAGGCGCTGATCGCAATCATCGGGATGAATACCAGCAGCCTTCCCATCGCTGCCGCGACCGCGAACACGACCCCCTTCTCAGCGGCGTGCGTAAGGGCCAGAAGATTGCTCGGACCGAAGGATAGATTCAGGGCGAAACAGGCAGGTACAAAAATAAGCAAATCGAGCATGCGATCACTGTCCTCGGGCTGGGAACGCGTCTAAGACCTGAGAGTGAGAAAACTTCAAACTCCGACTGGTTTCTAACGGCGTTGATTTTGTAGTGAAAGACAAGCGGAAAACTACAGCGAACCATGGTACCTGCACCAAATCCAAGTGCAAAATTCTCGCTCCGGGTCTCACGTCAAACGCCTGACAACGCGGGTTTGCCGCCCGCAAACGTTGCAAATCGAATTTTATTTCTCGCGGCGCTTTCGTTAACGTACTTGAACGACTATAACCGCTGGTACAATTAAGTCGTAAAGATCCACTCTTTCCGAGATTTAAGATCCATGTCCACCGCTTCGCAGCACCAACGCGCGGAACAGCTCTCTGTTATTGCCTTCCTCACGATGGTCGTGGCACTGGGGCCGATCTCTACAGACCTTTATCTTCCCTCGCTTCCCTCCATCGGAATTGATCTGGCAACGGATACTTCCGGGGTTCAGCTGACCCTCTCGGTTTTCCTGATCGGTTTTGCCGTCAGTCAGCTTATCTATGGCCCGCTGTCGGATCGCTATGGCAGACGTCCGGTCTTGCTGGTCGCCCTGTTGATTTATCTCGCCGCCACAGTGGCTTGCGGATTGGCAGAATCCATTGAATGGTTGATCGGCGCACGCTTTGTACAGGCTCTCGGGGCCTGCGCAGGCCCGGTGGTCGGGCGTGCCGTGGTGCGCGATGTTTTCGGCCGGGACCGCTCCGCAAGGGTCCTGTCCTACATGGCGCTGGCCATGGCTCTGGCCCCTGCAATCGGGCCGATTATCGGCGGGTATCTGGAAACCGGGTTTGGCTGGCGCGCGAACTTCGTTGCCCTTGGGATCTTCGGCGTTATCTCCCTTGCAGGGATCTGGGCGCTGCTGCCCGAGACCAACAATCAGTTAAATCTCAGCGCAACTCAGCCGGGCAAGCTCATCACCAACTACCTGCTTCTGGCGCGCAACCCTTTGTATATGGGCTACGTCTTACTGAGCACCTTTTCTTATGCCGGCATTTTCTCTTTCATCTCCGGCTCGGCCTTCGTCCTGATCAATACCATGGGGCTGTCACCAAGCGACTACGGACTCTGTTTTGCCGCGGTCGTAATCGGCTACATGATCGGAACCTTTGCTTCGGGGCGCTTCACCCGGACTCTCGGTATCAACCGGATGATTTTCATCGGTACGCTCTTCAAGTGCGCGGGCGGGATATCCGGATTGGTTCTTGCCCTCTGTGGGCAACTTTCCATCGCCTCCATACTGATTCCGACCATCGTCTTTCTCATCGGAACCGGCCTGACAATGCCGAATGCAATGGCAGGTGCGATCGGGCCATTTCCTCAAATGGCAGGAACAGCGTCGGCCTTTATGGGCTTTACCCAGATGACTGTCGCAGCGGCCGTCGGCATCGCGGTCGGACACAACAGCAACGATGGCAGTCTGGGCATGATGGCGGCCCTGGCCCTTGTCGCAATCGCCGCGTTTCTAAGCTTTCTGTTGCTGGTGCTGCCAAGAACCAAAGAGACCGCAGGCCGGATTGAGGCCCTTAACGATCCCGGTCGTTCTTAAAGGGATCCCAGTTCCGCTTCCGTTCAGGGCTTTCCCGACTCTCGGAAACGCCGAGCTTGCGCAAAATGTTGCCAATGAAACCGCCGCTCTCTTCATCGTCGGCCGCCTCGTTGCTCGTCTCCGCTGTGGTTCCCACGGCTGCGATCGCATCGCCAGGTGGCGTGGTCGGACCAACACCCGGCACCGCCTGCGGGGTGACCCCCTCGAGAGCGCTCGCCATGACGTGCTGCCAGAGCTGTGCCGGTAGGCTCCCGCCAGTGACCTTTTTCATAGGCGCGCCGTTGTCATTGCCGAACCAGACCCCGGTCACCAGTTCACCCGTGTAACCAACGAACCAGGCGTCGCGAAAATCCTGACTTGTACCGGTTTTGCCTGCCGCACGGCGGTCAAGTTGCGCCGCCTTGCCGGTCCCCCAGGACACCACTGACGACAGCATGTCATTCATCATGAGAAGTCGGTCTTTGGCGACAACACGACCGGTCCCGGTGCCATCCCGGCGGAAGAGCAGTTTTCCACCCCGGCCCCGCACCTCCTCGATCCCGTAGGGCCAGACGCCACGCCCACCGTTGGCAAAGGCCGCATAGGCCCCCGTCAAATCCAGGAGGGTCACTTCAGAGGTCCCGAGCGCAATACTCGCGGAAGCATCGAGTTTCGAAGAGATTCCCAGGCGCCGGGCAACTTCGGCCACATTCTCCCGCCCGCTGCGTTCAGAGACCTGCACAGCCACCGAATTCATCGAACGGGCCATGGCCTCCCGCAAAGTCACATCGCCATAATACCGACCGCCATAATTGCGCGGTGCCCAGCCTTTGATCCGTAACGGCGCATCGGTCATGCGGGTGTCAGGAGTCAGGCCCTGCTCGAGGCCCGCGAGAAAGACGAAGGGTTTGAAAGCCGATCCCGGCTGCCGCAGCGCCTGTGTCGCCCGGTTAAACTGGCTCGAAACATAGTTCTTGCCGCCGACCATGGCCCGGATAGCCCCGTTCGGGGACAATACGATAACGGCCCCCTGTTCCACGGAGCTTGATGCGCCTTCTTTCTCCAGCATCGCGACCAGTTCCCGCTCGGCAACCTTTTGGGTGTGAGCGTTCAGTGTGGTGATGATCGTCAGATCGTCATCGACCGCCCCGACGTAGCCCTCAATCTGGCGCATGATCCAGTCAGCGAAGTAACGGGCCTGCCGTCCGGCGCGGGGCCGGCCGCGGGCCTTTGTTGTCAGAGCCTGCTTGGCCTGCGCCTCGGAGATGTATTCGGCGTCGACCATCGCGCCGATGACCAGCGCTGTACGGGTGTCGGCCCGCGCCTGATCCCGCGCGGGGTTATAACGCGAGGGTGCCTTGAGAAGACCGGCGAGCAGCGCGGCCTCGTAAAGCGTCACGTCTCGTGCGGGCTTCCCGAAGTATTGCCGCGCGGCGGCATCGAAGCCAAAGCTGCCGGTTCCCAGAAACACCCGGTTCATATAAAGCGACAGGATCTGATCCTTGGTGAAGCGTTGCTCTAGGCGAATGGCGAGCAGAGCCTCCTGGATCTTACGCTTCAGCGTTCGGTCCGGTGAGAGAAACAGATTCTTCGCAAGCTGCTGGGTAATGGTTGAGCCGCCCTGCACGAAACGGCCGACGCGGATATTCGTCACCATGGCACGCGCGATCCCCAGGACATCGATGCCGAAATGGTCGTAAAACCGCCGGTCTTCGATGGCGAGGATAGCTCGCGGGAGATGCGGTGGCATTTTTTCGACCGTAATCGGCTCGCCGTAAAAATCGCCGTAGGACGCCAGTTGAACGCCGTCCGCCGACACCAGGCGGATCGAGGGGCGGCGGGTCATCTGCTCAATGGAGTCCACATCGGGCAAATCATAGGCATACCAGCCGACCACACCGGCAAGGATAACGCCCGCCCAGATCGACAGCACAAGTCCCCAGGACGCCAGGCGCAGGCCCCAGTGCCGCGAGGTCTTGCGGCGCGCGGTCTTTTTACTGCCTCGGCGCGCCGGCGTCTTTCCGCTCGCTTTGGTGTTCTTCCCGGAAGGTTTCGCGCGCTGGGATTTACGACTGGTCTTGGGTTTTGTCACAGTTTTTCCGCTATCTCGCGCATGGCTGAAGAGCTTACAGCAACGCAACCTGTAAACATAGTTCCAGAAGACGATTCACACTCTGGACGCTGTCCGTCAAGGACGAACTCGCTCAGGAGTTTGATCGTTTCAATTTGAGACAAATGAACCGCTCGAAGTCTTAACGAATTGTTAAGACGATGATTCACATCCTTGATTATATCAATCAGGAACCATCGCGTCCCAGGGCCCTCAAAACCCTGCACCACGGTTCTGTCGGCACCTTTGAAGCCGGAAAATATGGCTCTTTTAAGGCCATGGCTCGACCAGATTATTTGCGATCATACAATTAAACGATCGTACGGGTCGCCAAATAGTAAGCAACCTTCAAAATTCTATGCACGTATTAGACGTATTCCCGCCGACTCCGGCGGACCGAGGCGCCTGTGAGAGACGCCGTCACCAGGGAAAATAACGACCTAGAGCCGAAAAGGAAAAAAGTTATGACTCAGCAAGCCGACCACCTGCAACTCGCCAGGTATATCTCAGACATCGACTCCTATGCAAAATCCAAAGGCATCACGCTATCTGTTCGCAGCGACTTCGATTACCTCTGGAAAATATGGAAAAAGCTGCCCGGCAAGCCCGAACCATCTGTGTTGTTCGACCCTGCGGTAAGAGACGTTTCCGAGGGTCGTGCCTTTTGGATCCGAGGCACCAATTCCGATGGAGAAATTGTCCATGTTCAAGCTGCACGTTGCGATGACCTGACAGGAACGAATCTTGCGCGCGACATTGACAGCCTGACCAAGTGCGTTGCCGAACCCTCGACTTTACCACCCTCGGAAGATACCGGTTTCTGTCAGGCTCCCGCGGCCAAAGAGATAACCGGCAAAGTCTGCTACCACGGTGAAATCTGGCTTCGCGGTGGCAACAGCGGATACAGGGGACAAGGTCTCGCCTCTATCCTGCCACGCCTCGTCCTGGCGCTCGCACATGCAAAGTGGGCTCCCAACTACATGTGGGGTCTCGGGCAACAATGGCTCATCGATCGGGGATTGCCGCAACAATACGGCTACCGCTATGTGCAGCCACGCGGAACCTACTGGAAGAAAACGAAGTACAATCGACCGATCGACTCGTGGATCATGTGGATGTCCGGACGCGAGTTAGCGCACCTTATCCAAGCGCCGTCACACGCCTATCAGGCTGCAGAAACGGAATATCAACATCGTGAGTTATTTCCGACAGGCAAACCACAACAGGTGTTCCATCAGACAGCGTGCTAGGATAGAGCAGTCGTTGGTAAGGGGCCCAAATGGGCTCCTTACCATCCTTCTTGAACAACGCCCTGACATGGTGAAGTCGCGGCTCACGCTCATGCAGCACTCTGCTGTATGCTGGTGAAACCGTCTTGCCATGACGATTGGCAGGTAAAGCATCAACGATACCGGGCTTGACCGCCAAACCCTGATCAGAGCCGTAGACCATCCGTGCGAAGGCAGAGTTCCCACCGAAGTGAAGTCGGATAAACAACCCGTCGACACGACTCTCCGAGTACACAAGGAGCTTCGAATAAAGCGCCTTAAATGACTTCTCGTCTTTCATGTCGTAGAGATGCTTTACACTACTTAGGTATTCGAACCCGTGCTTTATGACCGGCGCGCTGCGCTCGATCCTGTCGAAACTCTGTTCGTGAATAAAGGTTGTATCGACGAACTCTATAGATCGATACAGCGAGGTCTGGCGAATTCTCTCGATCGCTGCAGCAGGTGCATAAAAGGTCTCGGTGATCCAGCCGCCATAAAAGAAATCGAGCACAATCCGCCGTGGTTGCTTATCGATTTCCAGGAATTCAATCATGGAGTCGATCGCTTCCGGAGAGGCATGCCAAATGTCCCACCGGAAGGTGATCGTCGTCGGCGTGAGGAGCGCTTTTACAAGGCCGAGCTGGCGATACGCTGTGTGCTGGTCAAGCATGTCGGACCCGATTGGGAGGGCAGAATCAGTCCCCTGGCCGGGCAGCTCAGCTGCCCGCCACTTCCCCATATCGTCTATCCACCAGTCACCAAACATAACGCTATCCCAGGCTCACTCGCCATGGGTTCATATGGCGAAACAAATAAGAGCGATGAACCGCGTCATACTTTTCCGCTGGTTGCCTTCAGCAGCCGCAGGAATGAAGATTTAACATTGGTATCTTCAATCGCGCCGAACGCACGGGCCACTTCGACCATACTATGCGTCACTCTGGTATCTGCCAACTCTGAAGCTGACGTCGCCGTCTTGCCCCGATCAGCCAATCCCTCGAAAAAGTACGCGATGGGAACACTCAGCGCGACGCTGAGATCCCAGAGCCGACCGCTACCTATCCGGTTCAACCCTTTTTCATACTTCTGAATTTGTTGAAAGCTCACCCCAACCATGGAACCGAGGTCATCCTGACTCAAGCCTTTCGAAACACGGGCCTGCAAGAGTCGTCTGCCAATATGTGCATCCTTTTCACTTGCCATCGTTTTTCGCCGTTCCCTTTGCTTTCGTATTTTCAGTTGTGGCTACACCGAAAACGACGGCGTGCCTCGTTACCCTACGATAAGTTGAACCTTATGGTAAAAACAACCTGTTTGTGATCATCCAATCATAGGAGGTTGTACAGATCCTGTCTGTCTCGCCTCATATCAACCAGAAAGTGCGTCATACGTCAAGGTTTGCAACCTCAAGCGCGTGAGTTTGGATGAAATCGCGGCGTGGCTCGACGACATCGCCCATCAGGGTCGAGAAGATATCCGACGCATCGTCGCTGTGTGCAATCTTAACCTGCAAGAGCGCACGCACGTTGGGGTCGAGCGTGGTTTCCCAAAGTTGCTCGGGGTTCATTTCACCCAGTCCTTTATAGCGCGAGAACTTCACGCCCTTGCGGCCAATCTCGAAAATCGCATCCACCAGGCTGAGCGGACCGGCAATCGGATACTCACGATCCTTGGCTTTAAGCACGCATGCCGTCTCGTAAACTTCAAAGAGTTCCGTCGCCATATCGTCCAGATGCCGCGCTTCGACCGACCGCAGAACCGGCGCATCGATCACGCGGCGCTCGGTCAGACCGCGCAGCATGCGGCTGAACACCAGCCCGCCGTCTTCGGCAGCATTACCCTGCCAGCCACGCTCCAGGTCGAGCGCCAGAGCATCAAGACGGCCCGCCACACCTGCCGCAGCAGCCGCAGCCGCCTCATTGTCTTCAGCAAGCGACAGACTCAGAGCGCCTGCAATTGCCGCCTGTTCCAAGATCAGACGGTTGCCGACCTTGCGGATCAACGGTTCCATCAGATTCTTGGCCTGGACGGCACGCTTGACCAGAGCCTCGAGATCCGCGCCCGCAATCTGTGTGCCGTTCCCGGCGACCAATGTACAACCGCGCGCGCCGCTTTCGATCAGGTGGCTTTCCAGCTCGCGATCATCTTTCAGGTACCGCAGGGAATCGCCCTTTTTGGCACCGTACAGCGGCGGCTGGGCGATGTAGAGATGCCCGCGTTCGATAATTTCGCTCATCTGCCGGTAAAAGAACGTCAGCAGAAGGGTACGGATATGACTTCCGTCGACGTCGGCGTCAGTCATGATGATGATCTTGTGATAGCGCAGCTTGTCGATGTTGAACTCGTCGCGGCCGATCCCGGTGCCCAGCGCGGTGATCAGAGTTCCGATCTCCTGGGAGCCCAGCATCTTGTCAAAGCGTGCGCGCTCGACGTTGAGGATCTTTCCGCGCAACGGCAGGATTGCCTGAAACTTCCGGTCACGGCCCTGTTTGGCGGAGCCACCAGCGGAATCACCCTCGACAATAAAGATTTCGGAGAGCGCCGGATCGCGTTCCTGACAGTCGGCCAACTTGCCGGGCAGGGAGGCGATATCGAGCGCCCCCTTGCGCCGGGTCAGCTCGCGCGCCTTGCGGGCGGCTTCACGGGCCGCGGCGGCCTCGACCACTTTCGAGACAATCCGCTTGGCTTCCTGGGGATGCTCTTCGAAATATTGGCTCAGACGGTCGTTGACCGCACTCTCGACGATCGGACGGACCTCGGAGGAAACCAGCTTATCCTTGGTCTGACTGGAGAACTTCGGATCGGGGACCTTCACCGAGAGCACGCAGGTCAGACCCTCTCGGGAATCGTCACCGGTCAGGTTGACCTTTTCCTTTTTCGCGATCCCGGAGGAGGTCGCGTAGGCATTGATCTGTCGCGTCAGACCCGCCCGGAAACCGGCCAGATGGGTCCCGCCGTCGCGCTGCGGAATATTGTTGGTAAAGCAGAGAACATTCTCGTGGTAGCTGTCGGTCCACTGCAGAGCGACCTCAACCGTGATCCCGTCCTTTTCCGACATCATGACGACAGGCGGCTCGAACAAGGGCGTCTTGGTGCGATCGAGATAGCTCACGAAAGCTTCCAGACCACCCTCGTAATGCAGATCATGCTCAATGGGTTCCGCATGACGATTGTCGGTCAGCTTCAGACGCACGCCGGAGTTCAGGAAAGCCAGTTCGCGCAAGCGGTGCTCAAGCGTCGGCAGATCGAACTCGGTCATGGTGAAGGTTTCGCTCGAGGGGAAGAAGGTAATCCGCGTCCCGTTGCGATCCGAGTTCTCGTCGGTCACCTCAAGCGGCGCCACCGCATCGCCGTGCTCAAAGCGCATCTTGTGCTCTTTGCCGCCGCGCCAGACCGTCAGTTCAAGCCATTCGGACAAAGCATTGACCACGGAAACACCCACGCCGTGCAAACCACCGGAGACCTTGTAGGAGTTCTGATCGAACTTTCCGCCGGCGTGGAGCTGGGTCATGATGACTTCGGCTGCGGAGACGCCTTCTTCGGGATGAATATCGACCGGGATACCCCGACCGTTATCCTGCACCGAGACGGAGCCATCGCCGTTAAGAATCACGCCGACGGTATCGCAATGACCTGCCAGGGCTTCGTCGATGGAATTGTCGACCACCTCGTAGACCATATGATGCAGGCCCGACCCGTCATCGGTATCGCCGATATACATGCCGGGACGCTTGCGCACAGCCTCCAGGCCGCGGAGCACCTTGATGGAATCCGCGCCATACTCGGCATCTTCACCAGTGATTTCGTTGTCACCGCTTTGCGTCATATCTCTCAACTTTCACTTATTCGTCCAGCGGCGCATCGCAGGGTGCGACCCCACCGTCCTGGACTTTGAAGAACTGGGCGCAATCGGCGAGTTCCAGGAAGACCGATGTTTCGGTTCCCGTCAGCCAGGCCTGTGCCCCCAGTGCTAAAATTTCATCGTATAAAGCCCCGCGCCGGGCCGCATCCAAATGGGCCGCCACTTCGTCCAGCAGCAGTAGCGGGGGCGCGCCCCGATCCAGGGTTACCAGCCGCGCATGGGCCAGAACCATGGAGATCAGCAAGGCCTTCTGCTCACCTGTGGAACAGAGCGCCGCCGGCATGTCCTTGGCAACATGGTGCACAACCAGATCGCTGCGATGCGGTCCGATCGACGCGCCGCCGGTTTCGGCATCCCGCCCGCGCGCAGCCGCGAGGCGGTCCCGCATTTCGTCTTCCACAGCCAGCGCCGGTCGGGATTCGAGCTGTGCTTCCAGATCACCTGCCAGCGCCAGTCCGGCCTGCGGAAAAGCGCTTACCGCCGCAGCGCCGGAACGCGCCAGGCGCTCAAGAAAAGCAGCCCGGGCCGCGGCAATGGCGACACCGTAACGTGCCATGGTGTCCTCAAGAGACGCCACCCAGGTCGCATCGTTCCGGCCGCTCTTGAGCAGCCGGGAGCGCTCGCGCATGGCATGCTCATAGGCGGAAATCCGTCCGGCATGTTCCGGGTCGAAGCCATAGGTCAGGCGATCCAGAAAGCGCCGCCGTCCGGAGGCGGACTCACGGAACAAACCATCCATCTGCGGCGTCAACCAGACAACCGATAGAATCTCGCTCAGGGCCTGCTGCCCGCGGACAAACTCTCCATCGATCTTGATCAGGCGGCGTTCGCGGGCGGAGCCATTGCTTCCGCTCGCCGCGTCCCGGCCGGTGCCCAGCGCGCGTTGCCCATCCGGCGTTTCGATCTCGGCCGCAACAGCCCAGTTCGCCGACCCGGGATCATCCATCCCCGTGGTGGCGCCAACCTGTCCCGGCGTCCGCCGCGCAATCTCAGTCAGCTTTGCGCCGCGCAGTCCCCGCCCGGGAGAAAGAAACGACACCGCCTCCAGCAGGTTTGTCTTCCCCGCACCGTTGGAGCCGGTCAGAATCACCGGACCCGACGCGATCTCAAGCGTGGCGGCTTCGTAGCTGCGAAAGTGGGTCAGCACCAAACGGGAAATGGAAAGTCTGCTGGTCGTCATGGCAGCCGTCAAAGCCCCCTGACCGGAAGACGAGGCCGCAGAAGGACTCCAGGCAGAATCCACGGCATCATCAGCGGTCGCCGGTGCCGGGTCCTGCAAAAACTTCGGGGCCAAATTAGGGGCCAGGTCAGAGGCCATATGATCCTTCTGATTGACGATCGTCATGCGATCAACAGCTTTGCCGCCAGCGGGCAGACTTCCTGTTCCGGACCAAGCAACTCATGACCCGGAACAAGGTCCCGAAGATCAGACACGCATCGGCATAAGGACGTAAAGGGCGCTCGCGTCCTTGACGTCCTGCACGATCGTCGGTGATGCGGCGTCTGCCATGGCGAAGACGGCACTGTCGCCTTCGATCTGCATGGCAATGTCCAGGAGGTAACGGGAATTGAACCCGATCTCGATGGCCTCGCCGCCGTAGTCGACTTCGATCTCCTCGACCGCGCTGCCGTTTTCCGGACTCGTCGCCGAGAGCGTCATGGCAACGGAATTCAGCGCCATTTTCACGGCACGTGATTTCTCGGAGGAAATGGTCGAAACACGATCGACCGCCTGTGCAAAGGCCTTGCAGTCGACTTCCAGCATCTTGTCATTGTTCGAGGGAATCACCCGCTCGTAGTCCGGGAAGGTGCCATCGATCAGTTTCGAGGTCAGAACCGTCGGACCAAAGGCAAAACGGATCTTGGTATCGGAAAGCGCGATCTCGATAGCCTCGTCACGTTCGTCGATCAGCTTGCGCAATTCGCCAACGGTCTTCCGCGGTACGATGACGCCAGGCATGCTCGCGGCGCCATCGGGCAACGGCATTTCAAAGCGGGCCAGACGGTGACCGTCGGTCGCGACCGCGCGCAGAACCTGCACTCCCTCGGACTCGGTGGCGTGCACGTAGATACCGTTGAGGTAATAGCGCGTTTCTTCAGTCGAGATCGCAAAGCGGGTCCGGTCGACCAGATTGCGCAGCTCACCGGCATGAAGCGCGAAGGCCTGCGGCAGCTCCGTATCGCCTCCAGCCGGGAAGTCTTCCTTGGGCAGGGTCGAAAGCGTAAAAGTCGAGCGACCGGCCTTCAGGGTCATCTGGGAAGCATCGCCACCGGCGATCACCTCGACCTGCGCGCCGTCCGGCAGCTTGCGCACGATATCGTAAAAGGTATGGGCCGGTGCAGTCGTCGCACCCGGCTCGCCAACCGCAGCCTCAACCTCATCCACAATGGTCAGATCCATGTCGGTGGCGGTCAAAGAGAGCTTGCCGTCGCTTGCTTCCAATAGAACGTTTGACAGGATGGGGATTGTATTGCGGCGTTCAACAACGCTCTGTACATGAGCCAGCGACTTCAGCAGCGCGGCGCGTTCGATTGTCAGCTTCATATTTTTACGAAACGTCTTTCCCGGCGAGAGTTGTCTGTCTAATTCACCTCCGAAGACAAACCTGAAAAATAAGGCTGTCCGGAAGCACTTGAACTTACCCCGCACCCCTGCAGACTCTTGCCGAAAGTCTACAGCGACTCGGGGCGGCAGTATAAACTGCGCAACAGCACAAGGTAAATGTCTAGAGCAGCAAAAAGCGCTGATTTTGCACAAAAAACAGCGGGTCGGGACGCGGATCGGCAGCAAGATTCCGCGACCGCCAGTTCGCCCCTGCAAAAGACCGCAGTTCCAGGCCGGTCAAACGACAGCCCCGAGCGCCGGAAACTGCAGGTTAACGCACTGATAAATAGATGATTTAGCCTTAGCCCTCGAGCATACGCCGCAGCAACTCGACATCTTCGGCGAAGCTTGAATCCGTCGTCTTGAGCTCGTCGATCTTGCGGACCGCGTGCATCACGGTCGTATGGTCCCGTCCCCCGAATTTCCGGCCGATTTCAGGCAGAGAGCGCGATGTCAGGTGCTTGGAGAGATACATGGCGACCTGGCGCGGCCGCGCAACGGCCCGGGCACGGCGGGCGGAATGCATGTCCGCGATGCGTACGTTGTAGTGCTCCGCGACGCGCTTCTGGATTTCCTCGATGGTCACCCGGCGGTCATTGGCCCGCAGAAGATCGTGCAACACGTCCTGGGTCGTCTCGAGCGTGACCGAGCGGCCAACCAGCGTCGCATGGGCAACAATACGGTTCAGGGCGCCTTCCAGCTCGCGCACATTGGACGTGATCTTGTGTGCAAGGAACTCAAGGACCTTGGGTGGGATTTCCACATCGAGCTGCTCGGACTTGGATTGCAGGATGCCCAGGCGCAATTCGTAGGTGGTCGGGTGGATATCGGCCACAAGGCCCCAGCCCAGACGCGAACGCATGCGCTCCTCGACACCCTCAAGATCGGAGGGGCTTTTATCCGCAGAGATCACGACCTGACGGTTCTGGTCGACCAACGCGTTGAAGGTGTGGAAAAACTCCTCCTGCGTGGCCTCACGGCCGCCGATGAACTGAACATCGTCGATCATCAGGATATCAACGGAGCGGAACTGCTCCTTGAAGGACATGGTGTCCTTGGTCCGCAGCGCCTTCACGAACTGATACATGAACTTTTCAGCCGAAAGATAAATAATCCGTCGGTCGGGTGTCTGAGTCTTGATCTGCCAGGCAATGGCATGCATCAGGTGGGTTTTACCAAGCCCCACACCGCCATACAAAAACAGTGGATTGAATGGGGCGTTCCCGGCCTCGGCAACGCGCCGCGCGGCGGCATAGGCCAATTCGTTCGGCTTGCCGACGACGAAATTATCAAAGGTGAAGCGCGGATCAAGCGGTGCGGAAATGTCCCTGTCAGATGCGCGTCCTGCCTCGATATAGAGACCGGAATCGCTCTTCTCCAGATCATCCTTCGCCGACTTGCTCATAGATACGCCGCCCCGATTCCGATCCGGCTTGCTACGCGTGCTATCTTCCTCTGCAGAGCTTGCGGCCCTGCTTCGCCCCTTGCCGTTTACAGCGGATAAGTTTCCGCCCTCATCATGCCTTCCATCCGGCTTCGGATTGGGACGGCTCGGCGGCTGCACAACGATCTCAACCGATTGCACGGACTCGTTTTCGTCGCTCCAAAGCGCATGAATCCGCTCAGCATAGTTGTCAGCAACCCAGTCACGCATAAACCGGGTCGGCACCGACATACGCACCACATTTCGTGCTTCGCTAACCAGGGTCAGCGGTTTCAGCCAGCTGCGGAAAGCGGCTTCACCCACCTCCGTCCGCAATCTGCCTCGTACCCGCGCCCACTGTTCCGTTACTCGCGCAGTTGCCTGCTCGCGACCCATGCGTTCCCCCGAATTGACCACTATTGCGCCGACCAAACTTTTAAAATTATTGACCCGAATTTCTCATTGCCGACGCGTTCCCGAAAATCCGGAATATAAAGCGACCACGCACAGAAAATTCTCGACAAAACCCAATACCCAACACTCAACAAAACTACAGACGCGCGTCATGCGTCGCAGAATTCGTTTATTTTAAGTCGATTTGTCCGCCCCAGTTATCCTCAACTTCGGACAAAAAGAAATAATCCCTGCACCCACCAAGTATTGACGAACCGATTGCCGTCACGTTTCCCTTCAGCAATTCTATGTAAAAGAAATGCCTTGGGTATTATTACTTATAATTTTGCCGAATTTATTGACACGCCAGAACCCGGCTGACGTCAAGGAGTGTACTCGGGAGGGTGCTTTCTGGCAACAAGATCGAATCAAGAACGCCAACTTTTTTTGCCTGAAAGACACAGTGTGTTCCCCAAAAATCACACTCACCGAAAGGAGAAGATCAGCCCGTCACAGGAGAGAGAAGAGATGATCCGGCGCAAGTTCAACAGCTTAGCTCAAAACCGGTCGCGGAGTCCGTGAAAATATTTAGAGACCAAAGTGCAACGCCGTCCAAGTGAAATACGCGGACGCGTCAATTCGTCTCTATCTCTAGGAGT
This sequence comes from uncultured Kiloniellaceae bacterium, assembly GCA_947493695.1. Lineage (GTDB taxonomy): Bacteria > Pseudomonadota > Alphaproteobacteria > Kiloniellales > Kiloniellaceae > Denitrobaculum. Next base: position 943,487 of record CANLSF010000001.1, on the reverse strand, counting down.
GTAAGAGCCTTTACGGCTTTTCTCTGATTCAGCGAAAATGCATCAGGTTGCGCAGTTTCAGTGCCGTAAAAAAGAAAAGCGGCCACGAAAAACCGCGCCCCTCGAAGAGAGACGCGGTCACGTCGCTGTCCTGAAGACAACCGCAAAAATTCCGGACGGAATCTCCGCGGCAGACGTCGAAGACTTAGGCCATGGCCTTAATGCGTGCGTTCAGACGCGAAAGCTTCCGACCGACCGTGTTGGCGTGCATAACGCCAGCCTGGGCGCCGCGGTGCAGTTCCGGCTGTGCTTCTTTGAAAGCAGTTGCAGCAGCTGCTTTGTCGCCGCCGGCGATCGCCACTTCCACGTTCTTGACGAACGTGCGGATGCGACCGACTCGAGCGCCGTTTACTTCCGTACGCCGCGCGGTCTGGCGGATCCGTTTTTTGGCAGACTTATGATGGGCCATCAGAAAGACCTGTTGTTCTGTGCATGTTCAATGAGGCCGGGGTTATAGCCGCCGCCCGGAGCCCCGTCAAGCGATGAAAATCGGCTAAATCCTTCGGCTTTCAGGCTTTGCGAAGGGCCGGGGCGTCAAAAATGGCCCCAGAACCGCGATTTCCCCAAAAACCTTTTTTTCTTCAAGGCGTTAGAATCAAACCGACTCTCAGGAACCGCGCTTGACAGCCTAGCGATGCTTCCAATTGGCAGGGCGTTTTTCGGCAAAGGCGTTCATGCCTTCCTTCTGGTCCTGGGTCCCGAAGGAGGAGTGGAACAGCCGGCGCTCGAACTTGACCCCTTCGCTCAAAGTGGTCTCATAGGCACGGTTGACCGCCTCCTTGGCCATCATGACCGAGGGCAGTGAAAGACCGGCGATCTTTTCGGCAGTCTTCATGGCTTCCTCTAGCAACTCCTCAACCGGCACAACCCGGCTGACAAGACCGGAACGTTCAGCCTCCGCAGCGTCCATCATGCGACCGGTCAGGCACATCTCCATGGCTTTCGACTTGCCGACAAAGCGCGTCAGACGCTGGGTTCCGCCGGAGCCTGGAATGGTGCCGATGGTGATCTCGGGCTGACCGAACTTTGCGTTCTCAGCCGCGATAATAAAGTCACACATCATGGCCATCTCGCAGCCGCCGCCCAGGGCATAGCCAGCAACCGCCGCAATGACCGGCTTGCGGGTCCAGGTCACGCGCTCCCAATCGTGGGTGATAAAATCCTCGCCGTAGACATCCATGAAGTCCTTATCCTTCATTTCCTTGATGTCGGCACCGGCAGCAAAGGCTTTTTCCGATCCGGTCAGAACAATACAGCGGATCTCGGAATCCTTTTCAAAACCATCGAGGGCTTCGGAAAGTTCATCGATCAGCGCGGCACAAAGTGCATTCAGCGCCTTGGGTCGGTTCAGAGTGATCAGCCCGACATTGCCGCGCGTTTCCACCAGGATGTTTTCGTAGGCCATTCGCTCGTCGTCTCCATCGTTCGTGACTTGCCGGAGGCTTCCAAACGAAAATCCGAAAGCACTGGACCGGTATGATTTAAATTATCTGGGTGAGAGCACAAACCGGACGGTGCGCCGGTCCTGTCCTTCCAGCACATGTATCTCCAGGCGCTCCTTCTCCCGGAAGAAAACGCCGGTCGCGCTCTCGGCGGCTTCAATGGACCAGCCCAGCTGCGGCAGAGTATCGCGGTAAAATTTCATCACCGCTGCGCTCTCCACATCGCCTTCTGCATAGGCCTCGACGAGACGTCCGGCGGGCTTGTCGAAGATCACCGCGGCGTCCGGCACGTCCTGAAGATCCGGCATCAGCGGTACGTCTTCCAGGCCGGTCACAAAAGCGCCGGAGCTGGTAGCGCTCTGCGCGAACGCCGCTTCGCTGTTGAGCAGTGCGCCCAGCGCGATCATCAGACAAAGGGTAAGGCCGGAAAGCGCGGCGCGAAAAGCCGTGGCAGGTCGCCCCGGCCGGCAGCGGAAAGAAGTCTCAAAGGTCTGCGCGCTTCGCATAGTCTCTGTCTACCTTACCGTTGACAGCTCGCACAATAGAAAGTGGAACGGTTTGACTGAACCAGACGCTGGATCAGCACCTCTTTTTTACCGTCGGACGCATCGCTTTCCTTGGCGCAACGGCGGCAGCTTTCGCCCTCCCGCCCGTAAACCACCCAGTCGTGCTGGAAGTATCCGAGCTCGCCGTCCGCCTGCACATAATCCCGCAGGCTGGATCCTCCGGCTTCGATTGCCCGGCCCAGCACGTCACGAATTGCGGCAACCAGGCGCTCGGCCCTCTGGCCCTGCACTGTATAGGCCTGACGCTTGGGCGAGAGCGCCGCAATATGCAGTGCCTCGCAGACATAGATATTGCCGAGCCCGGCGACCACCTTTTGATCCAGCAGCGCCGCCTTGATCGGCGATCGCTTGCCCTCCAACCGCCGCGCAAGCTCGGGACCGTTGAAGGCATTGCTCAGCGGCTCCGGCCCGATCCCCTTGAGAAGTTTATGCGCGTTGAGTTCATCGCCGTCGATCAGGTCCATGGCCCCGAAACGCCGGGCGTCGTTGAAGCGGATCTCGTCGCCCTGGTCGGTCTCGAAGATGACATGGTCATGCTTCTCCCAAGGCGCGGCATCGTCCTTCAGGTCCTTGGCGTCGATGATGATCATCCGCCCGGACATTCCCAGATGGCAAAGCAACACCTGTCCATCGTCCAGCTGCATCAGAATATACTTCGCGCGCCGCGACAGGGATTCGACCCTGCGGCCGGTCAGACGTTCGGCAAACTTGTCGGGAAAGGGAAAGCGCAGGTTGGCGCGACGCTGCGTCACTTTGACCAATCGGCGGCCATCAAGGCGGACGCGCAGGCCGCGCATAACCGTCTCAACCTCAGGCAATTCAGGCATTTAGGAAAACTTGACCTCTATCAGAACGGGCGCCGGACCAACGCGAACCGGCGCCAAAAACGAGATTGCGAAGCGACAGAGTAGCGCGGCGGCCAAGCGCGCGCTATGGTCCGCGCCATGTCAGCAAAATCTTCTCCATCCACGGACTCCCCCGGCCAGGGTTCCAAAGCCGGATCCGCCGCATCCGAAGCCGTCACACATTTCGGCTACGAGGATGTGCCGGTCGACGAAAAGCGTGGACGCGTGCAGGGCGTTTTCGAGAGCGTCGCCTCAAACTACGACCTGATGAACGACCTGATGTCCGGCGGCATTCACCGCCTCTGGAAAGCCTCCATGATCGACTGGCTGGACCCGAGGCCCGGTCAGAGTTTCCTGGATGTGGCGGGCGGCACCGGGGACATTGCGTTTCGCATCGACGAACGTCTCTCGCAGACGAAGGACGACATACCGGAGATCCCGGCGGACGAGGTTGCCACGGCGCAGCCAGCCGAACAGCGTGCGCCGATCACCGTCTGCGACCTGACCCTCGGCATGCTGGAAGTCGGACGGGACCGGGGACTTGACCGCGGCATTCTGCACAGCATGGACTGGGTCTGCGGCAACGCGGAAGCACTGCCTTTCCCCGACCGCAGTTTCGACGCCTATACAATTGCGTTCGGCCTGCGGAACGTCACCGACATCCCTGCAGCCTTATCCGAAGCCCAGCGCGTGCTGAAGCCCGGCGGGCGCTTCCTTTGCCTGGAATTCAGTCAGGTGGTCATTCCGGCCTTCGCGTCCCTCTACGACATCTACTCCTTCAAGGTTCTCCCGGCCATGGGCGAGGCGGTGGCCAGGGATCGCGCCTCCTATCAGTATCTGGCCGAGAGCATCCGCAAGTTCCCGCCGCAGGAAGATCTGATCGCGCTGATGAACGCAGCCGGTCTCGCCATGACCAGTTACCGCAATCTCAGCGGCGGCATCGCGGCGCTGCACTCCGGCTGGCGCATCTGAAGGCGGCGCTGATTCCATGATGACCACCCTATGATGACTTTATGATTCGCTCGATCCGTATCCTCTTCCGCCTGATCACGATTGCCCGGACACTCGCCCGGCACGATGCGCTTGCCGCGCTCGAAGCCGTGAAGATCGCCCGCACGGTGGTGTGGATTGCGCGCCTGGTCTCGCGCAGGAAAGCCGAAGGGCGGCCCGGTGAAAAACTGGCCCGCGCCCTGACCGAGCTGGGACCGAGCTTCATCAAGCTGGGGCAGTTTCTCTCTACCCGCGCCGATCTTCTGGGCGAAGAGGTCGCGGGCGACCTGGCTCAGCTGCAGGACAACCTGCCGCCTTTCCCGACTGCCGAAGCCCGCGAAACCATCGAACGCGAACTGGAACTCTCGATCGATGAGCTCTATGAGAGTTTCGACGACACACCCATCTCGGCGGCATCCATTGCCCAGGTGCATATGGCGGTCACCGCCGACGGTCAGGAAGCCGCCGTCAAGATTCTGCGTCCGGGGATCGAACAGGCCTTCGAGCAGGACCTCGCCCTCTTCTACGGTCTCGCGGAACTGGTCGAGAGCACCCAGCCCTCCCTGCGCCGCCTCAAACCGGTTGAAGTGGTCGGCACCTTCGAGGAAACCGTCCGCCTGGAGATGGATCTGCGCATGGAGGCCGCGGGCGCGGCTGAGCTCAGTGAAAACTTCGACGACGACTTCACCTACCGCGTGCCCGCCATCGACTGGCAGCGAACCTCGCGCCGGGTTCTGACCATGGAACGGGTCGGCGGCATTCCCATGGACGACCGCGAGGCCCTGCTGGCGGCGGGGCATGATCTGGAAGAGGTGCTCTACAAAGCCGCTGCAATCTTCTTCAATCAGGTCTTCCGGGACGGTCTCTTCCATGGCGACCAGCACCCTGGCAACATGGGCGTCGATACGGACGGCAACATCTTCGCCGTCGACTTCGGCATCATGGGCCGGCTCGACTACCGGACACGCTGCTTTCTGGCGGACATGCTGTTGGCGACCATCGACCGCGACTATCACCGCCTGGCCGAAGTCCAGGTCGAGGCAGGCTATCTGCCGGCGGGCCAACCGCTGGATACCTACGCCCAGGCCCTGCGATCGGTCTGCGAACCGATTGCCGGAAAACCTCTGCAGCAGATCTCCTTCGCGCGCCTGCTGGCACAGTTGCTGCAGTTGACCGAATCCTTCGATATGCCGGTCCAGCCTCAGCTTCTTCTGCTGCAGAAAAACATGCTGATGGCCGAAGGGGTCAGTCGACGTCTGGATCCGGAACTCAACATCTGGGTGCTCGCCCAGCCCCTGATCGAGGCCTGGATGCGCGAGCACCGGGGACCTGAAGCCCGCCTGCGCGACGGCGCGATGCAGCTGCTGAGATCGGCGGAGCGCCTGCCGCAGTTGATCTCAAATCTGGAGAAAGTCGCGCATGACGTGGCGCACGGTGGACTGGGTCTTCACCCCAAGACCTTCGAAGCCCTGCAGGGACGCGCGCGCACCCAGAAACTCAGTCTGCTTCTGGGCGGTCTGTCGCTCGCTCTCGGCCTGTTGCTGGCGGCCAGCCTCTGGTTCTAAAGCTTGTTGCGAGCTTCGTTTCGCCGCTTGAGACCAAGCAGCCCAAGCCCGAGCATCAGCATCACAAGTGAGCCTGGTTCCGGCACCTGTGCAACAGCTTCGCGGATCACCGAACCACTGACGAATTGACCCTGGAGCGAGGAGAGTACGATGCTGCAATCGGCGTTGCCGCAACCGGCTGCGCCTGTGAAAAAGCTGTTCAACTGCAGCCCGACTTCACCGCCGGCATCCGTCAACAAGTCTAGAAACCGAAGCCGCAATGTCGGCGCACCATTAAAATCCGGGCCATCGCCTTCATTCAGCAGGTTGAGAAAGTCAGCGTCACCCTCTGCAGCAAAATCGAAGCTGGCATCTAAGGAACCGCCACCGGCGGTCGTTACCGATACATCGCTGTAGCTTGCGGTGTCCGCATCGAAGCGGAAGGATCCGGACGCCGTGCCCCCGCCGTTAAAGGTGACGTCGTTGAGGGTCCATAAAAGCGGAACCGCCAACGCCGGGCCGGATGCAAATGCCATCCAAAGAGCAAAGACGCACACAAGCCTGCGAGCCCAGGCGGCAGCGCCTGATCGAATAAAAAATTTCATGAGTAAGATTCCAGTTCGCCGTAAAAATGAATTTTTTCGTATTCACCAACCACAGTGCAGATACATGTCTGCACAGGCAGGCAACTTCTGAACATTTGAATACAGTCAAGTTCACCCGGCTTGAACCCGAGAATCGGCAAACTCTTTTTGCAAATTTGTCTGTATACCCGGTCTTCGCTGCTGACCGAGCGGGGTCAGGAGAGCTTCCTAGCCATTTACCGCGAGGTATTCTTCGACTTCCCGCAGCAAGGCGGAACAGTCTTCATCGACAACGCCAAGGGTGGCGAACTGACTGACGATGTTGCTCAGGTATTCCTTGCTGGTGCCCAGAAAGCCGACGCCGCTCGCGATGAAACGGATTTGTTCTTCCCGGGTCAGGTCCGGACAAATAACCTCTGAGGTGTGATCGGCGACAAAGGTGAGCGCTGAGATCGCCTGATCGTCAATCATCGCCGTGACGAAGGTCGGTTTGTACGCGTGACCGACCATTTCGCGCCGCCAGATAATTTCGGTCTCCGTCTCGATGTCCTGCGCCGCAATCCGGAACAGCAGGCCTTCGCAGGATTCACCGTGATCGAGCGCAGCCATCAGGCCCGGCGCCTCCCGGGTGCCGCGCACACCATAGGTATGCTTGAGGACGAAACAGCGGTCATATCCCTGCACGCAGGCGCGACGAACCTCGGCAAAGTGAAACGCGGGATCCCACATCAGCGAACCGTAGGCGAAGATCCAAAGATCGCGATCCCGATGCTCGGCCAATGTGCGGGCACGCGATGCCTCGCGGTCACTGTCGCTGCGCAGTTTCTCCAGAACCCAATGCAGCTCCGGCTTCTCTTCGAATACAGAGGCAAGCCTGAACTTCCGAAAGAAGGAAGACTTCGGATCGGTGATTTTTCCCTCAAGTTCCGGGTGGTGGAAAAAGGCGTTGGACGAGGCTGGCATAGAGATACTCTGTGGATTGAGCGGTTATGTTGCCGCCGAAGGCACCTTCAATGCAAAGCAAATCATGCCGCCATCCGGGCTTTTCGCCGGTCCTGGATCGTCAGCCACACCAGTGCGCCTCCGGCCAGCAGCAGGAAAGGAACCATTGCGACATTCACGGCATTCCAGCCGTCGACCGCCGTTCCGCCGGAACAGTTCATAAGACCGCCGGAGGCAAGGCTGGCCAGTGTGACGCAGCCGAAGACCATCATGTCGTTCAGGCCCTGCGTCTGGCCACGCTCGTTCGGTGAATGCGCACTGGATAAAAGCGTGGTCGCGCCCACGAAACCGAAATTCCAGCCAAGCCCCAGCAGGATCAGTGCGACAAAGAAATTCTCCAGCGTCACACCCGTCAGGGCAACCACACCGGCGAGTCCGAGGATCACAAGTCCGGCAACAATGATCCGTGTGACTCCAAAGCGCACGATGAGGTGCCCGGTGAAGAACGAGGGAATGAACATCGCCAGCACATGGGCCGACACAATGTCGTTCGCATTGTCGGCGGTGAGCCCGCAGCCAACCACCGCCAGCGGCGTTGATGTCATAACCAGGTTCATCAGGGAGTAGGAGACCATCCCGCAGATGATTGCGACCAGGATGGTCGGATTGCGCAGCAGCTCCAGCCGCGATCGCCCGTTCGATGCCCCGTCCGCCGCCACGTTGCTTTGTTTCGCGTCAGGCAGATCCAGCAGCAGAAACAGGAACATTCCGAAAAGATTGATCGCGATAATGGTCAGGTAGGTCCCGATGAACGGTATGGGCGGGAGGGAACCGCCGATGAAGGGCAGGACAGAGCCGTCGGAGACAATTTTGTTCAACTGCGGCCCGAAGATGGCCGACAGCAACCCACCCGCCATGACGTAGGAGATCGCCTTGGGCCGAAATGCGTCGGTAGCCGTATCGGTTGCGGCAAATCTGTAGAATCCCTGGGCCGACATATAGATCCCGGTGAAGTAGGACCCCAACAGAAGCAGCGGAAAAGAGGCGGTGTAGAGCCCGTAGGCAGAGATCGCAGCACCAATGGCGCCGCCGATCGCGCCGACAAAGAAGCCGATTTTTCGCCCTTTACGCTGCATCAAGGGCGACAGCCAGGGCGCTGTGGTCATCGATCCGAACACGATCACCGAGATAGGAAGCGTTGCAAAGCAGGGGTTTCCGGCCAGCATCCCGCCGGCCAGGCCGCCAACGACAAAAATCATCGGCATCTGCGCCCCCAGGATCGCCTGCGCGGCCACCAGCACCGCGACGTTCCGCTTTGCGCGCCTATCGTCTGTAATCGTCATCTAAGAGAAACCTTTGAGAGAAGAGTGCACGCAACCTGACACGCGCGGTCCTGAGCTGCAAAACGGATAATCAGGCCCGTCATCAGGCCACGGCCTTTTTTGGTGAAGTCGCCAGAAACACACCCAAGCCCGCAATCACCATACCGGCCCAGGCCGCAGGCGGCATGACTTCATCCAGCACAAGCCATGCAACGGCGGCGGCCATGGGCGGGACCAGAAAAAACAGTGCCGAGACCCGCGAGACATCGCCCGCCCGGATCATGGCAAGCAGCAGACCGACCGCGATCAATGAACTGCCGACAATCAGATAGGCTAAAGTGACAGCCAGCTGCCAGGACCACAGAATCTGCATGCTCTCAAAGGCAAAAACGAAGGGCATCACACCCACAAACCCGGCGGTGAAGCCGACCAGATTCGCGGTCACGGGGTGATGTGAAACCCCAAAGCGTTTTTCCCAGAGAGATCCACCTGTAATGCCGAAGAGCGCGATCGCTGCAAAGAGGAATCCAAGCACGGACGGCGTCGCTATCTCGGATCTCGCCACAATCACCACAACGGCACCTGCCAATCCCAGCAACAGGCCGTTCCAGCGGCGCCAACCGACGGTCTCACCGCTCCACCTCGGCGCGACCAAACCGACGATAATGGGTTGAAGCGACAGGATCAGCGCAAGAGTGCCAACCGCCAGCCCCGCCTTAAAGGCCATGTAGCACATTCCAAAATACAGCGACTGCAACAGAAAGCCGACGATGGCCAGATGCATCCATTCTTCCCGCGACTTGGGCAGCGGTGGACGCAACACCAGAAACAGGACCGCCATAATGACCACAACACAGGCAAAGCGAAGCGCCAGAAAGGTCAAAGGCTCGATATAGCCAAGTCCGAATTTTGCTGCGACATAGCCCGTCGACCACATCACCAGAAAAATACCGGGCGCGAACACGAGCCATTTTGGGGAACTGCTACTCAAGAAACGATCTCACCTTTACGGCCCCGGCAACGTAAGAGATGCGGGCTGCCGAATGTATTATGAAGCGGAATCACCCGGAGAATAAGCCGGGTGGCCTGAAACACGGCGATTTTGGGCTATCGTTTGCGATTAGAAAAATGAATTGATACGATTGTCCCCATGAACACAAACGAACGTACCATTCCCGACAGCAGCCTGCTCAGAACCTTTCTGGAAATAGCCGATTGCGGAAACCTGACCCTTGCCGCTTCACGTCTGAACCGCAGTCAATCTGCCATCAGCGTGCAGTTACGCAAGCTCGAAACCGAATTGAACGTCTCGCTGTTCGAGCGCGATGCCAAGGGGATGGCCTTGTCCATCCACGGAGAACGCCTCCTGCCCGTGGCCCGGCGCGTCCTCTCGGAACTGGGGCAGGTCCAGGCCTTGTTCCAACCGGCACTCAAGGGAAAGATACGGGTCGGCATTCCCGACGACTTCGAGGAAAATGTCCTCGAACGCACGCTGGCCGATTTTGCCCGGAGCAATCCCGGTGTGGATGTCGTCGCCACAGCCGGCTGTACCGTGGGATTTCCCGAGATGATTCAGCGCGGCGCCCTGGATATCGCGGTTTACTCAGGCCCCGGAGACATCCCCGGCGAGGTCTTTCTCACACAAAAGCCGGTTTGGGTGGCAAGTGAAACCCTGTGTCTCGACAGATCGGCGCCGGTGCCCCTGGCCATCATGGATCGGGGGTGCTGGTGGCAGGATCTGCCCACAAAAGCGCTCGAACGGCAGGGGCGTCCATACAATATTGCCTTCGAATGCAGTGGTCTTTCGAGTCAGAAGGCCGCGATCCGCGCCGGTTTCGCCATCGGAATTCTCTATGAAAACAATGTTGAGCCGGGCATGAAAGTGCTGTCGCTGCGGGACGGCTTTCCACCGATACCGCACTCAAAGCGTTCAATCATCCTCAATCCTGACGCACCGAAAAACCTGACTTCGGCCATGGCGAAGGCCCTCAAAAACGCATCTTCACGCGGCCTTGCAAAACCGCAGGCTGCTCATTAGGTTATCTACGCTAACTTACCGTTAAATAACGGGTGAAATCATGACCGGTGAGACCCGCGTACTGCTCGTCGTGGCTGGTGGAATCGCAGCTTACAAAGCCTTGGAACTGATCCGCCGCCTTCGGGAGCAGTCGATCAGAGTACGGTGTATTCTCACCCGTTCCGGTGCGGAATTCGTCACGCCCCTGTCTTTGTCGGCCCTCACCGAGGATAAAGTCTACGGTGAGCTCTTCTCGCTGACCGACGAAGCCGAGATGGGTCATATCCAGCTTTCCCGCGATGCGGATCTGATGGTGGTCGCTCCGGCAACCGCCGATCTGATCGCCAAGATGGCCCAGGGTCACGCCGATGATCTGGCCTCCACCACCCTGTTGGCGACGGACAAGGAAATCCTGATCGCGCCGGCCATGAATGTGCGGATGTGGGACCACCCCGCCACGCAAGCGAACATTGCAACGCTGCAAGAACGCGGCGTGGCCCTGGTCGGTCCGAACGAAGGCGACATGGCCTGTGGTGAATTCGGCTACGGACGCATGGCCGAACCCCACGAGATTGTCGCCGCCGTCCTGAGTGCGCTTGGGCGTGAACCGCGCTCGACGGCTGGCGGCGGTCCTCTGGCAGGACGCAGCGCCCTGATCACCAGCGGCCCGACCCATGAGGCAATCGACCCAGTGCGCTATATCGCCAACCGGTCTTCCGGCAAACAGGGCCATGCCATCGCCCGGGCGCTGAGCGGCCTGGGGGCGAAGACAACTCTGGTGACGGGGCCGACCCAGCTGCAGGACCCCAGCGGCATGGACGTGATTCACATCGAATCCGCCCAGCAGATGCTGGCGGCCTGCGAGAACGCGCTGCCCGCCGATATCGCCGTCTGTGCCGCTGCCGTCGCGGACTGGCGTGTCGCCAGCCAGAGCAACCGGAAGATAAAGAAAACCGGCAGCGACGGGATTGATAGCGGGGTCCCCAAACTGGAGCTGACGCCCAATCCCGACATTCTGGCGTCCCTGTCCCAACGCGGCAACGACCGGCCGGGCCTTGTGGTCGGCTTTGCCGCCGAAACCGAGGACGTCATCCGGCAGGCAACGCAAAAGCGTGCGCGAAAGGCCTGCGACTGGATCGTCGCCAATGACGTCTCGCCGGAAAGCGGTACCTTTGGCGGCGCGGACAACACAGTCCACGTCATCGACGCCCAGGGGGTGGACAGCTGGGCACGAATGGATAAAAGCGATGTGGCACAACGCCTGGCCGAACGCATCGCGGATCACTTTAACGGCGGACTGACCGCCCCGGCGCCAGCGCCATTATGATAAACCCGATAAAATGAAACAGACCCGGTCACGCAGATCGGAAAAAAACCAGCAGGAGCCTCTATGAACCCCGTTACCATCGCCGTAAAACGCCTGCCCCATGGCGCAGACCTCGATCTGCCCGCCTACGCGACGGCGCAAAGCGCAGGCATGGATCTCATGGCCGCCGTGGATGCCGACGTTACCCTGGCTCCCGGCGAACGAAAGCTGATCCCCAGCGGTCTCGCGATCGCACTGCCCGGCGGATATGAAGCCCAGGTGCGGCCGCGCTCGGGTCTGGCGCTCAAGAACGGCGTAACGGTTTTGAATTCGCCCGGCACCGTCGATGCGGATTACCGCGGCGAGGTCGGGGTCATTCTGATCAACCACGGTCAGGAACCCTACGTCGTGACCCGCGGCAGCCGCATCGCCCAGATGGTGATCGCACCCTGCATGCAGGGAAGCTGGCAGGTCAGCGAAGACCTCGAAGCCTCGGCACGCGGCACCGGGGGCTTCGGCTCGACCGGCACAGGACCTCAGGCCGTCCAAGCAACCGGAGGATAAACCCATGCTCCGGCTGTCCAAGAAACTGCTGTTCGCGATTGAGGCCGTGGTCGATATCGCCTACCACGCGGGCAGCGGCACGGTGCGCTCGAGCGACATTTCGCGGCGCCAGGGTATTCCCCGGCGCTACCTCGAACAGGTCCTTCAGCAACTCGTGCATCACGGCATTCTTGCCGGGCAGCGTGGGCCGCGCGGCGGCTATCGTCTGGCCCGGGAACGCAGACGTATCTCGGTTGGCGAAATCATCCGCATCGTGCGGCAACTCGAGGGTACGATCGATCCGGCCAGTGAACCGGACGGCTCGGAGATAGGCGTCAAGGTGGTGCGGCCCTTGTGGATCGACATGCAGCGCGAGATCATGGAGCGCTTCGATCACACGACGATCGAACAGCTCTGCGACAAGGCGCGCGAAAAAAGCATTCCCCGTGAAGTGCTGTCCGAGGGCCCCGATATACCCGACTTCTCGATCTAGAGCGAAGAACGCAGTCTGACCAATCCCTATGACCATCCCCAAACCTGAACATACCGCCGATCTGGACGCCAAGTGCGACGAAACCGCACCTGAGTTCCGGGGCCGGATCTACGACAACATTCTGGAAACCATCGGCGCGACGCCGCTGGTGCGCATGCACCGGCTCGCGGCGGCACATGGCGCGGTGGCGAAGATCGCCGGGAAGTGCGAATTCTTCAATCCGCTGACCTCAGTGAAAGACCGGATCGGCCTCTCGATGGTTGAAGCTCTGGAGAAAGCCGGAAAGATCGGGCCGGAGACCACCATTATCGAGCCGACCAGCGGCAACACCGGAATCGCCCTTGCTTTCGTCTGCGCGGCCAAGGGTTACCGGCTGATCCTCACCATGCCAGAGACCATGTCGGTCGAACGCCGCAAGATGCTACGCTTCCTGGGCGCGGAACTGATCCTGACCGACGGCACGCTGGGTATGCGCGGCGCGGTCTCCAAGGCCGAACAGCTTCTCGAGGAGCTTCCGGATGCCGTCATCCCGCAACAGTTCAAGAACCCGGCGAACCCGGCGATCCACCTGACCGCGACCGCCGAGGAAATCTGGCGCGACACAGACGGCAAGGTCGACGCGGTGGTGATGGGTGTCGGCACCGGGGGCACCCTGAGCGGCGTTGGACGGGCCTTGAAAGAACGCAATCCCGCCATAAAGATCGTTGCGGTCGAGCCGGAAGACAGTCCCGTCCTCTCTGGAGGAAAACCGGGCGCCCACAAAATCCAGGGTATCGGCGCAGGCTTCGTGCCCGACATCCTGGACACAAGCCTGATCGACGAAGTTCTGCAGATCGGTAACGACACCGCCTTTCGCACCGCCCGCGAAGCCGCCGCAATCGAAGGTATGCCGGTCGGGATTTCCTCCGGTGCGGCGCTCGCCGCCGCGCTGGAAATCGCTGCGCGCCCGGACATGAAGGACAAGCTGATTGTCGTGATCCTGCCCTCCTTCGCCGAACGTTATCTCAGCACCGATCTCTTTGAGGGTTTCTGACGCGCACTCGGATCCTTATATGAGGAAATGAAGTCGTCGAAGTAGGACTCTCGAAGGCTTCAACATGTTAGAATAGTTTCGTTCTTGATTGAGGTGATCAGGGACGACAACCCCAAAGCGAAAAGATCAATGTCCATCGGTGGGACAGGCTTTTCCCGACGAGGCAACCGTGGATTTTTCAGACGCGCAAATCGACCGTTACGCACGCCATCTGGTGCTGCCCGAAATCGGTGACGAAGGACAGACAAAACTGCTCGAATCCAAGGTCCTGGTGATCGGCGCGGGCGGGCTCGGCTCTCCTTTGTTGAGCTATCTGGCAGCCGCGGGCGTCGGCACTCTCGGCGTCATCGACGATGACGTGGTAGACCTCTCCAATCTTCAGCGTCAGATCCTGCACGACACCTCGGCCATCGGCCATCCAAAGGTTGAAAGCGCCCGCCGGCGTCTGGCGGAGATCAATCCGGAAGTCCGGGTGATCGCGCATCAGGAACGCCTGACCCCGGAAAACGCCATCGGCCTGATCGAAGAATACGACCTGGTCGCCGACGGCTCGGACAACTTCACGACCCGCTATCTGGTCAATGACGCCAGCTTCCTCGCCGGAAAGACTCTGGTTTCGGCGGCCATTATGCGCTTCGACGGTCAGCTCGCGACCTTCAAGGCGCACGAGGAAGGCGAGCACCCCTGTTACCGCTGCCTCTTCGGGGCGCAGCAGGGCGACCCCAAGCAGAGCTGCGCGGACGTCGGCGTGCTTGGCGCACTGGCCGGTACCATGGGGTCCCTGCAGGCGGTCGAGGTGATCAAGGAATTGCTCGGCGTCGGCGAGAGCCTCTCGGGATCGCTGCTGCTTTACGACGCGCTGGCCACAACCTTCCGCAAGATCAAGACCAAGCGCGACCCCGCTTGCGAACTCTGCGGACCACAGGCCACGAACTTTGCCGAACGCACCCAGATGTCACGCGGCATCCTCCGCACCCTGAGCGCCGAGCCGAAAGAGTAGCCGAAAAGCCCGAACGACCACTTCAGGCCCATGGCCCATAGTCGCCACACGCCTTAACGACCGATCATGTATCGTCTCGCGCAGCAGCTCTTGAGACGAATTCCCTCTTGGCCTAGCCTAATGCAGTGATCTCGTTGCAATAGCCAAGCTTGCGGAAAGAAACACGCAGCATGATTGCCTACGTCACCGTCGGCGCTGATGATATCGCGCGTGCGAAACGCTTTTACTCTGCCTTCCTACCAGCCCTTGATTACGGGCTGAAGGAAGGTCCTGAGGGCCTGAGCTACACACTGCCCGAACAACCGGGTCAGGCTGTCGTTCCGCCGGATTTCTACGTCAAACCAACCTTCGATGGACAGCCGGCCTCGGCCGGGAACGGGGCGATGATCGCGTTCGAGGCCCGCAGTCAAAAGCAGGTTCGCGACCTTCACGCCGCCGCGCTTGCCGCAGGCGGCTCTGACGAGGGTCCGCCGGGCTTTCGTGCCGCCTATGGACCCCGATTTTATGTTGGTTACCTGCGCGATCCTCAAGGCAACAAGATCGCACTCTTCTCCAGCAATCCGGACGAACCGGGACGAGACGGATAGCGCGGGCTACAGGGGCGATGAAATGCGCGCTGTGTGTTTCACCCGGGATCTATGTCTGCTCTGGGAACATTATCGCTGGCCGTCGAAAATAAGCCTCGCGGCAAGTCCGCCAAAAACAAGCCCGAGGAAGTAGCGTGACCACTTGGCAAAGATCTTCCCGTTTGCCGACAGCATCCTCAGACCTCCGGCCAGCCATATCACGACAGCATGAACGGCCAGATCAACTAACTGAAAGATGATCGCCAGGACCATGATCTGAAGGCCTACGGATCCGTTTTCCGGGACCAGAAACTGCGGGAAAAGTGCGAGGTAAAAAAGCGCCACTTTGGGATTCAGCAGGTTGGAGAAAAAACCCTGTTTGAAAATCACGAAAAGCGACAGTTTCCTCTCGGAAGATGTTTGCGAAGAAAAGCCTTCGCGCGCCGTAAACGCCTGCCACGCGAGGTACAACAGGTAGGCGGCACCGAGATAGCGGACCAGATCATAGGCATATGGCACCGCCAGGAATAACTGGGACAGCCCCAGCGCCAGGATAACCGCGTGAAATGCCGATCCGGCGGCGACACCGAACTGCGTCACAAATCCAGCCTTTCGGCCTTGAGCGGCGCTTCTTGCCGCGACCAGGATCATATCGGGACCCGGTGTTATGCAGAGCGCCAGACTGGCTGCACCAAAGAGAAGGATTGTCTGAATATCTATCATCTGGAAGTCCCGGCTTTGAATCTATGGACACTGTCGCTGAACCACCGTCCAAACTCAAGGTCACCTGGAATCATAAAAGGCGCGTGGCTTCATTGCAGGGTCTGCCGGAACGAGGATATGTCCCGGTATGCCTGTTCCGCAGGCGGTTGCCGATAGGATCGCCGGCGTCACGTCCTACCCGAAGAAACGGGGCAGAGCGTCCCGAAAAACGGCCGTCAATGAAGATGAGGGGCGGGACGCGGCTGGGTCGATGCCGATTAAACTCCAGTCAAAAGGCCTCTAGAACATCGCCTCAAGGACCCGGTCCGGCGCGGTGTGGCCATCGGCGAAGGTCTTGATGTTGATGATGACCTTTTCGCCCATGGCGATCCGGCCTTCGATGGTCGCGGAGCCCATGTGCGGCAGCAGAACCACATTGTCGAGCTTCAGCAGCTTGGGGTTCACCGCAGGCTCGTGCTCGAAGACATCGAGAGCGGCGCCGGCAATTTCCTTGGAGGTCAGCATCCGGGTCAGCGCGTTCTCGTCGATCACCTCGCCACGGCTGGTATTGACGATAAAGGCGCTCTCGTGGAGCAGCTTGAGGCGCCGCGCCGAAAGCAGGTGGAAGGTCGCGGGTGTATGGGGGCAGTTGACCGAGATGATGTCCATGCGTGACAGCATCTGATCCAGGCTCTCCCAATAGGTCGCCTCCAGCTCCGCCTCGATATCAGGGTGTACCCGGCGGCGGTTGTGATAGTGGATCGAGAGACCGAAACCCTTGGCCCGGCGCGCGACCGCCTGACCGATCCGGCCCATCCCGATGATCCCGAGGCGCTTGCCCCAGATCCGGTGTCCCAGCATGCCCGTGGGGCTCCAGCCGTTCCAGTCGCCGGAGCGCACCAGACGTTCGCCTTCGGTCAGGCGGCGGGGCAGGGAGAGCATCAGCGCCATGGTCATATCGGCAGTGTCTTCGGTCAGGACACCCGGCGTGTTGGTCACGCTGATCCCGCGCTGACGTGCCGTTTTCAGATCGATATGATCGACACCCGTGCCGAAAGAGGCAATCAGGCGAAGGTTCTCACCCGCCTGAGACAGGGTACCCGCATCGATCCGGTCGGTCACCGTCGGCACCAGGACGTCGGCTTCCTTCATCGCGGCGATCAGGTCGGCCTGCGACATCGGCTTGTCATCCAGATTGAGACGGCAGTCGAACAGCTCCATCATGCGTGTTTCGATCACGTCGGGAAGACGCCGTGTAACGATAACGAGGGGTTTTTTCTGCGGCATGAGCCCTGATCCATAAGGAGACTGAACGGCCTTTGCCATAGCAGGCGCAGGCCGGTGTTGTCCAGCGCAACTGCGCGTTTCACCCCCACGATGCGACCATAAATTGCCGGACGGGCCCGAGCGCGCCAAAAGCCAATTCCGCTGTCCTTCACCATCGACAGGAGCATCTGCCTTTGGCATCATCCTCGCGTTTTGCAAAGCACCCTGTTAATACAGCCCTGGCTATAGCAACAGGCCCTGAGGGGCCGACGGGAGTCGCCGAAAAATCCATGTTCCTGTTTCCAGCACATTTCCTCCAGAAAGCCCGGAACGCGCTTCTGTTATCCGGTTTCCTTGTTTCCATCCTCGTCACGGGTCTGATCCTCCCGCCCGCGTCTTCCCCGGTTGCGGCAGCGGACACAGAGACAGAGGTTCCGGCCGCGAAGGTCGGCAAAAGCGGCCTGCCGCTGCCGCGCTACGTCTCGCTCGCCAAGCCGAAGGTCAACCTGCGCAAGGGGCCGGGCCTGCGGTATCCGATCGAGTGGGTCTATCGGCGTGACGACATGCCGGTCGAGATCATTGCCGAGTTCGACACCTGGCGGCAGGTCCGCGACTGGGAAGGCACCGTGGGCTGGGTGCACCGGAACATGCTGCGCGGCAAGCGCACGGTCATGATCAAGGACGGCACCAAGACTTTGCGCGCCGGCCCGGAAGAAAACGCGCAGGCACTGCTGCAGGCCGAAGCCGGAGTGATCGGACGCCTGATGGAATGCACAGGGCCCTGGTGCCGGATCGAGATCGCCGGCCGGAGCGGCTGGCTCCGCAACCAGGACTTTTTCGGCGTCTATCCGAACGAAGACATCAAATAAAGACAGCCCGAACACCCGCCGGAGAAGAGCCATCATGGATACTGCCGCCGTCTACAAGGACAGCCTGATCTGGGACGATCACTGCGGCTTCGAAATGCTGCCGGACGCGCCTCTTTTACCGCTGCTCACGCCCTGGCGCGAAGCCGGGGTCGATTACCTCTCGATCAATGTCGGCTTCGACGTCAAGGCCTGGACCCGCACCATCGAAAACATCGCCGCGTTGCGCCGCCGCCTGCCGCTCGAAGTGCCCTTCTGCCGGCTGGTCTCAAGCGTCGCCGACATCGACGCCGCCCGTGCCGAGGGCAAGATGGCCGTGACCTTCGACATCGAGGGTATGAACGCCCTGAATGGCCGCCTCGACATGGTGCAGTTCTATTACGATCTGGGCGTCCGCCACATGCTCTTTGCTTACAATCGTAACAACCTGGCGGGCTCCGGCTGTCACGACGAGGACAGCGGGCTGACCGATTTCGGCGGCCAGGTCATCGACGAGATGAACCGGGTCGGGATGGTGGTGGACTGCTCCCACAGCGGGTTCAAAACCACCATGGCCGCCATGGAACGTTCCTCCGCCCCGGTGGTCTTCTCCCACTCCAACCCGAAGACCCTGGTCGATCATGGCCGCAACATCACCGACGAGCAGATCAAGGCCTGTGCCGCGACCGGTGGGGTCATCGGCATCAACGGCGTGAGCCTCTTTCTGGGTGAAAAAGACGCCAGTCCGGCGAACGTCGCCCGGCACGCGGCCTATGTCGCCGAACTGACCGGCCCGCAGCATGTCGGTATCAGCCTGGACTACGCGCCCAAAACCGAGAGCCCGGACGCAAAAGAAACCAGCGACATCGCGGAGACCATCGCCCGCGATCCCTATTACTGGCCGCCGGGCACCGGCTACGAGAAGGGCGTCAGCTATCTCGACATCCGCCGCCTGCCGGAGGTCACCGGAGAGCTCGCGAAGACCGGCTTCACCGAGACCGACATCGCCGGCATTCTAGGCGGCAACTTCAAGCGGATCGCGGCGCAGGTCTGGAAGTAATCAGGCCAGGCCTCCCGAGGCCCCCGCTCAAAGTTTCACAGGGATCACGCAGCTCCCTTCAGCCAGCGGGTAAAGAGCTTCACCTTTTCCGGGGGATTGGACTGCGTAAGGGTGTAATAGCCGAGGCTTCCCGGATCTTCCGAGAAGACCTCGACCAGGCGGCCTTCGCCGAGATCCCTCTCGACCAGCGCCCGCGCCTGCAGAGACAATCCATAGCCTGCACGCGCCGCCGAGAGGACCAGCGAATTCGTCGGATAGAAGCGGTTCTGCTCCGCATGAAAGCGGATACCTCGTTCTTCCGCCCAGATCTGATGTTCCGTCCGGCTGGCCTCAAAAAGCCAGGGCAGCTCTTTCAGCTCGGCGAGGCTGTTTGCACGTCGGCCTTTCATGAAGGCCCCGGTCGCAACGACCACATACTCCGCAGAGGCCAGGAATTCGGAACGGGTGCCCGGCCAGTTGCCATGACCGTAGCGGATCGCAAGATCGAACCCGCCCTTTTTCAGGTCTACCGTCTTGAGGCTCGGCGAGAGTTCGATCTCCACATCCGGATGGTCGACCCAGAACTGCCCAAGTCGCGGCATCAGCCAGTTCTCGGCAAAGGCAGGGGTCAAAGCGATTTTCAGCGGGCGCGCCTCGTTATCCTGCAACAACGCCTCGGCACCGCTCGACAAGATCTGAAAACCCGCCTCGACAGAGGCCGCGAGTTTCGCCCCATCTTCCGTCAGTGCAATGCCGCGCCCATCCCGAACAGCCAGGGACAGGCCGAAGAAATCCTCCAGTCCGCGTACATGCTGCCGGATCGCGGCATCGGTCACATTCAGCTCACGCGCCGCAGCGGAATAGCTCCTGCGCCGGGCCGCCGCCTCAAAGGCCCGAAGCCCCGCGAGAGAAGGTATCTTGCGCCAGTCCATAATTCCAATAGCGTAGTTTAACTACGATTTAATCATAATTCCTGAACTGACAGAAGGCAAAAACACCGCTATTCCTTATGCCAACACGATGGATTTTTATGATCACAGTGCTCGTGTTTCGCTTTAAACATGGCGATCGGCGCTGCCGGCGGAAATAAGGAAGACCTGAAATGACATCCGAAGTTTGGCTTGCTTTTGTTGCCGCGAGCGCTGTGCTGCTCGCCATTCCCGGCCCGGTCGTCATGCTGCTGTTCAGCTACACACTCGGGCAGGGCCGTTCGGTCTCCATCGCAGCAATCCCCGGTGTCGTCCTTGGCGACTTCGCTGCCATGACGGTTTCCCTTATGGGCGCGGGCGCAATCCTGACCGCCTCTGCAACGCTCTTCTCCATCATGAAAGTCCTGGGCGCTGCCTATCTGATCTGGCTGGGCATTCAGATGTGGCGAACGGATGCAAAACCGGTGGAGCCGGAGACGACGTCCCGAAACAAAAGCAGGCTCACCGTGTTCCGGCAGGCCTTTCTGGTGACGGCCTTCAATCCGAAGGACATCGTCTTCTTCGTGGCCTTTCTGCCGCAGTTCATCAATCCCGCCGAACCGGCGCTGGCCCAGATCATCACCATCGAGATCACCTTCCTGGCCATGGTGCTGATCAGCAACCTGCTCTGGGTCCTGCTCTGCGGGAAACTGCGCGACGGACTGAAAAACCCGACCACCCTGAAGTTCGTGAACCGGCTCGGCGCAGGCTGTCTGATCGGCGCGGGCGCCTTCACGGCATTGGGACGGCAAACGGCCTGATCACCCGGCGGATTGCCGAAAAAAACCTCCAAGCCGCGAACCCCGTCTATAGCTGACCTTCAAGAAAGCTGAAATCGAGATGCGCAGACTTCACAATCGTTAACCTGCCACGCAGAGGGTCTGCAATCGGCCCCTTGCTGCCGGTCGTTTACATAGTCGGTGCAGCAGGTACGGAACACTGAACCAGACATTCGCCGCGCTCGCGAACCAGGCGCGCAAGCAAAGGTCCGGATGGCGGACAAAGCTAAATTTAACTGCAGCTGCTCTAATGGCCGCTCTCGATTACGTGCAAAAATACAGCCTTTATGCCGGTGGCAAAAAAGTATGAGTTTTGAGCAGTTCCTCGGCGGTTAACAAATGTCTCGCGCACCAGAGCATTTCGCGGTCGATACCGTTAGTATTCGCCTTGCGTTGCACGCTAACATGTCTAGCTAGATCAATTTCTCTCGCAGAGGTATATGGTAGTTGGGTTCTGGAGTAAGTTCAAATGAGCGCAGTAAAAGCAGCATGGCGAACAGTCATTAGGCTTCAAAGTCTATTGGAGGCCTTGGACAGTCAGAAAGGCTATGAACATGGAAAAATTCAAGGAGAACTGAACTCCATCATTCTGGAATGGTCATTGGATGAGAAGAAGCTTCAAACGATGTCTGGAGTCCCACCGATCATTATCCGTCATCTCTTACACGACGATCCGATATACGACGATCCGAAATTTCGAAATCCCCAAAATAGAACATCACCGCACATGAATGAGTTAAGCCAAATCGCAGATACGCGAAAGCTCGCCAACGGGCTATTGGCGCACTTCATGAGCTCTGGCTCATCCAACTTATCGCAAGCCGTCCAAAATAGAAATGAAACGAGTGTTGTGCGCCTACAGGTGCTACTGGTGTCCCAAGCATCTCTCTCGCTTCTTTTGGAGCTTCGGGAGCAGGTTAGAGGTGACAATTTCGATCCGGAGGATTTGAGACTACAAAAACTTCAGTCCATTGAAGAGTTAATGTTACTCGTCGAAGAGAGCCAGGAAATCCACACTTCGGACAATCCATCAGAAGTGGAGACGGCTGGATCTTGGGGAGCGAGATTCAGATCAGCGCTATTCGAGAATTTTGTAGACACTTTCACTCCGGAGAATATTGCCAGCGCCACAATTCCGACGAGCATCATTCTTACATGTTCCTCGCTTGGTTCGCTAATCGCCGGGCCTGTAGGGTTAGGGGCCGGAGGTGTTTTAGGTCACATACTAACGCGGCAGCTTAAGCCTGGACAGGCAGCGGACAGACTTCAAGAAGCCTTGGCGGAAACTGATGCCGAACAGGCCAAAGCTTCCAATTAACGAGGCAAGTGACCGCTAGGGAACAAAAAACCTACCGATCAAAAACGGTCTTTTTTGTAATTGATGGCATTGAGAACACAATCAATGACTTATCTTGTACGGTAAAATCTCGGCAAAACTCCTTTTTTTGGCCAACCCACCATAAGATGACATTCGCGCATCATGCAGCAACTAGCACATTGGGCTCGTTCCGGTCATTTCCTGCACTGCGACACCTCGCCAGAAGACTGCAGTCCAGAGTGTCGAGAACGGCCCATAGCAGCCGTTCGTACCAGGCTTCAGATTTTGCAGCTGCGTTCCCAAAAGCTGTCATTCGCAGCGAGTGCAAAGTCGAACAATGGCTTTAGGTCGGCTCCGCGGGACAAACCTGCCGTTCCGACTTGCGAGGCTTACAATCATTTTCAGATCTTCTTCAGACCAGCACTGGCTAGGCCAATCGGAAACGGAAGAGACGATGGGGAAAAGGCTTGCCACGGCTTAGCGACGATTTATGCGGACTTGTCCTTCTTCCCAGGCACGGATGCTCCTTGTTAAGGAAGTCAACATTAGGCGTGGATCCGTTTCATAAGAGGGGGCCACCGAATCCGCGATGGACAGGCTTGGGTTGTTACAATGGATCTCTTAGCGTGAAGATCGCCAACACCATCGGCACTACCTCGTCTAGGTCAAGCTTTATCAATTGGCGAGCTGAGGTGAACTCAATTAAATCGAAGCTGGGCGTGCACGGTGTTTGGTCCGGTTTCCAGAACTCATAGAACGGGTCGACAATATGAACTATGCGCTTTTCCCGATCTACCGACCATACAGTTGCTTTGTGGTCGTCAGACCCGCATCGAACCATTATCTCGTCGCCAGCTGAAATCGCATCCGCCGTCGCCTCTCGTTCGATCACTACAAGATTCGGAAGAACGGTACCTGCCGCGCCAGGCACAATCAGGTAGAGATCGCTCAAGCCCTCGACTGCTACAACCGATCGCTCCGCGTCGAATGTATCGGCAATGGTGAACATGGAAGAAGGCTGGTTCTCAGCAAAAAATGCCCTCCATGCGAAGGCTAACCTTCGTCTCAGCCAGTAATCATTCTGATATGCGACGAACACAGACCGGCCTGGTAACGAAGGCGTTGTCACCAGTCCATCGATCTCGCTCAAACCGTAACGATCTACCGCCGCCCTGAGCAGAGTGAAATCGCGGGGCGTCAGAACGTCCTCAAAATCCTTATGGACTGACGCGAACTTTTTGAGGTCGGCGTTCACGCGTTGCAGAAAGCCCCAGTAGTTCTTCTCTAGAAATTCATGAGGCATAACGAGTGTCGCCGTTAGCAGGTCGGCCGACGTAAGGTCACCCAAAAAAGCGGCGCGCCGGTACATCTCCTTAGCCGCCGCGATTGGTGGCAGCAGGCCAATGTCGATACCTTGTTGCTCTCCGGGCGAATGCAATAGGATGATCCGAGACGCATAGTGGTACATTGCGCGGACTGAACCCAATTCGGCGGCCGCGTTTTCGTCAGCTATGATCTTCAGGTTGTCATGGAGCAGCTTCTGTCGGATCTCGGCGCGGCGCATAAGCGCCTCAGCTCCGACGAACCGCGCGCGTCTTGAGGACGGTGCCGATTTAGAAGCCTGCTCGATGACCTCTGTGACTGCAACGAAAGCCTCTTCGAACTTCTCGTCGGCGACTAGGGCGTCGACCTCTTTCAACTCGGTCGTCGACCGAAATCCATCCTGGACTGACCTCATGAACGCGTCAGTTTTAGACGTGTCCTCTGCTAGCGCAGGTGACAGAGCTAGGCCTAGAAGTAGTGCGGCGCCCACGGCCCGTAGCGACTGTGCGGGCATTCACCGAGCCCCCGCGATCAAGAATGGAGAGGTGCTTGTTGGCTGTTGGTCCTCGACATCAGTCTCTGCGACGAAAGTGATAGAGAGTAAATCTTTGCGCACGTTGGTGACTATGATGTCGAACACGACCGGAGCGTCGTCTCGTGCGATTGAAATGAATGCAGGGCCGCTCTGCTTGGTGATTAGGTTAGCCGGATCGATCACGCTAGAGTTCGTTTGTGAGACGAAGTGCCTCGCGTCAACCCCATTTCTCCTGAAATGAATCTTGTAACTTTCCGCACCGACAATACCGTGAGGACGCCCAGCCAGTGGGTCTATCCGACAGCCAGTCAAATCCACTGTCTCGTTGGCTATCTCATGCCGAACACCCAAACGCAGAACCGAAACGCGGGAGTTCCCTTCGCCATTATGCGCAACCAGAAGCTTAAGGCGCATTGTGTCACAGTAGACGGTCGTTCCATCTGCATTTGGAAGATCGCCGATCAGCTCCGTGACCTGCTCCAGTGCTTGAACTTCGAGCCGAACCGCGCTTCGGTCAGCGTCGAAATAGTACCGTTGCAACAGAAACCCGGCGGCGCCAAGACACACGACTACAACAGCGACAAACAGAGGATGCGCCAGAAATCCGCGGCTTTCATTCGACATTGCGTAGTCTCTTCGGATGCACAGGGGGAGTTGCTACGCGATCACCCTATCGCGATGCGTCATACAAAAATCAGCATTCCTCATTTCAGAATATCCCTGCGCAGATTAATGACCA
This sequence comes from uncultured Kiloniellaceae bacterium, assembly GCA_947493695.1. Classification (GTDB taxonomy): domain Bacteria; phylum Pseudomonadota; class Alphaproteobacteria; order Kiloniellales; family Kiloniellaceae; genus Denitrobaculum. The sequence continues at coordinate 918,741 of CANLSF010000001.1, read as the reverse complement.
CAATCCCGTGGCTCAACCCTGTTACCGGATCCATTAGAGAGATCGGGGCAGTGTTCGGTTCGAACAAAGCGAAGAGATGGCATTTCGCACACACGTTGTAAAGTGTTTCGCTGACCGCAGATTTACTCAATAGGTGTCTGCGATCACACCGCTTAACCAATGTCGTGGAAGGGCTCGTTCCGGTCATTTCCTGCACTGTGACACCTCGCCAGAAAACTCCAGTCCAGAGTGTCGAGAACGGCCCACACCTGACATACACTTACCCATGTTCATGCTGCGATGCGGCACGTCAAAACTGCCGTCCTGACCGAGTACCTAGTGCATTGATCTTTAGGGCCTTATGGAACAATAACGCGCTCCATTTCGTCAAAGGCAGGAACGAGCTGCTTTCGCATCTTGTAAAAATCGTGATGTTTCAACCGTCTGGTGGGCTTTCCAGTCTTCTGGCTTCTCGGGTGAGCCACACTGGATTCCAGCCTTAAGGCATGAAGGCCTTTCAAGGTTGGTATAGCAGTTGGTAGGGCAGCGGCTAGACTGGCATCATTCAATGCCGATCCATAGGCAGGATAAGTCTTTCCAGGCTTAAGCCGTCCATAAACCTCCGAGAGAAGAAGGTCGCACCAGCTATCAAGGTGCACGAGGAATTTCTCGATATTGGCTTCTCTGTCCCGTTTGAGCATGATCATCATGCGCTCCGCATGTTTGTGCCCGGGGCCAAACAAAGCCTTCCAGTCAAATGTTGTGCGCTTTCGGTTCAGAATATAGGCGATGATCTCGGGTATACGGCTGTCCGGCGCGCCAACAACGCGTATGAGTTTTGCGGCCCTAAGGACATGTTTGGCTGTTGTTTCGACAGTTCCGTAAGGTTTCGTGAGCTTGTGGGAACCTTCGACCAGTCTGGCGGCGCATATTCTAGCCACCTCAGACCCGTTTTCTCGCATGCGTGCATTCATAAAGGCTTCGTAGCTCGGCACACCGTAAGTGTCCGAGGTAAGCGCGATGACCGAGCGTTTCTTGATCCACCAGTCAGGCTCACCTGAGACGAGTCCGTCATATTCCGCATATGTGAGCTTTCGTGCAGACAAGGCCCAGGCAATCAAGGATGCTTTGTATGTCGGCTGAAGCGGCAATGCCCCCGCTTTCGGTCGTAGAAGCCGATCTGCGGCGGCATCCCCGATGTCATTCTCGTATTGCGGTGGAAGCCGTTTCAGACAAGCATCAAGAATGACGGCCAGAACGGAATGGTAGAGCTCTTGACTGTCAAGATAGGCCTTGATATCGGCGGCCATGCCTGCAGGAACCTGAGCGTATCTGGAAATGTAGGATGCGATCTGGGGTGCGTATTCCGGATGGGATTGAAGAACCTTGATCAGCCGCGTGTTCAACCGGTGGCTGGGGTTCACCTTGGCCAGAAGGTATCTGAAGCGCGTAGAGTCTGGTGATGCGACGCGCCCACGGCGACAAAGCTCAAGAATGCGTGCCGTGAGCTTCTTCTGATCAATGCCAAGAATAAGCGAAGGCTCAGGAGGGCGACTGACGGATTTGATCTCGTCTTCAGGATCGCTGACTTTGCGGATATTGATCTTGGCCGTCTGCGGAAAAAGTCCGATTTCCTTAGAGGCTATATCCAGCTTTATCAGCTTTGCCCGAAGGTCTTCCTCCGTCTTGGCAAGGATCTTGATGTCGTCGACATAGCGCAGGTAAATGGTGCGCCGTCCGCCCTGTTCTCCGGCCTTGTCGAGATGTTGCAGAACAGCTTCCGAGAGCATTCCCGAGGCGAGTGGCCCCTGCGGTATCCCGTGCTCGTGATAGATGTTTGCCGGACCATTGCTCCATGTAGCAGACGTCCATTTGCGAAGGCAAAACATCAAATACTCAATGGTGTCTTCGTCGACCTTAAGCTCTTTCAGGAAGTGAACCAGAACATGGTGATCAATCGAATCATAGAACGACGTCAGGTCAAAACTGGCAATGTGATCATAGCCGCGTGAATGGCAGTGGCGCAGCCGATCCGCAAATTTCCGATAGCTTTTCTGCCACTTGATATTAAAAAACTTCGAGGTTTTGCCTGCATAGAGATGCGCAAATACGCGCTTCTCATAACGTTGCTTTGTCCGCTTCTTCAGCTCTTCCGCGATCAGATTGACTATCGCCTGATAGACGATTTGGTCTTCAACCTTCAGCAACGCTATCGGCCTGAGAACGCCGGAAGGCTTGGGCATCAGCACTTTCGAAGCGTGGGAGGCCTCGTAGCGATCCTTCAAGCCTTCAGCCTTGATCCATTTGAGATGGGTGTCAGAGGCGATGGCGAAAGAATCATACGAGTCGCGAAAATACGATTTGTAGACGGCATCAGGATTGGACAGCGTCCAACGATAAGCCCGCCGGAGGTTTGCCAGATCAAAGACTCGAGACAGATCAGTCAAGCGTCATGCCCAATTCGAAGAAGTCGTGGATTTACTGACGCGGGTCCTACTCCGCCCAGCAAGTTTCGCATATTGGTCTGCTTAGCAAACCTTTGCAAATAGTGCAGCACCTCTCGCGTCCCACCTTGCACGACGGGTCGAATCAGTCATAGCGCAATCAATGCCTGAACGTCCGCTCCTTCCACTGGCACGCGATGCCTTCGCACTTACAGCGAACTTCCGCTATCCGCCCAATCCGACCGTCTGTCGCACTGCAGCTAGCGCCTCAGTTGGTCATGGAACAGTTACCCCACGATCTCAGTCGGATGTCCGGTATCGCTCATGGGGGCTGCACAGCTTTAGCGCCCTCGGTCGGCAAACAGCTTGATCACCCAGTGGATTGCTGGAGAATGACTTCAATGCAAAGGTGGAAACAACGGACGCACGGAAAAGGACTGAGACAAAGGCATGTACAAACTCTACTGGGCATTCGACACCGCAAGCTTCGGGCCACAGGCCGTTTTGGAGGAAGCCGGACTGCCGCACGAGCTGATCCCGGTCGATCTTGCCGCCGGTGAAAACTACGGGGCGGCATACCGCGCGATCAGCCCTCTCGCCAAGGTCCCGGCGATGCGCCTGCCCAACGGCGAGGTCCTCTACGAAGCCACCGCCATCATGTTCTATCTTTGCGAGGAACACGGCCTGGACAACCTGATGCCGCCGCCGGGTCATCCGCAACGCGCTCTCTTTCTCCGCTCACTCTTTTATCTCTCCAACAATGTACAGGACACCTACAAGCGCTTTTACTATCCGCAGCGCTTTTCCACCGATCCCTTCGACGCCCCCAAAATCAAGACGAAAGCGGTCGAGGCCCTGATGCAGTGCTGGCAGCCGGTCGATGCGCACTTAAGTGAAAACGGTCCCTATCATCTCGGCGATCAATTCTCCATCGCCGATATCTACATGACCATGCTGGTGACCTGGTTCAAACCGGTCGAGGATTTGCTGGCAGCCTACCCGTCGATCCGGAACTGTCACGAGCTGGTGTGTGCGCGACCGGCGATTCAAACCTGTCTCACGCCGTAAAGACACCGCGCGCGTTCAGGGACAGGATCGCCGAACACCTCAACTTTGACAAACAATACTGCACGGAAATCTCTCCTATGGTCATATCCATTCGCGATAACCGTTTGTCTTATTTTCGGGACATCATATGTTTTTAGTCGGTTTTTTTGTATTCTGAAATTCACGCACATCACTCGAATTTCGATAGAGAATTTTTTCACGACCCTTTTCCCATGGCGACGGAGGTATTGCAGGCCGTCTTAATTTTTTTAAAGGGACATATTACTTTTTTATCTCACCAGAAGGCATCAGCGTTCAGAAATATAGTAAGACCCGGACGAGCGCGCTGGCGGGTATAGTCCCGACGACCGTAACCGGCAAGACACCTGATTAAGAGCCACAATCGTGACCTCATCCTTTCGAAAAAAAAATCGAGCGCTCGTTTGTGGAACTGATATCGCGCAGGTTAAAAAAATTCCGCATTCTCGCTGCCTGGAGCGTCCAGGCTGTCCGTAAAACCATGACCGTCGGGGAATCTTACAACCCAGAGTGAACATAAAAACGCAGAGTTTCTGCAGTGTAGAGGGGCAAACTATTGTTTTAGCGTATATATATTGGCGCGAAAAACTCTGTTTAAGTCTCAAAACACTGTCAGAATTCTTAACAACCTCAAGCCACTGCAAATTAGAAAGAGCCTTAACTCTCTGAATTTAAACATTTTAATTAAATGGCCCGGTTTTTGCGTTAACCATGTTTGCCCGACGGCGGGGGCCTTTTATGTGAATGAACTTCCAGAAAGGTTATTATAATGCGAAGTAAATTTTTTAGCGCGTTATGTTCGGTTTTTATTCTTTTCCTCCACACCCCATCCCAAGCCGCATATCTCAATCCTGACGATCTCTCACCGACTTTCACGGCTATTACATCGGTCAATCCTTCGATCGTCGCTTACAACGCGGTAACAGACAGCTTTACCCTCGATCAGACATTCGGTGGCGGAGACTCGCCATACGATTTCTACGATGCCTATTCAGGAGGGAACCAAATCTCCAACGACTTTGTCGGCAGCTTCACGCTGCAGGCAACAATTGATGGGGCCGGGGTCTTTTCCGGCGGCTCCTTCTCTCTGATTGGCGGCAGCGCTACGCTTGGTATCGCACCGGGCACAATCGTATTTTCGGGAAACCTTGATTCCTTCTTGAACGGCTTTGCGGAGCCGACTGGTGGTGTGCAATTCATTTCCAACAGCTTCACCGTCGATCCCGTGCTGCTCGCGGTCTTCGGTCCGCTCGACATCCTTTTGATAAATCAGTGCTGCATTCCCGCACCCGGTTTCGGTGCCTCATTCGGACCAGTGGAAACCGCTTCACATGGGCCCGAACTCTTCGCCGCGCCGCGCAGTGTTCCGGAGCCTGCAAGCATTGCTTTACTTGCTTTGGGACTATCCGGCCTGGGAATCGTAGCAAGGCGGCGGAAAAAGAAAACCGCCTGACCTCATGAACGTGAAGCCCCTCAGGTCTTCATCCACTGACTAAAAAAAACAATCAGCCTCTACATCAATAAATGTAGAGGCTGATTTTCTTTGAGTGCCGAGCACGGAAAAAATCTCGGCCACTGACCCTGTCGGATCTTAAGCGAAATCCGCTGCCAACGCCGCGCGAACGTCTTCGGGCAGAACCACCATGTGGCTGTAGGCCTTGTGCTTGAAGCCCAGGATCACCTGCTGGTTTTCGGCGCGAAACTTGGCCACCTGATCGGCTGTGAAATGAAAGTGCATAAACTGCACCGCCGAGGCCTTGCCGTCTGCGGTCGTGCGGTCAACATCTTGCTCGGGCGTGCTCTCCACGGTCTCGCCGTCGAACTGGAAGAAGGCCGTCTCCTCGACACCTCCCAGCTTGGAAAGGAAGGTTGCGCGGCGCACCGGCTCGTCGATTTCGAACATCACCGTGGCCACCAGTTCGCTGCCCTGGGGGATCAGCGGATTGTAGGCTTCCAGCTCGTCCTTCAGCTGCTCGTCGCCGCCCTTCTCGATGTAGAGCATCTCCTGAACCTGGGACCACATGGTCTCGTAGTTCTCGAAGTAGAAGGTGCAGACCGGACCGACCTCGATACGGCGGTGCCGCTTCACGTCGACCAGGGCCTTGCGCCGGGCTTTGCGGTCGGCGGCATAAACCTCCATGGGCAGGATGTCGTCGGCCGTAATCATGCGCTTGTCCGCCATGGCGGTGTCTCCTGAAACTGACATTTATCTTCTCGTCTCTGATTTGGGACCTGTCGGCACTTACGCGCGATCAGACCCTCTTACCTAGAGCCGATCGCCGGTGATTAAAGGCCGCAAGCCTGTTAAAGTCCGTAAGCGCGGGCCATCAGTTCGATGGGATGCTGCGCTTCCTCGATCTGCGGCTTGTCCTCCATCTTCAGGCGCTCGATACCCTGCAGGATATGCGTGCCCGCGAGCGGACATTCCGACGCCACGTAGGTCTTGCCGCTGCTGGCGGTCTGGCGCGCGGCGGTGCGTCCGACCTTGATGGCTTTTTCGAAGTTGTCCTTCATGCAGCCCCAGCTGCCGCCGTGACCGGAACAGCGCTCGATCACCTTGATATCGGCCTCGGGCACGAAGCGCAGCATCTCGGCGGCCTTGGCCCCCATGTTCTGCGCCCGCGCGTGGCAGGCCATATGCAGGGCAACACCGCCGTCCAGCGCCGTGAGGCCATCGGCCAGGCCTTCCTTCTTGGCGATATCCACCACGTACTCGGTGATGTCGGAGGTCGCGGCGGAGAGCTTCTTGACGCTCTCGTCCTCCGGCAGGATCAGCGGCCATTCGAACTTCAGCATCAGCGCGCAGGAAGGGGTGAGGGCGACGATGTCGTAGCCCTTGTCGATCCAGACCGACATCACGGCGGCGACGCGTTTTGCGGACTCGGCAACCTTTGGAATGTCACCCTGTTCGAACTGCGGCATTCCGCAGCAGGAGGGATAAACCACCTCGGTCTCGACACCGTTATGGGCGAGCACCGCGCGGGCCGACTCGCCGATCGCCGGATTGTTGTAGTTCACGAAGCAGGTGGCATAGAGCGCGACCTTGCGGCCGTAGCCGGGCGCGTCCTTGTTCGGGGTCACGCCGTCGCTCTTGGCGCGCAGGGCGAAGGTCTTGCCGTGGAACTTCGGCAAAGCAGCCTCTTTGTCGACCCCCATGGTCTTTTCCAGGATCGGCCGGGTCAGATTGTTCCCGGTGTCGCTGGCCCAGTTGGCCAGGCCGGGCATCATGCCCGCCAGCTTGCCGTTGCGGTCAGTCTTGGTCAGCTGCTGCAGCGCCTTGTCGGCTTTGCCGGCCTTCAGCTCCGCCGCGCGGTAGCGCAGCATCAGATGCGGGAAGTCCAGGTTGAACTCGTGGGGCGGAACGTAAGGGCAGGTCACCATGAAACACATGTCGCAGAGCGTGCAGGCGTCGACGACCGGCTTGTAGTCTGCAACATCGACCGTATCCAGCTCGCCGCTTTCCGAATCATCGATCAGATCGAAGAGCATCGGAAAGGATTCGCAGAGATTAAAGCAACGCCGGCAGCCGTGACAGATGTCGAACACGCGCTCCAGCTCGGCGTTGATCTTGTCGAAATCGTAGAAATCAGGATCGTTCCAGTCGATCGCGTAACGGACCGGCGCGTCCAAACTGCCTTCACTCATGGATGTTCCCCTCTCAGCACTCTTGACCGGCTCATCTTCAATCGGAACCACAGCTGTTGCGAAACCGCCGCTGGGTTTCCTCAAGAGATTTCAATCGCGCAGGAGGCGTTCCACAGCTTCCGGGGAAACACCCCGAAGCGCTGCCGTACTCCGGACCTCGTCTTCGCCCGACATAGACGGGACGCCCCTTCACTTCGTTCTGCGAAGCTTCGATGAAACTTAAATCAGCGCGATTGGATTGGATCGAGAGGTTGCCGCCGCGCGGCGCTCAAAGAACGCGGCGGCGGCAACCCTCGAAATAACGCTTTTGCCTGACAGCCACACATCACGACCGGCACCACTCCACCGGCGGGCGAGCTCAAATTGTCAGGAAAAACGCGACCCCATCGCGATCCCGGTCCGTCAGGCAGGCCCGGCAGAGAGCACGCAGGGCTCCCGCGCCGGAGTGCGCCAGGACAGTGGGACCGCAAAGGCCTTACATGGTGTCGAGCGCTTTCTGGAAGCGTCCGGCGTGGCTCTTCTCGGCTTTCGCCAGAGTTTCGAACCAGTCGGCGATCTCGTCGAAGCCTTCTTCACGCGCGGTGCGGGCCATCCCGGGATACATGTCGGTGTATTCGTGGGTTTCGCCAGCGATTGCAGCTTTCAGGTTCAGTGAGGTTTCGCCGATGGGCTCACCTGTTGCGGGGTCGCCGACTTCCTCGAGGAACTGCAGGTGCCCGTGGGCATGGCCGGTCTCGCCTTCCGCGGTCGAGCGGAATACGGATGCGACATCGTTGTAGCCTTCGACGTCGGCTTTTTGCGCGAAATAGAGATAGCGGCGGTTTGCCTGGCTTTCACCGGCAAAAGCGTCTTTCAGATTGCCTTCGGTTTTTGAACCCTTAAGCGACATAGTATTCTCCCTCCAGAATGCGGGTGAGGGATGAAGCTGCATCGACTACCGGCCGAATTCCGTCCATCTCCGGAATAAACCCATGGCCGCGATTAAACCCCATCCCGATATACGCAGGACTGATTCCCGCCTGCCTGAAACCCAAGGCCAGACGATCAGTCCCGGGGAAGGTTAATACGATCTAAGAGCGGAGCTGTCAATTCGGTTAGAATGGTTCTAGAAAGATTTATATCCGGTAGAGTCTGATCGCTTTTGATTAGCAATATCAAAAGCGTGAATCAGCCTCTCCATATAAAGCTGGAGGACGATTCACGTTCTTGATCCTAAGCATCAAGAACGATCGTGCTCCAAGGTCTGATCGCTTTTGATTAGCAATATCAAAAGCGTGAATCAGTCGCGCGCTCTAACGAAAGGGCAGCTTATCTACATCAGGCCTTACGCAAGCTGCGTTGGGATTTAGAGGCTAAGCCTTCGCTTCATCGAGGCGAATGATGACATCGACCCGCGACACTTTCATGCCTTCGGGTGCCTCGGGCAAAGCGGAGAGAACCACCTCATCCCGCTTCACATCGCGCAGCTCTCCAGAGCCTTCGATATAGAAGTGGTGATGATCGTCCATATTGGTATCGAAGTAGGAACGGCCCGCCTCGACCACAACTTCGCGCAGCAGGCCGACATCGTTGAACTGATGAAGGGTGTTGTACACGGTTGCCAGCGACACCCGCACCTCGGCGCCCATGGCCTCGGCATGCAGTTGCTCCGCCGTGAAGTGACGATTGCCACCTTCGAACAACAGCTTAGCCAGCGCCAGACGCTGTCGCGTGGGCCGCAGGCCGGCGTCCTTGAGCTGATCGATCAGGACACTATAAGAACGTTTTGTGGTCATGCTTTCCAATATAGCGACTTATGTGAAGAATAAAAGGATTTAGAACAGCCCGCTGCCCATTTTTTTGGAATGACTATAAGCTGCAGGTGCAAATGCTTTGTGGAAACAGGCTGTTGCTCCTGTACAGGTCACCGCCATATGTCCAATTGCGGACACACGTTCACGTCTTTTTGCGTTTTTCATTGGGGCCTTGAGTTTGCTATGGTTTTTCTGTTAATGCGCTGTGCTATAGTCGGCACCGTGAATTCGGGGGAATCTTCGGGAATGTGCTCTCGGTTTCCGGCAGGAATGGCGTTCGGGGCCATGGTTCGAAAGTGTTCTGCACGCGGACCTGTCTCTGAGTGTATGCTTAAAAGTACTAGTTTGTTGGATTGAGGCCTTTGACCGAACGACCAAATAGCTTCTCATACGAAGATCTCATCAAGTGCGCCCAGGGCGAACTCTTTGGGCCCGGAAACGCGCAGCTGCCCATGCCGCCGATGTTGATGTTCGACCGCATCACCAACATCACCGACGAGGGTGGGGAGTTCGGCAAGGGCGAAATCACCGCTGAGTTCGACATCAACCCGGACCTCTGGTTCTTCAAGTGTCACTTCGAAGGCGATCCGGTCATGCCCGGCTGCCTGGGCCTGGATGCCCTCTGGCAGTTGGTCGGCTTCTTCCTCGGCTGGAAGGGCGCGCCTGGACGCGGCCGCGCGCTGGGCGTCGGCGAAGTCAGAATGAGAAGCATGATTTTGCCTACCGCAAAGAAAGTCACGTACCATATAAATCTGAGGCGCGTCATTATGCGCAAGCTGGTAATGGGCGTGGCCGATGGTGTGGTGAAGGTCGACGGCGAGAACGCCTGCGAGGTCAAAGACCTGCGGGTTGGCGTTTTCACCAGCGAAGCACCGGCGTAAGAACACCGCCTAATTTTTGATTGCGGCTTCTGAGAGGCAGATCATGCGACGAGTCGTCGTTACCGGGCTGGGCATCGTTTCCAGCATCGGAAATAACAAACAGGAAGTCACCCAGTCCCTGCGTGAGGGCCGGTCGGGCATCGAATTCTGCGATACCTATGCCGAAATGAACTTCCGTTCCCACGTTCACGGTTCGATCAACATCGACCTTGATGCCGCGATCGACCGCAAGGTCCGCCGCTTCATGGGCGACGGCTCGGCCTATAACTATGTGGCCATGCAGGAAGCCATCGCGGACGCCGGCCTGACCGACGCCGAGATTTCCCACGAGCGGACGGGTCTGGTCATGGGATCCGGCGGGCCTTCGACCTCGAATCAGGTCGCAGCCGCGGACATCACCCGCGAGAAGGGCCCGAAACGGATCGGCCCCTATATGGTGCCGCGCTGCATGTCGAGCACCAACTCGGCGAACCTTTCGACCGCCTACAAGATCAAGGGCCTGTCCTATTCCATCTCTTCGGCCTGCTCGACCTCGGCGCACTGCGTCGGCAACGGCGCCGAGCTGATCCAGATGGGCAAGCAGGACATTGTCTTTGCCGGCGGCGGCGAAGAGCTGCACTGGAGTCTGACGGTTCTTTTCGATGCCATGGGCGCGCTTTCGAGCAAGTACAACGACACGCCGGAGCGGGCCTCACGGGCCTACGACGCAAACCGGGACGGCTTCGTGATCTCCGGTGGCGGCGGTGTGGTCGTGCTGGAAGAGCTGGAGCATGCCAAGGCGCGCGGCGCAAAGATCTACGGTGAAGTGGTCGGCTACGGCGCGACCTCTGACGGCGTGGATATGGTTGCACCCTCGGGTGAGGGCGGCATGCGCTGCATGAAGCTGGCCATGGCCGGCCTCGGCAATACGCCGGTCGATTACATCAACGCGCACGGCACCTCGACACCGGTCGGCGACATCATCGAACTGGAATCCATCCGGGAGGTCTTCGGGGCCGACATGCCGATGGTCTCCTCGACAAAGTCTCTAACCGGTCACTCCCAGGGGGCGACCGGCGTGCATGAAATCATCTATTCGCTTCTGATGATGGACAACAATTTCCTTTGCGCCTCGGCCAATATCGAAAACCTCGATCCCGGCGCCGAAGGATATCCGATCGTACGGGAACTGGACGAGAGCAAGCAAATCAACTGTGTGATGTCCAACAGCTTCGGCTTTGGGGGCACCAACGCTTCGCTGGCATTCCAACGCTATAGTGACTGACTCCCGGCAACAGGGAGCAGATTTCGGGCAGCAAGAACGCGTTGCACCTCGTGATGGCGCTAGCCGGGCAGGGTGAGTACGCGAAGCAAATTGAGGAAGATAAAACGTGACGGCCAAGTCATCATTAATGACGGGCAAGCGCGGCCTCGTAATGGGGGTTGCCAACGATCATTCGATCGCCTGGGGCATTGCAAAATCGCTACATAACCAGGGCGCAAGCCTTGCTTTCACCTATCAGGGTGAAGCCTTTCACAAACGCGTCGGCCCGCTGGCGGAATCAGTTGGATCGAACCTGCTGCTGCCCTGCGATGTCGAGAACGAAGACGACGTGGCAAAGGTCTTCAGTTCCCTGAAAGACGCCTGGGGCAGCCTGGATTTCGTCGTGCACGCCATTGCCTATTCCGACAAGGAAGAACTTAAGGGCCGTTACCTTGACACGACCCGGGGCAATTTCCGGCGGACCATGGCTATCTCCTGTCATTCCTTTACCGCCATTGCCCAGCATGCCTCTGAACTGATGACCGACGGCGGCAGTCTTTTGACACTGTCCTATCTGGGCGCGGAGCGTGTGACACCGAATTACAACGTCATGGGTGTGGCCAAGGCCGCGCTGGAAGCCAGCGTCCGCTATCTGGCCGCAGACCTCGGCCCACAGGGCATCCGGGTCAACGCCATCTCGGCGGGGCCGATGCGCACCCTGGCCGGCTCGGCGATTGCCGACGCCCGCCATACCTTCCGCTTCAACCGCGACAACGCCCCTTTGAAGCGCAACGTCCTGCTTGAGGAAGTCGGCTCGGCCGGCCTCTATCTGCTGTCGGATCTCTCCTCCGGCGTCACCGGCGAAATCCATCATGTCGACGCGGGTTACAACGTGATCGGCATTCCCTCACCGGTGCGGGATGAGAAACCGGCCTGATCAACCCTAGATAACACGCTGCTGAATTGAAATAGGGCGACGAAGCCCTATCTCCTGAGCTTAAGAAACCAAGCTCAGGAGAAGCAGATGAACAAGGCGGTTTTAACACTCGCGGCGACGGCATCCTCAATTCTCGTGTTAAGCAGTGCGGCGATTGCCGATGGCCATTCAAAGGCCCAGGTCGCGGACGAGGTCATTGCAGAGCAGCGGCAAAAGCTTGCCGCGAACACCGATGGCGTCGGCTTCGGTCCTCAATCTCCGCGTGACCTCAACTCCATCGCAGGCACCAACGGCCGCAGCTTTGAGGCCGCCCCCGCCTTTACGGAGATGAACCTCTGCAACATTCACTTCCATGAGAACGCGGAACACAAGGGCGGCGACTTTACCAAGTTTGCCGGCAATGGCGACGGCCATGGCTATGGCACGGGCTTTAAATACAGCGGCGAACTGACTGCGGCCGAGCTGGCGCCGCTCGATATCAAGGTTGGCGAGAGCAAACACGGTGATCTCGTGCCCGGCGATACCATCGAAGTGCACTACGTCCACTCTTCCGCAAAGGTCAAACCGGGGCCGACCCTGGGCGCCTGCCTGAGCGAAGCCATCATGAATCCGCAGCTGCGTGTCGAGACACAGGTTTTGGTTCTGGTGAATGACGAGGCTGCGCTGGACTTTACCGACATGGCGGAAATCGCCGTCGTGGACGGCCTCAATCAGGCCATCAACATTCCCTCAGACACGGGAACGCCTATTCAGTATGCGGGCTCGACGACGGGCCCCAGCTACAACGAAAAGGGATCTCCCCTGCAGGTCACCTGGAGTGTCCGCCCGCAGGTCGCCAAGGTGAACATCCGGACCGTCGCCGCCTGGTTAGGGGACAATGTCTTTGATGAAAGTTACGCGCACGGGGTCAGGAACCTCGTATACAACAAGGATCTTCTCTCCGAAATTTCCCAGTAGGGTCTGAGCATTGCACGATGCGTCGGCACATCTGACAGAACACGCAGGCTGGTATCTTGGGCCAGCCTGCGCTGGTTTCCCGCCGAAACCGCCAGCTCACATGTAGCGACTGGACTTTTTCCGGACGTACGACTTGAAGCGCTGAAAGTTGCTTCTGAGCTTGACCTTCGGATAGACCCTGACTCTGGCCTGGTCCCAGGTGCCCAACTCATGGGCGGAGTGCGTCCGCGCGTAGATATTTGTGCCTGCACTCCCCTCCTTTGCGAAGGAGTCCAATGAACCGAGATAACCATAGTAACTGCAGGCGCGAAAGCCCTCGGTAAACATGTGGTCGCCGAACAACACCGCGTAGGGCTCTCCTTTTTTATCGGAGCTATGTTCAGCACTATGGCAGTTAAAACAGTGGATCTCACCCTGATAGCTTTGCGAGAGACCGGATTCTTTCAGACGCTTCAGAACGGTTTTGTAGTCAACTTCCTCAGCGAATGATTTTGCACCCTTGATTGTGGGTTCACCCGCCATGCCATGGCCGCGAATGTAAATCTCACCGTTGTTAAAACTCGACACGTCAGGAAGTTTCTTCCCGCTGTACCAGGCGATGTTGACAGAGTATCCCTTGCCGAGGAGGTACTCCTTGACCTTCTTGTTTTTCTCGAATTTTCCATTGTCGGCGTATTCGTGCCTGATCGCAAAATAGGCTTCGTCGTTGGGATCATAGGGCATGAAGATGAGGGCTTTATTGGGCACCGCTTTACTCCAGTTTAATCACGGAAAGATCGGAACAGCAGGAATTTTCGAGGTGACGCCCTGCGCATGACGGGCCTCACCAGTTGATGGCTCGGACGTTCGCGACGAGAACATAGTTGCCGCCGTTTACGATTCATCTTCGAGAGATTGTTTGTGTATTGATATTTACGGGTGTGATTTTTGTCCAATATTAGATTTGGATCATTTGATATAAAAAATGTATCAATTGATCCACACTGGACGATACAGAGCCGTGAATTTGAAGGTTTTATCCAGGCAGAATGCGGTGGCGCTTCTGATGCTCAAGGTTTTTTGTCCGTACACTGCTAGACGATGCAGCGAAATCGCGTTAGTTATCTGATCTACCCGCATTTGGTGTGTGTCGTCTGCCATCGAACCCGACTATTCGACCGATACTCCGGGGTCGCGTTTAAAGAGCAAAGCGCGGTATGCACTGGATAAAAACCGCGCCTGATTCAATCTGAGCGTACTGGAACCTCCGGTACGGCCATCAATTGTGAGAACGCCATGTTTCGCCATCTGAAGCTCTCCGTGCCCATGGTTTTCCTCGCCGTTGCCGCGTTCATAACGGGTGCAACACAGGCTGCGGACTGGCCACAGAAGCCGGTCAAAATTATTGTGCCCTTCAAGGCAGGCGGCGATACGGACTTCAACGCGCGCCTGCTGGCGAAATACCTCGAGCCCGAACTCGGTGTCTCCCTGCCGATCATCAATGTTGCCGGTGCCGGCGGCAGCATCGGCGCCCGGCAGGTGTTTAATGCCAGACCGGATGGCCAGACCCTTCTTTTCTTTCATTCCGCGATGCTGGTGAATACGGCGACCGGCCTGGCTGAGTTTTCATTTCGCGATATGACACTTGCCGCCATCGTCGGCCGCGAGCCGGGTGGGGTGATCGTGGTGAAAGACGACGCCCCCTGGAAATCGATCGAAGAACTGATGGCGGCCTCCTCGGCCAAGCCTGGATCAATCGACCTGACCACCAACATCGGCGCGACCACCTATCTTGTTGGCTCGATGATCAACAAAGCGGCAGGAGGCGGATTTAATTTTGTCGATGTAGGCGGCTCTTCGAACCGCCTGACAGCGGTTCTGGGCGGAAATGTAGACGTATCCCAAAACCCTCTCGGGCAGGTCTTACCTTATCTCGAGTCAGGGAAACTGAGAGCACTCGCCACGCTTGCCTCGGAAAAAAATGAGGCGTTGCCCGGTATTCCCACATTCCTCGACGCAGGCTACGCCGACGTAAAGTTTCAATCCGTCTACTTCATGGCCTTTCCCAAGGGTACTGATCCCGATGTCGTTGCCAAACTCTCCAGCACGGCGGGGAAAATCATCGGTGAAAACAAGGCCTATGCACAGGAACTGAGAGATACCTATCGGCAGGAACCTTTCTACCTCTGCAGTGAAGAAGCCGGATCGTTTCTGAGCCGGGAAGAAAAGACCATCAACAGTTTCAAGTTTTGATCACGCGCGGTGTTTGACCGGACACCGGCTTTAAGCGAAGAGAGGAGAGGAATGATGTGCGCGCGGCTTTCAGAGATATAGCCTCAGGCCTTTTCCTGCTTCTTCTGGCTATCGTGCTCTACCTGACAGCACGCGCGATCCCGGCCAGGTTTCCAATCGGCGTCGATTCCGGGTTTCTTCCCGAGGTCGTGACAACGGCACTTGGGGGGCTCGCCGCAATCATCATCTATCAGGGAGTTCGGCGCAGTGGAAAAGACCGGCCTGAAGAAGACACAAACGCTCCTGTGTCTTCCCGGGTGGGATTCACATTGGCATTGATCCTCGGATACTGCGCGGGGCTTTCACTGGTCGGCTTTCTTCCCGCCACGCTCGTCTTCCTGACGTTGCAGATTTATCTGCTCTCTCCGAACGCTGAACGCAGCTGGAAAATGGCCGGCGCGATATCGGTAATCACCACGATTTCAGTCTACGCGCTCTTCACCTTTGCCTTCGGGCTGGTCCTGCCTAGCACCGGTATCTGGTAAGGCGCAGTTTATGGAACTCTGGTCCCTCGGCTTTGATCTGATACTCACGCCGCTGGCGCTCGCGCTTATTTTCTCCGGCGTCTGCGTCGGCATGGTATTCGGTGCGATCCCGGGTATGAGCGCCACAATGGCCATTGCCCTCTTCCTGCCCATGACCTTTGGCCTGGATCCCGTCATGGCGCTGGCGCTACTTGTTGCGCTTTTCGTCGGCGGGATATCCGGTGGTCTGATTCCCGCCATTCTCATCAATATTCCCGGTACAGCCTCCTCCATCGCCACGACCTTCGACGGTTACCCCATGACGCAACGGGGCGAGGCGGGACAGGCCCTGCGCATCGGCGTGCTGTTCTCGTTTCTGGGCGCCGTCCTTGGATGTCTGGCACTTTTCTTTCTGGCGCCGCCATTGGCGGACCTGGCCCTGGGCTTTGGAACCTTTGAGTACTTCTCGATATCCGTCTTCGCTCTGACTCTGGTCGCCGGTCTCGCCGGGACAAGCCTGATCAAGGGTTTGGCCAGCGCGGCTCTGGGCCTGCTGCTCGCGATGATCGGCATTGCCCCCATCGACGGGACCAAACGCTTTACCCTCGGTATTCCTGATTTCGACGCCGGTCTGGCGCTCCTGCCGGTTTTGCTCGGCCTCTTCGCTGTCTCGGAAATCCTCAAGGAAGCCGAGAATCTTTGCCGCGAAAAGAAAACGCCGCCTGCCGCTTTCGCCATGCCCCGCCTCTTTGCTATGAGCTGGCGCGCGTTCACATCCCAGGGCGTCAACCTGATCCGTTCCAGCGCAATCGGCATCGGCATCGGCCTGCTGCCGGGCGTCGGCAGCGGCACTTCCAACCTGCTGGCGTACCTCGCGGCTAAGAACAGCTCCAAGACACCCGAAGCCTTCGGCACGGGAATCGCCGACGGACTGGTCGCAAGCGAGTCCTCGAACAACGCCGGTGTCGGCGCGGCCATGATCCCGCTGATCACGCTCGGCATTCCGGGCGATACAGTCACCGCTATGTTGCTTGGGGGCTTTCTGATCCACGGCATCCAACCCGGCCCCCTGCTGTTTCAGATCAACGGCGAGCTGGTGTACGCGATCTTCGTGGCGTTGCTGGTTGCGAACGTGATGATGTTGCTCCTCGGCTACTTTGGTATCCGGCAGTTCGTGAAGCTTCTGGCTGTTCCCAGGCAGTATCTTCTTCCGATCGTCATGGTCATGTGTGTGATCGGGTCCTTTGCCCTGAACAACCGCATGTTCGACGTCTATACCCTGATCGCCTTCGGTGCGTTCGGCTATGTCATGCTCAAGTTCCAGTACCCTTTTCCGCCCCTGATCCTGGGCTTCATTCTCGGTCCGATGATCGAGCAGAATATGAGAAGCGCCCTCATGACAACGCGCGGCTCGTTCCTGCCCTTCTTCGAGCGGCCGGTTTCCGCCTTTTTTCTCACACTCGCGATCGCCTATGTCGCGGCGACGCTCTGGCGAACACTCCGCCGGAGCTAAAGCGGGGCTGTAGCCCATCGACCAACGAGTCTATAGTCCAGGGGTCTACGTCATGAACCAGAACGATCTTTCACGCTAAACCGATCACGCAGGACCGGTCACCCTTATGTACGATTTGAATCAGGTGCGCAGCTTCATCACCATCGCGGGCGAGATGAACTTCCGCCGCGCCGCCAAGGCGCTGAACATGACCCAGCCACCTCTGACGCGTCAGATACAGCTTCTGGAACGGGAACTGGGCGTAGAGCTCTTCGACCGGTCGGAGCGCGCAATACGCCTTACCCTGGCCGGACAGCGCTTTCTGATCGAAGCAGAGGACCTTCTCCGCCGAGCCGAGGCGGCGGCGCTGGCAGCACGGCGGGCGGAGAGCGCAACGGAAGGCAGCATTGTGATCGGCTTCATTCCGATCGCCGCGGTCGGGCTCATCCCGCTGATCGTAAAAGCCCTGCGCGAGACGCTGCCGGGCATCGACCTTGTGATGCAGGAGATGCAGACCATCGAACAGGTCGAAGCGCTTCCCGCCGGACGCATCGATCTTGGCATCATGCGCGTACCGGGCGATCAGCGGCTCCTGAAGCTGACACGCATATTCCGTGTTCCCTTCGTCGTCGCGCTTCCCCGTGAACACCCCCTGGCGGAACAGGAAGAGTTTAGTCTTCAGGATCTGAACGGGCAGGACTTCATCATGTACTCGCCCGGGGACGGCGCCTACGGCTACCAGATTCTCAACAAAGTCTTTGCGGCGCGGAACATCCGCCCGAACATCGTACAGCTCATCGGGCAAAGCCTGACGATCCTCTCACTCGTGAACGCGGGCGAGGGGATTGCCCTGGTGCCCGAATGCGTGCGGGGCTCAATCTTTCCGAATGTTGTGCTGAAGCCCATCCGGATGCCGAAACAGTCCACAACCGAGTACTACATGGCGCGCAGTAAAACGGCTTCGTCGAATCCGCTTACCGACAAGGTCCATCAGGCCTTGCACGACCGCTTCTACGCCGACGCGCGCAGGGCCTGATATAGTTTCTGTATCAGATGATACATTCATAGCATTGGACAGTGATCGCGCCTGCATTTAGCAATAACCCAGAGGCCGCATTGGGGGGGATTGCAGCAATCAGACGAGTCGTCACATCAATTCAAATAGAGCGTGTCGCGTTCGAGCGAACAGATGTATTCGAGGTCATGAGCCCGAGAATGCAATGAAACGCGATACGCGCCAGAACCTGCGCCGTCAGTAGAGCGGTATTGGTAGTGGCCGATCCGGCAGGCGACTGCCTCTTCAGACTCAGCCATCAAGGCTATACGTTGTGTGGCATAGCAACGGAGCTGTAATACCCTCTACCCACGCAAATGAGGGACTGATCGCGTCTCACAGATTATGTAAGAACCGCACGGTCTCTTGGAACTGACGGCACGCGAAGCGGCGGTCCTTGGATACCCTCGGGGGGCCGCCGCTTCCTTTTTTTCGTGCCGCCTTGCGCGACCGCCGTGTTTCAGCAATCCGATTGTCAGGCGGCGACCGCTTCACCCTCGATTTCGACCAGAAAATCCGGGCTCGCCAGACCGGCAACCACGACGTAGGTCGCGGCGGGGGCATGGCCGTCGAGCATCCGGTCCCGGATGTCGCGATAAAGCGCCGTCGCATCGCTTTGCGTAACATAGACCGTGACTTTGATCAGGTCTTTCTTGGTCATGTTTTCGGATTCAAGGATCGCGAATAAATTCTGCCAGCAGCGTTCCATCTGGGCGGCCATATCGCCGGGCTTGCCCCCTGCAAGACTCCCATCCGGATTAAGGCCGATCTGGCCGGAGACCAGCAGCCGGCGCGGCGATCCGGTCACGAGAGCACCGTGACTGTAATTCGAAGCCGGGGCGGCGATGCCCTCCGGCGTAATGAATTTCGTTACGGCTGTGCTCATCTGTAACCCTCAATGCATTTGCTGTGACAAAAGTAAGACATTTCGAAAAGCCAAAGCCCCGAATCAGCGCCCTTATCCCCCAAAACGCGTCAGGCAATCGCCTGCGCGATGACATCCGGCGCGTCAGTGATCAGGCAGTCGATGCCCCAATCGATCAGCTGGCGTGCCTGCTCCGGATCGTTCACCGTATAGGTCGCGAGGCCATAGCCCGCCGCCTTGGTTTCCGCGACCTGAGCCGCGGTGACCACCTTCGCATAGTGATGGATCGTCGCGCAGCCGAGGGCTTCGGCGGTCGCTGCCCAATCTTCGGGGAGCTCCTCAACCAGATAGCCGCGCGGCAGGTCAGGGGCCTGTTTTTGCAGTGCTTCCAGGCTTTTACGGGAGAAGCTGCTCATCAGCGGTGCCGGCGCGGACGCAGGCCAGCTGCGCTCCAGGGCCGCTATGGTCCGGGTCACCGTATCGACGTCTTCACCTGGCGATGGCTTGATTTCGATGTTCGCCGACATGCCAAGCGCGTGCAGCAGTGTGAGAGTCTCTTCCAGCGTGGGGACAGTTTCACCTGCAAATTCAGGCGCGAACCAGCCACCGGCGTCTAATCTCTTCATCTCCGAAAGGCTCAGCTCGGACGCCGGGACGTCTTGCCCGGTGGTGCGCTTGAGCGAGTCGTCATGCATCAGAACCGGGATGCCGTCCGCCGTCAGCTTTACATCGAACTCAACCCAGGTCGCTCCGTAAGCAGCGGCTTTGCGAATGCCCACCAGGGTATTCTCAGGCGCCGAGGCCGCCGCACCGCGATGTCCCATAATCCGGGGAAGAGACACTATCCCTGACACAAGCTTCTCCCTGGAACCTGACCGCCTTCCACTGAACCCGGGAAAACTGCGCATCAGACACTGACCAAATTTGAGGCGCTCTGAAAACGATTGAATGAGCGCCACTCGTTTTAATGAATCACCCGTCAGGGGCATAGACAAAACTCAAAAAAAGAGCGGATGCAATATGCACCCGCCCTTTCAATCACGATAAGCTTCAGACTTTTCAGTCGTCGGAAGCTTCCAGATCGGCACCGGTTTCCTGATCGACGCGTTTCATGGAGAGCTTGACCTTGCCGCGCTCCAAGCCGATGCACTTGACCTTAACCTGGTCGCCTTCCTTGACAACGTCACCAACAGCACCAACCCGCTCCTTGGCAAGTTCACTGATGTGAACCAGACCGTCGCGGGGGCCCATGAAGTTCACGAAAGCGCCGAAGTCCATGATCTTGACGACTTTACCGTCATAGATCACACCCACTTCAGGCTCAGCCGTGATGGACTTGATCCAGTTGATCGCAGCGTCGCCCTGCTCCTGGTCGACCGCAGCAACCTTGATCGTGCCATCGTCTTCGATGTCGACCTTCGCGCCAGTGGTCTCGCAGATCTCGCGGATGACCTTACCGCCCGTACCGATCACTTCACGGATCTTATCCTTGGGGATCTGGAAGGTGGTGATGCGCGGCGCGTGATCCGACACACCGTCACGGGCGTCGGTCAGAGCCTTGGACATTTCACCCAGGATATGCAGACGGCCTTCGCGCGCCTGACCCAGAGCGATCTCCATGATCTCCTTGGTGATCGAAGTGATCTTGATGTCCATCTGCAGCGCGGTGATACCGCTGTCGGTACCGGCAACCTTGAAGTCCATGTCACCGAGATGATCTTCGTCGCCGAGGATATCGGAGATGACTGCGAAGTCGTCGCCTTCCTTGATCAGACCCATGGCGATACCCGCAACCGGGCTCTTGAGCGGAACACCGGCATCCATCATGGAGAGAGACGCACCACAGACCGACGCCATCGAGGACGAGCCGTTGGACTCGGTGATCTCGGAAACAACGCGGATGGTGTAAGGGAAATCCTCCTTCGCGGGCAGCAGAGGACGGGAAGCGCGCCAGGCGAGCTTACCATGACCGATTTCGCGGCGGCCCGGAGACTTCAGGAAGCTGGCTTCACCGACCGAGTAGGGCGGGAAGTTATAGTGCAGCATGAAGTGCTCGCGATAGCTGCCTTCGAGCTGATCGATGATCTGCTCGTCTTGACCGGTGCCCAGGGTGGTCGTAACCAGCGCCTGCGTCTCACCACGGGTGAAGAGGGCGGAACCGTGGGTCAGCGGCAAAACGCCGACCTGACAGTCAATCGCACGGACATCCTTGGTGGTCCGGCCATCAATACGGGGCTCACCCTTCAGGATGTTGCCACGAACCACGTCGCTTTCCAGGGACTTGAAGAGACCGCCAACCATCGGCAGCTCTTCTTCACTCAGCTCAGCAATCGCGTCGGTTTTAACCGCAGCAATCTTGTCCTGACGCAGCATCTTGTCGGCTTCGCCGTAAGCTTCGGTCAGCTTGGCAGAAATGCCACCTGCCAGCAGCTTCTCGCGCAGCGCTTCGACTTCGGGAGGTGGTGGCGGTACGTCGCGTGGCTCACGCGCGCAACGCTCCGCCAAGTCGATGATCGCCTTGATGACAGGCATCATGGCTTCGTGACCGAAGTTCACAGCGCCGAGCATGACATCTTCAGGCAGCTCCTGTGCCTGGGACTCGACCATGAGAACACCTTCGCTGGTGCCGGCAAGAACCAGATCGAGATCCGACTCATCCATCTCATCCATACGCGGGTTGAGGATGTACTCGCCGTCTTTATAGCCGACGCGGGCGCCACCGATCGGGCCCATGAAGGGCAGGCCGGAAATGGTCAGGGCAGCCGAAGCGCCGACCATAGCAACGATGTCGGGATCGTTCTCGAGATCATGACTGATCACAGTACAGATCACCTGGGTCTCGTTCTTATAGCCTTTGGCAAAGAGCGGACGTAGCGGACGGTCGATCAGACGCGACGTCAGCGTCTCTTTCTCGCTTGGACGACCTTCACGCTTGAAAAAACCGCCGGGGATCTTGCCTGCGGCAAAGGTCTTTTCCTGGTAGTTCACCGTCAGCGGGAAGAAGTCGATGCCCGGCTTGGGTGATTTCTGGCCGACAGCCGTGCAGAGCACGACGGTGTCGCCGTAAGTTGCGATGACAGCGCCATCGGCCTGACGGGCAACGCGGCCCGTCTCCAGTTTAAGGGTGCGTCCGCCCCATTCGATTTCTTTTGTATGTACTTCAAACATCTTATTTCAGATCCTTAGATTCACGTCGGAATCAAAAAAAACGCCGGACCCACGTAAAGGACGATTCGGAGGGCAAAGCACACCCAATCCCGCAACGTCCTTTACGTTGGCCCGGCACATATCGCATATCGCGCCGACGTACCCGCAATACCGTTTTCATTGATAATACCGCAATTGGCCCGCCCCGATCCCAATCCGATTTCCGACCGTGGCCAGAACCGGGAGAGAAGGGTATCGAAGGCGGAGCCTCATGGCGATTGCCCTGCGCCTAGCGGCGAAGGCCTAAGCGCTGAATCAGGGCCTCATAACGGCTCTGTTCTTTGCGCTTCAGATAATCCAGCAGGCGACGACGCTGACCAACCATGATCAGAAGTCCGCGGCGCGAGTGGAAATCCTTTTTATGCGTCTTGAGATGCTCAGTCAGATTGATGATCCGTTCGGTCAGGATCGCAACCTGGACTTCCGGTGACCCGGTGTCGCCCTCATGCGTGGCAAATTCTTTTACAAGTTCGTTCTTTCGCTCAGCCGTAATCGACATCGCAGTATCCTCATTTCATGAGAGGCTGTATGCGTCACTTTTTACAAAGGATCGCGCAACAGTCTCTTGTTCTTCAGGTTAGAAAACGCCCGGCACCATGATGACTTAATCAGATTTGGCCGCTCTCTAGAGGTTAAGTACTCGGACCGGGTGGATATCGCCCGCTTCATAACGTGCCAAGGCCACCGGAGTATCGCCGGTCTTGGCAAAAACAATTGATCCGCTATTGAGCGTGCGAACCTGATTGCTTCGGCTGCGGGCCAACATGGACACCGACTGACCGGATCGCAATCTCGCCGCCTCGGTCTCGGATAAGGCCAGCGCCGGGATGTCGTCCAGCGCGGTCTCTACCGGGAGCAAAAGCTCCAAGGCGGCGGGACTATGCCCTAAGGCTTCAAGAGATTCCAGCGAAATCGCGTCCTCTTCCCGGAAAGGCCCGACCGAAAGCCTTCTCAGGGCACTGACATGGCCGCAACTGCCCAGTTTCTGCGCTAAATCACGTGCCAGAGACCTGACGTAGGTACCTTTTCCGCAGTCGACTTCGAACCAGGCGTAATCCTCGTCACCGTCCGGCTCATCCAGTTCAAAACGGTCAATTTGCACAGTTCTCGCCGCCAGCTCGAATTCCTGATTATCCCGAGCAAGGTCGTAAGCGCGTTCACCCTGGAGTTTGATTGCGGAAAACCGAGGGGGAATTTGCTGAATACTGCCGCAAAAGGCAGGCAACGCGGCTTCGATTTCAGCCCGGTTCGGCCGCCGTTCAGAGATTTCGATAACCTCGCCTTCACGGTCATCCGTCGAAGTGGCCTCTCCCCAACGCACCTGGAAACGATAGGTTTTGCGGCCATCCATAGCGTAAGACACGGTCTTGGTCGCTTCCCCCAGAGCGAGCGGCAAAACTCCTGTCGCCAGGGGGTCGAGTGTACCGCCATGGCCGATTTTTTGAGCATCCAGGGCGCGCCGTACCCGCCCGACAATCTGGGTCGAGGTGACTCCAAGTGGCTTATCAACGATCAGCCAGCCATGGATCGGGCGGCCCTTGCGCTTACGCGCCATGGTCCTCTTCGCCTTGATCCAGTTGAGAGTCGTCTTGCTCAAGAGTGCTTGCAAGATCGCGTTTGACCCCGGGGTTTCTCAACAGGGCATCGATCTTGTTGGCCTCGTCGAAGGAACGGTCGGCTGCGAAGCTCAGGCGCGGAGAGTTGCGCAGGTCGACGGACCGGGCGACCTGGCCGCGGAAGTAGCTCGATGCGCGATTAAGCGCCTCGACCTTGTCTTCCAGTCCGGCACCGCCAAGGGGAATCACAAAGACCGTGGCATTGCGCAGATCGGGACTCAAACGCACTTCGGTAACCGTCAGATTTGCTTCCGCAAGGGCAGGGTCGGAAAGCCCGCCACGAGAAATAATCTCGGACAAAACATGCCGCAGCTCCTCGCCCACGCGAAGTTGCCGCTGGCTCGGAGCCCGGCTCCGGCTTCGTTTCATGATCGTTCCTTAGTATCCCGATTAGGACGACCGGGCTTCGCAACCCGACCGTCTAATCTCAGGAGTCTCAGAGTATCAGGCTTCACAAGAGTCCGGCGCTGTTGTCCGAACCGAGAAGCCGGCTCGCGGGCTAAAGCTCGCGGGCGATCTCCTCAACCTCATAACATTCGATTTGATCTTTAACCTGAATGTCAGTGTAGTTCTCGAACGCCATACCGCATTCGTAACCGTCCCTGACTTCCTTCACCTCATCCTTGAAGCGCCGGAGTGTCTTCAGAGTGCCGTCGTGAATAACGACAGAGTCGCGCAGCAGACGGACCTTGGCACCGCGCTTGACGATACCTTCGGTGATCATACAACCCGCGA
Source organism: uncultured Kiloniellaceae bacterium (assembly GCA_947493695.1). GTDB lineage: Bacteria > Pseudomonadota > Alphaproteobacteria > Kiloniellales > Kiloniellaceae > Denitrobaculum. Next base: position 894,072 of record CANLSF010000001.1, on the reverse strand, counting down.
CCTTACCAACCTTGGAGTTGCTGAAGACCTCACGGATTTCAGCGTAGCCCAGGAAGTTTTCACGCTGCGTCGGTGACAGCATGCCGCTCATGGCTGCTTTGATGTCGTCGACTACGTTGTAGATGATCGAGTAGTAACGGATATCCACACCGTCACGACGCGCCATGTCACGAGCCTGCGGATTGGCACGCACGTTGAACGCAATGATCATCGCACCGGTGGAGCGGGCCAGCGTAGTATCGGACTCGTTGATACCGCCGACACCAGCATGCAGAACCCGTGCCTTCACTTCGTCGGTGCCCAGCTTTTCAAGACTGGAGACAATCGCTTCTAGCGAGCCCTGAACGTCCGACTTGATCACAACCGGCAGCTCGGAAGCTTCGCCTTCCTTGATCTTGTCGAGCATCTGCTCAAGCGTGCCGCGACCGGAAGCCGCCATCTCTTTTTCACGCTTGGTCTGACCACGGAACTCGGCGATCTCGCGCGCCCGGGCCTCATGTTCAACCACAATGAAGTCGTCACCGGCGAGCGGTGCACCGTTCAAGCCGAGAACCTCGACAGGAATCGCCGGACCGGCTTCTTCGATCGATTTGCCGTGCTCGTTGATCATTGCGCGCACGCGGCCCCATTCGGAACCGGAGACAAAAATGTCGCCGATTTTCAGGGTTCCGCGCTGAACCAGAACCGTTGCAACCGGCCCGCGACCACGCTCCAGCTTGGCTTCGATCACAACACCCTGTGCCGCACGGTCCGGATTGGCTGTCAGTTCCAGAAGCTCCGACTGCAACAGAATCGCCTCGATCAGTTTATCGAGGTTCGTCCGCTCCTTGGCCGACACTTCGATTGCGAGGATGTCGCCGCCCATGTCCTCGACAACAAGTTCATGTTGTAGAAGCTCGGTCTTGACCCGGTTAGGATCGGAGTCAGGCCGGTCAATCTTGTTGATCGCAACGATAATCGGAACCTCGGCAGCCTTGGCGTGATTAATCGCCTCGACCGTCTGTTCCATAATGCCGTCGTCGGCTGCCACGACCAGAATAACAATGTCGGTGACATTGGCGCCACGTGAGCGCATCTCGGTAAAGGCCGCGTGACCAGGGGTATCGATAAAGGTGACCTTGTCACCCGACTCAACCGTTACCTGATAAGCGCCGATATGCTGTGTGATACCACCGGCTTCACGACCTGCAACATCGGTCGAACGCATGGCATCAAGCAGCGATGTTTTACCATGATCGACATGGCCCATGATGGTGACCACAGGCGGCCGCGGCTGCAGGCTGCCTTCATCGTCATCATCACCACGCATACCAATTTCTACGTCAGCCGCCGTCACACGCTTGATCTTGTGGCCGAACTCCTCCGTCACAAGTTCCGCTGTGTCTGCATCAATGGTCTGGTTGATCGTCGCCATGACACCCAGTTTCATGAGGGTCTTGACCACCTCAACGCCACGCTCGGCCATCCGGTTTGCCAGTTCCTGGACCGTAATGGTCTCGGGCACGACAACTTCGCGAATAACCTTGTGTGGAAGCTGGGCGTTGCCGCCACGCTCCAACGCCTTCATCTTTTCGCGCTGACGTTTCACCGACGCCAGGGAACGCTGGCGGCCTTCACGACCTTCCAGGGCCTGACTGATGGTCAGCTTGCCATGACGGCGGCGCTGGTCGGCTTCGCGACGGCTAGGCGTTTTCGGAGCAGGGGTCGCAGTTTTACGTTTGATCCGACCACCAAGATCCTCTTCCAGCTTGATACCACCCTTTCGTGACGGTGCATCATCAGCTTTCGCAGGTTCTTTAGCAGCAGGAGCAGCTGGTTTCACCGCCGGCGCTGCCTTGGCAACAGGCTCTTCAACAGCAGCAGGAGTCTCTTGAGCAGGAGGCGCCTCAGCAGCACGCTTGGCTTCTTCCTCAGCCAGACGCTTGGCTTCTTCTTCAGCCTGCTTGCGGGCTTCTTCTTCCTCAGCCGCGCGGCGAAGATCCTCTTCGGCCTGCAGGCGTTTCTCTTCCGCCTCCTGCAGCTTACGCTGTTCGTCTTCCAGTTTGGCAGCTTCAAGCACCTTGATACGCTTGGCGCGCTCATCCTGCGTCAGATGCGACAGATCCTTGGCGACCGCAGCAGCGGCAGCCTGCTCTTCAGCTGCTTCCACAGCCGGCGTTTCGCCACTGGGGACAAAAGCTTTCTCCGCGACCTCCCGGCTCTGCGTCACCTCGGTCATTCTGCCGCCCTTACCAGGGGCAAAAGTCCGGCTGCGCTTGACCTCGACGGTAACGGCCTTGGAGCGTCCATGGCTGAAGCTCTGCCTGACCTGACCCGTCTCGATCGTCTTCTTGAGCTCGAGAGTGCCCGGCCGACTCAACTTCAGCGGCTTTTTGGTTTCTTTTTCGTTGCTCGTCGTCATCTGTTCCCGGCACTCACTTTCCAGGTCGTCGTCCGTTCGGGACTGTCCCGACCGGAGCTTCTAATTCGCCATGCCGAACACCCGCTAATCTTGCCGCTTCAGCAGCAATACGATCAGCGAAACCGCCCGGCGCGACGGCGATATGCACCGACGCCGGACGACCGAGTGTACGCCCCAGTTGCTCAGCATCAAACAGTTCCAGCACTGGCAATCCAGGCGTTACCGCCTGTCCCAGTGCGCGCAGCTTCCCGCGCCCGTCTTCGGCTGCATCTGCAGCCTGGATCAAGAGACCCACCTTACCCGCCGCTAGCCACGACTTAACCTTATCGTGACCGGCGACCAATTGTCCGGCACGCTTTGCTAGACTGATAAGCTCAAGACACCGAGCGCCAAGCAATCGCTCGACCAGCGCGACCAAATCTTCCGGTACGTGCACAGCCGACTTCGCCGCCCTGGCGAAAAGATTGCGGGTACGGGCCTTGTCTATCATATCTCGGCGCGGAGACAACCACAATCCGCGTCCTGGCAGCTTGCCGGCAAGATCCGGAACCAGAGTTCCGTCCGGCCCGACGACAAAACGCAGGAGCTCAGCGGGCGGGTGGCGCTCACCGCTGACGATGCAGCGGCGCAGGGTTTCCTTGGCAGAACGGCGTGATTCCACTGCATCAGACTCTTTCGAGCCTGTATCAGCTGACTGCGCGCTATCTGCCCCCTTCATCATGTGCGATCCCTACCACTGCCCTGACTCAGGCTTCTGCCTGAGGCTCGGAAGGAGCATCAGAGGTGGTGTCGCCGCTTGGGGCATCTGCAGGTGCGGCCGGGGCGTCTTCGTCATCGAACCAATGAGCCCGCGCAGCCATGATGACCGCATTGGCTTCGTCCAGGCTTGGCGCCAGATCACCCAGCAGCTCAACCAGTTCGTCACCAGCGAGATCGGCAAGGTCATCAAGTGTCTTGACCTCGGATTCACCAAGCTTGATCAGCATCGCCGGCGTAACGCCGGTGAGTGCGGCAATAGCATCATCGACACCGAGCTCGCGGCGGCCTTCCTCGAACTGACGATTCTGTTCTTCGAGGAAACCCCGGGCCCTTGCACGCAGCTCTTCCGCCACGTCTTCATCAAAGCCTTCGATGGACGCCATCTCGTCGATCGGCACGAAGCCGACCTGTTCGATAGAGGTAAAGCCTTCAGCCACCAGGAGATGCGCAATAACATCATCGACATCGAGCGCATCCATAAACATCTGGGAACGCTGCTTGATTTCTTCCTGACGGCGCCGGGACTCTTCCTCTTCCGTCATGATGTCGATGTCCCAACCGCTCAGAATCGACGCCAGGCGGACATTCTGTCCACGACGGCCAATCGCGAGCGAAAGCTGCTCGTCAGGCACAACAACTTCGATACGTCCGGCTTCTTCATCCAGAACAACTTTGGAAACTTCAGCCGGGGCAAGGGCGTTGACCACAAAGGTCGCCGTATCCGGGGACCAGGGGATGATGTCGATCTTTTCGCCCTGCAGTTCGCTGACCACGGCCTGAACACGGCTGCCGCGCATACCCACACAGGCACCGACCGGATCGATCGAGGAGTCATTCGAGATCACGGCAATCTTGGCCCGGCTGCCGGGATCCCGTGCAACCGCCTTGATCTCGATAATACCGTCATAGATTTCCGGCACTTCCTGAGAGAAGAGCTTGGCCATAAACTGCGGATGGCTGCGGGAAACGAAAATCTGCGGCCCACGCTGCTCTTCACGAACGTCATAGATATAAGCCCGGACCCGGTCACCCGTGCGGAAGGATTCCCGCGGCAGGGTCTCGTCGCGGCGCATCATGGCTTCCGCCCGGCCCAGATCGACAGTCACATTGCCGAATTCGTTCCGCTTGACGATGCCGTTGATCACTTCGCCGACGCGATCCTGATATTCCTTGAACTGCCTGGAGCGCTCGGCTTCACGGACCTTTTGCACGATCACCTGTTTCGCGGTCTGCGCGGCGATCCGACCCAGATCGATTGGCGGAAGATCTTCGATGATGTGCTCGCCCAGCTCGATGCCCGGCTGACGCATCTGCGCGTCCTTCAGGATCATCTGGGTCTGCTCGTTCTCGATTTCCTCGACCGCCTCAACGTAGCGGCGCAGGTGCACTTCGCCGGATTTGCGGTCGATCTCGGCGCGAATGTCGTGCTCGTGACCATACTTCGCACGTCCTGCTTTCGAGATTGCCTGCTCCATCGCGTCGAGAACTTCATCCCGCTCGATAGACTTTTCCCTGGCAACCGCATCCGCGACTTGCAAAAGCTCGGTTTTGTAAAGAACGCTCGTTTCCATGATCACTCGTTTCCTGATTTCGTCGCTACCGCACAACGCTTCGCATCATCTGGGATCCTCAGACCCCGACCCACCGGATGTGGTCAGTTTTGCGCGTCCTGATGCGCGGCAATCAATTCGTCGGTCAACACCAATTTCGCCTTGGCAATATCCTCAAACGGCAGGATCACCTCCTGGCCATCCACCGTCAGCTTTACATTCACGCCCTCTGCACCGAGCAGACGCCCGGAGAAACGGCGACGGCCATCCCGTGGCATCGAGGTTTCGACTTTCGCCTCAAACCCGGCGAAACGCTCAAAGTCCGCAAGACGGGTCAGGGGCCGGTCAAGTCCCGGGGAACTGACCTCAAGTTCGTAAGCCTCGGAGATCGGGTCTTCAACATCAAGTATTGCGGCAGCTGCACGGCTGATATCCGCGCAATCCTCGACAGTCATCGCCGCAGCATCCCGACGTTCGGCCATAATCTGCAGAACGACACGCCGATCACCGCCCAACCTGACACGGACAATATCATAGTCCATATCGTTCAGCGTAGGCGCGATCAGCTCTTCGACCCGGGCCGCAAGCCCTTCACTGGTCTTGGCGAGCTTCATCACTGCCGTTTCAGGGGCATCGTTCAAGCACCGAACTCCAATTCGAGAACATCTAACAAAAAAGTGGGCCGGAGGCCCACCTGTTCAGTAGCTTAGTGCAGTCGAACCAACCAAACTGCATCAAACTCATATAACGGCGGCAATCTAACGCCGGAACCTGCGGGACCGCAAGATTTTTCTCGTCAGCAGCAGCGTCTTTAAAAGCACCTGAGCACACTCAATCTTTCATCCGGCGAATCAGACGGCCGGGAACAGCAGCTAAGGCCTGTCGAGACGCCGAAAAGAGAGGTAAGCAGGCGTCCGTCCGGCTTCGATCGCCTTACGCTCGTAACGGGTCTCGGTCCAGTCTTCCGGCCGGGACCTCCAGTCCGCTGCACTTTCTGCCGTCCAGGCGAAATCCCGACAGCGCATCAGATGTTCAAGCGACCAGCGCAGATAGTCCGGATCGTCGGTTGCGATCCGCAACTCGCCGCCATCTTTCACCACCCGCGCCAATTCCTCCAGCGTGTCATCCTGGATCAGGCGCCGCTTATTGTGCCGGGATTTCGGCCAGGGGTCGGGGAAGAGAATAAACACTCGGGCGAGCGACGCGTCGGACAACCTCGGCAAAAGGTCTCGGACATCCCCGTCGTAAATCCGTAGATTTTCAAGCCGCCGGTCATCGATGTGTCGAAGCAGGCTGGCGATCCCATTGAAAAAATACTCGGCCCCGAGGAAGCCGACCTTTGGATTATGCGCCGCCTGCCAGGCGAGATGCTCACCGCCGCCGAACCCGATTTCCAGCCAAAACTCCGATTTTTCGGAGACTTCAGCCTGCGATTCTGAGGCAGATTGACCCGGGAAAAGGGCCGTAAGGTTGAGCCTCTCCCCGGTCTTTTCCGGCAAGTCCACACGGAGTTTCGGCAGGAGTGTCTCGACCAGCGACTGCAGCTTGGCCCGCAATGGACGGCCATGCCGGCGGCCATAAAACTGCCGCTCTGAAATATGAGAGGGTTTCGACATGTTCCGGATTCCGGCTCTCAACAACTTAAACCCAGGACAAAGAAAGACTTAGACCCGCAGAATCACACATCTGCACAACGCCGCGGGCACAAAAGTCTTAAGCGCCGAACGCTGCCTTCAAAGCCGGCACCAGATCGGTCCGCTCCCAGGAAAATCCACCGTCGGCATCAGGCGCCCGGCCGAAGTGACCGTAGGCCGCGGTCCGCGCATAAATCGGCTTGTTCAGACCAAGGTGCTCGCGAATACCGCGTGGCGAGAGATCCATGTTCTGACTCAAGAGAGTTGGCAGACGGGTAAAGTCCACTTTTTCGGTCCCGTGCGTATTCACATAGACCGAAAGAGGCTTGGCAACACCGATCGCGTAGGAGAGCTGAATCGTGCAGCGATCCGCCAATTCCGCAGCAACCACGTTCTTGGCAAGATAGCGCGCGGCGTAGGCTGCCGAGCGGTCGACTTTTGTCGGGTCTTTACCGGAGAACGCACCGCCACCGTGTGGCGCTGCACCACCATAGGTATCCACGATAATTTTACGTCCGGTCAGCCCGGCATCGCCGTCCGGTCCACCAATCACGAAGCGCCCGGTCGGGTTTACGTAGAACTCATGCTCGTCGCACATCCAGCCCTCGGGCAGAACATTGACGACATGCGGGCGAACGATTTCGCGAATAGCATCCTGGTCAAGACCTTCAGCGTGCTGCGTCGACACCACGACGGAGGTTGCCCGCACCGGCATCTCGTCCCGGTACTCCAGCGTGACCTGACTTTTTGCATCGGGACCAAGGCCGGGCTCGGCACCGGAATGACGGGCTTCAGCGAGCGAACGCAGGATGTTATGGGCCAAAAAGATTGGCGCAGGCATCAGAGTCTCGGTCTCACGGCAGGCATAACCGAACATGATGCCCTGATCACCGGCACCCTCATCCTTGTTGCCGGCGGCATCGACACCAACCGCAATATCCACGGACTGTTCGTGGATGTGGTTGTTCACTTCCATGGCTTCCCAATGAAAGCCGTCCTGCTCGTAACCGATGTCCTTGACCGCATGGCGCGCGACCTGCTCAAGAAGGTCGGCATTGACGTCAGCAGGTCCGCGGACTTCGCCGGCCAGAACGATCCGGTTCGTGGTCGCAAGTGTTTCAACCGCGACGCGCGCTTCGGGATCATGACTCAGGAAAGTATCGACCACCGCGTCCGAGATTCGGTCGCAGACCTTATCCGGGTGACCCTCAGAGACAGATTCACTGGTAAACAGAAAGCTCTCTTCGTGCACTATTAGGTCCCCCATCAGCACAGACTGTAATTCGGTATAAGGTGGTCGGAGTGTTTACAAAAAAATCCAGCCGCCCGCCAGAATGTTAATTCCGCAAACAACTGGTGCTTCTAGAAACAAAATGCACGCGAAAGGTCAAGAACAAACGCGACCAACCTAGAAGGTTGATCGCGTTATCCAGCTGAAATCAACGGCTACGTCCAAAAAAAACACAGCCGCTTGCTTGGCGTTTGAACGCCGCAGGGTAAAGGCAGCACGAAGGCCGGGAAACACTGATCCCCGATAAACCTGCGTGGTAAAGCCTGCTACTCGCCGTCAGACGCAGCGCCAAGTGCTTTCGTCATCTCGAACAAGCGCTTGCGCACCTGCGGGTCCGAAATCTTGTAGTACGCCCGCACCAATTCGAGGGTCTCGCGCTTCGCCATCGGATCTGGTTCGTGAGTGTACATCTCTTCGTCGGTTACACCCATGTCACGGATCTGCACAGGAGACTGCGCCGCAACCGTGTCAGGCATTTCCGCGAAGAAATAACCAATTGAAACGTCGAGCACGCGCGACAAATCGTAAAGACGACTCGCACCGACACGGTTTGCTCCACGCTCGTATTTTTGAACTTGCTGGAACGTCAAGCCGATCGCTTCGCCCAACTTTTCCTGGCTCATACCGAGGAGGGTACGGCGAAGCCTGATGCGGCTACCGACATGAACATCGATGGGGTTTGGCTTACCCTTTCCGCGCACCGGCTGCATTTCCTGAACGCCACTCATCGTCGAATTATCCTTAAGCTTATCCACTATTACTATTCACTGTTATAAGCATACTACTGTATGCGGTCAACGCTTTTTCGCGACTTTATGTCAGGTTAATACCCAACCTATTCAAGTTTTAGCTGAAATTTCTTAGCCCGAATCCCAGGAAAACGAAAAGAATCATCTGTGTGATAAGTTTCCAATCACTTGAAATTGAATAGATTTCCTGATTCGCCACCGGTTTTGGGAGCGAAACATCAAGAACACCCGCTGTCCCAAGCTCAATCCGGCTTAAAACGCGACCGTATCCATCGATCACACCGGATATTCCAGTGTTCGCCACCCGAATTACGGGAATCCCCTCTTCGGCTGCTCGTAATCGGGCCGACGCAAAATGCTGCCTTGGCCCTGAAGAATCACCGAACCATGCATCGTTTGTAACGTTGAGAATCCAGCCCGGCCGATTGTCGGGATCAACGACCTGCCCTGGAAAGATAATCTCATAGCAGATCAGCGGACTTGCTGGAGGAAGACCGGGAAGGGAAAGCGTCGTGGGGCCGGGTCCGGAGGAAAAATCTCCTCGCCCGGCTGTCAGCTTCGAAAAGGACAGGAGCCCGCGGAAGGGAACGTACTCGCCAAAGGGGACCAGGTGGAACTTGTCATAAGTGGCTCTTGCCGCTCCGGAGGCATCGAAGGCCTGGAAGCTGTTCCAGGTAAGGGACCTGCCCTCGACCGGTCGCTTCGTAGCACCGGGTTGCCCCTCGCCCATGCGCGGCACACCGGTCAGCAACAAGCCATTCGCCGGCGCCGCCGCCGCAATCACGCTGCGCAGCTGCGCATCCCGGGCGTCATTGGACAGCAGGAAAGGAATGGCGGTCTCAGGCCAAACGACGTGCGTCACCTTTTCGAAGCCCGGCGCCCGGCTCAGTCGGATAATATCGTTGACGTGTCCGTTCCGAAGCTCCGAACGCCATTTCAGCGACTGCTGCACATTGGGTTGAACCAGCCGCAGCGTAACATCGGCCACAACATGCGTTTCAGGGTCCGGCGCCGAGGCAAGCCGAAGAGCGCCTCCGGCCCAGGCAAGAACCGGCAAAATCAGGAAAATCACGGCGGCAGTCCGTGCAGCTCCGCCGGATATGGCGGCCCGTCCAGCCAAAGCAGCAGGCGCCGCCGCGGCGAGGAGGGTCATGAAAGACAATCCCCATACGCCGGTCAGTGAGGCGAGCTGGAGCATCTCCGGCGCGAAAGTCCAGACACTGCCCATGAGATTCCATGGGAACCCGGTAAATATCCAGGATCGCAGCCATTCCGTCAGCACCCAGAAAACCGCCAGGGCAACGCCACGTGCGACACCCTTCCAGGCCAGACGGGCGACGCCGTAGATGGCAAGGGCCGGAAAAAAAGCGAGCAGGGCTGCGAGCCCCGCAACCGCGAAAGGCATGAGAAAACCATACTGCGCGGCATCAACCAGGAAGGCATGTCCCACCCAGTAAAGCCCGACCACGCCGTGACCGAAGCCGAAGCTCCAGCCCAGGTATGCGGCCTGCCGTGGCCGCTCAACACCATCCAGCAACCAGAGCAGACCGCAAAACGCGGGTATCAGCAGAGGGAAAAGATGAATGGGTGGCAAAGCCAATGCGGCGAGAGCACCGCAAATTGCTGCCGCAGTAAGTCGCCGCCAGCCCTCAAGCTCTGCGCAATAATGGGCAATAGGCCCGAGAGAGGCTTTAATCATTCGCGGCTTCGGACTCAGCACGCTCCGGGAGCTGACGAATGCGCAGTCGCTTCACACGCCGGGGGTCAGCCTCGAGAATTTCAAAGCAGACACCGCTCGTTGGATGCACAATCAGCTCGCCGCGGGCAGGGACGCGTCCGGCCAGGAAGAACACCAGACCGCCAAGCGTGTCGATGTCCTCGTCGCGTTCCTCGTCGGACAAAATCGGTCCCACCAGTTCTTCAAATTCCTCGACGGTCGCGCGGGCGTCCGCGGCCAACAGGCCATCAGAGCGCTCGACAAGCTTGGGGCCTTCTTCCACGTCATGCTCGTCCTCGATCTCGCCAACGATCTCTTCCAGCAGGTCTTCGGTGGTCAGAAGACCATCGATACCACCAAATTCGTCAACAACGAGCGCCAGGTGAACACGGGAAAGGCGCATTTCCAGCAACAGATCCAGAACCCGCATCGAAGGTGCAATGATCAGGACCTTGCGAACGATATCCGCCAGCTTGAAGGGCTTCTGCTGCTTCGTGTGCTCGAGTAGATCCTTGATATGAACGATCCCGACGACATCATCCAGGGTTCCGCGGAACACCGGCAAACGGGAGTGTCCCGCGCGGCTCATAACCTCAATCAGTTCGTCGATGGGCGTATTGATGTCAACCGCAACGATATCCGCACGCGGAACCATAACGTCGTAGGTCGTCAGATGACGGAGTTTGAGGATATTGCCGAGCATCATCCGCTCGTCTGTGCTGATCGGCGTCGCCGCCTCGCTCTCGTCCTCATTCTCCTGGATTTCGACGATGATCTCTTCGATCGTCTCGCGCAGTTGCGAATCACCGTTGCGCGACTTGAACAATCCTGTCAGCCAGGTTCTCAATCCGCCAAAGACGGAAGCCTCACCGGATCTGGCCGATTTCTCGTTTCCCGCCGCTTCGCTCATTGCAAACCCGTCATCGTTTCGTGATCGGAATGAAGTTCACCACCCGATATATTGTGATAGGGGTTGGCAATTTTCAGCCTTTCGAGAATGGCAATCTCACGCCCTTCCATCTCTTCAGCATCCTCGTCGGTCTCGTGGTCAAACCCGAGAAGATGAAGCACCCCGTGAACGACCAGATGACTGACATGGCTCGTCACAGCCTTACCCTGGTCGGCGGCCTCGCGCAGAATCGTCTCCCGGGCCAGGATGACATCGCCGAGCAGGACGGGAGTCCCTGCAGGCAGAGCATCGTCATCATCCAGCGCCGCGAACGACAGGACGTTGGTCGGCTTGTCAAAACCGCGATAATCATTATTGAGAACCCGGATGTGGGCATCATCCACCAGTACCAGGCTGAGCTCCACCGGATTGTCCCGTAGAGGCTCCGGGGCTGCATCCGCAAAGGCCGCAGCAGCAGCACGCTGGATCAGACCGTCAGACGCCACAATCTCTTGGCCGGCCTCATCGGCCGGGTTATCGGACGCAGTGTCCGACGGAGGTAAATCCGGGAGAATCTCATGCCAGCAGGAATCGAGAATCGCGATTTCCATGCTCAAGCCGGTACTGTCAGGGTCGTCGTTCATCTTCTCAAGCGAACTGCCGTCATATCGACGAAATGGTTACACATGCACATCTGGACCAGGAGCGTTTCCGATTGAACGGCCGCGCACTCGTCCCTCAACGTCAAAAAACTATACACCAGCAATACTTGGTCTCACGACTTAAACTGGCCAAACCCAAAGTGCAGCTCGCGCTTTGTCTGCGCTGATCTTGTCAAGAGCCCGAGGATTTGTCACGCGCTTCGTAGGCCTTCACAATCTTGGTCACAAGATCATGTCGCACGATATCGGCATTGGTGAACTCGACAAAGGAGAGTTCTTTCATGTTCCGCAGGGTGTCGAAGGCGTCCTGAAGTCCGGAGAGTTGTCCTTTTGGCAGATCGACCTGAGACAGATCACCGGTAATCGCCATGCGACCGTTTTCTCCCAGACGGGTCAGAAACATCTTCATTTGCACGGGTGTCGTATTCTGAGCTTCGTCCAGAATCACAAAGGCGTTGCTCAGGGTCCGGCCCCGCATAAAGGCGAGCGGCGCGATCTCGATTTCGCCGCTTTCCAGGCGACCCGCGATCTGTTCCGCAGGCAGCATGTCATGCAGCGCGTCATAGAGAGGCCGCAGGTAAGGATCCACCTTGTCGCGCATATCACCCGGCAGGAACCCGAGGCGCTCGCCGGCTTCGACCGCCGGACGCGACAGGATGATCCGCTCGACACGGCCCGTGATCAACATCGAGGTCGCAACGGCAACTGCAAGATAGGTCTTGCCGGTGCCCGCTGGCCCCAATCCAAAAACCAGCTCATGATCCAGCAGAGCAGAGATGTAACGTGCTTGTCCCGCAGAGCGCGGCGTGAGTTTCCGGCGGCGGGTGACGATGGTCAGATCGTCGCCATGCATGGATTCCACTGCACCCTTTTTGTTGGGCTCCTGCGGATCGGTCTGGACCAGCCGCGCGGCCGCGTCGATCTCTCCTTCGCCCACGTCCATCCCCTTGCGCAAACGTTCATAGAGCGCGGAAACCGCATCACTTGCGGCCTTCACCTGTTCCGGCGGTCCCGAAATCGACAGCCGGTTTCCACGCGACGCAACACGAACACCAAGCCGTTCCTCCAGGCGCACGAGATTCTGATCATGCTCGCCGTACAGCAAAGGAAGAAGTGCATTGTCGTCAAATTCGATCACGGCAGGCCCATCAGAGCCTTTTCCAGACGAAGGACTCAAGACGCAGCCTCCATGCTCGGGCCACCACTATGATTCGAAGGCTGCGTTGCCACGCCCGCCACACCGCTATAGGTGCCGGTCACGACCGTCCCCTCCAGGCTGCGGGCATGGGCCTTTTCGATACGAACCTCCACGACTTTACCCAGGAGACGACCGTTTGCCTCGACGAACACCGACTGCATAAAGGGACTCCTGCCCGAGAGCTGATGATCCCGGCGTCCGGCCTTTTCCATCAGAACCCGCATGGTCTGGCCAACCGCCGATTGGTTGAAGGCGATCTGCTGTGCCGAGAGCAGGTTCTGCAGAGTCTCCAGGCGCTCGCTTTTGACCGCCTCGTCGATCTGCTGCTCGATTGCCTCAGCGGGCGTGCCCGGCCTCGGACTGTATTTAAAGGAGTAGGCCTGCGCGTAACCGACGTCGGTGATCAGTCGCAGCGTATCCGCGAAATCCTCATCGCGTTCGCCCGGGAAGCCGACGATAAAGTCGGAAGACAGCGCAATCTGCGGACAGGCATCGCGCAAACGATCGACAATCCGCCGATAGTCATCCGCCGTGTGACGACGGTTCATCGCCTCAAGAATCCGATCCGACCCGGATTGCACCGGCAAATGCAAATAGGGCATGACCTTCGGCTCATCGCCGTGAACCGCAATCAGCTCATCGTCCATATCCCGGGGATGGGATGTGGTGTAACGCAACCGCTCCAGACCGTCGATTTCAGCGAGATAGCGCAGCAGGCGGCCTAATCCCCAGGTCGACGAAGCGGCGGCATCTGCCGCCCCCCCAAAAACAAGCGAAGGCGCGTCGCCGTGATAGGCGTTTACGTTCTGGCCGAGCAGCGTGATCTCACGGGCACCGGCAGCCACCAGGCGCTGCGCCTCGGCAAAGATATCCGCCGCAGGGCGTGAGAACTCCGCCCCCCGGGTATAAGGCACGACACAAAACGTGCAGAACTTATCGCAACCTTCCTGGATCGAGAGGAAGGCGGATGCGCCCTCAACCACCGAATCATCCGGCAGAGCATCAAATTTGGACTCGAGCGGGAAATCGATATCCAGAACCCCACCGGCGTCTTCGTCACGCAAGGTGCGCGTCACCAGTTCAGGGAGGCGATGATAAGTCTGCGGACCGAACACCAAGTCCACCTGGGGCGCACGCCGCAGGATCTCATCGCCTTCAGCCTGCGCGACGCACCCGGCCACCGCCAGGATCATACGCCCGCCGTCCGCGCTCTTTTCCAGCTTCATCTGCTTTAAGCGGCCAAGCTCCGAAAACACCTTCTCGGAAGCCTTCTCCCGAATATGGCAGGTGTTGAGAATGATCATGTCCGCACCGTCGGGCTGATCCGTCGGCAGATACCCCAGCGGCGCCAGAACATCGGACATCCGCGTCGAATCGTAGACGTTCATCTGGCAGCCGTAGGTCTTGATAAAAAGCTTCTTTGACACTTTTCGTTACACCAGCATGCTCGGACCACCCAATCAGTGCGGTTATACAAATCAACCGCAGACCGGCTCTACCGAGACGTTTCGTTCATTCCTTCGGCGAACTCACAAGCGGCGGGGTTGCTGGGGCTTCCGGCTCTTGCTCGACCTCAGCCGCAATCGTCCGCCGATCCGCTTTTCGCCGCTCTTCCAGCGGACGTTCGTCAGTCAATCGGGCCAGTTCACGCGCTGCAACAAGTTGTTCCACCCGCTTGCGCGGACGCCCCGACAAGGCCGCCGCGACACCAATCGACACCTGACGATAACAATGATCGCTCATAGCTTTGCGCGAGTTAAACTCGTCAAGTGTGACTGGCGGATGGAAATCGACCACCACCGTCACCCATCCCAAACCGACCGCACGCCATATATGGCTCGCCAGTTCCATATCGCCATACCAGGCGAAGAAGGGCCTTAGATAACGCCCCATTGGCACGCCGTCGAGTCTTGTATAGGCAACGGACACAGGCTGCACCGTTATCGGCTGGCCATCGAACTCGGTTTTCGCTGCTGCGAAGAGCGCAGATTTGAAAGGCAACACCGTGTTGCCGTCGTTGGATGTACCTTCCGGGAACAGCAGCAGATCATCACCCGCCTGAAGGCGCATCGTCATTTCGTCCCGGCCCTCACCGGACTTATGCCGGCGTCGTTCGACAAAGACCGAGCGCTGCAGCTTTGCGAGCCACCCGAAAAACGGCCAGCCGGCGACCTCGGACTTTGCGATGAAGGAGGCCTGAAGCAAAGACCCAAGGACCATGATGTCGATATAGGAGGAATGATTGGCGACATAGAGGGTGGGGTGCGTACGCGATTGGCGCCCGCGCCGCTCAACCCGAAACCCCAGAATTCTGCAGCATTGCCGGTGATACCAGCGCGGCAGACTGCTTTGCAGTGAGGACCCGGTCCGCACAGCTATATATTGAACGGGTATCAATATGACCGTGAAGGTGACGTAGACCAGGATCCGGCAAAGTGACCGCAGGAATGACCCGGGATTGGGATCCATGGACTCCCGCCGCGGATCCATCACATCGACCGCATCCATACTAGCCGTCGTCCTGCTCTCGAGACGGGGACTGATCATCCGCAGCGACAGAATCTGAGCGCGGGTCCACCTGCGCCACATCTTCGGGCCGCTTCGTCTCTTCACCGATATAATGGCGGCGATACTTTCCGGTCACAGAAGCCATCTGAACAACCACACAGACATCAGTGGTTCCAAACTCGTGATCCACAACGGCCCCATCGCCGACATAACCGCCAAGCCGCAGATATCCCTTGATCAAAGGCGGCATCTCGCGGAGCGCCTGTCGCGGCAGTATGTCTTCCTCCTGCGCCAGATCCATCGCCTGATAACGGCTGGCGACCGCCCTGGGCCTGAGACCTTCGGGCGCAAGATGATGGCGATAGAGATAGGAAAGCGGCAGAGCCAGCGCCTGAGGATCGGTTCCGGGCAAACTGGCGCAGCCGAACATCAACTCGACGTCATAGGCCATAACGTAGGCGACGATACCCTTCCATAGAAGCTGCATCGCCCAACCCTTGCGGTACTCCGGATCGATGCAGGAACGGCCCAGTTCCAAAATTTCACCGGGATGATTGAGCAAATTGGAAATGTCATATTCGTCGGCCGAGTAAAACCGCCCGCATCGCGCAGCAGCTTCGCGCCGCATAAGACGATAGGTCCCGATCACGGACTCAGGTCCGTTGCCGCGGGTCTGGTCCAACATCAGAAGATGATCGCAATAATCATCGAACTCGTCGAAATCGCGCTCAAGAGCCGCGACCTCGGCGGAGGGTTTCGCGGCCATGTCACGATAGAAGATCCGATAGCGCAAAGCCTGCGCCGCCCGGACTTCAGCCGCGGATTCAGCAAGACGAAGTACGATGTTGTTCGATCGTTCCTCGATCGGGCGACCCTCAGTCGTATCCAGCAGTACCATCAAGGCTTTCCCTTCACGATCGCGTCACTGGCGTCACTTGATACACAGTCCCTTATCAAGCGCTCCGCTCGACCGGAACGATATAGAGATTGGAACAACGCAGCGTCCGCAGGCGCCTTCCAATGCGGTTCCGCGAACTTAATGAGACTCTTCACTCTGGCGGACTGCATAGAGTTCAAGACGATGACCAACCAGTTTGTACCCCAGAGAGTCAGCGATCTGCTGCTGTATTTTCTCAATGGTCTCGTTGCTGAATTCGATGACATCGCCGCTGTTTACATCGATAAGATGATCATGGTGTTCGGTCGGCACTTCCTCATAGCGGGCGCGCCCGTCACCGAAATCATGACGATCGAGAATATTGGCCTCTTCAAAGAGTTTGACTGTGCGGTAAACCGTAGCAATCGAGATTCTCTGATCATGTTTGGAAGCGCGCTGATACACCTGCTCAACATCAGGATGATCTGTTGACTCGGAAAGCACCTGGGCGATGACGCGACGCTGCTCGGTCATCTTTAATCCCTTGTCTATACACAACTGTTCGAGGCGTGACGTCATGATTCTGCCGTAAAATGGAACCTATCGCGGAGGACTATAACGTAAAAAGCGCCGCCCGGCCAATGCAGAGCAGCGCTTTTTAAACGTATTATCGCAAGGGTCACTTCAAGACCCGGCACAAGCGTGCAAAATCACGATGATAGGGCTCTGCAAGCTAGCGCTTCCCACGGCGGGATTTCGTTCCGAGTCCGATTTGTTTCGCAAGCCGGCTTCGCTGTTTCGCGTAATTGGGTGCAACCATGGGGTAGTCCGAAGGTAGGTTCCAACGCTCACGGTAGTCCTCCGGCGACATGTCATAGGCCGTTTTGAGGTGCCGTTTGAGCATCTTGAGTTTCTTGCCGTCTTCAAGACATACAATGTAGTCAGGCGTCACAGATTTCTTGACCGGGACAGCGGGATTCGGGCGTTCCGCCATCCGACCCTCGGCAGAGCCGACGCTGGCCATTGTTTGATAAATTTCCCGAATAAGTTGTGGAAGATCATTTACAGGGATTGAGTTGTTCGAAACATGCGCGGCAACAACCTGAGCCGTCAGCTCCAAAAGCTCGTCCGATTGGGCTTCTTCAGACATTATTTTTTCTTACTCGTTTGTGGACACTAGATTTTTTTGATCTTGGCTTCATATAAATCAACCGTGTTTGTTTTGTCCACATGTATTATTTATCAAAAGGATGCGGTTTTTAGTTAGGGTCCATTTGCGCTAATATCGGTCAAACACGGGTGAGGCAGCGTTGAAAGATTAAAGCGGTCTTGGCGGTGACTCTCGTAACACGAGTTAGGCTGTGGGGCCCGATCAGTCGCTCAAGACCAATGACATCACCGCCGCATCGACCCGTTGAGAAGGGTTATTACGCCGATAATAACCAGGTCTGACGGCGGTCTGCGCAAAGCCGGCATGCCGGTAGAGACCTATTGCCGCAGTATTATCGACAGCAACTTCGAGAAACACGCGCCGCGCCCCTGAATTTCCTGCCCGTGTTATACCCTGCGTTAGTAGTGATCGGCCAATGCCCTGGCGCTGCGCGGTCTCCAGGACAGCGAGCGTCAGGATCTCACACTCGTCGGCAGCCACACGACACAGCAAAAGACCAAGGGGTGCGTCTGCCTCGAAAGCCAGAAAACCAAAGGTTCCGGGAATCGCCAGCAAATCGGAGAAAGCCGAAGCCGGCCAGGGATCGTCGACAAAGCAGGATGCATGCAGTGCAGCGGTCAGAACGGAATCAGTCAGATGAAGGTTGCGGATCGACATGTTACGCCCGAAATGCAATTGGAAGCCCTTTTGCGTCGTTCTAATGCATTTTGCGTTTTAGTCGCTTCAAGAAAAACGCAATACGCGCTCAATCAAAAGCTATTTGGCACGCGGAGGCTCTTTGGCACGAACAGCACCCGGGCGCGCCCCGAACGGTCGCCCGCCAGGTAGTGTTACGTCAGGTGCCCGAAGATACAGCGGCCTGGGAATGTCGTCGTTTTCGTCAGGCATTCGCCTTGCCGCTGCCAAAGCTGCGACAAGAGCGGCATCAGCGAATCCCTTATCCCCTGAGACCTCAACCGACCGGCCAGCGTCACGAAGGGCTCCGCAAGCAGCGACGATGGCATCGCCGATCAGCAGCAAAGGACCGTCGGGCAGGGCGGCATCAAGTGCCTCAGGTAGAAGGGCTGCAGGCTCTCCCAAGGCTTCGAAGCGGCCTGCAACAGGTCCCTCAGACTCAGTTTGAGCGAGAAGGGCGAAGGCCTGAACATAGAGATCGGCGCGCTTGGCTTCGAGCACAACGACCAGGTTACGACCCGCGCATTCTTCTGGCGTGGCTGCAGCAGCCACCGCTTCAAAATTGCTGATGCCGATCACCGGCAGATCCAGAGCGAGAGCAAAAGCCCGCGCGGTTGCCAGGCCGATCCGGACGCCGGTAAAACCGCCGGGTCCCAAGGTCACGGCCAGCGCGTCGAGATCCGCGTAGTCGAGACCGGCCTGCGCCATGACCTCGTTGGCCATAGGCACCAGCCGTTCAGACTGTCCGCGTGACATAGCCTCGAAGCAACGGGCCGCAACGCGCCCCTCGTGCCAGACGGCACAGGAACAGGCGGCACCGGCGGCATCCAGAGCCAATATGTTTTCAGGACGTTCCATATTTCCTATAGATAGCAAGCCCGCCATCGCGTGCGCCATGGCAGTGCGACGGCGATCACACCAATAATCTTCGTATCAGGCCCTCATAAATGACACTGGTTGCCATCACGCAAGAAGAATTCGACGTCGAGATTACACTTGCCTATGCGACGGCCGAGAATATCTCAGGAGCTGCAATTTACGCGCAGGCCCACTGTTTTTTACATCCGGACGCGGCGCGGCATCTCCGCCAAGCGGTCGAACTGGCAAAGCCGCTCGGGTACCGGCTGAAGATCTTCGATGCCTTCCGGCCACGCGAAGCTCAGGAGCGGCTCTGGTCCAAATTCCCCGATCCTGCCTTTGTCGCCGATCCGCGGATCGGGTCTCCGCATGCGCGGGGAGTCGCCATCGACCTGACGCTTATCCGCAGAGACGACGCCACGGAACTCGACATGGGCACAGGCTTCGATGACTTCACACCGCATTCCCGCCATGGGGCACAGAGCATTAGCGTCGAGCAGCAGCAGAACCGAATTACACTCCTGGGCCTCATGACCGCTGCCGGATGGGATTGGTATGAGGACGAGTGGTGGCATTACCACCTCTTCGACCGGGAAAACTATCCCTTGCTGCATGACCGCGATGCGCCTCAGCCGATGATGTCGATACCCGGCTGAAGGAAGTTAAAACTTGTCCAGCCAGATCAGGATTACAGAATCTGACAGGCTTCGTCGAAATCCGGGCGAGGCGAACGCGGGCGCAGGTTTGTGGCGTCGCCATAGCCCAGGTTGCACAGGAAATTCGACTTGAAGCGGCCATCAGGAAAGAACTCGGCATCAAGCTTTGCGTTGTCGAAACCCGACATAGGGCCACAATCCAGACCGACCGCGCGCGCGGCGATCACGAAATAAGCCCCCTGTAGGGAACTGTTCCGGAACCCGGTGGTTTCGCTGTGGTCGGGCTTACCTTCGAAAGAGGCGCGGGCGTCGCTGTGGGGAAAGAGCTTGGGCAGCAGATCATAGAACTGCGTATCCCAGGCCAGAATCGCCGTTACCGGCGCCAACATTGTTTTCTCGAGGTTCCCCTTAGACAGCATAGGTCGCAGCCGCTCGCGTGATTCCCGTGTCGTCAGATAGACAACGCGAAGCGGGTTACAGTTCAAACTGGTCGGTCCCATCTTCGCCAGATCGTAGATCGCCTCGAGCAGGATCGGACTGACTTCTTTGTCCAGCCATGCAGAGTAGGTTCTGGCATCACGGAATAGAATGCCCAGATCGGCATCGCTTAAGATATTGCTCAAGATTCGTTCCCCTCCAGAGATGGTTCCGTCTGACGAAAGCGCCGGAAATTCAAACTGCTCCCGACCGAGCGAATTCCTCTTGTCCCGCGACCAGAGAATAGACCGGTCAGCGTGAGAGCGAAAGCGGCGCAAAATATTAAGGTTTAGAATGCGATAACCATTCTTGTGGTACCAAATTCTGTGGAAAAACATCCCGTTGTTGCAAGACATGCTGGCAAAGGGAGAGAAATCGTTTTAGATCAAAAGGATGGGTTGGCGTGACATCCCCCGAATATACCTCTTCTCCGATCAGAAAAGCCTGTCGGATCCTTGCCCTGGCGTTGGTTTTGGGCTCAAACCCCTTGGCTTTTTCGCCTTTCAGTGCAGCGCACGCGACCACGGTACCGGGCCTCGCCACGCAGGACGGTGTCAAACCTGCCGCAGACAACGGCGCGGTTGCCGTCATGTACCAAAGGTTCGGCGAGAGCGGGTTTCCCGCAACCAACATCACGCTCGCCCAGTTCGAAGCCCATATCACGGAGCTGCAGTCCGGCAACTACAATGTTCTGCCTCTGGCTGAAGTGGTCAGTGCCCTGCGTGAGGGACGCACACTGCCGGACCGCAGCGTGGTCCTGACCATCGACGATGCCTATGCTTCGGTGTTCCGGGAAGCCTGGCCGCGGCTGCAGGCTGCAAACCTGCCATTCACGCTCTTTGTTTCAAGCGACGTCATCGATCAGGGCTACCCGGATTTCATGACCTGGGATCAACTCCGCGAACTGGCCGCGCAGCCGACTGTCACAATGGGGCTGCACGGCTCTAAACACGGGCATATGATCGAATCCTCACCCGATGCAAATCTCGCCAAGATCAAGCGGTCCGCACAGCGGCTGCAGGAAGAACTCGGCTTTGCCGCAACAATTTTCGCCTATCCCTACGGCGAATACGGGACGGATCTGGTAGAGGTCGCGCGCGACGCCGGCTTTGAGGCTGCAGTCGGCCAGCAATCCGGCGCAATCGGGCGCACCGAAGATCTTTTTACCCTGCCGCGATTTCCTTTGAGCGAGACATACGGCGGCCTGGACCGCTTCCGTCTGACCGTGAACTCCCTGCCTTTACCGGTCACCGACGTGACACCTGGCGACCTGCTGTTGAACACTGACACAAATCCACCGGCCTATGGCTTTACGGTCACGGCAGAGGTGCAATCACTCAACGGCCTGCAATGCTATACCGGAAACCACGAGGTCGTTGTCGAGCAGCTGGGTCAGGATCGGGTCGAGGTGCGCATCGACAGCCCCCTTAAATCGGGCCGGCGGCGGATCAACTGCACACTGCCCGGACCCGACCGGCGCTGGCGCTGGCTGGGTAAGCAGTTTTACATTCCGCGTTCGTAACGAATAACTGACCTGCGTTGCACCGGGAGACCTTGGTCTAAGAATCCTCTGCACCGCGCGAAGCCACCAGATCGGGCGAGGGGCGGAGACGGGCCGCATTCAGCGCGCTCAAGTCGTTGTCTCGGATCAATCCGCTCAAGGCCTTCACATAACCGCCACTCTCTTCCGAATAGCGGGTCAGGGTCGCCGCAAGCGCTTTTCCCGGCGCAGATGAAGGCTGCTGCTTGAGCCGCGCGCGCTGCTTTCGGAGATCCGCGTAGGCGTCATGGGTGTTCAGGTTCTGCATGTAAGACCGGACGGCCGCCATAAGGTCCGGAAAGCTTTTTACCCGGTAGGTTTGCCCCTTTGAACGCAAGTCAGGCACGATCCCGTCCTCGTCCGCGTTCCAGGTCCGCTGTCCGAAGAGTGCGTTCCCGTCCCTCGCAAACCGCGAGGTTCCCCACCCACTTTCCTGGATCGCCTGCGCCATCATCAGACTGACCGGAATTTCATCCAGTCGTAGCAACAGGGCGCGCCAATCGCCGGGTTCGGTCCCGTAGCGCGCATGGAGCCCTTCAAGCCAATAACGGTCGACATCCGCGAGCTCGTCCAATCCGCTGTCCTTTGTAACCTCCGGATAGCGCGCCTGCAGGGCCAGTACGTGGGCCCGCTCCACCCGCAGTTCCTCATTTGCCATCAGGATCAAAGGCAGCAACGCGCCAAAAAACAGCTTTTTCCGGCGCAGTGTGTCTTCAACCTCCACCAGATCCCCTGGGAGACGGCGAACATAGATTCTGGGAACGGCAGCGGTATCGGCGCGGATCGCTTCAAGGTCGAAGTCGGCCTGCTTGAGCAGTGTCTCGAAATGCTCAGCGGTAACAGGCCGGATGACCTTGGATCCTGCCAGCGAGCCAGGCGCTGGACGCCAGGCCTGCTGAACCACGTCAGAGTCCGCAGAGAACAAGCCAGCAACGGGAAGGCCGGACAGAAGAATGGTGAGCGTAAGACCCACTCCGGCAATTGTACTCAGAGCCAGTCCAGCGAAGAGTCTGCGCCGGGGCCCGGAAGCACTGAAGACGCGGGCTGCGTAGGTCCGTACTGTCATATGCAATCCCTGACGGTTCTATAGTGTCATCGGACTCAGTATGTCATCGGGAGATTTACGGGCCTGAACCCGCCACGGGGCCTGAGGTTACGCGATTGCCCGGACTTCCTGAACTTCAGGAATGTAGTGCCGGAGCATGTTCTCGATCCCCATCTTCAGGGTCGCAGTGGAACTGGGGCAACCGGCGCAGGCACCCTGCATATGCAGGAAAACCACCCCACCTTCGAAGCCGTGAAACACGATATCACCGCCATCCTGAGCAACCGCAGGGCGGACGCGCGTATCCAGCAGCTCCTTGATCTGGGAAACCACTTCATCGGGCTCACCCTCTTCCTCGGCGGAAAGATCCGGTGCCTCATCCAGCAGAAGGACAGGCCGTCCTGCAGTGAAATGCTCCATGATCACGCCAAGAATGGCCGGTTTGAGCAGATACCACTCGCGGTCTTCATCTTTGGTGATGGTGATAAAGTCGCTGCCAAAGAACACGCCGGTGATCCCGACGACATCAAACAGACGCTGCGCCAGCGGCGAGCGCGAAGCCGTCGAAGCTTCGGGGAAATTAGCCGTCCCGGATTCCACAACCGGTCTACCGGGAAGAAACTTCAGGGTTGCGGGGTTTGGCGTTTGTTCAGTCTGGATAAACACGGCATTTGCTCCAAGCAGCAGTACGCTGCGGCAGGGGCTGCAGCGCGTATCTGTCCTGAATGTGGTCGATACTCA
Organism: uncultured Kiloniellaceae bacterium; assembly: GCA_947493695.1. GTDB lineage: Bacteria > Pseudomonadota > Alphaproteobacteria > Kiloniellales > Kiloniellaceae > Denitrobaculum. The sequence goes on along the minus strand of CANLSF010000001.1, from coordinate 870,674 downwards.
CCTAAAATTCAAGCTGGGAACGATGAGGACCCATCGGAGGCCTTCTCCAAACCGCAGGCACCCGCGCCGAGTTCAGCTGATGCTGTCGATCGTCTCGTTGTCGAGATTATCCGGCACAAGCGTGATCGGCACCCGTAACTTCCCGAGAAACTTGCCGGTCAGTGCCGCAACAAGCGGTCCAGGCCCGCCGGAACCGGTTTTCGCGCCCAGCACCAGAATTGAGACCTGCGGTTCCTCGTCCAGGAGCTTGAAGAGCTCATCCCGGCAATCCCCTTCGCGGACATAGAGAACGGGCATACTTCCCGCCATCTCATGAACCCCGGCGGCGAGCTTCTGCAGGAGCTGTTCAGCCTCCGTACGCGCTTCTTCACGCATCAGATCGCCAACCGCCATCCAATGCTGAAAGTCGGAAGGTTCGATCACGTGCAGCAAAGCCACCCGTCCGTCAGTGTTTTTTGCGCGGCGGCAGGCGAAACGCAGGGCGTGCTGCATTTCTTCAGATTCGTCGACCACAACCAGGAAAATGCGCTTTGAATGCGCTGCACTTCCTTCAGGTTGATCGGAACTCGGGTAATTAACGCCATCGCTCATCGGCTGCACTCAACCTTTTCGGAACACAATATGTCCAATCCATCCTGCCACTAGTGCAACAAGGATCGCAATCAATCCATACAAAGCGGAGCGGTTCTGTGCAAAATCAAAGACTTCCGCCTCCAGACCGACCTTGCTGACGGAAAGAGGCGTTGTCTGCGCCCCGACAACACGCCCTTCGCGAAGATGAAACACCTCGACACGGTAGGTGCCGGTTGGGACATTGGCGGGGAGTTCAAGACGGGTCCGGAACAGGCGTTCCCCCAGGAAATTCACCCTGCCGGTTACCCTGGGGAAAAGCCCGCTGCGTTGCTGGTTGCGAATCAGGCCCGCTTTCCACTGCTCAGCAATATTCGGCGAGGCCTTGGTCAATGGTGGCGCAATCGGCAGGTATTCGACCCCCATTTGGTGCCGCCTGCGAATGGATTCACTCGCGACATCCTCAAGAGGGCGCGATGACGCGACGGCGTAAAAACCCGGCACATTTTCAATGGTCATGGAAGCCGTGTTGATCCAGACCCCCGCAACCCGGCTCTTTCGGTGCATGAGCACCGGTTGGCTCGGTCCGCGCACGATGACGACGATATCGCCGGCCTGTTCCGTGGCGCCGAACAACAGCACACTGGCCCCGGAAAAGCCGGTTGTGATGGCAATCAGATGATCCGATAGATCTGCCACCAGGGCGGCGCGGGCGGGAAGGACGCGATAAAGCGTGCCGGCCGCAAGGACCACGATCAGAAACAGCGCTGCCGTTCCAATCAGGACTTTGCGGGTTCGCGAGGGACTTCGGCGCAAGCTCATAGCGGGACCCCCAGCGTGTAGATATCGACCGGAGGCGTAAAGAGATCGACAAAGAGCTTCGAACAGACCGCGACAACCAGAATTCCTAGCAGCAATCTGAGCCAATCACCTTGAAGGCGGCTGCCGATCCGGGTGCCGACCTGGGCGCCTACCACACTGCCCACCAGCAACAGCATCGCCAGAACCACATCCACGGTCTGATTCTGCGCGGCCTGCAGGAAGGTGACGTTTGCGGCCACAAAGATGATCTGGAACAGCGAGGTTCCGATCACCATCGCAGTCGGCATCCCGAGCAGGTAGATCATCGCCGGCACCAGAATGAAGCCGCCGCCGACGCCCATGATCGCCGAGAGCACACCGACGCCGAAGCCGATGGCGAGCGGAACAAGCGCCGAGATATAGAGACGGGACTTGCGGAAACGGGTCTTCAGCGGAAGCCCATGGAGCCAGGAGTGCTGATGCAGCTTGCGGGGCGCGGCTTTCCGACGACGGCGCATCATCGCCCGGGTGCCCTCGACCATCATCAGGGCCCCGATGGTCCCCAGGAAAACGACATAACTGAGGTTGATCACCAGATCGATCTGACCCAGGCTGCGCAATAGGGAAAACAAGCCGACGCCAACCGTCGAGCCCGCAAACCCGCCGGCGAGCAAAACCCAGCCCATCTTGAAATCGACATTGCCACGCCGCCAGTGCGCAAAAACGCCCGACACAGAAGAAGCAATAACGTTATTGGCCTGGGTCGCAACAGCAACCACCGGCGGGATGCCGATGAAAATCAGCATCGGAGTCATCAGAAAGCCGCCGCCGACCCCGAATAAACCGGACAGAAAGCCGATAATTCCGCCCAGCCCAAGCAACAGGAGAGCATCCACAGAAATCTCGGCGATCGGGAGGTATACCTGCATCGCTTTACAAAACTGAAACTAGGCGGAGCGATCGCGGCATAGCGGCGCTTTAAACTGAAATAGGAATTGATGAATCCATGCGACCGCACAGCCGCCCTGTATCTCTATAAACCTACTTGGTTTTCGTCAGAACGCCAATGCTTTGGGCAGCTTTATTGATTGAAGTGGAAAAAACGCAGTCGAAACCACTTAATTCACGCGAAAATGCGGTCTTTCCGCACCAAAAGCGCCGTAAGTCAGGAATCCAAGTCACGGTGCATTGACAGCAGCATCAGGCTAGGGCCTGAGAAACCCAACCACGTCATAGACTTCCCGCAGAACGGGTTCAGCGACTTCACGGGCCCGCACGGCACCATCACGCAAGACGGCGTCGACATGATCGGGCGCATCGGTCAGGCGTTTCATTTCCGAACCGATTGGCCCCAGCTTTTCGACAGCGACCTCGGTCAGGGCTTTTTTGAAATCAGCGAAACCCTTGCCCTCAAAATCTCCCAGTACCTGGGCCAGGGTCACATCGGCAAGCGCTGCATAAATCGTCAGAAGATTGAAAGCTTCAGGGCGCGCGAGCCGAAGTTCTTCCGGAAGCTTGCCATCGTCGCCAAGCACATCGGCACCTGGAATCAGCTCGGAATCACTGGTGGCCTTTCGGATCTTTTTGGCGACGGCATCTGCATCGTCGGTCATGGTGATGCGGCTGTAGTCCGAGGGATCGGACTTACTCATTTTCTTGCTGCCGTCGCGCAGGCTCATGACCCGGGTCGCGGAACCGAATATCAAAGGCTCCGTCACAGGGAAGACTTCACGGCCGAAATCGCCGTTGAACTTGTTGGCAATGTCGCGAGTCAGCTCCAGATGCTGCTTCTGATCTTCGCCAACCGGCACATGCGTTGCTTTGTAGGCCAGGATGTCCGCCGCCATAAGGGTCGGGTAGGCATAGAGGCCCACGCTCGCGTTCTCGCGCTGCTTGCCGGCCTTCTCCTTGAACTGGGTCATACGGTTCATCCAGCCGAGCCGCGCAACACAGTTGAAAATCCAGGCCAGTTCAGCATGGGCCGAAACCTGGCTCTGGTTGAAGATGATGCTCTCCTTCGGGTCAATCCCGGCGGCCAGGAACGCCGCAGCAATCTCTCGCGTATTGGCGACCAACTCCTTGGGATCCTGCCACACCGTAATCGCGTGCATATCCACAACACAGTAGATGCAATCGGAATCAGACTGCAGGGATACGAAATTCTTGATGGCACCCAGATAGTTACCCAGGTGAAGATTACCGGTTGGCTGTACGCCCGAAAAGATGCGCTTCATAACTCTAAATCCAGATGAAAAGACGGCACTTCTGCGCGCGGGTTATCGCCGCTGTTGGGTGGCATGGTCAAGGTCTGCTTGGCAGGTCTCGCAGGCTAATTCACGATCGAGCAGCAAGCGAGGGCTTCGGATCAATGAGATTGTGGCTTCGCCCGGCGGCGTAGCATGCCGCGCAGAGCCTCACGGTCGGCCGCCCCGGAAACCAGCGCCAGTCCGCCGTAGAGGACGAGGCCGCCGCCCACCAGTAGAGCAAGCGCCAGAATCCTCAGCTCCTGTGAGGCGTCAAACCAAGCGGCAAGCCTCTCGGCGCCGAACCAGAGCGCAATCCCCATCACGATGGCGGTCACGGCAATCCTGGGCAGACGGCGGCGCAAAGCCTGGTCGGTCTTCAGGAACCCGAGCGACCCAAGTCGCCCGCCCAGCAACAGGGCATGCAGCCAGGCCGAGACCGAGGTTGCAATCGCAATACCCACATGACCGAAGGGAAAGAACAGCGCGAGGCTGAGCACTACATTCAGGGCAATCGAAATCAGCGCCATTTTCAAAGGCGTGACCGTATCCTCGCGCGCATAGAACGCAGGCTGAAAGATTTTGATCAGAACAAAAGCGGGGAGGCCGGCGGCGAAGGCGGCCAGCGCCATGGACGTGGCCTCGGTCGCAGTCCGGTCGAACGCACCGCGCTCAAAAAGCACGATGGTGATGGGTTCCGGGATGACCACCAGCGCGACCGCCGCCGGGAGGGTCAGCAGCATCGCCAGCTCCAGCCCCCGGTTCAGACTATGCATTGCGGCTTCGTCGGCTCCGGCGCGCAGCTTGCGACTCAGATCCGGGAGCAGAACCACACCAAAGGCAATGCCGATCAGTCCCAGAGGCAACTGATAGACCCGATCGGCGTAATAGAGGTACGAGACTGCACCGGCCTGCAGGGTGGCGATGATCGTTCCGATCAGCAGATTTATCTGTATGGCACCCGCCGACAGCATACCCGGCAGCATCAGTGCGACCAGACGCCGGACACCATCTGTCACCCGCGGCAGGCGCAGGCGCAGACTCATACCCGCCCGCGACGCGGCAATGATCAACATCAGAAACTGACCGACACCAGCAACGGCGACGGTCCAGGCAAGCAGATGGCCCGGCATACCCGAAAAGGGCAAAACCACCAGCAGAGCAATGATAAAACAGATATTCAGCAGAACCGGCGCCGCGGCCGCGGCAGCGAAGCGGTAAAGCGAATTGAGGATCCCCGAAAGCAACGCCACCAGAGACATAAAGAGCAGGTAGGGGAAGGTAATCCGGCTCAGTTCCACAGTCAGCGCGAATTTCTCCGGATCCTCCTCAAAGCCCGGTGCCAAACCATACATCAGCCAGGGCATGGCCAGCATCGAGAGGACGCAGACGATCGCGACAACCGTCAGCAGAACCGCAAGGGTATGTTCCGCAAAGGCCTTGGCGGCCGCTTCGCCCTCCTGCTCGAGACGCTTGGCGAACAGGGGCACGAAGGCGGCATTGAACGCCCCCTCAGCGAACAGGCGGCGAAAGAGATTGGGCAGCTTGAAAGCGACAAAGAATGCATCAGCCACAGGGCCGGTTCCGAGCACGGCGGCGATCAGAATATCGCGCACGAAACCCAGCACCCGGCTCAAACCGGTGTAGCCCCCCACGGTGGCCAAGGAACGAATCAATGCCATACCCGGGCGTTTCTAGATCAATCTGCGAAGGAGTTAAAGCACACTGCGCGAATATCTCTTATCCTTCCGCAGTGACGACGTCAGCGCTTTAAAGACTTGCCGAAAAGCGTAGAGGAACGAATATCGTGTTAGAATGAAAAGAAAAGCAAATAGCATTTGCGCTCAGGCAGTGGGGAGAACAGGGGTATGAGAAAGATCTACAGATCCGCATCATTTGCATTAACGATGGCCATCTGTATCGCGTTGGGAGGCTTCGTCGGAGAGGCCTCCGCAGGCGCGTTGGAGCGGATTCAGAATGGTAAAATCAAGATTGGATACCGTGATGATGCCGCGCCTTACTCCTACAAGAACGCCATTGGCGAAGCGGCAGGTTACAGTGTCGATCTCTGCCGCGCCGTGGTCGCACAGCTGAAGACACAGCTCGAACTCTCGGAAATCTCAATCACCTATGTGCCGGTGACCTCGAACACGCGCTTCAAGGCGGTTCAGAATGGTCAGGTGGATCTGCTCTGCGGTGCCGCAACCGCAACCCTGGCCCGCCGGGATCTTGTAGATTTTTCCATTCCCATATTCATCGATGGCGCTGCTGTTCTGACCATGGCCGACGGCCCGAAAAATTTCAGCTCTCTGAAGGGTCACAAAATCGGCGTTCTGGAGGCCACAACGACAGAAATCCTGCTTCGGAATATTGTCAAAAAGACCGACCTCGAATCTGAAATTGTGACCGTCACGAATCACACTGACGGGCGGGCGAAACTCGAAGACGGTGAGATTTCAGCCTACTTCTCCGATCGCGCACTGTTGGTGCATCTCGCCGCGCAGAGCAGTCAGGCAAAATCCCTGCATGTGGGCACCCGCTATTTCTCGCATGAACCCTACGCGCTCGCCCTGAAACGCGGTGACAATGACTTCCGGCTTGCCGTGGACCGTGCCCTCAGCCGCATTTACCGGTCAGACAATATTTCAGCGATATTCGACAACGCCTTCAACGGTGCCAAGCCAAGCGACATTCTGAAGGCCATGTACCTGGTGAGTGCCCTGCCTGAATAGTGCCCGGGATGCAGCGGCTACTCCGCGGCCGTTTCGGGTTTGCGCTGCTTCTCTTTTGAGGATGCCTTTCCACCCGCCGCCTGCTTCGAAACAGAAGCCGGCGCACAGTCGTTGCTTTCCAGGACCTCAAGCAGCTTCTTGCGGATACGGGTCAGCTTGGCTTTGTTGTCGATCTTGGAACCCAGCGCATCTTTCACGTAGAAAACGTCAACCGCATGGGCGCCGTAAGTGGCAATCCGTGCGGTGGAGATCATGAGGTTGAGGCGGGTGATCGCGGTGGTCAGGTTATAAAGCAACGCAGGCCGGTCGCGGCCGTTGACTTCGATCACCGTATGGGTTGCGCTTGCCTTGTTGTCGATCAGCACCCGGGGCGCGACCTTGAAAACCCGAAAGCGGCTCGGGATCGTCGAACGCTGTCTGGCAAGCTCCTGGACTGGGCGCATACCGCCCGAAAGAACCTTTTCGATATTGGCCGACAGCCGTTTCACACGCTCTTCGCTGTCGAAGGCGCCGCCCTCCGCCGCGTCCTGTACGTAGAAAGTATCGAGGGCCATCCCGTTTGCCAGCGTAATGATGTTGGCGCCTTCGATTGAGACACCACTGACCGCCATCGCGCCTGCAATCCGGCTGAAGAGTCCTGGGTGGTCAGCCGTGTAGATAGTGATCTCGGTTACATCGCGGTAGCCATCCACGTGGGCGTCGATCATCAGCGGCAGCTTCTCGCGCTCAGCGTCTCTGACGACATGGGCGTGACGCAGATGGGTCTCCGTATCGGCTGAAAGCCAGTAGGAGGGATATCCCCGCTTGATATGCGCCTCGACCTCTTTCTTCGGCCAATCGGAGAGTGCTGCGCGCAGCGCTTCCTTGGCGTGCTCGACCCGCTGCGCCCGACCTTCCGATGAAATGCCGCCGGAGAGAACTTCCTCGGTTCGCCAGTAGAGATCCCGCAGCAACGCGGCCTTCCAGGCATTCCATACATTCGGACCGACAGCGCGGATATCGCAGACCGTCAATACCAGGAGCAACCTTAAACGTTCCGGTGACTGCACCAGCGCCGCAAAATCCTGGATCGTCTTGGGGTCGTCGATGTCGCGCTTGAAGGCCGTGTCGCTCATAGCAAGGTGGTGCAGCACCAGCCAGGCAACGGTCTCGGTTTCCTCTGCGCTGAAACCCAGGCGCGGGCAGAGCCGGCGCGCAACCTTTGCGCCGACTTCCGAGTGATCACCCGGTCGGCCTTTCGCGATATCATGCAGGAAAACCGCGACGTAAAGAACCCGGCGCGACAGAACTTTGTGAACCACCTCGGTTGCAATCGGAGCTTCCTCGGAAAGGCGGCCCTGCTCGACGTCATGCAGAATGCCGATCGCGAAGATCGTATGCTCATCCACAGTGTAGTGGTGGTACATATTGTATTGCATCTGCGCGACGACCCGGCCGAAATCGGGGATGAAACGACCGAATACACCGGCTTCGTTCATGCGCCGCAGCGTGGTTTCCGGATCCTCGTCGGCACAGAGGATGTCGAGGAAAATCTTGTTGGCCTCAGGGTCGTCACGCAGCGGCTTTTTGATCAGCTTGAGGTTCTGGGTTATCCAGCGCAAAGCCTGAGGGTGGATATCCAGATCGTGTTTCTGCGCCACTGCGAAGATGCGCAGCATGTCGATCGGCGCATTCTCGAAAACGGAAGCGTCCTTGACCGACAAGCGGTCGCCTTCGAGCCGGAAGCCACTGATGGAACGACGGCGAGAGAGATAGGGCAGGCGAAAACGCGAACGCCGGTTATGCTCGGCTTCCAGCGTGGCGCAGAAGATGCGGGTGAGGTCACCGACATCCTTGGCGATCAGGAAGTAGTGCTTCATGAAGCGCTCGACGCCCTGGGTCCCGGCATGATCCGTATAACCCATCCAGTCGGCGAGCGATTTCTGAACGTCAAACGTCAGGCGTTCCTCCGCCCGACCGGTCAGATAGTGCAGGGCGCAGCGCAGCGTCCAGAGGAAAGCCTGAGCTTTCTCGAAACGGCGCACTTCCTTTCGGGTGAAAACCTTCTTGTCGACAAGACGTGAAATATCGTCAACGTGATACAGAAACTTGGCAATCCAGAAGAGCGTATGGAGATCGCGTAAACCGCCTTTGCTCTCCTTGATATTGGGCTCCAGGGAATAGCGCGTGCCGCCGTTGCGCTTATGGCGTAGATCCCGTTCGTTCAGCTTGGATTCAATGAACTTGGCACCGCCCTGTGCCTGCAGGTCCGACTGGAAGCGCTTGCGCAACTCGATATAGAGTCCCTGATCCCCCCAGAGCCAGCGCGCCTCGAGCAGGCTGGTGCAGATCGTGACATCGGTCTTGGCCTGACGGATGCACTCGGAGACCTTTCGGGTGGCATGACCGACTTTGAAATTCAGATCCCAGAGGAAATAGAGCATCGCCTCGACAACCTGCTCGCTGCGCGGGGTCATCTTGTAAGGCAGAAGGAACAGCAGATCGACGTCGGACTGCGGCGCAAGCTCTCCCCGGCCATAACCGCCTACCGCGACAAGAGAGAGCACCTCGCCGGTCGAGGGATTTGCGATGGGAAAGAGGTGGTTTGTCACATGGTCGTAGACCACACGGATCAGCTGATCGACGAGATAGCAGTTGGAACGTACGACCACTGTCCCCGATGCACGCTCATCAAACCGCCGCCGTACTTCGGCCCGACCATTCTCCAGCGCTTCCCTTAAGGCCGCGAGGACCTCAAGACGAACTTCCTGTTCCGAGCCCCCGTCATTGACGATATCTTCGATACGGCTCAAGAGTGCGCGCCGGTCGATGATTGCGCGTTTGTTGCGCACTTCAGTCTCGAACGACTCTTGAGGCAGAAGCTCTTGCATGTCCAAATTCCGCAGCTAGACAGGTATCACAACAGACCGCAAATTGCCGGTATTAGCAAGCAGACAAGCCCAACGGGGCGACGGCCAAAGTAGTGATAACATTGCGAATAGCGGTCAGGAACACACTACCCGTGTATTGATTACTCCGCCCCATATCGCGCGCGGATGCCGGATGCAAGTCTGACGTCTGATATGATTGTCAGAAGATTGCGTCAGGCTGCCCGCACATGCTTGGCGAAGTTCATCACCTCGCCCTTAAGCTGATCGATCTGCTGAACCAGTTCCTTGGCGGCGTCGGCCGTCTGCTTCGAGGTTTCATCCGCCTTGTCGGCTGCACCACTCAACTCGGTGATCTCGCTGGTCACGAGCTGCGTGCCGTCCGCAATCCGGTTCGTGTTGCTGCTGATCTCATTGACGGCGCTGCTCTGCTCATCAATGGAGGCGGAAACGCTGCTCGCCACTTCATTGATCTCGCCAATCGTTTCGCGGATCTTGTGAATGGCATCGACGGCGTCTTTGGTCACATGCTGCATCTGATTGATCTGACCGGTGATCTCCTCGGTGGCCTTGGCCGTCTGGTTGGCGAGGTTCTTCACTTCGCTGGCGACCACGGCGAAACCCTTGCCTGCGTCTCCGGCACGCGCGGCTTCAATGGTCGCATTCAGCGCCAGCAGGTTCGTCTGCTCCGCAATATCGGAAATCAGGCTGGTAACTTCGCCGATCTTGTCGGCGGCATCCGCTAGACTCTGCATGGTCTCGTTGGTCTGTTCGACGCGAGTCACAGCATCACCGGTAATTCGGCTGGAGTGCGCAACCTGGTCGACAATACCGGAAATCGACGAACTCATTTCTTCGGTCGCCGAGGCAACCGTTTGAGTATTGCCGCGAACCTCCTCGGCACGCTGAGATGTACTCTCGGAGCGGTTACGCGCTTCCGTGGATACCACACTCATAGTCTCGGCATGGTCATTCATCTGGGATGCACGCGCGCGTACCGCATCGACCATATTTCCTACATCCTGTTCAAAAACCACTGCCAGTTCGGCCAATGTCTTCTGACGTTCCTCGTTGGCCCGGCGCTCGGTTTCACGCTGTTGCTCGGCAAGGTCCTGTGATTCGGTTTCGGCAGCCTTGGCGCGCTCGATGGCATCGGCAGCTTCACTGAAGGCACCCGTCAGCTTGGCTGTAATCCACATCAGCGTCACGGTCTCCAGGATGACGATGCCCGCATGCAGGATCACCCGTGCAAGATCGGTCCCGTTCGGGAAGATCGCCAAGGGCAGGGCGTAATTGAGTACAAGATGATGAAGCGCGACGGTGGCCGCAGCGATAAAGATCGTGCGCCAATCGCAAAACACCGCCAGCATCGCCAGAGCGGCGAAGAAGTACATGTGAACGTCGACCTGCCAGGCGTCCCCCATGAGCTGATAGAGAATAACCGCCACCATGCCCATCTGGGCAACGGCAACCAGATAACGTGTCGCGGCTGCACCGCCGGAAAGCTTCCAGCTCAAGGTGGCCGCACCCGCCAGGACAGCCGCCCCGATGCTTGGCCACAGCCAGTCACCGAAAATAACACCAAGTCCGGCGATCACCGGAACATGCAGCCAAAGAAACATCACGAAAAAAGGCGTGACACGCTGCCTGAGCTCATGAATCGGGTTCATATCGAAAATCCATTGCGTGAAAGAATAGTTGAAGAATCACACCCGCCAAAAAAGACCGGGTCCATTGCGATCCAGGCGCCGTGGCGCCAGAGCTCTGCAACAGCGACATCTGAGTCAAAAACGGCGACGACGACGTTGTTCCATCCCCCGACACGCACGATCCGGCCGTCAAGCGCCGCGATCTGCTGCAACGCCTGTGCATTGTCTGCGGTGGGATCGAAAAAGAGCGCGACCGGTTCATTTGCGACCGGGCTACGCAGATTGAGCGCCAAGAGGAAAAGAGCCGTGCAGAACGCCAGGCTCAGCGCAGGCACAAAACTACGCCACGTCTCTGTCTGCCCATTCTGATTCATCGCCGCGCACTTGAGCCCTGTTACCGTTCCAGTGCGAGCGAGTATCCAACATGGCTGTTAACAAATGGTTCTCTACTCAGGGACGTAATCAACGATCCAGATAATTCACATGATTTCATCAAAATTCGCGGTCAAGTTGTACTTCCACTCAACTATTCTGTAGTTCACTTCTCAATGAGAATTTCTTTTAAGTAATAAATTTAAGGCAGGTTTTATTGAGAGGTATTTCTCCACAGGCGATCAGGTTACGCTGAAATCTTCGCTAAGGCTCGTGCGAGAGTTTTTTCAGGGCGTAAAGCAGTTCGAGCGCCTGACGCGGCGTGAGGTCATCCGGATTGATCTCGGCCAGACGCCCCTCAACCAGAGAAGGTGCACTGGGGGCCTCGGAGAATCCTGAAACAGAGCCCTCCGGTTCGCGCGGCTGGGCCAGTGCCGCGGCAAAGAGAGGCAGATCGTCGGCCAGACGGGTCAATACACCCGCCTGCTCGCCCTTTTCCAGCGTGGCCAGCACCTCTTCGGCCCGCGAAACAACGGCACCGGGCAATCCCGCGAGCTTTGCGACGTGAATACCGTAGGAGCGATCCGCAGCCCCGGCGGCAACTTCGTGCAGGAAGACAACCTCCCCCTGCCACTCCTTGACGCGCATTGCGTGGCAGGCCAGCGCCGAGAGCTTGGCGGCGAGGGTCGTCAATTCGTGATAATGGGTGGCGAAGAGTGCCCGGCTGCGATTGACTTCGTGCAGATGCTCAACGCATGCCCAGGCGATTGAAAGGCCGTCAAAGGTCGCGGTGCCACGGCCGATTTCATCCAGAATAACCAGCGAACGCGGGGTTGCCTGATTCAGAATAACCGCAGTCTCAACCATTTCGACCATGAAGGTAGAGCGGCCACGTGCCAGATCGTCGGCGGCGCCCACCCGGCTGAAAAGACGGTCGACGACACCGACGTGCGCGGCATCGGCAGGCACGAAAGATCCCATCTGGGCCAGAATTGCGATCAGGGCGTTTTGGCGCAAAAATGTACTCTTACCCGCCATATTCGGGCCGGTTATCAGCCAGAGCCGCTGATCGTCCTCCAGATTGCAGCTATTGGCGACAAAACTGCCTTCCTGACTTTTCGCCAGGGCCGCCTCGACCACGGGATGCCGTCCCGCGGTAATATCAAAAGCGGCGCTTTCATCGACCTTTGGCCGGCACCAGCGGCCCTGCAAGGCCAGTTCCGCCAGAGCGGTGGCCACGTCAAACCGGGCCAGGGCGCCGGCAGCCAGCGCGATCATATCGTTGCGGCCATCGATTTCGCTGACCAGATCCTCAAAGAGTTCCAGCTCGATCGCCTGGGCCTTGTCCGCTGCAGAGGCAATTTCCTGCTGCAGATCGGAAAGCTCCACCGTGGAATAACGTACGGCACTGGCCAGGGTTTGGCGGTGGATAAAGGGCGCATCCTGACCGTCCGGCATTTTCGGCGCCTGGGTCGGTGTGACCTCGATGTAATAGCCCAGGACGTTGTTATGCCGGATCTTGAGGTTCCCGATCCCGGTCTCCTCGGCATAGCGGCTCTGCAACGCAGCGATCAATCGACGGCTCTCGTCCCTGAGCGCACGATACTCATCCAGTTTTTCCGCATAACCGGGGGCAATAAAACCACCGTCTCGGGCCTGCAGAGGTAATTCCTCGGCGAGGGCGCGCTTGAGCCGATCCACGAGCGGATCGTGAAAACCCAAATCCTGAAGCATGGACGCGAGATCCGCGGGCAGCGCGGCCAGCTTCTTATCGGCAAGCATATCGCGCATGCCGCCGGCTTCGCTCAAACCGTCACGCACCGCAGCGAGGTCGCGTGGCCCTCCACGGCCCAGGGACAAACGCGATAAAGCCCGCTCGATATCCGGACAATGGCGCAAACGCCGCCTGAACTCCTCGCGCAGAGGATCATTCTCGATCAGATAGGCCACAACATCCTGACGGGCCGTAATCGCGACAGAATCCGTCAGAGGCACCGCCAGTCTTGAAGCGAGCAATCGTGCACCTGCGCCTGTTACGGTTCGGTCTATCGTGGCCAGAAGACTTCCGGCACGTCCCCCGCTCAGGGCCTGGCTGAGCTCGAGATTCCGGCGTGTGGCAGCATCAATCTCCATGACGCTGCCCTGACGCAGCCGGCGGGGTGGTACAAGACGGGGCAAACGGCCCTTCTGGGTCAACTCGACATAATCCAGCAACGCACCGATGGCCGCCAGCTCCGCCCGCTCAAACTCACCGAAGGCATCCAGGGCCTTGACCTCGAAAAGGCTTTCAACCCGGCGCTTCGCATTCTCGCTGTCGAAACGGGCCGAGGGCAGGGGCGTCAGCCTGTCCTTCCACTCCGAGAAGACCTCAAAGAGCTCAGGACGTTGGGTCAGGCGCTCCGGCAGAAGCAGTTCACCAGGGGTCAGACGTGCCAGAACTGCACCGAGATCCACAGCGTTCAGGGGTTGAACGTGGAAGTCGCCGGTCGACATATCCAGCCAGGCGAGGCCAAGACGGCCGGCCGCCGCACCGCCGGTCTCGGCCAGGGCTGCGAGATAGTTATGGTTCCGTGCGTCGAGCAGTTCGTCTTCGGTCAGGGTCCCCGGCGTGACCAGCCGGACCACGTCGCGGCGAACCACCGACTTGTTGCCGCGCTTTTTGGCTTCCGCCGGGTTTTCGGTCTGTTCACATACGGCAACCTTGAAGCCCTTGCGAATCAGGCGCGAGAGATAGCCGTCTGCTGAATGTACCGGCACGCCGCACATGGCAATGTCAGTGCCTTCATGCTTGCCGCGCTTGGTCAGGGTAATGTCCAAAGCCGCAGAAGCCAGTACCGCATCCTCATGAAACAGCTCGTAGAAATCGCCCATCCGATAGAACAGCAGAGCATCGGGATACCCCGCCTTGATGTCCATGTACTGCGCCATCATCGGCGTGACGGTCGCCGGCTTGGACGTGACAGGTGCAGTCATTCCGGATGCGGTTTGTTTTTGGGCAGTTGAGCTGGAATCAGGCATTTACATCGGGCTGAGAATGGTTTGAACGGCTTCTTACGCGAGAGGAAACACGCGTCATTTTGTCCTCCGCACTTACTCTATCCGATGCCCTCTTTGCAAGCACGGGTAGGAGGAGGCAATATAGCTTGAACAAAGTCGGTGGTGCCAAAAAACCTGCCGGTGCGCTCACGTCAGCCACCAAAGAGCCAGGGACAGCACCAACCGGAAATCCATGGGAAGGACAAGGTTTTGCAGGATAACGTTGCCACGGACCAAACCGAGATTGTCGGGCGCTTTTCCGAGCGGGATAACTTCAAGGCCGCCGTTGAGACATTACTGGCCGCAGGCTTTCAAACAAGCGACCTCTCAGTTCTGGATACCCACGAAGCCCTCAGTGCCAGCGAGTCCAGCAGCGATGCCTGGCAACAGGCGGTCACCGGTCTGGTCGGTGAGATCAAATACGTCGGACCCATCACCGCGGCAGGATTGATCGCAATTGCGACAGGTCCGGTCGGTGCCGCGATTGCCGGACTTCTCGCCGCCGGCGTCACGTCTGTGGCGCTGAGCGAGCTACTGACGACGCTGCGTGCGACCCCGCACACCGAGCAATTCGCCCGCGCCCTGGAATCAGGCACCGTCCTGTTATGGGTTTGCACTCAAACAGAACAGCAGGGCAAAGTGGCAAGCGACATCCTCACGCGCCACGGGGCGGAAGACGTTCACAGCCATATTCGCCATGTCCAAAGCTGATCGAAGATAGATCAAAGCAACCACAGCCCCCGCCACACATGATCGCCGATGAGCCGCCAAACACCGCTGGCTGACAGGGTGACACATCAGAGAGAAGACAGAATGTCCAACGACAGTTCACGCACTACCGACCAGGAAGCCCTTGATTTTCACGCCAGCGGGCGCCCGGGAAAACTGGAGATCAAAGCAACCAAGCCCCTGACGACACAGCGTGACCTTTCCCTGGCATACTCGCCAGGCGTGGCAATTCCCTGCCTCAGGATCAACGAAGACCCATCAAAAGCCTACGATTACACTGCCAAAGGCAATACGGTCGCCGTGGTTTCGAACGGGACAGCCGTCCTGGGACTGGGCGATCTCGGCGCCCTGGCGTCCAAGCCGGTCATGGAAGGCAAGGCGGTCCTCTTCAAGCGCTTCGCCGATGTCGACGGCATTGATCTGGAAGTCGATACGCGCGACGTGGACGAGTTCGTCAACTGTGTGCGGTTTCTTGGCTCTACATTTGGCGGGATAAACCTCGAAGACATCAAAGCCCCCGAGTGCTTCATTATCGAACAGCGCCTGCGGGAGCTGCTCGACATCCCGGTTTTTCATGATGATCAACATGGTACGGCCATCATCGCAGCCGCAGGCCTCATCAATGCCGTACACCTTACCGGACGGGAGTTGGGCGCCATCAAGATGGTCATCAACGGCGCAGGTTCCGCCGGTATCGCCTGCGCAGAGTTGCTCAAGGCCATGGGTGTTCCCCACAACAGCATCATTCTCTGCGACACCCGCGGCGTGATCTATCAGGGCCGCGAAGACGGCATGAACCAGTGGAAATCGGCACACGCCGTCCAGAGCGACGCCCGCAGCCTGGAGGACGCAATCAAGGATGCCGACGTCTTCTTCGGACTTTCGGTCAAGGGTGCGTTGACTGCGGATATGGTGAAGTCCATGGCGGATCAGCCGATCATCTTTGCCATGGCCAACCCGGATCCCGAGATCACACCGGAAGAAGTCAGAGAGATTCGCGACGACGCCATCATCGCCACCGGCCGATCGGATTATCCCAACCAGGTCAACAATGTGCTGGGCTTCCCCTATATCTTTCGCGGCGCCCTCGATGTGCGGGCATCGACCATCAACATGGAGATGAAGGTGGCGGCGGCGGAAGCCCTGGCAAGCCTCGCCCGCGAGGACGTTCCGGACGAGGTCGACAAAGCCTATGCCGGTCGCCGGCTGCGCTACGGCAAAGACTACATCATCCCCGCGCCCTTCGATCCGCGTCTGATCGTAGCGGTTCCAAAGGCGGTTGCGCAGGCGGCAATCGCCACCGGCGTGGCCCGAAAGCCGATTGAAGACATAACCTTGTATGAGCAGGAACTCTCCGCACGGCTCGATCCGGCGGCCTCCAGTCTGCAGGGCATCTTTGAAAAGGTCCGCGCGGCGCAGAGCCCAACGCGCATCGTCTTTGCAGAGGGCGAGGAGGAACCGACGATCCGGGCGGCGCTGGCCTTTCACAATGCCGGTTACGGAACGCCGGTTCTGGTCGGGCGGGAAGACAGAGTCCGGGAGACTATGAAAACCATGGGACTAAGCGGCGACTTCCTGGAAATCCATAACGCCCGGCTTTCAGAGCACAACACGCATTACGCCGAGTTCCTCTATAAACGGATGCAGCGCAATGGTGCTCTGCTGCGGGATTGCCAGCGGATGGTCAATCAGAACCGCAACGTCTTTGCCGCCTGCATGGTTGCCAACGGCCACGCCGACGCGATGGTTTCAGGTCTGACGCGCAGCTTCGGCGTCACCTATGAAGACATTTCCCGAGCGATCGATCCAAAGCCGGGACATCGGGTCTTTGGGATGTCGATGATGATGCTCGACGGCCGTTCAGTCTTTATCGCAGATACTTCAGTCCATGAGCTGCCGACACCGGAACAGATGGCGGACATCGCAATTCAGAGCGCTGAACAGGCCCGGGCTATGGGATATGAGCCGCGGGTTGCGTTCCTGAGTTTCTCGAACTTCGGCAATCCCATGCGGGCCAAGGCACTGCGAGTGCGCGAAGCCGTCAAGGTTCTGGACGGCATGGATGTCGATTTCGAGTACGACGGCGAAATGCAGGCCAATGTCGCCCTGGATTACGACCTGATGCGTCAGCTCTATCCTTTCTGCCGGCTGACCGGTCCCGCCAATATTCTGATCATGCCTGCGCTGCACAGCGCGAATATCGTCTCCAAACTGATCCAGAAAGTCGGCAGCGGGACGGTAATAGGACCTATGTTGCTGGGAATGAGCCATCCGGCACAGATCGTCACCCTGGGTGCCACTGTGAACGATCTGGTAATTGCCGCCGGCCTCGCGGCACACGAGGCGATCACGCGAAAACGAAGGTAGAATAAGCTGATTACGGTTGAAACGCCCTGTTTTGTTGAAATTGAGGGGCAAGTTTGTTTGTCACAGGAGTGAAAAATTACGCACAAAAGCAATCGTACACGCGTTAATCTGTAATACTCCGGTGCTAGAGTAGGCGAAGTTACTTGGCGAAATCACTTCTCAAAGCAAGGTTCCGGGCTATGGCAGACGCCGTCGCACCCGCTAAGCGCATGGCGCCTGCAACGGCTCTTTTTGCATTGCCGGGCATTGTCATGCTTGTCGGCCTCGGGCTGCTGGGATACGCACCCTGGTCCTATGTGGCCGTTGGTTGCGGTATCGTAATTTTTGGCTCCGCCATTCTGCTGGCCCGCCACTTTCGCCATGTTACGGTCTTACGCCACTATTTCGAGCAGCTGCGGTCTTCCGACCTGTCCGCACATATCGCCGCGCCTCCTGAAGGAGGTGATCTGCTCTATCCCGGCCTCAACGAAGCCATCAAAGATACGCTTCGAGACCGCCAACTACGCCGGCAGGAACTGGTTCGGACGATTGCAAATCATGAATCCGTTCTGACCGCTCTGCCGGATTCCTTATTGTTGATCGATACCAATCAACGCGTTTTGCGCGGCAATCCTGCGGCAGAGAGCCTCTTCGGGAGAGACATAGCGGGCCGGGACCTCACATCCGTACTTCGAAACCCGGAACTGCTTGAAGCAACGGAAGAGGTCATGGCTGGAGCCACAGGCAAAGTCGTCGAGTTCACTGTGCCCGGCCAGTTCGAACGCCACCTATCCTGCCGGATTGTAAAGCTGGCAACGGCAGCCTACGACGGTACGGCAGCAATTCTCGCAATCCACGACCTCACGGCAGTGAGGCGTGCGGAACAGATGCGCGCCGACTTTGTCGCAAACGCCAGCCACGAGCTTCGCACGCCCCTGGCCAGTCTTCTGGGGTTCATTGAAACCCTGATCGGCCCCGCCAAGGATGATCACGATGCCCGCGTGCGGTTT
Source organism: uncultured Kiloniellaceae bacterium (assembly GCA_947493695.1). GTDB lineage: Bacteria > Pseudomonadota > Alphaproteobacteria > Kiloniellales > Kiloniellaceae > Denitrobaculum. The sequence goes on along the minus strand of CANLSF010000001.1, from coordinate 852,319 downwards.
CTTGCGGTGATGCATGATCAGGCCAAACGCATGTCGCGCCTGATTGAGGATCTTTTGTCCCTGTCACGGATTGAACTCCATGAATACACTCCGCCGAGCAGCACCACGAATATAGAGTTGATTCTGGAAAGTATCGCCAATGCCCTGGAGCCCCAGGCCCGCGAGAAGGCTATGACGCTCGAGCTGGATTTCTGTGGCACCGGTCTGGTTTCAGGCGAAGCAGACGAGTTGACTCAGGTTTTCCAGAATCTCACCGAGAATGCCATCAAGTATGGTCGGGCCGGCACTAACGTCCGCCTGATCACAAAACACATCAAACCCGGCAGTGGCGGCGCGCGCCGCCTTGGCAAACCAGGTATCTCAGTATCAGTGATTGATCAGGGCGAGGGTATTGCCAGAGAGCATCTTCCGAGGCTGACAGAACGTTTCTATCGCGTTGATACCGCGCGGTCGCGGGAATTGGGCGGGACAGGCCTGGGACTTGCCATCGTTAAGCATATCCTCAACCGGCACCGGGCAATCCTTGATATTGAGAGCACAATTGGCCAGGGCTCTTGCTTCAAGGTTTTCCTGCCACTTTCCAGTCAGGCATCGCTCGATTCCTCCTCGTCTGAGACCGGAACACAAGAGCTTGAAAAACGCGCGTCGAGCGGCGGCGACGCAGCTGCGTAACATTTCAATACGCACTATGAAGATTACAGGTCAATTCGCACTTCAAACGCCTGCGATCTCTTTATTTTTTCCTTTTAAATCAATATCTAAGATACCGTCATAAAAGTGTCATCGATTTGTAGTAAATCTTGCGCCGAAGATAAATAAGTTCGGCCCTGTCGGCATCCGGTCGACATCGCATAACAAGGCTTATGCGACTGCAGATTTCTCAGCCATGATGCTGGAGACATAAAGTGATCAAGCATTCTATCGCCGTTGCCGCAATCGCCGGTCTGGCACTCTCAGCCACTGCCGCTAATGCGCGTGACCAAATCCGCATTGTCGGATCTTCGACTGTATTTCCCTTCTCTACCGCAGTTGCCGAACAGTTCGGCAAGACAACCGACTTCAAGACGCCTGTCGTCGAGAGCACCGGTTCGGGCGGCGGCATGAAGCTCTTCTGCTCGGGTGTCGGCGTCGGTCATCCCGACATCACCAACGCCTCGCGCCGTATCAAATCTTCCGAATTCGAAAAGTGCACCAAAGCCGGGATCACGATCACGGAAGTTAAAATCGGTTACGACGGTATCGTGTTGGCCAACTCAAAGGCTTCGAATGCGCTTTCGCTGACCAAGAAACAGATCTTCCAGGCTCTGGCCAAGAAGGTTCCGGTCAACGGCGAGCTGGTCGATAATCCCTACAAGATGTGGAACGAAATCGATCCTTCCCTGCCAGCCAAGAAAATCGAAGTTCTCGGCCCACCTCCGACAAGTGGTACCCGTGACGCTTTCGTCGAGCTCGCCATGGAAGGCGGCGCCAAGACGTTCGAATCGCTTGCAGCCATGCGCAAGTCCGACAAGAAAGCCTTCACTGCTGTTGCCCACGGTATCCGCGAAGATGGTGCCTACGTAGAAGCCGGCGAGAACGACAACCTGATCATCCAGAAGCTGGAAGCCAACCCTAACGCCGTCGGCATCTTCGGGTTCAGCTTCCTCGACCAGAACGCTGACAAGATCCAGGGTTCCACGGTTGACGGTGCGGTTCCAACCTTTGAGAACATCGCATCGGGTGATTACGGCGTGTCCCGTTCGCTCTTCTTCTACGTCAAGAAAGAGCACGTCGGTGTTGTTCCGGGTATCGCTGAGTTCGTCTCCGAATTCACCAACGAAGGCACCTGGGGCGACGACGGTTACCTGCTCGACAAGGGCCTGATCCCGCTTCCCGCAGCGGACCGTAAGGCTATGCGCGCTTCGTCGACCGGCATGGCTCCCCTGTCCATGTAAGCTCGACCGAGACACCGCTGGCGGTCATATGTCGATCGCCAGCGGTTTTTTTTATGATGATTTTTTGATCGTTCGTTTGTCACTTTTCCTGCTTTTTCCGTAATTCCCTGGTGCCCGAGATGTCGTTGCTGATCCTTGCCGCTACACTGCTTCTGCTGACACTGGCGGGCTATTACATGGGCCGGGGTCGTTCAGTCGCCGTTTCGCAGGGCGTAACCCACAGACTTCATTCAAGGCCGCAGTATTACGGGGTTTATGTCGCTCTCTGGTGCGGTATGCCGAGCTTTCTGCTCTTGGCGCTCTGGCTTGCCCTCGAGCCACAAATCGTCGAAATGATCCTGGTGAGCAATCTGCCGGCGAGCATTCTCGACTTGAATCCCGATCAGAGAGGTCTGATCGTCAATCAGATTACCAGCCTCGCGCTGGGCGGTATCGTGGGCGGAAACATCACACCCGAAATCGAGGCTGCCGCACGAGACTACGCCGGCATGCGCCAAACCGGTTTCGCCGCGATGGCGGTTCTGGTGCTCTGCATTGCCATCTTTGGCCTTGCCCTCGGCCGCAAACAGATTGCAACGACCCTGCGCGCTCGAAACCGGGTCGAAACGATCGTTTCAGCCGTTATGATCGTCGCTTCGACCATCGCGATTGCCACCACCATCGGCATTGTGCTCTCGCTGCTTTTTGAAGCTTCCCGGTTCTTCACCAAGATCCCCGTGACCGACTTCCTCTTCGGTCTTCAATGGAGCCCTCAGACGGCCCTTCGTGAAGGTCAGGTCGGTGGTTCCGGCGCTTTCGGCATGCTGCCGCTCTTCGCGGGTACGCTGCTCATCACCTTCATCGCGATGTGTGTCGCCGTGCCGGTCGGTCTCTACTCGGCAATTTACATGTCCGAGTACGCGGGGCCGAAGATGCGGGCCATTGCAAAACCGATCCTTGAGGTGCTGGCCGGTATCCCAACCGTCGTCTACGGCTTCTTCGCCGCCCTGACCGTTGCGCCCTTCTTCCGGAACACAGGCGATGCCCTCTCGCTGGACGTTTCCTCCGAATCAGCCCTCGCAGCCGGCATCGTCATCGGAATCATGAGTATTCCTTTTGTCTCCTCGCTATCTGACGACGTGATGAATTCCGTTCCCCAGACCCTGCGAGACGGCGCATTTGCTCTGGGTGCGACAAAGTCCGAAACCATCAAGCAGGTCGTACTTCCAGCAGCTCTTCCCGGCATCGTGGGCAGTGTCCTGCTGGCCGTCAGCCGCGCGATTGGCGAGACCATGATCGTCGTGATGGCTGCAGGCCTGGCAGCTAACCTGACCGTAAACCCTCTCGAGGCCGTGACAACCGTCACGGTGCAGATCGTGACCCTTCTGGTCGGCGATCAGGAATTCGACAGCGCGAAGACCCTCTCCGCCTTTGCCCTTGGATTGATGCTCTTCGTTGTGACGCTGACGCTGAACGTCATCGCCCTGCGGGTCGTTCGTAAATACAGAGAGAAATATGACTGAGACGTCCGCATCCGCCGCACCCATTCAGCGGCCCGATCTCTCCGGCGCACGCCTCAAACGGCGCTATGCTGCCGAAGCCCGGTTCCGCCTCTACGGTCTGATTGCGGTCTTCGCAGCTATCGGCACGCTCGTGCTGCTGCTTACCAGCATCATCTCGAATGGCTACACCGCCTTCGCACAGCATCACATCGCCCTCGAAGTGACCTTCGACGAAGCCGAGATCGACCCGACCGGCGAGCGGGAATACAATGTGTTGCGGAGAGCGAACTATCAGGGCATAGCCCGTGCGTCTCTCCGAGGTTCGTTTCCGGATGTGACTGAACGCCGTGCAAAACGCGCTCTTGTGGGATTGATGAGCGGTAGCGCGGATCAGACCCTGCGCGACATCGTGCTGGCAAATCCAGATGTGATCGGCACGACACAGACGGTCTGGGTCAAGGCATCAGACGATCTGGACTCCTTTATGAAGGGTCATATCTCGCGCGATGTTCCGGAGTCAGACCGACGGATCAAGGATCGCGATATCGGCTGGATCGACCAGCTCATCGCGGATGAACGGATTGAATCTCAGTTTAATACGACGTTCTTTACCGCCGGCGATTCCCGGGAACCGGAACAGGCGGGTATCTGGGGTGCGACCGTCGGATCCTTCCTGATGCTGTTCGTGACCCTCGTCCTGAGCTTTCCGATCGGTGTGCTCTCCGCGATCTACCTGGAAGAATTCGCCCCTAAGAACCGCTGGACCGATCTGATCGAGGTCAACATCAACAATCTGGCAGCGGTGCCGTCGATTGTTTTCGGTCTGCTCGGTCTTGCCGTGTTCCTTAACTTTTTCGGTCTGCCGCGCTCGGCGCCGCTGGTCGGCGGTATGGTCCTGGCACTCATGACCCTGCCCACTATTATCATCGCCGCGCGCGCTGCCCTGAAGGCCGTGCCTCCCTCGATCCGTGAAGCGGCCCTGGGTGTCGGCGCCTCCAAGCTTCAGGCTGTTACCCATCACGTTCTGCCCTTGGCCATGCCGGGCATTCTGACCGGAACGATCCTGGGTGCGGCGCAGGCACTCGGCGAGACAGCGCCCTTGCTGATGATCGGCATGGTCGCCTTTATCGTCGATATTCCGGGCGGCTTCACCGACTCAGCCACGGCGCTACCGGTGCAGATCTATCTCTGGGCCGACAGTCCAGAACGCGCCTTTGTCGAAAAAACCAGTGCAGCTATCATGGTTCTTCTGGCCTTCCTGGTCGTGATGAACGCGGTGGCCGTGCTTTTACGTAAACGCTTCGAACGCCGCTGGTAGGGAGCTCAAATAAAATGGCTATGGCCGCTGAAAACCTCGTGGATGAAAATCCGAATATTGCCGAACACAAGATCATCGCGCGCGATGTGTCGGTCTACTACGGTGAAGCGCAAGCGCTGAAGAGCGTTGCGCTGGACATCGGTCGGAATCAGGTTACTTCACTGATCGGTCCTTCGGGCTGTGGTAAGTCGACCTTTCTGCGTTGCCTCAATCGCATGAACGACGTCATCGACGGTTGCCGTGTGGTCGGCGATATCACACTCGACGGCGAAGACATCTACGACCCTAAGCTGGACGTTGTGCAGCTACGCGCACGGGTCGGTATGGTGTTCCAGAAACCGAACCCCTTTCCGAAGTCGATATACGATAACATCGCTTACGGACCGAGGATTCACGGACTGGGCGAGGCAAAAGCCGACACGGACGAGATCGTCGAACGCAGCCTGACACGCGCCGGTTTGTGGAAAGAGGTGAAGGATCGTCTCGACAAGCCGGGCACCGGTCTATCGGGCGGTCAGCAACAGCGGCTTTGCATCGCGCGGGCGATCGCGGTCAACCCGGAAGTGATCCTGATGGATGAACCCTGTTCCGCCCTGGATCCGATCGCGACCGCAAGAATTGAAGAGCTGATCGACGAGTTGCGGGAGAATTTCACGATTGTGATCGTCACCCACTCCATGCAGCAGGCCGCCCGCGTTTCGCAAAGAACGGCGTTCTTCCATCTCGGTGACCTGGTGGAATGCGGCGATACGCAACAGCTCTTCACCAACCCGAATGACGAACGCACACAGGGTTACATTACAGGCCGTTTCGGCTGACTTTTGCCCATGATGGGGCAAACCAAATATATGCACCGCTCATCATGAAGGGTGCAGCACGCAGGACCAATGACTATGCCTAACGGAACCGAACATATCGTAAGTTCCTTTGACAGCGAACTGCAGGAACTGAACCAGATTATTGTCCGTATGGGCGGCATGGCGGAAAGCATGCTTGCAACCGCGATCGATGCCCTGGTGAAGCGTGACAGCGATCTGGCCAAGAAGGTGATCGAGAGCGACAAGGAAGTCGACGTTCTTGAGAAGGCCGCAGATGAAGCTGCCGTCAACCTGATCGCTCTGCGCCAGCCGATGGCCAACGATCTGCGCGAGGTGGTCGCAGCCCTGAAGATCGCGAGCGATATCGAGCGGATCGGCGATCTGGCGAAGAACGTCGCCAAGCGCACAATAGCCCTCAATCAGACCCCACCGACGCGCCCGGCCTACGCCATCCCGCGTATGGCCAATCTGGTACAAAGCATCATGAAGGATACGCTCGACGCGTATGTCGAGCGGGACTCGGATCGGGCGGTTGACGTCTGGCACCGGGATGAAGAGGTCGATGAAATGTACACCGGCCTGTTCCGTGAGCTGCTGACCTACATGATGGAAGACCCGCGAAACATCACGCCGAGCACGCATCTGCTGTTCATTGCCAAAAACATCGAGCGGATGGGCGATCACGCAACCAACATCGCCGAAAACATCTATTACCTCGCCACCGGCGACCAACTGGATGGACGCCGCCCCAAAGGCGATACAACGTCCTTTCAGGTTGTTGAACCATCTGACGATGAATCGGATGCAGCGGCGAGAGCGCCCCAGGAGAATGGTGAATGAAACCCCTTGTTCTGATTGTCGAAGACGAAGCAGCCCTCGTTACACTCCTGCGCTACAATCTCGAAGGCGAAGGCTTTCGGGTTGCCGAAGCCAATGATGGTGAACAGGCGCTTGTTCTTGCGAAGGAAGAAACCCCGGATATCGTCTTGCTCGATTGGATGCTTCCACTCATGTCGGGTATCGAGGTTTGCCGGCAGATGCGCCGCATTCCAGCGACCCGCGACGTGCCGATCATCCTGCTGACTGCCCGTGGTGAGGAAACCGACAAGGTTCGCGGCCTGGACAGCGGTGCCGACGACTATATCACCAAACCCTTTTCACCGGCCGAACTGATTGCCCGAATCCGCGCAGTGCTGCGCCGCAGCCATCCCGAACTGGAAGCAGATTCGCTGGCCTTTGAAGATCTTGCGATGGATCTGGTTGCCCACCGTGTGCGCCGCGGAGACCGCGAAGTACACCTTGGACCGACGGAATTCCGTCTTCTGCGGCACCTATTGCAGAATCCGGGCCGGGTCTTCAGCCGCGAACAGCTGCTGGACGCGGTGTGGGGCAGGGATGTCTACGTCGAGCCGCGCACGGTGGATGTTCACATCCGCCGCCTGCGCAAAGCCCTCAACGATAGCGATGAGACAGATCTCATCCGGACCGTTCGTTCTGCCGGTTACGCCCTGGACCGGGGTATGGCGGCTTAGGTCGAGAGCTCCAAAATTCCGATGATAAACGGCACTTAATCTGATGCGATTAAGTGCCGTTTTGCTTTTAGGCACCAGGATTGGTCTGGTCACCCGCATCCAGGCGTTTGACAACGCGGACGATGCCCGGTTCGTCGGGAAGATGACGCACTGAAAAGCCGAGCTCCCGGTCAAGTTCAAGCATGCGTTTGTTATGCTCCAGGACATCGCCCCAGATCTCGCTCAGCCCCCGTATCTCAGCGTAATCCAGGATCCGGTTCATCAACTCCGCCCCTAGCCCACGGCCTTTGATGTCAGAACGGACCAGAACGGCATATTCCGCACGCTCATTGTCCGGATCGGCGGAAATCCTTACGACACCCCAGATTTCCGGTTCGCCGCCGTCGCCTTCTTTCAAGGCAACGAACGCCATCTCGCGGTGATAATCGATCTGAGTCAGGCGCGCGGCAAAACTGTGGCTCAACTCGGTCAGGGAAGCAAAGAATCGGAGACGAATGTCCTCCGGCGAAAGATGATCGAACATCCGCTGCAGCATCGGCTCATCCTCCGGACGGATCGGCCGCAGGAAGATATCCGTGCCGTCCCGTAGAGCAAAATTCTGCTCAAGCTCTTGCGGGTACGGCCTGATCGCAAGACGTTCGATTGCCGTCGCAGACTTGGGACAGAGGCGGATACGCCCATCCAGGGCAATGACGCCCTGCTCGTCCGCCAGGAGCGGATTAATGTCGATCTCCGCAATCTCGGCAAAGTCTACGATCAGATCGGACAAGCGAATCAGAGCTGCGCTCAAGGCGTCCAAGTCAGCTGGAGGACGGTCGCGATAACCCTGCAACAGCTTGAATACACGGGTATTGGAGATCAAATCTCTGGCCAGTGTCGAATTGAGGGGCGGGAGGCCAATTGCCTTGTCTCCCAGGACCTCGACCGCCGTGCCTCCTGCACCGAACAGCAACACCGGCCCGAACTGCACGTCCGTGGCGGCCCCCAGGATCAGCTCCTGGGCATTGGGCCGCTTGCAGAAAGGCTGGACGGAAAAGCCGGTCAGGGTTGCCGAGGGCGCTAAACGGCCAACGCGTGCATTCATTTCGCGCGCGGCATGCAAAACCTCCGCTTCACCGTTCAGTCCCAGCTCGACCCCACCGATATCGCTTTTATGCGTCAGATCCGGCGAGAGGATCTTGAGCACGACCGGCCCCTCGATCCCGGCTGCCGCTGCCGCTGCTTCTTCAGGGGTTTTGACCTGGAAAGTCTGAACAACCGGAATGCCATAGGCGGCGAGAACAGCCTTTGCCTCTGGTTCGTTCAACCATTCCCGATTTTCCGCCATCGCGGCAACCATAATGCTGTGCGCCGCCGCCCAGTCAGGAGATGACTTTCCACTCTCGTCGCTTGCAACAATGGAGCTCGGGGTTTCAGACAGAAGAGTCTGGCTTCGCTTGTAGCGCACCAGATGCATGAAGCCACGCACCGCCTGTTCGGGGGTGTCGTAAGTCGGAATATGGTTTTCGGAGAAAATCTGCCGCGCCTCGCGCGCAGCCGCATCGCCGACCCAGGCGGTAAAGACAGGTTTCGCGTAGGAAGCACCCTGCGCCTTGTGCTTCTCGATACTCGAGACCACTGACTGCGCCGCCTCGAGCGAGGACGCAACAGCAGTCGGACAGTTCATCACCAGAAGAGCATCGGCAGAAGGCTCTTTCATCAATGCATCGAGCGATGCCACGTAGCGCTCGCCAGGCGCATCGCCGATAATGTCGACCGGATTACCATGGCTCCAGGTCGCGGGCAGGACCTCGTTCAATCCCTCAATGGTTTCGGGGGACAGATCGGCAAGCCGACCGCCTTCTTCAATCAGGGCATCCGTCGCCAGAACCCCCAGGCCGCCACCGTTGGTTACGATGGCCAGCCGGTCGCCGCGGACCTTGCGGGCAGTCGCCAGTGTCTCCGCGGCATCGAAAAGCTCTTCCAGGCTGAACACGCGCAGCAGGCCGGCACGGGCAAACACTGCATCGTACACCGCGTCGCTGCCGGCCAGCGCGCCGGTATGAGAAGCGGCGGCCTTGGCGCCCTCAGCATAGCGTCCGCCCTTGATCACAATCACCGGCTTGGACCTGGCCGCGGCGCGGGCTGCGGACATGAACTTGCGTGCGTGCGTAATGGATTCGACGTAGAGCAGGATCGCACGGGTTTTGTAATCCGTGGCCAGGTAGTCGAGCATGTCGCCGAAATCGACGTCGCTCTTGTCACCAAGAGAGACCACATGGGAGAAACCGATACCCCGTGGCGTCGCCCAGTCGAGCATCGCCGTCACCATTGCGCCTGACTGCGTCACAAAAGCGAGATCACCGGGCAGCGCAGAGATATGGCTGAAGCTCGCGTTCAACCCTACACCCGGCACGATCACCCCGAGACAGTTGGGGCCGACGATCCGAAGCGTATTGGTTCGGGCGGCATCCAGCATATCCTGAAGACGCTGGTGCCCTTCCTGATCGCCACCCTCGCCAAAACCGGCGGTGATCACCACCGCTGAACGTGTGCCGCGCTCGGCCAGCTGTGCAATCAGATCGGGGACCGCGTTCGGCGGCGTTGCGATCACCGCCAGATCCGGGGTTTCCGGCAGGTCTGCAACACTGGGGTAAGCGACGCGATCACCAATTTCGCTCGCCTTGGGATGGATCGGGTAAATCGGCCCCTCGAAACCTGCCGACATCAGGTTTGCCGCCAGCACGGCTCCCAAGGAATCTTCGCGCCTGCTGGCACCGATTAAGGCAAGGGATTTGGGATTAAAGAGACTGTCCAGGTGCCGAATACTCATCTGCCGTATCCACTGTTTAAGTTACGGAATAACAAGTGTAATTCTGATTTTGTTGCAGCGCAAAAATCATTGCCGGTCTGTGACAATTTGACTTGGCTTGAGAGGCGAAAACGGGATCTTTAAGCTTCCGGATCCGCCGCTGGCTTCTGGCGTTCATGATACATGAGATAGAGCACCAGCAGTATCGCCGGAATGCCCAGGGCTGAGGCGTAGAAAAAGAAGTTCACATAGCCAGCCGCTTCAACCACATAGCCCGAGCCGCCCGCCACGATTTTCCCGGGCAGGGTAAAAAGTGAGGAGAAGAGGGCGTACTGGGTGGCTGTATAGGCCGTGTTGGTAAGGCTCGAGAGATAAGCGATGAAAACCGACCCGGCGAGGCCGCCGGAAACATTATCGGCACTGATTGCAAGGGTCAGCATCGTCAAATCGGGGCCAGACACTGCTAAAAGAGCGAAAACCAGATTGGTCAGCGCCACCATCATAGCACCGATCAGCAGAGACTTGAGAAGGCCGATCCGCACGACCAGAATCCCACCCAGCAAGGCCCCCACAAGTGTCGCCGCGACGCCGTAAACCTTGGCGATGTTGGCGATATCAATCTTCGAGAAGCCGATATCATTGTAGAAGGGGTTAGCCATGACCCCGAGGGTGATGTCGGAGAGCCGGTACAGCCCTACAAATGCCAGGATGATCAGTGCGAATTTGCCATTGCGTGCAAAGAAATCCACCAGCGGGCTGACCACAGCGCCGGAAAACCAGGCAACAATTCGATGCATCCGGCCTTTTCGCAGCCCAAGTCCCTCAATCGGATCAAGCAGTTCCGCCTCACGTTGAAGGGTCGCCTGGTCGCGTGAAACTTCGGGCTCCCGGATGATCAGCACGGTTACCATTCCGATCCCGACAAAGACGGCCATGGTTGTGTAGGCAGCCGGCCAGGAAACAAGTTCTGCAATATAAAGGGCGCCGGCGCCGGCCACCAGGAGGCCAATGCGGTATCCAACCTGATAGGTGCCGGACATCGCGCCCTGCAAGGATTGCTCGACCGCCTCAATGCGATAGGCGTCGATGGCAATGTCCTGCGTGGCAGAGGCAAAGGCCACGAGAAGAGCGAAATAAACAATGGATTCGAGATCCTGCAGCGGGTCGCTGTAGGAAATACCCAGAAGCCCGGCAGCGATACCAATCTGCGCCAGCAGCATCCAGCCACGACGCTTGCCAAGCAACGTGGTGAAGGGCGGCACGGACAGACGGTCGACCACCGGCGCCCAAAAGACCTTGATTGAAAAAGTAATTCCGACCCAGCTGAAGAGGCCGATCGTCGTCACACTGACGCCGACATCGCTCATCCAGAAGGAAAGGGTGGAGAAGAGCAGAAGAAAGGGCAGGCCCGCGGAAAAGCCGAGAAAGAGCATCCCCAAGACACGCGGGTGCCGATAGACCGACAGCGCCGCGACCCAGCTCAGCCGGGCCGAAGCGCTGTCAGACTTGCTGCTGGCTTCAGCCGGCATCCTTCAGTCGGCTCTGTTTCTTGCGCTCATGGGGACACAGAAGCCGCTTGCGGAGACGGATCGACGTCGGTGTGACCTCGACCAGCTCATCGTCGGAAATGTAGGACAACGCCTGCTCAAGGCTGCGGACCCGCGGCGGTGTGAGACGAACGGCTTCATCCTTTCCGGACGCACGCATGTTGGTCAGCTGCTTTGCCTTCATCGGATTGACTTCGAGGTCATTGTTCCGCGAATGCTCGCCGATGATCATGCCTTCATAGACCGGTGAGCCGGGATGAATGAAGATCTCACCGCGCTCTTCCAGATTCCAAAGCGCGAAGGGCACTGCTGTGCCGGTGCCGTTGGAAATCAGAACGCCGGTCCGGCGCCCCTGGATCGGTCCCTTGTAAGGGCCGAAATCATGGAAAATACGGTTCATGATGCCGGTGCCGCGGGTGTCGGTCAGGAATTCGCCGTGATAACCGATCAGTCCGCGCGAGGGCGAGATGAAGGTCACCCGGGTCTTGCCGCCGCCCGAAGGACGCATGTCGGTCAGCTCAGCCTTGCGTTCACTCATCTTTTCGACCACGACACCGGAGTAGTCGTCGTCAACATCGATCACAACCTCTTCCATCGGCTCCTGCCGCTGGCCGCTCTCCGGGTCTGTCTTGAAGAGAACGCGGGGACGACTGATGGAAAGCTCGTAGCCTTCACGACGCATGGTTTCGATCAGGACGCCCAACTGGAGTTCGCCACGTCCGGCAACCTCGAAGGCATCCTTGTCTTCGGTCTCGGTGATGCGAATTGCGACGTTGCCCTCGGCTTCACGCAGCAGACGATCGCGGATCATCCGGCTGGTCACCTTGTCACCTTCGCGTCCGGCAAGAGGTGAATCGTTCACGGCAAAGGTCATGGCCAGGGTCGGCGGATCGATCGGCTGGGCCGTAATCGGCTCAGAGACCGAGGTTGCCGCGATGGTATTGGCGACAGTCGCTTCAGTCAGGCCTGCGATTGCAACAATGTCGCCTGCGCTGGCCTCATCAACCGGTACCCGCTTGAGGCCCTGGAAAGACAGAAGTTTGCTGAGACGGCCTTCCTGAAGCGTCTTGCCATCTCGATCAAGGACACGAACCGGCATGTTGACCTTGGCAACACCACTGTGAATGCGGCCCGTCAGAATGCGGCCAAGATAAGGATCGGCCTCCAGGGTGGTTGCGAGCATGGCAAAAGGCTTGGTGGTATCGCCAGCAGGCGCCGGAACCGATTCCAGCACCAGATCGAAGAGCGCTGTCATGTTTTCGCGTGGGTCTTCCAAATCGGTCACTGCCCAACCCTGTTTCGCCGAGGCGAAAAGCGTCGGGAAGTCCAGCTGCTGGTCATTGGCGCCCAGCGCTCCGAACAGATCGAAGACCTGATCCTGTACCCAGAAGGGCCGCGCATCAGGCTTATCGGCCTTGTTGATGACCACAATCGGGTTCAGGCCACGGGCCAACGCCTTCTGGGTCACGAACTTGGTCTGTGGCATGGGGCCTTCCGCGGCATCGACCAGCAACACCACACCATCGACCATGGAGAGGATGCGCTCGACTTCGCCACCGAAGTCGGCATGGCCCGGAGTGTCGACGATATTGATGCGCGTGTCCTGCCAGTCAACGGCGGTACACTTGGCCAGGATGGTGATCCCGCGCTCGCGCTCCAGGTCATTGCTGTCCATGGCACGCTCGGTGACCTGCTGATTGTCGCGGTAAACACCGGACTGCTTCAGCAGCTCGTCGACCATTGTCGTTTTGCCGTGATCAACGTGGGCAATAATCGCGACATTGCGAAGCTTGCTGTTAACCTGATCGCTCGCGACCTGGCCGCTGCCGGCCTGGGACGTGTCACTCATCGTTTTTACCTTGAGTTCACCTGGACGGCACGTGATGCCCTATCCAAGTTTCTGTTTCACAAATGCCGCGAGCGGGGTCGCCGGTCTGGCACCAAAATGCGAGATAACCTCGGCTGCGGCGATCGAAGCGATCCGGCCACAGTCGTAAAGGCTCTTGCCCTGTGTATAGCCATAAAGGAATCCTGCGGCATATAGGTCGCCTGCCCCCGTCGTGTCAACCAGTTGCTCGACAGATTCTGCTTCAACCACCACAGTTTCTTCGCCCGATACGATCACAGACCCCTGTTCTCCACGGGTCAAAGCGGCAATTTCGCAGTGTCCGCGAACCTTTTCCATGGCTTCGTCAAAGCTATCCACCTGAAATAGTGCACAGATTTCGTCGTCGTTGGCGAAGAGCAGATCAACGTGACCACTGATCAGCTCCAGGAAGGAGTCCCGATGGCGTTCGACGCAAAAAGAGTCGGAAAGGGTTAAGGAAACCTTACGGCCTGCGGCATGGGCAGCAGCGGCAGCTTCCAGGTAGGCAGCCTTGGCCGGTGGCATATCCCAGAGATATCCCTCCATGTAAGTGACCTTGGAGCGGCGGATCATCTCCAGATCGAGGTCCTGCGGACCCAGATCGACAGCAGCACCCAGACAGGTGTTCATAGTCCGCTGGGCGTCCGGCGTGACCATGATCAGGCAACGCCCGGTAGGAGGGCCGTCTGAGGCGGGTGGGTTGTTAAACTCGATACCAACGGAGCGGATATCATGCTGGAAGATGCGGCCCAGCTGATCGTCCCGAACCTTACCGATGTAACCGCCCTTGCCGCCAAGAGCAGCAACGCCGGCCATCGTATTACCCGCAGATCCGCCCGAGGCTTCGACGCAAGGCCCCATCGACTCATAGAGTGCAGCGGAACGCTCGGCATCTACCAAGGTCATCGCGCCTTTGACCAAGCCGTGCTTATCCAAAAAGGCGTCATCTGACTGGGTCAAAACGTCGACGATGGCGTTGCCGATCCCGACAACGTCCAAAAGCTGATCTGTCATTCTCGCTGTTCCGCTAAAGTTCCGTGAAAACGGCGCGCAGAGTATAGTCGGAGCTGATTTACAGCAAGCTAACAGTCTTTACCGCTTTTGCGGCAGCTAACCACAAAAGCTGTTACAGATCTGCTATCGCGTGTAAATGAGGCTGCAAGCCGCTGAATGGCGGTGCAAAATGCCATCTTGTCCCGCTCTGCAGTGCGGTTTAAAAAGCTGATTATGTTCAATGCGCTCTCCAAGGCTTTCGGCCAGTCCGCAGATCCTGCGTTCCGCCGGGTATTCGTCTTTTCCTTTCTGATATCACTGACGGTTTTCATCCTGCTCTGGGTGATCGCCAGCTTCACTCTAGCCTGGCTCGGCGAGGGAGTTGGCGCGTGGATTGCGGAAAGCGTCTCCATCCAGTGGATCCAGGACGCTGCAAACTGGCTGTTCAGCGCGGCATACATCGGTGCGCTGCTGGTCGTCAGCCTGTTTCTCTTTCCCTCGGTCATGCTGATCGGCATGTCTTTCCTGCTGGATCCCATTGCCGAGGCCGTCGAGCGCAAACACTACCCGGGGCTTCCTCCGGCCCGGCACCAGCCCAACGGCGAAGCCATACGCGGGGCTCTGGTCTTTACCCTGGTGACCCTGGTGATCAACCTCGTCGCGCTGCCGTTTTACATCGCGCTGCTTTTCATTCCACCGATGAACCTGGTGCTGTTTTACCTGATCAACGGCTACCTTCTGGGGCGGGAGTATTTTGAGCTGGTTGCGGTTCGGCGGCTGGATATCAAGGGAGCCACCCGTCTGCGTAAGCACTTCCGCCTGCGCGTGATTATGGCGGGCGCGGTGATCGCATTCCTCTTGACGATCCCGATCCTGAATCTCTTCATGCCGATCATAGCCACCGCCTTCATGCTCCACCTTTTTGAGGAGTACCGGCGCCGGACGGGAGGAACCCCTCAGTGAATTTGCCGATAGACAAAACCACGCAGACCGGATCTCCACTTCGTCAGGTTACCTTAGCCGCAACGATGGTTCTTCTTGCCGGAATTTTGAGCGCCTGTGCCCAGTCTCGCAACGTACCTTCGGCTGGCGACGCCCAAACCGAAACCGGCGTCTCGGAGTCTTCCGGCGAGAGCGCGCCGGTCCAGGAAACCGCGGTGCCCAGGGCGCCGGCCCTGCCGGAAATCGACGACGATCCCGAGCAGCTGATCAAAATGACACGGGACGATCTGAACGGCCTGTTAGGCCAACCGGATCTTGTTCGCCGGGAAAGCCCTGCAGAAATCTGGCAGTACCGCGGGAAAGACTGCGTTCTCGACGTTTTCCTCTATAACGAGGACAATAAGCCGGACAACCCCTTCAAGGTGGTTTATAGCGAGGCCCGGGATCTCGAAGCGCAAAACAGTGATCAGCGCCGCTGCCTGAACGAGCTCCTGCGCGCCCAACTCACCTCGTAACGCCGCTCAGCAGCAACAAGGCTGAGATCGGCGCGTAGATCAAACTGCGCGCTTCCGTGATCTGGAGGCCGTCGTCTCGGCTGCTTTCTTGGCGGGTTTCGCCGTCCTGGCCTTTGCGGACTTTGATTTGCTCGCCGCCTTTGGGGCCTCGAGAGTTGTCTTGGCCTTGAAAGCACAGAGATCCACGACGAGACAGGAAAGACAGTCAGGCTTGCGGGCCTTGCAGACGTAGCGTCCGTGCAGGATCAGCCAATGATGAGCATGCAGCTTTTTATCGGCGGGAACCGCCTTATCGAGCTTGCGTTCAACCTCGAGCGGGGTTTTACCGGGTGCCAGGCCGGTACGATTTGAAACCCGGAAAAGATGCGTGTCGACCGCGATGGTCGGCTGTCCGAACGCGAGGTTCACGACAACATTGGCGGTTTTCCGACCGACTCCCGGAAGCTTCTCAAGCTCGTCGCGGTCTTCCGGCACCACACTGCCGTAGTCTTCGACCAGCAGCTTCGAGAGTGCGATGACGTTCTTGGCCTTCGAATTGAAAAGCCCGATTGTTTTGATGTGCGATTTCAGCTTCGCCTCGCCCAGTGCCAGCATCTTTTCAGGCGTATCGACAATCTTGAAGAGCTCTTTGGTGGCCTTATTGACCCCCACGTCGGTTGCCTGCGCCGACAGCACGACCGCAACCAGCATGGTGTAGACGTTCACATAATCGAGCTCACCCTTGGGCTCGGGCAGGGCGGCGGCAAAACGGTCGAAGAATTCAATTCTATCGGCTTTTTTCATAGCGAAGGTCTGACTTTCAGAGAAACTGTCGAAGATTTTACGCTTTCGTATTATGCTTTCTCCATGACCTCTGTCGAGACACAAGCGCCGAGCATTGCAGAAAGCACCGAGCCGCTTCTGTTGAACGCCTGCCTTAGGCCCAACAGAAGTCTCAGTCCGCGTGGTTTCGTGATCCTGATGAGCGCGGTCTGCGCCATCAGTTTCGTAGGCGGTCTGGCCTTCTTTCTCGCGGGTGCATGGCCTGTCGTCGGTTTTATGGGCTTCGATGTCCTGCTGATCTACGCAGCGTTCCGCATCAACTACCGGGACGGGCGCAACTACGAAACGCTTTGCATGTCGCCGAGAGAACTGGAAGTCACCAAGGTAAACTTCCGTGGTGATGCCCGGCGATGGCAGTTTCAACCGGCCTGGCTGCAGGTGCACATCGACAATCCGGTGGAGCATGATTCGGATCTCACGCTTCGGTCACACGGCAAAAGCCTTGTTATCGGAAGCTTTCTCGCACCGGAAGAACGCGCGGAAGTCGCGAACGCCGTGACGGACGCCCTTGTGAAGGCCCGGCAAGCACAGGTCTGAACAACCCGAATTTGGCTGGCATTGGCGCCGTTTAATAAAGCCGCCAGGGCAACAAAAATAGCCCAAAGCAGCCACTTTAACGTAACACTCGGTATGCTTAACGCCCCGGAAGACAATAGGCCTTACGGCTAATACCGAAGCTTTTCGTTCTCGCATAGACTCGCGAGCAGTCAGAGCAACACTCAATCCAGACGTAAAGAGGGCCGTGAACAACAAATAAACTTCAATCGAAAATGGGAGGAAAGAATGTCGAAGTGGTTCACTACCGTTTCAGCCATCGTACTTGGTTGTTTTTGGGCCGGCTCAGGATCTGCCGCCGATAACCTTGAAAAACTCTCCAGCTTCAAAACCACCGGCGCGTCGATGGACATGGAAACCATTCCACAGGATTCATCCGCCGCCATTCAAATCCGTAAAAATCTCGAAAACGTAAAGCTGCCATCCGGTTTCAAGATCGATCTCTATGCGCTTGTCCCGGACGCCCGTCATATGGCCGTCGGGCCAACCACCGGCGTCGTCTTTGTCGGCACCCGCAAAAACAAGATGTGGGCCGTTACCGATAGAGACAAAGACCGGATCGCCGACGAGGTCAAAATCTTCGCGCCCTCTGTCGATCTGGTGATTCCAAACGGCGTCTGTTTCTCGAAGGACGGGTTTCTCTACGTCGCGGAGCAGAACCGTGTTCTGGTCTTTCCAGCCGCCGAATTCTTTTACGAGGGCCCTGACGTTGCGGCTTTTCTGGTCGTCGACAAGGGCAAACTGATCCCGGAGGAAGAAGAGTCCTATAACCACACTGCACGGGTCTGCCGGGTCGGTCCGGACAACAAGCTCTATATATCGCTCGGGCAACCCTACAACGTCTTTCCTCCTGAAAAGATGAAGCTCTATGCCCAAACCGGCATCGGCGGGATCATCCGCATGAACACG
Source organism: uncultured Kiloniellaceae bacterium (assembly GCA_947493695.1). Lineage (GTDB taxonomy): Bacteria > Pseudomonadota > Alphaproteobacteria > Kiloniellales > Kiloniellaceae > Denitrobaculum. The sequence goes on along the minus strand of CANLSF010000001.1, from coordinate 834,295 downwards.
GACGGAACCGGGCGTGAGGTTTACGCCACCGGCGTGCGTAATTCTGTCGGCATGGACTTCAATCCCGCCAACGGTGAGCTCTGGTTTACGGATAATCAGGTCGATGGGATGGGCGACGATATTCCACCGGGTGAAATCAATCGTATCACCAAGATGGGCCAGCACTTCGGCTTTCCCTGGTACGGCGGTGGATCGACACGCACCAACGAGTACAGCGACTCGATCGCACCGGATGATTCAGTCCCACCAGTCGTCGAAACGGTAGCCCACGCGGCCGATCTGGGGATGGACTTCTATACCGGAAAGATGTTCCCAGAGGCCTATAAAGGCGGCATCTTCTCAGCGCAGCACGGCTCCTGGAACCGCACGGAGCCCGTAGGTGCCCGCGTTATGTTTACCCCAGTGAACGAGGACGGTTCGGTAGGTGAGACAGTTGCCTTTGCCGAAGGCTGGCTGACCGAAAATGGCGAATATCTGGGTCGCCCGGTCGCAGTAACCGAACTGCCCGACGGATCGATCCTGGTGTCCGACGATTCAGCAGGGGCGGTCTACCGTATTTCCTACGAATAATCGTCTTCCATGGTGCGCAGGGGCCGAGCCAGCTGAACTGGCTCTGGTCCCTGTTAGCTCGATTTGTTCTTTTCGAGGTTAGGAATGCCTGGAGTTCTCCGCAAAGCAGGCCAATCGAACCACTTCACGTATGGCTGGTCACTTGCAATCGGCATTTGTTTGACCGCTTTTGCTCTTCCCGCAAGCGCCGCCGACGTATCCGCAGGACAGGCAAAGGTCAAAAGCACCTGCCGCGTCTGTCACGGCCTCGATGGCCTAGGGAAAATGCCCGACGTACCCAATCTGGCCGGCGAGGGGGCTATTTACATCTCAAAACAGCTGAAGGCCTTTCGGTCAGGCGAACGGACACATCAGCAGATGTCGATCATCGCCCAAGGCCTCAGCGATGAAGACATCACGAATCTCGCGGCCTATTACGCGGCGATCAAGGTAACGGTCGAGGTCCCCGAATAGAGCCGGTTAGTTTGAAAGTCCTAAAACGTCCTTCATGGAATAAACCCCGGCAGGCCGCCCCTTCAGCCATTGCGCCGCCGTGATGGCCCCGCGGGAGAAGACTTCCCGGTTCGAAGCTTTGTGGCTGAGGATCACCCGTTCACCGTCTGCCGCGAAGATAACCGAATGCTCACCGGGAACATCCCCGCCACGCAGGGTCGCAAAGCCGATATCACCGCGCTTGCGGGCGCCAATGATACCATCGCGCACTTTGTCTGCAACGGCTTCTAGATCGACGCCACGGCCTGCCGCAGCGGCTTTACCAAGCGCCAAAGCAGTGCCGGACGGTGAATCGACCTTGTGCCGGTGATGCATTTCGAGAACTTCGATGTCGTAATCCTCGTCCAGCGCAGCAGCGACCTGTTCGACAATTTCGAGCAAGAGATTGACCCCGAGGCTCATGTTGGCAGCTATCAGGATCGGGGCCTTGTCGCCCGCCGCTTCGATCGACGCAATCTGGTCTGCCGTAAGCCCGGTGGTGCCGATCAGAAGCGCCGTACCGCTCTCGGCTGCCAGCCCCGCATGGACGACACTGGCGGCCTGGACCGTAAAATCGATAACCACATCGGACGCCGCAAAAAGCGCTCGGGCACCCTCGCCGGATGTCACACCGATTGGGCCGAGGCCTGCGAGCTCACCCAGGTCTTTGCCAAGAAAGGGGCTCCCCGAGGGTTCCGTACCCCCAATAACAACGCAGCCTTCACGGTCGTTCGTCGCCTTAATCAACATCCGGCCCATGCGGCCTGCACAGCCAAGTATCCCGATCTTACAGTCGCCCATCTGTCGTGCTCTCGTTTGTTTTATGAAGGACCGGTCGGCAACCATCCGGTGCGCAACGCAAAATGACCAGTCCATCATGCCGGTTTAGCATGTCAGACTGGCCTTGCCCAGATTGGGGTCCTGCAATACTTCAGCGGTGCTGCAGCATCACAGACTATTCGGTGAGGTCTTCCCAGAAATCCTTCACCCGGCTGAAAAAGCCATGGGATTCGGGATTGGTTTTGTGATTATCGCCTTCTTCCGCGAACTCACGCAGCAATTCCTGCTGACGTTTGGTCAGGCTGACCGGTGTTTCCACCGAAACCTCGACATACATGTCGCCGGTCGCGCTGGAGCGCAGCACGGTCATGCCTTTGCCCTTGAGACGGAAGCGTTGATTCGCCTGGGTTCCGGAAGGAACCGAGACCTTGGCGCGGCCACCGTCGATCACAGGCACCTCGACCGATCCACCAAGCGCAGCGGTGGTCATCGGGATAGGAACCCGGCAATAAATGTTGGCGCCATCCCGCTGGAAGATCCGGTGCGGCATGATCGAAAGGAAGATATAGAGATCGCCTGGCGACGCGCCGCGCATTCCGGCTTCGCCTTCACCGCCCAGACGGATTCTGGTCCCGTCTTCGACGCCGGGCGGCACATTGACCTGAAGCGTTTTTTCCTTATCCACCCGGCCGAGGCCACCACAGGGCTGGCAGGGCTTTTCAATAATCTGGCCCACACCCTGGCAGGTCGGGCAGGCACGTTCGATGGTGAAGAAGCCCTGCTGCGCGCGCACACGCCCGCGCCCTCCACAGGTCGAGCAGGTAACCGGTGAAGACCCGTGCTCCGCACCGCTGCCGTCACAGACGTCGCAGGAAACAGAGGTCGGAACCTGGATCTGGGTTGTCTTGCCGCTGTAGGCGTCTTCGAGCGAGATCTCCATGTTAAAACGCAGATCGGATCCGCGTGCCGCATCACCGCCGCGACGGCCACCCATGGCACCAAACATTTCGTCGAAGATATCGGCAAAGCCGCTGCCGAAGTTGAAGTCGAAGCCGCCTGCACCGCGGCCACCGCCACCACCACCGCCGTCAAAGGCGGCATGACCGTAACGGTCATAGGCGTTCCGGCTGTCCTCTTCTTTCAGGATTCCGTAGGCTTCGTTGATCGTCTTGAATTGCTGCTCGGCTTCGGGGTCACCCGGATTACGGTCCGGATGGTACTTCATCGCGAGCTTGCGGTACGCCGATTTCAGATCCGCTGCGCTGGCGTCACGCGCCACCCCCAGCGTTTCGTAATAGTCCTGCTTTGACATCGATTATCCCAGACCTTCGGCCACAGCCTTTGTCTCTTCCCCAGCCGCCGAAAGGGCTGCCGCAAGCCGTTTTACGGCCTGATTTCGACAGCCCCCTGAATCAGCGGCTCAGACCTTAGGCGGTTTTGTCCTTCTTGTCGTCGTCAACTTCCTCGAAGTCAGCGTCGACAACCTGGTCATCGTCTGCCGCGTTTCCGCTGGCTTCGGCACCATCGCCCGCGTCACCGCCAGCATCAGCCCCAGCTTCTTCGTTGCTCTGATACAGAGCTTCACCAAGCTTCATGGAAGCCTGTGCGAGCGCTTCGGTTTTGGCCTTGATGTCTTCAAGATCTTCGCCTTCAACCGACGTCTTCAGGGCGGTGACCGCCTCGTCAATTGCGTTCTTGTCGGCATCGCCAATCTTGTCGCCCGCCTCACCGAGGGTTTTCTCGGTGGTGTGGATCAGGGACTCAGCCTGGTTTTTCGCCTCAACCATCTCACGGCGCTGGCGATCGCTTTCGGCATTCGCCTCGGCATCCTTCACCATGCGATCGATATCGTCGTCGCTCAGTCCGCCCGAAGCCTCGATGCGGATCTGCTGTTCCTTACCGGTCGCCTTATCCTTGGCACTGACGTTCACGATGCCGTTGGCGTCGATGTCAAAGGTGACCTCGATCTGCGGCACGCCACGCGGTGCGTTCGGAATACCGACCAGATCAAACTGACCCAGCACCTTGTTGTCAGCCGCCATCTCGCGTTCACCCTGGAACACGCGAATGGTCACTGCGGTCTGATTGTCCTCAGCCGTAGAGAAGGTCTGACTTTTCTTGGTCGGGATCGTCGTGTTGCGGTCGATCAGCTTGGTCATGACACCGCCGAGGGTCTCGATACCCAGCGACAGAGGCGTCACATCGAGCAAAAGAACGTCTTTAACGTCGCCCTGCAGAACACCAGCCTGGATTGCCGCGCCCGAAGCCACAACTTCATCCGGGTTCACACCCCGATGCGGCTCCTTGCCAAAGAAGCTTTTGACCGTCTCGTAAACCTTGGGCATGCGGGTCATACCGCCGACCATGATCACTTCGTCGATCTCGCCCGGTGTTACGCCAGCATCCTTAAGAGCTGCTTTTACAGGTCCCATGGTCCGCTGCACCAGATCGTCCACCAATGCCTCGAGCTTCGCCCGGGTCAGCTTGATGTTCAGATGCTTCGGCCCGCTGGCGTCGGCCGTGATGAAGGGCAGGCTGACTTCTGTCTGGTTGGAAGAAGACAGCTCGATCTTGGCTTTTTCAGCACCTTCCTTCAGACGCTGAAGCGCGAGCTTGTCAGCGCGCAGATCTATGCCCTGTTCCTTTTTGAACTCCTCGGCAAGATATTCGATGATCTTCGCATCGAAATCTTCACCACCCAGGAAGGTATCGCCGTTGGTGGATTTTACTTCGAAGACACCGTCACCAATCTCCAGAACCGAGATATCGAAGGTACCGCCGCCAAGGTCATAGACAGCAATGGTGCCCGCGCCGCGCTTCTCAAGGCCGTAAGCCAGAGCTGCCGCGGTCGGCTCGTTGATGATACGCAGAACCTCAAGACCGGCGATCTTACCGGCGTCCTTGGTGGCCTGGCGCTGTGAATCGTTGAAGTAAGCCGGCACCGTAATCACAGCCTGGGTCACTGTTTCACCCAGGAAGGTCTCGGCGGTTTCCTTCATCTTCTGCAGAATAAACGCGGAAACCTGCGATGGGCTGTAGCTCTCACCCTGGGCTTCAACCCAGGCATCGCCACCATCGGACTTAACGATCTTGTAGGGAACAAGATCCATGTCCTTCTTGGTCGTCGGGTCGTCAAAAGGACGGCCGATCAGACGCTTGATGGCGAAAAGGGTATTTTCCGGGTTGGTGACCGACTGGCGCTTGGCAGGCAGTCCGACAAGCCGTTCGCCTGATTCGGCAAAGGCAACCATGGAAGGGGTGGTACGTCCGCCTTCCGAATTCTCAATGACCTTCGCGTCCTTACCGTCCATGACGGCAACGCAGGAATTGGTCGTCCCGAGGTCGATTCCGATAACTTTACTCATGTGCTCCTCACGCGTAGCAAACTCTTGGGTGGCCTTATTCAGCAAGCACCACCGCCTGGTCCCGTTAGGTGAAGTTAAATAACCGTAATGCTTAGCGGGTTATATAAGCAGAGACTCACGGCCTGCAAGGCGCGAGGCGCTTTTTCATCCCAACGTTTTCTCGAATGTCGGCGCTAATTTGGCTAGTCTTGCCGCCATGTCAAGCACAGCGGTATCCCTACGGGATCGAGAGCAGCCAAAGAAAGACGTTTTAATGCAGGATTATTCACCGCCTGAATCCCCCAGAGACGGCATCTTCACAACCATCATGTGGGTCTTGATTGCCAACGTTATGATCGGCGCCGTCATGTCCATCGCCGCTGAGACCATGGGGCTCTCTCCCGCCGTGGGCAACGTCGGTTTCGGGTTGGTCGTTGTCTGCGGCAGCCTATATTTTTTCTTTCGCTGGTTTCAACGCAAGGAAGCCCGACGGCGGTCGGAACAACGCAGTGATAGGCAAACAGATTGATTAAGACTGTGCGAAGGCCAGTTATCGGCGCAAGAAGGTAAAGATGCCTGACGGCTTCAAAATCATACCGGAATATCTCTCCCCGGCGGCACAGGCCGATCTGGTCGAGACACTCCGTGGCATTGCTGCTGAGGCACCCTTCTATCGCCCGGTCATGCCGGGAAACGGGCAGCCTTTTTCCGTTGAGATGACCAATGCGGGACCCTTGGGTTGGGTGTCGGACCGCTCAGGCTACCGCTACCAGTCCACCCATCCTTCCACGGGGACGGCCTGGCCGTCCATTCCGGCAGGCATCCTGGCGGCCTGGGACGAACTCACGGGATATCCAGCTGCACCCGAGTGCTGTCTGATCAATCTGTACCGGGGAGAAAAAGCCCGAATGGGCCTGCACCGCGACGCTGACGAAGAGGTTTTCGACGCACCCGTCCTCTCATTTTCGCTTGGCGACAGTGCTACCTTCCGGCTTGGAGGCGCATCACGTCGCGGTCCCACCAAAGCCGTTACATTGCATTCCGGGACCGTCCTTGTGATGGGCGGTGAATCCCGCATGGCCTATCACGGTATTTCAAAGGTCTTTTCGGGCACCAGCCGCCTTCTGAATGGCGGCGGACGGCTTAATCTCACTCTGCGGCGCGTAACAAAGCCAAAGCCGTAAAGAGGATGCGGGAGGGAAGGCGTTCATGATGCGAAACGATCTCCCTCCGGCCTAAAGGCTCAATCAAGCCGTTGTATCGACATTGTCACCGGGCGTTGGGGCGGCGGCAGGTCCGCCAACGGCCACACCAACCCGTGCTGGTCGCACCAGACGGTCATGCAAGCGATATCCGGGCTGCATGACCTGCACAATGGTGCCTGCAGGGCTGCTCGGATCCGGTACTTCAAACAGGGCCTCATGTGAATGGGGATCCAGCTTTTCGCCCATAGCCGCGACCTGCTTGATGTTGTGGCGTTCGAAAACGGTCAGGATTTCCTTATCGGTCATCTGGACACCGGTCAGAAGGTTCTTGAGCTGCTCGTGACCTTCCACCGCTTCCGCCGGCACCGAATCAATGGCCCGCTTCAGATTATCGGTCACCTCGACCAAGTCCTTCACAAGGCCCATGGGCGCGTACTTGATGGTATCTTCACGCTCGCGACGGGTCCTTTGGCGCAGATTCTCGGTTTCCGCCAAAGCCCGCAAAAGCTGGTCTTTCAGGTTGGAAACCTCCGCTTCCAGTTCGGCGACACGCGACGCATCACCCTGATCAGCGGCGTCATTTGCGGCCTCTTCAGCCGCAGCGTGCGCCTGCGCGGCGTCATGTACCGCCGCCGCTTCTGCAAAGGCTTCCTGAGTAGGGATTTCCGGTGCTGCTTCGGATTCAGCCGCAGCCTGGGCGGCAGCGTCGGAATTCTGTTTATCTTGATCTGACATTCTTGCCAGTCGCTCCTTTCTGAACTGTCAAACGGACCGGCGGGTTAACCCACCAGTCTGCCGATCACCTTGGCCGTATAGTCGACCATGGGAATAATGCGGGCATAGTTGATCCGTGTCGGACCAATTACACCGATCGCGCCAACGATCTGGTTCTGACTGTTGCCGTAAGGGGCAATCACCACCGAGCAACCAGCCAGTCCGAAAAGATCGTTCTCGGCACCAATGAAAATCTGCACGCCTTCTGCGCTGTCCGTCAGCTCTAGAAGCCGTGCCAGGGCCTCCTTGGTTTCCAGCGCATTAAAGAGCTTGCGAATATGCTCAAGATCTTCAAGCGCGGTAATATCCTCCAAGAGCTGGGCTTGTCCACGGACAATCAACGCACCCTCGCCACCATTTTTGCCCCAGGTGGCCAGACCGGACTCGACAACGTTCGCTGTCAGTTCGTCCAGCATGGCGCGATGCGCCGCCAATTCCTGAACCACATCGGCCTGCGCCTCCGCCAGCGTGCGGCCCACGAGACGGGCTGAAAGATAGTTTGTCGCTTCGACCAGTGAGGCCGGCGGCAAGCCGATCGGCACATCGATCACCCGGTTTTCGACCTGACCTGACGCAGTCACCAGCACCACGAGTGCGCGCCCCGGCCCCAGAGAAACGAATTCGATGTGTTTCAACGCCTCTGTCGCCTTTGGCGCGACAACAAGGCCGGCGCAACGGGACAGGCCGGAAATCATGCCGGTCGCCTCTTCAAGCAACTCAGGCACCGAACGGCCCACGGCGGCACACTGGCTCTCAATCGCACCGCGCTCGTCTTCGTTCAGATTGCCATGTTCGAGCAAACCGTCGACAAAGAGACGCAATCCCATCTCAGTCGGTAAGCGCCCCGCCGAGGTATGAGGCGCATAGAGCAACCCCAGATCCTCGAGATCGGCCATGACGTTGCGGATCGTGGCGGAGGAGAGATCAAGGCCCAGCTTGCGCGAGATTGTGCGCGAGCCTATGGGCGCACCCGTGGTGACGTAGGCATCCACGATATGTCGAAAGACCTCCCGCGAACGATCGCTGAGATCAGATATCTGTGGATTTTCCTTCATCTCTTGCTGCTCTATCTTTCTATCCGGCGCCAAGTCCCCGCCGATCAATGCGACCTTGCGCACTTGCAATGTAGGTACCGCCTGCAACAGCGTCAACGCGAGCCATAGATTGGCTGGCAAGGAATTGCATTGCCTGAAGGTCGGACAGCCTCTGCACCGCTTGAAGAGTGGACGCGAGGGCAGGCTTGGGATAGCTTCCCGCCGCAATGGCGCTCGGTTTCTACTCCGACACGCCGGACCACATTCATTTTCCGGGTTTGCCCGGAAGTTCGAACGCCAAGCAACTCGTAATGATTGATCCTATCTCTCGAGATACGGCCTCACCATAGTTATAGAAAAGGCAACACCATGAGACCTTCCGGCCGGACGCCAGACCAGCTCCGTGACGTCACACTCGAGATCGACGTCAACAAACACGCCGAGGGCTCCTGCCTCGTCAAATTCGGCGATACCCACGTGCTCTGCACGGCGTCAGTCGAAGATTCCGTTCCACCCTGGTTGCGCAACAGCGGCAAAGGCTGGGTCACCGCCGAATACGGCATGCTGCCCCGTTCGACCGGCTCTCGGGTTGCCCGCGAAGCTGCACGCGGCAAACAGTCAGGCAGAACCCAGGAAATTCAACGTCTTATTGGCCGCAGTCTGCGCGCAGTCGTCGACCTTAAAGGCTTTGGCGAGCGTCAAATCAAGGTCGACTGCGACGTCATTCAGGCTGATGGCGGCACCCGGACCGCGTCGATCACCGGCGCCTATGTCGCGCTTCATCAGGCCTTTACCCACATGAAAAGCCTCGGTGCGATCTCCGAGATTCCCTTTATCGACCAGGTGGCCGCCATTTCCTGCGGCCTTTACAAAGGAACCCCGGTTCTGGATCTGGATTATGACGAGGATTCAGCTGCAGAGGCCGACGCCAATTTCGTCCTGACGGGCCGCGGCGGCATTGTCGAAGTTCAGGGCACAGCCGAGGCCGACCCCTTCAGCAGAGATCAGTTCAACGCGCTGTTGGATCTCGCCGAAGCGGGCATTCAGTCACTGGCTGTGGCCCAGCGCCGCGCGCTCGGACTTGAGTAGCACAACAGCGAATCGCAAAGGATACTCGTCGTAGACATGAAGCCCCGCCTCACAGAAGAAAAACTGGTTCTTGCAAGTCATAACGCCGGCAAACTGCGCGAGATCGCCGATCTCCTGCAGCCTTACGGTGTGCAGGTCACATCGGCTGGCGAGCTGGGGCTTCCTGAACCGGAAGAGACCGAAACCACCTTCACCGGCAACGCCATTTTAAAGGCGCGCGCGTCCGCGGAGGCAAGCGGCCTTCCGGCATTGGCCGACGATTCCGGACTTGCAGTGACTGCGCTGGATGGCCAACCGGGCATCTATTCGGCCCGATGGGCGGAAACAGATGGCAGCGGTGCCGCGGGCGGTAAGCGTGATTTCGCCGCTGCGATGAAACGTGTGCAGAGAGAGCTGGAGGGCAAGGCCGATCGTTCAGCTCAATTTATCTGCGCACTTTGCCTCTACTGGCCGAATGGCGATAAACTTGTCTATGAAGGCGAAGTGCGGGGCCAGATGGTTTGGCCACCACGCGGCGCGCGAGGTTTCGGTTACGACCCCATGTTCCAGCCGGAAGGCTATGAGATAACCTTCGGAGAGATGGACCCGGACGCCAAACATGTCATCAGCCATCGCGCCGACGCCTTCAAAAAGCTCGTCGCTGACGTTTTCAGCGAAGATTGATCGCCGGCTGTTCGGGACAAGACCGATATGTCTGTAGCGCCCCTTAAAGCGGCTCAAGAAAGCGAAGCCCCCGGCGAGCCGGGCTTTGGCATATACGTGCATTGGCCTTTCTGCCTGTCAAAATGCCCCTATTGCGACTTCAACAGTCACGTCCGTGAGTCGGTCGATCACGACCGTTGGCGCAGGGCGCTGCTGAGCGAATTGGACCACTACGCCACGCTGACGCCTGGCCGTGAGGTTACGAGCATATTTTTCGGGGGCGGAACGCCCTCCTTGATGGCCCCTGAAACCGTCGCCGCCGTGATAGAAAGGATCGGCTATAACTGGTCGCTCGCGCAGAATGTCGAGATCACTCTCGAAGCCAACCCGACCTCTGCCGAGGCCGGTAAGTTTGCCGCCTTTTCATCTGCCGGGGTAGGTCGCCTCTCTCTCGGCGTACAGTCGCTCAATGACGAAGCCCTTCGGTTCCTCGGGCGTCAACATTCCGCAAGTGAGGCACAGCAAGCCATTGATCTGGCACGCAGGCACTTTCCGCGCTTCTCGTTCGATCTCATCTATGCCCGGCCCGGACACACATCCGCCGAATGGCGATCTGAGCTGACCCGGGCTTTGGACGAAGGTGCAGACCATCTTTCGCTCTATCAGCTGACCATCGAGGAAAATACGGTCTTTCATGGGGCCTGGCGCCGTGGTGAGCTGAGTATCCCCGAAGATGATCAGGCCGGTGCGCTTTTTGATCTCACCCAGGAAATCATGGGCGACGCGGGCTTGCCAGCCTACGAAGTGTCAAACCATGCGCGGCCAGGGCAGGAAAGCCGTCATAACATGACCTACTGGCGCTACGGAGACTACGTTGGCGTAGGGCCGGGCGCCCATGGGCGCTTGACCCTGACCGATGCGCAGGGTCTCTCCGCAGCAACGGACAACCGCAAGCTGGCCACCCGTCAACACAGGGCGCCGGAGGCCTGGCTGGCAGCTGTCGAAAGCGACGGTCATGCCACCCGCGGCGAAACCGGGATCGACCGGGCGCAGCGCCTAGAGGAAATGGTGATGATGGGATTGCGTCTGTCTGAAGGCGTACCCCGGGCTGCTTTCCTGCGCGAAACCGGACAGGAACCTGAGCAGCTTCTCGATCCGGCAAGGCTAACCGTGTTGATTGACGGCGGCTTCGTTACGCTGACAGAACAGGGTCTGACAGCAACCCATCGCGGCCGCACACGCCTGGACGCCGTTCTTGCGCACCTGCTGGCCTAATTGAGGCCTGCCACCGGTTCAGACGCTTAGTTGATGAGATTTTCGAAGCTTCCCGGCGCCGGGTCGATCACTTTCGGGGCTTCGCGTTCCACTGCCAGAACGGCCAAACCCCGCTCGCTCTCACCGTTCGCGTAAAACCGGAAGATGCCGTCGATCCCCGCGAAACCACTGGCTTGCGTGAAGGTCACATCGTCGAAAACCGGTTTAATGCCGCTGCTTTTCGCCTGGGCGGCCACGACCGCTGCCAGCGCCGTAGCATCGTACGCCAAACTGGCAACGCGCGGTGGTGCAGAACCATAGGTCTCGGTATAGCGGGTCTTAAAGTCGCTCCAGTACTCCGGCGCGGGTGCGGCAAACCAGCTGCCCTGCAACGAAGGTTCATCTCCCAGATCAGCGCCGTCCCAAAGGGCAGTCCCAAGGAACCGCACCACGTTGGGATCCACATCGTAATAGGCCAGCAAGGGCGCCAGCGACAGAGCTTGTTGGGCGGTACCCGCCAGAAGGATCGCGTCATACTCAAGCGAACCTTCCGTCTCGATGTTGCGCAGCCGCGCCAATGCACGTCTCGACGCAGCATCACCGGCAGCCTGAAGCGCCTGTTTTCTGGCATTCAGGGCCGCCTGGCGACCTTCATAGTTCGCCAATGACCGCACTTCCGGCGACAGATCCGGTGATGCAGGATTGTAAAAAATAACCCGACTCAGGAAGCTATCGTTGCGTTCGACGGCCTCTCGCATTGCCTTTGCAACAGCCTGGCCGTAAGGGGTTTGCGGCGCCAGAATTCCAAATTGGCTCAGACCCTGTGCAGACGCATACGCCACGATCCGCTCGACCTGAAGATGCGGCGCAAGCCCCATGACGTAGACGCCGTCACCCCCAACTTCGCGATTGCTCGAGAAAGCCAGGACCTTCACGTCCGCGGCCTGAGCCACGGGTTTGACCGCTTCGACAGAGGTGGAAAACAGAGGTCCAATAATCAGGTCAGCCCCTTGAGAAATAGCGGCCTGCGCAGCGGTCGCAGCCCCCGCAGGCGTGCCCGCGGTATCTTCGACCACCAGTTTGAAGTTTTCGCCGGCAAGATCAAAGAGTGCGACCTGGGAGGCATTCAACAGGGCCTGGCCGACCTGCGCGTGCTGACCGCTTAAGGGCAGCAGCATGGCAACCTTGACCGAATCGTCATCTGCAGACACGACTTCGCCTTGCACAACCCCATTCTCGAACTGAGACTGGCGCTCGGTCCAGTCCGTGATCGCCGAATCACCCTCAGGGGCGGGCTTCGTCGCTTCGGGCGCAGCTTGCGTATCCTGGGATCTATTGTCTAGGTTGCTTGACGAGCAACCTGTCAGCAAAAACAATGACAGTGCGACAGCCAAACCCAAGCCGAGCGATTGGCGCTCAGTCCCCGGGTTGGCGCAGCAGCGCGGTGATAATGTCAAAAACGTCACGCTCAAATCCATCTTACTCGGGGCGGAACGAGCCTAGCGGCGCCGCCGCACGAAGTACACCCCGGAATACGGCCAAAACAGCGCCTTCGGCTGCAGAAGATACTCGCAGTGCGATCAGCACAGCAGAAACCTCACAACCTCAAACAGAGATCAGGCCCAAAAGCACCACACATCTCAAGGCCGGCCTCTATCTCGTCGCAACTCCGATCGGCAATCTTGGCGACCTGACATTCCGCGCCCGCGACGTATTGGCCGCGGCCGATGTCATCGCGTGCGAGGACTCACGGGTCACCCGTCGCCTGACCCAGGCCTACGGGATCGACACACCCTTGATCAGCTACCACGAACACAACGCAGAGCGCGTGCGTCCGAAGATCATCGAACGGCTAAAATGTGGCGAGGCTGTGGCGTTGGTGTCCGACGCTGGCACGCCCCTGATATCGGACCCCGGCTATAAGCTGGTGACGGCCGTAATCGAGGCCAACCAGGAAGTCACGACGCTTCCCGGTGCTTCTGCTGCCCTCTGCGCGCTGGTGCTCTCGGGCTTGCCAAGTGACCGCTTCATGTTTCACGGTTTTCTGCCGTCCAAGTCTGCGGCACGTCTCACAGCCCTGAGCGAACTGGCGGAGATTCCCGCAAGTCTGATCTTTTATGAATCCCCAAGGCGCTTGGGAGATATGCTGAACGACGCGCAAAAGGCCTTGGGCGATCGCCCTGCAGCGGTCGCGCGCGAATTGACAAAGATGTTCGAAGAACTGCGCCGTGGCAGCCTGAGCGAACTGGTCACTTACTATAAGGAAAACGGGGCACCGAAAGGCGAGGCCGTCGTTATCATCGGCGGTGCAGATGCGGATGCGAAGAACCAGGAAATCGATCTGGATAGTCTGCTGACAACTGCTCTTGAGACCCAGACGCTCCGTGATGCCGTCGCAGAAGTCGTTCTTAAAACAGCGCTCCCCAAACGCCAGGTTTACAGCCGGGCCCTCGACCTGACCTCGGAAAAAACTTGAGGCCGCCGCACCAGCCGATGCCACACGCCTCCCAAAAGCACGTATGAACGGCAAGGCCCGCCAGAAAGCCTACCACAGAGGGCGGTGGGCTGAGAGGCTCGCTTCCTTCTGGCTGCTTTTGCAGGGCTATCGGATTCTCGAGAGAAGCTACCGGACAGCGGCCGGAGAGATTGACCTCATCGCACGGCGCGGCAAACTGCTTGTTTTTGTTGAGGTAAAGGCGAGGTCGAGCCTGGATCTCGCGCAAGCCGCAATCGCTCCGCGTCAAAAGCAGCGCATTCAGCGCGCGGCTGCGATTTTCCTGCAGCGTCATGCAAGGCTGTCCGCATGTGACTGCCGTTTCGATGCCATTCTGATCGCCCCGAAAAGCCCACCGAGGCACATTCGTGATGCATGGAGGGAATCGAGTGACTAAGTTAAAGCGATATCCCTGATTGGTGGGAGATCAACCTCGGCGATGGAAAATATGATCCAGAAAAGAAAATCCAAGTCTCGACAGGCGTACAAGATTCCTGCGCTCGCATTTGGCGCTGCATGCGTCGGTATTCTCGGCCTCGCGGGCTGTACACCGACCGGTGTCGCAATCGGTGTCGGCGCCACAGCGGCAACAGCGGCTTCCCAGGAACGTGGTTTTCAAGGCGCTCTGCAGGACACCGAGACCAGGCTGGACATCAACCACCTCTTTCTTCAGGAAAGCGAATCCCTCTTCACGGACATAAACCTTCAGGTTCAGGAAGGCCGCGTGTTGCTGACCGGAGCCGTCGAAAAGCCGGAAACCGAACTGACCGCAGTGCGCCTCGCCTGGCAGGGCGTCGGGGTCCGCGAGGTCATCAACGAGATTGAAGTCACCGACGAATCTTCGCTTGGGGACGTCGCGCGAGATATTTGGATCGAGACCGAACTGAAGGGAACCCTGCTTGTCGACAGCGGTGTGACCTCAATCAATTATTCGGTCGAATCCGTGAACAAGACGCTGTATCTGATGGGCATCGCACAGAATCAGGCCGAACTGACGCGCGTAATCGGACACGCCAAGGACATCGCGTATGTCCGCAGAGTGGTAAGCTATGTTCGTTTGAAGGATGATCCCGCGCGCAGATCCTGATTTGTGCACTGCGATGTAACGCCTGACGTATGTTGAGATTACGAGGTCACAACGGCCATGAGCTGGTCCACCGCAAGTGGTCGAAAGGAAGTCGAAGCCAATCTGCGGCGCATTGGCGGGCAGAGCGACGAAGACATCGACCTTGCGGAGGCGGCGCTATGGCTCGCGGCACTCGACAGACCTCAGGTCTCACTTGATCGCTATCAGCATCATTTGGAGCTTCTCGCCCACGATACCGCAGAAGAATTTGCTGCGAACGAGGTTGAGGGCGATATCACCGCCCAGATCGCCGCAATAAACACCGTGATCTTCGAACGTCATGCTTATCAGGGTGACAGCCTCAATTACGACGATCTGCAGAATGCCAATCTGATGCGCGTCATCGATCGGCAAAGAGGTTTGCCCGTGGCACTCGGTATTCTCTATCTGCACTGCGCCCGCGCTCAGGGTTGGAATATTCAGGGGTTGAACTTCCCGGGTCATTTTCTGCTGCGCATGGACGCGAAAGACGATCGGCGGATTATCGATCCCTTCCACGGCGGCAATCAACTCAGCACAGCGGACCTGCGGGCAATGCTGAAAGCCCTCGGCGGCCCGGAAGCCGAGCTGCGGTCGGAGCACTACAGACCTGTGAGCAATCGCATGATTCTCAAGCGCCTGCAGGACAACATCAAAATCCGGCTTTTACGCGCCCAGGAGGTCAGCGAGGCCCTTGAAGTCGTAGAGACCATGCTGATGTTTGCGCCATCGGAAGCCAGTCTCTGGCGCGAAGCAGGCATTCTGCACGCCGGTCAGGACAACTTGAGGGCCGCAATCCTGTCGCTGGAACAGTATCTTTCCCTCTGTGAGAGCCCCGATGCACGACATGAAGCCGCCAGCCTGTTGCAACAGATCAAGAGCAACCTCAATTAGTGCAAGGTAACGTTCGGCGCTTGAGCTGGCTTCCAAGCCGGGTTATTCCGCTGTACAGCCATCCGGATCCTGGTTTCCAAGGGATCCACACTGACTTCTCTAACCTGAATTAACGACAGAGGCTGGTTTGTCCCACTCCCTTGCGGACGGACTGGCTCTGAGAGCGGAGCGGAAATATGAGCCTAGCGGTCGCAATCCAGATGGACCCGGTCGAAACCATAGATATCGATGGGGACAGCAGCTTTGTACTGGGCCTGGAGGCGCAACGCCGCGGCCATAGTCTTTTTCATTACCAGCCGCAGGATCTCTCACTGCGCGACGGCAAGGTCACAGCCCGTTGCCGGCCTCTCCGCTTTGCCCGACAGCGTGGCGCCCATGCGGAGCTGGGCGCAAGCGAAGTGATAGACCTTTCGACCCTGGACGTCATCCTGATGCGGCAGGACCCGCCTTTCGACATGTCCTATATCACCGCAACCCATCTGCTGGAGCACATTCACCCGAAAACACTGGTGGTGAACGACCCGATGGAGGTCCGCAACGCCCCGGAAAAGCTCTTCGTTACGCATTTTCCGGACCTGATGCCACCCACCCTCATCACCTGCGATCGTGAAGAAATCACCGCCTTCCGCGATGAGTTCAAAGACATCATCGTCAAGCCGCTGTTCGGAAACGGCGGAGTAGGGGTCTTTCACATCAAGCCCGGCGACGAAAACCTCAATTCACTGCTGGAAATCTTCACCGAGCTCTACCGCGAGCCGATCATCATACAGCAGTACCTGCCCGCGGTGCGGGAAGGAGACAAACGGATCATTCTGATCGACGGACGTCCGGCGGGCGCCCTGAACCGGGTTCCGGCCGAAGGTGAGGCCCGTTCCAACATGCATGTGGGTGGACGACCGGACAAATCCGGCCTCACAGCACGGGATCTGGAAATCTGCGAGGCGATCGGCCCAACCCTTAAGGAAAAGGGCATGATCTTCGTCGGCATCGACGTCATCGGCGACGTGATGACAGAGATCAACGTGACCTCTCCGACTGGCTTACAAGAAATCGACCGTTACGACGAAGTCTGTCTGGAAGCCGAGATCTGGGATGCAATCGAAGCACGTTACGGCGAAGTTCACGGCAAGTAATACCGCCGCGCCCGGCCCCGTAATCCTCAGGCACTGCTTACTGCCATAAAAGCCATTAGCGGATTTTGCATTGCAGCATCAGGGTCTTGTACTGAAAATTCGACAGATCTTTTACGTTTCTTAACGAGATCTGCGTATTTTGCATGGGCTTATGAAGCCATTCACCGATTAAGTGGTTCCCCCTTCGCCCGAAGCCTGCTAATGTGTTTGTGCGCTGCAGCATTTTTTTGCGGCGCATTATTTTGACCAGACTGCAGGACTTCACCTTGTCTCCAGCCCTCCAAAAGCTGCTCCCCGCCTCGCCAAGAATCGAGATTCTCTCCGGTTTGACGGTCGCTCTGGCATTGGTTCCCGAAGCCGTTGCCTTCGCCTTCGTTGCTGGTGTGCATCCGCTGTCAGGGCTTTATGCGGCATTTATGGTCGGTCTGATTACAGCTGTGATTGGCGGCCGGCCCGGAATGATCTCCGGCGCGACCGGCGCCCTGGCCGTTGTGATGGTGTCTCTCGTCGCAGATCATGGGGTGGAATACCTCTTCGCCACGGTCGTGCTGATGGGAATTCTGCAGATAACGGCAGGCGTGCTGAAACTGGGCAAGTTCATCCGGATGGTGCCACACCCGGTGATGCTGGGCTTCGTCAATGGTCTGGCGATCGTGATCTTCCTGGCGCAACTGTCGCAGTTCAAGATCGAGGGCCCGGATGGCGCCCTTCAATGGATGCAGGGTGAACCGCTGGCGGTCATGCTGGGTCTGGTGGCTCTCGCCATGGCCATCATTCACTTCCTGCCAAGGATCACAAAGGCTGTTCCTGCGCCGCTGGCCGCCATTCTCGCGGTCACCGGCATGGCGCTGCTTCTCGGTTTCGACACCAGAACCGTTGGCGACATGACGAGCATCTCGGGCAACCTGCCCAGCTTTCACCTGCCGCTGGTGCCTCTGAACCTCGAGACACTGCAGATCATTTTCCCCTACGCGCTGATCCTGGCGGCAATCGGACTGATCGAATCGCTGCTGACCCTCACTCTGGTCGACGAAATGACCGAAACCCGGGGTCGCGCCAGTCAGGAATGTATCGGACAGGGTGTTGCCAATACGGTCACCGGCCTCTTCGGTGGTATGGGTGGCTGCGCGATGATCGGTCAGAGCATGATCAACATCAAATCCGGTGGCCGCAGTCGGCTTTCAGGGATTGCCGCAGCCGGATTCCTGCTCTTTTTCATCCTGTACGGATCGTCGCTGATTGAAATGATTCCCCTGGCCGCGCTGGTCGGTGTGATGTTCATGGTCGTCATCGGCACCTTCGAATGGACGAGCTTCCAGATCATCGGCAAGATTCCGCGCGCGGACGCCTTTGTCCTGGTGCTGGTTTCCGGTGTGACAGTCATAACCGACCTGGCGATTGCCGTGATCGTCGGCGTGATCGTGTCCGCCCTGGTGTTTTCCTGGAAGAGTGCGAAGCGCATCACTGCCCACAGCTATCAGTCGGACGAGTCTACCAAGGTATATGAGCTCTCAGGGCCGCTGTTTTTCGGTTCGATCACCAGCTTTCGGGACCTTTTCGACCCCAAGAACGACAGCGACGACGTTGTGGTCGACTTCAAAGAGTCACGCGTCTGGGACCATTCCGGCCTTCAAGCCATCGACAGCCTTGCAGAGCGTTACACCAACTACGGCAAACGCCTGCACCTGAAGCATTTGAGTTCGGACTGTACACACCTCCTGCGTAAGGCCGATAGCCTGGTCGAGGTCAACGTCATCGAGGATCCGCACTACGGTATCGTGGTTGACTATGCAGACCTCTATCGTGAAGAGACCGCGCCGCCCTCACCTGAGGGCAAGCCCGACGCGGCCAAATCCGCCGTGGACGCAAAGGCCTAGCGTGAGCATCTATAGGTCTGGATGCCCAAGCGGAACATGATCCGGTCTATGAACCTGCCTCCAACCTGAGAGCCCAGACTTCTGGTAGCGCCATTCCCTTGTCGGAAGGCGCCTTGGGTTTCGCTGTGACGAGCAGCAAAAGGTTACGCTGCGGGTCGTAGTGCAGATGATAATTCATGCCCAACGCGAAGGGCAGGGTCGCGTCCGCGATCCTGCGCCAACTGTCTTCCCTGATGTCATAAGCCCAGGTCTCGGCCCTACCTGCAGCCCGGTTCTGACGTGATGTTCCGGGTGCGAAACGATCAATTATCACTAAGGTTTCCCTGAGAACCGGGTGGAATGCCATTGGCGCGTGCTCATCTTTCGGCGGACGCGAACCGAGAGTCGGCATGGCAATAAGCTGTGCCTCGTCCGTCCGGTAGACCAGAACATCGTTGCCAAGTCCATTTCGGCCAAACACCACAAGTGCTTTTTCATAAGGGTCATAAACCGCGTTGTTGTGATACCCCATCGCCCTGCCATCAGCCCTTTTCAGCCACTTCGACTCACGGCTGGAAAGCTCGAATATCCCGGGATATCCACTGCCGATCATGACATCCCGGTCACTGTCATAGGTGGTCGCATAGGCGAAAAACGATGTCTGCGCCCTGGATAGGGGGAGCCATCGCTCCCGCTCCAAATCAAAAAGCCAGGTTGGATGCCGGCGAACCTCAGGCCACAGCTCAGCCAGGTCGGTGCTGAAGCGCCCCGGCTCCATGTGTGCGGGATGACTGCTGACCACTACGCCATCCCAGCCGGCATGGTAGTCGACAGCGCCAAAGCTGTGCATGGCCCAGGGGTGATCACCGTCAGGACCAGCCACCGGAATCCCGGCCTCGGTCACCCTATAGCTGGACAAGGGATCGTCGTTGTGAGCCCGTCGCCAGGAAAGGGAGCTCAGATCAAATATCCGCGGCGCGTTACTCCAATCTTCGCCATGAGTATCGCTGCCAAAAAGAACAATACGGCCCCGGCGCGGGTCGAAAGCGCTGCCACCATGCTTCTGCAGACTGAATGTAACGGCATCGTCGGGCGCCATCCGATGAACAGCGGTCCAAATTCCGGTTTGCAGTTCGGCCACCCACTGCAGCTCTGAAGCCTCTACCGATTGTACGTGTGGCGGTGTGATCACAAACAGAAGAATCACCGCGACCACACGCAGAGAACAGCAACAAAAAGCGGGTCGCAACAGAAGCATCATGCCCGAATGCTATGCTGGCTGAGCCGGAACCGCGAGCTAAAAGACCAAGTCGACGATGGCGTTGAAAAGCTGTTGTTTTTCAATCCGGCTTTCAGGCCTTGTCGGGTAACTTTACATGGCTTTGAGGCTTCCGTTTACGCATATCATGTTGTTTTTTATGAAACATGATCACGCGCACCGGTTCAGCAGACCTAATTATCCCTGTTTTTGGGACCTAAAACCGTCGGTAAACCTTACAATCTCTGGGAGATTTCGGAAAGCGGGAATACAAGTCATTGATAAACAAGCCGTACAATCCTTGGCTTAAATCTTGCTTGCTAAACCGCTATTGTGGGGTGTGCGCGGAACCACGAGTGCTTTGGCCACCAACAGCATCCCCACAAATCTCGGAAACTGGGTAAACCAGTCCAACACTTGGGGGATTACGCAAAATGAGTACTAAAAGGTCCGGAGCGGCTTCCCGCTTGGGTGTTTTCACGCCTTTGATCGGTGCAGTTGCTCTTGCAGCATCGCTTTTGGCTGCCTCAGAATCTTCGGCAGCCGTCATCATTGAAGATTCCATCGACAGCAGCTTCGTCGCAAACGGCCAATGGTTTGAAAACGACGTGAGACCTGGCGGCACGGCAAGTATCGCAGACCTATCAGGCACCGGTGGCAACCTGGAAAACAATGCACCTTTACCACAGGGCGCGGCACGGCTAACCACCGGTTTCGACGACAATCATAAAGCCGAAATCGGTGTCGCCGATACCTACGGAACAGCCGGAAATGTCCTGAACAACAGTTTTCAACTCGGCTACTCCTTCTACAAAGCGAATGTTCCAGGCGGCAACACCTTCGCAGCCCCGTCGATCAAGCTAACCTTTTTTAACCCACTTACAGTCGGTGACGGCTTCGTCTCGTTGGTCTATGAGCCCTATCTAAACGGCAATAATCCTGTCGCAACCGGCGACTGGACCGATGTGCAAATCGATCTGAACAGCGGCCTTTTCTGGCAGACCGGTGGCTTCGGACAGGTCTTCGACCAAAGCAAGCTGCTGACGTTGGGCGACTGGCTCACGGAATTCGATGCTGATTTCCTGGCAGCCCAAATGCTCCTTCTCAGTGTCGGGGTCGGTAGCTTCAACCAGGGGCAGGACGGCTACTTTGACAATGTCAGTCTCGCGTACGATACCATAGGCGCTGCCACGTTCGATAAGACCTACGACTTTGAAGTTGCACGTACAGCAATTCCAGAGCCCGGAACGCTGGGTCTCTTGGGCCTGGGCATTCTTGGGTTAGGCCTTGTGCGCAGGCGGTCGATGAAAAACGGCTGACGCAGAGTCAGGCTTTAAGCAAGTGTGGTGACTGATTACGCACTGGTATGAACCACCTAAGTCGTGTCAGTCACCATCAGCTTCCCGCCGGGCAGGGCGTAAGAACAACATATATGAGATTGTTTTTACACTCATAGGAAGCTGGAAGGACCACTAGACCAACTGGTCGGTTTTTAATGCTTTGACTCGATATGGTTAAAGTTGTCGGCAAAGCGCCACGAGTCCCCGACTTATCCCCGAAGTATCAGTTTTGCTGTCTCCAGATTTTCGAGAATAGCTTCCGGGCGGTTCTCTGTCTTCGCTGAAATCATAGCACCGTTCATGATTGCAATAAGGGCCGAGGAGACGGCATCGCCATCAAGTTCCCGGTTCGCGTAGCCTATGACCTTGGCATCTCGCGCAATCAGCCGGTAGTAGGGCTTCAGACCTTCGAACGCCGCTTGTACGGCATCCCGGATCGCCGGTGACCCAACCGCCATCTCACTTAAGATATTGACAAAAGGGCAACCTATGCAGCTTTCTCCACGATCACTGCGCGCTAAGTGTTGCTGATAAATCCTCTGATAAATTCCACTCAGGCGATCCACTGGATTCGGCAAGGCTGCCATTGCAGCCTCATAAAAATCGGCCTTCTGACGTTCGAAGTGATGTTCGATCGTCGCAACCGCCAGGGCTTCCTTCGATCCAAAGTGCTGATAGAGCGTTGCCTTGTTTACATTCGCACGATCACAGATCTGATTGACGTTCACCGCCTGATAGCTCTGCAGCCCGAAGAGTTCCGCCGCCGTTTCGACAATGCGCCGATGAGTTTGTGCTTTTCGAGAGTCCATAGACGTTAACTAACCATCCAGTTGGTTTTTTACCAAGCCTTTATTTCTTCGTTACAAATTTCTTTTCTGCAGAATTCAATTCAAGGTATATTGCGCTTCCGGTTTTTTGTCTTACGGGCAGAGAGGCAGGCTGTCGGTCTTTCCCAGTTTGTCCGCGAGCTGAAATTGTCTGCTTATGATCGAATCATCACATCGGCAGGAGAGCTGAATCGACAAGGGAACAGTGTTTCCGACATGTCATTCGATTCCGGCAACACGTGATTTCGCCACTTTTTACACCCGTACGTCTCACAAATTTACGCGTACGTTTGACAAGCGACTAGTGTCCTGCGATACCCGAGGAACTACTTTCACGTGTGAATCGGCGTTTATGGTTGCGAGAGTGAATACCGTCGCCTTTGCCGGCGTCGAGGTCGTTAAGGTCGACGTCCAGGTGCAGATGGCATCGGGATTACCCGCCTTTGCGGTTGTTGGCCTGCCCGACAAGGCAGTTGCCGAGAGCCGCGACCGCGTGCGTGCAGCGCTAACCGCCATGGGGCTATCTCTGCCACCCAAGCGCATAGTGGTAAATCTGGCGCCCGCCGACCTCGCCAAGGAAGGCAGCCACTATGATCTGCCCATCGCACTTGGCCTACTCGTGGCTATGAACGTATTGCCGGGCGACGAAATCCTGGATTATTCCGTGCTGGGCGAGCTTGCCCTGGACGGACGGGTTATGCCGGTCAGCGGGGTGCTCGCCGCCGCACTGGACGCCTCTGCACGTGGATTAAACCTGATTTGCCCTCAGGATCAGGGTGGAGAGGCCGCCTGGGCCAAAGGCATTGAAGTTCTGGCCCCGCCGACGCTGCTCAGCCTGATCAACCATTTTAAGGGCGCACAGGTCCTCAGCGCACCTGAGCCCGCCCTCAGCACAGCAGAGGACTACGACCTGGACCTGAAGGACATCAAAGGCCAGAACTCTGCCAAACGTGCTTTGGAAGTAACAGCCGCAGGCGGTCACAATCTCCTGATGGTAGGGCCACCCGGGGCAGGGAAGTCCATGCTTGCGCAGCGCCTGCCGGGTATCCTGCCTCCCTTGGATCCCTCGGAAGCCCTGGAAATCAGCCTTATTCACTCGGTTGCAGGGACTTTGGAAGGTGGGCAACTGCTCCGTAGACGGCCATTTCGTGACCCGCACCACTCCGCCTCACTGCCTGCGCTGGCAGGCGGTGGCCTTAAAGCGAAGCCCGGTGAAATTTCCCTGGCCCATCTCGGGGTGTTGTTCCTGGATGAACTGCCCGAATTCAGTCGTGCGACGCTTGAAGCCCTGCGCCAGCCCCTTGAAACCGGACGTGTCGCAATTGCCCGCGCGAACGCCCATGTGACCTATCCGGCACGTGTACAGCTCGTTGCCGCCATGAATCCCTGCCGTTGCGGCTATTTCGGCGATCCGTCAGCCGCCTGCAGCCGGGTCCCGCGCTGCGCGTCTGATTACCAGGCCAAGATCTCCGGCCCGCTCTATGATCGCATGGACCTTCATCTGGAGGTGCCCGCGGTGAAGATGCAGGACCTCAGCCTGCCCCCTCCCAGCGAAGGTTCCGAAGCCGTTGCACGGCGCGTTGCGCAGGCCCGACAGGTCCAGCAGAGGCGTTACGCCCACCTGGCAGAGGAAACCCGCCCCAGGAGCAACGCAGAGGTCGATGGAAAGCTGCTGGAAGAGGTCGCGACCCCGGATGCGGAAGGTCAAAGCCTTCTGTTGCAGGCAGCAGAGCGTCTGAGGCTTACGGGGCGTGGCTATCACCGGGTTTTACGCGTGGCGCGCACCCTCGCAGACCTGGAGGGAAGCGAAGGCCTTCGCCGGCCACATATTGCCGAGGCCTTATCCTACCGGCGGCTGCCGCCGGGCCGGGAGCTCTAGTCGTTAGACTGCGCGATAGGACCGATAGGCGTCCGAGATGCCCAGCGCCTGCATATCGAACTCGCGAGGCTGGCGGCCACGCTTAATATCGTGTGACACGCGGGTTGCCGCACCAACATTTTCCAGAAAAGAAAAAACGGCAAGGATCCGGCTCAAGAGAGCCTGAAAGAGTGTTTTCATAGCGTGATCTCCATATTCGCAGCGTGGTTTTGATAATGCTGCGACGCACAATTTATAGAGATTCCGCAATGAAACATAAATGCAGGATGACGCAACGAAGCTATGCGTTAAAAGCAACCCATTACGTTGATTTAATTATATTCCGCCTAAAAAGGATTATGGCGAAATGGTCAGCTTCATCCTGTTTCCGCCAGCGCAATATCAATGCTGCCATGCACATAAATAAGCCGAACAGGGTCAAGAAGCGAGCGAGCTGTTGGTGACTACCGCAGACTGGAAAGGTTTGCGATCAATGCATCGTTCTTTTGCCGGATCGCGGTTGCGATCTTATGGGCGACGTCCTGATCCGCTTCTGGTGCATGCAATGCAGCGTCAACAGCGCGGTGCTGACCTTCAAGCAGGGCTTTGATAACGGCACGCTCAATGATCTGCTCAACGCTCTTGGTTTGTTCAGGCGTCAAAGGGCTGTTCAGCAGTGCATTAACGCCTTTGGTCGCTTCTTCCGCAATTTCGTACAATCTGTCCATCTTGCTTCCCCTCTAGCTAGCTCTTGCATGAAACGACACAGGTGGCCCATTGACCCGAGAACTCTGTGAAACCATACGGTAAGACCCCTACAGGCACGTTAACACATCGCCCTATAGGTCGATAGACAGCGTAAGAAAGTCAGACTGCTACTTGTCCAACGGCTTGATCATGCGTCCGAGATCTTTTCCGCCGAAAAGATGCAGATGAAAGTGCGGCACTTCCTGGTGGGCGTCGGCACCATGGTTGGAAAGTGTCCTGTATCCCGGCGCCACAAGGTCGAGATCCCGCGCGATTTTCCCCGAAGCCCGCACAAATCCTGCTATTTCCTCATTGGACGCCTGCTCGGAAAAATCATCGAAGGAAACATAGGCCCCCTTAGGGATAATCAGCACATGAGTAGGCGCCTGGGGGTTTATATCCCTGAACGCCAGGACGTAATCGTCTTCGTAGACTTTATCGCAAGGAATTTCGCCACGCAGAATCTTGGCGAAGATATTACTGTCGTCGTAAGCCATGATGTTTCCGGTCTTATTGGAGTTTGGATTGTCAGCCTGACGCAGTATGTGTCCGCCCCGGCAAATTGATCACGCTTTTACGTTAAGCATCGAGAGGGCAATCAGCTTCCCGCCGCAATTTCGCGAGATGCCTTTTCCGCAATACCCGAAATACCCTTACGCCCCTCGAGTTGGCGCCAAATGTCGTTCGGTGTCAAACCCCGTGCCGCCCAGAGCACCAGCAAATGATAAAGCAGATCCGCAGACTCATCAGCCAACTGCTCCTGGTTGCCGGCGACGCCCTCGATAACCGTCTCCGTAGCCTCTTCGCCGAGCTTCTGAGCGACTTTTAGAACGCCTTTACTGAACAGTTTGGCGGTATGCGACGTCTCCGGGTCGTCATCACGACGGCTCATGATGACGTCGAAGAGATGGTCCAAAACGCGCCCGTCCAGGTCTAGGTCAGTCATCTTTTTTATCTTCCGTCTTTTATCTGCGGATCACTTAAAACATCAGCGTTTCCGGGTGAGAAGCCTGTTCCGCCTAAACGAAATTGATGCCCTCAGGACAAGCGCTACGCCTGGGTAGCTAGCCCCATGCCAGTAGAATTGCAACCGTTTTCAAAATCAGACCAGGATCACGGTTTAAAGCGATATTGCCTCATGCACCGGGGGTCAAGCGTATCGGAATGCCGTCTTTTTCCATATAGGCTTTGGCTTCTGCAATTGAGAATTCACCAAAGTGAAATATTGAGGCCGCCAAAACGGCGCTGGCATGACCATCCCGAACGCCGGCGCTTAGATGTTCGAGCGTGCCAACCCCGCCGGAAGCAATCACCGGAACCGGCACAGCGTCCGCGACGGCGCGGGTGAGGGCGATATTGTAGCCCTGTTTGGTGCCATCACGATCCATCGAGGTCAGGAGAATCTCTCCGGCGCCATACTCGGCCATCCGACGGGACCAGGCGACGGCATCGATCCCGGTCGCTTCGCGGCCCCCATGGGTGAAGATCTCAAATCGGTCGTCCGCAACCTGCTTGGCATCGACCGCGACGACTATGCATTGAGCGCCAAATTTCTCTGCAGCTTCGCGCACGAAATCGGGATTGTGTACGGCCGCAGTATTAATCGAGACTTTGTCCGCACCGGCGAGCAGCAGACGGCGGATATCCTCGACTTCCCGGACCCCGCCACCGACGGTCAGCGGCATAAAACAGGCCTCTGCGGTGCGCGAAACTACATCGAGCATCGTGTCGCGCTTCTCATGACTGGCCGTAATGTCGAGGAAACAGAGCTCGTCAGCGCCGGCGGCATCGTACACCCGCGCCTGTTCAACCGGATCCCCCGCATCCCGCAGACCGACAAAGTTGACGCCCTTGACAACGCGCCCGTCTTTGACGTCGAGGCAGGGTATGACGCGCGCTTTCAACATAAACCCATCCTCAGTTCGTTGCCTGGGCAGCGCGCAGCGCCGCCGCCGGGTCAATTCGGCCATCATAAAGCGCGCGCCCGCAGATCACGCCCTCAATGCCACTCGTTTCAACCGCCTTGAGCGCAGTAATATCTTCGATCGACGCCACGCCGCCGGAGGCAATGACAGGAATAGAGATCGCGTCGGCGAGCGCAGCCGTAGCCGCCACGTTGGCGCCCTGCAGCAAGCCATCCCGGTCGATATCCGTGTAAACGATTGCGGCAACACCGGCATCCTCGAAGCTGCGCGCAAGATCCGTCGCCTGCATTTCACTCACCTCAGCCCAACCCTCAACCGCCACGCGGCCGCCACGGGCATCGATACCGACCACGACCCGACCCGGGAAACTGCGGCAGGCTTCTTTCACGAGGCCAGGGTCCTTGACAGCCACAGTCCCCAGAATAACGCGTTCAATACCAGCCGACAGCCAGGTTTCGACGGTCTTCAAGTCACGAATACCGCCCCCCAGCTGGATTTTGAGGTCAACAGACGAAATGATCTCGGCAACAGTATCCCGATTGACGGGATATCCCTCAAACGCGCCGTTCAGGTCCACAACATGAAGCCACTCGAAACCTGCGGTCCGGAAAAGGCGCGCCTGATCCGCAGGATCACTATTGAAGACTGTTGCGCTCTCCATTTCCCCCTGGCGCAAACGAACAGCCGCTCCGTCTTTCAAATCAATGGCCGGAAATACGATCATACTCTCGAGCTTTTCTCTAGATTGGCATTGCATCGGACCCGCAGCGCCCGCGCGCCTGGGCCGTGAAACTAAGGATTATCCGTCAGGTCCTTGGTGTAAAAATAGCCGGTCACCCAATCACCATCGACCTGCGCATACTGAGGGTGCTCGCCCCATCGGCGAAACCCGAGCTGGTCATAGATCTGGATTGCCCTGTCCTGCGTGGCACGCACATCCAGATTAAGCACCTTGAGCCCAGTGTCCCGCGCTGCAACCTCAACCCGTTCAACCATCATCCGCGCCAGGCCGTGACCACGCGCCCAGGGGGCCAGGAAGAAAGTGGTCAGCTGCCCTCCAAATCCCTGGGCTTCGTTGTTACGGGGCGGGCGGACAAGCTGCGCGGACCCGGCAATGGTGCCATCGAGCCGCGCAACAAAAAGCTGCCGCTCCGGCACCAGCAGGACACCGCGCCAGTAAGTCTCCATCACATGCCGGGGCGGCGGCGTCAGCCAGCCAAACCCGCCGCCATCAAGAATAGCCGCCTCCGCCGCATCGCAGAGATCATGCATATCAGGCCCTTCGAAGGCCTCGAGACGATCGACCACAACGCTTGGTGAACGCCCTGTGCTTGATTGGGAATTGACGCCTGACACTGACATTACGGAGTCCATTTCAAAAAATTTCCCAGCAGCTGAAGACCGGCTGTCTGGCTTTTTTCGGGGTGAAACTGGGTGCCGACCAGATTATCGCGACCAACGACCGCATTCACGCGACCGCCGTAATCGACAGTCGCGAGCACCTGATCAAGGTCGGCAGGCACCAAGTGATAGCTGTGAACGAAGTACACATGGGGATTTTGCCCCATTCCCGCCAGCACAGGATGCTTCTGCGCGGTAAATTCCAGTTGGTTCCAGCCCATGTGCGGCACCTTGAGCGCAGGATCCCCTGGCTTCATGGCAACGACTTCGCCCGGAATCCATCCGAGACCCTCGCAATCCTCATGCTCCCGGCCCACGCTGGCCATCAACTGCATGCCGACGCATATCCCCAAAAAGGGCCGCGCAGCCCGGACGACCCGTTCTTCCAGAACCTCGATCATACCCGGCAGGGCGCCAAGACCCTTGCGGCAATCGGCAAATGCGCCGACGCCCGGCAACACGATGCGGTCAGCCAGACGGACAACGTCCGGATCGGAGGTCACCATAATCCGGGTTGATAGGCCAACCTCTGAGGCCGCACGTTCCAGCGATTTCGCTGCAGAGCGCAGATTGCCCGAGCCGTAATCGATAAGGGCAACGGTCATGGTCAAAATATCTCCTGTCGAAACCGCCAAACGCCGGACACTGCGGATTTCAAGGCAGACTGCAGGCCTTGATCAAACGGCAGCATCACGATCTGACGGTTCTTGCGCCCCAGCAGGGGCCTTGAACTATAGGCTGCCCTTGGTGGACGGGACTGCATCAGCCTTGCGGGGATCGATTGCAATCGCCTCACGGAGTGCCCGGGCAAGAGCCTTGTAACTGGACTCAACAATATGATGGTTGTTGGTACCGTAGAGGTTCTCGACATGAAGCGTCAGGCCGGCGTTCTGAGCGAAAGCCTGGAACCACTCCTTGAACAGCTCAGTGTCCATTTCACCCAGCTTGTCGCGGCTGAAATCAACTTTCCAGATCAGATAAGGCCGGTTCGAGGCATCAAGCGCGACCCGAGTGAGAGTCTCATCCATTGGAATCAGTGCAGAACCATAGCGCCAGATGCCTTTACGGTCGCCCAGAGCCTGCGAGAAAGCCTGTCCCAGGGCGATCCCGGTATCTTCGGTCGTGTGATGGAAGTCGATGTGCAGATCGCCTTTCGCCCGCAGCGTGATGTCAATCAGGCTATGGCGTGAAAGCTGTTCAAGCATATGGTCGAGAAACCCGATCCCGGTCTCGATATCGTAAACACCGCTGCCATCAAGATTGATAGTGGCGGAAATCTGGGTTTCCTGCGTGTTTCGCTCGACGCTCGCTTGGCGCATCGGCTGGTCCTTCCATCGGGTGCTGCTATGGCGTATGTCGCACACGCCTTCCTTGCTTCCTGGTCAATTCACGACCGAACGGGCTCGTGATCGAGCCGGAAGCCGCGCTCTTTTATCAGGAAGCCACCCCTGCCGCCAACAAAGAACAGCGGAAATCCGCGACGAAAAGCCAGATATTTGCCACAGGGCAGGGAGGATAAGGCCCCAGCGCATTGCGCTCCATAACTCCGGAGCGTGTTTTCTCGCGCCCGCGTTCACCAATAACGCGAAACATGCAGCTTCTTCTTGAACGTGCGGCGAAGTTGGACCATTTCTGTTGCCATGTCACAGAGTCAAATTCCTCAATGGCGAGGCACCACAATTTTGTCCGTGCGCAAGGGCGACAAAGTGGTTATCGCCGGTGATGGTCAGGTCAGCCTGGGCAACACCGTCATCAAATCCAACGCCCGTAAGCTGCGACGTCTTGGCAAAGACCAGGTTATCGCAGGTTTCGCCGGTGCAACCGCTGACGCCTTCACCCTCTTCGAACGGCTGGAAGCCAAGCTGGAGAGTTATCCGGGCCAACTGACACGGGCTTGTGTGGAACTGGCCAAGGATTGGCGGACCGACCGCTATCTGCGCCGGCTGGAAGCCATGATGGCCGTGGCGGATTCCGAGACCTCCCTAGTGCTGACAGGTACGGGCGATGTGCTGGAGCCGGAAGACGGGCTGATCGGGATCGGGTCGGGCGGCAACTATGCGCTTTCCGCCGCGCGGGCGCTGATTGACGTCGAGGGTTTCGATGCCGAAGCGATTGCGCGCAAGTCAATGTCCGTTGCTGCAGACATCTGCATCTACACCAACAACAACATTCTGGTCGAAAGTCTGCCGTCCAAGTGACGCTGTCACCGCACCGCGGTCAGCTCAATACGATCCACACGACCCGATCAGAGTTTCTAAGTCCCTGTAAGGCCAAGCCAAAATGAGCAGTTCCAAATCTTCACAATCCTATGCCAGCGCCTTTTCGCCGCGCGAGATCGTCTCTGAGCTCGATCGCTATATCGTCGGCCAGAACGACGCCAAGCGGGCGGTCGCCATCGCCCTGCGCAACCGCTGGCGCCGCCAGCAGCTGCCTGCGGAGCTGCGCGAGGAAGTGTTGCCCAAGAATATTCTCATGATCGGCCCGACCGGCGTCGGCAAGACCGAAATCGCCCGCCGGCTGGCGAAACTGGCGCAGGCCCCCTTCCTCAAGGTCGAAGCCACCAAGTTCACGGAAGTCGGCTATGTCGGGCGCGATGTCGAGCAGATCATCCGTGATCTCGTCGAAGCCTCGATCCACACAACCCGCGAAAAACTGCGCACCGAGGTCAAGGCGCAGGCGGAACTGCACGCCGAAGAGCGGGTCCTGGATGCATTGGTCGGTGACAATTCAAGCGCCGATACACGCGCGAAATTCCGCAAGATGCTGCGTGAAGGCGATCTCGACGACAAGGAGATCGAAGTCGACGTGAGTGACAGCGGCGGTATGCAGCTGCCGACCATGGACATTCCCGGCATGCCGGGCGCGAGCATGGGTATGCTCAATCTCAACGATATCTTCGGCAAGGCCATGGGCGGACGCACCAAGAAACGCCGTATGAAGGTCTCCGAGAGCTACGATATTCTGATCGCGGAGGAGAGCGATAAGCTGCTGGACGAGGAATCCGTCGTCACGGACGCAGTCAACAATGTCGAACAGCACGGCATCGTCTTTCTGGATGAGATCGACAAAATCACCGCGCGCTCTGAAAGACAAGGCGCCGATGTCAGCCGGGAAGGCGTCCAGCGCGACCTACTGCCTCTGATCGAGGGAACAACCGTCGCCACCAAACACGGCGCGGTGAAAACCGACCATATTCTCTTCGTGGCTTCGGGAGCATTCCACCTGTCCAAGCCCTCGGATATGCTGCCTGAACTCCAGGGTCGCCTGCCAATCCGCGTGGAGCTCAACCCGCTGACCCGTGACGACTTCAAGCTGATCCTCACAGAGCCGGAAAACAGCCTGATCATCCAGTACAAGGCCTTGATCGGAACCGAAGACGTCACGCTGGAATTCGAGGAATCAGCAATCGACGAACTCGCGGATCTGGCAGCGGAAATCAACAGCACGGTGGAAAACATCGGTGCCCGGCGCCTGCATACGGTGC
Organism: uncultured Kiloniellaceae bacterium; assembly: GCA_947493695.1. Lineage (GTDB taxonomy): Bacteria > Pseudomonadota > Alphaproteobacteria > Kiloniellales > Kiloniellaceae > Denitrobaculum. Next base: position 802,810 of record CANLSF010000001.1, on the reverse strand, counting down.
TGGAGAAGCTGCTCGACGAGATTTCCTTTACCGCGACCGACCGGGGTGGCGAAACCATCACGATCACAGCAGACTATGTCCGCGAGAAGGTCTCCGAACTGGCCAAGAACACCGATCTTTCGAAGTTTATTCTCTAGACTATAGCTGTCCTTCAGGTAGAGGAGGCTTCGTCCATAACCGCAAGCAGGCGATCAATCGTTTCGATATCGAAACGACTTATCTCGTCGGACATGCGGTTTGCCAGAACGGTCGCTTGCGGCGACAGCCCCGCGGTATCCACGGTGACACGCGGATGGGAGAGATCCGCAAGGCTTTGAAGCTCTTCCGCGTCGTCCCAGATGATGTTGAGATATTGGCAAACCCGATGGACAAAGCGCCGGTTCGGACGGCTGCGATGACCATGTTCGACAGCCGAGAGGTACGCGGAAGAAACCCCGAGGCCTTCCGCCATCTGCTTGAGACTCAAATTGCGTGCCGCCCGCAAATCGCGGAGTTTTTCTCCAAAAGGCGTCAAAGCGGGCCTCGAAATGAATTAACCGGATACCGGTTTATAGAGATTTTTTACCCTTAGAATCAAGCTTGGGCTGAATTGCACCGGGAACGCTATCCGCGCTTGTTGTCCCGTCGGCGCTTGAGCAGCACATAAAGCGCCCCGGTTCCGCCGTGGCCTTGCTGGGCATAGTTAAACGCAATAATACGCTCGCGGTTACCCGGCTCGTTCAACCAATTGGGCACCTGGTTGCGCAATACACCGCCGGATTCCTTGGCGATCCCCTTACCGGTGATGACCAGAACACAGCGCAGGCCGGCGGCCTCGGAGCGCTGAACAAAGCGGCTGAGTGCGCCATGAGCCTGAGCCTGGGTCATACCATGAAGATCGAGCGTTGCCTCGATGTTCATCTTTCCGCGTTTCAGGCGTTCGGCATTTCGCCGGTCCAAACCGGCGGAAGAGCCATGCGCCAGAAGTTCAGCGCGGCCGCGCGGGGCAGGGGTCGGAGTCTGCGCGCGCAGCAGAAGCCGAGGATCCGGTTGTGGCTTTTGAGGCTTGGGTATATCGCGGCGTTTCGAGGAATGCGCTTCCTCTTCTTCGCGCATCATCTCGGCAAAGGCACCGGCGCCGTAGTCGCGCCCCTTGAGGGGAACAGTGTCCCGATTGACGTGACGCCAAAGGTCGCGGTCCTCAGTTGAGAGGCCGCCAGACCGCTTCGCTTTGGGTTTGCGCCGATCGTTCATGTTACCTGGGGCGAGTCTTGAGTCTGGTTTATGGAGCCATCTGCTGCCGGTCGACCCTCAAATAGCCGCTTCAGGCCACGCTGTCACCAATCTCCGCACTTTTACGCGCTTGCGTCACCGTCCTCGACGATAATGACATGCAGGCGCCGCGGTCCATGAGCACCCAATTCGATCTTCTGCTCGATATCGCCAGTCCTAGAGGGTCCGGAGATCATATTGAGCGTACGGGGCATGGTGCCGTTGCCGAAGGCTCTGCGCAGTCTGGCCCAACCTTCTTCGTAAGCCCCGACAACCTGCGAGCTGCGCAGAACCACGACATGGTTTTCCGGCAGAAAATTCAGAGTCGTCGGGCTATCCGCCCCGGAATGTAGCATCAAGGTGCCCGTTTCAGCGACCCCGGCGAAGGCGCCGGTCACTGAGACCTGGTCCGGTTCACGGGCAGGGCCGCTGGAGGTCTTCAACAGGCTCTGGCCTTCCCAAGGGAGCTCAAGAAGCTCCCTGGACGGCGCCAGGCGGATCTCCTGAGGCAGATTGCGGGCTTTCAGGTAATCAACCACAGCGTCAGGTACCTGATCGACGTTGGTCACGCGCTGGACCGTGGCCGAGAGCTCAATCAGCATGGATTCCATCAGATCGACCTGTGCCGGGTGGGGCAGCTGCGCACGCTCGGGAATCAGGCCCGGTTTGGGGTCGGAAAGGCGTTCCGCCAGCATTTCCGGAGTGCTTTCCGTAGGGCCGTTGCGCTTCAGCGATGTCTTTACGGCCCCAAGGATTTGTTCACGGGCAGAGGTCATTTCGAGGATCCTCCGTTTTTCTGCTTTTCGGCCCAAAGCTGCTGGAAGGTCTTTCCTTGCGGCGCAGGAAGGTCGCGATACTTGGTCCAGCCTCCCGCAAGAGGCAGCGACCTAAAGCGTCCCCGGCGGCGTCCCAGGGCCCCAAGAGCCCTGATTCCAAGACCGGTCAGGCGGCGATAGAGGGCGGGACGGCGGGCCAGAAACGCCCATATTCCCAAGCCACTGCGGAACGACGTAGGAGTCAGGTGCTTTTCAAACTCGCGCTCACGCCAGTGCCGCATCATTTTGGGCAAGGGTATGCGCACTGGGCAGACACTCTCGCAGCGTCCACAAAAGGTCGAGGCATTGGGCAGGTGGCCGGCTTCCTCGACCCCGATCAGATTGGGCGTCAGGACGGCCCCCATCGGGCCGGGATAGACCCAGCCGTAGGAGTGGCCCCCCACAGCATGGTAGACGGGGCAGTGGTTCATGCAGGCGCCGCAACGGATACAGCGCAACATCTCCTGGAACTCGCTGCCGAGCATGGAGGAACGGCCATTGTCCAGCAGGATGACATGATACTCCTCCGGCCCGTCCGGATCCTCGGCGCGTCGGGGACCTGTCGAAAGCGTAGTATAGGCCGAAAACTCCTGGCCGGTGGCCGAGCGCGCCAGGACCCGCAGGATTGTCGAGGCATCCTCCAGGTTGGGGACGACCTTTTCGATGCTGGCAATAACGATATGGACCTTGGGCAGAGACTGAGTCAGATCGCCGTTGCCCTCGTTGGTCACGATGATCGATGTGCCGGTCTCGGCAATCAGGAAGTTGGCCCCGGTAATCCCTACATCCGCATCCAGATAACGTTGGCGCAGGATCTGCCGGGCCTCGTTCACCAGGTCGGTTGGCTCGCTGAGCGAACGGTCAGCCGGAAGATGCTGATGCTGGGCCCGGAAATCTGCCTCGACCTGTTCCTTGCTGACATGCACCGCCGGCGCAATGATGTGACTGGGCGGTTCCTTGCGAAGCTGGATGATGTATTCGCCCAGATCCGTCTCAACGGCAGCAATACCGGCATTTTCAAGGTGTTCATTCAGGGCAATCTCCTCGGAGATCATGGATTTGCCCTTGGTTACCGTCTTCGCGCCAACCCGCTGACAGATGTCCAGAATCGCCTTTCGCGCGTCTTCGGCGGTTGGCGCCCAATGGACCTGGCCACCGCATTCGGTCACCTTTTCCTCGTAGCGCTCAAGATAGAAATCCAGATTGGCGAGGCTATGGTTCTTGATATCCCGGGCCGCGTCGCGAAGCGCTTCAAATTCCGGCAGGCGGGCGGCAGCGGCAAGGCGTTTACCGGTAAAGCCAACCTTCATCTTTGCCATGGCGGCCTGGATGTGGGGATCGGCAATCGCTTCGCGGGCGTTTTCCTTGAACCTATGGGACCTTGATTGCATTGCGTTCAGTTCCCTCTGCTCTGGACGTCACCGTCAGCAACACCGATCGCCGGGGTATCGGTCATATCCGCCAGAACCTCAGCCACATGACGGACCTCGATGTCTGACCCACTGCGCTGCAGCTTCCCTGCCATGTTCATCAGACACCCCAGGTCGCCCGCCAGAAGCGTCCCGGCCCCTGTATTTTCAATACTCTCGGTCTTGCTGCTGACCATGGTGTTGGAAATGTCCGGATACTTGACGCAAAAGGTGCCGCCGAAACCGCAACAGATGTCGGCATCCGGAAGTTCAACAAGAGATAGCTCGTTGACACTAGAGAGCAACTTTCGGGGCTGATCCCGAACACCGAGTTCGCGCAATCCCGAGCAGGAATCGTGGTAGGTGACCTTCTCAGGGAAGGCGGCTTCAACACCTGAAACCTGCATGATATCGGTCAAAAAGGAAACCAGCTCAAAGGTGCGCGACGAAAGTTCTTCCGCCTTTGCCCGCAGGTCAGGCTCCTTATCAAAGAGCTCGGGATAATGGCTCTTGAGCATAGCCGCACAGGAACCTGAGGGGGCGACGACGTAGTCAAAGCTCTGAAAAGCATCGATAACCTGTAGCGCAATGGCGCGCGTATCAGCTCTATCTCCCGAGTTATAAGCCGGCTGTCCACAGCAGGTCTGCAACTCCGGTACTTCGACGCGGCACCCGGCGGCCTCCATCAGCTTGACCGCAGCAAACCCAACACTTGGCCGGAAGAGATCCACCAGACAGGTAACGAACAAACCGACTTTCGGTTCGGGTTTCGGCATGCTCTTCAAGTCCTCCCAAAATCCAAGCGTTGTCCGGCAAATTCTTGCGCTTTTTACGCCTTTGAGCGTGACTCGCTCGACAAATTATAGATGCGAGGCTGATTCACGTTTCGCCGTGATTCAAGGTAAAACGATCAGACTCAAGCGGCAATGATCCCGTTACCCGCCAGTGCTGAGTGTCGGGATCGCCGGCTCAGCAAAGTGGTATTACCACTTTTATCGACCGGACGTCACGGTGTTTTGGAGGTTAGCTGCCAGTTGCACGGCGTGCTGCAACAGCCTGGGGCAACAGCAGGTAATAACTGCCACGTTGTTTCATGCGACCGGCTTCCGCGAGGGCAGGGTCACCGGCGCCCCAGAAGAAGTCTCCCCGAACAGCGCCCTTGATTGCACTGCCCGTATCCTGCGCCACCATCAGACGCCGCAGAGGTCTGGGATTGGCTGCCGAGCTTCCCGGCCAGGTCGTATCGAGAAAAATCGGTGCGCCGAGCGGTATGAAAGAAGGGTCTACTGCGAGGCTGCGCCGCGGAGTCAGGGCAACGCCCTGCGCGCCGATCGGGCCTTCACCCTCGATTTTGCGGAAAAAGATGTAACGCGGATTCCGCTGCATCAGTTCGGTTGCCTGCTCGGGATTGTTCCGCAGCCACTCACGGATCGACTGCATCGAGGCATTGGCGCGCGATACGTAACCTTCATCGATCAGCAGGCGTCCGATGGCAACAAAGGGCAGACCGTTGGAACCGTCAAAGCCGACGCGCATCGTGGAACCATCTGGCAAAAGCACGCGTCCCGAGCCTTGAATGTGCAGGAAAAACACATCAATCGGGTCTTCCGCCCACAGAAGCTCGAGATTTGCGCTGTCGATCACCCCGGCATCGATTTCATCGCGGGCATGGTAGGGGACCAGGCGACCGTCCTTGACGCGACCGGTGACTCTTTTACCTGCCAGATCCTCGTCGAAGTGGCGCAGGTCTACGGTCACCAGGTCACTCGGCCGCTTGTAAAGAGGTGCGTTGTAGCCACCACCCGGAAAGAGCGCCCCCCGCAACTCGGCTTCGTAATAGCCTGTGAAAAGGCCATTCTCCTCGCCGCCAAAGCTGACTTTGAAGGGAACGAAAAGCTGTTCAATAAGACTGCGAACCGCGCCATCATCTGCTGGCGAACCCGCAGCCGCATCTGAGACTCCGGAGATCGCAGCACAGGGCGCACGCCAGTCCGCAATGGTACCTCCAATCGCCTGGCGTCCGACCTGACGATCATCGGGTCCGCGAAGCAATCTGTCGCAAGATCGCATCAATGCGGGCAGGGCCTCAGCAACCTTGTCCTCGCGCCAACCGGGGAGCTGATCGTAGTCGGTTGTTTCCAATAGGAATTGAGGCGCTTCGGGTTCGAGCTTGGGAGGAGCTTCCGGCGCACGTGGTTCACAGGCCGCCAGGCCGAGCAAAAGCAGGCCAGCCGCAGCCGTCCAGCGGAACTGAACCGGGAGAGACATCAAAGCAAAAGCGTTGCACCGGGTTGCTGGTCGGGAAAAATCGGATTCTGCGTCGGCGCGTGTGGCCGGCCCTTCGGACAATGCCTTCATTGCTTCAACAGGCCCGCCCCCTTTGGAGAACTCAATTTGGGCTTCGGGTTGCGACCAACGCCCAGTTGGGATCACGGCTGCCGGTGTTGCGTGCAAATGTCCAGATATCCGTGATCTTTGTGACGTGATTGGGGTCACCCTCAACCGTTTCGCCACTTTCATCCCGGGTCACGTTAACCTGTTCCGAGACGAACTTAATTGTCACAAAGGCTGTCCGGCCTTGCATTTCGGCCTCGATAATCTCGCAGGTTTCAACGCCGATCAGAGTCGTCTCGAGGCTATGATTCTGTTTTTCCCGGTTTTCGATCGCCCCGGCGAAGTCACTATAGACATCGTTTGCAAGCAGGGGTCTCAATGCATCGGTGTCTCCCTGCGCGAAGGCACCAATAATCATTTCGAAGGCCGCAGAGGCACCGCCGGCAAAGGATTTTTCGTCAAAACTCGCATCAGCCCGCTTGATCGCCCGGATGCCCGGCGCAGTCGAGCCCGTCTCATCTTTCGATGAATCGTCAGACTGATCCCAAGCTTCGATATCGGGAAGCACGTTTTCTATGTCGGGCGAATTCGACGACGACCTGTCGTCTCGTTGCCGATTGGGGAGCTGGACAACCTTGTCGTCGCTCTGATCTTCTTTAAAGGGATCATATTTAGGCGGTTCTTCATGTCCTGTGCGTTTGCCCAGCGCATTACGCAGCCGTACCACACAGAAAATCGCGAGTGCCGCGAGTAAAATGATGTCTAAACCGAATCCGTCGCCCATATACCCAACCAAAAGTTCCGCGGCGTGCCTTTAATTTGACGAACCGCGCCGGAACAAATCACACTGGAGTTTCCACCACTAAAAAAACATCTTTTTCAGCCGTTATCCACGTCGAACGACGAATTGTACCTCTTGAAAGTCTGAGAATCTTCAGCAAGTCCAAAACAGGCGGTCGACGACGAACTCCAATGCATTGTAAATAGGGAATAGTTGAGGAAAGAGCAAGTATGGCTATCCTATTACTCGCTGCATTTATCGGCGTGCCGCTTCTGGAAATTGCAGTTTTCATCCAAGTGGGTGACAGGCTCGGCCTGTGGAATACACTCGCAGTTGTCATTCTGACCGCAATCATGGGGACATGGTTGCTTAGAATCCAAGGACTTGCCACGCTCGCGCGGGTGCGCAGCCAGATCAATCAAGGCGCTCTGCCGACCCGGGAGCTCTTCGACGGTCTCTGCCTGCTCTTTGCCGGTGCGCTGTTGCTCACACCAGGATTTGTGACCGATACCTTTGGCTTTGCCCTCTTTATTCCACAGGTGCGCGGTATTCTGAGACATTGGATTGGCCGCAAGCTGGAACTTTCCATGACCTCGACGACCATGGGACAGCGTCCAGGCGAGGGGATGGGCCATCGACCCGATGCTAGAAACGAGAGTGCCGGAAATCGCTACGGCGGTGCGCGTGGAAACGGTGATATCATCGATGGCGAATTCGAGGATATGACCGAGAAAGATCGTGCTGAATCACGAGATTCAAATGATGATGGCCCAAAACCGCCAACTGGACGCCTGACATAATGATACTGGTTCGCCACGGACAATCCGAATTCAACGTTATTTTCGGCAAAACCCGCGAAGATCCGGGCATCGTCGATCCGAAATTGACCGAAGAGGGGCACCGCCAGGCGGAGATTGCCGGTCAGAGCCTTGTCGACAAGGGCCTCACCCGAATTATTGCCAGCCCCTACACACGGACACTGCAAACGGCAGATATCATCGCCGGCATCCTGAAGCTGCCCATAAGCATCGACAGCCTGATCCGGGAACATGCCTTTTTCTCCTGCGATATCGGCACACCCCGCTCAACCCTGTCGCAGGACTGGCCACATCTCGATTTTGACGCTCTTTCGGAATCCTGGTGGCCCAGCGATCCTGAGACCGAGGATGACGTCCGCGCCAGGTGTCTGAGTTTTCATCGCAGAATGGCGGACAGCAACGACTGGCGCGAAGTTCTGGTGGTCAGCCATTGGGGTTTCATACGGGGTTTAACCGGTCACGAAGCCAAAAACGGCGAAGTTCTCTCCTTCGATCCCACTGCCTGAAGACCGCTCGGCGAAGCTATTTGCCACAGCCGTGCTTTTCATGGATCACCGCCGCGTGAGCGCCTTGTTTGCATGCCCGATACATGATAGCGAAGCGGCCTGATTAAGGAGATTGCGGCATGGCCGAACAGGAAAACGAACAACCACCCCTCGTCATCAACATGCAATACACGAAGGATATGTCCTTCGAGAACCCGAACGCCCCCATGGTGTACGGGGAAATTGCCAAGGGTTCACCGGATCTGAGCATCGATATCGATGTCCGGCCGGGCAAGCTGCAGGACAGAACCTTTGAGGTTGTCCTGAACCTTCAGGCAAAAGCCATGACGGGCGACAAAACGGCTTTTCTGGTCGAACTGGACTATGCGGGCGTCGTCACGATCGGCGAGCAGGTCACGAAACCGGAAGACGTTCAGTTTCTGATCATGGTCGACGCCCCGCGCCATCTCTTCCCCTTCGCCCGTCAGATCCTGGCCGAAGCCACCCGCAACGGCGGTTTCCCGCCCTTGGTGATCAATCCGGTCGATTTCCTCAGCCTTTACCAGCAGCGCATGGCAGCCTTTGCCGAAGCCTCGGCGAAAGCTGATGATACGGCGGACGGTGATGCGGCCTCGAAGTCCGAATCAGCCGAAGCTTAAATCAGCGAATTGGCGCTTCAGTTAAGAGCTTGTGATTCAGTCACGAACTTGATGCCGAAGCGCCTGTTTACTGCCGCCAAAGCGGTTCTTTAAGCTTTTTCAGCATGGCTGTGTGGGCTTCGATTTCCTCGGCTGACGGACTGTGCGCCCGTGCCGGACGCAGTGTGCGTTTGGCGCTGCTCTGGACGGTTTTTTCCTGCTTCGAAGACGCCGCATTCAGGTCAAAGCCGGGCTGGCGACCGCCGCTCAGTTCCAGATAGACATCCGCCAGAAGTTCGCAGTCCAGCAGGGCCCCGTGAAAGGTACGCGAGGAGTTGTCGATCTCGAACCTGCGGCAGAGTGCGTCCAGATTGACCTGGGCTCCCGGAAAACGCTGCCGCGCGATGGCGACCGTGTCGATGGCCCGCGACATGTCGATCTTGGGCAGGCCACATGTATCCAGTTCGGCATTCAGGAACTTCAGATCGAACTGGGCGTTGTGGATAACCAGTTGATCCTCGCCGATAAAATCCAGAAACTCCTGGGCAACATCGGAAAAGAGCGGTTTATCAGCCAGAAACTCGGCAGAAAGACCATGAATGCGCTCCGCCTCCTCAGGCATATCGCGCTCAGGATTGATGTAACGCCGGAAGGTTTCCCCGGTCGGAACATGGCTGAAGACTTCCAGACAGGCAATTTCGACAATACGGTGCCCGGCAAAGGGATCCAGGCCGGTGGTTTCGGTATCGAGGACGATTTCTCGCATTGAGGTTCCTATTTTCGAAGGCGTGCCAGCATTGACCTAACCTGGCGCAAACTGTCGGCTTTTCCAAGCCCCGTGCGGATAATGAAGTCCGCCCGTCGACATTTCTCCCGGTCGGGCATCTGCTGCGCCCGGATTTTCTCCAGTCGTTCCAGAGTCATTCCCGGCCGCAACATCACCCGACTAGTCTGCACAAAGCGCGGCGCGGTGACGACTGCGATGGCGTCACAGAGCGTTTCGCCCCCGGTTTCGAACAGTAAGGGAATATCCAGCACGACGAGAGGCGTCCTGCGACGCGCATGGCATTGCAGAAACTGGAGCGTTGTCTTTCGCACCTTTGGATGGATGATACCTTCAAGCTGTCTTAAGGCCGGAGGATCGCCGAAAACCCTGGCGCCCAGTTTGCCTCTGTCCACCGCTCCATCAATCACGACGCCCGGGAAAGCCGCTTCGATTTCCTCAACCGCGCCACCGTTCAGCCCGAGAAGTCGATGGACGGCGGCATCCGAGTCATGAATGGGCAGACCAAGACGCTTCAGCATTTTACAGGCCGTGGATTTTCCCATCCCCACCGAACCGGTTAGCCCGAGGATGGTCATATTCGGCAGCCGCCGGGATCGGGCCGAACCGTGATAAGTGTATGTATTTGATGCCTTTTTCAAGGCTCAAGCATCCTGTTGCGAAGGCTGTCCGTCACTTCGGGATTGGTTCCGAACCAAGCATGAAAGCCGGGACGGGCCTGATGCAGCAGCATTCCCAGACCGTCCACAATCGGATTGCCACGCTGTCGGGCATCCGCGAGCAAGGGTGTTTCAAGCGGGGTATAGACGATGTCGTTCACGAGAGCGCCCGGCGATAGCTTATCAAGATCAAGCTCCAGGCCCGGTTGTCCACTCATTCCCAGGCTGCTGCTGTTGATCAGCAGTGAAATATCGTCGAGGGCATCAGCTCTTTGGTCCCAGGGAACAACCGCAATTTTTCCCTCAAAATTTGAGGCAAGTTCGGCTGCAACCTGGCCTGCCCGGCTGTGAGTTCGGTTACTTATGCGCACTTCGGGGACACCGTCATGGAGCAACGCAGCGACAATTCCACGCCCCGCACCACCGGCCCCGATAACCATCGCAGGCCCGGCATCTGCCTTATAGCCCGCCGGACTGTTCCGCAGGTTCTCCAAAAAGCCGAATGCGTCCGTATTGGAGCCGGATATACCCTTTTCATTGAACGTCAGAGTGTTCACGGCACCGATTTTTGCCGCAAAAGGCTCAACCTGATCGCAAATCCTGAGGGCAGCCTCTTTGTGAGGGACCGTCACGTTTACGCCCTGAAATCCAGCGGCAGCCAGGCCTCGAACAGCTGCTTCGAAGTCTTCCGGACGGACGGGGAGGGGGATGTAAGCCCCATCGATGCCGTAATGATCGAGCCAGTAACCGTGCAGCCGGGGGGAACGGCTGTGCCCGATCGGCCATCCCATGACGCCGGCAACCCGCGTTTTTCCGCTATGGCTCATTTCGCAATCACTCCATGCCCCCGGAGGAAATCCAGGAGCGGCAAAAGCGGCAGACCGAGAATGGAGAAATAATCCCCCTTTATCCGCGCAAAGAGCTGAATCCCCAGGCCTTCCAACTGATAAGCCCCCACCGATGACAGCACATCGTCGCCAGCAGCTTCCAGATATTCACGGATGAAAGTATCACTCAGGTCCCGCATAGTCAGCGTGGCCAGCTCGTTGTGATGCCACATGCGGACACCGTCGCGCATCACGCAGACCGCGCTCAAAAGCTGATGATCCTTGCCCCGCAGAGCCGTCAGATGTCCCGCGGCGTGGTCCAGATCTTCAGGTTTGTCGAACCAGACGCCGTTGCAATCCAGCATCTGATCCGCGCCTATTACAAGAACGCCCGGATAACGGCGGGAAACGCGCTGCGCCTTCAATTCGGCCAGAGTTTCAGCGGTTTGTGCAGCGGAGGCGCCTTCGGCGCGAAGCGCCAGTTTTATCTCGTCTTCATCGACGTGCGCCGCCTCGACTTCGAAGGCCACGCCCGCGTTATTCAGAAGACTGCGCCGGGAAACGCTCCCCGACGCAAGAATGAGGGGTACAGGCGCTTCTCCGTTGGAAACATCTGAGGTCTGGTCGGATTTTTCGGTATTTGTGATCATTTTTTTGTGCCGGAAATTCGGGAGTCCTTCAGCCTGCAAGCTCACAATGCCGCGCATAGTGGCTCATGATCTGGGCGGCGGTTTCCTCGATGGAGCGGCGTGTGACATCGATCACCGGCCAGCCGTGGCGGCTGCAGAGCCGGCGTGCTTCTGTTACTTCGGCCCGAACCGACTCAATATCCACATAATCGGTTTCATCTTCGCCTTCGGCAATCATGCGCAGGCGATTGCGGCGGACCTGAACCAGACTTTCCGGATCCTTGGTCAGACCGACCACCAGCGGCTTCTTGGTGCTGAGAAGTTCGCTCGGCATCGCACACCCCGGCACAACCGGAACGTTGGCAGCCTTGATGCCCCGATTGGCGAGATAGATACAGGTTGGTGTTTTCGAGGTGCGGGATACACCGACCAGAACAATGTCAGCCCCTTCCAGATCGCTGTAGAGCTGACCGTCATCATGGGCCAGGGCATAATCCATAGCTGCGATCCGGTCGAAATACTCGGCGTCCAGCGCATGCTGCAGCCCCGGCTGGCCGGACATTTCCACCCCGAAATAGGCCGCCAGAGAATGGATCACGGGATCCAGCACCGGTATGCAGGGCACGCCGATCCGGCGCGCGGCATCCACAAGAGGTTGTCTGAGCTTGCCGTTGACCATGGTGAAGAGAACGGGGCCGGGATTGGCTTCGATCCCCTGAATCACCCGGTCCATCTGCCCCTGTGTGCGGATCAGGCTCCAGACATGCTCAATCGGTTCGGCGACATCGAACTGGACGAGGCAGGCCCTGGCGACGGAATTGATGGTTTCGCCGGTCGCATCTGAAACCAAATGTAAATGGATGATGGTCATATACTCTCAATCCCTCGTTCGGGTGGTGCGTTCCTCTCTTACATGAGCTTTGAACCTGCCGCCAGTTCTGACGCTTTGCGCGGATTACCGACGTCAAGGCCGAAGACCCGGTTCTGAGCAAGTCGGTGGATCAATCTGCATGAAATTGTGGATAACTGGCTTTTAATCAGAAGGGTTAAAATTCGGTTATCGTAGAGCCTAAAATCCTCCCACCGCCTATCCGAGGATTGAGTCAAATTTCCACAAGCGGGATAAGAGGGCAATCACACCTGCGTGTGACAGAGTTATGCACCTAATTCACGCTGTTCACAGCTTTATCCCCGTCCTATGATTCCGCCGAGTCGCAAAAGTTGTCAGAAAATTCAGTCACATCGATGCGGTCGGTTTTGATCTGCTCATGACGGCGGTGGACAGTTTTTGCATAACTAAATAATCCCCATGATTCATCCCACCAACAAACAACTACAATATTCTTATTTAAATAAGATTCTTTGTAAGTAGGGTGGGGAAATCCGAAGCCGACCTGAGTGGCAAAAAGCGTGAAATCCGAAAATAAGCTCCTTCTTCGTGCCCTGAGAGGCGAGACTCTCCCGAAACCACCTATTTGGCTCATGCGACAGGCAGGGCGTTATCTGCCGGAATACATGAAGACCCGGGGAGAGGCGAACGGCTTCCTCGATCTTTGTTATACACCGGATCTTGCGGTCGAGGTGACCTTGCAGCCAATCCGGCGCTACGGGTTTGACGCTTCAATCCTCTTTTCAGACATCCTGGTGGTTCCCCATGCTTTAGGCCAAAAAGTCTGGTTTGAAGAAGGAGTTGGCCCAAAACTGGAGGCCTTAAAATCCGAAGCCGATCTCGATCGTCTCGGGCTTGAAGGCTTTCATGAGCATTTAGCACCAGTTTACGACACCATCGGGCGTTTGCGTCAGGAACTGCCGGCAGAAACCGCGCTCATTGGATTTGCCGGTGCGCCCTGGACTGTTGCCAGCTACATGCTGGAAGGCGGTTCGAGCAAGGACTTCAGCACAGCAAAAACCTGGGCCTACAGCCAGCCTGAGCTCTTTGCCCGTGTGATCGAACTTTTGGTTGAAGCAACATCAAGCTATCTGATCCGCCAGGTCGAAGCCGGTGCAGAGGTTTTGCAGCTTTTCGACTCCTGGGCCGGTGTCTGGCCGGAAAAAGATCTGCGCCGCTGGTGCCTTGAGCCCTGTAAAAAGATCATCGCCAAAGTCAATGCCGTTCATCCGGACATTCCGGTGATTTTGTTTCCAAGGGGTGTTGGTCTCGCCTATCCGGATTTTGCCTTAGAGAGCGGTGCGAAAGGCTTAGGATTGGATACGACGGTGCCCTTGGGTTGGGCACGCGATCATCTGCAGCCAAAGATCACGGTTCAGGGAAATCTCGACCCCATCAAGCTGGTTGCCGGTGGCGAGGCACTCGAACAGGCTGTCGCGGACATCCTGGAATCGCTCTCCGGCGGCCCCTTCGTGTTCAATCTGGGCCATGGTATCGTTCCGCAAACACCGCCAGAGCATGTTGAACAGCTTATGAAGCTGATCCGTGGCTGATGTAGATCTGCTGCTAATTGCCGCGGAACCTTTGCGCGGCGCGGGGATAGACAAAAGCTGGTGGAATAGCCAGCTTACACAGCATGACTAAAACAGCGATCGTTCTATTCAATCTTGGAGGGCCTGATACCCCGGCGGCGGTTCAGCCCTTTTTGTTCAATCTTTTCAATGACCCAGCGATTATTCGCCTGCCGAATCCTTTTCGATGGGGACTGGCCAAGGTGATATCGAAGCGCCGGGCGCCGATTGCGCGTGAGATTTATGAAAATCTCGGCGGAGGTTCGCCGTTGCTGCCAAACACGAAGGTGCAGGCGCAGGCTTTGGAGGCGGCGCTGAAACCCGGTGGATCCGCAAATACCGGCGCGGATGATGACTTCAAAGTCTTCATCGCGATGCGCTACTGGCATCCCTTCAGTGATGAAGCGGCGCGCCAGGTCAAGGACTACGGGCCGGACCAAATTCTGCTGTTACCGCTCTATCCGCAGTTTTCCACGACGACAACCGGATCATCGGTCACGGATTGGGATCGCGCAGCCGCCAAGATTAGCTTGCAGGTGCCGACCAAAACCGTTTGTTGCTATCCGGAGGATCCGGGCTTTGTCTCAGAAGTCGTATCGCTTCTGAAAAAAGGGCTGGAGACCGCCAAGGAGACTGGAAAACCCCGTGTTCTCTTTTCCGCGCACGGCCTGCCGAAAAAAATTGTCGAAGCCGGCGATCCCTACCAGGAACAGGTTGAACAGTCGGCTGCCGCGGTGGTTGCGGCGCTGGGCGAACCCGATCTTGATTGGGTGATTTGTTACCAGAGCCGGGTCGGGCCGCTGGAATGGATCGGCCCCTCGACGGATAGCGAGATTGAACGGGCAGGGGCGGACAAGGTTCCGCTGGTTGTCGTGCCGATTGCTTTTGTGTCTGAACATTCGGAAACCCTGGTCGAACTCGATATCGAATATCGGGAACTGGCGGAACATCAAGGGGTTCCGGCCTATATCCGCGTGCCGACCGTCGATGACGGACCGGCCTATATCGACGGACTGGCCCGCCGGGTGATCGGTGCGCTCGATGGATCGGCTTCACTTTGTCCCGGTCGCGAGGATGATCCTTGCCCCACCAGTTGGAACAGGGTTTAAGGTCAGGGAGACACGCGGATCAGCCTGTGGATTCTGGATTTCCGGTTTTGACCGGAGGTGAGAAAAAACAGTCGATTGAGCGGTATTTTCTGATCGGGGACACAAAATGTCTGGATTTCTGGGCGATGCCTACGGCTGGGTAAAAGCACTGCATATCATCAGTGTCATCGCCTGGATGGCGGGCATGCTCTATCTGCCCCGCCTGTACGTCTATCACTGCACAGCCGAGCCTGGTTCTACCCAGTCGGAAACCTTCAAGGTCATGGAACGCCGCCTTCTACGGGCGATCACCAATCCAGCCATGATCTCGAGTTGGTTGTTCGGGATTTTGCTGGTTCTTCATCTTGAAGCATGGACGGAGCCCTGGTTTCACGCCAAACTGACCCTTCTGATCGGTATGCAGATCATTCATGCGGCTTTGGCGCGCTGGCGGAAACAGTTCGAAAAGGACGAAAACCGCCACAGCGAGACCTACTATCGCTACATGAACGAGGTCCCCACCCTCTTGATGATCGGCATTGTCGTTTTCGTTGTCGTGAAACCATTCTGAACGATTCAGACTAAGCATCCCGGCGTGCTGAAGACTGGTGCACGCCACAAAAGTCCTGTTCCCGGGAGGTATTGAGATGGAAAAAGCGCGTTGGGGTGTCTTGAGCACCGCAAAAATCGGCGTTGAAAAGGTTATTCCTGCGATTCAGGCCTCGCGCCTGGGCCGGGTCGCCGCGATTGCTTCGCGAGATCTGGCGAAGGCCAGGGCGGCTGCGTCCGAGCTTGGGATCGACCAGGCCTACGGTTCTTATGAAGACCTGCTTGCGGATCCGAATATCGAGTTCATCTACAATCCCCTGCCGAACGATCAGCATGTTGAGATGACGCTTGCGGCGGCCCGTGCCGGCAAACATGTTCTCTGTGAAAAACCGATCGGTCTGACAGCTGAAGATGCGGCGCGTTTATCTGAAATTCCTGACGGTATCCGGGTGATGGAAGCTTTTATGGTCCGCTTTCATCCCCAATGGTTACGCTGCCGCGAGATCTTGCGGTCCGGCAAAATCGGTCAACCCAAAGCGATCCAGGTAGCCTTTTCCTATTTCAACGATGATCCGCAGAACATCCGCAACAAACCCGAAACCGGTGGCGGAGCGCTGATGGATATCGGGTGCTACGCGATTGTGGCAGGCCGCTTTTTCTTTGAGGCCGAGCCGGAGCGCGTCGTCGGGATGATCGATAAAGACCCTAATTTCGCGACGGATCGCCTGACATCCGGGCTTCTGGACTTCGGGGAGGGTCGGCAACTGGCATTTACAGTTTCGACACAGACGGTCCCCTATCAGCGAGTCCAGATTTTAGGCACTCAGGGACGTCTGGAGATCGAAATCCCCTTCAATGCCCCTCAGGGGGCTTCCAGCAGGCTATTCCTGTACGATGGCTCGGTGCTCGACGGCAGTGATGCCGAGCTGGAGACGATTCCGGAAGCTGATCAGTATGCCGAGCAGGCGGATGCTTTTGTCGATGCCGTAAAAAATGGACGGGAAGCCCCCAGTGGGATTGAGGATGCTGTTGTAAACATGCGTATTATTGACGCAATCTTCCAATCAGTTGAGAGCGGTTCCTGGCAAGAACCCTAAATAGTTGTTGAAGCTCAGAGACTCTGTCCTTGTGGCTTTTCTGTAGCGGTTTCGATTTTCTGCAATTTTATTCTTCATGCGCTTGACTTCATTGAGAGCATCCAGTATCGAATGCGGAAGTTAGGCCCTGGACATTCGTTCGGGTCGTTCCCAATTCATGAATTAGTAATCGCCCCGCATTAGGCTGACTCTGTTCAAGACGACGAACTGCAGCGGCATGGAGAGATGACTAAGGGTCACCTCAATGCCGCGCGTCGCGCGTTCCCTCCTTAATCTTTATCTCGTATCAGGCTCAACGCCCATGAACCTTCAAGATTTGAAAGCCAAAAGTCCGGCAGACCTGCTGGCTTTTGCAGAAGAACTGGAAATCGAAAACGCAAGCAACCTGCGTAAGCAGGATATGATGTTTGCGATCCTCAAGCAGATGGCTGAAAACGACGTGCCGATCTACGGATCCGGTGTGCTCGAAGTGCTGCAGGACGGTTTCGGCTTTCTACGCGCGCCGGAATCCAACTATCTGCCGGGGCCCGACGATATCTACGTAAGTCCAAGCCAGGTCCGCCGTTTTGGCCTGCGCACCGGTGATACTGTTGAAGGACAGATCCGCTCCCCGAAGGAAGGTGAGCGTTATTTTGCCCTGCTAAAGGTCAATCAGATCAACTTCGATCCGCCGGAGAACTCGCGCCACAGAATCAATTTCGACAATCTGACGCCACTTTATCCGGACGAAAAGCTGACCCTGGAGCTCGCCGATCCGACCAAAAAGGACATGACCACCCGGATCATCGATCTGGTGACTCCGCTTGGTAAGGGGCAGCGCGCCTTGATTGTCGCCCCGCCGCGCACCGGTAAGACCATGATTTTGCAGAATATCGCTCATGCGATTGCCTCGAATCACCCTGAGGTCTATCTGATTGTGCTGCTGATTGATGAGCGGCCTGAGGAAGTCACGGATATGGCGCGTTCGGTCAACGGCGAAGTCGTAAGTTCGACTTTTGATGAGCCGGCCAACCGCCACGTTCAAGTAACCGAGATGGTAATCGAGAAGGCCAAACGTCTTGTCGAGCACAAGAAAGACGTTGTGATTCTGCTTGATTCCATCACGCGACTGGCTCGTGCCTACAACACCGTGGTGCCCAGTTCCGGTAAGGTTCTGACTGGTGGTGTCGATGCCAACGCGCTGCAGCGCCCCAAGCGTTTCTTCGGTGCCGCGCGGAATATCGAGGAAGGCGGTAGCCTGACGATTATCTCCACGGCGCTGATCGATACCGGCAGTCGTATGGACGAAGTGATCTTTGAAGAATTCAAGGGTACGGGTAACTCGGAAATCGTGCTGGATCGGAAACTGGCCGACAAGCGGACCTTCCCGGCGATCGATATCGGCAAGTCCGGTACCCGCAAGGAAGAGCTTCTGGTCGACAAGGGAACCCTCTCGAAGATGTGGGTTCTGCGCCGGATCCTGATGCCGATGGGTGTCACCGACTCAATCGACTTCCTGGTCGACAAGCTCAAGCAGACCAAGTCGAATTCCGACTTCTTCGACTCCATGAACCAGTAAGATATTGGTTTAAATCATGTTTTAGGAACGTTTTGGAAACGGAACGATCTGCTGATGGATTGGACGTACAGCCGTACGTTAAGCCGCAGAGCATGAACGTACCCAAGAAAATGAAAAGGGCGCTATACCTGAGTGTAGCGCCCTTTCTCTTTGCCTGTTGTTCGCTGTTACGGCAGCAGGATTGTCGAACCTGTTGTTTTTCTGGCCTCTAGATCGCTGTGCGCCTGCGCCGCTTCGGCCAGGGGATAACGCTGGTTGATGGCGATTTTCACCGCGCCGGAACCAACCACATCGAACAGGGCCTCGGCAGATTTCACCATATCGTCGCGCTTTGCGGTATAGGTCATCAGTGTAGGCCGGGTCATGAAGAGGGAGCCCTTTTGTGCGAGGAATCCCGGATCGACCGGTGGCACCGGACCTGAGGCGTTACCGAAAGTCACGAAGAGCCCCAAAGGACTGAGCGAGTTGATGGAAGCATCGAAGGTGTCCTTACCGACGGAATCGTAGACCACTGGAACGCCGGCACCCTCGGTGATTTCACGGACCCGTGCCGCAATATCCTCTTTGTTATACAAGATCGTGTGGTCGCAACCATTGGCCTTCGCCAAATCTGCTTTTTCATCAGAGCCGACGGTACCGATGACGGTAGCGCCCAGATGCTTGAGCCACTGACAGGCCATGAGGCCGACACCGCCTGCGGCGGCATGGAACAGGACCGTATCTCCGGCCTTTACGTTGTAAGTTCTGCGGATCAGATACTCGACGGTCATGCCTTGCAGCATAATCGCGGCCGCCTGCTCGTCGGAGATCCCTTCGGGAACCTTGATCAGCCGATCCGCGGGCATATTCCGGGCTTCAGCGTAGGCGCCAAGAGGGGGATTAGCGTAAGCGACCCGGTCACCTGCGACAAGATCGGTGACACCAGGACCGACTGATTCAACCACACCTGCTGCCTCGAGACCGATAACGGCGGGCATGTCAGGGATCGGGTAGAGCCCTGTCCTGTGATAGACATCGATGAAGTTCAATCCGATAGCGGTCTGCCTGAGTTGAACCTCACCTTCGCCCGGCGCGGCAAGTTCGATGTCGTCGTAAGATAATGCCTCGGGCCCACCGGGGGTATGGATGCGAATTGCCTTGGTCATGTGCTCAGGTTCTCCTTGAGAAAGCCGATTGTTCTGTCGTTGGCCAGTTTGGCTGCGGCCGCATCGTAGTGTTCACCGTCAATGCGCGCAAAGGCATGATCACAGTCGTCATAGACATGAAGATCGACAAGTGGATGCTCCATGAGACCATCTTTGATTTTAGCCTGGGCTTCCGGCGGGACGAACTTATCGAGTGATGCCATATGCATCAGCACCGGGTTCGAGATTGCGGCGGCTTCGTTCAAGAGCTCGTCAAGGCCGACGCCATAGTAGCTGACGTTACAGTCACTATCGGTCCGGCAGGCCATGAGATAGGCCAGCTTCCCGCCCAGACAGAAGCCGACAGAGCCGACCTTGCCGGTGCAATCTTCATGCGCGCGCAGGTGTTCGATCACGGCGCCGAGATCTTCGATCCCCTTGTCCGGGTCGAAAAGTCCGAAGAGTTCAAAGGCGCGTTTCCATTCCTCCTGGGTCTTGTCGGTGATCTGGATGCCGGGCTCAATGCGCCAGAAGATGTCTGGGCAGCAGGCAAGATATCCAAGTTCTGCAAGCCAGTCACAGACGTCGCGCATCACCTGGTTGACGCCGAAAATTTCTTGCGCCACGACAACTGCAGGGGCGGGTAGAACATCCGGCACCGCTAGATATGCGCTGAATGTACCATCTGAGCTCTTTATGTTGATTTCAGGCATAACTTTTGATCTCCCTAAATCTCACAGTGTTTATTGCTCTTGTTTCGCCGGACCGGCATCTGTCGTCGGCTAGGAATGTTTCACGTGGAACGATCTAGAATGCAAAACCGGGTGTCAGTACACCTTCGTGTTCCAGCAGTGCGCGTTTGCTGTCCGGGCCAAGGCCACCTGAAAAACCACCAAGTTTTCCACCACCACCCAACACCCGATGGCAGGGAATGATAATGGGAATGGGGTTGGCCCCACAGGCGCCGCCGACCGCACGGGCAACGGATTCAGATTTATCCGCCAGCTGGCCGTAGGTCATGGTTTCACCGAAAGGGATCTTCGCCATTTCATGCCAGACACGCTGTTGGAAAGGCGTTCCGGCGGGCGCAAGAGGAAGGTCAAAATCCCGGAGCTTGCCGTCAAAGTAGTCTTCAAGCTGTTGAACGGCCCCCGCGAGGAGCTTTTGGCTCGGGCTGTTTGCGCTCTTATCAGGCGCAGTTATCCTCGGATGACCGTCATCTGCGTCACCGTCGTCCATTATCCAGGTCAAGCGCGTGACGGCATTGTCGTTGGCCCTCAGGAGCAGGGGCCCAAAGGGAGAGGGAAGGGTGACCTCCAGCTCGTCAAGCACATGCGCGTCTGAACTCTCCTGGCTCATGCGCCGGAGCCTGTCAGGGCAGCTCGAAGTGTGTTTGCGTCAGTCATGGGAAGTGAACAACTCTGATTTTGGCATAGATAAACCGCCGGTTTGCCGTCAACCAGACCTTTACCGTGGGCTGGGTGGGTCTCGGGCAGTGTATCACCGCTACCAACGATTTGAAGGATTGCATTCGGCAGTGAAAGGCTCCGGAGAACATTAATGAAGGCCTCACCCTCGTCACTTTCCGGATCCTTCACAATGACGATCTGCTGGGCGGATTGCAGGAACTCGGCGCCGTTCAGCAAGGTCGAGAGCGGGAAGAAGTTTCGATCCAGCTCCCCTGTGAAGGAAGTGATCAGATGATCCGCACGTTCGCGGTAATGATCCGAGCCGGTCAGATGAAAAAGCTGGGTCAAGACAGCCACCATGGTGCCGTTGCCTGCGGGGACTGCATTATCATGTGCGGATTTACTCCGGACAATCAGGTCCCTGGCGTCGTCTGCCGTAAAGAAGTAGCCGCCTCCGGACGTATCCCAGTAGTGTCGATCGAGCGTCTGGCACCAGTTTTCCGCCTGCGTCAGGTATTCGGATTGCCCGGTTACCTGATAAAGGGCGAGGGCGGCTTCGCTCAGGTTGGCATAGTCATCCAGCGTAGCGGCATGTTTCAGATGGCCGCGCCGCCAGCTGTGATGCAGGCGTCCCTCCGGCATCATGTGATCGCAGATGAACGTAAAGGCTTTTTGAGCCGCCGCGGTCCAGGTGGGTTCCTTGAATGCGGCTCCGGCGCGGGCGAGGGCGCCAATCATGAGCCCGTTCCAGTCGGCCAGGACCTTGTCATCCCAGCCTGGATGTATCCGGCCTTTACGCCGTTCGAAAAGCTTGGCTCTGGCTTTCTTCAGGTCCGCTTCCTGCGCGTCCGACAGGAATTCAGTGTCATGGAGCCGGTTCAGGATGTTTTTGCCTTCCCAGTTTCCACCTCTGCTGACGTCATAGGCCGTCTTGAAGGGAGCGGAGTCTTCTTGCAAAACCTCGTCGACCTCGGCTTCGCTCCAGACATAAAATTTGCCTTCTTCTCCCTCGCTGTCGGCATCCAGAGTGGAGGCGAAGGCATCGATTTTTCCGTCGCTGGTCTCGCTTTCCTGGGCCAGCATATCCCGCAAGAGCCAATCGACAGTCTCACGGACGCGCTGCTCGAACAGAGGATGGGCGGACTCTTGCCAAACCCAGGTCAAAACATCGATCAGTTGGGCGTTGTCATAGAGCATCTTTTCGAAGTGTGGGATCAGCCAGCGTTCATCGACTGTGTAGCGCGCGAAGCCGCCGCCGAGATGATCGTAGATACCACCCTGGGACATACGGGTCAGGGCGCGTTCCACCGCCTGCCGGAAGACGGGTTGGCCGCTGCGCTTCCATGCGCGCCAGAATAGCTTGAGGATTGAGGGTTGCGGAAACTTGGGGGCCTGACCAATACCGCCGTTGACGGGATCGCATTCCCGCACGAGCCGTTCCGCCATTTCATCTATTTGCGTCAGGGAGACCCGGCCACCCTTCAGATTATCTGAGAGTTTTGCCAGCGCGCTGCCCAAACCGGCGACGTTTTTCTCAACCTTGTCCGGCTCTTTCGAATAGACCTCGGCGATGCCACTCAGGATCTGAGGAAAACCCGGACGACCGTAGCGTGGCTCCGGCGGGAAATAGGTACCGCCCCAGAAGGGCTCACCGTTTGGAGTCAGAAACATTGTCAGGGGCCAGCCGCCGTGTTCTCCCAGTAAAGCCAACGCGGACTGATAGATGCTATCGAGATCCGGTCGTTCTTCGCGATCGACTTTGATGTTGACGAAGTGTTGATTCATCAAGGCCGCGATATTCTCGTTTTCGAAGGATTCATGAGCCATCACGTGGCACCAGTGGCAGGCTGCATAGCCGACGGAAAGCAGGATCGGTTTGTTTTCCCTCTGCGCTTCCTCCAGGGCTTCCTTATCCCATGGCTTCCAGTGGACCGGATTATCCTGATGTTGCAAAAGATACGGACTGGTTTCATTTGCCAGGCGATTTGCAGTCATTTTTGTCCCGTTCTCTCAGGTATTTATCCGGCGATTGATGCGCGCGGACGGAGTTGGCGCCACTCTTCCTTGAGGGCATAAGAAGGGTGCAGGAACACCTCATAGCCGTGGAGGGTGCCGGTCCTTAGGTGAAGATGGCCATGGAACCGCGGAAAAGCTATAGGAGATTGGACCCGTGGGGTCATAACTTTGTGGGGCTTATATGTGATTGTCTTTGGTGGATTTGCTGTGGGTCAGACCCGAGGCTCTAACTATATCTTGTGGAGTCTGATAGATTCGCGCGAGGTTGCTGAGAGATTTAAAGTCGGAAAGGTTGAGCAGAATGAAGATCTCGGTTGATATCGATTGTACGCCTGAAGAGGCCCGTGCGTTTCTGGGATTGCCGGATGTTGCACCCTTGCAGAAGGCCGTGATGGAAGATGTGCAGAAACGCGTCATGGACAATCTTTCCGCAATGGATCCTGAAACTCTCATTTCGACCTGGATTCCTGCGGGGATGCAGGGATTTGAGCAGATGCAGAAGATGTTCTGGTCGCAGATGACTGCAGGTACCAAGCCTAAGGATTAGTGCGGAGAAACTTCAGTTCCGACACACCAGGTACATGCCGGATTAGAGTTATCGACCTGGTAAACTGGCGCTTTGCGCCTGCAACCTCGGCCAGGCTATATGGATGCCAGACGGCGGTGGACACGCTGACAGCGGCTGATAAGGAACATATCGTCAGGAGGACTTCGGACACCAGGTACTGAAGTTCGTCCTTTGACGCTCAGGACATTCGAACATGAACGATACCATCTTCGCGCTTTCCACAGCTGCGGGCGTTGCGGGCGTTGCGGTCTTCCGGATATCCGGACCGCGGGCCGATGCTGCAGTTAAGGCTTTGGCGGGAAAGCTGCCCGTGCCCCGCATGGCACGGCTGATGTCGTTGCATGATCCCGGCGATGGCGCGGAAATCGATCGCGCCCTGGTCCTCTGGTTTCCCAGTCCCGGCAGTTTCACAGGCGAAGATGTTGCCGAGCTCCATGTGCATGGGGGTCGGTCAGTGGTCGCAGGTATCGTCAAGGCCCTCGGCGGTTTGGAAGGACTTCGTCCGGCAGAGGCGGGCGAGTTCACGCGGCGGGCGTTTGATAACGATAAACTCGACCTGTCGGAGGTTGAGGGTCTTGCTGATTTGATCGCTGCTGAGACAGAGGCGCAGCGACGTCAGGCGCTGCGTCAGATGGATGGTGCACTCTCCGACCTGAGTGAAAGCTGGAAACAACGGCTGGTTCAGATATTGGCGCACATCGAAGCTGTGATCGACTTTCCTGATGAAGATCTTCCGGAGAGCGTCGCAGATCAACTGGAAGCCGATATCTCGGGGCTTGCATCGGAACTCGCGCAATATCTGGACGACGCAGGCATCGGGGAGCGCCTACGGGATGGCCTGAGTGTGGCGATTGTCGGCGCACCAAATGCCGGAAAGTCGAGCCTTTTAAATGCCTTGGCGAAGCGTGACGCAGCCATTGTGTCAGAGACAGCCGGAACAACCCGCGACGTGGTCGAGGTGCATCTGGACCTTGGCGGCTATCCCATGACGCTCGCTGACACGGCAGGTCTTCGGGAGCTCGGTGAGGATGCCCAGGCGGCGATTGAAGCTGAAGGAATCCGCCGCGCGCATGCGAGAGCGCAGGCTGCGGATCTAAAACTGGCGGTATTTGATCTCAAGGAATGGCCTGAACTGGGTGCGGAAACACTAAATCTGGTAGATCGCTCAACAATAGTGGTCTTAAATAAATCTGATATCTACCGCGTGCCTGAGATGGCTGATCTCAAGGTCGGACGCTTTGCAGCTGCAGCAGACATTGTCGCTGCCTCCGCGCTTGAACGATCAGGCCTGGACGATCTGACGGCGATTCTGAAATCCAAGGCGGAAACCTTACTCGCCGGGGCAGGGGAAGCAGCTGTGATCACCCGAAGCCGACACCGAGCCGCCTTCGAGGATTGTCTCGCCGCACTGCGTCGTGCTCAGACCGGCGACATTGCTGAGGATGCGGAGTTGCTCGCGGAAGACTTGAGGTTGGCAATGCGCGCGCTCGGCCGTATTGCCGGAAGAGTCGATGTGGAAGATCTTCTGGACGTTGTCTTTCGCGACTTCTGTATCGGAAAATAAACCACCCTTGGTGTGAACGACGTAGAGGTTGCGCTGCCATAGGGTGGAAATCTGCATCAATGGCGGTCGTTCATTCACGCAGGGATGTCCTCGTCGGCCGATCTTTGATTGAGGTCCAGCGTGGGCGTACGCTGGGATCCTGTATATTCGAAGCGCTCTAAACCGTTGAGAGAACACTTCGGTTTAACAGCATCATTGCGAGCACCGCTTCTCCTGATTGATCAGGTGACGGTAGTCTTTTGAGCGGCAAATGTAGGTCCGCAAGACTGCTGGGCCAGAGTAGAGGCTCGGTTTCCGGATCTCTCGAGCCTGGCTGCACATCTTCTTGAACTTCAGATCCGCCGGGCGCAGTTATGCCGTCGTGATGTATCGCGACGTGGCTCTTACTTACATTGTAGTGTACGAAGCTGCTTTCGGTCTCCTGGTTGTAATGAAGAAGCGACAGTCCCGTCTCAACAGTGATGAAGTTTGCAT
Source organism: uncultured Kiloniellaceae bacterium (assembly GCA_947493695.1). Lineage (GTDB taxonomy): Bacteria > Pseudomonadota > Alphaproteobacteria > Kiloniellales > Kiloniellaceae > Denitrobaculum. Next base: position 777,473 of record CANLSF010000001.1, on the reverse strand, counting down.
CAGTGACGATGTATCCGGGTATGGGCTCATTCGCCATCATCGCAGCCAGAACTGGGTCGTGAGCATCAAATATCAGAAAGTCTGCTTGAACCGGCAGTCCTTCAAAGCTTTCCTCGGGCACAAGGTCGGAAGGCATAGCTCCATTCTGAGTATCTGTCTGCGGGATCTGGTCGAAACGCGGCCCCTCAATGGGGAGGTGTGGAATTTCGGCGATTTGGACCTTTGTGGCAGGTGACGTTGGTGCTGCATCGTTCGGAACGCTTCTGCTCTTCAGGTTTCCCGCCAATTGGGTCTTAGACTGGAAGAAAGGGTTACGAACGGGATACAGGGTTGCGAGATCAACTGAAGGTACATCGCTGCTGCTGCTTGGCGCGACCGCATCAGGAACAGAGCTGGCCACGTGGTTCAGTTCTACAGACTTAGGTGAGTGCAGCGGATTGTAGTCCAACAAAGCGCGGGCAAGAAGCGCACCAGTTTCAACTTTTCCTGACGCTTGAGCCACGACAGGGACGGGGAGTGTCTCTAGTGCCTTAAAATCCACGATTTGAACGGGCGCTGGGGTAATGACAGGATCCATCATACTTGGATCACTCGAATGTGAATCCACGAAAAAGCTGAACAGGGTCTCGTCCGGTGTCTGCATCAACGCCGGAACAGTCGCTGCTGTTTGTACTTCAGCCCTTGCGATACTTGAGATGGTCGGCTGGGTGGGCTGACGTAGCGGTAGAATTCTCTTCTCCGCAACAGAGATAGATTTTTGTGGCAGCTCCGTGCGAGACCGCGATTCACTCAGGTTTTGCTCCGGAAGAAGAGATTGACCAAAACTGTTGTCTCCGATTTCAGTGGATTTGCTGAGGAGAACCGAAACACCGTAGTTGTTTGCGAGCGCTGTGTTGTTTGGATCCAGCTCCAGACCAGCTTCATAGAAAGCCTGTGCAGAGTCATGATTGCCGGACTGGTCTTCGAGAACACCCAGGGCGTTGAAGATTGCCGGATCCTGCTTTCCATTGCGCAGCACAGCTTCCAAATGAGGTCTGGCTTCTTCAAGCCGCGAATCCCTGAGGTAGAGCTTTCCAAGGCCGAAGTGTGCCTCGCCGCTCTGATCGTCAATAGAAAGGGCGAAGCGATATGCCTCTGCCGCCTCGGCGCGATGTTCTGCCTCGAGGTACGCTTCAGCCAGGATGATCACCGGTTCTGGATTTTCGGGCGCCGCCGCAAGTGCGCGCTCGCAAATCCCGATCGCAATCCGGAGGTTTTTGGTTTCCGCCATTCGCCGGCAGTAACGAACCAGGCGTTCGGGAGCAGGCTCAGCCTGGATCTTGGCAGCTGCCTGCGATGAAGGGTTGCTCGGGTCTGCGATCGTTGCGCAGCCTGATACGATAATCAAAGGCGCCAAGATCAGCAGAAACTTAGACACGGTATTGAATGTGTAGGTAATCATCGTCAAACGTCCTGTCCGCCGTGATTTACATCGCTCAGTTGGGACTGGTGCGTCCTCATAGGCCTTACGATGCGAAAAAGATAGCTGATGTTAAGGTGTGAACGTTTAAGAAGTCATTGATTTAAAGTGAAAAAACAGAGTTTGTTCCGACGCATTTTATTAAACTGCTGCTCTGTTTCAAAAGCTATTTTATGTCAGCTTGTGCCTCGCCATGGCTGTGGAATGACCGGTAATGTCAGACGAATCTGAATTGTTTCACGTGAAACATGCGGCAGCAAAAATGCCCCAAAAGTCGGGGTTTCTGACGTTTTCTGCACCCTGTGAATGGTAGGTTTGCCTTTGGCAGGAGGGTGTGAGAGCTTTGATTTAGAAACAGACTGAGAGTCGTCTTGCTCATGGGGCAGGGTTTGTGTATCTCACACGGAAGGGTGTGTATGCTTGGTTTCCGGAGAGTTTTAAACCAAGCTTGAATTGTCGCCAGAGGCCACGCAGCGGATATGTCTTCGGCTGGTCATCGATCTCTTGAGGCGACTTTCATTTTTTGATGATATTTGCTCTCTGAAGCGGCCTGGATACCTGTGAGGTGTCTGTTAGACTGTGACTGTCCTGCGGATCAAGGGCCGGTCTTTTGCAGAATCCTTGAGGAATTGCGTAATGGCAAAGTATGACGTCATTGTTGTCGGGGGCGGGCACGCTGGTTGCGAGGCTGCTGCTGCGTCCGCGCGCATGGGTGCGACCACGCTTCTTGTCACTCATAAGCTTGAGACAATAGGCGTCATGTCCTGCAATCCGGCAATTGGCGGCTTGGGAAAAGGACATCTGGTCCGAGAAATTGATGCCCTTGATGGGATTATGGCGCGTGCCATTGATCGCGCGGGAATCCAGTTTCGCGTTTTGAACAGGAGTAAGGGGCCCGCAGTACGCGGACCAAGAGCGCAAGCCGATCGGCGTTTATACCGTGAAAACATATTCAGGCTGTTGCAGGAGCAGGCTAACCTCGAACTCATGGCGTCGGCCGTCGAGGATCTCATCACGGACGAGGCAGGTCGTTGTGTCGGTGTCGTGACGGGTGAAGGGCGCGAAATCAAAGCGTCCGCCGTCATCCTGACGACCGGCACGTTTTTGCGCGGACTTATACACCGGGGTGAGACGATTGAGCCCGCTGGAAGGGTAGGCGACGCGCCATCTATGGGATTGTCCGAAACCCTCGATCGCTGTGGATTTGCACTGGGCCGTTTAAAAACCGGCACGCCGCCTCGATTGGATGGACGGACAATTGATTACAGCGGCCTGCAGGCCCAACCTGGTGATAGCCCACCAGAAGCCTTTTCGACATTGACACGTCAAATCTCTCAGGCACAGGTTGAGTGCCACATCACCTACACCTCGCCTGCAGGTCATGATCTGATCCGCGCCAACCTGGATCGCGCGCCGATCTATTCCGGCCAGATTGAGTCCACAGGCCCTCGTTATTGTCCTTCCATAGAGGACAAGGTGGTACGCTTTGCCGATAGAGACCGGCACCAGATCTTTTTGGAGCCCGAGGGCCTGGACGATCCGACGGTTTATCCTAATGGAATTTCCACCTCCCTCCCTACCGAAGTTCAGTTGGCATTGCTGACGACAATTCCCGGCTTAGAGCAGGCGAAGATGCTTCAGGCCGGATACGCCATCGAGTACGACTACATCGACCCGAGAGAACTGCGGCGGTCGCTCGAAACGCGAAAGATGCCAGGACTCTATCTTGCCGGGCAGATAAACGGCACGACTGGATACGAGGAAGCGGCTGCGCAGGGGCTTGTTGCAGGATTAAATGCGGCCAGGAAAGCGGGTCAAATTGGTTCAGCTGCGCAGGCAGCTTCTGAAGATGACGAGATCTTCTTTGACAGGGCAGACGCATATATTGGGGTTATGATCGATGATTTGGTCACCCGTGGTGTTAATGAGCCATATCGCATGTTCACATCAAGGGCAGAGTATCGGCTGCGTCTGCGAGCCGACAACGCAGACCAGAGACTGACGGCAATCGGTATTGGACTTGGTTGTGTTGGAAAAGTACGGACCGCTGCGTTCGAAGAGAAAATCGCAGCCTTGGCTTTGGGGCAGAACGCACTGAGTGAGCGAACGGCGACGCCGAACCTTTTGGCAAAAGAAGGGATCAAGGTGAACATGGATGGCGTGCGTCGCTCAGCCTTTGACCTCTTGCGTTATCCGAACGTGGATCTGCAGGTGCTTTCCCGAGTATGGCCTGAACTTGACGAGACTATTTCGCCTGATATTGCAACGCAGCTTGAAATAGAAGCACGTTACGCAGGGTACATCGAGCGGCAGGACGCAGATATACGAGCCTTCCGACGTGACGAAGCACTCTTGTTAGGTGACTCTCTGGACTATGCACTCGTTCCAAGTCTCTCCAATGAGGTTGTCCAGATTCTTGCAAAGAGTAAACCGGCCACCCTTGGCGCGGCAGGACGTTTGCCTGGGGTTACGCCCGCAGCCTTGGTTGCTCTCCTGCGCTATGTCAAACGCGGCGTGTCAAAGGCTGAGCCCGTTGATGTGTCGCGAAACAAGGAAAATCATGTGAAGCCTGGTGAGTCTTCTGAAGATGCCGCCTGATGTGACCTATGGAATGGCGTCCTTCATCGAGGATTTCGACGATGTTTCACGTGAAACATTGGCAAGATTGGAGCGCTACGCTGAACTGCTGGGGAAGTGGAATAGGTCCATTAACCTGGTCAGTCGCGATAGTTTACAGGATTTATGGCGCCGGCATTTCCTTGATTCCGCGCAACTTTTTGCACATATCCCTCCGACATTCGATGGCGCTGATCCTGTTGTCGTCGATTTTGGTAGCGGGGCAGGGTTTCCAGGGATGGTTCTTGCGATCCTCGGGGTAAAGAGGCTTCACTTCATCGAATCGGATCAGCGTAAGTGCATTTTCTTGCGAGAAGTGGCACGTGCAACAAATTGCCAAGTGACTGTTCATAATAAGAGAATTGAAGACGTAGAGCCTTTTAGAGCTGATCTGATAACGGCCCGCGCCTTCGCACCCCTGGAGAATCTGCTCGATTATGCCTGGCCATTTCTTACCTGTCAGACGTGTCTTGAGCGCCCACCACCTGGTTCAGATGCTTTTCCCACTGGCCAACTTCTGTTGCTCAAGGGGAAAAACGCCGAACAAGAATTGACCCAGGCAGGCAAAAGGTGGAGTATGCAGGTCGAGAGGTTCTCCAGCCGCTCTAGTAGCGAAGGTCAAATTTTGCGGTTGGATGCCCTACAATTAGGGGACTAGACAGGTGCAGCCACAACATCTTGCCAATTCGGACGACGACGCCTCCAATCAAAAGGCATCCAGCGGCCCTAGGGTCTTGGCAATTGCAAACCAAAAGGGTGGCGTCGGGAAGACGACGACAGCCGTCAATTTGGCCACCGCACTCGCGGCCTGCAAGAAGCGCGTTCTCATTATCGATATGGACCCGCAGGGCAATGCGAGCACCGGATTGGGTGTCGCGCCGGATCGCCGTGCACGCAGCATCTATCATGTCCTTATGGATGGGACGCCCGTTAAAGATGTGATCATCGATACTGCGGTCCCGGGTATGGCGGTCGTGGCTTCGGGTGTCGATCTCTCTGGCGCAGAACTTGAACTAGTCAATGCTGATCGGCGTGAGTATCGCCTGCGCGATGGTCTCGAGAGTCTGTTTGGCTCCTATGATTATGTCTTGATAGATTGCCCGCCGGCTTTGGGCTTACTGACGTTGAATGCGTTCGTGGCATCGGATGCTGTGCTGGTTCCGCTTCAGGCGGAGTTTTACGCCCTCGAAGGATTGTCGCATCTTCTGCGCACCGTCGAACGCGTAAAACGTGGTCTAAACCCGAAACTGGAAATACAAGGTATTGTGTTGACGATGTTCGATCGCCGCAACAACTTGTGTGACATGGTTGCCGAGGATGTGCGTAAACATCTGGGCGATGTGGTTTATGAGACAATGATCCCGCGTAATGTCCGGGTTTCAGAAGCGCCTTCACACGGTAAGCCCGTGTTGCTGTACGATATGAAGTGTGCGGGATCTCAATCCTACATTCGTTTAGCAGGCGAAATCCTGCGTCGTGAGAAGGGCTCCGGCGTGTCTGGCTCGGGGTTGCCGCATTCTTCTGTGATATCCGGGGCAAGAATGTCTCGTCCCGAAAGCGCTGCTTCACTTGGCGCGATATCGGTTCCTAAAACCCTAACCCCGAAGCCAGTGGTTCCCGTCGGACAGGGCGTCAAGGACCCCGTGGCAACTGCGATTGCCAACAGTAAGAGGCTTGGCACTGCGCTTGCGTCCGGTATGGGTGCCGCGAGAGCGGAAGTTCCGCCGCGCTGACATATATGTATCTATAATCCTGCAGTCGTGCGGGGATGTCGCGGCAGTTGGTGGCAATGCGGAGGAGGGAAGTCCGCGGAGCGCTAAAGCAGCAGAATTGTATCTTGTACCTGGAAACGAATTCGGCACTCCGGCGCCGCTGTTACACTTAAATTCATAGGTCGGCCTATCATGAGCAACCAAGATCCTTCTGAAGCGGAAAATTCAGAGGAAAATCAACAGGACAGTGAAAAGCGCACCAACCTTGGTCGTGGGCTTGCAGCGTTATTCGGCGACGAAAATGAGGATTACGCCTCGCTTGACAAGGTGCGCTCGACCAAAGAAGTCCCGATTGAGCATCTGCACCCGAACCGCTTTCAGCCCAGACAGTATTTTGATGATGAAGCGCTGGCCTCGCTCACGGATTCAATTCGGGAAAACGGTGTTCTTCAGCCCATTATTGTCCGCCGTCATCCTGATCGGGCGAGCGAATATGAGATTATCGCTGGCGAACGGCGCTGGCGTGCTTCCCAGAAAGCGCTTCTGCACGAAGTGCCCGTGGTTATCAGGGACTTCACGGACTCTCAGGCCCTGGAAGTGGCCATCGTTGAGAATGTGCAGCGCCAGGATCTTTCGCCGCTTGAAGAAGCGGAGGGTTATCGGCGGCTTATGGATGAATTTAGCCATACGCAGGAAGATCTGGGCCGTGTTGTCGGTAAAAGCAGAAGTCATATTGCCAACACTCTTCGGCTTCTCACGCTCCCGGATGAGGTTAAGTCCTTTCTCGACGCCGGCCAACTGAGTGCCGGTCATGCACGTGCCTTGATTGGTGCTGACAATCCGACATCCCTGGCAAAACGCATTTTTGCCGATGGTTTGAGTGTGCGTGAGACTGAGCGGCTGATTAAAAAGTCAAAGTCAGGCGAGACGGATCAGCCGAAAAAGTCAGTTGAGCAGGTCGTGGTTGCAAGTCCCGACGGCAAGAATGCTGAGTCACGGCCGGTACCTTTTGAAAAGGATGCGGATACCATCGCGCTCGAGCGTGATCTGTCGAACATGCTGGGACTGGAAGTGGCAATCGAGTTTTATGGCAAGGGCGGCTCGCTGACAATCCGTTACGAAACCCTCGAGCAGCTGGACGATGTGCTTCACCGCTTAAATCAGGTTCCGGTGAACTGATTTCTGGATCTTTCAGATACTTAGATCAGATCAAGTTTAGATAGACTCGCCGAAGACGATCTATCGTACCTGTGAATTCGATCTAGTGTAACGGCTCTCTATGGCTAAACACCGCGCAGTTAATTGATTTTAGCGGTGCAATGGCCGGGACAGCGGGCATCAGGATCCAGAGCAAACTGTTGTTTGGTAGCGTTGGTCGTAGGGATGTCATACCGACGCGCTTATTCTAACATTTTGAAATTAAACAATTAAATTGTCTTTTCAGGAAGTCATTATCTTTTACGGCGCCTGAGCGGACTCGCTGTGGAAATTTCAAACAGCGCGCGGGAACAAAGGGTTTGGGCAGGGGCGCCGGTTTTCTTGCATTCCCGTTCGGTCTCCAGAAGCTTCGCTGTTGCGCGAGCTAGCTTGCTTTGCGGCCAGGCATTCGCCTGACTTTTGAATTCTGCTGCTGTCTTCCAAAATAGGGGAGGGCGCAGTTTTTTGGCGGCGTCGTCAAGGGGAAGGCCCTGACCCATCATGCCCGAGACAAACTGCAGCTTATGAAAATGCCGCGCGACCGCCCGTAAGATGGTGACGGCATGGCTGCCTTCCAGAAAACTGCGGCTGAGCATGCGTTCGACCATCGCCAACTTGCCTGACGCCACGCTGAACGCGAGGTCATCCAGGGTCAGTTCTGCGGTATCACCTATACAGGCCGTTGCATCGGAAAGTTCGATCGTGCCGGGTTCCAGACCCTTATAGAGTGCCAGCTTATCGAGCTCGCGCCGGGTCACCTGTCGGTCACCCCCCAGGTTTGCACTGAGAAATCCAAGAGCGTCGGGTGTGACCCCATGCCCGTATTCGCGCAGCCCTGCCTGAATGACCCCCGGCAGGGAACGCTGATCATCCCGGTAACAGGCGATTGCTGCCGCGGCTTTGTCTGCCTCGAAGAGCTTTCGTAAGCTTGAACGTGCGGGAAGGTCGCCAGCTTCAAACACCAACAGGGCATCGCCTGCCAGAGTCGCCAGAAAATCCTTACAAACCGGTGTGATTGCGTCGCTTACGTCGCGCACGCGGACAACGCGGCGACCGCCCATCATCGAAATTGCCGCCGATTCATCGCTCAGGCGTGCGGGATCGTCTTTGAGATCGCCAGCGGTCAAGTCGGCCAGCCGGAAGGGGTCTTTCAGATCGTCGACAACGGTTTTTGCGAGGGTTTCTGCGCGTTCGCGCACCATTCCACCATCCTGACCAAAGATCAGAACAGCGCGGACCGCCGGATCGGGTTGAGAGAGAAATCTATCGGCTTGTGCAGGCGCAATCTTCACCTGGGTTCCTCTAGCCTTTTGAGCCTGCTGGCGTCGTCAACTCTCCCGGGCCGCAGGTCTGGTTCGATGCCGATGGTCTTTACGACCCTTTTGTGGAGCTGAAATAGGCCCCTAGACGTATTCTGATGTCATCCGCGATGTCGCGCAGGGTCCGGCTACGCGCATCGGATTCTGAAATCGTTGATGCGAACTGCCGCTCCAGGATGTTGTAGCTGCTGACCGAGCGCGATCGGCCGGTATGCAGAACCTTTTCCGTGTCGACACGGCGCAGCCGGTAGTTTGCTGTGATCGACAAATCTGCCCGCGTGGCGGTTTCATCGCTTTCGAAAGCCAGCTCACGGATCGACTCCGTGAGGCGCAACTCGAGTTGATATTTTGGTGCCGATGGTTGTCCGGAGGGATTAAGGCGATCCCGGAGCAGATTGTGCATTTCCTGACCCGGTCGATCGGACAGGGGTGCTATGCGAATGGCCGAAAGCTCACTCAGGGTTGAATTTGAGCTGATCTGAGCGCCGCTGGCGCCCGCCGCAGGGTTTGTGTTTGAACTGTTCAGAGGCTGAAAGCCGCATCCAGCAAGACTCAGGCCGAGAATGATCACGGCCGAGGGCCCTAACTTTCGTTTCGCCTGCGAAACAGCGCTGTGTGATGTAAGCATTTTGTCCCGTGTCATGCCGCTCTGCGACCTTATGCTATACGACAATATTTACCACCCGGTTTTTGACAACAATGAACTTGCGAATTTCCTTGTCGGCAATAGCACGCTGGACGCCTGCTTCTGACAGCGCAGCAGTACGGATCACATCTTCGGATTCGTCTACCGCAACGGAAATGGTGGCGCGCAGCTTACCGTTAACCTGAACCGGCAGTGTCAGGCTTTCTTCCTTCGTAAGCGTGTCGTCTGCGATGGGCCAGGCCTGATCGACGAGCAGAGACTCATGACCGAGACGTTGCCAGAGTTCTTCCGCCAGGTGTGGCATCATTGGCCCGAAGAGCCTGACAAGCACTTCAAAAGCTTCCCGCCGTGCCCAAAGCATGTCCGCGTCGCGATTCTGGTTGTTCGTCAGGCTGTTGGTCAGTTCATAGAGCTTTGCGACGGCCCGGTTAAACCTGAACTGTTCAATCGCGTCAGTCACATCGGTGATGGTTTTATGTGTTGCGCGTCGCAGCTCGACTGCCTTGGCGTTCAGTTCCGACGGCGACGCCGCGGTTTTCGCCGGCAGGGCGTCTACGTCCTCGGTAATCAACCTCCACAGGCGCTGCACAAAGCGCCAGGCACCTTCAACACCTGCTTCCGTCCATTCCATATCTCTCTCGGGCGGACTATCTGACAGCATGAACCAGCGGGCCGTGTCGGCGCCGTAAGTACTGATAATTTCGGCAGGATCGATCGTGTTCTTCTTCGACTTGCTCATTTTGATGGAGCGGCCGATGGAAATCGGGCTGCCGGAGGCGGTGACCGGTTTTCCCGCGTCATCCCGGCGCAATTCTGTCGGCTGCAGCCAGTTGCCTGCCTGATCCTGGTAGGTTTCATGGCAGACCATGCCCTGGGTAAACAGGCCTTCGAAGGGCTCATCAAGGTCCAGGTAGCCGCAGCGCTTCAATGCTCTCGTAAAGAAGCGGGAATAGAGCAGATGCAAGACAGCATGCTCTACACCACCGATGTACTGATCGACGGGCAGCCAATAGTCGACGGCGTCTTTATCCATCGCAGTTTCGGCGCGTGGCGAGCAGAAGCGCGCGAAGTACCAGGAAGATTCAGTAAAGGTATCGAATGTGTCGGTTTCACGTACTGCTGCTTTGCCGCAAGACGGGCAGTTCGTGTGTTTCCAGCTGGGATGATGGTCCAGCGGGTTGCCGGGCTTATCGAAGGAAACGTCGTCTGGAAGCTCGACCGGCAAACTTGATTCCGGTACCGGAACGACCCCGCAGTCATCGCAGTGGATGACGGGAATCGGGCAGCCCCAATAGCGCTGTCGGGAGACCCCCCAGTCGCGCAGGCGGAACTGGACGGTACCGGTCCCGGCCTCCAGGGATTCAAGCTCCTCAATCGCACGCCGCTTGGCATCTTCCACCCCCAGACCATCCAGGAAACGTGAGTTGAAGATGCTGCCTTCACCGGTATAGGCCTCGTTTCCAACCGCAAAATCGGCCGGATCTTCGGAGGGAGGCAAGACAACGGGTGTGACGCTTAAGTTGTATTTCCGGGCGAAATCAAGGTCGCGCTGATCGTGCGCCGGACAGCCGAAAATCGCGCCGGTTCCATACTCCATCAGAACGAAATTGGCGATAAAGACCGGCAGCTCGATTTCCGGCGCCAGGGGATGCCGGACCTTTAGTCCGGTGTCGTAGCCAAGCTTCTCGGCCTTTTCGATTGCTTCTTCGCTTGTGCCCAGTCGATTGCATTCGGCAACGAAGGCCTTTGCATCTTCATTCTGGGCGCAAAGATCAGTAACGAGCGGATGATTGGGTGAGAGCGCGCAGAAAGAGGCGCCGAACAGGGTATCGGGACGGGTGGTGAAGACCTCGATTTCGCTTGTCGCGCCAGTTGCAGCGGCGTTTGTGAAGAGGAAACGGACACGTGCGCCTTCGGAGCGGCCGATCCAGTTATGCTGCATCACGCGCACTTTTTCCGGCCAGCGCTCCAGAGTATTCAGGTCCTCCAGAAGCTCGTCGGCGAACTCTGTAATCTTGAACACCCACTGGGGCAATTTGCGTTTTTCGACCAAAGCGTTGGAGCGCCAACCCCGGCCGTCAATAACCTGTTCGTTGGCCAGAACCGTGTGATCCACCGGATCCCAGTTGACCCAGGATTCCTTGCGATAGACCAGACCGGCCTTCAGGAAATCCAGGAACATTTTCTGTTCATGACGGTAGTAGCCGGGATGGCAGGTTGCGATTTCACGAGACCAGTCCAGCGACAGACCCATGGTCTTCAGCTGGTCGCGCATGATCGCGATATTTTCGTAGGTCCAGTCCCCCGGCGGAACCTTCTTTTCGATCGCCGCATTCTCCGCCGGCAAGCCGAAGGCATCCCAACCCATGGGGTGCAGAACGTTGAAGCCGCGGGCGCGCTTGTACCGGGCAATCACATCGCCAATCGTGTAGTTGCGCACATGTCCCATGTGAATGCGCCCGGAGGGGTAGGGGAACATTTCAAGGACATAATATTTGGGTTTTGAGCGGTCTTCCGTGACGGTAAAGCACGCGGCGTCATCCCAGGCGCGCTGCCATTTGATCTCGGTTTCCTTGGCGTTATAGCGGGTCATTGATCTATCTGTTGGTTTGCTTTTTGCAATTCATGCTCCGTTGAGCAACCGGTTGCATCGAAAGCTACAGCTTTTGGAGAAGGCTTTGAATCTTGCGGTTCCTGCTGAGAGACGGGCCGGGGCGATAAACGCCTGGCCTTTGCCCTCTCTCGGATGCACCGGACGCGGCATCGAAAGGCCGGACCCGCGTAAGCGGCTACTGGATGGATGCAATGCGGAGTTGGCGTGCCCTGGTAAGGATCGCGTTTTCGAGATCGGCCGAGGTTTCGGTACGCACATCCGCATCAACCCAGGCGCCACTGCCGTTCTGGACCTGCCTGAAGACGGAGGCGCGGATCCCGTCGGCGCGGAGATCTCTACCCAGGATAAAGACATTCAGCTTCATGCGTTCAGCCTTGGTCTCCGGCGGTGAGTACCAGTCGGTGATGATGACACCACCGAAAGGATCGGCAGACGCCAATGGCATGAAGGAAATCGTGTCGAGCGAAGCACGCCAGAGGAAGCTGTTTACTCCGATACCGCTGCCGCCGCCTCCCTGGGGACTATCGTCGGAGCCCCCGAAGAGCTGTAAACCGTCGCCACCGAAGACGCTCTCGCGGGGTTCATAAGTCCCGCCACCCTTGTCACCTCGGCTGCGCGGATATGCTGTATCCGGATCGGCATATTGGCAAGCTGCCGTGGACAGCAGAAAAAGACCTGCTGCAACTGCCGCAAATATCCGAGAGCCGGAGGGTGCTTGAGTTGCTTTGGGCATGACTTTTCCTTGAGTCCTTCAATAAATTTCGAGCTGGTGAGCTTAAGGAATCGTTTAAACCACGGCGCTCATTGAAGGTCAAGAAAGCTTGGTTGAGCTATCCGCCGCGTTTGTTTCGTCTCTTTTGGCCCCAACTGCCCAGCTGAGCTGATATGAGGGCTCCCAACGCGCAACGGATCAACCTGAAGAATCTGGCATGCTCGATCTTTAAGGTTTTGAAATAAAAGTAGGTTCACGGTGTACTTAGAGAGACGGGTCCTCACTTGCACAGCAAAAGAGATGATCGCAAAACGTGAATTTTATGCTATTGTTTTGTAGTTCACGTTGAATGGTGCTTCTGAGGTCTAACGTTCTGGCCGCTATAGGGAAACTTCTGCCACGTAAGCCAAATCGCAGTTTGCCATTCGCCGGCGCCGAAAATTTCCGGAGGGAATTCAGGATGAAATACAGGCTTCTCAACACGACGGCCCTTATCGCTGCCGGAATGCTCGCGGCACCGCCTGCGCTGGCAGAGGATCCGATACAACTCAGTGTCGGCGGTTTTATGGAGCAGTATTTCGGATATGCCGCGTCCGACATTGATGATCGCGATCACTTCGATCAGAAGTCGGATTCCGAGATAATTTTCAGCGGATCGACCACCCTGGACAACGGCATCCAGTTTGGTGTGAACGTTCAACTCGAGGGCAACACATCAGGCGATACAATCGATGAGTCCTTTGCTTTTATCGAGGGCGATTTTGGTCGTGTGTTACTGGGGTCGGAGAACACTGCCGGCTACCTGATGTCCGTCGCGGCACCAAACGTCGGAATCGGCATCAACACGGGCGATCAGGCCGATTGGGTGCTGATCACCAGCGATGCGACTTTTGTGCGTGCGCCTCTGGGCTCGACCTTTGTTGAAAATGCCGCCGTCAACGATGCGAATCGTTTAACGTATTTCACGCCGATTTTTGCCGGTTTTCAGGCTGGCCTGTCCTATACGCCCGATGCCGGCGAAGACGACAACACCCAGCCAAGCGAAAATGCCGCGTTCCATGACGGTATCGACGTCGCCGTCAAATTCAGGGAGATTCTGGGTGATTTCGATGTCCGGGCTTTTGGCCGTTACGGGATGGCTTCCAACGATGCAACAGGGGGAGATGATCCCTCAGTCGTAAGTACGGGTATGAGCCTCGGCTACGCTGGTTTTACCGTGGGTGGCTCCTACGCCAACCAGGACGAAGCAGGGGCGAACGAAGGGCAGGCCTTCGACATCGGCGCATCCTATGAAACAGGGCCCTGGGGTGTTTCTATCACCTACTTCGAGGGCGAGGCCGAAGGCGATACGGGCGCATCGGGTGACGAAGAAGTTTCTACGGTCGAGGTGGCGGCAAGTTATGCCCTCGGGCCAGGAATAAAGGTGATCGGTTCCGTCGGTTACAATGAGTTCGACGATGACGACGATGGCTCGGACGCCAGCAATGAGGGCTACTGGGTGGTGTCGGGGATCGCCCTTTCATTCTAATCGAGGCTTTGGCGACTGTTGTAATCGGCAGGTGCACCGGGGCTATTGCACGCGATGCGCGAACTCTGGAGTCGCTGCGGATCTGTCCTCTACCCTATGACAAGGCGGTTGCCTTTGGATCAAAGGGCGCAAACTCCTCTGACGTTAATCTCAGAATTTTGCTGCTATGACAATTTGTTACGGGACAATTCATGCCGAGGTCCCGGGGTGTGGGCGCGTGAATTGGCGGTATCACCGGATGGAGCCGCGAATTTTCTTCGCTTGAGGGCGTTAACTCGGGCTTCGGCGCCATTGGAATTTTCAGATCTACGCTTGAACTCAGATCTTCGTATCACACTTAAGTGATTGACTTCACACCGAGTTGATTGATCCGCATCGCAAGAGTCGGATTAACTTGGGGTGAGAACGGTGATCATTTTGTGTGATTGCCGGGGTTTTTGCTGAACGTGGCGTGCTGAAACGCTTCTTGGGGCGGAATGGCTGTGCTTTTGGCAAGAATATCCAATCATCAGAGTGTTTTACGCAATGTTGCGGTAACTCGATCTAGGGGTAATTTTATGAAGAACAGACTTCTTGGCGGTACTGCGCTTGTCGCTGCCGGCATGCTGGTCGCGCCTGGCGTGCAGGCGGAAGAGCCCATTAAGCTGGGTGTCGGTGGTTTTATGGAGCAGTATTTCGGATACGCTTCGTCAGACATCGATGATAGAGATCACTTTGATCAAAAGTCCGACTCCGAGATCATCTTCTCCGGGTCAACCACGCTGGATAACGGCATTCAGTTCGGTGTGAACGTTCAGCTCGAAGGTAATACTTCCGGTGACACGATCGACGAATCCTATGCCTTCATCGAAGGCGACTTCGGGCGCGTACTATTGGGTTCCGAGAACTCGGCCGGTTACCTGATGTCTGTCGCGGCACCGAATGTCGGTATCGGCATCAACACCGGCGACCAGATCGACTGGGTTCCAATTGATAATGAGGCGGGTTTCTTCCGCGGTACGCTGGGATCGACCTTCGTTGAGAACAACGCTGTGAACGATGTCAATCGTCTGACGTACTTCACGCCGCGTTTCTCGGGTCTGCAGGGCGGTATCACCTATACGCCTGACGCCGAAGAAGACGACAACACGCAGCCGAGTGAGAACGCCTCCTTTCATGATGGCATCGACTTTGGCCTGAACTTCACCGAAAGCTTTGGTGGGTTTGACGTATCCACATACGGTCGCTACGGCATTGCATCAAACGATGCACCGGGTGGCGACGATCCGGAGGTCTTCAGTACCGGATTGAGTATTGGATATGCAGGCTTCACGGTTGGTGGCTCATATGCCAATCAGGATGATGCAGGCGCAAACGAAGGTCAGTCCTTCGATGTAGGTGCTTCTTACGGCACGGGGCCCTGGGCGGTCTCTGTCACCTACTTTGAAGGTGAAGCCGAAGGTGACACGACGGCAAGTGGCGACGAGGAAATCTCCACGGTTGAAGTTGCAGCCAGCTATGCTTTGGGGCCGGGTATCAAGGTGATCGGTTCGGTCGGCTACAATGAGTTCGACGACGATAACGATGGTTCCGATGCCAGCAACGAGGGCTACTGGGTCGTTTCGGGTATCCAGCTGTCGTTCTAACGCGCAATTGCGCTGTACAAAATCTTTGGGAGTTCAGCCCGAAGCCCAAGACCGAAAGCGACGGTAACCTAGATTGAGTTTGCTCTGGGGATATTGCTGAAGCTGGGTGTTAAATCTGAAAAGGGGTGGCTTATGCCGCCCCTTTTTTCCGTCCTGAGGCTTTGAATCTGACGGATTGTGCAATGTGTCTCCTGCGAGAGTGTTTCTGTGCAACACTGAAACAACAGGCGCTGGGACGGTCGATAACTCCAGGGTTTCTGCGTGTTTTTTTGACTAAGGCTCATGCCTGAAGCTCTATCGTGGCAAAATCACCTGTGGCAAAACCGCCACAGCATTGCGAAAATGTCACGTCATCTTACGAGTTCGAGTTGACCAATTAACCGTTTCGGCTAATCTCCGCTCGTCTTCGCCGGTTGGTGGAGGTCGTTGTTGTGGTTTTGATCCTTAGATTCATTAGCTTGGTGTTGTTTCCTCAGGTTGGGTATCGGGATGAGGATCATAACCTCAGCAAGACAAAATTATGTTTACCAAATTGGTAACTCAAATTAGGGGTTAACTTTCTATGAAAAAGATCCTTCTTGGAAGCACTGCTCTCGTCGCTGCCGGCATGATGGTAGCACCTGCAGTGCACGCTGAAGATCCCATCCAGTTGGGCGTCGGCGGCTACATGGAGCAGTACTTCGGTTACGGTTCTTCCGACATCGACGATCGTGATCACTTCGACCAGAAGTCTGACTCGGAAATCATCTTCTCCGGTTCGACCACTCTGGACAACGGTATCCAGTTCGGTGTGAACGTTCAGCTCGAAGGTAACACTTCCGGCGACACGATCGATGAGTCCTATGCATTCATCGAAGGCGACTTCGGTCGCGTGCTGATGGGTTCTGAGAACTCCGCTGGCTACATCATGGGCGTTTCCGCTCCGAACGTAGGTATCGGCATCAACTCCGGTGACCAGGGCGACTGGGTACCTGTAGATTCCGACGCCGGTCAGTTCCGTGCAGCTCTGGGCGCAACTTCGCTCGAGAACGCTGCTGTGAACGACGCCAACCGTCTGACCTACTTCACGCCGCGTTTCTCCGGCCTGCAGGGCGGTATCTCTTACACTCCTGATTCGGGTGAAGACGACAACTCCCAGCCTAGCGAAAACGCTGAGTACCACGACGGTATCGATCTTGGTGTGAACTTCACCGAGAGCTTCGGTGGCTTTGATGTTGCTGCATTTGGTCGTTACGGCTTCGCAAGCAACGACGCACCTGGCGGCGACGATCCTGAGGTCTTCGGTGTTGGCTTGAACGTCGGCTTCGCTGGCTTCACGGTTGGCGGTTCGTACGCTCAGCAAGAAGAAGGCGGCGCGAACGAAGGTCAGTCCTTCGACGTTGGCGCTTCTTACGGCACTGGCCCTTGGGGCGTTTCGCTCACCTACTTCAATGGTGAAGCTGAGGGTTCCGCTGCAGGCGGTGACGAAGAGCTGCAGACCATTGAAGCAGCTGCCAGCTATGCGCTTGGCCCGGGGATCAAGGTCATCGGTTCTGTTGGTTGGAACGACTTTGACGACGACGATGCCGGCGCTGGCAACAGCGACAACGACGGCTACTGGGTCGTTACGGGTATCAAACTCAACTTCTAAGAGTTTTACCTTACGGATTTGGGGGAGCGGCTTGCCGCTCCCCTTTTTCTTTGTGCCGCCGAGATCTCTTGTGCGGCCGATTTTTTTATTCAGCCCGACCTTAAGGCCAATTTGATCGCGGACGTACCGTCGGTCCACACTGACATTGCTTTTCAGCTTGTCTCTGTTGGAAAAGCACCACTTAATGGCCAGGTACTCCTTAATGAGCTCCTTTTTTTTTAAGATGAAGAGACTTGGTCTGAACTCTTGTGCTCGGACCAAGAGTCAGGACCGGTAAATGTCAAATCTTGTCTGGCTAGCGTCGTTTCCGAAATCAGGCAACACCTGGCTCAGGCTCTTCGTCGCAAACTATCTGATGAATGTGAAAGAGCCTTTCCCCATCAACAAGGCGCATCTGCTGACCTTCGGCGATATGATGGGGATGCCTTACGAGAAACTTTCCGGAAAACCTTTGTCCGCGCTGGATGATGACACGATCGATGCTCTCCGACCGAGGGTGCACCGGGCGCTCGCCGCTCAAAAGGCTGATGTCATGCTGGTGAAGACCCACCAGGCGGTGATACAGCGCAAGTCAGCCTGGACCGTCACGGCAGATGTTACCAAGGCATCGATCTACGTCATTCGGAACCCGCTGGATGTGGCTGTTTCTTACGCGCACCATTATGGCCGCAATCCTTCCGAGATCATTGAGGCTCTGGATAGCCGCTGGCATAAGTTGCCCGGCGACAAGAAGACGATTGTAACCCAATACCTCGGACGTTGGAGCGATCATGTCCTGAGTTGGGTCGACGACCAAGAGCTCGCGGCGCTGGTCTTGCGCTATGAAGACATGAAACGAGATCCTCATCAGGAATTTGCCAAGGCGATCCGGCATCTCGGAATGGAGGTTGAGGAAGAAAGACTGGATCGCGCGATCCGCTTCAGTTCTTTTGATGAATTGTCCAGACAGGAAGAGAGCTCAGGTTTCATCGAGAGATCAAAAAATGCCGAGCGTTTTTTCCGAGGAGGCCGTGTCGGGGACGGTCTGGCATGCTTTACCGATGCGGAAATCCAGAGAGTCATTGACGATCATCGGGAAGTATTGACGCGGTTTGAGTATCTCGATGATTCCGGGCGTCTGAAACTCCTGTAAAATTTCTCTCACTCATTGTCTGGAACGGGGCTGCACAAGGATCATCCTGTGCGGCTTCTCCCAAGTTGCCACCTTGGTATCGGAGCACCGGCCCCGGGGGGCGAATATGCCTCGGTCGTGAGCGGCCGATCATCTTCTGTAATACGTTTTCCGACTGTGTATCCGGCATCGCTTTCCAAAACATAATTGTCCTGGAAAGTCCGGTTTAACTCAGTTCAGAAAAGACGATTCTGTATAGCTCTCAATAAGACGGACAGGAAAAAAGCTGCCAATTGAGAGAATTACCTATGCGATTATTTCAAATCAAGTCGCGAAAATCTGAAGCTATCTGAAAACACGTTAAAGTGGTGCCGTGTGTGTTCTTCTGTTTCTGTGATCTTTGTGAAATAAACATTAATTATCAATGATTTTTGGTAGATTTTTCGCCAAAGTGGTTTGCGGTTACGAAATTCAACTGATGCAAATTAATCACATATAGACATAAATACAACTTAATGAAGCAACTTAAGGTAGACTCCCTTAGGGGGGTGATTAATCTCCACTCGTCTTCTCCACGCTGAGGGGGATAAGTGTGATTCTAATCTTCGGCTTCGATGACATACCTCTGCTTCCATGGGGCGCGTGAGGGATGTTTCGGATCTTAAACCCAGCAAGGTAAGACAGCTTTCCTGTACCAATAAATGGTAACTCAAATTAGGGGTTAACTTTCTATGAAAAAGATCCTTCTTGGAAGCACTGCACTTGTTGCTGCCGGCATGATGGCGGCACCTGCAGTGCAGGCCGAAGATCCCATCCAGTTGGGCGTCGGCGGCTACATGGAGCAGTACTTCGGTTACGGTTCTTCCGACACTGACGACCGCGATCACTTCGATCAGAAATCTGACTCGGAAATCATCTTCGAGGGTTCGACCACTCTGGACAACGGTATCCAGTTCGGTGTGAACGTTCAGCTCGAAGGCAACACTTCAAGCGACACGATTGATGAGTCCTATGCCTTCATCGAAGGCGACTTCGGTCGCGTGCTGATGGGTTCCGAGAACTCTGCCGGTTACATCATGTCCGTAACGGCTCCGAACGTAGGTATCGGCATCAACTCCGGTGACCAGGGCGACTGGGTACCCTTCGAGGCAGATGCAGGCACCGGCCGGCAACCGCTTGGTTCAACCTCCGTTGAAAATGCGGGTGTTAACGATGCAAACCGTCTGACCTACTTCACACCACGCTTCTCGGGTTTCCAGGGTGGTATTTCCTACACCCCAGACGCTGGTGAAGACGACAACACGCAACCGAGTGAAAATGCCGAATATCATGACGGCATCGATGTTGGTGTTAACTTCACCGAGAGCTTCGGTGGCTTTGACGTTGCTGCATACGGCCGTTACGGCTTCGCAAGCAACGACTCAACCGGTGGGGACGATCCTGAAGTCTTCGGCGCAGGTTTGAACGTCGGCTTCGCCGGATTCACGGTTGGTGGTTCTTACGCCCAGCAGGAAGAAGCCGGGGCAAACGAAGGATTGGGCTTTGACGTCGGTGCATCCTATGGCACTGGTCCTTGGGGCGTTTCGCTCACTTACTTCTACGGTGAAGCTGAAGGCGGTGCCGGAAGCGGCGATGAAGAACTGCAAACTGTCGAAGCTGCTGCCAGCTACGCGCTTGGCCCGGGCATCAAGGTCATCGGTTCCGTTGGTTGGAACGACTTTGATGACGATGACGCTGGCGCCGCAAACGGCGACAACGACGGTTACTGGGTTGTGACCGGTATCCAGCTCAACTTCTAGGAGTTGACCGTCTAGATTTAAGGGGAGCGGTTTTCCGCTCCCCTTTTTTATTTGCCCCGTCGGTTGCTATTGATTGGCTTCATTCGCGAAGCCGGGTAACACTTGGATCAGGAAAATCGAGGATATCGAACCGCTCAGACAAGGTCAGAGAAACCATAAACTTGCCAATGCCAATCTGATGTACCATCCATGAATGCTGAATATGAACGACACCATTCCTGAAAAGCTCGCCGAGGTGAAACAACGGATCGCGAAGTCCGCTTTAGACTCAAGGCGCCAGAACGACGAGGTCACGCTTGTGGCCGTCAGCAAAACCTATGGCGTTCCCGAGATCGAGTCTGCTCTGAATGCCGGCCAACGCGTTTTTGGTGAAAATCGTGTCCAGGAGGCGCAGGGGAAGTTTCCTGATCTGAAAGTTGCCTGGCCGGACCTGTCGCTCCATTTGATTGGTCCGTTGCAGACCAACAAGACCAAGGAAGCGGTGGCGTTGTTCGATGTAATTCAGACGCTCGACCGCCCCAAGCTGGCGCATTCCCTGGCTCGTGAGATGCAGCGGGCCGACCGGCGGCCCGACTGTTTCGTTCAGGTCAATACCGGGGAAGAAGAGCAAAAAGCCGGAATTGCGCCGGCGGACCTGAAGGACTTTCTGGCCTTGGCACGAGATGAACTTGCGCTTCCTGTGGTTGGACTGATGTGCATTCCTCCTGTGGAGGAAAACCCGGCACTTCATTTCGCGTTTTTGAGTGAACTTGCCCGCAGATCCGATCTCGCTCAGCTTTCCATGGGTATGAGTGCTGACTATGAACAGGCCGTTCGCCTCGGCGCGACCCATGTGCGGGTCGGGTCCGCGATTTTCGGCAAGCGACCTGTGCTCGCAACGGGCTGACCCCGGAACAGATCTGGTGTTGGACTGTGGCCGAGATGTTAAGTCTCTGGCGGAGCAATCAAAACCGCGCTGTTGGAGTCTACATCCTGTAATACATACAGCAGATCCTCCCGCTGGAGTGCGACGCAGCCTTCGGTCGGCTCATAGTTTTCCCGCGCGACATGAAGGAAAATGGCGCTGCCAAGGCCCGGCACGACGGGGTTGCTGTTATGGCTCAGGACTACAATCGCATCGTAGAGCTGATCGTCACGCAGGAGCTTCTCATGACTTGCCTCGTAGGGCAGGGTAACCTGTTGATTGTAAGAAGGATCTTCGGGCGCGTCACACCAGCCGTCGTGTGCGGTAATCTCGGTAAGCGGCAATTCTGTCTCGATGTTCTGAATCCGGTCAGGACGGTATAGCACCCGGAGCATAGACCAGCGGCCGATCGGGGTTGCGCCGTCGCCCTCCTGTTTTTCTTCAGCTGCGATCAAGGCGCTCCGACCTATCGCGCAGCGGAACGCGCGGGCTCCGTAGCGTGCGCGCCATCCCGAGGCGGTCTGTTCGACGATGAGATCCATGCAGAGGTTATATCCGACGTGGTCGCGCCGGTTCAACCACCAGCCTACCAGTCTAACCGGCCTAAATTGCGCCTGGAGTCCCGTTGGTGCCTACATCGGGCAGGGCGCTGCGTTGCTGGGTCATAGACTGGTAGCGGTCCAGTCCTTCGAGCATGCGGTCTGCAAAGCTCGACTGTATGGCTGCCCGGTCCTCGTCTTTGTTTCGGCTGCTGCCCGCGCGTTCACTGTCACTTGTTTGCGCCACCTGTGCCGCAGTCAGTGCGGGATCGCTCAACACTGATTTTGTTGCAGCTACTTGAGCCGCCTGACTGGTGGCCACCGGGTCCGTTGGAGTGCGTGTGTTCACATATCGGCTCGGATCAATCGGAATGCTCTTGCGTTGTTTCGGCAGTTCGGTCTGGCGCTGCGCTTGTAGGTCGGAAACGGCTGGTTTTTCTTCCGGTGATGCTTTGGCTGAAGCTACCTGGGCAATGGCCGGGGCAGCTGTCGCAACAACCGGGTTTTGAGGGACTGCTGCCAGCGCGGTCGAGCCAGGCGGGGCCGTTGGTGCGGGTGCCTGATTGAGCCCCATGTCTTTCAGCAGGGCCTGGAGCGCTGCGTTGTTGGATTGCATCTGCGTGACGGCTGCAGAACCGGCGTTTTCCGGAGGCCGAGCGGCATCGTTCACCGTCGTTGCTGCGACCTGCTGAGTTAAGCTGTTGCTGCTCTCAGCTGTCCCGGCTGGGGCGTCGTTCGTTGAGGCGACGGCGGTTCCGCCGGGTTCAGGGGCCGCTTCTTCGTCGAAGACCATTGCCATGGCGATTTCGCCTACATCCTGCCCAGAGGTTTCTTCTACGATTGCGTTGCCGATTGCCGACGCAAAGCCAAGTGGACCGCCATAAAGCATGCCACCGGCGATCCTTGCGGGTGCCGAGATGCTGTCACCGGTCAGGTCGCGATAGAGCGTTGAGACAACAGGGATATGCTGCAGCGGGTTGATAATGTCGACAAAGTCCCAGAAACCGAAGGAATCATCGTCTTGGCCGCGTTGCGATGGATCGTAGGCGTGTTCATGCTCGTTGGCGTGAGACAGTGCCGCGTTGAATGCCTTCTCGGTCCGCCGGGCGTGCTCGCTCGTGGGTGTGCCCTGCTGATTTGATACCGGTTCTCCCGGCTTTGCTACCGGCCGGCCTTTGGATTTGGCGACAATGGCATTGTCCCAGGCGGTGTACGAAGGGTCTGCGCGTTCAAGGTTCATGTCTGTCTCGGCAAAAAAAGACTCTTAGTGATCCAGGCAAAAGGGTTTGCAAGAACGGGACCAGAGGTAAGTAATTGATTTAAAGGGATTTCGATGTAACCACACGGACCTGCGGCAGAAGCCGCCGGGTAGATTTTGCCGCTATTCGCCGCCGATCGGGAGCTATTGGTACCCGCAGGTCCAATGGCGACCGGAAATGCGATAGACTTGAATTTGGGCAGAATATCAGAGTCGGCAATTTACAATGCAGAACCAGGAAGACATCGGCGCCTGGATCATCGACCAGGGCCTGCGTGGAGCGTCGTTCGACGAGATCACCATCGGCTTCTGCAGGCGTTTGCGCGATGCAGGACACCCCTTGCGCCGGGTGAGCATCAGCCTGCGCACGCTTCACCCACAGTATGGCGCCCATAGCTTTGTCTGGGATGCGTCGAACGACAGTCTTTCGAAGGTTGCGCATCCACATAACGAGGTCGAGGGCCAAACCTATCTGGAGAGCCCAATCCACTACCTGATCAGTGGTACCGCCGATAGCGTTCGCTGTCAGCTGGACGGTCGCCCTTTGAAAGTCACCTTCCCGATGGTGGAGGAGCTCCGCGCGCAGGGATACACCGACTATGCCGCCACCACAGTTATCTTCGCGCAAGAGCAGGATTTCCAGACGATGGAGGGGATATTCTTCTCCTGCGCCACAGAGGCTGCCGGTGGCTTCAGTGATCAGGATCTGAGGTGGATTAAGGCGCTCCTGCCGACCCTCGCTTTGGCTCTCAAGTCGGCCTCGCTTCAGGGGGTAGCGGTCAACATCGTTGAAGCCTATCTCGGCAAGGACGCGGGACATCAGGTGTTGCGCGGGAAGTTTAATCGAGGTTCTGTCGAGAGCATTGATGCAGTGATTCTGATTGCCGATCTGCGTGGATTCACCGCGACAACAGGCGCGCTGCCCAGGGAAACTGTGGTGGAGCGTCTCAACGGCTACTTCGATTGTATCGTGCAGGCAGTAAAGCAAGAAGGCGGCCAGGTGCTGAAGTTCCTGGGTGACGGGCTTCTGGCAACCTTTACCCTGGAGGAGGGGCAATCCAGGGCGGAAGTCTGTGGTGCGGCTCTTAAGGCTGCGCGTCTCGCGTTATCGGAGGTCGAGGATCTGAATGCCGCGCTTGAATCCCGGGGTGAATTGATCATGGCCCTCGATATCGCCTTGCATCTTGGTGACGTCATGTATGGCAATGTGGGTGCAGCTGACCGGCTCGATTTCACGGTGATCGGCGCGGCGGTCAACGAAGCGAGCCGGATTGAGGCGCTTTGCGATCAGCTCGAGCGTAACCTTTTGATATCGGGAAAGTTTGCGGCAGCTCTCGGATCCGAGGCCGCTGCCTTGACCTCTCTTGGAACACATCGGCTCCGAGGCGTTTCAGGCGCACTAGAGGTTTATGGAATTAAGGACGAAGGTCCCGGCCCGCCGCCGGCATCCTAAAGGTAGTGGCCGAAGCGCGTGGCTTTGGTTTCCAGATAAAACTGGTTATGGCCATTCGACGGAAAATGGTGCGCGACCCGGTCTTCGACTGAAATGCCGAAGCGTGACAGCGCACTGACCTTCTCCGGGTTGTTGGTCAGCAGTTTGACACGCTTGAAACCAAGCTGGCGCAGTATTTCAGCCGCGGGCAGATAAATCCGCTCGTCGGCGTCGAAGCCCAGTTGCTCGTTGGCTTCAGCGGTATCGGCCCCCCGATCCTGAAGCTCGTAGGCACGGAGTTTGTTGATCAGACCGATGCCCCGGCCTTCCTGGGAGAGATAGAGGAGAATGCCGGATCCGGCTTCGCCCATGGTCCTGATCGCGCCGCGCAGCTGATCGCCGCAGTCACAGCGCAGGCTACCCAGCAAATCGCCGGTGAAGCACTCGGAGTGCATGCGGACCAGCACCGGTGCAGCAGGGTCGGGTTCGCCAATGACCAGGGCCAGGTGTTCGATACCGCCGTCGTTGGGCCGGAATGCCACAACGCGGGTGTTTTCGGCATGATCGAGCGGGATTCTGGCGGCGGCTACTTTTGTCAGGGCTCTTGCTGCGCTGAAGCGGTAGTCTGCGATATCCTGAACGGCGACACTCAGCAGGTCCTGTTGACGTGCCCAATCCCGGATGAATTCGGCAGGCACAGCCTGATCATTGACCGCCGTAGTGGTGCCGATAGCGACCTGCGCGATAATCGCTGCGGGCAGGAGGCGGGCGAGCTTGGTCAGATCGATTGCGCTCTCGCTCAAGGCGGCGGGGGCCGGGGTGACACGCGGGCGCAGAACCTCGACATCGTAGTCCGGCTCGTCGGTCGGGTCGGCAAGCGACTGGATCGTGCTGGCCTCAATCGCATCATTGTCGAGCGACAGCGCAAAGACACCGCTGACCGGGATCAGGCTGCGCGCTTCCTCGAAGCCGACGGCTGCAGCGCGGCGTGCGGTCAGGAGCAAGCGTGGTGTAGTGTCGATTGTGCCGGTTGAAGCAGACGTCAGGCTGCGGAGCTGCGAGAGCGTTTCATCGCAAAGAGTCTCGGCTGATTGAACCAATGCCGTGAAGCCGTCACTTGTATAGACAAGTACGCAGGCACCCCGGCGCAGGTCAGCGATCGCGCGGTCGACAGACTGCAGCGCGTTGGCGGCAAGGGCTGGCTTTTTGGCAACCAATTCAGACATCTTCGTTCGCAGGCAGCTGATGAATGGTTTCTTGGGCCGGGAAAAAACAACCGGCTTTAAAGGCGTCATCTCACCCCCCGACCTTCAGGTCAAGAGGCAGTTGGTTCAGGTAATCGATTGTCGGGCTTTACCTCAGGCCTTTAACATGGGGCTCGCCGGCGGTGGAACAAGCATTGCCGGGATCGCACCCGAAGGGGGAAAGCCCAGGTTCGTCGGGCGCCTGGCGGGTGGTATCGAGTTAAGAGGGAAGGGGTGGTATGAGCGGCAAAGTCTTTTTGGAGTACG
Source organism: uncultured Kiloniellaceae bacterium (assembly GCA_947493695.1). Classification (GTDB taxonomy): domain Bacteria; phylum Pseudomonadota; class Alphaproteobacteria; order Kiloniellales; family Kiloniellaceae; genus Denitrobaculum. Next base: position 751,861 of record CANLSF010000001.1, on the reverse strand, counting down.
ACCAGGCCCAGTTGGACCGGGAAATGAACCTGCGCGGCCGCTGGCCGGAACATCAGACATATTTTGACACCTGGGCGCGGGACTCCCTGCATGTCAGAAAGACGTACAATTGTCACAGCGACCTGGTTTACGGCGACACGCCGGGCCAGAAACTGGATCTTTTTCTGCCCACGCCCGAGGAGGCTGCGCAGAATGGCGGGAAAACGCTCCTGCTCGCATTCATCCACGGCGGATACTGGAAGTCTCTGGACAAGGAGGACTTCAGCTACCTCGCGCCCGCTTATCTGGAGCGCGGGATCGCTTTCGCATCCTTGAACTATGATCTGTCCCCAACCGCCGACATTGGCCAAATGGTGTCTCAAGTACAGCGCGGTCTTGCCTGGCTGATCCGGCGGGCGGGCGACTATGCGCTGGATCCAAGCGGTCTCTATGTAGCCGGCCATTCCGCAGGCGGCCATCTGGCGGCCATGGTAATGAATCCGGCCTGGACAACGGCCTACGACTTGCCGCCAGAGGTGATCAAGGGGGGCTGCTCCGTCTCGGGTGTCTACGATCTGGCACCCGTGGCCCTGAGCTTTCAGCAGGAAGAATTACAGATCGCCCCACGAATAGTTGATGACTTCAGTCCGGTTACGAATTTGCCGGCTGCGGCGGCCCCGCTGATTTGCGCGGTGGGCTCGGAAGAAACCGCGGAATTCATCCGTCAGCAGGGGGCTTATGTCGATGCCTGGAACCAAAAAGGTCTGAAGTGTCAGGTCGTCGATCTGCCTGGAGACAATCATTTCTCCGCCGCCGACAGGCTCGCGGAGAGAGACCACCCCTTGTATCTGGCGGTCCTCGCTATGATTTCTTCTGGCAGTACATTTTGAATCCCTGGTGTGGTGACCCTAATTAACCCGACGCAATCACCGTGAATCACGCTATAATCTCATGCTTTCCGCAGTTTCGACTTTCAAATCCACAACATTGAAGCCGTAATCCGGAATAAAGATCGTCGATTCATGGGAATTGACTGCGTCGCTTGCTTGAATAGGGTCTCGCGCAGTGTTATCTCAGGAAAAAGAATACAGAGGGGCGTCATCTATGGTGGCCGCGGTCGGTAAAAAGATTCTCCTGGTGGATGATGATGATCCACTCCGTCAGTCATTGGGCGAACAGCTGCGCCTGCATGAAGAGTTTGAGACCATTGAGGTCGATAACGGTGCCGCAGCGATCGATATCACCAAAACCGATCACTTTGATGCGATCCTTCTGGATGTCGGACTGCCGGATATGGATGGGCGTGAGGTCTGTCGCCTGCTGCGCCGCAACGGCGTGAAGTCGCCGGTGATCATGCTGACAGCCGCTGAATCCGATGCGGATACCATCCTCGGGCTCGACGCCGGTGCAAACGATTACGTCACCAAGCCCTTCCGCCTGGGTGTACTGCTGGCGCGCCTGCGGGCTCAGTTGCGACAGCACGAGCAGAGTGAAGATGCGGTCTTCACGATCGGTCCCTACACCTTCCGTCCGAGCGCCAAGGTACTGATCCACGGCGAGACTCAGCGCAAGGTCAGGCTGACCGAGAAAGAAACCTCGATCCTGAAATACCTCTATCGGAACGGCAGCAAGGTCGTCGGTCGCGATGTCCTGCTGAACGAGGTATGGGGCTATAACGCCGGTGTGACCACCCACACGCTGGAGACACACGTCTATCGCCTGCGCCAGAAAATCGAAGCCGATCCCTCCAATGCGGAGATCCTGGTCACGGAACCGGGCGGCTATCGACTGGTGCCTTAGGTCATAGTCTGAACCCCGGAAACTGAGGGTCACAGGTGAATTGATTCGGCAATTGCCATATTTTCGCCAGATTTGTCTTGGGATGCGTCTTCCTCTCGCCTAAATATGTCTTAGGGCTGAAAGGAAGACTGTCGCATTGACCGAAGATTCTGATTTTTACGTCCGCTTCTGGGGGGTTCGCGGCTCGATCGCGTGTCCGGGACCCGACCATAAGCGTTACGGCGGCAACACCTCCTGTCTGGAGGTGCGTTGCGGTGAGCATGTGCTGATCTTTGATGCAGGCACAGGCTTGCGGCCGTTTGGCGAGAGTCTCTGCAGGATGTCGCAGGTCGAGGCCGATATCTTCCTGACCCACACGCACCACGATCACATCATCGGGTTGCCCTTCTTCAAGCCCAACTTCAACAAGCAGAACCGCATCCGCTACTGGGCAGGTCACCTGCAGCCGGAACACAGTTTGCACGACGTCCTCTGCCAGTTCATGACCGCGCCGCTCTTTCCGGTTCCACCTAAGATCTTTGCGGCCAACGTGACCTTTCATGACTTTTACTCCGGAGACATTCTCGAGCCCCGGCCGGGTGTGCGTATCCGGACCGCACCATTGAACCATCCTAACGGCGCGACCGGTTATCGGGTGGAATATGGTGGAAAATCAATCTGTTACGTGACGGATACCGAACATACCGAAGGCCAGCTTGATCGCAATATCCTGGAGTTGGTCAAGGATGCCGATATCATGATCTACGACAGCAGCTACACGGACGAAGAATTCCCCCGCTTCAAAAACTGGGGGCACTCCACCTGGCAGGAGGGGACGCGGCTCTGCGATGCCGCCGGCGTTCGTCAGCTCGTCATCTTTCATCATGACCCCGGCCATGACGACAGCTTCATGGACCAGGTTGCGAAAGAGGCCGAAGAAACCCGACCCGGGAGCGTCGTCGCCCAAGAGGGCATGGTGCTCCATCCGTGAAATTGCAGATAGGTTGGGGCCACCGGCCCGATCTTTCATATTCTCCGAAACACATGGGTGAAGGATCCCACCAGTGGCAGTAAATCAGCAGCTTCCCGGGCGTGTGCGCCGCCGGCGCTTATGGTTTGGCCTGCTGACGCTCTTTAACGTCGCCCGGCGCGGTTTTTTCATTCCCTATCGCTATGCGGAAAGCCTGCCCGATGCCGGTGAGCGCGCCTCCTACGGGGCGATTGAGCGGCTTCTGGAGCGCTCGCGTCCGGTCTTCGCCGATTTTCTTGCGTCGATGACGCGCTATGCCTCAGACTTTGAGCAGATTGGAAACGATGCGCCGCCGCAACCGCGCTGGCGGCAATCCTGGTTTCCGCGCCTGGATGCCGCGACCGCCTACAGTCTGGTGCGAAATCACGCGCCGAAACGTATTATTGAGGTCGGTTCCGGACATTCGACGCGATTTGTAGCCCGTGCCATTGCGGACGGAGGGCTCGATACGCAGGTCACCGCGATCGATCCCGCGCCGCGGGCTGATCTGGGCAGCCTGCCGGTGACTCTGGTCCGCAAGACGCTGCATGAGGCGGGAAGTGACCTCTTCGGGCAGCTTGAGGCAGGCGATTTCCTGATGATCGATTCCAGCCATATCCTGATGCCCGGCAGCGATGTGGACATGTTGTTCGGTCAGATCCTTCCGGCGCTACCCGCCGGTGTGCTGGTTCAGATCCATGACGTATTCCTGCCCGATGACTATCCGGCCTCCTGGGACTGGCGTGGATATAATGAGCAGCTCGGGGTGCTTCCTCTGCTCGGAACCGGCGGCTGGGAGCCTGTCTTTGCCTGCCATTTCGCGGTCAGCCGAATGGCCGATGAGGTTGCTGCTTCGGCGGTTGGAGGGCTGGAACTCCCTGATGAGGCCATTGAATCGGCTTTCTGGCTGCGCAAAACCTGCGATGCCGTCGGCTGAAGGGGCCGAGCGGCGGGTGTTTTGGCGATCCAGGATCCGGCGGTCACGTAAAGTCACGACAAACTGACGCGGGGTGATCAAGTCATGGGTTATAATCTCCCTGATATCGAACCAATTCTAGATTGTCCTTATGATGTGTAACCAACTTTCAAGTGTTAGGTTGGCATAATTTCGAAGTCGGCATAGGCCATTTGGGAAGAAGGCGGGTCGTTTGGCGGGGGATCTCGAACGCCGGAACGAACCTGCAGGAACTTCAGGACGAAGAGGCTGATTCAGGTTTTTGCGATTCCGCGAAAAACGGTCAGGCTCCAGGCGAAACAGGCGGATCACTTGAGAATTATCGAATGGTTGCGCAAATCCGGTGAACCGGTTCTGCCCGAACGGGTCAGCAAGGCTATCCGCGATCAGGAAGACGCGACCGAGCGGCTGATCGGCTGGGTGCAGCTGACCGTCGTCGTCACCTTTGGTGTGCTGTATTTCGCTTCGCCCAAGGTTTTTGCCGAGGACGTGGATTTTGCGCCGGTGCCCTGGGCGCTGGCGATTTACCTTGCGCTGACGGTCATTCGTATCATCTGGGCGCATAAAACCCGCCTGCCGTCCTGGTCGCTCGCAGTCTCGGTCTTTTTCGACATGACCCTGTTGATGGTCCTGATTTGGAGTTTCCATCTGCAGTATGAGCAGCCGGCCTCGTTCTATCTCAAGGCCCCGACGCTGCTCTACGCCTTCATCTTCATTGCCCTGCGGGCTCTGCGTTTCGAGGCCCGCTTCGTCATGCTGGCAGGGATTGCGGCGGCTGCCGGTTGGGGAATTCTGATCCTCTATGTGATCGAGGTTGATCCCGCCGACACCATGATTACCCGTGATTACGTTCAGTACATGACCTCGAACTCGATCCTGCTGGGGGCCGAGTTCGACAAGATTATCTCCATTCTTGTCGTCGCGGGCATCCTTGCGGTGGCTCTGCGCCGGGGAAGGGCGTTGCTGGTCCGCTCCGTCAGTGAAGGTTTGGCGGCCAAGGAACTCTCGCGCTTTTTCGCGCCCGAGATCGCCGCCAAGATCACGGCGACGGACCAGGGCGTGGCTGCGGGAACCGGCGAGATGCGTCAGGCGGCCATCGTCAATCTCGATATGCGCGGCTTCACCCGCATGGCCAGTCAGGCGGAACCTTCCGTGGTGATGGGCGTTCTTGGTGAATACCAGCAGCGCATGGTGCCTCTGATCCAGAAACACGGCGGCAGCATCGACAAGTTTATGGGCGATGGCATCATGGCGACCTTCGGGGCCTCCAGTCCATCGGACACCTTTGCCGCCGATGCCATGCGGGCGCTGGATGACGTCGGCGCTGCGGCGCAACGCTGGCATGCGGAACGGATCGCCGCGGGTGAGTATTGCCCAGAAATCAATGGCTCCGTAGCGACGGGTCCGATCCTGTTCGGAGCCGTCGGGGATGAAACCCGCCTTGAATACACCGTAATCGGGGATGCTGTGAACCTCTCTGCCAAGCTGGAGAAATTCAATAAGCAGGCGGGAACACGGATTGTCGCCGACTCGGAAACCTACCGTCTGGCTCTTGCCCAGGGCTATGTGCCGGCCCTTGAGAAACGAACCCTTCCCGAGGTCGAGGTCGACGGTATCAGCGACTCACTTGATGTGGTGGTGGTGTCCGACTGAGCGGGCAATCCTGCGGCTTTATGGCGACCGTGCCGTGATAGACTCCGTTCTCCCGGTCTTTTCCAGTGGTCGAGCTGATGTGAAGGAAGCCAAGCTGCGAAAGCCATGTTTCCACGCTTTTGCTCGGAAATCTGGTTTGCCTGTCGGGCGATCCTTCGGAATAGCTGAGGACCAGTTTTCCGCCCGGCTCCAGAACGCGATAGATCTCAGAGAGCATTGCTGACACATCGGGCCAGAAGTAGATCACATTCACACAACAGACCTTGGAGAAGCTGTCTTTGGGAAAGGGAAGACCGTCTTGTCCGGCCTGTCTGAACTCCAGCAACCCCAGTGCCACCGCTTTGGAAAACCGCTTTTCGGCCTGCACGACCGCAAGTCTGGAAATGTCGATCCCTACAAGGTGAGAAAAGCGGTCATGGGTCTGGATCTCTGCGATCAGTGCGCCGCCGCCAAACCCGATTTCGAGAACCCTGTCACCCTCCTGCAGATCGAGGAGGCGTCGGGTCAGCCGGTTCATGCCGCGATTGACCCGGTTGAGCCACTTGAGGATCAAACGCCCAATCAGGCCATCCGGCTCGCCCAACTGCTTAAAGACCTTAGCGGAATAGGGCACAGGTTTTGTCCATGAATCTGTTCGTACAATGAGGAGCTGACCCAGAGTCCTGGGAGCTTTCCTCCAATGCTGCCGCGCTCTGCAGCGTGCAGCATAAAGTCAATTCTCACCGAATTCGAACCCTCATAGTTCGTTACGCTCGTGTCTTGGTTTTCTCAGGAGGGTTTCATTCTCCGATCCCGGAATATAACCAGGAAGGCAGCGGCGAGGATCATAGTTGCGCAGATATAGAAAGCGATACCGGGTACAATCCCGAACAGCACAGCGTCTGCCGTGACCGCGAAAATCAGGGAGAGATACTCCAGTCCGGCCAGCCTGGAGGCATCGCAGTACTTGTAGCCCAGGGTCATCAGGATATGAGCGATCCCACCGGCAATGCCCGAGCCGCAAAGCAGGGCAAACTGGAGAGGCGTGACGTTTGCCCATCCACCGAGCAGCGTTGCGCCGCCCGCCACAGCGCAGGTCAGGGCGAAATAAAAGGCGATCGCGCCGGCATTTTCCGTCTGCGCCAAAGACCGTATCTGGATCTTCGCGCCCGCGGTGAGGACGGCGGTCAGCAGGCCCAGCAGCACCCCGGTCAGATAAGCGCTATCCGGTGAGATCCCCAGCAAATCGGGCAGAACCAGGATCAGCACACCGGAAAAACCGATACCAACGCTGATCCAACGGGCCGGTGTGACCTGCTCCTGCAGCAGCCATTTTGCCAGAAGCACGGTGATAACAGGTGTGAGATAGCCGATGACCGTAGCCTCGGCGATCGGCAGGTACTTCAGTGAGGCGAAGGACGTAAACATCGCCGTGCAGCCCAGCAGACAGCGCAGGATGTGGCGAAAGGGGCGCCGGGTCTTCAGGCCCCCCGGAAAATCGCCACTCCACCAGAGGAAGATGACCAGCGGGATGAGCGCGACGGCGCTGCGGTAAAACACCACCTGTCCGGTTGGAACAGCGTCAGCCGTCAGCTTTACGCAGACAAGCATCAGGGTGAAGAAGAGCGTTGCGCCGACCCGTAACCAGATACCGAAGAGATCGGAATCCTTCACCTCTTTCCACCTTGTCCGGCCCGGAGATTCATCGCTCTGGTGCGGTAATCCCAATAAAACTCTGCTCGCAAGGTCATTTTCCAGTTCCAGGAGGCGGGGGATTGAGGCAACTCAAGCGGACTCTGCGCGGCGCGGGGGCTCTGGCAGGCGCATGTCTGTGAGTACCCGATCCGGCGGAGCAAGGTCAATCAGCTGTCCATGCGTCTAGTCGGCTTTCCGCTGTTTGGAGCAGGTCTGGTCTAGACGAACTCCGCCCCCTCGCGGCCATGAAAGAAGCCGTTGGAGAGCGCGATGCCTCCTGAGAGCTGTGCCAGGGCTCGGGTGGCTTCCTCGCTGTCGACCCGGCCATCCAGACGCTCTTTAAAGAGCTTGGCGACCTCGACCATATCCACGTCCTGCGGCGCGAGGCGGAAACGGCGGACGCCAAAGGCCCTTAAGCTATCGAGTTCTGCCACAAGGCAGCCGTAGGAGGCGGATTGGGTCTGTACGCCGTTCACCACCAGGAACGCCTCGTCATCCAGGGTTTCGACCGATAAGCCGTCCCGGTCTGCCCCACAGGCATAGAGGCAGCCGTCCTTGGTGCGCCCGTAAGCGCGGGCGTGGTAGCAGCGGGCCGATATGGCGAGCGACCAGCGTCCGAAGACCTGAACTTCGATCTCCATTGCCTCGTCTTCGGCCAGTCTGGCGATGGAAGCGGCGGGAAGCTCAATGGGTAACGTCGCACGGACAGCACCATCGACGGCAAAGCGGGCAAGCGTGGATTCATTGTAGAGGTTGATGTAGGGCCCGATCACGTGAGGCCTGCCGGTGAGCAGCGGCAGCGCGGCGACGTCGTTGGCTTCGACCAGTCCGACACCCAGCTCGACCGCATCCTTCACGAGCGCTAGATCGCGCTGGTCGGTGATCAGAGCGGGGGTCGAGAGCACCACTTCCTTGCCCGCCGCCTGAAGGCGATCGATAACCTCTTCGTAATGTGGAAAGGTAAAAGGCGCGCGCTTGGGGCAGACGACCTCGCCAAGGCAGACGCTTGCGACCGGGGCTTCGTCGGCGATACGGAAATAGAAATCGCGCCAGTCATCCGTTGGCCAGTGATAGAGCAGGGGGCCCAGGGTCAAGAGCGCGTTCATCGCCAGTCCTTTCTGTAAGCGCCACCGGTGCCCCGGCCACCTTCGCTGAGTGAAGCCAGGGAGGCGGTATCCGGAGCGCGGCCTGCCGCAGCATCTTCCACGGCCTGACGCAGAGCGCTGACCACCTGTGCAATGTAGGCGCGGCCCCGCTGGCGGCCTTCGATCTTCAGGGCTTTCACCCCCGCGGCCGCCAATTCGGGGATCAGTGGTCTCGCATCAAGGCTGACCGGATCCTCGAAGAGGTAGCTGGCGTGGTCGCGCACTTTGAAGCGTCCCTTGCAGAGCGTGGGATATCCCGACGCTTCACCCGGTTCAAAGCGGTTGATGGTGAAGTCGCCAAGACGCACCTGGACCCGTTCTCCTTCGGGGACATAGCGGACATGGCTGGCGGGCGAGCAGACACCGGCGGTGTTGGGAGACCGACCCGTCGCGTAGGAGGAGAGGGCGCAGCGGCCCTCGGCCATCGGACACATGCCGCCGTAGACGAAGACTTCCGTCTCAACCGGCGCGGTCGCAGTGATCTCCTTGATCTGAGGAACCGTGAGAACACGTGGCAGGACCGCCCGGGTGATGCCGAAGTTGCGGTGATAGTATGCGAGGGCCAGGGGATGCGCTGCCGAGGCCTGGACGGAGAGGTGACGCCGCAGATCGGGATGGGTCTGCGTTGCGTAGTCGAGGACACCGATATCCGAGACGATGATGGCGTCGACTCCCAGTCTGGCCGCATCGTCCACCGCCTGACGCCAGGGGGCTTCGTTACCGGCCTGTGGAAAGCTGTTGATCGCAAGGTAGACCTTGCTGCCGCGCGTGTGCGCATAGTTCAGAGAGGTCTCGAGTTCCTTCCGGCTGAAATTGAGGCCGGGGAAGTTTCGGGCGTTGGTGGCGTCCCGAAACCCGAGATAGACGGTATCGGCACCGGCATCGACCGCGGCTTCCAGCGCCGACGGCGTGCCTGCCGGACAGACCAGCTCCAGTCGTGGCAAGGTCATGATGCACTCTCTCTTTGATGCCGTGTGCCTGTTCGGCGCCGCTGTCCGCGCAGCTCCCGGACCTCTGCGCGCAGTTTCTCGATCTCTGCGGTCTGGCGCTCCAGCTGTTCCTGAGTTGTTGCCGTCACCGCACGACTGACCAGCGACACGCCATGGTCCAGCTGCGCGGTTACGCCAAGTGCGGCGTTCAGAGCCGTCTGTCCAAAGGGTGCGGCGCGCCCGAAGGTTTCGCCAATGACCTCGCGCAGATCGACCTGGGCATCATCGAGCGCATTGCGCAAGGCCAGCACCAGCTCCATGTCGCCGGTGATCTGCAGGTGTCTGGAGAAGAAGAGCGCATCTCCGTCGACTTCCCCTTCCAGCAACGCGGTGAGATTGGCGAGGGTGCCCCTCACGCTCGCGTCGAGGTTTTCCGTCGAAGATGCTTGTTCGGTGACGACGGTAATCCGGGGCGTGTCGCTGGTCAGGGTCAGGATGAACGCGATCGGCAGATCACCGGGATCCAAGTAGAGGCGGCGACCTGCGTAGTCTGACAGTCGCTCCGGGACACCCGGGTGTAATCGGCAGAAAGCGGCGGCTGTGCGTTGCAAGAACCAGGCGATGGGGTGGGTCGGCAAGAGGTGGAGCGGCAGACCCGCCACAAATGCACCGCTGAGCTGCGGTGGCGAACGGAAATCCAGCATTTAATTTCAGACTGTTTCTAAGGGGAACCGGAGTGGTTACCTGCAATCTGAATAGCAAGGCCGTGCAGTGCGTCTATTGATCCACATCAATCCCGAGCTGTGCCAGAAGGCCGCAGGAAAGCGGGCCTGCACCGGCCTGCATCCCCGTCGGAATGACGTCGTGTCCACGCTGGCTTTAGTGGGACGAGGCGATGGCCCGCGGCAGTTTGTAGACGTCGCGGCTCAGGCCGTCGGGGAAGGTTTCGCGGGCAAAAACCTCGCCACCGAGAGACAGAACCAGTGCTTTTGCAGCCAGGTTCGCGTCGTTCATGTGCGTTTGGACAAGATCCCACTTCAGCACGTCATAACCGAAGTCTATCGCGGCGCGGGAGGCTTCCTTGGCAAAACCTTTTTGCCGGGCTTCTGCAGCGATCCACCAGGTCAATTCCGGGCGTGGCCAGCCGTTCGGCCAGAGCAGTCCACACCCGCCGATGACTGTGCCGCTCTCGCGTTCCTCAATAACCCACATGCCATAACCGCGCAGGCCCCAATGCCCCAGATCCCGGGCGAGTTTGTTCCAGGCATCCAAGGGCGTCTTCGGACCGCCGTAGAACTTTGACGCCTCCGCGTCCGCATAGAACTTCTGGTAGGCGGCTGTATCGCTGTCCTGTGGGGCGCGCAGGATCAGCCGCTTCGTTTCGAGTGTGGGAATTCGGGTCAAAATATCTGTTCCAAAGAAAGGCTGGCAGAATGCCAGACTCAACTTACCGCGGCTGGCAAGGGACAGCAATTGATGCGCGGGTAATCAATTGGTCTGAAAAAGCAACCTGTGGTATATTTTTGTAATATCAACGCTCTTTTTTTTGAGGTGGGTGCTTTAAATGCAAACAATTTCTCTAAGGCTCATTGAAAAGCATAATGGTGTTGTAATTGGTGACTATTGTCAGGCTGACGATGCTCGACTTGGTGGAGATGCACTCACCAGCGGAGGGTGGTGTCTGGCACTAACCATTCATTGGTTTAAGTCAATTAGCGACGGCAGTGATTTTTGGCGTTGGATTGGCACTGATCCGGCAGTCGTCGCACTTCGTTTCCTCATGGCACGACAAAAAGCGACAGAAGCGGTCGCCAAGTCCGTCACCAGTGCTAAAACCTGGGGCGTCACCCGTGGGCTTGCGCCGGCGGACACGGAATGGCTGGCTGTTAGAGCTCACAAGGACTTTGTGCAGCGCGCTTACGTCGAAGTTATCAAATATAACTTCAGGTTCGTAGGCCAAGGCGAATGGGATCACCTCGCCACGTTTGCAGGACGTTTCGCGGAGGTACATGATGCTGGCGGACCAGTGTACATGATGTTGCATTTCACAAAACCTTCCGGTTCCGCTCATACGATCGGTGCGATTGTGAATGCCGACGGATCTACGAGTATAATGGATCCCAATTTGGGTCACATAGGCTTTCGCAACACGGGTGATGCAGAAAACTGGATTACTGAATTCGGCGCAAACCCCGGACTAGGTTATGTCCCTATGCGGCGCCTGAATACAGAATGTTACAACTTGCCGATAGCTGCCGCGGGAGCGATTCCTGCGGCTCCTGCGCCGCCGCCGTTTTAAAAGAGTGCTTGCTTCAATTCGCTGGTGGTGACCGCGTGAACCTTATTTATAAGGATCCGCTGCGTCGCGCAGGCCGTCGCCCAGGAAGTTGAAGGCCAGGATCACCAGGATGACCGGCTGGACCGGCAGCATCAGCCAGGGATAGAGGGCGACCACGTTGATGTTCTGGGCTTCGTTCAGCAGGACACCCCAGGAGGTGATCGGCGGACGAAGGCCGAGGCCGAGAAACGACAGGGCGGTCTCGCCCAGGATCATGGTCGGGATCGCGAGTGTGGCCGAGGCGATCAGGTGGCTGGCGAAACTGGGCAGCAGATGCTTTCCGATCACCCGTTTGGGGGAGGCCCCCATCAGTTGGGCCGCGGTGCAAAAATCCTCTTCCCGCAGGCTGAGCAGCTTGGAACGCACCGCACGGGCCAGCCCGGGCCAATCCAGCAGGCCAAGGATCACGGATATTCCGAAGAAGACACCTATCGGACTCCAGCTGACCGGCAGCAATGCCGAGAGGGTCATAAAGAGCGGTAATTCGGGGAAGGACTTGAAGATCTCGATGGCGCGCTGAACGATGTTGTCGACCCAGCCGCCGTAGTAACCGGCGATGCCGCCGATGATGGTGCCGAGGATGAAGCTGATGGCCACGCCGATCAGGCCGATGGTCAGGGAGATCCGCGATCCATAGAAGATGCGGCTCAGAAGGTCCCGTCCCAGACGATCCGTGCCCCAGAAAAAGGCGGTGCCGTTCTCGGCCGCGCAGACCAGATGAAAATCACCCTCGATCAGACCCCAGAACTTATAGCTCTCACCGCTGCAGAAAAACCTCAGCTTCTCGACCTTTTCCGGGTTCGGCGTGTATTCGCGCCGCAGATTCTCCATGTTGAGCCGGTAGTCGTAGCCGTAGACAAAGGGCCCGACGAACTCGCCTTCGTGAAAGAGATGGATTCCCTGGGGCGGCGCATGGATGTAGTCGATATGGCGGCTGTGCAGGTTGTAGGGCGCAAAGATTTCGCAGAACGCCGCCACGAAATACATCATGATCAGCACGACGCCGGAGTAGACCGCCAGTTTGTGGCGTTTGAATTTCCACCACATGATCCGCCACTGCGAGGCCATGTAGTAGCGTTCCTGCTCGGGTGTGAGCGCGGCAACGGATTGTGGATCGAAGGGCGCCGGATTGACGTAGTGGCCGCCATTGTCCTGCGGAGGTTCTGAGTTTCGGGGCGGCAGGGTCTGATCGCTCATTTCGTGGCCCCTCCGGCGAGCCGGATACGGGGATCCAGCACCGCGAGCGCCAGATCCGAGATAAAGACGCCGATCACCACAAGACTGGCCTCAAACATCAGGAAGGAGCCGGCGAGATACATGTCCTGGCTCTGCAGGGCCCGGACCAGCATGGGCCCGGTGGTCTCCAGGCTGAGCACGACCGATACCAGAACCGCGCCGGAAATCAGCTGCGGCAGGACGTTGCCGATATCCGCGATGAAGGGGTTCACCGCCATGCGCAGCGGGTACTTCAGCAGGACCTTCAAGGGCGACAAACCCTTGGCGCGGGCTGTGATCACGTACTGTTTCTGCAGTTCGTCCAGCAGGTTGGCGCGCAGACGCCGGATCATGGCAGCGGTGCCCGAGGTGCCGATCACGATGACCGGGATCCAGAGGTGCTCCAGGATCGAACTCACCTTGCTCCAGGTCCAGGGGTGGTCGACGTATTTCGGATCCATCAGACCGCCGATGGAGGTGCCGAACCAGAGATTGGCGAAATAGAGCAAGACCAGGGCGAGCAGGAAATTCGGGGTCGCTAGGCCCAGGAAGCCGATGAAGGTCAGGACGTAGTCGCCGACGCTGTACTGCCGCACCGCCGAATAGATGCCAATGGGAAAGGCAACGGCGTAGGTGAAGAGGATGGTGGCCAGGGCGACCACGAAGGTCAGCCACATGCGATCGCCGATAACTTCGTTGACCGGAAGCTGATGTTCGAAGGAAAAGCCGAGGTCTCCCTGCACCAGTCCGAAAACCCAGACCGCGTACTGCTCCAGGAAAGGCTTGTCCAGGCCGTATTCCCGGCGCAGGTACTCGATCTTTGCCGGATCGACCGCCTCGCCCTGGGCCTGCATCTCGGCGATTTCGGTCTCCAGAAAGTCGCCCGGCGGCAGCTGGATGATCACGAAGATGATGAAACTGATCGCCAACAGAGTGGGGATCATCGTGAGGATGCGGCGAACGGTATAGCCCAGCATCTTTACGCCCCCGCCGCCGCGCTGCGGAGTTCATCGTTTGATGAAGCCTGTGCCCGCACGAAGTGCCCGTCACCCAGATCGACCATGCCCAGTTTGTTCCGTCCGTCGATGGTGAAGGGATGAGGCCAGGTTTCCGGGTTCGAGGCCCGGCCTTCCATAAGCGCTGTAAGATCGAGCCTATGCGCCGGGTCCGGCTCCGGTACGGCAGTCAGCAGCGCCTGCGTGTAGGGATGGGTCGGGGCGCGGAACAGCAGTTCCCTGGGGGCCAGCTCAACCAGACGGCCCCGGCACATCACCGCGATCCGGTCCGCGATGTAGTCGACCACGGCCAGGTTGTGGCTGATGAAAATGTAAGTCAGCCCGAGGGAGGCTTGCAGATCCTTCAGCAGGTTCAGAACCTGGGCCTGGATCGACACGTCCAGGGCGGAAACCGGCTCGTCGCAGATCAGAAGATCCGGCTTCAGCGCCAGAGCCCGGGCAATACCGATGCGCTGGCGCTGTCCACCGGAGAAGCTGTGGGGGTAGCGCTTGAGGTAGCGCACGTCGAGGCCGACCACGCGCATCAGTTCCTTGACCAATTCGGCACGTTCGGCTGCGTCGCTCATGCCATGGATGATCAGGGGTTCGCTGATCAGCTCGAACACGGTCATGCGTGGGTTCAGCGAAGAGAAGGGATCCTGAAACACGAACTGGATCCGGGTGCGGAAGTCGACCAGGTCCTTCCCTTGCAGAGCCAGCACGTCCGTGGCGTTGCCCCGGTCGTTAAAGACGATGTTGCCTTCGTCCGCCGTGGCGGCCCGCATGATGATTTTTGACAGCGTGGTCTTTCCGCAACCGCTCTCGCCGACCAGACCCAGGCATTCGCCCCGTTTAACCGCAAAACTCACATCGTCGACCGCCAGGACCGAAGTGTCCTCGCTGGGGCCGAAAAAGCCGCCCTTGCGGGTGTTGTAGGTCTTGGAGATATGCTCGACCCGCAGCAGGGGCGGCTCGTTGGGATCGTCGGGCCAGGGCTTCATGCCGTCGCCCAGATTGACGCCGCTGTCATGTGTGATCTCGCGGATCGGCTGCAGGCGCTCGCCCGGCTTCATATCGAAGCGAGGCACCGCGTGCAGCAGGGCCTTGAGATAAGGATGGCCGGGATTGCCGTAGATGTCGTTCAGATCACCCCGTTCCATCACCTCGCCGTGGTACATGACCACGACCTGATCGGCGACATTGGCGACGACCCCCAGGTCATGGGTGATCATCAGGACCGACATCTTGAGTTCGGTCTGCAGGTCTTTGATCAGCTTGAGGATCTGGGCCTGGATCGTGACGTCCAGTGCGGTGGTGGGCTCGTCGGCGATCAGCAGGGCCGGGCGGCAGACCAGGGCCATGGCGATGACCGCACGTTGGCGCAAACCGCCTGAAAGCTCGAAGGGATAAGTGTCGTAGGCGCGGGCCGGGTTGGGAAAGCCGACCAGACGCAGGATGTCGATCACCATTTCGCGCCCCTGGGGCCCGCTGACCTTCTGGTGCAGGTGCAGGGCTTCACCGATCTGATTGCCCACAGTATGGACCGCCGAGAGGGAGGTCATGGGTTCCTGAAACACGATCGAGATGCGGCTGCCGCGGATGTCGCGCATGGCGGCGCTATCGGGCTGCAATGCGGCGATGTCTATGACCGCACCGCCATTGGCCGGGTCCGCAAAGAGGATCTGGCCACCCTCGATCTGCGCGGACTTGGGCAGAATTCCCATGATTGCCTGACTGACCACGGATTTGCCCGAGCCGGATTCCCCCACCAGCGCGACTGTCGAACCACGAGCGATGTTGAAGGAGACACCGCGCACGGCGTCCAGCTTGCCTTCCGGCAGGGAAAAGGAAATCCGCAGATCCTGGACCCGCAGGAGATCAGTATTCGAGGCCTGGTCCAGGTCACTCAACGTCGCATTCCCCCAATTCGTATCTTCCTCCCGGACGTTAGAGTCTGATCGCCCCTGAGAAACAAGTGACAATCCGACTCAGCAACCACACACCCCATGGCGGCGAGCCGCAAGCGCAGACTATCCCAACAGGGACCTGTCGTCACTTCGGCTCTTAAACCGCTGACCGGCTTGGACGCGTATGTCACGTTTCCGCGCCTCCTGCGGCGTCCGCGTCGATATCAATTCCGAGAGGCAAGAGGTTACCCGCCGTCGTCGCATCGATGTTCAATTCCCCTCTACGTGCAGCGGCCGCAGCCCGACGCACGAGTGTGGGAAATCCCTCCAGCGAGGACTCAAAGGACATGGTGGTTTTTTTGCCGCTGCCGCCCGACGGCGAGGCTGACCTTCCGGAGAGGGTGAGTTGCATGAACCCACCACCGGCGCCTTCCTTCGCATGATTCCGGCGGCTGCCGAAGTATCGCAGTTTGACCTCGCTAAGTTCATGCCAAGCCAGGTAGCGGGGGAAATAGCCTCTGGAGGCCTCTGGGCGACCGGGTCTGATCAGGGTCGCAACGCCCTGGTCATCCAGGGAAACCTCGAGGTACTGGCGTTTCAGGGTGCGCAGCGCAAAGAGGCTGAAGAGGACAGCCAGTGCCGCCATGATCGCGGTGACAAACCAGGGCAATGCGCCGGTCAGAAGCAGCCCGAAGGCGATGACCAATCCTGCCGTGGCGCGTGCGTAGTCGCCAATGACCGATTTAAGGGGGTAACGATAACGGGTCACGCCCGGTCTTTCCTCGCCGCTTTTTGGTTTTTGTCCCTGTTCGTATCTTCAGAATGTGAAAAGGCCTCTGAAGGTGCAAGGAACTTTGTTGCCGGGTGACGCTTCAGCCAGGTCAGAAGACGATCCAGAAAGTCCCAGGTCGCTTCGTCGTGCACCAGATGGTGGGTCAGGATCCCGGTAGGCTCCCCAGCATCGGCCCTGTTTTCGCGCCTGGCCTGAAGGTGCATCTGCAGCAGGGTCAGGGTCTCGCTTTCGCCCAGAAATCCCCGCTCGGGCTTCCAGCGCAAGAGATCGACGTGCGTGTTGATCTGCAGAAGTCCCGGCGCCGCTTCCGGCTGGGTGCGCGCCTTATAGGTTGAAAGACCGCTGAAACCGCAGGAGGGAAGCGCAGCGGCGAGCTCCGGCGCGATCCGGTTCCACGGAGGCACAATGATCGCTTGGAACTGCGCGCCAAAAAGGCCGGAAAGCCGATTCCGTCCTGCTATCAGCCTTTCACGTGTCTCATGCGTCGGTGCTGCGCTGCTGAGTTCGGTCTTCTTTTCGCCGGCCGGGGCAGTGTTTTCATGGGCGATACCGTGCTGCAGAACTGCGATCTCGGCGGCGTTGTCGCGCGCAGCATCACGCAGGGCCGCTGCCAGACCCGTTTCGCATCGCTCCGGGATTACGGCCAATCCAAGACCGGCGGAATGGGTGCGAGATAAATCCAGCAGACGCTCCAGGGCGGCCGTCGGTGCGACCGCGTCGTCATCGCGCCACCAGAAGTCGGCCGTTTTCCCGGCGTCCTGCCATAAGTCCAGCTCATTGGCGAGGGCGTCCCATCCGGTCATGAGACAGCACCGCTTTCCGGGTCGTCGGCCAATGCGCGGACCAGCGCAGCGGTGCGTTCAGCGCCGGTAATATCCAGTTTATCGAAAAGCTGTGCCTTCTGCGCAGGCGCCAGAGCCTGCTCAACCGCAGCGGCCAGGCTGTTGGCGTTCAGCTTGTCTTCCGTCAGCACCACCGCGGCACCGCGATCGGCCAGCAGCCGGGCGCGCAGGGCCTGTTCGGTCTGCGAGGTCGCCGCGAACGGCACCAGGACCGCGGGAACCTCGGCAGCCAGGATATCCATGATGGTGTTGTAACCGGCCTGACTGATGGAAAGCCGCGCCCTGGACAGAAGTTCCGTGAAATCCGGGCGGGCCCGCTCCAGGGTGATGCCTTCGCCACAGAGCTGTTGCAGCTTCTG
Organism: uncultured Kiloniellaceae bacterium; assembly: GCA_947493695.1. Classification (GTDB taxonomy): domain Bacteria; phylum Pseudomonadota; class Alphaproteobacteria; order Kiloniellales; family Kiloniellaceae; genus Denitrobaculum. Next base: position 734,289 of record CANLSF010000001.1, on the reverse strand, counting down.
GAAACTCGCTTCGGGCAGGTTCATACCTGCAAGCAGGCGCCAGGGCACATCCGATACCGAGGTGAGCGGGCGCGCGGAGATCGCAGCCTCGATCAATGGGGCCGCAACGGCGCCACCCCCGGCGGACACCAGAACTTCGCCGTCATGCTTGTTGCTTGTGGCGCCTGGAGCATGAGCGGTCTCGACCACGTAACCTGTGTAGCGGATCTTGTCGCGAAAGGACTCTGTCGCGGGAAAGGACTGCTCAAGGGTGACGAAAGCCGGATCGCCGTGGACCAGAACCTGATCGAAGTAGCGTTCGACGGCTTCCAGTATCCACTCGGTCTTGCCGGGCTTTTTGTGGGTGGTCAGGATTTCGCGCAGGGAGCAGAGAATCTGTGGTGGCTGATCCGAAGCCTTGGCGGCATCGAGCAGCGGCAGGAGCTCGAACCGCATCTGCCGGCGTCCGAAAGGAAACATCTCAAAGAGCAGCACGCGCGGCTTGTGTGTTTCCAGCAGGCTTAGCAGCTGGTTGCGGCGTGCTGCCTTGCCCTGATCGTCCAGTTCCCAACCCTCTGCATCGACCAGAGCGCTAAAGCTCTCATCAAGGGTGCGCAGAGGTGGGAGTTGGACAAATTCGCAGCCGCCAACATCGGTACCCGGCACCGGCATGCCTCCGGAAACGAAGACCACCCGCAGGCCGGCCCGGTCCATGGCGCGCGCCAGAACACTGGCCCGGCGCAGATGCCCGATCCCCAGCAGGTGCTGGACGTAGAAAAGAACATCGGCGCGTTCGGAAGAGTTCGACGGGACGGTCATCTATGGCGCACCCTGGCAAGCATGGGAATGTTGAGCTCTTCTAACGCGGCTGTTCCGTCAGATGATAGCCGAAAGGCGTGACAACAGCCGTCGCGGAGTTTGACCGGTGGTTTTCCCAACATGTTCCAGCCGCTGGCACGCGCATAGAGCGCCCGGATGACGCCCTTGTGGCTGACCGCGGTAATATGCCCATCATCCTGCCCGAGTTCGGCAAGCAAGGGCTGGAGGCGGGCCTGAACCTCTCGCGGGCTCTCGCCGCCGGGCGGGCGCAGATCCAGGCCCTGATCTTCATTCCGGGTCATTTCTTCGCCCAGCTCCCGGCGCAGATCGGCCAGGCGCTGGCCCTCCCAGTCACCCCAATGCATTTCCCGCAGGCGGTCATCGATCTGCGCATCAGGATGACCCAGCAGGGCAGCGGTGTCGCGGGCGCGGATCAGGGGGCTGGTCAGCCAGCGTGCACCCAGCGCTTCATCGGGCAGATGCCAAGCGGGAATTTCCGCGCGCGCCTGGTCGGAGAGACCGATATCGCTTTGTCCCTGAATGCGGCCTTCTTTGTTCCAGGCTGTCACGCCATGACGGATCATGAAGAGGAGGGTCACGCCTGTGCCTCTTCGTGGCGGGATATAAGGGTCTGAATCTGCTCGGCGGTATGGGCGGCGCCATCGGTATTCAGATCGAGGCTGGAGGCCTTGCTGCGCGCGAACTCAGTGCTGACCGCCTGCAAGAGGCTCTCCGCGGTCAGGCTTTGTTCTTCCAGCAGGGTCAGGGCACCCCGCTCGGCCAGCAGGCGCGCGCGCAGGGTCTGCTCGGTCTCCAGGCCTCCCGAATAGGGTACGATTACCCTGGGGCAACCGGCACGCAGGACTTCCATGACGGTGTTGTAACCGCCCTGGCTGATCGAGATGCGGCAATTAGGCAACAACGAGGTGAAATCCGGACGGGCCCGCTGCAGGATGACGTTCTCCGGGGTTTGGGCCTGGAATGCCTGAAACTCCGCCTCGGGCAGGCTGTGGCCGATCAGAATGCGCCAGCGGCAGTCACGCAATTGAGCCAGATTTTCCGGCAATTGTCGGCTGGCGGCCAGCGCGGCCGTCACCAGGGCTTCGCTGACCGCGCCACCGCCGGTCGAGACCAGGATCTCATCGATCCCGTCTTGGGGATGGGGGGGCTGATCCACCGATTCATCAACCACATAACCTGTATAGACAACCTGATCGGCAATTTCCTGCAGAGGCGGGAAGGTCTCGTCGAAGGGGATGAGATTGGGGTCGCCGTGCACCAGGGCGTGGTCGAACACCCGCTGTATCCAGTCGATCATCTCAACGATGCGTTCCTGCTTGGGCGGTTCGACCAGGATGTCGCGGACGGAGGAAAGGATCAGCGGGCGCGGGGCGGTGGCCCGGGCGGCTTCGAGAAGGGGGCGCAGTTCGAAGCGCATCTGACGGCGGCCGAAGGGGAACATCTCGATCAAGAGCGCGCGGGGCCGCTCGGCTTCGAAAAGACTGAGTAACTGATCGCGCCGCATCGCCTTGAAGGCATCGTCGGCTTCCAGGCCCTGATCATTGACCAGCCGGCGGAAGTGGATGTCCTCGGCGCGCAGGGGCGGCAGCTGCACGAACTTCGCCGTGCCGGTATCCAGGCCCGGTACGGGCATTCCGCCGGAGACGAAGGTGACGTTCAGGCCTTGACGCTCCATGGCGCGGGCCAGGGTTGCGGCACGCTTCTGATGGCCGATGCCCAGCAGATGCTGAACGTAGAAAAGGACGTCTGTCCGGCGGTCTCTGCTCACCCTGCGTTCTCCCTGACGGCTTCGCTGCGCAAGGCACGTTGCAGAATGGCGTCCAGTTCCCTGGAGGCGCTCGAAAGGTCGTGCTCGCGGGTGGATTTTTCGATGGCGGCGCTGGCCATTTCGCGGCGCTTCCCGGGCTGATCGAGCAGGGTTGTGATGGCCTCCCTGAAGGCAACGGCATCTTCGGGCGGGGTCAGCAGGCCGGTGGTTCCATCCTTGATAACGGCAGGCACGCCGCCGGTTCTTGCGGCGATGACCGGTACACCAAGCGACTGGGCTTCGAGAAGCGCCATGCCATAAGCCTCATTCACTGCAGGCCAGACGAAAAGATCACCAGCGGCATAGATTTCCAGGAGGGCTTCGGGGGCGCGCTCGCCCAGATAGCGCAGACGCTCTGGCGCAATCTGCGCAAAGGCCGCTTCGACATCCTTTCTGGCCGGGCCGTCACCCACGATCAAAAGCTGCCAGGGCCGGTCCTGCAAGGGCGCGAGCGCCTGCGCAAGCAGCCGGTAAGACGCCAGTTTGTCACCTTGCCGCATCATGGCGACCGCCAGCAGCCAGGGCTGATCCGGGTCCAGATCTTGGCTTTGCGCCAGCGCTTTGCGCGCAGGTGCAGTTTGCTCGGCGGTTTGCCGGAAAGGGCGAGTGTCCAGGAAAGGTTTGATGGCTTCCAGCGTAATGCCGTCGGGCAGACAGGCGGCATCATGCGGATTGACCGTGACCACGGCAGCGCTCTGCGCGAGGGCCGCCAGTATGGCGCGGTGTCCGGCGTCCCAGGGGCCGTCCGCGCGCTTGTAGGCAACGGAGGCCTCGGCGACGAGGTAGGGAATCCCCAGTTCCCGGGCCACTTTGGGGCCGACCCAATCCGGGGCTTTGTAATAGAGATGATAGGTGAACCAGACCTGTGGCCGTTCCGCGGACGGCCTGGCGCGGTAATGCCGCAGAAGCCGCTCGGCGAGACGGTCTCCCAGGCGTTTCAGCCGGTCCTGACGTTGCGGGTCGCCCTTGGGCTCACGGCTGCGCAGGCGGCAGGCGAGTTCAACCTGGTGTCCGGCCTCTTCAAAGGCCTGAAGAAACAGCCGCGCCATATGCCGGTCGCCGGAGGGCACCGGATGGTCGGGCGGCTTCATAGGCGCATAGAAGGCGATACGCATGAGTATCCACAGACCCTATGTTTGCTCGAAACGGGACACAAGCGCATCGATGCCGCTTTCCATGCCGAATTCACTTCTGACCCGCTTGCAGCCTGCGTTTGCGAGCTCCGCGCGCCGGGTTGGGTCCGTGATCAGACTCTGAAGAGCGCTTGCCAGTTCGGTGGGATTTTCCGGCGGAACCAGAAGACCGGTTTCCCCATCGCGGATCAACTCGGGAATAGCCGAAACCGCCGTGGAAACACAGGCGATGGCCTGACTTTGCGCTTCCATCAGGACGTTGGGCAGGCCGTCGCGATCCCCGTCGCCCCCGATCCGGCTGGCCAGGACGAAGAGGTCCGCCTTGCGGTAGTTCTCAAGAACGACTTCCTGGGGCTGCGCGCCGAGCCACTCGATTCGGTCGTCGATCCCCAGTTCCTGGCCGAGTGTTCGCAGTTTTTCCTTCAGCTTGCCGCCTCCGATATGAACCAATCGCCACTGCAGGTCTTTTGGCAGCCGGGTCAGCGCATTCAGGAGGTCGTCGTAGCCCTTCTTTTCCACCGCCCGCCCTACGGAGAGCAGAATGACCGGGGCCGCAGCATCGCTGCCGTTGCGGTTCGAGGCTGTTTCCTCGACGGAACCCTGGCCTTCATTGTTGGAAAAGCGGGAGAAATCGAGTCCGTGATAAACCAGGCCGACTTTTTCCGGCTGCGGGGCGAGACTGGCCAGATGATCCCGGCCAACCTCGGTGCAGGTCACCAGCCATGACAGTTCCGCCAGTTTTTCACGTTTTTCCCATTCCGGCGTGGTCCAGATGTCCTTGGCGTGGGCGGAGGCGGACCAGGGCAGGCCGGTCATCAGCGCGGCGTAACGTGTAACGGAGGCCGGTGTGTGAAGGAAATGGGCGTAAAGCTGGGTGATCGCACCCGGCAGCTCGGTCGCCAGAACGCAAGCCTGTCCAAAGCGGCGGATTCGGTTGGGGGTCAGGTCGCGGACCAAGTCGCGCAGGAAGGCGGCGCGGGACTTCTTGTAGCCGGGCAGCTTCGCGGCGGCCCGCCAGGCGCGCCAGACGCGGGCCGGTTCGTTGTGCAGGTATTCCGGCAGATAGGTGACCGGCGCGGTGATCTCTCGGTGAACCGGATGGACGGAGGTATCAGTGGGATGGCGCAGAGAGAAGAAATGCAGGTTAAGGCCACGCTGCTCCAGCGCGCGCAGTTCCTGGGCAATGAAGGTTTCCGACAGGCGCGGATAGCCTTTTAAAATGACGGCAATGCTTGGTTTCATAAATACCTGGGACTCATGACCCATGAAGCGCAAGTGAGAGGCTGATTTCGCACGAGACGCGACTGTGCGTCCAAGCTGCAGGTGCGGTTTACGATCCGCCGGGCACCATAATGTCTTCGCTGTCGTCTTCGAGGGAGGAGACGAGGCCCGTCTGGCGCCGGGACACCCATTGTTTGGTCAACTTGACCACATTGTCCCGTCCGTCCAGCAGACCAGGCACGACAGTCTCCGAGGGCAGGCGCTGCTGCGGCAGATTGCGCAGGGCCGTCGCCATAGTCGCCGGGCTGCGCTCGCCATCGTCGGTTAACATGGTCAGCAAACCGAGGTCCTGCGCCCGGGAGGCGCGGATAAACTGTTCCAGGCGTGGTTCCGTACGCGGAACGATCAAGGCACGCTTATCGAAGGAGAGGATTTCACAGAAGGTGTTGTATCCACCCATACCGACCACGGCCAAGGCGCGTTTTACAAAGGCCTCCAACTGCGCATCAAAGGTGATGGCCTCGACGTTATCGAGCCGGTTCACCCGCTCAATGAACTCGCTCTGCAGTTCGGAGCCCATGAAAGGCCCAAGTACGATTAAGGCCGGGTGTGGCAGATCGGGGTCGGTTTCGTAGGCGCGCAGAACCCAGTCGATGATGGCTTCGCCGTCGCCGCCGCCGCCCACCGTGACCAGCAGGAAAGGTTCCTTGATCTTCTCGAGCTTGGGCTGCGGCGCGTCCTCGGTCGTGCTGCGGCGCAGATAACCGGTATAGGTGACCTTGCGGTGCACGGAGGGGGGCAGGTCGATGCCTTCCAGCGGATCGCAGATCTGAGGCAGACCGTAGATCCAGATGTCGTCGTAATAGTTGCGCAAGGCCGGCTCGACGCCTTTGCGCTCCCATTCCGGGGCCAGAAGGTCCGGCTCGTCCATAACGTCGCGCAGCCCCAGAACGCAGGGTGTGCCGCGGGCTTTCAGCATCTTCAGGGTCGATTTGACTTCGCCGCGCAGGCCGAGTGGCTCCTTGTCGACGATGAAGATGTCCGGGTCATAGACCTTGGCGGTATGTTCGATAATCGACGAGCGGATCGCAAGTGTGTCGCTGATATCGATGCGCAGGCTCAAGGAGGTGTAGTCGCCGTCGCGCAGCTTGATCACGCCCGGAATCCGGACGAAATCGACGCGCGACGAGAAACCGTAGTTTCCGATGATCGGCGAGCCGGAAAGGATCAGGACCGAAAGATTTTCTTCGGCCTTTGCCAGTGTGTGGGCGATTTCACGGCAGCGTCTCAGATGTCCGAGCCCAAAGCTGTCGTGGCTGTAGATCAGAACGCGCGTGTCGCGCGGGCTTTGGGCCATTAACTCTTCTCTCGTTCCCCTGCGGACTTCAATTTCAAGCCAGCCTGTCACATTTCGGCGGCGATAATTGCACAGTATTGCTGTGTCAACCAGTGTGCATAATCAGGTTTTGGCGATTTGCCGCACTGCGTGACCGGTTTAAAACGGATCCTGAACGCAAAAACTTGGGGGTGCCCAGATCATTTTGCACCACTTCCGCGAAAAACGTGAAGGGAGTTCACCATAATATGACCGGCACGGCGGTTCTGGTGATGAATGCCGCGATTCAAAGGGATCATACAGCCAGTGTTTACCGTTATAATGTCATCGTTTAAGGTCGGGGATTCGGGGAATCCGAGACCCTAGAGCAGATCAAGTTCAGATAGACTCGCCAAAAGTGATCTGTCGAGCTTGTGAATATGCTCTAACTATTTGATGTAGAACGGATTCACGTTTTTGGAGAAACCACGACCCGGTTCCGTCAAAATAAGATCCGATCTAGGCGAAAGCAGTCGATCCCGTTATATGGAACGCAACCTCTTCAAATACATCTGGCGTCACAGCCGGCGCGAGCAGGTCGGTATCCTCCTGCTGGTGGTGATATCTCTGCCGTTCTATTTTTTATCGCTCAATCTTCCCAAGCAGATCGTCAATGAAGGCATAATTGACGGTTACGACCTGATTGGAAAAGCGGGCGAGGAACAGCAGCGCTCGCTCTTTTCCCTCGAAGGCCTTTTCGGGTTGGGGAACGACGGCACGCTGTTCGAGGGCTTCGCACTAGATCCTTACAGCTATCTGCTCGCACTCTGTGTCGTGTTCCTGGCGCTGGTGATGGTCAATGGCGGCTTCAAGTTCTTCATCAATACCTTCAAGGGACAGCTCGGCGAGCGCATGCTGCGGCGTTTGCGCTTCGAGCTGACCGACCGGGTTCTGCGTTTCCCGATCCCTTTCATTCGGCGTGTGAAGCAGGCCGAAGTCGCGACCATGATCAAGGACGAGGTCGAGCCGCTTGGTGGATTTATCGGCGATGCCTTTGTAACGCCTGCCTTTTTGGGTGGGCAGGCGCTCACCGCCATGCTCTTCATCATGGTTCAGAACATCTGGCTGGGTCTGGTGGCTGCCGGGATCGTTTTGTTCCAGGCGGTCCTGATCCCCAAGCTGCGCAAGCGGATCCTGGATCTGGGGCGGCAACGGCAGCTTACGGCGCGCAAGCTGGCAGGCCGGGTGGCAGAGATCGTCGACGGTGCGGTGGAAATCCAGGCGCACGATACGACGAACTACGAACGTGCGGACATGACCAAGCGCCTGGGTGAGATCTACAAGATCCGTTTCGAGATCTTCCAGCGCAAATTCTTCGTCAAATTCCTGAACAACCTGCTTTCCCAGTTCACGCCCTTCATCTTCTATTCGGCGGGCGGTGTGCTCGTGATCAGTGGTCGCCTGGACGTCGGTGCGCTGGTCGCGGTGATTGCGGCCTACAAGGACCTGCCGGGCCCGATCAAGGAGCTGATCGACTGGGACCAGCGGCGCAATGACGTGCAGATCAAATACGATCAGGTGATTGACCAGTTCCAGCCGGCCATGATCATCGATCCCGAGCTGCAGGACCCGGATCAGGACAGCGGACCGACGCTTTCCGGCCGCATAGAGGTCAATTCCGTTACCCTGGAAGACGAAAACAACACCAATCTGGTCGAGGGCGTCAGCTTCGATTGCGATGTCACGAACCATGTTGCGATTGTCGGCCCGAGCGGCAGTGGCAAGGACCATCTGAGCATGATGCTGTCAGGGCTGATTGCGCCGACCGCAGGCAGCGTCAAGCTCGGCGGCAGAAATTTGCAGGCTTTGCCCTCGGCGGTTACCGGGCGCCGCATCTCTTACATCGGTCCCAATACCTACTTCTTCCCGGTTTCTGTGCGCGATAACCTGCTTTTCGGTCTGAAACACCGGCCTTTGCGCGATGCGGTGTATGACGAGGCGGGGAAGGCAACAAGGGCTGCCGATAAGGCGGAGGCCTTGAGATCCGGTAACACGGCATTGGATTTCGATGCCGACTGGGTGGAGTATGCCGCTGCCGGTGCCTCAGGGCCGGATGAAATCAACGACCATATGATCCGGATCCTGAAGGACGTTGGGCTGGAAGAGGATATTTACCGGCTCGGGCTCAGTGGAACGATCGATGCCGATGCGCATGCCGAGGTGGCGCAGAGCATTCTGCTTGCACGCTCGGCCTTGTCCGACCGACTTGCTTCCGAGGATGCCGAGGACCTGGTGGTGCGCTTCGACCCCAGTGCCTACAACAGGAATGCAACGCTGGCGGAAAACCTGCTGTTCGGGACGCCGACCAATCCGGTCTATGCGACAGATGTTCTGGCGCAGAACCCGCTGATGCTGCAGGTGTTGAGCGAGAAGGGGCTGACGGACCTGCTGCTCGACATGGGCTACAGCATTGCCAAGACGATGGTTGAAATCTTCGCGGACCTGCCTTCCGGCCATCCTTTCTTCGAGCAGTTCAGTTTTATCGAAGCGGACGATCTGCCGGAGTTCACGACCCTTATCGCACGCGGCGAGAAATCCGGTCGGGCCGCGCTAAGCGAGACAGATCAGGGGCTGCTGCTCAATCTGCCGTTCAAATATGTCGAGGAACGCCATCGTCTGGGTCTGATCGATCCCGAGGCCGAGGCACGGCTGGTCGAGGGACGCCAGCGCTTTTCAGAGCTATTGATGGATAAGGACCCTGGTGCGGTAGCTTTCTATCGGCCCGAATCCTACAACGCGGCGGCGTCCCTGCAGGACAACATCCTTTTCGGGCGTTTGGCCTATGGCCAGGCTCAGGCGGCGGAGACCATTGGCCGGGTCATGTCCGAACTGCTGGACGAACTGGGGCTGCGGCAGCGGGTAATCGAGGCGGGTCTGGACTTCAATGTCGGCATCGCAGGGGCAAGGCTTTCCATTGTTCAGCGCCAGAAACTCGGGTTTGCGCGCTGTCTTCTGAAACAACCGGATGTGCTGATCGTTAACGAGGCCGCCGCTGGAATGGATAGTTCCACGCAGACAAGCCTGCTGGAGACCGTTCTGAACCAGCGCCGCGGCAAGGGCGTCGTCTGGACTCTTCAGCACCCCAAGGCTGCCGAACACTTCGACCATGTCCTGGTGATGCGCGCCGGCAGGGTGGCGGAACAGGGAAGCTTTGCGGAGCTGACCCAGCCCGGATCGGCGCTCAGCGAGCTGCTGGCGGCTGAATAGGGACGCAGTGAACAGGCCTCTCGGCGTGCGCGCAAAGTCGTGACTGGTGGAAAGAGCGAAAGATAACCATTTTGTATTAGGTGAGGCATCGGAGCAGATCAGATATAGACGGAATCGCCAATGGCGACCTTTCGCCCTTGTGAGTCTGCTCCAGCTTTATGAATTAGCTCGGATTCACATGTATTGACGAAACCTCGAAGCGATTTCTTCAATACCTGATCCGAACTAGCCGAAACATAGGAACGCTAAGATGAGCATCGAGCAGGAAGTTGAAATCCTTCGAAACATTCCGCTTTTCGCCAATGTGGAACCGGCGAAGCTGAAGCTGATGGCCTTTGCCAGCGAAAGGATGATGTTCAAGCCTGGACAAGTGCTCTGTAGCCAGGGCGATCCGGGTGATGCCGCCTATATTCTGATCGACGGTACCGCGAACGTGCAGGTCGATACGCCTGATGGCCCCCTGACCGTCGCGACCATGGAACGTAATGACATCATTGGTGAAATTGCGATTCTTTGCGATGTTCCCAGAACCGCAACCGTAAAAGCGGAGAGCGATCTGATAACCCTGAAAGTGACCAAGGATCTCTTTTTCCGGATGGTCACGGACTTTCCGGAGATGGGGGTCGAGGTCATGCGTGTTCTTGCACACCGTCTTGAGGCGACCACAGCGCAGCTGATGGCGGCGCGGGCCGGAAACGCCTAGCAGCAGGACGCTTCTCTCTAAATCTATGAAAATATGAGCTGATTTACGTTTTCGCGCATTTGACGAAAACAAATCGGGCTTTGAACAACAGGAATGTAAATGAGCCGCTTAGATAGCGTAATCCGGCGCCTGCAAGCGCAGCGCGCCTGCCTGCAGCAGGGTATTGACCTTGTACGGGGTCTGAAAGGACCTGTCCTTGAGCTGGGCCTGGGCAACGGCCGTACCTACGACCATATCCGCGAGATCTGCCCCGAGTGCGAGATTTTTGTCTTTGAGCGCAAGGTCGCCGCACATCCCGACTGTATTCCAGACGATGACCACCTCTTTCTCGGCGATCTCTCAGAGACCTTACCGGCGGCGGTGGAACGTTTCCGGGGGCAGGTCCGGCTGATTCATTCGGACATCGGCACTGGGGATCAGGCCCGCAATGCCGAAATAGGCCGCTATATTGCGGGCTTTCTTCCTGACCTTCTTGCCCCTGGCGGAATCATTATTTCGGACCAGGAGACTGCATTTCCAGGCGCCGAAGTCCTGGAACTTCCCGAGGATGTTCGGCCTGGCCGCTACCATATGTACCGGGCCGGTGCGGCCTCCTGAACCAGATATTGGCTTTAGCGGGTCGTTTCGCGTTAATCGATATCCACCATGATGGGCACGTGATCGGACGGCTTTTCCCACGAGCGGCTGTCGCGCAGGATCTGCATCGCGGTAATCGACGGCGACAGCGCGGGCGAAGCCAGGACGTGGTCCAAGCGCCAACCGTAATCCCGCGCGAAGGATTCTTTAAAGCGGTAACCCCACCAGCTGTATAAAGGTTCCGAAAGCGGAACGAAGTGTCTTCCGACGTCCACGAGGTCTCCGGCTGCATGGAGTGCGAGCATATGCTCGGTCTCGACCGGTGTGTGCCCGACCGACTTCACTAAGCGTTTGTGATTCCACACATCCTGCTCGAAAGGGGCGACGTTCATATCGCCAACCAGAACCGCATTGCGTTTGGAAATTTTATCGCTTTTGGCCCAGTCGGCCATCTCGGTCAGAAACTGCAGCTTATGTGCAAACTTGTCATTTTGTTCCGGGTCCGGAACATTACCGCCTGAGGGCACGTAAAAATTGTGAATCTCGAGGCCACCGGCGACGGTGACGCTGGCATGCCGGCAGTCGTCCTTCTCGCACCATACTTTCCGGTCCTCAGCCTCGAAGGGCAGGCGGGACAGGATCGCGACCCCGTTGTAACTCTTTTGGCCATGGATACTCAGGTGTTCATAACCCATGGCCTTTATGGCTTCGAGGGGGAAGTCGTCGTTCTGAACCTTGGTTTCCTGCAGGCAGACGACCTGCGGCGACTGTTCCTCGGTGATGCGCGCCAGGTGGTCCAGGCGTTGGCGCAGAGAGTTGACGTTCCAGGTAATCAGGCGGACGGACATGTTTGCTCCCGAGGTTTTTGAGTGGCGATGGTTTTGTTGCAGATCCGGAATGAAAAAGACTGCCAGCGGGAATTCTCCGCAGGTTGTCGTTTCGCTTCCGAAATGACCACGCTTCTAGGATTGCTTCGATCCGAAGCTAGATCAAAGTCATTCGGATTGGAATGCATTAAGCGTGTCGAACGTGATGAGAGAGGCTTTGTGGCTGTCCGAACGCTCCAAGAGTCAAATGTTTGGAGCTCCGCGTGCCGATCCGTCAAGTATCCTGGTGAAGACTGAAGAATCCAGTGGCTTCGGAAATCACACCGGAAAGTAATACTGTTGATTAAGGCTTTGAAAAAATAAAGGAACGCCCGGTCGGGGGGAGATCCGGGCGTTCCAGTTCTTCGCAGAGATTGGAAAGACTATAGGGGGGAGCTATGTCTTTCCATTCTGGCCGCGTGCCGTATTGGCTGCGGTCTTAGATTAATAGATAGGTCACATTTCTGAACTTACAATTGTCTGTTGCTATGCATCCTGTGCAAAACCGCCCCGCTTTAGATGCAGAGCAGTCATGCATTGCTCTGAAATCACGGACTTTCGGCGCATTTTCGATTACATGGGCAGGCGGCGCGCCAGGCGCCGAATTTGAAGAACTGCCTGTTTTTCCTCTAATTTCGTGCGTTGGACCAACCATACACAGCAGAGGCAGCGTTCAAAGCGCGAAATCGCGCCGGTACCTTAATAGAAATTTTCTATCGTGTTTGCCTGTCAGGCTCTTTTAGTCAGATTCTATGCGGATAGGGCCTTCAACGACCCTGCCGCCCGGGCAATGGCACGGGCCTGGGCTGCTTTTCCGAAGGCCTCGAAGAGCTTCACCGACTCCGGATTATCCATAACCTTGTACTCGGGGTGCCATTGGACCCCCAATGCGAAATCCTTGGCGCCGTCGACTTTGATGGCCTCGACTGTGTCGTCATGGGCCAGCGCTTCGAGGCTCAAACCCTCACCCAGGCGATCTACCGCCTGCCAGTGCAGGGAATTGATGGTGATTTCGGTTTCACCGAGCAGGCTGTGGAGCAGTCCGCCCTCGACCAGGTGCGCAGGGTGCCGGGGACCATACTGGACGTCCGGGTCGTCGTGCCGTGGCTGGCGGTGATCGAATTTCTCAGGCATTTCATGGACGCGGGCGTGCAGCGTGCCACCGAATGCGACGTTCAATTCCTGCATGCCGCGGCAGATCGCAAAGAGCGGCAAGCCCTGGCGGATCGCTTCGCGGATCAGCGGCAGAGTGGTGGCATCGCGCTCCAGGTCATGGGGTTCGGCTTCCGGCGTCGGGGCGACGCCGTAGCGATCCGGATGGACGTTGGAGGGGCTGCCTGTCACCAGCAGGCCATCGAGCCGCGCCACAGCCTGTGGGATGTCGATCAGTTCGCCAAGGGAGGGCAGCATGACGGGCAGACCGCCGGTCGCCAGCGAGATGGCCCGAACATACTTGTCGCCGACCGTATGGAAGCTCTTGCCATCGTATTCGCGAACGCAGGCAGGCACACCGATAAGAGGTGCATAGGGAGAATGTGTCATGAGATGTAGCTTAGCGCGTCGGCTGCTGAAGGCAAGGGGGAGGCGGAAGGATCAAACAAGCGTGAAGGTTCTTTGAGGGCTCTTTCCTATGGCTCCACTTGCGGGATCGGGACGGGAGGAATACCTAAAGGGCATGGAAGCACTGCAATCCTCTATCCTGGACTGGAAAGCCATCATCGTTCTGGCATGGTTTGCCCTCTTTTTCCTGGCGGAACGCTGGAAACCGGCAGCGCGGGAGCGTCCCGAGCCTGCTTCATCGCAGGGCGCGAGGCCTTTGGGCGCCTGGTCGAGGGTTGGTCGTAACCTGGGTCTCTGGCTTGCCAATGTCGGCCTGGCGCCGCTGGTCGTCATTCCGCTGACGCTTTGGGCGTCAACCCACGCGCTGGAATGGCGTCCTGACTGGTGGTCCGGTCTCGGCGGCCTAGTGATCGATCTGATGATCCTCGACTGCCTGATCTACTGGTGGCATCGCGCGAACCATGAAATTCAGTTTCTCTGGCGGTTCCACGAGGTTCATCATCTTGATCGCTTTCTCGATACCTCCACGGCTCTTCGCTTCCATTTTGGCGAGGTCCTGCTGTCGGCCGCCGCACGGGCGGGCGTCATACTCCTGCTCGGAATTCCCTTTTTCTCCGTGATTGTCTTCGAGATTCTGGTGCTTCTGTGCGCTTTGTTCCAGCACTCGAACCTGAAACTACGCCCGACGACAGAGCGACTGCTGTCACGTCTGATCATCACCCCCTCAATTCACTGGGTGCATCATCATGCAATCAGGCGGGATACGGACTCGAACTACGGCACGATCTTCAGCTTCTGGGACCGGCTGTTTGGGTCGAGTTCCAAGACCGAACGCTGGCCGGATATGCCGATCGGCGTCGAACAGACCGAGGAGCGCCGCTTTTTCAGCCTGCTGGTCCGGCCCTTTATCGGCAGGCGCAGCGCTTCAGCCGCTGAAAAGCAGATTTCCTCTTAACGCCCGCGATTGTCGCCTACGCCAGGGGTATCGATCTCCAGATCGTCGTATTCGAAGACCGAAGTTTCGATTGGAACGTCGTACTGGGCATTGAAGAGCGAAACCTGGGTCGAAATTCCCTGTGCGTCGAGGACTTCCCATTTGTGCAGGCGTAACGGTTTATCGCTGAAGGTCAGGGTAATGCGCCCGACATCGCCGTTCGAAGAGTCTTTCAGCACCATCGAAAGTACACCCGCGTCCTGAACGACATCGACGATTTCGATGTCGTCGGTCAGTTCGACCTTTTCGCGGATCAGGAACCAGAGCGGCGTTTCCCAGAGCGGCAGAAAGGTCGCCTGTTTCAGCTCGCGATCGTAGTACAGCAGGGTCAATCCGTTCGCGATCAGGAGCGCCGGATGCGGATCATCGTACTGAAACCGCATCTTGCCGGGGCGCTTGATATGTACCTCACCCTCGGCGAAGGAGCCGTTGGTCGAAACCTGAATGAAGCGGGCATGAACCGACTTCAGGCTGTTCAGGTAGCGTTCGACCCGCGCGACGGCGGCACTGTCATCCGGTGAAAGGGCTGCGCTTTGAAGGGCAGGTTCACCGTTGCTGAGGGTCCGGGGGCCGGACCAGTTGATTGCCGGTTCCAGCCCGGGCGGCCGGGCGAGGTCATCTGCCGCTTCGGGTGTCTGTTCAGCCGCATTCCGTGTTGCGCTGTTCTGGGCAATCGCCGGCAATCCGAACCCGGCGGTCGAGACGGCAAGTCCGGACACAACCGCAGCTTTGAGCCAAGTTTTCATTCTTTAATCATCGTGTCCGCCTGGGGCGAGAACCTCGCGTTTTCCAACGTGATTTGCCGGGCTGACGACGCCTTCCGCTTCCATCTTTTCAATAATCCGCGCCGCCCGGTTATAGCCGATCTGCAGTTGGCGCTGGATAAAGCTCGTTGAAGCCTTGCGGTGCTGCGCGACAATGGCGATGGCCTGATCATAAAGCTCATCGCCGCTGTTGCCGCCGCCGGGGCTATCCATACCGTCGAACGAGGGTTCTTCATCCTCGGTTACAGACTCGATGTAGGAAGGCTGCCCCTGTCGTTTCAAGCAGGCAACGACATCTTCCACCTCCTGATCGGTCACCAGCGGTCCGTGAACACGCGCAATCCTGCCGCCCTGGCCCATGTAGAGCATGTCGCCCTGGCCCAGCAATTGTTCAGCGCCCTGTTCGCCCAGAATGGTCCGGCTGTCGATCTTCGAGGTCACGTGAAAGCTGATCCGGGTCGGGAAGTTCGCCTTGATCGTGCCGGTAATCACGTCCACCGAAGGCCGCTGCGTCGCCATGATCAAGTGAATTCCCGCGGCACGCGCCATCTGCGCCAATCGCTGGACGGCGCCTTCGATGTCCTTGCCCGCGACCAGCATCAGATCGGCCATCTCGTCGACCACAACGACGATGAAGGGCAGGGGCTCGGTGTCGAAAGGCTGTTCTTCGTGGATCGGCTGGCCGGTGTCTGGATCGAAGCCGGTCTGGACCTTGCGGGTCAGGATTTCGCCCTTTTTCTGGGCTTCTTCCATCCGGCTGTTGTAGCCGTCGATGTTTCTCACCCCGAGGCGCGACATGTTCCGGTAGCGCTCTTCCATCTCCCGGACGGTCCACTTGAGAGCCACAACGGCTTTTTTCGGCTCGGTCACCACGGGTGCGAGCAGATGCGGAATGTCGTCGTAGACCGAAAGTTCCAGCATCTTGGGGTCGATCATGATGAACTTGCATTGATCCGGGGTGAACCGGAACAGCAGCGACAGGATCATGGAGTTCACGGCCACGGATTTACCGGAGCCGGTGGTGCCGGCCATGAGAAGGTGCGGCATGCGGGCGAGGTCGGCGATGGTTGGATTGCCGCCGATATCCTTGCCCAGGATCATCGGGAGCTTGCCACCGGCCCGATCGAAGACCTCCGAACCCAGCAGTTCGCGCAGATAGACGGTTTCCCGCACGGCGTTGGGCAGTTCGATGCCGATCACACTGGAGCCGGGCACGACCGCGACGCGCACGGAGATGGCGCTCATCGAACGCGCGATATCGTCGGCCAGACCAACAACCCGGCTGGTTTTTGTGCCTGGCGCAGGTTCCAGCTCGTATCGGGTGACCACCGGGCCCGGCCGGACCTTTACGATCTCTCCGCGCACACCGAAATCCTGCAGCACGGTTTCCAGCATCGCTGCATTTTTCTTCAGGGCGTCGCGGGTCTGTACGGCGTCCTGAGCAGATGCCGGCGTCGGCGCCAGCAGGGTAAGCGGTGGAAGTTCATAGTCGCCGTTGCTGCCAAAAAGCTTGGGCTGCTGGGCCTCCTGAGCGCGTTTTCCGGGTTTCGGACGCGATTTGCGGGGCGCGACGAAATTGAGATCCTCTTCGGTCTCGACCACCGCCTTGGAGAGTGGCCTGCCTTCGTCCCCCAGGCTCGGTTCGATGCGTTCCTTGCTGCGCTGAGCTTTCCGGCGGGGCGTTTTGGGGCGGCTGACGGCGGTTTCCAGGGAATCATGGGGCTCGTCAGCACCGTCACGGCGCGCGAAGTTGTCCGCGAAACCGGAGAGACTGTGACGCATCGCAGCCCATTCCTGCCGTCTCAAGCCCATTGCGTAGATCAGGGCAGCGCCACCCAGAAGCAGGGCAATGATGGCAATAATCCAGTCTGCCACGCCGATCAGCTGGGAGAAGGTGGTCAGGATGATACCACCCAAAATCCCGCCCAGACCGGCGTTCTCAACCAGCCAGCCATCGGGTTGGGGCAGAACTGCGAGACCGGCGGCGAAAATGATGATTCCGGCCACGAGGGCACCCAGACGCAACCACCAGTGCGGCAGGCTATGGTCACGCATCAGCCGCCAGGACCAGCCGCCCAGAACCGGTGTGACCAGGAAGCAGCTCAAACCCAGAAGTGGCAGCAGGGTGCCGACGATGCTTGCGCCCGGTCTGCCCAGAAGGTTTGTCACCGGACCATCGGTGGCATGGTTGGGCGAGGGATCCATTGGATTGAAGGTCAGCAGGGCGGCTAATGCCGCCAGGGCAATCGCGAGCAGAATCAGACCGAGCGCCTCTACAAGACGCCGGCGCATGAAGTCGCCGCTGCCTTCCGGCAGAAACCGTGGCCGTTCATCCCGGCCCGATCGACTGATTGCGCTGTCTCTTGCTGCCATCTTCGGGTTTGTTCCCTTTCGCGAATCTTTGCCATCTTAGAGTAGAGTCAAACTCTAAAGCATTGAGTCTTTGTTACAAAACTGCCGAATTCGCTCGGCTAATGCCAGTTAAAAGCGGTTTTTATGAAAAGCTGCGTTCTCTTCGAAGGGTCTACAAGATCTCAGCAATGCGGCCAAGTGCAGCTTTTGTGACCTCAGCATCGAAAACCAGCGCTATTCTAATATACTTTGCGCCTGGATTATGACCTTCGGCGTCCTCAACAGACATATATGCCCCTGGAAGGACTCGAATACCTGCTTCCTGCCAGAGTTTCTTTGCAGCCTCTTCTCCGTCGCCCACGTCGAGCCAGAGGAAAAAGCCGCCGTCGGGAATGTTAAAGCCGAATCTGTTGCCCAGAACCTGTTGAGCGATCTCGAAGTTGGTCTGATAAAACGCGCGGATGGCCTCAACATGCTCGTCGTCACGCCAGAGCCGGGTGCCGGCGGCCAGAACCGGAATGGGTACGCCGGCGCCGCCCACCAGCATGATTGCATTGAGGGCGGTGATCAGTTTCTCGTCACCGACCACAAAACCGCACCGCAGGCCTGCGGCATTCGATCGTTTCGAAAGCGAATGGAACACCAGGATGTTGTCGAGCGAACCACCCAGTTGGTCTACGACGTCCAGCGCACCCGCAGGAGGTGTACGTGTGTAGATTTCCGCATAGCATTCATCGAAGGCGACGACAAAATCGTGCTTTCGGGCCAGGGTCAGCAATTCCGCCAACTGACGCCGGTTTGCCGCCGCACCCTGCGGATTGGCGGGCGAACAAAGGATGCAAAGCACTGTACGTGCCAGAATTTCTTCCGGAACGGCTTTGTAATCCGGCAGGAAGCCGGTTTCGCTGGAGGTCGGCAGAAATACCGGCTCTGCACCTGCAGCCACGGCGGCCCCGGCGTACACATGGTAGAAAGGATTCGGGATCAGAACCACCGGTGGGGCGTCGCCGGTGGTGGTGGTTTGCGGAACCGTTGCCATGGTCGCGAAGAACAGGCCTTCGCGTGTTCCGGGCAGGGCCAGAATGTGGCGTTCCGGGTCGATGATACCTGTCGAAATCTCATAGCGCCGCTGAAGCCAGTCGCCGCAGGCTTCCAGGTAGGCCTGACTGCCCCGGCTCGGCGGATAGCGCGACCAGTCGGCGGCATTGGCCGCGATTTCCTCGGCAACGAAGGCGGGCGGCTGGCCTTTGGGTTCTCCGATAGACAACGCAAGCGGTGAAGACGCGCCCAGCGGCGCCGGCCCTGCCGGTATATCCTCCAAAAGACTGCGCAAGCGTGAGAAGGGGTGAAAAGCCTGCAGGTTCTGGCGGTCTATCACGTTGGAAGTTTCCGATGTTTGAGGAGGGTCTGTTGAGGTCAACAGAAGTGCCGGAATCTAACCACCCGGGAATTGGCGTGGCAAGCACGGCCTGTCGGATAAGAAAAAGGCCCGGTGGGGAAACCACCGGGCCGAGTTGTTTAGCTGGAAGATCCAGACTATCGCAACTGATTTAAAAGGACTGGGAGCCCTGACCGAATTCAGGATAGGCTTCCAGACCAAGCTCCGCCTTGTCGAGGCCGATTTCCTCTTCCTCCTCGGAGACCCGGATACCCATGGCTGCCTTCAGGGCAAACCAGACGATCAGGCTGGTGCCGAAGACAAACGCGCCGATCGCGACGATACCCAGCAGCTGAGTGCCAAGGCTCGCACCACCGAAAATGGCGACACAGATCGTGCCCCAGATACCGGCGCAAAGGTGGACGGGGATCGCGCCGACCACATCGTCGATTTTCAGCTTATCGAGCATTGGAACCGCGAAGACCACAATGGCGCCACCGACGCCGCCGATGATCAGGGCGTAGACGTGGTTCTGCACGTCGGGGCCTGCAGTGATGGAAACCAGACCGGCCAGCGCTCCGTTCAGGGTCATGGTCAGATCCATTTTCTTGTAGAGGATCTGGGTCAGGATCATGGCCACGACGACACCCGCGGCGGCTGCCATGGTGGTGTTGACGTAGACAATGGCAATAGCGATTGCGTCCAGGGCCGAGCCCAGGGCTAGCTGTGAGCCGCCGTTAAAGCCGAACCAGCCGAGCCACAGGATGAAAGTCCCCAGGGTTGCCAGTGGCAGATTTGCACCCGGCAGAGGATTGATCCTGCCGTCCGCGCCGAACTTGCCCCGACGGGCGCCCAGAACAATTGCGCCTGCAAGAGCGGCCCAGCCACCTACGGAGTGAACAATCGTCGAGCCGGCGAAATCTGAGAAGCCAGCCGCCGCCAGCCAGCCGCCACCCCAGGTCCAGGAAGCCTGGATCGGATAGATGAAGGCGGAGAGGACGATGACGAAGATCATGAAAGGCCAGACTTTGATCCGCTCGGCCAATGTGCCTGAGACGATCGACGCGGTCGTGGCGACGAACACCATCTGGAAGAACCAGTCGGACATCACCGAGTAACCGGCGCCGTTGGCACCGCTGATAAGCGCGTCCGTTGCCTCTTCTGCACCGAGCAGGGCCAATTCAGCTTCGCTCGAATTGTAGAAAAGTGCGAAGGAGCCGATGTATCCGCCTTCAGCCACATCCGTGTACATCAGGTTGTAGCCGATCAGGTAGAAAGCGATACCGGCAAAGGAGTAGAGCGCGATGTTCTTCAGGCAGATCGCAGCGGTGTTCTTGGACCGTACGAGGCCGGATTCCAGCATAGCGAAACCAGCGGCCATCCACATGACAAGCGCGCCGTGGATCAGGAAGGAAAAGGTGTTGAAAATGAACGCGGTTTCTTCCGAGACTGCAGCCTGTGCCGCATTGCTCAGGATCAGCGTGGTCGAGGCGGCAAGGCCGGCCAGAACCAGAAGTTTGCGCCCCGGAGTGGGGAGTGAAAAGAGTTTCATCGAAAGGGCCTCCTAAAGCGCTTCAGCGTTGGTTTCGCCGGTTCTGATCCGGACTGTCTGAAGGACGTCGAGGACAAAAATCTTGCCGTCGCCGATGCGTCCTGTGTTTGCGGATTGTTGAACGGTCTCGACGACCTGTTCGACCATCTCATCCTTCACGGCGATGTCGATCTTGACCTTGGGCAGGAAATTGATTGCGTATTCCGCGCCCCGGTAGATCTCGGTCTGACCCTTTTGGCGGCCGTAACCCTTCACTTCGCTGACTGTCAGGCCTTCGACGCCGATGCCCGTGAGGGCCTGGCGAACGTCGTCAAGCTTGAAGGGTTTGATGATGGCTGTGACCATCTTCATGTCATTAGTCTCCCCGTCGTTTTGACTGTCTCTCGCGTTTTCCGGCGCCGGCCCGGAGTGCGACTAAGAGGTTCAATCAGTGAGAAACGATCAGACTCTCAGGCGGCGCATGCGCTGAACCTTCTCAAGAAGCGTGCCAAGTTGGGTGCACTGCACAAAAAGCTTAAGAATCCACATACTTCCGACAATCGTGTCGAAAGCGGTGACTGCTGAAATTGCAATCAGATAAGATTAAAAAATAGGCACAAAATAATTTTTGCCTAAAAAGACAGCAAAAATCATGATTGTTCGGCGAAATGAAACACCGGGATGCTCCTCGGCAGTCAGGGACAAGGCCGGACCTGCGGCCTTTGGTCCGTCGCAGCTGTTTAACAGCCTTGTTAGAATGCGGGACCAGATACCGGATCTGCGCTGGCCGCGTTATCGCGGATATGGCAAAAATAGTTGTGAATCGTTTTCAGGTTCGAGACATGGCGGAGAAGAACGTGGCAAGGATGACTTCGACAGCTTCGGGGACCGCGAGCCAGGAATTTGAAGTCCTGGTGGTCGGAGGCGGACTGGCGGGGCTTTCGATGGCCTCCGCGCTGGCCAGCGCAGGGGTTTCGGTCGCTGTGGTTGATCGTGAAGACCCGGCCAAGATGATCTCCGCACCTTTTGACGGACGTTCCTCGGCCTTGGCGCGGGGCTCACAACAGATGCTCAACGCCATCGGTGTCTGGCCAAAGATGGCCGCCGCGGCGCAGCCGATCCTGGATATCAGGGTCTCCGACGGCAAGATCGGCCGCGCGACCTCGCGGCTGTTTCTGCATTATGACCACAACGATGTCTCCGGCGAGCCCATGGGCTACATCGTTGAGAACCGGCAAACCCGCGTGGCCTTTCAGGCGCACCTGGCGACGCTGCCCACCCTGACCGCCTTTGCGCCCAACAGTCTGGCAAGCCTGAAGCGCGGCGCTGCCGGCACGCCTGATGCAAGCCGGGTGGAGGCGGTTCTGGACGATGGCCAGCTGCTGACCGCAGAGTTGGTGATCGCGGCCGACGGGCGGAACTCGATGCTCCGGCAGGAGGCAGGCATTCGTTCGACCAATTGGGACTATGCCCAGTGCGGCATCGTCGGCACAGTGCATCACGAACGGCCCCATGATGGTGTGGCGCACGAGCATTTCCTGCCTGCCGGGCCTTTTGCCCTCCTGCCGATGGTCGACGGTGAGGAGGGCGAATACCGTTCTTCACTGGTATGGACCGAAGCCCGCGATCTGACCCCCCAAATGCTGGCGCTGGACGATGCGGCCTTTTCCGAACAGCTGCACCGTCGCTTCGGCGATTCGCTCGGGGCTTTGAGCCTTCCGGGCAAGCGCTGGTCCTATCCCCTGTCGATGATGCATGCGGAGCGCTACAGCGATCACCGGCTCGCGCTGATCGGCGATGCGGCCCATGCAATTCACCCGATCTCGGGACAGGGTTTTAATCTGGGGCTCAAGGACGTGGCCGCGCTTTCAGAATGCATCGTCGACGCCCGTCGCCTGGGACTGGACATCGGCGCGCCTCAGGTTCTCGAGCGTTACGAGCGCTGGCGGCGGTTCGACAATATAGCGCTGATTGCGACCACGGACGGTCTGAACCGGTTGTTTTCGAATGACCTGCCGCCGGTCCGGCTGGCACGCGATGTCGGCCTGGCGGCGGTCAACCGCATGCCCGGCCTCAAGCGCTTTTTCATGAACCACGCCATGGGCCTGGTGGGAGACCTGCCGCGACTGGTTCAGGGGCGGCCTCTTTGATTTGGGGGACGGCGTGATTTCAAAGGAGGGAACGATCCGGGGGTTCGATGGATCCGGGCTTTATGCGGCGTTTGTCCTCATGATTCTGATCATGAGTGCGTGTCGTGTGAATGCCCAGGAGCAGGGCGATTCTGTGGTTCTGCAGGGCGGTGGCGGCGAGGTCTATATCGGCGGACTGCCGGCGGGCTGGACTGCGGCTGCCCGGGTGGAGGGGATGCCGGTCGACTTCGCGGCCTGGACGCCAAGGGGACAAACAAGTAACGACTGGCGGGAAATGATCGCGGCGCAGCTCTTTTCCAAGCTGGGAGGGCAGGACCCTGGCGCGTTCCTTGAGCGTGTCACATCAGGTTACGATCAGGCCTGCGATTCGATTTCCACCACCTCGATCAAGCCCGAGCCGATCAACGGCCTGCCGTCCGCCTTCCGGGCGGTGGCCTGCAGCCGCAACAGCGCCAGCGGTTTCGGCGAGGTGGTCTTGCTTCGGGTGATTGCGGGCCAGAATGCCCTCTACCTGATGGAGCGTATCTATCGCACGGAACCCTTCGCGGCCGGGACCATCCCCTTCGACAACGATTTCCTGGCGCTGGGTAAGGAAAGCGTGGAACTGGGACTGGCCTGCCGGCGGAGCTTGCCCGGAACGGTCGCGCAGTCGCCTTGCCCCGAAGGCTGGAGCCCGGCCCTCGACAGTCTGACCGAAGGGCAGGCAGTGACGGTGTTCCCGGCTGGGGAGTAACCGCTCGGATTCCTGAGCTCTGCTGCGCGCCCGAAGGCGCAGCTTCTGCGCGAAAAGCATCCAGGGCCTCTGTTTATTCGAAGACTTGCGTCAAACAATCTTAACGATCCCGCTTGCACGACATATTCAATTGGGTTGTCAGTTTAAGCCCTGAGTTGCTGAGCGATTACTTCCTATCGTCTTGGTGTCAATTTCGCAAAAATCTATGGTTAATCAGTTGCCTATTCGATTTCTTCTGCTCTATGCTTCTACAAGCATGCGAGGAATGGGGATTTAAATGACAACTTCGGGTATTCGTGCCGCTGATGGCGGCTGCGCTTCTTCTGTAATTTCGATCTGGCGTCTATTTGCCGTATTGCTTGCCGGACTGTTTATTTCCGGCTGTGCGGCGCAAACCGGCATTTCTTCTACGATCGACCCACCGAACCCGGGGACATCCCCAACCGTTCTGATCATGACACCGGACATCGAGATTTCCGTCCTGACGGCGGGTGGATTGCTGGAGGCGAATGCGGAGTGGACCGAGCGAGCCAAGGGACACTTCGAGACTTCCCTTGCCGAGGTGCTGGGTGAGAAATCGGTGACCATTGTCGGTTATGAAGAGATCAGTTCCATTGGGCCCGACAGCCTTGCGGAGGGTCAGATCTTAAAGCTGCATGAAGCTGTAGGGACGTCCATTCGGTTCCATAAAGGGCTGCCCGCCTTTAATCTGCCGACCAAAAAGGACAAGTTCGACTGGACGCTGGGTGACTCTATCAAACCGCTCCGTGAGAGATACGAAGCCGATTACATCGTCTTTATCCATCTCCGGGATAGTTTCTCAAGTGCCGGCCGGGTTGCGGCCAACGTTGTGTTTGCCCTGCTGGGGGCGGGTGTGCATGGCGGACAGCAGACGGGATATGTTTCTCTGGTGAACATGAAAACCGGGCACATTGTCTGGTTCAATGGTTTGTTCAGCAAAGAGGGAGATCTCAGGACCAAGGAAGGGTCGCTTCTGGCGATAAAGCAGCTTCTCGGTCCAGCACCTCTTTGATGATGCTCGATGTAAAAGCTCTCAGCTCTCTGCTGATCGTCGGTTTAGTTCTCTCGGCTTGTGCAAATCATGGCGACGTAAAGCCTATTGAGCCCGGAGAGAGGCCAGCCATCGATACCGACGAAGCCGGCTTATGGATGCAGGTCGAGCGCGCTGAGCAAAAGCTGCGAACCTCCGGTAAAGTGGTCATCGATCCGGAGCTGAACGCTTACGTCACGGGAATTGTGTGCAAGCTTGAACCCGAGTATTGCCCGGACATCCGTGTCTATGTGGTCAATGCGGCAGGATTCAATGCGAGCATGTCACCAAACGGTGCGATGCATGTCTGGACCGGTCTGTTGTTGCGGGTAGAGAACGAGGCACAGTTAGCGAACGTGCTTTCTCACGAATTAGCGCACTACCGGCAAAGACATTCGGTGCAGCGCTGGCGGGATCTGCGTGAGAAAACTGATGGGCTTGTCTTCTTTCAGCTCGCGACAGCGATGGTTGGGGTGGCGCCACTCGGCAGTTTGGCAGCCTTGGCAACCCTCGACAGTATCTATGGGTTTTCCCGAGATCAGGAACGGGAAGCTGACGACCTGGGGTTCGACCGGCTGACTGCGGCCGGCTACGACCCGCGCGAGGCTCCACGGATCTGGGAGTTTCTGATTGCGGAGAAGGAAGCTTCGGATGGACCAAAGCGCAGTTTCTTTACCTCAACGCATCCGCAAAGTGAAGATCGCCAGGAGGTGCTCGAGAAGAAAGTCGCGGAACTCGGCGAACTTTCCGAAGGTCTCGAACTCGGCGAGGAGCGGTTTCTGAATGTCACAAAGCGCTTTCGTCCTGAATGGCTGGCACAGGAAATCAAAGTTGCCGATTTTGGCCGGGGCCTTGTTCTTGTGGAACGCCTCCTGAAGCGTGACCCTACTGCAGGCGATCTCTTGTTTGCCAAAGGCGAGCTTTTGCGCAGACGTAGCGCGGAAGGAGATCTCGAAAATGCGATTGAAGTCTATAATCGCGCTGTCGAAAATGACAATTATCCGCCGGAACTGCATCGCTCTTTCGCACTTGTGAAATGGTCACAAGGTAGCAATTCGGAGGCCGCGAGCGCCTTCGAACAGTATCTGCTTATGAAACCGGATGCTGATGATCAACTGATTATCCGCGACTACATAAGCCAACTCAAATGAGGCCAGAACCGCTATGAGACCCAGTCTTCTCTTCATTCCCTTCCTGCTGATTTTAGCCAGCTGCACGCATATCAGGGAGGTGCCGCCCGAGGTGCAAACGTTTGGCAGTGCTTACAGTGTTCAACCGACCGAGAAATGGAATGGACTGAACAATCTTTCTTTCCCGTCAATCTCGGAACAGTGGACCGCGGATGGGGTTGGTCTGAACGTCATCGAGTTTTGGCACGATATTGCCAACGATCAGGCTCTTTTTGAGCGGCGCACTGTCGAGTTTCCAAAGTTCCGGTCAGATATGAAGGCTACGGATGTACAGGAGCTCTTTGTCAGTTCCACGACGAAGAACGGTGGCGAGAGCGTCGAGGCGATGAATCTTCGTCCGGCAAAATTCGGTTCGGTGGATGGCTTCCGGTTCGAGTTGACCTTTACGACACGCACTGGCCTGCACATGCGTCAATCCGTTTTGGCTGCAGTTGTTGATGAGAAGCTTCAGGCGATTTCTTACTGGGGCACGGACGTGCATTACTTCGACGCCTATGCTGAAGAGGCGGAGAAAATCATGGCCTCGATCCAGTTGCTCTGATCTGTGGGATCGTCAATCAAGTCCAGGTTAGGTGCGATTCATCGCAAATTTCAAAGCGTCTGGTTCTGATTGGGTGTGCGAGGAGTGAGAGTTAGTATGACAACACTGTGTATCAATGCAGCTGACGGTGGTTGCGGATCTTTTGCTCGTTTGATCGGGCGCCTAGTTGCCCTCTCCGTTGTCGGCTTGCTTGTCGTTGGTTGTGTCTCACAGCGACCCTTAGAGGGACCTGAAGCCAAACTCTATTTCCAGAAAACAGAGAAATACGAAAAGAGCAGTGATGGCGGATCACAAATCGCCCGTCAGAAGAAGGATGGCGCCCTCGACCTTTCTAAGAAGGCCATCGTCTTGATGCGTGGAGAGTTCGTTGCTTCAAGCGACCTAGAGTACAAGGCGATCAGTATTTATTACACCACACAACCTCTCGAAACGCCTTACAGTGGCCGGGTGCTCAAGGGTGAGAGCGGATGGGATACGGCTAAAAAGATCGAATACAGTTCGGAAACAAACAGCTTCTATGCGGTTGCCGTGGAGCCAGGGACCTACCGCTATGTGTGGAACGCCGTTGGCAATCCACATTGGATTATTTCACGCTTCTCGCCGACACGGCGGATTGAATTTACGGTTGCGGCAGGGGAAACGGTATACGTCGGCGATCTGTCCGTTGTTCTGCCGATGGGGTATATCCATCGAAAAGATACCTGGGTCGGAGAGGTCGTCGGCATTAGGCCTGGGCTCAAAGATTATTACTTCAAGGTGGAGCAGGATGACGAGGCCGCTCGGCAGTTCTACGACGGTCTCGCCATTGAGAACAAACCACCGTTGCACGTGCGCATTATGATGAACGAACCTATGCCCAGGGTTGAAAGTTATGTAAGTTCGAAATGCGATGGTCTCTGGTATATTGCTTACTCAAGCCGCGGAGTCTGCAAGTAATATATTGCATTTATCGGTGCAACCGACACTAGGCTGGCAGTCGTGCTCGCCTTTTTTAAATCTCCCTGTTCAGCAGCTTTTCCTCGAAGGGGAAGCTTGAGATTTCTTTGATGCCGGTTTCGGTGATCAGGACCTGTTGTTCCAGCTTCACGCCGATGCTGCCGCCTTCCTCGCCCATGTAGCTCTCCACACAGACGGTCATGCCGGCTTCGAAATGACCGTCGTAGCCGCCGGTTTCGAAGTCCTCCAGGTAGACGCAGCTGGGGTATTCATCGCAGAGGCCGACGCCGTGCACCACCACTGAGTAGCGGTTGGGCAGGCAGGAGGCGGGCATCTTCCAGGCGATCTCCGCCAGTTCGCGAAAGCTCAAACCGGGGCGCAGAAGTTCCATGTTGGTCTGTATCTGTTCCAGCGCCAGGCGGTAGAGACGACGCTGTTCATCGTTGGGCTTGCCGCAGATGAAGCTGCGCGAGATGTCCGAGCAATAGCCGAAGGGGCCGACCAGATCGGTGTCGAAGGAGACCAGGTCACCCGACCGGATCACCGCGTCACCACTCTCCTGGAACCAGGGGTTACAGCGCTTGCCGGATGCCAGCAGACGGGTCTCGATCCATTCGCCGTCCATGGCCGCGTTGACCTCGTTCATGATGGCCCAGAGCTGATTTTCGGTCATGCCAGGTTCGAGCGCTTCGTACATCTTGGTCATGGCGGCTTCGGCGGTCGCGACCGAGGCCCGCATGCAGGCCAGTTCTTCGGGAGATTTAATGCTGCGCGCCTGTTCCAGGACCTCCTGGGCGTCGAAGACCTCGACACCAAGCTCGGCAAGCGCCCGGTAGCCCTCCGGATTGCAGCTGTCGATCGCGAGACGCCTGTTGCCGCCGCCATGGACCGTGACCAGATCCGTGATTTCCGCTGCCCAGGCCTGCGCGCGTTCGCGCTTTCTTGGTCCCGCGGCAAAGTAAGACCAGGCCGTTGCCGGGCGGGTCTCGTCGATCAGGTTCAGATGGTCCGAGAGATGCTCGCAGTTATGGAAGTCGAACAGGACCACCGAGCCCTCGGTCGCGATGTAGGCGTAGCGCACCGCGTTGTGCAGGGTCCAGACCGCCATGTTGCGGCTGTCGGTGGCATAGCGCAGGTTAAGGGGGTCGAAGAGCACACAGCCGCTGTAATCCCGGCGGCGCAGTTCTGCGCGAACCCGTTCCAGGCGATAGCTGCGCAGTTTGGCGAAATCCAGTGTCGCGCGGGTGTCTTCGATCATGCGCCGGGCTCTCGCCTGCGCGTCGATCCAGGATGTCCGGGACGTCAACACATCGCACCTCCAAATCCATGAGCGGAAACCGAAGCGCAGGGATTCAACGCGCCCGGGATTCGCCATAATTTCAGAAGAGCAGTCTGCAGCAATGCGGACACACGACTTTCCCGCAATCGCTTGGCGTTTGCCTGCAAGCGGCACGGAGAAATTTTTTTGACGCAGTCATCAGGGGAGTGGGCTGCGGGGTGAAGTGCGCAGACGTCAGGGGTCGCGCGACAGGCCCTTTTTCTCAAGTTCGCTGAGATAAGCCGCCCAGATCTCGTCCTGTTCCTCGCCAAGCTTGTAGAGGTATTGCCAGGAGAAGATGCCGGTATCATGCAGGTCGTCGAACTTGATCTTGACCGCGTAGTTGCCGACCGGCTCGACCGCCATGATGCCCACGTGCCGGCGGCCGGGCAGAGTCTGTTTCTGACCGGGCCCATGTCCTTGGACCTCTGCCGAGGGGCTCTCGACCCGCAAGAGTTCCGCGCTGTAGGAAAAGGCCTTCCCGTTGTCGAAGTCGATCTCCAGACGCTTGTCTTCGGAGATGTAGCGGATCTCGCTGGGCCAGTGCTTGGTCTCGAGATTCTGAGAAGACTGTTCTTCGATCATGATGTTGGAAGGCTTTCGCTGGGAGTGAAGGAGGATGTCACCGCGTTAGTCGTCGAGCGCGCGGGCTTCGTCGGCCAGCATGATCGGGATGCCGTCCCGGATCGGATAGGCGAGCTGCGCCTGCCGGCTGATCAGCTCCTGCGCTTTCGCATCGTATTCCAGCGGACTCTTGGTCATCGGGCAAACCAGGATCTCCAGTAGTTTGGGATCCAGCCGGGCGGTGGACTCGGTCATTCTCTTTTGCCTCTAGTGATGTCGTGCAGAATCTGACGGTCTTACCCGGCGCCATAAGAGCCAGGTTCACACTCTGACTTTACGCGACAAAGCCCCGCGCCGCCAAGGCCGGAAAGGCTGCTGCGACAGCTCGTCCTTCGCCAACCACAGGCTGTTCCGCTCGTCGCTGCCGCCGTTCGGGTTTAGTAGCCGAGCAGCAAACGCGGCAGGAAGAGGCTGAGCGACGGCACATAGGTCACGATCAAGAGAAGTGCGACCAGAACGGCGTAGAAGGGCAGCATGGGTTTTATCACCTGCCCGATCTTTACGTGTCCCACCGAGCAACCGACGAAGAGAGCGGATCCCACCGGCGGTGTGCAGATGCCGATACAGAGGTTGAAGGTCATCATCACGCCGAAATGGACCGGGTCCATGCCCAGGTCACCGACGACCGGCAGGAAGATCGGCGTGAAGATCAGCAGTGCCGGTGTCATGTCCATGAAGGTGCCGACCACCAGCAGCGCAAGATTGATGATCAGCAGTAGCACCAGCGGATTATCCGACAGGGCGAGCAGGGCGTCCGAGATGGAATAGGGAATATCGGCAAAGGCCATGGCCTTCGACATCGCAATCGAGCAGCCGATCATCAGAAGCACGATGGCGGTTGTCACTGCGCTTTCCAGGATAATGGAGGGAAGATCCCGCCAGGAGATCTCGCGGTACCAGACCATTGCCAGGATGAGGGTGTATACGACTGCGACTGCCGAGGCCTCGGTCGCGGTGAAGATTCCACCGACGATGCCGCCCATGACGATGACGATCAATCCAAGCGGCAACATTGCGGCCAGGGTTTTTTCAGCCACCTCCTTCATCGATGGACGGGGCGCAAGGGGATAGCCGCGGCGCTTGGCGATTACGCCTGCGACCAGCATCAACGAGAGGCCCATGAGAATGCCGGGCACATAGCCTGCCACGAAAAGGGCGGCGACCGATGTGCCGTTGGTGATAAGGGAGAAGACGATAAAGGTCGAGCTGGGCGGGATGAGCAGACCGGTCGGGCAGGAGGCGACATTGACCGCGGTCGAAAATGCCGGATCGTAGCCTTCTTTCTTTTGCAGCGGGGCCATGACGCCGCCGACCGCAGCGGCGGAAGCGACTGCCGAGCCGGAGATTGAACCGAACATCATGTTGGCGATGACATTGCAATGCGCCAGCGCACCGGGCAAACGTCCCCCCAGCACCTTGGCGAATTCGATCAGGCGCAGGGCGATCCCGCCCCGGTTCATGATATTGCCTGCCAGGATGAAGAAGGGAATTGCCAGGAGCGTGAAGCTGTCGAGACCGGAGGCAACCTGCTGTGCGACGATATAGACGGACTGTTCGAAGGACATGAAGAGCAGGAAGGTGGCAAAGGCCGAGAGACCGATGGCAAAGGCGATTGGCACGCCCAGAACCATCAGCAGTACGAAAGACCCGAAGAGAACGGCGACCGATTGAACGTCCATGCTGGGCTCCTAGTCCAAAGGTCCGCCGAGGGGAGCGGCCTCGGTGCGTTCATTGGGTCCGCGTCCGCTCGCAATCAGATCGCGCAGGAATGTCAGGCAGTAGTAGAGGATCCCGGCGCCCGACAAGGGAATGGCAATGTAGATCAGCCCCATGGGCAGCCGCAGCGCGGGCGAAACCTGTCCGGTCGCCAAGGTGCGGGACACCAGATTGATCCCGCCGTAAAGCATGACGACAGCGGCAAAGATTGCGATCGCGGCAAGGATCGCTGTGTTCACGGCGAAGCGCGTCGAACCCGACGTCACCGAGGGCAGCAGATCGATGGCAAGATGCCGCCGCTGCCCCAGGGTATAGGCGCCGCCCAGCAAAGCGACCCAGATGAAGAGGAAGCGTGCCATTTCGTCCGTCACGGTGCTGGGGGTGCCGAGCACATAGCGTGAAAAGACCTGCCAGATTACGCAGACCACGAGGACCGCGAAGGCCGAAACGATCACCAGCCGCAATACGGCATCTACGACACGCGTTACGCGGTCCATGCCTTTTCCTCCCAACATCGAAGCACGCATAGCCGAGGGGATCGGTGGCGTGCGCATTTTTCTGCCCTTTCTTCGTCGGGCACTCCTGTCCTACTGCCCTACATCGCCTTTTTGGTCAACCAATTTTGAAAATGGTTGACTGAAATTACGAATTGGGCGATCAGTTTTAAAAATCACGGTCGATGAGCCGACCGCACGTCACTGTTGCACGCGGTTTCCGCCAAGGTCTCACGGCAGGTGGAATCGGGTGTGAAATAACGCCGTCACATGGGAGGAAGAGATAATGAAATTTTCCAAGATCACGATGCTGGCTGCGGCCGGCATGCTGGCTCTCAGCGTGAGCGCTGAAGCAAAGACTCTGCGTTTGAACCATAACAACCCTGAAGATCACCCACTGCATAAGTCCATGGAATTCATGGCAAAGCGGGTGAACGAGCTGACCAACGGCGATCTCAAGGTCCGGATCTACGCCAACGCGCAGCTTGGCACGCAGCGTGAATCTATGGAGCTGATGCAGAACGGTTCGCTGGATATGGCGCGCTCGAACGCTTCCGAACTGGAAGCCTTCGAAGAATCCTACGGCGCCCTGAACCTGCCTTATATCTTCACCAGCGCAGATCATTACTTCGATGTTCTGAGCAGCGAAATCGGTGACGACATTCTGGCCGCCTCGGCCGACAAGGGCTTTATCGGCCTGACCTATTACATCGAAGGTGCCCGCTCTTTTTACGCCAACAAGGAGATCCGTTCGCCTGCCGACCTGAAAGGCATGAAGATCCGGGTTCAGCCAAGCCCTTCGGCTATCCGGATGGTCGAGCTTCTGGGCGGTAACCCGACCCCGATTGCCTGGGGTGAGCTCTACAGCGCCCTGCAGCAGGGTGTGGTCGACGGCGCGGAAAACAATCCGATGGCCCTGACCAGTGCGCGTCACGGCGAGGTCTCCAAAGTCTATTCAGATGATGGCCACACCATGATCCCGTCGGTTGTCATGATCTCGACCACGACCTGGGGCGATCTGAGCGCCGAGCACCAGTCGGCGATGCGCCAGGCCGCGAAAGACTCGATGCTGTTTCATCGTGAGCAGTGGGACGCCATGAGCGCCGCGGCGGTTGAGCAGGCCAAGGCGGACCTGGGCGTGAAGTTCATCGAAGTGGAAAAAGGCCCCTTCATCGAGGCTGTTTTGCCGATGCACGAAGAAGCCGCGGCGAAGTCCAAGGTCGTCGCTGACCTGATCGCACGCATTAAAGCCAAGGCGCAATAAGCGTCCGGTTAAACTACACGGCTGGAGACCCTGCCGATGCTCGAACGCTCGGATATGGCGGAGAATGCGCTTCAGGCGCTGCATGACGAGGACTACGACGTCCCCTTCAACAGGCAGAACCTGAACCATGAAACGCTGCTTTTCACGGGCGGCCGGGCATCGCGTAGCCTGGATGGCGATTGGAATTTCTGCGTCGATCTTCTGGACACCGGATTGCGCCAGAAGTGGTTCGAGATGCAGCCAATGCCGCCCGAAGCCCGGACGGAACCCTGGGACTACGACCCCTACATGGGCGAGACGGTCCCGGTTCCCTCCAACTGGGCGGTCTTGAAAGAGAAGTGGTACTTTTTTGAAGGCAGCGCCTGGTACACACGTCCCCTCGATATCGGAACGCTAGATGCCGGAAAACGACAGTTCTTACGGATCGGCGCCGCCGCCTATGACTGCAAGATTTTTCTGAACGGTGTCTTTCTGGGCAACCACTACGGTGCCTCGACGCCCTTCTGTGTGGAACTGACCGGCCAGCTGCGCGAGGGGCGCAACTGGCTGATGGCCTGCGTGAACAACGCGCGCACCCGCGACCGGGTGCCCATGCGCAACACAGACTGGTTCAACTACGGCGGCCTTTATCGGGAGGTCGCCCTTTACGAGACGCCGCGCGCCTGTATTCGCGGATTGTCGGTGCAGCTGGTGCCGGACGGGAGCTATGGAAAGATCTCTGTCACCGTCGAGGCAGATCGTGCCGCTGATCTTCCAGCCTCACTGGGTCATCTTGCGAAGGTGCAAATCCCTGAGCTCGATGTGACTGCCGAGATTCCTATCGGTGCGGACGGCAACGGCAGTGTTGTTCTGGAGGTTACACCGGAACTCTGGTCCCCCGAGAGACCGCATCTCTATGACGTCATCGCGACCCTGGGCGACGACTGTGTCACGGACCGGGTCGGTTTTCGGCAGATCGAGCGCCGGGGAACGGAGATTCTGCTGAACGGCGCGCCGCTGTTTCTACGCGGCATCTCGGTGCATGAGGACGACGCCGCACTGGGCAAGGTGACAAACGACGAAGACCTGAGGCGGCGCTTTGCGCATGCAAAGGAGCTCGGCTGTAACTTTCTGCGGCTCGCCCACTATCCCCATCATGAACGGGCGGCTGAGCTCGCGGATGAACTGGGCTTGCTGCTTTGGGAAGAAGTGCCGGTCTACTGGGCGATCGACTTCGCCAATCCGGCTACCTACCGGGATGCGGAAAACCAGTTACTGGAGCTGATCCGGCGTGATCGCAACCGTGCCAGCGTGATTATCTGGTCCGTGGGCAACGAAAACCCTGACACGGATGCGCGGCTGGCCTTCATGCGCTCTCTGGCGGAGACTGCGAAAGCGGCAGATCCTACGCGTCTGACCTCCGCCGCCTGTCTGGTCAATCATTCAAGAAACCGTATCGAGGACCGGCTGGCGGCCCATATCGATGTGATCGGCCTGAATGAATACTACGGCTGGTATGAAGAGAATTTCGAGGACCTCGCCGAAATCGGTGCGAACTCCAGACCCGACCGACCGGTCGTGATCAGCGAGACCGGCGCGGATGGCGTGATTGCTAAACAGGGCCCGGCCAGCGGGCTCTTCAGCGAGAACTATATGTCGGAGGTTTACCGGAAACAGATCGCGACCCTGCGCGAACTCGACTACGTGAAAGGCATGTCTCCCTGGATCCTCTACGATTTCCGGGTCGAGCGCCGGCAGAACATGTTTCAGCTCGGGTATAATCACAAAGGCCTGATCGCCGCTGACAAGGTCACGAAAAAAGAAGCCTTCCATATTCTCGCCGCTTATTATCGGGAGATCGCCAGCGCGGAGTCCGCTGCACAAGCTGACACGCGGGCGGCGGTTGAAGGGGAGGGGCTGTGAGCGAAGGACCCACCAAACGCCGCTATCAGGAAGTTGCGCAAGCGTTGATCGAGCGCATCGGCCGCGAAGCCTTTCAGCCCGGTGATAAGTTTCCGACTGAGCGTCAAATCTCGGTAGAAATGGGAATCAGCCGTTCTCTTGTGCGTGAAGCCTTCATCATGCTGGAAATCGAAGGTTATCTTGACGTTCGCAAAGGCTCCGGCAGTTATGTGACCGACGCCAGCCAAGCACATTCGCGGATCTCACGCGTCGACTTCGGTCCCTTTGAATTGCTGCAGGCCCGTCAGTTGCTGGAAAGCAGCATCGCCGGTTTTGCCGCCACGACGGTCACCAAAGCCGACATCGTAAATCTGCGGGAAACTCTGGAACTTGAACGTCAGGCGATCGAGAACAAGGTCGAAGACTATAATGCCGACCGGCAGTTCCACCGCCTGATCGCCGAGGCCACGCAAAACAGTGTGCTGGTCGATCAGGTGGAGAGTCTCTGGTCAAAACGCGAAGCCAACCCCATGTGGGACCGGTTGCATGGCCGGATCTTCGATTTCAGCTACAGGGGAAAGTGGCTCAACGACCATGCTGTGATTCTTGAGGCCTTGCGACACCGCGACGTCGAAGGCGCGCGACAGTCGATGTGGCAGCATCTCGAAAATGTCAGGCTTACGCTGCTCGAACTCTCGGACGTGGGTGATCCCGAATTTGACGGTTATCTCTATTCGCCCGCCGTTTCGGCAGGCTAGCCGTTCCGGACCAGAGGATTACAATCCGTCCACAGAGCGGGTCTTCCTTAGTGCGTTGAGAAACCGCTGCTGGACTTGTCGGCGCCCGGCTGGTGGATCGCCATTTCCATGATCTTGGTCAGCGTTTCGGTGCGCTCCTGCAAAGTGCCGGCTTCCAGCAAAAGCTGTTTTTCCGAGGCCGCGAAGGGACAGATCATCGCCAGAGATGTCACGAGGTGTTCGTCGTCGGTTTGGCCGATCGCTTCCCAATCACCCTGTATTCCCTGCGACGTGAAATAGCCGCGCAGGGTTTCAAGCAGATGTTCGCGGTCTATGCTCACCTCGGCGGGGACGAGGTCCTCTTTGAAGCGCTGATAGTTCGCTGCGACCCGCCGGAACCCTTTTTCGATCTCCAGTTCAGAGGAAATTTCGAAGCGGATCACACCTGCCAGCGTGATAAGATAGCGGCCATCTTCGGTTTCGCTGAAGGCGTTGATCCGGCCGGCGCAACCGGTTCCGTAGAGTTGCGGTTGGTCCGGCGGCGGGGCCTGAAGAGGCGTATTGGAGCTGTCCTCTTCACTCGGTTGCACCATACCTATGATGCGGTCGCCCTTAAGCGCTGAGTCGATCATTGCGAGGTAACGGGGTTCGAAGATGTTCAGGGGCAGGTGACCACCCGGCAACAACAACACACCGGACAAGGGAAACACAGGAATCTCAGCCGGCAAATCGTCGAACGACGACGTGAACATGGAGCGGTTCATTCTGCCACCCCGGCCTCAAGCCTGTGCACCTTCAAGGGATGCATGATCTCTGACGTCGTGTTGCTCATGGCGCGCTTTATCGTTCCCTTCACGCTTCCGTCCCAGAAAAGCCAGTGCCTAAAGCCGAAGTGCCCAGGCGCAGGCAGTTTTATTCGAACACTTCCGTGCTACGAAAAGAGTATTGATGACAAGCGGCTGCGCACATCCTGGGTCAGTGGATCGGTCTGGCCCCAGGCATCGAAGAGCTTGACCAGTTGCTTCCTGGCTGCGTCTTCGTTCCATGCGCGATTTCGCCGAACGATCTCCAGCAACGCATCGGCGGCTGCCTCAGACTGGCCGGCACCCTGAAGGGCCAGCGCCAGATCGAAGCGGCTCTGATGGTCGTTTTCGTCCTGTTCGACCTTCCGGGTCAGTTCGGTAATCTCGCCCGCATCCATCGATTGCTCGGCAAGTTCGACGGCGGCTGCGGCGGACTGAATCTCGGGTGCTTTCGCCGTTTCCGGGGTCAGTGCGTCAAGAAGTTCGCGCGCGCCCTCCACATCGTCTGCACCCAGACGGCAGCGGATTGAGCCGGACAAAGCCCGGACATTGTCGGGCTCATGCTGAAGGATCTGGCCGAAGATCGCGGATGCCGGACCATGTTGGCCGTCTTCCAGCGCCGCTTCAGCCTGAGCAAGGGCCTGCTCGATAGGATTGTCGCCCTCGGCGCCGCCGCCTTCCTGGGCGAGACGCTCCACGAAGGACTTGATCTGGCTATCCGGTTGCGCACCGACAAAACCGTCGATTGGTTGACCCTGAAAGAAAGCATAGACCGCGGGGATGGACTGGACCCGCAGCTGCTGAGCAATCGCCTGGTTCTCGTCGACATTGACTTTGACCATCCGCACGGCACCGCGCGTCGCCAGTACAGCTTTTTCCAGCATCGGGCCGAGTTGCTTACAGGGACCGCACCAGGGGGCCCAGAAATCGACGATAACCGGGGTCTTCATCGACGCTTCGATGACGTCCTTTGCGAAGGTTTCCTGCGTCCCGTCTTTGATGGCGTCAGCGGGGGCGGCAGCGCCCTCCATGCCGTTGGTCCCGATGATGGTTTCCATAGATTGCAATCCTGTTCTCATTCAAGGTCTCCGGCGCAACATTTGCCTGAGTACTGTTGGCTGCAGCCGATTTAGAGTCTGATCCCTACCCAGGGAAGAATACAAATCGCGCTCTCCGACTGCCGTATTTCTGTGCAATCGCAATTTACATGGCGGCTCTGGTCAAGGAAAGCAAGCCGTTACAACCAGCAATTCTGCGGCATATGGCGAAGCGTCAAGAGGTTCTGCGACCATCGGCTGAGTCAGCTTGCTGTGTCCTGTGACTCGACCGCTTCCAGGTCAATGAGCCTGGGCGCATGATCTTGTGCCTCAAGGAATTTGATCAGGTCCGCAGGTGCAATCGCGGTTGTCATGCTGTTGACCAGGGGGTGGAAGTTCAGGGGATCGCTATTCAGCATGCCCTGGTCCAGAACGAACTGCACCTTTGCCTCTCGGTCGTTGATCACCGCAAAAGGTGTGACGGCGCCTGGTTCTACCCCCAGGTGAGCGCGCAGGCGATCCGCGGAGCCGAAGGAGATGCGTCCGGCCCCCAGGGCGGTGCCGAGCGCCTTGAGATCGATTTTGCGGTCTTCGAAACAGGTGACCAGCCACATCTCGCCCTTCTTGTTGCGCAGGAAGAGGTTCTTGCTGTGGCCGCCCGGCAGGTCGTCCCGGACCGACTTGGCTTCTTCCACCGTAAAGACCGGCGCGTGCTCGACGGTGCGGGTCTCAATGTCCAATTCCCTGAAACAGTCGAAAAGCTGCTGCGGGCTTGTGGGGAGGGGGTCTTTCTGTTCGCTGTCCGACATGGGGGTCTTTCCAGTATAACTCTGAGGGCTGTGCAGTGTCGCGATCTTGCATAGCCTGATAACGTTCGAAATGCGCCTCCCGCAAGCCCGAAGTGCAGCATCGCTGCGGCAAATCGGGTTATGTCTTTGAAGCGGCAGAGCCTGTGTGGAAAAGAAAAATAAAAAAATCGGAGAGCTGGGGCTTGCATTGCCCGCGGAAAGGCGGTATCTCCGCCGCCGAACATGATGATGCGGGCGTAGCTCAGGGGTAGAGCATAACCTTGCCAAGGTTAGGGTCGTGAGTTCGAATCTCATCGCCCGCTCCATGTTTCCTTCTTTTCCCGAAAAAAAGTCAATGACTTAGGCCTTACTCAAGGCCGGTCGGCCTTACCGGCGGCGCAGCGGTGTCTGTGGCGCATCCTTCAGCGTGGACTCTCGATCACGAGCATAAGCATGGCCTGGTCCGTCAGGGCTTCATAGGCGTGGTCGACGTCCGCCGGATAACGAAAGTAATCGGCGGGACCAAGTTCCTCGCTGCTGCCGGCCGGTCCTAACCGAACGCGCCCGCTCGCGATGAATGCATGCTCAATCGTACCCTGTGGATGCGGTCCGGACCGCCTGACCGATCCTTTATGCAGTTGCATGCGGTAGAGGTCTCTTCTGCTGGTCGGAGGACAGTTCGCAAGCAGGGTTGCAGACATCTCTGAGTCTTCGGAGGAGAGCTGCACGCCTTCGTCCGCTCTGATGATCGTGACCTCGGGCTGTGGGGCTTCGAAGAGGAAGCTGAAGGGAATATCCAGGGCGGAGGCAATTGCCCAGAGGGTTTCTACGCTCGGGTTTCCCTGGCCCGCTTCCAATTGCGACAGGGTGGATTTTGCCAGACCCGCTTTGGAGGCCAGGGCCGAGAGACTCATGTCCGCACGGCTTCGTTCTTTCTGTATCGCCCTGGCGATCAGGGTAATCGGTGTCATTCAGCCACCCCCGCTCGGCACATTGGTGTTCGTTATAATGTCGATCGTTCGATTTGACGAACGTATTCTTATTGTTCATTATAACGAACATTGTTCGATTGAGTAGAGATTCATGTCCGAGATAAGCCGTTTTGCCGAAATAAGCGATGGCGTAAAAGACGCCGCGCCTGTTCTTGTTGCTGTCGCGCCATTTTCAGCGGTGTTTGGTGCTGTTGCGATTGAGCAGGGCTTGAGCTTCCAGGAAATGCTGTTGGCCTGTCTCACAATCTACGCGGTCGCCAGCCAGTACGTGATGGTCGAGCTCCTGGGACAGGGTGTCCCGGCCTGGTCCGTGGTGCTGTCGGTTTTCGCAATCAACTTCCGGCATGTTTTGTACTCGGCCGCGATTGGCAGAAGTATGGGGAACTTTTCGGGCCCGCAGAAGGCGTTGGCGTTTTTCTTTCTGGTCGACCCCCAGTATGCGGCTTCGGAAGCACGTGCGGCGCGCAGCGGATTGCGTCCGACCTATTACTTCGCCTATGCGGCCACTGTCTATGTCACCTGGATCGTCACGAGCAGTCTTGGCGCCTTATTCGGCTCGCTGATTGAAAATGTCGAGAGATACGGTGTCGACTTCATTCTGCCGCTCTACTTCACCGGCCTGGTCGTCGGATTTCATAAGCGCCCGAGTTTTCTGCCGGTTCTGGTGGTCAGCGGCGTTGTGTCTCTGGCGGTGTATTTTACGATTGGAACCCCCTGGCACATCACACTGGGCGGACTTGCCGGTCTGGTGGTCGCTGCGGTTCTCAGCCGTCCTGAATCAGACGAATTAGGGCAGTTGGAGCAGAAGAATGCATAATACGGTCGCGCTCATCCTTGCCTGTGCCTGCGTCACCTATCTTACGCGCATCGGCGGCCACGTGATCCTGTCCAGATTCGGTGAGATTCATCACCGCGCGAAGGCGGCTCTTTCCGCTGTCCCGACGGCTATTCTGACGGCGCTGGTTGCGCCCTCGATTTTCACCAACGGCAGTGCCGAGGCGCTGGCGATCCTGGTTGCAGGCCTGGTGGCGCTTCGCGCGTCGCTGATGATGAGTGTTGCCGCGGGCCTGGCGACGGTTGTCGTGCTGCGGGCGTTGCTGGCTTAGGAAGGCAGTGTTCTGGAGAAGAGCTTGCCACGACCGGGCAGACTCTCTGCAACGCCGGCGAGGCGCAGCATGTGCCATGCCAGTGCCAGATTGCTCGAGATCACAGCTTTCCCAAGCTCCGCCTCTGCCTCCTCAATCACGCCAAGCACCCGCAGGTTCGTGCAGGAAACAAAGACTGCATCGCAAACGTCGTTCCGCCCGACCGAGATGATTGCATCCAGGATTGAGGCCGGCGCAATGCGCGCAACGATGTCTTCCTCACTCTGATTGAAGGACGCGATCTCCGGGATCTTAAAACCCTGTTGCTCCAGATGCCCACGCATGGCGCCGGTGACCTCGGGCAGGTAGGGCGTGACAAAGCCAATTGAGGTGGCCTCCAGCGCGCGCAGCGACGTCTTGACCGCCGTGAGGGGATTGGTGACCGAAGTTTGGTTGGAGCCAGTATTTGCGTTTGCCTGCAGGCCCGTTTTGACCGCGGCCGCGACTTTTTCCTCGCCGATAATGGTCGTGCCTGACGTACAGCCGTAACCTACCACATCCAGGCCCACTGCGCCGGGCAGCAGCCTTGCGGCGGTAGGCAGGTCGGCCTCCATCTGCGCAAGGGTCTCGGCGGTGACTTCAGGGTCGCTGGGGATGCGGCTGTGGAACAACGCGACGCCGTCCAGGTCCAGCAGACTGCGGAACTCCTGCTCGATGGTCTGGTCGGTCTCCAGGACAATCAGGCCCAGTTTGGCGCGGTGGCCGAGGCCGGGATCGATATCGAACGGCAACCCCGTGGCGGGTGCATGCGCGTAATCCAATGCAGTCATGTCTCGAAACCTCCCGCTTTAATGAGGGTCTGGCGACGATACTCGCAGACTCTCGCCCTTTAGCGCACTATATTTCAGGCAGTTCCGCAGGCGCCCTGCGGGTCAGCCACTCGGCACCGCCGTCCCGAATGACGATGTTTTCTTCATGCACCATGAGCTTGCCGGGCGCAAAGGCCATGCCCGGTTCCAGGGTAAGCACCATGTTGGGCACCAGCAGAGTGCCGTCGGTCGCCGTGTTTGAGGGCCATTCGGTCAGCTGCATTCCGAGACCATGACCGAGGCGCCCGACATCGTTGCCCAGTGCGCCGCCTTCCTCCAGCACCCGCCACATGGCCCTGAAGAGGTCACTGGTGGTGGCACCGGGGCGCGCTGCACGGAAGCCGGCCTGAGTTGCCGCATAGACCGTATCGTAAGCACGGCGTACTTCGTCGGTGGCTTTGCCGAATGAGAAGTTGCGGTCGAAGTCACAGAAGTACCCGTCGAAGACCGCGCCTGTGTCGAGAATCAGCAGATCCTGCTGCTGAAAGCGACGGTTTGATGGGGGTGAGATGATGTCGTCGTATCCGTTCTGACCGGCACCACCGACCAGATAGGGCACGTCGTCAGCCCCCCGGTGCAGGAGTTCGGTCTTGAAGGTCTTGAAGGCCTCAATCTCGGTCTGTTCTTCAGAAAGCAATTCCGGCAGCGCTTCGAAGGCGCTGGAAGCAACGCCGCAGATGTGCTGGATTTTGTCGATCTCGATCTCTGACTTGACCATGCGCAGGCTGCGCAGGATGCCGGTTGCATCGACAAAGTCGTTTCCGTGCAGTCCATTGCGGATCTTGTCGAAATCGGCCAGCGGCATGCGCAGGTGCGTTTCCGGTCCCATGGGAACGCCGATCCTGCCGGTTGTTCCAGCAGCGTCGCGCAAGGCCGTGGTCAGCAGCGTAACTCCGTCGTCCTCCGGACGAGGCGAAGACCAGGTGCGGATGTCCTCGATCCAGGTCCGTGCCATCACGTCGGCACCGATGGCCGGAATGATTGCGATCGGTTTGCCTTTCGCTGGAATCACAAGGAACCAGGGCCGGGTCGGACTTTGCCAGAACTGTGTCAGAAAGCCCGAAAAATAACGGACCTCAGGCTCGGTGGACAGCAGCAGCGCGCTCATGCGTTGCGCTGACATAAGCCGCTGAGCGGCCTCCAGCCGTGACGCGAACTCAGATTCCGGGAAGCCCCGCTCCGGCGCCGGACGCAACTCGTACAAAACACTCGATCCGCTCATAAGCCTACGACCATGATATTGTGGCACAGGTTCCGACACTATTTGTCGAGCAATTCCTCTTTGATTGCAACTTGTTAGTCAGCGAACACCCGGAAATACCCGCCCAGACGTCGGTCCGGGTTTCAGCGGCCCGGTGGCGTTACAGTTTGAAAGGAATATAGAGCACAAGATCCGGGAAGAGATAACACAGCAGGACAGTGAAGAGCATAAGCAGAAGGAACGGCCAGACTCCCGCTGCGACTTCGCCGATTCTGGCCTTTCCGACGGCTTGTATCACATAGAGGTTGAGACCGACGGGAGGCGTAATCAGCGCAATCTCGATCAGGATCACGAAAAAGATGCCGAACCAGATGGGATCGATCCCCAGGGGAATCAGCGACGGCGCCAGAACCGGCACCATGATCAGCATCATGGAGAGGGCCTCCAGGAAGAACCCCATGATCACCAGCAGGATGGAAACCGCCAGGATAAAGAGCCAGGCCTCATTGAAGTTGCCGGCGATGAACATCGAAATATCCTGCGGGATTCGGTAAAGCGTGATGGCCTTGCCGAAGATCTTTGCACCCGCGACGATCATCAGGATCGTGACGCTGGTCACCATACTGTCGATTACGGCGGCTTTGAACCCGGCCCAGTCGAGGGAACGCAGAATGAAGGCGGTGATGATCAGGGCTGCGGTGAAGCCGACGGCTGCGGCCTCAGTCGGTGTGAAGATGCCCCAGTAGATACCCCAGACGATCAGCGTTGCCAGAGCGACCGAGGGGAGGGCGCGCTTGCTGGCGGCCATGCGGACCTGCCAGGAGGCTTTTTCCGATTTCTGATAGTCGGCGGAAAAGATCGCGTAGCCCATCGAGAAAAGAATGAAGAGGCCCACCAGGATCAGACCCGGGCCGATGCCTGCCAGGAAGAGCTTGATCACCGATTCCTCGGTGATAAAACCGAAGACGATCAAGGGGATTGAGGGCGGAATGAGGATGCCGAGCGTGCCTCCGGCCGCCAGAAGACCAAGCACGAACTTTCTGGGATAACCGCGG
The DNA here is from genome assembly GCA_947493695.1 of uncultured Kiloniellaceae bacterium. Taxonomy (GTDB): domain Bacteria; phylum Pseudomonadota; class Alphaproteobacteria; order Kiloniellales; family Kiloniellaceae; genus Denitrobaculum. The sequence goes on along the minus strand of CANLSF010000001.1, from coordinate 691,538 downwards.
GATTCCATCTCCGGAATAGCAACGGTAGCGATGGTGGCCGCGGTCGCGACCGAGCTGCCGGAAATCGCCGCGAAGAGGCCGCAGGAGATGACCGTGGCCACGGCCAGTCCGCCCGGCCAGTGGCCGACCCAGGCCTGGACCGCGGCAAAGAGATCGCGCCCGACACCGCCTTTCAGCAGCACGTTCGACATCAGCAGGAACAAGGGCACCGACAGCAGAATAAAGTTGTCCAGCCCGCCCAGCAGGGACTGGGGTACCATCAGGGGCGAGAACCCGCCGATGGCGAGCAGGATGAATCCCAGCCCGCCCAGCACGAAGGCGACCGGGACGCCGGCGAGCAGGAGTGAGAAGAGGGCAACAAGGATCAGGATTGTGGTCACGCGTCGTCCTCGCCGAGATGTCCTTCATGATTGCCCGGTTTGCGCCAGCCGGATCCGGTCCGGCGAGATCCTTTCCAGACCCGCACCAGCTCCGCCAGGCATTGCAGACACAGGATGCCGAGACCCAGAGGAACCAGCGCTTCGCTCCACCAGTTCGGAATGTTGAGCATGGTGCCGCTGGAGCGGTTTTTCAGATAGGAATCCAGGGCAATGTCGAAACCCCAGTAGCAGACCACGGCGGCGAAGATCCCGATGAACAGCAGGGTCAGACTGTCGGCCAGTTTCTGCCCGAGGGGATTGAAGCGCACATAGAGGGCTTCAATCATGATGTGCTGGCGGCGATGCAGGGTGACGCCCAGGGCCATGAACACCCCCGCAATCATTAGAATTTGTGAGAGCTCGGCTGCCCAAATCGTCGGCGCATTCAGCGCGTAGCGGGCGATAACTTCATAGGTAAGCATTGCCCCGGTCGCGACAAACAACCAGGCAGCAAGATTGCCCAAAAAGATGCTGATGGAGTCAATCGCGCGCAATCACGCCCCCTGTTGCGATTATGTTTTGGAGAGAGCGGTGCTCACTATGGCAGGGCACCGCGAGACAGGGCGCGCGCTTCCGGGTGGCCTTGAATGCCGCCGCCCGGAAGTACGTTCCCTGACAGGACTTACTGTTGCAGCTTGTTGGCTGCGTCCATGACGAGTTTGCCCAGTTCGCCTGCGTCGTTGGCATACTGGTCGTAGACCGGCTTGGAGCACTCGCGCCAGGCGTTGATCTGCTCGGCGCTTGGTTCGACAATTGTCATGCCGTTCTTGACGGATTCCGCATAGGCTGCGCCTTCGATCTCGGAGATTTTGTCGCGCACAGCGGCGTCGGCCATTGCGGCGGCGTCACTGATGATCGTGCGGTGGCCTTCCGGCAGTTCAGACCAGAACTTGTCGTTCACCACGACGATAAACTCGATGTCGGCGTGCTGGGTTTTGGTGATCGTATCCATAACGTCCCAGAGCTTCCGCGACTTCACGCCCGAAACCCCGGTCATACCGACGTCAACGGTCCCGCGCTGATAGGCGAGATACTGCTCGGAGCCGGAAATCAGGGTCGGGGCGCCGCCGCAGGATTTGATGAACTCGCCCAGGGTCTTGCCGAACACGCGGACTTTCTTCTCGTTCACCGCAGCCGGGGTCGATACATCGCCGCCCTTGGAGAGCATGACGGCACTGCCATAAGCCTGCCACCACAGCACGCGCGCGCCGGTCTGTGCCAGGATCGCGTCGTCCAGCGGGCCGCGCACTGCGCTGCCTTTCGCCGTTGCCTTGCGGATCAGCTCGTCGGAATTGAACATGAAGGGCTGATAGAAAATGTCCACGGCGGGAACGTCGCCCACGAAGCGGGTCAGGGATGCGACACCCATCTCGATCGCACCGGAGCCTACGGCCTGCGGGACCTGCTTATCTTTGTAGAGCTGGGCGGAGTCGTAGATCTGAACTTCGATGTCGCCGCCGGATTTCTTCTCGACTTCTTCCTTGAAGAACACAAGGTTTTGCCCGAGATGGCTTTTGAGCGGAAGCTGCAGCGTGATGCGCAGTGTCGTATCGGCGGCCTGGGCCAGGGACATTCCGCCACTCAGAACCGCGGCTGCTGCAGCCATTGAAAGGAATTTTCTCATATAATTCTCCCTTGGAGCCGCATCGTTTTTCGCCGTGTCGGCAAAAGATTATGTGCAGGCTCGCTATTATTGTGTCGGAGGGCGCGCGATGCTCCCGACCCTGTTATGACCGACCTCTGAAAAGTCAGTTTTACTGACCTTAGCTTGCCAAGCCTATGCGGGACTGTCAAAAAAAGAGAAGGATTCGATAAGGCGGAGATGGTTTCGGTAGAATAATATTTTACGAAACAACCGAAGTGCTTAGCGAAATTTCAGGACAACCGAGACAGATCCAGCATTCAGCCAAGGACCCCGACATGCAGACATCCCCGGCCACCCGCCTGAGAGAAATTCTGGCCAAACCTGAGATGCAGGTCATGCCCTGTTGTTTCGATGCGCTGAGCGCGCGCCTGATTGAAGAGGCGGGTTTTCCACTGAGTTTCATGTCCGGTTTCGCGGTTTCGGCGGCGAAGATCGGTGCACCTGATACCGGCCTGATATCCTACGGCGAGATGGTGGGGCAGGGGCGCGATATCTGCAACGCGGTCTCGATTCCGATCATCGGTGACGGCGATACCGGTTACGGCAATGCTCTAAATGTGAAACGCACGGTCCAGGGTTACGCGCAGGCAGGCTTTGCTGCGGTGATGATCGAAGATCAGGTTGCGCCAAAACGCTGCGGACACACCAAGGGCAAGATGGTGGTTGATCGCGAGACCGCTTACAGCCGGATTGAGGCGGCGGTCGATGCCCGCAACGAAGGCGCGGATATCATGATCCTGGCGCGTACTGATGCCCGGCATACCGAGGGTCTGGACGAAGCGCTCACCCGGGCGCAGCAGTTCGGCCAGATCGGCGCGGATATCCTTTTTGTCGAAGCACCGCGCACGGAAGAAGAAATGCGCCGGGTCTGCGGTGAGGTGCCGGGCATCCATATGGCGAATCTGGTCGAGGGCGGTTCGACGCCCATACTGCCCCCGGCGCTGCTTCAGGATATCGGCTACCGCATCGCGGCCTATCCGCTGACGCTCATGTCTGCCGCCATGAAGGCCATGAACGATGCCCTGGCCGAGATGAAAGAGGGCCGGCATCCGGCGTCTCAAGTGCTGGAGTTCGCGGAGTTACGGCGGTTGGTCGGTTTCGACGCTTACTACGAGGCGGAATCCCGTTACGCAGGTGCGCGGGAGGAGTAGATAACTCACGGAGATTATGGGCTGCGCAATGGAATTTCACGCGCCTGCTGCACCTGACGAGAAGCGACTGCGCCTGGGACGTCTCGCAAGACTGCGTCGGACCATGAAAACCTTCGACGTGCCGGCCTTGGTTCTACACGATCCCCATAACCTGCGCTACGCGACAGGCGCACGAAACATGATTCCGTTCCTGCTGCGCAATCCGGCGCGCTATGTCTTTGTGCCGCAGGAAGGGCCGGTGGTGCTCTTTGAATTCGAAGGTTGCGAGCATCTCGAAAAAGACAATCCGGCGATCGATGAGATCCGCATCTCCAAAACGGTTTCCTATGTCGCGCGCGGACCCTTGCTGGCGGATACGGCGAAGGCCTGGGCGCAGGATATCGCCGAGCTGATGCGGCTGCACTGTCCTGGGGAACACCGCGTCGGCCTTGAGCGGATTGATGCGGGTGCGGTGGCGTGTCTGGAGGACCTGGGGTTCGAAATCCTAGATGCTCAGCAAGCGGTCGAACGGGCCCGCGCGATCAAAACGCCTGAAGAAATCATCTGCTCCAAGCGCTCGATCGCCTGTGTCATGACGGGCGAATGGAAGCTGCGCGAAGCCATCCGGCCGGGCATCAGCGAAAACGAGCTCTGGTCGGTGCTGCACAAACACGTCATTGCGAATGATGCCGACTACATTGAAACCCGGCTGCTGACTTCCGGGGAGCGCACGAATCCCTGGTTTCAGGAAAGCGGGACCCGGATCCTCCAGGCGGGAGATCTGATAGCGCACGATACGGATGTGGTTGGCCCGCATGGCTACTACGCTGACTTTTCCCGGAGTTTCCTCTGTGGGGATGGGGTGCCGAGCCCGGCGCAGAAGACGCTCTACCGGCTGGCGTACGAGCAGATCCATCACAATATGGCGCTGATCAAACCGGGACGCTCATTTCGCGAAATAACGGAAGCGGCCTGGGTTATTCCGAAGGCCTATTATGCACGGCGTTACTATCTGCTGATGCACGGCACCGGCCTGACCGGCGAATATCCCTATATCGTTCAGGACGCCGATTATGATTCCAGGACCAACTACGACGGTGTCATCGAACCCAATATGATCCTCTCAGTCGAGAGCTACATCGGTCATGAAGACGGTGGCGAAGGGGTGAAGCTGGAAGAACAGGTGCTGGTGACGGAAACCGGGATCGAGCTGATGAGCTGCTTTCCGTTTGAGGCTGAGTTTCTCGCTGCAGAGGTCTGAAAACCGGCCAGTTCTAGATTTCGGGGGTTCCGTCCTCGTCGAAGAAAACCGCGAAACCGAGCAGATGGTCGACGAAACTGTCGCGATTGCCCAGGGGTAACAGGACCCGTTGAAAGCGCGTGGCAACGCCCGAAGGCCGCCAGGATGCCCGGCCTTCGCGAAACACCGGCCCGATGTGTTTGGTGCAGACCTCGACGTCCAAATGGAAATCACGGCCTGAGTCGGTGGGGATGAAGGTGCTGATCAATTCGCCCGTGACTTCACGCCCGTAGACCTCTCGGAAGCGGGTTCCGGCCACACGAACGATGAAATCGTGTGTTGGCATGCGTTCCAGCAAATACGTTGTCGGAAGCAGCCGGGGAAAATCCATGGGGTCGACATCGCTGCGCGCGGGCATGGCTCTGGGACCTCGATGTTCGTCCCAATAGCGGACCGCCCATTTCAGGTGTTCTTCCGCCTGTTCCGGGAGCGTATCCGAAACCTGATTTTCCGCCGTATCACTTGTGACAGTGACGGAATACATCGCTTCTTTCCTTATTTTTCTACTCTCGACCTTTACGGTCATCTTCCGAGAACGGACGACCGAAAATGTCTTTTTGCGATTTCAATCCGCCGATACGGGCTCAGTACGCAACACTGCCGCCGTAGATCGCCGATGGCTAAGTGTCAGTTGTAAAATAGAGAATCCACCTTTCCAAAAAATTTACATTCCAATTAGATTAAATCCATGACCCTTTCAAAGCTAGGCCCAAATCACGAAAGCTGCCTGAAAAGTTCTAATTTCTCGGTAGGATAGTGTTCGTCTTTGCGCGTAAAAATTGTCAGGTTGCGATGTATGTGGTGCCTGCTTTGATTGCATATTGCGCCTCGGAAACTGTCGATAGGTTGACATGTGCCGGCATTCTTCGCGTTCGATACGACCGGCAGATCCCGTGACGGCCGTCCCTATTCGAAATGCATGACGCCGGCAATTGCCTGAACGTCTGTGCCGTTGTCCGAAAGGGGCAGGATCAGTCGCTGATAGAGCTTTCTATCGTCACTGTCGATGGTGCTGATCGTGTTGCGGGTAAACACAGGCGCCGTGCTGCCGACGCAGCGTGTATGCTCATCCAGGGTCTCGGCCAGAATCTGCCCGTCGAGCAGTTCGGTCAGGCTGTAGCCCTTTATTTGTCCGCCATAGCGCGCGTTGATGGCCTCGCCGACAAGCCTGAAACGAAAATCGTCATTTTCGACGTCCAGTAGCAGGATATAAGGTAGAAGCTGTGGAATTGAGAGCGGGTCGATTGCGTTTCGCGTCGGGAACCTGCCTTCCGTGGCGAGTGATCGCCAATAGTCCAGCATCCGCGTCAACTTTGTGTTCGCAGATGCGGGCAGTGGCTCATCGCCATAAATGACCTGCAGGGTCCTCTTCTGGCTGAGACGGCGGCCGGAAAAGCGCAGGTCTTTTCCATCCTGTTGCGTGTTTTTCACGTCTTTAGACTAACACATTTAATAGAACAGGCATTGTAACAACACCTATGACATGAAACTTATTGCCAGTTTTACAAGGTAAGCGAGCTTTTTTGCGTCGTGTGAGCAACTCCGGTTATGTTTCACTGGAGTCGCCCGCCAGCGAAAGGTCTATTTTAATCATAGTGCTAACATAACATTTGTGCGCCTGACCCTTTCCATCAAGAGCAATCGCTCTTTTGTCACTTTCTGGTCCTCAACAGCGCCTAATGCGGCGCGGAAACCAAAAGGTAGAGGAGACCCAGGCCCACGACCACCGTTCCGGTTGCAACAGCCATGATGGAGGAGAGAATTGTCCCCCAGGATCGCTTTTGGTTGCCCCCGGAATTGCCTGCTGCCGCAAGCTCAAAGCCCGCGTTCGGTTCAATGTTGCTCATATCAGGTTCGCCCGCTTAACGTCTGATTTCGCTGTGATGTCTCTCTCCTGCCGCATCCTCAGTCTAGGGAAGTTAGAGAGAGTGATTGCCTGTCAAAGCATTGGAAGTAATGAGACTTTATTCAAACCCAATGCTCTGTCTCAGACATTCCTCGAGTAAACCCTAATAGGTTTAATATCTGGTTTAACCTGTTCGGGGGAGTTGAGATCAGAGGCGTCAGTCCAGATGCTTGCCGCTTGGGATCTGACAATAATTTGACTCTATTTTTCTGTATAAAACTCAATTCCTTCCGATAGCTACTCCCCATTAACCAAAGAATGCTATAGCCTCAAATGAGGTGATACGAACAATGGGCCGCATAGCGGGTAAGCAGCCTGAATTCCGGGGGGATCGCGAAAATGGCACTTCATGCCGAAGAGCATAAATCGGAAATAATCGATACGCTGTGCAAGCGTGCGGTGAAACGTCTCGACGCGAAACGCGCAGATGATGCGGTTCGCTTTATCAAGCAGCTTTACGCCAACGTTGCTCCGGATGATCTTGTCGGCGAGTCGGTGGACAATCTTTACGGTGCAGCGCTGTCGCTCTGGGGGCAGGCGCAGCAGCGCAAAAAGGGCGAAGCGAAGATCCGGGTTTATAATCCCAGGCCCGAAGAATTCGGCTGGAAATCGTCGCATACCATTGTCGAAATCATCAATGACGATATGCCGTTCCTGGTGGACTCCGTAACCTCGGCCATCGGCTTGCTCGAAGCTGAAGTCTTTTTGGTTATTCACCCGATGATCCGGGTGGAGCGGGACGGCAAAGGCAAGCTCAAGACCCTGTTTGAAGATATTGAAGGCGAAGGCCGTGAATCGGTCATGCAGCTTCAGATCAGCGAGCAGCCTGCCGAGCAACAGGTCGAATTCCGCGACCGGCTCGAAAAGGTGCTGCAGGACGTGCGCCTTGCGGTCGAGGACTGGCAGTCCATGCGCGGCCGGATGGCTGACATCATCTCTGATCTCGAGAAAAGCCCACCCTCCATCCCGGACGCCGAGATCAAAGAGGGCGTCGCCTTTCTAAAGTGGCTCAACGACGATCACTTCACCTATCTCGGATACCGCGAATACCGCTTTGAAGGCAAAGGTCAGAAGGCCGTCTCCAAGGTCCTTGAGGATGTTGGCCTTGGTGTTCTGCGCGATATCGCGTTCCAGGTCTTCGATGGTCTGCGGAACCTTGGCAGCCTGCCTGCGGAAATCCAGGATTTCGTCAAAAAATCAGACCTTTTGCGGGTCACCAAGGCCAATAGCCGCTCCAGCGTGCACCGCGCAGTGCATATGGATACCGTCGCGATCAAGACCTACGATGCGAAAGGCAACGTCGTCGGCGAACGCCTTTTCATCGGGCTTTTTACCTCAGCGGCTTATTCGCGCTCACCCCGCGATATCCCTTTGTTGCAAAAGAAGGTCGACAGTCTGATCGAACGCTCGGGCTTTGCACCCGGAAGTCACGACGGCAAAGCACTGAGCCACATTCTCGAGAGCTATCCGCGGGATGAGCTCTTTCAGTCCACTGAAGACGAGCTCTTCGATACGGCGATGGGTGTGTTGCACCTGCAGGAACGCCAGAGGATCGCACTCTTCCTGCGTCGTGATCCCTTCGAGCGCTTTGTGTCCTGTCTCGTATATGTGCCGCGTGATCGCTACGACAGTACCTTGCGACTGCGCATGCAGACGATTGTCGCCGAAGCCTTCAAGGGAACAGTATCCGCGTTTTATACGCATCTCACGGACGAAGCCCTGGCGCGTTTGCATATCATTGTGAAAACCACCCGGGGCGAAATCCCCGACGTTGACCATGCCTCGCTTGAACATAAGCTTGCGGAAGCCGGCCGTTCCTGGGTGGACAGGCTGGAAGAAGCGCTGATTGAGGACCGGGGAGAGGAGCGCGGCATCAGTAGTCTGCGCCGTTTCTCCAAGGCTTTTCCCGCGAGTTATCAGGACCACTTCAGCGAACACGACGCGGCTTTCGACGTCACCCGCATTGACGAGGCGAACGAGAGCGGCGGCCTCTCCATGAACCTATACCGTCCGCTGGAGGCCGAAGGTCACCGGCTGCATTTCAAGCTCTACATTGCTGACCAGCCGGTTCCGCTCTCCGATGTTCTCCCGATGTTGGAGAATATGGGCGTGAAGGTGATCAGCGAGAATCCCTACAGCATCCATCCCGGTAAGGCCGATAACCCTGTCTGGCTGCACGATTTCCAGATGGTGACCCAGGACGGCGATGAAATCGATATCCCAACTATCAAGCGTGCTTTTCACGAAGCCTTCGCCAAGGTCTGGCGTGGTGAAATGGAAAACGACGGTTTCAACAGGCTGGTTCTGAAGGCTGGCCTGACAGCGCGCGAGATCACGATCCTGCGGGCGTACTGCAAGTATCTCCGTCAGGCTCAGATCCCCTTTAGCCAGAGTTACATGGAAGAAACCCTGGCAGGGAACCCGAAGATTACGCATCTGCTTGTTGAGTTGTTCCAGTGCCGCTTCGCGCAGAATATCAGTGACGAGCGCAGCAACGAGGAACGGGATGCCGACGCCGCGAAGATTGTCGAAGAGATCCGCGTGCTCCTGGATCAGGTCAGCAATCTGGATGAAGACCGTATCATACGGCGTTTCCTGAACTGCATTGAATGCACCTTGCGGACCAACTTCGCGCAGATCGACGAGGATGGCGGTCCGAAGAGTTATCTTTCGATCAAACTGGACTCGCGCAATATCGACGAGCTTCCTCTGCCACGGCCCTTCCGGGAGATCTTCGTCTACAGCCCGAAAATCGAAGGCGTTCATTTGCGCTTTGGTATGGTCGCACGCGGTGGCTTGCGCTGGTCCGACCGACGGGAAGACTTCCGGACGGAAATCCTCGGTCTGGTAAAAGCACAGCAGGTCAAAAACGCCGTGATTGTGCCGGTCGGCTCCAAGGGTGGTTTTGTGGTCAAGCAGCCTCCCGCTGCCGAAGAAGGCCGTGAAGCTTTTCTGGCCGAGGGTATCGAGTGCTACAAGACCTTTATCCGCGGGCTTCTAGACATCACCGACAATCTGCAGTCAGGCAATCTGACGCCGCCTGATTTCGTGGTTCGGCGCGATGCGGACGATCCCTATCTGGTGGTCGCCGCCGACAAAGGCACTGCGACCTTCTCCGATATCGCGAACGGCGTATCCATCGAATACGGCTTCTGGCTGGACGACGCTTTCGCCTCGGGCGGGTCTGCCGGCTACGACCATAAAAAGATGGGCATCACCGCCCGCGGTGCCTGGGAGTCTGTGAAACGGCACTTCCGTGAGATGGGCAAGGATACACAGACAGAGACCTTCACCTGCATCGGCGTCGGCGACATGTCCGGCGATGTCTTCGGCAACGGTATGTTGTTGTCCGAACAGATCAAGATGGTCGCGGCCTTCAACCACATGCACATCTTTGTGGATCCTGACCCGGATCCGGCGAGCTCCTTCGCGGAACGCAAGCGCCTCTTCGATCTGCCGCGCTCGGCCTGGACCGACTACAATGAAAAGCTGATCTCAAAGGGCGGTGGCATCTTTGACCGCAGCGCCAAGTCCTTGCCCATTTCGAAAGAAATGAAAGAGCTGTTCGACATTAAAGAGGACAAGCTGACACCGGTCGAACTGCTGCGGGCGATCGTGCTGGCGAATGTCGAGTTGCTCTGGTTCGGCGGGATCGGCACCTATGTGAAATCCAGTCAGGAAACCAATGCCGATGCGGGCGACCGGGCCAATGATGCGCTACGCGTCAACGCCAAGGAATTGCGCTGCAAGGTGATCGGCGAAGGCGCCAACCTGGGTATGACCCAACGTGCCCGGATCGAATACGCCCAGCATGGCGGACGCAGCAATACCGATTCGATCGACAACTCTGCCGGTGTGGATTGTTCGGATCACGAAGTGAACATCAAGATCCTGCTGGGCGATATTGAGGCTTCCGGCGACATGACGCGCAAACAGCGCGACAAGCTGCTGGAAAAGATGACCGACGAAGTCGGAGATCTGGTGCTGCGGGACAACTACCTGCAGACCCAGGCGATCACCGTCACCTGGGGTCTGGGCGCGCATCTGCTCGACCGCTTCGCGCGTTACATGCGGGTCCTGGAGAAACAGGGCGATCTCAACCGCGCCATCGAGTTCCTGCCGGATGACGAGACCATCAGCGAACGCCTGAAGCAGGGTGCGGGGCTTACGCGGCCAGAACTCTCGGTGCTGCTGTCTTACGCGAAGATCACACTCTATGAAGAGTTGCTGGCGTCGGACCTGCCGGATGGTGCCTACATGGCCGGTGCCTTGATCAATTACTTCCCCAAGGTGCTGGGCAAGGAATACGCCGAACCGATTTCGAGGCACCGTCTGCGCCGCGAAATCATCGCGACTGTGGCGACCAACGACATGGTCAATCGCGTCGGCATTACCTTTGTGCATGAGGTGAAGGAAAAGACCGGCATGCCGGCCTCCGAAATTGCACGTGCCTATAACATCGTGTGCGAGGTCTTCGGTCTGCGGGCGCTCTTCGAGCAGGTCGAGGGACTGGACAACAAGATCGGTGCGGATGTCCAGGCAGGCATGCTGGTGGATACCGGCCGCCTGATTGAGCAGGCGACGGTCTGGGTCCTGCGGAATTCGGAGCATCCGCTGGGGATCGAGAAGAATCTAAAAACCTATGGCAAGCCCATTGCCGAGCTGATTGATGGCATGAAAGCGATGTTGTCGCTTGAGAACCGGCGTCAGCTCTCTGTGCGCACCAAGGAATACCGGGCAAAAGGTGTTCCGGAAGAACTCGCAAACCGGGTTGCCAGCCTGCCGCTGTTATTTGCCGCGGGGGACATCGTCCTCGCGGCCCAGCGGGCCAAGCTGCCGGTCGATCAGGCTGGTAAGATCTACTTTGCGATCGGGGATCGCTTCGGGTTCGATTGGCTCCGGCGCGCCGCCCGGCGTCTGCCAAGCGATTCGGCCTGGGACAAGCTGGCGGTGACGGCAATCGTCGACGATCTCTACGGACATCAGTCGGCGCTGACATCGCGGGTTCTCGAAGCGGTCAAGGGTCCGGTCGAAGCCGATGAGGTCATCCACAGCTGGGCAGGCGAACGCAAGGCCATTGTTGCGCGAACCGAGCAGTTGCTGGCCGAACTCAATGCCGCGGGGAACCCGGACCTGGCAATGCTTGCCGTCGCCAACCGGCAGCTCAAGTCGCTGGTGGAAGGCTAAAGCCGCGACCGCACATCACGCCGCGATAGGGAAGTGATATCCGAGCCGGAGGGTCGCCGCGTGCGATGCCACCCGGCCCGGATTTATTTTGGGGCGCTACTCGACGCGCACGGCGGTGCCGTTGGCGCTGACCATCAGCATGGAATCGCCGACGGTTTCATAATCCAGATCGACACCGATGACGGCGTTGGCGCCCAGTTCTTCGGCTTGAGATACCATATCCTCCATGGCGTGTTCCTTGGCGCCGCGCAGGGCTTTTTCGTATCCGCCTGCGCGCCCGCCGACCACATCGCGGATCCGCGCAAAGAAGTCCCGGAAGAAATTTGCGCCGACAATCGCGTCACCGCTGACAATGCCCATGTAGGCAACAACGCGTTTGCCCTCGATTGAATCCGTAGTGACCAGCTGCATGATGGAATTCCTCTTGGTTCGGTTTAAACGTGTTTTCCGGTGCCGTCGCCTGCGCGGACCCATTTCCGCGCCCGGTTGATGGCCATTTTTTCTCCCACAGACCGATCGAGATCGTATCCGAGATCCTCGGCCAGACGATAGAGCAGGATCATGACATCCGCGGTTTCCAGTGCGGCTTCCCGCGTGTCGCGTTGTTTCACCGCGTCCGCCAGCTCGTTCAGTTCCTGCTGTGCGCGCGTTACAAGATCGATCGGGTTTGCGGCGGGTCCAAAGGTGGCTTCACCCCAGGCCGCGATTGTCTTTTGCGTTTCCCGGTCCGAGGTGGTTTCTGGTGAGGAGGCGGACATTCTGTTCCTTGTTGCGATGATTGGCGTTTGCAATTTATTGTGGCCGGACTTCGTCGCGATTCGCAAATCTGACCCGGCTTTGCCGTGCAGCCTAGCCTCCTGTCCAAACTGCGGCAATGCAGACCGCTTTTCCCCAGACAATCCATAAAGGATCTTTATGGCCGACGATAACCTGCCGCGCGAGACGTTAAATGCCGCTGTTGAGAGCGGTGGCTGGAAAGCAAGTCCGACAGCCCTGGTCGCCTGGTGCTTTTACGACTGGGCGAATTCGGCTTTCCCGACCGTCATCGTCACCTTCGTTTTCGCCAATTACTATGCCTCGGCGCTGTCGTCGTCACCGGAACAGGCGACAAGCGAATGGGGGATGGCGATCAGTCTCTCCGGTCTGGCGATTGCGATCCTGGCGCCGATATTCGGCGCCCTTGCGGATCAGGGTGGACCCCGTAAGCCCTGGCTCTTTGTCTTTACGGTCGTTTGTGTGGTCTGCGGGTTCTCGCTCTGGACCATCGCCCCCGATCTTTCTCTTGCGGCGCGCGCCCTGATTCTGGTGGCGATTGCCAATGCCGCGTTTGAGTTAGGGCAGGTGTTCTATAACGCCATGTTGCCGGAACTGGCGCCCGTGCAGAAGCTGGGGCGTCTTTCGGGTTGGGCCTGGGGCTTGGGTTATGCCGGCGGACTGGGGTGTCTGGTACTCTGTCTGGTCCTGCTGATCTGGCCTGATCAGCCAATGTTCGGACTGGATAAATCTGCTGCAGAGCATGTGCGGGCGACCGGGCCTTTGGTCGCTGTCTGGTTTGCGGTTTTTGCCTTGCCCCTGTTCCTGCTGACCCCGGACCGGAAATCGAGCGGTCTCTCATCGGGAGAGGCGGTCCGACGCGGTATGCGTCTGCTCTTCAAGACTCTCCGGGAATTGCCGAGCCATGGTCAGATCGGACGCTTTCTGCTGGCGCGGATGATTTACATCGACGGCCTCAATACCCTCTTTGTCTTTGGTGGGATCTATGCGGCCAGCAAGTTCGGCATGGATACAGAAGAAATTCTGATTTTCGCGATCCTGCTGAACATCACTGCCGGGATCGGAGCTGCAGGCTTCGGCTGGATCGACGATTGGATCGGCGCGAAGCGCACGATCACCATTTCGGTCATCTGCCTGACTGTTCTCTGCGCCTGGATTCTGGTGGTGGATAGCAAGGAATGGTTCTACGCGCTGGGCTGCGCCATCGGTGTCTTCATGGGGCCGACCCAGTCTGCGAGCCGTTCCATGATGGCACGTCTGGCCCCTGCACATCTCAGGACAGAGATGTTCGGCTTGTTTGCGTTCTCGGGGAAAGCAACAGCCTTTATCGGGCCTGCACTGGTCGGATGGATCACGCTGTGGACAAATAGTCAGCAGGCTGGAATGGCGGTGATCCTGGTATTCTTCGTTGTCGGGCTTCTCATTCTTGCGCCACTTAAGGAACCAACGGTTTAAGGCCTGTTATCGAAGGAAAGGGGAGGCAGAACGCATCTGCCCCCCCACTTCTCAGGATTTGCGACCGCCGCTGTAGAAGGGTGTGAAAAGCCAGGCTTCGATGGCACTGCCGGTGCCGGCAGTTCTCCTCAAGAGGGCCAACAACAGGCCACCCAGCGCTTTAAAACCGCTGTGGAAGGCCTCGCTGCGGGCTTGGTGGCCGCGGCGTATATATACCTTCATATCCTGGACTGTTCGGTCTGTCGCTGGAGCCTGTTTGACCAGGTCAGACGGGCTCAGAGCTGGCTGATGGCTTTTTAAGGCCTGATTGCTGGAATTCATGGCTCTGATCTCCTTTTTCTGCTCTGCGATCCGGCAGAAGCGCTGCGTCATTCAGTGATATGAAAGTAGCGAAGATCTCTCCAGTTGATAATGTACGAATATTGCATATGATTTGTTCCTTGTAGGAATAAATAGTGGAATTCCTGATGGACAATGTCAGTGAAATGCAGGTCTTCGCGCGTGTGGTGCAACTCGGCAGCTTTTCGGCGGCCGCCCGAGCCCTGAATCTTACGCCCTCAGCGATCAGCAAACAGATCGGACGGTTGGAAGACCGGCTTGGAACCCGGCTTTTCAACCGGACCACGCGGCGTTTGAACCTGACCGAGGCCGGGACGGGTTTTTATGAGCGTTGCCGACAGATTCTCTCCGACATTGAGGAGGCGGAACAGGCTGTCGCAGATTTGCTGTCGACCCCGCGCGGCACCCTCAAACTTGCGCTCCCTTCGGCATTTGGCAGATTGCACGTTGCGCCGGTCCTCGCAGAATATCTTCAGCGCTATCCGGATATGCGGATCGACCTGAACCTGAATGACCGGCTGATCGACATAATGGCGGAAGGCATGGATCTGGCGATCAGGATCGGCGATCTGTCGGATTCCAGTTTGATCGCCCGCCGGCTGGCCCCGAACCGGCGGGTGGTCTGCGGCGCACCAGAGTACTTTGCGCGAACAGCCATTCCTGAAAAACCAAAGGATCTTCTTGCACACAACTGCGTGGTCTACACCTATCGGGCATCACGTAACGATTGGCATTTCAGCGGACCTGAAGGTAAGGAAACCATCCACGTCACGGGTAACCTCGAAGCCAACTCGGCGGAGGCGCTGCAGGAAGCCGTGTTGTCCGGCCTCGGAATTGGCTTGCTGCCTATGTGGTTGATCGGAGCCGATCTTAAAGCGGGGCGTATGGTCGAGGTTCTGACCGACTTTCATTTCCCGGACAGCGCGGTCTATGCCGTTTATCCTCCCGGTCGACACCTGTCACCCAAGGTACGCAGCTTCGTCGATTATCTGGCCGAGTACTTTTCGGGCGATCTTGATTGGCTCGATGACGAGACCGGAGCAACCCTGCAAGCCGGTTCCGGATAAGGTTCTAGTGCCGGAAGTGGCGCATGCCGGTAAAGACCATGGCGAGACCGGCTTCGTCGGCGGCGGCGATCACCTCGTCATCGCGCATGGAGCCACCGGGCTGAATAACCGCTTTTGCACCCGCGTCCACGGCTGCCATCAATCCATCCGCGAAGGGAAAGAATGCGTCCGAGGCCACGACGGACCCGACGGTCTCGGGTTCGGCCAGCCCGGCGGCCTCCGCGGCTTCGCGCGCCTTCCAGGCGGCAATGCGGGAGGAATCCACCCGGCTCATCTGGCCGGCACCGATGCCCACTGTTGCCCCGTTTCGGGCATAGACGATGGCATTGGATTTGACGTGCTTGGCAACACGGAAAGCGAAGAGCATGTCGGCCAGTTCTTCCGGGTCCGGTGCCCGTTTGGTAACGACCTTCAGGTCGTCTAGCGCTATGCAGCCATTATCCCTGCTCTGCAGCAGGAAGCCGCTCGCAAGAGCCTTCATGGTCATCCCGGGCGCTGCCGGATCGGGCAGGGTGGAGGTTGTCAGAACACGCAGGTTCTTCTTCGTGGCGAGGACCCTGCGCGCATCGTCGTCAAGGTCGGGGGCGATCACCACTTCAGCAAAAAGCTCGGCCACCTTTTCCGCTGTTGCGCCATCGAGGATACGGTTGACGGCGATGATGCCTCCGAAGGCGCTGACCGGGTCGCAGCGCAGGGCGCGGCCATAGGCAGTGCTGAGGTCGGTGCCCTGGGCGACACCGCAAGGATTGGCATGTTTGATAATGGCGACCGCGGGCTGATCGAACTCCGCAACCAGCTCGAACGCGGCATCGGTGTCATTCAGGTTATTATAGCTCAGGGCCTTGCCCTGCAGCTGGGTCGCGGTCGCGACGCCCGGCCGGATCCGGCCATCGCTGCCGGTTCCGCCGGTGTAAAGAGCGGCGGCCTGATGGGGGTTCTCGCCGTAGCGCAGCACTTCTGCCAAGCGTCCGCCCTGGGTGCGCTGTACCGGAAAGTCTTCGCCGCGTTCGCTATCGAGCCAGTTGGCAATCATGGAATCATAGGCGGCGGTGTGGCCAAAGGCCTTGGCGGCCAGATCGCGGCGCAGACTGTCGGACGTGATGCCGTTGTTGGTCAGCACGTCGTCCATGACTTTCTGATAGTCCTGAGGATCCGTGACGATGGTAACCGATGCGTGGTTCTTGGCTGATGCCCGAACCATGGCGGGGCCGCCGATATCAATGTTCTCGATACAGGTGTCGAAATCCGCACCGGAGTTCAGTGTTGCCTCGAAGGGATAGAGGTTCACCACCACCAGGTCGATGGCGCCGATGGATTGTTCGTCCATAGCTTTGCGGTGGCTCTCCAGGTCCCGCCGCGCCAGGATACCGCCGTGAATCTTCGGATGCAGTGTCTTTACCCGACCGTCCATGATTTCCGGGAAGCCTGTGTGGCTGGAAACGTCGGTAACCTCGATGCCTGCGTCCCGCATGGCCCCGGCCGTGCCGCCGGTCGAGAGAATTTCGATGCCCTGGGACTCGAGAAAACGGCCCAGTTCAACGAGACCGGACTTGTCGGAAACGGATAACAGGGCACGAGTGATTTTGTCGGGCATAGAGCGGCTCCAGCGGGCATAATTCCGGGATCCGGCAAGGCGTCGCGCAGGGAAACTGCCGTCGCGGCCCGGTGACGGATATGTCGTTTTTCGAGCCGCTGAGGCCGCGCAAAGGGCGCTGGCCGGATTGTTTGTCTGGGGTTTAGGGGCCAGCCGCCGTCACGTCAAGCAACGATGTTGCGCTGCGGTACGACTCGATGCCTGACAGAATCAACTTTTCTATGAATCATCGCGCGGTTTAGCCGGAATATGCGCATCCGTGACCCGCACCTCAACGGCCCCTAGAGCGCCACAACCACCGAATCTTCAGGCTGTTCACTTGCCTTGTTGTACTCCGGCACAAGTCGTCGCAGGTGCTGGGCCGCGGTGTCCTGATCACGCAGCAACGCAGCGGCATTCAGATCGTCGAGGCTTCGCGATAACAGTTCCAGGTTCGTGGTGCGCGGCGAGGCCAGGTGCAGCGAAGGGTGACTGGTTTCGACGAGAGGTTCCAACTCGTGAAAGAGCTCTTCGTAGAGCTTTTCGCCCGGGCGCAATCCGGTATAGACGATTTTGATATCCTTTTCAGGCCGCAGGCCGCCGAGCCGGATCATCTGACGGGCCAGGTCCTCGATTTTGATCGGCTTGCCCATATCCAGAACGTAAATCTTGCCGGCTTCCTCCGAGGGCGCATTCGCACCCAGAACCGAGGCCTGCAGCACGAGCTCCACTGCTTCACGAATGGTCATGAAATAGCGGGTCATATCGGGATGGGTGATCGTAAGGGGGCCGCCGTTCGCAAGCTGTCGTGTGAAAAGCGGCACAACAGAGCCGGTCGACCCCAGAACGTTGCCAAAGCGAACAGTGACGAAGCGTGTGCCCGATGCTGCGCGCTCTGCGATATCCAGCGCCTGACAGTAGCTTTCGGCGAGCCGCTTTGTCGCCCCCATGACGTTGGGGGGATTGATGGCTTTGTCGGTGGAAATCAGAACCATGGCATCTACGCCATGTTTGCGGCAGGCATCGGCTGTGTTGCGGGTGCCGATGACGTTGGTCAGCATGCCCTCGATGGGATTGGCTTCGACCATCGGAACATGTTTCAGGGCGGCGGCATGGAACAGCAGTTCGGGACGTTCTTCGGCCATGGTAACGTTCAGCCGTACGGCGTCCCGCACATCGCCAAGCACAGCGCGCTGAGACATCTGCGGATATTTTTCTGAGATCTCCAGATCAATGCCGTAAAGCAGATATTCCGCATTATCGAAGAGAATCAGGCGGCTTGGGCCGAAGGCAGCGATCTGCCGGACCAGTTCAGATCCGATTGATCCGCCTGCGCCCGTAACCATGACGCGGCGGTTTGCGATCAAATTGCGCATGGCGTTCCGGTCGAGCTTGGCCTGACTTCTGCCCAGAAGGTCTTCGATCGCGATCGGGCGGACTTCTATTCCGCTCGCGGTGGCGCCTTCCGCATTGATCTTGAAATCTGTCAGGCGCGGCATCCGGTCGATGTCCAGATCCAGCTCTTCAGTGAGGCCAAGCAGGGTCTGCATGGCTTCGCGGTCCAGGGATTTGGCAAGAATGAGCCGTCGCGGGCGTCGTCCACCGCGTTGTGTCGCCTGCTCAACAACTCGCTCGAGATCGTTCAGATGTCCGACGACGGGAACGTCATGGATACTGCGGCCAACCCGCGTACCCCGGTCATCAACGACACCCAGAATTTCATATGCCCCGTCACGGTCCCGCGCCATCTCACGGATGAAGACTTCCGCCGCGTCGCCGGTGCCGACCACCAGAACCGGCACCCGCAAATGCCTGCTGCGTTCCATCAGGTGCCGCAGGCCGCGGTCCTTGAATACGCGGTAGGCCATGCGCGGGGCGCCGAGCAGGAAAATCAGGACGAACCAGTTGATTACTACGGAGGACCGCGGGATATCCACCGCCCGGGTCGTGAGAAAGGCAATCGGCACGTAGATCATCAGCGCGATCGTGACAGCTTTCACAATCGCCGCCAGATCGTTCATAGAGGCGTAGCGCCAGATACCCCGGTACAGCCCGGTTGCCCAGAACACAATTCCGCAGACTGCAACGAAGAGGACCCAGGCGGGAAGCAGATGGTTGGTGAAATGAGGCAGGGCTCCTTCGCCGAGCCGCAACCCAAGGGCCAGCACAAACGAAAGGCCCGCCATGAAGATGTCATGGCAAAGTGCCGCGAGCGCGCGCGGAAGTTTGTGCGATTTCACTATCATCCGGATGTCATCTGCTACAGCTGTCTGGTCTGCTCTCGAAGATCGAAGTGAGTCGAGAGGATGTAAACCATTGTTAGATTAACACGAAGTGGTCTCGGGTATGCAAGGTCGGGCTTCAGATGCTGTGCGGCTATTCCGTCGCAGGTCCCGGACTGTGTGAGGTCATTGGATAATTCGCAAAGCGGAACAGCAGGACTGCTACCACCAGAATGCCACCGCTCAGCGGCAGCCAGAGAGTCAGGGAGGTGCTCGCCAGCGCCAGAAGAATCAGTGCGATGTTGTGCAAAAGAACGTTGGCGGAAACCCAGGCGTGGCCCGCACCGCGCAGCAGCGCTTTCTGATAGAAGTGCTCGCGGTGGCCGCGCCAGATTTTCTCGCCCCGCAGTGCACGCCGGCACAGAGTGATGGTGGCGTCGCAAAGGTAGTAGAGGGGAAGCAGCAGGGCGGCGGCCCAGTAACCCTGCGCCGCACTGAGCAGCAGGAGCCAGCCGATGAGATAGCCGAGCGTGACGCTGCCGACGTCACCGAGGAAAATCTTCGATGGCGCCCAATTCCAGAGCAGAAATCCCGCCGCGCAGGCTGCGAGCATCAGTGGGTAGGCTGCGCTGACAAAACCGCCTTGGTTTAAGGCCGCCAGAAGTGCCAATCCTAACCCTATGGCAAGTGTTTCAATGCCGGTGATACCGTCGGCGCCGTCCATGAAGTTGAAGAGATTGATGAACCACACCCACGCCAGGGCCTTGAAAAGATGATCGAGCCAGTTCGGTATGATGCCCTGGAACAGAAGAAAGCTCTCGCTGCTCAAGGCAGTAAAACCGATCCCGATGGCAACGGCTCCGAACTGAACGATCAACCTCAGCACGACCGGCTGGTTTTTGACATCATCGAGCCAGGAGACGGCGGCTAAAATCAAAGTTGCGGCCAGCACCGGGAAAAAGCCCGGTGGTGCGGAACCGTAGAGCAGATAAATCAGGACCCAGGATGGCAAGAGAACCGAAAGAACCGCCAAACCGCCGCCGCGCGGCTTTGGGTGTTTATGGCTGCTGCGTTCGTTCGGCGTGTCGAAGATGCCATGGCGGACCAGCTGCTTCAGCACCAGCCAGGTTGCGGCCCAGGTTGCGGCTGCGGCCAGGCCTGCTGCGAAGATAAGTTCAATCAGCGTCATGCCGACGTTATAGACCCTGTTACGCGCCTTCGACGTGGAGCCGCGTTGTTTATCTGAAAGGTGATCCGGCCTAGCCGCTTTTGTTGGCGGTCATTCGTTTGATCGCCCATTTTACCACGACTCCGGAAGAGGCGTCGTCCTCTGCATCCAAAGCCGGCGCTTCGGCGGACTCGGCGGGACAGTGGACAACGATCTGTTCACAGCGGCGCACTTCACCTGCACGGCCAAGGTAGACGCTTTGCTCCAGCGAAATGCTGCCGCCGCGGGCCCTAAACTGCCAGCCGGCACCTTTGGCCGGACGCAACAGGACATTATCGCCGCTTGCGGCCAGGCTTGCAGTCACATCCGGGTGCAGATGAAACCGCAGGACGGCAGAGGCTGAAGCCTTTCCTTCGAAACGATCTTCGCCGCGCAGATCATCCCCCGTCGAGGAGAGGAAAAGCCGACGGTGATGCACCACCCCGAAAGCGTCTTTGTAACCGTCATGGCTCATATCGAGCCAGGTGTTGCCTTCGACCTCTTCGCGTCTGCAGGACACATTGCGCGGTGTCCTGAAAAGATTGGCCTGAGGCCCCAGCTGTGACGAATTGGTATCACCCAGAACCGCGGTGGTATGCGCCGCAGTTGAGCGCTGAACCCACTGCCAGTTGGGATGGTTTGTCTGGGCGCCGCAGTTGACAATCAGACGCTCGCGTCCTGCACTCAGTTCAAAGGCCAGGGTACCTGCATGGGCATGGCGGTCATAGCCGGCCCGTGGTGGACTCCCGGCATCGACGATGACGACGCTGCGTCCGGCCTGCAGTCTCTGAAAGCCGCTGTCGGGTGCGTTCAGGAGGCTGCGCGCTGCGCCGTCCGCACGCTGCAGGATCATATCGATCTGCCAGCCGGTATCTTCGTTGCTGCCATTGAAAAGCGAGAGGCCGCCGTCGCCGTGCCGCAGCAGACGCAGGATCGGCGCCATATTCTCGATTGCGGTTGCCAGACTCTGCGGCACCGGTTTTCCCGAGGCATGCAGAAGGGCGCGGATGTCGATCAGGGCGCGCAGAACTTTCAAATGCCGCGAGGGACTGCGTTCAATGTGTCCGCCGTCAGCGAGGATCTGTTTTGCCAGTTCGCGTTCCAGCAAAGCCAGACCGCGATCGAGCCAGGCCTCGCAACCCGGAATGCAGGCGCCGACCGAGATCAAACCCTGCAGGGCCATGATCAAATCGCAACCCGCCAGGCCGCCGGGCAGCGCTCTGGAGAGGTGCCGTGCCTGCTGGACCATGCCCTCCAGCAGCCGGTGCCGGAAAGCGACGTCGGCGCTGGCCGCAAAGAACTCGTACTGACCCAGCCAGTTGGTCAGGCGCTGGCCCAGATTGACGGGCTGCCAGGCCGGTGCACTCCAGTGATCATTCGCCGCCAACCAGGACCCGACCAGATCCCGCGCCCGCCGCCGGGCCGCGTCGCCGCCAACGGCGCGCAGATCACGCAGCCAGGAAAAGGAGTGCAGATCGGAAACCCATTCTACGGGTGCGCCGGGAGGTCGCCAGAGCGGGGCAGGATTTCGGAGCGTATTGCCGGCGAAGTTGAAATTGCCCGCGAGAATCTCTGCGCCTTCATCGGCATTTCCCGGCCAGGGGTCGGTCGGGCTGAGCCGCACGGCAGTCGCGTTGGGGCCGAAAAGCGAAAATCGATAGGGGGCCAGACTGAACAGGGGGCGTTTGAGCGCGTACCAAAGGGCAGATGCCACCTGATCTCCCGGACGCCGGAGAAAATGGCGAAAATTTCCTGCGCCCTCGACAAGACCCTGCCGAAGGGAATCGTACTTCGAACGAGTGCTCTCGCCGTCGGGAGACGCCACTGCAAGACGGCCAACCTGTCCCTTGCTCATCATCCTCCTGAACCGCGGATACGACTGATGTTTGCCGCGTAGTTGCCGGGTCCACCGGCGAAGGTCGCGGTGCCCGCAACCAGAACATCTGCGCCTGCTGCGATGGCGCTAGGGGCTGTATCGAAATTGATGCCACCGTCGACTTCCAGATCGATGTCGCGCCCGCTTGCCTCGATTTTGCGGCGCAGCGCCTCGACCTTGTTCAACGCGCCGGGGATAAAAGCCTGGCCGCCGAAGCCTGGATTGACGCTCATTACCAAAATCAGGTCCAGCTGATCGAGCAGGTGGTCGACTGCATCAACCGGCGTTGCCGGGTTCAGTGAGAGACCGGCTTTCTTGCCAAGGGATTTGATCAGCTGGATGGTCCGGTGCACATGAGGGCCCGCTTCGGGGTGGACCGTGATAATGTCGGCACCCGCTTCGGCAAACGCCGTCACGAAGGCGTCGACCGGTGAGATCATGAGATGAACATCGAAGACCTTGCTGCTGTGCGGCCGCAAGGCTTTGACCACGCCTGGTCCAATGGTCAGGTTGGGAACGAAGTGGCCATCCATCACATCGATATGGATGTAATCGGCGCCGGCCTCATCAATGGCACGCACTTCCTCACCCAATTTGGCAAAGTCGGCGGACAGGATGGAGGGTGCTATTCTGGTGCTTTGTTGCATGGCTTCTTGGTACCAGCATGACTCCGCGCCCGCAAGCGCAGGCGTGTGTAAAAGATGGCGCTTTTCGGTGCTCTACACGTGATTGGCGCAGGATCCACGCGGAGAAGAGAACCTGCGGTGAATCTCGCGCTCAATTGTGGCGGTTCGAGGGCGAGTCTCCGGATTTTACAGCCGCCTCAGCCGGCAGGCATAAAATCCATCCATTCCACCCTGTTCGGCGAGATGCGAGGGCAGGGTGCGCAGATCACCCTCCGCTGTGATCGACGCCTCCAGACCAGCACCAAGCTCCTCGGCCTGAAGGGGAACCCGCTCGAGATCTTTGCGCTTTTCAAGCAGAGCTGTAATGCGCTCAGGACCCTCTTCCGGCTGAAGAGAACAGGTCGCATAGACCAGAAGGCCGCCAGGTTTGACCATTTCGGCTGCTGCATTGAGCAGGTTGTCCTGCAGCTCGGCAACAGAGGTGATATCTTCGGCCTTGCGCAGCCACGCGATGTCGGGATGACGCCGCAGGGTGCCCGTGGCGCTGCAGGGCGCGTCCAGCAGAACGGCGTCGGCCGGTTGCTTGGGTTCCCACCTGGTGGCGTTTGCGGACACCACTTCGGCAGATAGGTTCAGGCGATCCAGGTTTTCCGACAGGCGGCGCAGCCGGCTTGTCGAACGATCGACGGCGGTGACCTTGGCCCCGGCTGCAGCGAGTTGGGCGGTCTTTCCGCCCGGTGCGGCGCAGAGGTCGATGACCTTCAGATTCTCGATGTTTCCCAGCAGGCGCGCGGGCAGGGTTGCCGCTGCGTCCTGAACCCACCAGTGACCACGGTCGTATCCGGGCAGGCGGCGCACATCGCCGGCGTGTCCGACGCGCACAGATCCACCGGGCAGTTTCTGGGCATCGAGGCCGGCATTGGCCATGCGTGTCACCCAGTCGCCGCTCTCGGTTTTGATGGTCAGGTCGAGGGGCGGTTCCTTCATGTTGGCTTCAGCAATCGCTTGAGCGCCAGCGTCACCATAAGCCTCGCACCAGGATTGCCAGAGCCAGTCCGGGGTGTTCAGGCGCGCAGCGTTCTGGGCAATGACCAGTTCGCGACCTTCCCGGTCCAGGCGGCGCAGGATCGCATTGATCAGGCCTTTCTGACCCGAAGTCCTTGGAGTGGTTGCCAGAGCGAGAGTCGTGCTCAACGCAGCATGGGGCGGCGTCTCGAGAAACAGCAGCTGTGCAGCGCCCATACGGATCAGGTCTTCGGCTTCGGCGAACTTTGCCTTTAGCGGCCGGTCCAGGCAGTGGGCGATCAGATCGTCGATCTGGCCGAGGTGGCGCAGTACCGTTGTCGTGAGCAGTCGGACAAAGGCGCGGTCGCGCGCGTCAAGGTTCGGCAGATCCTTGTGATTATTCAGGGCGTCGTCGAGCGGCGTTTCCTGAAGTAGCACGGCGTTCAGGACGGTGGCGGCGATCCTGCGCGGATTAGGGCCCTTGCCGCTCCGCTGAGCCGGCGCACGTGATGCTCCCTGAGAGGAAGGATCGTCGTTCGGCCTGCGGCTGCGGGTGTCTTTGCTGGTCTTGCGTTTGCTTGGCATGGCCGGGGTTTAGCATTTCGGCAGCGCAATGAAAGCGGAATTTTGAATTCCTGCTGTGTGAAGTTTGACCGGGCCCCGGCTCACGGAGATTTGAGATTTGAGATTTTGCGGCTGAGCAGAGGTCGTCCGCCCGGATTCAATCTATCCCTTTGAGTGGTGACAGGAGGCTGTTTCTTTTTAGAAAGAACGGGTTAGTTCTGGGAATGCGGGCGCGCGCTGCAGGACTTCAGTCTGAGGCTTCGATCTCGCTTGCCCGATTTCTCTTCTGCAGACTGGTAGGGATAAAAAACCACTTTGGACGCGATCCCTCTGCGGAATGTCGCTTGTTGAGTGTTGCTATTGGCAAAGAACAGGTAAAAGATGTGTTAAGATAATAAGAAAAGAGCCGCTGCTGTGACGTGCCGGATCGAAGGCCCGCAGACAGTGACCATCGGGAACTAACAAGGGGGGTATCGAACATGGCTTTGAAGCCAGCGCTTACCGATTTACCAATTAAAACAGCCGATTCCGGCTTTTATCGCGGCTTTAGCCGAGATGTCACGATCTCGTCCAAAATTCTGATCGGCGGGCTTGTCATCTGGGCCGTTGCGTTCCCGGAGCAGGCCGGGGCGATCCTGAACAAATTCAATACCTTCATCCTTTCGAACTTTGCGTCCTGGTACATCTGGGTCGTAGCAGTTTTCGTGCTGGTTTGTATCGTTCTCGCCATTTGGCCGGCAGCCGGACGGCTCAAACTTGGCCAGCATGGCGAGCAGCCTGAGTTCTCGAATTTCTCCTGGTTTTCGATGATGTTCGGCGCCGGTATTGGCGTCGGTATGCTGACATGGGCGGTTGCGGAACCGGTCTATCACTTCAACAACAATCCTGAGGTTATCCAGGGGCTCACCACTGCCGCCAACGCGGATAACATCCGCATGGCTTACAAGTGGTCCTTCCTGCACTGGGGGCTTGGCGCCTGGGCCTGTTACGCGATTGCAGGATTGGCTTTGGCCTTCTTCAGCTACCGCAGGGCCTTGCCGTTGACCATCCGTTCGTCTCTGACCCCATTGTTCGGCAAGTCGCTGTCCGGACCCTGGGGCCATGTCATCGACATCGTTGCGGTGGTCGCGACCATTCTGGGTGTTGCGCAGACTCTTGGTTTCGGTGTTGAGCAGTTCGTATCAGGCCTTTCGCGGATCGGGATCGGCGGGCTCTCGACCGAGGAGGGCACGGCGAGTTCTCTGGGCATTATCGTCGCAATCATGGTGATCATGGGTGCTTCGACCCTCTCGGCGCTGTCGGGCGTCGGCAAAGGCATCAAGTGGCTGTCGAACATCAACATGGTTCTGAGTATCCTGTTGCTTGGCTTCTTCCTGCTGTTCGGTTCGACATTCTTCGGTCTGCAGGCTCTGGTCGTCGGACTCTGGGATTATCTGATCGCCATGCCGGACATGATGTTCCGGGTTTGGAACACCGATGGTGTGGATGACAGTGTCGCGACGAAACTTGCCAACTGGCAGGGGGCCTGGTCGGTCTTCTACTGGGCCTGGTGGGTGGCATTCGCGCCCTTCGTCGGTCTGTTCCTCGCGCGTATTTCCAAGGGCCGGACCATTCGCGAGTTCGTGCTGGGCGCGATGATCGTGCCTTCGATCATGTGCTTCGTATGGTTCACCTGGGCCGGTGGTACCGCCATCGATCTCGAGCTGACCGGCGGTGCAAACGGTGTCATCACCAGCGCACCGGATGGCGACAAGATTTTCGCCATGACACACTTCATGCTGTCGCCGATCTCTGAGGTTCTCTCCTGGTTGATGGCTGTCATGATCGTTGTGTTGCTGATGACCTATCTGGTGACCTCCGCTGACTCCGCCGTTCTGATCGTCAACACGATCAACGCAGCGGGCGATGAAGGTCCCAAGGCACGTCCGCACATCATCTTCTGGGGTGTGGCTCTTGGGTCTGTTGTCGCGGCATTGCTGCTGGTTGGCGGGCTTAAAGCGATCCAGACCGCGATGGTGATCGGGGCGTTGCCCTTCTCGCTCGTGATGGTGTTGATGTGCGTTGCTCTCATCAAAGCGATCTACAACGACAGTCGGCGGGAACAACAGGGTATGGAGACGGTTTCCGCTCCGGCCGAGCCTGCCGAATAAGGTCAGAGGCTGATAAAACGGCCTGATGATTTAAAGGCCTCCGCTGTAACGACAGCGGGGGCCTTTTTTCTTTGTGTTTCGGTTATCGGCTGCCGCTGCCGGTTGCCATTGCGCGCAGCCGTGCGACGCGGTTCGCGGTGCTTGGATGGGTCGAGAAAAGGTTGTCGACCTTGTGTGCATGCAAGGGATTGATAATGAACATATGCGCCGTTGCGGGGTGACGCTCGGCGGCGACGTTGTCGATAGACTGGGCCGAACGGTCGATCTTCTCCAGGGCCGAGGCCAGCCATTCGGGATTGCCGCAGAGTTCCGCGCCCAGTCGGTCGGCTTCATATTCCCGCGAACGCGAGATCGCCATCTGAACCAGAGCAGCGGCCATCGGGGCCAGAAACATCATGGCCAGTGTGCCGATCAGGCCCAGCGGATTATTCCGGTTCCCGCCAAAGAACAACGCGAAGTTGGCCAGCATGGAGATCGCGCCGGCCAGGGTCGCGGTGATGGTCATGGTCAGGGTGTCGCGGTTTTGGACGTGAGCCAGCTCGTGCGCCATGACACCCGCGACTTCCTGTCCGTTCAAACGCTTCAGCAGACCGGTCGTGGCGGCTACGGCGGCGTTCTCGGGGTTGCGGCCGGTGGCAAAGGCGTTCGGCTGGTCGTTTTCGATCATGTAAACCTTGGGCATCGGCATATTCGCGTTCTGCGCCAGAGTCTTCACCATGCCGTAGAAATTAGGGGAATCCTGCGGTCCGATCTCCTTGGCGCCGTACATGCGCAGGACCATCTTGTCCGAATTCCAGTAGGCGAAGACGTTCATCGCCACTGCGATGCCAAAGGCGATCACCATGCCGGCCTCGCCGCCGAGCATAAAGCCGACACCGAGGAAGAGAGCCGTCATCGCGGCCAGCAGCATGGCTGTTTTGGTATAATTCATCGCAGGGCCGGGTCCTTTCGTCCGAATTCATGTTCCCGACGCTTCTCAGGTAAGAACCGGAACCACGGCCTTCAAGGCTTGGCGACGCCCAGGTTCGATGCCATATAAAAGACATGACCAAGCTCTTCACATCGCACAAACCGGCTCCGGCCAAGACTTCGTCGGCTGCCGCACCCAAGCCTAAACCTCAAGCGAATCAGGCCAGCGGAAAAGTCACGCCTGAGAAAATGGAGAAGGCCGCTGCCATGCGCGCCCGCTCCGGTCAGGTCAATCTACCCAAGGAAATTGGTGGCCCGGAGGGTCCGGAGCCCACGCGCTACGGGGACTGGGAACGCAACGGCATCTGTTCGGACTTTTAGTCGCATAGCGCCTTCCGGTGAGCGGGTTAGTATGAACCTCCTTGCGCCGTAACAGATATTGGATTCCAGAAATTGCAGCTTTTACAGACCCATAGACGGCGAATCGATGAGCTTGACGACAAGATCGTGCGACTGCTCGTTGAGCGCTATGGCATTATTGAAGAAGTCGCAGTCCTCAAGGCCGAGCATGGCATTCCCAGCGTGCTTCCCGACCGCGTGACTGAGGTGATCGAGCGTAACGCCAGATCTGCTGCGGCTCTTGGGCAGGACCCGGACCTGATCCGGCGCATCTATACTCTGATGGTTGACGAAGCCTGTGCTCTGGAAGACCGCTTGATGGAACAGCCGGCGGAAAACAAATCAGCCTAGAAGGCGTCAGCGCCGCAGATTGACCAGGGCCACGCCGACCATGGCCAGGGCCATGCCTGCCAGCGCCGTGATCTCCAGCGTCTCGTCGAACAGGATCCAGGCGATGACGGCCGTGCAGGGCGGGACCAGGAAAAACAGGCTGGAAACCCGCGCCGCCTCGCCGCGTCTGATCAGGATGTAGAGCAGGGTCATCGCGCCGAAGGACAGGACAAAGATCAGCCAGCCCAGCGCGATGATGAAGTCTGTGTGCCAGACCACCTCGCGGGTTTCCAGCAAGAAGGCCAGACCCCCGATCACCAGAGTGGTGGCGCCGAACTGTATGACACTGCCGGACCGTAAATCCATTCCGCCACAGAAACGTTTTTGGTAGAGGGTTCCTGCGGACATGCCAAAGAGGGCGAAGACAGACAGGGCCATCCCAAAGGGCGTGCCGATGCCCAGCGAGAGTTTGTTCGAGACCACGACGATCACCCCCAGCATCCCAAGCAGCAAGCCCAGCCATTGACGCGGCGTCACCCGCTCCCCCAGCAGGGGCCCGGCGGCCACCGCGACCAGAATCGGCTGAACTCCGACAATCAATGCGGATACACCCGCTTCCACACCCAGACCGATTGAGGCAAAGACCGCGCCCAGGTAAGCGCCGTGGAGCAGCAACCCGGCAATTGCAATGTGACCGGCATCCTTCCAGCTCTTGGGCCAGGGTGCGCGAACCAACAGAGCGAAGGGCAACATCAGCGCGACCACAATCCCGAAGCGCATGGCCAGGAACGTCATAGGTTCGGCATAGGGCAGGCCGAGCTTCGCACCGATAAATCCGGTGCTCCAGAGAAACACAAATACCGCCGGCATCGCGAGGGGCATCAGGTTTCCAGTAGTGGTGGTGGGCGCGTGTGAGGACATGATGACCTCGCTTCTATCAGGTCCGGCAGGGCTTGGCCCGGTTTATATTGTCAGGGGACAACTTCAGCGTTTGTGCGGTGTTTTCCGGGATGTAGTGCGCCGGGGGAGGGCAGCAGCCATGCGTTAATTGGCTTTGCAGAAAGAACATATTATTGCTAATCAAAAAGACCAATTGAGAAGGAACGTAAAACCATGGCGGACCGCCGCCTTTCAACCCCGTTGCTGGCGCTGGATCTGGATCGTAAGTCCGGGGTTCCGTTGCACCGGCAGCTTTATGACCAGATCCGTGAGGCGGTTCTGGCCGGACATCTGGCGCCGGGCGCACGGCTGCCGTCCTCGCGGACCTTGGCGAGCGAGCTTGGTTGCTCGCGCAATACGGCGGTGACGGCCTTCGATCAGCTTTTGTCCGAAGGTTACCTGGCCGGGCAGGTGGGGTCAGGCACCTATATTTCTCATGTTTTGCCGGAAGAGTTGCTGTCTCTGTCGGGGACTCAACGCCGGGCGCCGAGGCAGGTCCAGGGGAAGCGGGAACCTGCGCAGACTCCCGTGCGCCGTCGGGGGCTCTCGAAGCGGGGTGAAGTTCTGGCTGCTTTCCCCCGAGGCCGCCGGGTCGCGACCCGCGCCTTTGCACCGGGTCTTCCCGAATTGGATCTCTTTCCCTTCGATGTCTGGGCGCGCTTGCTGGGGCGGGTCTGGCGGCGTCCGCCCGAGGCCTTGAAACGGCACGGCGACCATGCCGGTTACGAGCCTTTGCGTCGCGCCATCGCAGACTATCTTCGGGTCGCGCGCGGGTTGATCTGCGACTGGCGGCAGATCCTGATCACCTCCGGGGCCCAGCAGGGACTGGATCTGGTGGCCCGCACGCTGCTCGATCCCGGTGATCCGGTCTGGTTCGAGAATCCTGGCTACACCGGTCTGCGCGGCCCGCTCTTCGCGGCGGGCGCCGAGGCTGTGCCGCTGCCCGTCGATGCCGAAGGGATTTCCGTGGCGGCCGGGCGCGCCCGCGCCCCTGAAGCACGCATGGCCATCGTCGCACCGTCCCACCAGTATCCGCTGGGTGTGACCATGAGCCTTGCGCGCCGTTTGGAGCTGCTGGCCTGGGCGCGTGAGGCCGACGCCTGGATCCTGGAAGACGACTACGACAGCGAATACCGCTACGCCGGACGGCCTTTGTCGGCGCTGCAGAGCCTTGATGAAGCGGACAACGGACGCGTGGTTTACCTGGGCAGTTTTTCCAAGGTCATGTTTCCCAGTCTGCGTCTGGGCTATCTAGTGGTGCCAGAAGACCTGATCGAGCCCATGGGACGGGCGCGCGGCACGCTGGACGATCACCCCACAGCGATTACCCAGCCCGCGCTGGCGGCCTTCATTTCCGAGGGGCACTTTGCCGCCCATGTGCGCCGGATGCGTGTCCTCTATGCTGCGCGTCAGGCGGTGTTGCTGGAGGAAATCGGGCGGCACCTTAAGGGACTGTTAGAAGCCCAACCGGATGAGGCCGGATTGCACATCGTGGCCTACTTTTCCGACGCGCTGGCGCAACGCATGACCGATCGCGAAGCCGCCGACCGCGCGGCGGAAGCGAATCTCTCTGTCTCACCACTCTCGGGATACTACGACGGCGAGGCGGATCGTCAGGGTCTGATGCTGGGCTACGCGGCGGTGCCCGAAGATGAGATCCGTTTGGCGGTCCGGAAGCTGGCGCGCGTTCTTGAAACGCGGTAAACGCAGATCATCGATTGAACAGAAAGAGCCCGGATCCTCAGGAACCCGAGCTCTTGTGCGATCTGTCTGACCTCGGCTTATCAGCCTGCTTTATTCATCCTGTTATCGATGAGGTCGTCGACGACGCCGGGGTCTGCGAGGGTTGAGGTATCGCCGAGGTTGGAGAAGTCGTCTTCGGCGATCTTGCGCAGGATGCGGCGCATGATCTTGCCCGAACGGGTCTTGGGCAGGCCCGGGGCCCACTGGATCAGATCCGGTGAGGCGATCGGGCCGATCTCCTTGCGCACCCAGCCGACCAGCTCCTTGCGCAGCTCTTCCGTGGGTTCCTCACCCGCGATTAGCGTGACATAGGCGTAGATGCCCTGGCCCTTGATGTCGTGGGGATAGCCCACAACAGCGGATTCCGCGACCTTGGGATGGGCGACCAGGGCGGATTCCACCTCCGCCGTGCCCATGCGGTGGCCCGAGACGTTGATCACGTCATCCACCCGCCCGGTGATCCAGTAGTAGCCGTCGCCGTCTCTGCGGCAACCGTCCCCGGTGAAGTACTTGCCCGGATAGCTCGAGAAGTAGGTCTGGATGAAACGCTCATGATCGCCGTAGACCGTGCGCATCTGTCCGGGCCAGCTGTCCGCGATGCAGAGGTTGCCCTCGGTCGCACCTTCCAGAACCACGCCCTCCGCATCTACGAGTACCGGCTTGATGCCGAAGAAGGGCCGGGTGGCGGAGCCGGGCTTGAGCGGTGTCGCGCCGGGCAGGGGGGTGATCAGGATGCCGCCGGTCTCGGTCTGCCACCAGGTGTCCACGATCGGACAGCGTTCGTCGCCCACCACCTTGTGGTACCACTCCCAGGCCTCCGGATTGATCGGCTCGCCCACCGAGCCTAAGAGACGCAGGCTGGAACGGCTGGTGGACTTCACCGGACCCTCACCCTCGCGCATCAGCGCGCGGATCGCGGTGGGGGCGGTGTAGAAGATATCCACCTTGTGCTTGTCGCAGACCTGCCAGAAGCGCGAGGCATCCGGATAGTTCGGCACGCCCTCGAACATCAGGGTGGTCGCGCCGTTGGCCAGAGGTCCATAGACGATGTAGCTGTGTCCCGTGACCCAACCCACATCGGCGGTGCACCAGTAGACCTCGCCAGGGTGATAATCGAAGACATAGTGATGGGTCATGGCCGCATAGACCAGATAGCCGCCGGTGGTGTGCAGCACACCCTTGGGCTGACCGGTGGAGCCCGAGGTATAGAGAATGAAAAGCGGATCCTCCGCATTCATCTCCTCAGCAGGACAATCGGCGGAGACTTCCGCACAGGCCTCGTGGTACCAGACATCCCGGCCGTCCTTCCAGCCGATGTCGCCGCCGGTGCGCTTGACCACCACGACCGTATCCACATCCGGGCAGCTTTCGAGCGCCTTGTCGGTGTTGGCCTTGAGGGGCACCTTGCGGCCGCCGCGCAGGCCCTCGTCGGCGGTGATCACGCATTTGCTGTCACAGCCCAGGATGCGTCCGGACAGAGCGTCGGGGGAGAAGCCGCCGAAGACCACGGAATGAATGGCGCCGATGCGCGCGCAGGCCAGCATGGCATAGGCTGCCTCGGGGATCATCGGCATGTAGATGGTCACCCGGTCGCCCTTTTTGACCCCGCGGGCCTTGAGCGCATTGCCCAGGCGGCTGACCTGCTCGTGCAGCTCACCGTAGGTGATGTGCTTGCTGTCCGCCGGGTCGTCGCCTTCCCAGATGATCGCGGTGGTGTCGCGCTTATCGGCCAGATGCCGGTCGATGCAGTTGTGCGCCACATTCGTCGTGCCGTCGCCGTACCAGCGGATGTGGACATCGCCCGGACCGTAGGAGACATCCTTCACTTCGCTGTAGGGCTTGAACCACTCGATCCGCTTGCCCTGTTCGCCCCAGAAAGCCTCCGGGTTCGAAACCGACTGCTCATACAGCGAAAAGTAACCCGCCTCGTCAATCCACGCTCCGGACGATGTGTTCTCCGATACCTGATAGACCGCGCCTTCAGTCATAGCCTGCGCTCCCTCTAATCTGCCGGTCTTGGGACCGGTTTGTTTTTTTGATGGCGATGCAATCCGGCTGAAACTGCAGGATTGCGCGCGAAGTGAAATTATTGTCGCTTTCCGGCGCGGCTACAAGCGTCAGGCCTGCCTGTCTCGCCGGAAAGACGGGTCTGTCTCAGGGGGCGGTATCGCCCATGCCGCAAATTACTTTCCACTCTGCCGGGCTTACCGGCAGGACCGAGAGGCGCGATTGCCGGATCAGCGCGAGCTCGGACAGCTTGGGTTCGGCTTTGATCTCCGCCAGGGTCACCGGCTTCACCATGGGACGGATTGCCTTGATGTCGACCATGCCGAAGCGTCCCTTGGCGTCGGTCGGGTCCGGGTAGTATTCCTTGACCACCTCGGCGATGCCGACGACCTGCTTTTCGTTGACCGAGTGATAGAAGAAGACCAGATCGCCGATCTTCATGGCTTTCATGTTATTGGCGGCCTGATAGTTGCGCACGCCGTCCCATTCCGCGCTGCCGGCCTTTACCTGGTCATCCCAGGACCAGGCGCCGGGTTCGGATTTCATCAGCCAGTGGGCCATCTTCGTCCTCTCGTCACGTGACAGATTACGGATCAAAGCTACCTGCTTTACAGCCGGTTTGGAACCGTTGTCATTGAGGATTCCAATTCCATCCAGCGATAACACAAGAACGCGAGCGGCGCGGGGCCTGCTTGACCGTCAAGCGGCCAGCATGTTCCTGTGACGCTTGAGTTGTTTCAATGTCGGGCGGGAGTCCTTCCAGTTTTGTCCTCATCAAAGTGGGCCTCGCTTGCGCTGCTGTCCCTATGCGAAGTGGCGGCCATGTCTCTGTGGTTTTCCGCCTCGGCCATTATCCCGTCTCTAAGTGCAGATTATGAATTAAGCAGCTTTACCCAGTCGCTCTTTACCAGTGCGGTTCAGGTGGGTTTCGTCGTGGGCAGTTTGATATCGGCGGTCCTGGGACTGGCCGATCGCATCGACTCCCGACGCTTTTTCATGGTTACCGGTCTGGTGGCGGCCATTGCGAACGCAGGCATTCTGATTGTCGAAATCGAAGGCCCTGCCGTACCCCTGCTGCGCTTCATCACCGGGCTTTGCATGGCCGGGCTCTATCCGGTGGGTATGCGTCTGGCGTCGACCTGGGCGAAGGGCGATATGGGTCTGGTGGTCGGGCTTTTTGTCGGTGCGCTGACCCTGGGCTCCGCGTCACCCCATCTCTTTAATGCACTGGGCGGACTGGACTGGCGCGTAACCATCATCGCGTCTTCTATCGCCGCTCTCGTGGCCGCCCTGGCTGTCAATTTTGTCGGCATCGGCCCGAACAGCCGTCCCGCTCCGAAATTTCACCCCGCCGATATTCTCTGGGCCTGGAAGGACAAGCCCTTGCGCATGGCCAATCTGGGGTATCTGGGGCACATGTGGGAGCTCTATGCCATGTGGGCCTGGGTCGGGGTGTTCCTGGCCGCCAGTTTCGCCGAGCAGATGACACCTGATGCGGCGGTCGCGGCAGCCAAGTACGCGACCTTTGCTACGGTCGGTGTTGGTGCTCTGGGTTGTCTGGCCGGTGGCTACTTTGCGGACCGGATCGGCCGGACGACGCTGACCATGATCGCCATGGCAGTGTCGGGAAGCTGTGCCGCGGTCATCGGTTTGTTTTTCGGCGCCGAACCCTGGCTCGTCACCCTGATCTGCATGATCTGGGGCCTCTCGGTTATTGCGGATTCCGCTCAGTTCTCGGCCTCGGTGGCGGAATTGAGTGACCCGGGCCGGGTCGGCACCATGCTGACGCTGCAGACTTCCATGGGCTTCACCCTGACGCTGATCACCATTCACCTGATGCCCTACGCCGTCGAGGCGCTGGGCTGGCGCTACGCCTTCCTGCCGCTCGCCATCGGACCCTTCCTGGGTGTCTGGGCGATGGCGCGCTTACGCGCCCATCCCGCGTCGCAAAAGCTTGCCGGCGGGAACGGGTGAGGGTTTGTTTTAGTGAATTTGGCTCCGGCCCACTCCCCCTCCCGGCCACTCACATGATAATTTCGATGGGTGGTCGAGAGGGGGAGTGGGCTGGCATCGTGCGTTGATTAAACGACCCTAAGCCGGCAGCACTTTCTTCCAGGGCCGGATGCTCACGCTCTCGAAGAGGTCGGCGGCCTTGTAGGGATCGCCGTCGGCAAAGGCCTGGGCGTCTGCCATTGACTCGTACTCCATGATCAGGACCGAACCGGTCATGGCCTCGCCGTCTTCGCTGGTGGTCGGGCCGGCCATGACGATGTGATCGATGTTGGCTTTCAGGTAATCGACATGTGCCGGACGGTTCTCGGCCCGCACATGGGCGTGGTCGGCTTTATCAACGCAACTGATGACATAATACATTTGAGTTCCTTGTTCGCTTGAGACTGTAGATGTTTTTGTATGTGCTGGGCGGCGGCGCGTGAAATCACTCTGTGGTGAAAGGCCGGGCCAGCAGGCTGCCGATCACCGCGTCGATGTCGGCACCCTGGTGCAGGATGGCGTTGACCGCTTTGCTGATCGGCATTTCGATCTTCAGGCTTTTCGCCAGCGTCGTAACGGCTGCGGCTGACTCGACCCCTTCCGCAACGGTCAGACGCACGGACATCAGGTCCTCGAAATCGGCACCTTCACCCAACGCCAGGCCGAGTGCGTAGTTGCGCGATTGCACGGCGGTGCAGGTCAGGGTCAGATCGCCGAAGCCCGATAATCCCATCAGGGTTTCCTGCCGTCCGCCCTTGGCGAGGCCGAGCCGAACGATTTCTGCCAGACCCCGGGTGATCAGAGCGGCACGGGCGTTCTCGCCCAGCGCACGGCCCTGAACGATGCCGCAGGCAATCGCGATCACGTTCTTGACCGCGCCCCCGACTTCGGCACCGGTCGGATCATTCGAAAGGTAGGGCCGAAAACTCCGGTTCCCGAGGGACTCAGCCAGGGCCGTCGCCAGATCGGAGTCCTCGCTTGCCAGGGTCACGGCGGTCGGTAGGCCTGAGGCCACCTCAGCGGCGAAGGTCGGGCCGGAGAGCACTGCCAACGGCCGCCCGGGCAGGGCTTCTGCGGCGACTTCAGTCATCAGTTTACCGCTGGCGCGCTCAATCCCTTTGCAGCAGAGAACGAGTGGAAGGGTTTTGGGCAGGATCGTCTCGAGACCACTCGCGATTCCGCGCAGGTGCTGCGCCGGAACCACCAGCAGGAGGGCATCGCTTTGCGCCAGATCTTCCTGATCGGATGTTGCACGGATTGATTGGGCCAGTTTGACGCGCGGCAGGTAAACAGAGTTCGTGTGTTGCCCGTTGATTTCCTGCGCCAGCTCCGGATTGCGGGTCCAGAGCAACGCCTGTCGTCCGGCGGCGGTTACAGCTGCCGCTAAGGCTGTGCCCCAGGCGCCTGCGCCCAGAATACCGATCCGTTCAATCACGGGGCCTCCTTGTTCAGAGTCTCAGGTTAAAGGCGATTGAGATGCGCTCACAATCACCCTTGTAAGGCCGCACGCCATGCTGCAGCCAGCTCGGGAAAAGAATGAGCAGACCGGCGCGCGGCGAAAGCGTCTCAGCGGCACCCATCGAGGCACCTGCCGGGCCGCCGATGCTCAACTCAGGCGCATACATGATCGGGGCCGCGCCGCGCGGGTCCTGGATTTCGAATTCTCCGCCCAGTGTGGGGTCCTGTCCGATCCCGCCGTCCTCGACGTAATAGCTGCCGGACCAGAAAGCACCTGGATGGGTATGGAACTCATTGCCCTGACCGGAGCGGTTCACATTGGCCCAGCAGGTCACATTCCAGTCGATCTTCACCGGCTTGCCGTCGCGGCGGGTGGTGACCCGGTCCGCAAGCTTCTTGGCTGAACCCAGCAGATACTCGAGGGTTTCGCCGCCCCATTCCGGGAAATCCCAGGTCGATTGCCAGCCACCCAGATTGCTGTGCTGGGTTGAGGCGCTGGTGCGTTCCTTTTCCAGAATGATCTGCTTGAGCTTGCGGTTGACCTCTTCAGCGCCCGGCAACAGACCGGTCAGGATGGGCGTCGGGAAAAGGCCGTTCATCTCGGCCTTCATATCTGCGGCGGCAGGCTGCGAAGAGGATTTCTTCGACACTAGGCAACACCCTTCAATTGATCGAGCGGCCAGCGCGGGCGTGGCGCAAAATCGAGCGGATCGGTCAGGCCGAGCTGCAACCTTTCCATCCCCGCCCAGGCGATCATGGCCGCATTATCGGTGCAGAGTGAGATTGGGGGGGCGAGCAGTTCTGTGCCCTGTTCCGCTGTCAATTCACTGAGGCGGGCGCGCAGGGCCTGATTGGCGGCGACACCACCGGCGACCACCAGAGGCCCGGGCTGGCCGTAAGTCTCGTGAAAGCGCTCCATGGCATGGGCGCAGCGGTCCGCCAGAACATCGCCGACTGCGCGCTGGAAACTTGCGGCCAGATCGGCCACCTGACTTTCACTCAGGTCTTCACTCTCTTCGAGCATGGCTTCAATGCGATGGCGCACGGCGGTCTTCAGGCCGGAAAAGGAAAAGTCGCAACCGGGCCGCCCGCGCATGGGACGCGGCAGCTCGATGGAGCGGTCGTCTCCGGCTTGCGCCGCGCGCTCCAGGGCCGGTCCGCCGGGGTAGGGCAGGCCCAACATCTTGGCGGTCTTGTCGAAGGCTTCACCGACAGCATCATCGATGGTGCCGCCCAATCGGGTGTAGCGTCCGACGCCCTCTACGGCAAGCAGCTGGCAGTGACCACCGGAAACCAGCAGTAGAAGATAGGGAAAGGCCGCCGCATCGCCTTCTGTCAGGCGCGCGGTCAAAGCATGGCCTTCCAGATGGTTTACCGCGAGGAAGGGAATTTTATGGGCCGCCGCGATGGCCTTGGCGGTCATAACGCCGACAAAGACGCCACCGATCAAACCGGGTCCGCCGGTGGCCGCCACGCCGTCCAGTTCCGAAAAGGAGAGACCGGCCTCGGTCATGGCCTGCTCGACCAGATCGCCGATGTGATCCAGATGGCTGCGCGCCGCGATTTCCGGCACCACACCGCCGAAGGGCCGATGCTCGTCGAGTTGCGACAGCACCTTGTTGGCCAGTATACGGCGGTCATCCGTGACCACGGCGGCGGCGGTTTCATCGCAGCTGGTTTCGAGTCCGAGTACAATCATAGTTGCGAAGATTAAACTTTCGTCACCGGGCGCACCATAACTTGCTGTGCGCATTCGTGCTTTTTTCAAAGGCTTCGTGACTCAAATTGGCGGCGAATTCCAGCTTTCAATGTGGATTTTGTGCCTCGTCCGACAGATTTGGGGGTGCGGCGATTAAGAATCTGGCGCCGGGCCTTCCTGAGGGCTAGTTTCGGGCTTCAACATACACAGACTCGCTACAGGGGCTTTATGACCCAATCCGCCATTCTTCGTCTCGGGACCCGAGGCAGTCCGCTCGCTCTTGCGCAGGCCCACGAAGTTAAGCGTCGTCTGGCCGAAGCCCATAGTGATCTTGCCGACGAAAACGCGATTGAGATTGTCGTCATCAAGACCACGGGCGACAAGATCCTGGATCGAGCGCTCTCCGAAATCGGCGGCAAGGGCCTTTTCACCAAGGAGATTGAGGAAGCCCTGCTCGACGGATCGATCGACGCGGCGGTGCACTCCATGAAGGATGTACCGACCTGGCTGCCCGACGGCCTGGAGATTTCCACCATTCTGCCGCGCGAGGACCCCAGAGATGCCTTCTTTTCGCTCAAGGCTGAGACGCTTTCCGGGTTGCCGGAAGGATCGGTTGTGGGGTCTGCGAGCCTGCGCCGTCAAGCTCAGATCCTGCTGGCCCGGCCCGATTTGAAAGTGATCACCTTTCGCGGAAACGTGCAGACGCGCCTGCGAAAGCTGGCAGAGGGCGAAGTCGACGCGACCTTGCTGGCGGTCGCCGGTTTGCGGCGACTGGGGCAGGCAGAGCAGATTACGTCTGTCATTGAAACCGACGAGATGCTGCCGGCGGTGGCCCAGGGCGCTGTTGGTTTGGAGGTGCGTTCGGACGATTCCGTGACGCGGGGATACCTCTCGGCGATCGACGATGCCGTCTCGGCTGTGCGGGTGACCGCTGAACGGGCTTGCCTGGAGGTTCTCGACGGATCCTGCCGGACACCGATTGCGGCGCTGGCGGAACTTGATGAAGCGCCTGGCTCCCTGAAGCTTCGGGCGCTGGTGGCCATGCCGGACGGCAGCCGGGTCTGGCGCGGGACGCGGCAAGGCTCCGCAGGGGACGCTGCCGCACTCGGGAAGGACCTCGGTGAGCAACTTCGTGCCGAGATGGGACCAGAAGCCCTTCAGTCGCTGACGTCGCACTGAAGGCAGACTTTATTTGGGAGAGCGTCGTTGCGCGTGCTGGTGACGAGACCACGACCTGATGCCGAGCGCTTTGCCGAACGTCTGGCGGCCCAGGGTCACGAGGTGCTGATCGAGCCGCTCTTTGAAATCGTCAACCTTGAAGACGCGACCGCGCAGATTGATCTGAGCGACATTCAGGCGCTGCTTTTTACCAGCGCCAATGGAGTTCGGGCCTTTTGTTCCGCTTTTGCGCCGCGCCTGCCGCAGGATCTTGATCTGCTGGTTTTTGCGGTGGGCGATGCTTCCGCCCGGACCGCTGAGGAATTCGGTTTTCGCGCAATTGAAAGTGCTGACGGTGATGTCGTCGACCTGACCGCTTTGGTGACCCGACGGCTTGACCCTACCCAGGGTGGTTTGTTTCATGCCGCAGGTAGCAAAGTCGCTGGCGACCTGAAGGGTGGACTGGAGGCGGCGGGATTCCGCTTCCGCCGGGTCGTTCTCTATGAAACCTGCGCGTTACAGGCGCTTTCGGCGGAAACGCAGGGCCAATTCCGCAGCGGAGAAATCGATGCCGTGACGTTTTTCTCTCCACGAACCGCCAAGAGCTTTGTTAGGCTGATTGCTGCGGCGGGTCTGGGGGATTATCTTGAGGCAACAATTGCGGTCTGTTTATCCGCCGCGGTGAAGGAAGAGCTGGAGCCCTTGCGCTGGGATTCGGTGCTTGTCGCAGCAAGGCCAACCCAGGCTGACGTGTTGGTGCTTCTCGATCCGTGAGTCAGGCGGTGACGCCAGCCACGAAAACGGGCGCAGATCTGGATCGTAGATAGAGTATTTCGTTGTGTGTTGTTAAGGGCAGCCTTCGGGAAAAAGAATGTCAGATAAAAATGAACCCTCGGGTGGCGGTTCAACGACCCAGAAAGAGGCTGCAGCTAAAAACGCTCAGCCCGTTGCCCGGATCATTGAAGCCTTCGGCGGCCTGCGCCCCATGGCGGGGAAGCTCAAGGTCGCGGTCAGCACGGTACAGGGTTGGAAAGAACGGGACTCGATTCCCACGGCGCGCCATGCCGAGATCCTGAGCGCAGCTAAGGCCAATAACATCTCGCTGGACCCGGCGGTTTTATCGGCCAGCGATCATATGACACGCAATCAGGCGGCCAAAACGGCACCTACCCAGGAAGCGGGCACCGCTCAACCAAACGGGTCCAAGGATCAGGATGTGAAAAAAGACGACACGAGCTCCAAAACGACAGCGCCCACAGCCGTGTCGCCTGCCGCCGCTGCCTCGGATGCGGCATCGAAGGAAAAACCGGGTTCGGGTAAGGACTCCGCTAGCGCTCCAAAGTCTACGATCCCACCTGCGGGCGCAGCGAAAACCGGGATCCCGCAGAGCGCAGGCGCAAAAGCTCAGGAATCCAAGGCCTCAGACACAAAAGCGGCGGACTCCATACCGGCAGATAAGACTGCCGCCGGACAGGCAAGCGCGGAAAAGTCTCCCGCGCCGAAATCAAAACCCTCAGACACGAAGCCGGTGCCGCAAGCTAAATCCGGCGGCGGCTTCAGCGGCTTTGTGCTTGGCATTGTCGTGCTGGCTCTGGTTCTGGCCGGTGCGGTCTACAGCCGCAATCACTGGCTGCCGCTGGTCGAAACGCTGCCTGTCATGGCCGGTGGTGACACAGGTGGTACAGAGGGCGCAGCCGAGGCTGCCGCGGAACGCATTACGGCGCTTGAGACTCAGCTCGCTGCGCTTGAAGACCAAGTTCAGTCGGCCTCCGGTGCAGGTGAGGTTGATCTTTCAGCCGTCGATCAGGCGATTGCCGATGCGAACAAGCGCATAGATGCCCTGGACGGGACGCTTGAACAGCTGCTTGCCGGTGGCGTGGTGATTGCCGCGGATGGCGAGCCCGAAGGTGAAACCACCGGGGCTGCCGGATCGGTTCTGGATTCACAGGAACTGGCGACTCTGAAGGCCCAGGTCGATCAGCTGGCCGGTCGGATCGAGTCTGGAAGCACCGGGGCCGGAAACGGCCAGGTCGCTCCGCAGGCTGATGCGGGGGCTCTGACTGAATTGGCGGCGCGTCTCGATGAGATCGAAGAGACAGTGACGGGTCTGGAAGACCCGGCGGAACGCTTGAGCGATCTGGACAGCCGTTTGAGCGCGGCAGAGCGGGGTGTTGCCGCGGTTCCGGCGCTTGAATCCCGCCTGACGGCGGAGCTGACGACACTCAGCCAGTCCATACCCACCGGTCCTTCAGAGGATGCCGGCGATGCTGCCATGTTCCTGGCGTTGCTGCAGTTGCGTCAGGCTCTGAGCGGGTCCGGTTCATTCGAGTCCGAGCTTGCGCTGGTCGAAGGTCTGGTTGCGGAGGACGCCGAGTTGAAGTCGGCGTTGATGCCGCTGGCCGAAAGGGCCGGATCGGGCATCGCCGGGCTGCCCGGACTGCAGGTTTCCTTCGACGAGATGGCCGGCAAGGTCGTGGCCGCGTCACGGGGCGGCGAAGAGGGCGACTGGGTTGCCAAGACCCTGCAGAAGGTCTCCGAGGCGGTGACGATCCGCCCGGTCGGGCTTGTCGAAGGGGAAGACGCCGGTGCGGTATTGGCCCGCAGCGAGGTCAAACTCGAAGCCGGTGATCTGGCCGGGGCGGTCGCCGAGCTGGATGGCTTAACCGGGGCTGCCGCTGAGGGCGCTGCCGCCTGGCGGGCGGAGGCGGAGGCACGATTGGGCGCACAGAAAGCCTTGAGCCTTTTGGCGGCGCGAGCAGCGACGCTGATCGGACTGGGTGGTTGATGTCATGATCAGAGCGCTCCTCCTCTTCCTCAAAATCGCCATCGTCGTTGGCATCTTTGTCTGGTTCGCGCAGAACCCCGGCCAGTTCTCGATGCAGTGGCTTGGCTATCAGATTGATTTCAATAACGCCGCCTTCCTGGCGGTTCTGGTTCTTGCCGCGATCGTGATCTCGGTTATCGGCTATCTGATCTGGCGCTTTATCCTGAACGCGCCGGGCGGTTTCGGGGCTGCGCGCCGGGAACGTCGCCGCCGCAAGGGCTATCAGGCCCTAACCCAGGGCATGGTGGCGGTTGCTGCGGGCGAGAGCGAGCTGGCCAACAAGCTGTCGCGCAAGGCGGATGCGCTTCTGGAGGAGCCACCGCTGACTATGCTGCTCTCCGCTCAGGCCGCCCAGCTCAACGGCGACGATACCGCGGCCCGCCGCTATTTCGAGGCGATGCTCGAGAACGAAGAAACCCGGTTTTTTGGTCTGCGTGGCCTCCTGATGCAGGCGCAGCGCAGTGGCGATACCCAGGCGGCGCTCGATTACACGCGCAAAGCCCATGCTCTGAAACCAAAGTCCGAATGGGTTCTGACCAACCTTTTCGAACTCAGTGAATCAACCGGTGATCTCGAAGGTGCCGAGCAGGCGCTGCGGCAGGCGGCAAAATACAAAGTCATGCCGGAAGCCGAGGCGACCCGCAAACGGGCCGTGGTTCAGTTGACCCGGGCGCTTGCCGCGCGTGAGGCCGGTGAGATGCAGAATGCTTTGAGCTGGGCGCGTGATGCGCATTCGCTGGCGCCTGATCTGGTTCCGGCCACGCTGCTGCTGGCCAAGGCCGCCATGGATGCCAACCGCCGCCGCGAGGCCGTCAAGACGCTTGAAAAGTCCTGGCCGGTTGCGCCGCATCCGGATTTGGCTCGGGCGTATCTGGAACTCTGGCCCGACGACAGCGACGTTCAGCGGGTTTCGCGTCTGGAGAAATTTGTGGCCTCCCGCGCCGATCACATCGAAAGCCGTTTGATCGTTGCCGAGATCTCTCTCGATGCCCGTCTCTGGGGTGAGGCGCGCGGCAAGCTCAATCAAGCGATTGAAGCGGCTTCGGCAAAGACGGACCACTCCGGTTCCGCAACCGGCAGCGACATCCCCGGCCGGCGGCTTTGCCGCCTGATGGCGCGTCTGGAACAGGAAGAGCATGGCGACAGCGACGCTGCACGACAGTGGCTGCAGCGGGCCAGCGAAGCTGATCCCGATATGGCCTGGGTTTGCGGAACCTGCGGCGCCGCCGCCCGTCAATGGGACCCGC
This sequence comes from uncultured Kiloniellaceae bacterium, assembly GCA_947493695.1. Classification (GTDB taxonomy): domain Bacteria; phylum Pseudomonadota; class Alphaproteobacteria; order Kiloniellales; family Kiloniellaceae; genus Denitrobaculum. The sequence continues at coordinate 648,388 of CANLSF010000001.1, read as the reverse complement.
ATTGCGGCGCCTGCGCCAGCTTTGACAGTCTGCGCTGGCAGAACCCGCCAAGGGTGGCGACCACGCTGCTTTCGCTCGAGAGTGATCCGCCCACCCAGGAGGCTGAGGCATCATCGGAGGCTATTCTGCTGCCACCGGAGAAAAAGGCAGAGAACGCCGCCAACGGCAGGGACGGAACGCCTGTTATCTCCGGAACCACAGCTTCCGGCGTTCAGGGGCAGGAAACCGCCCCGCGCTAAAGGATTGTGCCTAGCGGATTGAATTGGTGATGCAGCCGCTTGCACGCGGCTGCAAACTTTGCTATTCCCCGCGACACAGCGCGCGTGCCCCAATAGCTCAGTTGGTAGAGCACCTCATTCGTAATGAGGGGGTCGGCAGTTCAAATCTGTCTTGGGGCACCATTTTTCTCTTCTCCGCGCTTTAAGTACTCGCTCCCTTTTTCATCTCCGCCACCTCGACCCGCAGGGCTTTGACCTCGGCCAGGATCTGTTCGGTTTCGCTCATCATTGCGTCGCGTTCGGCGCGGGCTTCGGCTTCGTGCTCGGACTGCATGGCGTCCACGATGACACCGATGAAAAGGTTCAGAACCGTAAAGGCGGTCGCGACGATGAAGGGCACGAAGAGGACCCAGGCGTAGGGATATACCTCCATCACCGGGCGCACGATCCCCATGGACCAGCTTTCCAGGGTCATGATCTGAAACAGAGTGTAGGCAGATTCGCCGATGCTGCCGAACCAGTCCGGAAAATCTTTGGCGAAGAGTTTGGTGGAGATCACCGCGAAGACGTAGAATATCAGGACCAGCAGCAACATGATCGAGCCGATGCCCGACAGCGCGGACAGCAGTCCGCTGACCACACGGCGCATGGCCTCGACCTTGGAGATCAGCCGTAGAATCCTCAGGATCCGGAACGCGCGCAGGACGGACAGACTGCCCGTCGCCGGCAGGAGCGCGATCCCGACCACGATGAAATCGAAAATCCGCCAGGGGTCGCGCCAGAAACCCCTGAAATCGGCAATCAGCCGCGCAATGATTTCAAGGACGAAGACGGCCAGGATAACGCGGTCCAGAACCAGCAGGAGATTGCCGAAGGCAGCCATAGCGGTCGGGCTGGTTTCCAGGCCCAGTGTAATGGCGTTGATGGCGATCAGAACCAGAATGGCGCGTTCGAACAGGGGGGCATTCAGCACCAGCTGCAGTCGTTCTCGGATCATTGCGGGGGATTCCATGGTTTGGGCAGGGTGGCGGCTTCTATCTGGGTCTGTGTCGTACCGCCGTCAACTCGGTTTCGACCGATATCTTGCGCATGTGGCCTGCTGTAGCAGATTGATCCGCCGACGTCTTGAAGATTAACGGGATTTTACGACTTCCCGAGAAGGGCGCACCCAGGGAGAGAAAAATACACTTTCACTGCAAACTTGAGATGAGTGTGAACTGGTTACTTATTGAGTCGCTTGCTAGTTTTAGCTGGATGTTTACGCGTATCTGCAAATCTCTCACGAGATACTGCAGCTGGATTTTGATCATCTTTCAAGCAAACAGTGAATACATAGTCGAGTTTCTAAAACCTATAGTTAGTGTGCAATGAATTCTATAAATAACCCTGTGCTCACGGATGAGACTCTCAAATTGCTCGCGGACTATTGGCGATCCATCGCAAAGGGCGCAGCGGTTCCGCTTCGCCGGAACTTCGAACCGATGTCGATTCCGCTTCTCCTGCCCGATGTTTGTATGATCGAACATATTCTGCCGGAACGCCGCTTCCGCTATAGGCTGATCGGAACCCGGGTTGCGGAAAAGGCCGGGTTTGATGCGACCGGGCAGTTTCTCGACGATCTTGGCTGCGGCAGCACCATAACCTTTGTGACCAAGCTCCTGCAGCGCTGTGTCGATCTGCGCCAGCCTGTGGCCTCACTCAGCAGCTTCGGCCGCGGGGGCAGGGCGAACCTCCTGGTGCGCCGGGTTTTCCTTCCTCTGACACTGGGCCAAGGCACGGTCGATCAGATCCTCTGCGGGCAGACTTTCGATCAGTCCCCGTTGCCCATGCCTTCGGGCCGGGAAATCGATCGCAGCAGCCCGATGTACCGCGATCTTGCGGCTTCGACCCCGGATGCCGAGCACGAGTACTTCGACTTTTAACACAACGATGGCTTCCGCTCTCAGAAGGTTCTGAGAATGCTGCCCCAGTTTGCGTAATCCGCCTTGCGGTAATCGAAGCCGTAGCAGGGACAGGCATCGTTCTGTTCGATTGGCACCAGCCGGTCATGCCCAATTACGTTTTGTAGAATATCGATGTCCTCGGGTTTGGCGATACGGATCTCCCAGACGGTTTTTGCCGCGCTCGCGCTGCGCTGGCGAATACACCAGTCTCCCTGAAGTGTGGCGCCGCACAGACGGATCAGGAGCTCCTTGGGGCTGGGCCAGGTTTTGCCGCTGCGCCGATTGAGCAGGTCTGTGGGATGCCAGCCGCTCTTTGCCTCGGCAATTATGGTGACGTAGGAAGGATGCTTTTTCTGAAAAGCAGGGTTGGAGCTGGGTTTCATAACGAACAACTGATCTGTGAAATCAACCGCAGAATCCCGGTCGCGGCTGCCTTCGTCAAGTTTCAAAGAACAAGGGGGATTGCAGGTCCGGGTTGAGTGTGAACGAACAGCGTTCAGGTGCAAAACGAAAGGCCCCGCCATTGCTGACGGGGCCTAACGAAGCGGTATCACGCACCCGAGATCCGGGGGAGAACCCGGGTACAGGACTGACCCTGAACCGAAAAGATTACCAGGAGCTTAACGGCTGATTTTGCTATGTTTTTGTCTAAAATGCACGAGAAATAAGCGAAAGGTTGTATTCATGTTCTCGTTATAGCTGTTGTTTTAAAAACAAGGTTTTAAGAGGCTTTCTTCGCCTTGGATTTCTTGTCACTGCTCTCTGACCCGTCCCGAATCAGGGTCAGAAATTTTTTTGTGATCCGGCCGTCCGGAGGTAAACCGAGCTTCTTCTGAAAGGACTGAACGGCTTTTTCGGTATTGGGCCCCCAGAGACCGTCCGGTTTGCCCAGCTTGTAGCCTTTGGCAATCAGATAAGCCTGTACTTCCTTGATCACTTCCGGTGAGGCATGAATCTTCGCAAGGTAGGTCACAACGGCCCGATGCTCAAACTGCTCCGCCATGTAAAACGCCGTCTCACCGGCATTGTCTTCCAGATCCATGTCCGCACCGGCTGTGATCAGGCGTTTGATGACAGAGAGCCAGCCTGAACTTGCTGCAGCCATCAAGGGCGTGGTGCCGTTAATGCCCTGGGTATCGATGTCCGCGCCTTCGTCCAACAGCAGGGAAACAATCTTGTCGTGTCCTTGCAGCGCAGCGAGCATGAGCGGGGTCCATTGATGTTCGTCGCGGGTGTCCGTTGGAACGCCCTTATCCAGCAGTTCTTTCACCTGATCAAAATTGCCGCTGTCGGCGGCGGCGAGCAGCCGCGCCCGGTCGTTGCTGGGTCGACGGACCGGTTGCTGCTCCACGATGTCTTCGTCGGTGACGGGGGACCAGTTGGCTGCACGCTCCCTGGCCTTGGCGCGGTCGGACTTTGAAAGGCTTTTATTCAGACGTTCAACGGCGGCTTCGGCTTCCTTGTGATCCAGTTCCGCGGCTAGGATGTAATACTGCAGGGCCGTGATCTGGTTTACCTGAACCTTCTCGCCTTTTTCGTAGCGCTGGGCGACGAGGAAAAAGGCTTCGGAGTCTTCCCGGCCCGACAGGGAACGCCAGACTTTATAGGCCGGATCGAGGGTCGGATCGTAGGTCTCTTCTTCACTCTTGGCCGTTGCCCAAGCGTCCTGCGTGGGGAGCCCGGCTACGGCGAGTAGTGTTGCGAGGATCAGTGTAAGTCGAAAGGCTGTCATTTCGGCGCGATCCTAGAACAAGACCTTGGTGTTTGAAACTCTACGCTAGCGCTTTCCCTGCAAACTCTTTGTCCGGCCTGGACGGTCTGATCGGAACAGCGATCGAAACCGGGTCCGTATTGCGAGAGAATAGCGCTTGTGAAGCCGGGTTGAGGCCTCATAAACTGGGTTGAGACCATCATAGTTAATGAGCTTCAACCTAAATTCCTGATACTTAAAATTGCGTGAATATCATTGCTCTCCCGGTGTCTGTCGTTGCGATGACGGTCGTGGTCATCACTTACAAACCTCGTTAAATTGCCTCGGCATTTCCATATAGATCTCAAGCGAACGAAAGCTCCGATCCTCATGTCAGAAACCAGCGATTCCTCTTCCGCTCCGATCATCTTCGGAGGATATGACCAGACAGCCCTGGACGCGCAGTACAACAATCGCGCGGCGGTGCCCGGTTTTGCCGACATTGTCGAGGGCTGGCAGAAAGATTCTGCGTCCGTCAGGGCCGAGCTCAAGGGGCACCTGGATGTGTCTTACGGCGATGGCGTCAGGGCGAAACTGGACATCTTTCCCGCCGCCGGTGATGCTTCGGGCCAGGCGCCGGTTCTGGCCTTTATCCACGGCGGTTACTGGCAGGCCCTGGATAAGGCTGTGTTCTCCTGTGTTGCCCCCGTGTACGTCGAGGCGGGCATTACGGTTGTCACGATTGGATATCCGCTCTGTCCGGATGTTACCATGGGTGGGATTGTTGCGCAGTGCCGCGCAGCACTGCTTTGGCTGTCCCGCAACATCGGCGACTACGGCTGCGATCCGACGCGCCTGTTTCTCTCGGGTCACTCTGCGGGGGGGCATCTCTCCGCACTGCTGGCCGGGACCGACTGGGCAGCGGAAGGGGGGACAGCGAACCTCTTGAAGGGGGCGATCCCGCTCAGTGGCCTTTACGAACTTGAGCCAATCCGTTTGAGTTACCTCAACGAAGCACTTCATCTGAACCCGGACGAAGTGGCTCAGTACTCACCCAGTCTTCAGACAACCCGAATCTCCTGTCCTTTGTTGCTGGCAGTCGGTGGGGCCGAAACCGATGAGTTCCGGCGGCAGCAGCGCGATTACGCGGCCCATTTGAGCGGGCAGGAGATGTCGCCACAAACTCTGGAGCCGGAAGGCCTGAACCATTTCACCATCGTTGAGGCCTTCCGTTCATCCGGCACAGTCTTGTCCGATGCCGTGTTGAACTTCATCAAGCAGCCCTAGCGCCAGCACCAACACCTCAGAAAGTTTAGACAATGGACGCGCCCGCCCCTCAGGCTATTTACCTCGATGCATATCGTAAACCCGACTACCGGATCGAAAGTCTGGCGCTGGAATTCGATCTGGAGCCGGAAGCGACACGGGTTAAGAGCCGCCTTCAGGTTCACTATGACGGGTCAGGGGCGGAGACTTCTAGTGCCGGATTGCCCCCGTTATGGCTCGACGGCGACGATCTCAAACTTCTGTCGGTCTCGATGGACGGCGCGCTGCTGGATGAGGCGGCTTACCGTCTGGATGCAAAGGGCCTGTCGCTCGACGTGACCAGCGCCGAATTCCTGCTGGAGATCGAAACCGAGATCAATCCTAAAGCCAACACGCGTCTGGAGGGCCTCTACATTTCGAGCGGCACCTTCTGTACCCAGTGCGAGGCCGAGGGCTTCCGCCGGATCACATTCTTTCCGGACCGGCCGGATGTGATGACCATCTTTACGGTGACACTGCGCGCGGAAAAAGCGCTCTATCCTGTGCTGCTGTCCAACGGCAACCTTGTCGAAAGCGGCGAACTCGAGGATGGACGGCACTGGACCCGCTGGGAAGACCCCTTTCCCAAACCCGCCTATCTCTTTGCGGTCGTCGCGGGCGATCTTGCCTGCGTCGAGGACAGCTTCACCACGGCCTCCGGGCGGGAGGTTGCGCTGCGCATCTTTGTCGAGCACGGCAACGAGAGGCGCTGCAGCTATGGCATGGATTCCCTGAAACGCTCGATGCGCTGGGACGAGGAACGCTTCGGCCTGGAATACGATCTGGATCTTTTCAATATCGTCGCGGTCAGCGACTTCAACATGGGCGCGATGGAGAACAAGAGCCTCAACGTCTTTAATTCCAAATGCGTTCTGGCCGACCCCGATACGGCGACCGACGCGGACTATGCCTCGATTGAGGGCATCGTTGCCCACGAGTATTTTCATAACTGGACCGGCAATCGCGTGACCTGCCGCGACTGGTTTCAGCTCAGCCTGAAAGAAGGCCTGACGGTGTTCCGGGATCAGGAGTTTTCCGCCGACATGCGTTCCGCGCCGGTCAAGCGCATCCAGGATGTCCGTATTCTGCGCGCCCGGCAGTTCCCGGAAGATGGCGGGCCGACCGCCCATCCGGTGCGTCCTGCTTCCTACATCGAGATCAACAACTTCTACACCGCCACTGTCTACGACAAAGGCGCGGAAGTGATCCGCATGATGCAGGGTTTGCTCGGACGTGAAGGTTTTCGCAAGGGCATGGACCTTTACTTCGAACGTCACGACGGTCAGGCCGTCACCTGTGATGATTTCGCAGCGGCGATGTCCGATGCGACCGGGGTCGACCTCAGCCAGTTCAAACTCTGGTATTCCCAGGCCGGCACACCGACGGTTACGGTCGAGGGAGATTACGACGCGGCGGCGAAGAGCTTCGCGCTGACTCTGTCTCAGTCGGTTCCCGAAACACCGGGCCAAAGCGGCAAGCAGCCCATGCACATTCCGCTCGATCTTGCGTTGCTTGATCCGCAGGGCAATGCGATGCCGCTTGCGCTTGCCGGCGAGATGGACGCGCCGACGCAACGGGTCCTTGAGTTGCGGCAGGCCAGCCAGACGTTCCGTTTCGAAAACCTCGATCACGAACCTGCCGTCTCGATTAACCGCGGCTTCTCGGCGCCGGTCAATCTTTCCATCGCGCATTCACCGGCAGCGCGTGCGGTTCTGATGGCGCGCGACAGCGACAGCTTCAACCGCTGGGAAACGGGCCAGCAGTATGCGGCCCGGCTGCTGCTGGACGCGGTCGAGGTTGGGGGCGAGGGGCAACAGACTCCTGAGAGCTTCATCGCTGCCTTGCGCGAAACGCTCCTGGACGAAACCCAGGATGCGGCTTTCCGTGCGCTGGCTCTGACCTTGCCGGGCGAATCCTTCCTCGCCGATCAGATGAAGGTCGTCGACGTTGAAGCCATCCATCGTGCACGGGAGCAGATGCGCAGTGAAATTGCCCATGCATTGAAATCTGAATTGCTTGAGACTTACCGGGCAATGCAGACCAACGCACCCTTCGAACCGACCGCAGACGCCGCGGGCCGGCGCGCGCTGAAGAACGTGGCGCTGGCCTATCTGACCGCGCTGGACACGCCGGAGATGCTGGAGCTGGCGGTCGTGCAGTGCCGTAATGCCGACAACATGACCGACCGCATGGCGGCTCTAGGTCTGCTGACCGACAAGCAGTCCGTGGAACGTGATGATTGCCTGCAGGCCTTTTATACGCGCTATCGGGATGAGCCGCTGGTGGTCGACAAATGGCTGTCGCTCGAGGCCATGTCGACCCTGCCGGGCACTCTGGACCGCGTTGAGGAGCTGTTGAAACACGAGGCCTTCACACTGACGAATCCCAATAAGGTTCGGGCGTTGATCGGTGTTTTCGCGGCGGGCAATCCTTTGCGGTTTCATCAGGCCGACGGCAGTGGCTATCAGTTCCTGGCAGACCGGATTGTCGAGCTCGATCGTATCAATCCGCAGGCCGCGGCGCGGCTCATCGCGCCGCTTGGCCGCTGGTCACGTTACGATCCCGCGCGTCAGGCTTTGATGCGACAGGCCCTGGAAAGCATCCTGGCTGCCCAGAACTTGTCGCCCGATGTTTATGAACTGACGTCCAAGTCCTTGACATGAACCCGATTGGGAGTGTCATTTAAGCTGTTGGCGACAGAGTCTTAACGCCGGATGGCGTGCGCATGAAGTTCGCGGTGACCTGGCGGAGAAGAGAACCGTTCCTGTTTGCAGAGATCATGGGCGTGAAACCTCGGCCGCTTTATGGGCGGGAGGCTGGTTTACAGTTTTTGCTGATTCAGTGAAAAACGATCAGACTCTGTTGTAGTTGAGCGACTTCATCGCCAGATCAATTGCGATGGCATGACGCGAAAATTGGGTTAGAAACGATCGACCTCTCGCGCTCCGGCACCTCCGGTCGGCGCAACAGGCAGAGGGCATTAGGCAGAGCGAAACGTGAAGAAGTATAATTTGATCATCGAACCCTGGCGCGACCTTCCGGGCAGCGTGCGGCGCGGCCAGAGCGGATTCCGCTGGCGGGTATCCTGGGAGTTGGAAGGTCTTTACTACGCAGAAGGTTTTGCCGATTCCCACGCGGAGGCCCGTGAGGCAGCCGAGGCTTATCTGGTCGACAAAGGCGTGAAGCTGGGATGGCAAAGCGCCTGATCCGGAACCGGATCGTGGTTCGATCCCGAATCTTCTCAATGAATGTCTGTTCTCGCCGGAACCCGGTTGCGGTTTCGCCCTGATACATGAAGTGAGCGCAGCATCACAACAAGCACGACAGACCGCCTTCGGCAATCTCTCTGAACTCGGTCTGACGAGGGGCTCACTCTAAACGTTTTTTTTCAAGCGGACGCAGACTTCTGGCGCAAGGCGCAGGATCCCTGCCTTTAGGCCGGGCGCGTTCCGAGTTGCGGGGCGAGGGCGCCCTCCAGCCTGCGGTCAGGATGCCGTGCGAACGACTTCGAGGCCCTGCGCTGCAAAATGATCGATCATGTCTTCGAACTTGCGGGTGTAGCGGTTCTTGAACTTGGCGAAGTCCGCCGCAATCAAGGCATCCGGGTTGGCCGACTTTTCGAACTCGTTGATCCGGTAAGACATCTCGGATCGGTATAAAGCGAAAGCGCCGTTGGATACCAACTCATCGCGTTTCATCACAGTCTCCCTGACATTCAGATAGCAAAGCCCAAGCCTCGAAAAGACTTGGGTCCAACTGAAGATGATTATAGCAAGCTGAGCGGGTGAGAGAAACAAAAATGTTGCAATGCAATAAAACTGACGCATTTAACGCATAAAAATCGCGGAATCTTGCGGTTCATTACAATTTTTCATTTGTTATTATGTGCTTAATGGCATCACGTTGGTTGTTTGTTGTCCATTGCGATGCAACACAAAAGTGCGGATGCTGTGCCGTTATCTTGGCTTGCCGCGCTCTCAAAGATCTGGCGCAGACCCGGTCTAGCCGAAATTCCGGTCGACGAGCTCCTGGAGCTTTTGCTTGGTGAGCGGTTTGACGACGTATTCCTTGACGAAATCGTACGATAAAGCGGTCTGCCTGTCCTCGGCGTTATCGGACGAGGAAAACATCATCACCATGGCGCTCTTTCTGAGGTCCTCGTCGTGTTCCAGTTGCTTTTTCATGGATTCGAGCACGTCAAAACCGCTCATACGTGGCATGTTGATGTCCAGCAGGACCAGCGCAGGCGGCGGTGTCACACCCAGATCCCGTTTGCGGGCTTCAGGGTCGGTGATTGCCTGCAAAAATGCGTCTCCGGCCTCGTACTCGGTGAATCTGCTGTCGGTCACCGTGGCTTTGACGATGCGGCGCGTAATGTAGCGGTCGATCTCATCGTCATCGACAAGGACCACGGAGAGAGTCATTTCGCGACCTCCAGGTTCTGAGCCGGCGCGTCTGTGGCGGGCGCCTTACGGTTTTGCGGCAGGGAGACTGTGAAGCATGAGCCCTCGTGTGAGCTGACGACTTCAATGCTGCCTCCCAGGTGGGCCAGGTTTTTTTCGACCAGGGCGAGGCCCAGTCCGCTGCCCGGCTCGTTCGAGTTGGCGACTCTTTTGAAAAGCTTGAAGATCTTGTCGAGGTGATCTTCTGGAATTCCGATCCCGTTATCCTGAATGGCGAGCTTCATGACCTCGCCTTCATCCCAGGTTTTGATGTGGATCTTATTCTGCTGCTTTTCCGGGTCGCTGTACTTGAAAGCATTGGCGAGGAGGTTTTCCAGAATTGCGCTCAGGCGCGTTGGACTGCTGTGGATCGGATCGCTATGCGCAAATTCGGTGGTCAGCTGAGAAGTCTGACTGGACTGGCCCTGAACGGCCTGGGAGGCCTCGCGCACCATATCGGGAATGGAGATTTCTTCCAATACATCGTCCAGGTGGTCGGCGCGGGCCAGGGTCAGCATATCCTCGATCCGGCCGGAGAGGCGCTGCGCCAACATCCGGGCGCGCGACAGGTTTGTCCGCACCTCGTCGATGTCGCCGTTCTCGAGATCGGTCTCGCTGAGTTCCAGGATGCCGTAGATTGACGAGAGAGGCGCTTTCAGGTCGTGCGACGCACTGTAGGCGAACTCGGTGAGTTCGTGATTCAGGCGCTCCAACTCTTGGTTTTTCTCCCGAATGTTCTTTTCGTTCAGTTTGCGTTCGGTGATGTCAATCACCGTCGCCATAATCAGACGGCCATCGGCGCCGTCGAGCGGCGTCAGGCCAATCTCGACCGGAAATTCCGTTCCGTCTTTTTTGAGTCCGAAGAGGTCCCGGCCCACACCCATGTAGCGCTGGTTCCGCGTGTTCTGATAGCTGGTGCGGTAAACCGAATGCTTTCTGTGATAGCGGTGCGGGACGAGTGTTTCGATCTTGTGATCGATCAGTTCCTGGTCTGCGTAGCCGAACATGCGGTTGGCCTGTTCGTTGACCAGCTCGATCTTACCGTGTTCGTCGATCATCACCATGGCGCTGGAGGCGGCGTCGATGGCGCGGCGGATCTTGGCTTCGCTCATTTTTCGTTCGCGGATATCCAGAACCGACACCATCACCAGCGCGTTTTCATCCGGCGTGACGGGATCCAGGCCGATCTCCACGGGGATCAGCTCGCCGTCTTTTTTCATGCCGTAGAGATCGCGGCCGGTGCCCATATTTCGGCTCGTCGGCACTTCGAAGAAAGCCTGCCGCAGTTCGGGATGAAATTCGCGGATTTCTTCGGGAACCAGAACGTCTACAGACTGGCCGTGCAGTTCGCCCGGCAGATAACCGAAGAGCACCGCAAAGCGTTCGTTGCATAGGACAATGTTGCCGTCGCGCGAAACCAGCATCAGGGGCGTCGGGCAAACCTCAAGGGCAATCCTGTATTCTTCTCGTATTTCCACTGCGCCCAATTCGACAATTGATCCCGCTCAAAGTATTGCAGCATTATTTCCATGATTTTAGCTAAATTAGAGTTAAGTTTCCGACATTTAGAGGTTGTATAAGAAATAACGTAGAAATTGAATTTGGTCTGGATTTCTCAATATTTCGTCCAGTTAGAGATTATCTGCTGATGACTATTATTTGTTTTGGCGAAGTGCCTTGGAGATTTGAGGTGACCATTTGGCGTGGGCCTTGTTTCCATCACCCGGAGACCGGTTCTTGTTCATGCGCCTCTCTACCTGGAATCTTGAGTCTGATTGCGCGAAACCGCTATAAGCAATCATGACCGCGCAAGAACCCCCCAGAGCTCCTGACTTTGTCGAGATCTATCCCGATGTTCTCGACGCGGCGAGTTGCTGTGACATCATCACCCGTTTCGAGGCCGATGACCGGAAACAGCCGAGCTGGTCCCGAAAGAGCAAGGCGCCGACGGACCGGACCGGCATGATGCTGAGCTTGCCGGAGCACGAGGACTGGCAGGATGTGGTCGACAAGGTCGGGCAGGCGGTCATGCAACGCGTCCATGACTATGCTCAGCGCTATCCGGCCTTCGGCCTGGTTCTCAACAGCGCCCGCTGCAAGCTCACGCATCCTCTGCTGGAGCGTATCGAGCCCGGACAGGGCTTTGACTGGCACATCGACGGCAGCACCGCGGGATCGGAAAAGCGTGTTCTCTCGACGATCCTCTACCTCGCCACGATTGACGAGGGCGGCGAGACCCAGTTTGCCTATCAGGGAAAGGCAGTACGCCCGGCGGCGGGTATGCTGGTCATCTTCCCGCCCTTCTGGACCCATCTGCACCGGGGTGCGACACCGGACAAGGGATTGAAATATAATCTCACCAGCTTTGTGGTCCTGCCGAGCTAAATCAGCTCGGTCGCGGTTTATGCGTTCTCGATCCGGCATGAGCGTCCACAGCCGGATGTAATGATTTCAGTTCAATTTGGATTGCCGTAAATTTTTCTCACCTGTTGAATATTTCATTTATGTTTTTCGATGTGCTGGCTTCAAGCGTGCGAAGCGGATCACGTTGATTTCACCCTACATGACGTAGCCTTCATCGGTGTTTTCGAATGTGGTGTCCACCTGGTGGACGCTTTTCGGCGGATGCAGGCGCTGTCGCCGTGGCCCCTATAAAAAGCCTCTAGTGTTTTTAAGGAATTATACCGGGGGCACAGAGAATGACAGCGCAAAGATACTTGATTCGCAACACGCGAGAACTTGGCGGTTCCGGATTGTGAAGCTTGATATGCTGTCCCGGCTGTTGCTGCTCTTTGCAGCGGCGAGCTTCCTGGCCGGTGCTGCGACCACGGTGCTGGACGTTGTTTTGCGCGGGGTCGCAGCCGGGAATCTGCCAGGCGCAATTGAACTGACGACACTATCGATTGGGTTGGGCGCACTCTTGTCTATCCCCGTCTGCTACCGGAAGAACACGCATGTGGCGGCTCACCTTCTGAGTGAGTTCAATCCGATCACTTTTCGACGCCCATTGAGGCTGCTCGGTACCGTGTTCTCGCTGATATTTGCCGGAACCCTTGCCACGATTATGGCGCTCTATGCCGTCGAAAAATGGGGTGGTCCCGAGACGACGTCGGACATGCAGCTGCCTTTGGACATCCTCCTGACGATTGCTGCGCTTGCCTTTGTTGCCGCGCTGGTCGCTGCGGTCGCGCGGCTCGCCGATGTTCTTCGAGGAGTGTCATCGGATGGATAGTGGTTTGCTGTACGGCGGGATCGGCTTTGCCGCTGCTATTGCTCTGATCCTGCTTGAGGTACCTGTCGCAGTCGCTATGGGGCTTGTTGCGCTTTCGGGTTGCGTATTGATTCTCGGCGTTTCGGCAACGGTGACCATCGGGGCAACCACCATATGGGACGCGCTGACCAACTACACGCTGACAATGCTGCCGTTGTTTGTGTTCATGGGAAACCTGGCAGCGCATAGCGGGCTTTCCGCGCGACTCTATTCAGCGATGCGCACACTTATCGGACATCGCCGGGGCGGTCTTGCAGTGGCCACCATCGGCGCATCTGCCGGGTTTGGGATGATCTCCGGATCGTCACTTGCCACCACAGCCACGATGGGGCGGATCGCGCTGCCGGAAATGCGGGCGGCGGGGTATTCCGATCGCCTTGCTTCCGGGACCGTCGCTGCGGGAGGGACCTTGGGAATACTTATCCCGCCCTCAACCGTCTTGGTGATCTACGCGTTTCTGGCCGAACAATCGATCCGCAAGCTGTTGCTTGCGACCGCGGGACCGATCTTATTGGCGGTGGCGCTTTACTGCTGCGCAATCTGGCTGCCAATCCTGCTGGGCCGATCCGATGCCCCACGCCGCGATCGTGCCACCTCTGCTGAACGTTCTGCCGCCCTGGTCGAACTCCTTCCGCCGCTGGGGGTCTTCGGATTGATCATGGGCGGACTTTACAGCGGTTACTTCACCGCGAACGAAACCGCTGCGGTTGGTGTCGCCGTCGTGCTGGCCTACGGGCTCTTGTCGCGACGCCTGTCATTCAGGGGATTTCTGGGCGCGGCGAGCGATACCGCGATGACCTGCGGCGCGCTTTACCTGGTATTGCTCGCCGCCAATCTCTTCAACTTTTTTCTCGCGCTCTCCGGCTTGCCGTTTTCGTTGACCTCGCTGTTCGCTGATGTCCTGGGCATGCCGTTGATGGTGATTTTGATCATGAGTGTGATCTATCTGCTGCTTGGAACGCTGATGGATAGTCTTGCGATGCTGCTACTTACCGTGCCGCTGTTCGTCCCGATTGCCCAAGCCGCCGGGATCGACCTGATTTGGTTCGGCATCTACGCGGTGACAGTGGTCGAGATGGGGCTGATTACGCCACCCGTCGGCATGAACCTTTTCGTGTTGAAGGCGACAAACAGCGACATTCCGATGATCGAACTCTGGCGCGGTGTCCTGCCCTTCGTGGCGGCAGACATTCTTCGCATCGGTCTGATCATCGCCTTTCCAATTCTGGTTCTGTGGCTGCCAGAGACTGCATTCTGAATCATATAATCAGGGAGGAACAATATATGACATTCCAAATCAAACGACCCTGCGCGCTCATAGCTGCCGTAATTGCACTGACACTCAACTTCGGGAGCGCCGATGCGCGCGAGATGCGTGTGTCCTCCTTCGAACCAGCACCCGGTTTTTTCTCGCAAACGCTACAGACCTGGATCGATGAGATTAATCCGCAGCTCTCCGAAGGAAACCGTTTCAAGCTCTACCCGGGTGGTATTCTCGGTTCGCCCCCTGCGCAGGCCGAACTGGTGGCTGCGGGTGTCGCGGACGTGGCTTTTGTCGTGCCGACCTATTCTGCTGGGGTCTATCCAATGACATCTGTCGTCGAAGTTCCCGGTATCGTCACCGACGCGGCAACAGGAACTGCCGTGTTGAACGGATTGCTGCGTGAAGGTCATCTTGGCGCAGAGTTCGCGAACTATAAAATTATCGCGCTCTTTTCAACGCCGGGTTATCGCATTTTCACTTCCGGCAAGGGCGCGGCCGGCGCGGAGGATCTTAAGGGGCTGAAAATGCGTTCGCCCTCGCCATTCGGATCGGCTCTGCTGGATAGTCTTGGGGCTGCGGGCGTGCCGATTCCTGCGCCACAGGTTTACGAAAACATCGAACGTAATGTTGTGAGTGGTGCAGCCTGGACCATGGACGCCTATCGCACATTCCGCCTCTATGAAGTCGCGCCGAACGTGACCGAAACACGCTTTATTGCAACGCCTCTGGCGTTCTTGATGAACAAGAACACCTATAACAGCCTGTCGGATACCGATAAGGCCGTGATCGATTCGATGTCATTAAGCGCGCGAAGTGCATGGGTTGCCGAACGGATTGATACCGGCGAAGCAGAGATTGAGGCTAAGATGCGTGCAGCTGGTGAAGTGAACTTTATCCGTCTCGACAATCAGGCTGAAGCCGCATGGGATGCGGCCCTCTCGGGTGCGCGTGATCTGTGGCTTTCAGATAAGCCAGAGGCTGCTGCTGTTGTGCTTGAGCGGGCATTGAGTTTGTCAGGGCAGTGATCTGACTGACGCAGGTCCGGTTTAACCAGATCGCCTGAGGTGTTCTGCCTCTTGGATGAATCCGCTCTCACTTTATGAAAGAGGCGGAGACCACAGGTAGCGAAAAGGAATCACAAGATGGCCATTTGCGCGTTGGGATATCTGGGGGTGCGTTCGGATAAACTGGACGATTGGTCCGACTTCGCCGGGCAGCTGTTGGGCATGCAGAAGATCGATCGTGGCGGCAAGGCGGCGGCTTTTCGCATGGATGATCATGCGCAGCGTCTGCTGGTGTCGGATGAACCCGGCGAAACCCTTGCGTTTATGGGCTGGGAAGTGACGAGCAAGAAAGACCTGTCGATCTATGCTGCGCGTCTTGAGCAGGCCGGGACCGCTGTGAAGGCGGGTACAAAACAACTGACGGACAGGCGGTTTGTCGAAGAGCTTATCTGGTTCGAGGATCCGGTCGGAAACCGCATAGAGCTCTTCTTCAACCCCATGATCGCGTCTGATCCCTTTGTGCCCGGACGTCCGATTGATGGGTTCAAGACCGGCCCCCTGGGGTTGGGGCACGCGGTGTTGCACGTCGAGGATATCGGCTTGATGCTACCCTTCTACCGCGACCTGTTGGACTTCCATATCTCGGATTATGGTCTTCAACCCTTTCCCCTCTACTTTTTCCATGTCAACGAACGCCATCACAGCTTTGCCATGGTGGGTTCGGGCCGGGCCGGGTTTCATCATTTCATGGTCGAGTTCGCGAACCTTGATGATGTCGGGCAGGGGTTTGATCTCGCCCAACAGGAAGACGATCGCGTTGCCTACACGCTGGGACGTCACACCAACGATTATATGACGTCCTACTACGCGCGTTCTCCATCCGGGTTTTTCGTTGAAAACGGCTGGGGGGGACGGGTGATTGACCCCGCGACGTGGGAACCCCACGAAACCAACGGCGGGCCAAGTTTTTGGGGGCATGAGCGACTTTACCTGCCAGAAGAAGGAGGTCGTAAAACACTGCGTGACATGCGCTTGAAAGCCGCCCGGGACGGAAAACGCGCTCCGCCCGTAGCCGATTGCCCCTGGTTATACGAAACGCTTTCAAGGCGGAGCGCTAAGTGATGATGACCCAGACCAAGCCTGAAATGTTCGATGTCGCCATCGTGGGTCTCGGCCCTGTGGGTGCGACGCTCGCACACCTACTCGGATTGCGCGGCGTTAATACCCTGGTGCTGGAACGTGAAGCCGCAACTTATCATCTGCCCCGCGCGGTACACTTTGATGACGAAGTAATGCGTGTCTTCCAATGGATCGGTATTGCAGATGAATTGCGACCGCAGCTACGGGTTAATCCCGGTATGCGCTTTGTCGACCCGAACGGAAAGCTTCTGCTGGATTGGCCACGCCCCACTGAAGAAAGCGCGCTTGGCTGGCACCCAAGTTGGCGGTTCCATCAGCCCGACCTGGAAAGGCTGTTGCGTGCGCGTCTGGCCGAACGGGACAGCGTTACCCTGCGTAGCAGTTGCGATGTTTTCATGATCGAAGATGAAAGTGATCGGATTGTCCTGCGCTACGAAGATACCTCTGCCGGCACTGTGCGGCACGTGCGTGCGAAGTATGTGGTGGGGTGTGACGGTGCCCGCTCTCTGGTGCGTCGTTTTATGGACACCGAGATGCGCGATCTCGGGTTCCACGAACGCTGGCTGGTCGTGGATGTGTTGCTGAATGTCGAGAAACCTGAGCTTGGCGATCATACAATTCAGTATTGCAACCCCAGCCGCCCGGCCACTTACGTGCGCTGTCCCGGGAGACGTCGCCGCTGGGAGATCTCAGTACATCCGCATGAAGACAGCGATGCCGTCGCGGCGGAGACTGAAGTCTGGAAGCTTTTGTCCCAATGGTTGACCCCGGATGAGGGAAGGCTTGAACGCAGCAGCGTCTATAACTTCCATTCACTGATCGCCAAAGACTGGCGCCGTGGACGCATGTTGATCGCCGGTGACGCGGCACACCAAACGCCGCCGTTTATGGGGCAGGGCATGTGTGCCGGTATCCGGGACGTCGCGAATCTCAGCTGGAAGCTGGATGAGGTTTTGCGGGGGCGGTCCCACGATAGCCTGCTTGACAGCTACCAATCCGAACGCGAACCCAACACGGCGGAATTCATTGAAACGGCGATCCGGTTGGGCGGTCTTATCAATGCTGCGGATAGTGAAGGCGCCTTGCGGGCCGCGGTGCAAAAGCCCGGGAGCGCGGCCGAGATAAAGTCGATTTATCCTCCCCTCGGTCCGGGCCTTGGTTCCGGTAGAAACGCCGGTCTTCAGTTCGGACAGCCACGCATGGATGACGGCCGCCGCATGGATGACGTGATTGGATTTCGTCCAGCTATTGTTGCCGTCCACCCGTTGCTTTCTGGCTTTAAGCCACCTGAGGGTGTTTGCCTGGTGACAACCGAGGACGCCCATGATGCCGGGGTGCACCTGGCTGCGTTCGATACCGGCGCCGTGCTGCTGCGGCCTGACCGTTACATTCTGGGTTGCGCCGCGAACCAGGAAGAGCTGCTCGGCCTCTTGCCTCTTCTTTCCATCAAACCTCACGAAAAAGAAATGACCTGAGCGATGAAACTATGTTCCTTCCAAATTGAAAACCGGCCCTCCTATGGCATCGTCACTGACGAGGGCATTGTCGATCTTGGCAAGCGCCTGCCTGAGAAAACACTGCGGGACTTTCTCGCTTCTGATGATCTGTCCCGTGCCGCCGCCTTGTTGGACGTCGCCGCGGATTACAATTTTACTGCCGTGCAGCACGACCCCGTTATCCCGAACCCCGACAAGATCATCTGCGTCGGCCTGAACTATCACGCACACATCGGTGAAACCGGCCGGGAAGAGACCCAGTATCCGGTATTGTTCGCCCGTTACTCCGGTAGCCAGATCGGCCATGACCAGCCGCTGATCAAACCCTTGGAGTCCGACAAGTTTGACTACGAGGGCGAGTTGGCTGTGATCATCGGCAAGCACTGCCGACGTGTGTCCGAAGCGGATGCGTTGAGTGTCGTCGCGGGTTACGCCTGTTACAACGACGCCTCTGTAAGGGATTGGCAGAAGCACACCCATCAATTCATGCCCGGCAAGACATTTCATGCCACCGGTCCCTTCGGGCCATGGATGGTGACAGCAGACGAAATTCCGGATCCGACAAAACTGCGACTGCAAACCCGTCTTAACGGCGAAGTCATGCAGGATACGACGACCGATCTGATGGTGGCGTCCATCCCGCGCCTGATTTCCTATTGTTCGACGATGCTGCCGCTCCTGCCGGGCGATGTGATCGTATCTGGCACACCGGGTGGTGTGGGCGCACGGCGAAACCCACCTGTCTTCATGAAAAACGGTGACCTTTGCGAGATCGAGATTTCAGAGATCGGTGTGCTGCGCAACAGGGTTAAATCTGAGGCGTGAAATCAAGGCTTGTCGATTTTAGCACTGATGTAAGAATGGGGGAATGGAGCGGAGTCACCCTGTAAAGAAGAGCAAAAATGACAAGGTTCGCGCCCTGGTGCGCGGGCTGGACATTTTGCGGCACGTAAATCGCGTTGGTGTATGCCGCGCCAGCGAAATCGCCAACGCAACCGGCATTCCACGGCCCACGGTCTACCGGCTTCTCGAGACGCTCGAGGAACTGGGGTATGTTGTGTTTTCTCCCACGTCGAATCGCGTACGCGTGACCCGCCTTGCGGCTTCACTCGGGGATGGCTTTGCAGTCAATTCACGACTGTGCCAGGTCGCCGGGCCGATCTTCGCGGAGTATGCGCAGAAGGTCATCTGGCCACTGGATCTTACCACCTATGAAAATGCAGCCATGGTGGTCCAGGAAACGACACATAATCGAAGCCCGCTTTCCATTGACCGGGGCATGACCGGTTTCCGCCTGCCGATGATGCGCAGTTCTGCGGGGAGATGTTACCTTGGCCTCTGTCCACCTGACGAACGGGAAATCATCCTCGAACATCTGGGGCGGACAGGTGACCCGGAAGATACGCCCTTCCTCGACGACAGCTACCTTAAGCCCATGTTACGCGATGTGCATCAGAAGTCGCGTGCAAGCCGGGACGGCGAAGAGTTTCAGCCCAAGACATCCTCTTTCGCTGTGCCTATCATGTCTGCAGGCAGGATTGTGGGTTGCGTCTCGGTCATCTGGACGCGCGGTGCGATGCGCCTTGAGGAGGCTCTGCAAAGCCTGGAGGGGCACCTCAGAGAAATCTCTGAGCAGATTTCCGCGACGCTAGATATTTAGAACCCGCACTGAACGTGATCCGAGTCAGTGGGACCGGCTGTGAAAAATCCGTGACGCTGTCGCAGATCAGATGAAAAGTGTCTTGAAAACAACGCCTTTACCGCGAAGAAGCCTTTTGAATGCGCCCGCCGCGAAAATTCAGTAGCGCGGTTTTAAAATCTGCTGCATAAGCGATTTGGACTTATGCAGCTGCGGCGGAGGGGCCTGTGTTTGCGGCGATATCGACGGCCTGGCCGTTACTACTCGGAATCGGGCTCCTGATGATCGGCAACGGCCTGCAGGGCACCCTGCTTGGCGTGCGGGCGACGCTCGAGGGATTCCCCACGGCGACCACCGGCCTGATCATGTCGTGTTACTACGCCGGGTTTTTATCAGGGTCCCTGATTACGCCGCGTGTGGTCGCCCGGGTCGGACATGTGCGGGTGTTTGCCGCGCTGGCCTCGCTGGCTTCGGCATCGGCGATCGTTCACTCGATTTTCCTCGACCCCTACAGCTGGGGCGCCATGCGTCTGGTGACCGGCTTCTGCTTTGCGGGCCTCTATGTGGTGGCCGAGAGCTGGCTGAACGACATCGCGACCAACGATACACGCGGACAGCTGCTGTCGGTCTATATGGTGATCACACTGGGCGGGATGGCCGGTGGTCAGCTGCTGCTGAATTTCGCCGACCCGGAGACCTTCAAGCTTTTCGCCATGATCTCCGTGCTGATTTCGGTTGCCCTGGTGCCGACCTGCCTGACGGCGTCCAGGACCCCGAGTTTCGACGCGCCGACCCCGGTACCGCTGATGAAGCTCTACCGGCTTTCGCCCCTGGGTGTGGTCGGGTCGCTGATCACCGGAACCGCCAATGGCGCGCTCTTCGGCATGGGGGCTGTCTATGCGGGCAGCGTCGGGATGTCCTTTGCCGAGATTTCCTATTTCATGGGCGCCAGCGCCATCGGCGGCATGCTTCTGCAATGGCCGATCGGGCGCATTTCCGACCGCTACGACCGCCGGACGGTGCTGACCGTGGTAACCTTCCTGGCGGCTTTGGTTGCGGCGGCTATGATCTGGATGCCGATGCCGGAATTTTCGGTATTGCTGATCATGATCGCGCTCTTCGGCGGCCTCAACTACCCGCTCTATTCTCTCTTTATCGCGCACACCAATGACTTCCTGGAGCCCGACCAGCGCGTTGCGGCCAGCTCGGGCCTGATGCTCGTGATCGGGATCGGCGCGATCCTGGGGCCTTTCGCCGCCGCGACATCGATGAACCTTTTCGGCCCCGACGGTTATTTCATCTGCCTCTGTTTCATCCATGTCGTCATCGGTGTCTTCGCACTTTATCGCATGTCCATGCGTACCGCAGTGCCGGTCGACGAGCAGGTTGCCTACGTTGCCATGCCGCTGCGGGCAACCCCGGCCGCCGCCGCGCTCAGCCCCGAAGCCGAGTGGGTGGAGGACGATGAAGAGAGCCAGGAGACTGCTGATGGAGAAGGGCAGACCGAAACCTCACCCAATGCGGGCAGCTGACGCAAACTCCAGGACCGGAAGTCACTCACCCGCAAAGCGCAAGTGTCCGATTTGAGCCCAAAGTGCAAGTATTCTGCAATGCCGCGAACGGCAGCTATCGTAAGAGGCAGTCAAAAGCGTGAAAAATGACCAAATATTTCTGCTTCGGCTCAAATGGCTGTTTGATCGAAGATGCAATGTTCAGATCAGCACTGAAAGACCGACTTTCACTTGATCTACCACCACGTTGGTATGAAAGCGCCGAATGTTTGGGTTTTCGGTGAATACTCTTCGTGTGAACGTCTCGTAGCTCACCATATTTTTTGCCAGAACGATCAGTATGAAATCGGTGTGACCAGTCACATAATAGCACTGCTGCACTTCTTCTAACTTCAACATCGACCGCCGAAATTCATCAAGCAAGTCTATCCGTTCTCTCTCCAGCTCAACCTCGACTATGAATGTCATAGTCGCATCCGCGTGCTTCTTGCTGACGACTGCGATCTCTTTTTCAATTACACCGGTTTCACGTAAGGTTTGGACACGTCGCTGCGCTGAGGAACGTGACACACCTACTTTTTCTCCCAACTCTTCCGCAGATAGCCGCGCGTTCTGCTGGAGTTCGCTTAAGATTAGGCGGTCTGTCTCATCTAGCATATGGTAATTTGCTCATGAATACGTATTAAGTAGAGCAGATTACCATATAAATAATAGAATTTCGAGCACTATACCAATATTGCAGCGTTAAACTGGTTCTGAAATTTGACGATCAGAGAGCTGCACCATGACATTCCCCAAAATATCTCAATCCTACACGGATCCTCATTGCTACCCGCAAGGCATTGCTTTTCAAGACGGGCAATATTTGATGATGAAAGACGCTAAGATATCCGTTTTGGATTGGGGGTTCCTACATTCTGACGCTACTTACGACACTGTCCACGTCTGGGATGGTGCATTCTTCCGGCTGAACCTTCATCTCGACCGCTTCTTTGCAGGGCTCGAAAAACTGCATATGACGATCCCGTTTGATCGCGTCGAAGTGGCGGAAATCCTCACAAACTGCGTGGCTTTATCTGGCCATCAAAATGCGTATGTTGAGATGATCTGTACCCGCGGCGGATCACCCAGTTTCAGCCGTGACCCGCGCGAAGCCACCAACCGCTTCACGGCGTTCGCAGTGCCTTATGGTTCTGTCGCCAACTCTGATCAGATGGAGCGCGGCTTACGTGTAGCGATTAGTGATGTGGTTCGTATACCACCTAACTCAGTTGATCCTTCAATCAAGAACTATCATTGGCTGGACCTTGTCCGTGGCCTCTATGATGCCTTCGACAAAGGTGCGGAGACCGCGCTGATCTTGGATACCAATGGTAACATTGCCGAAGGTCCGGGGTTCAACGTTTTCACTGTCAGCAACGGTGTGCTGCGCACGCCAGAGTTAGGTGTGTTGCCGGGCATTACACGGCGCACAGTGTTTGATCTTTGCGACAAGTTGGACATTGAGGTGTCGGTCGGAAATGTATCGCCAGAGCTTCTAAAGGGAGCGGATGAGGTCTTCATCACCTCAACTGCTGGGGGGATCATGCCGGTCAGCACTGTTGATGACATCCAGTTTGGTAACGGCGCACCTGGCCCTATCACTACGCAGATTAAGTCGCTCTATTGGGATATGCACAAGCACCGCGAATGGACCACAGCAGTGGTGTACCCCGAAAATGGCTAACGCCTATCTTTAGAGGCTTGGCGGTTTTGATCACAATAGCCGACCGACTTTCACGGTATTAGGAAAATCCCAATGCAGCACAGCGTATTAGATCAAGTATCCTCAGCGTCGTTCAGCTTGGAACCGGTCCTGACCATTAGGGTCGAATTGGGACCAGAAGATGATAGCCGTCTGCGATTGGCGCTAAGTGAGGAAATAGGACTGACCTATGGTGACTACGACCATGTTTCGTTTGAAACCGCCGCCGGAATCCAGTTTTTCAGGGGACAATCGGGAACAGCCAGCGGTGCGATGGAGACGGCTACCAGCCGACAAGTACATGTATTGTTTTTTTCCATACCGAGAGATGAGGCTGTCTTGGGCTCAACGCTAGCAGTCATCCATCGCCTCCATTCTTATGAGGAGCCGGTAGTTTACATTAGCGAAGCCTATGCAACCCGAACACGGGTAGATCAGCGTCGCAATGGCCCTAACAAATGGTGGAACAAGAATTCACGGTGATGGTTGCACTGGGCGTCCGCAGTACTCCAGGATTGATCAAATTTGGATGCAGATCTGCGAATAGCAACCAAGGAAAGCACACCCATCCATACGTTTGTTTCATCGACGGAAAGGATAGATGTTGGCTTGGATATTCTTAATGCTAATGACGCGCGCCCTAGAAGCGGTCATTGGTACAAGCGTAACGAACGGTAGAATGTCCGCATTCAGGCCATTTGATCTCGCGAAGCTTTATGGCATCTCGACCTGACGCAGACCGGATTTTGACGGCTGGAGGCCGGTCGTAACCGCTGATCACGCGCGCGAGGTAATGACCTCGAGAAATGCGCTGCCGTAGCGTTCCAGTTTTGCCTGACCCACACCGGAAAGACCGGCGAATTCCGAAAGGTTGGCCGGTTGCTGCAACACCATGGCGACCAGTTGCTTGTCCTGGAAGATGACGTAGGGCGGCACGCCCTGGGCCTTGGCCAACTCCATGCGTTTGGCCCGCAGGGCCTGGAACAGGGCATCCTGTTCCGGATCGCCGAAGTCGACCGGGCCCTTGCTCTTGCCGCTGCGTTCTTTACCGCCTGCGCCGCGTTTGGCCGCCGGATCCCGGCGCAGCTCGATGCGCCGTTCGCCGCGCAGGACCTCGCGGCAGTCGTTGCCCAGGCGCAGTCCGCCGAAGCCTTCCATATCGACCACGAGCAACCCCAGCGAAACCAGCTGCCGGATGACCGAACGCCATTCGTCCCGCGAGACTTCCTTGCCGATACCGTAGGTGCTCAGTTCGTCGTGGCGGAACTTGCGGATGCGTTCCGTGTCGCCCCCCAGCAGCACATCGATGATGTGCGCCGCGCCGAACATCTGGCCGGTGCGGTACACGCAGGACAGGGCCTTCTGGGCGATTTCCGTGCCGTCGAAGCTGCTGACCGGCTCCAGGCAGGTGTCGCAGTTGCCGCAGGCCGCCATATCGCTCTCGCCGAAGTATTCCAGCAGAACCTGACGGCGGCAGCGTGTGGTTTCGCAGAACCCCAGCAGGGCATCTAGCTTGCGGCTCTCGATGCGCTTTTGCGCTTCAGAGGCTTCGGAGGTTTCGGCCATCTGGCGCAGCTTGGCCACATCCTGCAGGCCGTAGATCATCCAGGCTTCGGAGGGCAGACCGTCACGCCCGGCGCGTCCGGTTTCCTGATAGTAGGCTTCCATGCTTTTCGGCAGATCGAGATGCACGACGAAACGCACGTCGGGCTTGTCGATCCCCATGCCGAAGGCGATGGTCGCCACAACGACGACGCCTTCCTCCTTGATGAAGCGATCCTGATTGGCAGCGCGCACATTCGGATCGAGACCGGCATGATAGGGCAGGGCGTTGTAGCCTTCTTCCGCCAGTTTGCTCGCGGTCTCCTCGACCTTTTTGCGCGAGAGGCAGTAGACAATACCAGCCTGGCCTTTACGGTCCGCGAGGAACTGCATGAGCTGATTGCGGGGAGCTGTCTTGGGCTGAACCGAATAGCGGATGTTCGGGCGGTCGAAACCGGCCACGAAAGACCGGCCCTGACCCAGCTCGAGACGTTCCAGGATATCACGCCGGGTCGGACCGTCGGCGGTGGCCGTCAGGGCGATCCGCGGCACCCAGGGGAAACGATTGTGCAGGATCGCCAGCTGCAGGTACTCGGGCCGGAAATCGTGCCCCCACTGGGAAACGCAGTGGGCCTCGTCGATGGCAAAGAGTGCGATCTCGCACTCTTCCAGCAGCTCCAGGAAGGGATCAGTCAGCAAGCGTTCCGGCGCGACATAGACAAGATCCAGCTCGCCCGCGCGCAACTGCCGTTCGACCATTTTGGCGTCTGCAAAGGACAGGGAGGAGTTGAGCGCCGCCGCTTTCACGCCAAGCTGTTTCAGGCTCTCGACCTGGTCGCGCATCAGGGCGATCAGCGGCGAGACAACAATGGCGGCGCCGTCACGGACAATGGCCGGAATCTGGTAGCAGAGGGATTTTCCGCCGCCGGTCGGCATCAGCACCAGGGCATCGCCGCCCTCTACCACGTGGCGGATGATGTCACCCTGTTCGCCCCGGTAGCTCTCGAAGCCGAAAACGCTCTTCAGAACCTCGCGGTCCGGCGTGATCTGCGTAATGTCGCCGGAGGCTTGGGCCTTCGAGGATTTGCCACGCAGATCGGCGGTCTCTGGATCAAGGACGGGTGTGGCGGGATGATCCAAAAGATCTGACATGGAACCTGACAGGAAGACAAAAGATGCGTGGTGCCCGGGGTGGGAAGCCTGAGCGCAGATTAGTCTGTCGGGCGGACCACAAGCAACCGAACGTTTTGCAGGAACGGATTGAAAAGCTCGGGTTACAATCAACCAAAGGTCAATGCCGGGTTCTAATCATTAACCACCTTATGCTAATTAAGAGTGGTAAGGGATGACAACCGCAACTTGACGGCTGACCGGCATGTCGTCCTCTTCTGTTCAGTCTGAGTTTCGGGATGCCTTGCCGATGTGGCGACAGAGTAAATCCCAGTGTGGTGGATTCCTAGATGAAGCGTATTGACGTCAATGCCATCCCCACCGCCGAGGAACTGCAGGCCATGTTCATCGAGGGGGCCTGCGAGGGTATCGCCGAACTGAACCGCCAGTCGTCTTCCGCGCGGGCCGGCGAGCAACCCTGGCCGGATGCCGTTCTGATCATGCGCGGAATCGCCCACGACATCAAGGGACAGGGGGGCAGTTTCGGCTATCCGCTGGTCACGGACATCGGAAATTCGCTTTCCACGCTCCTCAAGCACGAGCGTTTGCTCAGCGACGCAGGCCAGGAACTTCTCTCTGCGCACCTCGAAGCGCTCGAGGCGATTATGGACAAGGCGATCAAGGGCGATCGGGGCGACCTGGGGAGCAGTTACGTTGAACACCTGGGGGTTCTGGTCTCGGAACTCTAGGCCACGGCTCTTGCACGTCGTGCGCCGCTGCATTGGCATTTTCAGCGCGCCGTTTCCGCGCAGAAAACCCGAGGCGCCATCATAATTGATAGGCATTCCCGTTTCGTCACACTAACCTCTCTTCAGAACATGAACAGGGAGGTCTCTCAATGCGTCTCGAGAACAAGGTCGCGATTGTGACCGGCGGCGGGTCCGGTTTTGGCCGGGGCATCGCCGAACTCTTTGCCGCGGAAGGCGCAGCAGTGGTCGTTGCAGATATCAATGCTGCCGCAGCAAAGGACGTGGCGGATGCGATTGCGGGCAGCGGCGGACGTGCGACCGCTATCGAGGCGGACGTGACCAGACGCGCGGCGGTGGCCTCGATGGTCGCCTGCGCCTCGGACAATTACGGGCGGCTCGACATACTGGTGAATAACGCCGGTGCGGCGCATCGCAACAAGTCGATGCTTGAGGTCAGCGAAGAGGAATTCGATCGTATCTACGACGTGAACGTCAAAGCGATCTATCTCGGGGCGCTGGAGGCGGTGCCACTGTTCCGGAACCAGGGTGGTGGCTGCATCATCAACACCAGTTCGACTGCGGCCCTGCGTCCGCGTCCCGGACTGACGGTCTATAACGGCTCCAAGGGTGCGGCCAACGTCATGACCAAGTCCATGGCCGTGGAGCTGGCGCCCGACAGGATCCGTGTCAATGCCATCTGCCCGGTGATCGGCGAGACCGGCTTGCTGGAAACCTTCATGGGGGTTCCGGATACGCCGGAGAACCGGAAAAAGTTTGAGGCCACTATTCCGCTTGGCCGCTTCTCGACGCCCGCTGATATTGCGCAGGCGGCACTATATTTCGCAGCTGACGAGTCGGCTTTCATCACCGGCGTCTGCATGGAGGTCGACGGCGGGCGCTGCATCTGAAAATTCCATCTGGCGCCTTGCGGCGCCTGACCGTCCTGCCAGATGCCGCTCGGTATTTATCCTATGACTAGTCCCCAACCTAAAGTCTCCATTCTGCCGATCACCCAGGCGACAACGGCGACCTTTTCCGATCTCTACTTTCGAAGCACCTTTTTCATCTTCGTCCAAACGGGATCAAAGCGCGTGTTGAGTCCCTCTCAGGGCGAGCTGATTGGTCAGGCAGGGGATTTGATAATCTTTCCTCAGGGCTCGATGGTGACATTGGAAAACCGGGCCCTTCTTGACGAGAGTTATCGTGCGGTCGGTGTCAGTTTCGCCGATGACCTGATCGAGACAGTCTTCGCCGATCAGCAAACACCGGCACGCGATAACGGCATTCAGATTGTGTCTGCCGAGCCGGACCGGCCATCAGGCCTTCTTGATCTGATCACGCAAACACTCAGGGATGACGGTTTGCCCGAGCCGATCAGGCAACACCGCTTGCTGGAGCCGCTGATATGGCTGCGGCACAAGGGTTACAGCCTCGCGTCGCATAGGGAAGAGCTGCCCTTCAGCCGCCTTCGGCGCTTGATCGAGACGGATCTGAGTTACCCATGGCGCACGACGGACGTGGTCCGCCACTTTGGTATGAGCGAGGCAACCCTGCGCCGTTGGCTCGCCAGATCGGGCCATGGCTTTGCCAAGATACTCTTGAACACCCGCTTGGAACACGGGCTCGGTCTGTTGCAGGCAACCAGCACCCCGATCTCGCAAATTGCTCTCGAATGCGGCTTTAAGACCCCGTCGCACTTTTCCGATGCTTTCAGAAAAAGGTTCGGGATTCGCCCTAATCAGATCCGAAAAGCCGCAATTTGATCGTTTTACGACATTTTTTGAGTGTTGGCCGGAAGCGGGGAGAACCTGCGCTGACTAAATTACCTTCTTCAACAAGATGTTGTCGAAAGGACGCTCAGAATGTTTCGTGTTTCAATTCTCACCGCCGCCGTCATCGCGGGTACCTTTGCAACCCCGGCCGCCGCCGACTCCTTCACCCTGCGCAGCAGCGCGATTGCAGAAGGGCAGCAACTGAATGCCGATCAGGTCTTTCAGGGATTTGGTTGCGAAGGCGGTAATACTGCACCTGATTTGACGTGGTCAGGTGCCCCCGAAGGCACGCAGAGCTTCGCCGTGACGGCCTACGACCCCGACGCCCCGACGGGATCGGGCTGGTGGCACTGGTTCGCCTTTAACATTCCAGCCGATGCAACCGGCCTGCCTGCTGGTGGCGCAGTGCCAGAGGGCGCCATCGAACTCGGTAATGATTACGGCGCTGCTGGCTTCGGTGGTGCCTGTCCACCTCCCGGTGAGGTCCATCGCTACCAGTTCACGGTCCATGCTCTTGGGACAGTGCTGGAGCTGGACGGCTCCGTCAGCAATGCCCTGGCAGGCTATATGGTCAACGCAAACTCCATCGCGTCGGCCAGGATCACCGCCGTCTACAATCGTTGAGATTTATCGCCGGACGTCATGATTTTGCGTTCATGACCCAAAACCGGTGAGCCAAAGATTCCAGTCAAAAAGCAAAAGGCCCGGTAAAAACCGGGCCTTTTCCGTCTGGATCCGAAAGATCCGAAACTTGCCTATTCGCGATTGCCGAACAACTGCAGCAGGAACAGGAACATGTTGATGAAGTCGAGATAGAGCCGCAGAGCGCCCATGATCGCCTTCTTCTCCATGACTTCGCCGCCGTCGGTTTCAGCATACATATTCTTGATCTGCTGAGTGTCGTAAGCGGTCAGGCCAGCGAAGATCAGGACACCGGCGACCGAGATCACGAACTGGATCATCGGCGAGGCCAGGAAGATGTTCACGACCATCGCGACGATGATGCCGATCAGGCCCATCATCAGGAAGGAACCCATGCCCGACAGGCTCTTCTTCGTTGTGTAGCCGTAGAGGCTCAAGCCCGCGAAGGCCGCGGAAGTGACGAAGAAGACGCGGGTAATCGAAGCGCCTGTATAGACCAGGAAAATGAAAGATAACGACAGGCCCATCAGCCCGGCATAGACCCAAAACAGCGTTTGAGCTGTTGCAGCCTTCATTTTGTGGACGCGCGCCGACAGGAAGAATACCAATCCCAATGGCGCCAGCATCACGACCCACTGCAGGGGTGTGCCGAAGATAGCGGCCATCAACGTCTCGCTTTTGGAAACGCCGTAAGCCACCGCACCGGTCACTGCCATTGCAGCGGCCATGTAGTTATACACGTGGAGCATGTAGCTCCGCAGGCCGACGTCATATTGTGACGCTTCAGCCTGACTGGAAGACATATAGCGGCGGTCTGGGCCGTTAACCATAGCTTTGATCCTCATGATCCTATTTGAATCTGAGCCTAATATTGGGGGTTATGGATCGCGAATCAACATATTTCCGCATAAACTGTGCGACAATTAATATTCGCGCAGATTTACAACCTATTCGTTGCGCAGCAGCGGCGCGGCTTTCTGCCCTAAAGCCCGCCAGGTGCCTGCGAATCCGAACAGCAGCGTAATGACGGTGGCGATGATCGCGGTCGACACCACGGCCCAGGGCTGGAAGACGAAATCCAGCCGCATGATGTTGGTGATCACCAGGTAAGCGGCTGTGGTGCCCAGAACGGCGGCGATTGCAGCGGTCAGGCCGCCCAGCAGCCCGTACTCAAGCAGAAAGGCCCGTCCTATGGTTGCGCGGGTCGCGCCCAGAACCTTCAGGATGACTGCGTCGTAGACCCGCCGGTGATGTCCCGCGGCGACGGCGCCGGCCAAGACCAGGACGCCGGCGAAAAGGGCGATGGAGGCTGTTGCCCGGACGGCGGTCGAGATCTGCCCGAGCAGCTCGGATACCGCGTTCAGGGCTTCCTTGACCCGGATCGAGGACACATTCACGAAGCGGTCCGTGACCGCACGCTCGATCTTGTCTTCGACCTCGGGGGCGGCGCGGACCGTGGCGATCTGGGTCTGCGGGGCCGAGGACAGCAGGCCCGGCGAGAAGACCATGACGAAGTTGATCTGAAGCTGGGCCCAGTCAATGGCGCGCAGATTGGCGATCTCCACCTCCACGTCACGCCCCAGGATGTTGACCGTCAGGCTGTCACCGATCCCCAGATCGAGGCCGGTTGCCACCTGCTGATCGAGCGAGACCAGGGGTTTTCCCTCGTATTCGGCGGGCCACCAGTCACCGGCGGTCAATTCGGTATTGGGCGGTGGCTGCCGCGACCAGGTCAGGCCCCGATCACCCCGGAAGATCCATTTGACCTCTTGCGGGATTTCCATCTGGTCCGGCGGCGTGCCGTTCACCGCGGTGATCCGTCCGCGCAGCATGGGGACCCGCTGCAGATCCGAGGCGCCGTCGATGCTTTTGACCACCGCGTCGAAGTCTTCGATCTGATCCGGCTGGATATCGATGAAATAGAAGCCCGGAGCTTCCTCCGGCAGGTTCTGTTCGACCTGCTGGGTCAGGTTGCCTTCGATCTGCGCGATGGTGACCAGCACCGTCAGGCCGAGACCGAGGGAGAGCACGACACTGGGTGTCGGCGCGCCGGGCCGGTAGAGGTTGGCGATCGCCAGGCGCAGGCTGGGGATGCGGAACCTCGGCGCTCTGCGGGCCAGGGCCATCACGGCCAGCGCGGTGACGTAGAAGACCGCGAAGGCGATCAGCGTGGCGATCACAAAGAAGCCTGCGATTTTCTGATCGACGGCGCTGAGAATGACCAGAGCCGCCAGCAGGCCGCCGGAAGCCAGCACGCTCAGCATCATGCCGAGGCCCAGACTGCCCTTTACCGGCGCGATGGTGCTGCGGAAAAGGCTGGCAGGGGCCACGTCCCGGGCCCGGCCGAGAGACCAGAGCGAGAAGGTAACCGCGGTCATCAGGCCGAAGACGGCGGCTGTCAGCAGGGGCAGCGGGTAGAGTCCTACCACGGCGTTCCAACCCAGGGAATCGCCGACCAGTGTGGCAACGATCATGGGCGCGATGGCCCCGATCGCCAGACCGATCACGGTGCCCAGCGCGGCCAGCAGCAGGATCTGGATCAGATAGACCTTGAAGATCAGCTGACTGGGGGCGCCGAGACACTTGAGGGTCGCGATCGTGGCGGTCTTGCCCTCCAGATAGCTGCGCGTCGCATTGCCGACGCCGACACCACCGACCAGCAGGGCGGTCAGTCCAACCAGAGTGAGGAAGAGTGTGAGGCGGTCGATAAACTGGCTGACCCGCGGGGCCGCTGAGGTGGAATCGCGAATGCGCCAGCCCGCGTGCGGGAAGGTCTCGGTCAGATCCTTGCGGAACTCACCGACGTTCAGGTTCGCCGGCAAGGCCAGGCGGTAGTCGTAGCGGGTCATGCTGCCGGGCTGGATCAGTCCGGTCGAGGCGAGCGCCTCGGCGGCGATCATAAAGGTCGGGCCGAGGGTAAAGGCGCGCGTCGTGTGGTCCGGCTCCTTCAGCAGGGTGGCACGGATGATGAAGCTTGCCTCGCCCACAGAGACACTGTCGCCGATCTCCAGGTTGAGGCGGCGCAGGGCGCGCGGATCGATCGCGGCGCCCCAGACCCCATCGGTCTGCGCCAGGGAAGCTTCCAGCGCGGCAGAGCTGTCGGTTGTTTCTGCGCTCTCCGGCGCCGTGCCTCTGTCGAGTTTGACCTGGCCGTAGAGCGGGTAGAGATCGTCGACCGCCCGCAGTTCGACCAGAACGCGCTTGGAGTCCTCGCCCGTGCCCCGTGCCATGGCGCGCATCTCGACCACTTCGGAAATGGTCGCACGCTCGGAGAGCCAGGCGCGCTGGTCCGCTTCCGCGGCGCGGTGGATCAGGTTCAGGGACATGTCGCCGCCCAGCAGCGCCCGTCCATCGTTGCGCAGGCCTTCGACCATGGATTGGG
This sequence comes from uncultured Kiloniellaceae bacterium, assembly GCA_947493695.1. Classification (GTDB taxonomy): domain Bacteria; phylum Pseudomonadota; class Alphaproteobacteria; order Kiloniellales; family Kiloniellaceae; genus Denitrobaculum. Next base: position 616,524 of record CANLSF010000001.1, on the reverse strand, counting down.
AGACCGAGCCGACACCGGCAATTGCGGCGACGCCTAGAATCAGGCAGGCCAGAAAGATCCGGAAGCCGTGCAGACCGGCGCGCAGCTCGCGGCGGGCAAAGCCGAAGGCGATCCGCGTCGAACCGCTGATTTGTTTGTTCTGTGTGTTGCCGAGCGCGCTCACCCTTGCGCATCCCCTCGGCTGCCTGCTGATGTACCATCGTCGACGATCAGGCCGTCGAGCAGCTTCACGGTCCGGTCACAGCGTTCCGCCAGCTTCGGGTCATGGGTGATCAGCACCAGGGTCGTCCCGTGCTGTGCCTGCAGGTCGAAGAGCAGCTGGATCACGGTTTCGCCCGTGGCCCCGTCCAGATTACCTGTGGGTTCGTCGGCCAGCAGAAGGTCCGGTTCCGGTGCGAAGGCGCGGGCCAGCGCGGTACGCTGCTGCTCGCCACCGGAGAGCTGACCCGGATAGTGGGTCAGGCGATGTCCCAGGCCGACCGATTCCAGACAGGATGCCGCCCGATCGAATGCATCGGCGCGTCCGGCCAGCTCCAGCGGGATTGCCACGTTTTCCAGGGCGGTCATGGTGGGGACCAGGTGAAAGTCCTGGAAGACGATGCCCACTGCGTCCCGGCGAAAGCGGGCGAGCCCGTCTTCGTCCAGCGCGGTAAAGTCGGTGCCGCCGATCACCACGCGGCCCTGACTTGCGCGTTCCAACCCGGCCATGATCATCATCATCGAGGACTTGCCCGATCCAGAGGGCCCCACCACGCTGACGGTTTCTCCCCTCTGGATGTCCAGCGTCAGACCGCGCAGGATATGCACCGGCCCGGCGCTTGAGGGCAGAGTCAGTTCAACGGCGTCGAGACCGATGATCGATCCCACTGCAGCGGCCTGTCCGCTTGCGGTTGCGCGGTCCAGCGGCGCGTGCATCATGACGTCTCCGAAGTGGATTGAAGGTGCTTATCGGCGTCGGGCAAGGTTCAATAATCCTGGTAAAAGCCGAAGGATATATAAATAGAAGCTCTTCCGATATGGTCTGGAAGAATTGCTTTTCAACGCTCCGGCGCGGCAACTGTCGTTCTGGTGAGTTGATCGCCTGCCGTGAGCACCCTATATTTTTCAGCGAATTACATAGAAGTCTTGCTTGTGGTAGCCTTAACAACTTTTGCGCGCTCTTTCTTTTCCGCTCAGCGAATACAGCGCTGTTTTAGAGGATTTTTGCAACCCCTCTGCCTGGGGGGCGCCGTCGGGTTTCTGCTGTTTTCATCTGCCGTTTCCGCCCAGGAACCCTTGCGCCTAATGGTGTTTGGCGACAGCCTGACCCATGGCTATGGGCTGAGTGCGGGGGAGCCTTTTCCGGATCAACTGGAGGTAGCCCTTCAGGCGCGCGATCAGAAGGTGACGGTCATAAACAGCGGGAATTCCGGCGACACAACGGCTTCGGGGCGCTCACGTTTGGAGTGGGCACTGGCCGACAAACCGCATGCGGTGATTGTTGAACTGGGGGCGAACGACGGCCTGCGCGGGCTGGAGCCTTCGCAAACCTATGAAAACCTCGATGCCATCGTGGCCAGGTTCAAGCAGGAAGGTATTCCGGTTTTGCTGGCGGGCATGCTTGCCCCGCGCAATCTCGGACAGGAGTATGTGGATGAATTCGATTCAGTTTATCCACGCCTGGCGGAAAAACACGATGTCGCGCTTTATCCTTTCTTTCTCGAAGGCGTCGCCCTTAATCGGGATCTGAATCAGGCGGACGGCACGCATCCCAACAAGGAAGGGGTGGCCGTCATCGTTTCCAAAATCCTGCCCCACGTCGAGGAACTGCTCGTCAAGGCCCGCCAGACGGAGATGCGCCATGGCGGATGAGGATTCCGGCGAAAGCGTAATGCCTGCTGCTGATCCCGGCCCCAAGTCGGGATCTCTGGCCGCAGGGGGCTTCCGGGCCGCCTGGGCGCGTGACGGCGAGTGGGGGCCGGCCGTCAAGGCCTGCGCCAGTGAATTGGACAGCCTTCCTGAGGGGGCGAACTTCGGATTTCTCTATCTGACCGACGCTTTCACCAAGGACATGCCGAGCATTCTGACCTTCCTGCGCGAGAAGACAGGTATTCAGAACTGGGTTGGGACCGTCGGGTTGGGTGTGCTGGGCAACGGCGTCGAGTATCACGACCGCGGCGCGCTCTCGGTGCTGGTGGCGGCTCTGCCGGAAGCGAGTTTTAAGATCTTCAGCACGATCGAGGGCGATGCTCCCGAACAGGGCCTGTCGGAACTGCTGGAGAGCCAGCGGCAGTGGCTCGGCGAAGAACGGCCCGGATTGGCTATTGTGCACGGTGATCCGCGCAATGTCAGGCTGACCGAGGTCATTGAAGAACTTGCCGAGAGCACCGCGCCGTTTCTGGTGGGCGGTCTTGCCGCAAGTCGGATCGGCGAATTCCCTCAGGTCGCTGATCGGGTCGTGGATGGTGGCGTATCGGGCGTTCTGCTGAAACCCGAGATCGAGGTGGTAACTGGATTGACCCAGGGCTGCTCGCCGATCGGGCCGCTGCGCGAAGTGACCCAGGCGCAAGACAACGTCATCAAGGAAATTGACGGCCGTCCGGCCTTCGAGGTCTTCAAAGAGGATATCGGCGAGCTGCTGTCGCGGGATCTGCGCCGGATTGCCGGCTATATCTTTGCGGCCTTTCCCATGCATAACAGCGATATGGGCGATTACCTCGTTCGGAACCTGATGGCGCTGGATACGGAGCGCGGCTGGGTGAGTGTGGGTGAAAACGTCGAACCGGGCCGCAAGCTTCTGTTCTGCCGGCGCGACCATGCCGCTGCCGAGCAGGATATGCGCCGGATGCTGAAGGATGTGAAGGCGCGTTGTGGCGGAACAGCCCGCGCGGGGCTTTACTACAGTTGCGTTGGCCGCGGGCAGAACCTCTTCGGGTCGGAATCCCAGGAGATGAAGATGATTCAGGAGGAGTTCGGCGATCTACCCATTGCGGGCTTTTTCGCAAATGGCGAGATTTCGCGAGATCGTGTATATGGATACACCGGTGTTCTGACGCTGTTTCGGTGATCCGTTCTAGGTTAAATAGTTAGAGCAGACTCACCTGAACGATAAATCGCCGTAGGCGATGCCATCTAAACAGGAGCTGCTCTGGGCCACAATTTGCAAGGCTGAACTCCCTTTGGCTTTGCTCCAAGGATGAAGCTCCCGATCCCGGACTTCACAGCGTAAGAGATAGAAGGAAGAAGCATGGAATATCGCCGCCTCGGGCGCAGCGACATCAAGGTCAGTTCGATCTGCCTGGGGACCATGACATGGGGATCTCAGAACACGCAGGACGAGGCCTTTGCGCAGATGGACTATGCGCTTGGTGAAGGCGTGAATTTCTTCGACACGGCGGAGATGTATCCGGCCCCGCCGCGCGAAGAGACCTTTCACAAAACCGAGGAAATCATTGGGGCCTGGCTGGCCGCGCGCGGGTCCCGCGACAAGGTGGTGCTGGCCACGAAAGTGACAGGACCCGGCAGCCGCTTTCCCTTTCTGCGCGATGGCAAGCCGCGCCTGACGCGCAAGCATATCCTGGAGGCGGTGGATGCCAGTCTGAAACGGCTGCAGACAGATTACATCGATCTCTATCAGCTGCACTGGCCTGACCGTTCGACCAATTTTTTCGGCAAGCTGGGCTACAGCTACGACGCCGAAGAAGACAGCACGCCGCTTGAAGAGACCCTGGATGTCCTGGCCGAGATCGAAACCGCCGGCAAGATCCGGCAGTACGGCGTGTCGAACGAGACGCCCTGGGGCGTAATGAGCCTTATCCAGATGGCGAAACTGGGCCTCGGACCGCGGGTGGTGTCGATCCAGAACCCTTACAGCCTGCTCAATCGCAGTTTCGAAGCCGGTTTGGCGGAAATTGCCATTCGCGAAAAGTGCGGTCTGCTGGCTTACGCGCCGCTGGGGGCTGGAACCCTCACCGGCAAGTATCTTGATGGGCAAAGCCCGGAAGGCGCCCGCTTCACGCTTTTTCCCGAGAACCGGCGCTATCGGGGCGATCACGCCGATAAGGCGGTGCGGGCCTATGTAGAGCTTGCGCGGGCGCAGGGGCTGGATCCTGCCCAGATGGCATTGGCCTATGTGAATACACGGCCCTTTATGACGTCGACCATTATCGGTTCGACTTCGCTGGAGCAGTTGAAGCTGGATATTGCATCAAAGGATGTGACGCTCTCGGCCGAGGTGCTCGACGGGATCGAGCAAATCCATAAGACTTACACCTACCCTTGTCCCTGACGGAGTACATATCCTAATAACGATGCCATTGGGCCTTTGGTGAGGGGAAGGTTCCGGCGTAGCATTCAAGACAAAATTTATTCAGATAGAATATTCAGTAAAATGACTCACGTAGGGGTTTATTAATATGCGGCTGTTTGTTGCATTGGCACTGCCGGAGGATTTGGCGGAACAGCTTGAGAGAATGTGTTCGGGTTTGCCGGGCGCCAACTGGGTGCGCCCGGAGGGTTTTCATCTGACATTGCGTTTTATCGGCGACGCCGACGATCATCAGGCGCACGATCTTGACACCGCGCTCTCGCGCGTTTCGGGCGCCCCTTTCACCCTGTCGCTGACCGGGTTAGGGCAGTTCGGCGACGGGCGGCGCACCCGCTCCGTCTGGGCGGGGAGCGAGACCTCATCGGAACTCACCGCGCTGCAGAGCCGGGTTGAGCGGGCGGTTCAGGCCGTCGGCTACAGTGCGGAAACCCGGAAATTTCATCCCCATGTGACCCTGGCGCGCTTTTCTTCCAGTCCCGGCAAAAAGCTGCGGACCTATTTTGCGCAGCATGCGCTGTTCCGCACACCGCCATTTCAGGTGACGCAGTTTCATCTCTATTCGAGTGAGCTCGGCAAAGGCGCGCCGCTCTATACGCGCGAGGCCAGCTATGCGCTGATGGATGATCCTATCGAATCTCTTCCGCCAGAGGACGACCCTGCGCCCTGATGTTGCGACGGCTCTAGGCTGCCGTCCTGCGGGTCTCCCGCTGCACGATGTAGATGCCGCTGGTCGCCACCACTGCGGCACCGATCCAGACATACTGGTCCGGAAGCTCCTGCCAGAGCAGCCAGCCGAAGAGCACGCCCCACAGCAAAACGCTGTAATCAAGGGGCGCGATCACGGCGGCGGGCGCGTAGCGGTAACCCTGTCCGATCAGGAACATACCCGCGCTGCCGATCAGTCCCATGATGGCCAGCAGAGTGAAGTCCGCACCTGAGGGTGCGACCCATTCGAAGGGGGCGATGGCGCCCGAGATCCCGAGAGAAATAACTGCCGTCCAGATCATCATGGAAAGAGTGGTATTGCCGGGTGCGAGCTTGCGGGTCAGCAGCATCACCATGGCGTAGCAAAGCGCCGCGCCGATCACCAGCAGCGCGGCCGGATCGAAGGTCTGACCGGTCGGGCGCAGGATGACCAGGGTGCCGAGGAAACCCAATATGACTGCCGACCAGCGATGGATGCCGACCTTTTCGGCCAGAACAGGAACCGAGAGCGCGGTGATGAAGAGCGGGCTTGTAAAGGCGAGGGCGAAGGCATCCGCCAGAGGTATCGTGCGCAGCGCTGCGAAAAACATAAAGCCCGCGCCTAACGCGAACAACGCCCGCAGACACATCAGCAGCGGCTGGGACGTGCGCAAGGTTTTCACGCCGCCTGTCATCGCCAGGGCCACCAGCAGGGGCAGCAGACCGAAGAGGTTACGGAAGACAAGAATTTCACTTACCGGATAGCCGGTGCTGAGCCACTTGACGATGGTGTCCATGATGGACATCAGCAGCATTCCGGCACCGGCGTAAGCCAGCCCAAGGCCGACGCGGTCGCCTTGTGTCTGCGCCAGGGTCATAATCTGCTGCGCAGGTGTTTGATCAATCCGCCCATGCCTTCCTCAATGAGGTCCAGAGTACGTTCATAGTCCTCAGGTCCGCCGTAGTAGGGATCGGGGACATCCTGCCCCTGAAGCGGTTGCGGCGCATGCTCCATAAAAAGCTGAATCCGCTGCAGGTAATCAGGCGGGCAGAGCTGACGCAGGATCTCTAGGTGACCCTGATCCATGGCCGAAATCACGTCGAAAGTCTCGAAGTCCTCCGGAGTCACTTGGCGGGCCCGCAGAGCGGTCAGGTCATATCCGCGTTTGACACCGCTGCGCAGCGCAAGTTCGCTGGGCGAATCACCCGTGTGATAAGCATGCGTTCCGGCGGAATCGACATGAATTTGCGCGTCCAGGCCTGCAGTCTCGAGCCGCTGGCGCAGCACAGCTTCCGCGGAAGGGGAACGGCATATATTCCCGGTGCAGACAAAGAGAACCTGGAGTGCGGCCACAGGAAACCTCATACTTGATACTGGATGTCGAATCTTCTTCGGAAACTTCAGTGCGCCGGTGAGCGCCACAACGAAGGCCGTAACCCTGAAGGAAAACAATGGTATGAGCAAGTCGGTGGTGATTCTTACGGGGGCTGGCATTTCCAAGGAATCGGGTCTGGATACCTTTCGCGATGCCGATGGTATCTGGTCGAAAGTACGGTTGGAGGATGTGGCCACCCCGGAAGCGTTTGAACGGGATCCCGATAGGGTGCATGCCTTCTACAATCATCGCCGGGAGGGTCTGCTGGATGCCGCCGTTCAGCCCAATGCAGCCCATGCGGCTCTGGCGCGCCTGGAGGCGGCATGGCGCGACAGAGGTGCGGAAAGTGACTTCCTGCTCGTTACTCAGAATATTGACGACCTGCATGACCGGGCCGGGTCTTCAAATTTGTTGCATATGCACGGCGAACTCCTGAAGGCGCGCTGTCTGTTTTGCAACGCCGTTTCGGACTGGCGTTCGGATATGTCGCGGCAAAGCCTCTGCCCGGCCTGTGACGAGAAAGGTGGCCTGCGGGTCGATGTCGTCTGGTTCGGCGAGATGCCCTATCACATGGAACGGATCTACGACGCGCTGGGGACCTGTGATCTCTTTCTCTCGATCGGCACCTCGGGCAGCGTCTATCCTGCCGCGGGTTTCGTGGAGCATGTCCGGCGACAGGGCCGCCCCGACGCCCGGACGGTCGAACTCAATCTTGAGCCGTCAGATGGCGCGAGCCTGTTTCACGAATGCATTCACGGCCCGGCGAGCGAGGTGGTTCCCTCCTATGTCGATCGGCTGTTTGCAGAGTGCTGAAGCCGACTGACCGGAACTGATGTTACGGAGTGAGTCTGAGCTTACCAGTCGTATGCGCGAGAGGAATCGCAGCGGGCATTTCGAGTTCAGGCCGCAGGTTTTTGCTCAGCCAATTCTGACACTGGTCCGGCTGCATCGGTCTGGCGATGAAAAAACCTTGCGCATCAATCGAGGGCATTTTGCGCAGATAGTCCATCTGCTCGATTGTCTCGACACCTTCTGCAACAACCGTGACTCCCAGGTTTCGTCCCAGTGCGATGACGGCCTCGACGACCGCTGCATCCCGGTGGTTGCTGAGCATGTCGGAAACAAAAGAACGGTCGACTTTGATTTGATCGATCGGGAGCTGTCGCAGGTGTGCAAGAGATGAGTATCCTGTCCCGAAATCATCGATAGCGATCTTTACGCCTAAGGCTACCAGATCGCGTAACTGCATCTCTACTTCGTCGACATCGTGGATCATGACCGTTTCGGTGATTTCAAGCGTGAGCGATGCAGGCGGCAACCCGGTGCCGCTGAGAATGGTGGCAATGGTTTCGACCAGACGACCGCGCTTAAACTGTATGGCTGAAAGATTGACAGCAACGGGAATGCTGCGGCCAAACATCGCCTCCCACACTACCGACTGACTGCAGGCCTCTTTTAAAATCCATTCCGACATTGCGGCGATCTGGCCGGTAGACTCAGCGGTCGGGATGAAATCACAAGGGGGCACTCTGCCGCGCGTGGGATGTTGCCAGCGCACCAGGGCTTCGACACCCGTGACCTTATTCGTCGCGGTTTCGATTTGCGGCTGATACTCGAGAAAGAACTGATGATGCTCCAGCGCTTCCGAGAGCTCTCGTTTGAGCAGCGTGATCGTGCGCACCTGATTGTTAAGCGCAGCGTCGAAGAAGTGATAAATACCTCGGCCTGCGCCCTTCGCCTTGTAGAGGGCGGCATCGGCATTCTTGAGTAAAGCATCAACGGTATTGCTGTCTTCGTTCAGGACCGCAATGCCGATCGATGCGCTTGTATTAATTTCGTGTCCCTCTATTTCAAAAGACTCGGTGAGTGACTCGATAATGTGCTGAGCGACAATCGCCGTGTCTTCGTGGCTTTGCAGGTTCGTCACGATGACGGCGAACTCATCGCCACCGAGGCGGGCGACGGTGTCGGTTTTACGAATGCAGTTGGTCAGGCGTCTCGCCACTTGCATCAGCAGGCGATCGCCGACGGGGTGGCCAAGTGAATCATTGATGGACTTAAAACGGTCGAGATCCAGCAGCAGCAGCGCCATGTTCTTTCCACTGCGGTGTGAATTGTCAATCATACGCTCAAGCTGCGACATGAAGAGCACGCGATTGGGCAGTTCGGTCAGGAGATCGTGCTGTGCAAGGTTTCGGTATTTCGCCTCGCTCTCCTCGGCGCTGTCGAGCGCTGTTTGCAGCTTCGCCTGGGTGGCGGAGAGGTCATTGGCCATCTTGGCATGCATTTCGGATTGGCGTTCGACGATGTCTTTCGCGGCTTTTACTGCGATCATCTCTTGCCGCAGTTCTTCTTTCTTGCGGGCCATGAAAAGGGCGTAGCGGATTGTGCGTTCCAGCGTCGATGCAGTGATGTCGGATTTGACCAGATAGCCTGCCGCGCCGGCATTGGTTGCTGCGACATCGACCTTCCGGTCGTCATGGCCTGTTAGAAATATAAAGACGCTGGGTTTGTCCGAAGGATCACAGGTCTCAATCAATTCCAACCCGGTTCTGCCGCCCAGGAAATAGTCGATGAGATAGACATCGTAGCTCGATTGAGCGAATGCCTTCGTTGCGTCGTTCCAGTCAGAGATCCAGTCCAGCGTGACCTCGGCGCCAAAAGTCTCGGTCAGCATCCGGCGGGTCGAACGGAAGTCGACTTCGTCATCATCGATGATCAAAACCTGCAAAGGCTTTGCGCCTCGAGGGGACGTTTCAAGCGTAAGCTGTTGGGGTAAAGACATTTCCGCTGGCCGGTGCCATAAGTTATAGTTAACTACAGTTCACCATTATCATGGCGAAGTCTGTATAAACCATTGAACCAACCTGTAATTGTAAGGTTAGTGGTAGTTAAGTTGTATTTCGAGTGACGTAGTAATCACAGAAAGTACATTTTGAGAATCGCGTTTTTGAAGAGTTAATCTTGGCGAGAGTGTCAGGGCGCGCCAATTGAACCGATCAGTTTTGCGAAACCCGATAGGCGCAACGCCGCGCGCCCTCAAGCAGATGTTCAATGCGTTCAAGCCTGATGTCTGGACCCAGGCTATCTCTGAATACCGCTAGCTCGGCGGCGCAGATCCCCGTGCAGGACTTGGCTGCGGCGCAGATCGGGCAATGATTCTCTACAAAGAGATAGTCGCCATTTTCCCCGGGCAGCACTTCGGCCATATAGCCTTCATCGCTGCGGGCTTTGGCCAGGGCCTTGAGTTTTTCCTCCAGACTCTGCGAACACTCAAGGGCGGCCCGGTAGCTGGCGACCTGGCTTTGCGAGCGGGTGGCGATCAACTGCTCCATTGCGTCCGCACCGAAGGTCTGGCGGATAGAGGTAATCAGATCGACTGCCAGATCCGCGTGACGGTCGGGAAAGAGGCTGTCGGCGGCGGAGGTCAGGCGCCAGCGCTTGACCGGCCGGCCGGCACTCGCCTGTGGTTTGCGGTTGTTTTCCGAACCGCCCGGGGTCTCGTCGCCCGCTGTGTTACCTGTGCTATCCTGGGACACCAGTTTCTGATCGTAGAGGTCGTAGAGGTGCTGACGCACAGCCATTGGCGTGATCGAGAAAGCCTTGGCCAGGGCCTGGGCGCTCTGGGGGCCCTGCCGCTTGAGCAGCTCCAGAATGGCCTGCCGGGTCTTGATGGTCTTTGTCGATTTTTCCGCCATAGACGTCACCTATAGAATTTCAGCGCTTATTCCTAAAGAAAAATCTTGCAAAAGGCGATGATCGGGAACAGATTATATTTAGAAAGAAAAAACTTTCATAATATTGCGAAAGGGCAGATCTATGGCGTTTGTACGGGCGGGCAGCTACCGCGAGCTCTCAGAGAAAGGATCTGACCTGATACGGCTGGAGGGGAAGCAGATTGTGCTTTTCGACGGCCCGAAGGGCGTTTTCGCCTGCAATAACCGCTGCCCGCATGAAGGCTATCCCCTCAAGGAGGGGAACCTGACCGACGGCTGCATCCTGACCTGCAACTGGCACAACTGGAAATTCGACCTCGAAAGCGGCGAAACCCTGGTGGGCGGCGATAAGCTTCGGCGTTACCCGGTTCGGATCGATGGCGACGAGATCTGGCTCGATCTGACGGAACCGCCCCGGGCGGAGAGGGTCGCGTCGGCCGAGGCTAATCTGCGCGAGGCGGTGGACGAGCACGAGTATGACCGCATCGCGCGCGAGCTTTCCCGTCTGACTCTGGCCGGCGCGGATCCGCTGGAGGCGCTGCGCAAAGTCATTCTCTGGCAACATGATCGCTTCGAGTTCGGAACGACCCATGCCATCGCGGCCTCGCCGGATTGGCTCGCGATCCGCCGTACACTTGCTGAGCGGGACTCCGGCGCCGGGGTGGATGCCGCGACGCTGGTGCCGCTGGTCGAAACCATCGGTCATTTCTCCTGGGACGCCCTGCGCGAACCGCGCTTTCCCTTTGCCGAGGGTGTCGAACCTTATGAGGAGGCCGCTTTTCTCGCAGCCATCGAGGCGGAAGATGAAGACCGCGCCGTGCGGCTTCTGCGCGGCGCTTTAACCGCCGGGCTGGGCTTTGCCGATCTGGAGCCCGCCTTCGCACGTGCCGCTTTGGCGCACTATGCCAACTTCGGGCATTCGGCGATCTATGTTCTCAAGACCGGCGAACTGATCGCCGCGTTGGGGCCGGAGGTCGCCGAGCCGCTGCTGCTGGCCCTGACCCGTTCGCTGATTTACGCCAGCCGCGAGGATCTGCTGCCTGAGTTCCGTCACTACGCCGATGTTCTGAGCCGTTGGGGCGATGCCGGCACGCGTGAGGCCAGGGCCTCGGATTTCGTTGGTCTGACTGTCGTGCAGGCCCTGGAACGAACCCTGGAATCCGGCGGCGCGCCGCTGCAGGCTTATCAGGCGCTGCTGGGCGCGAACGCGCTTAATCTCCTGAGCTTCAAACTTTCCTTGCAGGGCCGGACTGAAGGTTCGATTTCCAACAACGTCTCCTGGCTCGATTTCACGCATGGTGTGACCTTCTCGAACGCCGTGCGGCATCTCTGTGACCGGGTTCCGGAACTCTGGCCGCAAGGTCTTCTGCAGATGGCCTGCTTCGCCGGACGCAATGCGCGTTACATCGACCGTGATTTCGACATGGAACCCTGGCAGGTGTCCGATCCTGTGGCATTTGTATGTCATAACGTCGAGAATCTGCTCGATCACGGCCAGTTCGAATACATCGTTGCCTGCCATCAGGTGAAGCTCACGTTGGCGATTCAGGATGAACTTGCGGCGGGGCCTGAGCCTGAGGTCGGGCAAGCACTCGTTGCCGGTTTAAACCGCTTTCTCAACTCACCCCTGAAACGCCGCCACAGCCTGCGCACCGCCCGGCAGGCCCTGGCCTTCGTTGCGAGTGAGTAGCCGGGAACTGAAATCTCAACCAGATGAGGCTCTTGCAGCGCGATCACGTTCGCGCGAAGTTCCATTCATGGTCTGTTCTCCGGTGTCCTCTTCACGCTAAGCTGGCGGCAATCCTCACAAGAGATGTGTTGCAAGCGTGACCGAAAAGGACAGAGAACTAGCCGGGCCACCGCCTGAACTGGCGGAAACCCTGGCGCAGGCAAGGGCCTGCCGGGTCTGCGAGGAGCATCTGCCCCTTGGACCCCGGCCCGTGGTGCGGGCGAAGGCAAGTGCGCGCGTGATGATCATCGGCCAGGCACCGGGTACCAAAGTCCACGAAAGCGGTATTCCCTGGAACGATGCCTCCGGGGATCGCTTGCGGGAGTGGTTGGATCTTGATGCCGAAAGCTTCTATGACGAGGGCCGTATCGCCATCGTTCCAATGGGTTTTTGTTACCCGGGACGCAATCCCAAAGGGGGCGATAACCCGCCGCGGCCCGAGTGCGCGCCGCTTTGGCACGCGCCCTTGCGGGCCGGCCTGCCCAATATCGAGCTGACTCTTCTCGTCGGGCAATACGCCCAGGGCTTTTATTTGGGAAAAGCGAAGAAGAAGACGCTGACCGAAACGGTCCGGCACTGGCGTGACTACCAGCCGGCGTTTCTGCCGACACCGCATCCGAGCTGGCGCTCGACCATGTGGTTGCGGAAAAACCCCTGGTTCGAGGAAGAAATTCTGCCGGAGCTGCGCACCCGTGTCAAAGCGCTAATCTAGATTAGTATATTGATTTAAAACCGAATTTTGACACCGGTGACGACCCAGAAGTCATCGCGGTTCGGGTCATCCGCGCTTTTGTTCTCTTCTGCGGTGTTGCTTCGTCCTGCGGCGCCCAGGACACCGGTAAAGCTGATGCCCGGCCCCACCGTGTAGCCGGCGGAGAACGCGAGGGACTCGATCTCGTCCTGTTCGCTTTCCCCTTCGCTGCTGCCGTAGGTCAACTGAACTTCCCAGGGGCCTTGCGCATATTTGGCGCCGATATCGAAGCCGCCATTGCCGAGTTCATAGCTGGTTGCCGCTGCAATCTGCGAGTCCGAAGTTAAATCGAGAGACCAGTTTACGCCGAGCTGGGCATCGTTGCCGGACTCCAGTGCGTCCGGGCGATAGCCGACGCTGCCCTGAAGGCCGGCAAATCGGGGGGTGAAGAAGGCAACACCACTGTCGCTGCTGTGAGGCGAAAGCCCGTAGGTCTGGCTCTCCGACAAGACCTGTCGGTTGATCCGCAGATCGAATGCCGTTGCGTCGGAAGAACTGCTGTTGGATGTCTCGCCGTTCCAGGCGCTGCTTTCCGCAAAGAAACCACCGGGAACCAGCTGTTCGACATCCATACTCCAGGCGAGACTCGGCATCAGTGCGAAAACGCCTGCCAAACTCACTATCCCTGGAATACCTATAGTCATTTCTCGTTCAATCCCAATGTAGAACAGTTGAGCTTAAACACTATGGCAAGGAATATTTAATAAAAACTTTAGTCGTGAATCAATTGCAGCGCAAATTCAACTCGTAGTTTACTCGAAACTTAACGAAAAGCCTCGTTTTGTTCAATTCGCTCCATGTCATCATCCGAAAGCCCGAAATGATGGCCGATTTCGTGTATGAGGACGTGCCGGACGATATGGACCAGATCTTCACCTGTTTCGCACCAGTAATCGAGGATCGGGCGCCGGTAGAGAAAGATCATATCGAGGTCTTCCGGGCTCTCCAATGAGGACTTTTGTGTCAAATCGATCCCCTTGTAGAGGCCGAGGAGATCGAAAGGCGACTCGCATTCCATGAGTTCCAGCGTCTCGTCATCGGGGAAATCCGTGACCTGAATGACGACATTGCCGACATAGCTTCGCAGGTCCGTCGGGATTGTCGCATAGGCTTCCCGAGCCTGTGCCTCTAGATCGGACAGCTCGGGCGGCGTGGTGTAGCGCCCAATGTTATGCAGGTGTGCCATAGTTTCCCGGACTCTAGCGTAGCGTAGATTGCGCGCCAAGTCCGCTTTCATACGTATAGTGATCTTGCTGCAAGCCTGTTGTCGCGAGCAATACCTCCAGATACCCTAAGTGCCGACACTGCTAAAGAGGAAATACTATGGCCGAGAAGCTAACGACGGCTGCGCGTGCTGCGGCTTTGGCCGAACTGGCGGGCTGGCAGGATGTCGAGGGTCGTGACGCAATCCAGAAATCCTTCAAGTTCAAGGACTTCATCGAGGCCTGGGGCTTTATGAACCGGGCGGCGTTGCTTGCGGAAAAGATGAACCATCATCCTGAATGGTTCAACGTCTACAATCGTGTCGAGGTCGTTCTGACCACTCATGACTGCGACGGCCTTTCGGAGCTGGATGTGAAACTGGCAAAAGCAATGGATAGCTTCGCGACGGCCTAATCCTGCAGGTTTATGTTCCTGGAACGAAAAAAGGGACCCTTTTCGGTCCCTTTTTCCACGAAACTACCTGCTCGCCTGCATCACTGCATCACTGCATGCGCATGGCGCCGTCCAGCCGGAAGGATGCGGCGTTCAGCATGACGTTTTCGCAGATGTGCAGCACCAGCCGCGCGTACTCGTCCGGACGGCCGAAGCGATGGGGGAAGGGGATCTGACCGGCCAGGTTATCCTGCACTTCCTGGGGCATGTTCAGCAGCAGAGGCGTGCCGATCAGGCCTGGGGCGATGGTCAGCACCCGAACGCCGTTCTTGGCGAACTCACGCGCCGCCGGCAGCATCATGCCGGTGATACCGGCCTTGGAGGCGGCGTAGGCGACCTGACCCAATTGACCTTCTTCGCCCGCAATGGACGAGGTGGAGATGATCACACCGCGTTCACCGTCATCGAGGGGCTCTTCGGCCAGCATCTCGGCGGCCGCAAGGCGCATCAGGTTGAAGCTGCCGATCAGATTGACCTTGATGACCTTTTCAAAGTCTTCCAGAGGCATCGCACCGCCGCGTCCGACGATCCGCTTGGCAGGTGCAATGCCGGCGCAGTTAACCGCGATGCGGCAGGGGCCATGAGCTTCGCGGGCCTTGGCGACGGCGGCTTCCAGGTCTTCGCTCGATCCAACGTCACAGGCGATGCCCAGTCCGCCGGTCTCGGAGGCAACCGCTTCAACGGTCTCCTGGTTCAGGTCGAAGACCGTAACCTTGGCACCGGCCTTGGCCAGATGGCGTGCCGTTTCCGCGCCGAGGCCCGAACCGCCGCCTGTGATAATCGCTGCTTGTCCCTTAACGTCCATTCCTCTAGCTCCTTTGTCGACAGGCCTGCCAGCCTTTGTTTCGCTTTGTTATCTCGGGCGGCTCTATAGCAGAAGCCGCTGACGAAGGCGATAGCTTGCGTTTGAGTGGGTTTCCCGGCCGGCTCAGCTGCGCCAGCGCAGGGTCTTGGGCTTGATCGGGTTCTCGAACGGCCGTTTCTCGTCTGCTGCCTTCAGCCACTCGCGCTTCAGCCGGTAATACCATTTTGCCTGTGTATCAGCGTCGTCGATCAGCATCAGGGTGGGGTTGTATGCCAGGCCCTCCTGCTGCTTGATCACCACGTCGCGGTCCTGATCAAGGAACACCCGGGAGAGATGACGCGCCAGCGGTTTCAAAGGTGCCAGCCAGTCGATGGTCCAGTAGAGGCATTGGTGGACTTCAGTCTCGTTCTCGTTCACCGGCGTTATGGCGGTCAGGCCGACGGCGCTGTGTTTGTCACCCTGAATGTGTTCAATGCGCAGGCCGGGCAGGGCATAGGCAATCTCAGTGGTGACGTTGTTGCCGAGGATCTTGTAGACCCGGTGCTCGGCAGGCAGTTTATGGCGGATCATGCGCCATCCCAGTGGCTGCGGTTCGAAATGCTTTTCTTTCGGACGTAGCTTCGTGGCCTGTTTTTTCCACCACCAGGAAGTGTGCACAAAGGCTGCGTGGGTCGGGTCCATCAGCCCGAAGGCTGCCTGATCCGTATCGCAGGGAAAGTCCATGGAAATGGCAACCTGTGGCGTGCGCTCGCCCATATCCGGCATGCGCGGCACCTCCGGAAGATTTTCAGGGTCAAAGGCACCGTCTGCGAAGTAAATCCAGATGTTTCCCTGTACCTCACGGCAAGGATAGGTCTTGGCCTTGATGCGCTCGCAGGAAAACTCCTGTCCTGGTGCGATCGACGGAATTTCCGTGCACTGGCCGCTGGGCGCAAATCGCCAGCCATGGTAGCTGCAAGCGACTTCCTGCCCGTCGAAGGTGCCGTGGCGCAGGGGAATGCCCCGGTGCGGGCAGATATCGCGCATCGCAAAGACTTCGCCATCGTTCGTGCGCCCCATCAGCACTGGTTCGCCCATCAACTGCTTTGCCAGTGTTTTGCCCCGTGCCAGTCGCCCGCCGGGTACGGCGAGATACCAGAAGTTCTTCATCAGGACCGAGCCGGCTCCGAGCATTCGCTATACCTTCTCAAGCTGTTTCAGCAATCGCCGCCGCAGATAGCATATCGACTCAGACATTGCGACCCTTGCCATAAATTCCCATATCTAGGCTATGTCGACTGACCAACCAACATCCAAGGCCTCTGAAGACGAGGCTTCTCTTTACGAGGAAGCCCTCACGGGTAAGGCGCTTGTACCCGTCTCGCCGGAACGAATGAAGCGCGACGAAAAGAAGGTCAAGCGCGGCTTCTGGCCGAAGGTTCGAACCACCATCGGCAAGGTTCCCTTCATAGAGGATGCGGTGGCGGGTTACTATTGTGCCACGGACCGTAAGACACCGGTCTGGGTGCGGGCGACACTGATGGGCGCGTTGGCGTATTTCGTGGTTCCCACCGATATGATCCCTGACATTATCGCGGGTCTCGGATTTACCGATGACGCGACTGTCGTGCTTGCGGCGCTGCGCGCGATCTCCGGACACTTGAACGAGGAACACCGCACGCGCGCGAGATACACTTTGTCAGACTCCGAGGAGTTGGAAGCCGCCGATATGCAGCGCGACGAAGCGCCGGGCGCATAGCGCTACAGTCTTGATTGCGGCGGTGTGCTGCGGTCGCGGCCTTGCTGGCCTTCCCGGTTGACGATGTAGAGCGTCGAGCCAACGATGATTGCGGCTCCGACCCAGGTCCAGCCATCCGGAAACTCATCGAACAGCAGATAACCAATGACACCGGCCAACAGCAACTTTGTGTAGTCGAAGGGTGCGACGAAGGAGGCTTCGCCGTTGCGGTAGGCTTGGATGATCATGGCTTGAGAACCAATGCCGACCACACCGACTCCGCACAGCAATCCAAATTCATAAAGACTGGGTTCGCGCCAGAGGTAAAGCGCGGGTGGCGCAGTGAGCAGAATGGAGGTGACGCAGAAAACCAGCAGCATGGTGACGCTGCTCTCGCCCTCCGGAAAGCGTTTGACCAGTGTTACCGCCAACGCGATCCCAAAGGCCATGGCAAGTGCTGCGAACGCCGTCGGCTCGAAGCTGTCGGCACCGGGGCGGACGATAACCAGAACGCCGAGAAATCCGATAAAGGTTGCTGACCAGCGGCGCCAGCGTACGACCTCGCTCAGCAGCAGAAAGGCTAGCAGGGTCGTAAAGAGCGGCTGGGTAAAGCCAAGTGCGGTTACATCCGCCAGCGGCATTCTGGAGACGGCATAGTAGCCTGCGATCATGGCAATCGCTCCGGAGAGCGCGCGCACGATATGAATGCCCCAGTGTTTGCTGATCAGCACGCTTTGTCGTTCGCGCCAGACAAAAGGCAGGATTGCCAGCAGCGCGAAGAAGGCGCGGGCGAAGCTGATCTGAAAGGCGTCCATGTCGAGCTGCGAGAGTGTTTTCACCAGCGCGCCATTGATTGTGAAACCGGCGGTGGCGCCCATCATCCAGATCGCACCGCGATGGTTCGGGGAGAGCATATGCCAGGTCTTTTTCCGGGCCTCGCTTGGCGTTGTTGTCATTAAGTCTGGGCTCGCGGTGCTTCGGCGGCCGTGCGCTCACGCGCAACCTTGGCTTCCCGCTGAGCGATGTAGATTGCAGAACCGGCGATGATGGTTGCGCCGATCCAGGTCCATTCGTCCGGCACCTCGCCGAACGCGAAGTAGGCAAAGAAGGCCACGAAGGGCAGGCGGGCGTAGTCGAAGGGGATCACCGCCGAGGCATCTGCCAGCCGATAGGATCTCGTTAATGCGAGGTGCGCGATGGTCGCGACAAGCCCGATCATCGTCAGATAGCCTAGCACGGTCCAGCTCGGCCATTCCCAGACGAAAAGCGCGGGAATTAGAGACAGAGGTGTCATGATCAGGTTCATGATCAGCACCATTGCGACCGTGTCTTCGGTCCGCGACAGGGTTTTGACCAGCAGTACAGATCCCGCCATAAAGCCGGCCGCGATCACCGGCATGGCCATCGCCGGTGTGAGTTCGACAAAGCCCGGGCGCAGGATCACGATCACCCCGACAAACCCGGCAAGGGTTGCGGACCAACGCCGCACACCGACCGCCTCACGCAGGATGAAGTAGGCGCCTGCGGTGGCAAAGAGCGGGACTGTGAAGTTCAGCGCAACAGCCTCGGCGAGCGGCAGTATGGTGATCGAGGTAAACCAGCAGAACATTGCCGAGAGACCGACCACAGAACGCAGGAGATGCAATGCGGGACGCTCGGTCTTGAGGCCCGACAGACCATGCCGGAAGAGCCAGGGCAGGACGAATGCGAGCGCAAAAAAGTTCCGGAAAAACGCAATCTGAACCGGATGCAGCTCATTAGCAGCATAGCGGATCAGGATGTTCATGATAGAAAACCCGAGCGCGGCCAGGGTCATCAACAGAGCACCCTGCACCGGCGCGGAGATCGCATCGACGCGGCTGAAAGATAGTTTGGGCGGAGGCATACCGCACGAAAGATACAGCCTGACGGCTTAATCCGCTAGGCAGGGCAGACGCAGGCCTGCCCTGCGCGAGGCGGGCGGCTTAACGCTACCGCCCTCAACAGCTGGTACCTTCAGCACGAACCGGCTGTCTGCACAGGGTCGTTACGCCAAACCGGCAGCGACCTCGAAGTTGGCTTCGGTGCGTTCCCGAACAACGTCCACGGTGACGTCGGGTGCCAGTTCCGTAAGGGTGACACCGCCATCCTTTTTGTCGATCTCGAAAACACCCAGGTCTGTGATCAGCAGATCGACCACGTGGGTGCCGGTCAATGGCAGATCACAGGCCTTCAGGAACTTCGCATCGCCGGCTTTGGAGTTATGGTCCATCACGACGACCACGCGCTGCACGCCGGCCACCAGGTCCATCGCGCCGCCCATGCCCTTGACCAGCTTGCCCGGGATCATCCAGTTGGCGAGATCACCGTTCTCGGCAACCTGCATGGCGCCCAGGATGGCCAGGTTGATGTGCCCGCCCCGGATCATGCCGAAGCTTGCAGCGCTGTCGAAGTAAGAGCTCTGCGGCAGCTCGGTCACGGTCTGCTTGCCGGCGTTGATCAGGTCCGGGTCCTCTTCGCCTTCATAGGGGAAGGGGCCGATACCCAGCATGCCGTTTTCGCTGTGCAGGGTGACGTGCATACCTTCGGGGATGTAGTTGGCCACCAGGGTCGGGATGCCGATGCCCAGGTTTACGTAAAAGCCGTCGCTGAGTTCCTTCGCGGCGCGTGCCGCCATCTCATCTCGCGTCCAAGCCATGCCATTCGTTCCTATCTGAGTGTTTGTCTGGTTGTGAAGTCATCAATTCGCCGGGCGGCTGCGCGCGCAGATTAACTGCGGGGCCGCGTTGTGCGTTTTTCGATGACCTTGCGATAATTTCCACCATCCACGATGCGCTGGACGAAAATGCCGGGACAGTGAATCTCGTCGGCGTGCAGGCTTCCTGGCTCAACTAGTTCCTCGACCTCGGCGATGGTGACCTTGCCCGCGGTGGCCATGGGCGCGTTAAAGTTACGGGCGGTCTTGCGGAAAATCAGATTGCCTTCCGTATCGCCCTTCCAGGCTTTGACGATCGAGACGTCGGACTTGAGCCAGCTTTCCATGACGTAGTCATCGCCATCGAAGTTGCGGACCTCTTTGCCTTCAGCCACCAGGGTGCCGACGCCGGTCTTGGTGAAGAAGGCCGGGATCCCGGCGCCACCGGCGCGGATGCGTTCGGCCAGTGTACCCTGCGGATTGAATTCGAGTTCCAGATCACCGTCCAGATACTGCTTTTCGAAGAGCTTGTTCTCGCCAACGTAGGACGAGATCATCTTCGCGATCTGCCGGGTTTCGAGCAGGATGCCCAGGCCGTCTCCATCGACGCCGGCGTTGTTTGAGATAACCGTCAGGCCTTTCACGCCCGATGCCTTGAGGGCTTCGGTCAGATGTTCCGGAACTCCGCAGAGTCCGAAGCCACCCGCCATCAGCGTCATGCCGTCGAACAGCAGACCGTCGAGGGCGCTGGTCGCGTCGGGAAATACCTTGTTCATGCTGTGTCTACCCTTGTCACAATGGTTTCGCCGCGAGCTTCGAAGCCGCTCGATCTTGTGCGTCTGTATGTTATCGCATCACTGCTTTTGGATCATCGCCGCAGTGCAAAAAACGCGGCATCATACTCAAGCGTTCGGCTCGGCTCAAGGCGATCTCTTTCCCTTGACCGGCATGGCGCTTGCCAAGCTCCGCGGGCCATGGCACCTCTTGACGAGGTTCAAATTTGAAGTGGTTTTTTTGATGCCTTTCCCCGCGCCGATCCGTCCACAGATTGCCGGACTTGAGAGCTCGAAGATTGTTGAACTCTGGCAGATGGGATTTGGGCGTGAAAACTTGATTCCGCTCTGGGTCGGTGAGGGCAACGACACCACGCCGGCCTTTATCTCCGACGCAGCGCACGCGGCCTTGCAGAAGGGTCTCTGCTTTTACAGTCAAAAACGCGGCCTGCCCGAACTCCGGCAGGAGCTCGCCGGCTACATGCAGCGGACTTTCGAGATTCCGCTTGATGTTGAGCGCGTGACTGTCACCTCGGCGGCCATGAACGGCATCATGCTGGCGGCGCAGACCCTTGCGGGACTTGGAGATAATATCGTCTGCGTGACGCCGGGCTGGCCGAATGTGATGGGGGCGATCGAGATCATGGGCGCTGAAGCCCGCCAGGTCAGCCTCGATCAAAAAGACGACGGCAGTTTTACGCTCGATCTGGAGCGTCTTTTTGCCAACTGCGATGAACATACACGGGCGCTGTTTATTGTGTCGCCGAGCAATCCTACTGGCTGGATGATCACCCGGGATGAACAGCGCGAAGTCCTGGAATTTTGCCGTGCGCGTGGGATCTGGCTGATCGCGGACGAGGTTTATCATCGCTTCGTCTACGAGCAGGAAGTCGCGAACTCCTTCTTGCAGATTGCCGATCCCGAAGATGCCTTGATCGTCGTGAACAGCTTTTCCAAGGCCTGGGCCATGACCGGCTGGCGCATGGGTTGGCTGACCCACCCAGCGAGCCTGGGGCCTGTGTTGGACAATCTCATCGAATTCAATACTTCCGGGACCCAGGCCTTTCTTCAGCACGGCTGCATCGCTGCCCTGCGGGAGGGAGAGGATTTTGTGAAACAGACCGTGGATCGCTGCCGTCAGGGGCGGGATCTGGTGTTTCAGCGGCTGTCGGCGGTGCCCGAGGTCCGGGCGACCAGCCCCAAGGGTGCGTTTTACTTTTTCTTTGCAGTCGAGGGCATGACCGACAGTCTGAGCGCGGCCAAGAAAATCCTGAACGAGACCGGGGTCGGGCTCGCGCCGGGATCGGCTTTCGGGAAGGGCGGGGAAGGGAATTTCCGACTCTGTTATGCCGGAACCCTGGAGCGCCTTTCCGAGGCGATGGACCGGCTTGTTCCGGTACTTGGTAAGCCCCTTTAGCTGCCCTCGTTCGGGACTTTGCCGACGGGCTGAAACCACCGCACAAATAGTTAAGGTTTCGTGGATTTCCGCTATGCAGATTCGGCATGGCGCGCCCGTTGATTCGGCATTGGTGCCGCGCCTCAACTGGGCTTAATTGGAGATCAGAACGAGTTTTAACTTAGGCTCTGAAGTATTCACCAATATTCTGGTGTCAGAGCTCTTTAGAAGGATCAGCGCAATGGCGGACTTCAATTTTGTTGTCGACTGCACGATGCCGGGTTTATGCGCAAGTGATTTGACCCGTCGTAGCGGTCAGGCCACAGAAGCGTCCTATTCCAACGCGGTTCCGGCCGCACGGAAGTCACGCTGGTCCAAGATCTCCGACCTTCGCATTTTGAAGGATCTCGGTCTGGACCGGAGTTCCTGCTAGCGCAAAATGAGCGTCTAGCCGGAGGGTTCTATAGATTTTTAAATGGGGGTTGCTGAAGAAGGCAGCCCTTTTTTACTTCCCGAAAACTTGGTTAATCCAAGAAGAAGCGTTGAAGGGCTTTGGCGCAGGCGTCAGGCTGCTCTTCCGAGAAGAGAAAGCTAGTCGAGCGAAGAAGCCTCACCTAATGAATTTCGATGCTGATTGATCTCGTGAATAAAGCTATCGAGCTTTGTGGCAAAATGACCTTTTTGCATGTCCAACTCAGCGACTCTGCTTTCGTTATCCAAACGGTCTGGCGGTCGGGTTTTGCAGATGACGATCTCGCAAATGGCTGAGCTCTTGTCGTGACCTTCATAAAGCGGATCAACAAGGAAGCTAATGACAAGGCTGTATCCGAACTCTTGCGAAGTTGAGCTGATGGTCCAGTGCTCATCGACCCACCAATCAGTTTTGTCATCAATGCTGATAATCTCCCAGCCAGACTGCGAGAGTGAATTGCGAATTTGATCCCGATAGTTCTTCTGGGCTGATCTAGGCATTTGCAAAAGTTATCAAATCGCTGGAACGAGTCCACAAGTTATCTGATGACCTACGCGGTCATAATCTGGAGCTTCGCGCGAATTCTCAGCGCTTTAAAGCTGGTTCGGGTCGCTAAATTGGACAATGTCTTTTCCCTTTGATCAGCCTGTCGGCCACTAACCCGAGAAGAACACAGACAGTGCTTCAGCGCAGGCGTCAGGCTGCTCTTCCGTGACAAAGTGACCGCAGTCCAGCGCGACCTCGGAAACCTCGCCCGCCCACGTACGCCAGGTCTCTGCCGGACTCTTTTCTATAGTAAGAGAGTATCCCTGCCCCCAGACGACCAGAAGCGGGCAGGAAATGCGCCTGCCCGCTGCACGGTCTTCCCTGTCGTGGACGACATCCTGACTTGCACCCGCGCGGTAGTCGGCACAGGTGGCGGCGACGACCGAGGCCTTATGGAATTGACGGCGGTAGTGGGCTGCCGCTTCAGGCGCAAGGCTGTTTCCATCCAGAATCCAGCGATCAAGCAGATGCTGGATATAAAAGTCCGGATCCTGTGCAATTATGCGCTCGGGCAAGGGCACTGGTTGCGCAAGAAACGGCCAGTGGTAGGTTTTGAGCGCCTGCTCCCAATCCATGGTCTCCCAGGTATCGAGGGTCGGGATGATGTCGAGCACCGCTACGCGCTCGATGCGCTCCGGGTGATCCAGGGCCATCCGATAGGCCACGCGTCCGCCACGGTCATGCCCTGCGAGCGAAAAGCGTTCGTGCCCCAGCGTGATCATCAGGTCCACCAGTGTCTTCGCCGTGGTGCGCTTGGCGTAGTTCAGGTGCGCCGGGTCGGGCTCCGGACCCACGCTGTCGCCGTATCCGGGCAGATCGGGAATGATCAAGGTGAAGCGCTTCGCCAGGGTTGGCGCAACTGCGTGCCAGGCGACGTGGGTCTGAGGGTAGCCGTGCAGCAACAGCAGCGGCGGACCCTCGCCGCCCACCAAGAGGTTGATCACGCAGTTACCGACCGGAGCCTGCCGGTTTTCGAAGCCCTCGAACATCCTGATATCTCCTCAATTACGCAATGGAACCGGTTATAACGGTTCCATTGCGTAACATGATGGAACCAGTTATACAAGTTCCATGAATGAAATCTCTCCACCAACCGGCATCGACCCGTCGGATCTCACGTTCCGATTTGATTCAGGACGTCTCTGTCTGAATGCGGTCGCAAGTATGGGGGGCTGGCGGCAGGACGACATCGAGCGTTGGCGGAGACCGGAAGATCTCGGGCGCTGGTGCGTGGAAGCCGGTTTGCTGACCAAGCCGCCCGAAGTCAGTGAGGTGGAACTCGCAGAGGCACGAGACCTGCGGGAGGTTACCTACCGGCTGGTTCAGGCGGCGCGGTCAAAGCGAAGTCTTGAACAGAAGGACCTGGATGTGCTGAACGGCTGGGCAGCGCGTCCGGCGCTCATCCCGGAATTGGCAGCCAATGGCCAGAGCCTGATCTGGCGGGCAGAGGTTCCGTTGGAAGCGGTTCTGGCTTCAGTCGCCAGAGACACCGTGGAGCTCATGGCGGGCGATCTGATTGGCCGGATCCGTGAATGCGCAGCGCCCGAGTGTACGGTGCTTTTTATCGACGGCTCGCGTCCCGGCAAACGCCGCTGGTGCTCCATGAACCGCTGCGGTAACCGGGTAAAAAAGCAGACATTCCGGCAAAGGCAAAAGGAAACGACGGGCGGCCCTAAGCCAAATTGAACTGGATCAGGGAGTCTTGCTGTCCCGCCCCATAAATCCGTCCATCCTTTCGAGTAAACCGGGCATGCCATCGTGGATATAGTCGATGACCGAGCAGCCGTACTTCGCTGAGGCGGGTTCGTTGTTGCGCCAATCCGGCACCACTTCCCAGACATCCCGCAAGGGCTCTATCGTGCCGTAGGCGACTTCGCTGAAGAGCGGCAAGCGTCGCCCGAAGTCGCGTTCGATGACCTGCTGATGTTCCAGTCCCATGGCGATGGGAAGTGCGACCTCATCAAGCATCGCGGGCTCGAGCTGCGTCGGGTGATGGCCGGAGATGTCGATCCCCTTGCCCGCAAGATGGTCGCGAACAAAGTCCACGATGCCGTGGGGCGGTGGTTTCAGACCTGCGGAGCGGACGATGACTTTCTCGCTGGCACCGGCCTGCGCCTTGAGGCTGTATTCAGCGCTCATGCTGCGAAAGATATTGCCGCTGCAGATGAACAGAAGGGTTGGGCGTGATTGCATGCGGCACTCCGTAGGGTTTGGGCGAGCGTTCAGCCGGGCGAGGTCCGGAGCAGCAGATGGTTGACTCCGTTCAGAGCGTCATAGGTCTGGGTGAACTGCTGGTCGAAAGCGGCACGCTCCAGCCGGGGGTCGAGCTCCGAGAGGCTGGCGTAAATTCCGGCCACGCTGGTTTTGCCGTCGATGCGTTCGACGATGGCGGCGGCAAGCCGTGGCAGGTTGAAGCGCATCGGCAGACCATCGAAGGTGACGCTCAGAACCGGATTTTTGCGAAGCGACGCGGCGAGGACATGGTTCTCAAGCCGGCAGAGGAAAGGAACGGCTGAACCTTCTGTATCTGGTTCCGCGCGGCTGTCTTCGTTGCGGCTGACATAGAGAACATGGGTCTTGATGTTGCCGGCCAGTTTTTCGGCAAAGCCCGCACGCTCCAGATTGTTTTTATCCCGAATTTCGGCGAGCAGCTTCGGGTCCTTCAGATAACTCTCCGGCCGGTAGCGTGCCGGTTCGATAAAGCTGACGAGATTGAGGTCTGCGGACGCAACAAAGGCACCGACCTCTTCCACACTGTAGGCCTGGTCCTGGCTGTGCAGCAGCAGATCGACCAGCTCGGCATCGCTGCGTTTGTGATCGCCCAGGAAGGGGTTGCGGCGCAGCCAGTTGGTCGGCGGTAAAGCCTCCAGCAGCCGGCGCGCTTGTTCAACGCGCGCCTTCAGGGGCAGATCGCCGCCCAGGGTTCGGAGCATATCCTGTGCGGGATAGAGGCCGGTGCGCCCGTGGGTGGCGTAGACCATCAGGCCCATACCGCCATCCTCCTTGAGGACTGCTTTCAAGGCGGCCAGACCGTCTTCCGGCTTTTGCAAATGGTGCAGCACCCCGCAGCAGTCGATGTAGTCGAAGGCTTCCAGGCCCATCCCGGGCAGATCGAGCAGGGAGCCGCTGTGAAAGGTGATGTTGGTCAGGCCGCGTTCTGCCGCGCGTGCTTCCGCAATGGCCCGCGATGCGCTCGAGAGATCGAGATAAACGACTTCGCCCTGCGGGCAGCGGTCCGCCAGCTGTTGGCCCAGCATGATGGTGGCGTCGCCAGTTCCTCCGCCTGCGACCAGTGCCCTGAAGGGTTTGGTGAAGTCGCGCCGTCCGGCGAAAAGATAATGGTTCAGCTCATCCAGATTACTCGGGGATCCCGTGATCAGGCGTTTGCGTTCCTCGCGCGGGTCACGGCTCGGGTAGGGATAGGCTTCATATTGATCCTGCACAGAGTCGGACATCGTCGTCTCTCGCTATGCTCAGCTTCGGCCCGTAGTCAGAACGACCTTGCCGGTGGATTTACGGTTTGTGAGCAGCTCCATGGCTGTCGCCGTCTCGGCAAGATCGTAATGGTGCGAAACCAGCGGCGAAAGCTTGCCTGTCTCGAACCAGTGCATGAGTTCGGCAAATTCCTCTCGCACCAGTGCCGGGGCATGCTTGCGGTAGGAACCCCAGTAGAACCCGAGGGCCGCAATGTTCTTCACCAGCAGATGGTTGGCGGGGATCTGCGGCACCCGGCCACCGGCAAATCCGATGATCACGATGCGTCCGGACCAGGCGGTGCAGCGCAGGGTCGCGTCAAAAACATCGCCGCCAACCGGATCAAACACCACATCCGCGCCCCGGTCGTTGGTGATCTCCTTCACCCGCGCCCGGATGTCTTCCTCGCGGTAGTCGATCAGATGGTCTGCGCCGTGTTTGCGGGCGACTTCCAGTTTGTCTGCGCCGCCGGCTGTCGCGATGACGGTTGCGCCCAGCGCCTTGCCGACCTCAACCGCAGCCAGTCCGACGCCGCCCGCGGCGCCGTGCACCAGCAGAGTCTCGCCGCGCCGCATCCGGGCCTGCCATGTCAGGGCGCCGTGCGCCGTGCCGTAGGTGATGGGAAATCCGGCGGCGGTGATAAAATTCATTGAATCCGGGATCGGGTGCACATCGCTGGCTTTTACGATGGCCGTATCGGCGAAGGCGCCGTGATCGCTCAGACAGAGAACCCGCTGGCCCACCGCGACACCGCCTGCGTCGGGCCCGGCGACCTCTAAACCCACGGCTTCCACGACACCTGCGCCCTCGAGCCCGGGGCTGAAGGGGAAGGGGCGTTTTTCCTGATACTTGCCGACAATCATCAGGGTGTCGGCAAAATTCACGCCTGCGGCGTGGAGTGCGACCCTGACCTCATCGGGGGCGAGTTCCGGCAGCTGGGCCTCACCAACAACAAGATCTTCGGCGGGGCCATATTGATGACAGAGGACAGCGCGCATTGTTTGAAGGTCTCCGGAAATCAGAAATCGATCTGGCCGTTGCAGACGTTGATGTTACCAAAAAAGTTGGTCAGAAAGGCATGTCCTTCGCAGCGCGGACCTGACCGGTTTTCGTGCCCGCGCGATTGAAGAGCGGTGGTTCGATCAGATCGGCCAGACTGGTGGCATGGGTGTCACTGATGATCCCGAGTTTACGCAGGATCTGGCTGGTCGCCACCTCCGCTGCCCGGGTTGCCCCGTCATCGACCTTCAGCGCAAAACCGAGTTTAAGTTCGGGGATCGCGCCGCAGTAGACGCCCTCGGCACCGGTCTTGACCAGAGCCCGCCCGCCGGTGGCTTCCATGATGCGGGTGCAGAAACGTGTGCTTCCGGCGACCATGAAGGGTTCGGCGCCCATGGCGTCCAGAATCTTTTTGCAGGCGACCTGTCTGGCTTCCGGCTGACTGGAAGAGTCGGCCATGCGGGCCATGCCCAGGGCGATGTTGCCGAGAGGAATACCGATCACCGGAATGCCGCAGCCGTCGATGCCGCGGGGCGCATCGCTGAGATCAAGGCCGCACATGCTTTCCAGTACGCCCAGAATCCGCTGCTGAACCGGATGCTCGTACTTGATGTAACCGCTTGTCTCGACGCCCAAATGCTTGGCCAGGGTCAGAAAGCCTGAGTGCTTGCCCGAGCAGTTATTATAGGCGGCGGTCGGTTCAGCACCGCTGCGCAGCAGCGCGATCATCGAATCCTGATGGTAGGGCAGGTGGGCACCGCATTCCAGATCCGAGACCGTGCAGCCGATGCGGGGCAACCAGGCTTCAACCGTCTCCACGTGCCGCGCCTCGCCGTCGTGACTGGCGCAGGCGATTGCGATTTCGGCGGCGCTCAGATTGAAAGCTTCTGCGGCCCCTGATTCGACCAGCGGGATTGCCTGCAGGGGCTTGATAGCCGAACGACCGTAAACCACCCGTTCGAAGGCGCCTAAAGAGTGCACGACATGGCCGTCGGCATCGACGACCGCAAGAGAAACCCGATGGCGGCTCTCGACCATGGAGCCGCGGGTGACCTCAACCGAAATTGGGCTGTCAATTTCCTTTACGGCATCTGTTTTTGCGCCGCTCAGACTTGAGAGCGTCGATTTGGGGCTGTCTGTCATAGGGTTGTACTTAATTCGCCTGTGCCGCTTCTACCACTGCGGATCTCACTTCGCGGGTTTTTGAAAAGGCCGCGCCTCTGATTGATCCATGCTTAAAGCAACTTGCCTTGCAGCCGCCGGGCATGCAAGTTTTCGCATTATGCGCGGATATTTTGGAATCGGCGTCGAAGGAATCAGCAAACCGATGAACCTCGGCAACCTGATCCGCTCGACGCATTCGTTTGGCGGAAGCTTCTTTTTTACCATCGCCCCGGTCTTTAATGCCCGGCAGGTGAAGAACGCTGATACCTCAGATGCGGCCAAGACCATGCCGCTCTATACCTATGACACCGTGGATGAGCTCATGCTGCCACGCGGTTGTTCGCTGGTAGGTGTTGAGCTCACCGACGAAGCGATTGCCCTGCCAAGTTTCCGGCATCCGGCGGCCGCGGCCTATGTTTTGGGTCCGGAGAGGGGAAGCCTGTCACCTGAGCTTCAGGCGGCCTGCGACCACATCGTGAAAATTCCCATGAAGTTCTGCGTGAATGTCGGAACGGCCGGGGCCATTCTGATGTACGACCGCTTGATCAGTTACGGCCGTTTTCCGGCGCGCCCTGTGCATTCCCGCGCCGCGCCGGAGCCTTTGCCTGAACATGTTCAAGGCGGACAGGTCCTGCGAAAGAAGCGGCGGCAGGAAGCGGAACAAGCCCAGCAGGCGCAGACCGAACAGACGCAACAGACAGACAACAGCGAGAGCTGAAATCTGCCTGTGGACCTGGCCGGTCAGTAGGTAATAAAGGGATTGAGCAGCCGTCCCAGAGGGCCGGTCAGCTTGATCGGCGCATCGGTCACGATCAAGCAGACACAGGGTTCGCCCGGTTCGGCCGTCGGCTGATGGTCAACATCGCCGTCGGCAATCTGCACGTCACCGCGGGCAAAGCGGCCCGAGCTGTCCCGATAAGCGCCGGTCAGCAGCAGGGTGTATTCCAACCCCTGGTGACTGTGTTGCGGCATGGCGGCGCCAGCAGCAACCCGGATCAGCCGAACGTTATAATCCGGACTTGAGACGGAGAGCTCGGCCTCCTCAAGCCCACGGATGACAGGACGCCAGACAACATCCTTCAGATCGCCACCGACGTAGCTGCGCAGCGGTTCAGGCAGGATGACGTCACTATCCAGATTTTCGGCTTTTGTCTGGGCGCTGGGATGCTGCACGACATTCTCGGGCCAGGCTTCATCGTCGTCGAGCTTGGACATTACGAAATCCAGAGAACCCGCAGCCATTTCTTCTGGTTCCAGCTCGTCCATGAAGGTGGCGCCGATTGCCTCGAATTCCGCGATCGCGTCTCTGCACAGCGGGCAGAAGGCCGAGTGGGTTGCGACAATCAGGGACTCGGCTTCCGACAGAGTACCTGCTGCATAGGCAGTAAGCAGCTCGTCACTGATGTGGTTTGTCGGAAGCGGACTTCCGGTGCCGCCGTGGCTATGGCTGGAAGGCAAGGTCATAGCACGTCCTCCTTCAGTTCCTTGCGAAGGTGGCCTAGTGCCAGACGCAAGCGCGATTTGACCGTGCCCAGAGGTAATCCGGTCTCCTCGGCAATGGCGCCATGCGCCTTATCTGCGAAATATGCCATCTGTATCAACTTTGCCTGCTCTTCGGAAAGACGGCTGATTGCTTCTTTCAGCCGTCTAGCGTGTTGCTGTTGTTCGACCACTCCGTCTGCAAGTGCTTCGGGTTGCGGGACGAGGGCCGGGTCCTCCAGATCGATCTCCGGGCGTTTTTCACGCCGGATCGCGTCGATCCGTTTGTTCCGGGCAATGGTAAAAATCCATGTACTGACCGCCGCCTGACCCGGATCGAAACTTGGTGCTTTCCGCCAGACCATGATCATGGCTTCCTGCACAAGCTCTTCCGCCTGATGCATGTCCGAACCGAGCCGCATCAGATAGGCCTTAACACGGGGCGCGAAATAGCCAAAGAGCTCCTGGAACGAGGCTTTACACCTCCGTTCCGCGATTGACTGAACCAGCACCACCAATTCAGGCGGTGTCAAAGGCTCCAACCGCTTGGGTTCTCTCGCTTTTGGCTCCTGCGTCATGGCGTTATCAGACGCGATAAAAGCGATGGCGGCAAGCGATCTTGCCACAGTCGTGTCTATATCCGGTCGCACAAGGGCGTTTTTCACGCGATCTTCCACTTTTCACTGCATTACAGACAGATATACGGACGGGAAACCGGGGTGGATCAGTTTCGGGGGTTCAAGCGGAGCGCTTTTTTTGCATAAAATTCGTGATATGCCCTCTTTGAGCAAAAATTCCTGTGATCAGGGGGTAGCGAACGGAAAAGCTCTCTCTATAATAAAGTCATGACTTCATTCGCATTGATGCGAGCGACAATGGCCGGTGTTCTGGCGTTGCCGCTCTTTTTTACACTGGGCACCTCAGCATCAGCCCAGGGAATCGAACGCCTGGGAGATTTTGGATCCTGGAGTGCATATCGCTTTGTCGAGGACGGTAAGCCGGCATGTTACATGGCCTCCGTTCCGAGCAAGTCGGAAGGTGAGTATTCGCAGCGGGGAGATATCTATGCCCTGGTGACGCATCGGCCTGCCGAATCCCGGCGTGACGAGGTCAGTTTTGTGGCGGGCTACCAATTCAAAAAGGGCAGTCCGGCAAAGGTGTCGATTGGGAACCGCACGGAAGATTTCTTTACCCAGAACGATGGCGCTTGGGCGCCGGACCACAATCTGGATAAAGCGATGGTCAAGGCAATGATTCGCGGTTCGACCATGCAGGTCAAAGGCACCTCATCCCGCGGGACGCTCACGACGGATACCTATTCGTTGAAGGGCTTTACGGCGGCTTACCGTGCAATCTCAAAAAGCTGCGGCGTCAATTAACCACAGTTGTCCAGGCGAGGGGCGGCTTAGCGATTTCCACTTACCTGGTGGAAATCGATCAGACTCCCGCTTTCCGCCGGATTTAGAGTGAAATTCCGGGTCAGATGACTTGCGTTCTGGCCTCTGCGCGCGTATCTAACGCCTATGGCTGGAACCGCGCATGCTGAGCTGTTTGCGCCGCCGAGTGACTCGGCGGACACCAAGAACCTTGTGGGGCTCTCCCGCGAGGCGCTTGAGGCTGAGATCGTTGCCTGCGGCGAACCCGCATTTCGCGCCCGGCAGCTCTGGCACTGGATCTACAGTAAAGGCGTCACCGATTTCTCCGAGATGAGCTCGCTCAGCAAGACGTTCCGCGCCCGTCTGGCCGAGCGCTTTGAGGTACGCCGTCCCGATGTCGTTCAGGACCTGATCTCGACCGACGGGACACGCAAGTGGCTCTTGCGCTTTGCCGACGGCCAGGAAGTCGAGACCGTCTACATCCCCGAAGACGACCGCGGCACACTCTGTGTTTCCAGTCAGGTCGGCTGCACGCTGACCTGCAAGTTTTGTCATACAGGTACACAGCGGCTGGTTCGGAATCTGTCTCCGGCAGAAATCATCAGCCAGATCATGCTGGCGCGCGATGCCCTGGAAGAATGGCCCAGCACCCGCCTGGACCGTAAAATCACAAACGTTGTGATGATGGGCATGGGCGAACCGCTCTATAACTACGATAATGTGGCGACGGCGCTGAAGATCGCCATGGATGGCGAGGGTATTGCCATTTCCAAGCGCAAGATCACCCTCTCGACTTCCGGCGTTGTGCCTGAGATGGAGCGTTGCGGACGCGAGCTCGGGGTTAATCTGGCGGTTTCGCTGCACGCGGTCGACGATGAGACGCGTGACAAGATCATGCCGATCAACAAGAAGTATCCGCTCAAGGATCTTCTGCAGACCTGTCGCGACTATCCCGGCACCAACAACGCGCGGCGTATCACCTTCGAGTACGTCATGCTCAAGGGCGTCAACGACTCCCCAGAGGATGCGCGGGCGCTGATCAGGCTGCTCAAGGATATTCCGGCCAAGGTGAATCTGATTCCCTTTAACCCCTGGCCGGGTTCTTTCTTCGAGTGCTCCTCGAACAATGCGATCCACCGCTTCGCACAGATCCTGAACGACGGCCAGCTTTCTGCGCCTATCCGGGCCACACGTGGCGAGGACATCCTGGCGGCCTGCGGTCAGCTCAAGTCTGAATCAGAGCGGAAACGTAAGAGCGAGCGAACCTAGAACAGTCCTCTGTTTCGGAGCGTGATTCCCGACCCAACAGCCTTGCGGGCTATTTCTGCCGACCAAGATTGCATCTCGTCCGTTAAACCCCGCGGCAAGCCTTGCCCCGCGTCCGCTTTTGCCTATACTCCGCGCGATTTTATCGCTTTTCTGCACTCGAACGACGCGTGGATCTCATGAACGACATCAAGAAAGTCGTGCTCGCCTATTCTGGTGGCCTCGACACCTCGGTTATCCTTAAGTGGCTGCAAACGACCTACAACTGCGAGGTCGTGACCTTCACGGCCGACCTTGGCCAGGGCGAGGAGCTTGAGCCCGCACGCAAAAAAGCCGAAATGCTGGGCGTGAAGGAAATCTATATCGAGGATCTGCGCGAGACCTTTGTCCGCGACTATGTTTTCCCGATGTTCCGCGCGAATGCGCTCTACGAAGGTGTCTACCTGTTGGGAACCTCGATCGCCCGTCCTCTGATCGCCAAGCGGCAGATCGAGATCGCGCGTGAAACCGGGGCCGACGCGGTCTGTCATGGAGCGACAGGTAAGGGCAACGACCAGGTTCGCTTCGAGCTGGGATACTACGCGCTACAGCCGGACATTCATGTGATCTCGCCCTGGCGTGAATGGGATTTGACGTCGCGGACACGCCTGATCGAATTCGCGGAAAATCACCAGATCCCGATTGCCAAGGACAAGCGCGGCGAGGCACCCTTTTCCGTCGATGCGAACCTTCTGCATATCTCAGCTGAAGGCAAGGAGATGGAGGATCCCTGGGTGTCGCCGGGTGAACATGTCTTCTCGCGCAGTGTTTCTCCCGAGGCCGCACCGGACGAAGCAACCTTCATTGAGGTTGAATTTGAAAACGGCGACCCCGTCGCGATCGATGGTGAGACCCTCAGTCCCGCCAGCCTGTTGACCCGTCTGAACGAGCTGGGCGGCGCGAACGGCATTGGACGGCTGGATCTGGTTGAGAACCGTTTTGTGGGGATGAAGAGCCGCGGTGTCTATGAAACACCGGGCGGTACGA
The DNA here is from genome assembly GCA_947493695.1 of uncultured Kiloniellaceae bacterium. Lineage (GTDB taxonomy): Bacteria > Pseudomonadota > Alphaproteobacteria > Kiloniellales > Kiloniellaceae > Denitrobaculum. Next base: position 583,139 of record CANLSF010000001.1, on the reverse strand, counting down.
TCCTGATTGCAGCCCATCGGGCAATGGAATCGATTACCCTGGATCGGGGCGCGGCGCATCTTAAAGACGAGATTATGCCCCGCTATGCCGAACTGCTCTACAACGGCTTCTGGTTCAGTCCGGAACGCGAGATGCTCCAGGCCCTGATCGACAAGAGCCAGGAAAAGGTCAACGGCACGGTTCGGCTCAAGCTTTACAAAGGCAACGTCATTGTCTGTGGCCGCAAGTCGCCTGACTCGCTCTACAGCATGGAGCACGTCACCTTTGAAGAAGATTCAGTCTACGATCAGCGCGATGCAGAGGGTTTCATCAAACTCAACGCCTTGCGCCTGCGTCTGCTCAATCGTCAAAAAGGCTAGTGGCGGCTGCTGAAACGGGTTGCTGCTAACCCGGGAAGGGGCTGACGCCGATCACCGTGGGATGAAGAGCCATGGCGACGACGTGGATTGCCAGGGCCAGTGCGGGTCGCCACCAGCCGATGCCGCGCCAGTCCAGTTTTGTCTGTCCCGATGCGATGGCCGAAAAGGGAACGAGGCTGGTGGTCATGGCGAAAGGCCCCCAGGCCGCGCCAAGCTCAGCCTCTCTGCGATGGTCTATGTGGCGCATGCCCCCAAGGCTGAGGACCGCGATGCCGGCCATCAGGGTGATGGATGCGGCGTCACCATTGATGAGCAGGTGACTGAACGCCCATAGCGTCGTACCCCACAAGAAGGGGTGGCGGGTTATTGTGAAGATGCCGCGTGCCGCAGACTGAGCCGTGTCGGCCAGGAGCTTCTGCCCACCGACTGCAGTTGCGCTGGGGGTTGTCAGTCCCGCGATGATGCCGAAGAAAGCAAAGGGCATCAGCACATGAGGAACCCAGGCGAAAACCGGCGCCGGGAACCATAGGTTTATGAAGGGCGCATTGGCGTAGGAATAGAGCATCCAGACGAAAGCGGTGAGAACGGTGATCGAGTAAAGCGCCTGAAACCCGTTGTTGCCGAGTTTTTGCGAAAGGGGCTTGCGTAAAGACGCGCTGGAGAGCAGAAAATGTCCGCCGACAAAGAGGATCGTTGCAGCCAGAAGTTCGTTCACAAAAGGCACCGTATTGTCATCTGGGAGCTTGGTGGCTTCTCCCTCAATGGCGGATAAACCAGGGCGCTCTGAAGTAGAACCAATTATGGCAATATGGGAACAGCCTTGCCAACTGTCCAGAGCAGGCTTTTGCCGCGGTCCAGTATAAAAGCATCAAGCCATATCTATTTGAAAGCTATAGACCAATGACAGACGAAACGAGTAAGGCGCCGGAGGCGGAGAAAGACGATCCAATCGCCAAAATGATTCTTCAGCTTCTGGAACAGCGCGAAGCCACGCAGAACCTGGATCCCAACGAAGTCGCCCGCACTTTTGCGGCTGGCCGCGCAAAGCGGAATGACCCGCCCGATCTTTGGCGTAAGTACCTGCCTGCGGTCAGGCAACAGGCGCTGCACTTGGCGCGTCAGGGGCGTTTGTCGATTCTGCGCAAGGGAAAGGTCGCGGATCCGAACGCACCCATAAAAGGTTTGATCCGTTTGTCCCAACCGCGAACGGCCGAGGACACGAACTCTTAGTCCAGGCGCCAACCGGCATCACTTTTAGTACGTGATGCCGGAAAAACCTCGTTAGATAGATACGGGGATCAGAAGTCCGGTGCGTCGATACCGGCCTGACGGCAGGTCGCGGTTACGGTGTTGGCCAGCAGGCAGGCAATGGTCATGGGGCCGATACCGCCAGGCACAGGTGTGATCGCGCCGGCGACTTCCCGGGCTTCGGCTGTTGCGACATCGCCGACCAGGCGTGTCTTGCCGCCCTCTGCTTCAATACGATTGATGCCGACGTCGATCACCGTAGCGCCCGGCTTAATCCACTCAGCCTTCACCATCTCGGGGCGACCGACCGCGGCCACCAGAATATCGGCTTCCCGGCAGACTGCCGGCAGGTCCTTGGTCCGGCTGTGGGCGATGGTCACGGTGCAGCTTTCCTGAAGCAGGAGTTGGCCCATCGGCTTGCCGACGATGTTGGAGCGGCCGACAACCACGGCGGTCAGGCCCGACATATCACCCAGATGATCGCGCAGCAGCAGCAGGCACCCCAGAGGTGTGCAGGGCACCATCGGTGCGGCGGCGCCCTTGCCACCGGTCATGAGGCGTCCGGCATTGATGGCATGAAAGCCGTCGACGTCTTTTGCGGGATCGATGGCATCGATGACGGCCAGATCGTCCATATGTTTCGGTAGAGGCAATTGTACCAAAATACCGTGAACGGCGGGGTCCGCGTTAAGTTCGGCGACCTTGGCCAGCAGTTCTTCCTGGCTGATGCCGGCATCCATCTTGTGTTCAAAGGAGTTCATCCCGCATTCGACGGTCTGTTTTCCTTTACTGCGCACATAGACCTGACTCGCGGGGTCTTCACCGACCAGCACCACAGCCAGACCCGGCGTCAGGCCGTGCTCTGATTTCAGCTTGGCGACTTCTGTCGCAACCCGCTCGCGTAAACCAGCCGCAAAGGCCTTTCCATCAAGTGTTACCGCGCTTGCCATTTTGCTGGTCTCCCCGCTGTTGTTCAGGCTCGAGTCTGATTTTCTATCGCACTCGAGGGTTTTATCAATTTGAAGTTCGAAGCCATGCCTGAAAGCGGCAGGTTCATGAACGATGCCGACTCACTGATCCCGGCGTGCGTCATTGCGGTATCAAGCGCCATGGCCGCGGGCCTTTTCGTCGCTTTCGAGCTTGCCGAGCCAGGTCGATAAAGCGTCGAGCCGCTCCTTGCCGCCGATCACCAGCAGGGTCTTGCGCCGGTCGCTCTGGCCGCTTTGCAGTTCAATTGCTGATTTCGGTAGCCGCCAGGCCTTTGAAAGTAACTTGATCAGGGCTGCGTTTGCCTTGCCTTTTTCCGGCGGCTCGCTGACCCGGGCTCTTAAAACCGCTGTCCCGTCGTCGAGCTGCGTTGTCCCGTCGACCTGGCTTCGGCGTGCACCGGGCTGCAGGCGCACGGCTACGGTCACGCCTTTATCCGTTAATCTGAAGGGGGTGTTGTCAGAACCCACCGGTGTGCAGGGATCCGCGAAGGTTCCCGATGACCTGCTGGAGAAAGAAGATGCCGAGCAAAAGCACGATAGGCGAAATGTCGAGACCGCCCAGGTTGGGCACGAAGCGCCGGATCGGTCGTAATGCAGGCTCGGTTGCCCGCCAGGTGAACTCGCCAATCATGCTGACGAACTGGTTCTGGGTGTTGACCACGTTGAACTGGACCAGCCATGAGAGGATCACCGATATGATTACCACGAACCAGTAAAGGTTCAGTGCGACTAGTAGAACAGCGAGGATGGGATCCAGAACAATCATCAGACTCTTCATCATGCAATTAGAGGGCGGTTTCTGATCTTGATTTCACAATCAAGCACGATCGCACTCTAGGTTATCCGGGCTTGTGTCAGCAAGCCGGTACCCTAATGACGGCCAGATGTCCAGAGAACGATCGCTTATCACTTAGAGAATGAAGGGTGTTAACCCTGCTCTTTCAATGGCAGATCGGGGTTAACTTCCGGTTTTCAAGAATCTCCCGGACAGATATTGGTGCGTAGAGTCCCCCAGCGCCCTGAATCTTGTAGCCGCTAAATACCGGCCTATCGCCGGCTTTTGCTCTGGCGCCGAGAACTCACCACTTTTTCGAGATTTCAGATAATTCCCGGATAGTGATGTGCCGTTTTTGGTGTTTCGCCGATAGTGGGAATTCGCATGCAAACATAATCCAGGGTTGCATAGCTGTTTGCTTCTGACTTTCGCGTATTAATAGATAGTTAGGATAAACCGCATAGTATCCGGCCAGTATAAAAACTCTGATTAACTCATAGGTGGTGTCATGAATTTAAAAGCATCTTTGGTTGCGGCCACAGGCCTCGCTGGAATGTTGTCTGCTTCAGTCGCAATGGCGACGGACGCGCACGTTGCGCCGATGCAGGATTTCGCCAATTCGACCGTAAAGACCTGGGTTGCGAATGCAGACCTGGTTGCTGCTATCAAAGCTCAGAACGCTAAGCATGCCGGCCTGTCGCAGGCTGACATCGATGCCATGGATAAACAGTGGCGTGCTGAAACCAGCGCTTCCAGCCAGCCCATGATCAGCGAAGTCCTGAGCCACGCTGCTTCCGGTTACCTCAAGCAGGTTAAGGAAGAGTCCGGTGGGCTCGTCACGGAAGTTTTCGTTATGGACTCCAAGGGTCTGAATGTCGCGCAGAGCGATGTGACGTCTGACTATTGGCAGGGTGACGAAGGCAAGTGGCAGAAAACCTTCCTTGCCGGTCCGGACGCAATGTTCATCGACGAAGTTGAAGAAGACGAGTCGACGCAGACTTTCCAGTCGCAGATGAGCATGTCCATTGTCGATCCTGCCAGCGGTGAAGTGATCGGTGCGATCACGGTTGGCATGAACGTCGAGGCCTTCCTGTAAGAGCTGAGACGCGATACGAAATGAGTGGAACAGAGAGCAACTGACTCGCGTCGGTGGATACCCTTGAGAGTTTGAGTCTCTCTCGTTCGTTCATTCAGAGTCTGATCGTCTGTCTTTGAAGCAAAGGCAGACGATCAGTTTCAAGAGTGCGGTGGCTTTTGGATTCGGCAATCTGAAGCATGAATCGCCCTCCGACTACAATGACTGGAGCTGACGCCGCCTTTCCTTTGAAGGAGGAAGGCAGTGAGACTCCGATTGCGTTTAAACACTGGGGATATCTATGACTGAGCAACAGTTCGGCCTTGCTGAAAATTCGGGTGAACAGGTGTCACGGAGTAAGTTGACGGTCGCACGTAAGGTGTCTCTGGTAGCTGCTTGCGCGATTGCACTCGGCCTTATTGCGCTGGTGACGATGAATGTCCTCAACGAACGCAAGACACTGATTTCCCAGGGTGAACGGTCCTTCACGACCATTACCAGTCTGCTTGCAAACACGGTCGCCGGTGGCCTGCAGTGGAAAAAGGAAGAGTCCATCATTGGTGGTTACAAGGCTTTTGCGGAGGCGGAAGACTCGGCAATTTCCAACATTGTGACCTACGACCGCGACGGCGCTGAGGTAACCCGATTCACATCAGACAGGCTGCCTTCGCATGACCTGCCGAACGTCTCCGAATGGGCGAAATCCGCAGTGGAGAGCGACGGTCTATACTTCGAATCAACAGGCGACCACGTTATTATCGTCGTTCAACCCGTCAACAAGAAGGGTGATCCGGTGGGGCTTTTGGCTGTTGCCTGGAGCCTGGAAGGTCTGAATTCCCTCGTCGCGGAAGCCCTGACAACCCAGATTATAGGAGCTACGGTTGCTGTAATTCTGTTGGTCGGTCTGCTGGCCTTTGTGACCACGCGACTGGTTGGACAGCCTCTCGCCCGGATGACGGCGGCAATGCGCGAACTGGCTGACGGCCAGCTTGAAACCGATGTACCGGCACGTGAAAAGCGCGATGACATCGGCGCGATGGCGCAGGCTGTGGAAGTCTTCAAACAGAATGCCATTGAGATGCGCCGCCTTGAGGGCGAACAGGCGGCAAACAAAGCGAAAGCTGAAGCAGACAAGCAGGCAGCAATGAATGCCATGGCTGACGCCTTCGAAGCTTCGGTTATGGCTGTTGTCGACCACGTGGCCAACGGCGCCAAGTCAATGCAGACCGCCGCGCAGGAGATGTCTTCGGCTGCACAGTCGACGACGGAGCAGGCCAACAGCGTATCATCGGCTTCCGAAGTCACGACCTCCAATGTCCAGGCCGTCGCTTCGGCGTCGGAAGAACTCAGCAGCTCCATCACCGAAATCAGCCGGCGTGTCTCGGAGTCCTCACAGATTGCCAGCGAGGCGGTCACTCAGGTGGGGCGCACCAACGAAGACGTCGAGGGTCTGTCTGCAGCCGCAAGAAAGATTGGCGATGTGATCAGCCTGATCTCCGACATTGCAGAGCAAACCAACCTGCTGGCGCTTAACGCCACCATTGAGGCTGCGCGCGCCGGCGAAGCGGGCAAAGGCTTTGCAGTGGTTGCCGGCGAGGTGAAAAACCTGGCCTCTCAGACCGCCAAGGCCACGGACGAAATCGGCGCGCAGATTGCAGCAATGCAGACTGCGACAACCGGGGCCGTGGATGCCATCAAAAACATCGGCGGAACCATTGCCAAGGTCGACGAGGTGGCCGGATCGATTGCTGCCGCTGTCGAAGAACAGGGCGCCGCAACCCAGGAAATCTCGCGCAACGTTCAAGAGGCTGCCACCGGTACCAGCGAGGTTTCGGCTACTATCGCCGAAGTGACCAAGGCCGCAGCTTCGACGGGCACATCTTCCAGCGGGGTTCTGAATGCTGCCGGTGAACTCGCCACACATTCGGACACGCTGCGTCGCGAGGTGAACGACTTCCTGCGGAAGGTTCGTGCCGCTTAGGTTTCTCTGATTTCGATTGAGGCGTGTAGTGTGGCTACACGCCTTCTTTCTTCTCATTCAGCCGCATGCTCAGTCTTGGGTCCTGAGGTTTGAGAACGCGTTCGACTGGGAACTTCACGGTGACAACCGTGCCTGCGTCGGGCGCGCTTTCGACTTCAAGGTGCCCTTCATGCAACCGGGTGAAAGAATTGGAGAGGGGCAGACCCAGGCCTGTTCCTTCGTAGCGCCGGCTGAGTGAGCTGTCGACCTGGCCGAAGGGCGTCAATGCCGCCTCCAGATCCGCTTTGCTCATTCCGATCCCGTTATCCGTTATCGCAATCTCATGTCCGCCGTGATCACCCAGGCGCGTCACCACGGTCACCTTGCCGCCGTTACTCGTGAACTTGCGCGCATTGGAGCCGATGTTCAGGAGAATCTGCCGCACCAGGCGTTCGTCAGCCCAGAGATTGGGAAGCTCTTTCGAAAGCTGCAGATCCAGTTCGATCTGCTTCTCTTCCTGTTTGGCCAGGACAAGCTGGAAGCAGTAGGTCACGACCTCCTCCAGATTGATCTCTTCCTCGTAGAGCGTGAGCTTGCCAGCCTCGATCTTGGAGAGATCAAGGATCGAGTTGATGATTCCCAGCAGGTGCAGCCCGCTGTTTTTCATGTAACCGACGTATTCCCGGTAACGCCGGTCGCCCAGCTCGCCGAACAGCTCATGTTCCATGACTTCGGAAAACCCGATCACGGCGTTCAGGGGCGTGCGCAGTTCATGGCTCATGTTGGCCAGAAACTCGGACTTGCCGCGATTGGCCCGTTCCGCTGCCTCCTTGGCCGCAATGAATTCTTCCTGGGCGCGGACTTCCATGCTGATGTCGGTGCCGATGCCGCGATAGCCGGCGAAATTCCCTGCACTGTCGAACAGCGGCTTCCCGCTGATGACATAGCTGTGCAGCTGACCGTCGGCATGTACCCACTGGGTGCGCAGATTACTGAAAGGTTGCCGGTTCAACAGCAGTTCCCAGTGCTGATCCCATTCGAACTTCAGTAAGGGTGAGGGCGGCGGCAGGCGCTCCCACAGCTCCTTGCGGGTCTTGCCCATCGACTTCTCGGGCGGAATACCGGTGACCGCCTCGTAGCGATCCGAGAAGTAGCTGAAGCGGAGGTCCGCATCCATCTCCCAGAACCAGTCCGATGCGATCTCCGCTATGTCCTGGAAGCGCTGCTGGCTCTGCCAGAGCGCTTCTTCCGCCTCCAGTCCGTCCCTGGTTTTCTCCTGAAACTTACGCAAGCGCTCTTCAAGCCGCTCAACTTCCTGGAGCAGTTCAGCTTGGCTCAATCCTGAGTATTTCGTCCGAACGTCGGACATAGAATTTGCCTCGTGCAGGGCGGCATGTTCGAGAGAGTTTATAACAATAGAGCAAAGTTAACGAATCTGGCGAGGATTAAAGCTTCACCTTCTCTCTGTCCAGTGAGTCCGGTCACGCAACAACGCCGGATGCGCACTCGCAGTAGGCCGTTCGGCCTAATTCGTTTCCCGGGGCTTTAGGTGTGCATGCCAGCGTTTCTCAAGCTGTTTGAAGCCCCAGACGATGAGGAAAGTAAGTGCCATGTAGAAGGCGGCAGCAGTGAGAAAGGCTTCGTAGGGACTATAAAAACGCGAATTGATGACGCGGGCTGCGCCCGTGATATCGACAAGTGTGATCAGGCTGGCGACAGTGCTGCCGTGGAGCATGAAAATAACTTCGTTCGAATACGCTGGCAGCGCGCGCCGGAACGCGCTGGGCAGAACGACCCGCTGCAGGACCAATGATCGTGACATGCCGCAAGCGCGGGCGGCTTCAATTTCACCAAAGGGTGTCGCAACGATGGAACCGCGGATGATCTCGGTAGTATAGGCGGCTGTGTTAAGTGTGAACGCAAGTAAGGCATACCAATAGGCGTTATGCAGGAACTTCCAGGTCTCGCTCAGTTCTTTCACAAGCTCCAGTTGGCCCAGACCATAGTAGAAAAGGAACATCTGAACCAGTAAGGGGGTCCCCCGGAAGCAATAGGTAAAAAGCCAGACTGGCCCCGAAACAAAAAGCTTGTTGCTTGAACGCATGATAGCGAAGGGGACGGCCAGCAAAAGACCGATGAAGAGTGAAAATGAAACCAGCTGAACTGTCAGCCAGGCGCCGTCCAGGTATTCGGGAAGGCTTTCGACGATGATCGAGAAATCCATGGTCAACTCACCATTTAAGCCTGCCGGACGCCGGCGCTGTAGTGCTTTTCAGCCCAGCGCAACGCCAATATGGACAAGGTGGTTAAGGCGAGGAAGATCAGAGCGACTGTAAAATAAAATGGAAAGGGTTCTCGCGTCGCACCCGCGGCAAGGCCAGCTTTTCGAACCATATCTTCCAAACCAATGACTGATACCAGCGCCGTTGTTTTCATCAGCACAAGCCAGTTGTTGCCAAAGCCGGGCAACGCATGGCGCATCATTTGCGGTATCAGAATACGCAGTAGCACCTGTCGTCGCGTCATGCCATAGGCGGCACCCGCTTCCAGCAAACCGACAGGCACCGCTAGGATGGCGCCCCGGAAGGTCTCGCCCATGTAAGCGCCAAAAATAAAACCGATCGTGACCGAGCCGGCGATAAAGGGATTGATGTCTATGTAATCTTCGTAGCCGACCATTGTCGCGAGATCGTTCACTAAAACCTGGCCGCCGAAAAAGATCAGCAGCATCAGCACCAGATCGGGGACTCCGCGAATGATCGTCGTGTAGACAGTTGCTGCTATGATTGCAGGGCGTCTTCCCGAGAGCTTGGCCAGTGCTGTGATCAGGCCGAGGGCCATCGCAATCAGCAAAGATATCAGCGCGACTGAAATGGTCAGGCGTGCGCCGTCTATAATGGACGGACCGTATCCTTGAAGGTCAAGCATTCGACATGGACCTTAATCAACCTTTCCTGAGAGGTGAACTCCGGCGTCATATCATCTTGAATATGACGCCGGGTCAGGTTTTTCAGATCATCCCGCTGAAACTGTCGTGACGTTAGGCAGTGCAATCAGTCTCAATGCGGACAACGTTACTGCTACTCGCCGTAAATGTTGAAGTCGAAGTACTTGTCCTGAATAGCCTTATATGTACCGTTTGCTCGAATGGCGACGATGGCATCATTCAGTTTTGCCTGCAGGTCCTCATCGGCTTTGCGGATCGCGATACCCGCTCCGTAGCCGAAATATTTTGGATCTGAGAAGTCTGGTCCGACATATTCGTAGTCCTTGCCTGCCTCGGTTCCCAAGAAACCGTCCTTGATTGCGACAGAATCGGCCAATAACAGATCAACGCGTCCAGCGGTCAGGTCCAGATAGGCTTCGTCCTGCGAGCCGTAGCGTTTGATCTCAACGGAATCACCGAATTCCGAGGTCAGGAAGTTATCGTGTGTGGTCGCCCGCTGCACGCCGACCCGTTTGCCCTTCAAGGCGTCCTTTGAAATTTCAATTCCGGACCCGGACTTGCGAACAAATTTCGCGGGCGTCTGATAGTATTTGTTTGTGAAGGCGACTTTCTTTTTGCGCTCTTCCGTGATCGACATGGAGGCCACGATGGCATCGTATTTCTTTGCCATCAGGGCCGGAATGATGCCGTCCCAGTCCTGTGCAACCAGCGTGCACTCAGCCTTGATCTCGGCGCAGAGGGCATTGGCGATGTCGATGTCGAAGCCTTTCAGCTCGCCGCTGGGGGTTGTTTCGCTGAAGGGCGGATAGGCACCTTCGACCCCGATACGGACTTTCTTCCAGTCTTTTGCGTCCACATCGGAGGCGATGAAGGGCGCGGCGCCCAGGGTGAAGGCTGCGGCCATCGCGGCAACAACGAGTTTTTTCATGATGGTTCTCCCAATAGTCAGTTTTGCAGTCTTAAAATTTACTTCAACGTTCCGGCCAGAAACTGCCGGAAACGCTCGGATTTTGGATGTTCGAAAACCTCGCGGGGCGGGCCGGCTTCTTCGACGCGCCCTTCGTGCAGGAACACGGTTTCGCTCGAGACCTCTCGGGCGAAGCCCATCTCATGGGTGACCACGATCATGGTCCGGCCTTCTTCCGCCAGATCCTTGATGACCTTCAGAACTTCATTGACCAGTTCCGGGTCCAGTGCGGAGGTCGGTTCGTCGAACAGCATGACATCCGGGTTCATTGCGAGGGCCCGGGCAATAGCGACACGCTGCTGCTGGCCACCGGAGAGGTGGGCCGGGTAGTCGTCTTTACGCGCGTGGATTCCGACCTTTTCAAGCAGTGCCTCGGCTTGCTCGATGGCATCGCGCCTGGGTCTTTTCAGGACATGCACAGGGGCTTCGATGACATTCTGCAGGACCGTCATGTGTGACCAGAGATTAAAGCTCTGGAACACCATGGCGAGGCGGGTCCGCAGCCGTTCGACCTGTTTTCGGTCGGCCGCCTGCGGCTCGCCACGCTTGTCGTTGGACATGCGGATAAGCTCACCGCCGACGAAAACCTGGCCGGAATTCGGGGTTTCCAGCAGGTTTATGCAGCGTAGGAAGGTGCTTTTGCCCGAACCACTGGATCCAAGCATGGCGATGACATCGCCTTTACGTGCGGAAAGAGAAACGCCTTTTAAAACCTCAAGAGTCCCAAAACTCTTATGGATATCCTCGCAAACCAATGCGTGGTGCTCGGCGGCTCGTCCCGAAGCCGTCTCGTGCATAGTATGATCCCTGCAATCAATCGCCATTTTTTAGCGTTGGTTGAACGTTAGTTGGCTTTCTCCACGAGTCAAAGGAAAACTGCGGCTTCACAGCCGCAATGGGCGCTCAAAGCCCCTGGATATCAGGGCTTTTCCGGCATTAATGGCAGCTTCTGGATTTACAGAGTCCTTGAGCCGCAGAACAGCCTGGTTTTTGCCGGTCTGCGCGTGCTCTTACTTGGAAGTAACGGGAATGTTAGAGCCCAAGCTCGTTCCGGGTCCTGGTGATTGCGGCTTCTGCCTGAGCTTCCTGGGGCTGACCGGCAAAGGTTTTGGAGGCCTTTGCAAGTGCAGCACGGGCACTTTCTGGCTCCTGGAGCACGGTATACGCGCGTGCGAGACGCAGCCAGCCCTCAAGATCAGCTGGCTCGCCGTCCAGGCGTTCCGCAAGCTGCTCCACCATGGAACGGATAAAGGCCATCCTGTCCTCTGCGGACATCTGACGGGCGGCTTCTATTTCCTCTGCGCTGGGTTGGCGCATTGCTGTGCCATTTGCAGTGCCTGTGGCACCAGAACTGCCCGGCGTGGCAATCCGCGCTTCGCCTTGGCCACGCTGTTCGTTCACCGCTGCTTCAAGCTGAGCGATGCGTTGCTCCAGCAAGGGGCGCCAGGGTGTCGAAGGGCTCGAGCGCTCTGCAAGTCCTTTCCAGATGCGCAGGGCATCGTCCAGACGGCCATCCTGAGCCAGCGCCAGGCCGCTGTAGTAGAGGGATTTCATGTTCCCGGCATCAAGGGTGATGGCTTCCGCGAAGGCACGCCTGGCTTCGATACCGACTTCACCGCCACTCGCGGCAACCAAGGCTTCGCCGAGTGACGAATAAAGCTGGGCCTCCTCCGCACCAAGATTGATTGCGCGCCGATAGGCGTTGGCGGAATCGAGATATCTTCCCAGTTCGCCGTAGGCACCGGCAAGCAGCAACCAGGCGTGGGCGTCAAAGCCCTTGGCTTCCACAAGGGCCTGTAAGGCGGTGATTTCGGTCGCTAGGTCGCCGCCGATGGCCTTCTGGAACTCGTTTTCCAGGGCACGTCGATCCGCATAGGGAATGCCGGGTTTTTCGGGAGACCCGAGATTCAAATAAAGTCCAAGCGAAAGCCCCGGCAAGGCCGCAGCGAGGAACCAAGCCACCCAGCGGTTGCTTTTTCCCGCCTCTTCAGGTTCGAGCATTACGCCGTCCGCCTGATTGGCGTCGTTGACGGACAGCATGCGGCGTTCGATCTCGAGCCGCGCCGAACGCGCCTGCACCTCATTCAGCAAACCGCGATCCATATCCCGCTCGACTTCGGCGAGCTGGTCCTTGTAGACCGTCAGGTCGAACTCGGACCTTGGTCCGTCGAGAGCACGGGACTTGAGCAGTGTGTTCAGCAGGATCGCAACACAGAGTGCTGTCAGGATTGCTGCGATAATCCAGATGATCATGAATTCGGGCTTTCGGAACGACCGCCGTTGTGCGTCTGGGGGTTATTAACCGACGGGTTTTCTGTCGTGGTATCTGCAAGAAGCTCGTTGAGCCGCTGTTGTTCTTCAGCGGACAAGGGCACCGGCGTATCGCTTGCCGCACGCCGCTTGAGGCTGACGAAGTAAGTGCCGACACCCAGCGTGCCCAGGAGCAATATGGCCAGCGGACCGAACCAGAGGAAGTAGGTTGCGGGTTTCATCGGGGGGCGTAAAAGCACAAAATCGCCGTAGCGCGCGACCAGATAGTCCAGGACTTCCTGGTTGCTGTCGCCGCCGACCAGACGTTCACGCACGATGATACGCAGATCCTTGGCAAGCGGCGCATTTGAGGAGTCGATAGACTCGTTCTGACAGACGAGGCAACGGATTTCAGCGGAGAGCTCCCGCGCGCGTGCTTCTAGAACCGGGTCGTCGAGGACTTCGTCCGGTTCGACGGCGAGTGCCGGCGCGACAAGGAACAGGCAAAGAAAGACGACCGTCATCTGGCGGACCCTGTGCCTCAAAGCCGCGATTACTTTACGCGGAATGCTGCCTGGTTCGTTTCTTTGCGGTTCGGTCATTTGCTCAGCTCTTTTATGAGCGGAATGATGATTTCGTCGGTGGCGGCCTGGTCGAGCGGGCCGATGTGGCGGTAGCGGATGCGGCCTTCACCATCGACGATGTAGGTCTCAGGTACGCCGTAAACACCCCAGTCAATCGAAACCCGTCCGTTGGTATCCGCCCCAATTCGGGCATAGGGATTGCCGTGCTCGCGCAACCACTCTGCAGCGTCGTCGGGCCTGTCCTTGTAGTTGATGCCATAGAGGCGGATGCCATTACGTTTGGCCAGCTCGGTCAGGATCGGGTGTTCGGCGAGGCAGGGCAGGCACCAGGAAGCAAAGGCATTGACCAGTGTCACGGTGCCGGTTTTCAGGTCGTCGTTGTCGAAGCCAATGACCCCCGACCCATCCAGTCGCGCGAGATCGAAAACAGGAACCTCCTTGTCGATCATGACCGAAGGAATGTTCGCGGGATTACGATCCGGATCGAGCCCCCAGAAGAAGTATCCGCCGAGGATCATGAAGACGACAATCGGCAGGAAGTAAATCAGCTTACGGCCCATTTAAGCGTTTGCTCCTGCTTGGCCGGTTCCGCTTTTTGCCTGCCATTTTTTGCTGCGCACCGGTGCGCCGACCCTCAGACGGCGATCGCTGAGCGAGAAGGTTCCGCCAAGTACCATGATCAGGCAGCCGGCCCAGATCCAAGGCACCAGGGGTTCGTGATAGATGCGTACCGTCCAGCCGCCTTTTCCGTCGGAATCTCCAACAGCCATGTAAAGATCTCTCAAGCCGTTGGTATGGATCGCAGCCTCGGTCGTGGGCATGTTCTGAACTGGATATAGGCGTTTCTCCGGCGTGAGTTCTGTAACGAACTCACCGTCCTTGGTGACGATGAAGCTGCCTTGTTCTGCCTGGTAATTCGGGCCCTGGATGGACTTCATGCCATCAAAGCGATAGCTGTAGCCTGCAACCTCGATGATATCGCCTGGCCGGGCGATCCGAATGTCTTCGGTTTTCCAGGCGGCGGATCCGGTCATGCCCATAATGGCGATGGCCATACCTGCGTGCGCCAAGGTCATGCCGTGGGCCGAACGCGGCAGCTTTGTCATCCGCTTGACGGATTCGCCCAGGGGAATGCGGAAGAGTTTGATCCGGTCGGCCCATTCCACCAGCGCGCCGACAAAAAGCCAGACCGCGAAACCGACGGCAGCAATGGCAAGCACCGGTCCGCCGTCCACCAGATAGGCTGTCGCCAGAACCGCAATGATGGTCATGAGGCCCGCGAACTTGAGGCGCGAGAGCACCGCACCCAGTTCCGCGCGCTTCCAGGGCAGCATCGGCCCGATTGCCATCACGGCGACCAAAGGCACCATCAGAGGTACGAACACGGCGTTATAGTATGGCGTACCGACCGAAATTTTCGTGCCGGTGGCTTCCAGCAGCAAGGGCCCGAGGGTTCCGACGAACACCACCGAGGTGCCTACTGTGAGCAGCAGATTGTTGAGCACCAGTCCGCCTTCCCGGCTGATCGGGCTGAAGAGGCCGCCTGACGTCAGCGAGGGGGCCCGTATCGCGAAGAGTAAAAGCGAGCCGCCGATGGCGATGGCAAGCAGCACCAGGATGAAAAGACCGCGCTCCGGATCGGTGGCAAAGGCATGAACCGAGGTCAGCAGCCCCGAGCGCACGACGAAGGTGCCGATCAGGGAGAGTGAAAAGGTCAGGATTGCCAGAAGAATGGTCCATACCTTCAGGGAATCCCGCTTCTCGACCACAATCGCTGAATGGAGCAGGGCGGTGCCCATCAGCCAGGGCATGAAGGACACGTTCTCCACGGGATCCCAGAACCACCAGCCACCCCAGCCCAGCTCGTAGTAGGCCCACCAGCTGCCAAGGGCGATGCCGGCGGTCAGCGTGATCCAGGCGGCCAGGGTCCAGGGGCGGACCCAGCGTGCCCAGGCCGCATCGACCTTGCCTTCGATCAGCGCGGCGACGGCAAAGGAAAAGGCGATGGAGAAGCCGACGTAACCGGCATAGAGCATGGGCGGATGGAACGCGAGACCCGGATCCTGCAGCAGAGGATTAAGATCGCGTCCGTCCAGCGGAGCCGGAAAGATTCGGTCGAACGGGTTCGATGTGAAGATCAGGAAGGCCAGGAAGCCCAGGGTGATCATGGCCTGAACCGAGAGAACCCGCGCCCGCAAAGTTGGGGGCAGATTATGGCCGAAGGCTGCGACCGCTGCGCCGAAGCCGGTTAGGATCAGAACCCAGAGCAGCATGGAGCCTTCGTGGTTTCCCCAGACCCCGGTGATCTTGTAGAGCATCGGCTTGGCCGAATGCGAATTCTGGTAGACGACCGACAAAGAGAAGTCGGAGACCATGAAAGCCTGTGTCAGCGCGCCAAACGCCAGGACGATCATACCGAAAAGCAGAAGGGCGCTGGGTTGCGCTATGGCGATCCAGGCACGGTTGCCGTTGGCGGCGCCGATCATGGGAAGGCTCGACTGCACGACAGACAGCAGCAATGCCAGAATCAGCGAGAATTGGCCGATTTCCGCGCTCATGTGCGTATCACCAGGGGATCGCGTATGGTCGGTGCGCTCATCTCGGCCTCTCCGGGGTTAGTAGTCTTTCGCGTCTTTTGTTTCTTCATGCCAGTTGCCCGATGCTTTCAGCGCGTCGGAGACTTCCTTGGGGATGTAGTTTTCGTCGTGTTTGGCAAGGACTTCGCGGGCAACGAAAACGCCCTCGGCGTTGACCGTGCCCTCGGTCACGACGCCCTGACCCTCGCGGAAGAGGTCCGGCAGGATGCCCTTGTAGGTGACGGGAATGCTGTTGCTCAGATCGGTGACACGGAAACTTACAGTGACACCGTCCGCGCCGCGATCCAGAGATTCCTCCTCCACAAGGCCGCCCAAGCGGATGTCGGCCTTGGCACAGGTTGCCTTGTTCTGAATGTCGGTCGGGCTGCAGAACAGGACAATGTTATCGCTGAAGGCTGTGAGAATCAGGGCCGTCGCTGTAGCGAGGATCAGCATTCCGCCGCCGACCATGTATAAACGTCTGCGTTTTCGGGTCATGAGCTTGCCGGGTCTCCAGAGGTGTCGGGGCTGCTGCTCCGGCGGCTGGGGAACTCTCCCTGCCGTCGCGCGAGCTCCTGCTCGCGGGCGCGCAAACGTCGCAGAGTAGACATGACCAGCCAGATCATGATGAAGGCCGACAGTCCGTAGGAAGGCCAGACGTAACTGCCGTAGTTACCCATCTCTAGGAAATTCTGGAAAGCGTCCATTGGTTATATCTGCCGCCCTAAGTCTGAAAAGCGTATTTCCCCAAGAGGTTGCACCGATCTTTGTCGGGGTCCTCCTAATCTCTGGAATGTAGGTATTCCGCGCCCGGAAGTCAGGCTGCAATCCTACGCGTTCACCTATTGTTTACGCGGCATCTTGACGCAAGCTATCCAGGGTGCGCAAGCGCGCCCCTAACAGTTCACTCTTGATCCGTAACAACAGTAAGGTGATGTAAAACAAGCTATAACCCAACCCCATGATGAGAAGCGGCCAGAGCATATCCGGGTGGATCGTCGGGCCGCCTGCCCGGAACACGCTGGCCGGCTGATGCAGGGTGTTCCACCAGTCGACGGAAAACTTGATAATCGGCACGTTCACGAAGCCCACCAAGGCCAATACTGCAGCCGATTTGGCGCCGCGGGCCGGGTTGTCGAAGGCCCATGTGATGGCCATGTGGCCCAGATAGAGGAAGAAGAGAATCAGGACCGAGGTCAGCCGTGCATCCCAGACCCACCAGGTGCCCCACATGGGTTTACCCCAAAGTGAGCCGGTCACCAGGGCCAGGAAGGTAAAGGCCGCGCCGATCGGCGCCGACGCGCTCGCAGCCAGATCAGCCAGAGGGTGGCGCCAGATCAACGAGAGTGCGCTGGCGATCGCGATGTTGGTATAGACGAACATTGCCATCCAGGCGGCAGGCACATGCACGTACATAATGCGTACGCTCTCGCCCTGCTGATAATCGGCAGGGGCGACAAACAGTGCCATGTAAAGACCAACGCCGAGCAGGATGACCGTGGCGCTCACGCACCACGGCAGTACTGCGTTGGCCAGCCTCAGAAAACGGGCTGGATTGGCAAAATAATCAAGTATCATGGCCTACCAGCCCCTTAAAAGCGTCAGCCGCGAATTGCCGCACGTACCAACCAGTCATGACATAAACCTAGGTTGAGACGTCATGATTTACGATGATCTCGATCAATTTCAGTCCTGTTTTTTGGACGCGTGATCAATCCGGCGCGGCCCACAGGCCACGCAGCGCTGCCGCCAAGCTTACGCCATTTGCGCAGTTTTGTATCGACCGCCCTAATATCCGCTGTCGTGACGTCTTGCGGATTCATGCGGCATTGCTCCACTCCCAATGCCAAGACCACCATCATAAACCGTGAGTCTTCAAACGAACTCCTGTTCAAACAGACTAGTCACTCGTTCGCCTGCCGCAAGGCCGCAGCGCCAGCCAGGGGCGAGACAACGAGCGAAATCAGTAAAATTCCTGCGAGCAGCAGTAAATGCGGGCGCACCGGAAAGCCCAAGAGTGCTGCATCGACGGCTGAAACACCGAAAATCAGGGTTGGTATGTAAAGCGGGAGAACCAAAAGAGGCACCAGAACGCCACCGCGCCGCGCCCCGAGGGTCAGGGCCGCGCCAATAGCTCCGATCAGGCTCAGGGTCGGTGTGCCCAGCAGCATGGCGAGTGCGAGGACCGGCAGCGCATCCACCGGCATATTGAACAGGATCGCGATCAGCGGCGCGGCTGCGATCAAGGGCAGGCCGGTTGTCATCCAGTGTGCCAGGACCTTGGCCAGCACCGTGAATTCGAGCGGTACGGGAGATAAGGCCATCAATTCCAGGCTGCCATCCTCGTAGTCGGCGAGAAACAGCCTTTCCAGCGACAGCAGCACGGCAAGCAGCGCCGTTACCCAGATCACCCCGGGGGCAATGGTGGCCAGCTGGTTCGCCTCAGGGCCGACACCAAAGGGAAAAAGCGCCGCGGTCAGAACGAAGAAAAGCACGATCATGGCCGCATCTGAACGCTGTCTGAGGGCGAGCTTCAGGTCTCTGGCTATGATGCTGCCTGTACCCATTACCAGCTGTTCTCCAGCATTTCCGGATCAAAGGCCGGCGGTGCAAAATTTTGCAGCTGTAAGAGCCCGGCGTCGGGGATATCCAAAGGCGTATGTGTGGCGGCGATTACTATTCCACCTTCCGCGCGTTGTTCGGCTATTGCCGTCTCCAGACGCTTCAGCGAGACGTCGTCCAGACCGACAGAGGGTTCGTCCAGCAACCAGATGCGTGCGGGACTGGTCACCAGTCTGGCCAGCGCCAGGCGTCTGGACTGTCCCGATGAAAGCTGCCGTCCCGGCACGTCGCGCAGGCTGGTCAGGGAAAATGTCTCCAGGGCACGATCCAGCAGCTCCTCAAGACCCTCTGACGCTGTGGGGGGATAAAGCTTTGACCAGAAGGCGAGGTTTTCATGAACCGTCAACACCGCTTTGATGGCGTTGCCGTGACCGATGTAACAGATGTTGTCCTGGAAGGCCTCGGGGTCGTCCTCGACGGCTTTACCGTCCCAGTGCAGCGCGCCGCCCGCAGGGGCCAGCAGACCGGCCAGCATTCGAAGCAGGCTCGATTTGCCGCTGCCGTTCGCGCCGAGCAGGATCAGAGCGCCACCTTCTGGCACTGTAAATTCCAGCGCAGCAAAAATGCGTCTGCCCGCTCGAGTGCAGGCAAGGTTTTGTCCTTCGAACGCGGGCATATCGGTGACGTGATTCCGGCTGAATGCAATCGATCTTACTGAAACTCAGGACTCGATATAACAGATCGCTACAGACGCGCCAATGATTGCCGCTGCGGCGTTTTCGACAGGCACTCGATCAGCTGATGGCGCAGGCGCGAGAGAAAGAGGACATAGGGCCGGAAAGGATGAACGGCCGCCGGGGTCGGGGACCGGCAGCCGTTCGGTATCCAGCGTTAAGGGTAACTCACGAGACAAGCTGGCTGCCTCAGTCAGAGAGGGGAAGTTCTCCGTGACTGTTAAGCTAAGTTTCGAATACGTTCGGACTGAGTCGCAATTGTGGCGAAAAGATGATTTCTGCGACCCCCGGTTTTTGCAGGGATTTTCCGCTGTACGTGCGTCCGTCAGGCCGCGCCTTCGAAGTCTCGCTGGTCGTCGATGACCTTGCCGTCATTAGGTAGTTCGCCGGGTGCCTGCAGGACGACCTTGCCGCGCAGCTTGCAGAAAGTCTGAACCGATTCGGCGATTGCGCCCGCCAGATTTTCGTCCCGGGTTTCACTCTCACAAATTACGGTCATGGCATCGCTCTCGCCTTCACGGGTGACCACGATGCGCGCGCGCTGAATCTCCGGGTGGGCTTTGACGACACGGTCGAGCTGTTCCGGGTGCACGAACATCCCTTTGATCTTGGTGGTCTGATCGGCGCGGCCCATCCAGCCCTTGATCCGGATATTGGTGCGGCCACAGGGGCTGACACCGGACAGGATTGCCGAGAGATCACCTGTTGCAAAGCGGACCAGGGGATAGTCGGGATTGAGCGTCGTGACCACGACCTCGCCGACTTCGCCCTCGGGGACCGGATCGCCGGTTCCCGGGCGCACGATTTCCAATAGCACGCTCTCGCTGACCAGCATGCCTTCGACCAGAGCACCGTCGCCGGTACGGCTCTCATAGGAAATCAAACCAAGATCTGCGGTCGCGTAGCACTGCTGCACGGCAATACCGCGCTCTGCATATTCCTGACGCAGGGAGGGGAAGAGTGCGCCACCCGAAACCAGAGCCCGGGTGATTGAGCTGCAGTCGGCCTTCATGTCCTGGGCTTTATCCAGAATGACCTTCAGGTAATCGGGTGTCCCGCCGTAGCCGGTCGGACGCAGATGGGCGATGCTTTCGACCTGTAACTCCGTATTGCCGACCCCGGCAGGGATCACCGCGCAGCCCAGGGCACGTGCGCCACCGTCGAAGATCCAGCCGCCGGGGGTCAGGTGATAGGCAAAGGAATTGTGGATGACGTCTCCAGGCCGGAAACCGGCGGCGAAAAAGGCGCGGGCCGTGCCCCAGAAATCCTGCCGTGCGGTCTCGAACTCATAGATCGGACCGGGTGAGGCAAAGATATGGGCCATGGAACCGGGTGTGACAGCCGGGAAGCCCCCGAAGGGCGGGTTCTTTTTCTGGAGTTCGATCAGCGCGCTTTTGCGGGTGACCGGCAGACCGCTGAGCGCAGCCATGTCGATAACGTCCTCAGGCGCGACGTCCGACAGCAGCTCCGCGTAGGCTGCCGACTTGTCTTTCGCCAGGGCGATCTGCGCCGGAAGGGCAGCCGCAATCGAAGCCTGCCGGGCATCGGCGCTGCGGGTTTCCAGTTCGTCGAAATTGCTGCTGCCTGACGCGGTCATGCGCCTCATCCTTATACCTAGAGAGAGATTTTGGGGCCGTGAAACGCGGGAAGCGCGACGCGAAGAATCAGGCGAGCCAGCGTTTACGCCGCTTGTAGTGCTTTACATCCCGGAAGGACTTACGGCCTGCACCGGAAACGCCCAGGTAGAACTCCTTGACGTCTTCGTTGTCGCGCAGCGTGGCGGCTTCGCCGTCCAGCACGACGCGTCCGTTCTCCAGGATGTAGCCGTAATCCGCGTAACGCAGGGCCACGTTGGTGTTCTGTTCGGCCAGCAGGAAGGACACGCCTTCGGTTTCGTTCAGCTTCTTCACGATCTCGAAGATTTCTTCGACCAGCTGCGGCGCAAGACCCATGGAGGGTTCGTCCAGCAGGATCATTTTCGGACGGCTCATCAGCGCCCGGCCGATTGCGCACATCTGCTGTTCGCCGCCGGAGGTGTAGCCGGCCTGACTGGTGCGGCGCTCACGCAGACGCGGGAAATAATTGTAGACCATCTCAAGGTCATTCTGAACCGCCGTGCGCCCGTCCTTACGGGTGTAGGCGCCGGTCAGAAGATTGTCCTCGATGGTCAGATGTTCGAAGCAGTGGCGGCCTTCCATGACCTGGACGACGCCCTGTTTAACCAGATCGTTGGGCGTCAGCCGGTCGACCTGGTTTCCCTCGAAGTGGATCGTACCCTTGGTCACTTCGCCGCGCTCGGCCCGCAGCAGATTCGAGATCGCCTTCAGGGTCGTGGTCTTCCCGGCACCGTTGGCGCCGAGCAGGGCAATGATGCCCCCATCGGGCACTTCCAGCGACACGCCTTTCAACACCAGGATGACGTGATCGTAAATCACTTCAATATTGTTCACCGACAGCAGAATGTTCTTCTCGCTGGCCTGGGTTGGAGTGGCGTCTGCTTGCATTGGAAACTGCCTTTAAATCATAGAACAAGAGAAGGAATCACGCCCTTGACCCGGAAGGGCCAAGGGCGATCAACACTACTCTTAGGAGCTGCAGGCGTTGGTCGCGAGACCACGCTCGGCAGCAATCTTCGCTGCTTCTTCTTCGATCAGCGGACGAACGACGTCCTTCATGGGCTCGATCCAATCGGTGGATTTCTCCCACTTATCGCCATCCCACTTCTTCAGATACACAGGGTGGCTGCCCTCGTGATCCGCGCAGGTGACGTTGATCGGGTTGGTGAAGCCGGCCAGGCCGAGAGCGTCGAGGCGTGCTTTGTCGAGAACGATGTTCTCAAGGCCCCAGCGCATTTCTTCGCCGGTGATCGGACGATCGCCGTATTTGCCCATTGCGGTGCGGATTGCTTCACCGACAACAACGGCATTGAAGAGACCGCGGTTGTAGAGCGTCTCACCGACCATGCTTTCAGGGGTCTGCGAGCCGTCCTTGCCGATGACGTGCTCACGGAGCGCGTCGAACACCGGCCAGCCGTCGCCAACGCCGTGGAAATCACCGGCCAGATAACCGGTTGCCTTCTTGCCTGCGTCGCGAACGTCGGACTCGTTGCCCGACCACCAGACACCGATGAACCTATCCATCGGGAAGTCGACGTCGACGGCACCTTTAACAGCAGTCGGGTTCATTGCGCCCCAACCCCACATGAAGAGCCAGTCAGGCTCATCCGAATCGATCTTTTCCCAGGTCGAACGCTGGTCCTGCATGGTCTTTGGCGGCACCGGATAGGTGACGAAGTCGAAACCGTGGGTCTCAGCGAGGGCTTCGAGGGTCGGGATCGGTTCTTTGCCATAAGGGTGATCCAGGTGGATCAGGCCGATGGTCTTGCCTTTCAGCTTGTCCAGTCCGCCTTCCTGGTCACCAACATATTTGACGAAGACCGAAGCCTGGCTCCAGTAGGTCGTGGGCAGGTTGAAGACCCATGGGAAGACGTTACCGTCGGCGGCTGGTGTCAGGCCGTAACCCATGGAGAGAACCGGAATTTTATCGCCGTTGGTCTTCGGGATAATCGCGTTGGTGATGCCGGTGCTGTAGGGGTTGTAGACAACCGCGCCCTTGGTTTTGGTGCGCTCGTAGCACTCGACACCGACATCGGTTTTATAGCCGGTTTCGCATTCTTCGACCACCAGCTTGACGCCGTTGATGCCGCCGTCGCGCTTGTTGAGAAGTGCGAAGTAATCCGACATGCCGTTGGCGATGGGTGTGCCACTATCCGCAAAAGCGCCCGTGCGGTATGTGAGCAAAGGAACGTAGATTCCATCTTCGGCATGCGCCGTTGTCAGGAACCCCCCCAGGGCCGTGGTCCCGGCCACTGCCGCGACAGCCGCGGCAAGGGTGAAACGTTTGACTGTCATCTTTGATTCTCCCAGTTCAGTTTTATCTCGTTGATTGTATTCAGGCTCTTCCGTCCCTTGAAGTACAGTGGATCTCTCGTCGCTATTGAAACCCTAATTCTGAATAAGCGCCAGTTGCACGTGTTTCTTCTCTCTCGTCAAATCAGTAAGGGAAGGGCCAGAGGCGCAGTTTTTCCTTGGTAATCTGCCACAAGCGGGCCAGCCCATTGGGCTCGACGATCAGGAAGAAAATGATCAATGCGCCGAAAATCATGAACTCCAGATGCTTCGCCAGATCCGATGAAATCGGTAACCCGAGCAGATCGGGTGCGAGGGTCAGAAGGATCGGTATCATGACGATGAAGGCGGCGCCCATGAATGACCCCAGGATACTTCCCAGGCCACCGATGATCACCATGAAGAGAACCTTGAACGACAGGTTGATGTCGAAAAGGTCCGGCTCGGCGCTATCGTAAAAGAGGAACAGCATCAGGCTTCCGGCAACACCGCTGTAGAAGGCGCTGATCGCAAAGGCGAGCAGTTTGGTCGGCAAGGGCCGGATCCCGATGATCTCCGCGGCGATATCCATATCCCGGATCGCCATCCAGGCCCGGCCGATGGCCGAGCGCACAAGGTTCTTGGCGATCAGTGCAAAGACGGTCACGAAACCCAGGGCAACGTAATACTTGGCAAAAGGCGATGCGTCGGGGCCGGTGACCAGAAAGCCGAAGAGTGTTTTGGGCACACCTTCGATCGCGGTACTGGAGTTGGTGAACCAGTCAAACCGCAGGAACAGCCAGTCCAGGAAGAACTGCGCCGCCAGGGTCGCGACCGCCAGATAGAAGCCCTTGATCCGCAGGCTGGGTAGACCGAAGACAATGCCGACAGCCGCCGCAATCAGGCCGGAAAGCAGGAAGACCAGAATGATGTTCAGGTCAGGGAAGATCACCGCCAGTTTGTAACTTGCGACTGCACCCACGGCCATAAAGCCGCCGGTTCCCAGCGAGATCAGTCCGGTATACCCAGTCAGGATATTCAGGCCGATCGCTGCCAGCGAGAAAAACAGGAAGTTGATCATGATGATCTCGAGGAAGTAATCGGTCCCAAACGCGGGGATGATCACCCATGCAAAGAGCAGCACGATCGCCATGCCGATTCTGTCCTGGCGGATCGGGAAGATCGCCTGATCGGCAACGTAATTAGTCTTAAACTGGCCAGCTTCGCGATAAAGCATCGTTCACTACACCCTTTCGATGATTTTTTCGCCAAAGAGGCCTTGTGGACGGAAGAGCAGAATGATCAGCGCGATCACATAACCGATCCATTGTTCGACGCCGTCTCCCAGGACACCGCGCCAATAGAACTCTGCCAGCTTTTCAGTCACACCGATGATGATGCCGCCGAGAATCGCACCCGGCACTGAGGTAAAGCCGCCCAGAATCAGAACCGGAAGGGCTTTCAGCGCAATCACTGCCAGGGAGAACCCGGCCTGACTCTGCGCGCCCCACATAACACCGGCGAAGATCGCGACCAGCCCTGACAGCGTCCAGACCACGACCCAGATGAAGGGCAGGGGAATACCGACAGAAAGCGCGGCCTGATTGTCATCCGCAACAGCCCGCAGGGCGCGGCCGATCTTGGTGCGATTCAGGAACAGAATGATCGCAGCCACCATGAGACCACCAGCGATCAGCGCTGTCAGATCGAGCTGATAAATCCGCACGGGTTTGCGGAAGAAATCACCCAGAACTCTGAACTTGTCGTCGGGAATTCCCAGCGCGTCGATCGGCACGGGCTTGGGATCGGCGCCGAAGATGGTCTGGCCAAAACCCTCGAGAAAGAAGGCCAGTCCGATGGTCGCCATAAAGAGAATGATGCCGGGCTGATTGACCAGCGGTCTCAGCACGACCCGCTCGATCGCAACCGCCATCGCACCCATGACGACGATGGCCAGGAGTATCGCGAAGATCGCGGGCACGCCGATTTCGATCAGGCTGACCACCGTCAGGCCCGCGAACACGACCATGATGCCCTGGGCGAAATTGAACACGCCCGAGGCCTTGAAAATAACCACGAAACCGAGCGCCACCAGCGAGTACATGATGCCGGCACTCAGGCCCTGCGAGACAATCTGGATCAGTTTGTCCGGGCGATCGACAAAGGCGATAAAGGGATCGACGAAGAGCCCGCCGAGAAAACCCGATGCGATGCTGAAAAATTCAAATGCCGTGCCGTCCATAACCTACAGCCCCCGCCTGGCGGAGAACGCCCCCAATAAAAAAATCTTCATATCAATCATGGCTGACCCCCAGATAGGCATCGATCACCTGTTGGTTCGCGCGCACTTCATCGGGTGTGCCGTCGGCCAGCAGGCGTCCGTAATCCAGAACCACCACCCGGTCGGAAATATCCATGACCACGCCCATATCGTGCTCGATCAGGGCGATGGTGGTGCCGAACTCGTCGTTCACGTCCAGGATAAAGCGGCACATGTCCTCTTTTTCCTCAACGTTCATGCCCGCCATCGGTTCATCGAGCAGCAGGAGCTCGGGGTCCATGGCTAGCGCCCGGCCCAGCTCGACCCGCTTCTGCAGTCCGTAGGGCAGGCGGCCGACCGGTGTTTTGCGGATCGCCTGAATTTCCAGAAAGTCGATAATTGCTTCGACCTTCTCGCGGTGCTCCAGCTCTTCCTTGAGCGCCGGGCCCCAGTAGAGTGCCTGCCACAGGAAATTGCGGCGCATCTTCAGCAGGCGTCCGGTCATGATGTTGTCGAGCGTCGACATTCCCTTGAAGAGCGCGATGTTCTGGAAGGTCCGCGCGATGCCGGTCTTGGCGGCTTCATGTGGACGCATCTGGCTGCGCGCCTGACCCTTATAGGTGATGGTGCCGACCTGGGGATGATAGAAGCCGTTGATCACATTGAGCATGGAGCTTTTACCGGCACCGTTCGGGCCGATAATCGCGCGGATCTCGTGCTTGCGGATGTCGAAGGAAATGTTGGTCAGCGCCTTGACCCCGCCGAAGGACAAGCTGATGTCTTCGACCTTCAGCAGTTCTTCGCTGAAATTGCGTCGGGCGTTCGGCGTTGGCGCCTCGCTCTGTGCCGGTGGGGCTGAGCGTTCGAGAGTTGCTGCTGTCATCTGGTCAGAAATTCCTCAGCTAGCCTGCTTCAAGTGTTCGGTGGCATCAAAGGTCTGCGCGTCGATGACCTTAAGGTCTGCTCGGATTGCGCCTTTGCGCCCGTCTTCGAAGGTGACCTCGGTCTCGATCTTTGCGGTCTTGGAGCCATCGTAGAGTCCATCGACCAGCGGCTTGTAGCGATCGGCGATGAAGCTGCGGCGGACCTTCTGCGTTCGGGTGAGCTCGCCATCATCGGCGTCCAGTTCCTTGTGCAGAATCAGGAAGCGCCTGATCTGTGCACCCGAAAGGTTCGGGTCTTCGGAAAGGTCGCGGTTGACCTGTTCGACATGGGCCGTGATGGTTTTGCTCACGTCGGGATTCTCGGCCAGTTCCTGATAACTTGCGTAGGCGATGTTGTTCCGCTCCGCCCAGTTACCGACCGCCGTCAGATCGATATTGATGAAGGCGGTGCAGAATTCCCGCTCGTGCCCGAAGGCCACGACTTCCTTGATATCCGGGAAGAACTTGAGCTTGTTCTCGATGTACTTGGGCGCAAAGAGCTCTCCGCTTTGCAGGCGGCCGACGTCCTTGGCCCGGTCGATGATTTTCAGATGGCCGTCATCGTTGAAGAAACCGGCGTCGCCAGTGTGAACCCAGCCGTCGGCTGTCTTGGTCTCTGCGGTGGCCTCCGCATTCTTGTAGTATTCGACGAAAACCCCGGGCCCGCGGAACATGACCTCGCCTGAGTCTTCAATCTTGATCTCCACACCCGGCGCTGGCTTGCCCACGGTGTCCGCCCTGATTTCACCATCCGGCTGGATGGTGATGAAGACCGACGCCTCGGTGCTGCCGTAGAGCTGTTTCAGATTGATCCCAAGAGCGCGGTAAAAATCGAAAATGTCTGGACCGATCGCCTCTCCGGCGGTGTAGGCCAGACGGATCCGGCTGAAGCCCAGGACGTTCTTCAGGGGGCCGTAGATCAGGATATTGCCCAGGGCGTAGAGCAGGCGTTCGCTGAGCGAAACCTGTTCGCCGTTCAGAATGGCAATTCCGCTGCGCTTCGCCACCGCCATGAAGTAGTGGAAAAGTTTGCGCTTGATGCTGCTGGCATCTTCCATCCGGATCAGCACGCTGGTCAGAATGTTCTCGAAGATACGCGGCGGTGCGAAGAAATAACTTGGCCCGAGTTCCCGCAGATCATGCATGACCGTATCCGCGGACTCAGGACAGCTGACACAGAAGCCTGCGGCGTAGCTCTGGCCGAAGGAGAAAATGTTATCGCCGACCCAGGCCATGGGTAGATAGGCCAGGACCTCTTCCTCGGCGGTCAGACCTTCGAGCTCAGCGCTGTTTTTAGCGGTCTGCAGAACGTTGTCAAAGCTTAGAACAACGCCCTTGGGGCGCCCGGTGGTGCCGGAGGTGTAGAGCATGATGGCGGTGTCGCTGCCGCCGCTCTTGGCGATCTCAGTCTCGTAGAAGTCCGAGTGCGCAGCGGCATAGGTCCTGCCTTGTTCCTGCACATCTTCAAAGCTGGAGAGAAAATCGTAGGTGTAATCGCGCAGGCCGCGCTTGTCGTCATAGATGATGCGTTCAAGCCGCGGGCAGCTCTCGCGGATCTCGGTCAGCTTGTCGACCTGCTCCTGATCCTCGACCATGGCGAAACGGACTTCGGCATGTTCGATGACGTAGGACATCTCTTCTGCGACTGAATCCTGATACACCGGCACAGGAACTGCGCCGATCGCCTGGGCGGCGGTCATGGTCCAGTAGAGCCTGGGCCGATTGTCGCCGACGATGGCGATCTTGTCGCCGCGCTTCAGCCCCATGGCCGCAAGGCCGCAGGCCAGCGCTTTTATCTCTTCGGACACCTCGGCCCAGGTCCAGGCCTGCCAGATACCGAACTGTTTTTCGCGGATCGACGGCTGATCGCCGCGTTTGCGCGCATGTTCAATCAGAAGTTTCGGAAAGGTGTCCAGATTCGAAGCGTCAGGGTTCGTCGAAGCAGCGTTCATCCAAGCCATCCTGTCAGGAGACCGGACGCGGAAGCCAATGCCGCACGCCGGATGAGTTCGAGGCCCAATTCCCCGTCCCGGCGTAGTGCGATTTTCCCCGCTACGCCAGTCTCCCTAAATTCGTTTGTAGTCACATGTTTGGTTAGTGACTTTATCCCATTGCGTAACAGGTAAGTTGATTTGCAGGCACAGGTCAAGAGCTAGTCGCGCGATGCGAAATTCTTTGTGTGACAGCTCTTCCTTTCAACTCAAATGGAGTGGGTCTTCCAGTTGGGGTGTCTCATCCTAAATTTTTTTTCCCAATGTAGATTGATGATATCAAACAATAAAATATAGTTTCATATGTAACGGCTTGATAGTTAAGCTTTTCCGCGCCCGATGCCTTGATTGGTCTTCAGCTACAACCTATCCGGCGTTTCGCACTGCGCTTCGCGTTGTTGCCGCAGCTGTATTTTCTGCAATGAGCAGGATGTCGCGGGATTGTGATAAAAGCGGCCAGCGGAGACAAAGCGCTCCTGATCCTGGCATTTATCCGCTTGTTTCTATCAGTGATAGACAATGTTGCGGTGCACTTGACTGATAGGGCGAAATTGGCAGCCGGCTATCCAACAGATTCAACCAGCAGCAGCCTTACCTTGACGGATGCATATAGAGAACAGGGGTATATTCATATGTTTCCTGTATTTCTTGCGCTGCGGTATTGGTTTCTTCACGCCGTAAGACTATGTTGGGCGCGCATTTCGACGGCGGGCAGGTGCGGGCCCTGAAATCTGGTGCCCTCCCGCGGAAATCCGACGTTTCGAATAAGATTAAACCTGCGAACTGAAATGGAGGCTGTTCATGGCCATTGGCAATGACACCCTGAATACGCGCCGCACACTCACTGCGGCCGGCAAGTCATATGATTACTTCAGCCTTGAAGCTGCTTCCGAAGCAATCGGCGATATCTCCCGGCTGCCTTTTTCGCTGAAGGTTCTTCTGGAGAATCTGCTGCGTTTCGAAGATGGCCGGACTGTCTCCGTTGATGACATCAAGGCTCTGCCGGCCTGGTTGGCTGACAAACGTTCGGACCGGGAAATCGCTTACCGTCCGGCGCGGGTTCTGATGCAGGATTTCACCGGTGTGCCTGCGGTCGTCGATCTGGCAGCCATGCGCGCCGCGATGACCAAGCTGGGCGGTGACCCGAAGAAGATCAACCCGCTCTCGCCGGTCGATCTGGTAATCGATCACTCGGTGATGGTGGATTCTTTCGGTGGTCCTGACTCTTTCCAGAAGAATGTTGATCTGGAATTCGAGCGCAACGGCGAACGCTACTCCTTCCTGCGTTGGGGCCAGACCGCTTTTGATAACTTCCGTGTTGTGCCTCCCGGGACCGGCATCTGCCATCAGGTGAACCTGGAAAACCTCGCTCAGGTCGTCTGGACCAAGGACGAGGACGGCAGCACGATTGCCTATCCCGATACGCTGGTCGGCACCGACAGTCACACCACCATGGTCAACGGCCTTTCGGTTCTGGGCTGGGGCGTTGGCGGTATCGAAGCTGAAGCCGCGATGCTGGGTCAGCCGGTTTCGATGTTGATTCCTGAAGTGGTCGGTATGAAACTGACGGGCCAGCTGAAGGAAGGCACGACGGCGACCGATCTGGTGCTGACGGTCACACAGATGCTGCGGGCCAAAGGCGTGGTCGGCAAGTTCGTTGAATTCTACGGTGCCGGCCTGGATCATCTGACCCTCGCCGATCAGGCAACGATCAGCAACATGGCCCCGGAATACGGTGCGACCTGTGGCTTCTTCCCGGTCGATGAAGAAACCATCCGCTACCTGCGCTTTACCGGACGTGACAGCGACCGCGTCGATCTTGTGGAAGCCTACGCAAAGGCACAGGGCATGTGGCGCGACAGCAATACGCCCGATCCGATTTTCACCGATACCCTGGAACTGGATCTCAGTACGGTCGAGCCGAGCCTCGCCGGACCGAAACGCCCGCAGGACCGCGTCGCTCTCAGCGCGCTGGGCGCCGAAGCCAAGAAGATCGTTCAGTCTGCTGTCGGCGACGACATTTCCAAGGGCACGCCGGTCGCGGGCAAGGACTACAGTCTGAACCACGGCGATGTTATGATCGCCGCGATCACCAGCTGCACCAATACCTCGAACCCAAGCGTGCTGATCGCCGCCGGTCTGGTCGCGAAAAAAGCCCGCGAGATGGGCCTCTCGGTCAAGCCTTGGGTCAAGACTTCGCTGGCACCGGGTTCCCAGGTCGTAACCGACTACCTTGAGGCCGCGGGCCTGCAGAGCGAGCTCGATGGTCTGGGCTTCGATCTGGTCGGCTACGGCTGCACGACCTGTATCGGTAACTCCGGGCCGCTGGCTGAGGAGCATGTCGCGGCGATCGACGAAGGCGACCTTCATGTCGGCGCCGTGCTCTCGGGCAACCGGAACTTCGAAGGCCGGGTCAGTCCTCAGACGCGTCTGAACTATCTGGCGTCCCCGCCTCTGGTGGTGGCTTACGCGCTGGCCGGTAACGTGACACTGGATCTGCTCAACGATCCATTGGGCACGGGCAGTGATGGCGAGCCGGTCTTCCTGAAGGACGTCTGGCCGAGCAACCACGAAGTCGAAGCTTTGATGACCTCGTCCCTGACGCCGGAAATGTTCCGCGCGCGCTATGACAACGTCTTCGAGGGTCCTGAAGAGTGGCAGTCCATCGAGACTGCGGCCGGCATGACTTACGGCTGGGACTCGGGCAGCACCTATGTGCAGTACCCGCCTTTCTTCGAGGACATGGGCGCTGAACCCGGTGAGCTGACCGACTTCGTTGGCGCCCGGCAGCTCGCAATGCTGGCGGATTCGGTGACCACTGACCACATCTCGCCTGCAGGTGCGATCAAGAAAGACAGCCCCGCAGGTTCCTACCTGCTCGAGCATCAGGTCCGCCCGATTGACTTCAACTCCTACGGCTCACGCCGTGGCAACCACGAGATCATGATGCGCGGCACCTTCGCCAACATCCGCATCAAGAACGAGTTGGCGCCGGGAACCGAAGGCGGCGTGACCAAGCATCAGCCGAGCGGCGAGATTATGCCGATCTACGATGCTTCCATGAAGTATCAGGACGACGGTGTTCCGCTGATCGTGATCGGCGGAAAGGAATACGGCACCGGCTCGTCCCGTGACTGGGCCGCGAAGGGCACGCGCCTGCTTGGTGTGAAGGCGGTCATCGTCGAGAGCTTCGAGCGGATCCATCGCTCCAATCTGGTGGGCATGGGCGTCCTGCCGCTGCAGTTCAAGGACGGCATGACCCGCCAGACGCTCAAGCTGGATGGTTCCGAGACCTTCGACATCGTTGGTGTTGCCGGTGGCATCACGCCGCGCATGGACGTGACCTGCCGCATCCACCGGGCCGACGGCAGCAGCGAGGAAGTTCAGCTGCTTTGCCGGATCGATACGGCGGACGAGGTTGAGTACTATCGCAACGGCGGAATCCTGCACTATGTGCTGCGGAACCTGATGAAAGCTGCGTAGTTCTTTACTGCGGATGTTTATTGGAGAGGCGCCTGGAGCTAACTGCTACGGGCGCCTCTTTTTTTGAGGTGCTGGGCAGGCGCTGTTGACTCCAGTAGACTGCGCCGGCTTTCGCCTCATTGCGGCTAAGTCAGGATCTCGCCTTTATGCCCAAGCTCATCGTGAAGCACAGTACGGTCTATCGCTACCGGCAGCCGGTTGGCTTCGGCGAGCATCGTCTGATGTTCCGGCCGCGCGACAGCCATGACATGCGGGTCATCGACACCTCGCTGAGTATTACACCGGCGGCTGAGATCCGCTGGATGCACGATGTCTTTTCGAATTCGATCGCCGTGGCGCGCTTTCATGAGCAAGCCGAGGAACTGCGTTTCGAAAGCCGGATTGTGATTGAGCACTTCGGTCTGGATACGCCTGTGTTCAACGTCGATGAATTTGCGCAGACCTTTCCCTTTTGCTACGACGCCGATGAAGCGGCAGATCTTGGCCGTTGCGACGAGCGCCATTACGCCGATCCGCAGCGCCGGATAGATGAATGGGCGCGCTCCTTTCTCGATCAGGGTATGAACAGCAATACCCAGGATGTGCTTTTTCAGATCAATCTGGCGATTAACCGGCAGTTCGCCTATCAGCGCCGCTACAGCGTCGGTGTTCAGACGCCGCTGGAGACCCTGAATCTGGGAAGCGGAACCTGTCGGGACCTTGCGGTTTTCATGATGGAAGCGGTGCGCTCCCTTGGCTTCGCCGCGCGCTTTGTATCCGGTTATCTTTACGATCCCGCGCTTGACGGCAACGCCATGCTGTCCGGCAGCCAGTCCGATGGCAATTCTCAAACCCAGGAAAGCGCAAACGCTCCGGTGCAGGGGGCCGGGGATACCCATGCCTGGGTTCAGATCTACCTGCCGGGTGCGGGCTGGGTCGAGTACGATCCGACCAATGGTCTTGTGGGGGGCGCAAACCTGATACGGGTCGCGGTTGCGAGAGATCCCTCGCAGGCAATCCCCCTCCAGGGCACCTATATCGGCCCGAGTGACGCCTACGAGGACATGCAGGTCGACGTCGAGGTTTCGTCCGGCGAAGCATCTTCATAGATGCTTAACCATGACTGCTGCTGTTCAGTCGGAAGTCAGGCCGGTTCACGTTTTTCATCTGATCGAGGAAAACGATGATACATTTTATTTTACAGAGAGTTAGGCAGGGATAACTGACTGACAGTCACCCTAACGTGATTCGCCAGTGATCTCGGACGCCCCCTAATCTCAGGACATGAAAACACTACCTGCATTCCTGCTTGCCGGGACCGTTGCCGTAGCCGTTGTTGGCGTGAGTTGGCACGCCTCCACGCTCCAGACCGGTCCCTCCGAAGCGCGCGCCGAATCCGGCGCAGCCTCGGTTCCGCTTCAATTGGCCTCGGACACCTCCGGCGCGACGCGTCCGGTCGTTGTCGAACTCTTCACCTCGCAGGGTTGCAGTTCCTGTCCGCCTGCCGATGCCCTGCTGGGTGAGTTGGCCGGTCAACCCGGGGTGATCGCTTTGGCGCATCACGTGGACTATTGGGATTACATCGGCTGGAAAGATCCCTTCGCCCGCCCGGAAGCCACGAAGCGGCAGCGCCGCTATTCCGAGAAACTGGGCGCACGCTTCATCTATACGCCGCAGATGGTCATCGATGGCCGGATCGATGTGGTCGGCTCCCGGCGGGCACAGGTGATCAGTTCGGTGGTCACGGCGCAGACAACGGGTGAAAGCCTCGACATCCAGATCGAAGAGGGTGCGTCGGTTGCGACAGTGCGCATTCCAGCTGGCGAAGCACCGGCTGAGGCCGCCACGGTCTGGATGGCTGTCTTCGACGACGAACATCGCACCGATGTCAAACGCGGTGAGAATTCGGGTCAGGAGTTGGTGGATGCCAATGTGGTGCGGGAATTCGTCTCCATCGGCACCTGGAACGGCGAAGCTCTGGAGCTCTCCGTCGACCTGGCCGATGCCATTGCCGAGGGTCGCGGCGGCTGCGCGATCATCGTGCAGGAGGGGCGTGTCGGTCGTATTCTCGGCGCTGCCCTGATGGAACTGGACGGCGCACCATCATAAATCAGCGCGGATAACAGCGAACAAAAAAAACCGGGATGTGCTCTCACGAGCCATCCCGGTTTTTCTTTCTGCGTTACGCGAGGCCTTTCTCGACCAGTCCGGAAAGGCGGCGCGCGAAGGCGACCGGATCCGGCAGGGTCTCGCCCTCGAGAATGCGGGCCTGGTCAAGCAGCAGCCCAGCGGCGTCTTCCAGTTCGGTTCCGGCGCCATCCTGTCCGATACGACCGGCGAGGGCCTTGACCAGACTGTGCTTGGGATTGATCTCCAGCACCCGCTGCGCGCTGGTGTCGAGCTGATTGTGCTGTTTCAAAATTCGCTCGAGATTGATGTCGATGTCGCCTTCATCGGCGACCAGACAGACGGCGCTCTCGGTCAGGCGCTCGGACGCGCGGACATCCTTGACCTGATCCTTGAGGGTCAGTTTTACGAAGGCGATCAGGGAATCGACATTGTTGTCGCCGCTTGAACTCTCTTCTTCGCTGTCCTTCTCGTCTTTGTCACTGCCGCCGATCTTGCTGAGATCTGCGCCACCGCGGGTGACAGACTTGAAGGCCTTGCCTTCGAAGTCCGGGATCGACGTGATCCAGAATTCATCGACCGGGTCGCTGAACAGCAGAACCTCGACGCCCTTCGCGGCGAAGCCTTCGAGCTGCGGACTGCGCTTGATGTTCTCCGCATCCGCACCGCTGATGTAATAGATCGCGTCCTGACCTTCCTTCATGCGGCTGATGTAATCGGCCAGCGTGGTCGTGCCCTCTGATGTGGTGGAGCGGAAGCGCGCGAGCTTCAGCAAACCGGCACGCTGACCGTCGTCCTCGTAGATGCCTTCCTTCAGCACCGCGCCGAAGTCGTTCCAGAATTTCTCGAAGGCCTCGGGGTCTTTCTCCGCCTTCTTGGTCAGTTCCGAGACCACGCGTTTCGCAACGCCGTTGCGGATCTTGGTCAGCAGCGGATTATGCTGCAGCATCTCGCGGCTGATGTTGAGCGGCAGGTCTTCGGTGTCGATCACCCCGCGCAGGAAACGAAGATAGGGCGGGATCAGCTCCGCGCAGTCGTCGGTGATGAAGACCCGGCGCACATAAAGTTTCACGCCGTGCTTACGGTCCGGATGGAAGAGGTCGAAAGGCTTGCTCGCTGGAATGAACAGTAGGCCGGTGTACTCGATCATGCCTTCGGCTTTGAAGTGCATGCGTTCCCAGGGCTCATCGAAGGCATGGGCAACGTGATGATAGAATTCGGTGTACTGTTCGTCGGTGATCTCCGACTTTGAACGGGTCCAGATGGCTGAGGCCGTGTTCAGCGCCTCGGCTTCCTTGTCGCCCTCGCTCAGCGAGATCGGGATCGGAATGTGATCCGAGTAGGTTTTGACGATGGTGCGCAGACGCGTGGGATCTGCAAACTCCTGCTGGTCGTCGCGCAGGTGCAGCGTGATCCGGGTACCGCGTTTCGGTGCGTCTTCGGCTTCACCGATGGTGAACTCGCCGCGACCGTCGGAGACCCAGGACCAGGCCTGATCCTCGCCCGCCTTGCGGCTGACGACGGAGACCTTGTCCGCAACCATGTAGGAGGAATAGAAGCCGACGCCGAACTGGCCGATCAGGTTGGTGCCGTCCTGCTTGCTGTCGAGCTGGTCCATGAAGGCTGCCGTGCCCGAACGCGCAATGGTTCCCAGGTTCTCCACCAGGTCTTCGCGGCTCATGCCGATCCCGTTGTCCGAGATGGTCAGGGTCTTGGCGTCCTTGTCGAGGGCCAGATCGATCCTGAAGTCCGGGTCATCGGCCGTCAGCTCGGGTTGCGTCAGCGCAGCGTAGCGCGCGCGGTCGCAGGCGTCCGAGGCGTTCGAGATCAGCTCCCGGAGAAAGATCTCCTTATTCGAATACAGGGAGTGCGCGACGATATCCAAAAGCCGCGAGACTTCAGCCTGAAAGCTTAACTTCTCTTCCGACATAAACTCTATTCCAGTGGTCTTCTGTGGTGTCTTGAGGTCCAGTTTCTTCGCGACCGGCTGTTGTGCCAGGTGCGAATCAATTGTTTAGTGTTCCGGTTCTGAAATTCAATACTGCGGATCTCAGAATCAGGACAGCAAAGAGTCATATGTCGTAATGGCGCTGCGGTTGCAAGTCCTGCGAACAGCCCGGCTGCACCTTATAGGGAGTGTTCAGGCGTGGAAGCGTCCCGCGAAGACCGGACCGAGGAACGCCGCGCACTGCTGCGCGAGGTTGCTGCGGATGTCGACGCGACAGCCGCGTATCTGGGGCTGGAGGGCTTGTCGCCGTCGGTCATCAAGGCCATGCAAAAAGTGCCCCGCCATCGTTTCCTGCCGCCAGAAAGCCAGCACCTGGCCTATGCGAACCGGCCTCAGCGGATCGGGCACGGGCAAACCATATCCCAGCCCTTCATCGTCGCGGTCATGAGTGAGCTTGCGGCCGTCACGCCGGGAGCCCGGGTGCTGGAGATCGGGACTGGCTGCGGTTATCAGTCGGCGGTACTCGCGGAGCTGGGCGCCGAGGTTTATTCAGTCGAACGCGTCGCGCAACTGGCCCTCACCGCCAAGGAACGCCTGGGGCACCTGGGGTACGGCAAGGCGATCCACATAAAGACGGGAGACGGCGCGAAAGGCTGGCCCGAGCACGCGCCCTACAGCGCTATCGTGGTTACGGCGACCACCAACGCCAGGGTCGTTGCTGACCTCCTGAAACAGCTTGCGCCGGGCGGTCGCATGATCGTGCCTGAGGTCAGGGCGCAGAAAAGCCCCGATGGCGTCGGAAAGAAAGGGGGCGACGTGAATGATGTACCTCCCTTCCGGCGGCGCCTTTTCTCGGAACCCGATACGGACCTTTGCCTGATCACCAAAGACAATGACGGCGGATGCGACAGCCTCCGCCTTATTCCGGTCGCCTTTGTTCCCCTGGTGGAAGACACCTCCGGATCATAATTTCCGTGTGAATCCCGGTTTATGAGATCTCAAGCCGGGTTAAATCTTTGAGACTCTTCATATCGCCCTTGCATCGCGGCGCAGCGCGAACGATCTTTTGTCCATGTTTGATCGTTCCGATAGCCGGGTCGTCGCTGTTTTAGGCCCGACCAACACCGGCAAAACCTATCTCGCCATAGAACGCATGCTTGGGCATCACTCCGGGATGATCGGCTTTCCCCTGCGATTGCTTGCCCGTGAAAACTATGACCGTGTCGTAAAGATCAAAGGTGCCTCCAAAGTGGCGCTGGTGACCGGTGAGGAGAAGATCGTGCCGCCGGGCGCCAGCTATTTCATGTGCACGGTTGAATCCATGCCGGTCGACCGCGCTGTTGATTTTCTGGCCATAGACGAAATCCAGCTCTGCGCCGATGCCGAGCGGGGACACGTCTTCACAGACCGCCTGCTCCATGCCCGTGGCCGAAACGAGACAATGTTTCTCGGGGCTGAATCCATGCGGCCTCTGGTGAAAAAACTGGTTCCGGAGGCGGTGTTCGAACAACGGCCGAGGTTTTCAAAGCTCAGCTATGCCGGTGAAAAGAAGATTACGCGCCTGCCGCCACGCTCGGCTGTCGTCACCTTTTCCGCGACGGATGTCTACGCCATGGCCGAATTGCTGCGCCGACAGCGGGGCGGAACGGCTGTGGTTCTAGGGGCGCTAAGCCCGCGGACCCGGAACGCACAGGTCGGCATGTTTGAGGCCGGTGAGGTCGATTATCTGGTTGCGACCGATGCAATCGGCATGGGGCTTAATCTGAACCTTGATCACGTTGCTTTCGCCAAGCTGCGCAAATTTGATGGCCGCATTCCGCGGCAATTGACCGCTGCCGAGATTGGCCAGATTGCCGGACGCGCAGGACGTCACATGAACGATGGCACCTTTGGCACCACGGCAGACGCCGGTTCTCTACCTCCCGAACTGATTGAGGTGGTGGAAACCCACGACTTCGAGATGCTGCGCCATGTTGTCTGGCGCAACCGGGCACTGGATATGAGCAGTCCCAGGGCATTGCAGAAGAGCCTTCAGCAACGCCCGCCCATGCCCGAGATGCTGAGAGTCCGGGATGCAGAAGACCTTGCTGCCCTGATCAGCCTGGGCCAGGACGAAGAAGTTGTGGATCTTGCGCGGAATCCCGCCGCGATGCGCTTGCTCTGGGATGTTTGCCAGGTCCCGGACTTCCGCAAGATACTGTCGGATCATCACAGCCGACTCCTTGGCCGGATCTTCAAATATCTTGCTTCAGACGGCGCCCGTCTGCCTGACGATTGGGTCGCCGCGCAGATTGTACGCATCGACCGGATTGACGGCGATATCGATTCCCTGGTTTCCAGAATTGCAGATATCAGAACCTGGACCTATATTTCGCACCGCGGTGACTGGCTGGAAGACGCCGCGGGATGGCAGCAGAAGGCGCGGGCGATCGAAGACCGTCTGTCCGATGCACTGCACGAACGCCTGACACAACGTTTTGTCGATAAGCGCGCAATGGTACTTGCGCGACGCAATGAGGGAGTAAAACCATTGGCTACAATCGTCGCCAGCGGTGAAGTTATGGTTGAGGGTGAATCGCTCGGCCGGCTACGCGGTTTCCGTTTCGATCTCGACGAGGCAGTGTCGCCTGATCACGCGCGCGCGTCGCTCGCGGCAGTGCGCGACGTTCTTGCGACCGAGATCCCGCAACGTATCCTGAAGTTCGAACAGGACAACGACGGCAGTTTTCTGCTGGACCGGGAGGGCAATCTGACCTGGCGGGGGGCCGATGTTGGCCGCATCACCGCCGGTGAGACGGTGTTGACGCCGAGTGTCGAGGTCGAATCAAGCGACTATCTGGACGGGCCGGGACGTGAGCGCTTGCGTCAACGTCTTGTGGCCTGGCTGAACCGGCATCTGCGGGCGCAGCTAAAACCGCTCTTTGGTCTCGATACTTCGGAACTGAGCGGAGCGGCCCGCGGGGTTGCCTACCAGATGATCGAGGCGCTCGGCCTGATTCCCCGCCACGCGGTTGCCCGCCAGATCGCAGATCTCTCGAAAACCGATCGCAAGGCCTTGTCGGATCTGGGTGTACGGATCGGGCGGGAGAGTATTTTCATGCCGGCCCTGCTCAATCCCAAGACTGCCGGCTTGCGTGCCGTTCTCTGGGGGACCTTTGCCGGAGTTGCGATGGCCGACCTCAAGGGGCCGCCGTTGAAGCTTCCTGAAAGCCCTGAGGTTGCTGTGACACCGGATGCTGCGGTGGTGGAAGAGCAGGCGCCTGAGGAGTCTGCTGAAAAAGAGGCTGCCCCAGTAAAAGAGGCTGCCCAAGTTGCCGACGAAGCTGTCGCTGCCATTCCTTCCGAAGCAGTTTCTGAAGCTCCGGTCCCCGAAGAGACCGTCGCTGAAGTTTCTGTGGAGGCCGATGCGGCGTCCGACGCCACACCGGTCGCAACACCCGAGCCTGCGCCGCGCAAGGACGCGGACTTCAATTTGCCTGCGGACGGTATGCTGTCACGGGGCGACCGGCGTTCGGCGCGTTTCTTTCAGGCGATCGGCTATCGCCGTTTTGCGAACCGGGCCGGCGATGCTGTTCTGATGAAGGCGGATGCCCTGGAGCGAGTCTCGAATGAAGCCCATAAGCTGGTCAAAGAAGGCGCGTTCACGCTTACCGACGGCCTGAAATCGCGCGGGAAATGTGACGAGGCCGTGCTCGAGATTCTGCTGCCCGCGATCCGCTTCCAGAGTAGCCGCACGGAAGACGGTACCGTGAGCTTTGTTCGGAGGACCAGAAAACCCGATGCCGCCAAGGAAGGTAAGGCAGAGGGTAAGTCTTCGAGGCGCGGGGCAGGGAAGGCACAGTCTAAGTCGACCGTCGCCTCACACTCGGCTGAGGGCGAGGCCGGGGAGGTTCGTGCGAAGCCATCGCGGCGGAACCGGGGTGGGCCGTCCCAGTCGGAGAATCGCAAATCGAGTGCCAACAAGTCAGCACCTAACAAATCCAGCGGTAACAACGCGGGCAGTAAGCGCAGTGCCAAGCCCGCGCGCATGGACCCGGATTCTCCCTTCGCTGTTCTGCGTAATATGTCCTTCAGCAAGTAGGCCGCGATGGGCCGGATGCAGGACGACAAGACTGGAACCGTGACGGGAGAAGCCGAGGCCTTGCGGGTCGACAAATGGCTTTGGTTCGCCAGGTTTTTCAAGTCCCGCAGTCTGGCTACGCAGTTTTGCGGCACCGGCCGGGTGCGGATAGGAGGGACTATCGTCGGCAAGGCCAGTCACATGGTCCGCGCCGGGGATGTCCTGACCTTTCCTCTTCGGGAGCAGGTTCGCGTCATCAGGATTCTCGCCCTTGGCGTCCGCCGGGGCCCGGCCCGCGAAGCCGTCCTGCTCTATGAAGATCTTGCACCGCCGAGTGCGGCCCCGAAGAAAAGCAGCGATAGCGATGCAGGTGTGGCATCCCGGGAGCCCGGGAGCGGACGCCCGACAAAACGCGAGCGTCGTCTTACGGACCGTCTGCGCGAGAACTAGATTCTCTTCAGAACTCTCCCTTAGGGGCACGCTCGAAAATGACCGTGAGATTGTTGCTGGGCATCTCCACCACCTGCGAGGATTGAAGTCCACGCGCTTCGGCTTCCTCGCTGACCTTCTCCAGATCCCGAATGCCCCACGCGGGATCCCGGTTGCGCAATGAGCGGTCGAAGTCCGCGTTGGAGGCGGCGGTGTGATCGCCGTCGCGCTTGTAGGGACCGTAGAGGCAGAGCTGTCCGTTGGATTTCAAATGCCTTGCGGCGCCATCCAGTAGGCCGAGTGCCGCGGACCAGGGCGCGATATGGA
Source organism: uncultured Kiloniellaceae bacterium (assembly GCA_947493695.1). Taxonomy (GTDB): domain Bacteria; phylum Pseudomonadota; class Alphaproteobacteria; order Kiloniellales; family Kiloniellaceae; genus Denitrobaculum. The sequence continues at coordinate 542,699 of CANLSF010000001.1, read as the reverse complement.
TCATGTTTGCGCAGAAAATGGCATCCAGCTTCTCCAGTGGATCCTCGGTTGTGCCCCAGTCCCCGCGAGTCACGTCAATGTCCAGAGGGTTTGGCAGTTTCACACCGGCATGGGCCGCATGAGATGCGATAGATTGCCGCAGATCCGGGTCGGGATCGCTCGTCTGCCAATGGAGACCGGGAAGGCGCGGCGCAAACCAGACCGCATGTTCGCCGGTACCGCTCGCGATTTCAAGCACCCGGCCATTTTCCGGCAGCACCTCTGCGAGCACCTTCAGCAAGGGTTCGCGGTTGCGTTGTGTCGCGGGCGAGAACCGCCGGGCGTCTGCTGTCTGTTCACTTTCTGTCACGTTTGATAAGCCCTACTTTGCCAAGGGTTGCAACGACGAGGTTGCGCATGATACGCACAGCGCTCGACTAGAGCACGATCCTTCTTAACTGAGGCGCGGAAGAGCGCGGGTCGCCCTCTAACTCTATGAAAGAGAGACAGATTTTAGGTTTTCGCTGCTACAGCGTTGCTTTGATCGGGCTCTCGTCAACGCTTGCGCGATCTCACGGGTGATGCGACGCGCGTGCTTGCAGGTCAAAGGGCGGAAAAGCCGGTGATCGAGAAATTGAAAGCCCTGTTTCTGGGCAAAGATGATGGCGGACTGGCTGCCGACAAGGGCCAGGACGGTCTTCAGGTTGCGGCGGCGGCCCTGCTTGTCGAGGCCGCGCTGATGGACGAAAGCTTCGACGATACCGAGCGCGCGACAATTGAGCGCCTGCTCACCGCACGCTTTGAACTCTCGGAGGGCGAAGTCACGGCCTTGGTCGAAGAGGCCAAAGTACAGGTCACTGAGTCGAACCAGCTTTTCGGATTTACCCGCGTCATTGCCGATTCCTACGACAATGAGCAACGTATCGAGCTGGTCGAGATGCTGTGGGAAGTGGCCTATGCGGACGGTGAGTTGCATGATTTTGAAGCGAGCCTGATGCGAAGGCTTGCCGGTCTGCTGCATGTTTCTGATTATGACAGCGGTCGGGCACGTCAGGCTGCGTTGGCCCGTCTGGGCCAGGCTGATGCGTGACACGCTGATTTGAGGTGAACCCGGATCTTTGCGCAGAGCGTAAGGCCGGTTGTTCAAGTGATTACTAACGTGGAGAAGGATACGGCGCCGGGATTGTGGACCCCAATGTGCCGTTGGCGAGGAGATAAAAGATGACCTACATCGTGAACGAGGCCTGCATTAAGTGCAAATACATGGACTGCGTCGAAGTCTGTCCGGTGGACTGCTTCTACGAAGGTGAAAACATGTTGGTCATTCATCCCGACGAGTGCATCGACTGCGGTGTTTGCGAGCCGGAGTGCCCGCCGGAGGCGATTTTGCCCGATAGCGACACCGAGGCCGAAAAGTGGCTGGAGCTGAACCGCGAATACAGCGAAACCTGGCCGAATATTACCCGCAAGGGCGATGCGCCGGCCGATGCGGACACATATCGAGAGCAAACGGGCAAGTTTGAGAAGTTCTTCAGCGCCGCGCCGGGCAATACCGACGGTTGATTATTGAGTCTCCGCGTGTAAATACCTGAAAATTATTCTCCTTTCTGGTGTGCGCGTGCACTGCTTAGTAGCATCGGGCATAGCAGACTTGCAGAAAAGACCGGGCTATGTTGCGGCGCAACAGTTGTTTTGGCGGCTCAAATATAGTATAAAGTATTTGCTACACATTGATGGCGATTGCGTGTGTGGCAAACCAACCTCGACACTCGGTGCTATTTGGCGCCGATTTGTGCGGGGTTGTCTTTTGCATGTGAAGGAAAACGGCGTGAGACAGCGACTATCTGTCATGCCGTTCAGCGCCGCACATCCGCACCCGCCGCTCTTGACCTCTAGAATTGCGGTCAGGGCGCAGTTGCCCAGGTAGTGCAAGGGCGGAAAACAGACGGAGCACGAGAACACGAAATGGCGAAATCGAGTGAATTCGGGACCGGCGATTACGTGGTTTACCCGACCCACGGCGTTGGCCGGGTTGTGGGTGTTGAAACCCAGGAAATTTCTGACGTTACCCTCGAACTGATCATCATCAAATTCGAAAAAGACCGGATGACGCTCCGGGTTCCGGTGAACAAGGCGCATGAATCGGGTCTGCGGAAGCTCTCGAGCCGCAAGATGATGGATTCCGCTCTGACCACTCTCAAGGGCCGCAGCCGTGCAAAGCGCACCATGTGGAGCCGCCGGGCGCAGGAATATGAAGCCAAGATCAATTCCGGCGATCCGGTCTCTATTGCCGAAGTCGTACGTGACCTGCATCGCAGCGCAGACCAGCCGGACCAGTCTTACAGCGAACGGCAGATGTATCAGGCTGCTTTAGACCGTCTGGCACGTGAACTGGCCGCTGTTGAAAAAATTGACGAAGAAGCAGCGACACAGAAGCTGGAAGAGTTGCTCACAGCGGCCTGAGCCTGTACGAGTAATAGCTGTTCATGGCGTGATCGAATCGGGGTAACCTGAGGTTGATATCCCATGGGGGTATATTTGCTTGTTGATTTTGGCTCGTTGGTGCGGCTCTAACCTTTATCGGTTGCGCGCTCCCTTATAGTGGTTGAGGAGGCCATCTGCCGCCATCATGCGCGATCGGCAGAAATTTGCGGTTTTACGCGCGGCGCGGAGAATCTGGACGATTTCTTCGGTTCACGGCGACGCAGATCGCCTCGACCGCCTGCATGCTCAGCTTGAGGGCCGGCTACGGCGCGGCGACCGGGTTGTCTATCTGGGCAATCTGATCGGCCGAGGCGACAGAATCCGCCAGACCCTTGATCACGTCATCGAATTCCGCCGGGGTTTCCTGGCCCTTCATCAGAACTTCCCGGAAGACATTGCTTTTCTGCGTGGCGGTCAGGAAGAGATGTGGCAGAAGCTGCTGCAGCTCCAGTTCGCCAGCGACCCGCGTGGCGTTCTCTCCTGGATGTTGGATCAGGGCGTTGATGCGACACTCGAAGCCTACGGTTCCAGTGCTAAAGAAGGACTGCGCGAGGCCGCGTCCGGTCCTCTGCAGCTGACCCGCTGGACCGGGCGACTGCGCAGCGCTATCCAGGACAATCCCGGCCACTACCAGATCATGAACGAAATCCGCCGTGCGGCCTACACCTCGGACCGCCGGCTCTTGTTCGTTCATACCGGATTGGATCCAACCCGGCCGCTGGAAACGCAAAAGGACAGTTTCTGGTGGAGTTCAGCCGCTTTCGCACGCTTGAGCGAACCTTACGGAGACTTTCAGCGCATTGTGCGTGGCTACGACCCCGCGCACCCGGGCCTGGAAACCGGCGATTATACCGTCACGCTGGATGCCGGCTGCGGGTTCGGTGGGCCTCTCATGGCGGCCTGTCTGAGCCCCGAGGGCGATGTGATCGAGACTCTCGAGGCCTGAAAACCATCGCGGAATCACGACCGGATCTAAAGTCTGAAGCCGGTCAGAGATAGCGGCCTCGGCACGCCGACTCGAGCGTCGCACGCGCCTGCGGGCTCGTCTGAGCCTTTGTCCGGCTGTTTATTCGATATGCCGTTGCGTTGAAATATCGACACAATCCCTCGTCATAACGCCTTCTGACAGTGGTGCATCTTTGCCTGATCTGAGGCGCGTTCTACTGATTTACTTGCATCGCCTGACATGATGTTAACACAAAAAAGTTCGCACTGACGCGAACTCTGTGCTTTTATACTCTTATAAGTAGATAGCTGCGCTGTTTGTTGTTTTGGTGATCCATCTACGTCCGGCCCGCGTACAGGGTTTGTGCCGTTAGAAAACACCGAGGGGTACCGCCGTTATGGCGCGATTCGAAAACGCAGAGACTCATCGCGCGCAGACACGCTTCATCCGGAAATCAATGTCCGAGCCTCTTTTGGCGCGGGATCACGAATTCGATCTCGCACGGGCCTGGCGCGATGACAAAAATGAAGCTGCGCTCCATGAACTGATTCGATCCTACACCCGCCTTGTGGTCTCGACGGCCACCCGTTACCGGCACTATGGCTTGCCGATCAGCGATCTGGTCCAGGAGGGCTCGGTCGGTCTGATGCAGGCGGCGGCCCGCTTCGATCCAGACCGTGAGATCCGCTTTTCGACCTATGCCAGCTGGTGGATTCGTTCGGCGATCCAGGATTTTGTCCTGCGCAACTGGTCAATTGTGCGGACGGGAACGACTGCTGCCCAGAAGACGCTGTTCTTCAATTTCCGCCGCCTGCGCGCCCGGATCGAAGACGAAAGCGGTAGTGGCTTCGACGACGACGGGCGGGCTCAGGTCGCAACCGAATTGTCTGTCGGTCTCCATGAAGTCGAATCCATGGAGCAACGGCTCTCCGGAATGGACCACTCGCTCAATCATGTTATCGGCGAAGACGGTGAAAGCGAGTGGCAGGACTTTCTGGTCGACGAACGCCCGAACCCGGAAGACCTGATTATCTCCTACAAAGATGGAGAAACCCGGAGCCGCTGGATCACCGAGGCCCTCTCAGAGCTTCCGCTGCGCGAACAGCGGATCGTCAAGGCGCGGCGCCTGACCGAGGAAAGTGCCACGCTGGAGGAACTGGGCCGTGAGCTCGGGGTCAGCAAGGAGCGGGTTCGCCAGCTCGAGGGCCGCGCGCTCTCCAAACTCAAGAGCGCCATGCTGCGCCGGGTGGAAGTCAGCGACGACCTGATCGCTGAAGTCTAGACTTCAGTTTGAAGAAACGGCTCCGGCTCGCACTCCTCCCGGCCACCCACAGCATAATGTCATTGGGTGGTCGGGAGGAGTGCGGCCCGGAACAGCAAACACACATATTTACTGCACGATGATCTTTACCTTCTGACCGGCTTTCAGGGGCTTTTTCGGATCCAGTCCGTTCAGGGTCGCAAAGCGCGCCAGCCTGAAATCCTCGAAGGGAAAGCGTTCAGCGATCTTCGTCGCCGTATCGCCCGCCTTCACTGTGTAGATCCGCAGGCGTTTCGGTTTCAGCTCGCCGGCTTCCTGCGCGCTGAGTTTCCGGAAGCTGTAGGTTGTCCGCTTCAGGCCCAGGGCCTGCGCACCCGTCGCCTCGGGGCGGGTGACAAAGAGAAAATTGTAGAGCGTTTTCTCGTCGTACTGGATCGTGGTAAAGCGCCAGTCGTGCTCGCCCTGCGGGCCTTCGACCCTTGTCTGGGCGGTGACCGCATCCATGCCGTTGATCTCGATCTGCTCGATGTTTTGCAGTGACCGCTTTGCGCCAGGGCCTCTTCTCAGGTACTCGCTCAGGGATAGATTGGCCGGCTTCGACCCCTGTTGGAACACGATCACTGAGCTGTCCGGGTGCTGGGCAATGACCTTGTCAGGCCGGTTGATGATCCGGTACTTCAGCGGGACCTCGAAGGCGAAGCGCAGCTCCGGGTGCAGGAACTCGCGGCCCCGGGTGAAGCCCTGACTGGGGCCGTCACCATAAATCATGCCGTCGATCTTCGCGAGAAAGACATCGCGCCCGACAATCGGGTCCTTGACCGGTTTCTCACCGGCCTGCGCAATCGCGCGCTGGATACGATCTGCCGTGCGCGGGTGGGTCTGCATGATATTGAATTCGTCGGCGGCCTCCGGATTGCCTGCGATTTTCGCGTTCAGGCGGCTGTCGGATTGCAGCTTGGTCAGAAAATCGGCCATACCCTCCGGCTCGAAGCCGCCGCGTGAGAGATAGCGGACACCCAGCAGATCGGCCTGGAACTCCTGATCCCGGGAATAGCTCTGCAGAGCCATGGCACCAACCTGGTTCGCTGCCGCCGCGGCTTCCTGGCTCCCCAGAAGAATGCCGACACCTGTTGCCAGGATAGAGGTGGCGGTTGCGCGTCCATAGCGCTGCGACGCGTGCCGTGCCGTGACATGGCCGATTTCATGGGCCGTAACACCGGCAATCTCCGCCTCGTCGTCGGCCAGGGCCAGCAGGCCGCGTGTCAGATAGACATAGCCGCCGGGCAGGGCGAAAGCGTTGACCACGGGAGAATCGAGGAGCGTGAAGGTGAATTTGTCGTTGGGGGTCTCCGAGGTCTTGACCAGCAGATTGCCAAGACTGGTGATGTATCGGGAGAGTTCAGGATCATCGTAGGCCCCACCGAACTGTTGCAGGATTTTTTTGTGCTCCTGCGCGCCGAGCGAGGCTTCCTTGTCTTTCGTCAGGCCGCCGGTGAAAAAGGATTCGCCGGTCGCCGGCGAGGTCTCGCAGCCACTGAGAACAACCATGGAGGCCAGCATCGCCGAGGCAGTCAGAATGCGCGCCAAACCTGCACGCGATCGGGAGAAGATCATCACTCAAGTACCTCAATCTGTTCCGGGTGCGTGATATTAATCGTCACACCGTTACGAAATTCCAACCAGCCGCGCGCCCGCACGCGGCGGCCCTCATACTGCGCGGCCTCGAAGCCTGCGGCCTCAAAGCGCCGGCGCTGCGCGGGATCGATCACCAGGGTGAAATCGCTGCGCCAGTCCTCGCCAAAGTTAAGATAGGCGCGTCCGCCCACGACTGCCACCTTCAAGACCCGCCCCTCAACCAACTGGAATTGGCCCAGATTTCCCTCCAGGGCATCGTGACGCCTGACCGCATAGTAGGGATGGGCCCAGAGCCCGCGCCCGGCGTCCCGCGCGGCTGCTTCAAGGGCCAGCATTTCGCCAAGGGCTGCGCGATTGTCGGGCGCACCCTCAACCCTTGCCAGACCCCGGCGCAGCAGTTCGCCCTGCAGCCAGCGGCCCTGACTGTCGGTCACCTGCGCCAGAATCCGGTTATGGCGGTCGCTGCGGCGTTGATCGAATGAAAGCTGCAGGGTCTCATCCTGCACCAGTTTCCCGAGAGCGACCCTGGCTTTCCCGCTGGGCGGCCAGATCGCCTGCTTTTTGTACCAGGGTGGGATCGAAGGCGCCTGAAGCCCGTCCAGCCGCAGGATCCTGCCGTCTTCCAGCTCCAGGCTGACGCCGTCCAGTACCTTGGCCACTCTGACGCTTCCGCCGGCCTCGAAGCCATCCGGCGGAACCTCAGCCCTTGTGGGCACCCCCGAAACGACGAGGCAGAGACCCAAAAGGAGAGCCGTCAGTTGGCACCTGGCTGAAGTGAGAGCGAGTCGAGGCATGGGCGCAGTTTAGGTCATGAATTTCAGGAGTCCACGAATTGAATATTAGTAAAATCCCGTACTTCCTGAGACAGCGCGCGTCTGCGGCTTTTACCCCGGGCGGCAACGCGATAAACTAAGGGCGAGCTTCAGGGTGAATCCCCAGTTCCACCATACTCGGGCGCTTCCGATGTGAGAGGGCTGCGTTCGCACAACAATCGTCATGGCAAGAAGGGCTTGTACGGGAAAATGATGTCTACAGCTGACAGTCCAGGCCGGGTGAGCGGGCTTTTCCCCACGATCAGTGTTGGCGACAACGGGCATCTGGCGGTTGACGACCTGCATGAGATTTATTGGGAAACCTGCGGCAATCCAGACGGCACGCCGGTCGTGTTTCTGCACGGCGGGCCGGGCGCGGGGGCGGCCCCGGATCATCGCCGCTTTTTTGATCCTTCGGACTACCGCATCGTCGTGTTCGATCAGCGTGGCGCCGGGCGCTCCAGGCCGCAGGGCGAGCTCCAGGATAACAGCACTCAGCATCTGGTAGCGGATCTCGAGGCGCTGCGGGCGGAATTGGGAATTGAGCGCTGGGTGGTCTTCGGCGGTTCCTGGGGCAGTACGCTCGCGCTGGCCTACGCGCAGGCTCATCCGCAATCCGTCCGCGGGCTGATCCTGCGCGGTATTTTCCTTGGCCGTCCCTCTGAGATCGAGTGGTTCCTGAACGGGATGCGCATGATTTTCCCGGAGGAATGGGCGCGGTTTTCGGGTTTTCTTCCCGAAGATGAACGCGGCGACCTGCTGACGAACTATCACCGTCGGCTGACCGATCCTGATCCGGCCGTACATCTGCCGGCGGCAAGAATATGGAGCACCTTCGAAGGCTGTTGTTCGACCCTGTTGCCCAACCCGGGCACCGTCGCCAACTTCGGTGAGGACGCCATGGCGCTGAACCTCGCCCGGATCGAGGCACACTATTTCATCAATGGGATCTTTTTGTCTGAAAATGCGTTGCTCGAAAACCTGGACCGAATTCGCGACATACCCTCCGTGATCGTTCAGGGCCGCTACGACGTGGTCTGTCCGATCATCACGGCCTACGAACTGCATCAAGCCTGGCCGGAGGCAGACTACATCGTCGTGCCTGATGCCGGGCACTCGGCGATGGAGCCGGGTATTCGCAAGGCGCTGATCGCCGCAACGGAGCGCTTTAAAACACTGCGCTGACTCTCAAAACCGAAAAACAGGGGCCGCCTTCATGAGTTTGAACCTGCAGCGGATCGTGCTTTTTGTCGCCGATATCGAGAAAGAGGCGGCTTTCTATCGCGATAAACTGGGCTTGCCGGTCAGCGAGGAGCGTAAGGGCTGGATCGAATTCGATGCCGGGGCCTGCCGGATTGCGCTGCACCGGGGCAAACGCAAGCCGCGTCTGGATTTCGAAACCGATGTGGCATTGCAGGAGACCAGCGCCGAGCTGAAGGATCGTGGCGTGCGTCTTGGAGACATCAAGCCACACCCGGTGCACGACCTTTCGCTCTGCGGCGGCAAAGACCCGGAAGGCAATCCCTTCCGGATCACTGGGCAGGCCGGGGATGATGGCTCCTGATCAAAGCGGACGGAATTAAATGATCCTCGCCGATGACGGGCAAAAGAGCTGCATTGCAGGCTGGTCTGCAGGGGCATAAACCGCGCCAACAACTGGCCGGATCTCAAGCAATTCGAAAGCCGCCACAGACAGAACGGGCGTGCCAAGCCCCAGGTGTGATGCAAAGAGCTAAGCGTTGTGTAAAATCAGGCCACGACATAGCGTTGCGGGCATTTACAAGATTCCTATCTTGTCGTTATGTTAGAGCTGAATTCATCTTCTGGTTTGTATTTCCAGAGGAATTCATGCTTTCAAAGGGTGCATGTCGGCGACGTAATCCGTCTGCTGCAGTGCTCTGAGGTCGGGTTGAAAACTGGGGGGATTCCACTGTGTCATTTCGGCGCCGTTTCTTTTCGGCTGTAGCTTTTTGCGCGACGGCCATTTCAATTTCCTTTGGCTCCGGACTGCATTCCGAAGCGATGGCGGGGGAAGACGATTCCGCACTTATTTCGGTTGGCGTCGGCTATTTCGACGCCCTGCGTGCGATCAAGGACGATGACGCCGACGACGCGGCGGATTTCCGTCTGGAGTACCGGCATAATGAGAAGCTCTGGATCTTCAAACCCTGGGCCGGCATTGAGGCCACCAGCGAAGGCGGCATCTGGGGCGGGGCAGGTGTCCTGGTCGATATTTATTTCGGCAAGAACGTGGTCCTGACTCCGAATTTCGGCGTCGGCTTCTTTGAAGAAGGCAGTGGCCTGGACTTGGACAGCGCGCTGGAATTCCGCTCTCAGCTGGAACTGGCCTACCGCTTCGAAGATCGCTCGCGCCTGGGCATCGCAATCAGTCATATCTCCAACGCCGGCATCGGCGACGAGAATCCGGGCACCGAGATCGCCACGCTTTATTATCATCTGCCGCTCGAAAAGCTCTTTTAGGCGGGCGGACGCCTGCGGCAGACAACGCCGGGTCTGGCTTCACAGACGCCTGCCACATTTCTGAATCCCGGTAGGCAAACCCCGGCGCCCTGTGTATAACGGGCGCCGTTGGTCATTTAAGCGCCCGTAGCTCAGTTGGATAGAGCACAGGATTCCTAATCCTGGGGTCGCAGGTTCGAATCCTGCCGGGCGCACCAACTCCCCGGAAATGGCCGCCCTCCCATTTAAATGAGTGTTCGGACTTTGTTCGTATAGGCGCAGCATTTCCTCAGAAGGTGCGCGCCCTTTCTATGGGTTTTCGGACGCAAAAAAAAGCCGGGCGGCGACCTCTGTCACCGCCCGGGCTAACACTCTGTCTTTATCCTGCCGCTAAGCGGCGACTTCTTCCGCTGGCGCAGCTTCTTCTTCTGGTGCCGCTTTTTCTGTTGAAGCTCCACCCACCAGGTGCCGGTCCAACGCTTCGCGGGTTTTCTCGTCCAGGTTAAAGGTGATACCGCGAGAGGTATCGCTGGCGCGGATGATGCGGCCGTCGACCTCGCCGAAACCCGGCACCTTGAGTTTGATGGAATCGCCCTGAGCGACGCCGTCAAGGGCGGCGATTTCCGCGCCACCGGCGGAGACGTCCTTGATGGTGCATTCGCGCCACTGGCCGTGGACTTGGATCTGCGAAGGCTGCTGTTGCTTCACCCGCTCGTACACGCGGCGGTCTCCGGCTTTTGATTCTCGCAGGATCTCCGTGATCTGGGTCTGCAATTCGTTGACGGCGCCAATCACTTCCTTGGCGTCACGGCTGACCTCGCTCGCAACCTGCTCGGATTGCTGCGAGGCGGCGGAAGCCTCCTGCATGCTGCTGGAGACCTCCTGCGTGCCCGTGGCGGCTTCCTGCACACTGCGGGCAATCTCCATGGTGGCTGCAGATTGCTCTTTCATGGAATCGGAGATGCCGTTGGTGATCTCGCTGATCTCGTTGACCGTTCCGCCGATCCGCTCGATGGCCGTGGCGGCTTCGTCTGTGGCCCCCTGAATTGCGCCGATCTGTTGCCGGATCTGCTCGGTGGCCTTCGCGGTCTGGTTGGCCAGATTCTTGACTTCGGAAGCCACGACGGCGAAGCCCTTACCCGCATCGCCGGCCCGTGCAGCTTCGATGGTTGCGTTCAGGGCGAGCAGGTTGGTCTGATCGGCGATCTCGTTGATCAGGGTTACGATATCCTCGATCTCTTTTGCCGCGTCGGTGAGACCCTGGACCTTTTCCGTGGTCGTGCCCGCGACCTCGACAGCCTGCGCCGTGATATTTGTCGAACGCTCGATCTGGCGGCTGATTTCGTTGATGTTGCCGGACATCTCTTCCGCGGCAGACGCGACCGTTTGCACGTTCCCGGTCGCGCTTTCCGCCGAGGCCGTGACCGAGGTGCTCTGATTGCTGACCTGTTGTGCGGCCTGGCTCATCTGATCGATCAGACCGTCCATGTTGTTGGCCTTGTCGCGAATGGCGCCGACTGCGACCTGCACGTGCTGATCCAGGGCGTCGGACATGGCCAGCATCTCCTTCTTGATCTGGGCCTTGGACTCCATCTCGCGCCTGGCCTCGTCGGCCTGCATTTCGCTCAGTTTCTTCAGGGACTGACGCAGGGTTTCCACGGAAGTGGCAAGGCGGCCGAGCTCATCTTTCGAATCCGAGACGAGCTCTATAGTCGTGTCCCCGTCAGCGAGCGCATCGACCGCATCGACAGAGCGCAGCAACGGCCGCAGCATCTGACCAACCATGACCATGCCGCCTGTCACAAGAATCACAATCCCCAGGGCCAGGGCGATCCAGAGATTGCGCTCGGCCTCGTGCTCGTGCGCCTCGGCAAGCGTCGCCGACTTCTCCGTGAAGGCGACGATTTCAAGTAGAAGCTCTTCGAGTTCGTGATTGAACTTGTCTTCCTCGGCCTCGACTTCGTGCGCCTTTTCCCGCGCCTCGTCGACATTGCCGACTTTCAGCATGTCAATGATCTTATCCGCGTGGAGGTCGTAGCTCTTGTGACCCACCTCCAGCTTTTTGAGGGCAACCAGAACCTCATCGAACTTTTTCATCGTCGCGTCGTGCGTTATATGGCTTTGTGACTTCGCGACCAGCTCCTCGGCCTTGAGGATTTCAGCGTCGACCTGCTCGGCCAACTCGTGGAATCGTTTGTTGGCAATATCGAAGTATTTTTTGGCTTCCGGATGAAGCACCATCTCTTCACCGAACCGCAAGGTGCGCTCGAACTGAATGGCCTGTTCCAGTTGATGAATGGTAATCTTGGTTACCATGTTGGCCAGCGGCAGATCGTCTTCGGCGATCTCCTCCAGTTCGGAGCCGATCGCGGCGATCTGAAAGTTCGCGTAGAGATTTACCGATGCCAGGATCACCACGCTCAACGCCACCAGAAGCATCATCTTCCAGCGTATGGACAAGTTCTTGTACATCTCATCACCCACTTCGTTATGCCGCCGAAACCTTCCGGCACGACGTTGCTGCGCTTTGAACTTTTCAGGCGCATTTGTTGAAAATCTGGACACAACATTAGATTGCAGAAACTAAAAGAGTTTTAATGATGAGCTATAGTTTTTCAGAAAGTGCTTTTTCGGTAAAAATTCCCAGTATCAAAAAGTGAAAAATACTATTTTAACTTTGGATTGATTGATCTTTTGAGTGTGATGATTAGAGAATATGTTTTGCCGTTACTATTGGTTCGTTGTTTCCACTAAATGGACAATCTGATAAATATTATAATGATAAAAAATTAAATCAAAACAGTTGGTTACAGGAGGTAATTTAATCCGCAACAGCACTTTTCCAATTTCTAGTGTTGCGAGTGCCATTTCGAATGAGAAATTGCCCCCTACGCGATCAGCGGCGCTTGCCGGGAGCTGGACTTCCGCAATCGACCTGTCGCAGGCCGTGTGTAGCGCTAAGCGGGTGGAATTCAGTTTTTACTGTGTAATTTGCGGCTAACCTGAGGCGCCGGGCGGGATTACCCAAGCCCGAAACGAAAAAGATTTCACCGGCATCCTCAAGCCTTCAAACCCGGCAAATATGCTCTGCCGTCATAACGCAGAACCTCCTTGCGGTTTTCTTGTGGCCCGGCGTAGCTGCAGTGAACCCAACCGGCGACGGGGTCGGCGGCGTTCCAGTGCTCGAGGATAAGCTGGTCAAACGCCATGGTTTCGGTGATCCATTTCGCCAGATCGTAGTTGGAAACGCCGGGAACTTCGAAGTCCGCGGCCTGTCCTTTGGCGTGCTGACTTGTGGTCCTGGAGCCGATTTGCGTGCAGAGCGCGGGCGAGCGGAACCAGGAGGAGGGTGTGAAAGGCGTTCCGAAGTGGTCCCGGACGGGTTGGAGAATCTTTTCCGCAACCTCTCGCAGACAGGCGATCTGAGTATTGTCCGGGCTGTTGTCGATGCCGCAGCGCAGGGCTGTCTGGGATTTGATGGCCTCCGCCAGGCTGAAATTCGCCGAGAGTTTCATGCCACATGCTCCTCTGATTTCAGGTTCCGCATGATGCTAAGAGGTCAGCATCTGCCTGTTTTCTATACCACCGCGCGGGGTCCCGGTCGAACGCCCCCTGGAAGCGTTGGCCAGCGCGACGGACCCGAAATCACTCACGGCGCGTGTCAATCCGCAGCTAACAGGATGATTCGCTTACGTATTTTTATTCCTGCTTGCCGGGAGAAATATACTTTCCTACGCTACCTAATGTGGTGAAACAGAAGTTCGTATCGTTTCTGTTCCACCACACTAGGCGATTGACGCGCTTGTGGGGAGGCTGGGTCGTGTTGGGGAAGAGTGAGCGGGCTTTGGGCCGGTCGGAGTGTCTGCCGTCGGGCAGTGCGGTGGCGCAGGGATGATCGGGCCGGGACGCGATTTCGGGCAGATCTCCGGATTCAAAAACCCCTTTGTCACTCTCTATCATGCGCCTGCCAGTGCGCAGCCTTCCAGTGAAACCCAATCGTTTCTTCCGCGCGATGTCCTGACGCCGCCTTATCGTGTGACCCGTCCTTTTTGCCGCTTCGATGCGGCTTCGACCCGGATCGCCTTTGATCTTGATGGCCGCGAGGTCTGGGTCGACCGGGATCAGGTGCAGATCGAGAAGGGCGATCTGACCGCCCGTGGGCAGGCACTGTTCGTTAGTGTGACTCTGCGCAGTGTCAGACGGGTCAAAATCTGGTACGGACCCTCGCCCGAGGAAGAAGCGGACGCCGGATACATCGGACTGAAGGTCAAGCCCCTGCGGCTGGTCGTGGTGACGTTACTGGCGATCCTGGGTTATCTGGCTGCCGGCCAGTCTGATCCGCTGGGGGCCTTGAGCGCGGCGGATAACTACTCGGATGTTCTCTATCAGCAGATCTATCGCGCCGCCAATTACAACCGCGTCACACTGTCTGACTCGAGATATCCCGCGCAGGGACCCCAGCCGCCAAAAGTTGTGGTCGTGGAACTGCTGGAAGAGGACCTCGAACTTTTCGAGGAGAACTGGCCGGTCGGATACGATTTCCATGCCTGGGTGCTGGACCGGCTTAGTGATCGGGACCCTGCCGCAGTCTTTGTCGATATTGCCTTCATCGATGACCGAAGTTTTGAGGGGGATGAGTGGGAAGAGGAACTGCAGGAAGAAGAGGCGCGCAAGGAAGCCGGGACCTGGGACAGCACGGATGACCAGCGTTTCTTTCGCGCCGCCTCCGCCTCCCTTGGCGATACCGTTGCCGCTTACCGCCATGACAAGGAGATCCCGCTTTTCTTCGCGGCCACGCCCTGTTTCCTTCCCTTCTTTTTGCCGAAGGATGTGCCAGACGGGGCGGGAACCCGTGCGGTTGATGTGCCCGGCGGCCGTTTTCACCGCCAGGGAACCCGCTATCCCCTCTGGAACTATCAGAAAGAACGTCAGCGCTGTTTGCGCGATGTCGAACAGCCATCGTCTTCTCTGGAGCTGCAGGGAGAGGCATCGGAAGAAACCGGCGTGGACAGGTCAGGGGATGAGGAAACCCAAGACAGAAATCACCTCGAGCTGACGCTTCGCCGAGGAAAAGACGAGGCCGACACCGGGGAAATCTTCGCCCGGCGTCTGCCTTCCGCCGCGTGCGGTGTTTTTGACGCGGTCAGGGGGCTTGCGTCGGTCAACTACGGGTCTGAGGTCTGTCCTGACAAAGTGCTTAAAAATCCTGATGTCGACTTTCTCAATCTGCATTGGTCGACGCGCAGTTTCGAAATGCAGCTCGCAGATGGAACGAAGGTTCCGCGGAATGGCCGTTATGCCTGCAGAGAGCTGCCCGATCACTGGTTGCCCAGATTGCGGATGCTGGTCAAAGAGTACGACAAGGACCCCCTGTTTGAATTCAAGTCGCCCCTGCGGCAGATCTGTCCGCCTGTGCGTAGCTACCGGGTTGCGGAGATTCTCAACGACGGTGCGACGCGGGAGGATCTGGAAGGCGCTATCGTCATCTACGCCCAGAACCTGACCGGTCTGGCAGACAGCTTCCGGCCGCCGGCGCACTGGCCTTTGAACGGCGCTTACTTCCATGCCATGGCGATCGACAATCTCCTGACCTATCGCGGGCCGGAGAAGCTGATCGCGAAAAATGAAATCTGGGGCGTCTCGAGCAAACTCATTCTGACGCTGTTGGGCTTCATTGCCGTCGTTCCGCTGTGGGAATACGGACTGATGCTTCTGTCGCGGGTCGAGCGGGCGGGCGAGCGCGCGCGGACCCGCACCGCCGCGTTTCGGTTTTATGGCATCTGGATCGCGGGCGGGCTGCTGCTGCCGTTTCTCGCCGCTGTGGTCGTCATTGAACTGATTCTGGTGACGACCTTTCTCTTTCCGGGCGCGGCGCTGAACTTCGTCGGACTGCTCAGTCTGATCGGTGTGCGCTCCATACCACGTCTTTGGCGACTGATGCCTCCGATCTGGCTGGGTTTGGGCGGTTGGGGCAAGCGTCCGCCGGACGAGCTGTCGCGATGACATTCACGCCATGCCTGGGATTCAATAATTGTAGGTAGAAAAACAATTTGCTACACTATCATAAGGCGTTAATCGGGGTCTAAGTCACTATTGAGGGTTTTATCAAAAATAACCGTGCGTTAGAGAAGGGGAAGCTATGGGGAACAGGTATCGTGGAGGTTTTCAGGTTGTCATTTTCGCTCTGTTTTTGAGTCTTTTATCCGCTGTGCCGCCGGCCTACAGCCAGGGCGAGCCTACGATTACCGGGTTCAGCGGATCCAAGATCAAACTCTATAAGGACTCAAAAACCAAGGCAGTCTGGAAAAAGCTTTCGGCAAAAGAACTTAAGACCTTGGGCGGGGATTATAAGATCATCGCTGCCACCAACAGCCGCTATGCTTTCAAAATTAAAAACGAGACAGTCTGGATCAAACGGAAGAATGCCAAGACCAACGGCGTGAAAACCGGACTTCCACCCTGTCCAAAGGTTGCGAGTGTCCCACAGGACGCGGCCGGAAACGCGGTCTCACGCGGGGCGGGCGCGTCATGCAAATGAGGGGCGGGGGTTTCGGCGCTGGGCGTTCCATGGCACTGCGCAGCATGTTCGTCCTCGGCGTCTTTGGGGTTCTCATGGCGAGTTTGGTCCCCGCGGCCAGATCCGATGTTTTCAAATGGCTCGACCGGCAGGTCGACGGTGCGCCTGGCGATGACGGGGTGCTGATCGACGAGCTGGAAGCAGGGCCCTGGCAGATGTCGATCCTTGAGCGCGAGAGTAAAACCGCGCCACAGAGAAGCAATCTCTCGACCACGGCGTTCGGCAAGGACGAGGACGGCTACAGCGGAACCAAAAAGACGGAGGCCGAGGAGACGGACACGGCCTACAAGCCGCAGGATGTCAATCTGCTGACGGACGGTGTGACTCACTTCCGGCTGGCTCGTCCGGGCGTCGTGCCGGAGAAACGCATTGAAGCAAAGCTCAATGAAATTGCTGCCAGGATCCTGGCTGTGCAGCCTGTCACCGATGTTCCGATCCGCTTTGTGGTCACCGGTGCGCGGGGTCTCGGCGATGCCAGCGCTATGCATGACGGCGTGATCGGAATCCCGCTTTCAATTATCGCCGATGTCGGTAGCGAAGACGAATTGGCCTTTGTGGTCGCGCATGAAATTTCCCATGTGATCCTGAACCACCACAATGCCGAGTGGCTGGCCAGCACCAACGAGAAACTGGCGAATGTCGCTGAAGTCGGCCTTGCTTCGGCTGTAGAACTCGGGACGGCCTACGGTCTGTTTGACGCGAACAATCAGCAGGAGATGCAGAAGGTTCAGTTGATCACCTGGTTTGCATCGCAGGCGACTCTCTTTCTCACCGAGACGGCGCTCACACCAAGCTGGTCGCGGGACCAGGAGATCGAGGCGGATCTTCTTGCGTTCGATCTGATGTCGCGTACGGATTACGACGTCTATCAGGGGCCGGTTTTTCTCGAACGCCTCCTCAAGTACTTTGAGGGTGTGGAGACCGATCCTTTCGCGGCCCGGCGGGCGGAACTGGATGCACGGGCGGAGAACACGCGGGACTTCGGTCAGGCCTTCCTGAACTTCGTTGAGAAATTCCGGCTGGAATTCGATGCAGTCACCACGGACCTCGAAGAACGCCATCCTGAGACCCAGGAGCGTCTGGATATGCTGGTCGATTACATCGATGAACACTATGAAGACCGGGAGGATGAGTTCGACGAGCGCGAGGCTGACCGGGCCGGCTGGGCGAAATTCCTGGCGCAGCCTTCCGTGGATGAGCTCCTGGTGATTTACCGCGCGAGCTGGGAGACCCGGAACCACATTGACCTTGAGGATTTCAAGGGCGCGCAACAGAAGGCCTTTGTCGCCATCAAGGGCCGCGGAGGCAAGCTGGCGCTGCCGCGTCTGAACTTCGCTCTCCTGCGTAAGCTTCAGGGCGAAAAGACCAAGCAGAGACTGAACCTGGAGCGGGCGCTCAAGGGGACGGAACCTTCCTTTGAGGTTTATCGGGAGACAATCCGGATCTATCGGGACTCGGGCAAGATCAAGGCTGCCGATGCCCTGATCGATCAAGCCTGGGTGCGCTTCAAAGAGCCGCCCGGCCTCTATCCCTTCCGCATCGACTTGCTGCTGCGGAAAAACGATCGCGAAGCGGCGAAAGCGCTGACGACCACCTGCCGGCTCGTCTTCCGGGACAAGGCCAAATCCTGCATCCAGGCCTCCCAGGGAAAACTGAAGACATGGGAGGCGGAACAGTCAGCCGGGTTGTAAGCCCGGATTGAGTTTTGGAACTGTCTGGTCCCATGAACGGTCAGCTGTGATCACCGTACCCCGCGATGCCGGAAGCCGGATGCCGGTTATCGACGGGGTGCTGTGACATTTCTGTGGCTTATCGTTTTTCCGAGCGCGTTTATCGGAGGCTTTTTAAAGAGTCTGCGGATGGTCCGATGCAGGTCATGCAAACTGCGCGGCAGGCTTACGGCAGCTCCATATAGTAGCCGTATTCTATTCTGGGCTTGAACCCGGAAAGGTCGTCGGTCAGAACTGAAATCACGCCTCGTCCCCTGTATTTCTCCTGTTTTACGACGCCCAGATAGGCGCAGAGATCGATCACGGACTTTGTACTCCCGGATTCTATCCCCTCGAAATGCGACAGGAAGTTTGCGGTCTTGTAAACGCCTTGCTCGTTATCGCGAAACCAGTCCTCGAAGGTAAAAATGTCCTGCCATCCCATTGCGACAACGACGTTTTCCGCATCAAGGCCGAACGCGCAGAAATGATGGTCGCCGCCGCCGACACCTTCGGCACCTGAGAACTTCAGCATAAAATACATCAGTACCGGCGTGTCCAGGCTCTTGGCGACTGTGTTTTTCAGCACGCCCGTCATACCCCCGCGCCCGAGCGGCTGGAGTCCGGTCATCCCCCCGGTCATGGGTTGGTTGGTGACATACTTGGCAATGACCATTGCATTCTGCGCACAGGAGGTGGGACTCGCGTCCTCTCCTATCTTCGCGAATTGCTTAAGAAATTCCTGGGGTTGGGCGAGTTGCTGTAGTTTTTGAAAGGCGTTTGTTTGCTTGGACATTCAATTTTCTACCTTATCTTTTCGGCCCCATTTAAGCAGCCGACCGGCTCAGAAGAAGGGGATACGTCAGGAGGTGTCAGGCTTTTAATACGCTCCAAAAAGATGTGCGCGGAGGCGAACGTCGAGGATCGGAAAACGACTATTTAAACATACGAGACGCTGCGGGCGCAGCAAAGTCATTAAAGGTGGAACGCCGATTGACGCAGTGAAACACGTCGAGGATTGCAAGCTGATACAACGCCTTCGATCAATCATACTCGGTCGGCAAGGTTGCGTCGCGCCAGTGCGCGAACATGCGATGAACCTGACTCTCCAGAACCCGTCCGCGGGAAAGCTCGGGCAGCTTGTCTTCGCTGAAGAAACCGACCTCGCTGGTCTCGATGCTGGTCTTTGCTTCGCCGCCTGTCAGCTCGCAGATGAAGAACATCTTGTAGATATGAAATAGGTGCGGCGGAACGTGCGGATGTTTTTGCCGATCGTAGACCGCGGCCAGCTTTGTGACTTTGGTTTTAAAGCCTGATTCCTCGAAGATTTCCCGTTCGACGTTCTCACCTGGCGAGGCATTGACGTCGGCCCAGCCACCGGGCAGGGTCCACTTCCCGTCGGCGACTTCGCGAACCAGCAAGACCTGTTCCTCCCGGAATACCGCGCCCCGGACATCGACCTTGGGTGTCGCATAACCGACCTCGCTGTCGAAGAGTTTTGCAATCACCGCTTCTTCCGCTCCACCGATTGCCGCCAGCATTTCCACGGCGAGGGCGCGGGCAGCATGATAGCGTTCGATGTCGTAAGGATCTTTCGAGAAGGTCAGACCGGTTTGCGCCAGTGCCTGAAGCTCGCGCGCCCATCGCAGGCGGCGGGGCTCACCGTCTTCTTGAGGCGTTGGAAGCGTCGGGTCTTTCGGAGGAGGTGTCATGGATGCCTCTTGATTCATCGACAGGATAGGTCGCCATCAAGTAGGTTTATCCCATGGAACAATCGCTAGCGACAGTAACGATCTCGACCAGCGGACAGGGTCTGACCGAGTTCACCGGCAAGGTTTCGGCCTGGCTGGAAGAGACCGGGATTCAGGACGGGCTTCTGACGCTTTTCTGCCGCCACACATCTGCATCTTTGACGATTCAGGAGAACGCGGATCCCGACGTGCAGCGGGATCTTGAAACCTTTTTCAGTCGGCTCGTAGCAGAAGATCCTGCGCTCTATCGTCATACTGCCGAAGGGCCCGATGACATGCCCGCGCACATCCGTTCGGCACTGACGCAGACCCAGCTCAGCATTCCGGTTCAGAATGCGCGAATGCTGTTGGGAACCTGGCAGGGGGTTTATCTTTTCGAACATCGCCGTGCGCCCCACCGGCGTCAGGTGGTGCTGCATCTCCTCGGGCATTAGCGCAGACCCAGTTTAGCTGGAGTCACCAAAGGCGATTGAGGACAGTCTCTGATCCCTCGTGCTATAGCTTGTTCTCCAGAAGAGTCCGGCAATAAAAATCGACAGGAAAATTCATGTCACTGAAGATCGGTGTGGCGCAGATGGTCGCCGAGGCGGAGAAGGAGATCGAAACGCTTTCGGTCGATGAGGCTTTGGCGATGAAGGATGATCCCGGTGTTCTCTTCGTCGATCTGCGCGATGTCCGTGAGCTGCGGCGAGAAGGCAAAGTGCCCGGCGCAAAACACTGCCCGCGCGGAATGCTGGAATTCTGGGTTGACCCGGACAGCAAGTATTTTGATCAGGACTTCGGCGCGGGTAAAAAGCTCGTCTTCTTCTGTGCAATGGGCTGGCGCTCGGCACTGGCGACGCACACGGTTCAACGCATGGGCCTGGAGAAGGTCGCGCATATTGATGGCGGTTTTACGGCCTGGAAAGATGCCGGGGGCGCCGTCGAAATGTCGGAGCCGCGTTCATAATCCTCGGGACGTCGACAATTTCTTTTGCGCTTTCGAAGGAGCGGAACCATCACCATTAAAGCTAAAAATATTGCCCTGGTCGCCCATGATCAGACGAAGCCGGAACTTGTCGCATGGGTGGGGTCAAACGAAGCCTTGCTCCAGCCCCATAATCTCTGGGCCACGGGAACGACCGGCAGGATTATTTCCGAACGCTGTTCGTCTTTGAAGATCACGATGCTCAAGAGCGGCCCGCTCGGCGGCGATCAACAGCTGGGTGCGATGATCGCAGAAGGGAAGCTGGATGTGCTGCTCTTCTTCATGGACCCGATGACATCACTGCCCCACGATGTGGATGTGAAAGCTCTGACCCGTCTTTCAACGCTTTACAATGTGATCTTTGCCTGCAATCGCTCGAGCGCGGATTTCATCATTTCCAGCCCTCATTTTGAGGGGGAGTATCAGCGTACACAGCGTGACGTCAGCGATTACGTGCAGCGGCCAATCTAGAATCTGATCACCTGGGTTGTAGGGGGATACCAAAAAATCCCGCTTTCGGTTAGACTCTCAGCCGGCTTACCGGTTGGGTTCAACAAGATCATGTTCAAGAGTTCGAAGACGACGTGGCGGACCGGCGCGGGTTTCTTCTGTACCTGTGCTGTTTCTTTCGGCATCGCGGTGGCCGCAATAGCGGTTTCCTCGCAGGCGCAGGAAACCGGCCGGGGAGACCCTGCGCCCTACGAGATCCAGATATTTGCTGAACCTGAATTTTCCGGTGCTGCGCGAAACATAGTGTTGGCGCCGGGCCGTTCGCATGCCTATTTCGAACGTCTCGACGATG
The DNA here is from genome assembly GCA_947493695.1 of uncultured Kiloniellaceae bacterium. Classification (GTDB taxonomy): domain Bacteria; phylum Pseudomonadota; class Alphaproteobacteria; order Kiloniellales; family Kiloniellaceae; genus Denitrobaculum. The sequence goes on along the minus strand of CANLSF010000001.1, from coordinate 521,316 downwards.
AAGAGATTTCGGCGGTGCGTTCGCTGAAGGCCGGCGCAGCGGTGGGTGTTGCGCTTTTTCGACATGCCTACTTTGTGTCCCGCGACCAGAGTTGCGCGGCAACGCTCGGCAGTGATGAAAAGCCCGACTTGATCTGGACGGGCGCTACGGCGGATTTTTTACCGGCGATGCCTGGTACGTCCGCCATCGATGAAATGAGCGATGCGGGTGCGAAGGGCTATGCCTCCGCGGTTCTTTTTCGGCGTGCAGACGGGCCACCACCGGGTGCTCTTTTGATGAAACGCCGCAGATCTTACGGCAAGGGATGCGGCAACATATTACGATCGCTGAACTTCGACCGACGCTTTGTTCCGATGGACTTTCAGACTTCCTTGTCTGAGGGTGGTGAACGTGCGGCTGTTGGTCAGAGTTGCGTCAATCTGCAGGGCGCCAAGGTTCCCGGCAAAGCAGGCGCGGCTTCTGTGCGCCTTTCCGATATGCGCAAGAGCGACAGGATTGCGTTGTTGCAGCCCTCAGATCTGGATCAGAGCTATCGCGCACGGGATCGCCGTTTTCATGCTGTGCTGTTCGATGGGGATAATTGTCAGGGTGAGTCGGTGCGGATTGATGCGCCCTTCGCCCCCAAACCCGATGACGCTTCCATTCGGCGGGATCTTTTACTGTCCAATTTTCTGTTCCGGGACCGGGTGCGGTCGATCCGCGTCGTCGCGTCCGATGGCTGGGCGCAAAGAGTCTCGGAAGCGACCATTCCTGCACCCGCGACCGGTATCAAGTCGGGGGAAGCAGCAAAGCTCGCGCCTATTCAGAAACCGGAATCCGGCAAAAACCTCCAGCGCGCCGGAACGCCTAAAGCAGAATCGGGGGTGCCTGCACTCGCCTCCAAGGCCGAGGCAGAAGCCGCAAAAAGCGTGGACCGTGAGTCGGTTCTTAATGAGCCGAAAGCCTCACCACTTGATGCTAAAGCAGCGCTGGCGGCGGCGAACGAAAATCCGGCGCAAGCCGGATTGTCGACGGCTAAACTCGAGCCAATGACGGAACTTCCCGTTCAGCCGAAGGCTAAAGAGACATCAGCAAATGCTGTCGTGACAACCGTTGCCGTCGCACCTTCTGTGAAGTCGTTGAAGGCAACGCAGATGTCAAAGCCAGTGGCGCATGATACAGGCGGCGTCAGCACGCCAACTGTTCGTTTCACGGAAGAGACAACGCAGGCTGCTGAGCAGAGTCCCTCGCTGGTTAAAAAGTCGGAGGGAGGAGTTGACAAGGTGCAAATTCAAACAGCGCAGGCGGAGTCCGAAGGAGAGCCCGGCACGTCTGCAGATTCGGAACCGACAACGCCCGGACAACAGGTTTTTACCTTTCCCGTCTATGACGTTTACCGCCTGAACTATTGCCTCAACGCAAAAGGCGGCTGCGGCGAGCTCGCAGCGAGCAAGTGGTGCGAACTCAAGGGTTTCAAGCGTGCCATCGCCTGGCAAAAAGACGACAATATCGGCGGTATCTTTCCGACCTTCCTGATCGGCGAACGTAGGATCTGCGCGCAGTACAAATGCGATGGTTTTGCTGAAGTGACCTGCGGCAATTGAAGTTATGAAAAAGGGGTGACCCGAAAGGCCACCCCTGATTTTCTCACTCAGCTCTTGGTAACTTAGCTGTGCTTGAACTTCCGGATCTCGCCGGAGGCAAGCTTGGCCGTGTACTGTTCGAGTTCAGCCTTCACAAACGGCATCAGCACGTAGAGGCCGATGATATTCGGGATCGCCATGGCGAAGATCATCGAGTCGGAGAAGTCGATGACCGGTCCCAGAGTCATGCTCGATCCTAAAATCACAAACAGACAGAAGCCTATCTTGAAAACCAGCTCCATCTTCTTGTCTTCGCCGACCAGATAGGTCCAGGCTTTCAGGCCATAGTAGGACCAGGAAATCATGGTCGAGAACGCGAAGAGGATGACCGCGACCGCAAGAAGATACGGGAACCAGGAGAAGGCGCTTTCGAAGGCGCTGGAGGTCAGGTCGACACCGGTCAACCCACTACCCAGTTTTCCTGTGATGATGATCACCAGGGCGGTCATGGTGCAGATAACGACCGTATCGATGAAGGGTTCGAGCAGAGAGACGAAACCTTCCGTGATAGGTTCCTTGGTCCGCACCGCGGAGTGCGCGATGGAGGCGGAACCGATACCCGCTTCGTTGGAGAAGGCGGCTCGCTTGAAGCCCTGGATCAGAGCGCCGACCACACCGCCAGCAACGCCGGCACCGGTGAATGCGCCGGTGAAAATCTCGCCAAAGGCCCAACCGACCATGTCATAGTTCATGACAATGATGACCAGAGCGGCTCCAACGTAGATCACAGCCATGAAAGGAACGACTTTCTCCGTGACCCGTGCAATGGACTTGATACCGCCGATGATCACAACACCGACGACCACTGCCATAACGATGCCGAAGAGCCAGCCCTTGTCTGCGAAAAAGCTCGCGTCGCCACCAGTCACCGTGACGAACTGTTTGAAGGACTGATTGGCCTGGAACATGTTGCCGCCGCCGACAGCGCCGCCGATACAGCAGATTGCAAAAAAGATCCCAAGACCTTTACCAAGGCCCGGCATGTTTTTCAGTGCGAAGCCCTTTTCCAGATAATACATCGGGCCGCCGGAAACAGTTCCATCACCGTATTCATTCCGGAATTTAACGCCGAGCGTACACTCGGTAAACTTGGAGGCCATGCCGAGCAGACCGGCGAGGATCATCCAGAAGGTGGCGCCAGCACCACCGATGGAAACGGCCACCGCCACACCGGCAATGTTCCCGAGACCGACGGTTCCGGAGAGCGCGGTTGCGAGCGCCTGAAAATGACTGACCTCACCGGCATCGTCAGGGTCGGAATAGTCGCCTTTGACCAGTGAGATCGCGTGCCCGAAATACCTGAACTGGATAAAGCCGAAGTAGAGTGTGAAGACGCTTGCAGCAATGACCAGCCAGCCGACGATCAACGGGAAATCTGTGCCTCCAACGGGCACTGTGTAAAATATGTAGTACGCAATGAAGTTTGAGACCGGTGCGATAGCCGTGTTGATTTTTTCATCGATCCCCATTGCCGCTTCTTGTGCCCAGACGGTCGACGGCAGAAGCGTTATCAATGCTGCGACGGCGAGGCCCGGCGTTTTTAACAAACGCCAGAAGTTACAAATATCCCCCATGATGTTCTCCTAAAGAATTCTTCATTTATTGGAAGTTTTTGGCCCGATCTTACAGTGGTTGCTCAAGGCACCACTGTGATGGGGACCGGTGCGATCTGAACCAGGGTGCCGGGTACCGAACCGAAGAATCGTGCGGCGATATCCGAGCCACCGTTCCGGCCCACGATGATCTGCGTTGCGCCGGCCTTTTTGGCGACGTCACAGATGACCTCGGGAATTTTACCGTAACGGATGATGCCCTCGACCGTGACACCCGAGCCTTCCAGTTCTTTCAGAAGCGGAGACATGATCTGGTTGGAAGCAAGTTCCACTTCCTCTTTCCTGCGCGCATGACGCTTCTCCAGCTCCTCCGGGGTCAGGAAGCTGTAGGGTGACCATTCCAATACATAGACAATATGGACTGCGGCGTTTTGCGACTTTGCCCGTTCAAGCGCGAAGTCGAGAGCCCGCCTGCCGTCCTTTGTTCCGTCGTACCCGACGATGAACACGTTCGACATGATACCTCCTCGTTGATTGTTTCCGGCCTATAGGCGCATCCGCTGACCGGTTTCGCTCCTTGGTTGCTCATCAGGCCAGTTACAGCCTGGACGGTCAACTCTACCTGGAACATAGGATAACTAAATATCAGCGATTTCAATGTGTTAAAATATAGTTATCGACCTATTTAATAGAGAAAATCCCTAATTTTTTTGTATATTTAGATATTATCTCGGTTTAACCTTGGGCAATCGACAAAATCTCAACATCGAATCAATACGATGGTGATTTTCTCTAGGGAGCAAATGTTCAAGATGAAAAAATTAAAGAACATCAATTGCTCTCTAACATATTGAGAGAAGAGGGCTTTCGCTTCTCTTCGAAACAGAGGTTTGCATCAGCGTTACAAAAATATGGGAGGGGAAAAGTCCATGGATCGCTTTGATCGGCACATTCTCAACATCCTTCAAAAGGAAGGGCGAATTACGAATTTGGACCTGGCAGACCGAGTCGGTTTGTCTCCGACAGCGACCGGCGAGCGGGTCAAACGTATGACCCGAGAGGGTATGATTACCGGCTTTTCAGCCAAGATCGATCCTTCGAAGGTGTCGCGCGGTCTACTGGTGTTCGTCGAGGTCGCGTTGGAGCGCACGACAGCGGATATCTTCGACAGTTTTGAAAGCGCGGTCTGCCGAGCACCGGAAGTCATGGAATGTCACATGATCGCCGGACGTTCGGATTATCTTCTGAAAGCCCGCGTTCAACATATGTCAGCCTACCGGCGGTTTCTGTCCGAAGTTCTGCTGTCTCTGCCGGGTATTCGCGAAACGCATACCTACGCCGTGATGCAGGAGGTAAAGTCGGATAACCTGCTGCCGATCTGATCTTTACGCTCGCAATATGTTCCTGACCGGGAAGTTCACAAAATGTCTGAAGTCAAGCCACCTGCGCTTTTGATCATTGATGTCCAAAACGCTATTGATGCGCCGGTCTGGGGGCGCCGTGGCCAGGCTTCGATGGAAGCAGATATTGCCAGTTTGCTCTCCGCCTGGCGCCGCAAGGGCCGACCGGTCTTTCACGTGCGTCATGATTCTCAGAACGAGAATTCGCCCTATCGTCCGGGTCAGACAGGTAACGATTTTAAGGTCGAGGTCACGCCGCTGGATGGAGAAGTCGTCGTCGTGAAGCGGACCAACTCGGCCTTTATCGGAACCGATCTCGAAGCCCAATTGCGGCAGGCGGGAATCACGCAGTTAGTCATCACCGGCGTGTTGCTTGAAAATTCGGTCGACGCAACCCTGCGCATGGCCGGTAATCTCGGTTTCGATGTTTTGTTGCCCGCGGGAGCTGTCGCGTCCATCGACCGTACGGATCGAAATGGCAAACTCTGGCCAGCGGAAGATGTGCATGCCTTAAGCCTGTCGATTCTTGATGGCGAATATGCCTCGGTTGTTGAGGTTCAGGATCTGCTTGCTGCGGAGGGCTAAACGCAGACGGGGATAGAAGGGTGAGGAAAGCATGAAACTTCTGACATACCGGAGTGAGTATTTTGGCGGTGTTAAAAGCCTCTGGCTTGAAGCCTTCCCGAATGATCCGCCCTGGAATGCGGCGGAGGTTGCGATCCCGGCAAAGGTAAAAGCGCAACCCGACCTCTTTGTGTTGGCCGTAGATGGCACCGAAGTCGCTGGTTCGATCATGGCCGGTTACGATGGACATCGTGGCTGGATTTATGCGGTCGCGGTTCGCAAAACCCATCGGGCTTCCGGTCTTGGTTCCACACTGATCCGGGAAGCGGAGCGCCGGCTGGAAGCGCTCGGTTGCGTCAAGATCAATCTGCAGGTCCGGGCGTCTAATGCAGGGGTGGTCGCGTTTTACCAGAGTCTGGGCTACGACGTTGAAGAGCGGGTCAATCTTGGTAAGCGACTTTGAGCGGGCTCGTTAGCGCGCCGAGCCTGAATCCTTTTCTATATCCTCTGATCGCGCCGTTCCCCAATAGTCTATAGCGGCTCGTAATTCTTGTTCGAAAGCCTGCGCGGCTTCCGGTCCGCGCTCTGGACCGGTGTAGCGGCCCAATTCTGACAGCAGGTGAAAGAAGCCGTGTCCCGGCAGTCCGGGATTGCCACGGCTGACCGCGAGCGCGGCAAGCAGAGGCCTGCCCGCGACGTGGTCTTCACGGATCAGATCCTCCAGTGCCAAGGTTGTCTTGTGAATGCCGTGTGGTGGCGGCACCTGCGCATGGACGACCAGATCCCGGTAGGTTACCGGAGTTGCCTTCTGCGCGCATTCGAGCAGCACGCGGCGGATTTCGCTGTAGATTTCAGGTTCCATGTTTTCTTCGCAAACAACGTTTTCTGTACAGGCACTGTGCTTTGGTCTCTTTCGACTCGTATCGGACTTTAGGGTAGTCTCTGGGCAAATAACCAGCCCGTTCTTGTGCGGCACACCTTTCCGCAAACGAGCTGAAGCGAAGCCAGAACCTAGAATTTCAAGGCCATAGGACTCAGGGAGAAGGTTATGTCGGAGATTGTAAATCATTACATCAATGGGCGCATTGTAGAGAGCAGCAGCGGGCGGCAGGGGAATGTGTTCAATCCTGCCACCGGCGAGATTGTGAGACAGGTCGCGTTTGCGAACACGGCCGAGGTCGATGCAGCGGTTCAGGCTGCGCGCGGGGCTTTTGCGTCCTGGGCGGCAACGCCACCACTGAGCCGGGCGCGCGTGATGTTCCGCCTCAAGTCCCTGTTGGAGGACAACATGGACGAGTTGGCAAAAGTTGTGACCGAAGAGCACGGAAAAACCCATGTCGATGCCAAAGGTTCGATCACTCGCGGTATCGAGGTTATCGAGTTTGCCTGTGGCATGCCTCAACTTCTGAAGGGTGAGGTTACCGAGGATGTCGGCGCCGGTATCGACGCCTATTGCATTCGTCAGCCGCTTGGCGTTTGTGTCGGCATCACGCCGTTCAACTTCCCGGCCATGGTCCCGCTATGGATGGCGCCGATTGCGATCGCCGCGGGGAACACTTTCATTCTCAAACCCTCCGAAAAAGATCCTTCTTTCTCATTGAGGCTTGCCGAGCTCTTCAAAGAAGCCGGTGTCCCCGACGGTGTTTTCAATGTCCTTCAGGGCGACAAGGATGCGGTGAACGGATTGCTGGAACATCCCGATGTCGCGGCGGTCAGTTTCGTCGGTGCGACGCCAACCGCCGAATACATCTACCGGACAGGCTGCGCGCACAACAAACGCGTTCAGGCGCTGGGGGGCGCCAAGAACCACATGGTGATCCTGCCGGACGCCGATATGGATCAGGCGAGCGATGCCATTATGGGGGCGGCCTATGGTTCCGCCGGTGAACGCTGCATGGCGATTTCGGTCGCAGTGGCGGTGGGCGACGGGGTTGCCGATCAGCTTATCGAACGTCTGGCGCCACGTGTGCGTGCGCTGAAGGTAGGGCCGGGGACTGATCCCGAGGTCGAGATGGGACCGCTGGTCAGCAAAGACCACTACGACAAGGTGATGGGGTACATCGACGCGGGTGTACGAGAGGGCGCGACCCTGGCTGTCGATGGACGCGACCTGTCGCTGCAGGGTTATGAGAACGGCTATTTCATGGGCGGTTCGATCTTCGACAACGTAAAGACCGATATGTCGATCTACCGGGAGGAGATCTTCGGTCCTGTGCTCTCGGTCGTGCGTGCGCCGGATTACAAGGCGGCGACGAAGATGGTCAACGAACACGAATTTGGAAACGGCACCGCGATCTTTACCCGCGACGGGGACGCCGCGCGGCATTTTGCCAACTCGGTGCAAATCGGGATGGTCGGTATCAATGTGCCGATCCCCGTACCCATGGCGTTCCACAGCTTTGGTGGCTGGAAGCGTTCTCTCTTCGGTGATCACCACATGCATGGCATGGAGGGTGTGCGTTTCTATACCAAGATGAAGGCCGTCACATCGCGTTGGCCTACGGGCATTCGCTCCGGCGCAGATTTTTCGATCCCGACACTGGGGTAGGATTTTTCGGAAAGACTTGCGAAAAAGGACAGGTCCTGTGTATCACGGGGCCTGTTTTTTTCTGCATTCTCCTGGGCGTTCTTTTCGGTGACGTCCCAAATTTGAAAGCGAGACGATGGCCCGTTTTAAGACTCTGGATGATCTCGATATTGCCGGTAAGAAAGTACTGGTCCGTGTGGATTTCAACGTGCCCATGCAGGATGGGAAGGTGACGGACGACACCCGTATCCGCCGCGCACTGCCCACCATCAAGGACCTGATCGCGGCTGGAGCCAAAGTTCTGTTGCTGTCTCACTTTGGGCGCCCCAAGGGCAAGGTGGTGTCGGAGATGTCTCTGAAGCCCGTCGTCGCGCCGCTGAGCGCTGCGTTGGGAAAAGAGGTTGCCTTTGCAGGGGACTGTATCGGCCCGGAAGCGGAGAAGCTCGCATCCGAACTCGAGGCAGGCGAAGTCGCGCTCCTTGAAAACCTGCGCTTCCATGCAGGCGAAGAGGCGAATGATCCGGACTTTGTGGCGGCGCTTGCGAAGCTTGGAGATGTTTATCTCGGTGATGCTTTCTCTGCGGCGCATCGGGCACATGCCTCGGTCGAGGGGCTTGCGCGGGCGCTGCCTGCGGGCGCGGGACGTTTGATGCAGGAAGAACTCGTGCATCTGGAATCTGCACTTGGGAATCCCCAGCGTCCGGTCGCCGCGGTCGTTGGTGGTGCCAAGATCTCCAGTAAGCTGGAGCTGCTGGGCAATCTGGTGGAGAGGGTCGATCTCTTGGTGATCGGCGGCGGTATGGCCAACACCTTCCTCAATGCGCAGGGCATCGCGGTCGGAAAATCGCTCTGCGAGGTCGAGATGGCAGAAACAGCGCGTCAGATTCTTGACCGTGCGGAAACCGAAGGCTGCGATGTAATCCTGCCGTCCGATGTCGTGGTGTCGAGAGAATTCGCGGCCGGTGCTGCACACGAGATTGTTCCGGTGCGCGAAGTTCCTGAAGACACAATGATTCTGGATGCCGGGCCCGACACCGCTGCCGATCTGGCGCGCCGGCTTGCGGCTTGTAAAACGTTGGTGTGGAACGGTCCTCTCGGGTGCTTCGAGATGCCGCCTTTCGATACGGCAACGAACAGTGTCGCCCAGGCAGCCGCTGCTCTAACCAAATCCGGCGGACTGCTGAGTGTTGCCGGTGGCGGCGATACAGTTGCCGCTCTGGCGCACGCCGGTGCGGACCAGGATTTCTCCTATATCTCGACAGCAGGCGGGGCGTTCCTGGAGTGGCTCGAAGGTAAGACACTCCCGGGTGTAAAGGCGCTGGAAGACGCGGCGTAACCTGCTCTAAAAGATGGTGCGGCTCCAGGTCAATGCGACCAGAGCGGCGGTACCGACGGAGACACCTGCGAGCAGGTTGTTGCGGGTGAGGAAAAAAATCGCCAGTGCGCCGACGGCGGCACCAAGCCGGTCCGCGAGATATGTCTCGGCCAGAGGTCCAATCGGAAAGACGATCATGCGGGCGATCAGGGCCGCCAGCAGGGCGTAGGCGACACAGGCGATCCATTCGAAGACCCGGCTATCCGTGCTGACCCGCCCGGAGAGGGCGATACCCAGCGCACGCCATACGTACGTGGCCGCGGCACCTGTCAGGATGACGACAAAGGGCCACCAGTAATCACTCATGACTTGACCTCGCGTCGCGCTGTGAGGGCATAGGCCAGCGTCCCGGCGGCGAGACCTGCAATCACCAGACTCCAGTCGGGTGACCAGAGATAGAGGGGCGGGCCGATCACCGAGCCCAGGACGAGGGCCAGCATCCGGCTGCGCTGCCGCAGATCCGAAGCGAAGACCAGCATGAAGTAGATAGGGTTGAGGAAAACCAGTCCCAGCGTGACATAGGCCGGGACGGTATCGGCCAGTGCGAAGCCGATTGCCGTGGCGCCCATTGTCGAAACCCAGAGAGTGCCCGAAAATCCGGCGAAGTATGCAAGCCGTTGTTCGGATGGAAGGGTCGGGCAGATGCGCATTGCTGCTGCCCAGCCGGTCACGGCGATCACATGTGCTGCGGCGTAATAGGCCCAGCGCGGGGCGTTGGCACCGCGGATCGTCGGCATGAGCGTCATGGCCATGGGCAGCAGACGGGCATTGGTCAGGGCGACGGCGCTTGCGATCACAAGCAGCGGCGCGCCAACTGAATAGAGCTCGATCAACGCGACCTGGCCCGGCAGCGCCCAGGAGGTCAGGGTGGAAAAGAGGCCGTGCCAGACGGCAAGCCCTGATTCCCGCACCAGTGCACCGAACCCCAGGTAACTGCCGCAGAGCACCAGCATCGGTACGCCGATGGATTCCCGCGCACCACCTCGCAGGGCAGCCGGAGCGGTGCCAAAGTCGCGCGCTGTCAGTTCTTCGGCCATAGGCGTTTCTGTGACGAAATCAGTGGAGCGAGGCAGGCGGGAACTCGGTTGCCGCTTGGGCGAGAAACCGGCTTGCAGGAAAGAAGCTGATTTTACACTGACGGACGTAGAGGCTGCCAAGCGCTAGTAAGGAGGGGCACCCATGCTCTCGTTGCATGAGAGTGGACTTGGCGGTTGGGTCCGGTCGAAATTAACAGTCATTGGATGACAGAGCGGATGCGCTTGTGTGCGGTGAGACTGCCGGAGCTTTAGTTCGGGATGACGCGCTTGGCCGGAAGATGCACCGTGACCTGGGTGCCCTTGTTGGGTTCGCTGACCAGTTTCAGGTCGCCGTCATGCAGTTCGGTAAAGCCCTTGGCAAGGGGAAGACCCAGCCCGGTGCCTTCGAACTGACGGCTCAACTGGCTGTCGATCTGTGTGAAGGGGGCAAGGGCCTTATCGATGTCTTCCTTGGCAATGCCGATGCCCGTGTCCGTCACGGCAAAGACAAAATCACCGCTCTGTTCGACATAGGCCCGAATATCGATACGCCCGCCACCCGGTGTGAACTTCACCGAATTGGCCATCAGGTTGATGAGGATCTGTTTGAGCTTGCGTGCGTCGGCCCAGACGTGGGGGAGATCGGGGTCGGCCTCGACATTGAGATGGATACCCACCCGTTCGGCGCGCTCCGACATCAGGCGTTTGACCGTGCCCAGCACCTCGTGCGGATTGACGTCCTCCTCGGTCAGGTGAAGCTTGCCAGCCTCGATCTTGGCGACGTCGAGGATGTCGTTGATCACCCCGAGCAGGTGCTGCGCACTTACCAGAATATCGTGCGAGTAGCCCTGATATTGCTCGTTTCCAAGTGGGCCAAGCAGTTCCGAAGACATCATCTCGGAGAAACCGATAATGGCATTGAGAGGGGTGCGGAGTTCATGGCTCATGTTAGCCAGGAATTCAGATTTCACCCGGTTGGCCAGCTCGGCGGCTTCCTTGGCTTCGAACAAGGCAAGCTGTCTGACCCGCGTCTCGGTGATGTCGCTGGCGCTGCCGCGGAATCCCGCGAAGTTCCCGGTCTGATGATCGTAAACCGGCAAACCGTTGAGCAGGAAATTATGGCTGTTCCCCGCGCGGTCCCTGATCTGGACATTCACGTCCCGGAAGGGTCGGCGATTGTCGGGGCCGGTTCTGACCTCAAGCTCTTCACTGGGGGTCATGGGGAGCGCGCTGAGAGCTTGTCCAACAAGTTCGCTGGGATGGAACCCCAAAGTCTTTTGGACCTGCGGTGAAATGTAGGCAAGCTGTAGGTTGCGGTCGGTTTCCCAGATCCAGTCAGAGACCAGCCGGGTCGTATCATCCAGGCGTTCGTTGGCGAGCGATAAGGCGGCATTTAGAGCCTTTACCTCGCTTAGGGAGGTGAGCAGCAAGGCACTGCCGATGAAATCGCCACTGGAATTGTTGAGGGCCCGGTGCTTCGCGCGATAATACTCGACCCGGCCATTGATGCGAACGGCGTATTCGTTGATCACGCTGCCGGCGAGGGACTTCAGCGCGTTCAGCTCGTCGTTTTGACTCTGCGACTTATCGCTGCCGAAACTGTTCAAGGGCGCGTTGGCGTTAAAGGCCTCAGCAATCCGGTCGAATGCCTGATTTGTGTAGATAACCTGTCCATGACGGTCATAGAGCGCGACCGGATCGCCAGTTCCCATTAATTCGCGCTGCAGAATGGCAATGTCCTGATCGACGTCGCCAAGTCCTTCGTGAGGTCCGGATTTATCGTGAGGGTCAGACATATCGTCATGCCCCGATGTGTGAGATTCGAGAAGCTTCTTCAGTGGCAGGTTCACTGGATGCTTCCTTGTTGTTGATTGGAAGAGCTCGAAGCGCTGCTGATCTGTTCGATCGCCGCGCGATAATCCGGGTTCCGCCGCCAGGTGTTCGCCACCAGACTCGCGTTCTCCCGCGAAACCTTATCAAATATCTGCACCGCCCGTGACAGTTCCCGGGGATCGGTGGTTTCAGATCCCGGGCGACCACGGCGGCTGAGCAGGAAGATCGTGGCAAAGGCCTGTTTTGGATAACCGAGGGATCTGCAGAGAATAGCAAGCCCCTCGCCACCCTGATTGTAGAGCACTTGCTGCAGCCCAGGCGGTTTAAAGCCGGAGACTTCACCGAAGAGAGCCTCAAACAGCGGAACTTCACCGCGGCGCAGCACAGAAATCAGAAACTCCGGTGTGACCTCACGGTTTTCCACCAGTTGCTTCGCCAGAGTGACAGCAGAGGTATCTTTATCCTCAGTTTTCTTGTCCTCATCCATCATGGAGAGAACAGTCTGTTCAAGGCTGTCGTCGAGCAGGCTTGGCTGAATGTCGAAGCTCTTGAGGATCTGTTCGCGCAGTGCGGCCGAAACCCACCAGTACATCCGCTCCGCCAGCGGGGTGGTCAGGTCATTACGGTTCACCAGCGGCTCGTGGAACGAGTCCACCCGCTGTGACTGATCGGTGATATAGGAGAGGGTCGCTTCTGAAATCTTGGCGTTATGATTCTCTAGCAGAAGCTTGATCACATCGGTCTCACCGGTTTCGACAAGAGCATCCGAGACGATTTCATCAATTGAGGTCCGCATGGCGATGGCCAACTGATGCTGATGGCCCCTGTGACGGATAATCGTAATCAGTTCGCGGTCGCGCAGAACTTCGCTCTTGATGAGAATGGGCCGGGCGACCTCAATCTGATCATTGGCCAGTGTTACTACCAGATCGTGCGGGGCGAGTGGTGAGTCCGCGAGGCGTTCAGCGAGAGATTGACGGACCGACATCTCGATATCGCTGACCAGTTTTCCAAGAATGTCCGCGAGGATGGCGGTTTCCTGCTCGGTCAGACACTCTTCCTTGGCAGTGAAGAGCTCGCCGATCCGTTGTGCGAGAGACTCACGACCCTCGACCGACTTGTCGAGAGCAAGCTCTAGCAGAAATTGCAGATTCCGATCCTGGCTGTTCATCGGAAAGTGTTCCCCATCCACTTACCTTGTGAAGTCGCACGACTTCCCGAGATACAATAATATACGTCCGGCGACATCCTTCTATTCTGTAATAAATTATGACGCGAAGATAGTAAAGATAAACCAGAGAGCTTTATATCTTGCCTCTTAAGGACTCTTTTAAGTGAGTAGAAGCGCATCAAAGAAAACCCTTCATGCAAAGCATCCGCTCAAATCCAGTTCAATCGAGTTGGTGCAGGGGTTTGGGGCCTTCTGTGAAGGCACGAACCGACTGCACTATAGTTTAAGATATTAAAATATTATGTGAGATGGGCTAATTTTTGCTTAATTTTTATACGACCAAAAACGAATTTCCGACGACCCGAGATAATTTACTTGAATGCTTACCTATAGGTGTTTTTTCTTGCGGTTCGCTCACGCACTGAGAAGAGGTGCCGGTGCATGTCCGGGCTACCGCTTTATTTGTGCGCTCCTTCTCCTCATCTGCGGAGAAAAGTTAATCAATCCTTAACCGCTGAGGGCGATAAGTGAGTGTATGAAGATTTCGAACGACCCTAAGCGCGTCCTCCCGAGCCTTGCTGGAAAACTCCGCGAGTTTGCTGAGCCTGTCGTGCGGGAGCTGGAGGGGGTAAGATCCGCTCGTGCGCCCGACTCCCACGCTGAGCCGCAGGCAAGAGCCGCCTCCACGCAGGCCAAGGATGCGGCGACGGCCGAGCGGACGACCACACTGACGGGCTTGTCTACGAAAGACCTCATGGCGGCGGTACGCGAAGCCATCAAAAGTGGACGTGCCGTGGCGCGAGGCCGTTTCCTGAACATACGTATCTGATCCAGCCCTTTTTCCACGAGAAGCCGCCGTAACTTCCGGCGAAGACGCACTCGACCGCAGGATTCCCTCGTAATCCGTCAGGTGTTGCAAGCACTGAGGCTTGCCGACCTGTGCCGTCTGCGCCACATTGTGTCAATGGCAGAAACCGACGAACCCAAAGCTCAGAGCTTCGAACAGCGTGTCCCCGAAGGCGATGACCGCCTGCGGCGGGTTTGCCAGGACTGTGGCTTTGTCGACTATGAAAATCCGAAAATTGTCGTGGGAGCGGTCGCAACCTGGGGCGATAAAGTGCTGCTTTGCCGCCGGGCCATAGCGCCCAGGATTGGGTACTGGACTCTGCCCGCGGGATATCTCGAGATTCAGGAGTCCGCTGTCGACGGGGCTTGCCGGGAGGCCTGGGAAGAGGCGCGCGCGAGGTTGGATATAGATCAGTTACTGGCGGTCTATTCGATCCCGCGAATCAGCCAGATACAGCTTATCTATCGGGCCAGGCTGGTATCACCGGATGTCTCAGCGGGACCGGAGACCCAGGAACTGGATCTCTTCGACTGGGCGGATATTCCCTGGAAAGACATTGCGTTTCCTTCGGTGCACTGGGCCTTGAACGACTTCGATGCCGTGCGAGGTATGACGGGATTTGCGCCACGCAGCAATCCGATGGGACAGACCGGCGATATGTGATTGCGGTTTACGTATTCAGTTCGACACACGCAACAACGCAGCCCCGCAGGCGACCAAAACAGCGGCGGAGATGCGGCGTCTGCCAAAAGATTCCCCCAAGAAGAGCGTTCCGATAACAGCTGCGGCGATGACACTGGTTTCACGTAACGCGACGACCTGAGCAAGGGGGGCAAGTGTCATGGCCCAGACTGCTATGGCATAGGAGATTCCTGCGCCGAGACCTCCGATCAGACCTTTCTTCCAGACCGGCGCAAGCGCGGCCCGGATACGCCCACGGCGCCGATGGATTGTAAACCAGACTACGATCTGGGCTTCGAACACGAAGAGCCACGCGATATAGGACCATACGTTGCCGCTTGCCCGGCCTCCCAGACCGTCCGCGATGGTGTAGGTGGCAATCGTTACACCCGTCGCAAGTGCCCACCAGGTCGCTTGCTTGCTGTTACTGGCGTGCGGACGCGCAAGGCTGATAATGCCAAGCGACAGAAGTGCAATGCCTGCGCCCTCCCAAAGAGTGAGGCTCTCTCCAATAGCGATCCAGGCGACGATAGCGACAATCGCAGGCGAAGATCCACGTGCAATGGGATACACCTGACCGAGATCTCCATGCTCATAGGCATAGGTCAGGGTGCAATAGTAGACGGCATGAATAGCGACGGATGCGGCCAGAAAAGGCCATGCCAGCGGATCGGGCAATGGCAGAAAGGGCACGGCAATCGCTGCCGGTAAGCTGGAGCCGAATATGATCAGGGCCTGCATGACCAGCTTGTCGCCCTCGACCTTCACCAGCGCATTCCAGACGGCGTGCAGGGTCGCCGAAAGCAGGACAAGGATCAGGACATGGAGTTCCATAGAGAAGCGCTATTCCAACTAGTTCTGCTTTTCCGACCCGTGCTTCGGCGCCGGGTTTGATATCTGTCTTTTTTGGGCGCGTGAACGCGGCCGTCGACTCGTCAAAGGTGGACGTTCAATCTCCGATGATGCGCTTGATTGTTCCAGATTGAAAGAATCTGAGCTTAGTCTTCTAAACCCATCAGGGAACGGGCAAAGTCCCGGGCTTTAAAGGGCCGCATGTCTTCCGCGCCCTCGCCGACGCCGATGGCATGGACCGGAAGCTTGAATTTTTCCGCCAGGGCCAGCAGCACACCGCCGCGCGCCGTGCCGTCGAGCTTGGTGACGATCAGTCCGGTCACCGAGACCAGTTCCTTGAAAGTGCCCAGCTGCGAAATCGCGTTTTGGCCTGTGGTGGCATCAAGTACGAGCAGCACATCGTGAGGGGCTTCGGGATCCAGCTTCTTGATGACGCGCAGAATCTTCTCAAGCTCTGCCATCAGGTCCGACTTGTTGTGCAGGCGTCCCGCCGTATCGATCAGGACCAGGTCCTTGTTTGTGGAGCGTGCTTTCTCGATTGCCTCGAACGCAAGCCCCGCGGAGTCCGCACCCGGGGCTTTTGCCACCACATCGCATCCGGTGCGCTCGCCCCAGATCTTGAGTTGGTCTATGGCTGCAGCCCGGAAAGTGTCGCCTGCGGCCAGCAGAACGGAGTGACCCTTTCGAGTCAGATCGGTCGCAAGCTTGCCGATGGTCGTGGTTTTACCGCTGCCGTTAACGCCAACCACCAGGACCACATGGGGTTTGCGCGCCGGGTCGACGGCCAGAGGATGAGCCACCGGTTCAAGGATTTCAGCAATATTGTCCGCCAGCGCTTCGCGGACTTCGATGGGGTCGACGTCCTTGTTGAAACGCGTCTTGGCCAGATTGGCGGTTAACTTGGCTGCCGTGGATACGCCGAGATCCGAAGTGATCAGCAGGTCTTCCAGCTCCTCCAGCGCTGCATCGTCCAGCTTGCGCTTGGTAAAGATGCCGGTGATGCCGTCACTGAGTTTGGAGGACGAGCGGGTGAGGCCGGCTTTGAGACGTGAAAACCAGCCACCGGGTTTTTCTTCTGTTTCACTCACGCCGCAAGCGCCCCGATCAGTTGGGACTTATCCAAGCCCTTGATTTCAATTGGAAGAACTTCACCGATATGCCCGGCGGGAAGAATGACAGGCGCATAGTGTTCGCTCCTGCCGAAGCCGTCTTTCTCGACCAGAACCTGTGCGGTGCCGCCAATTCTGCTTCTTAGAAACTGCGCCTCGCGCTCAGCGCCCAAGGCTCGCAGCCGGGCAGCGCGCTCCTTGCGCAGATTACCGGGCACTTGGGGCATACGGGCTGCCGGCGTGCCGGGGCGGGGCGAATAAGGAAAGACGTGCAGATAGGTCAGGCCGCAGTCGTCGACCGCGCGCAGGGAATTCTCGAACATCTCGTCGGTCTCGGTCGGGAAGCCTGCAATGATATCCGCGCCGAAGACGACGTCAGGTCGCAAGCTACGGACCCTTTCGCAAAAGTTGACTGCATCCGCCCGCAGGTGCCGCCGCTTCATGCGCTTCAGGACCATGTCGTCTCCGGCCTGCAGGGAAACATGAAGGTGCGGCATCAGGCGTTCTTCTTCTGCCAGCAGGCGCATAATATCGTCGTCGACCTCAACCGGATCGACAGAAG
Organism: uncultured Kiloniellaceae bacterium; assembly: GCA_947493695.1. Lineage (GTDB taxonomy): Bacteria > Pseudomonadota > Alphaproteobacteria > Kiloniellales > Kiloniellaceae > Denitrobaculum. Next base: position 504,204 of record CANLSF010000001.1, on the reverse strand, counting down.
AGAGGCGCAGGCGCTTCAGTTCGGGTACCAGGGCGAGCAGGCGGCGTGCCATCTGGCCCAGGCTCGGTTGGCCGGGGAGATCCTTGCCGTAATCGGTGATATCCACGCCGGTGAAGACGATTTCGGCAACGCCGTTTTCGACCAGAACACGGACCTGCTTTACGATTTCGCCGATCGGAACGGATCGATTGTTGCCGCGACCGAAGGGGATAATGCAGAAGGTACAGCGGTGATTGCAGCCCTGCTGAACCTGGACGAAAGCGCGGGTACGTTCTTCATAGCCGTGGATCAGGTGCGCGGCGGTTTCCGTGACCGACATGATGTCGTTGACCACAACGCGCTCGGTCTGATCGAGGCCGAAACTCTCGGCTTTCAGCTTTTCCTCATTGCCCAGCACCCGGTCGACTTCGGGCATGCCCGCATAGCTGTCGGGCGAGATCTGGGCTGCGCAACCGGTGACGATGACCTGCGCGTTGGGGTTTTCCCGGCGGGCGCGGCGGATGGTCTGGCGTGCCTGACGCTCTGCCTCGGCTGTGACTGCACAGGTATTGATGATAATGGCGTCAGTCATGCCGGCGGCCTTGGCGTGGCCGCGCATAACTTCGGACTCGTAGCTGTTGAGACGACAGCCGAAGGTGATGATCTTGGGGTCGGTCATGACAGCTCCGCCCGGCTTACCTGGCCGCGAAAAGAGGTCGCTACTGGCCCAGTCATGAGCACATGGCCGTCTTCGCGCCATTCGAGCTTCAACACGCCGCCGTCCATGGTGGTCTCGACCTTGCGACCCGTAACACCGCGCCGGGCGGCGGCAACAGCCCCTGCACAGGCGCCCGATCCGCAGGCAAGCGTGATCCCGGCGCCGCGCTCCCACACCCGCTGGCGCAGGCGATCGGGACCTTTCGGCGAGATGACCGAGATATTGGCGCGTTCGGGCAGCAGGGGGTCGTGCTCCAGCTTCGGGCCGAGTGTGGCCAGATCTATGGCGTCGGCATCCTCGACAAAAAAGACAGCATGAGGATTGCCCATGTTTACTGCCACGGGATCCTGCAGGGGTCCGGCACCTATGCCCAGATGGAGTGTGTCGCGTTCTTCGGCCAGGGGGATCTCCTGCCAGGCCAGATTGGCAGGACCCATATCCACGGTAATCAGGCCTGCGTCTGCGGTCCGGGCCGGTAAGTGCCCGGCCAGGGTCTCGATGACAACCTGGTCGCGACCGGTTTCCCCCATGACAAGGGATGCGATGCAACGCGTTGCATTCCCGCAGGCTTCGGATTCACCGCCGTCCGGGTTGCGAATGCGCATGAAGAGATCGGCGCCCTCGCTGGTCGGCGGCTCCATAACGATCAATTGATCGCAGCCGATGCCGAAATGACGGTCAGCCAGCGCCTGTGCCTCCGCTATCGTGAGCGGAACAGGCGTGCTGCGGCCGTCGAGCACGACGAAATCGTTGCCCGCACCGTGCATTTTTATGAACGATAGCTGATCCATGACCCGGGTTATATGGCCAGAGATGGCCATAAGTCCATGGCGAAGGTATGCTCCGCCTGCATTGCAGCTGATTCCTAGATCAGATCAAGTTTAGATGGAATCGCCAAAGGCGATCTATCGTGCTTGTGAATCTGATCTAAATTAAAAGAGTTAGAGCGGATTCACATGTTTTGACGAAACCATAACGTGGTCCCGACAAAACATGATCCGGTCTAGCCCTTGACGGGTCTGATTTCGGCGCTTATGTTCCGCGCCATCACAGCTTTGGCTATCTGCCGGCTTCGAGAAGCCCCGCCAGTCCGCGAGTATCGCGCACTGGCGCAAACTGCGTTTGGCCTAAGGTTCCCCTCCGGGGGTTGGATTTACTAAGGATCGGATCGAGCCGGTATGTTTGATAGCCTTCAGGAACGCCTTGGCGATGTCTTTGACAAGCTTCGCCGGCGCGGTGCCCTTAGCGAAGAGGACGTTTCGGCGGCCCTGCGCGAGGTCCGTGTTGCGTTGCTGGAAGCGGATGTCGCCCTGCCGGTGGTCAAGGATTTCGTCGAAGGAGTCCGTGAAAAGGCGATCGGCCAGGAAGTTCTGCGCTCTGTCACGCCGGGCCAGATGGTCATCAAGATCGTCAACGACCATCTGGTCGAGACGCTTGGATCCGAGCATGCGGCCCTCAACCTGACCACGACACCGCCGACGGTGATCATGATGGTCGGCCTGCAGGGGTCCGGTAAGACGACAAGCTGCGCCAAAATTGCGCTGCGGCTGACCGGCAAGGACAAGCAAAAGGTTCTGATGGCCTCGCTTGACGTCCGGCGCCCGGCGGCACAGGAACAGCTGCGGGTGCTGGGCGAGCAGGCTCTGGTCAAAACTCTGAATATCGTTCCCGGCGAGCAGCCGGTTGCCATTGCCAAGCGCGCCCTGCAAAGCGGCGCCCTGGAAGGCTACGACGTGGTCATGCTCGACACCGCAGGTCGTCTGGCCATCGATGAAGAGTTGATGGCAGAGGTTGCGGCGGTCCGCGATGCGACCAAGCCTCATGAAACCCTGCTTGTTGCCGACGCCATGACCGGTCAGGACGCCGTCAATGTTGCTTCGGCGTTCCAGGAAAAACTCGGTATTACGGGCATTATGCTGACCCGTGTGGACGGTGATGCGCGCGGTGGTGCGGCCCTTTCCATGCGGGCGGTTACCGGTTGCCCGATTAAGCTGCTGGGTTCCGGTGAAAAACTGGATGCGCTGGAAGATTTCCACCCTGACCGTATCGCGTCGCGGATCCTGGGTATGGGCGATGTGGTCTCTCTGGTCGAAAAGGCCGCCGAGACCATTGACCAGGACGAGGCTGAAAAACTTGCCAAGAAGATGCAGAAGGGCAAGTTCGACCTGGATGATCTGGCGTCGCAGCTGAAGCAGATGCAGAAGATGGGTGGGCTCTCCAGCCTGATGAACATGCTGCCGGGCATGAACAAAGCCCAGATGGCCAAGATGCAGAACGCAAAGCTGGATGACGGCATGGTGAAGCGTCAACTGGCTATGCTGTCCTCGATGACCAAGAAGGAACGGGCGAAGCCGGAGTTGATCAAGGCGAGCCGAAAAGTCCGGATTGCGGGTGGTTCCGGCACTACGGTGCAGGAAATCAATAAGCTCCTGAAGCAGTATCAGGAAGCCAACCGCATGATGAAAAAAGTCAAGAAAATGGGGAAAAAGGGGCTGATGCGTCAGGGCCTCTCGGGACTCATGCCGCCTGGTGGCGGGTTCCCCCAGTAAAAAACGAGATCATTGCTTAACGAAGGTCAGGGGCAAGACAGAGTCGAAAGGCTTGGTCGGCAGACCGGACCGAGAGAATAAGAGTAGAAGGAAGTTCGATGTCCGTAAAAATCCGTTTGGCCCGTGGTGGCGCCAAGAAACGTCCTTATTACCGTGTCGTTGTTGCCGATACGCGCAGCCCGCGTGATGGCCGCTTCATCGAGAAGGTCGGTGCTTACAATCCGATGGTTGCCAAGGATCATCCAGATCGTGTGAAGCTTAACGAAGAGCGCATCAAGCATTGGCTCTCTGTTGGCGCTCTGCCGACGGACCGGGTCGCCCGTATCCTGGCGGCCAACGATCTTTATGCGACGCCTGCGGTGCCTAAGCAGACCAAGAAAGACAAGCCGAAGGCGAAGGCCCAGGAGCGTCTTGCAATGGAAGCCGAAGCCAAGCGTGAGGCTGAAGAGGCCGCTGCTGCTCCGGCTGAAGAAGCGCCTGCAGAGGAAGCCGCCGAAGCTTAAGCTCCGGTGGAAGTTGTTCGGCAGCAGGACTGATCCATGGCTGAGCCCAACGCCCAATCGATGCCAACGGCAGTTTCCGAGGACAGAGTTTGTCTCGGTGTTGTCGCTGGCGCTCACGGGGTTCGGGGTCTGGTGAAGATCAAGAGCTTTACCGCCGAACCGTTGGATATCGGGGCCTACGGACCGCTAAGCGATGCCAAGGGGCAGCGTCAGTACGATCCGACGATCAAGGGCCAGGTCAAGGAGACGGTTCTCGCGGCGTTTGCCGGGGTGACCGACCGGGATCAGGCCCAGGCCCTGCGGGGAACACGCCTTTATGTTGCGCGCTCGGTTTTGCCGGAGCCGGAGGATGAAGAAGAATTCTACAACGCCGATCTGATCGGTCTGCGGGTTGAGAACAATGCCGGAGAAGAATTGGGCAGCGTGAAAGCGATGCACAACTTCGGTGGCGGTGATTTGCTGGAGGTTTTGCCACCTGAGGGGAAATCCTGGCTTTTACCCTTCACCAAGCAGGCGGTGCCTCTGGTGGATATCAAGGCCGGGCGGGTCGTTGTGGATCCGCCGCAGGAAGTGGAAACCGGTGAAGCCGGTTCTGGTTGATTGAGGCGCCTGCTGTTAAGGCGCTTTGAAGGAGAGGCGGCAAGGTGACCGACACTGCGTCGCAAGAGATTGTCTGTTGGGACGCCCGTGTTCTGACCCTTTATCCGGAGATGTTCCCCGGGTCGTTGGGTCAGTCGCTGGCCGGACGGGCGCTTAAATCGGGGCGTTGGTCTCTGGAAACGGTGGACATTCGCGACTTTGCGCGCGATAAACACCGCTCCGTCGACGATACGCCCTCCGGTGGCGGCGCAGGCATGGTTATGCGCCCGGATGTGGTGGATGCCGCTCTGGCGTCGGTCGGGGATCGACCGGGGCCGGTATTGTATTTGTCGCCGCGCGGGCGGCTCCTGGATCAGGACTTTGTTCATGGTCTGGCTGCGGAGCCCGGTGTAACGCTGCTGTGCGGGCGATATGAGGGAGTGGACCAGCGGGTGCTGGACGCTCGGAATATCGTCGAGGTGAGTGTCGGCGATTATGTTTTGTCCGGTGGCGAGCCGGCGGCTCTGGTGTTGATGGATGCCGTGATTCGCTTGTTGCCGGGGGTGATGGGGAACGACGAATCATCGCGTGAGGAGTCGTTCGAACAGGGGTTACTTGAGTATCCCCTTTACACGCGACCCGCCGATTGGCAGGGCCGCGGGGTGCCTGAGGTCTTGACGTCGGGGCATCATGACAATATACGCCTGTGGCGCTTAGCTCAGGCGGAAGAAATTACCAAGGCACGGCGGCCCGATCTCTGGGCGCGGTACCTGAAGCAAAGAAACGAAGCGCACGGCAAAGGCCGTGCCGACGAAGAGTAAGGAATAGAGCGATGAATACGATCCAGCAGATCGAACAAGAGCAGGTCGCCGCGCTGAGCGCTAAAGGTTCTGCAGCGGATTTCGCCCCAGGCGATACCGTTCGTGTCAACGTGAAGGTTGTTGAAGGCACGCGTGAGCGTGTTCAGGCCTTCGAAGGCGTCTGCATTGCCCGCAAGAACCGCGGTCTGCACTCCTCTTTCACCGTGCGGAAGATCTCCTACGGTGAAGGCGTCGAGCGCGTATTCCCGCTTTACAGCCCGCGTCTGGCCTCGGTTGAGCTCGTGCGCCGCGGTGATGTCCGCCGCTCCAAGCTCTACTACCTGCGTGGCCGTCGTGGTAAGTCGGCGCGTATCGCCGAGAAGACAACGGGTGCAGCCGGTAAGGCAGCAGCCGCAGAGCGGCAGGTTGCAGCCGACGCAAAGGCTGCGCAGAAGGCTGCCAACAAGGCCGCTAAAGCCGCCGCGAACGGCTAAGCCCTCTTCCCTTTTACGATAGCTCTTGCCGAGCCCGCCTGCGTCAGCATTGGGTGCAGACGGGCTTAGGCAGTAGCAGGCCCGCATCCCGGTCCCGGGACGCGGGTTTTGTCGTTTATTGAATCTAGAGATAAAGAGAGAGCCTGCAGGCTTCTACTGTTTGCAGATGTCGCGGAGGGCCTGCCATTCTTTGTCGGACAGGGCGGGCCTGCCGCTGTCCTCCATGCCTTCTGTCAGGCGTGCGCGTTGTTCACTCGAGGGATGGGTCGAGAGCATCTGAAGGGCTGCCGGCAGATCTCCGTCTTCTTCAGCCAGGCGCTCGAAAAAGCTCGAAAGGCCGCCGAACTTCAGATCGGCTTTTTGCAGGAGGGCGATGGCAGAACGGTCGGCTTCCGCCTCCGCTTCCCGGCTGTAGGACATGCGCAGCAGGATCTCACCGGCCGCCGCAACGACACCGCCGCCCATGTCTCCCAAAAGGACCGAGAAAACAAAACTGATGCCCAGGCCCTGAACAATCGCTGTGGTGCCATGTTGCAGGGTAACGTGCCCCATCTCATGGGCCAGAACGGCTGCGAGCTGATCCGGGCTCTGGGCAAATTCCAGTAGTCCACGGAAGATGAAGATGCGCCCGCCCGGTAGGGCAAAGGCGTTGTTCAGTCCACCGTCGATGACCTGGACCTGGAAGTCGTAGGGGCTTCCACCGGCCTCGGCCAATCGGACGATCAACCCGTCGAGGGCCAACAGTCCTGCCCGATTGTCGCAAACCCGAGGCTCATCATTTGTCATCGCTGCGAATTCTTTGACCAACTCGCCCGAGAACTGGTCGGCAATCGCGACTTCCCACTCGATGGGTACGGTCGAGGCAACCCATTTCGAAGCGAGCGGCAAACCGAACCAGATCGATGCGCCCAGGAGTCCGGCACCCGCAATCGATAGCGCTATATTGCGCAGACGCTTGCTGACCGGCGGTCCGAAGAGATGTGGCGCGTGGACCCTGAAATCGGACAGGAGGCGTTGGTCATTGAGGGTCAGTCTGGCGTCCGGCCAGGAGGTACAGCCGATCCGGAAAGGAACTTGGGTGGCTATGTTGTCGACGGCTTCCAGTTCAGTAAAGGGCCAGATAATCGGCACAGCCTGATCCGTCCCCGTAATCCGGAGCCCGGCCAGATCGATGCTGACCGATACGTCCTGCCGGACCGCCGAGCTGCCATCATTAAAGCTGCCGTGATAGTCACTCAAAGTCAGAGTTCTCCGACGTTTAGCTGCGCCAACTCAGGGTGCTCCAGCCTATATCGCGCCGACATCCAGAACATCTGCGAGACCTTCACCCTGGCCGCCGCGTTGCGCATCGCTCTGTTTGATATCATCCAGATCGATCGTGCCCGTCACAAGCAAGGTTTCCGTGACGGCGCGGATCATCGGGTGCAGGAAGAGAATGAACTGGACCACGTTCAAAAGGGACACAACGACGAGTGACGCGATGACAATACCCAACACGGTGACCGGAGACATGTGCGCGAAAGGATTATCGGCTTGGCCAACACTGCTAAAATCGGTCGTGACAGCCATGACGCCGCCAATACCACCGATGAGCACGAGATAGAGAACAAAGAAAGCGATCGCGAAAACCAGATAGATCAGGAAGACCTTCATGGTCGTCAGCGTGCTTGAGAAGGAGAGGCCGCCAAAACGTGTCCGCGAAGTGAAGTAGCGGAACTCGGTAACGCTATACCACAGCAGCGAAATGCCCAGTGTCGGGATAAACAGAACCAGCGCCAAAACCCACTTCCAGAAGAGTTCGGAGGCACGCCCGTCAAAGGCCAACTGGCGATTGCCGAACCAGGTGTGGTTCGTCCGGTAGCTCTGCAAGTGGTTCTGCATGTAAGGGTAGGTGAGGCCGAGGGTGAAACCGGTCAAAAACAACAGGCCCATCGCGCGCAGGGCATAGCTGCGTGCACTGCCGGTTTGCGAAAACCGGATGCCCCGCCATTGAGTCCGTAAAAGACGGTAACGCCGGGCCCGGAAGACGGCGAAGAAGATCAGGAAGTAGAGCACGACCATATAGACCGTCGTTAAAGAAACGCGGAGCGCTTCGTTCCCGCCCACAAGCAACTGAATGCCGACGAGTGCGCCGGATAGAGCAGCCATCGCGACGGCTGCAACCAGGAACCCCAAGAGCAACTCCATGGCCTTTCCGGTGTATTCCAGCCGATCTCCGAGAAGGGTCACGCGGCTCCAGAGGTGCCGCCGCATGTTGGTTTTGCCCCAAAACCGATAGATACCAAGCGTAAAGAGGCCCAACAGGGCATTAACGACGGCGATTTTGCCGACGCTGCCCATGGTTCCGTCGTAGACGGCAAATTGTTGAGCGGGCTGATCAGCGCTCGCCGCTGCTGTCGCCATGGCGGGTTGTGCGGGTGCTTCGGTACCGGGTTCATTAAAAGGCAATGGACTAAATCTCTTTACTGAATTGCAATCTACGAGTTTGCGGCGAAGATAACCGCTCAATCATTCTGATGCTACCGGATAGATGTACGCAGCACACTATGGGTTGTGATTTTGTTAAAATATCGTTTCAGTGCTGACGAATTGGAGGCGCTTTTATGGCGCCCCAGTCTCTTGAAGCAGCTTCTTGAATATTGGGAGAGACCGGTCAGGACCGAACACGTCAGAGGGTGCCGATCCGGCTTCATTCATACCCATATGACGGTAAAACCCGGCGGCATTGGGGTCGGCGGCGAGAGTCAGGCTGACCACGCCGTTCGCGCGCGCAAAGGCTTCCAGGTTCCGCCAGAGTAACCCACCTACACCGCTGCCAATGGCCGTCGGATCAACGAAGCAGCATTCGACTTCGGCTTCCGGTCGTGTTTGGGAGAGGGCATAGAAGCCCAGTGGGTCGGGTGTCGCGTCCGGTCCTGTCATTTCTGCTGCTTCGGCCAGTACAACGTGATGATTGGCCAGCAATGCCGAAGTGACGGTCAAGGCAGGCACACAGGCCCGCATAAAGGCTTCGTCGTAACCCCAATGCGCCTTGGAGGCCAGCGCCAGCCGGGTGAGGGCGCTACAGTCACTGGGGGCGGCGAGGCGAAGTGTTAAATCTGACGGCATCTTGAATTTGTTGTTTCCCTTTGTGGAACATGTTGTTCGCGATGCTTCTACTTGAAAGCAGCTTGAGGCGGAAGACCAGTGCCGGTCCCGCAGACCAAGTGGTGCCACTCTGGCTCGCCACGCAGCTCCCTATCGTGTTCAGAGATTCCAGGAGGCATTTTTCCAGGTGTCGTTATGACTCCAACACTTGTATATAACATACCACATAGTATGGTATTAAAATGACGAACATCAGGCACTCAAGAAGTGTAAGTTTTCAAAAATAACAGAGGATTCCGAATGAACATCTGGCTTGCCGCGGCTGCGTTGGTTTCACTGGCGACGGCGCTGATCCATATTTTTGCCGGTGAGCGTGAAATTGCGCGGCCTTTGTTACGAGCCAGCGATCTGGCGTCCGTTCCCAAGCACACGCAGTTTTATTGCTGGCACATTGTCAGCATTGTGCTTTTGGCTATGGCGGCGGGTTACGGTTATGGCAGTTTCGAGCCTACGGCGATTGCGCTGAACGTGATGTTGACGGGGCTGGCGGCGAGTTTTGCGCTCTGGAACATCGGCTTGATCCTCTGGAAGCGACTCAGCCCAAAACACATGATCCAGTGGGCTCTGTTCCTGCCCATTTCCGGTTTGGGAATTGCGGGACTCACGTGAGCCGGGTTAAAGCAGCCGGGCGTGAAAAGCCTGCCCGTTTGAAACGGCAGGATTGGCTGGAAATCGGTCTTCAGCAACTCGCGCGGACTGGACCGGAGGCTCTGCGGGTCGACAGACTTTGTGCCGCGGCGGATAAGACCCGGGGATCTTTCTATCACCACTTCGAGGATCACGCGAGTTTCGTTGCCGCGATGCTGGACTACTGGAGTCAGCGCCATACTGAACGGGTCATCCAGGAGGTCGAGCGCGAAGCGGATCCGCGTGCTAAACGTGTTGCGCTGAACAACCTCGCTGCTTCGCTTGATCAGTGGATCGAGACCGCTGTCCGCCGCATGGCTGCCAGCCAGGTGGAGGCCCGCAAGGCCGTGGATCGTGTCGACCGCCGCCGCATCGCTTATTTGACAGAGATCAATCGGCAGGAATTCGGCGTGCCTGAAGTCGAGGCGGCAGAGTTGGCCGAGATCGAATACGCAACCTTCGTCGGTTATCAGACGCTCTTCCCGGATGCCGGTCAGGATCGCTATGAAAGCATAGGACGTCTGCTCGACGTTATGATCCGGGCCGGCGCCTGTGCCGGAAAGCGGCACGAAGAAGGATAATGGCGCTGCTTCATTCGTGCGGCCTTACTCGGCGAAGAAGTTTGAGAGTGCATCCAGGGTTTCCAGCGGGCGCTCCTCGGGGATGAAGTGCCCGCAGTCGATGCCCTTCGCCGTAACGTCGCTGGCGCGTTCGCGCCAGGTGGCGGGCACGTCGTAGTTCTCGTGCATCAGGCCGCGCAGGCCCCAAAGCACCAGCAGGGGGCAGCCTACCTTCTTGTGCATATCGGCTTCGTCGTGCGCCAGATCGATCGAGGCGGCGGCCCGGTAATCCTCGCAGGTCGCGTGAATGCAGGCAGGATCGCGGAAGGCGCGCAGATAGGCCTCGACGGCCTCGGGCGCGAAGTTTTCCTTCAGAGCCGACCAGCGGGCCAGCTTTTCCTTTAGATAGAAATCGGGGTCCTGGCCGATCATGTGTTCGGGCAGGCCGTTGGGCTGGATCAGGAAGAACCAATGATAATAACCCGTGGAGAGGACCTGGTTCGTGGTCGCGAAAACCTTATGCGTCGGCACGATATCAAGCACCGCAGCGCGCTCAACGTGGTAGGGCCAATCCAGACAAAGCCTGTGGGTGACCCGTCCGCCCCGGTCATGCCCTGCGACCCGGAAGCTTGTATAGCCAAGGTGCTCCATGACCCGAACCATATCTGCCGCCATCGCGCGTTTGGAATAGGTCGAATGGTCTGCTTCGCCGGCTGGTTTGCCGCTCTCCCCATAACCCCGCAGATCCGCACAGATCACGGTAAAGTTCTGGGCCAGCAGCGGCGCCACCCCGTGCCACATGACATGGGTCTGCGGATAACCATGCAGCAGAAGCAACGGCGGTCCATTACCGCCCCTGCGCAGGTTGATCTCAACCTCGCCGGTATCTATCCGTTCCTGTGTAAAGCTCTCGAACATAATGGCTGCCGTATAGGTTTGACTTCGCTTGCGGGGAGAATGTCATAGGCAGGGGTCGGGCGGCAAATGCCTGTTGAGGAGCCGATTTGTGTCGATGCGGTGTTGGGAGGGTAAACAGAGTATGACATGCGGTGCATCTACAGAACCCTTGGAGATGCATCACATGATGCCATATCGTATTCTAAGTGTTCTCAATCTGACCTTGCAGAGGAGAGTCTGACCCATGGTGACAAGACGGAACGTTCTCATTGGCAGCGGTGTCGCGATTGCTCTCGCCGCGTTGGGTGGACCTGCCGCTCTGGGCCATCATGGCTGGCGCTGGACCGAGGATGGTAATTTCGAACTCGTCGGTCTGATCCAGGCCGCGCAACTTGGAAACCCTCATGGTGTCCTGACCGTAGATGCCGAGGGCGAAATCTGGATGGTCGAGGTCGGCCAACCCTGGCGCAACGAGCGGGCCGGGCTGAAGGATGAGATGTTCGCGGTGGGCACGGAAGTGACCATCTCCGGGCAGCGTTCCGAGGATCCGGAGCAAAAACTGATGAAAGCCGAACGCGTCACCATCGACGGTCAGCTCTATAACCTCTATCCAAATCGCGATTGAATGCGCGCCAGCGAACCGTCTCTGACAGGCGAACGTCGCGAAGGATAGGTTTGGCATGATCGATCTTTGCTTGGCAAAGCACTAGACATGGAAATCTGGTCGACGGTTCTCGAGGCCCTGACGGCGCTCCAGAATATGGCTCTGCCCTCAGCCCTGCGCACGTCGCGTTGGGTCTATCCGATCGTCAATGCTGGCCATATCCTGGGTCTCGCTATGCTGTTCGGGGCTATTCTGCCTCTCGATCTACGGCTTCTGGGATTTTGGTCCGCGGTGCCGGTCAAATCGCTGAGCCGTGTTCTGTTGCCGGTCGCGCTTTGCGGACTCTCGCTTTCCATCATTACCGGCCTGCTGTTGTTCTCGGTCGGCGCGGCTAAATATGCCGCGACCCCTCTGTTTCAGGTGAAGCTGCTACTGGTCGCGTTGGCCATTGCAAATGCGCTTTTGCTGCGGCGTTCTGCCGATTGGTCTTCTGTGTTCGAATTGCAGTCAAAAGAGGCGAGTGGGCTGCGTCTGCAGCTTGCGGGCGGGATCTCTATCCTGCTGTGGTTGGCGGTCATCCTTTGCGGGCGCTTCCTTGCATATATCTGACCTCACAACATGACTTGACCGTGTTGGACGGGCTACCGAATGCCTGCTATGCGCCAATCCTGTACAGTAAGACTTTTCCCGGGGTGGCGAAGTGGTTATTCTCCGGCGCCTCAATGAGAATAGCGTGAGACCTATGCGTGCCCCGACCTGAGGTGGGTCGCCCTTGAAAGGGCTATGGGGTGGCAGTCTCCGAGGGAGAATGGTTAGCCCTGCGCTGACCGAAGAAGGAAGAAGCACGATGTCCGCACCACGCACCCTGTTCGATAAGATCTGGGACAGCCATCTGGTCGACCGTCAGGACGACGGGACCTGCCTGATCTATATCGACCGCCATCTGGTCCATGAAGTCACCAGCCCACAGGCTTTTGAAGGCCTGCGCATGACCGGACGGACCGTCCGCCGCCCCGAGGCCACCCTCGCGGTGCCTGACCACAACGTCCCGACCTCGGGCCGGGCGCAGGGCATTGAAGATGAGGAAAGCCGCATTCAGGTCGAGCAGCTCAGCAAGAACTGCGACGAATTCGGCGTGCCGCTCTTCGGTATGGACGACGTGCGCCAGGGTGTCGTGCACATCATCGGGCCGGAGCAGGGCTTCACCCTGCCGGGCATGACCATTGTCTGCGGCGACAGCCATACCGCCACTCACGGAGCCTTCGGCTCGCTGGCCTTCGGCATCGGGACCTCCGAGGTCGAGCATGTGCTGGCCACTCAGACCCTGATCCAGAAGCCCGCCAAGAATATGCGCATCACGGTCGAAGGCAAGCTGCCGGTCGGCGTGACCGCGAAAGACATGGTGCTGGCCATCATCGGTAAAATCGGTACCGCTGGTGGCACCGGTTATGTCATTGAGTACGCCGGTGAGGCGATCCGCGATCTCTCCATGGAAGGCCGCATGACGGTCTGCAACATGTCGATCGAAGGCGGTGCGCGCGCCGGGCTCATTGCACCGGATGAGAAAACTTTTGAGTACATCATGGGTCGCCCCATGGCCCCCAAGGGCGGAGCCTGGGAACAGGCGCTGGCCTATTGGAAGACTCTGCCATCGGATGAAGGCGCGACCTACGACAAGGAACTGGTTCTGAAGGCTGCGGATATTGAACCGCAGGTCACCTGGGGCACCAGCCCGGAAGACGTGATCCCGGTCTCAGCGGCAATTCCCGGCCCCGACGCCGCACCTGACGACAACAAGCGCAGTGCCATCGCGCGTTCCCTGGATTACATGGGACTGACCGCGGGTACGCCGATCAGCGAAGTGGCCATCGATACGGTCTTCATCGGTTCCTGCACCAATGGCCGGATCGAGGATCTGCGCGAGGTTGCCGCCGTGGCCAAGGGTCGCAAGGTTGCCGAGAACGTGCGGGCCATGATCGTACCCGGCTCCGGTCTGGTGAAGAACCAGGCCGAGGAAGAGGGCCTGGACCAGATCTTCATTGAGGCTGGTTTTGACTGGCGCGAGCCGGGGTGCTCCATGTGTCTGGCCATGAACGCCGACAAGCTGGCCCCGGGTGAGCGCTGTGCCTCGACGTCCAACCGGAACTTCGAAGGCCGTCAGGGGCGCGGCGGACGCACCCATTTGGTGAGCCCGGGTATGGCTGCGGCTGCGGCGGTGACCGGTCACCTCACCGACGTGCGTGAACTGAGCTAAGCGGGGAAAAGGATAAAGTCATGGATAAATTCGACAAGCTCACCGGTACGGCAGCCCCGCTTCCTCTGGTCAATATCGACACCGATATGATCATCCCGAAGCAGTTCCTGAAGACCATCAAGCGTACGGGCCTGCGGGAAGGCCTGTTCTACGAGCTGCGCACGGACGAAGACGGTAACGCCAAGGACTTCGTGCTGGACCAGCCAGCCTATAAAGACGCGCAGATCCTGGTCGCAGGCGATAACTTCGGCTGCGGTTCGTCGCGCGAGCATGCGCCCTGGGCGCTGCTGGACGCGGGCATTCGCTGTATCATTGCCCCGAGCTTCGCCGACATCTTCTACAACAATTGCTTCAAGAACGGCATCCTGCCGATCGCCCTGCCGCAGGAGCAGGTGGACCTGCTGATGGACGACGCGGGCCGTGGCGCAAACGCCGTGGTTTCGGTCGACCTGGAAGCGCAGGAGATCAAGGGGCCGGACGGCGGTACTATCTCTTTTGAGATCGACGCCTTTCGCAAGCATTGCCTCATGAACGGCCTGGACGACATCGGCCTGACCATGGCGAAGGGTGAGAAGATCGATAGCTTCGAGGAGCGCCGCAAGCTCTCGCAGCCCTGGGCCTAGTCCAAATAGACAATAAAAGCTGACGCGCTGTCGCCTCATGGGGCCGGCGGCGCGCTCCTATCAAGATTGCAGTGGGGAATATCTAATTCATGGCTTCCAATAAAAAGCTTCTGGTTCTTCCAGGTGACGGCATCGGTCCCGAGGTGATGCGTGAAGTGCGCCGGGTCGTTGACTGGTTCGACAAGCGTCAGGCGGTACGTTTTGACCTTGAAGAAGACCTGGTCGGCGGTGCGGCAATTGACGCCCATGGCGTGCCCTTGGCAGATGCCACTATGGAAAAGGCCATGAATGTCGACGCGGTCCTTTTGGGCGCAGTTGGCGGTCCGCAGTGGGACAACCTGGATTTCTCCATCAAGCCGGAGCGCGGTCTGCTGCGTTTGCGCAAGGAAATGGAGCTTTTCGCCAATCTGCGTCCAGCACTCTGCTTCGATGCGCTGGTCGACGCCTCGACCTTGAAGCCCGAGATCGTGTCCGGCCTGGATATCATGATTGTCCGCGAACTGACCGGTGGCGTTTACTTCGGTGAGCCGCGCGGGATCGAGGATCTGCCCAACGGCGAACGCCGGGGTATCAATACCCAGGTCTACACCACTTCGGAAATTCACCGGGTGGCGGCTGTTGCTTTCGATCTGGCGCGCAAGCGTGATAACCGGGTCTGTTCGGTTGAAAAGGCCAATGTGATGGAATCCGGCGTGCTTTGGCGCGATGAAGTCACCAAGCTGCATGGTGCTGATTATGCAGACGTCGAGCTTTCGCACATGTACGCGGACAACTGCTCCATGCAGCTCGTGCGCGCACCCAAACAGTTCGACGTCATCGTTACAGACAATCTCTTTGGCGATATGCTGTCCGATACGGCGGCGATGCTGACAGGGTCGCTCGGTATGCTGCCGTCGGCCTCGCTGGGCGATGTCGACGAGACCGGCCGCCGCAAGGCCATGTACGAGCCGGTCCATGGCTCAGCGCCTGATATTGCCGGCGAAGATAAGGCCAACCCCCTGGCGACTCTGCTCAGCTTCGCCATGATGCTGCGTTATTCCTTCGACCTGGGTGACGATGCGGATCTTATCGAGACCGCTGTGAAGAATGTCCTGAACGAGGGCAAGCGGACCGGGGATATCGTCGCACCGGGGGCCACAACGGTCTCGACCACGGGCATGGGCGATGCGGTTCTGAGTGCGCTGGATCACCTGGCCGCTTAAAGCCTGAATTGACGCCGAAGGCATTCACGCGTAGTCTTGCCGCAGTTGCGAAACCTGATGAGGAGACGGATAGATGAGAAAGAGAGTTGCAGTTCCTGCGGCCGCCTTGACTCTGGCTGCGTTCCTGGTTGCGCCTGCGGCAGTCTATGCCTGTGGTGGAATGAAATCCGCCGCAAATGAGACTCAGACCGCACAAACCCTGATTCCGACCACTACCACCAGCACCACCACTGGCTCAGCGCCGATGACTCTGAAACCGGAGACTAAGGCGAACTGACCACTGTGCTTCAGGGTATTGGTAACGGGCCGCCCATGAGGCGGCCTTTTTTTATTTTCGGCCCGTTACATAACGAAACCGCGGATGGACCGGGGATAGAATGAGGAAGAAAGAAAATGACTAAGAGCAATTTGCTGTTCTCGACTGCGATTTTTGAGAATTTCTGCGATGACTCAAACGCAACCCACTTCAATCGAGATTGTAGTGCGCGCGTTCACGGCCCAGGCGGCCGGTGACAAAAAGCGCGAACATGCGGAAATCGCTGATGAACGACCACCAGGGATGGGTAAAGGTCGTGGGCGTGTTCCGCTCAACCATGGCATGAGCGATCCAGGCGAAAGCATAGCCCGATACAAGGGCAAGCGGCAGGAGCCACCAGTGACTTGTAACAATCGCGATCAGCAGCAGGACCAAGCCCAGCCCCGTGCCGACGGCATGGAGCATTTGGGTGGCCGGTTTGCTGTGTTCGGCCAGATAACGCGGCCAGAAAGCGCGATAGTTGGGACTGCGTTCCGCCATGGTTTCTTCACTTTCCAGGGAGCTTTCGGGCTAATTCGCCGGTTTGCGGCTCTGGTTACCTTGCATATTTGCTCGATCCCGCTTAATTCAACGCCGGAAATCGAGATTGATCAAGTTGGTAGATATTAGATATGGCTTACAAAGTTGCGGTAGTTGGTGCCACGGGTGCCGTTGGACGGGAACTCATGACGACGCTTTCGGAGCGCAAGTTTCCGGCGTCCGAGGTGGTTGCGCTGGCTTCCGAGCGTTCTGCCGGTTCTGAAGTTTCCTATGGTGATAACCACGTTCTGAAGGTTCAGAACCTGGCGACCTTCGACTTCGCGGGCATCGATATCGTTTTATCTTCGCCGGGCGCGAGTGTCTCGGCCGAGTATTCCCCCAAGGCGGCACAGGCCGGTGCCGTGGTGATCGACAACACCTCGCATTTCCGGATGGATCCGGATGTTCCGCTGATCGTGCCGGAGGTTAATCCTGAGGCTCTGGCCGGGTATACGAAGCGGAACATCATCGCCAACCCCAATTGCTCGACCATCCAGTTGGCGCTCGCAATGAAGCCGCTCCACGAACTGGCCACAATCAAGCGCGTTGTAGTTTCAACCTACCAGGCAGTCAGCGGTGCCGGTAAAGACGGTATGGACGAACTCTTCAACCAGACGCGTGGGATCTTCGTGAATGATCCAATGAAGAAGGAGCAGTTCACTAAGCAGATCGCCTTCAACGCTATTCCGCACATCGATAGCTTCATGGAAGACGGCTATACGAAGGAAGAGTGGAAGATGATGGTCGAGACCAAGAAGATCCTCGATCCTAAGATCAAGCTGACCGCGACCTGTGTACGTATTCCTGTCTTCGTTGGGCACAGCGAGGCGGTGACCATGGAATTCGAAAAGCCGATTTCCGAGGAACAGGCCCGGTTGGCCCTGCGCGAGCAGGAAGGCATCACCGTGATCGATCACCGTCAGGATGAGGGTTATGTCACGCCTGCGGAATGCGCGGGTGAAGATGCGACATTCATCAGCCGGATCCGGACGGATCCTACCGTCGACAATGGCCTCTCTATGTGGGTGGTTTCCGACAATCTGCGCAAGGGTGCGGCTCTGAACACTGTCCAGATCGCCGAGCTTCTGGTGAGAGAGCACTTGAGCTAAGGCTGTATTAAGAGGGGGTGGAGTATTCCTGGGGTAGAATGCCGCGACTTATGCTATGCAGTCCTGGGTTCTATCCGATCCATCCTCTCACACAGCCGATTTAGGTTTTTATGGCGAGCGAACCGGCGCAAGAGATTACGCCCGATCAGTTGTTTCACCGGGCCGCGGCCCTGCATCGGCAGGGCAAGATAGATCTCGCTATCACAGCATATCGCAAGATTCTCGAGATCGCGCCGGAGCACTCCGGTGTCTGGGGGAATCTCGGTGTTGCGCTGCGGACCAAGGGCGAATTTCAGGCCGCGGTGATCGCCTACAAGCGTGCCCTGGAAATCGCTCCGGGGGATCCCGGAGTCACCGGTAATCTTGGGAATGCGCTCAAGGATCTCGATCGGTTGGAAGAGGCGCTTGCTGCCCATCGCAGTGCTTCGGCTGGTCTGCCTGAAGACTTCAACATCCGCTATAACTATGGCATCGCTCTTCGTGAGGCTGCGCGTTACGACGAGGCGCTGGTCGAGCTTGATGCCGCCATAGCCTTAAAGCCGGATGCGCCGCACCCTCGCTGGGACCGGGCCATCGCACTTTTGCATCTGGGGCGGTTTCAGGAAGGTTGGTCTGCTTACGAGGCACGCTGGCATACGGGTGATCTTCCGGCACGACCGGTGGATGTGCCGCGGTGGCAGGGGGAAGCGTTTGAGGGTAAGACGCTTCTGGTCTTTGCTGAACAGGGCTTTGGCGATTCCATCCTTACCAGCCGTTTCATCTCGCAGATAAAGGCACGTGCTGGCGACGGGCCGGATGCAGGGCGCGTCATTCTGGAATGCAAAGCGCCATTGCAGGACCTCTTTTCCGGGATCGCTGGCATCGACAGGATGGTCGAGCCAGGCGAGGCAGCCGGCGAATATGACCTGGAAGTGCCTATTATGTCGCTGCCAGGCATCTTCGAGGCTGCCGACGATAGACTTCCGCCACCGGCTGATCTCTATATTCCTGACTATGCCCGGCAAAAAGCCCGGGTTTTGCTGCGGCAGGATGCGCGCTTTAAGGTCGGGATCGTCTGGTCGGGCAGCGTTACCTTCAAGGGTAACCGTAAACGCGCGGTGGGCGTAGAGAGTTTCCTGCCTTTCGCCGAGGTGCCGGGGGTCGATCTTTATGCTCTGCAAAAGGGGCCGAGATCTGGAGACCTGGAAGCCGCAGGCGCCGGTGCCGTGGTGACCGCCATCGGCGAGCAGCTCGACAGCTTTGCGGAAACGGCAGCGGTGATTGACGCGCTGGACCTGGTGATCATGACCGACAGCTCTGTCGCACATCTTGCCGGCTCTCTTGGTTGCCCGATCTGGAACCTGCTTAACATGGCGACTTATTGGCTTTACCGGGGCCAGGGGGAAACGACGCCCTGGTACCCTTCCATGAAGCTGTTCCGCCAAGAGGAGGCTGGTGACTGGGAGCCGGTGTTCGAGCGGGTGCGTCAGGAGCTGGCAGAGGCGGTCGCGGCTAAGCGCGCCGGAAACTGGCCGCGTTAACCTTCGGTCAGGCTTGTGCGAGATAGCTGTCCAGTATTCCCAGAAGTTCCGTCTTACGTTCCTCGGAAGCGAAAGACGCCGTGAAGGAATTGCGGGCAAGCAACGCGAGTTCGTCTTTCGTCAGATTTAACGCGCTCTGAGTTTGTCTGAAATTCTGATTTACGTAGCCGCCGAAATAGGCCGGGTCGTCTGAATTCAAGGTGGCGACCAGACCTGCATCCAACATGCGCCGCAGCGGGTGATCCGCAAGGTCCTTCACCACGGCGAGGCTGAGGTTGGAGAGAGGGCAGACGGTCAGCGGCATGGCTTCACGGGCCAGGCGCTCGACAAGGGCATTGTCTTCCAGCGCACGATTGCCATGATCGATCCGGTCAACCTTCAGCAGATCCAGGGCATCTTTGACGTATTCCGGTGGACCTTCTTCACCGGCATGGGCGACAATGCGAAAGCCCGCCGCGCGGACGCGCGCAAAGACGCGTTCGAATTTGGCGGGTGGATGCCCCTTTTCCGATGAGTCCAGACCGAAGCCGGCAATCCGATCCCTGTAGGGAAGGGCTGCTTCGTAGGTTTCGATAGCCTCTTCTTCGCTGAGGTGCCGCAGGAAACAGAGAATGAGTTCACTCGTTATGCCCATGTCGCGCTCAGCGTTGGAGAGGGCAGAGGTAATACCTTCAAAGACGGTCTGAAAAGCAATACCGCGCTCGGTGTGGGTCTGCGGATCGAAGAAAATCTCCGTGTGCAGTACCTGATCCGTATGAGCACGTTTCAGATATGCCAGGGTCAGATCGTAGAAGTCTTGCTGCGTGATCAGAACCTGGGCGCCCTGGTAATAGAGGTCCAGGAATTCCTGCAGATTATTGAAGCTGTAGGCTGCACGAAGCTCTTCGACCGAAGCATAGGGCAGGGCTATGCCATTGCGCTTTGCCAGGGCGAACATCAACTCAGGCTCCAGAGTGCCCTCGATATGGACATGGAGTTCTGCCTTGGGCAATCCATCGATAAAGTCGTGAAGTTCCGTCATATCCGTTCTTTCTCGCCGCGTTCCCACAGTGTCTTGTCTGCCAACTTGCTGCGCAGGTCAATCCGGGAACGCCGTGATTCTGACGTCATTTAAATTCGGTGCGGCGATTTTGTCCTGAGCGGCGACGAGGCAGAGTTCCGTCGAACCTTGCCGGTGGGTTTCTTCAATGACTCCATAAAGGGCCGCCATAGCAGTTTGCAGCGCTTTTCCGGCATCTCTGCCGCTTCGCAGATAGCCGCCCAGGAACAACGCCGCGATGACATCGCCCGTACCTTTGACCAACGGTCCAAATTCAAGTTTGGGCGTTGTTGCAAGATGCGCGTCTTCGCGGGTGACAACCAGAATTCCAATGCGTTTATTTTCGCCGTTCTGAGTCGGGGCGATTGGAATGGAAGTCACCATTACGACCTTGAGGTCCGTAGGGCCATCTTCGAGAAGTTGGCGTGCTGCCGATAGGGCCGTGCTTTGATCATGAACATCCCGGCCGGATAAAATGCCCAGCTCGAAAAGGTTAGGTGTAATGATATCTGCCGATCTGACAGCTTCCAGGCGCATAAAACCGGGGATTTCAGGATGGACATAAACGCCTGTGTCCTCGTCGCCCATCACAGGATCGCAGAGGAAGACGGCATCTGGATTGGCCTGTTTCACGGCCGTCACGGTCTCGATCACGGCACCACCCAGTTCGGCCGTTCCCAAGTATCCCGAGAGGACCGCCTGGCATTGCGGGAAAACGCCCCGACGTTCAATGCCCTTAAGCACTTCGGCTACCTGTTCGGTCGCGAAAACCTCTCCGCTCCAATCGCTGTAACCCAGGTGGTTGGAAAACTGCAGGCAATGAACCGGCCAGACATCAAAACCCAGGCGCTGCAGAGGAAATACGGCGGCCGCATTGCCGACGTGGCCGTAGCAGACATGGGATTGAATAGAGAGAATGGACATCTGGGTTCCGCATTTATGCCGAAAATAGGGACTTTGTGTTCTTCACGGGTCAGTGTGAACAAATAGGACCGAATTTCAACTTCTTAGGTGAAATTTTGGAGGGGTGGGTGCCAGAGAGACTCAAATCAGGCGTCGGATCATCGCTTTTAGGAGCTGATCGGACGATGGAGGATGAGATTGACAGAAGATACATTTCGACTGTATGGTTTGAATGTTCAGTTATTTCTGTCATAAGAGAAATTAGAGAATTCGATGAAATTGACGCCTGTCATGGAGAAGTACGTTCTGCACTGGGGCGAAATGGGGACCCGCTGGGGCGTGAATCGCTCGGTCTCTCAGGTCCACGCCCTGCTTTATCTTCATGGTAAGCCGATGTCGGCGGAGGAAATTGCCGACACTCTGAATATGGCGCGCTCCAACGTGAGCAATAGCCTGAAGGAATTGCTGACCTGGGGACTGGCGAGCCGCACCCACGTGATGGGTGACCGGCGCGACCAGTTTCTGGTGAAGGGCGAGACCTGGGATATGCTGATCACAATCGTAGAAGGTCGCAAGGCGCGCGAAATAGATCCGACACTCACCATGCTGAGGCAGTGCGTTGAAGAGGCAGAGGGCGATAGGGAAACACCAGAGGATGTGAAGGCGCGTATCGCAGGTATTCTCGAATTTATGGAAAACCTGACGGGTTGGTACGAGCAGGTCAGCCGCTTGCCGAAGCCGGTGCTCATCAAGTTGATGAAGATGGGGCGCAAGGTCGCGAAGCTGGTGTCCAAGAAGTAAAAAATTTTGCACTGTAATTTCTGTTAATACAGAAATTACAGACATAACTGGAATATTGGTTTTCAGAGTGGGAGGGCGGAATGAATGCATGTAGCGTCGCTCAGCGGGTTTTCGAACAAGGTTTCATTGCATCATGGCGACAGTGTTTTCGGCGTGATCTGAGCCCTATCGTTTCGCAGACGCCTAGACGAAAGAGCGCCAAAATTCACGGTCATGATTTCGCTGCGTTGGTCGGTCCGGAGGGCTGGCGGCGACTCCCAACGCTGATCCGTGCCCGTTTTGCCTGCGGATCGGCGGCCTCGGACGTTACATATGCAGGTTCAATGCAAAGCGTGCGCTGTTCACGTGCGGGCTATCTTCTGGCGCAGCTTTGCCGCCTGGTCGGCACGCCTCTTGCGCCCTTTGAAGGACGGGATGTTCCCATCGAAGTGCGGGTCCATGATGACCCTCAAAAGGGCGGTATTGCCTGGGACCGGATCTATTTTTTTCCGGGTCATGCGCCCGTAACTGTGACCTCGACCAAAGTCTTTGCTGACGATGGTGCCATGCTTCTGGAGTGCGTTGGCGGTGGGTTTGGCATGCGCCTGTCGGTCTTCGAGCAGGATCGCAAACTTCACTTTGTGAGCCAATCATACTTCTGGCGCTTTGCCGGTATTTCGATCCGCCTGCCGGATTGGCTGACGCCGGGGATGGCGCATGTGATCCACAGCGATCTTGGGGAAGGCTGGTTCAGGTTCGAAATGACCATGCAGCATAGACTGCTCGGCGAGACCTTTTATCAGGACGGTACCTTTAAGGAAAAGGAGTGACGCCATGCAAACGGCTCTTATCCTCTTTGCCATACAGGGGTTGATCGGCGCCTTCGACAATCTCTGGCATCATGAAATCACGGAGAAGCTCTCCTCGAAGCCCAACGCGCGGGGCGAGCTTATCCTGCACACGGCTCGCGAATTCATTTATGCGGTGATCTTCATCGGGATTGCCTGGTACGCCTGGCACGGGTTTTGGGCGATCGCACTGATGATCCTGATGGCGATCGAGATCGTCGTCACGCTGTGGGATTTCGTGATTGAGGACCAAACCCGGAAACTGCCTGGCTTCGAGCGGATCCTGCATACCCTTCTGGCCATCAACTTCGGCGCGATTCTGGCGTTTTTCCTGCCAGTGACCCTTGCCTGGAGCTCCGAGGAGACCGGCCTTGCAGCAGTTGATTACGGGATGCTGTCCTGGATCATGACAGCCTATGGCGTCGGTGTCTTCGGTTGGGCGCTTTATGATCTGTGGGTTGTAGTCCGGCTGACCTTACCCGAGTGGAAGAGGAACCCGATCCTGCCGGGTCACAAGCGCGAACCGTTACAGGTTCTGGTCACAGGCGGCACCGGGTTTGTTGGCAAGCTGCTGATCCGTGCACTGATTGAGCGAGGGGATAAACCAATCATTCTGGCACGCAACACGGCCAAGGCGGAGTATCTCTTTGGACCTCATACCGAGGTTATTGGCCGGTTGGATACGCTCCCTGTGGAGTGGAAGGTCGACGCTGTGGTCAATCTGGCGGGCGAGCCTCTGCTTGGAGGGCTTTGGAGCAAGGGCCGCAAGGAAAAGCTGATCGCGAGCCGGGTTGAAACCACTCGGGACCTGATTGCACTGCTGCGCCGCCTTAAAAAGCGACCTGAAGTCCTGATCAATGGTTCGGCCGTGGGCTATTACGGTCGGCGCGAGGACGAGCTCTTGCGTGAAAGTGCCAAGCCTCAGGATATCTTTATGTCAAGGCTCTGCGCGGAGTGGGAACAGGCCGCTCAGAATGCCGAAGGCCTTGGTCTGCGCGTTTGCCTCTTGCGGATCGGACTGGTGTTCGGACGTGGCGGCGGCGCATTCCCTCAACTGGCTATGCCCATCAGGCTTGGGTTGGGTGCTGTTATGGGCAGCGGACGGCAGTGGATGTCGTGGATCCATTTGCAGGACCTGGTTGGGCTGATCCTCTTTGCCCTGGACCGCAAGGACGTCGCCGGACCCCTCAACGCAACCTCGCCACACCCGGTGACAAATGAAGACTTCACGCGGAAGCTTGCACGGCATGTGCGGAGGCCTGTCTTTCTTCGTATGCCCGCGTTTTTTCTTCGTCGTCTCCTTGGTGAGTTGTCGGACCTTTTTGTCGCCGGTCAGCGGGTCGTGCCGCAAAAGGCCGAGGGTTACGGCTACAGATTTCTCTGGCCCAATCTGGAAGGGGCACTGCCTGATTTGATGAATGACAAAGATGCTTCTGCACGCAGGCAGGGCGTCGGAGAAGATATTTGCTGGGTCTATTATGACGACGCCTGTGAAATTTGTGCAGGTGAGATCGGACACTATCGGCAGGAAGCGAAGCGCCACGGCCTGGGGATTGCGTTTCATGGGCTGAGCGGCGAGAGTGAAGCTTTGGCGGACTACGGTCTGTGCGAGTATGACATGAAACGCCGTCTCTACGTTTATGATGCTGACGGCAGGCTGGTCAGCGGCATCGATGCTATGGCGACGATCTGGGCGGTCATTCCCAAGTACCGTTGGGCCGCGCGGCTTGTTCGCCTTCCCATTCTGCATGGCGCCGCTGAAGTGCTGTATGACGCCGTCGCCGTGCCGATGTTGATGCTCTGGAATGCCTGTAGGGGCCGAGGCCGAGCACGCGCGGGCGGGAATGCGGTTCATGGATAATGCACGGGACAATTCAGAAGCGGAGTTTGTTGATCCAACGCCACATGTCTCGATGTACCGGAAAATACTGGGGGAATCCTATGATCGACTGCCGCCACTGGTGCGTGACATGCATGAGGTGCAAAGCCGCCATACGGCGCGGGGCCGTGGCCGGGTCAGACGCGGATCCGGGCTGGCGAGCAGGCTTATGGCGAGCCTTCTCGGCATGCCGCCGGAAGCGCGGGACATCCCGGTCGAAACGACCTTTTCGCTGGAGCAGGGCGCGGAAACCATCACGCGAAATTATGACGGCGCCCTTCTGGTCACCAAGCAAGCACTGGTGCCTGGGTGTGAGACTGACGCCGGACCACCGGCTCTCTTACTGGAGAAGTTCGGGCCTGTAGCGCTTTTTATCCGCCTTGAAGGCACAGAAGAAGGTATCACCTTTCATCTGCAGCGATGCTCGTTGTTGGGATTGTCATTACCTTATTTTCTGTCGCCCAGGGTAAGTGCGCGGGAACGGGTGAAAGACGGCCAGTACCACTATTTCGTGCGGATTGACCTGCCGATGATCGGCAGGTTGATTGAATATGAGGGCTTGCTGCGGCTGGAGAAGGCTTAGGCGAATCCTTCAAAAGCGTTATGTTGCATAGCAGCAATTGGCACTTTAAGTGGCTTCGGGTTTTGAATAAGGTCAGTTCTCACTATTTCTGAGACCGCAGGACGACCCGATGATTTCAACCGCCAGACCGCGCCGTTCGGTGCTTTACATGCCCGGATCCAACGCCCGCGCCCTGGAAAAGGGCCGGGGTCTTCCCGCAGATGCGCTGATTCTCGATCTGGAGGACGCGGTGGCGCCGGATGCCAAGGCGCTGGCGCGCGATCAGATCGTGGCCGCGGTTTCGCAAGGTGGTTACGGCGCGCGTGAAATTATTGTGCGGGTCAATGACCTGGATACCGCCTGGGGCAGCGATGACGTGGCGGCAATCGCAAGCTGTGGCGCAGACGCCATCCTGCTGCCCAAGGTCGAATCTTCGGCGATGGTTCACGAACTGGAAGCTCTGATGGTGGCTTCCGGAGCGCCCGACGACATGACCATAATGTGCATGATGGAGACGCCCCTGGGCATGCTGCGTGCCGACGAGATTTCGATGGCCAGCAAGCGTTTGTCCTGTCTTGTCATGGGAACCTCCGATCTTGTGAAGGATCTGCAGGCAGCGCATACGCCCGAGCGTCTGCCGGTGTTGACCTCACTCGGGCTTTGTATTCTGGCGGCGCGAGCCCACGGGCTGGCAATTGTCGATGGCGTGCATCTTGATTTGCAGGACGATGCCGGATTTGCCGCCTCCTGCGTTCAGGGCCGCGAGCTCGGTTTCGACGGCAAGACGCTTATTCACCCCAAAACAATTGCTGCGGCAAACGAGGCTTTCGCGCCCGGCGTTGAAGAGATCGCCTGGTCGCAAAAGATCATTGCGGCCCACAGTGAGGCGGCGGCGGAAGGCAAGGGTGTCGTTGTCGTTGACGGGAAACTGATTGAAAACCTGCATGTCGAGAGCGCCCAGCGGCTTGTCGCTCTGGCAGGTAAGATCGAGGAACTGTCGGTGGCCAACGCCGAATAGGCCGGACTGACGATAGCTGCTGAACACAGGAATGCCGTTGCAAACAGCGCTTTCGGGTTCTCCCATTCACAATACCAACACAGGTGCGCGCGATGAGTAAGACAAATCCGGGAAACTTTTTCGAGGATTTTAAGCTGGGCCAGAAACTCCCGCACGCGACGCCGCGTACGGTGAACGAGGGAGATCAGGCACTTTACACGGCGCTTTATGGATCCCGCTTCGCCCTGCAGTCTTCCGATGAGTTTGCGCGCAGTCTTGGCCTGCCGCGCGCGCCACTGGATGATCTGCTCGCGTTCCATGTGGTGTTCGGCAAGACCGTGCCCGACGTCTCGCTGAATGCCATTGCCAATCTGGGATATGCGAACTGTGTCTTCGGAGCGCCGGTCTATCCCGGTGATACGCTCTCGACCGAGAGTATTGTTGTGGGTCTTAAAGAAAACTCCAATGGCAAGACCGGCGTGGTCTATGTGAAGTCGACCGGGGTCAATCAACGTGGCGAAACGGTGCTCGATTACGTCCGCTGGGTGATGGTGCGTAAGCGTGATGAAGCCAGTGGGGCGCCAAGTGTGACCGTGCCGGAGTTACCAGAGTCTGTTGCGGCGGACGCGCTGCTGGTACCTGAAGGGCTCGATTTCGGGAAGTTCGATGCAACGCTTGCCGGCGCACCTCATCGCTGGGATGACTATGAGGTCGGCGAAAAGATTGACCATGTCGATGCTATGACCATCGAAGAAGCCGAGCATCAGATGGCGACACGCCTATATCAGAACACCGCAAAGGTGCACTTCAATAATCATGTTGAGAAGGAAGGCCGGTTCGGACGCCGCATCGTTTACGGCGGGCACGTGATCTCACTTGCGCGTGCCCTGTCTTTCAACGGTCTCGGGAACGCGGTGAAGATTGCAGCAATCAATGGCGGCGCGCATACGGCCCCGAGTTTCGCCGGCGATACGATCTACGTCTGGTCCGAGATCCTCGACAAATTCGAACTGCCGGGCCGCAGCGATCTGGGCGCACTCCGTCTGCGCAGTGTCGCTACCAAGGACCGGGCTTGTTCCGATTTTCCTGACAGGGGCGAAAACGGCCGGGCTGACCCCGCAGTGGTCCTTGATTTGGATTACACGGTTCTCATCCCGCGCTAAGGCTTTATGGGCACTGGCATAGTGGACAATGCGTTCGTCGTGCCTGCAAAGTACGACACCTAGCTGATCGAATTTCTGCAAAAGTCGGAGGTCAGGAAGCAGCGGCTATTGAAGAAGAGAGGCGTTCTCACAAAAAAATGAAGCGCCGGGCGCAGAGGGGGCGAGCCCACTGCGTTGTGTCCGGTGAAGGACACATCCCGACGCTTCGAGAGCCTTGCGGCCCAGCACTTGAAAACGGCTGAGTGGTTTCGTATCCGGACGCTGGATATCAGACCTGGCGAAGCCGACACCGACATAGTCCCGAAACTCGGACCCGAAAGCCCTCCATCACCCTATCGAGGACACCAGCTTCACTCTTCGACCCACCGGTGTTCCGGTCTGCGCGCGAACCAGAGGTCCACTGCCGCGTTCCAAAACTCGCCCGGACCAGCGCTGTCCCGAAGGCCAGCATTTCCAGAGTCCCGCCAGAACGAAAACCCGAAGGCCTCCATTCGGTCAGCCTCGCAAGGTACAAGACCCCGCAAAACCTGGACCCTTTCCACCTCTCCGAAGAGAAGCCAAGTCCGTCAACGGTGCCACCCCATCGCAGAGCGAAGAATGGACCCGACCGGAAGAACGAGGCGTGAGCCTTACGCGCCTCCGACACCGAAACAGTGGTCCCGAAAGACCGCCGCTCCGACCGCCGGACAAACACCCCCGAGAGAGTCTTTGTCCTTGAAACCGCTTCAGAAACCCTTCAGACGGTAAACCGCAAGAATGGGTGGCTCTGGAACTGTTTCAACGCTTCCGCGTGCAAGAAAAGGTTCGCTTTTTTAACCATAATTTACAAGAAAGCTGTCACGCATATTTCAAAAAACTTGTGTATGAAATTTCTTTTATTTCACAGTGCGTCCCCATCTTATGCACAGTATTATCCACAGTGTGCGCAGTGCAGCATCGAAAGATCCTTACTAGCCACTACATCTAGTGGTTAAGCTTTCCTTTATGCCGCAAGTGATTATCATTCCTACCGCACCGCAAAAAAATTGAGCCGTTCTCGGAGGGCCTCAAGTTGACTATTGCAGTGCTGGGGTCTAAATCAACTCGGGCATTGAGACTTCGGTAAAGTATTAAACGTATATACTGAAGCTTACGGGTCCTCGAGTCGGGAAGAGTAATCCATGGCAACAACGAATCGGCCACTGTCGCCGCACCTGCAGGTCTACCGGCCTCAGCTGACTTCGGTTTTATCCATTCTGCACCGGGGAACCGGAATAGCGCTGGCTGTGGGGACGCTGCTGCTGGTCTATTGGCTGGCTGCTGCGGCAGGCGGACCCGAGAGCTTTGCGCAGGCGCAAGCCCTGATTGGATCCTGGATCGGACGTCTGCTTCTCTTCGGCTGGACCTTCGCACTCTTCTACCATCTCTGTAACGGCATCCGGCATCTCTTCTGGGATGGCGGCTTCGGCCTCGAGCTGCCTGATGTTTACCGCTCAGGCTGGATGGTTGTGATTGGCGGGTTCGCGCTGACGGTTCTTTCCTGGCTGTTCGGTTATTTTGGAGGAGGACTCTAATGTCTTTGCGTTCCCCAATCGGCCGGGTTCGTGGCCTGGGCTCTGCCAAGGAAGGCGTATCGCACTGGTGGTCGCAGCGGATGTCGGCTGTCGCTCTGGTTCCTCTGACCCTCTGGTTCGTCGCTTCGGTGACAAGTCATATCGGTGCCGATCATGCCGCGATGACTGCCTGGATCGGATCGCCGATGACGGCAGGCCTGTTCATTCTGCTGATTGCCGCGACTTTCTATCATGCTTATCTCGGGCTTCAGGTCGTGATCGAGGACTACATCCACAGCGAAAGCCTCAAGATTGTGAGCCTGGTGTTGATCAAGGGCGCCTGCTTTGTGCTGGCGCTGATCGGCATTCTTTCCGTTTTGACACTTCTTTTTGAGGGCTAAGCCATGAGTTCCGCTGGAAACAACGCATCGAATGGTGCTTCTGCGGCCCCTGCCTATGATATCGTCGATCACACCTATGATGTGGTTGTGATTGGTGCAGGTGGCGCTGGCCTGCGTGCGACACTGGGTCTGGCGGAAGCCGGTCTGAAAACCGCATGCATCTCGAAGGTCTTTCCGACCCGCAGTCACACTGTGGCGGCGCAGGGTGGTGTTTCCGCCTCGTTGGGCAACATGGGTGAAGATGACTGGCGCTGGCACATGTACGACACCGTAAAGGGGTCGGACTGGCTGGGCGATCAGGATGCGATCGAGTACATGGTGCGTGAGGCGGTTCCCGCGATCATCGAACTTGAGCACTACGGCATGCCCTTCAGCCGGACGGAAGATGGCAAGATCTATCAGCGACCCTTCGGCGGCATGACCACACGCTTCGGCGAGGGCATTGCGCAGCGGACCTGTGCTGCGGCGGACCGTACCGGTCATGCCATGCTGCACACGCTTTATCAGCAGAGCCTGCGCCGTAACGCCGAGTTCTTCATTGAGCACTTCGCCATCGACCTGATCATGGAAGACGGCTCCTGCCGCGGCGTCATGACCTGGGATTTGGACGATGGTACGATCCATCGTTTCCGTGCCCATCAGGTGATTCTGGCGACCGGCGGCTACGGCCGGGCTTATTTCTCCTGCACAGGCGCGCACACCTGTACCGGTGACGGCAGCGGCATGGCGTTACGTGCTGGCCTCTATTGTCAGGACATGGAGTTCGTACAGTTCCATCCGACCGGGATTTACGGCGCGGGCACGCTCATTACCGAGGGCGCGCGCGGCGAAGGCGGGTATCTGACCAACTCTGAGGGCGAGCGCTTTATGGAACGCTATGCGCCTTCAGCCAAGGATCTGGCCAGTCGCGATGTTGTCAGCCGTGCCATGACCATGGAGATCCGCGACGGGCGCGGGGTTGGCGCTGAAAAAGACCATATTCATCTGCACCTGGAACATCTTGAGCCTGCGCTGTTGCATGAGCGTCTGCCGGGTATTTCCGAATCAGCCCGCATTTTTGCCGGCGTTGACGTGACCAAGGAGCCCATTCCGGTTCTGCCGACCTGCCACTACAACATGGGCGGTGTTCCCGCTTTGCTGACTGGTGAAGTGGTGACCGAGAAAAACGGGGACTCAAACTCAGTGGTGCCTGGCCTCATGGCGATCGGTGAAGCGGCCTGTGTTTCGGTCCACGGCGCCAACCGCCTCGGATCCAACTCATTGCTGGATCTGGTCGTGTTCGGTCGCTCGGCGGCCAAGCGTTGCGCAGAGACACTGACCCCCGGTGAAAAACATCGACCTCTACCCGCGGACTCTGCGGACTATGCACTCTCTCGCCTCGATAAAACGCGTCATGCCAAAGGCGAGCTGCCGACGGCATCACTGCGGCTCGAGATGCAGCGCGCGATGCAGGGCCATGCGGCCGTGTTCCGCACCGGTGAGGTTCTTAACGAAGGCGTGGAGAATCTCGCAACGGTGTGGGGCAAGCGTGATGCACTAGGTATCCAGGATCGTTCGATGATCTGGAATTCGGATCTGGTTGAGGCCCTGGAGCTGGATAATCTGATGTATCAGGCCTCTGTCACCATGGCCTCCGCCGCTAATCGCGAGGAAAGCCGGGGGGCACATGCCCGTGAGGATTTCCCGGACAGGAACGATGTTGACTGGATGAAACATACGCTTGCGTCCTGTGATGAGAACGGCAAGGTGAACTTCGCCTATCGGCCTGTCACCTTGAATACCATGACCAACGAAGTTCAGACCTTCCCGCCGAAAGCACGGGTTTATTAATAGCTTTCGTTGATTTTGAGCGAGCACCAAGAGACGAAGGCGTAAGGAGAGATCGATGGCTGAATTTGCCCTGCCGGCCAACTCGAAGCCAAAAGGCGGACAAGCCCACCCGGCCACGGGTTCCGGAAGCAATACCAAGACCTTCAAGGTCTATCGCTGGAATCCGGACGATGAAGCCAATCCGAGTGTCGATACTTATCAGGTCGATCTGGACGAGTGCGGCCCGATGGTTCTGGATGCGCTCATCAAGATCAAGAATGAGACCGATTCCACGCTGACCTTCCGCCGGTCCTGCCGCGAAGGTGTTTGCGGTTCCTGCGCCATGAATATCGACGGCACCAACACGCTGGCCTGTACCAAGTACATCAGCGATGTCGAAGACGAGGTCAAAGTCTACCCGCTGCCGCATATGCCGGTCGTGAAAGATCTGGTGCCCGATCTGACTCACGTCTACGCCCAGTACACCTCCATTGAGCCCTGGTTGAAGTCGGCTTCGACTGCGCCGGAGCGTGAGCGCCTGCAGAGCCCGGAAGAGCGCGAAAAGCTCGATGGTCTGTGGGAATGTATCCTCTGCTTCTGCTGTTCGACCTCCTGCCCGAGCTACTGGTGGAACGGCGACCGCTATCTTGGTCCGGCCATTTTGCTTCAGGCTTATCGCTGGATCGCCGATAGCCGGGACGAAGATACGGGCAGCCGTCTGGACAATCTGGAAGATCCTTTCCGGCTTTACCGCTGTCACACGATTATGAACTGTACCCGTACCTGTCCTAAGAGCCTCAATCCGGCCAAGGCGATTGCGGAAATCAAGAAGCTGATGGTCGAGCGGCGGGGTTAAACCTGCTGTTTGGCTCCATCGGCGCTGCTGAAATCGGAGGCGGTTATGACAGTCCGCGCGCCCGGAGATAACGGCAACTTCGAACAATATTACCTGAAAAATGTCGCCGTGAGCGAGGGCTGTGGCTGTGCCGAGGGCGTGCTCCGCAAGACCCGGTCGGTCAGGACCGGGGACTCGCTTGGGGCGATCCTCGCCGCACTCAAGAAGCGCTTCGGTAGAAGTTAAACCCGGTTCAGCAGCCGTGCGCGGATCGTACCGGATAGGGTTCTGATCTCGGTCAGGATTTCGAACGCGTTGTCCACTCTGCCTTCTGCGTCCAACACGACGTAACCGATTTCTCCGTTGGTCTGATAGTGCTGGGCGATGATGTTGATTTCATGCTTGGCAAAGACGTCGTTCAGCCGCCCCAGCTCGCCCGGTTCGTTGCGTTGAACCTGGATAAAGCGCGTGGCAGTCCCGCCGCTGGACAACTGTACCTGTGGAAAGTTTACGGCACCGACCGTTGAGCCGATATCCGAATACTCAACGAATTTGCGCGCGACTTCCTCGCCGATGCGCTCCTGGGCTTCTTCGGTGGAGCCGCCGACATGCGGGGTCAGGATGACGTTGTTCAGACCGCGCAAGGGGCTCAGAAATTCCTCGCCATTGGATTTTGGCTCGCTCGGGAAGACATCTACGGCAGCGCCGGCGAGATGTCCGTCCTCCAGTGCGGCCGCGAGCGCGGCAATGTCCACCAGCGTTCCGCGTGCGTTGTTGATCAGGAAGCTGCCCGGCTTCATGGCGCGGATTTCTTTTTCGCCAAATATGTTCTTGGTGTCAGGGGTCTCCGGAAGATGCAGGGAGACCACGTCCGCACGCGACAGCAGGGTCTTCAGGCTTTTCATCGGTGCTGTGTTACCATGCCGGAGCTTGTCCGCCTGATCATAGTAGATAACGGCCATGCCCATGGCTTCGGCAAGCACCGCCAATTGCGATCCGATGTTGCCGTAGCCGATAATCCCCAGTGTCTTGCCACGGATTTCACGGCTGCCGGCGGCCGATTTGGACCAGCGTCCGTCGTGCGCGGCGCTTGATTTGTGGAAGGTGCCGCGCATCAGCATGACGATCTCGGCGATCGTCAGCTCCGCCACGCTGCGGGTGTTGGAGAAGGGCGCATTGAAAACCGGGATGCCACGGGTTGTGGCGGCATCGAGGTCGACCTGATTGGTTCCGACCGAAAAGCAGCCGACGGCCACCAGGGTATCTGCGGCGTCCAGCACTTCCTTTGTGAGTTGTGACCGCGATCTTATGCCCAGCATGTGAACGCCCTTTAAAGCATCGATCAGCGCAGATTGATCCAGAGCCGTCGCCAGGTGCTCAATGTTGTCGTAGCCGGCATCTTCCAGGATACCGCGTGCGGTGGGTGAGATTCCCTCCAGCAAGAGGCAGCGGATTTGGTTCTTGGGTCGCGATAAGCCCTTGTTCATGGCTGTCCTCTTACGTGTCGTCGCAAGGATGCGCGCAAGGTGTATGCCTGCAGCGCAGCCTGCGGAAATCATGATGAGGCCTGTGTTATAGACATTCTCCCCCGGAGATCAATGTCTCACCCCTGCGCTGCTGCGACCGGAGCGGATGTAAAGGTCCAGTGCTCTGTCGCGCTGGCTGACATGAGCAACATGTCATTTCAAATTGGCATTCTATTTTATAAGGGAATGGACCTTTCGAGACGTCCAATCTTTACTTACTTCTCGCGTCGGCACAGATGACCCCTCATGAAATTCGAGAAAGCTGAAGCAATGTATGTTCCGGAGACTTTTGCTCTGACTGATCCTATGGAAATCAGGCGCGTGATCCAGGATTACGATTTTGGCCTCCTGGTCAGCGGGGTCGGCGGGACTCTCAATGCGAGCCACCTGCCGTTTCTTCTGGATGAGAGCCTCGGCGAACAGGGGGGTCTGTTTGGCCACATGGCCCGGCCCAATCGGCATTGGCGAGATCTCGATGCAATGAAGGAAGACGATGAGGCACTGGTCATATTTCAGGGTCCGCAGAGTTACATATCGCCGAGTTGGTATGGTCCCGAGGCAAAGGCTGTTCCGACCTGGAATTACGTAGCGGTTCATGTCTATGGGCGCCCCAGGATCATTTCCGCGGGCGATGAGTTGATGAGGGTGCTCGAAAAGCTGGTGGGAAGACATGAGGGAAAGTTAGAACAACCCTGGTCGCTTGACCGGCTGGATCGCAAGTTTGTTGAAGGCATGACGCGAGGCATCGTCGGTTTTGAGATTGCGATCACGCGCATTGAAGCCAAGGCCAAGCTGTCGCAGAACAAGGATCCGGAGATGCAGCGCAACGCGTCTGAAGTCTTGTCCAGGGGCGATGCGGCGGCCCGGGAAATCGGTGGGCTGATGAGGCAGAATCTGCAAGAGTAAAAGTTGATCCGCCTCTCGGACTCGGAATAATTCGAACAGCATTCTCGCATCTGTAACTTGTGTACCTCGCTCTATTCCGCTTAGCTTGGGCTGTAAGGAATTGAAGAGGTACGAGTATGCTGCGGCGTTTTCTGAGTGGTTGGAGTCTAGTTGCTGTTTTGCTGTTTGCGGTAACCTTGCCGGCTGTTGCCGACGAGGAGGCAGATAAAATCAAGGGTGGCTTTGAATGGTATTTCCAGTCGGTGATGGCTGGATATCCAGGCGTAGAGCTACGGCATGATATAGAAGTCGCGCCTGTGGAGGGTGAATATGAGGTGACCGTCGGGAACCTTACCATCGCTGACAAGGCGAGCGGTGACACTTATCCACTCGGAGACTTTCTTGCGCGCGTTGTACCTCTGGAGAATGGCGACTACCGTTTTCATTCCGTCAGGGTTCCAGAAGAAATACGGGTTGTGGACCCGCAGAATACTTCCAATTCAGCCGTGGTGCGGCTCGGGCTTGAGAAGTTCGAGGGCATTATGTCGCCGCGTGCAGGCTACGCTTCAGCACACGAGTTGATCGCAAAGAATATCTCTGTAACGCTCAACTTTACTCCACCAGAACAAGACGTCCCAGGTGTACAGACCGTTGATCTGCAGATTGCAGAACTTACGAGTGAAGCTACCTTTCAAGAGACCCGAGAGAATGCCGTCGACCAGGAGATAGCATTCAGCATGCGTGGCCTCTTGGCAGATTTTGGTGATGGGGCGACTTTTCGGATTGGTGAGAGCTCTGGC
The DNA here is from genome assembly GCA_947493695.1 of uncultured Kiloniellaceae bacterium. Lineage (GTDB taxonomy): Bacteria > Pseudomonadota > Alphaproteobacteria > Kiloniellales > Kiloniellaceae > Denitrobaculum. The sequence continues at coordinate 469,245 of CANLSF010000001.1, read as the reverse complement.
GAAGCTGCCGTTTCGTTAGACGACGTCGCGGGAGCGAAACGCGCTCAGGAGCGGGCTCAGACCATCGTTCAGAATCTCGGAGAATCGCCGGAACTAGATGAAAAGGCTGAATTGGCTGTTATGCGCTCCGCGATCGAGATCTATTCTGCATTCAGTAAAGTCGTGCAACGTGGCACGGTCGAAAACCTGACCTTCGATAGCCCGGCACTGAAGGTCGGTGTCCAGGAGTCAAATTTCGATCTTGTGGCTGCCAACCTTGATGAAGATCTCTCCTCGCAGGAGATGCTGATCTCGTCGCGCGGTTTCTTTGTCTCAATTCCAACCAATCCGGGATTGGATGTCGCGCTTCAGATGGTACCGCGACGCTGGACGCTTCCGGTCAAGTTCCAGCGTGTGCCTGTGAAGGGAATCTTTGAGGACGCGCAGGTATTGTTTGGTGAAATCTCGTCAATGGCGGAATTTGAGCAGGAAAGCGCGCGTGTTGACGCTTTTAATGCAAAGCTGGAGCAGCGGATACGTGAGGCGGGCACGACAATCCTGCTCGATGGACAGTCTATCGAGTCCGATGCCGTCACCGCGACGATGGACGGGCTTTTGAAGGTCAGACCGGACAGTCCGATCGGCGTTGAGGGGAGTATATCGGCTCAAGCTGTCGGTCTGATGCAGCTTTTCGAGCAAGCGCAAACCATACCCGATCCTCAGGCTGCTCAGCATGTGATGCAGGGGGCTATGGTGTTGCTCTCGACCGGTGAAACAGAGCCGGGCGAACAGGTGCCGTCCGTCACGAACTATCGCTTCGAGTTTACACCGGACGGGGCTGTTCTCCTGAACGGCAACCAAATGCACCCGCCACCTGCTGCCGCACAGTAAATTCCACCACTATAAACGGCGTAAGGAAGACTCTGTCTGGTCTTTCTTACGCCGGGGTTTGAGGGATAACGCCGGTTCATTCCTCTCAGGTGATGTTGATTTCGCCGTCGATGTCCTGGGATAAACCGATCGCTTCGATCTTGAGCGTGACCTTGGCCTGAACACTGCCCTGACCGCTCAGGCTTCCGTTTTCATGTGCGGCGCGGACGGCCTGCTCGATCTCGCGCTGAGAAGTCACGCCGACTTTCTTCAGGAACTTACGCAGGGACATGTTGAAGGCATCTTCATCCATTTGCTTTCTCCTTTTCTGACCCGGACCAATGTCCGGTTTGTTCCAGTGACAAAAACCATGTGGCACAGGCGCGGGCAACGCCTTTTTCACACCGGAACCCTGACAGACTATATGCCGCAGGGGTGCAGGGCGCAGGTTTACCTTGCGCGCTTTGATATGATTGCATCGATACACATCCGTCCTTGCCTGCCGTTAACCAGGGCGTAATCTGAGCGGGAAACAGGTTCGTCTGAGGGTGAGAAATGTCAAAAGTCGTAATCGTAACCGGCGGTGCCCGTGGCATTGGTGCGGCAATCTCAATGCTTGCGGCAGCGCGCGGTTATGCGGTCTGCGTGAACTATCAATCGAATACTGCTGCGGCCGAGGAGGTGGTTGCCGAGATAACCGCAAGCGGTGGGCGCGCGGTCGCTATTAAGGCCGATGTCTCGAAGGCCGACGATGTCGCGCGTCTTTTTGAGGAGAGCGAACAGGCCTTGGGTAAGGTGACCGCGCTGGTAAACAATGCGGGCATCACCGGCAGGATCAGCCGGCTCGATGAAACCGACGTGGAAACAATGCAGCAGACTCTGGATATCAACGTCATGGGCGTGATGTTGTGTTCGCGCGAAGCCGTGTTGCGGATGTCCGATAAGCACGGTGGTGCGGGTGGCGCAATCGTGTCCATTTCCTCCGGCGCGGCAACGCTTGGAAGCCCTGGAGAATTCGTCTGGTATGCAGCGTCGAAGGGTGCGGTCGACAGTTTCACGTTGGGGCTTTCGAAGGAAGTCACGGGTGAAGGTATTCGGGTCAACGCAGTATCACCCGGATTGACCGAGACCGAACTGCACGCCTCCGGCGGCGAGCCGGGCCGTGTTGCGCGCCTGGAGTCGGTGGTGCCTATGGGCCGCGCCGCAGCGCCGGAGGAGATCGCCCAAGCGACGATGTGGTTGCTATCAGACGAAGCCTCCTACGTCAGCGGTGCGATCCTGCGGTGCGCCGGTGGACGCTAGGTCAGCTCACCTTCATACCGGAAGGCTCTCGGTTTGCGCCATAGAGTTTGAATCCGATCAATCTCATGTGACTGAAGCAGATTCATCAGCGCAACCGGCTGTCGAGAACAACTGCATCTGAAGCGGATTTGCTCCGGGATCTGCTTTCTATCTTCAGAGGCGGGTGAAGCAGTTCTTGTCACTTGCGGCGGGCTGTGCTTTTACCTGCGGTCTATGCGCATCCTTTTTATCACTTCGAACCGGATCGGCGATGCCGTCCAATCGACAGGCATTCTCTCTGCCCTGATCCAACGCCACCCGGGTGCAGCAATCACCGTGGCTTCCGGTGCGGTTTGCGCGCCCTTGTTCGAGGCGGTGCCCGGGTTAAACCGTTTGCTGCCGATGAAGAAGCGCAAGTATGCCGGCCATTGGCGTGACCTCTGGTGGCAGACGGTCGGTACACGCTGGGATCTGGTCGTTGATCTGCGTGCGTCCAAGTTTTCCTGGACAGTGCTCTGCGGGCGGAGCCTTACGGTGACGTCGAAGCGTGACGACGAACCGCGCGTTCTTGAGCTTGCGAGACTGATAGGTGAAGAGCCCAATCCTCCGGCCCCCACTCTCTGGTTGGCGGAAGAGCATGAGCGCGCCGCTCTTGAAGCGATCCCGGAGGGGGCGCCAGTGTTGGCGGTGGGTCCGACGGCCAACTGGATCGGCAAAACCTGGATGCCAGAGCGTTTCGTCGATCTGGTGCGCAGGCTGACAGGTCCCGGGGGACCATTGCCAAATGCGCGTTTGGCAGTGTTCGGCGCGCCGGGAGAGGAAGCCCAGGCGGCGCCCTTACTCGAAGCGCTGCCCGCCGACAGAACCATTGATCTGGTTGGAAAGGCGCAGCTTCTTAAAACAGCAGCCTGCTTAAAGCGCAGTGCGTTCTTTATCGGGAATGATAGTGGCCTGATGCACATTTCCGCAGCCGTAGGCATCCCGACACTGGGTTTGTTCGGACCGAGTTCGGAGCGGCGGTATGGACCTTGGGGCGAGCACTGCGGATATGTGCGGACACCGGAAAGTCTGCAGGAAATCATCAGCCAGCCGGGATATCATCATACCCTGCCAAAAAGCTGGATGACCAACCTGACCACCGAAGCTGTTGAGGCGGCGGCTACAGACCTGATGCGGCGGCTTGAGGTTGGTTCAGGTCTGGGCGGGTAAAAACTCTGCGCAGGCATCGGTAACTGCGGAAAGCTCAAGGTCTTCCAGTGAGGGGCGCCTCAGGATTTTGACCTTAGCGCCGCGCGGACTGACCTTGGTCGGATCGGATTCGTCGGAAAAGAGAGACACAAGAGGACAGCCGGCCGGTGCGATCAAATGCATTGGACCGGTGTCATTGCCGACGGCGAGCTTAGCGGATTTCGCAAGCGTTGCGATCTGCAAGAGACTTGTGCGGCCACAGAGGTTGAACGCGCGGGGGCAGACCGCCGCGATAACTTCCAGAGAGTCCTGTTCGGCGGCCGTGCCCAATAGAACGGGCGTATAGCCGCGTTCGACCAGCCAGGCAGCAAGCTCGGCATATCGCGCCATGGGCCAGCGTTTTGCCGGGCGATGGGGAGCGCCACCGGGTACCAGAAGCACATAATCTCCAGGTATCGAGAAGTCGCTCAGATCTTCATTGGCAAAGGTCAGATCCGCGGGAGGGACATCGGTAATTCCAGCCAGCGCGAGTTGCTGCGCTTCGCGGGTGGAGATGTGTAAAACCTGATCGATGGGTTTTAAGTATCTGTGAGAGCAGCCCGCGACCTTGCCGATCCATTCAGGTTTTGGTTGACCGATCAGGCGAAAATAAAAACCCGAACGGCTATTGCGCTGCAAATCGTAGACCCGGAGGAATTGACCGGCGCGCAGTTTATTCCGTAAGGCGAGCAGGGCAGAGAGCTGCCAGACACGAGGTCGGCTGTCGCACCAAACCTGGTCGAACAAGCCACTTGCCTCTGCGAGGGGGCGATAGGGCGGCGTAGTCAGAAGTGTGATTCTGGCGTCGGGGTGATGCTTGCGAATCGCCTGACAGGCGCCCAGCGACAATATGAAGTCGCCCAGGGCACTCAGCTTTATGATCAGGATCTCTTCAGGATTGGACATCGCGTCCTCTTAACATCGATATCCCATTCATCGCAAATCCGGTTTCCTTCGACCGGCAGGTGACGAAACGGCAAGAATGTCTTAGTAACGAAGATAGTATTACAAGAGAGTGCCGATCCTGATGGTACCTCAACGCAACGGCCGAGAAGCGATCTCAACCTGATGACAGACGGGCCTCTTTTTAATTATCGGACAAAGCGCGGCGCTGGTGAACTCAATCGTGATCCGGGGCAGGAACTGGCCGCTGAAAAGCTTCAGAGCCTGCACAATGCGCTTAAGAACTATCAGCTTTCCAGCGGGCGCGTAGGATGGAAAGAACGGTTGGGTCTGGCGCAGCGCCGCGTTGAACCACCGCAGGGCCTGTACATTTTTGGCGGCGTCGGCACGGGTAAATCCATGCTGATGGATCTCTTCTATGAGACGGCGCCCTGTGAAACCAAGCGGAGGGTGCATTTTCATGCCTTCATGCAGGAAGTGCAGGATCGCCTGCATGATTGGCGTAAAAAAACCAAAGGCGAGAAAGCCGATCCTCTTCCCGACCTTGCTGTGGAGATTGCCAGGCAGGCGACACTGCTGTGTTTCGACGAGTTCCATGTGGTTAATATTGCCGACGCAATGATTCTGGGCCGTCTGTTCGAAACTCTGTTCGAGCGGGGCGTCGTCGTGGTCACGACGTCGAACTGGCCGCCGGACCGTCTGTATGAGGGCGGGCTGCAGCGTGAGCGTTTCTTGCCTTTTATTGATCTCCTGAAACAAAGACTCGATGTGCTGGAATTGGATTCCGGTGTGGATTACCGCCGTCATCGCATGCGGAACCTTCCTGTTTATCACGCGCCGCTTGGCCCGCGTGCGACCGCAGCGCTCGATGACGCTTTCAATCAGCTGACCGAGGGAGCGATCCCGGCGCCGACCTCTCTGCATTTCAAGGGGCGCAGTCTGCCTGTCTCAATGGCAGCGCGGGGTGTTGCGCGCTTTACTTTTGAGGAACTCTGCGCAAACCCCCTGGGCGCCGGTGATTATCTGGCGATTGCCGTTCAATTTCATGCGGTTATTCTGTCGGGTGTTCCTACGCTTGGTCCGGAAAACCGGGATCAGGCGCGCCGTTTCATGACCTTGATCGATGCGCTCTACGAGCATCGGGTAAATCTGGTGGTATCTGCGGAAGCGCCGCCGGAGAGACTCTATCCAACCGGCGATGGCGCGTTCGAGTTCGAACGAACAGTCAGTCGTCTTCAGGAAATGCGTTCGAGCGAATACATCGCGCTCGAACATTTGACGTGATTTACCGCTGCCGAAGCGATGCATGATTACGCCCGGTTGTGGCCGAAATCCACCGTTTTCACTTACCTTTTGTTATACTTCCCACGTTAAAAGATAAAAACCGATCAATCTTTTGTGGCAAGTATTCGAAACCGGCCCAGTTTGCTTGCCCTTAAACCCGATTCGCGTTAGTTAACCGTAATATATTCAGGGCGTGGAGACCGCCATGCCCGCATCACTCCGTCCTCGTAATCCGTTCAAGGAAAATTCTATGTCTCGCAAGAAGATCGCGCTCGTAGGTGCCGGTAACATCGGTGGTACGCTGGCTTTGCTCGCCGGACTTAAAGACCTGGGAGATATCGTGCTGTTCGACGTCGTCGATGGCGTGCCCCAGGGCAAGGCGCTCGATATCGCACAGCTCTCCACCGTCGCAGGTTTTGACTCCAAACTTGCCGGCAGCAGCAAGTACACAGCCATCAAAGGCGCCGACGTGGTCATCGTGACCGCGGGTGTTGCGCGCAAGCCGGGTATGAGCCGTGACGATCTTCTGGGCATCAACATCAAAGTCATGCAGGCCGTTGGCGAAGGCATCAAAAAGAATTGCCCGAACGCTTTCGTGATCTGTATCACCAATCCGCTTGATGCCATGGTCTGGGTGCTGCAGCAGGCTTCCGGCCTGCCAGCGAACAAGGTCGTCGGCATGGCAGGTGTGCTGGACTCGGCCCGTTTCCGGCTGTTCCTTGCGGAAGAATTCAATGTCTCGGTCGAAGACGTCAGCGCCTTCGTCCTGGGCGGACACGGCGATACCATGGTGCCCATGGTGCGCTACTCGACGGTTGCCGGCATTCCGCTGCCCGATCTGATCAAGATGGGCTGGATCACGCGTAAGCGTCTGAACGAGATTGTCGATCGCACCCGTAATGGCGGTGCCGAGATTGTCGGCCTGCTGAAAACCGGTTCTGCTTTCTATGCGCCGGCGGCTTCAGCAATCAACATGGCGGAAAGCTACCTGAAAGATAAAAAGCGGGTTCTGCCCTGTGCCGTCAGTCTGAATGGCCAGTATGGCGTTAAAGGCATGTATGTCGGTGTGCCCGTGGTTATTGGAGCAGGTGGTGCCGAGCGGATTGTCGAACTGCAGCTTAATGCAGGCGAGAAGGCGATGCTGAGCAAGTCGGTTGGCTCCGTAAAGGGTCTGGTTGATGTCTGCAAAGGCATCATGAAGGGAACGCCGGCTAAACCTGCTGCTGCAAAAGCACCCGCCAAGAAAGCCCCTGCGAAGAAGGCCCCGGTCAAAGCGGCTGCAAAACCGAAGGCTGCTGCGAAGCCCGCAGTCAAGAAAGCTGCCGTCAAGAAACCTGCAGCTAAAAAACCTGCGGCAAAAACGACGACCGCAAAAAAAACGACCGCGGTGAAAAAGCCTGTGGCGAAGAAGCCCGCGGCTGCAAAAACGGCAGCCAAGGCAAAACCCGTTACCAAGAAAGTAGCAGTGAAGAAGGCCGCCGCCAAACCGGCCGCTGCCAAGAAGGCTCCGGCCAAGAAGCCAGCGGCTCCGAAGGCGGCACCAAAAAAGGTGTGATCCCGGATGTGGGAAATCTGTCGTAAGCCGCACCATGAAGTCTGTGGTGCGGCGAAGGCAGCGTGCTAAGGTAAGGTTATGTCAATGAGCGTGCTTCGAGATAACCGCTTTGCCATGACACGGCAGGGACGTTCGATTGCAACAGGACCTGCTGTTGTCTCGGCGGACTCTGCCTTCAGGATGCTTCGATTTCCACATCGCCCACTCAATTCACAAACTATATTTGATGGTCTATGAACATTCATGAATATCAGGCCAAGAGCCTGCTCGCCAAATACGGTGTCGCGGTGCCCCGCGGCGGCGTTGCCTACACGCCCGAAGAAGCCGAGAACGCCGCGCGCGAACTTGGCGGTCCGATTTGGGTCGTAAAATCTCAGATCCACGCAGGTGGTCGCGGTGCGGGGCGTTTCTCGGACGACCCGGATGGCGAGGGCGGCGTGCGGCTTTGCAAGTCGCTTGACGACGTCAAGGAGAACGCCCGGAAGATGTTGGGCCACGTTCTCGTGACGAAGCAAACCGGTGAGACCGGCAAGCAGGTCAAGCGTCTCTATATCGAGGAAGGCTGCGACATCGCGCGTGAGCTTTACCTCGGTATGCTGATCGACCGGGCGAGTAGCCGCGTTACGGTGATGGCCTCGACCGAAGGCGGCATGGAAATCGAAGAAGTCGCTGCGGAAACGCCTGAGAAGATCCTCAAGATCGCCATCGACCCGGCGCAGGGCTTCATGCCCTACCACGGGCGTCAGATTGCATTCGGTCTGGGGCTGGAAGGCAAGCAGGTCAATTCGGCAGTGAAGTTCATGATGGCGATGTACAAGTCCTTCATGGAGCTCGACGCCAGCATCGTGGAGATCAATCCACTGGTGGTGACCGGAGACGGTCAGGTGATTGCGCTGGATGCCAAGATGAACTTCGATGACAACGCGCTCTTCCGCCACAAGGACGTGGCCGATATGCGCGATGAAGACGAAGAAGACCCGATGGAGCTGGAAGCCGCGCGTCACGAGCTGAACTACGTGAAGCTCGATGGCAGCATCGGCTGCATGGTCAACGGCGCCGGGCTTGCCATGGCGACCATGGATATCATCAAGCTTTACGGCAGCGAGCCGGCCAACTTCCTGGACGTTGGGGGTGGTGCCACCAAGGAGCGCGTAACCGCCGCTTTTAAGATCATTCTCTCCGATCCGAACGTTGAAGGCATTTTGGTTAACATTTTCGGTGGTATCATGCGTTGTGACGTCATCGCCGAGGGTGTGGTCGCGGCTGCGCGTGAAGTCGAATTGCATGTTCCGCTCGTTGTGCGCCTGGAAGGGACCAACGTGGAATTGGGTAAAAAGATTCTTGCCGAGTCGGGTCTGCCGATTTTGTCCGGTGATAATTTGGCGGACGCGGCCGAGAAAGTGGTCGCCGCCGTGAAGGAGGCTAAATAAATGGCAGTCCTGGTCAACAAAGAGACGAAAGTCATCTGCCAAGGCTTTACCGGGGCACAGGGAACGTTCCACTCCGAGCAGGCCATCGCATACGGCACGAAGATGGTTGGCGGCGTTACGCCTGGTAAAGGTGGAAGCACCCATCTGGATCTTCCGGTTTTCGATACGGTTGCCGAAGCCGTGGATACCGCAGGCGCAAATGCCACGGTGATCTATGTGCCGCCACCCTTCGCGGGCGACGCAATTCTGGAAGCAGTCGATGCCGGCATTGAGCTGATCGTCTGCATTACCGAGGGCATTCCGGTGCTCGACATGGTCAAGGTGAAGCGCGCTCTGGAGGGATCGACGTCCCGTCTGATCGGTCCGAACTGCCCAGGTGTTATCACGCCGGACGAATGCAAGATCGGTATTATGCCAGGTCATATTCACCAGCGTGGCAAGATCGGTGTGGTATCGCGCTCCGGAACGCTGACCTACGAAGCTGTCGCGCAGACCACTGCTGCGGATCTGGGGCAGTCGACCTGTATCGGTATTGGTGGTGATCCGGTGAACGGCACCAACTTCATCGATTGCCTGGACCTCTTCCTGAAGGACCCTGAAACCGAAGGTATCATCATGATCGGTGAAATTGGCGGTAGCGCTGAGGAAGAGGCTGCCGAGTTCTACAAGGCGTCCGGTACCAAGAAACCTATCTGCGGCTTTATTGCCGGTGTGACGGCTCCTCCGGGCCGGCGCATGGGACATGCCGGAGCGATTATCGACGGTGGCCGTGGTGGCGCTGGAGACAAGATTGAAGCCATGAAGTCTGCCGGCTTCCTGGTTGCTGATTCCCCTGCCAGCCTGGGCAGCACGATGCTGCGCGCCATGCAGGGCTAATAGGAAAGAAGAGGAGGTGGCTTGGCCGGGGCCACCCGGACCGGGCCGAGACGGAAAAATGTCAAACCCGCATCCTGAAATGGATCCGTTCTATTACGGTCCCAATGCCGCGGTTATCGCGGATTTGTACGCGAAGTTTCTGGCCAACCCTGCGTCCGTGGACGAAGGCTGGAAATCTTTCTTCGGCGATCTGGAAGAGGATGCGCGTAGCCTCCTGACGGGAATGAACGGCGCAGCGGCACCCACCGCTGCGCCGTCTCCGGTCGGTGTCACAAACGGCGCAACGCCTGCAGGTGGTATCACGCCCGCCGATGTTCGGGCCGCGACGCTCGATTCTATCCGTGCGCTGATGCTGATCAGGGCTTACCGGGTCCGTGGACATCTCGAAGCCAAACTGGATCCCCTCGGTCTGAAGCCGATCGAACCGCATCCTGAGCTGGATCCGAAAACCTACGGCTTTACCGACAACGACCTGGACCGGCCGATTTTTATCGACCGCGTGCTGGGTCTTGAAACCGCGACACTGCGGCAGATCGTCGAGGCGGTGCGCAAGACCTACTGCGGCACTATCGGCGTTGAATTCATGCATATCCAGGACCCGGCCCAGAAGGCCTGGATCCAGGAGCGTGTCGAATCGATCCATAACCAGACCGATTTTACCTACAACGGCAAGAAGGCGATCCTGGAGCGCCTGATTGCGGCTGAAGCCTTCGAGCAGTTTCTCGATAAGAAATACACCGGCACCAAACGTTTTGGCTTGGATGGTGGTGAGTCCATGATCCCGGCGCTTGAGCAGATTCTCAAGCGCGGCAGTCAGTTGGGCCTGGAAGAAGTTGTTGTCGGCATGCCGCACCGTGGCCGCCTCAACGTGCTTGCGAACTTCATGGGAAAACCCTTCACCGCGATCTTCTCCGAATTCCAGGGAGGTGCAGCCCACCCAGAGGATATCGGCGGTTCGGGCGACGTGAAGTATCATCTGGGTACTTCCTCCGACCGTGAGTTCGACGGTAATAAAATTCACTTGTCGCTGACGGCCAACCCATCGCATCTCGAGGCGGTGAACCCGGTTGTTGTAGGCAAGGTGCGCGCGAAGCAGAACCAGCGCGAGGTCCGCGACAACAAGAAGGTCATGGCGTTGCTGATGCACGGCGACGCGGCCTTCGCCGGACAGGGACTGGTTCCCGAGACACTCGATCTTTCCGAACTGAAGGGCTACCGGATCGGCGGCACGATTCATTTCGTGGTAAACAATCAGATCGGTTTCACGACCAATCCCATTAACTCTCGCTCGGGACCTTATTGCTCGGACGTTGCTAAGATCATTCAAGCGCCGATTCTGCATGTGAACGGCGATGATCCCGAAGCTGTGGTCCATGTGGCACGGATTGCGACTGAGTTCCGGCAGACATTCGAAAAAGATATCGTCATCGATATGTTCTGTTATCGTCGGTTCGGTCACAACGAAGGTGACGAGCCTGCGTTCACGCAGCCGATCATGTACCGCAAGATCAAGAAGCACCCGACCACCCGTCAGATCTATTCCGACCAGCTGATTTCCGAGGGAACCTTCACCCGTCAGGAAGTCGATTCCATGGTTCAGGAATGGGTTCAGCGATTGGATCAGGATTTCGAAGCCTCCAAATCCTTTAAGCCCAATAAAGCCGACTGGCTGGAAGGTGCGTGGAGTGGCCTCGGGATTGCCAAGGGTTATGATGCGCGGCGCGGCAAGACGGCAGTTGCACTTAAGACACTTAAGGAAATTGGCGCTGCCCTCACGCGCGTGCCGGAAGACTTCAATCTGAATCGCAAGATCGCCCGCCAGCTCAAGACTAAAGAAGAAATGTTCAAGAGCGGCGAAGGCATTGATTGGGGGACTGCTGAAGCGCTTGCGTTCGGGTCCCTGGTGATCGAAGGATCACCCGTGCGACTGACGGGTCAGGACTGTAACCGCGGGACATTCTCCCATCGCCATGCAGCCCTGATCGATCAGGAAGACGAGACGCGTTACAAACCACTCAAAAACATCCGCGACGATCAAGCTACGATTGAGATTTTCGATAGTCCTTTGAGCGAACTGGCGGTCCTTGGTTTCGAGTACGGTTATTCTCTGGCTGAACCACGTGCTTTGGTCCTTTGGGAAGCTCAATTCGGCGACTTTGTAAATGGTGCACAGATCATCATCGATCAGTTCATTGCGTCGGGTGAATCGAAATGGCTGCGTATGTCCGGTCTGGTGATGCTTTTGCCCCACGGCTACGAAGGTCAGGGACCGGAGCATTCATCCGGGCGTGTTGAGCGTTTCCTTCAGCTCTGCGCCGAAGACAACATCCAGGTGGTGAACTGTACGACGCCGGCCAATTACTTCCATGTCCTGCGCCGTCAGCTCAATCGAGATTTCCGCAAACCGCTGATCATCATGACGCCGAAATCGCTGCTGCGTCACAAGCGCTGTGTCTCCAAACTCAGTGATATGGGACCGGGCAGCTGTTTCCATCGTGTCATGTACTGTGATGATGTTCCGAGTAAGCCAAAGGATGCGAAGCAGGTCGTGATCTGTACCGGCAAGGTTTACTACGATCTCGTCGAAGAGCGCGAAAAGCGCGGCATCAAGAACGTGCATTTCCTGCGCATGGAACAGCTCTATCCTTTCCCTGCAGATGCCCTTGCCATGGAGCTGGAGCCCTATCGCAATTGCGATATCGTCTGGTGCCAGGAAGAGCCCCGGAACATGGGTGCCTGGACCCATGTTGCCGAGTTTATCGAGGAAGTGGCGCAGGAGATGGGCTTCAAGAACCCAAGGCCGCGTTACGCAGGCCGTGCGTCTTCTGCATCGCCGGCGACCGGTCAGAACAAACGGCATCTGGTAGAGCAGGCGGCTCTGATCGATGACGCGCTGACGATCGGGCGTAAGCCGATGGGACGTATTGCCTCCCGGAAAGCCGCTGCAGCGAATCAGACCGCAGCGAAAGCCGGGAAGAAAAAATAGTTGGCGGCGGAGCGGAAATGCCTCGACATGACCGCTCCGCTACCCACTTGGAACACGAGACATTCGGGTAAGCAAAAGGGCGCCCGGTAACATGGGGTGATTGACAGACAATGCCGACGGATATTGTTGTTCCGACTCTTGGCGAGTCGGTAAGCGAGGCCACGGTCGCGCAATGGCTCAAGAAGCCTGGCGAAGCAGTTGCGATGGACGAAGCGGTTGTTGAGCTTGAGACGGACAAAGTGACTCTTGAAGTCAATGCGTCGGAAGCTGGAGTGCTCGCTGACATTCTTGTCGCTGAAGGCGAAAACGTCGAAGTCGGTGCGCTGCTTGGACGGATTGGGGAAGGTGATGGCGCCGTTGCTGCAGCGCCCGCTGCAAAAGCTGAGCCTGCCGCATCGGTGCCCGCAGAGGTATCTGCTGCTCCGGTTGCGCCCGCTGCACCCGCGAGTGGCGTGGTAAATGGCGGAGAAGCCGTCGATGTAGTCGTGCCTACGCTCGGTGAATCGGTCAGTGAAGCGACGATCGCTCAGTGGATGAAAAAGGTCGGCGACCCGGTTGCCGCAGATGAAGCCCTGGTCGAGCTTGAAACCGACAAGGTTACCCTGGAAGTCAATTCACCCACCAACGGTACCCTGACGTCTATTGTTGCCGAAGAGGGCGCGACTGTTGGTGTCGCCGCGGTCCTTGCTGTCGTGACTTCCGGTGCTGCAGGTAGTGCTGCCGCCTCGGCTCCTGCGGCTGCGCCAGCGAGCCCGGCAGTGAGTACGCCTGCCGCTGCCCCGGCGGCTGCGGGCCCCTCTAATGCAACTGCTTCGGCGCTCGACCCCAGTTCCGCTCCGCGCAGTGGTGCAGGCGGTGGGATCAGCAAAGCCGACATGGTGGCATTCCTGAATGCAAACACCCCCTCTGCCGCGATGACATTGTCCCCGGCTGTCCGCAAGTTGATTGAGGAAAAGCAGCTTAACCCGTCGCTGATCAAGGGAACGGGTAAAGACGGCCGGATCACAAAGGACGATGTGCTTGGGTTTATTGCAAATCCTCCTGCGGCTCCAGCGCCTGTGGCTGCCGCGGCGGCACTGGCGAGCGCCCCTGCTGCCGCTTCTGCCCCGCGCGAGGAGCGGGTGAAAATGACCAAGCTGCGCAAGACCATTGCGCGTCGCTTGAAGGATGCCCAGAACACTGCGGCAATGCTCACGACCTTCAATGAGGTCGATATGGGCGCCGTGATGGCTCTGCGTGCCCAGTACAAGGAAGGTTTTGAGAAGAAGCACGGTGTGAAGCTTGGCTTCTCATCCTTCTTCACCAAAGCCGTTGTCGCCGGATTGCAGGCTTTGCCTGCCGTAAACGCACGGATCGACGGCGAGGAAATCGTCTACAATCATTTCTATGATGTTGGCATGGCGGTCTCGACACCGAACGGTCTGATGGTTCCGGTCATGCGGGATTGCGACCAGAAGTCCTTCGCGGATATCGAGAAGAGCCTCGGTGAACTGGCCAAGAAAGGCCGGGACGGCAAGCTGTCTATGGACGAAATGAGCGGCGGAACCTTCACGATCACCAATGGCGGTGTGTTTGGTTCCATGATGTCGACGCCGATCCTGAACATGCCGCAGTCGGCCATCCTCGGTCTGCACAAAATTCAGGAACGCCCGATGGCCGTGAATGGCCAGGTGGAGATCCGACCGATGATGTATCTGGCGCTCAGCTACGATCATCGCATCATTGATGGCCGTGAAGCCGTGACTTTCCTGGTGAAGGTCAAGGAAGCCATCGAGGATCCGCAACGCCTTCTGTTGGATATGTAGCGTCTTTGCTGCAGTGAGTGAAACGATTGCGGATCAAAGATTAGGCCAACGGCGATGGATCTGAGAAAGCTAAACCGCTTTTTGGACGTCAATGGAGACGCGGAGTACGAGTTGGACCTGCGTGGTCTGGACCTGCCCCATAGTATTGCCTCGATTGACAGGATGGTGGAGCGTCAACGCTTTCGCGACGACGCAAGATCTGTACGGATCGGGTTGGAGCCCGCGAGTGAAAACAGCGGCGCGACGCTCTTCGGGCCGGTTGGACGCCACCTGGTTGATCTGATGAAAAGAGGTCTTGTTGTGAAGACACGTCCGCTTGCCAATATCGACGGCGGTGGATTCCTGGTCGAATTGCCTGCGGGTAAGGCGCCCAAAGAAGATATTGCACCGGATCCGGAACCTGTAGGTTCGGAATCGGAAGACTGAACGCGTTGCTGAGAGGAAGCCAAAAGTCATGAGTGATCAGGAATACGATCTTGTCGTCATCGGTGGCGGTCCAGGTGGATATGTCGCGGCGATCCGTGCGGCGCAGCTCGGGATGAAGACGGCCTGTGTTGAAAAGCGCGGCGCGCTCGGCGGGACCTGCTTGAACGTCGGTTGCATTCCTTCGAAGGCTTTGTTGCAGTCTTCCGAGAAGTTTGCCGATGCGAATAAGCACTTTGCCGCCCATGGTGTGAAGCTGGCTAAGGTCGAACTTGATCTCAAGACTATGATGGGCCGCAAGGATAAGGTGGTTACCGGCCTGACCGGCGGCATCGAGTTTCTCTTTAAGAAAAACAAGATTACTTACGTTAAAGGCGAAGGATCGATTCCCAAGGTCGGAGAAGTCGCCGTCAAGTTGACGGATGGTGGCAACGAGACTTTGAAGGCGAAGAAGATCCTGATCGCGACCGGCTCTGAGAGCACACCATTGCCCGGGCTTGATATCGATGAAAAGCAGATCGTGACTTCGACCGGCGCCCTGGAGCTGGGTAAGGTGCCGAAGTCCATGGTGGTTGTCGGTGCCGGGGTTATCGGCCTGGAACTGGGATCGGTCTGGTCTCGCCTGGGGGCAGAGGTGACCGTAGTCGAATTCCTTGATCGTATCCTGCCGGGAATGGACGGCGATATCGCCAAGCAGACGCAGCGAGTCCTTACCAAGCAGGGTTTGAAATTCAAGCTCGGCAAGAAGGTCACTGGCGCGAAGAAAACCAAAACCTCCGTAACCTTAAGTGTCGAGCCCGCAAAGGGTGGCGATGCGGAGGAGATCAAAGCGGATGTTGTCCTGGTGTCAATTGGCCGGCGGCCTTACACGGATGGTCTGGGTCTGGAAGAGCTGGGTGTCACCAAGGACAACCGCGGTATCATTCAAGTGAACGGATCCTTTGAGACCAACGTGCCGGGCATCTACGCGATTGGTGACTGTGTTCCAGGCCCGATGCTGGCGCATAAGGCCGAGGAAGAAGGCACAATCTGCGTTGAGATGATGGCCGGGCAGAGCGGACACATCGATTACAATCTCGTTCCGGGCGTTGTTTACACCTGGCCCGAAGTTGCAACGGTCGGCAAAACCGAGGAGCAGCTGAAGGAAGAGGGTGTGGATTACCGGGTTGGTAAATTCCCCTTCACGGCAAACAGCCGGGCGCAGGCCATTGGCGATACAGACGGTCTGGTCAAGATTCTGGCCGATAAGGTCACGGACCGGGTTCTCGGTGTGCACATTCTTGGTCCTCTTGCCGGCGATCTGCTTGCCGAAGCAGTTATTGCGATGGAGTTCGGCGCTTCTGCTGAAGACATTGCCCGAACCTGCCATTCGCACCCGGGGATGGGTGAGGCCGTCAAGGAAGCAGCTTTGGCAGTGGATGGCCGCGCTATCCACATGTGATCTGAACTCGGTTGCGTTTGCCCGACCGTAAATCAGATCGTTGGACCTGATGTACCAGGGGTGGCGCAGCTTGATTGACACTCTATGAACCCTGTTCGACTGATTGCGGTTTTCGTGATCTCGCTCGTGCTTGTCATGATGGGCAACGCGACCTTTCCGGCCCTGATCCCGACTTTTCAGATTGAATGGGCACTCAGCAATACTGAAGCCGGGTGGATCAGCGGTGTTTACTATGCTGGTTACGCCGCGGCCGTGCCGATCCTGGTCAGCCTGACTGACCGCGAAGACGCCCGAGCGATCTACCTCTGGTCGACGGCATTGAGCGCGGTCTCGGCTCTGGCGTTCGCGCTATGGGCAGAAGGTTTCTGGACCGCAATGGCTTTCCGTGCTTTGGCGGGTGTGGGTTTGGCCGGGACTTACATGGTCGGGCTGAAAATTCTGACCGATCGCATTTCCGGTAAGATCCAGAGCCGGGCGATTTCCCTCTACACGGCGCATTTTGCCATTGGAAACAGCTTGTCCGTTCTCCTCGCCGGAGAGGTCACTCTTCTGGCTGGCTGGTCCTGGGCCTTCGGGGTGGCCGCGATCGGGAGCGTGATTGCTTTTCTGCTCGTGGTTCTGACTGTCGGCCCCTCGATGCAGCCCCGTGGACAACAGAATCTGACGGACATACTGGATGTGCGTCCGGTGATCCGAAACCGCCCAGCATTCGGATATGTGCTCGGTTACACCGCGCACATCTGGGAACTCTTTGGTTTTCGGAACTGGATTGTTGTGTTCCTGGCCTTCTCGATCTCGCTACAGCCGGATCAAACCTGGGGACTGACGGCGACCCAGGTTGCAACAGTGGTCTTGCTGCTTGGGCTTCCGGCGAGTGTTATCGGCAATGAACTGTCGTTGCGATTTGGCCGCCAACGGGTGATCACTATCATCATGCTGACCTCTGCCGCGCTGGCCTGCACGATCGGCTTTACGGCGGCACTGCCCTTTGCGTTCGTCGCGGTGCTATCCGGGCTTTACGGCCTGACGGTGACTGGCGAATCCGCATCTCTGACGACAGGAGTGGTCCAGAATGCCGAGCCATCACGCAAAGGCGCGACTATGGCTCTGCAGTCGCTGCTGGGCTTTGGCGTCGGCGCTATTGCCCCTCTGGCTTTCGGCGTTGTGCTTGATCTGGCAGGTGGAACGGGTGAGATCCTTGCCTGGGGTTTGGCTTTCGGACTTCTCGGGCTGGGTGCTGCACTGGGGCCCGTGGTTTTGTTCCGACTGACGAGAGGGGTGGCTGCGCGCCCCAACTGACGAGACCTATTATGCCGGTTTTTTACGCGCCCTCGGATGGGCCTGGTCGTAGGTTGCCAGCAGACTCTCCACGTCTACATCAGTGTAGCGCTGGGTGGTCGACAAAGAGGCATGCCCCAGCAGTTCCTGGATTGCCCGCAGATCACCACCACCGGCCAGCAGATGAGTGGCGAAGCTGTGACGCAAGGCATGGGGCGTGGCGGTGCTCGGCAGGCCAAGCAGGCCGCGCAGGGACTGGATACGCTTTTGTATGGCACGGGCGCTCATGGGCCCGCCCCGAACCCCGCGAAAGAGTGCGTCACTGGCATTCAGTTCGAAGGGGCAGCTGCGAAGATAATCGGTTATCGCTTCAGTCACGATCGGTAAGAGCGGCACCATACGCTGCTTGTTGCCCTTTCCGGTGATGACCATGCTGTCCTGACCCATCGTTGGCGCATTGTCATGGGTTAGGCTTAGTGCTTCTCCGATCCGCAGCCCGCAGCCATAAAGCAGCAAAAGCAATGCAATATCCCGGCGGGCGACCCAAGGTTCGTCGGAGAGTTCGCCGATGGTGTCCAGTGTATCCTGGGCTTCACTCGCGCTCAGGGCCTTAGGGATGGATTTTGGAACCTTAGGCCGACGGAGGAGAGTTGCCGCGGTGTTCTCAGCCAGACCTTCTTTCGTCAACCAGCGGAAGAAACTGCGGATCACGGAGACGGCGCGCGCGTTAGAGGATTGCTTGATACCTCCGCCTGCTCGTTGGGCCAGCCAGGCCCGAAAATCGGCAGTGGCCAGATCTGTCATGCGGCGCAGGTTCGGCAGTTCGCCGTGATGGGCGGCCTGGAAGTTCAGAAAATGCGCAAGATCCGCAGCATAGGCACTGACCGTATGGGCGGAGAAGCGTTTCTCCTGACTTAAGAACGCGAGCCAGGAGTCATAAGCCGCCCGCAGGTCCGCTTTGACATCGAGTGGCGATGCCTGCGCCCGCAAAAGGGCGTACTGCTCCAGGGAGGGATCGGTTTTTCCGGCTCTCGCGCCGGTTACTCCGGCAGGCTCAGCCATGCCCTGAAGGTATGCTCGATCACCTGGGCGAGAAAGCGCAGGAGTTCGGTTCCCTGGCCCGGATCGAACTGATCAGATTGCCGCGATCCCAGGGCAAGCAGGGCAGGTGGGGCTTCGGAACTGATGTCGAGCCGGATCAGAGCATCGGATCGCACCAGCCCTGCACCGGCGCCGAAAATCAGGGGATCACCGTCAATATCGTTGCGCAGCAGGATATTTTGTGTGGGACCGAGCACTTCATTGACCGTGCCGGTTTGCAGGCAACGCACGCCCGCGGGTGGTTGGCTTTGTCCTTCGACGTCGGATTGCTCGACGGCCAGCGCAACCACATCTAGGTCCAGAACGATGGCTAGGTCTGTGGTGACGGTTTCGACGAAATGTTCAAAGCTACGTGCTGCCAGAAGCGAAATGATTGCCTCATGAGTGCGGTTCTGCGTCGCCATGTTATTGCGAACATTCACAAGCAGTTCGTCTCGTGTCGCCGTCAGATCGGCAAGCTCGCTGCGCAGGCGCTCAACCATAAAGCGCTGCAGGTCGACAACGCCGTCGCCCTGATCGCGCCCGGGCACCTTGATTTTTTCAAGCAAAGCCGGGTTGCGGGCGAGAAAGTCCGGATGACGACGCAGATACTCCGCTACCCGCGCTGCCGTCAGGGGGGCGGTTTGCGCAGACTTTTGCGATGCCGTTTTCCCGGAGTTTTTTTTCTCCGAGGCGGCCTTCTCCTCATCACCCTTTTCCGGGGCTGCGTCGCTCGGGTTTCCGGTCATCTCGCTCTGCTTTGTCCTCTTTCGAATCTGTCGGCATCCTGAACCAGCGGTATTGGCGAGTTCCTTTGTCGTCACCCGCCATAACCGGCTGAATGGCCGAAGCCTATCCTATCACAGAATCGACTGACCGGTCTTGGCCCAGTCTGACAGGAAGGCAGAAAGGCCTTTGTCCGTTAGTGGGTGGTTGAACATGGCTTTCAATACGCCGGGCGGGATGGTCGCAACATGCGCGCCCATCTTGGCGGCTTCGATCACATGGGCCGGTCCGCGCACGGAGGCAACCAGTACCTGCGTGTCAATTGTAGGGTAGGCATCGTAGATCTCGACGATATCCGAGATCAGCTCCAACCCGTCGATGCCGATGTCATCAAGACGACCGACGAAGGGCGAGATGTAGGTTGCGCCGGCTTTTGCCGCCAGCAATGCCTGTGCCGCGGAAAAACACAGCGTCACATTGACCTCGGTTCCGGCATCCGAGAGGACTTTGCAGGTTTTGAGCCCGTCGGGCGTCAAAGGCACCTTAACCGCCACGTTTGAGGCGATGGCTGCCAACTTCCGGCCTTCGATCAGCATGGTCTCGTGATCAGTGGCGGTCACTTCGGCGCTCACAGGTCCCGGGACGATGTCGCAGATTTCCGCTACGACTTCGAGGAAATCGCGGCCGGTCTTGGCGACCAACGAGGGATTGGTTGTGATCCCGTCGACCAGGCCAGTCGCTGCAAGTTCGCGGATTTCCGCGACGTCTGCCGTATCAATGAAGAACTTCATGCTCCTCTGCGCACCTTTCTGTATAGATACGCGGCGAGGGAGCTTGTCATGGCTTCGTCGACGCGCAAAATTGTTGTCTTCCATCGCGTGATAACCGCTTACGAGCGGTACGTCCAGAGTGTAGCCCATGCCCGACCGCCATGCCAGTTCTGCCCGGCCTGCTTCGACCGGCCAAAGCGGTATCCTGCCGGGATTGCTGGAGCCATCGAGTCGGGTCGCTGTTCTGCTGCCCCTGCCTTTGAACCATCCCTACGACTATAAAGTGCCGGCTGGCATGGGTGTTCAGCCTGGTGACGTGGTTCTGGTTCCACTGGGTAAACGCGAAGTGACCGGGGTGGTTTGGGATCCAGCGGATTCGGAGCCCAAGGACAATGAGCAGGCGTCGGATGCGGACGTCCAGGAGGATCGTCTGAGGCCCATTATCCGGCAGTGTGCAGTGCCGCCTATGACGGCGCTGTTGCGGCGGTTCGTCGAGTGGGTGGCAGACTACACCATGGCGCCGCAGGGGGCTGTGCTGAAGATGGCGCTTTCCGTACCCGATGCTCTTCAGGCACCGAAACCGGTGCTCGCGGTGCGCCTTGCAGAGGCCCTTTCCGAGAGAGCAAAAGACAACGAGGACGCGCCGGACGGCTTTAAATGGACTGATGCCCGCCGCCGTGTCGTCGCCGAGGCGGCAGACGGCATGGCGCGTTCACCCGCTGATCTCTCTATGGCGAGCGGTGTTGGTGCCTCGGTTGTGAAGGGCCTGGTCAAGGCGGGTCTGCTGGAACAGGTCGAGGTTTCGTCGCCCAGGCGCTTTGAATCGCCAGATCATAGGTTGCAGCCTCCGGAATTTTTCGGCGATCAGGCCGATGCGGTTGAGAGATTGAAGGTCCTGGTGCGTGATGAAGCCTTTTCCGTCAGCCTGCTGGACGGGGTGACGGGTTCGGGCAAGACCGAGGTCTATCTGGAAGCCGTCGCGGAGTGCCTTGCCGCTGGTCGGCAGGCGATGGTCCTTCTGCCTGAAATTGCGCTGTCGGGGCAGTGGTTGGAGCGTTTCCGCCGCCGCTTCGGCGTGGCTCCGGCACAGTGGCATTCCGATTTAACGCCTGCTCAGCGCCGCGCGACCTGGCGTGCAGTGGCTGAGGGGGAGGCGCGGGTTGTCGTTGGTGCCCGTTCAGCCTTGTTTTTGCCTTACGGCGAACTCGGCCTGATCATCGTTGATGAAGAGCACGAATCCGCGTTCAAGCAGGAAGATGTCGTCAGCTATCACGCCCGGGATATGGCTGTGGTACGGGCGCGACTCGGCGGTTTTCCAATCGTTTTGGCGTCGGCGACACCGTCGCTGGAGACTCTGACCAACGTCAAGAACGGACGCTATGGCTGTCTGAAGTTGCACAGGCGGCATGGTGGCGCTGAACTGCCTTCCATCGACCTCCTCGATCTGCGCAAGGACAAGCCAACCAGGATCGAAGGGCTGGGGCAAAGCTGGCTGGCACCATCACTGCGTGCTGCGATCACGGAGACGCTCGCGGAGGGGCAGCAGGCCATGCTGTTCCTGAATCGTCGTGGCTATGCGCCCCTGACGCTCTGCCGGTCCTGTGGTCATCGCCTGCGCTGTCCTCACTGCACGGCCTGGCTGGTCGAGCACCGCGGGCGGAACCATTCGTTTGAGGGGGAGGGAGTGGGTGGAGATTTGCAATGTCACCACTGCGGCTATCGTGCCCGGCGGCCAGACAGCTGTTCGGAATGCGGTGACAGCGATTCTTACGCCGCCTGCGGTCCGGGGGTCGAACGTATTGCGGAAGAGGCTGCGGCACTCTTTCCGGATGCCCGTCGCGCCGTCATGGCCAGCGATACCCTCACAGGTCCGAATGCGGCCGCCAAAATGATCAAGGCGGTGCAGGATGGCGAGATAAACCTCCTGATCGGGACACAGGTCGTCGCGAAAGGGCATCATTTTCCCGATCTCACCCTGGTCGGGGTTGTGGATGCGGATCTGGGGCTCTTCGGAGGTGACTTAAGGGCTTCCGAGCGCAGTTACCAGCTTTTGCACCAGGTTGCGGGCCGCGCAGGGCGTGCCGGACGACCGGGTCGGGTGGTGCTGCAGACATCTGATCCGGACCATCCGGTCATGCAGGCACTGCGTTCAGGCGACCGGGACAGTTTCTTCGAAATGGAATCGGAGATGCGCCAACGCTCTTATCTGCCACCTTTCGGTCGTCTGGCGGCGCTGATCGTTTCAAGTCCGGTAGAGGAGGATGCGGACGGATTCTGCAGAAACCTTGCGAAGCGGGCGCCAGGTTATGAGGGAATTGAGATTCTAGGGCCAGCGCCTGCGCCCATGGCACTTTTGCGCGGACGTCACAGACGCCGTTTCCTGCTGAAAACCCGTCGTGACCTGTCACCTCAGGCGATAATTCAGGAATGGACTGCAGGCGTTCGGTTGCCCAGCCGACTGCGCTTGCAGATCGATATCGATCCATACAGCTTCTTTTAGGGGCGGATAGCGCAGCGTCGGGTCATTTTTTACAGTGTTTTTGCGTTATAGCAATGAATTCAGGTGTGGGGGCGACGCTTACAGAGGCTGAGACTCCGGCCCCTGATAAAAGGCGTTGCCGCTTTCCTCCGACTCGTCTTGCAACGCCCCGATGACTATGATACCAAACGCGCGCTCGGGGCGGGGTAACCTGCTCTTAACGATTTTGTACGTCAGGAATGACCCAGCGGGCAGGGTCAGTTTTTCCGCTTTTCTTTGGGGGCATCTGGCTTGGCTGGCGAAGACACGAGCTTGAGTGGCTTGGCAGGGCGTTATGCGTTAGCGCTGCTTGAACTTGCCGACGACAAAAAAGAGCTCGATACCGTTGCCGCGGATCTGCGCGGTTTGAAGCAGGTTCTGGCTGAAAGCGAAGATCTGCGCCGACTGGTTAACAGTCCGCTCTACTCGCGCGAGCAGCAGGGTAAGGCGATTTCCGCTATACTTGAAAAGTCGTCGGTCCACGAACTGACGCGCCGTTTCGTTCTGGTCGTGACCGAGAACCGGCGCTTGTTCGTGCTCTCTGACATGATCGACGTCTATCTGGCCGAATTGTCGCGGCGCCGGGGCGAAGTGACCGCCAGGGTGACCAGCGCAACGGACCTATCCGATACACAACAGCAAGCTCTGACCGAGGCCTTGAAAAAGTCCATGGGCAGCAAGGTGCAGGTCGACGTGACTGTCGATCCTAGCCTGATCGGCGGCATGATCGTTAAGGTCGGCAGCCGCATGATCGACAGCTCGCTGCGCAGCAAACTTCAAAGATTACAACTCGCCATGAAAGGGGTTGGATGATGGACATCCGCGCCGCTGAAATCTCCGCCATCCTAAAAGACCAGATTGAGAACTTTGGAACTGAGGCGGATGTCGCTGAAGTTGGTCAGGTTCTCTCTGTGGGTGACGGTGTTGCCCGTGCGTACGGGCTCGACAATGTGCAGGCCGGTGAGCTGGTCGAATTCCCTGGTGGCATTAAGGGAATGGTGCTGAACCTCGAGGTCGACAACGTCGGTATCGTGCTGTTCGGTGATGACCGCGGCATTAAAGAGGGCGACACGGTCAAGCGGACCGGCGCTATCGTCGACGTGCCCGTCGGTAAAGGTCTGCTGGGTCGCGTTGTTGACGCACTCGGTAACCCAATCGACGGCAAAGGTCCTCTCCAGGACGTCGTTCGGAGCCGAGTTGAAGTAAAGGCGCCGGGCATCATCCCGCGGAAATCGGTTCACGAGCCGATGCAGACCGGCCTCAAGTCCGTCGACAGCCTGATCCCCATCGGACGTGGCCAGCGCGAGCTGATCATTGGTGACCGCCAGACCGGAAAGACCGCGATTGCGCTGGACACCATCATCAACCAGAAACCAAGCAACCAGGGTGACGACGATACGAAGAAACTCTTCTGTATTTACGTTGCTGTCGGTCAGAAGCGCTCGAGTGTCGCGAAGTTCGTGAAAACGCTCGAAGACGCCGGTGCGATGGAATACTCGATTGTTGTGGCCGCGACCGCTTCCGAACCTGCGCCGCTGCAGTTCCTGGCACCTTATGCCGGTTGCGCCATGGGTGAGTTCTTCCGTGACAACGGCATGCACGCTGTCATCACCTATGACGATCTTTCCAAACAGGCTGTTGCCTATCGTCAGATGTCCCTGCTGCTTCGCCGTCCTCCCGGACGTGAAGCATTCCCGGGTGACGTTTTCTATCTTCACTCACGCCTTCTTGAGCGTGCGGCCAAGATGGGTGACGAAGCAGGCAATGGTTCCCTGACGGCGCTGCCGATCATTGAAACTCAGGCTGGTGACGTTTCGGCGTACATTCCGACCAACGTGATTTCGATCACAGACGGTCAGATCTTCCTCGAGACCAACCTCTTCAACAAGGGTATCCGCCCCGCCGTCAACGTCGGTCTGTCGGTTTCCCGTGTGGGTTCTTCGGCGCAGATCAAGGCGATGAAGCAGGTTGCCGGCTCGATCAAGCTGGAACTGGCGCAGTATCGTGAGATGGAGGCCTTCTCGCAGTTCGCTTCCGATCTCGATGCTTCAACCCAGCGCCTGCTGGCCCGTGGTGCGCGCCTGACCGAGCTTCTCAAACAGCCACAGTACAAGCCGCTGACGGTTGAAGAGCAGGTCGTGGTGATTTTCGCAGGTGTGCGTGGTTATCTCGATGGCATCGAGGTCAAGCAGATCGGTGATTTCGAGCAGAAGCTGCTTTCGGAAATCCGTGGTAAGGGTGCTGATCTTCTTGAGACCATCCGTACCGAGAAAGCCTTGTCGGGCGAGACTGAAGAGAAGCTCAAGTCCTTCATGGACAGCTTCAGCAAGACCTACGTCTGACTGTAATCGTAATCAGCGGACCCGCGAACCAGGAAGCGTAACGGCGATATGGCGAGTCTTAAGGACCTAAGAAACCGGATCTCGAGCGTCAAGTCGACGCAGAAGATCACCTCGGCGATGAAGATGGTGGCCGCGGCGAAGCTGCGCCGCGCGCAGGAACAGGCAGAGGCGTCCCGTCCTTACGCAGAGCGGATGGACCGGATGCTGGGCTCTTTGGCTGCTTCAGTGGCAGGTAAAGCCGGCGCGCCGGCATTGCTTGCCGGCAGCGGCAAGGACGATGTTCATCTGATCATTGTCGGAACGGCTGATCGTGGCCTCTGCGGTGGCTTCAACAGCTCGATTGCCCGCGAAGGCCGCCGACAGATTACGGCGCTCCAGGCTGCCGGCAAGACCGTGAAGGTCCTGTGTGTTGGTCGTAAGGGGCGGGATCAGCTGCGCCGGGACTTTGCGGATGTCATCATCGACACGGTCGAGGATATCGCCAAGCCGGCTTTGAAATTCGATAGTGCGCACGAGATTTCCGAGCGTGTGATCGCAATGTTCGAAGCAGGTGAAATCGATGTTTGCACGATCGTCTATGCCGAATTCAAATCGGTGATCAGTCAGATTGTGACCACCCAGCAGCTCATCCCATTCGTTGCATCAGCGAAGGCAGACGACGATGCCACGGCTGGCGCAGGCGACGAAAAGCTGGTGTACGATTACGAACCTGAAGAAGAGAAAATTCTTGCTGATCTTCTGCCGCGCAACCTGGCGGTACAGATCTTCAAGGCTCTTCTGGAGAACAATGCCAGTGAGCAGGGTGCGCGGATGTCCGCTATGGACAGCGCCACACGGAACGCCGGCGACATGATCAACAACCTGAACCGGGTCTACAACCGGACACGTCAGGCGGTCATTACCAACGAACTTATTGAGATTATCTCCGCCAAGGAAGCAATGTAACGGGTCTACCTTGACCGTTACCCTGGTGGTGCGAAAGGCATTGAGGAGCGATATCCATGTCAAAAAACATTGTCGGCAAAGTCACACAGGTGATGGGTCCGGTCGTTGACGTTCAGTTCGATAGCGATCTGCCGCCGATCCTGAACGCATTGGAGACCGACAACAACGGCAAGCGTCTGGTTCTCGAGGTTGCGCAGCATCTTGGTGAGAACACGGTTCGCACCATTGCGATGGATGCGACCGAAGGCTTGGTCCGTGGCCGTGAGGTCGCCGACACCGGATCCCCGATCTCGGTGCCGGTCGGCCCTGGAACGCTGGGCCGGATCATGAACGTCATCGGCGAGCCGATTGACGAACGTGGTCCGATCGATTCGACCATGTCTTCGCAGATCCATCGCCCTGCGCCTGAATACATTGATCAGTCGACGGAAGCCGAGATCCTGGTTACCGGCATCAAGGTCGTTGACCTGCTGGCGCCTTACGCAAAGGGCGGTAAGATCGG
This sequence comes from uncultured Kiloniellaceae bacterium, assembly GCA_947493695.1. Classification (GTDB taxonomy): domain Bacteria; phylum Pseudomonadota; class Alphaproteobacteria; order Kiloniellales; family Kiloniellaceae; genus Denitrobaculum. The sequence continues at coordinate 443,024 of CANLSF010000001.1, read as the reverse complement.
CCTGTTTGGTGGCGCCGGTGTTGGTAAGACGGTTCTGATCATGGAGCTGATCAACAACATCGCAAAAACCCATGGCGGTTACTCGGTCTTCGCCGGTGTTGGTGAGCGTACCCGTGAAGGTAACGATCTCTATCACGAGATGATCGAAGGTGGCGTTATCAAGACCGATGGCGAAGGTTCCAAAGCCGCGCTGGTTTACGGTCAGATGAACGAGCCTCCCGGAGCCCGTGCCCGTGTTGCGCTCTCCGGTCTGACTCAGGCTGAGTACTTCCGTGACGAAGAAGGTCAGGACGTTCTCTTCTTCGTTGACAACATCTTCCGTTTCACTCAGGCAGGTTCCGAGATCTCGGCTCTGCTTGGCCGTATTCCTTCGGCCGTTGGTTACCAGCCGACGCTGGCCACCGATATGGGCGGAATGCAGGAGCGGATTACCACGACCACCAAGGGTTCGATCACTTCGGTGCAGGCCATCTACGTTCCTGCCGATGACTTGACCGATCCGGCGCCTGCGACGTCCTTTGCCCACTTGGATGCAACCACCGTGCTTTCGCGTGCGATTTCTGAGCTGGGTATCTACCCGGCCGTTGATCCGCTCGACTCCACAAGCCGTATCCTGGAGCCGTCGGTCGTTGGTGAAGAGCACTACACGATTGCCCGTGAAGTTCAGCGCGTGCTGCAGTCCTACAAGGATCTGCAGGATATTATCGCGATCCTGGGCATGGATGAGCTTTCGGAAGAAGATAAGCTGACCGTTGCCCGCGCCCGTAAGATGCAGCGCTTCCTGTCACAGCCTTTCGATGTTGCCGAAGTCTTCACCGGCAGCCCGGGCATCCAGGTTCCGCTTGAAGAGACGATCCGTGGCTTTAAGGGTATCCTGGCCGGCGAATACGATCATCTGCCGGAAGCTGCCTTCTACATGGTCGGTGGCATCGACGACGCCGTCGAGAAAGCCCGCAAGATGGCTGCAGAAGCAGCTTAACGGCGGCGATCGCGGATAGAATAGCGAAGTTGGAACTGGCTGATGCCTGAAAACAAGGTTGAATTCGAGCTGGTCTCGCCCGAGAAGCTCCTCGTCTCCAAGGATACCGACATGGTCGTGGTTCCGGGTGAGGAGGGTGACTTTGGCGTCCTGCCGCGTCACGCGCCGATGATTTCGACGGTTCGGCCGGGTGTGATCTCGATCTACGAAGGAAAGACCGTTGCAGAGCGGATCTTCATTGCGGGAGGTGTGGCCGAGGTGACACCGACCCGTTGCACGGTGCTGGCTGAACAGGCTCAGCCCGTGTCGGAGATCGATCCGGCAGCCGCCCGTCAGTCGCTTCAGGATGCCAAGGAAGATCTGGCGGACGCGAAGACAGATGGTGAACGTAAAGCTGCGGAACGCCAGATTGCGGTGAGCAACGCAATGATCCAGGCGACTGCCTGACACAAGCTTTCCGGCTCTGTTTGGACTCTTGATGCAAATCGAGGGTTCAGGATTTCATAAAGCTGTGACGAATGGGGGCATTTCGCCCCCATTTTTCTTATGTTACGTTCCGGTGACAGTCGAGATACAACCCCGATTCGGTGATGGAACCAGCCATCGGGGATGTGACCAATGAACGAATGTGAGGTCGGCGGAGCGAGACCTGCTCTGCCTTCAAAACGGGTAGAAAACATGGCTTACGAGCATTGGACCCTGGACGATATTGATTGGTCTGCCTTTGATCCGACGAAGGTCGATCCCGAGATCCTGAAGATCATCAAGGCTGCAAGCATGGTCGAGTACAATGGTGCCGACTACGCAACTTACCTCTGCAATGTTTTCCCTGATGACCCCGAGTTTCAGGGCGTCGTAAACGTTTGGGCAGAGGAAGAGATCCAACATGGCGCTGCGCTGGCGCGTTGGGCTGAACTTGCCGATCCGGAGTTTGACTTTAAAAGCAGCTTCCAGAAATTCAAGGACGGTTACAGCCTGCCACTGGACGCATCGACCTCCGTGCGCGGCACGCGATCGGGAGAGCTGGTTGCGCGTTGCATCGTTGAAGTCGGAACGTCGTCCTACTATTCGGCCCTCGCGGATGCGACTGACGAACCGGTTCTCATCAAGATCTGCAAGCTGATTGCTGCCGATGAGCTGCGTCACTACAAGCTCTTCTACACCCACCTGAATCGCTATCTGGCCTCCGAAAAGATCGGCAAATTCCGACGGGCTCTCATTGCTCTCAGCCGTATCACGGAGACTGAGGATGACGAACTCGCCTACGCCTATTTTGCTGCTAATGGTGAGGGGCAGGAGTACGACCGTAAGCGTTGGTCCAAAGCCTACATTCAGCGCGCTGCCGGATATTACCGGCCAAAGCATCTCGACCTGGGCGTGGCTATGACCTTCAAGGCCGCCGGATTGAATCCACGCGGCCGCTTGGCGGGCTGGGCGGCACGGGCCGGCTACTGGGCGGTGAAACGCAAGGCGAGAGGTCTCAAGCAGGCGGCTTGAGCAAGGCTCTTGGACAACGGGGCTTCATCCAGTCAGATGCTGGAATTCTTCGACGATTTTGCGGTAGAGATCCCGTTTGAAGGGGACCGCCATATCAACAACCTCAGCGATATCGGCCCATTTCCAGGCTGAGAACTCCGGGTGCTCAGTCTCAATGTTGATGGTTTCATCGCCACCGCGCAGACGCAGGGCAAACCATTTCTGGCGCTGACCCCGGTAACGCCCTTTCCAAAGCTTTCCGACCAATTCCCGCGGTAACTCATAGCTGTGCCAGTCTGCACTCTCCGCCAGAATCTCGGCATCACCGGTGCCGATCTCTTCTTCCAGTTCCCGAAGCGCGGCTTCGCGTGGTTCCTCGCCCTTATCAACGCCACCCTGCGGCATCTGCCAGGCCATGCTGCGCATATCATTGCGCTGCGCGACGAAGATCTTCCCTTGTGCATTTAGCACCATAAGCCCCACACAAGGCCGGTAGGGCAGAGCGTCGATTTCGGCGTCACTCAGAGATTTCATGGATTTGGTTTTGGGCATCAGGGTTCCGCAGTTTTGTCGCAGGTTTGAAAGAGATCTTGTTCCAACTGGTGTGCGATCGTCAATCGGCGGATGAAGACTCTGCGTCGGGTGTCTCGGCTCGAGGAACGCTCTTCTTCACGGGTTTGTAGGCCAATTTCTGCTGGCGGCCCAGTTCTTCTGCCAGCACTGTAATCGGAACCAGAACAATGCCCCGTTTCTCGAGATCCGCACTCCATTCAGCCAGCCGTTCGACCGTCACTGGAAAAGGGCGACCCATTGCGACGGCGCTGCCGAATTGCAAGGCGATCCGCTCCACCTGGGCCAGTCGCGCGTCAATTGCATCACGACTGGCAAGCGGGACGTCGACATAGCGGTGACTGCTGACAGTGGGAACGCCAAATTCACCCGCGAGATCAAGGGATAGACTGTCCTCACGTTCCGCGTTGTCGAGCACCAGCAGGCCTCGGTCGCGGATGGCTTCGTAGAGGGGGCGCATCTGTCGCGGCGATCCCACGAAGCGCGAGCCCATCCAGATCGCAACGCCGACGTAACCTGTGGTGCGATTAAGGGACCAGGCCAGACGATCCAGATTCTCCTTGGGCTCAAGCGCGGTCAGCAGGGCCTTGGGGCCAGGGTCTCGCTGTGGGAAGTCGATAGGCTCCAGGGGCAAGTCCAGCATGACCTCATGACCGTTGGCGCGCGCCAGCGCACTCAGGTACTCAAGAGATCGCGGTTTGGCATAGGGACTGAAAGATAGAGTGATACCTGGCGGAAGTTTCTTGATGATCTCTTCCGCGGCAATCGGGGCGAGGCCCAACTCGGATAGTACAAAAGCGATGCGTGGCTTTGGCTTACCTTCTGCGTCTTTCAGCCAGCGGCGGTCAATGTTCTGCCTATTACGCTGCCATTGGGGCAGGCTGTTATGGTCGGGAGCAACAACCTTGGGTAAGGCGGCCTGCTGAGGGGCCTTGGGAGCCACTGCATCGGGTTCAGCTTGTGAGGCGTCTGTTGACTTGGTTTCAGAAGCTGAGGCTTCTACAGCAGCGTCAGGTTCCGCTGACGCTGCAAGAGCTTCCTGTTCGACGCCATGTCTATCGTCCTGCGCGTCGGAATGATCGTCGTTTGAGGCGGTCTCTGCATGAGTCTCTTCTGCGCCAGCGGCATCGGTGACCGACGGTTCGCTATCGCTGCGCGCTGCTTCGTCAGTCTGCTCTGTCTCGGCATGGTCTTTTGCGGAGTCTGAATGACCGGTCTCGGTCTGATTCTCAGCTAAGAGATCTTTGTGCGTCTCTTCGGTGGCCTGTTCCTGGTCGTCCGACGGGGTTTCAGAGGCGGCCTGCCCTGCGGTTTCTGTCGCAGGCTCATCGGACATTGATTCCGCGTCTGCCGTTTTGCTCTCCGGCGCCTGCGAGGATTCTGGCGACTCCTCGGCCATGTGTGCGGGTGGTTCGGATAGGTAAACGTATCCGATCCCACCGGCGACAATGCCGGTCAGGCTGAGCCATGCAAAGATCAGAGCCCATCTGTTGCGTGCCAGAGTTCTACGCCCTTTCCAGGCTATTCCTTTTCCAACTCTTCACCAGCCGTTTGCATTCAGGTGTGGAAGAGGGCAGGTTGTTGATGTCTAAAATGCAAAGCATAAGGCAAAACAGTTACTTAATTCTGCCCCTCCCTGCGATTTTGACGTGTCTTCACCGCGTGATGTTACGCTCGCTAGCTGTATGCTTCGAAATTTAATAAAAATCAATACGTTAGCTGGTCATTGATTCAGCATTCCGTCAAGCAGAGCATCCTTCATGTGCGGCAAGTGATTGCGGGTATATGTCTGATTTAGTGGCTACGCGCACGGAATCTCGGATTATCTTGCCGTAAATTTCGAAAAACCCGCGAGTCCCGCGTTCGCTCGGCGATAGCTGCTGGGTAACTCAGGCAGGTCGGGCGGGAGCAGGGAAGGGGTGGATCGGGGGTTTTGGGTACCGTACCCCCTAAATGACCTTCGGGGGCTGCCGCAAACCTGCCGCAGCCCCCGATAGACATAACTGAACTCTTCAGATCAGCGATAGCACCTGCCCCTGTGTTCACATCGACAGAGATACAGGCCTTTCGGTTGCTCGAACTAGTTGGTCGAGCGCTCGCTGAAGAGCGAAAGGCCGCGCAGCAAGTCAACGGCCCGAGACAGCTGATAATCTACCGGTTCTGCTTCTTCTTCCGCGGCCGGTGCTTCGCTTGTCGACGGCTGGCTATCCGCGCCACCACCTGAGGTGCCAGGATTCGCAAGGGCGCCGCGCAGATCGGCTTCACTCCGCTGAGGTCCATTGTTGACCTCTTCCAGGCGGGCCTGTTCGACTTCGATGTCAGGGACAATACCCTTGGCCTGGATCGAACCACCTGATGGCGTGAAGTAACGTGCCGTGGTCAAGCGCATGGCACCGTGTCCGGCAAGCGGGATGATGGTCTGAACCGAGCCTTTACCGAAGGATTTCGTGCCCAGGATGATTGCCCGGCGATGATCCTGCAGGGCACCGGCGACGATTTCCGAAGCCGAGGCCGAGCCACCGTTGATCAGAACGACAATTGGCAAACCGTCAACCAGATCACCTGAACGCGCATTGTAACGCTGTGTATCTTCGGATTCACGCCCACGGGTCGAGACGATTTCACCCTGCTCGAGAAAGGCATCGGAGATGGAAATGGCTTCCGTCAGCAATCCGCCTGGATTGTTGCGCAGGTCAAGCACCAGCCCGACCATACTTTCGCCGAGTTCTTTCTTGATGTCCTTGATGGCGTTTTCAACACCCGGAGTCGATTGTTCGTTGAACGAGGTTACACGCACATAGCCAACGTCACCTTCGATCCGGCTGCGGACCGAACGAACCTTGATCACGTCGCGGGTGATGACAAGGTCGAAAGGATCAACGCCTTCGCGCCGGATCGTGACTTTGAGATCCGTATTGACCAGTCCGCGCATGCGTTCAACGGCCTCGGCAAGGGTGAGACCCTGAACGGCTTCACCATCCAGATGTGTAATGAAGTCACCGGCTTCGACGCCGGCCCGGAAAGCCGGAGTGTCGTCGATCGGGGAAACGACCTTCACGTAGCCGTTCTCCATTGTGACCTCGATACCCAGGCCGCCGAACTCGCCACGGGTCTGAACCCGCATATCCTTGAAGGACTTTTCGTTCAGGTAGCTGGAGTGAGGGTCCAGATGGGAGAGCATGCCCTGGATCGCGGACTCGATCAGTTCCTCATCCGTTGCCTCTTCAACGTAATCGGTTCTCACTCTTTCGAAGACGTCGCCGAAGAGCTTGAGTTGCCGGTAGGTTTCAGAGTGCTGTTCGTTATCCTGCGCAACGGAGCCGCCGAGCGGGAACATAAGTACCACTGCGGCCAGAACGGCCGCCTTCTGCAATTTGAGCATTAACCTCGTACCTTATCGCCAGTTGCCGCCAACCAAGGCAGCGGATTGATCGCTTGTCCGTTTCTGCGGAGTTCCAGATATAATTCTGGTTTTCGCACCCCGTCGCCGGTCATTACGCCGATCGGCTCTCCCGCTAGTATCCATTGGCCGACGACCGCGTCCACGCGTTCTACGCCTGCCAGTAATGTATGATATCGTTTGCCGTGCTCTATGATCAAGATGAGGCCATAGCCGCGGAACTCCCCAGCATAAACCACTTTCCCGTCGAAGGGGGCAATTACCTGCGCGCCTTCACGCGTTGCAATCGTTATGCCTTTTGAAGCCGGACTGCCGTTTTTACCCTGCTGTCCGTAACGCCGTGAGAGCCGCCCATGCGCCGGCATCAAAAGTTCGTTACGCGCGACTGAGGGAAAGGAACGGATGTTGGCAGGCTTGGAGAGATTGCCGGTCACCGCCGGACGTGTTCCCGCCGAGGCGACTTGTTGCTGATTGCCAGCCGAGGGTTCGGGAAGCTTGGGTGCCTCGGGCGGCTTTGTAAGAAGGCGGCTTTCGAGCTCGCCTTGATTCTGACGCTGCGCAAGGGCGGCCAGACGCTGCTGCTCGCGTACCTCGGCGTCCCTTATGGCCTGTTCACGCTCAAGCTGTTGTTTCTGTTCACGCTGTAGAGCGAGGCGGCGCTTTTGTTCCCGTTCTGCGGCTTCGCGGGCAAGGCGTTCCTGCTCCGCGGATTCTCGCTCAATCTTCCGCAGCAGGTCCCGCAGGTCACTGGCTTCACGTGCCAGACGTGCCATTTTCCGTTCAGAGGCGGTCTGCTGTTCGCCCGTTTGCGACTGCAGGCGGCGTTTCTGATCGATGAGAGCCGTCAGCGTTCTTCGCTCTTTTTTCAGCTCTGCTCCGGCGGCACTGACATCAACGCGTTCACGCTCGATCCGCACCCGCAGATGTTCAAGTTCATCGAGGTCCCGCTTTAAACGGTCGGCTTTTTGCTCCAGTGCCGGAACGGCAACGCGCAGGAGGGTTGCAGAACGCACCGCGTCGAGCGGAGACCCCGGGGCGGCCACCAAAGCTTCAGGTGGCAGGAGGGCTATACGTTGCAGTGCGCCCAGAGTGCGCCCCAGCTGTTGACGTTGACGCTGGAGCGCCGCCGATTTTGCGTTCTCTTCTTCCACCAGGCTGACAATGGTTTCCTCGATGGCCGAGAGCTCGGATTCTAGGTCCAGAGTTTTGCGGGCAACGTTGATCATGCGACCCTTGAGCAGGCGCAGCTCGAGTTTGACCTCTTCAGCTTTGCGCGCCAGGTCTTCGGTATTGGCTTTGCTGCGTTCAAGGTCGCGTTCAAGGTTCTTCAGGTCGGGAGATTGTGCTGCTGCGGTCTGGAAACTCACCGCAAAAACAACAGCCGTTATTGCAACGATCCTGAAGATCGCACTCGTTCGCCGGGGCGCGAACGAAACTGCCATTATTCCGCCGCCGCGTCTGATGCTGCCCCGGTGGACTCGATCAGCGACTGTCCGGTCATCTCAGCGGGGCGCGGCAGATTCATCAGGGTGAGGATACTTGGCGCCAGGTCTGCAAGGCGACCGTTTTTAAGCGCGCTGACATTTGCCGGGGCATTGACGAGGATCAGCGGAACCTTGTTCATGGTATGGGCTGTATGTGGCTGACCGGTGGAGGGATCCGACATCTGTTCGGCGTTGCCGTGATCCGCTGTGACCAGCATGGCGCCGCCGGCGCGCTCAATCGTCTCTTCCAGCCTACCGATACAGCCGTCGACTGTTTCAACGGCTTTCACCGCGGCGGCCAGGTCACCCGTATGACCAACCATATCGCCATTGGCATAGTTGACGACAATCAGGCCGAATGTTCCGGAATCGATGGCGGCGCAAAGTTTGTCGGTGACTTCGGGCGCCGACATTTCCGGCTGCAGGTCGTATGTCGCGACATCGGGCGAAGGAACCAGGATCCGTTCTTCACCTTCAAAGACGTCTTCGCGACCACCGTTAAAAAAGAACGTCACATGGGCGTATTTTTCCGTTTCGGCGATCCGGAGCTGTTTCTGCCCGGCACTCGAGACGACCTCGCCCAGGGTTTTGGTGAGCTCCGCCGGTGGAAAGATTGTCGACATGAAGGCATTGAGCTGGCTGGCGTATTCCACCATGCCTGACGCCGCCGAGAAAGCAGCAACCCGCGTGCGTTCGAAGCCATCGAACTCCGGGTCCAGCAGTGCCGTCAGGATTTCTCTGGCACGGTCCGCCCTGAAATTGGCCATCAGCAGGCCGTCGTTGTCGGCAATCCCTGAATAGCCGTCAATGACTGTGGGTAGGACGAACTCGTCGTTCTCGTCTCGTGCGTAACCTTCTTCCACAGCGGCAAGAGCGCTTTCGGCCCGTTCGCTGTCTACGTCATTACTGCCTTCTACAATGGCGTGGTAGGCCTTGGTGACGCGGTTCCAGCGCTGGTCCCGGTCCATGGCGTAGTAGCGCCCTGACACAGTCCCTACGGTCGCGTGAGGGGCATCGGCCAGGAAGCTCTCAAGAAACCCAATTGCGGAGCGCGGCGGGGTGTCGCGACCGTCGAGAAAGGCGTGCACCACAACCTCCACGCCCATGGCATGCAGGGTTTCGACCAGTTGCGCGATGTGCTTCTGATGGGAGTGGACGCCGCCAGGTGACAAAAGACCCATGACATGGGCTCTGCCGCCTTTGGCTTTGAGTGTTTCAGCGAACTCCGTCAGGCGCGGCGAGCGTGCAAAGGAGCCATCCGCGATAGCGCTGTCGATCCTGGGAAGATCCTGCATGACGACGCGTCCTGCGCCGATGTTCATGTGACCCACTTCCGAGTTGCCCATCTGACCTTCTGGCAGGCCAACTTCCAGCTCCGAAGCATCGATCAGTGCGTGAGGACAGGATTTCGTCAAACGGTCGAGAACCGGTGTCTTGCCGATGCAGATCGCGTTGTTCTCGCAAATCTCTCTATGCCCCCATCCATCAAGGATGCAAAGGACGACGGGACGGGGTGGATTCTGGCTACTCATAGAGGGAGTTATAGGCTCATTTCCGGTGGATCTACAGTGTTTTTAGACGAGCAAATTCTGTGGTTTCGACGAGTATGACGTCAGGTCTTTTCAATATGGTTAATAAACCTTGCTTCGGGAAGTCTATTCACGGTGATAGGGGTGGCCGGCCAAAATCGACTGCGCCCGGTATAGCTGCTCTGCGAGCAAGGCCCTGACCATCATGTGCGGCCAGGTCATGCGCCCGAAGGAGATGTTGCGTGTCGCTTCCTCGCGCAGACTCTCGTGCAGTCCGTCCGCGCCACCGATCACAAAGGCAAGATCCTGAACCGAATTGTCGCGCCATTGTCCGATCATTTGAGCCAGTTCGGAGCTCGAGAGGTTTTTGCCGCGCTCGTCCAGTGCGACCAGAACGGCGCCCTTGGGAATGGCGTCGCGCAGGAGCTCCGCCTCCCGGAATTTGAGGCTTGCGGAAGGAAGCGGCTTACGTTCCTCGACCTCTCGTAAAGTAAAAGGCCAGGTTAAGCGCTTTATGTAGTGCTGAAAGAGGTCACGGGTGGGGCCTGATTTATCTTTGCCCACCGCAGCCAGGGTAACGCGCATTATCTTACTCGCACAGCGGTTCAGATGATCTGTGCCCCTTCGTGGAGGCTGCTCGTCCGCAGAGTCAGGTCATAATTCAAAAACCCTCTGCTTTCGCGCGCCTTAACTGGCGAAACGTTCCCCAATCGGTATCGGCGTCTTTTGAATAGGAATGCTGTGCCCCTGAAGTTACCCGGGACCTGTCATTCCCAAAAGCACGCGTGGCTTTTCAGGCCGTGCCGGCGTTCGCAACATTCTCCGGCAGATCGACGCCCCACATCTTTTCCAGATTGTAGAAAGCGCGCACTTCCGGACGGAAGAGATGAACGATGACGTCGCCGCCGTCGATCAACACCCAGTCGCAACGTTCGGCACCTTCTACCTTGGCGCCAGCCACTCCAGCCGACTTCAGCGCCCGGCTCAAATGATCCGCCATGGCGCTCACCTGTCTTTGTGAACTACCGCTGGCGATGACCATGAAGTCGGCGATGCTGGATTTGTCGGCTAGCTCGATAACGACAAGATCTTCCGCTTTGTCGTCTTCGAGGGAAGACTGGACCACTTGGAGCAGATGCTTGCTGGACGCAATCGCGTCCTGCTTGCCGGCCTTGGAGGCCTTGGTTTCGCTTAGTATGGTCTTATCTCTCCGTTTCTCAGTCCTTGTCTGCGTCCGATGTACCGCATGTACTTCGGACGCTGGTGATACCCCGTCCCTGTGCCGCCCTCATCGCGGTGGATGATTGGGCATTCAGCCTGTTATGGAGGAATACCCAAGCGGGTGGCGGTGAGTCCGCGAGGCGTTTTACTTCACTTTCACGCTTGCGGAACCGGGCAAAACGTCTGGCCGCTGTGGCAGCCAACGCTCTTAGAGAATAGGTTGGACGATCAAAAATCGCAATGGCCATGGTATTAAAGATTTTTTGCCAATCCTGCCAGCGGTCGATCTGGATCAGGTTATCAGCCCCCATTAACCATACGAAATGGGCCCGGGGAAAACGCTGGACGAGAAGCTTCAGGGTCTCCGCCGTATAAGCGGTTCCAAACTCACGTTCCAGCATGGTGACCCGGATTTTCGGGGTATGGATCAAGGTTGTTGCGCGCTGGGCACGAACGCTCTGTGGAGCCATGTCGTTGGCGGATTTTAAGGGGTTCTGGGGGGATACCAGCCACCAGATCTCATCAAGATCCAGGCGGCGCATGGCTTCTTCGCTGATCGCCAGATGTCCTTCATGAGCCGGATTGAAGGAGCCGCCAAGCAGTCCGATGCGTTGTCCTGCCGCGGGCAGGTGACCGTCAAGCATGCGCCCGATGCGCGCCAGTCCGGGGCTGCGCACGGGAGACTTATTCTTCACGGGCATTTTTTGTTTTATTCACAACTTATTGTTTGAAATTCTGTGAGGTAAATGAACTATCTGACTTGTTTCTTCCGTCTATACCGCGCCCGCGGGCGGACTTGAGAGGCGTGGCACAGCTTTTAATTCGGCAGCAGTGGGTTTGCTACAGTCAATTACGGTCGAACCTGTCCCTTGCCGCGGACCAGGTACTTGTAGCTGGTCAGCTGATCGGCGCCCACAGGGCCCCGCGCATGAAGTTTTCCGGTCGAAATGCCGATTTCCGCACCCATGCCGAATTCACCTCCGTCGGCATACTGCGTTGAAGCATTGTGTATGACGATTGCGGCATCCACGCGGTTCAGGAAGCTCTGCGCCGCGGTCTCGTCCTCGGTAATAATCGCTTCCGTGTGGTGAGAGCCGTGGTGGTTGATATGATCGACTGCATCGTCCAGTCCGTCGACAACCTTTACCGAGATGATGGAGTCCAGGTACTCGGTGTCCCAATCCTGAGCCTCAGCTGCTTTGACGTCTGTGCCGATATCCAAATCCTGGACGGTTTCATCGCCCCGGATTTCGCAACCTGCCGACGCGAGTGCTTTTAGAACATCCGGCAGGTGGCTTTCGACCGCCGCACGGTCGACGAGCAGGGTCTCAGTCGCCCCGCAAATACCGGTTCTTCGCATTTTTGCATTCACGGCAATGTCTTTGGCCATTGCGGGATCGGCATCGCCATGGATGTAGGTGTGGCAGAGGCCGTCGAGATGCGCCATCACCGGGATCTTGCTTTCGCGCTGAACACGTTCGATCAGACCGCGTCCACCGCGGGGGACGATCAGGTCGATATACTCGTTCAGGGTCAACATGATGCCGACTGCTGCGCGGTCCGTGGTGGGAAGCCGTTGAAGAGCCGCCTCAGGCAATCCTGCATGCCGCAGGCCGGCCTGCAGGCAGTCCAGAATGGCGCCCGATGAGTTTGCCGATTCAGAGCCACCACGCAGAATCGCCGCGTTGCCCGACTTCAGGCAAAGCCCACCGGCGTCAGCGGTAACATTAGGTCTGCTCTCGTAGATGATTCCGATCACGCCCAAAGGTACCGCCACCTTTACGATCTGCAGACCGTTGGGGCGTTCACGTTCCTCGAGCACGCGGCCTACGGGATCGGGAAATTCGGCGATGGCCTCCAGACCCTGCGCCATGGCTTCGATGCGATCGGCATTGAGAAGCAAGCGGTCAAGCATGGCAGCGGATATGCCTTTGGCCTGGGCGGCCGCCATATCCTTTGCATTTGCCTCGATGATGCGATCGGACTGAACGCGGAGCGCTTCCGCCGCAGCTTTCAATGCATTGTTTCGCTGATCCGGGCCGGCGATGGCAAGCTCGGCAGCCGCAGCACGGGCTGCGCGGCCCAACGCATTCATTTCGCTGACCAGGTCGTTTCGCAATACGGCGGTTTCGGCAGTCATCTTCCGGTCCTCAGTCTTCCATTCGTTATTCTGGCGGCCCAGAGGCCCTTACATCAAGACAAGATCGTCACGATGAACCAATTCCTCTCGTCCCCGGTAGCCCAGGCGCGCTTCGATTTCGCCGCTTTGATAGCCGATGATCCGGCCTGTATCTGAGGCAGAATAAGCCGCAAGTCCGCGCGCGACCTCTTCACCGGAGCGGCTCAGGAGCGTCACGGAATCACCGCGCTGGAACTTACCTTCGACCGCGGTCACGCCCGCGGGAAGCAGGCTTTTTCCGTCTTGGAGGGCCTTAACCGCACCATCGTCCAGCACCAGTCGTCCCTGGGGGCGCAGGGCTCCGGCAATGTAGCGTTTGCGCGCGGTTCGTGGCTCGACGTCTGACAAGAACCAGGATGCACGCTGACCGTTCGACAAACCTTTGAGCGGGTTCATGGCGCGCCCGTCTGTAATCGCCATCTTGCAGCCAGCACCCACCGCTATCTTGGCAGCTGCGAGCTTGGTGACCATGCCGCCCGAGCTGTAACCGGGAAGTGCGTCACCACCCATGGATTCTATCTCAGGCGTAATCGCAGAAATCTCGGGGAGGAACTCGGCTTTGGGATCGCGTTTGGGATCGGCGGTGTAGAGGCCGTCGATGTCGGACAGCAAGACCAGGACGTCTGCATTCATCATAGCGGCGACACGCGCGGCGAGCCGGTCGTTGTCGCCGAAGCGGATTTCACTGGTCGCGACCGTATCGTTCTCGTTGATGACCGGCACGGCGTTCAGACGAAGCAGTGTTGTGAGCGTGTTGCGCGCATTCAGGTGTCGCCGGCGTTCTTCCGTATCTCCCAGGGTCAGCAGTACCTGTGCAACGGTAACGTCATGCCGCGCCAGGGCTTCCTGATAGGCATGGGCTAAAAGGATCTGCCCGCTGGCGGCAGATGCCTGTTTTTCCTCAAGTTTCAGGTTGCCAGAGCGAAGGCCAAGATGACGGCGGCCAACGGCTATCGCGCCGGAAGAAACCAGAATCACTTCGGTTCCGTTTTTTGCGAGTGCCGCAACATCGTCTGTCAGGGCGTCCAGCCAGGACCGCCGGACCTGCCCGCTGTCATCATCGACCAGCAGCGCCGAGCCGATCTTCACGACGACGCGTTTGATGCCTTCGAGGCTATGATCCTTTGCGCTCACGGTTCGGATGTCTCCGAATCGGGCTCCACTTCAGGCGCTGGTGCTTCTGCGGGTTCCCAAGATCGGTCCCATTCGCTCTCTTGGGGCGCGCTGGTATCAGAGCGGTCCTCACGGTCCGTCTTGATATGCTCGAAAAGGCCCGCCAGGACGTCCTGGACACCCTCGCCCGAGACACCCGACAGCATAAGAACCTCGCCAACCGCAATTTCCTTGAGAGCGGACAGACGTTCTTTCCGCATCTCCTCCGTCAGGGCGTCAATCTTGTTGAAGCCAACGATTTCGGGCTTGTGGTTCAGCTCCCGGCCATAGGCGGCAAGCTCGCTTCGAACGGTTTTATAGGCTTCCAGAAAGTCGTCCTGGCTTGCGTCCACCAGATGCAGCAGGACGCCGCAACGCTCCACATGACCCAGAAAGCGATCACCAAGGCCAAGGCCTTCGTGAGCCCCTTCGATCAGGCCGGGAATGTCCGCGATGACGAACTCTTCACCGTGAAGATAGACCACGCCCAGATTGGGGTGCAGGGTGGTGAAGGGATAGTCCCCGATTTTCGGCCTGGCGCGCGAGACGGCGGAGAGAAAGGTCGATTTACCGGCATTGGGCAGGCCCACCAGTCCGGCATCGGCGATCAGCTTCAGGCGCAGCCAGAACCAGTGTTCCTCGCCCGGCCAGCCGGGATCGCTGCGGCGCGGCGCGCGATTGGTCGAGGTCTTGAAACGGGCGTTACCGAAACCGCCGTCACCACCTTTGGCCATGGTGACCTGTTGGCCTTCTGTTGTCAGATCCGCGATGACTTCCAGGCGGTCTTCGGACAACACTTCCGTGCCGACCGGGACCTTGATGATCAGATCGGGTCCACCTGCGCCGGTCATATCCCGGCCTCGGCCGTTTTCACCGCGCTTGGCTTTGAAGTGCTGGCGGTAGCGGAAATCGATCAGGGTATTCAGGCCGTGGGCGGCCTCGAATATCACGTCGCCACCACGGCCGCCGTCGCCACCGTTCGGGCCGCCGTATTCGACGTACTTCTCGCGCCGGAAACTGACGCAGCCGTTGCCGCCGTCACCGCTCTTGATGAAGATTTTGGCCTCGTCGAGGAACTTCATCGATCAGTTGGACCTTTCGCCCTTAACGTCTTCCGGGTCTTTCCGGAACATATTTGAGTCCGATCGAATATCGGATCGAACACGAAAAAGGGGGAATGGCATGCCATTCCCCCTGAATTCTATCACCCTCGGAAAATACCGAGAGGCGGGGCCTTAAGAGGCCTTCGGCTCTACCGAAACGTAGGTGCGACCGCCAGCTTTCTGCCGGAAATTCACGTGACCTTCGATCTTTGCGAAGATCGTGTGATCTTTGCCCATGCCGACATTGTCGCCAGGGTGGAAGGTCGTGCCGCGCTGACGGATAACGATGTTGCCGGGAATGACCAGCTCACCGCCGTACTTTTTGACGCCGAGGCGCCGACCGGCTGAATCGCGACCGTTGCGGGAGCTACCGCCTGCTTTTTTATGTGCCATGAGGTCCTACTCCTCTTCTTTTGCCTTGGGGGCGGGCTTTTTCTTAGCCGGAGCCTTCTTGGGCGCATCGGCTTCGTCGGCGTCAGCCTTCGGAGCGGCCTTTTTCTTCGGCGCTGCCTTTGCGGCCTTCTTACCTTCGGTCAGAATGTCCGTCACCTTAAGAACCGTGAGGTCCTGGCGATGGCCGTTCTTGCGGCGGTAATTCTGCCGGCGCTGCTTTTTGAAGACGATGACCTTGTCGCCCCGGGTCTGCTCAACCACTTCAGCGGCGACAGATGCGCCCTCGACGAAGGGTGCTCCCGTTGTGACGGACTTCTCGTCGCCCAGCATGAGGACCGAATCGAGGGCAATAGAGGCACCAGCCTCACCTTCGAGCTTTTCGACGACAACAATATCGTCTTTGGCGACTTTGTATTGCTTGCCGCCTGTTTTGATGACTGCGAACATGTCGGAGTTTACCGGCTTTTTACGTGAACAGATGGGCGAGCGCTGCAGAGGCAGCCCCGCCGGACCCGCGGAATATAGCTATGGCGAACGCGCTGTCAACGCTTTTCCCGCGGGATTTTCAGAGTCTCTTCAACGGGCTATCGCGAATGCGCTCAACGCCCGTCGTCCATAGTGTTAAGGCATGGGATCAGGCCCAAGATGCAGTATTGCCGTGGCGCCGACAGCGACCTTGCTCTGCCCGTCTCTCCGTTCTTTGGATGTCGGCTTCTCAAAACCCTGAACGAAGAGCTCTCCGGTGGACGCATTGGCGGTCATAACCAGTCGGGTGGTATCATTGAGAATCGGCGGTT
This sequence comes from uncultured Kiloniellaceae bacterium, assembly GCA_947493695.1. Lineage (GTDB taxonomy): Bacteria > Pseudomonadota > Alphaproteobacteria > Kiloniellales > Kiloniellaceae > Denitrobaculum. The sequence continues at coordinate 426,741 of CANLSF010000001.1, read as the reverse complement.
TAAGCCACCTGAAAGCCGGATGTGCAGCGTTTTCAGCCATGTCGCTCTTTTGGCGCTGGAGCATCGCCGCGCTGCGTTCCTGGCTGAATTCACCCCGGGCGCTGGCCCTGGCAGGTGAAGATTGCCAGTGATTTCCGGCTGAAGCCGGGCTTTCGCGCAGAAACGCCTCGTTCGGGCTGCGCTCGATCACGCAGCCTTCGTCTTTCTTTGTGCCACTGAGCAGGAAGATTGAGGGCAACGCCAATTCCGTTTCCGTCAAAACCCGTTTGGCATCGGCATAGGTCTCGCAGGTTTCAAAAACCTGCCGCAACAGGTGTGCCGGCGGAATGGCCCTGCTGTTCCAGACTCTTTTGCGGTTTACGGCCCAGTCCAGGGGCATAACCGGGGTTCGGCGCGGCATCGGGGCCTGATGGATGGCGGCTGAGAAGCGGCCTGCGGCCATTCCCTGGATCGAGCCGGTAAAGCCTGGCCAGGTGAGGTTGGTCCAGCTTCCTGCGGCAGATTCGCAGCGTGCCGCTACAATCTCTGCGCCCAGCCCATCCAGTGGCCAGTCGAGCACACGGCGCAGCAGATTTCCGCCCTCTGGCGCCGCTGTGACGCCTGAGGTGCAGCCCCATTCATAATTGATGTTGAGAAAGTAGACGCCCGGCGCCGTGAGCTTGGCATTCATGGCGTCGATTTCACCCAAATAAGGGTTTTCCGAACGTTGCAGCCAGCTGCGTGACAGGCGGTCTGCCTGCCTTACGGCGAATCCGGGAAAATGACCGCTGCCGGATTCCAGGAGCGACTTGGCGCGCTCGATCTCCAGATCGAAGAGCTGCTTTGGCCATTCGAGGCCCAGCTGATGCACGGGAATTGCCGGCAGCCGGTCTGTTTGCTGTTCCGATTCTATGCTGGAGGGAGAATGCGCTTGGCTGTCATCTGGCACGTGGGCGACTTCTTCTTCTGTTCATCATTCAGGCCTCTGTGTTTCCACTATATAGGGTGTCCTGGAATTTGGCGCTAGAAGTGTCATTTGCCCGCTTGCAGGCGCGCAGGCGTTGGGCTAATGTCCCGCCGCTTCGCGGAAAGACCGTTTCGACCCAGGTTCCGCGGATCGGAGGGGTGCCGGAGTGGTCGAACGGGACGGTCTCGAAAACCGTTGTGCCTTTGCGGGTACCGTGGGTTCGAATCCCACCCCCTCCGCCACAAACGTTTCGCAAGGCGAAACGCAGCCCACATCTGACATGATAGCAGGGCGGCAGTCGTTTCGTAGAAATGACGAGAGCCTCTGAGGTTCGAAGTTTCGTCCAAGCCACCACTGCTATTTTGATTCGCGCCGTCATATGCGACGCGCTTTCCATAGGCATCAAGTTTTCTCAGCGTTTCTTTTTCTGTGCTCGGTGTTGCTGGACGAAGAATAGCTTGGGACGGTCGGGGTAGGGGCACCCAATTTGGCCTGTGGTTGCCTCGATCAGTTAGAGAGAGCTTTGTGAAACAACGTGATGGCGATAAGGAGAGCCAGTGCGGAAAGGACCAAAATGGCACTGAGCGGAATAAGTGATTTGGTTCGTTCGAGTTTGGGTGGAACGCTTCTGATTGGCTTCGACGCTTTTACACCTGGCACCAGCGCATGAGCGAGATCGGCGATCGTCCGCAGGTCTTCAGCAAGCTTGTCGAAAGTCTTGGCGTCAGACCAGCGGTGCCAAAAGGGTGGGACTGGAAAAGCATCTCGCGGGTGACGGATCGAAACGTAAAGTATATTACCTGCCTTCGCTGTCTTGACTTCCTCAGCGCAGAGTACTGTTGCAAGCGTTCCGATTCGCTTTAGAAATGGCCACAACTCGGGCGCGGCGTCTGATAATTGGTCATTCGCGTGCCATTCGCCTCTGCCTGATTTTTCGTAGGTTAAAGAGCTCGCATCGTACTTGAGATCTCCAAGGCAGGCCTCCTTGATCTGAACGAAAAGCAAGGCGCCGGAAAAAACGGTCGTGGCGTACCTTTGAAACATGCCCTGTGCCAGTAGCCTGACTTCACTGAATATGAGGCCGTTGTTGTTGTCCGTCCAACCGATCAAATCATCAACAACCATCTGATCGTATTCGGGGACAAGCTCACGTTGTTCAAATGGCTCCGCTGAGATCCGCAAGCGCATGTGCTTACTCAGAATATAGTGAAGTCCCAAGCCGTCACAGTAGTCGACAATCGTTCTGTACCGCATCCGTTTCACGTAGAGTGCTGAGGCGACTGTGAATGCGAGAATACAAAGCACGACGAGCACCCAACCGACGAGGCCTTGAAGCGCTTCTTCATCGCTCATATTCCGCCGACGTCGCCTGCTGCCCAGGGCTTTTAACATCGCTGTGGGGGTCGGCATCGCTTCAGGATAGAACACGTGAAGCAGGAAAAGGACTAAACCCAAAGCAGCAGCCAAGATCAAAACGCGGATAACGGCGCGCTGACCCAGTCTTGCGGCCTGGGCAGTAAAGTCTGCAGGCTTAAACAAACTTTCCAAACGAAAGTCTTTGGGAATCTCTGACAATGTGAACCTCGACGAAGGGGAGCAAATGCTTACCCTTGCGAGGTTAAAATTCTACTTAAGGAGGAAATTTTGCAATCTGGATTGCAACGTGACGTCGAGGTCTTCTGACTGCGTTTCTGCAGGACTGCCCGAACTATGGCCTATTTATCCCGCTCCAGACGGATCGACAGGACTTTACTCAGTTCGTCTCGGCATTGAGCGACGCTTTTCGTGCTGGTGTCGAAGGTCATTTCCGCGTTGGCGTAGTGCTGTTGGCGGCTTTCCAGGATCGAGCGCAAGTCGTTCATGGCGGCGGGATTGCCTGCCATGGGTCGGCGGTCTCCTTGGGCGCGAACGCGTTCCATATGCTCTTCCGGGCTGGCTTGCAGCCAGACGCTGTGGAAGGACCTGAGCAGCATTTCGTATGTGTTGGCCTCGGCGACGATGCCGCCGGCGACAGCCAGAACGACCTCGCTGTGACGATCGATAACCGAGCGCAGGCAACGCTGTTCCAGTCGCCGGTATCCATCCTGGCCGTAGAGTGAAAAAATCTCCGGTATCGCCAGGCCGCTGTCGAGTTCGATCTCGCGGTTCAGTTCGATGAAGGGGATCTTGAGGTCTTCAGCAATAAGTTGCCCAAGGGTCGACTTTCCGGCGCCGCGTAGACCGATCAACGCAATCCGGGAAGCCTTGAGATTGGCGCCCGATTGATCGAGCATACCGCTGAGGCTGTTGATAATGTCTGCGCGCTGGGACGGGCTTGCACGCCGTGCAAGCTCCAGGATCGACAGGATCTCGGGTGTGTCGTGGTCGCTTTCGGCCACGAGGTCCTGCAGCTTGAGGCCGGTTGCATCGGCGACCTGTCGCAAGAGAAGAATAGAGATGTTGCCGCTGCCGGTTTCCAACTGTGCAAGATAGCGTTCAGAAACACCTGATTCCCGGGCCAGGACCTTGCGCGACATACCGTGGCGTTTCCGCGCGCCGCGCACCCGGTTCCCGACCTCCTGCAGAAAATGCTGCGCTGCATGTTCCTGGGGGTCGGAATGGGTGCCTTTTTCCCTCTCCAGACTATCGCTGTCTGACGCCATTCTTCTTTCTCGCTGTTCTCACTGGCTCCGTAAGCCTCGACCCAATCTGCATGCGAGGTTTAGCGGGTTCTGTCAAGCGGTCGTCTCCAATGGCCGCCCCTGCCGTTCGGCATATTTTTGGATGGAAGCCCGCATATTAACTGGAATCGAAATCGGCTTCATCTTTGTGGCGGCGACAAAGGCCGAAACCGTCTGACCGGTGAAGCAGAGTCGCTCGTTTTGGAAACACTCGACGCGGTGCGCCAGTGAAGATCGCCCGATGGAGCGGACGTAGACCTTGCAAGCGAGAAGGGCGCGCGGCGTTACAGGCGACACCATGTCGAAGTCGAGATGGACGAAGGGTGTTCCCATGCCGTTGTCGAGATTGATCGCGAACCAGTCAACACCCAGGCAGGCCTCGTACCAGGCCTCGATTGCCTGCAGGCCCCAGGCTGGAATGTTGGCGGTATAGGCGATCTGAGCCGGGTCGCAATCTCCCCAACGTATGGTGATATCGTAAATGAAGGGGCCCGGCGGCAGTTCCCGGACAGCGGGGATGTCGCAGGCTTCGGGAGGGGTCGCCATGCCGCGCTGCTCAGTAGGTTTCGACATGGTATCGTCCTGTGGTGCGCAGGGCCGGTTTCAGATTGGCCCAATCCAGTTCGTCAGCGCGGCAGATGTCTGCGAGCGCCTCATCGACACCGGTCTCCATACCCTTCAGGCCGCAGATATAGATATGCGTCCTTTCGTCCTGAAGCAGGCGCGAAACCTCCGCCGAGCAGACCCGCATGCGATCCTGAACGTACTCCTTCGGCTGATCGGGGAGGCGGGAGTAAACCAGATGCTTGGTCAAGAGTTCGTCCGGTACCTTCGATAAGGGCCCGAAGTAGGGCAACTCGTCGGGCTGACGCGCGCCGAAAAAGAGCAGCATCTGACCCGGCGCATCCGGCATGGCGCGGCGGCGGCGTTCGGTGAAGCCCCGGAAGGGAGCCGAACCTGTTCCCGTGCAGATCATAATAATATTGGCCAGGGGGTCGCTCGGCATCAGGAAGGTCGAGCCGAATGGCCCTGTCACCTGAACCTGGTCGCCTTTTTTCAGATCGCAGAGGTAGTTCGAACAAAGACCGTCCGGCTCGCGTTTAACCGTCAGGGCGATGTTGTTCGTGTTTGGCCGCTCACCGTCACGCGGGCTGGCAATGGAATAGAGTCTGGAGTCGTGAGGCTTTCCGTCTTTGTCTGTCCCCGGTGGCGTGATCGCAATTGACTGACCTTCCAATACCGGAAAGACCGTATCGCCGAAGTCCAGGATGATATGCCGGACGTCGTTTTCGACGTTGTCCTTGGTCAGTCTGAAATTACCCTGCAGCGTGGCGACAGCGGGATGGTCACGGCGGAAGAGATTGACGCTTGGTTTTGAAGCTGAGGCGGGCACGACGGCTTTACCGCCCGTGCCTTCATGCGCTTTGGCAAGCAAGGCATCGATTTCGTCTTCCAGGGCCTCCAGACTGGCAGCCCCTACCGCGTCGTTGGCCAGCTCTTCCTGTTCCGGCAGCTCTTCCCACTCGAACTGCTCGTCCAGGGAATAGGCCGTCGCGACAATCCGCCAGTTGTCGATCGAGCCCGTGGGGCAGGGAGAGATGCAGTCCATGCAATAGTTGCAGATTTCCGCGTCGACTACGTAGTTGTCGTCATTGTGGGTGACGGCATCTATTGGGCAGGTCTCCTCGCAGGTTCCGCAGCGAATGCAGATCTCCGGGTCGATCAGGTGCTGTTTCAGGGGCGCGTTCATGCGGCGATCTGAACGTACTCGAAATCGCCGGGCTGATTGTCGATCCCCATCTTGGGCGGTGCGATCCAACCTGCGTACTCACCTGCGCCGGTGGCGGGCACCATCAGCGACTGAACGAAGTCGCCATCGTCGCCGGACGGCAACCACTCTCCTCTCGACGCGTTCCATTCGCTTTCCGACAGGATGATACCGGAGGGTGTCACTGAGATGTTGGCGAACTCACCGATCTGCCGGTGGAAGGCAGCGTGCGGCAGGGCCAGGGCGAAGTCGACGCCGGCCTTCTCGATGATCTTGTTCCAGCGCTTGATGCCCTTTGCGCAGTCCGTCACGTAGTCGTCCCGCAGACGCATGTTCAGGGCGGCGAGGGCAGGCTCATCGACCAGCTTGAATTCGCCGTCCACATGCTTCAGCACCGGATAGGTATCATTGAGCAGGCGATGATCGTCGTCGATCTTGGTCTCGTGGTAGCGTCCCTTGACACCCGCGTTGAAGGCATTGGCCGCATTGGTGGAAACTTCTGACCCAAAGAGATCCAGCGACAGCGAGTAATGCAGGTTTGCTTTCTTCTGCAAGGTCGGCAGGTCGATGACACCCAGGGCCCGGACTTTGGCAATGTCGTTGGGGTCTTCGATCCCGGCAGCCTTCATTGCTTCACATGTGCGCTGGATCACACGACCAATGCCCGACTCGCCAACAAACATGTGATGAGCTTCTTCGGTCAGCATGAAACGGCAGGTACGGGAAAGTGGATCAAAGCCGGATTGCGCCAGGCTTTCGAGCTGCATCTTGCCGTCCCGATCCGTAAAGAATGTGAACATGAAGAAAGAAAGCCAGTCGGAGGTTTCCTCATTGAAGGCCCCCAGCATGCGTGGGGCATCGCTGTCGCCGGACCGGCGTCTTAGAAGCTCGTTTGCCTCTTCGCGTCCGTCGCTGCCGAAGTACTTCTGAAGCAGATAGACCATGGCCCAGAAGTGCCGACCTTCCTCGACATTGACTTGAAAGAGATTTCGCATGTCATAGAGCGAAGGCGCAGTGCGCCCCAGATGGCGCTGCTGCTCGACCGATGCGGGTTCGGTGTCTCCCTGAATGACGACAAGGCGACGCATCATGGCGCGGTACTCGCCGGGGATTTCCTGCCATGCCGGTTCGCCGTAATGCTCGCCGAAGGGAATGGTGCGGCCTTCTTCCTGAGGCGCGAGCAGGATGCCCCAGCGATACTCGGGCATCTTCACGTAATCGAATTTCGCCCAGCCCTTGGGGTCGACGCCAACCGCAGTGCGCAGGTAGACCATGGCGTCCTGGAATCCGTCCGGACCCATGCTCTTCCACCAGTCGATGTAGCCCGGGTGCCAGCGCTCCAGCGCCTTCAGCACGCGGCGATCTTCCGACAGGCCGACATTGTTCGGGATCATGGTGTCGTAGTTGACGGTCATTGCATCGATCATTGTTCGTTCCTTTGCATCGGTCGCTGGCGAGCAGTCGTGCCCTCGGGTTCTCAGACCCGTTCCATGTTGTAATCGGCCTTTTGGCCGGATCCGTAGCGGCGCAGCGCACCGTCTTCTCCAACCGCATTAGGACGCTGGAAGATCCAGTTCTGCCATGCGGTCAGACGTCCGAAGATCCGTGTCTCCATGGTCTCCGGCCCGGCAAAGCGCAGGTTGGCCTCCATGCCGGTCATGGCGTCGGGCGAGAAACTCGCACGCTCCTCCAGGAAGATGCGGACTTCGTCTTCCCAATCGATGTCGTCGTAGGCGAAGGTCACGAGGCCCAGTGCATCGGCTTCTTCGCCAGTCAGTGACTCGCCTTTGCGGGTTTCGATTTTTGCCACGTTTTCCGGTTCGCCGAGGAAGCGGGTTTCCAGGCGGCTCAAGCCATTGGACATGGGATGACGTCCGAAGTTGGCGGCCGAGAGCACAAGGGCGGCTTCGGGACGATTGTCGCCCTCAAAAGCGCCGACCGCCATGTAGGAGCGATCGGACGCCCAGACCAGTTCAGCCAGGGTGCCCGCGAAGCAGCTTCCCGGTTCGATCAGCGCCACCAGCGAGCGGGATGTCATGTCGACCCGCTTCAGAACCCGCCGCCAGTAAAGAAGTATTTCCTTTGCCAGCCAGTGTTTGCTCTGCGACTCCAGGAAGTCGTCGTAAGCAATGACCTTGCCGCTGTCACCGTGGGTTTTGAACTGAATGACGCCCAGTTCCATCTCGTTCAAACGCAGGTGAAGGATGGCATCGTCGAGTTCGCGCGCGGCCCGCAGCGGCCAGAAGGAATCGCCCTGGGCAGACATCTCCTCGGCCGAAGGTGGCGGTGTGTCTTCAGGGCCTTTGACGGTTACGGTCGCAAGCTGCTTCTCTCGATCCAACTCAACCTCAACGGTCGAATAGGTCACGGCGTTTTGCGAAAAGCTGCGTGTCAGGGGACCGAGCTTGATCCCGCTCTCGCCATCCGGACGATCTGATGATTTCACAAGTTCCTGAGTCTTGGTCGCAACGCTCTCTTCAAAGCGGGAATTCGGCACAATCTCGTCGACCAGACGCCAGTCGACGGCCTTCTTGCCTTTGATGCCTTCTTCGATGGAGCAAAAGACATCGGCCAGATCACGGCGGACTTTGCGCTTGTCGGTCACCCGGGTCAGTCCGCCGGTGCCGGGCAGAACCGCAAGCAAGGGAACTTCCGGCAGGGCGACGGAAGAAGAACCGTCGTCGGTCAGAATGATGTATTCGGTGGAAAGTGCCAGTTCGTAACCGCCACCGGCGCAAGCACCGTTGACTGCGCTGATATACTGCTGCCCTGAATGATGGCTCGCATCCTCCATCGAATTCCGGGTCTCGTTGGTGAACTTGCAGAAGTTCACTTTGTGTGAGTGCGCCGCGCCCGCGAGCATCCGGATGTTCGCGCCGGCGCAGAAAACCCGGTCCTTACCCGAGCGCAGGACGACGGCTTTGACTTCGGGATGCTCAAACCGCAGACGCTGGATGGCGTCGGCGAGCTCTATGTCGACGCTCAGGTCGTATGAATTGAGCTTCAGCTCATAGCCTTCGAAGAGTCCGCCCTTTTCGTCGACGTCCATAATCAGGTTTGCGACCGCGCCATCTGTTTCAATGCGCCAGTGCCGGTACCGCGAGGGGTCCGTTTGAAAATCGATCATCTCTCTTTTTCATCCCTTTATCCGGTTTGGCCGCCATTGCAGCGGGAAGCCGGTATCGAGTTGGCTCTGGTGAGCTCTTGGTTAGAAGTCTAGTTCGGTCGAAGTATCGGTCAAGCGATAAAATGCATAATATGACTTAATAATCTATAATTAAGAATTATAATGCATTTTTACTCTGGCAAAAATCATCAGGTCCGCACCCATGTAAGTTTCGTCTTCAGCTTGAAGGCCGGTTTTTAACTCGCCTATGAGCTCATCGACGTGGTCAAACAGTCGCCGGGCTGCTTTCCTGTTGTCCATGACCTGCTTCAAACAGGCGTTGGTCATCTGAATGGCTGCTTTTAAAAACATTTTTTCCAGACTGTTCGGGCGACAGGACAGCCAGACCGGCTCCCAGACCTCATGCGCTTCCCAATAGAAACCGGCCTCGAACAAAGACCAGCCATAGCGATAGGGCCTGTTCTTCCGCCAGCTGTCCGGATCGGTGACTTGGGGGCAGGTCGCTTTCACTTCGGTCAGCAATGCCGTCTCCGCAACGCTTCCACTTCCGGGACGATGTGGATGCGCAGGCAACACAACATCCTCTCGCGGCACGGCGGGTGTAGTTGTAGATGTCGGCGTAAGTCCGGATGAAGCCGTGGGTATCATCTCACCGATTCCGATTGCCGACTGCGGTGCCGGATTCAAACAGGCTTGCGATGAAGCGGCTCGTGGCCGCCAGAGTCTGTTCCGGCTGTTCGCGAAAGGGCGTGTGAGCACACTCCGATAGAAAGAGACTCTCGAACTCGCCACCGCAGAGTTCTTCGATACAGGCGACCTGCGCGGCGGTTCCATACTGATCGTCCAGTCCCTGCAGGGCGATCACGGGAACGGAAATCTGCGGCAGGTACTCGCGTAGATCCCAGTTGCGGAATTCCGGGTCGAGCCAGGCACCGTTCCAACCCCAGAATGCGCAGTCCACGTTTTCGCCGTGATACTTTTTCAGGCGCTCCCGCAAATCGGTGGTCTCGAATGTCGTTTTGGTTTCCGCGATTGAGGCGATGCCCTCGTCCTCGGTAAAGAAATGCGGCGCCATCAGAACCAGGCCCTTCACGCGCGGATCGGCTATGTCGCCACCGTGAATTGCCGCTATTGACGCGCCGTCCGAATGTCCGACCAGCACGCCGCTCTGAAAGCCGATGGTATCCAGCAGATCGGGCAGGACGTCGATTGCTTCGTGGTGCATGTAGGTCAGAGGGCGCGGCACTTCGCAGGGGGAGGAGCCCCCATAGCCCTGCCGGGAATAGACAAAGACGCCGAGGCCCGTCGACTTTGCCAGCTGTTCAGGGAAGTCGCGCCACAAGGCGGCGCAACCCAGGCCTTCGTGAAGCAGGATGATCGAGGGCGCCTCGTTCGGGCGCGGCCCGATCATCCGATACTCTAGATTGGCGCCGTCTATGGTCAGATTTCCGTTATCCTCGAGGGGCATGTTGGATCAATCCCTGAGCTTGAAGCGTTGGATTTTTCCGGTGGCGGTTTTCGGAAGCGATTCCACGAAGACGATGTCGCGAGGATACTTCCATTTTCCGATGCTGGTCTGCACATGATCTTTCAGCACGTCGAACATGCCTTCCGGCGTGGCCGTTTCCTGCAGGATCACAAAGGCTTTGGGTTTGGTCAGGCCATCCGGATCCTCGAAAGGCACCACGGCGGCTTCCAGGACGCTTTCATGTGAGATCAGGGCGGACTCAACCTCGAACGGAGAAACCCAGATGCCGCTGACCTTGAACATATCGTCCGTCCGTCCGCAGTAGTGATAACGGCCCTCGCCGTCGCGAGTGTACTTGTCGCCGGTCCGGGTCCATTCGCCCTCGAAGGTGCGCCGGGTTTTTTCGCGCTGATTCCAGTAGCCGCTCGCCGCTGAGCTGCCCCGTACCAGGAGTTCGCCCACGTCGTCGTCTGCTATGTCCTGCCCCTGATCGTCGACCAGACGCAGGTCATAGCCCGGGACAGCAACGCCCGAGGTGCCGTAGACGATGTCGCCGGGGCGATTGGAGAGGAAGATGTGCAGCATCTCGGTTGAGCCCACCCCGTCCAGGATGTCGACATCCATAATCTTGCGCCAGGATTTTCCAACGTCTTCCGGCAGGGCTTCGCCCGCCGACAGGCAGATGCGCAAACGGGCAGAAGCCTTGTCGCGACTGCAGTCCGGATGGGCAAGCAACGCGGCGTAGAGTGTTGGCACCCCGCAGTAGATCGTGGGTTGATGTTCCTTCAGGAGTCCCAGCACAGCGTCCGGTGTCGGGCGCCCGGGAAAGAGGATTGTTGTCGCGCCGACCGACATGGGAAATGACATGCCGTTGCCCAACCCGTAAGCAAAGAAGAGCTTCGCGGCGGAATAGACAACATCGTTTTCCTGAATGCCAAGCACGTCCTGACCGTAAAGTCTGGCGGTTTCCATCAGGCTGGTATGGATGTGGGGAACGCCCTTGGGCATGCCTGTCGAGCCTGACGAATAAAGCCAGAAGGCCGTCTCGTCAGCACAGGTCTCCAGGGTTTCGAAGCTGTCGGATTCCTGTGCGAGGCTTGCCGCAAAGTCGATGTGCGGTCCGCTTTCTCCACCCACGACAAAGACATGTTTCAACTGTGGAAGTTTTGCCAGGGCAGGAGTCAGTGTTTCCAGAAGAGGCGCAGACACGAACAGCACCTTGGCGCGGGAGTCCTCCAGAATATAGTGATACTGATCGGTGGACAGCAGAGTGTTCAAAGCCACGGGAATCACGCCCGCCTTGATCGCACCCCAGAAGATGACCGGGAAATCAACGGTGTCATGAACCAGCATCGCGACGCGTTCTTCGCGTCCGATGCCGTGCGCGCTCAAAAGGTTCGCTGCACGACTGCTTTCGCTTTGCAGTTCGCCGTAGGTCAGGCTGCGCTCCGGGTCGATGAAGGCCGTCTTGTCGCTCAGGCCTTTTGCGATATTCCGGTCGATAAAATCTGAAGCAGCATTGTAGTTTCTTGGATATTCCATGACGTCGCTTTCCGCTTCCTATTTCCCGGTGAACTCGATCTCGCCGCCGGGCAGAAGATAGAGGATGTAGGCATCGCCTTTCGTCACGGTCGGCCAGTGATCGCTGCCCGCCGGGTAGACATACCAGCCGCGCGGCATGTCATCGAATTCAGCATTCCCCTTAACCGGCATGATCATGCCGATTTCCCCCTGTGTGTGGATGTGATGCGGCCCTTTGATATCGGCCATGCGCACCACGTCGACGGAGAAAGCCCCGGCCTGAGTGCCCGGCTTGATCAAGCGCCCGAAGTGGATGCCGCCCATCTCGCGGGCGCAGAGCCAGCCTTCAGCCTGGCCTTCACGACATAGTGCCTCGACTTGTCGAAAGACCTCGCCATCGACGGGATAGTTGTCGTTGAGGAAACTGGTCAGGCTGTCGTCGAGTGTCTGCTCGCCAATCGCGCTCGCAATATCACCCATGATTCGCTCTAAGTCTTCACGTGCCATCTCTTTCGATCCTCCCTTCAAACTGGTTTAGGCGTCAGACACCCAACCAGGTTTTTTGTGTGCTTTCGTCCGCCAGTATTTCTTCTGTGGATCCCGACCATTGGATCGCACCCTTGCCGAGCACATAAACCCGGTCCGCCAGATTGGTCGCGAAACGGAAGTTCTGCTCGACCAGCAGAATCGTCATGCCTTCGCGCTTGATGGCTTCGAGGCGGTCTTCGATGTCCTGCACGATGATCGGGGCCAGACCCTCGGTTGGTTCATCGAGCAGCAGCAGTTCCGGGTTCAGAAGCAGTGATCGCGCGATGGCCAGCATCTGTTGCTCGCCGCCCGAGAGCTGTGCGCCGCCGTTCAGTCGCCGGGCCTCCAGGCGCGGAAAGATCTCGAAAACCCGCTCCACGGTCCAGGGACCGGGCCGTCGTCCCGCTGCCAGAGTCAGATTTTCGTAGACGGAAAGGGACGGGAAAATACCGCGTGTTTCCGGCATGTAGGACACGCCCATCCGGGCCATTGAATGGGGCTTGCGCCCGGTGGTTTCTTCGCCCTTGAGATGGATTGTCCCTTGCTTCGGAGGTGTCAGTCCGATGATCGAGCGTAGCGTCGTTGTCTTGCCCGCGCCGTTGCGTCCGAGCAGGGAGACAACCTCACCCTTGGCCACCTCCAGGGACACGCCGTGCAGGATGTGGCTTGCGCCGTAATAGCTGTGGATGTTCTCGACGTTCAGCATTTTAGGGCCTGTTGAGTATCAGGATGTTTTCGTGGCGGCACCGTATTTTCCCAGCGGTCAGGAGCAGGTGGCGCCATGTGGCAGGTCCCACATAAGACGCCTGGGACGCCGCCGCTGGGAAAATACGGTCCGTCCCGAAGGGATTGGTCTCAGGTGACGCGAGCCCGCGTCGCTCGTTCTTGAATATGCTCTGCATGTCCTGCGTCCTCGCTCCTAATCTCGCGTCATCTGAGACCAACCACGTCAATATCCTGATACTTAACAGGCCTTAGTGCGCCTTTCCGCCGAGATAGGTTTCCTGAACAATGTCGGAGCCGCGCACTTCCTGTGGGGTGCCTTCCATCAGAATTTCGCCGTAGTTCAACACCGTGATGCGGTCCGCATGGGAAAAGACCAGATCCATATCGTGCTCGATCAGCAGAACCGCCAAGGTGCGCGGCAGATCGTCGATGAGCTGCAACATGCGTCCGGTTTCCTCAGGGCTCATGCCCGATGTGGGTTCATCCAGCAGCAATACCTTCGGGTCGGGCATCAATGCGAGGCCGACTTCGAGTTGGCGCTGTGCGCCGTAGGAGAGTTCCGATACGCCGCGATCGAGCAGATCTGCAAGACCAACCTGTTCCGCAATCTCCGCTGTCTTTTCATGGGCGCGCCGATTGTCTGACAGACGCGTCCAGAAGTGCGCGCCGTATCCCCGCGCGACGATGTCGGCGACCACCAGGTTGTCGCGGACCGTGCCACTCAGGAAGAGATTGTTCTTCTGGAAGCTGCGCGACAGGCCGCGTCGCGCCCGGCGATCCGGTGCGAAGGCGGTGACGTCCTGGCCGTCGATCAGAATACGGCCTTCGTCAGGTGCCAGTTCACCTGCAAGAAGATTGAACAGTGTTGTTTTACCCGCGCCGTTCGGACCGATAATGGCGTGCCGGATACCGGCTGGAATCTCCAGGGACACACCCTTGGTCACTTGAAGGGCGCCGAAGGTTTTGAAGAGGGTTTCAGCCCGCAGCATCGTTTTTGCTCCGGTCGCTTTGTTTCGACGTTTCTCCACGGCGTGTGAGTGCATTCCAGCCTGCTTCCAACCAGCCGACAACGCCGTTCTTGCCGCCCATGACAGCGATGATGAGGAAGACACCGAGCCAGAGACCCCAGTAGTCTGTCAGATCGCTCAATTCATGACGTAGCAGCGTGATCAGGGCAGCACCGATCACCGGTCCGACCAGGGTTCCCAACCCGCCGAGGATACCCATGACCAGCACTTCGCCAGAGGTGGTCCAATGCAGAAGTTGAGGTGAGATGAACATGGTGTGCTGGGCGCTGAGCGTTCCGGCAAAGCCCGCAATCGCACCTGAGAAGGCAAAGATGCTGGTCTGGTAGCGTTGCACCGGCAAACCGAGCGCGCGCATGCGTCCGGCGTTATCGTGCAGGCCGACCAGGATCGCGCCGTAGGGCGAAGCCAGCAGACGTTTCAGCAGCAGATAGCAGACCGCGACCAGCAGGATCAGGGCCAGGGCAAAGACGCCAGGATCATTCAGATCGACGCCGATGGCGGAAAGGTCCAGCCGGGGAATGCCCGCCAGTCCGTCGTCACCACCAAGCGCGCGGGTCTTGAAGACCAGTTCATAACCCATCTCGCCAATGGCCAGGGTGATCATGATGAAGAAGATCCCCTGCACGCGCGTGACCACCGATCCGACGATCAAGGCGATCAAGCCCGTCAGGAGTGTGGCCGCCAGCATGGATAATGAAGGTGGCCAGCCCCAAAATGCGGTAAAGACCGCAAAGGCGTAGGCGCCACAGCCGAATAGCGCGGCGTGTCCCAGGCTGACCAGGCCGGTATAGCCGGCAAGCAGGTCGAGGCTCATGGCCAGCAGGGCGAGAATCGCGATCTCCGCCAGGATCTCCATGCCGAAGTAACCGGCATTGGTCCAGGAGATCAGCAGCGCGATCAGAGTGAGGGCGGCGAGGGTCGAGCGGAAGCTCATGAGATTACGCATTGATCTAACCTCTTGCCGGGAAGAGGCCGGAGGGCCGGATCAAGAGAACCGCCACCAGCAGGGCATACATCAGCATGCTGGCAAAGCTCGGGATCAGGACCTGACCAAAGGTAAGTGTCGTGCCGATCAGAAGCGATCCCGCGAAGGCTCCCTTGAGACTACCCAGGCCGCCGACCACGACCACGACCAAAGTCGGCACCAGGATCGAGACGCCCATGCCCGCTTCTGCGGAGAAGGCAGGCATGGCGACGACACCGGCCAGACCTGCCAGGGCACTGCCGATCAGAAAGACGGTAAAAAAGGTACGCTCGACATTCACACCCAGGCAGCTCGCGGTTTCCGGGTCGTCGACACCCGCACGGACCTCTGCGCCAAGGCGGGTGTGTTCCAGCAGAAGGTATAGTGCTGCGAAGACCAGCAGACCGACACAGATGATGAAAAGACGATAGCTCGGATAGATCTCGCCGAAGAGTTCGAAGCTTCCTGAGAAGGGGATGCCGCTGGTTACGCCCAGCTGGTCGCTGCCCCAGAAGTACCGCTGGGCATCCAGGAATACGAAGATCAGGCCGAAGGTAACCAGAACCTGTTTCATGGGACCGGCCTTGCGCATCCGGTCGATGATCAGAACGTAAATCAGTGCGCCGACCGCCATGACGCAGACCGGCGCAAGGATGAAAGCCAGCCACATGTTTCCCGTGGCCTGTGCGATGGAATAGCCGAACAGAGCTCCCAACGCATAGAGTGATCCATGGGCGAGGTTGACGAAGTTCATCAGGCCGAAAATCACGGTCAGACCGACCGACAACAGGAACAGCAGCATAGAAAGCTGAAGGCTGTTGAGCAGTTGAACGAACCAAAATCCGCTATCTGTCAGCACAGTTGTCTCTTAAGTCTCTCAAGGTAGATGTCACCCGATACCTCCAGGTGCAATCGTCACATGGGCGAGAGCTGACTGGAGCATTGCGTCCATTCCGGCTTTAGCGACGGGCATTGAACCGCCCGGACCGAAAGCTGGTGGGACTCTATCGCATCGGAAGTGCTGAAACGCATCCAGCCGGAGGTCAGGGCCTCCGGCTGGATCGGATAACCGCAGATTACATGCTGCAGCCGTTCGGGGCGTCCTGTACATCCGGGATGGTGTCCAGAATGGTCTGGACGACCTTGCCGTCTTTGAACTCATTCTTGAAGAGGTAGATGTTCTGAACGACGTTGTTCGTGGCCGGATCGATCCGCAGGGGACCGCGCGGACCGTTGAATTCCACCTTCGACAGTGCGGCTTTGAAGGCCTCCTCATCGCCATCGGCCTGCTTGATGGCCTGAACAATCAGATGTGCTGCGTCATAACCGGCAACGGCAAACTCGGATCCGGTCTTTCCGTGGGCCGCCTGATAGGCGTCCTGGAATTTTTTGTTCTCCGGCGTATCGATGGCGGGAACATAGTGCAACGCAGCCACGGTTCCGTCTGCGGCTTCACCCTGAACATGGACATAAGCGGCGGATGTCAGGAAACCTGCACCGTAGAGCGGGATGTCCTTTTTGACGCCGAAGTCATGGTACTGCTTGACGAAGGTGATCGCTGCGCCGCCTGCGAAGAAGGTGTAGATCGCGTCCGGCTGAGCTGCCTTGGCCGCGGTGATGTAGGGGCCGTAGTCTTTGGTGCCCTTCAGCGGTGGATAGGCTTCGCCGACGATCTTGCCACCGGCTGCGGTGAAGGTCGACTTGAAGGCCTCCATCATCTGATGACCCGCTGCATAGTCAGGTGCCATCAGGTACGCGCTTTTGACGCCTTGCTTGGCAAGCCAGGTGCCGACCGGACGGTTGATCTGACTGTTGGAGAATGAGACCCGAATGATGTTGGGGCTGCACTTCTCGCCAGTCATGTGGTCGTTACCGGCGTTCGCCACAATCAACGGTGTGCCAGCATTGTGCACGAAGTCCCGCATGCCGCCCAGAACCGCGGACGACACGACGCCCATCAGCACATCGACCTTATCCTGAAGGACCATTTTCTTGGCTTTTGACAGGCTGGCAGCCGGTTTGGCTTCTGTATCAGAGCGGACCATCGTCACGCTGTCGCTGCCCAGATCTGCACCATAGTGCTCCAGGCCGAGCTTGAATCCGTTTTCAATGTGTGAACCGAGACCGGCATAAACGCCGGAAAAAGGCAGCAGGACGCCGACCTTGTATTCTTTCGCCATGGTTTGGCCGCCTGCGAGCATAAGCCCAGCCGCAACGGCGACCCCGAGTTTGACCCGAGTCCTCATTTTTCTCTCCTCCCTAGTGGGTATGCGCATTTATTTTTGTTCTTGAGGAGGAAGCGTTACATGCAATTTGATACATGTCAATTTCAATATTTCGTTTTTTATGCAATATAATGCATTTTAAGATCTAACGCAATTATGCCGCTTTCGGGCCTTGGAATAGCTCCCCCAGACTGCCGACTAGAACTGGATCTTGATGCCGCAACGCGCAGGTGTGCCGCGTTATCCGTAGATCTCAATAAATTTGCCGATGCACTGGCGGAACCCGGCTTCGAAGTTGCCGTCGCCGGGATGGTAGACGCTCTCGTAGGAAATCACCCCGTCATATCCGTCAGCGCGCATGGCGTCCGCCATAGGCTGGAACTGATCCGCGAGTTGGCCTTCACACATGGGGCGCACCTCGAGCGTGGCCTTGGGCGTATCTGCATGGACGTCCTTGATGTGGACATGGCCGAGATAGCCGCCCTTCATGATCTCATAGCCATCCGGCCAGGCGGTTTCGTGTGCCCAGCAGTTGTTGGCCGGATCCCAGAGGATCTTGAGCGTGTCTTTGGCGTCGAGATCGTCGATCAGTTTACGGGCGGTCCAGCAGGAATTGATCATGGTGCCGTTCCCCGTCTCCACCACCAGGGTCACATCTTCCGCTTTTGCGAGTTCGACTGCGGGTGCGATCAGAGGCGGCAATGCATCCCACGCGCCCTTGGCGACATTCCAGTGTTCCGCGCCGTGCAGGCCCCAGAGGATCATTTCCTTCTTCCCCGACATGATGCGGACGGTCTTGCAGTCAAATTCATGGGCCATCTCAATACAGCGTTTGAGGCCGTCCATGTGTTTGACATGCAGATCGTCACCGGGTTTGGTGGTCATGGGCATGCCTGCAAAGACGTGGCGCGAGATGCAGGAGACCGTTTTGTTGTGTTTCTTCACCAGCTCCAAAGCATGTCTGCGTTCGTCGGTATTCAGACCGCCGACCTCTTTATCCCAGAGGAACTGTAGTTCGGCATAGTCGAGGCCGAATTCATCCATCACGCTGAGGGCGTGGGCGAAATCACGGCTGATGCCGTCTGTGATGACACCAAGTTTCATGTGATTGATCTCCGTTCAGTCGGGGCGCTGGTTCATAGGGATGCAGTTGGCTTTATCTTTTGAGTTCGGCACCGATGATGTCTTCGACGACCCGGGTGACGACCCAGTTGTCGCCCTCGGGGTGTTTGGTCTTTCCGGCCTGGAAGAGTTGCATCGCGGTGCCGGCGGTAAAGAGCGGTACGCCGAGTTCGCGGGCCATATCCATGGCGATGGTCAGGTCCTTGTACATCGTGTTGATGTGACTGCCGGTGCCTTCGAATTTCCTGTCGATGATGTTTTCCAGAGCCGTGTTGGTGATGCCGCATCCGGCCCCGGACGTGCTGAAAACCTTGTAGAGGGTTTCGCCCTTCACACCTGCTTTTGCGGCCAGAGCCGAGGCCTCAAAGGTCGCTGAAAAGATCGAGCCGATCAGCGACTGAAGGCAGGCTTTCACCGTTTGCCCCATACCGGCTTCGTCCCCGACCCGGTGGATCACTTTGCTTACGGCCTCCATGACGGGCTTGCAGCGTTCCATTGCAGCATCGGGCCCGGCGGCCATCATGGTTAGGGTCCCGGACTGAGCGCCTGGAAAGCCGCCGCTGACCGGGGAATCGATCAGATCGATGCCGGTGCCTTCCAGGCCAGCGCCGATATCTCGCGCCTCGGAGGCTTTGACGGTTGCCGTCAAGAGCACGATCCCGCCGGGCTGTAGTGTCGAGGCCAAGCCGTCGCCGAGGATGACCGTTTTTGCCTGATCACCGTTCATGACCATCACAAAGACCGCGTCCGCGTTCTCGCCGACGGCGGCTGGAGATGTAACAGGCTGGCCCCCCATCTCCTGGAACCTGACCATCCGCGCATCACTGAGGTCGAAACCGTATACCTCGAACCCGTCTTCGATCAGGTTTTTGGCGAGGCCGGAGCCCATGTCGCCCAATCCAACTACACCTATCCGCATCACGTTCCCTCCGGAGTTTCGCTCTTACTCATTGGCAGGGCCGCACAATTTTTTCGCTACATGCATCATCGATGAAGGCGAATTGGATGGTCTCACATGCATGTTCCCTGCGCCTGCGATCATCACAAAGTACAGTTTCCATCGCATCCGTTTTCAAACCATGATGCCTCGAAATGAAGGTCGAAGAGATCGAAAAAACATCATTTATATGACATGATGCCTCAAAACTCTGAAAGATCGATTGTTATGGATACTAAAAACAAAGCCCGGATTATCGATATTGCTCTGCAGGCGGGAGTCGGGACCGCGACCGTCGACCGAGTTCTGAATGGTCGTCCGGGGGTGCGGCAGAAGACGATAGACCGTGTTTTGGACGCCGCCCGGCAGCTTGAAAAGGCGCCTGCGCGCCCTGCGGTTATTCCCTCTATCGCCGCCGGTATGAGCGTTGATGTGATCATTGCCGGGAATGCGGGCTTTGCGAACGATATCCTGGCTCGGGCTTTGCGGCGGCTCGGCGAACAGCATGGTCTGCAGTTGAGGACCAATTATCCGCAACGTATGAATCCCCTGGCGCTTGTCGATGCGCTTGAGCAAAGCCTTGAGCGTGGGAGTTCAGGCCTTATCGTGCAGCCGCTAGAGCATCCGGCAGTGCGGGAGGCAATCGGTCGATTTATTCGGCAAGGCATTCCCGTTGTCAGCATACTGACCGATCTGCCTGATATGGAAACGCTGGGTTACTCCGGGCTCGACAATCGCGCTGCGGGGCGCACCGCAGGTCTTCTGATGGGCAGGCTGATTGGCGGTAAAGGGCAGGTGGCTGTCTTCTGGGGCGGGCAGCTCTACAGAAGTCATGAAGAGAGAGAGATGGGGTTTCGGACAGTGTTGCGCGATGAGTATCCGGCGCTCTCGCTTCGTGAAGTGGTACAAGGGCAGGACGATCCGGAGAAAAATTACCGTGCCGCTAAGCAACTGCTTGCAACCCAAAAGGACCTACGGGGTATCTACTGCATCGGCGGTGGTAATCGGGGAATCGAGAAAGCCATGCTGGAGAGCGGCCGAAAGGACGAGATTGTCTATATCGCCCAGAACCTCACCGCTTTAACCCGGCAATGTCTTCTCAGCGGCGTGATGGACGCGGTGGTGCATCAGGATATGGTCCGGGTGGCCGATTCTGCACTCACGGCGGTCATCAATTGCTCCGTCGGCAGACCCGTTGCCATCGAGCGTGTGCCGGTGGAAATCATTATGCGGGAAAATCTGCGCTAGATCGTATTCCAGGCTCCGACTTGCTACGATCCGTGCCAGCCGCTCAGCACTCCGGAAGATTGACCGAGAGTCCGCCGGTGCTGGTTTCCTTGTATTTGGTGGACATGTCCAGGCCGGTCTGACGCATGGCTTCGATGCAGTTATCCAGAGGCATGAAGTGGGTTCCATCGCCGCGCAGGGCGAGTGCTGCCGCGGTTACGGCTTTCACGGCCCCCAGTCCGTTGCGCTCGATACAGGGCACCTGAACTAGGCCGTTGACCGGATCGCAGGTCATGCCAAGATGATGCTCCATGGCAATCTCGGCAGCGTTTTCAATCTGCTCGTTGCTGCCGCCGCGGACCGCGCAAAGCCCGGCTGCCGCCATGGCCGCCGCGGAGCCGACCTCGCCCTGGCATCCAACTTCGGCGCCGGAGATCGACGCATTCTTTTTGATGATCCCGCCAATGCCTGACGCCGCGAGCAGGAAAGTCCGAGTGTCTTTGGGATCAACACCGGGATAAAAATCCAGGTAAAAGCGCAACACAGCCGGGATAACACCTGCTGCGCCGTTGGTCGGTGCCGTCACAACCTGACCACCGGCGGCGTTTTCCTCGTTCACGGCCATGGCATAGACCGCCAGCCATTCGTTGGCGGATTCAAAGGGGGCCGAGTTCGACTCGCGTTCGTTCTCAAGTTGGCGGCGCAGATCAGCAGCCCGCCTCTTGACCTTCAGCCCTCCGGGGAGTTCGCCCTCTGTCTTCAGTCCGCGCTCAATGCAGTCGTTCATGATATCCCAGATCTGATCGAGCCGATTGTCCAGCTCGGTTTCAGTCATGGTCTGCAGTTCGTTCGCGCGCTTCATTTCGGCCAGCGAGAGCTTGCTGCGCGCGCCCATCTCCAGCATCTCATTGGCAGTCGCGAAGGGATAGAGGGCAGTGCAGGGCTCTTCGGCAGTTTCGTAACCCTCGTTGATGGCTTCCAGTTCTGCTTCTTCGACGATGAAGCCACCGCCGATCGAGTAGTAGATCCGTTCCAACAGGGTTTCGCCTTCGTCGTCTAGTGCGACGAATTTGAGGCCGTTGGCGTGACCTTCCAGGGGCGGTCCATAGTTGTAGATCAGATCGACTTCCGGATCGAAGAGGAAGACGGGCAGTCCTGTCGCCGCAATGCACTTGTCGCGCCAAAGGTCTGCCTCACGTTGGCTCGCTGTGTCAGCATCAAGTGTATCCGGCGTAAAACCCAACAGCCCAAGGAACACCGCGCGGTCGGTCGAGTGGCCCTTGCCGGTGAATGCCAGCGAGCCGTAGAGGCTCGCCCGCACCCGGGTCACATTCTTTTCCGAACGTTCGCGCAGTTCATTCAGGAAGCGGCTGGCCGCGACCATCGGGCCCATAGTGTGAGAGCTCGAGGGGCCGATGCCGATTTTGAAAACATCGAAGACGCTTAAGAACATGACGCAAACCTATACCTGAAACCGCTGTAAAGCGGAATTCCCTGAATGAGAGTTCTTACAGGTGAGGTTTTCAGGTTTCTGACGCATATGCGACACCTAGCGATGCATTCAGGGTCGCTTCGGGTCAAAGCCGCCCGAGTGACGTGTCTTTCCTAGCCATCCAGATAGGCATAGGCGCAGGTTGCTCCTGCGCAGATCTTGTCTTTTCCAGTCTGGCGGAAATCGACCCGCAAGGTTGCCATACGACGGCCGTTGGAGAGGATCGTGACCTCTGCCTCCACGGCGCCTTTCATCAAGGGCCGCATGAAGTGGGTTGTCATGTCGACGGTCGTGACCTGCCGGAAACGGCCGTTATGGGCTGAAAGGCAAAGAACGCCGACGGTATCGGCGACGGCAGCGATGGCCTGTCCACAGATGATTCCTCCTTCGCGGGAGAGGTCGGCATTCTCGGGCAGTTCAAAGCGCCCGCCTTTCGCCGTTACCTCAACCGGCCTGATGTCCAGCAGTTGAATCCAGGGCGCGAACATTTCCGTCAGCAGCGCCTGTATCTCCGGAACGCCAAAGCTCTTGCTATCTGATTCACTCACATCAGGGGCCTTACATGCTGTTGGGAAGGATCAGGACAAGCCATGGCACGAAGACCAGCAGGGCCAGACGCAGGATGTCGACAATCCAAAAAGGAGTCACACCGGCAAAGATGGTGGCGGTCGAGACATCCCGAACCACGCCCTTCAGGACAAAGACATTGAGGCCGACCGGCGGTGTGATCAGGCTGATCTCGGTCACCACAACAACCACGATGCCGAACCAGACCGGATCGAAGCCCAGGCTGGTGACCAGCGGAAAGAACACCGGAACCGTCAACAGCAGCATGGAGAGGCTCTCGAAGACGCAGCCGAGCACGATGTAGATAGCCAGAATCATCAGCATGATGACCATGGGACTGACGCCCCAGCCGGTAACCATTTCGATCAGGCCTTGGGGCAGGCCCGCGTAGTTGACGAAGTTCGAAAAGATCCAGGCGCCGATAAGCACCGCGAAGAGGCTTGCTGTGGTGTGCGCAGTCTCGAAGAGCACCTCGCGGATGGCTTTGAAGTTCAATGCCCTTCTCGAGAGTGCGATCAGGAAGGCGCCTGCAGCACCCATGCCAGCGGCTTCGGTCGGCGAGAAGGTCAGATGCAGCGGCCAGAAGTCGAGCAACCCGTAGAGACCGCCGATCACCAGCACAAAAAGTCCCAGGACTGCCCAGACGTCGCTCAGCGCGGCGATCCGGTCGCGCCAACTTGAGCGCTCACCCGCGGGTCCGGATTTTGGATCCCGGAACACGGTGTAGCGCACGGCTGCGAGGTAAAAGAGGATACCGATGAAGCCGGGAATAATACCGGCGATAAAGAGTTTGCCGATGCTGGTTTCGGTCAGAAGGCCATAAATCACCAGAATAACGCTCGGTGGGATCAGGATGCCCAGTGTCCCGCCAGCGGCAATCGACGCGGTCGAGAGGCCGTCTGAATACCCGAACTTACGCATCTGCGGCATGGCGACCTTGGACATGGTCGCGGCTGTGGCGAGCGAGGAGCCGCAGATTGCTGAAAAGCCACCGCAGGCCACAATCGTCGCCATCGCGAGGCCACCGCGCAGATGACCTAGAAAGACATAGGAGACTTGATACAGTTCACGCGAGAGCCCGCCCTTATTGACGAAGAGGCCCATCAGAATGAAAAGAGGAACGACCGAGAGGCCGTAGTCCTGTGCCGTGTCGATGATTAGGCGGCTGCCCATGGAGATGGCGGCGCGCATGGAAGTTTCATTGGCGTATCCGATGATGCCGACGAGACCCATTGCAATTGCGATGGGCATCCGCAGCAGGACAAGGACCAGAACGGCGGCAAAACCAATTGAAGCGGCTAGCATGTGGGTGTCCTCATGGAAACGGGCGCGGGGCCTGGATCAATCGCCAGGGGCTGTCGGTGGGAGGACTTCATGCGTTTTTGATGGAGGCCAGATAATGTGGCGCCACCGTGCGCA
Organism: uncultured Kiloniellaceae bacterium; assembly: GCA_947493695.1. Lineage (GTDB taxonomy): Bacteria > Pseudomonadota > Alphaproteobacteria > Kiloniellales > Kiloniellaceae > Denitrobaculum. The sequence goes on along the minus strand of CANLSF010000001.1, from coordinate 403,016 downwards.
CGACCGCGCGCAGTAGCAGGATCACGGCTGTGACAAAGGTGCTGAAGGCAATGAAGTAGGCGATGTAAAACTGCGGAATCTGCAGATATTCGGTGGTGTCGCCGTATTGTTTGGCGCGCTCGGCCAACTCGTAGACGCGAATGGCCGGCCAGAAGATAACGATCCCCGCCAGGGCATCGATAATCACGTCACGGATCTGTGCGGCGCGTCCTCTGAAGAAAGGATCGAGCAGATCAACCACGATCTGCTCGCCGCGCCAACTGATGACGGGAAGAGACGCGAAGACCGTGATCGCCATGAAAAGGCGGGTTAGTTCCGTGGCGGCCGAGATAGGACTGTTGAGGGCGCTGCGCAGGACGACGTCCGCAAAGGTCATGACCATCAGGGCGAAAAGCGCCGTCGCTGCGAGGTAAGAGGGCGCATGGGCAAGTGCGTGACGAACCCATGCGCCTTCTTCTGATCGAGAGCTTGTATTCATAGCGAAACGAACTTGCGGTGCCGTGCTTTAGTTTGCCGCCATGTCACTGGCGATGAACTCGACCGCAGCCTTGGCGTCGATACCTTTATCCGAGACGGCCTTGATTGCAGCATCAATGATTGGCTCGGCAATCTTGTTGTAGGCTTTCTGATCAGCTTCGCTTGCAGTATTGAGCGAATTGTCAGCCGTCGAATTGGTCGCATCCACGCCGATAGAATCGATCTCGTCCCATACCTGACCGGCCATGCGCGAGGCGTTCTCTCCGAACACCGTCATCAGGGCATCCTGGTCGGCTTTGGAGAGGGAATCGAATTTCTCCTGATTCATGATCAGCGCGAAGGAACCGCGATAAAAACCGCCGGGCATGACAAAGCTGTGCTGTGCCACTTCCGTAAGCTTGAAGCCCTTCTTGCCCTCCATAGGCATCATGACCCCGTCAGCGGCGTTGGAGGCGAGGGTCTCGTAAACCTTGGGGGCGGGTACTCTGATGCCGGTCGCGCCGAGGGCGTCACCGACTGCACCTGATACGCCGCCGCCCAGACGCAGTTTCATGCCTTTGATTTCGTCGAGCTGTGTGACCTTCTTGGCGCTGTGCAGCTGTCCCGGACCATGGGTATGCAGAGCGACCAGCTTGACGCCTCTGTGCTCATCGGCGCTCTTCAGGAACTTCTCGTAGGCGCGCCAGTAAGCCACTGAGGCGGCTTCGGCGGAACCCTGGTAACCCGGCAGTTCGATCAACTGGGTCGCGACGAAACGACCGGGATTGTAGCCGTGGAAAATCCATGTCAGGTCGGCTGCGCCATCCTGAATCAGATCGAACTGTGCCGGCGGTGGCGCGAGTTTGTATTTGATTTCTGCCGTGACCCGGCCTTCGGTGGCGTCCTCGATCATCTTGGTGAGCTTCGGCCACATCTTGGCGTTCATGCCGTGAGTTGGCGGTGCCCAGCTTGAAATGACAAGAGTTGTGTCTGCGGCGAAGGCGGTCAGTGCCGTCGTTGCCGAGAGGGCCGCGCCCAGAGCAATGGCTGCAACCGGTTTGAAAAATCTCATGATGCTTCTCCCTATCGTTAACCGTTTTGCACCCGATTTTTAGCAAGGGCGCTTTATTTCTTCCGAACCCGCACCGTCGTCCGATGCGGAGCCCGACTGTCTAATCGGGTGTCGCCGGAAGCCGTGCAGAATTAGGCTAATAAAAACCGACCAGTCGGTCAATGATTATCCCAACCTACCGAAATCCATACGCGAGCCTTCTTTGGGCTCCTTACCGCGTTATCTCTTTCCCAGCCCTTCTGAGGCTGGTTTTCGACCGGATCGTCCGATCTGTTTGATTGCGATCAAAATGGTTTCATATGAAACTACTGTCAAGCAACCTGTACTCCAGATGGACCAATTCCGCCGGTCTCAAACGTTCTTGCGGACGACAGATTTGCCTGATTGGGGCGTTCCGCGGCAGATCCGCGTCGTCTCCTTTATTCAGGTCTGTCCATTACTTTTGACTTCAACCGATCCCAGTTGCGGCCCTTCTCCTGCGCCTGAAATGTTTCCCGCCTGACGCTGTTGCCGGATCAGCTTATGCAGGATGGACTTCAGGTTTTTTTCTTCGTTGCGGGTCAAGATCGCGGTGGCGCGTTGCGCGTGTGATTTGGCGCTGGGAATCAGGGGCTCCACCAGCTCTCTGCCGCGATCAGTGATGTAGATCTTAATCTTACGCCGGTCCGTCGTATCGTGCTGTTTTTCGACCAGCCCGCCTGACTGAAGTTGCTCGATAATCTTGGTCAGATGAGACTGTTCCAGCAAGACGAACTGCGCCAGCTCGGTCAGCATCAGGCCCGGTCGATCGATCAGGCAGGCGAGGACGCGCCAGGTCTGGACTTTCACGCCCTGCGCCTTGACCTCAACGTGAAACTCGCTCGAAAGTGCGTGGCTGGCGGCAGCCAGAAGATACAGCAGGTAACCGTCCACAAAAGGGGCGCTACTGTCTTCGGTCAACTTCAACTGCTGTAAGCTTGTCATTTGCCGATGTGATCACAAGTCAGTCCCGGAATCAATCATTTCAAGCATAAAAAGTTGCATTTTCATATAAATCGAGTTGACAGCGAACGCTTCCCTGCCGAATATATGAAAAAGAATATAAATGCCGGCCTTGCGGAATGCGTTAAGTTCTCCAGGCTGGATCGACAGGAGGTGGGCGTTGGCTGAACGGTCTTTTGTTCAGGAGGTGCAGGCGCTGCGACTGGGAGCCGGAGAAACCTTTCGGGGTGAGGGTATTCTCGCGGTCACCAAGGCGCTGCTCGAGGCCGGGGTCGGGTATGTCGGCGGTTATCAGGGCGCGCCGATTTCGCACTTGATGGACGTGCTCTCCGATGCCAAGGAAATTCTGGACGAGCTGGGCGTTCACTTTGAAGCCAGTGCCAGTGAGGCCGCGGCGGCGGCAATGCTCTCGACCTCCATGCACTACCCGATCCGTGGCGCGGCGACCTGGAAATCGACGGTCGGCACCAATGTTGCCTCCGATGCTCTGGCCAATCTTTCTTCCGGTGGCGTAACCGGTGGCGCACTGATTATCGTCGGGGAAGACTACGGCGAGGGCTCTTCGATTATGCAGGAGCGCTCGCACGCTTTTGCCATGAAATCCCAGATCTGGCTGCTCGACCCCCGCCCCAATGCGGAATCAATCGTGAAGGCCGTGCGGGATGGTTTCGAGCTTTCCGAGGCGAGCAATACGCCCGTGATGCTGGAGTTGCGGATCCGTGCCTGCCACGTCCATGGTTCGTTTCAGACCCGGGATAATGTCCGTCCCGAATTCACGCTGGAGCAGGCACGCAACCACCCCCGGCGCGAGACCGACCGGATCGTCCTGCCGCCCGCGTCTTTCGCCCATGAGCAGGAGAAGGTAGCGCATCGTTGGCCGGCTGCCGTCGAATTCATCAAGTCGCGCAAGCTGAACGAGTTCTTCGAGGGTGACATCGAGGATGTCGGTATTGTTCTGCAAGGCGGTCACTACAACGGCGTGATCGCAGCACTGCGCCAACTTGGCCTGGCGGACGTCTATGGCAAGACCCGCATTCCGCTTTATGTGCTCAATGTCACTTATCCGCTGATCGACGACGAGGTCGTTGTTTTTTGCAGCGATAAACGTGCGGTCCTGATGGTCGAAGAGGGGCAGCCGGATCACCTGGAGCAGGCAGTCAGCACCATTCTGCGCCGGGCAGCAGTGATAACCCCGTTGCACGGTAAAGACGTTCTGCCGAAGGCCGGTGAATACACCAACAAAGCGCTAGTCGAAGGTATCGGAGCTTTTCTTGAGGGTCTTAAAGACACTGCACTCTCACCGGCCACGGTTTCTCTTGGTTCGGATCTACCCGAGGAAGTTACTCAGGCTCTCAACGAAGCCGTACCGCCACGTCCGGCCGGGTTCTGTACGGGCTGTCCCGAGCGGCCGATCTTTTCCGCGCTGACGCTGGCGCAGCAGGATGTCGGCGAGCGTCACATTGCCTGCGACATCGGTTGTCATCTCTTTTCGATCCTGCCGCCCTTCAACATCGGCGCGAGCACCATGGGTTACGGTCTTGGCGCGGCTTCAGCTTCCGGCTTGAACGTTGCGCAGGGTAAGCGCTCGATCTCAATTATGGGCGACGGCGGCTTCTGGCATAACGGTCTGGTCAGCGGTGTCGGGAATGCCGTCTTCAATAAGAGCGACGATGTGATTCTGATCGTCGATAATTATTATGCGGCGGCGACCGGTGGACAGGACATCCTCTCATCACGCGCCGGGAATCTGAACCGCTCGACCCGTCACCCGATTGAGGATGCGGTCAAGGGTGTGGGCGTCAACTGGGTGCGCCGGATCGATCATACCTACGATGTCGGGGCGATGCGCGATGTCATCGAGGAAGCCCTGACCACGCCGGAACGTGGACCGAAAGTCGTGATCGCGTCCAGTGAATGTATGTTGAACCGGCAGCGCCGCGAACGTCCGATCCGGCGCAAGGCACGGAACGACGGCAAGCGCGTCGTAGAGCAGAAGTTCGGTGTCGATGAAGATGTCTGCACCGGTGATCATGCCTGCATCCGCATCTCGGGCTGTCCGTCACTGACCTTGAAGGAAACCGAAGACCCTCTGCGTGATGACCCGGTGGCTTTCGTCGACAATTCCTGCGTTGCTTGTGGCCATTGCGGTGAAGTCGCCGATGCAGCGGTTCTTTGTCCGTCCTTCTACCGGGCCGATGCGGTTCACAATCCGAGCTTCTGGGACCGCAGCTTCGCCCGCCTGCGCGGCACCGTCACCACGAAGCTGCAGGTGCGGCGTGATGCGCGGCGCTTGCAGGAACCTGCCGGGGAGGCGCCGTCATGAGCGATCCGCTTTCCCAGGACCGGCCGATCTGTGTTGCCGTGCTGGCCATCGGTGGCCAGGGAGGTGGTGTTGTTTCCAACTGGCTGGTCGCGCTGGCAGAATCGCGCGGTTGGGTGGTTCAGGCAACCTCGGTCCCCGGTGTGGCCCAGAGGACCGGCGCGACCGTCTACTATCTCGAGATGATCGAGGCAGGCGGGCAAGCGCCTGTGCTGGCCTTGATGCCGACACCCGGCGATGTGGATCTGGTTGTCGCCGCAGAATGGATGGAAGCCGGCCGGGCTATTCAACGGGGTCTGGTTTCCCCTGACCGGACCACCCTGATTGCCTCGACCCATCGTTCTTTGGCTGTGGCGGAAAAGTCGCGGCCCGGCGATGGAATTAACGATCCCCAGGCGGTCGAGGTTGCGGCGGCTCTCGCGGCTAAGCGGTTTTTGAAGGCCGACCTCGCCCAGGTCGCAGCCGCAAATGGGAGCGTAATTTCGGCGAGCCTTTTCGGTGCGATCGCCGGTTCAGGCGCTTTGCCTTTCCCGCGCGCGGCCTATGAAGACGCGATCCGCTCAGGCGGCGTGGGTGTCGAAGCGAGCCTGCGGGCATTCGACGCGGCCTTTAATTGCCTGACGGAAGATGGACAGGAAGAGGTCGCTGCGAACCCAAAGCCTTTGCCTCTGCTTGAGGGCGGCTCGACAGATGAGCGGACAAGATATCAGGCGCTCACAGAGCGAGCGGAGCGAACTTTTCCTGAAGCGCTGCAGGAGACACTGCGCGCCGGGCTTAACCGGGTGATCGATTTTCAGGATAGCGCGTACGGCGAAGAATACCTTGATCGACTGGATGAAATTCTGGATCTGGATAAACGGCTCGACGGCGCTCAGCGGGACTACAATCTGACGGCTGCTGTTGCAAAATACCTTGCGACCGCCATGAGCTATCAGGATGTGATCCGGGTCGCGGATCTCAAGTCGAGAGGAAGCCGCTTTTCGCGCGTCCGCGACGATATTTCGGCGGCTGATGAGCAGATCGTCACCATCACTGAGTTCATGCATCCCCGTGTTGAGGAATTGGCTGGGTTGTTCCCGGCGTTTTTTGGTCGGAATTTTGAAGATAAAAAGCTTGTCCGGCTGCTTCTGTCGCTCTTTACCGGAAGCAAGCGTGTCCGCAGCGACAGCCTGCGCGGCTTCCTCTCGCTTTATGTCCTATCGGCTTTGCGGCGCTGGCGCCGAAAACTACTGCGCCATGAAATTGAGATGGAACACACCCGCCGCTGGCTGGCAAACGTGACGCGCAGCGCAGGCGACGATTATGACCTTGCAGTCGAGATCGCTCGTTGCCGTCGCCTGATCAAGGGCTACAGCGATACCCACGAACGTTCCATCAGCAAGTTCGATAAAGTGATGCAGGGGATCGAATTGGTCCGAGGCCGCAGCGATGCGGCAGACTGGGCGCGACGCTTACATGAAGCTGCTCTGCAGGACACCGAGGGTACGGCTCTTGCAGGCGCGCTGGATACTATCCGGAGTTTCACCGGACCCGAGTCGGAGGTGGCTTGAATGTCCGATCTGGAACTCAAGGTCGTTGCGGTCACTGAGGAAGCACCGATGGTGCGCTCTTTCGAGTTGACCTCAACTTCCGGAGAAAACCTACCAGGCTATAGCCCCGGATCTCATATCCGCGTGCGGCTTCCGAACGGCGATGACCGGCCCTATTCTCTGGTCAATCTCGACCCCTCGGTTGAACCGGACAAGGGGGCAGCATCCTATTGGCTTGGCGTGCGACTGGAGGAAACTTCGCAGGGTGGCTCGTCCTTTATGCACGGCGTCAAGCCGGGGGATCTGATTTCGATCAGCCTGCCGAAAAACGACTTCGCACTGAGCGATGATGCCGCGCCTGTTGTTTTGATTGCCGGTGGCATCGGGATCACGCCGATTGCCTCCATGGCCAGCGAACTTCTGGGGAGGAAACAGGATTTCCGTTTGCATTACTCCGGTCGGGCGCAGGGAAGTCTTGCCTTCCTTAAACCGTTGCGCGCGCTGCTGGGCGATAAACTGGTCGAGCACTATGACGATCTGAATGGGGGGCATCTAGACGTCGAGACTCTCTTGTCGAAGGTTGACTCCAAGAGCCATCTCTATGTCTGCGGACCCAAGCCTATGATCGAGGCGGTCCAGGCAAGCGCGCGGAAGCGTGGCTGGCCGGAGGAACGTATCCACTTCGAGCTCTTTACACCGCCGCTACCCCAGTCCGGCGACCAGCCTTTCGAAATCGAAATCGCTTCAACCGGCGAGAGCTTCACGGTACCGGCGGGCAAGAGCATTATCGATGTGCTGGAAGAAGCCGGACAGGATCTGATTTACGACTGCCAGCGCGGCGATTGCGGGATTTGTCAGACCGATGTGATTTCCGGCGAGCCGGATCATCGCGATGTGGTTTTGACGGATAGCGAAAAGGCCAGCGGCAAGGTGATGCAGATCTGCGTGTCCCGCGCGCACTCGGCAAAACTCGTTCTCGATCTATAGCGGAGCAAGGAATATGAACCCGCAAGCTATCGAACTCAAAGATAAGGTCCGCAGCCTACTCCGTGAAGGCGAAGTCCACCGCGATCTTTATCGCAGTCCCGATGTCTTTGCGCTCGAGATGGAACACCTCTTCCGCAATGCCTGGGTTTATGTCGGTCACGAAAGCCAGATCCCCAACAAGGGCGATTACAGCGCGACGGAGATCGGCACGCAGCCGATCCTGATGGTGCGCCACACGGACAATTCGGTCCGGGTTCTCTTCAATCGCTGTCCACACAAAGGCACGCAGGTCGTGATCGACCGTCAGGGGAATGCCGGTAAGTTCTTCCGCTGTCCCTACCACGCCTGGTCTTTCAAGACTGACGGCAGTTTGCTGGCTGTGCCGTTGAAGAAGGGCTACGAGAATACCGGCCTGCCGGAATCCTGCGCGGGCAAGGGGATGACGCCCCTGGCCCATTCGAAAAACTATCGCGGTTTCATCTTTGCCAAGATGAACGATGCCGGTCCTGACTTCGAAAGCTTCTTCGGCGATTCTCTTTCCAGTCTAGACAACATGATCGACCGTTCGCCGGAAGGACGTCTGGAAGTCGTGGGCAGTCCCCTGCGTTACATGCATCATTGCAACTGGAAAATGCTGGTCGAGAACCAGACCGACACCTGCCATCCCATGGTTGCACATGAATCCTCGGCGGGTACGGTCAAGGAAATCTGGGAACAGGAAGGCGGCGACGGTCCCAAGCCCATGGCGGTGGAGTGCATTCTGCCTTTCATGTCGCCTTATGAGTTTTTCGAGAATATGGGCATCCGCACCTGGGAAAACGGCCACGGTCATACCGGCGTTCATCACTCGATCCACTCCGACTATTCGGCGATCGAGGGTTATTTCGACAAGATGGTGGAGGCCTACGGCGAGGAACGGGCGAAGGCTATTTTGGACGAAAATCGTCACAACACCGTCTACTTTCCGAATATGATGATTAAAGGACCGATCCAGTCCCTGCGGCTCTTCAAGCCGATTGCTGCCGATAAGACACTCGTGGAATCCTGGATCTTTCGTCTGGTCGGTGCGCCCGACAAACTCTTGGAGCGCACAGCCATGTACAATCGTCTGATCAATGCGCCGACCTCCATCGTCGGCCATGACGATCTGGAAATGTACGAGCGGGCGCAGGCCGGTCTCGCCAGCGACGGCAACCAGTGGATTAATATGCAGCGGCTCTACGATCCTGCTGAAAGCGAGACGCCCAACGCGACCTATAACGGGACGACCGAAGCCCAGATGCGCAATCAGTTCCGCGCCTGGAAAAAGTTCATGACTCTCGATACGGAAGAAGAAGTCAGCAAAGAAGGGTCTGCGGCATGACCCCGACAGCGCAGGACTTGATTGATTTCGTGATTGCCGAAGCCCGGATGATCGACGAACGCCGTTTTCCGGAGTGGCTGGATCTCTTTGCGGAGGATGGTATCTACTGGATGCCTTTGGAACCGGATCAGGAGGAAGAGCATCTGACCACATCGCTGATGTACGAGGACAGGTTGTTGCTACGGACGCGCGTCCAGCGGCTTGAGGGCCAACGGACCTTTTCCCAGAAACCGAAAAGCCGTTGCCAGCACCTGCTGCAGATGCCAGCTGTCGATGAGATCAATCACGACGAAAACCTCTATCGCACCTACACGCCTTTCCATTACGTTGAGACACGCTTTGACGAGCAGACTCTGCTGGCGGGTTGGGCGCGCCACAAGCTCGCTGTTGTTGAAGGTAAGCTGCAGATCAGATGCAAGCGTGTCGATCTGGTGAACTGCGACGCGCCGCATCGCAACATCCAGCTTTTCGTGTGATGGCAAGACGATGACATCCAAAACAGAAACCAGCGTTACGCTACGGGATCCGGCAGGGTTCGCGAATGTCTATTCATTCTTCGCTGCGACGGCGCAGGCTTTTCCCGATCGGCCTTTCTTTAACGTTTTGTCCGAGACCGCAGGCATCTACGGTATTTCCCCAGGTGAAATCTCCTACGGTGAAGCGACCGGCCTGATCGAGAGTCTGTTCGTTGCCTACCGTCATGCCGGTTACGGCAAGGGGCATCGTGTTGGATTGCTGCTGGAGAACCGGCCAAGTTTTTTGATGCATTGGTTGGCACTGAACCGCCTTGGGGTTTCCATCGTGCCGATCAATCCGGATCTGAGGGCCGCGGAGCTGGCGTACCTCGTCGGGCATTCGGAAATGTGCCTTGCTGTGGTTCTGGCGGCGCGCCAGCGGGATGTCGCGAAAGCCAGTGCGGAATTCGGCCTGCAGGTCGTCGGGCCTGATGACAAGTTGCCCAGGGCACCGGAGCCCGCATCATCGCTCGACAGTGGTTTTAATGACGAAGCGGCGCTCCTCTATACTTCCGGCACTACCGGCCTTCCCAAGGGTTGCGTTCTGAACAACAGCTACTTTCTGAACTGCGGTCACTGGTATCGCTCCATCGGTGGGCACTGTGCCCTCACTTTTGAGGGCGAACGGATGATCACACCCCTGCCGCTCTTTCACATGAACGCTCTGTCCTGTTCTACCATGGGCATGATTGCGGTCGGCGGTTGCCTGACAGTGCTGGATCGGTTTCATCCCAGGAGCTGGTGGGACTCAGTTCGCCAGTCAAAGGCCACGGTGATGCACTATCTTGGTGTGATGCCGGCCATGCTGATGTCGGCAGAAGCGGACGACGACGACAAGACGCACTCCCTGCGCTTCGGCTTTGGCGCCGGGGTGGAAGAACGCCTGCATGCCCCCTTTGAGGAGCGTTTTGGGGTTCCGCTGATCGAGGCCTGGGCCATGACCGAAACCGGCAACGGGGCGGTGGTTGCCGCCGCACAGGATCCCCGCCATATCGGCACACGCTGCTTCGGCAGGCCGCAGGAGGAAATTGCGGTCCGGATTGAACTGGATGATGGCAGTGAAGCCTCTTCTGACGAACCGGGCGAATTGCTGGTTCGGCGCTCGGGAGAGAAGCCGCGCTACGGTTTTTTTGATCGCTATCTGAAGGATCCCGTTGCGACCGATGAGGCCTGGCGCGACGGCTGGTTCCATACCGGCGACATCGTAAAGCGCAATAGTGATGGCACCTTGTCCTTTGTCGACCGCAAGAAGAACGTCATCCGCCGTTCGGGCGAAAACATCGCCGCTATCGAGGTCGAGGGCGTGTTGCTGCGTCACCCGCAGGTCGCGGCTGTTGCTGTTGCCGCGACACCCGATGAGGTTCGGGGTGACGAGGTTTTTGTCTGTGTCGTGCCGACCGAGGATTTTGAGAGGACGCAGTCGCAGGAACTGGCGGAGGATATTACCCGCTGGTCCCTTGAGCAACTTGCCTACTACAAAGCGCCCGGCTATCTCGCTTTCGTCGAGTCTCTGCCGCTTACCTCGACGAACAAGGTGCAGCGCGGTGAGTTGAAAACCCTGGTCGAAACCTTGCGCGCGCACGACGATACGCTCGATCTCCGGCACCTGAAAAAGCGGGCGGTGGCCTGATGGCACAGCGGGGCAGAGCGCAGCGGCAGGCCTATGACGGTGTGGTGGCCGCTGTACCGGTCACCATTCCCTATCAGCGATATTCTCCGGAACCTGCGCACTGGTGGATCGCGCGGGCGCTGGGCGATCTGGTGGGAACGGCGGGAATCACACCGCAGGATATCGACGGTTTTTGTGTTTCCTCCTTTACGCTCTTCCCGGACACGGCGGTGGGTCTGACTCAGCATCTGGGCCTCACGCCGCGCTGGCTCGATCACATTCCCATGGGCGGTGCTTCCGGCGTGGTGAGCTTGAGACGGGCGGCGCGGGCGGTTCAGTGCGGCGATGCCGACATGGTGGCCTGCGTCTCTGGCGACGCGAACCATGTGGATTCTTTCCGGCGGATGCTGTCCAGCTTCAGCCGCTTCGCGCAGGATGCCTCCTATCCCTACGGCTCCGGCGGCCCTAACGCCAGTTTCGCCCTGATGACCGATCAATACATGAAGACCTATGGCGCGACGCGGGAGGACTTCGGCAAGATCTGCGTGGCCCAGCGGGACAACGCGCTCGCGTTTCCCCACGCACTGATGAAGAAGCCCTTGAGCCTGGAACAATATGTTTCGGCTCGGCCGATTTCCGATCCTATCGCGCTCTTCGACTGCGTCATGCCCTGCGCGGGGGCCGAGGCATTTCTGGTCATGAGTGAAGACGCCGCCAAGGATCTCGGTCTGCCTGCTGTGAGGGTTCTCTCGACCATTGAACGCCACAACGCCTTTCCCGATGATCCGATCCAGATCCGCGGCGGCTGGGAAATGGACCGGGATGAGTTCTGGGCCATGGCAGGGATCGCACCGGAGGACGTGGATCTGCTGGAGACTTACGACGACTATCCGGTGATCTCCATGATGCAGTTCGAAGATCTCGGCTTCTGCAAAAAAGGTGAGGCGGTGGACTTTGTGCGCGGTCACGATCTGACCAACGGCGGCAGTTTCCCGCACAACACCTCCGGCGGCCAGCTCTCGGTCGGACAGGCCGGTGCCGCTGGCGGATATCTGGGGTTGGTCGAGGCTCTGCGGCAAGTAACGGGTGCCGCGCTTGGCGGTCAGGTGAAAGACGCGAAAACAGCCGTAGTCTCAGGCTTCGGAATGATCAATTACGACCGCGGGCTCTGTTCGGGTGCTGCTGCACTGGCGGGGCCCGGCGCATGACCGAAGCGATCAAACGCCCCCGGCGCAAGGATCCGCAAAAACGCACGGTTCTGCCGACTCTGCCCCCGACTTCACGCAGTCGCCGCGCCCTGGGCTTTACCGCCGCCGCCGCCGAAGGGCGTTTCGTTCTGCAGAAGTGCGATGACTGCGAGGCGGTCACCTATCCACCGCGCGAAGCCTGTCCCAAGTGCCTGTCCATGAATCTCAATTGGAGAGACATGCCCGAGGGTGGGCAACTGATCGCTGAAACCACCATCCAGACCAGCACCAACGTTTACTTCCGGGAGCGCACGCCCTGGCGCGTGGGCACCATAGCGCTCGACGTCGGCATCCCAGTGCTGGCGCATATTCACGGCGATGTCGTCGAGGGTGGGCGGGTGCGCATGATCGCGCGCACGGACAAATCGGGCCAAGGGGTTCTCATGGCGCTGCCGGAACAGGAGACGGCAAATATGACCGATGACAAGCAACTGCGAGAATTGACCTGCGATCCGAAAATTCGCCGGATTCTGATCACCGATGGGCGCACGCAGCTCGGGCAGGCAATGGCGCAGGCGGTGTCCTCAGCCGGTGCCGCGACGGTCTTCGTCGGGATCGCCGAGACCTGGCGGCCCTTTAAAGGTGCCGACAGTCTGGCGGCCATTCCCAACGTCGAGGTCATGGCGCTCGACGTGACCGACACGGTCTCGGTGAATGAGCTCGCCAGTGAGATCGGCGGCAAGGTCGATATCCTCATCAACACGGCTGAGCACGTGCGGGCAGGTGGGGCGATGGACCGGGACGGGATCGTGACGGCACGCGACGAGATGGAAGTGAATTACTTTGGCCCGCTGCGGCTGATCCAGGCCTTTGGACCGGGAATGCGCTTTCGCGGCGCAGACGGTGTGAACAGCGCCTGTGCCTGGGTAAATCTACTCTCGGTCTATGCGCTTTCGAACTGGCCGGCCTACGGTTCGACCTCGGCCAGCCAGGCGGCAGCCTATTCACTCAGCCAGTGCCTGCGCGGAGAGTTTCATGGCTCCGGCGTGAAAGTCCTGAACGCCCTCTTCGGCCCGCTGGAAGAAGACTGGCGTCAACACCTGCCGCCGCCCAAGGTGACGTCCGAGGGATTGGCGAAAGCCGTTGTCGCTGCGCTTCAGCAAGGGCTTGAGGAACTCACGGTCGGCGCGGTTGCCGAAGATTTCCTGACTCGCTGGAAGCAGGACCCTCGGGTCCTGGAGCGAGAATTGACCCAACCAGAAGGAGCCTAAGGCCATGAACGCAGATACGACCACAGTCCTGCCGGCGCTTGCGGAAGCTCTGGTGGCAGGGAAGGTCCGCACCATCGATCTGACCCATACGCTCGATCCAGATTTTCCGGTGATTATCCTGCCGCCGGAATTCGGGCAGTGCGCCCGTTTCCGGGTGGAGGAGGTGTCGCGCTATGACGAGCGCGGCCCCGCCTGGTACTGGCGGAACTTTACCTGCAACGAGCATACCGGCACGCACTTCGATGCGCCGATCCACTGGGTCTCCGGTAAAGATCTGCCGAACGCCAGCGTGGACTCCATTCCCGTTGAAGGCTTTGTGCGCGCGGTCTGTGTGGTGGATTGTGTGAAGGAGGCGGCGGCGGACGAAGATTTCCTGCTGACCAGGGACTTCCTTGTCGCATGGGAAGCGGAACACGGAAAGATCCCGGAAGGCTGCTGGGTGTTGATGCGCACCGACTGGTCGAAGCGCAGCGCGGCGGACTATCTGAACCTGCGCGACGACGGCGCACATTCACCCGGTCCTGACGCCAGCGCGATCACGTTTCTGATTGAGGAACGCAATGTGGTCGGCTTTGGGACCGAATGTGTGGGCACCGATGCCGGACAGGGGGGACATCTTTCACCGCCCTATCCCGCACACTTTCTGTTGCATGGCGCGGGGCGCTATGGCCTGCAGTGCCTTGCCAATCTCGATCAACTGCCGCCCACCGGTGCGCTATTGATCTGTCCGCCACTCAAGATCAAGAACGGTTCCGGAAGCCCTCTGCGGGTTCTGGCTCTTGTGGAGGAAAACAGCGCGTGAGTGAGGAGCGTTATACCGCTGTTGTCACCGGTGGCAGCGCCGGGATCGGTGAGCGTCTTTGTCGGGATCTGCTGGACCTGGACTACGAGGTGATCTCCGTGGCTCGCCGCGCGCCTGACTGGTCGCACGCGCGTTTGAAGGTGGTGAAGGCGGATCTAACCGATCCTGTGGAGACACAGCAGGCGGCTGATGAGATCGCAGGAATGGGCGAGGTCACCCACTTCATCCACAATGCGGGGATTATCCTGCCGAACCTGATCGAAGAGACAGAGCCGGATGATTTACTGAAACTGACCCAGCTTCACGCGGGGGCTGCGCTGACCTTCGTGAAGGCAATTCTGCCTGCGATGAAGGCGCGCGGTTTCGGTCGGATCATCTTTAATTCCTCGCGAGCGGCGATGGGCGCGCAGACGCGTACAGCCTATTCCTATTCCAAAGCGGGCCTGCACGGCATGGCGCGGACCTGGGCGCTGGAGCTGGGACCCCATGGTGTAACCGTGAATGTGGTCGCGCCCGGACCTGTGCTGACCGATAACTTCTGGGGTATCATCGAGAAGGACAGCGAGCGGCAGCAGAAACTGGCGGCCAGTCTGCCGGTGGGACGGATCGGAACCGTGGATGACGTGGCGCGGGCGATTCTCTTCTTTTCCGATCCGCTCAATGGCTATGTCACCGGTCAGACGCTCTATGTCTGTGGCGGTGCGAGCATTGGCGGAGTCTCGCTTTAGTTCATTGCCGTGATTTCGCCCTGCAGCCATTCGCTGAAACCCACGACCTTCTTTAAAGCCGACTTCTTTTCGGGGAGGGTCAGGAAGTACTTTGGTGTCCTGGGCTTCAACACTTCGGGTATCTCGAAAGGCACGGCCAGAGAACCGTCGTCGATGAAGCGTTGCGCATTGTAGCGATTGCCCAGGGCGACACCCAGGCCAAGCCGGGCGGCTTCGAAGGCGTGCAGAGAGTAACTCACCGATAGAAAACGCTGAGCCTCCAGGTTCGGAGACTCCCGCAGTATGGCCTGCCAGGAAATCAGACGACGTTCGGTTTCGATCAGGGTAACGTCTGAGAGGTCCTCCAGACCTCGAATGCCGTAACGCGCGATCAAATCGGGAGAAGCCAGCGGCACGACCTGATCGGAGAGAATCTGTGTCGCGTTCGAGGCGCTGTCAGGGGCCAGACGGTACTCGATGGCGCAGTCGATGTTTTCTTCCTCCGGCGCATAGGTCAGCCGCTCAAGCAGGCGCAGATCCAGGGCATTGTATTCGGCTGTGAAGCCTGCGATCCGTGGCAGCAGCCACATTGCCAGAAAACTGGGTGGCGCCGAGACGGTCAGGGTCTCGATCTGCGAGTGGTTGGCGGCCTCGAAGGTCGCTTCTTCCAAATGGTCCAGAACCGGTCCGATCCGGTTGAGATAGTCTCGGCCTGTGTCGGTCAGAACCAGCCGCTTGCCTTGCCGGTGGAACAGGGCAGTCCGGAGGTGGTTTTCCAGATTGGCCAGTTGGTGACTGACCGCCGACTGGGTGACTGCGAGCTCCCCCGCTGCCGCGCGGACTCCGCCTAACCGGGCAGTGGCCTCGAAGGCGCTGAGCGCTTTAAAGGGCGGCAGATTTCTCATTGTTCGAAAATACTAATCAAAAAACTGAAAATAAATCAATTTTTTCATGTGACGATTTTCTGTAGCTTGTGCGCATCTTGATGGGATGCACACGATGACACTTGGAACGTTGGAAGAACGGCGCGAGTCGATTACCGAGATCCGCAGCGCGGTTGCGGCGCTCTGTACCGGCTATGACGAGGACTATTGGCGTCATCTGGACGGTGAAAAGGGCTATCCGACCGCCTTTGTAAAGGAAATGACCGACGCCGGGTTTCTGACCGCTCTGATTCCGGAAAGCTACGGTGGGTCTGGCCTCGGATTGTTGGAAGCCTGCGCGATCCTGGAGGAAATCAGCCGCCGGGGCGCACATGCAGGTGCCTGTCACGCCCAGATGTACGTCATGGGCTGTGTGCTGCGTCATGGATCCGACGAACAGAAGCAGGCCTATCTGCCGAAGATCGCCAGCGGCGAACTGCGCCTGCAGAGTTTCGGTGTGACCGAACCCACGACAGGCACGGATACCACCAGCCTCAAGACCACGGCGGAACGTGACGGTGATGTATACCGGATCAATGGACAGAAGGTCTGGATCAGCCGGGTCGAACATTCTGATCTGATGGTGTTGTTGGCGCGAACCACACCCCGCGAAGACTGCAGAAAGAAAACCGAAGGTCTCTCGGCCTTCATCGTCGATTTGCGCGACGCCATCGGTAAGGGCATGAGTGTTCAGCCCATCGACGCCATGATCAATCACCATGCCTGCGAGCTTTTCTTCGATGATCTTGAGGTGCCTGCCGCAAATCTTTTGGGTGATGAGGGCAAGGGTTTTCGCGTGATTCTGGATGGCATGAATGCTGAGCGGATTTTGATTGCCTCGGAGTGTATCGGCGATGCCCGCTACTTTCTCGACAAGGCAACGGACTATGCCCGTGAGCGCGAGGTCTTCGGACGTCCGATCGGCGCAAATCAGGGCGTCCAGTTTCCCCTGGCGAAGTGCTATGCCGAGATGGAGGCGGCTGCGCTGATGGTCGAGCGGGCAGCTTTATTGTTCGATGCCAAAAAACCCTGCGGTGCGGAGGCCAATATGGCCAAGATGCTCGCGGCGGACGCTTCCTGGAAAACCGGTGATACAGCGATGCAGACCCACGGCGGTTTTGCCTTCAGCCGCGAGTACAATATCGAGCGCAAGTTCCGTGAGACGCGGCTCTATCAGATTGCGCCGATCTCGACCAACCTCATCCTCAGTTACATCGCCGAGCATGTGCTTGGTCTGCCACGTAGTTTTTAGGGAACACTTCAGAATGAAGCCTTTGGAAGGATGCCTTGTCGTTGCCATTGAGCAGGCCGTGGCGGCGCCGCTTTGCACCGCGCGTCTGGCGGAGGCAGGAGCCCGGGTGATCAAAATTGAACGTGCCGATGGAGACTTCGCGCGCGGCTACGACACCGCCGCCGAGGGCGAAAGCTCCTATTTCATCTGGATCAATCAGGGTAAGGAATCCGCCGTTCTCAATTTCAAGGCGCCCGAGGACGCTGCTCTGTTGGAGGCCATGATCGCGAAGGCGGATGTGGTCATACAAAATCTGGCGCCGGGGGCTCTGACGCGGGCGGGCTTCGGCAGCGAGCGCCTGCGCAAGGATTACCCCGGCTTGGTGACCTGCGATATTTCGGGTTATGGCGAGAGCGAAGCCATGGCGGGCATGAAGGGTTATGACCTTTTGGTTCAGGCGGAAAGCGGTCTGGTTGGAATCTCGGGCGGCCCCGGCGAGGTCGGACGGATCGGGGTTTCGGTCTGTGACGTCGGCACGGGCATGACCGCTCATGCGGCGATCCTTGAAGCGCTCTATCGCAAGGCCAGAACAGGTGAGGGCGCGGCCCTGAAGCTTTCTCTCTTTGACATGGCTGCCGAATGGATGACGGTGCCCTTGATCCATTCTGACTTCGGCGCGGGTGCGCCGACCCGGCAGGGACTGCGGCATCCTTCAATCGCACCTTACGGTGCCTATCGAACCAGGGACGGCATAGACACGCTGGTGTCGATCCAGAACGAACGGGAATGGCATCGGCTCTGTGCTCAGGTCTTCAAGCGGCCGGAGATGGCAACGGACGCCCGCTACGAGAGCAATAGCCTACGGGTGGCCAATCGAGACGCCATGGATGCGGAGATTCTGGAGGTGGTCGGTGAATTGACGGCTGAGGAATTCCGCAGCCGTCTCCTGGCGGCCGATATCGCCTTTGCGGGTGTGAATTCTGTTGAGCAGCTTTCCACCCATCAGGCGCTCAGACGTCGATCGGTGGCGACGTGCGAGGGAATTCGGGTCAATCTGCCTGCGCCGCCGGTACAGTGGGTTGAAGACCCGGTCACGGAGGCTCCCGGAACACCAGGTATTGGTGCGCATACCGCCGCTTTGCGGGCCGAATTCTCGACCTCTGCGAAGGAAGCTTAGAGCCGTGGCGGAACGCACCTTGGATCAGACAGTTCTCGCGCGCTGGATTGGCAAACAGGAAGAGGCTGTAGATGTTATCGATCCCCGCACGGCGCGTCTCATGCAGGCAACCTTGGACAGGACGGCGTCTTTGGAGCCGGGCGACGCCTTGCCGCCGCTCTGGCACTGGCTCTATTTTCCAACCGTAGTGCCGCAAAAAGATCTGGGCCGGGACGGTCATCCGAAACTGGGCGGTTTTTTGCCGCCCGTTGCCCTGCCGCGCCGCATGTGGGCCGGCGGCCGCTTCGGGTTTGAGCGGGCGCTGCGCATCGGCGAGGTTGCGCAACGGCGTTCCACCATCAAGGACGTGCAGCTCAAGGAAGGCCGCAGTGGTCCGCTGTGCTTCGTGACCGTAAGACACGAGATTTCAGCCGGTGAAGCCTTCTGCTTCTGGGAAGAGCACGACATCGTGTACCGCGAAGATCCGAAGCCGGATGCTCCCCGTCCGGTTCCGCCGCGCGCGCCTCAGGATTTTATGTGGCAACGCAGCGTGGAACCCAGTCCTGTCCTGCTCTTTCGCTATTCTGCCCTGACTTTCAACGGTCATCGGATTCATTACGACCGGCAATACTGCGCCGACGTCGAGGGTTATCCCGGGTTGGTTTTCCATGGCCCGCTGACCGCAACGCTGCTGTTCGATCTCTTGTTGCAACAGAATCCGGGGCGCTGGGTTTCCGGCTATGAATTCCGCGCGATTAGCCCACTCTTCGACACCGCCGCCTTCAGTTTGATGGGGCGCAACGAGGAGTCTTCGGCTGAACTTTGGGCGGGAAACCAGGATGGCGGTCTTGCAATGACCGCCAAGGCTGAGCTTGTTTGAAAAGTGTCCCGGGTCGGTAGTTGGCGGCGTTACGAGCGCCTGGAACGGCTCCGGTTTTCTTCCCAGGTTACGAAGCCAAGGCCGACGACGAACGCTGCCATGGCACCGATAACCAAGCCCAAATAGGCAATCTCTATCTCGGTCATTCCGATCTCCCCGGTGAATAATTTCCGGCAGGCTGACCAATGAAAGCGGGCCTGTCTTTGATCTAGATCAAGTTGCGCCGCAGCAAAATTGGAAGAGCCGTTAAACCAAACGGACCGGTTCATGACCCGGCTGGGCAGACACGGATTTTGGGGTTAAGCTGCCCGCAATAATCAGGGGAAAGCAGCAGGGTGCTTTAAAAACGGAGCATCTGCGTTAGCAGGCTTAAATTGCGTACTGAACCCGGTAGGGGTGGAGACTCCTCGGGTTGGGCAGCGCGCTCTTGCGTGTCCCGGTATTTTTCGGGATGGTAGCGCCGCTTGGGTAGTCAGGGGAGGGATTGAGCCAGGTGCTCACAATCGAAAATCTCAATAAGAGTTTCGGGGGGCTGCAGGCGGTAAGAAACTGCAGTTTTGAAATCAAAGAAGGGTCGATTACAGGGCTGATCGGACCAAACGGGGCAGGGAAAACAACAACGTTCTCCATGGTGGCAGGAGAGCTGGTGCCGACGTCGGGACGTATTGTCTTTGAAGGCAAGGATATTGCCGGTCTGCCGACTCACGAGATGTTCCATCGCGGCATCGTGCGTACCTTTCAGATTCCTCATGAATTCGCCAAAATGACGGTTCTGGAGAACCTCATGGTGGTGCCGCCCGAACAGCCGGGTGAACGGCTCTTCGCGAACTGGATTTCCCGGGGGCAGGTCAAGCGGCGCGAGCGTGAAGTCCGGGACCGGGCCGAGGACGCGTTGGAATTCCTCTCAATCTCGCATCTGGGTGACGAACAGGCAGGCAATCTCTCTGGAGGGCAGAAAAAGCTGCTGGAGCTGGGCCGGACCATGATGACCGACGCCAAGCTGGTTCTGCTTGATGAGCCCGGCGCGGGCGTTAACCCGACCTTGCTGCTGAAAATCCGCGAGATGATCAGCCGTCTGCGTGAAGAGCGCGACTACACCTTTTGCGTCATCGAACATGACATGGATCTAATCGCGAGCCTCTGTGATCCGGTGATCGTGCTTGCAGAGGGTACGGTTCTGACCCAGGGCACGATGGCTGAGGTGCGCAGCAATCCCGAAGTTCTGGATGCCTATCTGGGCGGAGGGGAGGAAGACTGATGTCGGTTCTTGAACTGGATGCGGTCGTCGGCGGGTACGGCGATACACAGATCCTCCACGGTGTATCCATGAAGGTGGATCCGGGTGAGATCGTGGTGATCATCGGCCCGAACGGCGCGGGTAAATCAACCGCGATGAAAGCGGTTTTCGGTCTCTTAAATCTGAGCGACGGGAAGGTCAGCCTGGATGGCGAGGACATCACCAACATGCCGCCGGAACAGGTCGTGCGCCACGGGGTCTGCTACGTGCCGCAGACCTCCAATATCTTTCCGAGCCTGACGGTCGAGGAAAACCTGGAAATGGGCGCCTTTGTTCGGGAGGACGATTTCCGGCCTCGTTTGCTGGAGCTTTACGAAGTCTTTCCACCACTCGCCGAAAAGAGGAAACAGGCGGCTGGAACGCTCTCCGGCGGACAGCGCCAAATGGTGGCCATGGCCAAGGCCATGATGCTGGAGCCGAAGATACTGCTGCTCGACGAACCCACTGCGGGATTGTCTCCCAAGTATCGCGGCGAGATCTTTTCCATTGTAAAGACCGTCAACGCGACGGGAACTCCGATCCTGATGGTCGAGCAGAATGCCAAGCAGGCGCTCAAGATAGCCAATCGCGGTTACGTTCTGGTTGATGGCAAGAACAAGTACCAGGGCAGTGGCCAGGACCTGCTGGACGACCCGGAAGTGGCTGAGATGTTTCTCGGGGGCGGTGCAGCGGCATGATCGAATTTCTCAACTTTTATCTGATCCCCGGTCTGGTTCTCGGCAGCATCTACGCGCTGGGCGCAATTGGGATCACGCTGACCTTCAGCATTCTCCGCTTCGCCAACTTCGCGCACGGCGAAACCATGTTGTTGGGCGTCTACATCACCTGGAGTCTGGTTCAGTTTTCCGGTTTGCATCCCCTTGTGGTGTTGCCGGTGGCCGCCATGCTGACGGTGTTGGCCGTGCTCGTCATCGACCGCGCCTTCTACAAGCCTTTCAGAACCAGTCCGACGATTATGGTGGTGATCGCATCTTTCGGCATGATGCTGATGGTGCGGTCCGTCGTGCAGTTCTTCTGGGGCGTACAGTTGAAGGGTATGACACCGGGCATTCAAAGGCCGATGGTGTTCTTTGACAGCCTGCGGATCTCGCCCAAACACGTGACGATCATTGGTGCGACCCTCGTGCTGATGCTGGCGGTGCATTACCTGCTGAGCCGCACGAAAATCGGTAAGGCCATGCGGGCCATGTCTGATTCGCCGGAGCTCGCCAAGCTGACAGGTATCGACACGGAAAAAGTAATCCGCATGACCTGGATCGTCGGTGGCGCACTGGCAACGGCAGCCGGAGTCTTCCTCGCGATCGATACACACATTGATACCAACATGGGCTTCAAGATGCTGCTGCCTATGTTCGCCGCGGCTATTCTGGGGGGCATCGGACGCCCCTTTGGCGCCGTTGCGGGCGGCTTGATCATCGGGGTCGTCGAGGAGATCTCATCTTATCCCTGGATCGGTACAGAGCCATTGCTGAATCCGGGATACAAGGCCGGTGTCGCCTTTGCGATCATGATTGCCATGCTGCTCTGGCGTCCAAGCGGATTGTTCAAAGGGAAGGTATTCTAAGATGGACCAGTTCTACGGTATCTTCCTTTATGTTATCTCCCTGCTGACCATGGGCGGTATCTACGCAATCCTGGCGCTGGGTTTGAACATTCAGTGGGGTTTCACCGGTCTTTTCAATGCCGGTATCGCAGGCTTCTTCGCCATTGGCGCCTACGTCAGCGCTCTTCTGACCACGGCACCTTCTCTGCGCCATCTGGGCGGATACGAACTGCCGTATATCGTCAGTTTTGCGGTGGCCATGGCGGTCAGCGGGATCATCGCCTGGGGGGTCGGGAAGGTCTGCCTGAAGCTGCGCGCCGACTATCTTGCCATTGCGACCATCGGCATCGCCGAGATCTTCCGGTTGATCCTGAAGAACGAAACCTGGGCGACCAACGGGCCTCGTGGCGTTTCCATGATTCCGAAGCCTTTCGAATCCTTGCCGGAACCCTGGAATCAGCTTGCTTTTCTCGGGTTGATTCTCGCGACTGTTGTCGCGATCTATTTCCTTCTGGAGACCGCGCGGCGATCCCCGTGGGGGCGGGTCATGACCGCGATCCGGGAAAACGAGAAGTCGGCAATGGCCGCGGGCAAGGACATCGAGAAGTTCCGCATGGAGGCTTTCGTCGTCGGCTGCATGCTGATGGCATTGGCGGGTGCCTTTATCGCACACTATCTCAAGTTCATCGGGCCGAACGCCACAGACCCCATGACCTCGACCTTCCTGGTCTGGGTGATGCTGGTGGTGGGCGGCAGTGCGAACAACAAAGGGGCGATCCTGGGGGCATTCCTGATGTGGGCGATCTGGTCCGCGTCGGAGATTCTGACCAGCCGCCTGCCGGACGAACTTGCGATCCGCACCGCCTACATCCGGATTTTCCTGATTGGTCTTGCGCTTCAGATCTTCCTTCAGAAGTTCCCGAAAGGGATTTTCCCCGAGGTGCGGCCGAAGCCTGAGCGGCGTGAGGTGGTGACCGAGTCCAACGCGAGTCGATAATTTCAAGAGATCGGTTAAAATAGACCGAGGAACTGCGGTCGGGGTGAGTTGACAGAAAAGCTTATGAGGTCATCATACGGTTAAGGGAATCCCGGCTGCTATAACAAAACCATAAGTACAGAGGAGTGACGTCGTTATGCGATATATGGGAAAATTCATACTTGCCGCTTCGGCTCTGGCGTTGGGCGCGTCAGCCGCCAGCGCAGCCGAAATCAAGGTTGGCTCTGTCGCCGGTGTGACCGGCCCGATTGCCGAGCTGGTCGATCCGATCATTGCCGGTCGTAATCTGGCCGCGCAGCACGTGAATGATCAGGGCGGGCTGCTTAAGGGCGATACGCTCAAGATGGTCCTGTCGGATTCGGCTTGTGACCCGAAGGCCGGCGTTGATGCCGGCGGTAAGGTCGTCAATGTCGAGCAGGTGGTTGCGGTTGTTGGTGCGAGCTGCTCCGGTGCCACGAACGGCATGGTTCAATCCGTGACGATTCCAGCAGGTGTTGTTGCCGTATCGGATTCAGCCACTGCGCCGTCGATCAGCGAACTGAAAGACAACGATTTGGTCTTCCGGGTGGCGCCATCCGATGCCTATCAGGGTGCAGCGCTTGCCAAGCTGGCTTATGATTCCGGTGTCCGGAAACTTGCGATGACCTACTCGAACGACGACTACAACGCCGGTATCGCCACGGTGTTCGAGAAAGAGTTCGCGGGCATGGGCGGCACGATCACGGCCAATCAGGCCCATGAGCCCAATAAGGCGTCCTATCGTTCGGAGCTTTCCACGCTTGCGAGCGGCGGTGCAGAGGGCATCGCGATCTTTGCCTACTACGGCAGCAGTGGTATCGCCATCATTCGCAACAGCCTGGAAAACGGTTTGTTCGACAAGTTTTTCGCGGCTGACGGTATGTTCGACACCTCGGTGATTGAGCAGATCGGTGCTGATAATCTGCGGGACCGGATCTCGATCACCCAGTCCGCATCGGACTATGCGGATTCCTCCTATCAGGCTTTTGAGGCCGCCTTCAGCGCGACGGGCAAAGACCCTAAGGCACCTTACGCTGCCCATGGCTACGACGCTTCTTTCCTGGTTGCGCTTGCAATCGAGAAAGCCGGCAGCGCGGATCGCAGTAAAATCGGTGCTGCGCTGCGTGAAGTCGCCAATGCACCGGGTGAGGTAATCCGTCCGGGCGAGTGGAAGAAAGCCAAAGAGCTGATCGCCGCCGGCAAGGACATCAACTACGAAGGCGCTTCGGGTCAGGTTGACTTCGATGGCAACGGCGATGTCGTTGGCGTCTACAGCGTCAATGTTGTCGGTGACGACGACAAATGGGCCATCACCCTGCTGAAGTAAGACGCTTAGCTGCCCGGTTTTAGTGCCGGGCATCGTGTTAAAATCACTGGCGGTTCCTTGCTGCTCTTCGGGAGACTTTCCCCGAAGGTCGGGGGCCGCCAGTTGATTTTTCGGCAGTAAGAGTGCGTCGAGAGGCTCATACATCCATGAATGACACAGCAGTCAGGGTCGGCGTCGACATCGGCGGTACCTTTACCGACGTGGTGCTTGAATACGGCGGTGAAGCTTTTTCCGCAAAGGTACTCACGACGCCAACGGCGCCGGAAGACGCGATCCTGGACGGCATTGGTCAGGTCCTCGCCAAGGCGTCTCTGTCGGCGAAGGATATTTCGGTCATCATTCACGGGACCACCCTGGCGACCAATGCACTGATCGAGCGCCGTGGCGCCAATACGGCGCTGATTACGACTCAAGGCTTTCGCGATGTTATCGAGATGCGCAGTGAGAGCCGTTTCGAGCAATACGATTTGAATCTGGTACTGCCCAAACCACTGATATCGCGGGCGCATCGTCACACCCTGGCCGAACGCATCGGAGCAAACGGGCAGGTGTTGAAGTCCCTGGATCCGGCGGAGGTGGAGGCCCTCGCGGAGCAGATCGAACAGCGTGGCTATGACAGTGTCGCTGTCGGCCTGATCCATTCCTACATGAACCCGCGTCACGAGGAGCTGGTGCGGGGGATCCTGCTGGCCCGGATGCCGGAACTTTCGGTTTCGATTTCTTCCGAAGTCTCGCCGCAGATGCGCGAGTTCGAGCGCTTCAACACCGTCTGTGCCAATGCCTACGTCAAGCCGCTGATGAAGTCCTACCTCGATCGACTGGTTTCGCGTTTGAATGACATGGGGGCAAACTGTCCGGTTTTCATGATGCACTCCGGCGGCGGAATCATCTCGCTCGAGAGTGCGTCGGAATTCCCGGTTCGGCTGGTCGAATCTGGTCCCGCGGGCGGTGCGATCTTCGCGGCGCACATTGCAGCGCGCTACGGGATTGATGCAGCCCTGTCCTTCGATATGGGCGGGACCACCGCCAAGATCTGCCTGATCAAGGATCAAACCCCAAAAACATCGACGACCTTCGAGGTTGCGCGGACCTATCGCTTCAAAAAGGGCAGCGGCATGCCGATTTCCATTCCGGTGATCGAAATGGTCGAGATAGGTGCCGGTGGCGGTTCCCTGGCGCATATCGACAGCCTGCAGCAGATCCGGGTCGGACCAGAAAGTGCAGGCTCGCAGCCGGGCCCGGCCTGCTATCAGCAGGGTGGCGAGCGTCCTGCCGTGACAGATGCCGATCTTCTTCTGGGGCGTCTCGATCCCGACAATTTTGCCGGTGGATCGATCAAACTCTCGAGCGAACGCTCGGCTTCCGCTGTCGAGCAGCACGTGGGAACCGCGCTCGGTCTTGATCAGACCACCGCCGCCTTCGGAATTTCCGAGGTGGTGGATGAAAATATGGCCAATGCAACCCGGGTTCACGCCGTGGAAAACGGTGAGGATCTCTCCGGCTTCACCATGATTGCTTTCGGCGGCGCTGCGCCGCTTCACGCAGGCCGCCTCTGTGAGAAACTCGGGATCGAACGCCTCCTGGTGCCGCCCGGTGCCGGTGTGGGGTCGGCCATCGGTTTCCTGCGGGCGGCCTTTAGTTTCGAAGCGACCCGCAGCACCTATATGCGCCTGTCGGCCTATGATCCGGGGGCGGTGCAGAATGTGCTCAAGGAGCTGGCACAGGAGGCAGAAGCCTTTGTCCGGTCCTGTGATACCACTTCGCCCCTGACCTATGAATGCAAGGCTTACATGCGTTTCGTCGGGCAGGGTTGGGAGATTCCGGTTGTGCTATCGGAGGCGGACTACGAAGCCTCCGATAGGAGCGCCATCATGGCACGTTTCGAAACAGCTTATCGAGCCTTGTTCGGACGTACGGTCGAGGGTCTGGATATTGAAGTGACCAGTTGGTCGGCGCGCGTCAGTACGCCTGTCCCGCCGGTCGCCCAGATCGAGACTGTCTCGGCAGATAACGAGGCTGTGTCGGATGTGAAACGTCCGATTTACGATCCGATTGGACAGAAGTTCGACGAAGCCGCAGTGGTCGAGCGAACTGCGCTGAACGCTGGCGTGGCGGTCGCTGGACCAGCGGTTATTGTCGAGAGTGAGACGTCAATCATCGTTCCCGCCAGCTTCGAGGCTGTCATGCAGCCGGATGGCTGTCTGCTGCTGGGACGCCTGGAATCGAACCCACAAACGGAGGCCCTGTCGTGATGAATTCAGGAACCCAGTCTGTTTCGAATCAGGTGATGTGGAACCGTCTGATCTCGGTGGTCGAGGAACAGGCACAGGCGCTGATCCGGACGGCTTTTTCCACGTCCGTTCGGGAGGCCGGAGATCTCTCCGCCGGGGTCTTCGATGTCGCGGGGGCCATGATGGCGCAGGCGGTCACCGGGACACCCGGGCACGTCAACGCCATGGCCGAGGCGGTCGGGCACTTCATTCGGGAAATCGGCGAGGATCAGATCTTCGAAGGCGATGTCTACATCACCAACGACCCTTGGAAAGGCACCGGTCATCTGCACGACATCACCATGGTCAGTCCGTCTTTTTACCGGGGTAAGCTGGTCGGCTATTTCGCCAGTACAGCCCATGTGGTGGATGTTGGCGGGCGGGGTTTCGGTGCTGACGGACGGGAGGTCTACGAAGAAGGCCTGCTGATTCCGATCATGAAGTTCGCGCTGCGGGGCGAGGTCAATCGAGATCTGATCAAGATCGTTCGCAACAATGTGCGCGAGGCCGATCAGGTGGTCGGTGACCTCTATTCCCTCGCGACCTGCAACGAGACCGGTCACAAGCGGTTGGTCGATATGATGGATGAGTTCGGACTGGATAATCTCGAAGCGCTTGCCGATTTCATTTTCGATCACAGCCGTCGCGCCACCCTTGCACTGGTGGCTGCACTGCCCCAGGGCACCTGTGAAAACGAGATGACGGTTGACGGCTATGACGAGTCGATCAGGCTGGCAGTGAAGCTGGACATCAGCGAGACGGGAATCCTTGCCGATTTCGATGGCACCTCACCTGCGATCGCACGCGGGATCAACGTGCCGCTGGTCTACACCAAGGCCTATGCCGGTTATGGCCTCAAATGCGCCGTTGCGCCTGAGATTCCCAACAACGCGGCCTCGCTCGCGCCCTTTACGGTGAAGGCGCCAGTCGGCTGTATTCTCAACGCAGTTCACCCCGCGCCCGTATCGGTACGTCACGTCACAGGCCACTTTATCCCGGATCTGGTTATGGGTGCATTGCACAAGCTTTTACCCGACCGCCTGCCTGCTGAAGGGGCTAGCGCGCTCTGGAACATCCACATCAGCGCTCGCCCTAACTCCGATCCCGATGGACCTAAAGGCGATCAGAAGGCCGAGATCCTGATGTTCAACAGTGGCGGCAGCGGCGCACGGCCAGGTCTTGACGGCTTGAGCGCCACGGCCTTTCCCAGCGGCGTGCACACCATGCCGATCGAAGCCACCGAGCATGTCGGGCCGATTGTGATCTGGCGTAAGGAATTGCGCCCCGGTTCGGGGGGCGCAGGCAAGTACCGTGGCGGCCTGGGGCAGGTGATCGAAATCAGCGCAACACCCGGTCACGAGTTCGATTTCAGTGCCATGTTCGACCGGGTCGCGAATCCGGCACGTGGCCGCGAGGGTGGCGGGAACGGGGCTGCCGGCAGCGTGAAGCTGGAGGACGGGACTGTCCTCAAGACCAAGGGCCGCCAGTTCGTCCCGGCCGGTCGAAAGCTGGTCCTCGAATTGCCGGGCGGTGGCGGCTATGGCGCAGTATCGGAGCGCGATGCAAAGTCCCGCCAATACGATCTTGAGAATGGATACGTCTTTGGGGCGCAACCGGAAGAA
This sequence comes from uncultured Kiloniellaceae bacterium, assembly GCA_947493695.1. Lineage (GTDB taxonomy): Bacteria > Pseudomonadota > Alphaproteobacteria > Kiloniellales > Kiloniellaceae > Denitrobaculum. The sequence continues at coordinate 374,953 of CANLSF010000001.1, read as the reverse complement.
TGATACCTGTTGATGGAACAGGACGTGAAACAAGGATGTCTGAGTTATGATGCTCGAAGGAAAAATCGCCATTATCACAGGCGCCGCGCGCGGCATCGGATTGGCTTGTGCGGAACGCTTCGTCAAGGAGGGCGCCAAGGTCGTGCTCGCGGACGTGATGGACGACGCAGGGGAGGCGGCGGCAAAGCGCTTGAACGAATCCGGCGGCGATGTGCGTTATCGCGCCTGCGACGTGACGGATAAGGCGCAGGTCGATGCGCTGATCAAGTTTGCGCAGCAAACCTATGGACGAGTCGATTGCGTGATCGCCAATGCTGGTATCGTGCATACCTCGGACATTCTGGAGTTGGAGGAGGCGGACTTTGACAAGGTAATTGCCGTTAATCTGAAGGGTGTGTTTCTGACCGGACAATCGGCGGCCCGTGCGATGCGGGATCAACAGCCGGATGCGGACGGCAGCCGGGGAACTATTATCAACATGTCGTCGCTCAACGCCGTGGTCGCAATCCCGGCGATCACGCCCTACGTCATCGCAAAGGGCGGGGTCAATCAGTGGACCAAGTGCCTGGGGATCCGCATGGCGCCGGAAGCCGTGCGGGTCAACGCGATCGGGCCCGGCTCGATCAATACCGAGATGTTCCAGACTGTTGCCGACGATCCGGCAAAGATGCATGCCGTGCTGTCGCGCACACCGATGGAACGACCCGGCGAGCCTGACGAAATCGCCAAGGTGGCGGTCTTTCTGGCGTCGCACTATTCGAGCTATATGACCGGGCAGACGGTTTATCCCGATGGCGGTCGTATGGGATTGAACTACGTGGTGCCGGTTAAGGGCTCCGAGGCCTAACGCGCGCCGTTCTCCTCATCGGCCAGGACCACATCAACCGACCAGGCGGTCAACGCCGCCTTCAGATCCTCGGGCGGTGCACTGTCGGTCACCAGCAGATCCACCAGCGATGGTGCGTCGACGGATATGGGGGCGCGGTGGTCGAACTTCGAGCTGTCGGCGGCAACGATGCTCGTCTTGGCGCGGCGCATGATCTCGCGGGAGAACTCGGCTTCCTGCAGGTCGAACAGCATGAAGCCGCTGGCGGCATTGATGGCTGCCGCCGAGAGAACCGCGTACTCCACCTGAAAGCGGCGCACGAATTCAATGGCTTCCACGCCGAAAGCGCCGCCGTCGTGGGCGCGCAGCTCGCCACCGGCCATAAAGACCCGGTTGCCGTTGCGTGCGGCCAGGGTGTGGGCGACCGAGACGGAGTTGGTCACAACAAAAAGGTCCCGGCGATGCTGTAACGCCTGGGCGATGTAGGAGGTGGTCGAGCCGATGTCGAGAAAGAGCGAATCTCCATCTTCGATGATCTCCGCGACCTTTTCAGCGATACGCCGCTTAGCGACAGGATTCTCATCGACCCGCTGCTGAAAGCTGGCCTCGCTGCGGGCGTCGGGCAGGTGCGCACCACCGTGTACCCGGCGCACAAGGCCGTCACTGGCGAGGGACTTCAGATTCCGGCGAATGGTTTCTTCTGAAACCTTCAGGCGGTCGGCGAGGTTCTGGATCCTGCTGGAACCTCCTGAACGCCGTAGTTCCTGAAGAATTTCGTTTTCGCGCTGGGTTGCGCGTCGTGACTCTGCGCGGGCTTCCGGGCGCTTTTCCGGTGAGCTTTCGGTCGTGGTCTTTGAGCGTGGCTCGGATTGCGCGAGGCCCATCTCTCCTCCGGAACTCAGAGCTGTGATAAAATGACTGCTTACTGTGCAAAACTCTCAGATAAACCACAAAAGTCAACAAAATTTGCGGATATATGTGGATTCTGCCGAGAAATGATGGATGATGAAGGGGAAGTTGTATCCGTCTGATTGGCTCCGCCAATGCTGAAGTCGATAAGTGATGAGGCCGATGGAAGGGACGGGCGCTGCGGAAAAGGCAGCACGAAACGCGTTAAAAAGAACGGGGAGTTCCAAAGATGAAAAAAAGCCTATCGCTGATTGCGGCCCTTTCGGCTGCCGTCTATCTCGGACCGCTTACGCTCACGGCCAATGCCGCGGAAAACCAGGATCCGATCAAACTGACCCTGCATGACTGGACTGGTCAATTGCTGACCACCAAGATCATGGGCGAAGTGCTCAAAGAGGGCGGTTACAACGTTGAATATGTTACGGCGGACTACATCGCGCAGTTCGCGGGCCTGAAGACCGGTGACCTGCATGTCGCCATGGAGATCTGGGAAACCACAGGCCGCGAAGCCATGGATGAGGCGGTCGCGACCGGATCCGTCGAGAACCTCGGCGAGACCGGCATGCTCGCGGTCGAGGAGTGGTGGTATCCTGCCTACATGAAAGAGGTCTGTCCCGGCCTGCCGGACTGGAAGGCGCTGAACGATTGCGCCGAGGAGTTTGCTACCCCTGAAACCGCGCCGAATGGCCGTTATCTGGGGGCTCCGGTCACCTGGGGCGGCTTTGATGATGAGCGGGTCGAGGCCCTGGAGATGGATTTCGAGGTGATCCACGCCGGGACCGATGCGGCCTTGTTTGCAGAGCTGCAATCGGCCTATCAGCGTAAGGCGCCAATCGTGCTCTGGGTTTATGCCCCACACTGGGCACCCTTCAAATTCGACGGCGAGTGGGTTGAATTTCCTGAGTATTCCAAGGAATGCTACCAGGACCCATCCGCGGGGATAAATCCCGATATGGCGTACGATTGCGGGAAGCCGCGCGGGCCGATCTGGAAGGTTTCCTGGTCCGGCGTGAAGGACAAATGGCCCGGCGCGCACAAGGCGATCAAGGCGTTCCATGTGGAGAACGATGAAATGGGCGCCATGGTGACCAAGGTCGATCTGGACGGCAAGGACCTGGATGGCGTGGTCAAGGAGTGGATGGACGCCAACAAGGACCGCTGGAGTGACTGGATTTCCAAATAGTTAGCTGATGTTCGAAGAGGCTGCAGGCGGTGTATTCTGCCTGCAGCCTCGGGGTATAAATTGATCTGCCGGGGTCCTTTTTCGGCAGGTCACGAGGTCTCTATGGAAAAGCCGGTAAAGCTCGCCTGTCGTTCGGTCTGGAAGCTCTACGGACCCGATGTCAAAAACGTTATGACACAGAAAAGTCACAGCGAACGACATCTGGAACTCTCGGGAGAGCAGATTCGGGCCGCCGGTCTGATCGGTGCGGTGCGGGCCGCAAATGTGGAAATCCGCGAGGGCGGAATTTTCGTCATCATGGGTCTGTCGGGATCGGGAAAATCGACCCTGGTCCGATGCCTTTCGCGCCTGATCGAACCGACCGCTGGCGAGGTCCTGTTCGAGGGCCGCGACTTGCTGAGCATGCCCGAACGCGAACTGATCGAGGTGCGCCGCCGCAAGATGGGCATGGTGTTCCAGCAGTTCGCGCTGCTGCCCCATCTGACGGTCTTGCAGAACGTGGCGTTTCCGCTCGAGGTTCAGGGTGCCGGGCGGGCCGAACGGGAAGCGCGGGCGCGCGAGGTGATCGAGCTGGTCGGCCTGAAGGGGCGGGAGAGTTATTTCCCCCGCGAGCTTTCCGGCGGTCAGCAACAGCGGGTCGGCATTGCTCGCTCGCTGGCGGTGGAGCCGGACCTCTGGTTCCTGGATGAGCCCTTCTCGGCGCTGGACCCGCTGATTCGCCGCGAGATGCAGGACGAGTTCCTGAGACTACAGTCGATGCTGCACAAGACCATTGTTTTCATCACCCACGATTTCGACGAGGCGATCAGGCTGGCGGACCGCATTGCCATTATGCAGGATGGCGAGATCATCCAGACCGCGACGCCGGAGGAACTGGTGCTGAACCCGGCGACGGACTACGTGGCCGAGTTCACCCGGCATATTCCCCGCGCCAAGATCCTGACCGCGCGCAGCGTGATGACGCCCAGCGTGATGGCCGGTGGACCGGCACCTAACGTTTGCGCAGGCGAGGTCGAGGCGAGCGACCGGATCGAGGCCATTGCCGAAAAGATCGAGGCAGCGAATGCGCCCTTCCGGGTGATGGAGGCGGGAGAGGCCATCGGCAGCATCGACCGGCAGGCTGTGATCGACGTTCTGGTCGGTCGTGACCCGGTTGGCCGTGAGGTTTCGGGATGAGTCAGGTCGGCGCAGGAGAGCATTCACCAGAGGTCAGGTCTGCGGGCATCAGCCTGACCGGCGCGCCTCTCTGGTTAGGTCTCTTTGCCATGACCTGGATTTTCTCCAGCTACGGCCGGGATTTTTCCAAGGCTCTCGACGCGCGCTGGATCATGAAGTACCCGGCCGGCTGGCGGCTGCCTTTCAAGCGGGACATCAGCGACGCCATGAAGTGGCTGGTCGAGGATGCCAGCTTCGGTCTCTTCACCTTCAAGGAGTTCACCCGCGGCATTGCCTGGCTGATCGAGCTGCCCTACGACTTTGTGCGCGCGGCGGTGATCGACGGCTTCGTGGTTGGGGTCGGCAGCGAAGCCTCGCAGATCGCACCGTCGCTGAGCTGGATCGCCATCATCGCGGTGGTGGTCGCCATTGGCCGGGTCGCAAAGGACTGGCGTCTCGCCGCGCTGGTCGGTGGATGTTTCCTCTATCTCGCGGTCTTCGGGCAGTGGGACAGCGCCATGGTGACGCTGGCCTCGGTCCTGATCTCCGTGCCCATCGGCGTGGCGGGCGGTCTGCTGCTGGGGATCGGCGCTTACCGCTGGCCATTGTTTGACAGGATCCTGCGGCCGATCCTGGACCTGATGCAGACCGTGCCGGTCTTCGCTTACCTGGTTCCTATCCTTTTTCTCTTCGGCTTCGGGCCGGTTTCGGCGCTGGTCGCCACGATCATCTACGCCATGCCGCCCATGGTGCGGGTGACCACACTGGCACTGCAGGGCGTGCCGACCGAGATCCGCGAGTTCGGTGCCATGGTCGGCTGCACCCGGCGGCAGATGATGTGGAAGGTCCTGGTGCCGGCTGCCGCCCCCAGCCTGATGGTCGGGGTCAATCAGGTTATTATGCTGTCCCTTAATATGGTGATCATCGCGTCCATGATCGGTGCGGGCGGTCTGGGTTTCGAGGTTCTGTCATCGCTCAGACGCCTGGATATCGGCGCGGGGCTGGAGGCGGGCATTGCCATTGTGGTCATGGCGATTGCGCTGGACCGTTTGAGTCAGGCCTTTGCGGTCCGGCCCACACCGACCCATGATGAGATTGAAAGCCTGCAGAAAGCGGGCCTGGTCAAGCGCCACCCCTGGAGCAGTACGGTTCTTGCCGTTGCACTCGTCACCGGCCTTGTCGGTTTGATGCTGCCTGCGGCGCAGAGTTATCCGGCGAGCCTGACCCTGACCACCGGGCCCTTCTGGGCGGATCTGGTGGAGTTTATCAATGTGAACTTCTTCGACCAGTTCGAGGCGGCGAAGACCTTTATGCTGACTTATCTTCTGTTGCCGGTGAAGCGTTTCCTGCTGGGCATTCCCTGGCCCTGGGGCGTCGCAATCATCACGCTGGCCGGTTGGCGCTTCGGAGGCTGGCGTCTGGCCCTGCTCGCGGGTGGTTTGACGCTCTTCATTGCCGCCAACGGTTTGTGGGGCAAGGCAATGACCACCGTCTATCTCTGCGGCGTGTCGGTTCTGCTCGCCTCGCTGATCGGTATTCCCCTTGGCGTCCTCTCGGCGGAGAACGAACGGGCCAACCGCATCGTCTCGGCGGTGATCGACACCCTGCAGACCCTGCCGAGCTTCGTTTATCTGATCCCGGTGGTAATGCTGTTTCGGGTCGGGGATTTTTCCGCCATGATCGCGGTGGTGCTCTATGCGCTTGCGCCTGCCGTGCGTTACGCCGCCCACGGGATTCGCGGCATCGAGCCGCAGTTGATCGAGGCGGGCATCGTGTCGGGCTGCACGCGGTGGCAGCTGCTGCGCAAAATCAAGCTGCCGCTGGCCCTGCCGGAGATTCTGCTGGGCCTGAACCAGACCATCATGCTGGCGCTTTCCATGCTGGTGATCACCGCGCTGGTGGGTACGCGGGATCTCGGGCAGGAGGTGTACATCGCCCTGACCAAGGCGGACAGCGGGCGGGGCATCATCGCCGGGCTGTCGGTCGCGGCCATCGCCATCATTCTTGACCGCATTCTGGCTGCCAGCGCGCGCAATGCCCGCGCGCGGCTGGGGCTTGAGACTTAACACCGGGAAAGACCAGGAGAGGAAAGATCATGACTTTCATCGATGACAATACCCCCGCCCTGGAACTTGCCAGGGACCTGTCGATCTGGACCGGAGCCGTCCACCCGGAGCCTTTGAGCGGCGGTATCACCAACCTCAACTTCCTGGTTGAGGATGCGGGTAAGCGCTACGTGGTGCGGATCGGCAACGATATCCCTGTCCATCAGGTGATGCGCTTCAACGAGTTGGCGGCCAGCCGCGCGGCCCATGCCGCCGGTCTTTCGCCCGCCGTGGTGCACCACGAACCGGGCGTGCTGGTGCTGGACTATATCGCCTCCACCCCGCTGGACGAGGCCGCCGTGTGCGACCCGGAGATGCTGGCGCGGATCGTGCCGCTGCTGCGGCTGTGCCACCGGGAGATCCCGCAGCATCTGCGCGGTGCCGCGCTGATGTTCTGGGTTTTTCATGTGGTGCGGGATTATACCGCGACCCTGCGGGAGGGTGGTTCAGCTTATCTTGCGAAGCTGCCCGAACTGATGGTGGCGGCGGACCGGTTGGAGGCGGCGGTTGGGGCGGTTGAGATCGTCTTCGGTCATAACGACCTGTTGCCCGCCAACCTGCTGGATGACGGCGAGCGCCTGTGGCTGATCGACTGGGATTACGCGGGCTTTAATTCGCCGCTCTTCGATCTTGGCGGTCTGGCTTCCAATAACGGCCTTGCGGAGGCGCAGGAGCGCTGGCTGCTGGAGGCCTACTTCGAGACACCCCTGAACGACGCGCTCTGGCACCGCTATCAGGCCATGAAGTGTGCATCGCTGTTGCGGGAAACCATGTGGTCCATGGTCTCTGAAATCCATTCCGAACTCGACTTCGACTATGCCGCCTACAGCGCCGAGAATCTGGCGCGCTACGAGACGGCGTTCGAGTCATTTAAAAATTTGTGAGGCATTGAGATGAGTTCACTTCCAACCAGCGCCAAAGCGGTCATCATCGGCGGCGGTATCGTTGGCTGTTCGACCGCCTATCATCTGGCCAAGCTGGGCTGGAGCGAGGTGGTTCTGCTGGAGCGCAAGAAGCTGACCTCGGGTACGACCTTTCACGCCGCCGGGCTGGTCGGGCAGTTGCGTTCCTCCGCCAACATCACCCAGCTGCTGGGGGAATCCGTCGCGCTCTATAAACGCCTGGAGGCGGAAACCGAACTGGCCACCGGCTGGAAGATGAACGGCGGCCTGCGCCTTGCCTGTAACGAAGAACGCTGGACCGAGGTCAAACGCCAGGCCACGACCGCGCGCTCCTTCGGGTTGGACATGCAATTGCTGACCCCCAAGGAAGCGCAGGATCTCTGGCCGCTCATGACCGTCGATGATCTGGTCGGCGCGGCCTTCCTGCCGACCGACGGACAGGCCAATCCTTCCGACATCACCCAGGCGCTGGCGAAGGGCGCGCGTATGGCCGGCGCGAAGATTTTTGAGGACACCAAGGTGCTCTCCATCGATGTGGAGAAGGGCAAGATCAAGGGCGTCGTCACCGACCAGGGGCGCATTGAGTGTGAAGTGGTGATCTGCTGTGCCGGGCAATGGACGCGCAACTTCGCGGCGACGGTCGGGGTCAATGTGCCGCTGGTTTCCGTCGAGCATCAGTACATGATCACCGAAGCCATCGAGGGTGTCGCGCCGGACCTGCCGACCCTGCGCGATCCGGACCGCCTGACCTACTACAAGGAGGAGGTCGGCGGGCTGGTCATGGGCGGTTACGAGCCCAATGGCATTCCCTGGGCGATGGACGGCATTCCCGAGGACTTTCACTACAGCCTGCTGACCTCCGACTACGATCACTTCGAGCAGTTGATGGAACTCGCCCTTGGTCGGGTGCCTGCCCTGGAGACCGCCGGGATCAAGGAGCTGGTCAACGGCCCCGAAAGCTTCACCCCGGATGGTAATTTCATTCTGGGCGAAGCGCCGGAGCTGAAGAACTTTTATGTCGGCGCGGGCTTTAATGCCTTTGGGATCGCGGCGGGCGGCGGCGCGGGTATGGCGCTGGCGGAATGGGTCAACAAGGGCGAACCGCCCTTCGATCTCTGGGCCGCCGACATCCGCCGCTTCGGGCGGCCGCACTTCGATACGGACTGGGTGCGGTCCCGCACCCTGGAGGCCTACGGCAAGCACTACACCATGGCCTGGCCGCACGAGGAACACGACAGCGGGCGGCCCTGCCGCAAGTCGCCGCTTTATGACCGTCTGGCCGCCAAGGGCGCCTGTTTCGGCGAGAAGCTGGGCTGGGAGCGCCCGAACTGGTACGCGGACGTTGAGGCCGGGGAAGCGCCGAAAGATGTCTACAGCTTCGGCCGCCAGAACTGGTTCGGCGCGGTGGCGCGGGAGCACAAGGCGGCGCGCGAAGCGGCGGTGCTCTTCGACCAGACCTCCTTTGCCAAGTTCGTGCTCAAGGGCCCGGATGCCGAGGCCGCGCTGAGCTGGATCGCCGCCAACGATGTGGCCAAACCGGTTGGCGCGCTGGTCTATACCCAGATGCTCAACGACAAGGGCGGCATCGAATGCGACCTGACCGTCGCGCGGGTGGCGGAAGACGAATACTACATCGTCACCGGCACCGGCTTCGCGACCCACGATTTCGATTGGATCAGCCGCAACATTCCGGCGGGGAAGAACGCGCAGCTTGTCGACGTGACCTCCTCCAATGCCGTGCTCTCGTTGATGGGCCCCAAGGCGCGCGACATCCTGGGTCGGGTGACCCGGCACGACCTGAGTAACGAGTCCTTCCCCTTCGGCCGCATGCAGACCCTCGGCATCGCCGGCTGCCCGGTCCGCGCCCTGCGCGTGACCTATGTGGGTGAGCTGGGCTGGGAACTCCATCTGCCCGTGGAATACGCCACCAGCGTCTACGACACCCTAATGGAAGCGGGTGCGGAGTTCGGCCTGCGTGACGCCGGCTACCGCGCCATCGAAAGCCTGCGCCTGGAAAAAGGCTACCGCGCCTGGGGTTCCGACATCGGCCCCGACCACACGCCGGATGAGGCGGGTCTGGGCTGGGCGGTGAAGCTGAAAAAGAATATCGACTTCAAAGGCCGGGCGGCGGTCGAGGCGCAACGCCGCGAGGGCGTGAAGAAGATGCTGGCGTGCTTTACCGTCGAGGACCCGGATGTTGTGCTGCTGGGGCGGGAGACGATTTACCGGGATGGCCAGCGCGTGGGCTGGCTGACCTCAGCGGGGTTTGGTCATACGCTGGGGGTTTCGATTGGCTATGGCTATGTGCGGAACCCGGAGGGGGTGGATCGGGATTTTGTGCTGTCGGGGGACTATGAGCTGGAGGTCGCGACCGAGCGGGTCAAGTGCAAGGTGGGGGTGACGGCGCTTTACGATCCGGGGATGGTTAGGGTGAAGGGGTAGGGTGATTTGAGGCGTACGCGTTGAGCTGTTCGATGAACTCTGCAAGGCCGGGTTTCCAGGATCTCGATATGCGCGCGAAGTATAGGGAAACCTTGTAGGACTCTCCCAACTCGCAGCCATAGCTCTCTTCGATCGGAAGCCTTCGTAGGTCGTCCAATCCGTCAAAGTTCAACGCGAGGCGATGTGAGCCGTCGGGTCTTGCGATAATCCAAACGGCGCAAATACGGTAGTCATCGCCCGGTAGCTCGTCCACAACGCGCCAATGCGCCCGTTCCAACGCGTTGCGCAGATCCTTCAGATGCTGTTCAGACATGCTCTTCGCCGGTTTCTTGTGGTTGCGGATTGAGTTGAAGTGCGTAAGCTTACCCTACTCAAAGCGTGTTTCGAGTAACGGTCACAAACTAGAGCGATATCGTCAAAATGGAAAAGGTTTCAGATCTGCCGGAAGATCATTGGCTGAAGGTGGCGCACAAAAAATCTATCTACCATAGGAAAGAGATAGAAGAGAGTATTCTGTGTGGATGCTTCTATTGTAAGCGGATCTTTCAAGCCAAAAAAATCCGTGAGTGGGTCGATGTTTCCGGACCTGTTTCGGAGCAGACTGCGCTCTGTCCCCACTGCGGTATTGACAGTGTGATCGGTGATGCGTCTGACTTCAATATCACCGAAACGTTCCTGAAGGAAATGAATGAGGCTTGGTTTTAAAGAGAGCAGAAAGTCTCTAGGGGAATACGTTGTAGATGATACTTTCCGCCGATGAATTTGTCAGTTTGAGAGCCAGTGAAGAGCCAGAGGAATACAATCGAGCTGCTTCAGAGCAAGCAAGTGAGTCGGTGTGGATGGAAGTTATTTCACACTATCCCGATATGAGACTTTGGGTCGCGCGCAACAAAACCGTCCCTCTCACGATCCTCCGCGTTCTTGCAGGTGACCCCGACCCAGCGGTTCGGGGAGGCGTTGCGTCCAAACGCAAATTGGACAGAGAGCTTTTTGTGAAACTCGCAGGCGATCCTGACGAGGGTGTAAGGCTGTCGATTGCGCGCAATGCAAAAGTTCCGGAAGATGTATTGACGCTGCTGTGCGAAGACCCTGAACCTTATGTGCGAGAGGTGGCTAGGGACAAGCTGGCGTCCACGCCAAATACAAAATGAGGACAGGTTATGAATCTTACATCTCTATTTGGGTTTAGACTCGAAAGTTGCAGGTTTTCGAGCTCGACATACACATGTGAATTCTATGGAAAAGTCGATGGAGATTATAAGGCATTGCATGTCAGCACAGCTTATTGTTTTTCTAGTTAACTAGAAAATAAATTTGATGCTTGTGAAGAATTTTCTCGCCAATCGTGGAATTTTCTAGAGAAGGAATTAAAAGATATTCTTTTGGAAACGAACGAGGAAATGTCGAGAGCGACTTTCATCTTTTGCGATGGCTCTAAATTTTTTATCTGGGCCGACGAACCACAGCTGGACAAATTCTTGATAGTGTCGGCAAGACAGACAAGCGCGGGTGCATGGTTTGTCGCAGGTTGACTTGCGCTGACAGGTTTGATCGGACCTTCCACACATGATCCCATCATTCAAGACGTATAATCGGGTTAACTCAACATGACCTCACTTTTTTATTTAGCTGTCAGGATTTGCCCTGGAGGCACGCGTCGATGAACTCAAAGAAAATTAAGCTTGAGGCTGCACGTGTGAGGTATTGTTCAGTGTATGACGAAGCTGCGTTTTTCGAATTGAGGTAGGAACGGGGTCAGGTCCGATTTTGTGCATTGATGATTGAAGCAGGCAGCAGTTACTGGCGATCGCACACAAAAATTAGGTAACAATTGGTTTTGGCCAACACGTCATTGCCTTCGTAATAATCCAGATGAAAATGATCGCCTACCTCTGCATCTTCATCGAAAAAATTGAACAACGAGTCGCCAATTTTGTTGAAGGTGTGCTTTGTCCCGGTAAGATAGAGCTGTTCTTTGTTGATAGAAACGTAAGCCCAGTCTTCTTTGGCTTCACGTACACTGTATACGATGCTTCGTAAGGGCACTGGATAGTGCTCGTCATTGCAGGTCGGGAGCTCCAGTCTTGACGAATCTTCGGTCGTGTTTAGAAGCACACCAAAGTTTTTCAAGGCTTTTTTCGACCCTGAAATCTGCACTTCAGGTTTATCCGGGTTTCCGTCGCAGTTTATGTAGATCTCGATGGTCATCTCAATATGATCTCAGTGTCCGGTGGCAGGTCCGAATTTGTGCGCTATATCCTGGCGCGCTATGAACATATGGAGCCTTGGTTTCACTTTTTGGATTCCTATTTTTTTGTCATTCAGGCTATAATTTTTGAGTTTTTCGCGAACTGAAAGTCACCCGTAACGTATGACGATATACAGAGCTGCCTGGAGTTTGGTATTTGCCTCCTCTTTTATCGCTTTCGGCGGTTTGTTCGTCTCGGCCTATCAGGATAACATTCTGTATTTTCTTGCCGCGTTTTTTATTTTATTCATTTTTTCCTTCAGCTGGGGCGGCATCAAGTGCCCCGAATGCGGGAGGTCAGTTTTTAAACTGAACAGCATTATCGAAACCAGCTGGCCGCGCCGGAAATGTTCCCGCTGCGGTCTCGATTTCACGAAGGAACTCTTTTCCCGGAAGTGAAACCGCGATCGGGGCAGACGACCTGGAGTGATCTGGATCAGGTTTAGTAGGATGACCTCGCTCAAAAATGGTCATTTTCACAACTAATGGAACTAAATCTATTGAACGGGGTCAGGTCTTGTTTTGTGCGTCGAGTACAGATGTGTTCTGCAGAATTCGAGACCTGACTCTGCCTATAGTCTCATCAGGCGCGCCGTAATCGACCGGCAAAAAGCATTAAGCCCATGCCGCTCAGTATTAGAAAAAGGGTGTTGGGTGCAGGTACTTGGGTTGGCGGCGATACCAGTGACGCAACAGCAAAGGTATTTCGCGTTGTAAAAAATGGAAGATCGAAGAGCTGACGGTTATAGAAAAAGGCTGTCCCGCCGTTACTCGTTAGACGGGTGTAGCCGATCCCGAACTGACCACCCGCGCTAAACGAAAATAGCACGTCAGACCCGAGAACTGCCTGCTCAACAGCGCTTCGTGCAAGGCTGACCGAAGAAAACCACGGCGTGTCGGAGAGGTCGGGTAGCAAATCGTTGTAAGCGCCTTCGACAGTCGAAATCAGGTATTGATCGTCACCCAAGGTGATTGGCACGGCCTGTACAGATGTCCCCGAGAACGCGGTGAAAAATACTACAGCCGCCGAGGCGATTAACATTTTAATAGACATGGTGATACCCTTGTGTGTGTGACTCGCCGCTACGGTAGCTACTCGTTTTACTGTTTTCTGTAGGGTCAGGTCTTGTTTTGTGCGCACTCTAATCTCGGATTTATGCATAAATAAAGACCTAACTCCAACTGCGGTCACATCAGTAAGTCACTCACGGAAATACAAATTGGGGTCGCCCCAACTTTCCCTCTCATCGGAGTTGCGCTAAAGCGCCAGCCGGTGGGATTGAGAGAGACCTTACATGCCGAATGAGGGGGATAATATTTGCAGGTACGATAACTGTCCAATACTACAATTATATCACTTGATACAAAAAAAGCATCAAAAGAAACGAGCGGACGCTATTGAATGGGACCGATCGACGATTACCCAAACCAGGCGATTGAACTGGCTCAGGTCTAATTTTGTGTGCAGGATGATAGGAGCAGTTCGGACCTATGATGCTATCGTACTCCATGGACGCTCCTCCTTTTTGACTGAAGTTCTTTCACTGACCTCAGTCTGGAATACGGATGACGTCACAGGAGGGGTGCCCACACCATCAAGCTTTTTTTGTGCCTCAAGTGGCCGGTGCTTTCTGCACATCTCAGGGTCTGACTCGGCTTGTCTGTACGCGATACTTTTTTTGTATCAATTGATCCAAAACTAATATTGGAAGATCTCAGCAACTTAGATTACTAGAGTTCTGATTTACATGGGTTGGGCGCAACGTCGTGAGGATTCATCTGCGGCATACTGAACACCCAGCGAAAAGTACAAGGCGTGTGCCTTGTCACTTGAGCCCGCTCCGCGTCGTTGGGAGCCGTGATTCAGGTCATTTGCAACGAAGTATCCCTTTGAGCCCATTCATCTGAAAGAACGCCGCACTGCGGAGACGACTCGGAGTTTTGTTTCAGGCAGCCATGGGAGAGACGAATGGTTCACAACTTTCAGCCATTGAAGATGTACGCAGACAAGAAAATGAAATTTAAACAAACAAACCTGATCGGAAACCTCGACGGACATGAGTTGAAGGCAGGTTCTTACATAAACAATAATGCACTGGTCTCATCCCAGGATGGTGCATGTGCTGCGCTGAGCGCGCAGTTTCTAAAATACTACGGGGTGTTTAATGGAGCTTGTGACCAAGCGATTATTCGCGGTGTTATTGGTCAGCACCGTTTCAAAAGTGAATTTGGAAGCAGCTACAAGGATTATCTGAAGTCTATCGGTCTGATAGAGGCATTAGATTTACCTAATTGCCCGGGTAATCTCGCAGACAACATGACTGTCTGGTTGAGGAACGACAATAAGAGAAACCCAAGTTCGGTCTATATTACCTTTAGAGCGATGGGCAACGGAAGAACGCAAAATCACTCTGTCGCCGCAATAAAGAGGCGCGGGAAACGCATGGATTTTTTCGACGCCAATGTCGGCTGGTATGAGGTTCAGGTAGACTGTGAGAGTCGGTTTATGTCTGTTCTTGAAAACTGCTATGGTCGTCTCGGCTTTAACATTTCCCACATCAAGTATTTTCCTGTTAAAGAGGCTGGCCTGCTGCGCAAGTAGTTGATCGGGGTCTTGTTTTGTTTTGCAGCGTCACGCTGCCATGCTTCGACCACATCCAAAGCGATTCGTCCCAGGGCGCTGGCCGATGAGACGCTGCCGCGGCTGCGGACGAAGACCTGGATGCCCATGGCGCTGGCCAGAAGATATTCGGCGACAGGTTTCGTGTCGAAATCCTGGGCCACCTCGCCACGTTCTTTTGCGTTGTTGAGCGCGCTCTCGAAGGCCTCAAGCATCGCGGTGTAGTGGGCGTCGGTCCTGGCGCGGATTTCAGGGGCGGCCAGGCAGCAGGCTGTACGGCGAAAGGCATGTCCTCTGTTAAGTGATTGGCATAGATGTAGGAGCTCGCAATACTCTCTATTCCGTACGTGATGTCTACGCATTTGCAATAGAATTTTCCAATGTCACGCGTTTTAAATCGCAGTTTGATATATACGATGTTTATTTAAACTGGGGTTTTGCAATTGACCTGATTTATATTCAAAAAGTACTATGGGTAATTGATCGTTCACGCAGTATTGATGTGGATGATGGCGTTATCGTTGATCACGATTACTGACAATCCAGGGGGCAATTGCCTCAATTTAATTCTTCTTTCAGATCTGTCTCGTAGTTCTATCTGATCGCGAAAGCACCTGAAACTTCCAGGTGTGTGCGGGGATCTCAGCGGACTGCCCGCGGGTTCTGACGGATAGACATGCGGCTGCAGTCGCTTGGGGATAGACGATGATCAACGACATGAAAATCAAAACGCGGCTGGTTCTCGGGTTCAGCTCGGTGATCCTGCTGATGATCGGCCTGACGGTGATTGCAATCTCGCAGGTCAATCAGATCAATGACTCCCTGCGCGTCATCAACGATGTGAACTCCGTCAAGCAGCGCTACGCGATCAACTTCCGGGGGTCTGTCCATGATCGGGCGATCTCCGTGCGGGACGTGACCCTGCTGCAGGACCCAAGCGAAATGCCGGCGGTGCTGGCCGAAATCGAGCGGCTGTCTGCTGATTACGCGACGGCTGCGAAGAACATGGATGCGCTTTTCGAAGCGCAGATGGAGATGGGCGACGATGAGCGCAGGATCCTGACGTCGATCAAGGAGATCGAGGCCGAGACCCTGCCGCTGTTCGACCAGGTGATTTCTCTGCAGCAAGCGGGCCAGGGCGAGGAGGCGCGGCGTGTCCTGATGGAACACGCCCGTCCCGCGGCGGTAACCTGGCTGGCGCGCATTAATCAGTTCATCGATCTGGAAGAGGCCAAGAACCAGATGGTCGGCGCCGATGTCGATATGGTCGCCTCGCGTTTTGCGATCATGATGATGGTGCTGTCCGGTATTGCAACGCTGATCAGCCTCGGCTTTGTCTGGTGGGCGATCCGCTCGATCATGCCCCTGCGCAATCTGACCTGCGACATGCTGAAGCTGGCGGAGGGCGATCTGAGTGTCGAGATTCCCCCGGTGAAATCGCAGGACGAAGTGGGCGAAATCACGAAGGCCGTATTGGTGTTCCGCAACAACGCGCTGGAATTCAAGCGCCTGGAGGAAGAACAGAAATCCAAGGAAGAGCGTCAGGCCGCCGAGCGCAGGGAAGAGATGACGCGCATGGCCGACGAATTCGATCAGCGTGTCGGCTCGGTGGTTTCCGCCGTCGAGCGCGCCGCCGTCGACATGCAGGGCCTTGCCTCCGGTTTGAGCGACACTATGGCGCAGACCACCTCACGCAGCGCGGCCATGGATTCCGTCTCGAAGGAAGCTTCCGGCAGCGTTCAGACGGCGGCCCACGCGACCGAAGCGCTCTCGGCCTCGATCCGTGAAATTTCCTCTAATGTGTCGGACACTGCCGAGACCGCTAAGGCCTGCGCCCAGTCCGCCGAGACTTCGCAGACGAAGCTGACCGACCTGCAAAGCGCCGTGGATGAGATCGACAGCGTGATCAATTCCATCAACGACGTGGCGGAGCAGACCAATCTGCTGGCCCTGAACGCAACCATCGAGGCGGCGCGCGCCGGCGAGGCCGGAAAGGGCTTCGCGGTGGTGGCGACGGAGGTGAAGTCTCTTGCCGGTCAGACCCACAAGATGACCGAGGAAATCTCCCAGAAGGTTGCGGACGTGAAGTCCAGCGCCGAAGCAACGGCCAGCAGCGTCCTGGATATTCTCGGTCGGATTCAGTCCGTGGACGAAAAGACCGCCAGCGTCTCGACGGCGATCGAGCAGCAGGATGCCTCGACCCAGGAGATCAACGATAATATCCAGGCGGCGTCAAACGGCACCAAGGAAGTCTCCCGCAACATCGACAGCGTGCGCAGCGCCGCCGAGGAGTCTGCCGCATCGGCGGAGACCATGAAGTCCGCGGCGGACGGCCTGTCGGTTGAGGCGGTCAATCTGAAACAGGCGGTCGATACTTTCCTGAACGAAGTGCGCGAGGGCTGAGGCGAGCTGGGATGATGGAACTGGCGTATAGGATAGAGACTCGAATTCTGCGGGTTGCACTAAAGGCTGACGCATAAATTCAGATCTGACCCCTTTTTCTCGGGCTACGAGGGCAGTTTGCCACCATATTCCGGAGTAAAGCGGTTGATCGATACTCCCAACCAGAAAGCAAAAATCGTTCAGGTAGACGACAAACGCATTCGTCTTTTTAGCCGACGATGGCGCGTGGCATGGAGAGCAAAGATATTTTCAGCGCGTAGAAAGCCCGTAAGTGACTCACTCAAATGGCGACCACGAGGGACTCGCACAAAGCTCAAACACTTCCAACCGGGTTGCGCAATGCGGCGGTACACTCGATCAGGACGGGCGCATTTCTCGGTAAGCTCTTTACTCCAATGACTGAGCGGGCGTGACGTCCCTTGTCGCCGAGGATTTCGATAAGATATCTGGAGGCCCCATTTGCGACTTCCGAAATACCATCAAACCCGTCCTGATGGGCGACATAACAAGTGAGGCGTAAGAAACGATCAAGATTCTCCAGCCCACCAGCGGAGCGGTTCAACCACGCCAGCGCTTGTTCCGCACAGATGCGCGCAGCTTCATTGGCTTGTCCTGCCGTGATCTTTTCTCCAACGACTCCTTCATAGACCAAGCCACCGTTTCTCTTTGGAATTTGGCCAGCTAGGAACACCGTTTTTCCCTGGATAGTTAGCAGCTCATAGGGGAACTGAGTCTCCTCTGGTTCTGGTAGAGCCTGAGCGATTGCCGCTAAGTCCACGCAAGCGCTGGGCGGCACATCGGGTTGGGGGATATCAGTGCTCAACGTGTTGACTCTCTATAGATTTCCGACTGTATTTTTGTGTGCCCCAGATAGCGATAATCATTGCCACGGCTGCGAAATTTAGAAGCGGACTTGGGACGATTAGAAGCGCGGCGGCCAGAAACAAAATACTCCTGCCAAACCAGGAGAGCGAACGGTTACCCAACCAACCGGTCATTGTGATAGAGAGGCAGACAATGGCCATCCCGGATCGGGCGAGCACCAAGATGAGCGCACTCCAGTCCCCTTGGCCCAGGAGTTCCGGGTTGGCGACAAACAAGAAGGGGATCACATAGGCTGGAATACCCAGCGCAAACGCGCGCCAACCGACCGCTGTCGAACTCGCTCCTGCTATAGGCGCAGCAGCAAATGCGGCCACCGCGACAGGAGGCGTGATTTGCCCAAGAACCGCAAAGTAGAAAACAAAGAGATGCGCGGCTAAAGGCTGGGCGCCAAGTTCAACCAATGCAGGCGCGACCAATGTTGCCTGAATAATGTAGGCGGGCGTTGTTGGCATTCCCATACCAAAGATAAATGCGGCGATCATTGCGAGGATGAGAGCGATGTGAAGATTGCCATCTGCGAATGAGACCACAAGACTGCTGAAGCGAAATCCGAGACCCGAGATCTGAACAATGCCAACGATGATCCCGGCGGACGCGCAGGCAATCGCGACGGTGACCGCTGCGCGTGCGCCAATTTCGAGCCCAGCAGCCAGAACTTTCGGTGAAACTCTCGTTGAGCGGCGTATAAAGGGCGTCAGCAACGTAGAAACCACGCCGTAGAATGCACATAGACTTGGGGTATAGCCCAAGATCAAAAACGTCATAATCACAAACAGTGGAATCAGGAATGTCCAACCGGCCTGAAACTCGCGCCAAGTTGCGCCTTTTTTGCTGCGCTCAAGTGGTTGAAGACCGTGCTTTAAAGCTTCCCAGTGGACAGCGACAAACAGGGAGACAAAAAACAGAAGGGCTGGCAAAGCTGCTGCGGTAATGACTTCCTGATAGCTTATGCCTAAGATCGCCGCCATTAAGAAGGCTGCGGCTCCCATGATCGGTGGGGTGATCTGTCCGCCCGTAGAGGCGACCGCTTCTACAGCACCGGCGAATGCTTTTGGGTACCCTAGTTTTTTCATCATCGGGATCGTGATTGCGCCGGTGGTAGCGACATTGGCCACCGAGCTGCCCGACATGGTTCCCATCAAAGCGCTTGCAATGACGGCCATTTTTGCAGGGCCGCCTCGGGTCGAACCGGTGGCCGATTTAGTGACATTTACGAAGAAATCACCACCTCCGATAACCTGCAGAAGCGCGCCAAAAACCACAAACAGGAAAATGAAGTCGGTTGAGACGCCCAGTGCCACACCAAAGATTCCTTCGAAGCTGAAATACATCTGGTCGACGAATTGGTTGATACCAACGCCCTTGTGGGCAAGCGGACGCAGGAAATCCACATGGCGTAACTCTGGCCCAATGAAGCCATAGAATATGAAGACCACACACAAGCCGGTGATAGCCAAGCCTAGGGATCTGCGGGTCAATTCAAGTACGACGAAAATTGTGCCAAGAGCCACAAACAACTCTGCGGGTGTTGCGGTCTGGGTCCAGGGAGGACGGACAACTATCTCTTCGTGGAAATAGATCAGATATCCAACGCAGGTAATCGAAAGAAGGATAAAAGCACCGTCTAAAATCCCGCGGTACCCCGCGCTGGAATGTCTGAAGATCAGAAATCCGATAATGAGTGCGAACAACAGATGCACGCCTCGAAACACCAGCCCTGGAATCAGCACAAATGGTGAAGCCACAGCCAAATGGAACAGCGCCATTGCAACCGCTAAAATCGCAATAACAGTTTCGATTTTGATTTTCACGAGATCAGCTTCTCTGAGCATTTGATGTGATTCAGGAAATTTTTTGGGCAGAGGCCTCTTTTCGAGAAGCCTGCTTTCGAAATGGAATGCTCCCGCAGCCGGAACTGCGGGAGCGCAGCAGCACTATTTAAGAGCAGGCTCGTCCATCGGGATATTTTGTTCGGAATAGAACTTGGCTGCTCCTGGGTGAATTGGTGCCAGCATGCCGCGGCCTGCAGTCTCAGGAGAAATGTATTGAAGCAAGGCGTGGGTCTGCTGGAATTTCCCGAGGTTGTTCCAGATCGTAGATGTCACCTTGTAGGCTATTTCGTCGGACATTTGGTTTGAGGCAAAAAGAAAGGTTTTAGTGCCGACGGATGTCGCTGTTTCAGTTTGTCCCTGATAGAGACCAACAGGCAGTGTCACCTTTTCAAAACCGCTACCATGTTCAGCAAGATATTTGTCAACTTTAGCCTCATCCAATGAAAGGACACGGATCTCACGCGCGGTTTCTGTGGCCAGAACGGTCGAGTGCGGGTACAGCGCGACCCACATCACGGCGTCAAGTTGACCGTTGCGCAACCCTTCTTGAGATTCTTTCCAGCTAAGGTGATGCAATTTGCCCCCATTTGCTTCCAGGTTTTCAATGGTCATCCCATGAACATTCAGCAGGTTTGTGAAAGCATTCCACGATGTTTGACCAGGTTGACCAGCACTGATTTGCTTGCCAATCAAGTCGTCAATGGACTGGATGTCTGAGTTCGCATCAACCCAGATCTGGATTGCACTTGGGAAAAATGTCATCAACCCTCGTACATTCTGGATCGGTGCGTCCGGGGTCGCAGGGTCATTGCCTATCCAGGCATCAGCTGCATTGCTTGCGGAGGTAATCCCCAAATCAGCTTCGCCTGAAGAAACACGCAGCAAGTTTGGACCAGACCCGCCTGGTTGCACGCCGATGATACTGTCGGGGAAAGCTGTGCGCATCAAGTCACCCAGCCCGGTCGCAACAACATTGAATGTGCCGCCGCTTGGACCGCCGCCGATATTCAGAAATTCCGGATCGTCCGCATAAGAAACAGCTCCGACAGACAGTGACGCTGCCAAAGTGAACAGGCCGGTAGCCGCAATCATCGTCCGGCGTTTGAAACTGATGGTCATTTTGTAAGACTCCCTAGGTTTAATAGCAAAATTAGAAACCATGGGGATCAGTGTCACAACGCAAACAATGTGAAAATTTAATAAAAATTACCTATTTATATAATTTTTTTATAAGTAAATAGCTTCTCTGTATCCAAAAATAACCCATCATGTCAGCCACTGGGGTTGCATGGCCTTTTTCATATGCTGCACAAAGTGTGTCGCTGCCGGGGACAGTGATCGATCGGCCCGCGTAATCAAACAGAGCTCTCGAAAAAGAGGCGGGTTTAACAAGGTTCGAAAAACCACTTCACTCATCATTGAACTCACAGCCATCTCCGGAAGGGCGGCAATTCCCAAATTAGCATTCAACAGAGACAGAACAGTCGCGATATTCGAAACTTCAATCCAGGGAAGCGCGATATTTTCCGGAACGTTTTCCAAGGTATCGAGATGGGGTCTGATCCCGGTATCCGCGGCAAAGGAAATAAATGGATAGCCTGAGAGCTCTTCCCATTCTATCGGGCCTTTTTCCATCGCCAATGGATGTGATTTATGTAGAACTGCCCCGAACGGATCTCGGATCAGGCGTTCAAAGTGCAATCCGTCAGTATGCTCGGTGCGTCCTGCCACACCGAGATCGACCTCGCCGTTGCGAACCCTTTCCTGAACCCCCCAGGAATTGTCGTCTCGGAGCGCAATTCGAATTTTGGGAAACGCGTTTGAAAAACTGGCGATTGTCGTCGGCAATACGTTTGTTGCGATGGATGGCAGCACTGCAACCGCAACGTTGCCTGACGTGCCATCGGCAACAGAGTTAATATCGGACAAGGTCGCATCAAGCTGAGCCATTAATCGCTCGATGGCCGGCAGAAATGATTTGCTTGCTTTTGTGAGGCGAAGCGCCTTTGTACTTCGGTCGAATAGCTTCAGACCGAGGGCCGACTCAAGCTGCTGAATTGATGTGCTGATCGAAGGTTGTGAAGTATCTAGGATTTCTGCGGCTCGCGTAAACGATCCCTCGCGAGAAACGACAATAAATGCGCGAAGCTGATTCAATGTTACTTTCATCTTCTCTTCGACAAGCCTTCTGTTGGAGTCCCTGTTTTGATTAAGCTGGTTTCTGTTGCCAGTGCCCAATCTTTGTAATCCGCGTGTTCGCGAGGGTGTTGATAACTTAACCGCTGCAAAAGAGTGGCGCCACCAGCGAGCTTCCAGCTAAGTGAATTGATGGCGTGGCCTGTGTTTTTTACGGCGGAGATAAATCTACCGGCCCGAGCGGGCAGAGCTTGAAGACCCCCGTTTGCCCGTCGCGTATTGCTTCGAGGCCATGTCTTGCTTCAGTGAAGTAGCACAACTGCATGACGCCTTTCCCCAGGGCATAAAGTCGTACAAGTTTGTCGAATGCTGATGGGAAAAATATCCTGTATCGAGAGGTGTGAACGCAGGAATGTTTATTACCTTGACGAAGCTCGATCTTTTATATAACTAATAAGTTATGGAACAAATTGGTTATACGAAGCAACCCCAGAATCTGGACGCGATCTTCGCGGCTCTGGCGGACCCGACGCGCAGGGCGATTTTGTCGCGACTGGCGTCGGGGGAGGCTTCGGTGAATGAGCTGGCCGAGCCCTTTGAGATGAGCCAGCCGGCGGTCTCGAAGCATCTGAAGGTGTTGGAGCGGGCCGGGCTGGTGGAGCGGGATATCGACAGGCAGCGCAGGCCTGCGCGCCTGAAGGCCGAGCCCATGGCGGCGGCGGTGAGTTGGCTGGAGGAATTTCAGCGCTTCTGGACCACGAGCTTCGATCAACTGGATGGCTTGCTGGAAGAACTGAAAGACGCTGAGCGGAAAAAACAGAAATGACGGCGCGAGACCTTTAGGTCCGCTGCTGAAGCAAACGCCTTGATAGAAGGCCCCACTAAAAGGAAGAGAGAGAATGAGTGAGCTGCCGACCTATGTGCTGGATCGCGTCTTCAACGCACCGCGCGAGCTGGTGTGGAAGACCTGGACCGATCCGAAGCTGCTGGCGCGCTGGTACGGGCCGAATGTGGAGACCATCGTTCACCGCCTGGACGTCAAGCCCGGCGGGCTCTGGCTCAACGAGATGAAGTGGGGTGGAAATTCTCACTACGAGCGGGTGGAGTATACCGAAGTGACGCCGCCGGAACGGCTGGTCTGGTTGCACTCCACCGCCGACGCGGAATGGAACCACAGCCCGAACGCCATGATGCCGGACTGGCCGCGCGTGCTGCTGACCACCGTGACCTTCGAGGAGGAGAACGGTCAGACCTCCATGCGCCTGACGTGGGTGCCCCATGAAGCGAGCGAGGCCGAGATCGCCTGCTTCGCCGCTGCCATGGACGGCATGGGCAAGGGCTGGGGCGGTGGTATGGCGCTGCTCGAAGAGCTGCTGGCCGAGTTACAGGCATAAGGACAAGCGAGCTGCGTCGGGTCTGGCATTACTGTCATTGCCTGACGCAGCTTTCGCGTCCCCCTGGGCGACCGCATGCTGTTCAAAAGCACCCGGTAGATGTCAGGTCCAGCAGGATTGCATTGTCCCGATCATCAACATGATACTTGTCCCCGATCACAGAGCTACTGTCACATTTTCTCGACAACTACAGTGCCTTCAACATTGACACTCCTTCTCTCCACCAGAGAGCCGGCGTCATTGTAAGAATAACTGTGCCTAAAAAATACTTTACCCTCGACATACCTTTCTACAATCAACAAAACGCCAGCATCATCATAATATCCAACAACATAAGAATTGGAGGTAAGGGCTTTATCCTTATCTATTTTTGTGGCTAGTTTTAATGGATGAGAGTAACCGTAGAACGATTCATAATAGGTAATGTTCATTTTTTCCGGGTGAGTATTTTTTGTTCCGTTGTCACATCCAAACAAAATTAAAAATAAGGCGATGCCGAGCTTTGACTTCATAGTGTGCATTAGCGAACTGCCCTTGCCGTAACTTCATTACTTTAGAGTATATATAGAGATAGGATCAGATCTCAATTTGTACGCCAGTCCACAGCAGAGATCTTGCGGGATTGAATTGGAGTTATGTCTAGCTTCTGTTCTTAGCCAGAGTCATTCTGACCCGATGACCCAGATCCCCCGTCATACGCTTGCGTTTCAGTCCGATGCGTGCCCGCAAAACGTGCCACGAGTATAAATCGAACGTGCTTTGCCGCGGCCATGGACGGAATGGGCAAGGGCTGGTGCGGCGATCAGGATGGTCGCTTCTTTTTCAAAAGCAGCCGGTAAAGGTCAGGTCCAGCAGGATCGCGTTACCCCGGACGGCCCAGAGCTGGACCGCGCCCAGGAGCAGCAAGGTAAGAGCAGCTGCGATAAAGACCATGCTCAGATGTTTCACAAGCGATTGTCTTGCAGAGCAGCTGTTCATGACGCGGTTGCCAGCTGTCCCGAGCGGTCCAGGGGCCGCTCGGAGATCGGCCAGTGCAGGAGGGCGGAGATCAGGCCGAGGACAGCACTGGCCCACCAGATGAGATCGTAGGAACCCAGCAGGTCATAGAGATATCCGGCCAGCCAGGCACCGAGGAACCCGCCGAACTGGTGGCCCAGGAACACCAGGCCGAACAGCATGGAGAGATAGCCGGTGCCGAAGATCTGCGCCACCAGACCGCTGGTCAGGGGCACGGTGCCCAGCCAGAGAAGCCCCATAGCCGCGCTGAAGAGGATCACCGTCGTTTCGGTGGTCGGGACAAGTAGAAAGGCCGCGAAGATGCCAGCGCGGGCAAGGTAAAGCAGGCTCAAGAGGTTCTTCTTGGAATAGTGCTCGCCCAGATGGCCGCAGCCGTAGCTGCCGATGGCATTGAAGATGCCGACAACGGTCAGGGCCGTTACCGCGAGCCAGGGTGCGAAGCCGAAGTCGGCAAGATAGGCGGGCAGATGGATCGCGACGAAGGCGAGATGAAAGCCGCAGACGAAAAAGCCTGTGTTCAACAGCCAGAAACTCCGATCGCCGAAGGCTTCGCGCAAGGCTTCTTTGATGGTCTGGCCCGCGAGCTGATGTGGGTTCCCACCCGGCGCCACTTGTTCACGGCCAGCCGAAGCTGACAGGGCGGACTGGGACGTGCCGGCGATGCCGAGCGAGAAGGGCAGGATCAGGAGACAGGTGGCCGCGAGCACAAAGAGTCCGGCCTGCCAGCCGATGCCGTCAATAATCCAGTGGCTGTAGGGCAGAGCAACAAACTGACCGATCGAGCCGCCCATGGCCGCCAGACCGAGCGCCCGGCTGCGGCGTTCCGGCGGCGCAGCCCGGCCCACCGTACCCAGGATCACGGAAAAGCCGACGCCGCTCAGACCGGCCCCGATCAGCAGTCCGCCGAGCAGGAGCTGCCCGCCCTCGCCGCTCAGGGTTAAGGCGAGCAAGCCCGCGGCATACAAAAGCCCGCCCAGCGCTGCGACCCGGCCCGCGCCGTGGCGGTCGGCCAGCGCGCCCGCAATGGGAGATAGCGCGCCCCAGACCAGGTTCATCAACCCCATGCCGAGCGCGAAGCTGCCGCGCCCGAGGCCCAGATCCATCGAGATCGGGGTGAGGAACAGGCCCAGGCTTTGTCGGAACCCCAGGGAAATGGCCATGATGGCACCGGCGCAAAAAACGAGGATCCACAGGGGGCGCGACATGGGAGAGCTCCGGTCTTGGTTTCAGAGGATGAGCGGCGATTGACCGGATTCTAGAAAAGATCTATAAATCAAGAAAGAGCATTAATATGATATATTAATCAGAAAAAATGATGACATAATCATGCGCCCTGATCTGAGTATCGACCTTCTGCGCTCCTTCAATGCGGTGGCCGAGACGCGGCACTTCACCCGCGCCGCCACGCGTCTCAACTGCGCGCAGTCCGCAGTCAGCATGCAGGTCAAACGGCTGGAGGCGATTCTCGGCGTGCAGCTCTTCGAACGCTCCAAGCGCATCGTGAAGCTGACGGAGCAGGGGGAAGCTTTTCGCCGCTACGCCAACCGCATGCTCTGCTTGAACGATCTGACCCTGGCCGCCTTCGGGCGCAATGCCTTGCAGGGCCGGGTGCGTTTCAGCGCTACAGATACCTCCATGTGCTTCCTGCCCGGGATCCTTTCGCGCTTTGCTCAAAGTTGCCCTCTGGTCGAGCTGGAAATTCGCTGCGAACGCAGTTGGGAGGCGCTTGATTCTCTTCAGGCGGGCGAAGCCGACCTTGCCCTTGTCACGCAAGCCTGTGGTCGTACCGGCGGTCGGGTGGTCAGGCGCGAAGCCCTGGTCTGGGCTGTCGCGCGGGGTGCGGCCGTCGAGGAATTCGATCCTCTGCCGCTGGCGATCTTCGGACCCGGTTGTATTTATCGTAAGGCAGCCCTGGCGTCGCTTGATGAGTCTGGCCGGCGCTGGCGCCATGCTTACAACAGCGAAAGCCGGGATGGCCTCAACGTCGCCGTTGCGGCCGGCCTGGCGGTGACCATCGTTCCGATCAGCGCCCTGACCCCGGAGCTTCGCGTGCTGGGCCCGGCAGAGGGTTTTCCGGCATTGCCCGAGATCGAAATCCTACTCTATGAAGCCAGTAGCGAAGCAGCCCTAGCTGTGGAGACTCTTGCTCGAACTATTGAGGAAACCTTGGCAAGAGATAAAGGGACAGCTTAGTTTACTGTTAACGCAAATCAAGTGCGGATGGCGATCAGAACCATAGCCGTTTATGAATTCCCCAGTTAAGCAAGAACCATTCTGACCCGATGATCCAGATCGCCGGTCATGCTCTTGCGTTCGAGTCCGGCCCGCGCGCGAAATACATGCCCCTGGCGTAGATCGAACATGAGTTTTGCGCGCTCAAGGGAAGGAAAGTCTTCCGGCAGGCAGCCTTTCGCTTTTTCCTTGTCGAAGCGCGCGGCAAGGCGCGCATCCGTTTCCTCGATGGCCTGACGCAGAAGAGGTTCGACGCCCTCCACCTCTCCGGCGCTGGTCGAGACGCAGGAGGTCAGGAAGCATCCGCGCGCGCCGCTCTCGTGCTCGGTGGCGTAGCCGATGGCGGCTTCCATGAACGCACGCACGGCAGCCGCGATCTCGGGTTCGGTCTCAAAGGCGACCAGGGGCGCACAGGCGTCGTTGGATGCGTAGCGCTCGATGGCCTTGAGGTAGAGGCTGCGTTTGTCGCCGAAGACCCCATAGAGACTAGGGCTGTTGATCCCCATCGCTTCCGTCAGGTCTTTCACCGACGCGCCATCATAGCCTTTCGCCCAGAAAACATTCACGGCAGCGAGTAAGGCTTCGTCCACATCGAAGGCCACCGGTCGTCCTAATTTTTTTGTAGTGTTCATTACAAAATGCCTTGAATAGTGCTGCGGTCATATTTAATAACGTTCATTACAAAACACAAGGAGATCGCCGTGATGGCATCGAAACCTGAGGCTGGACAAGGCTTTCCTCTGATCAACGTCGCCCGTCTGGGGGGAGGTGAACTTGAGCTTGGCGCCCCGGCGCATGGACATGATTGGCGCCTGGTCGTCGTCTATCGGGGCAAACACTGCCCGGTCTGCACCAAGTATCTTTCGGCGCTCAATGCGCTCTTGCCGGAACTGAATGCCCTGGGCATCGATGTGGTTGCCGTCTCGGCAGATCCGCAGGAGAAGGCGGAGATTCAAATGGCGGAGGTTAGGCATGATTTCGAAGTCGGCTATGATTTGACGCTCGCGCAAATGCGCACCCTCGGTCTCTACGTCTCGCAGCCCCGCTCAGCGGCGGAGACAGATCGCCCCTTCGCGGAGCCGGGCCTTTTCGTGGTGAACGCCGAGGGCAAGCTCCAGGTTGTCGATATCTCCAATGCGCCCTTCGCGCGACCGGACCTGAAATCCCTGCTGATGGGCCTGACCTTCATCCGCAATCCCGAAAACAACTACCCCATTCGCGGCACCCACGCGTAGTAGGAGTTCTTTATGCAATCCGTCAGCGTTCCACAGGCGTCCTTAGCCTGGTCGCTTCTTGGGCTTCGTCTCGGTGTGACCCTCGTGATGGCGATGTGGACCATCGATAAGTTTCTCTTTCCCGATCACGCCGCGGCGATCTTTCGGATCTTCTATGGCGTGTCTGATCTCAGCACCTCGGCTGCCTACATACTCGGGGCCCTTCAGGCGGCTGTTCTCGTCGCTTTCCTGGTTGGTTTCCAGAAGCGTTGGACAACGGCAGTGGTCTTTGTCTTCCATCTGGTTTCGACCCTTGCGTCATTTCCTAAATACCTGGACCCCTGGACGTCACCCAACCTTCTGTTCTTCGCGGCCTGGCCGATGCTCGCGGCCATTGCGGCCCTTTATCTGTTGCGTGATTTCGACAACCTCTTTTCGCTTTCCGGCAGAACAAAAGCTGTTGATGCCGGCGGTTCCCAGAAAGCCTGAACATGACCCAAAGACTCAAAAACAAGATTGCCTTCATCACCGGAGGCAACAGCGGTATCGGTCTGGCATCCGCGCAGGAATTCGCGGCCCAGGGCGCGCGGGTTATCATTCTGGCGCGCACTCAGGCAAAGGCCGATGAGGCGCTTGCGCAGATAGACGGTGACGCGGCTGCCCTGATCGGCGATGTCAGCGATTTGCCCTCTCTGCGGGCGGCCTTCGACAGCATTGCCGCCGACTACGGACGCCTCGACATCGTCATGGCGAGCGCGGGCATCGCCCCACCGGGCATGTTTGCCGAGCTCGGGGAAGGTGAATTCGATCATGTCTTCGACGTCAATGTTAAGGGAAGCTTCTTCACGGTTCAGTATGCCCTGCCGCTGCTTGCAAAAGGCGGATCGGTTATCCTGGTTTCCTCCTGCCTGAACGAAATGGGGATGGAAGGCTTTTCGCTCTATAATGCGTCGAAGGCGGCCATCCGTTCGCTCGCCCGTTCGCTGACGCCGGATCTGGCGAAAATCGATGTCCGCATCAATGTGCTGAGCCCCGGTCCCGTCAGGACGCAGGTGCTGGAAAAAACCGGAATGACCGCAGAGCAGATCAAGGCGCAGTACGCCGTCTTTGGTGAGGTCCTTGCCGCTGGCCGTGCCGGGCGTCCCGAGGAGATGGCCAAGACCGCCTTGTTCCTGGCGTCCGAGGATTCCTCCTTCATGTACGGTGCCGAGATTCAAGCGGATGGCGGCATGAACCAGACCCGCTGGCCGAGCTAAACAGCTTTGGAAGGCGGCGGCTTCTCTGTACCTGAACGGCTTAGAGGTCCATTGATTTGCGGAGATTGCGGGCCCGGGCGCGAACGGAAGCGGCCGGGTCCGCTTCGCTTTGGGCCAGAAGCGTCCGGGCATCGGGCTTGAGGCCCGCATCCAGTTGCGCAAGATGACAGACGGCGTCCAGCGTCCAGGCGCGCAGGAAGGGACGTTCGGCTGCGTGCCACGGCATGATGATTTCGGCAAGCTGCCGGGCGTTCAGGTCTTGATTGCGGATAAACTGAACACTTTGAACGATGTGCAGTTGGGCTTCCCAGGCGGTCTGCGCGGCGGCGATCTTTACGAAGCTGTTGCAATGCTCGACGGTCATCTCCGCGCCCAGTTCCAGCAGCTTGCGGAGGGCCCAGGTCGCGGCGATCTGCAGGCGCGTGTCTTCGCTGCCAGCGA
This sequence comes from uncultured Kiloniellaceae bacterium, assembly GCA_947493695.1. Lineage (GTDB taxonomy): Bacteria > Pseudomonadota > Alphaproteobacteria > Kiloniellales > Kiloniellaceae > Denitrobaculum. The sequence continues at coordinate 345,753 of CANLSF010000001.1, read as the reverse complement.
ATTTCAAAAGGCGTTCGAATTCCGTGAAGTCTTTGCCCGCTGCCTTGCAGGCTACCTCGAGCGAGCCGGTGGTCTTGCCGTCGAATTCCAGGACCCGCTCAAAGACCGCGCTGTCGAGAGCATCTGACATTTTACGCCGGAAGGCTGATGCCGTCCGAGCCCGAGCCGCAGGCGATGGTGGCGATCAGGGCGTCGTCGGAGAGATCCACTTTGCTGGCGGCCAGCTTGCCCGCCTGGACGGCGGCGAGGGAGGCTGCGCCCGCGAGTTCCGCACCGACACCCATTTCGAACCAGAGCCATTGCGCCGCCATACGCATCTCCTCGTCAGTCACCAGAACAATGTCGTCGACGTGCTGGCGGATGATATCGAAGTTCGGCTCTGCGCTGCGGCGTGGGGCGAGGGTGCCGGCCTTGGTGGTGATTTCAGAGAGGGTGACCAGTTTGTCCGCCTTCACGCTTTCATAGAGTGTCGGGGCGCCGACAGCCTCGACGCCGATGATCTTGATCTCCGGTTTGATGGCCTTGGCCGCGGTGGCGATGCCCGAGATCAGGCCGCCGCCGCCGATGGCCACGACGATGGCATCCAGCTCCGGTGATTGCTTGAGCATCTCCACGGCCATGGTGCCTTGCCCGGCGATCACCGCCGGATCTGCGAAGGCGTGAATGTAGGTCAGGCCGTCGCGCTCCGCCCGCGCCAGGGCCGCTTCGTTGGCGTCGTCATAGACCGCGCCCTCGATAATGACCTCTGCACCCCAGGCCCGGAGTTTTTCCGCTTTGGCCGCAGGGGTTGAACTCGGCAGGTAGATGACCGCCTGCGTGCCCAGTGACCAACCGGCATAGGCGACGCCCAGACCGTGGTTGCCGCCGGATGCGGTGACGATACCGCGTTTTAATTCATTTTCGCTGAGTTGCAGGGCTGCATTCATGGCACCGCGCGGCTTGAAGGAGCCGGTGACCTGCAGGCATTCCAGCTTGACCATCATGGGATTGCGCGCCGGCTCCTCGCGAATGAAACGGGTTCTGAGCAGTGGCGTGCGCCGCACCCTGTCTTTGATGCGCGCAAAGGCGCCTTGAATGGCGTCGAGGGTGACGGGCGAGGTGGTCATGCCGGGGAGTCCTTACTGGTGATTCTAGGATGGAACCATGGTCGAAATTCATCGCGCAGTAAACGCTGCACATGAAGATCGGCATTTTCGTGCTGGTTCCGCGACGCAAGATCGAATCCTAAACTTTTTGTCTAATCACTAAACTGATTCGTGCCTGATGCCTAAAAAAGGCAAAGGTCTAAACAAAGGAAATTTACCACGATACAACCGGATTCTATCTGTAATTTAGCGCATTTAATGGAATTTTTGCAAAATCATGCTGCGGTGCAGGATCGAACATGTTTGACAAAAGTTTAGTGATAAGTTTAGTGTTTTCTCGCCGACGCACAGAATGCGGCAAGAAGGGGCCGTCGGCCTGCGACGCAAGAGACATCGCAAGTTCAGTAAAATTGCCCCCCAAACAATATCAACGAGAGACCGATCCTGGGTTTCCTCCGAAGCGGGAGAAAAACAGCCGGTCTCCAAGGGAGGAAAACATGCGGAGATTTGGAGCCTGTCTGGCCGCGGCTGCGCTGAGCGTGACGGCCGTGACGGCAATGAGCACCCAGGAAGTTCAGGCGCAGGAGAAGGAGCTGACCCTCTGCTGGGCAGCCTGGGACCCGGCCAATGCCCTGGCCCAGTTGGGGAAAGACTTTACCGCCGAAACCGGGATCGCCATGAACTACGAGTTCGTGCCCTGGACCAACTTTGCGGACCGCTTCATCAACGAACTGAATTCAGGTGGCAAACTCTGTGATCTGCTGATCGGCGACAGCCAGTGGATCGGCGGTTCGGCAACATACGGTCACTATATCAAGCTGAACGACTTCTTCGAAAAAGAAGGCATCTCCATGGACGATTTCGCGCCCGCGACCGTCCATGCCTACTCGACCTGGCCGAAGGGCACGCCGAACTATTGGGCGCTGCCTGCCATGGGCGACGCGCTGGGTTGGGTCTACCGCAAGGACTGGTTCGCCCGTCCGGAACTGCGCGAAGAATTCAAGGCGAAGTATGGTCATGAGCTTGAAGTGCCCAAGAACTGGACCGAGGTGAAACACATCGGAGAGTTCTTCCAGGGTCGCGAGATCGACGGCAAAAAAGTCTACGGCCTGGGGATCTATACCGAGCGTGGCTCCGAAGGCATCACCATGGGTGTGACCGCGGCCATGTATTCCTGGGGCTTTGAATACGAAAACCCGGATAAGCCCTACGACATGCCCGGTTACGTGAATTCACCGCACGCCGCCGAGGCCCTGGAATTCTATAAATCCCTCTATGACTGCTGCACGCCTCCGGGCCATTCGGACGCCTATATGGTTGCCAATCTGGACGCCTATAAGTCCGGTCAGGTCGCCATGCAGATGAACTGGTTTGCCTTCTTCCCGGGCATCGCCAAGGATGAAGACGTGGGCGGCGACAAATCGGGTTTCTTCGTCAATCCCTCCCAGAAGGTCGCGGCCTCCACATTGGGCGGACAGGGCATCTCGGTGGTGGCCTATTCCGACAAGAAGGACATGGCGCTGGAGTACATCAAGTGGTTCGCCAAGTCCGATGTACAAAAGAAGTGGTGGTCCCTGGGCGGCTATTCCTGCCACGTGGACGTGCTCAACGATCCGAACTTCCCGAACACCGCGCCCTTCGCTGCGGACTTCCTGAAGGCGATGGACGGGGTGAAGGACTTCTGGCAGGAGCCGACCTACGCCGAGTTGCTGCAATCCATGCAGAAGCGGGTGCATGACTATGTGGTCGCCGATCAGGGAACGGCCCAGGAAGCGCTCGACAAGCTGGTCGTCGACTGGACCGAAGTCTTCGAAGACGACGGTAAGCTCTAGTCCTGATTTTGACGAGAGTGCAATGGCACTCTCCTCTCAAGTGTCGAGGCTGATTCACGCTTCATTTTGAAACAGAAATGAAACGATCAGGCACGAGGCGCTAAACTCGATCGGCCGGGCATTGCGTCCGGCCGGTCCAGGGAATCTCTATGTCTTCTGGAAGCAGCTCATGACGGATCGACCCAGCGATAGCCTCACGGATCGCGTGGCAAGGGCCACGCCCGGCGTGGTCGTGCAGAAGGTGCGCGGGCTTTCCGATACAGCAATTGCCTGGCTCTTTATCTCGCCGACGATCCTGCTGCTGCTCGCGATCAACATCTTTCCGTTGATCTGGACGGTCTATCTTTCCTTCACCAACTACCGGGCCAACCGTCCCGGGCGGCCAATCGAATGGGTGGGCACGCGCAACTACGAGCGTCTGCTGGGCAGTGAGGATATCTGGGGCTACCTCCAGGCGACCGCGCACTTCGTGGTCTGGACCATGGTGATCCAGGTTGTCATCGGCTTGAGTCTGGCGTTGCTGATCAACCGCAATTTCAAGGGCGCGAGTTTCTGGACCACGGTGATCCTGATCCCGATGATGCTCTCGCCGGCGGTGGTGGGCACCTTCTGGACCTATCTCTATCAGCCCCAGACCGGTATCTTCAGCTACATCATCAATCTCTTCGTCGCGGTCGGGCCGGTCGACATGATCGGCTCGGTCGATCTGGCGCCCTGGTCGATCATAATCGTCGATACCTGGATGTGGACGCCCTACATCATGCTGCTCTGTCTGGCGGGTCTGCGTTCGATCCCGGAGTACCTTTACGAAGCCGCCGAAATCGACCGGGCCAATGCCTGGCAGAAGTTCTGGTACATCACGTTACCCCGGATCATGCCCTTCCTGATGCTGGCGGTGCTGTTCCGCGGGATCGAAAATTTCAAGATGTTCGACATGGTGGTGGAACTGACGTCCGGCGGGCCGGGCTCGATCACCGAGGTCGCCTCGATCAATCTCAAACGCGAGGCCTTCGAGAAATGGCGGACCGGCTATTCCTCTGCCTTCGCGGTGATTCTTTTCGTCACGGTCTTCGGCCTGGGCAACATCTATGTCAAAGCTTTGAATAAGGTGAAGCAATGAGCGCCGCCGCGACAACAGGTACCATCGGGACAACTGCCCATTCGGTGGTCGAGAGTTCCAGCCGGGGCAAGTGGCTCGCCGGACTGGTGGTGGTCGCCTATGCGCTCATCACCCTGATCCCGCTGGTCTGGATTCTGGCGACCAGTCTCAAGTCGCCACCGGATTCCATTTCCTATCCGCCGAAGGTGATCTTCGAGCCGAGCATGGAAGGCTATGTGAACCTCTTCACCACCCGCTCGCGCCAGACCGAGGAATACATCGAAAACCTGGGCCCGGCCGAGACCTGGTACGACGAGATTGTGCGTAAACGCAACATGGTCATCGTCGGACCGTCGCGCTTTCTCGACCGCTACTTCAATTCGGTGGTGATCGGTTTCGGCTCGACCTTTCTGGCGGTTTTTCTTGGTACGCTCGCGGCCTACGGTTTCTCGCGCTTCAAGGTGCCGCTGAAGGATGACCTGCTGTTTTTCATTCTCTCGACGCGCATGATGCCGCCCATCGCGGTGGCCATTCCAATCTACCTGATGTACCGGACGCTTGGGCTGTCGGATACAGCGCTGGGTATGATCCTGCTCTACACCGCCGTGAACGTTTCGCTCTCGGTCTGGCTGCTGAAGGGTTTCATGGATGAGATCCCGCGCGAGTACGAAGAGGCCGCGGTGGTGGACGGTTACACGCGGCTGCAGGCCTTCTGGAAAGTGGTGCTGCCCCAGGCGCGTTCGGGCATCGCGGCGACGGCGATTTTCTGCCTGATCTTTGCCTGGAACGAATATGCCTTCGCCCTGCTGCTGACCAGCGGCAACGCGCAGACAGCGCCACCCTTTATTCCGATCATTATTGGCGAGGGCGGCCTGGACTGGCCTGCGGTCGCTGCCGGAACGACGCTCTTTCTCCTGCCGATTGTGTTTTTCACCGTGCTCCTGCGCAATCAGCTTTTGCGGGGCATCACCTTTGGAGCGGTGCGCAAATGAGCCTGCAGAGCGAACATCGAAACGGACCCTCGGGACTAAGCCGCTTCTTCCGGCGCGGACCCTGGGAGAACTTTGCGACCTTCCTGATTGCGCTGGGCATCTTCATGCTGATGCAGCCCTTCTCGATCGATCTCTTCAGCTATTCCTTCGCGGTGATCCTGACCGGTACGGTCGGCTTCGTCATCGTCAGTCATTTTCCGGAGTAGGTGCACGTGGCCGAGATTAGAATTGAAAACCTGCACAAGACCTTCGGCGACTTTACCGCCGTACGGGACTCTTCCTTCACGGTGAAGGACGGAGAGTTCTTCGTGATGCTGGGCCCGTCCGGCTGCGGCAAGACCACGACCCTGCGCATGATCGCCGGGCTGGAACTGCCGACCTCGGGCCGGATCTTTCTGGACGGGGAGGATGTGACGACCCGGCGCGGCGGCGAGCGGGATATCGCCTTTGTGTTCCAGCTTTTTGCGCTCTATCCCCACATGAACGTGCGCAAGAACATTTCCTTCCCGCTGCGCATGGAGGGCCGGCCCCGCAAGGAGGTGCGCGAACGCACCGAAGAGGTCGCGCGCATGCTGCAGATCGATCATCTGCTGGAGTCACCGGTGGGCGGTCTGTCGAGTGGCGACCGGCAGCGGGTGGCGCTGGGCCGGGCCGTGGTGCGCCGGGCCAAAGCCTTTCTGATGGACGAGCCACTGGGGGCGCTGGACGCTCAGTTCCGCGAGCTGATGTGCGAGGAACTGCGTCTGCTGCATCTGCGGGTCAAGGCGACCACGGTTTATGTCACCCATGATCAGATCGAAGCCATGTCCATGGCCGACCGCATCTGCATCATGAACAATGCGGAGGTGCTGCAGATCGGGCCGCCCTCGGAGGTCTACGCCCGTCCGGCAACACGCTTTGTCGCGGGCTTCGTCGGCTCGCCCTCCATGAACTTCATCACAGGCGAAGGCGGGCTGAATGCTGGTAGCGAAGCTGTGCAGGTACGCGGATCCCGCATCGCCATTCCGCGTCTGCACGAAGACCTGACGTCGTCTGAAGCCATTCTGGGCGCGCGGCCGGAACACATTCACATCTCAGACCAGGGTGCGCTGCGCGGGCGTGTCTTCGCGGTCGAATACATGGGCACCCGACAGCTGATTACGGTCGATACGGACTCAGGCCGCCTTCGGGTACGCGCGCCCAACACGGTGCGGGTCAATGATGGTGAGACCGTCGGTCTGAACTTCGACTCTGAAAAGATCGTGGTGTTCGATTCCCGGACCGACAAGGCGGTTGCGAGTGCGCTCATCACGGGAGGCGTGCATGGCTGAAATTGCCCTGAAGGCCGTATCCAAAAGCTTTGGCAGTGTGCAGGCGGTTGCGGAACTCGACCTGACCGTCCACGACGGTGAGTTCGTGGTGCTGCTGGGGCCGACCGGAGCCGGTAAGACCACAACGCTGCGGCTGATTGCGGGACTGGAAAAGCCGGAGGCAGGGAGCGTTTTAATAGACGGCCTGGATGTGACGGAGACACCGACCTCGGCGCGCAACGTGGCTTTCGTGTTCCAGCAGTATTCGCTGTATCCGCATTACAGCGTCTTTGAAAATCTGGCGTTTCCTTTGAAGGCACCAGGTCAGAATCTGCGTAAGGAAGAGATCAAGACGCGGGTGCAGGAGATTGCCGAGCTGCTGCGCATCGATCACAAGCTTGAGAATCCGGCGACGGCGCTCTCCGGCGGAGAAATGCAGCGTGTCGCGATTGGCCGGGCGCTGGTGCGCAATCCAACGGTTTTTCTGATGGATGAGCCCTTGTCCTCACTGGATGCAAAGCTGCGGGAGGACCTGCGGGTTGAACTGAAACGCATTCAGCGGGACCTGGGTGCGACAATCGTCTACGTGACCCATGACCAGCTTGAGGCTATGACACTGGCGGACCGGATCGGCGTGCTCGATGAGGGCAGATTGGTGCAGGTCGGTGAACCGCGTGAAGTCTATGAGGCGCCCGCAAGTGTCTATGTGGCGCAGCGCCTCGGCAGTCCCCAGATCAATCTGATGCCGGTGGGGATGTTGGATCTGCCATCGGTGCCGCCGTCGGCGGCCACGTTGGGGATCCGGCCCGAAGACATTGTTCTGAATCAGAGCGAGGGCGCGGTCGCGAAGGTGGTCAATGTCGAGCACCTGGGAGTCGAAACGGTGATTCTGCTTGAACTGGCGGGGCGACACCTGCATGCCCTGCTCGGCGATGCTGCCAGCCTGGAAGAAGGCGCGGAGATTGGCATCGGCGTACGAGAGGGTGCGGTGTTGTTTTTCGATGTGGACGGTCAGCGGGTCGATCCGGTCAAGACGGTCGTGAGTGAGGAGGCGGTTTATGGAACCTGAGACAATCAAGGCAGTGATCAGCCGCACGCATGCGGAGATTTTAGCCCATGCGGAGGAGCTCACCGACCTGGATCAGGCGATCGGCGACGGCGATCACGGGATCAACATGAAGCGTGGCTTTGAAGCCATAGCCGCCGCTGCTGACACCATAGCTGAACTGCCCGACGGCAAGGCGCTCGAGAAAGCCGGGATGACTCTGGTGATGTCGGTTGGCGGGGCGTCGGGTCCGCTTTATGGCTCGCTGCTGATGGCCATGGGCAAGGCGATGCCGGAAGAACCGGGTTCGCTCGGTGATTTTGCAGGCGCTTTTCAGGCCGGTGTCGAGGCGGTGATGAAACGGGGTAAGTCCCAGGGTGGCGAGAAGACCATGCTGGAAGTCCTGCTGCCGGTCGCCGCTTTGCTTTCCACGGCTGATTCCCTTGACGTGGAGGCGGTCCGGGCCACGGCTGATGCGGGCCTGGCATCGACCAAGGATATGAAGGCGACAAAGGGGCGGGCCTCCTTTCTGGGCGAACGCTCGATGGGTCATCTCGACCCCGGTGCGCGCTCCTCGGCACTGCTGATCCACGCCGTTTGTGACATCATCGAAGGTAAGTAAATCTATGTCGAATTTTGTTGGCATCGTGATCGTGTCCCACTCGCCGAACGTCGCCAAGGGTACGGCGGATATGGTGCGGGAGATGGTCGGTGATGAAGTCAGGGTTGCCTATTGCGGTGGCAATGCCGAAGGCGGCCTGGGAACCGACGTGGCCACTATTCACAACGCGATTGATTCGGTCTTCGGCGCCCAGGGCGTGGCGGTTCTGGTGGACCTCGGCGGCGCGGAAACCAATAGCGAAATGGCGATCGAAATGATGGATGAAGAGCGCCAGAACGCGATCGTGATCTGCAACGCACCGATTGTTGAAGGCGCGGTGATGGCGGCCACGGAAGCCGCGGGCGGCGGAAGTCTGGATGAGGTGCGCGCGACCGCGGAGGAATTTCTGTCATGACCGATGCACCTGCGGAAAGTGCTGATCCCAATCAACCTGCCGCCAGCGGACAGGCAAAGATTCTGGATCCAACGGGACTGCATGCCCGTCCTGCGGTTAAGTTGACCAAGCTTGCTAAAACACACGAGGCGACGGTCGAGATTCGGGCGGGTGAAGAGGGTAAGTGGGTCAATGCCAAATCGCCGAATGCGGTGATGAAGCTGAAGGCCGGCAGTGGAGAAATTCTCTTCGTTCGGGCAGAGGGGGCGCAGGCCAGCGAGGCGGTCAATGCCCTGGTTGCTTTGATCGAGCGCGACTTTGATGCCGAGTAGATGTGATCGTGATGTGTGATGAGGACCATGACTGAGACTTCGGGCGAACGCATTCTTGAAGGCGTCTGCGCAGCGGACGGCCTTGTTGTGGGCCGTGCCGTGCCATTGGTCTCGTCAGCGCATGTGCATCGGGCTGCGGGGTCGCCCGGGGAAGAACGTGGCGTGCTCGTGCAGGCGATTGCGCATGCCTCGGAGCAGCTCGACAAGCTGGCCCAGTCCCAGGACGAGATGGGTGCAGAGATTCTGGAGTTTCAAACCGCGCTTCTCGAAGATGAGGATCTGCTGGCGCCGGTTTATGCCGCTGTCGAGACCGGGCTACCTGCGGATCAGGCCTGGATGAGAGTCATTGACGGCGAGATCGTCGAGTACCGCGAGGGCGAGGACGACTATTTCCGGGCGCGCGCCGACGACCTTCTTGACCTGAGAGACCGGGTTCTCTCCGTTCTGCAGGGTAAGGAGCCTGCGCGGATCGAACTGGATGGCGACATAATAGTTGCCCGTGACCTGACACCTTCGCGGTTTCTGGAACTGGATTGGAGCGTTTACCGAGGTGCAGCGCTTTGCGGCGGCAGCCCGACCAGCCATGTTGCCATTCTAGCCCGCGCCCGCGGTATTCCGCTTGTGGTCGGATTGGAAGATGCGCTTGAGACACTGCAGGAGGCCTGCCCGGCTGTGCTGGATGCTGAGAGCGGACGATTGATCCTCGGACCGACACCCGGGACCCTTGAGGAAATCGCCGGCCGTTTGCACGCCCGCAAGGCTGACGACGCGGCGGCGCGGTCTTTGATTGGCGAGGCTGCAGCCACGGCGCGCGGCGAGCACGTCGAGATCCTGATCAACGCGGACGATCCCCGGGTTCTGGCTGAGGTGCCGGTTGCGCAGTGTGATGGAATCGGTCTGACGCGGACGGAATTTCTCTTCAGCGACGGGATGCTTCCTGACGCGCAAAAACAGTACGAAGTCTACCGTGATCTCGTGACCTGGGCCGAGGGACGTCCGGTGATTATCCGAACGCTCGATGCAGGGGGCGATAAGCCGATCCCCGGGGTGACTGTCGATGACGAGAGTAACCCTTTTCTGGGGCTGCGCGGTGTGCGCCTGTCTCTCATAACGCCTGAGGTCCTGAAGCAGCAGTTGCGTGCGCTCGCCAGAGCTGCAGCGCTTGGTCCGCTCAAGATTATGATCCCCATGGTGACCGTGCCGGAAGAAGTGGACGCGGTTCGGGCGCTGCTTAATGCTGTCCTATCCGAACTTGCCGCCGAAGGGGTTGCACACGCCCGCCCGCAAATTGGTATGATGGTCGAGGTACCTGCTGCTGCCTTGACGGCGGAGCGTTTCAAGGTGGACTTCTTTTCGATCGGCTCCAATGACCTTATTCAATACACCACGGCCTGTGCGCGGGATAATCCCGCGGTGACCAGGCTGGCCAATCCAAAGAATCCGGCAGTTCTGGAACTGATCCGCCGGACGGTTGAGGCTGCGGCGCGGATGGGCGTCGAGGTTAGCCTCTGCGGCGACATGGCGTCGGATCCCGAAAGGATACCCGATCTGCTGGATTGCGGTTTGCGGCGGCTTTCGGTTGCGCCTGCGCAGGTAGGACGGGTCAAGCTTGCGGTGCGGCGGTATGGCTGATTCGAAGCCCGCCAGTCCCCGGCCAGCCAACCGCAATAGCGGGGGGGCGAAACCTGCAGCGGACCAGACCGTTGCGACCTACAAACAGATCCTGCGGGAGTTCATCGACCGGCGGCCCTCCGGGACCCGTCAGCGCATTGCCAAGGCGCTGGGAACCCATAAGAGTTTCGTCTCGCAGATCACCAATCCGGCGTTACGTGTGCCGTTGCCTGCCCCACATGTCGCCTCGATTTTCAAGATCTGCCATTTCTCGCCGGAGGAGCGTGCCGGCTTCCTGGACGCTTACCGGATCGCGCACCCCAACCAGGCCGCTGCGCTGGAATCCGAGGAGGTTTCCGGGAAGCGCATTGTCATGATCGAACTGCCGGACTTCGAAGATCCTGGGAAACAGGAACGTCTGGCCGAGGCCATTGAGGACATCGCCGCTAAAATGATCGCTCTTGCGCGTGAGGGCGGTTGATAGCGGCGGCTGATTTTTGCCCTGTAGGGAGGAATGCAAAAAATGAAAAAGCTGATGAATTCCGTCGATAGTGCCCTGACCGATAGTCTGCGGGGTTTCGGACTGGCGCACAGCGATATTGTTTCGGTGAACTGGGAGCCGAAATTCGTTCAGCGCGCGGGCGGCACACCCAAAGGCAAGGTTGCGCTGATTTCCGGCGGCGGCTCGGGGCATGAGCCGCTGCACGCGGGCTTTGTCGGCCAGGGTATGCTGGATGCGGCCTGTCCGGGCGAGGTTTTCACCTCCTCCACGCCCGACCAGATGCTCGCGGCGGCACAGGCTGTCGATGCGGGGGCGGGTGTGCTTTTCATCGTTAAGAATTATTCCGGCGACGTCATGAATTTCGAGATGGCGGCGGAGATGCATGAGGGCGATCAGGACACGGTGCTGACCAACGACGATGTTGCGGTGGAAGACTCGCTTTTTACGCAAGGCCGGCGCGGGGTCGCGGGCACGGTGATTGTCGAGAAGATCGTCGGCGCAGCGGCGGAAGCGGGTGCGGACCTGGCAACCTGCAAGGCCCTGGGGGATCGGGTGAATGCAGCGAGCGGCACCATGGGTGTGGCCCTGACGAGTTGCACGGTGCCAGCCGCCGGGAAGCCGACCTTCGAGCTGGCCGAAGACGAGATGGAGATGGGGGTCGGTATTCACGGCGAGCCCGGACGGCGCAGAGTGAAGCTGCTGGAGGCCGACGCGCTGGCCGCCGAGATGATCGAGGCCATCTGCAAGGATGGCGGGCTGTCATCGGGCGATCAAGTGCTGCTGCTGGTCAATGGCATGGGCGGAACGCCGCTGATGGAGCTCTACCTGGTCTACGATGCTGCGCGCAGGATTTGTGAGGAACGCGGCCTGACCATTGCGCGGTCTCTGGTTGGCGACTATTGCACCTCACTCGACATGGCGGGCTGCTCGATCACACTGACCAAGGTGGATGACGAGATGCTCGGCTACTGGGATGCCCCGGTCCATACGGCGGCCTTGAGGTGGGGCGTCTAAAGGGTGTAACACCAGCAGCATGAAAAACGAGGCTGCAGGAACGACTGACGAAGATGCCGCGCTGTCTGACTACCTCCTGGAGGATCAGATTGGATTTATCCTGCGGGTCGCGTCTCAGAAACACGGCAGCGTCTTCGCTGACCTCATGCCGGAGGACCTGACTCCGACGCGCTTTGCTGTGCTGGCAAAGCTTTATGAGAAAGGGCCGTTGCCGCAGAATGAGCTGGGGCGGCAAACGGCTATGGATGTAGCGACCATCAAAGGGGTGGTCGACAGGCTCACCGCACGTTCCCTGACCTTTAGGCGGCCCGATCCCGATGACGGACGCAAACACTTTGTCGAGCTGACCGAAAACGGCGAGCAGGCGGTTTGCGCCGCGATCCCCCTGGGTTTGCAGATTTCCAGGGAAACCCTCAAACCCCTCAATATCCGGGAACGCACGACCTTGATCCGTTTGCTGCGCAAGCTCTACGGCGCTTAACGTCCGTACTGGCTATTTACTGTGCGCCATGATGTTGATGAGTTTCCCCAGAGGATCACGAACATAGAAGCGGCGGACATTCCAGGGTTCGTCAGTGAGTTCATAGGTGATTTCAAAGCCTGCGGCCCTGGCGCGGCGGTAGGTCTCGTCGATGTCATCCACCTCGATTGAAATATCCGGCACGTCGGTTCCCGACCCACCCTCACTGGCGACGCTGATCTGAACCTGCGCGCGCTGATCGGATCCGAAGGTCACGATCCAGCCTTGGTCCATCAGAACTTCCAGTCCAAGCAGATCGCGATAGAAGGCATGGGCCGCCGTCACGTCTTGGGCCGAGATGTTGGTGACGATGCGTTTGACGGTCATTTCCAACTCCTGTGTCTGTGGCTGGCAGTCTGCGCGCGATTATCGGTTTCACTTTAGAGTGATCGCTAGGACTGTGGTGTGTTTCGTTACGGGATCGGTAAGTTGTTTGGTATTTCGTACACAAAAATAGCAAAACATATTTTTCGAAAAATCCCATAAAACAGCCAAAATATAGATTGAATGACGTAATTTATCTCATTAGTATGCTAGCGAGATTGTGAGGCTGTTTTGCTCGTGTCCTGGCTCTGCAAAGGCTGCAGGGCGCGCTCTATGCGCGGCGGCTGGGGCTGATCTGCACAGGCGTTGCTTGCTTTGGATCAAGGACAGGAGCGAAACTGACTATAGAGTTGGTTTTTGTAAGTCTGAAGTGTCGCTTAGGCCGCAAGGCCGGGCGAACGAGAGAATTGAGTGAGGTGAAGATATCGCCGTGTTCCCGGATCAACGCAGGGAGCAGGCGATTTGGAATTTGAACAGCCGGTCGGGCGGTCACGGCATCGCTGCAAGGTTCGCCAGCTGGCTTTTGAGGTGGAAAGCATGCTGTTGAAAGATGTGAGAAGGAGGCCTGCTCATGGGTAGTCAGGCCGCAGCCGCAATCGATGATCAGGGAAGCCATGATCAGGCGGCCCCCGAACGGGTCGTTGTCCGTTTTGCCGGAGATTCCGGTGACGGTGTCCAGGTTCTCGGCGCGGAGTTTGCGAAATCCGCCGCCCTTAGCGGTCATGATCTCATCACCTTTCCGGACTTTCCCGCCGAGATCCGTGCCCCTGTGGGGACGACGTTCGGGGTTTCGGCCTTTCAGATCCAATTCGGCGGTCCGAAGGTTCTGACGCCGGGGGATGCAGTCGATGTGCTGATCTCCTTCAATCCGGCGGCCTTGAAAACCAATCTGGCGGATCTGCGCGACGGAGGTCTGGTGATCCTCGATGAGGGGGCTTTCACTAAGCGCAATCTGGCCAAGGCGGGCTATGAAGTCAGCCCGCTGGAGGACGATACCCTCGCGACCTATCAGGTTCTAAAGATCGATATCGCGCGACGCTGCGGCGAAGCGGTGGCGGACACCGGCGCCAGCAAGAAAGTCGCCGACCGGGCCAAGAATTTCTGGGCGCTGGGACTGACCTTCTGGATGTTCGGGCGCAAGCGGGCCGAGACACAGAAGTGGATTACCGAGAAATTCGCCAGGATTCCCGAAGTTGCGGCGGCGAACCTGGCGGCGCTCAATGCCGGACATGCCTTCGGCGAGACCATGGAAATCGGCCGCGATGTGGTCGGGCAACCGCTGGAAGCCAGCTTCGCGCCCGGCACCTATCGCAGCATCACCGGCATCGATGCTATGGCCAAGGGGCTGGCGGCGGCGGCCTGTTGCGCCGGGATCAAGGTCGCCTACTGCTCCTATCCGATTACACCGGCCTCCGGCCTGCTGCATGCCTTGGCGGCCCTGCGCAGCAAAGGCATCGTGACCTTCCAGGCCGAGGACGAAATCGCGGCGGCGACGGCGGCCATCGGCGCGTCCTATGGCGGCGCGCTCGGCGTGACCGGATCTTCGGGTCCCGGCATCGCTCTGAAGTCGGAAGCCTTGAGTCTTGCGGTTTCGACTGAGTTGCCGCTGGTGGTGGTCAATGTGCAGCGCGCCGGACCTTCCACCGGCATGCCGACCAAGGCCGAGCAGGCCGATCTCTCCATGGCGCTTTACGGGCGTCACGGCGAAGCACCCATCGCGGTGCTGGCGCCCGCGACCCCGGCGGAGTGTTTTCAGACCATGCTGGATGCAGCGGCAATCGCGATCCGTTACATGACGCCGGTGATGGTGCTGGCGGATGGCTACATCGCTAACGCCGCCGAGCCCTGGCGCATTCCTGATGTGGCTGACTTGCCCGATATCGCGCCTGACTTCCGGGTCGATCCGGAGAACTTCCAGCCCTTCACGCGCGATGAAAAAACGCTCGCACGGCCCTGGGTCCGCCCGGGCACACCGGAGCTTCAGCATCGTATCGGCGGCATCGAGAAGGCCGATGGAAGCGGCCATATCTCCTACGACCCCGACAACCATCAGACCATGACCGACCTGCGGACCGAAAAGATCGCGCGGATCGCCGAGATGTTACCGCCGATCAAGGTCGAGCGCGGCGTGGAACGCGGGCGGGTCGCCATTGTCGGCTGGGGTTCCACCTACGGCGCGCTCAATGCGGCGGTGAAGGAGTTACTCGACGAGGGCCTAGAGGTTGCGCATATCCATTTGCGTCACATTTCGCCCCTCGCACCGGGACTGGAAGACCTGTTGCGCGGCTTCGACCATGTGCTGGTGGCGGAAATGAACTCTGGTCAGCTTTGCCGGCTGCTGCGTTCGGAGTTCCTGATCCCGGCGGAAGGTGTCAACCAGATGACCGGAAAGCCCTTCAAGGTCGCGACCGTCAAGGCGGCGATCAGGGCCGCGATCAATAAGACCGAAGGAGGCGCGTCATGAACCAGGTATTGACCGCGAAGGACTTCACCACCGATCAGGAAGTGCGCTGGTGCCCGGGCTGCGGCGACTACGCCATTCTGAAATCGGTCCGCGCGACTCTGGCCAAGATCGGCCGTCCGCCGCACGAGGTGGTTTTCGTCTCGGGCATCGGCTGTGCCGCGCGCTTTCCCTACTATGTGGACAGTTACGGCTTCCACACGATCCATGGCCGCGCCCCCGCGGTTGCGACCGGGGTCAAGCTGGCCAATCCGAACCTGGATGTTTGGGTGGTCGGCGGCGACGGAGACTTTCTCTCCATCGGCGGCAATCACCTGCTTCATGCCCTGCGCCGGAACATGGACCTCAATCTGCTGCTCTTGAACAACGCGATCTACGGCTTGACCAAAGGCCAGTATTCACCGACCTCGTCTGTCGGCACCCGCTCGCCCTCGACACCGGGTGGCTCGGTGGATCGTCCGGTCAATGCGGCGCTCATGGCTCTGGGCGCAGGCGCGCGTTTTGTGGCCCGTTCGGCGGATACTTTGCTGGATCATCTGCCGGAGGTTCTAACCCGCGCGCAGGCGCACAAGGGAGCGTCCCTGGTCGAGATTTTCCAGAACTGCATTGTTTACAACGATGCGGTCTGGGCGGGGATGGCCACCAAGGCGGAATCCTTCGAAAAGACGGTCCGCGTTGCCCATGGCGAGCCGCTGGTCTTCGGTAAGGAACGCGACAAGGGGTTGGTCTTCGACAGCCGCAACGGCCGGATGGAATTGACCGAAGCCGGTGGAGATGCTGAAAAGCTCGCAAGCATCCACGACGAAACCAACTGGGCGCTGGCCTGCGCGCTTTCGACGATGGAAGGCGGCGATCTGCCCACGGCGCTGGGTGTGCTCTATTGCGATCCGGTGAACGATTATGGGTCGGATCAGGAAGCCCGCAATCACTTCACCACGCTCTCGCGGGACGAGCTTTCAGCGCTGCTGCACGACGGCGGAACCTGGGAGGTTGAGTGAGGAAACCGACGAAATCCTCAGAGGTCTTCTGATCGATCTTCTGCGGTGCCGGCCCAAACCTCCTATCGGCCACCCAGAGGTAGTTTCCTATGGCTAGCCGGAAGGCGGTGAGCTATTTCTTGTTGCCGGGGTCCATGAAGTTACGTTGAATGCTTTGGTTATCAAGGCCAGACAGATCACGGCATTCCCTGCAATACGTTCCGTCAAGATCAAGAAGTAACTACGACGGTCTGGCGAACCGCGACGATCGTGGCCTGTTCGGTACACTTGTAACAGACCCGCGCTAAGACCACCCGTCAAGCTGACAACACTGTCACTGTTTTCCAAACCGCGTGTTAGCGTTGCCTGTGAGGTAACCCTTACCACTTTGGGGCGCTATGATGGCACTCTTACTATCAATGATGTTTGTGGTTTTGTACTTCTGTCCGGTCGGCGTAACCAACTGCCGACTTTCGAACCTGAACCCAGCATAGCCAGGATTATTTGCTAGCTTTGTGGTCCCGCTGTGAAGGTTTCCGAGACTATCCCGCATTGGCGACTGGTAGCTTCTCGCCTGGTTTGCATTGCTGAAGTTGGTTTTCAGACTCGAAGACGAACTGTTGAATTGTCGTGAGAATGATCCCGCCTGTGTTGATGCCCGGCCAGCCTGAACGCCAACAACCTTGGGGCTTGTCTTCGCAAATGACGTGGCCGCTTTGCCAGCACCAAAAACGCTTTTGAGAGTCTTGTCGTACTTCCCTGCGTGGGCAACTCCCGAAATTGTCAAGGACGAGACCAGCGCGAAAATTATGATTGTCGTTTTCATATTATGACTCCTTTTGCTGATGATATTTGGGTTAGCGGGCAACAAACCTGGACCTCGCTGCCAGAGGTACGCCTTTTCCTGCCTTGAGAAGCTTTCCGGCAGGAATTCCGGGAGCCAGTAAGCTTGCCCAAAATCCGGCAGTGGCCGCTTTCTCATAGAGGATCTCGTTCTTCGCAAGCTCCCGGTTGAGACTGCTTGAGCAGTCAGAGACTTCGTCTGCTGTCTGACTGGTTTTGAAATCTCTGTCTTGAAGCAGCGAGCTTATACCTTCGGCTAAGCCGTGTGCTGCACCGCAACCCAGTTCGTTTCCAAAGCCAAAAGCTATGCCGTTTACAGTGGACCACAGGAACGTTCCAAATCCACCGTTGGGGTCGTAGTCTTTGTGATTGAATTCGTAAAAGAGCGGTGAGATCGCACCAGAAACTTTTTGGCCATCTCTTACGATCGACATTGGAAGAGGTTCTGACTGGAACAGCGAAACGTTGTCCATTATCCAGTGTAGGTCTTTCACGTTTCTGATCCGATAGCCATTGAGTGCAGAGATCACGTCTCCGGTTTCCAGTCCTTCTGTTTCGGCGGGCATGCCTGCGTAGACCTTTTCGATACGAACCCCCTGCCTGTGATTCGCGATACCTATGCCTAACTGAAAGGGTGCCTCTCGTTTGTTGTTCGAACGAAGTATCGATTCGAATTCCATACGCCCAAGCAATGAACGACGTAGCGAGGGAACTTGTTGCAGTTGCACCCCAATATGGTTCTGTTCGTAAAGGGTGAAGCGATTCTGATCGTGCGGAAGTACCACTTTGGAAAACCGGTGTGCTTGGTCGCAGTTCCCGGTGCCATATTTTTCGAAAGCATTTACGTAGTTGACACAACGCCGGTGCCAGCCGTCCCACTTCATTGGAGATCCGTCATTTAACCACCGAGCGAGGCGGCTCTGCGATTCCGCGTAGTAATAGAAGTCAGTTCCTGAATAGCTCCATGTCCGGCACTTGCCCGGCGAGAGAGAATACCAACCTTTCGTAACGGCTTTCTGGCCGCTGTTGAAACCAACCGCCGTAAAGACCTTGACGGGTGATCCATTGCAGAGCGAAACGTCTTTGGCTTGGCTCTGAGATGACAGGGTGGCGAGCGCCACAAATCCAGTTGTCAAAACCAATGTTCTCACCGACATAGTTTTCTCCTGTGTGCTACTCCTGATTTAGGTATGAGGCCTGTTGCTGGAGCCTCGACGATGTGTGCGCCTGAAGTGTAAATCCAGTGCTGCCGAGGTCTCGCAAGGGGGCGACGCTATAGCCATGTAACTCCAACCGTGTTTTGCGTTCTCTCTTCAAAGTACTCCATCATCCAGTCTGAAATTTCCCTTTGGGCCACAAACATGTCTTGACCCATCCGCGAGCGAAGCCCTCGACGCTCGATGGCAAGAAATTCAACCCTCGTATTCGGCATTTTTTTTCGCTCCAGGCTGGCCTTTCCGTGGAGACTCAATGGGTGTTGCCGGTGACCGGGCGATAGGTACATCGACAATCCACCATCAACATGGACGAGAAGGTCGCTTACTATGCAGACGCGAACCCTGTCGTCTGGCCCGATCTGACGGAGGGCATAACTGTGGAGGTCTTCGATGGCTTCGAACAAAGGTGTCTGCTCGGGATGTTTCATCGGGTCGAGTCCGGATTCGATAGCCGCATAAAATCCAGGCGCAAACTTACTCCAGGCTCTTTCCAGCTCGCTTGCCGTTTCGAAGACAGGATTCGCGCTGTCAGCATTTCCCGGACTTACATCGTCAAAAATTACTTCATCCGGGCGATGGGGCGTTTTTGTCAGGCGCGCTACAAGCACCCGGTCGCCAGGACGATAGAGCCGTTTCTGGTCCTCTTTGAGTATCCGCAGCACCTCAGCTTTCTGACGCGCGGTTGTGACCAATAAGTCTGTTGGGTCCGTCAACAAGATATGAATTGTCTTCTGGCCGATGGGGATCACGCTTTCAACGGCATCGGTGATAATGTCGGACCCAAAAACGGCGGTGATTGTGACCGTCGGTACAACAAAAGCGCATGCGGCAAGCAGCAACTCTCGTCTCGATAAACCGGTTGGAGTCACTGAGCGCTTCTTGCCGGAACGACTGATCGCAGTCGTTGATGTGTGTCGAAAATCAACCATGCTACTGTCCTCCCGCGTTAACAAAAAAGAACTCCTCTTGACCGGAAGACGCCAGTGTCTTGGCGCAAACCGTCTTGATCCGGAGTTGACGCGTTAGGCCGTCAAACGCCGCGTCAATTTTTTCGATACTGCTTGCATGAGATTTGCGGAGTTCGTCCTTCATATTTGCCACGCTCTGCTGCATTTTCGAGATTCCCTCTTCGATTAGCGCAAATCTCGCCTCATAATCCTCCAGAGCGATGGGCGATGGTTCGGCCCAGTCGCGCTCGAAGCCTGGAGGGTTTTGCATGTATTCAGGAAGCAACGCCCGTCCTTCCAATTGCGCGATAGTTTCGTTGAAACCTCTGGCAACGGTAGCTTCGGCGATTGCCCGGGCGCGTCCACGTTCGCGCAGGTATTGCGGAATGCGCAGTTTGAGGAACTGCCGAGCTTTCCGAGCTTGTTCATAGAGAGCATTGATATCTTCAACCAACCGGTCGAGATCGGCCAAAGCTGCATTGAGAATTTTGTCCAATGCAACGTAGGCGTCTGATGGCAGGCTTTTCAGCTGCTGTTCGGCGGTTTCTCGATCCTTTAAGAGCCGCTCGTGTTCAGGATCTTCTTTTGCCACACTGGCCCAAGCGCTTGCATTGAGCGTAAAGACGATTCCGTTGACAACGAATATCACCAGAGACCCTGGAGACGTAAGGCCACCCCATCCCGCTCGTAAAACGCCCATGGCAAGAGCCAGTGAAGCAGCTGTCCCACCGCAGGCTCCAACGACGGTCTTATGAAGGGCGCTCTTAAAGCCGTCATCTTGAGCGGCGCGAATGAAGGACAGAGACCTGCCGGCTGAGGCGCCGAGCATTACTGTTCCGCTGGTTACTGCGACACCAAGTCCGATGCCGCCTGCGATTCCACCGGGGAGATTGCCGCTTGAGATAAGAGATCCAGCGAGGATTGCCCCATCTGCCACCCCGGAAAGAAGAGACGTGAGCCAGGCACGCCGGCGGATTTTACCAGCCGACAAATTGGAACCATACTGATACTCATGAATGCGGAAGAGATCACGCGTCTGTTCAAAGCGAGACGCAGCCGCTTCCATGCTACCAACCCAGTAACTGGTGGCCGCACTAAAATCTAGTAGGCCGCCCTGCCCGATATCTCGAACATCAGCGATGCGGATGAGGACCTTGTCGAGGTCGCTAACGGGCTGGCGTGTATCTTCTGCCAGCTTCTGATCAGTCGTAGCACGGAAATCGGCTGCTGCGCCGCGAACAGTCTTGAAAACTTCATTCAGTTCGGGGTTTTCAGACAGCGTATTACCGCTCACTAAAACCTTGGCAAGTTCCTTTGCCACCAATCTTGGAACGTCCAGATTCAGGTACAGAGAATCATGCGATGCCCAGTCAGATAGCACTGGAGATTTCCTTGGCCTGAGCTTCATTTGTTTCCTCCTCTGAATTTATTGACGCGCGTTTTGGCTCCTTCGCGCTTGTTTGGTTAATAAAGTATTAAAGTTTAAAAAAGCAGGTAACGGGGGAAAAAATCGCCCGTGTTTTACACGCGAATACCTGTCTTGATGCTTTTATCAACCGAAACGGCGGTTGACTCGCGATTGTGTGTAAAACAGGGTATTTACGCGTATCTTCGTGTGTCACGGGGTATCAGCAAACAGTCTCGCCCTTCATGCGAGGCAACTGATAGGCAAGTATTTGGGGGATGGCGTAAATGGATCTTGATCAGCTAACTCTTGTGCAGATTGTCGAGTATCTGCACCATTGTCAGGGAACAAAATTCACTGATTTTCTGAAGTATGACAATGGAAAGAAACTGCCTGAGGATACGTTGAAAAACGTGCGTAGAGGCAACAGGAACAGTCTTAATCAGACGGCTTATGATGTCATCAAAGCAAATGGCTTTAAAAAGTGCTCAGAGTCTTATCACGCGCAGCGTAGGGGCTTCACGTTAGCCGACCCCTTCTTCAAACATGTGATCGTTCCGTTCTTTCCCGACCTCGACATCAAAGAACCGGTGCTCGCCGAACACACTGAAAATCCGGTAAGGAAATTTGCCAACCCCAACCAAACTGTGTTGGAAAAGATCGCAGCGAACTTCAAGGACGGGGCGTACATATATCGCTATGCCTTCAATGAAAACGACTGTAGCGACTCAGAGCTTCATATCGCGCGTGGACATCTGACCGTTCAACACATTGCAAACAGCGACTTATCGTTCTCAATTGAATATAATGTCGTTGATCGGGAAAAAGCGACAATCAATCACGTTGAACACATCGAAGGCGCGATCTATCTAGTCGGCGCATTCATCTTTTTTGTGGGGAACGAAGGCGATGACAACTACCCTTTCTTTATGGTTATCCGGCATAAATTCAATGGCACCCAGAACGGTGCTCTGGTTATGCGAAAGCACCCGGAAGGAAAGGGCTACTTTTGTTCAAGGGCGATAGTTGTTCGCTGTGAGCCAGGCGCAACAGAGCAATCCACCGGGTCTATGACGATAGAAGATGCTCAAGGAGTAGATCCTATTGACGATATGCTCGAGGATCTAATCAACATTGGCAATAACGATGGCAAAGGCGTTCTGACTCTGCCGCACCGATTGCGTTAGGTTTTCCGCACAACGTTGTCAGCACTTTTGCAAAGGTTCCGGTTGCCGCGATTTGGAATAAATGATGGAAGAATGTGGCCTGGAGGTGGATAAGCCGGGAACTCCAGGGCGACCCTGTCCTAAGGGGGCTTTCCAACAGTACTGAGTTTGCCAGCCTGCAACAGTAGTATCTTATGATTAGCCGGGAGGGGCGGGGCCATCCTTCGTCACGACTTAAGACGCTGAAGAGAGCTATACTAAACTGACGTGAGGCGCTTGACCTCGGCCACGATGTCTTTGTTGGAGAAGGGTTTACTCATGAAGACGTCGGCGCCGAGATTGGTCGCGGTGGCGCGGTCCTGGGCCTGGCCCTTGGCCGTGATGATGATCACCGGCAGGGCCGCAATCTGCGGTGTGCCACGCAGTTGTTTCAGGATTTCGAAGCCATTGGTCTGCGGCAGCATGACGTCGAGAATCACGATATCCGGGGGACTCGAGGTCAGAGACTCCAGTACCTGACCACCGTCAAAAATCGCTGAAACTTCATAGCCTTCGCGCTTCAGAATAAAGCTCAGCGATTCGACAATGTTCTTTTCGTCTTCGGCTATCAATACCTTGGTGGCCACGGCGTTTCCCCAGATCCCCTTTATTTTTTTAGCAGGCCTTTGCGACCTTTCTTTCAGTCTATTGCGTCAGACGGACAATAGAAACATCTCTCTGCATCGACCCTGGACCTGATCCAGGATCGGTCGAGATTCGGGTGATGCTTAAAGTGAGGTTCCACCGAACGCCTGATGCGGTGGCCCGAGCAATCGATAGAGATAGCGTTTTATGAAAAACCTCCACACCCGGGTTAACAGGCTGTAGACATGGAAGTCTGGGTATTCACTCAGCTCACATCGGGCAGAAACCGGGAGTAGGAACTTGGCCGACGCTTCAAGCTTCAACAGTGCCGCTTACGGCGGTTCCGGCTGGTCGCAGCGCACGGCACGCCATGACCAGGAGGTCGGTTCCCTCTGGCGCGGGGGGATCGACAGTGAGTGGCGGCAGCTTCGAACTGTGTTGTTGTGCAGGCCAGGAAGTGAGATCGCGGTCAATGACTTCAACGCCGCGCAGCAGCTGGAGGCGCTGGATCTCGCACGGGCGCAGGATGAGCATGATCAGCTCTCAGAGGCTTATAGAAATGCCGGGGTCGAAGTTCTGACCACACCGGCGGTGGAAGCACCGACTCCGAACCGGATGTTCTGCGCGGACCTTTTCGTGATGACTCCCCAGGGCGCCATTCTGGCGCGGCCCGCCTCGACCGTTCGGGCAGGTGAGGAGGTTGCGACCGCACAGGCCCTGGCAGCCGCGCGGGTGCCGCTTCTTCGAACCCTCACAGGCTCCGCCACCTTTGAAGGCGCGGACCTTATCTGGTTGGACGCCGGGAATGCGATCATCGGGCGGGGGCTTCGGACCAATCAGGCGGCGATAGAGCAGATACAACAGCTTTGCAGAGATATCGGGATTAACCTGACCGCCGTCGATATGCCCTACGGAACGATGCATCTGATGGGCATGATGCGGATCGCCGACCGGGATCTGGCAATTGCCTGGCCACGCCGGACGCCGCATGCCGCCGTTACTTTGTTGCGCGACAAGGGATTCCGGGTGGAATTCCTTCCGGATGTCGATGCCGCGCAGGCAAACCGGGCGCTGAATTTCGTCACACTGGGGCCGGGGAAGATCCTCATGCCCGGGGGCAATGACCTTACACGCAATTGGTATGAAGATCTTGGTATCGAGGTTATCGAAACCCCCATGTTCGAACTCCGCAAAGCTGCCGGCGCCGTCGGGTGTCTCACCGGCGTTGTCGAGCGTGATATGGGTTAATGGGGGGGGCTGGATTGAGGATCGGTGAACTTCGATGATCTTGATCGGTTGGGGGCTTTTAGTCGATGGCTGTGCCGGAGTTCTGCGCGCGACCCCAAAAAACGTGGTCGAGCTGGAACAGCATTAGCGCAGGTATAGCGGTCACGTTGCGACGATCAGATCTTCCTGACGATGGCCGCAGTCTTCGCGTGTGCAGAGGCGGCAGGTCGGTCCCACGGCGAGCGCCTGGTCTCTGGCGCCGGTGCTCAGGGTGTCGCCGTAGACGGTCTGATCCGCATAAAGGGCTTCACATGCCAGCATGATGGAGAGGAGGGGACGGTGTTGCCCATAGGCGCTGGCGCCCTTTTCCACGGCGCAGGCGACGAAGAGAAAACGGTCATTGTTGGGAAAGGCCGCTAGATTGCAATTGACCATTCCCGGAGTCTGAAACGCCCGATAAACCGGCCAGAGCGGGCAGGCACCACCATAGCGTGGGATTGGCAATCCTGGCAGGGCATAGCGTTTGGAGACGTAGCCTGAAGGGTCCACACGCATGAAGGCAAAGGGAATGCCTTCGGCGGCGGGTTTGCGCAGAGTGATGAGTCGATGGCAGACCTGCTCAAGGCTCACATCGAAGCTGTGGCGCAAACGTTCGATGTCATAGCGTAGCTTGATGGACTGTTCCAGAAAGCGGTCGTATGGCAGGAGCATGGCCGAGGCGCAGTAGGACGTCAGCACCCGCGTCGCCCGGCGCCGGGCCTCTGCGCTGGTCAGAACGCTGCTTTTTTCAATGATCTCGTCAATTGTCTCGGCGAGCGCCAGTTCTGCTGCTGTGCGTGCGAGTAGAAAACGGCGGGTGGGGCCGGGCAAGGCTTCGGCCAGAACCATTCTCTTGTCATGCGCTACGCCCTTCAGCGAGGTCTGATTTGCTTGGGGTTTCGATCCGGGTGCGGCGTAGGTGATGGTAACACCGTAACGTTGCTCGATCAGCTCGGAGAGCGCGGTTGTAATACCTTGTTCCCTGAGCTGCAGACTGCTCGCCAATACCTCGGCGGCGGATTCCAGTTCCGGGAAGTAGTTCTGGTGCTCCTGCAGGAAATCGTCGATTTCTTCGTTCGGTGAGATCGACCTGGTCGGTGCAACACCCTTATCGAAAAAGGCGGCGAGACCTTCCGCAACACTGGAGAGTTGGTCGCTTTCGGTAAGCAGGATGTTATGAAAGCGTTCACGCTGGTCCGGTTCAATGTCGGGGACGGACTCCAAAATTTCCGACGCCGAGCGGATGGAAGATACATTAGTCAGCATGCGATGGACGGCGGCTGCCAAAAAGGGATCCTGGTTCAACCGGTCCGCCAGGGCGATCACCGTCTGATCCCGGTCCATGTAGGTCCGATAAAGCACCGTCAATGCCCGGGCCCATTCCGGATGCCGGCCCACCAGCTCGCTCGCGCTTTGTGGAGAGACTTTCAGGTTCTGAAATGTCGGGGAAGCCGCGATCTCACCCAGGTCGTCGATCAGACGCCGGTCCGCCGCACCATCCAGTTCTTCCAACTGGATCTCGAGCTCGCTGGCAAGACGCATCAGCAGACTGCCGCCAATGTTCCTTTTCTCGCTTTCAATCAGGTTGAGGTATGAGGGCGACACGCCGACCTTTGCCGCAAGGGCTGTCTGGGTGACGCCCAGGGCCTTGCGGCGTTCGCGTAATTTCAATCCGATCGGGGCCCGCGCCATGGTCTAACAGCCTCAATTCTTTCATATTTGTGCAGCGCAAGATAAAGAATTTACAAACCTTGCATCAACATATTATAAATTTTTACAAAAAAATTCAATAGTATCAATATATTATTGTCGTTTTGACTTTTCTAACTCATGATGATCCATAGATGCCCCAAGTGCATCGGCTGGCGATCGCTGAATGGCTTCGTTCAGCGTCAAAACAAGACGACTATGGGAGAACACTATGGACGAGATCAAAAAAGGTGTGAGTCGGCGCGGCGTACTGAAGGGCGGAACGGCATTGGCCGCCGGTCTGGCAGCCCCGACCTTCTTCATGCGCAATGTATTTGGTGCCGACTTCCGGAACAATCCGGGCGACGGGGGTACAGTTACTTTCGGATTTAACGTGCCGCAGACCGGCGCTTATGCCGATGAAGGCGCCGACGAGCTTCGTGCGTACCAACTGGCCGTCAAGCACATCAACGGTGAGGGTGACGGCGGACTGCTGAACACCATGCAGCCACTTGCGCTTAAGGGCGACGGTGTCCTGGGCAAGAAAGTGGTTTACGTCACAGGTGATACGCAGACCAAGTCGGACGCTGCACGTGCATCCGCAAAGCGTATGATCGAAAAAGACGGTGTCATCATGTACTCCGGCGGTTCGTCTTCCGGCGTTGCCATTGCGCAGCAGTCGCTGGCGCAGGAGATGGGCATCGTCTTCATGAACGGCCTGACGCACTCCAACGACACCACTGGTAAGGACAAGCGGCGCTATGGTTTCCGCCACTTCTTCAATGCCTATATGTCGGGTGCCGCACTGGGCCCAGTGCTCGAATCTGAGATGGGCAAGGAACGCCGGGCTTATCATCTGACTGCAGACTACACCTGGGGCTGGACCCAGGAAGAGTCGATCAAGAACACCACCGAAGGCCTCGGCTGGCAGACCGCCAATGCGGTCAAGACTCCACTGGGCGCCGGTGACTTCTCGCAGTACATCACACCGGTTCTGAACTCCGGTGCCGACGTGCTGATCCTGAACCACTACGGCAAGGACATGATCAACTCCTTGACCCAGGCGGTTCAGTTCGGCCTGCGCGACAAGCAGGTCAACGGCAAGGACTTCCAGATCGTTGTTCCGCTGTACTCCCGCCTCATGGCGCAGGGGGCCGGCGAAAACATCAAAGGCATCTTTGGTACCACGAACTGGAACTGGTCGTTGCAGGACGCGGGCTCTCAGGCTTTCGTCAAGTCCTTCGGTCAGGAATACGGCTTCCCGCCGTCGCAGGCCGCGCACACCTGCTATGTCCAGACCCTGCTCTATGCCAATGCCTGTCAGATGGCCGGTACGTTCTATCCGCCGGAAGTCATCAAGGCACTCGAAGGCTTCGAGTTCGACGGTATGGGCAACGGCAAGACGCTGTATCGTGCTGAAGATCACCAGTGCTTCAAGGATGTGCTGGTCGTGAAGGGCAACGACAATCCAACCAGTCAGTTCGATCTTCTCGAAGTGGTGCAGGAAGTGCCGCGCAGTCAGGTCGAGTACGACGCCAGCATCTTCGGCGGTGAATTGGGCCCCTACGAGGTCTAATCCGAAGTCGCTGTTTGTTACGGTCATCCCGTGGAAGGTAAACTGCCTTCCACGGGATCGCCAATCGGACCATAACTTGCCTTCCCGGAAGCCGCGATACTCTCCGGGATTTCATCTCCAACCGCCGGCCTCCAGAATCAGGACGCCGAAGGTGCGCGGAGCGGGTCCGCAGGTATCGCACTAGACAACAATCGTTACGTTCTTCGGGTGGACGGTCATGGACACATTAGCGCTCCAACTTCTGAACGGTCTGGACAAGGGCGGCGCCTACGCGCTGATTGCTCTTGGACTGACCCTGATCTTCGGCACTCTCGGGGTGGTGAATTTCGCCCACGGCGCCCTCTTCATGCTGGGCGCATTTTGTGCGGTGACGGTTCAGAAACTTCTGACGATTTCGGTCAAGGTGAAGGACGAAAGCATCACCTTTTTCGAGGCCTATAAAGAGGTTCCCTATCTGGAGACCTGGTTCGGTGAGACCGGTACGATCATCATCGATTATTCGGTGCCGATCTCGATCCTTCTGGCCATTCCGATCATGTTGATTATTGGCCTGGTCATGGAGCGCGGTTTGATCCAGCGCTTCTACAAGCGGACACACGCTGAGCAGATTCTGGTCACTTTCGGTCTGGCAATTGTCATTCAGGAACTGGTGAAGGCCAACTTCGGCGCGAACCCCATTCCCACCCCCGCGCCGGACGTCGTTGCCGGCAGCGCCAACATCGGCGCCTGGCTCGGCCTGGGCAATACGGTGGTTTATCCCTGGTGGCGCCTGATCTATCTGGCTTTCGCCGCAGTGGTTATTGCCGGTGTCTTTTCCTTTCTGCAGTTTACGACCTTCGGCATGGTGGTCAGGGCAGGCATGCAGGACCGTGAAACGGTTGGGTTGCTGGGGATCGATATTCAGCGCCGCTTTTCGATCGTGTTCGGTCTGGCGGCTGTGGTCGCAGGTCTCGCCGGTGTGATGTACACGCCGATCCTGCCGCCGGATTATCACATGGGGATGGACTTCCTGGTGTTGTCCTTCGTGGTGGTTGTCGTTGGCGGCATGGGGTCGCTTGGCGGTGCAGTCGCCGCAGGTTTCCTGCTTGGCATCCTGCAGTCCTTTGCGTCCATGAATGAAGTCAAAAGCATCCTGCCCGGCATCGATCAGATCATTATCTATCTCGTCGCCGTGGTGATCCTTCTTGTTCGTCCTCGCGGTCTTCTGGGCCGCAAGGGCGTGATGGAGAACTAAGCCATGATGAGTAAGATCACACCACAAAATGACAACGTAATGATGGGGCTCTTCGCCCTGGCCATTCTGACCATGCCGATCTGGCTGATGCCGATCGGGGCAAGCTATCCCGATCTGATGCAGAAGTTTGCGATCTTCGGCATCTTCGCGATCGGTTTCAATATCCTCTTCGGGTTGACCGGCTATCTTTCCTTCGGACACGCAGCTTTTCTGGGGGTCGGTTCCTACACCGCCGTCTGGTCCTTCAAGCTGCTGAGCATGAACGTCGTGCCTGCGGTGATCTTCGCCGTACTGGTGGCAGGGGCTTTTTCCTTCCTGATCGGTTTTATTTCGCTGCGCAGGTCCGGCATTTACTTCTCGATCCTGACGCTCGCGTTCGCGCAGATGTCCTATAACCTCGCTTATTCGGTCCTCACGCCGATTACCAACGGCGAGACCGGTCTGCAACTTGCCAAGAGTGATCCGCGTATTGTGGACGCGATGTTCGTTGAGGTGGGAGCTGGTATTCCTTCCACGAACTTCTTCGGTATCGCCATGAGCGGCTACAGCGGTTTTTATTTCTGCGCTGTCCTGCTGATCATCGGATTTTATCTCTCGCTCAGGATCACACGCTCGCCTTTTGGCATGATGCTGAAGGCGATCAAATCCAACCAGAACCGGATGAGCTATACTGGTCTCAACACCCGTCCTTACGCCCTGACCGCTTTTGTGATCTCGGGTATGTATGCAGGTCTTGCCGGGTCTTTGCTGGCGGTAACTGATCCACTAGCTGGTGCGGAGCGCATGCAATGGACGGCATCGGGCGAGGTGGTGCTGATGACGATCCTGGGCGGTGTCGGCACCTTGCTGGGGCCGATGCTGGGCGCGGTCATCATCAAGTACTTCGAAAACATTTTCTCCGCCTTCAACGAATCTACCCTGAACAACATCTTCGCTTTCCTTCCGGATGGGCTGCAGGACGTGGTGGTGTCGGTCGTCGGGTTGTTCGTCGGCGAGGGTTGGCATCTCACACTCGGTCTTCTTTTCATGGTCATCGTGATCTATCTGCCCGGCGGACTGGTTGAAGGTGCGCAGAGAATTCGCGCTTACGTTTTGAAAAAGCGGGAAAAGAAGAGCGCCACTTCACATCAACCGCAGATAGCGGAATAGGGGAGGAAGTAAAAATGGGAATCCTCCAGGTTCAGGATGTCAACAAAAGCTTCGGCGGATTGAAGGCCCTGCACAACGTCAATCTCGACGTGGAAGAAGGGGCCGTGCACGCCATCATCGGCCCGAACGGTGCCGGTAAGTCCACATTGCTGAACTGCTTTGTCGGACGTTTGAAGCCCGATACCGGTTCGGTGATGTTTGACGGAACTTCGCTGCTGGGTATCGCGCCGCATGAGATCAATCAGGCTGGTGTGGCACGCGTATTTCAGACACCGGAGATCTTTGGCGATCTCTCGCTGATCGAAAACGTTATGATTCCGACGCTGGCCAAACGCGATGGCGCCTACACCGTCAACGCCTGGGGGCGGGTGGATCAGGCGGCAGAGATCCGTGAAAAGGCCGAGCATATCCTGGATGATGTCGGGCTGGTGGAAAAGCGGGAGATGCACGCCGACAGCCTGTCGCGCGGCGACAAGCGCCGCCTTGAATTGGCCATGTGCTTGGTCCAGGAACCAAAGTTGCTGTTGCTTGATGAGCCGACCGCAGGCATGTCGCGCGCGGATACCAACAATACCATCGATCTGCTGAAGCGGATCGGCGAGCGCGGGATTACCAAGATCGTGATCGAACACGATATGCATGTGGTCTTTTCGCTTGCCAGCAAGATCAGCGTTCTGGCGCAAGGGACGGTAATCGCCGAGGGCGCGCCGCAGGATATCAAGGGCGACCCACGGGTCCAGGAAGCCTACTTGGGAGGGGCGCACCTATGAGCATGACTGAAACCTCAGCGCCGCAAACCACGGCAGCTCCAGAGAAAGCCAAAGGCCCGGCATTCTTTTCCTGCTGGGATATTCACGGCTATTACGGCGAGAGTTATATCGTCCAGGGTGTCAGCTTTGACATTCGCGAAGGCGAGATCGTCGCGCTTCTGGGACGTAACGGTGCGGGCAAGACCTCCACTCTGCGGACCATCGCCCGTATGTCGGACCCGCAGCTTACGCACGGTGAGATCTGGCTGGACCATAAGCCGCTTCACGAAATGAGCGATTATCAGGCGTCGCAGTTCGGGGTTGGACTGGTGCCGGAAGACCGGCGGATCATTCCCGGCCTGACCGTCGAGGAAAACCTGCAGCTGGCACAGATTGCTGAGCCGAAGGGCTGGTCGATCGAACGCCTCTACGAGCACTTTCCACGTTTGGCCGAACGGCGTAAGCAGGAAGGTGTCACCATGTCGGGCGGCGAACAGCAGATGCTGGCTGTCGCGCGGGCTTTGGCGCGGGACGTGAAGCTGTTGCTTCTGGACGAGCCCTACGAAGGCCTGGCACCGGTGATCGTGCAGGAAATCGAGCGGATCCTGGAAGAGATCAAAGGCCTTGGCCTGACGACGATCATCGTTGAGCAAAACGCGATTGCGGCGCTGCATCTGGCGGACCGTGCGATTATTCTCGATATGGGCCAAGTGGCTTTCGACGGGACCGCGCAGGAAGTGCTCGACAACGAAGACCTGCGCCAGGAATACCTCGCGATCTGAAGATCTGGGCCTGGGGCTGCCGCGGGGTCCGCAGCGGCTAACCTTTGCAGTATGTGCAGTTCGCTGTGATTGAGGATGGAGGTTTCGGACGTCAGTTCGAAGGGCTTCGCGTGCTGTTTTTTTGTTCGGCGTGCGGAGGCAATCCTTCGAACAGGCCCCGCCGTGCTCTCAAGCGCGCTGTTATGAATTCCATAAAGGCTCCAATTCTTTTAACGCGCCGTAGGTCGTTGTGTGTGAGAACCCAGATATTTGAGTAAGGAAAAGTTGGCAGGTGTGGCAGACGCACCAGGTCCGGGTCCTCTTCGCCCAGAAAACAGGGTATGCGGGCAGCCCCTGCACCGGCGCGAATGGCACTCCGAACCGCTCCGAGGTTGTCGAGGGTTAGGGAAATCTTTGTCTCCGGCCAAACAGATGTGATGTCAGACGGAATTTCAGACCAGTGTTGGAGCATGATCCAGTTCAGGCTTTTGCCTGGGTTGCTGCCTTGCAGTTTTAAATATTCGCGGTTGGTATAAACCGCCACACGCTGTTCCGCGACGCGCGCACCAAAGAGGGTTTCGACGGGGTTGTTTGAGATCCGAACCGCGACGTCCGCTTCCCGGCGCGACAGATTTAGAATGTCTGCGGATGCCAGGACAGTGAGTTTCACAGCAGGGTTGGCCGTACGAAATTTTTCAAGAATCGGCATCAAGACGCCTTCCAGCAGCAACTGCGGAGCCGTGATGGTCAGAGGGCCACTCATTTTGTGATCCCGTGCACCGATAGCACGGCTTAAGTCAGCGTCGGCTTTCTCCATCAACTCAGCCGTTCGCGCGGCCTCTAGGCCCGCTTCCGTCGGCGCATAACCGCCTGGGAGCCGGTCGAAGAGCAGGGTGCCGATGGCCTGCTCGGCGGCGTTTATCCTGCGCGACACGGTTGCGTGGTTGACGCCCAGTGCACGTCCTGCGCCGCTTATTCCGCCACGCCGTACTGTTTCCAGTACATATTTAAGATCACTCCAGTCTGACATGGCCCGATCATTTTTGCACAAGCTCTGCGCAAATATCGTCAATTTTCAATCGGATTGGCAATACCTAGTTTTTGGATATCTCGAACCCAAACATGGATTAAAACGATGAAACAGACCGCTCTTATCGCACTTCTGACACTCGTCATGTCGTCTCCCGCCTTCGCAAGCGGGAAAGCCCCCGAGAAAACACACGGCTTGTCTGCTGTCGCGCTAGAGGCACACGAACTGGCTGCGCAGATACCTGTAATGTCCAACTATCAACTGCGTGCCCGCAGGGTCACTTTTGAGCCCGGTGGTGCAACGTCATTGCATTCTCACGCGATGCGCCCCGGTATCGTCTATGTTGAGCGCGGCGAAATCGTGGAAATCCGTAGTGGCGAGAAACGGACGTTCAAGGCGGGCGAAACCTGGAACGAAACGGCTGATACGGAGCACTGGGTGAAGAATGCAAGTGACCAACCCGCAGTGCTTATCATTATCGATCTTCCTAAGTCCTAACTATCGTTGCGCACGCGCATATCGAAAAGGCGTGGCGGGTGAAGGCGAAAGGTGCATTGCCAAGATGCTTTTTGGACTTCATTCGCCACACCCAGGTTTCGTAGAGAACTTCTGTTTTTGCCCATTATTTGCTCTTTCAAAGCTTCGTGTTCCCTTTGTGCGGGCTTGTCGATAAGGTCGGCTTTCTGTTTCGCAAGCAGTAAAGAGTCTGAACGGAATTATGGCACGCGCGACCATCAAGGATGTGGCCGAGTTGGCAGGGGTATCCATCGCCGCGGTTTCGCGCGTGCTCTCCATCAACGGAAGCGCTTCGCCGCGCATGCGTGCGAAGGTGATGGCGGCGGCCGATCAGCTTGGCTATCGGCCCAATGCGCTCGCGCGCAGCATGATCAACGCGCAAACGAATCTGGTGGCTCTGGTCATCGGGGCGACTTCCAATGTATTTGACGCAGCGCTTGTGGACGGACTGGCCGATCATCTGGCGCGACGTGGAAAGAAACTGCTGCTCACACCTGTCGTGGATCTGGGAGCCATTGACGACGAACTGATGGGCGCGCTTGATTACCAGGTTGACGCAGCGGTTGTTGCTGCTGGAACCATGACCCGTGAAGCTTGTCTAAAGTGCGCAAAACTGGGGGTTCCAGTAATCCTCAGTGGACGCAATATCGACTCACCGGGGATCGACAGTGTCCTGGCCGACAATAAAGGTGGCGGGCGGATGGCCGGGGAGCTTCTGATGCGTTCCGGCTGCCGGCGTATTGCCTATATCGGCGGCACTTACTATGCCTTCTCCGATCAGGAGCGCCGGGAAGGCCTGGAAGATGCCCTCAGGGAGGCGGGCAGGGAACTTGCTGTCGCCGCCAAGATCCGACAGTCGGAGGAGATGACCGGTTTCGAAGTGGCGATGGAACTGCTGTCGGGATCCGATCGCCCGGATGGGGTCTTTTGCATCAACGATATGGCGGCCATCGGCGTCCTCCAGGCCGCAGCCGCCCTCGGCCTTTCGGTGCCGGAGGACGTTGCTGTGATCGGCTTCGACAATACGGAACTGGCGTCCTGGCCGAATTTCCGCCTGACCACAATTGATTACCCGGTCGCCCAGATTGTCGACACGATTATCGAAATGCTGGAAACCCGCTTGGCGCAACCGGATCTGCCTGCTCGGATTCATCGCATCAAAACCCGCCTGGTTGTACGCGATTCGACTCCGAAGAAACTCAACCCTTTTCCGCGCTAAATCGCCTGTGGCTGTCCTTGCCTTGAGCGCAGCAGCGATGCATAAGCGAAGGCAGCAACTTAATCGCTCCGCTCGAGAGCGATCACAATCTCGAACTTTGGTGAGGATGGCTAGGTGATGAACGGCGCGCAGACTTTGGTGAAGACCCTGCTCGGGGCAGGGGTTGATGTATGTTTTTCCAACCCCGGCACCTCCGAGATGCATTTTGTTGCAGCGCTCGATGAACATCCTGACATGAAGTGTGTCCTCGGTTTGCACGAAACCGTCGTCACCGGAGCGGCGGACGGATATGCGCGGATGGCCGGAAAACCCGCCGCGACCCTGCTGCACCTGGGACCTGGTCTCGGTAACGGCCTTGCCAATTTGCACAACGCGAAGCGGGCGCGCTCGCAGGTCGTCAACGTCGTCGGAGACCATGCCACTTATCATGGACACTTCGATGCGCCGCTGACATCCGATGTCGAGGGCATTGCGCGTCCGGTATCGGACTGGGTGCGCTCCAGCAAAACGTCGCACCGTGTTGCTGGTGACGCCGCCGAAGCCATTGCTGCGGCCAAACAGGCACCTGGGCACATCGCCACTCTGATCCTGCCGGCGGACTGCGCCTGGAGTGATGCAACGGGGCCTGCGTCCCCAGTCGAACCACCCAAGCCTTTGGCGCCAATCGAAGAAGCCATTACCTCCGCCGTCGATTGGCTGCGCAGTGGGCGCAAGGTCGCGCTGTTACTGGGCGATCAGGCGCTGATGGCGGATAATCTGGAGCTTGCCGGGAAGATTGCAGCGGTATCCGGTTGTGAACTATTCGCGCCGACCAGCAATCGCCGCACCATGCGTGGTGCCGGGCGGGTGCCGGTCGAGCGTATCGCCTATCCGGTCGATGTTGCGCTCGCGCGTCTGGCTGAGTTCGAGGTGGTTCTCTCCTTTGGTGCGGATGAGCCGGTCGCGTTCTTTGCTTATCCCGGGAAGCCAAGCCGAGTGTTCCCCGAAGGATGTGAGGTCATTCCTGTCGCTTCTGTTCGCCAGGATATTCCGGCGGCGCTTACGGCGGTCTGCGAGGCTCTTGGTGCGCAGAATATGGCAGCTCCTGTCACCGAGCTCGCCCTACCCGACGCACCGACTGGGTCGATTACACCCGATGCGGCTGCCGCCGTGATCGCTCGCTCCCTGCCGGAAAATACGATTGTTATCGACGAGGCGATTACATCGGGTCGAAGTCTGGACGGAATTACCCGGGGCGCTGTGGCTCATGACTGGCTGCAACTCACCGGCGGTGCGATCGGTGGCGGTTTTCCGCTGGCCACCGGTGCGGCGACGGCCTGTCCGGACCGGCCGGTTCTGGCTCTTCAGGCCGATGGCTCCGGCGCGTACTCGCTACAGGCTCTCTGGACCCAGGCGCGTGAGGAACAGCATGTGGTGACGCTGATTTTCGCCAACCGGGAGTATCGGATCTTGAAGGGCGAGATGGCGAACGTCGGTGTGAAGTCGGTGGGCAAGAATGCGCTTGGCATGCTTGATCTGCGGCGTCCGACCATTGGCTGGGTAGACCTTGCAAAGGGTTTCGGAGTTGCAGGTGAAGCCGTGGAGACGGTCGAAGATCTGACGGCAGCCTTGCAGCGGGGCTTTGCCGAGAAGCGGCCTTACCTCATTGAAGCGATTATGCCTTAAGCTTCACTACGCTTTTGCAGGAAGCGGATCAGGGCCTGTCCGGCATTATGGATGTGGCTGGCGGTCAGGTTGACCGCCTTGCGGGCGTCGCGCTTGAAGCAGGCCTCCAGAATAGCTTCGTGGTCGCGTCTGGCGCGGGCCATGCCCTCGGTCAGATCGAGCTGGGCGCGAAC
The DNA here is from genome assembly GCA_947493695.1 of uncultured Kiloniellaceae bacterium. GTDB lineage: Bacteria > Pseudomonadota > Alphaproteobacteria > Kiloniellales > Kiloniellaceae > Denitrobaculum. The sequence continues at coordinate 310,446 of CANLSF010000001.1, read as the reverse complement.
ATAACGCTCGACCCGGTCGTTGGCGCTTTGAACGATTTCCAGGTAGTAGGGCCGACCTGAGTCCCGGTAGAGCGCTGAATGGAACAGGCGGTTGAGATCGCCCCATCTGGCGGGATTGGTCTCCTCGGCGAAGGCTTCGCAATAGCCTTTTGCCAGCTCCAACGACTCGGGTGTCATGGCTTCGACGGCATATTCAACGACTTTGGATTCGACCAGGACGCGGAACTCGAATATTTCCGCGATTTCGCTGGGCGACATGGAAGCCACCACCACACCCTTGTAGCGAACCGAAGTCACCAGGCCCTGGGCCTCCAGACGTTTGAGCGCTTCACGGACGGGAATGCGACTGACGCTGAAGAGCTTCGCGACGCTTTCCTGGCGGATCGTCTCGCCTTCCGCCATTTCACCCCGGATGATCGCATCCCGGAGCGCGTCGTAGATGACGTCAGATGTCGAGGCAGTAAGGCTCAGGTTCACGCCCTTTAGATTCAATTCGCTTGCCACTCGTGTCTCTCGTTCCGGCGTTTCTCTATTAGAAAACTAACTCTATACTAAATTGGATCCAATATACTATAATTGATCTCAGGACGAAACCAACTCTGATGAACCAGAGATCAACAGTGAGGGCGCGAGATCATGTGGAAGGGTATTTTTCCGGCGGTCACCAGTAAATTCACCGAGGACGGTGGGCTTGATCATGACGAGATGAAGCGCTGTTTCGATCTTCAGATCGATGCGGGCTGCGATGGCATCATTGTCTGTGGTTCCCTGGGCGAAGGTTCTATGCTGTCTCAGGAAGAGCGCCTGGAGGTCATGAAAACCGCGCAGGCTTCAGCGGGCGAGCGCCCGGTTCTGATGACCGTGGCCGAAGCCGCCACCCGCGATGCCTGTGCCCTTGCGGAGAAAGCCGCGAAGGCGGGTGCTTCCGGTCTTATGATCGTGCCCAGCCCGATCTATCACACCAATCCGGAAGAGACGAAAGCGACCCTGCGTGCGGTCGCGGAAGCCGGTGATCTGCCGATCATGATCTATTCCAATCCTGTGGCCTACCGGGTCGATGTCACGCCGGATGTGATGGAAGATCTGGCCGATGATGCGCGCTTCGTGGCGATCAAGGAATCTTCGGACAACATCCGACGCACCACGGAAATCATCAATCGCCTGGGCGATCGCTATGACGTCTTTACCGGCGTCGATAATCTGGCTTTCGAGGCGCTCTCGGTCGGGGCGGTCGGCTGGGTCGCCGGTCTGGTCGTGGCCTTCCCCAAGGAGACCGTCGCGATTTACCGTCTGATGAAGGCTGGCCGGATTGACGACGCCCTGAAGATCTACCGTTGGTTCCGGCCTTTGCTTGATCTCGATGTCTCGACTTATCTGGTCCAGAATATCAAACTTGCGGAAGCGCTGGAGATCAACTCCACTGAGCGGGTGCGCATGCCGCGCATGCCGTTGTCAGGTGAACGCCGTGCCGAGGTCGAGAAGGTTATCAAAGGTGCGATTGCCACGCGCCCCGTGCTCCAGGACCTGGACTCTCTGGTCGCTTGAGAAAGTTGCGTAAGTAGATTGAATAAAAGTCCGACGAAGGGGCGTGCATGAAGATCACCGGAATCAGGGTCTATCAGGTCGACCTGCCCTTGAAAGAGGGCCGCTATAGCTGGTCGAACGGCAATTTCGTCGAGACCTTCGACGCAACGGTGGTTGCGGTCGACACCGACGCGGGTGTTACCGGGTATGGCGAGTGCTGTCCTTTGGGCTCTGCCTATCTGCCGTCTTATGCCGGCGGTGTGCGTGCCGGATTGGCTGAGATCGGACCCAAGCTTCTGGGGCTAGACCCGACCGACCTCGGACCATTGAATAGCCATATGGATGCAGTGCTGCGGGGCCATCCTTATGTGAAGGCAGCCATCGATGTCGCCTGCTGGGATATCCTAGGCAAGGTCGCGGGCCTGCCGATCTACAAGCTTCTTGGCGGCGCGGCGCAGGATGAGGTGCAGCTTTACCGCGCGATATCGCAGGAGAGTCCGGATGAGATGGCCGCTAAGATTTCCGGTTACCGATCTGAGGGCTATCGGAAGTTCCAATTGAAGGTCGGTGGCGATGCCGACGCAGACATAGAGCGAATCCGGACATGCGCCATGGAGATGCACAAGGGCGATATCCTGGTGGCGGATTCCAACACCGGCTGGACGATGCACGAGGCTGCGCGGGTCGTTGCGGCCGTGCGCGATGTGGATGTCTATATCGAGCAACCTTGCCCGAGCTACGAGGAATGCCTCGTGACCCGCCGCCGGACATCGCTGCCCTTTGTGCTTGATGAGGTAATCGATGGAGTCGGGACCTTGATACGGGGCATTGCGGACGGTGCAATGGATGTCATCAATTTAAAGATCTCGAAGGTTGGTGGTTTTACCAAGGCGCGGGTCATGCGCGATGTCTGCGTTGCTGCCGGTATTCCCATGACCATCGAGGATACCTGGGGCGGTGATATTGTGACGGCGTCCATTGCCCATCTGGCCCGCTCGACACCGGAAGAGTTCGTTTTTTCGGCGACCGATTTTAACAGCTACGGCACGGTCGAGATTGCCAGCGGTGCACCCAAGCGAGTGAAAGGCTGCATGACGGCGTCGGATCGACCCGGTTTGGGCATCGAGCCGGTCTTTGACGTATTGGGTGCGCCGGTTCTTTCAATCGTGCCATAAGCGGAGAAACCCATGCGTTCCTGCAAGGTGATCCATGTCGTCTCCTGCCATGCCGAGGGTGAGGTGGGGGACGTGATCGTCGGCGGTGTCATGCCGCCGCCGGGCGAGACGCTCTGGGAACAGTCCCGCTGGATCGCGAAAGACGAGACTCTGCGGAACTTTATGCTCAACGAGCCGCGCGGCGGGGTGTTTCGTCATGTGAATCTGCTGGTGCCGCCCAAAGATCCTCGCGCGGTGACGGGCTGGATCATCATGGAACCCGAAGACACACCACCCATGTCCGGCTCAAACTCGATCTGCGTGGCGACGGCCTTACTGGACAGCGGTATCGTGCCGATGGCCGAGCCGCAGACCCACATGACCCTGGAAGCTCCTGGCGGATTGGTGGAGGCGACTGCGGATTGTCGAAACGGCAAGGCAGAGCGCATCATGATCCGCAATGTCCCTTCCTTTGCAGACAAACTGGAAGCGCAGCTCGAGGTGACGGGACTGGGAACTTTGAGAGTCGATACGGCTTATGGTGGTGACAGCTTTGTTATCGCCGATGCCAAGGACCTGGGTTTCGCGATCACACCGGACGAAGCGCGGGAGATTTCAGAGACCGGTGTGCGAATCACTGATGCAGCGAACGAACAACTGGGGTTCAGTCACCCGGTGAATGACGAGTGGAGCCATATTTCTTTCTGCCAGATTGCTGCGCCACTTGAGCAGGAAGTCGATGGTTTGCATGGGCGAAACGCCGTCGCGATCAAACCGGGCAAGCTAGATCGCTCACCTTGCGGGACGGGATGTTCAGCGCGGTTGGCGGTCATGCATGCCAAAGGTGAACTAAAGTCGGGTGAAGGTTTTATCGGACGCTCGATCATCGGCTCACGCTTTGACTGCCGAATTGAAGAAGAAACGCGCCTTGCGGGACGCCCGGCCATTGTACCAAGTATTGCCGGGCGCGCGTGGATCACCGGCACGCACCAGCATATGCTTGATCCCGACGATCCCTGGCCGGGTGGTTACAAAATCGGCGACACCTGGCCGATGGCGTAGCTAACCCCAACTTTGCTTCTCAAAATCTGCCTGGTGAGACCATGGAATCATCGCTGTTCGCAATTTTTCCGTCCAGATGCTCTGCGATCATGCGGCCTGTAGCCGGCGCCATGCCAAGGCCGTAGTGGCTGTGGCCAAAGGCGGCGATCAAATTCGGGAAACCCGGTATCGGCCCGATAGCCGGTAGATTATCCGGAAAGGAGGGACGAATACCCATCCATTGCCGGACCGGTTGTGTCTTCAGAGCGGGCAGCAGGCGCTTTGCCAGCGGAGCCAGCGCCTTGGCACGGGCATAGTTCGGCGGCGCATCTATGCTGGCGAACTCCGCAGTGCCGGCAACCCGAACGCCCCCGTTCATTGAACTGATGATGATCTTTGCCGAGGCATCCTGGATGGAGTGGTTGAGGGTCACCTCCGGCTCGGTGAATTCCAGGTGATATCCCCGTTCAGCGATGAGCGGTAAGCGGACCCCAAGAGGACGCAGCAGTTCCGCAGACCAGATGCCACAAGCCAGGACAAGTTTCCTGGTTGAGATCTCTGACTCGGCTGTTTGCAGGGAGAGAGTCCCGTCTTCCTGGGGCCGGAGAGCAGCGACCTCTGCGCGGTGGAAAACGGCGCCGCGCGATTGCGCAAGTTGCGCCAGGACTTTGCAGAGTCTTCCCGGATCCCGCGCCCGGGCTTGGTCTTTGACCACAACAGCAGTGTGATAGTCGCCGGCGATGGCGGGCTCTAGAGCGCGTAATTCGCTGTCGCCGATCAATTCGACAATTGCACCGCGTTCACGCCTAAGCCTGTAGGGCAGATCCTCGAGGCTTGGCGTTGCGGTTCCCCGGTAGACGCTTACGTGCCAGCTGTCCGCGAGCAGGTTCTCATGGCCGGTGCCGGTGAGGTGCCGTTTGTAAACCTCGACGTTATCCTGCATCAGCAGGCTCATGGCATCCGCAATACGCTCTACCTTGCCAGGTGTTGCGTTGCGCAGAAAGGACCAGGCCCAGGGAAGGATCGACGGCAGGTTGCGCCAACGAACCTTCACCGGTCCCTTGGGGTCGAGCAGCCAGCGCGGCACAGATTTCCAGACGCCCGGCATACACTGCGGGACGACCGACCAGGGTGAGATCACCCCGGCATTGCCAAAGCTGGTTTCTTCGCCCGGATCCTTGCGGTCGATGACTGTGACGCTGAGACCGCGTTCCAATGCGGCGAGCGCGCAGCACACACCTATGATACCGGCGCCGAGGATCGTGATATCGCTCGGTGCGTTTTCAGGGGGTATCGTCATCTTATCCGGAAGCTTGCTTCAGGTTCAGCCGCCGCTGTGCCATCAGTTGCAGCAAGATAACAGGGGAGAGTAGGGCGAGCGCGGTCAGATCGGCCTGCCAGCTGGGGGCTATGAAGATCAGCCCGGCCACGGCGCAAAGAACCCGCTCGATGACACCCATCGGGGCAAAGAAGTACCCGACAACCGCTGCGGAAAGCGCGAGCACGCCTGCGATACAGCTGGTGGCCGTGTAGGAGAACTCGACTGCGTCAAAACCGGTGGATGACACAAAGAGCAGCACCGGTGCGTAGACAAAGGCCATGGGGGCCACGATCTTGCCAAGCCCGAGGGTAAAGGCCGAGATGCCGGTGCGGAAGGGGTTGGAATTGGCAATCGCCGCGGCGGCGTAGGCCGAGGTACAAACCGGCGGCGTGATCTCCGAGACTACGCCGTAGTAGAGGACGAACATGTGACTGGCGATGGGGGGAACACCAAGCTGCGCCAGGGCGGGCTGTGCGACCGAGACCAGCATGATGTAGAGGGCCGTGGTTGGGATACCCGCGCCCATCAGGATGCAGGCGGTGGCGATCAGCAGCAGCGAGAGAAAGAGCTGCAAATCGGCCTGGGTGAAAATCTCGAACGCGCCGAAGGGAATCAGCTCATAGACGCTTTGTGCCATGGTGGCGGCACCTGAAGTTACCATAAAGCCGATGCGAAAACCGATACCGGTCGTGTTGATCACGCCGACGACAATGCCGACGGCTGCGGAAGCAGCGCCCACGGCCAGCGCATATTTCACGCCGGTTTCGACGGCTTCCGACAGCTCCGGCATCTTGATCCGCGCCTGTGGGTTAAAGACGCCCAGAACCGCACCTGCGCAGAGGATTATCGTCATGGGGAGATCAAACCCGCCACCGAAAAACTTCCATACGACGAAGGCAATGAAGGCGGCCGGGTAGAGCAGGGTCACGGGTGTGCCGACACGCGCAGCACCGACAATCAGCGCCATGGAGATTCCGCAAAATGCCGACATGTAAGGGGTGTAGCCCGAAAACAGCACGACAAGCAGGGCAACCAGAGGAATCAGATTGGCCCAGCCCTCGCGCCAGACCGCCCCCAGCCGGGGCAGCAGTTCTGCGCTGAGACCCTTGAGATTCAGTTTGCGCGCCATCAGGTGCACGACTGCAAAGACGCCGACGTAATGCAGGAGCGCTGGAAATATCGCCGCGATGACGATGGTCGTGTAGGGAAGTTCCAGGAACTCCGCCATGATGAAGGCGGCGGCGCCCATGATCGGTGGTGTGATCTGACCACCTGCCGAGCTGGCGGCTTCCACGCCGCCTGCAAAGTGACCGGGATAGCCCAGGCGTTTCATATTGGGGATGGTCAGCGCGCCGGTCGAGACCGTGTTGGCCACGGAGGAACCGGAAATCGTTCCGAAAAAAGCGGAGGAGACCACGGAGACCTTCGCCGGACCACCGGTGTAGCGTCCCGCCAGGATCGTCGCATTATCGATGAAGAGTTTGCCCAGGCCCGTGCGCTGGGCAATCACACCAAAGAGTACGAAGTGAAAGACGATGGTTGAGACAACCCAGAGGGTCACCCCAAAGATACCTTCGGCGGGAAAATAGATGTTGTTGATGAACTGACGCCAGTTCGTGCCCGGGTGATTTAGAATGCCTGGATAGTACTTGCCGAAAAGGGCGTAGGAAATGAAGACGCAAATGATCAGCGGAAGAACCCAACCCAAGGTCCTGCGGGCCAGATCCAGGACCAGAATGATCAGAACACTGCCGAAAAAGATGTCGTAGTTGTTCGGGTTGCCCTGCCGGAAAGTCTGTTCGGTAATCCCCAGGACCTCAATGCCGCGCCAGGCCAAACCGATGTAAAGAGCGCTGGAAATACCCAGCAGCATCAATGCTATGTCGTAAAGTGGTATATTGCCTAGGCTCAAGGGTGAGTTCTTCATGGCCAGTGCGTTCCGGCTACGCAGCAGGGGGAAGAGCGCGTAGGTCATGATGAACAAGCCGGTCAGATGCAGGCCCATGTGCCAATAGTCGACCGGTAGGCCAAATCCTGCCGTTATGAAGTGGTAAATGGCGAAGATCAGGGCGACGATGCGCAGGATCTTGGCTATGGGAACGGAAACCTCTCTCGTTGAAGAGGCTTCGTCGTATTTTTCCTCAATGGCGGCGAGTTCTTCCGCCGTGAGCTCATGTTCTCTGTTCACGGTTGGATCTGACATTGTGTCCCCCTGATTCTCTGTTGTCCCCGGCGGCGGTCTTCGTGCCGCCACCGGGATTTACAGACACAACGTTTTGGTTACTTCATCAGTCCTGCTTCTTTGTAGAAGCGTTCGGCACCGGGGTGCAGTGGAACACCTAATCCAAGGACTCCGTCCAACGCCGTTTCGGCAGTGACCTGTTTGCCTTTTGCGTGGCCGTTGTCCAGAAGCTTGCGGGTGTTCTTGTTCCACAGTGCTTTCGTGATGCCGTAGATTAGTTCTTCCGATTGATCGGAGGAAACGACCAGCATTGCGCTCACGGCAGGTGTGACCGTATCGGTATCGATGCCTTCATAAGCTCGTGCAGGGATTTTGGACGGAATGTAGGAAGGGATGACCTCGTTGATTTTCTTGATCTCATCCTCGGTAAAGGAGTAGAGGCTCATACCCTTCGTGGAGGACAGCTGCACCATGGCAGCGACCGGCCAGCCTGCTGCGTAGAAATAGGCATCGAGTTGACCATCCGACAGGCGCTCAGCCGACTGAGAATTGTTTAACTCCGCCTCGTCCATGTTATCGCGCGTGACGCCGTAAGCTTCCAGCATTTGCAGCACGGCAACCTGTGTGCCTGAGCCGGCTTGAGCAATGCCGACGCGTTTACCGGCCAGATCGGCCAGTCCGTCCAGCTTTCCGCCTTTTGGCAGGACGAGATGCAGATCTTCAGGGAAAAGGTTCGCGATCACACGCAGTTTCGGATGCGGCTTTCCTTCGAACTTGCCTGTGCCGGAATACATGGACAGTAGCGTATCGGCTGCCGTCATGCCTGCTTCCAACTCACCATTCTGTACAGCGGCATTGTTTTGAACCGAGGCGTTGGTGGACTGCGCGATGGCGATCAGACCTGGTACGCCGCATTGACCGCCCTTGTCGCAGGGGCGTGAGCCCGGAGGCGCGGAAATAGCATTGGCGATAGTGCCACCGATTGGAAAATAGGTGCCGCCGGCACCGCCGGTTCCAATGCGGAAAAAGGTTGGTGTCTGTGCGTGTGCCGTTGCCGCTAAAATTGCTGCGCCACCTACGACGGCAGCGAGGACAGTTGTTTTTATTTTCATGGGTCTCTCCCTGTTGCTCCCTGCCGACCCCATTGATCGGCAACACGAAATGGTACGGGCGACTGGATATTTGCTCAAATTATTAATTTCTCTATATTTATATAAAAAATTTATAGGGCGAGATGATGAACCTGAAGCAAATGTCGGCTTTCAGAGAGGTGATGCTGACCGGGTCGGTTTCCGAAGCAGCGCGCAACCTCAACCGCACGCAACCTTCGATCAGTCATATGATTTCCGGCTTGGAGGACGAACTCGGCATGCGGCTTTTCGAACGGCAGCGGGGTCGATTGCATCCGGTGCCTGAAGCGCAGTATCTCTTCAAGGAGTGTATTGACGTTCTGAACCGCATCAGCAGCGTCAGTCAGAACATGCAGCGCATGAAAGCGATGGAAAGCGGCGAACTCAAGATCGTCTCCATGCCTGGACCTGCTACCGTCATTTTGCCCGAGTTGATTTGTCAGCATCTGGGAGCGAAACCGGAGGTTAAGGCAACTTTGCTCTCGCGCAGCTCGGACGCTGTCCAGCAACTGGTCGGGTCACAGCAGTTCGATCTCGGGATTGCGGACCATGACCCGGCCCGGACCATTGAGGCCTCTCTGGTTTCCGCCGAAACCTTCCTCTTCAATTGTATTTGCGCCATTCCGGCAGGCGATGCGCTCGCGGAACTGTCGGTTATCACCCCTGCGGATCTGACCGGGAAGCCCATGGCAACGCTCTTTACCGAGCATCGCAGTCATCTTTTAACCCGGCGCGCATTTGAGGCCGAGGGGCAAAGCCTGAACGTCCGCTTTGTCGGGCAGTTCTTTCACCCGCTTTTGACCTATGTGGAGCAGGAGTTCGCCTGCGCAATCATTGATCCCCTGACGGCTGAATCCTGGCTTTCACGCTCAGCAAAGCGGGAGTCTATTGTGTTCCGGCCATTCGAGCCCGCAATCGAGTTCGGTATCGATTTGCTGACACCGGCCTACCGTCCTGCCTCTATACTTGCTGCATCCTTCGCGGAGCGCCTGATCGAAGTTTTCATGAAGATCGGCGCGCGACGGCGGCAATTGGACTCTTCAGCTCTTCCTGTCGGCTAAGCCTCCGACAGGACCAGATTGGACCCTTTTTCACCGACCATGATTGCCGGAGCGTTGGTGTTACCGGAAGTCACGGCTGGAAAGACCGAGGCGTCGATTACGCGGAGATTCTGGAGGCCGTGGACCTTGAGATTATGGTCAACCACATTGTCTTGTGCTGACGGACCCATACGGCAGGTGCTAACCGGGTGAAAGATCGTTGAGCTGCGTTGGCGAATGTCGGCGATCATGGCTTCGTCGCTCTCCACCGCGCGGCCTGGTTGGAGTTCTTCTTCGATCAAAGCTGAGAGTGATGGCGTCGAAGCGAGCTTCCGCATGAAGCGCACACCTTCCAGCATCTCCTGCAGATCATGATTGGTTGAAAGGGAGTTTGGATGAATGTCCGGCTGGACGTCCGGATCCCTGGAGCTGATCTGCAAATAGCCACGACTGGTGGGGCGGCAGGGTGAAATTCCCAGCAGAAAGCCCGGGTAGGGGTCGGGACTCATAAGCGGTCGCTTGCCTGGCGGGGCCTTGATGTAGCTGACCGGCGAGAAGTAGAGCTGCATGTTCGGGCGGTCGATGTCCGGCCGGGTGCGGAAGAAACCGCCGCCCTGATTGACGCTTAGGCAGAGCGGTCCCCGGCGCAACAGCAGGTATTTCATTCCGGCCCAGAGCTTACCGTGCCAGGGATGCAGTTCATTGTTGAGGGTTGGTTTGCGGGCGCGGTAGAGGTGATCGACCCCCAGGTGGTCCTGGAGATTTCTGCCGACGGCAGGGCTCTCGTGCAGGATCTCGATACCGAGTGGTTTCAGAACTTCGGCGGGGCCGACGCCCGAAAGCTGCAAAAGCTGTGGCGAATTGATCGAACCGGCGGAGAGAATGACTTCGCGTTTGGCTTGCGCCTGATGAAGTTGACCGTTTCGGCGGTACTCGATGCCGATGGCTTTCTTGCCTTCGAAGAGGATGCGCGTGGCGAGGGCTTTGCTCTCAACCCGCAGATTTGCGCGTTTCATAGCAGGCCGTAAGTAGGCTCGTGCCGCCGACATGCGGATACCGTCGCGGGTGGTGATCTGGTAGAGGCCGACGCCTTCCTGTGTCTCGCCGTTGAAGTCGTCATTGCGGCGCAAACCCGCTTCCATCGCGCCTTTGATGTAAACTTCGTTCAGCGGGTGTAAATGCTTCGAGACATCTGAGACATGCAACGGTCCGCCGGTTCCGCGCCAGGCATCGCCGCCGCGCGCGTTGTTCTCGGATTTCTTGAAGTAGGGCAGAACATCGTCCCACCCCCAGCCCGGATTGCCGTACTCTCTCCAGGCATCGAAATCGGCGGCCTGACCGCGGATATAGACCATGGCGTTGATGGACGAGGATCCACCCAGCACCTTGCCGCGCGGCCAGTAGCCTTCGCGGTTATCCAGGCCGGGGTCTGGCGCAGTCCGGTACATCCAGTTGACGCCGGGATCGTAGAAGGACTTACCATAGCCGATGGGCACCTGTACCCAGAAGCGCTGGTCGCTGCCACCGGCTTCGAGCAGCAAAACACGGAATTTACCGTTTTCACTCAGGCGATTGGCCAGGACACAGCCGGCGGAACCGGCGCCGACGATAATGTAGTCGTAATCGACTCTGGAGTTTGCTGACACGGAAACTGCTTTACCTTCATTGACTTTGTGATGTGCAGACTATGCGAAGGAAGACGGCGCTGTTAGGTCCATTTTCGACGTCGTTTCATACCACAGCGACCGTGTACTGCTCCTATCGGATGCTTTCCAGCGCCCTTGCCAGTGTTGAGACGCCGGCAAGGATATCGGGTGGTTTGATACCGCTGAATCCGAGCACCAGTCCATTGCTGTGTGTTGGCGCGATGGAAAAGCGCTCAATAGGAGTCACCGTGATACCCCTCTCCTCGGCGGCGGCCGCGGCGTCGTTTTCCGAAAGATCCGGCGACAGCAGACCGATGGTGTGAAGCCCCGTGTCTGTCGGTACTATCTCGAGGAGTCCCGACAGATGTGCGCTCGCGGCGTCGCAGAGCACCTGATGGCGCTCCGCATAGATCTTGCGCATGCGCCGGATGTGCGCGGCGAAATGGCCTTCCTCCATGAAGCTCGCGACGACCGCCTGGTTGCTTGAGGGTACGCCCTGCAGAAAAGCGTTGGTTACTTGATTAAAGACGTCAACCAGGGCAGGGGGAGAGACGAAATAACCCAGCCGCAGGGCCGGGAAGAGGGTTTTGCTGAAGGTGCCGACATAGATCACGCGACCGGTGGAATCGACGCTTTTTAGAGTTGGTTGCGGATGCCCGCCGTAGCAGAACTCGCCGTCGTAATCGTCTTCAATGATCAGGGCATCGGCGTCTTCTGCTGCCTTCAGAAGGGCGAAGCGGCGCTCAAGGGACATGGTCGAGCCCAAGGGTTGCTGGTGAGCGGGAGTGACAAAGACGAGACGGAAGTCGGGCGCAAGCCGCTGTCCTTCTTCGACCATCAGGCCCTGACCATCTACCGGGACCGGGATCAGATTGCCACCGCAGGCGATCAGGGAATTGCGGGCGCCGATGGCGCCTGGGTTTTCGAACCAGACCTTGTCGTTCGGGTCGAGCAGCAAACTACCGATCAGATAGAAAGCCTGCTGCGCACCGCCGACGACAAAGATCTGTTCGGGTTCGCAGGCAATACCCCGGTTAGCTCTGAGGTGAGATGCAATGGCCCGCCGCAATGGCACATAGCCGTGCGGATCGCTGTAGCCCATGACGATGTTTCGTTGATCCCGCCAATGCTTGGACATCTGGCGCGACCAGAGTGCCAGGGGAAAGGCGTCGAAAGCCGGCATCGCCGTCGTGAAGGCGCGCGGTTCGTGCGGCAGGCGCTCGTAAAACATCTCCGACGCTTTTGTAATCGAACGCGAGAGGCGGGGCTTACTGAACGGCCGGTTCTCGGTGCCTGTTAGCGGAGGTGTCATCGCCGGGCGGTTTTCTTTGAGGGCATCGCTGACGAAAGTGCCTGCCCCTGTCCGGGATTCGATCAGGCCTTCGGCAGCCAGGCGTTCAAAGACCTCGATCACTGTGGTTCTGGAGATCCCGAGATCTTTCGCCAAGGTACGGCTCGCGGGCAAACGCTCACCTGCATTGAGGCCGCCGGAAAGGATCATCTCGCGGATCGCCGTGAAGACCTGGCTGGTGACCCGACGTCCGGATTCGCGGTCGATATGCAGGGAGAGCAGCAGAGCGCCACCGCTTCGCTTGACCATATGGACGGGCATCCTTTCTGGAGTCTGATCGTCGGGAAGAGATTTAAGTGGTATTGTAGAATGTTTAAAATGGATCTTATCTCCAGTCCAATTCATTGTCATATCGATTGATCAGAAAGATCTTCCGACACTGCCAACGCCAGGAAACGGTACCGCGTTCTTATGAAAATCAAATCGATCGAGACCTTTTCCACCGAGTATGTTGGTTTTGTCCGGGTGACGACCGATGAGGGGGCGCAAGGCTGGGGACAGGTTTCGACCTACAATGCCGATATCTCATCGCTCGTGCTGCATCGCCAGGTCGCACCCTGGGCACTGGGGCAGGACGCACGCGATATCGACTATCTGGTCGACGTCATCACCGAGCGCGAGCACAAGTTCCCGGGATCTTATCTGCGGCGTGCCATTGGCGGGTTGGATACCGCGCTCTGGGATCTGAACGGCAAACTTGTGGGGAAAAGTGTCTGCGAACTGCTGGGTGGAACACCGAGGGCGATACGGGTTTATGCCTCCTCCATGAAACGCGATATCACGCCTGCGCAGGAGGCGGATCGTTTGCTCCGTTTGCGGGATCGTGATGGCTACGATGCCTTCAAGTTCCGGATCGCTGCGGAATGCGGGCACGATATCGATGAATGGCCGGGTCGGACGGAAGAGATTGTGCCGACCCTGCGCAAAGCCATGGGCGATGATATGGCGTTGCTGGTGGATGCCAACAGCGGCTTTTCGCCGGAAAGGGCCATCGAGGTCGGCCGGATGCTAGAGGACAACGGGATTTCCCACTACGAGGAACCCTGCCCATACTGGGAGTTGGAGCAGACCAAGGAAGTAACAGATGCCCTCGATATTGATGTCACCGGCGGGGAGCAGGATTGCGATTTGTCGACCTGGCGACGGATGATCGAGATGCGCGCGGTCGATATCGTTCAGCCCGATGTAAGTTATCTCGGCGGAATGACCCGAACCCTGCGGGTGGCCAAGATGGCAGAGGCAGCGGGACTCCCCTGTACGCCGCATTGCGCTAACCTCTCGCTGGTGACGCTCTTCACCATGCATCTTCTGGGTGCGATTCCCAATGCCGGAAAGTATCTGGAATTCTCTATTGAGGGGCCGGACTATTATCCCTGGCAGGAAGGTCTCTACAAGCGCTCGCCTTACGACATCGTCGACGGCAAGGTCACGATCCCCGATGCGCCGGGTTGGGGTGTCGAGCTCTCAGATGCCTGGCTGGAAGCGGCGGACTATCAGATCAGCGAAATGAGTTGAGTCGTTGACGGGGCCGAGCCAACATCGCAGCTTCTGGAATGACTGGATCTATCGGGAGCTTTTGTGAGTTCAAACCTTTTCACCGACGACTTCAAGACAGATCCTTACTGGTGGGAGGATTCGCCGCGCCCCAAGCTTGGAAGCACGACGCTTCCAAAAGCCGCCGACGTGGTGGTCATCGGTTCGGGTTACACCGGTCTCAACGCGGCTCTGGAGACCGCACGTGGTGGACGCCATACCCTTGTGCTTGATGCAGAGGCGGTCGGCTGGGGTTGCAGTACCCGCAACGGCGGGCAGATCAGCACCAGCGTAAAGTCGGACCTGGAGAGCTTGAGCGCAAAATACGGTCACAACAAAGCCTTTGCGATCATGAAGGAAGGGCATAACGCACTTTCCTGGATCGAAGACTTTGTGAGCCGGGAGAAGATCGATTGTCATTTCAAGGTTCCGGGCCGTTTCCACGCGGCGCACTCAGCGGCGCAATATGAAGCGTTGGCTGTGGAAGTCGGTCATGATACGCCAGGGCTGGAGATCGGCGCGCATCTGGTGCCGCGCAGCGAACAGCGCAGCGAACTCGGCACCGATACTTACTACGGCGGTGTTGTTTTTCCGAAACATGCTTCACTTGACCCGGGCCGCTACCATCAAGGGCTGCTGGCGCGCGTGCACAAAGCGGGTGCCGAGGTGGTCGAGCACTGTGCCGTGACCTCGGTTGAACGCAAAAGCGATGGCTTCGAGGTTACGACACCGCAGGGGAGTGTTTTTGCCCGCGACGTAGTCGTCGCCACCAACGGCTATACCGGAACTGTCACGCCCTGGCAGCGGCGGCGTGTCATTCCTATCGGCAGTTACGTCATCGCGACCGAACCCCTTGCACCGGGGATTATGGATAGCCTGATGCCCAAGGACCGGATCGTCAGCGACACGCGCAAGGTGGTTTACTACTACCGGCCCTCGCCCGACCGGACCCGTGTCGTTTTCGGCGGTCGGGTGTCACACAACGAGACTGATCCGCTGACCAGTGGACCTAAACTGCATGCGGCTATGGCAGGCGTTTTCCCGGAGTTGGAGACAACCAGAATCAGCCACTCCTGGGTCGGTTTCGTTGCCTACACCTTCGACGAGTTGGCGCATGTCGGGCAAAAGGACGGCCTCTATTACGCCATGGGGTATTGTGGCTCTGGTGTTTCCATGGCGAGCTATCTGGGTATGCGGACCGGACAAAAGATTCTCGGGCTCAAGGAAGGCCAGACCGGTTTCGATGACCTGACCTTCCAGACCCGGCCCTTTTACAGCGGTAATCCCTGGTTCCTCGGTGCGTCGGTCATGTACTACCGTTGGCGCGACGCCCGGAGCTGAAGCCCGTTTGACCGAATTGGTATCTTAAATTGTTGAGAATGGCCCTTCCTACCAGACCATTATAGCAACGTAAAATCGTAACCTGAAACAAGAACCCCGGCTTTATTACTGTTCCGTCTCTTGCGGACATCAAATGACAGACCGGCAAAATATAAATACAGGCGACAGATGAGGAGGCACAAAATGAGTCAGGACCAGAGGTTTAGAGGCAAATCAAGACACGCAGTTACAGGCAAAGCCGCGATTGCAGCGGCGGCGATGGCGTTCACGGCCAGCGGCCTGGGAGCGGGGGCTGTCGCGCAAGAGAAAGTCACCATCGCTTCCTGGGGCGGTTCTTATCAGAATGCGCAGAGTGAAGCGCTTTTCAAGCCGGCGGCCAAGGCTACAGGCATTTCTGTGACCGAAGAGACTTATGGTGGCATGTCGGATGTGCGCCTGAAAGTGAAGGCCGGGGCGATGTCCTGGGACATCGTGGCCAGCGGTTCTGGCAGCGCGGCCCGGGCCGGTGAGGAGGGGTTGCTTGAGCCATTGGATTACGACGTGATTGACGTCTCGAATTTCTATCCGACACTCAAGATGAAATACTGTGTTGGCGGCGATGTATTCTCCACTGTTTTTGCCTGGAACACAGAGACCTATGGTGACAAGGGACCGCAAAGCTGGGCCGATTTCTGGGATGTTGAGAAGTTTCCCGGCAAGCGCGCTTACCGCGGAAAGGTTGCCGGGGCGCTGGAACCTGCCCTGATGGCCGACGGTGTTCCACCCGAGAAAGTCTACGAAGTGCTTGCGACCGAAGAAGGCATGGAGCGGGCGCTCAACAAGATCCGTGAACTCAAGCCGCACATTGCGGTGTGGTGGAGCTCGGGTGCGCAGCATGCTCAGCTCATGAAGGACGGCGAGGTCGATATGACCACGGGCTGGAACGGTCGTTTTGACGTTGCGATTAACGACGGAGCGCAGACGGCCTACAGCTTCAACCAAGCCTTGCTGGATTACGATTGCTTTGCGATTCCAAAAGGCGCGCCGAACAAGGACACGGCGATGAAGTTCCTGGCCGAAATCAGCAAGGCCGAATATCAGGCCAATCTGCCGAAATACATCACCTACGGTCCGACCAACAAAATGGCCTACGAGATCGGCAAGATCAACAAAGCGGTTGCTGAAAAACTGCCGTCGCATCCCGATAACGCCAAGCTGCAGTTGCCGGTCGATATCGAATGGTATGGCAAGTTCGAGCAGAAGGCCTCGGCCCTGTATCAGGATCTGGTGACAGAATAGCTAGGGTCGCCAAGAATAAGGGGTGGCGTTGTGCGGGCCTGGTAGCACGTAGCTATGGGTCGCTCTGTTTCTGGTATATTTTTCGGGAACGATCAGACTCCGGTTTTTGCGGGCTGGAGTTGCGCCACCCCTTTTCTAACTTGATCCACAAGAGGTTTTTGTTTTGAGCGAGATGACTCCGGCAGGCGGCGCGCTGCCCATTACGATCCGCGACGCAACCAAGGCATACGGTCGGATCTTCGCGCTCGACAACATTGACCTGGACATCCGCAGCGGCGAGTTCATGACGCTGCTCGGACCTTCCGGTTCCGGAAAAACGACTCTGCTGATGGTATTGGCCGGTTTCACGCGGCCGGATTACGGCAGCATCAAGTTTGGTGAACGGGAGATTGTCCGGACACCGCCCCATAAACGCGACCTGGGCATGGTATTTCAGAACTACGCCCTCTTTCCCCATATGACCGTGGCCGACAATGTCGCCTTTCCGCTGAAGCTGCGCGGCGTGTCAAAGCCAGAGGCTGAACAGCGTGTCGAACAGGCGCTTGAGACCGTGCAGCTCGGGGGATATGGCGAACGGCGCATAGATCAGCTTTCCGGCGGTCAACGCCAGCGCGTCGCCCTGGCGCGCGCAATCGTCTTCGAACCTCGCATTCTATTGATGGACGAACCGCTTTCGGCGCTCGACAAAAAGCTGCGCGAGCAGATGCAGATCGAACTGCGCCGTTTGCATGACAAGCTGGGTATGACGACGGTCTATGTCACGCATGATCAGCGCGAAGCTCTGACCATGTCCGACCGCATTGCCGTGATCAATCATGGCCGGGTTATGCAGCTCGGCACGCCCAACGAGATTTACGAACGCCCGGCCAACAGGTTCGTTGCGGATTTCATCGGGGAATCGACCTTTTTGCCGGTGAGTGTTCAAGACGGTGTTGCAAACTTCGCTGGTCAGACGCTCAAGGTCGCGCAGTTGCCCGGTAGCACTGACCACCTGCTTTTGATGCTGCGGCCTGAGCGCTTGCAGCTCATCACAAATGGCACCGAGATCGTTGATGACGAAGTGAATGCGTTCCGGGCAAGCGTGCGCGAGATGGTCTATCAGGGCGACAGTTTTCTGATGTACACCGCCCTCGAGGATGGGACCGAGGTGACGGTGCGCGGTATGACACGGCGCGACATGGTGTCAAACCTTCCCGCGATCGGCGATGCGGTGCAGCTCGCCTTGCATAGCGATGATACGGTGCTGGTCGCAGCTGGGGAGGCTTGAGCGGTGAGTGACGTTGCACTTCCGTCATCGGGCCCGGCATCTGCGCCACCTTCAGGTCAGACCAATCAGCGCGAACTGAAACGCGATGCCCGGCGCGAACGCTTTGTGCTTTTCAGTCTCTGCTCGCCGGCGCTGCTGTTGGTGTTGATTATCATGGTGCTGCCGGTTGGTTGGCTCTTCTGGCTGTCGTTCCTGGGTGAGGACGGAAACTTCACGCTGGAAAACTATCAGCGCATGGTGGAGAGCAAGTCCTACGCACGGATTTTCCGCAACACCTTCGAAGTCAGTCTGCTGACGACTGCTATCTGCATCCTGATCGGCTACCCGCTGGCGTACTTTCTTTCGCAGTTGCCGAGGCGCACGGCGAACCTTTGCATGATCACCGTGCTGTTGCCCTTCTGGACCTCGCTGCTGGTGCGCACCTATGCCTGGCTGGTACTGTTACAGCGCCGGGGTGTGATCAACGAGTGGGGCATGGACATCGGGCTGTGGGATGAGCCGATCAAGCTGGTGCATAATCTCACAGGGACCCTGATCGGCATGGTTCATATCATGCTGCCGTTCCTGATCCTGCCGGTTTATGGTTCCATGCGGGCGATCGACCGGGACTATCTGAAAGCCGCTGCAAACCTTGGTGCGAGTCCGACACAGGCCTTCTGGCGGGTATTCTTTCCGCTCTCGCTACCGGGGCTCTTTGCAGGATCGCTGATCGTCTTCGTGCTTTGCCTTGGGTTCTTCGTGACACCGGCGGTGCTGGGTGGTGGCAAAGTCATCATGGTTTCCATGCGGATCGCCACCAACATTGAGCTCTTCTTTAACTGGGGCGCGGCCAGCGCCCTGGGCGTGGTGCTTCTGGTTCTGACCCTGGTGATCCTGGGTGTGGCGTCGCGCGTGCTGAAGTTTGACCAGCTCCTGGGCGGAGGACACGGATCGTGAAGTGGTTCAGCCGCCCGGCGTCGGAAACCCAGATCACCAACGGCCAGCGGCTCTGGCTTTATGTCGTGGCATGGCTGGTGATGATCTTCCTGTTGGCGCCCACGGTCATCGTGATCCCCATGTCTTTCTCGGACTCCCAGTATCTTGAGTTCCCGCCGCGGGTCTGGTCTTTCCGTTGGTACGAACACTACTTCGGATCGCCTGCCTGGATGCAGGCGACGGCGACATCGCTCAAGGCTGGCGTTCTGACAATGCTGGTTGCCACGCCAATCGGTGTGATGGCGGCCTACGGTCTTTTCGTTTCCAAGATGCGCGCGGCGAGCCTGATTTTTCTGATCCTGGTGATGCCGATTATGGTGCCGGTGATCCTGGTCGCCATTGGGGTCTTCTACGTTTACGTGAAGGTCAGTCTGGTCAATTCGCTGCTGGGACTGGTGTTGGCGCACTCGATCCTCGCCATTCCATTGGTGGTCGTGGTGGTGAGTTCCGCGCTCAAAAGCTACGACATGAATCAGGAGATGGCGGCTCGCAGTCTTGGGGCCTCGCGCTTCAAGGCTTTCATGGTGATCACCCTGCCGCAGATCCGCTTTTCGGTCATCACCTCGGCATTGTTGTCGTTCTTGACCTCCTTCGACGAGGTGATCGTGGCTATGTTCGTCTCAGGTGGCGAGAACTCAACCCTGACCCGCAACATGTTCAACGCCTTGCGCGATCAGATCGATCCGACGATTGCGTCCATTTCGACTATTATGATCATTGTTTCCACCAGCCTGCTAATCCTGGCGCAGGCTTTTGGTAAGTCGGATAACGAGTCTTGAATCTTTAGGTGAATGGCCGGAAGGGTGTGTCGGGGGAATGAAGAGGTTTCTCGAAGCTATCGCCACTGCCTATGACGCTCAGCTGGGACCTATGACCGCCGAGCTTTCAGGCGCTCTACGTTCTTCGGAGAGCCGTGGACCAACAACACCGTACGAGCCGACCCTGACCGGTAGGATGCTCGATCAGATACTGGTTACCCAAGCTCCCAATCCTCATCCATTACTTGCCGAGGTCGCGCGCGTTCGGGACAGGTTGGTCTGGTATAAGGCCGAGTCTGAACGCATCCCCGAAGCGATTGGGTCGCGCTTGTCGTTCGTGGAGCTGCTGGGGCCGGATGGCATGGTTTATTGCGATCACTGCCGCCTCGGTCTGTTTCTCCAGACGCCGGATTTTTGTTACCCGGGACATGCGCATTCCGCTGACGAGCTCTATCTGGTGCTGAGCGGAACCGCAGAATGGCAGACGAACGGCTCCGAACCGACGCCCCAGCCGCCCGGGTCCTTCATCCATCACCCGAGCGGCCACTGGCACGCCATGAACACGCGCAGTGAACCCTTGCTCGCGGTCTGGGGTTGGACCGGCGATATCGGTTTCGACAGCTACAGCATGAACGCTGACTAACCGTTTTTACGATGTTAAGCCGCGGCGTGTCGACGGATGGTCGTCACCCGGAAGCGGTTTGCGACGAAAGCAGCATCGGTCAGGCAGGCGTTGCCTGCCGGATTGGCCCCGCTGACGTGATAGTCGCTGAAGGCTGCGCTCTGGTTGACGAAGATATTGCCAGTCAGGTTGCAGGAGAGGCTGACACCGGCACGCGAAAAGGCATCGGCGGCCTTGTCCAGAGTGGCATCGTCGGTGGCGTAGACGGCTGCAGTGATGGCGCCCTTTTCCCTGGCTGATTTCGCCGCGCGGGCGATTGCGTCTTCCGCGGAGTCTGCTGCGACCACGAAGGCGATTGGGCCAAAGCGTTCCTCCAGATGAGCGTCGCTTTGCGCGGCATCGACCTTCAATAGCATGGGGGTTGCGGTGCGTGCGCTTCCCAGGCCCTCAATCGCATCCGAGGCCCGGACGACTTCACCAAGAGAACCGGCCTGCTTGATCCGCTCGATGGTCGCGGGGTTGGCGATGGCGCCGCAGATACCGGCGGCACGGGCCGGATCGCCCAGAAGTTTGTCGATGGCGATCTTGAGGCCTTCTGCAACTTCGTCGAAAGATTTGTGGCCGTCATCGGTCTCGATGCCGTCGCGCGGCACGTAGATATTCTGTGGTGCCGTGCACATCTGACCGCTATAGAGCGAGAGGGAGAACGCGATGTTGCCGCACATGCCTCTGAAGTTGTCGGTTGAGGCGGCCACGACCGAGTTCACGCCGGCTTCCTCAGTGTAAACCAGGGCGTCCTTCGCGTTCTCGCGGATCCACTGGCCGAAAGCGTTGGAGCCGGTGAAGTCGACGATGGCCACGCCGGGGTGCTGAACCAGGTCTTTGGTCATTTCAGCCCCTGCCTCGTCGGCGGCCAACAGCAGAACGTTGGGATCGAATCCGGCTTCGCGTAGAACTCCGCGTCCGATTTCCAGGCTGAGCGCGAGGGGCAGAATGGCTGTGGGATGAGGCTTCACGATGACGCTGTTACCCGTGGCCAGGCTCGCGAAAATGCCCGGATAGCCGTTCCAGGTCGGGAAGGTCGCGCAGCCGACGGTCACCGCAATGCCGCGTGGCAAAATGCGGAACTCCTTATCCATCACGATGGGATCATGTTTGCCTTGGGGTTTGGTCCAGACGGCTGTTGCCGGATTTCGGGTCATCTCGGCGTAGGCGTAGGCGACGGCTTCGACAGCGCGGTCCTGTGCGTGTGGACCGCCGGCCTGGAAAGCCATGACGAAAGCCTGCCCCGTGGTGTGCATCACTGCGTTGGCCATCTCGAAACTGCGCTTGTTGATGCGCTGGATGATTTCCAGACAGACACCGGTCCGCGCCTCTATGGAAGCCAGGGCCCAGGCGTCTCCGGCTGTCTTTGAGGCTGCGATCAGTTGCTCGATATCGGCGGCAGGATAGGTGATTTCCAGCGGCAGGCCGAAGGGCGAGGTCTCTTTACCGACAACGTTGCCGTTGGTCGGGTGCTCCGGCAATGCGAAGGTGTTTCCGAGGCGCGCCTTGAAGGCTGCTTCGCCATCGTCTTTTGCAGTCTCGCCATAGATTTTACCGCTTGGGGCTTCGGGGTAAGGGCTCCAGTAGCCGCGTTCCCGCGCTGCTGTTAAAGCCTTGTCCAGCATCTCGCGATGGGTTTCGAAGAAGCTTGTCATGATTGGTCTCCCGTCAAGCGGTTGCGCCCGGCAATCACCGCCGAGGTGCGATGCAGACAAGCGTCATTTTGATTGATTTAAATAATTGACCGACCGGATGGTCTATGCAAGATGTTTTTTGGTTCTGATCCAAAGTCAGAGGATCAGGCGCGATGAGATGCTACAAGAAGACCTGCAGGTGCTTTTTGCCTGCTGAAAGGGAACAGCGCACAGCGATGCGCAACGAAACGAGGGAGCGCGAGCGTGACGGAAGAGTCCATCAAGATTGAACGTGAAGCGGGATTTCAGGTTTTTATCCTGAACCGGCCGGACAAGCTCAATGCCTTCAACGCAGACATGAACCGGGCATTGAAATCCGCTTTCGAAGCTGCGGCCGTTGACGAAGAATGCCGGGCAGTGCTTTTGACCGGTGCGGGCCGCGCTTTTTGTGCCGGGCAGGATCTGGGTGATCGCGATGTTTCCAAGATGGATGGGCCGCCGGATCTGGGTGAAACCATTGAGACGCTGTACAATCCCCTCATTCGTACGATCCGCGCGATGGAGAAGCCGGTTGTCTGCGCGGTCAACGGCGTGGCCGCCGGTGCCGGTGCGAACATCGCTTTGGCTTGCGATATCGTCCTGGCGGCGCAGTCGGCGAAATTCATTCAGGCATTCTGTAAGCTCGGACTGGTGCCTGACAGCGGCGGCACCTGGAGCCTGCCCCGTCTGATCGGCGAGGCGCGGGCGAAGGCGTTGGCCTTGACCGGGATTCCGGTCACTGCCGCGCAGGCCGCGGACTGGGGACTGATCTGGCAGACGGTCGCGGACGACGCTCTCATGAGTGAGGCGCGTACTCTGGTCGAGGGTTTTGCGCAAGCGCCGACTATCGGCCTCGGGCTCACCAAGCGGGCGATCCAGGCGGCGGCAACAAACAGCCTGGATCAGCAGTTGGATCTGGAGCGAGATCTTCAGCGCGAAGCTGGACAGACGCCCGATTACGCGGAAGGCGTCAGTGCGTTCTTGAACAAGCGCGCGCCCAACTTTAGCGGACGCAAGGCATGAGTGACGCAAAGGTCATGACGCCTGACGAACTGGCCAGGGCCTGTGCCGACGCCATGTGGGCGGAGGACAGCGCATCGCAGGGACTTGGCTTTGAGATCGACGAGGTCACGGCAGGACGAGCGAGACTCTCCATGACCGTGCGGGCTGACATGGTCAACGGACATCGGATCTGTCACGGCGGCTTTATCTTTACGCTGGCTGATAGCGCCTTCGCCTTCGCCTGTAACAGCTACAATCAGTACGTGGTTGCGCAGCATTGCGCGATCACCTTCATCGCACCGGCGTACGAAGGCGATCGCTTGATTGCGAGCGCGCAGGAGGTCACGCGCTATGGCCGCTCGGGTATGTACGACATCAAGGTGACGCGTGAAGATGGCGTGGCCATCGCCGAGTTCCGGGGACAGTCCCGCTCAGTCAAGGGCACGCACCTGCCCGAAGAAGACGTAACTCTCAAGGCCTGAATTAGGCTGAGAGCAAAAGATAAAAAACAGAGAGACCAGGAGGATCGTACCATGGAAGACCGGACCCCGCAGAAGACGGATCTGGATCCGATAGAAATCGCGTCGCGGGACGAGATCGCCGGTCTGCAGCTTGAGCGCCTGCGCTGGTCGCTCTGTCATGCCTACGAAAACACGCCCTTTTATAAGAAGAGCTTCGATGCTGCGGGCGTGCATCCCAGCGATCTGAAGTCTCTTTCCGACCTTTCGAAGTTTCCCTTCACGGTCAAAACCGACCTGCGGGACAACTATCCTTTCGGTATGTTTGCTGTACCGCGGGATCAGGTGGTGCGGATTCATGCTTCCTCGGGCACCACGGGCAAACCCACCGTGGTCGGCTACACCCAGACCGACATCGACAACTGGGCGAAGATGGTTGCCAGATCGATCCGGGCATCCGGTGGGCGGCCCGGCGATATCGCGCATATTGCCTATGGCTACGGCCTTTTCACCGGGGGATTGGGCGCGCACTATGGTGCCGAGAAGCTCGGCTGTACCGTGGTGCCGGTTTCTGGCGGCATGACCGAGCGGCAGGTCACCCTGATCCAAGACTTTAAGCCTGATATCATCATGGTCACACCCTCCTACATGCTCTCGGTCCTGGACGAGTTCAGAGCGCAAGGGCTGGACCCACGGGCAAGCTCACTCAAAGTCGGAATCTTCGGGGCGGAGCCCTGGACCAATACCATGCGTCAGGAAATCGAGCAGGCCTTCGACATGCATGCGGTCGATATCTACGGCCTGTCGGAGGTCATGGGACCGGGCGTCGCCAACGAGTGCGTCGAGACCAAGGACGGTTTGCACATCTGGGAAGATCACTTCTATCCCGAGATCATCGATCCGGAAACGGGAGAGCCGGTTGAGGATGGTGAGCAGGGCGAATTGGTTTTTACCTCGCTGACCAAAGAAGCGCTTCCGATCATTCGCTACAGAACGCGTGATTTGACGCGCCTGTTGCCCGGGACGGCACGGACCATGCGGCGGATGGAAAAGATCACCGGTCGCTCCGACGACATGATCATCCTGCGCGGGGTTAATGTCTTCCCGACCCAGATCGAAGAACAGATCCTCAAGTGTGCCGGATTGGCGCCGCATTTCCAGATCGAGCTGACCAATCCGGACCGCATGGATGTCATGACCGTTCATGCCGAGGCGACGGCGGAGGGAGCGTCAGAGGACGCACGCGGCGCCAGCCAAAAAGAACTGATCCACCATATCAAAAGCGTGATCGGCGTCTCCGCAAAGGTTAGTGTCGGCGAACCGCACTCGGTGGAGCGTTCCATGGGCAAAGCCCGGCGGCTTGTCGATAAGCGGGTAAAGAAGTAATCAACGCACGAAGCTAATCGGGGAAAGTTCTTTTTATGGCGCGTACACAGGCGCAGGACTACGGCGAGAAACGCAACGCTATTTTGCGGCGTTCGGCCCGTCTCTTCGCGGACGGTGGTTTCGAGCGGACCTCCATGTCGAGCGTGGCGGCAGAATGCGGCGTGTCGAAACCGCTGCTCTATCACTACTACACCAACAAGGAAGAGCTGCTCTTCGACATAATCCACGGCCACCTGGAAGAACTTTGCGAGGCTATTTCCCAAGCCGACGCTCCGGATGCAGAGCCCGAAACACGTCTGCGTGGCCTGGTTGGCGCGCTCCTGGACTGCTACCGCGACGCGGATGCTGAACACAAGGTGCAAATCAACGCGCTCTCAGCTTTACCCAAAGACAAGCAGGATGCTTTGAAAGAGCTGGAACGCAAATTGGTGATGATTTTTGCCGACGCGGTCAAAGGCATCAATCCTGCTGTCGACGACAAGCAATCGATTTTAAAACCGGTGACTATGTCTCTCTTCGGCATGCTCAACTGGCATTATATGTGGTTCCGACCGGAAGGTTCGATCAGCCGCGAGGAATATGCCGAACTGGCGACATCTCTCTTTGTGAAGGGACTGCGCGGGTTAAGGTAAGTCGGCTGCACGCTTGTGGTGGTGTGTCTGTTTAGGCCATAAATTCCTTTATGGCTCGTACTGAATCCTCTTCATCCGCGACCTCCTGTCTTGAGGCCCTGATCGATCGACTGCATCGGCGTGAGCGTCTGCGCGTCTGGTCGATTGTGATCACCGTTTACGGCGATGCGGTCGTGCCGCGCGGCGGGGTGCTTTGGCTCGGGGCGTTGCAGGAATTGCTGGAGCGCCTTCGGATTGAGCCGGGAGCCTTGCGGGCTGCCATGTCGCGGCTGGCGTCGGATCGCTGGTTGAGCCGCGAGAAGCGGGGGCGGCGCAGTTACTATGCGCTGTCGGAGACAGGGAATCGCTCCTTTGCCTTGGCGACCCAGCGGATCTATGCGGCCGGACCGGTCGAGTGGGATGGTGGTTGGACGATCTGCGTTGCGCCGGAAGAGGCCGGAGAGGCACGGGATGCCCGGCGCAAGGCGCTGCGCGAGCTGGGTTTCGGGACGCTCGGGCCAACGGTCTTTTGCCGCCCTGATACACAAGATGCGCCTGACGCCAGCGATTTCCTGGCTGACGCTGTTGTCTTTTCGGCCAAGGCGCCCGCGAGCGAATATCTGCCGCCTCTGACATCCGCCGCCTGGCCGTTGGAAGAGACTGGTGAAGCCTACGACGAGATTGTGCAGGTGTTCTCGCCTTTACTGGCGAGTTTGGAGGCCGGGGCACAGCTGGATCCGCTGGCGGCTATGGCTGCGCGTACGTTGTTGATCCACGACTTTCGCCGAACTGCCCTGAAGGACCCTTTGCTGCCGGCGCTGCTCTTGCCCGAGGATTGGGCGGGCGGCAAAGCCCGGGAAACTGTGGCTGACCTTTACCGATTGCTCTTGCCGCAGAGCGATGCCTGGCTTGAAGCTTGCGATGGCGCACCGGATGGGATTTTACCGAAGAATAGTGAGGGGTTCCGAGACAGATTTGGTGGGCTGGATCCTTGACTTTGCACAATATGTTACGAAAAATATATTGATAAAATCATATTTGTAACATATTGTGCTGAGACTGCAGTGTGAGAGCAGGTTGCGTTTAAGGTGGCTCAAAATTCTCTGCCTCTTAATTGGCAAGAGCAAGGTGCTGATTTCGAACGCAATTTTGAGACGCTGTGTGTCAAGAAAAACGCGATCCGCTATAGAGGTGATGCAATGTATTCTCAGGGGCTTATCGGTGCCGATGGCGCGACGCATGAAGATGCGGCGTTTCTTGAGGCCTTCCAGGCACGGATCGATGCGGAACTGAAGATCGAACCAAACGATCCCATGCCCGCCGGTTACCGCAAGACTCTGGTGCGTCAGATCGCCCAGCATGCACATTCCGAAATCGTCGGTATGTTGCCGGAAGGCAACTGGATCACGCGGGCACCAACTTTGCGTCGTAAGGCTGCGCTGTTGGCCAAGGTTCAGGACGAGGGCGGGCACGGGCTCTACCTTTATTCCGCCGCCGAGACCCTTGGGGTCAGCCGGGAAGAACTGGTTGACCAGCTGTTGAGCGGCAAGGCCAAGTACTCCTCGATCTTCAATTATCCGGCTATCACCTGGGCGGATATCGGCACCATCGGCTGGCTGGTTGATGGCGCAGCGATTATGAACCAGATCCCGCTCTGCCGCTGTTCCTTCGGGCCTTATGCACGCGCCATGATCCGGGTTTGTAAGGAAGAGAGCTTCCATCAGCGCCAGGGCTACGAAATCATGCTGACCTTGAGCCGGGGCAGCGAGGAACAGAAGGCCATGGCGCAGGATGCGCTGAACCGCTGGTGGTGGCCGTCGCTGATGATGTTCGGGCCGCATGATGCGGATTCGACCCATTCCGACCAGTCCATGGCCTGGAAGATCAAGCGCTTCACCAACGATGAGCTGCGCCAGAAGTTTATCGACGCGACCGTGCCCCAGGCCGAATTCCTGGGCCTGACCATGCCCGATCCCGATATGAAGTGGAACGAGGAAAAGGGCGGCTACGATCACGGTGAAATCGACTGGGACGAGTTCTGGCGCGTGGTCAAAGGCGACGGGATCTGCAACCGTGACCGCATGAAGGCCCGCCGCAAGGCCCATGACGATAACGCCTGGGTCCGCGAAGCGGCGCTGGCTTATGCGGACAAAGCCGCCGCACGCGAAACGGCTGTAGCCGCCGAGTAGACTCAAGTTTGAAGAGAGAATTCGATGACTGAAAAGAACACGCCGCTTTGGGAAGTTTTCATCCGTGCGCGTAATGGCTTGAGCCACAAGCATGTCGGTTCGCTGCACGCGGTTGATTCGGAAATGGCGCTGCAGGCGGCCCGCGATGTCTACACCCGGCGCGGCGAAGGCCAGTCGGTCTGGGTCGTGCGCTCCAGCGATATCGTGGCGTCGGACCCGAGCGAGAAGGAAGTGATGTTCGAACCCACCGGATCGAAAATCTATCGCCATCCGACCTTCTATGACATTCCCGAAGACGTGGGGCATATGTAATGCCGGACGCGAAGTTCAAATACGTCCTGCGCCTGGCCGACGATCAGTTGATCCTGGGGCAGCGGCTTGGCGAATGGTGCGGTCATGCCCCCACCCTCGAAGAAGAGCTGGCGCTGGCCAATATCGGGCTGGATCTTCTGGGGCAGGCGCGCTCGCTCTTCACCTATGCAGGGGAAATCGAGGGCAAAGGCCGGGGAGAAGACGAGCTCGCCTTCCTGCGCCCGGAGCGGGAGTACCTCAATGCCCTGCTAGTGGAGCAGCCGAATGGCGACTTTGCGGTCACGATCGTGCGGCAGTTCTTTCATGCCGCCTTCATGGTGCCTTTCTGGAGTGCGATGGCGGCTTCGAGCGACGAGACCTTGTCTGCGATTGCCGCAAAGTCTCTGAAGGAAGTCGAGTATCATCTTCGCCATTCTTCGGAATGGGTGATCCGGCTGGGTGACGGCACCGCGGAAAGTCACCGGCGGACTCAGGACGCGCTTGAGGAACTCTGGGGCTACGCCAGCGAACTCTTCGAGATGGATGAAGTCGCCCTGGAGGTGCAGCAAAGCGGGATCGGCGTCGACGCCGCCGCTCTGAAGCCGGAATGGGATGCCACCGTGAATGCGGTTCTGGAGCGCGCAAGCCTGACACGGCCGGCGGACAGCTGGTCGCAATCCGGTGGACGGACCGGACAGCACAGTGAGCACCTGGGGCACATCCTGAGCGAACTGCAGTATATGCAACGCACCTATCCCGGCTTGAGCTGGTAACGGAAGAATGGTCTCAGCCGCACCTTCGCCTGCACTAACGAAAAACGCCAAGGCGTGGAAAGCGGCTGCGACTGTTTGCGATCCCGAGATTCCGGTTCTGACCATCGCGGATCTGGGTGTTCTGCGTGATGTGCAGGTGGCGGAAACCGGTGAGGCAGTGATAACGATCACGCCGACCTATTCCGGGTGTCCCGCAATGCTTGTCATGGAGGCTGATATTCTCGGTGCAATGCGTGACGCGGGTTTCGATGATGTCAGGGTCGAGACGGTACTCTCGCCGGCCTGGACGACGGATTGGCTGTCGGACGCGGGCCGTGAAAAGCTTCGGGATTACGGCATTGCGCCGCCGGTGCGGGCCTCGAGCTCGCGGCAGGCGCTGTTTGGAAAAGACTCGGTGGATTGCCCACAATGCGGTTCGTCCAATACCGAGCGGGTGAGTGAGTTCGGTTCGACTTCCTGCAAGGCGCTTTACCGTTGTCGCGCCTGCGCCGAACCCTTCGATTATTTCAAGTGTTTGTAAGTCTATAAGAGGGTGGCCATGGCCAAGTTTCATTCTTTGACCATTGCCGATGTGCGCCGTGAGACGGCGGATGCGGTGTCGATTTCCTTCGCAGTTCCCGAGGAGCTTCGCGAGGCCTACCGCTATACGCCGGGGCAGTATCTCACGCTGCGCACGGACGTTGATGGCGAAGACACGCGGCGTTCCTACTCGATCTGTTCGGGCCTGGATGACGGGGAACTGCGGGTGGCAGTGAAAAAGGTCGAGGGCGGGGCTTTCTCAAGCTTTGCCAACGACAACCTGACTGCAGGTATGACGCTCGACGTCATGACGCCTGAAGGACGCTTCCTGGCCGAACCTCATGAAGACGCAACAGGCAACTACGTGGCCTTCGCTGCGGGCAGTGGCGTGACCCCCATGCTGGCAATTGCAAAAAGCCTGCTGGAGCGTGAACCGCAAAGCGAGTTCACCTTCTTTTATGGCAACCGCACAACGGACTCGATCATCTTTCGAACAGCGCTTGAGGATCTCAAGGACCGATTTCTCGAGCGCTTCCGCTTGATCCATGTCTTGAGCCGTGAAGCGCAGGATGTCGATCTGCTGCATGGACGCCTGGATGCCGGACGCATCCGGGATCTGGCGCAGGCCGGCCTGTTCGATCCGGCGGATGTGGATGCTTTCTTCCTCTGCGGTCCTGGCGACATGATCGAGCAGGCCAGGTCGGCCCTCGGAGATTTGAAGGTCGCTCCGGAGAAAGTCCGCGCCGAGATGT
This sequence comes from uncultured Kiloniellaceae bacterium, assembly GCA_947493695.1. GTDB lineage: Bacteria > Pseudomonadota > Alphaproteobacteria > Kiloniellales > Kiloniellaceae > Denitrobaculum. The sequence goes on along the minus strand of CANLSF010000001.1, from coordinate 280,584 downwards.
TTGTGCCGGCCGACGGAGCGCCACCACGTGAAGCTTCCCAGCGGGCGAAGGAAACCGTGAAACAGGGTGCGCGGATCGAGACCGTCCTCGATGGCGCGCGCCGCAGCATCAATATGCTTGAGGGCGACGAGAATGTTGTCGCGGCTGCGGCCCGTCAGGGTCTGGAACTACCATACTCCTGTAAGGGCGGAATGTGTTGCACCTGCCGTTGCAAAGTGGTCGAGGGCGAAGCGGAGATGGGGACCAATTATTCCCTTGAACCCTGGGAGCAGGAAGCCGGATTTATCCTTGCTTGCCAGGCACGCCCTTTGACCGAGAAGCTGGTGCTCGATTTCGACGAAGTTTGAGCTGGCGGGCGTCGAACGCCATGCCACTTGAAAAATCGCTTGAACCGCGCCTCTGAACTTTAACTCGTCTATTTTTGCGCGAGCGCTTATCTTGTTCCCATTACCTTTAGTGTAAATTTTTTGGGGGCGGTTTAATGGCGGTAAAAGTTGGTGGCGTTGAATTTTACGCAGGCCCGAAGCACGTTGGTGCGCCAGATGATTTGGAAGCCGTAATAGTCGATTTCATCGACGGTGCGAAAAAGCGGCTGGAGATTGCGGTTCAGGAGCTGGAAAGCCGGCCAATCGCCGAGGCGATCATTCGCGCTCGCGCCCGCAAGTGTCTGGTGAAGATTGTTCTGGAGCAGGACTATCTGAAATCATCAAAGCTGCAGAATGATCCCTGGGAAGCCAGCGGCAAGCACGAGCCGAACCGGGAAATCCATAACGCTATTTTGCGATCTCGGATCGATGTTAAGACGGATTACAATACCAGTATATTTCATCAGAAATTCATCGTTCGGGATCGGACATCACTGCTGACCGGCTCAACGAACTTCACCCCGACCGGCACCCACAGCAACCTGAATCACATCGTGGTTATTCATGATGAAAAGGTCGCAAAAATTTACGCGCGCGAGTTCGCCGAGATCCAGCAGGGTCACTTTGGGAAACGTAATGAAGGTCACGATGCCGCGCCAATGGACCGCATCGTGTCAGACGTACCGATCCGCATTCTCTTTGCTCCGGACCACAATCCGGAAATGGAGATTATGAAGCAGATGTTGAAGGCAAAGAAGCGCATCGACTTTGCCATCTTCACCTTCGCGAAATCATCAGGTATCGACGACACCATGCTGCGCTTGCTCGACATGAATATGCCGATCAGCGGTGCTTTCGATGGCCCGCAGGGTGTTCAGAAATGGGCTGCGATCAAACCCCTGAAGAAAAAGGGCGCCAAGTTATCTGCTGTCTGGAAAGGTAAGGGCATCGGTAAACTGCATCACAAGCTGATGGTCCTGGACGAGCAGGTGGTGATCGGCGGATCCTTTAATTACACCGGTCCGGCCAATCACCTGAATGATGAGAACATCTTCATTCTGGGCGATCTGCAAACCACCTCGGCGGCCAGTCGAAAGGCGCAAAAGAAGATCGCCGGCTTTGCCCTGAAAGAGATTGAGCGCATCGTTAAAGACCACGGCGCGCCGGCGTAAAAGCGTCAGCCCTATTTGGTCTGGCCGAGGGTTTGATAGCTGCTGTCTTCATAGCTTGGCCGATTGGCTTCGATTGCGGTCAGCGGCTGCACTTTTTTCATGCTCGCCAGGGAGCGAACCGTGAGCTGCTGATACTCTGCCGTGCCGCGGCTCTTCCAGTCGATTTCCTGGTCGGTCAATTCGCGCAGCACGCGGGCAGGTGTGCCTACGGCAAGGGACCGGGCCGGGATCTTTTTGCCTTCAGGCACGAAAGCCGTCGCGGCGATGATTGAGGATTCGCCGATTTCCGCACGGTCCATGACCACAGCATTCATGCCGACGAGAACATTGCGGCCGATCTGCGCGCCGTGAATGACCGCCCCATGTCCGATATGCCCGTCGGGCCCGATCGTGGTTTCGACACCCGGAAAACCGTGTACAACGCAGGTGTCCTGAACATTTGCGCCTTCTTCCATCACGATCCGGCCGAAGTCGCCCCGCAAGCTGGCGGCCGGGCCGACGTAACAGCGTGGCCCGACAATCACGTCGCCGATCAGGATGGCGTTGGGGTGGACGTAAGCAGTGGGATCGACCACGGGAATCATGCCGTCGATCTCGTAACAACTCTCCATGTGCGGTTCTTTCGGTCTGCCGGTTAAAGACGATGTGGCATGGTAACTGTGAAGGCGCGGCTAGACCAGATGGCAGGCAACCTTGTGGCCTCTTTCAATCACGCGGAGCTCGGGTGGTGTCTCGTGACAGCGAGCTTGGGCCAGGGGACAGCGACCTGCAAAACGGCAACCTTTTGGCAGATTGATCGGACTGGGCGGGTCGCCCTCCAGTCGAATGCGCTGGCTGCTGTTCGCTGCCCGTTTACCCGGGCGCGCCGAGGGGACTGCTGAGAGCAGTGCTTTGGTGTAGGGGTGTTGTGGGCGGACAAAGAGGGAAACCCGATCCGCCTGTTCAACAATCTGTCCCAGATACATGACCGCGATCTCGTCACAGATGTACTGCACGACGCCCAGATCGTGCGAGATGAAGAGATAGGTCAGACCCAACTCCTCCTGCAGACGCCGCAAGAGGTTGAGGATCTGTGCCTGAATAGCGACATCGAGCGCTGAAACCGGTTCATCGCAAACCACCAGCTCCGGGCGGGTGGCGATGGCTCGCGCCAGACCGATGCGCTGGCGTTGGCCGCCGGAGAACTGGTGGGGGAACAAGGCCCGTTGCTCGGGCCGCAAGCCGACCTGGGCGAAGAGTTCCTGTGCCAGACCGTTCCGTTCCGCTTCGGTGCCGATTTCCATAAGATCAAGGGGTTCGCGCACGATTTCACCGGCGCGCACACGTGGGTTGAGCGAAGAAAAGGGATCCTGAAAGACAATCTGAAAGCGTTTGCGGGCGAGACGAAGGGCTTCTCCTTTAAGAGCACTCACTTCCAGATCATCGAGAAAGACCCGGCCAGCTGTGATCGGCGCCAGCCGGACCGTGGCGAGCGCTGTGGTGGTTTTGCCGGAGCCTGATTCCCCCACAATTCCGAAGGTCTTTCCGCGTTCGACTTCGAAGCTTACGCCGTCTACTGCATGGACAATCTTGCCGGCTTTTCCCGGTATCCAGCTCTTGCTGCCGAAATGAACCTTGAGATCTTCGATGCGCAACAGCAGATCGCGGGCGGCGGTGTCTTCGATCATGCGTCCCTGCCTTCCGCGAGCAGCCAGCAGGCCGCGCTATGACCTTCGCCAATGGACATGCGTTCCGGGCGTTCCTCGTCGCAGCGCGCAAAGGCGTGCTTGCAGCGTGGCGCAAAGGCACAACCCTTGCCCAGCCGGGTCAAAGCCGGAACGACGCCTGGGATCTCTTCCAGCGGCGGGCGCTCTGCGCTCGGGTTCGGATCCAGTTGCGGGACGCAGGCAATCAGGCCCTGGGTATAGGGGTGGCGCGAGGCTTCGAGAATGCTCTCGACCGGACCTTCCTCAACGACCCGCCCGGCATACATTACGGTCACCCGGTCGGTCATCTCCGCGATGGTGCCCATGTCGTGAGTGATGAGGATGATTGCGGTCTGCAGACGTTGATTGAGATCGCGCAGCAGATCGAAAATCTGCGCCTGAACCGTAACATCAAGCGCTGTGGTCGGCTCGTCGGCGATAATCAACTTCGGTCCGCAGGCGATGGCGATGGCGATCATGACTCTTTGCCGCATGCCGCCGGAAAGCTGGTGAGGATAGGATTTGGCCCTGATGTCCGGCTCGGGGATGCCGACGGATTTCAGTATTTCCACCGTGCGCGCTGCGGCATCTTTCTCGCTTGCTCCTTCATGCAGGCGCAGGGACTCCGCGATCTGCTCGCCAACGGTAAAGACCGGGTTGAGCGAGGTCATGGGTTCCTGAAAGATCATCGAAATGTCTTTGCCCCGGATGTCGCGCATGCGGCGCTCGTCCAGCGGCAGAAGATCTTCACCGGCAAGGCGGACTTCACCCGCAGTGATCTCGCCTGGAGGACTGGGGATCAGTCGCATGATGGAGAGCGCAGTCATAGACTTGCCGCAGCCTGATTCCCCGACGATGCCCAGGGTCTCACCCGCGTTCAGTTCGAGCGACACTTCATCGAGCACCTGGGCCGTGCCGTCGCGGGTCTCGAATTCGACGCAGAGGTTGGTGGCACGCAGGAGTGGCTCGTTCCGCGGTGTACTGGTCATCGTTCGCGCAGTTTCGGGTTAAAGGCATCGTTCAGGCCATCGCCGATCAGACTGACTGCCAGGACGGTGATGAAGATCATGCCGCCGGGCAGCGTCACCGCCCACCAGGCATCCAGAATGTTGTCACGGCCTGAGCCAATCATGTAGCCCCAGCTGTAGGTGTTGGGATCGCTCAGGCCGAGGAAGCTCAACCCGGCCTCGAAGAGAATGGCGGTTCCGATGGTCAGGGTGGCCGAGACGATCAGGGGCGGCAGGGCGTTGGGCAGGATAACCCGCCAGATAATCCGACGGTTCTTTGCGCCGACCGAGCGGGCCGCCGCGACGTATTCGAGATTGCGGATACGCAAGAACTCCGCGCGAGCCAGTCGCGCCGTCGGCGGCCAGCTGACCACGCCTATGGCGATGGCGACCACGACCAGCGACGAGGAGAAAAGGGTGACCAGCACCATGGCGAACATCAGGGCGGGCAGGACCTGAAAGAACTCGGTGAAACGCATCAGGATATCGTCGACGACCCCGAGGTAGAACCCGGCCAGCGCACCGACCGTCAGGCCGATCGTTACAGTGATCAGGGCTGCCGCCAGACCAACCGCAAGCGTGGCGATGCCGCCATGAATCAAGCCGGCGAGAATATCCCGGCCAAGGTAATCGGTACCAAGTGGCGCCGTCGCTTCTTCCCCTGGCGGCGTCAGCGGTGCCCAGACGATTTCGAAGGGATCGACGTTGTAGACCAGGGGACCAATCAGCGTGACCACCACCAGAACTGACAGCAGCAGCAGGCCGAACATGGCGGCGTAATTGCGGCGGAACATACGCCAGGCTTCCGCAATCGGGTGTTCAGCACCGGGAAGGTCGTTGCCATGGAGGTTGCTGGTGTCTGCCATGGTCTAGTCCGACGTCCTGATACGGGGATCGACGATGCGATAGAGGATATCGGTCACGATGTTCATGATGATCACGATCAGGGACGAGAAAAAGAGGATCCCCAGCACCGTGGGATAGTCCCGGGCCAGGATGGACTGGAAAGCCAGGGTGCCGAGCCCGGGCCAATTGAAGACGGTTTCCACCAGGACCGCCCCGGAAACGATGCTGCCGAACTGCAGACCGGCGATGGTGACGACCGGCAGGATAGCGTTGCGCAGGGCATGTTTGCCGAAGACGGTGCGTTCGGGCACTCCCTTTGCACGGGCCGTGCGGATGTAATCTGAACCGAGGACCTCGAGCATACTCGCGCGGGTCAAACGGCTGTACTGGGCCAGGAAGACGATCCCGAGCGTAAAGGCCGGCAGTACGAGGTGATGCGCGACGTCGAGAATATGGGTGAAGGTTCCTCCTTGCAGAGTGATGTCGCGCATGTTTGAGATCGGAAAGATCGGGAAAACCCAGGCCAGCAGAATGATCAGCATGATGCCGGTCCAGAAGATCGGTGCGGAATAACCAATGAGTGAGAGCACGGTGACGACGTTACTGACGATCCCGCGCGGATTTCGTGACGCGATCACACCGAGCAAGGTGCCCATGCCGATGGCAAAGAGCAGGGCCGCGGTCACAAGTAGAAGGGTCGGGCCGATTCGGTCCAGGACCAGGCTGGTGACCGAGGCGTTGTAAAAGAAGGATTGACCGAAGTCCCCCTGCAGGGTCTTGCCGAGATAGACGCCGAGTTGCTCGTGCAGCGGACGGTCCAGGCCATAAGACTTACGGATCGAGGCCATGACCTCCTCGGTCGCGCCGCCCATCTCGCCCGCGATGACTTCCGCCGGGTCGCCGGGTGCCAGGTGGATCAGCAGAAAATTGAGGATCAGGACGGCAAAAATCAGGATCGCGGCATAGATCAGACGCCGCGTCAGCATGCTGAGAATTTGCACTCCGGCCTGTTCCCTGTGTTGATTTTCTGTGGGAGGTAAACCCTCCCCGGCAGAGCCGGAGAGGGCGTAAACTAATAAGAAGGTTACTGCGTTTTGTAGACCTCATCCAGAGGCGCCATGGTCCCCCAGATGCTGGTTGGGGCGTTGCCGATCTTTTTACTGTAGGCAGTGTGATAGGGCAGGGTGTTGATGAATGCGATCGGCGCTTCCTCGACAATGATGGCTTGAGCATCGCGGTAGAGGGCCGCCCGTTTCTCCGCATCAGGCTCCACGCCGGCCTTGGCGAGGATGCCATCGACGTCCGGGTTGCAGTAGCTTTGGGTGTTGGACCAGATCACGCCCTTGCGAATGTTGTCGCAAAGATATGTGCGATGAACGCCTATCACCGGGTCGCCCCAGTTGAAGACGATGTCCATGGACATATCGAAGTCGTGGCTGGAGACGCGACTTGACCAGGTGGGGAAATCGGGCGCGACCCGTACTTCCACCTCGATCCCGACTTTCTTCAATTGCGGTTTCAGGTATTCCGCAATCGCTTTCTGCTGTTCCGCGACGCCGGGAAGATAGTCGATCCTGAGCTTGAAGCGCATGTCGTCGTCTTTCCTGACGTGACCAGCCTCGTCCAGCAGACTGTTGGCTCTCTCCAGATCAAGGTCGTATTGCTCCACACCGGGCGCATGAAACGGGCTTCCAGGGACGACCGGCCCACTCGCGCGCTGCGAAAAGCCGCCATGAAGGGCCTTGATGATGAAGTTTTTATCGATGGCATAGGTGATGGCCTGGCGGACCCGCTTGTCGTTCAGAATTTCATGTTTGGTGTTGAAGGCGAGCCAGTTGACCGGCCCGACCGCGGCGTAACCCTGGTTGGTGACCTCGAGATTTGCGTTCTTCTTGAGGCGGGCGATGTTCCGCGTGTTGGTGACGAAAGGATACATATCGACTTCGCCCTTATCGACGGCGAGCGCGAGGCTGTTGGAATCCTTATAGTGTTTGATAATGACCCGATCCAGATAGGGCCGGTCCTGAATGAAGTAATCTGGATTGCGTTCGAGAATGACATGCTCGCCCGGCTTGAACTCAACGATTTTGAACGGCCCCGAGCCGACCGGATTGTTATTGGCCGGGTGCGATTTCGGATCCTGGCCGTCGCCGTAAACGTGTTTAGGCAGGATTGGTAGAAGCGCCGAGGACATTGCCAGCAAGGCTGCGGGGTGCGCGCGAGAGAAATGTATGACGGCGGTGTTGGCGTCCGGCGTGTCGACCTTCTCAACCGGTGAGAACATCGTTTTGAAGGGGTGATTATCCTTCACGGTCTGGATCGAAAAGGCGACATCTTCCGAGGTGATGGGTTTGCCGTCGTGGAACCTGGCGTTTTTGCGCAGAATGAGCGTAATGCTCAAGCCGTCGTCCGCTACCGACCAGCTCTTCGCCAGATAAGGCTGCGGCCGCCAGTTTTCGTCGAACCGCAAGGGCGTCGCAAAAACCTGGGTTCCCGGCACGGCTGTTGCTGTTCCCGATTGCACCGCGGGATTGAGATGGCGCGGTTTCTGGGTCATGCCGATAACCAGCGTACCACCCTTCACCGGCTCCGCTGCCTGTATGGGCGTCGCTGCGACCGCTCCGGTGATCAGAGCAGCTATGAGGGTTAAGCTTTTGAATTTATGCATTTTGTCCCCTGTCTTCTCAGGCACTCGTTCTGCGCCCGTCTCATTGCAGGGGATAAGCCCCCCGGCCCCCGTTTCGGACTCGACCTAAGCTAGAGCCTCCAAGATTCTACTCTATCATACTTAAGTCTCAAGTTTTTCAATGAATTGGAGGTTTTTCTCTTTTTAGATGCAGCAGGGTTGTGCCAGGAGTCCGGATCTCGTGAATTGCGTTATGGTTGATACAGCTCGCGCATGGACTAAACCGTAATTTTTCATCAGACTTCAACTTGCGGCGCTTTCGGAATAGAACAGACTGGTGCCGGAATCACGGCCTGGTTGGAGAGAAACTGGTGCAAACAGTCGTTTACGCAGCGCGCAAGATCATCACCATGGTGCCGAATCGGCCCGAGGCGACTCATGTCGCAGTTCGCGACGGTCGGGTTCTTGCGGTCGGCAGCCTTGAGGAGGTTTCCGGCTGGACTTCGTCAGATGGTGGCGAACAGCGGCTCGATGAGACCTTTGCTGACAAAGTCCTGCTGCCGGGCTTCGTCGAGGGGCATGCCCACATGATGGCGGGTGGCATCTGGCAGTTCACCTACGTGGGCTTCGAAGACCGTATCTCGCCGGAAGGTATGCTTTGGGAAGGGCTTAAGGACATTGACGCGGTGACGCAACGCCTGCGGCAGATTGAGTCGGAGCTGGCGCCGGGCGTGCCTTTGATCGCCTGGGGCTTCGATCCGATCTTCCTGACGGCTCACCGCCTCAACCGCTTCGATCTCGACGAGGTGACACGGGACCGACCGATTGCGGTGATCCATTCCAATTTTCATCTCATGACAGTGAATAGCAATGCATTGGATTTAGCTGAATTCGACCGCAACACCGATGTGATGGGCGTCGACCGCGGTGAAGACGGCGAACCTACTGGCGAGTTGCAGGAAATGGCGGCGATGTTCCCCGTTATGCGCCGCCTGAAGATCGATATCCGTTCGCTGGCCCGCACCGATGGGGGTATCCGGGCATACGGTAAGGTCTGTCATCGAAGCGGCGTGACCACGGCCACCGACCTGATCAACGACCTTCCGATTGAAGACGTTGAACTCATCGCTGCTATCACCGGTGAAGAGGATTATCCTGCCCGACTGGTGCCGGTGCTCAATGCCCATACCGCCCCGGCCGACGAGATTGCTGCGCAGGCGCTTAAACTGCGGGAAATGTCGACGGAGAAACTGCGCCTGGGGTCGATCAAGATCATCACCGATGGGTCGATCCAGGGCTTTACCGCGCGCATGCGCTGGCCGGGATACTATAAAGGCCCGGATCACGGAATCTGGAACATACCGCCCGAGCAACTGATGACGGCCGTCGAGACTCTAAATGCGGCAGGTGTGCATATGCACATCCATGTCAACGGCGATGAGGCATCTGAAGTCACCATCGAATGTGTGGCGCAGGCTTTGACCAAAAACCCGAACCCCGATCATCGGCATGTGCTGCAGCATTGCCAGCTTGCGGATGCTGCGCAGTTCCGCAAGATCCGAAACCTTGGACTCTGCGTGAACCTCTTCGCCAACCACATCTATTATTTCGGGGACAAGCACTACGAGCTGACGGTTGGACCCGAGCGGGCGGAACGTATCGATGCATGCGCGACCGCGCTCTCCGAGGGTGTACCACTCGCGATCCATTCAGATGCGCCGGTGACACCCATGGGGCCACTCTTTACGGCCTGGTGCGCGGTCAACCGTGTCACGCCGTCTGGGCGAGTTCTGGGCGCTGCCGAATGCATTTCCGTGGAAGAAGCCCTCCGCGCCGTAACCCTTGGACCGGCTTATACCCTGCATCTCGATCACGAGATCGGTTCGATCGAAGTCGGAAAGAAAGCGGACTTTACCGTTCTGGAGGACGACCCTCTTGCTGTAGATCCGATGGTCATCAAGGATATCGGCGTCTGGGGCACGGTCCTTGGCGGCAGACTGCAGCCAATATCTTAAAGGCAGAGAAGCCATGAACTCGTCCGATCAACGCCTGCCCCTGACTGTTATCACCGGCTATCTCGGCGCCGGGAAGACGACGCTGGTCAATCACATGCTGCGCCATGCCGGTGGCCGGCGGATTATGGTGCTGGTCAATGACTTCGGTGACATAGCTATTGATGCGGATCTGATAGAATCGCAGGACGGTGACACTCTGACCCTGGCCAACGGCTGTATCTGCTGCTCCATGGGGGGCGATCTCTTTTACGCCTTGTCGGATGCGCTGGACCGGCAGCCGCGCCCCGATCATTTGCTGATCGAGGCAAGTGGTGTTGCTGACCCGACACGCATTTCCGAAACCGCCCGCGCGGAGCCTGATCTGCGCCTTGATGGCACCATTGCGGTAGTCGATGCGGTTGGTTTCGCGGATCGGGTCGCGGACAGCAGGATCGGAAGTTCTGTGGTGCGGCAGGTTGCGGCGGCCGATTTGATCGTGATCACCAAGAGCGATCTGGAAGAGATCACAGAACTAGCGAAGCTGAAGACGCAGCTAGCTGAATTCGCGCCCGGTGCCCGGCAGTTGGATGCAAACTTTGGTCAGGTGCCGCTGGAGGTTTTACTGGGGGGGCTGCCTTCAGCAGAGGTGACTGCAAGGGCTCATGCCTGCAGTCACCACGACCACCCTGATGATCATGAGGATCTTTACCTGCGCTGGTCGATATCGGGCGATTTCCGCTATGACCGGCAGACGCTGCGCAGCCTGCTGGAGAACCTTCCTGCAGGCCTTCTCAGACTCAAGGGAATCGTGCAATTCAATGCAGATGAAGGCTTGGGGCTGGTCCAGGTGGTTGGCCGACGCGCGGAAATCACCTCTCTTTCGGCAAGGTTCGAGGGTGTCATGCAGACAAACCTAGTGGCCATCGGTCTGAAGGGTCAGATGGAACCGGCTGACCTGGACCGTCTATTCGCTTAAGAGAATTCTCAGGAAAATCCCAGAATTGCGGCTTTTGGTCAGTTCATTTTAAAGCTTTATATCTAAATATTTTATACTTGAAATAAATATATTGAAGGCGCATAGTGAGGTAGAAATTGGATGGAAGGAGAGTTTGATGCGTGTTGCCTGTCTCGGAGGCGGACCTGCCGGACTCTACTTTGCGATCAGCATGAAGCTGCGCGATCCGGCGCATGAGATTGTCGTGATCGAGCGCAACCGGCCCTACGATACATTTGGCTGGGGCGTTGTTCTCTCTGATGAAACCCTCGAGAATTGCCAGCTTAACGATCCCATCAGTGCGAAGTCGATCCGGGAGCACTTTGCGTACTGGGACGATATCGCCACCCATTATCGGGGGGAAAAGATCGTGTCGGGCGGGCACGGTTTTTGCGGGATCGGGCGCAGGAAATTGCTCAATGTCCTGCAGGACCGGGCACGGGAACTGGATATCGAACTGCGCTTTGAAACCGAAATCGAATCAACCGAAGCCCTTGCGGATTATGATCTGATCGTTGCTTCCGACGGCCTGAATTCAAAGGTGCGCAGCGAGCACGCCGATGTCTTTAAGCCCGATATTGACGTGCGGGCCTGTAAGTTCGTATGGCTGGGCACCCATCAGAAATTCGACGACGCCTTTACCTTCATTTTTGAGGAAACCGAGCACGGCTGGATCTGGGTTCACGCCTATCAGTTCGACGATGAGACAGCGACCTTCATCGTCGAGTGCGCCGAGGACACCTGGTCGAACTTCGGCTTCGACAAGATGAGCCAGGAAGAAACGATTGCCGCCTGTGAAAAAATCTTTGCGAAGTATCTGGACGGGCACGCCCTCATGTCGAACGCAAAGCATCTGCGCGGTTCGGCCTGGCTGAACTTTCCGCGAGTGCTCTGCGAAAAGTGGTCGCATAAAAATATCGTTCTGATGGGCGATGCAGCTGCGACCGCACATTTCTCCATCGGCTCGGGAACCAAGCTCGCGCTGGAAAGTGCAATTGACCTGGCGGACCGGTTGCACAGCGAAGTTTCAATGGAAGAAGCTTTCGCGCGCTATGAAGACGAGCGTCGTCTTGAGGTTCTGCGATTGCAAAGCGCCGCGCGTAACTCCCTCGAGTGGTTCGAGGAGATTGACCGTTATCTCGAGCTGGCACCGACCCAGTTTGCCTACTCGCTTCTGACCCGCTCTCAGAGAATCAGCCACGAGAACCTGCGTCTCCGCGACAAGGTCTGGTTGGAAGGTGCGGAAAGGTGGTTCGAGGGCCGTTCGACCGGACAGGCACCGGAAGCATCACGTCCGCCCATGTTCACGCCTTTCCGGATTCGCGGCCTGGAGCTGGAGAACCGGATCGTGGTCTCGCCCATGGCGCAGTATTCGGCCAAGGATGGGACGCCTGATGATTGGCATTTCGTACACTACACCAGCCGCGCACTAGGCGGTGCGGGTCTGGTCTATACCGAGATGACCTGTGTCTCGCCGGAGGGCCGGATTACACCGGGCTGTACGGGTCTTTATGATCCTGAGCATGAAAAAGCCTGGAAACGCATCGTCGATTTTGTCCATGCGGAGACCCCGGCAAAGATGGCCATGCAGCTTGGGCATGCCGGCCCCAAAGGCTCAACCCAGCTTGGTTGGGACGAGATGGATGCGCCGTTGCCAAGTGAAAATTGGGAGATCCTGGGGCCCTCGCCGCTTGCCTGGTCCGATAAAAATGCAACGCCACGTGAAATGACCCGCGCGGATATGGATAAAGTCAGGGATGATTTTGTGCGCGCCGCGGAGATGACCGAGCGCTGCGGTTTCGATCTGCTGGAACTGCATTTTGCCCATGGCTATTTGCTGTCGGCTTTCATCACACCGCTGACCAACCAGCGTCAGGACGAATATGGCGGTTCGCTGGAAAACCGCCTGCGCTTTCCGCTGGAGGTCTTTCGGGCAGTGCGCGCGGTCTGGCCGGACGAGAAGCCTATCTCGGTACGGATCTCCGCGAACGACTGGGTTGGTGAGGAAGGTGTGACGCCCATGGAAGCGGTCGAAATTGCCCGCATCCTAAAGGAAGAGGGCGTCGATATCATTGATGTTTCCGCCGGGCAGACCTCCAAGAAGGCCCAGCCGGTCTATGGCCGAATGTTCCAGACACCTTTTTCCGACCGTATTCGCAATGAAGCGGGAATTGCGACCATGGCGGTGGGCAACATCTACGAGCCGGATCACGTGAACTCGATCCTGATGGCGGGCCGTGCGGATCTCTGCTGCCTGGCGCGTCCGCATCTGACCAATCCCTATTGGACTCTGCATGCGGCGGCACAGCTTGGCTATGACCGTGCGGATTGGCCGAAGCAGTATCATGCGGGCCGAGATCAGTTGCAGCGTTTGGCCGCCCGCAACGAAGCAGCGGATACAAAGGTTTAGCCAGTGGAAAGCCTTGCAGGAAAACATGCCCTTGTTACGGGCGGCGGAACCGGCGTTGGGGCTGCGATTGCACGTAACCTGGCTGCTGAGGGCGCGCGGATAACACTTGCAGGCCGCCGCCGAGAACCTTTGGAGGAGACCGCCGCAGGGATTCCGGAGGCCGTTGTCGTGCAGGCTGATGTAACCGATGAACCAGCGGTGCGTGAGATGTTCGAGGCCGCGCGGGCGGCTCATGGCCCACTGGACATCCTGGTGGCCAACGCAGGCGCGGCGGAGAGTGTGTCTCTGAAAAATACCAGTCTGGCGCTGTGGCAAAATATGCTTTCGGTAAACCTCACCGGCAGCTTTCTTTGCGCACGCGAGGCCATGTCCGACATGCTTGACTCAAACAACGGTCGCATTGTTTTTGTCAGCAGTACGGCTGGTTTGAAGGGCTACCCTTATGTCGCGGCTTACTGCGCGGCGAAACATGGCGTCGTGGGATTGACCCGAGCTATGGCGAGCGAGTTGGCGAAGACGGGGATTACCGTCAATGCGGTTTGTCCCGGCTTCACGGAGACGCCACTACTCGCGGACTCTATTGCAAAGATTGTGGAGAAGACGGGCCGCAGTGACGCCGATGCCCGCAAGTCTCTGGTCGCCTCTAACCCGCAGGGTCGTTTCGTGCAGCCGGACGAAGTGGCGGCGAGCGTTGTCTGGCTGTGCGGTTCAGGTGCAAAGTCTGTTACCGGGCAGGCAATTTCCATATCCGGAGGAGAAGTGACGTGACGTCTGGAAGCCGCACATCAACTGCAGTTGTCGCGCCGGAACCGGCAGTGCTAAGTAAGCAGAGACTGCGTTTATGGCTACGCCTGTTGCGGGCAACCCGTTCTGTTGAGGGCGAACTGCGGGAGCGCCTGCGCAAGGACTTTGATGCAACGCTGCCGCGTTTCGACGTTCTGGCGGCGCTTCACCGCTGTCCGGACGGCATGACTATGACCGAGCTCTCGCGCTTTCTCATGGTCTCGAACGGCAATGTGACGGGGATCATTGACCGGTTGGTGCAGGAAGGCCTCGTGGTCCGCGTACCGGACAAGAAAGACCGGCGGGCTACTTTTGTGCGTTTGACCCCGAAGGGTGTGACCTCCTTCGGCGAGATGGCGGAAGCGCACGAGGGCTGGGTCGACGATTTGCTTTCGGATGTATCCGCGGAGGAAGCAGCAGATTTGATCAGCCTCCTGAGCCGATTCAACGAGAATAAAAGGAGTCGATGAGAGATGCCGGCCATGACGGACTTCACACCGAAGCACTTTAACTGGCGGATGGACGGAAGCGTCGGCTTGATTTCGCTGGCCCGACCCGACCGCAAGAATCCGCTCACCTTCGAATCCTATGCCGAGTTGCGCGACCTCTTCCGCGATCTGGTCTACAACGACGAGGTGAAAGCGGTGGTCTTCGCTTCCAACGGTGGAAATTTCTGCTCCGGTGGGGACGTGAAGGACATCATCGGCCCGCTGCTGGATCGCGACATGAAGGGTCTGCTGGAATTCACCCGCATGACCGGCGATCTGGTCAAGGCGATGCGGGCCTGCCCGCAACCGATTATCGCCGCAGTGGATGGTGTCTGTGTTGGGGCCGGGGCGATGATTGCGCTCTTCTCAGATTTGCGCCTGGGGACGCCCGAAGCCAAAACGGCGTTTCTCTTCACCCGGGTCGGTCTGGCCGGATGCGATATGGGCGCCTGTGCAATGTTGCCGCGTGTGATCGGACAGGGGCGCGCCGCCGAGCTGCTGTATTCCGGTCGTTCGATGTCAGCTGAAGAAGGCGAACGCTGGGGTTTCTTCAATCGCCTTGTTGGAGCGGACACACTTGAAAGCGAAGCTGTTGAATTGGCGCAGCGTTTCGCCGCCGGACCTAACTTCGGCAACATGATGACCAAGACCATGCTGAACCAGGAGTGGTCCATGACCCTGGATCAGGCCATCGAGGCGGAGGCCCAGGCGCAGGCGATCTGCATGCAGACCCGCGACTTCAAACGAGCCCACGACGCTTTCATTGAGAAGCAAAAGCCGGTTTTCGAGGGGGATTGAGCCATGAGTGACAAGAGCTTTCTGTCCTGGCCCTTTTTTGATGACCCCCATCGAACGCTCGCGCAGGACCTTGATGACTGGGCAGCCAAGAACCTGAGCGACCTTGATCACAGCGATACGGATGCGACCTGCCGCAAACTGGTCGCGATGCTGGGTCAGGGGGCATGGCTGGAGCATTCCGCGCCGAACCCTGCCGACCCGGAGGCGCGCATTGATGTGCGGAAGCTCTGCCTGATTCGTGAAACACTTGCGCGGCACGATGGGCTGGCAGACTTCGCTTTTGCCATGCAGGGTCTCGGGGCCGGGGCGATATCACTCTTTGGCAATGATGCGCAGCGCGCCACCTGGTTGCCGCGTACGCGGGCGGGGAATGCCATTGCGGCCTTTGCTTTATCGGAACCGCGTTCCGGCTCAGATGTGGCAAACATCGAGATGACGGCGACGCAGGACGGCAACAGTTACATCTTGGAGGGCGAAAAGACCTGGATCTCGAACGGCGGGATTGCGGACCTCTATGTGGTCTTCGCACGTACCGGTGACGCGCCCGGCGCACGCGGCCTTTCGGCGTTCATCGTTCCTGGAGATGCGGAGGGCCTGGAGATTGCCGAACGGATTGACGTGATTGCGCCTCATCCGCTAGCGCGTCTGAGCTTCAAGAATTGCCGAGTGCCGGCTGCGGCGATGATCGGGATGTCGGGGCAGGGCTTCAAGATTGCCATGAGCGTGTTGGATGTCTTCCGCTCCACCGTGGGTGCCGCTGCCCTGGGCTTTGCCCGACGTGCGCTGGATGAGGCGCTGATACGGGCCGCGAACCGCGAGCTCTTTGGAGCGCCTCTGGCTGAGCTTCAGCTCGTCCAGGGGCAATTGGCGGAGATGGCACTCGATGTTGACGCTTCGGCGCTGCTGATTTACCGCGCCGCCTGGACCAAGGATCAGGGTGCGCCGCGTGTGACGCGGGAAGCGGCAATGGCCAAGCTTTATGCTACCGAGGCCGCCCAGTCGGTGATCGACAAGGCAGTGCAGATCCACGGTGGGGATGGCGTGCGTTGTGGGCAGATCGTTGAATCGCTCTATCGGGAGATCCGCGCTCTTCGGATCTATGAAGGCGCGTCAGAGGTGCAGAAGGTCGTGATCGCGCGGCAGGCTCTGGCCGAGGCTGCGACGGACCTTAAGGCGACGGGAGGAAGCTGACGATGTTGGGGCCGTCCGCGCATAAAGACAGCTATAGCCGGGAGCATCTTCCGGGGTTGGGAAACTGGCCTGAGATTCTGCTCGACCGGCCGGAGTTCCAATATCCCGAATACATCAATGCGGCGGTCGAACTGACCGATGGTTTGGTCGCGAAGGGATTGGGTGATCGCATTGCGTTGCGAGGCGATGGTGAGCGTTTCACCTATCGGGAACTGGCAATCGAGAGCAACCGGATTGCGCTGGTGCTGGTCGAAGATCTGGGCATCGTTCCGGGCAATCGGGTTCTTATCCGCTCCGCCAACAATCCGCGCATGGTTGCGGCCTGGCTCGGTGCGACCAAAGCCGGGGCGGTGGTGGTCAACTCCATGCCGATGCTCCGTGCCGGTGAACTGACCAAGATTGTCGATAAGGCTGAGATTGGTTTCGCGCTCTGCGATCAGCGTCTGAAAGATGAGCTGGACACCTGCGCCGCTTCCAGTGCCTTTTTGAAAAAGATACTGACTTTCGACGGAACCAGCGCACGCCAAGACGATCTTGAGGCGCGTATGGCGGAGAAACCCGAAGACTTCGACGCGGTGAAAACCGGTTGTGACGATGTTGCGCTCCTGGGTTTTACCTCAGGAAGCACCGGGGCTCCCAAGGCAACGATGCATTTCCATCGGGATATCCTGGCGATTGCCGACGGTTACGCCCGTTCGGTCCTGGAACCGACCCCTGAGGATGTCTTTATCGGCTCGCCGCCTCTGGCTTTTACTTTCGGACTTGGCGGTCTGGCGGTCTTTCCGCTGCGCTTCGGGGCGACAGCGGTTCTGGTCGAGGATGGCCGTCCGGCCAATTTGCTCAAGACGATTGGAGAGCTTGGCGCCACCATTTGCTTTACGGCACCGACCGCTTATCGGGTCATGATGGCCGAGGTCGCGGAGGGCCGGGGAGATCTCTCCTCACTTCGTCTTGCGGTTTCCGCCGGTGAAACCCTGCCGAAGGCGACGTTCGACGCCTGGACCGCAGCGACGGGTGTTCCCATTCTGGATGGGATCGGCGCGACCGAGCTGCTGCATATCTTTATCAGCAATCGCCCAGGCGACATTCTGCCTGGAGCAACCGGTAAGCCGGTGCCGGGTTATGAAGCGATTATCGTCGATGACAATATGACACCGCTGCCTGCTGGCGAGGTTGGGAAACTTGCGATTCGCGGCCCCACCGGATGCCGATACCTTGGTGGTGACCGGCAAACCTCCTATGTGCGCAATGGCTGGAATTTGACGGGCGATGCTTTCAGCCAGGACGCCGAGGGCTACTTCCACTTTGCAGCTCGCGCCGACGATATGATCGTGTCCTCAGGCTACAACATTGCGGGACCGGAGGTGGAAGACGCGCTTCTGACCCATCCTGATGTGGCCGAGTGTGCTGTTATTGGAGCAGATGATCCGGATCGCGGGACGGTCGTTCAGGCACATATTGTCTTGCGCGAATCAGTTGACGGTGACGCGGCGCTGATCAAGCATCTGCAGGATCACGTTAAATCCGTGATTGCACCCTATAAATATCCGAGATCTATCCTATTCACCAAAGCGCTGCCGAAAACACCAACAGGGAAAGTGCAGCGTTTTAAACTCAAGGCCGAAAAGGCCGACTAACAGGGCTTACAACGGGAGACATTTGCAATGAAGAGAAAGCTACTCGCACTGGCATTGGCGGCCAGTGTTTCCATGCCTGCCCTTGCGCAGGCGGAGAATGTAAAAATCGGCATGATCACAACGCTTTCGGGTGGCGGGTCCAGCCTTGGTATCGATATCCGCGACGGCTTCGCGCTTGCGGTCAAGCAGGGTGGAGGCAAGCTCGGCGGCCAGGATGTCGAGGTTATGATCGAGGACGATGCGCGTAAGCCGGACAAAGCCAAGCAGATCGCCGACAAGTTCATCAAGCGCGATAAGGTCGATATTCTGACCGGTATCGTCTGGTCGAACCTGGCACTGGCGGTTGTGCCTTCTGCAGTTAAAGGCGGCACCTTCTACATCAGCCCCAACGCAGGACCATCGCAGTTGGCCGGCAAGCTCTGCAACGAGAACTACTTCAACGTGGCCTGGCAGAACGATAATCTGCACGAAGCAATGGGCGCGCATGTTTCCAGTCAGGGTATGAAAAACGCTTACATCCTGGCACCGAACTACCCCGCAGGTAAGGATGCGCTCACCGGCTTCAAGCGCTTCTATAAGGGTGAACTGGCCGGTGAAACCTTCACCAAACTGGGTCAGAAAGACTATGCGGCTGAACTGGCTGCGATCCGTGAAGCCAAACCTGACTCGGTCTTCTTCTTCTTGCCTGGCGGTATGGGCATTGCCTTCATGAAGCAGTATGCCCAGTCCGGTATCGACGCACCGGTCTTTGGTCCGGCCTTTTCTTTCGATCAGGGTATTCTGAAGGCCGTTGGCGATGCTGCCCTGGGGGTCAAGAATTCCTCTCAGTGGAACAAGGACATCGACAATGCCGCGAACAAGGCGTTTGTCGCCGACTTCCAGAGCGAATATGGACGACTGCCGTCACTCTACGCCAGTCAGGGCTATGATGCCGCACGTCTGATTGCATCCGCTCTGGAGAAAGCTGGAGGCGTTGGCGATGCGGATGCGTTCCGTGCGGCACTGAAAGCGGCGGAGTTTGATTCTGTGCGTGGTGCTTTCAAGTTCGGTTCGAACAACCACCCTATTCAGGACATCTATGTGCGTGAAGTGATCAAGGAAGGCGACGTTCTTACCAATAAAATCGTTGGCGTCGGCCTGAAAGATCATGCGGATGCCTATGCATCCCAGTGTTCGATGTAACCGAAGAAAAATTGCGGGCCGCGTAGCGTTTTGCGCGGTCCGCCCTCCACCTTACCTCGCCCTTTGTCTTTTTGCGCTTAAGGAAATGCGTTGATGTCTGCTGCCTTCATCTTCGAGCAGCTTCTGAACAGCCTCCAGCTCGGTGTCATGCTTTTCGTCATGGCGGCGGGATTGACACTGGTATTCGGCGTGATGGGCCTGATCAATCTGGCGCATGGCTCGCTCTATATGGTGGGCGCTTTCTTTTGTGCCTGGGTGGCGGGTGAGACCGGTTCGTTCTGGGTTGGTCTTGGCGCCGGTCTTGTTGCGGCAGCGGCGGCGGGCGCAGTTATTGAGATGCTGGTGATGCGGCGACTCTACGACCGTGATCATCTGGACCAGGTTCTGGCGACCTTCAGTCTCATTCTGATCTTTAACGAGGGCACACGCTGGGTCTTTGGAGCGCAGCCACTGTATCTGGACATTCCAGCCGGTCTGGCGACCTCTGTGCCCTTGCCGGGTGGGGGCGGTTATCCCCTTTACCGGCTGGTGATCATCGGCTTCGGAATTGCGACGGCGGTCGGCCTCTACCTTCTGATCTCGCGTACGCGGCTTGGCATGCAGATCCGGGCAGGTGAATCAGATCGAGAGATGATCGGTGCGCTCGGTGTCGATATCAACACGCTTTACACGCTGGTCTTCGCAATTGGGGCCATGTTGGCGGGCCTTGCAGGAGCGCTGGTCGGGGCCCTGCAGTCGGTCGAGGTGGGTATGGGTGAACCGGTTCTGATCCTCGCTTTCGTTGTCATCGTAATCGGCGGTATCGGTTCGATCAAAGGAGCGTTGATTGGGGCAATCCTGGTCGGGCTGGTCGATACACTGGGCCGTGCCTTTCTTCACAAACTCTTTGCCCTGGCTCTGCCGCCCGCCGAAGCGAACGGCTACGGCGCGGCGATGGCGTCCATGGCGATCTATCTGCTGATGGCCATCGTCCTGGCATGGCGGCCCAAAGGACTCTTCCCGGTCAATGCTTGAAATGCGCAATGAAACCTATCTGAACGTGGGGATTGCCCTGCTCTTGCTGGCCGTGCCGCTTGGTGCCTGGGTCATGGACGAGAGCTATTACATCACTGTCGCGTCCCGGGTCGCGATCCTGGCATTGGCGGGAGTCGGTCTCAATCTGGCACTGGGGTTCGGCGGTATGGTGAGCTTCGGTCACGCTGCCTTCTTCGGCTTGGGTGGCTACGCCGCGGGCGTACTCTCTCACCATGCCTTTGAAGGTTCGGTCTTTCTGAATTGGCCTGTAACCATTGACGGCAGTGACGCTACCCTCACGCTCTGGTTTGCCGCGATTCTGCTGTCCGGCGCAGTTGCAGCCATCATCGGGATGATCTCGCTGCGCACCTCTGGTGTGTACTTCATCATGATTACGCTCGCCTTTGCGCAGATGATTTACTATCTGGCGATTTCTCTGCCGACCTATAACGGCGAAGACGGTTTGCCGCTCTATCTGCGCAGCAGCTTGCCTGGGCTGGATATGTCGGACGATCTCACTTTCTTCTTCGTCTGCTATGCTCTCTTGCTTCTGGCGATATTCCTCTCCGTCCGCATTGTCGGATCGCGCTTCGGGGCAGCGCTGGAATGTGCGCGCCAGAACGAAACCCGCTTGTCGGCGATCGGGATCGCGCCCTATCCGGTCAAACTCACGGCCTTCGTCTTCTCCGCGATGATCACCGGTCTGGCTGGCGCGCTCTTCGTTGAGTTGAACGGTTTCGTCAGCCCTTCCATTCTCTCCTGGCACCTCTCCGGCGAGATCATGATCTTCGTGATCCTGGGTGGTGTCGGGCGCTTCTATGGCCCCATTGTTGGCGCGGCGCTCTTTATCGTCCTTGAGACGGTCATTGGTGGCTATACCGAGCGATGGCAGCTCTTTCTGGGCATAATCCTGCTAGGGGTTGTGCTTTTCGCCCGGGGCGGTGTGATCGGCCTGCTGGCGGGAAAGGCGCGTCATGACTGAACCGCTTCTTGTCCTAGACGGTTTGCAGAAGTCTTTTGGCGCTTTGCGGGCCACCGACGATGTCTCGCTCGATGTTGCGCCTGCTTCGATCCATGCCCTGATCGGACCGAATGGTGCGGGCAAGTCCACGCTGATCGCGCAGATTGCCGGGACACTTAAGCCGAATGCGGGTTCGGTTCGATTTTTGGACAAGGATATCACCGGACATTCGGTTCCCAAGCGTGCACAGCTGGGATTAGGGCGAACCTTCCAGGTGTCTTCTCTTGCCATGGCATTTTCCGCTCTACGCAACGTCATGCTGGCGGTGCAGGCGCGTCAGCATTCGACCTTCCGCTTCTGGCGTCCTGTGCGCGGAGATCGGTCTTTGATCGAGCCGGCCATGGCGCAGCTCGAGCGGGTCGGGCTGGCGGAGCGCGCACATTTGCCGGTAACGGCTTTATCCCACGGAGAGCGGCGGCAGCTTGAATTGGCGGTGGCACTGGCGCTGGAACCAAAGGTTCTGCTGCTTGATGAGCCCATGGCGGGGCTGGGCGGCGAAGACTCACAACGTATGACCGAGGTCCTGATCAGCTTGCGGCAGGATGTGGCAATGCTACTGGTCGAACACGATATGGATGCGGTCTTTCGGCTTGCCGACCGAATTTCCGTGTTGGTTTACGGACGTGTGATTGCGTCAGGCAGTGTTGCGGACATCCGGGCGTCGCAGGAGGTTCGCGATGCCTATCTGGGGGAATGACTATGCTGCGCGTTGAAGGCATCGAGACCCACTACGGCCCAAGTCAGGCGCTGTTTGGTGTTGATCTTTCGCTGAACGAAGGCGAGATGGTGGCGTTGCTGGGCCGCAACGGCATGGGGAAGACGACAACGATCCGTTCGATCTGCCGCTTAACGCCGCCGACCAGGGGACGCATTGTTTTCGACGGAAAGGACCTTGCCAGTCAAAAGGCCTTCCGCGTTGCGCGCCTGGGTTTGGGGTTGGTGCCGGAGGGCCGCCGGATCTTTGCAAATCTCTCTGTGCGGGAGAATCTGATTGCAACCGCGCGCGACGGTGATTGGAGCCTGCAGGGGGTTTATGACCTGTTCCCGAGGCTCGGCGAGCGGGCTGAACAGTCGGCCAACACTCTGTCGGGGGGTGAGCAACAGATGCTGGCCATCGGTCGGGCATTGATGACCAACCCGAAACTTCTGATCCTGGATGAAGCGACCGAAGGATTGGCCCCTTTGATCCGGCAGGAAATCTGGACCTCTATCAGGTCTCTTAAGCGAGAGGGTTTATCCATCCTGATCGTCGATAAGAATCTTAAGGACCTTTTGCCGCTTGCATCTTCCTGTGTCGTCCTTGAAAAGGGCCGCTCGGTCTGGAGCGGATCTCCTGACGCGCTTGCTGCCGACACCGAACTGCAAAACCGCTACTTGGGAGTCTGAGCGTGCCCGCCTTTACCACCAGTCAGAAAATCATGTTCCAGCACTGCGATCCGGCAGGCATCGTTTTTTATCCCCGCTATGTGGAGATGTTCAACGCGGTGGTTGAGGAGTGGTTTGAACGTGGTCTTGGGCGTTCCTTTGCCGAACTTGTCATGGAACGGAAAAAGGGTGTGCCGACTGCGCACTTAGAGGTCTCTTTCAAAGCCCCGAGCCGTTTGGGGGAAGTTCTGGAGCTTTCGCTCGCCGTCACCAAGCTCGGCGGTAGTAGCGTAACCTGCGCGATTGAGGCCAGTTGTGAAGGCGAAGAGCGGATAGGGGGAACCGTAACCCTTGTGCACATAGACGGCGCACGCATGAGGTCGGAACCCTGGCCGGATGACTTACGGGCAAAAATCGAGAAATTTCTAGTTCAACCTTCCGTTTGATGACGGATATCAACAGGTACAGCCATGCATGAAGTCCTTCACCCAGAGAACTGGAAAACGCCCAGCGGTTATGCCAACGGCATTGCCGCCAGTGGACGCACGATCTTTGTCGGCGGACAGATAGGCTGGAATGGTGATCAGGTCTTTGAATCAGATGACTTCGTGGATCAGTTCGAAATGGTTCTGCGCAACATCCTGGCAATTCTGAATGAGGCGGATGCCGGACCGGAACATCTGGTGCGTCTGACCTGGTACATCACCGACAAGCAAGAATACCTCTCACGCTTGCGCGAAGTCGGGGCCGTCTATCGGGATGTCTTTGGAAGAAACTATCCCGCGATGGCCGTGGTCCAGGTGACCGGTCTCATGGAAGACCGGGCCAAGATTGAGATAGAGGCGACGGCAGTTATACCGGAGTAGCTTAACTGCTCTCTCCCATGCGCAGGATGGTCAATGCCAGCGTCTGAGCGCGCGGGACGATGCTGTCGACTACCAGGTATTCCTCCGGGCTGTGCACTTTGCCACCGACCGGGCCGAGGCCGCAGATCGTGGGCGCACCCAGCACCGATGCCAGGCCGGAATCTGCACAACCGCCCGAGAACTCGCCTTCCATGGTCAGGCCGACATCGCGGCCGCTGCTGAGATAGCTCTCGATCAGGCTTTCGCCCTCGGCGGACTGTGTGAGGGGATGGAATTCGCCCAGAATCGTCAGATTCGAGGAAGTGCCGGCGAGCGTGTTCTCTTCAGCGATCTCAGTGATAGCCTTGACGATCTCCTCGCGCCGCGTCGGGTCCTTATAACGTAAGTCGATTTCGCAGGAGGCGGAAGGCGCGACGGTATTGACCGATTGACCGCCAGTGACCAGACCCACGTTGAGGGTATGTCCCGCCTCGTAGTCGGTCAGAGCGTGCCAGGCCTGGATTTTTCGGGCGAGCTCCTCAATAGCGCTGATGCCGTCCTGATGGTTTGCGCCGGAATGAGCCGCCTTACCGGTCACTTCGCAGCGGAAGAAGATTCCACCCTTGCGGCCGGTCACAATGTTACCGGTTGGCCGTCCCGGTTCCGAATTGAAAACCGCGCGCGCTTTGCTGGCTTCCGCCTTGATGACGGCCTTGGACTCCGGCGACCCGATTTCCTCGTCGCCGGTGAAAAGTGCAATCAAAGGCGCAGGCGCGCCGCCAAGCTTTGAGAAGGCAGAGAGGATAAAGGCGTTTATCACCAATCCGCCCTTCATATCGGCCACACCCGGTCCGTATGCGATACCGTCTTTGATCGTGAAGGGACGTCGTTCAGTTTCACCCTTGGGGAAGACGGTGTCCCGGTGACCCATGAGCAGGATCGGCTGATTGCCACCTATCCCGTCTGTCGGAAGAGTCGCGCGGACAGCATCACCGTGGTCCTCCAGCGGAAGAATGTCGCATGTGATGCTCTCGCGTTCGAAAAAGGCGGCGATGGCGGCCCCAGCTGCGTCGACACCCGCTTTATCGTAACTGCCGCTGTCGATGTTCACGAGCTCTTCCAGAAAGGTGAGCATGTCGCCTTCGCGTTCGGCAAGCCAGTCGGTCAACGCGGCCTCCTGAGCCGTCTTGGTCGCGATCTTTGTCAAAATACTTTCCTAAACAGAGAGAGCTACGCCGTCGCGGGCCGGATCGGCACCACCGTCCCAACCGGCGATGGTTTTTCGCAAGGCATGAACGCCCGCGAAGTGATAGCCCAGTGGCGAGCGCCGTACCGGATAGCCGCGCGATTTGAGGGTGTTTTCGGTGCGGCGGGTGATGCGGTTTGTGATGTCGATGGTGTCCGAGGTCGTGCAGAAGCGCGGGGCGGATACGGCCTCCTGTGCGTTCATACCGAAATCGACGACGTTCAATATGGCTTGCAGAACGCCCATGGTGATGAAGGTGCCGCCAGGTGCGCCGACCACGAAGAAAGGCTCGTCACCCTTGAATAGGATAGTTGGCGCCATGGCGGTGAAGCGCGATTTGCCTGGTGCAATGGAGCCGGTGTTCCCCGGGCGGGGGTCGAACACAGACATGCAGCCATTGTACATAAAGCCAAGTCCGGGCGTAACGATGCCTGACGGCATCCCGAGGGAATGGGTCATGGCCACGCAGTTGCCGTATTCGTCGGCGACGGAAATGTGTGTGGTGTCTTTTGATTCTTTGGCACCGCTGTTCAGACGGGGGACAGTCGTTTTCACGCCTGAGCGGATCCGCGCCGCCATTTCAGCCGCGTAGGCCTTCGAGGTCAGTCTTTCCATAGGGATGTCGACGAAATTCGGATCGCCGACCGACTGGTCCTTATCCACCGTTGCGATCTTCATGGCTTCGGAAACCGTTGCAATGTAGTCGGGTGAATTATGCCCTATTGCTGCGAGATCGAAGTTCTCGAGGATATTCAGCATTTCCAGGATCATTACACCGCCACCCGGCGGATTGTTTGTTGCGATCCGGTGTCCGCGATACTCTCCCCAGAGTGGAGCGGCTTCATCGACTGCGACAGACTTGAGATCTTCGTGGGTCAGGTAACCCTTGTTGGCTTCCATGTCTGTGATGATACGTTCGGCGATGGTGCCTTGATAAAAGCAGTCGACTCCTTCTGCGGCAATCAGGCGATAAGTCGCGGCGAGGTCGGGATTCTTGAGGATTTCTCCCGGTTTACGCAGATTGCCGTCATCTTTCAGATAAATACGCTGTGCAGCGAGGTACTTAGCCACCCGGTCACGGTGCGGTGCCCGACCGCCGCCCTCAACCAGGTTCCAGAAGTAGCTGACGTGCGGGCGGACCATGAAACCGTCTTCTGCGTAGCCGATTGCCGGCTTCATGAGATCGTTCAGATTCATGGTGCCGAAACGTTTTAAGGCTTCATCATAGGCCTTGAGGCTCATCGGAGTTGTTATTGCGCCATAACCGACGTCGTTTACGTGACCTTCCAGGATAAAGCCGAAGCCGTCCTCGGCCTCTCCCAAGATGCAGTTTTGCCACATATCGGGTGTGACTCCCGCGGGCGCTCGACCATGGAAGTCCAGACAGGTATGAACACCTGCCTCCGGCAGGTAGAGCTGCATTGAACCGAAACCCGCAATACCGCACATCTGCGGATCGACCACGGTCTGCACCAACGCCGTTGCGATAGCGGCATCGATCGCGTTCCCGCCCATTTCAAGGGTTTCGGTCCCGGCTTCGACCGCTTCGGGTTGTGGAGCGCTGACGATGCCGTGTGTCACATGAACCTCCTTACAGTTTTGAGAGATCGGGAAGCGGACGACGCGTGTCCGAGTTTTGCGCCAGGACCTGTTCCAGGCTCTGCGCGACCTGTAGCACTAATTCATCGGAGCCATTGGGACCCACGATTTGAATGCCGAAAGGCATGCCGCGATCATCGAGACCGCAGGGCAGAACGCAGGCTGCGGGCAGGGCCATGGTCAGTCCGTAGGTGATGGCCAGCCAGCGCATATAGGTCGGCATGGTATCGCCGTTGATCTCTTCCACGAAAAGTTGGGAATGAGGGAAAGGTGAGACCGAGGCTGCCGGGCAGATCAGGATATCCGCATCTTCGAAAAAGCGGTCGAATTCATAGTAAATCTTGGTTTGCACATTGTGCGCCCAGGCCACGTCAGGCAGGGAATAAGCCATGCCGCGTTCGGTGTTGTCGATTACGTTGGGACCGAGCAGATCCCGGTGGTTCTTCAGGCGTTCGCGATGAGCGCCGACGAAGTTCACGCCGCGAAGGATCTCAAAGCATTCATGGACGTCGGTAAGATCCGGATCGCGGTCATAGGCTTCGGCAAAGACGCCGCCGAAGGCTTTGCTGCGCGCCGTGAAAATCGAACGAATCGCGTTGTCGACCGGCGCACAGCCGAGATCGGCGGAGAAGGCCACACGAACCGATCCCAGATCGACTCCGGAGAGACTTTCGGGCAGACGCAGGCCGTCGTCGCTGGAGAAAGGGTCGCGCTTGTCGCTATCGAGCTGTGCGAGTAACAGCAGATATGTGTCGGCGACGGTGCGGCCCATTGGGCCCAGAACCGCGAAGGGATTGAGTGAAATCGGTCGTCCGGTGGCGGGCACAAGTCCGGGGGAGGGACGATAACCTGTAACACCGCAGAACGCGGCTGGGGTGCGGAGACTGCCGCCATAATCCGAGCCTGTTGCCAGTGGCACCATGCCGGCGGCCAGGGCCGCCGCGGAGCCGCCTGATGAGCCCGCGCAGGTCTTGAACTGATCGAAAGGATTGCCTGTTGGACCGTAGACCTTGTTGGTGGTGTTGGCGCCCGCGCCGAACTCCGGCGTGTTGGTTTTCGCCAGGATGTTGGCGCCTGCGGCACGGACGTTACCAACCATGTCGCCGTCTTCGTCGGGGACATGGTTCTCATAAATCAACGAGCCCCAGGTGGTGCGCAGGCCAGCGGTGGCGTCCAGATCCTTGATGCCGACGGGCAGTCCGTGGAGTAGGCCAAGTTCCGCAC
This sequence comes from uncultured Kiloniellaceae bacterium, assembly GCA_947493695.1. GTDB lineage: Bacteria > Pseudomonadota > Alphaproteobacteria > Kiloniellales > Kiloniellaceae > Denitrobaculum. The sequence continues at coordinate 253,092 of CANLSF010000001.1, read as the reverse complement.
CTGCCATCACGGCCTCTTCGGCGCTTTTTGCCTCTGCCTTTGCGGCGTCAACATCCATGGCGACGAGTGCATTAAGCGCGCCGTTGGTTTTTTCAATACGGGTCAGGCAGCTGTCCAGCAACTCGACGGGCGAGAGCTGTTTGTTGCCGATCATTTGCCGTGCTTCAACGGCGGAGAGGTCGCAGGCGTCGGTCATGTCTTCTCATTCTCAGTCGGGGTAAAGACTTATCCGGTATAGCGGATGTTTGTGCCGGTCATACTAAGCCGCTTTGGGGGTAGCGCCTTCTCCCAGGTCCCAATAGATTCCCGCCATCACCGGCAGGGCGGTTCGGGTGATCGACATTAGGATGTGCTCGTTGGGGGCATGCTGCGAGCAGGCGCCGTAGGAGTGGGGGATCCAGATCGCAGGCAGGCCCAGCAGGTCGGTGAAGAGGTCGTTGCAGATCGAACCACCCATGCTGGGGATAACCGCAGGAGATTCTCCCATGGAGCGGGTCATGGATTGCCGGGTCCAGGTCACCCAGGGATGATCCGGCTCCGTCCGTGATGCGCCGAAACCCCCGGAATTTGCCTCAGGCGGCCCACTGACCTCGACCTGCGTAAAACCGTGAGCGTCCAGGTGGCGGCGCAGGGCAGGGAGGATCTGGCTGGTATCCGTACCCGCGAAGTAGCGCAGCTGGCAATGTGCTCTGGCGCGCGGTGGTATGGCGTTCACAGGGTTTGCTGGATTGCCTGAAGTCATGGCAAGCACGGCGAAGGAGTTGGAGCTGTATACCCGTTCGGCAGGCGTAAGGCCCGGCTGGCCCCAATCGGGATCGATTGTCGGTGCATCCGGCCCGGCATCAATGGTCAGGCCCTTCAAGGCCTCTTTAACCGCGGGCGGGGTTGCGGGCGGCATCCACTCAGGGATCTTGATTTCCCCCTTCGGACCTGTGATGCAGGCTAAAGCATGGGCGAGGATGATCGAAGGATCGGCAATCAGCCCGCCCCAGTTACCCGAATGGTGCGCGCCCTCGCGCATATCGAGGGAGAGGTCGAAGTTCTCCGCGCCGCGTGCCCCCAGGGTCAGGGTCGGGCGTTCGGCCTGGGCACGCGGGCCGTCAGAAGCGATGAAGACGTCCGCTTTGAAATCTTCCATGTTCGCTTCCAGGATTTCGCGCAGACCGTTGGAGCCGGCTTCCTCACCCATCTCAATCATGAACTTGGCGTTGAAACCGAGTTTGCCGCGCTCCTCAAGCACAGAGCGAATAGCTGCAATGTTGATGGTGTGCTGGGCTTTGTTGTCGGCGGTTCCGCGCCCGTAGAGCTTGTCGCCGTCCCGGGCAATCTCCCAGGGCCCCTTCCCTTTGGTCCACTGTTGCTCAAGGCCCCGGATGACGTCTCCGTGCCCGTATCCCAGAACTGTGGGCAGGTTATCCCCTTCATGGCGTGTTGCAAGCAGGACCGGGCCGAGCCCTTCAATCGGGTTCTCATATTTTTTGCAGGAGAATCCCATGGCCGCGAAGATCGGGATCATTTCCGCGTCCAGATAACGGTGCAGTTCGGGCAAGCTCTCGCGCTTCTGGCTCTCGGTGCGGATGGCGACACGCCGCTGTAGTTCCGTCTCAAAGTCACCCCCGTCGAGATAGTTCAATACCCGTTCGATTGCGGCTTCGCGTCCGTTTGGCGTGCTCATGACGTCATCCTCATTTTATCCTGTTCTTCCTCGTAAAGATTGCATTCGACATGTCCGCTCCCGGTCGGGACCGGGAGCGGAACTTCTGACGTGCAGCTCGGCATTGCCTGAGCGCAGCGCGGATGAAAGGTGCAGCCGGACGGCATATCCAGGGGGTTCGGGTAAGCGGCGCCAAGGTGAGTGTCCGGCACACCGAGATTGGGGTCAGGGGTCAGGACCGATCCCAGCAGTGCCTTGGTGTAGGGATGGCGCGGGCTGTTGTAGACAGTTTCAGCATCACCTTCTTCGACAACCCTACCCAGATACATGACGGCGATGCGCGTTGCCATGTGCTCGACCACGGCCAGATTGTGACTGATCATGAGATAAGTCAGCCCCAGTTCTTGCCTGAGATCCTGGAGCAGGTTCAGGATCTGCGATTGGACAGAGACATCCAGAGCCGACGTGGGCTCGTCGCAGATGACCACGCGTGGCCGGTTGATCAGGGCACGGGCGATTGCTACGCGTTGTCTCTGACCACCGGAGAGCTGGCTTGGGAAGTTGTTGTAGACGCGGCGCGGCAAGCCGACCAGTTCCATAATCTCTTCAGCGCGTTGGCGCCAGCTTGCAGGGTCTTTATCTCCTTGAGCCACCAGAGGCAGGGAGATGATGTTTCCGATCGTTTTACGGGGATTGAGCGACGAATAGGGGTCCTGGAAGATCGGCTGCACGATGCGTGCAACATCGAGATGACTGAGGGATGCAAGAGGCTGTCCATCGAGTTCCAGTGAGCCGCTGCTTGGGGGAAGGAGGCCCAGCAGCATCTTTGCCAGTGTGGTTTTGCCGCAACCTGATTCACCAACCAGGGCAAGTACCTCTCCGCGGTGGAGTTTCAGGTTCACGCCGTTGACCGCATGCAGGGGCCGCTTGGCGCGCATGAATCCGGAAGAGATCATGAACTTGCGCGTGATGTCACGGGCTTCGAGAACAACCTCACTCATGCTACACCTTCCTGGCCGGCTGACCGCATTGCAGCGTTTTCTGCCTGCAGACAACGGACGCTGCGTCCCGGGTCGAGAGCCTCAAACTGCGGGATTGGAGCGCTGGTGCAGTTCTGCTGTACTTCAGGACAGCGGCTCGCGAAATGACAACCGGACATCTTTCCGACCAGGGAAGGAACGATACCGGGAATCGCGCCGAGATGGGCACCGCGCTCAGTCTTTCCGGGAATGGGGATACAGGCCAGCAGGCCGCGAGTGTAGGGATGAGCCGGTGCACTGAAGATTTGCGCGGCGCTCCCGGTTTCAACGATTTGACCGGCGTACATCACGGCCACGCGGTCGGCGATGCGCGCCACCACGCCCAGGTCGTGTGTGATCAGGATCAGGCCCATGTTGAACTCGCGCTGCAGTTCGGCAAGCAGGTGCAGGATCTGCGCCTGAATGGTGACGTCCAGGGCGGTTGTGGGTTCGTCGGCGATGATGAGATCCGGACCGCACATCAGCGCCATAGCGATCATCACGCGTTGCCGCAGGCCGCCCGAAAGCTGGTGCGGATACTGGCCCAGACGGCTGGCAGCCGCTGTGATCCCGACTTTCTCCAGCAGGAAAACCGCGCGGTCTCTGGCCTCGCTGCGCGAGACCTTCCTGTGGCGGCGTAAGGCTTCCGTCAGTTGGTCGCCGATTGTGTATGCCGGGTTGAGCGATGTCATGGGTTCCTGAAAGATCATGCTCATGCGATTACCGCGAATGTCGGACATACGACGCTCGCCGATTTCAAAAACGGACTCGCCTGCGAGTTCGAGACGAGTCGCCGTGCGCATGGCCTTTTTTGGCAAGAGGTCCATTATCGCAAGAGAGGTCAGTGATTTTCCGCAGCCGGATTCACCGACGATGCAGAGGGTTTCACCCCTATCGACATGGATCGAGACTTTCTGAACCGCGTGCAGAGTGCCGGAGGGTGTGGGAATGTCGATCGTCAGATCTTGCACTTCGAGGATTTTGTTGCTCATCCGATCGCCTCTCAATTCCGATTTTCAGGGGCGGTGACATCGCGCATGCCGTCACCCAGAAGATTGATGGAGAGCACAAGGGCGAAGAGTGCGATACCCGGGATGGTGATGGTCCAGGCATCGAAGAATATCATGCCCTTGGCTTCGGCGATCATCAGGCCCCAGCTTGGGTCCGGTGGTTGAACACCAAGCCCCAGGAAAGACAGGGCTGCTTCCAGAAGAATTGCGTGGGCCATCTCAATCGTGGCAATCACAATCAGATGATTGGCGATGTTGGGCATGATTTCGGAGAGAATGATGCGTCGCGTAGAGCAACCGAGAGACTGCGCTGCCGCAACGAAATCGAGTCCGCGAACCTGCTGGGTCGCGCTGCGCATGACTACGGCAAAGCGATCCCAGATCAACAACCCGAGCACCCAGATCACCACGGTCAAAGATGAACCAACAAGGCTCACGACGGCCAGGGCTACCAGGACCACCGGCATGGAGAGGCGTGTCGTAATGATAAAGTTCACCACCATGTCGACTTTGCCACCGAAGTAGCCAGCAAGTACGCCCAGGGTGGTGCCGATCACGCCCGAGATAAGCATGGCCGCAAAGCCGATCAGAAGGGAGATCCGTGCCCCATAGAAAAGGCGGGTCATATAGTCCCGGCCCAGAAGGTCAGTGCCCAGTGGATGATCCCAGGTCACTTTGTCCGAGTCATGCCAGATTGGCGGGATCAGCTTGCGCGAGAGATCCTGGTCATAGGGATCGCCGGGTGAAATCACTGGCGCGAGAACAGCCATCAGGAAGATGATCAGCAGCACGCCGCCGCCGATCACCAGACCCGTGTGACCGAAAACGCGCTTTCGCATCAGCGACCCCGGTGAGGGCTCGAGAACATCGTCGAGGCCGCTGCTCAAGATTGAGCCGCCCTGAGGCACGCTGGGGGATTTCGTAGCATCCGTCATATCACGACACCCTTATGCGTGGATCGAGGAAACCGTTCAGCAAGTCGGCCAGGAAAGTCAGCAAAATGTAGATGATGCTGAGCACCAGCACGATCGCCTGCATCATGGGCAAGTCGGCGCGCAGGATCGATTCCCAAACGAGGAACCCGAGGCCGTTGATGGCGAAGATGGTCTCAATCACGATCGAACCGCCGAGCATGAAGCCAAATTGCACCGCGGAGAGGGAAACCACCGGGATGATGGCGTTGCGCAGAGCGTGCTTGAACAGCACCGTCATGGGTCGCAGGCCCTTTGCGCGTGCTGTGCGGATGTAATCCGAGGAGAGCACCTCCAGCATGCCGGCGCGGGTCAGGCGCATGACCGCCGGGGTCACATAGTATCCAAGCGCGATCGAAGGCATGACGAAGTTTTGCCAACTGGCTGTGCCGGATATGGGGAGCAGACGCCAGTTGATACCGAACCAGAGTATCAGCGTCAGGGCAAACCAGAAGCTCGGCATGGCCTGTCCGATCATGGCGACCGTCAGGGCAAAGCGGTCGATCATGGAGTTGGGACGAATTGCGGCGAGCACTCCCAAGGGGATCGAGAGCACGAGCGCAAAGATCAGAGCGCTGGCCCCGAGTATCATGGTGGTGGGCAGGCGTTCGAACACGACGCTGGCGACATCGGCTTTCAGATAGTTCGAGTGTCCGAGATTTCCCTGCAGAGCGCGCAGGAGCCAATCGCCGTATTGCACGATGATGGGCCGTTCGAATCCGTAAACCCGGCGGACATTCTCGATGTCTTCCTCGCTGGCACCTTCACCGGCCAGCGCAATTGCCGGGTCGCCAGAGAGGTATATCATCGAAAACGACAGGATCGATACGGTCAAGGCGACCAAAACCGCCACGCCCAGCCGTTTCAATGCGAATTGGATCATAGTTTTCTACTGCTTATCATCGCGTTGCGGTCCGCAGCGATCTCTCGTCAATCGCAGGTTCAATGGAAAGAGGAAACTGCCGGCCGAACCTCCTGTCCGGCCGGAGCAGTCATGTCCTCAGATCAATTCCACTTGGTCGTATAGAACCTTGGGATTTCGTCCGATGATGCCTTGAAGTTCAGATCCTTCGAAAAGGCATAGTATTTGGCGTAGGTGAACATCGGCAGCCAATAGGCTTCGCTGGCAATGCGCTCGAAGGCCTGATTGTAGTAGAGTTTTCGCGTGTCCGGCTCGACCGAATTGTCCGCAACGTCCAGCAGTTCCTTGGTCTTTGGATCCTTGGCAGGATCTTCCGGCCCATGGGTGAAGAAGTGGCTGACAACCGCAGAGACATCGGGGATTGAGTAGGAGCCCCAGGTCATGTGGTTGATCGGCGTTTCGCCCTTGCGCACGATGTCGCGCAGCGCGCGGTACTGCATGAAGTTCAACTTCGCCTTCACGCCGATTTTGGCCAGATCGCCGATCACCGCTTCGGTGAACTCACGTTGCCGGTAGGCATAGATGTCGAATTCGAAGCCGTCCGGATAACCGGCTTCCGCCAGCATCGCCTTGGCCTTTGCGGGGTCGTACTCGTACTTGGTGACATCCTGGGTGCAGCCGAACTGGTCCGGATGACAAGCGGAGTGAATGACCTCCGATGCCGGACCTACTAGATTCTTGGCGATGGACTCACGATTGATAGCATGTGAGAGCGCCTGGCGAACTTTCTTGTTGGTGAAGACATCGGTCCCGGAATCGCCATCGACATCGAAGGCCATGTAAGAAATCCGAAAGGTCTTGGCATTTTCGATGGTCAGCGCTGGCGTGCCGTCCATGCGTTCGGCCTGCTCCTTGGGCACATCCCAGATCCAGTCCAGACCGCCGGTCATCAGCTCGGCGATCTGGGTGTTCATTTCCGTAATGGTGCGAAAGCGCATCTTGCCGATTTGCGGTTGACCCTTAGCGCTGTCTGCGAAGTAGTTATCGTTCTTCTCCATCAGCACGTATTCGCCGGCCTTCACGTCGGCCACCTTATAAGGTCCGGTACCGACTGGCTTGACCGCGCCGTAGTCGGGCTTGCCCTCCGCCAGGATCGGGGCGTTGTCGTAGTGTCCCGAGGGCAGAATGAAGACGGCGTTCGAGAGATAGGCAAACGCAGGTGGGAAGGGTTTGTGGAGGTTGACGCGGACGGAATGACTTCCAAGTTTCTCCGCGTTTTTGATCCAGCTGACGTTGCGCAGCGTCAGGACCGCGTTGTCCTTATTGGAAACGTGATTGAGCGTGTAGACAACGTCGTCGGCATCGAAGGCGCTGCCATCGTGGAAAACAACGTCGTCACGGAGCTCGAAGTCGATGGCCGTGTCGCCGACCCACTTCCAGCTCTTGGCAAGCAACGGCTTGATCTCGCCGGTTTCAAGGTCGCGCAGCACCAGGCCGTCCCAGCCCATGTGCCCCATAATGACCAATTCTCGAGTATTGTTATAGTAAGGATCGACGACAGCGATTTCACGGTTTGTCGACCAGTTGAGGGTATCGTCGGCTTTACCGGCTTCTACCGGCGCGCCCCAGGTTAAACCTGCGGCCAACCCCGCCGTTACGGCGACCGTCGCCAGCCAATGCAATTTTGTTTTCACAGCCCCATTACTCCCTGTTCTTCGTTTTGACGAACAAGGACGATCACGGTTTTTCCGCACCTGTCTCCCCGGAGAATTCCGCAGCCGCCCGTTAGATGTCGACCGTTTCAAACCGGAACAGTCGCCCACTCGCACATGTTGCGTTTACTTGCATTCTCTGACTCACCTGGACGCATTCTGCTGTACAAATGCTGCCTTGGGCTGGCCTTCGAATACGTCTCCTTGATTCTACGCAACACGCTATAGAACATCGCTGGGATCGGGCCGCATTTCTGGCCCCCTGTACCGCCTGGCTATTTCCCAGCACACATTAGTTTGTCTTGGCCAAGCGAAAGATGAGTATTATTATTCAATACTCTGTATTATTAATTGATAGCGTATCCGTCCAATTGAAAGGCGTCAAGCGTCCCAGAATATGTCCAAAGATTCCCAGATAAAGGATGCGCCGGTGCGCTCGGACACGCTTTTCGTTAGCTCCCTCGAGAAGGGATTCCGGGTTCTGCGGGTGTTTCGTCAGGCGCAGCGGGAGTTAGGTCTTCGGGATCTGAGCCTGACGGAGATCGCCAAACTTGCGGAGCTGGATAAGAGCGCGGCGCAACGCTTCACCAATACGCTGGTGACCCTTGGCTACCTGAACAAAAACCCGCGGACACGGCGTTACAGTCCGGCAATCGGCCTTGCAGATTTCTATTACACCTATGTCCTGAGCAACCGGATCGCCGAGATCGCGATGCCCAGGATGATTGAAGCCAGCAAGAGGTTTGACACCACGGTCAACCTCTGTGAGCTCTCGGGAAGCGATATCGTCTATACGATCCGCATTCCGCATGAGAAGGCACGCTACGAGGCAACCGTTCCCGGCCGTCGCGTGCCAGCATTTTGTGCCGCGGGTGGTGTGGTGATTCTGGCAAACCAACCGGCTGAAGAGCGTGAGGCGGTTCTTAACGGGTCTGAATTTCGTGCCTACACCGACCACACGATCACGGACCCTGAAGCAGTTCAAACCCGCCTGGAAACTGCGCGGCGCAACGGTTTCGACATTGGGGAAAGCCAGATCATCGTGCATGAAATCAGCACCGCCGCCCCGGTCTTCAACAGTGAAGGGCGTGCCGTTGCCGCCCTCCAGATTCCGGTCTACATGCCCCTGTGGGATCTGGAAAGTACACGCGAAAAAATCGTGCCGCTGGCGATTGAAACCGCGCGGGCGATATCCTATTCGCTGTGACCCTCTTTAAGCGCATTTGTAGTCACTCTGCGGCACTATTGTGTACATAACGTATAAAGACTTTAAGAACCGAGATGATAAATTTTCTGGAAGTCCTGTTCGCTTTGGACGCTTCGAGCGATGTTGTAAATCGTCGATGCCTTCGTGCGGGTTTACTTTTATCAGTGTTCTATACACTTGCTCTGTTTGTCGCAGTCCGACTGAACGAGGCTGTCCATATTTGGATAAGCATCTGGATTCCTTTTACCGATCTCACTGCTGTGCACTTGGACTACGTGTCCTCAATAGTGAACGAACTCGTCGCGCGTGACGAACCATCGCGCTCGCTTTTTGCATCGCATCTTTTTGCGATGAATCTATCCATTCTGCTGACTACGATCTTTGGGATGTATGCGTTGTCTCTGGTGCGTCTTACGTCCCGGCCATTAACGTTGTTGAGGCGCCGGACTGAAATGAGTGCTAAGTACAGCGCTGTTCAGTCATACTTCGCTGTCCTGGTATTGGTTTCGCTGCTGCCCTATTTGCCCGAGATGCTCCTTGCAAACCCTCAACACAGCAATGCCGATCTTTTTATGGACTGGGCGTTGAAAAGCGACCTAGCGGTAGGGGCTTGGACAGTGATTTCGAGCGTTGCTTTTGCAACTCTAACGTTTCATATCGTTCGGACTCTTGTTTGGATTTTGCTCTGGGGAATCAGCCAGTTTTCTGATCGAACCTTTGCGATTCTTTGGCGATAAATGCCGATAGGGTGTTAAGCGCCAGCCTACTACATATGACGGTTCTGGCTTCGGCGTGCTTCTTCCTGAATGGCGAGCCGCATTTGGATATCCGCAAGCTTTGCCATTGCGGCTTTGCGTTCCTGCGGATCGGTCAACGTCTGCAGAACCGCCCTTTGTGCTTCGACTTCTTTCCGCAGCTTGATTTCTTCTGGTATTGCGCCGGCTCCCGCCATGATCTTGTAGCCGACGGCGTTCGGTCCGCCTTCTGCCTCACGCGCCGGCAAGGGTTTACCTGCACCCTCCAGGTTATCCAGTTCCCCCCTGCGTTGTGCCTGTTTGATTTGCTGTTCGGCGATTTTGTCGAGCTTCATGGAGGCGTTCCTTTCTGGCGTGCCAGGGACGGAGCAGATTACCAATTGCGGATATCTTAAGCTACGCTCGTCGAGCCTTCCTGTCCAAGCCGGCTTCTCCGGAAAAATGCTCTGTAGTTTTTGATGCTGAGCCGTTTCAACGACGTTCTTTCGATGCTAGAGGATAACAGGTCTGATTGGGGTTCTGCGAACACCGATCGAGAAACGGGAATTGGGAGTGCGGCTTGACGCAAATGAAAGATGATGCCGGGTGTTACACGCTTTGGCTTTTACTCTGTGAAGAGGACGAATTCTGGATTCGAGGCCTCATCACCAGTCTGGCGTCCGAACTTGGAACGCAGGCTTTCTTTCCGCATGTGACCCTGGTTGGTGGATTCTCGGCAGAAGGGGCGCAGGTTGAGAGCGACCTTCGGGATCTCTCCAGGGGGCAGACTGCATTTGATGCGGAAATCGCCGGGATCGACATGACATCCCAGTTTTTCACTGCTTTTTTTCTTCGGCTCAAGATGCATCCAGGCTTGGAAGCGCTTTTCAGTCAGGCAAAGGATTTTGGCTCGGGATCGATGTATCCGCCTGTGGAATTCATGCCTCATATCTCGCTGGCCTACGGTCAGATCGACCAGGCGGTAAAGGATGCCTTGAGGACCAGATTGAAAGGCGAGTTTAACCAGCGCTCGGTTCGTTTCGACCGACTGGCTTACGCCTATTCGGGCAAGGGGATTCCTATTCCACAGTGGCGGATCGATCACTGCAGCGAGCTTGCCTAGCGGCGGAAAATTTAATGTCGTGAATTGAGAGGCAGGCGCTATCCTGGTTCACAGAGAGTTAAAGAGGGAGAGAGCGGATGTCGGAGCACGGTTATGAAAAAGGACGCCTCAACCTTCCTTTTGTTGGTCACTGCACCTTCGGGAAGCAGCCGGTCTGTCTGGACTGGGACAAGATAGAGGCCGATGTGGCGATTCTCGGTGCACCTTTCGACATGGGGACTCAGTACCGTGCCGGTGCCCGGTTTGGCCCCCGTTCGATCCGTGAAGCCTCAACTCTGTTCTCGTTTGGCCACGGCGGCGCTTACGACTTCGAGGACGACATCACCTATCTGCCGGTCGACAAGGTCAGGATGGTGGACATCGGAGATGCGGATATCATCCACACCGATACCATTTACAGTCATGCCAACATTGAAACCGGCGTCCGCGCCATCCTGAAGGCTGGCGCCTTGCCTGTGGTGCTCGGTGGCGACCACTCGGTTCATATTCCCTGTATCCGCGCTTTCGACGACCAACCGCCCGTACACATCATTCATATCGACGCCCATCTGGACTTCGTGGATGAGCGCCATGGTGTGCGCTACGGACACGGCAACCCCCTGCGCAGGGCATCGGAAATGTCTCATGTCACCGGTTTTACCCAGATGGGCATCCGCAATGTTTCCTCGTCGAACCGGGAAGATTACGAAGCCGCGCGCAATGCAGGTTCGGACATTCTATCTGTGCGTGATGTGCGCAGGCTGGGGACGGAAGGCGTGCTGGCGCGTATTCCCGAGGGTGTGCGCTATTATGCGACAGTCGACGTCGACGGCTTCGATCCGTCTATCGCGCCTGGCACCGGAACACCCAGCCATGGTGGTTTTCTCTACTACGAGGTGCTGGAGCTCTTCCAGGGTTTGGCCAAGCGCGGCGATATCGTGGGAATTGATTTTGTCGAGGTCGCGCCGGACTACGATCAAAGTGGCTCGACCGCTTTTCTGGCGGCACAATTCCTGATGAATGTTCTGGGCTTTATTTTTCACGAACGGGATCAGCGCAGCGCTTGAGTTTCCGGGTTAATTTGGTTGTGCCAACATCTTATCGACCCGTTTGAGCAGGAGCTCTGCGGAAACTGCGAAGTTGACCCCGGCATTGGCGTCGGACTCTTTGGTGAAGATGGCGCTGAGCATCCCGACGAGCCGACCTTCTTTATCGATCAGCGCGCCTCCTGAGGCTCCGGGATTCGCGGCGGCGTCGGTCTGAATGAAATCCTCAATCGGGTTGAAACCGATACCTGAACGCGCGTTGGCCGAGACAATGCCGCAGGTGATACTCAAGTCGAGCCCAAAGGCGTTGGCGATTGCGCAGACATGGGCGCCGGTGTTGGGGCGGGCGACGGCGATCTCAATGGGCTGCGTCGGAGCGTCAACCCGCAGCAACGCAATATCTGACTCACGATCAACCGCGAGGATCTTCGCCTGTACTCGTTTTCCCTCGTAATCGCGCACCACGACCTCAGTGGCGCGAGCGACGACATGGGCGGCGGTCACGATCAGACCCGGTTCCAAAATCGCCACGCCCGTGCCCTCAGGTGCGGTGCCCGGTGGTGCGCCAAAGCCAGGTCTGTTGTAGCCGGGCCAGGTCGGTAGCACGGAAACCACAGCGGGAGAGGCAAGCTTCCAGGCCTTCTCTGCGTGATCTGCAGCTACGGGTGATGTCACTAAGAACAGGAGTGCGCTGACACCAAGGAGGAGGGTTCGTATTGTTGCCAGTGTTCTCGTCATAGCCGTCATCCAACCAATTACCAATTGCCGCTCGTCACCGACTAGAGCAGACTCCCTTCGCAAGGTAAACCATCGGTCCGGAATTGACGGAAAGCTGTTGAGCGTGCGTATGAAAACCGATTTCTTGAAGCTTCTGTCTTTCGTCACATTTGTGTTCGCAGTCCTGCTGTTGCCGTTTCCGGCTTCTGCGCAAAACGACGCGTGCAGGCAGCCGGCGGCTGTTTGTGATGCGCGGATGGCTGTCTTTGCGGTGTCGGCCTTTGAGCCAGTGGGCAGTGCCGTGCGCATCAGCGCGAACCGACTGGTGACCTCACGGCATGTGGTGGCCGACCGTACGACGGTTGAACTCTTCCTTCAGGACGGGACCAAGATTGAAGCTCAGGTGGTGCCCAGCGATTACAAGGGAGATCTCATTTTGCTTTCGGCGCCGGACGTTCCACCCGGGCCGATTCTACAAGTGGCGGGCGTGCAGGATGCCTCGAAACTCTACACTGTGGGCGCTGACCTCCGGCTTCAACGGATCAGAGCCTACGACCCTGGGGGCGTCACACTGATGCCGGCAGAGGGAAAAACTTTCGCCCGCCTGCATCACACCGCGCACAGTCAGCCCGGCAATAGCGGAGGCGCGCTGGTTGATCAGGAAGGCAGATTGATCGGCATTACGACTGCCGGAGGTGAAGGCCGGTCTGAAGCTATACCTTCCAGTGCTCTCGCTGTTCTTGCCGAACGAAGTGGGCCCGAATACGAATCTGCCAGCGCGGAGATCGGGGCCGCGGTCCGAATCTGTACGCTGCAGCTGGAAAATCTGCGTGGCCGCCGCGGGTCACTGGACGAACAGCAGATAAAGGCGCTGACGACCGCGTGCCGGCGCAGCGGAAACCGGCAACTCTACGACAATGCTGGCCAGGCCTTCGGCATTCGCAGGATGACTGAAGAATCCCTGGCACTCTTCAAAGATGCTTTCGCGCAGGACCCTCATGCTCTGAACAGCCGGATCGGTCTTGTCATCACCTATCACATGGCCATGCGCTACGAGGAAGAGCTGCCGCACCTGCATTTCCTGATGCAGCACGCCCCTGAAGACCCACAGGTGTTGCGCTTTGCGATCCAGGCGGGAGTCTGGGGGAAGGATCCGGCTCTTGCCAAGTCCGCACTGGAAAAACTGAAGGAAGTCGATCCCCGGGCAGCGTTGGCGGCGGAACACTTCATGAAGGAACCACCGCCCCGTCCGCAGCCACGCTAAACACGCAAAACTCTCCTGTTTCATATCTCGGATTGCTACCTGCAAGCCTGACCCTTCCATTCAAACTCGATCTCTCCGGGTTGTTGAAAGGAGTCTTTGCTTGACTAAAATGCAAATGCAACTCATTCTCAATAAATCAATATAAGATTAGAAATCATCATGACGGCAGGAGATGGGTAAAATGGATGGTGGTGCAGGTTATCAGGACACGCGTAGAGACCGCGTCGTCGCCGACCTTACCTTACCGGAAGCGTTAGTGATCTGGGCGTTGCGGAAAAACCATCAGAGCCATCATGACCAGACCTGCCGCAATGTAAGATGTGATGGGCCCGACGAAAATTCGGACGGAGCGTCGGGAAATCTGATGGGCCTTTCCGCGACCTTTGTGAAGGTGTTCGGCAAAGCGCAGTTGCCTGAGGCAATCGAGTCCTTTGGCCAGCTCATGGAGGCTTTTCAGAAGGGAGCGAGATGTCAGCTTCGTATCAATGCCTATGACGAGGAATGCTTGTCGATACATGAAGAGCACTTTCTCTCTATCCTCGCTGCCTATCAGCAGGCTGAGATTGAACGTGCGAAGATGCTTGTTCAATGGCTGATCAGCTCCGATTTTGACAGCCTCTTTATCCGGCAGGCCAGGTGTTTCGCCAATCTGCTCTTGGAGGCAGGGCATTCTTTAACCGGTGCGATTACCGAGGATTTCAGTACAAGAGTTTCCGGTAAAGAAACACTGATCACGCATGAGCATGAAACACAACAGGCGCCTTATGTCAGCCGGGTTGAAGAACTGACACTGGGCGAGGCGGTCATTCTACAAGGCACACGGCGCTGGGTTGCCTGCCTCCATCAGGAGCAGGAACCCTTGCCTGCGCTTCAGGCGCATTTCGCGCATTACGGCATTGCCGGCTGCGCAGCAGGATTGAATGCTGTGCTGCGCAACATCGCATTTGCCGCGAGCCGCATGGTCGATGTTCGCGGCTCGGCCTGCCCGAATCTATCCCCGGATGAGGCCGATCTGCTCCATGCGGTCGCCGGTTTTCAGCGGAGCGATAGTACGCCAGCCTACGACGCCCTTGCCAACTGGCTTCCACCCAGTGCGATTCGGCTCTCTGCCGGCGCACTTTCAAGTTTGGCTCAAAGCCTCAGAGGCGCCGGATTGATACTGCCCCTGCGAACGCGCCCGACGTCTTATGATTCCAGAGAACATCATCCTCGTTCCTGGCACCTGGAAGGCAACGAAACCCCCAGTCGAACGTTGCATTGATTCTGCGTGACGCTTAGCCGTTGGCAATGGCGCTGATGAGAGCATTCACCTCGTTGGCGCGTTCCATGTGCGGCATATGCCCGGTGTTGTCGTATAGATTGACCCGGATTCTCTCCGGCAGACCTTCCGCGTGGGACGCAGGAATAATTTTGTCGTTCTGCCCCCAGAAGACCTGTGCGGGCACGACGAGGTCATCAAGACGATCATTCAGCAGGCGCGCTTGCTGCCCATTCGGCATAATGCTGTCGCGCAGGCGCTCCAGAGCGGGGCCTACGCCGTCCAGGCGCTTGTACTTGATAATCTCCTCAATCATATCAGGAGAAATTCCAGTGGGGTCATCGACCAGAAGTTCGATGACCGCCCTGAGTTTTCTTGCTCGGGTCTGAGTAATGAATCCGTCAATGTATTCCATATTGATATCGGACCCGAAACCGACTGGCGCGATGAGGGAGAGGCTCGCCACCTGGCTCGGGTATCGATAGGCGAGGTCAAGGGCAATGCCGCCCCCCATGGAGTGCCCGACAAGATGCGCGCGCTCAATTTTCATGACGGTCATAAAGCTGTGCAGCATGTCGGTCATGGACGCGAGATCACCGTCACCGACCTGTTTGGTGGAGCCGCCGTGACCGGGCAAATCCACCGCGTAGGTCTGGAGATTTTCAGAGAGTGCCTCCTGGTTCAGCATCCAGTTGTCGAAGCCGCCGCCGAAGCCGTGAACGAAGAGGATGGGTTCCGCGCCACCGGATCCCATCGTCATATAGCGGATGGACTGACCCGGCAGAATTTCGACCGTTTCAGGTTCAGCCGCACCCGCAGCGGCTTCATCCAGAACGAAGTTATCCTTGAAGTCCCGGACATAGCCGTCGATTTCGGCGTCATCCACGTCGTCCTCTGCGCAAACGGCAAGTAAGAAGCCAACCGGAACAGTCTCACCGTCCATGGTTACGAACCTGCGCAGCTGACCGCTCATGGGCGATTCAAAGGCATTTGTGATTTTAGTCGTTTCGATGTCGGCGATCTCCTGACCCTTCTCGATCGTGTCGCCCTCTTCGACCTGCCATTCAACCAGCATGCCTTCTTCCATCGCGAGGCCCCATTTGGGCATCAGGATTGGTTCGATATTGCCGCTCATTCAGCATCTCCGAAATATTTCGTCTTCTTTATGTCGAATTGAAGCTAAAAAGCCCTGCTTCATCAACGACCTCAGTAACCGCACAGGTAGTTTACATTCTGTAAAGAATGCAATTCCTGGTTCTGGTCATCTTTAGTCGAAATCGCGTTTCGGCTTCGTCTAAAGATGTGAATCCGATCCAGCTCAAACGATCAGAGCAGATTCACAAGTACGACAGATCGCCTATGGCGATTCCATCTCAACTTGACCTGCTCTAGTGGCCTTTTCCGAGCACTTCTCGCACCGCGGCTTCGATCTTTGCCGTACTGGGAATATAAAGATCTTCAAGCGCTGGAGAGAAAGGCACGGGGCAATGCGGTGACGTCACCATCTTCACGGGCGCCTTTAGGTCGCTGAAGATTTCCTGACTGACCAGGGCCGAAATATCCGTGGCCATATTGCAGCGCGGATGGGCTTCGTCGATTACCACCAGACGCCCGGTTTCGGAGACTGTTTCCAGGATCGTTTCCGTATCGAGCGGCGAAGTGGTCCTGGGGTCGACTACGGTGCAGGTGATACCCGAAGCACTCAGACTATCTGCTGCCTCGTTGGCAAGGTTCACCATCCGGCCGAAAGCAACCAGAGTGACGTCATCACCCTCTCGGGTCACATTGGCCTCGCCGAAGGGAATGCCGTAGGCCTCGTCGGGAACTTCCATCTCTTCGTCGTACATCGCTTTATGCTCGAAGATCACGACCGGATCGTCATCTCGGATCGCCTGGGTCATCAGGCCTTTGGCCTCGTAGGCATTGGAGGGCAGAGCCACTTTCAATCCCGGAATATGCGTGAAGAGAGGATAGAGGCACTGACTGTGTTGCGACGCCGCCCTGAAGCCCGCCCCGTACATGGTCCGGATCACCAGTGGGGTAACCGCCTTGCCGCCGAACATGTAGCGGAACTTGGCCGCCTGATTAAAGATCTGATCGAAGCAGACCCCCATGAAGTCCACGAACATCAGCTCGGCAACCGGTCGCAATCCTGTGGCGGCGGCCCCTGCAGCGCAGCCGATAAAGGCGCTCTCGCTGATGGGGGTATCCAGCACTCGTTCCCGGCCGAACTGCGGCATCAGGCCTTTGGTGACGCCCAATACGCCGCCCCAGGCGTCGTCCTCACCGGGCGCGCCCATGCCCCCGGAAATGTCTTCGCCCATAACGATGACCCGTTCGTCCCGTTCCATTTCCTGACGAATGGCTTCGTTGAATGCCTGCCGATAGCTTTTTACGGACATTTATTTGCTCCCATTGATTTAGCTCGGTGCCGGCCCGCTCCCCCTGCCAACCACCCACAGGATAATCGCATTGGGTGGTTGGGAGGGGGAGCGGGCTGGTGCCGGTTTCGACGTCAGTCGAAACTAAATTAAACGACTCGCTGCGGGTTGATGCCGCTCTCAGTATTTCAAATACACATCGGTCATCAGGTCGGCTTCCGTCGGTGTGCTTCCGTTTGTTGCCGTGGCCGCGCACTGATCGATGTAGCTCTTGACGCTGGTTTCGATCTCGCTGAGGTCGTCGGATTCCAGCAGTGACGTCTCAATGACCCGCTGCTTGAAGAGATTCAGGCAGTCCTTGGTTGCCTTGATCTTGTCGATTTCACCCTCGCCTTTGTAGGTGATGGCATCGCCTTCGAAGTGACCGTAGTAGCGGTTGAGCTTCACATGGATGAGGGAGGGGCCTTCGCCGTTCCGTGCCCGTTCGATGGCTTCGCGCGCCACTTCCCAGACCGCGAAGAAGTCGTGACCGTCAACCTCTGCACCCGGCATGCCGAAGCCCTCGGCGCGTTTGGTCTGGGTTCCTGCAACGGACCAGGCCGAGGCGGTGGATTCCGCGTAGCCGTTGTCCTCCACGACAAAGATGGCCGGCAGGTTCCAGACCTTAGCAAGATTGTAGGATTCCAGCGTGGTGCCCTGATTGGAGGCACCGTCCCCCAGGAAAGCGATGGCGACGCCTCCGGTCTTCAGGGTCTTGGCCGTCAGTGCTGCGCCGCAGATCAGGGGCGAGCCGCCGCCGACAATGCCGTTCGCGCCCAGCATGCCCTTGCTGAGGTCGGCGATATGCATGGAGCCGCCTTTGCCGCCGCAAAGACCGTCTTTCTTGCCGTAGATTTCCGACATCATGCCCTCGGCGTCGCAGCCCTTGGCAATACAGTGGCCGTGACCCCGGTGGGTCGAGGCGATGGCGTCCCGGTCTTCCAGGTGCATACAGACGCCGACTGCAGAGGCTTCTTCGCCCGCGTAGAGATGGACGAAACCGGGAATGTTCCCGGCGGCAAATTCGTCGTGAACCTTGTCTTCGAATTCACGGATAAGACACATGCGCCGATAGGCTTCTTTCAGGTCATCGCGGTTTAACTGCACCTGCGGATCCTCCCTTTTTGATTTGTTACAGCTCTCGTGCCGCCTGAGTGAGGCGGAGCTTTTGTTTCTTGCTCTCTTACCCGCAAAGGGCGTGCCACATTCGCTTTCCTTGTCTTTCAACTGGATAGCGCCGTAGGGGTGTTGCAGATGCGACAACTGTCGCAGCCAGGACTGTCGCAATGACACAGTTCGAAGCGACTCCGTTTTTAACCCATTGGGTGCTATACTCCTCCCCACAAGCTGCGAAAAAAGCGGCGTGGGAGGACATAATGAACCTGGATGGTGGTGCGGAAACACGTCACGTAAAACGGGTGCTCGCTGCAATCGCGCACGACGCGGCGGTCCCCAACCCGAAGACACGCTCGAAACGAAATGCAATCCCCCGGACCATAGAGGCGTCCTGGCGGCGCTGTGTACTGTCGCATGGCATTGAGCCCCACAAAGTGCGCCAACCCGTCATATTAAGTCATGTCGAGGTCACGCCGCTGCGCGATCAGTTCGATGTGCTGAAATCGATTTTCGCGCCGGAGCTGGACCGGCTGCATGAGCGCCTGGCGAAACTGGATTATGTGGTCTTGCTGGCCAACGCAGACGGCATCACCGTCGATGTGCGCTGCAGTGATGAAATCGACAAGGAAGCCCGGGATTCCGGGCTGTATCCGGGTGTGATCTGGAAAGAGGATTTTCAAGGCACCAATGGCGTTGGTACCTGCCTCGCGACCGGTCAGCCGATCTCGGTGGTGATGGATGACCACTTCGCGATCCATAACACGCCGCTGACCTGTACGGTCGCGCCGATCTATTCTCCGGACCAGGAACTGGTCGCGGCATTGGACGTGTCGACACCGCGCCCGACGGATCATCAGACCCAACAGCTTGTCATGCAGATCGTTGCCAATGCCGCGCGCAGGATCGAGAATCAGCTCTTCATGGCGCAGTTCCAGACTGATCACGCTATAGTCGCTCTCTCGCAGGATTCGCGCTTCAGCGATCTGGCCAGTTCAACTCTTCTCGCCATGGCGTCGAACGGTCGGATTGCAGCCTGGTCGCCTGCGGCCAAGACACTGCTGGATCCGGTGATCGAACGTTCGACGATGGAATACCGGCTGCAGGATCAAGTGGATCTCTTCATCCGAAACCGCGCCGAAAGCGAGGAGCCGATAGTCCTGGAAGACGTCACGTCAGGCCGCTTCTTCGCGCGCTGTCTTTCGGACGGCGAACCCCCGCGTCGACCGGTTGCGCGAGAAGACACGCCACCGGTCAAGGCAAGACGGAAAACAAAACCGGCTCAAACCTCCGACGTCATCTTCGGCGCCGATCCTGCGATGGAACGCAACTTCGCGCTCGCCGCACGGATTGTGGATGCGGGCCTGCCGATCCTGGTCACGGGTGAGACCGGCAGCGGCAAGGAGGTCTTCACCAAGCACCTCCATCGGATCAGCACGCGCGCCAAGGGCCCTTTCGTGGCGGTCAACTGCGCGGCCATTCCCGAGACGCTGATCGAGGGCGAACTCTTCGGCTACCGCCCGGGCGCCTTCACCGGGGCTGCCAAGAGCGGCTATCGCGGCAAGGTCGCCGAGGCCAACGGCGGCGTGCTCTTCCTGGACGAAATCGGTGACATGCCGCTGGAGCTGCAGACGCGCCTCTTGCGGGTGTTGTCGGAGATGGAACTGACCCCGTTGGGCGGCGCGCCGATTGCGCTGGACCTTCTGGTGATCTCCTCGACCCATCAGGATCTTGAGGCGCTGGTGGCGGAAGGACGCTTCCGGGAAGACCTCTTCTATCGCATCGCCGGGGCGAACCTGATTATTCCGCCGCTACGCGCCCGCCGGGACCGCAGGCTCTTCATTGCCGAAATGTTCGATGGACTCTGCGAAGCGGCGGGGCGGCATCTCACGCTCGCGCCGGAGGTGTCCCATCTCTTCGAAACCTACCCCTGGCCCGGCAATGTCCGCGAGCTGCAGCAGACTCTGCGCTACGCAATCGCGGTGAGCGAAGGCGAGGCGGTGGAACTCGACGCGCTCCCCGCGCGCCTGACCGCGACGTTGGATCCGAAGGAGGCTTCCTCGCACAAGGTCGATACCGAGCGCCTTGTGATCGAGCAGACCTTGAAGCGTTGTGGCGGCAAGGTCTCGGCAGCCGCCGAGCTGCTCGGGGTCAGCCGCTCGACTCTGCACCGACGCATGAAGCGTTTGGAAATTCGGAGGTAGTCGGCAGGATCGACTCAGAAGTCCCCACCACCCAGCAGATGTGCTTCAGTTGGTCCTACCATGTGGTCCAATGTATGACTTTCTTTCCGCTCTCCCGTCCAGGCCCCGAAGGGGAAGGCTGACCGAGGTTTTGCTGGAACACACTCGACGACCGGCTTGCCATCCCGATAAATCGTCACCTTTTCACCGCTTTCGAGGGCGGCCAGAAGTGTTGAAAAGTGCTTTTGAGCTTCGTCTACGGTGAATTGCATGGTCGTTATCCTGCTCGCTCCATAACCGGCCGATCTTAGATACTACCAGCCCGGCATGAGCTCCACACCCAACCCGGTCATCTCGCTTTTGGCGGCGGCCAGCGAACCGTCCAGATCGATGGCCCGGCAGGCGGAGTCGATCACGGTCGCCTCGAAGCCCTGTTTGCGTGCATCCACCGCCGAGAAGCGCACACAGAAATCCGTGGCCAGCCCGACACAAAAGACCCTCTGAAACCCACGCTCGCGCAGATAGCCCGCGAGGCCGGTCGGGGTCTTCTGATCGTTCTCGAAAAAGGCCGAGTAGGAATCGATCTCGGTCCGGTAGCCCTTCCGGATCACCATCTCCGCCTGCGGCAGTTCCAACCCGTCATGCAGCTCCGCACCTCTGGTGCCCTGCACGCAATGATCCGGCCAGAGCGTCTGCGCCCCGTACGGCATGGTCACCTGCGAAAAAGGCGCCGCGCCGTCATGGCTGGAGGCAAAGGAAGAATGCCCCGCCGGATGCCAGTCCTGGGTCACCACCACATGCGCGAAGTCCTCTGCAATGCGATTAATCTCCGGCACCACCGCATCGCCGTCTGTAACCGCGAGTCCTCCGCCGGGACAGAAGTCATACTGCACGTCGATGACGAGAAGGAGGTCGGTTGCGAGGGGCGTGATAGACATGGGACGGGGCCTTTGGTGTTGGAAGTAAGAAGCTTCTCGAAGACGTAACTTATTCGAAATCCGGTTGTTTCCAAATAGTCACGTAACCTTCTGTTCCCAGGGTATCAATCACCATGAAGCGACGTTTCAGGTAATCGAGGACTTCATTGTAGAGCTTAGGCGCCTTGGTCTTCTTAATACTCCCTCTGTCGGAAAAGGGACCGTACACGCTTACGACACTGTTGTTATCATAGTACGTGCGAGCATGGAGGAACGCACCGTACTTCTCAAAACGATATATGTAGTAGTTGTAGTGTTGTTCGAGACGACCATCGATGAAGATTTCTTCGACTTTGTGGAGAATCTCGACAGGTGTGATCGAATCTGTTTCTACGATGTGGAGTTCCAGTGGCTTTGGTTCTGCGGCGCTCAACTGCACTGTAAACTGAAACGCCATTAGAACCAAAGCCAGCGCAAGTCGGTTGAAGAAGCTCGACAGAATAAGTTGCCGCATAGGATTTACGCTACCTAAGCACATAAAATTCTAATCCCCATAGATATTGCCGAACAGGCTCTCTTCAAATCAACGTCCCATCAAATACGCCAGTAATCGCGCAGAGGTACGTGCATCGTCAATTGCTTTGTGCGTGGAATTGAGATATCCGAGCCATTCAGGTTTGTACTGGTCCAGCGTGCATTGCCAGAGTGGCCAACCCAACTTTCCGGCCGCGTAAGACTGTAGGCAGAGCCCGCTGGTATAGAACAGCCGTTCACCACGCCAAGGGCCTTTGAAAAGGCGCATGCTCGCGAAGCGACGAAGGTAGAAATCAAGCCAGGCGCCGTCGAGAGCGAGTGGGTGTGCAACGAAGACCGGGTCGCCAGGTAGCGTTTTGATCCAGTTGACATAGTAACCCATGATCTCGCCGCTGGGTTTCGGATTTTCGGTGGCCGCGGCAAGAGCATCTGGTTGGCTTCGGAACCAGGTCATGGTTACTGCATCTGGTGTAGCACCCTCCAAGGGTTTTACTACGGCTTGGAAGTCATCAATCTCTTCACCCTTGGCATCAATGGCAACTGATGCAAAGGACAGCATGGAATTCTCGCCAGGTGTCGGTCCGTCTACCTCGACATCCGTGACCACATAAACAGGGTTCATAAAGCAGGCGTTTCTTTCCACAGGTATCTGCCGGGAATGTGACACTAACGCCTGATTGACTATCGTGATACAGATTTGCGGTAAGTAAGCTTGGATTGCATTGCGGGCTTACGTTGCTAACATCTCTACCATCCGCTCCCGCATCAAGAACTTCTGCGGCTTCCCCGTCACCGTCATCGGCAGCTCTTCCACAAACCTGATATGCCGTGGCACCTTGTAGTGGGCGATCTGGCCTTTGCAGAAGGCGGTGATCTCTTCCGCCTCGGCCTCGACACCTTGCTTTAAGACGATCCAGGTGCAGAGTTCCTCACCATAGGTTTTGTCCGGGATACCGAAGACCTGGACGTCCTGGACTTTGGGGTGGCGGTGCAGGAAGTCTTCGACCTCGCGGGGATAGATGTTTTCGCCGCCGCGGATGACCATGTCCTTCACCCGCCCGACGATGGCGCAGTAGCCTTCGCGGTCGAGGGTGGCCAGGTCGCCGCTGTGCATCCAGCCTGCCGGATCGATGGACTGTTTGGTGCGGGCGTCGTCGTTCCAGTACCCACGCATGACCGAATAGCCACGCGTGCAGAGTTCTCCCTCCTGGCCGACCGGGACCGTGCGGCCTTCGGCGTCGACGATCTTCACTTCGAGTTGGGGATGGATGCGGCCGACTGTCGAGACGCGGCGGTCGAGCGGGTCGTCGCAGTGACTCTGGAAGGAAACCGGGCTGGTCTCGGTCATGCCGTAGGCGATGGTGACCTCGCGCATATGCATGTCGGCGATGACGCGCTTCATGATCTCGATGGGGCAGGGCGCGCCGGCCATGATGCCGGTCCGAAGCGACGAGAGATCGTGGTTGCGGAACGCGGGATGATCCAGCATGGCGACGAACATGGTCGGCACGCCGTAGAAAGCGGTGCAGCGCTCGCGCGCGACGGCTTTTAGGGCGGTCTCCGCATCGAAGGCCTCGCTGGGGAAGACCATGGCCGCGCCCTGGGTCGTACAGCCCAGGCTGCCCATGACCATGCCGAAACAGTGATAGAGCGGAACCGGGATGACGAGGCGGTCGTCGGCGGTCAGGCGCATCCGTTCCACGACGAAACGCGCGTTGTTGACGATGTTGAAGTGGGTCAGGGTCGCGCCCTTGGGCGAACCTGTGGTGCCGCTGGTGAACTGGATGTTGATGGGGTCGTCCGGATCCAGCTTGACGGTGATATCATCCAGGCGCAGGCGTTGCGCCGGTCCGGCCAGGCTGAGCAGGTCGTCGAAGCGCAGCATGCCGGGGACGGGCGTGGGGCTGGTGACGATGACTGAGCGCAGGAAGGGCAGTTTGTTCGAAGACAGACGCCCTGCCTCTGCCTCCGCCAGCTCCGGCGCAATGGAGGTGATCATCTCGACGTAGTTGCTGGACTTGAAGGCCGTGGCGATGACCACCGCCTTGCAGGCCACCTTGTTGAGCACGTATTCCAGCTCGGCGCTGCGGTAGGCCGGGTTGACGGTTACCAGGATCGCCCCGATGCGCGCGGTGGCGAACTGGGTCAGCAGCCATTCCGGGCGGTTGGGCGACCAGATGCCGACGCGGTCGCCGGGCTCGATCCCGATGGCCAGAAGGCCCGCTGCCAGATCGTCGACCTTGCGCGCCAGCTCCGAATAGCTCCAGCGGATGGATTGCTCGGGAAAGACGGCGGCGTCGCGCGCGCCGTGATGCAGGGTGGTTTCGGCCAGCACCTGCGGCACCGTCTTGCGCCAGAGCGGCTGGCTGCGGTCGCCCATGACATAGGACATGCCATCGCGCGGCTTCAGGCTCTCCGGGTCTTCGCTCCGGCTCTCCGCTGCATTGTCCGAGAGCGAGGTAATCGGCTGCGAAAGGTCGCTGATGGTGAAGCCGCCGATCGCCATTTTACATCGTCTTCCAGTCGCCCGCCTGCTCGAAGGCATGGGCGGCACGGTAGATGGTGCTTTCGTCATAGTGCTTGCCGATCAGCTGCAGACCGACCGGCAGACCCTCGCTCAAGCCGCAGGGGATCGACATGGCCGGATGGCCGCTGGCGTCGAAGGGCGCGGTGTTGGGGATCATCTCGAAGGCGCGCTGGATATATAGCGACAACGGTGCGTCCGGTGCGGGAATCGGTGGCGCCTTCATGGGCAGAGTCGGCATCATCAGCAGGTCATAGCGCTGCAAGGCCTGATCGTATTCGTCCTTCAGGCGGCGGTTCAGGTTCTGTGCCTTGGCGTAGTAGTGCCCGCGATGATGCTTGAGCATGTACTCGCCGATGAACATACAGATCTTCAGGCTCGGCGAGAGTTCGTCGGCGCGGCTGCGCCAGTTGGCATGATGATCCAGCAGGCTGGTCACGTAGAGGCCTTCCCACCCGGTCGCAAAGCCGTTGCCGTGCATCATGATGTCGGTCAGGCCTTCCAGGGCGATGGGTGTCCAGATCGCGGTACCGTCCAGGTGGATGGGCACGGAAATCTCATCGACCGTCGCGCCCAGACCGCGCAGAGTATCGGCCGCCTGCCGCACCTTGGCGTCCACGTCGGCTTCGCTGTTGGGCAGGCCGAAACCCTCGCGCACCAGACCGATGCGCATCCCGGCGACGCCGCGTCCCAGCGCGCTCTGATATTTGTCGATCTTCGGCGCATACTGGCGCGGATCGAGGCCGTCTTCGCCCGCGATGACCTCCAGCATCAAGGCGTTGTCCTGCACGTTTGCAGTCATGGGGCCAGTGTGGTCGATGGTCGGCTCGATGGGCATGACGCCGGTGTAGGGCACCAGACCGTGAGTTGCCTTCATGCCATAGCAGCCGCAAAGCGAGGCGGGGATACGGATGGAACCGCCCTGGTCGCCGCCGATGGCCATCTCGACCTCGCCCAGTCCGACCAGTGCACCGGAACCCGAGGAAGACCCGCCCGCCGAATGACCCAGCTTGTAGGGATTATGCACCGGGCCGGTGGCGTTGGTATGGCTGCCGCCCGAAAGGCAGAAGTACTCGCAATGGGCCTTGCCGACGATGGTGCCGCCCGCATCGAGAATGCGGGTGACGATAGTGGCGTCGATATCAGGGGTGTAACCTTCCAGGGTCGAGGCACCGTTCATCATCGGCACGCCCGCAAGGCAGACGTTGTCCTTCAGGGCAATGCGCTTGCCTTCCAGCGGCCCGGTCGGTGCACCCCGGATATCGGTCTTGATGTACCAGGCGTTGAGCGGGTTTTCCTCCTGGCTCGGACGGCGGCCTGGCGTGCGCGGATACTTCACCTGCGGCAGATTATCCGGCAGGGCATCAACGCGGTCATAGGCCTGAAAAGTATCCTCCATGATCGCCATGTAATCCATGATCTCGCGGTCGTTCATGGACATGCCGAGCCCGCCGACGACTCCGCGCATTTGGTCCAGTGTGGGGCGTCGAACGGTCATGTAGGTCTCCCTAGGTGGCGCCGGTGGGGTATTGTCAGGGGCGGGTTGGGCAGCAGGGCGTTTCGCCGTCGTCGTGCCCGGACGGGTAAAGGACAAATCGGCATCTGTGGGGCTCGCGGCGGCTCGGGCAGGGGGCGCTGCTATTGGTGCGATGCTTTTGGGGGCAACTGCTCCACCGCTTGTCTGCCGGGCTGCACCGAAGCCGACGAATTCCTCGATCAAGGCCGGATTGACCGCCGCATCGATGGGCACTTCACCGGTGATCGCACCACGTTCCAGGATCATGAGACGACTGGACACGGCGCTCAGAAATTCCAGGTTCTGCTCCACCACCAGAATGGTCAGATTGGTTTCGGCCCGGATGGTGTTGAGGGTCTCTTCGATCTCCTCGATGATCGAGGGCTGGATACCTTCGGTCGGCTCGTCCAGCAGCATCATCAAGGGTTCAGCGATCAGGCAGCGCGCGAGCGCAAGCAACTGTTGCTCACCACCGGAGAGCGCACCGCCCTGGCGATCCAGCAGGCGAGTGAGGCGCGGGAACCATCCCAGCAGGCGATCCACGGCTTCGTCCGCGGTACCGCCGGTTTCCGACGACCAGGCAAAGCGCAGGTTGTCCAGCACACTGAGCTGGCTGAAGATGCCCCGGCCCTGGGGTACGTAGCCCAGCCCGGCGCGGGCGCGCTCATGTGGGCTGCTTTTGGTGATGTCGTCGCCATCGAAAATTACGGACCCGCCGGTGGTCGGCAGAAAGCCCATGACGCTTTTCAGCAGGGTGGATTTTCCCATGCCGTTGTGGCCGAGCAGACCGACGGCCTCGCCTTCGCGCACCGCCAGGTTAACGCCGCGCAGAACCGGAATGTCACCGTACCCGCCAAGCAGGTTTTTGACTTCCAGCAGGAGCGGCGTCTTGTCTCCGTTGTCCTGATCTCTCTGCGGGGCGGTGGAGGTGATCGCGTTCATGCCCGTTTTCCCAGATAGACGTCGCGGACCGCCGGATCGGCCATGACCGCGTCGACCGGCGCTTCGGTCAGAACCCGGCCCTGATGAAAGACCGTCACGGTCTTGGCGATACTGCGCACGAAATGCATGTCGTGTTCCACGATGACCAAGGCCGCGTCCCGGTTCAGTTCGTGGATCACCGCAACCATACGCTCGACCTCCTCACCGGTCAGGCCCGCTGCCGGTTCGTCGAGGAGCACAAGGGAAGGTCGCCCAGCCATGACGATGCCCAGCTCCACCAGCTGCCGTTTGCCGTGGGCCAGGGTCGCGACTTCGTCGTACGCAATGTCTTCGAGATCGAGGCGTTCGAGAACTTCCGCGGTCGTGCGGTTCGCTTCGCGGCTGCTCTGAGCCTGCCTTGCCGAAAGCCAGATGTTTTCATGGGCAGAGAGCGTGTTCATAACGCTTGGCACCTGGGTTTTGATGCCTACGCCGCGCCGTGCGATGGCGTGAGGGTGGATACCGGTGCAGTCCTCGCCCTGCAGGTAGATGCTGCCTTCGCTTGGAGTCAGCAGGCCGGTCAGGCATTTGAAAAAGGTACTCTTTCCCGCGCCGTTGGGGCCGATCAGACAGCGCAACTCGTCATTCTCCAGCCGGAAGTCGACATTCTCTAACGCCGTCACACCGCCGAAACGCATGGTCACGGCACGGGTCTCCAGGATGGCGTCAGCGTGCATGGCGCGCCCTCCGTCTGGAGCCACGTCCGCGTTTGCCGTTCCCCGCAGCTCTCGACCTGCGCCGATGTCTTTTGAAGAAAGGCGTCAGCGTGGGCACGATCCCGCGCGGAAGGAACAGGACTGTCACCACCAGGATGCTGCCGAGGACGAAGAGATTGTTCACCAGGGTCTGTTGACCGAGGAAAAATTTCAGCGCGCCTAAAACAAAGGCCCCGACGATCGGTCCCAGCAGACTGCCCGCACCGCCCACGATGACCCAGATGATGATCTCCGCCGACTGGCTGAGGCTGAAGAGGGCGGGTGTGACGATCTCTGCCCAATTGGCGAAGAGCATCCCGGACATTCCCGCCAGCATTCCGCCGATGGCGAAGGCCAGCGTTTTGACAAGGCGGACGTCGTAGCCGACCAACTCCGCACGCAACTCATTTTCGCGGATACCGACCAGGATGCGTCCGAAGGGCGCACTCAGCAGCCAGCGCAAGCCCAGAAACGCAAGCAACAGGATCAGGGCGCAGAAGTAATAGAGCGACTCATTGATCAGGTACTCGCTGGAATCCCAGGGCAGGGTCAGGGTGTCGAAGCCGGGAATGCCGTTAAAGCCGCCGAGCCGGGCATCGCCGATCTTGTAGGCGTT
Organism: uncultured Kiloniellaceae bacterium; assembly: GCA_947493695.1. Lineage (GTDB taxonomy): Bacteria > Pseudomonadota > Alphaproteobacteria > Kiloniellales > Kiloniellaceae > Denitrobaculum. The sequence continues at coordinate 225,037 of CANLSF010000001.1, read as the reverse complement.
GCCGGCCGTGGAATTCATGAACTTGAAGAGAATCAGAGTGACCACCAACGTGACCACCGCGAGGTAGACATCGCTCAGGCGGCCATAAAACAGCATGGCGCCCAGCACTGCGGCGAAGAGCGCGGGAATGATCAGTGAAACGAGGGCAGCGATCCAGGGGTCCGCGAAGTTGATTGAGGCGATGGCAAAGCCGTAAGCGCCCAGACCGAAAAAGGCCGCCTGACCGAAACAGAGAATGCCGCCGAAGCCCCAGATGAATCCTAGGCTCAGGGCGAGCAGACCGTAAATCGTCAAAACCGTCAGGGTGTAGATGTCATCGAAGAGCAAAGGCGCCACCACAAGGATGGCAAGCCCGATAGCGGCGGAGAAGGCGGTTTCGCGTAACATTGCCGACTACACCTTATCTTTCAGGAAGCGACCGGTGATCCCGGTCGGCAGGAGGCGCAGCAGGATCACGGCGGCCACAAGCAGGGCGATCTCGCCCACCACCGGAGTCGCGAGAAAGGTGAAGGTCTGTGATACAAAACCGAAGAGTCCTGCGCTTGCCAGCGTCCCTGAAATCACCGCTGTGCCACCGGAGATCACGGTGATAAAGGCCTTTGCGATGTAGGCGGCGCCTGCGGCTGGGTTAATCCCGACCAGCGGTGCCATAACCCCACCTGCCAGCCCGGCGAGCGCGGAACCCGCCACGAAGGTGAACATATAGACGCGGCTGGTGTTGTAGCCGAAAGCCTGTGCCATTTCCGGGTTCTGCATGGCACCGCGTGCGACCAGACCGGCGCGGGTGGTCTTCAGGATCAGATAAACCCCGCCGATGACCAGTACCGCGATGGCGATGACAAAGAGGTTGTAGCCGCTGACCTGATAGTTCCCGAGCGCGAACCCGGAAATCGGCGTGGCGATACCGGTCGTGGTATTACCGAAGATCATACTGAAGCCGCCGATCATGGCCAGACTGAGTCCCCAGGTGGCGAGCATGGTGTTGATCAGGCGGCCATAGAGAAACCGCACGATCAGCCGCTCGACCAGGAAGCCGAAAATGGCTGCCGCCAAGGGGGCGGCAACCAGGATCGACAGATAGATGTTGAGACCGGCCTGGTTCGACATAATGGCCGCATAGCCGCCAAGCGTCAGGAATTCGCCGTGGGCTAGATTGATGACGCGCATCATGCCAAAGATCACTGCAAGCCCTGCGCTGATTAATATCAGCACCGCGATTGCGTAACAGATCTCCATGACGACGACTGCAGAATAATCCATCAAGGACGCTCCGGACCGGTCGTTTTACTAACTCTGCTCTGCCACACCACGAAAATCAGATGTCGATCTCGTACTGCGTGGTGTCCTTTGGATTTTCTTCCAGATTGCAGACCGTTTGTGTATCGACCGGTGGCCGTTGCACGAAGGTCTTCTGAACGGCCATTTTCTGATCTTTGACCTCGATCAGATGAACGTCGAAGGTCGCGTGATGGGTTTTGGGGTCGATGGAGATCTTCCCGGTTGGACCATCGAACGACGCACCGGCTTCCAGCGCCGCGATAACGTCCTCGCGTTCAACTGAACCTGCTTTGCGCGCGGCTTCAGCCCAGAGGTGAACGCCCTGGTAGGTCGCTACCGCAAGCTCATGCACATCATCCGTCGCGCCGAAGCGTTTGGTCCAGCGCTCCAGGAAGCTTGTGTTGGCGGGCGTGTCGAGTTCTTTCGAGAAGGAATAGGCCAGCATGATGCCGTCGCCTTCTTCCTTGGTCAGGACGACATGCTCATTGCCTGCGCCCATCACGGTCGAAGCCATAGGGATCTTCTTGTTCATGCCTGCCGCGGCCCACTGACGGTAAAACGACAGGTGCGCGCCGCCGACCAGCACCGACATGATCATATCGGGTGCGGCATCCTGGATCTTGGTGATGGTAGACCCGAAGTCGGCAACATCAAGCGGGAAGAAATCGACCTGAACGACTTCGCCGCCGGCCTGCTTGGCGTAGTGCTGAATCCATTTTGCGGTGATTTGGCCGTAGTTGTAGTCGGCGGCCAGCACGTAGACCTTCTTGCCCCATTTCTCCATAGCCGCCGGGACGAGCACCTCTGCCTGCTGCGCGGGAGTGATGCCTGTGCAGAAGATGTTGCGGTCGCAGACGCCACCTTCGTATTGGACGTTATAGAAGTAGAGCACTTTGTTTTTGCGCAGGGTTGGCCGGATGGCCTCGCGGGATGCCGAGAGAATACCACCGTGTACCACATCCACTTTATCCTGTCGCGCAAGGCGCTGGCCGTACTGGGTGTAGAGTGCCATATCCGACTGGGTGTCGTATGCGACCTTCTCGATCATACGTCCGGCAATACCGCCATCGGTATTGATCTCGTCGATGGCCATATCGACGGCCTTATCCATCGGCTTGCCATAGAGATCGAAAATGCCGGAAGTGTCGAGAATGGAACCGAGTTTGATGGTTTCTTCCGCACGGAGAACAGATGGCGCCGCCAGGAGCGCGGTGGTGGCGGCTGCGCCTTTTAAAACTTTTCTGCGATTTACAGACATATTCAGTTTCCCTGTTTTTTGGATCCAGATTTCCGGACAAGCGATCTTATTTTTTTAATCTGCTTTGTCCGCTGTGTTTGAAGCGTCGCTCTCCCTATTCCCCAGGTCAAGGTTGACGCCGATGCTTTCACCGAGTTTCTGCATGGCGGGAAGCTGGAGGGCGAGGTTAAGGATGCCATCGACCGCGCCGGACATGGGCGCACCTGATGAACCGCCGCCGTTGCCACCACCCATCTGACCTAGTCCCGAGACCTGATTGATCCGGATGGAATCGATCTTCTCAAGGGGTTTCGCCATGCGTTCTGCAATCTCAGGCAGCTTGTCGATCTTGTGAGTATCGAGCTTCATGCGCAGAAGTTCGCTGCTGGCGATATTTTCCGCCTCGATCATCGCGGCTTTGCCTTCGGCTTCCGCCTGCATCAGTTTCAGGGTCGCCTCTGCCCGGCGCTCGGTTGCGCTGGCTTCTGCGGCGGCGCTTTCCTGCAGGGTGGAATTGGCGCTGCGGGTCTGTTCGCCCGAAACCTCGCTTTCCTGCTTAGCACGGATCATCGCGGTTGCCCGCTCGCGCTCGGCGGCAAGGCGGTCCTTTTCAAGTTGAACCTTCTCTTGAGCTTCGATGATCTCACCGCGCTTGGCTTCGGTTTCGGCCTGAGCCGAGATTTCTTCGGCGCGTTTGCGGGCCAGTGCGATCTGACTGTCGAGTTTTGCGGTTTCCGCTGCCAGAAGGGCTGTAACCTCGTTTTCTCGCAGGGAGCGGTCGCGCTCGATCTCCGCGACCTTGACGCCGCGTTCCCGTTCGATCCTTGCCCGCGCCGAGGTTTCTTCCGCCTGTTGGCGCGTCGATTCGGTTTCCGCCGCGGATTTGGCCTTCAGTTTCTCGATGGTCAGGGTTTGGGCGATTTCGGCCTGCTGCTGTTCGCGGTCGAGTTCCAGTTTTCGCTTCAGGGAGTCCAGTTGCGTGTGACGGACAGCGACATCCGCGTCGGCTTCGATCTCGGCACGCTTTTTCTTATTGGCGGAGATCACTTCGGCCAGACGGCGCATGCCCACGGCATTGAAGGCGTTGTTGTCATCCAACGCGCTGAAGGGGGCCTGGTCGAGGCGTACGAGGGAGGCCGACTCAAGATAAAGGCCGTTTTGCGCCAGGTTTTCTTTCAGGGTTTCGGCCACTTTTGTAACGAAGATACCCCGGTTTTCGTGCAGGTCGTCCATAGTCTGGGTTGCGACTACGGCTTGCATGGCGTCGATAAACCGGCCGCCGAAGAGGTTCTTCAGGTTCTCGGGATTTAGCGCCCGTGAGCCGATTGCCTGCGCGGCGGTTGCAATGCCCTCGGGTGTGGGCTGAACCCGCAGGTAGAACTCCATCTCCAGATCAAGGCGGAGGCGGTCTTCGGACATCATCGACTTTTCGCCGGTCCGCAGGATTTCCAGTCGCATGGTGCGCATGTCGATCTGATCGGCGCGATGCAGGAAGGGCAGGACGAGTGCACCACCGTCCATAACCACCTTTTGTCCTCCGGCACCGGTCCGGATCAAGGCCTTCTCTCGCGTGGCCTTGCGATAGAACCTTTGCAGAAAGGCAATCGCAACCGCCAGGACGACGACGAGGACAATAAGAGTTACAACTATGTCCACGGATCTCCCCTCTTTTTTTCAATAGAGCCCGATTCCCCTTTCTCTTTTCGACGAAGAGAAACGTTCGGCTCTAACGGTGTCTTAACCGCCCAAGGGTCATTTTATTTTCCCAGGAAATCAATATGTTTTTTTTCGAGTTACCTGGGACGTCGGTGTTCAGGGATTTTTTGCTGTGAATGCGCGCACAGGTTGGCGGGTCTGTCGTTATTCGTCCGACAGCTTTTCGACGAGATGGAAGGCATGGCCTTCGGCTTCCGCGAGATACATCGGCATCCGGGAATGCCCGGTTTCCTGAAATATGGCGCCCCGGGGGCCCTTCATCGGCAGCGCCGTTCCGGGTTTGCTCCAATGGGATGTTTGTGAGGCCTCCGAGAGTGCCTGCAAAAAATACAGGCCTTCATAGAGGGATTCACCGATAGAATTGAGCATCGGCCCGCGCTCCCCGAAGCGGGTATGATAGCGCTCGCGGAAGGCGCCGTTGGCGGCGGTTTCAAGCGCCGAGAAATAGCCGGACGCAGAAAAAAGGCCATCAGTGGAATCCGCACCGATGCCAAGCAGAGTATTTTCCTCTACTGCGCAGGAAAAACGAATCACCTTGCTGGCTATGGGGTTTCGAGCGAAGGCCCGGTTGAAGCGAATACAGTCGTCTCCGACCAGCGAGAGGAGCAGGCCGTCGGGCCGGGCACGGCGGATACGCTCAAGGACGTGATCGAAGTTTTTTGTCCCGAAGGGCAGGTAAGCCTGCCCCACAATACCGCGGTCGCCGCTGTGAAAATGCCGGTGCACGGCAGCGTGCGAGGCGCGTGGCCAGATGTAATCGTTGCCAAGTAGGAACCAGCGCTTCAAGCGGAAGCGTTCCGAGAGCCAGTCGAGGCCCGGCAGGAGTTGTTGGCCCGGCGTCTCTCCGATACAGAACACGCCCTGTCCTGCCGGTCCGCCTTCGAACAACGGTGTGTAGACGTAGGGGAGGTCACCTGCAATCCGGTCCGCGATGGCTTCGCGTACGTCGCTGGTATGCATGCCGACCACGGCATCGATCATGCCGCTTTCATGAAGGCTTTCGGCCTCCCGCGCGACGAGCTCCGGGTCGTTACCGGCATTTACAAGGGTCAGACTGATCGGGCGACCGTCAATGCCGCCTTCGGAGTTTAACTCCTCAGCTGCAAGTTCGGCGCAGGCTCGGCAAGACGATCCCCAGATTCCGGCGGCACCGCTCGTGGGGATGAAAAGACCGACCCGATAGGATCCGCTCGTTTTCAAGCCATGCTCCCCATCGCATTTGTTTCTGCACGGCTTTGTTCCGCCGCTTCTTGTTGACGCAGTGTCCAATATAACCGCAGGAATTCCAAGTCTTCCGCGTAAAGCGTTGATTCAGGGCGCAGACTTGGGATAAGCAAGGCCGTTAAATCTGGTCCAATCTCGGTGATTGTAGAGTATGAAGGCAAAGGCTCGTGATTGATTGCCCTTCCATTTTTGCTGCGGACGGGCTATCTCGTGACTTTAGCGTGTTTTGTTACTTTGGGATCTTTCATGTCAGCTGACTCTCTGACGAATTCTTTGCCTTATCTCCTGGCTCAGGCGCATCGGTCTGTACATGGTCAGTTGGACGCTGCTCTCAGGCAGGAAGAGCTGCCGGTCGAACACTGGCGGGTTTTGCGGGCTTTGGACAATGGCGGAGGCCGGACAATGTCTGAACTCTCGCAAATCGTGTTGATGACGATGTCGGCTCTATCAAAGGTGGTCGACCGTATGACCACACGCTCGTTGGTTCACCGCAAACAGGATATTGGAGACCAGCGCAGGGTCCTGGTCTATATCTCTGATTTTGGCCTTGAGCTTTTGGCGCGTTGCGAAAGTCATCTCTCGCCGGTTCAGGCGTCTTTGGAGAGCAGGCTTAATCCGGACGATGCCGCGCAGTTGAACGGGTTGCTGCGAAAACTGAACGGGCAACAAAGCGCCGTTTAACATCAAAACGGACCCTTTCAGATCCGAGTTTCCGCCGCAATGACCGTGCGTTGCCACTGACTGATAAGCGCAAGCAGGGCCTGTTCGCTGCTGTGTGGTTTGTTAATTCACGAGGGGTAACGCCTGCAGGTGGTGGTGTCGCGACTACTGCAGATTGTTCTTGATTTGTTCTGCGTAATTGCTACTCTAAGTATGTTATGCAGCTCCTGTTCGCGTTTGACGATGGAGCCGCGACCCTCGTAGATATTCATTCCAGTTTGTTGGCGCATTTCGGGCGGCAAGGGCCATGGCATCACCTCGATCCCGTGAGCCAGTTGGTGTTGGGGATTCTCGGCGGGCGGACTCGCGGCTTTGTTTCGCTATCGGTTCTTGAGGCTCTGATGCGGCGCTTCGAGTCCTGGGAGGTGGTGCGCGACGCGTCCTATGACGAGGTGCGAAAGACAATCGCAAGGGTTACCTACGCCGATAACAAGGCGCGCTATCTGCAGGCTGCTTTGCGTCAACTGACCGCTGCGCGGGGACGGTTGGAGCTCGGGTTTCTTGCCGACTGGTCGGTGGACGCAGCTCTTGCCTGGCTGGAGCGCTTACCGGGTGTTGGACGCAAAGTCAGCGCGGCAACGCTCAATTTCAGCAGCCTAAAAATGAAGGCGCTGGTAATCGACACGCATCATCTACGCGTGATGAAACGGCTCGGTCTGCTGCAAAGGCAAGCAAACTTCATGCAAGCCTATAGCCAGATGATGCCGCGTCTTCCTCATCATTGGACCGCCGCTGACGTCGACGAGCACCATCAACTCATTAAACTGCTGGGACAGACAACATGCCATCATGACGTTCCGGCCTGCGTTGACTGTCCCATCCGTAGAGTTTGTATGACCACAAGGCGGTAAGTACCGGAAACCCGGCGCCTCCGTGTCAGGCTCTGCCTGGCCTTCAATAAATCGGGAAGCGGTCGGTCAATGCGATGACTTTTTGCTTCACGTTAGCTTCGACCGTTGCGTTGCCGTCGTCTCCGTTGAGCGCCAGGCCGTCCAGAACCTCGATAATCAGATCACCGACCTGTTTGAATTCAGCCGTGCCGAAGCCACGGGTCGTGCAGGCTGGAGACCCCAAACGTACACCGGAAGTCACCATGGGTTTCTCCGGGTCGAAGGGAATTCCGTTCTTGTTGCAGGTAATGTTGGCGCGGCCGAGGGCAGCTTCGGCGGCTTTGCCGGTGAGACCCTTGGGCCGCAGATCGACCAGCATGAGATGCGTGTCGGTGCCGCCGGAGACGATGTTCAGCCCGCCTTCGATCATGGTGCCGGCGAGAACCTTGGCGTTGTTGACCACAGCCTGGGCGTAGCTTTTGAAATCCGGTTGCAGCGCTTCACCGAAGGCCACGGCCTTGGCAGCAATCACATGCATCAGCGGTCCGCCCTGAAGGCCGGGAAAGACCGCTGAGTTGATCTTTTTACCAATCGCCTCGTCGTTGGAGAGGATCATACCGCCGCGCGGGCCGCGCAGCGTTTTGTGCGTCGTGGTGGTGACGATGTCTGCATGGTCGAGTGGGTTGGCATGCACGCCCCCGGCGACCAGACCGGCGAAGTGGGCCATGTCGACCATGAAATAGGCGCCGATGTCATCGCAGATCTTGCGGAAGCGGGCGAAATCGATGCTGCGCGGATAGGCGGAGCCACCGGCAATGATAAGCTTCGGTTTGGTTTCCTTGGCGAGGCGTTCAAGATCGTCGTAGTCGATCTGCTGGTTATCCTCGCGAACGCCGTAGGGAACTACATTGAACCATTTGCCCGACTGATTGACCGGTGCGCCGTGGGTCAGGTGTCCGCCTGCGGCAAGGTTCAGGCCCATATAGGTGTCGCCGGGCTGCAACAGCGCAAAAAACACTGCCTGGTTGGCTTGTGCGCCCGAGTGAGGCTGGACGTTCGCGTAGCTGCAGTTGAAGAGCTGCTTTGCCCTGTCTCGGGCAAGATCTTCGGCGGTATCGACGAATTGACAGCCGCCATAGTAGCGTCGCCCGGGATAGCCTTCGGCGTATTTGTTGGTCAGTACAGAGCCCTGGGCTTCCATCACTGCCGAGGAGACGATGTTTTCCGATGCGATCAGTTCGATCTCATGCCGTTGGCGCCCGAGCTCTTGCTGGATGACGGCTTGCATTTCCGGGTCACCGGCCTGAAGCGAGCCGCCGAAAAATCCGGGGAAAAGTTTTCCTGTCTGAAGTGGAGCCTGATCGTTCATTTCTTCATCCCTTGTATGATCTTTTGTGTGTTTCTATCCGGTCCAGCCCAGTCCGGCGGCAATGCAGTTCATTGAGAGCAGAAGCGGAACCGTTATGGACTTGCGAAGCGCCTCGTTGCTTTGTGCAGTCCGGAATTCGTCAAGCAGTTCGACCTGCAGAAGATGTGTCTGCTCAAGCAGGGGTTTGGCATCATCGATCCGCTTTCGGAATGCCGGAAACCTCTGCGCAGGTTCGTTTGACCCGGTCAGGTTGGAGAGTTCGCCGCACGTCGTTTTGTATTCTTGCCGGATCATCGAGAAAATGCGGTCCCGCGTTTCCTTATCCTCTACAAGACCAGCGTAACGTCCGGCCAAATCCATATCTGTTTGGTAGAGAGTTTTTTCGACCTCATCTACTATCAAACGAAACAGGCGGGACTCTTCGAACATCGCCGTCAGGAGTTTCCTGCCCTCTCTGCCGCGCACGCGCACAAAAGACTGCAGAGCGCTGCCGAAGCCATACCATCCGGTGATGAGATGCCGGTTCTGGCTCCAGGCAAAGACCCAGGGTATGGCGCGCAGATCGCTGATGCTTGCAGAGCCGAAGCGGCGGGCCGGGCGGGACCCGATGTTCAGCAGGGCCAGTTCTTCCACCGGGCTGGCCTGCAGGAAGTAGTCGACAAAACCAGGCTGTTCCAGCAAGCCGCTATAGCGCGCCTGTGACATGCCCGAGAGCGCATCGATGGCTTCATCGAAGACCGCGTGGTTCTGCGCCGCGGCCTCGATAGGTGATTTCAGGCTGTGCGCGAGTACGCTGGCACTGAGGAGTTCCAACTGATAAAGCGCTGTTCCCCGGTTGGCGTACTTTGACGAGACGACTTCGCCTTGTTCGGTCGTGCGCATGCGCCCGAGGACCGTCGCGTTCGGTTGCGCCGCGATGGCCCGTCCGGTCGGCGCGCCACCGCGGCTCACGGATCCGCCGCGACCGTGAAAGAAGCGAACTTCAATGCCCAGGCTTTCGGCGGTCGCGATAATCTTCTTCTGGGCTTTGAATAATTCCCAGGTCGAGCACACAAAGCCGCCGTCCTTGTTGGAATCCGAGTATCCCAACATCACTTCCTGAACGTTCCCGGCCTCCTGCAGGCTCCGGCGCACGAGAGGTATAGTCAGCAGGTCGGTTAAAATAGCCGGGGCCGCCCGCAGATCGGAGATGGTCTCGAAGAGCGGGAGGATCGGCAGGGGAACCGCGCCACTGTTATCATGCCCAGCGCAGAGGCCGGCGTACTTTGCCAGTAGATATACAGCCAGCAGGTCATCCGCTGACGTGGTCATACTCAGGATAAAGCTACCGATAGCGCGGCGGTCGACGCCGTTCTGGACTTCCTTGATAAGACCGAAAAGGGCCATGGTCTCGGCCGCTTCCTCCGAGAGCTGTGTGAGATCCGGTGTCGAAAACTGCTGCGCGCGCAGGTCGTTGCGCAGCCGTTGAGACCAGGCCTGCGTACCTGGGACAGGGAGGTCGGATGGCTTCGCAGTGTTGGCGCGCCAGATTTCCTGAAGCACACGATTGATCACCGTCGAGTTTTGACGAATATCCAGTGAGACCGTGCGAAAGCCGAAGGTTTCGACCTCCCAACGCAGAGGCGTGACGAGTGATCCGGCGAGTGCCCCGGCCTTCATGGCAACCAAAGCCTGTTCCAGCACCTTCAGGTCGTCGGCAAGCTGGGTGGGAGTTTGATAGGGCGCGGCCTTCTCTCCCTTGCCCGCGGTCGCTGTCAGACGCAGGTTCAGCGCCACCAGATACTGGCGCAATAGTTCATCGGGATTGCGTGCTCGTATTTGTTCTGCTTCGTCTGTGGTGTCGAGAAGCTTCCCAAGTGTGTTTTCGAATCCCGAGGGCGTTTTGACCAGGTTTCTGCTGACGCTGATCAGGGGAATGAGCGCGGCGAGGCGTTCGCCCAGACGCTCGAAAGCTGCGGCGCGATTGACCTTCAGGGTTTCCCGGGTCACGTCGCAGGTTACATTGATGTTGCCGTCGCGATCGCCGCCGATCCAGGAAGAAAAATGTAGGAACGAGGGGGCGCGCAGCCCGTCTTCACCGTAGTGTCGATGAAGGGCGCGGGCGAATTGGCCGTAGAGCTGGGTCGTGGCGTCGAACAGGGTTTCGCGGAAAAAATGCAGGCCCCAGGCGATTTCCTGATCCAGGCTGGGCCGCTCCAGCCGTAATTCACCGGTCATCCAGAGCAGGTCGATATCGTTGCGCAGCTCCGCAGTCAGTGTATCCCGTTCGCGCGGCGTCCAGCGCTGGGCTTCCAGGTCCACGAGCTTTCGGTAGATGCGGCGGTGAATTTCGAGAACCGTGACGCGTTTTGCCTCGGTGGGATGTGCGGTCAGGGTGGGGCCGACGTCGAAAGCCTTCAACGTCTTGGAAACCTGCGCGGGGTCTACCCCCAATGCCGCGACATCGGCGAGCACATTTGAGAAGGAGCCCCTGACCTGATCCGGGCCGCCGGCGGTTTCCAGTTTTCGGCGGGCGCGCATCAAGGCGTTTTCTTCAGCGATCCTGGTCAGCTGAAACCAAATGCCGATGGCCTGCAGGAAAGGGATGCGTTCGTCGCTGCCGGGAACCAGGTCACCGGGCGAATTTACCAGGAACGGCAATACACCAGGTGCCCGTTCAGCGACGACACTGCGCAGCAGACCGAACAGCAGGTCGGTTATCTCATCCAGATAGCTTGGTTCCGCCTGTTGCACCGGAGACGGTTCCGCATGCCTTCGAATGTCGTTTAAAACCGATGTGGACATTACGCCACGAGATCGCGGGGCGCGCGGCCCTCGAAGAAGTCCTTCAGGTTCTGTACGACGCGAAAGCCCATGGCTTCGCGGGTCTCAAGTGTCGCGCTCCCAAGGTGAGGCAGGAGCACCGCGTTCTCGCAGCCGCGCAGTTCCGGCAGCACATTGGGCTCGCCGTTAAAGACGTCCAGTCCGGCACCTGCGATGGTTTCAAAGGTGAGCGCCTGGACCAGCGCGCGCTCATCGACAACTTCGCCGCGTGCGGTGTTGATCAGAAAGGCGGACTCCTTCATCAGGCCGAGGCGGCGGCAGTCGATCAGGTGTTTGTTGGCGGTACCACCGGGGCAATGGAGCGAGACAAAGTCGGCGCGAGGCAGGAGTTCATCGATTGAGCCAACGCTTTCCGCTCCGGTTTTTGCCAGAACATCCTGCGAGATTGGCGAGCGGTTGAAGGCCAAAACCCGCATGCCAAAGCCGTGATGGGCCCGCTTTGCGACTTCCTGTCCGATACGCCCAAATCCGATAATGCCCAATGTCTTGCCGGAAACTTTCGAGCCCAGAAGATGTGTCGGGCGCCAACCGGACCATGCACCTGTTTTGACTTCGCGCTCCCCTTCACTGGCGCGCCGGGCCGCCATGAGCATCAGCGTCAGAGCCAGATCAGCGGTGCATTCGCTCAGAACATCTGGGGTATTGGTGACGGCGATGCCGTGGGTCTTGGCGCTGTCGATATCGATATGGCTGTAGCCGACACCGTAGTTCGCCAGGATCTTAGTGCGTGGATTTGCATCGTCGAGCACGCGCGCGTCGATACGATCGGTCACTGTCGGCAGGATGGCATCGGCGCAGTGGACCGCGTCCTTCAATTCGTCGGATGTCAATGCGCGGTCCTGCCTGTTGAAGGTGACGTCAAAATCTTCGACCAGCGCAGCCTCGACCGCTTTCGGCCAACGTCGGGTGATGACAACTTTCGGCTTGATCATGATGCGCTTCCCTTAGGTTGAGGATTTGTAAATTATGACGGTCTTGACGATAAAATTATGTTTTCTGACAAGGAGTTAGGAATGGAGCGATGCCGAAGCATCGAGACTGACGACGCGACGATGTTCAGAACTCATAATCTTGTCGCCTTCTGAGGTCGTGTTTTGAAAGTTTTTTGGTGCGTTGAGGTCTATCACCGGGCCTACGGGCCCGCCTTTGAGCCCTCGCCTGGCTAAAAACCCTCAAAACACGATCAAGGCCATCATAATTTACAAGTCCTCAACCTAGGCTGCTTTCGCGATGACTTCTGCGATTGTGGATCCGATCTGCGAGGGGTTGGGAGCGATGGTGACGCCGACATCCCGCAGGATCTCGACCTTTTCGCTCGCACTCTCGCCGAAGGCCGAGATGATCGCCCCTGCGTGACCCATCGTGCGTCCCTTGGGGGCACTCAGGCCTGCGACATAGGCGACGACCGGTTTTGTCATGTGATCGCGGATAAACTCGGCAGCTTCAGCTTCCTGCGGCCCACCGATCTCGCCGATCATCACGATGGCGCTGGTTTCCGGGTCCTCTTCGAAGAGGGTCAGGATGTCCTTGAAAGAGGAACCGTTGATGGGGTCGCCGCCGATGCCGACAGACGTCGAGACACCGATGCCCAGTTCTTTCATTTGCGAGGCGGCCTCGTAACCCAATGTACCGGAACGTCCAACGACACCGATGCTTCCGGCCTGATAGATATGACCAGGCATGATGCCCATCAGCGCTTTGCCCGGGCTGATGATGCCTGCGCAGTTCGGCCCTATCAGGCGCATGCGGTTTTCCTGGCGGTACCGGCGCATATAGCGTTTGACCCGGATCATATCCTGGGCGGGGATTCCGTCGGTAATTGCGGCGCAGAAGGTGATCCCGGAATCGGCGGCTTCCATGATGGAGTCAGCCGCGAAGGGCGGTGGCACGAAGATTGCGCTGACGCTCGCCCCGGTCTGCTTCACGGCTTCTTTCATCGTATCGAACACCGGAAGGCCATGTACAGTTTCGCCGCCCCGGCCCGGGACCACTCCACCGACCACATGCGTGCCGTAATCGATCATTTCCTTTGCATGGAACTTACCGATCTTTCCGGTGATGCCCTGGATCAGAACCGGTGTTGCGCGATCAATCAGAATGCTCATGACGATGCCACCATCTTGACGTTGTGTTTGATGTCGTTCTGCCACGCGGAGACCGCCCGTTCCGCAGCTTCCTTGAGGGTCGCCGCGCGGATGATCGGCAGGCCACTCTTGGAGAGGATCTTGCGGCCTTCCTCGACGTTGGTGCCCGCAAGGCGGACAATCACCGGCACGTTCACCGGATTGGCCTCAAGCGCCTGGATGATCCCCTCGGCGACCCAGTCGCAGCGATTGATGCCGGCGAAGATATTGACCAGGATTGCTTCCACGTCGCCGTCCGACATGACCAGTCGAAAGGCCTTGGCGACCCGTTCGGGCGAGGCGCCCCCGCCGATGTCCAGAAAGTTCGCAGGCTTGCCGCCGGCCAGTTCGATCATATCCATGGTGGCCATGGCGAGACCGGCGCCGTTGACGATGCAGCCGATTTTTCCCTCAAGTCCCACGTAGCTCAGGCCGCGGTCCGCCGCCTGGGATTCCCGCGGATCTTCCTGTGACTTATCCCGCAGCTCGGAAACGCTGGGGTGACGGAACAGGGCGTTGTCGTCGAAGGTCATCTTGGCGTCGAGTGCAACGATTGCGCCGTCGCTTGTGACCACGAGAGGATTGATCTCCACCATGGTTGCGTCGAGTTCCCGAAAGGCGCGGTAGCAGCCTTTGATGGTATTGACGGCCTGTTGTATCTGGGTGGGTTTGAGGCCCAGCGCAAAGGCGATCTCGCGCACCTGGAAATCCTGAATGCCGACGGCAGGCTCGATGACGGACCGAATGATGCTCTCGGGTTTGGTGGCGGAAATCTCCTCAATCTCCATGCCGCCAGCCGCCGAGGCAACCACCATGACACGCTCGCTTTTTCGGTCCAGCACGAAACCCAGATAGATTTCCCGCTCGATGGCGGCTGCTCCTTCGACGTAGACCCGGTAGACAACCTTGCCCTTCGGGCCGGTCTGATGGGTGACCAGTCTTTTGCCGAAGAGTTCATCGGCGGCATCGTAGACCTCGTGTTCGTCCTCGCAGACCTTGACGCCGCCGGCCTTGCCGCGTCCGCCGGTGTGGACCTGTGCCTTGACAATCCATGTGTCGCCACCGATCTCCCGCGCTCTGTAAGCTGCCTGTTCCGGACTGTAGGCGAGTCCTCCGCGCGGCACGGGGACGCCGAAACCGCTCAGAATTTCTTTGGCTTGATACTCGTGAATGTCCATGGACTTAACCCCGCTTCGATATCTGATTCCGCAAATCGCGCCGTTTTTTCTGCCGTTTTATTCGGCGGCAGCCCGCGTGATAAGGATATCGCTATAGCCGTTGGCGGCGGTCCGATAGTACTCCTGCGCCGCAGCGACACCGCTTCCGGCGACAATCGGCACACCGAGATCGCGCAGGGCCATCTCCGTGCCGGCGAGGGCGGAAAGAAGCATGATTTCGTTCACGTCGCCCAGGTGGCCAACGCGGAACACCCGGCCAGCGACCTTGGAGAGACCGCCACCCAGGGAAATGCCGTAGCGGTGATAGGCTCGGGTCAGCAGTTCGCCGGAATCGTACCCGTCCGGCAGGCAGATGGCGCTGACCGTGTCGGAATACCACTTCGGTTCTTTGGCGCAGAGCCGAAGGCTCCAGGCTTCGGCGGCCTTGCGGACGCCTTCCGCCAGATAGTGATGGCGTGCGAATACGTTTTCCAGGCCCTCGTCCAGCAAACGGTCGACGGAGCACCTCAGGCCACGGATAAGGGTCATGGGTGGCGTGTAGGGAAAGTAGCCCAGGTCGTTGGTCTGGATCATGTCCTTGAAGTCGAAGTAGCAGCGCGCGAGGCCTGCGGTTTTCGAAGCTTCCAGCGCTTTTTCACTGGCGCACATAATCGCGAGACCGGCGGGCAGCATGAACCCCTTCTGCGATCCCGAGACCGCAAGATCGACCCCCCACTCGTCCATGCGGAAATCGACTGAGGCAATGGAACTGACCCCATCGACGTAAAGCATGGCCGGATGGCCTGCGTCATCAAGGGCCTGACGGACACCCGCAACGTCGCTCTGGACGCCGGTTGCAGTCTCATTCTGTGTGACCAGAACGGCTTTGATAGCGTGGTCTTTATCCGCCTTGAGTCTGTTTGCGTAGATATCGAGTGGAACACCCTCGCCCCACTCGACGTCGACGATTTCAACGTCCAGGTTATGGCGTTGGCAGAGGTCGATCCAGAGATGTGAAAACTGACCGAAGCGGGAGGCGAGTACCTTGTCGCCGGGTTTCAGCGTGTTGGTGATCGCCGCCTCCCAGCCCCCGGTGCCGGATGCAGGGAATAAAAACACCCGGCCGGTTTCGGTCTTGAAAATCTTCTTCAGGTCGGCGAAGAGCGGGAGTGTGAAGGCCGGAAGATCGGGGGCTCGGTGGTCTTCCATCGGAACGTCGATTGCTTTGCGAACCTGCTCGGGAACATTGGTCGGTCCCGGGACAAACAAGCCTCTCGTACCTTGCATGCTTCAACTCCTCCCTCGTATTTTTTGTTGGGCTGCTTCTTTTCAAACGCCTCTTCTTTTGAGACCTTTGTTTGATTCGAAGCGGTTGGGTGGCAGTTCTGGTTACAACCCGATGACCCGAAACAAATGCTTGTGCGCCGTTCCCGCCATAACACCGCTGATTGATCCATCACACAACACCCATAACTCCTGCTTTTGAGTGTCTATTAGAATAGGCAAAAACCTACCCAATTAAGTGGTAAAAAGCGGATTTATCTTGTACTGTACCTACCCATTCAGGTGGTTTTCTTAGAATCTGAGGAGAAATCCATGGAGTCCGCTAAAAAAACGGCTGCACCGATTGAGATCGCTCTGGCTGACAGCAACTCCATAATGCTGTCCGCCTTGTCCGAGTTTTTCGACCGGGATGCCCGTTTCAGCCTGGTTGCGACTGCCAGTTCGGCGGAAGGTTTCCTGGAGGCGGTTTTGCGGGTTCCGGTTGTGGTCGGGGTCATCGACTGGACTCTGCCGATGCTGGGGGGTGAAAAACTGATCGAAATCCTCCGCGCGCAGGTTTCGGCGCCACGGATCATCGTTTACTCCCACGGGGAAGGTCGTGAGGTGCCGCGTCGGGCCATGGCGGCCGGGGCCGCCGGGTTTTGCGCTCGCAGTGAGTCTCCCGAGAACCTGCTGGATATCGCCGCTGATGTGGCGAACGGTCAGATGGTGTTTCCCTTTCTCGACGTGCGAGAGCTGCGCCAGGACCCGATGTACAGTCTGACCGAGCGCGAACGCACACTTCTGACAGCGTTGTCTCAAGGCTGTACCAACAAACAGCTGGCACACGATTTCGATATTTCGATCAATACTGTAAAATTTCATCTGCGTAATCTCTTCGAGAAACTCTCGGTCAATAACCGGGCGCAGGCGATTGCCTTCTACTATTCCTCGATTGTCGGGCAGTCTCAGCAATTTCCTGATCTGAGCGCCGACGGCGCGAAGGACGATTGACTGCGGCCTGAGTGTTTCTATGTAAGATGTCTTGAGAGTATTTTTGGTATCCCGAAGCTGGAAATCGGGACAGGAATACATCTTGCGCGGAGCGTCAGATTGGCGAAGATGACGTCAGAAATCGGGGCCGTTGAAAGGCCTCTGCATATCGCGGCTGTGGCCGGCTTGGGAGTTTAGGAAATCATGCTGAATAAAACCGACTTTTACATCGATGGAAAGTGGACCGCGCCTGCGGTTGCGAAGGGTTTCGAGGTGATCAATCCGGCGAATGAAACCGCCTACGCCACGATCTCTCTTGGCTCCGAAGCCGACATCGACCGTGCGGTTACCGCCGCGCGAAAGGCCTTTGAGACCTATAGCGTGACCAACCGCGAAGAACGCGTGGCTCTGCTTGAGAAGCTCCTGGAGGTCTACAAGCGCCGTGCCGGTGAAATGGCTTTGGCTATTTCCCAGGAAATGGGCGCGCCGATCTCCATGGCGAACCACAGCCAGGCCGCGGCTGGCGCCGGGCACCTGGCCGCTTTCATCGAGGCGCTCAAGGGCTTCGAGTTCGAGCGCGATTTCAACGATTCCGGCGAGCGGATTGTGCAGGAGGCAATCGGTGTCTGCGGCCTGATCACGCCCTGGAACTGGCCCATGAACCAGATCGCGCTTAAGGTTGCGCCTGCGCTGGCGGTTGGCTGTACCGTGATCCTGAAGCCGAGCGAGATTGCGCCGATGTCCGCAATTCTCTTCGCGGAAATGGTCGATGAAGCCGGTTTCCCTGCCGGTGTCTTCAATCTGGTGAACGGTGAGGGGGCCGTGGTTGGTGAGGCGATGTCGCGCCATCCGGGTATCGATATGATGTCCTTTACCGGCTCCACCCGAGCCGGCACCGCCGTTACCAAGGCGGCTGCGGATACGGTCAAGCGGGTGACGCTGGAACTGGGCGGCAAATCGCCCAACATCGTGTTCGACGATGCGGATCTCGCCAAGGCCGTAAAGACCGGTGTTCTGCATTGCTTCAACAATACCGGCCAGTCCTGCAACGCACCGACACGTATGCTGGTGCAGCGTGATGTCTACGATAATGCCGTAGAGATTGCCGCCGAGGTGGGACAGAAGGTCCAGGTCGGTGACCCCGCCGAGGAAGGCCGTCATATCGGCCCGCTGGTCAGTTCGATGCAGTTCGACAAGGTTCAGGGCCTGATTGAGACGGCTATCGGCGAAGGTGCGCGTGTCGTCATCGGTGGAACCGGGCGTCCGGAAGGTTTGAACCGGGGTTACTACGTGCGTCCGACAATCTTTGCGGATGTGAATAACCAGATGACTATCGCCCGTGAAGAAGTCTTCGGGCCGGTCCTTTGCATGATCCCCTTCGATACCGAAGAAGAAGCGGTCGAGATGGCCAATGACACGCCGTATGGTTTGGCGGCTTACGTGCAGAGTGGAAATCCGGAGCGGGCGAACCGCGTAGCCCGTCGACTTCGCGCCGGTATGGTCCAGATCAACGGTGCGCAGCGTCCTGCCGGCAGCCCCTTCGGTGGTTATAAGCAATCAGGCAATGGTCGTGAAGGCGGTACCTACGGTCTCGAGGATTTCCTGGAAGTCAAGGCCGTCAGCGGGTATCAGGCGACGGCTTAAGGCGACCGACGCAAACTGTCATCTGACGATGTAGTCGAGAAGAGGGGCGTGGAGCTTGTGTTCCATGCCCTTCTTTGTTTTGACCTTTTGTGCCCCCTGTTCTGAGGGACGGAGTTAACTTGCTCTTTGCGATATCCAGGTGCCTCAGAAGAAAGCATTTCTGGCGCAGATGTCACTACTGTTCGACTACCCTCAAAAGCGATGGCTTCGCCGCGACTTTCTAGTGCAAGAACTCGTGAAGCATTCATTGGACCCATCCTCGAATCCACGATATCGTCAGAATAACAATCACTTAGATCTAAATATATCTCAAACGCCCCTAAGAGTTGCAAATCTTAAACACATGGAGGTTTGCATTACCCACTTAATAGACTGTAGATATGAAACGAGACTGATTTGCTTCGCTGATATCAAATTTGCCTGTCGCATTTAGAACAGCAGCCTTGTGAAGGGGGTTGCTTCAATATCAGCGAATAAAGAACGAAAAGCAGGGAGAACAAAAATGACAGACGAACTCAAAGATCTAGGATTATTGGTCGCGCGCGGACAGGTTAATCGCCGTGACTTTATGGGACGGGCGGCAGCATTGGGATTGGCTGCGCCTTTGGCGACGAGCCTTTTGTCCTCCACCGTACTTGCTGCAGGCCCTAAGAAGGGCGGACACATGAAAGTGGGCATGAACGGCGGTACCTCTGCCGACAGCCTCGACCCCGCGACCTTCTCAAGCTCCATTCCTTTTGTTTTTGGCCGCGTGTGGGGTGAAACTCTCACCGAGACCAGCCCGGTCGATGGTTCGCCGGTGCCGGTTCTGGCCGAGTCCTGGGAAGCTTCCGCGGATGCCAAGAGCTGGCGTTTCAAGATCCGCAAGGGCGTGACCTTCCACAACGGCAAGGAAATGACAGCGGACGATGTGGTTGCCACGCTGCTGCGCCATTCGGATGAAAATGCGAAATCCGGCGCGCTTGGCGTGATGAAGACCATCCAGGGCATCAAGAAGGACGGTGACGACGGCGTATTGGTCACCTTGGACTCGGGCAATGCCGATCTGCCGTACATGCTTTCGGATTATCATCTGATTATTCAGCCGAACGGTGGGGTTGACGAGCCGGCGGCTGGAATCGGGACCGGCCCTTATAAGGTCTCCGTGAATGAGCCCGGTGTCCGCTATGCCGCTGAGAGACACGAAGGCCATTGGCGTCCAGAAGTCGGTCATGCGGACTCAATCGAGATCCTGGTGATCAATGACCTGACCGCGCGTATGGCGGCTCTGACTTCCGGGCAGGTCCATATGATCAACCGGGTCGATCCGAAGACCATCGGTCTCCTGAAGCGTGCGCCGACGGTTTCGATCGAGAACACCGCGGGTCGGGGACACTACGTCTTCATCATGCACACCGATAAAGAGCCTTTCACCAACGTCGACCTTCGTCTCGCGCTGAAGCATGCGATGAACCGGGAGCAGATGGTTGAGCAGATCCTGCGTGGCTACGGTACGGTTGGGAACGATTTCCCGATCAATGCGGCTTACGCAAACTTCTCGTCCGATATTCCGCAGCGTACCTTCGATCCCGACAAAGCGAAGTTCCACTTCAAGAAATCGGGTCATGACGGTGCCGTTCTTCTGCGCACATCCAATGCTGCCTTCAACGGTGCGGAAGATGCCGCGGTTCTGTTTCAGCAGTCCTGCGCAGAAGCCGGAATTCCCATCGAGATCAAGCGGGAACCTGCCGACGGTTACTGGTCCAACGTCTGGAATGTGCAGCCTTTCTGCACCTCCTACTGGGGCGGACGCCCGACCCAGGATCAGATGTATTCGGTGGCCTATCAGACCGGTGCGGACTGGAACGACACGAAATGGAGCCGTCCTGCATTTGACGAGCTGCTGGTTGCGGCCCGTGCGGAACTCGACGAAGCACGCCGTGTCGAACTCTATCGTGAAATGGCATTGATGGTGCGCGATGACGGCGGCCTGATCCTGCCGATGTTCAACGACTTCATTGCGGCTGTTTCCAACAAAGTCGGCAACTATGTCCACGATGCCGGTGGCGAAATGTCGAATGGCTTCGCGCCAATCAGGTCCTGGCTGGCCTGACGAGTCGGAGAGAGCGGGCGGTCCTTAGGGGCCGCCCGTTTCGATCTGGGCCGGGGCAACAGATTTTTTTCCGCGGCCGAGTTGATGATTCCTCGTCACAGAGCTTCGGAAATGAACCATGTCCAATGCAAATACCAGCCCGCCGGCCGGTCCCGGCCCGGCTGGCGGATTCTTTAGCAGCAACCCTCTGCTTGCTCTGATTCTTCAGCGCATACTTCTCGGGTTTGTTCTTCTTCTTGCCATTTCTGCCCTGCTTTTCATGGGCATCGAATTCCTGCCCGGCGACTTTGCCCAAAGCTATCTCGGTCAATCCGCAACACCCGAAGCCGTCGCGAATATTCGCAAAGAACTTGGCCTTAACGCGCCGGTTCATGAGCGTTACCTGAGCTGGCTTGGCGGTGTTCTGCAGGGTGATTTCGGCACTTCCTGGGCCAACAAGGCCAGTGTCTCCGAGCAGATTGGCAAACGTCTCGGCAATACCCTGTTTCTTGCATTCTGGGCTGCCGTGGTCTCGGTGCCTCTGGCAATCGGCCTGGGCATGATCGCGGTACACTATCGCAATCGCTTCATCGACCGGCTGATCAACGTCGTTTCCCTGGGGGCGATTTCCCTGCCTGAGTTTTTCACTGGCTATCTGCTTATTCTATTTTTCGCGGTGAACTGGGGCGTCGCGGTTTTCCCCTCGACGGTGTTCGCCGATATGGCCTTCACTGATCGTCTTGCAGCCATCGTTCTGCCCTGCGCAACGCTTGTGCTCGTGGTCCTGGCGCACATGATGCGCATGACGCGGGCGGCGATCCTGAACATCATGTCCTCGGCCTATATCGAAACCGCCGAGTTGAAGGGCCTGGATGCCTTCCGGATTATCGCCAAGCACGCGGCACCTAACGCGATTGCGCCGATTATCAACGTGGTGGCACTCAATCTCGCCTATCTGGTTGTCGGCGTGGTCGTGGTCGAGGTGATTTTCGTCTACCCGGGGATGGGACAGTATCTGGTGGACGCGGTGACCATCCGCGATATGCCGGTGGTGCAGGCCTGCGGACTGGTGTTCGCGGCGGTCTACATCATCCTGAATATGATTGCGGACGTGCTCGGGATTCTTGCGAATCCTCGCCTCCGGCATCCGAAGTGAGGGCCGGAACATGCAGATGATCAAAGCTATGCCCTGGAGTGCCCGTATCGGTTTGCTCGGGGTTTTCATTTTCCTTTTCTCGGCGGTCTTCGCTGATGTCCTTGCGCCTTACGGGGAGCGGGAGATTGTGGGCGATGTCTGGGAACCTTCGTCCGCAAAATACCTGATGGGGACCGATAATCTGGGGCGGGATCTGCTGTCGCGCATGATGTATGGCGCGCAAACCACGATCTTTATCTCAGCGGCGGCGTCGGTGCTGTCCTTTTCGCTCGGGATTTTCCTGAGCTTCCTGGCAGCGGTCATGCGCGGTTGGACCGATCAGGTCCTCTCGCGGCTCAACGATCTTATGATGGCCATTCCGACGCTGATCTTTGCGCTCGTGGTCCTCGCGGCTCTGCCTCAGGAGCTTTGGATCCTGGTGCTGGTCATGGCGTTGATCGATTCAACACGCGTGTTCCGCCTGGGCCGGGCGGTTGCGGTCGATATCGTGGTGATGGACTACGTCGAGGCTGCGCGGCTACGTGGCGAAGGGCGCATGTGGATTATCTTCCGGGAGATCCTGCCGAATGCACTCTCGCCCTTGCTGGCTGAATTCGGCCTGCGCTTTGCCTTTGCGGTTCTTTTCCTCTCTTCGCTCTCCTTCCTGGGGCTTGGCATTCAACCACCGGAGGCCGACTGGGGCGGCATGGTCAAGGACAACAAGGACGGGATCATTTTTGGCGTTCCCGCAGCACTGATCCCGGGCGGCGCCATCGCGGCGCTGGCGATCTCCGTCAATCTGATTGTGGACTGGCTGCTGAACCGAACCTCTAGCCTGAAGGGAGGACGCGGAGATGTCTGATAAACTGCTGAACGTTAAAAACCTGCGCATCGAAGCAACTGTCTATCCGCCGGGCGAAACGCCCAAGGATATCGTGATCGTGCATGGCGTGTCTTTCACTCTCGAGAAGGGCAAGGTGCTTGGCCTGATTGGAGAGTCCGGTGCCGGTAAGTCCACCATTGGCCTGGCCTCTATGGCTTATGGCCGGGGCGGTTGCCGGATCACCGGCGGCACGGCGCACTTCAATGGCGAAGACATTCTGGCCTCCTCAAAGTCCCGGGTCCGGGGTCTGCGTGGTTCGAAGATCTGCTACGTCGCCCAGTCTGCCGCGGCGGCGTTCAATCCGGCGCACAGGCTTGGCGATCAGATTGTCGAGGCAACGGTGCTGCACGGCGTTTCAAGCCGGGCCGAGGCCATGGAGCGGGCGGACCACCTCTTTGACATTCTGGGGCTTCCCAACCCGAAGGAGTTCGGCCAGCGTTACCCGCACCAGGTATCCGGCGGGCAATTGCAACGGGCCATGACCGCCATGGCGCTCTGTTCGCAGCCCGATCTGATTGTCTTCGATGAGCCCACAACGGCTCTGGACGTCACCACTCAGATCGATGTGCTCGCGGCCATCAAGCACGCGATCGAGGAGACCGGGACGGCTGCGCTTTACATCACCCATGATCTGGCCGTCGTCGCGCAGGTGTCGGATGACATCATGGTCCTGCGTCACGGTAAGACCATCGAGTACGGACCGGTTGCGCAAATCATCGAGACCCCGCAGGAGGAATATACGCGGGAGCTGGTGTCCGTGCGCTCAAACATCAAGTCCGAGGCGGAGGATCAGTCGAAACCCCTGCTGACCATCGAGAACATCGATGCGGCTTATGGTAATTCCCTGCAGGTTCTGTTCGATGTTTCTTTCCACCTGCCCAAGGGCCAGACACTGGCCGTCGTGGGCGAGTCCGGCTCCGGCAAGTCGACGACCGCGCGTGTGATCACCGGATTGCTGCCGCAACGCAGTGGGCGGGTTACCTTCGATGGACGTGATCTGGCACCGAAGCTGGCGGACCGGCCGCGCGAGGACCTCCGCGATCTGCAAATGATCTATCAGATGGCGGACGTCGCGATGAACCCGCGCCATACAGTGCGTGATATCATCGGCCGCCCGCTCAGCTTTTATTTCGGTCTGCGCGGGCGCGAGAAGGAAAAGCGGGTTATCGAGCTGCTCGATCAGATCGAGATGGGCGAGTCCTTCATCGACCGCTATCCAGCGGAACTTTCGGGCGGGCAGAAGCAGCGGGTCTGCATTGCTCGTTCGCTGGCAGCAGACCCAAAGCTGATTATCTGCGACGAGCCGACGTCGGCACTCGATCCACTGGTGGCCGAGGATATCTTGAAACTGCTGATGAGCCTGCAGAAGGAGACCCAAGTTTCCTATCTCTTCATCACCCATGATATCGCGACAGTGCGGGCCATCGCCGATTCTATCGCCGTGATGTACCAGGGGCGGCTGGTGCGTTTTGGCCCAAAGAGCCAGGTGCTCTCGCCACCCTTCGACGACTACACGGACCTGCTGCTCAAGTCCGTGCCCGAGATGGAGTTGGGATGGTTGGAGAAGGCGCTATCTGATCGGAAAATGGAGGCTGCCGGGAACTAATTTTCCCGCTTGGTCTCCCCGAGGCGGGCAATGGCATCGCAAATTCGCGTAAAGCTCTGTTTTGCCCGTGTGCTTGTTGTTCGTGCGCGAAGATAGCCATGAACGAGTCCAGGCTCGTTGATCCACTCGGCATCGACACCTGCATTGCGCAAGCGCTTGACGTAGGTCGCACCATCGTCGCGCAAAGGATCGCAATCGGCGGTGAAGATCATACAGGGCGCGCTGCCGCGAAGGTCGGTGGTGCACAAAGGCGCGTAGGTAGGGTCATTGATTGGGGCTGCGCCCTCGACCCGGATATTTTTATAGAACATTACGTCGCGTGTGGTGAGCAGCGGCGCGTGGGCCTCTGCCAGATACGACGGTAGACTCATGCTTTCGCCACCGAGTCCCGGATAGATCAGAACCTGCCCGACCGGTCCGTTGGGTCTGCCGCGTAGCGAAAGGCAAACGGCGGCAGCAAGATTTCCACCGGCAGAATCGCCACAGAGGATGACAGGCCTGCCCTCGGTCATAATTGCTTCGCAAGCGGCAAGCGCATCCTCATAGGCGGCGGGATGCGGGTACTCCGGACACAGCCGGTAGTCGACTGCGACCAGAGCGAAACCGGTCGCAGCGGCTATTTCGGCACAGACATCGTCATGGCTTTCCAGACCTCCGACCACGAAGCCGCCGCCGTGATAGTAGATCACGGTGGCTGAGGGGTGTGCGGTTGCATCGGATTGATAACGGCGGACCGGAATATCGGTGGTCTTGCCGGCGACCGTATCATCCCGGACAGACAGACCGGACGGTCTTGCCTGTCGGAAGGCCGCGCACATTTCATCATAGACCGCGCGCTGTTGGGTGATGCTCGTATCGACCATATCCGGGGGATAAAACGCGTTTGTTTTGTCGATGAACGCCCAGGTCTCATCATCAATTCGCGGCGCGTAGGTGGGGTCGCGTCTGGTCATCAGCCCGTCCTGGCAATCACTGTTCAGTACAAGAGGGTGATGTGACCGTGCCTTTAAGTCAATCGCTTGACCGGGAGGCTTTTCTACTTCATGCGCGAGAGCTGCGTTTGAGCTCGATCGGTTGTCCGTGGGGTGTTGCAAGTGTCGAGTGAATCCAGTCTTGCTTTAGCTGACCAAGCTCATCGTGCGACGCGAGCCCTTTGGCGACGACAATTTTTTCCAACGCATTCAACCAGTGCTCATAATAGGTGTCGCCCAGATCCGGTTCGCCGCGCTGGCGGGCATCTGCAATCTCGGCAGCAAGATGATCCGCCCACTCTGGCCAGGTGAAGTGCTTTTCTTCGTGCAGCCGTACGGTCATGGCAAAGGCCGCCGCTTCCCAGGGGGCTTTGAATACCGGCCCCTCGGAGGTGGTCCAGGGTAAGTCTGGCATCTCAGTCATGACTCTGCCGCTTCCAGATAGCTGTCGAACATATCGATGTAGAGACAGGCATTCGCGTTCGCATCTTTACCCCAAAGCTCTTCCCCCTCGAAGCGCACGCTGTAGACATGTTGCGGGTCGCTATGTGTTCCGCTTTCAGCAGAGCTGTCCGGGAAAGCAAAGACGCCGTGATCATGAGTGATCGTTCCGTGTTTCCCGCGCACATAGCGTGGCAGGCGCGTGTGGCTCGCCGGGTTGATGTTGAGGGTCGCGACCTTGTCGCCGGCCTTGAACTTTGGTGCGACCTCGGCATCCATTCGGCAGGAGGCGCCGCCCGCCACCAGGCCACCAACGATATCTCGGGTAAGGAGGGGCATCAGCTATCTCCCGCTTGGCTCAGTTCCGCCTGTTTCCGGTCGAGTTCATCCGGGCTGATGATGCCTTTTTCGTGCAGAAGGGTTTCGAAGGCATGCAGCCAATGCTCGTAGTAGGAACTTTGCAGATATTCCGCCGGATCCATCCGTTCGATGGCGTGGCGGAACTGATCGACGTTGAAATGACCCTGGGCGAAGTTCGCGAAGAACATGCCGAAAACACGTCCCTCCCATTCTTCATGGAAGTAGGGCTCATTCGCTTCCTGGTCGATTGGCCCCAGGCCATGCATTCCGCCGAGATCGTGGATTCCATTCATGGTGCGTTCCTTTAGAGTCTGATTGCACGCTGACTTAAGACGCGGGTGCTGCGACCAGTGCGGTTCCGATCATCGAATCCCGAGTTACCAGTTCGGCCAACTCGGCTTCGCTCAGGTCGTCGGTACCGGCAGGGCGGTTGGGCAGGACCAGATAGCGCAGCTCCGCGTTGCTGTCCCAGACTCTTATTTCGACAGAATCCGGCAGTTCGACCCCGAATTCCGACAAGACACCGCGCGGGTCGCGAACGACTTTGGATCGATAGGGCGCGCTCTTATACCAGACCGGCGGCAGTCCAAGAGTTGGCCAAGGATAGCAGGAGCAAAGCGTGCAGACGACCACATTGTGGACGCTGTCCGTGTTCTCCACGACCATCATGTCTTCACCCTGAACACCCTCGAAACCCAACTCGGCAATTGCTTTTGTTCCGTTTTCGAGCAGTCGCGCTTTATAGTCCGGATCGCTCCAGGCACGTGCGACCACGGCGGCGCCGTTCCGGGGGCCGATCTTTGTCTCATAGAGTTCGATCACCGTGTCGATGGCCGAAGAATCCACAAGTCCTTTCTCACTCAGCAGCGTCTCAAGCGCTTTGACGCGCATTGCTATATCTGAAGGCGGCGCATTGTGATGATCATGATCGTGAGCCAAGGTTATCTCTCCACTGTTTAGCCGTCCGGCGGTATCCCGGACTTCAACAGACCTGCAAACCCATCAAATTTTCGCTGCTCTTGTTCTTGTGGAATCTCATCTGACGAGTCGACGGGTACATCAACTTGTTTTCACCTGTTAGAGGAAACAGGTGGCAGGTATTTTCTTGGGAAAATAATAACCCGGCCAGGAAAACTGTCAACGGGAAAGGCGGTGCGCCCTGTAACAAGACCGTGCGATGCGCTTGAGTCCGGGCGGCGGTTGTGCGTCCACGACTACGTTCTCTGCTTGCCCCGCGTTTTTCTCCAGAATGCGGCTTGCCGTGCTTTGAAATCGCCTGCACTCTGCGTGCGATTTAATGGTTCCTGCCGGGTTCTTCGTAGAGCCGGCCGCTCTACGGAGAGTCTCTATGAGTCGAAAAGTCGTCCTGATTATCCTGGACGGAATGGGGTGGAAGACGGCGCGTACGCTGCTGGGCAATGTCGAAGGCTGGGTCGAGAAGGGGGACGCCTCGGTCTGGAAAATGCGCGCGACCCTGCCGTCGGTTTCCGGCCCTTGTTATGCTTCGATCCACACCGGTGTGACGCCGCAGGAACACGGCATCGTCGATAACTACAAACAGGAACGGGTCAGCGTCGCGGATATTTTCTCTCAAGCGCGCAAGGCCGGTCGGACCACATCGGCGGCGGCCCACTCACTCTTTTCCAGCTACTTCCAACGGGCGCCCTTCAACATCTATCGGGATCTGGAAGTCGATGACGAGAGCCTGCCGATCCAGCACGGCCGCTTCTACACCATGACCGGCGAGACCAAGGCCAATATGGCCGTGCCGTCGGATGTCGACCTCTTTGCGCAGGCGGCCATCATGATTGACCGGCACCAGCCGGATTATCTGCTGCTGCACAGTTGTACGGTGGATTCGACCGGGCATCGCTACGGTCCCGATTCCAGCGAAATGGATCACGTGGTCTATGTGCTGGATGGTGTGCTCGGTAACACGCTCCCACGTTGGCTGGAGCAGGGTTACGAGGTCATGATCACCGCCGATCACGGTCAATCCCTGCGCGGTCATCACGGCGGAACCACGGACGAAATGCGTGAGGTTGCCTTCTACTATTTCGGCGATGCGATGGGGCCGAGTTCCGGTGTGGTCCTGGATCAGCTTCAGATCGCGCCAAGCGTCCTTGCAAGGCTTGGCGCAAATCCGGCGGGCACAATGAAGCTCGACAGCTTCCTGAAGTAACAGAGCGCAGAGCGCAGGGACAAATCATGTCAAAAAGATCTTATCGGGTTATCGAGGACGCATGGATTCCACTGCGCGACGGAACGCGACTTGCGGCGCGTATCTGGATGCCCGACGGAACCGAAAAGGATCCCATTCCGGCTATCCTTGAGCATCTTCCCTATCGGCGTCGCGACGGCACCGCGCCCCGGGACGAAAGCACCTATCCGGTTTTCGCCGAAGCGGGCTATGCCGGTGTCCGGGTCGATATGCGCGGCAGCGGCGATTCCGAGGGCGATGTCGAGGACGAGTATTCACCGCAGGAAATGGCCGATGCGGTGGAGGTCATTGAATGGCTTGCGGCTCAGGACTGGTGCAGCGGGTCCGTGGGTATGATGGGAATCTCCTGGGGCGGTTTCAATTCTCTGCAGGTTGCGGCTTTACGGCCTCCGGCGCTCAAGGCCGTGATTTCGCTGAGTTCCACCGTCGACCGCTACAACGATGATATTCATTTCAAGAACGGCTGCCTGCTTTCGGCCAACTTCTATTGGGCCAGCAACATGCTGTGCTATTCTTCGCGACCGCCTGATCCTGAAATCGTCGGCGAGGACTGGCGGGAGCTGTGGCTGAGGCGCCTGGAGTCTCTGGACTATCCTTTGTCCACCTGGCTGGCTCATCAACGCCGCGACGATTACTGGCGTCATGGTTCGATCTGCGAAGACTATGACGCCGTTGAGGCCGCCGTTCTGATCATCGCCGGCTGGGGTGATGGTTATCGCAATGCGCCACCGACTGCTGCGACCCATCTGAAGGCACCTGTTAAAGCGATCAACGGCCCTTGGATCCACAAGTATCCGCATTTCGCCTGGCCCAAACCGCGCATTGACTTTCATGCAGAGGCGATCCGTTGGTGGGACCGCTGGCTGAAGGGAATTAAAAACAAGGCAGAGGATCTGCCCGCGTACCGCGCCTACATCACTGAAGGGATACGCCCTTCAACATGGCGTGAAAGCGACGCAGGCCGCTGGGTGGCGATGGAAAACTGGCCGTCGCCCGATGTGAGCAGCCATACCCTGCATCTGGGGCCCGATGGCCGCTTGAGCGATGAACCCGGATCCGAGGGTAGGACGCTGGTGGCGTCGCCGCAGGATTGCGGGACGGCGTCGGGCGAGTATTTCACCCTCGCCTCCGGGGCCGATTTGCCCGGCGACCAGCGCGGAGACGATGGTCTGTCACTGGTCTTCGAGACGGACATCCTCGCGGAACCGCTCGAACTTCTGGGGCGTCCCCGCCTGAACGTGAAGCTGGCCATCGATGCGCCACTTGGGAATCTGATTGTAAGGCTCGTGGATGTCCACCCGGACGGTATGGCGCAGCGGGTTAGTCTGGGCGTACTCAATCTCGCTCATCGTGGTGGCAACGCCGAGCCTGTTCCCATGACACCGGGCACCTTCGAAGAGATCGAAATTAATCTCGACGAATCGGGTCATCTCTTCCGGGTCGGGCATCGTATTCGTGTTGCGATCTCGACTGCCTACTGGCCCTTGATCCTGCCGCCGCCCAGTCACGTAACGGCGCAAATTGTGACGGGTCCGGACAGCCGCTTCATGCTGCCAGTCCTCCAGACAGCAAAGCGCGCGGATATGCCTGAGCCGGTCAATCCCGATCCGCTTCCCAAGTATCGTTCACTGGAGCCGGGAGAGACCCGCCGCTGGGTCGAGCGGGATCTGAGTGCCGGTGTAACGCAGTATCACATTCTGGATGACACTGGTGCCAACGAGCATCCGGGGCATGGTATGGTTTCGCATGAAATCCGCCGCGAAAGCTGGACGATCAAACCGGAGGATCCCTTGAGTGTGACGGGCGAGGCTCATCTTACGGCGAAACGGAGCCGGGGCGACTGGTCCACGCGCACCGAGACAAGAACGCGCCTGACCGCGGACAGCGCGTTCTTCTATCTCGAAGCCAGCCTGGAGGCTTATGAGGGGGAAACCCTCGTCTTTGAGCGGGAATGGACCGACAAGATCGGCCGGGACTGCATGTAGAGGCAGTCGCTAACCTAATTGGCTTTGTGCCACGGTAAAGCGCTCGACCACGCGCTGGAGGATCGGCGCGTAGTGCTCGAAAGGCGGGGTCTCCAGATCGGGATCCTTGCCGTCTTCGTCCCAGAAGCGGACCTGGAGAATATCTTCCAGATTGGGATTATTCCGAAAGGCGTTCACTTCACTCTCCGACATGGGACCGCCTTGAAGTCGGAGGCTGTGAACCGATGCTTCCGAGAGGCGGTCGAAGTAACCTGGGTCCGTGGCGCAGAGGTAGCGTTTGGCGGCGACATGATGACGGACACAATCGACCACGACCTTCGGGAAGAAAGGGGCCAGCACAGCGGCGCCGGCGGTGTCGTGGTAGTTGTTTACGCCTTTCTCCAGGGCATCTTCCGGGAACTCACTGGTGTAATGTCCAATGTCATGCAGCAGCGCCGCCGCAACCAGTTCGTCTTTCGCGCCGGACTCTTCTGCCCTGAAGGCCCCCTGGAGCATATGTTGCGACATGGTAACCTGCTCACCCAGGTAAGACTCTGCGCCCCGGCGACTGAAGATGTCGCCAATGAAATCCACAATGTTTGCTGGTGTGAGTTCTGTCGAAGGCACGGTCATTCCGCCGCCTCCGGAAGACCTTCCTCAATCGCGGCAAGGGTAGAGAGCAGTCCGTCCTTGTCCGCGTAACAGCCTTGAAGCCAGCGTGACCCTGCGCCCGAAAAAGCCTTTCTGGCGTGCAGAACCCGGGTGTTGTCGACGATGAAAAGCTCCCCCGGCGCCATCTTGAAAGTGACTTCGCTTTCAGGCCGCTCGATGATTTCCGCCAGGTGACGGTAGGCGGCGTAGTAGTCGGTCATTTCGTCGAAGGGGATGTCGGTGAAGGGGGCCGCGGAGCGATTGTTGAAGCGCAGACCCAGCAGTTCTCCATCGGGGCCCAGCTCGATCATGGGGCGTTTCGCGCGCAGCCTTATGCCATCCGACCCGGCATACTCGAAGCGCGCGGGATACCCGGCCAGAAGATCGAAATGTCCCAGGTTTTCCTGCTGCAGCGTTTCGAGCGCTTTGAAGCCATCCACCACCATGGAATCACCGCCCTCCGCCGAATTCTCCAGACAGGCCAGCAGCTGCAGGGTCGGCACCGGATCACGGTAGGGGTTATCACTGTGGGCCTGCAGACCCAGGCCGGTGTAGGCCAGATTGATCGGATTGACCTCGGAACGAACCTCGAACCAGCGCCCATAGTTGGTTTCACGCACGTAGCCGAAGAGGGCGGCGACCTCCAGCAGTGCGCCGCTCTCCGGTTTCACTCCGGTCATGAGGGCAAAGCCATAACGCCGGACAGAATGCAACCATCGGCCTAGGGCCCGGCGGTCGTTCTTGGCGTTGGTGAAATCGACACTTGGAATCGTCGGCGCCAGATCTGAACCCCAGCGGGAGATCGCTTCGCCGGTCCAGCCTTTCGGGCGGCTTTCTTCTCGGTCGTAGCAGTGTTCTGCGAGCCATGCAGCCGGAAAGCTGACTTCTTTACCTTCCGGAAGGAAACGGACTGCGAGAGATTGCCCGTTCGTCGAGGCCGATTCGATCCTGATGTCTTCCGGGTAATCCAACAGCGTGACCAGGCGCTGTCCGCTGCCGACTGCGCGGGTGTGGGCATCGAGCGCGTTGTCGCGCAGCCAGATTGCATGGAACCGCGTGGTCCGGCCATCCGACGAGATCAGGGAGAGCGCACGGCCCTCATCGAGCAGGTTTACAGAATTGATGGTCATCCGCCGGACCCTTGAAATGAAGCCGTTCTTTCTGGATTTATGCAACAAACAAGGGTAATCACAAACGATATATATTATGTCTATAGACGTGATTTTCGTTATGGCTATCGAGACACAGTCCAATCCTCTGCCGCCGCTCGAGTGGTTGCGGGCATTTGAGGCCGCGGCCCGCCGGGAAAATTTCACGACTGCTGCCAACGAGCTTCACTTGACGCAGGCGGCGGTCAGCCAGCAGATCCGCAAGCTTGAATCCCATCTGGGTGTGGCACTCTTTCGGCGCTTGCCTCGCGGTGTCCAGTTGACGGCAGAGGGTCTCGCTTATCTGCCGCATGTTCAGTCCAGTTTCGGTGCCCTTGCGCGCAGCACACAGGATTTGTTCGGCTCCGCAGACGTAAGCGTTGTTTCCATCGCAGCGCCGATCTCCTTCGCGACTCTCTGGTTAGTCCCCAAACTTGCGCTTTTCCCTGCGGCTTTTCCTATGACCCGGGTCAGCCTTTCGTCCGTATATCGTCCAGCGGACTACGAGACCATCGGGGCTGACCTTGAAGTTCGTTTCGGCACTGGCGCGTGGGATGGAAAGTCTGCACGGCATCTGGAAACCGAAGCCCTGACGCCAGTCTGTACGCCTGAACTCTTGTCGCAGGCGCCTGAGGGTGACTGGTCGCAACTTCCGGCACTGGGAATGTCCGGTCCGCGCGAGGGCTGGTCGGATTGGGCCGCATTGGCAGGCGCCATAAATCCCGGACCGCCCGGACTGGTCTTTGACAGTTTCATTCTGGCTCTAGAAGCGGTCAAGGACGGCGCAGGTGTTCTGCTCGCCTCCTTGCCCCTGATCCGGCCTCTGCTTGACGCAGGGCATCTGGTTCAGCTTTCCCCGGTTGTTCTGACTATGTCTGCCGGACACTGGCTGGTTCGCGACGCAGCTGCCACCGCGGCTTCCCCAAATGTCGAAGGACTCTGGAATTATCTCAGTCGGGACGGATCAGCCGGGACGGAGTAACGCATGGCTGACCCGACAGGACCGCGCTTGACCGCCAACTTGCATCTGTGACATGGCATAGCATCGCGGAACACCTCCGCGCGGTGATCACAGGAAAACGCAGCGGATGTTTTTGCAGGCAAAGGCCTTCGGTCAGGGCCTTTTCAATCGGCCTTATCTTCTTCTGACCCTGACCATGCTGTTCTGGGGCGGCAATGCTGTGGCCGGACAGCTGGTGGTAGGGGAAGTTTCGCCTTTGCTGCTGACGTTCATGCGCTGGCTGATGGTTTGCAGTTTTCTCTGGGTCACTGCCGGGCGGCGGGTGATTGCGGAATGGCCGGGCGTGCGTCCGCGTATTCTCTGGATCACCGGGATGGCCATCTGCGGTTTCACCGGGTTCAACTCCCTCTTTTACATCGCCTCGCATGATACGACGGCGGTGAACATCGGCATTTTGCAGGGTTCGATCCCGGTGCTGGTCTTTTTGGGCGCATTTGCCCTGCACCGCACACGGGTCGGCTTGCTGCAGCTGGTGGGGGCGGGTATCACGATTCTGGGGGTTATGGTGGTCGCAACGGGTGGCGACATATCGCGCCTCACGTCCCTGGCCTTTAATCCCGGCGACGTGACCATGATGATTGCCTGCCTCTTCTATTCCGCCTACACCTCAGCGCTGCCCAACCGGCCAAAAGTCTCCGGTCTGGTGTTCTTTACAGTTATGTCCCTGGTCGCGGCAGTCACGACTCTGCCCCTGGCACTTTATGAGGTTTTCACCGCGACGGTGATCTGGCCGACGCCGAAGGGCTGGGCGGTCGGTCTCTACATCGCGCTCTTTCCCTCCTTCATTGCCCAGATCTTTTTCATGCGTGGTGTCGAACTTATCGGACCGGGGCGGGCAGGAATTTTCGTAAATCTGGTGCCGGTTTTCGCGTCGGGATTTGCTGTGGTGATTCTTGCAGAGATTTTTCATCTCTATCATGCGGTGGCGCTGGCTTTGGTGCTTGGCGGCATCTGGCTTTCCGAACGGCACAAAATCCGCTGAGCGAATTCTCACGATCCTGGATTGGTGTTTGAATTACGATAGAAAAAACTTTATAAAATAAACTCTTCGTATTAATCACCCCGGGATCACGACATGAGCAGACCTGAGCAAGCGGTTTTGGGGTGGGGGGATCTGCTGCGATCAGGTTCTTTCTCCCGGCTTGCGCTGATCTGCACGGGTGTTTGGCTGCATGCCGCCGATGCCCTGATGGTCGCGACCCTTATTCCAAGTATTCTGGCCGACATCGGCGGGGCCGCGCTGGTTGCCTGGACCATCGCACTCTATGAAATCGGCTCCATCGCCGCCGGAGCGGCCAGTGCGCTGCTGAGTCTGCGCTTCGGCCTGCAGCGGGTCATGACCCTGGCGGCCCTGCTCTACGGCGTTGGCTGTATCGTCAGCGCCCTGGCACCGGATATGCCGGTGATGCTGATGGGGCGCCTGTTTCAGGGACTGGGCGGCGGCGGATTGATGGCTTTGGCCTTCGTGGCGATCAACCGGCTCTTTCCTCGCGAACATATGCCCCGTGTGATGGCGGTTCTTTCGATCCTCTGGGGGGCTTCGGCCTTCAGCGGTCCGCTGGTTGGCGGTGTTTTTGCAGAACTCGAAATCTGGCGCGGCGGCTTCTGGTTCTTCGCGGTCCAGGCTTTCGCATTGTCGGTCTGGATCTTCTTCGGCCTGCGGGATCAGGCTTCTGGAGAAGAAAACCACGAGGGCCGCATACCGATCCTGCGGCTCCTGGTGCTTACCACGGGCGTACTCGCCATTGCTGTAGCGGGGATCGAAGTCTCATTGCTCTGGTCGCCGTTGCTCGTTCTCGCAGGTCTCGCGATCCTGGCGATGTTTCTGCGCATGGACAGTCGCCGTCACGCCAATCGTCTCTTGCCGTTGCGACCGCTCGACCCGCGCCATGGAGTCGGAGCCGCCTTGCTGATGCTCTTCTGCTTCGCCGCTTCGACCATTGCGATCAGTGCCTACGGGCCGGTACTGATGACTATCCTCTTTGATACTTCCGCACTGGTGGCCGGCTATATCCTAGCGCTTTCTGCGATCAGCTGGACGGTCGCGGCTGTTGTGACCTCCGGCGCGCCGGAGCGGCGGGACCGCTGGCTGATCATGACCGGCATGATTGTGCTGACGGTCAGTATCGTGGGGTTTCTCTACGCCATCCCCAACGGCCCTCTATCTCTGATCGCGGTTGTCGCGGTTCTCGAGGGGGCCGGGTTCGGCATGGCCTGGACCTTCATCCTGCGCCGCGCGACGGCCATTGCCGGGGATGAGGACAAAGACCGGATCGCCTCGGCCATGCCGACAATTCAACGGCTCGGCTACGCGGTCGGGGCAGCCTATGTCGGGATTATCGCAAATGCCGCGGGCTTCAGCGATGACACTGCACCCGAAATTGCCAGATCCGTCGGTTTCTGGATTTTTGCCGGAACGCTTCCGCTTGCGGCTCTGGGTCTGGTGGCGGCCTGGGCTTTTATCCGGGGAGAGGATAAGTCCGTAGCGAAGGTGGACTCCGCCGCTTGAACCGCTTCATCGTTGCGGTGGTGAAACCGCCGGTTTAGGGTCGGGCCATCTTGCGTCTCCTTCCGAGTTTTCAAACAGGCCCTCATCAAAAATGAAGCTCTTGATCGATACTGCTGACCGGACTGTCTGGGAAGACCTGGCACCTTGCGGCTTCTATTCCGGGGTTACCACCAACCCGCTACTGCTTCAGCGCGCCGGATTGAGCTGCAGTCTCGATACGGTCGCGGAGCTCCATCGGGTGTCAATTGCTCAAGGTTTCGGGGAGATCCAGATCCAGTCCTGGGGCGAGACGCCTGGCGCTCTGTCCGAGATGGCCCTGAGGTTGGCCGACCTGGGGCCGGAGGTCGTGGTCAAGTTACCGGCAACGCAGGCCGGATTTGCCGCCGCGCAACGACTGTGCGTTGAACGGCGAGAGACCCGTGTGACCATGACGGCCATCTACGCGACCGGACAGGTGATTGCCGCTGCGGCTTTCGGTGCCGCCTATGCCGCGCCCTACTACGCACGCCTGCTGGAGGCCGGGGAAGATGCCGACATGATCCTGACCCAGATGCAGGCTGCCGCTGGCTCACAGACCTTGTTACTGGTCGCCAGCCTGCGGAGCGCCGATCAGGTGGTGCAATTGAGCAGCCAAGGGCACCGCTGCTTCACGCTTCCGCCTCCGGTCGCCAAAGGCCTGTTGGAGAGCGATCTTGCCGCCAAGGCCGTCGCCGAGTTCGATGCCGCTGCCAGAGGTTGACGGACTTAGCCCTCAAGCATCCTTTGCACTCGTTCGCGCGTCGGCGGGTTGCAGCCGGTCTCGGCGCAATTAAGTCCCGCGATGAGGCTGGCGAAGTCGAGCATCTGCGCGAGACTGTCCTCATTTAAAGCCGCCAATCCGGACTTTGAGAGCTGTCCATGGTCTTTTAGCCAGGCCAGCAGTCCGGCCTGAAAAGAGTCTCCCGCACCGATGCTGTCACCCTTTTTCGCAGGATCCTCGGCAAAGGACTTCGCGGGCATAGCCACTTCCAGACCCGACGCGGTGAAGGCGGTCGCGCCCTCTGTGCCGCGGGTCAGGATGGTCAGAGTGATTTCCTGCTCACGCATGGCGCGACGGATGGCGTCTTCGGGGGTGAGGCCGGGATAGAGATAGTCCAGATCTTCGTCGCTGGCCTTGATCATATCCGCTTGTCGCAGCATCGCCATCAGACGCGCACGGTAATCTGCGTGGTCGGTGATCAGTCGGGTTCTGACGTTGGGGTCCAGTGACACCATCGCCCCACGTGCAACGGCAGTTTCTAGTACCGCCGCCCATGAGGGGTTGTCGTCCTTTTCGATCAGGGCAAGCGATCCGATCTGAAAGGCTTCGATCTCATCGGGAAGAACGGCGGTGACGGTCACGGGTTCAAGCTGTCGGTCCGCTGTTTCCTGACGGTAAAAGCTGTAACTCGGCGTCCCCTCCGCACTGAGAGAGACCACGGCAAGAGAAGAGGGGGCTCGCACCAGATCTGACATCAGGACCTTCACGCCTGCATCCTCCAGGCGCGCCACGAGCAAACGGCCTAGAGAGTCTTCAGAGAGCGGACAGAGGAAACCGGTGTCAATCTGCAAACGTCCAAGCGCGATCGCACAGTTATAAGGCGATCCGCCGGGACAGGCTTCGTAAAGCGGTCCGCTTTGGCTGTCGCTGGAGAGATTCGGACGGTGGACGAAATCGATCAGGCTTTCGCCGGCAACGACAATCATGACACTGGGGTCCCTGGATCTGCAAAACAGCGGCAAGAATGGCGAGTTCTTCCGTTGCTGCAATCACTTTTTACATGCAGGTCCGAATGTGTTGCGTCGATGACACTGCATCAGGCCTTTTGCATGACCTCGCGCGGCAGCTTGATATCGAAGCTTTCCCGGATCTGCCGGTCGAGATCGTCCGAGATATGGTCGGGAAAGAAGCTCCCGAGAATGCGGCGTTTTTCGTCGATTGCCTTGCGGATCAGATCGGGTTTGCCCAGCTCCTCCCATTCTTTTGGTGAGGTGCGGTCCCCCAGTGCGGGATAGACGTATTCGGTCTGCATCAGCTCCAGGGTCTGCTCATGGCCCAGATAGTGCCCCGGACCCTCCAGGCAAACCTGACGCATGGTTTCGACCGAGATCGATTCGTCGGTGACCTCGATGCCGCGCACGCAACGCAGGCACTGACCGATCATATCGTTGTCGATGATCAGGCTCTCCATGCAGAACCCCAGCAGGGAACCATGCATGCCGACGGACTCGTAAACCATATTGAGGCCCGAGAGACCGGCCATGACATTGGTGATGCCTTTTTCGTAACCTGATTGTGGATCGGGCAGCTTGGCATCGGCCATGCCTGCGGCAGAGCCGCCGGGAAGACCGTAAAAATGATGCATCTGGGCACAGGCGGCGCTCAGCAGGGCCTGCTCGCCTGACCCGCCGGACATGGCGCCGGTGCGCAGATCCGAGACGAAAGGCCAGGTGCCGAATATCGCGGGATGGCCGGGCTTCATGGCGTTGACGTAGATGAGGCCCGCAATGCACTCGGCGGTCGCCTGGGTCACGGTGCCCGCGATCGCGGCGGGGGCGGTGGCCCCGGCCTGACCGGCGGAAAGCAGTAGTACCGGCATGCCGCCCCGGATGCAGACTTCCATGACCTGACAGGACTCAGTCGCGAATTTCAGCGGCGGCACCACGAAACAGTTGGAGTTGGAAACGAAGGGCCGGGCCCGCCATTTATCTTCACCACCTGCAATCATCTGCAGCATATCGATGGACTGCTGGGCGTTTTCGGCAGTGGTGAAACTGGTTCCGATATGTTTTTGCGTGCTGCTGACCGCCGCGTAGACAGTGTTGAGGTCCAGGTCCACGGGATCTTCCATGTCGCGGGCGACCATGGGCCGCTGGAAGAAATGGACGTTGTCGAGCGTCTCTACGATCCGGCCCGCGTCGTAAAGATCCCGCAGGTTGGATTCCCGGTACTCTCGGTTTTCCACATCGACCAGATGTACGGCTGCCCCGGCAGTTCCGAAATGAACGCGATTGCCGCCGGGGTGGATGTCATGCTTTTCGCTCTGGCCGTGCAGCGTGACGTTCCGGTTTGCTTTTGCCAGAGTGTCTTCGACCAGCGAAGCCGAGAAGCGCAGACGTCCGTCGTCACCGAGCGTAGCGCCGGCGGCGGTCATGACTTCGATTCCGGATGCCGGAGCATCGGCGAGACCGATGTCCGCCAGAATTTTCAGGACAGCCTGATGGATCTTCTGGATCGAGGCATCGTCCAGCGGCTTGAAGGTACCGCCTTCCAGTCCCGAGCGGATCGGGTTGACATCATCCGCGAGCGGAGCCGCACGAAGGGCTTTGCGGGCATCCCGTCCGCCGGCACGGCGTCCTTTGCGTTCTTTTTGCATTTGCGTCATGACGGCGGACTCCTGTTCTGATTGGAGCAGAGGTGTCGGGGACTCTGAGAACTAAGCGCGGAGGCGTTCGTTCTCGGGATCGTAAAGCGGATCGCGGGCAACAACGGCCTTACGGCGCTCACCCAGCACCTCGACCTCGACTTCAGCACCTTCGTCGGTGCAGTCGGTCCGGATCGTCGCCAGGGCGATAGACTTGCCGATTCGGTGGCCGTAGCCGCCCGAGGTCACAAATCCGATGCGCTCGTCGCCCTTCCAGACGGTGGAGAGGTACATCGCGTCCGCGGAACCATCTTCCAGCAAAAGCGGAACGAACATCTGTTTGATGCCTTCTTCCTTCTCCTTGCGGAGAGCTTCCTGGCCGATGAAAGGCGTTGGCTTATCCAACCTGACAAAGCGCTCCAGCCCGCCTTCGAACATGGAGTAGTCGTTGGTCAGGTCGTGCTTCCAGGCGCGGTAGCCCTTTTCCAGGCGCATGGATTCCATGGCGTACATGCCGAAATCGATGATCCCGTGCTCTTCGCCCGCGGCCCAGAGCTTGTCGTAGATCCCAAGCACATGCTCGATCGGCAGATGCAGTTCCCAGCCGAGCTCGCCGACGTAGGACACCCGGATCGCGAAGCCTCGCGCCATGCCGATCTCGATCGGCTGATGGGTCAGCCAGGGGAAGGCTGCGTTGGAGAAATCCTTATCGCAGACTGAGGAGAGCAGCTCGCGGGATTTCGCGCCGGCCACGACCAGCGTGGTCCAGCTTCCGGTTTTGTTGGTGATGGTGATCGGTGATCCGTCAGGAATGTGTGTCTGAAGCCAGTCCAGATCGTGCCACTCGGCAGCGGCGGCGGTGATCAGCAGGAAATGATCCTCGGAGAAACGCGTGATGGTCATCTCGGTCAGGATCTTGCCTTTTTCCGTCGCAAAGTAGATCAGGCCGATGCGGCCCGCCTTGGGCAGTGCACCGGTGACCATGCCGCGCAGCCATTCCGCAGCGCCTTCACCGGAGACCTCGAAGCGGGAGAAGCCGCAAAGATCCATCAGCCCCACCTTGTCGCGGATGGCCAGGCACTCTTCGCGCACGGCGTCGAACCAGTTGGTGTGGTGGTAGCTGGCTTTCTGAACCGCTTCGTCCTTGCCCGCACGCGGGAACCAGACCGGACGTTCCCAGCCGGCGGCGGCGCCGAACATGGCGCCTTTGCCTTTGAGTTTCTCATAGAGAGGCGACGTGCGGGCCTGTCGTCCGGCGGGCCATTCCTGTGCCGGGAAATGGATAGCGTATTCGTGGGCGTAGATCTCCTTCGCCTTCTCCAGGCTGTATTCCTTGGTGGCATAGCCGGTGAAGCGGCGTGGGTCGACGGCCCACATGTCGCCTTCTGTCTCGCCCTCGACGATCCACTCGGCGCAGACCTTACCGGCGCCGCCTGACTGCACGATGCCGAAGGTGAAGACGCAGGCTTCAAAGGCGTTCGGAACGCCCGGCATCGGCCCGATCAGCGGATTGCCGTCCGGTGCATAGGGAATGGGACCATTCACGACACGTGTCACGCCGGCGGTGCCCAGCAGCGGCACACGGGCGCAGGCGTCCTCAATGTACCACTCCAACCGCTCCAGATCGTCCGGATAGAGCTGGAAAGAGAAGTCCTCGGGCATCGGGTCGTTCTTGGTGACCCAATGCGGCGTCGCTTGGGTTTCGTATGGTCCAAGCAGCAGACCGTTCTTTTCCTGTCGCAGGTAGTAGGAGCTGTCGGGATCACGCAGCAGCGGCAGCAGTTTGCCGTGTGCTTCCAGTTCAGGGATCTCTTCGGTGATCAGATATTGATGGGCCATGGTCACGCAGGGTACTTCGCGGCCAAACATGCGACCGACTTCCTGTGCCCGGTAACCAGCGGCGTTGACCACATATTCGCAGCGCACTTCACCCTTTTCGGTCTCGATGACCCACTCGTCGTTTTCACGCCGAACGCCACTCACAGGGCAGAAGCGGATGACCTTGGCACCCAGGTTTCGTGCACCTTTGGCATAGGCCTGTGTCAGCTGCGCCGGGTCGATATCGCCATCATTCGGATCCCAGACACCGCCCAGCACATCATGGGTTTCCATGAAGGGATAAACTTCCTTCATCTGCTCGTTGGCCACCATGTCCATTTCCAGGCCCAGATTGTTGGCCATGGCGGTGACGTGCCGGAATTCGTCCATGCGGTCTTGTGTGTGCGCCAGGCGGACCGAACCGGTGACATGGTAGTTCATGGGGTAGTCGACCTCGTCGCCCAGGCGGGTGAAGAGATCGTTCGAATAGGCCTGCATTTTCATCACGGCCAGCGAGCCGGAGAAGTTGGGGCAGTTGCCCGCAGCGTGCCAGGAAGACCCAGAGGTCAGCTCATTCTTTTCCAGCAGTAGACAGTCGCTCCAGCCCATCTTGGCGAGGTGGTACAGGATCGAACAGCCGATCGCGCCTCCGCCGATAATGACCACACGTGCTGTACTCGGTAACTCCGCCATCTCTAGTCTTCCTATCGTATGTGTTTCTGCGCTGCCTTAAGGCTTTGGGGGATTATATCATCCCCTGCAGAAGCTTTGTCGTTATTCGAATAGCCGGCTCGCACCGGACAGTTTTGTCTATCGGCATA
Source organism: uncultured Kiloniellaceae bacterium (assembly GCA_947493695.1). Taxonomy (GTDB): domain Bacteria; phylum Pseudomonadota; class Alphaproteobacteria; order Kiloniellales; family Kiloniellaceae; genus Denitrobaculum. Next base: position 183,657 of record CANLSF010000001.1, on the reverse strand, counting down.
CATCTGGCTTGCACCCTGCACGACGGGACATAGTCCCTGCTTTAGGCCTGTGGAGTTTTGTCAATTTGCGGCGCGCACCGCTTCGATATGCGACGGTAGGACTTTTGGTTGGCGCCGCTGGGGCGACTGCCCCGAAAAGCAAGGCTATCCGTCAATTTTTTGCGGCCAGGATGGCCAAGGATGGCAATTTGACGGGTGTCAGGGAGCAGGCTCGGTTTTGAAGGTTCTTTTCAACGACTTTGGAATGCTATAATCCAAGGTAATGGGCGCTGTTCGCCGGTATCCGGGTGAGCCGTAAAAAAACGAAAAACCTTATAAATTTCAATCTGAAGTTGGCGGAATGAGTGATCATGCAGGCGGCCGGCTTCGCGAGCCAGCGGATGGTGGACGCGATGGGCCGGTAAGATTCGGTTTCTTGCTGATTCCGCAGTTCACGCTGACGTCGTTTGCTGCCGCCGTTGACTGCCTGCGGGCGGCCAACCGGGTGGCCGAGCAGCGGGTGTGCAGCTGGCAAATTCTCTCCGAGGACGCGGCGCCGGTTTCTTCCTCAACCGGGATCGAGGTCGCGGTTGATCAGGCCATTTCCAACGAAGACAAGTGGGATGTGCTCGTGGTCTGCGCCGGTTTTGAGCCAGAGGCTGCGGAAACCAAGAAAATTCTTAATTATGTCAGACGTTTGTCTCGTTTTGGCACGGTCGTTGGTGGGATCGAGACCGGTGCGCATGTGCTTGCTTCCGCAGACGTTCTGAAGGATCAGGAGTGCACGGTTCACTGGGAGCTTTTTGAAGGCTTCGTTCAGCGTTTCCCCGACGCGAAGGCGGTTACACGGCTTTTTGTAATCAACGAGCAGAACTTCACCTGCGGTGGGCATCTGGCTGTAGTGGACCTGATGATCGCGCTTTTGAGCCGTTGGCTGAACGATAGCGAGCTCAGTCGTCTTTCCAGTCTCTTCATGCATGACATCCGCCGCAGCACGGCCGAGGAATTCTCCAAGATACAAAGCCAGGAGCTTTCCACGGTTAATTCCGGCAAGGTGCTCAAAGCGATTGAAATCATGCGTGAGAACATCGAAACCGTGGTCGATCGCCGTGAGATCGCTGCTTATGTCGGGGTGAGCCTGCGCCAGCTGGAGCGCCTGTTCAATCGGCATCTGGGTTTGTCGCCCGCCTCCTACTACAAGCGCCTGCGGCTCAATAAAGCCAAGCAGCTGCTGCACTATTCTTCTCTCTCGATTACTGAAATCGCAATCATTTGCGGCTTTACCTCGATGTCTCACTTCTCCAAGAGCTACAGGGAATTTTTCGGCATCTCACCGAAGTTCAGCCGCAAGGTCGGGCCGGTGATCGGCGGGCAACGGCAGGAACTGCGCAGCGGTCTCTGAGCGCCGTCATCAACTCACGCTCCATTGACGAAATCGCTGCGACACTGCATCTCTTGATCGTAAACACCGATCCGGGAGTGCAACATGGACAGCAGTGAACTGGTCTCGTTGATCATTGAGCCAAGGGCGAAGGACGTCGGTGGGTTCGATGTTCGCCGGGTGCTGCCTTACATGCGCCGCCGGACCGTGGGCCCTTTTATCTTCTTCGACCATATGGGGCCGGTCGATTTCCCACCTGGCCAGGGTATTGATGTTCGACCGCATCCCCATATCGGACTGGCCACGGTGACTTATCTTTTTGAAGGCGAGATCTTTCATCGCGACTCTCTGGGCGTGGAACAGGCGATCCAACCGGGCGCGGTGAACTGGATGGTGGCGGGGCGCGGCATCGTGCATTCGGAACGCACGGCACCGGCGGAACGCGCTCGTGCAGGACGTCTGAACGGTATTCAATCCTGGATCGCCCTGCCTCTATCTCACGAGGAGAGCGAACCTTCGTTCCAGCACCACCCCGCGGAGAGCTTACCGCTGATCGAAGGTGATGGCGTACGCATGTGCCTGATTGCCGGGGCGGCCTACGGCAAGCACTCGCCTGTCGAAACGCCCTCGGAAATGTTTTACCTGGATGCTCAGCTTTCCGCTGGTGCTGAACTGGTTCTGCCGGACGAGTATGAAGAACGCGCTCTCTATGTGGCGGAGGGCAAGGTACAGCTCAGCGACGGCAGTGTGGTCGATGAAGGCAGCATGGCGGTCTTCCATCCCTCCGTCGAGGTTGGCGTGTCCGTTCAGGAAGAGACTCGAGTGATGCTCCTCGGCGGCGCGCCCCTGGACGGTAAGCGGCATCTCTGGTGGAATTTCGTCGCCAGCACGCCGGAACGCCTGGAACAGGCCAAGTCGGACTGGAAAGAGGGGCACTTTGAAAAGGTGCCCGGCGACGACGAGTTTATTCCGCTCCCGGAGAACTAAATCGCCAAGAAAGGGCTGAACGATGGGTGAGGCAGCACTGAGTACCTTTATTGCGGCGCTGTTTTCCATGATGAATCCCATCGGCAATGTCGGGATCTTCGTCGGAATGACAGCGGACCGAGGCGCTGTCGAAGCGCAAAAAATTGCCTGGAAGTGCGCATTGGCCTGCGCCGTGACTCTTCTTGTTGTCATCTGGACCGGCGGCCTGCTGCTCAAGTTTTTCGGGATCACCGTCGATGAGCTTCGCGCTGCCGGTGGCATCATTGTCATGTTGATCGGCTTGCAGATGCTCTTCAACAAAAGCGGTCACAAAACCAGTGATATCGAGGCCGATGATGCGAAGACCCGGGAGTCGATCGCCGTCGTCCCGCTTGCTATCCCGATTGTCGCCGGACCGGGCACAATCGCCACGGTCCTGGTTGCGGCGGAACGTCACCCGGGCCTGATGGCGCGTGTTGATATCTCGGTGGCTGCGATCCTGCTCTGTATTCTGACGGGGGTGCTGTTTGCCTATTCCAAGCCGGTTGCCGGTTGGCTCGGCGAGAGCGGGATGGCGGTTGTGACGCGCATTATGGGTATGGTTCTGGTGGCTATCGCCATGGGCATGCTGACCTCCGGCCTGGTCGGACTGATTCCGGTGCTGGCGGGTTAAGGTCTGGTGAACTATCAGGGACACGTTGCCACTTCGACTCAAAGTGACCTATCGTCTGCGCCGGTTTCCTATACAGCAAGATTAGAGGCAGCAGAATGATACTCGACGGCAACGCAGTCACTTTGGAACAGGTCGTCGCTGTTGCCAAAAACGAGGAGAAGGTCGAACTCGCTGGCTGTGTTTCGGCACGTTTTGCTGAAACACGGGCGCTGATCGACGGTTCCTGGATGACCGACGATGCGCCGCTGATCTATTCCTTCAATACCGGGGTCGGCGCCTTCAAGGATCGCCGGATTGCTGTTGAGGATATCAAGCAGTTCCAGACCAACCTGATCCTGGCGCATGCCACCGGGCTGGGCGAACCGCTGTCAATTGCCCAGACCCGTGCGGTGATGTTCCTGCGCCTCAACGCCTTTTGCTCCGACCATTCCGGCGTCACCCTGCCGGTGGCGCAGCGCTTGATCGACTTTCTGAACAAAGGCCTCTCACCGATTATCCCTGCGCAGGGTTCAGTGGGGGCTTCCGGCGATCTGGCGCCACTGGCACATATGACCGGGGCGCTCTGCGGTTTCGAAGAAGCCGAGGTGATCTTCCAAGGCCGCCGGATGCCGGCGCGCGAAGGTCTTGAGGCGGCAGGCCTTTCCCCGGAACTCGACATGCAGTCGAAGGATGCTTCAGCCTTGATCAACGGCTCCACGGTCTCATTGGCGGTGGCGGTTCTTGCTCTGTCGGATGCCGAGGATATTGCCCGCAACGCAGATATCGGATTGGCTCTGTCGCTGGAAGCCATGCGCTGCGAGGCGGACGCCTTCATCGCGCCGCTGCATGCGGCCCGACCGCATCCCGGTCAGCAACTCGTTGCACGCAACGTCTCAGCACTCATTGCCGGATCAAAGCGCATGTCCGCAGAGGCCCGCGTGACGGCCTTTCCCGAAGAGGCGCGCGCAGAAGGCACCGCGCCTTCGCCGCGCGTGCAGGACACTTACTCTCTGCGCTGTGCCCCACAGGTGCATGGCCCGGCGCGCGAGGCGCTCACTTATGCCAGGACAGTCATCGAGCGGGAGATCAACTCGGCCACCGACAATCCTCTGATTGTCGATGACGGCGGTCAGCGCCGCGCGGTTTCAGGTGGCCACTTCCATGGCCAGTACGTCGCCCAGGTGATGGACCTGCTGGCCATCGCCATGACCGATCTGGGATCTATATGCGAGCGTCGCATTGCGCGCTTGATCGATCCCAATATGAGTTACGGCCTGCCGCGTAATCTGGCTTCGGGCACACCCGGCCTGAACACGGGTTACGGGACCGTGCAGTGCTCGCTCTCGGCGCTGGTGATGGAGAATCGCACCCTGTCATCTCCGGGTTCGGTCGATTCCATCCCCGGCAAGGGCAATGCCGAGGACCACGTCTCCAACTCTATGTGGTGTGCCCGCAAGGCAAGCCAGGTGGTCGAGAATGTTCGCACCATCGTCGCCGGTGAAATCCTGGTGGCCGCTCAAGCGCTTTCGCAGGTCGCCGAGCTCGCGCAAGACCATGAAGTGTCTCCCGCGACCCAGGCTGTATTGTCCGCGGTGCGCACCAGCATACCAGCCCGTCTCGAGGGGGACATCTGGTTCGCCAAAGACATGAACACTGTCACGGAGCTGGTGCGGGATGGTGTTGTTATCGAAGCCTGTGAAAGCGTGATCGGCGCCCTGAAATAATCAGATCAATGACTTTGCTGCGGCGGCTCCCAGCCGGGACGCCTGATCAGATAGCGCCAGGCGTCGCCGGCTGATTTCGCCCGCAGGCAGTCTCGCGCGATTGCCAGGAACTCACCGAAGTTGATTGTGATCGGGTTGGCGGTCTCCAGCGGCTTGGTGATGCCGAAGGTCACAGGCTCGCTTTCCGCCTGATAGGTTCCGAAGAGTCGATCCCAGATTATCAGGATGCCGCCGTAGTTCTTATCCAGATATTCAGGGTTCGAACCATGATGCACCCGATGCACCGAGGGCGTATTGAAGATCATGTCGAGCCAACCCAGGCGGCCAATCTTCTGCGTGTGGATCCAGGTCTGGTATGAGACCACCACGAAAAGCGCGATCAGAGTCTGCACCAGATCGAAACCCAGCAGGATCATGGGTAGGAAGAAGACCCATTCCACCAGACCCTCGACCCAGGCGAGCCGGAAGGCGGTGGTCAGATTGAATTCGGGCGAAGAATGGTGAACGCTGTGATAGGCCCAGAGCGCGCGGATCTCGTGTTCGAAACGGTGCATCCAGTAATAGGTGAAATCGGCCAGCAGGAGCGCCGCGATCCAGCTCCATGTATTCAACGGCAGGCGGTAGGGCACGAAACTCTCGGCAACGGCGAGTGCAATGATGAAGACAAGGCCGTAGGCCGTGCGTTCCAGCAGACTGTTGACCGCGGCGATCACGATATTGGCGGCAGTCTCCTTCCAGCCGGGACGTTGCTTGAAGGCAAGATCCCAAAGGATTTCGAGGATGGCCAGGGCAATCATGGCCAGGCCGAAGAGGCCTAGAATTTCCAGGGTGCCGGCGACGGCTTCGAAACGAAGTTCCAGATCGTCCATTGCTTTTACTTTCCTTAGGGTCCGACTACGAGCGTGGCTGCAACAGCCCGACGACGAAGGCGTCGATGGCAGCGGCGAGTTCGACCGGCTTGTAATCCGGGTCCAGGATCGCGCGGGCGCAGAGGCCGTCGATCATGGCCAGCATGACCTGGGCGAGCGCAGGGGCAGGCAGGTTCGGAACGATCTTTCCGGCCTCCTGAGCCCTCGAAAGCGCTGAGATTAGTGCCACCTTCAGTTCGCGCTCGTTTCGGGCCAGCACATTCCAGACGGTCTTGTTCCGCGCGCCCTCGGCATGCAGCTCCAGCGCCAGCCGGCCGTAGGATTCGTCCGCGAAGAACTTCAGGATTTCGAAGAAGATAACCCGCAGGCTGCCGAGCGGATCCTTGGTCTCATTCAACTCGTCGATGATCTCCTGATTGTCTCGCCGTTCCTCTTCCGCAATGGCGACAATGATCGCTTCTTTGCCTTCGAAGTAGCGGTAGACACCACCCGGGCTCATCGCAGCCTCCGCGCAGATATCCTGCATTGAGGTCTGATGAAAACCCTTGCGTACGACACAGCGTGACGTCGCTGCCAAGATCTGTCTGCGTCGGGCCTCGGATAATTCCGGGTCGAATTTACGTGCCATCGGGTTCCCTGCTTTCCCGGTCTGACGAGATCGTCTCGCGGGTATGATAATTAATAGAACGAATATTCGTTATATTTAAGAATATCAGGTGAAGCTGTCAAGGCATTGGGCTGGGGGCCGAGGAAAAAAGGCGTGCGAACAGGAGGATGGAGAGAGCCCAAGATGCGCAGGCACTTTGGTCTTGGACCGTATTTCCGGCAGGGCTGTTCAGCCGCTCCTTCCAGTCAGCCTATTGGACTTGGAGACAGGCGAATGGCCATGACCGAGGCAGGAAAGCTGCCTCGGTCCTAACGTCAGGAGCGGTAAGGGCGGTTAGGAGGCCAGGGCGCGCTGGTTCTCCAGGGTCGCTACGCAGGCGCGTGCTGCTTCGGCACCCTTGGTTACGAAATGCTCGGTGAAAAAGGCGATCTGTTCGGCTGATTCCTGGAAGGTCTTGGGCGTCAGGACCACGGAAAGCACCGGCACTTCGGTCTCCAACTGCACCTGCATCATGCCCGAGACAACGGCATCCGCGACGAACTCGTGGCGGTAAATGCCACCGTCGACCACGAAGGCTGCTGCGACCACGATCCCATAGTCACCGGTCTTGGCAAGGCGTTTGGCCTGCAGCGGAATTTCATAGGCGCCGGGAACCGTGAAGACGTCAATCCTGTCGCTTGACTGCCCGAGCGCTTCGAGCTCACGGCGGAATCCGGCAAGGCTCTGATCGACGATGTCGCTGTGCCAGCCCGCCTTGATGAAGGCGATGCGTTGCTGCCCGCCGCCAGAGGCGAGGTTTGTATTTGTATCGTTGGAAACGGAAAGAATCTGACTCATCTCGCACCCCATAAAAACATCGATTCAGGGCGTGCAAGACACGAAAGCGCACGAAGCCGTAGGGCAATCGCACAACAATCGTATCTCTGCTCTCTACCATCCGGACTATGACCGTCGGCTCCGGAATCACACCGGATCTGCTGACCCCAACAAACGGGTTGCTGGGCGCTCGCGGGCTTATGCAGATCGCTCTGCATTCACCGCCGGTGGGGAATTACACCCCGCCCCGAGAACATCTAACAAGAGTGATCAAAAACCTTTGCGGGTTTTCGATCAAGATATTTTTCATGCGGATCGTAAGCGACTGATTAAACGCGCTTTCTGTTTCAAGGGAACGGGGCGGCGTGCCAGTGGATCGGTGCCGTCGCCTCGACCCCCGGCAGTTCGGCAAGACGAATGCGCCACTCGGCAAGGCGGGGATAGCGCCGATCGAGGCTATCGTACCCCATAGCCGCCATAGCCACAGGTTTCGTCTCAATCGCCCGCTGAACCCGGCCTATTTCGGCGTAAGCAACTGCATCTGCGGCGCAGGGCTCTGCGCCACAGAGGAAAGCCTTGCCGCCGAGTGTTTTCTCGAGGAATTCGCATTCGCCGTCCAGGATAGAAGCGGCTTTGCGAAGATCTTCCGCCGCTGGGGAAGCTTCTGCCGGCGCAGTGCCGTCGCCTGCGAAAACCGGAAAGACCACGCCGTTGGTTGCGGGCTGCAGGTATTCAGCGCACTCCAGGACGATCTGCCAGATCCCGGCGGTTTCCTGTGCTGTCGAGCCGAACAATGGCCGGGCCGGGTAGGCTTTGTCGAGCCAAGCCAGAATCGCGACGGAGTCCCGCACTATCAGATCGCCCGTCTCCAGCACCGGGACCTTGGCGCGCGGATTTAGTGCCAAAAACGCAGGGGTCTCATGTTCGCGCGCGCTGCCGTCCAGATAACGCACCTCGACATCGATCCCTTTAAAGGCGAAGCCGAGCATCGCCCGCCAGCCGCAGGGGGCACCGCTGATGGTGTGAAGGATCAACGTCATGGTAGCTCCCAGCTGTCTTGCCGATCTTGCGGAGACCCTATGTTATTGGTATAAAATAACAAGTAGGCAGATTTTTCGTATATAGTATCGTTTTTGATACTTAGGTTGCGGTTCAGCCTTTGATACAGAATTGGGAGTCACGATGTCGGTTCAATCCAAGAGCGAGAGTCCGGAGGTGCCCGCGGCTCAGCCTGTTTGTCTCAAGAACGCGCCGATCGTCCCAGGTACCTGTCCAATGCCTGATATCGCGCAGCTTATCGGCGGCAAGTGGAAGCTCATTATTTTGCAAATCCTGCTTTTCCAGGGCATGAAGCGCTTCAACCAACTCCGGCGTCAGATCGACGGCATCACGCAAACCATGCTGACCAATCAGCTTCGCGCGCTGGAGCGTGACGGACTGGTGTCCCGCAAGGTTTATGCGGAGGTTCCGCCGCGGGTCGAATACACCGCCACGCAGCGCGCACAGGATCTTGAAGAGATGTTCCACGCCATGCATAACTGGTGGCTCAAGGGACAGGCGCAGGACGGGTCGTCCGGAAAACCCTGACAGCAGTCTCAATTTAAGTGCAAAAGGCGATGCCGTTTTTCCTGACAGTGACGGCTCGTGATGCGTGAACGCGGAGCGAAATTTTTATGTTCGATCAGATTGCCGTTGTCGTTGGTCTGACCTTCCTGGTGATGATCAGCCCAGGCCCCGATATGGTCATCGTTCTGCGGAACACTCTGATTGGGGGACGCGCGGGCGGGCTCAAAACCGCTCTGGGCGTTCTGCTCGGAAATCTGGTTCACATTGCCTACTGCGCCATCGGTGTTGGTTGGCTGATCTCGCAGAGTATCCTTGCTTTCACCATCCTCAAGTATCTCGGCGCGGCCTATCTCATCTATCTCGGGGTGATGAGTTTCCTTTCCAAAGGCGCGCCGCTGGAAGTCGAAGAGGCACCAAGCCCGCGGGCGGCGCGGACCTGGTTCCTGCAGGGCTTCATGAACAACATTTTAAACCCTAAGGGAACGCTGTTTTACCTCGGTGTTTTCACCATGGTCATTACGCCGGAAACCTCTGAGAGCGCAACTCTGGTCCTGGTGCTCTCCATGATGCTGGTCAGTGCGGCCTTCTGGCTGTTCTTTGTCTACACACTGAATCTCGGCATCATCCGAAAGACGCTGGTGCGGAGCCAGGCGATTGTGAACCGGGTTTTCGGAGGGCTGCTGATTTTCCTGGGTATCCGGGTCGCGGTGATGGAGCGTTAATTCTAGCGCCCCGCATCGGGGTATTCAGGAGGGTCTGCTCAAGTGGCCCATGCGCGAATGGCCTTTGATCAGGGCGCTGATCGCCAGTGACCGGCAAAAGGACGCCGAGATGAAGCAAAAGGCGCGAGACGGAATAGAGAGCGATAGAGGATGTCAGGGAACCAGCCGACACTGCATCTGTTCTGCGGCAAGATCGCCGCGGGTAAATCCACATTGGCTGCGCGCATTTCGGCCGAAGAGCGCAGCCTCCTGATCAGCGAGGATTCTTGGCTCTCGCGGCTCTACCCTGGGGAGATCATTTGCCTGGAAGACTACATCCGCTGTTCCGCGCGTCTTAAAGAAGTGATGGGGCCCCATGTCGAGGCGCTTCTATGCGCCGGGCTTTCGGTCGTACTGGATTTTCCCGCCAACACGCTGCAGCAGCGCGCGTGGCTGCGAGGTTTGTGCGAAGCCGCGGGCGCGGCCCATCGGCTATACTATCTCGATGTACCGGATGCGACCTGCAAAGCAAGACTAAGACAGCGGAACCTGGAGGGGACGCACGGCTTCGCCCCCAGTGACGAAGACTTCGATCTGATTACCGCCTATTTTGTGCCGCCCACTCGCAACGAGGGTTTCGAAATCATCCGCGGTGAAGTCGGATAGCGCTCAACTACCCCTCAAGCAGTGGCTTAAAGAAACTGCGCTCATAGCTCAGAATACAGCGGGTATCTTCAGCGAACTTGAATGCGGCTACGCAATCCGGGTCGTCGAGAATCTTTGTCCGGTACACTTCATAATCTGCAAGGCTCTGAAAGCTGAACAGGGCCAGCCCGATATTGTTCGCCCCTTCATCCGGCAGGAAGTAGCCGTGATGCTGCCCACCGTGACGTTGAACCAATGGGATCCACATCCTGCCGTAACGCTCAAACTCTGCGCGCTTGTAGGGATCAATCGTGTATCGCACATAGCAGGTGATCATCTTTTTTAATCCTCATGGTAAGCCCTTGCTACGGCGAGGATAGATCGGCGGATATGACTTCTCAAACGACGATAACTGATGTCTTGCATTAGAAAACTTGCGCCTGATTAAACACGGAAGCCCCCTTCAGGAGAGCCTGCTCAGATACCCCATGCTCGAGAGGGGCATGAGCGCGGCGACACTCGCGAAGTAACCGATGGAAAACAACAGTGTCGACCTGCTCAAGGCCGGGTTCTCACTCATCTGGTGGGCTGCGACCGCCATCGCCAGGCTCAGCAGGGCAATGATCAGAATTGCGACGTTGGTGATCGGCACGGTCAGGGCTGTCAGATAGTTCGGGTTGATCTGGTTATGAACAATCACCCCGGCGAAAAGACCCGCCGATCCGGCGGCCAGGACAAGGGGTACCAACAATGCGATCATATTCAGTCTTCCTGATTATCTAAACGCTTTGGCTTTGCTCAGCGCTTGCCAGAGCAACTATTCAAGCAGCGTAAAGCCGGTCAAAATCTGTCACCGAATGCGCCGCGAAAAACGGCTGTGCTGCGCTATCGATTTCCGGTCAATAAAATCCGACCGTACTATTCAGAGAAATTCTCTTACCTTGCGAGAAAATAACTATTGGCCTTGTTTTAGCGCCAAAGAGTTCCGGGCAGAAGCCGTAAGGCCGCAAAAACACTATGTATTTTTGCAGCCTCCCGGCATTAGACTGCTATTTTCCTCACATGACGGGTTTCAACGACTGGCTGTAAAATCCCACGATGCCCGGGCGGAGGCGGTCTCAAGGCCCTAAATGAAAAGCAGCGGGATCACGATGTGCGCGGCACAGTGCAGTGTGACCAGAAAAACCGGGCTGATGTAAAACACCGCGAGGCCCATGACCACGCCGGGCACCATGAAACGGGTCGCGAAATGCTGCAGTATGAAGGGATCTTGGATACTGCCTAACTCGTGCCAGAGGGCAAAGCCCAGCGACGCGATCGCAATGCTCGTGAGCACGGCCTTATGGAACCCGAACCATCGCCGCAGACCGACGAATAAGATCGGCGTCAGGATCAGCCGCATGACCATCTCCTCAGTCAGACCGGTTGCCATGCCGAGCAGGTATCCCGGTTTGACACTTTCCTCAGGCGGAATGAAGGCCGGTAATTGCGGGCCGACCGCCAGCCGTAGAACGAGTAATGCAGCAATCACCGTGACACAGCCGCCAATCGCCGCCTTGAGTGACACCGCGAGCTCTTGCGGTGACAACGGCTTTATCGCGCGCCAGATAAGAAAGAGGAGCAGCGATAGAATCGGTGTTCCCCAGAGTGTCACTGTCCTGGGGAAAATCTTCATAACCGGGTCGGCATGGATCCAGTTCGCGGCGCTCGGGGATGAAACCAACAGCAACAACAGGCTGTAAAGACCGAACAGCAGGGCCACATGGCTGCTTGCGCTCACATCTTTAAGAAATCTGTTGGTGTCCTGGTACTTGTTCATGTCTTCGTCCTGCGCATTGGCGCTGCGCGCAAAAGAGTGATGGGAAGTGGGGTAGCGGCGCACCCGGGTAGGAGCTCTCCAGGCGCGCCGCCGCGATCAAATGCCTTCGCCGTTGTTGATCACAATCGTCGACGCAGGCACGGCGTTAACGACCGTTTGCGCCGCCATGCAGGCCTTCTCGGCGACCTTGACCATAAGTGCGATCGTGGCTGGCGTTTCGTCGCTTTCAATGTGGACGAAGGTTTCAACGCCTTTCGATAGCCCAACCATATGACGGCTCGCGTCTTTGGCTGTCGTCATGCCCGGAATCCGGGACTGAAACTTCATTCTCTGTTCTATCCTGATCGACGAGACCTTCAGATTCTCGATCTCCGCATAGCCTTTCAGATGTGTCAGGAAGCAAAAGGCGATACCGGCGGCTAGATACGACAGGGGCGCGGGCGCTGTATCCGTCCCTCCGATGCTCGTGCCTTCATCGCAGCGCAGCTCGAAGGCACCGAAACCCGGGATGTTCGGTTTTACGTAGCCACGCTTCACCAGACCGGGACCGGGCAGGAGCTCGGCCAGAACGTGTACTTCCAGATCCAGGCCTTCCTTCGACTTGTGCGCAGTTTCGAGAGTGAGGGTCTTGGGGACAGGAAGTTTGTCGATCTTCGTGACGATGCTTTGGCCGGGGCGTGCGCATGTGCTTTCTGCAGACATGTCCGATTCCTTGAGTATATTTTTAAATGGTACGGTACAGTACCGTTTACAAATATGGGTACGATGCTGTACCTGTCAAGCGATGGTGGTGGGGCGTGGTCGTGCGCCTTGTAGCGACTTTCAGTTCCGCCAGAGCAGGAGAAGGACTTTGGACGAAATTCCCGATGGGCATGCGCGGCGGCAAGCGGCCAAGCGCGCCGAAATCCTCGCGGCGGCGACGGAAATCTTTTTCGAGGAAGGCTACGGGCGGGCTAGCATGGATGCCGTGCTGGCCAGAACCGGCGGTTCGAAACGCACGCTCTACAAGTATTTCCGCAGCAAGGACGAACTTTTCGCGGCCATTGTAGGCAACGTGTCGGATCGGGTGCTGGCTGCTCTCCGGCCACCGCTCGGGGATGGTGGCATCAGGGAGACCCTGACCACGATGGGTGAGCGCTATCTTGGCGTTCTCTTATCCCCAGAAGGGCTCGCACTCTATCGGAACATGGTTGCCGAAGCGCCGCACTTTCCGGAACTGGCACAGACTTTTTTCAGCAACGGTCCGGGCCGGGCCAGCGCCAATCTTGCTGCTTTTTTCCGGGATCAGAAGGCGCAGGCCGTGTTGCAGATAGAGGACCCCCAACGCGCTGCCGAGCAGTTTCTGGGAATGGTGCGGGGAGATGTGCATCTCAGGGCGGTTCTCCTGGCCCGCAAGCCGGCAAAGGCCACCGTCAGGAAGACGGTCGCGGCGGCGGTCGATATCTTTCTCAGTGGTACTGCACCGGATCTTCGCGAAGGCTGAAGCTCTGATGAGGGCGGTGTGCTGGATTTTCTGCGTCCGGAGAGTCTTACGCAAGAATCTGAAACGGGGCGGACGGATGTTGCCGTGCCGCCCCGCATTCAGTTGCTCGTAGGGTCGTGAGCCAGGCCGCCTCAGCGACGCGCCCGCTTAGCCTGGTTGTGGTTGGTTGCCGCCTGTGTCTGCCGTGCACCGAACCCTGCCATGACGAGCAGCGCGAAACCGAAGATGAAGAGCGTCGAGGGCTCGGGCACTCTGATCGGATCTGCCGGCTCGAATACGACAATAATTGGGTCCTGCGGTCCTGGATTGGATACATTGGGGCCGTCACCATTGCCATTCTCATCCGGATTGCCGTTTCCTGCGTTGTCGCCCTCGCCGCCACCGTTTCCACCGCCACCGTTTCCGCCACCACCGTTTCCGCCACCGCCGTTTCCACCGCCGCCGTTTCCACCGCCACCGTTTCCGCCGCCGCCGTTCGAACCCCCGTCACCTGTGCCACCGCCGCCACTGCTTGGTCCATTGGTTCCGGCCGATCCTGGCGAGGCTGCACGCGCGACGAAGCGTCCCGCCGGGGAACCACGACCTGGGATGCTCGCGAAAGAACTGGTCGCGGGCGAGCCGGCAATAAAGGCTGTATCAACGAAGGGGCCGGAGAAGCTCTGCGGTCCGGACCCGGAATCGCTGGTCAGGGTCAGAACGCCGGGAACCCCAACGTGGTCGGGATCGTCCGGTTGCTCGGGAATCAGGGTTACGCATATGCCCGACACGCCACAGCCAACGGTGAGGTCCGGGTTCGATTTGGCGTTTCCCAGCATGACGTCCATCAGTACCTTGTTGGACAGGGCCCGGGCGGCCAGGTTCGGTGACTTCTTCCTTGAGGGCGTCCCGGTTGTTTCCCGACACTGGCTTCCGGCTGTCGCGCAGAGGTGATCCTGCATGGCAGCGGCCTGCGCTGGTGACGAGGTAAGCCCGGTTGCCATGAAGCCGACCAGTGCGGCAGCGGCGAGAGTGGCAGCCGTCAATCCGGCTGAAATGTTTGTTGCGAGCACTCGCATGATGTCGTCCCTTTTATCTGCATTCCTAAAGTGCCGATGGGACATAAAGAGCAATTCGCGTGCCGTTTTCAAAAAATCGTTAAAAATCAGTGAATTGCTGGTTGCCCACTAGGGGCGTGCATACGAATCTTCCGCTGTTCTGTAAGACTTTCCGACGAAAACCACTTTAAATGGGTGTGTGCGATAAAGTTACACGCCATAAGGGATTGCGGATTAACTATATTGTGTGTTGGGAAGCCTGATGTTTGCGCTGCAGCATTACCTGTAAGGAAAACCGACTCCTTTCGGTGACTGAAAGCTATTAGGGCAGAAATTAACGATAATCCATTTGAATTCATATGGTTAAGAACCTCTCTGCTTCTCTCGTTTTCCGCTGGATCTGATTCCAGTGATTGAAATCGGGTGATATGGTCTTGCTGCCGCGACCCTCCCGTCGCTGACAGCGCGAGATGTCTATCTCTGTGCCAATCGCTGGTTTGCTCGTCGGGCAGGCTTGGTCTTCGGACTTGTGGGCGCTCGGCTGATCGCTGAAAACTGACCACCCGCCGCAACGAGCCTACTTACGAAATTCCAATACTTTCCCGGGAAAGGCTTGAAGATACCGATCGGTATGCTATCTCTTTAACAGGACTTAGTCCTGCATCGGCTCTCGCTCCTGGTGGCCGGTGATGGTTCGGTTCTGACGAGGCTGATGAGATGAGAAATGCTGCTGAGACAAGAGATAAACTGCTCGAAACGGCGACGGGCCTGATCTGGCAAAGCAACTACAGCAGCGTGGGCGTCAATGAAATCTGTAAACAGGCCGGTGTGACCAAAGGGGCCTTTTACCATCATTTCGAGAGCAAGGCTGATCTCTATATTGCGGCATCCCGGCATTATTGGGAGTCCATGAAGCGGGATCTGGATGCGATCTATTCTCCGTCCTTTACCCCCCTGGAGCAGCTCGAGAACCTCATTCAGCTGATCATCCACAAGCAGATAAATGAATGTTCCTCCAAAGACATGGAGGTGGCGGGTTGTCCTTTCTTTACCTCCGGCGGGCAGGCCGGAATTGATGAGGAAAAGATTCGTCTGGCGGCCCGGGAGATGGAAGACCACATGCAGCGCTACTCGGTCGCGCTGGTGCGTAATCTCAAGGCAGAAGGCGCCCTGAAGGGCAATCCGGATATCGATCAGGTTGCCAGATTCCTGCACCACTTTGTTCAGGGGCTGCTGGTCTATGGCCGTCTTATGAATTCTCTGAATGCCGTGCGGGCGGATCTTCGTGAAGGCCTGTACCGCTTGCTTGATCTGAAGGAGGCTTACCGGACCGAAGGCTCTGAAGTTCCTGTGTCTTCTCCGGCGGATGCCGCGTGAAACTGCGCTTTCGGCATTCAAATGCATTAAACGCATAGCTAGTCCCCGAAAAAAAATGCGCCTTTCCATTGACAACATACCGATCGGTTTCTACCTCTAGTGCTAGAAACTAAACTGATCAGTGTACTGATCGGGACTCCCCGAAAGGAAGTGTGAGATGAGCGCTGGGTCTAAACTCAAAACGGCTACGATCGCCGTCACCCTGATCGGGGCCGTCGCAGCAGGCGGTTATCTCCTGAAGCCTTACCTGATCGAGTCTATCGGTGCGGCGCCCGCAGTTGCGCAGACCGCGCCTCAGGCCATGCCTGTAAAGGTCTCTTCCGTCGAGACGAAGTCGGTCAGACTCTGGAGCGAATTCTCCGGGCGGCTTTCGGCGATCGATCAGGTCGAATTGCGCCCGCAGGTCAGTGGCACGATCCAGGAAATCCGCTTTGAAGACGGTCAGACCGTCACCAAGGGCGATATTCTTGTGGTCATCGATCCGCGCCCTTACGAGGCGGCGGTCGAAGAGGCCAAGGCTGATCTCAACGCGGCCGGTCACACGCTGCGGCTTGCCAAGAAGCAGCGCGTCCGTGCGGAACGGCTGGTGAAACAGGGCCATGTCTCCAAGTCTGTTCGGGATCAGCGGGTCAGCGACCACACGGTCGCGGTCAGCCGGGTCAACAGTGCAAAGGCCAAGTTGGTTCAGGCCGAGATCGATCTGAACTACGCCTATGTAAAGGCTCCCATCAGCGGACGCTTAAGCCGGGCAGAGATTACCGCCGGCAACCTGGTCGAGGCCGGTTCCAATGCACCTGTCCTGACGTCGATCGTTTCGACCGATGAAATCTATGCCGACTTTGATGTCGATGAACGCAGCTATCTGCGCTACGTGCATGAGTTGGCAAAAGATGGCGGTGCGGTCAGCAAGCTCCCCGTCGAGTTGATGATCGACGCCGGTGAGCTGCGCACCTACCGTGGTCATATCCAAAGCTTCGACAATCAGATTGACCCGGCCACAGGCACAATCCGTGCGCGGGCCATCTTCTCAAACGATGACGGCAGTCTGCTGCCGGGTATGTTTGCCGAGGTCCGTCTCGGCGGCTCCAAGGTTGAGGAGCTGGTGCTGCTGAATCCAGGCGATATCGGCACTGACCAGGACCGCAAGTTCGTTTATCTGATCGGTGAAGACGGCACGGTCGCATATCGCGAAGTTGCGCTGGGCGCGACGGTCGATGGCAAGCGGGTGATCACCCGGGGGCTGGAAACAGGTGACCAGGTGATCCTGGGCGGTCTTATGAAGGTGCGTCCGGGCGTTCCCGTTACGCCGATCCTGCCTGAAACAGCAGATTCGACCCAGCTCTCGGAAACCAGCGAGTCCGTGAAGGCTGATCCCTCAAACTAGTGTGTGCCCCGACCTGCAATAATCTGATTGGGTTTAATCCCATCAGGACGTAAAGAGCGCAAAATTCGGACGCTTTTACTGCTTCGGCGGAGCGCCCGGATTTGCGCCTTTTGCATTTAAACAGTTCACGAGCCGCTCGTATGCTTCGAGCACATGAGTCTTTATCTGCCGCCCGACGCAGTATCTGACTGCCATGGGATCCCGGCAAAGTACCAAAGCGCGGATCCCAGGAGAGATCGTTCCCATGAATTTCCCACGTTTTTTCATCGACCGGCCGATCTTCGCCGGCGTGGTGTCGATCCTTATCCTGATCGGCGGCCTGATCGCGATGTTGAACCTGCCGATCTCGGAGTATCCCGAGGTCGCCCCGCCGTCGGTGGTGGTGCAGGCGCAGTTCCCGGGCGCCAACCCCTCGGTGATCGCCGAGACCGTTGCGACCCCGCTGGAAGAGCAGATCAACGGGATCGAGGGTATGCTCTATATGAGTTCCCTGGCGACGACCGATGGCAATCTCTCGCTGACCATTACCTTTGAAATCGGAACCGATCCGGATCTGGCGCAGCAGAAAATTCAAAACCGGGTGTCCCAGGCCCTGCCGCGTCTGCCCGAAGTCGTGCGCCAGCTCGGCGTCACGGTGATCAAAAGCTCGCCTGATCTGACCATGGTGGTGCATCTGCGTTCGCCGAACGAGCGCTATGACATGCTCTATCTGCGCAACTACGGAACTCTGAACGTCAAGGATGCCCTGGCGCGGGTTAAGGGTGTGGGGCAGGTTCGGCTGTTCGGTTCAGGCGACTACGCCATGCGGATCTGGCTGAACCCGGACCAGATCGCGGAACGCAACATGACCGCCTCGGAAGTCCTGGATCAGATTCGCCGTCAGAACGTTCAGGTCGCTGCCGGTCAGATTGGCGGACCGCCCTACGACAATGGAATCCAGGTCCAGTTGCCGATCAACGTCAAGGGACGCCTGCAGTCTGTCGAGGAGTTTGCCCGGATCATCGTGAAGCGCGACGAGGATGGCACGATTGTGCGACTTAGCGATATCGCGCGACTGGAGATGGATTCTCAGCAGTATTCCCTGCGCTCGCTGCTGGACAACAAACCCGCCGTCGCCATTCCGATCTTTGCCTCGCCGGGCGCCAATGCTCTGGATATCTCCAGCGGTGTACGGGCGACCATGGCGGAGCTTGCCGAGTCCTTCCCGGAAGGCGTCGACTACAGCATCGTTTATGATCCGACGGTCTTTGTGCAGAAGTCCATCGAGTCTGTGATTATGACATTGCTGGAAGCTTTGGCGCTGGTCGTGGTGGTGGTCATTGTGTTCCTGCAGACCTGGCGGGCGTCGATCATTCCTTTGCTGGCTGTGCCGGTTTCGATCGTCGGCACCTTTGGGCTGATGCTCGCCTTTGGCTTTTCGATCAATGTGCTCTCGCTCTTCGGCCTAATTCTGGCCATCGGTATTGTGGTCGATGACGCCATCGTCGTGGTGGAGAATGTCGAGCGCAACATCGCCGAAGGTTTGAAGCCGCGCGAAGCTACCATCGCCGCCATGAAAGAGGTGACGGGGCCGATCATCGCCACCTCGCTGGTTATCACGGGCGTCTTCGTGCCGATCGCCTTCGTCAGCGGATTGACGGGCCAGTTCTATAAGCAGTTCGCCCTGACCATCGCCATTGCCACCATCATCTCGACCATCAACTCGCTCACTCTGAGCCCGGCACTTTCCGCCATTTTGCTGAAGGGCAAAGATGCACCGAAAGATATTCTGACCCGGGCGATGGATTTCGTCTTCGGCTGGTTCTTCCGGCTCTTCAATCGTTTCTTCGGGCGTGCGACATCGGTCTATGCCAAGGGCGTGGGCGTCTTCGTCGGACGCAAGGGGATTATGATGACGCTCTACGCGCTGTTGCTTGGCGCGACCTATCAGGGCTTTCAGATGGTGCCACCGGGCTTTATTCCGCTCCAGGACAAGCAGTACCTCGTGGGCTTTGCGCAGCTGCCGCAGGGTGCAACGCTGGAACGGACTGAAGAGGTCATGCGGGCCATGTCCGACGTGGCCCTCGCGGAACCGGGCGTGACCAGTGCCGTGGCCTTTCCGGGACTCTCGATCAACGGTTTCGTCAACAGCTCCAGCGCAGGTATCGTTTTTGTGACGCTGGATGACTTTGATGAACGGAAGGATCCCTCGCTTTCGGGCGGGGCCATCGCGCAAAGCCTGCAACAGAAGTTCGCCGGCGTCGAAGATGCTTTCGTTGCGATTTTCCCGCCGCCGCCGGTACAGGGCCTGGGCACAATCGGTGGCTTTAAGCTGCAGGTCCAGGATCGCAGCGATCAGGGTTACCGGGCACTGGACGATGTCATGAAGCAGGTGCAGGGCAAGGCCTGGGGCGCGCCCGAGCTGACCGGTGTCTTCTCCAGTTACAACATCAATATGCCGCAGCTCTTTGCCGATGTGGACCGGACCAAGGCCGAGCGCCTGGGCATTCCGGTGGACGAGATTTTCCGCACCATGCAGATCTATCTCGGCTCACTCTACGTGAATGACTTCAATCGCTTTGGCCGCACCTATCAGGTCATCGCCCAGGCGGATAAACCCTTCCGTTCGACACCGGAAAGCATCGCACAGCTGCAGACCCGCAACGCCGCGGGACAGATGGTGCCTCTGGGTTCGGTTGTGACGGTATCGGAGACCTTTGGTCCGGATACCACCATGCGCTACAACGCCTTCCGCTCCGCCGATCTGAACGGCAATGCGGCACCGGGCTATTCGAGTGGTGAGGCCCAGGCGGCCATGACCAGAATTCTGGAAGAAACCCTGCCGCCGGGCATGGACTTTCAGTGGACCGAACTGACCTATCAGCAGATCCTGGCCGGTAATACGGCGATCTTTATCTTCCCGCTCTGTATCCTGCTGGTGTTCCTGGTGCTCGCCGCGCAGTACGAGAGCCTGGCTTTGCCCCTCGCGGTGATCCTGATCGTGCCCATGTCGATGCTCTCGGCCTTGATCGGTGTCTATCTGACCGGAGGTGACAACAACATCTTCACCCAGATCAGCCTCTTCGTGCTGGCGGGGCTCGCGTCAAAGAACGCGATCCTGATCGTCGAGTTCGCACGTGAGCTTGAGCGTGAGGGCCGGAGCCTGATTGAGGCGGCGATCGAAGCCAGCCGACTGCGTCTGCGCCCGATCCTGATGACCTCCTTCGCCTTTATCATGGGCGTCGTGCCTCTGGTGCTTTCCAGCGGTGCGGGTTCGGAAATGCGTCAGTCCATCGGCATCGCGGTCTTCTCCGGCATGCTCGGCGTGACCTTCTTCGGCATCATCCTGACGCCTGTTTTCTACGTGTTGGCGCGGAAGTTGGAGATGCGCAAAGGTGAGGGCAAGACGGAGCAGACTCAGCTCTCGTGAGCCGCTTAGGATTCCGTCGCACGTTGGCTGGCAGCATCCCGCCGGGAACGCTCCTTGAGAAACTCTAACAGCGCCTTGAACGCCGGTGGCGTCTGGCGTCGACTTGGGTAGTACAGGTACCAGCCCGGAAGCGGAGGGGACCAGGCGGCAAGCACCCTTCTTAAGCGCCCGGCCTCAAGGTCCGATTCGACATATTGAAGGGGAGCCCTTGCGACACCGGCATTCTCTCGCGCCGCGCGGATTGCATGGTGTGCGTCATTCACCGTTAGCCGCCCTTCGGGCGCGAAACTGATTTCTTCCCCATCCTGCGAAAAATGCCATTTGAAGATGGCGCCGCCTGGAAATCGTTGGCGAATGCAATCCTGGTTTCGCAACTCCCTGGGATGTTTGGGAATGCCATGGGCCGCGAAATAAGCCGGCGCGCCCACGACCACGTATTCGAGGGGAGGGCCGATCAGGGTGGCAATCATGTCCTGCGCGACTTCCTGTCCGAAACGGACACCGGCGTCAAACCCTTCGGCGACGATGTCGACATAGCTGGCGTCGGCAATGAGCTCGAGCGAAATGCATGGGTGACGGTGAAGGAACTCCGACATGATCGGCGCGAAGATGGCCTCGATGGCTGGTGCCGGGGCGTTGATCCGTACCTGTCCCGTCGGTTCGCCGTTAAGGCTCTGGACCTCGTCCAGTGCGTCACCGATATCGGCAAATGCAGGTTCGAGCCGATGGAAAAGCGTCTCGCCAGCCGGCGTGAGCGCGACGCTGCGCGTGGTGCGGTTCAGCAAACGTGTGCCAAGCCGTTCCTCCAAATTCCGAATTGTCTGACTTAAGGCCGAAGCGGACACGCCGCGCTCTGTGGCCGCGCGGCGGAAGTTCCGTGCCCGCGCAACCGCGGCGAAAGCCTCCAGGTCAGCGAGCTTGGCTTGGCGCATTATTAAGTTTTCCTTCACAGACTGATTAGGAATGTAACTCTTATCGAAAGAGTTGGCAGGTGTCATCTAATCCGGAGAGACAGGGTGAGAGGTGCGGAACAGCGGCACCTTCACAATCGGAAAGGACGACGACATGGTTCAACTCAGCGTCAACAACGAGACCTTCGAAGTTGAATGCGCAGCTGAAACGCCCCTGCTGTGGGCGTTGCGGGAACACTTGGGACTGACCGGCACCCGGTTTGGCTGCGGTGCCGGAATGTGCGGAGCCTGCACGGTTCATATCGATGGAGAGGCGGCGTACGCTTGTCAGCTTTCCGTCGAAGCCGCCGCCGGGCACCGGATCACAACCATCGAGGGCCTGTCTGAAAATGGAGATCATCCTCTGCAACTGGCCTGGATGGCCGAGCAGGTTCCCCAGTGCGGCTATTGCCAGTCCGGTCAGATCATGCGGGCCGCGTCGCTGTTGGCGCGCAACCCGGAACCGAACCGTCAGGACATCTTGGATGAGATGTCCGCCAACCTATGCCGCTGCGGAACCTATCCGCGGATCCTCCGCGCCATCGAACGCGCCGTCAAGGAGGCTTGATCATGAATTCGCAAAACATCAGTCCAACACGCCGTGCCTTTCTGGCGGGAACCGGGACCGTGGGTTTCGCCCTTCTCGCGAGCGGCGGCGTCGCTCTGTTCGGCGGCTCTGCCGAGGCAAAGCCGGCAGATGAAACCGACGTTAATGGATGGGTCGTGATCCATACAGATGGCTCGATTCTGATCCGCTTTGGCGCGGCTGAAATGGGACAAGGCGTCAACACATCCTTGCCGATGATCGTTGCAGAAGAGCTTGATGCGGATTGGAGTAGAGTTTCGGTCGAACAGGTCAGTGCGGACCCGGACGGGATCTTCGGTAATCCGAGTTTTGGTGGAATGCTCTTCTCCGCCGGCAGTTCCTCGGTCGAGGGGTATTTTACGGCGCTGCGACTGGCAGGCGCGAACGCGCGCCGGGTGCTGATACGGACCGCGGCGGCGCACTGGGACGTTGCGCCCGAAAGCCTATCGACCGATGCAGGTCATGTCGTCAAAGCGGACGGAGAGCGGCTTGGTTATGGTGAAGTCATTCGCCTTCCTGCCCCTTCGGCGGCGATTGAGCAGGTGAGCGAACTCGAGTTGAAACCGCGGACAGACTGGCGGGTTATCGGAACAGATAAAGAGCGGCTCGACATTCCTGCCAAAACGCGGGGAGAGTCCCTCTACTCAATAGATGTGCGCTTGCCCGGCATGTTGTATGCCGCGCAGCTTCTCGCGCCGGTCGAGGGTGAAACGCCGAGCCTGGTTTCGAACGAGGCATCGCGGCAGGTTGCCGGCGTGACGGACATCGTTCCCCTACGAAACAGTGTCGCGGTCTTGGCTGAGACCTGGGAAAGCGCTCTTGCAGCACGCGACCTCTTGCAGGTGGAGTGGACCGAGACCTCAGGTTTTCGCAATGCCGACAGCAGCCTGGAGATGTCGGAGCTGATCAGTGCCGCGAAAACAGGCGAAGGTGACGTCATCGTCTGGGAAGAGCGCGGCGATGCGGCGAAGGCGCTTGCGGCAGGCGGTCGAATCCACACGGCGCAATACCAGACAGTCCATGTCTATCACGCCCAGATGGAACCTCTGAACGCTGTTGCTTCAGTCGATGATGACGGTCTCGGTGCGGACGTCTGGCTTGGGAGTCAAAGTCAAAGCGTCTCGATCGGCGTTGCTGCCGGGGTGCTCGGAACGACGCCGGACCGCATTAGAATGCATGCGACGCAGATGGGCGGCAGCTTCGGGCGGCGCACTGTCTTTGCACGAGACCTGCTGCGGGACGCTCTATTGCTTTCGCGTCATGCCGGACGGCCGGTGAAGTTGATGTGGACGCGCGAGGACGATGTAAAAAACGCCTGGCTGCGGCCCCCCACAGCACACCGCTTGGACGCTGTTCTCGATGCGGTTGGTAATGTCACGGCGATGCGGCACCGGGTTGCCGCTCCATCCATTATGGAATTTGCTTTTCCCAGGCGCTGGAACCCGAAGGTCCGGCGCGACCTTCTGGTCATGGAGGGCGCTGAAAGCACGGACTATGCGATCCCGGATTTTCGCGCGGAACATATTCTGACACCGCGTCGTTCGCGTGTCGCGGCCTGGCGTGGAATCGGCTGGGGCCCAAACTGCTTCGCACGCGAGTGCTTTTTGGATGAGTTGGCACGGGCCGCCGGCAGCGACCCGGTCGCCTTTCGACGCCGCTTGCTGCGCGAGAGTCCGCGCGGTCTTGCGGTTCTGAACGCCGTTGTGGAGATGTCGAATTTCGCCACAGCCATAGCACCCGAAGGCCGCGCTCTCGGTCTTTCCTTCGCCGGCTACAAAGCGACCATGGGAGCCGGTGTCGCGGAGGTGTCTGTCGAAGACGGCCGGGTCCACGTGCACCGCTTTTGGGCTGCCGTCGATCCCGGTATCGCGATCCACCCACAGAATACCCGTGCGCAGGTCGAAGGCGGGATACTCTTTGGACTTTCGAGTTTGATGCGCGAGCGCACGACCTTCACAGGGGGTGTGATCGACCAGAACAATTTCTATGACTACGAGCCAATTCGAATTGACGAAATCCCTGAGATCGAAGTGCAGATTCTGGAATCCGGTGCGCATCCTAGCGGCGCCGGTGAGATCGGCGTCCCGATGACAGGCGCAGCCGTCGCGAATGCCGTGCGAAGCCTGACAGGCAAGGCACCCAGCGCTCTGCCTTTTGGAGAGGTGCTGTCGTAAAATTAATCGCGATCTTTATGATGCCTCGAAAACAACGGGTCGAGTATAGCCTGCGGAACCGACGATTCGCTATGCGGCATTCAGATCGACGACCAGATTTGACCCTGGCACGATTACTCTGAGAGCTCACTTCAAGTACAGGAGGCTGGGCCGGATTCACACTGTGAGAGCGGGTTGGTCGAGACAAGACATCGCCTTGGGCAATTCCCTATGAACACGCGCTGGTCCAGATATGCCATCTCGGCATAGGACCTGATCTGCATGCAGGGCTTTCCTTGGGTCTCTCACACTGCCAAGATCGGTCACGCTTTACCCATCCTTCTCGTCGGTCCCTGCTCCCTTGGAACAAGATCTCCTTCTTCTGGCGATTGCCTTTTTCAGCGCGTCGATGCTTCAGGCTGCGACGGGGATCGGCTTTGGCATCATCGCCGGGCCGGTACTTCTGCTGGTTCTGAACTCACCGGCCGCGATCCAGATCAGTGTGCTGCAGAGTTGGTTGATCTGTGCCGTGCTGGTGCCGGGTCTGCGTGGTTCGGTCCAGGGCGATCTTCTGAAGGTCTTCGCAAAGGGCAGTGTGATCGGCATCCCGCTTGGGGGCGTCGTTTACTTTCTGGTTTCAATCGACCTGCTCAAGTTTCTGGCCGGTCTTACGGTGCTCGGCACGCTGTTTTTTGTCCTGCACAGTCATAATCAGGGACGCAAGAGAAACGCGGCTACGGGGGCGGCCAGCGCTCCTGCCAAGGCGCCGCTGGTCGCCGGACCCTGGCCGTTCTCTATGGGCTTTGTTTCCGGCGCTATGAACAGCAGCCTGGCCATGCCGGGCCCGATCCCGGCCGCATGGATGTCCGGGGCGGGGCATGCCAAGGATACAGTGCGCGCGACGGTTCTGGCTCTTCTGCTCTTCACCTATCCCGCGGCTTTTATCCTGCAATGGTTTCTGGTTGGTCTGGAGCTGGATACGGTGTGGCTCTGCCTTGGGCTGGCGCCCGCGACGCTGGCGGGTATCATGGTTGGCAGGCTGTTGGTACGCCGCGTTACGGAAGCGGTCTTTCGCTGGTTCCTGGCGTTTGTTCTGATTTCGACCGTTGCCGGGCTCTTCTACGATTCGCTCAAACCTCTGGTGGGACTATGACGGAAACAGGAATAACAGATCCGGCGCTGGGCAGACTGGCTGATCTGCCGCGTGCAGTCCTGTTCCGCGCCCCGACACATTTGGAGGTCATGCCGAACCTGGCGTCGGCTTGCGGCACTTCGCGCCCTTTGTTGGTCAAGCGCGACGATCTGACCGACCTGGCGTTCGGCGGCAACAAGGTCCGCCAACTGGAATTCTATCTCGGCGAAGCGCAGGCCCAGGGTGCGGACACGGTTCTGATCACCGGCGCGGTGCAATCCAACTTCGCGCGTTTGACCGCGGCCGGCGCCCGTAAGCTCGGTATGGATTGCCATATCCAGTGGGAGGAACGCGTCACCAAGCAGGATCCGCGTTACCGCAATTCCGGCAATGTGCTCATTGAGCGCATCCTCGGCGCGACCCTGCATTTCTACCCGGAAGGTGAAGACGAAGCCGGTGCCGACCGCAGGCTGGGTGAGATCGCCGATGAACTGCGTCAGGCCGGGCGCAAGCCCTACATTATTCCGCTCGCGCCCGGCCACGCGCCTTTGGGCGCGCTTGGCTACGTCGTTGCGGCTCAGGAACTCTTGCAGCAGATCGACGAGACGGATCTTTGCGTTGACGAGATCTTCGTGGCTTCGGGCAGCGGTGCCACGCACGCCGGATTGCTTTTTGGCCTGAGGGCCTTGGGTTCATCAATCCCGGTGACGGGAATCTGTGTGCGCCGCGACGCTGCTGCACAGGGGCCGCGTATCTCACAGCGCTGCGTCGAGATCGCTGAACTGTTGCAGATCGAGAACAGCGTTTCCGCGGAGGATGTCGTCGTGACCGATGCGTTCCTGGCACCGGGCTATGGCCGGGCCAGCGAGGAGGTCATCGAGGCCATCCGTCTGGCCGCCCGCACCGAGGCTCTGATGCTCGACCCTGTCTATTCCGGCAAGACAATGGCGGGCTTTATCTCAGCAGCGAAACGAGCAGAGGGAGAGGGTGCCTTGATCGTTATCCACACCGGCGGGACGCCAGGCATCTTTGCTTACGAAGACGACCTGACGGCGTAGCCGGACGACTGCGTTTGTGTCTGCACCCGGCGGCGACCGAACAGTATTCCCGCGAGCCCGAAACCGAACAGCAAGAATGTCTGTGGCTCCGGAACCTGGGTTTGCGGCGGGTCTTCGGGAATGGTCATCAGGCCGGAGATGCTGATGCCCGGTGCCAGACCGTTTAGGGACGCACTGCTGGGATTGGTGAGGTTTATGAGGTCGGTCAGGCTGCCGAAGCTGAAGAGGTTTACATTGTTCAGGCCACCGGGGTCAGACTCGGTCATGATACGGTACTGGCTGTCGTCGTAGGTCAGGCCGGAGATGCTGATGCCCGGTGCCAGGCCGTTTATGGACGCGCTGCTGGGATTGTTGAGGTTTATGAGGTCGGTCAGGCTGTCGAAGCTGAAGAGGTTTACATTGTTCAGGCCACCGGGGTCCGACTCGGTAATGATGTGGTAGCGGCTACCGTCGTAAGTCAGGCCGGAGATGCTGATGCCTGGCGCCAGGCTGTTTATAGACGCGCTGCTTGGGTTGTTCAGGTTTATGAGATCGGTCAGGTTCTCGAATCCGAACAGGTTTACGTTGTTCAGGCCACCGGGATCCGATTCAGTGAGAATATGGTACGTCGGTGTTGCGAGGGCAGGTAGCGGAAAAGCCAGCAACCCGGCGATTAGAATAAGCACTCGTTTCATTGATGACCCCCTGAAAAATAGCTTCTTCAAGCAGCGCGGAGAGCTTTTGCTCTCGGCAAGCGGACTAAACTCTCTTTCTGCAAAACGCACCGTGGGCGCTAATAAAATAATTTCTCCTTAGGGAGAGACCCACGGTTAAATGCTGATTTTCTTGAATAAATCAGCCTTAGATAAAATATATGCACACATATTAACACAAACGAGTAAGTTCGCAAATCGAGGTAACATCTGGTTGTCCAAAGGATGGCGCAACAAAGCCGGTGATACCGCCCGTAAAGATGATCCTTCTTGACGCCTGCGGTCGGACGGATGAATGCTGTTGGACCGGCGTGCCCTTGATGTAAAGAGAGTTGATGATGAAGTTTCTAACTTGGGCTTTGTGTGGGGCTTTTCTGTTCCTGGTTGCCGGATGTGGTTCGCAAGCCTCACCGGACAAGAAGGACAGCTTATCTGAAACCTTCGAGATCATGCTGGAAGACAGCATGGTGGATGCCGATCTTGTCGCCCATGTCGAGATTACCGGTTTCGCACTGGAGAAAAGCAGCGGTGACCTCGCTCTTTACCGGGTCGATGCGAAAATGCTGGAAAGCTTCAAAGGCCCGTCGCCAAAGACTTTGGTCTTCCGCCAATGGATCGCCGAGGAGGCCGACGACGATGCGACCGGCGAGGGTGTGATCGTTGCGCTCCATGAGTCAGAGGTGGATGGGAGTTACTTTGTGCTCGAAGGCGATTCCGCCTTTCCGGATCACGAGAATCTTCTGGATACCGCCAGGAATGCCTCGACCAAATAACCGCGCCAGCATCACTGCCGGGCTATCAGCTCGGCAAAGCCCTGCGTGCCGTTTTTGGTAAAGGCAACGGCCCGTGTGTCGGGGTCTTTTTTGAGCCACTTCAGTGCCAACATGCGCTCAAGCAACGCATGGCCCAGCGCACCGCCGAGGTGATATGTTTGCTCGCTCCAATCGAGGCACAACCGGCAAACCGGGCGCCGCATTCCTTCAAGCTGCCTGACCGAAATTCCGAAATCTTCAAGAAAACGCGCGCCGTCATCCGACAGTTGCAATTCCTGGTCCGGGCCGAGCAGAAGGTCTGATCTTCTCAAAAAGTCGAGCAGGCGGACGCCATATTCACCGGCCAGATGATCATAGCAAACGCGTGCCAAACGCAGCGGCGCTTCGTGGGGAGCGACGATGTGCCGGACATGACCCGTGCGCGCCGTGATCCGCAACAACACCTCCAGGGCCTCGCCGACATCCTCGTTCGCGAGGCTGTAAAACTGATGGCGGCCTTGCCGCTCTCGCTGGACCAATCCACCCGCCAGCAATTTTGACAGATGACTGCTGGCTGTTGCGGGCATAACGCCGGCTTCCCTGGCAAGGTCGCCAGCCGCCCAGGCCTCTCCATTCATCAGTGCCATCAGGATGTTGGTGCGTGCGGGATCTCCGATCAACGCCGCAACGTGGGAAATATCCGGTCCTACTTTCATATTTTGATGCTTATCAAAACATTTTCGTCTCTGAAAGGCTTATATCCAGCTGTGTTCAATTCAGAGAAGGAGTGAAACTAGTGGAACATCAGACAATTTACACGCCGGGTGTCATTGGCGGCCTGGAGTTCGGTTGGGGGCGGGGCTGGCTGTCACCGGGCGGGAGCGATGATATAGCCGTCCTCGTTGCGGACGCGGATATCGTGGGCAAATCGATCCTCGATATTGGTGTTGGCGCAGGCGGACCCGCCCGGGTTCTGGTGAGAGACTTCTGCGCCGGTCAGGTCACAGGCATCGATATCGAACAGTCCGTGCTGGATAGAGCGCAGGACCTCAATGCTGCCGAGCAGCTGGAAGACAGGATCAGCCTTCAAAAGGTAGTGCCTGGGAAATTGCCGTTTCCCGAGGGGCATTTCGATATCGTTTTTAGCAAGGACACCTTTGTTCATGTCGCCGACAAAGCGGCACTCTTCGCGGAGATTTATCGGGTTCTTAAACCCCATGGACGTTGCGTTTTCAGTGACTGGTGCTGTGGTTGGCCTCCCTATAGTGAAGAGATGCGCGGCTTCCTTGCGAACGGAATGAAATTCTCGATGGCGACCCTTGCGGAAAACCGCCGTCATCTGAGCGAAGCCGGTTTTATGGCGATATCAGTCAGGGACCGGAATGCCTGGTTCGCTGACTACGCTGCCCGGGAAGTCGAGGCGGCGAGGGGGGCGAGACGCGAGCGTTTTATCGACGCGGTCGGACGGGAAGCTGCCGATCGCTTAACCGCCGCTGCGCAACGGCGCGCAACGATTGCCCGGCAAGGGCATCTTCGCCCGGCCCATTTTCGCGCAACCAAACCAGGGTGAAGCGTGCGTGCAGGCGTTCATTGCCGCGTTCTCTGGTCAGGGGCGCGCCGGGAAATCAGGCTCTACTCTTCCCCAAGCGGCACCAGAAAACTATAACCGTGCCGCTCGAACCCGAGCGCTTCGTAAAAGCTGTGCGCGGCGTCACGTTTCAGGTTTGCGGAGAGTGCGAGTTTGTAACAGCCGTTCGCTCGGCAAACCTTGAAGGCCGCAGACATCATGGCCTTGCCGATGCCTTTTCTGTGAATGGTCGGATCGACGACTACGTCTTCCATGACGCCTGACTTTGCGCCCATGTGTCCAATGTTATCCATAATCAGCAGAGCAAAGGACCCGACCACTTTGGTATCCAGGAGCGCAACGTAGAGCTTGTAGTTCGGATAGGCTGAAAAGCGTTGCAGCAGGTTTCTTGCGTCGTCGAGCGGCAGTACTTCGCCATCATCGATCTCCGGCTGCGCATAAAGTTGAAGCACCTGCGGCAGATCCTCATCCGTCGCTTCTCTGACCTCTACAACAGACTCCATATCGTCTCCGTTTTTTTATGCTAGCCGCGCAGCAGTCCCTGCAGGCTTTCGGTCACCTGACTGACGTGTTTGTCGTCGCCGGTAATGCGCTTGATCAGCAGCGCGCCTTCGATGGCGCTGAAGGAGAGCTTGGCCATGCGTGCCGGACTGCCCTCGAAACGAAAGGCGCCCGATTTGCGCCCGGCCTTCAGAAGCTTTGTGAGCCAGCTCAGCTGCTCATCGAAAAACTTCTCGACCTCATCCCGCATTTCTTCGGGCAGGCCGGGATATTCGCCGCTCAGGACACCGCAGAGGCAGGCATGTATGGGGTTGTTGGCAATCGTCAGGATCGGTTTCAGATAGCGGGCCAGGGCAGCCCAGTAGTCGATTTCTTTCTGGCCCTCGCGTTTTGGGCTGTCGAGATCGGTCATGACCGAGAGCATCGTCTGGCGATAGCGCTCGACAATAGCCTTGCCCAGCTCCGCCTTGGCCGGAAAGTGATAGTAGATACTGGCTTTTTTGATCCCGACCTGGTCCGCAACCTCCTGAAAGCTGAAGGCGTGAAATCCTTTCACCTGTATCAGGGCTTCTGCGGTATCCAGAATCTGCGTTGCGGTTTCAGCCATGCGATCGTTCGTTCAGACGTTGTTTCAGGTTGCGGGACTGCTCCTGTATAGCCGCTGTTCCCGCTCGCGTCAGAATTTTTCCGAGAAGGGACGCAGATCGATCTCCTGCGACCAGGCCGAACGTTCCTGTTCGATCAGTTGGTAGTAGGCCTCTGCGATCGCGTCGGGTTCCAGACAGGCTTCGCGCGCCGGATTGAAGCGTTCGACCGTCTGTTCGCTCCAGATCAGGCCATCCACGACAATATGGGCGACGTGAATGCCGTCGGCGCCGTGTTCACGGGCCAGGGCCTGGGCCAAACCGCGCAGGGCGAACTTGGCTGAGGCAAAGGCTGCGAATTTGGCGCCGCCCCGAAGCGCCGCCGTCGCTCCGGTAAAGAGGATCGCGCCCCCGCCCTTCTGCTGCATAGCAGGAATCACCGCCTTGGCCGCTGTCATCCCGCCCAGGCAGGTCACCCGCCACACGGATTCGAATTCCTTCGCCGTGATCTCAAGGGCGGGTTTGATCAGGATCTGGCTGGCGTTGTGGATCAGGACATCGGGCGCGCCCCAGAGGTTTGCGATGTCTTCGATGGTTTCACGCACCGCCGTGGGTTCGGCAAGATCGCAGCAGAAATGCTTGAATTCAGCGGCCCCGGCGGCGGCTCCCGGCTGATTCAGCTCACCCTCCAGTTCCTTCCCGAAGCCTTCTGAGCGCGCCAGACCTGCGACTTTATACCCCTCCCGGTGCAGACGGCGGCTGAGGGAGGCCCCAAGGCCTGGGCCAACGCCCGTAATGACGGCAACTTTCTCACGCATATCCTGGATCCTTGCAACTTACGTTTCGGGGTGGGTGGGCGATTGGGAAGGCTCTCTTACATAAGGCCCATAACCCGCAGCGCAAGCGTGACCTGCACGAGAAACCCGACGGCAAAGGTGAGCGTGCGCAAACCCGGAATGCCCGCTGTATAGATCACGAAGTGTGCAAGCCGCGCGAAGAAGTAGATCATGCAGGCCGTGCCGGTCAGTGCGTCTCCAACCCCAAGAGCCGCCACGGCGAGCGCCAGCGGCGCAAAGATCGCAAAGTTCTCGACGCCGTTCTTATGGGCCTTGATGCTTCGTTCCGCCCAGTCGGCATGAGGCACATCGTCCGGAGCGGGATTCCCGATGGCGCGCACAAGTCCACGCGTGGCCATGCGGTTAAGCACATAGGGGGCCCAGAAGAGGGCGGTCATCAGGGCCGTGGCGGACAGCCAGAAGATCTCTTGTGACATGGTTTGTGCCTTTCTTGCGTGAAAATAAACTACCTGACGATTGGTAGATGAATTGTATCTACCTTACGTAAGGTAGATGATCAAGCGGTAATCTTGTGCGATGGAATGGCCGCCTGTGTCTGATTTCTCGGAGCGGCGAAGTTTTTTTCACCGGTTCAAGCTTTGCAACCTCTAGGGTTTCTGCTGTTTAGTTGCTTACGACGCGAAAAAATATCCTCCAGGTTGTCGTTTGTGTATTGCCAATGACTTTGTTGTGATCTATTTTGGGCATGGTTAATTCGAGTCGGCACAATCTTGAAAAAGTGAAGGGGCGTAATGCTTTACGCTTTTGTTTCGCAATTTTTGCGAGGTGCTTTCGCTTGGTTTTTTGCAGGGGATTTCGGTTCCCGCAATAAAGCGTCAGGTTGTGCGTTCTGTTAGGCGAAGCCGGGTCCTTTGGGAGCCGGCTTTTTTATGATCTGAAGTCTTTTGCAGGTCTGGGTTTTAAAGCTTTTTAGTTCGCTTTTGCGGGTTTTGTCTTTGCCTTGGGGGAAGTGCCGATGCTTTCGGTGTCTGGTTTTCTGTCGTCTGACTCTCAATTTGTGACCGCTGCTGGAGCTCGGGCCAGCCGAAACAGGCTGTTGCTGTCCGTTATTGCCGCGGCAAGCCTGTTGCTCGGCGGTGCCTCCGCATCGGCAACTTCAACGACGGTCGCAGGGGTGACACCTGGCGCCATTGCGGTGGATGAAAGCGGTTCGGCAAACTACTCCATTCCCATCTCGGTCCCACCGGGTGTCGCGGGTATGGCGCCCAGTCTCTCGCTGATCTACGGCAGTCGGGGCGACAACGGTATTCTCGGTGTCGGCTGGTCCCTCGGCGGCCTTTCGGTGATCCATCGCTGTGGACGGACCATCGAACAGGATGGTGCACCGGGCGGCGTGGACTACAGCGCGGATGACCGTTTCTGTCTGGACGGGCAGCGTTTGGTGGCAACCGAGGGAACTTACGGCGCCGATGGTACTGTCTACAGTACCGAACTTGCGTCCTTCTCCAAGATCGTTTCCTACGGCACGGCGGGCGCGGGCCCTGCTTACTTCAAGGTCTGGACCAAGTCCGGCCAGGTCATGACCTACGGCAACACGGCGGACTCTGCCGTCGAGGTGCCTGGCCAGGCGGACGTGCGCTACTGGTCGGTGAACCGGATTGAGGACCGGGTCGGGAACTATCTGGATCTGGTTTATGCAGAAGACACGACCGCGGCAAGTACGACGGAAAACACCCATAAGATCACGCGCATCAATTATGCGGGCAACACGGTGGCGGGAACCCTGCCGACGGCGTCCGTGCGCTTTGTCTACGAGGCGCGGACAGATACCCGTGTGCACTTCATGTCTGGGGCAAAGACTCAGACTCTGGAGCGTCTGAAGTCGATCGAGACCTACGCGACCTTCGGTGCCGTCGACACGCTCGTGAAGCGCTACGACATGGCCTATGAGTATGGCTTGGCTACGGGCCGCTCGCGTCTGACGTCGTTGACGGAATGCGACGCCAACGACAACTGCCTGATGCCGCATGAGTTTACCTATAACGGTAATCCGACTTCCTATGTTTGGAGTAGCCAGCCGTCTCGCGCGGCCCCCGTTGTCTTTGCGGACAAAAACGTGAACGTCATCTTTGGCAATCTGAGTGATGTTAATGGCGATGGCCAGATAGACCTTGTCACCGGAACACGCAGAAACAGCGGGACGGTTAGTACGAGTACGTTTGTTAGCACTGCAACCGGTTGGGCGAATACCCCCAGTCTCAAACTTCCAGGTGCGGGTATCATCAGGGATTATAAGAATGGCAGAAATGAAGTCTGGGGGGAACTGGTCGATATCAACGGCGACGGTCTGACGGATTGGGTCCGGGCCCATCGCACGACCGGTGGCGTAGTTTATAAGACCTCTTATCTGAACACCGGCTCCGGCTGGGTCTACACACCTGCATATAACCTGCCGAACCCGATTGAAAATTACAAAGCGAAAGTCAGACATGGCGACTTTGTCGACGTTAATGGCGATGGTCTTGTCGATTGGGTGCAGGCCTTCAGGTACAACGGAGCCAATACACAGGCGACTTATCTGAACACGGGGTCTGGCTGGCAATATACGCCTGGCTATAACCTCCCTGGCGTCATTTCCTCCAGCATATTTCCGGGCGCGCGCTATGGCGAGTTCGTCGATGTCAACGGCGACGGCCTTCCTGATTGGGTGCTGGCATATCGCCATAATGGTGCCAATCAGATCGCCACCTATTTGAACACCGGCTCTGGCTGGCAGCTGGACACCGCGTACAATTTGCCGACCGTCTATTACCGTCTTTCACCAGCACTGAGGACCGGTCAGTTCATCGACATTAACGGCGATGGCCTGCGGGATTTTGCGCAGGCTTATCGCTTCTCCAATGGGACCTATTATCTGCACACCTGGTTGAGCACTGGGAAGGGCTGGGAATACAGTGCTGGCTACAACCTGCCTTCGCCGCTTGAGAATGCGGTTTACGAACGGACGGACGCACAGTTCGCCGACTTGAACAGTGATGGCCTTCCAGACTTCGTGGTGTCCTTTCGCGGATCAACGGGGGGCGTCGCCAAGATCTCCTATCTCAATACCGGGTCCGGCTGGAAGCTGGATCCGAACTTTGAAGGTCCAAGCGTCCTGTATGATAAGAAACGGAACGTCTATCAGTCCCAGCTCGGGGATGTTGACGGCGACGGTCTGGTGGACTGGATCCGCGCGACCCGCAGCACCTCCGGCGTCTACACGATCAACACCTGGGTGAATTCGGTTGGTGCCACAGACCTTCTCATCTCTGCCAAGGATGGTCTGGGCCGGATGGCGGAGATCACCTACAAGCCCCTGACCGACGACAGCGTTTACACCAAGGGCAGTGGCGCGGCCTTCCCCGAAGTCGACATTGAGGCCCCGATGTATGTTGTTTCCTCGGTGACGCAGGACGACGGTAAGACCGAGACGCCAGGCAACCTGGAAGGCCAGGCGGTCATCAACTACACCTACGCCGGAGCCAAGGTGAATGCGCATGGCCGGGGCTTCCTGGGTTTCCGCACGGTCACGGCGCGGGATGAGCAGACCGAGATCCTGACCACCACCACCTATAACCAGACCTATCCCTTCACGGGGCAGGTCGACAGCAGCGTGACGCGCCTGGACAGCGGCGCAGTGGTCGATCTGGTTAAGCAGGTGGACTCTACCTACGCCAGCCTGACTATCTTCGACGGCACCGCGACCAACCAGCCCTCGGTGCTCTTCCCCTATGCGGATAGCTCGACCTCCAAGGCCTACGAGATCACGGACAGCAACAACGCGGGCTTCCTGGTTTCGACCACCACCACAAGCTCGACTTACGACAGCTACGGCAACGCCACCGATATCACCCAGACGGTGACCGACGAGACCACGGGGGCGACCGCGGGGCAGGTCTTTAGCACCCAGACCGCCAGCGTTTATACCAACGACGAGGTCAACTGGATCCTGGGCCGTGTCACCAGCACCACCGTGACCAAGTCAAGGCCCGGAGCGCCCGATCAAAGCCGCAAGTCGGCCTGGGAGTACAATGCGGCCAACGGCCTGCTGACCAAGGAAATCATCGAGCCGGACATTCCGGCCCTCAAAGTCACCACCTCTTATACTTACGACAGCTTCGGCAACGAAACCGGCGCCACGGTCGATGGGGCAGGGATCACCGCCCGCGGTTCCACCACGACCTTTGATGCCATCGGCCAGTTCCCGATCTCCAGCGCCAATGCCCTGAGCCACAGCGAGAGCATGGTCACCGACGCCAGATTTGGGGTTGTGACCAGCCTGACCGGTCCTAACGCTATCACCACCACTTGGGAATACGACGGCTTTGGCCGCAAGACCAAGGAGCTGCGCGCCGACGGCACGGAAAGCCGGATCAGCTACGAACTCTGCGACGCAGTTTGTGAGCCGGGATCGGTCTACAAGATCACGACCCAGGATTTCGCGACCGGCGGTGCCGCCATCAACACGCCGTCGATCCAGTACTACGACAAGATGAACCGTGTGTTCCGCACGGAATCCATCGCCTTTGACGGCGTCACCAGGATCTACGTCAACACCAGCTATAACCCGCGCGGCGAATCCCATATGGTCTCGCGGCCCTACTTCGAGGGCACGCTGCCCGCAGACATCAAATGGGCCACGACCCACTACGATCAGTTGGGCCGGCGCATGAGTGTCATCGCCCCGGATGGCGGCATTCAGGAGTTCGACTTCGGGGGCCTTGTCACACAGACCACCAACGCGCTCTTCCAGACCGAAAGCAAGACCCAGAATGCCATCGGCGAACTGGTTCTCAGTGAAGGTCACAGCGATGTGGCGACGCCTGTTAACAGGGTCAGCTACAAATACGACGCTTACGGCAATTTGCTGGAAACGGCGGTTGAGGATCCAGCCAATAGTGTCACGGTTACAACGACCATGTCCTATGACCAGCGCGGCCGTAAGACCGGCATGGTCGATCCCGACATGGGCGCTTGGTCCTACAGCTACAACGTCCTGGGTGAGCTGATCTCTCAGACCGACGCCAAGCTGCAGACGGTCACCATGACCTACGATCTGCTGGGCCGCATGGCGACCCGGATCGAGGCCGAGGGCACCACCACCTGGATCTACGACAATGCCACCAAGGGTATCGGCAAGATCCATCAGGTCTCCGGTCCCAACGGTTATCTGGAGGTTGCCAGCTACGACAGCCTGGGCCGTCCTGATACCACCACCACGACCATCTCCGCGACGGTCTACACGACGTCACTGACCTATGATGCCCTGGGCCGTCCCAGCACCATCACCTATCCTTCGGGCTTTGCGGTCCAGAACAACTACACCGCCAACGGTTTCCTGGGCTCGGTCTCCGAGATCCTGGGCGGCACGGTCTACTGGCAGGCCAACAGCGTCGATGCGGAAGGCATGGTGACCCAGGAGACCCTGGGCAACGGTGTGGTCACCGACCGGGCCTACGATCCGGCCACATCGCTGCTGGATTCCATCCAGACCAACTCTGGCGGCACCTCCATCCAGAACCTGACGTTCAACTTCGATACCCTGGGCAATCTGAAAGACCGTACGGACGTTACGCGGGACCGTAAGGAGGCCTTCACCTACGACGGTTTGAACCGGCTTCTCTCCAGCACGCTGACCGATACCAGCTCTGCGACCACCCTCAACACCACGACCTACGCCTACGACGCGCTGGGCAACATCACCAACAAGTCGGATGTGGGAGCGTACCTCTACGGCCAGAACGGGGCCGGGCCGCACGCGGTCACCACGGCGGGGGTCAACACCTATACATACGACGCCAACGGCAGCATGATCTCCGGGGCCGGGCGGACCACGAGCTGGACCTCCTTTAACAAACCCCAGAGCATCAGCGACAGCCTGACCGGCAACCAGACCTCCTTCGTCTATGGTCCGAGCCGTGCCCGCATTCAGCAGACCGCGGTGAATGTTGGTCAGGCCAC
Source organism: uncultured Kiloniellaceae bacterium (assembly GCA_947493695.1). Taxonomy (GTDB): domain Bacteria; phylum Pseudomonadota; class Alphaproteobacteria; order Kiloniellales; family Kiloniellaceae; genus Denitrobaculum. Next base: position 146,452 of record CANLSF010000001.1, on the reverse strand, counting down.
GACGACCACAACCTACATCGGCGGCAGCTACGAACGGCGCAGCCGTCTGAACCAGCCGGACGAGCTGGTGCATTACATCCGCTCCGGCGGCGGTACGGTGGCGATCTACACCCGGATCGATGACGGCCAAGCGCTGACCGACAAGACCCGCTATCTGCACAAGGATCACCTGGGCTCGGTGGAATCCATCACCGATGAGCAGGGCGTGGTCACCGAGCATCTCTCCTACGATGCGCACGGCAAACGCCGCCAGAGCGACTGGAATGCCGGGACGCCAGCGGCGCCAAGCGAAACGCCGAGGGGCTTTACCGGACACGAGCATCTGGATGGGGTGGGGCTGATCCATATGAACGGCCGGGTCTACGATCCGACCCTGGGACGTTTCCTCTCCGCCGATCCCAACGTGCAGGCGCCGAGCGATACCCAATCCTTCAACCGCTACAGCTACGTCAAGAACAACCCGCTGAGCTACAACGATCCGAGTGGGTTCTTCTTTAAGAAGCTGTTTAAGTCAATCGTGAAGGCCGTCAAAAAGGGTTTTAAGGCGGTTGTTTCCTTCTTCAAGAAGGCTCTGCAGAACGAAATTGTACAGATCGTTGGATCGATTGCGGCGACTATCGTGGGAGGCCCATTGGCATCGGTGGCCTTCTCGGGCTTGGTGACTTTGGCGAATGGAGGTGACCTCGGGCAAGCTTTGCTATCGGCGGCGATAGCCTTCGCGGTTTCGCAAGCCTCGTTGATGATCAATTCTATTCCCGGCCTGAAGGAACTGACGGTTGGTGCTGTAGCCATCAAAGCCCTTGCGCATGGTGTTATAGGAGGCGTGGCAAGCGTTGCACGTGGCGGCGAGTTCAAGAGTGGATTCTTGGCCAGCTCCTTTGGTAGCCTAGCCGGTTCTGCAGCCGCTGGATTGGAACTAAAAGGAGCCCCGGCGATTGCGTTTGCATCAGTTTCTGGTGGTGTTGGTGCGGAGCTTGGTGGCGGCAAATTTAAGAATGGGGCTGTTTCAGGAGCGTTTTCGGCACTCGCAGCAGAAGTTGCTAGGTCTAATTCCACTAAAAATATATCTAATTCTGGAGGCAGGCCAGATATTGCAACCGAAGGCACGGCCGAAGAGCGGCAAAATCGATTTGATGAAGCGGTTAAAGAATTGGGCGTTGATGACGTTGAATTTGTAGATCGTTATCTTCTTCAGACTGAAGACGCAAATGGCCGAATTGTCTCGCGAACGATAAAAAATACCTTCACTGAGGCGCTTTCTGTTTTCTCAAGTGCGCCGAAAGGCCATAACGTTTTTTGGGTGCACGGTTTTCATAATTCAAGCACATTCCTTGGGCTGAGAGTTTCATCTGAGATTATAGTTTTTCGAAGCGGGGTTATGGGTTGGACCGGGACAAGAGAAATCTCTGGAAATCTGCTCGGGCCGTGGAGCCCCCGTGACAACATTGCAAAAGTACTTGGTCACGAGTTGGGTCATCGTCGTGGTTATGATGAGCCGCACTCGAGAGCAGATGAATACGGATTGCAACTGTGTAAGTCTATCGGGCGATGTGGAGCATTCTAAAATGTGGCAAAGCTTTGTTGTTGGTCTAGTGTGTTCAACTGTTGTTGTATCGGATCTCTATGCAGATTCGGTAGAAACATCACATTTCTCTCCAAGTGAGATCGTTTCTGTTGCAGAAATCGTTGCAAAAGGAAAAATAAAACAAATTTTATGGGACGATGGCGGGAAAACGGAGAGTTGTTTCGGATATATTTATAAATTCTCTGTTGAAGAAGTATTTAAAGGAAATAACCAAGTCGGCGATGAGGTTCTCATCGCGTCGAATTTGATAACAATGCCCATGCGCAATGGGGACACGCAGGTCGGTTTTTTACAAAAAATTCCGAACCACTTTTTTGATCACTGCAAAAAGCCTGAAACATCTGAAGAAATCGATTTCTCATCTGTAATGATGTTTTTCTCTACACCAATTACTGTTTATCGTTTGACAAATCAACTTCCTGCAAAATTTGAGGTCACGAGGTGTAGTACACATAAGCAGTATCTATTCGACGAGGAAAAAAATCCAAATTATAAGGTAAATGAAGTGGTTGGGGGCCTATACGGCCTTAATTGCAAAACAGTGAGCGGTCCGTACGAAGATTTGAAAAAGAATATTACCAAAATAATTTCGGAAAAACCCTCCGAATAACCGAGCCGTAACCGGGGTCATGTGTGTAACCGGGGTCTGTAACCGGGGTCAGGTCTTGTTTTGTGCGTCTGACCCAGTTTGAATATTTATCGAAATTTTAAGGCGTTTGTAGCAACGCCTCTGCGCACATGCCCCAGCATTCCGTTTCCGCCAGCACTACTTGCCACTCAAGGCGTGGAGACGCAGAGCTTAGATCAGAGCGGACTGTCGAGTCTCGGAGTTAGGCCACGACCACCCGCCGTCACAAAGCGTCTTACTCGACCAGGACAATGTATTCGCCACTGGTCTCTACCTCTACGGCCATGGCCTCAATCGACCAGCGACCAAGCGCCATTTCAGCCGCGACGTGGGCGGTTCCCTCAGCCCTCGATCCATTGAGCGGAATGCTGATCAGCGCCGATCCGTTCGGTCCACTGGTTTTAATGGACCCGGTGACGAACCAGCCGGGTTCAATCGGCGACCCGAGCGCCGATAGGACTCTCTCGTCGTTCTGAACGATCTCCATGGCCTCGATGTAGTAGTCGGAGGTCTTCATGCTGGACGTGACGCCGGCGAAGATCAGGTAGAAGAGCCCCGAAAACAGAAGCGGCACGGTGATGGCAGCGACGATCGACCACTTGGTCCATTTTCTCTGCACGGCCCTGAAATGCTCGACACTCTCCCAGCGTTTGCTTTTCCAGGCCCATTCGTTGCCCTTAAAGAGCAGGACAAAGGGCACAACGAAGCCGAAAAAAGGCACGAAAACCAGGAAGGCCTGCCAGACGTTGTTTCCCAATCCCCAGATCCAATTGAGCAGAAAAGCGCCCCAGTTTACCCCTTTTAGCTCGGGTGGCAGTTCCGCGATGTCGCCCCGACCGGATGTGTTGTCGTCATGCTCTAGCGTCACGCCGGTCTCCGTCCACTTCGTTCTGTATAACTCGGAAAGGTGATTTCGGGGTTTTTCCGCTCATGGAGCGAAAACCGAAGAGAATTTTGGCAACCTCACGCACCCTCCGGTAACACCGTCATCGCTACATCGATAAAGCTCTGCAGGGCTTTTTGATCCGCGCCGCTGCGCGCCATGACGCCCAGGGCCAGGCTTTGGCCGGCAAAGAAGTCGGCCAGGGCCTTTGGGTCGGCGTCGGCGGGCAATTCGCCTTGCTGTTGAGCCTCTTGGACCCGTTTGAGCAGCGCACCCTGGCGTTTTTCATGAAACTCACGCCCGAGACTCTCCAAAGATGAGGGCTGGCTGGCGCAGTCGATGATGGAGTTCACCATGAAGCAGCCGCTGGGACAGTCCTTTTTGTTGAGCGACGCGGCGATGGTCTCCAGATAGCGGCGCAGAAAATCCTTCACGGGGCCCGGCGTGTTAAAGATCTCGTCGAAAACCGGCGCACTCTGTTCGAAATAACGCGTAATGGCCCTGGAATAGAGCTCTTCCTTGTCGCCGAAGGTGGCGTAGAGGCCGGGCTTGGCCATGCCGGTCGCGCAGGCGAGGTCGTTCATGGAAGTGCCCTCGAAGCCCCTTTCCCAAAAGAGCGCCATGGCTTTGTCCAGGACCTGTTCCGGGTCTGATTTGCGCGGCCGGCCGCGTCCGATTCCCACTGGCTTCACCTTCAGTTTCAAAAATAAATTACCGATCGGTATTTAAATGCCTTGACATCTCGATACCAGATTTCATTTAAATACCATTCGTTACTAAAAATTTCAATGCCCTGGATTCCCGGGGCAGATTTAACTTCAGGAGATCGCTTCGTGAGCAAGATCAAAGGAAAAGCCGCCTTCGTCACCGGTGCCAATCGCGGTATCGGCCGGGCCTTCGTCAAGGAATTGCTGGCCGCCGGTGCGTCCAAGGTCTACGCCGGTGCGCGCAACACGGCGATGCTGGACGATCTGGTCGAGACGACTGGAGGCCGCGTGGTGCCGGTCAAGTTGGATGTGACCAAGCCGGAGACGGTTCAGGCCGCCGCCGCTGCCCAACAGGATGTCTCGATCCTGATCAATAACGCCGGTGTCGCCGCCTTCGAGGGCCTGATTTCCGCCGAGAGTACGGATGCCGCCCGCAACGAGATGGATATCAACTACTTCGGGCTCCTCGATGTGACCCGTGCCTTCGCGCCCATTCTCAAGAAGAATGGCGGGGGCGCCATCGTCAACATGAGCTCCATCGCCGCGCATGTGAACTTTCCCCTGCTTGGCTCTTACAGTGCGTCGAAGGCCGCCGTGCATTCCCTGACCCAGGGCGTGCGGGCTGAACTGGGCGCACAGGGGACACTGGTTGTCGGCGTCTATCCCGGCCCGGTGGATACGGATATGGCGGCGAACTTTCCCTCGGAGAAAGCATCACCTGCCTCGGTTGCGCAGCGAATCCTGGCCGCAATTGAAAGCGGTGAGGAAGACGTCTACCCGGATGCCGTTGCGGAGGAGACCCTCGCAGGTCTGATCGGCGACCCCAAGGCTGTCGAGAAGCAGGTCGGCGAGATGCTGCCGGCTTAATGAGCTAGAACAGATCCAATCTAGCGGGCCGGTTACCGTTTTCTTCAATTGGAGCGGTAACCGGCCACTTGCCGAAGATTTGATTGCACAGATCTGGCAGGTCCGACTTTTTTGCGTCAAGATCGGCGCTTCTTGTTGAGGGAAACTCTTGCATGGGAACGGCCATTATCATCGGCGCGGGCGAAGGCCTGTCCGCCTCTCTGGCGCGCAGGCTGCACGCGCGCGGGCACAACCTGGTCCTGGCGGCGCGCAACACCGAAAAGCTTGCGGCGCTGCAGGAAGAGACCGGTGCCAGGCTGGTGTCCTGCGATGCGGCGGAAGCCGCCGATATGGAAAAGGTCTTCGCGGCCGCCGACGCCCTGGGCGGGCCTCTGGATCTTGCGATCTACAATCCCTCCGCCCGGGTTCGGGGCGGCATTACCGAACTGGACCCGGCGGCGGTAAGGTCCGCGGTCCTGATCACAGGTTACGGAGCCTTTCTGATGGCGCAGCAGGCGGCCAAACGCATGCTCCCGCTGGGCAAGGGCGCGATCCTCTTCACCGGCGCTTCGGCGGGTGTAAAGGGCTATCCCAATTCCTCGACCTTCGCGATGGGCAAGTTCGCCCTACGCGGTCTGGCGCAGAGTCTGGCGCGCGAACTGCATCCGCAAGGCATTCATATCGGCCACTTCGTGATCGATGGCGGTATCCGTAACGCCAGCCGTCCGGAGCGTGTCGAGCGTGGGGAGAACCCGGATTCCATGCTCGACCCGGAGGCCATCGCCGAGAGCTACCTGCATTTCCTCGATCAACCGCGCTCCAGCTGGGCCTGGGAGATCGAGCTTCGGCCCTGGGTCGAAAAGTTCTGAGAACGACCTATCTACCTGTAACTTCGTTGCAAACACACCACAAAAAGAAACTGGAATCAGAGAGATGACTGAGACTTCACCTTACGTGCCCCCGAAAGTCTGGAAATGGGAAGCCGAGAACGGCGGGACCTTTGCCAAGACCAACCGCCCCATTGCCGGTTCGATGCACGAGCAGGAATTGCCGGTTGGGAACCACCCGCTGCAGCTTCACTCCCTGGCCACGCCGAACGGCGTCAAGGTTACGGTGATGCTGGAAGAGCTGCTGGAGGCTGGTCACAGCGGCGCGGAATACGATGCTTATGTGATCAAGATCGGCGACGGCGATCAGTTCGGCAGCGGCTTTGTCGACATCAATCCCAATTCAAAGATCCCGGCCCTTGTGGACCGCAGCACGGCGATCCCGACGCGGGTTTTCGAATCAGGCTCGATCCTGCTCTATCTCGCTGAGAAGTTCGGTGCGTTCCTGCCGAAGGATCACGCAAAGCGGACCGAAGCCATGAACTGGCTCTTCTGGCAGATGGGCAGCGCGCCTTATCTTGGCGGCGGTTTCGGGCATTTCTATGCCTACGCGCCGGAGAAGTTCGAATATGCCATCGACCGGTTTGCGATGGAAACCAAGCGCCAGATGGATGTGCTCGACCGTCATCTGGCCGACAACCAGTACATGGCGGGCGACGAGTACTCCATCGCCGACATGGCCATCTGGGCCTGGTACGGCGCGCTTGCGCTCGGACGGCTCTACGATGCCGGGGAGTTCCTGGATGTCGCCTCCTACAAGAACGTCGTGCGCTGGGCCGAGGAAATCGGCAAGCGTCCCGCCGTGATCCGGGGCCGCAAGGTCAACCGTGTCAACGGTCCGCTGGAAGACCAGCTTCACGAACGTCATGACGCCAGCGACTTCGACACCAAGACTCAGGACAAGGTGGCGGCGGAGTAATCTCCGGCCAGTTTTGCTTTTACAGGTTCGGGCGTCTTCTTCTGTATGAGGGGACGCCCGAATGCGTTACGGCTTCGGGACGGGCAGATGCACCGCAAGCCTGTGCGTTAAAGCATACCGACCAGCCGCCTGTTTTCCTCGGTTTTCAGCGAAAAGTCATCCCCGTCAAAAGTCCGTGCCGCCTCCGTCGTCAGCCAGGCAATGGCCTCGCCGACCCACTCGGGTGATATGTGTGCGGACCAGTCGAGTTTGCTCACGGGGTTCACGCCGGAGGATCTGATCACCTGCTGCATCTCTGTCGCCACTGTGCCGGGTGACAGGCCGACGATGCGGATACCCTGATCGGCCCATTCCTTATGGGCGCAGCGGGTCATGGACAGGACGGCGGCCTTGGTCGCACAGTAGTGACTCCAGCCCTCGAGCGCGCCGGTCGCGGCGCCGGAGGAAATGTTGATCGCGACACCCCGGGTTTCTCTCAGCGCCGGATAGGCCGCGCGCAGACAGTGGTAGACGCCCTTCAGGTTGACGTCCACGATCTGGCTCCAGGCCGCGGGATCGGAGTTTTCAATCCTGCTGATCGGATCGATGCTGCCCGCGTTGTTGACCAGAATATGCAGCCCGCCAAAGTGGTTCCGGGTGTGCGCGATGGCGGTCTCGACGGCGCGATAGGTGCTGACATCGCAGGTCAGGGCCAGCGCCTGCGGGCCGATCTCGTCTGCAATGCGTTCGATATCAGCCCGGCTGCGCGCAGCCAGAACGACATTGGCGCCGTAGCGCGCCAGTTTTCGCGCCGTGGCTTCGCCGATACCGCGGCTTGCGCCCGTGATAAAGGCGGTTTTGTCTGAGAGATCGATCATTCCGGCTCCTGATGCTGTTGTGGTCACTGAGGGCGGAGGGCCTCTCCACTCACGTGCGGACAGAACTAGACTTCATTGAATCTGCGCGACAGCTGGAAATTTAACTATCATTCATGCAATAACTGCACGAATGAACCTATCGCATCTCCAGATCTTTCTAGACGTCGTCCGCTCGGGCTCATTCGCGGCGGTGGCCCGCAAGCAGGACACGGACCCTTCCTCCGTCTCGCGCCAGATCGCGGCGATAGAGGCTGAGCTTGGGGTTCGGCTGTTTGATCGCACCACGCGCCGCCTGGCGCTGACCGAAGCAGGGCAGTTGATCTTTGACCGCATCCAGGCCCCGATTGAGGAAATCGGTGAGATCCGGGACCTCGCCCGCGATGCCGTCAGCATGCCCCAGGGAAACCTGCGGATTTCCACCTCGGTTGCCTTTGGCGAAAGATGGCTGATGCCACGCCTGCCGGCCTTTCGCGAGACCTATCCCAAAATCCGAATCGAACTGGTTTTGAGCGATAAGACGACGGATCTCGTCGCCGAAAAGATCGACCTGGCCATCCGCTTGGGCAGCAGACCGTCCGGGCCTTACGTTGCCTCTAAGCTGCTGACGACCCGCTATCACCTGGTGGCCAGTCCGGCCTATCTGGAAAAAGCGGGGCGGCCTGCGAAGCCCGGCGATATCCGAAGCCACGAGACCATCGCCTTTCCCTTTCCCGGCTATCGCTCCCTTTGGAAATTCAGATCAGGTGAGGGGGCTCTCGAGGAGATCGAGATCGAACCTGCCCTGATTGTCTCCAATGCGCTTGTCCTTCGCCGGGCGGCGTTGGAGGGACTGGGAATTGCCCTCTTGAGCGATTGGACCATCCGGGATGATCTCGCAGCGGGCCGGTTGCTCGAGGTCCTCAAAGGTTTTGAGATTACCGCCACGGACTTCGACACGGCGGCCTGGATCCTCTATCCCTCGCGATCCTATGTCCCCGCGAAAACCCGCTGCTTCATAGACTATTTGAAGTCTTGCTCAAATTGACTGCTGGCGGCACGCAAATCATCTCGGGTTTATAACCATCAGTCTTTGATGACAAACATCAGCACCACACGATCGCCGTTCCAATCGGGCCGAATAAATGTAATGACGCTCAGACACAGCTGCTGGGTTGGGCAGAGTTTTTGCCAAACACTCGCGATCACTTATCTGGAAAGTTCATAAAAAATACACCTTAAAGGTGTAATCGAAGCGGCGAAAAAACGAGATGCTCATCATATTGTGTTTGAATGAGGAGGTGCTGTGATCGATATGAAGTTTGTCCGCGATAAGACCCGCAAGCAGTTGAAGGCAAATGCCGTGCCGATGCATCCGCACCTGCCTTTCCTCGATAACTTAGCAGTGGACGATCTGAGGACTGCCCAAGAGCTGGGGCAAAGGATCATCGCGCTCTATTCTCTGGCGGGGTTGGCGAACGCCGCCGCTGGTGAGCTTCTCGAAGAATGGCTGAAAAGCGAGAACGCTTGGGACTATTTGTCAGCACCAGAGCAAGGGATGATCTTGAATGAGAGCTTGACCTCATCTGAGCTAAACGAGCTCTCATGGAAACAAGAGTCGTTGTACGCGCTTGGTTGGTGTGTCGGTCTTCTTGATGAAATTCCGTGGCCTTCCTGTGAGTCGGATCAGACTAATCTGTTTGGATTAATACCGCCCGAAACACCCTTTCCCGAGTTCTTTGCTTCACTGAAGTTACGGCGAATTGAAGAAATTGCTGGAACGTTGGATCTCTACTACTGCTTGCATGCGGTGGTTGAGCATCCTGAGATATGGGATGACGGCGACACGAAAAAACAATTGAAAATCCCGATTATTATTGAACGGCGACAAGCGCTCGAATGGGTTTGTGAAAAAACCACTCCATGGAGTGCAATTAGCTTAGATACCTAAAGCTTGATCTGTTCAGCCGGGGCATGTCCGAAAGTTTACGCGCTGTCAGGCCGGCCGGAAGTCCGAGTACTCAATGGTAAGGGCGGCGCTTACGATTTCCAGCGAAGGATTGCCGTCAAGATCAAGAAACTGATAGTGTTTTAGGAGATGATCAGTGGGAATTGACGCTTCGTAGTACCACTTCAAAGCCTGCTCTAAAAATTCCGAGACGCCTATCACTTCGTGAATCGCTGTAACCGAACCGATACTATGATCGAAAACGGCGATTGCATCCTCAAAAAGGAATGTCATACGCGAATCATTCCAGGCACGAATTTCGACGCACAGCCTACCGTTTTCATCTCTTGTGTAGGATAAAAACTCTGCATCGTCGAGACCAACGCGCGTCTCAATGGCTTGCGTTTTCAGTTCAGTCACCTGGACAAAACTCCAACTTTTTTTTCCGTTGAGAAAAGGCCGCCGCATCTCGGTCTAGTCCGCGCCCGGCATTGCATGTGCATAGGCTTCCAGAGCCTCACGGCCTTTCGGCGTGACGGCGTAGACTCCCGTCTCGATCCGTTCGAACCATCCGTAGTGATCGTCCGCCATCAGGCGCGTGGCCTTTTCGACACCGGTGGCCTGGGCGACGGCTGCACCCTTGAGCGGGCCGCTGGCCGCAAGATGGGCCACGCAGCGCAGAGCGTCCTGCCGATACGCGGTCACCAGGCCAACACGTGTCGCGCCGCCCTGGTTCGGATCACCAACCCGGCGGGCGAATTCACGCAGCAGGCGGGCGCGCCTTGGCTTGGACTGACGCGGGCGGTAGGGGCCCGGGTCGCAGTGCACCTCGACGAAATCATCGCGCAGACGCACGGTGATCAATCCCAGGCCAAGCCGCCGCGCGAGTTTGGTGTTGTCCTTCAGCGCTTTCTCAAAACGCTGCCCGCTGCCCCGTTCCACGGCTGCGTAAACCAGATCGGTGACCGTCTGCCGGGCCACGGCCTGGTGAAAGAGTGTGAGCGAAAAGCTCACCTTCAACTCCACAATCACCGGGTCTTCGTCGCCGCGACAGGCCACGATATCCGCAGCGCCGATCTCGGACTTCACAACATAACCCTGCCCCTCGAGATAGGTCTTAAGAGGGGCATAGAGGTCGGTTTCACGGGTTTTCGAATCTGCCATATCGCGAGACTAAACCATGTCCATGGCGGAGGTAAGCTCCTGGAACGACGGTGATCACCCGGCGGCATCAAAAAGAGTGAAATACATCCTCTGCTCCTAACCCCCAGATCTTGTAGGGAACTTCTTCGAGCGCAGAAAACACTTCAAGCCCATAGTACTTTAACGCTGAGATTGTTGTCTCGGGCAGGTCGCCCTCAACTGTCACAATGATTTCATTGTGGCCTTCTTTGTAGCGCACCATGACACCGTCGATCTCAATGCGATGCTTTCCATAGAGGTAGTCGCCGCGAGGCAGTTCCTTGTGCGGGATGGGCGGTCGGTACCTGTGTCTATAAAGCTCGAAATCGGGACGAAAATTGCGGACTTCAAACTCTTCGCTAGCTCGTTCGGCGAGAACACCGCGCTGACCGGTCCGCTCCGCATGTTCCAGGCGTTCGATTGCCTTAAGGTCATTGGCGCTGTCGTCTTCGCGGGAAAACATCCATCTGGTCCAGGCTTTGTCAAATACGCGGTCCCACACACCGGACAGTAAACAGAGCCGCCACATTGTGGTGTTTTCGATGTGTCTGCCTGAGGTCGTATGCTTGTACAGCCCGGAGTCAAAGAGGAGCGTATTTCCTCCCACGGACAGCCTCGCGGTGTGTTTATAGAGCCATGGCGGCGGTGTGCCTTTTGTCTCGAACGCTCTGATGGAAAAGCTCGTCGTGTCCAAGATGTAAACGGGGGTCGTGCCTGGATCTCGCTGCTCCGCATAACCTAAGCAGCCAACGATAAAGATCTGATCACCGACCAGTGTCGCGGTGTGAGAATCCGTTGGTGGAAAGATGTCCGGCGGATAGCCGTAAATGCTTATCGATCCGTCAGGCGCTTTCACGACAACATCGTTGTAGATATAGAAATCCGGATCGTACCAGTCCTCGTGTTCACCGCCGATGTAAACGATGGAACCGTCCGGCAGCGTCGTCTCCGACTGGCCGTATCGGCTGAAACACCACCCGGGAGATTTTCGCTCTCCCGTTCCGAAGTGGGCATGTGATCTACCCGGCCAACCGCCGTCTTTGATCATCCAGACCCAGATATCGTTGGTCATGATTTCGGGATTGGCGTTGCCTCGACGGGGCAGGCACCAGTCGGAATAGAGCGCCCGGAGTTCAGCCGAAACGCGCAGATTTTTTGAGGTCATTTATAAGTCTGCCGAATACGCAGACGTTTCAATGGAAGGAATGGGGATGGTGTTACCTTCAAATGGAAATTCTGACAAGCCTTTAACGTCGCACTGTGCAATTGCTGTACTTGCGGCAATTCGTGACTATTCCTTCTGACCCACGCATGCTCTATCTCTGTTGAAGATCTAAAAACGGACAGAGCCTCAGAACATGCCAAGCGCGCGCGACCTCGGACTGGAAATCGGCTGCCTGCCGCCCGGCCCTTTGAATGCCATCACCGATGTTGCGGGCGTAGCAGTCGGGCAGGTGACGCTCAGCAAAGGCCCGGTGCAGACCGGCGTCACGGCGATCCTGCCTCATGACGGCAGTTTGTTTCGCGAGAAATTTCCCGCGGCGGTTCAGGTCCTCAATGGCTTCGGCAAGTCGACCGGTTTCGTACAAGTCGAGGAACTGGGGACCCTGGAAACCCCGCTGCTCCTGACCAATACCCTCTCGGTCGGCACGGCATCGGATGCGCTGGTGCGCTATATGCTCGAACAGAATCCCGAGATCGGCGCGACCACGGGAACGGTCAACCCGGTGGTGCTGGAATGCAATGACGGTGCCTGGCTGAACGATATCCGGGGTCAGCATGTGACGGCGGATCATGTGGAGGAAGCCCTTGCGGCGGCGCCCGGCGCGTTTTCCCAGGGTGCGGTGGGGGCAGGGACGGGGATGAGTGCCTATGGCTTGAAGGGCGGCATCGGTTCCGCCTCGCGCGCGGTTTCCATCTCCGGTCAGGACTTTACGCTGGGCACACTGGTCCTGAGCAATATGGGCCGCTTGAGCGATCTCACGGTCAAAGGCAATCACATCGGACCCCTGATCGCGGAGCGCATGAAGCAGAACAACGTGCCTGCCGAACAGGGCTCCATCATCGTGATCCTGGCCAGCGACGCGCCCCTTTCCGACCGGCAACTGCGCCGTCTCGCAGCCCGGGCGGGGGCGGGCATCGCGCGCACCGGCAGTCATTTCGGCTCAGGTTCCGGCGACATCGCCCTGGCTTTCTCCACGGCCCAGCGGATTCCGCACGCCAGACCCAAAGATGCCCTTTTGCAGTTCGATCAACTTCACGAGGACGGGCTCGACCTTCTGTTCCGCGCCGTGATCGAGAGCACGGAAGAAGCCATCCTGAATTCGATGCTCTATGCGGAGCCGACTCTGGGCCGGGAAGGCCGCAGCCGCACGTCGCTGGCCGCGTTTCCGGATCTGCTGGGGTTTAGCTGAACTCCGGCAACAGCCTGACAAAACCAAATTTTGCGACAAGACGGGGATGCGGATAGAGTTTATCCTGTCTTTTTCGTAGTTTATGACTTTTCAAGCTGGCGTGTCGGAACTGAAGGCTTAAGGGCGTGGTGTCCCATGCAGACAATCGAGCGAAGGCAACGTACAACTGAGCGAAGGCGGCAGGCTGCAGGCGATGAGTCCATCGTCGATGTTTTGCTGTTCGGTCCCTTGCAGATACGTTGCAACGGCAATTCCATCCGCCTGGCTGGAGTCAAGGACAGCGCCCTTGTCTCTGCGCTTGCGGCTACGCCCACGTTGCGTCTTTCCCGCGACCGTCTTGCCGGATTGCTCTGGGAAAACAGCAGCGAGCGGCATGCGCGTGATAGCTTGAAACAATCTCTTCTGCGGGTGCGGCGAAAGCTTGCGCCCTTGGGGCCGGATGTCATCTGCGCGGATCGCACCGCCATCTGGCTCAATCGCAGCCGGACCAGGGTCGACGTTGCGGAGTTCGCCGAGGTCCTCGCGGAGGCGACTCTGAAGTCGGTTGATAAGGCAACAAACCTGAGACGCGGTGTGTTCCTGGAAGGACAGGGGCCGGTCGGGCAGGACTACGACGGATGGCTCTTTGCCGAGCGTACGCGGCTTGACCGCCTTTACGTCGAGGCATTGCTGGGTCTTATGAAGCAGGCGGAACAAAGCGGCCGCAGCGAACGGGCTTTGGAACTGGCGCAACGGATTCTCTCCGCTGACAAGGAGAACGAGCGGGCCGCGCGCTGCACGATGCGTATTCTGTCGCAGAATGGCGATCGCCGTGCGGCGCTGATGCTCTACGAGTCATTGCGTCAAAGACTGAACGATGACTTTGCGATTTCGCCGCAGCCCGCGACGGTGGATCTCTACAATGCGATCCGTAAACCTCAAGCTCAGAAAAAGCCCTCGGCGTCACACCCGACCCCGGATGCAGGAGTCCAGAGTGAGCATCCGCCAAGGTCGCCCGCATTCCCGCCAACCGATGGTGCGCTCCTGCCAGCCGCCGGTGGGTCGGCGGACAGTAAGGCCATCGCATCTGAGATCTCGATTGCGGTGCTGCCTTTCGATAATCTCGGGCCTGAGTTGGTCGACGATTTCTTCACTGACGGTCTGACGGAAGACATCATCACTGAGCTCTCCGGTGCGTTTGGAATCTCGGTGGCGTCCCGCAATACGACACTTGCGATGAAAGAACATGCAATCGACGCTGTACAGGCGGCCCGGCATTTTTCGGTCAGCCACGTTCTGGAAGGCAGCGTTCGGCGCGAGCATGCCAATCTTCGCGTGACGATGCGGCTGATCGATGGCCGGAGCGGACACCAGATCTGGGCGCAGCGGTACGATCGCGGGACCCAGGGAGTCTTCGCGCTTCAGGATGAGTTATCACGGGATGTCGCCGAAGTCCTGAAGGTTAAGCTATCGGCGGTTCGCGCCGAAGGCGGGGAGGCTGCTGGGCAGGTCTCCGGAACGCAATCCCTGGAAGCTTACGAAGCCTTTCACAAAGGGCGCGCGTTCTATCTGCGGGGCATGAATTCGGTCAGTCTCAGGGTCTCGCGCATGCTCCTGGCGCGTGCGATCGAGCTGGACCCGGAGTACGCCCTGGCCTATGCCCAGCTTGCGATCTGTGAATCCTATCTTGCCATGAGCCTCGTCAACACCAATGCGGACTCCAGTTTTGAAACCTGCATGGCGCAGAGCCTGCGCGCGCTGGAGCTCGACCCCTTCCTTGCCGAAGCCCATGCCGGTAAAGGTCTGGCGCATTATGCCGCCGGCGAATACAGCGAGGCGGCGGCCGCCCTGGCGGCTGCGATCCGGCTCGATGATACGCTCTTTGAAGCGCACTTTTTTCTGGCGCGCAATAAGCACCTGCTGGGACAGCGTGAGGAGGCCGCCAGTCTGTTCGAAAGGGCGGCGGCCCTGCGGCCAAACGATTTCCGCGCCGTTGGTTTGCTGGCCGAAGAATACCTGGCGCTGGGATGGAATGATCAAGCAGGTTCCGCGTTTGAAAGCTGCCTTGTCCGCTTGAAGGCCGAGGTTGAGAACCACCCCGATAATGCCGGTGCGCTGGCTTTCGGCAGCGCGGTGCTGGCCCACCTGAACCATAGCAGGCGCGCCGAGGAATGGGCGCATTGGGCGCTGGCCATCGGCCCGGACGATTGCCTCATTCACTACAACACAGCACGGACCTGGATGCTGCTTGCGCGTCCCCAGGATGCTCTCAATGCCCTGGAATCCGCCTTTTCCATGCCCAGTCTGGTGCGCAGGCGTTTGGCCATGTGGATGGCTTTCGACAAAGATCTGGAGCCTTTGTCGGGGGAACCCGGATTTGAAAAGCTGCTGGCGTGCCGTTTCGATTCCCAAACCTGATCCCGGATCGCAGCACAGGCAGAGCGGTATCACGGTCAGAAAGAATCTCCGCAAAATTCGTTTCACGCTGATTTCACGCAGCACGTAACGCGCACACCCAATACGTCATGAGAATGTCCCGTCATGGACGCCAGGAAAAATAGCCCTGGTCGGTAAATGAGGAGATTTTTTTATGCGTATTTGTTCAACACTTGCTGCGGCAACGGCTTTGGCTGCGCTCTCGATCCCGGCACTGACGTTGCAGGCAGAGGCGAAGAACTGTGACTGGCGGATCTCAGGTGCTTTTAATGTCGAGCATCAGCTCGATGAAATGAAGGATAAGTTCGGCATGAAGCAGCCCCTTCGGAACATCGAGGTCAGGGTGTCCGGTAGAACCGGAACCGCTGTGCCCTGGGGCAGTTGGGGTACGGTCCGAACCAACGGAGATGGTGAATTCTCACTTTCAAAAAATAAGACCTGCGCAGACCGCTACTTCAAGGTCGAGGTGAAATTCGAAGATAGCGAAATTGAACTTCGGCATGAGCATTCGACCATTCCCGCCAACAAGAAAGTCCTGTGGTATGAGGCCTGGAACTCCGAGAACCTGGGCAATAAAAAGCCACCCTCGCTGGTCGAGCTCGGCACCCTGACCTTTGGACCGGGCACAGGAATCTCGGGCAATCACGAACGTGCCGATTTTCAGGTTTACCGCCACGCGGAGCTCTGGACTGTTTACAAGTTTCTGAACGACGTGCTCGAAGGTTACGGGCCGGAGTACGATTTTGAACGCAAGCTGGTGGTAAAGTACCCCCATAACTCCCAGCTCGTGGGTGAAGCCGAGGCCAGCTACGTGAACCCGGTTACCCGGGTGACCTACATCCACAAGGACGGTCCCCATGACAGTTTCAAAATGGAGACGCTGATCCATGAGGCCGCGCATGCGCTCTTCTACGACAAGTTCCATGGCGAAGCCTGCCTGACCTGGGACCTGGTTCTGACCCACGATACCCACGATCTTGCGCCCAACTCCTGTTCGGCGTTTCACGAAGGGGCGGCGGACGCGTTTCAGCAGCGCTTTAGCTTCGAGCAATTTGGCACTGCGATGGAGTTGCCCGACAATCGGGCAAGTCTGGCCAGCGGTGTCGGTCTGGGCGAAGCGGTTCCGCGTCCGAACCTGGTCGAGCGATTGGATGAAGGCTGGACCTCAATCTTCATGGCCATGATGAACGAAGACCTGGGGCGTCTGGAATTCGGGACCGCGGACGGCACGCCGGGTGCGGCAAGACGCGGGAGTTTTGTCGGCGCCTGCAGCGAGCCGAAAGTCAACCTCAAGCGCATGATCAAAGTGTTTCTGTCCAACAGTGAAAAGGGCTTCTTCAAGGACCTGACCCAGGACGAAACCCGCATGGATCCCTTCCTCTCGCGCGCAGCGGCGATTCTCGCAAATTTCGATGAAGAGCATGCCAACGCAATCTCGGCCGCCCACGACAGCCGCCTGGACAGCGAACCCTCGGATTTTCTATGTGAAGCCGTGGAGGTCGTGAAGGGCGATCCGGTCGGTGGCGATCTGCTGAACCCGAGCAGCGGTCCGCCCCGGCGGCGTGGAAGCTTTAAAAACTAGGGTTCTGAGAAAGCTGCTTCTGTCGCGCGGGGCGTTCTCCCGCGCGACTTCCTTTTCAGGACCCCTGAAACAAGGGCGTGGGGCGGGGTGACGGCTGATGACAGCCTTAATGCGATCCGATTAACGCCTTGTATTCCTCTTCAACATCCGCATCGACCTCGACACCTTTATTGCCGCCGTAAAGCCGGTCGTTCTGGTCTTTGCGCGGACCGGAGATCCAGTAATCCGCACCTGTCTCCAGCTCGAAATAGTTGGATTTGAAGCCCGCGCCTTTCAGGCTTTGGAAGGTCAGTCCCCGGTAGTAGAGCGATTTTCCCGACTTCGAGAAGTAAACCCGTCCGATGCGCCCTGGGCCTTCGATCTCGCCGGATTTATTCTCGATATACATGATCCGCGAGCGGGAAACTTTAAATTCCCTGGGCGGCGTCAGATCCTGGTCCAGCTTGTCCTGCCAGTGATCGATATGTCTTCCGTTGCTCATTGCTCTGGGCTTTCAAATTTCTGATCGGGACTAAAATCTGCGGCAGTCCCGCGGGTTTGTGCAGGCGCAGTTTATATGGGACAAGCTTTGACAAATGAAGACGATTTTGAAAATCCGGATTTTACTGCTTGCACTCTTCGGGCTGGGTCTACTGATTATTGCGGCCGGTTTTCTCTACGACCTGAGCTACGCAGGCATACCTTACCAGGACCCGCCTCCCGCACTTCAGCAGCAGTATGAAGCCGATCAGAATACAGCCGCGTGCATTATGAAACTGGGGGCATACATCGCTGGCCCGGGCTTTTGCCTGCTGCTCCTTTCGCTGTTTTTCAGAACGAAGGCGGATGAGGCCTAGAAAACTGAGGTCCGGCTTCAAGCTCAAGATCCGCCCCACACCTCTAGTGAATCGGGCGAGTTGCAACACGCTGAGGTGGCATTTTAATCGATTTCGATTTCCGTTTTCTTCATACCTGTCTTCCTTTAAATTTATACGTGGACTGATTTGCGGACCTTGTGCTGCAGGTCAGGGGTTAGGTGCCTTTTTTTGGGGCAGGTGCCTTTGCAGCGCCATGGCCGGTTCGGAGCATCTGAGCTACAGGCTAAAAGCTGCACCCTCTGTTCACCTGTTGTTTTGCCGTTATGTCGGCGTTTCAAGCCCGGTGAAATTTAGATCGGCGGAGCGTTGTTATTCTGACTTGCGGAGTGTGCAGTTGTCCCACGATCTCCAGATCTCGCTTTTGGGTGAAATACGCGTGGCGTCCGGTGGCGTGCCGTGCCCCCTTCCGGCCTCGCGGAAGGCGCGTGCGCTCCTTGCCTTTCTCGCTGTCACGGGACGTCCCCATCGCCGCGAGCGCCTCTGCGAACTCTTCTGGGATTTGCCTGACGATCCGAAGGCATCGCTGAGGTGGGCGCTTAGTAAGCTGCGTCGCGTGGTGGACGCGCCAGACCATCGTCGCATCATTGCCGACCGTGAGCGGATCTCTTTCGACACGACGGACGTCTGCATTGACATAACGAGCCTGCGTCGGCGGCTGCTGCAGCAGACCGATCCGCTGCCGCTGAAGGAACTGGAAACAGCCGCCCGCCAGCTCGACGCGGTTCTGCTCGATGGCGTGGACGGCGCGGGCAGCCAGGACTTTGACTCCTGGTTGATCACCGAACGCGATGATGCACAGGGGATCTATGCGGCGGTTTTGAGGCAGCTTGCTATCCATCCCGAAACCGACCCGGTTTTAGGCCGGAAATGGCGGCGGCTCTGGCGGCAGGCTGACCCCCAGGGCTGGGAGGCGCACGAGCTGCAGGTGGCGGCAAAGAGAGCCAGGCCATCGCCACCCCCACCCGTGAAAGAGCGAGACCCCGCGGCCCGAACCCGTGCGAGCGACCTCCAGGCTTTCGAGGCGCCGGTGACTGGTGTCGGGAGCTCGCCGGCCAGGACGAGGACGCGCGTCGAACACTACAAGGCGCAAGCGATGCGCGCCCAACGGATCGGATTCTGCGAGGTTCGCGACCGCACCAAGATCGCCTATGCAACCCTTGGATCGGGGCCGCCCTTGCTGAAGGCCGCAAACTGGCTCAACCACCTTGAGTTTGACTGGAACAGCCCGATCTGGGGCCGGAGCTTCGCCGAGATCGCCCGTCACCGGACTTTTGTCCGATACGACGAACGGGGCTGCGGTTTGTCGGATTGGGAGGTCGAGGACCTGAGCTTCGATGCCTTCGTCGAAGACCTTGAGGCGGTCGCCGACAAGCTGAAACTCAAGCGTTTCCCGCTACTCGGCATCTCGCAGGGCTGTGCCGTATCGATAGAATATGCCGTGCGCCATCCCGAGCGGGTGTCGGGACTGATCCTGATCGGTGGCTACGCGGCCGGGTGGCGGCATCTGACGAGCCCCGAGGAGCAGGCGCGGCGCGAGGCGGTGCTGACCCTGACCGAGCTTGGATGGGGTACCGACAATCCGGCTTACCGGCAAATCTTTTCGCAAACTTTCATGCCGGAGGCGACGAAAAAAGAGCTGGATTGGTTCAACGAATTTCAACGCCGGACCACTTCGCCCCGCAACGCGGCACGCTTTCAGGACTCGTTCGGCCATATAGACGTGCGCCACCGGCTTGCGCAGGTCACGGCACCCACGATCGTTCTGCATTCCAGGCACGATCAGCGGATTCCGTTTGATGTCGGCCGTTCTTTGGCCGCCGAAATCCCCGATGCTCAATTCATTCCGCTCGAAAGCCGCAATCACGTTCTGGTCGAGAGTGAACCGGCCTGGCGGACCTGCTTCGACGCTGTCGGTCAGTTTCTCGCGGAAAAGCGTATATAGCGATCTCGTCGGGCCTGCCACACTAGATGCTCACTGTTCCCTTGCAGTCTTCACGGTTGAAGGCGCCGTAGTTTCGTTTGAAACCTGTGCCTGGGATGAAGTTCTCTGCGCCGACGTATTCATTCCCGAAGCTGTAAAGGATCACCGTGCCTTTACCATCCGCCGAAACACCAGCCTCCGACATCATGACGCCTGCTGGGAAGGACACAACAAAACCGGCGCCCAGCGAAAGAGAGGCAGCGGCAATCAAAGTTTTTACGGGCATGGAGGTTTCTCCTTGTGTTTCATACCGGCGCGGCGGAACCGCCTAACGCTTGCGGCAGCGGAAAAACGCGGCAAGGCCTCCAAACAAATCGTTCGGGGGCCCGTGCCGGATGATGCTGCAATCTCTGCAGTCTCCGGCATGACCGTTGTCGCCGGCGTTGTCCCCAGCGTTGTCGTCTCAGTGGTATTGACCCGATAGAGCGTTGTTTTTCGATTTATCCGGCTCCAACCGCACGTTCTTCAGGCAATCGGCCTTGTCAGAGGGAGGGGTGGAGATCACTGGGGGCCTCAAGCAGTTATCACGGCCACAGCTCATCTCGCATTTGACCCAAAAGCCCGACTTTACCGATGAGTTCCCACCGCCCTTTGAGACTGAGATACATGTAGCAACTTGTTAGGATTTTCTACTTATTGTATCGCCAATAGGGAGAAATGCTACGTGTTCGTCTGCACGTCACGAGCTTGCGAGCTGGGTTCGCTTAGGTGGCCTTCGATCCCGTTTTGCCCTTCATCCCTTATGACGACGAGAAGAAGCGGATGCCGGTTTCGGTTTTGGGATGAAGAATAAGAATAAGAAGGCTGAGACTGCTGAATGGGTAGCTTGGAACTCGTCGACACTGCTAGAGGGTGCATGGTATCGCAATGAAAGTCATCAAGTGGCTTGTTGTTTGCTTGATCGCAATTTTAGGATTGCCGCTTGGTGCCTACATCGGTTTCGGTAACCTCGTTGCCTGGTCGAGCAAAGGTGTGGGTATTGATGGAGGTGCGGGTTCCTGGGTGTTGCGGTCATTGTTTCATGATGGATCGCGTTACTACGAACTGACAGCGAAGCTGGAGATCGAGGGCGAGCCGGTCGAGATCACGCGGGTGATCGAATGCCAACCCTATTTTGCTCATCGCCTGACAGACCACTTTCAGAAACATTGGTACGCGGATCAGGAAGCCATGACGCATCGCCTGCCAGATGGTTCTGGGGTAATCATCGTTGTCCCGAAGCTGTGTGAAAAATTTGCGCATCCGCAGCCTGCCAACGCGCCATCCTGGAAAGCCTTCCCAGCGCTACCTGCAGACTTCATACCTCTGATCCTTTGGACAGCGAACGCCGACAATCCGATTGTGATTGAGGGCTATCATTCGTTCGCATCACTTTCACCTGCAGGGTCGCGCGTGCGCTTTTTAGAAATAGAACTTCGGAATAGCTCGCAGCTTAAAGCAAGAGACTATTCAGAAGAATTTGCGGTATTACAAAATGCGCATTATGGAGGCCTCCGCGGCGGAAAACGAAAATGGAAGCGCGCGAATTTCAAAGGATATTATCTGGCGACCGTGGGTGAAGAAGACTGGCGTAAGGTGCCGGAACTGAGTGCCGCGATGGATGGAGTCAGCGAGTCAGGTTTCCTAAGTGGAGAGTCGTGGCGGCAGGTAGCTCGACATTTAAGGCTGCAGTCGGGACTTGACCAATATTCCATCAACGGTGCTTTGGTGACCCGGCAACTTGGCCCTCGTTCTACGACGTATGCGGTCGGACACAGAGTTCTCGAAAACATGCATGGATTCGAACTTCGACACGATAGCTTAGTCTTTTCTGCAAAACGACAAGGCGTCATTACCTATTTGAGCGATGACCTTCGAGAGGAGATGGGAATAGTTGAAGGTGGTTACATAAAACTTGATTTAAATGGTTATAAAATTAAATGGCCTACAAGACAAATGGGTGATTTGTACTATTACAACTCAGAAAGCGGCGAGATACATCATGTGAATGTTGTGTTTGTTAATTTTACGCGCACTGCGGATATAGACTAGGTCGTGTACTCATAAACGACGAATGACCAATGTCCGCCTTCGGTACTGCTTTCGAGGTAGATACATTCGACACGGGAGACAGTTCTGCCGAACAAGCTGGCTATTGTAATGGAAATCTAAAGAAGTTATTCAGCTGGGATGGAAAGGCTAAAAGTGTTCCCATATATCTCTTCCAACCAAGAGCATACAAATCGACGCCTGACGATCGTGAGGCGCACAGACGGTTGGTATGCCATTGCAGACGAGTACTATTATTGTTCTGCTGATGAAGATGGCATTGTTTATGCCGAGGGCTGGGCAACGCTACCTGCGCAAGGGATTTTTGAAAGTGTCGCATTGGCTGAGCAAGAAATCCAAAGCATGATTGTCTCAGTTAATTAGCCACATTGGGTTCCAAGCGGCCTTGCGTACAAGGTTACCGTGTTTGGGGCTAAAGCAGACATTGAAGTTTGCCATTACGGCGTGATTCAAGCTCCGAAAAGGAGCTTAGAACATGAGACACGCTCTCTCCGACGCCGAATGTCAAAAGGGTCAGTTCTTAAATTATGCGTGAACTCAGATCGTCGTGCGCAGAATCTAAGACGTGATTCTGTATGGAAATTGGGATTTCACTCCGGTCAGTTAAATGCCTCAGAGTTTAACCTTTGCAACTGACCGAATTGCAAGATGTATCCGCAAATAGACATACTGGTCTTACTTTCTAACTCGCACAAATGTTTAAGCTGAATCCAAACGGTTATAGTCGAGCTCAAAAATGGGTTTATCCGACCTGTCAGAGACGATTAAGTGGTTGTTGCTGAGACCAATATCCTTGAACATTGGAACGAAAACGATTTCATCAGGCTCCGTTGTCAGGATGACTTCGTCAAAAAGCGTTGTGTCGCCGTCCAGAACCGACAACGCGAGTTCGAAGTTTTTAAGTGTCAACCTACAGTTCAAAAAACATGTAACTCCAAGCTCTTTGAATCTTTTTGACTTGAAACGCCATTCGTTTTTGTAACCTTCAGCTTGAAATTCTTCCAACCTTTTCATTAACTCATGCAGAGGTATTTCGTGCTGTTTGTGGCATTTTAGAAATCCAAGTTTGAGCAAATCGCTGAAGTAAGGATTAAGCTCCTGTTCGCCTAATTTTTTATATTGGTTTTGGTCGAATTCGATTTCGACAGACAGCGCATTTGACGAGTTGATAATGCAATCGCCACAGGGATTTGATTTGCCAATAATGCAGATTTTCTTGAAGCCTTCCGTTTTGTACATGATTGATTGGAGTCGCCGCTCCAAAAAATTACAGATGCTGCGGGATTGATCCCGAAACGGACAAATGACGTCGTCTGTATACTCGACCAAATCTGGATATAAATAGAGTTCTTTTAACTTCATGATCTAAAATGCCTCACAGTATTTAAGTCTCGCAAGCGGCTGATCGTAATTTGGACGTCTCACTAAATTCCTTTTGTTTGGAGCGCTCAAATCGAGGTCTTCTCCCCATTTCGGGGTAGCGTTCATGCCCGCTTCTATCAATCTATAGCTAGTGTATTGGGTCGATACTATGTCGGAGATATTTAAGATTGGAACAAGAGTTAAGCTCGTCTCATTTCATGGTGAGAAAATACCCCCGGAGTCAGTGGAGAAAGGCGAGGACGTTTGGACTCTCATTGGTCAGGAAGGAGAGGTCGTGTCCGACGATTTAAAGCTACACCCCCATTATCCGGAGAAAGGAGAGAGAGCTTTGATCAGGTTTGACCAAAGCTTAACCGATCAAGGTTTGATCAATCACAATGAGGTGGCAAATAGCTTGTGGATTTTTACGTCTGACTTGGAAGTTATTTCATAATCGCCAAGAGATGTTGTCGAAGGTCAGAAAAATATGGATGCATCATGGATCATGAGAATCTGATTTCTAGTTATTACATCGAGAAATATAGAAAACCGCAAAGGGAGGCAGTGTTTGTGGCTCCTGCTGGGGACCGCATTGAGATTTATAAGTGGGATGAAACGCAGACGGGTGAGGATGTTGCAATCTATGCGACGCTGGGGGCCAACAGTGTTCTTGGAGCTCCGGATGCAGGATGCGAGTTCTTCATTGGTTTGACGCCCGATGCCGACGACATCGTTGAAGCGTTGGCGGAAGTTGCTCTCCACGGAAACGGCACGACCCGCGTCCCGTCCAGAGGCGACACAATCACTCTCGCCTATCCTTTATGGCAGAGCACAGAGATGCGTAGCTTCCTGTTTACGGATGGGACGGAGATAATCGAGCCAGCGACATTCGGGGAAAAACAAATCACATTTCTTCAGCTGGTGCCTTTGTTTGAGAGCGAGCTTTCGTTTAAGGAACAGCATGGAGAATCTGGGTTATGGAAGAGTTTTGAAAAGAACTTGGTGCCCTATTGGGATTCGGCCCGGAAACCTGCCTTTTAAGTATGGGACCTAACGCTCTGAGGGTGAGGCGACCTAGCCTGTTCTGTCAAGCCATCGCACCACGATTTGACCATCTTGGAAAGCGACCAAGTTCGTGCCAGTCTTTGGCTCATCAGTTCAGCGCGCTAACGCCACTACCCGTTCCTCCTGAAAGGACCCACATTGAAAATCGAAGCCATCGAAACCCTGCGCCTGGGCGATCATCCCAATCTGGTCTGGGTAAGGGTGCACACGGAAGAAGGCCTGACCGGGTTGGGTGAGACCTACTTCGGGGCCGGGCCGTCTGAGGTGGACATTCACGACCGGATCGCGCCGATCCTTTTGGGGCAGGACGCAAGCCGGATCGAATTCCTCAACATGAAGATGCAGCCCTACACCGGTTTTACCGGCAGTGGCGCCGAGGTGCGGGCGCTGTCGGCGGTGGATGTGGCGCTCTGGGATCTTGCGGGGAAAGCGGCGGGCAAACCGCTTTGCGACCTCTTGGGGGGACGCACCCGGGATGCGATCCAGGTCTACAATACCTGCGCGGGACCGAACTACGTCTCCAAGACCTCCGCCGTGCGGCCCGATAACTTCGGCACGGCCTCAGGAGCGGCTGGCGAAAAAACCTATGAAGATCTGGAGGCCTTTCTTCATCATCCTGAGGACCTCGCCGCCGCTCTGATGGAGATGGGGATTTTCTCCATGAAAATCTGGCCGCTCGATTTTGCCGAGGGTGCGGCGGATGGTCTTGATATCTCCACGCAGGATTTGAAAAAGGCTTTGGGGCCCTTCGAAAAAATCCGCGCGGCCCATGGCGACAGGATGCGGCTGAAGGCTGAGCTGCATGGCTTGTGGAGCCTGAACGCCGCGAAGAAAATCGCGGCGGCGTTGGAGCCTCTCGACATGGATTGGATCGAAGATCCGGTCTGGATGGACCGCACGAAGGAAGTGGCCGAGCTGGCGCGTGCGACATCTGCCCCGCTGGCGGGCGGCGAGACCCTGGCCAGCCTCGGCCAGTTCGAGGCCCTGATCAACGATGGCAATATCGGCACGCCGATCCTCGACGTGACCTGGGCCGGCGGTGTGACCGCCGCGCGCAAGGTCGCGGTCCTGGCCGAAGCGCGCTCCCGGCCCATCGCCTTCCACGACTGCTCCGGCCCGGTCACACTGGCGGTCTCGACCCATCTGGCACTCAGCCAGCGCAATGTCCGCGAACAGGAAATCGCCCGCGGCTTTTATTACGCCTGGTACCAGGATTTCGTCGATCAGCTACCGCCGATCAAAGACGGTATGATCACCGTCCCGGATGGGCCGGGCCTCGGGCTCGATCTGGTCCCGGGATTGGAAAAGCGGGCGGACGCGATTCATAGAGTCTCCAAAGTCTGAATCTGACTTCGATTGGTGAAGCCGCAATGACGTCAGCCCTCGTGATTATCGACATGCAGCAATGGATGTTCCGTTTACCGGAGCGCATGACTCAGGTTCCGGCATTGCTCTCGAACATCACACGGCTTGCCGCCGCCTTCGAAGCTTCCAGTCTTCCAATTTATGATGTTCGTACCGAGCACAAAGCCGACCGCTCGAGCTGGTCCAGGCTGATGCTGAAGTACGACTATCCCTGCCTGCTGGAAAACACATCAGGTGCTGCTGTCGTGGCAGGTTACATCCCGCCAACGAATGCGCGAAAAATTATCAAGACCGCGAACTGCGCTTTCCTGCGTACGGACTTTGAGGAGCAGCTGCGGAACGATGGTGTTTCACGGCTTGTGTTGACAGGTGTCTTTGTAGATGGCTGCGTCGGATTGACAGCGGCAGGCGCAGCGCAACGTGGCTTTGAGGTAACCTTCATCGAAGACGGGATCGGGCAGACTGATGCAGAACTCCGCGACCCGTTGCTTAAGTGGCTGATCGAGGACTACGAGCTGGAGTCTGCAGAAGCAGAGGAGTTCATTGAGCGCTTGGGTTCCCACGAGGAATGATGATCCGCAAAGTTTGCCCTATCGTCCTGAGAAACACGAATGGCCAGTTACAGTTTCTCGCCTTTGAGCATCCGCTTGCCGGGCGGCAACTGGTCAAGGGGACTATAGAACCTGGGGAATCTGACGCCTCGGCTGCGCGCCGTGAACTTGAAGAAGAGAGCGGTCTCGTTATCGACCTGCAAAACATGAAGCTGATTGGTGCAAGTAAGCAGATCGTACCGGGCCATGAGTGGGTTTTCTTCGAAACGCTGGTTTCAGATCTGTCGGACAGCTGGATTTTCAAATGCAAAGACGATGGTGGCCAGATCTTTCGCTTTTTCTGGCAGGACGCCGGCACGCCGCTGGATGAGCGCTGGCATGAGAGTTTCCATGCGGCTCTCGGTTTCTACAAAAGCCAACGAACCGTTACGCGGAAACTCAACACCTAGATATCTTCCGGCGCGCACCAGCGCTCGATGTCGTC
This sequence comes from uncultured Kiloniellaceae bacterium, assembly GCA_947493695.1. Classification (GTDB taxonomy): domain Bacteria; phylum Pseudomonadota; class Alphaproteobacteria; order Kiloniellales; family Kiloniellaceae; genus Denitrobaculum. The sequence goes on along the minus strand of CANLSF010000001.1, from coordinate 119,909 downwards.
GCTCTCTCCGATCAGGGCGAGGCCGTGGGCGATGGAGACCAGTTCGTCGCCGGTTTCGATCTTCTCCGCGCCGAAGCGCTCCTCGAACATGCGGCGCACGGCGGGAACGAAGGAGCTGCCGCCGGTCAGGAAGACCTTGTCGACCTCGCCGTTTTTCAGGCTGGCGCGCTGCATCGCGGCGTCGACGGCGCTGCTCATCTTGTGAAGGTCACCGGCGATCCAGGTCTCAAAGTCTTTGCGCTGGACGGTGAAGTTGAGATCGACGTCTTCCCAGGTGAAACTCAGATCGGTTTCTTCGCTGCTGGAGAGCCGCGCTTTTGCCTCGGAGACCGCCCGGTAGAGCGCATAACCCTGATCGCCCTCCACCAGGTCGATGAAATTCTCCAGGCGCTCCGGCTCGTTACTGCTCCGCAGCAGCTTCTTGAGCTCCCGGAAATCCCGCGAAGTTTTCAGGACCGACAGCTCGCTCCAGCGCGCGAAGGCGGTGAAGAAGCGATTGGGCAGCAGAAGATCCTGACTGCCCGAGCTATAGGTCGTGCCCTTGCCCAGGCTCGGCGAAATCAGCTTGTCGATAATATGGAAGTCGAAGGTATCGCCCGCGACCCCGACGCCCGAGGAGGCAAGCGCATGGGTGCGCAGGTTTTTGCCGTCGACCTCGAAGCGCATGAGCGAAAAGTCGCTGGTGCCGCCGCCGAAATCCGCCACCAGAACCGTGGCGTCTTTTTTCAGGCGCTGGGCGAAGAAGAAGGCGGCCGCGACTGGCTCATAGACAAAACGCACATCCTCCGCGCCAAACCTGGCCAGCGCTGTGCGGTAGCGTTCCAGAGCAAGTTTGGGGTCCGGCGCGCTGCCGGCGAATTCCACCGGGCGGCCCACGACCAGACGCTGCGGCAGCTGCGCGATCTGCGATCCGGCACGGGCCTGCACCAGGGTCAGGAACTTGGCCATCAGGGCTTCAAAGGTAAAGCGCTGTCCGTAGATCCGCGTTTCGGAAAAGAGGGGACTGGCGGCGAAGGACTTCAGAGACTGCAGAAAGCGGCAGTCGCCCGGGTTTTCGATAAAGTGCTCGATGGCCCAGGGGCCGGCGTCTGACTCAATCGGGCTTTTCGGAACGCTTTCGTCGCTCCAGAAGGAGAGCACCGAGCGGAAGGCTGAGAAATCCTGCTGGTTATGCTCGAAAACCACCGGGGCCGCGCCGCCAGTGGGGTCGGGCAGGGCAACCACGGTGTTGGTGGTCCCGAAATCGAGGCCGAGGCTGGAGGTCATGGTCTGCTGTTCCTGATGCGCCGTCATTTGCCGTGCCGGCCTGTCCCAGAGTAGATCCTGGTTAGATGGAATCGCCTGTGGCGATTTATCGTCCAGGTGAATCTACTCTCACTTTTAGAATGCGAGCGGATTCACGTATTTTGTCTAAGCCACAAGTGGTTCCTCCAAAATACGATCCGGTCTAGCGCACAAGCCGACCCTCCGTCAGTCCTGGCAGCGGGTTTTCCCGCGGCCGGCCTCCGGATCTTTCCCGGATGTCCGAAGCCTTTAAGGCATCAAGTTCCCGGGGGCGGATCGTCTCTCATATTTCGGGCGTGAGATCAAGCGGCAGCAACCTGCATTCAGGCGATCGGCAGAGAAGAAACCACGGCGAGCAGACCTGCCACCGCGATCAGACCGAAGGCGATGCGCTTGTCGGATCTGTCGGTCGGTTTCCTGATCTCTTGCACGCTAGGTCTCTTTTTCGAATTGCGCCGCGTCGGGCACCTCTTCCGGTGTCACCTTGCTGCGGGCTGTGGCATTTGTATGTCATGTTGACATGGAAAAATGAATTCGCGGTTAGCAACAGTGACATTTTCTGGCCAAAACTTCGGGGATAAGGGACGGCTTCTCGTTGTCGTCTCTTGCGGGTTGGAGCGATAGAACGCCACACCTCGATCAAAGGGATTTTCATGTCAGGAGCCCTGATCTAGGATGCTGCAGCGCGAAAAATCGCGGTCGCATATGAGCAGAGCATAACCGGCTCGGAAGCTATAAAAATTTTCAACGCGCCGGGTTTTATCAGGGAATTACAAGAAGATGCTGGGTATTTTGGGTTTGGGCTTTCTGATCGGCATGCAGCATGCCCTGGAAGCCGATCATGTGGCTGCAGTCTCCAGCATTGCCGCCCGGCGCAGCGGCATTCGAGATATCGTCAAGCACGGCGTGACCTGGGGTGTCGGCCATACCCTGACACTCTTCCTTTTCGCCGGCGCAGCCCTGGCGCTGGGCGCGAGCATCAGCGAGGGGATGGAACGCTGGCTTGAGGGCACGGTTGGCATCATGCTGATTTTGCTTGGTGTTTACGTGATTTGGCGCATGGTCCGCGACCGGATTCACTTTCACGTTCACCGGCATGACGACGGCGTCCGGCATATCCACGCCCATAGTCACCGCGGCGAAACCGCGCCACACAGCCCGGTGAAGCACGACCACGAGCATAAGCATACGGCCAAGACTCCGGGCGGAATTGCCTGGCGCAGCCTCCTGGTCGGTCTGATGCACGGTATGGCCGGCTCAGCGGCTTTGCTGGTGCTGGTGGTCGCCAAGGTCGATTCGCTCTGGCTCGGGATCGGCTATGTGTTTCTTTTCGGCGTTGGCTCCATCGTCGGCATGGGCGTGCTCTCGGCTGTCATTGCCGTGCCGCTGGTCTGGTCGGCCCGTGCCATGACCCTGACCAATCACATCCTGCAAGGGACGATTGGCTGCGCGACGATCCTGATTGGCTCGATGACTCTGCTGGAGAGTGCAGGCTGGCTCTGACGCTTCGCCCTATTCGGGTGCTCAAGCTAACCGGTGACAGTCTTCGGCGAGAGCTTCGCAGCGCCAGTGTTTCCGCGGCGATTATAGGGTAACAACGCCAGGATTCGCGCCAGTGCACAGGTGTTCGATACGCCGGCAAAAATCAGTCCGGCACCGACGAAAGCACTCAGAAGTGCGAACCAGGGCGCGACCAGCCAGGCCAGCAGAATTCCGATGACGACCATGCTGCCCGCTGTGATCTGAACCTGCCGTTGCAGGCTGATCGGAGCTTTCCGGTTCAGCTCTGTCGCCAGGCCTGCCGTCTTCCAAGCGGCGAGCCCGCCCTCCAGGGCATAGGCTTCCAGGTAGCCGCAGCTTTGAATCTCGCTGGCGGCTTCGCGGGTGCGTTGCCCGCTGTTGCAGTGGAAAATCGCGATTGTGGTCTCGGCGCTATCGCTGCCGGCGTTGGTTTGGCTGATTTCTGCTCGCGGGGCCAGATGTGCACCGGCAATGTGCTCGCGATGGAACTCATCGGCTTCGCGAATGTCGAAAAGCCGCGCCTTGCCCTGATCCAACCAGCTTTTGGCGGTGATCGCATCAATTTCCCGCAGCGTTCCAGGCATCTGATCTTTCCTCCAGTCGTTGGGATGAAGCCGGACCGGCATCATCAAAACATATTCATTAATTTATATATGAAGGGAGATGACTGATACAAGGGTACCTCGCTGCAGTTAAAGAGGTACCCTTGTCGAGGGAAATCTGATGCGCGGTTGGCGAGGCTAACCTAGTTGGATTTTTTCTTCCTGGATGGTGTGGGTTTGCTGACTATTACACACTGAACAGCAAGATTACGGCTCCGCCGCTTGCCTGAAAGGGTCTTGTTAAATGTCTATTTTTTGATCCGGTCTATCTTCTATAATTTGTGTAGATTTCATTGATCAGCGCTGGGATGGCGACTCCTGCGGCTCTGCCTTTGAGGGAAAGAACATGTCCGCGTATTTTTATACAAGTTCTTTCCAAGCGATTTATAGCGACCCGAAATTCCGTCATTTACTTTAAATTATGAGTGGTAATGTAAGATTTTTATTACATTGAATTCCCTTGTTTCGACGTGAGTTTATGGGATAAAAATCGTTATATTTTTGAATGTTGATCATTTTGACGTCGCGATTGTGATTGGCGACCGACTAAAGCGAAGTTTATTGCCATGCTACAATCCAGTTCGAAGTCGATCAGTGTTGTTGTTGCGACGCTCAATCGTTCGGAACAGGTTTCCAAGTGCATTCTAAAATTCCTCGAGCTTTCTCCCGCTTTGGAAGGGCCCTGGGAACTTATTGTTGTCGATAACGGGTCGATCGATGACACAGCTGCCAGTATCGCTGCGCTTCAGGCGCAACAGGATCTTCCCTTAAGCTATATTTTCGAACCGACACCGGGAGTGTCTGCAGCCCGCAATGCCGGTATCCGTGCGGCTAAATACGATATTTTGGCATTTACGGATGACGATTGCCGGGTAGATCCCTCATGGTTGTCGGCTATCCAGAACTGCTTCGCAGGTGACCCGGACCTGGTAATGCTTGGCGGACGTGTCGACCTCTTCGATCCAAAGGACTTTGAAATTTCGACCCGCCGATTTAGCGATCGCTTCGAAGTCAAGAATATCGACGATATGTTTACCCGGTTAATCGGCTGCAACATTGCGATTTCGTCTCAGGCTTTGGGGCGTGCAGGCCTTTTTGACACGGCTATGGGTCCGGGGACGAGATTTAAGGCCGGCGAAGATCATGAACTCTTCTATCGTGTCCTGAAAACCGGCGGAAAGGTTCTCTATGATCCTTCGGTTCGGGTGGAACATGCCCATGGACGTCGCGAAGTCGCCGAGGTTCAGGCTCTTAAGGCGAATTATGTGAAGGGGCGGGCCACGATCTTCGGAAAACATATCAGGGCCGGGGACCGCGCGCTGATCAAGCGCATCTACTGGGAACTCTGTGCTTATCTTTCATCCCGGCAAAAGCCTGACGGCACCATGAATGTGCCGGAGCCCAGATCAGCCCGGATCTATATTGCCAGTCTTGTTAAGGCCTTCCTGTTTCTAAAGTAGGACGCGCTTCTTGAGTGCGGATATTGACAGCGGAGATGCGCAGAGTGACCGAATGCTCCACGCCGGGAATCTCACAGTCAAAATTTTTTGAACCAAAGTGCCTATTCATACGAAACATTGTTATTTCAGGCTCGAAGCGGTCTGCCCGTGCCTTCGGGCATACGCGGATGACGACTGTAAGTCTTGGGCAACATGCCGTTATGCTTGTCATAAGCATGTAGAGTTTATTTAATGTTCAGACAATTTTGTTATGCATCGAGTATCTGCGGCGAGATATGAGTGCAGAAAAGGTTCTGGGGAGCGGCGGTAGTTTTGCGGCATATCGGTGTTGAACCGATTATTTTTCAGTCAATCCCTCAGACTCTGATTGTTGGAGGCGTTCTTTGACGCTTTGACAGTCCTTCGAATTCATTCTCTCTCGCCACGGCTGTTTTCAGTCGATGCTGTCAAATACGACAGGGGTTTGGGGGGTGTTTCTGCACATGTCTTGGCGATTTCTGAAATTTAAGTTCCAGCCTGAGAAGCGAATTTCGAGATGCCGATAACGATCTCCGTAGTTATCGCTACGCGGAATCGTGCACCTCAGCTGGCGAAGTGTATACGCCACTTTCAGAAACTCGATCTGACAGGTGTTTCCGACTGGGAACTCATTCTGGTCGATAATGGTTCCACCGACAATACAGCGCAGGTTGTGGAAAACCTGAAAGCCGATGCAAAGTTGCCAATCACCTATGTTTTCGAGCCCAAAGCAGGCCTTTCTAAGGCGCGAAACGCAGGCGTACGTGCGGCAAAATACGAGATCATCGCGTTCACAGACGACGATTGCCTGGTCGATCCGGGATGGCTTGCCGCGATTTCGACAGTCTTTCATGAGGAGCCTAACCTGGCGATGGTCGGTGGCCGTGTCGAACTTCATGACCCGAGGGACTATGAGATCTCTGTTCGCCGTTTTCTGGACCGAACCGGTATCGCAACGCTCGATGATCTTTTCGATCGTCTGATTGGCTGCAATATGGCGATGTCCGCTGCTGCTATCCGGAATGTCGGTGACTTCGATACTTCCCTGGGGGCAGGCGCTGCTTTCGAGGCAGGCGAAGATCATGACTATTTCTACAGGATGCTGAAGAGGGGTGGCAAAATTTTGTACGACCCCCGTATCCTGATCGAGCACGCCCATGGGCGGCGGGCGGGTGCGGAGATACAAGCGCTCAAATCCAGTTACCTGCAAGGCCGTGCTGCAATCTTTGCAAAACACATCCGGGCGGGCGACCGGGGATTGATCAAACGGGTTTACTGGGAGCTTTGCGCCTTGCTCCGCACCGGGAAGCGCGCGGATGGGTCCCAAGACACGCGAGAGTTTCGCTTCTTTGGAATTTATACCTTTCATCTTTTGCGCGGACTTCTTGTCCTGCGATGAATTAACCGCTGATACCGGTCGAACCGCTACGGCGCAGACCGGCTCACAGTGCCTGACAGACTGACTATGGTTTCGTTCTTATGACAAAAAAAACAAAGGTTGCTTTTATAGGGATCTGTTCCGGTGACAAGGATCTGATCGCCAACTGGGTTGCGACGGGCGACCTGCCGAATATCAAGAGTCTTTTGGAAACGGGCCTGATTGGGGAAACGGCCGGGTTGCCGGGCGTTTACGTGGGCGCGCACTGGCCGTCCTTTATCACCGGCTGCACACCGGCAACAAACCGGGTGCACTCCTGGGAGCAACTGCAGCCGGGCACCTATGATGCCTACCGCTGCAAAGCCGGCGATCACATGCAGAAGCCTCAGTTCTGGGAAACGCTTAGTGCAGAGGGCGTTCGGTCCTGCATTCTCGATATTCCGCACAGCCGGATTTCACCGGAGATCAACGGTCTGCAAACCGTCGAGTGGGGGGCCCATGACGCGGCCTACGGGTTCCATGCCTCCAGCGAGGAACTGCGCCGCGAGATCGTCTCGCGCTTCGGCTTGCATCCGGTCAGCGGCAACAGCGATGCAGATCGTCCCATCGACGAGCTGGACCGTTTTGCCGATGAGCTGGTCAGGGGCGCGCATATGAAGGCCGACCTGTCAGAAGAGTTTGTTCAGCGTGAAGACTGGGATTTCTTTGCTCAGGTGTTTACCGAAGCCCATTGCGGTGGTCACTTGCTTTGGCATCTGCACGATCCAAACCACCCCCGGCACAAAGAGGCGGTTGAGGCTGGTGTGGGCGATAGGCTCAAGGATGTATACATGGCGATCGACCAGGGCATTGGGCGGATCCTGGAACAGCTTGATGATGACACCACGATTATCTTTCTGGCCAATCACGGCATCGGGCCGAAGTATAACGCCGACTTTCTTCTGCCCGAGATTCTCATGGCACTTGGCGTATCTGCGCCTGCTGAAATCCCGGTGGAGCAGCCCGGCACCATCGATCATGTCGATGAGTTTGTCACTAAAGCCTGGCAGAGGCTGCCTCAGTCCTTTCGGAATTCGGTTCAGCCTCTTCGGGACCGGGTTCGTGGCGCGATCCACACGGAAAAAACGCCGCCTCCGAAAATCGTGCCTTCCGAAGGCAAGTGTTTCTTCGTGCGCAACAACACGGCGCATGCAGGCATTCGCGTAAACCTGGTGGGCCGCGAACCGAACGGTCAGGTGCAGCCTGGCGCTGAATACGAGGCGTTCCTCGACGAACTGACCAGCGACCTGAAGGGAATCATCAACCTGGATACGGGCAAAGCGGTGGTCAACACGGTCTATCGCTGCGATGAGATTTATGATGGGCCCGAGCGTGACCACCTGCCTGATCTCTTTGTCGATTGGACGAACGATGCGCCCATCGAAAAACTCTGTTCCAATAAAATCGGTCATGTTGCCGGTGAGTACAAATACTGCCGGACAGGAGAACACCGGTCCGACGGGCTGTTTGTTGCCAAGGGACCGGAAATCTCAGCAGGTCGGATCGCGCGAAAGGTGACCTGCATCGAGTTTGCACCTACGATCGCAGAGTTGCTGGGCGTCAAGTTGCCGGATGTCGATGGCCGTCCGATCCAGGAACTCCTGAACGGAGCTTAAGAGTGTCAAAACCAGGACCCGAAACAGTCAGCGGCCTTCCTGTCGATGGTAAGGTTGATCGGTGTCAGCAGAAATAAAGAAGCGGATCGCTGTCGGCGCTGGCTGGATGGTGTTCATGCGGCTGGGCGACCGCCTGATCGGCCTGATCAGTATGGCCGTTCTCGCCCGCCTTCTGTTGCCCGCGGATTTCGGTCTTGTGGGCTATGCCATTCTATTGTTGGCAATCCTCGAGATTTTCGCCGAACTGGGTGTCGAGAATGCCTTGATCCACGATCAGTCGGCTCCAAGAGAAAGTTACGATACCGCCTGGACGATGAACGTCTGTAAAGGCCTGGCGCTTTCGGCGGTTTTGCTGGCTGCGGCGGTTCCGGCTGCGGCGTTTTTCGAAGCGCCTGATGTTGAGCTTGTGATCTATGTTCTTGCGATCCTGCCTTTGGTCAGGGGGCTGGAAAACATCGGGACGGTTGATTTCCGCAAAGACTTGGCCTTCCACAAGGACTTTATCTTCAACTTTGCGACCCGTATATCGGGCGCGATTGTGACGATCATCCTGGCCTTCATCCTGCGCGATCACTGGGCGCTGGTGATCGGTATGATTTTGCGGGCGGCGCTGAGAGTGATCCTCAGCTACCGTATGAGCGACTTCCGCCCGAAGCTGACTTTGTCGCGGTTTTCCGAGATCTTCAATTTCTCCAAGTGGATCATGCTGCAGAACCTGTTGCATGGTTTCAATGAGCGGCTGCCCGCGATTGTGATCGGTCGGATGACCGGACCTCAGGCTTTGGCTTTTTTCAATATCGGTTTCGAGATTGCCAATCTGGCCTCGACCGAACTTGCTGCACCGATCCGCCGGGCGCTCTTTCCCGGCTTTGCGAAGATGAGCCAGGATCGTGAGCAACTGGCGGAATCTTTCCGCTGGGCGCTTGGCGTCATTGTCTTGGTTGGCTTGCCGATCCCCATAGGGATTGCAGCCACTGCTGACTATCTGGTGCCCGCGTTGCTGGGCTGGAACTGGCTGGGTACGGTGCCGATCATTCAGATCCTTTGCCTGCAGGGGGCTATCGTTATTCTGGGCACCAACAGTCATCTGGTTTATCTCGCGGTGGGAAAGCCCGTGATCAGTGCCTGGCTCTCGGCGCTTAGGCTCCTTGTCATGGTTCCCTGCTGTATTTACTGGGTGGGCGTTTACGGTGCGGTCGGCGCGGGTCTTGCCCTCATTGTATCCGCCGCGGTGGTGAGGTTTGCCGACTATGCGATTGTTTTGCCGATGCTGAAGGTCAGCATCACAGATTTCATCGCACAGATCTGGCGGCCGATCGTCGCTGTTGCGGTCATGAGCAGTGCCGTGCGCCAGCTTCACATCTGGTTGGAGCAGTCGGCGCTGCAGCCGTACCTGCTGGTCAAATTGGTGATCTGTGCAGCACTCGGCGCTGTGGTCTATCTGGCTGCAATTCTGTGCCTTTGGGTTCTTGCCGGCAAGCGGGAAGGCGCCGAGTTCTACATCTTCGGTTTGATCAGAAATTTCCTGACTTCCCGTGGTTTTTTGCCGTCACGGGACGGTGCTTAAAGGCACCGTTCTACAGAGAGTCGCCACTCTCTAAATCAAAGCCCTCGTCCTGCCATCCGGTTACGCCACCGATCATTTCCTTAACCGGCAAGCTCAGGCGTGCGAGCCGGATTGCGGCCCGGTTCGCGCCGTTGCAATGCGGCCCGGCGCAATAGACCACGAAAAGCGAATCTGTCGGAAACTCCGCCATGCGCTCGGGACTAATGGTGGCATGAGGCAGGTTTTGCGCGCCAGGGATATGACCGCGCGCAAAGGCATTTGGGCCCCTAACGTCCAACAGGACAAAATCGGACGCGCCCATTGCCATACTCTCATGAACATCGGCGCAATCGGTTTCGACTCTCAGACGTTGCTCGAAGTGGGCGAGAGCTTCGTCGGGCGTGGCGGCGGCGATCGTTGTGACCGGGTTTTTCATGCTGAATTCCTTAAATTGACGTTTTCTAGCCCTCTTAATCGCAGTTTTAGGCCAAAATCCACAATTGGCTTGAAAGACAATATACGTTAAAAACAAGCCATGACTGATTCTGATCCTCTTTCCGTCGCGGTTTTGGCCTACGATCGCCTCTGTGCCTTCGAATTCGGGATCGCGACAGAATTGTTTGGCTTGCCGAGGCCGGAATTTGATCACTGGTACGACTTTTCGATTTGCGGGCTGGAAACCGGCCTTCTGTCCTCTATCGGGGGGCTGAAGATCCTGCCCGACCGGGGATTGGAGGGGTTGCGCAAGGCCGACCGCATCATCATTCCGGGCTGGCGGGATCTTGACGAACGGCCGCCGGAGAGCTTGCTTTACGATCTGCGGGTTGCCCACGCGCGAGGCGCGGAGTTGCTGTCTTTCTGTTCCGGAGCCTTTGTTCTGGCGGCAACAGGACTGTTGAATGGGCAGCGCGCAACGACTCACTGGCGCTATGGGGAACGTTTTCAGCGGCTCTTTCCCAAGGTCACCTTCGTGCCCGATGTTCTTTACATCGATGAAGGCGGTCTTGCGACCGCTGCGGGGAGCGCGTCAGCGATTGATCTCGGACTGCATGTCATCCGCCGTGATTTCGGCGCGGGCACGGCAAATGCCGTTGCGAGACGCCTGGTGGTTCAGCCGCACCGGGAAGGCGGGCAGGCACAGTTTATCGAGCAGCCTTTGCGGGAAGAGGAGAACCGGCTCTCTTCGGTGCTCGATTGGGCACGTGGACGCCTGCAGCGGGATATCGGAATTAACGAAATGGCCGATGTGGCGGCGATGAGCCGCCGCACCTTCGACAGGCAATTCCGGCAAACCGCCGGGATGAGCCCCAAACAGTGGTTGATCAATCAGCGCGTTGCCGCCGGTAAGGAGCTACTGGAAACCACGCCGCTCTCGGTCGAGGAGATCGCAACGCGGGTTGGCTTCGGCACGGCGATGACGCTGCGGCATCACTTCCGCGGTCAGGTCGGGATTTCACCGACCCGATACCGCCAGAGCTTCAGTCAGTCCCTGTCCGCGTGATACGGGAGCTTAGTCGCGCAGCTTTACACCGCCGACGTCACCCACAAAGTCACAGAGCGTCGGTACATAGTCTTCACCCCGTCCGTCGGCCTTAGCCATGGACAGCAGGTGATAGGTTGCCGGTGCGATGAAGGACGGCATGTCCGCGGCTTCAGCCATACGCATGTAGTAGCCAACGTCCTTACGTGCATTGGCGACCGAGAACTGAAGGCTGGACGCATCGCCTTCCATGGCATTGGTCATGCAGAAATCGAACATCCCGCTCTTGAGCGGTCCTGCCGCCATCACCTTGTAGAGGTTCTCCAGATCAACGCCTGTCTTTACGGCCATAGCGGCGGCTTCTGAAATGGCTGAAGCTGTGGTCATGGCGAAGAAGTTATTGATCAGCTTCAGCTTGTGTCCGCTGCCCAGAGGCCCGACATGAAAGATATTCTCGGCCATGTCTTCGAGGAGCGGCCAGACCTTCTTTACCTCGTCCGCCCCGCCGCCGACCATCATGTTTAGCTGTCCCTGTTCGGCGTGCAGGGGCGTGCGCCCCAGAGGTGCGTCGATCAGTTTTGCACCCTTGGCTTCCAGGGCAGACCCCATGCGTGCAGTCGAAGTCGGATCCGAGGTGCCGCAATCAACGACCAGAGTGCCCGGCTTGATCCCGGCAAGCAGGCCGTTCTCTCCCGTGATGACCGCTTCTACTGCATCTGACGTGGTGACGCAGATGAAGATCACATTGGCTTCCTGCGCAAGGGCGGCCGCATTGGCCGCTTCACTTGCACCCTTGCCGACAAGTTCGTCAATCGGAGCTCGGTTCCGGTGCGCCATGACCGTCAGGGGATAGCCCTTTGCGACCAGGTTGATGCACATGGCCCGTCCCATAAGTCCGATGCCGACAAAACCAATGCGTTCCTTGCTCATATTCTATGATCCCTAATGACTGTCGTTATTGTGATTTCCGCCGGCGAACGCGACGGTCTGACCCTTGCAGGCCGGAAGAAAAAGAGTGGAGTGAACTATAAACGACAGGAGGGTGGGGCGCCACGTGTGTCCCTGCCGTCGGTACTGCGGAAACACGTAACCAGCGTTTCTGGTGAGTGTTGCAGGAAACAAAAAAAGCGCCCCGCTGCTGCGGGACGCTTTTTCTTGTTCATGCCTGACCCCGGCTGAACCCTGTAACGGGTACAGCCATGGCCGGGACATAAAGTCGGTTTTACTCGACGCGGAGGTTCGCGGCGGACGCACGGCCCTGCCGATCGTTCTCCAGATCGAATTCGATCTTCTGTCCTTCCTGCGGGTGGTCGATGCCGGAGCGCTCGACTGCGGAAATGTGGACGAAAACGTCCTTGCCGCCATCGTCAGGTTGGATGAAGCCGAAGCCCTTCTGGGCGTTAAACCACTTTACGGTACCACTAGCCATTAATCGTTCCTAGTCTTCTGAGTGAATGTGATCCAACGTGGATCACGGGGTGGAAATCTTCACGTCTCCTGCTTGGAAACATGTCTTACTAACCGTTGCTTATCATGCCGCCGAGCGGACAGGACCACGCCGGGAACGCCGTCTACGGTTCCTGGGTTTGGCGGGATCTGTTTTCTGTCCGCCCTGCTGTCCGACAGATTTTTTGGCGCCCTGCGGGGACGCTGTTTTTTTAGATTGTTCCTGCTGCTTGCCTGAAGCGCGCGCTGGCTTGCGGCCGCGATTACGCTGGCGTTTCGGACCATTTCCGCGGCGCTCGTCCCTTGTGTCTGCGTCTTTTGCTGCGGGGTCCGCAGCCTGCGCAAAACCTTCCGGTGTCTGGACGACGGTCAGAGGTTTCTTGGTCAAACGTTCGATGTCACGCAGATAGGCGCGCTCTTTCGGCTCACAGAAGGAAACGGCGATGCCCGTGGTGCCCGCACGCGCGGTTCGTCCAATGCGGTGAACGTAGCTTTCCGGCTCGTTCGGCAGTTCGAAGTTGATCACGTGCGTGACGTTATCCACGTCGATACCGCGTGCGGCAATATCGGTTGCAACCAGAACCCGAACCGAACCATCCTTGAATTCGGACAGGGCACGCTGCCGGGCTGACTGCGACTTGTTGCCGTGAATTGCACGGGCTGTAATCTGCACTTTCTCAAGATGATCGGCGACACGGTTTGCGCCGTGTTTGGTGCGTGTGAAAACGATCACCCGGGCAAAAGCCGTGTCTGCGAGCAGAGCTGCAAGCAAGGCGCGCTTGCGGCTGCCGTCGACGAAGTAGATCTGCTGTTCGATCCGCTCGACCGTGGTTGCTGCGGGCGTAATCTCGACCCGCTGCGGGTCGTTCAGAAGATCCGCCGCGAGATGGGCGACATCGTTCGGCATGGTGGCCGAGAACAATAGGGAATGCCGCTTTTTCGGCACTGCCGCGACGATCTTGCGAACATCGCGGATGAAACCCATGTCGAGCATGCGATCCGCTTCGTCCAGGATCAGGGTCTCGACGGAATCAAGCCGCAGGTGCTTCTGGGACATGAGGTCCAGAAGGCGGCCGGGGGTCGCGACCAGAATATCGAGGCCTTTCGACAGGGCTTTGACCTGGGGATTCTGACCGACGCCACCGAAGATCACTGTGTGGCGCAGCTTAAGATGCTTACCGTAGGTCTCGATGCCTTCGCCGATCTGGATGGCGAGTTCGCGTGTTGGCGCCAGAATCAGCGCTCTGGTGCCACGTGCCGGTGCGCGCTGGTCCGTTTCGGACAGACGCTGCAGGAGGGGCAGGGCAAAAGCGGCGGTTTTACCGGTTCCGGTCTGGGCAATCCCGAGCAGATCCTTGCCTTTAAGCAGGAGTGGGATGGCCTGTTGCTGAATGGGAGTAGGGTTGATGTAGTTTTCCGCGTGCAATGCACGCTGAAGGGGCTCGACAATGCCGAGCTCGGCAAAAGTACTAGTGGTCAAGAAGTGTCTTTCTGCGCTTAATCACTGTAAATCGTCACTTTTTCTTCGATCTACTGTGCGACGCTCTCACTGCGTCCCGTGCGCGACGGGGGACGAAAACAAATAACTATACTGTCCTACGATACGACGCACTCGGTTATTTCAGGTGCGTATCGCGCTATCATAGGATGATGATGCAATGCACAAATGTGGTATCTCGCTTCAGAAGTCAAGCTGAATCTGTTCCCTGTCAAGCCTCCAATAGATGCCATGCAAGAGCCAGCAGGGCCTCGCAGAGTCTTTTAACTTCAGTGCGATGACGACTGAATGCTGGTCATTTCGAGCCGAAGGCAGTCTCCGATGAGGGGATAGCCCGCAAGGCTGGGGCCACTGCTTGCCGCCGGGTGGCGTGCAGGCACATAGTCGATCAGGGAGCCGTCGCCAGGTGCGGCAAAGTTCATTTTCAGCAGACAACCCTGATCGTCGTACCAGAGATTGAGATCGACGTCGCCGGAGACCTCGAAACCACGGGCAACCTGCGGCCCCCAGGGCATGGGCAGATCGCTTTTTGTTGCGCTGGCGGCCACGTTGATCTGCGCCAGTTCGCCTGTCTGCGTGTTGAGGAGGGCCTCGGCCTTCGGGGTGTCGGGGTGCCAGTAACTGCTGGGCAGGACATCGGATGGCAGCACCGCATTGCCGCTGTCTGAATTAAGCGCAAAGCCCTGGGCCGTTGCCTGCCCTTTGACCCAGTGTTTTGTGCCGTCATCGTCCGTTTGTGTGTTGATGCTCTGGAGCTTTCCATCGCGCCAGATTTCCTGGTTTCTGTGGGTGTAGCGATAGACCGTGATGAAGGCAAATTTCACCTCCAGGTCGATGTTTACATCGACGATCAGATCATCGCCACGCCGGGTGAAGTCGATACTATGATGCCCGATCGCATCGCCTTCACGCAGTACGTTGAAGCCAAAATCGCTTTGTTTAAGCGCGGCGCTTATCTGCTCGTTGTCGCCTGCAACAGCCGTCGGCACGGTCGCTCCGAAAAGACCAGCTGCAAGGAGTGTGATTGCCAGTCCGCTTGAGAGTCGGGAAAAACTCAGGGGGCGAATTGAAGTCTGTTCGTTCATGGGGTGGTTTCCTCAATCAAATCCTAGAAGCGACCGGCGCCTGCGGCGGCCTTCACGTCGTGCATTTGCTGGCGTGATCCGAAGTCCCTCAGAACTGCGGTTTTCTCGGAGCTGTCGTCATCGATGCTGCTTTGCTGTCCCGGATCCTTGGAAAAGAAGATCAGGGCTTCACCGACCTTGATGCCGAACTTGGATACGTAGGCGCGGTTGATCATGACGCGCTCGTCCTGCAGCCAGAGCCAATCGTCGAATTTTACGCGCAGGGTGCTGTCGCCCACCGGCAGATCGAAGTAATAGGTCCAGTTCAGGGCGTTCCCTGAGACTTTGCCTTTTGCAGTGCCCACGACTCCTGCCGCGCTGCCCTCCCAGTCGTCAGGACCGGTTTTGCGCAGTGTCCACACCCGCCGCTCTTCCTCGCCATCGTCGTAGACGAAGTCCTCAGTCAGGGTCAGCGTTTCGCCGTCCCAGGTGCCCTCGATGTCCACGGTGAAGCGCCTGCGAACGCGATCGAAGCGATCCTGGAAATGGCCCCAGGCCTTGAGTTGGCCAACGAAGTACTCTTCGAGTTTCAACGCGGGTTCCGCCTTCATAAAGTCTTCCAATTTCAATCCACCACATGATGCGACCGACAGTGCGGCCAGTAGAAAAAGAAACCCCCGTATCATCTTCGTAATCTCCTCTGCGCGTTCCCTCGCGTTTTTTCATCAGCGCTGCGCCGCCGGCTGGAAATTTTCCGCGCCCCTGTTGATTTCAGGTGTTGCGCCGCGGGATTCTTCATCTTCCCGAACCTGGCGCTGCGTCAGGCGTTGCCGGATTTCCTCATGCACGGCGCGCGTGATCGGATAATTCCGCATCAGCAACACCGCCGAAATCTTCAGGGCGACCGGCAGACCGCCATAAAGCAAGGACAGAACCAGCAGCTCACCTGTTCCGTTCTCGCCGGTTGCGGTGAAACCCGCGAGATCCAGCAAAGGAAAGGCCAGACCGATGGCGATGGCGAAGGTCAGCTTTGATGCGGTCCCCCAGACCGCGAAAAAGATCCCTGTGCGGCGATAACCTGTTTTGTCTTCGTCCCAATCCACAAGATCCGCCTGGATTGCTGCCGGGAGAACCAGGTCGGCCCCGGCGGCAACGCCCGTGGCGATAACGATCACAAGAAAGGCCGTGGTGTCGCTTGAACCGAGAAAAGGAACCCAGACAAAGGCGAGACAGGCTGCGGTCATGGCGATCCGCCAGGCGGCATGTTTGCTCCAGCGTCGTGAAGCCAGCACCCAGAGCGGGACCGACAGCGCACAGACACCGAAGTAGACCACGAGCAGGAAGCCGGCCTGATCAGCGGCCCCGAGCACGTGCGTGGCGAACAGCAGGAAGAGCGTTGCCGGCAAGGCATTGGCAATTCCGTTGAGCAGGTAACTGATCATCAACTGGCGTACCGGCGGTGCCTGCTTGAAGAGCGAGAAGCTGGCCAGAACCGAACCCTTCGGCAGTTTCGATTTTCCGGTGTCGGGCACAAAGAGACAGCAGATGGCGACCGCCAAGACCAGACTGGCGACGATCATCAGGCTATTGCTCTGGAGGATCAGTCCGAGATTTTCCGTGGCGGAGGCCCCGCCTGCCGGTGCGGCATCGGTGTCATGTCCGAGAGCCAGCGGCAGGGTCAGGGCTGCCAGGCTTCCGAGCAGACCAAAGAGGACCCGTGCGCCGCTGATCCGGCTGCGCTCGTTATAGTCTGGCGAGAGCTCGGCACCCCAGGCGTAGGTGGGAACCACAACGGCAGTGCCCGCGAGATAAATCACAATTGCCCAGCCCAGGAGATAAAAAGCGCTCGGGTCTTCGGGTGGTTGAAACAGCATCCAGACCGAGATGGCGATCAAGGGACTGCCGATCAGCACCCACAGGCGGCGGCGTCCGAAGCGCGCCGGTGTTCTTTCCGAGAGATACCCGACGATTGGGTCGGTCACCGTATCCCAGAGGCGCGCAATCAGCAGCACGCCACCAATCATTGTCAGGCTGAGTCCGGTCGCCTGGGCATAGTAGGTGGGCAGGAACACCTGAAGGCTCAGCACGGTCGCGGCAAGCGGGAAGGCCAGAAAACCGTATCCGAGCATGATGGAGAACGGCAGCGGTATACTGGCTGAAAGTGCACGAGTCAGGACTTGCGCTGCCGCGCCTGCCTCTTTCCCACCTCTTTCAGCTGCTTGATCCATCTCTACCGTTCTTTCGTGAAGCACGGCAGGCGTCGGGACGCCTGACTGACTTTCAAGAGGCTTTGCCATGCATTGCAATGGCTTGCCTCTGTTGTTGAACGGTCTCTATACGCAGGTGGGGTGTTTTTGGATGCCTGAAGGCCGCTAGATTCGGCGTGCTCGACGAATTACCTCGGAAATAGGTGGTTGAGGTTGCATAAAGTATTTATATTTCAGCTGCTTAGCTTTCCGGCCAACTTGTCGCAGTGTTCAGCCACCAGGACTGCCACGCCTCGAGGTCAAAGCCGAAGTTTCGACCGGTGAGGACTGTGAGGGCGCCAATCGCATCGCCTTTCAGCCATAACGGATCATCCGGCTGCGACAAGCGCGAAATGAGTGCGCTGATCGTTTCCCGGTCTCTCTGCCCCAGTTCCGCAGCGGCCCACATGGCCGTCGGCTGAGGATCGAAGTATTTGGCGGCCCCGTTCTCCGCCTTGGTCCAGGGAGCGGCGATCAGGGCAGTCGGGACCTTTCCCTGGCCTGAGATTGCCATAGCCCACAGAAGGGTGGACGCACCGATATCGCCCAAGGGATCGACGACGACATCACGGAAGGGGTTGATGCGTCCCTGAGGGCGGGAGGTTTCAAGCCTTTGATCAAAGAAGTCCGGGGGTGGTGATGAGGTTGCGGCATTGAAGACAAGATCCCGGATCGGGCGCTCAGACGCACTGTAGCTTTCCCGCGCGGAAAGGGCCTGGTCGAGGTTTTTTGCGTGGATTGTCCAGTCGGTCACGGGTGTGGTCGGTCGGGGACGCAGGTCCGGCAGCTCGGTGATGTCACTGTTGTCCGGGCTCGGAGACTCACGTATCAGGCCCCAGAGAATTCCCTGCCCATCCACGCCTGCACCGCCGACATAGACTGCTTTGGTCGAGGCGACCACATCATAGGGCTCACCGTCCGGAAGATCTCCGGCAAGTGACCAGTCGGTGGCATTATCACTGCGCCAGAGCCTGCCGCCGTTGCTGCTGTCGGAAATGGCCCAGAGGCTTTTGCCATCCGATGCCAGATCGAAGGGGCGCCAGCCCTGGATAACTCCGTTGACCGCTTCCGAGCTGTTACCGTCGCTGCGCCATAAGCTTGCGCCAGCGTCATCCTGAACCAGCCCGTATATGTAGTTCCCGTGTCGGACCACCTCGGACATTGCCAGATTTTGTGGCCAACCCGGCAGATCGCTGACTGTCGTGCCGTCAAATCGGATCAGCTTCCGGCCCTCGGGTCCTCTCAGGTGGCCGACCAGAAAACCTCCGATCTCAACCAGATCCACAATCCGCGACACGCGCTGATCCGGTGTGGGGTGATCGTAGGCTTCGCGCCAGGTTTTCCCTTGATCAGACGAGGCCTGCAGGCCCGCGCGCCAGGCCGATGTCGCGGCGATCAGCTCCCCGTTCAGCTCCGCCATGGCAAAAACGTGGAACATGCGCGCCGTGGTGATCTGACCCGTCGCCCAATCCGTGCCGTTGGTGACCTGAAAGTCGCCCCAGCCTGGCGAAAGGCGCGGATCTTCCGATGGCCAGTAGAGGAGGCCCCCGGCAACGAAAGGATTGCCCGCATCCTGACTCCAGAGATGGCGTTCGTACTCTGTGTCCTGTGTCGCCGGATCGAAGCTGTAGATTTCCGCCGAGTTGTGATCGACGCCCTTGACGCTGTTGGTGAACCAGAGCCGGTCGCGGAAAATCGCCATCTGGCTGATCACCGGCCAGGGGCCTGTGCGCGTGAGGACCGGGAGTTCCGATACGTTTGGCGGGATGGTTTGAGCGGATACCTCCAGACCGAGAGCCAAGAGGATTGCTCCGGCCAGAGAAAGGTTTCGTGCGGCGCGCTTGCGCAGGCTGGATTTTGGCATGTGCATCTGAATAACATAAGCAGATTGAGAATCTTCGCCTGCTTCAGAACTTCACAAGCCCGTGAAGGTGATCACGTTTTGTCAGAAGCGATCCGATTGTCTCGTCACACTCCTGCAGCTATTGGAATATGGCAACTTCAGCACCGTTGATTTCACACAAAGGCTTTAAGATGCGCAGTTTCGAAGAGATTTTTTCCATTGCTGCCGCACGCAAGGGCGGCCCTGAGGCCCTCGAAGGCTTGCTCTCCAAACCGAAGACGGCAGCTACGCTGACCAAACTGGGTGATGATCGCTGGCTGGCCGGGATGACGAAGAGTGTGTTTCAGGCGGGCTTTAACTGGAAGGTTATCGAGACTAAGTGGCCGGGCTTTGAAGAAGCCTTCGAAGGCTTCACGCCGGGCCGTTGGTCGCTGATGTCCGACGAAGATCTGGACCGCCTGGTGAAAGATACGCGGATCGTGCGCAACGCGGCCAAGATCCTCGCCGTGCGCGACAACGCGATCTTTCTCACCGATCTTGCCCGTGAACATGGCAGCGCCGCCAAGCGCCTGGGGGCCTGGCCTTCAGATGACTACATCGGATTGCTTGAACTGCTAAAGAAGCGCGGTGGCCGTTTGGGCGGAACCACGGCGCAATACTTTTTGCGACAGATCGGCAAGGACAGCTTTATGCTCTCCCCGGACGTCGTCACAGCGCTGATCCGCGAGGGTGTGTTGGAGAAAACACCTGGGTCCAAATCCTCCATGCGCGCGGTTCAGCAGGCCTTCAACGGCTGGGCCGACGAAAGCGGACGTTCGCTCACTGAAATCAGCCATACCCTCGCGATGTCGGTAGGGACTTGAGTCGTCGCGTCATGGCAGGGGCCTGCCCAAAATGCCTGACGTAGGCATGGGATAGAGTGGCGGCAGAGCTGAAACCGCTACGCGCTGCGATCTCGCTGAGGTCTTTGGTGGTCTCCAGCAACAAACCTCGCGCCACGCTGAGTCGCAGATGCAGATAATATCGGTGCGGGGTTGTCTGCAATTGATTACGAAAGAGACGTTGAAGTTCGCGCTGCGACGCACCGGCCTTGCGGGAGAGTTCGCCGAGTGGCAAGGGTGCCTCGATTGTTTCCTGCATCAGCGCAATGGTGGTCACGAGCTTTGACGTCAGGCGTCCGGCACCCCGCAGTGCCAGACCGGTCTGAGGATCTGCGGCGGTCAAATGCTGGTCGTAGATCAGGACACCGGCGACATCGAGGGCCTGGGCTTCACCGTAATCTCGCGCGATGATTCGCAACATCAGGTCCAGTGTCGTGGTGGCGCCGCCCGCCGTGATGCGCTTCTTCTCCATGACGTAGCGGTCGGGAACCACATCGACTTCCAGAAATTCCTCGGTAAAGGCCTCAAGCTCCTGCCAGTGAATGGTGGCCCGCTGCCCGTTCAGAAGACCGGCTGCGGCCAGCAGATAGCTGCCCGTGTCGAGGCCTGCCAGGACGCATCCACTGCGCGCAAACCGGCGCAGTTCACTCTTGAGGACCCGGGATGTCTGGCGCCGGTAGTCATAGCCGGCGACAACAAAGAGTATGTCCGCTGCGGCCAGATCGCTCAACGTGCTGTCGGTGGCGATACTCATGCCGCTTGAGGTCGTGACTGCTGCGCCGTCGAGGGAGACAAGAGACCAGTCATAGAGCCGGGTGCCCGCAAAATGATTGGCCGCGCGCAGAGGTTCCATTGCGTTCGCCAGGCAGAGATTGCTGAACTGTGGCAGCAGCAGAAAGGCATAGTGCAAAGACTTGGGAGACATCATTTGGCGAAAATAGTACGATTTTAGGTGAAAATCATACGAATTCTCATCGAGGAGCACGCTACATTCGAGGTGAAACTGGGAGAGAGCCTATGAACTGGGAAGTGTTTGTTACCTGCGCCGTTACCGGTGCCGCCGAATCTGCTGACAAGAGCGAGCATGTGCCGGTCACGCCGAAGGAAATTGCCGCCGCCGCCATTGAGGCGGCAAAGGCGGGGGCTGCTATCGCTCATATCCATGTGCGTGACCCGGAAACCGGTCTTGGCTCACGCGATCCTGAGCTCTTCTGGGAAGTGGTCGAGCGTGTCCGCGAAGCCGACACCGACGTTGTGATCAACCTGACTGCGGGCATGGGCGGTGATGTGATCTTCGGTGCGGGCGAATCTCCCCTGCCGTTGAATCCGGTCGGCACCGATATGGTCGGACCTCTGGAGCGTCTGGCGCATGTTGAACAGCTGCTGCCGGAGATCTGCACGCTGGATTGCGGGACCATGAACTTCCTGGCCGGTGATTATGTCATGACCAATACACCCTCCATGCTGCGGACCATGGCGCGCCGGGTTCAGGAGCTGGGCGTGCGTCCTGAGCTTGAGGTTTTCGATAGCGGACATCTGGTCTTCGTCAAGCACCTGATCTCCGAGGGTCTGCTCGACGATCCGATTATGATCCAGCTCTGCATGGGTATTCCTTACGGTGCGCCGGACGACCCCATGACCTTCCAGGCTCTTGTCAATGCCCTGCCCAAGGATTCGATCTTCTCCGGCTTTTCCATTGGCCGCATGCAGCTGCCCTTCGTTGCGCAGGCCGCACTCTGTGGCGGCAACGTGCGGGTCGGGCTGGAGGACAATCTCTATCTCGCGCGCGGCGTCAAGGCGACCAATGGTTCGCTGGTTGAACGGGCCGTGACCATCCTGGAAGGGATGAACGTCAAGATCCTGGGCCCTGACGAAGTGCGGGCGAAGCTGAAACTGGTCAAACGCGGCTGAACCTGAACGCAAGGGCTGCACGGAAGGTAAGAGAGTTATGCGCGATATTCGAAAAGTCGGTTTGATCGGCGGCGGCGTCATTGGCGCGGGCTGGGCCGCCCGTTTCCTCTTTAACGGCTTGGACGTGACCGTCGCGGACCCGGACCCGGAGGCCGAGCGCAAGATTGGCGAGGTGATCGCCAATGCCCGGCGGGCGCAGAAAAAGCTGACCTACAGCTCCGCGATTGCGGAGGGGACACTCAAGGTCGTAACCGAGATCGAAGAAGCGGTCCGGGATGCCGACTTCGTGCAGGAAAGCCTGCCCGAGCGTGAAGACCTGAAGATCTCGATACTGGCCCGGGTCAGCCGGGCGGTAGCGTCCGATGTGATCATCGGCTCCTCGACTTCGGGATTGCTGCCGAGCCGGCTGCAGAGCGAAATGGAGAACCCGGAACGGCTGGTTGTCGGGCATCCTTTCAATCCGGTTTACCTGCTGCCGCTGGTCGAAGTCTGTGGCGGGGACCTGACCTCTGCGCAAACCAAGCAGGACGCGGCTGCGATTTATGAGTCGGTCGGTATGAAGGCGCTGACGCTAAGCAAGGAGATCGACGGGTTTCTGGCTGACCGCCTGTTGGAAGCGGTCTGGCGGGAATCCCTTTGGCTGGTCAACGACGGGATCGCGACGGTTGAGGAGATTGACGACTCCTTCCGCTATGGAGCCGGGCTGAGGTTTGCCTTCATGGGCTCTTTCCTTACCTACCGGCTCGCGGGCGGTGAAGCCGGGATGCGCCACTTCATGGAACAGTTCGGTCCGGCTTTGAAGTTGCCCTGGACGAAACTCGAAGCGCCTGAACTGACCGACGATCTGATCGAAAAAGTCGTATCCCAGTCTGACGCCCAGGCCGCCGGGGTTTCGATCCGCGATTACGAACGCAAGCGCGACGATTGCCTGGTCTCGATCCTTCAGAGCCTGCGGAAGAACGATTTCGCAGCGGGTTCGGTGCTCAAAAACTACGAGGCAAATCTCTTCGGCCAGGCGCAGGGCCAGGTGATGGCGGCGGATGATGACTTAAGCCAGCCGTTGGTGCTGTTGCAGACCATGGTTGATCCCGAGTGGGTCGATTACAACGGTCATATGACCGAGAGCCGCTACCTGCAGGTCTTCGGGGAAGCTTCGGACGCTTTCTATCGCTATATAGGCGTGGATGCAGCCTATCTGGCGGCGGGGCACAGCTATTACACCGTCGAAACGCACATCATGCATCTGCTCGAAGTGCACGCCGAGGAGCCCATTGAAGTGCATACCCAAGTTCTTGGGCACGACGAGAAGCGCCTGCGCCTGTTCCATGTCATGAAACGCAGGAAAGACGGCGTACAGCTCGCGAGCGCTGAACAGATGATGCTGCATGTCGACACCAGGGCACAGAGTGCCTGCGCGGCGCTGCCTCAAGTGCTCGCGCCGGTGAAGGCGATTGCAGCAGCTCACGCCGGACTGGAAAAACCGGGTGCGGCCGGACGGCGTATCAAAGATCTGGTCGGCTGAGTTTGCCGAGTTACGCTGTTTTTGCGCTGAACTGCTCTGCGACCCAGGCGTGGAAGGCATGGGTCGCGCTGTCCATGACCGGCGAGAGCGTGCCACCGTCGAACTGCGTCGCATGCCGACCCCGCTGCATTCCCTGAACGACGCCGATGTCTTCCACGAAGATTTCTTTCCACATCTCGCTGATGCGCTGACGCAGATCCGCCCAAGCGGGTTCGGTCATCTCGGCAGTTGTGTAGTAGATCTCGACTCGCTCGACTGTTCTGTCGTGCGACAGGGGTTCCAGCAGGATTGCGTAGAAGTGATCCTTGTGGATGCCGAGCAGAACATTGGGATAGAGCGCGACATATTCGGCGCAGGTCGACCACTTTTCGGGCAGGTTTTTGAAGTGGGAGAAATTTCGGCCTGAGTCATCAAGCTTCGGATTGTAGACGGTCGTGCCCTGCCCTGAGAAATGCCCCGCCTCGATAATGTTGTAGTGATCTTCCAGCTTCGAATAGCTGTTGAGGCCCGGATGGATCCAGGGCAGGTGATAGCTCTCGCAGTAGTTTTCGATTGCGAGTTTCCAGTTGCTCTCGACTGTGAGATTGAAGGAGGAATCGGGGCCGCCGTGGAAGACCGCTTGTCCCTCGAATTCCGACCAGCGTGACGTGAGTGTCGAAGTGGCGTCCTCGAAGTCCGGGGCGTCGCCCGAAAGGTTGACGAAGATCAGGTCCATCCAGACGGTAGAGCGGACCTCGTAGAGACCCAGTTCGCTTTTGGTGACAGCAGGATGATCGTTCTGGCCCGGCCCACCCAGGTGTGGCGTTGTTTTAAGCTCGCCTTCGAGATTGTAACACCAGGAGTGATAGGGGCAGCGGATCACGCCCCGAAAGTTGGTGGGTTCATCAACCAGGATCATGCCACGGTGGCGGCAGACGTTCTGGAACACTCGGATGCTTCCGGCTTTATCGCGCAGAAGCAGTAGCGGAATTCCCAGAAAACTTATCGGTTTGGCATCGCCCGCCTTGGGAATATCCTTGCCAAAGCCGACGCAGGACCAGTTGGGGGCAAAGACCCGTTTCTGTTCTTCTTCGAAGACCGTTGCGTCAGTGTAGAAGGGATTTGGTAGGCATCCGCCGTCGCGAACATAAGCGAGGTCCGGTATCGGGTTGGAGGCGGGGAGCAAAGCATGGCTCAAAGCTATGGAATCTGCCAATTTCATGAAGGCCTCCTATGATCGCACACTCAGCGCGCCGTCGCTTTTTACTGATTCAATCTCGCTAACAAACTGCAAGCTCATCAGAGAACGGCAAAAGAGATGCTGGGATCAATAGGCCAAAAGATCATGCGTAGGGTGATTTGAAATCAACAAAAGTGATTTGAAGTCAATCGAGGCAATATCGGTCAGGTGTCTGTGGCTCTTCGGGGTGTAGCCTCTTCCGTGCTCTGGAGTAACCAGTCCATGAGAACCTGGCCATGCCCGGTCAGATTCCGGTTGGTGTTGGCGGTAATATAGAAGGCACCGGGCGACGTGATTTCCAGTTCGCTCAGACGTACGAGTCTTCCTGAGTCGATAAGTGGTTTCACCAGACTGTTCCACCCCAGCGCGACACCGAGATTGTCCTGCGCAGCCTGAAGCGCGATGAAGTAGTTATTGAAACGGCGGGTGTCGAGGTTGGTCGTCGTCTGACCCAGACGCTGCAGCCACTCGGTCCAGTCAGTCCACTCAGGATCTACACCATCCATGATCAGGAGGGGAAGGTCAGTGATCCCTTCGAGATCCGAAGTTGGATGCGCCCTGGCAAAGTCGGCGCCGCAGACCGGATAGATGCGATCATCGAAGAGTTTGATCGCGCGCTCGTCTGGCCAGACGCCTTTGCCGTAACGCACGCGGATGTCGACCTCGGAGGTGCGCAGTTCATGGGCCCGGTCGGCGATCACGTGATTCAGGGCGATTTCCGGGTGTGCCCGCGAGAACGCGCCCAGGCGCGGCATCAGCCATAACGACGCAAAGGCCGTCGTTGCACCGATCGTGACCGAGGCGCGACCCTCTTTGTTTCGGATGTCCTGATAGGTCTGGGATATCTGACTGAAGCCCTGCGCCAGGATGTTGTAGAGCTTGGTGCCGTCCGCCGTGAGAACCACACCCCGATGAACCCGCTGGAACAAGGGCAAGCCGATATCGGCCTCCAGGGCCTTGATCTGCCGGCTGACCGCGCCCGGGGTCACATTGAGCTCGTGGGCGGCGCGCTTAAAACTCAAATGCCGCGCCGAAGCCTCGAAAGCCGCAAGGCTGGTCAGGGATGGAAGTTCATAATACTGGCGCGGCATTCGGCTTGTTCTCTCAAGGTGTTTTGCGTTCCTGATCGATCGAACGCCGTATTGGAAGCTCGATTACCGGTCCGGTCAATAGCGTCCTGTTCGATTGGGGTTGCCGTCGGACTGAAGGGCTGGAGTTTTTATTTCTCACTGCTGCATCCGTTTCCCGAAGGCTCAACGTAATGACTTGAGAAGTGCGCACTTCCCAAGATTTTTATGACCCAGGAGAGAAATGAATATGCTTGAGACATTAAACATCGGCCGCCGGAGATTTCTCGGCGGCACGGGAAAGTCGGTGCTTTCGGCGACCGCGGTTGCATTGCTTGCCGGTTGTGAATCGATGGCAAAGACTGCTGCAACGGGCAGCGGTCATGGCGACTCGGCGCAGGACGTGGCTATTCTGAACACGGCGCTCGGCCTTGAGCATGAGGCCATCGGCGCCTACCAGCTCGGTGCTGAAAGCGGTTTGCTTGCCAAACCTGTGCTGGAGACTGCGGTTCTGTTTCAGAGTCAGCATAAGGAGCATCGCGACGCGCTTATCGGCACAATCAAATCGCTCGGCGGCAAGGCCGTCGGTGCAAAAACACTGAAGGAGTACGCCGCGGAGTTGGGTGCAGGAGGGCTCAAGGATCAAACTGATGTGCTGCGACTGGCGGCCAAGCTCGAAAAAGGCGCTGCCAATGCGTATCTCGGCGTCATTCCCGCGTTTCTGGATCCGGATCTCGCGCAGGTCTCCGGGCGATTGGCCGCTGATGAAACCATGCACTGGACTGTGTTGGCTTCCGCGCTGGGCGAGAGTCTGCCCGCAAATGCGTTGAGTTTCGGCGCCTAGAGCCAGGTCGGGGCGAGGTTGGCTCTCCCTGACAGAACTAACCCTCCACTTTAAAAGCGAAGCCACTGTTCAGGAAATTTCCCGGACGGTGTCTTTGTTTCTTTTTTGTTTTCAGAGCCTGTCTCTTTTCATCGGACCACGAGAGAAAACGAAAGCAGGCGTGAGGAATACTTCATGGGGATCAAATATTTTGCGGGTCTGTTGGTTACGGCAACGTTTCTGCAGACGCTGAATGCGCCTGCAACCGCCGCCGATGCGCAGCGCGGGGCAGAGATCTACGAAAGCCGTTGCGGTGCCTGCCATTCCATTGAAAAGAACCGTGTCGGCCCGCGTCATCTGAATGTGTTTGGGCGCACGGCCGGATCGCAGGATGGTTACGTCTATTCGCGCGCTCTCGCGCAGGCGGACTTTCGCTGGGATGAAGTCTCGCTTGATCGTTGGTTGGCCAACCCGCAGGCTCTGGTCCCCGGTCAGAAGATGGGGTATCGGCTGCGTAAGGCGGAAGATCGCGCGGATATTATTGCGTTCTTTAAACGGCTTGCCGGACAGGCCGGTAACTCCGCCCCGGAGAACCCCGGTGGTACCTCTACTGAATCAGGTGGAGACTAAGCCATGATCAAGTCTGGTATCGTCGCCTTCAGCGCAGTGAACAGAGCAGCGCTGCACCCCCTCACAAATCCATCCGCGCCGGTGGCACGTATCATTCAGCAGGAGTTGGCTGATGTAATATCGTCAAACTGCGGGTTCAAGAAAAATCCAACCGGCGGGAGCTTGATGGACGTGGGTTCAGATCTTGGAGTAAAGGCACCGCAAAAGGCGGCGGTGGTTGCGAGGGAGCGACCGGCTAGAGATAAGCCGGCAGAAGCGGAGGCTTCGCTCGAAGCTCTGATTGAACGTGTGGCATCGGGTGACAGGGCTGCCTTTCGCGCAGTCTATGATAAGACATCGCGCATTGTATTCGGTATCGTTCTTAAGATTCTTCGTAGCCGGGATTTGGCAGAGGATGTAACACAGGAGTGCTATGTGCTGCTCTGGCAGCGCGCTGACCGCTTCCAATCCTCGCGCGGCAAGCCGCTGGCCTGGATCGCCTCCATCGCCCGCTACCGCGCGATTGACCGGATCAGGTCCGACCGCTCCCGCGGGGTGGATACAGCCGCACCGGCTCAAACGCCCGAATTTGATCTGGAGAATTGCGCTTCCAAGTCTGATGCCCGTGGCGATCCGGCCTTTCAGGATGGCGATGGGACAATTGTAAACGCGATGTCCGTCCGTAAAGTCCTGAATGATCTGAAGCCAGATCATCGACGTGCAATTCTGTTGGCCTATCGTTACGGTTATACCCACGAAGAGCTTGCGCAGGCGATGGACGTGCCCCTGGGAACGGCAAAAAGCTGGGTGCGGCGCGGGTTGAAGTCTATGAAAGATGGTCTCGAGACATGAGTAAGACTAGCAGATCTTTAGACAGCGAAACGGATCAGCGCGCGGCCGAGTATGTGCTGGGGACACTCGAAGGCGATGCGCGTGCCGAGTTCGGCGCGCGTCTCGAGACCGAGCCTTTGCTGCGGGCGGCCGTTCAGGAGTGGGAAGAGCGTCTGGCCGGCCTTGGGAATGATCAGGGTGCTGCCGGTCCGCCGGATGGCCTATGGGACAAAATCGATGCCCGGATCGATGCGCTTGATCCTCAATCCACCATGACGATCCGGGCAGGTCGGGGGGAGTGGTCCGAAATCGGCCCTGGGGTCGAATGGAAGATCCTGCATGTCGATCAGGTCTGCGGCCAGAGGTCACTGTTGTTGAAGCTGGCGCCTGGTGCCTGCTATCCGGCCCACGATCACAGTGGCGTTGAAGAATGCATGATCATCGAAGGGGATATGATCATCGGCGATCTTCAACTGCATGCGGGCGATTATCATGTTGCGCAGGCCGGTACCCGGCACGAAGCCGTTACCAGCGAAAAGGGCGGATTGGTGTTTATTCGTCAAGCGGCCTGAAGCGGTGGGGTACGGGCTTCAGCGAGACACTGATTTCAGCTGTGACTGGCGAAGTCAGGCTTAGCGCCACCGAGGGCCGTTGTAATATCTGCGGCGGCTTTGACGATCATCGCGCCCAATACCGGTACCCGCTCGTCGGTTAACCTCGCTGTCGGGCCGGACAAGGAAATTCCGGCCAGGGGATGCCCGTACTCGTCATAGATGACCGAAGCGACGCAGCGCAGACCGATGGCATTCTCCTCGTCATCGAACGCATAGCCCTGCTGTCTGGCGAGGCTGAGCGCCTGCCGCAGCTTTGCCGGTGTGTCGATGGTTTTCTCCGTGAAGCGCCCAAGGCCCCGGCGTTGAACGATCCTGGTCACTTCCGTGTCCGGCAACCCTGACAGCAGAGCTTTGCCGACCCCGGAGCAATGCAAGGCAACCCGGCCGCCGGGCTTGGCGATCGCCCGCATCATCTGCCTGCACTCGACCTGCCCCAGGTAGATGGCTTCTCCCTGGTCCTCGACCGCCAGATTGACGGTTTCGCTGCTGTCTTCCATCAGATTACGCATATGTGGCCGGGACATGGCGATAAGGTCGCGCGATCTTACAAAAGCATTGCCAACGACAAAGGCCTGAACCCCAACGAGCCAGACGTTCCGTTCCAGATCGAACCGGACAAAACGTTCTTCCTGCAAGGTCGTCAGCAGTCGATGCGTGGTCGAAGGCGCAAGTCCTACCTTTTGCGCCAGATCGCTCAAGCTCAACCCATAGTCTTCGTCCGTCAGGGCGTTAAGAAGCGAGATGGCGCGCGCAAGCGATTGTACCTGACCACTACGGCGGCGTGCAGAGCGATCCGTAGTCAGGGCGGCCTTTTCACGTTCGTTGCGGCGTTTCTGGGAAACTGGACCCTTTGCCATCCCCTGTCCCTATCAGAAGTGTTCATTGTTATGCGCTCGTCCACCCCATTCCGACATGCCGTTCGGTTAACAAGGGCCTGGATAGCGGTATCTTATGATCGTCGTGATTGCCAGAAGTGATTCGTCCCGGCGGAACCGCCCTTTAGAGAAACGATATAATTACAACGAGATAGAAGAAACTCGAACCTGAAGTGTGCTTGTAACAACAAGTAGAGTGTCAGTTGTAATCTACTTTTAAGAGTTAAATTAACTGCGATTTAAGAAAATACGACGAGATTTGTGTGAATTCTGATCGAAGATTCGAAGTGTAGGAAAACAATAATTTACTGAAGTCTGAAGCGGCAAATCCATATGTGCGTCAACGTTTTTGTTCTCCACAGATTAAACCTCTGATTTTGCTTAAAAGGCGATCAAGGAGCAAGTGTAGGCAAAGCAGGCACTTCACCTCGAGGTGGAACAAGCAGGTGAAGTGGGGGGCAAGCAGAAGCCACTACGCATGACGGTTCTTGTTGCGTTACTTGGCAATCATCCACCGAAGCGGGGGGTGAACCAACAATTGGAGATAGTCTATGAAGAAAATCCTTGTACCTCTCGCGGCTGCCGGTCTTCTCGCCGGTGTTGGCGCCGTATCCGCCGAAACACCTGGTGTCTCGGCTGACCGCATCATCATGGGTCAGTCGGCCGCTTTTGGTGGACCCGCTGCCGCACTTGGCACCGGCATGAACCAGGGCCTGATGGCTGCTTTCAAAGAAGTCAACGAGGCCGGTGGTGTTCATGGTCGTCAGCTTGAAGTCAAGCACATGGACGATGGCTACGAGCCCGATCGTTCGATCGCCAACACCCGTCAGCTGATCGAGCAGGACAACGTTTTTGCTCTGATCGGTGCAGTCGGTACGCCGACGTCGAAGGCAACGCAGCCGATTGCGACGGAAGCTGGCGTTCCTTTCATCGGTCCGTTCACCGGAGCAGGTTTCCTGCGTAGCCCGGACAACAGCAACGTTATCAACGTGCGTGCGACTTACGACCAGGAAACCGAAACCTGGATCAAGCATCTGACCGAAGATCTCGGCATCAAGAAGGTTGCCATTCTGTATCAGGATGACGGTTTTGGCCGTGTTGGTCTGTCCGGCGTGAAGAAGGCTCTGGAAGCCCGCGGCATGTCGCTGGTTGCCGAAGGCACCTACAAGCGTAACACCGTTGCTGTGAAGTCCGCTCTGCTGGAAATCCGTAAGGCCGAGCCTGAAGCTGTCGTCATGGTCGGCGCTTACAAGCCGCTTGCTGAGTTCGTTAAGCTGTCCAAGAAGCTCAAGATGGATCCGGTTTTCGTGACCATTTCCTTCGTTGGTTCCACGGCTCTTGCAAATGAGCTGGGCGATCAGGGTGAAGGCGTTGTCATCAGCCAGGTCGTGCCCTTCCCGCAGGACACCAACATTCCTCTGGTTGCCGATTACCAGAAAGCTCTGAAGGCATACGATCCTTCGCTGAAGCCTGGTTTCGTATCCCTGGAAGGTTACATGGTCGGCCGTCTGACGATCATGGCCCTGCAGAAAGCCGGCAAGGAACTGTCGCGCGAGAACTTCCTGAGCTCGGTTTACGGCACAGGTGCGTTCGATCTGGGTGGCGCTACGCTGAACTACGGCAACGGCGACAACCAGGGCATGGACAACGTCTTCCTGACGGTGATCCAGCCTGACGGGAGCTTCAAGGCTGTTGAGACCTTGACCCGTTAAATCGAAGTGTTTGCCCGGGTGACCATTCGGTCACCCGGGTTGTTTTCCTGCGAGGTGGAGCTTCAGGATGAGTGCTAAAATGATGGGTTTCGTCAAAGACGGTTTGAGCCTGGGACGCAAGTCGGGCAAGTCAACGACGGGTACTGAAGCTAAAGAGACATCGGTAAAGCCGGTTTCCAAGGGAACCGGGGCTGAAAAGAAATTCGGTATTGGGCAGAAGCTATATCTGGCACTGGGGGCAATTACCCTCATCACGCTGGTCGCGGCCTCGATGACGCTGCTGACCTTCGAGCGGGTTCGAACAACACTCGATGCGCTGACGCAAACCTCGGTCGTCGGCATTATGAATTCAATGGGCATGTCCGCCGAGAGCGCAGCCTTGGCTGCGACCGCGCCGGCCCTTTTGAACGCTCACTCTGCTGCAGAACGGGCACAGATAAACACTGTCATCGAAGAGAGACTTGAGGCGCTGGAAGGCTTGCGCGCTGGCATTCTCGATGATGACCGCCGCGCAGAACTCAAAGAACTGGTAGATGAACTGCGAACATCGCTGGGAAGTCTAAGTGAGCGAGTCAACGAGCGCGAGGGCTTTCGTGAGCAGGCAGATACGATCAATCGCGATCTTCAGGCCGCTCATGAGAATTTCCTGAATTTCGTGGTGCCGGTTGTTGATGACAAAAACTTCCTGCTTGCGGTTTCGAGCGAAGAAACTACCGCAAGAGCTGGGAGTGTGATCGAGCAGCTGGTCGGAAAAGAAGTTCAGTTTCTGAAATCCGCGCTCAGCCTGAAGGCCGCAGGTCATCAGCTGATTGGCCTGATGGTTCAGATCGGTGCCGCGAAAAGTCAGGACGACCTCGTTCCGCTGCGCGAGCGCTTCACGGCGATCAAAGCCTCTATCGAAGCCTCTGCGCAGGGCTTGCCGGAAACAGACGCGGCTGCAAACGTTATCGCTATCGGCAACGATCTCATCAGCATGGGTGACGGGGACAACTCGGCATTTGATCTGCGGGCGCGGGAATTCAGAAGTAAGACCCTGTCCTTCACGGAACTGCAGGCGCTCAATACGGATCGTAAGGACTTTCAGGCGAGGTTGACCGAATTCAGCTTCACCTTCGAGAAAGCTCTGGAGCCGGTTGTTGACGATGCCGAGTTCAATCTCGAAATCGGCAAGGATGATCTGACGGGCGAGTTGACCGAATCGATCTCCAATTTCGTCAATAAAGATGTTGCAGAGCTTCGTGCACTCGTTGAGCTGCGGGCTGATGTAAACCTTGCCGCAGGCCTGCTGAGTGCAGCAGTTGGTGCGCCGGATGTCGATTCCCTCGGGGCTATCAGCGAACGCTATACCTCGGCAAACAACACGATCGCAACCGCTCTGAAAGCCTTCATGGGCACGGAGCTGGAAGCGCAGGCCGTGGAAACCATTTCCGCACTTGCAGCCATTGGCGCCCCCGATACCGGCATCTTCGCGGTTCGGGAATCTCTGCTGCGCGCGGAAATTGCCGCCAATCAGTCTCTGTCCGATAGCCGCGATCTGGCGGAATCGGTGAAGGTGGCCGTTGATAAAGTGGTCGCGACCTCCAGCGAACAGGCTTCCGACGGCAGTGAAACCGCACGCGAGGCCATGGAGAGCAGCCGCTTTGTGCTGATCCTCATGATGGTTCTGAACGTGACTTGTAGCTTACTCGTCGGCTGGTTCCTTATTTCGCGTCAGGTTGTTCGCCGACTGGTGGGGCTGGCAAGCGGCATGGGTGAAGTCGCGACCGGTAATCTCAAAGTCGACATCGATGCCAAGGGTCGTGATGAGATTACCGACATGGCCAAGGCGCTTGTGGTGTTCCGCGACAATGCCTCCGAGATGGAGCGCATGCGGAGCGAGCAGGAAGAGATGGAGAAACGCTCGGTTGAAGAGCGCCGTCAGGCCATGACGGCCATGGCCGACCGTTTCGAAGAGTCGGTCCAGGGCATTGTCAATCAGCTCCTGTCATCGGCGAAAGGCATGGAAGATAACTCGGGCTCGATGAGTGGCGCTGCGGATCAGACAAAGCAGGCTTCCGACACAGGTCGTACCACGGCTGAAGAGACGTCGGGAAGCGTGCAGACTGTAGCTGCTGCTGCGGACCAGCTGACGTCGGCCATCCGCGAGATCAGCTCTTCCATCAATCAGACCACGGATAAGGCACGTACGGCGTCCGAGAAGGCGCAGGCGACCAATGATGCTGTGGTTTCGTTGAGTGATGCATCCGAGAAGATCAGTTCGGTTATCGAATTGATCCAGGGCATTGCCGAGCAAACCAATCTGCTGGCTCTGAATGCCACCATCGAGGCTGCACGTGCCGGCGATGCCGGCAAGGGCTTTGCGGTTGTTGCCGGTGAAGTGAAGAGCCTCGCCAGTCAGACCGCGAAAGCGACTGAGGAAATCACGCAGCAGATCGCTGCTGTCCAGGATGGCACCACCGAAGCCGTGTCGTCGGTCAAGGAGATCAATGGCCTGATCCTCGAGATGACCGAAACAATGGTTGCCGTTACAGCTGCGGTTGAGGAACAGGAGGCTTCCACGATGGAAATTGCCCGCTCCACCCAGACTGCAGCGAACGGAACAGGTGAAGTGACCCAGACCATGGTGCGTGTTGCCGAAGTTGCCGATGAAACAGGTCAGCTGGCAGCACAGGTCCTGAACTCCGCGCAGGAGCTTTCCGGCCAGGCACAAACTCTGAACGAGGAAGTCGGGGGATTCCTCAAGACGGTACGAGGCGGTTCCTGATCTGGAGCGAATCCGGTCGGAAGACCGAGTATTGTTTAAAGAGTTCAACCGGGCCCGCTCATCGAGTGGGCCCGGTTTCGTTTGATCTGATTGCGCGTTACTTCAGGAAGGGGCGCTTTTCATCCAGGTGCCAGCGCCAGTCGGGTGAGGTTTCTGATATCTCTACGCCGCCGACCCAGCGGGAGACGGCGCCGAGCCGCTGAAGATCGGCATGACCACTCAGTAGATCCTTGCCGATTTGTGTGAGGATGATTTTGCGATCCGGCCAGGGTTGCTGACGCGTGTCCGCTTCCACCTCAATCGGCGATTGCCCGGCTCTTCCAAGATCGACAAGAAATGACCAGTACATCAGATCACCCAAGTAAGGTAGCGGTTCGGTTTCGAGCTGCAGCTTGCGAAACAGCTGCCCGCCCGTCATCGGCCCCTCCGCCAGCATCTGCAGTGTCAGTCGTTCGGTAAGGCCCAGGCCATCATTGTTGCCGGGAAGTTCCTGAAGGTGACGCAGGAGGGCTGGTGCCATCTGAGGAATGGCCTGTGTCCCGGCGGAGGCAATGGCAAAGAGCGCTTCGGGGGACTTTTGCCTCAGCGCTTTCCAGACTCTGCTTCCTAGCTGCAGTATCTCAGGCGTTACCTTCCGGCGTTGTTGCCACAGCATACGCAGAGCTGCCGGAGAAAGCTGTCCCAGGCCATTGAAGCGCGTGATGGCCGGAAAACGGTCGATACAGATAAGTTCGATGCGACCGGGCTGCCCTCGCAATGCGGTTTGCTCGTTGAAGAAGGCGAGAACGCGCGCGAGAATCAGTTGATCGTAACTGTCGTGCTCAAACCAGAGTGCAATCCTTTCGGTCTCGCAGGCCTTCATCAGCGCCGCGTTTTCTTCTCTCTGCCGGGCGCGTACTTCGTCGATGGGGAGGCCGTAGCATCTGGAGATGAAATCGGTGCGAACCTCGAAAAACTCTACAGCGTCAGGCACCGGACCGTGGCAGTAAGGATCGGCAAACTCTACAAAGTCACCACTGAAACCGGCCGTTTTCAATCCGTCACGGATAT
The DNA here is from genome assembly GCA_947493695.1 of uncultured Kiloniellaceae bacterium. Classification (GTDB taxonomy): domain Bacteria; phylum Pseudomonadota; class Alphaproteobacteria; order Kiloniellales; family Kiloniellaceae; genus Denitrobaculum. Next base: position 84,990 of record CANLSF010000001.1, on the reverse strand, counting down.
CCGAGCCGCAGCGGATGTGGGTTGTCTCCCGGTCCGAGTCGGGCGCTGACGCACCCGCCGCGATGGCGGACCGGGCATTCGTGAGTTGCTCGATGTGGGCGGAAAGCTTTGGCCAGCTCTCAAGCCCCAATTCGCGCGCCACGATAAGCTGCGCATCGCTCAGCTTGATGAGCTGTTCCGAAATCATTTGTGATGTGAGCCCGCGGGCTTTTGGATGATGTTGCAACGCTCTCTTCAACGCGTGCGCATTGCCTGTTTGCAATGCGCGTTGCAGTTCACGGGCACGTTTCTTCTGCTGATCGAGATTGAGACGAAACTGATCGTCCGTCAGGACCGGTTCGGTCCGACCTGAGTCTTCGGGCATGATAACCCCCTCCGTTATTCACCTGGGTCCGCAAATTCAGGCCAAAGGGGAAAATCCCAATATGTCGTCAGATGGTTGTGGGCGCTGCCCTTTCCGCGGACGGGGTGCGTCAACCTCGCGCCAGCAAGAATGCATCAAGCTGCGGGCCGGGGCAAGAGGCCGTGTCATGAGACTCCATCGGTTCAGAACGTCATGCAGAGCCGCAGGGAATCATAGATCGCCGCATGGATATTGCGGCTGGAAACCGCATCTCCGACCCGGAAGAGCTGATAGGTGCCGTCCGGATTTGCGGCCAGCCTTTGGGGCTGGCACGCAATCAGGGCATCGTAATCCACCGCCCCCTGGTTAATCGCGCCGGCTTTCAGTTCGAAGTAAAGTTCGTCGAGCGGCAGCGTACCGTGTTCGACCACCACCTGATCGACAATCCGTTCCTGCGAAGTTTTGCTGTATTCGTTATCCAGTCTGGCAACGAGCCGGTTGCCTTCCCGCCGCACCGCGGTCAAACGCTCGGTCAGGGTGATCTTCACGCTGCACTCGGAAAAAGCCTTGAGGTATACAGGCGAGTTTGTGCCACCGATTTCCGGCGCGATGCTGCGTTCAGGTGTGACATATTCGAGCTTTGACCCTGCGCGGGCAAGAGCTTCCGCAGCCATCATTCCCGGGTGCGCACCGTTATCATCGAACAGTAGAATCTCCTGTGCGGCCTTGCTGTCACCTGCCAGCACATCCCAGGAGGTCACGACCAGATCTTCACCGATCTCCAGAAAGCCGGTGTTGGGCAGGCCTCCGGTCGCAATGATCACGATATCGGGCGATTCCGCCATCACGTCCTCAGCTTGTGCGAAACTGTTCGTCCTGATGGTCACGCCCAGATCCGCACAGCGCTCTGTGCGCCAATCGACGATGCCGACGATCTCGCGGCGCCGTTGCAGCTGTGCCGCGAGGCGAACCTGTCCACCCGGTTCATTCGCCGCTTCGAACAGGACCACGTCATGACCGCGTATTGCTGAGACCCGGGCCGCTTCCAGGCCGGCGGGGCCACCGCCGACCACCACGACCTTTTTCGCCGGACCTTGCCCGCGCGGCACTTCCTGCGGAATTGTCGCTTCCCGTCCGGTTGCGGGATTGTGGATGCAATAGGCCGCGCGGCCTTCGTAGATGCGGTCGATGCAGTAGCCCGCACCAACGCAGGGCCGGATCTCTTCTTCACGTCTCTCCGTCACTTTGTGCGCGATATGCGGATCGGCCAGATGGGCGCGGGTCATGCCGACCATGTCCAGTTTGCCTTCTGCGATGGCATGGCGGGCCGTGGCGACATCGTTAATTCGGGCTGCGTGAAAGACCGGGAACTTGGTTGCTGTCCTGACCTCACCGGCGAAGTCGAGGTGAGGTGAAGAACGTGCGCCCATATTCGGAATGACATGGGACAGGGATTCGTCTGAATCGATATGGCCACGAATGACGTTCAGGAAATCGATCTGCCCGCTTGCGACCAGACGCCGGGCGATCTCGAGCCCTTCTTCCTTGCTCAGGCCTTTGTCCCAGTCCTCGTCGACCACAAGTCGTAGCCCGAGAATGTAGTCCTCGCCGACGTCCCTTCGAATGGCGTCAATCACCGCAAAGGTGAAGCGCAGCCGGTTATCCAGAGAGCCACCGTAAATGTCTTCGCGGTGATTGGTCGCCGGAGACCAGAAGGCATCCATGAAGTGGCCGTAAGCTTCGATCTCGACCCCGTCCAACCCACCCGCTTTGCAGCGCGCGGCCGCCGAGGCGTAATCCTGTGTGATTCTTGCCAGGTCCCAATCTTCCGCTTCTTTCGGGAAGGCGCGATGCGCGGCTTCGCGCACCGGCGAAGGCGCCAGCACCGGCAGCCAGTCGTCCTGGCTCCAGGAGGTGCGGCGGCCCAGATGCGTGATCTGGCACATCACGGCGGTATCTTCTTCGTGGCAGGCGTCGCTGAGCTCACGGAACCAGGGCACGATTTCGTCTTTATAGACGTGGAGATTGCCAAAGGCTTCCGGGCTGTCCGGTGAAACAATCGAGGAGCCGCCGATCATGGTCATTGCCATACCGCCCTTCGCCTTTTCCTGATGATAAAGGCGGTAGCGCTCCTTCGGCATGCCGTCTTCTGAGTAGGCCGGTTCGTGCGCTGTCGACATGATGCGGTTGCGCAGCGTCAGGTGTTTGAGCTGGTAGCTTTGAAGCAGTGGATCTTGCGTTGCCATTTTGAACCTGTCTCGTCGCGCGCTCTCAGTTTAGGGGCAGCCGCCGGAATCGGCCGGGTGCAGCGGGGTCGTGAAAGTGGCTCATCGGTCCGTTATCCACAAAGTGCCGATGCCAGTGATTCATTGCGGCGGGATCGAGCTTTACACCAAGTCCGGGCCCTTCCGGAACCCGCACCACATTGTTTGTCTGCCGGAAAGGGCCGTCCTCAATCACATCGCCAACCTGCCAGCGAAAAAGCGACTGCGAAGGTTCAGTGATCCAGTGTGTCGCCGCCACCACATGCAGGTAAGCCGATGTCATGATGCCCAGATCATTGGAGTAGCACCAGAAACCTTTACCCATGGCTTCGCAGGCCGCGATGAATTTCAGGGTCTTGGCGATTCCGCCCAGTGCCGCAAAATTGCAGACGAAGGTATCCGGCGCGCCCAGAGCAACGGCGCGCCGCAGGTCGGGAATGTGGCTTGAGAAGGGAATGCGCGAATGCTGGCGCAGCTCGGCCATCTCTTCGAAGCTCGCGACCGGATCTTCGTAATTGCGGATGTTATAGGGTTCGATTTCCCGCAGAACCCAGCGGGCTGTGGTAAGCGACCATTGCATGTTGGAATCCAGACGGATCATGGCCTCCGGCCCGAGGGCTTCGCGCAGTAGTCTGACGGTTCTGATTTCCAGTTCGGGATCGCCTTGAATCAGCTTGCCTTCGAAGAAGCTGCTGCCGTGTTCCTCACGCATCTTCAGACAGTAGTCGACGATGGCTTCCGGTGTCATCTCGCCGCCACTCGGCTTGCTGTCTGAGCCGGTCCAAGCAGGACGGAAAGAGAAGTATTCCGTGAAGGGAATATCCTTTCGCACCGCGCCGCCCAGTAACTTATAGAGCGGCATCTCCATTGCCTTGCCACGGATGTCCCAGAGCGCTAGTTCGACAGCACCGAACGCCACCGTCGAAGCATTTTCGCCGGTGTTGGCGGTGATCTGATAAGCCGGCACGCAGAGCGACTCTGCGTTTGCGAGATCCAGAGGGTCCTGACCGAGCAACTTCGGTTTGATCTCCCGCTCCACGACTTCCCCGAAGTGCCACCAGGGCGCTTCGCCCAAACCCACGATGCCTGCGTCGGTCTCGACCTCGATGATGGATTTCGAGGCGCCGGGATAAAGGCCTGCTGTCCACCAGAAGGGAGCGTCAAAAGGGATATTGACGTGGGTAACTCTAATGTCGGTGATCTTCACGAGATTTTCCCCCTTAGCTTAGTACCAGGCGTCATCCACGGCGTCCTTTTTACTTCGAATGTAGGCTTGCAGCTCTTCATCCACAGCCGGATCCAGCGTCGGTTCTTCGTATGTTTCGAGCATGGAGGTCCAGCGGCTGTGTGCACGCTTCAATGCGTCCTGCTCGCCATTGTCCCGCCATTGCTCGAATGAAGAGGAGTCCGCCAAGTCTGAATCGTAAAAGGCGGTTTCGTAGTTGCCCATAGTGTGTGCGCAACCAAAAAAGTGTTTTCCCGGACCGACTTCGCGAAAGGCGTCCAACGCAAGCGCGTTATCGTCCAGCGTGAGGCCTTTCAGGAAGCTGTGCATCATGCCGAGATGGTCAGCATCCATGACGAATTTTTCGTAACCCATGACCAATCCACCCTCCAGCCAGCCGGCGGAATGCAGAATAAAGTTCGCACCGCTGAGCAGGGCAGGCATGAGGGAGTCGGCACTTTCCTGCGCAGCCTGCGCATCCGCAGTTTTCGAGGCGGTCAAAGATCCGCCGCAACGCAGCGGGACGCCGAGGCGCCGCGCCAGTTGTCCGACCGCCAAATAGGCAACGGCAGGTTCCGGCATACCGAAGGTCGGTGCACCGGACCGCAGAGACATTGAGCTGAGAAAGTTGCCGTAGATCACGGGGGCGCCGGGCCGGGTGAGCTGGGTCAGCGCGACCCCGACCATGGCTTCAGCGTGGGCCTGGGCGATCGCTCCGGCTGTCGTTACCGGTCCCATCGCGCCGCCGAGGATGAAGGGGACGATCACACTGCCCTGGTTCGCAGAGGCATAGCTGCGGATGACCTCAGTGACCATGCCGTCGTACACCAGTGGCGAGTTCACGTTCACATTGCCCATGATCACGCAGTTCTGGTCAGCGAACTCCCGACCAAAAGCAATGCGCGCAAGTTCGACGGAGTCCTGCGCCCGCTCTGTGGTTGTGACGGACCCTAGGAAGGCTTTGTCGCTATAGCGGATATGGCTGTAAACCATATCCAGATGGCGTTTGTTCACCGGGATATCGACCGGTTCACAGATGGTGCCGCCGGAGTGATGAATCCAGGGTGAGGCATAGGCCAGCTTGATCAGGTTCTGGAAGTCTTGAAGTGTGCCATAGCGCCGGCCGCCTTCGAGGTCGCTGACAAAGGGCGACCCATAGGCGGGCGAGAAGATGACGTTGTCACCGCCGATGGTCACCGAGCGTGCAGGATTGCGGGCTTCCTGAACAAAGCTCTTTGGTGCGCTTGCCTGGATGACGCTGCGTACGAGACCGCGCGGGAACCTGATTCTCTCGCCTGTGACGTCGGCGCCTGCATTGCGCCAGAGATCCAGCGAAATCTGATCGCCGCGGATCTCGATCCCGATTTCCTGCAGGATCGTGTCTGCGGTGTCGTCGAGTTTCTGTAACCCCGCCTCTGACAGTAACTCGTAATAGGGGATCTGACGGGTGATGAAGGCCGGAGCTTTCGCAGTGTGTTTGGCCCGGCGCGCCTGCCTGGCCTTCCGACCTCGGCGTCCTTCACGCGGTGCGGTCGTTTCGTCGTCGCTGGGTCTGCTGACTTTATTCTCTGTCGAAATCGTCATGAACTGACCTGCCTCGAGCGTTACTTCCGAAAGGGAGAGCAGCCCATCGCCTGAATAAGGGATAGGCATAGTGTTACATCTGCCCTTAGAACGAATAAGTCTAGTCAGGGCAGCAGAGTCTGTGACGCTTGAAAATCCTTGGTCAAAAGATAAGCTGTATTTATGCAAAGCCTCCGCAGATTAATCCCCTCTCCGGGCGCACTCTTCGTTTTTGAAGCAGCGGGACGCCTGTCCAGCTTCACGCGGGCGGCGGAAGAACTGAATGTTTCTCAAGCGGCGGTCAGCTATGCTGTAAAGCAACTTGAGGAAACGCTGGGGCAGGCACTCTTTCTTCGGCAGCACCGTAAGATCAAGCTGACCGAGGCGGGTGAGCGATTTTTCTCCGATGTATCTATCGGCCTCGCACACATCAGGCGTTCCGCCGAAGCTTTGCATCAGAGCCGGAGTGGCCGCCACGTCACACTCTCGGTGTCGACCGCCTTCGCCAGTCAATGGATTTTGCCACGCCTTGCAGGCTTTCACAGTGATTGCCCTTCGGTTGACCTTCGTCTTCAGACGACAGACCGGGATAGTGATCTGGCAGTCGAAGGGATTGCGCTGGGAATCCGGCGCGGAACCGGAGACTGGGCCGAGTACGAGGCGGCGCTGTTAGCACCGGAGGAGGTTCGGCCGATCTGCAGTCCGGGCTATCTGGCAGATCGGCTACGTACGCCTGGAATCGAGGGCCTTACGCGTGAAAAGCTGATCCATCTGGAAGAGCCTTTTCGTGACCGCCCGGGCTGGTCCGACTGGTTCGCCGCCCATGATATAGCCTATCAGAGTCGTGATGATGGGCTGCGCCTCAATGATTACGCGCTGGTGATACAGGCGGCACAGGAAGGAGAGGGCGTGGCACTTGGTTGGCACCATCTCACACAGCGCCTCATCACGCAGGGACTGCTGGTGAACCCGGTGGCCGAAGTCCTTCACAGCGACATCGGCTTCTATGTTGTCTGGCCCAGATCCGTCGCCCTGAGCCCGGACGCGAAGCGTGTCCGAGACTGGCTGTTGGCTCAGGTCGACGCGTGAAGTCACTGGCTTCGCTGAGAAGTCAATGATTGTTGCGCGGCGTGACGTCCGTGACGCGGTGATACTTTACCGTTGGTTCCAGGCACATACCGGTCGAGAGATCGCCCACCATAGAGCGGTAGATTTCCTGCCAGCCTGTCTGATGCGGCGGGATCGACTGCTGCCATGCGGCCTTGCGGCTGGCAATTTCCTCATCGGAGATCAGCATATCGACGCGGCCTTTGCGCAGATCGACCCGCAGGATATCGCCGGTCTTCACAATCGCCATGCCGCCGCCCAGGGCGGATTCAGGCGAAACGTTCAGGATGGACGGACTTCCCGAGGTGCCGGACTGGCGTCCGTCGCCGATGGTCGGTAGGGCGCTGATGCCCGCTTTGATCAGGGCGTCAGGCGGCTGCATGTTGACCACCTCGGCAGCACCCGGGTAGCCGATCGGTCCTGCGCCCCGGATCAGCAAGGTGCTGTGTTCATCGATCTTGAGTTCCGGATCATTGATCCGGTCGTGATAGTCCTCCGGGCCCTCAAACACGATAACGCGGGATTCGAAGGCATCGGGATCCTCGGGGTTTGCCAGGAAACGTTCCCGGAAATCAGGACTGATGACGCTGGTTTTCATGATCCCGGAATCGAAGAGATTGCCAGTCAGGACCCGAAAGCCCGCCTGCTGCTTGAGAGGATTCTCTAGCGGGCGGATCACATCATCATCGTAGGCTTTGGCGTCCGCGTAGGCTTCGGCCATGGTCTGGCCGCTGACGGACAGGGCGTTGCCGCGCAACTGTCCAAGCTCCTTGAGACGGGCAAAGACGGCGGGCACGCCACCGGCGCGGTGATAGCTCTCGGCCAGATGTTCTCCGGCGGGTTGGCAGTTGACCAGCAGGGGCAAATTGAAGCCGTGTTTTTCCCAGTCCTGGACATTCAGCTCGACCCCCATGTGCCGCGCTACGGCGACCAGGTGGATCGGGGCGTTGGTGGAACCGCCGATCAGGGTGTTGACCGCAATGGCGTTTTCAAATGCTTCCCGGGTCATGATCTTGTGGGGCGTCAGGTCTTCGTGGACCATATCCACGATGCGTCGTCCGGTGCGATAGGCCATCTGTGCCCGATCCCGGTAGGGTGCGGGGATTGAAGCGCAGCCGGGCAGGCTCATACCCAGGGCTTCGGCCAGGGAATTCATTGTCGAGGCCGTACCCATGGTGTTGCAGTGCCCCAGGCTTGGGGCGGCATCGCCAACAAACTTGATAAACTCTTCACCGGTGATATCGCCTGCGGAAAAGCGCTGGCGGCATTCCCAGGCGATGGCGCCGGAGCCCAATTGCGGCTTGCCGTCCCGGTAGCTGTCGAGCATCGGCCCGCCGGAAAGCACGATCGAGGGCAGGTTCGCGGTGGCGGCGGCCATCAGCAGGGCTGGTGTGGTCTTATCGCAGCCGGTGGTCAGGATAACGCCATCCAGGGGATAGCCGTGCATAACTTCGACCGCGCCCAGATAGGCGAGATTGCGGTCCAGGGAGGCCGTCGGGCGGCGCCCCGTCTCCTGGATCGGATGGACCGGAAACACCAGGGGTACGCCACCGGCATCGCGGATTCCGTCGCGCAGGCGGTCTTCCAACTGGACATGAATGCGATTGCAGGGCGAGAGATCGCTGCCGGTCTGGGCAATGCCGATGATCGGCCGCCCGGACTGCAGTTCCTCCGGGGTCAGGCCGAAATTGAAATAGCGCTCCAGATACAGCGCGGTCATCCCCGGATCCCCGGCAATGTTAAACCACTTTTCGCTGCGCAATGCCTTACGAGCTGCGCCGTTCCCGCTGGATTCTGAAGCGTCGCTTTTGGGCTTTTCTGCCATGAGCCTGGATCCCTGCTGATCACGAACCCGCGATGCCATGGGAAGCGGCTATCGACAGGTCCGGTTCGTTGTCGTAAAAAGTATTACTAATAGAAATAGGCCATGGCGGCGGCAAAGTCACGTGCTGCGTGACGAGACCTGCAATGCAGGCTTGCGCTGATCGGCGGACGCCGTCCTTGGAACCGGAAAAATAAGAGAAAGTGTCTTCGGAATCGTGACAGAGAAACATCTAAAGGCGGAGCTGCTTCTGGACTGCCGGAACCAGTTGGGCGAAGGCATACGCTGGCACGCCGGTCACCGGAAGCTTTTCTGGGTCGATATCCAAAAGGCCGAACTCTGGTCGCTCGATCCCGAAGACATGAGCACCAGGACCTGGAGCCTCCCGGAGCGTATCGGGTCTTTCGCATTCCGCAGCGAGGGAGACCTGCTGGTCGCACTGGAGAGTGGATTACACGACTTCAATCTTGAAAAGGAAGAGGTCACGCGGCGCACCATCTTCGAACCCGATCTGCCCACAACCCGCATGAACGATGGTGTCTGCGATCGTCAGGGCCGCTTCGTGGTTGGCGGTCTCGACGAGCAAAGCCTGAGGCCGCTTTCGTCGGTTGTTTCCTACGATGCCGGTGGAGAGGTTTCCCCCCTGATATCCAAGGTGGGCTGCACGAATTCTCTCGCCTTCAGTGTCGATGGAGGTTCGATGTATTTCGCTGACACCTCGGACCGTCATATCTATCGCTACGCCTACGACACTGCGACGGGCAGTCTTGGCGAGCGTGCGCTCTTTGCATCCCTGCCGCAGAAGGGGGGAGGGCCGGATGGTTCAACCGTCGATGCGCAGGATCACCTCTGGAACGCCGAGTGGGGCGGATACCAGGTCACATGCTACAATCCTGACGGAGGGGTTGTGGCACGGGTCGCGCTGCCGGTCAGTAACATCACCTGCTGCACCTTCGGCGGACCCGATTTCACCAGGCTTTACATCACCTCGGCGCGAGATGGCCTGAACGCCGAAGATTTGGCCGCTCAACCTCATGCCGGCAGCCTCTTTGCCTGCGACCTTGCTGCGGGTGGAATGAAAAACACCGGCCTTCCCGACGTTCTTTTCGCCGGATAACGCGACTTTCATGAAAGTAGAAATCACATGATGCCAAGCATTGATGCTTCAGGTCTTTTGCCCGAGGACAGCGAGACCGCGCTACTGGTCGGGCGCGTTTGGGAACCCGCGATGGGCGGGCCGACGCTTTGCCTTCTCCGCGAGGGCGAACTCCTGGACTTGAGTCCGGTCGCACCGACCATGACCGATCTGTTGGAGCTCACGGATCTTGCAAGCAGGATTGAGGGAGCAGGCGAGCTGCGCTCCATTTCCTCCCTGGAAGATGCTCTTGCGGGCAGCCAGGAAGAAACGGCTGCCGAAGGCCGCCTGCATCTTCTGGCGCCCTGCGATCTGCAGGCCGTGAAAGCGGCGGGCGTCACCTTTGTCGCCTCCATGCTGGAGCGGGTAATCGAGGAGCAGGCCCGTGGCGACGCCAGCAAGGCGGAAACGATCCGCGCGGATATGACCGCGATCATCGGTGATGACCTTTCAAAGATCGAACCCGGGTCAGACGGGGCTGCCCGCATCAAGGAAGTCCTGCTGGAAAAGGGCGCCTGGTCGCAATATCTCGAAGTCGGTATCGGTCCGGACGTCGAGGTCTTCACAAAGGGACAGCCGATGTCCTCCATGGGCTTCGGTGCGCAGATCGGTCTGCATCCCAAGTCGACCTGGAACAATCCAGAGCCGGAAGTGGTTCTGGCGGTCAACAGCCGGGGCGAGATCGTCGGCGCGACGCTTGGTAACGACGTCAATCTGCGTGATTTTGAGGGGCGGTCGGCCTTGCTGCTCGGTAAGGCCAAGGACAACAACGCCTCCTGCTCGATCGGGCCGTTTCTGCGCCTCTTCGACGACGGCTTCACGCTCGAGGATGTCTGTGCTCTGGATCTTTCCATGACCATCGAAGGCACGGACAACTATTGTCTTGAAGCGATCAGCTCCATGAGCAAGATCAGCCGCAATCCAACAGATATTGTCGAACAGAGTATCGGAGCGCATCATCAGTATCCCGACGGTTTTATGCTTTTCCTGGGTACCATGTTCGCGCCCACGGACGACCGGGACAATCCCGGCCAGGGCTTCACCCACAAAATAGGCGACCGGGTCACCATCTCGACGCCACGTCTGGGGGCGCTGATCAACCACGTCAATCTCTCGGACCAGCTTCCGCCCTGGCGTTTCGGAACCGGTGCCCTGATGCGGAATCTGGCAAAGCGCGGACTCCTGAAGGCCTGACGGAGAGACTTAGGTTCGAATTGCCTGTTCGTCGTCACCGAAGAAATGTAGTCGGCTTTCATCGAAGCGCAGCCCCAGACTCTGCCCCGGACGCACGTCGATGTCGCCGACGTGGCGCACGGTCAGGACACCGAGTGCACCGCAGTTGACGTAGAGCATGACGTCGGCGCCCAGGTATTCGGTCACTTCGATCTCGCCGCTGCAATGACCTTCGCCGGGCGCAACCACCTCGATGTGCTCCGGTCGGATGCCAAGATGTGCGGGAGGTCGGCGACTTGCACTATGGGCAAAATGACCCTCGCCATGACCCGGCAGGCTGAAGCGGTCGCCCTGAGCCGAACAGGTCATCACGTTCATCTTCGGGCTGCCGATGAACTGGGCCACGAAGAGATTGTCAGGTCGTTCGTAGAGGGCGCGGGGCGAACCCACCTGCTCGATCTTACCGGCCTGCAGCACCACGATCTTGTCGGCTAGAGTCATGGCCTCGACCTGATCATGGGTCACATAGATCATGGTGGCCTTCAGGGTCTGGTGCAGCTTCGCGATCTCGAAACGCATATCTACCCGGAGCGCCGCATCAAGGTTCGAAAGAGGCTCATCGAAAAGGAACGCGCTGGGTTCGCGCACGATGGATCGACCGATGGCGACCCGTTGCCGTTGCCCGCCGGAAAGAGCCTTTGGCCGCCTGTCGAGGTAGTCGTCGAGCTTGAGAACCTTCGATGCAGCCTCAACCTTTTCCTTGATTTCCGTTTTGGGGGCGCCCGCGGTTTTAAGGCCGAAGCCCATGTTGTCGCGCACGGACATGTGTGGGTAGAGGGCATAGGACTGGAACACCATGGCCAAACCACGCCCAGAGGGGGGCTCGCCGGTCACGTCCCGGTCATTGATCCTGATCGCACCCCGGCTGGTTTCTTCCAGGCCTGAGACGAGGCGGAGCAATGTGGATTTACCGCAGCCGGAGGGGCCGACGAAGATAACGAACTCGCCGTCTTCAATCTGAAGATCGACACCTTTGATCACCTGCAGATCGCCGAACCACTTTTCGACTTTTTCCAGTTGGATCGCACCCATGATCTTTCCCTTGCGTTACTCGTTAACGGCGAAGTGCTTTGGCGAGGCCCAGGCCAGCCAGGTTGCCGCTGTCCAGGTAAAGTCGCCACCTCCTGCGCCGCGTCCGGTGAGGGGGCAGAAATACTCGTAGAATCCGGCACTTTCGATCAGCGCACCGGTATCGCCGCGTACGCGTGCCGCAAGATCGCTGTAACCCCGTTCGGCCAGACCTCGGCCAATCAGTTCGTTGACCACACACCAGGCGGGGCCGCGCCAATAGCGCAGCGAGTCGAATTTCGGGTGCTCCGGATCGAAGCTCGGGACCGCATAGCGGCAGGCCGCAATGATCCGTTTGAAGTTGGCAATGTTCGCTACTTCCTGCTCCGGCGCATCGAGACCGGCGTAGAGGCTCAGGAAGGAAACGCTTGAGACGCCGTCCGATAGTGCGCCGCTGCGCAGGTCCCGCGCGCAGTATGCCCCTGTCTGCGAATTCCAAAGTGATCCCGCGCCTGCCTCCGCGCGTGCGATCCAACCCTCGATTTCTTTGCCGGCGGCGCTTTCGCCAAGGGCCTCCGCCAATGCCAGAAGATCCCGGTCGGCGCGGAGCAGGACGAAGGTCAGTCCCGGGTCCGCGGCAAAGAAAGGGCCGTTTCTGGCGATCTCTTGCGAATCCCAGCCGCAATCGCGCCCGAATTGGATTAAGGCAATATAGCGGTCGTAATCAACCTTGGTTGGCCGCATTTCAGCATGGATTTGGGCTGTGTCACGCCGCTCGTAGGGTTCGACCTTGCTGGTGTCGACCCTGGCCATGGCTTCATCCCAGTCCGGTGAATTGTCGCGCCCGGATTCCCAGGGGTGGGCTATCGCGATAACGCCCAACCCGTCCGGGTCGCGTTGTTCGTGAAACCAGCGATGCCAAGCCAGCAGTTTCGGGAAGAGCGCACGTGCGCGCGGTTCTGCGGTTTCCTTGGGCCCGGCTTCGTAGAGGTCTCGCGCAACCGTGGCGGCGACGGGGGGCTGTGAGTAACCGGAACTTGGCGGTGTTGTGCCTGATTGCCAGATTCGCGGACCGGGAAAATAATCGGGATCGTCGCGCCGGAAGATGATGTGCGGCACCATACCGTTGGGCCATTGGGCTTCCAGCAGGGTTTCCAGTTCTCTCCAGGCGCGGTCTTTATCGATCTCAGCAAAACCGCGCGCCGCAAAGGCCGAATCCCAGTTCCACTGGTAGGGATAGAGGCGCGCGGTCGGGACCGTGAAGCCGCCCCGATCGTTGTCGCGCATGATCTGCGCGGCTTGCGTATCCAGCTCTGCCGCGCGCTGAGCGCTTATCATCATGTTCATCCTTTGACACTTCCTGCTGTCAGACCTTGGACCATATAGCGTTCGAACCAGAGGAAGATGCCCAGCACAGGCAGAGTCGCAATGACCGCTCCGGCCATCAGGTGCTGGCGGGGCACTTCCGAGGAATTGAGGGAGACGACGCCGCGCGACAGGGTGAAGATGTCCGGGTCGTCGAGAAACATGAAGGCGAAAAGGAACTCGTTCCAGGCAATCATGAAAACGTAAAGCGAAACCGATGCCATCGCGGGCAACGAGAGCGGGAGTGTGATTTTGATGATGACGCCCAGCCGCGACAGGCCGTCCATCAAGCCCGCTTCTTCCAGCTCGGCTGGCAATCCCTGGAAGTAACCCTGCAACATATAAAGCGCCACGGGGATCGTGGTTGCCGGATAGATGATCAGAAGCCCGGCCATGGTGTTGCGCAGACCAAGCTGCGAGAAAACCGCATAAAGCGGGATCACCAGTACGATAGCGGGCACCATATAGATCAACAGGATCGAACGCGACAGCACGGCGCGGCCTGGAAAACGCAGGCGGGAGACCGCATAGGCGCCGGGCACGCTGAAGAGCAGGGTCAGGATCACCGTGGCCACGGAAACGATCGAGGAGATCAGCAGGTAGCGTCCGAAGTTGAACTGCGTAAAGAGCTCGCCGTAAGAGCGGAAGAGGCCGCTAAACCCACCCGAGAAGTCGACCGAAAAGTCGAGTGGATTGGCGAGCAGAGACTGCTGGCTCTTCAGGCTGGTCATGACCAGCACATAGAAGGGCAGGGCGACAATCACCGTAAAGAAGACGAAGCCGAAACCCTTGAAAATCCGGATCAGGATTTTCTCGAAGTCGTAACGCCGCATCGCGCCGCGTCCCGCATCGTGCAGACAGGCCCAGTTGGTGAAGGAAACGCTTCCGACAATCAGCAGCGTGGCGGCAATCTGCCAGAGCGGCGCGACATCCAGGCCTAGTCCGAAAGGGTGGGCGAAGCTCGCGGTAAAAAGAACGACGAGCACGACAGCCGCTGAAAGAAACCGGAGGGTAAGGCTCCGTTGCTCCGGCGTCCGCACCATCAGAACCAACGCCCCTAGCAGGCCAGCCAGAGCGGCTGCATTGACGGAGGGTTGGGCTGGCGCGCCCGACACCAGGGCGAAGGTGACGCCGAACACGATCATGGCGATGGCGCCCCAGAGCGCGCCGGAGATCACTGCGAGTAGCAGCCCGTTGCGAAGAACAGCCATTATCCTTCGTCCTTTGGTGAGAAGCGGAAGTAGATGACCGAGAAGGTGAAGAGAACCACGAAGACCACGACGGCAACTGCCGCCCCAGCGCCGAGATTGGCCAGGGCGAAACCCTGTTCGTAGACATCGACGGTCAGGGTCCGGGTTCCGGCACCACCACCGGTCAGCAGGAAGATGTCGTCGAACTTATTGAAGGTCCAGATGAAGCGCAGTAGGAAGAGGACCGATAGAATACCTGCAAGCTGCGGCAGCGAGAGATACCAGAATTGCTGTAGCGGCGTTGCCCCGTCCATCTCGGCGGCTTCGTACATATCGCCGCTGATCGATTGCATGCGCGCGAGAATGAATAGAAACGAGAGCGGGAAGTATCGCCAGGCCTCGAAGGCGATGACGGTGGTCAGCGCCAGCGGGAAGCTGAATTCCAGACCCAGCAGTGTAAAACTCGCCTCACGCTGTCCGAAGAAATTGATCGGACCGCCCGCCGCGCCCATCTGCTGCAGGATAGCGTTCAAGGCACCGGAAAAGGGGTCGAGCAGGACTACCCAGGTAAAGGCAACGGCAATGACCGGTGCGACGTAGGGGAAAAGAAACAAGCCCCGCAGAATGGCCCGCCCCCGAAAGGCCTGGTTCATCAGCAAGGCGGCGAAAAGTCCCAGGATCAGCGCTCCGGCCGTTCCGAACACTGTGTAATAGATGGTGACTTTCAGGACGCTCCAGAACTCGGACGCGGCGAAGACCTTCCGGAAATTCTCGAGTGTCAGTTCGGCATTGGTGAGGATGTTTTCGGAATCGCCGGTCATCACCGGCTTGCTGTCTCTTGGTTTGATCGGAGAGTCGAGAAAAGCCTGTTCGACAGTGGCTTCAATCTTCAAGCGTTCCCGATAACCGCCCTCAAGATTGCCCAACTCGCAACGCAGGTTTTGATTCTCGAGCGTGCAACGCGGATCGAGGTCATTGACCGCAAGACCGGACGGCCAGCTGTCCGTCATGACCACATCGGCAATCGCGCGCTGTCGCGAGGAATTGCGCAGACGGTATTCGACCCGGATTTGATCGCCAACGGCCGTCGCATCGCCGCGCAATCGTTCGTTCGCAACCGGGGTTGGGGGGCGCAAATCTCCCAGTTGCACCGGCTTGAAGCTGATCCAGAAGTTTGCCAACAACGGTATCAGGACAATCGTGGCGATGATGAGGAACGTCGGCGCCAGCATAGCGTAGGCCAGGCGTGCCTCACGCCTTTGCATTGGCCCTGTGCCTTTGGGCGGCCCCGAGGTTGGTTCAATGCTGCTCATGACACACTGCTCCTTTTCAAAAAGAAAAGACGCGTTGTTGAAGGAATTGCGTTTGATCTGCCGGGTAACCGGCAGCAGGTTTGCGGATAGCGGGCGGGAAGAAGCAGGGTGACCTGAAAAATCAGGCCACCCCTCGAGTTTGCCCGCTTGGGTTATTCAATCCGCGCCAGTTCTTCGTTCATCTTGGCGACCGTTGCGGCGGCATCTCGCTCGCCTTCGATGTACTCGCGCACGGCCCGGTTGATGATCTGAGAATTGATCATCTTGGAGGCCAGTGAGAGCTGCTTGTCGGCCACGCCCCAGCGATTGGCGGTTTCCAGTCCTGCAACAATCGTCTGAATCACTTCGGCCGGGTAGATTTCGCTCAAGGGGGCTTTGCGGTCGACCCCGACCGGCAGCTTGGACCAGGCCTCGACGAATTTGTTTTCGTCCGTGCCATCACCGCGGCGGATCGGGAACTTACCCTCCGGTGCCAGCGAAAGCGTGCCGGTGTAGCCTTCATCCATGGAGAATTTGACGAACTCAATGGCCGGGTCCGTATCCGCATCTGCCGTAATGCCGAGATAGCGGATGTCCGCCCAGGCTGCGCCTTTCGGATTGGAGGGGCCGGCAAAGGTGGTCACGACTGCGGTCTTGGAGGCCAGTTCGCGAGATGTCGGGTCATCGTTGATGGTCGGCGGGGCACTGTCGCGCAGACCGGCCAGTTCATCGAGAATGAATGGTGACCAGATGATCATGGCCGCCTTTCCCGCAAAGTAGATTTCGCGGGATTGCTTCCAGTAGAGTTCCCCCGGAGGCGAGGCCTGCGCGATGGTCTTGTAGAAGTTCAGGACTTCCGTGGTTGCTGCTTCGTCCAGTGGCGAGAAGCCCTTCTCGCCGACCGGTGAAACGCCGTTGGCCAGGAAGACGTGTTCGAGCACCTGACTCATGAAGTTCTCATCGACCTTGGTCGCAGCGACAAAGCCGAACATCTCCGGTGGATTATGCAGGGCTTCGATGGCGGTCGAGATGTTCTCGTAACTGTTCGGGGCGGCAAGTCCTTTCGCATCGAACAGATCTTTGCGGTAGACGATCATCTGTGTCCAGCCGTCGACCGGCACGGCGGCGTAGCCCTCGTCGACAGCGGCCATCTGCAAGGCACCTGGTGCAAAGGTCGTCGCGCCCAGATCCTCGACCACATCCGAGGCTGCGTCGCCATCAAGGATTCCCGCTTCAGTCCAGGGTAGGACATACTGAAGGGTGTGATAGATCACGTCCGGCAGATCGCCTGCGGCAAAGGCGGCCGTAGCTCGGGTGCCCAGGTCTTTCTCGGTGACCGGAATGACCTTGACCTCGATACCGGTCTTGGCTTTGAAATCAGCGGCAATCTGCTCCTGCCGTGCAAGGCGCTCAGGTTGCTCTTCCGTGGTCCAGAAACGCAGCGTATCTGCCGCGACGGCCTGACCTCCGATGCTCAGTGCGATTGCTGCAGTCGCAATCAGGCGGGTGGATCTTTTCAAGGCCAAATTCTGGATGCAGTTAAACTGTTTCATTCTTATCCTCCCTCGTTAAACGCTTATCTCTTTGTTAGGGCTCCGTGTTTGCCTCACGCAGCTGTGCCGCAGGCAATCTTGCATGCGAGCTCCTCTGCGCTTTGGGCCGGCGGGCCATTCGAGGCCCGTTTCAATAGCTTTGCCTGTTTGATGATCTGCAGCTTTGCTGGATCGGCGCCCTCGATGACATCCAGCAGCATATCGGCAACCTGCGCGCCGTGGTCGCCGCCGGATTGATCGAAAGTCGTGAGCTGCGGGTCCAGATAAGCGCCAAAAGGCAGACCGTCGTATCCGATAATCGTGACGTCCTGACCGACTGTCAGCCCCAGGGACTTGACCGCCGAATAGGCGCCGATTGCCAGGAGATCGACGGCGCAGACAATCGCGGTCGGCGGCTCGGGCAGAAGCAGGAGGCGTCGGGCGATCTCTTCGCCGCTTTCGATGTCCAGGCTTGATGCGGTGTGGACCGGTGCATCTGCCGAAGCGATGCCCGCCCCGGCTACGCCACGCAGGAAGCCCTTGAGGCGCAGGCGGGCGAAGTTCATGTGAGGTGGCGCGGCAATATGCGCGATCTTCTTGTGACCCTGCTGCGCGGCCAGATTGACCGCCTCGACAAAGGCCGCTTCGTTGTCGATGTCGAACCAGGCGTAGTCATCCGGCGCATCGGTGCGGCCATGGGCGACGAAGGGCACGCCGGTGTCCCTCAGGAATGCGATGCGCGGGTCGTGCGTTTCGGTCCGGCTTAGGATAAAGCCGTCGACCTTGCGCGCTTCTATCAGGCGGCGATAGACATCGACCGCCTCCTGTGTTGAGCCTGCCGTCGAGACCAGTAAATCCCTGCCACGGGCGTTCAGGCTGCGCGATACGCCATCCAGGAACTCGGAGAGGAATGGGTCGTAGAGAGCTGGGGAGCCACGCACGATCACGATACCGACGGACTCAACCCGGCCGCGTTTCAGGCCACGTGCGAGTGGATCTGGCGCGTAGCCGAGATCACGCGCCGCCGTTTCAATCTTTTTGCGGGTTTTGGGGCTGACATCACTATAGCCGCCGAGAGCCCGGGAAACCGTCGATTTGGACAGCCCGAGAGTTTCGGAGAACTCTTTGAGAGTCAGTTTTCCCTTTTTCGGGGCCACTTGTTTTTCCATCCCTATGGCTTGGATTATTGCTTCCAAAACCGGTTTTGTTTTTTCTATTTCTGCACTTCTTCGGAGAGTTTGTCAAACGGACTCTTCCGTACTTCATTGAATTACTAATAAAAACAATAAGATAAGTAATTCGTAGTATGTGGTTTCCTGATGCGAAAAACCTGTTCGGGTTTTTCGTGACGCTCTGTTGCTTTTTGTTCGTTGGATTTACCGGTGAAACCTGCAGTAAAGATTTGATTTTGGATTCTTGATTTTCTGATTTTTCGGCTAAAATCCAGGTAAATTCATGAAAAAGAGCTTGGTTTTGAAAATCTAAACCGGTTTTGTTTATATTCAGCGATATGAGTCGTTTTGCGGCCTTGCATTTCCCTTCGCTTCTCAGCCGCAGGCGGACGTGATCTAGCGTCACAATAGGCCCGTACCAAGGATTAGTGTTAAACCTCACACTTAGAGCGACCTTGGTAGATGTCCGATTCTCGTCTTGTCCTGATCCTTGCTGACCAACTGACGCCCTCGATCTCGTCATTGCAGGCGGCGGTTCGCGAACAGGATGTGGTGCTGATGGTCGAGGCCATGGAAGAAGCGACCTACGTCCGGCATCACAAGAAGAAGATCGCGTTTCTCTTTTCTGCCATGCGCCATTTTGCCGAAGATCTGCGATCTCAGGGTTGGACCGTCGAATATCGGAAGCTGGATGACCCGGATAACACTGGTTCTCTGGGCGGAGAGGTCATACGGGCTGTTCAGGGTGGCGGTCTGGCCGGTGTGATCGTTACCGAACCTGGTGAGTGGCGGCTGCGTTCGGCCATGGAAAACTGGTCCGAAGGGCTTGGACTTCCGGTCGAAATACTGCCGGACACGCGCTTTATTGCATCACACAGGGAATTCGCCGATTGGGCTGAAGGCCGCAAGCAGCTGCGCATGGAGTTCTTTTACCGTGACATGCGCAAGAAGACCGGATTGCTGATGGAGGGGGATAAGCCCTCGGGCGGGAAGTGGAACTTCGATGCCGAAAACCGCAAGTCGGCGAAAAGCGATCTCTTTATGCCGCAACCGGCCGGCTTCGCTCCCGACGTGATAACCAAAGAGGTGCTGGAGCTTGTTACCACGCGGTTCGGCGATCACTTCGGTGACCTGGAGCCTTTCTGGTTTGGTGTGACGGCGGCGCAGGCCGAGGAAGCCCTGGAAACCTTTATTGAGCAGGCTCTGTCAAAGTTCGGCGACTTCCAGGACGCGATGCTGAGCGATCAGCGCTTTCTCTATCATTCCATCCTGTCGCTTTACATCAATGCCGGACTGCTGGACCCGCTGGCGGTCTGCCGCCGGGTCGAGACGGAATATCATGCCGGGCGGGCACCGCTGAACGCGGTGGAGGGCTTTATTCGCCAGATCATAGGCTGGCGTGAATACGTGCGCGGCATCTACTGGCTCAAGATGCCGGCGTATGTGGGGGAAAACTTCTTCAATGCAAAGAGGGCCTTGCCGGAATTCTACTGGACTGCCGAAACCGACATGGCCTGTTTAAGCGCGGCCATCACCCAGACAAAAGAAGAAGCTTATGCCCACCATATTCAGCGACTGATGGTGACTGGTAACTTTGCGATGCTTGCGGGTGTTGATCCGAAAGAAGTCCACGAATGGTATCTGATGGTCTATGCAGATGCCTACGAATGGGTGGAACTGCCCAACACGCTGGGTATGAGCCAGTTCGCGGACGGGGGCTTGCTGGGGTCGAAGCCCTACGCCGCGAGCGGCAATTACATAAACAAAATGTCAGACTATTGTCACAGTTGCCGCTACAAGGTGCAGCAGAAGACCGGTGAAGACGCCTGCCCCTTCAATCCTCTCTACTGGCACTTTTTGGATCGAAATGGGGATAAGTTGCGGGGCAATCCGCGCCTGGGGCAGGTGTACCGGACCTGGGACAAAATGAGTGATGAGAAGCGCGCCGATTATCTGGACACGGCGGAGCGCTTCCTGGAAAAACTGCATTGAAAATGCGAAATGAAAGTTCGGTGATTTATGACCACGATTGTCTGGTTTAGACAGGATCTCAGACTTGCCGACAATCCGGCGTTGTTTCAGGCCGCGCAACAGGGCGCGGTCGTACCGCTGTTCATCCTGGACGAGACCGAGACACCGGGTGCTTGCCCAGCCTTGGGTGGGGCCGGTCGCTGGTGGCTGCATCACAGCCTCAAGGCGCTCGGCGAAGATCTTGGTGGCCTGGTCCTTCTGCGCGGCGATCCGGCTGAGCAACTCGCGCGGGTCATCAAATCGACCGGGGCAACAGCGGTTTTCTGGAATCGCTGCTACGAGCCCCATGCCATCGAACGTGACACTGTGATCAAGACGACGCTGAATGACCAGGGCATCAGCGTGAAAAGCTTCAAAGCCGCGTTGCTGCATGAGCCCTGGCAGATCGAAACCAAGGCCGGTGGTCCCTTCAAGGTTTACTCACCCTTCTGGCGTGCCGCTTTGACCCGCGAGGTTGAACCGCCCCTGCCGCGGCCAACGAAGGTCGAACTGGCAGACTCTGCGCTTGGCGAAGGCCTAGAGGATTTCAAGCTGCTGCCCACTGCACCGGATTGGGCGGATGGTTGGGGCAATCTCTGGCAGGTGGGTGAGGCCGGTGCGCGTGCCCGTCTGGAGGAGTTTCTGGAACAGGACCTCAAGGGCTACGGGACACTTCGGGACCGTCCGGATCTACCGAACGTCTCGCGTCTCTCGCCGCACCTGCATTTCGGTGAGATCTCGCCGCGACAGATCTGGGCGCGCACCCGCTTTCTGGAAGAAGGCTGCCCGGAGATAAGCAAGGACGCCGGGAAGTTTCTGAGCGAGGTGGGCTGGCGCGAGTTCTCACATCACCTGCTTTATCACTTCCCGAGCCTGCCCGATAAGAACTGGCGCCCGGCCTTCGACAACTATCCCTGGCGGGAGAGCGCAGAGGACCTGCGAGCCTGGCAGCGCGGGATGACCGGCTATCCCATCGTCGATGCGGGTATGCGCGAGCTCTGGCAGACCGGCTACATGCACAATCGGGTGCGGATGGTGGTGGCCAGCTTCCTGATCAAGCATCTGCGCCTGCATTGGAAACACGGCGAGGCCTGGTTCCGCGACACGCTGCTGGATGCGGATCTCGCGAACAACTCGGCGAGCTGGCAGTGGGTGGCAGGAAGCGGTGCGGACGCGGCCCCCTATTTCCGGATCTTCAATCCCATGACCCAGGGCCGGAAGTTCGATCCGGACGGGATTTACGTGCGGCGCTTCTGTCCCGAGCTGTCGGATCTGGACAACAAGTCTATCCATGCGCCCTTTGAGATGACCGACCTGGAACTGGCCGCCGCCGGTATCAGGTTGGGCCAAGATTACCCGAAGCCGATCGTCGATCACGCTACAGCCCGCGCTGCGGCGCTTGCGGGCTATGAGGCGGTCAAGACCTCACCCGAGACGGCGGCTTGATCTGAGTTACGCCTGATTTTTAGGGCTGCGACGGCAACGCTCCGAGCAATAGCGGACCTGGTCCCAGTCCTTTGTCCACTTTTTGCGCCAGGTAAAACTGCGTTCGCAGATCGGGCAGACCTTGCTGGGGAGGTCCGCTTTTTTGCGTTGCTTCATATCTGGGACTCTTCACTCGGCAGCAAGCTCAATTGAGCCGGATCTTCTTTCTTGCGGGATTTCCGCCCGGTATTGGGAATGCCGCTTTTGCGGCTGCCGTGTTTGTTCTGGATCTTGTCCGCAGCTTCCCTGAAGGCGGGTCCGCGCCGCAGCGCCCATACTTTTTGGCGCGCTTCCTTTGCGGCTGACAGATGATCGATGATCGGAAAGGGATAATGCTTGCCCAGGACCCGATCTGCGCCGTCCCACTTCCAGGGCTCTTGAAGCGCCACATCTGGAATCTCCGCAAGTTCCGGCAGCCAGCGGCGGGTAAAGCTGCCGTCCGGATCCTGATCGTGCCCTTGCTTGACCGGATTATAGATCCGTACCGTGTTGATGCCTGTCGTGCCTGACTGCATTTGAACCTGCGGCCAGTGGATGCCCGGCTCATAGTCGGTGAAGAGGCGCGCCAGATGTTCGCCCGGCTTACGCCAGTCCAGCCAGAGATGTTGGCTGGCAACTGCCATCAGCATGGCGCGCATGCGAAAATTCATCCAGCCACTCGCGGCCAGCGCACGCATACAGGCGTCGACAAAGGGCAGGCCGGTCTCGCCCTTTTGCCAGGCGGCGAGTCTCGCCGTGTCGGGCTCCTTCGGGCGCAATTCATCGTAGGCCCGGTGCAGATTCGTGACTTCCAGGTCCGGCTCATCCTCCAGCTTCTGCATGAAGTGGCAGTGCCAATGCAGGCGTCCTGTGAAGGAACTGAGCGCGCCGCGCCACGAGCCGGTGGTGCCTTTTGGCGCAGTCTTCAGTGCGCGCTGCCTGGCCCAGGTGGCCTGCGCAATCTCGCGCGGCGAGAGGCTGCCCCAGGCCAGATGAGGCGAAAGCCGGGAACAGGCCTGAAAAGCGGTCAAGGGGCTCGACATTGCGGTCCGGTAGGGTTCGCCCCGGTCGTGGAGAAAACTGTCGAGCCGTTCTAAACCATTCCGGCGTCCCCCGTTCTGTCGCGCGGGGCAGACGTCCGGGGTCACACCAATTTCGCCGGCACTCGGTATGTCTCCGGGTTCGAACCCCGAGAGAGGCTGCAGTAGAGCTGGAGCCGCGGCGGCGGCTTCAGCCATAAAGCTGTCCCAGCGTCGTGCCCAGCCATCCCTGGACTTCAGGCGGCGTATCACGCCGCTTTGACGCTCCTGGTACCAGGGGACACCGGCGGCACGACACCAGGTGTCGACCTGCTTGTCGCGCTCAAACGTCCAGAGATTACCGGTTTCCTCGTGAGACCAGAGCGCTGCGATGGTGTGGACGCGCGCAATTTCATCCAAGACTTCGGTGATGCGGCCAGTCCGAACAATGAGAGGCTGCCCAAGAGCTGCGAGAGACTCTTGCAGCTCATAAAGACACTCTGCTGCAAAAGCCCACTGACGGCCTGACATGTCCGCTTGTTGCCAGAGCTCCGGTTCGATCACGGCCAGCGGCAACACAGGCCCTCTGGCCGCGGCTTTGGCAAGCGGACGGTGGTCTTCGATGCGCAGATCGCGCTTGAACCAGACGATTTGAAGAGCCGGCTCTCTGTTGGGCATGATCATAGGGCTTTTGGTGCAGATTAATTTTTCTCTCTGGTGATACGTGGCAGGGCGCGGGACAGATCAGCTTGCGCGTTGGCGGCGAAGTTTCTGCTTACTAATTGTGCAATGCGACAATTTTTGATCACTGGCGACGCGGTTCTGTCGCCTGTTTGAGGTGTTCTACTGGTCGGTATCTGGCTATCGGTTTGAAAAGGATCGCAAAAGTCGACGCTGCTCCAGTTTGGCACAGACATTGCGAAGTGAAGGCAATGCAGCGCGCCTAGGGTTCCGATCTGTTTCCGATGCAGGACCGAGAGGCGCAAACCGGATACCCATGACATAGATCCGGTGACACGGCGGGATAAAAACCCGGGAGTAAACTGCATAGGTTTGCGCGCGCAAGCCTTCTCCCGGTGTGTGCGCGCAGAACCTGGTTGCAAGGCCGCTCCATAAGGTGTCGGCCCAACGAACAGGAGAAGCGCATAGCCATGTTACGGATGTTCACCAAAGCCATTTGCCTTGCCGCGGCCCTGACCTTCACGGTCTCGCCGCCCGCCGCAACGGCCACTGAAAAAACCGAATTCAAAGTCTGCTGGTCAATCTATGTCGGCTGGATGCCGTGGGGTTACCTGCAGGATTCCGGCATCATGAAGAAATGGGCCGATAAATACGAAATCGATGTCGAGATTGTGCAGATCAACGACTACGTCGAATCTATCAATCAGTACACCGCAGGTGCCTACGACGGCTGTTCCATGACCAACATGGATGCGCTTTCCATTCCTGCCGGTGGCGGGGTCGATACCACTGCGTTGATTGTTGGCGACTATTCCAACGGCAACGATGGGATCATCCTGAAAGACAAAGGCAAGCTGCAGGAAATAAAGGGACAGAGTGTGAATCTGGTCGAGCTCTCCGTTTCCCACTACCTGCTCGCCCGTGCTCTGGATTCCGTCGGCCTGGCCGAACGGGACGTGACCGTCGTCAACACCTCTGATGCCGACATGATTGCGGCCTACAGCACGTCTGATGTGACTTCCGTCGTTACCTGGAATCCTCTGCTCTCTGAAATCGAAGCGCAAAAGGGCGCGACCAAGGTCTTTGACAGTGCTGGTATCCCCGGTGAAATCATCGATGTGATGATGGTCAATACTGAAACCCTGGAAGCTAACCCCGCTTTCGGTAAAGCCCTGACCGGTGCCTGGTATGAAGTGGCCGCGCTTATGGCGTCGGACACTGTCGAGGGTAAGGCCGCGCGTACGGCGATGGCCGAGGCCTCGGGCACTGATCTTGCCGGCTACGACGCGCAACTTGCGACCACAGAGATGTTCTACAAGCCTGCGGATGCGGTGATCTTCAGTCAGTCGTCTGAGCTGCCCAAAACCATGAAATTCGTCGCAGAGTTTCTGTTCGACAAGGGCATTCTGGGCGAAGGCGCGCCAAGTCCGGAATTTGTCGGTGTCGCTTTCCCGGGTGGGGCGACATACGGCGATCCCAACAATGTCAAACTGCGGTTTGACAGCACCTACATGCAGATGGCCGCTGATGGCGCTCTCTAGAGTTTGGGCGCTCTCTGAATAGGATCTGTTCTGCGCCGTCCGGCCTCCGTGTGAGGCTGGGCGGGGTAGGCGGAGATTGCAAGCATGCGCATCACCAACCGAAAACCGAGCCCACCAGTGGCCTTTCTGCTGGGTCTGATTCCCTTCCTCGCTGTGTTGGTCGCCTATGCGGTGGCCAGTCACTACCGGCGTCTGGAAAACCCAGCGGATAAGCTGTTGCCGTCACTTAGCGACATCGGCTCGGCGTTCCTGCGTATGGCCTTCGAGGCGGACCGGCGCTCGGGCAACTATCTGCTGTGGCTGGATACCTGGGACAGTCTCTGGCGGCTCGGATCCGGGATGCTGATTTCGACGGCGATTGCCCTGATACTCGGGATTTCGATCGGGTTTGTCGCTCATGTCCGCAGCGGGATGGCGCCCTTTGTCGCGACCTTTTCGCTGATCCCCCCGATTACCATCCTGCCGATTCTCTTTATCATCTTCGGCCTGGGCGAAGTCTCCAAGATCATGCTGATCGTCATCGGAACCGCGCCGGTGATGGTCCGGGGCATTTCGCAGGCAGTGATGGATATCCCGCGCGAAATGATCATCAAGGCCGAGACCCTGGGGGCCTCTGTCTGGCAGATGGTGACCAGGATCGTGCTGCCGCAGACTTTGCCGCAACTGATAACAGCGGTTCGGCTCGGTCTGGTGCCGGCCTGGATCTTTCTGGTCTCAGCCGAGGCCATCGCCTCTACCTCTGGGCTCGGTTACCGCATTTTCCTGGTGCGCCGCTATCTGGCGATGGATGTGATTTTGCCTTACGTGGCCTGGATTACGCTGTTGGCTTTCATCATCGACCGCTTGCTGCGTCTGCTCTCCAAGCGGGCCTTCCCCTGGCATCACCTGAAGGGGGACAGCCTGTGAGCGCCGCGCCTCAGATCCGGATTCGGGACCTTTCCATGTCCTATGGCGAGTCTCTGGTTCTGGAGCGTGTGAACCTTGAGGTGGAGCAGGGCGCTTTCTGCACCATTGTCGGAGCATCCGGCTGCGGGAAGTCGACATTCCTGCGCCTGTTGCTGTCCCAGGAAACGCCGACGCGTGGCGCGATTGAGCTGAACGGCACGCCCATCCCGCCGGAACCCACGCCGGACCGGGGCATCGTCTTTCAACGCTATTCCGTCTTTCCGCACCTGAGTGTCGAAGACAACCTGATCATGGCCTCGGAATTCGAGGCGTCCCGCTGGACCGGCCGTTTGTTCGGTCAGGACCGCAAAGCTGCACGCGAAATGGTGAGCGAGACGCTGGAAAAGATCGGATTGGCGCCTGCCCGTAAGCGTTACCCGGCGCAGCTTTCCGGTGGCATGCAACAACGGCTTGCCATTGCCCAGGCGCTCTTGAAGAAACCCGATATTCTCCTGCTGGACGAACCTTTCGGCGCACTCGACCCGGGGATCCGGGCCGATATGCACGAGTTACTGCTCGGCCTCTGGGAGGAGCTTTCCATGACCGTCTTCATGGTGACCCACGACATCAACGAGGCTTTCAAGCTCGGCACCCGCATGCTGGTGTTTGACAAGCTGCGTCATGACCCTCACGCGCCGGACGCTTTCGGCGCAACCGTGACCTACGACCTTCCTCTCACAAATGACCGGGAGAGCTCGCGGCCTTCGCTGGACGAGCTTCTTCCCTCTCGACCCAACCCGTAAAACAAAGGACTTCCTTCGATGCAGGACAGATTTAACAGAGTAACCCGTCGTGGACATCGGGTCGCCGGACCGATTGGTGGAGAGCGTGCTGCCGTTCGTCACCATCATCCGGACTTCGATAAGCTGCAGCTACGTGGCTGGCGGGCTGCGGAGAAGGAAAAGGATCTACCGACGGCAGCCTGGGAAAAGGAAAAGC
Source organism: uncultured Kiloniellaceae bacterium (assembly GCA_947493695.1). GTDB lineage: Bacteria > Pseudomonadota > Alphaproteobacteria > Kiloniellales > Kiloniellaceae > Denitrobaculum. The sequence goes on along the minus strand of CANLSF010000001.1, from coordinate 58,140 downwards.
AATGGGCTCTGCGCATGGGCCTGACCGGCTCGGACTCCCTGACCGACAAATCCATTCCGACCTTCGCCCGGGGCGAACTGCCGCACTACGCCGGGATCAATACCTTTCTAAAGGCACCCTACATCGAGGACGTGACGGCCGTCGGCAATTACGATGCGGCAATTCTGGGCGTGCCTTTTGATGGTGGCACCACCTACCGGCCGGGGACGCGTTTCGGTCCGCAGGGCGTGCGCAAGATTTCCGCGCTCTACACGCCCTATAACTACGAGATGGGCGTTGATCTGCGCGAGCAGATGACCCTCTGCGACGTGGGTGATGTTTTCACCATTCCGGCCAATATCGAAAAGACCTTCGATCAGGTCACCCGCGCGGTCAGCCATGTTGCCTCTTCGGGGGCTTTGCCGATCATCATCGGCGGCGATCATTCCATCGGCTTCCCCTGTGTGCGGGGGATTGCGCAGTGCACCTCCAAGCGGATCGGGATCGTTCACTTCGATCGCCATGTGGACATCCAGGAAAAGGACCTGGACGAACGCATGCACACGACACCCTGGTATCACGCCACCGATCTGGCCAATGTGCCGGCAGTCAATCTGGTGCAGATCGGCATTGGCGGCTGGCAGGTGCCGCGCGAAGGCGTCGAGGAAGCGCGCAAGCGTAACACCAGCATCTTTACCATGCGCGATGTCGAGGAAATGGGCCTGGCCGAGACCGCGGCGCGGGCATTGGAGCTGGCCTGGAAAGATGCCGACGCGGTTTACCTCTCCTTCGATATCGATTGCGTCGATGCCGGGTTCGTGCCGGGGACCGGCTGGCCGGAACCGGGCGGCTTCCTGCCCCGTGAAGCGCTGGAACTGGTTTCTCTCGTTGCCAAAGAAGGCATCTGCGGTCTGGAAGTCGTTGAGGTTTCACCCCCTTACGATACTTCGGACATTACCGCGCTTCTGGCGACCCGAGTCATCGTCGATGTACTGGGCACACTGGTGGCTCACGGCAAGATGGGGGCGCACAAGGGCCTGATCGACAAGCCGGTCACCATCCCCGCGGGCCCAGAGGTGGCTTGACATGACGAAGCTCGAAACCAGCTCTGCACACCACCATCTTCACGAACACGGTCATCATGGACATTCACATCCTGGTGTCGGTCATAACCACTGCCACGACGGCACGGAACATCTGCACAGTCATGTGCACGGCCAATCGGATAAGGAGCGGGCGGAGGAAGTCAAAGTTCTGGCGACCAGCTTCCTGGAAGGTTTCCGCGCAGCGGAAGACAAGACCAGCTATCTGCGTCTCGCAGGTATTCCCTTCCGGCGCAAAGGCTCCGACGGTTTGACCATGTGTCTGGTCGATGCCGCCATCGTCGCCAACTGGCAAATCGGTACCGCGTCGCCGGCCTTCGCGTCGCGCGAACTGCTTTACATGCCGTTTCCCGGCAAGATGATTGAAAGCCGGGAGAGCATGACATTTACCTATGTATCGTTGACAGAGCGGGAGGATATCGATCTTGTGCCGATGCTTGCCGAACGCGTCGACATTTCAGAACAGGAAGAGACTCATGACCACTAAGATTTTCGCCCTTTCGAGCGCCGTTGCTGCCGCCACGGCCCTGGTCGCAAGCCCTCTCGCGGCCCATCCCGGGGATCATGGCGGTATGGACGTGAACGCTTTCGTCGCTCACTTCGCTCAGGAACCCTTTCACGTCGGCGGACTTGTGCTTGCGGTCGTCGCCGCAGGCTATCTTGTGCTGCGGTTTCGCAAGGCCAAGTCACGCCACAAATAGACAATAGCGAATTTCATGCGGCGCTTGCGCGCGATCAGATCGCCCGTGAGTGCCGCGTCTCGCTCTGTTCCAGATAGCTGTCGAAGACGGCGCAAACGGCACGGACAAGCGGCTGCCCCCGATCCGTCACGGTGATTTTCTGATCCGTAAGTTCGACAAGGCCGTCGGTGATCAGAGGTGCCAGCTCGTCCAGTTCCTTATCGAATGCCTTGCTGTCGACATGCCCGGCATTGCAAAGGGCGGAAACGTCCAGTTCGCCGTGACACATCAGCTCTTCAATGGCACGACGGCGTAGACGATCGTCGTCGTTTAGCTCCCGGCCACGTGCAACGGCGAAGCTGCCGTTCCGGATGGACTTGGCATAGGCCACGAAGTCTGGGCTGTTCTGGATGTAGCCCTGCGGCAGGCTACCGATGGCGGATGCGCCGAAGCCGATGAGAACCTCCGCGTCGTCAAGCGTGTAGCCCTGGAAATTGCGATGCAGATTCCCGTTGGACAGGGCCTTGGCCATGGGGTCTTCCGGCAGTGCGAAGTGATCCAGGCCAATCTGTGTGTACCCGAGCCAGTCCAGCATTTTCGAGGAGAAGCCGGCCTGCTTCACGCGTGCGGGGCCGTCGGGCAGGGTCGCTTCGTCGATCAGCTGCTGGTGCTTTTTCATCCAGGGCACATGTGCATAGCCGAAAAGGGCAATCCGGTCGGGGCGCAGCGCGGCGCTCAGGCGCAGATTGCGTTCCAGCTTGCTCAGATCCTGGCTCGGAAGACCATAAAGCAGATCGAAATTGATCGAAGGGATGCCAGCGGCCCGCAGATCCGCGACGCATTTCTCGACCATTTCAAAGGGCTGAACCCGGTTGATGGCTTCCTGAACATCCTTGTTGAAGTCCTGGACCCCCAGGCTGGCCCGGTTGACCCCTGCCGCCGCAAGAGCTTTGGCCTGGGTCTTTCCAAGCCTGCGCGGGTCGACCTCGACGGCGACCTCCGCGTCGGGGGTAAGATCGAAATGTCTGCGCAGCAAATCCATCAGACCGGCGAAATCCTCGTCGGTTAGAAGGTTCGGCGTACCGCCACCCCAGTGAATATGGCCGACCTGACGGCGTCCGGGCAACGCCGCCGCGACCATCTCGATCTCCTGGCGCAGCAGCGTGACGTAGTTGGCCACCGGCGTATAGCCGTTGACGACCTTGGTGTGACAGCCGCAGTACCAGCACATCTGACTGCAGAAAGGGATATGCAGATATAGCGAAAGCTTCTGATCCGCTCCGATCGCGCCGAGCCAGGCGGAGTAGTCCACGGAAGTGACTTCAGGCGTGAAATGCGGCGCAGTCGGATAGCTGGTGTAGCGCGGTAGCCGGGCGTCGCGGTATTTGGCGAGGGTCTTGTCCATGGCGAGAAGCTATGGGTGCGCCGGACGAGCCGCCTTGATTTCGATCAACTCAGGTCACGTTCCTCACAGATTTTTGATGCCTGCACCACCTGAGATGGCAAGCGGCATTAAAGGGGTTTTTAACATTTTCCTTCATTATTTTTATCTATCGCGAGCTTCAATGCCTCCGATACCCGCCCCGCCGGATGCCTGGCTGCATAGATCAGGCAATTGCTACTCTGGAGAAAACCCCGATGAACCATGCTTCCAACAACACGTCTGCAACAGGAGCCCGCCATGGACTTGCCGCTATCCTTGGCGCAGCGACGCTTGCGCTCGGTGCCATGACGATGAGCGGTGAACTGAAGGCGTCAAGTGATGCGACCGTGATCGTCCTGACCCAGACCCCCTGTCAGTTCCTGGAGACCGAGGGCGTTGATCACGGCTTTACGGCGGCCAAGCGGGCGGATTGCATGAAGATCAACGATGCAAACGGTAAGGAGCGGGTGGAAAAGTCCAAGAAAATGACTCTGAAGCCTGGCAAATACATCTTCCGGGTTACCAACAAGAATGTCCCCTATAATCTCGGTTTCTGGCTTCGTGGTGACGGGCTTGCGAACCGGGCCATGCTGCCGAATGTATCGGGAGCCGGCCTGAGCGAGGGGGTCACAGCGGACTATGAGGTCACTCTGGAAGAAGGCGACTACGTTTTCTCCTGTCCGCTCAACCCGACGCCCGACTATCAGCTCCGGGTCGAAGGCTGAACACCGAAACCTCTCTCCTGCTGCTCAAGGGCGTTTTGCGTCCTTGAGCCTTCCTCTCACGAAGCATCCGCCTTCCTGCTCAAGATGAGCCGCGATTCTTAAAACCGGCTGTTCCGCCATCTTTCTGCAAAAAAAAACGAATAAAACGCCAGGTGGTGTGTTTGCGTCCTGTAAATTGATCATTGCCCCGTGTGTCGGAGAACCGGATTTTGAGTATGATGCCGGTACGTTAAGGGGCTGGACAGAGAGGAAACAGGAATATGATTAAAGCCTTTGCGAGTGCGGTTTTTGCCCTGGCGGTTCTTACGGGAACGGCGCAGGCGGAAAGCTGGAGTCTGTCTTCCGACGACTCGAAAATTTCTTTTGGATCGGTCAAAAAAGGGACCGTGGGTGAAGTGCATCACTTCGGTGCGGTCAGCGGTAAGGTTGCCGCGGATGGCGCGGTAAAAATCGAGATCGACGTTGCAAGTGTCGAAACTTGGATCGATATCCGCAACGAGCGCATGCTGAACTGGGTCTTCGACGCGGTACAGTTCCCGAACGCGATCATCACCACCCAGCTAGATATGAAGAAGCTGGAAGCGCTGAAAGCCGGTGATACCATGACGATGGACGTCACGGCCAATCTCTCGCTTGCCGGTCAAAGCGGTGACATTGAAGCCAGCCTCTTCGTGGCGCGATTGAGCGACGGCAAGGTTCTGGTGACAAGCGATGAACTGCTCATGCTCAACGTTGCCGACTTCGGTCTGACCGACGGCGTCGAAAAGCTCCGTGAAGCTGCCAAGCTGAGCTCTATTGCCCAGGCTGCGCCGATTTCGCTTCGCCTCGTTTTCACCGCCGATGAAAAGAGTGCGGCGGTATCCCCGGCAGTCGTGCCCGCAGGACTTAAGGTCTCTGCGGTCGCGGCGGCAGCAACGGTTGCGGGAGATCCCGCAGCCGGTGCAAAAGCCTTCCGGCGTTGCAAAGCCTGCCACGAAGCGACGAGCGAAAAGAACAAGGTTGGGCCTCACCTCGTTGGCGTTGTCGGACGTGCCGCGGGCAGCATCGAGGGCTACAACTATTCCAAGGCCATGGCCTCGACCGCCATTGTCTGGACACCCGAAGCCCTTGGCGAGTTTCTGAAGAATCCGAAGGAATATGTGCCCGGAACCAAGATGGTCGCGAAACTGAAGAAGCAAAAAGATATCGACGACATTATCGCCTATCTTGCTGAAGGCGCAAAATAAGGAGCTTCACCCTGTTTCTGCGCCAGTTGATGGCGCATCTGGGTTCGAACCTATACCTTCATGGATCGCGGTTTCGAATTCAGGGACCGCATTTTTTAACGAATAAATCACAAAAATTCTTTTCCTGGTTCTGCGCGTTCAGTTCATGAGCCCCCGCCCCGGGAGGCAATCCCCTTGCGATCGTTGAGAGGGGGCGAGACGGCGTTGCGATCGGCTGTTCGACGGCCTCAAACCCTGTAAGTGTTGAGATATGACGCTGTAACCGCACTTGATTGCCCAGAGGTTGATGTCGTTTTCAACCAGGTAATTAAGGTTTCAACCATCTTTGTTAACCATTTGTTAGGGATTGCCGATCTATCAGTTTATTCAGATAGATGTAGGGTTCGCGGCGGACTTCAAAGCTTCCAGAAACTGCCACAAAACGATCACCATCTGAGGTGATGTTTCGTCGCGTTTGATGCCTACATCATGAGCATCGAAGAGCACAGTAAAGGGTGGAAGCGTATTATGAGAGGTCGTTGGAGCAAGCAAGGCGAAGAACCAACTCTCGAAACTTTTTTCGAAGACCCCATCGTGGATCTTCTGTTGCAACGCGACGGTCTCACACAGACCGACGTCCGGCAGGCCATCGACAAGGCCCGGCCCTGTAAGGATATACCGCAAAATCATTCCGCCAGCGGCGTGGAGTGCTCCCTGAGTTATTTATAATCAGAAAGCGGAAGGCCGGCTCCAAGACCGCCCACGCCCGCTATTTGGGGAAGGTGAAGCCGTTGCGCACCTTACGGACCCTGTAGTTGTTCCCGGTCACGTAATGCCGGTATTCAAAGAGCTTCGACTTTAAAGTCTGTATTTCATAGGCATCGTAAAACCGCGCTTTGGCAGTGTCGGTTCCGACGACCTGATCGCCCTGCCGCCAGCCCTGGGTTGCGGAAAAGTAAACCGGTCCCGAAACACCCCAGATGCCGGTTTCCATGTGATTGCGGTAGCGTCCGTCCGGCGCGTAGATGCGAAACTGGGTGCTGTAGGTCCCATCTCTCTTTCGATCGACGATCCACTGAATCCGGCCGCCCGCAGTTGGCGGCGTCTCGCCGAACCATGTTCCCAGCAGCATGTTTCTGCGTTCCTCCTGATCCTGGAAGCGCGCATTTTTTTCCGCGTAGGCCGGTTCCGGCGCTATGCCGGCGCCGCCGGCCATGGCGAGCGTTATGGCCAATAGATAGATGATGCGGCGCATTGCATCCCTCCCGTCAATCTGCCCGAATTTTGCTTCGGTTTTGGTTCTTCTAATTCGTAGGCTAATCAATTTATGCGTATGACCGCAATTGTCCTGTCGTCAATTTCGGAATTTTTGTGCGAAGTTATGGTTAATATCTATACCATAAGTAGCAAATCGACATCTAACTTGTACTTCGGGGAGTTTGCGGAGGAACGCCGAATACCGCGTTCGGCGTGTCCCCGAGAGCTTTCGCCGCCGCTCCGACAGAGCCTCCATTGTCGGGAACGGGCCAGCGACGTTATCAAGATTCGGGTCAGGCCGGCAGGAACCGGGCTCGCCCGGAAAAGAGGTTTCGGCAATCGATGACACGATGACTTGAGGCACGGCGGTCATACGCGCGCCTGTCTTGCACCGGATGTGCCGTTGCAGCCCGGTCGGCTTGCTGCGCAACAGGCGTTCGCTGTGCAATACGTCGCTGCCCCACAGCGCGCCGCTCAGCCAGACGCCGCTCGACCATGACGTGGCGGCTGAGCGCCGGGGTGTCGGATCGCGCAGCGCCGGTCGTCTCTATCTGCCGCTGTTCGAGATCAGCCACCTCCCCACTGACGGCGTTCAGGACTGTTCCCGTGAAGCGATCCCTGACCAACCCGATATCACGCAGGGTGTGATCGCCCAAACCGCGCAGACTGATCATTCGGCGCTTCTGTGTCTGAATTGCTTTGTACTCTGCGACCGCGGTTTTAACCCCAGCGATCAGTGTTCTTGCTGCGGATGCTATAAAACGACTGGTGCATCTAACGGCGTGCCGCCACCCTGCACCGCGCTTTGAAGCGGACATGAGCCCATCCTTTCGTCTCGTATCAGTCGTGCGGACGCGTGGCGGTGAGCGCAACTGCGCTTGCAGGCCACAGCCCGCCATTCTGTTGATGACTATTTTCTACATTTGCCGTGAACCCGCTGTGATTTTTCCAAGACCTGGGCCGGGGGAAAGCGTGAAAAATCTGTCAAAACGGAAAATGGGAGTTAGAGAAGTCCTGTTTCAGACAACCGGTAGGGTTGGAGCTGCCACGATCACTCGTAAGCCGGATCTTCAGACACTGGCCTTCTTCTTTGAGTTTCCGGAAACGCCGACCCTGCCGGTAAAACGCTGTACAACCGACCTCAAGGTTGCGCTCATCTATCGTGTTTGGGGGGGCTATAGTGGATCCAGTGTTAGTAACTGAGCCGGGTTTCGAACTTAGACCAGGGCTGTCATCGCAGATCCTGAACCGGCTCTGCGCATTTTTCGTCGTGCATCAGTCCAGGGTTGCCCCTTCTTTGGCATCGCGCTCTGCAAACACGGCCTCTGCCGCCTTGACACCGTGAATAGAGGCAGGAAAACCCGCGTAAACCGACATCACAATCATTGTTTCAACCACTTCTTCACGAGAGGCGCCGACATTCAAAGCAGCGTGGATATGAACCCGTAGTTCAGGTGCAGGGTAACCCATGGCGGCGAGTGCCGAAATGACCGCAAGTTCCCGCTGTTTGTCGGTAAGGCCAGGGCGGCAGAACACTTCGCCGTAACCGTATTCAATAATGTAACGGGTTAAATCAGGAGAGGTGCGGGATAGTGCTTCAGCCACTGCCTGGCCCTGCCCCTGTGTGATTTCGTCGAGCCGTTCCAGCCCCCGTTCATATCGGTCTTGAGTCATATCGCAGCTACCTTCATTTGCTTGAGCGGCAGCGCTCCAAAGGTATGCCGCTCCGGCCAGTACAAGAGTTAAGGCTTTGTAGTTTCTCATCATCATAGGTCTCCGATGTGTTTGATCGGATGCAAAATAGATGAAGCATTGATATGAGAGAAATTCATTCGTAACATATATAATATGAACAAAACGAAGATAAGATCTCTCGACATAACCGCGCTCCTGGTGTTTGGAACCCTGGTTGAGGAGGGCAGTGTCGTTAGAACGGCGGAGAGGCTGGGCTTGACCCAATCGGCGGTAAGCCATGCGCTCAATAGGCTCAGGACGGTCTGGGACGATCCGTTGTTCGTCAGATCCGAAGGTCAGATGATTCTCACCAGCAAAGCGGCGAGCCTGGCACCCGGGGTTGCCAACACGTTGCAGGAACTGAACGGATTAGTCGATGGCCGTTCCGGCTTCGACCCCCAGTCCGATGTCCGGCAGTTCGTTATCGGGATGTCGGACTATGCGGCCTCTATCTATCTGCCAGTGCTGACAAGCTATTGTGAAGCATCCTCGGGCCGTTTGACTCTTCGCAGCCGACATACCAGCTGGGCGATAGGTTTCGGTATGTTACGGCGAGGCGAGGTAGAGGCGATCATCGGTACGTTTAAAGAACCGCCGGCAGACCTGAGACGAATGGTTTTATCGGACGAAGACTTCGTGTGCGCAGCACGTTCGGGACACCCGGCCTTCAGCAACGAGCAGATCGACCTCGACAACTACCTTGAAGCCCAGCATCTGCATGTTTCGCTCGCGGGTGAGGCGACGGGTATGATCGATAGGGCCTTGGCGAGGACCGGACGCAAAAGGCGTGTGACAGTGACGGCTCCGCATTTCCTGGTTGTCGGGCGGGTACTGTCGGGATCCGACTTGATTGCGACTGAACCGAGATCCATTTTGGAACCCCTCGCGAAGCTCCATAACCTGGAGGTCCGGGAGACACCGTTTCCGGCAGGTGGATTCCAATTCTCCATCGTATGGCACCAACGCTCAGATACCGACCCGGCATTTCAATGGCTGCGTGATGTGATTTCAAAGCCGCCGGAATGACGTGAAATTTGTTCTGCAGCTTATTGAGCGGCAGGTTGGTTCGCGTTTCAGCCAGATGCAAAGGAGCCGATCAGGCTTATGGCAATCTGGAGAGAAAATTCCATATCTCAAGGCCGGTATCGTCGAGGTCGTCGACCGCAGAATAGATCGACAAGGACAATGACGCATCCCATTGTTCCGGACCGGCCCGCAGCAAATCCCCGGACTCGAGCGATTGCTGCACCGAACTTTCCGGCAACCAGGCGATTCCCTGTCCTTCCAGTGCGAGGCTTTTGAGGGCCTCGGCAAAAGCATCGATATGCCGGACATCCAGCGCGGCCTTATGACTTTTGAGCAGCTGGTCGACGACGGCGCCAAAAAACGAGCCCTTTGCATAGCCCAGTTTGGGTATGGGTGCTCTCCGGTCGCCAGGGAGCGTCCATCTGGGGCGCCCGGAGTGGTCGGGAACGGTGACGGGAATCAGACGCTCGGTCCCGATGTTGAGTCTCTTAAAAAGCTGCTCGTCGAGCGTGATCGGAATCTTCGGATGGCGATAGCAGACCAGAAAATCGCAAACGCCTTCGGATACCAGCTCGCAACAGGTGTGCAGATTATCGGACATGACCCGTGAGCGGATTTTCAGACCGCCCTGCAACTGACGCAGAATAGGTGCCAGGTGTGTGATGGAGATCGAATGGGGAGCCGCGAAAGTGTAAAACTTTAAGCCGCCGCGTTCGCGTGCACGCAGATCGTCGCGGGCTTCCAGTAACTCCTTCACGATGGTTTTTGCGGTCGGTAGAAACTCTTCGCCGGCATCGGAAAGCTTAGCCGGGAAGGATGTCCGGTCGATTAATGCGGCGCCGACCCAGATTTCGAGCGCCTTTATCCTGCGGCTGAAGGCCGATTGGGTGATGTTCCGTTCTTCTGCCGCACGGGTGAAATTGAGCGTGCGGGCAAGACAGACAAAATCTTCCAGCCAATTGATATCCAACGCTGTCTCCCTCTGGTGGTTTTTCGCCGACGCCGCGATTTTTGCCACGCGGATGCTGTCAGATTGTCGCTCAGTTTATTCGTTATGCAAAATCGGAATACTGTAATGTAGACAAAGAATTATACGACGTATGCTCTGCGGTCTAGGCTTTCTCCCTACGGCAATGTGGAATTTGCCGGTTTAAAAATGGATAGGGCATCTCTCATGCATTTGGCGCGCTTCAATCGGATTTCCCTCGGTCATTTTCCTACTCCTCTGGAGAAACTGGAAAACCTCTCTCGGACGCTCGATGGTCCGGAGATCTACATCAAGCGTGACGACTGCACCGGACTAGCGACCGGTGGAAACAAGACCCGGAAGCTCGAGTTTCTGGTTGCCGATGCCGTTGCGCAGGGCGCGGACACTCTGGTGACCCAGGGCGCGACGCAATCCAACCATGTCCGGCAGACCGCCGCGGCTGCGCGGCGTGTCGGTATGAAGTGCCATGCTTTGCTGGAGCGCCGCGTCACCAACATGGGCGACGACTACGAGGCCGCCGGGAACGTCCTTCTCGACGATATGCTGCGTTGCGAATACGAGTACCGTGATGAAGGTCTGGATATGAACGCCGAAGCTGAAGCCCTGGGCGAACGACTGCGCGATAGGGGACTGAAGCCATATGTTATTCCCGGCGGCGGTTCGAATGCCATCGGCGCGCTTGGCTACGCTTCCTGCGCTGCGGAGCTGCTTCAGCAGGCCGATAGTCAGAACCTCAAGATCGATCGTATTGTTCACGCAACGGGCAGCGCCGGAACACAGGCCGGACTGGTTGCCGGACTTCATGCCATGAATGCACCGGTCAGGGTCGAGGGGATCTCGGTGCGTGCGAGCCGCGAAAAGCAGATCGACAACGTTTATAAGCTCGCGTGCAGGACCTCTGAACTTTTGGGTGTTAAGGGCGATCTGAGCAGGGATTTGATCGAGGCCTACGACGAGTACGTTGGGCCAGGCTATGGGCAGCCGACCGATGCGATGGTTGATGCCATTTCGCTGCTGGCAGCCGACGAAGGTATTTTCCTGGACCCGGTTTACTCGGGCAAGGGGATGGCCGGGATGATTGGCCTGATCCGCGCCGGAGAGCTTAAGAAGGGTGAAAATGTCGTGTTCATTCACACTGGCGGCGCGTCGGCGTTATTTGCCTATCCGCATCTCTTCTCACGACAAAAGGCGGCATAAAGCGAAAACACAAAAGCAATAACAACGTGGGACGATTCAAATTTACCTGGTGAAGCAAGAGCCGGGACTGGACCACGAGGGAGACTTTCATCGCGTTAACTGGGAGATAACAATGCTAAAAACAACGTTCAAATATGTACTTTCCGGCTGTGCAGTTTCGGCGGCTATGGGGGCCTCGGTGGCGGCGGCGGAAACCACAATTCGTCTGTCGACTTACGTCAACGAAATCGACGTGCGTTACCAGGGTTTTCAAAAGTTCGGCGAACTGGTGGAAGCGAAAACCGATGGGCGGGTCAAGGTTCAGATTTTCCCTTCTGCGACTCTGCATGGCTGGAGTGAGGGCGTAGATGCTGTTCAAGGCGGTGTCTCTGACATCAGCTGGATTCCGGCGGACAAGCGTTTGCCTTGCTATCGGGTGACCTCGCTTTACCCGGCGGCCATCAATCTGGAAGGCCAGATCGAACTTGATGGTGAATTCGCAGAGCTGATCAAGCCGGAAGCGGCCAAAACCAACCTCGTTCCCATCATCAATTCGAACTATTCCTACGACCAGGAATGGTGGTTCGAAGAGCGTGTCGAGGATATCGGCAAGCTCGACGGCAAGCTGGTCCGTTCAATCGGCCCGCTGGTCTCGATGATGATCGAAGCCTGGGGCGGCAAGCCGGTCTTCGTTGCGCCAAAAGAAGTGTTTCAGTCCGCCGAACGCGGTGTGGTCGATGGTATCAACATGGGGGTCGCGACCTATAGTTCCTGGAAGCTCTGGTCGGTGATGCCTTATATGGTCAATGCCAATCTCTTCTATGGCAACATCTCCTACATGATGAACAAATCCAAGTTCGAGTCCCTCTCGCCAGAGGATCAGAAGGCGGTTTTGGAAGCCGGACATGAATCGGAAGTCTGGCTGAAACCACGTTACGAATCCTGGGTCAATGAGCGGGTCGGCGATGCCGTAATGAAGGGTGGCGGTGCAGCCGTGACCATTCCTCAGGACAACCGCATGGCCTTGATCAATTCCGTTCAGGGCTCTTGGGACAAGGAAGTCGATAACGCCTGTGGTGGCGAGCTGGCCGGGAAGATCAGAGATCTTTTCGCAAAGCACGCGCCCTGACGGTCTGGAGCATTGCTCCACAACGTTGATCTGGCTGGCCCACACTTCCGACCGGAAGAGTCGCGCGTGTGGGCCAATCGCCGATTTTAGCGGGGTTTCACTCGGGGTTGATACGAAATGCTTTCTCTCTTGGAACGATGGTGTTCGGCGTTCGAGCGTTCGGTCGTGTGGCTGGCAGGGCTGGGTGCGGCAATCATTGTGATCCAGATGTGCTGGATCTCCTACGGCGTCATTGTGCGCTATGCCTTCAATTCGCCTGACGGCACGGTCACCGAAGCCACAGCTTTGCTGTTGTTTCCCGTTGCTTTTGCAGGCCTTGCCTTTGCGTTGAAGGAAGATGCCTACCCGAAAGTCACTATGCTGGTCGACAGCTTGACGCCAAGACTGCGCCGCATCGTCGATATCATCAATATGGCTCTGATGCTTGCGATTGGCGGTTTCTTTTCCCTGGCTGGCGTCGAGGCCACGGTCCGGTCTTTCCAGTCCGGCGCCGCGTCCGAGATCCTGCTCTGGCCGCGTTACCTTTTCTGGGCGCCGGGTGCCGCTGCGCTGGTGCTCTTCACACTCTATACGGCGTTGAGACTGGCACTCCTGTTTGTTACGCCCGTCACGCCAAGTCACTTAGACGAGGAGCCAGCCGATGGAATGGTATGAAGTTGGAATCGGGCTCCTTGCACTCCTGATGCTGTTTATTGCCTTCGGGCTTCCCATTCCCTTTGCGTTGGCCGCGGCGTCGCTGCCGTTTCTATGGCAGATACAGGATTTTTCCACATCGCTGGTGAGCAGTGAACTCAAACTCTGGGGCGTTTGGATTGATTACATCCTGCTGGCCGTGCCGCTGTTCGTCTTCCTGGGGGAACTGATAGGCCGGTCCAATATTGGGCCAAATCTTTACATGTTTATGCATCAGGGTGTCCGAGTGCGTGGCTCCGCTGCCTATGGCAGCATCGGCGCCTGCGCCGGGTTCGGCGCGGTCTGCGGGTCTTCCATGGTCGGTGCCCTGACCATCGGCGGCGTCGCGTTGCCCGAGATGCTCAAGCTCGGTTACGACCGGCGACTCTCCAGTGGTGTGCTCGCGGCGGGCGGCACCCTGAGTGTGCTCATTCCGCCGAGCCTGATCCTGCTGTTTTACGGCATCGTCACTGACCAGTCGATCGGCGAGCTTTTCATCGCGGGAATCGTCCCCGGGATTATTCTCATTTCCTTATTTGTTCTCGTCGTCGTTGTTTGGGGGCGCTTGAAGCCCGAGGATATTCCCTCTTCGGAATCTAGCGTTGCGATGACCATAAAGCAGCTGTCGTTTACACTCGGTCCGATCCTGCTGATCGGTCTGGTGATCACCGTTTCGATCTACAGCGGCATCGCCACACCGACCGAAGCGGCGGCGGTGGCGGCGCTTCTGACGGTTATTCTTGCCTTCGCGGTTGGAGGCTTGAGCACGGCAGGATTTGTCGATGCGCTCTTCGCAACCATGCGCACCATGGGCTATCTCGGCCTTCTGCTCTCAGCCGGTGTGCTCTTCGGCTTTGTGCTCACTTATTTCCGGGTGCCGCAGCAGTTCACCGAACTCTTTTTGTCCTTCGATCTGTCGCCCTATCTGGTGCTGACCATCGTGCTGGTCTTCTACATCGTCCTCGGTATGTTCCTGGAGCCGGTCTCCATGACCTTTATCACACTGCCGACGATCTTTCCGTTGATGCACGCGGCCGGTTTCGATCTGATCTGGTTCGGTGTCGTCTATACCATTACGATGGAGATCGCGGTGCTGACCCCACCCGTTGGACTCAACCTCTATGTCATTCAGGGGATAGGGCGTGGATCAGTCTCGATTGGCGATGTCATCATCGGCTGTCTTCCGTTTATCCTGGCGCTGGTGACTTTGATCGCCGTTTTGATCATCCTGCCCGATACGGCGCTCTGGCTGCCCGGCGTGATGCGATGACGGCTCAGTAAGAGGGGTTCACTGTTGCATTATCGCCGCGAGGGCGCGGGCTTTCCGCTGGTTCTGGTTCATGGATATTTGGGTGGCTCGGCCATGTGGTCGAACCAGATCGCTGCGTTTGCAAATCGCTATGACGTGATCGCGCCGGATCTGGCCGGCTTTGGTGAAAGCAGTCAATTGGTTTCACCGGAAACTATCAACGAACATGCGCAGAATATTCTCGACCTGCTCAGCGATCTGGGTATTGAGCGTTTTCATCTCCTGGGGCACTCGATGGGTGGCATGGTCGTGCAGCAGATGGTGGCCCTTGCAGGTGAAAGGATATCCCGCCTGATCCTCTATGGCACGGGACCGCTCGGGAAGCTGCCGGAGCGTTTCGAGACAATGGAGGACTCCCGACGCCGCCTTTCCATCGAAGGTGTCGAGGCGACGGCTCTTCGGATTGCCGCGACATGGTTCCTCGATGGCAGTGATGCGGAGGGCTTTCCGGTCTGCGCGCAGGAGGGCCGTAAGGCATCGCTTCAGACCGCACTGAATGGACTGATCGCAATGGAGCATTGGGATGGCCGCAATGCGCTGTCTGCAATCAAGTCACCGACCCTGGTGTTGTGGGGTGATAAAGACCGGTCCTATTCCTGGCCGCAACCCGAAGCTCTCTGGAAGACCATACCCAAGTGCTCACTCGCCGTCGTTCCCGGTTGTGCTCACAATGTGCATATGGAGAAGCCCGACCTCTTCAACCGGCTGGTTGGTGACTTTTTAGCGGAAGAGCCTCTTGCCATGATCAAGGACCCACGTTCGCTCTAGGCAATCACTCTTTGAGCATACTTAAAAAAAACCGGCTCCGCCGTGGAAGAGAGGCGGAGCCGGGTAAGTAAGAGACAGGGGGAGTAGAGTTAGAGGGTTCTAGAGGCGTGAGAGACTCAGGTTTTTTCGATCTCCTGCCCAGGCTGCGTTGAGCAAACGATCCATTTCAGCGGCGGCTTTCGTGTCGCCCATAAGCTTGTAGGTTTCGCCCAGACCGTAGAGCGCCCATCCGTTGTTCGGCGTTTCGTAGAGCGCGGCTTTGAAGGCCCGTTCGGCGTCGTCCGGGCGGCCGCTTTGAAGCAAAGCCGCACCCAGCGACTGATTGACGGGATAGTACCAGTAGGGCGGCTCCATGTAAGGCAGACCGGACTGGATCTCGACAGCGGCAGTGAAGCTGTTGACAGCGTCATCATGTTTCTCTTCCGCCTGCGCTATACGGCCGAGCAGAACGTGACGGGCAAGGGCGACGACCTCTGGGCCGGGTACGGCGGATTCGATCAGCGGCGTGAAATCCGTCCGGGCGTTGATCTCTTCGATTGCGGCGGCTTCTGTGCGGGCAGCATCGATCTCTCCGCGCGTGACCAAGGCCGTCCCCCGGGCGTAGTGCCACATTGCCCTGATGAAGGGAACGGTCTCTCCGGGATCGGGGATTGCCAGAACTTCCGCCGGACTGCCGAACTGGGCCAATGCCAGGATCGGTGCTGCCTTGATCGGTTGCACCAGCGGGATGGCCTGCGCGGCTTGCATCGGCAGCACGGCATCCAGCTTGCTCGCGGCTTTCAGCACGGTTTCGCCTGCACCGGCCATCTGCGCCGAGGTCATGACGAAATGGACATTGTGCGGGTAGTAAACCAGGGGATAGATCCCGCTGGATTCAAGTTTTGCGATCAGAGCCTCGTCGGCTTCGATCGCGGCCTGGTTAACCCGCACGGAATCGATGTAGCGACCGACCCGGGTGTAGATGTGCGAGGGCATATGGACGATGTGACCTGCCCCGGGCATCAGGCGGCCCAGGCGGTCCGCGTGCTTCTCGGCCCGTTCCGGTGTGCTGGAGGCCTCGACAATGTGAATGTAGAGATGGATTGCGGCGGCATGATCAGGGTTGCGGGCGAGCACCTCTTCCAACAGAGATACGATCTCAAAGGTTCGGCCCTTGGGGGTTTTGGCATCTGCTTCCCAATAATCCCAGGGTGAGAGGTTCATCATTGCTTCGGCAAACATGACCGCGATGTCGTCATCGTCAGGAAAGCGCCGGTGGACGGCCCCCATGGCGTTGGCATAATTCTGATCCAGGATCCGGCGTCCCGGGTCTTCCTGGTCTGAAGGATCGGCGTTCGAGGCATCGAAGTAACGGGTATCGAGCGCCGCGATCAGGGCCTGCTCTCTACTGCTGGCACCTGCCGCCAGATTGCGCGCCAATGTCATGGCTGTGGAGGCCGGTTTCCGGGCTTCAGGTTGCATGGGAACGTTGACGTTCGGTCCGAGCGCCCAGGCTTCGCCCCAGAAACACAGCGCGCAGCCGGGATCAAGCTTCTGCGCCTGCTTGAAGGAGCGGATGGCGTCGGCGTGGTTGAAGCCGTAGGCAAGACGAAGACCCTGGTCGAAATAGCGTTGGGCCTCCGGATTTTCGGTGGTGATTTTGATCGTAAGATCACCGAGGCCGTCAAGCAGCGGCATTTTGGGTGTGCGTCCTTCCGCCGTCTGACTGTTTTTCAGGCCCGCCAGAAGGGCGCGGGCAGGCTGTGGCGCCGCGCTGCCCAGGGCTTTGCGGGCGGCTTTTCCTCGGCAGATCGAGCCCGCGATGATGCGCGGATCGAAGAGGTCGCTTTGCGAGGCCGTGGCCGCCGAGGCAATCTGGGTCTTGTGCAGAACCTCAGCCTGAGATCCTTCCGAAGTGGGGGTAAGGCTGCTTGCGACCGTGAGCGCGGTCGCCGCCAGTGTCAGCGCTGGAACTTTCCAGTCGGTCATAGTTTTGGTCCTTGGGTTCGGAACTGATCGGGGAAGCCTGTTCCGTTGAGTGATGGAATTTATGCGGCCGGCAGGAAAAGACGTGCAGACACAGCGCGGCCCTTCGGCCTCTTCTCACAGGCCGTTAAACACGTCTTCTCAGGAGAGGTGAGAGGGGAGCGTCGGATCGATCCGGACTGCTCCCCTCCCGAAGGATCAGGCCACGCTGACCGTTTCTTTGGGCCTGCTTTCCTCTGTCAGTCGGCGCCGGAACTTCGCGTTCAGCGGACTGGTCGGTTTGAGCGCCATGCGTTCATTCGATAGAGCCCGTGCCAACCCGTGCTGGCCATCTCGAAAGGCCGCTTCGATCAGGGTCAGATCAATGACGTCGCGTTGGGCGTGACTGCCGCCGAAGCGATTGGCGAAAGTGCGGACGGGCTGGATCAGCTCGATCGTGCGCGCATAATCGCCGTTGCTGAAGGCATGAAACGCCTGGCACAGCGGATAGCCGACCTGGGCGGTCATGGCGTCGTTGCTTCCGCCCTTGCCGATCCGCGCGCTCTGGGCCGCGAGAACCCGGTTGGCGGCTTCAGAATTACCAGATCCGGCGAAGGCCATCATGGCGTGGAAGTCGTTGAAGGCGTAATAGGCGTCTTCGGCGACCGGAGCCCAGACACCGGCGATTTCATTCCAGCGGTCACCGACGTCGACGCCGCGCAGATGCAGGCGCCAGAGCATGGCCGAGGCATCGAGCATGTCCATGGCGACTTCGGATTGATCTGCGCGAATTCGGTTGTCGTAGATGTCCAGAACCCGTTCAATCTGGCCGAGATCCAGATAATACATCGCCAGATGCCACCAGTTGTGAACCGCCATGAAGTTGTCCTTGGACCACTGAACCTGGCGGCTCTCCATCCAGTCGATACCCTGCTGCTGGCGGCCTTCCATTTCATAGACGTGGGCGACGGCGTGCTGCGCCCAGGCATCGCGGGTGTTCAGCTCAATGGCTTGATGCCCATAGTCTTCCGCGCGGCGATAGTCGCCCATTTCCTCCAGTCCAAAGGCGTACATGCCGAGCAGGGCGTGATAGCCCTGCACAGCGCTCGACCACTGCGGTAACTGGCGTGCAACGCGGTCGCGCAGGCTACGGGCGTCGCCCACCAGGAAGTCGCAGAGATGGGCTGTCTGTAAGGCAACAATATCCAGGGGATAATCGACAAGAACGGCATCAAGGGCCTCGATGCCCCTGTGCATATCACCCTCGAGGAAATTCTGGATGGCGGCAATGTGTCCGGCTTCCCGGTCGTTGGCAGGCAGGGGCGTTACGGACTTGAAACTGGCCTGTGCCTCTGGCACGGCCGCCCGCTCTGTGGAGAGAAGGTGCAGATAGGCGCGAAGGCAGTGCGCCATGACAAAGTTCGGGCTCTCGGCAAGTGCGGCGTCAATTGTTTCCACCGGGTCGTTCGAATAGCACTGCAGCTCCGTCAGGGCCTGCGCGTAAAGCTCGGATGCCTTCTCGTTCGCGCCGGTCAGACTGTAACCCTGTGGGTCTTTAGCGGACATGTAATCTCTCCTGGGCCATTTGTTCTCTTGAGGTCATAGGTTGTAAGGCCGGCGCGTGATCTTGCCGTAGGGCAGGGCGTGAAAAAGCCGTCAAAAACGACAGTCGAACCCTAAAATTACAGGATTTCGCCCCTGTCCGGGACTTTTTTGCTTTATCGGAATCAAGAGTTGGACGCGATCTTACGAAAAAAAGATCTTCGGCGTCGGACTTCAGGCTCCTGTTTCGTCTATAAGGTAGCCAAAGACATACAAGGAAATCGGAACATGCTTTACGCACTGCTGATCTATCAAGCCGAAGACTTCACGGAAGCCTACAGTGAAAGTGAACAGGCAGAGGTCATTGCGGCCCATGGCCGGATGCAGGAAGAGGCCAAATCAAAAGGTCAGTTCGTCGGCGCAACCAAGTTGATGCCGACCTCCTCTGCGACGACTTTACGGGCAAAGGACGAGAGCGTGGGCGTGATCGACGGACCTTTTGCGGAAACCAAGGAGCAGTTCGGCGGCTTCTATCTGCTTGATTGTGCGAACCTGGATGAAGCGATGGAATACGCGCGGCAACTTCCCCATGCCGCCACCGGCGCCATCGAGATCCGTCCGGTCGCTTATGGTGAGGTCGTGACGCCGAATGAGGCCACGGGGATCGGCACCGAGCAGTATGAGACCTTAACGTAAGCAAGACGAATGGACGCCGTCGCCGCCATTGTGCGCTCAGACAGCCGACGGGCGCTTGCCACGCTGATCCGGATTCTCGGTGATATCGATCTTGCCGAAGAAAGCCTGCAGGATGCGGTCGCTCAGGCTTTGGACCATTGGCCGAGATCGGGTACGCCGGAGAACCCGGTGGCGTGGTTGATCACGACCGCCCGCAATAAAGCGATCGATCGACAACGCCGGCGGGTGCTCGAGACCCGCTATAGCGAATCCCAGCAGGATCTTGCTGAGAATGCGCGGGTCGGAGATCTTGCGGAAGAGAACATGGAAGAGGCTGTCCTGGATCTGCATATCCAGGACGATCTCCTGCGTCTGATCTTTACCTGTTGTCATCCGGCCCTGGCCCGTCCGGTGCAGACCGCCCTAACCCTTAAGACCATCGCCGGCTTGAGTGTCGCCGAGATCGCCAGCGGGTTCCTGGTGCCTGTGAAGACCATGGAGCAGCGCCTGATCCGCGCGAAGCGTAAGATCGCAGATGCAGGCATTCCCTACGAAGTGCCGCGTCCGGCGGATCTGCCGGAACGTCTTGAGGCTGTGCTGAGCGTGGTCTATCTGATTTTCAACGAGGGATATGCCTCGTCCGGGGATGGCAAGCTGATCAGGACGGATCTCTGCAAAGAGGGGATCCGTCTGGCGCGGATGCTTGTGCGGTTGTTTCGGGGGGAGCCTGAAGTGTCCGGTCTCCTTGCGTTGCTGCTTTTGCAGCATTCCCGTCATCGCGCCAGACTGGACGTCGAGGGACAGTTCGTGGCGCTGGATCAGCAGGACAGAAGGCTTTGGGACGCCGGTATGATCGCCGAGGGTCAGTCACTGGTCGAAAAAGCCCTGCACCAGAAACGCCCCGGACCCTACCAGATTCAGGCGGCAATCGCGGCACTCCACTGTCAGGCTCTGGATCCTCAGAAAACCGATTGGCCACAGATTGCCGAGCTCTATGCAGCCCTCGAACGCCGGCAGCCTTCACCTGTCGTCACTCTTAATCGTGCCGCAGCAGTCTCAAAGGCTGAGGGGGCTCAGGCCGGTCTGGATCTGCTTGCAACCATCGAAGACCTGGCCGATATGCGCCGCTATCAGTATTTTCATTCCGTGCGGGCTGCTCTCCTGCGCGAATGTGGTCGCACCTCCGAAGCGATTGCAGCTTTCGAGCAGGCCCTGTTGCTGACCCGCAATCCGAGTGAGCGTAACTTCCTGATGGTACAGATCAAGGCACTTCGCGCACAGGATCTCGCAGGATAGGCATCATCCTCTGTTTATTTTTCTCACTCTGTCGGAATCCTGTCAGGTTGCACGTCTATAGTATGTGGAGCAGGTCGAAGGTCGGTCTAAATTGGTCTTCCTTATGGGAAGGACTGTTTAATACTGGCGACGGTCATATCCGCGAGATTACAAATTACGCAGACAGGAGCATTACATGATTGATCCCTTTCAGACTCACGGTGCCTTCAGCTGGTCAGAGCTGCGCACGGACGATGTTGAAAAAGCCAAAGCCTTTTACACCGACGTGGTGGGATGGACGACCGAGTCCATGTCCATGGCGGACGGTGGCACCTACACGATTATCAAAGCCGGGGAGACGTCGGTCGGCGGTCTGATGGCCATGCCGGAAGAAGCCAAGGGAGCACCCGCACATTGGGCGGTCTATGTGACTGTCGACGATGTCGATAAACGTCTGGAAATGGCGACGGCAGCAGGGGGAAGTGTCCTGATGCCACCTCTTGATGTTCCCGAAGTCGGGCGCATTGCCTCGATTGCAGATCCTTCAGGCGCCGCCATCTGCCTGATCACCTATTCCGTAAAGGAATGCGAGGACTAGGAGAGGCTTGCGCCGGGTTCTGATGCCCGTGAGGCACCGGAACCCGGCTTCTCCCTTGACCAGGCCCTTAGCTTAACTGCCCAGTCCGAAGCCGAAGACCACTGCGATCCCTGCAGCGGCCATAAGTGGCGCGCGCCAGAAGGGTTTCGGCGGATCGATCAGCGCCCGGCAGATCAACCAGAGACCCAGGCCGATCTTAAAGAGCGCGGCAAGTGCCAGCAGCAGGGACACGTCCGGATAGATCAGAGCCGGATTGAATACGAAGGCCAGGGGCACGAGGTAGAGTCCCAGGCCGATCCGCATTGCCTGACCTGCAACCGAGAGCCAGGGGGCGCCCGCCATGCCCGCGGCGATGAAGACCGCCCCGCACACCGGCGGGGTGATGGTCGAAAGCAGAGCATACCAGAAGACAAAAAGATGCGCGTGTAGGGCGGGGAGTCCCAGTTCCTGCAAAGCCGGGCCCGCCACCGAAACGCAGATCACATAGGCCGCTGTGGTCGGGACTTCCATTCCCAGAATCAGACAGGCCAGCGCGGTCAGCAGAAGGGCCAGCCAGAGCTCACCGCCGGAGAGCCCCACGATGACCGAAGTCACCTTTACGCCCAGACCGGTCATATTGAGCACGCCGATCACAAGACCTGCGCAGATGATGATTGCGGCAATACCCGAAATCTGACGGCCTGATTCGATGGCCGCTGTGGTCAGACGCTTGCCCCAGGCGATGAGCGAAACATTGAGGCGGCGATCCGTGACCAGCAACAGGGCCGCAGCGAGAATGGCGACGGCAGCGGCGAACTGCGGAGTGTAACCGGTGGTGAAGAGAATGAGCAGCAGAGTCCCGAAGGGCACCAGGAAGAAGGGAACACTGCTGACCACATCGGAACGGGTGGGGAGTTCGTCCGGCCGCATCCCCCGCAGGCCGTAGCGCAGGGCAAAACGGTCCACGCCGGCCCAGGCAGCCCAGAAAAACAGCAGGGCGGGCAGAATGGCCGCGGTCATGATGTCCAGATACTGCACGCGCAGCAGCTCGACCATCACGAAAGCCCCTGCGCCCATCAGGGGCGGCATGATCTGTCCGCCGCTGGAGGCCACTGCCTCAACGGCGGCGGCGAAGGAGGGCGGGTAGCCCAGGCGCTTCATGGCGGGGAGCGTGATGGCACCCGTGGAGGCCACATTGGCGGAGGCCGATCCTGAGATCGATCCGAAGAAGGCGGAGGCCAGGACCGAGACCTTGGCGGCGCCTGCGCGCAGGCGGCCTGCGAGGACCGTCGCGAGCGACATGAAGCCGAAACCGCCTTCACCGGCACCGACCACAGCCCCCAGTATGACAAAGATCGCGACCACATTGACCGATACGCCGGTCAAGGATCCCCAGATTCCGCCCTCGGCGATGGTCAAGGTGCCCAGAAGGCTGGCGGCGGGAAGGCCGGCATGGCCGAATTCGCCGGGGATATGTTGTCCGAACAAACCGTAGAGAATGGCGGCAAGCGCGACGATCGGGAGCGCCAGTTTTACGGCGCGGCGGGCCATCTCCAGAGTGATGGCGATCAGGACCAGCGCGACCGCAAACTGGATTTCGCCCTGCAGCGACCCGTATTGATCGTCAAGTTGCTGGCGGTTGAGGACGATATAGCCGCAGGCTGCCCAGCCAGCGAGACAGAGCAGGATGCCGCTTTTTCGGGACCAGCTTCCCGCCTGAGCACCAATGATGAAGACCCAGGGCAAGGCCAGGGCCATATGGACCGGGCGGCTGATCAGGTTCGGGATCAGGCCTGAAAAGATCAGGTAAAGATGAAAGGCGACGCTGGCAAAGCCGAGGATGGCCAGACTCCAGGTCGGAAAGCCGCTGTCTGACGCCGGAGTGACGGGTTCCGACGGTTGCGCGGACAGGAATGAGGCCATGAAGGAGCTACCGGAGAGTCCGGAAGGCAGTCGTTCCTGACTTTTTTCGTCAGGAACGACTGCCCACTGGAGTATTGAAGTTTATGCTGCTTACTTCAGGTGATCTGCGACCTGGACACCGGCTTCCATGTAGTACTTGAGGGCGCCGGGGTGCAGCTTTGCAGCCATGCTGGAGAGCATTTCCGGTGCAACGCCGTTCCACCAGGGATTCGCGCCGCCCATCTTGGCTTTACCTTCCCAATAGGTCTTGGTCAGTGCGTAGGCCGTGGCATCGTCCATCGCGGTCGTGGTGTAGGCGCCGACCGGCAACGAGGTGGTGGTGACGTCGTAATCCACGCCCGGGTAGGTGCCGGCTGGGATCACGAGCGGCGTGCGCTTGGTCTGTGCGACCTGCTCGTCGCTGAGCGACAGCAAACGGATCTTGGAGCCTGCGGCGGCCTCGATCACATTCGGCGCAGGGTAGGAGCCTGCGGTTGCGAAGCCATCGACCTGACCGTTTTTAAGGGCCGGAACGGCGGAGTTGAGTTCCGCGTCAACAAGGTTGACCTTGCCTTCCAGGCCGAACATGCCGAAGTACTTTGCGGCTTCCCGCGCGCCGAAGCTGCCTTTGCCGATCACGAAGTCCTTGCCGTCCAGATCGCTGAACTCTGCGACTTCCGATCCTTCGCTAACCACGAAGTGCATGGTGAGGGAGGGGATGACGAAGAGCGAGCGGATCTTGCCGTAGTCGGCACTGTCATTCTCAAACATCTTCTTGCCGCCCTGGGCCAGCTTGACCAGGACGGGCGGGGTCGTGAAGACGTAGTTGCCCTGCCGGTTCCCGGCTTCCTTGACGTTCTGGACCGAGCCCTGGCTTTCCTCGACCGTGACGATGATGTCGCCGTCGGTGCCGCTTTTCATCGCCTCCGAGATCTGAACGGCCATCTGGTAGTAGGAGGACGTCGACTTGGCGGATTTGTATGTTACCCGGGTTTCGGCCTGGGCCGAGAAGCCGAATGCCAGAATGGCGCAGGCAGCTGCGCCGGAAAGCAAGGATCGAATCATGATGTATCTCCCGTGAGGATATGTAGCCTCATTAAGTTTGAGGCTTACCTGTTCGCGCCATAAGCCTACGCTCAGCATAGGTTTAGCGGTTTAAGACCGGCGCATATATTGCCGATCATACCCTGCTACGGAAAGTCCGAAATCTGTTGATTACCCTTGGTGGAAAGACTTATTCGCCTTCGGCCATTTCCTCTAGCGCCTCGCGATTTTCCAGCCGAACCTCGTTGCCCTGCATCAAGGTGATCAGGCCGGACGTCTTGAGCTGCGTGATCGTGCGGCTGACCGTTTCTGTCGTCAGGCCCAGGTAATCCGCCATGTCGGTTCTGGTAATCGGCAGCGCGATGGGATTGGACTGTCCACCGCTCTTTTCGGCCCGTTTGGAGAGCATCAACAGGAAGGACGCGATCTTCTCTTTCGCGGTTTTCCGGCCCAGAATCAGCATCTGGTCCTGTGCCAAAGCCAGCTCATCGTTGGCGATACCCAGCAGGCGCCGTTCCACCTTTGGGAAGTCTTTCAGCAGGTTTTCCAGCTTTTGCCGGTTAAAGCGGCAGAGTTCGGTGCTGCAGACGGCTTCCGCGCTGTAGGCATAGGCGTCGCGGGTCGACAATCCCAGGAAATCTCCCGGAAACAGAAAGCCGGTAATCTGCCTGCGACCGTCCGACAGAAGCTTGTATACCTTCATCGCGCCTGACGTGACGTTGAAAACATGATCTGCGGGCGCACCTTCGTCGAACAGGCTCTGTCCGGAGGTCAGCGCAACGTCGGAGGAGACTCTGTTCAGATGATCGAGCTCTTCATCGCTCAGGGCATTGCAGAAACTCAGATCGCGGACAGGGCAGGCGGCGCACGGCGAGTTGTTGCCGGCTTGCGGGCGCGGAATTGCATCGCGCAGGAAATTTACCGCGCCAGTGCCTCGCTCATTGGGTCCTGTCAAAGGTCTGTCCACCTCAATTGGCCTGGGTTTAGTCTCAACCAAAGTTTCACTCGTAGCGAAGGGGGTTACAACAGAAATGTGGTATCTCGCGGAATTATCATATTCCGTAACGCGCATTTAACCGCGGCAGAGGCATTTTTCCAGGTGCTGGACTATCTTTGATGCATGTCAAAGACAAGCGGAATGTAGCACAGCATCGTTCATCGGTTGGCGCAGGATGAACCGAGAGGACGGATCGCTGGAGATGGAGTTGCAGGCGCGCAAATTGACGGCTGATCGGATGGCCCAGGCCTTTCCAATCATGCAGCTGGTGAACCCGAACCTGTCATTTGACGGATGGGAGCGTTACGTCGCCTACCGCACGCAGAGTGAAGTGACGGAGCCCAGCGGTATTCTGTTGATTGAGGACGCGTCACAGCATATCGCCGGTCTTTTCGGTTATCTTATTGAACTTAATCTGCAACACGGCCGTGTGCTTGTCGCGAGAGACCTGGTGACCCTGGCCCTGTTTGAGCATCAGCGTTGTCAGACTCTGCGCACGATTGTGGAAACCATGGATGATCTGGCTGAGACCAACAGCTGTTCGGCCATTCACACCGTGACTGTCATGCCACCCTCCTGCGAAGACCCCTCCATGCCCTTTGCCGAGCTTTTTGCCGCAGCCGGTCACCGCCGTGAGCCCTGGGGTTATTGCAAGCTCTTGGCTCCTCACAGTGTCTAAACGCACCGTCGCGGACATAGGGCCTTAAAAGCGAGACCGACCTTTAGACGGCACTGGGTTTAACATTGCTTTAAGTGAGATATTTAGGAAAACACGCATATTTTGTGTGTTTCCAGGTATGATTCTCTTTGTCTCGGCGCGAGTCTGCGGAGTAGCTTAAAGGCAAGATGTTGCTGTGTTTATCCCAGCGGACGCTGAGTCGCGTCTCTGGTTGGCACAATCAAGACTTTAAGTCCTCTTCGGACACTCCAAACGAACGCGGGTCTTCTCTCGGTCTTTGTTTTTGCGCAGTGGAACGGATACTTCGGCGGTTATGCTTCCTCGGTCTTTCGTCCTGATATTTCGTAACTGGCGCGTTGCGCTGGTTCTCCTGCCGCTGGCCATCGCCTTGCGCATTTTCGACCCCTGGCCGGTTGAACAACTCCGCCTGAAACTCTTCGATCTATATCAGGAAATGACTCCCAGGCAGATCGACAGCTATCCCGTCGTTGTAATTGATATCGACGAGGCCAGTATGAGTGCGTTTGGTCAGTGGCCATGGCCGCGCAACCTGCTCGCAGATCTGGTTGATTTCGCGGCGGGAGCCGACGTCCATGGTATTGGCTTTGATGTTCTTTTTCCCGACAAGGATCGGCTTTCCCCGGAGAGCCTGCTTCAGCACTATCAGGAACTCTCCGCGGATCTGCAGACGGCCTTGAATGTGTTGCCGTCCAACGATGCGGTTCTGGCGACTTCGATTTCCGGTGCGCCCGTGGTGCTCGGGATCGCACTTTCGCCGAATATGCTTCCTCAGGACGGGTCCTTGCCTTTGAGGACACCGATTTTCGAGAAGGGGAACGACCCGCGCGACTTCCTGGTTCGCTACTCCGCTGTGGTCCAGAACATTGCCGAACTGAGCGCCGAAAGCCGGGGCCAGGGGGTTTTGAGCCTCGCGGGACGCCGTTACGGGGTTGTGCGGCGTTTACCGGCTGTTGTGCGCGTAAACGAGTCGCTCCTGCCGGCGCTTTCCGTGGAATTGCTGCGGATGGCGGCGGGTGGCGACTCGGTCTCGGTTTACACGGAACAGGCTGGTATCGCCGGAATATCTTTCGCCGGTCAATTCGTGCCCACCGACAGTAACGGGCAGTTCTGGCCACATTTTTCTCGGCCCGACCCCGCGCGGTTCATCTCGGCACGCGATGTCCTGAAAGGAAATATCGATCCTGGTCTGCTGGCGGGTAAATTTGTGCTGATCGGCACTACGGCAGCCGGGCTCGGCGATGTTTCGGCAACACCAGTCGGTGTCAATATGTCAGGCGTCGAAATCCATGCACAGTTGCTCGAGACACTGCTGACCGGCGGCCTGCTGCTGCGACCCAGTTTTGCCGTCGCGGGTGAGATCGCGATCATGCTGATCATCTGTATATTCCTGGTGTCGGCACATTCCCGGGGAAAAGCGATTTCCACGATCGTGTTTTTCCTGGTTCTCTGCGTTGCGGTTGTCAGCCTTTCCTGGCTGTTGTTTGCGCTAAAGGCCACGCTGCTTGATGCGACCTATCCTCTCTTCGTTGCGCTCTTGCTCTACGTTTTTCTGATCAGTGGCGGATTTCTGCGCGAGGAAAGGGAGAGGCGGCGTCGCGAAGTACGACTGCGTGAACTGCAGGACGAGTTGATCAATGTCAGCCGGGTCAGCGCGATGAGCCAGCTTTCCTCGGCGCTTGCACATGAATTGAACCAGCCGCTCACTGCGATCATCAATTACATTCAGGCGGGTCGCCGCGTGATCGCCAAGGCTTCTGCGACCCGTGACGTTTCGGGTGTGGAAAACGCTGCGACACCTGAGACAATTGAACGGGTTGGCTCCATGATGTCGAAAGCGCTCACGCAGGCGGAACGGGCGGGTGGCATTATTCGCGGTCTGCGTGATACTTTCGAGAAACGCGAGGCAACGCGTGCGCCGGTGCACCTGGGTGCGATTGTCGAGGAAGCGGTTTTGTTGGGGCAAGTCGGGTCCATGCGTAATCGCGTCGAGGTCGTCAGCAGGCTCGACGCGAATCTGCCGCCGGTTGACGTCAATAGAATTCAAGTGCAACAAGTTATTGTGAATCTGGTCCGCAACGCCGTTGAGGCGGTAAGTGAATCCAATCTGCGCCGTGTCACGATCGAAGCCTCCAGGAAATCGGTGGAAAGCCTGGAGATCGTTGTTGCGGATTCAGGCCCGGGGGTTGCACCGGAAGTGGAGGAGAAGCTGTTCCAGTCCTTCGTAACGACAAAGGATTCGGGAATGGGAATTGGATTGTCGATTTGCCACTCGATTATCGAGATGCACGGTGGCGAAATGTGGTTGAGCAAAAGCGCTGATGGGGGAGCAGCATTTCATTTCACGCTTCCGGTCGCACAATAGGGTCGTTTATGTCTGAGAAACCAAACGAAACGAGCAAGCGTAAGATTTACATCGTCGATGATGACGAAGCTGTACGTGATTCACTGCAGATTTTAGCTGAATCCTATGACTACGAACCCGAAATCTTTGAATCGGGAACGGCTTTTCTGAGTGTCGCGGACAAGATGGAGGCCGGGTGCGTGCTGCTGGATGTCCGCATGCCTGATGTTGACGGGTTGGAGATTCAGGCGCGCCTGGCCAAGGCCAATCCGGAGCTCGCCGTGATAATCATTACCGGTCATGGCGACGTACCCATGGCGGTCAAGGCGATGAAGGCCGGGGCATCAGACTTTCTTGAGAAACCCTTTTCTGACGATGCCCTTATGGACAGCCTCGAACGTGCCTGGTCCCAGCGTAACGAGGCCGCAGAGGTAAAGGAGCCCGGCAGCGATAACAGCGACAATGAAGTGCTCGAGCGAATCGAAGCGCTCACGCCCCGCGAACGCGATGTTCTGGATCAGCTCATTATCGGCCGTCCCAACAAGATCATCGCCTATGAGCTGGGCATCAGTCCACGTACCGTCGAAGTCCACCGGGCCCGCGTGATGGACAAGATGAAAGCCAAGTCTCTCTCTCATCTGGTTAGAATGGCCTTGAGTGCCGGACTGCAGCTGAATGAGGAATAAAAGCGTAAGAAGCCAGGATTGCTGCGTGATTGCCGGTAGATACGTAGATTCCCCTATTTGTTGCATCTTGAAACCTGCTTAAGCTCTCCGCCATGAATAGTTGTGGATGTGAGGGGAACGCCGCAGTGGTCGTTGTCGTGGACGACGACGATGCGGTTCGGGATTCCCTCCGAATATTACTGGAAACAGATGACATCAACGTCCTGACCTACGCGTCGGGCGAAGAGTTTCTGGCAAGCTATCCACACACAAAGTGTGATTGTGTCATGCTCGATGTCCATCTTCCGGGCGTAAACGGGATCTCGGTTCTGCAGCAACTCACTGCGGAAGGTTTTGAAGACCCGGTCATCCTGATGACCGGACGTCCGAGTGAAGCCGTTCGTGCCGAAGCCAAACGTGCCGGTGCCCTTGCTCTTCTGCTCAAGCCGCTGGATGGCAACAAGATCTTCGATATTCTGAATAACGGCATTGCCTCTCGCCGCAGCCTGCAAGAGCCTGATCGTTTTCACTGACTCCAGAGACAGACAAAACGTGAATCAGTCTCTTCTTGTCTAAGGTCAAGAACGATCGCACTCCAGAGCCTGATCGTTTTCACCAAGCATTCAAGCATGTCTTTGCATTTCGCCTGGGTCAGCAAAAAATCGCACCCAGATTCAAATCCTATTGATATCTTGTTTTTGAAGTTTCACGCGCAGGAATTGATGTTTCCGGCATTTGATCTACGTATATTTCCCTACTATTGGAATTCGTTTGAAACAGTAGGGTGGTAGCAGAGTAGGGCCGCAGCAATGCGGCGCCGGCCGCTGAAGCCGGTGCAGGCCCCCGGGAAACACCAGGCTGAGATGTCTGGGTAGACGGCGAAAAGAGGAGATGAAAAGCCGGGCGTTTGATTGCTTCTAATGGGAAGCATCGCGCACGGGATCTGTTTTGCGAGCAGAGGAAGCCGAGGGGATTACGCGCCGACAATAAACTAAGCGGTACATTGCATATCAACACGGAGGGATTAAGAAATGAATAAGATCGCAAACGTCATCTTGGCGGGTATGGGATCATTGGCACTGGTTGGCTGCGCCGGCACAGGACTGGAGAGCGCCAAAGATCAGACGCCGACCGGCAGTGAATTTTCGAAGAGCCTGTATGACGGTTACCTCGGCCTATCCGAGGGTGAGTATGCCGAATACGATTTTTCGGACTCTGACGTCTTTGCACAGAAGGCCAGTCTTGCAGGAACCGGTGCCGAAGTGACGCCCGACGAGATCTCGGACCGGGATCTTCCGGAGGATCGGGTCGGGTTGTTGAGCGCTTCACGTGAGCGTCTTATGGCAGCGATGGCGGCTGGCGCAGCGGCCAAATCGCCGCAAAGTGCTGCGGAAGCACAGGTGATGTTTGACTGCTGGATGCAGGAACAGGAGGAAAACCGTCAACCTGAAGACATCGACGCCTGTCAGGCCGGTTTCTCATCTGCAATCGCCAAGGTCGAAACCGATCTGGAAGAGCCGAAAGAAGTTGCTGCCGCACCTAAGGTCGAACCAACGCCCGCACCGGCGGACAAGAGCTGGGTTCTCTACTTCGATTTCGACAGTGCAAACCTGAACGATGCAGATGCACAGAAGATCGAAGAAATTGTAACCTATGCAAAGGCCAACGATGCGAAAGTGTCACTGACAAGTCACACCGACCGGGCAGGCTCTGATGAGTATAATAACCTTCTGTCGGTCGAACGCGCGAATGCTGTCGCCAAGGCGATGGGCGATCAGGGCATCGTCACGAATGATGTCAAAATGATCAGCCTGGGTGAAAAAGATCCAGCGATCGCAACTGTGGATGATATGAAAGAGCCGTTGAATCGCCGTGTGGTGGTTAAGGTATCGAACAACTGAATTTGAGCCTGTAGACTGTATTGCGGAACCTGCCACAGGAGCGCCGGCCAGGCGTTTCCCGTGGCAGGCTTCCTGCAATCCGGTGTATCCGGAGAGCCCGCTGCTTTGCGGGCGCTGTATAAAAGTGTTTTGGTTATTGTAGAGGACTGGTTTGTGAGACTTCTGATTGCGCTGCTTCTTCCCTGGCTGCTGTTTTTCACCATTGGTCGCCCGATCGCGGGTATCATCTGCCTGATCTTGCAGATTACGCTAATTGGTTGGATTCCGGCTGCTATCTGGGCGGTTTATGCGCTCAGCAGTTACGAGACGGATAAGAAAATCAAGGAAGCCGGGCTTTAGTCCTGCTTCGGGAACCTGCAGAATGTGTCCGCTTTCCAGTTGCCCGTTTCGGGCGAAAGGCCGTGGTCTCGCAAAGGGCAGTGTTCTCATACGAAAATGTTCTCGTAAACGAAGGATAGAAGAATGAAAAAGGTCCTGATCGGCATTGGCGTCCTGGTCGTCGTTTTGATCGCCGCTGTTGTGGCTATCCCCTTGTTTGTTCCCAAGGAAGAAATAAAGACCCGGGTGACCGACGCGGTTGAGAGTGCGACCGGTCGCAAGCTCACCATCGCAGGGGATCTGAGTGTATCGGTCATTCCGAGCCTCGAACTCGTTGCCGAAGAAATCACCTTCGCGAATGCTGAGGGTGCGGCAGAACCAAACATGGCGTCATTGCAGGCCCTGCGCCTCAAGCTGCAGATCCTTCCGTTGCTTACAGGCAATGTGCAGGTTGACGAATTCGTGTTGGTTGATCCGGTGATCAATCTTGAAATCGATGAAAACGGAAAACCCAATTGGGAGTTTGCCCAGGCACCGGCGGCTGACGCTGCGGCGGCGCCATCGGGCGATACCGAGAGTTCGGAAGGTAGCGGCGGTTCCGCGATCAGTGATCTGAGCCTTGGCGACATTCAGCTCGTGAACGGCAATCTGAAGTTCACGGATGCCGCCTCGGGAACCACACAGGAAATCTCGGATATCAACCTTGCGGTCACCTTGACGGACCTGGACAGCCCTTTCACGGCTGATGGATCGCTGCAGTGGAATGCAAAGACCATCGAACTTGCAGTGAGCAGCGAAAAGCCGCGCGGTTTGACCACTGGTGAAGAGGCGCCCGTTGCCTTGTCGGTCGGCACCGACGTGATCAAACTGAGCTTCGAAGGCTCAGTCGCCACGGCGGCCAAGCTGCTGGTGGCCGGCGCGCTGGATGTCTCGACGCCATCGATTCGCGACCTTGCCGCCTGGACCGGCAATCCCATTGAGTTTGAAGGTTCCGGTCTCGGGCCCTTCAACCTGGCGGGCAACGTGAATGTGGACGGCGCGACCTATAGCTTCAACGATGCAAAAATCGGAATTGACGAGATTGCCGGTGACGGACGGGTTTCGATTGCGACCGCAGGTGCGAAACCGCAGATCGATGCGGAGCTGAACCTGGGAGTCCTTGACCTCAATCCTTACCTTCCCCCCGCGAAAGAGGGCGAGGCGGCAGGCGGCAGCTCGTCCGGTGGAACTGGAAGTTCCGCGGGCGCAGGTGATGCGAAGCCAGCCGACTGGAGCGACGATCCGATCGATGTCAGCGGCCTTCAAGCGGTCAATGCCAACTTTGCCCTGACGGTTGCGGGTATTCTGGTCCAGGAGATCAAAGTCGGACAGAGCGCCCTGAATGTCGGCTTGAAGGACGGACTACTGGGTGTCGATCTAACCGAGCTGAACCTCTATGACGGCAAAGGCACAGGGAAGTTCACGGTCGATGGCCGAAACGCCGTCCCCGCTATCTCGAAAAGCTTTTCGATGTCCGGAATTGCTGCGGAACCGCTTCTGACTGATGCGGCAGGTTTCGACCGTTTGTCGGGAACCGGCAATATGGAAATTGCCGTGACAGCCAAGGGCGGATCGCAGCGTCAGATGGTTGAAAACCTGAATGGCAAGGGCGCAGTGACCTTCAATGACGGTGCCATCAAGGGGATCAACCTTGCTGCGATGGTGCGAAATGCGGCAAATGCCTTTCTCGATCCCGGCGCGAGCGAGACCCAGAAGACCGATTTCGCGGAACTGTCGGGCAGCTTCGACATCAAGCAGGGTCTGCTGAACAATCAGGACCTGAAGTTGCTCAGCCCGCTGTTGCGTGTTGAAGGCAAAGGGACGTCGGACCTGCCAAAGCGTACCGTAGACTATCGGGTTGAACCCAAAGCGGTCGCCAGCCTCGAAGGTCAGGGCAGCGATGGTGATGCGAGCGGTCTCGCGGTGCCGGTTCTTGTCTCAGGTCCCTGGCATAACCTGTCCTACAAACCTGATTTGGCCGGAGCCATCGAAGGTCTTGCAAAAGACCCAGGTAAGGCCTTGGAGAGCCTCGGTGGCGATACGGGTAAAGCGCTTGAAGGCGTCCTCAAAGGCGGTGACGGAGAAGGCGGTGGGGTCAAGATCCCCGAGGATGCCGGTAAGGCCTTGAAAGGTTTGTTCGGGAACTAAGCATCCTGGGCGTCAATGCCTGTTGGAATGAATAGAGGGCGCTGCCGGTTTGACTGGCAGCGCCCTTCTTTCGTTACCGCTGGCTCCGGGTTAGCTAACGGATCGTCACCTCGACCCGCCGATTCCTCGGTTCGGAGGTTTCGTCGGCGGTCGGGATCAGCGGATTGCCTTCGCCGTGCGACGTCAACTCGACCATTTCTGGATCAAGAGCCTGCCGTAACAGCAGATCGCGGACGGTTCGTGCTCGCTCCAGTGAGAGTGATGCATTGACACTCGCGGCACCAACGGTGTCTGTGTGTCCTACCACGGCGATCCGCGGCGGGGTTTCGCGCCCATCGATCGTGCGTAAAATCTCAGGGATTAACGCCTGGGACTCATCCGTGAGTTCCGAGGTTCCTGTCCGGAAGTAAAGCAGGAAGGTGACCGGAGGTTCCGGTTGGGCGTCCAGAACTTCGCCGAAGACATCGCGTATTTCATCCTCTTCAAGAACGAAAGGCTCTACCGGTTCCTGTCCGGCCCGGTCCAGGCCCGTTGCCTGGCCCGCCTGATTGAGGGTTTGAGCGCCGGCGTCGTTCTCGACCTGGATAGAACCGACCTTCCCGTTGTCGTCCTCCAGCAGCACAAAGAGGTTGTTCGGCGCGCAGGCCGAAAGGACCAGCAGGGTCAGGGCGGCGAGCCACGGGCGGATTGCGCGCAGCTCAGGTGCCATAGATGGGCTTGTCATGGAATGATCAATCATCGACACGTACCAGGAACTTGGTGCCACGAACCGAGAGAGTCGCGACAGGTGTAACAACGGACACGGAATCAGGCGACAGCTTGGCAATTACGCCCGACACGTAAAGCAGCGTGCCCTTCAGGAGTTCAGTGACGAAAGAAAGCTTCTCTTCCTTCGGCACGAATTCAAAACTGGTCAGCTTGAGTTGCGATCCCGATCCCATCGAAAGCTGGGAGTTATCGATAAAGGTAATTCCCATCGACCCGCTGCCTTTCACGATCAGCAGATCGGCGACGAAAACCGGATCACCGAGCGTAATAGGCATGGTCTCTGCGTCACGTGTGACCAGAGTCGTTCCTTCTGCACTTTTGATATAGCCGATTGCATCATCGGCCCACGCGGATCCTGCTTGCAGGAACAGCAGCAGGATTGCGAGATGTTTGACTAATCGCACCCTCATTCCCCTCTATTTTCTATGCTGTGTTCGACCCAACGGACACAACGACCCTCTGGTGAACAATAAGCCCGCTTATGCTGCGGGTATCGACGGGAAAAAACAAGAACGTCGGCGTGCTTATAGATGAGTTTCATCTATAGAGTGTATTTCTTCGAGAGGTTTTTCAATGCCTTGATCGGGTGGTTCCGCGACGGATTGCCGCAGACTCGCGCATACGGCGACATTATGCCGCGACGTGGGTCCCTTGGCAGCAGGCCTCCTACTTTAGTAACTTCCGGCCAACGAGTTTCCCTGTTCAACTTCAAGACGCGGTTCGCCTTTGTAAGGCGGTATGCTATGGTATTTTTGATTTCTTCCTTAGATGGAAAGCGAATCGCTGTGGAATCGAATCAGAAGATTTGCACTTCAGTCTCTTTCTCTGCGCGCTCAAAGCCCGCATGCACTCCTTTTAAGTCTCACGAATTCGGGCAGTGTTGATTTATGTCAATGGATGCGCGCGCCGGTCGATTTAAAACATATGCATCTCTCACCTCCTTGTGCCAGAGGCGACGCCAAACTTCGTCACCTCTGGTGCTTTTTTTGTCTGCATCCCGGGGGAACCGATGAATCCTTCCCAACATGCCGCTAAAGTACACCCGACAACCTATGTCGTTGGCGTTGCTCTGGCAGCCGGCTCGCTGCTCGGCCTTTTGCTTATGGCCAAGTCTGCTGATCCTTATATGGCATTTCATGGCCTGCTCTTTCTGCTGGCCTGCGTCACCGGCGTATTCCTGCTGATCCATAAGCACTACAACGCGGTGCCTACGGTCGCCGCCGATCCCTCGAAAATCGAATACAACGAAGGTGTTGTGAAGGCGGGCGTTATTGCCTCGGCTTTCTGGGGTGTTGTTGGGTTTCTTGTGGGGCTGATCATTGCGCTGCAACTGGCCTTCCCCGAATTGAACCTGGACCTGCCCTGGACGACGTTCGGGCGCTTGCGGCCGGTTCATACCTCGGCGGTGATTTTTGCCTTCGGCGGCAACGTCCTGATCGCGACCTCCTTCTTCGTGGTGCAGCGGACCTGCCGCGCGCGGCTGGCAGGCGAGGTTGCGCCCTGGTTTGTCTTCTGGGGCTACCAGCTCTTTATCGTCATCGCAGCTTCGGGCTATGTGCTCGGCGTGACGCAGTCGAAAGAGTATGCCGAGCCGGAATGGTACGCCGATCTCTGGCTGACTTTTGTCTGGGTTGTCTACCTGCTGGTCTTCCTGGGCACGCTCTGGAAGCGCAAAGAGCCGCATATTTATGTGGCCAACTGGTTCTACCTTGCCTTTATCGTGACCATTGCGCTGTTGCATATCGTCAACAACCTGTCCCTGCCGGTTTCTCTCGCTGAAACCAAGAGCTACGCGCTCTTCTCCGGGGTGCAGGATGCTTTGACCCAGTGGTGGTACGGCCATAACGCGGTTGGTTTCTTCCTGACCGCGGGTTTCCTGGGCATCATGTATTACTTCGTGCCGAAACGTGCGGAGCGGCCGGTGTATTCCTACCGGCTTTCGATCATTCACTTCTGGTCACTGATCTTCCTCTATATCTGGGCTGGACCGCATCATCTGCACTACACGGCGCTGCCGGACTGGGCGCAGACCCTGGGCATGACCTTCTCGATCATGCTGTGGATGCCGTCCTGGGGCGGAATGATCAACGGCCTGATGACGCTGTCCGGCGCCTGGGACAAGCTCCGCACCGATCCGGTTCTGCGTATGCTTGTGGTTTCCGTTGCCTTCTACGGGATGAGCACCTTCGAAGGACCGCTGATGTCGATCAAGGCGGTGAACTCGCTCAGCCACTACACGGACTGGACAATCGGTCACGTCCATTCCGGTGCCTTGGGCTGGGTTGCATACGTCAGCTTCGGCGCGATGTATCACCTGATGCCGATCCTCTGGAAACGTGAGCGCCTCTATTCGATGCAACTGGTCTCGGTCCACTTCTGGATCTCGACCATCGGCATCGTGCTCTACATCACGGCCATGTGGGTTTCGGGAATTCTGCAGGGCTTGATGTGGCGTGCCTACGACAGCCTTGGGTTCCTGGAATACTCCTTCGTGGAAACGGTGGAGGCCATGCATCCCTTCTAT
The DNA here is from genome assembly GCA_947493695.1 of uncultured Kiloniellaceae bacterium. Lineage (GTDB taxonomy): Bacteria > Pseudomonadota > Alphaproteobacteria > Kiloniellales > Kiloniellaceae > Denitrobaculum. Next base: position 21,606 of record CANLSF010000001.1, on the reverse strand, counting down.
GTCATTCGTGCCGGTGGCGGAGCCCTCTTCCTCATCGGAGCCCTGGTCATGGTCTACAACCTTTGGCGCACCGCCCGCGGCGATCTGCGCGATGAGAAAGATCAGATCACCACGACGCGTCCTGCAGCCGGTCAGCCGGTTGCGGCTCCCGCGGAATAGAAGGTTCGGAGATAGCTATGTTAGCAAAACATGAAATCATCGAGAAAAACTCGAGCCTTCTCATGGTTCTTATTCTGGTCGTGGTCTCGATCGGCGGACTGATTGAGATTGCCCCGCTGTTTTACCTCGAAAGCACGATTGAGAAGGTGAAGGGCATGCGCCCTTACACCCCGCTCGAACTGGTCGGTCGCAACATCTACATCCGTGAAGGCTGCTACAACTGTCACAGTCAGATGATCCGTCCGCTGCGTGACGAGGCCGAGCGGTATGGCCACTACAGCCTGGCCGCGGAAAGCATGTACGACCATCCTTTCCAGTGGGGCTCAAAGCGCACCGGGCCCGATCTTGCCCGGGTCGGCGGACGCTATTCGAACGAATGGCATGTTGCGCACATGATCAATCCGCGCGCGGTGGTGCCGGAATCGATCATGCCTGGTTATCCGCATCTGGCGACCACGGCGATCAGGACCGATGACATTGCCAACCACCTGAAGGCCAACATCGGTGTGGGCGTGCCCTACAGCGACGAGATGGTCGAGGCCGCATATGTCGATCTGATGGCGCAAAGCGATCCGGACGCCGACGGTGTTGACGAGCTCATGGCCCGCTATCCCAAGGCGGTGGTTGCCGACTTCGACGGCAATCCCGCGTTCGTATCCGAGCTGGATGCCATGGTCGCTTATCTTCAGATGCTGGGAACGCTGGTCGATTTCGACAGCTACCAGCCTGAAGAAAACCTGCGCTGAGGAGTGATGCCATGAATTACCATGAAGTGCTCTACGCAAGTGAGACCTACGGTCTGATTTATCTGATGGTGCTGTTCGCGATCGTGTTGGTCTACGCCCTCTGGCCGCGCAACAAGAAGAAGTTCGATCATGCGGCCAGAATGCCGCTGGAGGAGGATTGACCGTGGCTGGAATGAAAGAAACGGATGAAGTCACCGGTGTCGACACCACGGGTCATGAGTGGGACGGCATTAAGGAGCTCAACAATCCTCTGCCACGCTGGTGGCTCTGGACCTTCTACGTCTGCTGTATCTGGGCGTTTGTCTATTGGATCTTCATGCCAACCTGGCCGCTGATCTCAGATCATACCCGCGGCTATCTCGAGTATTCCAGCCGGGCAAACCTGACCGAGAGTGTCGCAGCGGCACAGGAACGTCAGTCCGTGTTCCTGGACCGGATTGCGGCGGCTGAGCTGGAAGAAATCCGGGATGATGCCGATCTTTTTGCCTTTGCCCAGGCGGGCGGACGTTCGGCCTTCGCAGTCAACTGCTCGCAATGCCACGGTCAGGGGGCAGCCGGCTCGGTCGGTTATCCCAACCTGAACGACGATGACTGGATCTGGGGTGGCAGCCTGGAGGCGATCCAGGACACAATCCTCTACGGCATCCGGTCCGACCATGACGACACCCGGGTCAGCGACATGCCGGCGTTTGGTCGGGACGAACTGCTGAGCCGGGAAGAAATCCGCGATACGGCGGCCTACGTGCTGTCACTCTCCGGCAGTTCGAGCGACGCGGAAGCGGCGGCACGGGGGCAAGAGATTTATGTAGATAATTGCTCCGCATGCCATCAGGAAGACGGAACAGGCAATCAGGATCTCGGTGCGCCCAATCTGGCGGATAGTCTCTGGCTTTATGGCGGTGACGAAGCGTCGGTGATCACCAGTATCAACACTGGCCGTGGGGGCGCGATGCCTGCATGGAACGCAAGACTGGATCCAGTTACGATCAAGCAGCTGGCGGTTCATGTTCATTCTCTCGGGGGCGGTGAATAAAGAACGCGCTGTGCGATAACGAGGTCTGACGGTTTTCTCCGGGGTGGTGAAAAATGAAAATCAGACCTCGTATTGCACTGTGAAGGGGGCGTTTCACGTCCTTGACGGGTTTCGTTGAGGATGTTCGTGAGATCGGGACAAGTCGCTTTTCACTGACACTCTGTGAAGCGTGACTTAGTCTCAGACTCACTTGGTTGGAGGACGGTACGATTTCCTGATGGTTTTGATCGGGAAGGACCGTGCTCCGGTAACGCTTCGCACACATGGTCCCGCTGAGACGGGGCGAGTTAAGGTGATGGTGGATCAAGTCAGAGAACAGGCCTACGACGGTGGCGGCGGTGTCGAACGCAGCCAGGCCACGGCTGTCAACACGGCCGAGCAGCGCTCACTCTATCAGAAGCGTGAGAAAATCTACCCCAAGAGCGTTTCGGGCACCTTTCGCCGCCTGAAGTGGTTCATTCTCGGGCTTACCCTGTCGGTGTATTATCTGGCACCCTGGATCCGCTGGGACCGTGGTCCCAATCTGCCGGACCAGGCAATCCTGATCGATATACCCGCGCGACGCTTTTATTTCTTCTTTATCGAGATCTGGCCGCAGGAAGTCTACTACCTGACCGGTCTGCTGATCATCGCCGCCATCTCGCTTTTTCTGGTGACGGCGCTCGCTGGACGGGTCTGGTGCGGATACACCTGCCCGCAAACGGTCTGGACTGATCTTTTCTTCGCCGTCGAGCGGATGATCGAAGGCGATCGCGGTGCGCAGATGCGGCTGGAAGCGACGTCGTGGACAGGCTCGAAGATCGCCAAAAAGCTCCTCAAGCATTCCATTTGGCTGGTGATTGCTATGGCGACCGGCGGCGCTTGGGTGTTTTACTTTGCCGACGCGCCGACGTTCCTGCCGCAACTCTTTACGCTTGAAGCGCCGTTCGTTGCCTACGCCACAATCGGGGTGCTGACCGGAACGACCTATCTCTTCGGCGGACATGCGCGGGAGCAGGTCTGCACCTACATGTGCCCCTGGCCGCGGATTCAGGCGGCGATGCTGGACGAAGACTCTCTGACCGTTACCTACCGCGATTACCGCGGTGAGCCTCGTGGGCCGCGGCGCAAGAACACCCCCACGGAAAATCTGGGGGACTGCATCGATTGTAACCAATGCGTTGCGGTCTGTCCGATGGGGATCGATATTCGCGATGGTCAGCAGTTGGAGTGCATAACCTGTGCGCTCTGTATCGACGCCTGCGACAACGTGATGGACAAGGTCGGTCTGCCCCGGGGCCTGATCGCCTATGATACGCTGGCGAACGTTGATCAAAGTTCCCATGGTGGTAAAGCGCGTATTCGACTGCTGCGCCCGCGCAGTATATTGTATATGGCAATCCTGCTTCTGGTGGGGGCTGTGATGCTGGTTTCGCTGGTGAGTCGTTCTGCCGTCGACGTCAATATTCTGCGCGACCGAAATCCTTTGTTCGTAACCCTGTCCGACGGCTCGATCCGCAACGGTTACACGGTGAAGATCCTGAACAAAGACCACGATGCGAAGGACTTCCGCCTGACGGTGGAGGGGATGAACGACGCAGGTCTCCAGGTTGTCGGGTCGGAGCCTGAAGCCCTCACGGTTAAATCGGACCGCCTTGCCAGCTTCCGGGTTTTTGTAACCCTGCCCAAGGGGGGAATGGAAGATGACTCCCTTCCCTTTACCTTTGTTGTGACCGATCTCTCGACAACCGGCGATACCCGTCATGACAGCATTTTCAGAGGGCCCGCACGATGAGGATGAGCTTGCCGCAAAGCCTGAACGGCTATCACATCTTTGGTGTGATTGCCGCTTTCTTCGGGGTCGTATTCGCGGTCAATGGAGTGATGGTGTTTCTGGCTCTGGACAGCTGGAGCGGCCTGAGCACCCAGGACCCTTATCAACGCGGCCTGCGCTACAACTCCACGCTTGAGGCCATGGCCCAGCGCGACGCCCTTGGTTGGCAGGAGAGCTTCAGCTTTACGGCCTCGGAGAACGGCTCCAATGCCCAGGGCGAGAGCCAGGGCCGGATAAGCCTCGAAATGCGGGACCGTGATGGAAATCTCCTGGAGGGGCTGATTGTCGCGGGCCAGATCTGGCGCCCCACCAATGAAGGCTTCGATCGTCCCCTCAAGCTGGAGGCGGTTGGTGCCGGTCGCTACGCGACAAACGTTGCCTTTCCCTTGAAAGGTAACTGGCTGGTGCGTTTGAGCGCGCAGCGTGATCCCAACCGGCGTGACATCGTTGTTGAGGACGATGCGGAGCAGGCCGGGTTTGTCTTCGGTGTCGAAAAACGGATTAACGTCCCATGAGTGCCGGTATGGATTGCTGTCCTCCTGTGGATCTCGCGAACGAGGCCGAGCGGCACGAGCATGAAGGTTTACTGGCAACGGCCTGGTCGTTTGCGCGCTGCCTTGAGGAGGATCGCTACGATCTGAGTCTGGGCGTTTCGAACCTGCACTGCCCGAGCTGTATCAATCAGATCGAAAAAGGTCTCGCAGCGCTGCCAGGCATCGAGCAGGCCCGGGTCAATCTCAGTACCCGCCGCCTCTTCCTGCGCTGGCGTGAAGATGCGACACCGCTTGGGACGATCGTTGCGACGGTCACTGACATGGGATACCGGCTGGCGCCGCTCGACAGCGGCAGTCAGGTTCAGGCCGGCGACCGGGAAGAGCGGGAGTTGCTGCGGGCTGTGGCGCTTGCCGGGTTTGCCGCGGCCAACGTCATGCTGCTGTCGGTCTCGGTCTGGAGCGGGCTGGTTTCCGACATGGGGCCTGCGACCCGCGTCATGATGCACTGGGTGTCGGCGCTGATTGCCCTGCCAACCGTCGTCATTGCCGGGCGGCCCTTTTTCCGCTCAGCGGTCGGGGCGCTGCGCAGCGGTCATCTCAACATGGATGTGCCGATCTCGCTTGGGGTGACGCTGGCGGCGGGGATGTCGCTGGCAGAGACCATGCGCGGTGGCGAGCATGTGTACTTCGATGCGGCGGTTACGTTGCTGTTTTTCCTTCTGATCGGGCGCTATCTGGATCTGCGGATTCGCGGCAAGGCGCGCTCCGCAGCGGAAAACCTCATGGCCATGCGGGCCGCGAGCGCCATGGTGATCGATGCTGACGGGTCTCAACGCCGTATCGCGGCGGCGCAGGTCGAGCCGGGTATGCTGGTTGCGGTGGCTGCAGGGGAACGGATTCCCGTCGACGGCTCTGTTGAACAGGGTCATTCCGATGTGGACACAGCGCTGGTAACAGGCGAATCCCTGCCTCGGACCGTCACGGCGGGGACGGAGGTTTTCGCCGGAACTCTGAATCTGAACGGCGCATTGCGGATCCGCGTGACCTCGACCGAAGACACCACGCTGCTGGCTGAGATCGTCAATCTCATGGAAGCTGCCGAGCAAGGCCGGGCGCGGTACCAGCGGCTCGCCGACCGGGTTGCGCGCGCCTATTCGCCGGTTGTCCATATTCTGGCGGCGGCAACCTTTTTGGGTTGGCTCTGGATCGGCGATCTCGATTGGCAGCTTTCTCTCATGATTTCCGTGGCCGTGCTGATCATCACCTGCCCCTGTGCCCTGGGATTGGCGGTTCCGGCGGTTCAGGTTGCCGCGGTCGACCGCCTCCTGCGCAAGGGTATCCTGGTTAAGGCGTCGGACGGCTTGGAACGTCTGGCGCAGGCCGATGTGGTGGTCTTCGACAAGACCGGAACGCTCACCCTTGGACACCCGGAGCTGGTCAACCTGGATGGCATCGCGCCGCAGCGGCTTCAGCTTGCAGCCGGTCTTGCCGCCGCCAGCAAACACCCGCTCGCGCGTGCACTCTACCGGGCTGCCCGCGCCCAGGGGCCCGTGCCGGCATTGTCGCAGACCGTTTCTGAGACGCCCGGTATGGGGCTTTCTGTCGCGGTAAATGGTTCCGAAGTTCGTCTCGGCAACCGGGTCTGGTGCGGTGTCGATGCTGCCCAAGGGCCTTCATCGGATGGTAGCGATCTCGATATGGAGCTCTGGCTTTCGTGTGAAGGCGAAGCGCCGCTCGGGTTTCGCTTCCGCGACGAGCTGAGGCCCGACGCGCGGGCTAGTATCGACGCTCTTAAGAAACGCGGGCTTGCTGTTGAGTTGCTGTCCGGAGACCGATCCGGCCCGGTCCGGCAGGTGGCGAATAGCCTGGGTATCGACACCTGGCACGCGGAATGCCGGCCCGACGCCAAGATCGCCCGTTTGAAAGCACTCGCCGCGCAGGGTAAGCGCGTCCTGATGGTAGGCGATGGTCTGAACGATGCGCCCGCTTTGGCAGAGGCCTTTGTCTCGATTTCCCCGGCCGATGCCTCTGCGGTCAGCCAGACGGCGGCGGATATGATCTTTCAGGGGGACAGTCTGGACGCGCTGGTCGAAGTGCATAATGTCGCCGGATCGGCGCGGCGCCTGGTGCTGCAGAATTTCGCCCTGGCCTTTTCGTACAATGCGATTGCCGTGCCTTTCGCCGTTGCCGGATTTGTCACGCCTCTGGTGGCCGCCGTCGCAATGTCGGCGTCCTCTATCATTGTGACGGTGAATTCCCTCAGACTCTACGCGATGAAGCGGCGGGGCGCGCCTCATACCACGCCCGCATCTGACCCTGTTGCGCCTGCAACTTCGCCGTCCCCGGCGGATCGGGCGTTCCTATGACGGCGCTGAGCTACCTTATCCCAGCTGCACTCTTTCTCGGCCTTCTGGGCGTCGCAGCCTTCTTCTGGTCACTCCGATCCGGGCAGTTCGATGATCTGGATGGTGCCGCCCACCGTATCCTTTTTGATGACGATGACGAGACGGATACAGGCAAGAAAAAAGACTAGCGAGAGTACCCGCTAGTCTCTTTCTTTCTGCGCAAGCAGGCCTATGCCTTAGCGCGTTTCCTGAACCAGATCGCGATAGGCGTACCAGGTGGCGTGGCCGATCAGCGGGAAAGTGATGATCAGGCCCGCGAAGAGAGTGACCAGTCCGAAGGCCGTGACCATGGCAACCAGCCAGGCCCAGACGATCATGGCTTTCAGATTGTCCCGCACGGCCTTCAGGCTGACGAGAATGGCGGTCACCGCGTCCACATCATGAAACACAAGTAGGGGAATCGAAATGACGCTGACCGAAAAGACCACGGCGGCGAAGAACCCGCCGACGGCGGTTCCAACGGCCAGCATGGAGAGCCCTTCGAAAGTAAAGAGCAGTAGCTGGGTGGCTTCTTCCAGGGGGGGGATTTCCAGAGTGCCGAAAAAGAGGGCGAAAAGCAGCGTGGCGATCCGGATCCAGGCCAGGATCATGAGGGTCAGAAGAACACCGATATAGGCGAGCTGGCCAGGGGAGCGGGTTTTGACAAAGAGCGCGCTTTTCAGATCGACGTCTTCATTATGCGCGTGCCGTCGGCTGATTTCATAAAGGCCAACCGCAAGCATTGGCCCCAGGAGCATAAAGCCGGCGATCATCGGCAGAAGCAGGTACTCGAGGCCGGAAAGGAACAGGCCCGCCGAGACACAGAAGCTGACGATGGTCAGAAGAGCGCCGTAGGCAAGGGATACGCCAGGCGCGCGCCAGAGGTCGCTCCAACCGGCCGCCAGCCATTTCCAGGGCTGCTCCATGGACACGGTTCGGATGGTGAAGCGTTGGGGGTGACCGCTGACCTGAGTAGCGGTGTCCTGCGATATCATTGATTTCCTCCCTATTTCCCGTTTGCGCATGACAAGGGAAGGATAACGCAACGCGGCGGTATCCCCCTAGAAGTTAATCTCGCCCAGGATGCGCAGATCATCATTGACGTGCATCAATGCTGGGGGATCGGCGGCGCTTTAGGATTTCTATATCGGGTTCAGCGAGCGGCATTCTCGCACTTTGAGATTTTCGCTCGGCTCATGCGGGAACGGTTTGTTTCCAGTCCCACCTTACTAAAATCTGTAACCACCGGAGCGACTATGACCTACAAAGACATTCTTGTTTATCTCGATGACTCCGCAGCCTGTGAGAAACGGGTCCAGGCGGCCATCGAATTGGCACGGTCTCATGACGCTCATCTGACGGGACTGGCTTTGGATGCGGGTATTACCATGGCGACCTACATGGAAGTCCACGTGCCCGATGATATCATCAAGCAGATGCGGCAGCGCGAGCATGAGCGGGCCGACCTGCTCGTGGATGGCTTTCGTAAGGCCGTCGAACGTGCCGGAGTGAACAGCGATTGCCATGTGGTTAAAACCACGGATGTAGAGGCGGCACGCACCATCGCAGAAATGTCCCGTTACGCCGATCTGGTGGTGCTCGGGCAGGTTGATGACCGCAAGAGTGAGCCCCTTGGCGGTACGAGACTGCCAGAGGATGTGATGTTGGCAGCTGGCCGGCCGGTTCTGATGGTGCCGTATATCGGTGCCGGGAAAACCCTCGGCGAGCACGTTCTGATCGCCTGGAACCCCGGACGGGAGTCCGCACGGGCGGTTGGCGATGCACTGCCGCTGCTCAAGCAGGCAAAGACCGTTACCGTTCTCTCCGTCAATCCGGTCGTGGGGCGCGGCGCCCATGGCGAACGGCCCGGGGCCGACATTGGTCGGCATCTGGCGCGCCACAACATCAAGGTCACCGTCGACAAGGTCACCACCGACCAGGTCAGCGTTGCGGATGCTATTCTGGCCTACGTGTCGGACAATGCGGTCGATACGATCGTGATGGGGGCGTATGGCCGTTCGCGTCTGCGTGAGATCGTACTGGGTGGCGTGACCCATGAACTCCTGCAGCATATGCCGGTGCCTCTGTTCATGTCGCATTAGCTTCTTGGATTGGGATCTGCTGAATGGAGGATCGCGGTCTAGGGGGCGGAGAGATGCAGTCTTCATCTGAGCGCAGGCAGTCACCACCTCAGTCTGAAAACTTCTGTGCCCCCAACCGCAAGCGTCCCTGGCATGCGCTTTCCGTAACTGAAGTCATGGCGCTTCAGGACAGCGGGCTGAATGGTCTCACCGCGCAGGAAAGCAGTCGGCGCCTGAGCGCCTTCGGTCCGAATCTTCTACCCCAGGCGAAACGGCGCGGTGCGGCTTTAAGGCTTTTGGCGCAGTTCCAGAGTCTGCTGATTTACGTTTTGCTCGGTGCGGCCCTGATCACCGCTGCGCTGGGGCATTGGATCGATGCTCAGGTTATCCTGGCCGTGGTCCTGATAAACGCCTTGATCGGATTTCTGCAGGAAGGCAAGGCAGAGCGGGCTCTCGAGGCGATCCGGGGCATGCTTGCGCCCTCCGCCAGTGTGATCCGGGCAGACGCGCGCCTCACAGTCTCTGCCCGGGACCTTGTGCCCGGCGATGTGGTCCTGATCGAGGCCGGAGACCGGGTACCCGCCGACCTGCGTCTTTTCGATATCCGGGGCCTCAAGATTGACGAATCGGTGCTGACGGGTGAATCCGTTCCCGTGACGAAGGGCACTCAGGTTGCGCCGATTGCTGCAGCCCTGGGCGATCGGCTTTCGATGGCCTTCAGCGGCACGCTGGTGACCTACGGTCAGGCGAAGGGCATTGTGGTCGCCACCGGCGCGGTTACAGAGATCGGTCAGATCAGCGGGATGCTGACTGAGGTGACCACGCTGCAAACGCCGTTGCTGCGCCAGATGGCCATTTTCGCCAAGTGGTTGACCGGCGGTATTCTTGGTCTTGCGGCGCTCGTCCTGGCCTTCGGGCTTTTGGTTCGGAGCTACGGTTTTTCCGAGATCTTCATGGCGGTGGTGGGCTTGTCCGTGGCTGCGATTCCCGAGGGGTTGCCGGCCATCCTGACCATTACCCTCGCGATCGGCGTGCAGAGCATGGCAGGGCGCAACGCGATCGTGCGCAGGCTCCCGGCAATCGAGACACTGGGTTCGGTTTCCGTGATATGTTCGGACAAGACCGGAACCTTGACCCGGAATGAGATGACGGTGGCATCCATTGCGACCGAACGGCGGATCTTCGATGTTGGCGGTGTCGGCTATGCACCACAGGGGCTTTTCTCTCTCGAGGGAGCGGATATTGAGCCTGGGGCTTATCCCCTGCTGCGCGAAGTCTGCCTGGTTGGCCTTTTGTGCAACGACGCGGAACTGCGGGAAACCGAAGGCCGATGGATAATCGATGGAGATCCGACCGAGGGCGCGCTTGTCGTTGCCGCGGCGAAGGCGGGCAGTGATCTGGCGTTCGAGCGACGAACCTGGCCGCGACGTGATGCGATTCCCTTCGATTCTCAGCATCGCTTTATGGCCAGTCTGCACCATGACCACGAGGGGCATGTCCGGATCCTGGTCAAGGGAGCGCCCGAGCGCCTGCTGGAAATGTGTTCTTGGCAGAGAGACGGCGATAGCGATGCTGCGCTCGACCGGCAATACTGGAGCGAGACCGCCGAGAAAATCGCCGCACGCGGACAACGGGTTCTTGCCGTCGCGGCGAAGCCCGCCGGGTCTTCGCAGATTGATCTCAAATTCGATGATGTTGAGGACGGACTCACGTTTCTAGGATTATTCGGTTTGATCGATCCGCCGCGCGAAGAGGCGATTGCGGCTGTCGCCGACTGTCGCGCAGCCGGAATTCAAGTCAAGATGATCACCGGTGATCATGCCGGAACGGCTGCTGCAGTGGCGCGTCAACTTGGTCTGGAAAATGCGGATAGGGTTTTGACCGGACAGGAACTCGATGCCGTGAGTGATAGGGATCTTCAGTCATGTGTCCGGGAAACCGCGGTCTTTGCCCGTACCAGCCCGGCCCACAAGCTGCGTCTGGTCCAGGCGCTTCAGGCTGGGGGCGCGGTTGTGGCCATGACCGGGGACGGCGTCAACGACGCGCCTGCGCTCAAACGCGCCGATGTTGGCATTGCCATGGGGCATAACGGCAGCGAGGCGGCCAAGGAAGCCGCCGAGATGGTGTTGGCGGACGATAACTTCGCAACGATCGCAGAGGCGGTGCGCGAAGGGCGGCGGGTGTACGACAATCTGAAAAAGGCGATCCTTTTTATCCTGCCGACCAACGGTGCTGAAGCCTTTGTCCTGATCGGGGCTATTCTCCTGGGAACCAGTTTGCCGATCACCGCGGTTCAGATTCTCTGGATCAATATGGTTACGGCTGTGACCCTCGCACTGGCCCTGGCCTTCGAACCAGGTGAAGCAACTATTATGCGGCGTGCACCACGCGCCGCGCAGGAAGCCATTCTCTCGCCCTTTCTCCTCTGGCGAACCATATTTGTGTCCCTTTTATTTACCAGTGCAATCTTCGGCGCCTACAGCTTTGCCCGGACGGATGGTGTTTCGGTGAGCGAAGCCCGTGCGGTTGCAGTGAATACTCTGGTGACTCTGGAGATCTTCTACCTGTTCTCGGTCCGCTATCTGAAAGGATCGTCGATCACCTTGCGCGGTTTGTTCGGAACTCCGGCTGTGTGGATCGCCGTGGGCGTCGTGGTCGTTCTTCAGATGCTCTTCACCTATGTTCCCTTCATGAACAGACTCTTCGGTGTTGCACCACTGAGTTTGACACAAGGTCTGCAGATTGTCGCTCTGGGTGTCGTCGTCCTGCTCGTGCTTGAGCTTGAGAAATGGGCTTACAAGATGATTGTCAGGGCCAACGGCATGAGGTGACAGGGACCCTTTTGGGGTTTTCTCAGAAGCCGCTGCAAAATTCATCGATCAGGATCGCGACAGCGTGATAGCTTTTTACGTTCTTTTCAGACAGTCTTATATAAAGAAAACGGATTAGCCATTTGAAGAAAGCTGGGGGAGCATTTTTTTATGTCATGGTTCAAGCGGAAGGCGCGCAGTAAAGTCGAGAGCAGTGGTCCTACGATTTCAGCACCAATGGGGGCTGATTTTATGAACAGCGCCCTGGGCGGAGGGCATACGAAGCCCAAGGAGGTTGTCTTTGCAGGACACGGTTCCTTCAACACCGTAACAGACAGGAATTATCCCAAGGTCAGGCTGCCGCCGAGTGTGACGATGGTCTTCTGGTGCCATCACGGTGAAGGCCTGCTCGACACCGTCGGCGCTTACGTTGAGGCGCGTAAAGACGTCAAGCAGCTTCCCGACCATCTTCTGGACAAGATCGCGGCCGATGGCAGCAATCCGGATGTGCCGGTCATTGTGCGTGGAGGTGAGGAAATCTGGAACTACCGTTTGACCTATCCCTCCGGCTTGAAGCTTGGCAACAAGCCGGCGTCCGTTCCCTCCTCGGTTTATAATCCACCGGTTAGCCCCAGCAGTTCCGCCACGGTTCCGCGTGGGGTTGTCGGCGATCGCCGCTATTGTGTGGTGCCGTCCCTGACCGGTGATATCGCCGATCGGGGCGTACCGATCATCGCGCTGCTCGCGGGCAACTGGAACATCTGTGACGGCGCGATTGTTCACTGGTGCGCCTGCCGCTCAATCAGGGACCGGTAGCACGCGAGGGCATTAAAGCTTGTCGCGCAGGGCGTAATACAGCATGCCGAGCACGAGTCCCGGCCACCTTAGCAGAGTGCCGCCGGGAAAGCGGCGTGTCGGAATCCGCGCAAAGACGTCGAAGCGCTCTGCAGTGCCCGCGACGGCTTCCGCAATCAGCTTGCCGGCCAGCGAGGCCATGGCGACACCGTGTCCGGAAAACCCCTGAACGAAGTAGACATTGGAGGAAAGACGCCCGAAATCGGGCATGCGATTCAGGGTAATCGCCAGCGTGCCGCCCCAGGCATAGTCGATCCGGGTCGTTTCCAACTGCGGATAGACCTGCAACATGTACTTGCGCACGAAACCGGCGATGTCTTTTGGAAAGCTGCGCCGGTAATTCTCGCCGCCTCCGAACAGTAGGCGTTTGTCCGCACTTAGACGGTAATAGTCGATCACGAACTTGGTGTCGGCGACTGCGACATCGTCGCGGATGATCTCCCTGGCGAGTTCGTCCCCCAGAGGCTCGGTCGCCAGGATGAAATTGTTGATCGGCATGATCTTGCCCGCCAGACGCGGTTCGAGCCTGTCCAGGTAGCCGTTGCATGCCAGTACCACGTTGTGGGCAATGATCTGATGGCCGTTACAGGCGACCCGGCAGACGGCGCCGTCCTGGTAACCGGTGACACGTGAGGCTTCGAAAAGCCGCGTCCCGGCTTCTTCGGCCGCCTGGGCGAGACCCAGGGCATAATTCAACGGATGCAGATGTGCCGCGTCGCTGTCGAGGATGCCGCCGTGATAGAGGCTGGTTCCCAGCATCCCGCCGATCTCATCCCGGGAGAGGGCACGCAAATGTGAATAGCCATAGTCCTGCTCCAGTTTCTCGACGTAGGGTTGGAAGTCGCTCGCGTCACCGGGTTTGTAGGCTGCATGCAGGATGCCGGGTTTAAGATCGCAGTCGATTTTGTGCTTGGCAATCCGGCCTTTGACCACCGCTTTGGATTCTTCCGCCAGATCCCAGAGGCGGCGGGCCTCTGCCTTGCCGAGCATTTCCTCCAGGACATCCTGTTCCTGACGCTGCCCGCTGCCCACCTGTCCACCGTTCCGCCCGGACGCACCCCAGCCGATCCGGTTTGCCTCAAGCAGAATGACGTCGTAGCCCCGTTCGCTCAGATGAAGGGCGGAGGAAAGCCCGCTGTAGCCGCCGCCGATGACACAGACGTCGCAGGAGCTGTCGCCGCTGACTGCAGGATACTCGGCTTGCCGGTTTGCTGTTGCGGCGTAGTAGGAACTTGCGTGGGCTTCGGCGGTCATTCGGCACCGGATGTGCGTTGTGGTTACACATCACCAAATAGAAGACTCCAGCAGTCGGGTAAAGTGTCCTTTGCCGGGTTCAATGCGCTGCGTGGCGTTTCCTGGCCCCGGATCTTAGTCCGGATAGGCGATCTCGGTCATGAGGTCCGAGAGTTCGCTGTAAACCTTTACCCAGACAGCCTCCATTTCAGGCGTGAATTCGTCGTCAAGCATCTCCGAGAGCACTTGGATGAGTACGTCGCCGACAACGGGATAATGCTCCTTCTTCACGCCATATGCGACGTGCCGCATCGCGAGGCCCTCCAGCATGGGGGCCAGCGATTCCATATGGTGCAGTTCCGAGACGATGATGCCGAGCTTGCTCATCAGCATCGTGCCCTGGCGGCCGATGTCATTGGTAAAGAGAATGCGCGAGTCGGGATCTTTCTCGAACAGGATCTTATAGAAGCGATCCGCCGCCTGTTCACTTCTCGTCGCCATATCACGAAAGCTGTCGCGCAAAAGCTGCACTTCATGATTCGACAGCGCCATTTACCTCTCCCAACGCGTCAATCAGCGACGCCCATGCAAAACCGCATTCAAGTGTACTATCCTGAGTGGTTTTTTGTGCGCTGATGTTAATTCAGCGTTTGTATTATATGTATTTGTATCATATATGAATTCATCGTTACAGGCGCTTCGATGACAGCGGGCGGTAACATCATGTATCTAGTTACACTTAAAGTTGCTGGGGTTGAACCCTAGAATCAGCACAAGCGTTATGCAAAAATGCATAACGTCTCCAGGAGTTGATGGTATGGACTGGGATAACTTAAAAGTGGCGCTTGCGATTAGCCGTCTCGGATCCTTGACGCAGGCCGCGTATACGCTGGGTATCGACCAGTCGACGGCCGGGCGCAGGTTGTCGGCTTTGGAGGCTGATCTAGGGGTTATCCTCTTCGTGCGCTCCAAAACCGGCTTTGCTCTGACCGATGCGGGCCAGGCCGCGATTGCAAAGGCGATCGAGGTGGAGCGGCGGGTCGAGCAACTCAAGGATGCCGTGACTTCTGCAGATGAGGGGCCGGTTGGCATTGTCCGGCTGCTTGGCAACGCCTGGACGATCCAGCGCCTGACGCGCATCGCAGTGGCGCCGTTTCTCGAAAAGCATCCGCGTCTTGATCTGCGAACCGTTTCCCATGTGCCGCGCAGTCTGGTCCGGGGCGAGGCCTCTCTTTCACTGTGGTTCGAAGTCGAACCACGCGACGGCGCCTTCGCAATCAAGCTCGGGGATGTGCCTTACTGTGTTTATCGCTCGCGCAAGGCTGAAGGCGATTCCCTCGGGTGGGTCTCGTTCTATGACGAAGATGCATTGCGCCCGCAGATTACCCGCGGTCAGAGTCGGCTGCGAAGGCGGAACGAGCCCGTGAGGCTGACCGCGAGCGACGCAAGTATCGTCTATGAAGCTGTGCGAAGCGGCATCGGCAAGGGCCTTTTGCCAATGTGCCTTGCCGAACAGGATGAGGATCTGGTGCGCGTGGGCGAAGGCGATCCCGCCCTGGTGCGCGGCCTGCATCTGCACGCGCATCCCGATACGGTTCAGACAAAGCGCGTTCAGGCGACCATCCTGTGGCTGCGTGAATCCTTCGACAAGGTCTTCAGGCCTGCTGAGTGAGTCGCTACTTTAGGAGACCCGTTCGAACTCACGCTCGAACATCTCCGCGGGCATGAAGCCGGTGAAGCCGTTTTCGAAGCGCAGAAAATAACCGCCGTTTGTCGGCAGGTGAATGTTCATCCAGGCCTGCGAAACTTCGATCGGGTCGAGGCTCAGATCCTCGGGCACCAGGCAATGCACATATGCCGAAACGCTTGCTATTTTGATGGCTTCGACTTCGAGGGCGCCGCGGTGCCGACGGTATCTTGTCATCTTGATTCTCCGCCCGCGCTCCAGTTTCCCGGCAATGAAGTTCTCGCGCGTGTCGCGTTCAATCGCATCCGGTAAAACGAGACATGCGCGCGGCCGTAACCAGGTAACGAGAAGACGGCCACAGTCGTAAAAAAAAGTCCGGCACCCGCGGGAAGACCCTTGGTAATACTCGGTCCGGGCGCCGGGAGTTAGGTCATTGGGATAGAGTTTTCCATGTCTGCTTTTGTGGCGGGAGCCCAGCCGGCATCAGGTTTCCACAGAAATAGAGCAAGACTTCGCTCTGCTCAGTTTGGCGGGCGCAGAGTCTGAGCTTTCGTAGCCCTGATCAGTTCGAGATCAACGAAGCGGACTGAGACCTGCGCATGCTTGGCAGGTTGATGCTTTTCGCCAAGGGATGGTGTTTCAATTACCGTTGCCGCGCGCGTCACGCCGGCGGCGAATGATGCAAGCGCCGCAATCGACACGACGCCCGCAAAGCTTAAAGCTAATAAATGTTTCATTATCGAACCCTCCAATTTTATAACTGGAATCTATGTATTGGAGCGCGCAGGGTCATTCCCCAAAAAGCGTATAGGGGTATAAGTTTTTGAAGCGTTCAATTGCATCGTAGGCGGGATAGGAAGCCGGTGGGTTTTGCCGGATTCTCTCAGGCCTTAAAACATTTCGAAGACGAGAAGCCGGCTGAGTGAAGCGAGCTCGACACTGCAGGTCGCCGCGCCGCTGGCATCAATCTCGGCAATGACGTGATACATACCGGCTTCGATGTAACCGGCATTGCAGCCCTGTTCCTGCTGAGTTGAAGTCTCGCCGGTTTTGATCCGGTATCGGAGTTTCATGTCCGATTCACCGGTGACAGGCAGCAGCACCATAGTCTTTGCGCCGGCGGTTAGAGACTCGATGTCTTCTCGCCCGCCTGTCACCTCGATTGTGATCTTTTCGAGTGTCCAGGCGCTGCCGTTAGAAATTTTCAGGGTGGAGTTACTGAGCCAGAGCAGATTCGGCAAGAATAGACCGGCAAAGAGGCCCAGAATAAGCAGTAGAACAAATAGCGTGTTACGTCCGCTGAGAGTCACGCCCAAGAGATCGCGCATGTGGTTCAATTAATCTCACAAGCTATGGTCGGATTTCGTTTCTGGGTGAAGCCTTATCCTGCATGGCTTGCCCAATCAAGGCCATCGCCGCGGTTTTTGCCGTTTTCGCCGCCAGGCCTCTTTTCTGAGACACTTGGGCGGTCACGATCGCGCCTTCCATCAGCAGTGCGAGCTCTTCGGCGAGCTCGACAGGGTTTTCGGCACCCATGCTGCGGCAGAGATCTTCGATGTAATTGCGGATCTGCGATTTGAAGTCCTTGCAGACTTGCCGGATTGCGGTGCCCGAATCCGAAAATTCGCCAATCGCATTTATGTACATGCAGCCATAGAAATTACTCTGCTCGAACCAGTGGGCCGCGACATCATAGACCGCCAGCAGACGTTCTCGCGGCGTTCCGGCGCGCTCTTCAATTTGGCGCATGAAGCTGTTGCGGAACTGACTGTCGTATTTCTTAAGTGCCGCCAGAATCAATTCGTCTTTGGAGCGGAAGTGCCGGTAGAGGGTCTTCTTCGACACGCCTGACTTTGCCAGAATCGTGTCGATTCCGGTCGCGTGATAACCGTGCTCCGCAAAGAGCTCGATTGCGGTGTCAATTAAGACTTCTCGCCGTTGCTGTAGCGCCATAACTCGACTCAGGTTGGAAACAGACCTGTCTCTATATAGGCCTTCATGTCCTGTCCTGCAACTCTCACTGCTCTCTACCTCGTTGCGCGAAACTTTAGGCTTTTTTAAATCACGAGAGAGTGAACGCCCTCTTTAAGCATCATGCTTGACGAGGGAGACAGATCTGTGTCTTTTTGTTCTTGAAAGAGACAGATCTGTCTCCATATCGAATGTTCCGCAGGCAAGGCCCTGTCCTGTTCCTGCAAAAACCTGAGTTCGTAGAGTTAAAAAATTAGAAGGAGTTTTCCCTATGCCACGTATTCAACCTGTCGATCACGCGACGGCGACCGGCGAGACCAAAGACCTCCTCGACTCTGTCCAGTCTGCGCTGGGTATTGTCCCGAATATCTTTGCCACGATGGTGCAGTCGCCGAAGGTGCTGGAGGGCTTCCTGGCCTTGAACGCTTCTCTTGGCAAAGGTCAGCTGCCAGCCGGACTGCGCGAGCAGATTGCCCTGGCCGTTGCTGGCGCCAATGGCTGTGACTATTGCGCTTCGGCCCATACGGCTATCGGTAAGGGTGCCGGTGTGAGCGCCGAGGAGCTCGCCAACAGTCTTCATGGACAATCCAGCGATGCGAAAGTCCAGGCCGCCCTGTCCTTTGTACGTCGTAGCGTCGCGACGCGGGGGCGGGTTGAAGATTCCGACATTCAGTCGTTGCGCGCAGTTGGCTTCAGCGAAGGCGAGGTGATCGAGATCGTCACGCACATCGGTGTCAATCTCTTCACCAACTACTTCAATCATATTGCCGAAACCGACATCGACTTTCCGGTGGTTCAGACACCTCAGGATGCGCGTGCTGCCTGACTCTAAAGCTTGATTGGAGAGCCGGATGGGAACGGAAACGCATAAGTGGCATTCCGTTATCTCGTGACAGGCTCTCCAGTTTCCAAATTTAAAAAAACGGCTTGAATATCCCGGCCGGACAACATTGGCCGGTCCGGGGTTCAAGCTTCGAAAACAAGAAGTTGAGACATCCTGTAATGCGAAACAGTGCAAGACTACTAACCGTGAGCGCGATCAGCCTCCTGACCCTGGCTGGCGTGGCAGGCAGTGCGGCGTATGGCCAGATGGCCAAGAAAAGCTATGCACCGGATGCGGTTTCCGATGATGGAGCCATCCGTGTTCCTGAGAATTTCCGTTCGGATTATTTGATGCTGGGCGCCTGGTCGGTTGTCGGTGATGCAGATACCGGCGGGGAGACGGGGCTTCACGTTGTTTACGCACCGCGCAGTTCTGTTGAGGGCTACCGCCGGGACGGGAAGTTTCCGGATGGCACGGTTCTGGTGAAAGAGCTTTTCAATGGCAAGACCGAGAGTCTGACCACCGGCACGGCCACCAGTGCGGCGTCCACAGCAGGTTACTTTGTGATGGTCAAAGATACGCAGGGACGCTTCCCGGGTAACAAGAACTGGGGTGACGGTTGGGGTTGGTCGTTCTTTGCTGCTGACAACACGACGCAGGCTACCACGAAAGACTACAAAGCTGAATGCATCGCCTGCCATGAGCCGGCCCGGGCGAGCGATCTTGTTTATGACTATGCCTACCCGATTCTGCGCGACTAGCGGATCCTAACCTGCAAGTCCCCTTGCAGCCGAATTCACGTGAACGTCCACTCCAAACTTCGGCCCCTGTACTTCGTGTACAGGGGCTTTTTTTGTAAATTTCTGTCCGTGCAGGCACGCTTGTCGGCACATTCGATATAGATCCAGTTTCCAGAATCACTAGATCCAGTTGTCTCGGTGTCTGGCTTTTGCCGCCGACAATGTAATATTGGCTCTAACGAACTATCGAACTGGCCCTATCCGATGTGCACGGCTGTCGTCATTTTCCCGGCGCCGGCCAGAGGAGCTCTGGAGTAGCGGCTTTTTCAATGAGAGTACAAGCAGGGAAGGACACGCCGATGACTTCGGGCAGCAAGCAGATTACCGTCGAGGACCTCGTCGCCACGTTCGACGCTTTCAACAAGCACGACGTTGAGGGTGTCATGAAGGCCTTTGCCGATGACTGTGTTTTCTTCCCTGTTGGTGGGCCGGAGGTCTATGGCTCCAGGATCGAAGGCGCGGAAGCGATTGCGGCGGCCTTCTCCGGAGTCTGGGCGGCTATGCCGGATGCGCACTGGGACCATCACAGCCACTTTGTCTACGAGGATCGCGCGGTCTCCGAGTGGACCTTCAGCGGCACCGACAAGGACGGTATGCGCGTTGAGGCCGAAGGGGCCGATCTCTTCACGGTCCGCAACGGCAAAATCGTCGTCAAACAGGCGCTTCGCAAGAACCGCCCCGTTTTCAAGGCGTAATACGCCGTGTCCGTCGTCACGGAACTCCGGGGCGCGATGCCTCCGTCAGGAGAACATCTGATGGCCGATCAAAGCACTTTGACAAGAGACACCTCCGTGCCGGGCGACAAGCGTCCGAAGCACTGGCCGAAAAGCAGTTACGATCCGCGTTATGATCCGCTCGTCGACAGAGGTCCCGGTCATAACCGCGATTACGCGCCGACCTACTGGGTCGGGACGGCGGGTGCGCCGCCCGAGGACGACGGCCCAATTTCACAGGACACCGACGTGGACGTGGTCGTTGTCGGCTCCGGCTACACCGGCCTGAGCTGCGCGATCCATCTGGCCAAGGAGCACGGCATCAAAGCTGCGGTCCTTGAAGCCAACACCATTGCCTGGGGCTGCAGCACCCGCAACGGCGGACAGGCGCAGATCTCTTCAGGCCGTTTAAAGCGCTCTCAATGGATCAAACGCTGGGGCCTGGATGTTGCCAAGGGCCTTCATGCGGAAATCTCCGAGGCTTTCGACGTCTTCCGCGATCTGATTCTTTCGGATGATTTCGACTGCGACCCGCAGCGGGGCGGGCATCTTTATATCGCCCACAATCAGCGCATGAAGAAGATGATCGAGGATGAATCCGAGTTGCTGAATAAGGCCTTCGGCTACGGCACCCGGGTTCTGTCGCGCGACGAGCTGCATCAGGATTACGTCAGGGAAGCCGAAGGCATTGCGGCAATGCACGAGCCGGACGGTATCGGTATTCATGCGGCGAAACTGGCCTTCGGGTATATGAAGCTGGCGCGGAAACTGGGCGCGACCATTCATCCCTCCAGTCCTGTCATGGGCTGGAAAACGGTCAACGGCGTTCATCACCTGACCACACCCGGTGGCACGGTCCGCGCCCGAGCCGTTGCGCTGGCGACCGCCGGATACACACCGCCGGGTCTGCATAACCGGACAAAGAACCGGCTGATGCCGGTACTGTCCAATTCTATTGTGACCCGGCCGCTCACCGATGACGAGCGCGAGGCCTGTAACTTCAAGACCAATATGGTCCTGACCGATACGCGGACCCTGCGCCACTACTACCGGCAACTTCCCGACGGGCGGGTTCAGATCGGCAGCCGCAGCGCGATCACGGGTGCGGATGCGGAGAACCCGAAGCACTTGGCGATGCTGCAGGAAGGTCTATATCGGAAGTTTCCGGCTCTGCGCGGGATCGATCTGGACTACTCCTGGTGGGGATGGGTGGACGTCAGTCACGATATGATGCCCAGGATTTTTCAGCCCGACCCCAAGCAGTCGATTTTCTACGCGCTGGGTTATGGCGGGAACGGTGTGATGTACTCGGCGCAGGCCGGGCGCCGCATGGCCCAGATGGTGGCCGGGAAAGGGGATGGACTGAACCTGCCGATCTTTACCTCGCCCCTGCCCAGTCACGGCGTTCTGACACCGTTCCGGCGCATGGGGCAGCGCGCGATGTATGTCTGGTACTACCTGAACGACGAGAAGCGGAAGTGACCGCCGGATAGAAAGCAAACAAGAAACCTGTTTCAGCGGCGCGAGGCAAAAACTCTTCCGCCAAAAAACGACTACGAGAGGGATTACGACTATGAAGATGACGACGGAAGAAGCCTTTGTGAAGGTTTTGCAGATGCATGGTATTGAGCATGCATTTGGAATTATCGGTTCAGCGATGATGCCGGTTTCGGATCTGTTTCCCAAGGCTGGTATCAGCTTCTGGGACTGCGCGCACGAGACCAACGCGGGCATGATCTGTGACGGCTACACCCGTGCGACCGGCAAGATGGCCATGGCCATCGCCCAGAACGGTCCGGGTATCACCGGCTTTGTCACACCGATCAAGACCGCCTACTGGAACCACACCCCGATGCTGCTGGTGACCCCGCAGGCCGCCAACAAGACCATCGGTCAGGGCGGCTTCCAGGAAGTCGAGCAGATGGCTCTGTTCCGCGACATGGTCTGCTATCAGGAAGAAGTCCGCGATGCCTCGCGGATCCCCGAGGTGCTGAACCGGGTGAT